>NZ_FMZX01000096.1 GCF_900101615.1 Belnapia rosea | reverse complement strand
CCCGCCTATGGCGCCCGGCCGCTGAAGCGGGTGATCCAGCGGAACCTGCAGGACCAGCTGGCCAACCTGCTGCTGGAAGGCCGCATCCATGACGGGGAGACGCTCTATGTCTCTGCGGGCACGGATGGGCTGGTGGTCCGGCAGCAGCCCATGGCTGCCGCGGCCTGAGACGGGGGGAGGGGGTTTGGGCGGGGGTCTACTCCGCCCAGGCCACCTCCTGCATCGGCTCCAGATGCGCGATCTGGGCCAGGATCGCGGTCCGTGTTCGCTGAAAGGCCTCTAACTCCGCGCCGGCCAGCTGCACCGTCGCCGCCGGCCTGGCGATCGCCGGGTCGACGGAGCGGCCATTCTCGACGATCTCGTAATGCAGGTGAGGCCCCGTTGCGAGGCCGCTCGAGCCGACGCGCCCGATCGCCTCTCCCTGCCCGACGCGGCTGCCAAGCTGCATGCCGCGCGCGAAGCCCGAGAGATGGGCGTAGCGCGTCATCGACCCATCCGGGTGCCGCAGCTCGATCAGCCTTCCATAGCCGCCGGCGAAGCCGATGCGCTCCACCACCCCCTCGGCCGCGGCCAGCACCGGCGTGCCCGTCGGCGCGGCGAAGTCGA
This sequence comes from Belnapia rosea, assembly GCF_900101615.1. Lineage (GTDB taxonomy): Bacteria > Pseudomonadota > Alphaproteobacteria > Acetobacterales > Acetobacteraceae > Belnapia > Belnapia rosea. Next base: position 1,238 of record NZ_FMZX01000096.1, on the reverse strand, counting down.
TTCCCTGATGCATGCGCGTGAAGCCCAGCACCGGATGGCGCCGCTGGCCAAAGCCCGAGGAGACGCGCGCCCCATCCAACGGCGTGCGGAGGAAGTTGCGGCGCAGGCTGCGGCCGTTCTCGTCGAACCATTCGGGCCCGTTCGCCGTCTCCTGCCGCCAGAGCGACAGGCGGCGCGTCGACATGCGGAACTCGGCATGGAGCACATCGCCATCGCGCAACAGCCCGCCCTCCGCATCACGGAAGCGCTCGAAGAGCACGGTGAAGCCATCGCCGGGCTGCAGCTCGCGCTGGAAGTCGACGGCATGGCCAAGCATGCGGACCAGATCGAGGCCGAGCGCCTGGGGCAGCCCGGCGCGTTCGAGGTCGTGCAACAACGCGCCGGTCACCTCGCCCTGGGCATAGACCAGGTGGCGATGCCGCGTGGATTCCTCCTCCACTGCCTGCCAGCCGGAGGGAGTGCGCATGACGGTGACCGTGCGGCCGGGCGCGGGCTCGAGGATGAGCGCGGTCAGGGCATCCTCACGGCTGGGATCCTGCCGCAGGGTAACCTCATGCCCGGGCTGCAGGCGCCGCGGCGGGAAGATCGGCGCGAGTGCGCTGAGGGCCGGGCGCGCCTCCGCCGGCTCGACCCCTGCTCCGACGAGAAGCTGGGTGAGGGTATCGCCGGGTCTGGCAACGAGAACGCGGACGGCTTCGGTCTGGGTTACGGGTGAGGCTTTGGGAGGATCGGGCTGCGCGGGGGCGGCCGGGCTGGCGAGAAAGACGGCAAGGAACGTCAACCAGCGCGCGTGACGCGCGACGCAGTGCAGCATGAAACCCCTCCCAGGGCTGAAATATGGAGAAACCCTTTGGCGGAAACATAAGTTAAGTCAATAGGTTGACGTGTGCGCTTGCGAGACGAGCTGAGAATGGCGCTGCTGCTGCGAAAAAAGGGCTTTGACAGGCTGTGGTGAGGGGACTAGAAGCCGCCTCCCGACGACGGCAACGCCGACCGCCGGGGCCGACGAAAAGACGGGGCTTGCAAGTGGTGGCGAGAGCCACTAAGTTGAGTGCCCCGCTGATGAGGCGGCTCTCCCAACCCGGCAGGGTGCATCGCCGGTCGAAGCTTCAGGCGAAAGTCTGAGGGCGACCGCGGGGAGATTGTTCTTTTAAATCTGCATCTGGTTTTGGAAGTGTATGTACGCTTCGGCTGATGGTCCTGATTGGGATTGTTAGTTGGGTTGTGATGGTATCTTG
>NZ_FMZX01000093.1 GCF_900101615.1 Belnapia rosea | reverse complement strand
CTCAGGCCCAGGCCAGCCGTCAACAGGCCAGGAACCTACCCGCCGCTGCCCGGGCGGCCAAGCCGAGCACCTTTGGCGCGAAGCCTGACAGAACCAACTGGCGCTGGTTCTGGCCAACGCGGCGCATGTGAAGAACGTGCCTGGGCGCAAGACCGACGTGGCGGACGCGGCTTGGCTGGCCGACCTGCTGGCCCACGGGCTGGTGCGCGCCAGCTTTGTGCCGGACGCGCCGACCCAGGCAATGCACGCGCTGCTGCGCACCCGCAAGCAGTTGATCCGCGAGCAGTCCAGCCACGTGCAGCGCCTGCAAAAGGCGCTGGAAGACGCCAACCCCAAGCTCGCCTCGGTGCTCACCGACATCATGGGCCTGAGCGGTCGGACCATCCTTGAGGCACTCGTCGCCGGCGAGACCGACCCCAAGAAGCTGCTCGCCCTGGTGCATCGCCGGGTCAAGGCCGAGCCGGCGCAGCTGCATGCCGCCCTGAGCGGGCGCGTCGGCGACAGCCATCGCTTTCTGCTCCGCTTGCACCTCGGCCAATACGACGCGCTGGCGAAGGCGCTCGAGGCCATCGACCTCAAGGTGGAGCGTAACCTCGACCCTTTCCGTGATGCGGTCCGCCTGTTGCGGACCGTGCCCGGCATCGGCGACCTCGCCGCTCGGGCCATTGTGGCCGAGATCGGCAGCGACATGCGCCGCTTCCCGACTGCCGCGCACCTGGTGTCCTGGGCGGGCCTGTGTCCGCGCAATGACGAAAGTGCGGGCAAGCGCCGCTCCACCCGGTTGCGCAAGGGCGCACCATGGCTAAAGACCGCCCTCGTCCAGTGCGCCTGAGCCGCCAGCCGCAAGAAGGACGGCTACCTCCGCGCGCAGTTCCAGCGGCTCCGCCAGCGCCGCGGCCCGAAGAAAGCGGTCTGCGCCGTCGCCGCATCCATGCTGACCGCCATCTGGCACATGCTGCACGACGGCACCTTCTGGCAGGATCTCGGGGCCGACCACTTCCACAGGCGCTCGCCCGAGCAGCAGGCCCAGTACCTCGCACAGCAGATCGCCAAGCTCGGCTTCGCCTGCACCATCACCCCACAGCCCGAGTTGGTTTCTGCCTAGGGGAGTAGGACGGTAGCGATACGCGCGGAATATTTCTTTCAGCCCTCTTGAAGAGCCCTTTGGCAGAAATATTTCGCTGACCGTCGAGGCGAAGCCGGCTGATCGTCAGTGCGATACCCGCCTTCCGACACACTTGGGAGTCCTGGGCCGCGGAGTTAAAAGATGAGCGAGCTTACGGAATTACACAATAACTTCGCAGAATCTGGATTGCGCCTGCCTCGTGATCCGCAAAACGGACGGGCCACACGCAGCGCCGTATTCACGCACCCTGATCAGGTGGTGAATGACCGGGAGCTAACCCCTGCGGAAAAACGCGAGATCTTGGCGTCATGGGCGTCGGACACCCGCGCCGTCGTAGACAAGCCTGCTTTGCGGCAGCTGGACAGCGGAGCGATCGTACGGGTCGAAGAGATTTTCCAGACGCTCAATTCTCTGGATCGGGCAGAGCTACGGCTGGGTCGCGCAGGCTCCGAGAACACTGTTGCCCTGCGGCCGAACTCTGGGCGCCGCAACCGGTGGGAACCTCCGGCTCAGCGTAACGGGCGCTTCCGGTGGGATAGTCCTGATGATGACGATGACCCTCCGCCCTGCCCGGCAAGGGCGCCTGTCCCAAATCAAGGTCCACCACCGTGCCCCGCGGTCGCTGCCGCCTCAGCCCATCTCGCCGACGCGGCATAGAGCGGTCTGAGGCTTCGCACGGGCACCGCAAGGCGACGCTATAACTGACGCCGAAGACGCGGCCTCCCTGCCCTCCGGACAGGGAGGCGTCTGTGAACGCCTCCCTCGCCATTGGACACGATCACGGCGTCCTCGCCTCACGCTGCCTCGGCGAGACGCGGCGAGCCCGTCCGCCGCACCTCCAGCCCATCCGGTCCAGCGGTCACCCGCAGTTGCTCGCCGTCATGGATGCGGCCTTCCAGCAGCAGGTTGGCCAGCTGGTCCTGCAGGTTCCGCTGGATCACCCGCTTCAGCGGCCGGGCGCCATAGGCGGG
>NZ_FMZX01000014.1 GCF_900101615.1 Belnapia rosea | reverse complement strand
CGAGCCGCGCGCTCTGGCCGAGGAGTTCGGCTTCACCCTGCACCTGCGCACGCGTGGCGAGGAGGTCAGGGCCAAGCGGCACGCCCGAGCCAAGGCGCACCGTTGGGTCGTGGAGCGCACACACTCCTGGCTCCATCGGTTCCGCTCGATCCTGATCCGCTGGGCCAAGAAGTCCGCCAACTACCTCGCGCTGCTCCACCTCGCGCTCGCCATCATCACCTGGCGACATGCCCTGCCGGGATAGGTTCTTAGCCCCGCCGCCGTGTGCTGGAGCCGATCTCCAGGCGCCACAAAACGGGGCTGAAAAGGTGATCGTCGTCGAGTTCGGGCGCCGCATCCCGCCTCTAGATGACGGCGTCAGCTGCCCAGCAAGAACCACCCGTGACAGGACCGAACATGCGGACATCATCGGGTCTGGCCGCCATCGCCCGCGGCCGAAAGCCATGGATATCGCAGGCAGGAAACCGGCAACGAACTCGCTGCGCCGCCATTACCGTGGTTGATCTCCCGTTTACGGGGCTGTATGGGCCCAACGCCGCAGCGGGGTACCTCGCCGGCGATCCGACGATAGAGAGAACGATGGACTGCCACCCTAGGCGTGGCACCGTCCGGCTCGCCCCTCGGGCGATGACCGTGGTGCCACCCGAAACAGCGAAACCTGCTCCTGGCTCAGCGGCGCCAGGCGATGCGGGAGGCGCGGCCTAGGGCAGCGTCGCCCCCTCGCTTCCGCCCCTGCCCCCGGGACCAGACGGAGACGAGAAATGGCGAACGGCGCGATGTCCCACGACACGACCCACGGCACCACCTTGGCCGAGGCGCGTGATGTTTTCATGAAACGCCAGGCGGCGGCCGAACCGCAGGCTATGCCGGCGGCGGCCCTGGCCCTAGGCGGTGAGCAGGCCGCGCCGGCGCCCCGGGACCCGTGGACGGGGGTGGTGGCCACCCGCCTGTGCCGCGTCGCCCTCGCTTTGCCGAAGGCGGCGTAACGGCCCGAACCGCCTGCCAGGACTGCCCGCCATGCCGCTGCCGCCCAGCCGATCCCTGTTTCGCGCCATTCGCCGGAGGTTGGCTGGGGCAGCCCTGGCGCTTGCCGCCCCAGCCTTCGCATCCCTGGCCGGCCCGGCTGCGGCCCAGGGCTATGGCAGCGCTGCCGTCGCCAATATCGGCCCGCCCGAGGCGGCGCTCTTCCCCGACCTCGCCGCCCTGCAGGACCGGCTGGAGGATGAGGGCTGGCTGCTGCGTGGCCAGGCGACCTTCATCCTGCAGGGCAATACCCGCTTCAATTCGCCCTATCGCGGCGCGGGCAGCTTGAGCCCGGCTGCCAATGCGCGGAACACGCTCTCGACCGACCTCCTGCTCGGGCGGCGGCTCTGGCGCGGAGCGGAGGTGATCGTCGATGCCTCGGTCACCCGTGGCTTTGGCCTGTCCAATTCCACAGGCGCCGCCGCCTTCCCGAACAACGAGGCTTTCCGCCTCGGTTCCTCCGAGCCGACCTTCTTCGTTCCTCGTGCCTTCCTCCGCCAGACCATCGCCCTCTCCGGCGATACCGTGCCGGATGACGAGGACCCGCTGCGCTTCAACGGACCGATGCCGCGAGAGCGGCTGACGCTCACCATCGGCAAATTCTCGGTCTGGGACATCTTCGACGACAATCTCTACGCCCATGATGCGCGGACCCAGTTCATCAACTGGGCCCTGGTCGGGGCCGGTGCCTTCGATTTCTCGGCTGATGCGCGGGGCTGGACCTATGGCGCGGCGCTGGAATGGGAGAACGGCAACTGGGCCATCCGTGCCGGTGCCTTCCAGGTGGCCCGCCGGGTGAACGGGCTGTTCATGGACCCGGGCGTGACGCGTGCCTGGCAGGTGATCGGCCAGGTGGACCGCTTCTACGAGATCGGCGGGCGGGCCGGGGCGGTGCGGCTGCTCTATGGCGCCTCCCGCACCCGGCAGTCGAACTGGGGCGAGCTCTTCGAGAACGGCTTCGACACCTTCGACAAGAATCCCGCCGGCTACCGCCTGAAGCAGATGCTGGCGCTCAACATGGAGCAGGCGCTGACCGAGGATCTCGGCGCCTTCCTCCGCCTGTCCTGGAATGACGGCCGCACGCAGAACTGGATGTTCACCGAGATGGACCGCGCCGTCTCCGCCGGCCTCTCGCTGCGCGGCCTGCGCTGGGGGCGGGAGGCGGATACCGTCGGGCTCGGCACCAATATCGGCTGGATCTCGGCCGGGCGGCGCCAGTACCTGGCGGCGGGCGGCATTGGCTTCATCACCGGCGATGGCCGGCTGAACTACTCGCCGGAATGGAGCACCGAACTTTACTACGACGCGCGGATCGCCCCCGGGCTGAACCTGGCGCTGAACTACCAGTTGATCGCCAACCCCGCCTACAACGCCGATCGGGGGCCGGTGAACGTCTTCGCCCTACGCACCCGCATCGCCTTCTGAACCCGCCCATGGGCGATGGCTGATCTGCACATTACGCGGGTGGTAACGCCGCGTGATCCGGCCCATACCACGATGATCATGCGTGACATGCCCGAATTGCCAGTGGACGATCCAGCCATCCGCCTCGCCGGGCTCAGCAAGCGCTTCGCCGCGGGCGGGCCCGCGGGTGGCACGCTGGCGCTGGCCGATGTCTCGCTCGAGGTGCGAAGCGGCGAGATCTTCGGCATCGTCGGCCGGTCGGGGGCCGGCAAGTCGACGCTGGTCCGCACGGTGAACCTACTGGAACGGCCGGATGCGGGCGTGGTGACGGTGCTCGGCCAGGACCTGCTTGGCCTCGACGAGCCGGCGCTGCGGGCGGCCCGGCGCGGCATCGGCATGGTTTTCCAGCACTTCAACCTGCACCACCGCCGCACCGTCGCCGAGAACATTGCCTTCCCGCTCGAGATCGCCGGCCTCTCCCGCGCCGAGCGCGCCGCCCGCGTTGCCGAGTTGCTGCCGCTGGTCGGGCTGGAGGCGAAGCGGGATGCCTATCCGGCCCAGCTCTCGGGCGGGCAGAAGCAGCGGGTCGGCATCGCCCGGGCGCTCGCCAGCCGTCCGCGCCTGCTGCTCTGCGACGAGGCGACCAGCGCGCTCGACCCGGAGACCACGGCCGAGATCCTGGCGCTGATCCGCGACCTGCGCGACCGGCTGCAGCTCACCGTGCTGCTCATCACCCATGAGATGGCGGTGGTGAAATCCATCTGCGACCGCGTGGCGGTGATGGAGGCCGGGCGGGTCATCGAGCAGGGCCCTGTGCTCGAGGTCTTCACCCGGCCGCAGCAGCCGACGACGCGGCGCTTCGTTGCCGAGGTCATCGGCCACGGCGTCCCGGCCGGGACGCTGGCGCGGCTGCCCGCGCCGCGTCCGGGCGAGGAGCGGCGGCTGGTGCAGGTGCTTTTCCTCGGCCCGCACAGCACCCGCGCCGTCATCAGCGAGGCAAGCCGGGAATTCGGCATCGATCTCGACATCGCCTCCGGCCGCATCGACAGCATCGCCGGCGAGCCCTTCGGCGTGATGGCGCTCGCCGCCTATGGCCCGGCCGAGGCGCTGGAGGCGGCTTTCGCCTGGATGCGCGGGCTCGGCCTCGTCATCGAGGAGATCGCGGCATGAGCTGGCTCACCCCCATGATGCAGGATCTCCTCCTGGAGGCCTTCGGCCAAACGCTGGTCATGGTCGGCGTCAGCACGGTGCTGGCGGTGGCCTTCGGCCTGCCCCTCGCCCTGCTGCTGCATGTGACGGGACCGGACGGACTCACCCCGCGCCCCTGGCTGAACCGGCCGCTCGGCCTCGTGGTCAATGCGGCGCGCTCGACGCCCTTCATCATCCTGATGGTGGCGATCGTGCCCTTCACCCGGCTGGTGGCCGGCACCTCCATCGGCACCGGCGCGGCCATCGTGCCGCTCGCCCTCGCCGCGACCGCCTTCCTCGCCCGGCTCTTCGAGAATGCGCTGCGCGAGGTCGATCCGGGCGTGGTGGAGGCGGCGCAGGCCATGGGCGCCTCCCGCTCGCAGATCGTGCTGAAGGTGCTGGTGCCTGAGGCGCTGCCGGGGCTGATCGCCGCGGTGACGGTCGCGCTGGTCTCGCTGGTTGGCTTCTCGGCCATGGCCGGGGCGATCGGCGGCGGCGGGCTCGGCGATCTCGGCATCCGCTTCGGCTACCAGCGTTTCATGCCGGAGGTGATGGCGAGCGTCGTCCTCATCCTCATCCTGCTGGTGCAAGGTCTGCAGTCCCTCGGGGACTGGCTGGTCCGCCGGCTTTCCCATCGCTGACGGAGTAACCTGCCATGATCCGCCGCCGCCCGCTGCTGCTCGCCGCCCTGGCCGCCCCGGCCATCGGCCCATCGCTCGCTCATGCGCAGGAGATCGGCAGCACGGCCCGCCCCATGCGCATCGGCGCGACGGCGGGGCCGCATGCCCAGGTGCTGGAGAAGGTGAAGGAGATCGCGGCGCGCGACGGGCTTGTCCTGCGGATCACCGAATTCCAGGACTACATCCAGCCGAATGCGGCGCTGGCAGCCGGCGACCTCGACGCGAACAGCTATCAGCACCAGCCCTTCCTCGACCAGCAGGTGAAGGACCGCGGCCTGCCGCTTGTGGCCGTGGGCAAGACGCTGATCTTCCCGCTCGGCGTCTATTCCCGGAAGATCAAGTCGCTGGCGGAGCTGCCGCAGGGCGGGCGCATCGCCATCCCGAACGACCCGACCAATGGCGGCCGCGCCCTCGTGCTGCTGGCCTCGAAGGGCGCCTTCGGCCTGCGCCAGGGCAGCGACTTCCGCGCCACCATCGCCGACATCACCGAGAACCCGCGCCGGCTGCGCATCCTCGAGCTGGAAGCGGCGCAGCTGCCGCGTGTCCTGCAGGAAGTGGATGCGGCGGCGATCAACACCAATTTTGCCGTCCCGGCCGGCCTCAACCCGGTGAAGGACGCGATCGCGCTGGAGAGCGCCGACAGCCCCTATGCCAACCTCATCGCCGTCCGCCGGCAGGACCAGGCGGCGCCCTGGGTACGGCGGCTGGTCGCGGCCTACCAGACGCAGGAGGTGAAGGACTTCGTCGCCACCACCTTCCAGGGCTCGGTGGTGCCGGCCTTCTAGCCGGCTCGGCGCCTATAGCGCGGCAACAGGACCGAGCGGGTCGATCTGCGGGGCACGCATGACGCGGTTCCGTCCGGCCTGTTTCGCCTGGTAGAGCGCCTGGTCCGCCGCCTCGACCAGCGCCTCGGGCCCCCGGGCGCTGCGGCAGGAGGCGGGGCGCATCGTGGCCAGGCCGACGCTGACCGTGACCACGCCATCCTCACGACCGCAGGCGGCATGCGGCAGGGCCAGCGCCTCCACCTCCATCCGCAGCCGTTCGGCAACCGCGGCGGCGCCCTCGGCATCCGTCTCCGGCAGCAGCACGACAAATTCCTCGCCGCCATACCGGGCAACGAGGTCGCCAGCGCGGCGAATCGTCGCCCCGACCGTCGCCGCCACCACCCGCAGGCAGCCATCGCCGCCCTGGTGGCCGTAATGGTCGTTGAAGGCTTTGAAACGATCGACATCCACCAGGATGAGCGAGACCGGCAGCCCCGCCTGCATGCAATGCGCCCAGGCACGGCCCAGCGCCTCATCGAAGCTGCGGCGGTTGGCAACGCCGGTCAGCCCATCCAGCCGTGCCAGTGTGGCGAGCTGCCGTTCCAGCACCTTGCGCTCGGTGATGTCGCGGGTCACGGCGACGACCCCATCCAGCCGACCCGGCACCGTGCCGGGCACCGCCTTCAGGGTGGATTCGAGCCAGATCTCCGCCCCATCGGCGCGCCAGCTCCGATAGGTGACCGTCACCGCCTCCGCCGTGCGGCCCCGCAGCCGGGCGACCTCGGTTGCGAGTGCCGGCAGATCCTCCGGATGCACGCCCTCGAGCGCCGACGTCCCCAGCAGCTGGTCCGGGCCGCGGCCAAGGATGGCATATGCGGCCGGCGAGACGTAGCGGCGGATGCCGTCCGGGCCGATGCGGGAGACCATGTCGCCGGTATTCTCCGCCAGCAGCCGGAAATCCGCCTCCCGGCGCCGGGCCAGCAGCTCGGCCGTGCGGCGGCGCCGCAACTCCAGCCGCAGCCGCCAGAGCGCGGCCAGCAGCGCCCCGACCAGGACCAGCGTCGTCCCGCCGATGACCAAGGCCCGTGGCCGCCAGCCATCCTCGATGGCATCGATCGAGGTGCCGAGGTTGAGGATGAGCGGCAGGCCCTCGATGCGCTTGAACACATAGAAGCGCTCGACGCCATCCCGGCCGGAGATGCTGCGGTAATGCCCCTCGGCCGCGGTCGGGATGGCACGGAAGGCGGTGCCCTGGCTGAGGTCGAGGTCAATCATCGCCTCCCCCTGCGGCGAGCGCAGCAGGACGATGCCATCCTCGCGGAACAGAGTGATCCGGCCACCCGGCCCGAGATCGAGGCTGCCGAAGATCCCGCGGATATAGTCCAGCTTGAGCGAGGCCATGACCACGCCGCCGAAGCTGCCATCCTGCCGGTCCCAGCGGCGGCTAAGGGCAAGGCGCCATTCGCCCGTGGTCCGGCCACGGAAGGGGCGGCTGATATGCAGCCCCTCCACCGTGCCGGCGCGATGCACCTCGTAATACTCGCGGTTCGCCAGGTTGGTGCCGCGCATCTGGATCGGGCCGGTGTCGCTCACCACGACGCCTGCCGAATCGAGCACCATGACGGCGCCGAGATGCTGCGCCGTCGCCGACCGCTCAAAGACCGGGGTGTGCAGGATCTGTTCCCGATAGGCGCCCTGATCCGCATGGAGCCGCTCGGCGACGCCAAGCAGGGCGAGGTCGAGCGTGCTGAAGGTGCGGGCGATGTCCTGGCCGACGGCACGGTTGAGGTTCATCGCCGCATCGGTCGCCTGGGCCCAGCGATCCGCCCGAAGTTGCAGGATCACGGCGATGGAAAGGGCACAGAAGCCCAGGATGACCAGCACGCTCAGGGCAGCCGTCCACCCGTTCCGCATGGCCTTCCAGATCGACCGCATCGAGCCCCCGCTCATCGCACGCTGGAATTACACCAGGCTACGAAGGGCCGACAGTGAATTGCGTGGCCGGCGAAACGGTGGGGCAGCCTTGGTAGGGGCGGCGGGATTCGAACCCGCACGGGCTCGCGCCCGAGGGATTTTAAGTCCCTTCCGGCTACCGTTTCGGCACGCCCCCATGCCGGCCCACCCTATCACGGCCTGGCTGTGGCGGCATCACCGCATGCAGCGGAGGAAGACCGTCGAAGGGTGCGCCACCTCCCCAACCTCGGCCGCGCCGCGCAGGTCCGAGCCCGCGGTCGGGACGAGCCGGGGTTGGATGCCGTTGCGCTGCAGGAACTCCACCGCTTCCGCCCCCTTCACTGCGAAATTGACGTTCTGCGGAATGTCGCCGGTGCTCTGCGCGATGCGCTGGGCATTCAGCTTGGAGACGACGACGCCAACCACATGGCCGCCTAGATCGAGCAGTGGCCCGCCGGAATTGCCCGGCTGCACCGGGGCGCTGATCTGGAACTGGCCCTGGTTGTCGCGCAGGCCGGCCAGGGCCGAGACCTCCCCGGTGGTCAATGTCGGCCCGGAGGAGAGCAGCCCGGCCAGCGGGAAGCCATAGGTCACGACCCCCTCGCCGCGCCGGATCTCGGGGCCGCTGCGGAAGCTGAGCACCGGGCCGGGGTCGCCGCCTTGTACGGTCAGCAGGGCCAGGTCGCGCCTCTCGTCGGTCGCGGCGACACGGGCGGTGAGCTCGGCACCGGTCGCGGTGCGGACGCGCATCTCGTTGCACTCGCGCGCCACATGGTGGTTGGTCAACAGGCGGGAGGGGGCGACGACGAAGCCGGTGCCGGAGGAGACGGCGCGGCTGCCGCCCGGCGGAGCGCCGAAGGGTCCGCTGCCTGGCGGCAGGGGCGGCGGCTTGCTGCCGGGCGCCGTGGACACCCCGGGCGCCGGGCGCGCGGGGGCCGAAGGCGCGCCGAGCGGCGGAGGCTTGCCGACGGAGGGTGCCGGGTCGGCGCCGAGCGGCGGCGGCTTTCCCTGCGACCAGGCAGGTCCCTGGCCCCAGGCCAACAGGCAGATGGCGATCGGCAGCACCGGATTGCGCATGGCGCGAGCCTGCCGGTGCCGGACGGTTCGGGTCAACATCACAACAGCTTCGCCCCGCTTACGCCCCGAGCAAACCTTCCCGCCGGAAGGAGAGATGCCGGCCGTTCCCGATGACAAGGTGGTCATGCACCACGATGCCAAGGACCGCGGCGGCCGTCCTGATCTCGGCCGTCATCTCGATATCGGCGCGGGACGGCGTAGGATCGCCGGAGGGGTGGTTGTGCACCAGGATCAGCGCGGTCGCCTGCAGCTCCAGCGCCCGCTTCACCACCTCCCGCGGATAGACCGGCGTATGGTTCACCGTGCCACGGCCCTGGACCTCATCGGCCAGCAGGCGGTTGCGGGCATCGAGGAAGAGCACATGCACCTCCTCCACCCGCGCCCGGCCGAGGCTGGCCTGCAGATAGGCCAGCAGCCGGTCCCAGGAATCGAGCAGCGGCCGGTCTAGCAGCTCCGCCCGGGCGAGACGGAGCGCGGCGGCCTGTACGGTCTTCAGCGCCGCGGCGCCGGCATCCTTCACCCCTTCGACTTGGCGCAGCTCGGCCAGCGGGGCGGCGATGGCATTGGCGAAGCTGCCGAAACGGGCGATCAGCGCGCGGGCGACCGGCTTGGTGTCCTGCCGTGGAAGGGCGAGGAACAGCACCATCTCCAGCAGCTCGTAGTCAGCCAGCGCCTCCGGCCCGGCGGTCAGCAGGCGGTCCCGCATCCGGGCGCGATGGCCGAGATGGCCGGGCGGCTCTGCCTCGCCTGTCTGCGGCAGACCAAGCGGCAGGGACGCGAGGCCCATCTCAGCGAAGCCCTGTCCCTTGCCGGCCTTGCGCATCCCTCGCCCCATCGAACAGGGCGAGATTAAACGATATCGTTACGAAACCAAGGCCCGAAAACGGTCAGAGCTGATACGGTGGCTTGTGCAGCCCGGCGGGGGAAAGGGTGAAGATCTCCACCCCCGTCTCGGTCACGCCGACCATATGCTCGAACTGGGCGGAGAGGCTGCGGTCCCGCGTCACGGCGGTCCAGCCATCGTCGAGGATCTTCACCTCGGGGCGACCGGCATTCACCATCGGCTCGATGGTGAAGAACATGCCGGGCTTCAGCCTGGGCCCCTCGCCCGGACGGCCAAAATGCAGCACGTTCGGCGGCTCATGGAAACGGCGGCCGATGCCATGGCCGCAGAAATCCCGCACCACCGCAAAGCGGTTGCGCTCGACGAAGCTCTGGATGGCATGGCCGATGTCGCCGAGGGTCGCGCCCGGCTTCACCGCGGCGATGCCCCGCATCATCGATTCATAGGTGACGTCGAGCAGCAGCCGCGCCTTGGTCGAGGCGGTGCCGGCCACGTACATCCGGCTGCTGTCGCCATGCCAGCCATCGAGGATGACCGTGACGTCGATGTTCACCACGTCCCCATCCATCAGCGCCCGCTCGCCGGGGATGCCATGGCAGACAACATGGTTGATAGAGGTGCAGATCGATTTCGGGTAGCCGCGATAGCCGAGCGGCGCCGGGACCGCGCCCTGGGCGATGATGTGCTCGTGGCAGATCCGGTCCAGCTCGGATGTGGTCACGCCGGGGCGAACATGCGGCGTGATGAGGTCGAGCGTCTCCGCGGCCAATTGGCCGGCGCGCCGCATGCCCGTGAAATCCCCGGCGGCGTGAAGGGTGATGCGGCGCGCGTCGCCGGCCTGCTGGTCCATGGTGTTCGATTGTCTCTGCATTCGGCGGTCTCGCCCAAGATGCTCGCGGGGGGCGCCCGGTGCAATACTTGTGGCAGCTTGATATGGTCCCGGACGCGCGAGCTCAATGCCCGGCCCGCTCACCCGCGCTACGCTCCTCGACGCCCAGCACCTCGGCCAGCCGGGCATTGGCGCTGCCGGGGCGGGCAGCCTTGCTCTGGCTCTCATGGGGCGCCCAGCCGGTCATCATCAGCAGGCGGAAGCTGGCGGGCACACCCGTCTCATCCTGCGGGAGGGCGGCGAGCGCCATGGGCAGCAGCGCCCGTGGCGGGGTGCGGCTGTCCCGCGCCAGCGCCGCATTGGCCTCGCCGGCCGCCCGCAGATCCTGCAACAGGCCAAGCGGCGTGCGGTAGCGGAGCGGCAGCGCCTCGCCATCCGCCACGGGCAGGGCGAAGCCGGTCCGCTGCAGCAGCCCGGCCAGGTCGCGCAACTCGGGGAAGGGCGACACCCGGGGCGAGAGGCCACCCCGCAACGCGCTCTCGGCCCCGGCCAGCGCCTCGCGCAGCTCCTGCAGGGTACCCAGGCCGGGCAGCGAGGCCAGGAAGAGCCCGTCCGGCCGGAGCGCCCGGCGGATCTGCACCAGCGCGCCCGGCAGGTCGTTCACCCAATGGAGGGAAAGATTGGCGACGATGAGGTCGAAGCTTTCCGGCGCGAAGGGCAGCGCCTCCTCATCTCCCGCCACTGCGAGCCCCCCTGCCCCGGCCGCCATGCGGGCGGAGAGGTCCATCGACACCACGAAAGGGATGCCCCGCGCCCGGAGCCGGGGCGCGACCACGCCGCGCCCGCCCAGATCGAGCGCCCGGGAGAAGCGGCGGGTGATGTCGTCCAGCCGGTCGAGCAGGCGCTCCGCCGCCTCCTCCAGCACCGGCGCCACCTGGCCCACGGTGGCAGCGGCCCGGTCACGGCGCAGGCGCACCAGGCGGCGATCGAAGACACGCATCGGATCGGGATTGGTCATGCCCCGCAGGTAGGGCGCCGAGGGCTCGGTGTCAGGGGGTGCGCAGCGCCGCAAGGATGCCGGTGGCGAAGGCGCGGGAATCGGCCGGTAGCGGCTCCTGCCGCGGCATGGTGACCCGCAGCCGCAGCAGCCCGCCACCGAGGCTGCCGGCGCAGAGCAGCCCCTGCACCCGTTCCCGCCCATAGGAGCCGGCCGTCTCGGCGCAGCGCAGCAGGGCGGGGCCTTCGGCGGGCAGCGTGAAGCGGGCCTCCTCGCGCAGCCGGCGCTGCGGGGCGGGGCGCATGGCATCCTGGAGCAGGTCGTTGAAGGCATCGGCCGCGTCAGGGCTGCTGAGCCCCTCCGGTAGGACGACGCCGGGCAGGCGGTAAAGCTGGACCGTGGCACCGGCAGCAATGCGTCCGGGGGTTCGGTAGCCAATCTCCCGCCCATCCTCGCCGCGCGGCAGCGGGGTGGTGGCGCCGCGCTGGAAGCCGGCGGCCTCCGCGGGCAGGCGGGCGGCGAGGTCGGCGACCGTCGCGGGCCGCCTGAGAGGCGTCGCCTCCGGTGGCGGCTGGCAACCAGCCAGCAACATGGCCAGGACCGACGCTGCCCAGGCGCGACTCATGCGGTCAGCCCTCGATTCCCGGCGCGGCCAGCGCCTTGGTGACCAGCGCCGGGCTGCGCTCAAGCGCCGCATGGTCGCCACCATACATCTCGAGGAGGCGGTGGCCGTCCTCGAAGACCATCTTGAGGCCGATCCAGACGATCAGCGCCACGCCAAGATAGGCGATCCAGCGGAAGCGTTCGAGCAGCTTCGAGATCAGCGTGGCGGCGACGCCCATCAGCAGGATCGAGATGACGAGGCCAACGATCAGCATCGGCATGTTGCCGACCGCCGCACCGGCAACGGCAAGCACGTTGTCGAGGCTCATCGAGACGTCGGCGATGACGATCTGGCGCAGCGCCGTGCCCATGGTCTTGATCTCGTGCGGCGCATGGTCGCCCGCGGCATCGGCCTTGTCCTCGCTGCGCAGCTCCTTGAAGAAGCCATAGGCGATCCACAGCAGCACCAAGCCGCCGACCAGGAGCAGACCAGGAACGGCCAGAAGCTGCACCGCGGCGAGGCTGAGGAAGATGCGAAGCACCACCGCCAGCACCATGCCGAACATGATGGCCTTGCCGCGCTGCTCGGCCGGCAGGCCCGCGGCGGCAAGGGCGATCAGAACTGCGTTGTCACCCGAGAGGATGATGTTGACCCCGAGAATTTGCCCGAGGAGAAGCCAGTTCCAGCTCTCGGCGAACGACGACACATCCATGCGGCAGGCTCCGGCCGGTTAGTAGCGGGGAACGACCGGACATCCGGCGCGCCGCACCCTAGGGGAGCGGTTTCGGCCTGTGAAGCGGGAGCAAGGTGCTGCAGTCAGCGCCAAGTAGCTGACTGCATTACTAATTTTTCAGGTATCGCGACCCCCTGCCTTGCGCAGCAGGGTAACCGTTCCTGTAGCCAGCGCCGCCACTACCACCACCTGCAGGAGGGTCGCGGCCGCCCAAATCCAGGCGGGGAAGACATGCGGCAGCGCCAGGTAGCCGAGCGGCAGCATCAGATAGGCATAGGCCCCCGGCACCTGGCCGGCGACCTGATGCGTGCCCTCCCAGATCATGTCGACCGCGACGTAGAGGATGACGGCGAGGCCGACCCAGGCGATCCAGCGGTGCCGGTTCAGGAGGTTGGCGATCAGGGTCGCCGCGACGCCCATCAGCACCACGGAGATGCCGAGGCCGCCGACCAGTACCCAGGTATGCTCCTTGGCCGCGCCGGCGACGGCAAGCACGTTGTCGAGGCTCATCGAGACATCGGCGACCAGGATCTGGGTGATGGCCTGGGGCAGGGTCTTGCGCGGCGCCGTGGCCTCAGCCTCGGCCAGTGCCGCCGTGGGCTCGGCCTCGTGATGGGCACGGAGCTCGCGGAACATTTTCCAGCAGACCCAGAGCAGCAGCACGCCGCCGGCCAGGGTGATGCCGACCACGGCCAGGAGCTGGGCGGTGATGGCGGCGAAGCCGATGCGCATCACCGTTGCCGCGATGATGCCCCAAAAGATGGCCTTGCGGCGCTGTTCCACCGGGAGACCGGCGGCCGCCATGCCGACAACGATGGCATTGTCCCCGGCCAGGACGAGATCGATAAACAGGACCTGGGCAAGCGGCACAAGCCATTCGGGCATGGTATTCGGCTCCTCGGCGGGGTCGGCGGCCGGCCGCACTTAAATATGCAGCAATCTTTATGCAACCCCAATCAGCGACAGTCGCCTGGCCTTGCCATTCGCGTCCATGGGGTTCAAACCGCCCGGACCCCGCCCCTGACGCCCGAGGCCCGGATGGTCCCCCGCTACACCCGCCCGCAGATGGCCGCGATCTGGTCCCCTGAGGAGCGCTTCCGTATCTGGTTCGAGATCGAGGCCCTGGCCGCCGAGGCCATGGCGCAGCTCGGCACCATCCCGGCCGATGCGGCCCGGGTCATCCGCGAGAAGGGTGGCCCCCGCGCCGCCGCCATCGGTCCCGCCGAGGTGGAGGCGATCGACGCTATCGAGCGCGTCACCCGGCATGACGTCATCGCCTTCCTCACCTTCATGGCGGAGGGGATCGGGCCCGAGGCGCGCTTCATGCACCAGGGCATGACCAGTTCCGACGTGCTCGACACCTGCCTCGCCGTGCAGATGACCCGGGCGGCGGACCTGTTGCTCGCCGATCTCGATGCGCTGCTGATGGCGCTCAAAACTCGCGCCTACGAGCACCAGTTCACCCCGACCATCGGGCGCAGCCACGGCATCCATGCCGAGCCCACGACCTTCGGACTGAAACTGGCGGGCTATTACGCCGAATTCAGTCGCAACCGCACCCGTCTGGCCGCTGCCCGAGCGGAGATTGCCACCTGCGCCATCAGCGGCCCGGTCGGCACCTTCGCCAGCGTCGACCCGCGCGTGGAAGCCCATGTCGCGGCGAAGCTCGGCCTCGCGGTCGAGCCGGTCTCGACCCAGGTGATCCCGCGCGACCGGCATGCCGCCTTCTTCGCCGCCCTCGCCGTGGTCGCCTCCTCCATCGAGCGACTGGCGACCGAGGTGCGCCATCTCCAGCGCAGTGAGGTGCGCGAGGCCGAGGAGTTTTTCCATGCCGGGCAGAAGGGCTCCTCGTCCATGCCGCACAAGCGGAACCCGGTGCTCTCCGAGAACCTGACCGGCCTTGCTCGTCTGGTGCGCAGCCATGTGGTGCCGGCGCTCGAGAATGTGGCCCTCTGGCATGAGCGGGACATCAGCCATTCCAGCGTCGAGCGGGTGATCGCCCCGGATGCGACCATCGGTCTCGACTTCGCCCTTTCGCGCCTGACGGGCATGATGGAGAAGCTGACGGTCTATCCCGAGCGGATGGCGGAGAACCTCGAGAGCCTCGGCGGCGTCGTCCATTCGCAGAAGGTGCTGCTGGCGCTGACCCAGGCCGGGATGAGCCGCGAGGCCGCCTATGCCGCCGTGCAGGCTGCCGCCATGGCCACCTGGCAGGCTCTCGGCCGGCCCGGCGCCCGCAGCTTCCGCGACAACCTTCTGGCCGAGCCTGGCGTCTCGACGGTGATGGATGGCGCGGCTCTCGATGCGGCGATGGACCCGACACGCGACTTCGCCCATGTCCGCACCATCTTCGACCGGGTGTTCGCGGCGGAGTGATTCGCCTGTCCCGTCCGGGCCACCGGATTGCCGCGTTTCCGCCGCAAGCGGGGCGCTACTCTCCGCGTATGCAAGGAGGTTCGGGTGTCATGCGCGCCCTTCGGGTAGTCATCCTCGCCATGGCTGCCGGCATGGCCGGCTTGGCCCTGGCGCCATCCGCCGGGCAGGCCGATCCCTATTGGCATGGCCGGGGCTATTATCGGCCGCCGCCGCCACGTTACTGGGGACCGCCGCCCCCGCCGCGCTACTGGGGCCCGCCGCCGCGCTACTACGCGCCGCCGCCGCCAGCCTATTACCGGCCACCGCCTCCGGCCTATTACGCGCCGCCACCGCGCTACTACGCGCCGCCCCCGCCGCCACCTGGCTTCGGCTTCTATATCCGCTGAGCCGGCCTTCCGGAGCTTGACGCTTCCGCGGCTTTCGGCCGCTCAGGGTCGCGCCCGGACTTGGTCCGGCGTGGCCGCGGGGCATCCCGCATCCTGGCCCGCCGGCACAGGAGCGGATATGGAGAGCCATGGCCACCGACTGCCCGGCTGCCGCCTGATCAAGGCGGATGTCGAAGGAATGGAGGCGCATGTGCTGCGCGGCGCGCGGGAAGCGATCGCCCGGCACAGCCACTGCTTCATCTCGGTACTGAGCAGAGAGAAGCCGTGCCGGCGCTGTTCGAAGAGGCATCGTGGCATCCGGCTATACCTCCTGCCGGCATGTCGCATCCATGTGCGGCCAAGGTGCCAATGCCCTCAGCGTCTCCAGCATGGAGGCCGTCAATGGTGGTGAGGGGGCTGATGCAATCACCGTTGCCGGCAGCATCGCCACCCGGCTCAGCGGTAACGATGGCAACGATATCGTGGTCAGTGGGTCGGGCAGCGACCAGATCGGCGGTGGATCGGGGGCGGATCAGCTGACCGGTGGCGCAGGCGTGGACCCTTTCATCGATGGCGGGGTCACGGAAGCCTCGACCATGGCCGGAGGTGCCATTACCGATTTCAGCGCCACGACGGACCTGTCGATCTTTACCGGAATGCTGACCGGCGCCTTCAGCTTCCTCGGCGTCGCCGGCTTGACGGCGACTGGCTCCAGCCAGGCGCGGCTCGACGCCACACCCAAGATCCTGCTCATCGATACCGGCGGCGATGGCAATGCCGATATCAAGATCACCCTGACTGGTGCCGACATCACCGGTCTCGACACCAATGCCTTCCTTTGGCGTTGAAGGGTGCGGCTCAGCGCCCTTCGGCCAGGATCCGCCGGCAATGGTCCAGCGCCGCCCCGATCAGGTTGTCGCTGGCCTCCGGCGTGCGGAATGCCGCGTGGGAGGTCAGCGTCGCATTCTCCAGGCGGGTCAGCGGATGGCCCGCCGGCAGCGGCTCCTCGATGAAGACATCGAGGGCCGCATGGCCCAGATGCCCAGCCTCCAGTGCCGAGGCCATGGCCAATTCATCAATGATGGCGCCGCGGGCGGTGTTCACCAGGATCGCCCCCGGCTTCATCTTCGCCAGCCGCTCGCGCGAGAGGAAGCCGCGCGTCTCGTCATTCAGCAACAGATGCAGCGAGATCACATCGCTTTCCGCCAGCAGCCGGTCAAGCTCGACGAATTCCACCCCCGGCATCGCCTTGGGCGAGCGGTTCCAGGCGAGGACCTTCATCCCGATGCCCGTGCAAAGCCGCGCCATCTCGGCACCGATACCGCCTACGCCGATCAGCCCGACGGTCTTGCCGGTCAGCTGCGTCCCCACCACCCGCGGCCAGTTGCCGGCACGGATGGCGCCATCCATATGGGCGGTCTTCCGTGCTGCATCCCACATCAGGGCAAAGGCCATCTCCGCGACCGCGGTATCGCCATACCCCTTGATGATATGGACGGTGACGCCGAGCGCCTCGAGCTCCTCCGGATTCATGTAGCTGCGCGCGCCGGTGCCGAGGAAGACGATGTGCTTGAGGTCCGGGCACTGCTTCACGATGTCGGTCGGGAACTGGGTATGGTCGTCGATGGCGATCTGGTAGCCGGCCAGCAGCTTCGGCAGCTCGGCAGCGGTGATGTCCGGGTTGCGGTGAATGGCCACCTCCGGGTCGCCCGGACGCATGAGCCGCTCGGTCACCGCCGCGAGGGACGGGTTGGCATCGACGAACAAGGCGCGCATGGCGGTCTTTCCCCGGCAGATCAATCAACGCGCATCGTAACGCGGGACGGCCGAAGGTCCAGACTCGGGGCTCAGCGCTCGGTCGGCGGCACCCTCTCCAGCCGGGTCAGGCCGGTTCGTGCGCCCATGGCCTCGTCATAGGTCATGGTGCCACGGGTCGGGCCGCCAGGCAGGCTGATGCCGATCGGCCGCCATCCGCTGCAGCCAGCAAGGGCCACCAGCAGGGTCAAGGCAGCAATGGGACGCAGCATCATGGCAGATCACCCTTTCCTGGCCTGCACCATGCCGTCACTGCATCGGGCCTTCCAGCCTGATCAGGCCGCCCCCACCTTGCCACCATAGGCCCGCAGCATCCGCGCCATCACCGCCTCGATCCCGCCCGGGCTCTGGCCCTGGCTGCTCTCCTGCACGCCGAGCAGCGTCGCCATGCCATCCGCTCCCGTGCCCATCCGGCCACCGCCGTGGCGGTGCGGCCGGGCCTGAGCCATCTCTGCGCTGCTCAGCCTGCCGTCGCCATCGGCATCGAGCGCCTTGAAGGTGGCATCCATTGCCCCTGTCCCGGCAGAGGCTGCCGGCCTGGCGAGGGGTTGGAATTCATCGAGCGTGAGGCTGCCGTCGCCATCCTTGTCAGCGCGGCTGAACATCCGCTCCCGCATCTGCTGGATCATGGCCGCATTGCCGGCGCTGCCCGAAGCCGAAACCTGCATCCCCTGTGGTCCTCCGCCGCAGCCCGGCCCCATGCCGGCCCGCAGCATCAGGACACACAGCACCCGGCGTGCCAGCTCAGCCGAGCCGCACCACCATCAACTCATGCTTGTTGTGTGCCCCGTGGAAGACCATCGCGCCAGGAATCGCGGCGAAATCGGCGGCCGCGTCATGGTCGGTCTCGCCCTGGAACTTGATGGTGCAGCATAGGTTGCGGGTCCGCCCCGCCTCCAGCCAGCGCTGCACCAGGGCGAGCAGCCGGCGTGGGTAGCAGATCACGTCGCTGAACAGCCAATCGACAGCGGGCATTTGCCGCGGGTCGAGCCCGAAGGCACTTTCCTGTCGCATGGAGACGCCGGGCAGCGCGGCTACCGCCGGATCGAGCGGCGCCTTGTCCACCGCCACCACCTGCGCACCAAGCTGGGCCAGGGCCCAGGTCCACCCCCCTGGCGAAGCCCCGAGATCGAGGCAGGTCTCGCCTGGTTGCGGCCAGCGTCCGGCCCGCGTCAGCGCCTCCCAGAGCTTGAGATAGGCGCGGCTCGGCGGTCCCTCCCGGTCCTCGACGAATTGCACCGCGCCATTGACGAAGGGGCTGGTCTTGGTCGGGCTGAGCAGCAACCGGTCCGATGACAGCAGGGTCCAGGCACCGAGATGGGCTGTTGGCGCCGCCTCAGGGAAGCGCAGCGGCCGCGCCTTCACCGGCGGCAGCCGCTCGGCGATCAAGGCGGCGCGACGGTGCTGGCCATGGGCATAGAGCGCCCAGTTGCGCTGGATCGCCCGCAGCGCGTCGGCCGCCGCCTTCACCGAGGGGGCCGGCACCTCCTGCGGCGCAGTCCAGGCCTCGAGCGCCCAGGCCACGGTCGCCGGCGGCTCGGGCGAGAGGGCGAGGCGCCCGTGCCAGCCGGCGATGCTGCGGCCGGCGCGGCGCAACTCCTCCGCCAGCTCCGCCTCGAAGCCCTCGGCTGCGAGATAGGCGGCGCCGATCACCGCCGCCCCGGGGTGTTGAAGACCGCGGACAGGCCAAGCAACGCCCAGGCCGCCATCAGCGTGATGCCGCCCGCTGGCG
Source organism: Belnapia rosea (assembly GCF_900101615.1). Classification (GTDB taxonomy): domain Bacteria; phylum Pseudomonadota; class Alphaproteobacteria; order Acetobacterales; family Acetobacteraceae; genus Belnapia; species Belnapia rosea. The sequence goes on along the minus strand of NZ_FMZX01000014.1, from coordinate 106,265 downwards.
CCATCGCGCCGAGCGAAACGCCGCCGATCGCCACCGCATAGACGCCGCCACAGAAGAGGATCAGCCCGAGCGCAAAGCCCGCGCCCGCGAGATGCACCAGCACCCCGCCCCGCCGCTCCGCCCAGAGCGCCGTCGCCAGCAGGGCCAGAGCATGCCAGCCCTGCATCTGGATGCCATTCGCCAGCATGGCGAGCCGCGCCGCATCGAGCCGGGCCGGCGCGCCATGCGCGGCCCAGGCCGCGAGACCGACAGCGGTGAGCCCGGCGAGGGCGCCCAGGGCAAGCCAGAGACGATGCATGGGCGCGATCTACTCCGCCTCCCCCATCTTGGCGACCCCATGCGCCCGCCGCGCCACATTGGCTGCCAGATGCGCCTGGCGCGTCGGCTCCGGCAGGCGGTAGCCGGTGCCGCACCGCTGCACCCAATCGACTGCCGTGGCGGGCGAGACGCGATGGCCCGGCGAGATATAGAGCGGGTTCGAGCGCCGCCGCGTGCGCAGCACCGTCCCCAGCACCCGGCCCTTCCAGGCGAGTGGCACCGCCGCCCCCGGCGAGTCGCCCAGCTCCCCCTCGGGTCGCCCCACCAGGGGCGACTTGGCGACGCCGATGCTCGGCACCTCCAGCACCACCCCGAGATGGGAAGCGATGCCGAGGCCCCGCGGATGGGCGATGCCATGCCCATCCACCAGCACGAGATCCGGCGTCTCCCGCAGCTTCGCCCAGGCTTCGAGCAGTGCCGGTACCTCACGGAAGCCGAGGAAGCCGGGGATATAGGGCATGGTCGCCCGCCGCACGGCGGAGGCGCTCGCCACGACCTCCAGCCCCGGCCAGGCCAGCACCACCACGGCAGCGAAGACGAGGTTTTCCGGGTCGAATCGAGTGTTGCTGATGTCGACGCCGCCGATCAGCCGCACCGGGCCGAACGAATCCTCCGTCACCACCCGGGCCGCGAGGGCAACCTGGGCGGCACGGGCGGTGGCGAGGTCGGGCGGATCGATCCAGTCGGGCGGCAAGGGCTCAGGCATGGGGCGCAAGCGCCCGGGCTCAGGGTGCGGTTGCCCCCAGCATCGCCGGGACCAGCAGGCCGAGATTGTGCCGCATCATGGCCTCGTAACTCGGTGCCGGGCCACCGGGCGGCGAGAGGGTGTCAGCATAGAGCCGGCCACGGACGGTGACGCCGGCATCCCGCGCCAGCCGCTCCATGACCGCCTGGCTGCCAAGCCCCTCGATGAAGACGGCCGAGACACGCTCCGCCCGGAGCTGCCGGATCAGTGCCGCGACCTGGGCCGCCGAAGGCTGGGCATTGGGTGCCACGCCCTGGGGCGCCAGCATCCGCACGCCATAGCGGGCGGCGAAATAGCCGAAGGCATCATGGCTGGTGACGACCACTCGCCGCTCCGGCGGCACACGGCCGATCTCGCCGGCCACCCAGGCGTCAAGCGCGGCCAGACGGGCGTCGTACTCGCCGGCCCGAACCGCGGCGGCAGGCAGGATGGCGCCAAGCCCGCGGGCGATCCCGGCGGCATAGGCGCGGGCCAGCCGCACATCCTGCCAGGCATGCGGGTCGGACCCATGGTTGTGGCCCGATTCCGCCGGGCGGAGCGTGATGCCATCGCTCGCCGTCACCAGGGCGCCGCGATAGTTGGTGCTGCGCAACAGGCGGTCCAGCCAGGGTTCGAAGCCAATCCCGTTGCGAATGACGAGCGCCGCGCCCTCGATCGCCCGCGCCTCAGAGGGCCGTGGTTGGAAGAGATGCGCATCCGTCTCCGGTCCGGCCAGCACACGGAGTTCCACCGCATCCCCGGCCAGCTGCCGGACCATGTCGCCCAGGATGGAAAATGAGGCGACCACCACTGGCCGGGCCTGGGCCGAGGCGAGTCGCGGCAGGAGCAGGGCGGGCGAGGCCAGGAGGGCGCGTCGGGGGGCAAACATGATGTTACAATATAACACCACCAGCGTGGCGACCAGCCCTGCCGTCATCGGATTGCCGCGGATCGCATCTCGCGCGTTGGCGAAGTGCCCTCGACTGCCGATATTGGTCGGCACCCAGGACTACTCACCGGAACGGAAGGCTTGCATGGCATCCAGCGAATGGGCGATCCCGCCGGAACTGCAGCCGGATCCGGCCGATCATGATTTCGACCTGGATCAGGCGCTGCGCTCGGTGGTCGGGGTGAAGGCGCTGGTGCCAGCTGATGCCTTCACCGCCCAGACCCTCGGCACCGAGCGGGTGGGCAGCGGCGTGGTGATTCGCCCTGACGGGCTGATCGCCACCATCGGCTATATCGTCACCGAGGCGGAGAGCATCTGGCTGACGACGCATGATGGCCGCGCCATCCCCGGCCATGCTCTGGCCCATGATTTCGAGACCGGCTTCGGGCTGATCCAGGCCCTCGGGCGGCTCGACCTGCCCGCCCTGCCGCTCGAAACCGGAGAGGCGCCACGGCCGGGCGATGTGGCAGTGCTGGCCAGCGCAGGCGGCCGTGGCCATGCGCTCCGCTGCACCATCGCTGCCCGCCAGGAATTTGCCGGCTACTGGGAATACATGCTGGAGGAGGCGCTCTTCACCGCGCCGGCGCATCCCTCCTGGGGCGGCGCGGGGCTGATCGGCGGTGACGGCAAGCTGATGGGCATCGGCTCCCTCGTCATGCAGCAGCAGGACGGCAAGGGGCGGCGGGTCGATCTCAACATGGTGGTGCCGGCCAGCCTGCTGCCGCCCGTGCTGGACGACCTGCTGAATTACGGCCGGCCCAATCGCCCCGCCCGCCCCTGGCTCGGCCTCTATGCCGGGGAGGACGAGGACGGCGTCCTGGTCTCCTCCACCGCCCGGAACGGGCCGGCGCAGAAGGCGGGGCTGCAGGAGGGGGACCGGCTGTTGGCCGTAGGCGGGCAGAAGGTTTCCGACCTCGCCGGCCTTTGGCGCGCGATCTGGGCCTGCGGCAATGCCGGCACCCGCGTGCCGCTGACCATCTCGCGGGAGGCGGCACCCCGCGACCTCTCGGTCACCTCGATCGACCGCCGCGCCTTCCTCAAGCCGCCGCGGCTGCACTGATGGCTGCGCTCGACGACATCGCCTTGCGCCGCCAGGCCCGCCGCCTGCTGGCACCCTGGGACCGTCCGGACTCGCCCGGCGCCACACTCGGCCTGGTGCGGGAGGGCACGCTGGCGCTGCATGAGAGCGCCGGCCTCGCCAGCCTCGAGCTCGGCGTCCCGATCGGGCTGGAGACCTGCTTCCGCATCGCCTCGGTCAGCAAGCAATTCACCTGCGCCGCCATCCTGCTGCTGGCAGCCGAGGGCCGGCTCTCGGTCGAGGATTCCATCCACGACCACCTACCGGAACTGCCGGATCTCGGCACCCGCATCAGCATCGACCAGCTCATGCACAACGTCTCCGGCCTCAGGGACATGCTGGAGCTGATGCGCCTTGGCGGCGCCGACCTCTCCCAGCCCTGGCGCACCGAGGAGCTGCTGGCCGCCATCGGACGGCAGCGCGGCCTCAACTTCACCCCCGGCACCCGCTTCCGCTACTCGAATACCGGCTTCCTCCTGCTCGGCCGCATCGTCGAGGCGGTGAGCGGCGAGGCGCTCGGGGATTTTCTCGCCCGTCGCATCTTCACCCCGCTCGGGATGACGCGGACCCGGCACACGCCGAGCGTGACGGAGGTCGTGCCCGGCCTCGCCACCGGCTACCTGCCACAGGGCGAAGGCTTCGTCCGCGCGTTGCACGGCTTCCCCCTCGGGGGCGAGGGCGGCCTCGTCTCCTGCGTCGAGGATCTGGCGCTGTGGGATCGCAACTTCACCACCGGGCGCGTCCCCGGCCTGGCCGAGGCGCTGGTGGCCCCCCTGCCCTTCGCCAATGGCCAGCCGAACCTCTACGCCCGCGGGCTGGAGGTCACGACCTATCGTGGCTTTCGCACTGTCGACCACGGCGGGCTCTGGCCCGGCTTTAAGACCTGCTTCCTCCGCGTGCCGGAGCGGGACATGACGGTCATCGCCATCGCCAATCATGGCGGGATCGACACCCATGCCCTCGCCCACCGCCTGCTGGACGCGGCGCTGGAGGGTACGCCCGGCCTCCACCCCGTGCCGCCCATGCCTCGCCTCGATGGCCTGTTCGGCCGCTGGGTCGCACCGGAGAGCGGCGCCACGGTGGAATTCGCCGAAGGCCCGACCGCCACGCAGCATGGCGTGCCCTTCCCCCTCGCTCCGACCGAGGACGGCCGGCTCGTTGCCCAGCGCGGCGTCTTTCCCTTCACCGTCGGCCTGCCGGAGGGTGACAGCCTCATCCTCGAGACCGATGCCGGTACGCGGACCCGCTTCCGTCGCGCGCCAGCGGAGGCCAGCCTGCCCGCCGGGCTGGAAGGGACTTGGCATTGCGAGGAGCTCGGCGCCACCTGGACCATCGCGCCGCAGGAGGGCGGGCTGGCGGTGCAGGTGCGCGGCCCGCTGACTGTCGCCGGACCGTGGCCGCTGGAGCCGGTCGCGGGCGATGCCATCCGCATCCGCACGCCCGGCACCTTGTTCCAAGGCTGGGTCGATGCAGTGCTGGAGCGTGACGCGGGCGGGCGGATCGCGGCCCTGGTGGTGAATGCCGCGCGGGCGAGCGGGCTGCGTTTCCTCCCCCAGCATTAGCTGGCAGACTTCCCGCTTCGGAGAGGAAGCGGGAAGCAGCCATGGCGGAAAGCCCCTACAATGTCGGCGACCTCGTCGCCGAATTCCTGGCGCGCATCGGCGTCACCACCTGCTTCGGCATCGTCTCGGTGCACAACATCCCGATGCTGGACGGCATCGGCCGACGCAATGCCATCCGCTACATCATGGCGCGCGGCGAGATGGGGGCGGGGCATATGGCGGATGCCTATGCGCGCGCATCCGGCCATCTCGGCGTGGTCTTCTCCTCGACCGGCCCCGGCGCGGCCAACACGGTGCCCGGCCTGGTCGAAGCCCGGTTCGCCGGCTCGCCGGTGCTGCATATCACTGGCCAGACCGCGACCAAATATATCGACCGCGACATGGGCACGGTGCATGACGTGCCGGGCCAGACGGCGATGCTGGCCGCCGTCTCCAAATCCGCCTTCCGCATCCGCTCGGCGGCGGAGGCGCTCGGCGTGCTGACCCGTGCCGCGGCGCTGGCGCTGACGCCGCCCATGGGCCCGGTCAGCATCGAGATCCCGATCGACATCCAGCGCACCGCCATCCCGCGCCCGGCGGAGCTGGACCGGCTGGTCCTACCCGTCCCGCCCGCCCTGCCGCCCGATCCGGCCGCGCTGGACGAGGCGGCCGCGATCCTCGCCGCGGCGCGGCGGCCCATGCTCTGGCTCGGCAACGGCGCTAAGGGGGCCGGCGCCGAGGCGATGCGGCTGATGGAGCTCGGCTTCGGCGCGGTCTCCTCCTGGAACGGGCGGGGGATCGTCCCCGAGGATCATCCGATGACCCTCGGCGGGATGCATGGCAATGGCTCGCCCCGGGTGCAGGAATTCTACGGCACGGTGGATGCCATGCTGGTCGTCGGCAGCCGGCTGCGCGGGCACGAGACGATGGACTTCTCGCTGCAGCTCCCGAAGACGCTGATCCATGCCGATACCGACCCGCGCGCCAATGGCCGTACCTATCCCAGCACCGCCTTCATCTGCGGCGATGCGGCGCTGGTGATGGCCGGGTTGGCGGAGCGGCTGGCCGGACGCATCGCCATCGATCCGGGCTTCGCCGCGGACTTCGCCGAGATGCGCCGCCGTGCCACGGCCGATTACCGCGATACACTCGGCCCCTATGCCGAGTTCCCGGCGGCGCTGCGCGGTGCCCTGCCGCGCGACGCGCTCTTCGTGCGTGACGTCACCCTCAGCAATTCCTCCTGGGGCAACCGCATCTTCCCGGTCTATGGCCCGCGCGACGCAGTGCATCCGGTGAGCGCCGCCATTGGTCCCGGCCTGCCGCTCGGCATTGGCGCGGCGATGGCGGGAGGGAGCCGCAAGACCATCGCCATGGTCGGCGATGGCGGCTTCGCACTGAACCAGACCGAGCTCTGGACCGCGGTGCAGGAGCGCGCGGAGCTGATCGTCATGGTGATGAACGACCGCGGCTATGGCGTCATCAAGCATATCCAGGGCGCGTTGCAGGATGGCCGCATGTTCTTCGGCGACCTGCAGGGGCCGGATTTCCAGGCCTTGGCTGCCGTCGCCGGCCTGCCCGGCTTCAAGGTTTCGTCCATCGGCGAGCTGGCCGGCGTGGTGGAACGGGCCGTGGCCACGCCCGGCCCCTCGCTGATCGAGGTGGACATGGCCGCGATCGGCGCCTTCCCACCCTATGCGCCCTATAACGGCATGGGCATCTATGCGAGGCCGAGCCGGTAGAAGCGGCTGGCCGTCCCGCTGAAGAGCGCGTGGCGCTCCTCGGCGGAGGCGCCGGCCGCGAGCTTCTTGCAGGCGTTCCAGAAGACACCGTAGCTGTAGCTGCCCTTGTCCACCGGGAAGTTGCTCTCGAACATGCAGCGTGCCGCGCCGAACAGTTCAATGGTGCTGTTGATATAGGGCTTCCAGGCTGCCGCGAGCGTATCGGAGTCCGGCGGCTCCACTCGCTCCTCGAAGCCGAAACCGTTGATGCGCATGCCAAGGCCACCAAGCTTGACCGAGACATTCGGGCAGGTGGCCAGTTCTGCCATGGCCGCCCGCCACTCGGCGAAGACCGCATCCCGTTTCCCGGCATAGGCCTTGATGCCAAGCGGCCCGCCGACATGATCCAGCACGATCGGCGTTTCCGGGAAGGCGCGGGCGAGTGCGGTCAAATCCGGAATTTGTGGATGATAGAGCCAGGCATCGAAGCTGAGACCGAGCGGTGCAAGCTGGGCGAAGCCGGCGCGGAACTCCTCCCGGTAGAGGATATCGCGCGGCGTGGCATAGCCCGGGGTGATGAGTGACTCATCCTCGTCCCAGCTCGTGATGTGGCGGATGCCGCGGAAGCGTCCGTTGCCGGCCGCGATATGCGCCTCGAGCACCGGCCGCACCGCCGCGCCGAGCGTCAGGTTGGCATGGCTGACGATGCCGGCGCAGGCGCGGATCGGGCCGTAGAGCCCGCTTGCGCTCATGGCCGCGACGCCATTGGCGAATTCCGTCTCGCCGATCGGCTGCATCGCCTCCGGCCCGTCGGCACGGTGCATCGCGCGGCACTGCACGAAGACGGTGGCGATGATGGTATGGCCCTGCCCGGTATCCGCCAGCAGTTCCGGCAGCAGGTAGCGCCAGCCGGGCCGGTCCCAAAGGTGATGATGCGGGTCGATGATCGGCAGATCCGGATCGACCGGCGCCTCGCGGTGACGGGCCAGCCACTCCTCGCGGACCGCAGCGTAATGCGAATTCGGGCTGCTCATGGGTTCGTTCCCCGGTTTGTTTCTTTGGGCGTTTCCTCCGCGCCAGGATACCCCTGCCGGTCGTCCCCGACTATGCTTAGCCACCTATTCAAGGAGGTCCAGGGAATGAGCTTGCCATTGGAGGGCGTCAGGGTGATCGAGGTCGGCCAGGCGCTGGCGGGGCCGCTCGCCGGCGTGATCCTGGCCGATCTCGGCGCCGACGTGATCAAGATCGAGAAGCCCGATGGTGGCGACGATGCGCGGATCTGGGGCCCGCCCTTCGGGCCGGATGGCGAAACCTCGCTCTATTTCCACAGCCAAAACCGCAACAAGCGCAGCGTCATCCTGGACCTGAAGAGCCCGGCCGATATCGAGACGCTGCACGCGCTCTGCGAGACGGCCGACATCCTGATCCAGAACCTCCGCCCGGGCGTGGTGGACGAGATCGGCATCGGCCCGGAGGCCATGCTCGAGCGGCATCCGCGCCTCGTCTACTGCTCGATCTGGGCCTTCGGCTATCAGGGGCCGATGCGCATGCGGCCGGGTTTCGACCCGCTGCTGCAGGCCTTCGGCGGCATGATGAGCATGACCGGCCGGCCGCAGGACCCGCCGACCTTCTGCGGCGCCTCGATCAACGACAAGGCAACCGGCCTGTTCTGCGCCGTCGGCGCCCTCGCCGGCCTGCGCCAGCGCGACAAGACCGGGCGCGGCTGCCTGATCGACACCTCGCTGCTGGAGACGGCCGCTTTCTGGGTCGAGGGGCAGGTCAACCAGCACCTGGCGACAGGCGACGTCCCGACGCGCCACGGCACCGGCGCTGCCGTCATCGTGCCCTATCAGGTCTTCGAAACCGCCGACCGCCCGCTCTGCCTCGCCGCCGGCAACGACAGGCTCTTCGCCCGCGCGGCGAAGGTGCTTGGCCATCCCGAATGGGCGGAGGATCCGCGCTTCGCCCGCAGCGCCAGCCGCGTCCGCAACAAGACGGAGCTGCTGCCGCTGGTGGCCGAGGCGCTGCGCGGCAACACGCGCGACCATTGGCTCGCGGCGCTGGAAGCCGTCGGCGTCCCCTGCGCGCCGGTCAACGATATCGGCGAGCTGGCGGCGAGCGAGCAATTCGCCGCGGTCGACATGGTGCAGACACTGCCGGAGAGCGGCGTGAAGGTGCTGGGCCTGCCGATCAACATCGACCGTGCCCGCCCCTGGTCGCCACGCCGCGCACCTGGGCTCGGCGAGCATACCGAGGAGGTGCTCGCCGCACTCAAGCGGTAGGCGTCGTGGGGAGCTAGGCCGCCGGCGTCAGCACATGGATGACCCGGCTGGCCAGCATCTCCTTGGTCTTCGCCGCATAGGCCTTCATGTGCGGCGCCGCGCCATGCGCCTTCAGGGCGTCGAGGCTCTCCCACTTCTCGATGACGACGAAGGCGTCGGGCCCGACCGGGGTCTGGATGGCGCCCATCCCCTCGGCATCGATCGCCGGGCCATATTCGATGCAGCCATCCTCGGCATGGACAGCCGGCATATTGGCGCGGAAGGCCTCCAGCACCTGGTCCCGCATGCCGGGCTTGGCGGTGATGATGGCGAGGACATGGATCATGGGCCTGGACGCTCCCTTGGTTGATGGCGGCAGGCTACGCGCCGCGCCGCCGCCCGCCAAGACGCGGTCAGTTCTGCGGAACGTCCAGCTTGCCGAGGATGGGCCGCCAGCGCTCCGTCTCGCTCGCCATGAATTGCGCGAAGGCCTCCGGGGTGCTGCCTTTCGGGAACTGCCCGTCGCTGGTCAGCCGCTCGCGGACCTTCGGGTCCTGCAGCGCCTGCACCGCCGCCGCATTCAGCCGCTCCACCGCCGCCGCCGGCGTGCGCGCCGGGGCGAGCAATCCGAACCAGCTCTCTGCCACCAGCCCCGGCCAGGTCTCGGCGAAGGCCGGCACGTCCGGCGTCGAGGCCACGCGCTGCGCGCTGGTCCAGCCCAGGATGCGGCCCTGGTCGTTGCGGTAGACAGGCAGCGCGGTGCTGCCCGCCACCACCAGGAGGTCGAGTGTGCCGGCGAGGAAGTCGTTCAGCTGCGCCGCGTCGCCCCGGTAGGTCACGTCCTGCATCTGCAGCCCGAGCCGGTCGAGCACCATCAGCATCGCCATGTTGGTCAGCGTGGTCGGCCCGTTGGTGCCATAGGTGATGCGCCCCGGCCGCGCCTTCGCCGCCGCGACCAGCGCCGCGATATCAGCCGGCCCGTCCTTCCGCGCGATCACGGCGAAGGGGAAGGTGGAGGCGAGCGTGATTGGGGTGAAGTCCTCCGGCTTGTAGGCGAGCCGGCGGTAGATCAGCGGGTTGATGGTCAGCGTCGTGCCCGCCGCCATCAGCACCGTATGCCCGTCCGGCTCGGCCCGGGCCGCGTACTCCGCCCCGATGATGGTGTTGCCGCCCGGGCGGTTCTCCACCTGCACCGGCTTGCCGAGCACCTCGGTCATGCGCTCCGCCAACAGCCGGGTCAGCACGTCGGTGCTGCCGCCGGGGGCGAAGGGCACGACGATGGTCACGGGACGGTTCGGGAAGCCGCCCTGGGCCAGGGCGGGGGCGGCAAGCAGGCTCGCGGCCAGGCCGGCATTCAACCGGCGGCGGGTGGTCTCGGTCATGGCGTTGTCTCCCGGGTATTGTCTTACCGGTCACAGACCGGTGCAGGCCTTGGGGAGGGCCGGCCGGCTCCGCCGCTGCCGGTCGCTCCCGTGGCCCCGGCTCAGGCCGGCGGCTCGGCGCCGACCTGGTCGACGATCCGGCGGTAATGCTCGGGTCGCCGGTGGGCGGCGAAGTTAAACATCTTCTCCTTGCCCTGCCGGCACAGGTCGAGGTCGATCTCCGCCACCAGCACCTCGTCGCCCAGCGTCTTCGCCTGGGCGACGATCATCCCGTTCGGGTCGATGATGCAGGAACCGCCGATCAAGCCGGAGCCATCCTCATCGCCGGCCTTGGCGACCGAAACCGCCCAGGTGGCGTTCATATAGGCATTGGCCTGGGCCGCGAGGGTCGAGTGGAAGGTGCGGATCGCACTGTCCTCCGTCCGCCCGCCATTCGGGTCATAGGCGGCCGAATTGTAGCCCATCACCATGAGCTCGACGCCCTGCAACCCATAGACGCGCCAGGCCTCGGGCCAGCGGCGGTCATTGCAGATCAGCATGCCCATCACCGGCGCGCCCCAGGCCGCCGGGCCGCGGAAGGCCTGGAAGCCGCCATCGCCATATTCGAAATACCGCTTCTCCAGCTGCTGGAAGCGGTCGCCCGGCCGCGGCTCGACCGAGCCGGGCAGATGGACCTTGCGGTACTTGGCGAGGATCGCGCCATCCGGCCCGGTGGTGATGGCGCTGTTGAAGCGCTGTCCCTCCGGCGTCAGCTCGGCATAACCGACCTGGAAGCCGATGCGGAGCGCTCGCGCCCGGTCGAACAGCGGCTGCACCGCCGGGTTCGGCATCGCCCGCTCGAAATAGGCATCAAGCTCCGCCCCCTCGATCAGCCAGCGCGGGAAGAAGGTGGTGAAGGCGAGCTCCGGGTAGACGACGAGCTGCGCACCCTCCCGCGCCGCACCCTCCAGCAGGGCCAGCATGCGGGCAAGGATGGCCTCACGGCTGTCGGCCCGCTGGTTGGGGCCCATCTGCGCGGCGGCGACTCGGAGGGTACGGGGCAAGGCAATGCGCTCCCTGATGGCTGGCCTCATCCGCCCGCAACGGCGTCGGGCTGCATGACCGGTCTCGGTCCTTCGGTATCTCGCTTCTAACAGGCGGTCGCCGGCCCGCAAGGGAGGCCGTGCCACAAGCCGCCCGCGAGCCGGGCAGCCGGCCGCCCCGTTGCCGCTGAAACCGCCAGACCCGGCAGCCGGCACGGCGAAAGCCCGGCGTGGGCGGATTGCCAGCGGAACGGAGCCGCTTAGCATGCGCCCGCGCCTTGGAGACCCCGCCTGATGCTTGCCCGGCTCGTCCTGCTGCTCGCCCTTTTGCTCGCCACGCCGCTGCGGGCCCAGACCCTGACGGCGGTGCTGGAGGCGGAGATCGTCACGCTCGACCCGCATTTCAGCCCGGCCTACATCACCCGCACCTTCGGCTACATGGTCTTCGACACGCTCTTCGCCATGGACCGCGAGGGCCAGGTAAGGCCGCAGATGGTCGAGCGCTGGACCACCTCCGAGGACGGCCTCACCTGGCGCTTCACCTTGCGCGACGGCCTCGCCTGGCATGACGGCACGCCGGTGACGGCGGCCGATTGCGTCGCCTCGCTGCGCCGCTGGGGCACGCGCAGCGCGCTCGGCGGACGGCTGATGGCCGCAACCGCGTCATTGGACGCGGTGGATGCGAAGACGTTCACCCTGGTGCTGAAGGCGCCCTACGGGCTGGTGCTGGATACGCTCGGCACCACCTCGAGCCCCAGCCCCTTCATGATGCCGGAGCGCCTGGCACGCACCCCGGGCACCGAGCGCATCACCGAGATCGTCGGCTCCGGCCCCTTCGTCTACAGCCGTGCCGAGCACCGCACCGGAGACCGCATGCTGCTGCGGAAGAACGCCGCCTACCGCCCTCGCCCCGAGCCGGGCAGCGGTCTCGCCGGCGGCAAGGTGGTGAAGATCGAGGCGCTCGACCTGCGCGTGGTGCCGGATGGCGCCACCGCGACAGCGGCCATGCAATCGGGCGAGATCGACTACATCCAGTACGCCCCCTTCGATCTGCTCAGCGTGCTGGAGCGGGACCGCCGCGTGCGGCTGGTGAATTTCACCGGGCTCGACCAGTTCACCGGCCATTACCGGCTGAATGCGGCGAGTGGCCCCTTCGCCGACGCCGAGATCCGCCGCGTGCTGCTCCAGCTCGTCGACCAGGGCGAGGTGATGGCGGGCTTCGGCCTCTCCGACCGCTATGCCCGCACCTGCCTTGCCTTCTTCATCTGCGGCAGCCCCTATGAGAACGAGGCCGGCACCGCCCTGCTCCGTTCCCCCTCCATCGACGCGGCGCGCGAGGCGCTGAAGAAGACCCGCTATGCCGGCGAGCCCGTGGTGGTGCTGGTGGCGAACGACCTGGAGGCGGCGAAGGTGTCCTCCGAGATCCTCGCCGACCGCATGCGCCGCGCCGGCTTCACCGTGGATGTGCAGGTGATGGACTGGGCCTCGGTGCTCGCGCGGCGGACGCGGCGCGAGGGCTGGAGCGTCTTCGGCGTGCATGCGCTCGGCGTCGACCTGCAATCGCCGCTGACCAATTCCGTCATCGGCTTCAACTGCACCGAGGCGCTGACCGGCGGCTTCCACTGCGAACGCCCGCTCGTGCCGCTCTTCGACGCCTTCGCCGCGGCGCCGACCCTCGCCGAGCGGCAGCGCATCGCGGCGCAGATCCAGGAGATCGTCTATGACAGGGCGATGTCCGTGCCCTGGGGCCAGTTCGCCCAGCCGGCGGCCCACCGCGCGCAACTGCGCAACCTCATACCGTCCGCGATCCCGCTCTTCTGGTCGGTGGAGAAATAGGCCATGCATGACGTGATCGTGGTCGGCGCCGGCTCGGCCGGGGCGGCGCTGGCCGCCCGTCTCTCGGCTGACCCGCGGCGGCGCGTGCTGCTGCTGGAAGCGGGGCGGGACTGGCGGGCGGAGCAGGCACCCCAGGCGATGCTGAGCCCCAACCCCATCCCGATGATCCATGATCCGGGCATGCAGGCCGAGTGGCACTGGCCGAAGCTCCTCTCCCGCCGCACCGCCGCGCAGCCGCCGAAATTCTACTGGCGCGGCAAGGCGCTCGGCGGCAGCTCGGTGGTCAACGCCCAGATCGCCATCCGTGGCGTGATGGATGCCTTCGATGGCTGGGCCGAAGCGGGCTGCGAGGGCTGGGCGGCGCGCGACGTGCTGCCGGTCTTCGACGCGATCGAGGATGACACGCTGCCGAACCACGGGCATGGCGGGCCGCTGCCGGTCTACCGCGCGCCGGAATCAGCCTGGGGGCCGGTCGATCTCGCGCTGAAGGATGCGGCGCTGGCCGATGGCTATCCCTGGAACCCCGACCTCAACGCGCCAGGCGGGGAGGGCGTCTCCTGCTACCCGATCAACAGCCGGAACGGCCGCCGCATCTCCACCAACGAGGCGTTCCTGGAGCCCGCCCGCAGCCGGCCCAATCTCGAGATCCGCGGCGATGCCCTGGTGGACCGTGTGCTGGTCCGGGATGGCCGGGCCATCGGCGTGCGGGTCCATCTCAGGGACCAGGGCTGGGTCGAGCTGCAGGCGCGCGAGGTGGTGCTCTCGGCCGGAGCCATCCATAGCCCTGCCATCCTGCTTCGCTCCGGCATCGGCGCGGGCGCGGCGCTGCAGGCCATGGGCATCGAGGTGGTGCGGGACCTGCCCGAGGTCGGCCGCAACCTCATGGACCACCCGATCATCCGCGCCGGCATCGATTTCCGGTCGGAATTCGTGCCGACCGACCCGGACCAGCGCCACACCAATTGCTGCGTCACCTACAGCAGCGGCCTCGGCGGGGCGGGCAGACGGGACATGATCCTCATCGCCTTCAACCATCGCGGCGTGGCGGCACCCGGGGCGCGGCCCAACCCCTTCGGCGGCATCGGCGCCTCGGTCTTCGAGGCCTTCTCCCGCGGCGCGGTCACCCTCGCGTCGCCCAGGCCGGAGGAGGACCCCGTGGTGGAGGAGAACATGCTCTCCGACCCGCGCGACCTGCTGCGGATGCGTGATGCGGTGGGCCGGCTGGCAAGGCTCGTCGCCCGCCCTGCCGTCACCCGCATCGCTGAGCGCATCGCCTTCGGCGAGACGGGGCTGAGCCTGGCCGAGACTGCGGCCCTGCCCGAGGCGGAACTCGACGCGTTGCTGCTGCAGGAGGCAGGCGATATCCAGCACGCCGCCGGCACCTGCAAGATGACAGCCTTTGAGGAGCCGCGCGGCGTGGTGGACCCGGATGCGCGGGTGAAGGGCATCGCCGGGCTGCGCGTCGCCGATGCCTCCATCATGCCTGCCGACTGCCGGGCCAATACCCACTTCACCTGCGTGATGATCGGCGAGCAGGTCGCCCGCCGGATGCTGGCCGAATGAGGCCCGATCGCTTCACCGGCCAGGTGGCCCTCGTCACCGGTGCCGGTTCGGGCCTTGGCCGCGCCACCGCGCTCGGCCTGGCGCGTGAGGGCGCGAAGCTGATGCTCTTCGATCGCGACGCGGCCGGGCTGGCCGAGACGGCCGCGCAGTGCCCCGATGCCCGCACCATGGTCGGCGATGCCTCTGCCGCCAACGACGTGGCCGCCGCCGTGGCCGGGACCATGGCGCTCGGCCCGCTGCGGCTGCTGGTGACGGCCGCTGGCATGCTCGGCCCGGTGCGCCCGGTCACCGAGGTGGAGGAGACGGAGTGGGACCGGCTCTTCGCCGTCAACGTCAAGGGCACCTGGCTGGCCGCCCGGGCCGCGCTGCCGCTGATGCGCGCGGCGGGTGGCGGCGCCATGGTCACCTTCGCCTCGGCGGCAGGGCTGGTCGGCTCGCCCACCATGCCAGCCTATTCGGCCAGCAAGGGCGCGGTGGTGATGCTGACGCGGAGCTTGGCCGTCGCCCATGCCGGTGAGGGCATCCGCGTCAATTGCGTCTGCCCTGGCTCGATCGAGACGCCGATGCTGGAGGAGACCTTCGCCTCCGCCGGCGACCCCGAGGCCCGCGCGATGCGCGAGGCCATCTTCCGCGCCCGTCACCCGATCGGCCGCTTCGGCCGCGCCGAGGAGGTGGCGGATACCGTGCTCTTCCTGCTCAGCGAGGCGGCCGGCTTCGTCACCGGCGTCGCACTCCCCGTCGATGGAGGCCGGCTTGCCTGAACAGGGACGCTTCACCGGCCGCGCCGCCATCGTGACCGGCGCGGCACGCGGCATCGGCGCCGCCACCGCGGCGCGCCTCGCGGCCGAGGGCGCACAGGTCCTGCTGGCAGACCAGGCGCCGGAGGTCATGGCGCAGGCCGAGGCGCTGGGCGGCGTCGGCCTCCGCATCGACCTCGCGGCGCGCGGCGCGGGCGAGGTGGTGGTCGATACCGCGCTCGATGCCTTCGGCCGGCTCGACATCCTGGTCAACAATGCCGGCATCGGCGGCTCGAAACCGCTGCTGGAATCGGATGACGACCTCATCGACCGCTTCATCGACACCAACCTCAAGGCCGTGCTGCGGCTGACGCGCGCCGCCATCCCGCATCTCGCGCGGCCGGGCGGGCGCATCGTCTCGGTCTCCTCGACCTTCGGCATCGCCGGCTATCCCGGCACCACGGCCTATGCGGTGGCCAAGGCCGGCATCGCGCAGATGACGCGGCAGCTGGCCGGCGAGCTCGCGCCCGAGGGGATCCTGGTGAATGCGGTCGCCCCCGGCGTGATCGAGACGGCGATGACCAAGGGCCATCTCGGCAACGACTACTACCGCCGCGCCGTGCTGGAGCCGACACCGCTGCGCCGCGCAGGGACGCCCGAGGAGGTGGCGGCCGTCATCGCCTTCCTCGCCTCGGCAGATGCCGCCTATGTCGCCGGCCAGGTGATCGCCGTGGATGGGGGATGGCTTGCGGCGCGGCACCCGCCGCGCGAGGCTGGCTGAAACGGGCGAAGGGGCGACCGATGATCGACATGAAGGTGAATTGGCCGGGCAGTGCCAAGGTCGCGGTGATGCTGACCTTCGATTTCGATGCCGAGACCCTCTGGCTTTCGCGCGATCCGGAGAATGCCCGCCGCCCCGGCATCCTCAGCCAGGGTGCCTATGGCGCCAAGGTCGGCGTGCCGATGATCCTCGAGGTGTTGCGGCAGGAGGGCGTGAAGGCCACCTTCTTCGTCGTCGGCTGGACGGCGGAGAAGCACACGGCGCGGGCCGAGATGATCCTGCGCGAGGGGCACGAGATCGCGCATCACAGCTACTCCCATGCCTGGATCGACCCCGCCTTCCCCGATAAGGAGGTCGAGGAGATGGAGCGGGGGCTGGAGGCGCTGAAGCGCTGCCTCGGCGTCGTGCCGCGCGGCTACCGCTCGCCCGCCGGCGAGACCAGCGACAACCTCATCCGCCTGCTGAAGAAGCACGACTTCCTCTACGACAGCTCGCTGCTCGACCACATCAACCCCTACCGGCACATCATGCCGGATGGCAGCCCGGGCCCGATCGAGCTGCCCTGGCACTGGAGCCTGGACGATGCGCCGCATGCGCTGTTCTCGGTGAAGTCGCCGCGGCCGATCTTCCCGAACAGCCATATCCGCGAGATCTTCCAGGAGGAGTTCCGCGAGATCTACCGCTGGGGCGGGCTCTACAACCTGGTGATGCACCCGCAGGTGACGGGAAGGCCAAGCCGGGTCGCCCTGCTGCGCGAGATGATCCAGTGGATCAAGACCTTCCCCGATGTGTGGTTCGCAACGGGCACCGAAGTCGCCGAGGCCTGGTCCGCGGCGCATGAGACGGAGTGAGAGCATGATGGTGCGACGCCTCCTCCTCGGTCTCCTGGCCGCCGGCAGCCTTGCCCTCTCGGCGGCGGCGCAGCCGCGCGAGCGCCCGCTGCGGCTTGTCCTCAATGTCGGGCTGCAGAACCTCGACCCGATCGCCAGCCCCTCCTTCGTCACCCGCAACTTCGCCTACATGGTCTATGACACGCTCGTCGCCATGGACGGCAAGGGCGAGTTCCGGCCGCAGATGCTGGAAGGCTGGCAGGTCAGCGAGGACCGCCTCGCCTGGACCTTCACCCTCCGCCCCGGCCTCGAATTCAGCGACGGCACGCCGGTCACCGCCGATGACGTCGTCGCCTCGCTCAAGCGCTGGGGCGCGCGGGATGCGATCGGCCGCCGCCTCATCGCCGCGACGAAGGAGTTCCGCGTCGAGGCGCCCAACCGCTTCGTGCTGCAGCTGGCGCAGCCCTTCGGCGGCGTGATCGATGCGCTCGGCAAGCCGAGCGTGCATGTGCCCTTCATCATGCCGGCACGCCTGGCCTCCGCCACGCCGCCGACCCAGGCGGTGGCCGAGGTTGTGGGCAGCGGCCCCTACCTCTTCCTCAAGGAGGAGTGGGTGCCGGGCGAGCGCACCTTCTTCCGCCGCAATCCGCGCTACGTGCCGCGCGCCGAGCCGGCTGACGGGCTGGCCGGCGGCAAGGTGGCGAAAATGGAGCGGGTCGAGTTCGTCACCCTGCCCGACATCGCGCTGCGCGCCGCCGCCATCACCCGTGGCGAGGTCGACTACCTCGAATATGCCCCGATCGACTACCTGGCGAATTTCCGCCGTGACCGGAACCTCGTCATCGCCAGGCCGGGTGGCATCGCGCATATCGTCGGCGGCGTCAGCATCAACCACTACTTCCCGCCCTTCGACCGGCTGCCGATGCGCCGCGCCCTGCAGGCGGCGCTGGACCGGACGGAGATCCTCGCCGGCCATGGCCTGCCGGAGGGCATGGTCGATGCGGCCTGCACCTCGGTGTATCTCTGCGGCACGCGCTACAGCAGCGACGCCGGCGGCGACATCGTGCGGGAGCCGAGCCTCGATCGCGCCCGCGCCCTGCTGCGCGAGGCCGGCTACAACAACGAGCGCATCGTCATCCTGCAGCCGGCGGACAGCGCGCTCATCAACCCGATGGCGCTCGTCGTCATCGACCGGCTGAAGCGGGCCGGCTTCAACCTCGATGTGCAGACCGCGGACTGGTCCTCCATCGCCCAGCGCTGGGTCGGGCGGCAGCCGCCGGCCGAGGGCGGCTGGAACCTGGTGCCGGTGATCTATACCGGCTTCGACATGGCCGACCCGCTTTCGAACATGGGCATTGGCTACAACTGCTCCAACAACCAGCCCTGGGGCTACTGCGTGCCGGCGATGACGCCGGTTCTCGAGCGCTTCGCCGCTGAGAGCGACCCGGCCCGGCGGCTGGAATTGGCGGCGGAGCTGCAGCGCCTCGCCATCGAGAACGTCACCTTCCCGCTCGACGGGCAGTTCCAGGCCCCGGCGGTCTGGCGTGCCGAGCTGAGGGGGGTGATCGATTTCGGCTTCCCGGTGATATGGAACATCGAACGGGCCCGGTGATCAGGCCGCGGCACCGATCCGCGCCATCGGCACGGCGATGGTGCATTCCAGCCCTTCGGGCAGCCAGGCCTGTTCCAGCTGCCCCCCCAGCTGGTCCTGCACCGTCGCCCTCAGCACGCGGGAGCCGAAGCCACGCCGCACCGGCGGCCCGGCCAGGCGCGGTCCGCCGCGCTCTGTCCAGCGCAGCAGCAGCCAACCAGGCCGCTCGGTCAGGCTCCAGCTCAGATGCAGGCAGCCGCCGGGGCGGGAGAGGGCGCCATGCTTGGTCGCATTGGTCGCCAGCTCGTGCAGCGCCATGGAGACGGCCTGCACCGCCGGGGGCGAGAGCGTCACCGGCGGCCCCTCGATGACCACGCGGTCCGTCACCGACGCGCCGAGAAAGACCGATATCTCGGCCGCTACCAGCTCCCGCAACCCGGCACCGCTCCAGCGTGCCCCGGCAAGCAGGGCATGCGCCCTTGCCAGCGCGGCGACACGGCCTTCCACCGCCTCGGCATATTCCTCGGCGCTGGTGCGGGGTGTGAGGCGCAAGGCGGCCTGCACCACGGCGAGGACATTCTTCGCGCGGTGGTCCAACTCCCGCGTCAGCAAGGTCTGCCGCTCCTCTGCGGCCCTGCGTTCGGTGATGTCCTGCGAGGCGGCCAGGGTACGGACGATGCGGCCGCTCGACGGGTCCCGCACCGTGGAGACGGTGCCGCTGGCCCAGCGAACCGTGCCGTCCGGCCTGACATAGCGCTTGCGGGTCTCGAAAATGGCCGTATCGCCCCGCGCCATGGCCTGCCAGCCCCGCATCTCGGACTCGCGGTCCTCCGGATGGATGAAATCGGCGAAGGGATGGCCAATCAGCGTCTCAGCCGGACGGCCGACCAGGGTGCAATAGGCCTCGTTCACCCTCAGCAATTGGCCTGTGGTGGGATCGGATTGGGACATGGCGATGGCGGCCTGCTCGAAGGCGGCGCGGAACTCGGCCTCGCCGGCCCGGAGCGCCGCATCGGCCTGCAGCATGGAGAGGCGTAGCGCCTCGAATTCCGCGACCTCGGCCGGGCGTGCGACCGCGGCCCGGGTTTCCGCCTCGCTGCGCCCGGCGGTGACCTCCTCCGCCTGCTGGCGCAGCGCGCGCACCGGGGTAAGGATGCGCCGCGCCAGAACCGCGGCCGCTGTGATGGCGAGGGCGATCGCCAACACCGCACCGACGCCGAGCCGGATGAGTGGCGAGCGCCAATTCGCCTGATAGGCCGCCCAGGGTTCGCCAAGGACGACGCCCCAGCCCTCGCCGATGGGCAGCCGGTGATAGCCGAAGAGGATCTCCACCCCTTCGAAATTCCGGCCGCGGAACACGCCTTCCTGCAGCCCCTCCGCAAGCCGGTACCAAGGCGCGGGAGTCCCCACGAAGCGGTCGTTGTGACGGGAGCGGGCGACGCTGATGCCATGACCGTCGGCCAGCCCGGCCACGCCACCGGTCAGCCCCTGTGCGGCAAAGACCTGGGCCAGCCGGTCGGGGGAGAAGGTGACCAGCACCACCCGCTCGGGCGCTTCGGCCTGCGGCACCGGCACCCCGATCGACACCGCGAACTTACCTTCCGGCCCGGCCGTTGCGGGTTGGGCCCGGTAGAGGTTGGACAGCGCGGGCCTGCCAGTTTGCAGGATTTGGCGGACCAGGGCGTTGGCTTCTTCTTCAGGCGCCGTGGCGCCTGCGAAAACGGCGATCCGGGCATCGCCCAAAACCTGGCTCAGTCCCCTCAGCCAAGCCTCGGTCCTTGCCTCCTCCCATGGCGGTTGTTCGGCAAGTGCCGAGGCAGCCGCCAGCGCGGCCGTCTGCATGGTGCCCAACTCGCTCGCCATGGCGAGCGAAAGCGCCCGCGTGGTGTCGCTCAACCGGGCCACGAAGGCTTGCTGGTAGGATTGCGCCACCTGCCAGGCCGATATGGCAGCAAGCGCAAGCACGGGCAGCAGCAGTACCAGGCCGAATGCCAGCAGATGGGCGCTCAACCCCCAGCGGCGATAACCGGTCCCGGTTGTCGTCCGGGCGGCCGCGGGCAGCATGGGCGCGGCGTGACAGGCGTTCATAACCATTCCCGCTCGGGCTGCTCTGCTGAAGGCATTCCGACGCACGCGTCGATAGTATGAAGCTATCCTTAATTCTTTGCGCCTTCGATAAAAAATGCGAGTCGGTCCGGCAGGCTGGGCAGCGGGCCGGGTCCGGCCTACATCGACGGGATGTGTCCCTCCCCGCTGCCCCCCCTGGCCCTCACGATGGGCGAGCCTGCCGGCATCGGCGGCGAGATCGCGGCCGGTGCCTGGGCGGCGCTGCGCGCCACCGGCCCGGCCTTCTTCCTGATCGACGATGCGACGCGCCTTGCCGGTGCCCCGATCCGCCGCATCGCGGCGCCGGAGGAGGCCTTAGCGGCTTTCCCCGAGGCGCTGCCGGTGCTGCACCGCCCCCTGCCCCACCCGGCCCGGCCCGGACAGCTCGACCCTGCCAATGCCCCGGCCGTCATCGCCGCCATCGACGAGGCGGTGGCGCTGGCCAAGGCGGGCCGCGCCGCCGGGGTGGTGACCAACCCGATCCAGAAATCCGCCCTCTACGCCGCCGGCTTCGCCCATCCCGGCCATACCGAATACCTGGCCGAGATCGCCGGCACCGGCCGGCCACCCGTCATGCTGCTGGCCTGCCCCGAATTGCGCGTGGTGCCGGTGACGATCCATGAGCCGCTGCGCCAGGCCATCGCCCGCCTCACCCCGGCACTCATCATCGAGGTGGCGCAGCTGACCGCGGCCGGGCTGCGGCAGGATTTCGGCATCGCCGCCCCACGCCTGGCCATCGCCGGGCTGAACCCGCATGCCGGGGAGGATGGCACCATCGGCACCGAGGACCGCGACATCGTCGCGCCGGCCGTCGCTGCCCTGCGGGCCGAGGGGATCGATGCGCGCGGCCCGATCCCGCCCGACACCATGTTCACCGCCAAGGCCCGGCCGGGCTACGACGTGGCGCTCGGCCTCTATCACGACCAGGCGCTGATCCCGATCAAGACGCTCGACATGGCGGGCGGGGTGAATGTCACGCTCGGCCTTTCCATCGTCCGCACCAGCCCGGACCACGGCACGGCCCTCGACATCGCGGGCCGTGGCCTTGCCGACCCTGGCAGCCTCGTCGCCGCCATCCGCCTCGCAGCCGAGATTGCCCTTCATCGCAGGAACGCCAGCCGATGACGCCGATGCGCCTCTCCGTGAATATCGACCATGTGGCGACGCTGCGGAACGCCCGGGGCGGCAGCTTCCCCTGCCCGGTGGAGGCAGCGCGCATCGCCATGGGCGCCGGGGCCGATGGCATCACCATGCATCTGCGGGAGGACCGCCGCCATGTCCGCGACCGCGACCTGGAACGCGTTTCCGCCGAGGTGGAAACGCGGCTGAATTTCGAGATGGCAGCGACCGAGGAGATGGTCGGCATCGCGCTGCGCCTCCGCCCGCCCGCCTGCTGCATCGTCCCCGAGAAGCGGCAGGAGCTGACGACCGAGGGTGGTCTCGACGTCATCGCCGCCGGCCCGGCCTTGCAGAATGCGATTGCGCGGCTGGCCGGGGCAGGCATCGAGGTCTCGGTCTTCGTCGAGGCGGATGCCCGGCAGATCGAAGCGGCCGCCCGGATGGGGGCGCAAGCCGTTGAACTCCATACCGGCGCCTATGCCGATGCGGCACACGCCGAGCGCGAATTGCATCTTGCAAGGCTTCGGCAGGGTGCCGCCGCCGCCGCCGCCGCGGGCCTGCTATGCCATGCCGGCCATGGCCTGTCCTATGAGACGCTGCCGCCGGTGGCCGCCATGCCGGAGGTGGTGGAGGTCAGCATCGGCCATTTTCTCATCGGCCAGAGCGTCTTCGAAGGACTGCCCGCGGTGATCCGCCGCATGAAGGAGATGATCGCCGCGGCCCGCGGCGGCTGAACCGCCTCGAGACGACGGCTGTAACTGCAGAATGCATGGCATGGCGGCTGCACCAGGGCGGGCAGGTCCAATCCAAAAAGGAGTGCCGTCATGGCCCAGGCCACCCCGATCAATGTCCGCCCCGCCCGCAGGCCCGCCCGCCATCAGGACGAGACGATGAGCGTCGGCACCTATCTGCTGCAGGGTACCGCCTTCATCGGCTTCATACTGATGCTCTTCGTCCTGGCCGGCTTCCGCGGCTGAGGCCGTCCAGGCCCCTCGCGCCGCGGCGATCATCCCGCTGCAAAGCAGGGTAAAAGGCGGCCGCCCAGGCCGCTTCGACCACGGCGTGAAGGCATCGCCCAGGCTCTGGCCAAGCGTCCAGAGCAGGGCAGCGCCGACGCTCGCGTGGGCAGGCATCTCGACGCCTTCGATGACGTTTCGCAACCAGCCTGTGGCCGTGCCGGTCCCGCTTCGCTAAACCGGCCCGGCAGCGGGAGGTTCGCGCTTGGCCGAGGAAAGCTTCGACTGCGCCATCGTCGGCGCTGGCATTGTCGGGCTGGCGCATGCACTGGCCGCCGCGCGTGCCGGGCTGCGCACCGTCGTCCTCGAGCGGGAGGTGCGCGCGATCGGCGCCTCCATCCGCAATTTCGGCTTCGTCACCGTCACCGGGCAGGAGGCGGGGGATTGCTGGCGCCGCGCCCGCCGGGCCCGCGACATCTGGGCGGAGGTGGCGCCCCAGGCCGGCATCGCCATCCACCAGCGCGGCCTCGCCTTCGCCGCGCGCCGGCCAGAGGCGGCGGCGGTGCTGGAGGAGTTCACCAGGGGGCCGATGGGCGAGGGTTGCCGCATGCTGAGCGGGGCGGAGGCCGCGGCGCTCGGCGGGCTGCGCGGCGACCTGGCCGGCGCCATGCTGAGCCCGCATGAGCTGCGGGTCGAGAGCCGCGACGCCATTCCCCGCCTCACCGCCTGGCTGGCGGAGGCGCGGGGCGTCGCCTTCCGGCCGCTGACGGGGGTGCAGGCGGTCGAGCCAGGCCAGGTGCGCTTCGCCGGCGGCAGCATCCGGGCGGGGCGGATCATCGTCTGCCCGGGGACGGACCTGCGCACCCTCTTCCCCGAGATCTATGCGCGGCGGCAGGTGACGCTCTGCAAGCTGCACATGCTGCGCGTCGCCGCGCCCGGCTTCGTCCTGCCGGGGGCGGTGATGAGCGATCTCGGCCTGATGCGCTACCTCGGCTACGCGGCCAGCCCGAGCCTGCCGCGCCTCGCCGCCCGGCTGCGGGCGGAGCAGGGCGAGGAGCTGATGCATGGCATCCACCTCATCGCCGTGCAGGGCGCGGATGGCTCGCTGGTGGTCGGCGACAGCCATCATTACAGCCCCTCGCCCGACCCCTTCCAGCCGGCGGAGGTGGATGCGCTGATCCTCCGCGAGCTCTCGGCCGTGCTCGACCTGCCGCGGCCCGAAGTGGTGGAGCGTTGGGTCGGCGTCTATCCCTCCGGGCCGGAGACGGCCTTCTTCGAATCCCCGATGCCGGGGGTGATGCTGGTTTCCGTCACCAGCGGCACGGGGGCGAGCACCGCCTTCGGCCTGGCGGAGGATGTCCTCGCGGCCTGGGAGAGCATGGCATGAACGACTGGCGGCAGCCCTATGCAGGGCCGGTGCGGGCGGTGATCCTCGACTGGGCGGGCACCGTCGTCGACCATGGCAGCCGGGCGCCGATGGGCGCCTTCGTCCGCGCCTTCGCCGAGATGGGCGTCGCCATCTCAATCGCCGATGCGCGCGGGCCGATGGGCATGGCGAAGGCCGACCATATCCGCGCCGTCGGCGCCGCCATCGCCCCGGCCTGGCGGGCGCGGCACGGACGGGACTTCTCCGAGGCCGATGTGCAGGCGATCTTCGACATCTTCGAGCCGATGAACGTCGCCGCCATCCGCGACCACGCGGCGCTGATCCCCGGCGCGCGGGAGGCGCTGGCGGCGCTGGCGGCGCGCGGCATCCGCATCGGCAGCACCACGGGCTACACGCGGCCGATCATGGCCGAGCTGGCGCCCCTCGCCGCGGCGCAGGGCTTCGTGCCCGAGGTAGTGGTCTGCGCCGGGGACCTCGCCGCCGGCCGGCCCGCGCCGCTGCAGATGTGGCACGCCATGGCGGCGCTCGGCGTCTGGCCCGCCGCCGCCGTGGTGAAGCTCGACGACACGCCGCCCGGCATCGGCGAGGCGCGCGCCGCCGGCTGCTGGGCGGTCGGCGTGGCGCTGACCGGCAACATCGCCGGCTGGTCGGCGGAGGAGCTGGCCGCCGTCTCGCCCGAGGCACGGGATGCGGCGCGGGCGCGCGCCACGGCGGAGCTGGCCGCGGCCGGGGCGCATCTGGTGATCGACAGCATCGCCGACCTGCCGGCCGCGATCGCCGCGATCGAGCGGCGCATGGCGGAGGGCGAGGCGCCGGATTGACGCGGCTTGCCGAGGCCTGCCACGGAACTGTAACGTCGATCCCGGGGAAAGCCGCGCTAACACACGGGCCAAGCACCACTCCGACGGAGACGCCCATCATGCAACGCCGCGTGCTGAACGCCGCGCTGGCCCTGGCCTGCGCCATGCTTCCCGCCCTCGCCTCGGCGCAGCCGCGGACCCGGCTCACCGTCTATACCGCCCTCGAGAATGAGCAGCTCGCCCCCTTCAAGCAGGCGGCGGAGGCGGCGGTGCCGGGAGTCGAGATCGCCTGGGTGCGGGACAGCACGGGCGTCATCACCGCGCGGCTGATCGCCGAGCGCCAGAACCCGCGCGCCGACCTGGTCTGGGGCCTCTCCGTCTTCTCGCTGCTGCAGATGGAGGCACTCTCCATGCTGGAGCCCTACACCCCGGCGGGGGCGGAGGCGCTGCGGCCGAATTTCCGCTCCGACCGCAGCCCGATGACCTGGACGGGCATGGATGCCTTCGTCTCCGCCATCTGCTTCAACACCATGGTGGCGCAGCAGCGCGGCCTGCCGCGGCCGGGCACATGGGCCGACCTGCTGAACCCCGCCTTCCGCGGCCAGATCGCCATGCCGAACCCGGCCTCCTCCGGCACCGGCTTCCTCACCGTCGCAGGCTGGATCGGCTCCATGGGGGCGGAGCGGGCCTGGGACTACATGACGAAGCTGCACGAGAACGTGCAGGTCTATACCCACAGCGGCAGCGCGCCCTGCAACAACGCGGCGCGCGGCGAATACGGCCTCGGCATCTCGCTCGACATGCGGGCCGTGACGCTGAAGAACCAGGGCGCGCCGGTCGAGATCATCGTGCCGACGGATGGCGTCGGCTTCGACCTGGAGGGCACCGCCATCCTGCGCGGCAGCCGCAACATGGAGGCGGCGCGGAAGCTGGCCGACTTCGCCGTGACGCGGGCGGCGAACGAGCTTTACGGCCGCTTCTACGCGGTGCTGGCGCTGCCCGGCGTGCAGGCGGCGGTGCGCGGCTATCCGGCCGAGTTCGAGCAGCGCCTGGTGAGCCAGGATTTCCGCGAGGTCGCCCTGAAGCGGGACGAGATCCTGCGCGACTGGGCGGCGCGCTTCGACGGCAAATCCGCGCCCCGCAACTGATGAGCGCGGCACTGGAGCGGCCGCCGGCCCTGGTGGCGGCGGCGCCCTACCTCGTCGTCGAGCAGGTCTCGAAGCGCTTCGGCACCTTCCAGGCGCTGGACCATGTGAGCCTGGCGGTGGAGCCGGGCGAGTTCGTCTCCTTCCTTGGTCCCTCGGGCTGCGGCAAGACGACGCTGCTGCGGGCGATCGCCGGGCTCGACCCGCCGAGCAGCGGGCGCATCGCGCAGGGTGGGCGGGACATCACCCACCTGCCGCCGGGGCGGCGGGATTTCGGCATCGTCTTCCAGTCCTACGCGCTGTTCCCGAACCTCTCCGTCACCGCCAATATCGGCTATGGGCTGCGGGGCCGCGCCTGGCCGCGACGGCGGCGCGAGGAGCGGGTGGCGGAGCTGCTGGCGCTGGTCGGCCTTGCCGAGCATGCGGCGAAGTACCCGGCGCAGCTCTCGGGCGGGCAGCAGCAACGGGTGGCGCTGGCCCGCGCCCTGGCCAGCGAGCCTGGGCTGCTGCTGCTGGACGAGCCGCTCTCGGCGCTCGACGCCATCGTGCGGCAGCATCTGCGTGGCGAGATCCGCGCGTTGCAGCGGCGGCTCGGGGTCACGACCGTCATGGTGACGCATGACCAGGAGGAGGCGATGAGCGTCTCCGACCGCGTCGTCGTCATGTCGCGCGGACGGATCGAGCAGGTGGGCACGCCGGAGGCGATCTACCGCCAGCCGGCCTCCGCCTTCGTCGCCGGCTTCGTCGGGCGGAGCAGCCATGTCTCCGCCACCGTGGAGGCGCCGCCCGGCCTGCTGCTGGTGGAGGGGTTGCGGCTGCCCTGCGCGGCGGCGCGGCCGCTGCTCTACGGCACGCCGGTCGAGGCCTTCATCCGGCCGGAGGATGTGCGCCTCGGCGGGGCCGCCACCGCGCTGCCGGGCGCCTTCGACGCCGAGGTGACGCATGGCGAATTCCTCGGCCCGGTCTGCCGCCTGTCGCTGGAGGCGAGCCTGCCCTCCGGCCGTCGGTGGCGGCTGGAGGCGGATGCGCCGCCGGAGCTCGCCCGCGCGGCGCCGGGGACGGTGCTGCCGGTCGCCTTCCCGGCCGAGCGGGTCATGGTCTTCCCCGCCGATGCGTGAGGCGCCGCTGCGGGCGGGGTTGTGGCTGGCGCTCGCCCTGCTCGGCATCGGCCTGGTGCTGCCGCTCGGCACCGTGCTGCTGCGGGCCTTCGAGGATGCCGAGGGCGGCTTCGCCGGCCTTGCCAACATCCTCGCCTATGCGCGGACGCCCGCGTTGCGGCTGGCGGCCTGGAACAGCCTCTGGACCGCGGCGCTGACCACGCTGCTGACCGTGCCCCTCGCCTTCCTCTACGCCTATGGGCTGACGCGGGCCTGCCTGCCGGCGCGGCCCGCCTTCCGCGCGGTGATGCTGCTGCCGGTGCTCGCGCCCTCGCTGCTGCCGGCCCTCGCGCTGATCACCCTGTTCGGCAACCAGGGGCTGCTGCGCGGGATGCTGGGCGGGGGAAGCCTCTACGGGCCGGTGGGGATCGTGGCGGCGCAGGTCTTCTATTGCTTCCCGCATGCGGCGATCATCCTCTCCGTCGCGCTCGGCATGGCCGATGCGCGGCTCTACGAGGCGGCGGCGGCGCTCAGGGCGGGGCGGTGGCGGGTGTTCTGGACCGTGACGCTGCCGGGGGCGCGCTATGGGCTGGTCTCGGCGACGACCGTGGTCTTCACCCTGGTGGTGACGGATTTCGGCATCCCCAAGGTGATCGGCGGGCAGTTCCCGGTGCTGGCGACCGATGTCTACAAGCAGGTCGTCGGGCTGCAGAACTTCAACATGGGGGCCGTGGTCGGGCTGGTGCTGCTGCTGCCGGCGGTGGGCGGCTTCCTGCTGGACCGCTGGGCGGAGGGCCAGCGGAGCGCGACCCTCTCCGGCCGCGCCGTCGCCTACCAGCCGCGGCCGCGGCCGGCGCGGGACGTGCCGCTGCTGCTGCTCTGCCTGCTCGTCGCCGGCTTCCTGCTCGGCATCGTGGGCGTCGCCTGCTGGAGCTCGCTGATCCGCTTCTGGCCGTGGAACCTCTCGCTGACGCTCGACAACTACGACTTCGCCCGGTTCGATGCGGCCGGCTGGGGCACGGTCTGGACCTCGGTGCGGATGGCGGCCTGGGTGGCGCTGATCGGGACGCCGCTGGCCTTCGGCACCGCCTGGCTGCTGGAGCGGGGCGCGCCGGGCGGGCTGCTCTCCTCCGTGCTGCGCTTCGTGGCGGGGCTGCCGCTGGCGGTGCCCGGTCTGGTGCTCGGGCTCGGCACCATCCTCTTCTTCAACCACCCGGCCAATCCGCTGGGCTTCCTCTATGGCACGCTCGGGCTGCTGGTGCTGAACAGCCTGGTGCATTTCTACACCGTGCCGCATCTGGCGGCGGTGACGGCGATCCGCCAGCTCGACCCGGAATTCGAGGCGGTAGGCGCCTCGCTGCGGGTGCCGGCGCTGCTGACCTTCGCGCGGGTGACAGTGCCGATCTGCCTGCCGGCGATCCTCGACATCGCGGTGTATTTCTTCGTCAACGCGATGACGACGGTCTCGGCGGTGATCTTCCTCTACGGGCCGGAGACGAAGCCGGCCTCGATCGCCGTGGTGCATATGGACGAGGCGGGGCAGGCGAGCGCGGCGGCGGCGATGGCCTGCGCGATCCTCGGCGTGACGGTGGCGGTGAAGCTCGCGCAGCTGGCGATGGCGGGGGTGGTGGAGCGGGCGACCCAAGGGTGGCGGGCGCGGTGAAACTTCAAACCGGCTCAATTCCAGCCGGGCCGGGGACGCCTAACCCGTTGATATGGCGGGCGAAGAGGACAACGAATTTGAAGATTTGAGGGATTGAGGCGCTGGCCAGCGCCGGCGCCATGCCGTTGCCCTGGCATGGGCTTGCCGCGGATGGCAGGCATCCGGCGCGCCATGGAGTCATGTTGGGTTGCGGCGAGATTATAGGATTATTGTCCCTACCCCGTCAAGCGCGGCGGGTCAGCCCATCCGGGCGGCGGCCCTTGCCTGCCCGATCAGCGCCAGCCCCTCCGCCACCGAGACGAACTCCCCGCCGCCCGCCAGCCGCGCCGCGCCGAAGCGGGCCTCGAACAGCGCCCGCACCGCCGGCACCAGGGAGGTGCCGCCGGTGAGGAAGACGCGGTCGATGGCCTCATGCGGCAGGCGGGCCTCGGCCAGCGCATCGTCGATGGCGGTGCCGAGCCGGGCCAGGTCGGGGGCGATCCAGGATTCGAAATCGGCGCGGGCGATCTCCGCCTCCACCGCGAAATCCTCATGACGGAAGGCGAGCGTCGCGCGCGGGGCGCGGGAGAGCGCGGCCTTCACGCCGGAGACGGCGCGGTAGAGCGCGTAGCCGGCCTCCTCCTCGATCAGCGAGACGAGGTGGTGGAGCCGCTCCGGATGGTCGGCGGTGCGGGCGACCTCGGCGATGTCGCGCAGCGTCTTCGGCGCGCGCATCAGCGAGAGGCGGTGCCAGCGGGCGAAGCCGGTGTACCAGGCGGCGGGGATGGGCATGGGCTTGCCCATCACCCGGTAGCTGTCGTTGCGGCCGAGCAGGGGCGATACGACATGGTCGATGATGCGGTAGTCGAAGCTGTCACCGGCGATGCCGATGCCGGAATGGCCGAGCGCGGTGACGCCGCCCGGCTCGTAGCGGAGGACGGAGAAGTCGCTGGTGCCGCCGCCGAAATCGCCGACCAGCACCGTGGCCGCGCCGCCGAGGCCACGGGCGAAGCGGTAGCCGGCCGCCTCCGGCTCCAGCGCGAAGTCGATGTCGTGCCAGCCGGCCTCGGTGAAGGCGGCGCGGAGGCGGGTCTCGGCCAGCCCATCATCCGGCATGTCGCCGGCGAAGCGCACCGGGCGGCCGGCGACGAGGCGGGCGCCGGCGACGGGGGCATGGAGCGCGCGGAGGAAGAGGGCGATCAGGCTTTCCAGCGTGAAGGACCGGCTGAAGATGCGCGTCTCGGTGAAGCTGCGCTGCGCCAGGTAGGTCTTCATCGACATGATGAGGCGGCTGGCGAGCGGGTCCTCCAGATAGGCCTCGATGGCCCCGGGGCCGGCGGCATGGCGCGGGGCGCCGCCTGCCTCGGCCCAGAAGCAAAGGACGGAGCGGAACACGTCGAAGGTATCGGTGCCGATGGCGAAGCGGGCGGTCTCCACGTGGCCATCGGGCATGAGGCGGGCGACGACGCTGTTGGTGGTGCCGAAATCGATGCCGATGATGGGTTGCACCGGGCGTGCCCCTGAAGCCGGAAGGGCGCGCGTGTTAGCCGAAGCGGCGGGCCGGGTCGAGCCCAGGGGCGGCCGGATGCTCCACCCCCGGGTGCCCGAACCAGGCGTTGCCGCGGCTGCAGTTTCGTGATCCGTTGCCATGGCTGGGCGGTGGTGACCGGGCCGCTCACGCCGGCGGACCGGCCCGGCCCCGGACGCAAGGATGGCCGCTCGGCGGCATCACGGGCCGCCGGCAGCCCTTCGGGACGCCTGCCGGCATCGCCTGGCGACGCCTTCCCCCACCACCTACAACCGCAAGCCATGCCGATGCCCGAACCCTCGATGTTCCAGCTCGACCCCGCGCCGAAGGTCATCACCTTCGACTGCTACGGCACGCTCGTGCAATGGTACGAGGTACTCCTGCGCGAGGTCGGCGCGACGCTGGCGAAGCACGGCGCGAGCGGCGCGGGCGCATCCGCGATCCTCGATAGCTTCTCGGCGGAGGGGCGGCGCCTGACGGCGGAGAGGCCGCACCGCCCCTACAAGGAGATCCTGCGCACCGGCTTCGCCGCCGCCTTCGCCGGGCACGGCCTGACCCCGGGCGCCGAGGAGATCGAGCGCATCGCGTCGTCGCCGATGGCGATGGGCCCGCACCCCGAGGTCCCGGATGCCCTGCGGCGGTTGCGCGAGCGCTACAAGCTGGCGATCTTCACGAATTCCGACGACGACCTGATCGCGCCGACCGTGGCGCGCATCGGCGTGCCCTTCGACTACGTCATCACCGCCGAACAGGCGCGGGCCTACAAGCCGTCGCGGCAGCTCTTCGACTACGCCTACCGCGCGATGGGCGTGACGCCGGACGAGACGGTG
This sequence comes from Belnapia rosea, assembly GCF_900101615.1. GTDB lineage: Bacteria > Pseudomonadota > Alphaproteobacteria > Acetobacterales > Acetobacteraceae > Belnapia > Belnapia rosea. Next base: position 75,324 of record NZ_FMZX01000014.1, on the reverse strand, counting down.
CATGTGGCGATGGGCATGTACTGGGACATGAAGGCCCGTCATGAACTGGGCCTGCGCGGCATATGGGTGAACCGGCGGGGCGAGACCGGCAACCCGGACTGGCTGCCCTATGCAGAGGTGCCGGACCTGGATGGAGCGGCCGCGCTGCTCCTGCCGCCATGAGGCCGGCCGGGCGCGGCGCGCCCCGGCCCCCCATCCCCTAGGCGCCGTCCCGCAGCAGCCCGCCGATGACGCGGTCCAGCTGGTCGAGGGTGTTGCAGACGGCGGCGATGCGGCAATGCGGCGCGTAGCGCGGCATGTCGGAGTCGCCGGTGCCCCAGAGCGGCCGTGTCTCCGGGTTCAGCCAGACGATCTGCTTCGCCCGGTTGGCCATGGCGGCGAGGATCTCGGTGCGCGGGTCGGTGCGGTTGCCGCGGCCGTCGCCGAGGATGATGACGGTGGTGCGGCTGTCGAGCAGGGCCATGTGGTGCTCGGCGAAATCGGCCAGGGCCTGCCCGTAGTTGGAGGAGCCGAAGCCGGCGCGGTCGAGCACGGCGGGGATGGCGCGCTCTATCGGCTGGCCCTCCAGCAGGTCGGAGACATCGACCAGCGTGCCGGAGAAGGCGAAGGCGCGCAGGCCCGAGAGCGCCTCGTTCAGCGAGTAGAGGAACAGCAGCAGGAATTGCGCCATGGCGGCGACCGAGCCGCTGACGTCGCAGAGCACGACGAGCTTCGGCTTGTCGATCACCTCCTGCTTCCAGACGGGGATGAAGGGCAGCCCGTCCCAGCCCATGTTGCGGCGGATGGTGCGGCGGGCATCGAGCAGTCCGCGGCGCCGGCGTTTGCGGCGGCGGCCATACTGCGCTGCCAGCCGCCGGGCCATGGCGCGGACGAGCCGGCGCATGCGGTCATGGTCGCGCCGGTCGATGGCGGCGAGGCGGGTGCGGGCCAGGGTGCGGTTGCGGTACTCCTCCGCCTGGCCGCGCGCATAGAGGGCGAGGTTCTGCTGCACCAGCTCCCGCACCCCCTCGCGCAGGCGCTCGCGGCCCTCGCGCAGGCGCTCGGCGGTGGCGGGCGGGGCGGCGGCGATCTCGCGGTCGAGCGCGGCGAGGCCCATGCGCTCGAGGATGCGCCGGGTATAGAGGTTCACCTGGGTGAAGATGGTGATGTTGCCGACCCCGGCCTCCACCGCGGCCTGCTCGGCGGCGGCGGCGAGGCCGGAGCGGTCGCCCGAAAGCAGCATCTGCGCCAGCGGGCTGTCCGCCTTGGCGGCGGCATCCGGCGGGGGCTCCGGCGCGAAGCCGGTGCGGGAGAAGAAGAGGTCGAAGCAGTCGGCGAAGGCGCGCTTCTCCTCCACCGTCTTGGCGAGCACGAGGGAGAGCGTGTCGCGCAGCGTGGTGCGGTCGGCATAGCCGACCTGCTCGACGGCGCGCGCGGCGTCGATGCTCTCGGCCGGCGAGATGCGCAGCCCGGCGCTGCGGGCGGCGCGGAGCAGGTCGAGCAGCGGGCCCTGCATCAGCGCACCGGCACGGACTCGCGCGCCGCCGCCTGCAGCAGCTCGGCGAGGCGGGGGTCGGCGGCCTCGATGTCGGACTCGAATTTCAGCAGCACGTTCAGCGTGTCGCGGATCAGCGCCGCATCCAGCTCCCGCACATGGAGCAGCAGCAGGGTGCGGGCCCAGTCGATGGTCTCGCTGACCGAGGGCAGCTTCTTCAGGTCGAGCGTGCGGAGCTGCTGGACGAAGGCGACGAGCTGGCGGCGCAGCCCCTCCTCCACGCCGGGGACACGGGCGGCGACGATGCGCGCCTCGAGCCGGGCATCGGGCAGGCCGATATGGAGGTGGAGGCAGCGGCGCTTCAGCGCGTCGCCGAGGTCGCGCTGGCTGTTGGAGGTGAGCAGCACCAGCGGCGGCACGGTGGCACGGATGGTGCCGATCTCGGGGATGGAGACCTGGTAGTCGGAGAGCAGCTCGAGCAGGAAGGCCTCGAATTCCTGGTCGGCCTTGTCGATCTCGTCGATCAGCAGCACGGCGCCGCCGGGCTCGCGCAGGGCGCGCAGCAGGGGGCGGGGCTCGAGGAATTGCTCGGAGAAGAACAGGTCGCCGAAGCCGTGCAGCCGGGCGAGCGCGGCATCGAGGCCCGGCTCCTCACCGAGGGCGGCGCCGAGGCGGTCCTTCAGGATCTGGGTGTAGAGCAGCTGCTTGCCGTATTTCCACTCGTAGAGGGCCTTCGATTCGTCGAGCCCCTCGTAGCACTGCATGCGGATCAGCCCGAGGCCGAGCCAGGAGGCCAGGGCCTTGGCGAGCTCCGTCTTGCCGACGCCGGCCGGGCCCTCGACCAGGATGGGCTTCTGCAGGTGATGGGCCAGGTAGACCGCGGTGGAGATGGGGCGGCTGGCGATGTAGCCGGCGGCCTCGAGCCCCCGGTCCGTGGCGTCGATCGAGTGAAGCAGGCTGTGCCAAGGGGGAAGCATAGAGCGGGACGTCTCCTCTTTGCCCGGGATGATGCCCCGGCCGGGCGGCAGCGCCAAATCACGGGACCCTGGCTGGACCTGCGGCCCCGGGCGGCTAGACTGGTTCCGGAGAGAGACCGTCCAAGGGGGGAAGCGTCCCGTGCAATTATCCGACCGGGTCACCGGCGGGGTCCTGGTGATCCTCGGTGGCCTTGCGGCCTGGAGTGGCTCCCGCCTGCCGGCCGTGCCGGGGCAGGATGTCGGGCCCGCCGCCTTCCCCATGCTGATCGGCTCCGGGCTGGTGATCTGCGGCGCGCTGATCGCCCTCGGCATCGGCCGCAGCTTCGAGGTTCCGGAGGAAGACGCAACGGAGGCGGCGGCCCCGCGCTTCCATGGGCTGCGGGCGCTCATCCCGCCGGCGCTGCTGCTGTTCTACATGCTGGCCTCGGAGCCGCTGGGTTTCCTGCTGACGGCCGCCATCATCGTCCTGATCGGCGCGGTGGCGCTGGGTGCGCGGCTGACGCTGGCCGTGCCGCTGGCCCTGGCCGCGCCCGCCCTCGTGCATCTCGCCTTCTACAAGCTGCTGCGGGTGCCCCTGCCCGACGGCGTGCTGCCGGCGCCGTGGTAGGTCCATGAACGAACTCCTCGAAGCCGTAAGGCTGGTGGCGGCGCCCGATGTGGTGATCGCCATCATCGCCTCCGCCATCTATGGGCTCGTCGTCGGCTCCCTGCCCGGCCTCTCGGCCACCATGGCGACGGCGCTGCTGGTGCCCGTCACCTTCTGGCTGAGCCCGATCGCGGCCATCGCCACGATCATCACCGCCTCGGCCATGGCGATCTTCTCGGGCGACATCCCGGGCTGCCTGCTGCGCATCCCGGGCACGCCGGCCTCCGCCGCCTATACGGACGAGGCCTATGCGATGACGCGCAAGGGCCAGCCGGAGGTGGCGCTCGGCGCCGGGCTGTGGTTCTCGGCGATCGGCGGCATCGTCGGCACCCTCTCGCTCGTGCTGATGGCGCCGCTGCTGGCCGAGATGGCGCTGTCCTTCTCGACCTTCGAGTATTTCTGGCTCGCCTTCCTCGGGCTGATGTGCGCGACGCTGGTGGCGCGCTCCTCGCCGATCAAGGCGATCGCCTCCATGCTGCTCGGCCTGCTGATCGCCTGCATCGGGATGGAGAACCCGGCGGGGACGCCGCGCTTCACCTTCGGCCTGACGGACCTGCTGGGCGGCATCGAGCCGATTCCGGCGCTGGTCGGCGTGTTTGCCGTCAGCGAGGTGATGCGGGCGATGGTGACGGCCGAGCCGCCGAAGCTGCCGCACCGGAAGTTCGGCTCCATCCTCGCCGGACAGTGGAAGCTGACCAAGACGTACCAGTGGCCGATGTGGCGGGGGAACTTCATCGGCGTCATCATCGGCGTGTTGCCGGGCGCCGGCGCCGACATGGCCGCCTGGGTCAGCTACGCGATGTCGAAGAAATTCTCGAAGACGCCGGAGCTGTTCGGCACCGGCCACCCGGAGGGGCTGGTCGAGGCGGGGGCCTCGAACAATGCCTCGCTCGCCTCGGGCTGGGTGCCCTCGCTGCTCTTCGGCATCCCGGGCGACACCATCACGGCGATCGCCATCGGCGTGCTCTACATGAAGGGGCTGAACCCCGGGCCGACGCTCTTCACCGAGAATGCGCGCAGCATGTATGCGCTCTATCTCATCTTCATCATCGCCAACATCATCATGATCCCGCTCGGCATCGTGATGATCCGCATCGCATCGAAAGTGCTGCGGGCGCCGCGCGCCTCGATCATGCCGGTGATCCTGCTGCTCTGCGCGGTCGGTGCCTATGCGACGGGCAACAACCTGTTCTCGGTGCTGCTGGTGGGGCTGTTCGGCATCCTCGGCTTCGTGATGGATCGGAACGGTTATCCGGTGGCGGCGCTGGTGCTCGGCATCGTCATGGGGACGATGGTGGAGCAGAATTTCATCACCTCGCTCATCAAGTCGGATGGCGATGTGATGCCCTTCTTCGAGCGGCCGGTCTCGGCGGTGCTGGCGGCGATGACCATCGGCGCGCTGTTGTGGCCGCTCGGGGTGTGGATCTGGAACCGTACCGGCGGGCGGCGCTTGCCGGCGCAGGGCGCGGCAGAGTAGCAATGAAACCAATCGATGCCGGAGGAAACACCATGACGACGATCGACCGCCGCGGCCTGCTCGGGGCCGGCGCCGCCCTGCTCGCCGCCCCGCTCGCTTCCCCTGCCCTCGCCCAGCCGCGCTGGCCGGCGCGGCCGGTGCAGATGCTCTGCCCCTGGGCGGCGGGCGGCGGCACCGATGCGGTGCTGCGCATCGCGGCGACCCTGCTGGAGCGGGAGCTGGGCCAGCCCTTCAACGTGGTGAACCGCACCGGCGGCTCCGGCGTGGTGGGGCATACCGCCATCGCCCAGGCCTCGCCGGACGGCTACACGCTCGGCATCATCACCTCCGAGATCTGCATGCTGCACTGGCAGGGGCTGACGGAGGTCACCTACAAGAACTTCACGCCGCTCGGGCAGCTCAACAACGACCCGCCGGGCATCCAGGTGAATGCCAGCTCGGCCTACCAGAACGTCCAGCAGCTGGCGGATGCGATCAAGGCGAGCCCGGCGGGCAAGTTCAAGGCGAGCGGCACGGGCCAGGGCGGCATCTGGCACCTGGCGCTGGCGAGCTGGCTGGGCGCCATGGGGCTGAAGGCGGACCATGTGCGCTGGGTGCCCTCCAACGGCGCGGCGCCGGCGATGCAGGATCTGGCCGCGGGCGGGCTCGACTTCACCACCTGCTCGGTGCCCGAGGCGCGGGCGATGCTCGATGCCGGGCGGGCGCGCAGCCTCGCGGTGATGGCGCCGGAGCGGCTTTCGGCCTTCGCCAACATCCCGACGCTGAAGGAGACGATGGGCATCGACGTCACCGCCGGCGCCATGCGGATCATCGCCGGGCCGGCCAACCTGCCGGCCGCGGTGAAGGCGGCGATGGAGCCGGCGCTGAAGAAGGTCTTCGACTCCAAGGAGTACCAGGACTTCATGAATGCCCGCGGCTTCGGCCTCGTCTATGCCGACGGCGCCGGCGCGGGACAGGCGCTGGCGACGGCCGATGCCTCGCTCGGCGATGCGATGAAGGCGGCGGGGCTCGCCAAGACCTGAGGCTCCGCGCCCGGCCGCCAGATGGCGGCCGGGCGCGCAACAACACCCGATGGGATGATTCCATCCGGCTGGAGTTTGTTCTACAAGGCTGACCCGCCAGCCTGGCCGCGCCAGCAACCGCCCGTTGCGCAGGGCTGGCCCGATCCCGGCCATGGCCACCACCGGCCCTGCCCCGATCGCCCGAAGCTCGCCTGCCCGCATCGACCCGGCCGATTCACCTAGGGAACCTTCAACCGATGGATCATGACCAAGCGGAGCGCATCCAGGCGCGCCGCCTGGAGCAGATGAAGGCGCTCACCGAGGCGGCGCGCACGGTCATGCGCGCCCCGAGCTTGCCGGCGACGTTGCAGGCGATCACCGATGCCGCCCGGAGCATCGTCGGGGCTCATCAATCGGCCTGCAGCCTGAGCCAGGCGGATGACCGGTCCCGGGCGATCAGCGCCCTGTCCCTCTCGGACAAGTACGCCGCCTGGCGTGCCGACGCCCAGCCGGCCGACCGGCCCGGCATCCAGGCCTGGATCGGCGAGATCAACCGCCCGGCGCGGATGACCCAAGGCGAGATCGAGGCGCATCCCGGCTGGCCCGGACCCGATGCGGGTGCCGGCGAGCGCCCCCCGATGCGCGGCTGGCTCGCGGCGCCGCTGATCGGGAATGACGGGCGCCATCTCGGCCTCATCGAGCTCTCGGACAAGATCGATGGCGAATTCGACGAGGTGGACGAGTCCATCGTCGTGCAGCTGGCGCAATTCGCCGCCTCCGCCATCGAGCGGGTCCAGGTCGAGATCTCGCTGCGCGAGAGCGAGGCGCGCTTCCGCCACATGGCCGACAGCGCGCCGGCCCTGATCTGGATGACGGACGACCAGGGCCGGTTCGTCTTCGCCAACATGCATTACGACCATCTCTTCGGCCGCCCCGCGATGGAGATGCTGGGCACCGGCTGGCGCAACACCATCCTGCCGGAGGATCTGCCGGCCTTTGAATGCGCCTTCTTCGCCGCCTTCCAGGCGCGCCGTCCCTTCCAGGCCGAGGTCCGGGTCACCGCCCGTGAGGGGCAGCTGCGCTGGCTGCGCTGCGAGGGCGTCGCCCGCCTCGACGACAGCGGGCGCTTCCTCGGCTACACGGGTTGCAATGTCGATATCTCGGCCGCCAAGCATGCCGAGGCGGAGCTGCGCCGGCTGAACGAGACCCTCGAGCGGCGCGTGGCGGAGCGCACCGCGCAGCTCGCTGCCAGCGAGGCGCGCTTCCGCACCTATTTCGAGAGTTCGCCCGACCTCGTCTTCCTCATCCGCGTCCAGCCCGATGGGGTGGGGCTGTTCGAGGCGCTGAACCCGACCGCCGAGCGCTTCACCGGCCTCCGCGCCGAGGAGGTCATCGGCCGGCGGGCGGAGGAGGTGATGCCGGCGGAGGTCGCGCAGAAGACCGCCGAGCGCTACCGCAGCTGCGTCGAGCAGGACCGCAAGGTCACCTATGAATGCAGCTATGACGTCGAGGGCGAGCGCCGGATCGTCGATGTCATCCTGGTGCCGATGGGCGATGCGGAGGGCGGCAGCCGCCTGGTGCTCGGCAGCGCCCGCGACATCACGCGCCAGCGCACCCTGGAGGAGCAGCTGCGCCAGGCGCAGAAGATGGAGGCGGTCGGGCAGCTCACCGGCGGCATCGCGCATGACTTCAACAACCTGCTGACCGGCATCGTGGGCGCGCTGGCGCTGCTGCAGCGCCGGGTGGAGGCGGGACGCACCGAGGGGCTCGACCGCTATACGGGCGTGGCGATGGCCTCGGCCCAGCGCGCGGCCGCCCTGACCCAGCGCCTGCTCGCCTTCGCCCGCCGCCAGCCGCTCGACCCGCGGCCGGTCGAGGCGAACCGCCTCGTCGGCAGCATGGAGGAGTTGCTGCGGCGCACGCTCGGCCCCGCCATCAGCCTCGAGATGACGCTGGCGCCGGAGCTGTGGCCCACGCTCTGCGACCCGAATCAGCTCGAGAACGCCATCCTCAACCTCGCCATCAACGCGCGCGATGCGATGCCCGAGGGTGGCCGGCTGATGATCGAGACGGCGAATGCGCAGCTCGACGCGGCCTATGCCCGCGCCCAGGGCGGCGAGGTGCGGCCGGGCGACTATGTCGCCATCGGCGTCAGCGATACCGGCACGGGCATGCCGCCCGAGGTGCTGGAGCGCGCCTTCGAGCCCTTCTTCACCACCAAGCCGCTCGGCCAGGGGACCGGGCTCGGGCTTTCCATGCTCTATGGCTTCGTCCGGCAATCCGGCGGGCATGTGCGGATCTTCAGCGAGCCCGGCCAGGGCACCTGCTTCAGGCTCTACCTGCCGCGCCACCGCGGCAGCCTCGAGACGGCCGAGGCCGAGGTGCGGCCGTTGCGGGCGCCACGCGCCGATGCCGGCGAGACCGTGCTGATCGTCGAGGACGAGCCGGCGGTGCGCATGCTGGTCCTCGAGGCGCTGGAGGAGCTGGGCTATGCCGCGCTGGAGGCGGCGGATGGCCCGGCTGGCCTCGGCATCCTGCAATCCGGTGCGCGCATCGACCTCCTCGTCACCGATGTCGGGCTGCCCGGCCTGAACGGACGGCAGCTGGCCGATGCGGCGCGGCAGATGCGGCCCGGGCTGAAGGTGCTGTTCATCACCGGCTACGCCTATGACGCGATGCTTGGCCAGGACCGGCTGGAGACGGGGACCGAGCTGATGACGAAGCCCTTCGCCATGGACGAGCTCGTCGAGCGCATCCGCACCATGATCGACGCCGGCTGAGGCGGGTCAGGCGCTAGGCAGCGGCAGCGGCGTGTCGGACTTGATGCGGCGCAGCGACATGTTGGAGCGGATATCGGCGATCATCGGCAGCGTCAGCAGGCGCTCGGTCAGCAGCGCCTCATAGGCGCGCAGATCCGCCACGACGATCTCGGCGAGGAAATCGGCGGTGCCGGAGACCATGTGGCAGGCCACCACCTCCGGCATGGCCGCCAGCGCCTCCTGCAGCGCCGCCGCATTCTCGCGCGAATGCCGCTCGACCTTGATCTCGACGAAGACGGTCAGGCCGAGCCCGACGGCTTCCCGCGCAAGCACTGCCCGGTAGCCGCGGAGGATGCCGGCCGCCTCCAGCCGCTTCACCCGGCGGAGGCAGGGCGAGGGCGAGAGGGCGATGCGCTCGGCCAGTTCGACATTGGTCAGGCGTCCCTCCTCCTGCAGGGCGGCGAGGATGCGGCGATCGGTGCGGTCCAGCTCCATGGGCACATGCTGCCAAGGGAGATGCCCCGGGCGCAATGCCTTGCCTTCCACAGGCGCCTGGAGGGCAGGAAACGCAAGGACATTCCCCGGCCTGCCATGGAATCCTTGTGCCACGAAGAAGGAGGCACCGATGATCCTGCGCCTATGGCATGGCTGGACCACTCCGGCCCTGGCCGACCGCTACGAGACCCTGCTGAGGACGGAGATCTTCCCCGGCATCCTCGCCCGGCGCATCCCCGGTTTCCTGCGCATCGCGCTCTGCCGTCGCGCGCTGGAGGGCGAGGTCGAGTTCATGACGGCGATGTGGTTCAGCGGGCCGGAGGCCGTGACGGCATTCGCCGGCGAGGACGGGGAGGCGGCCTATGTGCCGGCGAGCGCGCGCGAGGTGCTCAGCCGCTTCGACGCCCGCGCGACGCATTACGCGCTGCGGGAGGAGCGGGAGGCCGCCTAGATCCGCCCCTCCGTTCCGGCGTCCTGCCCACGAAAGGAGAGGCGAGGCGCCGCCGTCCCGCGCCGCCTGTCAGGCGTCGGTAGGCCTGCGGCCCTCGGCCAGCAGCCGGGTCAGCAGATCGATCTGGTCCTGCTGGCGGGCCAGCAGCGCCTCGATCTCCCGCGTGCGGAGCTGGTCCAGCTTCTCGTGCAGGGCCATGATCTCGATCTCGGCCTTGAGGTTCACCTCGTAGTCATGCGCGGCGTCCAGCCGGTCCCGCGCGGCCTGGCGGTTCTGGCTCATCATGATGATGGGGGCCTGGATGGCGGCGATCATCGAGAGCAGCAGGTTGAGGAAGATATAGGGATAGGTGTCGAAGGGCCGCGGCAGCAGGGCGTTCACCACCGTCCAGGCCAGCAGGAAAAGGCCGAAGCTGGCGATGAAGGCCCAGGAGCCGCCGAATTCGGCGACCTTGTCGGCCAGCCGCTGGCCGAAGGTGAGCTCCCCGTCGAAGTCCCGGCCGACATTGCGGCTGATGACGCTGCGCTGATGCGCGGCGGTCAGCACCAGGCGCTCGGCGGGGCCGAGGTCGCGGGCCGTGCGGCCGAACCAGCGATGCGCCGCCGTATCGGAGGGGGAGGCTTCAGGCATGGTGGGGCTCCGTTGGACCGGGCGGAAGATAGCTTGCCCGATGCCAGGCGAGAGGCCACCTTTCCCGCAAGAGATGGATAGGGGGCAGGCGTGGCCGGGTTCAGGAGCACCGAGAATTACATCGCGTCGCGCGACCTGGAGGTCGCCGTCAACGCCGCCGTCGCGCTGCAGCGGCCGCTGCTGGTGAAGGGCGAGCCCGGCACCGGCAAGACGGTGCTGGCGCATGAGGTGGCGAAGGCGCTCGGCCTGCCGCTGATCGAGTGGCACATCAAGAGCACGACCAAGGCGCAGCAGGGGCTCTATGAATACGATGCCGTCTCGCGCCTGCGCGACGGGCAGCTCGGCGACGAGCGCGTGCACGACATCTCGAATTACATCGTGCGGGGCAAGCTGTGGGAGGCCTTCACCGCCGACCAGCAGCATGTCCTGCTGATCGACGAGATCGACAAGGCCGATATCGAATTCCCGAACGACCTGCTGCTCGAGCTCGATCGGATGCAGTTCTTCGTCTACGAGACGAAGGAGACGGTGGTGGCGCGGCACCGGCCGATCGTCATCATCACCTCGAACAACGAGAAGGAGCTGCCGGACGCCTTCCTGCGCCGCTGCTTCTTCCACTACATCCGCTTCCCCGACCGGGAGACGATGGAGCAGATCGTCCAGGCGCATTTCCCCGACATCAAGCAGGAGCTGGCGCGCGAGGCGCTGAACGTCTTCTTCCAGGTGCGCGGCGTGACGGAGCTGAAGAAGAAGCCGGCGACGAGCGAGCTGCTCGACTGGCTGAAGCTGCTGATGATCGAGGACCTGCCGCCCGAGGTGCTGCGCAGCCAGGACCCGAAGACCGCGATCCCGCCGCTGCATGGCGCATTGCTCAAGAACGAGCAGGACGTGCACCTGTTCGAGCGGCTGGCCTTCCTCTCCCGCCGCCAGAGGTAGCCGCATGCTGGCGCATTTCATCGTCGCGCTGCGCGGGGCGGGCATCCCCGCGAGCATCACCGAATACCTCACCCTGCTGCGCGGGATGAAGGAGGGCGTCGCCGACTACAGCGTCGATGACTTCTACCACCTGAGCCGCGCGACGCTGGTGAAGGACGAGCGCCACCTGGACCGCTTCGACCGCGTCTTCGGCGAGGTGTTCAAGGGGCTGGAGCCGCCGGAGGGCGACCTGGCCCGGACGCTGCCGGATGAGTGGCTCCGCAAGATGGCGGAGAAGCTGCTGACCGAGGAGGAGCGGGCCGCCATCGAGGCCGCCGGCGGCTTCGACAAGCTGATGGAGATGCTGAAGCAGCGGCTGGCCGAGCAGAAGGGGCGGCACCAGGGCGGCAGCAAATGGATCGGCACGGCCGGGACCTCGCCCTTCGGCGCCCATGGCTACAACCCGGAAGGCGTGCGGATCGGGCAGGAGGAGAGCCGGCACCGGCGGGCGGTGAAGGTCTGGGACCGGCGCGAGTTCCGTGACCTGGACGATTCGGTCGAGATCGGGACCCGCAACATCAAGCTGGCGCTCAGGCGGCTGCGGCGCTTCGCGCGGCAGGGGGCGGCGACGGAGCTCGACCTGCCGGACACCATCCGCTCGACCGCCAACAATGCCGGGTCGCTCGACCTGAAGATGGTGCCGGAGCGGCACAATACGGTGAAGGTGCTGCTCTTCCTCGATATCGGCGGATCGATGGATGACTGGGTGAAGATCTCCGCCGAGCTGTTCTCCGCCGCCCGGGCGGAGTTCAAGCATCTCGAGCATTTCTACTTCCACAACTGCCCCTATGAGCGGCTATGGACGAACAATCGGCGACGGCGGGAGAGCGAGGTCTCGACCTTCGAGGTGCTGCGGAAATACGGGCCGGACTACAAGGCCGTCTTTGTCGGCGATGCCAGCATGAGCCCCTATGAGATCATCCAGCCCGGGGGCAGCGTCGAGCACTGGAACGAGGAGGCCGGGAGTGCCTGGATGGGCCGGCTGACCGGACATTTCCGTCGCAGCGCTTGGCTGAACCCGATGCCTGAGGCGGCCTGGGGCCGCACCCATTCGATCGGGCTGGTGCGGCAGCTGATGGAGAATCGGATGTTCCCGCTGACCCTCGGCGGGATCGAGGCGATGACGCGGGAGCTGAGCCGGTAACCCGGCCCAGCCCCGGCTACCCGATCAGGGCAGCGGCTGCGGGTTGGCCGACAAGCTGCGCAGATAGGCGATCACGTCGGCGCGGTCCTCCGCCTTGGCGACGCCGGCGAAGGCCATGCGGGTGCCGGGCGCGTAGGTGGTCGGCTTGTGGAGCCAGCGGTTCAGCTCCTCGTAGTTCCAGGGGCCCTGCTTGCCCTTGAGCGCCGCCGAGTAGTTGAAGCTCGCCAGATGGCCGTGCGGCTTGCCCACCACGTCATAGAGGTTGGGGCCGACACCGTTGCGGCCACCCTCATTGAAGGTGTGGCAGACGGCGCAGAGGCGGCGGGAGACCGCCGCGCCATTCTCCACATTGGCATTGGCCAGCAGCGGGGCGATGGGCGGCAGATCGGCCGAGGCGGCGGCCGGCGCCGCGGGGGCGCCACCTGCCGGGGCCGGGGCCGCAGCCGGGGCTGCGGCGGCAGCGGCAGGCGCGGCGGCCGGCGCCGCGGCCGCGCCGGCCGGGGGCAGCGGCTTCGGGTTGGGCGAGAGGCTGCGCAGATAGGCAACCACATTCGCCCGCTGCTGGGTGTTGGCCAGGCCGGCGAAGGCCATGCGGGTGCCGGGCGCATAGGAGGAGGGCTTGTAGAGCCAGTGGTTCAGCTCCTCGTAGTCCCAGGGACCCTGCTTGCCCTTGAGCGCGGCCGAGTAGTTGAAGCCCTCGACATGGCCATGCGGCGCGCCGACCACGTTGTAGAGGTTGGGGCCGATGCCGCTGCGGCCGCCCTGGTCGAAGCTGTGGCAGGCGCCGCAATTGCGCTGGGCGAGCTGCTGGCCGGCCGCGACATCGGCACTGGCGAGCAGGCCCGAGATCGGCTCGGCCTGCGGGGCGGCGGCCGGGGCCGCGCTGGGGGCGCCGCCGGTCGGGTCGCCGATGCGGATGGCGCTTTCATGCGGCTTTTCGCCATGCACCAGCAGCTTGCCCACCTGGCCGGCCACCATGAAGGTGATCCCGGCCGTAAGCACCGCGGCGAAGACCTTGTTCAGCTCGAGCGAATTCATAGGCGGTGACGTCCTCGGAGCAGCAACGGACGGTGGGCCGCGCTAGATGGTGCGCGGGGCGCAAGGCCAGGATGCATATAGCCGAAGCGGCGGGACCCGCAACCCGTCCCGGCCGCCAAACATGCCAAGGCCGGCATCGCCCCCGCCAAGGGGCGATGCCGGCCGGGGCGGGCGGGCGCTACTGCCGGATGGGCGGCGGCGCGTCGATGCGGGTGATCCGGCCCAGTTCCGGATAGTCCCGCAGCATGGAGACGCCGTTGAGCGGCTTGTTCACCCCCTGGTGGCAGGTGGTGCAGTTCACCTTCAGCGCGTCCTCCTGCGGGCCGAGGCGCGGCCGGTGCGGGCCGCTGGCCGGACCGTTCGGATTCGCGGCCCAGATCGGTTGCAGCGGGTCGATGAAGTTATGGTTGATATCCCGCACCATACGGATGCCGTGCCAGGCACTGGTCCGTTGCGGGGCGCTCTGGTCCCAGGCCGAGAAGGCGCGGCTGTTGTGGCAGGTGGTGCAATTCACCCCGAGCGCCTGGGAGAAGTGCATCATCAGCCCATAGGTGAACTCCGCATCCTTGATGGTCTGCGGGTTGGCCGCCGGCAGCGGGTCCGGCGTCTGGACCCGGATGTTGCTGGCCTGGTCCAGATAGCGGCTGAAGGGGTCGTAGGGCAGCGAGCTGTCGCCGACGACGGGCGAGGCCAGGTTCTGGCCGTTGGAGGAGGCGGAGAAGCCGCCGGCGCGCATCGGGCCCGGATTCTCGGCCCAGACATTCAGCGGGACCGGGTTGCCGCGGTGGCAGGTGTAGCAGGTGACCCCGGTCTCGGCGACATGGGGTTTCCATTCCGCGTTGATGCGGGCCACCATCTGCAGCATCCGCCGGGCGACGACCTTGGTATAGACCTCGTCGGAGGCCATGTTCGCGGTGTTATGGCAATAGCCGCAGCCCTGCTGGGGCGAGACCCAGGCCGTCATCGCCGCCATGGTACGGGCGAACTCGGCAACGCCGAGCTCACCCAGCACCTGCACGTTCTGATAGGCCTGCCCGGCACGGGGCCCGACCGAGGGCACCCGCGGCAGGGTGTTGGGGACCTGGTTGGCCGCGGCCAGGGCCGGGGTGAGGCGTGGGTTCGATACCGTACCCAGGGCCACGCCGCGGAAGCCGGTCTGCACCGTATCCACCGGCGGGCGCTCGAAGGTGAGCAGGATCACCGCGAGGCCGAGCAGCCCGGCGAGGACCGCACCGAGTTTCAGGGAGAAGCTCATTGCGGTGCTCCCAGCAGCGGGTCGGGCATGGCCCGGAACACGTCCGGGTAGGCCGGGGCGATGCCGTGCTTGACGCCCCAGAGGTACCAGTTGTCGACCACCGTGCCGGTGAGCAGGATGCCGATGCCGCCCGTCAGCGGGCAGAGCACGGCGAACCACCAGGCCCAGCGATGGACGCTCTCGAAGGTGGCGTTGAAGCCCATGGTCCAGCGCCAGAAGATGGCGCAGCGCTCGACGGCCGTGCCGCGGTCGATCACCTGCTCCACCTCGCGCTCGGAGCCGAAGCGGCCGGCGGCGAGGATGGTCGCGCCATGCATGGCGAAGAGCAGCGTCGAGCCGTAGAGGAAGACGATCGAGAGCATGTGGAAGGGGTTGTAGAAGAGGTTGCCGTAGCGGATGGAGAAGGCCGCGGTCCAATCCAGGTGCGGGAAGATGCCGAAGGGCACCGCCTCGGACCAGGAGCCCATCAGCAGCGGGCGGATGAAGCCGAGCACCAGGTACAGCCAGATCGCGGCGGCGAAGGCCCAGGGCACATGGCTGCCGAGGCCGAGCTGGCGGGCGCGGCGGTAGGTGCGGGCCCACCAGAGCAGGATGGAGGTGGTGAGGAACAGGCCGGCCAGCAGCCACCAGCCGCCCTCCGCCAGCGGCGGGATGTGCAGGCCATAGGCGGGCGATGGCGGCTCCAGCGCCAGCCAGGGCAGCTGGCGGATGAACTGCACCGGGTCCCAGTTCACCGAGGCCAGCATGTTGAGGCCGATGATCTCGAAGGCGGCGAAGCCGAAGCCGAGCGAGAGGATGCCGAGCCAGCCGAGATAGATCGGGCCGACCTGCGCGTCGCCGAGCCAGCCGAGGATATAGGCGAAATTGGGCCGGCCGTCGCGCGGGCTGCTGCCGCGGGCGAGCGGCACGCCGGCATAGGCCGGGCCGCGGACCTGCACGCGGGTGAAGATGTTCTGGTATTCCGCCATGGGGACGTTCCTCCTCCTTGTTCGGGCATCAGCTCCAGATCGGCAGGTTGAGCCACCAGCTCCACCATTGCGGCCAGCCATGGGTCCAGAAGGGGCCGGAGATGACGATGCAGACGGCGCTCCAGAAGCCGGCGGAGAGCGCCAGGAACAGGCCGAGGCGGTGGATGCCGAGCGTGCCGATGGAATAGCCGATGGTGTCGCGGAAGAAGGTGTTCTCGTGCTCCGCCGTCTTCACGTCCTCGCCCTTGGGCGGGTTGATGGCCGAGAGCACCAGCGCGCCATGCAGCGACAGGGCGAGCGTCGTGGTGAAGAAGAAGGTCACCGCGAGCATGTGCGCCGGGTTGTAGTGGAAGTGCAGGTACTGGTAGCCGGTGTTCGACACCCAATCGAGATGGCTGAGGATGCCGTAGGGGAAGCCATGGCCCCAGGCGCCCATCAGCACCGGGCGGATCACCACCAGGGTGAAGTAGGCGAAGACCGCCATGCCGTAGGCGACGGGGATGTGGTAGCCTATGCCAAGCTTCCGCGCGATCTCCGCCTGGCGCAGCGCCCAGGAGACGAAGGCGCCGAGGGCGCAGACCGTGACGATCTGCCAGATCCCGCCATCCTTCAGCGGCGCGAGGCCGAGGCCGTATTTCAGGTCGGGCGGGGCGATGTTGATCGTCCACGGGTTCCAGGTGCCGCCGATGGCGGCGCCGTAGAAGATCATCAGCGTGCCGACGAGGGTGCAGAAGATCGTCGTGACGCCGAAGAAGCCGACATAGAAGGGCCCGACCCAGAAGTCGAAGAGATCGCCCCCGATCAGGGTGCCGCCGCGGACGCGGTATTTCCTCTCAAAGCTGAGCATCGCCATGGTGGATACCCCGGATGGGGAGGCGGTCCGTGCGGGCAGCCTCGTTGCGGCAAGGTTGGCGGCGGGCGAGGGCTGGCCTCGTCCGTCGCCGGGGCGATCGCGCTATACGACCGAACTGATGGTGTCGGTGATCATCGCCTGCGGGCGGGGACCCTCGATCCAGTTGAAGCGGTTCGTGCTGAGCAGGATGAAGTGGATCACCAGCGCGAGCACGAGGAGGAAGGTGAAGAGCCCGATCAGCGCGCGACGCGGATCGAACAGCAGCCAGATGCGCCACATGTGTTCTGCCCTCCCCTCAGGTGATGTAGCTGGCGAGCGACGTCGCGCCGTCGATCATCGACTGCGTGTAGCCGCGCGGCCCGGGGAGCCAGGGGCGCCATTGCCAGACCAGGAAATGGGCGACGATGGCGATGACGGTGAAGATGATGAAGCTCGTGACGAAGATTCCGTGGAATTCCTTCGCCTCGTTCTCCGTCAGCCCCGTCAGCGAGCCATCTCGCAGATCGGTACCGGCCATCTCGATGTCCTCCGTGATGGCGGCCTTGCGGCCGTTACCGCGCAACTCCCGCGCGGCAGGGACCGGCGCGGCGGGGCCCGCCACGCACGACTGGACGCGGCGCAGGATGGGCGCGCGGCGATGGAAGGGTGGGCGCTCACGCGACGCGGCTCCCGGCAAGATCCCGTAGGAGGCCGGCGAGGCGGGCGGCGGTGACGCGGGGCTCGGCCGCCTCCCGCGCCTCGCGCTCGGCGCGGTCGCGCAGGCGCTTGGCGGCCGAGATGCGGAGCAGGAAGGGCTCGGTCTCGAGATGCGCCTCGAGCAGGGCCTGCGCCTCCGGCTCCCACGGCTCGGCGGGGCGGGCGGGGGTCGGCGCCACCCGGTCCAGGTCCGTGCCGAGGGGCAGGATGTGGAAGAGCGCGTCGAACAGCGCGTTGCAGTATTCCTGGATGAGGTAGGTCGCGCCGGCATAGCCCATGAAGGGCGTGCCGGTGGCGCGCCGGATGATGGCGCCGGGGAAGCTGGCGGGGATATAGGTGCTGCGGGCCTTGGCCTCGGCCGCATACATCCGCTCGTTGGTGGAGCCGAAGAGGACGAGGTGCGGCGTCTTGTGGACGGCCGCTCGCACCGCGGCGTTGTCGGTCTTCATCCCCGGCTGGCGGGCGAAGGAGAAGGCGCAGGGGATGCCCATCTCCTCCTCGAGGAAGCGGCGGAGGCCGCGCGCATAGGTCTCGGTGGCGACGACGGCGAAGCTGGCCGTGGCGTAGAAGTCCTGGGTGACGCTGCGCCAGAGGTCCCAGACCGGCTTGATCGTCGTGTGCTTCTCGCGCTCGATGAAGGGCTCCGGGTCGAGGCCGGTCAGCTCGCCGAGCTTGCGGAGGAAATTGGTGGTGGCGAAGAGGCCGATAGGGGCCATCAGGTAGGGCCGCTCCAGCGTTTCGCAGAGCTTGCGGCCGAATTCGCGGTAGAGGCAGATGTTGACGTCCGCATCCGGCAGGCGGGCGATGTCGTCCACATGGCTGCCGAGCGGGAAGGTGAGGTTGACCTCGCAGCCGATGCCTTCGACCAGGCGCCGGATCTCGGCGAGGTCGGAGGGCATGTTGAAGGTGCCGTAGATCGGGCCGACGAGGTTGACGCGGGGCGGGCTGCCCTCGGCGCGCTTGCGGGGCCGGACCTTCTTCGCGCCGAACTCCGTCCAGAGCCAGTTGATGGCGCGGTCGGCGGCCTGCCACTGGTCCTCGTCGATGGTGCGGGGGATGAAGCGGCGGAGGTTGCTGCCCTCCGGCGTCACGCCGCCGCCGATCATCTCGGCGATGCTGCCGGTGACGACGACGGCGGGGAGGTCGGCATCGCCAGTGGCGGCGGCGCGCTTCATCGGGCCCTCGGTGCCGGTCTGGGAGAGGGCCTCCTCGTCGAGGCCGGTCACCACCACGGGCAGCTCATGCGGCGGCAGCGCATCCGTGTAGTGGAGGACGGCGGTGACGGGGAGGTTCTCGCAGCCGACAGGGCCGTCGATCACGGTGCGCAGGCCGCGCACGGCGCTGAAGGCATAGACGGCGCCCCAGTAGCCGCCGGCGCGGTCGTGGTCGAGGACGAGCATCGCGCTAGCTCCCCACCGCTTCGTCGGCCTTGAGCTTGGCGGCGCGCAGCTTGCGCTGGCGGTCGCGGAAGCCGGCGGGCTCCTCCGGCTTCGCCCGGAAGCCGTAGCCGGCGCGATCGGGCGTGCCGACGCCCTCGAAGAAGCTCACCATGCGGGAGAAGCGCTCGCGGCCCCGGGTCTGCGCGGCGACGATGGCGGCCATGGAGGCGGCGCCGGCGGGGCCGAAGAGCGGCCGGGCGGAGACCATGTTGGTGAAGTAGAGGGCGGGGATGGCCATCTCCTTCGCCTTCTGCACGAGCGGCGTGGTGCCGAGGGCGAGGTCGGGGCGGACCTCGGTCATGGCGGCCATGTCCTGCTCGAGGCTGGCGCGGTACTCGACATGGGTGCCGCGGGCGGCGAGCCAGGCGCGGTCGGCCTCGGACCATTCGGTGCGCGGGCAGGCGGTGCCGACATAGGGCACTTCGGCGCCGGCTTCGGTCAGCAGGCGGGCGACGAGAAGTTCGGAGCCTTCGTAGCCGGAGACGGTGATGCGGGCGCGGATCGGTGCGGCGGCGAGGGCGGCCTGGATCGCCGGGAGGGCGCGGGACTTCGCCAGGTCGATGCGGGACTGCGGCAGGCCGGCGGCGCGGCCGATGCCTTGCAGCCAGGCCTCGGTGCCGTCGAGGCCGACGGGGCCGGAGCCGACGATGGGGCGGCCGGCGGCGGCGAATTCGCGGATGCTCGCGGTGTAGAAGGGGTGGGTGGCGGCGGCGACCTCGCAGTCGAGCGCGGCGTAGAGGTCGCGCCATTCGCGGGCGGGCGTCTGCGGCGCGACGGCGAGGCCCATCGGGGCCAGCAGGGCGGCGATGCCCATGGGGTCGGCGGGGAAGAGTTCGCCGATCAGGGCGACGGTCGGCTCGCCCTCGACCAGGGAGGTGGGGCGGGCGACGGGGCCGGCCTCGGCCTCGTGGCGGGCATAGCGGAGCATGGCGCCGGCGAGGACGTCCTTCGCCTCGGCATGGGTCGGGACGCCGAAGCCGGGCACGTCGATGCCGATGACGCGGACGCCGTCGATCTGCTTCGGCAGCAGGTCGAGCGGGACGCCGGAGGCGGTCGGGACGCAGAGGTTGATGACGATGATGGCGTCCAGCTCGTCGGGCTTCGCGGTGGCGTGGACGGCGTCGCGGATGTCCTCGAAGAGCTTGCCGGTAACCAGCGTCTCGGAGTTGAAGGGCACGTAGCCGACGCTGCGGCGGGCGCCGTAGAAATGGCTGGTGAAGGTGAGGCCGTAGACGCAGCAGGCCGAGCCGGAGAGGATCGTCGCCACGCGGCGCATCCGCAGGCCCACACGGAGGGAGCCGAAGGCGGGGCACATGCTCTGCGGCTGGTCATGCGGGCCGCGCGGGTAGTCCACCATCAGCCGGTCGAGCGCATCCGACTTGCCGGCGGCGCGGGCGGCCGCCTGCATCGTCTCGCGGCCGCCGTGGCAGGATGCGCCCTCGGCCATGCTCAGCTGCCCTCGTAGACGACTTCGAGGGATGGCTTCTCGACCAGGGCCGAGCCGCACATGTCCTCCATCGTCGCCGGGTTCAGCACCACGCCGCGGCCAACCGCATCGCCCTTGAAGAGGCCAAGCAGGGTCTCGTGCGTGAGCGGGTTCGGGCGGACGGGCGGGGCCGTCGCCACCTGTTCGGCCAGGGTCTCGAAGACCGAGGCCCAGGGGCTGCCGGGCATGCCGACGATCTCGTAATTGGCCGACTTGCGGCGGATGTCGTCATCGGCCGGGATGGCCGAGAGGACGGGGATGCCAACCGCCTCGGCGAAGGCCTGCGCCTCGCCGGTGCCGTCATCCTTGTTGATGACGAGGCCAGCGACGCCGACATTGCCGCCGAGGCGGCGGAAATAGTCGACCGCCGAGCAGACATTGTTGGCGACGTAGAGGCTCTGCAGGTCGTTGGAGCCGACGACAATGACCTTCTGGCACATGTCGCGGGCGATCGGCAGGCCGAAGCCGCCGCAGACCACGTCGCCGAGGAAGTCGAGCAGGACGTAGTCGAAGTCCCACTGGTGGAAGCCGAGCTTCTCCAGCAGCTCGAAGCCGTGGATGATGCCGCGCCCGCCGCAGCCGCGGCCGACTTCGGGGCCGCCGAGCTCCATGGCGTAGACGCCGTCGCGCTTGAAGCAGACATCGCCGATCTGCACGGCCTCTCCGGCCAGCTTCTTCTTCGACGAGGTCTCGATGATGGTCGGGCAGGCGCGGCCGCCGAAGAGCAGGCTGGTGGTGTCCGACTTCGGGTCGCAGCCGATGAGCAGCACGCGCTTGCCCTGCTGCGCCATCATGTATGAGAGGTTTGCCAGGGTGAAGGACTTGCCGATGCCGCCCTTGCCGTAGATGGCGATGATCTGCGTCTCGCGCTTGACCGGGCCGGTATGCGGCGCGTCCGGTTCCTGCGCGGCCTCGGCGCGGAGCGCGTCCTGCATGCTTGCCTGCGGTTGGGCCGAGTTGGGCTTGCCGACGGATGCGTTCATGAACACTCGCTCCAATCCAGGACCATCTTGAGGCAGGACGCATCGGTGAAGGCGGTGCGGTAGGCGGAGGCGGCCTGTGGCGCGGCCTCCCGGTGGGTGATGAGGCCGTCGAGGGAGAGGCGGCCTTCGGCGATCAGCGCCGTCACCGCGGCGAGGTCGGGCGCGCGCCACTCGGCAGCGATGCGGAGGCGGGCCTCGCGCATGAAGGCGGGCGGGAAGCTGAAGGAGAGCGGGGCGGCGTAGAAGCCGGCCAGCACGATCTCGCCGCCCGGGGCGAGGCGGGCGATCAGCGTGTCGAGCAGGGCGCTGTCGCCGCTGGCATCGACGATGCTGCGGTAGTCGCGCCGCGGGTCCGCTGACGGGTCGAGGACGGGGTAGCCCTCGGCGCCGGAGCGGCGGGCGGGGTTGCTCTCCCACACCGTGGGCGGGGCGGCGCCGGCGGCGAGGGCGAGGCGGGCCAGCAGCCGGCCGAGGACGCCGTGGCCGATGATCAGCTCCGGCTGCGCGGCGCCGGCGGTCGCGTGGTGGGCGGTGGCGGCGAGGGCCAGCAGCACCGCGTTCTCGCGGAGGGAGGAGGCGACGGGGACGGTCTTCTCGCCGGCAACGACGAGGCGACGGGCGGCGCCGCCGAACAGGCCGCGCACGGGGCCGAAGCAGCGGGCACCGGGGACGAAGACGCGCTGGCCGGGGCGGCGCCCGGAGAGCGGGCCGGCTTGCGCGATGCGGCCGACCGACTCGTAACCGGGGACCAACGGGTAGCCCATGCCGGGGAAGCTTGGCATCCGGCCGCTCCAGAGCAGGCGCTCGGTGCCGGTGCTGATGCCGCTCCATTCGATATCGACGACGACGTCCTCGTCGCCAGGCGGTGTGAGGTCGAGGCGGCGGAGCATCAGGTGCTCCGGTTCCTCGAGCAGGACTGCCATGGTGTCCATCGACCAGCCTCCCTGCCCTTTGGTTACTGTCAGATTAAACTTACACAATAGACTGTCAAGCAATTACGACAGCGTTTGCCGTCATCACCCGGATGAGCAGCGGCGTGCGTGTCGGGTGCAGGCGGGGTGCGGTGAATCCGGCGCGGCGCAGCAGGGCTTCGAGCTCCGCCACGCTGCGGGCGCGGCCGGTGCCCATGGCGAGAAGGTAGAAGCCGAAATAGGCCTCGCCGATCGGCTCGGCGCCGGGCGTGCCGGCCATGGGCTCGGCGAGCAGCAGCGTGCCGCCGGGCGGCAGCGCGGCATGGGCGGCGCGGAGGATGGCGAGAGCGCGCTCGTCGTCATGATCGTGGATGACGCGGACGAGGCTGACGATGTCGGCGCCTGTCGGCAGCGGGCCGGTGGTGAAGTCGCCACCGAATGCGGCGGCGCGCCCGGCCATGCCGGCCGCGGCGAAGCGTGCACGGGCACGTTCGGCGACGGCGGGCAGGTCAAACAGCATCAGCCGCAGATGCGCGTGGCGCATGCCGGCGGCGCGGAGGAAGCTGCCATCCCCTCCCCCGACATCCAGCAGGCAGCGATGGCGGCGGAGCGGATGGGCCGCCAGCACCTCCTCCGCGATGATCGGCTGGGAGGCGGCCATGAGGTCGCTATACGCGGCGACCTGGTCGGGGCGGAGGGCGGCGGGCTCCGCCGTCTCGGCATAGGGCCAGTAACCGGAGAGGCTGTTGCCGCCGCGCGGGCGGCGCAGCAGGGCCACCGGGTCGGCGAGGTCGCCATAGACCAGGGCGTGGTGCTCGACCATCGCGGTGACGCCGGGATTGTCGACCATGGCGGCGCCGAGCGGGCCAAGGCCCCAGCGCCGGCCGCGGCGGCGCGCGAGCAGGCCGAGCGAGGCGGCGGCAGCGAAGAGCCGGGCGGCGGATTCGGGCGGCAGGGCGAGGCGGGCGGCGAGGCGCCCCTCCTCCTCCGGCCCGTCGCGCAGGATCTCGAAGAGGCGGAGGCGGACGCAGGCGAGCAGGACCTGCGAGTAGACGAAGCCGGCGCAGAGATCGAAGAGCGCGCGGACGCGGCGGCGGGCGACGGGGCGCGTCAGCGGGAAGCGCGTCGCCAGGCTGCGGAAGCGGGCGCTGGCGAGAAGCCGGTCATGCAGGTCCCGCGCCCGGTCCAGCAGGGAAGCGGGCCGGGCCACGGCGCCGGACATCGGCGCTAGGCAGCCTGGACGGCGAGGCTGCGCGGCAGCAGGCGGCGGGTCTCGAGCAGGATGACGGCGCGCAGCGCCTCGGCGCCCGGGCAGGGCGGGATGGCGGCGGCGGCATCGGCGGCGAGCCCTTCCAGCCGGGCGATGGCGCCGGGGAGGCCCAGCTGCAGCACCGCGCTCGGGCGGTGATGCGCCGCGTCCTGGCCGATGGGCTTGCCGAGTTCCGCCTCGTCGGAGACGGCGTCGCGGATGTCGTCGGCGACCTGGTAGGCCTCGCCGAGGCGGTCACCAAGCAGGCGCCAGGCCCCTGGCTCGGCCCCGGCGGCGGCGGCCCCGGCGGCAGTGGCGGCGGCGAAGAGGGAACCGGTCTTCTGCCGCTGGTACTCGGCGAGGTCGCAGCGCGGCTCGCTCTCCCAGCCCTGGCCGGCGACGATGCCGACGGGCATGCCGACCGAATCGCCGATGGTCAGCATGAGCGGGCCGAGGCGGCCCGGCGCCTCGGTGGCGGCCCGCGCCATGATCTGGAAGGCGAGGACGATCAGCGCATCGCCGGCCAGCACGGCGAGCGGCTCGCCGAAGGCGCGGTGCAGGCTGGGCTTGCCGCGGCGCGTCGCCGCGTCGTCGAAGCAGGGCAGGTCGTCATGCACGAGGGAGGCGCAGTGCAGCAGCTCGATCGCCGCACCGGCGGATTCCGCGAGGCCCGGCCGGTCGTCGCCGCAGGCGCCGGCGACGGCGAGGCAGAGGCGCGGGCGGATGCGGGCGCCACGGGGAAAGACGGCGTAGCGCATGGCCGCGGCGAGGCGCGGTGGGCTGCCGGGGCCTTCGGCCAGGGCGATGGCAGCATCGAGGCTCCGTTCGATCCGCGTGACGGCGTCCATGGCAGCCTCCCATCGGCTTTTATGTAAGGCTTGATTGTCAGTCCAAACTGTCATCTCTTCTGGACTATGGCGTCAACGACAATTTACACCGGGCATCGGGTGGTGGTGATCGGCGCCGGCGTCGCCGGGCTGGCGACGGCGGTCCTGCTGGCCGCGCGCGGCCTCGAGGTGACGGTGCTCGAGCGCGCGGTGGCGCCGGGCGGGAAGATGCGCGAGGTCGCCGCCGGCACGGCGCGGATGGATGGCGGGCCGACGGTCTTCACCATGCGCTGGGTCTTCGAGGAGCTCTTCGCCGAGGCCGGCGCCGCGCTCGGCGACCACCTGGCCCTGCGCCCGGTTTCGGTGCTGGCGCGGCACGCCTGGAGCGAGCGGGAGCGGCTGGACCTCTTCGCCGATACCGAACAGTCGGCGGAGGCGATCGGGCGCTTCGCGGGGGCGGCCGAGGCGCGCGGCTACCGCGACTTCTGCGAGCGGGCGCGGAAGATCTACCGCACGCTGGAGGGGCCCTTCATCCGTGCGGCGCGGCCGACGCCGCTCTCGCTGGCTGCCGGGGCGGGGCTGCGGGGGCTGACCGACATGTGGGGCGTCTCGCCCTTCGCCACGCTCTGGGCGGAGCTGGGCCGGCATTTCCGCGACCCCCGGCTGCGCCAGCTCTTCGGCCGCTACGCGACCTATTGCGGCTCCTCCCCCTTCCTCGCGCCGGCGACGCTGATGCTGGTGGCGCATGTCGAGCAGGCAGGCGTCTGGCTGGTCGAGGGCGGGATGCACCGGCTGGCCCTGGCGATGGCGCGGCTGGCCGAGGCGCACGGCGCCCGCTTCCGCTACGGGGCGGAGGTTGCGGAGATCGAGGCGCGGGGCGGGCGCGTCTCCGGCGTGGTGCTGGCAGGGGGCGAGCGCATCGCCGCCGATGCGGTAGTGGCGAATGCCGACCTGGCGGCGCTGGCCGGTGGGCTGCTCGGCGACGCGGCGCGGCGGGCGGTGCCGAAGCCGGCACCGGAGCGCAGCCTGTCGGCGATGACCTGGTGCCTGGAGGCGGGGACATCGGGCTTTCCGCTCGCCCGCCACAACGTCTTCTTCTCGGCGGACTATGCGGCGGAGTTCCGCGACATCTTCGAGCGCGAGCGGCTGCCGGGGGAGCCCACCGTCTATGTCTGCGCCCAGGACCGCGACGATGCGGGCGCCGGGCCGGACGGGCCGGAGCGGCTGCTCGTGCTGACCAACGCGCCCGCCATCGGCGACCGGCGCCCCTTCACCGGCGAGGAGATCGCATCATGCGAGAGAGCCAGCTTCGATCTGCTGCGGCGCTGCGGGCTGCGGGTGGACCGCCGGCCGGAGGCGGTGACGCTGACGACGCCGCTCGGCTTCGAACGGCTCTTCCCGGCGACCGGTGGGGCGCTCTACGGCAGGTCCCTGCATGGCTGGTCCAGCAGCTTCGGGCGGCCCGGGGCGGCGACGCGGCTGCCAGGCCTGTTCCTGGCGGGGGGCAGCGTGCATCCGGGGCCTGGGGTGCCGATGGCGGCGATGTCGGGGCGGCTGGCGGCGGCGCAGCTGCTTGGGCACCTGGCTTCGGCCGCCCGGTCGGGCCGGACGGCTATGCCTGGTGGTATGTCGACGCGCTGAGCGACGACGGGGAGCACGGGCTGACCATCATCGCCTTCCTCGGCAGCGTCTTCTCGCCCTACTACGCGATGGCACGGCGGCGGGGACCGGCGGACCCGCTGAACCATTGCGGGCTGAATGTCGCGCTCTACGGCCGGAAGCGGCGCTGGGCGATGACGGAGCGGGGACGCGGCACGGTGCAGCGAGGCGACGCGCAGCTGCGCATCGGGCCGAGCGCGCTCGACTGGGACGGCGCCACGCTGACCATCCGCATCGAGGAGGTGACGGCGCCGGTCCCCTCGCGGCTGCGCGGCGTGGTGCGGATCCGGCCGGCGGGGATCAACCCGCGGCGCTTCACCCTGGATGCGGCGGGGCGGCATCGCTGGCAGCCGATCGCGGCGGTGGCGCGGGCGGAGGTGGCGCTGGAGAGCCCGGGGCTGCGCTGGTCGGGCCCGGCCTATTTCGACACCAATGACGGCGATTCGCCGCTGGAGCGCGACTTCGTGGACTGGGACTGGTGCCGGGCGCCGCTGCGCGAGGGTGCCGCCATCCTCTACAACGCGCAGCGGCGGGACGGGACGCGGCAGTCGCTCGCGCTGCGCGTCGATGGACGCGGCAGCGTGCAGGAGGTGGCGCCGCCACCCCCTGCCCTGTTGCCGCGGACGCGCTGGGGCATCGTGCGGCCGACCGGGGCGGATGCGGGCCACCAGCCGCGGGTGATGCGCGTGCTGGAGGATGCGCCCTTCTATGCGCGCTCGGTGATCGAGACGCATCTGCTGGGCGAGCCGGCCCTCGCGGTGCATGAGAGCCTCTCGCTCGACCGCTTCGCCGCCCTGCCGGTCCAGATGATGCTGCCGTTCAGGATTCCGCGCCGCTGGACCTAGCCCTGTCCCGCCGCTGCTCGCGCCGCAGCCGGAGCAGTTCCCAGACCGCGAGGCCGAGGACCAGCAGCAGGATCAGCGCCCATTCGAATTGCGCCAGCGCTTCCATCATCCTCGCCTCTCCTCGCGCCACTGTGAAGCTGCGTCGTATGCCATGGCACTCATATATCACGAGTCGCTGAACGGGAGGACACCCCATGGCCAAAGCCTGGACGACCCATGCCAATGCGACCGACACGGCCCCTGCCGTGCGACGCATCGGCATCGCCGACCTGCGGGAGGCGCTCGCGCGTGGCCTCGACGACTTCCTTGCCACCCCCACCCAGCTCGCCTTCCTCTGCGTGCTCTATCCCGTGGTCGGGCTGGTGGCGGCGCGGGCGATGAGCGGCGGCGACATGGTGCCGCTGCTCTTCCCGCTGGTCGCCGGCCTTTCGCTGGTCGGGCCTGTGGCGGCCGTCGGGCTCTACGAGATCAGCCGGCGGCGGGAGGCCGGGCAACCGGCGAGCTGGCGCAACGCCTTCGACGTGCTGCGCAGCCCGGCCGTCTTCTCCATCGCCGCCATGGGCGTGCTGGTGATGGCGATCTTCGTCGCCTGGCTCTTCGCCGCGCGGGCGATCTTCGCCGCGACCATCGGTACCGCGCCCGCCTCCGTGACCGAGCTCGCGCACCTGGCCTTCAGCACGCCGGAAGGGCAGCGGCTGATCCTGATCGGCAATGGCGTCGGCCTGCTCTTCGCGGTCGCGGTGCTGATGCTGACCGTGGTCTCCGTGCCGATGCTGCTGGACCGCAATGTCGGCATCGGCACGGCGATCCAGACCTCGATCCGCGCCTGCCTCGCCAATCCGGTGACGATGGCCATCTGGGGCCTGCTGGTGGCGGCGCTGCTGGTGCTCGGCAGCCTGCCGGCCTTCATCGGCCTCGCCGTGGTGATGCCGCTGCTGGGCCATGCCACCTGGCATCTCTACCGGCGCGTCGTGGACTGAATGGCGCTACCCTCCCCGCCGGTCAGCGGCGGGGACGGGATGGGCTGGTTCGTCGGGGAGGGGCATGTCGTGCCGCTGCTGCTCGGCTTCGTGCTGGCGGAGGCGGCGGTGCTGCTCCTGCTGCGGCGCCGCAGCGGGCGGGGCTTGCCGCCGCTCGACATCGCCTTGTTGCTGGCACCGGGTGCCTGCCTCATGCTGGCGCTCTGGGCGGCGCTGGCGCGGGCCTGGTGGGGCTGGATCGCCCTCGCCCTCGCCGCCTCGCTGGTCACCCATCTGTTCGACCTGCGGCGGCGCTGGCGCGGGTCAGGCCGGTAGCCGGTGGCGCGCCTTCATGCCGAGCCACCAGGCATAGGCGGCGAGCAGGGCGAGGAAGCCGATGAGGTCCAGCGGGCCGAAGAGGCCGGCGCCCCCCGTCAGCCAGAAGGCGAAGGCCACCTGCCCGCCGGCGATGGCGAGGCCGATATTGACGAGCGGCGGCATGATGCCGCCCATCAGCTCGAGCGAGGGGTGCAGGGGCGGCGGGGCCTCGCCGCGCCGCGCGGCATCCCGGGCCCGGCGCCGGCGGCCGAGGGCGGACCAGGCCAGCCAGGCGGCGCCGTCCAGCATGAGGAGTCCGGGCAGGTTGCGCATTCCAAGCCTCCCTATCCGTTGCGGCCGAGCTCCTGCTGCTGCAGCCGGGTGAAGAGACCGACCAGCCAGGCCACGCGCTCATCGAAGGAGCGCGCGGGGAGCCGGCCGCGCAGCCGGGGCGGCGAGGCGGCGACCGCGGCCTCGACCAGGAAGCGCGTTGCCTCCAGCGGCGGCGCGCCGACCGCGCGGCGCGGCATCATCAGGGCACCGAGGCTGCGCGCGAGCAGCACGGCCTTGCGCCGGCCGGAGACGGTGGCGCGGTGCGAGACGCTGTCGAGCCCCCTGCGCTCCACCGCGCGGCCGATCTCCGCGTAGATGACGCGGGCGGCGCCGATCCCGGGGCGGCAGGCGAGCGGCAGGCAGGCGATGCCGCCCTCGGCGCGGCGGTAGAGCTCATCGGCCGCGGCCAGCAGGCGCCCCACGACGCCGGCGAGGCGCGCATCGAAGGCGGGGGCGGCGAGCCAGGCCTCGGGGTCGAGGCCGGCCTCGCGCATCCAGGCCAGCGGCAGGTAGAGGCGGCCGCTGCGGGCATCCTCGCCGACGTCACGGGCGATGTTGGAGAGCTGCATGGCGACGCCAAGGTCGCAGGCGCGGGCCAGCACCTCGGGGCGCCGCTCCTCCATCAGCAGCGCCATCATGGCGCCGACCGAACCGGCGACGCGGGCGGCATAGGCTTCGAGCTCGGCCAGCGTCTCGTAGCGGCGGCCGGACTGGTCCCAGGCGAAGCCGTCCAGAAGCGCCTCCGGCAGGGCGCGGGGAATGGCGTAGTGGGCGATGACGGCGGCGAAGGCCCTATCGGCGGGCTCGGGATGCGGCCGGCCGGCATAGGCGGCATCGAGCCGGGCGTGGAGGGCGGCCAGGGCGGCGGCGTCGCCGCCCTCGTCGATCGCATCGTCGGCGATGCGGCAGAAGGCGTAGAGCGCGGTGGCCGGAGCATGGATGCGGGCGGGCAGCAGCTTGCCGGCGGCATGGAAGCTCCTCGACCCGCCGCGCAGCAGGGCGCGGCAGGCGGCGAGGTCTGCGGCGGGGAGGACGGGCTTGGCGCGCATTCAGGTCCTGTCCTCCGTCCGGCGCCCTTCCGCTGCCTTGCCGTGGCAGGCGGGGGGCCCCTGCGAAGCCACTCGGCGGTTTCGCGGGGAGTTCCTAGGCCAGGGCGGAGGCATGCGGCACCACGCTGTCGAGCACCTTGGCAGAGGAGATCACGCCGGGGATGCCGGCGCCGGGATGAGTGCCGGCACCAACGAGGTAGAGACGCTCCACCTCCTCCGAGCGGTTGTGCGGGCGGAACCAGGCGCTCTGCGTCAGCACCGGCTCCAGCCCGAAACCGGCCCCGTGGACGGCCAGCAGGTCCTCGCGGAAATGCCGCGGCGTGGTGACGCGGGAGGCCGCGATCTCGGCCTCGAAGCCGGGCAGCAGCGTCTCGTGCAGGCGGCGGGCGATCATCCGGCGGTAGGGCTCGGTCTGCTCCGCCCAGTCGGTGCCGTCGCCGAGATGCGGCACGGGGGAGAGGACGTAGAAGGCGTCGCAGCCGGGTGGCGCCATCGACGGGTCGGTCGCCGTCGGGCGATGCAGGTAGAGGCTGCAATCCGATGGGAGCTGCCGGCCGGTGAAGATATCGCGCAACAGGCCCCGGTAGCGCGGGCCGAGCAGGATGGTGTGGTGGCCGACCGCGTCGTAGCGGCGCCGCGTGCCGAAATACCAGACGAAGAGGCCCATGGAGTAGCGCGCGCGGGCGAGCTTCGCATCCGTCCAGCGGCGGCGCGGCAGGCCGGGCAGGAGCTTGCCATAGGTCCAGGCGGCATCGGCATTGGAGACGACGATATCGGCCGGGATGGTCTCGCCATCGGCGAGGCGCAGGCCGGTGGCGCGGCGGCCGGCGAGGGTGATCTCGGCGACCTCGGCGCCGCAGCGGAGGCGCCCCCCCTGCCCCTCGATCAGCCGCACCAGCCCCCGCACCAGGCTGCCGGTGCCGCCCATCGCCCAATGCACGCCCCAGCGCTGCTCGAGATGCGAGATCAGGGCGTAGATGCCGCTGGTTGCGAAGGGATTCCCGCCGATCAGCAGCGGGTGGAAGCTGAAGACGGTGCGCAGCCGCTCGTCGCGGAAATGCGCCGCCGCGGCCCGGTACACGCTGCGCCAGGCCTGCAGCCGCATCAGGCCCGGGGCGACCTTGGCCATGTCGGTCCAGTGGCCGAAGGGGACATGGCCGAGTTGTTCGAAGCCGATGCGGCAGGTCTCGGCGCTCAGCGCCATGAAGCGCGCATAGCCGGGCAGGTCCGCCGGGTTGAAGGCGGCGACCTGGGCGCGCATCGCCGCCGGGTCGCCGGAATAGGTAAAGGTCGCGCCATCGTCGAAGCGGATGCGGTAGAAGGGGTCGAGCGGGCGGAGGTCGATGTCCTCGGCCATGCGGCGGCCGCAGAGCGACCAGAGCTCCTCCAGCAGGAAGGGCGCGGTGACGATGGTCGGGCCGGCATCGAAGGTGAAGCCGTCCTGCCGATGGGTACGGGCGCGGCCGCCGGGCGCATCCAGCCGCTCCAGCACCGTCACGCGGTAGCCACGGGCGCCGAGGCGGATGGCGGCGGCAAGGCCGCCGAAGCCGCTGCCGATCACCACGGCATGCGGCCGCCTGTCCTGTGGCGGCAGGGCCGGGAGGGTGGGCGGCGCCAAGGCTGTCAATTCAAGCATCGTCCACGACTGTAAGACTTAATTGACACAAACCTCCAGTGCGGAGAATGGCGCTGGCGACGAATTGCTGGCCGCTACCGTCCCGCCGGTGGGGGGAAGGGCGTCGCGCGCCGCGCGATGACATGGCGCAGCTGGCGCAGGCCGAGGGCGACGGCGATGGCGGCCACGGGGATGGCGATGCCGGTGACGAGGTCGGCATCGAGGGGCAGCCCGCCGGCCTTGAGCCCCTTCGCCACATAGGCGACGAGGCCGACGATGTAGTAGGTGATGGCGGCGACGGAGAGGCCCTCGACCGTTTCCTGCAGCCGCAACTGCATCTGGGCGCGGCGGTCCATATTCGCCAGAACCACCTGGTTCTGCTGCTCGCGCGTCAGGTCGACGCGCGTCGAGAGCAGTTGCGTGGCACGGGCGACGCGGCGGGACAGCGCATCCTGCCGCGCGGCCATGGCGCGGCAGGTGTTGAGCGCCGGGGCCAGCCGGCGTTCCATGAATTCCTGGAGGGTCTGCATGCCCTCCATCCGCCCCTCGCGCAGCTCGGCGATGCGGCGCTGCACCAGCGCGTCATAGGCTTCCGCGGCGCTGAAGCGGTAGAGGGTGCGGGCCTCGCGGCTCTCGGTCCCGGCGGCGAGGCGCGTCAGGCGTTCCAGCAGTTCCGGCTCGTCGGCGCTGCGCGCGGTGACCAGGGCTTCGGTGATCTCGGCGAGCTTCCGCTCGCTGGCGGTGATGTGGGGGCCAAGCTCGCGGGCGAGCGGCAGGGCGAGCAGGGCCAGCATGCGGTAGGTGTCGATCTCGAGCAGCCGCTGGATCAGGCGCCCGGCCTGGCGCGGCGTGGTGCCGTGGTCCTGCACCAGGATGCGGCCGAAGCCGCCGGCATGGATGCGGAAATCGGTGAAGACCCGCGCCGCGCCGCCGCTCACCGTGCCGCCGACCAGGCTGTTGCCGGCGAAGAGGCGGCTGGAGAGCGTGTCGGGGTCGAGGGGTCCCTCGCCCCCGGGGAGCAGGGCGAGATGCGTCGCGACCAGCAGCTGGCCGGGCAGCGCCTGCACCCAGCCGGCCGGGACGGCGGCAAGGGCGGGGTTGGCGAAGGGGTCCGCGGCATCGGCGCCGGGGGTGATGACCATGAACCGGCTGAACTCGGTATGGCGTTCCCATTTCAGCCGGAAGGGGCCCAGATCGGCGCTGAAATGGCTGGCACCCGGCAGCGGCGGGGCAGCGGCGGAGCGACGGGCGAGGTCGCAGACCGCCTCCCAGGAGGCCTCGCGATGGGCCGGGTCGCCCAGCAGGGCGAGGTAGCTGAGGCGGAGCCCCGGGGCCAGCGCCTCGGGCGGGCGGGCATGCACCTCGTCATTGAGTTCGAGGCGCTGGGGATGGGAGGGAGGGAGGATCACGCCCTGACGAGGGAAGCGAGCCCCAGCTCCTCGGCGATGCCGGCGATGAGGGTGGCGACGCGCTCCGGCTGTTCCTCATGCGCCAGATGGCCGAGGCCAGGGAGAGGGACGAGACGGAGGTTGGGGAGGATGGCCCGCAGGCGCCTGGCATCCGCAGGCGGGACGGTGCGGTCGGCGCCGCCGACCAGCAGGACTAGCGGCGGCTTCAGGCGGCGGAGGTCGCGCAGCAGCGGGTGCAGGTCCCAATGCGCCATCATGCCGAGGGCGGCGGCGACATGGTGGGGGCGGCGGATCAGGCGGGCGTAGAATTCCACCCCCTGCGGGTCGAGGGTGGAGCCGGTGTCCTGCAACAGGCGCTCGACCACGCGGCGCTCGGCGGCGCGGCGGGCGAAGATCCAGGGCACCACCGGCAGGCCGGCGAGCAGCCGGGCGACGGGGGAGAAGACTTGGCCGGCGAAGCCCTCGAAGGGCAGCAACGCGGCATTGAGGCCGATCACGGCGCGCGGGGCGATGCCGCCATCGAGCGTCATGCGGGCGAGGATGGCCGCGCCGGCGGAGTGGCCGGCCACCAGGGCGGCAGGCAGGCCGAGCGCGGCGGTCAACTCGGTCAGGGCGCGGGCCATCAGGGGCAGGGACAGGCGGGCGCCGGCGGGCATCTCGGTGAAACCATGGCCGGGAAGGTCGGGGGCGACGACCGTGAAGCGCCGCGCCAGCAGGGGCAGCAGGCCGCGCCAGGAATGGGTGGCGGCGCCGGTGCCATGGGCGAGCAGCAGCACGGGCCCCTGCCCGGCCACCTGGACATGCCAGCGGAAGCCGGCCGCCTTCACGAAGCGGCTGGCGGCGCGGTTCGGCCAGTCGCGGCCATCGACCAACCAGTCCGGGCGGCCGCTCATGCCGCCCTCACCGCCCGGGAGATGGAGGTCGCATCGGCATAAGGCAGCGGCAGGTAGCGGGCGCCCATGGCGGCGGCAAGCTGGCGGCCGGCCTCCTGCGGGCGCGGCGAGGTATCGACCAGCAGGGTGGTGATGCGGGCGGCCTGCAGCGCGCGGGCGGCCTCCAGTGCCTCGGCGGCGGCGCGGTCGCGGCCGGGCTTGCCGTCGCGGGCGATGTTGGCGCGGCCATCGGTCAGCAGCACCACCAGCGGGGTCTGGCCGCGGCGGCGAATGGCGTCCGCCACGCCCAGCGCCTCGTCGAGGGCGGTGGCCATGGGGGTGCCGCCGCCGCCGGGCAGGCCGGCCAGGCAGCGTTTGGCACGCACCAGGGAGCTGGTCGGCGGCAGCAGCAGCTCGGCGCCGGTGCCGCGGAAGGCGAGCAGGGCGACCCGGTCCCGGCGGATGTAGCAATCCGCCAGCAGCAGCTCGACCGCGCCCTTGGCCTCCGCGAGGCGGTGGAAGGCGGCGGAGCCGGAGGCATCGACGACGAAGAGGGTCGCGGTCTCCGAGCGCTGCTGGAAGCGGAGGATGCGGATATCCTCGCGGGCGATGCGGAGGCGCCCTCCGGCAGGCCCGCTCCTGGCCCGCAGGCGCTGCCAGGGGGCAGCGGCGCGGAGGGTATCGACCAGGGCGAGATGGGCATGGCCGCGCAGCTCCCCGGGGCGGCTGCCGATGGGGCGGCCGCGCTTCGGCGACTGGCGCTGGAGGCCGGCCTTGCCGGGCAGGCGCGCGCGCGCCGGGGCGAGGCGGAGCTGGTCGAGCAGCCCCGCGGGGATGGCCGCCTCGGCTGCGGCGAGGAGGATGTCCTCCAGCGCCTCGGGACCCGGCCGAGGGGGCTGATCCTCGGCCGTCTCGGGGGGCGGCGGGGGCGCGGAGGGCGGGGCGGCGGGCTCGGCGGGCGCCTGGATGGCGCGGGGGCCGAGCACCAGCCGCGCGGCGAGGGCGGCATCCTCCTCGGCCACCGCCTCGCGCCCGGCCAGGGCGGCGGCGGCGCGGGCGACATGGAGCGCCAGCAGGGGCGGGCGGAGGCTGGCGATGCCGAGGGCGGCGGCGGTGGCGCACAGGGCTTCCAGCACATCCGGGCCGACGGCAATGCCGGGCAGCAGGGTGCGGGCGGCGATGACCTGGCCGGCGGTCGGGCCGGGCCCGCCGGTGGCGGCGGGAGCGATGGCGGAGAGGTCGAGCTGGAAGGCCAGCCGGTCCAGCAGCGCGGCAGGCGGGGCCTCCTCGGCCTCCAGCCCCTCGTCGAGAGCGATGAGCGCCAGGCGGGCGGGGGTGCGGAGGGCGAGGCCGTCGCGCTCGATGGCCACCTCGCCCGCATCCAGCGCGGCAGCGAGGCGGGCGGCGATGCCCGGGGTGAGGCGCTCGGCCATGGCCGCCAGGAGGATGCCGCCATCGGCCTCGGCCAGCAGCCCGCGCTCGGCGATGGGGCGGCCGGCCTGCAGGGTGGCGGCGAGGTCGAGGCCGCCGAGCAGGCGGGAATCGGCGATGCCGGGCGGCAGGCGGCGCCAGGGGGTAGCGGGGGGCAGCAGGCCGCGCATCAGGGCGAGCCAGCGGTCCCGCACCGGGCCGGGCGGGGCGCGGAGGGCGGCGCCGCCCATGCTGGCGGCATCCACGGCCAGGATGGCCGCGGCCCGCATGGCCTCATCCCAGGGGTTCGGCCAGGGGTTCGTGATGCCCTCCGTCACGGGCCGAACAGTTCCTGGATGGCGCGTTCGACCCTGGTGGTGGAGACGGTGTCGTCCAGCGGGTTGCGGCGCAGGCGGTGGCGGAGCGCGGGCGGCGCGACGCGGCGGAGGGTGGCATCGCCCACCTCGGCCTCACCCTCGAATGCGGCGAGCGCCCTGGCGGCGCGGATCAGGGTGAGTTCGCCGCGCAGCCCATCGGTGCCGAGCGCCAGGCAGAGCCGGGCGGCGCGCTCCAGCGCGGCATCGGGCAGGACGATGTCCGGCAGGCACTGCCGCGCGGCGAGGATGCGGCCGCGCAGGGCCGCCTCCGCACCGGACCAGTGGGCGGCGAAGCCGGCCGGGTCCCGCTCGAAGGCGTCACGGCGGCGGATGACCTCGATGCGGCTGGCGAGTTCCCGCGGCGTCGCCACCTCGACGGAGAGGCCGAAGCGGTCCAGCAGCTGGGGGCGCAGCTCGCCCTCCTCCGGGTTGCCGCTGCCGACCAGCACGAAGCGGGCGGGATGGCGGATGGAGAGGCCCTCGCGCTCCACAACATTCTCGCCGGAGGCGGCAACATCGAGCAGCAGATCGACGAGATGGTCCTCAAGGAGATTGGCCTCGTCGATATAGAGGAAGCCGCGGTTGGCGCGGGCGAGCAGGCCTGGCTCGAAGGCCTTCACGCCATCGGCGAGCGCCCGCTGGATGTCGAGGGCGCCGACCACGCGGTCCTCCGTGGCACCGAGCGGCAGGTCGACGACGGGGACGGGCGCCATGACCGCCCGCAGCGGGCGGCGGCTGCGGCATTCGGTGCAGAGCGCCTGCTCATCGCCCGGATCGCAGCGATAGGGGCAACCCTCGACCACGGGAATCTCGGGCAGCAGCGCGGCAAGGGCGCGGATGGCGGTCGACTTGCCGGTGCCGCGGTCGCCGAAGACCAGCACGCCGCCGATGCCGGGATCGATGGCGGCGACGAGGATCGCCAGCTTCATCTCCTCCTGGCCGACGATGGCGGAGAAGGGGAAGCTGCGCCGCCCCGTCATGACCGCCGGTCTCCGGCTGGCACGGCGGCATCCCTGTGCCGGCCCGCGCCCCGGCCTAGCCCTTCGCGGCCCAGACGGCGCACCAGCCCTCCGGGCTGATATTGCCACTGACGATGGCGCAGGCGTTGGGCGCCTGGAAATGCAGGCAGGTGCTGCACTTCTGCCCGTCCTTGGGCTGGTCCTGGTACATGACCATCTCCGGCGCGAGCTTGTCCTGGGCCCGCGCCGCAGCGGTGACCAGGGTGACGAGGCCCGCGGCCTGGAGGCCAGCCCGCTGCAGGAAGGCGCGGCGCGCCTGCGGCTTGCGTCGATTGTGCGTCACTTTGGTTTCCTCCTTTGATTGCTCGGCATCTGGAGCTTGGGCCCGAATTCCGGTTCGCCAAGCCGGGCAAGGCTGGATTCCGTTCCATGCGAACGACTCTCAAGCGGCGCGCTGCAGGCTGAACTGCGACCAGATCTCGGACAGCGCCGCGACCAGGCGGTCGATATCCGCCGCGTTGTGCAGCGGGCCGGGCGTGAAGCGCAGCCGCTCCGTCCCGCGCGGGACGGTCGGGTAGTTGATGGGCTGGACGTAGATCCCGTAGTGATCCAGCAGCAGGTCGCTGATCTGCTTGCACACCACCGGGTCCCGCACCATGACCGGGACGATATGGCTGGGGTTGTCGAGATGCGGCACGCCGGCGGCGTTGAGCTTGGCGCGAAGTTGTGAAGCGTTCGCATGCAGTAACTCGCGTTCGGTGCTGCTCTCCTTCAGGTGGCGGATGCTGGCGATGACGCCGGCCGCCGCCGCGGGCGGCATGGAGGTGGTGAAGATGAAGCCGGAGGCGTAGGAGCGGACGAAGTCGCACATCGCCGCCGAGCCGGCGATGTAGCCGCCGACCACGCCGAAGGCCTTCGCCAGCGTGCCCTCGATGACGGTGAGGCGGTGGGCGACGCCGTCGCGCTCGGTGACGCCGCCGCCGCGGCGGCCGTAGAGGCCGACGGCATGGACCTCGTCGATATAGGTCATGGCGCCGTATTCCTCGGCGATGTCGCAGAGCTCGGCGATGGGGGCGATGTCGCCATCCATCGAGTAGACGCTCTCGAAGGCGACGAGCTTCGGCGTCTCGGGATCGAGTTCGGCGAGGATGCGGCGGAGGTCGGCCGGGTCGTTATGGGCGAAGACGCGGCGCTCGGCGCGGCTGTGGCGGATGCCCTCGATCATCGAGGCGTGGTTCAGCTCGTCGGAGACGATGACGCAGCCGGGCATGCGCGAGGCGAGCGTCGAGAGCGTCGCCCAGTTCGACATGTAGCCGCTGTTGAAGAGCAGCGCGGCCTCCGTGCCGTGGAGGTCGGCGAGCTCCTGCTCCAGCATGACGTGGTAGTGGTTGGTGCCGGCGATGTTGCGCGTGCCGCCGGCGCCGGCGCCGCACTTGTCGAGCGCCTCATGCATCGCGGCGAGCACCTTCGGGTGCTGGCCCATGCCGAGATAGTCGTTGGAGCACCAGACGGTGACCTGCTGCTGGCCGCGCGGGCGGTGGTGCGTGGCATAGGGGAAGGCGCCGGCCTGGCGTTCGAGGTCGGCGAAGACGCGGTAGCGGCCTTCGCGGTGGAGGGCGCCGATCTGCTTCCGGAAGAACGCCTCGTAGTTCATCGTCCCCTCTCCCTTTCAGGGCTTGTGGCTTCAGGCGGCGGGACGCAGCGCGTGGAGGCGCGGCGGGACCGCCTCCGCCACGGCCGGTGCGGCCGGGCGGCGTGACTTCATGCTCCAGCTCCACAGCGCCTCGGCCGGGATCGGCAGCACCAGGAACCAGTGTTCGAGGATGGCGAGCGCGGCCAGCACGCCGAGGAAGGTAGAGCCGGCGGCCTCGAAGTCGCTGGCCCCGCCGGCCAGCGCCCGGTGGAAGAACCAGGCGCAGAGCAGCGTGCCGCCGGTGACCGAGAGCGGGAAAAGCAGGTTCATCGGCTTGCGCGCGAAGAAGCTGCCGAGATAGGCGAGGTGCGGCGGCAGGAATTGCTCGTTGAGGTTCCTGACGCCGAGGAAGACGTTCAGCTTGGCGCTCTGCCGCATGCCCCAGAGCAGCAGGAAGGTCCAGGCGCCGATCTGGTTGGGTTGGCCCCAGGTAAGCGCCAGCACGGCGATGGCACCGGCGAGGATCGCCAGCTCATGGTAGAGGAGGGTCTGCACGGCGAGGCGGAAGCGCGGCCAGCCGGCGCAGCCGTCCGGGCAGGGCTGGCGGCGGGGGCCGGTGGCGAAGCCCATGAGGAAGGCCATCTCCTGCCAGGCCCAGGCGAGCAGCCCGCAGGAGAAGGCGGCATAGGCGCCGAGCGGGGATGCATCGGCGCTGCTGGCGGCGAGGCCCCAGAAGGCCGCGGCCAGCATCGCCGTCGCGCCCAGCATGCTGCGCCGATAGGTCCGTGGCGGCAGCCCGTCCAGCCAGATGATCGCCCCGGTGCTGAACCACCAGACGAACAGTGCATAGAGGGCGGGCAGACCGTAATCGGCCATGGCGCGATGGCTCTCCTACCAGGTGGGCGTCATGCGGATCTGTGCCGGCAGCGCCGCATGCCTGCCCGGGAGGAGGTAGAGCCGCGCGAAGGTGGCCGCCGCCGCGGCGCCGAGCCCGGCGCGCTGCAGCTTGCCGACCAGGCCGCCACGCGCCTTGGCCGCGGCCTGGCGCCGGGTGATGCGGTACAGGCGGTCGAGGCCGCGCCGCATCGCAGGGTGCTCGGTATCGAGCGTCACGGGGAAGACCTGCCTGCAGATCGCGGTGCAGGTCCGGAAGACCTCGTGGTCGTACTCGGTCGGCGTCATGCCGAGCGCCTTGTGGAATTCGGGCCGGGCGTGGTCGCGCACATACATCGTCGCATAGACGGCGAGCTGGAAGAACTTCACCCAGAGCTTGTTGCGGCCTTCGAGGAGCCTGGGGTTGGCGCGCATCAGCAGGGCGAAGGCCTCGCCATGGCGGAACTCGTCGTTGCACCACTTCTCGAACCACAGGAAGATCGGGTGGAAGCGCAGCTCCGGATGCCGCTCGAACTGGCGGAAGATGGTGATGTAGCGGGCGTAGCCGATCTTCTCCGACAGGTAGGTGGCGTAGAAGATGAACTTGGGCTGGAAGTAGTGGTACTTCTTCGCCTTGGTCAGGAAGCCGAGATCGACGCCGATGCCGATATCCTTCAGCGCGTCGTTGATGAAGCCGGCATGGCGTGCCTCGTCACGGCTCATCACGCCGAAGAGGTCGCGCATGTCGGGGTTCTTCACCCGCTTCCTGATCTCGGCATAGAGCACGCAGCCGGAGAACTCGGCGGTGACGGAGCTGACGAGGAACTCCACCAGCTCCTTCTGCAGCGGCTCCGGCAGGGCGTCGAGCCTGAACGCGTCGAAGGCCTCGGTGCGGACGAAGTGGCCCTTGTTCGGGTCGGCGTGGAATTCCGCCATCAGCGCGTCCCACTCGGCGCGGAGGCTGCCGATATCAATGCGGTCCATGGCGTCGAAATCGGTGGTGTAGAAGCGCGGGCTGAGGACGGTGTCGGTCGTCGCCTCGCGGGTGACGGCATTGACCGGCCGGCGTGCGGTGGGGGTGACGGCGTTCATGGCGCTTCCTTGGGCTCGAAGCCGCAATGATAGAGTTCGGTCAGCTCCAGGATGGCCGAGGCCTCCATCCAGGCACGTTCCAGCCAGCCGGCACGGATGACGGTGGCGCGGGCCTCGAAGCGCATCGCCTCGCCATGGCCGATGCTGGCCGGCAGGCCATGGACCAGCACGCGGTCGCCGGGCCGGAGACTGACGCCCTCGGGGATGGCATGCGCATGCAGGCTGTCGAAGCTCTGCTCGATATCGATGGTGCACGGCACCTCGAAGCGGCGGCCGCCGGCGAGGCGGGAGAGCAGGCCAGGGCTCATCGCATCGTCCTCCCCGCTGTCAGCAACCGGGCGAAGGCCGCCATGTTGGTGGGGCCGAAGGCTTCGAGGCCGATGCTGATGCCCGTGGCGGGGTCCTCCAGCGTCAGACGGCCATCGGGCCATGCGGCGAGGCGGAAGGGCGCGCGGCCGGTGATCTCCTCGCGTCGCCGGTCGCGCACCAGGGCGCGCAGCGCGCCGCGGACGAAGCCGTTCGTGCCGGGTTCCAGCACCGCGATCTGGCGGTTGGCCTCTGCGTCGCGCACCAGGATGGCGCCGTCGGCGCGGTCGTCGAAGCCGAGGCTGCGCGCCAGGACGGGCGCCTCGGCCGTGACCGTAGTGACGCCGGCACCGGCCATCCGCGCGATGCCGGTCGCCGTGACCACGGCGAGAAGCAGCGCAGCGGCGCCGATCAGCGGGCCGCGCGGTACCGTCATGTCATGGGAATGGGTGCTCATCCTTCGCTCCCTCAGGCCGCGGCCGTCTGCGGGCCGGTTGTGGCCCCGGCTGTCGCGGCATCCGCTGCGGGGCGCATCGGCAGCGAGGCCGCCGCGGCCAGGGCCCGCGACAGGGTCCGCGCCACGGTTTCCACATCGGGGACCGACCGCAGCGCGGGCTCGGGGCGAGCGTAGTGCCACGGGCGCACATGCGGCCAGAAGAAGATGTAGGAGATGCGCTGCCGCGGCGCGATCGTCAGCACGATGTCGCCCTTGCCATCGGCATCCGCCTTCACCGCCGCAGCTTCGATCGCCGTGAAGGGGATGTTCACCGTCATCGACAAGGCGATGCCGATACGGAAGACGATGCGCTGCGTGGTGATGGTATAGGCGCTGGTGCGCGCGACGAGGATGGCGAGCACCACCACGAGCATCAACGCCGTCGCGGCGAAGGGCAGGAACCAGGCGGCGTCCCGCAGCGCGACGGAGGGGCTCGCGCCCTCCATCAGCGAGGCGGCGCACCGGGCCGCGAGCAGCAGCAGGAAGTACAGGGCGAGGCCGCGGAGGTGCAGGCCTTGCCGGGCATGGGCGCGCCAGTCCGGTGCGCCCTGCCAGAGGATCGCCTCGCCCGCAGGGGGCCGCTCGGGCAGGCCCCAGACCGGCTCCAGCTCATGCTCCTGCATCATCGTGGCCTCCCTCAGATCAGCGGGCCGAGGCGCTGCGGCGTCGCGTACATGTGGCCGCCGGCGAAGTAGCCGCTGATGCGGTCCTCCTCGCGGATCGTGATCGTGTCGGCATCCTTCAGCATCGGCGCCTCGACGAACTGGCTGGCGAGGACGGAGACGACCTTGACGATGCGGCGCCTGGCATCGACGCGGGCGAGCGCCATGGGGAAGACGACGCGGCGGGCGCCGGAGGAGCCTTCGGCATCGGCCTCGAGGTAGCGCACCACCGTCTCCGACCGGTCCACCCAGCAATCGACCACCGTGCCGGCGATGCGGCCTTCGGCGGTGACGACCTGGTAGCCGCGCGGATCCGGGTCCTGCGCGGCGAGGTAGTAGCCCTCGGCGGCGCGGAGCGGGACGATCTTCGGCAGCTGCTGATCGAAGGTGAGGTCGGGGACATCGGCGCGGAGCGCGTAGGAGGCCGGGCCGACGCCGTCCT
Source organism: Belnapia rosea (assembly GCF_900101615.1). Taxonomy (GTDB): domain Bacteria; phylum Pseudomonadota; class Alphaproteobacteria; order Acetobacterales; family Acetobacteraceae; genus Belnapia; species Belnapia rosea. Next base: position 34,281 of record NZ_FMZX01000014.1, on the reverse strand, counting down.
TCATCGGGTCGCCGAGCGGCTGCATCGGCGCGCCGGGCCAGGGGGCGGTCGGGATGAGGAGGCCGTCGAGATTCCGCTCCTCCCGATGGGGGACGATGGTGCCCCCATGCGCGAGCTGCAGGCTCTTCGGGCGCGGCATGGGCGGCAGGCCCTCGACTGTCACGTAGGGCGAGCGGTCGCTCTCCAGCGGGTAGCCTTCCCGCTTGTCCTCCTGGCGCAGGTACCAGATCAGTCCGGCGAAGAAGAGCCAGAAGGCGTAGAGCGCGACCTGCGCGACGTCGATATAGCTGGTGATGGCACCGGTTTGCATGACGGTGTTCCTCCGCTAACTGGGTGACCCGGCCAGGCCGAGCGGCGAGGCCGGACGCGGCGCGCCCACGCGCACCAGCGGGCCGATGACGGCGATGGTGACGAAGAGCAGGACGATCTCGAGCAGGTAGACCGCGCCGTAGCCGGTCGCGGCGCCGGTGAGGGCGCCCCCGAAGGCGCCACGCATGGCGAGGTCGGAGACGATGTCGCGCAGAAGGCCGCCGGCGGCGATGGCGCCGCCCGCGCAGCTGGCCTGCACCGCGCCCCAGGCGCCGAGCGCCAGGCCGGCCTGGCCGGTGCGGGCCAGCTCCATGCAGGCCGTCAGCGTGCCGACCGTGAAGAGCCCGCTGCCGAGGCCGATGACGACCGTGCCGATGCCGAAGGCCACCGGGCTGTCGAGCGGCGCCGCGAAGATGACGCCGGCGAAGCCCAGGGCGCCGGCCAGCGCGCCGAAGCCGGCCAGGCGATGCGCGTCCATGCCATGACCAAGGCCGCGCGCGGCCATGCCGAAGCCGGCGATGCCGCCACCGGCGAAGAGCGCCGTCAGCGTCGTCGTCGCGGCGACGGAAAGGCCGAGGATCTGGCCGCCATAGGGTTCGAGCAGGATGTCCTGCATGCTGAAGGCGGCCGAGCCCAGGCCGATGGCGGTGAGGCGACGGGCCCACCGCCCCTCCCCCCGCAGCCGGCGCCAGGATTCGAGGAAACCGGGTTGCGGACGGCCGTGGCGGGTGCCGTTCGGGTTGCGCGACTCCTGCTTCCAGAGGGCGATGCCGTTCAGCAGCATGGTCGCCAGCGCCGCGCCCTGGATCACCTGGATGAGGCGGATCTGGCTGAAATGCTGCAGCAGGGCGCCGAAGCCGACGGCGCTCACCACCATGCCGAGCAGCAGCATGAGCGAGAGCAGGGCAACGACACGGGGCTGGGCATCCGGCGGGGCAAGGTCGGTCGCCAGCGCGAGGCCAACGGTCTGCGTGGTGTGCAGCCCCGCGCCGACCAGCAGGAAGGCCGCGGCGGCGGCGCCATGGGCGACGACCGGTGGGGCGTTGCTGTCGCCGGAGAGCAGGATCAGCGCGAAGGGCATGATGGCGAGGCCGCCGAACTGCAGCAGCGTCCCCATCCAGATATAGGGGACACGGCGCCAGCCGAGTGCCGAGCAGTGGTTGTCCGACCGGTGGCCGATCAGTGCGCGGACGGGCGCGAAGAGCAGCGGCAGCGAGACCATGCTGGCGACCAGCCAGGCGGCGACGCCGAGCTCGACGATCATCACCCGGTTCAGCGTGCCGATCAGCAGCACGGAGCCCATGCCGACCGAGACCTGGAAGAGCGAGAGCCGCAGCAGGCGCCCGAGCGGCAGCTCCGCCGAGGCGGCGTCGGCGAAGGGGAGGAATTCCGGGCCGAGCCGGGTCCAGGCGCGCGCCATGCGGCTCATACCCGCCTGAGCTCCAGTGCCTGAGAGATGTAGAAGCCGGCCGTGACCCGCTGCGTGCGGCCGCATTGCCAGCCCGGCAAGCGGGAGGCGACCAGCCGGGTGAGCCAAGCCTCGCCGACCGGCTCGATGGCGGGGGAGCGGTTGCAGCGCGGGAAGAGCTGGCCGATGGCGTGCATCGCGGCCAGCAGCGGCGTTCGCGGTGCGAAGGTGACCAGCATCGAATGCCGGGTGCGGGCGGCGAGCCCTTCCAGCACGGCCACGGCATCGGGCGCGCGATAGTGGATCAGGCTGTCCATGGCGACGACATGGTCGAACTCGCCGAGCGCCGGGTCCTGCATGTCGCCGGTGCGGAAATCGACATGGCCGGCGCCGTAATCGCCGGCGGCGCGTTCGGCGGCGAGCGAGACGAGCCTGGACGAGAGGTCGATGGCGGTGACATGGGCGCCGCGGCGGGCGGCCTCCAGCGCCAGCGCGCCGGTGCCGCAGCCGGCATCCAGCAGGCGGCGGCCGGTGAGGTCGGCCGGGAGGCAGGAGAGCAGGGTGCGGCGCATCTCGTCGCGGCCGGCGCGGACCGTCGCGCGGATGCGGCCGACCGGCGCGGTGGAGGTGAGGCGCATCCAGGCCTCGGCCGCGGTGCGGTCGAAATAGGTCTCGAGCTCGCCGCGGCGGGCGGCGTAGGTGCTGCTCGGCATCAGTCGAATCCCAGCAGGTCGAAAATGTCGCGGTCCTTCATGGGGGAGGCGCTGAGCGCTTCCGTACCCGCCCAGAGATTGGCAGCGAGACGGAGGTACTCCGCCTGCACCGCGACCAGCTCCGGCGTCGGCTCCATCTCGAAGAGGGTGGACTTCTTCAGGCGGGAGCGGCGGATGACGTCGAGGTCGGGGAAATGCGCGAGCGTCTGCATCCCCGTCACGGCGTTGAACCTGTCGACCTGGTCGGTCGCCGCGCTGCGGTTGACGATGACGCCGCCGAGCCGGACATCGTAATTCTTCGACTTGGCCTTGATGGCGGCGACGATGCGGTTCATCGCGAAGATGCTGTCGAAGTCGTTGGCCGCGACGATGATGCCGCGGTCGGCATGCTGGAGGGGCGCCGCGAAGCCGCCGCAGACCACGTCGCCCAGCACGTCGAAGATCACCACGTCGGTGTCTTCCAGCAGGTGGTGCTCCTTCAGCAGCTTCACCGTCTGGCCGACGACATAGCCGCCGCAGCCGGTGCCGGCGGGCGGGCCGCCGGCCTCGACGCACATCACGCCGTTATAGCCCTCGAAGACGAAATCCTCGGGGCGCAGCTCCTCCGAGTGGAAGTCGACGGTCTCCAGCACGTCGATCACCGTCGGGATCAGGCTCTTGGTCAGGGTGAAGGTGCTGTCGTGCTTCGGGTCGCAGCCGATCTGCAGCACCCGCTTGCCGAGCTTGCTGAAGGCAACCGAGAGGTTGGAGCTGGTGGTGCTCTTGCCGATGCCGCCCTTGCCGTAAACGGAGAAGACCTTGGCGCTGCCGATGGTCATGGCCGGGTCCAGGTGGACCTGCACGCTGCCATCCCCATCCGTCCGGGACGGCACCGGGCGCCGGTGGAGGGCGGCATGCGGCGTCTCGATTCTCATGCGGCCATCTCCACGGTGATACCTTCGAGCCGGTCCTCCAGCTCCTCCCCCGCCTGGCGCAGCGCGTCGAGCACGCCCTGGTCGGGCGACCAGTACCGGCGCTCATGCGCTTCCAGCAGGCGGTTGGCGATCTTCGCCGAGGCGGTCGGGTTCAGCGTCGCCAGGCGTTCGCGCATGGCGGCGTCGAGCACGAAGGTCTCGGTGAGCTGCTGGTAGACCCAGGGGGCGACCTCGCCGGTCGTCGCCGACCAGCCGAGGGTGTTCGTCACCTGCGCCTCGATCTGGCGGACGCCCTCATACCCGTGGGAGAGCAGCGCCTCGTACCATTTCGGGTTGAGGGCGCGGGTGCGGGTCTCGAGCGCGACCTGCTCGGACAGGGTGCGGACGGCGCCGTCGCCGCGGGTCTGGTCGCCGATATAGATCGAGGCGCTGGTGCCGCGTGCCCGCTTCACCGCCCGGCTGATGCCGCCGAGCGTGTCGAAGTAGTGGTCGACGGTGGTGACGCCGAGCTCGACGGAATCGAGGTTCTGGTAGGTGACCTCGACGCTGGCGAGCACATGGGCGAGGACGGCGGCGTGGCGGACGGGCTTGCCGCTGACGCCATAGGCGAAGCCCTTGCGCCGCTCATAGGCATCGGCGAGTTCGTCCTCGTCGGTCCAGGCACCGTTGCCGACGAGCTGGTTGACGTTGGCGCCATAGGCACCGTCGGCATTGCCGAAGACGCGGAGCGTGGCTTCCGCCATCGACCCGCCATGCGCGGCCTGGAAGGCCAGGGCATGCTTGCGGATGTAGTTCCGCGCGGGGGCTTCCTCCGCCTCGGCGGCCAGGAGCGCGGCCTCGGCGAGCAGGCGCGTCTGCAGGGGCAGCAGGTCGCGGAAGATGCCGGAGAGGGTGACGACGACATCGATGCGCGGGCGGCCGAGCGCCTCCAGCGGCAGGAGCTGGGCACCGCAGAGGCGGCCGTAGCTGTCGAAGCGCGGCGCGGCGCCCATCAGCCAGAGCGCCTGGGCGATGGGGCCGCCCTCGGTCTTCAGGTTGTCGGTGCCCCAAAGGACGATGGCGACCGTCTCCGGCAGCCTGTTGCCGTCCGCCGCATGGCGGGCGAGCAGGCGCTCGGCCTGGCGGGCGCCATCCTGCACGGCGAAGGCGCTCGGGATGCGGAAGGGGTCGAAGCCGTGCAGGTTGCGGCCGGTCGGCAGCACCTCCGTGGTGCGGAGCAGGTCGCCGCCCGGGGCGGGGTGGAGGTAGCCGCCATCCAGCGCATGGAGCAGGGCGGGGATCTCGTGATCCTCGGCCAGCAGCGCATCGAGCGCGGCCCGGCGATCCGGCTCGGTCACGCCGGCGGCATCCAGCATGGCGGCGCGGTCCGCCGCCTTGGGCGGCTCGCCGATGACGTGCAGGCCGTAGGGGATCAGCGTCTCCTCCAGCGCCAGCAGCTCGCGGCCGAGGGCGAGGATGGTGGCGTCGGCATCCGCCCAGGCGGGCTCGGCGGCGCCGAGCTCGACGGCGGCGGCCTGGGCCTGGATCAGCGTCGCCAGCGCCGCCTGCTGCTCCGGGTCGCTGCCCGGCTCCAGCGCGCGCCAGCGGTCGATGGAGGATTTGAGGTCCAGAAGGCCGCGGTAGAGGCCGGCATGGGCGACGGGCGGGCTGAGATAGCTGATCAGCGCGGCGCCGGCGCGGCGCTTGGCGATGGTGCCCTCGGAGGGGTTGTTGCTGGCGTAGAAGTAGAAATTCGGCAGGTCGCCGATCAGCCGGTCGGGCCAGCATTCGCCCGACATGCCGGCCTGCTTGCCGGGCATGAATTCCAGCGCGCCATGGGTGCCGAAATGCAGCACGGCATGGGCACCGAAATCCTCGCGGATCCAGCGATAGAAGCCGCAGAAGGCATGGGTCGGGGCGAAGCCGTGCTCGAAGAGCAGGCGCATCGGGTCGCCCTCATAGCCGAAGGCCGGCTGGATCCCGATGAAGACATTGCCGAGCTGCAGGCCGAGCACGAGGATGCTGGCACCGTCGCTCTGCAGCCGGCCCGGTGCCGGCCCCCATTGCGCCTCGATCTCGGGCAGGAAGGCCTCGCGGCGGACATGGTCGTCGGTCAGGAACCGGGCGGCGACATTGGCGTCCGTGCCGTAGCGGGCGCGGTTGCCGCCGAGGATGCGGGTACGGAGTTCCTCCTCCGTCGCCGGGACGTCGAGCCTGTATCCCGCCGCCTTCAGGCCGCGCAGCGTGTGGAGCAGCGAGGCGAAGACGCCGAGATAGGCGGCCGTCCCCGTCGCGCCGCTGTTGGGCGGGAAGTTGAAGAGGATGATGGCGAGCTTCCGCTCCGCCCGTTCGGCCCGGCGCAGCGCGACCAGGCGGGCGATGCGGGCGGCGAGCGTGCCGGCGCGCTCCGGATGGGCGGCCATCTCATGCGCGCTCTCGCCGTCGGAGGTGCCGGAGCGGCCCCCGAAGGTCATCGGCCAGATGCCGCCATCGAGCTCCGGCAGGGCGACCATCATCGTCGCTTCTACCGGCAGCAGGCCGCGGGCATCCGCCTGCCACTGCGCCATCGTCTGGAATTCCAGCGGATGGGCGGCGATGTAGGGCAGGTCGAGCCGGGCGAGGATGGCCTCGGCGGCGCGGGCATCGTTGTAGGCGGGGCCACCGACCAGCGAGAAGCCGGTGAGCGAGACCAGCGCATCGATGCAGGCGGCGCCGTCCCGGAGGAAGTAGCGCTCGATCGCGGGGCGGGCGTCGAGGCCGCTGGCGAAGGCGGGGATGACGCGGAGGCCGCGGGCCTCCAGCGCGGCAATGACGCCGTCGTAGTGGGCGGCATTGTTCGCCAGCACATAGGAGCGGAGGATCAGCAGGCCGACGGTGCCGGCGCTGCCCGCGGCGGGCAGGTCCTCGGCGCGCTCGGTGATGCGGGCGGCGGCGCGGGGGTGGTAGAGGCCGACCTCGGGATATTCGATGGGCGGGGCGGCAGGCTGCAGCGCGCCGCCCGGCTGCTGGCGCGGACCGGCGGCGTAGCGGCCGACCAGCAGGCGGATCATGTTCGCCAGGTTCTCTTCCGATCCCGCCAGCCAGTATTGCAGCGAGAGGAAATAGGCCCGCACATCCTGTGCCGTGCCGGGGACGAAGCGCAGCAGCCGCGGCAGCTGCCGCAGCATCTTCATCTGATCCTTGCCGCTGCTCGGCGCGCCGGGCTTGCGGTTGCCGCGCAGGCGCTTCAGCAGGCCCATCACGCCGGTGGCCTCGGCATCCATGCGGAAGCGGCCGATGCGGGTGAGGCGCATGACCTCGCCGGCCGAGAGCAGGCCGAGCATGGCGTCGCATTGCTCGCGGCGCGCGGCCAGCGCCGGAAGGACGGCGCGGATGTGGTCCTCGAGGAAGAGCATGGCGGCGATGACGATGTCGCCGCGCGCGATATCGGCGTGGCAGGCGGCGAGCGCCACCTCGTCGGAGCCCCATTGGTCGGCGGCATGAACCACCAAGGTCAGGCCGGGCAGCTCCCGGCGCAGCGCCGTCACGGCATGCATCACGGCACCGGACAGGTGGCTGTCCATGGTGACCACCACCACGCGGATGGGCACCGCGCTAACGGCTGAGATGGGCTTTGGCATCGTAGAGCGTCTCGAGGGTGATGGTGCCGATGCCGCGTTCGGTGGCGTAGCGCTCCGTATTCCTGCGGGCCTTGCCGCGGACGAAGAAGGGAATCCTGCCGAGTTCCCGCTCGGCTTCGGCCGCCCATCGGGCGGAGCCCGGTGCGGCGGGCTCCACAGGACCGGCGCCGAGATGGGAGGGGGCGGAATCCGCGCGGAACTCGAAGTCCTCGCGGAACATGCCGAGCAGGTGCTCCTCGAGGCCCATCATCAGCGGATGGACCCAGGTGTCGAAGAGGACGTTGGCGCCCTCGAAGCCCATCTGCGGCGAATAGCGGGCCGGGTAGTCCTGCACATGGACGGGGGCGGAGATGACGGCGCAGGGGATGCCGAGGCGCTTCGCGGTATGGCGCTCCATCTGGGTGCCGAGGATCAGCTCGGGCTGCGCCGCCTGGATGGCGGCCTCGACGGCCAGGTAGTCGTCGGTGACGGTGGCCTCGATGCCGTGCGGCTTCGCGGCCTCGCGCAGCTCGCGCCCGAATTCCCGGCTGTAGCTGCCGAGGCCGACCAGGGCGAAGCCGAGCTCCTCGGTCGCCACGCGGGCGGCGGCCAGGGCATGCGTCGCATCGCCGAAGACGAAGACGCGCTTGCCGGTGAGGTAGTTCGAATCGACGGAGCGGGAGTACCAGGCGGCGCGCGAGGTCTCGGCGGCGAGGACCGGCGCCGGGTCGATCCCGGCGAGGGCGGCGACCTCGGCGATGAATTCGCGCGTCGCGTTGATGCCGATGGGGATGGTCTTCGTCGCTGCCTGCCCATGGGTGCGGGCGAGCCAGGCGGCGGCGGTGCCGGCGATCTCCGGGTAGAGCACCACGTTGAAGTCAGCCCTGCCGAGGCGGGCGAGATCGGCGGGCGTGGCGCCGAGCGGGGCGGTGACGTTCACCGCGATGCCCATGCGCCCGAGCAGGCCGGCGATCTCCCGCACATCGTCCCGGTGGCGGAAGCCGAGGGCGGTGGGGCCGAGGATGTTGCAGCTTGGGGCGCGGCCCTCCGGGCGCGGTGCGGGCGGAGCGGCGAGGCCGCGGACCAGGCGGTAGAAGGTCTCCGCCGCGCCCCAATTCTCCTTCTTCTGGTAGCTCGGCAGCTCCAGCGGGATGACCGGGATGGGCAGGCCGAGGGCGCGGGCGAGGCCGCCCGGATCGTCCTGGATGAGCTCGGCCGTGCAGGAGGCGCCGACGATCATCGCCTGGGGTCGGAAGCGCTCGAAGGCCTCGCGCGCCGCCGTCCTGAACAGCTCGGCGGTGTCGCCGCCGAGGTCGCGGGCCTGGAAGGTGGTGTAGGTGACGGGCGGGCGCGTGCCGCGCCGCTCGATCATGGTGAAGAGCAGGTCGGCATAGGTGTCGCCCTGCGGGGCGTGGAGGACGTAGTGCAGGCCCTCCATGGCGGTGGCGACGCGCATCGCGCCGATATGCGGGGGCCCCTCATAGGTCCAGATGGCGAGCTGCATGGCGCTACACCATCAACGTCGCACGGCGGTGGAGGGGGCGGGCGAAGAGCTCCGCGAGGTCGCCGGCCTGGTCGTAGCCCTGGATCGGCGTGAAGACCAGCTCGATGGACCATTTGGTGGCGAAGCCCTCCGCCTCCAGCGGATTGGCGAGGCCGAGGCCGCAGACCACGAGGTCGGGCCGCGCCGCGCGGCAGCGGTCGAGCTGGCGATCCACATGCTGGCCTTCGCTCAGCACCGCATCCGCCGGCAGCAGGGCCAGCTCCTCGGCCAGATGCTGGCGATGGAGGTAGGGCGTGCCGATCTCGACCGGCTGCATGCCCAGTTCGCGTGACAGGAAGCGGGCGAGCGGGATCTCGAGCTGGCTGTCGGGGAAGAAGAAGATGCGGCGGCCGGCCAGCGGCACCCGGTGCCGGGCGATGGCGGTGCGGGCGCGCTGCTCGCCGATGGCGGTCACCTCGCGGAAGCGGGTGGCGGGCACGCCCCAGGCCTCGGCCGCGGCGCGCAGCCAGGCGGTGGTGCCCTCGGCGCCGAGCGGGAAGGGTGCGGCGAGGCGGCGGGCGCCGCGGGCCTCCAGCAGGCGGGCCGTCTCGGCGAGGAAGGGCTGGGCGAGGAGGAAGCGCACCCCCGGGCCGATGCCGGGCAGCTCGGCGGCGCGGCGGGGCGGCAGGAAGGCCACCGGGCCGATGCCGAGCGCGGCGAAAAGGCGGCGCATCTGGTCCTCCACCACCTCGGCCAGCGCCCCGACGACCAGCAGGCCGGGCGCCGGGTCGGCGCGCATCTCCGGCACCAGCGCGGCGAGGCAGGCATCCTCCCCTTGCGTGAATGTCGTCTCGATGCCGCTGCCGGAGTAGTTCAGCACGCGGACGCCGGGGGCGTGGGTGGCGTTCAGCCGGGACGCGGCCCGCGACAGGTCGAGCTTGATGACCTCGGAGGGGCAGGAGCCGACGAGGAAGAGCAGCCTGATATCCGGCCGCCGCGCCAGCAGCTGGTTGACCACGCGGTCCAGCTCCTCATTCGCATCGGCGAGGCCGGCGAGGTCGCGCTCCTCGATGATGGCGGTGGCGAAGCGCGGCTCGGCGAAGATCATGACGCCGGCTGCGGACTGCATGAGGTGGGCGCAGGTGCGCGAGCCGACGATGAGGAAGAAGGCGTCCTGGATCTTGCGGTGCAGCCAGATGATGCCGGTGAGGCCGCAGAAGACTTCCCGCTGGCCACGCTCCCGCAGTACCGGCGCTTCGGCGCAGCCGGGCACCGGGGAGGCCTGGGCGAGCGCGGCGCCGCTCACTTGGAGAAGCCCAGCGCGCCGGCGCCGGCATCGCGCCAGCCGCTCTCGTCGCGCCGCGCGGCCCGCAGCTTGAGGACGAACTGCGCGGCGTTGACGACATAGGCGGCATAGGCCGCGAGCGCGAGCAGCATGAGGTCGCGCGCCTCGCCGAACCCGGTGGCGAGCGCCGCCAGATAGGCGGTGTGCAGCGCCAGCACCAGCATGCTGAACACGTCTTCCCAGAAGAAGGCGCGGGCGAAGAGGTACTGGCCGAAGACGACCTTCTCCCAGATCGCCCCGGTCACCATGATGGCGTAGAGCAGCATCGTCTTGACGAGGATCGAGAGGGTGGCGGCGGCATAGCCCTCGCCGGTCGCCAGGTAGTTCAGCACCAGGCCGAGGCTCAGCAGGAAGGCGCCGAATTGAAGCGGGGCGAGGATGCCCTGCACCAGGGTCCAGCCCGTGCTGTCGCGCCGGCGGCGCTCCTCCGTGCTGTAGAGCGGTGCATGGGCCTGGACCCCATGGCGGGTATGGCGGCCGGAGGCGGCGCCCCAGGGGCAGGCATCGATGGAGTCGATGAATCGAGTCAGGGCGCCATTTGTAAGCATTGCTTGACATCCCTTTGTCCAGAAGGTCCGCTGAAGAACCGACCGCGGCGAATGGCCTGTGCTTGCGGTATTTCCTGAGAATTACTGCAGTGCACACAGTCTTCGCCTTGGTTGCCGCCCTCCCGTCGCGTGCCGCCAGTGGATCGAAGGCTAGGACTGCCCGCTTCCGAGTGTCAAGCTCGATTGACGTAAAGACAGATTGACAAAAAACGGGACCGGGGCGGATAACCTGTGGCGGGAGGCGTCCAATGGCCGCAATGGGACACAGCGCCAGCACCGAGCTGCGCCGCCACCTGGCAACGGCCCTGGCGGATGCCGGTGAGCCGGCAACCAGCTTGCCAGGGCCCGTGGCACCGGCGCGCCACGGCCATTCGCCCCGGTTCGGCGACTCCATGGCCGCCGAGGTCATCAACCGCCTCACCCTTGCCCATTCCGCACGGCCCCCGGGCCTCGCCCTGGCCGATGCGCAGCCGGCGGACGCGTTGGCTGCCATGCTGCTGCGCCATGACGCGGCCTCCGCCGCCGCCTATGCCGAGGCCCTGCTGCAGGCCGGCATGCCGGCCGAGGATCTCTGCCTCGGCCTGCTGGCCCCGGCCGCGCGGCTGCTTGGCCGGTTCTGGGCCGAGGATATCTGCGACTTCGCCACGGTCACGCTCGGCCTGATGGCGCTGCGCCGCATCCGCGAAAGCATCGCGCCGCAGATGCGGCGGGAAGCAGCGCGGTGGCGGGGCGCGGGCCCGAGCGCGTTGCTGGTGCCCGTGCCCGGCGAGCAGCATGTCTTCGGCCTCGAGATGGTGGCGGATTTCTTCCGGCGGGCTGGCTGGCAGGTGCAGATCCTGCCGATCCGCGCCGTCGGCGACCTGACCGGGATGCTGCGGCGGTACCCCGTCGACATCCTCGGCCTGAGCCTCGGGGCGACGCAGCGGATGGATCTGCTGGCGACGATCATCCGCAAGGCCCGTCAGGCAAGCTGCCGCCAGGCGATGGGGGTGATGGTGGGTGGCCCGGCCTTCGATGACCACCCCGAATACGCGGCGCTCATCGGTGCCGATGCCACGGCGGCGGATGCCCGCCAGGCACCGCTGCAGGCCGCGCGGCTGCTGCGCTTGTTGGCCCAGCGGGACTGAGGCAAGGTCCAGCCAAAAATTCCAGGGAGGTAGAGGCCCCTTTCGATGAAGGAAGCATTCGCCCGTGAAGGCGTTCAAAGCCCCGAAGACATCACTGGGCAACCTGGATGCGGAAGCCGCAGCGGTCCTGATCACGGCCGCGGCGGATGTCGCCCTCATCATCGATGAGCATGGCGTGATCCGGGACATCGCCTTCAACAGCGAGGAGCTGGCGCTCGAGATGGAGGGCGACGGGAGCTGGCTCGGCCGCCGCTGGATCGACACCGTGGCGGAGGACAGCCGGCCGAAGGTCGAGGCGATGCTGCAGGCGCTGGCCGACCGCGAGCAGCCCCGCTGGCGGCACATCAACCAGGGCGCCGGGCGTGGCGGCTCGGTCCCCATTCTTTTCTCCACGGTCCGGGTCGGCAAGGGCGGCCGGTCCGTGGCCTTCGGGCGGGATCTGCGGCCGCTCTCGGCGCTGCAGCAGCGGCTGGTCGAGGCGCAGCAGTCGATCGACCGGGACTACGCCCGGCTGCGCCATGCCGAGACGCGCTACCGCATGCTCTTCCAGCTCTGGACCGAGCCGGTGCTGATCCTCGATGCCGCGACGCTCGCGGTGCTGGAAGCCAACCGCGTGGCGGACCAGCTGCTCGGCCGCGGCGGCCGGCGTGGGGCGGTCCGCAGCTTCCTCGATCTCTTCGCCCCGGCCATACGCGGCCGGATCGAGCTCATGCTGAACGGCCTGCGCGCGACCGGCCGGGCCGAGGATGTCGATGCGACGCTGGCGGAGGATGGGCGGGAGGTACTGATCTCCGCCACGCCCTTCCGCCAGGAGAATGCCAGCCTCGTCCTGGTGCGGCTGACCTATCCGCAGGGCGAGGCCGGGGCGGTTGTCCTGCCGCGCGCCAAGTCGAAGATGCTGCGGCTGATCGAGAGCGTGCCGGATGCCTTCGTCGTCACCGACCAGGATGGCCGCATCGTCACCGCCAATGCCGCCTTCGTCGAGATGGCCCAGCTCGCCGCCGAGGAGCAGGCGGTGGGGCAGCCGCTGGAGCGCTGGATCGGCCAGCCCGGCGTCGAGATGGAGGTGCTGACCGCCAATCTCCGCCAGCGCGGGCCGGTGCGGCTCTTCGCCACCACCCTGCATGGCGAGTATGGCGCGACGATCGAGGTGGAGATCTCCGCCGTCTCGGTGATGAACGGCACGGGCCCCTGCTTCGGCTTCGCCATCCGGGACATCGGCACGCGGGTGGCACCGCCGGCGCGCGCCATGGGCCGGGTGCCGCGCTCCGTGGAGCAGCTGACCGAGCTCATCGGCCAGGTGCCGCTGAAGGACCTCGTCCGCGAGGCGACCGATGTGATCGAGCGCCTCTGCATCGAGGCGGCGCTGGAGCTGACCGGGGACAACCGCGCCTCGGCGGCCGAGATGCTCGGCCTCAGCCGGCAGAGCCTCTACGTGAAGCTGCGGCGCTACGGGCTCGGCGACCTGCCGGCCGAGAATGGCGAGATGGGGTGATGCCATGAGCGACCGCGCCCTCCGCCTCGACCCCGCCGCCTGCCTCGAGCTGCTGAAGCCGGTGACCTGGTTCGCGCCGATCTGGGCCTTCTCCTGCGGCGTGGTGTCCTCGGGCGTGGGGGGCGAGGGGCGCTGGCATGTCATCGCCGCCGGCCTGCTGCTGTGCGGGCCGCTGGTCTGCGGCACCAGCCAGGCGGTGAACGACTGGTTCGACCGGCATGTCGATGCGATCAACGAGCCGCGGCGGCCGATTCCCTCCGGCCGCATCCCGGGGCGCTGGGGGCTCTACATCGCCATCGGCTGGACGCTGGTCTCGCTGGCGGTGGCGACGGTGCTGGGGGTCTGGGGCTTCGCCGCGACGGTGCTGGGGCTGGCGCTCGCCTGGGCCTATAGCGCGCCGCCGCTGCGGCTGAAGACCAATGGCTGGTGGGGCAATGCCGCCTGCGGCGCCTGCTACGAGGGCCTGCCCTGGATCACCGGCGCGGCGGTGCTGGGCGCGGCGGCGCCGGACGGGCGGGTGCTGGCCATCGCCGCGCTCTACAGCCTCGGCGCGCATGGAATCATGACGCTGAACGACTTCAAGTCGGTCGAGGGCGATCGCCGCATGGGCATCGGCTCCCTGCCGGTGAAGCTCGGCGTGGAGCGGGCGGCGCAGCTGGCCTGCCTGGTGATGGCGGTGCCGCAGGTCGCGGTGGTGGCGCTGCTGCTGGGCTGGGGGCAGCCCTGGCAGGCCGGGGCGATCGCCCTGCTGCTGGCGGCGCAGCTGGTGCTGATGCAGCGGCTGCTGGCCGATCCGCGCGGCCGGGCCCCCTGGTACAACGGCACGGGCACGACGCTCTATGTGCTGGGGATGCTGTTCGCCGCTTTCGCCATCAGGGCGCCCCTGGGGCCGGTGCTGCCGTGATCGGCTGGCTCGGCATCTTCCGCCTCGGCCTGGTGCAGACGGCGCTCGGCGCCATCGTCGTGCTGACCACCTCGGCCATCAACCGGGTGATGGTGGTGGAGCTCGGCCTGCCGGCGACCATCCCGGGGCTGCTGGTGGCGCTGCATTACGCCGTGCAGCTGATGCGGCCGGCGATGGGCTATGGCTCGGATGCCGGCGGGCGGCGGACGTCCTGGATCGTCGGTGGCGTCGCCGTGCTGGCGCTGGGTGGCGTCGGCGCGGCGCTGGCGACGGGGCTGATGGCGGAGTGGCGCCTGGCGGGGCTGGCGCTGGCGGCGCTGTCCTTCCTGCTGATCGGCCTTGGCGTCGGCGCGGCCGGCACCTCGCTGCTGGCGCTGCTGGCGACCCGCGTGGCGCCGGCGCGGCGGGCCCCGGCGGCGACCATCGTCTGGCTGATGATGATCTTCGGCTTCATCGTCACCACAGCGCTGGCCGGGCGCTTCCTCGACCCCTTCTCGCCCGCGCGGCTGCTGGCGGTGGCGGCGGTGGTCTCGGGCCTTGCCATGCTGGTGACGCTGCTGGCGGTCCGCGGGATGGAGCCGGCCACGCCGCGCGCCGCCCCGCCCCCCCTGGCGACGGCGCCGCGGGGCGGCTTCCGGGTGGCGCTGGCCGAGATCTGGGGCGAGCGGCAGGCGCGTCAATTCACCGTCTTCGTCTTCGTCTCCATGCTGGCCTACAGCGCGCAGGACCTGATCCTCGAGCCTTTCGGCGGCGTCGTCTTCGGCCTTTCGCTCGGGGAGACGACGCAGCTCGCCTCGCTGCAGCATGGCGGGGTCTTCGGCGGGATGATCCTGGTGGCTCTGACCGGCGGGCGGCTCGGCTCGCTGAAGGCCTGGACGGTGGCGGGCTGCCTCGCCTCGGCGGTGGCGCTGTTCGGGCTGGCGGGGGCGGGCTTCGCCGGCCCGGCCTGGCCGCTCGGTGCATCCTATGTCGCGCTCGGCCTGGCCAACGGCGCCTTCGCCGCGGCGGCCATCGCCACGATGATGCAGCTCGCAGGCACCGGGCGCAGCGGGCGCGAGGGCACGCGGATGGGGCTCTGGGGTGCCGCACAGGCCGTGGCCTTCGGGCTCGGCGGGCTGGCGGGCGCCGGAGCGAGCGACCTGGCGCGCAGCCTCATCGCCTCGGCTCCGGCGGCCTATGGCGCGGTCTTCGTGGTGGAGGGCGCGCTCTTCCTTGCCGCGGGCCTGCTGGCGGCGCGCATCGGCCGGGCCACGGGGCCGCGGCTTCGCTTCGAGGGGCTGGCTGCCTCGCGCAACGGGTAAGGGGAGACGGACCATGGCGGATGCAGCGGAACGCTTCGATGTCGTCGTGGTCGGCGGCGGCCCTTCGGGTGCCACGGCGGCAGACGATCTGGCACGCGCCGGCCGGCGGGTGCTGCTGCTCGACCGGGCCGGGCGCATCAAGCCCTGCGGCGGCGCCATCCCACCCCGGCTGATCCGCGACTTCGCCATTCCCGACCACCTGCTGGTGGCGCGGGTGAACGCGGCGCGGATGATCGCCCCCTCCTCCCGCGAGGTGGACATGCCGATCGAGGGCGGCTTCGTCGGCATGGTGGACCGCGAGCATTTTGACGAATTCTTACGGCTTCGCGCCGAGGATCATGGCGCGGAGCGGGCAACCGGCAGCTTCGAGCGGATCGACCGCGAGGCCGACGGCACGGTGCTGCTCCACTATACGGGCCAGGATGGCGTGGTGAGGCAGGTGCGGACGCGGCTGGTGATCGGCGCCGATGGCGCGCGGAGCAAGGTGGCGAGGCAGGAGGTGCCGGCGGCGAAGGTGCCCTGCGTCTTCGCCTACCACGAGATCATCGCCTCCCCGGCCGAAGGCACGGGCAAGTTCGATGCGAAGCGTTGCGACGTCTTCTACCAGGGACGGCACTCGCCGGATTTCTATTCCTGGATCTTTCCGCATGGCGAGACGACCAGCATCGGCACCGGCTCGGCGCGGAAGGGCTTCCCGCTGCGCGGCTCGGTCGGAGCGCTGCGGCAGGCGACCGGGCTGGCGGGGCAGGCGACCATCCGCCGCGAGGGCGCGCCAATCCCGATGAAGCCGGCGCGGCGCTGGGACAATGGGCGGGATGTGGTGCTGGCCGGCGATGCGGCCGGCGTCGTCGCCCCGGCCTCCGGCGAGGGCATCTACTACGCCATGCTCGGCGGGCGGCTGGCGGCGGAGGCGGCGGAGGCCTGCCTCGCCACGGGCCATGCGCGGGCCCTGCGCCAGGCGCGGCGGCGGTTCATGCGCGCGCATGGCCGGGTCTTCTGGGTGCTCGGCATCATGCAGTACTTCTGGTATTCCTCGGATAAGAGGCGCGAGAAATTCGTCGCCATCTGCGAGGACAAGGATGTCCAGCGGCTGACCTGGGACTCCTACATGAACAAGGAATTGGTCCGGCGCGAGCCGATGGCGCATGTCCGCATCTTCTTCAAGGACCTCGCGCATCTTTTCGGTTTCGCCCGCGCCTAGGCAAGGAGTGCCCCAGGATGAGCCGCTTGCGCTCCCTCGATATCCCCACCGCGCCGCGGCATGGCGCCGGCCAGACCCTGCCGCTGAAGGTGGGCACCCGCGGCTCGCCGCTGGCGCTGTGGCAGACACGCCACTTCCTCTCGATCGTCAGCCGCTTCTGCCCGGTGCTGCGGAATGCGAAGGCCTTCGATGAGCACGTCATCAGCACCGAGGGCGACCGGGTGCAGGACCGGCGGCTGGCCGATATCGGCGGCAAGGGGCTCTTCGCCAAGGAGATCCACGAGGCACTGCTGGACGGGCAGGTGGATTTCGCCGTCCACAGCCTGAAGGACCTCGAGACGGAGCTGCCGCCCGGCATCGTGCTGGCCTGCCTGCTGCAGCGGGAGGACCCGCGCGATGCGATCATCCTCGGCCCGGTCTGCGGCGCGCCGGACCGGCGCGATCCGCTGGCCTGCATCCCGCATGGGGCGCTGATCGGCACCGCCTCGGTGCGGCGGCAATCGCAGATCCTGGCGATGCGGCCCGACCTCCGCTGCGAGATCATCCGCGGCAACATCCAGACGCGGCTCGGGCGGGTGCGCAACGGTGACTTCGCCGCCTCCTTCCTGGCGCTCGCCGGGCTGAAGCGGATGGGGCTGGAGCGAGAGGCAGGCGTCGTGCTCGAGGCCGATGCGGTGGTGCCGGCGGCGGGCCAGGGCATCGTCGGCGTCACGGTCCGGGCGCGCGACGTGGAGCTGCACGAGCTGCTCTCCGCCATCGAGGACCGCGAGGCGCGGATCGTCGCCACCGCGGAGCGGGCGCTGCTCGGCGCGCTGGATGGCTCCTGCCGGACACCGATCGGCGCCTATGCAAGGCTGCGGGCGGATGGGACGGTGCATCTGACCGGCCTCCTCGCCCGGCCGGATGGCAGCTACCTGCTGCGCGACAGCATCGAGGGGCCGGCGATGGAGGCGGAGCGGCTCGGCCGGACCCTCGGCGACCGGCTGCGGCGTGAGGCGCCGGCGGATATCCTCGCCTGACGATGGCTTGACGGAACGCTCCGCGGCCGGGAGGCTGCTGCCTCCCCGGATGACGGAGTTCCCGCGTGCTGAGACGCCTCCTGCTGGCCGCCCCGCTGCTCGCCCTCGCCTTTGCCGCCCCGGCGCAGGAGGCGGACCATCCGGCGGGCCGGCCGCTCGTCGTCGGCTCGGATTTCGGGGTGGCGCCCTGGATGGTGCGCGGCGCGGGCGGGCCGGAGGGCTTCGGCGTCGACCTGATGACCGAGATCGCCAAGCGGCTCGGCAGGCCCGGCATCGAGATCGTCGACGTGAATTTCTCCGGCCTGTTCGCGGCCCTCTTCGCCAAGCGCTTCGAGTTCACCGCCAATCCGCTCAACATCACCGAGGAGCGGGCGCAGCGGATGCTCTATACGGAGCCCTTCTTTGCCACCGGCAACGGCTTCATCACCCGGCGCAGCGACAGCATGGCGGGGCTCGAGGCGCTGAAGGGCCGGGCCATCGCGGTCAACCGGGGCACCATCAGCGACACCTGGGCGACGGCGAACGCCGAGAAATACGGCTTCGAGGTGCAGCGCTACGACACCTTCCCCGACAGCGTGCAGGCGGTGCTGACGCGGCGCGCCTTCGCCGCCATCAACGAGATCCCGACCAGCGTCTATGCCGCCAGCCAGAACCGGCAGATCACCGTCGCCTTCAAGGACTATACCGGCCGCAATTTCGGCATCGCCTTCCGCCCGGAGAGCCGGGAATACCGCAACCGGGTGGAGGAGGTGATCGAGTGCATGAAGGGGGACGGCTCGCTCGCCCGGCTGCATGAGAAGTGGTACGGGGCGCCGCCCGATGCCGGCTCCTCCATGACGCAGGTCTTCCCGGGTTACGGCCCGCCCGGTCTGCCGGGCTTCGAGGATACGGCGCATACGCCGCGCTGCAACTAGCACCGTCTGATGGACCGGCTCGCCGAGTACTACCTCAACCTCGACATCCTTCGCAGCTATGGGCCGGAGATCGCGGCGGGGCTGTGGGTGACGCTGGCGGCCGCCGTCGCCACGGTCGTGCTCGGCATCGGGCTTGGCCTCGCCATGGCCGTGGCGCTGGCGGCGCGGGTGCCGGTGCTGCGGCAGGCGATCGTCGTGTGGATCGAGCTGTTCCGCACCCTGCCGCAGCTCGCCGTCATCATCGTGCTGTATTTCGGCCTGCCCTATGCGGGCATCACCCTCTCGCCCTTCTGGGCGACGGTAGGCGCCCTGGGGGCGGTGCTCTCGGCCTTCGCCGCCGAGATCTTCCGCAGCGCGATCCAGGCGCTGCCGCGTGGGCAGTGGGATGCCGCCCATGCGATGGGGTTCCGGTTTCGCGGCGCCTTCTTCCTCGTCATCCTGCCGCAGGCGGTGCGCCTGGCGATCCCGCTGCTGACCAACCGCGCCATCGCCATCACCAAGGGGACGGCGCTCGGCACCGCCGTCTCGCTGTCCGAGGTGCTGGGGCGGGCGCAGAGCGCGATGGCGATCGCCGCCAACCCTTCGCCGCTGACGCTGGCCGCGGCGCTCTACCTGGTGCTGTTCCTGCCGCTGGTCATTGCCAGCCGCTGGCTGGAATCGCGCCATGTGGTGCCGCGATGATGCTGCAGGACCTGATCGATAACTTCGCCGATTGGGAGAGCCTGGTGCGGATCTGGCCGCTGCTGGCGCAGGGGCTGTGGGTGACGGTGAAGCTGGCGCTGGTGGCGCTGCCGCTCGGCATGGCGGCGGGGTTGCTGGTCGGGCTCAGCTGCGCGCTGGGTGGCCGCGCGGTGCGGATCGGGCTGCTCTGCTGGATCGACCTGTTCCGTGCCTTCCCGGTGCTGGTGCTGCTGGTGCTGATCTATTACGGCCTGCCCTTCCTCGGCTTCACCCTGCCCGCCTTCGCCGCCACCGTGCTGGCGCTGGTGCTGAACAATTCCGGCTATTACGGCGAGATCTTCCGCGCCGGCCTCGCCAGCATCCCGCATGGGCAGCGGGAGGCCGCGGCGGCGCTCGGCCTGTCGCCGCTGCGCGCCATGCTGCTGGTGGTGCTGCCGCAGGCGCTCAGGGCGGTGATCGCGCCGCTGGCCTCGAACAGCCTGGAGCTGGTGAAGGCCACCTCCATCGCCGCCATGGTGGCGCTGCCGGAGCTGCTGCGCAGCGCCCGCGTCGCGCAGGAGCAGACCTACAACCCGACGCCGCTGATGGCCGCGGCGGTGCTGTATTTCGTGCTGCTCTGGCCCTTCGCCCATGCGGTCGCGCGGCTGGAGCGGCGGATGCTCAAGGCGAGCGGGGTGGGGCGATGAGGCTGAAGGATCGCGTGGCACTCGTCACCGGCGGCGCATCGGGCATCGGCCGCGCCATCGCGGCGCGGTTCGTGGCGGAAGGCGCCATCGTCGTCATCGCCGATGTGACGACCGTGGTGCGGGAGGGCGGGCAGCCCACGCATGAGTGGCTCGGCATCGAGCATGTCCAGACCGACGTCTCGGTGGAGGCGGAATGCGAGGCGGCCGTCGCCCGGGTGGTGGCGCGGCATGGGCGGCTCGACGTGCTGGTCAATGATGCCGCCATCACCCTCGGCAAGCCCCTGCTCGACTGCTCGCGGGAGGAATGGGACCGGGTGCTGGCGGTGAACCTCACCGGCTGCTTCCTGATGAGCCGCGCCGCGGTGCGGGCCATGCTGGCGCAGGCGCCGCGCGGCGAGGTGCGCGGGCGGATCGTCAACATCTCCTCGCAGCATGGCATGGTCGCCTCGCCGGGGGACATCGCCTATGGCACCTCGAAGGCGGGCGTCGCCTATCTGACGCGGCAGGTCGCCGTGGATTACGCGGCGCAGGGCATCGTCTGCAATGCGGTGGCGCCAGGGAAGATCCTGACGGGCAAGACGGGGCGGGCCATCGACCCGGCGATGATCGCCTATTCGGAGGCGCGCACGCCCTGGCCGCGGCTCGGGCGGCCGGAGGATGTGGCCGGCGCGGCGCTCTTCCTCGCCTCCGATGACGCCATGTATGTCACCGGGGAGAACCTCATGGTCGATGGCGGCTGGATGGCCTACTGACCTTCCCCACGATGCCGCTGCGCGGCGCCGCGGGGGGAGCCGTCAGACCTGGCTTCTGTACCAGTCGAGCAGCTGCACGCCGTTCCAGTGCAGCACGCCGCTGCGCTTCGCCACATGCTCGTAGAAGCGCTCGAGGTATTTGATCCGGTGCGGCTGGCCGGAGATGTAGGGGTGGATGGCGATGGACATGATCTTCGCCCGCTCCGCCCCCTCCTCGTAGAGCCGGTCGAACTGGTCGATGGCGCGCCGCAGCAGGTAGTCGCTCTCATGGTGCTGGACGAGCATCATCGGGATGTCGTTCAGCTCCACCGTATAGGGCAGCGTGACCAGCGGGCCGCGGTCGGTATGGATGGTGGTCGGCTCGTCGTCATAGACCCAGTCGCCGATATACTGCACGCCGGCCTCGGCGAGCAGTTCCGGCGTCTCCAGCGTCTGGGTCAGGCCGGGTCCGAGCCAGCCGACGGGGCGGCGGCCGGTGAAGGCTTCCAGCTGGTCCATCGAGCGCTGGATCATTGCGCGCTGGTCGATCTCCTTGTGGATCGGGCCCTGTTCCCAGGAATGCCCCATGAATTCCCAGCCGGCCTCATGCGCCTGCCGGGCGACCCGCTCGTAATCCTGGCAGACACGGGCATTGATCGAGAGCGTCGGCGCGATGCCGAGGCGCTCATAGAGCTTGAAGAAGCGCCAGACGCCGACGCGCATGCCGTATTCGTGCCAGGACCAGTTCGGCACGTCGGGCAGCAGCACCTGGCCGGTCGGTGCCGGCAGCACCTGGCGGGCCATCGGCTTGCCGATGTCCCAGACCTCGAGGTTCACGATGGTCCAGACGGCGATCCGCGCCCCGCCCGGCAGGCGCAGCGGCGGCCGGTCGACGATGGCGGAATAGGCGGCCCGGTCACGCGGCTGCATGCTCATTCAAGCTCTCCCGGCGCCCCGGACGACGCGATGGCCGGCGGGGATGTCCATGATGCTGCGCCGTGTCCCGGGCCCGCGCGCCGAACGGCACGCCGTAGCCGCAAGCGCCGCCAGGGAGCGTGTCGCAGGTGGCCCGCGGCGCGGCCCTGCTTCCAGCTTGGCAGCCCCCGGGCCGCGCGCCAAGCTTGGCACCCCGGGAGGCGATTCATGGCCCTGCGCTGCGACCTCATCATCCGCGATGCCAGCCTGATCGACGGCACCGGCGCCCCGCGCCGGCAGGGCGACCTTGGCGTGACGGGCGATCGGATCACCGCCATCGGCGACCTCTCGGCGGCCAGCGCCGACCGGGAGGTGATGGCCGGGGGCCGGGTCCTCGCCCCGGGCTTCATCGATGCCCATACCCATGACGACCAGGCCGTGCTCTGCGGGCCGCACTGCATGGCCTGCAAGACCTCGCAGGGCGTGACGACCGTCGTCATCGGCAATTGCGGCATCAGCCTCTCGCCGGTGCCGATGGCTGAGCGCCCGCCGGCGCCGCTCGACCAGGTCTGCGCCCCCGAATGGTGGATCTTCGACAGTTTCGGCGCCTATGCGGAGCGGCTGCGGCGGGAGCCGGCCTCGGTCAATACCCTGGCGCTGATCGGCCATATGTCGCTCCGCCTCGGCGCCATGGGGCGGGACCTCGACCGGCCCGCCACCGACCGGGAGGCGGCGGCGATGCGGCGGAAGCTGGAGGAGGCGCTGGCGGAGGGGGCGGCCGGCCTCTCCACGGGCCTGTTCTACGCGCCCAGCCAGCACGCCCCGACCGATGAGGTGATCGCCGTCGCCGAGGCGCTCCGGGCGCATCGCGGCCTCTATGTCACCCATATGCGGAACGAGGCGGAGGGTGTGCTGGACAGCATCGAGGAGACGCTCTCGATCGGCGCGGCGGCCGGGGTGCCGGTGGTCATCAGCCACCACAAATGCGCCATGCCGGAGAATCATGGCCGCTCGCACGAGACGCTGGCGGCCATCGAGGCAGGGGCACGGCGCCAGGCGGTCGCCCTCGACGTCTATCCCTATGCCGCCTCCTCCACCTCGCTGGCCGCCCGCAAGCCACGGCCGGACGTGCCGGTGCGGATCGCCACCTCGCTGCCTCATCCCGAGATGGCGGGGCGGATGCTGGACGAGGTCGCGGCCGAATGGGGCGTCTCGCTGGAGGCGGCGGCGGCGCGCCTGCTGCCGGCCAGCGGCATCTTCCACACCATGGCGGAGGAGGATGTGCAGCGGATCATGGCCCACCCGATGGCGATGATCGGCAGCGATGGCGGCCCCTTGGCGAAGCACCCGCATCCCCGGCTCTGGGGCACCTTCCCCCGGGTGCTCGGGCATTACAGCCGCGATCTCGGCCTCTTCCCGCTGGAGGCAGCCATCCACAAGATGACCGGCCGCCCGGCCGCCGTCTTCGGCCTTGAGGGGCGCGGCATGCTGGCGCCCGGCGCCCATGCCGACCTCGTCCTGCTCGATCCGGCGACGGTCGCCGACCGCGCCACCTTCGCGGAGCCACGCCAGGCGGCGGCCGGCATCGCCGAGGTCTGGGTCAATGGCCAGACCGCCTATACGGCCGAGGGTGGCGCAACCAGGACGCGGTCCGGCCGGCTTCTGCACCGCAGTCCCGGTTGAGATCCGGCCGGCGCGACAGACGCGACAATTCTTTCGTGACGGTGGGACTGCGATGAGACGCATCGGGCGTCCAATAGGTGGCATGCCAGACCACGCCCATCGGGAGGAATGGATCGAACCCGCCGAGGCCGCCCTGCTGCTGCCGGCGCTGCTGCGGCAGATGACGGCCGGCCTTGCCTTGCTCGATGCCGATCTGACGCTGCGCCTCGCCAATCCCGCCCTGGCGGGGGTCCTCCAGCTCGGCGCCAGTCCGGCGCGCGGCCAGCCCCTCGCGGCGTTGCTGGAACCCGCGGCCGGCCCGGCCCTGGCCGAGGCCCTGGCCCCCTTCCTGGCCCCGGCCGGCGGCACCACGCACTGGACCGCCGCCGATGGCCGGCAGATCGAGGTGGTGGTGGAGGTGCTGGCCGATGGCGGCCGGCTCGGCATCTGGCGGGACGTGACCCGGCAGCGGGAGGCGGAAGCCGACCTCGCCGAGACCCGTACCCGCACCGAGCTGCTGCTGCGGCACATCACCGACAGCATCGTGCTGATGGACCCCGATGGGGTGATCCTCGAGAATTCCGACCGCTCCGGCCGGCTGCTCGACCTGCCGCCGGAGCTGGTACAGCCGGGCCGCACCCATCAGGAGGTGTTGCGCTACATGTACCGGCGCGGCGATTACGGTTTCGAGGAGCCGGAGGAGGAATTCATCGCCCGCAGGCGGGCCGAGGTGCTGGCCGCGGGCGACCTCACCTTCGCCACGCTGATGCCGAGCGGCGTCTGGGCCGAGTATAATTTCCGCCCCCGCCCGGATGGCCACCTTCTCATCAACATCCGCGATGTCACCGCGCTGAAGGAGGCGCAGGCGACGCTGGAGGCGGAGCGCGCCCAGGCCCGCCGCCTGCTCGCCAACCTCACCGATGCGGTGATGCTGTTCGATGCCGATGGCACGCTGCTCGAGACCAATGGCCACGAGGCCCGGGTGCTCGACCTGCCGGTCGAGTACTGCCTCCCCGGCGCCCGCTTCCAGGACGGGCTGCGCCACATGGTGCGCCGCGGCGATTTCGGCCTCGACCGGCCGGAGGATGCCGAGGTCGCGGCGCATTGGCTGGCGCTGACCTCGCCCGGCCACAAGCGGCTGGTCCGGCGCATCGCCTCGGGCCGCTGGATCGAGCTGCACTACCATCCCCAGCCGGACGGCAAGCTCTTCATCGTTGCCCGCGACATCACCGAGATGCGGGAGGGCGAGCTGGCGCTGGAGGCGGAGCAGGCGACGCTCCGCACCGTCATCGACAATCTCAGCGACGGCGTGATGCTGTTCGACCGGGACTTCCGCTGGCGTATCGCCAATCGCCAGCTGATGGAATTCCTCCGGCTGCCGCCCGAGATCGCCTTTCCCGGCGCGGATGGGCGGGACCTGCTGCGCTTCCAGGCCAGGCGGGGCGATTTCGGCCCGCCGCCGGAGGATGAGGCCACGCTGGAAGCGGTGGTCGAGGAGCGCGCCCGGCAGATGCTGCAGCCGGGCGGCAACCGCTTCGTCCGCAGGACGGCGGGCGGCTACTGGATCGAGTTCAACATGCTGCCCCTGCCGGATGGCGGGCTGCTGGCCTGCATCCGCGACATCACCCGCCTCAAGGACCAGGAGGAGGCGCTGGAGGCCGAGCGCGCCCTGCTGCGCCGGGTGCTGGACGGCATGCAGGACGCCGTCATCCTGCTCGACCCCGATGGCGCCATCGTCGAGACCAATGGCAAGGCCCCGGCCCTGTTCGGCCTGCCGGAGGAGCTGATGCAGCGCGGCTCCTCCCACCAGGCGGTGCAGCGCTGGCGCTACCGCAATGGCGAATACGGTTTCGACCGGCCGGAGGACGAGGTGGTGGAGGAACGCTGGGCCACCGTGCGGTCCGTGGAGGGCGCCATGCCGCTGCGCCTGATGCCGAACGGCAAATGGGTGGAGAACCAGTTCCGCACCCTGCCCAACGGGCAGATCCTCGCCACCTGCCGTGACATGACCGCGCTGAAGCTCGGCGAGCAGGCGGCGCTCGCCGCCAAGGCCGAGGCCGAGGCCGCGCGCGATGCGGCGGAGGCCGCGGCGCGGGCCAAGGCCACCTTCCTCGCCGCCATGAGCCATGAGATCCGCACGCCGATGAACGGCGTGCTCGGGATGATGGAGATCCTGGAACGCTCCGGCCTCAGCCAGGAGCAGGCGCGCAGCATCGCGGTGATGCGGGATAGCGCGCAGTCCCTGCTCCGCATCATCGACGACATCCTCGACTTCTCGAAGATCGATGCCGGGCGGCTGGAGGTGGAGGCGCTGCCCTTCAGCCTGCGCGGGCTGGTCGAGGGCACGGTGGAGACGCTGGCGCCGCAGGCCCGCGCCAAGGGTCTGGCCCTGTTCACCGACCCGCCCGGGCCGGGGCCGGACTGGGTGGCGGGCGACCCGACGCGGGTGCGGCAGATCCTGTTCAACCTGATCGGCAATGCGCTGAAATTCACCGAGCGCGGCTTCGTCCGCGTCATGACCGATACCAGGCCACTGCCGGAGGGCATGGTGCAGGTGGTGCTGGCGGTGGAGGATAGCGGCATCGGCTTCGATGCGGCGGCGCGGGCGCGGCTGTTCCAGCCCTTCGCCCAGGCCGACAGCTCCACCACGCGGCGCTTCGGCGGCACCGGGCTCGGCCTCTCCATCGTCCGCCGGCTCGCCCAGCTCATGGGCGGCGACGTGGCGGTGGAAAGCACGCCCGGCCGTGGCAGCCGCTTCACCGTGACGCTTCGCCTCGGCCCGGCGACCGAGGGCGATGCCGCCGCCCCGGCCGCCGCCGCCGCACCCCCTGCCACCCCCCAGGCGCTGGAGGGCCTGCCCAAGCTGCTGGTGGCGGACGACCATCCGGTGAACCGGGAGGTGATGCTGCGCCAGCTGGAGGTGCTCGGCCTTTCCGCCGATGTCGCGGAGGATGGGGCGGAGGCCCTGCGCCTCTGGCGCGCCCGGCGGCATGGCATCCTGCTGCTCGACCTGCACATGCCCGAGCTCGACGGCTTCGGCCTCGCCCGCGCCATCCGCGAGGAGGAGGCGGCCCAGGGCCTCGCCCGCAGCGGGCTGGTGGCGGTGACGGCCGATGCGCTGAAGGGCGAGGATGTGCGCTGCTACGCGGCGGGGATGGACGGCTTCCTCTCGAAGCCGGTCTCGCTCGACGCCCTGGCCCGCACCCTCGGCCGCTGGCTGCCGGAGCTGGCGCCGGAGGTGGCGACCGCCGATACGGTCGCCGGCGCCCTGTTCGACCCGGAGGCGCTGCGCGGCCTGTTCGGCGCGGATGCCGCACGGCTCTCCGGCATCCTCGACAGCTTCGCCGCCAATGCCTCGCAGGAGGTGGCGACGCTCGCCGCCGCCGCGGAGGCGCAGCGCATCGCGGGCACCGCGCACCGGCTGAAGGGGGCCTCCCACCTGGTCGGCGCCCGGCTGCTGGCCGAGCAGGCGGCGCGGGTGGAGAGCCTCGCCCGGGATGGCGACGCCGCCGCGGCCCGGCAGGCAGCGGCCGGCATCGACGCGCTGCTGGCCCGGACGCTGCGCGCCGCGCGGCAGTCGACGGGCGCCGGGGCGGGTGCCTGACCGCCCCCTGGCGGGGCCTCGACGCCGGCCCGGCGGATGTGCATGCTGGCGCCTGCCATGCGATTCCGGAGCGAGGCGATGGTCATAGCCCGCCCCCAAGCCCCCGCCGCCTGACATGCCGGATCTCGGCGGCGCGGTGCAGAGCTTCGTCCTGGCCTTCTCGGCCCTCTTCTCCATCGTGAACCCAATCGGCGCCGCCCTGGTCTTCAGCCAGGTAACGGCGGAGCGCACCCATGCCGAGCGGCTGGTGCTGGCCCGCCGCATCGGCGTCTATGCCGTGGCCATCATGCTGGGGGCGCTCTGGCTCGGCTCCTATGTGCTGGAGTTCTTCGGCGTGACGCTCGCCGCGCTGCGGATCGCCGGCGGGCTGGTCGTCGCCACCCGGGCCTGGAGCCTGCTGATGGCGCCGGAGGTGATCGAGGCGCGGAAGCAGGAACAGGCCGGCGATTCCACGGGCCGGCCGGATGACGCCTTCTTCCCGCTCACCATGCCCTTCACCACCGGGCCGGGCAGCATCTCCGTCGCCATCGCCCTCGGCGCCAACCGGCCGCCGGGCGGGCTCGGCACCATCCTGCCCTTCTTCGCCGGCATCTCGGCGGCGGCGCTCGCCGTCGCGGTCACCGTCTGGCTGGCCTATTCCTCGGCCGACCGGCTGACCGGGTTGCTCGGCGAGGCGCGGGCACGGGTGCTCTCGCGGCTCGCCGCCTTCCTCATGCTCTGCGTGGGCACGCAGATCACCCTCAACGGCGCCATCGACGTGCTGAGGCCGCTGCTGGCTGCGCGGTAGCAGGCCCCCCGTCAGTCCTTGGCGGGGACGAACATGTAGCCGACGCCGCGTACGCTGCGGATCGCCTCCGGCTTGGCCGGGTCCGCCTCGAGCTTGCGGCGGAGGCGGAGGATGCGGTTGTCGATGGCGCGGTCGAAGGCTTCCGCCTCGCGATGCGAGCTGGCCTCGAGCAGCCAATCCCGGGTCAGCGGGCGGTTGGGATGGCTGACGAAGAGCTTCAGCAGGTCGAACTCGCTGGCGGTCAGTGGCTCCTCCTCCCCATCGGGGCGGATGAGCAGGCGGCGCTCGAGGTCGAGCATGCAGGTGCCGACCCGCACCTCCGAGATCCGCGCCGGCGGCGGGGCGGCGGCGCCGGCGGCCCGGCGCAGCAGGGCCCGGACGCGGGCCAGCAATTCACGCGGCTCGAAGGGTTTGGTGACATAGTCGTCGGCGCCGGATTCGAGGCCGACCACGCGGTCGACCATATCCCCGGCCGAGGTGAGCATGAGGATACCGATGCGGGCCGAGCGGCCGCGCAGCCAGCGGGCGAGCGCCAGCCCATCCTCCGCCTCGCCGAGCTGGACATCGAGGATGGCAAGGTCGGGCATCGCCTGCTCGGCCATGCGCTTGAGCTCGGCGCCGGAGCCGACCGGGATGGGGCGCAGCCCATGCTGAGCCAGGTAGTCGGTCACCAGCTGGCGCTGGAAGCCGTCATCCTCGACCAGCAGGATCCGGGGTGCCGCCATGCGACTCGCTCACCGTCAAGGTGCGGGAGTGTAACAGCCTATGATACGGCATCAAGACCCCGCCGGCACCGCAGACATGACGCAAAAGCTTCATCCTTGCGTCATTCTGCTTTCCTGGATCGGGACTAGCTGATGCGCCATGACCGAACGGGAGTTCCACCCCATGCCGCCCCTGGACGAGGCTGAGCCCGTCGACATCGAGGATATCGGCAGCAACCCGAACCCGCATGGGACCCTGGCCGAGATCGCCGAGCGCCGCCTCTCCCGCCGGGGCGTGCTGATGGGCGCGGTGGCCAGCGCGGCATTGGCGGCGGTCGGCCCGACCTTGGCGGAGGTCGCGGGCCCTTCGAGCCTCGGCTTCCCCGAATTGGCACATCGGCTGAGCCAGGGCGATGCGGTGGCCGAGGGTTACGAGACCCAGGTCGTGATCCGCTGGGGCGACCCGGTGCTGGCCGATGCGCCGCCCTTCGACCCGCATGCGCTGACCGCCGCCGCCCAGGCCCAGCAATTCGGCTACAACAACGACTATCTTGACTTCTTTCCCCTGCCCCGCGGCTCCGGCGCGAGCGACCATGGGCTGCTGGTGGTCAACCATGAGTACACCAACACCAACCTGATCTTCGCCGGTCTCGGCGCCGGCCGCGGCGCCGCGCAGAAGGCGAGCGCCGAGCAGGCGGCGGTGGAGCAGGCGGCGCATGGCCTCTCGGTGGTCGAGCTCCGCCGGCAGGGGGGGCGCTGGATGCCGGTGCGGGACGGCAGGCTGAACCGCCGTATCACGGCAACGACGCCGATGCGGGTCAGCGGGCCGGCTGCCGGGCATGACCGGTTGAAGACCAAGGCCGACCCGACCGGCACGCAGGTGCTGGGGACGGTGAACAACTGCTCCGGCGGCAATACCCCCTGGGGCACGGTCCTGACGGCCGAGGAGAATTTCAACGTCTATTTCGGCGGCGCCGCGGCCGTGGCGGGCGCCCAGCGGGACCATTACAGGCGCTACGGCATCCTGCCCGACTCCACCTATGCCTGGTTGCGCTACGACAGCCGCTTCGACCTCGACCAGGAGCCGAACGAGCCGAACCGCTTCGGCTGGGTGGTGGAATTCGACCCCTATGACCCGGCCTCGGTCCCGGTGAAGCGCACGGCGCTCGGCCATTTCAAGCACGAGGCCTGCAACCACGCGATCAGCGCCGACGGCCGCGTCGTCATCTACATGGGCGACGACGAGCGCTTCGAGTACATCTACAAATTCGTCACCGCCCGGCCCTTCGTGCCGGACGACCCGGCGGCCAACCGGGACCTGCTCGATGAGGGCACGCTCTATGTCGCCCGCTTCCAGGATGACGGTACGCTGGCCTGGCTGCCGCTGGTGCAGGGCGAGGGACCGCTGACCGCGGCCAATGGCTTCGCCACCCAGGCCGATGTGCTGATCGAGACGCGCCGCGCCGCCGACCTGCTGGGCGCGACGCCGATGGACCGGCCGGAGGATGTCGAGCCGAACCCGCGCACCGGCCGTGTCTATGCGATGCTCACCAACAACGGCTCCCGCACCACGGAACGGTTGAACGCGGCCAATCCGCGTGCGGCCAATGACCATGGCCATGTGGTGGAGATCATCCCGCCCGGCGCCGGTACCGGCCGGGTGGACCATGCGGCGACGACCGCCAAGTGGGAGATCTTCCTCATGGCGGGCAAGCCCGGCGTCGATCCGGGCACCCGCTATCACCGGGCGACCAGCGACCAGGGCTGGCTCTCCTGCCCCGATAATTGCGCCTTCGACAAGCATGGCCGGATGTGGATCTCCACCGATGGCGCGCCGGCGGCGGCGGGCGTGGCGGATGGGCTCTACGCCGCGGATACGGCTGGCTACGGGCGGGCGCTGCCCCGGTTGTTCTACCAGGCGCCGACCGGGGCGGAGGTCTGCGGACCGCGCTTCACGCCGGACGGGGAGACGATCTTCCTCGCCATCCAGCATCCGGGCGAGGACCCCGGCAGCAGCTTCGACCGGCCCAGCACGCGCTGGCCGGATTTCCAGGACGGCATGCCGCCGCGCCCGGCGGTGATCGCCATCACCCGGAAGGGTGGCGGGGAGATCGGGAGCTAGAGCAAACTCCTCTCAGGTGGAAGCACCTAACAGGAGGTATTTGCTTGATCGAACAACACGGTAGAGCGGCTTCCGTGAGCCAGTGCGAATGGAAAACGCTTCGGGACGCAATTTCGGTCATGCAGAACCGGTCGCGGCCCGCAGCAGGTTCTGAGACGCAAGGGGCGGGACAGCCCCGTCTTAACAGCACCGCCCGCAGCCACCGCCGGTCCCGGTCCCGTGCCAAGGGGTCGGGCACCGTAAGCTATGACAGCCCAGCTGCCTGGTCGCTCAGGCCTGGGGCTTGGCATTCAATGGCCGGCATGGGATGCCGATAATTGTCAAATTTTCAGGAGTGAAGATTCAACTTCTGGTGTAGCCTAAGCTACCTGTTAGGGATCGGGTTGTGGACGGATTTGCCGGGCAGCAGGCGGGGCTGGCACGCGAAAAACTGCTCGATGTCGGCGGCCAAGCAAAGGCGAAGGCTGCCCCCCTCGCTGGCCGCCTGGCGCGAGGCCTGTTCGCGCTCGCGGTGCTCGGCACGACCGCCTTCTTCATTCATGACCGGTTTTTCGTTGCCGCATCCGATAACGCCGTCATGGCAGGCAGCACGATCATCCTGCGCTCGCCGATCGACGGCCGCGTCGACATGCAGCCCTGGAGTCCTGAGCAGACCTTCGCGGCCAACAGCCCGGTCGCCACCATCGTGAACGAGCTGGTCGATACCCAGCGGCTCGCGGAGCTCCGCGCAACGCTCGCCACGATCGAGGGGGAGATCGCGGCGTTGGAGCAGCGAGCGGCCGGCACGGCCGCCTTGCTGGATGCCGCGATCCTCAGCGCCGAGGCTTTTCGCCGCATCCGCCTGGAGCAGCTCCACCCACGGATCGCCGAGAGCGAGGCCTTGGCACGGGCTGCTGCGGCAAAGCTGGCCGAGGCCGAGGCCGCTGCAGCCCGGGGTGAAATCCTGCGGCGGCAGGGCTTCACCAGCGCCGCGACGCTGGATGTGCTGCGGCGTGATCTTGCCGTGGCGCGCGACCAGATGCAGGCGGCGGCGGAGCGCCGGGCCTCGCTGCTGGCGGAGCAGAAGGGCGCGGCGGAGGGCATCTTCGCTACCGACAATGCGACGGACCGGTCCATCTCGCAGCAGACCACCGATCGGCTTGCGCTGACGCTGGTGGAGACGGATGCCATGCTGGCGGACCGGCGGGCCAGGCTGCAGGCCGCGCAACGGCATGTCGAGGCTGAGGAACGCCGGTTGGCACGGCAAAGCCAAGCGGTCCTGGTTGCGCCATCTGCTACGGCTCTCGCGCAGCTGCTGGTTCAATCCGGTGAGTTCGTGCGGGCGGGCCAGGAGATCGCACGCCTGGCGGCTTGCGGCGAGCGTCTGGTACGGGCGGAGCTCGACGAGCGCACCTTTCGCTCGCTGCGGATCGGCCAGCGGGCTGCCTTCCGACCGGCGGGCAGGAAGGAGCATCTGCCTGGCGAGGTGATCCAACTTCTGCCGACCAGCTTGGCCCCCGGCGCGCCGCGGGTCAGGCCACAGGCCATTCTGCAGCTGAAGGCGTCGGACGGAGCTTGCGAGACCGGGCAAATTGGAGCGGTCCGCTTCGGTTAGTCCAAACCGCGGCTGCACCAAGCCTGGCTGAAGCGGCAATTGCCGGGTCACAGGACTGAAGCGGCCTCTCATGCCAAGAGGGCAAGCACGCCGTGGAACCGCTGGCGCCATCATTCCTTCCCTGTTTCCTGGTTATCTCGCTCAGCCTGCTGCTGCCTTATGTGCGGCCGACCCAGCCGCTCGCCCGCCTGATCGGTGCCGGGCTGACGGCGGCGCTGCTGGTGCGCTACCTGCTGTGGCGCGCGCTGGAGACGCTGCCATCCCTGACGCCCGATCCGCTGGCCATAGCCGGTTGGGTCTTCTTTCTGCTCGAGTTGTTGGGCAGCGCCGCCGGGCTCATCCTGCTGCATGTTCTGTCCCGCAGTTGCGACCGAAGCGCCGAGGCCACCGCCCATCCGGTTGAGGACTTCCCCGGCGGCGCGCCGCTGATCGACCTGCTGATCCCGACCTATAACGAGCAATCCGAGATCCTGTACCGCACCATCATCGGCGCGCTCTCCCAGGATTATCCGCGCTTCCGCGTCTGGGTGCTGGATGATGGCAAGCGTTCATGGCTGGCCGACATGTGTCGGGAGCTTGGGGCGGGCTACCGCATCCGCGGCGACAACAGCCATGGCAAGGCGGGTAACATGAACGCCGCCTTCTGGTGGCTGATGGACCAGCCGGAGCCGCCCGACGCCATCGGCGTGCTGGATGCCGATTTCGTCGCAACACCCGCCTTCCTGCGGCGAGCTGCCGCATTGCTGCATGACCCAAAGGTTGCACTGGTTCAGACGCCGCAGCATTTCTTCAATCCCGATCCCATCCAGCTCAATCTCGGCGCCGCCACGCTGATCCCGGACGAACAGCGCTTCTTCTTTGATGTCATCCTCGCCTCCAAGGATGCACATGGCACCGCCTTCTCCTGCGGGACCTCCGCGCTGGTGCGCGCGAGCAGCCTCGCCGGCATCGGTGGCTTCCCTACCGAGAGCGTGACCGAAGACTTGCTGATGTCGATCAAGCTGTCGGGGCTTGGCCTCCGGACGGTCTATCTCAACGAGCCGCTGACCGCCGGCCTCGCGCCGGAGGGGTTGCAGGAATACCTGACGCAGCGTGGCCGCTGGTGCCTCGGCACCATGCAGATCGTCCGGACCCCTTGGGGCCCTTGGTCGCGAGGGCCGACACCGCCGTTGATGCGGCTGCATACGCTGGACACCGTGCTGTTCTGGACGATGACACCCATCCTGCGGATCATCTGCCTGGTGATTCCCGTCCTTTACTGGTGGACCGGCCTGGTCGTCGTGCAGGCGGATCTACCCGGCTTGGTCAGCAATCTCGGGCCCTATTGGCTCAGCTGCGTGATCTTTCTCGGTTGGGTCAGCGGCGGCACCAATGTACCGGTGCTTGCGGATGCCATGTCGCTGCTGGTTGCCCGGGAGTCGTTGCGGGCCAGCGCGATCGGGCTGTTCGGCTCCCGCAATCAGAAATTCAAGGTGACGGCCAAGGGTGCGACCCGGGACCGCACCGTGGTGCAATGGGATTTGGTCGCGGTGTTCATGGGCCTCGCCGGATTGACCCTTGGCGGTATCATCCTGCGCGCCGTCACCGGCCCCATCGCGGGTACCCCGCCCGATGTGGAAGCCATGACCCTGTTCTGGAGCCTCTACAACCTTGTCACGCTGTGCGTCGCGGCACTGATGTGCGTGGAGGCACCGCGCTACCGCAAGGAAGAGCGTTTCGCCACGGATGAGCCGGTCGAGATCACCATCGGTGGGCAGACCTATGCTGGCCGTATGGACAACCTCTCGCTTGTCGGATGCCGGGTGCGGTTCGCAGACCTGCCGCTGATAGAACTGGGGGCGGAGATCACCCTGTACGTTCCCGGGGTCGGCACCGTGCCGACGCAGGTTCGTGGCTTGCGGGCACGGAGCTGCCAGCTTTCCTTCAACCCGGATTCCGCGCAGCGTGCGGCGCTGGTCCGAAAGCTGTTTTCCGGTCAGTACCGCAAGTCTGTCAGTACGCTAAATCCTCTGGTGTTCTGCGCGATTTTATGGCGTCGCGCTTTTACTTGAATGTCGAGGTGGCGTCCGTTTGAGAGGCTTGGTTGGGTTGTAGTTTAGCCAGTTCCATTTTCTTGGTACTGTACTGTGCGGGCACGAGAAAGCCGCCTGCGGAGTGGTATCCGAGGCGGCTTGTATGGTGGTGATTTGGCATGGTGTTTTGGGATGCGGGGACAGGATTTGAACCTGTGACCTTCAGGTTATGAGCCTGACGAGCTACCGGGCTGCTCCACCCCGCGTTGATGGGTGTGTGATGTGTGGTGACGGTTGTTCAGGATCTGGTTGGGTGGCCCGGCGGCGACCGACTTTCCCGCAGCTTGAGCTGCAGTATCATGGGCGCTGGGGTGTTTCACGTCCGAGTTCGGGATGGGATCGGGTGTATCATCCCCGCGATGACCACCGGGCCACCGAACCGGATCCTGAGTGATGGCATGGTTGGTTGGGTGTAGAGGTTTGTGGGTATGGGCGCGGCTTGGTGCTGCGTGCGGTGCTGGCCC
>NZ_FMZX01000089.1 GCF_900101615.1 Belnapia rosea | reverse complement strand
GGTTTCGACTATGACGAGCCGCGCGCTCTGGCCGAGGAGTTCGGCTTCACCCTGCACCTGCGCACGCGTGGCGAGGAGGTCAGGGCCAAGCTCAGCCGGATAGCGCGAAGTCGCAGATGACTAATCGTGCCTAGCACTACCTGGGCAGTCTGAAGTCAGGCGGTGGCCTGAGCTTGCGTCGGCAGTGTGGACATCGGATCGGGGCGACGAGGTCGGCGAACAGCCGCGTCATGATGGCGCGGCGCACGGCCGGGAGGCTCGGCGATGGTGGCGGTCCCGGAACCTGACCCGGCATTTTTCCCCGACCCCGTCGAGCGGTGCCCAGCGAGGCGGAGATGCTGCAGCCAGGCAAAGGCGATGCAGGTCATCAGCGCGTGTCGGTGCAGTCCGGTCCAGGACCGTCCCTCGAAGTGGCCCAAGCCCAGTTCTTGTTTGAGCTGCTGATGCGCCTGCTCGCAAACCCAGCGCGCCTTGATGGCGGCCGCCAGGGCGCGGAGTGAGGTCCGGGGCGGCAGGTTGGACAGGTAGTATTTGCGCTCGCCGCTCGAGCGCCACTCGCCCACCAGCCAGACCTCGTCGCCTAGCAGGTGGCGGTTGTTGGCCCAGACCGCGCCATCGCCGACCCGGATGCGGGTGGCGGCAAAGCGCGCCACGAGCGGGCCTTTGGTGCCCTGACGCCAGGTCACCCGGCGCCAGGGCTGGTTGGCGAGCACCGCCTCCGCGTCCTTGGGTTCCTGGTCCGGCACCGGGCGCCGCTTGCGGCCGCCGGGCGGGACCAGCTGGACATCGGCACCATAGACCTTCTGGTTGCGCGGGATGCCCACCGCCCAGGTCAGGCCCCGCTCGCTCAAGCCGGCCCGGAACGCCGCGCTCGCGCCATAGCCGGCATCGGCCAGCACCATGCCGAACCGCACCCGGGCGGCGAGTAGCCGGTCCAACTCGGCCAGTGCGATCTCGCCCTTGCTGCGGGCCACCACCTCCGCCTCCGGCACGCCGGCCGCCGCGCAGCGTTCCGGATCGCCAACCCACTTCTCCGGCAAGAACAGCCGCAGCCCCACGGGCACCGGCACTTCCCTACCGGCCAGCGTCAGCGAGACCAGCGCCTGGCAGTTCGCCCGCTTGCCGAGCTGGCAGCAGTACTGCCGCTCCACCCCGACCGAGAGCGTGCCCTTCTTCGGCAGCGCCGTGTCGTCGATCACCAGCGCCGACTTCGCCCCGCCCACCAGCCGATCCGCCTGGCCGGCCAGCACCCGCCAGAGCGGAGCGTCGTCCCAGGCCGGGCTGGCGATGAAGTGCTGCAGCTGGTCATGCCCGCTCAGCCCCAGGCACGCGGCCATCGGCTGCAGGCTCTTGCGTTCGCTCGGACCCAGCAGCCCGCGCAGGTAGAGCGGCGCCCAAAGCCGCCGCTTCTTGTGCCCGAGCGCGGCCAGGAACGGCTCCAGCCAGCTGTCCAGATCCGACATCGTGCAGCCCATCGCACGCCTCCCTAAACCAAGCCGTCTCAGCCCAGTTCAGACAACGCACGTCAGCCGCAACAGTGCCCAGGTAGTGCTAGATGCTACCCTGCCCGCGTATGTCGAAGAAATTAGTTTTGCAACCTTTTCTGGCACTTAGGTCACACCACTATCCTCGCCACTGATCTGCGGTAAGGGGGGTTTATCGCAAGAGAACAGGCGCTGGCTCATTGGCCGTTTTGGGGCTCCTCCAGGATCCATCCAGCACCGCTCCGGCCCGCGACATGCGGCAGCGATAGGCAGCCTTGATTTGGGCGGTTCCCTTTTGCCAGTGCTTCGGCCGATGGTGCTAGGATCCAGCAGCGGGTGGTACCCATGACCTCGGATCCAATCGGCCTTCCTGTGCAGCAGCGCGACCAGCTCAACGAGCTACGGGGCGAGGTCCATGCCTTGAAGGGCATTTTAGCCATTCTGATTGCCCATATCTCGCTGCTCACGCGCGCTCCGCTCGCGAAGCGGGAGGAGATACTGGGTACCCTTCACGCGATGCTGCCTGCAGCACTGGCGCAGATTGAGCATGACGCCCCGCCGGCAGCTGCTGCTGGCTTCGAACGGGCCATTGAGACGGTAACGCACATGGCGCTCAACGCCGTTCGGATAGAGCCCACAGCACCGATGCAGCAGGACCCTCCTGGGCCTGGCCGCTAACTGAGCGTGGTGAGCTAGCGCTGGCTGCGGCGGCGACCAACATCCACGACATGAGCCTGCCGCCCGACCAGATACCGCCCGCCAAGCCGAAGATCACGCCCGAGGAACGCCGTCGCCGAACCGCCGACCGGTTGACCATGATCCGGTTGAAGATGGCGATCGGCCGCGAGCTGGACGAACGGGGCATCACTAGGCCCGCCGAGATTGGCGCCGCCCTTGGGATGCCGCCGGCCGAGGCGGCCAGGCTGCTGACTGGGCACCAATGGCGCGAGGGCGCCGTCGAGCGGCTTGAGGCTGCAGCGGCCCGGCTGGGGTTGCAGGTGCCGGAGGCAGCAAGCGAGGACTGACCTAGGAGCCCGTCCCGGTAACGTGTGAGAAGGCTCGACATGTAGGACGAGCGGTGATTCGCTCGCCGGCATGATGAAGAGCTTTCGCCCCTGGAA
>NZ_FMZX01000114.1 GCF_900101615.1 Belnapia rosea | reverse complement strand
TGAGGTGGTCCCTGGATTTCGGACAGGCGGGTAAGCTCGGTTCGCTTGTGAGAAGGATGGCCCTGGATGACGGGCAAGCGGACGCGGTACTCGGCGGAGTTTAAGGCGAAGGTGGCGCTGGAGGCGCTGCGGGGTGAGCTGACGACGGCGCAGCTGGCGGCCAAGCACGGCATTCACCAGACGATGGTGGGTGAGTGGAAGCGGCAGGCCATGGAGGGGCTGACGGCGGTGTTCTCCGGCAAGGCGGCGGCGCCGGAGAGCGCGAAGGTGGCCGAGGCGGAGGTTGAGAAGCTGCACGCGAAGATCGGGCAGCTGTTGGTGGAACGGGATTTTTTGGCGAAAGCGTCCGGTCGATGAGCCTGGAGCGGCGACGCCAGATGATCGAGCCGGAGCACCCGCAGCTGTCGGTGGTGCGGCAATGCGAGCTGGTCTCGATCAGCCGGTCGGGGTTCTACCACCGGCCTGCGGGCGAGACGGCGCTGAACCTCGAGCTGATGCGGCTGATCGACGCACAGTTCCTGGAGACGCCCTGGTATGGCTCGCGGCAGATGGCGCGGCATCTGCGGCGGGAGGGCTATGTGGTCGGCCGCAAGCGGATCCGGCGGCTGATGGCGAAGATGGGCCTGGCGCCGATCTACCAGCGGCCGCGGACGACGCTGCCCAACCCCGAGCACCGGATCTTCCCCTATTTGCTACGGGATCTGGCGATTGACCGCCCCAACCATGTCTGGTGCGCCGACATCACCTACCTGCCCATGCGGCGCGGCTTCCTCTACCTGGTCGCGGTGATGGACTGGGCGACGCGCAAGGTGCTGGCCTGGCGGGTGTCGAACACCATGGAGGTGGAGTTCTGCCTGGAGGTGTTGGAGGAGGCCATGGCGCGGTATGGGCGGCCGGAGATCTTTAATACCGACCAGGGTAGCCAGTTCACCTCGCCGCGGTTCACCGGCCTGCTGCAGCAGGCCGGGGTGCGCATCTCGATGGACGGCCGCGGCCGCTGGATGGACAACGTGTTCATCGAACGACTGTGGCGTAGCCTGAAGTATGAGTGCGTCTACCTGCATGCCTTCGAGACCGGGTCCGAGCTGCGGGCCGGGCTGTCGAAGTGGATCGGCTACTACAATGCCGGACGCCCCCATAGCGCATTGGCGGGGCAGACCCCCGATGAGGCGCATGCGGTGACGAGATTGGCGGCCTGAAGGAAACCAGGACCGAGCTTATTCAGGCCGCCAAGCTGTCCGACGAATGGGGACCACCTCA
>NZ_FMZX01000087.1 GCF_900101615.1 Belnapia rosea | reverse complement strand
TTCCTTGAAAGCCTCAAGACCTTCCAAGGTGGCGCGGCCAGAGACCAGATCGGAGCCAGATCGGTTAGTCAGACAGTCCGGTCACAGACCCTAGTAGCCGCCACGAAATCTAGCAGGGAGTGAGTCGCCATGAAGGCAGCCGTCGTCACCGAATCTGGCATCGAGGTCCGCGATGTGCCGGAGCCGCGGCCGAAGCCGAACGAGGTGCTGGTCCGCGTCCGCGCCGCCGGGCTGAACCGCGCCGACCTGGCCGTGGCCGCCGGGCACGCGCATGGCAGCATTGGCGGCGTCGGGACAATCATGGGGATGGAGTTCGCCGGTGAGGTCGTCGAAGTCGGCGTCGAGGTGCCCGACAGCATCCGCCCCGGCATGCGGGTGATGGCCAGCGGCGCGGCCGGCTATGCCGAGTATGCGGTAGCGGATTGGGGGCGTGTCTCCTCCCTCTCCGATTCGAACATGGGGTGGGTGCAGGCCGCGACGCTGCCCATCGCGTTGCAGACCATGCACGATGCGGTGGTGACGAACGGCACCCTGAAGCCCGGCCAGAGC
The DNA here is from genome assembly GCF_900101615.1 of Belnapia rosea. Taxonomy (GTDB): domain Bacteria; phylum Pseudomonadota; class Alphaproteobacteria; order Acetobacterales; family Acetobacteraceae; genus Belnapia; species Belnapia rosea. The sequence goes on along the minus strand of NZ_FMZX01000087.1, from coordinate 2,179 downwards.
ATACTGATTCAGGGCGCGAGTTCGGGCGTCGGGCTTATGGGGATGCAGGTGGCGAAGGTTATGGGCGCGGCGCTGGTGCTCGGCAGTTCCTCCGATGCAGGACGACGGGCGCGGCTGGCGGAGTTCGGCTGCGACGTCGCGGTGGACACTGGCGACGCCGGCTGGCCCGACCGCGTGCTGGAGGCGACGGGTGGCCGCGGCGTTGATGTCATTGTCGACCAGGTTTCGGCGAGCGTCGCCAACGGCAATCTTCGCGCCTGCGCCATACTGGGGCGGATCGTGAATGTCGGGCGGCTTGGCGGCGCCAAGGGCGAGTTCGACTTCGACCTCCATGCAATGCGCCGCATCAGCTATATCGGCGTCACCTTCCGCACACGCAGCTTGGAGGAAGTGCGGGAGATCAACCGCCGCATGCGCACCGATCTCTGGCCGGCGGTGGAATCCGGGAAGCTGAGGCTGCCGCTGGATCGAACCTTCCCGCTGGCTGAGGCCGCGGCTGCGCTGGCACACATGAAAGCCAACGCACATTTCGGGAAGATTGTGCTGGAGTGCTGAGGGCGCGGTCAAGGCGAGTGCGGCTTGGCTGGTGGGCTTCGGCCCATTAGGGGCTACGGATGGTCTTGCACTCGGCCTCGGGTTGACGGGGCATTGCCCGGCTTCAGATGGATCTGTCAGCGGTCAGGCAGTGGTGGAACATCAGCCGCTGGATCATCCCGGCCTCAAAAGCCTGGCGCTGCGGCGGATGCCAGCCGGCGGCGTTCATCTTCTCAGCGATGGCAGCGACCGAGCATCCCTGTTCGGTTGAGGCAGTGCTCCGGTCTTTAATCAAATTTTGTCTCGTATGGAGACAAGGCGTTTAATGTGGCCGGCCCGGTCTGTCAGATCATGGCGCCAGCGAGCGCCCTCGAATGGTACAGGCCGCCCGGGCCAGCCGTTTTCGCCGCCGTTACGTGCCCTCAAGCAGTCGGATCTTCAACACGCGGAAGGCCCTTCGCGCCCGGCTGTGACGCTCGTCCTCCAGCAGCCGCTCCAGCTTCGCGCCGATCTCACGCAGCCGCGCCTCGCCCAACCGCTGCGCTTGCACGAACATCGAGCGTTCCTCTGAGCCTGCGTGGTGCTCCATCGCGGCATGCAGGGCGCACAAATGCTCCTCGAACTTCGGCGTGGCGGTGTTCAGCTTCAGCGTCTCCACCAGCAGGTTGGCGGTGCTCAGAATGGGCGAGGGCCACGTCCTCGCTCACCGCTCGCACTGCGGGGTAAAATTCGCTGTCCTCTATGTACTCGTGGATCTCCAGTTCGGAGGCCAGTACGCGCATCAGGTCGCGGCGCTCCAGGTCTTCGCGCGGCATCGTCTCGATCCGGCGGAACAGGTGGCGCAGCAGCATATGATGCTCCACCAGCACCTCCTCGGTCTTGCGTGCGCCCGGCGGCGGCTCCAGCGGCGCTTGCCTGGCCAATCGGGCCAAGCTGTCGGAAGTGACGACCTCATCGCCTGGCTCCTGCTCCCGACAGATCTCAACTATGTCGCTGCGCAGCCGTACCTGGTAGCGCGGCTGCGGCGCGGTAGAGGGGCCATTCAACGGCCGTGCTGTCTCCAGGCAGTAGCGCGAGCCGTGCCAGGGGCAAACCAGCGTCCCCTCCAGCACCCAGCCTTGGTAAAGCGGCCGCCCGTATGCGAGCAGCGCGCACCCATGGCATGCACCCGCCCGCCTTGGCGCACCAGCACCACGCCCACGTCCTGGCCTGCGACTGGATCTCGCACCGTCACTAGGCACGGTAGGGTCTCCTGTAAATCCGCCAGCGGTAGCGCCGGGGTGAATTCGCGCGGCTCCGGACTGCGGTCAGCGTGGTCCACGCCGACGCGCCGGCGATAGACCAGGTGCCCGCCGCGATAGCCGCCCAGCACCATGCACGCCCAGGCGGCGACACTGGCCAGCCGCCCCTTCCGCCGACGCCCGCGCCTATGAAACCGCAACGAAACTAAGTTCAGCCCCAACGCTGTGCTGTTCACCAGCCCGTGCATCAGACCGGCGCGCTGGTCTCGGCCGTTGTGTGTGGTCCCGGGATGAGGTGGTGCGGGTTGATTTTGAAGCCTGACGGATCCTTGGTCCAGGCATCACAGATGGCCTGGAAAGGTGTTCGCCATCGCAGAGCCTTGAGGTGCTTGGCGAAGTTGTAG
>NZ_FMZX01000022.1 GCF_900101615.1 Belnapia rosea | reverse complement strand
CGCCTCCTCAGGCCGGTGCTTCTTGCTCGCCATCTCGGTCCTCCTCCGGTCCAAACCCATACCTCAGGACGGACCATTTCAAAGGGGGAGGATCATGACCCACCCCCCGGACGGGGCTCGGTAAAGGAGGGCGTCCATGGAGTTTTTTGTCGGTATTGATGTGTCGCTCGACAGCTCGAGCATCTGCATCGTTGACGAGCGCGGGGTGATCATCAAGGAGGGCAAATGCCCGAGCGAGCCTGAGGCTATCGCGCGCTTCATCCGGCACAAGGGCCGACGTGTCGAGCACGTCGGCCTCGAGACCGGCGGCCTCTCGCAGTGGCTGCATGCGGGGCTAACGCGAGAGGGGTTCCGGGTCACGGTGATGGAGGCGCGGCACGTCCGGGCGTCACTGGCCACCATGCGCGTGAAGACCGACCGCAATGACACGCGCGGCATCGCCCAGCTCGTACGTCTCGGTTGGTTCAAGGCTGTGCACGTGAAGACACCTACGGCGCAGGAGACCCGCGCGCTGCTGGGTGCACGCCAGTTCCTCGTGGACAAGGTGACCGGGGTCGAGAACTCCATGCGGGCAGCGCTCCGCAACTTCGGGCTGAAGATGGGACCGGTGACGCGGTCGAAGTGGGCAGCGCGAGCCCGAGAACTCGCCGCGGGCAACCAGGCGCTCGAGATCGTCGTGGAGGCGCTGCTGCGCGTACGTGATGCGCTGCTGGAGGAGTTACGCGCGCTTGACCGAAAGCTGCTCGAGACAGCACGTGCCGATCCGGTAGTCCGCACGCTCATGACGGCGCCCGGCGTCGGCGCGATCGTCGCGCTGACGTTCAGAAGCGCGGTTGATGACCCAGATCGGTTTCCCAGAGCTCGTGATGTAGGACCCTGGTTGGGGCTGACGCCAAGCCGCTACCAGTCCGGTCAGATCGATCGGATGGGTCGAACCACCCAGGCAGGAGACGCTGGGCTGCGCGCGGCGCTCTACGAGGCTGCAGCAACCCTTTTGGGTCGCGTGACCAAGTGGTCGGCGCTCAAGGCTTGGGGCGTCCGCTTGGCGCGACGCAGCGGGACAAAAAAGGCCCGCGTCGCCGTCGCACGAAAGTTGGCGGTCGTGCTGCTCAGCATGTGGAAGGCTGATGAGCCGTTCCGCTGGTCCACCCGGACGGGGGAGGAAGCCGCCATGGCATAGAGGCGGTTCTCCACCCCTGCCAGCGCGGCCCCTCCGGCTGCGTCAGAGGTCTCCAACAGGGACGAGGGCGGGACGAGCTCGTACTTGCCGAAGTTGCCTTGAGCACGTGGTACAGATTTGGAGCCGTCCGCCTCCTCGTTCCGCATCATGTGGCGGCCACGCCGACCACGGACAGAAGCATGGCCCTGTTTGGTGGATCCTTGGCGCTTGACGGAAAAGGCCCGATCACAAAAGCGGCAGGTGGTCGGCGTAGCGTGCCACCAGCACCTGGGCCACCGTGGCCTCAGTTGGCATCCCGCCCTCGATCAGGCGGGCCGGGGCGGGGGCCTGAACCACAGTGCCCGTGCAGGCGCGGCAGGCTAACTTCGGCCGCCTGGTGACCAGCACGCGGAACTGCGCCGGGAGCACGTCGAGCCGCTCCGCGGTGTCGGCCCCGATCTCCACCATCGCGCCCCGGCAGCACGGGCAGGCGGTGCTCTCGGGCAGCAGCACCTGCTCGACCCGGGGCAGGTGGGCCGGCAGCCGGCCGCGCCCGGCGCGGCGCCGGGCCGTGTTCTTCTGGCGCCGATCCGGTGAGCGCTGCTCCGCCTCCGCCTCGTTGCTGGCGAGCGAGGCCTCGGCCTCCTCGAAGGCGAACTGCAGTTGCTCCTCGGGCAGCCGCTCCGAGCGCGGCCCGAACTGCATGCGCTGCAGCTTGCGCAGCAGGTGCCGGAGCCGCTCGTTCCGCGCCGCCAGCGCGTCCCGTTCGGCCACGATGCTGTCGCGCTCGGCAACCAGGCTGTCGCGCTCCGCCAAGGCGGCCAGCAACATCGCCCGCAGCACGGCGGGATCGTCGGGCAAGTCCGGCGTTGTCTCGCCACTCTCGCGCATCGGCGCCGAGTCTACGCCGCAGCCGTCGGCGTGGGAATCTGTCTCGCGTCCGCCACCCGCGAGAAGTCGAGACCCGCGAACAGCGCAGCGAACTGGACGGCGGAGAGCCGCACGGTGCCGTCGGTGATGGGCGGCCAGCGGAAGGTGCTACCCTCCAGTTGCTTCCAGACCAGGACCAGCCCGCTGGCGTCCCAATGCACGATTTTCACCCTGTCGCCGCGCTTGGCCCGGAATACCAGCACCACGCCCGAGAATGGGTCCTCGCCCAGCATGTCAGCTGCCAGCGCCGCGAGCGAGTGGGCCCCTTTCCGGAAATCGACAGGCTTGGTCGCCAGCAGCACACGCACGCCGGCCGGGATCGTGATCATGCCGTCGAGGCGCGCACCGCACGCAGCACCGCGGTCAGCAGCGCCTGATCCACCCCAGGCGAGACCCGCACCACCGCGCCGGCCAGCGCCACCTCGATCAACGCGCCAGACGAAGCCATCCCTGTGGCAGGCGGGTCAGACACGATGGGGACGAACGACAATGCCACCTGCCCGCCTGCCTCGGAGCTCGCCGCCCGCGCCTCGCGCCGCCAGGTGAACAACTGCTGCGGCGCGATCTGCCAGCGCCGCGCCACCGCCGAAACCACCGCTCCCGGCGCGTAGCTCTCCGCCACCACCCGCGCCTTGGTCGCCTCGTCCCAGACCCGGCGTCGCCCCGGGCCCGTCAGCACCTCGACCCGCTGATACCCGCCATCCTTCAGGTCACGCATCATGTCGGCCCTAATGTCAGCCCGAAGCTCCTCGAGCGCCGGGCATCCCATCAGGCCACCTGCCCATAAGGAAGAAGGGCCTCTCTCCGTCGCTTACAGCCTATCAGAGGTGTCCGTGGAAACGGGACAGACCCACAGGTCTCTCGCGCGCTAGTTTGGTGCAGGAGAACTCACGGAGGAACGCACTGGAACCCACCCGCTGAGGCACAGGAACGCAGGGTGTTGAGGCATCGGAACGCCGGGGGGATTCCGCACAGGAACGCTCGCGGGCTGGTCAGCGAGCGAGCATTGGAACGTAAGTGTGGGGTGGGAAAGACACGTTCTGGCGCAAGGCGCTGTTGCAAGCCTGTTGCCGGCCTTCACTCGGCGGTACCGCCAGGGTACCGTCGCGGTGCCGCCATGGCGCCACAGATTTAGCGCGTAAATCTATCAAATTTTCCGGGTTTCACGCGGTGAGGCTCGAGCTCCTGGCACGGCGCGTCACCTTCCTTTCGAATGTAAACCGTGACTTTCTGCGCCGTGCGGACATGTCATCCCGCCGCATTCATGCCGCGTCGGGCGACGTTAAATGACAGGCGGCGTGATGTGCGTTCCTGGAGGGTTTGGCTTCAGTTGAGCGCGTGCGTGGGCTCCGCCGGGGATGAGGCGCGACACAGAGTGTCGGATGAAGGCTAGCTTTAGGAACCTGGTCTGCCCCCGGGCATTTGGACCGGCAATGTGAGAGGGATCCGGCTAGGTTTGACCCTGGAGGAGGGAGGCCTGGCGATGAAGCGGAGCCAGTACACGGACCAGCAGGTGGCGTTCGCGCTACAACAGGCGGAGGCGGAGGCGGAGGCGGGGACGGCGGTGCCGGAGTTGTGCCGCAAGATGGGCATCTCCGAGGCGACGTTCTACCGATGGAAGCAGAAGTATGGCGGGCTGATGCCGTCCGAGGTGCAGCGGCTGCGGCACCTGGAGGAGGAGAACGTCCGGCTGCGCCGGCTGGTGGCCGATCTCAGCCTGGACAAAGAGATGCTCCAGGAGGTCGTCAGAAAAAAATTTTGAGGCCTGCCCGGGTGCGGGAGATCGTCGACCACTTGCGGACCTGCTTTCGTGTGTCCGTTCGGCGCGTGTTCCAGGCGGTACCGGCGCCGCGGTCGACCTTCCACTACCGTTCCCGCAGACCCGGGCAGGCCATCCTGCGGCAGCGCATCCGCGAGTTGGCAGAGACGCGCGTGCGCTACGGCTAAAGGCGCATCCATGTTTTGCTGCGACGGGAGGGTTGGATGGTGAACCCGAAGCGCGTGCACCGGCTGTACCGGCTCGAAGGTCTGCAGATGCGGCTGAAGCCGCCGCGGCGCCGGGTGATGGCCAAGCTGCGGGAGGACCGCACACCGGCCGTGGCGCCGAACCAGGTTTGGGCGATGGACTGGATCTACGATCAGCTGTTCGACGGCCGGCGGATCTGGGTGCTGACCATGGTGGACACCTGCAGCCGTGTTTGCCCAGCATTGCGGGTGTGCCGCGTGGCGAGCGCGGCGGAGGTCATCGCGGCGCTGGAGGAAGCGGTGAAGCGACACGGCGCGCCTGGATCCATCCGGGTCGACCAGGACTGCCAGTTCACCTCGCGGGAGCTGGACCTCTGGGCGTACGGCAAGGGCGTGACGCTGGACTTCAGCAGGCCGGGCAAGCCGACCGACAACGCGCATGCCGAGGCGTTCAATGCCCGGTTCCGGGCAGAGTGCCTCAGCCAGCACTGGTTTCTGGACCTGGACGACGCGCAGGCGAAGGTGGAACGCTGGCGTGTGGACTACAACGAGGTGAGACCGCACAGCGCGATCGGTGATAGGCCACCGATGGCGTTGATATCCGCCCCTGAGCCGCTGCTCCGGGGCGATCGGCAGCCGGAAAGTCTCACATAATGCGGTCCAGCTTTCGGGGACGGACCATCAGCCCGAGAACTTGCGTAGCCCTCGGACCAGGGTTGGGGGCAGGACCAGTGCCTGAAAAACTTGCGCCTCAACTGGACCAGTTTCGAGGGTCAAGACCAGGCGGCGGTGCCGCTGCGCGCTGGCGGGCGTGCCGCTGGTGCTCGCCGGCCGACCCGACAGTTGGGTGCGCCGCGCGCTGCGCGACGCGCTCGGCCAGGAGGCGCTCGGCATCGAGGTGGCGGCCGAGGCGGATACCGTCGCCATCGCCAAGCGGCTCGTGCTCGCCGGGCTCGGTCCGATGGTCGATGTCGCCGCCATGGTGCGCGCCGAGATCCTCGAGGGGCGGCTGCGCGCGGTGCCGCTCGGCGCGCTCGCCATCACCCGGCTGCTGGTCATGCCCCGCGGGCGGGAACCGTCGCCGACGGCGGTCGCGGCCGCCGGCCTGCTACGCGACTGCGCGCGCGAGATGCTGGCCAGCGGGCTGTGGCTGGGAGCGCGGGCGCCGACGACCTCCGCCGTCCCTGACGCCCGGCGGAGGTGATTCCTGACCGATGCGGCGCGCCGCGAAGCGCGCCGAGCGCCCGGATGGGCGCCGCCGACAGTCCGGCGTAGCCACGGCGGCGGAGACGCCGCCCGGCGCCTGAGGGCATGCAAAGACAAACCAGCGGCACCGGTCAAGGATCGGTGCCGCTGGCATCACCCCTCCCAGGCCAGGCGCAGCGCCGCCGCTGCCTGGCTGAGGGTCAGGGCGGAAACCGGGATCAGCTTGCCCAGGGTGAGGAAGCCGTGGATCTGGTCGGAGACGTGCAGGTGGCTGACCGGCACGCCCTCGGCCTCGAGCCGCCGGGCATAGGCGGCGCCCTCGTCGCTCAGCGGGTCGTGGCCGGCGGTCATCACGAAGGCCGGCGGCAGGCCGGCGAGGCTGCCCGCCCGCGCGGGCGAGGCGCGCCAATCCGCCCGCGCCGCCGGGTCCGGCACATAATGGCCGATGAACCAGCGCATCGAGGCGGCGTTCAGCACATAGCCCTCGATGAAGCGGCCATAGGCCGGCGATTCCGCCGCGAGGTCGGTGACTGGATAGAACAGCATCTGGAACATCGGCATCGGCGCCTGGCCGTCGCGCGCCATCAGGCACAGCGCGGCGGCGATGTTGCCGCCGGCGCTGTCGCCGCCCACCGCGATGCGCGCTGCGTCGATGCCGAGCGCCCCGGCCTGCCCGGCCACGAAGCGCAGCGCGGCGACGGCGTCCTCGGCCGCCGCCGGGAAGGGATGTTCGGGAGCGAGGCGGTAATCCACCGCGACCACCACCGCGGCCAGCCGGTTCGCCAGTTCGCGGCAGAGCTGGTCATGGCTGTCGAGGTCGCCGACCACCCAGCCGCCGCCATGCAGGAACAGCAGGCAGGGTTGCGGCCCGGCGCCGGCGCCAAGGCCCCGATAAAGCCGCAGCCGCACCGCCCCGCCGGGGCCGGGGCAGGACAGGTCGCGCCATTCGGCGACCGCCGGCGGCTCGGGCTGCAGCACCTGCCGCGCGGCGGCATAGGCCACGCGCGCCTCGGCGGGCGTCATCGCCTCGAAGGGCGGCCGGCCGGACTCGCGGGTCAGGTCGAGCACCCGGCGGGCGCTGGGATGCAGGCTGGTCATGCGGGCGCTCCCTCGGTGGATTGATGCGATGCCGCCGCTGGGACCGCTGCCCTGGCAGCGGCGGCGGGGACCGGCGCGCCGGCCCCGCCGCCTGGCTTCAGCCGGCCTGCCCCAGCGTGCCGGCGGCGCGCAGCGCGGCGATCTCGGCCTCCGGCAGCCAGCCGGCCAGCGCCCCCTCGGCCCTGGCGGGGTCGGCGGGCTGCGGCGGCAGGCTCAGCTCCGGCACGGTGCGGCTGAAGCGCGGCGCCGGGGCGGGCTGCGCCACACCGTCGAACTCGACGAAGGTGCGCCGCGCGGCCATGTGCTTGTGGCGCAGCGCCTCGGCCGGGGTCAGCACCGGGGCGAAGCAGGAATCGGTGCCTTCCAGCAGCTCGCACCAGGCATCGCGCGGGCGCTGGCGGAACAGCTCGGCTAGGCGGCGCTTCGCCTCGGGCCAGCGGGCGCGGTCGGACTGCTTAGGGAAATCGGCCGGGTCGATGCCGATCCGGCGCAGCAATTCCTGGAAGAAGCGGCCCTCGATCGGCGCCACCGAGACATAGCGCCCATCGGCGCATTCGTAGCAGTCGTAATAGGGGGCGCCGCCGTCGATCACGCCCTCGCCGCGGCTCTCGGGCAGCAGGCCGGCGCCGAACAGGCCGAACATGCCGGTCATCAGATGCGCCACGCCGTCCACGATCGCCGCATCCACCACCTGGCCGCGGCCCGAGCCGCGCGCCTCGAGCACCGCGCAGACGATGCCGAAGGCGAGGTAGAGCGCGCCGCCGCCATAATCGCCGACGAGGTTGAGCGGCGGCGTCGGCGGCTGGCCCTGGCGGCCGATATGGTGCAGCGCCCCGGTCAGCGCGATGTAGTTGAGATCGTGCCCGGCGGCCGGGGCGAGCGGCCCGTCCTGCCCCCAGCCGGTCATGCGCCCATAGGCGAGGCGCGGATTGCGCGCGAGGCAGTCATCGGGGCCGAGGCCGAGGCGCTCGGCGACGCCGGGGCGGAAGCCCTCGATCAGCGCGTCCGCCCCGGCCACCAGCCGCAGCGCCAGTTCGCGCGCGGCGGGCTGCTTGAGGTCGAGGGCGAGGGTGCGGCGCCCGCGCAGGGTGAGGTTGTATTTCAGCGGCCGGCTCATGCCGAGCTCGGGCGGGTCCGGCCGGTCGATGCGAAGCACCGTCGCGCCCATGTCGGCGAGCAGCATCGCCGCCATCGGCCCCGGGCCGATGCCCGCGAGTTCCACAACCTTCAAACCGGCCAAGGGCCCCATCTGTTTCCTCCTCGCGCTTGCCGCGACACCGGCCGCCTGGGGGGCCGGATTTCTGAACATCGTTCGGGAACAGCCGACACGGCGGCGGGCGCGCCGTCAAGCCGCCGTGTTGACAGCTTGCTCGAACGACGTTCAGCATGTCGAACAAGGCGCCGGTCCAAGGCGCACCCGAGCGGGACGATTCCGCGTCCGGGAACGATCGAGGAGGAAACGGGCGTGTCCTTTGCCCTGACCGAGGAGCAGATCCAGGTCCGCGACCTGGTGCGCCGGGTGGCGCGCGAGAAGGTGGCGCCGCGCGCCGCCGAGATCGACGCCAGCGGCGAATACCCGCAGGACATGTTCGAGCTGCTGCGCGAACTCGGCCTGTTCACCCTGCCCTTCCCGGCCGAATATGGCGGCTCGGGCAGCACCCTGGCCGGCTGCCTCGCGGTCGAGGAGCTGGGCCGAGTCTGCTACAATACCGGTTACCTGCTGGTGGTGCAGTGGGTGCCGCTCGGCACCATCCTCGCCGGCGGCACCCCCGAGCAGAAGGCGCGGCTGCTGCCCGGCCTCGCCTCGGGCCAGCTGCGCGCCGCCTTCTCGCTGACCGAGCCGCAATCGGGCTCCGACGTCGCCGGCATCCGCACCCGCGCGCGGCCCGATGGGGACGGGTTCGTGCTCAATGGCGGCAAGATCTGGTGCACCAACGCCGCGGTGTCGGATTTCGTGCTGGTCGGCGCGCGGCTCGAACGCGGCGACGGCCCGGGCGAGGTGAACTTCTTCATCGTCGAGCGCGACCGCCCCGGCTTCCGCGTCGGCCGCAAGGAGGAGAAGATGGGCGCCCGCGGCGTCCCCTCCTCGGCGCTGTTCTTCGACGATGTGCGGCTGCCGAAGGAGAACCTGCTCGGCGGCGGGGCGGGCGGCTTCCGCTCGGTGATGGAGGCGCTGAACAAGTCGCGCCCGATCGTCGCCGCGCGCGCCGTCGGCCTGGCGCAGGGGGCGATGGACCACGCGATCGAGTTCGCCCGCGGCCGCCGCGCCTTCGGCGAGACGGTGGCGAACTACCAGGGCATCCGCTGGATGATCGCCGACATGGCGATCCAGATCGAGGCGGCGCGGCAGCTGACCTACGCCGCCGCGACGGCGGTGGATGCCGGCACCACCGGCGCCGCGATGGCGAGCCTCGCCGCCTCGGCCAAGTGCTTCGCCAGCGACATGGCGATGAAGGTGGCGACCGACGCGGTGCAGATCTTCGGCGCCTCCGGCATCTCGAACGAGTTCCCGATCAACCGCTACTTCCGCGACGCGAAGGTGGTGCAGATCATCGAGGGAACCAACCAGATCCAGCGCAACATCGTGGCGCGCAACCTGATCGGCAAGGCGGAGTGACGGGCATGGCGAAGGAAACGGGCGGGCTGCCCTATGTGGGTCTGGGCCTTTATTTCGAGGACCTGACCATGGGGCGGGCCTTCCGCACCATCGGCCGCACGGTGACCGAGGCGGACATCGTCAACTTCATCAATACAACCGGCATGGCCGAGGTGCTGTTCATGAACCTCGACTTCCTCGAGAAGGAGAGCGACATCAGGGGCCGCGTCGCCCCCGGCGCGCTCGGCTACACCTTCGCCGAGGGGCTGCTGGTGCAGGCGACCATGCAGCACACCGGCTTCGCCTTCCTCGGCATGGAGCTGAAGATCGAGAACCCGCTTTTCGCCGGCGACACCATCCATGTCGAGGTCGAGGTGATCGAGGCGCGGCTGTCGCAGAGCCGGCCCGGCCGCGGCCTAGTCCGCACCCGCAACCGCGTCGTCAAGCAGGACGGCACGGTGGTGCTGACCTATACGCCGCTGCGGATGGTCAAGTGCCGAAGCGCCGGCGGGCCCGAGGCGTGAGCCAGGCCGGCGGCGGGCCGCTCGCCGGGGTCAGGGTGATCGACCTGACCAGCGCGGTGCTCGGCCCGGTGGCGACGCAGATTCTCGGCGACATGGGCGCCGACGTCATCAAGGTGGAGCCGCCGCAGGGCGACACCATGCGCCAGGTCGGCCCGACGCGCGGACCCGACATGGCGGTGATGTTCCTCAACATCAACCGCAACAAGCGCTCGGTGGTGCTCGACCTGAAGCAGCCGGCGGCGCGCGCCGCGCTGCTGCGGCTGATCGAGGGCGCGGACGTGCTGGTGCACAACATGCGCCTCGGCGCCGCCGAGCGGCTGGGGCTGTCATACGCCGCGCTGGCGACGCGCAACCCGCGCCTGATCCATGCCAGCGCCACCGGCTTCCGCAAGGATGGCCGCCACCGCGACCGCCCGGCCTTCGACGACGTTATCCAGGGCATGAGCGGCCTTGCCGCGCTGAACGCCATGCGCGACGACGGCGAGCCGCGCTACGTGCCGAGCGCCATCGCCGACAAGTTCTGCGGCCATGTCCTCGCCTCCGCCGTCGCCATGGCGCTGTACCGGCGCGAGCGCACCGGGCGCGGGCAGGAGGTGCATGTGCCGATGCTCGAGACCATGCTCTCCTTCAACCTCGGCGAGCATCTGTGGGGCGGGGTACTCGACGATCCCTCGCTGGGGCTCGGCTATGGGCGCATGTTCACGCCCTATCGCCGGCCCTTCCCGACCAGCGACGGGCATCTGTGCCTGATGGCCAATTCCGACGACCAGTGGCAGCGGCTGCTGGGCGCGCTCGGCCGGCCCGACCTCGCCGAGGATCCGCGCTTCGCCCGCCTCGCGCAGCGCGCGGTCAACATCGGCGCGCTCTATGCCATCGTCGAGGAGGTGATGCGAACGCGCAGCACCGCCGAATGGCAGGCGCGGCTCGATGCCGCGGACGTGCCGAACGGGCCGGTGCTCGGCCTCGCCGACATGCTGGAGGACGACTACCTGGCCGAGACCGGCTTCTTCCAGCGCGTCGAACATCCCTCGGAAGGGCGGATGCTGGTCACCGCGGTGCCGGTCGAGTTCTCCGAGGCGCCGGGCGCGGTGCGGCGCCTGCCGCCGCGCCTGGGCGAGCACACCGCCGAGGTGCTGCGCGAGGCCGGGCTGGCGGAGGCCGAGATCGCGGAACTCGCCGGCGGCTGAGCCGCCGCCGGCCTATGAAGCGCCCGCCGCCGCGGCGGAACGGGCGCGGCAACAGGGAGGAGGATCGCATGCGGCGCCGCGGTTTGATGGCCGGCGGGCTCGCCCTTGCCGGGATGGCCGGCGCGGCGCGGGCGCAGGACCGCTTCCCCGACCGTCCGCTGCGGCTGGTGGTGGGCTTCGCGCCCGGCGGGCCGACCGACATCGTCGGCCGCCGCTTCGCCGACCGGCTCGGCGCGGTGCTCGGCCAGCCGGTGGTGGTGGAGAACCGCTCCGGCGCCAGCGGGTCGGTCGCCGCGATCGAGGTCGCACGCGCGCGCCCCGATGGCTACACGCTGCTGCTCACCACGCCCTCGGCCCATGCGATATTCCCGCAGATCGCGGTGCGGCCGGGCTATGACGCGCTGGCCGATTTCAGCCCCATCGGCCTCGTCGCCATCGCCCCGGTGGTGTTCGCCGCGCATCCCTCCTTCCCGGCCCGCAGCCTGCCCGAGATGATGGATCTGGTGCGCGCGCGGCCGGGCGCCTTCAGCTTCGGCTCGGGCGGGGCCGGCACCATCACGCATTTCGGCATGGAACTGTTCATGCGCCAGGCCGGCGGGCTGCGGCTTGAACATGTGCCCTATCGCGGCGCCGGGCCGGCGGTGCAGGATTGCGTCGCCGGCCACATCCCGCTGGTGGTGGACACCTTCGCGCCGATGATCGAGCATCACCGGGCGGGGCGGCTGCGGATCCTCGCCGTGCTCGCCGAGCAGCGCTCCGCCGTCGCGCCCGACGTGCCGACGGCGGCCGAGCACGGCGTGCCCGGCGCCGTCGCCAACACCTACAACGCGCTGCTCGGCCCGGCGGGGATGGCGGAGGCGGCCGTCGCCGCGCTCGGCCGCGCCACCCGCCAGGCGACCGAGAACGATGAGTTCCGCGCCTTCCTGGGCGCCATCTCGGCCGAGCCGGTGAGCGGGATGACGCCGGAACGCACCGCCGCCTACATCCGCAGCGAATACGCCAAATGGACCCCGATCATCCAGGCGTCCGGATTGAGGATCGAATGATGACCGACACGATGAAGCCGCGTCTTCCGCTGGCCCGGCGCCGGTTGCTCGGCGGCGGCGCCACGGCGCTCGCCGCCGCCGCCCTGCCGCTGGCCAAGGGGCGGGCCGCGGGCTTCCCCGAGCGGCCGGTCCGCCTGCTGGTGGGCTTCACGCCGGGCGGGCAGACCGACATCTTCGCCCGCGGCCTGGCCGAGCGCCTGGGCGCGGAACTCGGTCAGCCGGTGGTGATCGAGAACCGCCCCGGCGCCGGCAGCTCGGTGGCGGTGAGCGAGGTGGCGCGGGCGCGGCCCGACGGCCACACGCTGATGTTCATCAACCCCTCGGGCTTCGCCATCCATCCGCAGGTGGCGGCGCGGCCGAGCTACGATCCGCTCAAGGACCTGGCGCCCGTCGCCATGGTCGCCAACACGCCGGTCACGGTCGTCGCCGGCCCCGGCTTCACCGGCGGCGACGTGCGCGGGCTGATCGCGCAGGCGCGGGCCAATCCCGGCGGCCTGACCTACGGCTCGGCGGGCGCGGGGACGGTGACGCAGCTCGGCATGGAGCTGTTCCTGCAGAAGGCGGGCGGGCTGCAGATCGTGCATGTGCCCTATCGCGGCGCGGCGCTGGTCGCGCAGGACCTCCTCGCCGGGCGCATCCCGCTGATGGTGGATGCCTTCGCCACCATGGTCGAACAGCATCGCAGCGGCACCGTGCGGATGCTGTGCGTGCTGGCGCAGGAACGTGCCGCCGCGGCGCCCGATGTGCCGACGGCGATCGAGAGCGGCGTGCCCGACGCCATCGCCGATGTCTACAACGCCGTCGTCGCCCCGGCGGCCACCCCCGCCCCAGGAATCGAGACCTTGAACGCCGCGATCCGCTGCGTCACCGCCTCGGACTCCTATCGCGCCTTCCTGGCCAATTACGGCGCGGCGGCGGGCGGGCCGATGACGGCGGCCGAGCTGACGACCTACCTGCACAACGATTTCCGCCGCTGGACCCCGGTGATCCGCGCCACCGGGCTGAGGATCGAATGATGGCGGGCACGGCGTCGGGCGCCGGGGCGGGGCGGCGCGGCGTTCTGGGACTTGCGGCGCTGGCGGCCGGCGCCCTGCCCTTCGGGGGCGCGCGGGCCGCCGCCTTCCCCGAGCGGCCGATCCGCGTGGTGGTGGGCTATGCCGCCGGCGGGCCGACCGACCTCTATGCACGGCGGCTCGCCGAGGGGCTCGGCGCCGCGCTCGGCCAGCCGGTGGTGGTGGAGAACCGCCCCGGCGCCAGCGGCACCGTCGCCGGGGCCGATGTGGCGCGGGCGCGGCCCGATGGCTACACGCTGCTGGTCACCGCCTCCTCGGCCCATGCGGTCTATCCGCAGCTGGTGGCGCGGCCGCCCTATGACCCGGTGGCGGATTTCGCCGGCATCGGCGTCATCACCGTCTCCCCCACGGTGATCGCCGTGCACCCCGCCGTGCCGCCGGACAGCCTGGTAGCGCTGCTGACGATGGTGCGCGCGGCGCCGGGCCGCTTCGCCTATGGCACCGGCGGGGCGGGCAGCGTCATGCAACTCGGCATGGAGCTGCTGCTGCGCGAGGCGGGCGGGCTGCGGATGGAACACATCCCCTATCGCGGCGCCGGCCCGGCGGTTCAGGACTGCATCGCCGGCCATGTGCCGGTGGTGGTGGACACCTTCGCGCCCATGCTCGCCCATCATCGCGACGGGCGGCTGCGGATCCGGTGCGTGATGTCCGAAGGGCGCTCGGCGATGGCGCCGGAAGTGCCGACCGCCATCGAGGCCGGCGTGCCCGGCGCGGTCGCCAACACCTATGCCGCCTTCCTCGCCCCCGCCGGCACGCCGGCGGATGTGCTGGCGCGCCTCAACGGCGCGATGCGCGCGGTGACGCAGACCGAGGAATTCCGCGCCTTCCTGCGCGGCCTCTCGGCGGAGCCGGTGCCCGACCCGGCGCCGGAGGCGACCATGGCGTTCATCCGTTCGGAATACGACAAGTGGACGCCCGTCATCCGCGCGCTCGGCCTGCGGATCGAGTGACGCGGCGCAACAGAGGACCGGGGAGCAAGGTGATGAACCGCCGCAACGTGCTGGGACTGCCCCTTGCCTTCGCCACGGCCGGGCTGCCCCTGCCAGTGCGGGCGCAGGCGGCCTTTCCCGACCGACCCATGCGCATGCTGATCGGCTTCGCCGCCGGGGGGCCGACCGACATCGTCGGCCGCCGCTTCGCCGACCGGCTCGGCGCCGTGCTCGGCCAGCCCGTGGTGGTGGAGAACCGCTCCGGCGCGAGCGGCGCGATCGCCTCGGTCGAGGCGGCGCGCGCGCGGCCGGACGGCTACACGCTGATGCTCGCCACCTCCTCGAGCCACGCCATCTATGCCAGCTTGGCGGTGCGACCCGGCTTCGACCCGGTGACCGACTACGCGCCGCTGGCGCTCATCGGCGTGGTGCCGATGGTGATCGGCGCCCATCCCACCTTCGCGGCCGATCTGCCCGAGGTGCTCGGCCGGATCCGCGCCGCCAGCGGGGGGATCGCGATTGCCACCTCCGGCAATGGCGGCATCGCGCATTTCGCGGCCGAGCTGCTGCTGCGCCAGGCGGGCGGGCTACGCGCCAACCTGGTGCATTACCGCGGCGGCGGCCCCGCGGTGCAGGATGCCATTGCCGGGCATGTGCCGGCGGTGGTCGAAACCTTCGCCACCACGCTCGAGCACCACCGCGCCGGACGTCTCCGCATCCTTGCCGCCTTCACCGAACAGCGCTCGGCCGCCGCGCCCGAGGTGCCGACCGCGATCGAGCAGGGCGTGCCCGGCATGCTCGCCAACACCTACAACGCCCTGCTGGCACCCGCGGGCACGCCCGCGCCGGTGGTCGCGCGGCTTGCCGAAGCCTCCGCCGAAGCGGCGGCGGAACCCGAATTCCAAGCCTTCCTCCGCAGCGTCTCGGTTGAGCCGGTGCCCGGCAGCACGCCGGCGCGCACAGCCGACTTCATCCGCAGTGAGCGTGCCAAATGGGAACCCATCATCCGCGCCACCGGGCTGCGGATCGAATAGGCAAGGTGCCCGCCGCGCGCGCCCATGGTCGCGAAGCCGCCGAGGAGGCAGCTCCCCCGCGCGCGCTCGGCCGCACGCTCGGCATCTTCGCCGCCGTCGCGGCGGCGCCGGAGGGGCTGCCGCTGGCGGAACTCAGCGCCGCGCTCGGCAGCCCCAAGAGCAGCCTGCTCGCACTGCTGCGGCCTCTCGCGGCAGAAGGCTTCCTGCTGCACGCCGCAGGGTGCTACCGGCTGGGGCCGGAGGCCTTCCGCCTCGCCGCGGCGATGCTCGCGGCGCGGCGGCTGCCCGAGCAGCTCCGCGCCGCGATGGAATGGCTTGCCGAGCGCAGCGGCGAAACGGTGATCCTCACCTCCATCGACCGCGAGGCCGGGCTCGTCGTCTATGCCGAATGCATCGACAGCCGCCAGCCGGTCCGTTACGTGGTGCCGCCCGGCTCCACGCGGCCGCTGTACTGCTCGGCGGCGGGCCGCCTGCTGCTCGCCTTCCAGGATGAGGCGTTCCGCGAGCACTACCTGGAAACGACGCCGCTGCGCCCGCTGACGCCGCTGACCGTGACCGACCGGGCGGCGTTGCGGGGCATCCTCGAACGGACGCGGCGGGACGGCATCAGCGTGACCGTGGGCGAGACCGTGCGCGGCGCGGCCGGCTGCGCCGCGCCTGTCTTCGACGCCGATGGCGGGGTCTCGCGCGCGCTGCTGCTCGGCGCCCCGGCCGACCGCTTCGAGCACGAGATGCCGCGGCTGGCCGCGCTGCTGCGCGAGGCGGCGGCGCGCGCCTCGGAACGCGGCGCCGGCCCGCCCGCCACCCTTGTGCCTCACCGGCGCAAGCCGGCCAGCCAAGCGAAGGGAGCAAGAGCGTCGTGACCCATCGCCGCAGCCTGCTGCTCGCCGCCGCGGGCAGCCTCGCCGCGCCCGGCCTGCGCGCCCAGGGCGCCGAATGGCCCTCGCGCACCGTGCGCGTCATCGTCGGCTTCCCGCCGGGCGGATCGGTGGACGTGCTGACGCGCATCCTCGCCGAACGCATGCAGGCGCGCACCGGGCAGGCCTGGGTGGTGGAGAACCGGCCCGGCGCGGGCGGCAACATCAGCGCCGAGGCGCTCGCGCGATCGGCGCCGGACGGGCACACCATCGCGATGCTGCCGATCAGCATCTACGCCATCAACCGCTTCCTCTATGCCCGGCTGCCCTTCGACCCGGACCGCGACCTGATCCCGGCGAGCCTGGTGTGGGATTTCCCCAACGTCGCCGTGGTGTCGGCGCAGCATGTGCCGGCGCGGACGCTTGCCGAGTTCGTCGCCTGGGCGAAGGCGCGGCCGGGCGGCATTTCCTATGGCTCCTCGGGGGTGGGCACGACGATCCACCTGTCGGGGGCGCTGTTCGCCGCGCGCAACGGGATCGAGGCCACCCATGTGCCCTTCCGCGGCGCCGCCCAGACCATCCCGGCGATGCTCGCGGGCGACATCCACTTCGCCATCGACGGGCTCGCCTCCTACATGCCGCTGATCCAGGAGGGCAAGGTGCGCGCGCTCGCCATCACCGCTGATCAGCGCTGGCCCACCCTGCCCGATGTGCCGACCATGGCCGAGGCCGGCGTGCCGGATTTCGTCATCATGCCCTGGAGCACCTGGAGCTTCCCCGCCGGCACGCCGCCGCGCATCGTCGCGCGCCTGGCCGAGCTGGTGCGCGAGCTGACGGCGGGCCCCGAGATGGCGCGCCGGGCGATCGAGGTGGGGGCGCGCTGGCGCTCCAGCACGCCGGAGGAAACGCGCGCCTTCATCCAGAGCGAATTGCCGCGCTGGCAGGAGATGGTCCGCATCTCGGGCGCGAGGGTCGAATGAGGAGCATGGGCATGGAGAGTTCCGCCACACCGAGGCGCTACGGCTTCGACGACGCGGAGCTGCTGGCGCAGCCGACGGTGTTCCGTCCGGGGCTGTTCGCCGGGCAGACGGTGCTGGTCTCGGGCGCCGGCAGCGGGCTCGGCAAGGCGGTGGCGGCGCTGTTCGCGCGGCTCGGCGCGCGGCTGGCGATCTGCGGGCGCGATCCGGCGCGGCTGGAGGCCGCCGCGGCGCTGCTGCGCGGCCTCGGCGCCGAGGTGATCGCGGTGCCGATGAGCATCCGCGACCCCGACCAGGTGCAGGCGCTGATCGAGCGCGTCTGGGCCGAGGCGGGCGGGCTCGACCTGCTGGTGAACAATGCCGGCGGGCAGTTCCCGCAGGCCGCGCTCGACTACACGCCCAAGGGCTGGAACGCGGTCATCGACACCAACCTCAACGGCACCTGGTACATGATGCAGGCGGCCGCGCGCGCCTGGGTGGCGGCCAAGCGGCCCGGCGCCATCGTCAACATCGTCGCCGACATCTGGCGCGGCATGCCCGGCATCGCCCATACCTGCGCCGCGCGCGCGGGCGTGGTCTATGTCTCGAAAAGCGTCGCGGTGGAATGGGCGCCGCACCGCATCCGGGTGAACTGCGTCGCGCCCGGCTGCGTCGAGACCACGGCCTTCAGCCTCTATCCGCCGGAAGGCAGCGCGACCTTCTACGAATCCAACCCGATGCTGCGCGCCGGCGACGCGCAGGACATCGCCGAGGCGTGCTGCTACCTCGCCGCGCCATCGGGCAAGTTCGTCACCGGCGAGGTGGTCACGGTGGATGGCGGGCAGCAGCTCTGGGGCGACCCCTGGCCGATCGGCCGGCCCGACTATTTCAGGATCCCGCATGGCGCCGCCCCGGCGCCGAAGGAGTGAGAGCGTGGACGACAAGGACCCGATACTGTTCGATGTGGATGCGGCGAGCGGGGTGGCGACGCTCACCCTCAATCGCCCCGAACGCTTCAACGCCTTCAACCGGCCGATGCTGCTGCGCTGGCGCGAATGCCTCGACCGCGTCGAGCGCGACGGCGCCATCCGCGCCCTGGTGGTGACCGGGGCGGGCCGCGCCTTCTGCGCCGGCGGCGAGATGGACGAGCTGGAATCGTTCCTCGATGCCTCCTCGGAGGAACGCAAGGGCTTCCTGTGGGACAGCGTGCACCCGATCGCGCTGACGCTCGAGCGCATCGACCGCCCGGTGATCGCCGCGCTCAACGGCACGGCGCGCGGCGCCGGGCTCGACATGGCGCTGATGTGCGACATCAGGATCGCCGATCGCGGCGTGCTGCTGGCCGAAAGCTACATCGCCATGGGGCTGATGCCGGGCGATGGCGGCAGCTGGTTCCTGCCGCGCCTGGTCGGCGTGCCGAAGGCGCTGGAACTGCTGTGGACCGGCGATGCCATCACCGGGGAGGAGGCGGAGCGCATCGGCCTGGTCAACCGCGCCGTGGCCGACGGGCAGGCGCTGGCCGAGGCGCGCGAACTCGCCGCGCGCATCGCCCGCCAGCCCGCCGCCGCCATCCGCTTCACCAAGCGCGCGGTGCAGCAGGGGATGCGGATGGAGCTGCGCGCGCATCTCGACATGGTGTCCTCGCACATGGCGGTGCTCGAGGACATGCCCGACTTCGCCGATCGCGTGCGCGCCTTCAAGGCGCGCCGGCAGGCGCCGCGAGGCGGGTGACGCCGGCCTCGGCGAGGGCGGCGATCTCCTCCTCCGTGTAGCCGAGCTCGGCGAGCAGCTCCGCGCTGTGCTCGCCGAGGCGCGGCGCGTGACGGCGGATCGCCGGGGGCGTCGCGCTCCAGTTGGCGGCGGGCGGGCGCGTGGCGCGCACGCGCCCCTCGCTCGGGTGGTCGGTCCAGCGGAACATGCCGACCTGCCTGAGGTGCGGGTCCTCGAGCAGCGTCTCGAGCGTGTTGAGCGGCGTCGCCGGGATGTCCACGCGCTCGAAGGCGGCCAGCCACTCGGCGGTGCTGCGGTGGCGCAGCTCATCCTCGAGCATGGCGTGGATCTCGCGCGCATGGATGGTGCGGCTGGTCAGGCTGGCGAAGCGCGGGTCGCGCTCCATCACCTCGGGCCGGCCGACCAGCTCGAAGAAGCTGCGCCAGTGGCGGTCGGTATAGACCATGGCGCAGACATAGCCGTCGGTCGTCGCGTAGGGGTGGCGCTCGGGCGCGAGGGAACGCGGATAGCCCGGCGGGCCGACCGGCGGGTCGTAGGCGAGGCCGCCCATGTGGTCGCCGAGCACGAGCTGGATGACGGTCTCGAACATCGGCACCTCGATCGCCTGGCCTTCGCCGGTGCGGCCGCGATGCACCAGGGCGCCGAGCGCGGCATTGGCGACGGTGGCGCCGACATGGCGGTCCATGATGGCGAGCGGGATGTATCGCGGCACACCATCCCCCGCCTGCGCGATCAGCGAGGGGACCGAGGCGATGCCCTGGATCAGGTCGTCGAAGGCCGGGCGCGCGGCATAGGGGCCGTCCTGGCCGAAGCCGACGGCAGCGACATAGATGAGGCGCGGATTGACCGCGCGCACCGCCTCGGCGCCGAGGCCGAGCCGCGCCATCGCCGCGGGGCGGATGTTGGTGATCAGCACGTCGGCGCGCCGCGCGAGGCGCAGCAGCGCGGCCCGGCCTTCCGCGCGCTTGAGGTCGAGCACGAGGCTGCGCTTGTTGCGGTTGGCGTTGAGGAAGAGCGGCCCCATGCCGGGGTTCCGCATCGGCCCGATGCCGCGCACGGAATCGCCCTCGGGCGGCTCGACCTTGATGACGTCGGCGCCCATGTCACCGAGGATCAGCGCGGCGGTGGGCCCCATCAGGACCGAGGAAAGATCGAGCACGCGAATACCGTCGAGAGCCGCAGCGGCCATGGAGGTTTCCTTCCCCTAATGCAGGCCGGAGGCGACGCTGGACGCGCGCGCGCCGGGATCCCTAGTGTGCAGGCGCGGTGCGCGACGCGCCAGCCAATGTCGAGAGGAAACCTGCCATGCATCCTTCACGACGCGCGGTCCTGCTGTCCATGCCCGGCCTTGCGGGCGGGCACGCCGGCGCTGCTCAGACAGAAGCCGCCTATCCCTTGCGCGTGGTGCGCGTCGTCATTCCCTCGGCGCCCGGGGGGCTGACCGACGGCTTCGTGCGGCTGATCGGCGACGCCATGCAGCAGGCCTGGGGGCAGCCCTTCGTGATGGACCATCGGCCGGGCGGGGGCGGCATCGTCGGCACCGAGCATGTCGCGCGCGCGGCGCCGGACGGGCACACGCTGCTGATGGGCAATATCGGCCCGCTGGGCATCAATCCCGGCCTCTATCCGCACCTGCCCTACGACGCCGCGCGCGACCTCGCGCCGATCTCGCTGGTAGCCGTCTATCCGAACGTGCTGGTGGTCAATCCCGTGGTGCCGGCGCGCAACGTCGCCGAGCTGGTGGCGCTGGCCAGGGCGCGGCCAGGCGTGCTGCGCTTCGCCTCGGCGGGGATCGGGCAGTCGCAGCATCTCTCAGGCGAGATGTTCAACGTGACCGCCGGCGTGCAGATGACGCACGTGCCCTATCGCGGCACCGGCCCGGCGCTGTCGGACGTGATGGGCGGCCATGTCGAGATGATGTTCAGCAACCTGCCGCCGGCGGTCGAGGCGATCCGCGCCGGGCGGCTGCGCGCCCTCGGCGTCACCGGCACCGCGCGCAGCGCGGTGCTGCCTGAGGTGCCGACCATCGCCGAGGCTGGCGTGCCCGGCTACGAGGTGCTCTCCTGGATCGCGCTGGTCGGGCCGGCCGGCCTGCCGGGCGAGATCGTCGCCAGGCTGCACGCAGAGACCGCGCGGGTGGCGCGGACCGAGGAGGCGCGCCGCTACTACCTCTCCATTGGCGCCGAGCCGCGCACGGATCTAAGCCCGGAACAAGCCGGCGCCTACATGCAGCGCGAGCGCAACCGCTGGGCGGAGCTGGTCCGACGTGCTGACATCCGCCCGGAATAGCCGCCGCCACGCCCCTTGCCGCGTGCCGGGCCGCGTGCGATCCTGATTGCCCCAATGATTGACTGCGGCGCCCATGGCGGCGTCGCGGCGTAATGGGCGGACGTCGATGCGACTGACCGAAGTCAAGACGCAGCGCGCCTTCGAGGCGATATCGAGCCAGATCACCGAACGGATCCGCCGCGGTGACCTGCGCGCCGGCGACCGCCTGCCGAATGAGCGCGAACTCGCCCAGGCCTTCGCGGTCAGCCGCCATGCGGTGCGCGAGGCGCTGCGCTCGATGGAATCGGTCGGGCTGCTGCATCTCCGCAAGGGGGCGACCGGGGGCGTCTTCGTCTCGGGCGGGCGGCCCGAGGCGGTGGCCGAGGCGATGCGCGGCATGTTCTATGTCGGCGGTATCTCGCTGGCGGAACTGACCGAGGCGCGGCTCGAGATCGAGACCGCCGTGCTGCGCCTCGTCTGCGGCAGGCTCGACGAGGCCGGGCTCGCGCTGCTCGAGGACAACGTCGCCGCCGCCGAGCGGGCCACCGAGGCCGGCGACAATGGCGCCAAGGTGACGCTGAACATCCGCTTCCACGAATTGCTCGCCACCCTGACCGGCAATACGGTGCTGGTGGTGGTGATGAAGGCGCTGCTCGACATCCTGCGCGAATTCGCCCAGCGCGTCGGGCCGGTGACCGAGATGGACGTCATCGCCTCCCGCCGGCGGCTCCTGCGCCACCTGCGCGCTGGGCGGCAGGACAGCGCCGTGGCCGAATTGGTCCGCAGCCTGCGCGCGGTGCATCGCCACTACCTCGGCGCGCTGAAGGGGCGCGGGGCCGCCGCGCCGGGGATGCCGGGGCCATGAGCGCGCCCGCCGCCGCGGCCGGCCCGCTGGCCGGGATGCGGATCCTCGACCTCAGCACGCTGATCGTCGGGCCCTATGCGACGCAGATCCTCGGCGACTACGGCGCCGACGTCATTAAGGTCGAGGCGCCGGACGGCGACATCATGCGGAATTCCGGGCCGTCGCGCGGGGCAGGGATGGGGCACATGTTCCTCCATGCCAACCGCAACAAGCGCTCGGTGGTGCTCGACCTCAAGCGGGAGGAAGGGCGGCGGGCGGTGCTCGCGCTCGCGCGCGGGGCGGATGCGCTGATCTACAACCTGCGGCCGGCGGCGATGGACAGGCTCGGCCTCGGGCACGACGCGCTGGCCGCGGTCAATCCCGGCATCGTCTATGCGGGCGCCTTCGGCTTCAGCCAGCGCGGCCCCTATGCCGACCGGCCGGCCTATGACGACCTGATCCAGGGCATGGCGGGCATCGCCTCGCTGTCGGCGATCGCCGCGGGGGAACCGCGCTACGCGCCGCTGGTGCTGGCGGACCGGGTGGTGGCGCTGCAACTGGCCAATGCGGTGCTCGGCGCGCTGCTGCACCGGGCGCGGACCGGGCGCGGCCAGCGGGTGGACGTGCCGATGTTCGAGGGGCTGCTCGAACTCGTGCTGGGGGAGCATCTCGCCGGCCTCGCCTTCCGCCCGCCGGAGGGGCCCTTCGGCCATGCCCGCAGTCTGTCGCGGGAGCGGCGGCCCTTCCGCACCGCCGATGGCCATGTCTGCCTGCTGCTCTACAACGACGCGCAGTGGCGCCGCTTCCTCGACCGCATCGGCCGGCCCGAGCTGATGGAGGATGCGCGCTTCGCCACCTATGCCGAGCGGATGCGGCATGTGGACGTGGTCTATGGCTTCCTCGCCGAGACGCTGGCCGCGCGCCCGACCGAGGAATGGCTGGCGCTGCTGGCCGAGGCCGATGTGCCGGTGGCGCGCATGGCAACCATCCCCGGCCTGCTCGAGGACGAGCACCTGCGCTCGATCGGCTATTTCCGCGAGATGGAGCACCCGAGCGAGGGCGCCATCCTCGGCCTCGCGGTGCCTTCGGAATGGTCGGATTCGCCGCCCTCCGTCCGCCGCCACGCGCCGCTTCTCGGCGAGCATACCGAGGAAGTGCTGCGCGAGGCCGGGCTCGACGCCGAGGCGATCGCCCGGCTTTCCAAACCCAGCGAGAAGACCTGAGGGACATGGACCGCGACACGCTCGCCGAACGCATCGTCAGGGCGCCCTTCCACCGCTGGCTCGGCCTCGAGGTCGAGAGGGCGGACGCGACCGGCGTCGAACTCGTCATGCCCTGGCGCGGGGAGATCGTCAGCCGTGCCGATCCGCCCATCATGCATGGCGGGGTGGTGGCGGCGCTGATCGATACCGCCGGCCTCTATGCCGTGCTCGCGGCGGGCGGCAGCGCCATCGGCACCGCCTACATGCATGTGGACTACCACCGCCCGGTGGTCAGCGGCACGGTGCGGGTGCGTGCGCGCGCGCTCAAGCTCGGGCGCCGCATCTCGGTGGCCGAGGCGATGGTCTATGGCGAGGGGCCGGAGCCGCTGGCCAGCGGTCGCGGCGGCTATTTCCCGCCATGAATGACGGACGGAAGGACGCATGACGACGATGATGGGACTTGCCGGCACGCTGGCGGGCATCCGGGTGCTCGATCTCAGCCAGGGCATCGCGGGGCCGCATTGCGGCTGCCTGCTCGGCGACCTCGGCGCCGATGTGGTGAAGGTCGAGCCGCCCGAGGGCGACTGGGGCCGGCGCCTCGGCGCCGCGCCGGGGGAGGTCGGGCCGACCTTCCACAGCTTCAACCGCGGCAAGCGCAGCGTCGTGCTCGACCTGCGGCAGGAAAGCGGGCGCGAGACGGCGCGCGCGCTGGCCGCGCGCGCCGAGGTGGTGATCGAGAGCAACCGCCCCGGCGTGGCGCGGCGGCTCGGCCTCGACCATGCCACGTTGTCGGCCGGGCGGCCTGGGCTGATCTATGTCGCCGTCAGCGGCTTCGGCCAGGATGGCCCCTATGCCGAGCGACCGGCGACCGATTCCATCGTGCAGGCCTTCACCGGCCTGCCGCACGGCGCCAGCACCACGGCCGAGCCGCTGCGGATCCGCTTCGGCATCGTCGATGTCGGCGCCGGCGTCTATGCCAGCCAGGCGGTGCTGGCGGCGCTGCTGCTGCGCGCCCGCACCGGGCAGGGCGGGCTGCTCGACATCAACCTCGCCCATGTCTCGGCCGCGATGCAGGCCTACAAGCTGGCCGAGGCGGCCGGACCCGCGGGCAGCGAGCCGCGCGAACTGGTCGCGGGCATCGGCACCTATGCCACCGCCGACGGCCATGTGGTGGTGGCCGGCGTGCAGGAACGTCATTTCGGCATCCTGCTCGATGTCATCGGCTGCGCCGACCTGCGGAGCGATCCGCGCTTCGCCGAGCCGGGGGCGCGGCTGGCCAACCAGGCCGCGCTGCGCGGCCTGATCGCCGAGGCTATCCGCCTCAGGCCCACCGCGCAATGGGTGGCGGCGATGGGCGCGGCGGGGCTGCCCTGCCAAGAATTGCTGACCTATGGCCGCTTCCGCGCGGACCCGCATGTGCGCGCGGTGAACCTCGTGCAGGATGTCGCCTATGCGGGGCAATGGCCCCTGCCATCCGTGCGCTGCCCGGGCCTGGCGCCAACGGAGTTCACGGCCCACCGCGCCCCAGCGCTTGGCGAGCATACGCGCGAAATCCTGGCCGAGGCGGGGCTCGGCCATGTGCTCGACTGCCAAGCCCAACATCAAGAGGTCATTCGATGACGGCGGAACTCAAGGAACAGCTCGGCTACGACGCGCCGATCTTCGCCTTCAACCATTGCCGCGACGTGGTCGTGGAATGCACCCGCGCCGGCGGCTTCGGGGTGCTGGGCAGCAGCAGCTTCTCGCCCGAGGAGCTCGACCAGGAGCTGAACTGGATCGACCGGCATGTCGGCGACCGCAGCTATGGCGTCGATATCCTGATGACCTCCAACTACGACGAATCGACGCAGAAGGTGACCGGGCCGCTCGCCGAGTCGCTGCCCGAGGCGCAGCTGCGCTTCGTCGATGAGGTGCTTGCGCGCGAGGGCGTGGCCCCGCTGCCGGCGGAGATCGAGCGCGACCGCCGCGCCGCCATGGCCGCCCGCGAGCGCTACATCACGCGCGAGGGCGTGCGCGCCCTGGCCGATGTGGTCTGGCGCCATCCCAAGGTGAAGCTGCTGGTCAGCGCGCTCGGCGTGCCGCCGGCGGACATCATCGCCAAGGCACATGAGCGGGGCATGCTGGTGGGCGGCGTCTGCGGCGCGCCCGAGCACGCCGAGCGGCAATGCGCAGCGGGCGTGGACGTGCTGGTCGCGCAGGGCAGCGAGGCGGGCGGGCATACCGGCACGATCTCGACCATGGTGCTGGTGCCGCAGGTGGTGGATGCGGCGAACGGCCGCGCCGCGGTGCTCGCCGCCGGCGGCATCGCCCGCGGCAGCCAGATGGCGGCGTCGATGGCGCTCGGCGCGGATGGCGTGTGGTGCGGCTCGGTCTGGCTGGTGACGCGGGAGAGCGACCTGCTGCCCAACCAAAAGGCGGTGCTGCTGAACTGCCGCAGCCAGGACACCCTCCAGAGCCGCAGCATGACCGGCAAGCCGGTGCGGATGAACCGCAGCCGCTACACCGATGCGTGGTCGGCCGCGGGCGCCCCGGCGACGCTGGCGCCGCCGATGCAGAAGGTGCTCTACGAATACGCCCGCAGCCGCATCGACCGCGCCCAGCGCGACGACCTCTATTCCTACCCGGTCGGCCAGGTGATCGGCATGGTGCGGGAGGAGACCACCGTGCGCGAGGTGATGCTGCGGATGCAGACCGAGTATCTCGAGACGCTGGAGCGCATGGGACGGCAGACGGAATCTGTCTGATGCCGGCCGGCGCATGGCGCACCGATCCCGGGCGTCGGGCCAAACGGGAGGACGGAAGATGACCACCAGCAGGCGCGCCCTGATCGCCGGCGCTGGCGCGGCGACCGCGCCGGCATGGGCGCCGGCGGCCCTTGCCCAGGCCTATCCGGCGCGCCCGGTGCGCCTGATCGCGCCGATCCTGCCGGGCGGGGTGACCGACATCCTCGCGCGGCTGTTCGCGCTGCGGCTGACCGAGCGCATGGGCCAGCCGGTGGTGGTCGAGAACAAGCCCGGCGCCGGGCTCATCATCGGCATGGAGCATGTCGCGCGCTCGGCGCCGGATGGCTACACCATCATCATCGCCAGCCAGGGCGCGATGGCGGTGAATACCTCGCTCTTCGCCCGCCTGCCCTACGACACGCTGCGCGACTTCGCGCCGATCACCCAGGTGGTCGAGTTCCCGGTGATGCTGGTGGTCAAGCCGGATTTCCCGGCCGCCGACATCAACGCCTTCCTGGCCATGGCGCGGGCGCAGCCCGGCGCGCTGACCTTCGGGTCGGCCGGCATCGGCACCATCTCCCATCTCGGCATGGAACTGCTGGAGGCGCGGGCGGATGTCGATCTGACCCATGTGCCCTTCAACGGCGAGGCGCCGCCGCTGCAGGAGGTGATCGCCGGGCGCGTCTCGGCGCTGCTGGTGACCTTCGCCGTCGGCATGCCGGCGGTGCGCGGCGGGCAGGTGCGCGCGATCGGCGTCGCCTCGCGCCGGCGCTCGGCGCTGGCGCCGGACATCCCGACCCTGGCCGAGACCGGCTTCACCGATTTCTCCGTCACCGGCTGGTTCGGCATGCTGGCGCCCGCCGGCACGCCGCCGGCGGTGGTCGAACGGCTGCATCGAGAGTTCATCGCCGTCCTGGACGAACCGCCGAGCCGCGAACGGCTGCTCGCCCTCGGCGTCGAGCCGCAGGGATCGGAATCGCCCGCCGCCTTCGGCCGCTTCATCGCCGAGGAGACCGCCCGCTGGCGCGAGGTGGTGACGCGCGCCGGCATCCGTGCCGGCTGAAACCCGCCCCCGCCACAGGAGGAGACACCGAGATGAATGCAGCCGAAGCCACCCCAACCCTGGTGCGGACCGAGCGGCGCGGCGGGGTGATGGTCATCACCCTCGACGACCCGCCGACGCGCAATTCGCTGACCAACCCGCTGCGCGCGCAGCTTGGCGCGGCGGTGGCCGAGGCCGAGGCCGACCGCTCGGTGCGCGCGGTGCTGGTCAGTGCCACCGGCCCGACCTTCTGCGCCGGCGGCAACCTCGAATCCATCCGCGACGACAGCGCGCCATGGAACGTGCACCAGCGCTTCCGCCGCTTCACCCAATGGCTGTTCCCGCTGATCTGGCTCGACCGCCCGGTGGTGATGGCGGTGCAGGGCCAGGCGGTGGGCGGCGGGCTCGGCCTCGCGCTCACCGGCGACCTGCTGGTGGCTGGCGAGAGCGCGGTGTTCATGGCCGGCTTCTTCCGGCTCGGCGTGATTCCCGACATCGGCGTGATGTACCACCTGCCGCGGCTGATCGGCATGGCGCGCGCCAAGCGCTTCCTGTTCGAGAACGCCACCATGACGGCGCGCGAGGCGCATGAGATCGGCCTCGTCGCCCATGTCGTGCCCGACGCCCAATTGCAGGAGGAGGCCTTCGCCCGCGCCGAGCGCCTGGCCGCCGGGCCGACCGCGGCGATGGGCCTGGGCAAGCAGTTCATGGCCCGCAGCTTCGAGACCAGCATGGTGGACATGTTCGGCTATGAGGGGCTCGGCCAGATCCTCGCCATGACGCATCCCGAGTTCCGCGAGGGCATCGGCGCGATGATCGACAAGCGCAAGGCCGATTTCCCCGGCGCGGCGCAGGGGGGCTGAACCGGGATGGACGACACCGAGGTGGGCTACGTGCCCGGCCCCCGCGCGCTGTTCGGCCAGGCCGAGCTGCGCCGGATGATGCATCCGCGATCCGTCGCCGTGGTCGGCGCCTCGGAGACCCCGGGGTCGTTCGGGCGGCGCACCATCGAGAACCTGGACATCGGCTTCCCCGGCCGCATCCTGCCGGTCAATCCGCGCTACCGGGAGATGTTCGGCCGGCCCTGCTACGCCTCGCTCGAGGACCTGCCCGAGCCGCCGGACTGCGTCATCCTCACGGTCCCGCGCGAGCATGTCGAGCCGCTGATCGAGCGCGCCGCGGCGATCGGCGCCGGCGGCGTGATGCTCTACAGTTCGGGCTATGCCGAGGTCGGGCGGCCGGAGCGCGTCGCCGCGCAGCGCCGCCTCGCCGAGATCGCCGCGCGCACCGGCCTGCGGATCCTCGGGCCCAATTGCGCTGGCATCGCCAACCTGGCGCTGCCGGCCGGCCTGACCTTCATGCCGAAATTCTTCGAGATGCGGCGGGTCTGCGGCCCGGTCGGGCTGGTCTCGCAGAGCGGCGCGCTCGGCTATGTCGTGCTGCAGGCGATGGAGCGCGGCATCGGCTTCTCGCACTACCTCACCGCCGGCAATTCCTGCGACGTCGATGTCTGCGACCTGGTGAACTACCTGGTCGAGGAGGAGCGGACCCGGGTCATCGCCTGCATGCTCGAAGGCGTGCGCGACGGGGCGCGGCTGCTCGCCGCGGCGCAGGCGGCGCTGCGGGCGGGCAAGCCGCTGGTGGTCTACAAGCTCGGCGGCAGCGAGATCAGCCGGCAGACCGCGATGTCGCACACCGGCACGCTGGTCGGCGCCGACGAGGCCTATCGCGCCGCGCTGCGCCGCGCCGGGGCGGTGATCGTGGACCATTGGGAGGAGGTGCTGGAGACCGCCACCCTGTTCGCCCGCGCCGGCGGCCCGCGCTGCCCGGGCGTCGGCGTCATGGCGCCCTCGGGCGGGGCGGCGGTGATGGCGGCGGACGAGGCCGAGCGCGTCGGCCTGTCGCTGCCGCCACCGCAGCCGCAGACCTCGGCGCGGCTCGAGGCGGTGATCCCGGAATTCGGATCGAGCGCCAACCCGAGCGACATCACCGCCGAATCGGTCAAGGACGTGACCATGTACGGCACCTGCATCCGCGCCTTCGCCGAGGATCCCGGCTATGGCGCGGTGGTGGTGCCGATGATGTCGGTGCACCTGCCCGGCGCGGTGGAACGCGCGCACTACATGGCGAAGCTGGCGCCGGAACTGCCGGTGCCGCTGTGCGTGGTGTGGCTGAACGAGTGGCTGCAGGGGCCGGGCAGCGAGATCTACGATGGCTGCGAGAACCTGCCGACCTTCCGGACCATGGCCCGCTGCATCACGGCGCTGGCGCGCTGGAACGCCTATCATGCCGGGCGGGCGGAATTGCTGCGCGACGACGCGCCGGCCGCCGCCCCGCCCGGCGCCGCGGCGACGGCCCGCGCCGTGCTGGCCGCCGCCCCGCCGGGGCGGACCCTGGGCGAGCGCCTGTCGAAGGAGGTGCTCGCCGCCTACGGCATCCCGGTGACGCGCGAGGTGCTGGCGCGCGATGTCGAGGCGGCGGTCGCCGCGGCGCGCGGGATCGGCTTCCCGGTCGCGCTCAAGGCCGATTCGCCCGACATCCCGCACAAGACCGAGGCCGGCGTGATCCGCCTGGGCATCGGCGACGAGGCCGCGCTGAGGGCCGCCCATGCGGCGATCCTGGCGGCGGCGGCGCGCGTGCCCGGGGCGCGGGTCGAGGGCGTGCTGGTGCAGCAGATGGCGCGGCCGGGGGCGGAGATGATGGTCGGCGCGCGGCTCGACGCGCAGTTCGGCCCGCTGATCACCTGCGGCTTCGGCGGCGTGGCGGTGGAGGTGACGCGCGACGTCGCCACCGCCCTCGCCCCGGTCGGCGCGCGCGAGGCGGGGGCGATGATCGCCTCGCTGCGCGGCCATCGGCTGCTGACCGGCTACCGCAACCTGCCCGCCGCCGATACCGGGGCGCTGGCGGAGATCGTCGGGCGGCTGTCGCGGCTCGCTTGCGACCTCGCGGACGAGATCGAGGAGATCGACGTGAACCCTGTCATCCTCGGCCCCGGCGGGGCGCTGGCGGTGGACGCGCTGGTGGTGCGCCGCGCCGCGGCGGGCGCGCCATGATCGGCGCCGCGCTGCCCGACGAGGCCACCGCGCGGGGCTGGCGCGAGGCCGGCTGGTGGGCCGGGGTCACCATCCTCGACGCGCTGGCCGAGGCGGTGCGCCGGACGCCGGGCAAGACCGCCGTGGCCGCCCCCGGCGGGGTAAGCATGACCTATGCCGAGCTCGACGCCGAGGCGGGGCGCCTCGCGGCGGGGCTGGCGGCGCTGGGGGTGGGGCCGGGCGACGTGGTGGCGCTGCAGCTGCCCAATTGCGCCGAGTTCGTCTGCCTGCACCTCGCCGTCAGCCGGCTCGGCGCGGTGACCAACCCGCTGCTGCCGAACTACCGGACGAAGGAGCTGGACTACATCCTGCGCCATGGCGGGGCGAAGGTGGCGGTGATCCCGCAGCGGCACCGCGGCTTCGACTATCCGCCGATGTATGCCGCGCTGGCGGCCGGGCTGCCGGGGCTGCGCGCGGTCGTGGTGGTGGGCGGCGAGGCGCCGGGCATGGTCGGCTTCGCGCAGCTGCGCGCCGGGGCGGCGGCGGCCCCGCCGCCGGCGCGGGTGGACAGCGGCGAGATCACCGCGCTGATCTTCACCTCGGGCACCGAATCCACGCCCAAGGGCGTGATGCACAGCCACGACACGACGATGTACGCCACCCGCACCATGGCGCGGGTGGTCGGGCTCGGGTCCGATGACGTGGTCTGGATGCCCTCGCCGATCGGGCATGGCAACGGCTTCCTGTGGGGCATGCGCCAGGCGCTGACCATCGGCGGCACGCTGGTGCTGCAGGACGCCTGGGACCCGGAGGAGGCGCTGCGCCTGATCGAGACGCATCGCTGCACCTTCACGCTCTGCGCCACGCCCTTCGCGGCGATGCTGGTCGAGCAGCCCTCGGCCGCCAGCCGCGACCTTGCCTGCTTCCGCATCTTCGCCACCGCCGGGGCGCCGATCCCGCGCCATCTCGGGCCGCTGGCGCGCGAGCGCATCGGCTGCACGCTGATCGGCATGTGGGGCATGACCGAATGCTTCGTCGGCACCGCCTCCCCCCCCGATGACCCGGATGAGCGGCTGTGGGGCACCGATGGGCGGGCGATGCCGGGCATCGAGGTCGCCATCTTCGACGAGGACCGCCAGCGCATCCTGCCGCCGGGCGAGGTGGGGGAACTCGCCACCCGCGGCCCGCATGTCGCGCTCGGCTACCTCAACGACCCGGAGCGGACGCGCCAGACCTTCACCCCGGGGGGCTGGCTGTTCACCGGCGACCTCGCGGTCCTCGACGCGGCGGGCTACATCCGCATCGCCGGGCGGCGCAAGGACATCATCAACCGCGGCGGGCTCAAGGTCAGCGCCAGCGAGGTCGAGGAGATGCTGCTGCTGCACCCTTCGGTGCGCGAGGTGGCGGTGGTCGGCGTGCCCGATGACCGGCTCGGCGAGAAGGGCTGCGCCTTCGTGGTGCCGCGCGGCGATGCCGCGCCCGACCTCGCGGCGTTGGTGCGGCACTTGGAGGCGCGCGGGGTCGCTAAATACAAACTGCCCGAATTTCTCACGCTGGTTCCGGAACTGCCGATGACGTCGAGCGGCAAGGTGCAGAAGTTCGTGCTGCGCGAGCGTTTCATGCGCGAGCATGGGCAGGCGGGCGGATCGGCGTGATCTCCGCCGGGCGCCAAAAACCGGCGCGAGGCGGATGCGCGGGACCGGCGCGGAATGATCGCAACCAGAGGAACGGACAGGAGCCGCCCATGACCATAGACCGGCGCAGCCTTCTCAAGACCGCGGCGGCGGCCAGCACCGCGGTCGCCCTGCCGTGGCGCAGCGCCAAGGCGCAGGCGGCCAACACCGTCAAGCTCGGCCTCATCATCGACATGTCGGGCACCTACCGCGACATCACCGGGCCGACCTCGATCGCCGCCACGCGGCTCGCCATCCAGGAATTCGCCGGCCGCGGCATTAATGTCGAGCTGGTCTTCGGCGACCACCAGAACAAGCCTGATGTCGGCGTGGCCATGGCGCGGCAGTGGCTGGACCGCGACGGCGTGGACGCGCTGATCGATGTCGGCACCTCCTCGGTGGCGCTGGCGGTCAACGAGGTCTGCCGCGAGCGCAACAAGGTCCATCTCAACAGCTCAGCGGCGACCACCGACCTCACCGGGCCGCGCTGCTCGCCCAACACCGTGCACTGGACCTACGACACCTGGATGCTCGCCAATTCCACCGGCGGGACCATGGTGCGCGCGGGCGGCGACAGCTGGTTCTTCATCACCGCCGACTACGCCTTCGGCCATACGCTGGAACAGCAGACCGGCGGCTTCGTGCGCGCCGCAGGCGGGCGCGTCGTCGGCTCGGTCCGCACGCCCTTCCCCGGCACCACGGATTTCTCCTCCTTCCTGGTGCAGGCGCAGGCCTCGCGCGCCAAGGTGATCGGGCTGGCCAATGCCGGCGCGGACACCATCAACTGCATCAAGCAGGCGGCCGAGTTCGGCATCACCCGCCGCGGCACCAAGCTCGCCTCGCTGCTGATGTTCGTCTCCGATGTCCATGCGCTCGGCCTCGAGGCGGCGCAGGGCCTGGTGCTGACCGAGACCTACTACTGGGATCTCAACGACCGCACCCGCCGCTTCGCCGAGAAGGTGCGCGCGATCACCCCCGTCAACCTGCCCGGCATGGGCCATGCGGGCTGCTATTCCGCCGCGACCCACTACCTCAAGGCGGTGGCCGACATGGGCGTGGCGGCGGCCAAGGCGAGCGGCGCGGCGGCGGTGGCGCGGATGAAGGCGATGCCGACCGACGACGACTGCTTCGGCCCTGGCTCGATCCGCGCCGACGGGCGGAAGCTGCACCCGGCCTATCTGTTCGAGGTGAAGAAGCCGGAGGAAAGCCGCGGCGCCTGGGACTACTACAAGCTGCTGCAGACCACCGCGGCGGACCAGGCGTTCCGGCCGCTGGCCGAGGGCGGCTGCACGCTGGCTTAGCTGGCCTGCCAGGAGAATCGCGGCGCGGCGGCCAGCGACCCCGGCCGCCGCACCGGATGCCCCGATGGCGGGCACGCCCCGGGGCAGGCACTGAGAGCGGAAACAAGAAGGACTGACTGCCATGAATCACATTGCGCCCGGTTCAGGCGCCGGAACACCGGCCCATGGCGGCGATTTCGACGCGATCGTCATCGGCGCCGGCTTCTCCGGCATGTATCTGTTGCACCGCCTGCGCGACCAGCTCGGGCTGTCGGTGCGGGTGCTGGAGGCCGCGGACGGCGTCGGCGGCACCTGGCACTGGAACCGCTACCCCGGCGCGCGCTGCGATTCCGAGAGCCATTCCTACTGCTACTACTTCTCGAAGGAACTGCTCGAGGAATGGGAGTGGTCGGAACGCTACCCCACCCAGCCCGAGATCCTGCGCTACCTCAACCACGTCGCCGACCGCTTCGACCTGCGGCGCGACATCGCGCTCAACACCCGCGTCAGCGCGGCCCGCTTCGACGAGGCGGCGAACCTGTGGCAGGTGACGACCGCCGAGGGCCGGACGCTCAGCGCGCCCTTCCTCATCACCGCGGTCGGCTGCCTGTCGGCCGCCAATGTGCCGAAGATCCCGGGCCTCGGGGATTTCGCCGGCCAATGGTACCACACCGGCGAATGGCCGCAGGAAGGCGTGGACTTCGCCGGCAAGCGCGTGGGCCAGATCGGAACCGGCTCCACCGGCATCCAGGCGGTGCCCGTGATCGCTGAGACCGCGGGCCATCTGTGGGTGTTCCAGCGCACCGCCAACTACAGCGTGCCCGCCCACAACGCCCCGCTGTCGCCCGAGGCCAAACGCTGGATCCGCGAGCACCGCGAGGATATCCGGGAGGTGATGACCACCAACACCAACGGTCATCCCTTCCATATCGAGGACCGCTCGGCGCTCGCGGTGAGCGAGGAGGAGCGCCAGCGCCTGTATGAGCAGGCCTGGGCCAAGGGCGGGCTGCAGTTCCGCGCCACCTTCCGCGACCTGCTGACGGACAAGGCGGCGAACGACACCGCCTCGGAGTTCCTGCGCGCCAAGATCCGCTCGATCGTGAAGGACCCGAAGACCGCGGCGATCCTGTCGAACATCGACCACCCCTATGCGACCAAGCGCCCGCCGATCGACAGCGGCTATTTCGAGGCCTTCAACCGCGACAACGTCACCCTGGTCGATCTGCGCGCCGCGCCGATCGAACGCATCACGCCGCGCGGCATCAAGACGAAGGATGCGGAATATCCGCTCGACATCATCGTCTTCGCCACCGGCTTCGACGCGCTGACCGGGCCGCTGCTGCGGATCGACGTCCGCGGCCGCGACGGCCGCACCCTGCGCGATGCCTGGGAGGCCGGGCCGGTCAACTATCTCGGCCTGCAGGTGCCGGGCTTCCCCAACATGTTCACCATGACCGGGCCGGGCAGCCCCTCGGTGCTGTGTAACATGCCGGTGGCGATCGAGCAGCACGCCAACTGGATCGCCGATTGCATCGCGGGAATGCGCGCGAAGGGACTGAGGCGGATCGAGGCGCGGCCCGAAGCGGCGCAGACCTGGGTGCGCGACGTGAACGCCGCGGCCGAATCGACGCTGCTCCCCGAGGCCGGCAGTTCCTGGTATCTCGGCGCCAACGTGCCGGGCAAGCCGCGCGTCTTCATGCCCTATGCCGGCGGCATGGCGCAGTACCGCGCGATCTGCGACGAGGTCGCGCGCAAGGACTACGAGGGCTTCGCCCTGTCCGCCTGACGGCAGGCCGGGCGGCGGGCGCGTCCCGCCCGCCGCCCGCGCCCCCGGTTCAGGTCGGCTCCATTCCGGCCTTGGCCATCAGTTCGCGGTTGACCGCCAGTTCGCGGCGGATCCGCTCGACCAGCGGCGCCTCGCCGATCTCGGGCGGCGCCATGCCCTGGGTGGCCATGAAGGCCCGCACCGCCGGATCGGCGAAATGCTCCGTCAGGGCGCCGCGGATGCGCTCGATGATCGGCGCCGGGGTGCGCGCCGGGGCCTCCACCGAATACCAGGTGGTCGAGATGAAGCCGGGGAAGCACTTCTCGATGAAGGTCGGCACATCGGGCAGTTGCTCGGTCCGCGCGGCTGTGGGCACCGCCAGGGGGCGCAGCCGCCCGGCCTCGATATGCCCCTTGCAGGCACCGAGCAGGGCGAACATGCAGTCGGTGCGCCCGGCGATGGTGTCGGTCATCGCCGGCGGCGAACCCGCATAGGGGACGTGCAGCATCTCGATGCCGGCGCGATTGCAGAGGTCGAGCATCGCCATGTGCGCGGTGGTGCCGACGCCCCAGGTGGCATAGGAGATCGACTCGGGCCGCGCGCGCGCCGCCGCCAGCAATTCCTCAAGGCTGTTCCAGCGCGGATTGGCGACCAGCAGATAGAGGCTGTCGCAGACCTGGGTGATGTGCGTGAAGTCGGTGATCGGGTCGTAGCCTGGGTTGCGCAGCGCCAGCGGCGTCAGCGTGAAGGTGGAGATGGTGCCGAGCAGCAGCGTCAGCCCGTCCGGCCGCGCGCGGGCGACGTAGCGCGCCCCGATCGAGGTCGAGGCGCCGGGCTTGTGGTCCATGATGAAACTGCCGCCCAGGCGCGCCTGCAGCCCGTCGGTCACGATGCGCCCGATCACGTCGGAGGCGCCGCCCGGCGCATAGGTCACTACCAGCGCGACCGACTGCCCGGCCGGATAGGGCGCCTGCGCCTGGGCGGCCGGGGCGGCAAGGCTTGCCGCCCCGGCCGCCAGCGCGCCGCGGCGCGTGATGTTCGTCTGTCGCATGGTCATGCTCTCGCTTCCTCATCCGATCGTTCGGAGCCGGCGGCCCGCAGCGCCCGCGGCTCATGCCGGCTCGACGCCGGCGCGGACCATCAGCTCCCGGTGCAGCGCCAGTTCGCGCCGGATGCGGGCGAGCAGCGGGCCCTCGCCGATCTCCGGCGGCAGCATCCCCTGGGCCGCCATGAAGGCCTGCACCGCGGGATCGGCGAAGTGCCGGGCGAGCGCGTCGCGGATGCGCACCACGATCAACGCCGGCATGCCTGGCGGCCCCTGCACCGAATACCAGACGGCCGAGACGAAGTCGGCAAAGCCCTTCTCGATGAAGGTCGGCACGTCGGGCAGTTGCGGCGGCCGCGTCGCGGTCGGCACGGCGAGCCCGCGCAGCCGCCCGGCCTCCATGTGCCCCTTGCAGGCGGCGAGCAGCGCCGGCAAGCAGTCGGTGCGCCCGGCGATGGTGTCAGTCATCGCCGGCGGCGAGCCCGCATAGGGGACGTGCAGCATCCGCACGCCCGCGCGGCGGCACAGATCCTCCATCCACAGATGCGAAGTGGTGCCGATCCCCCAGGTCGCGTAGGAGATCGACTCCGGCCGCGCCCGCGCTGCGTCGAGCAGCGCCTCAAGGCTCGGCCAGCGCGGATTGGCCGCGAGCAGGAACAGGCTCTCGCAGGCCTGGGTGATGCGGGTGAAGTCGTTGATCGGGTCATAGCCCGGGTTCCGCATGGTCAGCGGCGTCAGCGCGAAGGTCGAGACGCTGCCGAGGAACAGCGTGCTGCCGTCCGGCCGCGCACGCGCGACATAGCGCGCGGCGATCGAGGTCGAGCCTCCGGTCCGGTGCTCGAGGAAGAAGGTGCCGCCGAGCCGCTCCTGCAGCCCCTGTGTGACGATCCGCCCGATGACGTCCGAGGCGCCGCCCGGCGCTAGCGCCACCACCAGGGCGACGGACTGGCCGGCGGGGTAGGGCGCCTGAGCGCGCACCGACGGGGCGGCGAGGCTCGCGCCGGAGGTGAGAACCGCGCGGCGGCGGGTGATGGTCCCATATGCCATGACGGCTTCCTCCTGCCTTGCTTGCGGCGCGAGAGCGCCGGACCCCGTGCCGCCGGCCTCAGCCCTGGCGGGCGGCGATGCGGGCGAGGATCGGCCGCCAGCGCTCCGCCTCGACCTGCATGAACGCGCTGAATTCAGCCGGCGTGCTGCCGGTGAGGAATTGCGCCTCGTCGGTCAGGCGCCGCTCGATCCTCTGGTCGCGCAGCGCCTCCACCGTGGCGCCGTGCAGGCGGTCGATCACCGGCTGCGGCGTGCGCGCCGGCGCCACCAGGCCGAACCAGCTCTGCGCCACCAGGCCCGGCGTCACCTCGCCGAAGGTCGGGATCTCCGGCGTCGTGGGCACGCGCCACTCGCTGGTCCAGCCGAGCAGCCGCCCCTGCCGGTTGCGATAGACCGGCAGCGCGGTGCTGCCGGCGACCACCATCAGGTCGAGGTTGCGCGCAAGGAAGTCGTTGAGCTGCCCGGCATCGCCGCGATAGGTCACGTCCTGCATCTGCAGGCCGAGCCGTTCGAGCACCATCAGCATCGCCATGTTGGTCAGCGTGGTCGGGCCGTTGGTGCCGTAGGTGATCTGCCTCGGCCGCGCCCGCGCCGCCGCCACCATGGCGGCGATGTCGGCCGGCCCGTCATGCTGGGCGATGATCGCGAAGGGGAAGGTCGAGACCAGCGAGATCGGCGCGAAATCCGCCACCGCATAAGGCAGGTTCGGCACGATCACGGGATTGATGGTCAGCGTGGTGCCGGCGGCCATCAGCAGCGTTTGGCCGTCCGGCCTGGCGCGGGCGACCGATTCGGCGCCGATCACGGTATTGCCGCCGGGACGGTTCTCGACCAGCACGGTCTGGCCGAGCAGCTGGCCCATGCGCTCAGCCAGCAGGCGCGTGACGACATCGGTGCTGCCGCCGGCGGCGAAGGGCACGACGATGGTGACCGGCCGCTGCGCGCCGCCCTGCTGGGCCAGCGCCGTGCGGCCCAGGCCCGGGCCTGCCGCCAACGCACCCATGCCGGCGGCAAGACGGCGGCGCGTAAAGGACAGCGAACCCATCTGCTTCCTCCCCATTTTCCCTTGTTCTTCTTTGCCCTGGGTGCGGGTCCGGCCGTACCGCCATCGCCCCGCCCCGCGGCGCATCATCGCGC
Source organism: Belnapia rosea (assembly GCF_900101615.1). Taxonomy (GTDB): domain Bacteria; phylum Pseudomonadota; class Alphaproteobacteria; order Acetobacterales; family Acetobacteraceae; genus Belnapia; species Belnapia rosea. Next base: position 29,776 of record NZ_FMZX01000022.1, on the reverse strand, counting down.
TTCCGGCCGGCGACGGCCGGCGCGCAGCAGGCTAGGCGCCAACCGTCTCCGCCACCTCCAGCCGCGCGAGCAACTGCCGCGGCCGCACCTGCTCGCCTTCCGCGACACGCAGCTCGACAACCTTGCCGGCGGCCGCCGCGGTGACCGCGAGGTGCATCTTCATCGCCTCGAGCACCAGCAGGGCCGCGCCCTTCTCCACCTGCTCCCCCGCCGTGACCTTCACCGCTACGACGCGCCCGCTCATCGGCGCCAGCACCTCGCCGCCCGCCGCCCCGTCCTGCAGCCGCGCATCCGACAGCGGCGCCGGCTCGAAGCGCAGCACCCGCCCGCCGAGGTCGAGCAGCAGCGCCTCACCGTCGAAGGCGTGGCGGGCCGTCGCCTGCACGGGACCGATGCGGAAGCGCAGCCGGTCGCCCTCGCGCGCCAGCAGCGCCACCGCCAGCCCCAGCGCGTCATCGCCCGGCGGGGCGGCGCCCTCGCCCAGGCTGACCGCGAGATGGCCCTCGGTGCGCGCGATGCGGGCATGGCGCAGCGTCTCGCCATGGCGCAGCCGCAGCGGCCGGCGCATCCGCCCCGCGCTCCACCAGCCCTGCCCGGCGCCCTCGCGCCCTTCCAGCAGCACCGCCGCCAGCGCCCAGGCCGCGTCGTCCGGCGGCGGGGCCGGCGGCATGGCCAGGCGATGGTCCACCCAGTCGGTGGTCGCCTGCCCCCCGGCGAAGACCGGGTCGCGCAGGATGCCGAGCAGGAAGTCGCGGTTGGTGGTCGGCCCCAGCAGCGCCAGTTCCTCGAGCGCGCGCACCAGCCGCCGCCGTGCCTCCTCGCGGTCGCGGCCATGGGCGATGACCTTGGCGAGCATCGGGTCGTAGAAGGCCGTCACCTCCTGCCCCGCCAGGATGCCGGCATCCACGCGCAGCCCCGGCCCCGCCGGCGGGTCGAAGACCAACACCGGGCCGGTCTGCGGCAGGAAGCCCTGGCGCGGATCCTCGGCATAGAGCCGCGCCTCGATGGCGTGGCCGCGCAGCGCCACCTCATCCTGCGCAAGCGGCAGGCGCGCCCCTGCGGCGACCTCGATCTGCAAAGCCACCAGGTCGAGGCCGGTGACGCATTCGGTGACCGGGTGCTCGACCTGCAGGCGCGTGTTCATCTCGAGGAACCAGAAGGCGCCCTCGGCGTCGAGCAGGAACTCCACCGTGCCGGCCCCGACATAGCCGACAGCATGGGCGAGGCGCACCGCCGCCTGCCCCATCGCCGCGCGCAGCGCCGGGTCCACCGCGGGGGAGGGCGCCTCCTCGATGATCTTCTGGTGGCGACGCTGCACCGAGCAGTCGCGCTCGCCCAGATGCAGGCAGTTGCCATGGGTGTCGGCGAAGACCTGCACCTCGACATGGCGGCCCGACAGCACGGCGCGTTCAAGGATCAGTTCGCCGTCGCCGAAGGCGGATTGCGCCTCGGCCGCCGCGAGGGCGAGGGCGGGGGCGAGGTCGGCCTCGCGCTCGACGAAGCGCAGCCCGCGCCCGCCGCCGCCGGCCGCCGCCTTGACCATCAGCGGCAGGCCGAGACCGCGCGCCACCGCAAGGATGCCCGCCTGGTCGAGGCCGCGGCATTCGAGCCCGGGCAGGCAGGGCACGCCGGCCGCCGCCGCCCGTTCCTTGGCCTCGCGCTTGTTGCCCATGGCCTGGATCGCGGCCGGGGGCGGGCCGATGAAGGTCAGCCCCGCAGCGATGCAGGCCGCGGCGAATTCCGCGTTCTCGGCCAGGAAGCCGTAGCCCGGATGCAGCGCGTCGGCGCCGGTCAGCGCCGCCGCCTCAAGCAGCCGCGGCACCGAGAGGTAGGATTCGCCCACCGGCGCGGGGCCGATCTCCACCGCCTCGTCGGCCAGGGCGACATGCGGCGCGCCGGCATCGGCGGCGCTGTGCACCGCCACCGTGCGATAGCCCAGCGCGCGCGCGCTGCGGATGATGCGCGCGGCGATCTCGCCGCGATTGGCCACCAGGATCTTGGAGAAACGCGCCACCGGCGCCCCCTATGCCTCGCCGGCCCAGGCCGGGCGGCGTTTTTCCAGGAAGGACCTTGTGCCCTCGATGCCCTCCTCGGTGGTGACGCAATCGGCGAAGACCTCGGCGGCGAATTCGATCATCGCCGCGTCGTCGAGCAGCGATGCGGCGTTGAGCACCCGCTTGGTGCCCGCCAGCGCCCCCGGCCCGCAGCGCCGCACGGCGCGCTCGATCTCGGCGAGGCGCGCCTCGATCGCCGCATCGTCCTCGCACAGGTGATGCGCGAGGCCGAGCGACGCCGCCTCCCGCCCGTCGATCCGCGCGGCGGTCAGCGCAAGCCGGCGCGCCTGCGACAGGCCGAGCCGCCGCACCACATAGGGGGCGATCTGCGCCGGGGCGACGCCGATGCTCGCCTCCGGCATGGCGAATTGCGCGTCGGGCCGCGCCAGGGTGATGTCGGCCGCGCAGGCAAGGCCGAAGCCCCCGCCCATCGCCGCCCCCTCGACCACCGCGACGACCACCTGCGGCGCGTGGTTGACGGCGCGGAACAGCTCCCCGCCCAGGCGGTTGCGCTCGCGCGCCGCGACGCGCGGATCCGCGGCCTGGTCGTGCAGGCTCTGGTCGCGCTCGCGCATGTCGCCGCCCGAGCAGAACCAGCCGCCGGCGCCGCGCAGCACCACCAGCCGCACCGAGCGGTCATCGGCCAGCGCCGCGAACAGCGCGCGCATCTCCCGGTTCAGCGCGGCGCTCATGGCGTTGCGGCGTTCCGGCCGGGTGAACAGCACGTCGAGCCGCATGCCGCGGCGGGCAAGCGCCAGCGCCTCATGCTGGCCGGTGGCGATCTCCATCTCTCGTCTCTCCGTCGTCACAGGCGCGCCGCGCCGAAGGTGATCGGGCTCAGCGGCCGCAGCGCGCCCTCGCGGCAGATCGACAGGCAGAGCCCGAGCACCCGGCGCGTGTCGCGCGGGTCGATGATGCCGTCGTCCCACAGCCGCGCCGTGGCATAGAGCGCGGTGGAGACGCGGTCGTATTTCTCGATGATCTCGCGGCGCAGGGTGGCGATCCGCTCCTCGTCCACCGGCTTGCCGGCGCGCTGCAGCTTCGCCTCGGTCACGGTGCACAGCACGCCCGCCGCCTGCTCGCCGCCCATCACCGCGATGCGCGAATTGGGCCAGGAGAACAGGAAGCGCGGATCGAAGCTGCGCCCGCACATGCCGTAGTTGCCGGCGCCGAAGCTGCCGCCGACGATGACGGTGATCTGCGGCACGGTGGCGTTGGTGACCGCCTGGATCATCTTCGAGCCGTGCTTGACGATGCCCTCGGTCTCGGCCTCCCGCCCCACCATGTAGCCGGTGGTGTTCTGCAGGTAGATGATCGGGATGCCGGACTGGCAGCACAGCTGGATGAACTGCGCCGCCTTGACCGCGCCGCGCTGCGTGATCGGGCCGTTGTTGCCGATCAGCCCGCAAGGGTGGCCCTCGATCCGGCCGCGGCCGCAGATGGTGTAGGGGTCGAAGGCGGCCTTGAACTCCAGGTAGTCGGAATCGTCGAGGATGCGCGCGAGGATCTCGCGCATGTCGTAGGGCGTCTGGTGGCGGGGCGGCACCAGGCCGAGCAGCTCCTCGGCCGCATGGCGCGGCGGGCGGGCCGGCGGCACCTCGATCTTCGGCCGGCGGTCGTTCCAATAGAGCTTCTCCACCACCTCGCGCGCCAGGGCGATCGCGTCGGCGTCGTCCTCGGCGAGGTATTCGGTGGTGCCCGGCCCGGTCGCGTGCATGTCGGCGCCGCCGAGCTCCTCGTCGTCGGCGATCTCGCCGGTGGCGGCGCGCAGCAGCGGCGGGCCGGCGAGGAAGACGCGCGCGCGCCGCCGCACCATGATGACATGGTCCGACATGCCGGGCACATAGGCGCCGCCGGCGGTCGAGCTGCCATGCACCACCGTCACCTGCGGGATGCCGGCGGCCGACAGCCGCGCCTGGTTGAAGAACTTGCGGCCGCCGCGGACGAAGGTCTCCTCCTGGCGGAACAGGTTGCCGCCGCCGCTCTCGACCAGCTGGATCAGCGGCAGCTTCTCGCGCAGGGCGATGTCCTGCGCGCGCAGCGCCTTCTTGGTGCCCATCGGCACCGTGGTGCCGCCCTTGATGGCGCTGTCATTGGCGATGACCATGACGCGCGTGCCCGCGACCTGGCCGATGCCCACGATCAGTCCGCCGCCGAACACCTCGTCCAGCCCGTCATCGTCATGCATGCCGAGCCCGGCGAGGGTCGAGAGGGCAAGGAAGGGCGCCCCGGGGTCGAGCAGCAGCTCGACCCTCTCGCGCGGCAGCAGCTGGCCGCGGCGGCGGAAGCGTTCGCGCTCGCGCTCCGAACGCTGCCGCACCTTGTCCTCGAGCGCGCGGAAGCGGGCGATCTCCGCCAGCATCCGCTCCCGGTTGTCGTGGAAGGCGGGCGCTGCGGTGTCGAGCCGCGATTCGATCACCGGCATCGCCGGACCTCCCGCCGCCTCAATGCCGCTTCCGCTGCCGGTGCGACAGGCCCATGTCCTTGGCGATGATCTGCAGCATCACCTCATTGGCCCCGCCGCCGATCGAGCTGATGCGCGAATCGCGGTAGATGCGCGAGACCGGGTTCTCCCACATGAAGCCCTGGCCGCCCCAGAACTGCAGGCAGCCGCTCGGGATCACCTGCAGCAGCTGGCCCGCCTTGAGCTTCGCCATCGAGGCCAGCCGCGTGACGTTGCCGCCATTCACGTAGATCTCGACCGCGCGGTAGATCAGCGAGCGCAGCGCCTCGATCTCGGTCTGCCATTCGGCCAGCTTGAACTGGATCCACTGGTTGTCGAGCAGGGCCTGCCCGAAGGCCTGGCGCTGGCCGGTGTATTCGGCCGTCATCGCCACCGCGTCCTCGAGCTGCGTGATGCTGCGCGTCGCCCCGTAGAGGCGTTCCTCCTGGAACTGCTCCATCTGGTAGATGAAGCCCTTGCCTTCCTCGCCGATGCGGTTGCGGACCGGCACGCGCACCTCGTCGAAGAAGATCTGCGCGGTGTCCGAGCAGCGCAGGCCGAGCTTGTCCAGCACCCGCGCCACCGTCACGCCCTTGGTCTTCATCGGCACCACGATGAGCGACTTGTTGCGGTGCGGCGCGCCTTCCTCGCCGGTGTTGCACAGCAGGCAGATCCAGTCGGCCTGGGCGCCGTTGGTGATCCACATCTTGCCGCCGTTGATGACGTAGTCGTCGCCGTCGCGCCGCGCATGGGTGCGGATGCTCGCCACGTCCGATCCCGCGCCCTCCTCGCTGACGCCGATCGCGCCGACCATGTCGCCGGCGATCAGCGGCACCAGGAACTCGCGGCGCAGCTCGTCCGAGCCGTGCTTGGCCAGCGCCGGGCAGCACATGTTGGTCTGCACGCCGATCGAGGTGGACACGCCCTGCGCCGCGACATGGCCGAGCTCCTCGGCCATCACCGTCTCGTAGGAATAGTCGAGGCCGAGGCCGCCGAAGGAGGGCGGGCGGGTGATGCCGAGCAGCCCGGCCTTGCCGAGGATCTTCATCACCTGGTGGGCGGGGTAGCGGCCTGCCTTCTCCCACTCATCGACATGGGGGTTGATCTCCTCCTTCACGATGCGGGCGATCGTGCGGCGGATGGCCTCGTGTTCCTCGGTGAACAGCATGCGCGTCTCCTCGTTCGTTGTGTCGGTCAGAGCGTCTGGATCAGGGCGTCCACGGCGACGCCGCCGCGCCCGCGCGGGTGCAGGATGAAGGGGTTGACGTCCACGCCGAGCAGCCGGTCGCGGTGGCGGTCGGCGAAGACCGACAGCCGCGCGAGTGCCGCCGCCAGCGCCTCGACATCGGCCGGCGGCACCCCGCGCGCGCCCTCGAGCAGCGGCCAGGCGCGCAGCTCGCGCAGCATCCGCATCGCCTCGGCCTCGCTGAAGGGCGCCACGCGGAAGCTGACATCGCCGAGTGCCTCGACATGGATGCCGCCGAGCCCGGCCATCACCACCGGGCCGAAGACCGGGTCGCGGTGGACGCCGAGGATCATCTCGGTGCCCCGCCCGACCATGGGGGAGACGATCACGCCCTCGATGCGCGCGCCCGGCGCCTTCTCGCGCGCCGAGGCGCCGATGCGCGCGAAGGCGTCGCGCACCGCCGCGGCGGAGGCGAGGCCGAGCGCCACGCCGCCCACCTCGGTCTTGTGGGCGATGTCGGGCGAGAGGATCTTCATCGCCACCGGGAAGCCCAGCGCCTCGGCCGCCGCCGCCGCCTCCTCGGCCGTGCGGGCGATGCGGTCGGGGACCATCGGGATGCCGGCGCCGGCGAGGATCGCCTTGGCCGCGCGCTCATCGAGCGGGCCGGCCGGCAGGTCCGGCTGCGGCGGCAGCACCGGCGGCGCCCCGGCCGCGCCGCGCTCGGCGAAGGCGCGCCCGAAGCGCACCAGCGCGGCGATGGCGCGCGTCGCCTCCACCGGGTCGCGATAGACCAGCATGCCGCGCTCCTCGAGGCTGCGGCGGACCTCCGGCGCGGCATCCATGGCCAACGCGAAGACGCGGTCCGAGAACTCGGCCGACAGCGCCTCGAAGATCGGGCGCAGGCGCTCGACGAAAACGGGGTTGCGGCCGAGATGCGCCATGAACAGCACCGCCGTCGGGCAGCCGCCCTGCTGCATCAGGATCCGCAGCGACTTCGGCCACAGCGAGAAATCGTGCAGCGCCGCGCCGGTCAGGTCCACCGGGTTGCGAAGGCCGCCCGCCGGCACCAGCGCGCGCAGCTCCTCCCGCGCCGGGGCCGGCAGTTCCGGCACGTCCAGCCCCTCGCGCCGCGCGGTGTCGGCGGTCAGCACCCCCGCCCCGCCCGAGATGGTCAGTACACCGAGCGCCGGCGTGGTCGGGAAGCGCCCGAGGTTGCAGGCGTAGCCGATCGAGAGGAACTCCTCGAGCGAGCGGGCGCGGTGCACGTCGTACTGGCGGAACAGCGCGTCATAGACCTCGTCCGCGCCGGCCAGCGAGGCGGTGTGCGAGGCCGCCGCCGCGGCGCCGACATCCGAGGCGCCGACCTTCATCATCACCACCGGCTTGCCCAGCGCGCGGGCGCGTTCCAGCGCGCCCACCAGCGCCTGCGGCCGGCCGCAGCCCTCGATATAGGCGAGCACGACGCGCGTCTCGGGATCCTCGAGCGCATAGGCCAGGGTGTCGGTGAAATCCACATCCGCCTGGTTGCCCGTGGTGGCCCAGAGGTTGAGGCCGATCCCCTGGTCGCGCGCGAGGCCGAGGCAATAGGAGCCGAAGGCGCCGGACTGGCTGACGATGCTGACCCCGCCCGGCTTCGGCCAATTGCCCGAGACGATATAGGTGAAGGAGGCGATGAGCCGCTGGCGCACATTGATCGTGCCCATGCAGTTCGGCCCCATCAGCCGCATGCCGTGGTGGCGCGCCAGCGCGACCAGGCTGTCCTGCGCCTGCCGTCCCGCCTCGTCCACCTCGGCGAAGCCGGCGCTGAACACCACCGCGGCGCGCACGCCCTTGGCCGCGCAGGCCTCGATCGCGCCATGCACGTCGCGCGTCGGCACCGAGACGATGGCGAGATCGACCTCGCCCGGCACATCGGCGATGGAGCGGTAGGCGGGCAGGCCCTGCACCGTCGGGTAGTTCGGGTTGACGGGCAGGATGCGGCCCTCGAAGCCGGCCTCGATCAGGCCGGCGACGGGGCGGCCGCCGATCTTGAGCGGGTCGGCCGAGGCGCCGATCACCGCCACCGAACGGGCATTGAAGAAGGGCGCGACCGTGGCGGCCGCCGGCCAGGAACCGAGGGTCACGGGCGCCGCGCCCACCGGCGCGAAGCGTCCCGCATGGCGCGCCGCGATACGCGGCCCGCGCCGTCGTGCCGCAGCGCGGCCCGCAAGCGAGTCGTCATCCTGAACTTCCCCACCCATGGCCGCGGCTGCGTCGCGCCGCGTGCCTCATTCTTGCCGCGTGCCTCATTCTTGTGGTCCAATCATTGACGGCCGGAACATGGCTGTCAAGGATGCCGGGACGGCTGGCGCGACAGCGCCCTCGTGCCGCAAGATGGCGCGGCGGACGCAACGCGCCGGCGCAAATGGAGAGGAGGCCAGGACGCATGTCCGATCTGCCGAAGCGCGTCGAGTTCCACGAGGAAGGCCCGCGCGAGGGCTTCCAGATCGAGCCGCGGGTCTATCCGCTCGAACAGCGCGCCGCGCTGGTCGAGGCGCTGGCCGAGACCGGCCTCAAGGCGGTGCAGGTCGCCTCCTTCGTCTCGCCCAAGGCGGTGCCGCAGATGACGGATTCCGAGGCGCTCTTCGCCGCCATCCGCCGCCGCCCCGGCGTGCGCTACGAGGCGGTCTGGCTGAACGAGCAGGGCTTCGAGCGCGCCCGCGCCACGCCCGGCGTCGATCTCGCCGGCAAGATCAGCCTCTATGCCTCCGACGCCTTTGCGCGGCGCAACAACAACTGCTCGGCCGAGGAGATGCGCGGGCGCGTGCTGCGCTGGCTCGACCTCTATGCCGAGGCGGGGCTGAAGGTCGAGCGCGCGCTGGTCATGGCCGCCTTCGGCTGCAACTTCGAGGGCGAGATCCCGCCGGCCCGCGCGGTGGACGAGCTGGTCTGGGCGCACCGCACCTGCGCCGAGCGCGGCATCGTGCTGCCGAAGGTCTATCTCGCCGACACCATGGGCTGGGCCAATCCGCAATCGGTCCGCCGGCTGGTGGGCATGCTGCGCGAGGCGCTGCCCGCCACCCGCATCGGGCTGCACCTGCACGACACGCGCGGGCTCGGCGCGGCGAATGTGCTGGCGGCGCTCGAGATGGGCGTCGATCTGTTCGACAGCTCGATCGCCGGGCTCGGCGGCTGCCCCTTCGCGGGGCATGGCGACAGCCGCGGCGCGGGCAACATCTGCACCGAGGACATGGTGTTCCTCTGCCACGAGATGGGCATCGAGACCGGCCTCGACCTCGAGAAGCTGATCGAGGCGGCGCGCCTCGCCGAACGCATCATCGGCCGTCCGCTCGGCGGGCATGTCATGCATGCCGGCTCGCTCGCCAAATACCGCGCGCGGGCGGGCGCCGCCGCCGGCCACGGCTGATCGCGACCAGGGGCGGGACATCCGCGAGGGAACCACAAATGAGCTTCATACCGACCGAGGAGCAGCAGGCGATCTCCGACGCCGCGCGCCGCTTCGCCGCCAGCCGCCTCGCGCCCGGATACCGCGCGCGCGAACAGGCCGGCGCGCTCGATCGCGCGCTGCTGCGGGAGATGGGCGGCCTCGGCCTGATCGCGCCCGAGATGCCCGAGAGCCATGGCGGCCTCGGCCAGTCCTGCGTGACCGCGGGGCTGGTGGTCGAGGCGGTGGCCCATGCCGACATCAATGTCAGCTATGTCCAGCTGCTCGGCTCGCTGATGGGCAGCATCATCCTGCGCCACGCGGCGCCGCCGCTAGCGCAGGACTGGGTGCGGCGCATCGTCGGCGGGGAGGCGATCGTCGCCATCGGCCTCACCGAGCCGCGCGGCGGGTCGGACGCGGCCAACCTCGCGCTGCGCGCCGAGCGCGCCGGCAATGGCTGGGTGCTGTCGGGCGAGAAGACCTCGATCAGCTGCGCCGACCAGGCCGAGGGGATCGTCGTCTTCGCCCGCAGCGGCCGCCCCGAGGACGGCGCGCGCGGCATCAGCGCCTTCCTCGTGCCGCTCGACGCGCCGGGCATCTCGCGCTCGCGCTTCGACGATTTCGGCACCTGCGCGGTGGGCCGCGGCTCGGTCTTCTTCGACGGCGTGAAGGTGCCGGCCGACCACATGCTCGGCGAGGAGAACCGCGGCTTCGTGCAGGTCATGCAGGGCTTCGACTACAGCCGCGCGCTGATCGGACTGCAATGCATCGCCGCCGCGCAGGCCTCGCTCGACGAGAGCTGGGCCTATATCCAGGAACGCCGGACCTTCGGCGCGCCGCTGGCGCAATACCAGGGCGTGACCTTCCCCCTCGCCGAGGGGGAGACCATGCTCGCCGCGGCGCGGATGCTCTGCTACCAGACCCTGGCGCTGCGCGACCACGGCCTGCCGCACACCTCGGAAGCGGCGATGTGCAAGTGGCTTGCCCCCAAGACGGCGGTGGAGGTGATCCACCAATGCCTGCTGACCCACGGCCATGCCGGCTATTCGAAGGACCTGCCGCACCAGCAGCGGCTACGCGACGTGATGGGACTCGAGATCGGCGACGGCACGGCGCAGATCATGAAGCTGGTGATCGCGCGCGAAAGGATCGGCCGCGTCGCGGTGCAATACGCGCGGCAGGGCTGATGCCCCGCCGCGCCGGAGCGCCGCCTCCGCTCAGCCCTGCCGCTGCTCGGGCGTCAGGCCCTTGGCCCGCTCGCGCAGCTGGAACTTCTGGATCTTGCCCGAGGGCGTCTTGGGCATCTGCTCCACCACTTCGAGCCGTTCGGGCAGGTACTGCTTGGCGATCTGCTCGCGCAGCAGGAAGGCGTTGAGTTCCGCGAGGCTCGGCGCGCCGGCGCCGGGGCGCGGCACGACGAAGGCGCAGGCCCGCTCGCCGAGCCGCGCATCCGGCATGGCGACCACCGCCGCCTCCTGCACGGCGGGGTGGCGGTAGATCAGGCCCTCCACCTCGACGACGGGAATGTTCTCGCCGCCGCGGATGATGATGTCCTTGGCGCGGCCGGTGATGCGGACATAGCCGTCCGCATCCAAGCGCGCGAGGTCGCCGGTCTCGAACCAGCCCTCGGCATCCGTGCCGAACCATTCCGGGCGGCGCAGATAGCCGACGAAGTTGCTGGCGCTGCGGATCTGCAGCCGGCCCTCCTGATCGGCCGGCAGAGGTTGGCCTTCCGCATCCACCACCCGCAGCTCGACGCCGGGCAGCGGGCAGCCATCGGTCTCGAAGGCCTTCTCGGGCGGGTCGTCCGGCCGGGTGGTGGTGGCGGCGCCGTTCTCGGTCATGCCCCAGGCGGAGATGATGGTGGCGCCGAGCGCCTCGGCGGCGCGGCGGGCCAGCACGCGCGGGATCGGCGCCCCGGCCGAGAGGAACATCCGCAGGCTGCGGACCGCCTCGGGCCGGCGCGCGCCCACATCCGCGAGGTCCGACAGGAACGGCGTCGAGGCCATGGTGAAGGTCACGCCCTCGGCCTCGATCAGGTCGGCCGCCTCCTCCGGCTGCCAGATGTCCTGCAGCACTACCTTGGCGCCGAGCAGGATCGGCGCCATCAGCCCGTACATGAAGCCGGTCTGGTGCGCCATGGGGGAGGACATAATCAGCACGTCCGCCGGCCCGAGGCCGATGCGCTCGATATAGCCGCGGACATTGCTGAACAGCGTGTTGGAGGTGTGCATCACCCCCTTCGGTTCCCCGGTGGTGCCGGAGGTGAAGAGGATCTGCACCACCTCGTCGGCGCCGGGCCGCCCGGCAGCGAAGATCGCGCGCGCATCGGCCCCGGGCTGCGGCGCGAGGAGCTGGTCGAAATCCTCCTCGCCCTCCCCGCCGATCACCAGCAGCCGGGCGAGTCCCGGCAGGCACGGGCGCAGCGTCCGCGCCATCGCCGCGTGATGGAAGCCGCGATACAGCTGCGGCACGATGAACACCTTGCTCTCGGCCAGGCCGAGCATGAAGCCGAGCTCGCGCTCGCGGAAGATCGGCATCAGCGGGTTGGTCACCGCCCCGATCCTCAGGCACGCCAGGTGCAGGGCGGTGAACTGCCACCAGTTGGGCAGCTGGAAGGAGACCACGTCGCCGCGCCCGACCCCCATCCGCGACAGGCCGAGCGCGATGCGCTCCGCCCGCTCAGCGAGCTCGGCATAGGTCAGCGAGGCGCGCTCGCCGGTCAGGCTGTTGCGGCCGACGATGGCGGTCGCGCCCGGTTGCGCGGCGACCGCTGCATCCAGGCTGTCGGTCAGCAGATGGTCGCCCCACAGCCCCGCCGCGCGCATGGCGCGGATGCGGGCCTCGGGCAGGATCGGGGCGAACTGCATGGACATTGCCTCCGTTGCGTGGGCGCCCGCCCATCAGTCGCGCCTGGCAAAACTCCGGCCGATCAACTGGCGGTGCACCTGGTTCGTACCTTCCCATATCTGGGTGATCTTGGCGTCGCGGAAAAGGCGCTCCACCCGGTAGTCCTGGATGTAGCCGTAGCCGCCATGCATCTGGATCGCGTCGGTGGCGATCCGCATGGCGAGGTCGGAGGCGCGCATCTTCGCCATCGAGGATTCGAGGCCGTAGCCTTCCTCCCCGTCCTCCATCACGCCGCACAGGTAGTCGAGCCACGCCTCGGCCATGGCGAGGTCGGTCGCGGCATCGGCGATGGTGAACTGGTTGGCCTGGAAATCCACGATCCGCCGGCCGGAGGAGCGGCGGTCATTGGCATAGGCGACCATGTCGCCGAAGGCCGCCCGCGCGATGCCGAGCGCATGCGCCGCCACAGACGGGCGCGAGCGGTTGAGCGCGGCGAACAGCAGCTTCAGCCCATCCCCCGGCGCGCCGATCAGGTTGGCGCGCGGCACGCGGCAGCCCTCGAAGGCGAGCGCGGCGGTCGAGGAGGCGCGGTGGCCGAGCTTCTCCTCGAGCCGCAGCACCTTGTAGCCCTGCACCGCCTGCCGCTCGATCACCAGCAGGCTGATCGCGCCCTTGGGATCGGCGATGCCCTCCCACTTGCCGAAAAGAAGCAGGAAATCGGCCACGTCGCCGCTGGTGATGAAGACCTTGCCGCCATCGACCACGATTTCGTCGCCCTCGGGGCGGAAGCGCGTGGTCATGGCGGTGGCGTCGGAGCCGCCGACCGCCTCGGTGATGGCGAGCGCGCCGAGCGCGCCCTCGGCGATGCGCGGCAGCACGCGCGCCTTCAACTCCTCGGAGCCGAAATCCATCAGCGGCCCGAGCGCATGGTAGTTGGTGGCATAGATGATGGCGGTGGAGGCACAGGCCTCGGCGAGGATCTTGACCACCTCGAGATAGGTGCGGAAGCGCAGCCCCACCCCGCCATGGGCCTCGGGCAGGAAGATGCGGTTGAGGCCGAGCTCGTTGATGCGGCGGATATTGTCCAAGGGGAATTCGCCGCTGCGGTCGTGATGGGCCGCGCGCGGGGCGATCTGCTCGGCGCAGAGCCGGCGCACCTGGTCGAGCAGCAGCGTCTCCTCCGCGGTCCAGCCGCGGCGGCGTTCGAGGCGTTCGAAGATGGGGTTCATGGGTTCCTGCCTTTCATGCGCTGGCGGCGCCGGTCATGCCGGCCGCATGCCGGAACGGCGGACGACATCGCCCCAGCGCTCGATCTCGCGGGTGATGAAGGCGCCGATCGCCGCCGGCGGCATGGGCGCGCCCGGATTGGCGCCGAGTTCGGCGAAGCGCGCGCGCAGCGCCGGCTCGGCCAGCGCGGCGATGACCGCCTCGTTCAGCCGCGCCACGGCCTCGGGCGGCGTGCGCGCCGGCGCGAGTGCGGCGTTCCAGGTGCGGCAGTCGAAGCCCGCGACGCCCGCTTCCTCGAGCGTCAGCACGCCGGGAAAGACCGGCGAAGGGGCGCGGGTGCTGATCGCGAGGGCGCGCACGCTGCCCGAACGCGCCAGCGCCGAGGCGGTGGAGACCGGGTCGAACATGAACTGGATCTGTCCCGCCACCAGATCCTGCAGCGCCTGGCCGTTGCCGCGATAGGCGACATGCAGGATGTCCACGCCGGCCAGGAGCCGCAACAGTTCGCCCGCCAGGTGCGGCGTGCTGCCCACCCCGGCCGAGCCATAGGTGAAGGCGCCCGGCCGCGCGCGCAGCAGCGCGAGGAAGGCGCGCGCATCCGCCGCCGGCACCGCCGGGTGGACGATCAGCGCCATCGGCACCTCGCTGAACATGGCCACCGGGGCGAAGTCGCGCTCGGTGTCGTAGGGCAGGGAGGGCAGCAGCGTCGGGTTGACCGTGTGGCTGGTGGTCGCCACCAGCAGCGTGTAGCCGTCGGGCGCCGCGCGCGCGACGACTTCCGAGCCGCCGACGACCCCGCCGCCGGTGCGGTTCTCGACCACCACCGGCTGGCCGAGCCGGGCGGTGATCGCCTGCGCCACGAGGCGGGAGACGACATCGGTGCCCCCGCCCGCGGCATAGGGCACGACAAGACGCACCGGACGGTCGGGAAACGCCGCCGATGCGGGCGCCGCCAGCGCCACGCCGCCCATCCCGGCCATCAGCGACCGGCGCGAGATGCCAGGATTGTGCTTGTTGTTCATCGCCGCCGCCTCCCTGCCTTGTGGCGGGCGCGGGCGGCGATCCGCCCGCGCCCGTGATGGTCCGGTTCCCCGCGCCCCTTGCTCAGCGGAAGGGCGAGAAGTCCGGCTTGCGCTTCTCGACGAAGGCGCGCTTGCCTTCCATCGCTTCCTCGGTGTGGCCGAAGCCGTCGAGCGCGGCCATCGCCATCTTGGTGGTGCCGTAGGCATGGGCCGAATCGGCGTTGAAGGAATACTTCAGGAACTTGATGGCGGTCGGGCTCAGCGCCGCGATCTCCGCCGCCCAGCCCTTGGCCTCGGTCATCAGCTGGGCCTGCGGCACGATCTTGTTGACGAGGCCCATCTCCTTCGCTTCCTCCGCCGTGTACTGGCGGCAGAGGAACCAGATCTCGCGCGCCTTCTTCTCGCCGACGATGCGCGTCAGCAGCGCCGTGCCCCAGCCGGCGTCGAAGGAGCCGACGCGCGGCCCGGCCTGGCCGAAGCGGGCATTGTCGGATGCGATGGTCAGGTCGCACAGCACATGCAGCACATGGCCGCCGCCGATGGCGAAGCCGTTCACCGCCGCAATCACCGGCTTGGGGATGTCGCGGATGGTGTTCTGCAGCGTCTCGACTTCCCACAGCCCGTTGGCGCTGGTGCCGTAGCCGCCGGTCTCGACGTATTCCTTCTGGTCGCCGCCGGTGCAGAAGGCCTTGCTGCCCGCGCCGGTCAGGATCACGCAGGCGACCTTCTGGTCCACCCAGGCGCGCTGGAGGGCATTGATGAGCTCCTCCACCGTGCGGCCGCGGAAGGAATTGTAGCGGTCGGGCCGGTTGATGGTGATGATCGCCGTGGAATCCTCCACGGCATAGAGGATGTCGGTGTAGTCCATCGGTGTGTTCTCCTGGAGAGGGGCGCAAAAGGGGAGGGCGCGGGGCGCGGCGGCCCCGCACCCGTCACGACATGGTCAGCCCGCCCGAGACGCTCAGCGTCTGGCCGGTGATGTAGCGCGAGCGGTCGGAGGCGAAGAACAGGATCGCGTCGGCGATCTCCTCCGGCTTCGCCACGCGCTTGAGCGGGATGGCTCGGGCCAGCGCCTCGCGCATCCGCTCGGGCTGGGCGGCGAAGAGCGGCGTGTCGGTCGGCCCCGGGCAGACCACGTTGCAGGTGATCTCGTGGCGCGCCATCTCGCGCGCCAGCGACTTGGTGAAGGCGATGACGCCGCCCTTGGCGCCGGCATAGACCGTCTCGCCCATGCTGCCGACGCGCCCGGCGTCGCTCGCCACCGTCACCACCCTGCCGCCGCCGCCTTCCATCATCGGGTCGAGGAAGGCGCGCACGAAGCGCACGCAGCCGAGGTAGTTGATCTGCACGATCTGTTCCCAGAACTCGGGCGGATTTTTCACGAAGGGCTCGATGCGGTCCCACCCGGCGGTGCTGATCACCGCATCGGCGCGCTGGACCTTCGCGTGCACCGCGGCGGCGAAGGCGGCAACCGCCTCGGGCTTGGTGACGTCGAGCGGCAGCGCCTCGGCCTGGCCGCCGGCGGCGGCGATGCGCGCGGCGGTCTCGCGCCCGCCCTCGAGGTTGAGGTCGCCGATGAAGACGCGCGCGCCGGCCTGCGCCAGCGCCAGGCAGGTGGCGCGCCCGATGCCGGAGGCGCCGCCGCTCACCACGGCCACCTTGTCGTTGAGTTTCATCTCTCGCTCCTACTTTCGTCTGCTTTCGAGGAAGGCCGAGACGCGCTTGCGCGCCTCCTCCGTGGTCATCAGCCGCCGCATCGCGTCGTGCTCCATCGCGTAGCCGTCCGGGGCGCGGTCGGTCGAGGCGCGGATGCACGCCTTGCAGGCGGCCAGCGCCGGCCCCGCGAGGCCGGCCACCTGGTCGGCCAGCGCGCGCGCGCGCGCCGGCAATTCGCCGCCCGGCACCGCCCACTGGACGATGCCAAGGCGCTCGGCGGTGGCGCCGTCCACCGCCTCGGCGGCGAGGATGATGCGCGCCGCGACGCCCGGCCCGCACAGCCGGGTCAGCCGCTGCGTGCCGCCGGCGCCGGGGATCAGGCCGATGCCGGCTTCCGGCAGCCCGATCCGCGCCTCCTGCGCGGCGATCCGCAAGTCGCACGACAGCGCCAGTTCCAGCCCGCCGCCGAGCGCCGGGCCGTTGATCTCGGCGATGGTGACGAGCGGCAGCCGCTCGATCCGGTCATAGAGGTGATGGAAGGCGGCGACATGGCGCAGCATGTCGCGCACCCCATCCTCGGCGCCGAACCGCCCGCCGATCTCCTTGAGATCGGCGCCGGCCGAGAAGAACCGCAGCGCGCTGCGGATGTGCAGCGCGCGCGGCAGGCCCTCGCGCTCGATCCCGTCGAGCACGCGGTTGAAGCCGGCGAGGAACTCCTCGCTGATGGCATTGGCGGGCGCGCGGTTCATCGTCACCACGACGACGCCCTCGCGCCGCTCGACCTCGAACATCCTGCTTCCTTCCTTTCTGCGGGCGCCTCAGCCCATCCGGCAGGTCGCCGAGGGCGGCGGCGTCGCCTCGGCGACCGGCACGGTCATCTCGATCGCGCGGTGCACGCGCCCGTCGTCGCGCACCACGCGGCCCATCAGGTTCGGCATCACCAGCTGGTGGTCCTCGGCGCGCATCCGCACCATGCCGAAGGGCGATTCGAACTCCAGGCTGTTCATCGCCTGCGCCACCTTGTCCGCATCGGTGCTGCCGGCCTTGCGGACGCCCTCGAAGATCAGGCGCATGCCGGTATAGGTCTCGGCCTCGTATTCGCCGGGGTCCTGGTTGAAGCGGCGGCGCCAGGCCTCGACGAAGCGGCGGTTCTGCGGCGTGTCGAGGGAGGCGTCGTAGTTGATGACGCCATAGGAGCCGACCACGTCCTCGCCCGCCGCGCGCAGCGTCGTCGGCACGATATAGGCGTGCCCGACGATCGTCAGCTCCGCCGACAGGCCGAACTGCCGCGCCTGCTTGGCGAAGTTGATCGCGTCCCCGCCCGAGAGCACCACCCACACCCCCTGCAGCTCGGTCGCCTTGAGCTGCGAGATGTAGGGCGCGTAGTCGCGCGTGCCGAGCGGCGGGAAGACGCTGAGCGCGACCTCCTTGCCGGTTTCCTGCGCCGCGCGGGTGAAGCCGGCCGCCGAATCGCGGCCCCAGACGTAGTCCGCCGCGCAGATGCCCCATTTGCGTTCCGGCCGGCCGCGCAGCCACGGCGCCACCACCATCAGGTCCATCGCATCGGAATGGTTGGCGCGGAACAGCCGCCGCCCGCAGGCTTCGCCCGTCAGCCGGTCGGCCTTGTTGACCGTCGAGACGTAGAGCGCGTTCCACCGATCGAGCTGGCCCGCGATGGCAAGCCCGCTGGCCGAGGAGATGGCGCCGATCAGCAGGCCGTGGCCGCCCTGCGCGAGGCGCTCGGCGGCGCGGCGCGCGGCGTCGGGGTTGCTCTGCTCGTCGCCGATGCGGAACTCCGCCTGGCGGCCGTCGATGCCGCCGGCGGCATTGGCCTCATCCACCGCGAACTGCACGCCGCGGATCACCTCCTCGCCCAGCACGGCATAGGCGCCGGTCTGCGAGGTGGGCACGCCGACGCGGATCGGATCGCGCCCCGCCTGGGCGCGCGCCGCCCCGGCAAGCCCGGCGGCGGAAGCGCCGAAGGCGGCGGCGCCGATGATCGCTTCTCTCCTGGTTCGCATGACGTTCCTCCTGTTCCCTTGGTTGACGCTAGACGCCCAGATGCTCGTGCAGCACCGCCTCGTCGAGGCCGGCAACCGGCCCCGAGGCGACGATCCTGCCCTTCGCCATCGCGTGGAACTGCCGCGCGGCGCGGCGGATCAGCCCCAGATGCTGCTCGATCAGCAGCAGCGCCGTGCCTTCGCGCGTCGCCAGGCGGTCGAGCGCCTCGCCGAGCTCGTCCACCACCACCGGCGCCAGCCCCTCGCTCGGCTCATCGAGGATGAGCAGGTCCGGATTGGCCATCAGCGCGCGCCCGATGGCGAGCATCTGCTGCTGCCCGCCCGACAGCGCGGTGCCCGGCGTCGCCGCGCGCTCGGCGAGGATGGGGAACATCGCGCAGACCGAGGCGAGCGTCCATGGCCCCGGCCGCCGCACCGCGGCGCCGAGCAGGAGGTTCTCGCGCACCGTCAGGTTGGGCAGGATGCGCCTGCCCTGCACCACCACCGCGATGCCCGCCCGCGCCGCCCGGTAGGGCCGCAGCGGCAGCGTCCGCGCCGCTCCGTGGAAGCGCACCGTGCCCGCCCGCACCCGCGCCAGCCCGAGCACGGCATTGACCGTGGTGGTCTTGCCCACGCCGTTGCGCCCGACCAGCGCCACGCGCTCCCCCTCGGCCACCGCCAGGCTGACGCCGTGCAGGATATGCGCCTCGCCGTAGAAGGCATGCACGCCGTCGAGTTCGAGGATCATGCCGCCGCGCTCCCGAGATAGGCGCGCACCACCTCGGGGTGGCGGCGGATCTCCTGCGGCGTGCCCTCGGCGAGGATGGCGCCGAGTTCGAGCACGGTGATGCGCTCGCAGATGCGGAACACCACCTCCATGTCGTGCTCGACCAGCAGCACCGTCACGCCCCGCGCGCGGGCGAGCTCGCGCAGCCGGTCCGCCAGCGCGAGGGATTCCTCGGCCGTCAGCCCCGCCGCCGGTTCATCGAGCAGCAGCACGCGCGGCGGGCCGACCAGCGCGAGGGCGAGATCGAGCCGCCGCTGGTCGCCATAGGCAGTCTGCTCGGCCGGCACCGCGGCGAGCCGCGCGAGGTCCAGCTCATCAAGCAGGCGCGGCGCGTCGGTCGCGCCGACGCGCCGCGCCGCGAGGTCGAGCTGCGCGCCCACCGGCAGGGCGGGGAAGATGCTGGTGCGCTGGAAGGAGCGCGCCAGCCCGGCATGGCGCCGCGCCGCCGGCCCCAGGCCGGTGATGTCCTGGCCGAACAGCCGCACGCTGCCGCCGCTGCCCGGCGCGCGGCCCGACAGCACGTCCACCAGCGTGGACTTGCCCGCCCCGTTGGGGCCGATCAGGCCGCGGATCTCGCCGGGCACGAGGTCGAGATCGACGCCGCGCAGCGCCGCGACGCCGCCGTAATGGCGCGCGAGACCCCGCGCCGAGAGCGCCGGCGCGCTCATGCCTCGGCCCCGCGCTGCCGGCGCAGCCGCCGCGGCAGGCCCGACAGCCCGTCCGGCAGGAACACCATGACCAGCACCAGCAGGATGCCAAGCAGGCCGAGCCAGCGCTCGGTCACCTCGACCAGCTGCTCGCGCAGCAGGAAATAGACCGCCGCGCCGGCGAGCGGCCCCCATACCGTGCGCGTGCCGCCGAGCAGCGCCATGATCAGCGCCGAGCCCGAGACGCTCCAATGCACCGTCTCGGGGGAGACGAAGCCGTTGTAGAGCACATAGAGCACGCCGCCCGCCGCGGCGATGCCGCCCGACAGCGCGAACACCGCCGCGCGCGGCAGCACCGTGCCATAGCCGAGGAAGCGGGCGCGTTCCTCGTTCTCGCGGATCGCCTCGGTCAGCAGGCCGAAGCGGCTGCGCGCGAGCAGCGCGGCGAGCGCGGCCAGCGCCACCATCGCCAGCCAGGCGATGAGGAACATCCCCTCGGCCCACTGGAAGGTGGCGGCGGGCAGGCCGAAGATCTCGCGCGGCAGGGCCACGGTCAGCCCGTCGGCGCCGCCGGTCACGCCGCGCGCCTTGTTCGCCGCCTCGAAGCAGGCCTGGCCGAGGGCGAGCGTCAGCATGGCGAAGGCGATGCCGTGCACCCGCACGACGATCAGCCCGAGGCCGAAGCAGACCGCCGCCACCGCCAGCACGGCCAGCGGCAGCGCCGCTTCCGCCGGCAGCAGCCCGGGCGCGCCGAGGCCGATGCCGGCGAGATAGGCGCCGGCGCCGAACATCGCCGCATGGCCGAAGCTGACCATGCCGTTCTGCCGCGCCAGCACGCCGACGGACAGCGCGAGGATGGCGTAGATGCAGGCCTGCGCCAGCAGCGAGAGCAGCACGCCCGGCGGCACCAGCGCCGCGATCGCCGGCCCCGCTGCCGCGGTCGCCAGCGCCCCGGCGGCGATCCGCCCTGCCCCGCTCACAGCCGCTTCCCCGCCAGCCCGGTCGGCCGCCACAGCAGCACCGCGGCCATGGTCAGGAACGGGATCAGCGCCGCGATGTCGGGCAGCAGCACCGCGCCCAGCACCTGCACCTGGCCGAGCAGCAGCGCCGCCAGCGCTGCGCCGCCCAGGCTGCCGAGCCCGCCCACCACCACCACCACGAAGCAATCCACCAGGATCTGCCCGCCCATCGCCGGGGACAGCGACAGGAACGGCGCCGCGATCACCCCCGACACCCCGGCCAGCGCGGCGCCGAGCGCGGTGACCAGCATCGCCACCGCGTCGGTGTTCACCCCCTGCACGGCGGTGATCGCCGGATCGAGGCTCGCGGCGCGGACGAACAGCCCGGCGCGGGAACGGTGCAGCCAGGCCAGCAGCGCGGCGGTCAGCCCCGCCGCCATGGCGATCACCGCCAGGCGATAGACCGGGAAGGCGTCGCCGCCCAGCGCGACGGAACCCGCCAGCAGCGCCGGCGCATCCATCGAGCGGCCCTCGGTGCCCCAGATCCACTGCACCGCATCCTCGATCACCAGCAGCAGGCCGAAGGTGACGATCACCGTCACCAGCGGGTCGCGGTCCTGCAAGGCGCGGAACACCAGCCGGTCGAGCACCGCGCCGAACAGCGCCAGCACCACCGCGCTCGCCGCCAGCCCGGCCCAGAAGCCGCCCGCCTGCGCCGCCGTATAGCCGGCATAGGCGCCGAGCATGTAGAAGGCGCCATGGCCGAAATTGACCACGCGCCGCAGCCCGTAGATCAGCGCCAGCCCCGCCGCCAGCACCAGCAGCAGGCTGCCATAGACGAGGCCGTTGAGGATCTGGATGGTCACCGCGCCGCCTCCGCCCGCCGTTGCGCGCCGAGCGGCGTGAGCAGCGCGCCGAGCAGCATCTCGAGGCTGTCGGCAATGTAGTCGTCGATCGTCATCCGCCCCGCCAGCCGCCAGGTCTTGAGCGCCCAGCCATGCGCCATCATCACCACGCGATAGGCGGTCAGCTCGGCATCCACCGGCCGGAACAGCCCCTGCGCGATGCCGTCGCTGATGCAGTCGGCGATCAGCGCATTCGTCTCGACCTCGCGCCGCTTGATGTGCTCGCGCAACGAGCGGCGCAGCGAACGCGATTCCTGATAGGCGAGCAGGGTCGCCTCGGGCCTTTCGGCGACGATCCGGCAATAGGTATCCACCGCGGCGGCGAAGCGCGCGAGCGGATCGCGCAACCCGGCGAGCGCCGCCGGGATACCGCTGGCATAGGCATCGAGCAGGCTGTCGAGGACCAGGAGCAGGAGTTCCTCCTTGTCCTCGACATAGTTGTAGATGAGCCCGGGGCTGACGCCGACGCGAAGGGCGATGTCGCGCATCGTCGCCGCGTGATAGCCGCGGCGCCCGAACAATTCGCCCGCCGCCTCGGTGATCTGGGCCCGGCGCTCGGCGGTCAGCCTGGCCGCGGCGGGCTGGCCGCGGCCGGCCGCGCGCGCCGACACGGGGGCACCGCGTCCCGCGCTCACCGACCGGCTCCGCGTGCGCCGGTGTCCCGCCGGGGCGCCATGCCGCGGCACTCCCGCCCGCCCGCCCGGGCGGGCGCGCGCCCTTCGATGGAAGGTCCGATCATCGCCGCGGGCCGGTCAACGCGGCTGCGCCCCGCCCGAGGCCGGCATGTCGTGGGCGAGGAAGATCTCGCCGCCATAGCCGGCGGCGAGCGGGATCCTGAGTTCGCGCCCGCCGGGGACGGCGCGCACGAATTCCGGCTCGACGGTGACGATCGGCGCGCTGCGCGCGGCGCCGATCGAGGCCTCGGCGGTGGTCTCGCGCGCCAGCTTCATCAGGTTGATACGAGTCGGGAATATCATCTTGCGGCGCCCGTTGGCGGCATCGTCCAGCGCGTCGGCCGGCCGGATCCAGACGGAATCGACCGCCTCCCCGCCGTCATGCAGGGCGAGATGGTCCTCCGGCGCGACGGTCAGGAAGAAATGCGTGTCGAAGCGCTTGGGCTGGGTGCGCGGCGTGATCCAATGCGCGAAATGCACCAGCAGGTCGGTCGCCGGCACCAAGTCCTCGGCGGCGAGGATGTCGGCGAAGGCGGCCTCGCGCCGGCACAGCGCGGCGCGCGGCGCCTCCAGCCGCTGCACCACCTCGGCGCCGACCAGCCCCTGCTCGCCGCGCCGCCGGGCCAGCAGCACGCCGCATTCCTCGAATGTTTCGCGCACCGCCGCGACGTGGATGGGCGTGGCGTGCGAAGCACCGCCGAGGGCCTCGGCGACCGCGGCATCGTCCGGATCGGCGCGGCCGCCGGGAAACACCAGCGCGCCCGAGGCGAAGTCGATCTCGTGGTGGCGGACCACCATGAACACCTCCATGCCCTGCGGGCGGTCGCGCAACAGCAGCACGGTGGCGGCGGCGCGGGCGGAAACCGGGGAAGCGGGGCTGGCGGACATGGGCAGGGGAGCCTCGGACAGCGTGCAAGCAGGGGCCGGCTGCACAGGCGGCGTGGGGCGCCATCGCGGCGCGGGGGCGTGGTCAGTGGCGGCGCAGCAGCACCTCCCCCACGGCATGGTCGCTGCGCTTGGACAGCACAAGCCGCGCGCGCTCGCGCGTCGGCACGACATTGCGGCGGAGGTTGACCAGGTTGATTCGCCGCCAGATGTCGCGCGCCATCGCCTCCGCCTGCCCGCGCGGCAGGTCGCGGTAGCGGTGGAAATAGGAGGCCGGGTCGCGGAAGGCGGTGCGCTGGAGCAGCAGGAAGCGTTCCAGGTACCAGGCCTCGATGTCGGCGGTCCGGGCATCGACGTAGATCGAGAAGTCGAAGAAGTCCGAGGCCACTACCGAGGCGGCGGTGGTCTGCAGCACGTTCAGCCCCTCGAAGATCAGGATGTCGGGCCGGCGCACCGCCTGGCGCTCGCCGGGCACGATGTCGTAGGCGAGGTGCGAATAGACCGGCGCCTGCACCTCAAGCCCCGACTTCGCATCGGCAAGGAAGCGGGCCATCCGGCGCAGATCGTAGCTCTCAGGAAAGCCCTTGCGGTGCATCAGGCCGCGCTGTTCCAGCACCCGGTTCGGATGCAGGAAGCCGTCGGTGGTCACGAGATCCACCAGCGGATGGTCGGGCCAGCGCGCCAGCAGGAACCGCAGCGTGCGCGCGAGCGTGCTCTTGCCCACGGCGACGCTGCCGGCGATGGCGACGATGAAGGGCCGGCGTTCCGCCGGGCGGCCGAGGAAGGCGGCCTTGTCCGCCGCCAGCCGCCGCGCCGCCGCCACCTCGAGGTTGATGAGGCAGGCGAGCGGGGTCAGCGTCTCGGTCACCTCGGCGAAGGAGACCGGCTCGCTCAAGCCGCACAGCGCGGCGTACTCGGCTTGCGTCAGGGCGGGCGGCGTGCCGGCTGCGAGCGCGGCCCAGTCGCGCCGCGTGAAATGTTCCCATTCCTGCGGGCGGGGTTTCGCGCAGGACTCGCCGCGCGCCGAGGCGAGCATGACCAGCCGCGGCATCAGCCGCCATGCTCCGCGGCGCGGGGAGGCGAGGGAACCACCGGAAAGGCAGCGCGGTCCATGGCGGGCCCGGCCTCAGCTCAGCGCCAGGCCGGCATAGCCGCGCGCTGCGATGTCCTCGGCCCATGCGCGATAGGTCGGCGCGCTGCCGGTGTAGCGCGCGACTCGGCGCACCTGCCGGCCCTCGACATTGACGTTGACGCCGGTCATCCAGGAATCGACCTCCATGGAGAGCAGCCCCTGGGCGACCTCCATCACATGGTCCATCCACTTTGCCATCGCCTCGGGCGTCGCCTCGGCGCGGGTCAGGCCATTGGCCCGCATGTGGTGCAGCAGGCGGGTCACCCAGTCCACGTTGAACTCGATCGAGCGCGGGATGTTGCCGAGCGCGGCGTGCGGGCCGAGCAGCATGAACATGTTGGGGAAGCCGTCCTGGAGCATGCCGACGAGCGAGGTTGCGCCGTCCTTCCACTTCTCCTTCAGCGCCACGCCGCCCTTGCCGCGGAAGTCGATGCGGTCGAAGGCGCCGCGCAGCGCGTCGAAGCCGGTGGCATAGACGATGATGTCGAACTCGTAGTCCCGCTCACTGGTGCGGATGCCGGTCTCCGTGATGCGCTCGATCGGCGTCTCGCGGGTGTCCACCAGCGTCACGTTGGGCTGGTTGTAGACCTCGTAGTAGTTCGTCTCGAGCGGCACGCGGCGGGTGCCGAAGCCGTGGTTCGTAGGGATCAGCTTCTCGGCGACCTTCGGATCCTTCACCCGTTGGCGGATCTTGTTGGCGACGAAGTTCGAGATGACGCGGTTGGCCTCGCGGTTGGTCAGCATGTCCTTGAAGTTGCCGACCCAGATGCCGAAGCCGCGCTCCGAGTAGAGCTTCTCGAGGAAGGCCTCGCGCTCCTCGGCGCTCACGTCGAAGGTGTTGCGCGGGTCGGGCGTGTGCAGGAAGCAGGAGAAGGTCTCGTCGCAACGCCGGAAGATCTCGTCGTAGCGAGTGCGGATCTCCTCCATCTCCTCCGGCGGGATCTTCGCGTTGTGGAGTGGCGCGCACCAGTTCGGCGTGCGCTGGAAGACCACCAGTTCCCGCGCGGCCTTGGCGACCTCCTGGATGGTCTGTACGCCCGAGGCGCCGGTGCCGATGACGGCGACGCGCTTGCCGGCGAAATCCACCGGCTCCTTGGGCCACAGCCCGGTGTGGAAGGACTGGCCACGGAAGTCGCCAATGCCGGGGAAGTTCGGCATGGTCGGCGCCGACAGTGCGCCGATCGCGGTGATGAGGAAACGCGAGCGGTGGCGGCTGCCGTCCTCCAGCGTGACGGTCCAGCTGCGGCTGGCCTCGTCCCACTCGGCCGCCCTGACCCGCGCGTTGAACTGGATGTCGCGGCGCAGGTCGTACTTGTCGGCGACGCGGTTGAGGTAGCGCTCGGTCTCGGGCTGCGGGGCGAAATGCTCGCTCCAGCTCCATTCCTGCAGCAGGTCCTTGTCGAAGGAATAGCAATAGGAGTAGCTCTCGGAATCGAAGCGGCAGCCCGGGTAGCGGTTCCAGTACCAGGTGCCGCCGACGCCCGTGCCGGCCTCGAAAACGCGCGCCCCCAGCCCGAGCTCGCGCAGGCGGATAAGCTGGTAGAGACCCGACATGCCGGCGCCGATCACGATGGCGTCGAACTCGGTGTCGGGTGCAGCTGCGGCCCGAGGCCGGGTCTCGGTCATGGTGGTCATCGGTATTGGTCCTTGCCGATTGGCGGCGCGCCGGTCAGTCGGCGCGGGCGCCGGAAATGCGGATGATCTCGGCCCAGCGGTCGATCTCGGAGGCGATGATCCGGTGCGTCTCCTCGGGCGAGGTGGAGGCGATCTCGAGCCCGAGCGTGTCGCGGAAGCGTTCCTCGACGCCGGGCGCGCGAAGGCCGCGCTGCAGCACGGCCGAGGTGCGCTCGACCGCGGCGCGGGGCATCCCGGCCGGGCCGATCACGGCGAAGAACACGTCGGTGACGCAGTCGGGCACGCCCGCCTCGGCCATGGTCGGCACGTCGGACAGCGCCGGCGCCCGTTCCGCCCCGGTCACCGCCAGGGCGCGGAACTGCCCGGCGCGGATCGCGGCAAGGCCGGTCGTCATGGTCTCGAAGGTGAAGGCGACGTCGCCGCGCACCATCGCGGTGTTCGACGGCGCATTGCCAGCGAAATGGACGGGGAAGATGTCGATCCCGGCGCGCACGCGCAGCAGCTCGCCCGAGAGGTGGCTCGACGAGCCGACCCCGGGGGTGGCGTAGGACAGCCCGCCCGGCCGCGCCCGCGCCGCGGCGATCAGCTCCGGCAGGGTGCGGATCGGCGATTGCGCGCTCACCACCAGGATGTTCGCCGTGCGAGCGACCTGGGCGATCGGCTCATGGTCGCGGCGCGGATCGTAGGGCAGGCGGCGGAACAGCGAGACATTGATCGCCAGCGCCCCGCCCGCCGAGACACCCATCGTGTAGCCATCGGGCGCCGCCTTGGCGATGGCGTCCACGCCGATGTTCCCGCCGGCGCCGGCGCGGTTCTCGACCACCACCGGCTGGCCGAGCCCGTCGCGCAGCATCTCGGCCAGCAGCCGCCCGAGCACGTCGGTCGAGCCGCCGGCGGGGAAGGGCACGATGAAGCGGATCGGCCGGGTCGGCCATTCCTGGGCCCTGGCCGGGGCGGGCAATGCTGGTGACAGCAGCGCCGCGCCGCCGATCAGCGCCTGGCGGCGCGGCATAGCCGCAGCCTTCCGTCGTTCCATGGTTTCCCCTCCACTCCACTCTTTTTTCAGTTTGCTTTTCCAGTGTCTTTGTCCAGCGAGCTGCAGCCCGCTGAACAAGCGTTCAGTCTGCGCAGCCGGCGCGGCAATCGTCAACTACCTCTCCTGCGGCATGCAAAGCAGCCATCGGGCGACGCACCGACGAGGGGCGGCGGAACGCCGCGAGTAGCGCCACCGGTACATTTTCGATTGCGGGCGATTAATTGCTTTGCTAATTAATCGCCTGCGATGAGATTGGATGCAACCCCCCTCGGCGGTCAGGAACGCTTCGGCGTACTGCTCGGGCAGATCGCCCGCCATTGGCGCGCGCGCCTCGACCGCCGACTGAGCGAGTTCGGGCTGACGGATGCCCGCTGGGTGACCCTGCTGCACCTCGCGCGCAGTGGTGACGGTCTCACCCAGAAGGACCTCGCCGCCCGCGTCGGCGTCGGCGGGCCGACGCTGGTCCGCACCCTCGACTGCCTGGAGCGGGAAGGCCTGGTCGTCCGGGTGGGCGACGTGCAGGACCGTCGCGCCAAGACCGTCCACCTGACGGCCAAGGCCATCCCGGTGCTCCGGCTAATCGAGGAGACCGCGGCCGCGGTGCGGTCGGAACTGCTGGACGGCATCTCCGCGGCAGAGCTCGATCTCTGCCTCGCGGTGTTCGAGCGCGTGGCGGCCAATCTCGCCGCCGCGCCTGCAAGGACGGATCGCGAGAATGGACATAGGGCAGCCTAGCGGCATCCCGGCGGAGACGGCCGCCCGGCCTGCGCGGATGCGGGTGATGCGGCGGATCGTGGGGCGTGCGGTCGCGGTGGTGGTCGGCGGGGCCATGCTGGTCGCCGCCGGTTCGTGGCTGATGAAGCAGTTCACCCATATCCATGTCGATGATGCGCGCATCGCGGCCGACATGGTCGTGCTGAGCAGCCGCATGCCGGGCTGGGTGACGGAGGTGAATGTCGCCGAAGGCGATTCCGTCACCCGGGGGACGGTGATCATCACCATCGACCAGCGCATCGCCGCGCTCGACCTGCGCAACGTCGAGGCGCAGCTCGCCGGCGTGGCCGCCCGCCGCGCCGAAACCGAGGCGCGCCTCCTGATGATCGACCACCAGACCTCCAGCCAGGAACAGGCCCAGCGCGCCCGGGTCGAGGCGGCCGAGGCGGCGCTCGCCGGGGCCGAGGCGCAGTTCGAGCTGGCCCAGGCGGATTTCGCGCGCGCGCAGGAACTCGTGACCACCGGCGCCGGCACCAGGGCCCGCTTCGACCAGAGTCGCGCCGCCCTCGATTCCGGCCGGCAGGCGGTGCTCGCCCGGCGCGCCGACTTGGCCAATGCGCGCGCCACCCTCGCCGAGGTCATCGCGGCGCGCGAGCAGCTCAACGTGCTGCGGCGCCAGCTCGACACCCTGTCGGCCGAGCAGGCGAGCCTGACGGCGCAGCGCGAGCGCGCCGCGCTCGACCTCGCCGACCGGCGCATCGTCATGCCGTTCAACGGCCGGGTGGACCGCGTCTTCGTCGATCCGGGCGAATACGTCACGCCGGGCCAGCGCCTGCTGATGGTGCACGATCCCGACGCGGTGCGCGTGGATGCCAACGTCAAGGAAACCGACATCCGCTATTTCCGCCCGGGTGGGCGGGTGCGGGTCACGGTGGACGCCTATCCGGGCCTGGTCCTCGACGGCACGGTCGATCGCATCGGCCAGGCCGCGACCAGCGAATTCGCTCTGCTGCCCAATCCCAACCCGAGCGGCAATTTCACCAAGATCTCGCAGCGCCTGCCGGTGCGGATCCGCGTGCCGCAGCAGGAAGGACGGCTGCGCCCGGGGATGATGGTGGAGGTCGAGGCAGCCATCCGTGACTGACCAGGCGCCGGCACCCGGCTCGCTCCCCGCGCTCATGAAGCGCTGGGGGACCAACTACCGGTGGTATGTCACGATCACGGCGATGATGGGCACCATCAGCACCGTGCTCAGCTCGACCATCGTCAATGTCGCCCTGCCGGACATCATGGGGACATTCGGCATGGGCCAGGACAAGGCCCAGCTGATCTCCACCGGCTTTCTCGCGGCGATGACCGGCACCATGCTCATCAATGCCTGGCTGGTGGACAGCTTCGGCCAGCGCGCCACCTTCTCCGGCACCATAGCCG
Source organism: Belnapia rosea (assembly GCF_900101615.1). Taxonomy (GTDB): domain Bacteria; phylum Pseudomonadota; class Alphaproteobacteria; order Acetobacterales; family Acetobacteraceae; genus Belnapia; species Belnapia rosea. The sequence goes on along the minus strand of NZ_FMZX01000022.1, from coordinate 1,109 downwards.
TGTTCGTCGTCGCCTCGGCGATGGGCGGCCTCGCACCCAGCGAGCCGGTCCTGATCCTCGCGCGGGTGCTGCAGGGCGGCGCGGCGGGGGTGCTGCAGCCGCTCGCGATGGTGACCATCTTCCAGGTCTTCCCGCCCGAGCGGCGCGGCTCGGCCATGGGCATCTACGGCATCGGCGTGGTACTGGCGCCAGCGCTCGGGCCGACCATCGGCGGGCTGATGGTGGACAACTTCAACTGGCGCTTCGTGTTCTTCCTGGTGCTGCCGTCCTGCGTCGCGGGGCTGTTCCTCTCCGCGCTGTTCATGCCCGGGCGCGCGACCAGCGGCCCGCGCAAGCCCTTCGACTGGATCGGATTCGCGCTGCTGTCGGTGTTCCTCGTGGTGTTGCTCAACGGGCTGTCCAACGGCCAGCGCCATGGCTGGCGCTCGCACATGGTGCTGCTCGACTTGACCCTCGCCGCGGCCTCGGGCCTCGCCTTCGTGGCGTGGGAGACCTGGACCGCCGCGCCGATGCTGAACCTCGCGCTGTTCCGATCCCCGAGCTTCTCCGGCGCCTCCGTCGTCGCCGTCGTGTTCGGCGCCGGCATCTTCGGCTCGACCTACCTGGTGCCGATCTTCGTGCAGACCATCCAGGGCTACACCGCGACGCGCTCGGGGCTGGTGCTGATGCCCGCCGGGCTGATCCTGACCATCGCCTTCCCCATCGCCGGGCGGCTGACCGACAAGCTGCCGGCGGATGTGATGATCACCGCGGGGCTGCTGCTGTTCGCCTGGTCCTCGCTGCTCATGGCCGGGCTCGACACCAATACCCCCTTCTGGTCGCTGGCGGCGTGGATAGCGCTGGGGCGAATCGGGCTTTCCCTCATCATGCCGAGCCTGAACGCGGGGGCGCTGCGCGCGCTTCCGCCGCAACTGCTGGGCCAGGGCTCCGGGGCGCTCAACTTCGTCCGCCAGCTCGGCGGGGCGATCGGCACCAACCTGCTCGCGGTGATGAGCGAGCGGCGCGGCCAGCTCTATGCCCATGCCTTCGCCACCTCCCAGGACACCGCCAATCCGACCACGGTGGACCTGCTGCGCCAGCTTCTCTCCTACCTCCTGGCCGAGGGGGGG
>NZ_FMZX01000086.1 GCF_900101615.1 Belnapia rosea | reverse complement strand
AGCGCGCTCGGTTACCGCTCCCCGCGCCAGTTCATCCGTGCCACGTTAACAGCCCGACCCTGTCCGAACATTTGAGGGCAACAACAGTCACTCCGATCATGCACATCGCGTCGGCGGCAACCTTCCCTGCACCAACAGAATCCCTGCGTGCTGAGATTTAGCAACGACCTCCTCGGGCTTGTGGTGCCTCCTGACCATCCCGGCACCCTGCACGGCTCGGCCGGTCTCACTTTACCAGCGGACGGCTTCTACAAGGGGAGATCAGGCAGTACTGCTTGCCGAAGATGATACTATGGTGCGTCTCACCCTCGCCGATTTCTTCGAGGAAGCAGGGGGCGACCTCCTCGAAGCTGGCAATGCCGAGGATGCTCCAGTCATCCTCAGCGGTCCGTCGCAACCCATCGATGTCCCAGGCCATGGATCTCAACCCCGGCGCCAGCGATAGCAGCCATATCCCGGCCACCAAGGCTCGGCGAAGGCGGCCGGAACCGTGGGTCATCTATGAGACAGGCAGCCGAGCGGTGCTGGCTGACCGTGCTTTCTCCCCATGGGAGAAGGTCTTCTGCAAACCTTTCGAGTTCGTGGCCCTGGCGGCCACGGTCTCGGCCCCGAACAGCTCGTGCCGCTCGGGGTGTCATCATCAGCGGCCGGCAACCTCGAACACGCTCGCGTCCAGCCGGTAGCCGCCCTGCGCGGTCAGCACCAGCCGTGGCTCGCCAGGATCGACCTCGAGCTTCTGACGCAGGCGGTAGACATGCGTCTCGAGCGTGTGGGTCGATACGGCGCTGCTGTAGTTCCAGACCTCGTTCAGCAGGGTCTGCCGCGCCACCGCCTTGCCACCAGCGCGGTAAAGGAATTTCAGGATGGCGCATTCTTTGTCGGTCAGCCGGATCTTGCGGTTGCGGGCCGTCTCCTGCAGCAGGCGCAGGCTCGGGCGAAAGACATAGGGACCGATGAGGAAGGTGGCGTCCTCGGAGTTGTCGAACACCCGCAGCTGGGCCCGCACCCGTGCCAGCAGCTCCGGCAGGCGGTAGGGCTTCGCCAGGTAATCGTTAGCGCCGGCGTCGAGACCGCGGATCACGTCCTGCTCGGCATCCGCGCCGGTGACCATGATGACCGGCATGCGCCGGCCATCGCGGCGCAGCTTGGCGCAGAACTCGCGGCCATCCGCATCCGGCAGGCCGATATCGAGCAGGATGGCGTCGTAGCGGGCGCCGGCGCTGGCGAGCTTGGCCTCCGCCTCGGCCGCGCTCTCCGCCTCGTCGGCGCTGAACTCGCCGCCGAGCAGGATCTGTTCGGCCAAGGTGGCGCGCAGCGCAGCATCATCCTCGACGATGAGGATCTGGCGAAGGGCGGACATGGGGGGCTCCTGGGAATGAAACAGGGCCTCACCTCGGCCCCGGAATATCGTCTACAGGTTGAGATCACGGCACACAAGTCACTCAAATGCGAGGTTTGTCTCAATAATGTCGCGGCTGGTTGAGCGTCTGATCAGGTTGATCTCGGCCCTACCTTCCCGCTAGGCGCCGCTATTCGCCGTCCTCGCTTCGGCGGTGCTGCCGATCACTGCTGCCCGCCACCGGTTGCTCGTCACCAAGAACTTGCGTTCGATCTTATGGGCCATACCGGCAGGTCCGCTTTCCTACAGGCGGCGTAGCCGAATTCTATTGCCGCTCAATAAGTTGCACTATGCTCGTCAGCCTTCGCACAAATTGGGTTAGTTCTCGCGCGTTGCCGTTCCGACGGCTAAACGGAAAGGGTGCAGGTCCGCATGACCGAGATGAAGCCGGTGATCGAGCAGATGGCGCTGAAGCATCAGCGCTGGTCGCGGCTGTTTGTGGCCACCATACGCCTACCGGATGGCCAAACCGTTCAGCGCGACGTGGAGGATCACGGTCAAGCGGTGGCGGTGCTGCCTTTTGATCCTCGGCGCCGTACCGCGCTGCTGGTTCGGCAATTCCGGGCTCCACCCTTCTACGCTGCCGGCGAACCCGAGATGTTGGAACTGCCGGCTGGCCGCCTTGACGAAGACGACCCTTCCGCCGGAGCTCGGCGTGAAACGCTTGAAGAGATCGGCCTGCGTTTGGGAACACTGGAGCCAGTGATGATGGCATGGACCATGCCAGCCTTGTCCACAGAACGAGTGCATTTGTTCCTCGCACCCTACCATGTTGACGACCGTGTGGCTAAAGGCGGTGGCTTGGCCGACGAGCATGAGAACATCGCTGTTACGGAACTGCCTTTGGCCGAGTTGGCGGCGATAGCCGACCGCGGTGCGCTGACCGAGCTGAAACTATTCGCCTTGGTGCAAACTCTTCGGCTTCGCCGGCCGGAGCTGTTCAAGGCTTGCTAGGAGCTCGTCTCGACGCCGCATTTCAGGCAACACCGGTGGAACTAGAACAGCACTCATCGTGTGCATGCCTCCGGTGTGCGTCAGGTTGCCGCTATCTTGGCGAGCTTGGTGAGATTATGGGCGGTGCTGATGAGCGCCCATTCGTGTTTTACCTTCTGGGTGCCGCGGAGGAGGAACTGTCGAGACCCTCGTGCTCCCTTGAGCTGCCCAAAGACGGGTTCGACTACCTGCTTGCGTAAGTGGTAGCGGCTGCGCCGACTGCGAGATCATCAGCTACCCCGTCTGGCTCTACTACGTCTGCCCGCTGGCGAGTGAACCGCCCCGGTTTTGCCGGAGGCTGGTTGGCTTGAGTCAGGCCGCCAGGGCGGCTGGCTTGAGCTTGGCATAATAGCGTGCCTCGGCCTCG
>NZ_FMZX01000083.1 GCF_900101615.1 Belnapia rosea | reverse complement strand
GTTCCTTGAAAGCCTCAAGACCTTCCAAGGTGGCGCGGCCAGAGACCAGATCGGAGCCAGATCGGTTAGTCAGACAGTCCGGTCACAGACCCTAGATCAGGCAAGTTTTTATGACACAGTAAGATTAATAGGCAGCCGAGATGGCGCTCTCGCCACGGAGCGGCCTGGAGCGACACCGCTGGGCACTTCTATTTGCCGCCGCCGGGCCTGCGCAGTCGGACGAGGATGTGCGCCATCTGCAGGACATGGCGAAGGATTTCGCGGTGCTGGGGCGTGCGGCGCGGGCGGCGGGCGCCACCCGCGCCATCCGCATCAGGAGGTGGGGGTGCCGAACAGCTTGCCCTCGCCGGCCCAGTCGCTCGGCGCGACGTCCTCGAAGATCACGTAGATGTATTTGGCATCGGTTCCAGTGTTGCGGACGATGCTATCGGTGATCTCTGCGGCCACCTTCGCCTTCTGGTCCTGGTTCTTGCCCTCGAACCAGCTCACACGAACTACAGGCATGGTTTGTCTTCCTTCATGGGGGGTTCTGGTAAAGTCAGCCACGGCCCGGTGTGGCCGCGACTTGCGCCTCGCTCAACGATCGAGGAATGCCCGGAGATCGGTCGTGAAACGCTCGGGATTCTTAAACGCGAGGAAGTGGTCGCCCTGCTCGGCTGCCGAGTAGACATGGAGCGTGGAACCCGGGATGACCGAGTGCATCCACCTCTGACTGGGCAGGTTGCGACTGAGTTCGCCCGTGAAGATCACCGTCGGCACTTTGATCCTGTGGCGGACCACATCGCGCCAGTCGTTTGTGATGTGGTCAAAGAGCACACGGCCCATCGCCACCGGGTCGTTCTGGATGAACGCGCGGGAGAAGCTTGTGGAGTTCACGTAGGCAGGGGCGTCCATCGCCATGGCGCGCTCCACCGCGCTCATATCGACGATGAGGCTGTTGGCCGGGGCGCCCTGCGTGAAGGCGGCGATCATCCGCTCCGGCGAGGTGGTCATCCCGCCCGCCTCCAGCCGCTCCTGCTCGGACCAGTCGGCGTGGCTGTAGATCGAAATCGGCTCATCGATGATGGCGAGCCTGCGGATGCGTCCCGTGCCAAAGAGGTCGATGTAGCTCCAGAGCACCGATGCCCCCATCGACCACCCGACGTAGTCGGCGGAATCAAGGCCAAGGTGGTCACCAAACTCCCGCAGGTCCACGGCGAACCGCGAGATGCGGGACCCGTAATCGACGCGCTGCGAAAGCCCCTGGTTGCGGGGATCGAGGACGTAGACGCGATAGTGCCTGCTGAGCAGATACATGACATTGACGAACTCAGCCCCGTTCGCCGACCAGCCTGGAACGAAGATGAGTGGCCTGCCCTGGCCGGCGGCCCAGTAGGCGAGCCGGACACCGTCGCTCGTGACGAAGGCGTTGATTTCAAGGCCGGCGAAGTCCGAGAGCTGTGCCGGCAGGCCCTCGATCCTGTTCGGGAAGGTGTAGTCGCGCCCGAGCACGTCCATGGCCGGTTCGGCGACGACCGGCATCGAGGTCACGATCAACGAAAGGATGGCGACAAGTCCAAGAAGCTGCTTCCGTATGGTTCTGAAAATTGATTGACGCCGACCGATGTCAAACACTGCAATTCTCCCTCACGCCGCCTGCGCCGCCGCAGCGTCTGTGTCGTTGGTGAAGGCATAGGCGTCCATCCGCAGCACTCCGTAGCTCGCGCTCCGGTGCAGGCGCTCCGTTCGCGGCGCCATTCCGGCCGCGCCGAGCGCGACGTAGAGCGGCAGCAGATGCTCGTCGGTCGGATGGTTCTGGGCTGCAAACGGGGCCTGGTACCGGTAGCCGAGCAGGTCGCGAAGCCGGCCCTCCAGAAGGGCGCCATCTACCCAGTCGGCGAAGGCTGCCACCCAATCAGGCTCGGGCGCGTCCGGCGTCTGGCCGAAGAATTCCTCGAGGTTGTGCGTGAAACTGCCACTGTCGATGATCAGCACGCCTTCCCTCCGCAACGGCGCCAGTGCGCGGCCAAGGTCGAGGTGGTGCGCCGGGCCGAGATGCGGCTGAATCGAGACCTGCAGCACCGGGATGTCGGCCGCTGGATACATCTGGGACAGCGGCACCCAGGCCCCATGGTCAAGGCCGCGCCGGTCATCGACGCGTGAGGCCAGGCCGGCACTTGCCAGCAGGTCCGCAGCGCGCTCCGCGAGCGCCGGCGCACCGGGCGCATCGTAACGCATCTCGAACAGCGCGCTCGGGAACATGCGGCCGAAATCGTGGATCGTGGTGTTGCGCGTCATGGCGCTGACAACCGGGGTGCGGGTGCCCCAATGTGCCGAGGCGACGAGGATTGCCGTGGGTCGCTCTGGCAGGTGCGAGGCAGCCTCACGCAGGAAGCTCCGCGCTGGCACGTCCTCCAGCGCCAGCGTCGGGGCGCCGTGGGAGATGAAGATCGAGGGCAACATGGGGAGCGACTCCTGTCTGATCGGGAAAACCCAGCGGTTGAATATCCGGCGGGTCTTATGCCCATTCTGGTTCATGCGACTGCGCGGCTAGGCAAGGCGGGCGAGCGGACCAGCGCGTGGGCACCGTCGCCAAGGAGCGCCTGCACCACCAGCGCGAGCGCCCAGAAGGCCGGGAACTCCCAACCACCGCCGGCGGCTGTGAAGAAGAAGCCTTTCGCGCCGTGGACCAGCACGATGGTGCCGAGCAGGACGGGAACGAGCGCCAGCGAGACCAGGCGAGCCCAAACGCCGAGGATCAGCGCCGCACCGCCGGCGACCTCGGCCGCGATGGTGGCGTAGGCGACGAAGGCGGGCAGGCCGAGCTGGCCAAAGAAGCCCACCGTGCCGGCCGGGGTGAAGACGAAGATCTTGAGGCCGGCATGGGCCAGGAAGAGCACGCCGAGTGCCACGCGAAGGGCGAGCGCGCCGTAGGGCGCTGTGCGGAGGTCGAGCATGGATGATACGGTCCTTGACGAGGAGGGCAGCACCGTCGCGGCCCGATAGCGACAATCTGGCGCTTGGTCTGGCTTCAGGGCATTGCCGAAACCCGCCTAGGGTCTGTGACCGGACTGTCTGACTAACCGATCTGGCTCCGATCTGGTCTCTGGCCGCGCCACCTTGGAAGGTCTTGAGGCTTTCAA
>NZ_FMZX01000074.1 GCF_900101615.1 Belnapia rosea | reverse complement strand
CAGGCTGCCCGCCACGATGCGGCCGGCACTGCCGATCACCACGCTCGCCGCCGCGACCTGGCCGGCACCCGCCGCCTCGCGCCGCGCATCGCCCAGCAGGATCACCCCGCCCCGGCTCATGTCCAGCACCGTCGCCGCCCGCACCGCCGAGCCGGTGCCAGCCGTGCTCACCATCTGGCCGAGGTTCTGCACATCCCCCGCCGTCGCCGCCACCACCAGCCGGCCGGTCTCCGCCAGCATCCAGGCGCCGGCGCTGTCCGCCGCCCCGCCCAGCAGCCCCTGCCCGTTGCGGATGCTCCCCCCCGCGGTCACGCCGAGGTCGCGGTGGGCCAGGATCACCCCGGCATTCGACACCGTGTCCCCCGCCGTGACCGTCACGTTGTTGCCGGCTACGGCACCACCGATCAGGACGTTTTCACTGGCAATAGTGACGTCACCGGTCGCTGTCAGCGCCGCCCCGATACTGATGGTGCCGGCCGCCACCGTGCCGTTTCTTGAACTCAGGTTCAAGCTCGCGGCCTTGATATCCGTATTGTTCAGGAAAATGCCGTCTGTTGCGAGTGCCGTCGCAGCAGTCACGGTCAGCGAAAGCCCGTGCGAGAAGGCGGTGCCGGCGTTGGAGATCGAACCGGCGCCCGCGTTGAAGGTGATCGAGCGGTCAGCCTGCAGCGTGAGGTCAGCTGCGCCCAGCAATGTCGTGATGACCGGAGCCGCGATGTAAAGGGTACCGGAACTGCCGGCCGCCGTGATCGGTGTGACGCCGCCTGTCAGCAGATTCGTATCGCCATCACCCGCTGGTGCCGCAATGTTATCGGCGCTGTCCACGACAATACGCTCGGGATCCAGCAGCAGCGCGCCTCGACGACCAGCCTGGGCGCTGAGGTCAACCGTCCCCGCGACGTCGAAGCCACCCTTGCCGGAGATTTCGATGAGCCCGCCGTCACCGCTTTGGGCACCGCCACGCGCCTCGATGGCACCACGCATGGTGGTCTGGCCCTCGCTATTGACGAGTACCTGTCCACCATTGCCACGCGCTGTTGCATTGGCGCGGAGTGTGGCGCCCTGCTCAATCGCCGTACGCAGGGAGCGGCGGCTCGGCGAGCCCGGCGCACTCGAGGCATCGACGCCTACTGCGATCCTGCCGCCTCCGGCACCGCCCGAAGCATCCAGCACGGCACCGCGCGCGATGGTGACATTGCCGGTGGCGACTGCCTCGATCGTGCCACCCCGCTGGCGGGCTCCGCGGCCGGTCGCCTGTACCGCGCCCTCAACACGCACGCCGCCGCCCTCGGCCCGGAGCGCCACCTGCCCCCTGCGCCCCGCCGCCGTATCGGCGTTGATGCGGCCGGTATTCCGCACCAGATCCTCGACCAGACCGGAGGCAGCGTGGGCGGAGATCAGAACCGATCCACCCTTCGCCTCGATCACGCCGCTATTGGTGACGAGCGCAGTCGTCCCGTTGCCCGCGCTGCGCACGGCCTGCGTGACATCGATCGACAGCAGCCCGTCGCCGGCGAGGTCGAGGCTGTAGGTCTCGGCCCCCTGCAGCGCCACCCGGCCGAGCCGCGCCCGGATCGTGCCGGTGTTGCCGACGCGCGGCCCGACCAGCGTCGCAAGGCCACGATCGGCAACCGTGATGCTGCCGTGATTCTCGACCGTCGCACCCGGCTTGGGCGCGCCGTCGAACACCATGCGCCCGGCCATGAAATTCTCATTGGTGATATTGGCCGCGCTGGCGATCAGGCTGCCGACATTCACCTGCGCCCCTTGCGCGAAGACGACGCCCGACTGGTTCACGACCGCGATGCCGCCATTCGCCGTCATCCGCCCCGCGATGACCGAAGGGTCGGGCCCGGTCACGCGGTTCAGCGTCCAGGAGGCGGCGGCGGGCTGCTGGAAATTCACGCTGGCATTCGAGCCGATATTGAAGCTTTGCCAGTTGATCGCCGCCCGGTCCGTGGTCTGGCGGACCTGCATCGTGGTGCCGGATTGCGCAATGGATGCGCTGCCAGCCGCAACCTGCCCGCCGGCCGGCAGTGCATTCGGTGCAACACCCTGCGCCAATGCCCCCACCGCCGGCAGCAGCGCCGTGGTCCCGAGCAGCCAGGCCCGCAGCAAACCCGGGCAGGTCCAACCAGATGCCGCCATCGGCCTTCGTCCCCAAGGCCCGGCCGTGGCCGGGCAGTGCTAGCAACCGCTACTTGCTCAGAATCTCACCAGGCTGCGGAACAGCACGACCGTCTCGTGCAGCGAGTCCGCAGCCGCGCCATCGGGGCGCTTGACCACCCGGTAGGCGCCTTCGAGGTCGAACTGCACCGTCTCGTTGATCACCGTCCGCACCCCTCCGCCCCAGGAGGACAGCCGGCGATTGGCATCGTTCGGCCGGTTCTCCACGGCCCGCGCGATGTCACGGAAGGCATAGAACTGCGCGGCGATGCGCCCCGGCCCGAACTCCGAGTTCGGCAACTCGAAGGCAAGATCGTACTGCGCCTCGAGCGCCAGCCCCCAGGCCCGGTCCCCGGTCACCTGGCCGGAGTAATAGCCACGCCCCAGGCGATTGCCGCCAAGATAGAATTTCTCGGCCTGGGGCAGGATGTCGTTCGTCCATTGCCCGGCGAAGAGGGCCTGCAGGCTGAACATCTGCCCCTCGCCCGGCGACCATACCGGCTGGGTGCGCAGCACCTCGCCGCTGAGCTTGGTGAAGCCGAAATCATCGGCGCCGCTGCGGCCGGAAAGCGGATCGCCGTTGCGCGTCGCCCCCAACCCACGGATGCCCTGACCGAGGCGGATGCTGGCGAGATTCGTCGACGCCGGCAGGAACGGGATCCAGCGATCGAGCAGCTGCCCGTCGAAGCCACCCCGCCAGGTGCGGATGGCGTCGCGGCTGGCACGGGAGCGGCCGCTCGTCCCGGTCTCCACCACGCCGTCGAAGATGTCGAGGCTGGAGACGGCGTAGAGATTGGCCGGCCGGCTGCGGATGATCGGATAGCTCGCCGAGATGCCGCCCACCTGCGTCTCGCCGTAATAGCCGATGGCGCGGAGGCTGCCGGAGGGCCGGGTCTGCCCGGTACCGGCATAGAGCCGGATCCGGAGGCCCGAGCCGCCCACGAAGGCTTCCACCGAGCCCTGGGCAAACCACTGCGTGCTGTCCTGCGCCCCGAAGAGCGAAAGCTCCGTGCGCTCGCCGAATTCGGTGAAGGAGTTCAGCCCGCCGACCAGCAACCCCTGCCAGGGACCAACCAGCTTGTAGCCACGGTTATCGACATTCAGGTAGCCGCTGTACCACTTGCGCTCGACCTGGGCGACGAGTTGCAGCGCACCCGGCTCGGTGGCCAAGGGCCGCAGCGTGCCACGCACCGTCACGCCGGGGATGTCCTGCGCCAGCAGCAGCGCCCGCTCGATCGCCGCGGCGCTCACCGGGCGCTGGCCAAGCAGCCGGTTGAGGAAGCGCAACACCTGCGTGCCGGCCGGGCCGATATCGCCCTCCAGCTTCACCTCGGCGACGAAGCCCTCGACGATGGCGAAGTTGAGATCAGCAACGCTGCCGCGGCGGGTCAGGCCGGCATTGACCGTGGCGAAGGGATAGCCCGCCTCGCGATAGGCGCGCAGGATGTTGAGGCGCGCCTCCTCGATCCTGGACAACGGCATGGCCGTATTGGCCAAGCCAGCGATGGCCGGGGCCAGAAGGTCGGGCGGCACGGCCTCGGCATCGGTGATCCGCACCTCGCCGATCGCCACCTCGGCCGCCGCGCCCGGGCCGGTCTGGGCCTGCAGCGGCGGCCCCTCGACATTGGGTTGGAGACGCACCGGCGGCGCCGGGGCGTTCAACTCGACCGGGTTGCGCAGCGCCGGCTCGAGTGGCGTGCGGACCGTGCCGGGGGTCTGCGCCCAGGCGGCACAGCCAACCAGCAGCCCTGCCACCACGCCATAAGCAACCGGCAACCTGCGCATCGACACCTGAACCCCCAGGATGCGAGTAACGAATTTTTTATCCTCGGGTCGAAACGCTGTAAACTAGCAGGCGTATCTTTTCGCCAATCTGGCAACCGATGGGGCCGAATCTCGTACGATAAGTATCGTCTCAATAATCATGCGGGTGCGGCATGATCAGCCTTCGGCGATCCTTCGCTCATGCGAGGTGCCTGCAGAAGACGGAGCGATGCCCGGCACTGATCCCACTGCGTCAGTGCCAAGGTGCCGGGCGCTGGTCACGGCAATGGCGCTTGACCAACCAAAGAATGGCCTACCCGACGGGCCTGGACGCCGGCCGGTTACGGGTATCCGGTGCGCCGCAGCCCTAGGGTCTGTGACCGAACTCAGTGGTGCGCAAGTTGATCATGGTGGCAGCAAGATGGGCGAAGCCCATCCAACTGCGGCGTGTCTTGTCGCGTCGCAGGGTGATGCGAGCAAAGTCCTTGAGCCGGGAAAACAGGTTTTCGACGCGGTGGCGCCGGGCGTACAGCACGGGATCCCATGCGGGCGGATCAACCATGCCCCGCTTGGGTGGGGTATGGACGGTGCAACCCTCGGCGGCGAAGGCCGCGCGGAGCGGCGCTGAGATATAACCGCGATCAAGCGCCACGTCGCAGGCTGGGATGCCCGAGGCCAGCGCTGTCGCATAGCGCAGGTCGGAATGCT
>NZ_FMZX01000113.1 GCF_900101615.1 Belnapia rosea | reverse complement strand
CCGGCCTCGCGCATGGCAGCCGGGTCCCAGGCGTTGCGCAGGTCGAGCACGACCCGGCCCCGCATCGCCCCGCGCAGCCGCTCCGGTGCCATGGAGCGGTACTCGTTCCACTCCGTCAGCAGCGCCACCGCATCCGCCCCCGTCACCGCCTCCAGCGGCGTCGCCGCGAAGGTGATGGCGCCCGGCAACGACTGCCGCGCCTGGTGCGGCTGCGGGTCGTGCACCGTCACGCGGGCGCCGGCGGCCACCAGCTTCGGCAGGATCACCAGGCTCGGCGCGTCCCGCATGTCATCCGTCTCGGGCTTGAAGGTCACGCCCAGGATGCCGATCGACTTGCCCGCCACATCGCCGCCGAGCGCGGCGATGATCCGGTCCGCCATCGCCGCCTTCCGCGCGTCGTTCACCGCGATCGTCGCCTCGACGAGGCGCACCGGCGAGCCGGCATCGCGCGCCGTCATCGCCAGCGCCAGCGTGTCCTTCGGAAAGCAGCTGCCGCCATAGCCCGGCCCGGCATGCAGGAACTTCCGCCCGATCCGCCCGTCGAGCCCCATGCCGCGCGCCACGTCATGCACATCGGCGCCCACCCGCTCGCAGAGATCGGCGATCTCGTTGATGAAGGTGATCTTGGTCGCCAGGAAGGCATTCGCCGCGTACTTGATCAGCTCCGCCGTCTCGATGCTGGTGGCGACGATCGGCGTCTCGATCAGGTAGAGCGGCCGGTACAGCCGCCGCAGCACGGCGAAGGCCTCGTCGCTCTCGGCGCCGAGCACCACCCGGTCCGGGCGCATGAAGTCGCCGATGGCGTTGCCCTCGCGCAGGAACTCCGGGTTGCTGGCGACATGGATCGCCAGCTCGGGCCGCACCCGCCCGACGATCTCCTTGATCTTCCGCCCCGTCCCGACCGGCACCGTGGACTTGGTCACCAGCACCAGCCCGTCCCGCTTCGCCGCCCGGGCGACGCCCTCAGCGGCGGCAAAGACATATTGCAGGTCGGCATGGCCATCGCCGCGGCGCGACGGGGTGCCGACGGCGAGGAAGACGCAGTCCGCCCCCTCCATCGCCTCCTCGAGGCTGGTGGTGAAGCTCAGCCGGCCGTCCTTCTGGTTGTCGATCACCAGCTTGTCGAGACCCGGCTCATAGATCGGGATCACGCCGCGGTGCAGCGCCTCCACCTTCGCCGGATCAGTGTCCACGATGCAGACATTGATGCCGAACTCGGCAAAGCAGGCACCAGACACCAGCCCAACATAGCCAGCCCCGAGAACTGCAATCCTCAT
>NZ_FMZX01000082.1 GCF_900101615.1 Belnapia rosea | reverse complement strand
CATGGCGAAGCTCCCCTGTTCGCCATGTTGAATCAGAGCGACGCCAGTCTGGGAATCCCCAACGAGTCACGCTCTCGGAGACTTGGTATAAGGGCATAGTCGTGGCCCGGTTCGATTAATCGGGCGGGGAGCGGCGCGTTGCCATAGCCAGGAGGCGATCGGGCAGGGCCTAGCCAGGCTGCTCTGCTTGCCGGTCATCTGCGCGATCTCGATGTGGGCCGTGCAATGGCCGCTCGCCGAGCGGCGTGCCTTGCTCAGCATGTGCCGCATCCCGGCTGATTGGTGGAGTGTCGGCGACCCCAAAAGGTCCGGTTGGCGTCGCCCCAAGGCTGTCGGCCGAGCACGAGTCGCCATTGGCCGGCACTGCAGGCTCTTGCGTTCCATCCAAGTTGGAATGTTATAACCTAACTCTTGCCAACGCCGCTTGATAACCGTTGGTTGCTGAAGGCTGGGACCCACATGATGATTTCAAGCCGTTCATTACTCCTGGCAACGGTCGCAGTCCTTGCCTCCATCGGGACCTGGCCGAAAGCCTCGGCACAGGAGGTGGACCCGGCCCAGCAAGCTGCCTCGCCGTCGATCTCGCTTCCGCCCGTTTCAGTAACGGCAAGCCCCATCACCACGGACCAGCTCGGCAGCTTCGTACCGGTGACCACGCTGGATCGGGAGCAGATCGCCAACCAGCCCGGCCGCAGTCTCGGTGACGTTCTGTTCAATGAGCCGGGAATCACCGCTTCCACCTTCGCCCCGGGCGCAAGCCGCCCAATCATCCGCGGGCTGGACACCTTTCGGGTGCGCCTGCAGGAGAACGGTTTCCTCTCCGGAGACGCCTCGAACTTGGGCGAGGACCACGTCGTGCCGCTGGACCCGCTCTCGGCGGAGCGCATCGAGGTGGTCCGCGGCCCGGCCGCACTGCGCTGGGGCTCGCAGGCCATTGGCGGTGTTGTGAATGTCATCAACAACCGCATCCCCACCACTCTTCCTGACAGGGCCGTGCAGGGCCGCATCTCGGGCGGCTGGAATAGCGGGTCCCGCGGCTGGGACGGGGTGGGCACCACCGACGTGCGCGTGGGGAACTGGGTCGCGCATTTCGACATCTTTGGCCGCTACGACAGCGATTACCGCATCCCCGGTGGCAGGCGGCAGGAAAATAGCGGCGTGCGAACGGACGGCAAGTCGGCCGGCCTGAGCTACATCTTCGACCAGGGTTTCGTTGGCACCTCAGTCTCCCATTTCCGCAGCCTCTATGAGATCCCTGGTGGCGAGGAGGCACAGGCCCGCACGGCCCTTCGGGCGGAGCAGGTTCGCTGGTCTACCCGCGCCGAGTACCGTCCGAGCAGTGGCCCCATCCAGCGGATCAGCGGCTGGCTCGGCTTCTCCAAATACCGCCACGAGGAGATCGGCGCCGAGGAGGCAGGCGGGCTTGGTGAGGAGGAGATTGGCGCAGGTCAGTTAGCAGGCGCCCGTGTGGTTCATGGCGGCTTCCGCAACAGCAGCTGGGATGGCCGCATTGAACTCCAGCACGTCCCGGTCAGCACAGACCTTGGCCCGCTCAATGGCACCTTCGGCGTCTCCGTCGAGCAAGAGCGTATCCGCACTACCGGCGAATTCCTGGAGTTTCTGCCGCCAAACCGGACGGACCGCTACGCCGGTTATCTGTTCGAGGAGTTGTCTCTGACACCACGTCTGCGACTGCAGGCCGCCGGGCGGGTTGAGTTCAGCCGGATCGTCGGGGCGACCGGGGATTTCTCGCAGGGCAACTTACCTTTTGACCCTGATGTGGAGCTGGAGAGCACGGGGCGGCGCCGCACCTTTGCCCCGTTCAGCGTCAGCCTCGGCGCGCTCTACGACCTGCCCTGGGCGATGCAGGCGCGGTTGACGGGGCAATACGTGCAGCGCGCCCCGACCGCCGCGGAGCTTTTCTCCCGCGGGGCGCACGATGCCTCCGGCACCTTCGACATCGGCAACCCCAATCTGCGGAAGGAGCGGGCTACGACGGTGGAGCTGGGCCTATCCCGCCCGACCGGAATGACCCGCTTCGATACCAGCGCCTTCTATTCTCATTTCGATGACTTCATCTACCGCGCACTGACCGGCAACAGCTGTGGCGAAGAGTTCAGCTCCTGCGCGGCGGGGAGGGACGGGGAGTTTCTACAGACCGCTTTCGGCCAGCGTAACGCCCGCTTCTATGGCTTAGAGGCGAAGGCAGAACAGGATCTCTTCCAGCTCTGGGACGGCAATCTGGGCGTCTCCGGTCGCTACGACTTCGTGCGCGCTCAGTTTGAGGGCGGCGGCGGCAACCTGCCACGCATCCCACCGCACCGGCTGGGCGGCGGCGTGTTCTGGCGCGACGGCAGGATCCAGAGTAGCATCGATTACCTGCATGCTTTCAATCAGAACCGCCTGGGAGAGAACGAGACGCCGACGAAGGGCTACGATCTGCTGAACGCGCGCATTGGTTACACGGCGCGGCTGGACGACGTCCGCAGCGCGAACCTTTCTGTCATTGCCACCAACTTGCTGGACTCCGATATCCGCAATGTCGCCTCCTTCAAGAAGGACGAGGTGCTTCTGCCCGGCCGCACCGTGCGCTTTCTGATGACGGTGACGTTCTGACCGCCGACTGCTGGACGACTCAGAGCTCACAAGCGTTTGAATAGCACGGTTGCGGCGACAAGGACGACGAAGGCGACGGTCAAGCTTGGGATGGTTTTGTGGCCACGGACAAGGCAGCGGCAGCGTTTGAACCATCCGAAGCTTCGCTCGGTAGCCCGGCGTCGGGGCTGTAAGGCGAATCCGCGTCTGTCCGACTTCGATCAAACTAGGTCGATAGAGATCGGTGTAGCTTCAGCGACAAGTCGTCGAGCGGGGCCCGCCCGACCACATTCGCTCGCCAACAAGTCTCCATCGCCAGTTTGCGCTGACGTCAGCACGCGCAGCAACGCAAAACCAGGTGGCCTCCACCGTGATGGGGGAGCTCTCGACCATAGCAAACACAGGATCCGTCGGCGGCGCCTGCATCCCTGCAGGTCGTGTCCCTGGACGTGGTGTAGGAGCGGTGCTCCTGGGCGGGCTGGTCTGCCTCGTCAGGATGCCAGGGCTGGCAGGCTGACCGGGGCAGTA
>NZ_FMZX01000080.1 GCF_900101615.1 Belnapia rosea | reverse complement strand
GGGCCCAGTGCCGACCGCAATCTGCGGGTGGAAAGCCTGACCTTCAACGACGCCAGCGTCCCCGGTGTCGCGGCCACACTCTACGGTCCGGGCGCCAAAACCTTCGTCTTCGAAGAGGTCGACGCTGCGGCGGGGCTGTCGACTGGCGCCGCTGACTGGCTGCTGACCTGACACCATCCAGCCGCTGACTGGCCAGCGGACCGCGACGCAACACCTGGTTCGAGTTGGAGGCCCCGGAGCAATCCGGGGCTTTCCCGTGGAGGCCACCCGCGCGGAGGCGGGTGGCCCGGGCGACGCCGATACCCTGCGGTGCTGGCGTGACACCGTGCGGGCGAGGACCACGCAGCGCTCCGCCGCCACCGCATCAGGGCGCTCGCCGGGGCCGCTGCAGCATCAGCCACAAGGACCCCTGGAGATCCTGGGCATGGGAGGCCTATGTCGCAGTACCGGCGAGACCACACGAAGACCATCCTGGCCCACGGACAACCGATGCTGGTGATTTGCGGTCTTCCGGCGTGACCGCAAGCAATACCGATAGTGATCGAATTTTATGATGTCGTGATGCCTGCCTTCTGTACTTGACCGGCATTATCATTTCCTGGCTGCGCTTGGTCGCTGTCGCCGGCGCGCCCGGCGGATCAGGGCGATGACAGCGCGGTCAGGGACGCAGGCGGCGTGGCGACGACACAGCGAGATGAGGATGTTCCAGCATGGCGCACAGGCGATGCAAGGCAGGGCGCGAAGCGCAGCATGGCTTCGCATTGATCGAGTTGCTCGTGGTGCTGGCCATTCTCGGCATGCTCGCGGCGGTCGCCGCCCCGCAAGCCCTGCGCTACCTCGGCAGCGCCCGGCACAATGCGGCCAAGCTGCAGCTCCAGGGGCTGTCCTCGGCCCTGGATTTGTTCCAGCTGGATGTTGGCCGGTACCCCTCACGCGAGGAGGGTTTGGCGGCGCTGGTGCAGCGGCCAACCGGCCAGGCCCGGTGGAACGGCCCCTATGTGCGCAAGACCGAGCAGCTGCAGGATCCTTGGCAACGGCCCTGGCATTACCGCCTGCCGGGAGAGCATGGATCCTACGATCTGTTCAGTCTCGGCGCCGATGACCGTCCGGGCGGCCTAGGCGAAAACCGCGATGTAACGAGTTGGTAGCTGGCGGCACGGCCCGTCGCCCGCAGGGCGCAGCCTGGTCCCGCACCGATCGCGGCTTGGCCGGGCGCCACGCCGGTGCAGGCAGGATGCCGGGCCTTGGTGTCGGATGGCTGCGGCCTCGGTGCTGACCAGCGGGTCCAGGGCCCGAGGCGGTGTGGACCCGCAAGACCGCGGAGCATCGCGCCATCCCGAATTGCCGCCTGCCAGGACGGATGGCGGTGCCCACCACCGGACCCTGCTGCGGCGGCCCATCCGTGCTCGCATTCTCCGGTGACCTCCGCGGCGCCACAGGCTGCACGCCCCACCGACGCAGCAGCAGCGCTCGAGCCCGACGCCGACGTCGCCGTCGCACCTGGTGGCAGGCGGGTGGTATGCGTCCTGTCGACGCGGATCAGGTGGGGCTGGAACGGCTGTCCGCCTGACGCCGTCTCGACCCGTGCGGCATGGCACGGTGTAGTTAGTGGGTCACTTGCCTTGGGACGCGACATTCCTGACGGTGCCTGTTGTCGGTCGAATTGGACAAGCCACGGCGGCCGGTAAGAACAAACCAACGCCGATGCGGGCTTGCCTAGCCACGTCTCAGCTCATGACAGGGGAAGATCATTGCGAAAAATTAGCGCTTGAGTCGCCCAGCTATCTAAACTTATGGTTGTTCAAGACCAAGAAAACTCTCGCTTAAAGAGTGTGGTCTACAGCAACCGAGGTGGGAGCCCATGCCAGACACCGTGATCCCAACCGCCCTTGAGGCATACTTCCTGCAACTCGTAAATCAGTCGCGGGCGCAGGCGGGGGTCAAACCACTCACCTTCGATGGCGAGTTGGTCAGTGCCTCCGGAACCCACAGCGAATGGATGATCGCGCAGGACGTGTTCTCCCACACAGGCGTCAACGGGAGTTCGCCAGGAGACCGCATCAACGCCGCGGGTTACGGGGCGTCAACCTGGGGTGAGAATATCGCCCTTATCGGTGGGTCAGGAGCGGCCACTCTGGACGAGGCCGACGTGCGGCAGCTGCACGCGAACCTCATGAACAGCCCGGGGCACAAGGCCAACATCCTGAGCGCCAACTTCACCGAAGTCGGGATCGGCCTCGTCCAGGGTGAGTACAATGGCCGTCCAACGGTGATGGTCACAGAGAACTTCGGTCGTCCGAACTCGACCGAGGCGGCCGAACCGGACGAGATCACCCAAGCACCAACCCCGCCCCCCCCGGCGCCTATGACGAAGCTGCCAGTGTCCCTGAGCGCAGGCACGGGCTCTGACACTCTCGTCCTCAGGATCGCCCAGGATCACTACCAGGGCGACGCCCAATACACCGTCAGCATTGATGGCCGTCAGATCGGTGGCACCTTCACCGCCTCGGCTCTGCATTCAGTGGGCGCTGCTGATACCCTCACCCTCAAGGGTGATTGGGCCGCGGGTGCCCACCGGGTGGAGGTGAAATTTCTCAATGACGCATGGGGTGGAACCCCGACCGCCGACCGCAATCTCTATGTCGAGGGCGCAACCTACAACGGCAAGGCGGTCAGCGGTGCCGACCTGGACCTGATGAGCGCCGGAACCGCGGCATTCAGCTTCACTGAAGTCAGCACCGCTCCAACGTCAGCCCCAGACAAATCTGGTGTGACATCGATGGAGGCATACTTCCTGCAGCTCGTGAACGCGTCGCGGGCTGAGGTGGGGGCGAAACCGCTCGCCTTCGACGTCGAGCTGGTCAAGGCGGCGGGCGCGCATAGCGATTGGATGCTGGCCGCGGATGTATTCTCGCACACCGGGGCCAATGGCAGCACCGTCGGCGACCGCATCAAGGCAGCTGGTTACGGCGCAGCAGCCTGGGGCGAGAACATCGCCTACATCAGCGGGTCCGGAGCGGCGACGCTGGACGAAGCCGACGTGCAGCAGCTGCATAACAACCTTATGAACAGTCCGGGCCACAAGGCCAATATCCTGAATGCGAACTACACCGAAATCGGGATCGGTTTGACGCAAGGCGACTATAACGGACGCGCGGCCATCTTCGTGACGGAGGACTTCGGGCGCCCCAACTCCACGGAGGCCCTCGAGACGGATGGCTGGTTCCTCTGAACCCGCACCCACGAAGATGCTTGGCCAGGAGATTGGCCAGGCTTTGCAGGTGTCCAGCATGCAGACGCAGCACCGCTCCACTTCGAAGGGTGGGCCAATCCGATGGCCATCTGATGTGGCCATCCGGCGAGTGCCCAGACCAGCCACTCTCGAGCCAGCTGACCCACTAGGTTCTGTGGACTCTAAGGATTCCCGAGACGGCCATGGTGTGATTAGAGGCTGCCTTTCTGGAGGCGGTCTTGGGCGTTCTGGATCGGTTGG
>NZ_FMZX01000091.1 GCF_900101615.1 Belnapia rosea | reverse complement strand
AGTGCCCGTTTTGGAAGAGTGACCCGGCTGGTTTGATTGGCTGACCGAGGCCGCTCTAGCAGCGTTGCACGCGGTTTCCTGCCTGGGGACCGTCATGTGGACGTCTGTGGATCGCGCGCTGGTTGGGGATTTCGGATCTGGCCAAGCGCTTACGGATGATCAGTTCAGGATCTTGGAGCCATTCATCCCGCCAGCCAAGCCCGGAGGGCGCCCGCGGACCACAGATGTGCGGCGCCTGCTCGACGGCCTGTTCTACCTCGTGCGCACCGGCTGCCAGTGGCGGCACCTGCCACCCCCTCCGGTCTTCCCACCCTGGCCCACGGTGTAGATGGTCTGTTTACAAATGACAAATTCTGCCTTGTCCGGCGTAGCTCGCTGGCGCTGCCGTGGCGGCGCGGGCCGTCCGGGGCTGACCGCGAGCGGCGCGAGGTGGGTTTGGCTGTTCCGGGAGGAGTTTGCCCTCTCGGAGCGGGTCATGAGGCACCGGCAGTGGACGGTCAGCCGACGGCAGGTCGGTCACCCAGCGGCGCAGCGACGCTGGGACAGGGCCTACCAGCTACTTCTGCAGGCGGCGGGCCTACCTCCCAGCACGACCGGCACTCCGGCCGCTCCACAGGGCGTTTCGGAGGAGGGCCATCATGCAAGTAGCCGCGTATGCTCGGGTCTCAACCCAGCGCCAAGCTCAGGCGCAGACCACTGAGCAGCAACTCGACCGTTTGCGTGCTCATGCCGAGGCGCAGGGCTGGGTTCTGGCGCCGGAGCATGTCTTCCGTGACGACGGCCATAGTGGTGCGAGCCTCAGGCGTCCAGGCTTGGACCGCTTGCGCGATGCTGCAGCGAGCGCGCGTCTGGACCGCGTCCTCATCACCGCGCCGGATCGGCTGGCGCGCAACTATGTCCATCAGGTGCTGCTGGTTGAGGAGTTGCAAAAGCACGGGGCGATGGTGGACTTCCTCGATCGGCCGATGAGCCGCGATCCGCATGACCAGTTACTGCTCCAGATCCGTGGTGCAGTAGCCGAGTACGAGCGATCCCTGATCACCGAGCGAATGCGGCGTGGTCGCCTGCGCAAGCTGCAGGCCGGCACCCTGCTGCCCTGGTCGCGGCCGCCCTACGGTTACCGGCTCGACCCCGAACGGCCGCGTGACCCAAGCGGCGTGCGGCTGGACGAGACGGAGGCCGCCGTGATCCGCGACCTGTTTGCTCGGTTCACTGACGAGGGCACACCAGTGACAGCCCTGGTGCAGCATCTGCATCGCCTTGATATTCCCTCACCTCGAGGACATCGGAGGTGGTGCACCACCGTTTTGCGCAGCGTTCTGTCCAATCCCGTCTATCTCGGGCAGGTCTTCGCCAATCGGCTGCGCAGACATCCGGCGGAGCAACGACGTTCCGCCCTGCTGCCGATCGGCTGCGGCCAGGGCAGCGCGCGGCTGACGGATCCGGCCGAATGGATCGCGGTTGCGCCCGTGCCGGCCATCGTCAGCCAGGAGCAGTTCGATCGCGCGCAGGAGCGGTTGAGCTATAATCGACGCATGGCACGGCGTAATAACCGCGTGCACCAGTACCTCCTGCGCGGCTTGGTCAGCTGTGGCCGATGTCGGCGTGGCTGCACGGGCCGTCATATGCCGAAGGGCTACGACTACTACCTTTGCCGTACCAAAACACAGCTGCCTGTGATGATGCCAGGCGAGCGGTGTGCGGCTCGCTACATCCCGGCCCAGCCGCTGGAAGAACTGGTCTGGCGCGACCTGTGTGAGGTCCTCGCCGCGCCGGAGATGATCGCGCATGCGATGCAGCGGGCCCGCGGCGGGCACTGGCTGCCGCAAGAGTTGCAAGCTCGTCGCGCCAACCTTCGCCGAGGCCGGGTAGCGCTCGGCCAGCAAATCGAGCGGCTCACCGAAGCCTACATGGCCGGTGTGGTACCACTGGCCGAGTACGAGCGGCGTCGCCGGGACACCGAAGCCCGGCTGCTGGCGCTCGATGGCCAGGAGCGCGGACTCCTGCAAGACGCCGACCGCCAGGGCGAAACTGCCCGGCTCGCGGCCCAGGCCGAGATGTTCTGTCAACGCGTGCGACAAGGCTTGGAGCAGGCCGATTTTGATCGCAAGCGCGAACTGCTCGAGTTGCTGGTCGACCGCGTCATCGTCACAGACGGTGATGTCCAAATCCGCTACGTGATCCCCACCGGACCGGATGGCGAACGAGAGTCCTTTTGTCGATTGCGAACGGACTATCTAC
>NZ_FMZX01000105.1 GCF_900101615.1 Belnapia rosea | reverse complement strand
CGGCGATGTGGCGGGCAAGTCGATCGGCATCCTGGGCGTGACCTTCAAGCCCGAGACGGATGACATGCGGGACGCGCCGAGCCTGGTGATCCTGCCGAAGCTGGTGGCCGCCGGCGCCCGCGTGACGGTGCACGACCCGCAGCCGCACCAGGCGCGGCAGTCGTTGCCGGGCGCCATCACCTTCGCGGCGACGCCGCTGGAGGCGGTGACGGGGGCGGATGCGGTGGCGCTGCTGACGGAGTGGAACGAGTACCGCTCCATGGCACCGGAGCGGCTGCGCGGGGCGATGCGGGGCCGGGTCGTGCTCGACCTGCGCAACGCCTGGGACCCGGCTGCCATGCGCGAGGCCGGCCTCGACTACTCCGGCATCGGACGCCCGTAACGGCATTCGCAAGGGTCGTTGCGGCTTGCGCCGGCGCGGCGCTGGCCGCACACGGTCTCCACCACAGGCTGAGGAGAGGACACCGCCATGAAGATCCTGGTGACCGGCAGCGCCGGCTTCATCGGCTTCCACCTGGCCCGCCGCCTGCTGGCGGAGGGCCATGCCGTGGCCGGCATCGATGCCATGGTCCCCTATTACGACCTGCGCCTGAAGGAGGCCCGCCACGGGCTGCTGGCCCGGTCCGATGCCTTCCGGCCCATGGTCTTCGACCTGGCCGATGGCGCCCGGCTCGGCACGGTGATGGCGGAGGAAAGGCCGGACATCGTCG
Source organism: Belnapia rosea (assembly GCF_900101615.1). GTDB lineage: Bacteria > Pseudomonadota > Alphaproteobacteria > Acetobacterales > Acetobacteraceae > Belnapia > Belnapia rosea. The sequence goes on along the minus strand of NZ_FMZX01000105.1, from coordinate 762 downwards.
TCCATCTCGCCGCCCAGGCCGGCGTCCGCTACGCGATGGAGCATCCCGAGAGCTACATCCACAACAACGTCGTCGCCACCTATGCCCTGGTCGAGGCCTGCCGGCACCATCCCGTGCAGCACCTGCTGGTCGCCTCCACCAGCTCCGCCTACGGCGCCAACACCTCCATGCCCTTCCGCGAGACGGATGCGGTGGCGACGCCGCTCAACATCTATGCGGCGACCAAGCTGGCGACAGAGAACATCGCCCATAGCTACGCGCATCTGTGGAAGCAGCCGACGACGGCCTTCCGCTTCTTCACCGTCTACGGTCCCTGGGGCCGGCCGGACATGGCGCTGTTCAAATTCACCGACGCCATCCTCAAGGGCCGGCCCATCGACGTCTACAACCACGGCATGATGGAGCGGGACTTCACCTATGTGGACGACCTGGTCGAGGCCATCACACGCCTCATCCCCCGCCGGCCGGAGATCGGCAGGCCCGTCTCGCCGGCCGACTCGCTGAGCCCCGTGGCGCCCTACCGGCTGGTCAATATCGGCAATGCCAACCCGGTGCGGCTGCTGGAATTCATCGCCGCCATCGAGCGGGCGACCGGGCGCGAGGCCATCCGCAACCTGATGGACATGCAGCCCGGCGAGGTGCTGAAGACCTGGGCCGATGCCAGCCTGCTCCAGGCCCTCACCGGCTACCGGCCCACCACGGATGTGCCGACCGGGGTCGCCGCCTTCGTCGCCTGGTTCCGCGAGCATTACGGGGCCTGAC
>NZ_FMZX01000078.1 GCF_900101615.1 Belnapia rosea | reverse complement strand
CTCAGGCCCAGGCCAGCCGTCAACAGGCCAGGAACCTACCCGCCGCTGCCCGGGCGGCCAAGCCGAGCACCTTTGGCGCGAAGCCTGACAGAACCGCTGAAGAGGACTACGTGGCTTGACGCTGCCGAAGACGGGCTACTGCCTATGAGCTGCGCCCAATCGACCAGCGAGCAGTTGCTGGGATGCAAGCAAAGAAAGCGGACTACCCTAACAGCCTACGCTTCCTGTGCGCTGACGGTAAAATGCACTCCTCAGCGTGACCTTGGCGCTTCAGTAGGTCCCAGTCTTCACCGGCTGGGGCGCCAGGGCCACGGCCGCCTCACCCGTCAGCATGGCCCGCATGCCGGCTCCATTGGTGCGCCACCAGTTGTACAGGATCCGCACATCCCAACCGATGCAGAAGTGCTGCACTCCCATGTCCAGGTACGGCTTCGCGCCGGCGATGTCCGCTAATTCGACGCGCGGGTGCTTGCCCATCCTCAGCGCTGTTTCGATTGTCTTGCGCTCTGCCTTCACGACATCCGGGTGCGATCGCTGTCCGGTCAGCCCCAGGCTCATCGAGTAGTCGGATGACCCGAACTGCACCATGTCGATGCCTGGAACCGACAGGATCGCTTCCAGGTCTTCCACGCACTCGCGCTTCTCGACCATGATGGCGATCACGACCTCATTCAACGCGTCGACGTAGGCTGGCGAACCGCCCTCCAGCACGGTGCCCACATCGCGTCGCATGCCGACACCAAGCCGCCCGCCGGTGCCGGGGGTTTCGGCACGCACCGCAGCGACGCATGCTTCGGCGTCAGCCACTGTCCGGATATCGGCAAACAGCACGCTCTGAAAGCCTGACCCAATCGCCCGCATCGCCTGATGCGCGTACTGCTTCTGCTCAACCTTAATCATGCCGGCGAGGTTCTTCAACTCGAACGCACGGCCGAGATTGTCGAGGTCATGCATGGTGAACGGCGCATACTCGGCAGTGAACTCGACATAGTCGTAGTTCTCGGCATCGCCAATCAGTTCCACGAGCGTGGGCCAGCTGGATAGGATATGCGTTCCGATCGTGGGCTCTCCGGCGTTCAGCTTCTGGCGCAAGCGGTTCGGACGCATGGTTTGCTTCCTCCAGTTAACTTGGTGCTGATCGCAAGTGTTGTCCGGTCAGGACATCTGCGCAACCTAGAGCGGTTTCCTGCCTGACTGAATCGCTTGTGATCCCACGGGCTGCGCGGTGGTGATTCAGTAGCGTCCTGGCAGGAGGGGCGATGCGGATGTCCAAAGCGCTTTCGATCGACTTACGGGAACGCGTGGTGGCGGCGATCGCGGCGGGGTCGTCCTGCCGTGCGGCGGCCGTCCGCTTCGGGGTGAGCGCGGCCAGTGCAGTCCGCTGGGCGGCGCTGGTGCGGGAGGCGGGTTCGGTCGCGCCAGGGCCGCTCGGCGGGGACCGGCGCTCGGGCCAGATCGAGGCGCATGCGGCGCTGATCCTCCGCCTCGTCGACCAGAAGTCGGACATCACGCTGCGGGAGATCCAGGCCCAGTTGGCCAAGGCTGGTGTGTCGGCCGGCATCGGCACGCTGTGGCGCTTCTTCGACCGGCGGCGGATGACGCGTAAAAAAAGACCGCTCACGCCGCGGAGCAGGACCGCCCGGACGTCCTGAGGCGGCGCTGGGCCTGGTTCGAGGCGCAGCCTGATCTCGACCCGGACCGACTGGTCTTTGTTGATGAAACCTGGGCCTCGACCAACATGGCCCGGACCCACGGCCGGGCGCCAAGGGGCGAGCGGCTGCGCGCCGCCATCCCGCACGGTCATTGGCTCACCACCACCTTCGTCGCCGGCCTGCGCAACACCGGCATGGTGGCGCCGATGGTGCTGGACGGGCCGATCAACGGCTCGCTCTTCCAGGACTATGTCGAGCAGGTGCTGGTGCCCGAACTCCGCCCTGGCGACATCGTCGTCATGGACAACCTCGGCAGCCACAAGGGCACAAGCGTGGGAGCCGCCATCGAGGCCGCAGGCGCGAGCCTGCTCTACCTCCCGCCCTACAGCCCTGACTTCAACCCGATCGAGCAGGCCTTCGCCAAGCTGAAGGCCGCACTCCGCTCGGCAGCGGAGCGCAGCCTCGACGGGCTATGGGCCGCCATCGGCCGCATCATCGACACCTTCACCCCAGCCGAGTGCACCAACTACTTCGCCAACGCTGGATATGACGCAGATTAATGGGAAAATGCTCTAAGGGACACCACTTGCTTTCAGCGCTGAGTTCCCAACCATCACACGCACCACAGATCCATTTAGGAATAAGGCCGTGTGGAGCAGCCCGCGGAAGCAAAGTGGGCCGAGCGGAGGTAATCGCGCAGTCTGATGTAGCTGACCCTGCTTCCTGCGAACAGAGCAGACGGTGAATGGGCGGCCGTGCCGCTACTATGTCGCCCATCGGTTGCGGAAGAGCGACATGACCAAGGATAACGGCCCTGCACGCCAGATCCTCATAATCGCGCCCATTGTCCGGCCGACATAGAGGCTACTCAACCAAACTGTGTTGTTGCCTATGGTGTCAATCTCGGTACCTTCGCGCATCGGCGCTGGAGCCCTCCTTGCATGCCAGGTGAACTCGCAATGTTGTTACTGAATGAAGGTTAGCTTAGCAGCCCTGTTTGTATTGCTGCCGGTTCTCGCATGGGCATCGCCGACGACCTCGCGCACTCCGTCGCCGGGCGAGCGATGTTTGTCGGCCATCCAGACAGCGGAACGGCAAATGCACATCCCGTCGCAGCTGTTGCGCAGCATTGCACTCGTGGAAAGCGGGCGGCCTGATCCCGTGACCGGCCGTATGGCGCCTTGGCCTTGGACCATCAACGTGTCTGGAACCGGCTACTTCTTCGCCAGCATTGAGGAGGCCGTTGCGGCAGTAAGGAATTTTCAGACGAGGGGTATCAAGTCCATTGATGTCGGTTGTGCTCAGGTCAACCTCCTTCACCATCCGACAGCCTTCAACACCCTTGAACGTGCCTTTGATCCAGAAGCCAATGCGAACTATGCTGCGCGCTTCCTCAAGTCGCTGTACGGAGGCACGGGCAACTGGCCGCGCACGGCCGCCGCGTACCACTCCCGACTGGCCGAACGGGGCAATGATTATGCTCGAAAGGTCCTCGCGCTATGGCCTTTGGCGGAGCGCTACGGGCCTTTGCCGGCATCGGCCAGCCCCGCCATCAACACCGGTGCTGACTATTCCATGTACCTGCCTGAGTTCGCGGCACGTTTGCGGCGCATGGACGAAGACAGGGCAGGGTATACGGGAGCTGGCACGCTGCTGGAATCTGCTTGGGCTCGCCGACTACCAAGTTCGCCCCAGGTAGCTGCCGGCCTAGCTACTACGCCCGCAGGGACCAGGCGGAACAACTCGGCGCCGGGGAGTCCGCCTGCCAATCGTGAGGTACGATAGATCAACCGCCCCTCAAGTTGGAACGGGCGATCAAGCTGGCGATGCGCGGCGTTTCATCGGCCACAAATGTCTGGAGTTGGTCCGGCCCCATCATCGGCCATAAAACTGTCGCGGTGCCGTTGAAGAAGTCCTGCACCTTGGCATCACTCATCGCTTCCCGCATCGCGTCGGCCAGTCTCCCCACTGGTCCTGACCCTCGAAACTGGTCCAGTTGGGGCGCAAGTTTTTCGGGCACTGTGAACCCCTGAGGAGGGGGTGGTGCCATGAAACAGAAGCGC
>NZ_FMZX01000072.1 GCF_900101615.1 Belnapia rosea | reverse complement strand
CGTGGACACCCAGGGGCTGCTGCTGGGCGTGGTCGTGCATGCGGCCGACATCCAGGACGCCGATGGTCTCCCGGACCTGCTGAAGCGCGTGAAGCCCCTCTACAATTGGCTCCGGATCGTATTCGCGGACAGCATCTACAACCGGCTCGCCGCCTTGCTCGCCTGCTTCCTGGCCGGTCTGATGCTGGTCATCGTTCGCCGCATCGCAGGCACAATCGGCTTCGCAGTGCAGCCGCGGCGTTGGGTGGTGGAGAGGTCGCTTGGTTGGCTTGGGCGATGGAGGCGCCTATCGAAGGACTACGAGGCGCTACCGCAGATCTCGGAAGTCATGATCACCCTGGCCATGATCCGCCTGGTTCTGTTGCATCTTTTGTGGTCTGGCGGGATCGCGGCCAGGCTAAGGCATGGTGAAACAGCGGCTGGCGAAAGTGCGGGCGGATCTGAGCTTCAAGGGCCGGCAGTTCACCGTTGAGGTGATCCTCTGGGCGGTCCGCTGGTACCTGATGTTCCCCATCAGCTACCGCGATCTCGAGCTCATGCTGCAAGACCGCGGCGTCACCATCGCACACACCACGATCTTCCGCTGGATCCAGGCCTATGCGCCGGAGCTGGACCGGCGGATCCGGCCCCACCTGCATCCAAGCAATGGCTCGTGGCGGGTCGACGAGACCTATGTGAAGGTGAAGGGCCGCTGGACCTACCTGTACCGCGCGGTCGACAGCCGCGGTCAAACCATCGACTTCTTGCTTTCCGCAAAGCGGGACGCCGCGGCAGCAAAGCGCTTCTTCCGCAAGGCGCTGGGGCAGCCGCACACGGTGGACCCACGCACCATCACGGTGGACAAGAACCCGGCCTACCCACGCGCGGTGGCGGAGCTGAAAGCAGACGGTGAGCTGTGGCGACGCTCGCGGCTACGCCAGGTCAAGCACCTCAATAACATAGTGGAACAAGACCATCGGCGCATGAAACGCTTGATCAGACCAGGGCTCGGCTTCGGCAGCTTCTGGACGGCACGACGAACCCTGGCAGGCTACGAGGTGATGGCGATGGTGAGGAAGGGGCAGGTTCGGAGGATTGGCGGACGCGACATCCGAGCCCAAGCAACCTTCATCGCCGAGTTGTTCGACGTAGGTGCCTGATTCACCCGCTGCCAATCCCATTCACCGCCCGCTGTAGACTTCGCAACAGAACCATCCCGAACGTGGGCAGGGACCAATGCGTCCAAGCCGTTGACCCGTGCAACACGATGCCGCGGCGATCCTACTGCATCTCGATGCCGGCAGCCTTGATGGCCATAGCATTGCGCTCGATATCGGCGGCGATGCGCTCACGAAACCGCATGGGGTCCAGCACGAAGATATCGCCTTGAGTTAGCAGCGGAGGGCGCGCCGTTGGCGATTTCGCGGCCGCCTGCATCATCCCATAGAGGCGCTGCACCAACTCGGGTGGTGTGCTGGCTGGTGCGACCAAGCCGTTCCAAAAAACGGCGGTGAAGTCCGGATACCCTGCTTCCTTGACGGTTGGCACCTCCGGCAACTCGCGCCAACGAGTCTCACCAGTGGTAGCCAACGCTGAAAAGGTACCAGCCTGAATTAACGGCCCTCCCGTGGTGGGGGTGTCCAACAATACGTCCACCTCACCGGCCACCATCGCGTTGGTCGCCACCGAGGAGCCGCGGTAGGGCACATGCAGCATGTGGGCGTCAGCAACGGCCAGCAGTTGCTCCATATGGAGGTGCTGCAAGTTCCCGACGCCGGCCGAGGCATAGGTGACTCGCTGCGGCTGCCGCCTTGCCAGCGCGATCAGATCCTGCAGCGTACGTACGCCCTGAGTGCGCGGATTGCGTGGATTGATTACCAGGATGAAGGGGCTGATCGTGATCGTGGCGACGGGCACCAGGTCGCGTAGCGGGTGGTATCGTGTGTCGCGGTAAAGCAGGTGGTTCACGGTCATGGTGCTGGTGTTGCTGACCAGCAGGGTGTGGCCATCCGTTGCCGCTGCGACGTGGGCGGCGCCAAGGGAGCCGTTGGCGCCAGTGCGGTTCTCTACCACCATGGGCTGGGGGAGGTGGGTGCGGAAGTCCTCGGCCAAGATGCGGGCACAGATGTCGGTGGATCCGCCGGCAGGATAGCCGACGATCAGGCGCACCGGGCGGTTTGGCCACACAGCCGCGTCGGTTTGTGCCAGCCCGGGTCTCGCCAGTACAGAAAGTGCTGCGACGCTCAAAGCGCGTCGACCGAGGAGTGCCTGCATGGACGCCCCTTTCCTCCCTAGCCGCTCCCAGCGGGATGGCGCGAGCGGCGATCAGACCAGCTTCGCCGCCGGTCGTCCAGATGAGCGTTGCCAGTTCGGCGTCTCGTGCGGCGATCGGTGTCAAAGCCGTGGCCGAGCGAAGGAGGAAACCTGCCGGAGCACGAGGGAGAGCAGGTCGTGCCTCGAATCGGCAGCCGGCATCTGGCCAGTATGCCTGTCCTGCCAATAGGTGGCGTATCGGCCTTCACAGTTGAGTCAGTTCAATTCCTTGATTTACTGCCATCCAGCCAAGGTATCCCGCTATCTACTTCTTAGCCGACTTGTTAAGAGTCGTAGATGTGGCAGCATCCGTGTGCGCCAAAATATGCGGCCTGGAACCATCGGCAAGGCAAACCTGACTTCAGTCGCGCGGAACGTAATAGCCAATGCGAGCCCGAAAATTATGAGAGCACCGAAGATTTGTGTGGGCGCGACAAAATAGTGTTATGCCGACCAACACAGGAGAAGAACTTCAATGGCGAAATCGGAGACATCCGCTCCACGCGGCACCAACAAGGTCATCAAAGCTTTCTTCGAGACCTTGGACTCTACACCCGACGCTGGCCGGCCGCAGGTCGCAAAGGCGGCGCTGGCCGCAATTCGGGAAAAGTTGACAGCCCGAAAGGACAAAGCAAAGGCCATCCGGGAAAAAGAAAAGGCCAAGTCTGCCCGGGGCAAGGCAGCACCCGCGGCTCGCAAAGCAGCTTCGTCATCGCGCACTGCAAACGCCCGCAAGACCTCGGCCGCTGCTGCTAAACCGGCACGGTCGGCGAAGGCACCTAAGGCTTCTGCACCGAAGGCCACAAGACGTCTGGCGTCACGCCGTGTCGCACCTGAAGCTGCTGCGGAAGCCCCGCCACCAAGGAAGGCAGCCGCGCGTCGGCCCAGCGCTCGGAAAAAGCCTGCGGCGGAAGCCTCTCCGGCGGTCAGCCAAACAGCGCCAGATAGCGATTCGATGAATGGTGCTTCGTCTGAAGGCACCGGCAGCGCCGAGTAAAAACATGCCAGTGCGGCTTTGGGTGCCGCCCTGGCGTGGCGCAGGACGACCGCTCGTGCAGCAGGTGGGCCGGTCGGATCAAGCCAGACCCATGCCTGACGAGCGGTTCATTTGGGCCGAAATGTCGAGCGTGACCTCGCCCCATGGCCTGGCGGATGCATACCCTGCCGCGTTGCCGCGCCGCCGCCAGTTCGGTCAGCCATCCGGTAGCCAACCATGAGGCTTTCCAAAATCAGCCCGCGTGCGCGCTCGTGCTCAGACGGACCGACAGCCGCAACACCAGCCAATTCGGCGATCCGAGCGCCAAGGATACCGGCGCGGTCAAGGCAGGTCTCGAACGCGGCCTCGCCTACGATCCGGGACGCGGCGTAGTCATACGGGTCGCGGAGGTAGGCCCGCATGCGGCCAAGCAGCATCGCCATCTCACGTTCCGCCGCCTCGATAGTGGATGGGAGGTGGTACTCGTGGTGTGGTTCCTCGCCAGTAGCGGCAGTGGCCACTGCAGATGTCGCCATCCGGCGCTGCAGCCGGTATCTGCTCAAGGCGACGAGGCCTGCAACTGGTGCCGCGGCAAGGCCGGTCAGGACCCAGAGCGCGTCAACCACGCCCGCGCCCGAGTACCAACACACGACTTGTGAACCATGAGCGGAACACAGCCACAGCTTGATCCTCTGCCACTCTGAACCTTGGCGCGAGCATCGATGTTAGAATAAATCTAGTGGTTGTGGCAAAGAATTCTCTGTCCGGCCTATCGTTACATGCACTTCGCTCGGCTTGGCCTTACCGGCGCCGAAGGCACGTGTGGGAAGCTATATGTCTCCAGCCCCTGTCTCATGTACCGCAGGTGATGCAGGGACTGCCCCAATGGCATTGCCAAGTTGCCGGCCTCTATCCGGAACGAAGCGGCTGGGCCAAGCTCGGTTGATGACGCCCGAGCCCGCCACTTACCCAGGATATCGCTTTCCGGCCGAGATCATCAGCCATGCCGTGTGGCTCCACCACGTCTTCAGCTTGAGCCTGCGCGATGTCGAGCTGATCTTGGCCGAGCGGGGCATCGACGTCACCCACGAGAGCATCCGGCAATGGTGCCTGAGGTTCGGACCCCACTTCGCTCGGAGAATGCGTCGGCGCCGGCCAAAGCCGGGCGACACCTGGCACGTGGATGAGGTGTACCTGAAGATCAACGGGATGCTGCATTACCTCTGGCGCGCGGTGGACCAGCACGGCGTCGTGCTCGACATCCTGGTGCAGAGCCGGCGGAACGCCACCGCGGCCAAACGCTTCTTCAAGCGCCTGCTTGCCGGTCTCAAGTTCAAGCCCAGCCGCATCGTCACCGACGGACTACGCAGCTACGGTGTAGCGCAGCGTGAGCTCCTTCCCGAGGTCAAGCACCGTACCAGCCGCTACCTGAACAACAGAGCTGAGAACTCCCACCAACCCACTCGGCGCCGAGAGCGCCAGATGCAACGCTTCAAGTCACCCGGGCAGGCGCAGCGTTTCCTGTCGTCTCACGCCATGATCTACGGCCATTTCCGACCGCGGCGGCACCTCATGACCGCCGGACAGTACCGCCGCGCCCGTGGCAAGGCGTTCCAGGTCTGGCGCGAGGAGACCTGCGTCCAGATCGCAGGGTGATCCTGCACGCCATCAAGTCGCACGATCCAGCGCGACACCTGCTTGAACAACTTGGCAGTGCC
>NZ_FMZX01000071.1 GCF_900101615.1 Belnapia rosea | reverse complement strand
GCGCCGAACACCAGCGTCTTCGGCACCATCCTGACGACCGTCACAGCCTGACCGCTCCGCCGTTGAAGTTAGGAGGGGGTGGGTAATTACCCTGGCGCACACCATCCCTCCGCTATGGCTGAAGCGGGCCTTCGCGGTGTTCCTGGCGGCGACCTCGGCACGAATGTTTTACAGCCTGTTCACCTGAACGCCGTCTTGGTCGGCACTCACGCCAGGAGCATCGCCGCGTCGTCGAGAGGTGGGACAGGCCGCCGAGGGCGCGGGCCGGGTGCCGCGAGCATTAGCCTTCCCCCACTCCTCCTAGTCCCTCACGGCCTCGATCCGGCCCATCACGTCGTCCTCGCGCCGCGCGTCGGCCTCGGCAACGGCGCGGGACTGGCGCCTGGCTTCCTCGGCGAAGCCCTCCACCTGCTGCACCGAGGGGCCCTGGCGCGCGTGCGGCCGCACTGACACCGGGGAGCTGCGCGAGCAGCGGATCGCGCTGGCCGGGGCGGCCGAACCATGGCGCTGCATCGAACTCACCTTGGACACACCGACCGAGGCGGGTGAGAGCACCATCCGGCTGTGGAGTAACCTGCCCGAACGGGTCGACGCACGGCAGATTGCCCGGCTGTACCGCCGGTGGTGGTGCGTGGAGTGCATGTTCCAGCGGCTCGAGGCAGTGCTTACACAGCGAGATCCGCAGCCTCGGCCACCCACGTGCGGCGCTGCTCGGCTTCGCCGTCGCGATGCTTGCGTACAACGTCCTGGCTCTGCTGCACCGCTGCATCGAGCAGGCACGCCAAGCCACCCACCCCACCCCGCAGGTGTCTGCCTGCCACTTGGCCCTGCAGATCCGGAGCGGCTACGAGGGCATACTCATCGCCGTGCCGGCCGAGCAGTAGCCAGCCTACAACGAGGCCGACCGGCTACCGTGGCCGAGCACCTGACACGCCGAGCCATTTGTGCATGGCCACGAGGGTGGCGCAGGCAACCCAGGCCGCACGCAACGATGGATTGGCCCAGGCCCATGACGCACTGGCAGAGCTTGTCCCCGAAATCCATAGGGGGGACCCAAGGCGCTCGACGACGCCCACCGAAAGGGCAAGAAGGAGGGCGCCTTGGGGGGTTCCTGTGGAGCTTCGGGGGCAAGCGCCTAAGTGTCCGTCCGGGAACAATGTGGGCCAAATCAAGCGGCTACCGAAGCAGCGTAGTGGCGGCCACCATTCCACCCATCCGCTTCAGCGCAGTGTTGGACCGCCTTCGGTACGAAAAGTCGGGTCCGAAGAAGCCTGAAATTAGGCCGTTTGTTCCCGGACGGACACTAAAACCGGGACCGCGCCGGTCCCACACTAAAAGCTGCCGTACTTCGGTCCAGACAAACCGTATAGCGACTCCTTATATGTCCGATTCCTAAGTCTTTCAGAAGAGGGCATTTTCATTCATACAGTATGGCAGCAGGGGGGAAGACATCGCTCGGCCGAGCGGAGAGCAAATCAGCTCCCGACGCCGGAGAGAACCGAACTTCCGCAGCCTGTTGTAGCCCGAAGGCTTGCGACGATCCACCGTGCCTCGCCGCCCAGCCGCTGCGCCGCGATCGCCTCGGCGCTGCGCCGGCCATGCTTCCAGGTGGCCCGGCGGCACCGCTCGAGGCCCTCCGGATCCGGGCGCCAGGTCAGGGCTTCACGGGGCGGAGAGAGGGTCGCTCATTCGCGCCTATCCCCGGGGTACCGTCCCCGCCACTAGCGCTCGCCCGCCATCCCGAGTGGCGACGTGCTGCGCCGTCACGACCTGGCGGCCGCTATTCCGCAGATTCCGAATCCAAAATCGAGTTTGGTTGGACCAGAGGATCACATCTCCCACAGAAAGCCTATTTTCCGCAGCTTTTCGTTACTGTTTGAGGACGAGGTTAGAAAACATGCGACACAGCTCGTGGTCAGTTACCTCCTCCGAGCCATCGAAGGATTCGAGCGCATGGGCAAGATCGCTAGCCCGCAAACGCTCGCTGGCATCTACCCCAGCAGCGGCAAGAAGCATCAATTCCAGCACACGAGCGCGTGGCGACATGCCAAGGAGGCGTTGGGTAATTTCTTGACTGACAGCATCATGCCGTGCGGCAAGATCGTCCATGGCATCGACTGGTAACCAGCCGGATCCAGGTAGTGGGTCGGTGTTTGACATGGTCCACCTCATATTGAGCGAAGCCGGTTCCGCTGGCTTAGTGTGGGCCTAAAGCCTCATCGTGGAAGCATCTGCTATCCTCTGCTTCCGCCCGTCCCTGCCATGGAACCCGCGCCGGCCGAGCCGCCCAGCAGTCCTAGATCACTAAGTTGTTCGGTTGGCTTTTGCGCCTGCGGATCCGGTTCCTGTCCCAGGAGCGATACAGTGTGGTTCACAGGCTTGTTTCTGGCTGGACTGGCAATAGGATCTGGCGGTCTGGTCGCATTGGCGTCTCCAACGTGGGATGGTGAAGCAACGCCGGATCCAGCAATTTGGCTCCATAAGCTGATCCCTGGCCGCGGCCAAATCGTCTCTACAGATCACGGGTGTTTCGGGGCTGCCTTCTCATATTGGAGCGGTAGAACGAAGTTATTTTGACGGGCTCCGGTGGCGAGGCCTGGAGCTGCATCTACCGCCCGAGAAGCTCCACTCGAGGCGTCCGAACGGATTTTGCTGCAATCTCGCGATGCCGCATCGACCAGTCAGAAGCTGCGACGTGGCAAGGTGGCGGCGAGTCTCGTCGCGCGGTCCCATTACGCAACAAATCTTTGGAAATAAGCGGGATCTCGCGCTCGGTTCAAACGTGGACATCGCCGTGTGTCAGCTCGCCGAACTTCTCGGGCGGGCGGAAGGTGGCATAGCCGAGCCAGCAGTAGAATGCGCCCACCGCAATGAGCACGACCCAGCCCGGAACAGGGCCGAGCGCCAGATTCTGGATCATGCCTGGCACAGGCTTCGCCGGGTCGACTGCAACCTCGTCCCGCAGCAGCCAAGATGATGAGATCTTCAGGATCCAGGCCGCTAGCAGCACGAGGAACATCCAGAAGTAGTTCCGCCGGAGCCTCCGCGACATCGCCGTCCTCAGCGGCATCAGGAACCGCGGCTCCCGCAGGTCGTCGCCCAGGTGCCTTGCCCAGTTTTCCTCCACGCCCGCACGAGGGGCGAAGACCTGCGCGTAGTAGTTCCGCTCGAGCCGCCGCACTCGCGTCCTGTAGACATCGAAGAACCGGTAGCGCCGCGCCTCGATCGAGAGCATCAGGAAAACCAGCACCATGGCGAAGAGAAGGACACCGTGGTGGGCGCTGGGTGTCGACAGCGAGACGGAGAGCATTCCTGCCACCACCGTGATGGCCCAGTTCGTCGTCAGGTCGATCCGGTCCCTCCACCCCGACATCCGTGCGATCTCCGCCCGATGAAAATGGGCGAGGACTGTGATGGCCTCGCTGGAGGTGGCGGGAAGCGGCAGGCTGGGGGGGCGCCCGGATCCCTCACTGCCCTGCTGCTTTCCTCGAACGGCGTCCATGGCGGTCTCCCGGGTAGGTGGCGAGGGTAGCGGGAGACTACCGGCCCTGGTAGCAGCCTCCAGCCCCGCGCCGATGCATCGAACTGCCGCGCAGGCGGCATGGCGCGCCCGATGCCACTGATACCAAATCCCGCTGATCAGAACCCATGCTGTAAAGAAGCTCCAGCGAGGCCGAGGGCGGGCTGCGCCAGGGCGGCAATGCGCCGCCGATAGGTTGGGACCACTGGGACTTGGTATGAGTTCAATCTCTTCCCAACCATTCCGCCCTACCGGTGGTTCATGGTGTTTACCTCAGGACAAGATCGAGACGCGCGGACGAGGTCCCCCTGACGGGATCCATGGCTCAGTGCGCGGCGAGGCTCCGCTGCAGCCGCGTGATGGCGCCGGGCAGGCCGCGCACCCTCAGCACCCGGCCGGTCTCGTCGTGCTCCTCGGACAGGACCCACGCGCTTTCATACACCTCGCCAATGAGCCCCTGCTTCGCATAGGGCAGCACCAGCAAATCCTCGACCATCGGGTTGTGTTGCAGCGTTTGCTGCGGGTCGCACATGGCCTGCATAGCAGGAGATCAAGCGTCAGACTGGAACAGCTCGGCGATGAAGGTAGCTTGAGCCTTGATGTTGCGCCCGCCAATACCCTGAACCTGCCCCTTCCTGATCATCGCCATCGCCTCGTAGCCTGCCAGTGTTCGTCGCGCCGTGTGGAAGCTGCCAAAGCCAAGCCCTGGTCTGACCAGGCGTTTTACGCGCCGGTGATCTTGTTCCACAATGTTATTGAGAAACTTGCACTGTCGTAGCCGGGCGAAGCGCCACAACTCGTCGTCTGCTTTCAAATCCGCCGTGGCGCACGGGTAAGCTGGGTTCTTGTCCACTGTGATGGTGCGCGGGTTCACCGTATGCGGCCGCCCAAGCGCCTTGCGGAAGAACCGCTTTGCGGCGTCGGTATCCCGCTTGGCCGAGAGCAGGAAGTCGATCGTCTGGCCACGGCTGTCGACCGCCCGATACAGGTACATCCAGCGGCCCTTCACCCGAACGTAGGTCTCATCGACCCTCCACGATCCGTTGGACAGGCGCAGATGGGGGCGGAGCCGCCGCTCCAGCTCCGGTGCATAGGCCTGGATCCAGCGGAAAATGGTAGTGTGTGCGAGGTCGACACCGCGCTCCTGCGGCATGAGCGCGAGGTCGCGGTAGCTAATCGGGAACATGAGGTACCAGCGGACCGCCCAGAGGATCACCTCGGCGGTGAACTGGCGGCCTTTGAAGGTCAGGTCCGCCCGAAGTGTCGCCAGCCGCCGTCTTGCCATGTCCCAGCATGGCTGCGACCGCCTCGATCCACAAACGATGCAACAGAACCAGCGCACCTCCAATGCTCCGCGAACAGCTCGACCAGTAATTCCCCACCCCCTCTCTGACTTCTGCGGCGTAGCGGTCAGGCCGTGACAGTCGTCAGGATCGTGCCGAATACGCTAGTGTTCGGCGCGAGGCGGGCGGTGTCGACGACGGTGCGCACGTCCGCCTCGCCCTGAGCGGCCCACATCGCGCGATAGCCATTGGTGACCTTGCGCTGGATCACGGCGGGACGCAGGTCGCGCTCGCAGGCGTTGTTCGTCGCCCCGACCTGGCCAGGCCAGTCGACAAAGGTCAGAAGCTGGTCGCGCGCTCGCCGCAGCTTCGCTTGCAGCGCCCGCGTCAGCTCAC
>NZ_FMZX01000070.1 GCF_900101615.1 Belnapia rosea | reverse complement strand
GCCAGAACGCCGCGAACACCCCGGCCCGGGTCCACTCCTGAAAGCGTCGATGGGCTGAGGAGGACGAGCAGATCGTTGTCTCGCGGAGCGCGTTCCACTGGCACCCCGTCCGCAAAATGAAGAAGATGGCGTCCATCGCCGCCCGGTCAGGCACCCGCGGGTTGTGGCAGCCCAACGGGTGCTTCGGCCGCGGCGGCAGCAGCCGCTCCATCTTGGCCCAGAGCGCGTCCGGCAGGCGCCAGCCGTCATCCCGGACACGCCGCCTCTTGGTCTTCAGATCAGCCCTTCTCGCCATCCCTGGCAGATAGTGATCAGGCGGGAAGCTGCCTACCGAGATACGCTCTTAGCCTGGCCCACGAACGCCTCCTCTGGTGGTTGCTCAACACCTCCACCTTGGCACATCGATGCCGTCGGGGGGCGTCCACACCATCAACGCTCCTGGACGGCGTGCCGAGGGTGTTGGCGGAGGCGCCCGGCCTGTGGCCGCTGCCCGTGGGGCGAGAGTGAGCACCGCGGCCGCGCCCCAGTCGGGCACGAGCCGGAGGCGAACCACAGCGCGCGAATTCGCCTGGTTGTCAGGCAGCCCTCAGAACGCTATTTTGTAAGAACTTCAATGCTTGGCGAGCGGGTGCCGCAAGCGTCGCACCGGACTGATATCAGAACACTACGGGGTCGATCACACGCTCCAGCTTCGGACCCCGTTCTGCGTCATGCAGCATGCCGCTGAGAGGCGGACGGATCATGGACGCCACAGTTGAAGGACCTGGGATGAAGTCTGAGGACATGCCGTACGTCGGCGAGATCGATTCTGCACGCAACAAGGAGAAGCTAAGCGCGGTTGTCATCTCGTATAATCGAGCGGACCTCATAGGCACCTGTCTGCGAGCACTCTCTTTCGCAGACGAGCTCATCGTCATCGACAAGTCCTCCACCGACGGCACACCCGAGCTCGCCGCGGCGCTTGCAGATCGGGTGATCGTCACTGCGTGGTCCCCGACCGTCGAGGAAACCCGTGCCTTCGCGGTGTCTAACGTCCAGCATGAGTGGATACTATGCCTCGATGACGACGAGTGCCTCAGCGTCGAGGCGGTCCGCTTCATCCAGGAGGAGATGCCCAACCCCCGTGCGGACGTTTACGCCCTGCCGCAGCGTCACTACATCCTCGGCGTCCACGACGAAGCCGCCTATTACTGGCCCGAGTATCAGCCGCGGCTCTTCCGCCGGGGCGCAGTGATCTTCCGCGATACGATCCACGGGGGCACGGTAGCCGCACCTAACGCAACAGTATACCATATACCGCCTGAGACAGGGGCGTGCATCCACCACCTGTCGCACAAGAATGTGGCGCAGTGGATTGAGAAGTCGAACCGTTACACCTCGAGGCCTGACCGCCTCCGGGCGGAGGATGCGCGATATGACCTCGCTGCCTTCGCGCATGGCAGGATCGACGCCTTCATCGCAGCGACGAAGGCGGCGGATCGCGGCACGTACCCGGCCGCCGTCGCGGTGCTCCGCGCCGTCTACGACATCATCGACCGCTTGAAGGCGTGGGAGGCGGAAGAGGGCCTCGACGGCGGCGCCGCCTTCAAGCGGATCTGTCGTGAGCTCGAAGCGGGATACGAGCGGAACCTCCCAGGCCGGACACCGTCAGGGCCAGTCGAGCAACGCTTCGTTCGCGCCGAAGGCAAGGTGGCGCCGCCGCTCTTGCCGAGCGGGTCGGCGACCACCGCAGACGTGGCGGTTGAGCAGACGGTTACAGCGCTTCGCGACAGCCTACGGCACGTCCGCGTGACGTTTGAGGCGTATCAGCGTCGGACCGACGAGATGATCGTGGGCCAGCGCGCTGAGCTCGAATTCAGATCAAGGGAGCTTCAGGCCGCGCAAGCTCGCAGCGAGGAACTGTTGGCAGAGACAGAGCGGGTGCATGCCGCTCTTGCTGCCATGCGGGCCGAAACCCTCGAGGCGCAGGAAGCCACGCGGCAGGCACAACGTGCCGCGCAGGAAGCCATGCGGCAGGCACAACGCGCCGCACAGGCAGAGACAGAACGGGTGCATGCCGCTTTTGCCGCCATGCGGGCCGAGACCCTCCAGGCGCAGGAGACCCTGCGGCAGGAACAACGTGCCGCATTGGAGAGTGCTGCAAAGCAGGAGGCGACAATCAACGTCCTCCGCCACCGGACCGAAGTTGCTGAGGCGATGTTGCGGGACGTCCTGAGCTCCACCTCCTGGGTTTTCACCGCGCCGCTCCGATTCGCGTCGGCGCGGGCTCGCCTTCTCACGAGGGCCGCCCTGCCGGGCGGCGGCGAGGCTCGCCGAGTCATCAAGGGGTCCCTCCTGCGTCGGCTTGGCATTAGGCAGCACGGCCCCGCAGCTCTCATTACGGCGGCAGGAAGCCAGGCTGTCAGATCTGTTCCGCTTGCGCCCCATGAGGCCGCTGTTGCGAGCTATGTCGCCTGGCGATCGCGCTTTGATACGCCGAGCGCCGCCGACCTCCACAGGCTGCGGGACACCGCCGAGAGCACCCCACCAGCCCTTTTTCTTATCAGCGTCACGCCGGACGGCATCCATCTACTCGACCGGACGCTCGCCGGCCTTCGCGTGATCGTTGGACTTCGCTGGTCCGCCACAATCCTGTTCGCCGAGGGCTGCAGCGCCGCCGCTATCGAGGCATGTGGCTGCGCAACGGCGGGTGATCCGAGGTTCATCACCCAGGATCGCGCCACCTCCTTCGACGAAGTCGTACTGCTCCTCGAGGCCGGAGCGATCCCGAGGTCTTACGGGCCACGACTCCTCGTCGACGCCCTCGAACGGGATAGCGCAGCGGGGCTCGCCTATTCCGACGAGGATCGACTCGTACAGGATGGCATACCAGATACGCCTTTCTTCAAGCCGCGCTTCGCCCGCAGCCTCGCCGACGCCGGCGTCCTGCTCGGACGAATGACAGCGCTGCGCCCACCGCCAGGTGGTGTGGCTGTGCTTATACGCGAGCTGCGCGAGGCCGGCAGCGCCCAAGCCCTTGCGCGTGTTGTCGCGCTCGGACGTGCAGACTACGAGGTCGTGCACGTGCCTCACGTGACCTTCCACGACACCGCTCCGCCGGTGTCGTGGCTGCGGGTTAAGCCAAGCCTCCCGGATGAGCTCCCGCTCGTCAGCATTATCATCCCGACACGAGATAGCTGGCGCCTCCTGAAGGCATGCCTTGCCAGTCTCAAGACGACTGCCTGGCCGGGCGACCGGCTTGAGATCATCGTTGTTGACAACAACTCTAGCGATGAGGAAACCCTCGCCGAGCTCGCGAAGGCCGAGGCAGCCGGGGACATCCGGCTGATCCGGGATGCTGAGCCCTTTAACTACCCGCGCCTTAACAATGTCGCCGCCCAGCTCGCTAACGGGGAGCTGCTTGTTCTCCTCAACAACGACACGGAGGTCCGGGACCCACAATGGCTCCGGAAGATGGCAGCCTATGCCCTCCGTCCCGGTGCCGGAGCGGTCGGGCCAAAGCTCCTCTACGGCGACGGGACAGTGCAGCACGGCGGCGTCATCCTCGGCGTCCAAGGCGCCGCCGCACACGCTCACCGGTTACTGGCCGAGAATGAGCCAGGCTACGCCGGTCTTGCGACGGCAACCCATGAGGTGTCCGCTGTGACGGGAGCCTGCCTCATGGTGCGACGCGACCTCTTCTTCGAGGTGGGCGGTTTGCGCGAGGAGTTCCGGGTGGCCTTCAACGACGTCCTCCTCTGCCTCGATCTCCAGGCACGGGGATGCCAAAACTACTATCTCGGCGAACCTCTCATGCTTCATCATGAGAGCAAGACACGCGGCTACGACGACACCCCCGAGAAGGTCCGCCTCGCCCGCCACGAGACCTGTATGGCTTTGCGCATCCACCCGCGCCTGTTCCGTGACGACCCCTTCTACTCACCGAATCTTTCCCTTGAAATCCCGCATCAGCTCGCCTTCGCGCCGCGGCGGCGCGCAGCCTGGAAGGCGCCGCTCGGTCAGACGCTCCGGGTTATGATGCTCTCGATCACCTATGCTCGCGGTCACGGCGTTGCCGTCGTCATTGAGCAGCAGGTGCGCGCTCTTGCAGCAGCTGGGCATGAGGTGATCCTCGCCGGTGCGAGATCGGAGCGCGACTTCGACGGAAGCGAGATTATTGAGGTGCACGACCCACGCTCGGCTGCGACACTCGCCAGCGACCTTGGTATCGACGTCATTGTCGCGCACACGCCCCCCTATTTCGGGGTTGCGCGTTGGACGGGCGCCTACCCGCCAGTGCTCTCCTACGATTACGGGGAGCCACCGCCGGAGTTCTTTCCGGACGCAGCGGAGCGGCGCATCCAGCTCGAGATTAAAGCCATGGAGCTAGCGATCGCGACGCGTGTGCTCGCGATCTCCGAGGCAGTTGCAAACGAGTCGACCTTCCGGCCGCATGGCATCGTCCCTCTCGGAAACTCTCATCTCGGCTGTTGGGACGCCGCCGCCGCGGGGCGGCGGGTGGCCGTTCGTGCGGCACGGGGCTGGACCGACCGCACAGTAGTTCTGAACGTCTGTCGCTTCCATGCGGGCGAGCGCGCCTACAAGGGCGTCGACACCTATGCCGCCGTGCGGGACGCCCTTGTGAGGATCGACCCAATAGCGGCCGGGGGGCTTCTCTTTGTTCTCTGCGGCAAAGGAACACCCGAGGATGTAGCGGCGATGGAGGCGCGGGGCTTGACCGTGATCGCAAACGTCACCGACGCGGAGATGACCGACCTCTACGCGGCGGCGGATGTATATGCAAACTTTTCACGTTGGGAGGGCTACAACCTCGGCATCGGCCAGGCGCTCGCCATGGGACTTCCTGTGGTCGCCTCCGACATCCCCGCGCACAGAGCGTTCGGCGTAAAGACCACCGACGACCCAGACGACGCCGCCCGGTTCGTTCTTGGCAAAGGGTGGGACGACAAGGAGCGGACGCCCTGTCTCTGGATGTGGGATGAGCCGCTGCGGGCCTTCGTCCGAGAGGTCGAGGAGCTTGCAAGAGCCACCTCGGCGTCACCTGCGCCACGTTTTCACGCGCCGGCGACGAGGCGCGAGCCGGAACTGTCCGATTATCAATGCGCGGATTGGCAACGGGAGGATCGGGAGATCAATCCGCCCTGCTGAGGCGCCGAGCGGCCCACCGCTGTTACGCCCAGCGACCGTCTTGGTGGTCAAGCGATTTTCCACGGGGTCTGGGTCCGGGTCATGGCGTTGAGAATGCCCAGCAGGCTGTCTAGCACTACCTGGGCACTTTTGGTGGCATCCTGCGTTGTCTCTGAACCTGTTGAAGGAGTTTAGAACCTATCCCGGCAGGGCATGTCGCCAGGTGATGATGGCGAGCGCGAGGTGGAGCAGCGCGAGGTAGTTGGCGGACTTCTTGGCCCAGCG
>NZ_FMZX01000015.1:76216-114660 GCF_900101615.1 Belnapia rosea | reverse complement strand
CCTCACCGCGGAGGTCAAGGACCATGACGCTCAGCTTGAGCAACTTACTCAGCAACTCGCCCCCGACCTGGTTCAGGCCCATGGCATGGGCGCAGGCACCGCGGCAGAGATGCTGCTGCTGATCGGTGACAATCGCGAGCGCGTCCGTTCTGCAGCAGCCTTTGCCAAGCTATGCGGTGCATGCCCAATCCCCGCATCCAGCGGCAAGACTAATCGTCATCGGCTCAACCGAGGCGGCAACCGGCAAGCCAACGCCGCTCTCTACCGCGTGGTCATTGTGCGCATGCGCGCTCACCAGCCGACCCTAGATTACGTCAAGCGACGCACCGCAGAAGGGAAGACCAAGCTCGAGATCATCCGGTGCCTCAAGCGCTTCGTCGCCCGCGAGATCTTCGGATATCTCTGCCGCGGCCCTAAAACCACACGCCCAAAGCAAACTGCCGCTTGGCCACTATAGGAGCATCACAGCCGAACCGGCCAAAATGTAGGAACACGACAATCGCACCAAAAAAATCTTGAAGCCAGTTGTATTGTAAATTTGATACATTTAATAATGCCCGATATCTCGCGATATGCGCGGGGATGTCAGGGAAAAAGGTAGCATGGTCGTCAGTACAAACTGCGTCGGTCAGCAAGGCCCCTTCAAGCCAGACGAAGACCTCAGTCAGTCTGACGCAGCCATGATCAGCGTCAACCCGATTGCCACGACTGTAGATAACCAACCGATCCGCTATCGTGTTTGCGGGCGCTGGCGATCAATCAGTATTGATTACGGTAAGGATTTTTCAGTCATACTTCCACTGGATGAAAAAGAAAGTCCAGAAACTGCAATCGCAACGGCGCGTCGCTGGATCGTACGAAAAAACAACGACGGCGTGAGGTGGACTCGCACTGTCCAGGTTGTTGGACTACATATTACTCGTGCGGCAATACGACAGGCAACCGCTAGGTATGAGGCCAAGTCTGCTAAACTTCGAAACGACCCGGAGGGACATTGGACTCTGACAACGGCGGGAACAGCGTCTATCGAGATTTCTGCAGAGGGGTGCGACCTGATCAATAAGCTCGGGCCGATGGACCGTGTAGTATTGGCGCAAATGCTCGGCTCAAATTTCGCTGCCGGCTTTCAGGCCGCTCGAGGTCATATTGGCCCCATAAAACGCCGGCATCTGCGTGACACCGGCCTGCGCCACGCTCGAGCGCCTCGACATCAGCCTAGTGAGTAGTGAGACAGTATTCTATGCCGGCGAGCTTCCCGGTCTGCTACGAAAACAGCCGTTTAGCCGAGGATGAAACTGAGGCCAGTTGCGTAGTAAAAACTGGCTGCCGTCGATTGATGAATTCGAGAATTTTGAGAGAACGTTGTGCTTGATAGTACCTCGCCGGTCGAGCCTACTCTAACTCATAGCCGCAACGGCGGTCGGCAACGGCAGCAATCCGGAGATGGCCTTGCGTTCTGTGGCGACCACCGAGAGTGGACGATTCGGGTGCGCCTTGCGGAGCTTATGGCTGGAAATGACACAACCCTCGCAGCCCGGTCACTCGCAACGGAATTTGCCCCAGATCTAGCGCCACTGGCCGACTTCGTTATACCGCGGTTGCCTCGCATGGTTCTCTGCAGTGATACACTGCACACGTCGCATCCATCATCCGTCCGGATGCGGCTATCCCAGGCCATCAACGTGGCTTACATCTCGTTCAATACGACAGATTTTACTAACGCACTTACTTTCGACCTTGACCATGAAAACGTGGACTTGGTCGTCACCGAGTTCATGCGGCTCCTGCATTCGGTCGACGCAGCAGCACCATGGCCAATGATTGTTCGTACGTCTCTGACCGGGCGGGCGCACGTCACGTGGTTTCTAAAAAGCCCCGTCTTTACCGGAGAAAGAGCACGGGATAAGCCAATCCAACTCCTCACGGCGGTTAGGATTGGACTCACGGAAGCGTTACAGGCCGATCCAACGTTTACAAACCGACTAACAAAAAATCCGTTCGCAATTAATAATTGGTCCAACGTTTGGTGCGTTAACAGAGGTGGAGGCTATCCTATAGAACTAAATGCCCTGCGCCGTGCTCTCACACAGTATGAACACGAGACTGGCCGGAAAATCCGCTTGCCACGTTTGAGCTTCCGAAACTCACACTCAATGCTCGTCCCCCCTCGCGACCAAGAGCGAGGCAAGCGACTTTTCGATGCGGCTAGATTCGTGATTTACGCTCTCGGTACGAGCGACGTCAAAATTATCCGTGAAATCGTGGAGCAACAAGCTGCCGCTATAGGCAGCCCAGCAACCCCCCGGCAACAAACAACGATCGCCCGCAGCATCGCCCAGTATATGGGCGCGTGTAGTCGACGGGGGAGGCCCCAGCGGAAGGGCCATCCGCGGCCAAATCGCGGGATACTTCGACTGGATGAAACAAACCTGAGTCGTCCAGAGCGGCAGCGCCTTGGCGCGCTTCATACGGCGTCGAAACGGCGAACCGCCACAGAGGCGACGCTTGCGACGTCGCTTTTGGCTTTGCTCGCCGCCGGCACCATAATCACTCAGCCTATCCTGGCGGAGGCGGCTAATGTGAAACTGCGTCAGGTGCAACGCCTGTGGAAAACTGATGTTGTGCCCTTTCAAAGCATCAATTCTGCAACGATGCGGAAAGCCGCCCTTAGGTGCCTTTCCGGTAATGAGAGCTTTGGCGCTCATAAACTTAGCAGCCAGAATCAAGAATTGATGTCTGTCTCTCCAGCTGTTCTGGCACAGCTCTCTCGTGTGAAGGCGCGCGAACAGAAGCATCAGCAGGCAGCCGAAGCGAAGATCGTTCGACATGAGGTCGCCGTACTGCGGGGATTTGCAGATCGTTGTCAAAAACGTGGTTCCAAGCCAGCTCCGCTACCGGCAGTTTCCATGACATCGCACACGGCGGTGGCTGAGGCGTTGGTGACTGCAAAGCTAGCGTTTCAGGACGCTAAACGGCGTAAGAAGGCGCGAATGAATAGTAAACTGAGTCAGTTGCGCCGAGTGATTCGCTTAGAGGAACTAGCAAGTCTAGCCATCACTGCCACATCCAGAAGCGATGCATGGCGGGCATTCAATTCTCGAAAGGAAGGCATTGAAGAGGAGATCCGGATCAGCGAAAAGCGTAGCGTGGCAGATGGGTGGTCAAATCCCACCTACTGGCGCCGTCTGCGTAGCTCAATATTCAGTGCCGAATATCGGGCTTGGCAGCAGATACTAACGAGAATTTGGCCTCCGCCCGTTCGTTCTTTTCCTCTCCTAGACCGAATTCGGGAGAGTTAGAGGTCATTGCCACGTTGTCGGACTCTACTCGGAACGAAGCTGCTGGGGCAAGCTGGGTTGATGACACCCGAACTCATCACCTATCCCGGATACATCCACCCAACAACTTGGCAATACCCACCGGAGCAGCAGAGCTGATACTGGGACGAGGCGATCAGCGTGCTGGACCGCTTGTGCGACATTGCGGCGGAGCCCCATAAGCAACTTATTCGGGATGACCGGATTGCTCGGGCCCAGGAGCGGCGTGGCAGCACGTGGCTAGACGGCTTTCTTTTGTTGATGCCCACTTTTCACAGAGTGGACGAGTTGTCCTGAACCCTCAGACCCATTTGGTTTGGGAAAGTCGGAAGCGATGCCCCTGAGCGTGCAACGTGGCAGGTGGCGCCGTTCCCGCTGCCGGACGTTGCCGCCTGGAGGATATGACTTTAAGCTAGTCATCGCGGCCCTTAGAAGACAGACCCGTCCCTGCCATCAAGCGCCGCCGGCTCCTGCAACCCGGTAACGTGCAACACCTCCGCTTGCGATAGCTTTTCTCCACGTCTGATTGCGGCACCCATAGCCGTCATCAGAGCGGGGTACCGGTCCGGAGGCACAGCCAAAATAAGCGGCGGCGACTCTCCGAAGCAGGCGTTATAGGCATCCTGCGCTACCAAGAATGGATCATTGGACATCGGCCGGTCGACGTCGGGCGGCATCTCGAACCCTTGCCAACCGGACTACTTTCGCCGCATCGGCCGGCGCTGGGCCAGGGTTCACCTGGGAGCGGCAGGTCACGTTGTACTCTCCGCAAGATGCCGCTGGGCCGCGGTGACGAGGTGACGGTCACCAGCAGCGGCAACCAGCCCGACTGCGGAGAACGCTTTGAAGGCTGCAACCACCTCTGCCGATGCAGAGCCCATGTTCGCCTCGATGCGGCGCCCTGGCCCATCCCAGAATGCATCCACCTCTAGCTGCGGCAGTGCCTTGAGCCGCCGGTGAGCAGCCAGGGATAGGCCTTGTGCCGACTGGAATGCCAGCAATGCCCGCCGTAGCCGGTCTGTGACTGCGGCCAGATCCGAAGGCATCATGCGTCCTCCGTCATCCCTCAATCCAGTCAGTTGCCGCGAACAGGGTCGCGCGTACGAAGGCTGGGTGGTGAACGGCCGCCAGGCTTCAGATTTTCGCCAGCATTGCCCAAGCCCGCAGCACCGCCGCGCACATCGCCAGCGGCTCGGTCGCGGACCATTGCCCGTGGTACGCCGGAGTTATCGCAAGGCAGGCAAGGCGTAATTACCCACCCCCCCTTGCGCGGGAGCGGGTTGGCTGATTCGATCTTGGCATGCAGCGAGACGAGCTTGAGCACCTGAGCAAGGCGGAGCTGATCGAGCTGGTGTTGCGGCTGCAGCGGCCGGAGAAGACGTCGCGCACATCCTCCAAGCCGCCGTCCACGGATCGAAAGGAGCGGCGCGAGCGCGCCAAGCCTGGAGGCGCCAAGCCGGGCCACGAGGGTCGCAGCCGTCCCTTGAGCGACGATGTGTCCGAGAGGGTCGCCCACCGCCCTGAGGTCTGCCCGTGCTGCCGAATGGAGCTCGCGCCCGGTCTACCGACCGAAGCAGCCGGGGTCTGGGAGCCCATCGAGCTGCCCGCGGTCCGGCCGCGGGTGGTGCACCACCACCGCCTGGCGGTGCGCTGCCCCGGCTGCGGCACGCGGGCGGTGGCGCCAGTGCCGGTCAGCGGCACGCCCTTCGGCCCGCGGCTGCACGCGGTGGCCACCTACCTGAAGACCTACCAGGCACTCTCCTAGGAGCGGCTGCAGGCCGCGCTGACCGATCTGTTTGGGCTGCGCCTCAGCCAAGGTGGGCTGATGAACCTGCTCCGCCGCGCTCAAGGCCGGTTCCAGCCCGGGCGAGAGGCGGCTGTCGTGGCGCTGCGCCGTGCCCAGGTGGTGGCCTCGGATGAGACCGGCGTGCGGATCGAGGGCTGCAGCGGCTACCATTGGGTGTTCCGCTGCCAGGACGCCGTGGTGCACCAGGCCGCGCCGACGCGCGCCGCCTCCGTCGTGCGCGCCATGATGGACGGGCACCGCCCTGCGGTCTGGCTCTCGGACCGATACGCGGCCCAGCAGGGCCACGGCTTGGCCCAGCAAACCTGCCCTGGCGCACCTGGCGCGCGACGTGGCGTATGCAGTGGAGGCCAGCGACGACCCCGTGCCGTTCCGGCTCAAGCTCTGGCTGGGCTCGGCCTTTGCTCTGGCCGACGCCGCCGCAGGCTTGGCCGCCTCCACCCTGGCCGCCAAGCGGCGGGCACTCGAGCGCAGGTTGGACCCGATCCTCGCAGCCCCCAGCGGCTGCGAGCTGACGCGGGCGTTGCAAGCGAAGCTGCGACGAGCGCGCGACCAACTGCTGACCTTCGTGGACTGGCCTGGCCAGGTCGGAGCAACGAACAACGCCTGCGAGCGCAACCTCCGCCCTGCCGTGATCCAGCGCAAGGTCACCAACGGCTATCGCGCGATGTGGGCCGCCCAAGGCGAGGCGGACGTGCGCACCGTCGTCGACACCGCCCGCCTCGTGCCCGGCACCAGCGTGTTCGGCACGATCCTGACGACCGTCACGGCCTGACCACTCCGCCGCAGAAGTCAGGGGGTGGGTAATTACGGCAAGGCCGGTCGCGCGGCTTGCGGAATGCTCCAACCACTGGCGGAATGCTCGAGAACCAGATCAGCAAAGGCGACGTTTGGCGGGGCAGACTGGCACATTGAGTCCTGCAAAAACTCAGGCCGCCCGCCTTCCGTGGGCGGCCTTCTCTCTGCCCAGACGCGAATTGCGGCAGGCCCCGCTCAGAACCGAGAAGCGGGACTTACCGCAAGCCAGAAAGCGCCGACCTCAGCCCTTCCTCATTGCTCACGGCACCCAAGTGACCGCCATGTGCGTTCATCCCTCGCGTCACCGCTGGAGGGCAGGCCCATGCAATGCCGCGTGTGCGAAACCCCATACTTGATCGCTCCCGGCATTGGGCCTTACTGCCCGGACCTGGAATGCGACAGCCACGAAGGGAAAGACCTGCGCGACCTTGCGGTTATGGACCGGTTCGAGGTGCAGCGTCGGCAGCGGGACGGCAGGGTTTTCGCCGGTATGCCCGACGCAGCACTGGGCAGGTTGAGGGCGCTGTGTCTGGCGGACTGCAAACGAACCGAGGCCATCTGGCGCGCGACGAAGACCAGAACTCGTTGATCGGGCTGGTGCTGATAGCCGCGGCATCCGACATTCGCGGCATGAGCCTACCACCCCCTGACCAGATGCCGCTCGCCAAGCCGAAGATCACGCCCGAGGAGCGCCGGCGCCGAACCGCCGACCGGCTGATCATGATCCGGCTGAAGATGGCGATCGGCCGCGAGCTGGATCAGAGAGGCATCACCAGGCCCACCGATATTGGCGCCGCCCTTGGGATGCCGGTGGCGGAGGCAACCAAGTTGCTAACCCGCCACCAATGGCGCGAGGGTGATGTGACGTTGCTTGAGGCTGCGGCTGCCCGGTTGGGGGTGGAGGTGCCGGAATCAGCCAGCAACGGCTGGCCGGGCCGGTGATCGTGGCGCAGGTCGAGGTGACGGTGGAAAAGTGGGGCTTCGCTACGGCGCAGACTTCTCCCGCGACGCGTGGATGTCCCACGATACATCGGCGTCACCATTGAGCGAGAATAGCACCTTGAGGCCGCAAACCTGCGAACGAGCGTCACCAGCGACGGTCTTCTGGTTTCGGACCAGTACCCTCATCATGTCGCGTTCCATGAGGCTCAGGGGAGCGGCTGGAATGCGGTTCTCCTCATCATGAGGCATGGCCGGCTACGACCCCTGCAAGCTCCGAGGCACATCCAGCGACCCATTCGCCCACCGCGCTGCGAGTTCATCCACTGCGATGCGCAGCGCGAGGCTCACGACGAGAGTACCTGCTGTCCCGAGTAGGAAGGCTACCATGGCAAAGCTCCTCTGCCTGTCCCTCCCCTCACTTGCCCCTATGGCGCACTGCAGCATGAAGCTGAATAAGGCTTAATGGCAGCGCCGCTGCTGATTTTGCCCCTCCCATGTGGCTTCCTGGGCGGTCCTGAGGCGCACTAAGGCGAGGCATCCGCGGGGAGGGCGCCTGATAGCCTGCAAACTTTGCTATGAGCCTGCCAGCGTGCGGGCCATGCTGCTGATGGCTTCCTGATGCTTTTCATCTTTGATCAAAGCGAAGTTGCGCAGCAGCGCCAACTGCCGGCGCTGACGCGAGGTTAGCTCTTGAGCCTCATCTCGGCCCGATATGCCCTCGAAGAACCATGCGGGATCGGTGGCGAACGCCTGCGCAATGACAAACAGACGGCCTGCGGAAATGCGGTTCAGCCCCCGCTCGTACTTGTGCGCCTGCTGGTAGGTCACGCCGATGAGGCGCGCCAACTGCTGCTGGGACAGCCCCATGGCAAGCCGCAGCTCGCGGATCCTTTGGCCAACATGCTTGTCCACCGTCGTGGCGTGTTGGCTTTGCGGTTCGTCCTGTGGCACGTCAGGGCTCATCGGCAAGCGTCCTACGTTGTCGGAAGCCGACGTAACGCAGCCTGTGGCGGCCTTCGTTGCATTGTTCCGCGAGACTAATCTCATTGCGTCGATGTGACGGCAGCAACTGGTCCGAATGAACCCCAGGGTGTTTAGCGATTGGGGAATGCGGACCTGACGCTAGCCGACGCAAAGCCTTCACGGAACCGCGCGCAATCACCGCAGGTCATACCCCACGACACAGGACAGGGCAGGATCTACTACCAGCCACGTTCTCGCGGACTATCTAGTCCCTGAGAGCCGGAAGGGGCCTGTTGCTGCGGTCGCACTACCCCGCCGTCGCGGTAGGACAGGCTGGGGCCGGGTGGCCCCCTCTCACCCCCTGCACGCGCGATTTATCGCAAGAGAGCCCTGCCGCGGAGGCCCCTGGCGTCTGCTGCGCGGGTGGCCGATATCTGCGGAATGAGCCTGCCACCCGACGACCAGACAACGCCCACGAAGCCGAAGATCTCGCCCGAGGAGCGCCGGCGCCGAACCGCCGACCGGCTGACCATGATCCGGTTGAAGATGGCGATTGGCCGCGCGCTCGATGATCGGGGCACCACTAGCCCTGCCGAGATTGGCGCCGCCCTTGGGATGCCGCCGGCCGAGGCAACGAAGCTGCTGACCCGCCATCAATGGCGCGAAGGCGACGTTGCACTGCTCGAAGCCGCTGCGGCCCGGCTGGGGGTGCGGGCGCAGGTGCCACCAAGCATCTAGGTGGGCTGGCCGGCGCCGCGGCCGCAAGCAGGAGCAAGCGGATCCAGGGCCGAAGCTCCACAAGCCTACAGCGATGCGCGTTCTGGCGGCTGTGATCCGCCCAGCGCATCAGCGATGGCGCAGTATCGCAGCGGGCGCCGCGCCGTGACCGCATCGGCCAGCATGATGGCGGCAGCCCCGGCCATGGCGCTGTCGAGACCCACGATGCAGGGCGGCGCATCGCGGCCGAAGGCGGCGCAGTAGCGGTCTATGGCCCTCTCCAGTGTGGGATCCGGCCTAGACATGGCGGCGCGGCGCGGCATGACATCCTCCTGTCGTCAGGCTTCCCAGTAGCGGAGCAGCCGCCGCGCCGTTCATCCATCCCATGGATGAACGGCATCCGGGCTTCGTATTGGTCCTGAGCCGATGCGGGGCCCATCTCTCGCCTCAAGCAAGGTCGACCAGGCGTCACGCCCTGAACCGCCGGCCTCCGAGACGGAGAACCAAGCCATGTTCCGCACCACTGTATTTGCCTCGCTGATCGCCCTCGGTGCCGTGGGTGCCGCCCAGGCTCAGGATAACGGCCCCCGCCTGGTGGGTGGCGGCGCCGATGGTGGCCCCCGCGTTGAGTATGTGACGCCGAGCCAGAATGTGGTCGGTGGCGGTTATGCCCGCATCACCGGCGAGGCCGGCAACCGCAGCGTCGCCGCTGTCGGTCGAACCACAGGCCAAGCCTCGACGGGCTATGTCGCCCAGTTCATCGGCGGTGGCCGTGAGCAGGCGCTGGCCTATGTCCCGGCCCCAGCAGGCAGCCCGACCCTTGCCGGTCAGTTCACCCGCCAGGGTGGCTGATCGCGCCCATCCTCAACGCTGGTGACGCTAATGCATGGGGCGCCTTTGGCGCCCTTTCGCATGGGTGCAGTCTACGGCTGGTGCCCCCCTTACCTCGCCTTCGGCACCCCCCGAGTGCAGCTGGGCAGCCGGCGCTCATCGAGCCACAGGTCGACCAGAAGCAGCGCTGGCTAACTTGCGGTAACGGGGTACAGCCTAAATGGCCCTACTGCGTTAGTCAGAGCTGTAGCGACCAAGGCACCCACGCCCAAGTCAGCGGAGGTTTAAAATGACAACCTTTGTTCGCTTTGAAACGCACTCGAACTCGCCTCAAGCCATATATGTAAATCCTGCTCAAGTAATATATGTAGAAGACTTGTCAAATAATAAAGAAAAATACGCCAGGATTTACTTTAGCTCCCCTGCAGATGCCAGGGGTTTTGTTGTTGTTAAGGGGAATATAGACAACATTATTGAGAAACTCTGTGAAATTACGGAGTAGGCGGCTGAACCAATCCTCACGAGGAATGGGCACAAACCCACTCGATTGGAGCGGTGTTGGATGTCTGCTCCAATTAGCACTACCTGGGCACTTTTAATGCTGCCCTGCGTTGTCTTTGAACTGACTGGAGGGGTTTGGGTTCCGGGAGGCGGGGATGGGTCGTGGTGTGCAGGAGCTGGACAGCTGGCTGGAGCCGTTCCTGGCGGCGGTCGGGCATAAGAAGCGGCGGCTTTGGGCGCCGCTCTACCTGCGCGGGCTGCTGGGCCCGAGCGAGCGCAAGAGCCTGCAGCCGATGGCGGCGTGCCTGGGGCTGAGCGGGCACGATCAGCTGCAGCACTTCATCGCTAGTCCGGCCTGGGATGACGCCCCGCTCTGGCAGGTGCTGGCCGAGCAGGCGGACCAGCTGGTGGGCGGGTCGCGGGCGGCGCTGGTGATCGATGACACGGCGCTGCCGAAGAAGGGCACGGTCTCGGTCGGGGTGGCGCGGCAGTACTGCGGCCAGCTGGGCAAGCGGGCGAGTAGCCAGGCGCTGGTCTCGCTGACCCTGGCCAGCGCGGAGGTGCCGGTGCCTGTGGGGTTGCGGCTGTTCCTGCCCGAGGAGTGGGTGGACGACCCGGAGCGCTGCGCCGCCGCCGGTGTGCCGGAGGACGAGGTGGTGGCCCGCAGCAAGGGCGCGATCGCGCTGGCCGAGCTGGACCGGCTCATCGCCGCCCGGGTGCGGTTCGGCATGGTGCTGGCCGATGCCGGCTATGGCGCGAGCGCGGCATTCCGGGCCGGCTTGAGCAAGCGGGGCCTGACCTGGGCGGTGGGCATTCCTCGCAACCAGAAGGTCTATGGCGCTGACGTCCAGCTGGTCCCGCCCACAGGCCGCAAGCGGCGTCCGGTGCCGGACCAGGAACCCCAGGAAGCCGAGGCGGTGCTGGCTGGGCTGTCCTGGCGCCGGGTGACCTGGCGGCAGGGCACCAAGGGCCCTCTCGCGGCACAGTTCGCGGCCATGCGCGTGCGAGTTGGTGATGGCGCGGTCTGGGCCAACAACCGCCATTTGCCGGGTGACGAGGTGTGGCTGGTGGGCGAGTGGCGCTCGAGCGGCGAGCGCAAGTACTACCTCAGCAACCTGCCGCCCCGGACCTCGCTCCGCGCCTTGGCTGCCGCCATCAAAGCGCGCTGGGTCTGCGAGCAGGCGCACCAGCAGCTCAAGCAAGAGCTGGGCTTGGGCCACTTCGAAGGCCGCTCCTGGACCGGGCTGCACCGACACGCGCTGATGACCTGCATCGCCTTGGCCTATCTGCAGCATCTCCGCCTCGCCGGGCAGCGCCCGACGGGGTCGGGGAAAAATGCCGGGTCAGGTTCCGGGACCGCCACCATCACCGAGTCTGCCGGCTCTCCGCCGCGC
Organism: Belnapia rosea; assembly: GCF_900101615.1. Lineage (GTDB taxonomy): Bacteria > Pseudomonadota > Alphaproteobacteria > Acetobacterales > Acetobacteraceae > Belnapia > Belnapia rosea. Next base: position 103,393 of record NZ_FMZX01000015.1, on the reverse strand, counting down.
CATCATGACGCGGCTGTTCGCCGACCTCGTCACCCCGATCCGATGCCCGCACTGCCGGCGCAAGCTTAGGCCACCGCCTGACTTTAGACTGCCCAGGTAGTGATAGTTGCCGTGAAAAACTCAAGGCCGTCACGCTCTGTGGGCGGCCTTACCTTTGCGCACCGGCCGATTGCGGCAGGGGCCGTTCCTTTGCGGTAAGCGGCTCTTATACTGCAAGTGAACAGATGCATGCCCGAATCAGCAATATCAGTGTCTTAGAGTCCATCCGGGATCATGTGGTTTTCTGACATAGCCTTCGGAGCATGCGGCGGACGGAGGCCCAGCGCAGGAAGGCAAGCGCGCGGCGGTTCAGGCACTCCCAATCTTTGGCCAATCGCCGGCAGCGATTGAGCCAGGCGATGGTGCGCTCGACGACCGCCTGTACAATCTTGCCAGTTTGGGGCGTTGCCGCCAGCGGGGCCGGGCGGCGGGGGAGCGCTGCCGCTTGGCGGTGGGACGCGGAACACCACTTCGATGCCGTCGCCATCAATCTCGATCCGCCGCACCAGCGTACGTATGATGTCCCGTGTGCCGAGCCAGGTGAGGGTATCAAGCCCCGCGCGCACCTTGGTGGCGAAGTCCTCCAGCTGACTGGTGACCAGGATCAACTCCCGCTCGGCATCCGCAGCCTCGGTTGCGTCCTGTTGCCGCTGCTGAAGTTGGGCCACACGGGTCTTGAGCCCAGCAACGCGCGGCTCGAACTCTGAGCGGTCAATCACGCCGGCTGCATAGCTGTCGATCAACCGGCCGATCCCACGCTGGAGAGCTGCAATCTGGTGTACGATCTGTGCCAGTTCCTCGGATTTGGCCCGACCTTCGTACGCCTCCTTTAATCGCCGTTGGTACTCGTCGACCAACCTGTCGGGCGCCTCCAGGAGCGCGCGCACGTGACCCCAGACAGCCTGCTCGAGATGGTCGCCGCGAACGGGGCGGTTGTCGCAGATCGCGGTGCCGCCAAAGCGGTGAGCGTCCGTCCCGGTGCAGCGATAATGCCGATACTCGCCCTTGCTGCGGTCACGGCCCGATACCGACGCTGTCTTGCCGTAGTAGGCATACCCGCAGCGATGGCAGACCGTCAGCCCCTGCAGCAGCCAGCGAGGTCCACGCAGGCTGTCGCGCTTGCGTTGGCGGTTTTCCGCCAACTGAGTCTGGGCAGCCTCGAATACCGCCGGGTCGACCAGGGCAGGCACCGGCACCTCGATCCACTCCTCGCGGGGCACGGCGACCCGCGTTCCTGGGCGCTTCGGTGGCTGCGGATGGCCCCGTAGAGGCCGCAACCGCGGGCGGCTGGGAAGGTAGCGGGAATGCCCGTACACCGCCCGCCCGATGTAAGCCGTGTTGCTCAGCATGCCGTGCAGAGTCGAGGCATACCAGAGGCCGCTGCCGCGTCGGTTCGGAACACCGGCCTGCTGCAGACGGCGACATACTTCGCGCAGGCTCAATCGCTCCAGGCCGATCCAGGCGAAAATGAGCCGCACAAACCGTGCTTCCTCCGGCACCACCTCAAATCGCGCCACGCCACCACCTTGGTCCTTCGGCACGTAGCGATAACCGAACGGGGCTGTGGTGAAAGCGCTCAGCAGGCCCGCCCGTGCTGCATGACGGCGTCCACGCCGGCTACGCTCCAGAATCTTGGACCGCTCATACTCGGCAATCACGCCTTGCATCTGCAGCAGCAAATCATCCTCGGCCGTGCCGCCAATCGGCCGGTTCAGGAACAGAACATCCACCCCGGCGCGGCGGAACTCTTCCATCAGCAGAGCCTGGTGTGCGTGGCGCCTGGCCAGCCGGTCGGGAGCAAGGACATACAGCTGCCCGATGCGGCCCGCCGCAGCCGCGTCGCGCAGCCGTTCCAGCGCCGGACGAACAAGGACGGAGCCGCTGTACCCCTCGTCGACATAGGCGTCATCAGGCTCGAGTTGCCCACCGTCGACAGCAATCCGCTCGCGGAGCACCGTGATCTGGCTCGCAATGGTGTTGTCGCGCGCCTGCCCCTCGGTCGAGACGCGTGCATAAAAGGCGACATGACGGTCAGGCATGCTTACCTCCGCCTCTGCGGACCAGCCTGTCCGCCTGCTCCGGGATTATGGGTCCGGACGCCACGCCGGCCCGCTGGATCGGGAACAGACGGGCGTAGGCGTTGATCAGGCACTGCTGACCTAGACGGGTCGTTTCGAATGCCTCGCGCACCATCAGGCGAGGGCGATCCCTGCGTCGGACCATCCGCTCCTCCATCGTTAGCGCCCCTTGCCGGCGGCACCTGATGCAGACTCAATCCGGCCTTGCCGCCAGTAGACCCCAGGTTGCGTAGCTCGCTACGTCGGATCGTTTTGGACCACTCGAAGTCCAGTCTGGCAAGATTGTACAGGCGGTCACAATCCAGCGCTTCGGCAGCACGACGAACTTGCGCAGCTCAGATCGTTTGACGATCTCGAGATTGATCTGGCGACAGGTCGTGCGCAGCCCGGCCTGGAAGTTGGCGCCCTGGTATCCGCCATCGGCGTAGAGCTTCAACAGGAAGGGGTAGAGGCCGAACAGCGAGCCCATCAGCAGCACGCCACCATCGCGGTCCTGGATGTCGGCCGCGTGGATGATGGCCTGCATCAGCAGGCCTTGGGTGTCGACCAGGACGTGCCGCTTCTTGCCTTTGATCTTCTTGCCCGCGTCGTAGCCCGAGGGGTCGATGTAGCGCCCCCTTTTTCCGCGCTCTTCACGCTCTGGCTATCGATGATTGCGGCCGTCGGGCTGGCCTCGCGTCCAGCCTGCTCCCGGCACAGCACGTAGAGCGCGTGGTGGATGCGATCGAGTGTCCGGTCCTCGTCCCAGCGCCGCAGGTAGTCGTTGACCGTGCTCCGCGGCGGTAGGTCTTTCGGCAGCGCCGCCCACTGGCAGCCAGTGCTCAGGATGTACATCACCCCATTCAGCACCGCGCGCACGTCGATCGTCCGCTTGTTGCCGCCGCCCTTCGCACCCGGGATCAATGGGCCAACGATCAACCACTCTTCGTCGGTCAGATCACTCGGGTAGCGCAGCTTGCTGCGGTCGTATTTCGACCGGTTCTCGGGTGTCCACATGCACATTCTTCTCCCGGCAATCGCCGCCGGGAGCCAATCACAACCGATTCACATCACTCGATCTGTTCCCGGATGGACACTTAGAGCTCTTTTGAGACAGAGGCGCACTCTGGCCGCGGCGGCGCTGATGGGTTGGCGTAGCCTGCCAGCGTGATTGAGGTGGATGACATCCGGGCGCGGTATCGGCGGGCTGTGCCGCTCTTGGCCGAGCGAGGTCGCCGGCTGTTTGCGGCGAATGAGGCCCTGGCGATCGGCTATGGCGGCGTGACCGCGGTCTCCCTGGCGACCGGCATGGCCCGCAGCACTATCCGACGGGCGATTGTGGACCTGCAAGGCGGATGCAATCCGATCGGGCAGAGGGTCCGCCGTCCGGGAGGCGGGCGCAAGCGAGCGGTGGTGTTGCAGCCGGGCTTGCCGGCAGCCCTGGAGACCCTGATCGAGGACGCGATCCGTGGTGATCCGGAGACGCCGCTGCGCTGGGTCAGCCGCAGCCAGCGCCGGATCTCCCGGGCATTGTGCGAGCGGGGCTTCGCGGTGAGCCAGAAGCTGGTGGGCCTGCTGCTGCGTGAGCTGGGCTACAGCTGTCAGGCCAACCGCAAGACGCGGGAGGGGACGAACCACCCCGACCGTGACGCCCAGTTCGCCCACATCAACACCGTCGTGCAGGCGGCGATGGCGGCAGACCAGCCGGCCATCTCGGTGGATACCAAGAAGAAGGAGCTGGTCGGCGACGTCAAGAACCCCGGCCGCGAGCTCCGCCGCAAGGGCCAGCCCGAGCCGGTGCGGGGGCACGACTTCGAAGTGCCGGAACTGGGCAAGGTCGCGCCCTACGGCGTCTACGACCTGGCCGCCAATGCCGGCTGGGTCAGCGTCGGGGTGGATGCCGACACGGCCGCCTTTGCCGTCGAGAGCATCCGGCGTTGGTGGCAGCAACTGGGCAGGGCCCGCTACCCCGAAGCCAGGCGGCTGGTCATCACCGCCGACTGCGGCGGCAGCAACGGGGTGCGCGTACGGCTGTGGAAGCGCGAGTTGCAGCGCTTCGCCAACGAGACCGATCTGGCCGTCACCGTGGCGCACCTGCCGCCTGGGACCAGCAAGTGGAACCGCATCGAGCATCGCCTGTTCGCCGCCATCTCGCAGAACTGGCGTGGCAAGCCGTTGGTCAGCCACCAGGTCATCGTGCAACTGATCGGCGCCACCACCACGCAGACCGGCCTGACGGTGCGCTGCGAGCTCGATGCGAGCAGCTATCCCAAGGGCATCAAGGTCACCGATGCCGAGATGGCCGCGCTCGCCATCGAGCGGGACGCATTCCACGGCGAGTGGAACTACACCATCTCGCCCAACCAGCAGCCGCCTTGAAGCAGTTATTCCGCGTCAGGCCCTTAGGCACTCATCCAAGCTGGTGGAGATCAGGTCTGTCTTCACTGGAGACGCCGCGAAGACCACGACCACGAGCATCCACTTCATGTCAGCGCTTCACCGAGTGGATGCACCACGAACCGCCTGCAGCACCCTGGCGATCTCACCGCACACGTCCTCGAAGGCATCCTGTACGTGAATCGTGCTCCCCCTGCCATTGGATCCAATGAAGTGAACCCTGACCCCGTCTCCTTCTGGCAGAATATAGGTCACGTGCTGCGCATTGACTGCACACTTCTGATTACCTGAGGCCGTGAAATAGATAAGCATCTTTTCCTCCGCGCTCGCGGTCAAGGTGCGGCGAAACAACAGCGAGACTGTCCCTTCAATCCTGATACGCAGGACGGACATTCGTGGATGCAGCTAGGGCAGCTTCCCGAGAACCATAGGGTCTGGGCGAGGAGCAGATAGCAGCGAAGGCGGACAGTGCCGTCGGGGCCGAGGCTATCGGAAGGCATGACCGACTCTAGCCCAACCCCCGGCGGCAGCAGGGTCCGCGCCGCAGCCTCGGCAGTCGTGTAGGGCAGGACCGGGCCGGAGCGGTCGATCGCTTGGCGAAGGGGCTTACCGCTTCGCTTTCGGCACCACCCGCATGTATTTCGGCCGCCGGCGCTCATCGAGCCAGAGGTCGACCAGCGGGGTGATGGTGCCCACCGAGCCGAAGCCCTGGCCGCCATGACGAGGTCGGTTGTCATCTCGGGGTCACGGCACAGTCTCGTCGCTGCTGATGTCCAGCCGCAGCAGGTCCGGCAGGATGGTGGCCTCGGGCGTCTCGGCAATAGCCTAGCCGGTATTGTCACGTGGTTGAGCGCTGGCCGGAATGAGCCGGTGAGGCCAAGCTGGTCGGATGCCGACCGAGCCCACCACCTACCCCGGCTATCGCTTCCCGGCCGAGGTCATCCACCATGCCATCTGGCTCTACCACACGTTCATTCTGAGCCTACGCGATATCGAGCTGATCCTGGCCGAGCGCGGCCTGTTGGTCAGCTACGAGAGTATCCGCCGTTGGTGCCTGTGCTTCGGCACCGAGCTCGCGGCCAGGCTGCGCAAGCGTCGGCCGCGGCCGAGTGACACTTGGCACCTGGATGAGGTTTATCTGAAGATCAACGGCGAACTCTTCTATCTCTGGCGCGCCGTGGACCAGCACGGTGTCGTGCTCGACATCCTGGTGCAGGAGCGGCGCAATGCCACGGCCGCCAAACGCTTCTTCAAGCGTCTGCTGGCGGGCCTCAAGTACAAACCTCGCAAGATCATCACGGATGGGCTCCGCAGCTATGGGGTCGCGCAGCGTGAGGTCTTGTCCGGTGTGCGGCATCGGACCAGCCGCTACCTGAACAATCGTGCCGAGAACTCCCACAGACCGACGCGACGTCGAGAACGACAGATGCAGCGGGACTGCGTTGCATAGACCACCTTGCAGGCGCAGTAGGCGGCGAGCTGGTCCGCATCTACATGATGCGGACATACTCCGGCCGTCCGAGTTCGAGCATGCGGTTGAGTGCGCAGACGGCGACGGCCACTTCTGTCGCGCGGCGCCTGTCGGTACGCGAGTGCAGTCCACCACCGATCACCCGCTTGAAGCGTGCGATATCCGCCTCGACCAGGGCACGCCAGTTATAGCCCGAGGCCTTCTGCCAGCCCATGCGCCCACGCTCCGCGATGGTCCGAAGGTGTTGGTCCCGCTGGGTCAGCGCCGTCTCGGCCGTGGCGCTCGGCACCGCGCTGGAGCGGGGTGGAACGATCACGGTAGCTGCGGGATGCCGCGCCGCCACCTCACAGTAGACGGCGTCTTGGTCGTAGGCGCCATCGGCGGTGAACGAGGCGATTGGGTCCACGACCTGGTCGAGCAAAGGCCCAACCTGCGAGGCGTCATCGACGTCGCTCGTCATCAGGGTGGACGCGACGATCCGCCCCGTGTCGGGATCCACGCCGATGTGCAGCTTGCGCCACGACCGGCGTGTCCTGCTCCCGTGCTTCTCGACTAGCCACTCGCCCGGGCCACATAGCTGCAGCCCCGTGCTGTCGACGATCAGGTGTATGGGACGGGTGCCGGACTGGCGCTGCGGCACCTCCAACGTTTCAGCCCGGCGGCACATGGTTGAGTGGTCCGGTACGGCCAGGTCGAGACCGAGCAGGGCGATGATCGAGCCAATCAGGCCTTCAGTTTGGCGCAAGGCCAAGCGGAACAGGGCCCGAAGCGTCAGGGCCGTGGAGATGGCCAGCGCCGAGTAGCGTCGTTGCCCGCCCCGCGTGGTCCGGGGCTCGGCCTTCCACGCCGCGATCGCCGCATCCGTGAACCACACGGTCAAACTGCCACGCCCACGCAGGGCCGCATCGTACTCCGCCCAGTTCGTCGCCCGGAACTGCTGCTTCGGAATACGGTGACGACGGTCGGCATTGGCCTTGAACGGCAAGCTGCGCTCTCCTGCAGGATGACGGGTCGTCACCCCCTCAGGAACCTACCCCAGCCACACCGCTAGACCGACCCGTGTAACACAGTGCCAATGCGCGGCTCGGCCTTCCAGGCCTCAACCGCCTCCGGCGTGAGCCACACGGTGAGACTGCCGCGGGCGCAAAGGCCGGTGTCGTACTCGGCCCAGTTGGTCACCCGGTGCCGCTGCTTCGGGATGTGATGGCGCCGAGCGGCATTCAGTTTGAACGGCATGAGGGCTGGCCCGGCATGGTGAAGGGGACTCGCCCCGGCCTCACCCTACCCAGAGCCAACCAGGCCGGCGACCGGTGCAACAAGGTCTCCCTATGCGGCTTTTGAAGCGCGGCTCTGAGTAACTGCGGCCTCGCTACCAATCTTGGCACCCTCGCTGGAAGGGTCTAGCTCTGCCAGCTCTGCTTGAATATTTGTCAACTCTTCTGTGAGCGTTTGTGCTCTCGCCCGCAACCATGCAATGCGCTCAGCCCGCCGCTCCAAATCGGATTTGGGCTGTGTTGTGTCGGCCTTGAGTGCATTGAAAAAATCGGCTAGTTCTCTCCGAGTAACATTCGGCCGCACCACGTTGGCGTCATGTGCCCGTCGGAGGGCACCGTCGTCCAACAACGCAAGCTTGTAGGCGTTTGTGTAGCTGCGGGGAAGGTCGTCCTCAGCAATGCGCCGTTGTTCGACAGCCTGGGCTACCATCCGGAGTTGGTAAGCGACACTGCGTCCAAAGGGCAGTTGGCTGGCTATCATCGACTCAAACTCGCCGTGCGGGAGCCTCTGCTTAGCTTGTACCAGATAACGTCCGATGGTTAGGAACTTGGCCTGGGCTTCCTCCCAAAGCTTCCCAATCTCAGATACGAAGTCTTCCGCGTCCTGGCATTCCTTTACGTAATTGCTTAGAAGGCGCTGACGTTGGGCTTCTTGATGCTCGGGCAAGAGGCCGCCGGGTTCTTTCCGACGACGTGCGCTCTCGGGCAGGCGAAATCCGGTCACCGCGCAACTCCCTCAAAAGCCAATTGCTGTTTCACAAAGTCCCACACGCTGCCGAGGTCTTCCGCAGCTCGGCTTTTCCGCAACTCGCATACACCTACACCGTGGTCATGCGTGCTTTCGATATCATCCAACTGCCGAACATCCACGGGGCATAGTAAGCCCGCCCTGTTGAGCCGAGCTTTGGCCTTGGAGTAGCGCGTGTGGGTCCGTTGGGCCTTGTTCAATAGGAAGGCGCTTGGAACTCGCTCGCGGCGCAGGAAGCCCATCCATTCAACAACGCTGTCGATGTCCGTGGTGCCCTGCGTAGTAGGCACCAGCACGAAGTTGGCCTTTTCCACTAGGAGGCGAGTGGAATCTGGATGATCGTCGAGTCCGGGCGGAGTATCCACAATGACCAGATCGACGTCCTCCAAAGCATCAATCTCTGCAACTGCCTTCTTTGCATCCCCCATTGCTCCTTCCCAAAGGATAAGTGGCGGGGCAGCGGGCGGTCGGCGCTCATACCAACGTGTTAGGCTTGCCTGCCGGTCTAGGTCCACAATGACCACCCTCAAACCCTCATGGACTGCGTATACTGCTAAGTTTAAAGAAGTTGAGGTTTTACCTGACCCACCTTTGCCACTTGCGACGAGCAGCCATTTTGTGGCCTTGCTTGATCCGGGCTGCTGACTTTCGCTCACCGCCACCTTTGCTGACCTTGAACGGGTCAGCACTCCTGCCTTTGCCATCCGCACCCCCTAAGATCTGGACATTAGCAGCTTGTATCTCAGACGCCGATCTAGCCCGCGAGAATGTACCGAACAAGCCGGACCGAATGTGTGGCGCGCTACACTTTCAAAAGTAAGCCACCCTCAGCTCGAGTTTGGCCATTCTGGGGTGAGGTGGCGGAGCGGGTAAGCGGATAGGCAGGTGGCTTCTTGGCCAGAAGACTGCCCCATGCTTACCCTGCCCGCCCGCTTCGCCGGGGGTGATCCTATGCTTCGCACTGCTGCTTTTGCAACGGAGCTGGCGGCACGCCGAAGTGTTGCTGGTCGGGAAAACTCTAGCGCCGGGTCGGCACACGGTGAGCAGCATTCCCTGGATTGCAGGGCTTCCGGGAGCGGCGGTTGGTCAACGGTTAGCGCAGCTTCCGGGCCCTTGGTCGGCCTGCTTGACGCTCAGCCGGCTTTCGCGGTGGCCCAGTGCCAGGGCATGAGCTCGTCGATGCGGCTCTGCGGCCAGCCGTTGACGAGGCGGGTCAGCAGGTCGGTGAAGTAGACCTGCGGGTTGATGCCGTTCAGCTTACAGGTCTCGACGAGGGAGGCGAAGTCGGCCCAGCGGCGCCCGCCATCATCTCCGGAGGCGAACAAGGCGTTCTTGCGGCTCAACACCACGGGCCTGATGGCGCGCTCGACGGTGTTGGAGTCGATCTCCGCCCGGCCCTCCTCGAGGAACTGCTCGAGGCCGTCGCGGTGGTTCAGCGCGTAGCGGATCGCCTCTGCGGTTGGGCTGCGGCCGGGTAGTCGCACCAGTTGCTGCTCGAGCCAGGCGAACAGGCCGGCGACCAGCGGCCGACTTCTGGCCTGCCGGGTCGCACGCCGGATGTCGGGCGGCTTGCCGCGGATGGTGTCCTCGACGGCGTAGAGCGCGGCGATGCGCTGCAGCGCTTTCTCGGCGATCGGCGCTGTGTTGCTTTTGGCGAGGTCAAAGAACTCCCGGCGCACATGGGTCCAACAGTAAACGAGGGTTACCCCCGTGCCGCCGTCCTTCGCGGCCAGACCCTTGTAGGCGGCATAGCCATCGCATTGCAGCAGACCGGTGTAGCCGGCCAGCAAGTCGCGGGCATGCTCGGCGCCGCGGCCTGGGGCGTAGTGGAACACCACGGCCGGCGGGTCCGCCCCACCCCAAGGCCGATCATCCCGCGCGATCGCCCAGGCGTAGCCCTTCTTGGTCTTGCCTCGACCGGGCTCCAGCACCGGCATGCCGGTCTCATCGGCAAACAGCCGCCCGGAGGCAAGCAGGATCTCGCGCATGCGCGCTACCACCGGTCGAACCGCAAAGGCGGCGGCACCAAGCCAGCCCGCCAGCACCTCGCGGCCGATCTCGATGCCCTGCCGCGCCAGGCTCTGGGCCTGGCGGTACAGCGGCATGTGGTCGGCGTAGCGTGCCACCAACACCTGGGCGACCGTCGCCTCGGTCGGCATGCCACCCTCGATCAGGCGGGCCGGGGCGGGCGCCTGGACCACCACGCCCTGACAGGCGCGGCAGGCGAACTTGGGCCGCCGGGTCACCAGGACACGGAACTGGGCTGGGTGCACGTCGAGCCGCTCGGCCGTGTCCGCTCCGATCTCCACCATCCTGCCCCGGCAGCACGGGCAGGCGGTGCTCTCGGGCAGGAGCACCTGCTCGATCCGGGGCAGATGCGCCGGCAGCCGGCCGCGTCCGGCACGGCGGCGGGCCGTGTTCTTCTGGCGCAGATCGGGCAAACGCTTCTCCGCCTCGGCCTCGTTGCTGGCGAGCGAGGCCTCGACCTCCTCAAAGGCGAACTGCAGTTGCTCCTCGGGCAGCCGCTCGGAGCGTGGCCCGAACTGCATGCGCTGCAGCTTGCGTAGCAGGTGGTGCAGGCGCTCGTTCCGCTCCGCCAGCGCGTCCCGTTCGGCCACGATGCTGTCGCGCTCGGCCGCCAGGTTGTCGCGCTCCGCCAGGGCGGCCAGCAACATCGCCCGTAGTACGGCGGGGTCGTCGGGCAAGTCCGGCGTTGTCTCGCCACCTTCGCGCATCGTCGCTGAGTCTAGGCCGGAGCCGTCGGCGTGGGAATCCTTCTCGCTTCCGCCACCCGTGAAAAGTCGAGACCCGCGAACAGCGCAGCGAACTGCACGGCCGAGAGCCGCACCGCGCCGTCGGTGATGGGTGGCCAGCGAAAGCGGCCCCCTTCCAGCTGCTTCCAGACCAGCACCAGGCCGCTCGTGTCCCAATGGACGATCTTGACCCTGTCGCCACGCTTGGCCCGGAATACCAGCACCACGCCCGAAAATGGATCCTCGCCCAGCATCTCGGCCGCCAGTGCCGCCAGCGAGTGGGCGCCTTTGCGGAAATCAACAGGCCGGGTCGCCAGCAGCACGTGAATGCCGGCCGGGATCGTGATCATGACCCCGACGCACGCACCGCACGCAGCACAGTCGTCAGCAGCGCCGGATCCACCCCAGGCGAGACCCGTACCACCGCACCAGCCAGCGTCACCTCGAGCCCGGCCCCAGCCGCGGCTACCTCAGCCGCTGGCGGGTCACATACCACCGGCACGAACGGCAACCTCGTTATCGCGCCGACCTCACGCGCCTCGCGCCGCCAGGTGAACAGCTGCTGCGGCGCCATCTGCCAGCGCCGCGCCACCGCCAAGACCACCGCTCCAGGCGCGTAGCTCTCCGCCACCACCCGCGACTTGGTCGCCTCGTCCCAAACTCGCCGATGGCCTGGACCCGTCAGCATCTCGACCCGCTGATACCGCCCCTCATGTCACGCATCATGTTGGCCCTAATGTCAGCCCGAAGCTCCTCGAGCACCGGGCATCCCACCAGGTCACCAACCCACAAGAAAGAAGGGCCTCGCTCCGTCGCTTACGGTCAACGACCAACGCGTACTGAACCGTTCTGCATGGATTGAGAGAGCGGCAGCTGGTGCTGTTCACCGATCAGCGGCGTCTCCGCCCTCGAGTTCCTGGCCGCCCTGCTCCGCTAGGAAGTCACCTGCGTCACCTGCCTGCATATCGATGCTGCTCTCTATCATCCTGCCCCGCCACGCCACCCCGGCACCATCGGACGCCCTCGGACCAAAGGGCGACGTCTGCCGACCCTGGCCGAGGCGCTGATCATCGAGACCACACGGTGCAGCGTCTGATCGTGCCCGGCTGGTATGGCGAGGGCGACCGTGTCGTGGAGATCCGCTTCGATACCGCCGTCTGGCACCACCCCGGCATGCCGGTCAAGCCGAGCCACTGGTGCTGCTGCGCGACCCCTGCCGCCGCTTCGAAACCCGGGCCCTGCTCTGCACCGACCTCGCACAGGAACCGCTGCAGATCCTCCGCTGCTTCGTCCAGCGCTGGCAGCTGGAAGTCACCTTCCGAGAGGTCCGTGACCACCTCGGCGTCGAGACCCAGCGGCAGTGGTGGGACAAAGCCACTGCGCGCAACACACCCTGCCTGCTCGGCCTATTCTCGGTCGTCGCCTTGCTGGCATCGCGCCTCAATAGCGGAGATCAGCTCAGGCTCTCGGCCAGTGCTTGGTACCACAAGCTGCGGCCAATTTTGCCGACAGCCTTCCCGCCGTACGGTGGGAGATTTGGAGTGAGCAGGGTTTCGCACTGTTCCGCCATGCTGTCTAAATGGCCAAACTTGAGCTTAGGAGCTGGTTCTGTAAGAAATTTAAGCGGGGTACATCGTCTCAATGTACAGCGCCCACTATAGTCAGCCGAGGTGAGAGCGCCGTCCCGCAGTTGCGGCTTGTGGCACTTGTCAAGCCCGGCACGCATGTGCTGTTCGGTGCGCGGCTGGGCCTGTAGCGGCTGGATGAATGCTGGCTCTCCCGCACTCCCCGTGCTGCCGTTGCTGGATCATGCGGCGTGTAGGACGCGTGCGCGGAGGAGCTCGAAGCTTGCACGGCCGTACATTGTCCGCTTGATCATCTTGATCCGGCAAATCTGGCCTTCGGCCGGACTGGTGGTCCACGGCGGATCGAGCGCCTCATCGCTGTGCCGCCACAGCACCTGGACGAGGCGCCTGGCGACTGCAATCGGAGGGCGGCCGCCAGGGTCGGCCATCCGCCATAACTGGCGCCCTGCCGGGGCTGTGCCCAGCCCGGCGCCGCTGCGTCGCCCAGGCCCGTACGATGGCGGGCCGGCCGGGGAAGCCCAGGACGGCAAGTTCGCGCCACAGCTGGGCTGCGTTGCAGCAGCCGGCCGCCCAGCGCCGCTCCAGGTGCTCGCGGTAGGGATCGAGTAGGCTGCCGCGCGGTGGCCTGCGCCAAGTTGGCATGGCGCTCGCCTGGAGCCATTGCCGGAGTGTCTTGCGATCGGCGCCGACCTGCCGGGAGATGGCGCTGATCGAAGCGCCGGCCGCATGCAGCCGCACCGCCTCGGCCCTACGGGCCTCCGGGTTCGGCGGAGCTACGACCGGGGTGCTCTGGACATCCTCGGCTGCCAACTGCGCCATGACCTCGCGGCCGATGCGGTGGACGGCGGCATGGTGACGGTCGGTGACGGCATGGATGGTGTCACCCAGATTCCGCAGCAGGTGCCAGCGGTCGGTGACCTGGACGGCATCGAGCGCACCTTGGCGCGCGCCGTCGGCGTAGACGCCGGCCCGGTCTTGGGCGACGATCTCGACGCCGGGGTTGGCCCGCAGCCACGCGGACAGGCTCTCGGCCCGCCGGTCCGACAGCAGGTCGACAACCCGGTTGCGCTCGAGATCGACCAGGACTGTCCCGTAGCGATGACCGCAACGCCAGGCCCACTCGTTCACCGCCAGCACCCGTACCGCTTGGCCTGGGTTCCAGCGTGGCGCCCGCACACCGCACCATCCGCAGCAGCGTGTCGGCGCTGGCGGGCATGGCCAGCCGCGCCGCGAGGCGGGTGCCAGCCTCGCCGCCAGCGGCGAGGCCGAGATGGCGCTGCAGGTCGCCCAGCCGCTCGGTCCGGCGCGCCGCGGGCGGCGCGATGTCGGTGAGCCGCTCGGCGAAGGTCACCCGTGGACAGGCCGTGCCCGCGCGTACCGAAGGATCCCGAGCGTTGGCCATTAAACTGCAATAAAGACCAAAAATGAACAGCGTTGCGGCTTGGCTTGCATAAGTCCAGCGTTTGTTACTCATTAAACAGAATTGCTGCCTGATCGGCTGGCGTGAATCGAGTTCGAACTGCGTCGACTCGGCATTACCGCTGGATTTGAAACAGCATGGCAGCTTCCGTCGGGAAACCACTGAAATTTGTGCCGTAGACTCCGGCCGCGGATCAGTTCCTGCGAGGCTGGACTCTTGTGGCAGGACTGCCGTTGGCGGTGATCAGCTTCGGTGCGACCGGTGGGCGTGAGGGCTTTAAGACGAGCCCCTTGTTGTCGAGTTCAACCTCGGCTTCCCGGTAAACCGCGATTGCGATCTTCAGCGAATCAACAAATCGCATCTTGAAATGCGCTAATTTTTTGTAGGAACTGCCGAACTGAGCATATAGTGCCGGCCAGCTAACGGTGCGCGCCTGGGGCAGAACATGGAGCCGGTATGCTAGCCAGCAATAGATGTCGAGCGCTTGGCTGTTATTGCTAATGGCGCGGATTGCCCCTTCCTCAAGCGGGACCGGATGCTTCTTCAACTGCTCGAAAAAGGTTTCCGAAAGCCGCGCGGTTTCGACAAATAGGCTGCCCTGGGCACTGTCATCGTCCACGAACATAGCTGCGTCGACAATATTCTGGTTCATGAGGCCCGCGCGGCCGCCTTGCTGAACATGGAAGGTGAGTCGGCAGCGAGATAAGCGGTCCGCCTGCTCGCGGACATCCTTGAAGCTTTTACCACCAATCGGAATACCCAAGCGCCCTAGCCAAGCGTGCAAGGAGCGACCGAGTTCAATATCCCGGGAGTTGGTGCGCAGTGCTTCCGACTGGAGATAGAGCAGGATTAGCCGAGCCCTGGATCCAAATGGTACGCCGCAGAATGCTGTATCGTCGCCGGCAAGATTCCGTCGGCCTGGTTCGACAACGAGTGTGACGCGCTCCGTTTGAACCTTCCAGACTGCGTCGTCAGCTAATCGCTTGTGGGGAAGCGCGGCTTGGCACCATCCACTATAAAGAAAGCCAATGCCGGCTTCCTCGTCGCTCATATAGGCGATAGCGGCTTCAACAGCGCGGCGGTCGGCGTCTGTCTCGGCCGCTTTCAGGGCCCCTTGTCGACCCAGCTCCTCAATGAGCTTGTGCACCGCGGCCACAGCGCTACTCCCAAGCCATGCAACTCTCCACTGACCGGCACGCTGCCGGAAAAGCTTAGGGCCCGTCCACTTGGACTCCTGTGATCGCAGAATACTAGGGAAGATATTTGTTAGTTCTATTAGTATGTTCACAACAATCCAGGGGAAAAGCCGCTAACCCGTTGATTCGTGGTGACGGCCTTCACAAGAGTCCAGGAGTTCCGTCACAAGAGTTCAGCCAGGTCGCTGTTAGCAACTCTGGGATCCAGCAATGCACCTCAGTCTCGCATTCGCCACGACTCGGGTTTAACCTGAATCGCAAGAGTCCAGCATGGCGCCTAGCGGTGCGCGGATGGGTTAGTAAGCCGGGTTCGCCTCGGGCTGTCATCCTCGGTGGCGTTGATCTGCATTCCCGAAGACGGTTGGTCGTGCCACTTCCAGGTTAGGATGCTGCATGGTACGCCCGTGCAGGGTGACTGGCAGACTGGGAGTCACAAGAGTCCAAGGACCGCTGCCCTCGACAGACCGTCACAAGAGTCCAGTCGCGGCGCGTTGAGCATCACTGCGACATCATGTTGCATGGGTCGGCGTTCTGAGCGCACCGGTCCCTACTTGCGCTCGAGATCATGCGATCCGGACGTACTCCGGCCGGCCAAGCTCAAGCATGTGGTTCAGTACCCTGGCAGCGATGGCCACCTCGGTCGTCTGGCGCCCATCCGTCTGTGAGCGCAGCTCGTCGCCAATGACGCGCTTCCATCTCGAGATGTCGGCCTCCACCAGGGCGCGCCAGTTGTATCCCGACGCCTGCTGCCAGCCCATGCGGCCATGCTCGGCAATACAGTGTAGATGCGCATCCCGCTGCGTCGGGACGGTCTCGACTATGCCGCTCGGCACCGCGTTCGCGCGCGGCGGGACGATGACGGCAGCATCAGGATGTCGTGCCGTGACTTCGGCATAAACATCGCCCCGGTCGTAGGCGCCGTCGCCGGTAAGGGATGCCACGGAACCATCGAACCCGTCGAGCAAAGAGCCGACCTGGGAGCCGTCATCGACATCCCTGTTGGTCAACACCGAGGCGACGATCTGGCCCGTGTCGGCGTCCGTGGCGAGGTGGAGCATCGTCCAGGCCCGGCGCCGCTTTCTACCATGCTTCTCCTCCAACCATCCGCCTGGGCCGCACAGCCGCAGACCGGTGCTGTCCACCAGTAGGTGCACCGGCTCGCGCCCGCAGCGTGGCCGCGGCACCTCCAGCGTCTCGGCCCGACGGCTCAGGGTGGAGTGGTCCGGCACCGCAAGGTCGAGGCCCAGCAGCTGCAGAATGGAGCCGATCAGGCCCTCGGTTTGGCGCAGCGCCAGGCGGAACACGGCACGCAGAGTCAGGGC
The DNA here is from genome assembly GCF_900101615.1 of Belnapia rosea. Taxonomy (GTDB): domain Bacteria; phylum Pseudomonadota; class Alphaproteobacteria; order Acetobacterales; family Acetobacteraceae; genus Belnapia; species Belnapia rosea. Next base: position 87,130 of record NZ_FMZX01000015.1, on the reverse strand, counting down.
CGTTGTGATCGCCAGGTCCGAGTATTTCGCTTGGCCACCCCGGCCAGTGCGCGCCTCGGCGCGCCACCCTGCAATTGCCTGGGCCGTGAACCATATAGTCAGGCTGCCACGGGCGCGCAAGCCGGCGTCGTACTCAGCTGAGTTGGTGACCTTCTGGCGCTGCTTGGGGATGTGGTGTCGGCGATCGGCATTGACCTTGAACGGCATGGCGGGCGTCCCTCACGGCTCGAGGGCTTTCCCCTCCGCCAGCTTATTTCAAGTCACCCGACCGAGCGATTTATGCAACAAGATGCCATGGAACCGACAAAGTCGGGCGGGGCGGGGGAGCCGATACCTGGACGGATCTAGTCATGCGCCTCTGGTGACATCCGCAAGGTAGTCCGCTGGCCGCAGGATCCGCACGCCACGCCAAGGGTGCAGCACGAGCAGGTCGGCATCGCCGCTGATGATGGCCCAGGCGCTGGAAGCGAGGGCAAGCTCAAGGTACTTGTTGTCCTTCGCATCACGGCAGTCCGCCACGCGTTCGGACGGGCTAAACCACACCGCACCGCCGCGCAGGACGTCGAGGATGCGCGTCCGCCGCGCCGCTGAGACGGCCGTTGCGAAGCGCGGCCGCTCGAGTACGCTGGCGATTTCCGCGTCGACCTCAGGCGAGAGTACGAAGACGTCAGTCTCCTCCGCGCGAAGCAGCGCCTGCTCGGGCACGCTGTCCTCGCGTAGTGCGGCACTCACTACGGCCGAGGCGTCGAAGACGATCACGCCGAGGGGCTGTCGCGCCACTCCGCATTGTAGGCTGTGAGCTCGGCATCGATGTCGGCGTCCGTCAGGCCGGCAGCGCGCGCCTCGGCCTTGGCCGCGGCAATCGCCTGCGCCAGCTCACTCGGGCCGGGGTGTGGGTTGAGCACCCGGCTGACCAAGCGGCCCATGGCGGCGCGCGTGCGCGGGTCGCCGAGGGCGGCGGCGGCGCCGGGCTCAACCTCAATGGTCACGGGGACGGTGTCGGGCATGGGAGCACCTCCAGGAGGGAGCCTATCCGGGCGCGCGGTGCCGAGGCAAGCAAGTCACGGATGACAAAGGGTATTATCATATACATTGGCTTGATATCAGACATGCGTGGGAGGGCGCCGCGTCCCGCCAGTGACCGGCATCCGACACGTCGGCCAGAGGCACCAGCCATGCACCTCTTCGTGCAATTTCGAGTAAGGCCCGTGCCCGATAAAGCCACTAGCAACATTGATCGGCCCGCTCATGCCGACCTCCCGTCGATTAGACATCACGGATCCAGCTTCCGAAGGTGCTCAGATTTCGCGGCCGCGAGGACGGTTCGACAGCCTTCATGAGGTGACCATAGCACGGACGGAAGCGACAATTGCGGGTCAGCTGCTGCCGCGGGTTTCCATAAGCAAAGGCCTGACATGTTCGGCAATCAGTTCCAAGTCTATCGAAGTTGGGTCTGCGTCGATGAAAAGGTGTCCTCGATCGAGCTGATCGACACAGACGCTGCGAGCAAGGTCGTTGCCAAAGCCCCGACCAAGTTCTGGCGGGCCGGCTGGTGAGAGGTTGAACGCCGGTTCGCGGTGCTGGGTCTACGGCTTGAGGCCGGAACCAAGATCCTGGTCCATGTTCAGGCCGATATGCAGCCAGCCTTCGGCTTTGAACTCGACGGCCATGACATCGACCCGAGCTACACCCTGGGCGACCTCGCCGCTCGCCTGGCGGGCTTCCGCGAGAGGCATAAGCAGGGAGGGCCTATTCGGCCGCCAAGAGTGCCTTCCCGCACGGCGAGACTTCCAGCGTGTGGCTGTCATCACGCCCGCGCTCTCCGCTGACGGCACCGACTTCGAGCGGCCGCCCCGACAGATGCATGAGCTTGGGCTGGTGGAGATCATCACCCATCTGGCGCGCTCGCGGGTTGGCCGACCACTGCGTGGCCCGCATCGCCGCCCTTTAGGCCGTACTCGAGCAGGCTGGCAGGCAGGCCGAAAGCTGATCAGTGCGGACGAAACCAGCACCGTCCGACGAGAATGCGGTGCTAGTGAAGCAGCAACTCATGAGTTTACAAGGTTGGGCTGGCCGGAGCGCGGTAGTCGTTGGAAGTAAGTCGTCAATTACGCAATCTACGAGATGTTCGGGAGACATGCCGTGTTTCGAATGCAGTGCCAACAAAGAACCCGAACACAACCATGATCACAAACGGCGCACTACCGAAAAGCAGCATCCGGATTGTGCTGTGCAGGAAAAAGTAGTCCTGCGTAAGCAGATACAATGCGAATGAGATTAAAGCCATGCACATGAATGTCGCCGCCGCAGTGGCTACAATGAGGTAGACGACACTTGATACGATCGCAAAAAACAATCCGAAAAACGTCAAAATCCCGCCCAGTATCACGATTAGCAATCTCATGGATGCACCTCCTCGAGGCGGCAAATCGAGGTGTCAGCGAAGAATTGTTTTGAAGAATCGTGCTGTTTGTTTATATCTGAAATATATATTGATTCAATATTCGCGAATGGAAGGTCCGTGGTCAGTATTTCACGTTGCCAGTGCAGAAAATGACATTGGGATATTACTGGGTGGAAACGGAACCTCAATCGGCACGGGTTCATTTGGTGGTGCCAAAGGACGCATGTCGAATGGATCGTGCGTATGCCACTCATGAAGTCGCCCCTCTCGGATGCACTGAGACAATGTTGCTGTAGTGGTCGGGTATTAGCCCGATTCTCGCTTCGAGTTCAGCGCAGGCAGCCATGAGGCGGCGTTGATCGAAGGCCGGGGCTATCGTCCTGAGCGTTGCCGCATGCACTCTGCTGACTGCGATGTGCAGACACAGACGCTGACCATCGTCGTGGAGTGCTGACATACGCTGGTGGTCAGCAAGGCCAATTGCTGACAGTAGCACATCCTCGATTTCGTGGAGCTGTAGCGCATCCGGCCGTTCATTTTGCCGAAACGAAACTACTAAATAGTAGCTTTTATTGGCGCGCCCCGGCCGGGCTAGTGCTTGCGTCGCTTCAATCTCCTTAACCGCCCATGTAGGGTCACTGGAGTGACAGTTTGTAATCAGAACTCGATGGATTTCTGTTTGTGGAGAGGCGTTGGTCAGGATACGCAAACCGAGTTCTGAGAACTGGCCAAGAGAAGCAACGCCGCGGTGGGAGATACGCTTTGCGATCACCGAGCGTCTCCCACAATTTCAGCAAGTCGTTGCTGCGCTTCAGGAATTCGGGCAAGGAGCCCATACAATCCGTCTGCTGTAGTCTCGGGGTGCTCCGCAAGCATCTGCTTTAGAGTCAGTTCCACCCGACAAAGGAGTTCATGCAAATGGATAATGGAAAGGAGCGCGCGTCGGTCGAATTGTCTTTGCGGTGCGCATTCGAGCGCAGTGGATCGGAGATAGTCGGAACACGAACGGTTTGCGAGTTCTGCCCGGCGCTCGATCTCTGCACGTTCGGTGTCTGAAACATAGACAGCCATTGGCCGATGTCGATCCCGACGATCAGAGCCGTGGGTCGGGGTACCCTTGTTGTAGGAGGTAGGCTTTCTCACGATGAACTTCCCTGCTGCGCTACATAAATAGTAGCGCTTCTTTTTCAGAAGTCCAGAGGTGCTGCTAGTATTTTTCGGCTGATTCTAGATGTCTTGGAGGCTCGTACCGAATCGGCTAAGTGGGTTAGGTGCCACGCAACGCTGAATCGTCGAGCTCCAAAGCGGAACCTGAAAAGTCCGCGCCAGATCCTGTTGCAGGAGCATTGAATTTGTTGCAGGAGCGGTGGGTGCTACTGCTTATTAGGGCTCTGCTAAATGCATCCGACGGCGCAATGGGCTTTAACGAGCTTGGACGGCAGATAGGGGCTCATCCACCAATTTTGGCTAGTCGACTCGAACTCCTTGAGCGACACGGCATAGTCATCAAACAGGTTACTTCGCAGATGCCTCCGCGCTCACTTTACCGCCTCAGCTCGGCGGGGCTGGCACTGCAGCCCGTTTTTACGGCGATCGAGACATGGGCGACGATGACATATAAATTTCTACCGGTACCCGAATCCAAACCCCAGAATAAAACGCAACTATCTCAAAAGTCGTCCAAATCTGAACCGAACCGAAAAACGTAAGCTCCGGGTTGAAAAAACAGGATACAGAATTATCAGGATGATAAAAACAGGCTCGGGAACCTGGGAGACCGAGGCTGTGTCCATAACAGCACCCGCTTTCCTGTAATGGTCTAAGCCCGCCCCCGGTCGCGCGCCTGCCCTCGATCTAGCGTCGGCTGCACCCGAACTTTCATAAACGCCTGCCTGGCCTCTCTACCTGCGGCCAGACGGACCATGGCGGCCACCTCCAAACCACCCGCTGCCATCCGTTGAGCGTCGAGTTCAGGTTCCTCGAAATGGACCTCCGCGCCCGACCGCCCCGCCAGAACGGCGAGGCTGCGGCGAAACTGGTCCGAGCCCGTCACAGCCAATGCGGTTCCAAGCCCATATCGTTCGGCCATGATGCGCAGAGCCAGAGCCGAGGCGCCATCGCTGACCCTCTCGAAATCTACGTTGGCCCCATGATCCGCCAAGCGGCCACCATCGGACAATTCGTAGGACAATGCGCCATCCCGTCGCCGCCACGCCGTCTGACCGTCTATGCGTTTCGCTGGTTCGTCCTGATCTGGCGCGGCCAGCCCCGGCAACCGTTTGCGCCGAGATAGTGCGGCAACCGCCTCGGCCTCGCCACTGGCCGCCTTCGCTTCCAGCCATTCCAACCAGCTAGGAACCGGGTGCGCTTTGTTGATTGCCGCCGTGTCCTGCAATACCCGTTCGGCCCTGTCTTTCCGGTCCTTGTCCCGCTCCGCTTTCCGCCGGTTGGCCTCGGCGCGGCGAACCTCGGGCGAGCCTTGCCCTTCCCACGCTCGGCCAACCCGGTCCCGGTGAAACGCGATCGATTCCGACCGCCAGCGGCGATGTTCGAATTTCGCCAGCTGCAAGGCCGCAACCCGCGCCGCCCGCGCTTTGGCTAGGTCCGCAGTAAACCGCCCGTAAAGCCCGCCCTCGCTGCCAACACCCGACCGGGTGTGGCGAGCCGGCGGCGGCTTGGCAGGACGCGAGGCCGAGCGGTCCCATTCGCGCAGTCCCGCCAGTACCTCGGGCGACGCATCTTCCCATGGCCCGAAACGGTCCGAGAGTTTCGCCAGCGATAACCCGCGATCAATCGCGCTGACTTTCAATCGCCGTTGCGATTGATCTGCCCTCGCTATGGTGATCCCGCCACCTAGCTTTTTCACCCGCAACCCATGGGCCGCCGCCGCCTGGTGGAAATCCTGCCAACCTAAACCGGCCATGACCGAGCGGACCAAATCCGCCCCGGCTCGGTCTTTCACTTCCACCTCAAAAACAGCCTGAAAATCGCCGTGGTTAGTCCGGCTTAACCCATACTCGACTTCGAGTTCCGCGCATTTTTCCATTAGCCGTGTTTTATCGTAAAAAGGTTCTGCTTTTAGAAAGGTGGTTGGATGAATAAGGTGCACCACAACATGCACGTGCAAATGTTCGGTGTCCCGGTGAGCCGCTGAAATGCGTTGATGTTCGCCAAGGCCGATAGTTTCAATTAAGTCGGCCTCTATCTTTTTCAGGAATTCGCGTTCCGGCTTTTCGTTCGGCTCGAAACTAATAACCAAGTGATAGCCGGTTTCTATTGTGGCGCCGCTTCTAATCCGCGCATTCTGTTGGCGGGTTGCGTGCATTAGCTGGATAGCACGGCCAGGATCGCAAACCGCCCCGCAGTTCGATATGGAAACCCATTCGACTTTCGGGCCGCCCTCGCCACCGCGCGCCAAATCAGTTGCGTATTCCGCCTGCCGCTGCCAACTGGCCGGCGATCCTGTCTCGCGCAGAATGTAGCGACCTAGCGCCGTAAGGCCCCTGCCGCCTTTTTTATCAATGCGCTTTGCGATCATTGGTCCAGCCTTTCGGAAACTTTGGCGCAAAGCTGGCGCAACTGGTGCAATGTGTTATCAGACGGCGGAATGTTTAGGTTTTCCAGCTGGCGCGACAAAAGCTCGATGCGGCTTTCCAGATGGATAAGGGCCGCGAGGGTTTGTTGATCGGCAAGGATTTTTGGCTGGCGAAACTGCCCGGCTGTCCGCAGGAAGCCCGAAACCGATAGGCCGCACACCCTGGCGTTCTCGATTATCAATTCGCGCTCGGCCTCGGACACGTAAACCTCAATCGGCGAGTTGCGGTCCCGAACCTGGGAGGCGGGTAACGGGTTCCGCCCCCGCCGCTTTGTTGGCTTATCGACTTTGCGATCCCGCATATTGAATGCCTAACTAAATGGTTGATTTTCAGCGCCGGTAATGTCCGCGCTGTCGCTACCGTTGAGCCAAAGGCGAAATTAGGCCCGATTTGTGCCCCCGCTCAAATCACATCTTGCCTAGTCTTAGCTTTTCCCTATTCGTCCCTAAATAAACACGACCAAGGAACGCTATGCGACGGCATTACTTGCTACCGAATGTCGGGGAACAGCCGACGTGATGCTGCTAAGATTCGCTGAAAAGTGAGTAGAAGTCGCCGCAGGTACTTCCCATGTGGCGACTGTGATCCCCGGCTTCTTACGATGCGCCCCCGCGTCAGCTGGTGATTGCGGAGAGTGCCGCACCCATGGCTCATGCGACCGCCGCAGCGATTCCAGCCCGCACCCCACGCGGAACGGGGCCAGCTTTGATCCTGCCTCGGTTAGACCAAATCCTCGCCGACCTGGCTGCGCTATGGCCCCGGCGGGAAGTTTGGCGCCGGTATGTCGCCGACCTCGGCGTTTCCTATTCGCAGTTTTGCCGCATGATGGTGAAACTGGTTGGCCCCGCCGTGCTCGATCTGGTGGAAGCGGTAAAGGCTGCCAGAGCCGCCACCAGGCCAAATCCGCCGCCTGTGCCAGCTGCACAACCACCCGAGCCAACACCCGAAATCCGCCAGGCCGAGCCGGTAAACGCGGAAGCGGAGCGGGTAGAAAAGCCTTTGTTAATGGACAAATGGCGGGCAGAAAGGCTTGCACCCGAGGCGCGCGAGGAAGTTGCAAAACCCGCCGCTTCGGCTCCACCACTGGAAAGGGTTGCACAGCCGGCTGCACAGCCGCCAGCGGCGCAAAATCCAAACCGTCCGACAACTCAATCGGATCGGCCGAGCCGGTTTGTGCCCACTGTATTTCCCGATCCGTCGAGACTGTTTTGATTAGCGACACGTTGGCCCATGCGACGATCCTAACCAATCTCGCTACCGCAGTCGGTGAACGCCTGCGGGGCACGCAATGCCGTTCTTTCAGTAATGTTCGAATTGAAACGGGGTGCGGTCGCCGTTACCCCGATGGCGTCATAACGTGCGGGCAGATTATCAACCTAGATACCACCGCCGCTAATCCCGTGATTGTTTTTGAAATAACGAGCCGCATCACAGGCAGCGAGGACCGCATAACTAAGAGCCTGGAATATGCGGCCATCCCATCCATTCGGCGGTTTGTCCTAATAGACCAGGAAGTGATTGGAGCGGTTATGTTTGCTCGAAACGGCGGAGAGTGGCGCGGGCAGGTTATCGCAGATAACGACACGCTTTCTCTGCCGGAAATATCCCTGGCTTTTCCTCTGTCGGATTTATACGTCGGCCTAAACCTGTCCGAATCATGAGAGCTGTGCGCGGACGTGCTTGCGGCGACGCGGCGTAGTCTGATTCCATGGCGTCATCGACGGGGGGTGACGATGGCGCGTCGGCGGATCGGCCAGGAAGATCTGATCACGCGTCCGGAACCGCGGGCGTCATCGTCGTTGGCGGAACTGGCCGCGCTGGTAGACTGGGCTGAGATTGACCGCCATCTGATTGGCATCTCGGCCGCGATGAAGGGCGAGCTTGGCTGGCCGCCGCTGGCTCTGTTCCGCGCCATGTTGCTGGCGACTTGGCACGACCTCTCCGATGTACGGCTGGCCGAGGCGCTGGACGATCGCGCCAGCTTCCGTTGGTTCTGCGGTTTCGCTGCCCATGAGCCAACGCCTGAGCGGACGGCCTTTGTTCGGTTCCGCCGGGAGCTGGTCCGCCGTGGCCTGGACCGCGTGCTGTTTGAGGCCGTTACCCGCCAGCTCGAGGCCAAGGGCGTCATGGTGCGCACCGGCACCCTGGTGGACGCTACGCTGATTCCGTCGGCCAGTATCCGCAGTGATGGCGAAGCACGTTGGGCCGGGCATCGGCGCCGTAAGCCCGTGCATGGCTATAAGGCGCATGTGGCAACCGACGAGGGCGCTGGCTTGGTACGCGGCGTGGAGGTTACCACGGCGAACATTCACGACGCGGCCGAGCTTGCGGCGGTGCTGCCGAGCGAGCCGGGGAGGGTTTACGGCGACAGTGCTTTCGGCGGCTCACGTTCTGCCGAGGCGATCCGCGCAAAGGGTGGACAGCCTGCCGTGGTCGGAACCGGTACCTGGGGCGGAGCAGAAGCATTGCGGCAGCTGGAGGCCCACAATGCCAAGGTCCAGCGTGTCCGATGCAGGATCGAGAAGGTGTTCGGGACCTGGAAGCGCAGCTACGGCCTGCGCCGGATGCGCTGGCTCGGCTTAGCCATGGCGGGGCTGCAGGTCCGCCTCGCCGCCATGGCCTACAACCTGCGGCGCACCGTCACCCTGCTACACGCCGCGGCGCCATGATGGAGGACGAGTCTGCCCGCATCACGCCCAGGGTTCCGGTCGAGGCGAGTTCCGTGCGCATCTGGCGCTCAGGGTGCCCAAAGCTCGCAGCACCGAGCTATGCGCCCTTTCTGGCGCATCCGCGCACAGCTCTCATCATTCGCCGCTACCCTGTAACCCGCCAGGGGGCCACCCGGACTAAATCGCGAACGTCGCGGGGACAGCCAGGGTGCGAATCAGCGGCCACCACAGAGCCGGAACGGTGGGCGGGATTACCGCCCACGCTGAGGTGGTACGAAAACCGGTGATTTGGCGGGGGAAGCCTGAGGCCGAGCCGTGCTGAAACCGTGGCTCGCGCCTTTTGCTTTCGGCCTCGCTTTGGCTTTGACGCGGGGCAGATATTCGGCGGGGGCAAGGGCTTTTTTGGCAACTTCCACGCCGCCTGGTGCAGCTGGGGCGCTTGCTATCCAGCCAATCGCCAAGGCGAGCGCAGAGTGCATCCCGGCCAGGGCTGTCACTTGGCGAGGCTTGAGCGAGCCGCCATCGGCGATCGCCTTTTTCAGCGGATCGCCTGCGGTCTTAAGCGTCTCAAGTTGGCTGCGGTGAGTATTTAGAAGCGGTTGCGCTCCACGTTTTTCTATCTGAGCTTCGAAATATTGGATGCTGCTCGGGTTGTTGGCGAGTTCTGCCAATATCAGCGGGTTGGATTGCTCATATTCCGAGTATTTTGCCATGATGTTTTTATGGAAATCGGGCAGAACGTCGGCCAGCTGTTGCGCCGTTTTGGCAGCCGTCTCGGCTGCGGTACGCAGGTTCGCGAGGCCCGCTAGGACCGGCTTTTGTGCGGCCCTCTTTGCTCGAACCGCTTTCGAGTGATCCGCCACCCGCTTTCGGGCTGCGGCCGTGTCGCCTGGTGTGGCGTTCGCCTGGATGCCACGGCCACCCGCTGCGCTGGCCTCGCCGTGCGTCAACCAACCGCGAGCGGTTGCCCGAGTGAGCGGCGATGCGGCGTCGGGCTTGGCGACCGTGATGACGCCATCGTCCTTCATCTGCCAGGGCATTTGCCACTCGGGGCGAGGTGCCGAAGCCGGGGCCGGTTTATCTGCCACAGGGGCAGGGGTAGGGGCCACCACGGGTGGCCGTTCCACCACCTCGGGAGCCCGTTGCGCCACGGGTGGTTGTTCTGCTACCTCGGGAGCCGGGGCGACGATTGGACGACCTATCGAGAGGCCGCGCAGGACTGGTGCTGGTGTCGGGCGCTGAGCCGGTTTGGCGCGGTATTCGGCCATTTGTGCCTGCCGTAACTCGGATTGCCAAGCGGTGGCATCCTCCACACGGCCGAGGCCCGTGGCTGCGGCGAGTTGGCGGGAGGCGTGGCGTTTCCGATTGGCCGCCGTTGTGAGTGCCGCAGCCTGCGTGATGGCCGCCAATGGCTCGCCTGCCGCCAGTCGGCGAGCGATGGCAATTTGCGTGTTGGCGTCGCTAGCAGGGGTGGCTACGCCTTTTTTTTCCAGTGCCGCAGCCCGAGTGCCGAGGGGTTTCGCTGGCGTGGCGGCAATCCCTAGCGCCGCGTAGGAATCCGGCGAGTACCGCCGGTTAATCCCCTCGGCGGCCAACTGGCTATTAGCGGCGTCGCTCCATGCTCGCCGCAGGTGGCGCACCCATTGGATACTGCCAACGGTCATTGCTGGTGGCGGCGGGTTGGCCTGCCAGGCTTTCACCTCGGCCAGCTGGCGGCGATACGCCTCGGCCGCTTTGCCATCGCCAGCCGAGGCAATCCGCCTGGCAAGCCTTTTGGCGCGGCTTGGGGCCGCTTCCAGTCCCCAAGGATAGGTTGGGCGGTCTTTCGAGGTTCGGGTCGCTTTCGGGGCAGGCTTGAACCCGCGGACTTCCTCGAGTTGGCGTTCTAGTTTCGCGCGGCGCTTGCCTGTCTCGGGTGCCGCGGCGAGTGCAGCTTCCAGCCGCTTTAGCCTGGCGGCGGGTTTCTCGGTTCCCCATGGGAAGCCATTGGCGTCTGTGCCAGGGGTGCCGAATGACCACTCGCCTCGCGCGTCACGGGTGCCAGGCCGGTCATAATAGAGAACGTGTGCGTGGAAGTTCCTCGCGTCGTTCGTTGGGCCAGGGCTGTGAATGACGCCGTGATAGGGGAGGCCCCGCGTCTCAAACTCGCCGGCGACGAATGACTGCAGAACCGCCAGCCGAGCGGCGGGGGTGAGCTCGCAGGGCAGCGCCGCAATGATGCTGAGTTGCACCCGGCCGTTTGCGC
>NZ_FMZX01000015.1:0-73361 GCF_900101615.1 Belnapia rosea | reverse complement strand
GACGAGGGGGAGCAGAAGGATCGTGGGTATCAGGCAGAGGGCCAGTATGCCGATGAGAGCCATAGCGGTCTCCTTCAAAGGCCGACGAGCTTCGCCGGGCTCTTGCTGATCATCCCTGACGGGGGTTCGGCCGCACCCGGCGTCATCGCCAACCCCGGTATCGCTCCGGCGCGGGCCGGCCCACCTGGCCTGATTACCGTCGGCCAACCTAGCCCCTTCGTCATCGCCGGGGACTCGCCCGTGACCCCAAGGGAAGCAGAAGGATCCTGGATATCTGACCCAGGGCCGGCACCCAATGCGAGCTGTGACGGATTCGTTCAAAGCCCGACAAGCTTCGCCGGGCTGTCGCTGACCAGCTTGGCCCGCCGAACATAGCCGCGCATGGTTTTCACGTCCCGGTGGCGCGAGTGCTCCATGATGGCCTCGTCGCGGGCACCGGCCTTGTAGGCCTCGGTGATGAACCCGGCGCGCAGGCCGTGCGCGGAGAGCCGCTCGAGGCCGGCGGCGGTGAGGCCGGCCTGGGCAACATGGCGGGCGAGGATCTTCGGCACGGCGTCCGGGTGCAGCGCGGTGCGCTCGACCGTGCCCCACCGGTCGACCTTGCGGAACACCGGCCCGTATTGGCAGTCAGACCCGCGCAGCCAGGTCTCCATGGCGCGCACCGGGCAGGTCTCCGGCTTCAGGCCGCGCGGGATGCCGATCTCCGCGCCGTCGCCGTCCTGGTCGGTCTTGGCGCGCGGGATGAGCAGCTTCATGCCCTCCGCGGTGAAGGTCAGGTGCTCGCGCTGCACGGCCACCAGCTCGGATCGCCGCAGCGCCCCGGCAAAGCCCAGCAGCAGCAGGGCCCGGTCGCGCTGGCCGGTCAGGCTGCCGTCACAGCTGACCAGCAGCCGCTTCAGCTCGGTGGTGCCGATTGCCGCCGCCCGGCGCTGCGGCCTGCCGTGCTGCCGAAAGACACCCGCCAGCGTGTCGCGGATCGCCGGATGGGACGGCATCCAGGCGATGCCTTTCATCCGGTGCGCCCGGCCGATCGCCGCCAGCCGGCGGCGCAAGGTGGCCCGGCTATGGCTGCGGCCCATCGCGGCGAGATAGGCCGCGACCGTGGTGGGATCGGCCGGCAAGGCGCGGGCACCGCGCGCCTGGCACCAGCCGGTGAAGTCCTGCCAGTCCGCCGCATAGGCCCGCAGCGTCGCCCGGGACAGGGCCTGCCGGGCGTAGTCGGCCGCCAGCGCCAGGTCCGCAGCGGGCAGGGTGGTCAGATCTGACATGCCGGGTTTCCCGTGCTCTCGTCCATCGCGGCGGGGATTATGGCACGAGATACAAAGAACCGAGAATAGTCGTTATCAGGCCTTAGCGCGCCGGGGGAGGGGGCCTGGATGACCCCGGCCGGTCAGCGCTGCAGGCGGGTTGGGTACGGCGGCAGGGGATCCTGGGGCATTGGTCGCCGGCCCGGGGGGGCATTGGGGCGGGTGAGGCCGGGCGCGTCCCCGCCATTCTGCAGGGCAGCCCTCTTGCCGTTCCCAGCAAGTGCCGCTCGGCGCCACCCCATCCCCCAGCAACAGCACCGGGTCACCAGCTGGGCCGAGTACGATGCGAGCCTGCCAGCCCGCGGCAGTCGCACGGTCTGGTTCACGCCAGAGGCGGTCGAAGCCTGGACGGCCGAGCCGCACTGGCCGGGGCGGGCAGCCCTCGTATTCAGCCTTGGCAATTGCCACAGCCCTGACGCTGCGGGCGGTGTTCCGCCTGGCGCTGCGCCAAACCGAGGGTCTGATCGCCTCCGTGCTGCAGCTGCTCGGCCTCGACTTGCCGGTGCCGGACCATAGCACCTTGAGCCGCTGGGCCGAGACGCTGGTGGTGCCACGGCCGGAGGCAAGGGGCGCGCCGGTGCACCTGCTGGTGGACAGTACGGGGCTGAAGCTCTGTGGCCCGGGCGAGTGGCTGGAGGAGAAGCACGGCAGCAAGCGGCGCCGAGCTTGGCGGGTGCTGCACCTCGTCACTGACGCCGACACGGGCCACATCGTTGCCTCGGCCTTGACCGACTAGGATACCGACGACGGCTCCCAGGTCGGCCCACTGCTCGACCAAGTCGATGGTCTCGTGGCGTCCTTCACTGGCGATGGCGCGTACGACCGGGACGACGTCTACGCCGAAGTCGCGGCGCGCCATCCCAAGGCGGCTGTCATCGTGCCGCCTCGCGCGAGTGCCGTGCCAAGCGCCGCGGCCGAGACCACACCAACGCAGCGCGATGCGGTCAATTACTGAGCGCGGCCGCATGGGATGGCAGCAGGCATCGGGTTACAACGATCGCGCCCTTGTCGAAGCTGACATCTCGCGATGGAAGCGCGTCATTGGCGGTGGCCTACGTTCGCAAACGGACGGGCGTCAGGCCACCGAGGTGGCCATCGCGGCCGGCGTGCTGAACCGAATGCTTGACCTCGGACGCCCGAACTACGTCCGCATCCCATAACCCGAAACACGGGTTGGGCTCATTGCGCCCGTACCGTCGACCGCTGCAACACGGTGGCTTGGTGATGCTGAGCCACATCAAGCAACTGCGCGGCGAGGGGCTGGGGCGGGACGAGGCCATCCGGCAGGGAGCGATGGACCGGCTACGGCCGGTGGCAATGACCGCGCTCGTCGCCTCGCTCGGCTTCGTGCCTATGGCGATCGCCACTGGGGCGGGCGCCGAGGTCCAGAAGCCGATCGCCACGGTAGTTATCGGCGGCCTCATGACCGCGCCGCTGCTTACCTTGATGGTGTTGCCCGCGCTCTATGCGCGCTTCGGAAGCGCCGACGCACTTCCGGAACACGCGGGGCTACGACCCGTGCCGGAGCCCGAGGTTGCCGCGCGAGCGGGCCGTCCCGCCCCGGCCAGATAGGGAGAAAGGCCGGGGTGCGGCCGGGCGCCTCGACCGCCTCGGGGACGTGGGGCGTCAGTGACGGTGGCCGCCACCGTGATGGTGTCCACCATGGTGGCCGTGCCCACCGCGGTGGTGATGGCCGCCGTGGTGGTGGTGCCGCGGGGCAACGTGGTGGTGCCCGCCGCCCCGTAGTGGAGGGGTTGGGCGCAGGCAGGAATCGCGGCCAGCAGAGCCAGTGCGACGATGACGTTGACCCGGCGCATGAGGGTTTTCTCCCATTCTGATGCTTGGAACATGGAAGGCCGCTGTGTCCCGTTCGAGGCGTCCAAACGACGCCATTGGGGCAAGGCGAGCGCCGTGCGCCGATGCGCCACTGGAAGAGCGCAAGGTTGCGACTGTGCGTCGTCGCCACGACGCGCCGGACTGCAAACTCATAGAAAAGCCAACGATGTTCGTATCGGCCTGACGTTTGACCCAGAAATGTCACGCACGGTCGGGCATACAACGGCTTTAATGGAATTATGGAAGCCAGAGATGCCGCCCAGGTCTTCGGAGCACTCTCGCAGGAGACCCGCCTCGGTCTCCTACGCGTGCTTCTCTCCGCCGGGCCTAACGGTCTGCCCGCGGGCGAGGTGGCCGACCGCCTCGGTCTGCCGCCTTCGACGGCTTCATTCCACCTAGGCGCACTCGAGCGTGCCGGGCTGACCCAGTCGACCCGGCAGAGCCGCCAGGTCATCCACGCGGTCCGCCTCGCCTCGCTCCGCGAGTTGGTTGTGTTCCTGACCGAGACCTGTTGCTCCGGCCAACCTGAGCTCTGTGGCGATATCGCCCGCCTCGGTCCCGCCCCCGTCGTCGAGAGGAAATCCATGACACCGGCCTTCAACGTGCTCTTCCTGTGCACGCGCAACTCCGCGCGCTCCCTGATGGCCGAAGCCATCCTGGACAAGGTGGGAGGCGACCGGTTCCGGGCCTACTCGGCCGGGTCGGATCCGGCACCGCGGCCCATGCCCGAGGTTGTCGAGAAGCTCCAGGCTCTGGGGCACGACGTCTCCGGCCTGCGCTGCAAGTCCTGGAACGAGTTCACGCACGCCGAGGCGCCGCGCATGGATTTTGTCATTGCGCTCTGCGACACCCTGCGTGGCCAGCACTGCCCGGACTTCGGCGAACACGCCGTCACGGCCTCCTGGCCGCTTCCGGGACCCGCACAGTTCGCTGGAGGGACCACCGAGCGGGCGCTGCTGCTGAACGAGCTCTACGCTGGCCTGCACCGCCGCATCGGCATCTTCACCAGCCTGCCCATCGCTTCGCTGGACCGGATGTCGCTGCGGCACCGGCTGAACGACCTCGGCGAGGCTCCCATCTCCCTCGATGGGAGCCGCTGAGATGCGCGTCGGCATCAACGGCATGGGCCGCATCGGCAGGCTGGCGCTCCGCGCGGCCCTGGGTGGCGTTTTCCGGGAGAACGAGGATCCGCGCGCGGGCAACCGGCTGGACGTCGTTCACCTGAACGAGTTCAAGGGCGGCGCCGAGGCCACCGCCCACCTCCTCGAGTTCGACAGCATCCACGGCCGCTGGCGCGAGCGGATCGGCGCCGAGGGAAACCAAGCCATTGCCATCGGCAATCGGCGCATCGGCTTCACTGCGGAAGCCGCTCCGGCCGAGGTGCCCTGGGGCGACCTGGGCTGCGACATCGTCCTGGAATGCACCGGCAAGTTCCTCAAGCAGGAGCAGCTTCAGGGCTACCTCGACCGGGGCGTTAAGCGGGTCATCGTCGCGGCGCCGGTCAAGGACGGGTCCGCCCTGAACGTGGTGGTCGGTGTCAATGACGACCGCTACGACCCAAGAGAGCACCGGCTCCTGACCGCCGCCTCGTGCACCACGAACTGCCTGGCCCCAGTGGTAAAGGTGGTCCACGAGGCCATCGGCATCCGCCACGGCCAGATAACCACCATCCACGACCCCACGAACACCAACGTGGTCGTAGACGCTCCGCACAAGGACCTTCGACGCGCGCGCTCGGCCATGCTGTCCCTCCAGCCAACGACGACCGGCAGCGCCACCGCCATCTCGCTCATCTACCCCGAGCTCAAGGGCCGCCTGAACGGTCACGCCGTCCGGGCGCCGGTGCTGAACGCCTCGCTGACGGACGCCGTCTTCGAGATGCGGCGCGAGACCACCGAAGCCGAGGTCAACGAGCTGTTCCGCGCGGCGGCGGCGGGACCGCTCGCGGGCATCCTCGGCTTCGAGACCAGGCCGCTGGTTTCGGCCGACTATGCCAACGATACCCGCAGCGCGATCGTCGACGGGCCGAGCACCATGGTGACCGACGGCACCCTGCTGAAGGTCTACGCCTGGTACGACAACGAGATGGGCTACGCCTGCCGGATGGTGGACTTGGCCAACATTGTCATCGAACGGGGGGCATGATGTCAGGCATCCGCAACTACCTCGTCGTGACCGGCGCCTACTGGGGGTTCACCCTCACGGACGGGGCGCTGCGGATGCTGGTGCTGCTGCACTTCTACCAGCTCGGCTACACGCCGTTCACGCTGGCCTTCCTGTTCCTGCTCTACGAGGCGGCGGGCATCTTCGCGAACTTCGGTGGGGGCTGGTTGGCGGCCCGCTTCGGCATTCCCCGCATGCTTTCGATCGGTCTGAGCCTGCAAATTTGCGGGCTCCTCATGCTGTCTGCGCTCGACCCAGCTTGGGGCGCCGCCATATCGGTCGCCTGGGTGGTCGCCGCCCAGGGCATCTCCGGAGTGGCCAAGGACTTGACCAAGACCGCCTCCAAGTCGGCCATCAAGGCGACCTCGCAGCAGGGCGCCGGTCAGCTGTTCCGCTGGGTGGCCTGGTTCACCGGCTCCAAGAACGCCATGAAGGGCTTCGGCTTCTTCGTGGGCGGCGCCCTGCTCCAGTTCGTCGGCTTCCGCCCGGCGCTCTGGCTGCTGGTGGCCCTGCTGGCCGCCGTCTTGGCGGGCGTGCTGCTGTCGCTTCCCCGCGAACTCGGCAAGGCCAAGGCGTCGAAGAGTTTCAAGGAGCTCATGGCGAAGAGCCGGGGCGTGAACCTGCTGGCGGGGGCCCGGATCTTCATGTTCGGCTCCCGCGACGTCTGGTTCGTCGTCGGCCTGCCGGTCTTCCTCTACAGCCAGGGCTGGCACTACGTCGGGGTCTCGACCTTCCTCGCTGCCTGGACCATCGGCTACGGCGGGGTGCAGGCCCTGGCGCCGTCGGTTGTCCGCCGCAGCGAGGACGGGCTGTCGCGGGAGGTCCCCGAGGCGCGGCTCTGGGCCACAGCCCTGACCGCGATCCCGGCCGCCATCGCCCTTCTGCTGGCCACCGGCAGCGTCGGGCGCCCGGATGTGGTCGTGGTCATCGGCCTCGCAGTGTTCGGCTTCGCCTTCGCGGTCAACTCGTCCCTCCACAGCTACCTGATCCTGGCCTACGCAGGCTCGGAGAAGGCCGCCGAGGACGTCGGCTTCTACTACGCGGCCAATGCGGGGGGCCGCCTGTTCGGCATCCTGCTGTCCGGAATCCTGACCCAGTGGGGTGGCCTACAGGCATGCCTTTGGGGTTCGGCGGCGATGCTGGTGGCCTCCATGGCGCTGACCTTCATGCTGCCCATGCGGGCCCAGGAACGCCGGGTGCCGGTCTGACCGGGCTTTGGTCCGATCAGCACAGCCACACCGGGCGCGACATTTCGATGAATGCCGTTGAATCTGACCATCAAGCCACCCATCCTACGACAAAGATCGAAATGTCGTAGGGATTGCCAGATGGATTCCAAGGAGGCCGTCGCGGCGCTCGGGGCCTTGGCTCAGGACTCGAGGTTGCAGGTCTTCCGCCTCCTGGTCGAGCAGGGGCCGGATGGACTCCCCGCGGGCGTCATCGCCGAGCGGCTGGGTATTCCGCCGTCGTCGCTGACCTTCCATCTGCAGCAGCTTCTGCATGCGGGGCTGGTTACTCAGCGGCGGGTCAGCCGCCAGCTCTTCTACGCCATGGTTCCGGACACGATGAACGGCCTCGTGGCCTACCTGACCGAGCATTGCTGCGGCGGCCAAGCCAGTTGTGGCCCCGCCTGCGATCCCGCCGCGACCAGCGCGCCCATGGGCGCCTCAGCCGCCTGAATCCCGACCACGTTCGGAGAGCCCCGTGACCGTCACCATTTACCACAACCCGGCCTGCGGGACGTCCCGCAACGTCCTCGGCCTTATCCGAAACAGCGGCGAGGAGCCGAGGATCGTCGAGTACCTGAAGATGCCCCCCTCGCGCGAGGAGTTGGCCGACCTCATCAGGCGCATGGGGGTTAACGTCCGCGACGTCCTGCGGCAGAAAAGCACGCCCTACGAGGATCTCGGCCTCGGCTACTCCACCCTGACCGACGACCAGTTGCTCGACGCCATGATGGCGCACCCCATCCTCATCAATCGGCCCATCGTGATGACGCCGCTCGGGGTGAAGCAGTGCAGGCCGTCCGAGACGGTGCTCGACATCCTGCCCGACCCGCAGTGCGCCGCCTTCGCCAAAGAGAATGGAGAGCAGGTCGTGAACGCCGCCGGGCAGCGCGTCATGCAGGGAGTGGCGGCATGAGCGCGTCGGCCCAAGCCGAGGCCGCCATCCAGAGCCGCAAGGCGGCGATGGGCACGTTCGAGCGCTACCTGACCCTCTGGGTCGCACTCTGCATTGTGGCGGGCATTGGGCTCGGTGCGCTCATACCGGGACTCTTCCGTGCGCTCGGCCGCATGGAGGTGGCCCAGGTCAACATCCCCGTCGCGGCGCTGATCTGGCTGATGATCGTGCCCATGCTGCTCCGCGTTGACTTCGCCGCCATGGGGCAGGTCACTCGGCACTGGCGGGGGATCGCCGTCACCCTGGGCATCAACTGGCTCGTGAAGCCCTTCTCCATGGCGCTGCTTGGCTGGCTGTTCATCGGCTGGCTGTTCCGGCCCTGGCTACCCGCCGGGCAGATCGACAGCTACATCGCCGGGCTCATCCTGCTCGCCGCGGCGCCCTGCACGGCCATGGTCTTCGTGTGGTCGCGCCTGACCGACGGCGAGCCGAACTTCACCCTCAGCCAAGTCGCACTGAACGACGCCATCATGGTTGTGGCCTTCGCGCCGGTGGTCGGCCTGCTGCTCGGCCTCTCCGCCATCACGGTGCCCTGGGACACGCTGCTGCTCTCGGTGGGCCTCTACATCATCGTGCCCCTCGTCGCGGCGCAGATCTGGCGTCGGTCGCTGCTCGCCTCCGGCGGCGAGGCGCTCCTCCAACTTACCCTGAAGGCGCTGAACCCGGTGTCCCTGGTTGCCTTGCTCACCACCCTGGTGCTGCTCTTCGGCTTCCAGGGCCAGCAGATCCTAGCGCAGCCGCTAGTCATCCTGCTGCTCGCTGTGCCCATCCTCATCCAAGTCTACTTCAACGCGGGCCTCGCCTACCTGCTGAACCGGCAATGCGGCTCGGCACACAGCGTTGCCGGGCCATCCGCCCTCATCGGTGCCAGCAACTTCTTCGAGCTCGCTGTCGCCGCCGCCATCAGCCTGTTCGGCTTTGAGAGCGGCGCGGCGCTGGCCACCGTGGTTGGCGTGTTGGTGGAGGTGCCGGTCATGCTCTCCGTGGTCCACATTGTCATGCGGACCCGCGGCTGGTACGATCGAGGAGCAGGCCGGGTGGCGGTTCGCTAGACCTCGGATGCCGGAAACCCAGAACAGGCAGGTCGTCGTCATCGGCGGCGGACAGTCCGGCCTCGCGGTCGGTTACTTCCTACGCCGGACGGAGCTCGACTTCGAGATCCTCGACGCAAACCAGGGTCCTGGTGGCGCTTGGCCGTCGGTCTGGGACTCCCTGCACCTTTTTTCCCCTGCCCAGTGGAGCTCGCTGCCGGGCTGGCCCATGCCACCGGTCCCGGGCGGTGGCTATCCCGGCCGGGACCACGTCGCCGCCTACCTGGCGGCCTACGAGGAGAGGTACCGGCTGCCTATCCGGCGCCCGGTTCGGGTGGAGGCGGTCGAGCGCGCGGGGGACCGCCTGCTGGTCCGGACCGATGCAGGCAGTTGGATGGCGTCGGCCGTGGTCAGCGCGACTGGCGGCGCCAGCCGCCCCTTCGTCCCGGACTACCCGGGGGCGGAGAGCTTCCGTGGGCGCCAGCTGCACTCGTCCTCCTACCGTTCAGCGCAGGAGTTCGCGGGCCAGCGTGTCCTCGTCGTGGGCGGCGGCAACTCCGGCGCCCAGATCCTGGCCGAGCTGTCGCTCGTGGCCGAGGCGACCTGGGTAACGCCGGAGGCGCCGACCTTCCTGCCGGACGAGGTGGACGGCCGGGTGCTGTTCGAGCGCGCCACCGAGCGCTTGCGGGCGCAGCACGAGGGACGCGACCCCGGGCCGCCCAGGGGCGGCCTGGGCGACATCGTCATGGTGCCGCCAGTCCGGGAGGCCCGCGACCGCGGCGCGCTACAGAGTGTGCGGCCTTTCCTGCGCTTCGAGCCGGACGGCGTAGTTCGGCGGGACGGCAGCCGCAGCCCGGTGGATGCGGTCATCTGGTGCACGGGCTTCCGCCCGGCCCTGGATCACCTGGCGCCGCTCGGCGTGCTGGAGTCGGACGGACGCGTCGCGGTCCGGGGTGGCCGGTCCGTCCGCAAGCCGCGCCTCTGGCTGGTCGGCTACGGCGACTGGACCGGCTTTGCCTCCGCCACGTTGGCCGGGGTGACGCGGGCCGCCCGGAGTGCCGTCCAGGAGATCGGAAGCGCCCTGGCGGACGCTCCGCCCGTGAATGCCGCCTGATTGGAGACTTGAATGCCTGCCGTGAACCTTCCGGACCACTCGCTGCCCAACGTCTCGGAAGCGCAGCTCGACATCCCGACCGTCGGAAGGCTTGGCATCCCCGGCGCCAGCACGCACCCGCCGCGGATCCTGCTGCTCTACGGCTCGCTTCGGGAGCGGTCCTACAGCCGGTTCCTGACGCTCGAGGCCGAGCGCATCCTGCAGCAGTTCGGGGCTGAGACGCGGGTCTTCGACCCCCGCGACCTGCCGGTGGTGGACAGCGTGCCCGCCGACCATCCCAAGGGCGCCGAGCTTCGGGAGCTTTCCCTATGGTCCGAGGGCCAGGTCTGGTGCAGCCCGGAGCGGCACGGCGCCGTCACGGGCATCCTCAAGAACCAGATCGACTGGCTCCCCCTTGAAAGCCGCGGCGTCCGCCCGACCCAGGGCCGGACGCTCGCCGTGATGCAGGTTTCCGGTGGTTCCCAGAGCTTTAATGCGGTGAACACGTTGCGCCTGCTCGGCCGCTGGATGCGGATGGTCACGATCCCGAACCAGTCCTCGGTGCCCAAGGCGTACGAGCAGTTTGACGAGGCTGGCCGGATGCTGCCAGGGCCGCTTTACGACCGGGTCGTCGATGTCATGGAGGAGCTGGTGAAGTTTACCCTGCTGCTGCGCGACCGCTCCGACCACCTGACCGACCGCTACAGCGAGCGAAAGGAGCGGGCAGAGAAGCAGGCCAAGGCCGATCTGGCCATCCTTTCGGGTGCGGCGAGCGGTCGGTAGCCGGAGGCTCCGTGACAAAGGCCGCACCCTCTCGGCTTCAGCCTGGGCGGCCCCCAGCCACCGCCTTGAGGGCTCCGAGCAACCGCCCAAGGCCCCTGTCGACGACCTTCTCATTGCGGAGCACCACGGCGAGTTGCCGGGAAAGGGCGGGACGCAGAGGGCGCATCATGGCGCCTGCGACATCGCCGCCGAGTGCCAGCGCGGGCAGCACCGAGCAGCCGCGGCCGCTGGCGACCAACACTTTGATGGCTTCGACGCTCCCCAACTCCATGATGGGCCGCGGGACCAAGCCCGCCCGCCGGAACCACGCGTCGATGATCGTCCGCGTGTTCGCCCCGGCCTCGTAGAGGATGAGCGGCAGCCGGTTGAGCTCGGCGGCTGTGAGCGAGGCGTGACCCTTGGGCACCATGGCCTCGGGGAGGAGCGCCACCAGCGGGTCGGTAGTAATCCGGGTCGTGGAGAGTGACCGGCCAAGGGCGGCCGGAAGGGTGACCAGCGCCGCATCCAGGTCGCCCTCCTCGACCCGGCGGAGGATGTCCGGTGTGTTCCCGGTGGCGATGATGACTTCGAGGCCCGGCATCCGCTTGTTCAGCTCCGCGAGCACTGGCGGCAGGAGGTGGATGCAGGCCGTGGCGCCTGTGCCGAGGCGGACGCGCCCGGCCCTCGCCGGACCGGTGCGCCGCGGCCACCGCCCTGGCGTCCTCGACCGCGGCCTGCGCCCGCCGGGCTGGTTCAACGAGCGCACGCCCGGCGGCGGTCGGCACCGCACGCCCGGCGACCCGCTCGAGCAGGCGGACGCCCATGATGCGCTCCAGCTCGCGGAGTTGCTGGCTGGCTGCGGGCTGGGTGAGGCCGAGCGCCTGCGCGGCGGAGGTGACGCCACCGGTCTCTACAACCGAGAGGAAGGTCCGTAGCTGGCGGAGGCTTGGGTCATGCATGCAGAAAACTTATCCTGATGCCGCGGATCAGATAAATTTCCTTTCGCCCCCGAGCGGGCGGTCGCAGTCTTGTGGGCATGAAGACACAGGACATCGCCCCAGCAACAGGGCAACTCGACACCATCCGCGTCAGGCCGTCGGCGGAGGACGACATCGGCGCCATCGCCGCCATCTACGGCCACCATGTCCTGCATGGGACCGGCTCCTTCGAGACCGAACCTCCCAACGAGGACGACATGCGGCGGCGGCGCGCCGACGTCCTCGCCCGCAGGCTGCCCTACTTGGTCGCCGAGGGCAGCGACGGCGCCATCCTCGGTTACGCTTACGCCAGCGCCTACCGGCCGCGCGCCGCCTACAGAAACACGGCGGAGAACTCCGTTTACGTACGCCACGATGTCAACGGCCACGGCATCGGCCGCCTGCTGCTCCAGGAGCTGCTCACGCAATGTGAGGCGCTTGGAGTGCGGCAAATGGTCGCCGTGGTTGGGGACAGCGCGAACTTGGCATCGGTGCGCCTGCACGAAGCCTTTGGGTTCCGCCTTGTCGGCACCCTCCGCTCGGTCGGCCGCAAGCATGGCCGATGGCTGGACACCGTTCTTCTGCAGCGCGCGCTCGGCGAGGGAGACGGCACGGACCCGAAGTAGGTCGTCCAGCCGGGGTTTAGGCGGAGCTGTACGCCCAGCGGCACCGTGGCGCCGTCGCCGACGCCCTCCACCGCCGACACCAGCCGAACCTCGACCGCGCCTGCGCGGACTCATACGCCCGGCCAAAATGGCTGACTCGTAGGTGATGTCCCATATGGCCGGGATGGTGCTTCGCTGCTTTGGCGGGCGAGCGGAGGCGGCGATGGTGGCGGCAGTGGCGATCAGCCGGACGGATTTGGACGCGGCGGGGTTGCGTCGGGCGGCAGGGGGCGAACGGGACGCGGCGGCGTCGCGGCGGATGTTGGCCTTGGCGCTGGTGCTGGAGGGGCAGTCGCGGACGGAAGCGGCTCGTGCGGCGTGGGCTTGAGCCGCAGAGCGGATCAAGGCGGCAGACGCTGCGCGATTGGGTGCGGCGGTGTCGGAGCAGATCTCCACCCTGCGTTCACCTTCTCCATACCAGCAGGGCACGGTCAGGCGCTGCCACGCGGTGGTCTGGGTGATCAGCACCTCGGCCAGGGTCGGCAGGCGCCGACCTTTGGTCCGAAGGCGTCCGATGGTGCTGGGGTGCCGGGGCGGGGCTGGTTGATAAAGAGCAGCATCGAGACGCAGGCGGGTGACGCAGGTGACCTCCTGGCGGAGCAGGGCGGCCAGGAACTCGATTGGCGGAGAAGCCGCTGTCGGTGACCAGCACCAGTTGCCGCTCCGGCGGAGAGGCTGTCTCTGCCGGGACGGTGGGTGAGGGCGACCGTGCAGTGACCGTTGGCCGGTCTGGCATGCCACGCCTGATCAAGCCGCCTCAAACATCGCGGCGCCCCACCCCTGACACTCATCATGGGGCGGGTCACACCAACTCCCGGAGAGAACTAGGACCCCGGCAGCGGACAGCCTCCACACCGGTGCTTGACCAGAAAACCCCGGTTGAGAACAGTCAGTCAGTCAGACCGACGGCCTGGCGGATGATACCAAAGCCCGGTTCAAAACGATATACGAACGTCGAAGGTTGACCTATTGCTGACCAAGCATCAGTCTGGCCAAATATTTCAATAATTATTGAAAAATTGAGTTGATATGCAAGAACCGCAAGCCCTCACCGCCTTCGCAGCGATCTCTCAAGAAACTCGCCTCCGTATCATTCGCCGCCTTCTGGTCGCCGGCGCGGATGGCATGTCGGCTGGGGCTATCGGGGAGGCGGTCGGCGCCTCGGCCTCGGGCCTCTCCTTCCACTTAAACCACCTCGAGCAGGCCGATCTCATCGAGAGCCGCCGTGAGGGACGTTTCATTATCTACAGCGCCATCTTTCCCGCCCTATCCGACCTCGTGGCCTTCCTCATGCGTGACTGCTGCGAGGGGCATTGCAAGGTTTGCGACCAAGCCATCGCTTTGTTCTCCCGCTGCACGGGACGGCCCATGGCAGGAGGTCTGAAGTCGCGCAAGCTAATGGTGTGCGACGACGCTGCCCCAAAGGAACGCCAGGGACAGCGCAAGCGCCGGGTGCCAGCATGAGCAGCCTGCGTGAAATCCTGGAAACCCATCAGGTCGCTATCTACTTCGCGGCCGTGGCCGCCGCCGCCCTCGTTGGCTTGCTCGTCCCTGGTGCAATGATACTGGAAGCTACTATCAACCCTGCTTTGGCAGTCATGCTGTTCGTCACCTTCCTGCAAGTCCCGCTCGACGAGCTCGGCCGGGCACTCGTCCGCGTACGCTTCGTCGCCGCTCTGCTCATCGCCAACTTCGTCGTGATCCCTGGCTTCGTGCTCGTGCTAGCGCAGTTTCTACCGTCTGATCCCATGATCCAGCTCGGCGTGCTGCTCGTACTGCTGGCTCCTTGCATCGACTACGTGGTGACTTTTTCCCAAATCGGCCGCGCCGATGCCCGGCTGTTGCTGGCCTCCACGCCAGCGCTGCTGCTGCTGCAAATGTTGCTATTACCTCTCTATCTTGGCCTGTTCCTCGGTGACGACGCGGCGGGTCTTGTCCAAGCCGGTCCCTTCCTACACGCCTTCGTCTGGCTGATAGCGGGGCCGCTGGTGCTAGCCGGCATCGTCCGAACCTTCGCCGCGCGCATCGCTGGCTTTGCAAAAATGTCATCGGGGCTGAGCCTCCTCCCTGTGCCAGCCACGGCAATCGTACTGTTCGTAGTGATCGCCTCTGTCACGCCGCAGCTTGGCCTCGCGCTGGACGGCGCTTTGCGGGCTTTGCCGCTCTATGTGGCCTATGCCGCAATCGCGCCGCTGCTGGGCTGGGGCGTGGCCCGGCTCGTTGGCCTCGAAGCGCCGGCCGGCCGCGCTGTCGCGTTCAGTGCGGGGACGCGCAATTCTCTGGTGGTTCTACCGCTGGCCTTCGCGGTGCCCGGTGCGGTGCCCGTGCTACCGGCGGTCATCGTCATGCAAACCCTGGTCGAGCTTGTGGCCTCGCTCGCCTACATGCGACTGATCCCGAAGCTCGGCAGTCAGAACCGCAACTTTATCGCCTCATCTGGGACGGGATGAAGGTGCTGGGAAGTGGGCAGCCTCGTATGTCAGCTTCCAATTCAAGGTGGCCACTCTGTAGCCATGCTAAATCGGGTTCTTGGGGTATGCACGGGACCGCCGCCTTACCACTGAGCCGTGGCGTTCGCAGGCGGCTGACAATGCGGGCCAGCTTCGGAAGCTCCGGCCCACTCGCCCGCAGGGGTCCACAGGGTGTCTCTGCAGCCCCTCCCGCCCCTTCTGACGGGGGCGGGCGCCGTGGACGGAATGCGAGGTAGAGGAGGAAGGGAAAAGGTCGAGTTCGCTATGACGTGGTCGCGTTCCGTCGATTATACCAGAAGCCGACTGCGATCACCGCCAGGGTCAGGAGCTGTGCCACCACACCTTCTGCAGTCGGGTAAACACCAAGAACAGCTAGCCGGGGAAGACCGGTTATGGGTTGCACATCGAGTATACCGGCCTCCTGCAGTGCTGCGATCCCTTTGCCGGCGAGAACGATAGACAACACCACTACCAGCAGCGAGCTTACGGCGAAGAAGCGCCCGATGGGCAGTTGACGGCTATAGCGTAGTGCCGCCCAGCCAATGATACCGAGCAGGACAACCGCGCAGGCGACGCCGCCCAACAAGGCGGGTGCGCTCTCCGCTCGCCACATCGCGCTGTAAAACAGAATAGTCTCGAAGACCTCGCGGTAGACGACCACGAACGCCAGCAGGAACAGGACCCATCCAGAGCGACGGGACAGGGCTTGGGATAGCCGCTCACGAATGTAGCGCTGCCATTGGTCTGCTTGGCTCTTGCCATGCATCCAGATGCCGACAGAAACCAGCATCAGGGCTGCAAAGAGCGAACCAAAACCCTCTGTCAGCTCGCGGCTCGCGCCGCTGATAGCAATCAGGTACGTCGCGGCGACCCAGGTCGCACCACCGGCGACCAACGCGGCCGCCCACCCGCCATGCACATATGGCAGCACTTCCTCACGGCCAGCCTTCCGTAGAAAGGCGATCATCGCCACTACAATCAGCAGCGCCTCCAGCCCCTCCCGCAGGAGAATAGTGGCCGCGCCAACAAAGATGGTGATATTGCTGTCGGCGTCCGCGGCCAGGGTGCGCTCCACCTCGTTGAAGAGCGTGCGGACCGCCGCCGCCTGGCGGTCCACTACCTCGGTCGGCTGATCGCGGGTGATGGCCGCCCGCAACTCGTTCATCGCCCCTTCGACGCGGCCAAGCAGTGCCGAATCCTTGGCGGCGATGCGCGGTTCGAACGGTTCAAACCCATCGAGGTACGCGGAGAGTGCCAGATCGGTCGCACGGCGCCGATCGCCGTTACCATAGGCCGCAACGGCCTCGCTGAGGCGGGTCCGGGCCAGATGAAGGGATGCCCCTTGCGCCGGACTGAGTGCCTCGGGATGCCGGCGCAGATAGGCGGTAAGCGCCGCCGCGCGCTCATCGCCCAGCGCAGCGGCGAGCTGAGCCGGGGTCATTCCGGCCAGCGCCTCTGGCGTGGGAAGCACGGTCCGCAGGCCTGGATTCGACCGCCAAAGGCGTTCGCCGTCCGCTTCCAGGGACGTTGGATAGGCAAGCGTTCCGGCATGGAAGGCCAAGGCCCAGCGATCCTCCGGCGATAGTGGGGCGAAGCTCGGCATCGCGGTGCCATCAAGGCCCTGGGTGATGACCTGGTAGAGCGCAAACAGGCTGCGCTCCTGGGCCCGGGCTCGGTCCGTGAACGCAATCGGGGGAGGATTCAAATTGGCGGCCGCGGGTCCGTCGCCGCCACCGCTCACGCCGTGGCAGCTGGCACACTGCTCGGCATAAAGGGTTGCGCCACGCGCCACGTCGGGAGTGGTTGCCGGGGCAAGGGGCACGGGATAGGCGTCGAGCAAGCGAGCGGCCAGACTGCGCGCCAAGCGGGCGACGTGGTCAGGTTGGGACTGAGCGGCAATGGCAGCTTCCAGCGCGGCGACGTCGGCCACCAGCCGAGGCTGCTGCGGGTGGGAAGGCAGCTGGTCCAGGCGTGTTCGGACCGACCCGGCAAACTCCACCATCTCATCATACTCGGACTGGCTGACGATGCGCCCGTCCTCTACCGCGCCGGGATAATCGACGGCGATGTAGTCGAGGAGGCGCCATACAGTTTGGACCGCAGCAGGATCATCGGCTCGCCCCGGCTGGGGAAGCAACAGGCCGAACAGAAGGACAGCAACAGTAATGAAACGATAAAACATTGGTTCGCCCGTGGCTTGCGATTGAGAAGCTATCGCAGGTAGGCAGGCATGACCAGATGGGCGGTCAGATGGCTCCAGCAACAGTTCTGGAATGTTTTTATGTCGGCTCGCGCTCGCGCCTACTTCGCTGTCGGTGCAAGCGCTTCAATGATCCGGCATTCGGCAACCCGGCCATGCCGGCACTGCCCGATGACCGAGTCCAGTTCCCGTCCGAGCGCCTGAAGTGCGGCGATCTTCTGGTTCACATCAACCAGATGCCCGCGGGCGATGGCATCGATCGCCTCACAGGATTGATCCTGCTGCTCTGCAATGCCCAGCAGCGTGCGGATTTGGTCCAGCGAGAAGCCCAGATCGCGGGCCCGCCGGATGAAGCTCAGACGGCTAAGGTGGGCCGCCGTATAGGCCCGGTAGTTGCCGGGCGTGCGGTCTGGCGCCTCGAGCAGGCCGACTTTTTCATACCAGCGAATGGTTTCGATGTTTGTGCCGGTCGCCTTGGCCAAGGTGCCGATCGTGAGGATGCTTTTTGTACCCATGGTCCTTGACCCTGTAGCGACTACAGTGTCCATATAAGGTGTCGTACTGAACCAGGGCAAGCTGGTCTTGCTGCAGGATGAGAAGGCACGCATGGCATACGACGAGCTGACGAGGCCTGAGACACCAGCCTCAACGCCCCTGAGATACCGGGTCGAGGGCATGGACTGCCCGAGCTGCGCCTCAAAGATCGAGACGGCCGTCGGCCGGGTCGCCGGGGCTCAGGACATCCGCGTCAATTACGGCACCCAGATGCTGGCGTTCCGGCTGGATGAAGCCGCCTCTCCGCGCAGCCAAGTCGAAGCGCAGATCCGCAAGCTCGGCTATGGCATCGCGCCGGTTGAAGCACCGCGCGTCGAAGCAGGCGAGCCGGGGCCGCTGCCGGACGACAACGCCCGCAGCACCGCGCGGCCTCCGTGGTGGAAAAGCGCCAAGGCGCGCCTGGCGGCTTCCATTGGCGCACTGATCGCCGGCGCGTTCGCCGCGACGCTCGCGGTCCCTGCGCTGGATCACTGGGCCTACCTGCCCGCCGCGCTGGTGGGGCTGGCATTCTTCGGGCGTAAGGCCTTCGCCGCAGCACGGGCTGGCTCGCCCTTCTCGATCGAGATGTTGATGTCCATCGCCACGGTAGGGGCGATCCTGATTGGCGCCACCTCCGAGGCAGCGGTGGTGGTGTTTCTCTTCACCATCGGCGAGCTGCTGGAGAACGTGGCGGCCGGCCGGGCCCGTGCTGGCATCGAGGCGCTGGGCAGTCTGGTGCCGAGAACGGCGCTCCTCATCGAGGGCGGCGCGGCGCGGGAGGTGCCGGCTGCCCGCCTAAAGGTGGGTGATCTTGTCCTGGTGCGCCCCGGTGACCGCGTCTCAGCCGATGGCGAGGTGGTGGAAGGC
Organism: Belnapia rosea; assembly: GCF_900101615.1. Lineage (GTDB taxonomy): Bacteria > Pseudomonadota > Alphaproteobacteria > Acetobacterales > Acetobacteraceae > Belnapia > Belnapia rosea. Next base: position 55,274 of record NZ_FMZX01000015.1, on the reverse strand, counting down.
GAGTCCGAGATCGATGAGAGCCCGGTCACCGGAGAATCCGTGCCGGTGCCGAAGGCTGAGGGCGCGGCGGTCTTCGCCGGCAGTGTGAATGCCTCGGGCGCGCTGCAGGTGCGGGTCAGCAAGCCCGCCTCGGACAACACCATCGCCCGCATCATTCGCTTGGTAGAAGAGGCGCAGGAGGCCAAGGCGCCGACCGCCCGCTTTATCGAACGCTTCTCCGCCATCTACACGCCTGCCGCCGTGGCTGTGGCGGCCCTGGTGGCCATCCTGCCGCCCCTGCTGCTCGGGGCGGACTGGGACACGTGGATCTATCGCGGGCTCGCCTTGCTGCTGGTCGCCTGTCCGTGCGCGCTGGTGCTCTCGACGCCGGCGGCGATCGCGTCCGGGCTGGCGGTAGGCACCCGGCGCGGCTTGCTCGTCAAAGGCGGCGGGGCGCTGGAGACGATTGGCCGAATTCACACCGTAGCGTTCGACAAGACCGGCACGCTGACGGAAGGCCGTCCGCGCGTGACCGATCTGATGGCCCTCACCGGCACCGAACGCACCATGCTGGGCCAGGCCGCGGCGGTGGAGAACGGCTCGAGCCACCCGCTCGGCCGCGCAATCCTTGAGCGGGCAGCGGCGGACACCATTCCCCTGCGGCCAACCAAGGACGCCCGCGCCATCCCCGGCAAGGCGGTCGAGGCCGTCATCATGGGCAAGCGGGTCAGTGTTGGCTCACCGTCCTTTGCCGCGCAGCAGGCGCCGCTGCCCGCCTCGGCCGAGGCGGCGGTGGCACGCTGGGAGCACGAAGGCAAAACGGTGGTGGTCGTCGCCGTCGATGGGACGCCCAGCGGCCTGATCGCGGTGCGTGACGAGCCGCGTGCCGACGCCGCCGAAGGGATCCGTGCCCTCAGCGCCCTGGGGGTGCGCTCGGTGATGCTGACCGGCGACAATCCCCGCACGGGCCAGGCCATCGCCGACGCGCTCGGGCTCGAGGTGAAAGCCGGGCTGCTGCCGGAGGATAAGCTGCGAGAGATCGGCACCCTGAAAGCCCAGGCCCCGGTGGCGATGGTAGGAGATGGCATCAACGACGCGCCTGCGCTGGCAGCCGCGTCGGTTGGTGTGGCGATGGGCGGCGGTACCGATGTGGCACTGGAGACCGCCGACGCGGCGCTGCTGAACAGCCGCGTCATGGATGTGGCGGCCCTGGTCGGGCTTTCGCGCGCGACCCTGGCCAACATCCACCAGAATGTGGCAGTCGCGCTGGGGCTGAAGGCTGTCTTTCTGGTGACGACGGTGGTCGGCATCACCGGCCTCTGGCCAGCCGTCCTGGCCGATACCGGTGCCACAGTCCTAGTGACGCTGAATGCCCTGCGACTGCTGCGCTACCGCTTCCACGGCGTGACGGCCTGATCTGGCCGTCAACAACCAAAGGGCGGTGAGGTCAGCTCGCGTCCGGGTCGGGAGTACCGTAGCGCTGGCAGGCGTCGACGCCATAGGCGGCACCGGCCAGCAGCTCCTCGGTCAGGCGCAGCAGCTCGCCGACCCGTGCATCACCCAGCCGGTAATCGACAAACCGGCCGCGCGGCTCGGCCTGGACCAAGCCGCACTCGCTTAGGCAACGCAGGTGGTTGGAGACATTCGACTGGCTGAGGCCCGTCGCCGCAACAATAGCGCCGACATGCAGCGGCCCGGCGCGCAGCGCGTCGAGGATCGTCAGGCGCGATGGATCGGCAAAGCCGCGAAACAGCTTTGCCTGCAGATCCAAGCTGCGGGTGGGGGTCTCTAGTAGCATCACGTCTTTCCTATCAGCTCGACATATTGATTTCCACTGATATGATGCGAAATATCATTCTACGCTGATATGAGAAGGGCGGCGATGAGCACGACTGCGATGTCTGACGCGCCCGACACGGCGCGCTACCGGGTCACCGGTATGGATTGCCCGTCCTGCGCTGCGAAAATCGAGAAGGCAGCCCGGGGCATCGCCGGCGTGGAGGAGGTTAAGGTTTCCATCGCTTCACAGATCATGACGCTGCGCCTGGCGAATCCCGCTGCGCGGCTGCCCGAGGTAGAGCGCGTTGTCACGGGCCTGGGTTACCAGCTCGACCGGCTGGACCAGCCCGCCCGCGTGGGGGCGGCCGACGACGATGACGACGAGCTGCCGAAGGATCTCAGCCACATCACGCCCGGTTACAAGCGGGCGTTGTGGATCGTGGTGCTACTCAATGTCGGGTACGGCCTGGTGGAGATCGTCGCCGGCTTCGTCGCTGGCAGCCAGGCGCTGAAAGCCGACGCGCTCGACTTCCTCGGCGACGGGCTGATTACCTTCCTCGGCCTCTTAGCGATTGGCTGGACGCTCGCTTGGCGCGCCCGCTCGGCGCTGATCCAAGGCATGTTCCTGGGTCTGCTCGGCCTCGGCGTGCTCGTCTCGACCGGCTACCGGGTGCTGGTGCTCAACCAGCCGGATTCCGAGCTGATGGGGATTTTCGGAGCAATTGCCCTGGTGGTGAACGTCGCGGCGGCGGCGGTGCTGATCCCGCACCGCACGGGCGACGCCAATGTGCGCGCCGTGTGGCTGTTCTCGCGCAACGATGCCATTGGCAACGCGGCCGTGGTGGTCGCGGCCGGGCTGGTCTGGTGGACCGGCACGGCCTGGCCTGACTTGGCGGTGGCGCTGGTGATCGCCGGACTGTTCCTGCAATCGGCCTGGTCGATCATCCGCGACGCGCGGCACGATCTGGCCGAGGTCTCGGCTTGATGCAGCCCGTTCTCACCTCGACCATCACCTGCCCACAATGCGGTCACCAGCATATCGAGACGATGCCGACCGATTTTGGTGATGGTGTACAACCAAGGGGTGACCTTCGGCCTGTTGGTAAGCGATCATCCGGCCGCTGGTTGCTGATCCTGGTCACGGGCGCAGTCAGCGCTGGGGTGGCGGTATGGATGGCGCGAGCGCAGAGCCGCACTCAGGCGGTGGCACTTGGGCTCATCATCGGTGGGGCGCTCGGCAACCTCGTGGACCGGCTGCGCCACGGCGCGGTAACGGATTTTCTAGACTTCCACGCCCAGGGCTATCACTGGCCGGCTTTCAACTTGGCGGACAGCGGCATTGTGCTTGGGGCGGCGCTGCTGCTGGCCGCCGAGCTGCGCGCGTCCACGAGCCGTGCGCTGAGCGGGTGGGAAGCGTGAGCTGCCATCGCGCTACTCACCACGCAACCCTCCCACAAGGAAGGGTCGTTCCATCGACTGGCTTCAACGACAAAGGAGACTTCATGCGTAAAATTATCGCACTACCTGCCATCCTGCTCGTCGGAGCGCTCGCCACTGCCGGTGCGTTCGCCCAGGGCAGCGCGCCGCAAGGCAGCATGCCTGGCATGCAGCACATGCAGCAGATGCCTGGCATGCAGCACATGCCGATGATGCAGGGTCAGGGCGGCATGATGATGATGGATTGCCCGTGCCCGATGATGCAGCGCATGGCGTCACTGGATCATCGTGTGCGGCAGCTGGAGGAGCGAGCCGGCATCCCGGCGCCTGCTCAGCCGAACGCGCCCGTCACGCCACGCTAGAACAAGTACCTGCTGGTGGATGCTGAGGGCCGCACCAAGTGCGGCCCTCATGCTTGTGTGCTCTCAAATCGTAAGGTCGCCTCCCCCTCATGACGCTTGAGTTCTCGGCACTTAGCTTTGCTCTCGCCTTCGGCGGCGGGCTGGTGTCGTTCCTTTCGCCCTGCGTGCTGCCGCTGGTGCCGGGCTATGTGGCCTGGGTGGCCGGCGCGGACCTCGCGCAAGCACAAGCGCGACCTTGGCGGACGATGCGGATGGCGCTGTTCTTCGTGCTTGGCTTTTCGGCCGTCTTTGTTGCACTCGGCGCAGGGGCGACGTTGCTGGGCGGCTGGCTGCGGCGGTGGAGCTATGAGCTGTCCATCGCCGGCGGGGTACTGATCGTGTGCCTCGGCCTGGTGCAAATGGGCGTGCTGCGGCTGGCGCCGCTGGCGCGCGAGTTGCGTTTTGCCGCGCCCGGTGCCGGTGGCAATCCGGTTTCGGCCGTGCTGATTGGAGCCGCGTTTGGCTTTGGCTGGACGCCCTGCATCGGCCCGGTACTCGCGGCCGTGCTGGCGGCCGGTGCAATGGCCCCGGCAAGCGGCATTCCTCTCCTGGCCGCCTATGCGGCAGGCCTTGGCGTGCCCTTCCTGCTGGCCGCGCTCTACCTGCCGGCTTTGCTGGCGCGTGGCCGGCGGCTGGGGCGGCTCGGCCATGTGCTGCGCCTAGCGAGCGGGGCGGTAATGGTGGCGGCCGGCGTCGCCATCGCCACGGGCGAGCTGACCACTGTGGCCGGCTGGATACTGCGCGCCTTTCCCTGGCTGGCGAGCATCGGGTGAGGGCGGTGCCGCCGCAGGGCCTTGCGCAGCAGGACCGACCGGAAAGGACGGAGAACTCTATCATGCGAACCCTCTTGCCCGGTCTCCTGGCCGGAACACTGGCTCTGGCGGCGGCGGCCCACGCTCAACCGAGCGACATTACCGTTTCCTTGGCCTGGACGCGCGCGGTCGGCGCAACCGCGCCCACGGCGGTCGGCTATTTGACGTTGCGCAACCGCGGCGCCAACCCTGACCGCTTGATCAGCGCGGAGACGCCGGCGGCGCGCGCCGTTGAGATCCATGAGCAGCGGAGGGAAGAGGGGGTAATGCGCATGCGCCCACTCCCCGACGGCGTTCCCGTACCACCGGGGGAGACTGTGACGCTCGGCCCGGGCGGGACGCACTTGATGCTGGTGGGTCCGACGCGGGCCCTGGCGCGCGGCGAGCGCGTGCCGCTGACGCTGCACTTCGAGCGCGCAGGTCAAGTCCACGTCGAGCTCTCGGTTGAGGCGGCCGGCACCCGGCAGCCGGCCCATGCAGGGCACTGACGATGCTTCGCTGGATCCGCCGTGTCGCCTGGGGTTCGGTGGCCGTGCTCGGCTTCCTCGTGCTGGCGATTTCGGCAGGCTGGTTTGTCACCGACGGTCCACTCGCCGATCGGCCGGTCGCGACCGGGCCGGCGAGCCTGCCGATCGGCGGCCCCTTTCGCCTCATCGATCACCGCGGTCGCGCCGTCACCGAGGCTGATTTCCGCGGTCGGCCGATGACAGTGTTCTTTGGCTTCACCCAGTGCCCCGACGTCTGCCCGACGACACTCGGTGACATGACCGCACTCATCGAAGCGCTTGGTCCCGAGGCCGACCGGCTGCACTGGCTGTTCGTCAGTGTCGATTGGGAGCGCGACACGCCTGAGACGATGGCTGGCTATCTCGAGGCCTACGACCGGCGGATCGTCGGTCTTTCGGGCACCGAAGCGCATGTCGCGGCCGCGGCGCGGGCCTTTCGGATCTACTACCGCCGTGTGCCGCTCAAGGATGGTGGCTACACGATGGACCACTCGGCCAGCGTCTTCCTTCTCGACGCGGCGGGCCGCTTCGCGGGCACGATCGACCATCAGGAAAGCCATGCGGTGGCGCTGGAGAAGTTGCGGGGCCTCCTGACGTCGCAGTGACACTCCCCTACCGCGGGGGTGCCGGGCTGCACCATTTGTAGTGGTATGCCAAACCCTCTTGCAGAAAAGCTAAAACAGGCGTTTGAACGTTTTCTTGTGCAGCTAACGTCCGGAGAACCGCGTGTTCCGCAGTCCTCACCATCCATTTCGCGCGGGCCTCATGGCCCTTGCCGCTGCCTTTGCGTTCGATCAGGGCACCAAGTGGTGGATCGCTGAGGTAGTAATGCAGCCGCCCCAGACGATCCCGGTCGCCCCTTTCTTCAACCTGATCTTCCATCGCAACACAGGTGTGAGCTTCGGCCTTTTCGCCGGCAACGGCGAGGCAGGCCGGTGGGCGCTCGTGGCCGTCGCCCTCGCGGTTATCGCCATGCTGTGCGTGTGGATGATCCGTGCGGAGCGGGCCTGGGTCGGGATCGCTCTTGGCCTCGTCGCCGGCGGCGCGATCAGTAACGTGGTAGACCGGCTGCGGCACGGGGGCGTGACCGACTTCCTCGATTTCCATTACGCCGGCTGGCACTGGCCGAGCTTCAACCTCGCTGATGCGGCTATCTGCGTCGGTGTCGCCCTGCTGCTCCTGGACGGGTTTCTCGGGGAGCGGCGACAGGAAACGGCAGGGATTGCGGACGGGAGACAGCCTTGACGCAGTTCTTGACACCCTTTTACACAAATAATTATTTGATTATTTGAGGGTTGAATGGACGAGCCGTTACTCACCGACGAGCAGGCGCAGGAACTTGCTGAGGTGTTTCGCATGCTCGGTGACCCGAACCGGCTGCGCATCGCCTTGGCTTGCCTCGGCAATCCGCGGTGCGTCGGCGATGTCGCCGAGCGGGTTGGGCTCTCGCACGCCCTCGTCAGCCATCACCTGCGGGTACTGAAGGCGGCACGGTTTCTAACCGCCCGCAAGCGCGGCAAGCAGGTCTTTTACGTGGCGTCTGACGACCGGGTCCGCTGCGTGATCCGTGACATGGTGGGCCATGTCGCCGAGCCGGGCAGTGGGGAGCCTATGAGTGCAATTGAGGTCGAGGAGGAAGGGAGTGATGGACAGTGATCCACGCGGCCCCGCCGGCGTCGGCTGTGCAGGTGCGCGCCGGCGCTACCGGCGGATCGACCTGGTCCTACGAAGCCGCCTCGCCGTTGCGTACCCCGTCCGGCCCGCCTGCTATCTAACCCGATGGCAAAGCCCGATTTCGCCAGGGCAGTACGCCGTTCCGTCGAATTCGGCCGCGGCGTGATGGATCCGAAGATGATGCGGGGCGCTGCGACAGCATGCGCGGCTGGGTGGACGGCGACAAAGAATGACGAGCGGTCACGGCTGTATGGGTCGGCGAGGTGGCTGGGAGGACGAGGACTGGATGGAGGGCTCCATGCGCCATCGCTGCATCGACCACCCATGGCGTTTCGGCAACTGGCGAGCACCACCCGCACACACCGATCCTGACCTTGGAGCGCGGCGACTCTTACGTCCTCGGCATACTCAACGACACGTCCTGGCGGCACCCGATGCACCTGCACGGTCAAGTGCATCGGGTGCTCTCGCGGAACGGGCGGAATCGCATCGTGAGTGGCTCGACACCGTGCTGATGGCGCCGGGCGAGCGAGTCGAGATCGCCTTCGTCGCCGACGACCTAGGAGACTGGATGTTCCACTGCACGTCCTCAAGCACCAGCAGGCCGAGATGATGGCTGTGGTGCGCGTCGCGTGAGCGTGCCGGCCTCAGGCCGCGCGCATGATGTAACCGGAGTGAAAAAGGGAATGCAATGATGACGCGCGGACCGACTGTGCATGGCTTTTACGACGAGGGCACCGGAAGCGTCGCCTATGTCGTCGCGGACCCCGAGACGAGGCGGTGCGCGATCATCGATCCGGTGCTCGGCTTCGACCGCGCTTCCAGTGGCACCGACACACGTCTTGCGGACGAGATCGCCGAGTACATCCGGGCACAGGGCCTGACCGTGGAGTGGGTGCTCGATACCCACCCGCATGCCGACCACATGTCCGCCGTGGCCTACCTGGGCGACCGCTTGGGCGCGCCGACCGGCATCGGCGAGCGCGTCACTGCGGTGCAGGAGATCTGGGCGGACATCTACCACCTGCCTGAGCTTCAAGCAGAGGACCGCAGCCACTGGGATCACTTATTCGCCGAGGGTGACCGCTTCTGCATCGGCGGGCTGGAGGTTGAAGTGATCTTCTCCCCGGGTCACACGGCGGCTTCTATCACCTATCTTATCGGGGACGCCGCCTTCGTCCATGACACCCTGTTCATGCCGGACGCCGGCACGGCCCGAGCCGATTTCCCTGGCGGTGACGCGGGAGCCTTGTACCGCAGCATCCAAAAAATTCTTGCGCTTCCACCGGAGACGCGCCTCTTCACCGGCCACGACTATCGTCCTGGCGGGCGCGCGGCACGCTGGGAGTCGACCGTGGCCGAGCAGCGGGCGCGCAACATTCACCTTCGCAACGGCGGCGGCGAGGAGGAGTTCGTGCGCCTCCGCAAGGAGCGCGACCGGACGCTGCCCCTGCCAGGGCTGATGCTCGCCGCGCTGCAGGTCAATCTCCGCGGTGGCCGCCTGCCGGAGCCCGAAGCGAACGGCACCTCCTACCTCAAGCTGCCGCTGAACCGCTTTGATCCGGCGGCTGCGGAGCAGCCTTTTGACGTGGAGTAAGCCGGCTAGCGGCCAACTCTGACGCTGTCTCTGCGGCGGTCCGCCCTGACGCCGCACACGGACAGGGCGGGCTTGGCGGGGCGGCCATCCTGCGACGATGAGAGTGGGCTGGTCCTGGCACCGACTGGAGTTGAAGGGTGTTAGAAGGACTTCCTGCGGCACCGACGGTCGTCCGCTGACGCTGTGATCGTGGCAGGTCAAACGGTCTGTTGTCCCTCCCCCCCCTCTTGCAAAAACGCTGGAATGAGTGTTTGAACGTTGGAGTGTGTGTGACGCCCGGGTGCTTCACCACCTCGGTGCGCGACCGAACCACGAGGTGGTGGCCTGGGAAGGCGACGATGCTTGCGCCGTCGCCAACGATGATGCGGAAGGAGATCAGCGATGCTGCAGCTTGGCGACACCGCCCCCGACTTCGAGGCCCAGACCACCGAGGGCCCAATCCGCTTCCACGCGTGGATTGAGGGCTCTTGGGCGGTCTTGTTCAGCCACCCGAAGGATTTTACACCCGTTTGCACCACGGAGCTCGGTACCGTCGCACGACTCAAGCCAGAGTTTGATCGGCGTGGCGTGAAGGTGATCGGGCTTTCGGTCGATCCTCTTCCTGAACACAGGGCCTGGGTGGGCGACATTGCCGAGACCCAGGGACACGCACTCAACTTCCCGCTCATCGCGGATCCAGAGCGCAGGATCTCGGATCTGTACGGGATGATCCACCCGAAGGTGAGCGACACGCTGACTGTGCGGTCCGTCTACGTGATCGGGCCCGACAAGAAGCTGAAGCTGTCGCTCACCTATCCCGCGAGCACGGGCCGCAACTTTGACGAGATCCTGCGCGCGATCGACTCGCTGCAGCTTACTGCGGAGCACAGCGTCGCAACGCCAGCGGACTGGCGGCAAGGTGAGGACGTCATCATCGTGCCGTCCCTCAGTGACGACGAGGCGAAGAAGAGGTTCCCGGATGGCTGGAAGACTCTGAAGCCTTACCTACGCGTCGTTCGCCAGCCGGGAAACCGCTGACGATGCCCGCACGTCTGCGCCGCGCCCCGCTCCTCCACAGCTGGATACTGGCCGCCGCACTGGCCGTTTTGCCCACCGCCGCGCCGCGTGCCGACGATGATCGGCCGTCGCCAGAAGAGCGTGTCAGAATTGAAGCCGCGCTCCGCGGCTTGGGTTTCGTACGTTGGGGCGAGATCGAGCGCGAGAACGACGGTCGGGCCTGGGAGATCGACGACGCCCGCAACGCCGAAGGGCGGCAGTACGACCTCAAGCTGGCCGCTGACGACCTGAGAGAGCTGTGGCGGCGGGAAGACAATTGATGGCCATGGTTTCTGTGACGCGCAAAGGCGGAGACCATTTGCTGGTACGAGCGGGTCGATGTCCTAGCGGCGCCCGAGCGTACCTCTTGGAACTACCCGGCCTACGGGGCGGAGCACCTGGAACGACTCAGCTTCGTGCGGCGTGCCCGGAATCTTGGGTTCTCGCTCAACCAAGTGCGCGACCTGCTCTAACTTGCCGATAACCGGAATCGGTCATGCAAGGGCGTGGACTGCGTCGCCCAGACCACTTGGAAGAGGTTGAACGCAAAATCGTCGACCTCGAGCACTCCGACACGAACTGCGGGACCTCATCGGCCAATGCCGCAATGCCGCCACGGAACGGTGGCCGAGTGCCGCATAGTCCAGGCCCTTTCTCCCGTATGACGCGCGGCTTGCCCGGCGGCTTGGCGCCTGCGCGGAGTCTATTCAGTCAGCAGGAGAATGGAGTGAGGGTAATCGGCCGATTATGAACCTAGGCCTGAGCGCCTTTCTAACTCCGAGGGAACATTGGCGCCCTTTTGATAACGCTACAAGAACTTAACCTCACATCCATCGACGCCCCTCATCGCTCCCGCTTCATTGCCGCGCCCGTTGCCAGCCAAGCGGCCACGGGCACAGGCAAGAGCCGCACGGGGGCAGACATGGCAGACATGGAATCCGGTACATCTCAGCCGCCAGGCGACGACGCCGCGGGCGGCTCGGGACCGATCAAGAACATCATCGTCATGGTTGCCGATGGCGGTGGCTTCAACACGCTCGAGGCCACCCGCCAGTACCTGGGCGACGCACGCGGTGGTCCGGTCGGTGAGCTTGCCGTTGACGGGGATGGGTTCGTCGAGGTGGCGCAATCGGTCTACCCGCTCGACACACGCAGCGAGCCGCTCCCGGCCCCTGCCGGTCTCCTCCAGAACCCAGCGACCGTCTACTCCCCGGAGCAGAACTACGACTTCACCCCCGTCGAGGGGGAGAACGCCGACGGCTTCACGCGCGGCTTCGATGGATACGATTGGAACCGGGGCACGGCGCCGGATTCTGCGAACACGATGACCTCGATGATGACCGGGGTGAAGACCTACAACAACGCGGTCAACGTAGACGGCGCCGGTGACCCGCTACTCACCCTGGCCGAGGTCGCCAACGCCGAAGGCAAGGCGACCGGCGTAGTCTCCACTGTCCAGTTCAGCGACGCGACGCCCGCCGCGGGCGGCGGGGCGCACAACGTCGCGCGGTCCAACCGCACCGAGATCGCTGAGGAGATGTTCAAGGCTGGGGTCCTCGACGTCATCGGCGGCACCGGCAACCCGGACTACGACGACGACGGTCAGCCAGTTGCCGAGGCCCGCTATGACTGGGTCGGCGAGGATGTCTGGACGGCCCTCAAGGACGGCACCTTCCGGTCGGACGACGGCTCCTCCTGGGAGCTTCTGCAGGACCGCGCCGACATCCAGGCGGCTGGGTCGGGCGACCCGACGGACGATCGGTTGGCGATGATCGCCCAGGCGTTCACCGGCACCAACTTCTACCGCGCGGACGGCGACCCTGAGAACGAAAAGCCGTATGACGTTCCCCGCCTGGAGAGCTCGCCGACGCTGACCGAACTGTCGCAGGCGGCGCTCAACAAGCTCGGCACCGATGACGACGGCTTCTATCTCACCATCGAGGGCGGCGGCGTGGACCGGGCGATGCACGGCAACAACTTCGGCCGGATGATCGAGGAGTACGTCGATTTCGACGCCGCCGTAAAGTCGACCATCGATTGGGTCAACTCCGAGGAGAGCGCGGCGACGTTCGAGGACACGCTGCTCATCGTCACCGCCGACCACGACCACCTGCTGTTTGGGCCGGAGGGCGAGACCATCCCCTACCAGCGCGTCCAGGAGGACCGCGACGGCGACGGGGTGCCGGAATACCAGTGGTTCGGCGACAGCCACTCGAACCAGCTCGTGCCGCTCTATGCCTTCGGCGCCGGCGCGGAGGGTGTTGCCGCTCTTGCTGATCAGAAGGACGCCGTCCTCGACGCCGACGGCAACCGGGTTGCGGGCAGCGGCCGTGACTACACCGACCAGGCCGAGCTCGGCGCTTACCTGCTGGACCAGGTCGGCGAGGACGGGTCTGACGAGCCGGTCGCGCCGCAGGAGCCGGTGGACTGGAACGCCCTCGCGGCTCAGGTCCTCGCCAACTACGAGGCCACCGGGAACTGGTATCTCTGACCACTGAACCGGGATGCTTGGCGGTCGCCGACCGCCAGGCACTCAGGGCCTCCGCCGGCTCAGGCAGTTGGCGCTCACTTGGGCCTGACACCGGTGTCACTTGAAGGTGGACACCCTCTACCTTACCATTCGGTCACGTAGGTGGAGGTCAGTCGACTTGGACCGCAGGTTGTTGCTCGCTGGCGGCTTGGCGCCGATCCTGCTCTGGGCCGCGAGTGTGCGCGCCCAGGGCTCTGGGCACGGGCACGCGCATAGCGGAAACGAGGTGAAGATCGGCCACCACGAGGTCGAGCTCACGGTTCGTGGTACCGAGGCCACCCTGTTGGTCAGGGACGAGCGGGATCAGCCTGTCGATGCGGCCTCCTTCAGCGCGACCGCCGTCGTGCTGGCTCGTGGCAATGAGCGCCGCACGCTTGAGTTCCGCCCGGCGGGTGCCAACCGAATGGTGGCGCCGGTGGACTTCCCCTTCGATGGCAAGTTCCGAGCGACCGTGACCCTGCGCGGCCCCGGCGGCGACCTTGGGACCGGCCGCTTCAACGTCGACCCGGTGCGCTGAGGCGGGCCGACCATGAACCTGGGCACGAGCAGGATGGGGCTGGCGAAGGGGCAGGCGGTCATCGCCCGCCTTCTCGCCGTCGCCTTCCTGCTCGCGTCCCTGCTGGTGCCATTTGCTGCCGACGCCGTTCCCTCCGGCGCCGAACCGGTGACGGTGGCCGCGTCGACCGCCGCGAACCAGGATGGTGGTCTAGGCACGCCGTCGCGCCCGCACGGCATCCTTCACTCGGGCGCCCACTGCGCCTGCCAATTGGCGGACCACCTAGCACCACCGCTGGCCGTCGCACCCACCGCCTTCATCATCGTGGGCCACCCGGCTTACACGACACGCACCCGCGCCTCGCTTGAGGCGCCGCCGCCCGCACGCCCACCGCGGGCCTGACCGAAGCAGAGCCGTCATAGCCACCGCGCCCCGGGACAGACCAGGGACGGTGGCTCGCCTCGTGTTCAGTCAGTCCCGGGTGCCATGCCGATTCAATTCCGTTCCCGATTTCCGCTCGCCTTGGTGGGCGCGGCGATCCTCGCCACGACCGCCACTCCGTCCGGCGCGGCCGACCCTCCGGCACGCCACCGGGTGGCGCAGGCGGGCCCCGACCGGGTGGCGTCGCCTTCCACAGCGGCGGGCACCGCGCTCCTGGTGACCTCGCCCGAGCAGGCGGTCGCGCTCGCTCTGGCGCGCGCGCCCATCCTGCGCAGCGCGGAGGCCGGAAGGCAGGTGGCGCAGGGCGACCGGGTGACAGCCGGGCTACGCCCGAACCCGGACTTCTCCTTCAACGCTGAGAACATCGGCGGCAGCGGTTCCTATGGTGGGATCCGTTCCCTCGAGACCACCTACAGCCTGTCCCAGCGCATCGAGACCGGCGGCAAGCGGCAGGCGCGCATGACGGCCGCGGACCGTGCCGTGGCGTTGACCAGCCTCGATGTCGAGGCTGTGCGCCTGGACTTGGCGCGTGAGGTGGTCCGGGCCTTGGCCGAGGCGGTGGCGTCTGGCCGAGCGGTGGAGATCGCCCGCGAGCGGGTGCGCCTGGCCGACGAGGTGCTGCGCGCGACCCGTGCCAGGGTCGAGGCTGGGCGCGAGGCGTTCCCGCAGCAGCGCCGCGCCGAGGTTGCGCGGGAGACTGCCGCGGTCTTCGCCGAGCGCTCGCAGCGGGAGGCGGGATCGGCACTTCGCACCCTCTCGGTGCTTCTGGCGACGCCGGGGGTCGACGTCATGGCCGCCCGGGCGACTTGGTTCGACGACCTCGGCCCGCGCCCCGCGCCCACCCGTGCGGCGGCCCTGCCTCCAGGGCAACTCGACCGCACCCGGCTGGACGCGCTCATCGACCAGCGTCGCGCCGAGCTGGACCTGCAGCGCCGCAACGCCATCCCGGACGTCGCTGTAGGTGGTGGCGTCCGGCGGTTCCGGGAAGCGAGCGGGGACACCGCCTTCGTCCTCGGGCTCAGCGTGCCGCTGCCCATCTTCGACAGGAACCAGGGCAACATCCTCCGCGCCGGTGCCGAGCTGAACCGGGCCGAGGCGGAGGCCGAGCGCGGTCGGCTTTACCTCGACGCCTCCCTCGCCGACGCCGAGCGGCGCCTGGACCAGGCGTGGCGCGCTGCCGACAGCCTTCGCCGCGTCGTCCTGCCCGCCGCCGGGGAGGCGGCCGCCTCGGCGCGGGAGGGCTACGCCGGGGGCAAGTTCTCGCTGCTTGAGGTGCTCGACGCCCAGCGCGCCCTGTCCGACGCCCGCGAACAGCTCAACGCCGCCCTGCTCGAGGTGCAGCAGGTCCGCGCCGACATCGCCCGGCTGCGCGGCCGCGCGGCCACCCCAGCTTCTACCCCCGCCGCCGCAACGAGGCAGTGACCATGAAATCCATCCTCACCTTCATCGCGGGTGCCGTGATCGCCCTCGGCGGCGCCGTGCTGATGCCCGGCGTGCCCACCACCTTGCGGTCCAGTCTCGGGCTCGCTCCTCCGGTGCAGGCGGTCGGCCCGGCCGAGGGAGCGGAGCCCGCGAGCGGCAAGGGCCACGCCCACGGTCCGGGGGAGGATCACGGCGACGAGGCCCCCGAGGGCGCCGTCCGCATGAGCGAGGAGCAGATCGCCAGTGCCAGAATCGAGGTGGCGGAGGCAGGCCCCGGCTCCGTGGCGCGACGGGTTTCACTGCCGGGGACCGTGGCCGCCAACGCCGAGCGATTGGCCCATGTCCCCGCCCGGGTGGCGGGTATCGTCACCGCCCTAAACCGGCGCCTTGGCGACACGGTCGCGGCGGGCGAGGTGATGGCGGTGGTCGAGAGTGCCGAGATCGCCACCGCGAAGGGGGAGTACCTGGCCGCGTTGCGCACCACCGAACTCGCCCGCGTCACCTACGAGCGCGAGCAGCGGCTGTGGCACCGCCGGATCTCCGCCGAGCAGGACTTCCTCAAGGCGCGGACCGACTGGCAGGAGGCGCAGATCCGCCTCGATCTTGCCCGCCAGAAGCTGGCCGCCATCGGCCTCGGCGGGGCCGAGATCGAGGCCCTGCCGCGCCAGCCCATCGAGGCACTCAGGCGCCAGGAGGTTCACGCCCCCATCGGGGGACGGATCACCGCCCGGCCCAAGATGCTCGGCGACGCGGTATCGGCCGAAGCCGAGGTCTACACGCTCGCCGACCTGTCCACCGTCTGGGTGGAGATGGCGGTGCCACCGGCCGACCTTTCCTTCGTGAAAGAGGGCATGCCGGTCCGCATCCGAGGCGAGGGCGAGATGCGCGGTGAAGGCCGCATCGTCTTTCTCAGCCCAGTGCTGGACCCGGAGACGCGTTCGGCCCGCGCCGTGGTCGAGCTGCCGAACCCGGAGGGCGCCTTCCGGCCCGGCGGCTTCGCCACCGCCGAGGTCGCCAGCGAGGAGCAGCGTGTCGATGTGCTGGTACCCCGCGGCGCCGTGCAGGAGATTGAGGGCGAGACCGTCGTCTTCGTGCGCACGCCCGAGGGCTTCGAGAAGCGCGAGGTAGTGCTCGGTCGCGGCGACCAGGAGGGCGTCGAGGTGGTGTTCGGCCTCGATCCAGGCGAGCGCTACGCCGCCGCCAACACCTTCGTCCTCAAGGCCGAGCTCGGGAAGTCCGAAGCCGAGCATTCGCACTAGGGCCGCCGGATCATGATCGCACGCATCCTCGACTTCTCGGTCCACCAGCGCTGGCTCGTGGTCCTGCTGGTGGCCGCCGCCGCGGCATTCGGCCTGCGTTCGCTGCAGTCGCTTCCCATCGACGCGGTGCCCGACATCACGAACAACCAGGTGCAGATCAACACGCTGGCGCCGGCCCTCTCGCCCATCGAGGTGGAGAAGCAGGTGACCTTCCCGGTGGAGACGGCGCTGGCGGGCATCCGCGGCTTGCAATCCACCCGCTCGCTGTCGCGCAACGGCTTCAGCCAGGTCGTCGCCATCTTCCGCGACGAGGTGGACATCTACTACGCGCGCCAGCAGGTGCTGGAGCGGCTGACTGAGGCGCGTGAGCTGCTGCCACCCGGTGCCGAGCCGCGCATGGGTCCGATCTCGACCGGCCTCGGTGAGGTCTACATGTGGACCGTGGACTGGGCGCCCCGGAAGGAGGGCGACACCGTGCGCGACGGCAGGCCGGGCTGGCAGGCGGACGGGAGCTACCTGACTCCCGAGGGACAGCGCCTCGCCACGGAGCTGGAGCGCACGGCCTACCTCCGCACCCTGCAGGACTGGGTCATCCGGCCGCAGCTCCGGAACGTGCCAGGCGTCGCGGGCGTGGACGCCATCGGCGGCTTCGTGAAGCAGTACCACGTCCAGCCCGATCCGGCCCGGCTCATCGGCCTCGGGCTGTCCTTCGCCGACGTGGCGGAGGCGCTGGAGCGCAACAACGCGAGCCGCGGCGCGGGCTACCTCGAGCGCGGTGGCGAGGGCTACGTCGTCCGCTCCGGCGGGCGCCTGGAAACCCTGGACGACATCGGCAACGTGGTGGTGGCGACCCGCGAGGGCGTGCCTGTGCGGGTGCGCGACATCGCCCGGGTGGAGGTCGGCAGGGAGTTGCGGACCGGCAGTGCCAGCGCGGATGGGAAGGAGGCGGTGGTCGGCACCGCGCTGATGCTGATCGGCGAGAACAGCCGCACCGTCGCCGCCGCGGTGGATGCCAAGGTCCGCGAGATTGCCCGCACCCTGCCGCCCGGGGTTCAGCTTCGCACCGTGCTGAACCGCACCGAACTGGTCGACGCGACCATCCACACGGTGGCCAAGAACCTCGCCGAGGGCGCGCTGCTGGTCGTGGTGGTGCTGTTCCTGCTGCTCGGCAACCTGCGGGCGGCGGTGGTCACCGCGCTCGTCATTCCGGTGACCATGCTGCTGACCGCCACCGGCATGCTGGAGGGCGGCATCAGCGCCAACCTGATGAGCCTCGGCGCCCTCGACTTCGGCCTCATCGTGGACGGCGCCGTCATCATCGCCGAGAACAGCCTGCGCCACCTGGCGGGGCGGCAGCACGCCCTTGGACGCGGCTTGTCCTTGGAGGAGCGCCTCCGGACGGTGGCCGCCTCAGCGCGGGAGATGATCCGGCCATCGGTGTTTGGCCAAGGAATCATCATTCTCGTCTACGTCCCATTGCTCACCTTCCAGGGCGTCGAGGGCAAGATGTTCGCGCCCATGGCGTTGACCGTCATCATCGCCCTGGCGGTGGCCTTCGTCCTCTCGCTCACCTTCGTCCCCGCCATGGTCGCGCTTGTCGTCACCGGCAAGGTGCAGGAGAAGGACAACTGGCTCGTCCGCGCCCTCAAGCGCGGCTACGGCCCGGCGCTGCGCCTCGCCCTGAGGCGGCCGGTGCCAGTCATCGGCGCATCGGCGTTGCTGTTCGTCGGCTCACTCTTCCTCGGCTCGCGGCTCGGCTCGGAGTTCATCCCGCAGCTCGACGAGGGCAACATCGCCATGCACGCGCTGCGCATCCCCTCGACCGCCCTGACCCAGTCGCAGGCGATGCAGCTCCAGGTCGAGGACACCGTCTCCCGCTTCCCGGAGGTCTCGGTCGTCTTTTCGAAGACCGGCACGGCCGAGGTGGCGGCTGACCCGATGCCGGTCAACGTCTCCGATGCCTTCATCATCCTGAAGCCGCGCGACCAGTGGCCCGACCCGGCGTTGCCTAAGGAGGAGCTGGTGCGGCGCATTGAGGAAGCCGTGGGGCGTCTGCCCGGCAACAACTACGAGTTCACCCAACCCATCCAGATGCGGTTCAACGAATTGCTGGCGGGCACGCGCGGCGATTTGGCGGTGAAGGTGTTCGGCGAGGAGTTCGGGCCGATGCTCGCGGCCGCCAACCAGGTCGCGGGCATCCTGCGTGGCGTCGCGGGCGCCGAGGACGTTCGGGTCGAGCAGGCAACCGGGCTGCCCTTCCTCGAGATCACCGTGGACAAGGGCGAGATCGCGCGGCGCGGCCTCAGCTTGAGCGCTGTGCAGGAGGTCATCGGCACCGCCATCGGAGGCCGCGAGGCCGGTTGGGTCTTCGAGGGCGACCGCCGCTTTGCCATCGTCGTCCGGGTACCGGAGGCGGTGCGCGCCGACTTCGAGGCCCTGCGCAACCTGCCGGTGGCCCTGCCCGGGGAGGCCCGCGCGGGTGGTGCCGTCACGGTGCCGCTCCGGAGCCTCGCCTCCTTTCGCCTGACTGAGGGTCCGAACCAAGTCAGCCGCGAGAACGGCAGGCGCCGCGTGGTGGTTACCGCCAACGTCCGTGGGCGCGACATCGCCTCCGTGGTGGCCGAGGCGCAGGCGCGGGTGGAGCGCGAGGTCCGGCCGCCGCCCGGTTACTTCGTCACCTGGGGCGGGCAGTTCGAGAACCTCGATGCGGCGCGCACCCGCCTGATGGTGGTGGTGCCCGGGGTCTTCTTCCTGATTTTCCTGCTGCTCTACACGGCGCTCGGATCGCCGCGGGACGCTCTGCTGGTGTTCAGCGCGGTGCCCCTGGCGCTGACCGGCGGCATCGCCTCCCTTTGGTTGCGCGACATGCCGCTGTCGGTTTCGGCCGCGGTCGGCTTCATCGCGCTCTCGGGCGTTGCGGTGCTGAACGGCTTGGTCATGCTGAGCCACATCAAGCAACTGCGCGGCGAGGGGCTGGGGCGAGACGAGGCCATCCGGCAGGGGGCGATGGACCGGCTACGGCCGGTGGCGATGACCGCGCTCGTCGCCTCGCTCGGCTTCGTGCCAATGGCGATCGCCACTGGGGCGGGCGCCGAGGTCCAGAAGCCGATCGCCACGGTAGTCATCGGTGGCCTCGTGACCGCGACGCTGCTTACCTTAATGGTGTTGCCCGCGCTCTACGCGCGCTTCGGAAGCGCCGACGCACTTCCGGAACACCCGGGGCTACGACCCGTGCCGGAGCCCGAGGTTGCCGCGCGTGCAGGCCGTCCCGCCCCGGCCAGGTAGATAGGAGCGTCGAAGCGCTGCCGAGCGCCTTGGCCGCCTCAAGCATTCGCGGCGTCAGTGGCGGTGGCCGCCGCCGTGATGGCGCCCGCCGTGGTGGCCGTGCCCACCACGGTGGTGATGCCCGCCGTGTTGGTGGTGTCCGCCGTGGTGGTGATGCCGCGGCGCCGCGTGGTGGTGGTGCCCGCCGCCCCACCCGCCGCCCCAGTAGCGCGGAGCGACCGCGTATGGTGCCGGGCCGTAAGCTTGGTAAGCGGGCGCCGCCCCGTAATGGAGGGGTTGGGCGCAGGCTGGAATTGCGGCCAGCAGAGCCAGTGCGACGATGACGTTGAACCGGCGCATGAGGGTTTTCTCCCATTCTGATGCCCAGAACATGGAAGGCCGGTGTGTCGCGTTCGAGGCGGCCCGTCGACGTCATTGAGGCAATGCGCTGTGGATCCTATTCGTTTTCTCCTCAACCGAGGCGCAGCGGCAGTATAACTACAGATTTAGGGGAGGAGGTCTGCTGGAGGGCTACCGCGCAGGCGACCTTTCTCGGCGGTGGCCCGGGTCGGGCGTGCTACCCATCCGACCTGACCATAGAGCCGACATCAATTAGCCATATGCATGCTCCGTCCGACGAGCTTGAGCGCCCGCTCACCTGATGGGGTGGATGCCCCCTGCTCCGCGGCATCGAGGTGCCATAGCGTGGTTGATGCTGAGCCTGACCACGAGGGAGAGGAGGCATCCATGGACGCAGTTTTCTCATAGTGGATGGCGATCGCGCGCCATTCTTTCAGCCGTGTCCAAAGGTTCTCGACCAGGCGATGGTTGGCGTAGATCCAGTCCGGGCAAGCGACCTCTGCATCGGTGCGCCGAGGCGGGATCGCAGGCCGCGCGCCCATGGCCCAAATGCGCTCGCGGAAGGCGTCGGAGGCAAAGCCGCGGTCGCCGACGACCCAGGTAGGCACGTCCGGCAGGCAGCCGAGCAGGCCCGATGCCATGGGTAGCTCGTGAGCCTGACCAGGTGCGAGCGCGAAGGCAACGGCTCGGCCGCGGCCATCAGCGATCACGCAGGTCTTTGTCCCATAGCCGCCGCGAAAGCGGCCAAGCGCCTCGCGCACATCTCGCTCCTGGCTATTCGTAGGCAGGCTAGTTGGTCACCCTGTGTTGCTGGTGTGGAGTATGGTGCCGGCGGTCTGTACTGGCTTGAATGGCAAGGTGAATGCCCCGGAGCGGTGGTGGGGCATAGCCCTGACCCCACCCTTAGGCTAGCGACACTGTGAGCCCCTTCCGTGCACCAAACTCCCCTCGCGCGTGCGCGCGCGTTTCGTGCGCGCGACCTCGTCCGCAATGCGCTCCATCTCATCGAGGTGCCGCTCGACCGCTCGCCGGTGGTCGTCCGGTCTAGTGGTGACGCGCTACCGCGCAAGCGGGGGCAGGCGGCGTAAGCTCCGTCGCTGTCAGATCAATATTTAGAATCGAGATGGAAATGATTTTTCACTCCAAGAACCATCGTTTTCATTCATTGTAGCAGTAAGAATGGTGTCGCCATCGGTCCGCACGTTTACCAAGCCGTAGACTAGCCCGGCGACCACGTGAGCTTGCGATAGGCGCTTCCGCTTCGTTCTCGGGCGCAAATCTCCCGGCTTAGTTTCGGTGAATTCGACCACAACCTTATGCAGATCGGCGGTCTCGATCCGCATGGGTCCATTCTCGTCCACGAGCCCCCGGTCGATCTCAAGTGCGCCCGGCCTGCCAAGCGACACCGAGCGTGCGAGCTCCGTCGAGTAAACAAGAGGCGTAATAATTTCGTCGCCGTCGACAGTGAGGTGCCCTGCGGCGCCGCTCGCGGCGACAATCTGAGGCCTCGGGTGGTCATGCCCCTCAGCGTCGCCGGAACTGATAACCGTCGCCGACGCGGCCATCGCTTGGAGAAAGGCAAACGATACGTCTTCGCTCCCATGGTGACAGGCCTTGGCGACGTCGCATTGGAACTCGAGGCGACGCCCCGCATATGCTTTGAGGAGCAGCCGTTGGCTGTCCTTGTTCAGGTCGCCAGTCAGGAGGATGCGCGCGCGCCCGTAGTCTAGCCGGAGTAGGATACTATTGCCGTTCGCCGTCCTCGACTCCGCGCCGAGCCTCGGGAGGCCCGGTCGCCCCCGGAGGTTGGACTCGATCGGTCCGAGGACTGCGATGGCCGGGCCGTCGCCCCGAGGCGCGAAGCCGGGCAGATGCTTACTGAGATGGCTCAGCCGCGCAATCGGTGTCGGTCGCCCAGTCTTCTGTCTCGCTGATATAGCAACCTTTTCGATGAAATCGCCCCAAGTGCCCTGGAGGCGATGCCGTCCGTCCGGGTCGAGGGCGGCCATCGCAGATCGGCGGTCTTCTAAGAGCTGCACGTAGTAGGTGTCACCATCCTCCTTGATCGTCTCGCCGAGCGTTCGCCGCCCTGTATCTGGATCGACCCACCAGGAGATCCCAGCGTGGTAAAAGGCTTCGACGTTGATGCTTTTAGCATCCAGTTCGGCCTCCTGCGCCGCGTCCAGGAGGTCAGCCAGCCCGCCGTAGTGGTCGAGGTCGTTATGCGACGCGATCATGGCGTCGAGCTCGATGCGGTCCGAGCCGTAGTCCTCGAAGAATTTCCAATCGACGAAATCCGCCGCGCTTTTACCCGTGTTTTGCATCTGGCGGGGATGTCCACCATCGATCATGATGTGTCGGAAATCCGGAGTCTTAATCAGCACTCCGTCGCCCTGGCCCACGTCAATGAAGTAGACTTCGAGGAGTGATTTGCCGCCGTTGAGCGCGCTCTCCTCCACCCAGCCACTCCGGCCCCGCGACCGCACTGGCACGCGCCCGTTGCGCGCCTGACCCGTGAGCCGCACGCCGTCCCCCCAGAGCAGAAAGCCAGCCGTGGTCCGGCCAGAGGACTCTGCGAAGAGGCGCGCCGAATGCACGCCGACGAAAGCATCGAAACGCGGATCGAACATAGCTGACCTCCCTCGGGGCAGCACGCTGAGCCCGTAGCCCGTAGCCCGTAGCCCGTAGCCCGCAGTCAAGTGGGAGACGTGCGCAGACACAATATTGACGCGGAACCTTCCTAGGGGCCAGCTACGCCGCATTACTTAGAGCCAATGCTCCGCCTAAGTGTGGTTTCGTACACTAACGAGACGCTGAAGGCAGAGGATCGCAAACTGAGGCTGGAAAACCATTGCATGCAGATGGTGACAACGTCGGTGCGGTAATGCTGGTGCATTGGCCGAGCAGCTGCGCCAATCCGGCTGGCGCGCTTCGCTCCGCTGAGGAATAGCGTTAGCTGTGCCGTGTGGTTGACTGAGCTCCTCCATTGCTCATGATCTGCCAAACGGGTGACCCTGTTTATCGGTATTGAGCGTCTGCGTGACGAACTTCACCAGGAACGCTTTCATCGAGCCGTTGGCAGCCTGCGCGAACACGGCGCCATCCTGCCAAACGCCGCTGTTGTTATACCATTGCAGCTTTTGCCGATAGTTCGGCTCGCCCGGCTCTGGTAGAGGATCGCCCTGGTTCATGTGCACGTCGTGTATGCCGTTCCCGTCTGTAAACGGCGCGCCGAAGACGAAAACCCTCTCAGCATTCACAAGGAACGCCTCAAGCGCATCGAGCGCACTGCCGCCGACGTTCTGCTGCCATACCGGCCGCTGCCCAATGTCCGTAGGCCGGGAGTGTAGGTTGGTCGAGTCCATCGACGCTTCGGGTGGGGGTCTGTGAATCGGGCTCCGAACATAATCGATTGCACCGGACGAGTCCGATCGCGCGAGCTCGTGGTATCCCTCCGGCAACGGGTCTATTCTGCGGGACATCAGCCAATCGAGGTGTGGCACCTCGCTGTACTCAATAGCACCGTTGGGCTCCTTCACGTCAACAGCGCAGCGGAACAGCGCCTGCATCCCCTGCGGCAGCGGGGCACGTACGAAAACGTGCCCGTGGAAATAGCTGCCGTAGCGGTTTTCTGGATCGCGCTCAAAGTGGTCGAACCGGCCGACGAGCACCCCGTAGTTCGGCAAGGACATGGCTTCGAACTCCAAAAGCGAGACGCGCGATGCGACAGCTGTTCTAAGCCGCTTCAGCACCGTTTGCGCCGCTCTGCCGCGAAAAGCATGGCGAGCGCCTTGCCTGACGATCAAACACAATCACGGCCGCTCCCAAGTGACATTGACCTGGGCCTCGCTGCTGCCCGGCCTTAATTGGAAAAGTTGCACGCCATAAGCGGCATCAATCCTGATGCCATCGTTCATCGGGGCGATAAGGGCACTGACTTGGCCGGCCGCGATATTGGCGAGCGCGGCGCGGAGCTCAGTAGACACCGGCCAAGGTCCGGCGCGCTGGAGTGCGAGTGCCGTGAGGTCCGCCGCTGCGTGGATGCGCCGTGCGAGGTCGGGTTGCCGCGCCAATAAGGCGGGCGCCAAACGGCGGAGCTCCTCAAGCACGCTGCCCGGCATCAAACGGCCGCGCGGGTCTGCCACCACTAGCGGGAAGGCAAGCTTGGGTTGCTGCCGCAGCAGTGCCGCCGCGTGATCAAACGGCAGGAACACCGTCACACCTGCGGGCAGCCAAGCGAGGTCGTCAGAGCGCAATTGCCGCGCGGCAACCACTGCCTTGATCCCGGCTGGCAGACGATCGGTGCAGCTTTGCTCCTCCAGAACCCTTTCCCCGCAGAGCAGGGCGACGGCACCGCCCATCGCTTCAGCATGCCGCTTGAGGATGGAGACTTGTACAGCAATAGGCGCTTCAGCGAGCACAGCAGCGGTGGGCGCGGCGTCGTAGCTGTCGAGCGGAAATAGGTGAGGCAGGTCTGCCGCCTGCAAAGCAGCATCAAGGCCTGGCACTCGGGCACCCGGACCCGCTACCGCCGCCAGTGTCGCAGCCGCGCGTAAGACTGAGGCCTGTGCCCCCTGACCATCCGCCGCAACAGGTAGCGCGACCGCGCGCAGGCGTCGTCCCCAGGCATTGCGTCCTGGGGCTGCCCATAGTGCATTGAGAAGCGTAGGGACAAACGCATCGCCCGCGAGATGCGGCACCGCAATGCGGATTTCATCACCACTTACGCCAACTGCACTGCGCCTGTCGCTCTGCAGAAACGCGATCAGCGAGGTGATATCCGCCTCCCGCAGGTCGTAGCGAGGCATAACCGGATGAAGTGCCCGCCCGGCCGAGTCTTGCCCCTCGGCCAACGCACGCCAAAGCGATGCGGCGTCATAGCCCGGCCGCGCTGGTGTGCTCGCGCGCATGAGGCGCCAGACTAGAGCGGGCGCGGCCAGCCCTCCCTCGAGCTGCCCCATAGCATCTGCTCCGTGACAGCGAGTACAGGCAGCCGAGTCCCCATACAACTGCAGACCGCCCATATGAGGCAGCGTGGCGCGTAGGCCATTACCCTGGAACAGAGCCGCACCAGCCTCAACGTCGGGGCGGTCGGCAGCGAGAGCGAGAGGCATTGCGACCGTTGTTAGCGCCAACGCCAAAATTGCCGCGCTTGCCGTCATCCCCGCGAGCCGTGCCAAAGTCTACGAAGCTCCGCAGCGAGTTCCTCGGGCGGAGGAATGGCGAAAAGCTGCTGCAACCGGGGAATGCGTCCTTCGCCCACGAAGAAGACCGGCGCATGGTCGTCTGGTCGGGCAAAGCGCGCCCGCAGCGCCCGCAGGATCGCAGCGACATCCCTGCGCGTCCCAGTGAGGAATAGCCAGTTGTCGGCTTCGGCTACGCCGGCTGCCGCAGCGTATTCGGCGAGACGCTCAGGCGTGTCGGCGTCTGGGTCCAGGGTCAATGACAGGTAGCGCAGCGGCCCGACGGCTTCGTCGCCGAGAAGGCTGCGCGCCTCCGCCATCACGCGAGTCGACAGCGGACAAATTGAGGTGCAGCCGGCGTAGATCAGATCAAGAGCGATCACTGGGCACTGTGCCATGGCCTCGCTGCGGAACCGCCAGGGTCGACGCCGATGGTCGAGCAGCGGAGCATCCGGCAGCACGGTGGCAAAGGGACTCCAGGCCGCTGCCACCGATGGCGCAGCGAGTGCCGCCGTGAGCACGGCGCGACGGGTGGGCCGCGAGCTCACGCCGGGGCCTCCGGCGCTATGCTGATCTCGTGGCAGACGGCGCGGCCCTGCTCCGGCAAGGCGAAGATTAGCCGCCAGCGGCCTACTCCTGGGGCTTCCGTGGTGAGTTCGATGCGCGCCGCAGCGGTGCGCGCGGGCTCACGCGCCAGGGCCACAATCCCCGCGAGGGGCGAGCCACCGGCGGCGAAAGCCGCACGGGGCGACGCCATCCCCATACCGTGGTGAAGGTAGATCCTGCGCTCCTCCGGATTGCCTACCAGCATCGCTTCGCCCAGCGGTGCCAGCAGCGGTAGTCCTGCATTTCCAAACGCAGCTGCGCCGGCGTCGGCGACTGCGGTACCAACCCGGCCCGGGCGTAGGCGCAAGGCGTCTACTAGGGTCAACCGCGATGTCCCTTCAGGGCGCAGGTAGAGTGTCGGGCCTGCCAGGGAAACTTCGGCCGAAAGCGCGGCAGGCAGTTTGAAGGCAAGACCCGCAGCGGCGTCGAGCACCACCACTGCGCCGTCGATCAGCAGTGCGGCGGCACGGCCCGAGGGTAGGGGCAGCACCGCCTTCGCTGACGCTGGAAGGACGAGGCGCGCGACGAGCCTGCCACTCGTTGCCTCGATAGCGAAAGCCAATGCTCCAGCGGCGACGAAGATTGTCGCCGTTTCCTCCGCAACGGCGAGCCGCACCGGATGTCCGGCACTACCCGGGAGATCTACTACGTGCAGCGGGCGCAATGTCGGAGCGTCGAGGATCAGAAGCTGGCCCGCAATCGAGGCGAGCGCCACCAGCCGCTCGCGTGGAAGGATTGCTATGGACCCAGCGCTGCCCATGGGCAGGGTCGGTTCGGCGCGCGGCTGCAGCGTGTCGGGGTCATGGAGGGTGACGACGCCGTCCGCCGAAAGTACGAGAAGCACCTCGCCGGCCGCGTCCCAGGCGAGATCCGTTACGGGCTTGTCAAAACTAAGCACAGCGTCGGCGCGGCGCGTGACGAGGTCCACTGTCGCCACGACTGGCGGCTCGGCTGTGGCAACAAATAGGCGCTGCCCGACGGTGTCCAATGTGAAGGCCTTTGGAGGCCCTGGCAGCCGCACAATACCCGCCAGGCCAGCGGGACCAAGACGAAGCGAGGGATCGATCATGGTGATGGTCGCGTCCGAGCCGAAGGCGGCCACGAGCGGTCCCGTGAGCTCCCGTGAGCCTACACCCTTGCCGCCATTAGCGACCAAGCGCCGTGCCGCCTCGATGCAGGGCACCCGGTCGGTTGGCCGATCGAAGAAGGCGCGATACATGCTCGGCGGCGCCGCCGCAATTCCGGGTGCGGGCGCGAAGCCGAGACGCATCGGACGACCTGCGACCAGCTCGCCCCCTCCCGGGGAACTGGCCCCCGCCCTACCGGGCGCAGCAAAGGGCTGCACCTCCTGGCCGGCCACGGGCGCCCCGGCCAAGCTGGTCACCAGGAATGCCGTCAACGCCAGGCTCGGTGCTACCCCATGCCTTGGTGTCATGGGCGCACCTCCAACCAGCCCCAGACGCCGGCATTTAGCATCGGGGTGGGCCCGTCGCGCCAGAGCCACCGGCCTGTGCGCGGGCATGGGATCACGGCGGTGACCGCCCGACCCGGGCCGAGCAGCGAAGCCCCGGCCGCCCCGTACCATCCGGCCTCGCCAGACCTATTGCCAACCCCGCAGGTCGGTTCCTGGCCGTGGGACGCGCCCAGAGATACGCGAAGGAATGTCGGCGACAGTCGCTGCGCCCGCTCCGGGGCGCCCGGGTAAAAGTGGCCATCACGGTAGTCATGGCCGAGGACGGTGAAGATGCGCTGCCGCGCCCGTCCTGCGGGCTGGAGCACATGCAGGCGCAACTCCCGGTTCGTCGTGGCCCGGATAACTGGCATCCGCGAACCGGGCGCCAGCAGGTGGGTCCGAGGGAAAACGATGGCGTTGAGGTCGGGCCTTCCCTCGAACGCCGGCTGACCCTGCTGGTCGGCATGAGGGAGCATGCTGGCCGGTGGGCCCGGCGGGCGGGTTCTCGGCTGCGGGAACACTACACCTTCGCGGCGCTGCGTGGGGAAGGGCATGAGGCGCGCCCAAAGAGGCTCAGCGCGCCATCCCGCACCGCGCTCGCCCCGGTCGTAGCTGTCGTCGCAGACAGGGCAGTCCGGCAGTGGCCTGCCCTCCTGGTATTCGGATGCCTGGTCGCGGCTGCGGAAGTGGTGGTTCAAGCCATCCCGATAGACCAAGACAGCATCGGTGTAGTCGGCCGGCCGGGCCCGGTCATTCCCTTCCCCGCGCGCGAGCCAGACCGGCGTCACGGGCGCCGTCCAGCCGCCACGGGGCATGTTCGGTGGCGGTGGCGGATCTCCAGGCTCCGGCAGCCGCGCATGGGCCTCGTGCACGACGAGCGTGCCGAGCAGGCCGTGTGCCGGCTGGAAGAATGGGTCGGTGCCGGAGGTCAGGGGAACGGGCCCGAAATCCATGGCAAAACCGACCACCGTGAAGGCTTGGTGCTCCTCGCCACCGCGATTGCGCGGGTCCGGTATGTTGACGCCGGCGAACCACGCGTAGTCCACCACCGTGTCCAGCCCGCTCTCCGGTGCCTCCGCCGCGAGCCGACGGTAGGCGTCGCGTTGCGGATCCACCTGGGACAGGCTGTTGATGCCCGCTAGCACTCCGGTGTCGAGCGGGTTCTGCTGGACGAGCTGCGGCATCAGCGAGACCCGGCGGGAGGGTAGCAGCACGCCAGCACGGCGCAGCGCATCACGCCCCAGGGCAGCGCGTGCATCGAAGCCGCGCTCCCAAGAGCGTGGCCCGGGCACGTGCTCGTAGGTGGTGTTCAGCGAGACGATGCCGGGCAGGCGCGCCTCCCCCTCCACCGGGTCGAGTGCCGCGCCGGGCGCGCGGTGGCGCAGGCGGACGTGGATGCATTCGCCGGCCAGGGCGCGCAGGACCAGCGGTCCCGCATCCGCATCCGCAGCCGGTAAGTCGCGGTAGACGGCGGCGTTGGGATGTGGCGGCACCGCGCCCAGGCTGGTGGCCATGCGGATCGCACGGAACCGCAGCGGCCGCGGGTCGTAGATGCGCCCGCCCTCTCCGCGCCAGACCTCCCGGCCGCGCTCGCCCGGCCGTGTGTCCGGCTCGGCGACAACCTCATAGCTCCGCATCCGCACGCGTTCGAAGGCCCAGGACGGCGCGCTGTCCGCTGTGCCTGGTGAGGGCAGCCGCAGCCAAGCCACCTGCTCGGGACAAGCATTGTTATCGATGCCGCCACGGAACGGACGTGATTTGCCGGGCTGCTCCGGATGCTGCTGCCATTCGGGGAAGTGCACCTGCGGCGACTGGAAGGCGTGCTCGCCCGCCTTCTGCCTCCGGAAGGCATCCGCAGCGCCGGCCTGTTCGGCCGCTGCCCGGCCGGCGCGGACGCTAAGCAGGCGGCCGCGTACTGCCCTCCGGTCGCAGTCGGGTTTGGGCAGGCCACGAGCGTCGGCCATGCCCCGCGCGACGTCGCAGGTCGCGTCCGGCGTAGCCGTAGCTTCGCGTTCGCCGTTGTTCTCGTTCCACTCCCTCTGGTGGTCCCGGATGGTGCCGCCATGGAGGCGGATCACTCCCCAGGCTCCGTTCCAGATCGCGTCAGAGGAGCCGAAGTGCCACAGGAAATCGGCCGCGCCTGCCCGTCCGGTCACGTCGGTGTGCGTAGTCTGGAACTCGAAATGCTCCGAGATCCCGACCTCCTGGGCCGAGACGAAGCTCGGTTGAATTTCGCGCGCTGTAAGCCGGTCCGCCGGCGTATTCCGCTGGGCCAGCAGTCGGGCTGCCAAATCACCCGTGGTGCCTTGTGCACCGTAGGAGACATCCGGATCCCGGCGCCAGCGGAGCCCCGGCGCGTTGAAGACGTGCTGCACCTCCTGCGCGCCCTGGATTAGCCGGATCTGGAACTGCTCGCCCTCGAAGGCCTCGAAAATCTCAGTGAAAGGATCGCCATGGCACCAGCTGTCGAAGGCGTTGGCGAGGTCACCGGGATCGGCAAGCGCGATCTCGCCCGGGCGCGGCACAGGAGCCGGGCGCTGCATCTTGATTTCATCCAGATTGTTGACACGGGTCTGCGGGCAGCGCGCGCTCAGCGGCTTATCGCCTTCGTTGTCCTCGCGCGGCAAGGGTGGGCGCTCGTCCGGCATCTCGGAGTGCCGACCGATGCGCAGCGGTAGCGGCTCGTGACCGTAGTTCAGCAAAAAGGGATTATGGTGGTGTTGGCTGATCGCCTCGGGGGCCAGCGGCGGGTCGACCGGCCAGCCGTTCTGGCGGCGGAACTCCATCACCCTCTCCTGGCTGGCAGGCGAAAGGGTTCGTGGGCGCGGCTTCACCCCGACCGGGCCGGGAGCATAGAGCAACGCGAAGTCGGCGATGGCCATCGGGAATTCGCGGTGGTCGCGGTGATACTCCTGCGTCGACGGGTTGCCGCCGGCGCGGACGATCACGGCCTGGGCGTTCGGTCGCCAAAGGGCGCGTATGGAGGCTAAAAGATCCTCCCCCCCGCTCGCGTCAGGGTCAGGTGGGAATAGCTGCGTTACCGGCATGACGCAGGTCCCCTGCGGGCGCGATCCGGCCATGGAAGCGGGGCTCGAACACATCGGACGACCGTCGGCCGTGAACCATTCGCTTCCTTCCGGCTCAACCAGCAGCGCACTGTAGAAGCCGTGCTGCTGGATTGAGGAGGGGCCGAAGTGGTCATGGGTGAAGACGGTGCGGAGTGTTGAGTCGCGGCACTCTACCTCGCCGAATGCTCGGCCGTCCTGAGTGCAGGGCCCGCCAGTGCCACCGGAAGAGACACCGGGAGCATGCCAGATCCGGTCGGCGTACCAGCGCTGGGTGGTGGTCTGATAGCGCGGCTCGGCCCTGAGGCGATCAATCTGCTGGCGGAGCGCGTCCCGCGACCGCGGAGCGCCGTCAGTGTCCACGAGGCGGCCACGAGACGCAGCTTCGAGCCGCTCGAGGATTGTGCTGCGCGCGAAGGTGCCGTCTTCGTAGTTCCAACCGTTGGCGGAGCCGTCCGCGGCGAGTACGTCGAACTTCACAAGATGGATGTGCTGGCCGATTGTGTCGATGGGCGTGGCCACTTGGAAGTCGTCGAGCTTCAGGACGCCTCCGGTGCGGTTCTGGTGGTGGTACTCGACGCAGTCGCCCGAATGCGCACGGAAGAAGAACGGCGCGGCGCGCATGCTCCTGTGCTCCACTCGCTCGGCCTCGGCGGTCAGCACGTTGGTGTGGCCTTGTGGGTCGTGCCACCCCGCCTCGTTGACGACGAGGTCCAGCTCAACAGCTGACACCTCGTAGACCCTGAGCGGCGAGTGCGAGTACCGCCCGGCGCCTGGATCCTCCGAGGCGGTGTTGCGGCACGGATCGGCGAAGGGTGCGCCGCGCACTGGGTCGCGGCCATTGACGCGGAACCAGCCGGGCTCCCCATTCTCGGGGCGCGGCAGATTATAAGCTCCCATTTGCCCGATTGCCACGGGGCGGAACCGCCTCCCCTCGACGAGGCTCCCGTCAATTGCGTTGCGCGCGCGCGGCGCCGTGCCGGGTGACTCGCCGAGCGCAGCATGGAAGGCCATGGCGCGCTTCTCGCGCAGGTCGCCGTCCTGCGGCAGCAACTCCAGTTCCAGCTTGTCGAGGTGCAGCACGAAATCGGCGTCCAGGATCGCCCCGCGCAGGTCCGGTCCGTGACGCTCCCCGACTCCTACGACGCGGTGGCGCGGTAAACCGCCATCGTCGCGAATGTCCATCGGCGGCTGCGGCGCGCGATGCCCGCGAAGGCCGGGTACGAAGAAGGGGTATCCGGGACGGCCCGCCACTGCGGGTTCTGGGTCCTCGTCGTAGGTCGGGGCAGGCGGCATAGCCTGGCCTGGAAGCGGCACGACGGCCGGGATCGGCGCACCAGGCCGGCGGGTGCCGTCTGCTGGATTAGTGCCTTCGCCCAGCTTCCCATCCGGCAGGGTGCGGGTGCCATCCTCCAGCACATCATGGTTCCGCCACAGGGCCCACATACCTTGAGCGAAATGTGGGTAGAGATGGCAGTGGAAGATGGCGTCGCCCGGGGTGAGGTTTAGGTTGCCGCCGCCGCCATAGTCGATCTCGTACGCGAAAGCCTGTAGCGGTGCGATGGTCTGACTGTCTCGGTAGGCTCCCTGCCCGTCAGACCCGGCGCGCCACTGGTGCGCGTGCAGATGGAAGACATGCGTCTCCTTCGGGCCAGCGTGCAGGTTTTGGAACACAACGCGGTCGCCGAGATAGCTGTGATGGACGTTCGACGGATCGTCCGGGTAGAGACGGGCACCGCGCGCCACTTGCTCTGGTAAAGAGTCGCTCATCTCGGGTGTAATCAGCGCGGGATCACCATTCGCCCATGATTGCAAAAAAAACTCCTCGTAGAGGCACTCGGTGCAGTCGCGCGCAGGACCAATCCCTAGTCGGTTTGCGAGCAGAATAGAACCCATGCCGGACGCGCCATAGTTGATGGCGAAACCGTCGCGAATGCCGTCAAGCATCGCGCCGTTCGGTTCAGGGGCGCCGTTCTCCCCGCGACTCCCGCCGAGGAGCGCGAGGCGGCGCTCGGGGTCCAGCAGTTCGAACGGTCGTGCATAACGGGTTTTCAGTTCATCGTGGAATACAGCCGTGAAAGAGCGGTGCGCCGGTAGCCCGTGCCACGGTTCGCCGTCCGGCTCCACACTCGCAACACCTGGCGAGGCTTCGCGCATCGCTCGCGACGCGCAGTGCCACTCGGGTACATCTCGGGACGGCAAGTCCCTGTCCTGTGGAGCACCGGCCAGCGGCTTCTCGCCGGGTCGACTCCCGCCACGTTCGCGCTCGGCCAGCGGGCAGTAGACGATCGCGTTAAGGTCGGAATGCATGATTTCCAGCAGGCCGTCGCTGGGTGCGCTACGCGCCATGTTTAGGAGCGGCGCTCCTTGCGCTACGGCTTCGTAATTGAGAAAGGCGGTCGGCTGGCCGTTACTAGTTTTCCTAACTGCCTCTCGGGCGGCAGCGAGGGTCGCGGCGTCAACCTGGCTGCGGTACCAGCGGCTGCCCTCGCGCTCCACGACGACGACCCCAAAGAGGCCATGCGACAGGCTGCCACCGTCGCCTTGGCCGCCCGTAGGAGCGGCGTGAGACAGCATCAAGTGCGCGCCTGGTCGGTCGGCGGTGAAGCGGTAGATGCGACACTCGCCAGGACGTTGCGGAATTAAGCCCTGGCGCTTCGCTTCGTTGTCAGGCCGGTCGGTATGATCGGTCTCACAGGAGACCGGGACGCTTGTCGTTCCCGTCGCGCCGGTGCCGCTGCCGACGTCGAACTCAAACGGAATGGTTTGGGGCTGCGGCGGACGCGGCCCGTCGACGCTCGCCGATGGCATCGGCAACCCAATAACGGAGATGCCGGCGCAGGCGGTGGCTGGCCAATCGGTGCTGTCGCCACCACCGACCCTTCCTTCGCAGCCACGTTCGTTCCGCCGCACGCCCGGGAGGAGATTTAGGAACCGCACTTCGAGCACGTCGCCGACATTCATCCGTAGCACGAGCGGCCGCGGGCGCTTGTCTTCTCGAAGCCGTGCTGGCGAGCTACGCTGCCCAGGATGCGTAACATCCCGGGAGAGCGCGAAAATCATCCCGTGCGGATTATGAGAGCCAAAACGGTTATAGAGAAGCGGCTGTTCCAGTGCCACAACATTTGCTACGACAGTACTACGCTGGCGCAGTGAATCGTCGATGTGTGTTGCAGATCCCCTCGATGGTGCCACTTGGGCGAGAGCTCCATGGCAGGAGATCACTACTAAAGCAGTCGCAAGGGTTAAAGAGCGCATGTGGCACCTTGACCAGCAACATTTGCGAAAACACGTTCGCAGGCATGGAAAAGGATTGCGGTAACTTTTGCGCTACGGTTGTAACTTAATAAGCTCTTATCCTGCTGGGTGTTGCTTGATGGGTGTGCTGTTCGTATCAAGTTCAGCAGTACAAAGGTATGAGTCGGAAAAGAGTTGTTGCGGCGGCGTGCTGCGCCGGGTTTAGACATGTAAGATGCGTGGACATCGTGAAGTACCGCCTGGGCACCTTGTTGCATGAACCGGCGCCACGGACACACTGAGCCCGCCCCATGTTCCGGGTTATGCGATGCGGGACGTGCAGCACTCGCCAAGCCTAACCCCGCTTGGTGCCGTGCTTCTCCTCCAGTCATGCGGCATTAGGTCACCACGGCCCGGCTCCCGCCTACACGACTTCTAAGGAAGCGGCGGCACAGCTACTCCCGCCCGGCTTCGAATGGCAGCAACCGGATTACTCCGGCGGCGCCGTGTATGCGTCCTGCAAGCGTAGCGGGATGGATGGAGAATTTCCCTATCTGCACCACGGGCAATGGTCCGCGACAGAGCCGCTAGCGATGTGCGGGGCGGTGCTGCGGGCTTGGGCGATGCTGTTGAAGCTCGCCTGGGCAGAGTTAAGGCTCGATAATCCCCGCCTAAAAAAACAGGTACAACGCCACACTCAGCGCGGCCATCCCGAGGCCGACAACGAGACACAGCGCCATCAGGGCAAGAAAAGACACCCCCTGCTGCATGGCTCCACGGGGTTGAGGCGGTGGTGACGATCCCATCAGCAAGGAGTGTATCGCCGCGAGGTCTGTTCTCCTATTTGCCGGCTGGCCTGCCGCAATTCGCATCTGGGCAGAGAGAAGGCCGCTCACGCAAAGCGGGCGGCCTGAGTTGGGAAGGATAAGATGTACCAGTCCGTCCCGCCCAACGTCGCCCTTGCTGGGCTGGTTCGCGAGCATTCCGCCAATGGCGGGAGCGTTCCGCAGGCCGCGCGACCGGCCTTGCCTGCCTTGCGATAACTCCGGCGCACCACGGACAATGGTGCGCGACTGAGCCGCTGGCGATGTGCGGGGCTGTGCTGCGGGCCTGGGCGATGCTGGCGAAGGGCTGAAACCTAGCAGGTCGAGCAAAAGGCCGTTCGCGGGGCCCCCTGCGAACGGCCTCTAGCTTAGGCTTGTTGTACTGCTACGCGCTGCGGCGACCATTCCGCAGCATCCGGTCAACGCTGCCCTGGATCGGCAAGTTTGTAAGCGTTCCGCCAGCGGCCAGGGCGTTCCGCGTGTCGCTCGATCCGGCCCTGCCTAATCTGCGATAACACCCGCACCTAGGACTTGAGGGCATCCATCAAGGGGATCGTGGCCAGCACCTTACCGCTTGGGTCGGTGATCTCGTACTGCCGCGTGTCCTGAACCTGGTCGTGTTGGATGGCATCGCCGAGGACATCGCGCGCGGCTGCCAAAGCCTCAGCGCGTGCGGCCTCCAGGTCGGGGAACTCGAGCCCTTCGTCGTCCCTGGCCAAAAAATCGCCGTCGCGGATGTTCAGAAAAAATCGGGGCATCTTCTAGCCTAAGGCTCAAGTCCCCTGTGTGGCAGCACGCTTTCGTACGCCCCGCCCCGGCCGGGCGGGCGGGTTTGCGAGCATTCCGCAGCATCACCTAGATCCCAGCGCAGCGGCGGCGGCCCGGATCCGCCTTCAGGCGGCTCCTCCAGCCCCGGCTCCACGGCAGGTAGTCCGACCCTCAGCACCCTCGGGAGCATCTCGCCAGGACCCCATGCGGTCCAGCCACGCACGAAATCGTACAGTGCTCGCGCCCAGGCAGCCCAACGGCACCAGCCGTACGGTTCTGCGCCGACGGATCGTGGCCCGCATGCCCATATGGAGCGCATCACCCGCCGCGACCCTCCGGCGCGGGCGACAGAGAGAGGCCAGCGCTCCCGCCGACACCCCCGTCGCAGGAGCCCTCCATGGCCCTCTCCGCCACACCCACATCCCGTAATCGCCTGCTCGCAGCCCTGCCGTCCGATGTTCTGGCCGAGTTGTGGCCGCAGCTTAAGTCCGTCGAGCTCCCCTTCCGTCACGTCCTACAAGCGCCAGGCAGGCCCATCGAGGCCGTCTACTTCCCCGAGAGCGGCTGGTCCTCCATGCTGGCCTATATGGAGGACGGCGACGCTGCCGAGGTCGGGCTGATCGGCCGCGAGGGTTTCGTCGGGCTCCCCGTCCTACTCGGGGCCGACCACGACGACATCGAGGCCATGGTGCAATGTCCCGGCACTGCCCTGCGGATGGACGTGCGGGCGTTCCGCCAGGAACTGCAACGCCATCCCGCCCTGCACAACCTCCTGCTCCGTTACGCCCTGGTCCACCACGGGCAGGTAGTGCGGACCGCGGCTTGCAACGGCCGCCACCAGACCGACCAACGCCTCGCGCGCTGGCTGCTGATGGCGCATGACCGGGCCGAGGGAGACGAGTTCCCGATGACCCACGAGTTCCTGTCGATGATGCTCGGATTGCGCCGTGCCGGGGTCACTGTCGCAGCGGGCCAACTGCAGAAGGCAGGCCACATCGAATACGGACGGGGGCACATAACGATCACCGATCGGCCCGGCCTGGAGAGCGTCGCCTGCGAGTGCTACGGCATAGTCCGCCGCTCCCAAGACAGCCTGTTCGGGTTGTCACAGGAGGCAAGGGACGTTTACCGCCCCTGAACCTGTCCCACACCGCAGGTGAGCCGGCGCTGCCACAATCAGCAGCGCACAAAGAAAAGCCGCCCCTGTTGTGACAAAGGACGGCTTTGAAGGTTGGGTCGAACGACCCCTGAAAATCCAGCTCGAGCCCAAAGAGATCGCGCTGGTTCGCCACTGTATCACTTCGCAGGCGAGACAGCACGGCCGCAATCGGCCTGCGGGCAAAGAAAAGGCCGCCTGCCTGGGAGCGAGACGGCCTCGAGTTGGATGATAAAGCAATGAACATTCATCCAACACCACCCCGGCCGGGGAAGTTCGCGAGCGTTCCGCACTAGCAGCGGCGCCCTCTAGCTCGGCCAGCCGTCACTTGCTGGCTCCGGCACCAGCCGTCACTTGCTGGCTCCGGCACCTGCACCCTCAGCCGGGCCGCCGCAGCCGCGAGCTGTTCGACGGCCTGACCGTGGACCCGAAACTGGTCCGCCCGAAGGGAGAGCTTCCGAGCGTCACGAGCAGCGCTTTTGGGCTGCTTTGCCAGCGAATTCCTGGGGCGTCTGGTGCCCCAGGGCAGTGTGAGGTCGGAACGCATTATAGTCCCGCCTCCAGGCCTCAATCTTGGCCCTGGCGTCCTCGAGGGACAAGAACCAATGCGTGTCGAGGCACTCGTCCCGGAGACGCCCGTTGAAGGACTCCACGAAGGCGTTGTCGGTCGGCTTACCGGGTCTGCTGAAGTCGAGCGTCACGCCGCGCTCATAGGCCCAGCGGTCCAGCACCTTCGAGACAAACTCCGGCCCGTTGTCCACGCGGATGAGGCCCGGTGCACCACGACAAGCAGCGACCGCCTCCACAACCTCGACCACATGCTCTCCACGGATGCCGCTGTCGACCACGATCGCCAGCGCCTCGCGCGTGTAGTTGTCCACCAGCGTCAGAGCGCGGATGCGACGCCCATCGAAGAGTGCGTCGGAGACGAAGTCCATCGACCACTGCTCGTTCGGCCGCGTCGCCACCGGTCGCTCGCTTCGGCGCGCTGCCATGACATGCCTCTTGGGCCGCTTGCGCCGCAGGCTCAGGCCTTCCTGCCGGTACAATCGGTAAACGCGCTTCCTGTTCACCGGCCAGCCCTCACGCCGGAGCAGAATGTGGATACGCGGGTAGCCATAGCGAACCCGCACCGCGGCGATCTCGCGGATCCGCAGTCTCAGGGGCGCCTGATCGTCGCGGCTGGAGCAGTAGCGCTGCGACGAGCGGTGGAAGCGCAGCGCTGCACATCCCCGCCGTTCGCTCACTCCAAACCGGTCCTGCACGTGCCGGACCAGTTCGCGCCGGCGACCAGGCGTCACGGCTTTTTTGCCAGCACCTCTTGGAGCATGGCTTTGTCCAGGCTGAGGTCGGCCACGAGCTTCTTGAGCTTCGCGTTCTCCTCCTCCAGCTGCCGGAGCTTCCGCAGCTCCGACGGGCCCAGGCCGCCGAACTTCTGCTTCCAGCGGAAGAACGTGGCCTCCGACACGCCCATTTTGCGGCAGACCTCGGCCACCGACGTGCCGAGCTCCGCCTGCTTCAGGGCGAATGCCACCTGTTCATCAGTGTAGCGGGACTTCCTCATCGGCAGGTCTCCCCTTGGGTCAACAAACCTGCCCGAAAACTCTCACAATCGGTGGGCCAGTTTCCCGGTCTAGGGTCAGGCCCCCTCGCGCCATTGCTTCTGGGTCAGCAGCTTGGTCACCTCGGCCGGCGGCATCCCAAGGGCAGCTCCGATCTCGGCCAGCGTGGTGATGCCGCGCTCGTCCAACTCGCGGCCGATCGCCATCTTCAACCGGATCATGGCCAGCCGATCGGCATCTCGCCGCTGGCGCTCCTCGGGCGAGATCTTCGGCTTCGCGGGCAGCATCTGGTCGGGGGGCAGGCTCATGCCGCAGATGTCGGCCGCCGCAGCAACCGATGCTAGCCCTACCCCCAGCAATGGAAAGCGGCGACCCGAAAATCGACGAACCCACTGGCAGCGATGGCGTTGCCGCCCCCGATGCCGCGTCCTTCCCTGCCGCCTGCCGCGGCCCTCCTCGCCCTTTCCCTGCTCCCCGTCAGCAATGGCGGGGCTTTGCCAATTCTAGCCCTCGGTACTGATGCTAGGTACAGGCACGCTTTGTTCAGCCGCTACAACCGTGGCGAGAGGTGTGGCAGGTAGCAGCATGCCTCTCGTCATCCAGCGGCTTTCGGCCGCCATCTTCGTCCTGCTTGCGCTTCTGTCCGGCTCTTCCGCTGGGGCTGCCGAACTGCTCGGGCGGGTGGTCGGCCTCGCGGACGGGGACACCTTGACCCTGCTCACTGCGGAGCACCGCCAAGTGCGGGTCCGATTAGGCGAGATCGACACCCCCGAGAGCCGACAGCCCTACGGCACACGCGCGCAGCAGATCCTTTCGGGACTAGTCTTCGGCAAAGACGTGCGGATCGTGGTGCAGGATACGGACCGGTACGGGCGGACTGTTGGGCGAGTCTACGCTGGCCCGCTGGACGTGAATGCCGAGATGGTCCGGCAGGGTGCCGCTTGGGTCTATCGTCAATACAGTCGGGATTCCGAGCTGCTGCGGATCGAGGCCGAAGCCAAGGCAGGTCGCCGCGGCCTATGGTCACTCCCCGAGGCCGAACGCACGCCACCTTGGGAATGGCGCGCCGCAATGCGTGGAGGTGGAACCGGCCACAGCGCTGAGGCGCCGGCAGCGCCCATGCGTTCCGCACCAACGGCGAGCAGCGGCTTCACCTGCGGCGGCAAGCAGTATTGTCGGGAGATGACCAGCTGCGCCGAGGCTCGCTTCTACCTGCAGCAGTGTGGGCTCTCACGGTTGGATGGCGATCGTGACGGAGTGCCGTGCGAAAGCCTTTGCCGATGAGATCCACGCTATGTGGCAAAAGGATGCTCTCAGCGGCCATAGATTGAACGTGGCTGGCTTGCGTAAGGATTGCCACCCGACGTGCTGGGCGCGTTGAAGGCAGGGTAAGGGCTCCGGGTTCCGGCCTGCCCTGTGTAGGGATTGACGTTCCCCTGCGTGCTCCAGTTGTCCAGCCGGCTAGCGTTGGGAGCAGATTGATAATGCGGCTGCACATAGGTGCCGTTCTGCCTCGTGTAGCCCTGGTAATAAGTGGACTGCGCGGCGGCTTCTCCAGCCAGAAGCAATGCAGCCATAACGAGGATGCTTTGCATAACAGGATCCCTCTGCCTTGTCTGCGGAGGGGCATAACACCTTTTAAACGTGTTATGTAACGAGATACCCATAGGTTGATGAGATTTTCGCATCAAGGGTGCTGCCCTCACGCGTCGTTCTTTTGTCAGATCATTATGGCTGTGGTGATGTTTCCGGCAGGTAAAGCTGGGGAATGTCCGTTGATCACCGTCGAGATGGCCTACGTCGGCCTAGCCGTCAGCGTTGCCGTGATGCTTGGCGTTCGGCCGCTAGAGGCCCGAATGACGCGCTGGGCCCGGATCCGCCGTCTCCACAATCGGTTTGCGGGCGCACCTCTCCATCGGCTGTCGGGTCTCAGAGGGGACCAGGCGTGGCCGGAGAAGGGTCCAGCCGATGACCAATGACCCCGACCGCCTGCTGCAGATCCTGCGCGAGACATGCCTGTCCGAAATCCGTTCTGACCATCCGGATCTGCCCCTCCGGTACCTCGCCGTGCTGCTGGTGATCTACCAGACGGACGAGCCGCAAACCGTCCGCGGGTTGGCGAAGCATCTGAACATCAACAAGCCCGCCATTACCCGCGCGCTCGACCGGCTGGAAGAGCTCAACTTGGCGTACCGGGAGGTTGATCTGAATGACCGACGCAGCGTTCTGGTACAGCGGACCGTTGGCGGGACCGCGATGGTGGAGCGGTTGGGGGCGACGATGGTTAGGGCTGCTACGGAGACCGGTCATAGGACCTAGTTGAACCGCGAGAGGAGGCTTGTATTGCCCGTCCAACCGCCAGCTACGCCGGTGTTAGAAAAAGTCGCTCACGACCTCGTTCGAGAACTTGTTCACCGGTACCGTGAACGATGGCACCAGGAAGCCAAGACTGGCCGGCTGGATGGTAAGGTGCGTGGTACCAAGCCGCTGCAGGAGGCTAACTCTTGGCCGGCCTCGGTTGAGCCGGATCCTCCCCGCAAGCGCCGGGGTTAAGGGAAGCACCACCATGGCAGACCAGGAACCACCGCAGTCTGTTCAGGACGTGTTCCTGGCACAGCTGGTCCGAACCAGATCACCGGTGACGGTTTTCCTGACCAATGGGGTCAAGTTGCAGGGTCGGGTGGCTGATTTCGACCGCTTTTCCCTGATGCTGACCCGGGCCGGCCATGCGCAGCTCGTCTTCAAAAAAAGCAATCAGCACCGTCATGCCAAGCAGCGAGACCATGCAGACGGAAGCGCCCACGGGGCCAGCCGTGTCCTCCCGCCTCGCTCCGGCACGCCGCCCGGCATGATCTGGGAACCGGGTCTACCGTGGGGAATGAGTGCGCAGCAGGGGAACGGCTGAGGCAGGCCAGCGAAGCGCCATGACGTTGGCTGAAGCCGTTGCATTGGCCTGGCCATGCTGCTGATGGAAAGCGTTGTATTTTCACAAAGAGTCGGTACGCGAATGGGCGCCGTGTTGATCGCAGTCGCACTGCTGGCGATCGCCCTGGTGGTCTTTCACCAATGGCGCCGTTAGGAACAAGGTGACGCATCTCCTTGAGCAGCCATGCAAACCAATGAGGACCAAGCGACCAACCCAGAGATAGCCACTCTCCTGTTACGCATCTTCGAGGAGGCGTTTGACCAGCACGAAATGCGGCAGCGGAGGGGTAAATCAGCGGCTACTCAAGGTGATTGGTTCGCGGCAGCAGAACCTGTTGCTTGGCAAGTAGGGCTCGCCTCTCTGGAGGCGCTGGCAAAATTCTCTGGCTATAAAGATTTAGCTTCAGCCTGCGCTCGGCTTGTGTCGCTGGAAGAACACAAGCGGTGAGCTATGACCCAACCGCCGCAGCGTGCTGGTGCAGCGGACCGCCAGCGGGTCCACGCCTTGGCACGCCACCCGTCAATGCCAATAGGAGTGCTCACCAGGTCCAAGACCGAACAACCGGTCCTTGGCACGGCGAGTGACGCCGTAGCAGTCGCAGGAGGCCGCCTCGAGGCCGGGCCGGTCGGTGATGGTGATGCGGCCGCCGCTATAGCGGATCAACCCCGCCTTCTGCAGCACGCCGGCCGCCACCGTGACCCCGGCGCGACGCACCGCCAGCATCATGCCAAGCATTTCATGGGTGATCGGGAAGGTATCCCCACCGGCCCGGTCATGCGCCATCAGCAGCCAGCGGGCGAGGCGATCGTCGGTATGGTGGCGGCCGTTGCAGGCGCCAGTGCGCGCGACTTGGCCGTAATGGACTAGCGCATAGCGGTTCAGCAGGCGCCGCAGCTGGGGCAGGCGCTCCAGCACCGCCTGGAAGGCATTGGCTGGGATGCGGAAGGCGGTGCCGGCCATCTGCACGAGGCCCTCCAGGTCGTCGCGGTCGTCATCGAGCAGCAGGGGCAGCCCGATCAGCCCCTCATTGCCGACGATCCCGACCTCCGCACCGTCGCCATTCTCTAACATGGCGATCATCGAGACCATCCCGGTCTCGACGAACCACGCTGCCTCCATAGGCTGCTCTGGCACCTGGAGCACTTCGCGGAGGGTCAGCTCGACCGGCTCGAGCTGGGGCCATAGCTCGGCCAGATCCCCGGGCGGCAGGGCCTGCAGCAGGCGGTTGCGCGGGGAGGCGGCTGGTACAATGGAGAGGGTCATGGAGGGCTCCTGCGACGGAGTGTCGGCGGGAGCACAGGCATCTCTCGGTCACGCGCGCCGAAGGGCCGCAGCGGATGATGGATTGCACATGGCTACGCACACCGCGTTGCGTCAGCCCAGAACCGTACGAATGCTGCGATTAGACTGCCTCGGCGTGGTCTATGTACGTTTCCGCACACAACAGGATTACATAGCCTCGCCCCATCACCTGCGATAACTTCCGTTACCGAGGCAAACCAATCGCATCCTTAAGCGTGACTATCGCCAGCGTTTGCCCGGCCTGATCGGCGATTTCGATTCGTGGAACGTTCGCTGGCCCACCGCTGCGTAGGCGATCTGCGATCATCTGCTGCAACGTAGCGATTGCTTCCTTCTTAGCCGCGCCCAGGTCACAGAGTTCCGACCCTTCCGCGTCGAGGCTAAGCGCCTCATTGGTGCGAGAATGGAAGAAAAAACACTGCATTTTAGTAGCCTACATCCTGCCGTTCGCCTCGGCCTGTCCGCTTTCAAACATCGATCACCTGCAATAACCGCCGCGCATCGCAGGTGAACCGGCGCTGCCGCAGTCACCCCGTTCAGTTCGGCCAGCTGTCGCTTGAGGGTTTCGGCACAAGTACCCCCAGCCGAGCCGCCGCAGCCGCGAGCTGCGCCACGTCGCCCTCGCGCCATTGATGCCGGTTCAGCAGCTTGGTCGCCTCGGCCGGCGGCATCCCGAGCGCAGCGCCGATCTCATTGGGCGTGGTGATGCCGCGCTCGTCCAACTCGCGGCTGATCGCCATTCGAAGGCGAAGACTCTTCAGCCGATCGGCGTCTCGGCGCCGGCGCTCCTCGGGCGAGATCTTCGACTTCGCGGGCGTCGGCTGGTCATCAGGGGGCAGGCTCATGGTGCAGATATCGGCTGTCGCAGCATCGGCACCAGCCCACCGCGAGCGCTGGCGCGCAACGGCGCCGCTGGCGATGTACGGACAGTGCGGCGGGCGGTGCAGACGCTGCTGAATGACCCTGAGTGGTCGCAGTGGTCGGACCGGGAGATCGCGCGGCGCTGCGGCGATGACGCTCTACGCCAAGCAGCGCGACGACAAGGAGATGGCCGTCTGGGTCAGCGAGATCTACCTGCGGGCCTGCCTCCGTATTGGGGAGCTAGCGCTGGGGAGATGGCGACACCCTCACCACGGGCGATGGGGGCGGACGCTGCCGCTGGCGATGTGCGGGACCGGTGATGCGGGCTTGGGCGAAGCTGGCAAAGGACTGAGGCCCCGCGGCCGTTCTGGCGGCGGTGAATTGGCTAGGATCAGCCATGCCTTCTGACAAGCTAGCCCGCTCGTCGCCGACCGCGCAACACGCCCCGCTGCGTTGGATTGCGGGGCGCCCGGAGGCACAGGGCAGGGAGAGCCCCGCTTGAAATACGGCCGCCCGGCATCTTGTGCGCGACCGCGACCCTAACCCTGGTCTTCGACATATGGCGCGACGTTACCGGCTACGCCTTCGCGGAACTGCAACAACAGGTCCTGACGCTCTTCGCCGCCGATCGAGGCGCCCTGAAGTTCCTCCATCAGCGAGATGTACTGGCATTCCATTATGATCCTGTAGCGGTCCTTGGCGATGTACAGGCCCTCGTTTTCTCCAGCCGGTTCGTTTCCCAGGTCCGACATGAAGAAGTCCGCGATCTTCTCGGCCAGACCTTCCTCTGGGTGAGGGTGCTTGGCCACATAGTCCTGCTCGACCTGTTTAAGCCCCTGGATGGTATCGGTGAGGGCCTTGTCGAGGATGAGGATCGCCGTCATGGACGCCGCAGCCTGCGCGGCCGTGATGGCAAACCCGGTCACGATGCGCCCCGCATCGTCCACGATCACGCGGAAGGCGGTTTGCTCCGCCCGGCGGCCGATCTGCCGCTCGAATAGCTTTGTAAAAGCATGGTTACCGTTTTCCTGAAGGACGTAGTGATCGAAGCTCTTGAGCGTCTTCTCGCAAATCTTCTTGGTGACCCGGTCGCCGCCGAGGGTCACGCTGTGCAACGCCTTGCGCAGAATCCAGGGGCGCTCGCCTGGAGCTACCCGCTCGGCCAAGACCCTTCGCTCTGAGTTGTGGCGGGCGATGTGCTGGCCGACCCTTTTGGTGCGGCGTGCCAACCAAACCAAGGCCTTCTTGGCGATCGTGTCCGGGCCCATGAGGCAGTCCCCTTTGTCCCGGACGAAGGCTAACTGACCTAGGGTTTCTCAATCCACAAAGTGTGGTGGTCCTAGGGTAAAACCATGCCGCGAGTTTTCTATCCGAGCAGAAAGTTTCGCTATGCATAGGCTTTAGGCGTCGCGGCCATCTGGCTAGGAACCCCCCGCAGGGATTGTTCTCTTGCACCTCGGCAGGCCAGCTTCTGCAGCTCCGGCCCGAACAGGTGCTCCCGCGCCGCCGGGTCCGTCTTCACCGCGCCTATGGCGACCTCCTCGACCAATGCCCAGGCGTGCAGAGTGGTGCTCATAACCCCGCCCTCTGAGCCGCCATCCACTCCTCCATCGTCGCTTCGGGCGGTGCCAGGATCACCGGCCCGGTCCAGCCCGTGCGGCGCTGGTGCTCAGCAATGGCCACACCCACCGCCGCCGGGCTCGCCAGGTCCTCATCCGACAGCCAGATCACATAGCTCGGCGCAGGCGCGCGCCGTGCCTCCAGGGCGGCGACGCGCCGATGGATAGTGCCGCTCATGGCCGCGCCACCTTGCTCTCAGGCGCCCTGTCGATGATGCGCTGGAGATCGACATCGCTGGTGCTCTCAGGAAGCCCCAGGAAGGCCCACAGCGCCGCGTCGGGCCACTGCTCCGCCGGGGGACATGCCGGAAAGCTTCCCAGCCTGTTCCACCGGCTCGCTCGAGCCGGATGATGCGCACCTCAATCGGCTTCATGGTTCAGCCTCCTCACTGGTGTTATCGCGCGGCAACGGATGGCCAGCGATCGCAGCCGCCGCCAGATCATTCCATTCCGCCCATTCCCGCAGCGCTGCCTCGGCCTCCCGTAGCTGCCGCTGTACGTCATCAATCGCCGCGCCCAGCTCCTCGTCAGTGAGGCGCGACAGATCATCCCGGCCGCTCAACACCTGCTCCATCACTAGGCTTCTCCCAGAGTGACGATGATGAGGCTGGCGTCTGGCGGCGCGCCTGCGGGGCCGAACTGCGGCGCCATGGCCTGCTCCAGCGTCTCACCGAAGCCGACGTAGATCATTGTCCAGGGCTTCGCTCCCGCGTCGGCCTGCTCCAGCGCCGCCACGCGTCGGTTGAGGGCGTGCCCGGTCATTGCCCCGCCCTCGCCTCGAGCGCCGCGATGCGCTCGGCCAGCTCTGCGGTCTCGATCGCCCGGCGCTGAATTTCCACGACGCCGGCGACTGCCTGTGCTTCGTCGGGGGTCAGATCACCAGACGCGACTGCCTCCACGATGGCGGCAGCCGCCTTCACCGCGTCGGTGGCGCCGGCGATCGGCGGCAGGTCAAACTCCACCAGGCGGCCTTTTCGCTCCGGCCAGACCCGGCGGAGGAGAATTTCGGCCGCACGCATGTCACCGGCCTGCGCGTCCTCCACCACCTTGCGCAGCACGGCCTCGGCCCCCTCGGCGCCGATGGCATTCAGCGCGAGAAGAGCCTTATGGCGCGTGCCGCGCGGGCGCCCGGACGGGTTGCCGGATTGCCCCGGCTCGAACCGACCACCCGTCTGTTTCAGATCTGTTGTTTCAGGTTCGGCGCTCACGGGTGGGCTCCTGCCGGTTGCGATGGCTGCTGAGGTTGAGGCGGGCGCCAGACGTCAGCGAGCCATCCGGGTTGTTCCGCGCCAGTGACGGCAGTGACGGCCAGTGACGCCCCAAACCCAAACCGCTCTGTGTGCGCATGCGCGTATGCGCGTGATCACCCATATATTGGTGTTGATTTGCACT
The DNA here is from genome assembly GCF_900101615.1 of Belnapia rosea. GTDB lineage: Bacteria > Pseudomonadota > Alphaproteobacteria > Acetobacterales > Acetobacteraceae > Belnapia > Belnapia rosea. The sequence goes on along the minus strand of NZ_FMZX01000015.1, from coordinate 10,328 downwards.
GAGACCTCACCCACTACGGGGACAACAAAGGGTGCATTCGGGAATAACCAGACGGCTCCGGTCGGAGCATGTCCAAACTGCCGTTGCGGCCAAAGAGGCGAAGAGGCTGCGGGAGGCGCTGGCCGAGGCGCGGCGGCCGTTCTGGCGGCGGTGGATTGGGTGAAATGATCTCGACCGACACCACTGCCCTGATCGCCGTCGTACTGGCTGATCTACCGCCCCATGAACAAACTGGCCTGATGGTGCTGACGATGCGGGCCTACATCGGAACAGCCCGAGATGCCGGCATGACCGACGGGGATATCGAGGTGAGCCTCCGAGCTTTCTGCGGGGCGTGGATTAAGAAGGCGGCGGCGATGCGGCCAGCGGCGTGGTTCCAATGATGGCGGCAGCCTCGGCTGAGAGCCATACAACGTAGCTGCTGGTCGGCTTGCCGCGGTTAAGAGACTGCACGCACCCGCCCACTACCCTGCAGCATGACCCTCTTCCCGGATCCACCCCCGCCAGCGGCACGCCCTGAGCCCGAGATCACCGCGGCCGAGGGCGCGCTGAGCGGCCCGTCCTACCGCTACCGCGGCGCCGTCATCGACTGCCAGAAGGGCGGGCATGTGTGCACGCTGCGGATGCCGGATCACCCGTTCCATGGCCGGGGCTTCGGCTCGGTGGGCACCATCACCCCGCTGGTGGATCTCTGGCTCGATGAGCGCCGGCTGCCGAAATACATGTTGGCGGTGCCGAAGGTGAGGTAAGGGGTGCGCTAGGCGAAGCAAAAGCCAGTGCTGGTGATCGTCTGCTCGCGGTGCGGTGCCCGTTATGCCGATCCTGGCGGAGATGCGACGCCATGGCGCTGCCGGGTCTGCGAGGCAGCATTGTCGCGGGAGAAGGCGGCCTAGCGTCTCGTCCTCGCTCAATAGCTCCACCGTCGACTGCTCAGGAGGGGTTGCCACCCGAGGCCATAGGCATGCGTCGGAACGTCCTGCAGGTGCCGGACTGGCCGGGGTGGCAGCGGGCGCCGATATACCTGGTCACCATCAAGCCGGCCGCGCCGGCTGCGCGTTGGAGCTGAGTGGGCTGCAGATCCGAGGCCGAGAGACGATGACGCATGTAATCGAGGGGATGGATGCGCTGCGGGCCCGGCGAAAGGCCGGCTGACCCCCTATCCCCACCTGATTAGGAGCACGCCATGCCCGTCCTATCTGCCAACCGGCAGCTGCGCCCCATCAGCCAGACCGTGACCGTGTCCGTCCGGTCGGGTCTGTCCGCGGCTCAGCAGCTTCTGCCTATCAGCCAGCAGGTGACGCTCCACGTTGAGCCCGAACTGAAGGTCAGCGCCGACCAGCAGCTCGAGCAGGTGAGCCAAACGGTCCGGATCAAGCTGGGTGGGGGCTTCGTGCAGGCCGAGCCGAGGCCGCCGGGCACGCCTGCGCAGCCACGGCCAGGAGGTGCGATATGACCGACAAGCCCGAAGCACCCGGCCAGATGTTCAGCCACCTGCGGCTGCTGATCGCGAATGACCTCATAGCGATAAACCTCCCACCGGACCCACCCCGACGCGGTGACCGCCCTGTAGAGATCGACCGGACGCCGGTGCGCGTTCTCGGCAAGCGCCTGCACGAGGTTTGGTGGCGCGGCCGGCAATGGGCCGTCACGGCCTATGGGCTGGAATGCCTAGACGGCACCTATCCCATCAAGGGGAAACGGCTGGCCGAGGACGTGGACCGCTACGGCTGGCCGCAGCACATGAGCGGGAAGGGGTGGTGCGACCCCGAGGACTTCGCTACGGCCTGGCTGGCGGCCCTGGCGCTGCACGGCATCAAGGTTCCGGGTGGCAAGGCGGCGATCCGCACGGCCCTCGGTCGCGCCAGGGTAGCCTCGGACTGCACCGTGTTCCCGGATGAGCGGTGCTCAACCCCTACCAAGTGTGCGGCAACGCGATGCCAGCACGTGGTGGTGTGACGGAGGCAGCTAGCGGGAGCGAATGAATCGCTACAGCTTTTGAGGTCTGCGACCGGCCCCGAGTGGAATTTTCATCATGGCGAAATAGGGGGGTCATGTGGCCCGCTGTTCGCCCGTCGGTTAGAGGCGGCCCGCCCCCGGTCGACTACTGCCTCGCCGAGCTGTCGCTAGCGCTCTACCAAAGGTAGGATTGGGCCATGCAAAAAAAATCAGACAGCAATGTGCATGCCTAACTGACCCATCCACTTATGCCGCGATGGATGGCACCATGGCTGAGGCAAAAGCTCGGTTTGATCGGCAGTTGAGGATCTTGCTCGCTGAGATAGAGCTGCTTGTTACGGCTCTACGAGCTGACGCCTTGGTCATTCGGCAAAAGCAATTCGCCGAAGAGGCTTTGGCAAATCGGTTTGGGGACCGAGGCTAGCTGGCGCTCTGACTGGACGACCGGCCGGCCGCCGGACCGGCATCTACCTCAAGCTGAAGGTGGTGGCGCAGTCGCAGGGCGTCGACATCGAGACGGCCATCCGGCAGGCGGTCGAAAGCGGCGCGATCACCCTTGAGGATTACGAAATGATGGGGCTGCTGCTGTTGGGCGGCCGTCACCCGCCGATGGCGTGACGGCGACTCACGCCTGAGAATGCCTGCTTCTCGGGCCTGAGCGGGACCTACCGCAATTCGCATCTAGGCAGAGAGAAGGCTGCCCAGGAAAGGCGGGCGGCCTGAGTTTGTGCAAGACAGACTTTGCCAATCTGCCCCGCCAAACGTCGCCCTTGCTGGGCTGGTTCTCGAGCATTCCGCCAATGGCTGGAGCGTTCCGCAGGCCGCGCGACCAGCCTTGCCTGCCTTGATGAGGTGGATGCCCCCTGCTCCGCGGCATCGAGGTGCCATAGCGTGGTTTGTGCTGAGCCTGACCACGAGGGAGAGGAGGCATCCATGGAGGAGATTACGACGATCGGCCTCGACCTGGCCAAAAGCGTCTTCCAGGTGCACGGGGTCAATGCGGCAGGTGGGGTGGTGGTACGGCGCAAGCTGCGCCGGTCGGCGCTGCTGGACTTCTTCGCGGCCCTGCCGCCGGCGCTGGTCGGCATGGAGGCCTGCGGCGGAGCGCACCACTGGGCGCGCGAGCTCACCCGCCTCGGCCATACGGTCCGGCTCATGCCGCCGGCTTACGTGAAGCCCTACGTCATGTGTGGATGGCCCCCTCGATGCAAGGGCTTTCTGGTGTGGTGGCGCCGCGGTCGGGTGCGGTCATGTGTCCGGCCTCGATGTGCGGTGCGCATGACCGCGGGCCCTGATGAAATCCGCGACCCTGCTTCCAATCAAGCGGCCGCGTTCCACGACGCTTTGACATAGACGGGTTCAGCAGGGTTCCGGGATCGACCGGTTTTGCCATCACTCCACTTTGCCCTCACGCTCCCATCGGTCGCGGCATCTCCGATGGGGAAGCTCTCACCTTCGTTTTACCCGGCAGCCGGCGCCGCGACGGCTGCGTCGGCGGCTCGATAAGCCTCCCCGCTGCGCAGCATGGCCCAGATCACCCGGGCTGTTTTGTTCGCCACGGCGATGGCCACCACCTTCGCCGGCCGACGCTCCAGCAGCCTCCCCAGCCAGCTTCCCGCGTCCTGCGCCTTCTTGCTGCGGATCACTGCGATGGAGCCAATGAACAGGAGGCGCCGCAGGTAGGCGTCTCCGGCCTTGGAGATGCCGCCTTGCTTGGCCTTGCCACCGCTGCTGTTCTGCTTCGGGGTCAGCCCCCATGCCGCCGAGAGGTGCCGGGCAGAGGTGAAGTTCGAGGCATCACCGATCGTGGCGACTACTGCTGAGGCGGTGATTGGTCCGACGCCAGGGATCTTGGCCAGCCGCCGGCTCGCCTCATTGCCCTTGTGCCACTCCAGGATCAGCGCCTCGAGTTTATCGATCTGCGTCTCCACCGCCTCGATCTGGGCAGCGAGGCAGGTGAGCGATGCCTTGGCAAGCGGCGGTATCTTAGCAGCATCCGCCCCTACCAGTTCCGCAACAAGATCGGCCACGCGACGGATCCCTTTGGCGGCGATGATGCCCAGCTCCGCAAGGTGGCCCCGAAGCGCATTCGCCAGAGCCGTTCTTTGTCCAACAAGCAGCTCACGGGAGCGGTGCATCATCATTGCCGCCTGCTGTTCGGGTGTCTTGGCCGGCACGAAGTGCATGTTGGGCCGGGTGACCGCTTCACAGATGGCCTCAGCATCGGCAGCGTCGGTCTTGCCGCGCTTGCCGTACGGCTTGACGTAGGTGGGTGGTAGCAGCCTCACCTCGTGCCCGAGAGCGGCGATCTCGCGGGCCCAGTAGTGCCCTGTGCCGCACGCCTCGATACCCACCAGAGCCTTGGGTTGATTCTTGAAGAATGCGAGCACATCTCCGCGGCTGAGCTTGCGACGCAACACGACCTGGCCAGCGACATCGACCCCGTGAACCTGGAAGAAGTTCTTGGCAATATCGAGACCGATGATGGCCGGGCTGGCTTTTGCGTTGGTCTGCATGGTGGATGGCTCCTCTCGCTCGTTGGCCACAACAGCTCCGAGCTTGGCACAGAGATGCCGCTCAGGGGCCATCCACCTCATCAAGCGGGGCAAGACCGACGCGGCGGACGCCGAGGCGATCTGTGAGGCGGTGACGCGCCCGACCATGCGCTTTGTGCCGGTCAAGACGGAGGCGCAGCAGGCGAGCCTGGTGGAGCTGAAGGTCCGCGACATGCTGGTGCGCCAGCGCACCCAGACCGTCAACGCATTGCGCTCCCACCTCGCCGAGTACGGCATCGTGGCGGCGCAGGGGCGCAAGGTCGCCGAGCTGATCGCGGTGGTGCGCGATGGCGACGATGCCCGGCTGCCCCACCTGGCCCGCGAGGCTCTGGACGAACTCGTGGCGCAGATCGAGGCCTTGGAGGGACGCATCGAGCGGCTCGACAGCCGCATGGTCCGCCATGCGCGAGAGGACGAGACGGCGCGGCGGCTGGCGAGCATCCCCGGAATCGGGGCGATCGGCGCGACAGCCCTGGCCGCGATGGTACCCTGTCCACAGAGCTTCGCCTCCGCGCGGCACTTTGCGGCCTCGCTTGGCCTGACCCCGCAGCCGCACTCGAGCGGCGGCAAGGAGCGCCTGGGCCGGATCTCCCGGCAGGGCAACCCCATGTTGCGCCGGCTGCTGGTGCTCGGCGCCACGAGCCGCCTGCGCTATGCCCGGCGCAACCCGGAGGCCTCGGACTGGGCCACGCGCCTGCTGGCGCGGCGGCCCTTCAAAGTCGTGGCCGTGGCGCTGGCCAACAAGATGGCCCGCATCGCCTGGGCCTTGCTGGCCCGGGGAGGGACCTACACGACAGCCGCGACCGCCTAGGCGGTCGCGTCCGAGCTCGCCGGGCGCCGCGCCTGGCGGGGGCCAAGGTGCCGAAGCGACGATGACAGCGAGAGACCGGTGAGCCGGTGACGAGAGAGGCCGTTTATCGCAGTGCGCGCCCAAGCGCGTTCACCTGATTGCCCCTCGTCCCGCGCAGCTCATCAGGGCCCGCGGCCAGACCGGCCGCATTTGAGGCCGAACACATGACCGCACCCGCGCTCTCGGTGCCTGCGTCGCTGATTCGCCTTGACCCGCAGGGGGCATCCACACATGCGATAACTCCGGCGTGGCGCAAGTGAGCGTCTACCAATGACAGCTGGCTCCCGACAGCTTGGGCTACGACCTTTCTCGACCCGCAGTTCGCCGAAAAGTTCAGCGATGTCGTCGGCCTGTACGTCGATCCACCAGCCCATGCCGTCGTGCTGTCGATCGACGAAAAGAGCCAGATCCAGGCGCTCGACCGCACCCAGCCCGGCCTGCCCATGAAGAAGGGACGAGCCGGGACAATGACCCACGATTACATCCGGTACGGCACGACGACGCTGTTCGCCGCGCTGAACGTGCTGGACGGCACGGTGGTCGGCCGCAACATGCGGCGCCACCGGCATCAGGAATTCATCCGCTTCCTCAACCAGGTCGAGGCCGCAGTGCCGGCGGGTAAGCTGGTCCACGCCGTGGTCGACAACTATGCCACGCACAAGCACCCCAAGGTGCGCGCCTGGCTGGTTCGCCACCCGCGCTGGACCTTCCACTTCACCCCAACCAGCGCATCCTGGCTCAACGCCGTGGAGGGCTTCTTCTCAACTCTCACCCGACGTCGGCTGAAGCGTGGGGTCTTCTGCTCGCTCGTCGACCTGCAGGCCGCCATCAACCGCTACGTCGCTGAGCACAACCACAAACCCAAACCCTTCACCTGGACCGCCGACCCAGATCGCGTCCTCGCCGCCATCGCACGAGGGAAGCAAGCGTTGGAGTCACTCCACTAGCGCTGCGAGCGACAAACCTTTGCAACTGCAAACTATTATTTTATTAAAAAAAAGCTATTAGACTAATATCAAAGCTCCATCGAATATGGGCGATAGGCCGTGTGACCTGAGTGATGCTCAGTCCTGCGGCCGCCCCTGCCATCCGTGTTTTGCCAGGAGTATTGCCGAGCATCTGAGCGTCAAGGCGCGAAGACCAGGGGTGGTGCTTACGTTGAATGCCGGACGGGCAGGAGGAAGGGGCGCTTCGCAAGAGCGCCCCTTCTGCTTTCGGTAAGCGTCGCGGCAATGGCATGGGCAGAGTTGCATTGACGGTGGGAGCCGGTTGAGCGTCGGCGGCTACGCCGCGACAGCGGGCACTGCGGCTGAGTTGTTGGACTTCCAGTTCCATGGCAGCAGCGTGTCCAACTCAGTGGCCTTGGTCCGCCCGGAGACGATGCGCTCCAGCACGTCCGTGAGCCAGGCCTGTGGGTCGACGCCGTTCAGTTTGGCGGTCTGGATCAGCGTCATGGCGATCGCCCATTGCCGCGCCCCACCATCACTTCCGGCGAACAGCGCATTCTTGCGCCCGAGGGCCACGGGCCTGATGGCGCGCTCGACCACGTTCGAGTCCATCTCGACCCGGCCATCATTGAGGAACACCGTCAGGCCGGGCCAATGCCGCAAGGCACAGCGGATGGCCTTGGCGAGATCCGAGGCGGCCGAGACGCGATCCTGATGGACCTGCAACCAGGCATGCAGGGCCTCGACAACCGGTCGACTGCGTTCCTGGCGCGCCTGTCGCCGGTGCTCGGCGGGATGGCCGCGGATCAGGCCCTCGATCGCGTAGAGCGCCCGAACCTGCGCCAGCACCTCGGCTGCGAGCGGTGATTGGGTGTAGGCGTGGAACTCGTAAAAGTGCCGCCGCATATGGGCCCAGCAGAAAGCCAGGCCGACCGAGGCGTCGGCGCGATCGCCGGCCAGCCGCTTGAACCCGGGATAGCCATCGACCTGCAGCACGCCGCGGAATGCCGCCAGATGCGCGGCGGGCCGGATACCTTTGCGATCCTCGGTGTAGACATAGGCCGCCACCGGGTGACCTGGGCCGCACCATGGCCGGTCATCGACCGCATAGCACCAGAGCCGCCCGGTCTTGGTACGGCCGCGGCCGGGGTCGAGGACTGGCAGTGTGGTGTCGTCGGCAAACAACTTGGGCGCGGACAGTGCTGTGCCGACCAGCAGGTCATAGAGCGGGGTCAACCACCAGCAGGCCCGGCCAACCCGTCGGACGTATACGTCCGACCCGAGCGTCGAGCGGTCGAGGGTGATGCCCTGCCGCGCCAGCATCTGGCCCTGGCGGTACAGCGGCAGGCTGTCGCAGAACTTGCTCACCAGCACATGTACGATCAGCGCCTCGGTCGCCATGCCGCCATCGATCAGCCGCTCCGGCGCGGGCGCCACCACCACCGCGCCCTCGCAGGCGCGGCAGGCATAGCGTGGACGGCGGGTGACCCGAACCCGCAACTGGGCAGGCACAATGTCGAGCTGCTCGGTGCGCAGCTCGCCGATGGCATGCAGCGTGCCGCCGCAGCAGGGACAGTCGCGGCGCTCAACATCGACCAGCACCTCATAGCGCGGCAGATGCTCCGGCAGGGCACCGTGGTTGCGCCGGGGTGGTGCCAGGCGGCGGCCCTGCTGGGCCTCTGCCGCCTCCTGCCCGGCCTGGTTCTCGGCGACGCTCTGCTCGAGATCCTCGAGCCCGAGCTGCAGCTGGTCCAGGTTGAGTCGCTGGCAGCGTCTCTGACTGTGTGGTCGGTGGCGTCGCGCTCGGGGTTGAGGCAGACGTCGCCGGCCGGCGTCCAGTTTCTGATCTGACGTGACCACCGCGTAGGGTTGGCAGCGCGGGCTTTGGCGTAGGGGTCGGTCCGACGCTCGATGAGCGCGTGATCCTCGCCGGTATATCGGACACCGGGCGTGACGAACCGGATCGCGCTGTGGCGGTGCCCGTGATTGTACCACGTCACGAAACTTGCGACCTGGCGCTGCGCGTCTTCCCTGCTGGCGAACCCCGATGCCGGCCAGTCCGGCCTGTACTTGCAGGTTCGGAACAGGGCTTCGGAGAACGGGTTGTCATCGGCCACCCGCGGCCGGCTGTAGGAGGCGATGACGCCGAACTGCTCGAGAGTGGCTTTCATGGTGGCGCCCTTCATCGGGCTGCCATTGTCAGCGTGCAGGACGAGCGGGCGGGTGAGACAGCCTTCGGCCCAGACTGCGCGGCGCACGACCTCGCTGGCCAGCTCGGCAGCCTCGCGCTCATGGACCTCTCATCCCACGAACTTGCGGCTGTAGATGTCGAGGATGAGGTAGTGATAGAAAAACCCGCCCCGGATCGGGCCGGGCATCCAGGTCGTGTCCCAGCTCCAGACCTCGTAGGGGCCACGGGCGCAGTGGCTGGTCGGCGGTTGGCGATGGACCGGCGGCTTGGCCCCGCCGCGATGGTGCTGCTGATCCGCGGCCCGCAGGATGCGGTAGACGCTGGCCGCCGAGGCGAGATAGCGGCCCTCGTCGGCGAGCCGAGGCACAAGCTGGCTGGGCGGCAGGCTCTTGAAAGCCTCGCTGTTGCAGGTGTCCAGCACCGCCCGGCGCTCCTCCGCGGACAGGGCGTTGCGAGGCGCTGGCCGGAGCGCTCTCGGGTGGCGGTCTTCGGGAGCGCCGTCCCCGCCCGCCAGCGCCGACAGGTTCGCTCGTCGAAACCGAGTTCAGCGCAGGTCTGGGTGCGACGCGCGCCAGCCGCGATGGCCTGATCGATCAGCGCGATGGCGTTCTGGCGATTTGGGGTGCTGATCATGCGTCCTTGCCGTCCCCCCGAATCGCGGCGTTTTTTCGCAGCACCAGCACCAGCACCAGCACCAGCACCGCCTCAGCGAGCGCGTTCGGGCCAGTGGCCTGAACCCTTGCGCGCCAGGTCGCGCTCGAGCGCCTTGACGCGCTGCTTCTCCTCCTTGGTCGCCTGGCTCAGCCGCTGGCTGCTGGCGCGCTCCCAGTCGTTGGCTTACTCGCAGGCGGCCCGCCAGGCCCCGATCTGCTCGGGGTAGAGACCTCGCTGGCGGCAGTAGGCGGCAAGATCGGCCTCACTCATGGCAGCCGTCTCGATCACCGCGGCGAACTTGTCGCGCGACGTCCAACCCTCCGAGCCAGCATCGGCATCGGGCAATAGTCGCGCTTGGCTGCGGTCCTCGCGGCGCCAGGCGTGCAGGGTTGCCTCGGAGATCCGCTCCTCCCTGGCCAGCCGCCGCAAGGGAGCCGCGTTCGGCGGCTCCAGCTTCTTCAAAACCGCCGTGCGGCGCTCCGGTGAGTAAGCCAACTCATCCCTCCATCCCGCCCCTCCAAAAATGAAAGATCATCTCAAGCAGCCGGATAACTTCCCTGACAGAGAGTGCCATCGCCTCGGCGCCAGTGGCCTGCCTCCGCCTCCTGCCGCGCCAGCTCCGCGGCGGCGAGAGCGGCACCTAGGAGCGCGTCCGAGTAACCGCGTCTAGGGGCTGACGCCGCTGAGGTTGGAGCGACATTGGTGGCGTGAGCATGCCGCCGAGCGTCAGGCTTGTGTTGCCCTGGCGAGCTTGGTGAGATTGTGGGCGGTGCAGATGGGCGCCCATTCGTGCTTCACCTTCTGGATGCCGCGGAGCAGGAACTGCTGGAACCCTCGTGCTGCTTTGATCTGTCCAAAGACGGGTTCGACGACCTGCTTACGTAATCAGTATCGGCTGCGGCGACCTGCACGTCTGAGCCGCTGGCGCATGGCCGAGACCAGCGGACCTCGACGTCGGTTCTCGCCGCCATCAGGGTGCTTGGCACGGCCGGTGGCGACGTAGCCGCGGATGCCGCGCTCGGCGAGGTCGGCCAGGTTGGCCTCGGAGCAGTATCCGCTGTCGGCTGAGACCTCGGCAGGCGTGGTGCTGGTGTTGGCGGTGACGGCGTCGAGCAGGGGTGCCAGCGCATCCTGGTCGGAGGCGTTGTTGGCCAGGTGGTGCGCCACGATCACCT
>NZ_FMZX01000067.1 GCF_900101615.1 Belnapia rosea | reverse complement strand
TGGCACCGGGCCAGGCGCATGAACTGCCCATGGCGCCGGGGCTGCTGGACTGTCTGCCAGACGTGCCCGGCTGGGTGGTCGGCGACCTCGGTCTTGCCTCCGACGCCTTCCGCGAGCGCATCTGGGCCATGGGCGCGCGGCCTGCGATCCCGCCCAGGCGCACCGACGCGCCAGTGGCCTGCCCGGACTGGGTTTACGCCAACCGGCATCTGGTCGAGAACCTCTGGGCACGACTGAAAGAGTGGCGCGCTGTTGCCACTCGCTACGAGAAAACCGCGCGCTCCTTCCTTGGCGTGCTCTGCCTCGCAGCCACCGCAGACTGGATCAAAGTCACCAAGCTCTAACAAGCCTTAGCCTGAAGCCGTGCGGCCCTTCAGCGCGATTACTCACCACCGGGTCTTTGATGCTAAGTGACCGCCCGGTGTAGGATGGTTCGTGCCAGTTGCATGGCACTCATGCGGGTCACCGACCGGGCATAACGACCCGAGAACAGCTTGCGGGTGATGGCTTCCCGCTGCTCCGGCGAGGCGTTGAACTCGACATGGAGATATCGCCCATCCCGCAGCGTCACGACCCGCGCGGGCACGTAACCAACATCCTGTATCAGCACATAAACGCCCAGGTTTTCCGTCAACTTTCCGCTATCGGACACCTCCAGCCGGCAACCCAGGATCGAGAGATCCCGGATCCTGGCGTTGCGCCTGATCCCTCCCGTGGCGACGATCTGCGACGGCTCGTCTGTGTCAAACCGCTCCTCACGGCGAAAGCGTGGACGCTCGACACAGATCAAGCAGGCGACCAGGAGCGTGCAGATGTTGTACACGCTCCAGAACAGGTTCATGGCCTCGATATGTGCGGGTGTGCTTCCAATCGGCCCCTCCACGGCGCTGAGCAGGATGCCGCCGAGGGTCAGAACGATCAATCCCAGGTACCAGCGAATGATGTTCCACTGCACCACCGTGCCGCCGCGGCTGGTCCCCTTGGCCGTAACCTTGAATTTCTGATTCTTGGAGCCGAACAACCCGATGATGCTGGCCTTGATGGCCTCGACGCAGACCAGTAGCGACATCGCCTCGGCGATCACCGGCACATTGAGACCACGGCTCACCCATCCGAGGAAGATGACGCACCACAGCCAGTAAGGGCCGAGATGGCTCAGGATGCTGGCGAGATCGCTTTCAATCACCACCAGCCCGGTCCACCAGTATAGGATCGGGATCACAAGGCTGAGAATGCGAATCAGCGAGCCGACGGTCCAGAACAACACGGTGTCCATGGTATGCAGGCGCATCAGCAAAGGCACCGGGCCAATCGAGAATGGCCCCCACTTGGTGCGGACGATCTGCATGGTACCAAGGCACCAGCGTCCCCTCTGAGTAAGGTATTCCTGCAAGCCCTCGGGCGCGAGGCCGACGCTCAGCGGTTCGTTGAGGTAGTGAGTGACATAGCCCAGCCCACTGGCTTTCAGCGACAGCAGGAGGTCTTCGGTCACGCTCTCGGTCGGGAAGCCGTCGATCTCCTTGAGGAAACTGGCCCGCACCAACGCGGAGGTGCCGCAACTGAAGGCCGAGCCATGCGCATCCTTCGATGCCAGAATGACATCGAAGAAGAAGCGCTGCTCGTCCGGCACGATGCGGCTACCGCCGAGGTTCAACTGGATGGGATCGGGGTTGAAGAAGTGCTGCGGCGTCTGCACCACCACCACCTTGGGGTCATGCATGAGCGCGCAGGTGCGCCAGAGGAACTGCGGCGTCGGCACGAAGTCGGCATCCAATACCGCAATGACATCGGGCGGTTCATTCAGGGCGAAGACGTGCTTGAGCCCATTGTTCATGTTGCCCGCTTTGCCATGGCTGTTCTCGTAGCGGGTGAGGTAGTTGGCACCCAGGCTCTCCGCCAACGCCTTCATGGCAGGGCGGCGTTTGTCATCCAACACCCATACGCGGTAGCGGGGATATTCCTGATTCAGCGCACCCACGATGGTGCGGTAGAGAATTTCCTCCTTCTCATTGTAGGTTGGGATGAATACGTCGATCAGTGGCGCCCCGCCGGGAAAGGAGGTTGGCGGATGCTCGTCCGCCTCCCGGCTGCGATTGACCGTCTTGCTCAACACATGGATGAGCAGCAGCCCGGCGACTGAGCTCATCATCTCGATGACAAAGAAGGCGTAGGCGATGACGTTGCCGATGGAGCCCTCCCAAGGAGGGAGGGAGGCCGCGGTGCGCCACCACATGTAGCGCAGGAGCAGCGCAGCGGTGACCCAGGCTCCGATCAGCCGGGCATAACGGTTGTCCGGGTCAAGGCGCGGCAGCACGAGAGCTGCCAGCCCACCGATCAGGAAGATGGGCACAAAAGCCCAGGCAAGATCGGCCATGGCCTAGAAGGATACCCGCCCAGTGCGGCCGGTATCGCAGGACTGTACCAGGGCGGGGTCATTGATCTGCATGATGGCGCGGTAGGAACCGCTCTGACCGGGCTGGCTGGTCAACGGAGTTTGCAGTTCAACAATGGTGCCCTGATAGGTCTGGCCACCACCCACCGGGGTAAAGCTGCCCTGCATGCCCATACTGAGAGAGCGGAAGATGCGATCGCTCACCTCGGCAACGACCAAGGGGCGGGTGCAGTCGATCAGGGTGGCGATCTCCTGACCCTGGCGAACGAACTCGCCGGATTGGGCATGGACGCGGATCAGCCGGCTCCGCACCAACACCTCCAGATCGGCGGAGACCCGCCGGGCAATCTGGAGGCGCTCCTGCATCAACTGCTCACGCAAGGCATCGAGCCGGGCCTGCCGGTCAAGGAACAGGGCGGACAATTCGCGTTGCTGCTGCCGCAGGCGGTCATATTGTTGCTGTGAGGCCGAGCGGTTTGTCCCCGTCTCCCCGGTGAAGATACCCTGGCTGGCAGCATCCAGCTCGGTGCGGATGCCCTGTCGCTGGCGGATGGCGACATCGAGCTCACCCCGTGCCACTTCCAAACCACGGCGGGCTTGTTCAACGGCCGCCACGGTGGCAACACCCGAGCGCAACAACTGCTCGTTGCGCCCCTGAATACCTTCGGCTTCGCGGAGGCGAGCCTGGGCATTGCGGATCCGCGCCTCACTTTCGTCCAGGCGGGAGCCGATTTGCTCGACTCTGGCTTTTTGGAATATAGTGGCTTGTGACAGGGCCTCAACGGCTTCATGCTCGGCATTGGTGATCCGTCTGCGGATCAGATCTACTTCCTGCTCTGCTGCCGAGACTTGGGCAGTCAGTTCGTTGACTCTACTGTTGTCGAGGCGGGTATTTGCCAGCTTTCCAATGGGCGCCTTCGCATCCAGCAGCGTCCCTGGAGCAATGAGATCAAGCGTGAGTTGTCCATCGATCGGAGCGCGCACCACCACTGGGGTGGCGCTCAGCACGGCATTGGTGCTGCCCAGAGCGAAAAACCGATCATAGATGAAATAGCCAGCCACAGCGACAGCGGTGAGACCCAAGCCGATTCGGGAAATCCGGCCCAGAATGCCGCGCTTTTCCTCGCCCTTGCTTGCTTGGGGTATAGGGGCCGGAACGACCTGATCCGGAACAGGAGCGAGCGCATGAGCCCCTGCTGGTTCGTCACTTCCCTCCACCAAACGGACTGGTTGCGTTGCTCTGTCCTTCGGTCCAGTGCGTATTACAGGTGGTGAAACATTACTTTGAACTCGCGGATGAGGATTGCTGTCCGGCTGAGTCACCTATGTTATCTCCATTTTGTTACAAGCTACTCAGGATGCAGGCAATTAGATGCATCAGACCGCGAGACTCGAACAGCATCTCCTGATGTCTTTTGCGGACCGAAATCAGGAAATTGCGAGGTCTTTATGTTGAGACGCTATTTGTTGTGATTAGCAACTTTCCCAAGGTTGCCGGGGAGGGATCTTGTGCGAGCGACTTTACTGGAGAATTTGCAACCCTCGATTGGAACAGAACCAGCAGTACAAGCGCCCAATAGTCGGTGCCGGCCGGCACCTGGGCAACGCGCTACTGGTGGAATCAAGGCGATCGCACAGCGCTGGGGAACGCTGAACACCAATTCCATTCCGACCAGGCGGTTGGAGTCGATCCATTTGCCATGAGCGATGGCCGCCTGCTGACTACCGCAAGGCCGACCGAGAACCACGCCTATACTCAGGAGCAATCTTAATACTTCGCGGATGCCCACCTAAAATGGAACATTCCTGCAGACTTATGTATATTCCGAAATACGCACACAATTTCCAGACGGAAAATTACTGTCACATGCCTTTCGGCTTCTGCGGCAAAATAACAGTTATTTTCTTGAAATTGGTATTTTTGAGGTGTTATTTAAAAAATATATATTTCAGCTCCGCTCATAGTATTGTGTCGGCAAAGCGAACACCTGTCGCCAAAGACGCTGTAGTGAGTAATCCACCTGAAGGATTCCGCAGCTTCGGGCTAAGTTGAATGCTGGGACGCCTCGCCTGGTACGTTGATGAGCGACCAGTCCCTGACATGCCCACCGCACCAGACATGCATAGACCCATGTACATGTTGCTGAATTTAGCGGTTAACATCAACTGACACAGCAATAACTACTCAAACAAACCTTTTTATGTAGAATAAATTCAAATATGTTAGAATTATTCCGTATAATAGTTTATAAATTCAACTTGGATTTCACGTTCTTATCTGTCTGTCAATTACGAACTTGATTTTTGCATAACTCTCCAGATGTCTGACCTTTAGCTTGCGCCGATGGGCCGAACTTTTGGCAGGTGCACCTCGGCTTTGCGTCGGCGAAGCGCGCAAGGCCACTCAGGACCATTGAGGCTGGTCGTTGATCGGATTGTGGCACCACGGTCATGGAGACGGGCCTGCCCAGGCATCAGGTGAGCGGCGGCAATGCCAAATGCCATCGCCAAGGATGATAACCTGCGATCCGGCCATGGGCCTCGCAGAGCTTGATCCGCGCCGCCCTCATCGGGATCGTTGGAGAGCGGCGCCAAGACGATGCCACCAGGATTGGAGGTCGGCATCCGAATGGATGGCGAAGGCTTTGCGAAGAACCACAAGCGCATAGCGCCGCAACAACCAGCCGCCCCAAGCTGGCCAGAAAAATCAGCTAACCCACTGAGGAGATTGGCGGACCCGATACGATTCGAACGTACGACCTTTGCCTTCGGAGGGCAACCGCATGGACCGTCAGGGGACGTCAGGCATCACCGTAATCAGCCAGTATCAATGAGTTGACAACTCGTGACGTTCCCTGTCGTCCGGTGTCGGGGTAGCCATGGGGTAGCCACGCATCCCAGGTGAGCCATGACCGCCCAGCGCCTGACCGAGCGCGCCCTGAACGCCCTGACGCCAGGTACCACCCTCTGGGACTATGAGGTACGCGGCCTCGGCGCCCGCCGCCGCGGCGAGGACGGGCGCGTGTTCTTCGTCTTCAAGTACCGTAGCCCCGTTGAGCGCGACTCGACCGGCCGCGGCCGCCAGCGCTATCTCACCATCGGCCCCTGGGGCCGGGGCGATTGGGGCATCGACGATGCGCGCAAGGCCGCCACGGCGCACCGCGACGCCCTGCGCCTTGGGCGCGACCCGGCGGCCGAGCGTGACCACCGGAAGGCCATGCCGACGGTGGCCGAGTTGTGTGACGCCTACTTAGAACCTATCCCGGTAGGGCATGTCGCCAGGTGATGATGGCGAGCGCGAGGTGGAGCAGCGCGAGGTAGTTGGCGGACTTCTTGGCCCAGCGGATCAGGATCGAGCGGAACCGATGGAGCCAGGAGTGTGTGCGCTCCACGACCCAACGGTGCGCCTTGGCTCGGGCGTGCCGCTTGGCCCTGACCTCCTCGCCACGCGTGCGCAGGTGCAGGGTGAAGCCGAACTCCTCGGCCAGAGCGCGCGGCTCGTCATAGTCGAAACCCTTGTCGAGGCAGAGGTGCTGGGGACGACGGCGCGTCGGCCTGGGCCG
>NZ_FMZX01000037.1 GCF_900101615.1 Belnapia rosea | reverse complement strand
CCCGTCCGCCACTAGAGCCGAAGCCCCCGTGCGACTTGCATGTGTTAAGCATTCCGCCAGCGTTCGCTCTGAGCCAGGATCAAACTCTCAGGTTCATCCCCGCAGCCCAGCCAAAGCCAGGCCACGCAGACGCCTTTCGATCAGACTCCGCTCACCACTCCCGATGCAATCCATCACCCAGCCAAAGCCAGGCAACGATCCATCGTCTTCCAAAAAACCGATGCAACTGTCAAAGAACAAACCAAACCAGGAAAAGAGCCAATCACTCAGCCCCACAACCCTGTCCGGTAAACCACCATGTAGCGTCAACCAACACTACATGCAAGAGACTTTTTTGGCCGCCTTCTGAATGCTTCGTCCTCCGACGATTACAACAGCTGTTCTTGCGAACGGAAAACTGTCGCGCCCGATTACTCAGGCCACTCAAAAGGTCCACCTCACGGCGGAGCGGGGAAATAGCGCCTTGCGCCCAACGCCACAAGCCCCTGTGGAGGATTTTTTTCAATCCGATGGCAGCCGCTCGTCTGGCGGCGCGATCGCCGTGGCCAGATCCCTCAGCAGAGGCTTGTTCGGCAATGGGTCAAGCTGCATCCTGCGCGGCTCCAGCCGTGCGGTACAGGCGTAGATCACCCGCCCGTCCAACAGCATCATGCACTCCTTGCAGGCATTGGCATTCAGGCAGGCGTAGCGGAAGGCGAGGCTCGGATCCGCCCCCTCCCGCAGTCGCCGCAGCCCGTCGAGGACGGACTCGCCCGGCTCGAATGCGAGGGTGAAGGCCTCATGCCGCGGCGGCTCCCCGGCCGTGCCACGCCGGATCAACAGGATCGCTTCCAGCATCAGGTGACAAACCTCGGCCGGACCTCGCCCGCCGGCAGATCCACCACCAGGCTGCGCTCCCAGGCGGGGCTTTGTCCTGGGTAATCCTCCCGCTGATGTGCCCCGCGGCTTTCGGTCCTGGCCGTCGCGGCGTTCACCACCGCCTCAGCCACCAACAGCATCTGCCGCAGGTCGAGCCAGTCGAGCCGCAGCAAGTCATGAGGCTGGCCAGGCTGGCCGGGTGGTGCCGTTCCGAGTTCATCCCGCAGGACGGCCAACTCGGCCGCCGCGCGGCCCAACCCGGATGCGGTGCGGAAGGGACCGACATCCGCCGCCATGATTCGTTGCAGCCGGGCCACCATCGCCGCCGTGTTCATCCTCTCTCCTTCGGCCTCAAGCAGCGCGAGCCCCGGTGCAGCCGCCGCGGCATCGAAGCACGGCGCTCCAGCCGCGGCCTGGCGTGCCGCCTCGGCACCGGCGATGCGACCGAAGGCCAGGGCCTCGGTGATGGCGTTGCCCGACAGCCGGTTGGCGCCATTCGCCCCGCCCACCGCCTCACCGGCCGCAAGCAGGCCCGGCACGCCAGTCCGCATGGCGGTGTCCACCCGGATACCTCCCATATGATAATGTGCGATGGGTGAGACCTCGATCGCATCGCGTGTCAGGTCGATGCCATTGGCCGCCAGGCGGTCGATCACCGGTCCGAAGGCCTCGCGCAACCGCGTCTCCGGTACATGGGCGAAGCTCAGATAGGCTCCGCCCGCCGGTGAGCCACGCCCGGCTTCGACCTCCTTGGTAATGGCGTAGGTGGCGAGATCGCGGGTGACGACGTAGCGCTCCGCCTCCCCCTCACCCCAGCGGTGCAGGAATTCCTCCATCTCGCCGTTCAGCAATCGCCCGCCCAACTTGTAACGGAACGGGTCCCACATGATCGGATCCATGCCTATCAGCCGTGGCGCGAGGTGGCCGATCGGGAAAAACTGCACAAATTCCATATCGATCAGCGGCGCTCCGGCGCGCAGCGCCAGGGCATAGCCATCGCCCGACATGTTGGCGCTGGCGCTGTTGCGGGCGTAGAGCCGAGTCAGCCCACCGGTGGCGATGATGGTCGCCGCAGCCCCAATGGTCAGCGGCCGGCCGGAGGCGATGTCGAGCGCGACCGCCCCCGTCACCCGCCCTCCCTGCAGCACGAGGTCGCTGACCACAACCTCCCCCACTCGCCGGATCGACGCCCCTACCCGCTGAAGTTGCGTGCGGAGGGTGCGGGAGACAGCAGGACCCGTCGAGAGGAAGTCGACATAGACGCAGCGCGGCCGGTCATGCCCCGGGGCCTGCACCTGGGCGAAGCCGCCTTCGGCATCGCGCGCCCAGCCAACCTTCCAGCGCTCCATCTCGAGGATGCACTCGGCCCCAATCTCACAGAGCAGCGCAGCCAGCGCCGGGTCGCAGAGGCCTCGCCCAGCGGCCAGCGTATCGGCCATATGGTGGCGCCAGTGGTCGGTGCCTTCGGGCCCGACCGCCGCGGCCACGGTCATCTGCGCCATCACCGTAGCGCCGCCGCGGCCGATCAGGCTGCGGTCGAGCAGCAGCACCCGCCCCGCCCCCTGCCGTGCCGCTTCGATCGCGGCATACATCCCGGCCGCGCCGGCACCGACGACGAGGACATCCGCCTCGAGATGCCGCATGTCAGTCAAGCCGGATGTTCCCTGCCCGAACCACCCGCCCCCAGGCCTCCTGATCTTCACGTACCAGCGCGGCAAGACCGTCCGGTGTCGTCGGGCTGGGCAATGCCGCCTGGGCGCGCAGCACCTCGAGCATGGCGGGCGCCTTCAGCGATTGGGTCACCGCCTCGTGCAGCCGCGCGAGGATTGGCGCCGGCGTCCGGGCCGGGGCGAAGAGCGCCTGGAAAATACTGATCGACAGTGGAACGCCCTGTTCCTGCAAGGTCGGGGTCCCCGGCAACAGGGCGAGCCGCTGCGGCGAGAGGGTGGCAAGGATGCGGATGGTCCCGTCACGCGCCAGCGCCTCCGCCGCGCCCGCGGGCAACACCATGGAATCGACCTGCCCCGCTGCCAAGGCCTGAGCCGCCGGAGCGGCGCCGGTATAGGGGACATGCAACAGTTCAATCCCCGTCGCCTCAGCTATACGCAGCATGGCGATCTGGGAGGTGCTGCCGACGCCCCAGCTGGCATGCGTCAGCCCGCCCGGCTTGGCCTTGGCGGCGGCGAGGAAGGCCTGCAGATCCTGCAGTTCGCGCCGGGATGGGCCAACAGCCAGCGCCAGCGGGACATTGGTGATGTTGCTGATCGGCTCGAAGTCGCGGTTCGCGTCATAGGCGAGGTTGCGCATGGCGGCCGGGTTCACCGCATGGGTATCGGTCACGCCGAGCAGCAGCACCGTGCCGTCCGGCGCGCTGCGGGCGACGACGGTCGCGCCGATGCTGCCATTAGCACCCGCGCGGTTCTCGACGACGACGGAGGTGCCAAGCTGCGCCGTCATCTGCTGCGCTACGGCACGTGCCAGGATGTCGGTGATGCCACCCGGATTGTAGGGGACGATGATCCGCACCGGTCCGTGGACGGTCTGCGCAGTGGCCGGGCGAGTCGCCACCGCGGCGGCGAAGGCGGCTATGGCACGGCGTGAGAATTTGGGCATGCGGCCTCCAAGCGGTCGGCCGTGCTGCACCGGTATTTCCTCACCATCCGGATAGGCCAGCCAAGCCGGCTTGTCCATGCGGGAGAGGCGCCGTCCCTACCCCGCCGCTTCGCGGATCAGGTCCAGATCGAGCCAACCCTTGGCGCCCCAGCCGCTGACATCCTGCGGCACCTCCGGGCGGAAGCGTTCATAGAGGCGGAAGCCGAGCCGGTTGAGTTCCTCCGGCGCGAAGCCATCCGCCAGCGCCTCCATGGCTGCCCGGGTCTCACCGAAATGCGGCCCGAAGGCGCGGGTGAGATAGGCAGCGACAGGCGCGGCGGCGGCAGGCCGGCCATCCCGCTCGGCCAACACGACACCATCGGAATCATGGGTGAGTGGGATGTCGCGCCCAAGCAGCGACGTCACGGCCTGCGCCGACGCGGCGGGCCGCGGCTCGTGCTGCTTCTCCTCCGCCAGGCCCAGGCGCCGGGCTTTGGCGCGGGCAGCGGTACCGGCGACGACGCTTGCCAGGCTCAGCGCGGTCTCCCGCGGATGGCCCAGACGCTCCGCGACGATTGCCGCCCAAAGGGTCAACACCGGGGCACGATTCACACGGATTTGGGCGCTTGGCATTGCCGTCTCCTCGGCAGGAAGCGAGGCTGCAGCGCTCAGCAACACCTTCGGTTCAACGATCCACAAGCCCGTAATTTGTCTGCAACGATTAATATTCCGGCCACACTAAGTGAACTCGCAACCATCGATTCAGAGCTTGCTATCGTAGGTTGCATACGACATACCTCTCAACCACAGGGGGATCACGTTCCCGTGTATTCACGGTGTTGTTGGGAGAAAATAGAATGGTTTCCTCGGTTGGAACGACCACCACTGATGCGAGCGGCAACCAGTACAAGGTTGTCCTGTCTGACGATTTCAGTTCAGGGTACAAATATTCCAACTGGGGTTCGGTTTACCACGGCGGCGTCTATGGCAATGGCGCCTTCTGGTGGAACGCCAGCGACGTCAAGGTGACCAGCGGTGAGATGCAGGTCAGCGCGACCCGCCACGCGAATAACAGCTGGAGCGCGGGCGGCTTCAACAGCAAGGCGGCCGGCATCACCATCAAATACGGCACGGTCGAATTCGATGCCCGGGTCGAGACCGCACAGGGCACCCAGGCCGCCATCATGATGTGGCCGAAATCGGATGTCTGGCCGCGCGACGGCGAGATCGACATCCTCGAAACGCCGAAGGGCACTGGCATGCACACCGTGCATTGGGCCGGCGCCAACAACCAGGACACCTACAGCGCCAAGCTGAGCGGCATCGATACCAACCAGACCCACCACTACAAGATGACCTGGCTGCCGAACCTCCTCACCATCTCGGTCGACGGCAAGGTGGTCGGCACCTGGACCAACCCGGACATCATCCCGGACACCGCCATGGGCTTCGGCGCCATGAGCTATGTCGCCGCCAGCAACCAGGCCTGGCTGGGCGGTGCGCCCAACAGCACGACGCCGAGCAAGGTCACGACACATATCGACAACGTGGTGATGTCGCAGTGGACCGGCGCCGGATCGTCAGGCGGCACTACCCCCTCGGCGCCCACGACCCCGACCACGCCAACTACCCCCCCGGTGACCAAGACCATCGGCACCGGTGGCGACACGCTGGTCCTGAAGATCAACCAGGACGCCTATAATGGCAACGCCCAGTACACCATCAGCGTCGACGGCAAGCAGATCGGCACCACGCTGACGGCCAGCGCCTCTCACGCTGCGGGACAGGACGACACCATCACGGTCAAGGGCGACTGGGGTGCGGGCAGCCACAAGGTGACCGTCAACTTCCTCAACGACGCCTATGGCGGCTCGGCGGCGCTCGATCGCAACCTCCATGTCGACGGCATCACCTTCAACGGCAAGGCGCTCAGCAACGGCACCGCGGATCTCAGCAAGAACGGCCCGGTGGATTTTGGCTTCGCCAAGGCTACCACGCCGACGCCGACGCCGACGCCTGCACCGAGCACTGACCCGGCTGTGGTGGTGAAGACCATCGGCTCCGGCAGCGACACCATCGTCATGAAGGTCAGCCAGGACGCCTATAACGGCAACTGCCAGTACATCGTCAGCGTCGACGGCAAGCAGATCGGCGGCACGCTGAGTGCCGGCGCCCTGCATTCCACAAGCAAGGACGACATCATCACCATCAAGGGTGACTGGGGCGTTGGCGACCACAAGCTGACCGTCAAGTTCATCAACGACGCCTCGGGCAGCGGCGGCGACCGCAATCTCTATATCGACGACCTCACCTTCAACGGCACGACCTTCGCCAAGGACACGGCCACCTTCAGGATCAACGGGCCGAACGACTTCCGCTTCAGCGAGGCCGCCGAGGGCTTCGCCGCCACCTATATCGGCACCGCCTACAAGGACAGCTTCGCCGTTGACCATGGCGATGGGAGGGTGGTGATCGACCGCTTCACCAGCGGCAGCGACAAGCTGGTATTCAATGACCTTGCCAAGGCCGACCTGCACATGGCGACGACCACCCAGGGCGGCGTCTCCGGCCTTCTGCTGACCTTCGACGATACGGCCGACACCGTCTTCCTCGCCCATGTCAGCAAACTGGCCACTACCGACATGCTCTTCGTCTAGGCAACAGACGACGCGACCGGAGGCGGCTCGCAGGACCGCTGCCGAGAATAAGGGGCGCCCCGGTCCGGGCGCCCTTTTCCATGCCGGGGCGGCCCGTGCTATGCGGCGGCGCATGAAGTCCGGACCCGACCACGCCATCCCCGATCTCGCCACCGCCCGCCGCCTGGTGGTGAAGATCGGCTCCGCCCTGGTGGTGGATGAGCGAACGGCCGCCCCGCGAGAGGCTTGGCTTGCCTCGGTCGCCGCTGACGTCGCTGCGCTCCGGGCGCGAGGGACGGAGGTGGTGGTGGTGTCGTCCGGCGCCATCGCCCTTGCCCGCCGGGCCCTCGGCCTCACCCGCAAGCGGCTGAAGCTCGAGGAGAAGCAGGCGGCCGCGGCGGTCGGGCAGATCCGCCTCGCCGGCGCCTGGCAGGCGGCGCTTGCCGGCCATGGCCTCGCCGCCGCCCAGCTGCTGCTGACCCTCGAGGACAGCGAGGACCGCCGGCGCTACCTGAATGCCCGCGCCACCCTCGGCACGCTGCTCGAACTCGGCTGCATCCCCGTCATCAACGAGAACGACACGGTGGCGACGGCCGAGATCCGCTTCGGCGACAATGACCGTCTCGCCGCCCGCGTCGCCGAGATGATTGCCGCCGATGCGCTGGTGCTGCTCTCCGATATCGACGGCCTCTACACCGCTGACCCGAAACGGGACCAAGGGGCCGAGCATCTGCCGGTGATCACCCAACTCACCGAGGAGATCATGGCGATGGGCGGCGACCCGCCTCCCGGTTACTCCTCCGGAGGCATGCGCACCAAGCTGATCGCTGCCCGCATCGCGACCGGCGCCGGCTCCGCCATGGCGATCGCCCTCGGCAAGCGGGACAATCCCCTGCAGGCGATGCAAGAGGGTGCGCGCTGCACCTGGTTCCTGCCGACGCCCGAAGGGCGGACGGCCCGCAAGCGCTGGATTGCCGGCAGCCTCGCCCCGCTCGGCGCCCTGATCGTGGATGAGGGTGCCGCCCGGGCCCTGGCCCGCGGCTCCTCCCTGCTGCCGGCCGGGGTGAGGCGCGTCGAGGGTCAGTTCCACCGCGGCGACCCGGTGAGCGTGCGGGATTCCGAGGGACGTGAACTGGCCCGCGGCCTCTCCGCCTATGACGCGGAGGATGCCGGGCGTATCGCCGGGCACCGGTCGGAAGAGATCGAGGCAATCCTGGGCTGGCGAGGGCGTGACGAGGTGGTGCATCGGGACGACTTGGTGGTGCTCTGATCCCATCGGGGGCTGAGACGCGAGCGCTGCCATTCGGCCACAAGCCGGATCGGATCAAGCTGGCCAGACCGTGATGGTGGCACTCACGGCATAGCAAGGACCAGCTTGGCTGCCCTGGGCCGCAGCCATGATCGGCAAGCGGAGACGTGAACGGGCTGGATTACAGCCTTTCGCATTTCTGTACGTTTCCTGTTTCTCAAGAGGAGACGGCTATGAAGAAGACATTCGGGATGGCGCTGCTGGCTGCAGCCGTTTCATTCGGTCTCACGGCCTGCGGAACGAGCACTGGTGGTCGCGCCGTATCAGGGGGCTTGATCGGCGCCGGCGCCGGCGCCGGAGTAAGTGCCCTGACGGGTGGCAGCGTCGGCACAGGCGCACTCGTCGGTGGTGGCGTTGGCGCGGCCGGCGGTGCGCTGACAGCGCCGCGGCGTTACTGAAGCCTGGCCGTCCGAAACGGTATCGCCGAAGCCCAAACCAATATTGTGGCACGCGGCCGGTTCGATTACCGACGATAAGGCGTGAGAGCCGCATCCTGGGTTGGTGCGGCTCTCGCTGCCGTAGATGACGGCGAATTGCCAAAGGCAAGATAGGCGCGGTTATTGAGGCCCATGGTGTCCCAGGCTGCCGCAGGCTCTTTGGCTTCGCTATTAGAAAGTTGGCGCTCAATCCGCAGTTGCTGCGCCGGCGTCAGCTGTGCCCAGTTCAGGGCAAGCCATGGATTTTGCCGCAGGTTGCCGCGGACCCATTGATCCTGTTCCCGCCCGGACGATGCCGGCGCTTGCGGTGCTGCTTCCTCGGCAGGCACCTGGAGGCTCGGCCGATTGGGCATAGGCGGTTGCTGGGGAGTAGGCGTGCCCCTCCCCTGCTCCGGCGAATTTGCCGGCTGCACGGCCTGACCGTCTCGGGGCGTGGGTACGGTGTGACGGGCCGCATAGGCCTTGGGGTCGAAAAACTGATCCAGATAATCCATCCGGTTCAGTGCCTGACAGCCAGAGCACAGGAACACGTACAAAAGTGCCGCTGACTGACGCCACTGCCTTGATGGTGGCTTACAGCCAGAGCGCATGAACCAACCTTGATCGCCGAGCGCCATGGTATGGCAAACGTCTGGCAGAGACAGGAGATGCTTGGTGCCGTGAGGTTGATGGCACCACCGCATCGGATTGCGGGCATCTGTCCATCATCCGGGTCCGGCCTTTCCCAAGCGGACTGCGTCCCACCGTCCATCTGGTGTCGAGAGACTGCCTCAGCCGATGGGCAGGGCTTCCGCCAGGGCGATGGGGTCACTCCTTGGACAAGTTTCAAAGGTGCATTAGTCTACCGTATGACCTCAAAGGCCTAAGCATGGAGCGCTTCGAGGTTGAGAGGATTTTTCCGCGCATAGAACCGTGGTTCTCACGACCCGGTTTCGCCTTTCAACAGAGAGCGCCATGGCACTGGTCAAAACTTCAAAGATTGCCGCAGGCAATACGAAAATGGGATCTGGGCCCGAAACTCCCAAGCCGGCCACTGCGGCGAAACCAGGCGCCCGTACTCTTCACAGAGGCACCAGCCAAAAGGGGACAGGACCGAGCCCAGACCAACTATCCGAGCGCATTGCCGCGGCTACGGAAGAATTGGCCAGTGGCCTCACGGAAGCATCCGCTGCTGCGGAGCAACTCCGCCGCTCCATGGAACAGATCGCCAGTGGTGCTGAAGAAGCTGCAGGGGCATCACAGGAGCAGTCGGCGGCAATTCGGCGGATCGTTGTCAACCTGACCGCCGCCCGTGGCCTGGCCGAGGCCTCGCGGCGCCGGACCGAGACGGTGCAGGCGGTGCTGGCGGAAACTGCGGTCCAGATCACGACCTCGGTGCGTGGCCTCGAGCGGAACGCGGAGCGGCAGGACGCCGCGATCGCAATTATCGCTGAGCTGGAACGGCGGGCACAGGTGATCGGCGAGATCACCAGCACGGTCAGCCGCATCTCGGACCAGACCAACCTCTTGGCTCTTAACGCCGCCATCGAAGCCGCACGGGCCGGGGATCGCGGACGCGGCTTTGCGGTGGTGGCCGATGAGGTGCGGGCACTGGCGGAAATATCCGAGAAAAGTGCGTTGCAGGTTCGCGGCCTGGCGGACGGCATCCAGACCGAATTGCGCAGCGTCGTAGCCGCCGTGAGGACCGCGGCGGATAATGCGGTCACTGAAGCGAGGATTGGCACACAAGCGGTAGAAACCCTGGACGCCATGCGTAATGGCATGGCCCAGATGGCCGCGAGCAGCCAGGATACCCTGACGGCGGCCCTTGAGGCGGAACGCGCCGCAGTCGAGGCGCAGCGCGGGGCCGAGCAGGTGGCCAGCGCCGCCGAGGAGCAGTCAGCCGCGGCGACCGAAGCGCATTCGGCCATCGGCCAGCAGGCGCAATCCCTGGATCAGGGCCAGACTGCCGCACAGATGCTGGCGGGTTTGGCCGAACGCCTGCGTGCCGGCAATGCGGATGCCGCGGCTGCCGAACAGATCGGGGCGGCAGCGGAGGAGCTGTCGGCGACCATCCAGGAACTCTCGGGCGCAGCCAGCCAGATCATGGTTGCGGTAGAGCAAATCACCCGCGGCTCCCAGCAGCAGGCGGCGGCTACCCAACAGACTTCTGCGGCCCTTGCGCAGATCGAGAGCAGCGCTGCTCTCGCGAAGAAAAATTCCAACCTTGCCATCGAGCGCGTGAGGACGATGGAGGCAGCGCTCCAGGACAGCCGCGCCTCCGTTGCGCGGCTGGTGGATGGTATCGACCTCGCGGCGCAGGGCAGGCAGGCGAGCCTGGTCTCGATTGCCCGCCTGGAGACGGTCGGCCGCCAGATTCGGAAGGTCGTCGAGGGTCTTGCCATGGTCGCCGTCCAGACCAGCATGCTGGCAGTGAGCGGCTCCGTCGAGGCGGCACGGGCCGGTGCCTCCGGCCGGGGGTTCGCCGTGGTGTCAGCCGATATCCGCAGCCTGGCACGCGAGGCGTCGGAGAGCATCGAGGGCGCCAAGGACACCGTGCGCAGCATCCTCGACCAGATCGCGTCCCTGCGGCGTGACCTGGAGCAGAGCGTCGTCTCGGCCGAAACCGAAGCGCAGAACAACAAGGCCATCTTCGCCGCGCTGGACAGGGTGGATAGTGAAGCCGTCTCCCTAGGCACGGCAAACGCGGCGATTACCGAGAGCGCCGACACCATCCTGGCGGCGGCGGCGGAGACGGCTGCGGGTGCCCGGCAGATTGCGGCGGCAGCAGAGGAAGCCAGCGCGGCGTCGCGCCAGGCCGCGACAGCCTCCGCCCAGCAGGCCCAGGGCGCCGAGGAACTCGCCGCTGCAATCGAGGAGATCGCTTCACTCGCAGATGAGCTGAAGCAGCATGCCTGACGCCGACCAGATCCTGGCGATGAGGGGCGCCCCTGCACGTCGCTTCCTCACCTTCCGAAGTGCCGAACGCCTTTACGCCCTTCCGGCGGAGGAGGTCTCGGAGGTTATCCGCGTTCCAGCGGTGGCGCGTGTTCCGCAGGGGCCCGGGAGCCTATTGGGGATAGCCAATCTCCGCGGCTTCGTCCTGCCGGTCGCCAGCCTGCGTGGCCTGCTCGGCCGAGAGGAGGCAGCGGCCTCGCCTATGTTGCGCGCCATCGTCCTGGATGGCGCGGCGCCCATCGTACTGGTCGTGGACGTTGTGGAAGCGTTGGTCACAGTCGAGGCAGACCGGATCGAGACCCGGCAGGCGCAGCTTGCCGCCGAACCCGTTGAGCGCCTGTGGGGCGCCTTCCAATACGGCCCGGGTCTGGAAGTAGCCAAGATTCTGGACATCCAGAATTTGCTTAGCGCGGCGTTCGTGCAGCGGGTACGCCCGCCGCGGTCACGGCCTGAAAACTCCAGCGCCGGCCCGGTCCCGCATGATACCGAAGCGGAAGACGATCATCCGACGCTGATCACCTTCGATGTCGCGGGACAGGAATATGCGCTCGGGCTCGATGTGGTGCAGGAAGTCCTGCCAGCGCCTCGCCTTCTTGCGGTCATGCCTCACGCCGAGGCACTGGTCCTTGGCGTCGTGCCGTTCCGCAATACGCTGCTGCCATTGCTTTCGCTGCGCGGGCTGCTGGGTTTCGCGCTGTCGCAGCCAAACGAGAAGGACAAGATCCTCGTCACCGCGGTGGGTGGTATCCTGGTGGGCTTGGTCGCCGATGGAATCCGAGCCATCCTACCCCTCGATTCAAGCCTCGTGGAACCGATCCCCGCGGTGCTCGCAGCGCGCAGCGGTGGCGAAGCCAGAATCAAAGCCATCTACCGAGGCGAGGCTGGACGACGACTGATTTCCATCCTTGCGCCGGAGCAGCTGTTCCGGGAGGACGTCATGCGGCGATTGGGCACGGATCATGAAAATCCTCGGCCACAGAACACCGAAGATGACCGGATGCCTGACCGGGAACGGCACTTCTTGGTGTTTCACCTGGGCGACGACGAGTTCGGCCTGCCTATCGAAGCGATAGACGAGGTCGCCCGCGTGCCCGGCCAGATCACCCGCCTGCCGAAGACGCCGGAATTCCTCGAAGGCGTGGTCAATCTTCGCGGCGAGGTGCTGCCGGTGGTCGACCAGCGTCGGCGCTTCGGCATGCCGAAGCTGGAGCACGAGGAGGGCCGGCGCCTCCTGGTGGTTCGCACGGAGCGCCACCGCGCAGGGCTGATCGTGGACAGCGTTTCGGGCGTCCTTCGGAATACTTCGGCCACCCTGGAACCCGTCCCGGCGCTGACCGACGAGACGACGCGACTGGTCCAAGGCGTGCTTAACTTGGAAGATGTGGGGCGGATGGTGCCCATCCTGGACCCCACCGAGTTGCTCAGCCGCGCGGAACGCGGGCTGCTCGACCGCCTGGAGACCGCGACGGAGCGTCCTGGCTTGTGATCAAGCTGCTGGTGGTCGATGACTCCGCCCTGGTGCGGAAGCTGCTCGGACAGGTTTTTGCCAGCGAGGCGGATTTCGAGATCCGGTTCGCACGCAATGGGCTGGAAGCGCTCGATCAACTGAAGATCTTCGGGCCCGATGTCATCACTCTCGATGTCCATATGCCCCAGATGGATGGCTTGGCCTGCCTGGATCGGATCATGCTTGAGCGTCCCTGCCCCGTGGTCATGGTGTCGTCACTGACCGCGGCAGGTGCGGAGGCGACGCTGGAGGCATTCCGCCTTGGGGCCGTGGATTTCGTACCCAAGCCCGAGGGCGCCGTATCGTTGCGCATCGGCGAGCTGGCGCCGGAGCTGGTGGCGAAAGTCCGCTCGGCCGCGAAAGCAGAGTTGCGACCCAGCCTCAGGCTGACGGAGCGGGTGCGGCACCAGATCGGCGGCGCGGCACCGATCCACCGCGTGACGGAAAGGGCAAGTTCGGCCGATGCCGCACCCAGGCCCGCCACCGGCGATGGCTTGGTCCTTGTCGGAACCTCGACCGGCGGCCCTCCTGCCCTGGAAGCGCTGCTCACGCCGCTACCCATGGATTTTCCCTGGCCGATTCTCGTGGCGCAGCACATGCCGGCGAGCTTCACCGGGCCCTTGGCCAGGCGCCTGGATGGGCTCTGCGCCTTGACCGTCACGGAAGTCACACGGCCGATCTTGCTGCAGCCGGGCTGCGTCTATATCGGGCGGGGAGATGCAGACCTCATTGTCTCACGCCGTGCCGCCGGATTGGTGGCAATGGCTGTGCCGGTCCAGCCCGGCTATCCCTGGCACCCCAGCACCGACCGCCTGGTGAGGAGCGCGATGGGTCATCTTTCGTCGGGTCAGCTGATCGGCGTCTTGATGACGGGGATGGGCAATGACGGCGCCGAAGCGATGGCGCTGCTGCATGCGGAGGGCGGCAAGACCATTGCCGAGGCTGAGGAGACGGCCGTGGTTTGGGGAATGCCCGGCGAATTGGTGAAGGCCAAGGGCGCTGACTGGGTTCTGCCGCTACCCAGGATTGCCGACCAGCTGCGGAGGCTGACACCCTGACATGCCCCTGATCCGCAGGACCCCCGACGGGGTTCAACCCGATCGCCCTGACGCAGGCGAAGCCCTGGCCACCCTGACCCATGGCACCCGCCAGAAGCGGTGGGCGGCCGCGCGTGCCCTGTCCGACGCACCGGACGCTGCCGAGGCATTGGGGCGGGCGCTCTCCAGCGAGGACGACCCGCATGTGCGGGAGGCGATCCTTACCAGCCTCCTCCGCCTGCGAAGCGCGGCCAGCATCCAGGCGATACTCCCGCATCTTCGGTCGGACAATGCCAGCCTGCGGACCGGCGCGCTCGATGCCCTGCGGGCGATGCCGGATGTGGCCGGACCGCATCTGCCGGAACTGCTGCGCGATGCGGATCCGGATGTCCGGCTGCTGGCCTGCGACCTCGCCCGCAGTCTGCGTGTCGCTGACGCGACCCATTTGTTGTACGGCCTGCTCGAGGTGGAGCGCGAGGCCAATATCTGTGCCGCTGCGCTGGACGTTCTCGCCGAGATAGGCGGGCCCGAGGCCCTGCCGGTCCTGGCACGATGCGCGGAGCGGTTCCACGACCATCCGTTTCTTGCCTTCTCCATCAAGGTCGTCACCGAACGGCTCAGCGCGCAAACGCCCCGGCACCGTGGCTGAGCCGGCGCCGTGACGGAGGAAGAGTTCCGCCGGCTATGCGACTTCCTCTATAGACGCACCGGGATGGTCTTCACCGAGGCCAAGCGGTACTACGTCCAGCGGCGAGTTACGGATCGCATGACCGCCACCGGAGCAACCTCCTTTCCCAGTTACTTTGCCCGGCTGCGTGGCGACCTGAACGGTGAGCTCGAGCAGTTCATCAATGTTTTCACGGTCAACGAGACCTACTTCTACCGCGAGGATCACCAGCTCCGCTGCCTGACCACGGATCTGTTGATGGAATGCGTTCGGGCAAAGCCGCCCGGAGAAGTCGTCCGGATCTGGTCCGTGCCCTGTTCCACAGGAGAAGAGCCCTATTCCATTGCCATTTGGCTGCTGGAGAATTGGCCGCAGGTCGATGCCTACGACATCGAGATCGTCGGCTCGGATATCGACACCCGCGCGCTGGAGGCTGCGCGGGAAGGCGTGTTCGGCAAGCGAGCCTTGATGCGGCTGACGCCGGACCTGGTTGCCAAATACTTCGTGCCAGTCGGCCCTGAGCAGTGGCGGGTGCTGGAGGATCTGCGCCAGTCGGTGCGGTTCACGCCGGTGAATCTGGTCGAGACGGGCGAAACCCGGGCGCATGGTCGGTTCGACGTGATCTTCTGCCGCAACGTTCTGATCTACTTCGACGATGCGTCACGCCGGCTGGCGGCCGAAAACCTGTATGAGAACCTGCTCCCCGGTGGGTACATCTGCCTGGGGCATTCCGAGTCGATGAGCCGCATATCGCCGCTGTTCGAGGTGCGTCGCTATGTTGATGCCATCGTTTATCAGAGACCGCCGGGAGGCGCTCGTGGCTGAGGTGGCAAGGAAGCGCGTGCTGGTGGTCGATGATGCCAGCCTGGTGCGGCTCTACTATCGCGACGCCCTGGAACGCGCGGGTTATATGGTGGACGAGGCGCTGAACGGGCTGGAGGCGCTCGAGAAGCTGCTCCTGCAGCCCGCTGATTTGCTGATCGTCGATGTCAACATGCCGCAGATGGATGGCTTCACCTTCCTGAAGGTCCTGCGCCGCCAAGAACTCCCTCTTGCCGGCACGCCGGCGCTGGTGACCAGCACCGAATGCGGGCCACAGGACATCCTTGCGGCACGGCGGGCGGGCGCCAACTTCTATCTGGTCAAACCCCTCACCCAGGACATATTGGTGGAATACGCGGCCCTCCTTTGCGGAGCCGCGGCATGAACGAGTTCGTCGAGCAATTCCTGTTGGAAGCCCGTGAGCTCGTCGAGCAGGCCACTGATGACCTGCTGGCGCTGGAGGAGAAGCCCGGCGACAGCGAGCGGCTCGATAGCGCGTTCCGGGCCTTCCATACCCTGAAGGGTGCTGCCGGCATCGTGGATTTCGCAGCCATGACGCGTGCCATGCATGCCGCCGAGGACGTCCTGTCCGCCATCCGCACCGGCGCCAACCCCGTGACGCCCCGGCTGATCGGCGACTGCCTGACCTGCCTCGACCAAGTCATCCAGTGGCTGGATGCCATGCAGGTGAGCGGCGGTGAACTTCCTCCGGATGCCGAGGCGGGTGCGGATGCC
Source organism: Belnapia rosea (assembly GCF_900101615.1). Classification (GTDB taxonomy): domain Bacteria; phylum Pseudomonadota; class Alphaproteobacteria; order Acetobacterales; family Acetobacteraceae; genus Belnapia; species Belnapia rosea. The sequence goes on along the minus strand of NZ_FMZX01000037.1, from coordinate 7,077 downwards.
ATCCTGCGACGTTTCGGCGAGGAGAGCAGAGTTGGCGGACCGGTCGCGCTGCTCGCGCTTCCGCAGCAAGCACCGGTCTCCTGGGTTGAGGCAATGCTGGATGGCCACCCGGAGGCCGCTGCCGAGGCCAGTACCGCTATCCGCTATAGCCCCGATCCGGGCTGCTTCTTTCGCGGTGAGGACCCGCTTGGGCTGATCGCGCAGCTGCCCGGTATCGTCGCGCTGGACCTCCTGCCAGTGGCCCCGTGGCCTGAACTCGATGCACTGGATCCCTTTGCCTGCCATTTGGTCCTGATGGTCCTGATCTCCGGCTCGGCAGAGCAGGCTGCCACCCTGCTGCATCAGGTTCTCGATCAGGTGGAGATCCGGCCGTTACGCGTCGCAACCGGCGGGGTTGAGGGCGATCCGGGCCTTTCGGCGGCTGCCCGCAAGCTGCTGGAGGCGCAGCTCCTGCTCCTGGCGGAGGATGTTGCCGAGGGCGCCGCCGGGCGATTGGCTTCGGCTGGCAAGGTGGCCGCCAATGTACTGCGCCATGGCGGCAAGATGGCCGAGGCGGAGCGGCTTGAGCGACACCTGTCCCACAGCCAGACCGCCGGCGACCCGCGCATCCTGGCGACTGCGATCGAGGCCGCGCTGAACGGTCGCCTGCTGGCTGGCGCCCCTGATGATGTGGGACCGGCGCCGCGCCTGCCGGAGGAGACTGCGGCCCGCGCCCTGCGCGTGGATGTCGAGCGGGTCGATGCGCTGGTGACGCTGACGGGCGAACTGACCATAGCAAAGAATGCCATCAGCCATATGGCCGGTCTGGCCCAGGACGGCATGGACCCAAAGGCCCTCGCCGCACTCCTGAAGCAACACCATGTCCAGCTCGATCGGCTTGTTGACGAGCTGCAGCAATCCGTCCTGCGCATCCGCGTCCTGCCCCTCAACCATGTCTTCCGGCGCTTTCCCCGGCTGGTGCGGGACATGGCGGCAAGCCTCGGCAGGCCCGCCCGGCTGGTGACGGAAGGCGAGGCCACAGAGGCGGACAAGGCCATCGTGGAAGCCTTGTTCGAGCCGTTGCTGCATGTGCTGCGCAACGCGATCAGCCACGGCATCGAGACAGCATCCGAACGCGCTGCCCTCGGCAAACCTCCCGTGGCAACGGTTCATCTGCGGGCCACCCGGGATGGCGAGCACGTCATCATCGAGGTTGCGGATGACGGCCGAGGCATCGATCTCGAGAGGATCCGTGAAGTCGCTATGGAGCGGGGCGTGGCGCAGGCCGAAACCCTCGCGGCCATGACCGAGGCCGAGGTCATGGACCTCATCTTCGCGCCGGGTTTCTCGACGGCAACGGCCGTCACGGGGCTGTCCGGTCGTGGGGTCGGAATGGATGCGGTGCGCATGGCTGTGGATCGGTTGGGCGGCCGCGTCGGTATCGAGAGCCGTCCAGGCGAGGGCACCCTCGTGCGGTTCACCCTGCCCCTCACGCTCATGATGACGGCCGTGATGACCGTGGAGGCGGGTGGGCAGCTATTCGGCATTCCGCTGGACGCGGTCGTGCAAACGGTTTCCGTGCCCCATGACCGGATCCTGCCTGTCGGAGCCAGCCATGCCTTCGTGTTGCGGGATCGGACCATCCCACTCCTCGAACTTGCCGAGGTGCTTGGACAGGGACGGACGATGACGCCCGCAGCCGAGGCGAAGGTCGTGGTCGCTGCGGTAAGAGGTGGGCTCGGCGGGCTTGAGGTCGACCGGTTGGGGGAGCGGATGAATGTCATGCTCAGGCCGCTGGATGGGCTATTGACCAGCCTGTGGGGTGTTGCCGGCACCACCCTGCTGGGCGATGGGCGGGTTCTGATCGTGCTGGACCTGGAGGAGATCTTCCGGTGACGGTGCGGCTGGTGGATGGGGTGACCATCGTGTTGGAGGGCCAGTGCGAAATCGACGACGCCGATCCGCTGCTGCGGCACCTGCTGGCGGCCCCACATGCGACGGTGGACTGGCGGTTATGCCAAGGAGCTCATACCGCCATCATCCAAATCCTGCTCGCATCCAAAGCGGTAGTGCACGGGCTGCCTGACAGCATATTTTTACAACGGAATGTGGCGCCGCTGGTCAAAAAGGCCCAAGATTGACCTTTCTCCTTCCAGCTAGGCACATTGCCGTTGCCAATGGCTCGACATGGCCGGCCGACAGTCGCTTGGGACGATGCTTGATATATGACCTACAAAGTCCTCGTCGTCGATGACAGCAAGCTGGCACGCATGGTCGTCGCCAAGGCCTTGAGCACAGGGCATCCGGATTGGATGAAGGCCGAGGCAGCGAATGCTGCCGAAGCCATGGACCTGGCAAGCCGGTCGCCCTTCGATGCGGCGCTGCTGGACTTCAACATGCCCGGTCAGGATGGTCTGCATCTCGCCGCTGAACTTCGGGCCTTGTACCCGAGGATGGCTCTAGGGCTTCTCTCAGCCAACCATCAGGTGGAGATCGTGAGCCGCGCGCATGAGGTGGGGGCGACCTTCCTGCCCAAGCCGCTGGCGCAGCAGGATCTGAGCGACTTCCTTGCCAAGGCGGTGCAGCTCAAGGCGGCGACCCGGTGACACCTGACGATCCAGTGGCCCTTAGCGACCTGGAGCACGACGCCCTCACGGAACTCGTGAATCTGGGCGTGAGTCGCTCCGCCCTGAACTTGCGCGAGATGGTCGGAGCGCAAGTGCTTTTGTCAGTGCCAACAATCACGCTGGTGAACCGCGACCGAGCCATCGAGATACTAGCCAGAACCGAACCCAGCAAACTGGTCGCTGTCCACCAGATTTTCGAAGGTGCGATCGCCGGCCGGGTGCTGCTCATCTTCCCGGATACCCAGAGCCTGGAGCTTGTCCGGGCCGTGTCTGGTGATGAACTGCCGCTCGACGACATCATCGAGCTGGAACAGGAGGCCCTGGCCGAAACCGGCAACATCATCCTGAACGGATGCCTGGCCACCATTGCCAACCTACTCCAGCGCAGCCTGAAGATGTCCCTGCCGGAGATACTCCGCGGCGATGGGTCCGAGTTTTTCAATCTGATGCCACTGCCCGAGGCCGGCGATGTGGTCATGTTCCTTTATGTCAATTTCGCGGTACGCGAGCGTGACATCCGAGGCTATATCGTTATGCTCATGGACCTACCGTCGCTGGCGGCACTGAAGAGCCTGCTGAGCGAATTCATCGAAAGGACGACAGGAGGGGTGACGCCGTAACCTGATGCGCCGGCTTGAGAGTGATCTGTCCGCCGCCATTTTTGACGCACTGAACATTGGCTTGGCCTTGTTGGATGGCGACAAGCGGGTCATCGCCTGGAATTCCTGGCTGGCGGTGGCAAGCGGCATCACTGCCGAGACGGCTACCGGGCGACGGCTTGACGCGATCTTTCCCAACTCGGGGTTGCGTCGGCTTGATCTGGCGATTTCAGAAGCGCTGGAGACGGGCACGGCGCGACTTCTGACCCATTCCCTTCATCCGTCCCTCTTGCCGCTGCGAACACCTGCTGGCCGGAGTTTGGTCCACAATATTCTGGTTCAGCCAGTCTGCGAGAAACCCGCTTCCAAATGCCTGGTCCAGGTCACCGACGTCACCGTGGCGGCGAGGCGGGCGGAAATCCTGCGAGAGCGGCAGAATGCCCGCTATGCCTCGGTCGTGGACAGCGCCCCGGATGCGATACTGACACTTGATGCAGCAGGGCTGATCCAATTCGCCAATCCGGCTGCCACCCGGGAGTTCGGCTATGCATCGCAGGAGCTAGTCGGCCATCATATGGGGCTTCTTCTGGAAGCAGAAGCTTGGGGCAAGATCTGGCCGGCTGTTCTTGGAGGCGAGCCAGTTCATGGTCCGGTCGAGGTGGTCGCTCGGCGCAAGGACGGGTCCCCCAGCTATCTGGAGATTTCCGCATCACGCTGGACCAGCGACTCACGCGTGTTCGTGACCATCATCCTGCATGACGTCAATGAACGGCGCGCCGTTGAGGAAGCGCTGCGAACCCTGAACCAGACTCTCGAGCGGCGTGTGGCGGAGCGCACAGCCGACCGCGACCGCATGTGGCGGCTTTCCACCGATGTCATGATTGTGGCGCAACTCAACGGCACCATCAACGCCATCAATCCAGCCTGGACGCAGCTATTCGGCTGGGACGAGGCCGGCCTGGTCGGCTCCAGCATGATCGACTTCATTCACCCCGAAGATCGGGACCAGTTCCAGTCCATTCTGCGGGACCTATCGACGGGAGGTGCGCCAAAGCTATTCGAGTTGCGCCTGCAAACCCACGATCACCGAAGCCGGCGTATTGAATGGAGTGCCGTAGCGGCGGATGGCCTGCTGCAAGCCGTGGGCCGGGACGTCACGGCTGAACGCGAAGCCGAGCAAGCCCTACAAAAGGCTGAAGAAGCCTTGCGCCAAGCGCAAAAGATGGAGGCGATCGGCCAACTGACCGGTGGCATCGCCCATGACTTCAACAACCTGCTCACCGGCATCATTGGTTCGATGCACATCCTGAAGCGTCGAGTCACCGCTGGCCGCTACGACGACGCCGAACGGTTCATGGATGCCGCGGTGACCTCTGCAAACCGCGCGGCGGCTCTGACGCATCGGCTTCTTGCCTTCGCACGCCGTCAGCCGCTTGACCTCAAGGCCGTCGATGCGAACCAGATGGTCCAGGGCATGGAGGAGTTGTTGCGCCGCACCCTCGGCGAACAGGTTGAGCTGACGACGGATCTGGAGCCCGCGCTTTGGCCGGCCTTCACCGATGCGCATCAACTTGAAAACGCGATCCTGAACCTGGCGATCAATGCGCGGGATGCGATGCCTGACGGAGGCCAGCTAACGATCACCACCAGGAATGCGGTATCCCACGAGCCGGTTCTGGATGGACAGGAAGAAATCCCAGACGGCAACTACACCGTGATTTGCGTCAGTGATACTGGTGCAGGCATGGCACCGGACGTGATTACTAAGGCATTTGAGCCCTTTTTCACAACCAAGCCGATCGGACAAGGGACCGGGCTTGGTCTGTCAATGATCTACGGATTCACGAAGCAATCACGCGGAGCGGTGCGGATACGAAGCACCGTCGGTCATGGTACCACGGTAAGTCTCTACTTGCCCCGGCATAATGGCCCCATTCTGCCTCCTCCTGACAAGCAATCGCATGAAATACCAAAAGGGGATGGAGAAACTGTTCTTCTGATCGAGGACGATTCGTCTGTGCGGCTTCTTATTGGAGAGGTACTGCGCGAACTCGGCTATGCCTGCATTGAAGCAAGTGAAGGTCAGGCGGCGTTGCCAATACTGATTTCCAACACACGTTTGGATTTGATGATCACGGATGTGGGCCTTCCTGGGTTGAGTGGACGCCAGCTTGCTACGGTCGCCCGGCAATATCGTCCGGAACTGAAGATCCTGTTCGTTACTGGCTATGCCGAGCACGCGACAGGGCACACCAAATTTCTGGAACCCGGTATGGAGATGGTAACAAAGCCATTCGCATTGGATGCTTTGGCCCTTAAAATCAGAGAAATGATACTGCAAAATCGGACATATTGAAGAACGCCATCCTGACTTGCCGCCCCGGATTGAATTGACATGAGCCGCCAGGTGCGGGCGCGTTTCTTAAATAACTGATTGCCTGAAAAAGGAGACCAGGCACAACGCGGCGGAGCATGATGCGCAATATTGCTGCGTAGATCATGGTTTCTCCTGTTTCAGGCAGGCGCTCGTAGTCGCGTGCGGGCCGGCGCGACCGTGATAACGAAGCGAAGGCCCGTTCTTCTACCCAGCGATGGGGGAAGACCTGAAAGCCTTCCAGCTTCCCTCCAAGGTCATGTGGCGGTCGCGGTGCTTCGGCACCTCGACACGCCAGCCTTGCCCGGCCTCAAGCCAGCGCGCGAAAGTGCCTGCATAGGCGCCGTCGGCCCACACCAACTCCAGATGTAGCAATTCACCTGCGTCGGCACGTTCGACAAGGTGATGCGCTCCGAGCTGGTCATGCAGATTGGCGACATGGATGTGCGCGAACAGGACGACGCCAACTGCATCGACGAGAATGCGCCGCTTTCGACCAAAGCTTCGCTTCGCGGCGTCGTAGCCGCGCATTTGGGCCGTCGGTCGTGCCCCCGGGCGTGGTGTAGGAGGGCGCCGCCGTAACGATGGCGGCCATCGTGATGGTCCTGGCTAGCCCATCTTATTCACCGGTCAGCAAAGGCAGGGTCATCCGGGAGCTGATCTGAGCAGCGGGCAAACGCCCGCATCCGCATGCGGCGGTGATGTTGGGCTTGGACGGGCGGCATTCGAGGTTGCTGGGCGGAAGGCACGGTGGAGCATTGGCCCCGTCGGTTACGGCCCGGCTGGGTGGAAGCTGCGGGCGAGGCCGCGGAACAGCACTGCATGCGGGCAGGCTGCGGCGAGGGCGAGGCGAACCTTGTTGCCGGTCTCGATGACCCGGCCTGCGACTTTGAGCAGGTGCAGCCTGAGAGTGGTGAACTCGGCACTGGCCAGGTCGTGCGGCCTGGGGATGCGGTCGCGCAGGGTCAGTAGTAGCCAGTAGGCAGCGGTGTGTAGGACCAGGCGGACCTGGTTGGCCAGCGGCGAGCGGCAAGAGGTGCGGTCAGAGGCGAGCTGGGCCTTGTGCAGCTTCACCAGGTTCTCCGCCTGTCCTCGCGCGCAGTACAGGCTGTCGTAGACCCACTCGGCGCTGCCGCGGGCAAAGCTGGTGACCACGAAGCGAATATCGAGGCCCTGGGTGCTGGCCTCGATGCGGGCAACCACCCGACGCTGCTTGCCCCAGGATTTGGCGCCATAGTGGGTCTCGGCATAGCGGCGCAGCACCGGGGCGTTCTCCTCGGCGCGGCGGACCCGCACGTCGTCGGCCGCGTCCTCGACGGCGGCCCGCAACACGGCATTGGTTGGCAGGCCAAAGACGTAGTCGATGCCCTTCGCCTCGCAGAAGGCCATCACCTCCGGGCGGCCGTAGTGCCCATCGCCGCGCAGGGTGATGTGGGTGCTCGGTCAGTGGCGCCGGATTTGCCGGACCAGGCGACGCAGATGGCCCCGGATCTCCGTG
>NZ_FMZX01000110.1 GCF_900101615.1 Belnapia rosea | reverse complement strand
GGTCGTGTCCCACAGCGTGGTGTAGGAGCGGTGCTCCTCAGCGGGCTGTGCCGCAGTGTCAAACAGCTGCAACTGGCAGGCTGACGGCCGGAGTATCGCTCACCGCGGTCATGGTCTCCAGCGTCATGTAGCGCGATCGCTGGGTGGCCCATTCATCGGACTGCTCGAGGAGGAGGGCACCGACGAGCCTGACGACGGCGGCCTGGTTGGGAAAGATGCCGACCACGTCGGTGCGGCGCTTGATCTCACCGTTGAGGCGCTCGATGGGGTTGGTCGAGTGGAGCTTGGCCCTGTGCTCGCGGGGGAAGTCCATAAAGGCCAATACGTCCTCCTCGGCGGCGTCCATCAGGCTGGCTAGCTTCGGCACCTTGGGGCGGAGCTGGTCGGCAACCCGGCGCCACTGGGCGTGAGCGGCAGGAGCATCGGCCTCGGCATAGGCGGTGGCAATCCAAACCGAGACGATGCGGCGCTGGGTCTTGCCGGCATGGGCCGCGGCGTTGCGGCCGAAATGAACGCGGCAGCGCTGCCACGTCGCCCTGAGCACCTTGGCCACCGCGGCCTTGAGGCCCTCATGGGCGTCGGAGATAACCAGCTTCACGCCGCGCAGGCCGCGCCGGGCCAGGCCGCGCAGGAAGTCCGTCCAGAAGGTCTCCGCCTCGGAGGCGCCGACCGCCATGCCGAGCACCTCGCGCCGACCATCGCCATTGACGCCCACCGCGATGGTGACCGCGACCGAGACAATGCGGCCCGCCTCCCTGACCTTCACGTAGGTGGCGTCGAGCCAGAGATAAGGCCAGTCACCCTCGATCGGCCGGGAGAGGAAATCCTGCACCCGTCCATCGATCTCGGCGCACAGGCGGCTCACCTGGCTCTTGCTGATCCCCTCCATGCCCATGGCGCGGACCAGATCGTCCACCGAGCGGGTGGAGATACCCTGGACATAGGCTTCCTGGATCACTGCCGTCAGCGCCTTCTCCGCCAGCCGTCTCGGCTCGAGGAAGGCCGGAAAATAGGAGCCACGCCGCAGCTTCGGAATGCGCAGCTCCACCGTCCCGGCCCGGGTCTGCCAGTCCCGCTCCCGATAGCCGTTGCGCTGGTTCACCCGCCCGGGGCTCCGCGCGCCATGCTCGGCGCCGCAGGCCCCCTCAGCATCCAGCTCCATCAGCCGATGGGCGGCAAAGCCAATCATCTCCCGAAGGAAAGTAGCATCAGAGCCCTTCTCCAGCAGCTCCCGAAGAGCGATCCTCTCATCGGTCATCGTGGCGTCCTTGGGTCAGAGTTGCGTGTCGCAACACAACCCTACCGAGGACTACCGCGATGGCCGC
>NZ_FMZX01000066.1 GCF_900101615.1 Belnapia rosea | reverse complement strand
CTCACCGGCGGCCAGCGCGGCGACTGCCCCCAGGCCTACGCCTTGATCGACGGCCTGCCCGCTGAGATCGTCATGGCCGATGCGGCCTACGATGCCGATCCCCTGCGCCACGCGATCGCTGCCAAGGGCGCGGTCGCAGTCATTCCGAACAACCCGTCCCGCGCCCGCAAATACCCGCTCGACCAGCATCTCTACGCTCAACGCCACCTGATCGAGTGCTGCTTCAGCAAGCTCAAGCAGTTCCGGCGCGTTGCCACGCGCTTCGAGAAGACCGCCCGCAACTACCGCGCCGTCGTCACCCTCGCCGCCATCGTCCTGTGGCTCAGGTAACTGTCCACACGACCTAGTGGCCGCTCGCAGGCATTCGCCTGCGATCCTCGAGGCCGCCCCTCAGATGCGGGCCCTCGGGCGCGTGCTACATCCGATGCTGCCCGCAGCCTTTGTAGCCGCGACTGGGCCTGCTAGGGCCCTGGACGGGAGGCATTCGTGCCGCGACTATAGCCCACTCATCAGGGGGAGAGCGCCAGCATGACAGCCAGCAAGGATGAGATTTTTGCCAAGCTGCGTAAGATCGACGCGCCGACCATCACCAATGTCGTGGCGACCTATCCGAAGAACCCTCTTTGCCTCGGCTTGTATAATCCGTGGACCGAGAACTGGTACACCGACACTTCAATCCGCTGCATCTATCCGGAGATGGGGCCAGTCATTGGCCATGCCGTCACCTGCGTCTACGGCCTGCCCGATCCTAATTTTGGCGGCCGGCTCAGCTTCATGGACGTGATAGACGCGCTTGATGCCATGCCGAAGCCGACCATCTTGGTCATACAGCAAAAATGGCCGCCGGAGCTTATGGCGAAGGCCGGGCTCGCTGGCGAGATCATGGTCACCTCCATGATGTCGGTCGGCTGCATCGGCATGCTCTCGAACGGGCCTTCGCGCGACGTCGATGCAATCCGCAAGCTCGACTTCCAATTGCTGCTCGGCGGTGTCACGGCCGGACATGGTGAGATGGCGGTGCAGGCGGTGAACGTGCCAGTCTCGGTCGGCGGCATGGATGTCGCACCGGGCGAGTTGATCCATATGGACGAGAACGGCGCGGTGAAGTTTCCCGCCGATCGCGCCGCCCAGGTGCTTGAGAATGCCGAGAAGATGCTGGCCGGCGAGGCGGAGCATCTGGCACGGTTGCGCGCCGCGAAGACGGCAGCTGAGGTACGGGCTGCCGGCGGAGCCTATTCCGCCAAACCGAAGGCCTGACGCCAAGCGATGGAACGAAGCAGCCTCGTTTTGAGCGCGAGCCTTGGGAGGAGTGGGCGGCGACAGCAGACTTGCCGACCCGATCTTGTTACGAAAATATAACGAAATCTTGTCAGGCGCAGAGGGATGCTTCACCGTCCAAGCCACACGATGTCAGATTGGAAGGCAAGGCCAGCCAATCAGGTGCGACAGGGAAGGGCAAGCAATGTCGAAGAATACGGTTTGCCTGTGGTACGACAAAGATGCCGAGGCTGCCGCGCGCTTCTACTCCGAAACCTTCCCCGACAGCGCAGAGAAAGCTGTTCGCCGTGCACCCAGCGACTATCCAGCCGGCAAGGCAGGCGACGTGCAGCTTGTGGAATTCACGGTCGCTGGCATTCCTTGTGTGGGTCTGAATGGAGGGTCCGCATTCCGGCCCAACGAAGCCTTCTCGTTCCAGATTGCCACAGACATTCAGGATGAGATCGACCGCTGTTGGAACGCAATCGTTAACAATGGCGGGCAGGAGAGTGAGTGTGGTTGGTGCAAGGACCGGTGGGGGGGCTACTGGCAGATTACGCCGCGCGTGCTGATTGAGGCGATGGCGGCTGGCGGTGACGAAGCTAGGCGAGCGTTTCAAGCCATGCTGACCATGCGGAAGATCGATGTCGGTACGATTGAAGCAGCGCGGCGCGGCTGACGCTCCGTCCGGTAAGCCATTCGACATGTTGCAATGCGTCGTGCATGTTCGTGCATTGCTTGGCTAGATTCGAGCGGCCCGGGTTGGAAGCTTTGGTACGCGGATTGCGGCAGGCCGGGCTTCATCAAACAGGCGGTTTGTAAGGGTGCCGTGAAGTCTGAAGCCGCCAACCAAGCGACAACACACTATGCTGGCTTGAGGCGTTCAGGCCGCATCCGAGGCAGTGGCGGAAAGGTGAGGGCGATCGCCACTGCTCCAAACCCAATTACCAGGGAACTGAGGTGCATCCCCGCATAACTGCCGAAACGGTCGAAGATCCACCCACCAACTGACGGTCCCGCCGCCATGCCAAGGCAGGAAACCATGGTCGCAGCACCGAACACTGTACCCATAATGTGCGGGCCAAAATAGTCACGCGCAAGTACCGCATAAAGCGGCATCACTCCACCATAGGCGAGACCAAAGGCTGCGGCGACAGCGTAAAACCCGCCGAGACTGCTGGTTGGGAGAAAAGCGCCTATCGCCAATGCTTGCAGCAATAGGCCTCCGATCAACACAGGCTTGGCACCGTGCCGATCGGCGAGCACGCCTAGAAGCAGGCGCCCACCAAGCCCTGCCAAGCCCTGCAAGCTGTAGACGCTGACGGCGGCCACGGCGGACAGCCCACAGACCATCGCATAGCTCACTACGTGGAAAATCGGCCCGGCATGCGCAAGGCAGCAGGCGAAAAACGTCGCCGCGAGCACCACGAACTGCCGAGAGCGAAGGGCCTCGCGGGCGGTGAAGCCCTTGTCTTTCGCTATGGCTGCCGCGCTGGCGTCCAGGATGGCAGTCGGCGGGCGGCGCAGCAGCAGCGCGGCCGGCAGCAGGACCGCCCAGGCGACGATCCCGATCACGAGTTGCGAGGTGCGCCAGTAATAGCTGGAGAGCAGCCATTGCGCGAAGGGCGCAACGGTCACGGGCGCCATGCCAAGTCCGGCGGAAACAAGGGAGACAGCGAGCGCCCGTTGGCGGTCAAACCACGCGCTGGCCGTCGCCATCATGGGCGCGAAGAAGGCGCCAACCGCCGTACCTAGGAATAGGCCATAGGCGAGTTGGAAGGTCAGCAGGCTCGTCGCCCGGCTTGCCAGAACCAGCCCGGCACCCATCAGCAACCCACCAGCGATGCCGACAATCCTCGGCCCATGGCGGTCGCTGATCCAGCCCCAACCAAAGCCGCCGAACCCCATGGCAAGGAAAGCGATCGTCATCGATGCAGAAATGCCGGCGCGCGACCAGCCGGTATCGGTTGCAATAGGATCCAGGAAGACGGCGAGGGAGAATAGCGACCCCATGCCGATGCAGCCCATCAGCGCCCCGATGGCGACGATGATCCAGCCATAGTGTCGTTCCATTGGCGTTTCTCCCCGCGGGGTCCGTGGCGACCAGCCCTGGCCCTGCTGCAACTCGCATCGTCCCAGATCGTAGCTGCGAAGCAAACTCCTGTACTGCAGGCGGGTCATAGCCAATGGCGAGTAACGGCGCCGAGGTCCTCCGGCCTGCATGCTTGCCCGCTGCACTCCTGTCGGGCTCGGCTCAGGAGACACGAAAGGGCCCGCAGCCTCCCAGGCAGGTCCCGGTAGAGCAATGGCGCACTCGGCCTGCCACTGTGCCCCATACTCGGTGGCGTTCGTGGCCACCTCGTGCAGCGCCAGAGCATCTAGCTGGCTTGCGGCGGCAGCGGCGGCGAGCTTCATCCCAGGGTCCTGCAGGCGGCGACAAGCACGCTGCTGACAACAGCAGGCGGGCTTTCACGACAATCCCCACATCGTGCCGTGAGGAATCGCCATGCCGTCATCCGAGGGCTTAAAAAGTCATTGGCGATTACCGCCGCTTCGAGCCTTCATTGGCGGGAAAGCGGGGAATTCGAAGGGCCAGCCATAGCCGGACTTGCGCTGAAGCGACCAGCATCACGAAATGCGCAGCTATAGATTTGGCATCTGCCGCGCATCCCTCGCATGTTGTTGGTTGTCGCTGCGCTCATTCTACTATGCTAGGAGGCATGCACCGGCAGTGTCCACTCCAACTGAAGGCACCCTTGCTCGGAGACAGTTCTTCGCGCTGCTAGGGCTGGCAGCCGTGAAGCCCCGCAGTGCCGAAGCGCTGGAACTGATCGATTCCAACCGACTGATTACGGACAACCGCGAGGACGGGGTGCGAGTTCTCAGCGCGGATGGCGAATTCATTGGTGCGCGTGGAGCGTACTACGGCCCACCGGTGGCGTTTGCGCGGATGCCCAAGCATCTGGTCAACGCGTTGGTGGCGAGCGAGGATCGTCGATTCTACGAGCATTGGGGGCTGGATCCGAGAGCAATGGCGCGCGCGGTGTGGTCCACGCTCACGGGGCGTACCCAAGGCGGCAGCACACTGACCCAGCAGACCATTAAGGAAATATATCTTAAGGAACACAGCCCAATTGTACGAAAGCTGCTGGAAGAGCCGGTACTTGCGCCAATCTTGGAACTCAACCTGAGCAAGGAGGACATCCTGTTCGTCTACTTCAACAGGGTATTCTTCGGCGGCAGTGCGTATGGGATTGAAGCTGCCGCTCGTGTTTATTTCAACAAATATGCGCGTAATCTCAGCATCCTGGAGTCAGCGATGATGGTTGGGCTGCTCCCTGCACCCAATCGGTTCAATCCTCATCGTAATTTTCAACTGTCGCGGGATCGGGGTTTCCGGGTGATCGAGCAGATGGTCGACGCCGGCTATCTCACTCGACCTGCCGCAGATCGTGCCAAGGCGCAGAATGTCACCATGGCGGCTTCCAAATCAGCCTGGGGGGGATTTTATCCCCGAAGCACCCAGATCGGCTGGTTCGCCCGATGGGCTGAGAATGAAGCCAATGCCAATTCTGTGCCTTCTGCACGAAATGGTACGAGAACCATAACAACCACATTGGACCTGAGAATCCAAGGAGTAGCCGAACGGCATATGGAGCAAGCACTGCGCCAGCACGCCCGAGCAAAACAAATCGAAGAAGGCGCAGTGGTCGTCATGCGATATGATGGCGCGGTGGTGGCGTTGGTGGGCGGACGTGACTACAAGCAGAAGGAATGGGATCACGCCACTCAAGCCAGACGGCAGCCGGGTTCCGTGGCCAAACTGTTCGTGTATCTTGCAGCGCTTCGGGCAGGTAGTACGCCCGACACGAAGGTCAGCGATGCGGCATTGATACTTGGCGGCCGCCCCGTCAGAAACTTCGATGACAGGTACCTTGGTGATATCTCCCTATCTGCGGCGTTGGAGAAGTCGTCCAACACGGCCGCCGTTCGGTTGACCATGCAGAACATCAACGACATCAGAGAGCTCATCAAGACGCTGAACGTGGGAGCCGAATCCGAAGGCGAGGCCGGCGACCTTGCGCTTGGGACGTTTGAGGCGAAACTAGTTGACCTCACAGCGGCTTTCGCTTGTGTAGCCAATCGCGGCAGAATGGTCGTGCCTTATTCAGTGCAACGAGTTCAGGATCCAGCAGGTACTGAAACACTGGCACGGGTGCTCCCCGCAAGATCAAGTGTCAGGCAAACCATAGAGCCCCAATATGCCGATCTCATGCGGCAAATGCTATCGGATGTCGTGCAGCGAGGTACCGGAAAAGCCGCTGACCCGGGTTTCTGGGCAGCAGGGAAGACCGGAACAACCACCGCCAATCGCGATGCTTGGTTCGTCGGCTTCACCGAGCAGTATGTGGCGGGCGTATGGCTGGGGAACAGCGACAGCAAGCCGATGTTCGGTGTATCGGGCGGTGGCCTGCCCGCTCAGATATGGCGCTCAATCGTGATCGACGCTGTGAGGAGTGCCTGAACACAGGACATGCTCCTGTTCTCGGGCCGCTTGAATAGGACGACTACCAAGATCGTCATGCCCCAGTGGTCCTTGGTCCTGACCCTCGAAACTGATCCAGCCGGACCGCTCCGTGGGGGCTGGTCAGGGCATTGCCTTACGTTTCGATAAACGAACTGAAAAATCAAGCCTATTTCGCGTTCAAACTCTTAGCTCGGCTTTGGCCATTCAGGCTGCGTGGCAAAGGGCATAGGCGATGCTCTCGCGGAGGGCTGGCGAGAGTTTCGCAGCGTCGGCCGACTGCCGGGACACGGCGAAACCCTGCTCGCTCCAGACTGCCCGCCGTACTGCGGCAAGGCTGTCGGCGAAGGTCGGCCGCTGTTTGTGGTACCAGGCGCTGGTCGAGATCCGGACCCGGGCACGGCAATCGAGGCGCGAGGCCAACAGGGTGACGATCGAGAACAGCCCGAGCAGGCAGGGCGTGGTGCGGGCGATCGCCTTGTCCGACCACTGACGTTGGGTCTCGACGCCGAGGTGGTC
>NZ_FMZX01000063.1 GCF_900101615.1 Belnapia rosea | reverse complement strand
TGCCGCAGAAACCCCGGCCAAACCTGCGCCTCAGCGCGGTGGTCCGGTTAGGAGAGACAGGTTGTGTGGAGGCCGACTGGAGCAGCGGTGGGAACTGGGGAATGAAAGTCTCTGGGCAACGGGCAACGGGGAGTCAGCGGATGGACAGGAAGCGATAGCCATGGGTGAAGGTATGGTTAACCACGACGGCCCTGGTCGGTAATTACCCACCCCCCTTGCGCGGGAGTGGGTTGGCTGATTCGATCCTGGCATGCGACGGGACGAGCTTGAGCACCTGAGCAAGGCAGAGCTGATCGAGCTGGTGCTGCGGCTGCAGCGACCGGAGAAGACCTCGCGCACATCCTCCAAACCGCCGTCGACGGACCGGAAGGAGAGGCGCGAGCACGCCAAACCTGGAGGCGCCAAGCCGGGCCACGCGGGCCATAGCCGCTCCTTGAGCGACGACGTCTCCGAGAGGGTCGCCCACCGCCCTGAGGTCTGCCCGTGCTGCCGGATGGCGCTGGCGCCCGATCTTCCGGCTGAAGAAGCCGGGGTCTGGGAGTGCATCGAGCTGCCCGCGGTCCGGCCGCAGGTGGTGCACCACCACCGCTTGGCGGTGCGCTGCCCTGGATGCGGCGCGCGGGCCGTGGCGCCCGTGCCAGTCAGCGGCACGCCGTTCGGCCCGCGCCTGCACGCGGTGGCCACCTACCTGAAGACCTTCCAGGCGCTCTCCTACGAGCGGCTGCAGGCCGCACTGGCCGACCTGTTCGGGCTGCGGCTCAGCCAGGGCGGGCTGATGAACCTGCTCCGCCGCGCCCAAGGTCGGTTCCAGGCCGGGCGTGAGGCGGCCGTTGCGGCGCTGCGCCGTGCCGAGGTGGTGGCCTCGGACGAGACCGGCGTGCGGATCGAGGGCTGCTCCGGCTACCATTGGGTGTTCCGCTGCAAGGATGCCGTGGTGCACCAGGCCGCGCCGACGCGCGCGGCCTCCGTCGTGCACGCGATGATGGACGGGCACCGCCCCGCGGTCTGGCTCTCGGACCGCTACTCGGCGCAACAGGGCCACGGCTTGGCCCAGCAGACCTGCCTGGCGCATCTGGCGCGCGACGTGGCGTATGCACTCGAGGCCAGCGACGACCCAGTGCCATTCCGGCTCAAGCTCTGGCTGAGCTCAGCCTTCGACCTGGCCGACGCCGCCGCAGGCCTGGCCGCCTCCACCCTGGCCGCCAAGCGGCGCGCTCTCGAGCGCAGGCTGGACGCGATCCTGGCAGCCCCCAGCGGCTGCGAGCTGACGCGGGCGCTGCAAGCAAAGCTGCGGCGAGCGCGCGACCAGCTCCTGACCTTTGCCGACTGGCCTGGACAGGTCGGGGCGACAAACAACGCCTGCGAGCGCGACCTCCGCCCCGCCGTGATCCAGCGCAAGGTCACCAATGGCTATCGCGCAATGTGGGCCGCTCAGGGCGAGGCGAACGTGCGCACCGTCGTCGACACCGCCCGCCTCGCGCCGAACACCAGCGTCTTCGGCACCATCCTGACGACCGTCACAGCCTGACCGCTCCGCCGTTGAAGTTAGGAGGGGGTGGGTAATTACCCTGGTCGTGCACTCAAGGGCTACCGGGCAGGCGCCGAACGTCTGTCGCCCGCAGATGGTCTCCGGGTTTGATAGCTGTAATCAGCAGTTTGAGAAGGTGTTACTGGTCGCAGCTCAGGATCCGGCCGACCTACAGCCTCCAATTAAGGCTCGGTCTCAAGTGCGCAAATGGCAGCTCTCTCCAGGAAAGTTGCATGGGACGCTTCACCGCCGCCGCTTTTTCAGCCCCAAGCTCGCCAGCAGCGGCTTTCTATACAACCGCTTACACGCCTTTCACCCCGCCTGCAGTCAGTCCGGCGACAATCTGCTTCTGGGCCAACAGTGTCAGCAGCAGCACCGGCAAGGTGACCAGCAACGCAGCTGCGGAAAGCGGTCCCCAGGAAATTTGCTCAAAAGTCAGCATGTTATTGACGGCTACCGGCAAGGTTCGTGTTTCTCGCCCGGCGAGCACCATGGCAAAGACAAAGTTATTCCAAGAAAAAATAAAAGCAAGAATTGTGGCGACTGTGATGCCGGGGCGGGCCAATGGCATTGCCACGTGACGGAAGGCCTGCCAGATCGTCGCTCCATCTACCAATGCGGCTTCCTCCAACTCCGTTGGCAGGCCCTCGAAGAATGAAATCATAACCCAGACCACGATCGGGACAGTGATAACCAAATGGGTTATTACGATCGGCCACAGGGTTCCCGTCATTTCCAGCCATTGGAATAGCAGGAACAATGGAATCAAATAGGAAAGGCCTGGAGTGATCCTCGCTATCAGGATCAATGCCGCTGCGCGCATGGCTCGCATCTTGGCGATGCCGTAGCCGGCTGGCACACCGATAACGAGTGCCAGGAAAGTGGCGCCGAAGGAAACGATGACGCTATTCCTGGCGTATAGCAGGAAATCGTTCCGCGCAAAGACGTCGCGGTAGTTGTCCAGTGTTGGTGGATCGGGAATGAAGACCGGCGGCCAAGCAGTGTTATCAAGTTCGTTCTTCAACGACAGCGATAGCATCCAGAGAAACACCAATATTGCCGGAGCGATCAGCACGAGGACCGCAAAACCGAAGCCGATGTTTTCGGCAAGGCGCCTGAGCTTTCTCATGTTATCCGCACCCGCTCCCGTGTCCACAAGAGCAGGGCTGCTAGACCCATGATAAGGATGAAGAACACCACCACCACCGCACTGGCATACCCCACATTGTAAAAGGCAAAGGCTTGCAGATAGAGGAATATGTTTATGGTTTCGCTGGCTTGGCCAGGGCCGCCTTGAGTGATGACATAGATAGTATCGAATGCCTTGAGGGCATCGATGGTGCGAATGATCAGGGCCACCACAATGAATGGCGCCAGCAGGGGAAGCGTGATGTAACGGAATGCCTGCCACGGACTGGCACCGTCAATCTTGGCCGCCTCGTACGGGTCGACAGGCAGGCTGGCGAGACCGCCAAGGATCAGCAGCATGACCAGTGGTGTCCAATGCCACACTTCGACGAGCACCAGGGTCGGGATAACGGTGTCCGCACTATAGACCCACAGGCTAGGCGGAAGGCCGAACTGCACGAGGAGCCAGTTCAGCACACCGAGTTGCGGATGGAACATCATCGTCCAGACGAGTGCCACCGCCACCGGCGTTGCCATCATCGGCAGAATGAAGATGGTGCGAGCCAAACCACGTAGAGGGAATTTTCTGTTGAAACTAAGAGCGGCTATTAAGCCCAACAACATCGGTAACACCACCGCCAATGCCGTATAGAGTATCGTGCGGAGAACCGCCCACCCGAACCGTGCATCGGTGAACAGCTGCTTGTAATTAGCGAAGCCAACCCAGCGCCGCTCCCCTCCGAGCCTCCAGTCGAAGGCCGAAACATAGATAGTGAAAATCCAGGGGAACAGGATGACGGCGATAATCACTACCGCAGCAGGTACCACGAACCAGACATAACGCCGCGCATAGTTACGGCGCCGCTTGGCGGTGGCCTGGACGGCGACAGATGCAGCCGTGGCTTGGGACATCAGGTCTCACGCTCGCTCTGTTCCAGAATGGGCCGGAACTCGGCAGTTGCCTTTTTCAACTCGGTCGCAACATCAGCACCACTGATGCTGTTGGTCAGTGCGCTGCCGATCACATCACGGAATTGCGTCACAGGAACAATCTCCGGCAATCCGGCGCGGGCGATTTTGGCGCTCGCCTCCAGTGTCTGGAAGAATTCCCGCGGGAAGTGGCTTCGGCCTATGGCTTCCTCATTCCTGAAGGGGCTGCTACGGGCCGGCACGCCAGCACCGCTGACCAGCCACTTAAGCTGGTTGGCCTTGCCCAGTGCCCATTGAATGTAGAGCCAAGCGGGTCCCTTTTTCCGTGATGCTTCAGGGATGCCATAACCCGCTCCAAACAGCGCGCAGTGGTGTTGCGGCCCCGGCCCGCGTGGCACCACCGCATATCCAACTTTGCCCGCGATGCGCGACCGGGTGCGATCCTCAAGCGGCGCCGCGAAGCCGATCCCGTCCACCCACATGGCCGCCCGACCCTGCATGAAAGTGGTCTGGCACTCATTCCAGTTGAAGCCGATCGAGCCGGGTGGCGACACGTTGCGCAGGAATTTCTTGTAGTTTTCTCCGGCCCAAATAGCATCAGGGGTATCGGTAATGAGCTGCCGGTTGGCATCAATCATGTCGCGCTGGCCAGTTCCCAGCAGGTAGCTAGACCACAGCACGACATTGGCGTTCTTTACGCCCCGTCCGACATGGCCATAGACCTGCTTCGTTGGGTCGGCGAGGCGCTTCGATGCCTCGTACATCTCGTCCCAGGTGGTCGGCACAGCAATGTTTTTGCCGGCAAGCAGTTCTTTGTTGTAGTATAGAATGAAATAGTCGGCGCCAGCAGGGCAAGTATCCAGCCGCCCGTCCGACTGGGTTGCATATGTCACCATGCCCTCGCCGTAGTCCGCGAAGTCGAAATCTGGCGCCGTCAACGTGGAATCCGCCAGTAAGGAACGGATATCGGTGTTCCAGCGGGCCTTCCCCACTTGGCGCTTATTGACGTGCAGGCTGATCTCGGTCACGTCGAAGGATGGGCGCCCAGAGGCGTACTCGACGATGATCTTCTGCCGGTGCTGCTGTTCGGGCACAACTTCAAGGCCACAGCGGATCCCGGTGAGTTCCTCGAATTCCTTATTGTTCTGTTGCAGCATGGTACCGCGAGGGGAGAGCTGAACGCTTACCTCAATCCGCTCGCCGCGAAAGCGGCGCCAGTCGAAGGCACTCTGGGCATTTGCCCGATCGATTAAGGGAGGCGCAGCCAACAGTGCGGCTCCTCCTTGGAAAGCGGCGCGGCGCGTGATCCGGACCATGGCTTCCTCCCGAGGAAGGGGCGGCGGATTGCTTCCGCACTACCCGAGAGCCGATCCTCCGCTAAAACGGTCGCTTCCGGCAAGGGTGTAGAGATGTCTGGGAAACCCGAGGCGTCACCTGATAGGCGAAGCTTACAGTGCCGATATGGGCAAGGGCGACATGCGGTAACTGCGCCACATTCGCCTGTCCTGCACACCCCCTGTCGGCCCAAAGCTCCAGCCTCGCGCCGGCCTCGGATCTCAACCGGGGTGTAACCACGCTCGGATCGGATCGGGTTCTCATCCTCGCCGAAGCTCGACAGCGGCCTCCAGCGATTTGGCCTTGCCCGCGATTGCACTAGGCTGGCCAGCGCCCGGCCGCCGACTGCCAATGGCGATGATCGCGCGCGGCGCGTCTGCCGTCGCTGCCTACGCCATGGTTGCTACGGCATCAAAGGTCAGCCTCGCGGCATCCAGCGCTGGGCATGCATCCAGCGTTGCGCTTGGTTGGCAAAGCGTGGATTTTCGCTCCAAGTAGCGTCAGCAGCGCCGGCATTGCGGTGCGCGTCAAGATAGTTGTCGCCTTGGTCTCGTAATCGCCCCCCTATCCGGTTTGCTTCAATGTGCTGACCGCGACGCTGCTGTCGCGCTCTGGGTTGAGGGTAACGGCGCCGATCGGGGTCCAATTGCGGGTCGGCCCGCTCCAGCGGCGGGGATTGGCCTCGCGGGCCTGCTGGTACAGCGCGTGGCGGGCGGCCAGGATGGGCCGGTCCTCGGTGGCATGGCGCTGGGCCGGGGTGACGTAGCGGATGCCGCTGTGACGGTGTTCGTGGTTGTACCAGCGCACGAAGGCGGCCGCCCAGTGCCGTGCCTCGGCGAGATCGGCAAAGCCCGCGGTGGGGAAGTCGGGGCGGTACTTGGCGGTGCGGAACAGCGCCTCGGCATAGGCATTATCGTCGCTGACCCTGGGCCGCGAGTGCGATGGCGCGATCCCGAGCCAGTGCAGCATGGCCAGCACGGTGGTGCCCTTGACGCTCGAGCCATTGTCGCCGTGCAGCACCGGACGGTGCGCACGGGCATGGATGTCCTCGGCCAGCGCGGTGCGGCGGACCAGATGCGCGGCGTGCTCGGCCTGGTCAGTCTCATGGACCTCATGGCCGACGATCTTGCGGCTGAACAGGTCGAGGATCAGGAACAGGTAGAACCAGCGCCCCTGCACCTGGGCCCGCAGGAAGGTCACATCCCAACACCAGACCTGCCCTGGAGCGGTGGCCACATGCGTGCTGGGCGGCCCTGCTGTCCGCGGCGGGCGAGCCCGGCCGCGGCGTTGCATCTGGCCATGGTCACGCAGCACGCGATGGAAGCTGGCCTCGCTGGCGACATAGACGCCCTCGTCGGCCAGCACCGGGACGATCCGGGCCGGCGGCGTGCTGGCGAAGCGTGGCTGATTGGCCAACTCTACGATCTGCGCCCGCTCCACCTCGCTCAGGGCCTGCGAGGGCCTGGGCCGGATGGCGTCGGGCCGGCGGTCGGCCCGGACCTGACCGTTCTCGCCACGCCAGCGCTGAAAGGTCCGCAGGTCGATGCCGGCCAAGGCACAGGCTGGGGCGAGCCGGGCGCCGGCGGCGCTGGCCGCCGTGATCTCGGCCATCAGGGTCTGGCGGTCCTCCAGGCGGGTCATTCGTCCTCGCCGTCGCGGAAGACCGCATCCAGTTTTTTTCGCAGCACCAGCAAGGCGGCCGTCTCAGCCAAAGCCTTGTCCTTGCGGTGCAACTCGCGCTCGAGCTCCCGGACCCGTCGCCGGTCCTGCCGCGCCTCGACGGCACTCGCCGCCCGCGGCTCGCCGAGGCCGGCAATGGCATCATGCTTCCAGGCCTCCAGCTCGGCGGGGTAGAGGCCTTGCTCGCGGCACCAGGTGCTGCGGGCGGCCTCATCCATCGTCGCCGTGGTGATCACCGCCTCCAGCCGTGCCGCCGGCGTCCAGCGCTGGTTGTTCGTCAGCTCACCGGGTGCGGCCAGCGCCTGGGCCCGCCAGCGTTCCAAGGTTGCAACGCTGACCCCAACCTCTCGGGACACCACATCAATGGCCGCGCTCTCCGGCGGTAGCAGCCGCGCCACGATGCGGTCCCTGAAGGCTTGTCCGTCTCTCGCCATTCTCGATCACCCGCGCCCCCTCATTGCGCGATCCTATCCAGGCGACAACTGCTCTGACACAGGGGGCTGGCGCG
>NZ_FMZX01000090.1 GCF_900101615.1 Belnapia rosea | reverse complement strand
CCGAGTACCGCGTCCGCTTGCCCGTCATCCAGGGCCATCCTTCTCACAAGCGAACCGAGCTTACCCGCCTGTCCGAAATCCAGGGACCACCTCACCTGAACTGACCAGCGGACGAGGTCCGGAGCTTCCGCGTCAGCTTGATCAGGGTTTTTGGGGGCGGTTGCTGATTGGCTTTGTGACGAATGATCGTCATCATGGCGAAGGCCAACATCACCAGCGAGACTTGGCGACGCCAGCCATGCCACGAGCGGGTCTCATTGTGATCGAGGCCGAGCTCATTCTTCGCCGCCTCGAAAGCATCCTCGATGGTTCAGCGCTGCCCTTCGATGGCAACCAGGGTCTCGGCCGTGGTCCCGGCGGGGCACCAGGTGGTGAAGTAGGCACACTCGCCATCGCTGAGGTTGCGCCGGATCACCAGGCCGCGTGTCCAGACGCCTGTTGCGCCATCCCGGTACTTGTCCGCGTCCAGGTCAGCCAGTTCAAGCCAGGCCCAGTCGGAAAGCCGCGGCCCCTTCGAGCCCTCGCCTGCAGACAGACGCTGCCAGGCAGAGGGCTCGAGACCCTGCGCGATCGCCTCTGCAGTCCCCGCGACCGCGAGCTTACCGATCCAGGAGCTGCTTCCACGAATGCGGCACAGTGTGCCGGGGCGACGGCGCTGCAGGCGCTTGCTGACGCTTACCTGCTTGTGGCGTCCGTACGCCGCGTGGTGGAAAGCTGAGATGGCCGTGGCAGATCCGGCGCATGCTCAACTGCATACCCAAGTAGCGAGAAGCCGCGGCCTCTATTTCAGATGCTGGGCCAGGTGTTTGTTCATCTCGAACATGGTCACCTTGTCCTTGCCGAACACTTTGCGAAGCTTGTCGTCGGCGAGAATCTCACGTCCATCCTTCGGGTTCTGCAGCTTGTTGGCCTTAATGTATGCCCAAACTTTGCTCACGGCTTCGCCGCGGGCGAGCTCTCCTTCGCCGACGACAGCCGCCAGTTCCTCCGATGGCTTGAGCGGCTGCTGAAGCGCATTCGGCTTGTTGCCCTTAGCAGGTTTTGCAATCTTGGCCGCCTTGGTCGGCTCGGAGTCCTTAGATGCTTCCGGCTTCAGCTTTTTGGGGGTCGTTTTGGCAGACATCGCCGCGCTCCTGATCAATCTTGCCTACGGCATCCCTTGAAAAGCCACTGGTATGGGCCGATGCGCGACGGCCCCCGTGCCTAGCATTTTCCAACATTCGCAGTCATCCAGATTCCATCCTGCTGCCTCAAATCCAAATGTCGGTTTCGCGGATTGAAACCCGGCCTTCTGGCCCGGATGCGACCAATACAGCGGCACACTTTGGAGCATTCCTCTCCGAAAAGATCTTGTTGCAAGGATGGTCCAGTTTGGTGCAGTGGAGTAGGCTGGCGTAGGGGAGAGCCCTGGAACTCGAGGGACACCCGCTGTGCCGTTCAAGGCCAATGCTGAACCGTGTGGTTCATGGCCGAAGCGATTGAGGGGGTGGCGAGCCGAGGTAATTGAACCTGGCGATCGCAACCGCCCTGACGCTGCGTGCCGTGTTCCGCTAGGCGCTGCGCCAAACTAAGGGCCTGATTGGCTCCATTCTGCAGCTGCTGGACGTCGACCTTGCCGTGCCGGACCATTCGACCCCGAGCCGTAGGCCGAGACACTGGAGGTGCCGCGGCCAACGGTGGGCAGCGAGCCGGGCATCTGCTGGTGGACAGCACCGGTCTTCGGCTGTGCGGTCCTGGCGAGTGGTTGATCAAGAAGCATGGCACCAAGTGTCGTCGAGGTTGGAAGATGCTTCACCTCGCCATCGGCCCCGACACGGGCCAGATCGCCGCTTCAGTGCTGGCTGACAGGGGTGCCGATGACCGCTCGCAGCTTGGTCCTTGCTTGAAGCGGGTCGGCGGTTCCGTGGCATCCTTCACCGGCGATGGCGCTTATGACCGGGACGACGTCTACGCTGAGGTCACAGCACGCCACCCCGACGCGGCCGTGATTGTACCAGCACGCGCGGGGGCACCGTCAGGTTGATCCGGGCTTGGCTGGCTGGGGTCGGTCCGGTAGGTGGCCGGAATGAGCCTGCCAGCCGCCAAGTCGCCCTATGCCAGCTATCGCGTCCCGGCGGAGGTCATCAGCTAGGTGTGTGGTCCCGGGATGAGGTGGTGCGGGTTGCTTTTGAAGCCTGACGGATCCTTGGTCCAGGCATCACAGATGGCCTGGAAAGGTGTTCGCCATCGCAGAGCCTTGAGGTGCTTGGCGAAGTTGTAG
>NZ_FMZX01000062.1 GCF_900101615.1 Belnapia rosea | reverse complement strand
ACTGCCCATGGCGCCGGGGCTGCTGGACTGTCTGCCAGACGTGCCCGGCTGGGTGGTCGGCGACCTCGGTCTTGCCTCCGACGCCTTCCGCGAGCGCATCTGGGCCATGGGCGCGCGGCCTGCGATCCCGCCCAGGCGCACCGACGCGCCAGTGGCCTGCCCGGACTGGGTTTACGCCAACCGGCATCTGGTCGAGAACCTCTGGGCACGACTGAAAGAGTGGCGCGCTGTTGCCACTCGCTACGAGAAAACCGCGCGCTCCTTCCTTGGCGTGCTCTGCCTCGCAGCCACCGCAGACTGGATCAAAGTCACCAAGCTCTAACAAGCCTTAGCGTACTACCTCGTAGCCGAGGCGGGTATCAAGCAAGTACTTTAACGTCCCGCCCGGCTGGGGGGCGGAACGGGAGGAGGCGGCGCCTCGCGCCCCACACGCAGTCGAAAGTTGCCCAGAGATGCGCCTCGTGACCACCCCCGGAGAAGCTTCCAATCCACCGTCTTTACCAGTGCCGCCACCAGGCGGCTGGACCCTCCAGGAGGCCCTGGAGATACTTTCTCCCGAGACAGTCAGCCTGCACAACGAAGGCGGGCCAAAGCTTGAAGCGGTGCTTCGCGCAGAGATGGGGGAATTTGCTGGGCTTCTTCCAGTCTGGCCAGAAGGCCATAAGCGACAGCAGCTTTATCTTGCGCTCTGCGCGCGTCCTGATCTCGAGCTCACCGGCTTCGATCTCACTCGCGGCGCAGACGCACCACGTTTCCGGCTGCCGCGCGACTTGCTGCTTTCTGCTGGGCAGCGATCGGTTCGCTTGCACGGAGCCCACCAAATCTATCTCGAATTACTAACAGAATTCGACAGGGTGAGGATCTCATACAACTTCCCGGAAATGAGGCCAGGTCTCCCTGATGACATGGAGCTGATTGCTGTCAGGATGAATTTGGTTGAAGCGCCCTCTCATCCTGCTGGCTTCGCAGTAGGAATGTCAGAACCTGATGTTCTTGCAAGCAGGGGAATCAAACCACCATTCACCATTACCTCCTCCGGGCTTGGTTTCGGCTATTCGTGAACGAGTGGCCCAAGGACAAGCCACCTCCTAACGAAGCGGAATGCTTGGCTGCAGCGCGGGAGCATTTTGGCGTGGACATCCCGCGCGACGTGTTCCGTAAAATACGCCGCGAGCTTGCGCCACCGTCTTGGCAGAAGAGGGGACCGCGGAAGCCGCGGAATTAGCCGCCGAAATCGCTGCTAAACTGCTTAGAAGACAGCTAATTTTGGCGGTCTAAATCGGCGGGCCGCCGAATTGCCGCACTATTAGAAATGAGGTTTGGACCGCCATATAGACGAGGTCGCCCGGCGCATCCCGCGCCGCTTCGCACCGAGGCGACACCATGGTCCAGCAGTTCCCACAGGCCCCGCGCGAGTCGAATAGGCCCGCGCCTGATCCGTAAGCGAGGCTTACGGGCCCTCGCAGCCTTCGCTTGACGCTGGGCCATTTGTGCCGGCTGCCCAGCACCACGGCATGAGTTCGTCGATGCGGCTGTTAGGCCAGCCGTTGACGAGATGGGTCAACACGTCGGTGAAGTAGCGCTGCGGGTCGACGGCGTTGAGTTTGCAGGTCTCTACCAGCGAGGCCACCGCCGCCCAGCGGGCCCCACCATCATCGCCGGAGGCGAACAACGCGTTCTTGCGGCTGAGGCAGATCGGGCGGATGGCGCGCTCCACGGTGTTCGTGTCGAGCTCGACCCTGCCGTCGTTCAGAAACCGCATCAGGCCCTCGCGGTGGTTCAGCGCGTAGCGGATGGCCTCAGCGGTGGGGCTGCTGCCCGGCAGGCGCGCCAGCTGCGCTGAGAGCCAGGCCAACAAGTCCTCTACGAGGGGGTGGCTCTTCTCCTGCCGGGCGGTGCGGCGGATGTCAGGCGGCTTGCCCCGCACCTCCGCCTCGACCGCGTAGAGGGCAGCGATCCTCCGTAGTGTCTCGGCAGCGATTGGTGCGGTTTTGCCCTTGGCAAGCTCGATGAACCCCCGGCGGACATGCGGCCAGCAGAATGCCAGCGTGATGCCCTCGCGCTCCACGGCAAGCGTCTTGTAGGCGCCGTAGCCGTCGCACTGCAGGATCCCGCGGTAGCCGGCCAGTAGCGCCTTCGCATGTTCGGCGCCGCGGCCTGGCGCGTAGTGGAACACCACCGCCGGCGGGTCCGTCCCGCCCCAGGGTCGGTCGTCGCGCGCAATCGCCCAGGCAAAGCCCTTCTTCGTCTTGCCGCGGCCTGGGTCGAGGACCGGCATTGTGGTCTCATCGGCAAACAGCCTTGGCGAGGCGAGCAGGATCTCGCGCATCCGCCGCACCACGGGGACGATCTCGAGCGCCCCGGTGCCGGTCCAGTCGGCCAGCACCTCCCGGCCGATCTGATCCCCTGCCGCGCCAGGATCTGCGACTGGCGATACAGCGGCAAATGGTCAGCGTAGCGGGAGACCAGGATGTGGGCGACGGTCGCCTCGGTCGGCACGCCGCCCTCGATCAGGCGGGGCGGCGCGGGTTCCTGCAAGACCATGCCGGGGCAGGCCCGGCAGGCCAGCTTCGGCCGCTTCGTCACGACGACGCGGAACCTCGCGGGGATCACGTCCAGCCACTCCGCGGCGTCGATGCCGATCTCGACCAGCGGGCCCTGGCAGCAGGGGCAGGCCTTGGCCTCGGGCGCCAGCACCACCTCGACCCGCGGCAGGTGCGCGGGCAGTCGGCCGCAGCCGGCCCGGCGGCGCTTGGCTTGGCTCTCCTTCAGGGCAGGGGAGGCCTTGCCCGCCCCGGCCGCGTTGCCGGCCAGCGTCGCCTCGATCTCCTCGAACGCGAACAGCAGCTGCTCCTCCGGCAGCCGCTCCGACTTCGTCCCGAACTGCCGGCGCTTCAGCTTCAGCAGCAGGTGCTGCAGCCGCTCATTCTGACTCGCCAGCGCATCGCGCTCAGCAACCAGGTTGTCGACTTACGCCAGGGTCTCGAGCAGCAGCGCGGGGTCTTCTGGCAAGCTCGGCGTGCTGTCCACCGCGGTGCGCATCGTGCCACGGAGTCTACGCTGGCGCGCTCGGCTTGAGAATCTCCCGCACCGCCCCGACGCGGCGCCAGTCGATCCCGTCGAACAGCGCGGCGAACTCCAGCGGCGTCAGACGCACCATGCCATCCAACACGGCGGGCCAGCGGAACGCGCTTCCTTCCAGTTGCTTCCAGACAAGGACCAAGCCGCTCCCGTCCCAGAGGAGGATCTTGATCCTGTCAGCGCGCCGCGAGCGGAACACTAGCACCGCGCCCGAGAACGGGTCGGCGCCCAGCACCTCGGCCGCCAGCGCCGCTAAGCTGTGCGCGCCCTTCCGGAAGTCCACAGGCTTCGTCGCCAGCAGGATCCGCACGCCGGCCGGCGGCGTGATCATGCCGCCGACGCCCGAATTGCCCGCAGCACCATCGTCAGGGTGTCGTGGTCGGTGCCAAGCTCGACCCGCAGCATGGCACCGGCAAGCCTCACCTCGACCGCGGGCGCCGTGAGGGCCGGAGCAGCCCCCGGCTCGGGTGTTGACACCGGCGCCTCCGCCACGAGCGGCACAAAGCCCAACCGCACGGCGGTACCAGCGCATCTCCCGTCGCCAGGTGAACACCTACTGCGAACAGACCTGTCAGCGTCTCGCAATCTCAGCCACGACCGCACCGGGCTCCAGCGTCTCTGCCACAATCCGCGCCTTGTCGTCGTCCGACCACTTCCGCCGGCGACCAGGCGCGGTCAGAACTTCAACCCGCCGATACCCGCCATCCTTCGCGTCATCACTAATGTCGACCATAATGCCAGCCCGAAGCTCCATGCTTCAGACCGACCCAGCACATTCACCGCCCGCGCGGGAAGACGGGCCTCGTCGCTGCGCTTACCCTGATCCTCTGCGTCATCTCACCCAAGCTGAGTTGGCGCGCCGCTGGCGTGTCAGTCACCGCACATTGGAGCCGTGGCGTTGGCAACGGCAGGGGTGCCCCTACCTGAAGTTGGGTAGCGGAGTCGTCTATAGGCTTGAAGATGTCGAAGCCTATGAGGCCGCTCGACGCCAGGTCCCTGAACGGCTTGCACCACCGCAGACCGTGAGGGCGTCTTAATGGACGCCGCTTCGGCCGCCGCCATGAGCGATCCGCGACGAAACCCATCCTTCCGGCGCCGCTGGCAAGGGCCGCCGGATCGCCACGCATCGCAAAGCGCACCCATCCCAGAACCCAACATCGCCCTGGAGATCACCGGCCGTGCCCTGCTGGAGCAGTGGCGCCATGAGCGGGCGCAGCGCGAAGGAGTATCGTCATGACCGTAGATGCTCGGGCAAACCATGACGCACCGCGGCAGTGCATTCGCATCGTGCCGGGTCGGCTCCCGGACATCATAGATCAAGCCGAGCAGGCACTGCTCGAAAGCGACCTCGGGCTCTACCAGCGTGGTTCGCTCATCGTCCGGCTTGGCACAGTCCTGATCACCATCGCAGGTGGCAAGGAGGTTGCCGCACAGCGCATTCGCGAGGTTGGGGAACACGCCTTGGTCGAAGCGATGACTGCGGCGGCTGACTGGGAACGCTGCGACGTACGAAAGCGCAAATGGACGGGTCACGTCCGTCAACGTGGTGGAATTTGCTTATGAGCTTGGGGCATCCACGGCTCAGGCGGGCCTGGGTGGCAGTTGCAGGGTTTCGTTGGTGGACGCCGGGCTGAGTATCTCGCCCATGGCCTTGACGCCCATGTAGCGGTGCTGCATCTGCCATTCGTCGTTGGCCTCGAGCAGCACAGCACCGATCAGGCGAATGATGGAGGCCTCGGAGGGAAAGATGCCGACCACGTTGGCGCGGCGTTTTACCTCCTTGTTGAGGCGCTCCAGCGGGTTCGTCGAGTGCAGCTTGGTCCTGTGCTGCGCTGGGAACGCCATGTAGGCGAGCACGTCATGTTCGCTGTCGTCCATCAGCTTGCCGAGCTTGGGCCAGCGTTCGCGGAGTTGGTCGGCGACGTGGCGCCAAGTCTGCCGGGCGCTGGCCTGGTCGGGCTGCAGGAAGGCCTGGCGTAGCGCGGCCGAGGCCATGGACTGCTGAGCCTTGCCGACATGGGCCAAGGCATTCCTCATCCAGTGAACTCTGCACCGTTGCCATGTCGCGCCGAGCACGCGCGCGATCGCCGCCTTCAGCCCCTCATGGGCATCGGAGACGACCAGCTTCACGCCTTTCAGGCCACGCTTGACCAAGCTCTTGAGGAAGGCCGCCCAGAAGGTCTCGGCCTCCGACGGGCCGATGTGTAGGCCAACAATCTCGCGCCGTCCCTCGGCATCGCAGGCCACAGCGCTTATCGCTGCCACCGAGACGATCCGGCCACCCTCGCGCTGACGCAGGTAGGTGGCGTCCAGCCACAGGTAGGGCCACTCGCCGGACAGCGGCCGATCAAGAAAGGCCCCGACCCGCTCGTCGATGTCCTTGCACAGCTTGGAAACGGTCGACTTCGAGATGCCGGACAGACCCATCGCCTGCACCAGCTCGTCCACCCGCCGGGTCGAGACGCCGCCGATCCAGGCCTCCTGGATCACCGCCACCAGGGCCTTCTCGCTGGTCTTCCGGGGCTCGAGGAAGGGCGGGTAGTAGCTGCCCTGCCGGAGCTTCGGGACCCGGAGCTGCAATGATCCCAGCCGGGTGTCCAGCGTGCGGTCACGGAAGCCGTTGCGATAGGTCAGCCGCTCGCCGGTGTGCTCGTGCCGCCCGGCCCCGATCAAGCCCTCCACATCGGCCTCCATCAGCATCTGCAGCACCGCCTCCGCGACGCTGCGCAGGAAGTCATTGTTCCCGGCTTTCGCCAGCAGGTCCGCCAGTGGCAGTCTGTCCTCGGTCATCGGGTCCTCGGCTGGTCAGGGATGGGAGCCTCGCAACTCCACCCTAGCCGCCAGGTCCGATGGCCACCCCAGCTCTACACCCCAGCCAAGGCCGGATTTTCCACCACCTCCGCGGACGCTACCTCGGCAGCACGACGAAGCGGTGCCGGTCGCAGCGCCGGACGATCTCGAGGTTGATCTGGCCGCAGACGGCTTTCAGGCCATCC
Organism: Belnapia rosea; assembly: GCF_900101615.1. Taxonomy (GTDB): domain Bacteria; phylum Pseudomonadota; class Alphaproteobacteria; order Acetobacterales; family Acetobacteraceae; genus Belnapia; species Belnapia rosea. The sequence continues at coordinate 1,149 of NZ_FMZX01000062.1, read as the reverse complement.
TGAAACTTGGCGCCCCGATACCCGCTGTCGGCATAGAGCTTGAGCAGGAAAGGATAGAGGCCGAACAGCGTGCCCATCAGCAGCACGCCGCCATCGCGGTCCTGGATGTTAGCGGCGTGCACCACCGCCTGCATCAGCAGTCCCTGGGTGTCGACCAGCACATGGCGCTTCTTACCCTTGATCTTCTTGCCCGCGTCGTAGCCCGGCGGGTCGATGCAGCGCCCCCCTTTCCGCGCCCTTGACGCTCTGGCTGTCGATGACCGCCGCCGTCGGGCTGGCCTCGCGTCCGGCCTGCTCGCGGCACAGCACGTAAAGCGCATAATGGATGCGCTCGAACGTGCCATCCGCGTCCTAGCGCCGCAGGTAGTCGTTCACCGTGCTCTTCGGCGGCAGGTCCTTCGGCAGCGCCGACCACTGGCGGCCAGTGGAGAGGATGTACATCACCCCGTCCACCACCGCCCGCTCCACCACAGTGTGCTTGTTGCCGCCTGGCTTTGCTGGCGGGATCAGGCACCTGATCAGCGCCCACTCCGTGTCGGTCAGATCGCTCGGGTAGCGCAGCTTGCTGCGGTCATACCGAGCGCGGTTCTCCGGCGTTCACATCCCGCCACTTCGCCAATCGCCCGCCGCCACACACCAGTCACAACCGATTCAGATGACTCAGCATGATCCCGGATGGACACTTACTTGGCCAGACTACCAAGTCGCGCGAGCCAAGCTTCATCCACTGATCCAGCGCGCCACATCTTCAGCCTTCGGCAAACCCCCGGCGTGGACGACTTTACCGTCAACAACTAGGGTCTGTGACCGAACTCATACCAAATCCCATTGATCAGAACCGATGCGCCCAATCGCGCAGTCCGATGGACATGATAGTCCAGGGCTGCTCGACGAGGCGGTTCCAGGCCCGACAGCAATGGTCGACGATGTCGTCGTAGCAGTGGAAGACGCGGTTCGAGAGCCAGTTGTCCCGCAGGAACTGCCAGGTGTTCTCCACCGGGTTCAATTCGGGACACTTGGGCGGCAGCGGGACGAGGGTGATGTTCGGCGGCACCTCGAGCCTGTCCGATAGGTGCCATCCGGCTTGGTCGAGCAGCAGCACGGCATGCGCGTTCGGCGCCACAGCGGCAGCGATCTCGGCGAGATGCA
>NZ_FMZX01000059.1 GCF_900101615.1 Belnapia rosea | reverse complement strand
GCCGATTAAAGCGGTACGTGAGCTGGGTTTAGAACGTCGTGAGACAGTTCGGTCCCTATCTGCCGTGGGTGCAGGAGACTTGCGAGGATCTGTCCCTAGTACGAGAGGACCGGGATGGACGTACCTCTGGTGTACCAGTTGTGGCGCCCGCCGCATCGCTGGGTAGCTAAGTCCGGACGGGATAACTGCTGAAGGCATCTAAGCAGGAAACCCCCCTCCAAACGAGGTCTCCCTCGAGGGCCGTGATAGACCATCACGTCGATAGGCCGCAGGTCGAAGTCGGGTAACCGACGCAGCCGAGCGGTCCTAATCGCCCGATAGAACTTCTGATCCACCATCACCGCAACGCGGCCGCAAGGCCGCACCGCACGCAGCACCAAACCGCGCCAACACGCGCTCTCAAACACACAACACTCCGGATAGCCCAGCAGGATCCGGCCCGGTGACCCGGTGGCTATCGCGGGGATGATACACCCGATCCCATCCCGAACTCGGACGTGAAACACCCCAGCGCCCATGATACTGCAGCTCAAGCTGCGGGAAAGTCGGTCGCCGCCGGGCCACCAGGCCGGATCCTACACAACACACACCAAAGCCGCCGACCTGAACAAGGTCGGCGGCTTTTGGCGTTTCGGCGTCCGTCAGCGCAAATCACCGGCACCGCTCTCCGCTATGACACCGGAACTCGGCGCGGAACCGGACCTTTATACTCCAAGGTCGGACCACAGTGCATTTGCGGGTCAGCCGAAGGCTGATCCAAGGTGCTACATCGTGTGAGCTTCGGTAACTGAGACTTGGCACTTACGCTGCTGAACGCATATGCAAAGCTCGTGGCGGCCGAAAGTGTCGCACACCACAATATGGAAATTCATGTCCGAAGCAGATCGCGTCTTTCCCCGCCACAAAGAGCAGGGGGCACAACCTTCATCCGGTGAAACGCGCCACATTGTCAGCACCTCTCGTAGAGGCGGTTTAGGTGGCGGCAAGACCAGGGTGGTTGAGGTTGTCCACGTTCAGCGAGGCCGGGCGGATCCAACAGAACATCGCCAGCGCCCGGCGCCGTGGAAGATGCATGCGGAGACCTGGCCCGAGGGGTTCGGCGCGAAATCAGCCCCACCTTCCTCGCAGCACGAAGTCCCGCCAGCCGCAGCCGAACCCGCAGAACCGACCGTGCATGTCATGGCGATGTGGGAGCCCACACCGCAGCCGCCCGCAGAGCCGATAGCGCAGCCTGCCGAGCCGCCGGTCGAGGTAGCGATCGCCGAAGACTGTACGCCACGTACATCGAAGCCACGCGCGCCGAAGGTGGCCACGCGGCGTTTCGCCGATCCCTTCACTGATGACGACAGTGGCGCGAACTGCATCCGCTGCGGCTATCTCGTCGAGCCGGCACGGGAGAAGCGTGACCTCTGGACGTGCTCGAACTGCGGCTAATGGGTCTCTTTTGGTATCACTGAGGCTTTGCCAAAAGGGTGGTCCGCGCCGGTCGCGCTTCCTATATCAAGATCGTGCGCTGGAACAGCGCGCCTTCCCTACGGACCGAATCCGACCCCCGTGCCCGCCGCTTGCGGGTCCGCGGCCGCGGCGCGTGGTGGGCGCCTGGTCGCGGCGCTTGGCGGCAGCAGGGCCGCGCAGGAGTCGGTGGAGAGATGGACGGGTTTGTCAGGGGTGGGGTGCTGGACGAGACGGATCTCGACGAGCGCATGTCGAGCCAGCTCGACCTGCCCGTACCGGACGATATCGCTGCCTGCATTCCGGACGATGAGCCTCCCGCTTGGGAGGAGGTCGAGGGCATAGAGCCAGCAGACGAGCTGCTGCCCGAGGACGACGCAACTTCGGCAGGCGCTCAGGAGACATTGCTGCAGGGCGGGAAGCAGGCGGATAGGCTGCTTGTGCCGGCCGCGCCGGTCGGGGGAAACCTCAACCCGGCAACGCTCGGCCACAGCACCGATCCCGTGCACCTGTTCCTGCGCGAGATGTCCCGCGCCGAACCGCTGTCGCGCGAGGAGGAGGTGGTTCTCGCCCAGCGCATCGAGGCGGGCCGCGAGACGATGCTCCTCGCCATCAGCGAATGCCCGTCCACGCTGGCGATGATCGCCGGCTGGCGTGACGCCGTCGACGAGGGTCGGCTGCCGCTGCGCGAGGTGGCGGAGACGGAGGCTCTTGCGGCGGCCTCCGACAGCGCGGAGGACCTGGACGGAGAGGCGGCCGGCACGCTCGAGCAGCGGGCCAGGCCGGACGTTCTTGCCGCTCTCGATGCCGTCGTCGCAGCGGGCAAGGGCCGGCCGCCGGGACCGGGCGAGAGCCGCCGCAGCATCGCGGCCCTGATCGGGGCGCTGCGGCTGCGGGCGGACCGCCTGGATGAGTTGGCCGGGCGCATCCGTGATACCCATCGCAGCCTGGTGGCGCTGGATGGGAGGGCTCTCCGTCTCGCGCAGGCGGGGCGCGTGGAGCGGGAGGAATTCCTTCGCCACTGGACATTCGACGCGGCAGCCTTCGAGCGCCTCGTGTCCCGCCTGCCGAAGGCACTCGCCCGGGATCTCCGCGAGATCCGCGCGCATATGGCCGCGCTGGAGAGGGAGGCCGGGCTGCCAGCGCCCGAGATCCGGCGCATCCATGCCGAGATGAGCCGTGGCGAGCGCGAGATGCGCCGGGCCAAGGAGGAGCTCACGCGGGCGAACCTGCGTCTCGTCGTGCATCTCGCACGGCGCTACCGCAATCGGGGGCCGATGCTGAATGACCTGATCCAGGAGGGCAACATCGGCCTGATGCGCGCCGTCGACAAGTTCGACTGGCGCCGCGGCTTCAAATTCACCACCTACGCAATTTGGTGGGTGCGGCAGGGCATCACCCGTGCGATCGTCGACCAGGCGCGCACCATCCGCATTCCCGTGCACATGACGGAGACAGCGGCGAAGATCGTCCGTACCAGCCGCACCCTCGCGCAGCAGACCGGCCGCGAGCCGACGCCTGAGGAAGTGGCCCTGCGCGTCGGCATGCCGCTCGACAAGGTGCAGGCCGTCCAGCGGCTCGTCCGCGATCCGGTCAGCCTCGACACGCCGGTCGGCGAGGATGCGGATGCGCGGCTCGGCGACCTGATCGAGGACCGGAATGCCGTGCTGCCCTTCGACGTGGCGGCAAGCGCGGACCTGCGCGCAGCCACGGCGCAGGTTCTCTCGGGCCTTTCGCCGCGGGAAGAGCGCATTCTCCGCATGCGCTTCGGCATCGGCACGGACCGCGACCACACGTTGGAGGAGGTAGGGCGGACCTTCAACGTGACGCGCGAGCGGATTCGTCAAATCGAGGCCAAGGAGCTGAAGAAGCTGAAGGAGGCGGCGGACGGCGCGCATTGCGGAGCTTTCTCGACGGCGAATAGCTCGTCCCATTCAGGGACGGCCCAAGCCGGCACGCCCGTGTGCCGCTTGCGCCTGAGAGAACGGTTATTTGCATCGTCCTCATCCTCACGCCTGCCGAATGTGGCACGGGACGAATGGTGGCGCCCGGCGTTGTATCGGAGCTGCTGGGCTAGGGAGCAATCCATGTCGGACGAGGAACGCATTCGCCGCCGCGCCCATGAAATCTGGGAGCGCGAGGGGCGGCCCGAGGGTCGGCAAGACGACCATTGGGCACAAGCCTGCTGTGAGATCGCTACGGAAGAGAATGGCCCTGGCGCCGCGGCCTCATCCTCCAGCGTAGATCCAGACCCGCCCTCGCCACCACAGATGCCAATGTCAGGCGTTCTCGGCGGACAGTTCGGTGGCGAGGGCGCCGCCAATCTATCGGGCGGCGTTGGAACGACCCTCACTCAGGGCTCGGGAGCGGCGGGCGGGGATGCCGGGCCGCTTGGTGGCGCAGGTAGCGCGGCTGCACACCACCCCGGGATTGGCGCGAGCCTGACGGAAAGCCCGCTGCGTATGGGATCGACATCTGTGCCGCCGGACGATGCGGGCCCGGGAATCGCAGATTCCGGCTCACCGCATGGCCCCTCGGCGGGCGATCGCGGCAAGGGCTTCAGCTGAGGGACTGCTATCGGCAAGGGTGACCACCTAACGGAAAGCGAAACCGGTCTCGGTGCGGCCGGACTCTCCGGTGATGAGGCGCCTGGCCGGATCACCGGCCGAGGTTGACGAGTTTGGAATGGAGGGCGGGGCGAAGAGGAGGCGCATAGGTTCCTCGGACGGCTTGATCTCTCCCAGCATCCCGATGGTGCTTGACCCAGGAGGCGATGCAACTGGCCGAGCAGGTGCATCGCCGGCTCGTTGCTTGGCGCTGGATGGCGCTGCGGTTTCCGGAAGTCTACCGAGACAGTGACGCTGTCCTCGCGGAGAGTCGCTGGCTCAACGAGTGGATCGAGGCGGTGCTGGCACGCGACCGTACGGTCGGATGCTGGCCTTGGCGGGTAGTGCGGCGTTGAGGCCACCAATACGCGGGCCATTCCCGGCGCACGACGAACTGCGGAAACTCGTCAAGCGTTCGAGTAACTCACAAAGGGCGCCCTGGGCGCAGGAGGAGGGTGAGTTGCGCTTCATCTCAACGCGCGCACATGGCGCGATCGACTATCTCATGGGCGTCCTACTCATCATCATGCCCTACATCCTCGGCTTCGCGGACGGCACCTCGGCGCAGTGGATCCCGCAGATCATCGGGGCGGCGCTGATTGGCGCCTCGCTGTTGACGGATTATGAGTTCGGCGCCGTACGCATGATCCCGATGCCGGTCCATCTGTTCCTCGATGTTGGAGCCGGCTTGCTGTTGGTGGTCTCGCCCTGGCTCTTCGGCTTCGCCGACCGGGTGTTCTGGCCGCACCTAATCCTCGGCATCCTCGAGATCGGAGCCGGGCTTACGACGCGTACGACCCCGGAGACAGCGGCGGGTACGGGCGCCGACAGAACTCTGCGATGACGAACCGGCGGTCCTACTAGCAGCTCGCCCAGCTCCTGTATGAACGCGCACTTCCCTGGCTCGGTCGTGCTGGAGGAGCTGGTCCGGGATATCCGGGCAGGGGAGGTGACGCTTGAGAGCCTGGTGGACGGGACCGGCGACCGGTCCTTCGGGCTCATCCTGCTGCTGCTGGCGCTACTTGGCCTTGCCCCCGGAACCTCGACCCTCGCTGGACTGCTGCTGATCGTGCCGGCCTTGCAAATGGCGCTGGTCCACCCGCGTCCCGCTCTCCCCCGGCACATCGCGCACCGACAGGTCAAGCCGCAGCACCTTGCCTGGACTGCAGGCTGGGCCGTCCCGACGCTCCGGTGCCTGGAGAGGCTCTCCCGTCCACGCTGGCTCACGGTGCAGGAGGCGGTGCGGCGCCTGGTCGGCGTCACCGTGCTGCTGCTGGGTGCCTTGCTGCTTGTCCCCGTTCCGCTCAGCAACATTCTCCCCGGGCTGGACCTGGTGCTGATCGCCTGCGCTTGCCTACAGCGGGATGGGCTCCTGCTCTGCCTCGGCCTCCTCGCGGCTCTGGTCCTGCTCGGCGCCGCCTCGGCCGTCGCCTGGAGAGCTGCCGGCATCGCCCTCTCATGCTGGGTCGCTTGAGGTACGGTGGTACGGCACTCAAGCTAGTTGCGACTATGTCCGCTCACCGCGGTAGAGCAGACATCCAGGCGGCGAACGCTACAGCCGTTAACCGCCCGGAGCGGTCATTTGATGGGACGGCCGGTATCATTCCTCGTCCTGTGCAGCGTCGGCCGCGAGGTGCGTTTCGTACCAGTCCAGCATGTCGCGCGCGAACTCAGGCTCCTCCGCCAAGCGACCGAGGAATGCCATGGCCAGTCGCACCGGCAGACTGTCGGAAGCGTCAGCGTCCCCACTGTCCTCATCCTCCAATTCGGCGTCTGCCGTTACCAACTGCCCGCTGAACTCTTCGGCGGAGCCTCCTAGGATGGCTGCCACCTCACCCCTTCGCAGCACGAAGGCCGTACGCTCCTCGCCGGTCTCCTCGTCCTTGAGCACAAAGGTCCTGTCGTCCTCGTCTACCTCGATAGGCGTGTTGTCGTCCGCGTCTTCGGCCATCATTCATCTCCGGTCCTGCCGGCGGACGCCTTTGCGCCCAACGGCTTGCCTCCTGCTGCAGGATGGTGGTGTTGCCGACCATTCAGAGCCGTACACTCTGAAGTGGCCCATTATGCTCGGAGCCCGGCAGAGCCTACGCAGGAAGCCGGTTCAACGCGCCGCGCTAGGACAAGGCTAAGGCTAAGTGAAAAAGGCCGGCGGCCAAGCTCGCGGCTCAATGGCTCAGGCCCCAGCGGAAATCCTGAGGCCGTTCGGGATGCGCGGAATTGTTGTGGTTCGAGCAACTCGAGACCGCGACCGATTTGCTGATGCGAGCGTCGAAACGCCGACCCGATCCCCGCCGTTCAGCGGAACAACTGCACTGGTCACGCAACTGGGCGAAGACTTGCAGGTTCCGGGAGACCTCTACAGAGGCGTCCCGATCATGGCGCTCCCGCCCCGCATTGGCTTTCATGCCTCGCATGAGCAGTTTTCCCCTTCCGAACTCCTGGCCGTGGCGCGGGCAGCCGAGCAGACGGGCTTCGACTGCGCGATGTCCTCCGACCATTTCCGGCCCTGGGGCTTGGCGCAGGGCCATTCCGGTTTTGCTTGGTCGTGGTTGGGAGCGGCGATGGCAACAACCCGGCTGCCCTTCTTGGTGATCTCCGCACCGGGCTATCGCTACCATCCCGCCATTTGGATCTCCTCTGACCTCGGCTGGCACGCGGCCCGGATCGCGGAGCTTGCCGAGCTCGGCTTCGACGAGATCCAGCTTCACCAGGTCGGTCGCAACCAGCAGGCATTCATCGATGCTTTCGGGGGAGCGCGTGCTGCCTGCGCTGCGCCGTTGAGGGGAGAGCCGGAGTGACCGCTATGGGCTCGGTGCTGGGACAGGCGCGCCTTGTCTGGGCAGCCGGTGCCCAGCTCGGAGAAGGCGCGCTCTGGGACGCCCGGGCTGGCCGGTTCTGGTGGGTGGATATAAAGGGCTGCTGCCTGCACCGGATGGACGAGGCTGGCAGCGACCGAAGATCTTGGGATCTGCCGGAGGAGCCAGGATGCCTGGCGCTCACGGAGGATCCCCCCGCAGAATCATTATTGGGCTACGGACCGGGGTCTTCTCATTCGAACCGGAGACGGAGCAACTCGCGTTCCTGGCCGCGCCGGAAGGCCATTCTGCGCGCGACCGCCTCAACGATGGAAAAGTGGACCCCTCCGGGCGCTTCTGGTTCGGCACCATGCATATCGATGAGCCCCCGTCGGAAGGCGCCCTTCATATTTTGGACGGCCCCGAGCGGGTGGCACGCATCGACGGACCCTACACGGTTCCGAATGGCCCGACTTTCTCTCCGGACGGCCACGTCGTGTACTGCGCCGACAGCCCGACCCATATGATCTATTCCTACGATTTGCGTGGCAAAATTCCCGGGAAGCGGATGTTTGTTCGCTTCGACGATGACGACGGTTATCCCGGCGGCATGGCGGTGGACGTCGAGGGATGTCTTTGGGTCGCCCATTGGGGTGGCGGCTGCATCTTCCGCTTCTCGGCCGATAGGCTGCCTTTGGGCAGGATCGAGGTGCCGACAGCGAACGTCACGTGCTGCGCCTTCGGCGGCGTCGACATGCGCACGCTGTTCATCACCACAGTCGGCGGGCTGGGCGTCCTCGGAGAGGCGATTGCAGGCGGTGTTTTCACGGCCCGGACCGCTGTCGCCGGGTAATTACCCACCCCCTTGCGCTGGAGTGGGTTGGCTGATTCGATGCTGGCATGCAGCGGGACGAGCTTGAGCGGCTAAGCAAGACGGAGCTGATCGAGCTGGTGCTGCGACTGCAGCGGCCGGAGAAGACGTCGCGCACATCCTCCAAGCCGCCGTCCACGGACCGGAAGGAACGGCGCGAGCGCGCCAGGCCTGGAGGCGCCAAGCCGGGCCACGCGGGCCACAGTCGGCCCTTGAGCGACGATGTCTCCGAGAGGATTGCCCACCGCCCTGAGGTCTGCCCGTGTTGCCGGATGGCGCTCGCGCCCGACCTCCCGGTC
>NZ_FMZX01000056.1 GCF_900101615.1 Belnapia rosea | reverse complement strand
GCCGCGGTTCACCGGCCTGCTGCAGCAGGCCGGGGTGCGCATCTCGATGGACGGCCGCGGCCGCTGGATGGACAACGTGTTCATCGAACGACTGTGGCGTAGCCTGAAGTATGAGTGCGTCTACCTGCATGCCTTCGAGACCGGGTCCGAGCTGCGGGCCGGGCTGTCGAAGTGGATCGGCTACTACAATGCCGGACGCCCCCATAGCGCATTGGCGGGGCAGACCCCCGATGAGGCGCATGCGGTGACGAGATTGGCGGCCTGAAGGAAACCAGGACCGAGCTTATTCAGGCCGCCAAGCTGTCCGACGAATGGGGACCACCTCAGGAAAAGGTTCTCCTCAAGCCCTATGCCATGGAAGCCTTATGCCGGGTGGTATCGGCGCTCCTCAAGGAAATCCACCACGAGCGTCGCTGCCGGCAAATGAGTGCGGAGGTCGCCGCCATGTCCGAGAGCGCCAAGGCGTTGGACACCACGGCCATGACCTGCGGCGTCGCGGGATCGAGGCCGCCCGGCCGCGATCCACATCCCGTGGCCGTAGCCGCCACCCGGCCGATATCAGCGCACCAGCATGCCGGCCGCAGCCGCGGCGCGGCGGGACAGCTCCGCCTCACGCTGCAGTAGGGCACCGAAGCCGGCGGGGGTCGCCGCCGCGGCATCCGCTACCAGGCTGCCCGTCTCCTCCACCCGCGCTCGCAGCGCGGGATCGGTCAGAGCGGCGGCGATGGCCTCGCGCAACAGGCCGACAACCGGCGCCGGCGTGCCGCTGGGCACGAGGATGCCGATGAAGGAGACGAGGCCACCATCGGGCACGCCCAGCTCCACGAAGCTCGGCACGTCCGGCAGGAGTGGCGAACGCCCGGGCAATCCGATGCCGACGATGCGCACTTGCCCGTAGCGATGCAGTGGCAGGGCGATGGTGATCTGCTCCATCGAGGCAGGCAGGGTGCCGCTCAACAGGTCGGGCGTCGCGGCACCACTCGCCCGATAGGGCACATGGACCAGGCCGGTCCCGGTCGCGACACTCAACAGCTCGATCATCAGATGGTTCGACGTGCCGGCGCCGGCAGAGCCGCATTGCACCTGGCCCGGCCGTGCCTTCGCATAGGCGACGAATTCGGCCAGCGTGGTGACTGGCAGCTTGCGGCTGACTACCAGCACGTTCGGCGTGCGAAAGCACAGCGCGACCGGCAGTAGGTCGCGCATCGGGTCATAGGGCACCCGCTCCATGATCAGCGGATTGATGGTCAGTGCCCCGTTGGAGCCAAGCAGCAGGCTGTACCCGTCCGGCTGGGCCCGCGCGACCAGCTCCGTCCCCAGGTTGCCGCCGGCGCCGGCACGATTCTCGATCACCACCGGCTGCCTCAGCCGTTCCGCGATGCCGGGCGTCAGCAGCCGCGCCAGGGTATCGAGATTGCCGCCGGCGCCGAAGGGCACGACCAGCCGGATTGGCCGGTCCGGGAAGCGGGCGGATTGGGCGCGAAGCACGCCTGGCATCGCCAAGCCGGCCCCGGACAGGACGATCCCGCGGCGCGAAACGCCGATGGACGACGGCATGCGGGCCATTCCTCGTTCCTCCTGTCGGCGCGTCTGCGCGCGCGTCCCCGCACTCAATCACCCAGGCCGGCGAAGCGCCAGTCGCGCCCGCCGCCGCTGGCCGGGCAGGCGGCACTGCGCCTACCATCCCGGTCCTGCGACCGGCCGGACCACGCGGCGTCACGAACAAGGGGGACCCAGGCTGCATGATCGACAAGTTCGTGCGCTCCATCGCCGAAGCAATGAACGGCATCCGGGATGGATCGACCGTCCTGATGGCAGGCTTCGGCGAGGTCGGCGCACCCCATGCCCTGCTGGATGGCCTGATTGAGCAGGGCGCCACCGGCCTGACCATCGTCCTCAACGCCGCAGGCCGCGCGCAGAAGCTGGGTGAGCCGGTGCAGGGCATCGCGCGCCTGGTGGAGCTCGGCCGCGTGCGCAAGGTCATCACCACCTTCCTGCGCAGCGGGAGCGTGGCGGCCGAGGCGGTGAAGGCGGCGCGCATGGAGGCGGAGATCGTGCCGCAGGGCACCCTGGCGGAGCGCATCCGCGCCGCCGGCGCCGGCGTGCCGGCCTTCTTCACCCCAACCGGCGCCGGTACCCTCGTGGCGGAGGGGAAGGAGGTGCGCGACTATGGCGGCCGGCCCTGCGTACTCGAACTCGCCCTGCCGGGCGACGTCGCGCTGGTCGAGGCCTGGGCCGCCGATCGCTGGGGCAATCTCATCTACAGGGACAGCGGCCGGAACTTCAACCCGATCATGGCCATGGCCGGGCGGCTCACCATCGTGCAGACGCACCATGTCTGCGACCTTGGGCAGCTTGCCGCCAACGAGATCGTCACGCCGGGCATCTTCGTCGACCGCGTGCTGCATGTCGCGGCCGGCGACCCGAAGCTGCCGCGCTGAAGGAAGGCGGAAATGAGCGATACCGCACAGGGCTTCACGCCCCTCGGACGAACCGGCATGGCGGCCCGCGTGGCGCGGGACATACCAGAGGGCTGGTACGTCAATCTTGGCATCGGCATCCCGACCCTGGTCGCCGACCACGTGCCGCCGGAGCGGGAGGTGGTGCTGCATTCTGAGAACGGCATCCTCGGGATGGGCCCGGCACCGGCGCCGCACCGGGAGAATCCCTGGCTGGTCAATGCCAGCACGCAACGCGTCACCATCCGGCCGGGCGGCAGCTATGTCGACCATGCGAGCAGCTTCGCCATCGTGCGTGGCGGGCATCTCGATCTTTGCGTGCTCGGCGGCTTCCAGGTGGCGCAAAACGGCGACTTGGCGAACTGGTCGCAATCGGCCGCCGATGTCGGGCGGCAGATCGGCGGCGCGATGGATCTCGCCGTCGGCGCGCAGCGGGTCTGGGTCGTCATGGAGCACGTGACCAAGGACGGCCGCCCGCGCATCCTTGAACGCTGCACCTATCCGCTGACGGCGGCGCGCTGCGTGAGCCGCATCTACACCAACCTGGCGGTCCTCGATATCACCCCGGACGGGCTCGCCGTCGTGGACACGGTCGCGGGCCTGTCCTTCGACGACTTGCAGGCCCGCACGGAGGCCACGCTACGAAAAGCATGAGCGGCAAGGCCGGCAAGGCGATCCTGGGCACAGCAACGGCCGTAATGGTGGTGGGAAGCGCGTGCATCCTCGGTACCACCTCCAAGGATGAACGACGCGCGCCGGACCGTCCTGGCTGCCGATGCGACGGGCGAGCCGAGGGCTCTGTCGCGCTACCTGTGGCTGTTTGTGCTGATCTTCCTCGGCTGGGGCGTGCTGAGCCCCTTCCTGTCGGCGGTGCTGACGCTGCAGGGCGCGACGTCCGTCGAGGTCGGGGTGCTGCTCGGCATGGGGACGGCGCTTCGGCTATTGGCCATGTCTGCCGCCGGGGCGATGGCCGACCGCACCGGCACCCCACGAGAGGTGCTGGCCGTGGCCCTGCTCGGCGCGGCTGTCGGTGCTCTGCTATGGCCTCGCCACCGGTGGCGCCATGCTGTTCCTCGTCCGCGTGGTCCATGCGCTGGCGACCGCGCCGGTAGGGCCATTGCCCGATGCGCTGGCGGTGCGCGCGGCGGCGGAGCCAGGACGGCGAGGGCTCGATTACGGCGTGGTGCGGGGCGCCGGGGCAGCCGCCTTCATCGCCGCCAGCACGGCGGCGGGCTGGCTGGTGGCCGCGGCGGGGTCGCCTCACGTCGTGACTTGGCTCAATGCCGGATGCTTCGCCCTGACGGCCGGCTCCGCGGTGCTGTTGCCGCGGCCCGCAGCCTCGGGGCAGGAGAGGGGGCCCGGGCCGGCGCCGATGCGGGTGCTGCTGCGCCTCCCGGCATTTTGCCGCCTGTTGCTGGTCTCGGGCCTGGTCCAGGGCAGCCATGCCTTCTATGCCGGCTTCGCCGTGCTGGGCTGGCAAGCGGCCGGTATCGGGCCCGGCAGCATCGGCCTGCTTTGGTCCCTGTCGGTCGCCGCCGAGGTCGGTGTCTTCCTCCTTCTCGGCCAGCACCTGCTGGCCCGGCTGGGGGTGGGCGGAACCTGCGCCCTGGCCACCGCCGCCGGCCTCCTGCGCTGGTCGGCCATGGCGCTCGACGTCCCGGTGGTCCTCTTGGTGGCGATGCAGGCGCTGCACGGCCTGACCTTCGCCGCGCAGCACATGGCGGCGATGGCCATGCTGCCGCGCCTGGCGCCGGACCGGCTGGGCGCCACCGCCCAGGCGCTGCTGGCCTCGCTGGGGACCGGCCTCTTCACCGCGACGCTCCTGGCGGCGCTCTGCGCCCTGGCGATCCCGCTCGCCCTACAACTCGACCCGGCGACGCCCAACCGCTGACGAAGCCCCTCAGCCTTGCGCCGCCACGAAATCCGGGAAGCCCAGCCGAAACGCCACCGCGCCATCCTCGTCGAGATAGTGGATCATGTCCCCGGTGCTGCCGCGGAAGCTGAACAGCACGACCGCCGTCCGGTCGCCGGCGCCCTCGCAATGCGGCTCGCCATGGGCGGCGATCTGGACATGGTGGCCGGTGGGGCGGACTTCCTTGAGCGAGCCATCCGGGCGCCAGAAGCGCAATTCGCCCTGGAGCACGAAGGTCGTGAAATCGCAGACATGCCGGTGCAGCTTGCCCTGCCTGTTGGCCTCGAAGCGGATCAGCACATCGGCGATGCCGAGCCTCGCATGAGTGCCGAGCACATGGATCCGTGCGCCGATCGCCTCCACCACCTTCCAGGAGATGCGCTCGTCGCCGAAGGGATTGTACTGCATCACGCCGCCTCCTCCCGGACTATCGTGCCATTAGGCGGCCGTGACGTCGAAGCCGACGCGCGGGAAATGCGTGTGGATCTCTCCCAGCCCGGGGACGGTGCGGCGCAGGACGATGGCATGGTCGGATGCGGCCAGGAGCGTGCCGACCACCGGGTCACGGCCATAATCGTCCGCCGCCACCTGAACCCGGTCGCCGCAGGCGATCCCGTGCAGGCCGATCGCGCCGGGCGCCTCGTCCGGTGCCATCGGCTCGGCTGCCGCGGCGGCGGCGAGCGCCTCGGCGCCGGTCATCTCGCGCGGATGGCCATGGCCCAGGGCGACGATGCGCTCCATCCAGGGCTGTAAGATCCGCATCGGCGACAGCAGCATCTCGATGGTCCGCGCCGCCTCCGGATCGCCGCCGGCGCGGCGCAGTTGCCACAGCGGGTGGTAGGCGCAGAGGTCGGCCGCGCTCAAGGCCGCACCAAGCAAGTAGGGCCGGCCATCGGCCAGCATGGCCTGCAACCTCACCAGCTGGGCGTTGATCCGGTCGACAAACAGCGATTGCTGCGGGCGCATCACGGCCTGGTCCAGACTGAAGCCGAAGCAGGCCAGCCGGTCGGCGAGCAAGGCGGGTGGATAGGCCTGTCCGGCCAGGCCTGCGACCAGGCCGACGGCCTGGAAGAACAGCGCCTTCTCGATGGCCGAGCCGAGCGTCATGGCCGAGGCCTCGCTGCCGGCCGGGAAGAGTGGTGGGTTCGGCTGCAGGCGCTCGAGGGCATGGAGTATCACCGCGCTGTCGCAGAACACATCGGCGCCCACCTGCAGGACCGGCGCGCGGCGGTAGCCGCCCGTTAGCGGCATGAGGTCGGGCTTGGGCATCCAGGCCGGCGTCGTCACCGAGGCATAGGCCAGCCCCTTCAGGCCCAGCGCCAGCCGAATCTTCTCGGCATAGGGGGAGCGCGGATAGTGATGCAGAATGATCTCGTACATGATCCAACCCACCCCCACCGGTTGTCATAGGTTATGAAGCATCATGCCAGGCTTGCCCTGCCGGCGGTGCGGCAGGTGCGACTCGAACGCCGCCCGCGCCTCATCCGGCCGCCAGGACAACTGCGCCACGATGCCGTCCAGGACACCCGATCAGGCGGCAAAACCATCGGCGCAGTCACAGCCTTGTATGGGTTCCCTGCGGGCGGCTCAAACCCAGGAGAGGTCGCTGCCGAAATTCCCGGACGCAGCCAGGCCGAACCAGATCGCTGTCGTTGTGGACTGCGTTGACAGCGCGCTGCGGTTTAGCGGATCGCCGCGCAGGCACGCGACGCCCGCCTCGGCGAGCATGTCTGCCTGCCATTTCATCAGATTGCCTGCTCCAACTTGCACGCCCATAGACCCTGCCATGCTCGCGTTGGCAGAAGTCACACGCGCCGCGTCCTTCTAAATCTCGCCCTGGAGACAAGCAGCTTCCCTCCTTGGCGGCGCGGGAAGGGTGTGCACGATGCGTTACAAGGTCGAATGCAATCTCGACTACGAGGTCCAGGTGGCCGGCACGCCGTTCGTGTTCAACATCGAAGCCCAGCGCCGGGTTGGCCAGACCGTGGTCGAGGAGCACCTCTCGCTCTCCCAAGACCTTGCGCCCAAGCGTTTCACCCTGCCGGAGAGTGGAAACCGCTATCTCCGCATCCATGCCGATCAGGGCAAGCTCACCGTGTACTACGAAGCGGTGGTGGATCTCGACCCCGTCGAGATCGCGCCGGCCGAGGTGCAGGAAATGCCGGCCGGGCGCCTGCCGTTCGAGGTGGTGATGCACACCTATCCCAGCCGCTACATCGAGTCCGACCTGCTCAGTCAGTTCGCGCAGAAGGAATTCGGCCACCTGCCGCCGGGCTACCAGCGGGTCGTGTCGATCTGCAACTGGGTGCATGACCATCTGGACTACGTGCCGGGCAGCAGCGACGAGAAGACCTCCGCGCGTGATACCCTGCTGCAGCGCCAGGGCGTCTGCCGCGACTTCGCGCATCTCGCCATCGCATTCTGCCGCGCTCTCGGCATTCCCGCGCGCTTCGTCAGTGCCTTCGCCTGGCGCCTCTTCCCGCCCGACTTCCATGCGGTGATGGAGGCCTGGCTCGAGGGGCCGGAGGGCGGCGCCTGGTTCCTCTTCGACCCAACCCGCAAGGCGGCGGCGGACGGCCTGGTGCGCATCGGCATCGGCATCGGCCGCGACGCGGCGGAAGTCGCCTTCTGCTCGCCTTGTGGGGCGGTGACATATGGCAAGCCCGAGGTGCGGATCGAGGCGCTGCACGGCTCGGACACCGACCGCCTCACCACTACGGCTGTGACGCTGACCGCGGCCTGAGCGCCGCGGGCCGGACCGTTCCGGCGCCCGGTCAGGCTGGCGGCACCGAAGCGGATACGTCGCCGGAAATGCTTGCGCCGCTTCATGCTGCAATGCAACATAGCGGCAGGTGAGGGGAGGGACAGGCAGAGGAGCTTTGCCATGGTCGCCTTCCTTGCCAGCACCGCAGCGATCGTCGTGGTGAGCCTCGCCCTTCAGGTCGCCATCGATGAGTTCGCATCCCGCTGGGCGGATGGATCGCCCGATCTCTCCCGCAGCCTCCATGAATCCTGACGGAGCGAGGACGCCGGGCGACGACGGCCGCGTCCCGGCGGAGGCGCCGAGCCATATGGAACGCGCCATGATGCGGCTGCTGGACGAGGTCCAGAAGGTTGCCGAAGGCAGCGTTCCCGCGCGGGTCCGCGGCCTCACGGTGGTATTCTCGCTCGCGGGCGATGCGGATGTGACCTGGGACATCAGCGAGCCCGCAGCATAGCGCGGAACCGGACGCCACCGGGCCGGGGCCGCCTCGCCTTCGGCCCCGCAAGGCAAGGGGTTTTCAACAATCCAGGATTGATGGAAGCCCGCCCACCCTGACGCGCGTTGTCCACCACAACGTCCGGGTCAGGATCATGAAGCTTGGGATGACAATCTGCGCGGTGCTCGCTCTCGGCCTGGCCGAAATCGCCGCCGCGACCGAACGCCCGATCAACCCAATGCCGGACGGGGCACCTCAGGATGCCACTGACCAGTCGGGGCGCCGGCAGAGGGGTCAGGCTGCCATCTTCGCCCGGGAGCTGGCGGGCCGGCGGATGGCCGATGGCGGCCGCTTCGACCCGGACGACACCGTCGCAGCCAGCAGCACCCTTCCGCTCGGCACGACGGCGCGCGTCACCAACCTCCGGAATGGCCAGACGGCCATGGTGCGGGTACGGGATCGCATCGCCGGCACCAATGGCCGCATCCTCAACGTCAGCCCCAAGGTTGCTGAGGTGCTCGGCGTGCAGCGAGGCGGGGTCTTCCCGGTGACCGTGGCGCCGCTCGCCGTGCCGCAGGCGGATGGCGGTGTCCGGCTGGGTGCCGGAACCGGGTTGGCCGGTCAGCGCGCCTATGTCACCGGCCGCGATCGGGCGACCGGGAGCGGCCGCAGTGAGTGATCCCAGTAGAACTAGTCAATCCAAGTCATCTTGTTGCATAGGTCACTCGGTCGGGCGCCTCGGAGTAGGCTGGCAGAGGGGAAAGCCCTCGAGCCGTGAGGGACGCCCGCCATGCCGTTCAAGGTCAATGCCGATCGCCGGCACCACATCCCCAAGCAGCGCCAGAAGGTCACCAACTCGGCTGAGTACGACGCCGGCTTGCGCGCCCGTGGCAGCCTGACTGTATGGTTCACGGCCGAGGCGATTGAAGGGTGGCGCGCCGAGGCGCGCACTGGCCGGGGTGGCCAAGCGAAGTACTCGGACCTGGCGATCGCAACCGCCCTGACACTGCGTACCGTGTTCCGCCTGGCGCTGCGCCAGACCGAGGGCCTGATTGGGTCCATTCTGCAGCTGCTTGGTCTCGACCTCGCCGTGCCGGACCACTCGACCCTAAGCTCGGCTTTGGCCATTCAGGCTGCGTGGCAAAGGGCATAGGCGATGCTCTCGCGGAGGGCTGGCGAGAGTTTCGCAGCGTCGGCCGACTG
>NZ_FMZX01000055.1 GCF_900101615.1 Belnapia rosea | reverse complement strand
GCTGCCCGATCTTCGCGTGCAGCTTCTCAACCTCCGCCTCGGCCACCTTCGCGCTCTCCGGCGCCGCCGCCTTGCCGGAGAACACCGCCGTCAGCCCCTCCATGGCCTGCCGCTTCCACTCACCCACCATCGTCTGGTGAATGCCGTGCTTGGCCGCCAGCTGCGCCGTCGTCAGCTCACCCCGCAGCGCCTCCAGCGCCACCTTCGCCTTAAACTCCGCCGAGTACCGCGTCCGCTTGCCCGTCATCCAGGGCCATCCTTCTCACAAGCGAACCGAGCTTACCCGCCTGTCCGAAATCCAGGGACCACCTCACTCAACCCGCCGAATGTCGTCGGCGGGCACGGCGATCAGAGCGTGATGGGTCTCAACTATCGAAGCGCGCCAATTAGAGAGCGGCCCGGAGATCCCGCAGACTGGTTCAGGTCCTCTATGCATGGCGACCCCGATACGACGATCTTCAAGACCTACGAGGGTGATCCAGTTTGGCTCCGGATTGTCCAAGGGTCACATGAGGAGCAACATAGCTTCCAGGTCCATGGCCTCCGCTGGCGGCGTTACCGGGGTCAGCTTGACTCCGCAGTTCGGAACCAACAGTCGCTTGGGATCTCGGAAGCTTATACTTTCATCAACCAAGTGCCGATCGGTCCGGGCGATCACCTGTACAAACTGTCTGGCGCTGACGATCTATGGCTCGGCTGCTGGGGACTAATCCGCGTGCTGCCGCGGCCCATAGCCGGCGAGCCTTTGGAGTTGTCCAGACCGGAAGGCGAGCCATGGCCATTGCCGGCTGAGTCACCCGCACCGGCGATGGAACGGCGCTTCAGAGTCAAAGCCGAGCGACAGCGGCTGCTGTATCGCTCGGATATCGTCGACCCTTATGGCTTGGTTTACCGACTCACTGGCACCAAAGAGCTTGGCGGCGAATGGATGCCAACAGGACCGAGCAAAGGCAATGTACGAGAGCCACTTATTCTGTGGTGCAGAGAAGGCGAGAGGGTTGTCGTCGAGCTGACCAATAGCATCGAGCTTTTGCCAAGTGAGAGCCTCGAGCCTGAGCCGCACGCACCGGAGGTTCCGGTGGAAAAGGCGGACCGTCCGGTTTCATCGCATGTTTCGATGCACGCGGACCTCGTGCGCTATCAAATTCGGGCAGCTGATGGAGCGAACGTCGGCCACAATCCCGTTCAAACAGCGCAGCCTGGGGAAACGAAGCTGTACGAGTGGGATACGTCCCGTCCGACAAGCGAAGATTCGAATGAGGGTGAGGCGCTCGGCCCTCTGCTGCTTCAGGACATGGCGGACTTCCGCAATCACCGTCATCATGGCCTTGTCGGCGCTCTGGTTGTCCTTCCGAAGGACGCAACCCCTTTCGAGGTGCAACCCCGAAGGGCACGCGCCAGGAGCACGGCTAAGGCCGTCTGGCACGGGTCACGAGTGACGGTGGTACGAAAAGGCGAAGCTCCTTCGAACCCGGCGGCAGAGAGGGAGGAGCATATGGTGCTGCTGATGCAGGATGGCCTGCGGCTTTTTATGAAAGGCAAGGGCGGCAATGTGGGATTCCCCCTGCCGGATCCACCGAATGAAGAAGCTGGCGACGCTGAGAAAGAGGATCAGGGGCAGAAGGGCTTTAACTACCGTACTGAACCATTGGGTCCAGTGTTCGACCCGCAGGGTAACCCTTACACCCGGCTGCGACCTGATCCCGCAACGCCTGTCTGGCACGTCCCGAGCGGCGCTGAAGTCAGGCTCCATTTAGTCGGCGCTTGCGACAAACCACGCCACCACAGCTTTACGATCCACGGTGTCACATGGCGGGAAGACCGCTTTGAACCGCCCACTGGTCCTGTGCCTTGGGTGTCCTCCGAGTCGGCCGTGAGTTGCGGCACAGCGAGGACACTAGCGTTCAAAATTCCTGTACATCCAGGGCACAAGGCACGAGATCTCGCATATCGTAGCGGCGTTCTGAAATGGGACGTACCGCAGGGTCTGTGGGGAATCATACGCGTCAAAAGCCAAGCACGCGATGAAGTGTCAGCAGGCGCTGTGACAATCAGCTTGCTGGGGGCAGCTGCCGCATCGGCCGTCGCTGCAGTGTCAATGTTCGGACAGCGTCGCCGGCGCAAAAGAAAGTGACACTACGTCAGCTTTATTGCACCATGACAGCGTGGATGCTCGGCATGAGCTGTGGGCGCCGTGCCAGCGCAAACTGGAAGCCCAGCCGGCCAGCGTCCTTGCCGTTGGCCACGTCCGGGTGCTCGGCAACCAGCGTCCAGCCCTGAGCCGCAGCAAATGCACGAACGCTCGCCTGCTGTGCCTTCAGCCCGAGGCCGCTGTGGTCCTGCTCATCGGCCGAGACCCGGTAGAAATCGACCGCGAGCTTGGGGGCGCCGTGGTGCAGCGCCGACCGCATCAGCTGACCTCTGCGAGACGGTAGACAGTGTAGCTGCCCTTGGCGCCCTCCTTGCCGAGACCGACCTGCCGAACCCGTTCGGCTGCCTCGACCGCAATGCCGTTGCGTCGCTTAAGCCCAGCGAAGAAGCCGCGGACCGTGTGGGCCTGCCACCCAGTGGCCTCGGCGATCTGGCCAACGGTGGCGCCCTTTGGCCGGCGCAGCATGGCGAGCACCTGCTGCTGCTTGGTGCCCTCGCACGGCTTACGAGGGCCGGTGGGGCGGGCTGCAGCTTTGGGCTTCTCCACGATGGCGCAGAGAGCCGTGGTGGCGTCGATCGGATCCGCGCGCTCGCCAGCCTCGTCTTCCCATCCAACTTAGACTCAGTGGATAACGTCGTGCAGGCGAAGGCGCGCCGGCGCTGCTTTGGAGAGCGCTCGGGTGGCCTTCGTGCCGGTAGATGCTATAAGGTTTTTGCGCAGTTACCTGCGTCGCCAGCAACGTGCTGCCAAAATCCTGAGGGCGCGTCGGCAGGTTCAGAAACGATGCTTCGCCCCTCGGTTGCCGCTGGCTTCATCGTGGCCGCCGGATCACTTCCGCCATGCGGATCAAAGCTCCGGTTGCTCGACGCTAGGTAACTTCGCGTTGTGCGACATAGTTTCGTTGATGACCTCTTCCGCCATAGAGTGTCCGCGCCAGCACCAAAAAATTGAGGAAGCGCCGTGAACAAAATCCGAGAGCATGCTACCGGCTTATCGCGCCGCGCGGCCATCTACGCTGCCCTCGCCGCCACCTCGGCGAAGCAAGCTGCTGCGCAGGACGTGGATTGGCCGTCCCGCCCGGTCCGCGTGATTGTGCCATGGCCCCCTGGAGGTACGGCCGACAGCGTCGCCCGGCTCCTCTTTGCGGAAACCTCGCAGCGTACCCGGCAGCAATTCGTCGTCGACAACCGCGCCGGCGCCACAGGGATGATCGGCAGCGGGTATGCTGCGAGCCAGCCTGCGGACGGTTACACGATCCTCTATGGAACGACGCCGCTATCCACCTCAGTACTATTCCCACAGCTCACTTTCGACCCTGTGCGCGACCTGGTCCCAGTCTTCCAGGCGATCACCGTGCCGCAGCTCTTGTTGATGCACCCCTGCGTCCAGGCCAAGTCCGTCAGGGAGGTCATCGCTGATGCCAAGGCGCGGCCGGGAACGCAGAACTGGGCCTCGGCCGGCAGCGGCGGCGTTCAGCACCTCGCGCTCGAGCTGTTCGCACGGCGCGCCGGCATCCACGTCAACCACATTCCATATCGCGGTGGTGGCCCTGCCACGAATGATCTGCTGGCCGGCCAAGTACAGTACTACTGGGGTAATGCCGATACGGCGATCTCGTTCGTCACAGAGCGGCGGCTGAAGGCACTCTGCCATACCGGCGCGACACAGTTGGCCTCGCTGCCTGACCTTCCTCCACTTTCCGATACGCTGCCTGGCTTTGAGACATACGAGTGGAATGGCCTATTCCTGCCCACCGGCACGCCCCGAGCTATCGTACTCCGTCTCAATGCAATGCTGAACGAGACTCTTGCAGCGCCGCACGTCGCTGAAAGGCTGCGTAGCCTGGACCTGCAGGCGCGGGCGAACACACCAGAGCAATTCGCCACCTTCTTCCGTGACCAGAGCACGCGCTGGAACGGCTTCATTAAGCAAGCCGGCATTCGGCTTGAGTGAATTACACATTGGTGGGCTCCCGCCACGTCACCGCATAAGCGGCTATCCGGGACCGCTCAAAAAACCACCTGGTGGACCAACTCCCTGATTACACCGCGACAGCATCGCGCTCCCCGCGGTGCGTCTACAGGGCGCCTCCTTGAGGCACAGCGATACCACGCTCCGTCAGTGCGCGAACCACCGCCGAACATGAGGTAATGCCGGCTCCACGAAGGCATCGACCTCAAGCGCCGATCAGTGCGCCGCACGCTCAGCCGCCTCGCGTCGCGCGAGTGTGGCCGAAGCGGTGTCCGGACCTCCCAGCACCGCCCTGGTGCGCTCGCTGGTCAGCTCGCGCTCCTTCTGCGCCACGGCGGCGTAGATCCGCATCATCAGATCATCGGCGCCCGGCATATCTGCCGCCTGGACCTGATAGCCCTCCTCCAGCAGCCCGGACAGTGTGTGGGCGCGCCGGGTTATCCGGTCGCGCCGGGCGTCGACCAGCACCGCCCCGAGCTGGCGGCAGCGGGCTAGCGCTGCCTGGAAGCGGGGCCGGCGGTCGCCCTTGCCGCTGGCGACGTCGGAGTATTCGGCAACCGGCGTCTAGCCTTGGGCCTCGACATAGGCCCGAACACTGGCCTGCTGCGCCTCCAGCCCGAGCCCGCTGTGGCCCTGCTCGGAGGTGGAGACGCGGTAGTGCCCGACCGCGAGCTTGGCGGCGCCGTGCAGCGCCGGCCGCATCAGCCCGCCTCCGTGATGCGGTAGACGGTGTAGCTGCCCTTGGCGCCCTTCCTTGCCGGGACCGACCTGCCGGACCCGCTCAGCAGCCTCGCCGCGATGCCTTGGCGCCGCTTCAGCCCAGCGAAGAAGCCGCGGACTGTGTGGGCTTGCCAGCCGGTGGCCTCGGCGATCTGGACGACGGTGGCGCCCTCGGGCCGGCGCAGCATGGCGAGCACCTGCTGCTGCTTGGCGCCCTCACGCGGCTTGCGCTGACCGGCGGGGCCGGGCGCAGGCACCGGCTTGACCAAGATGGCGCGGAGGGCGGCGATGGCGTCCGGTAGGGCCGCGCGCTCGCCGGCCGCGCCGTCCCAAGCGGCCAGGACACGGTGGGCAGCGTCGCGCAGGCTGGGGCGTGCCGAGGGTGCCGTGGAGGGTTACCAGGCGGGCTCTGCGCCGGTGGGCAGTGCGAGGACCTCCGCAGCCGCAGGGGCTACCAGCGGCGTGCTACCGGGCTCCTGGGCCGCGGCGGCAGGGACTGCGTCCCGTCCGCCAGCATTAGGCAGGACGGTGAGGCCAAGTGGGCCGGGCACCGCCGGCGCAAGCCGGTGCACGGCTACAAGGCGCACGTGGCGACCGACGAAGGTGCCGGCTTGGTGCGTGTGTCGAGGTCACGACGGTCAACGTGCACGATGCAGCCGAGTTGGTAGCGGTGCTGCCACCGGAGCCGGGCAACGTCTATGGCGACAGCGCCTTCACCGGCGGGCCGGCGGAGCGGCTGATCATCAGCCGCGGCGGCCGGCCGCGCACGATGTGTACCGGCATCTGGGGCCGCGGCCCGGACGCGCTCGCGCGGCTCGAAGCGAACAACGCGGCGGTCCGGCGGGTTCACTGCCGCATCGAGAAGGTGTTCGGCACCTGGAAGCGCAGCTATGGCCTACGGCGGATGCGTTGGCTCGGCCTTGCCAAGGCAGGTCTGCAGGTGCGGCTTGCTGCCATAGCCTACAATCTTCGGCGCACCGTTACCCTGTTGCACGCTGCGGCAGCCTGACATGGGACGAGTCTGTCCGCTTCGCCCCTTAGCCTTCCGGGGCAGACCAACACCGACGCGCATCACAGTGCCCGAGGCGCCCCGAAGCCCACACCGCGAAGATCTGTGCACTTTCTGCGCATCCGCGCACAACTCTCACGACGCCGCAGCCAGCTTCTAGAATGCGGCCGCCCTGCGGGACATCTTGCGGGAAGCGGTCATGCAGCGCCGACATGTCGAGCTCCGCTGTGTCGGCTGCAAAGTGGCCGGTGCTCGGGGAATAGTTCCGAAATAGGTATGGCTCTTAGATATTTGGGTCGCTGGTGGCGCTATGGCCGAAAGCGCGGCTCGACACATCAGCTGTATGCAGGTCCGGATCGCCTCCTCCGGCCCGCTCGAGATGCGATTTCAGGCTCTGCAACGCGGCTTCCGCGCTGAAACGGGCCGCGTCCTCCGGCGTCTCCGGTCCAGTGGGGTCGGCCGCCTGGGCGGTGTCGCGCTGCAGGGACAGCGTCAACGTCGTTACCCCCTTTGTCCCATGTACCCGCCACTCTCCAGCCGGATCGAAGGACCAACGCACCGTGCCGGCAGCACGGTCGCTTTCCAAGCCGGCGTCCGGCAGCTCCGTCTCCTCACGCCGCAGTTGCGGCAACCAGTGACGCAGATGAGTGAGGTCGGCCAAATAGGCGAAGACCTCGTCGGCTGGGCGGGCGATCGTGATCTGCTGTTCCATCCTCCCGGAACGCCAAATGCAATGCTGCAGTTGCGGTCAGACCAGGCTCGTGTTGGGCTCCGGGGTGGTTGTTGGACACCCCACGCCGAAACGGCATGGAGGCCGGCAAGCAGGGCTTTGCCCCAGCGCCAGGCGTCGAGCCCCACCCGATAGGCCCGCTTGCCGGTCAGCCGGGTGCTCTCTTGGCCGCATCTGGGTTCGAGCCGGCGTCCTCGTCGAGGTCCTCGACGAGTTCCTTCAGCGCCGATTCGTCAAGCTTTTTGGCCTTCTCGATCAGTTGGTCGGCCTCGGCCTCCCGTCCCTCAGCGAGCTTTCCCAGTGCCGCTTCGCCGAGGTTCCTTGCCTTCTCGTGCCGGTCGTCGGCCTGGGTCGACCCTTTGCCTTGCTGTGCCATGATGTGCTCCGCGCAGGATCACGCCAGAACTGGCAGCCAAGGATTCGGTTCCGGCTAATACCGTCCCCGGCCTGCCCTGCCTGCGCTAGCCGAGCACGATGTCCCGGCTAGCGAGCAGCGCGCCGGACTTGAGGCGATCGGCGGATTTTCTGCGCAGGAACAGCGCCTCGCGCTGACGCGGGTCGCGCAGGGCATTGAACAGTTTATCACGCTCATTCCGTGGCTCGATGATCAAGTAGAACTGTGTCACCAGCGGCGCTCGCCCCGGCGTCGTCGCCGCGACATGGACTGGTTCACCCCGCGCATCCAGAACGCGGCCGCGCAGGTGCGTCACCGCGCCCTGCGCCCGTGCGGCCTCACCTGAAACCCGCACCAGGTCGGCGGCCGAATCGCCCGACCAGTCCACGGGATAGAAGGGCTCGCTCGTCTGCAGTGGCGTAGGCAGGAGCGAAGTGGTATGGGCCAACCCCACCGTACCGGGATCAGCGACCCGACCGCCGTGGCGGCAAGCCCCGAGACCACGAGACGGCGACCGAGCAGCGACGGCGTGGTGGGCGGCGGCATTGCGGCCTCCGTTGGTAGGGTGCTTAGGGATTTGGTCGTGGCGACCGTGCGTCGCGAGGTCGGGCGCGCCGGTCAGGCTTCGAGGGCAAAGTCGGCGACCCGGAACCCATGCCAGTACGCCCGGCCCAGGTAGAGACCGGGCCGGAGCAGCCGCAGCTCGTCGCGGACGCTGCGTGCGACCAGGGACGTCCGCGAGTAGTCGAGGATGATACACTCGCGCCCGTCCAGCATGCTCATCTCCTTCCGGACCTCAGCGGTGACGGCACGAACCCCGAAGGGTAGCACCCGATTGATCACCCGCCGCGTCGCAGCGTTGAAGACCTTACCGCGCCACGCAAGGCGGCCGGCCGATGCCGCTATGCCGCGTAGGGGTACGACGTCCAGCGGGAGGATGAGCGTCCCACGGTACTCACCGTCCGGCCCCGGCCCGGCTTCCGCGCTGGCGAAGAGCTCGTCCAGGTCGGCCCGCCGCAGGCGGAGGAGCTGCGCAGGGGTGTGGGGCGGCACGTCGCGGGTGTTCTGTGCGGATGTCACGTCCTCGTCCTGCTGTTAGTCCGGCGACGGCTTGATGCCGGCACAGGAGCGGAACGCGCACCCGCATGCCCTGATGCCGAGGCGTGTTGCCCCCTCCGCCCGGGCATGCTGACTGGGCGGGCAGCACGCCAATTCATTGGGGGGCGGAATGATCGAGATCGGTATGGGCAGCGTTCAGGTTGGCGAGTGCGACGTGATGGGGCATATGAACGTCCGACACTACGTCTCGCGCGCCCTTGAAGCGCTGGACTGGCTCGGACTTGAGCTTGGATTAGGACCCGCAAATGCGCGCGAGCACGGTGCCGGGTTGGTCCCAGCCGACCAGCACATCCGCTTCGTCCGTGAGCTCCCGGCCGGCACCCCGTTCTCGATCCATGGCGGGGTCGTTCACCGGCGGGGCGATACCCTCAGGCTCTACCAGGAGATCCGGAACGTTGCCGCTGGCGCCGTGGCGGCGACGATCGTGACCGACGCTGTGCTGGCCGACACGCGGACCGGTGCCCCTCGCCCCCTGCTCTCCGGCATTGCCGATGCTGTGACCCCTCTTGCAGTCGTTGTGCCAGACTACGCCGCCCCGCGGGGCCTCGGCTTCGACCCTCCACGGGAGCCATTGTCTTTGAAGCACGCGGTGGAGCTCGGCCTGAGCCAAACCTACAAGGGCACGGTGCAGACCACGGAGTGCAACGACAACGGCCTGTTGCGCGTCGACGGCGTGATGGCCCGCATCTGGGACGGGGTGCCGAACTCGCCAGCCCGTGACGTGCGCCGGCGGGGACAGCCCAGCGGGAAGGTCGGCAGCGCAGCACTCGAATACCGCCTGGTCTACCACCGCCCCATCCGGGCCGGCGATCTGGTCACGGTCCGCAGCGGCCTCAAGGCCGTGGGGAGCAAAACCACGACCTGGGCGCACTGGCTCTTTGACGGCGAGAGCGGCGTGACGGTCGCTGCGGCCGAGGCCATTGGGGTCTCCTTCGACCTCACGACGCGGAAGGCTATCGGCATGGATGAGGAAGTGCGCCGCGCGCTGGAGGAGCTCGTCGTGCCCGGCCTCTCCGTTTAGCGGCACCAGCGGGCCTGAGCCAGCCTGCCGCCGATCGAGCAGGCGCGGGCCTTCGTCAACCGACGGTGATCGAGACATGGCGGAGGTGGGCTCGATCCCACCTCCGAAAGCGTCCGCACAGTCCTCCTAAGGTACCGTGCTCCCGACTTGAAGCGAAGCGCCAGGGTGCTTGCGCCGCCTGTTGGCTCGCTCGATTTCATGAGGCGCGCCAGCCCCCTGTGTCAGAGCAGTTGTCGCCTGGATAGGATCGCGCAATGAGGGGGCGCGGGTGATCGAGAATGGCGAGAGACGGACAAGCCTTCAGGGACCGCATCGTGGCGCGGCTGCTACCGCCGGAGAGCGCGGCCATTGATGTGGTGTCCCGAGAGGTTGGGGTCAGCGTTGCAACCTTGGAACGCTGGCGGGCCCAGGCGCTGGCCGCACCCGGTGAGCTGACGAACAACCAGCGCTGGACGCCGGCGGCACGGCTGGAGGCGGTGATCACCACGGCGACGATGGATGAGGCCGCCCGCAGCACCTGGTGCCGCGAGCAAGGCCTCTACCCCGCCGAGCTGGAGGCCTGGAAGCATGATGCCATTGCCGGCCTCGGCGAGCCGCGGGCGGCGAGTGCCGTCGAGGCGCGGCAGGACCGGCGACGGGTCCGGGAGCTCGAGCGCGAGTTGCACCGCAAGGACAAGGCTTTGGCTGAGACGGCCGCCTTGCTGGTGCTGCGAAAAAAACTGGATGCGGTCTTCCGCGACGGCGAGGACGAATGACCCGCCTGGAGGACCGCCAGACCCTGATGGCCGAGATCACGGCGGCCAGCGCCGCCGGCGCCCGGCTCGCCCCAGCCTGTGCCTTGGCCGGCATCGACCTGCGGACCTTTCAGCGCTGGCGTGGCGAGAACGGTCAGGTCCGGGCCGACCGCCGGCCCGACGCCATCCGGCCCAGGCCCTCGCAGGCCCTGAGCGAGGTGGAGCGGGCGCAGATCGTAGAGTTGGCCAATCAGCCACGCTTCGCCAGCACGCCGCCGGCCCGGATCGTCCCGGTGCTGGCCGACGAGGGCGTCTATGTCGCCAGCGAGGCCAGCTTCCATCGCGTGCTGCGTGACCATGGCCAGATGCAACGCCGCGGCCGGGCTCGCCCGCCGCGGACAGCAGGGCCGCCCAGCACGCATGTGGCCACCGCTCCAGGGCAGGTCTGGTGTTGGGATGTGACCTTCCTGCGGGCCCAGGTGCAGGGGCGCTGGTTCTACCTGTTCCTGATCCTCGACCTGTTCAGCCGCAAGATCGTCGGCCATGAGGTCCATGAGACTGACCAGGCCGAGCACGCCGCGCATCTGGTCCGCCGCACCGCGCTGGCCGAGGACATCCATGCCCGTGCGCACCGTCCGGTGCTGCACGGCGACAATGGCTCGAGCGTCAAGGGCACCACCGTGCTGGCCATGCTGCACTGGCTCGGGATCGCGCCATCGCACTCGCGGCCCAGGGTCAGCGACGATAATGCCTATGCCGAGGCGCTGTTCCGCACCGCCAAGTACCGCCCCGACTTCCCCACCGCGGGCTTTGCCGATCTCGCCGAGGCACGGCACTGGGCGGCCGCCTTCGTGCGCTGGTACAACCACGAACACCGTCACAGCGGCATCCGCTACGTCACCCCGGCCCAGCGCCATGCCACCGAGGACCGGCCCATCCTGGCCGCCCGCCACGCGCTGTACCAGCAGGCCCGCGAGGCCAATCCCCGCCGCTGGAGCGGGCCGACCCGCAATTGGACCCCGATCGGCGCCGTTACCCTCAACCCAGAGCGCGACAGCAGCGTCGCGGTCAGCACATTGAAGCAAACCGGATAGGGGGGCGATTACGAGACCAAGGCGACAACTATCTTGACGCGCACCGC
>NZ_FMZX01000075.1 GCF_900101615.1 Belnapia rosea | reverse complement strand
GCTGCCGCTCGTCCGCTCCAGGCGGCGCGGTTTAGCACGCGGTGGTAGTTCACAAACCGCCGCTCCCGGCAGAGCCCGCTAATCCGCAGAATGCTGCTCACCGTACGCCGGCCGGGCGCCAGGATCGCCCCAACCAACAGCACCTCGGCATGTCGCCAACTCCGTTGCTGGAGGAGCGGCGCGAAGCATAGGATCACCGCGGCGAAGCGGGCCGGCAGGGTCAACATGGGGGCGGTCCTCTGGCCAGGACGCCTCCACCTTAGCCCGTCGCCCGCTCCGCCGCCTCACCCCGGAAATGGCCAAACTCGAGCTTAGAAGCTGTCCGCGATTAGATCCCATTCTGCGTCTGGGTTTGTGCGACAAGCCGGCGTGAGATGATGGAGACCATTGCGATCCAGACGTGCGCGGCGAAAAGGTCGGGTGCACGGTCGTACACGATGTTGAGGCGCCGGTAGCGGCTCAACCAGGCGAACAGCCGCTCGACTACCCACCTGATCCCGCTCGGCAGCAAGCGTCCGTCCCGCGTGCACCGGGCGAGACCGAGACGTGGATGTCGTGCTCGAGCGCCGCCGCGGCGAAGGGTGCGCCCTTGAAGCCGCTGTCGCCGAGAAGGTCGCCCTGGAAGCCGAGCGCGGCCAGTCTCGGCAGCGTCGGCAGGATGCCCGCGCGGTCGTCCGTGTTGGCGGGGCGCAGCTCGAGATCGAGCAGGGATCCATGCTTGTCGCAAATGACGCAGAGTTTGATGCCCTTGACCAGCTTGCCGCCATCGATGCCCCGCGCTCGGGGCGGAGCGGAGCGAGCGACTGTCGGCCACCACCGCCGAGGGCAGCACCTCGTCGTCGCGGGCCAGGCGCCAATCGAGAGTCAAGCGCTGGCCGAGGCGGCGCCACAGCCCCAGCCGGGACCAGCGCGCGAAGGTGCTGTGTAGCGTGGTGAAGGGAATGCCCGAGAGCCAGCCGGCGATGCGCCACTGCATGCCGCCGAACGTCAAGATCAGCTCGATCAGCCGCCGCCGCAAGCTCAGATCCGGCTTGCGGCCACGGCGGTGCACGCCGACCCGTTCGCGGTCCATAGCCTCCAGCTCGGCCTCGACGGCGAAGACGAACACCTCCACATCGGCCAGGATGTTCCAGCCGTCACCGCGGCTGGGGCGGGGAACGCGACGGGCGAACGCCGGCGGCAGGTCAACGGGGTTCAGGATGCCAGTGCTGGACATCGGCCCAATATGGTGGGGTAGGCTGGCACACAGCCCAACGTGTCGGTCCCGAGCTAACCTAGCTGCTTATTTCGCGTTCAGATTCTGAGCAGCCTCGACGAACAGCATCACCTATGTCCGCTTCCCACCCTACACAGCGATAACCCCCTGGCCGGGGAGGCTAGCGCCGCCCGCGACCCTATTCTGACGCTTTCGATACGAACTCCCGGGGTCGCAGCGAACTTACGTATCGTTCATGATGGCTGCGCACGCACGCCACAGGGGAGTTTCGCTTGAGCACAGGGTTGATCGCGCTGCTGGACGACATCGCCGGGCTGGCCAAGGTCGCGGCGGCCTCGCTAGACGACGTGGTGGCACAGTCGACCAAGGCAGGCACTAAGGCAGCGGGTGTAGTGATCGACGACGCGGCGGTGACGCCGCGCTACGTGGTGGGCTTTGCCGCAGCGCGCGAGGTGCCGATCGTGGCACGGATCGCCTGGGGATCGCTCAAGAACAAGATGCTGTTCCTCCTCCCCGGGGCGCTGCTTCTGAGCCTGTTCGCGCCCTGGGCGATCACGCCGCTGCTGATGCTGGGCGGGGCCTACCTTTGCTACGAGGGAGCGGAAAAGGTCTGGCACGCGGTGGCGCCGCACGGGGCCAGCCAGCACGAGGCGGCGGTGCTGGCACCGCCGGAGAACCCCAAGGCGCTGGAAGACGCCAAGGTTCGCGGCGCCATCGGCACCGACTTCATCCTGTCGGCCGAGATCATGGCGATCACGCTGGGCACTCTACCCGACGTGCCGCTGTGGGAGCAGGCGGTGGTGCTGGCGATCGTGGGCGTCGGCATCACGGTGGGTGTTTACGGCGTGGTGGCGCTGATCGTGAAGGCGGACGACGCGGGGCTGGCGATGGCGGCCGGCGAGCGCCCGATCTCGGCGATCTTCCGCCGGCGAATTGGCCAACCTAGCGACTTCGACCTCTCGGTGCGGCCGGTGACGCAGGCGATCGGGCGCGGGCTGGTGGTCGGGATGCCCTGGTTCCTCAGGGTGCTGGCAATCGTAGGCACGGCGGCGATGGTGTGGGTGGGCGGCGGCATCATCGTGCACGGGCTGGCGGCCTACGGCGTGCCGGGGGTGGAGCACGCAATCCACAGCGCCGCTGTCGCGGCAGCGGACGTGGTGCCGGCGGTTGCGGGTGCCGTGGAATGGCTGGCGACGGCGGCGGGTTCGGGTGTGGTGGGACTGTTGGTCGGCGCAGTGCTGATCCCCGTGGTACAGTTTGTTGTGTCGCCACTGATCGGCCTGTTCCGGCGTGAGCCGAAGGGACACGGAGCGGCGGGCGGCTGATAGCGAATGCCAAGGCTGCCGGCAGGGTCTGGTTAGGCTTGAGTGGGGAGCAATCCGGGGCGGACCTGCACCTTTCACTCCGCCCCGCGCCAAGCCGAACGTTTAAGGCCTATTGCTGCACTCGATCCGAAGCAGCCCTGCGAGATGGTGCTCTGGTGGTCGGCATCCGGCATCATGGCCCAGCCGGAAATAGAGTTGCAGGTTGGTAGCTCCTGCGCCCGTCCTTGGACGGGCTCTTCTCAGCCTCCGCGTCAACCCGACCAATATCGGGAAGGCGCATCAGGCGTGGTCGCGTCTCCTGACAGCAAACCAGAGGAGAATTCAGGTGGTCCCTAGCCTTGTTGCCCTTGTCATTGCGGTCCTCTTTGCCGGGGCCGCGCTCTACATCAGTATCGTCGAGCATCCCGCTCGGATGAGCCTGGAGGACGCGCCCCTGCTCGCGCAGTGGCAGCTCAGCTACAAGCGCGCCCTGCCCATTCAGGCTGGCTTGGCCATGCTGGGAGGGGCCGCAGGGCTCCTGGCTTGGTATGGCTCCCGCGAGTGGCAGTGGATGGCAGGGAGCCTGCTCCTGCTCGCAAACTGGCCGTTCACGATGTTGGTTATCATGCCCGTAAACAAGCGCTTGATGGCGATGACGCCGCAGGAAGCGGGGGCGAGAAGCCGTGACCTACTGCGTCGCTGGGGTAACCTGCACGGCGTCCGGAGCGTACTCGGCTCCGCCGCTTCCCTCCTGTTCGCCTGCGGCTTCCTCGCCACCCCTTAGGTCCGCTCTCCACCCAGCCCGGCGGTAGGCCGGGTCGGGGTATCACCGCCCGGGCCCACCCGAACCGGCCATAGAACCGAAATCGACTGATGGCATGCATTTTCTGCCCGACGAACTTGGGCGCCAGTTCACATGCGATAAGGCTTCCACTGAGCAAGCCAGCGTTCAGGACTCGAAGCAGGCGTTGAAATAATATCCATGGCAAGTCGAAACGGTGATGCGCTGCGGACGGCCTCGATCAGATCCTTATGATGGACCGGCTGAGGCCCGGCGCCGCGCCTTCCTCCCATGGCGACCGGTCCCACCGGGCCGTACTTCTCGGCCGCGGCGTGGGACGTCTTCGTAGATGCCAGGGTGCGCAAGCACGGTGCCGGAACCGCAGCGCGCCCTTGCCCTTGGGCTCGGGTCGGGTTTCGTGGCACTACGCCGCCCCTGGGAAAGCGGACCTGCCGGTATGGCCTATGAGATCGAACGCAAGTTCTTGGTAGCGAGCGACGAGTGGCGGACAGTAGCGATCGGCAGCAGCCGCCTGCGCGACGGTCTCATCGCCTGCTTCGGCAGTGGCAAGGTCCGCGTGCGGCTCGACGGAGAGCGCGGCCTGCTCACCGTGAAGGGCCCGCGGGCGGACCTTCGGCGCGCCGAGTACGAGTATGAGATCCCCACCGTGGAGGCCGAGGAAATGCTAGGCACCCTCGCTGACGGACCCATCGTCGAGAAGACCCGCTTCCAAGTGCCACACGCTGGTATGATCTGGGAGGTGGACGTCCACGAGGGCATCCTAGCGGGGCTGGTGGGTCGCGTCCCTGGGTGTGGTGTAGGAGGTCGTCGCCGTAACGGTGGCGGCCATCGCGGTAGTCCTCGGTAGGGTTGTGTTGCGACACGCAACTCTGACCCAAGGACGCCACGATGACCGATGAGAGGATCGCTCTTCGGGAGCTGCTGGAGAAGGGCTCTGATGCTACTTTCCTTCGGGAGATGATTGGCTTTGCCGCCCATCGGCTGATGGAGCTGGATGCTGAGGGGGCCTGCGGCGCCGAGCATGGCGCGCGGAGCCCCGGGCGGGTGAACCAGCGCAACGGCTATCGGGAGCGGGACTGGCAGACCCGGGCCGGGACGGTGGAGCTGCG
>NZ_FMZX01000069.1 GCF_900101615.1 Belnapia rosea | reverse complement strand
CCACCAGCCGCGCAGACACCAACGCCGCCAGCGGTGATAGACGCTCGACCAGAGACCCAACCCGTCTGGCAGGTCGCGCCACGGCGCGCCGGTTCGGCAAATCCAGAGCGCCGCCTCAACGAAGCGGCGCAGTGCCACGTCATCACGCTTCCAGACAAGGGGGATTTGCTGCATCACCAGCATCAGCGACACCCATTGGGCGTCGTCCAGGCTTGTCCTGGTCATGGCCGCGTTCCTTGAAAGCCTCAAGACCTTCCAAGGTGGCGCGGCCAGAGACCAGATCGGAGCCAGATCGGTTAGTCAGACAGTCCGGTCACAGACCCTAGGACGACGGCGCCCCTGGCTCCAGCCCGGATGCTCCACGGCAAATAGTACAACTGTAAGTAATTGATTTGCCCGAATTCAGAGTTTTTCCTCGCTGAATGGTTGTATTGCCAGGAAAAAATTTCGAATCATCAAGCCCCTATGCGCCTCTTCACAGAACACCGCTCTGTTATACGTGGGTATTATCACGCGTTATCGAAGTAAACACCGCTTCGTGACGAAACTCATGACAATAGTAGAATGGTTTGTCGCTCTCGTGATTTCCGTCTGCCGACCGATCATTAGATCTTCTCCCTATCAGAGATAGAACGTACCGGCGCTGTTCTCACTAAATAGAGAAAGACCGGTGCGCAAATGGGAGGGCAGACGGTGATCCCTACTATCAAGGTCAGAGGGGCTGGTGTGATGCGGTGCGGCCGACGTCGCGGGGGGCCGCCCGGCCGCCCTGGGCCGCTGCAAGACTAAACCCGCCCCAGCGGCAGTCTCGAGGCGCCCCCCCCGCACCAAGCGCGATTGCATCCGCCGCAGGCGGTCCAGCTCACCACCAGAACTCGAGTCTTCTAACGCATCGCGTTAGTCGACCGTGACTGTCTAATTATTTACCCCAAACACCCAAATATCATCAATTCGCAGGAGCCCGAGCCCCCATGGTCAACCTGGTCAAGCACGATCTTGAGTTTATCCTCAAGCAGATCAAGATTGCAGAGGTGCATTCGGCGGGCACGCCGCTGACTGAGATCCGCCTCGGCGATGACGGGATTGTCTACGGCAATACCGACACCGTTCCTGAGGGCGTGACGACAACGCTGGCCATCCCAACTACGCTGTCGCCCTATGGGTTGCGCACGGTCGACGGCAGCTACAACAATCTGGTCGAGGGCCGCGACCAATGGGGCGCCGCCGACAATCCGTTCCCGCGCATCACCGACCCCGCATATCGTAACGAGGGCGATGACGCGATGCCGCCCGGCTACGTGCCTGGCAACAACAACAATTACGGCCAGGCAGGCGCCGTCGTCGACGCCGACCCACGCCTCATCTCCAACCTGATTGTCGACCAGACGCTGGGGAATCCGGCGGCCATTTACGCGGCCCTGACCCATGCTGGCGTGACCGGCGCGGCGGTCCTCCCGGCGCTGAACGCGATCACCGCGGCCTATGCGCCGGTCAAGGCCGCGTTGCTCGCCGCAAAGACGGCGACCACCCCCGAGGCCAAGGCAGAAGCAGCCGCGGCGAAGAGCGCGGCTGAGGTCGCGCTCGCGCCAGTCCTCGAGCACTATGGCATCGCGATGGACGGCAACAGCGTCGTCCTCCCGAATGTCGCGCCGGACGAGGGGCTGTCGGCGCCCTATAATGGTTGGTTCACGCTGTTCGGCCAGTTCTTCGACCATGGTCTCGACCTGTTATCGAAGGGCGGTAACGGCACGATCTACATCCCGCTGCAGCAGGACGATCCGCTTTACAACCCGGCGAGCCCGCACACCAACTTCATGGCGCTCACCCGCGCCCCGGCTGCCGCCGAGAACCTGACGACGCCGTGGGTCGACCAGAACCAGACCTACACCTCCCATTCGTCGCACCAGCTCTTCCTGCGGGAATACGCGCTGGTCGATGGCAAGCCGCTGGCCACCGGCAAGCTGCTCGAGGGTGATCGCGGACTTGCGACCTGGGCGGATGTCAAGGAGCAGGCCAAGGCCATGCTCGGCATCACCCTGACCGATGCCGACATCACGAACATCCCGCTCTTCGTCATGGACGAGTACGGCGAGTTCGTCCGTGGCCCGAATGGGCTCCCACAGCTCGTCATGAGCCTGGGCCCGGACAACAAGTTTGGCGGCGGTGACGACGTGATCGTCGAGGGCAACCTGACCGCGCCGATCAGCACGGCCGGAGCCGTGCGCACCGGCCACGCCTTCCTCGACGACATCGCGCACGCGGCGAAGACGGTGAACGATCGCGGGCAGAAGATGTACGCGGACGACGACGCCCCTACTTCTGCGGACGACGCCACCTCGACGCCTGCGGACGACGCCGTCGGTGTCCATCAGTCGGCCGTGGCCAATCCCTACTACGGACTGCCGACCCAGCCTGGCGACAGCTGGCAGATGAAGACCCTTGCACAGGTCGCCTTGAACCCGGATTTCGACGCGACCAAGCTGGAGAGCGCCGCTAACCCCAAATACATCAACCTGAATCGCTTCTACGACGACGAGCTGCTCGACGCGCACTACATCACCGGCGACGGGCGCGGCAACGAGAACATCGGCCTCTCGGCCGTGCATCACATCTTCCATTCCGAGCACAACCACACGGTCGAGCAGGTCAAGACGCGGGCGCTCGAATCCGGGGATCTCGCCTTCCTCAACGAATGGCTGCTCGTTGATGTCGCTGCCATCCCGAGCGATCCGGAGGTTATTGCAACCCTGCAATGGGACGGCGAGCGCCTGTTCCAGGCGGCGCGGTTCACCACCGAGATGCAGTACCAGCACCTGGTCTTCGAGGAGTTCGCCCGCAAGGTTCAGCCGGACGTGGACCTTTTCGTGTTCAACGCCTCGACGGACATCAACCCGGCCATTCTCGCCGAGTTTGCCCACGTCGTGTACCGCTTCGGCCACTCCATGCTGACCCAGGAGGTGGCAGCCACCAATGCCGACGGCAGCGATGCCGGCATGGACCTGTTCGAGGCCTTCCTGAACCCGCTTGCTTTCGGGTCGGACACGGTGAGTCATGAGATCGCCGCCGGCGCCATCATCCGCGGCATGACAAGCCAGGTCGGCAACGAGATCGACGAGTTCGTCACGGACGTCCTGCGCAACCAGCTCGTTGGCATTCCGCTCGACCTTGCGGCACTGAACATTGCCCGTGGCCGCGACACCGGCATGCCGTCCCTGAACTCCGCCCGCGCGCAGTTTAAGGAGGCGGCGAACGGAGACAGCCAGCTCGATCCCTATACGAGCTGGATGGATTTCGCGCTGAACCTGAAGAACCCCGCCTCCATTGTGAACTTCATCGCGGCCTACGGCACGCATGCCACGGTGACCTCAGCGACGACCGCGGATGGTCGGCGCGACGCGGCCATGAAGCTGGTGTTCGGCGATGCGAGCCTGGACGAGGCAGACCGCCAGGCCTTCCTCAACGGCACTGGCAGCTATGCGGCGAAGCTGGGCGGCCTCGATGACGTCGACCTGTGGGTCGGGGGCATGGCCGAGAAGAAGATGGCCTTTGGCGGCATGTTGGGCTCCACCTTCTCGTTCATCTTCGAACTGCAAATGGAAAATCTGCAGAACGGGGACCGGCTGTACTATCTCTCCCGGGTTCAGGGCCTGAACTTGCTGAACGAGCTGGAGAACAACTCGTTTGCCAAGATGGTGTTGAACAACACTGATCTGGGTGAGACCGGCTACGCACTGCCTGGCGACATCTTCTCCGTTCCCGATCATGTCCTCTACATGGACAAGGCCATGCAGTCGAAGTTCGGCTATGTGGACCCGGTGCAGGAGGACCCCTTCCTCGAAGCCGTCTCGCCCATGGTCCAGCGCGTCGACGCAAACGGGGACGGAGTGGCCGAATCGATCCGGGTCAATACCAACGATCACGTCCTGATCCAGGGCACCAACGGCGATGACACCATCGTGGCCGGCGGGGGTGACGACTCCGCCTGGGGGCGGGACGGCAACGACCGGATTGAGGCGGGCTACGGTGTCGACCGCATCCATGGTGGCAGGGGTGATGACATCATCACCAACTCTGGCACCGATATCGGCGAAGTCGATATGCTGCATGGCGAGGAGGGCAATGATGTCATCCACGCCGGCAGCGGCCTGGCCCTGGTCTTCGGCAATGAGGGGCAAGACTTCATCATCACCGGGCCGGACGGCAAGGAAGCCTTCGGTGGCCTCGGAAACGACTTCATCCTGGGCGGCGAGGGCGGTGATTTTCTGCTCGGCAATGAGGGCGACGACTGGATCGAGGCCGGCAACGGCTTCGACACCTCGGCCGGCGACAACTCGGAGCTGAACTTCAACTCCTCGATCATCGGCCACGACGTCATGTTCGCCGGCCAGAATGAGCATGATTTCGACGCCGAATCCGGCGACGACATCATGGTCCAGGGCGAGAGCGTCATGCGCAATGAGGGCATGCTGGGCTTTGACTGGGCGATCCACAAAGGCAACCAGGAGGCCGCCGACTCCGATCTGACCAAGCCGATCTTCACCACCGACGAGCAGGACATTCTGCGCGACCGGTTCGACCGGGTGGAGGCGCTGTCGGGGTGGAACAATAACGACATCTTGCGCGGCGACGACGTCGGCGACGTGACTCTGGAGGTCCCACCGGTGGGCGCCGGTGGCGAACTCGGCTTTGCCGGCCATGAGCTCTCCCAGGCGGGCATCGATCGCATCACCGGACTGCGCGAACTCCTCGGCGATTTGGTGGACCCGAGGCCGACGAGCGGCGACCTCGAGGCCACCGTGGCGTTCAATGCCGGCAACATTCTCCTCGGCGGCGACGGGAGTGACCTGATCGAAGGCCGCGGTGGGAATGATGTCATCGATGGCGACAAGTGGCTCAATGTCCGCATCAGCGTCCGCGATAAAGTCAACCCGGAGCTGGAGATCGAATCGCACGACAGCATGACGACACTCGCGGCCAAGATGCTGTCACGCGAGATCAACCCCAGCCAGTTGCGCATCGTGCGGGAGATCCTCGAAGCGGATGGCCGCGATGATGTCGATGTTGCGGTATTCCGCGGCAACCTCGAAGAGTACACGATCGTCAATCTGGGTAACGGAAGCTTCACCATCGCTCACACCAACCCGGTGCTGGTCGGCAATGCCCTGTCCGACGGTATCGATACGGTGCACAATATCGAGCGGGCGCAGTTCGCCGATCAGACCATCACCTTGATCAATCTCCCAGCGAGCGGCGCCCCAACGATCAGCGACTTGACGCCGATCAAGGGCCAGGCGCTGACGGTCTCGCTGGCCGGCATTACCGACCACGACGGGCTGCCGCTGCCAAGCGACTTCGGTTACCAGTGGGAAGCCTTGATCGACGGGACTTGGACGAGCATCGATGGCGCCAACGACGCATCCCTCACCCCGCTGGGTGCCCTGGTTGGCAAGGAGCTTCGTGTCAGCGTCTCATTCTTCGACGGTGGCGGCTCCCTGGAGACCCTGACATCGGCGCCGACCGCGGTGGTCACGGCGGATGCCACGATTGGCAGCGGGCCCGATGCGCTGGTGCTCAAGCTCAGCCAGGACGCCTATCTCGGCGATGCGCAGTACACCATCAGTGTGGATGGGGTGCAGATCGGGGGAGTTCTCACCGC
>NZ_FMZX01000106.1 GCF_900101615.1 Belnapia rosea | reverse complement strand
TAAGGTGGAGGCGTCCTGGCCAGAGGACCGCCCCCATGTTGACCCTGCCGGCCCGCTTCGCCGCGGTGATCCTATGCTTCGCGCCGCTCCTCCAGCAACGGAGTTGGCGACATGCCGAGGTGCTGTTGGTTGGGGCGATCCTGGCGCCCGGCCGGCGTACGGTGAGCAGCATTCTGCGGATTAGCGGGCTCTGCCGGGAGCGGCGGTTTGTGAACTACCACCGCGTGCTAAACCGCGCCGCCTGGAGCGGACGAGCGGCAGCCAGGGTTCTGCTGGGACTTTTGCTGGACGCCTTCCTGCCGACGGGGCCGGTGCTGCTCGGGCTCGACGACACGATCGAGCGGCGGCGTGGCAAGCGCATCAGCGCCAAGGGCATCTACCGCGACCCGGTTCGCTCCAGCCACGGCCATTTCGTCAAGGCGAGTGGCCTGCGCTGGCTCAGTCTCATGCTGCTGGTGCCGATCTCCTGGGCCGGGCGGGTCTGGGCACTGCCGTTCCTGACGACCCTCGCCCCCTCGGAGCGCTACTGCCGCGAGCACGGGCGGCGGCACAAGAAGCTGACCGACTGGGGCCGCCAGCTGGTCCTGCAGGCCTGTCGCTGGATGCCGGGCCGGCGCCTGGTCGTGGTGAGCGACAGCGGCTTCTCCGCGCTCGAGTTCCTGGCCGCCCTGCTGCAACAGGAGGTCACCTGCGTCACCCGCCTGCGGCTCGATGCGGCCCTTTACCAGCCGGCTCCACCGCGCCGACCCAGCACCATCGGACGGCCGCGAACCAAGGGCGAGCGCCTGCCGACCTTGGCCGAGGTGCTGGCCGATAAGACCACCCGCTGGCAGCGGGTTATCGTGCCCGGCTGGTACGGCGAGGGCGACCGCGTCGTGGAGATCTGCTCGGATACCGCGGTCTGGCGTCACAGCGGCCTGCCGGTCGTGCCGATCCGCTGGGTGTTGCTGCGCGACCCCTGCCGCCGCTTCGAACCACAAGCGCTGCTCTGCACCGACCTGGCGCAGGAGCCGCTGCAGGTCATCTGCTGGTTCGTCCAGCGCTGGCAACTGGAAGTCACCTTCCGCGAGGTGCGCGACCACCTCGGCGTCGAGACCCAACGTCAGTGGTCGGACAAGGCGATCGCCCGCACCACGCCCTGCCTGCTCGGGCTGTTCTCGATCGTCACCCTGTTGGCCTCGCGCCTCGATTGCCGTGCCCGGGTCCGGATCTCGACCAGCGCCTGGTACCACAAACAGCGGCCGACCTTCGCCGACAGCCTTGCCGCAGTACGGCGGGCAGTCTGGAGCGAGCAGGGTTTCGCCGTGTCCCGGCAGTCGGCCGACGCTGCGAAACTCTCGCCAGCCCTCCGCGAGAGCATCGCCTATGCCCTTTGCCACGCAGCCTGAATGGCCAAAGCCGAG
>NZ_FMZX01000054.1 GCF_900101615.1 Belnapia rosea | reverse complement strand
CGCTTTCGCCAAAAAATCCCGTTCCACCAACAGCTGCCCGATCTTCGCGTGCAGCTTCTCAACCTCCGCCTCGGCCACCTTCGCGCTCTCCGGCGCCGCCGCCTTGCCGGAGAACACCGCCGTCAGCCCCTCCATGGCCTGCCGCTTCCACTCACCCACCATCGTCTGGTGAATGCCGTGCTTGGCCGCCAGCTGCGCCGTCGTCAGCTCACCCCGCAGCGCCTCCAGCGCCACCTTCGCCTTAAACTCCGCCGAGTACCGCGTCCGCTTGCCCGTCATCCAGGGCCATCCTTCTCACAAGCGAACCGAGCTTACCCGCCTGTCCGAAATCCAGGGACCACCTCAGACGGTTCTCAAGGCTATGAGGGCGGCTAACCCTGAACCACGACGTCCATGGTTTCCGATAGTCATCCCTCCCGCTATCGTGGCCTCTGGCGCTCGGATGCCAGACGCCACTGTCAACTGGACCCGGGCGCCGCATGACCAGCACCACAGCTGGCTCTTTTGCGATAAGTGCCGCGCAGACCAAGTTAGCGGCTCTGCGGTCCCGGTGAGTGGCTCATGGAGAAGCATGGCACCAAGCGGTGCCGGGCCTGGAAGACGCTCCACCTCGCCACGGACGCCGACACCGGGCGGATCAGCGCGTCGGTGCTGACCGACAAGGATACCGACGATGGCTCGCAGGTCGGCCCCTTGCTCGACCAGGTCGATGGTTCTGTGGCGTCCTTCACCGGCGATGGCGCCTACGACCGGGACAAGGTCTATGCCGAGGTCGCGGCGCGGCATCCCGATGCGACCGTCTTCGTCCCGCCACGCTCGAGCGCGGTGCCGAGTGACGCCGCCGAAACCGCGCCGACACAGCGGGACCGGCATCTGCAGCTCATCGCCGAGCGCGGCCGCATGGGCTGGCAGAAGGCATCAGGGTACAACTGGCGTGCTCTGGTGCAGGCCGATATCGCGCGCAGGAAATGCGTCATCGGCGGCGGGCTGCGCTCGTAGATGGATAAGCGGCAAGCGACCGAAGTGGCCATCGCCGCCCACGTGCTGAACCGCATGCTCGAGCTCGGACGCCCGGAGTATGTCCGGATTGCGTGACCCGGAACACGGGCAGGGCTCAGTGGGTCCAGGATCGAGTTGCCCTGACCGTTTCATCCTGGCTCGGGAGCAAACCAGCCTTGCTTTCTGCGTTGCCGTCCCACGAGGTAAAGCAGCAGCCGGGGAGCAACGGCAAGGAGGGGCCCCTTGGACAGTCCATTCGTCATGAAACTGGAGCAGTTCAGGCGCTTCTCCGACGAGGACCGGCGGCTGCTGAGCGAACTCACCTCCAAGCGCCAGCAGCAGTACGGGGCACGCGAGGACATCGTCCGCGAGGGCGAGCACTCACCTGACATCCACGTCGTCATCTCCGGCCTAGCGTGCCGCTACAAGATCCTGCAGGACGGCAGGCGGCAGATCATGGCCTTCCTGGTGGCGGGTGATCCCTGCGATTCCGAGATCTTCATCCTCAAGGAAATGGACCACAGCATCGGCACGCTGATGCCAAGCGTGATCGCCTCGATCCCAGGCGACACCATGAAGGACCTGCTGCTCAATCGGCCGGGCATTGCGCTCGCTTTTTGGTGGAACACGCTGCAGGACGAAGGCGTGTTGCGCGAACGCATCATCGACGAGGGCCGCCGCGACGCCTACTCGCGAATCGCTTTCATGATCTACGAGATCCTTCTCCGTCTACGGGCGGTCGGCGTCATGGATGACGAGAGTTTCGACTTAGCGATTACCCAGACGGACCTGGCGGACGCCACCGGCCTCACGCCGGTCCACGTCAACCGCATGTTGCAGCGTCTCCGGGAAGAGAAGCTGATCGCCGTCGAAGGCAAGCGCTGGACAGTGCTCGACCCCGCCGGCTTGCGAAAGGCGGCCCAGTTCGAGGCGAATTACCTGCACCTCGACCGCGCGAAGGATGAGCCGGACAGCGAAGCCGGTAAGCGGCTCAAGGGCCTTATCTGAAGCACCCCCAACGGTGCCCGCCGGCGCCTGCCCGAGGTTGGCCCATGTCGTCCCCTGAACAGCGAGTGCCGATCAACCTGACCGCAGCCGCGGAGCGGCTACCCTGGTCCGAGGTGGGGCAGGCGCTATGCGTCCACGGCGCTTCCGAAGGCAGTGTACTCGAAATCTGCGGGCTGGACCGCGCGGGGGGCGGGCACGCTAATGACGGGCTCACCGACGCCGTCTATGTCATCGCATCCGGCTATGGCGCGCTCCGCTGGGGTGACACGGCCCTGGAGTGCACTGCCGGTGACGTGCTGTTCGTGCCCAACGGCCGGCCACACTGCTTCGAGCGTCTGGATGGTGAGATCAAGATTTGGCGTATCTCGGCAGTGCCCGGTCCGGCCATTGCCGGCCCCCAGAACTGACCGCACCGGCTCGGAGCGGCGGCACCACCGATTTGTGGCTACCGGTCGGTCCTGAGCATTGCCTGGACCCGCTGCGCTAGGGTGTCGAGTTCGAACGGCTTGCCGATCACCTCGACCCCGGCCGGCAGCGCCGAGCCCGCATAGCCGGTGATGAACAGCACTGGCAGCGCCGGCATCCGCTCGCGCGCCGCCTCGGCCACCTGCCGACCATTCATCCCGTTCGGGAGGCCCACGTCGGTGACCAGCAGGTCCACGCGTGAGGAGGCCTGCAGGAGCCGCAGTGCCGCCGGCCCGTCCGCCACCGCCAGAACCTGGTAGCCCAACTCGCGGAGCCGCTCGGCGGCCGGGCCACGCACTCCGTCCTCGTCATCCACCAGCAGCACCGTCTGCCCCGTGGCAGCCCGCTCGAGAACCGGAGCCGCTGGCGGCGGCCCGACCGTCTCCGCTTGTTCCTGTCTCGGCAAGTAGAGGCGCACGGTCGTACCTTGCCCGGGCGCACTCTCCAGCCGGACGAGCCCGTCGGACTGCCGCACGAAGCCGTAGACTTGACTCAGCCCCAGCCCGGTTCCCTGGCCCACCGGCTTGGTGGTGAAGAACGGCTCGAAGACGCGCTCCAGCACCTCCGGTCGCATCCCCTCCCCGGTGTCGGTGACCGAGATCACCACGTAACCGCCGGGCGCCGCACCTTCCTGTTCTGCGATGTCCGCCGCGGACAGCTCGGTGTCCGCCGTGCCGATCGTCAGTCGCCCGCCCTCGGGCATGGCGTCGCGCGCGTTGATGCAGAGGTTCAACAGCGCGCTCTCAAGCTCGTTGGCGTCGCACAACACGCTCCCGGTGCCGCCGTGCAGGTCGAGTTCCACCTTGACCCCGGGTCCCACCGTGCGGCGGAGCAGGTCCGCCATGCCCGCGACCAGCCCGTCCGGGCCGATCGCCTTCGGGTCGAGCCGTTGCCGCCGCGCGAAGGCCAGCAGGCGCCGTGTCAGCCCCGCCGCCCGGCCTACCGCCTCGCGCGCCATTTCCAGGTAGCGCCCCGCCTCGTCGGCGCGGCCTTGCGCGATCCGGCGCCGCGCCGTCTCCAGGCCGCCTGCGACGCCCTGGACTCGGCGAGAGTACGGAAGCGGTTCTCGCTTTCGCGCAGCGCTGCCTCGACGGCGCGCCGCCCGGTGCGATCGCGCAGGATCTTGAGGTAGCCGAGCAGCGTGCCGGCGCCGTCGCGCATCGGCGTCATCAGCCCGCTGGCCCAGAATCGGGAGCCGTCCCGTCTGAGGTGCCAGCGCTCGTCCGCCGCGCGGCCCTGCTCCCGCGCGCTGCGCATCTCCGCCTCCGGCGCCCCGGCCGCCAGGTCCGCGGGGGTCCAGATCACTTCGGCGCCCCCGCCAAGAACTTCCGCCTCGTCCCAGCCAAAAATGTTACGTGCGCCACTGTTCCAGCCGGTGACGTGCCCGTCTAGGTTGGTAGTGATGATGGCGAAGTCGGTTGCGCTCTCCAGAATGAGCAGCATGCGCTGCTCGCCCGCGTGATGCGCCGCACGGCTTTCGGTCAGCTCAGCATTGACGAGGCGGAGCGCCGCGTTCGCCTGCTCCAGGGTACCAAGCGCAAGACGATCGGCAGTGCCGGCAGAGGCCTGCTCCTGAGCCCGTGCGCGACCGGCGTCGCGTTCTGCTCCCACGATCGACGCCGCGGCTTGGTGGCCTTTGAGTTGGGCGCGTAGAGCGGTATTCTCCGCCTCCAGGGCAGCGATCCGGGCGCGGAGGTCGCTGTCGTCGGACTGGGTGGGTTCTCGGGTGGACATGCCGGGTTTCCTTGCTGCGGACCCGGAGGTCACAAAAGACCAGTTTCCTGGAACGGAGGCTGCCCGGGAGCGCGGCTGGGCGAGTCGATCCTCGCGCACTATGGAC
Source organism: Belnapia rosea (assembly GCF_900101615.1). Classification (GTDB taxonomy): domain Bacteria; phylum Pseudomonadota; class Alphaproteobacteria; order Acetobacterales; family Acetobacteraceae; genus Belnapia; species Belnapia rosea. The sequence continues at coordinate 6,753 of NZ_FMZX01000054.1, read as the reverse complement.
ATGCCAGCAGGCGGTCGAACTGGTTCCGGACCAGCCGGTAGCAGCCGCAGGCGGCTCGCTCGAGCCCGGCATGGTCCAGCACCACCGTCTTACCCCTGCCAGACCGTATGAATCCGGCCTCCTGCAGCGCGCCGATAGTGGTTGTGATGCCCGAGCGGCGAACGCCCAACGCCGCCGACAGCGTATCATGGGTGAGCGGCATCTCGGGGCCTTCGGCCCGGTCACACGCTGCCAGCAGCCAGCACGCACAACGTTCGGGCAGGTGGTGGCGGCCGTTGCAGGCCCCGGTCTGGGCGATCTGGATGACGAATGCATCCAGGTAGCACAGGCAGCGCTCGCGCAGGGCCGGCACGCTGCCCAGGAGGCGTCGGAAGCACGCGACCGGCATCCGCAAGGCCGAGCCGGGCATCTGAACCCTGGTGTGATGGAAGGCGATCGGGCGGTCGCTGATCACGGAAGCGACGCCGGCCATGCCCTCCCGGCCGATCATGCCCACCTCGATGCCCAAATCGTCGGCTCCAGTGTCCGCCACCAACGACACCACACCTTGCTCGACGAAGTAGACGTGCTCGATCACCTCGCCGGGCCCGAACAGGGTCTGATCATCGACCAGCCCCACCAGGGTGAGGTGCGGCCGCAGGTTGTCGAAGTCGCTCTGCGCCAGCGCGGCGAGCAGCCGGTTCCGGAGGAGGGGTGCCCCAGCCGATACCAGAGCGCTCCCGATGGCGGGCCATTCTACCCCGATCGGCATTGCAGGACCTCCCTCAGGGCAAAAGCGGTGGAAGCTCGAAGCCTTTCCCGTCGCAGCCGGGGCGGAAATCCTGTCCGTTCCCGTCACCCTTTCTGCTCCGCGAGGCTACCAACATCACCGCTTCTAGGCGGGAGCGCCCAAGACCGCTCTATACTGTGTTAAGTTTCGGCCAGACGGATGTCTGCTTCCCGCCCCGACGCGGCTGGCAAGGAGGACCGGCGTCAGGCGACACGCAGGGTGCGGAAGGTTACCGAACACCGTAGCCCCTCCGTGGGTGGGATGCTGTGCTCCCACTCTGTCCTTGCCGGCCCCTGCAGCAGGTAGGCGGATCGTGGCTCGAGGCGCAGCGAGGTGCGCTGCCAGGAGGCACCGGCCCGGCGTCGCAGCCGGAAGAGGCAGGGAGCGCCGAGTGAGACGCCGAGGACATCGCCGAACACAGCCTTGTCGCGGTGCCAGCCGATTGCCGCACCGGGCGGGTATTCGGTGACCAGGGTCTGGCTCAGTGTCTGCGGGGCAAGGCCGGCGAAGGTCGCAACGCGCTCGCGCAGCGCGATCAGGAAGGGCGGGATCGGCGGCGCGTCCCGGATGGCCTCACGCTCAAAGTCATAGGCCCAGCCAAAAGAGACAACGCGGCGCCGCCCGACATGGCCGTGGAAGGCAAAGGCGGCGAAGTCCAGCGTTGCGAAGGCTTTGAGGATCGCGCGCTCCTCCTCCCGCGGGATCGCCTCGTCCCAATACTGGAAGCCCGGTGGCAAGGCAGGCGCCGGGGCGAAAAGATCGAGTTGGCTGGCCGGCATGTGCCGCGACCCTGGAAGCAGTGCCCGCAGCCTACATCAGCAGCGACTGCCCCCGCACTCCATCTTAGGCTGATCAAGAAGGGCGACCACTCTTGCCGCACGACCAATCGCCTTTGGAGACGGCCTCGAACCGCCGCTTTCCACCCAACTCGACCGCCGGCCGGCGCGCGGACGGTTAGCAGGTCTACCGACTGCGGCTTGCCTTTTCGGCCACTCGATACGGCCGAGGTGCCGGGATCGCCGTCGCCAAGCATCCAAAGGCATCAGACATGCTGAGCAGCGGGAACAACCTCACTTGAAGTAAGCGGTTTTACAATCCTAAAACGCAATATTCAGGATCTGTTCCCTGTGTCAGGGGTTGTGAGAAAGCGAGGTGGTCCCACTCCTCAGCAGTTGATGCAAAACAGATACCTCCAGCACTAGCCCGCCTCTCTGTCAGGGAGTGCGGGCTTCTTTTTGCCTGCCGTCTGAGGGCGGCAGCGCAACTGTGGGTGCGGATGCGGAACGCCCTGCATCACCTGTGGAATGCTAGCGAACCGGCCCGACAAAAGGGGCGTTGGCGAGCTACTGACGACGTTTCCTCCCTAACCTTAAAGGCCGCCTGGCTCCCAACAGGCGGCCTTTCCTTTGCCTACAAGCCAAATGCGGCGCCACCGTTTCGCTTATGAAGTGGTATGGTGGCGAACCAGCGCGGCCACGTCGGCTCGGGCTGGAACTTCGAGGGTTCACTCAAAGCCACCTTCAAAGCCGTCCTTCGGACCACAAGGGCGGCTTTTCTTTGCCCGCAGCCCGATTGCAGCAGCGCCAGCTTACCTGCGGTAAGTCCCGCTTACCGCAAGTGACGCAGGGCTTGCCGCAATCGTGGATAACCGCCAAATTCTCGGAGCGGCGGAGGGCTCGCGGTATTGACCAACCTTGGTCATGATGTTAGCCATACTGACAGACCAAGCTTGGTCAGGAGCAACGGAATGAGCCAGGTCAACCTGTACGACGCCAAGACCCAGCTCTCGCGCCTGGTGGACCGCGCCGCAGCCGGCGAGGAAATCATTATCGCCAAGGGCGGCCGCCCGCTCGCCCGTTTGGTACCTCTTGCGACCCGCACCCAGCCACGGGCGCTCGGCCAGCTTGCCAGCGAGGTCTGGATTGGGCCCGACTTCGACGATCCACTGCCGGACGATGTTGCCAAGGCGTTCGAGGGGCGATGAAGCTGCTCATCGATACGCATATTCTCATCTGGGCGGTCACTTGGCCCGATCGCCTGCAGCCGCGCCTGCGCGAGGCGATCCTCGCGCCGCGGAACACCATCCTCGTCAGCGCGGCGTCGGTTTGGGAAATTGCCATCAAGCGCTCCCTCGGGCGGCTCACCTTCCCGCTGGAGCGCCTTGATGCCGTGCTGGACGGGGCTGGGTTCGATCACCTGCCGATCACAGCCGCCCACGCCATCGAGGCTGGTGGTCTGCCACGTCACCATGCCGATCCTTTTGATCGCATGCTCATCGCGCAGGCTTGCATCGATGACCTCCTGCTTGCGAGCGACGACCCGCTGATGGCCGCCTATGCCGTGCGGCTGTTCGGGCGGGATGGTGGAGGGTGAGCGCGGCGGGGAACGCGGCACCGGCCTCAGCCGGACTGCCGACGGTGGTGCCGGAACCGGGCAGGAGCCTCACTCCCAACGGCGCCGCGGCCCTCGCCGCCGCCCAGGCCTATGCCAGGGAGGCGCTCGCGCCCGAGACGCTCCGCGCCTATGCCGCCGACTGGGCGCATTTCTGCGGGTGGTGCGGCGAGACGGGCTGCGCCCCGCTGCCAGCCGAGCCAGCGGCCGTCGCCGCCTATCTTGCTTCACTGGCCGGCCTGTACTCACGCTCCCTGCTCGAGCGCCGGCTGGCCGCCATCGGCCAGCAGCACCGCCTGCGCGGGCTCGACTGGTCGGCCGGCCATCCCGCCATCCGCACCACGCTACGCGGCATCTACCGCCGGCACGGCAGCCGCCGCCGTCAGGCCGCGGCGCTGACCTCGGCCGAGCTGCGCAAGCTGGTCGCCGCCTGCGGTGGTGACCTGACCGGGCTCCGCGATCGCGTCCTGCTGCTGCTGGGCTTTGCCGGGGCGCTGCGGCGGTCGGAGCTGGTCGGCATCGACCGCGAGCACCTGCGCTTCACCAGCGAGGGCCTGCGCCTTACGCTGCCCAGCTCGAAGACCGATCAGGAAGGGAAGGGCACCGAGCTCGGCATCACCCGCGGCAAGCGGGCCGAGACTTGCCCGGTGCGCACGCTGGAGGCCTGGCTGGCCGCCTCGGCCTGCGAGTACGGGCCGGTGTTCCGCAAGGTGGACCGCTGGGGCAACATCGAGCACGCCCGCCTCAGCGGCGAAGCCGTCCGCACCATTCTCAAGGGCCGGGCCAAGGCAGCCGGGATCACGGTGCACAGCACCGAGCGGCTGTCGCCCCATGGGCTGCGGGCGGGCTTCGTGACCGAGGCCTATATGGCCGGCGCCCGCGACGAGCAGGTGATGGACCATACCCGTCACCGCGACCTCAAGACCATGCGCGGCTATGTCCGCCGGGCCAAGCTGGTCACCGAGAGCGCCAGCAAGCTGCTCGACCTGTGACCAGTGTCCAAGAGAGGAAGAGGTTGCCGGAGTCGGGTGGCGGGACAGGGGAGGGGAGCGTGTCACCGGCTGAGGTGCTGGCGCCGGCGCATACGGATTGGCTGTACCACCACCTCCGCGTCACCGGCGATCCCGCCGAGGTCGCGGCCTTCCGTCGGGTCGCTGCCGGGGCGGGTGTCATTCCCTGGCAGCACAGCCTGGGCCGCGCCGAGGAGGACTGGTTCCACCTGCTGGTCGCGCCTCCACCGCCACTCACCCGCAGCCTGAGCGTCGAGGGCGCCCGCATCCTGGCCGGCCAGTTACGAACCGCGGCCGAGGAGCGGCTGCGGCTGGTGGCCGAGCGCTCGGGCGAGAGCCGGGCCTGCCCGCTCGACCTGCACCGGCTACTGCCGGTGCCGGAGGCGGTGCTCCGGCTCGGGCCGGAGCATCCAGAAGCGCGGGCTTGGTTGTGGTCGCACTGGGGCACGACCGAGGCGCTGCGGCATGTGGTGGAGCTGCCGGTGCCCAAACGCGGCCAGCCGCCCAAGCGCGACCCGGGCCTGCTCTGGCTGAGCTTCTGGTCGGCCGATTGGACGCCCTGGGCGGCGATACGGCAGCTCCGCGAACGCTGGCCCGGGCTGCAGATCGCGGTGCAGCCGCACTACAATGACCCCTGAGGCGGACAGCGCCGAGGCCTTCCTTGAGGCCGCACCGGCCGCAGTCGGCAACAGCGGCACGCCGGCGCTGCGCCTGGGGGCCTATGAGGGCCCGCTCGACCTGCTGCTGGAGCTGGCGCGGGCGCAGCGGGTGGACCTGGCGCAGATCTCGGTCGCCACCCTGGCCGAGCAGTTTGAGGCGGTGGTCGCGGCGGCGATCGAGCGGCGGGCGGTGCCGCTACCACGGCTGGCGGACTGGCTGATCATGGCGGCGTGGCTGACGCTGCTGCGCTCGCGTCTGCTACTGCCTGCTGCGGCGGCGGAGAGTGTTGAGGCCGAGCGCGAGGCAGCGGGGTTGCGGCGACGGCTTGCTGATCGGGAGTGGACGAGCCGACTGGCGGACTGGCTCGAGCGACGGCCACAGCTAGGGCGGCAGGTGTTTGCCCGCGGCGAGGCCGAACCGTACGCCCTCACCACCGTCGGCGCTCCGCCACCCGCGGACACGGCGGAACTGCTGCGGGCCTGCCTGCGGCTGCTGGTGCTGCCGCACCGGGACCGGGTGTACCGGCCGCGGCCGCCGGCGCTGTGGCGGGTGCCGGATGCGTTGGAGCGGATGCGCGAATTGCTGCCAACGGTAGGGGAGGGGGCTGATCTCGCCGCCTTCCTGCCGCCGCTGTCCGAGGCGCGGGCGAGCTCACGGCTGCAGCGTCGGGCGGCGTTGGCGACGACGCTGATGGCGGGGCTGGAGCTAAGCCGTGATGGGGTTGCACATCTTGATCAAATGCAGGCTTTTGGGACGATTACCATCTGCGCCGAACGACTGAGGGTCGGTCCAGGAACTCAACGTCAAAATCCAAACGGCTGATGGTGATCGGGCCTTTTTTGAAAACGTTCTGCCCGAGGTTGGGGCCAAGGGTTCGAATCTCCACTCCCGCTCCAATCGGCCTCCACACAACCTGTCTCTCCTGACCAGACCAGCGCGCTGAGGCGCAGGTTTGGCCTGGGTTTCTGCGGCAACCTTGATGGTGCAGCAGCGGAACGGGGCCGGGTTTTCTCTCCGAAATGCCGGAGACTCTCCGGACCTTGAGGGTAGGGCGATTTAACCCTCAAGCTTTACTGCGTTGAAGTTGCAGAATTTTTGGGCCGGGTGGCGGCTCGTCGTTGAGCGTGTTCATCGCCTGCCGGTCGAAGCTGCAAACCCAATCAGCTTCTCTGCCCGCAAGTTCCCGCACCTTCTGGAGCCCTCGTAACTGACGGCTCAGGCCCTGATTGCAGGATGCCGCCTTGGCCAAAGCCGCTCAGCATCTCCGATCTAGTCACGTCAATGGTATCGAGAATGGGAGTTACGGTTCCGCTCACAAGGTGTGACTGGCCGCCCGACACATTGCAACTGCTCCCAACGTTCAACCTTTCGATCTCCTATGCAAGGAGCCGAAGATGCCGAAGGATAAGGGGAAGGGGACCGGGGAGCCCGGTTGGACCGAGGAGGAAAAGAGCCAAGGAGCTCCAACGTCCGGCAACGCGGGCGCGGCAGGCGAAGCGGGCGATGCGGTGCCCAAGGCGGGTTATGGCGGCGACGAACGCGCTGCGACGGAAGCCGCGGCGGCGCAAGTGGAGGAAGACTCGAACGGTAAGGCTGAACCAGGCGTTCGTGAGGAATGACTAAGGCTTGTTAGAGCTTGGTGACTTTGATCCAGTCTGCGGTGGCTGCGAGGCAGAGCACGCCAAGGAAGGAGCGCGCGGTTTTCTCGTAGCGAGTGGCAACAGCGCGCCACTCTTTCAGTCGTGCCCAGAGGTTCTCGACCAGATGCCGGTTGGCGTAAACCCAGTCCGGGCAGGCCACTGGCGCGTCGGTGCGCCTGGGCGGGATCGCAGGCCGCGCGCCCATGGCCCAGATGCGCTCGCGGAAGGCGTCGGAGGCAAGACCGAGGTCGCCGACCACCCAGCCGGGCACGTCTGGCAGACA
>NZ_FMZX01000051.1 GCF_900101615.1 Belnapia rosea | reverse complement strand
CCTGTTTTCCCGGCTCAAGGACTTTGCTCGCATCACCCTGCGACGCGACAAGACACGCCGCAGTTGGATGGGCTTCGCCCATCTTGCTGCCACCATGATCAACTTGCGCACCACTGAGTTCGGTCACAGACCCTAGGCCACCGGCCTTAACGCAGGGACCCCGTGAGGAGCGGACGGGGTCGCGATGGAGCCCTGTGGCGCCGATCCGCCTGCCGTGCCGGCGCTCGATGGTGTCGACCAGGCTCGGGTCAGGCAGGCTGGGCGCGGCATCTGTACCCCGCGCGGCCTGGATCATGTGACCCCCACCCCGGCCACCATCGAAGGCCGGGTCAGCGTCGGTGCAGCTCTGTCCCGCAGGAGGTGGCGGAGATACGCCCGAGAGACGTCGAGCGGCGCTTCGCCGCGCTGCGGATCGGGCAGGCCCCGGCCCGCAGCGCGGGCGAGGATGGCGGAGCGATCGCCGTTGGTCCAGCCCAGGCCGCCCTGACGTGCCTGGCGCAGTCGATCGAACCGGAGGGGCGATGGCCCCTCGCACCGGTGCGGCATGGCCGGCGTGACCGCCTCGATGGCGGATCGGGAGCCGGGCAAGGCTGCTGGTCATGCCGCCTGTCTCTCCCCTGCCCTGGGCCCGGCTCCCGGGGCTTGGCCCCTCCGGCTTTGCGGCAGGATGGTCGGCATGCTGGCCAGCATGCTGACCTGCCAAGCGGCTGGGTCGACGTCGCGGAACCTGCTTGTTGCCAGGAGCGCGGCCAGCGCGGCGACCACCTCGCCCCCACGGTCGGCGCCCACGACCCGCCAAGCCTTGCGGCCGGAAGCAGGGCTGCGTCAGCCTGCCCCGTAGCGCGCCCGTCCAGGCGCCGAAGTCTGTCCCGCGAGGCGCCATCGGCGCTGCCGCCGCCGAATGCTGGAGACGAAGGCGCTGGTGATCGCGAGCCGCTTCCGTCCTCGCGCCGCATGGCGCGGCAGGCGGGACAGGCCGCGCTCAGCCGCTCATGGCCCTGGCGCCGCGCAGATCGCTGCTGGGCCCGGGCGGCCAGGGCATCACCTCGCGGGCCAGGATCTCAAACCGCCGAACATCGGTGCGCCCATTGAGCCGCAGGCTGATCTGCTCGGCGTAGCGGGTGCCCCGCGGACCGTTGACGCGTATAATAACCGTGACCACCGCACTCTCGCCGGGGGCGTCACGCGGCGCGGCCGCCGGCGTCGGCAGACCGAGCGCGGCGGCCACCACCGGATCGGTGGTTGAGCGGTCCGGATCGGCCTTGGTGAACAGCGACAAGTGTGGCCGCAGCCGAGCCTGCAAGGCCGGCGTCATGCCGACCACTGCGGCCAGATCGTCCAGGCTGTCGAACAATGTGCCCGGCGGGAGGACATCCCGTCCGGCGGCGGCATAGAGTTGGGCGCGCGCGGCGGCGGCGGCCGCGTCCTGGGCTGGGCTGCGCCATTGCACAATGGCGGCAGCATGCCGCGCCGCACTCCGCCGATCCACCCCGAGTTGCACCAGCAACGCCTCCAGCAATTCGGGCGCGGCGATATTCGGGTTTACCTTGCCGCTCTCATCGGTGACCTGCACCGTGGCGCGGCTGTCGCCCAGGCGCAGCTCCCGGAGGCTGCCATCGACGCGCCAGCGCCGCTCCGAGGGATCGAGCAGGGCGAAGATCGTCTGCTGCAACGCGGCTTCAGAGGTCGCTCGCACTGAGGCGGCATCGATCAGGTTGCGGACGCGCTGGGTGTTCTGGCGGGCGCCGGCCAATACCCCGGTCCCCAGCAGCGAGAGGAAGGCAAGCATCCAGAGCACGGTCAGGAGGGCGAAGCCCTGTTGCGACTTCCGCCCGGTCATGGCCGGTCGAGGCCTGGCGCCACGACAATGTCGGGCCAGCGTCCCCCCGCCGGCTGCAGGCGGATGCGGATCAGCGCCGGCAGATCGGGCGAATTCCAGCGCGGGGACCAGCCGCCATCGGGCTGCCAATAGGCCAGCGTGAATTCGGCAACCTCGCGCAGCAGCTCGGTGTCGACGAAGTCGGGGGGGCGGAGGCGTTGGGCGTTGAGATAGGGCCGCCAGCGCAGGACCAGCCGGCGCTGCGCATCGACCAGCAGCACGGCCTCCACCCGGCGTGGCGGCAGCCCCGGCAGCGTGCTGACGAAGCCCAGCCGCGCGGCCTCGCCGATCATCGGCGCTGGTTGACCGAGCTGGCCGGGATGCATCTGTGCCACCATGTGGCGCAGCGTGCGGTCGACGGCATCGAGCATGTCGCCCGCCTCGATCAGCGTCGCCGCACGGCCCCAGACCTGCAGCCCGAAGCGCAGGCCCTGGCTCAGTCCACCGGCGATGAGGCTCAGCACCACCAGCGCCACCAGCATCTCCAGCAGCGCGAAGCCAGCGGCGTCTCGCCGGCCTTGGCAGGATGCTGCCATCACCGCGCCGTCTCGACCGCCGTATCGCGCGGCAGCAGCGTCGACACCACCCGCAAGGTGTCGAGCCGCACCATGCGCGGCGCGGCCGCCTCCGCATCGCCGCCACCCCACCAGACCTGGACGCTGACCGCATAGAGCACGGTTTGCACCCGCATCAGCCGCCGCGCACCGCGGCTCCCCAGCGGTTGCACCGTGGGGCCGTCTGCCGGCCTGACCTGCACCCGCCAGCGGAAGCCGCCGCCATCGTCGCCCTCGAGGGTGCCAGGGCGCAGCGGTGAACCATGCAGCGCGGTGGCCAGCCGCGATTGGGCCCGCGCCAGAGCCTGCTCGTAGTGGCTCGCGGCCTGCAGCGAGAGCAACCCGTCGAGCCCGGCCCGGGTGAGCGCGGTCAGCGCCGCTGCTGCGATGACAAAGGCGATCAGCACTTCGAGCAGGGTGAACCCGCCCTGCCCCGCCTCGCCCGGCATCACAGATCCTGCCATCGGCTCTCATCACGCATGCAGGCCATTTTAAGACGATGTGCGAACGACACCATCAACATTTGCAAGAGTGCAGCGTCTCACCGTCAACCATTCGCCGCCGTGCCGCCTCGCCGGACCGTGTCCGGCCGGTGCCACACTGTCGCGGCACCTCCAGTGGTCACCGGGCATCGACCCTGGCAGCTTAGGCCCGGCTGTCGTGGCGGGCAGTCATCGCCGGTGGGCAATGGGAGTGCAGATGGTGGCCCGACTCATGGCATTGCTGAGTGTTGCCCTGCTGGTGGGGCCCAGCATCACGGCGCGCGCGGCACCACCACCAACCTGCCGGCTGCAGAGCGTGGTCGATGTCATCGCCCAGCACCTCCCGCTCGACCGCCGCTATACCCGGATCGACCCCTGGTCCATCGTCGAGGTACCCAGCGCCGATCCGCGGCTGGTGCGATGCAGCTTGTGCGTGATGGTCCTGCACTACGATATGCCCCACCTCGGCGAGGTTCCGGCGCTGCGCTGCGAAGCCTGGACCTTCGCGGTTCGCGCCGTGCGCAATGGCTATGTGGTGGACGTGGCTCGGTAGCGCGATGGCACCGGCGGTCACAGCGGGCGGCACGGCACTAGGCGGCAGCACCGCAGCAGGCGGCGGGCGGACCGGGGAATTGCGGCAGGCCGGCTTCACGCTGTTCGAGATGATGGCCGTGTTGGCCATCCTTGGCCTGGTCCTGAGCCTGTTGGCGGCCCAGCCGCCAGCCCGCAGCGCGCGGTTGGAGCTGGACGGCACGGCGCGGTCCCTGGTGCAATCCCTGCAACTGGCACGGGCGCGGGCGATCGCCGCGAATCACAGCGTCGCGGTGACAATCAGCCCGGCTGGGCATCGGCGGGATGGGCAGGCACCGCAACCTTTCCCGCCAGGCATCAGGGCAATCGAGACCGGCATTATCCGCTTCGCGCCCGATGGCAGTGCTTCGGGCGGCGCGCTGACGCTGCGCGGCGAAGGCGGGGCGGTTCAGGTCAGCGTGGCCTGGCTCACCGGGCGAGTCACCACCCAAGCGCTTCGATAGCCGACCCTCGCCCGCACCGGCCGGCCCGGAATGCGGATCGGCGGTGCACCCAGCGGGCCCGACGGTCTCAGCCTTCGGCTAGGTCGTTCATGCCGAGCATCGCCGTCAGCATCGCCACCACGATACCGGCGACCACGAGCCCCATCAGGATGGTGATCCCCGGCACCAGCAGGGCCAGCAGCCGCTGCGTCGCCAGCTGGGTGCGTTCCTCGTGGATTGCCGCGGCGCGCAGGGCCATGGGAGCGAGCTGCGCGGTCTCCTCGCCCAAGCGGAGCAGGTGGATGGTACGAGGCGGAAAGATCCCGGCCTCCTGCAGCGGCTGCGTCAGGCTGCCGCCGCCGCGGGCGGCCGTGGCGGCGCTGTCGACGGCGGCAGCCGCGGCCGCGTTGCCGAGCACCTCGCGGACGACCCCGAGCGCGGCAATCAGCGGCACACCATTGCCCAGCAGCGTGCCAAGCACCCGGCTGAAGCGCGCCGCCAGGACCTCCTGCACCAGGCCTCCAATCACGGGAAGCCGCAGCAGCGCCCGATCGATCAGCAGGCGCGGGCCCGGTCGGCGCAGCAGCGCCGGCATCGCCACCAGCCCCGCCAGCGCCAGCACCAGGAGCCAGGGGCCATGGCGCGAGGCCGCGTCGCTCAGGTCGATCAACAGCTGGGTGGAGGCCGGCAGCGCCTTGCCACTCTGCTCGAACAGGGGGACGAATTGCGGCAGCACCTGGGTCAGCAGCAATGCCACCGAGCCGGCCGCCGAGGCCAGCAGCAAACAGGGGTAGATCAGCGCCGAGTTGATGCTCGCCGCCAGGCTGCGCTGCCGCTGCAGCAGGTCCGCAAGCTGCGCCACGGTCGGCCCCAGCGTGCCGCCCGCTTCCCCGGCGCGGACCAGGCCGATATGCAGCCGGCGGAAGCTTTCGGGTTGCTGCGCCATGGCGACCGACAGCGGACTCCCGTCGCGCACCGCATCGCGGAGCCCGGTCGCCACCCGGGCCGCCCGCGGGGTCGACGCCGCGGTCTGGAGGTAGCGCAGCGCCTGGTCGAGATCCTGCCCGGCCCCGAGCATGGTCGCCAGCTCGAGCAGCAGGTCGGCCACTGCCTGCGCCGGCAGCCCGCGTCGGGCCGCCAGCCGGGTGGAGAGCAGTGTGGCAAGGCGGGACCCGCTGGCCGGTTCAGCCCGCACCGGCGTATTGCCCTGGCGCCGCAGCCGGGCAATCACCTCGGCCTCGTCGGCCCCCTCCATTTTGCCGCGCCGGAGCTTGCCGCTGGGATCGATGACGGTGTACCGGAAGCTGGCCACGCGTCAGGCCTCAGCCCGCACACAGCGGACGACTTCCTCGATGGTCGTCTCACCCACCAGGGCCGCGGCGATGCCGGCCTGCAGCATCGGGATCATCCCGGCGGCGATCGCCGCCTGCTCGATGGCGATATGGTCCGCGCGGGCAAAGACCAGCCGCTCGAGCGCCGGCCCGAGCTCGAGGAACTCGGCGATCGCGGCACGGCCGCGGTACCCGGTCTGCCGGCAGGCCGGACATCCGACGGGGTGATAGAGGATCGCCTGGCCGCCATCACAGCGGGGAGGCAGCGCGAACCGCTGGATCAGCTCGGCCGAGGCCGGCGCGGCCCGACGGCACTCCACGCAGAGCCGCCGCACCAGCCGCTGCGCCAGAACGCCGCGCAGCGAGGCGGTCATCAGGTAGTCCTCCACGCCCATGTCACGCAGCCGGGTCACGGCCGCGGCAGCGGAGTTGGTGTGCAGCGTCGAGAGCACGAGATGCCCGGTCAGCGCCGCCTGCACGGCGATCTGTGCGGTTTCGCCGTCGCGGATTTCGCCCACCATGATCACATCCGGATCCAGCCGGAGGATCGACCGCAGCAGGCTGGCGAAGGAGAGGCCGATCTGGCTCTGCACCTGAATCTGGTTGATGCCGCGCAGCTGGTACTCAATCGGGTCCTCAACGGCGACAATCTTGCGGCTGACAGCGTTCAGCGCCAGCAGCCCGGTGTAGAGCGTGGTGGTCTTGCCGCTGCCGGTCGGGCCGGTCACCAGGATCAGCCCGTTCGGCAGCTCGAGCGTTGCCCGGAACCGGGCGACCACCGCCGGGGACAGTCCGAGCCGGCGGTAGTCGAAGGCGACGGCGGTGCGATCAAGCACGCGCAGCACCGCCGCCTCGCCATGCAGCGAGGGGATCGTGGCCACACGGAGATCGACATCCTGCCCGCGCACGGTCAGGCGAATGCGGCCATCCTGCGGCAGCCGCCGCTCGCCGATGTCAAGCCGCGCCATGATTTTGATGCGGGAGATGATGGCCCGGGCCAGATGCAGCGGCGGGCTGTCGGATTCTTCCAGCACGCCATCGTGCCGGTAGCGCACCCGGAGCCGGTCCTCAAAGGGCTCGATATGGATGTCGGAGGCCTGGGTTTCCACAGCGCGGGCGATGAGCTGGTTCACTAGGCGAATCACCGGCGCCTCGCTGGCCAAATCCTTCAGCCGTTCGGTATCGCTCTCCAGCAATTCGGCGGCCTCGGCCGTCGGCGCTGCGGCCTCATCCGGGTAGAGCCGGTTCAGCGCTGCATCGAGCTCGATCGGCAGGGCAACCTCTAACCGCACGGGGAGGCGCGCGGCCGCGGCGATGGCGGTGGCGGTGAAGCGGTCCAGCGGATCGGCCAGGGCGACGACGAGCGTGCCGTCCTCGATGGCGACGGGAAGCGCCCGCGCGGCACGCAGGAATCGGGCGGACAGGCGATCAGCCAGGAGCGGCGCGTCGGCGGGGTAGCGGTCGGCGCCGGCCAATGACAGGTTGAGCAGGGCCGCATAGGCTTGGGCGAGGTCGCGCTCGGTGACCAGCCCGAGCTGCAACAGCGCGGTTGGCAGGCTCTGGCTGGCCTCCTCGGCGACCCGGCGGGCGCGGTCGAGCGCACGGTCGTCGCAATGCCCGCTGCTGCGCAGCAGCGCCACGAGCTGGTCCATCGGGCTGCCGACCGGAGGGCCCGCGGCTGTGTCGCGGCTCATGGCGGCGGCTGGCGCACGAACAGCCGCTGCGCTGCGCCAACGACCTTGGCCTGGTAGCGGAGGCTGCGCTCGGGCGTGTGGGAATGGTAGTAGCCGACCGCCTGCATCAGGTCGCCCCGCGCTTCGTCCAGGTAAATCCGCAGGATCAGCCCGGCGGCGGCGATATTGAAGCAGGCGTCATGCACCAGCCGTGCCCGCACCTCCGCAGCCGGGAGGCCCGAGCGGCGGGCGAGCGGCGCGATCCACAGCGTGTTGACCTGCATCACGCCCAGATCCTCCGAGCCGTTGGTGTTGCTCCGGACCAGGCCAACACGGCCGCCCTCGACCGCCTGAATCGACGGCAGGACGCGCGGCGGCAGCTGGAAGGCCGAGGCGACAAGCGCCATACAGGCGAGAAAGGGCGCGGACATTCAGGCCACCGAAGCGAAGTTGGTCGCACAGTTCCAGCAATCATTACGTGTTCGTGGCAACATCAAGCCAAGTTTATTGTAGCTTGGCCGTTCAGCCATCGAGATCGGCGGCCTATCGCCCAGCCGCGCCGATGCCGAGCCAGACGGTCCAGAGCCCGATGCACAGGGCGGGACCGAATGGCAGCACCATGGCCCCGTGGAACGGGCGACCCAGCAACCGCAGCACCGCGACCAGGGCGATGCCGGACAAGGCGGCGATGCACACCAGCAGCGGCAGCGCTGCTACGCCGACCCAGGCGCCAGCAGCCGCCAGCAGCTTGGCATCGCCCTGGCCTAAGCCGTCGCGCCCGCGCAGCCACCGATAGCCGCGTTCGATGGCGCGGAAGGCCAGATAGCCGGCCGCCGCCGCCACCGCATGGTCGGTGAGAGCAAGGGGGTCCAGCAGCCAGGTCGCCCCTAATCCGGCGAGCAGCAGCGGCAAGGTCAGCGCATCCGGCAGCAGCAGGTGATCCCAGTCGATCCAGGCCAGGGCGAGAATGGCCCAACCCAGGCCGCAGCTCAGCCACACCCGCAGCGGGTCAGCCTCCGCCAGCACGGACCAAGCCGCGATGCCCAGGCAAGCCAGGTCGATCGCCCCATAGGCGGGGCGGATCGGCGCCCCGCACCCAGGACAGCGGCTGCGGCGAGCGAGGGCGCTGAGCAGTGGCGCTCGCGTGAGCGGGCCAGGCGGCCGGCCGCTGACCGCGCAGCAGGAGGGTGCGATCCCGGCCTGCGCGTCGCGCGGCAGCCAGTGCACCAGCAGCGCCACCAGACGGCCGGCGAAGGGCGCCATAATCAGCGCCGGCAGCCACTCGGGCATCACCGCCTCCGCTCCACCATCCTCACTGCCGCCACGTCATCGCCGCAGACCCAGCTGCCGGCGTAGCCGCTCACCCGGATCCGCCGAGCCGGAGGCCGGCAGGGTGCTGAGCCGCTCGGGCACTGCGGCGGCGTTGATCAACTGCTCGCGCAGATCCTCGGTCAGCGCCCGCGCGTCGCGCTGGTCCCGCATCACATGCGGCGTAATCATGATCAGCAGCTCTGTGCGCTGACGCGTATTGTTCTGCGTGCTCGCCAGAGCCCCGAGCAGCGGGATGTCCTTCAGCCAGGGGATGCCTTGATTGCCGGTATTCACATTGTCCCGGATCAGGCCGGCGAGACCGATGGTCTGGCCATCCTGCACCACCACCCGCGACACCACGCTGCGCTCCTGAAAGGTCGGCGAGTTGATGCCCGGTGTGGTGATATTGCGGGCGACGTCGCTGACATTCTGCATCACGTCGAGGGTGACGAGGCCGCCACTGTTGACCCGCGGCGTGATCTCGATGACGACGCCGGTCTGCTGATAATTGATGGAACTGACGACCGGCGCGTTCGGGGTGATGACACTCTGCGCGGTCTGGCTGAGATAGGGCACGAGGTCACCGACCTGCAGCCGCGCGGTCTGGTTATCCACCACGAGAAGCTGCGGCGAGGACAGCACGTTGACCGTGGTGATATCCTGCAAGGCGCTGATCGCCGCCGGTGCGCCGGTCGCCCGTGTGCCGCCGAGGATGAAGCCGGGCAGCGTCGCGCCGAAGGCAATCGCCGCCGGATTGAACGCTCCCTGTGCGGTGCTGAGAATTCCGTTGAGGCCGCCGGAACGGAAGTAGAATTGGGTGCCGTATTGCAGGGTGTCGTTCAGCGTCACCTCGGCGATGACCGCATCGATGCGCACCTGCAGCGGCATGATGTCGATCTTCCGCAGCATGGCTACAATGGTCTCGACCTCGCGCCGCGTGCCGTAGAACAGGAGGGCATTGTTTTGCGGTTCGGGGATGATCCGCAGGGTGTCGGAGTTGGCCTCGGCGCCGCCAGGGTCGAGCGGTCCAAGCAGCGGGTTGAGGCCCGGCGCGGCCGCCGCTGGTGGGGCGAGCAGCGCAATGCTCCCCGCCGCACCCGGTGGCGCGCCGGTTGTTGGCGTGCCGGCTCCGGCCAGGCCGCCACCGCTGGAGCTCCCGCCACCAAGGCCGCCACCCGAGTTGCCCCCCAGGCTTGGGCGTCCCAGGCTGGGGCCCGATCCGCCTGCCGTCCCGGCGCCGGTTCCCATCGAGGCCACGCCGCTGGCGCCGCGTGGGCGGGTTGGC
Source organism: Belnapia rosea (assembly GCF_900101615.1). Lineage (GTDB taxonomy): Bacteria > Pseudomonadota > Alphaproteobacteria > Acetobacterales > Acetobacteraceae > Belnapia > Belnapia rosea. The sequence continues at coordinate 1,752 of NZ_FMZX01000051.1, read as the reverse complement.
TGGGCGGTGACGTTGTTGGGGGTGAAGGCCTGCTGCAGCATATACGCCGCATCATTGGCGGTGCCGTTCTGCAGATAATGGACGTGCCAGCTCCGCACCGTCTGCCGGCGCACATTGTCCACCAGGGTGAAGACGCGCCGGGCTTCGTCGATCTGCCGCGGCTGTTGCGCGACCACGAGCACCGCATTCACCCGCGCCATCGGCACAATCCGGATCGGCCCACCACTGCCGGCGGCGGCGGGCCCGCGCAGGGCTTCCTGCAGGGCGGTGGCGACGTCGCGGACCTCGCCGGCGGCCACCGGCAGCAGCGCGTAGGACTGGCCGGCGAGCGTGTCGATGTCAAAGGCGCGGACCAGGCCTAGCAGGTTGTCACGGGCCTGAGGATCGCCCCCGACGATCAGCGCGTTGCGCGCTGGGTCGGCGGAGATCCGGCCGCCATCGGCGACGAACGGTCCTAAGACGCGGGCGAGATCCTCGGCAGCCGCGTAGCGCAACATCACCACCGAGTTGCCGCCGACGCCCTCGGCGGCAGCCACCGTTGCGGCCTGCGCCGCCGGCACCACGCGGTACAACGCCCCCGAGCGCACCAGTGCCGCCCCGTTCTGCGCCAGCAGCGCCTGCAAGGTTGGCAGCAGCTGGTCGCGTGGCAGCGGCTGCACCGTCCGCAGGGTTGCGGTGCCCTGCACCGCCGGATCAATGGCGTAGTTCTCCCGCAGCAGGGTGCCGAGGATCTGCGCGACAACCTCGCGGATGTCGGTCCCGGCGAAATCGAGCGAGACCTCGCCGGTGCCCCGCCCCTGGGTTGGCGTGGGTAGGCTGGGCGCGGCTGGGCGACCATAGGCGACCTGCGGCGGCGGGGCGGCCGTCGGGCTGCCGACGATGCTGTCGAGCCGTGGTGGCGCCGCTGCCGGCAAGGTCCGGGAGGCCGGCAGGGCGCTGATTGCCGGGGGGGGTGGCGGTGTGCAGCCGCTGGCGAGAAGCGCCAGTATGCAGCAGGGCAAGGTGCCCGGCGAGAGGCGGGTACCCGCAAGACCGCCATAGGCCCGCGCCGGTGGCGTGCGACCCTGGTGGGTGCTGCTGCGCCCCAGATGTCCCCGACGGCCCAAAGTATCTCCTGATAATATTAAGGGATTGTTCAATTCTACGTATGATTGAGTTTATGCAAAAATGCCGTTTTTCGCAACCTGAAAGCGCGGCCGCGACGAGCTCTGGTCCTCCCCCTTGGGGGTCACCTGCTGCTCGTCCCGATGATGCAAGTTGTCGCCCTGCTGCTGACGCGGTCGGCATCGGCGGCAATCGCCTGCCCACCGAGTCCTCACCGTGCTCCGCGACCGGACAGAGCGCGTCGTCGATCACACCGCTCGTCCGTGCTCGGCGATGGCCTGCAGATGGCGTTCCCGCTGCGTCGATGGGGTCTCGGCCCTCTCGCGAGACACCGCCGTGGACCGCGGCAGCACGCTGACGACCGCCTCCGGGTAAGGCTCGGCGCCTGCGGCGGCAAGGCTGTCCTGGGTGGTGGCACCGTCGGCAGTGCACGAGGCCCCTGGTCCCGCCACTGGATCAAGCAAGGGGCCACCTTGGGAGCCGTCTTCGACGTCCTGGCGCTTGCCTGCCGCGGCGCAAGCCGGCGCCGCTGTGCCGCAGCGCGGGCGAGGCTGCCAGGCCGCGCACGCGCCATCAGGCCGGCTCGGACTCGCGTCTGCGCCGCTCCGCCATCAGCGCCGCGACGAGGCTCCAGACCAGGGCCCAGCC
>NZ_FMZX01000033.1 GCF_900101615.1 Belnapia rosea | reverse complement strand
CGGTCGACGGCACGCCAGAGATAGTACAGCTCGCCTTTAATCTTCAGAAAGACCTCATCCAAGTGCCAAGTATCACCGGGCTGGGGTCGGCGCCTGCGGAGCTTGCGGGCAAACTCGCCACCAAAGATGAGGCACCACTGCCGGATACTCTCGTGACTGACGACGATGCCGCGCTCGGCAAGGATCAGCTCAATGTCTCGGAAGCTCAGCCTGAAAAGGTGGTACAGCCAGACAGCGTGGCGAATGATCTCAGCCGGAAAGCGATAGCCGGGGTAGGTGGCGGGCTCGGGGGTCATCCCGCCATCCTGGCCCTGCCGCCTCGTTCCGGCCAGAGCCCAACAACCTGACAATTCCACCGCGAGACCTCCGCCCGCTTCTATGGTCGGAGCTGGCAGGCCAAGGTCCAGACGCAGGCCGCGCCCGGGCGCCTGCTGGCTACTCCTGCCGTTCGCAGGTCAAGCGGTTCGAGGGCCGGCAGCTGTCCCACCCGGCATAGGCACTGCTCGCAGCACTGCGGGACGAGGCCTAATCTCAACTATCACCAACTCATTAGGAAGAATAGTCTGATGCGAGCAATGCTGCACTTCAGCCGCCGCCCTGCACCAGCGGGCAGCCGCCCTGAGCGATCGGCCGATAGGCCTCCTCGAGCGGAACTTCCCTGACCAAGCGATACACATCATATCGGCTGCGGGACTCACCCGGTGCCTTGACTTGGAACACATAAACCGGACTGACCCGACGCCCGTCCGCCCGAATTTCGCCCTTTCCGAAGGCCGAGTCCTCAGTCGGCGTTGCCTTCATGCGCGCGACCACTGCCCGGCCATCGGTCGAACTACCGAGCGCCTCTACAGCCTTCAGGTAATGTGTCACCGCTGCATAGACATTGGCCTGCAGGTCGGTCGGCATCCGTCCGCCCATCCGGTCGGCGAAGCGCCGGCCGAAGCTGCGCGTCCCCTCGGTCAGGTCCCAGTAGAAACTGCCAACCACGACCGCGCCCTCAGTCGCCTCCAAGCCCAATGACACGATATCAGAAATGTATACTGCGAGGCCAACAACGCGTTGCCCGCGCCGCATCAGTCCGAACTCGGACGCCTGTTTCATGCTGTTGATGAAGTCGGCCTGGGAGTTTGCCAGCGCCACCACCGAAGCGCGCGAGGCCTGGGCCTGCAGCAGCACCGAGGAGAAGTCGGTGGTCCCGAGCGGATGCCGGACCGAGCCGACGACCCGCCCGCCTGCTCGGGTCACCGCGTCGGTGGACTGGCGTTCTAAGTCGTGCCCAAAGGCGTAATCGGCGGTAACGTAGAACCACGTAGCACCGCCCTGCTGCACCAGCGTCCGGCTCGGCACGTTCGACATCGACCAGGTGTCGATCGAGTAGTGGATGAGGTTCGGCGAGCAGAGATCGCCCGTCAGCCGGCTGGCCACCGCCGCGGTGACCAGCGCGACGCGGTTGGCGTTGCGCGCGACCTCGCCGACAGCAAGGGCAACGGCCGAGTTAGGCAGGTCCACGATGGCGTCGACGCCCTCCGTGTCGAACCAGCGGCGCGCGATGCCCGAGCCGGTATCGGCGCGGTTCTGGTGATCGCCGGACAGGATCTGCACCGGCAGGCCGGCCGCGCGGCCGCTGAAATCCTCCACGGCCAGGTTCGCCGCCACCACCGAGCCCGGGCCGGCCACATCGGCGAAGCTGCCCGACAGGTCGCTGAGGATGCCGATGCGGATCGCCTCGCGCTGCGGCGCCGGCGATTGTGCGGCCACCGGCAGGCCGGCCGCCAAGCAGCCTGCCGCCAGAAGGCTTCCCAGGATTGCGCGTCGCATGTGTTGTCCCCTCCCTGTTGCGGCCAGCTCTCAGCGGCGGTCTGCCGCCCCGGAAAAGCTGTCCTCCGCCATGTCGGCAGCGCTTGCCGCCCGCCGGGCCGCGACCAGCATCGCCGCCGGTGGCCGGGCGTAATGGCCGGCGCGGCTGACCTGCAGCCCGATCGAGGCCCGCGCGCCCGCCATAAACTGGGCGTAGCGGAACAGCGTGCCGAGCGCGTCCATCACCACCGCGCCGTGGCTGGCCGTCAGCCCCTGGCACCAGACGAATTCGTTGAGGAACCCGTCGCCGGGAATGACCACCTCGGCACCCATCTCCACCAGCCGGCCGCAGGCCGCGTGGAAGGCCGCGAGGAAGGGACGGGCAGCATCCTCGTCGCATTCGAGGCTGTACTTGTCGATCGGCGGGTGCATCGCCACCACGCCGGCCAGGCGCTCTCGCAGGCCGTAGCTGCGCGCCAGCTCCTCATGCCGGGCGCGCTGGCTGGCCTCCAGCGCCACCAGGCCGAAGCGCTGGCCAAGCGAGCAGGCGACGAGCATGCAGGTCTCGGACAGGCCGAGGCAGGGGATGTCCACCAGCGACCGCACGGCCCGCAGCGCCGGGTCGAAGAAGCAGCCGAGGGCGAAGGCATCGTAGTCGGCGCGTTCCGCCGCCAGGGCCGCCTCGATCACCTGCGCCTCGTTCAGGTACTCGAGGTAGCGATGCCGGATGGCATGGATCGGCGCGACGTCGGGCCCGTAGGTCCCGGGGCGCAGGCCGTGCAGGACGACCGCATCCCTGGGCGGTAGCATCGCGGCGGCGTGGCGCGCGAGTGTGGCGCGGTAGACCGGTGCACGGTCGAGGTCGCTGAAGCTCTGGTGCCAGATCCGCATGGCTACCGCGCCCTCCGGCCGGGCCTGCGGTCAGGCGGCATTGTCGCGCCGCGCCGCATGCCGGCCGGCCAGGCGGCCGAAGACGAGCCCCTTCAGCACCGAGGTCGCGCCGGTATAGGTGCGGTAGTAGGTGCCGATGATCTCGCCCGCGGCATATAGGCCCTCGATCGGCGCGCCGTCGCCGTCCAGCACGCGCGCATCGCTGTCCACCTTCACCCCGCCAAAGGTGAAGACATTGGCGGAGATGATGGGATAGGCGTGGAAGGGCGGCTCGTCGATCGGCAGGGCCCAGTTGGACTTCGGCGGATCGAGCCCCTGCGTCGCCAGGCCGTCCGCCTCCAGCGGCCGCCAGTTGCCCGGCACGCAGGCCGCGTTGTAGTCGCGCACCGTCGCTGCCAGTGCGGCAGGCGGCACCGCCAGCTTCGCCGCCAGCGCCCCCAGGCTGTCGGCCACGATCGGCGGTTGGTCGGTGCGGAGGGCACGGCGGTAATTCGGCACGCGCTGGTGCTTGGCGTCCAGCACCACATAGACGATGCCGTCGCGCTGCTCGAAGATCCGCCTGGTGATGCTCTCGTAATGGGCGTCGACCGTGCCCGGCGCCTCGTCGGTGAAGCGGTGGCCGTCCTTGTTGACCAGGATGCCGTAGGGAAAAATGAAGACCGAGGGCTCGGAGACGCCAGAGCGGGGGTCGATCGGCTCCGCATGGTAGCTGCCGAAATCGCCCGCAGTCGCCGCGCCGAGTTCGAGCGCCATGCGGATGCCGTCGCCGCGGTTGAAGTGCGCGCCCTTGCAGATGGGCCGCAGGAAGGCCGCGCGCGGGCCGATGTAGCGGGCAAGCATCTCGGCATTGCCCTCGAAGCCGCCACAGGCGAGGACGACCCGGCCATGCAGCCGGACCGGCCCCGCCTGCCGGCTGCGGGCGAGCAGGCCGGCCACGCGGCCATCCTCGTCCCGCTCCAGGCGCTCCGCGGTGGTGTCGTACAGCATCTTGACGCCGAGCGCCTCGGCGCGCGCCGCCAGCCCGTCGACCAGCGCGAGCCCGCCGCCGACCGGCAGCAGGCGCGGCTGGGAGCGGGTGAGGAACTGGGTCGGCAGGAAGTCGAAGCGCAGGCCGAAGCCCTTCAGCCAGGCGATGGTCGGGCCGGCCTCGTCGGCGAAGGTGGCGATGACATCGGGCTCGGCCATCGACAGGGCGGCGGCATAGGCGGCGCGCTGCCCGCGCGGCTGGGCGCTCTCGGCGATCAGGTCGGGGTCCAGCGTGCCGCTGCTGTTCTCGGCGAGATGCGTCTCGAAGTCGTCGGTGACCTCGGCCTCGCTCTTCATGCGGAGATAGGCCTCGGTGTAGCGGCTCTGGCCGCCTCGTTCCTCGGGCGGCGCGCGTTCCAGCACGGCGACCCTAGCGCCGGCCTCGGCCGCGGCGACGGCGGCGGACAGCCCGGCGACGCCGCAACCGGCCACGACCACTTCGAAACGCTTTTCGCGCATCCGGCGTTCTCCCCGGCCGGGAGCATGGCACGGCGGCGGCCAGGGTCAAATGCACCGGGCCGCCACCCGTCGACGTCGCATAGACAGGCCCGGTGACCCGCCTATAGTCCCCGGAGGAGGCGACATCGACAACAACGCCTCGGGGCGAGGCGACGATGGACGATATCGATCAATCCCTCCATGACGTGCAGCTCGCGGCGCAGGCGCGGCGCCTTGCCGCCGGATGGCTCGAGGCCTTCGAGGCGGCGCTCGCCGCACGGGACGCTGCGCGGATCGGCGCCCTGTTCCACGACGACTCCCACTGGCGCGACATCCTCGCCTTCACCTGGCACCTGACGCCGACCGCGGGCCGGGAGGCCATCGCCGCGCGCCTGGCGGCGGAGCAGGCGCGAACCGCGGCGCACGGCTTCCACCTGCCGCAGGGCCGCAAGCCGCCCCGTCAGGTCAAGCGCCTGGGCATCGACAGCATCGAGGCGATCTTCGAATTCGCCACGGCCGATGGCCGCGGCGCGGGCCTCATCCGGCTGTCGCCCTCGCCCGAGGAAGGCGGCGCGATGCGGGCCTGGCTGCTCTCGACCACGCTCGAGGCGCTGAGGGGCCATGAGGAGAAGATTGGCGCCAACCGCCCGTCCGGCGCGGCGTATTCCCGGAATTTTGGCGGCGACAACTGGGCGGACATGCGCCGCAAGGCCAGCGCATATGACGACCGCGAGCCGGCGGTGCTGGTGATCGGCGCCGCCCAGGCGGGGCTCTCGATCGCCGCGCGGCTCAACCAGCTGGGCGTCGATACCCTGGTCGTCGAGCAGTGGCCGCGCATCGGCGACAGCTGGCGCCGGCGCTACCACTCGCTGGCGCTGCACAATTCGATTCACCTTAACCACCTGCCCTACATGGAATTCCCGCCGACTTGGCCGAAATACATCCCGAAGGACATGCTGGGTAACTGGTTCGAGTTCTACGCCGACGCGATGGAGATCAATTGCTGGACGGAGACCACCTTCGTCGGCGGCGCCTGGGACGAGGCGGCACGATGCTGGACGGCCCGGGTGCGGCGCGCCGACGGCAGCGAGCGCATCCTGCGGCCGCGGCACCTCGTCTTTGCCAACGGCGTCAGCAGCTTTCCCAAGGTACCGGAGCTGCCGGGCCTCGAGGAGTTCCAGGGGCAGATCATCCACTCCGAGGGCTTCGACAGCGGCGCGGGTTGGGAGGGCAAATCCGCGCTCATCCTCGGCACCGGCAGCAGCGCCAACGACATCGCACTCGACCTGCACAGCCACGGCGTGAAGACGACACTCATCCAGCGCGGATCGACGACGGTGGTGTCGATCGACCCGAGCGCTCGGCTCAACGAGGCGATCTGGGATGAGGGCGGGCCGCTCGAGGATTGCGACCTGATCGTCTCGTCCGCCACGCCGCCGCTGATCGTCAAGGCCTATAAGTCGGTGACCAAGCGCATGCTCGAGCTCGACCGAGACATGATCGCGGGTCTCAAGGAAATCGGCTTCAAGCACGACGTCGGCGAGGATGAGGCCGGCCACCAGATGAAGTACTTCCGCCGCGGCGGCGGCTACAACCTCGATGCCGGCAGCTCCGCCCTCATGATCCGGGGCGAGATCGGCCTGCTGCAGTACGACCGGATCGAGCGCTTCACCGCCGGCGGCGCGCTGCTGAAGGACGGCTCGACCGTGCCGGCCGATCTCATCATCCTGGCGACAGGCTACTACCCGCAGGAGGAGCTGGTCCGCCGTGCCCTCGGCGATGCGATGCTGGAGCGCATCGGGCCGGTCTGGGGCATCGGCGAGGATGGCGAGCTGAATAATATGTACAAGCGCACGCCACAGCAGGGCCTCTGGTTCATCGCCGGCGGCCTGTCACAGTGCCGCATCAACTCGAAGTATCTCGCGTTGCAGATCAAGGCGATGGAACTCGGGAAACTCGGCCCGCTCTAAAGCATCCGGCCTGTCGATGCATCAAACGCAGAACTTCAGGCCTAACCCGGAGACCGGCTGGCGCTAACGGTTTGCTGGACGAGGTGAGGCGGCTGCTGGCCAGCCGCTGGTGATCGGCAACCGCACAGGTGGCGACATTTGTTGGCGAAGCGCCCACCCGGTGCCCACTCGCCCGCGAAGGGTGTGGGGCCCGCTGCGCCCAGCGCTATCGCCATATGGCGCAAGGGCGCTTTTCAATCCCAGCGCAATGCCGCATGCTTCTGGCCGGCCGAGGCGCGGCATACGTGTCCAGGGCCGAGAGGGAGGAAACGAGCGGCCATGAGCGAGCTCTCGCCACGCCAGCGTGCGCTGAAGGAGGCGTTCACCGAGGCACGCGGCTATTGGAGCCCGGTCTGGGACCAGGTGCTCGCACTCGATCCCGACTTCTTCGAGGCCTACCTGAACTTCTCCGCTGTGCCCTGGCGACATGGCGTGCTGGAGCCAAAGGTCCGCGAGTTCATCTACATCGCTATCGACGCTTCTACGACTCATCTGCACGCTGCGGGCACCCGCACACACATGCGCAACGCGCTGCACCTCGGCGCTACCCGCCAGGAGATCATGGAGGTGCTCCAACTCATCTCCGTGCTCGGCATCCACAGCGTGACGGACGGCGTGCCCATCCTGGTGGAAGAGATGGCCGCCGCCGGGCGCGGCGCGGAGATGCCGCAGCCCGGCGCGGGCGGCGAGCGTGAGGCGCAGCTGAAGGCGGAGTTCACCGCCGCGCGCGGCTACTGGAGCGAGCTGTGGGACCATGTTCTCGCGCTCTCGCCTGACTTCTTCGAAGCCTACATGCACTTCTCCTCGGTACCCTGGCGACATGGCATGCTGGAGCCGAAGGTGAAGGAGTTCATCTACATCGCCATCGATGCCGCAACGACGCACCTCTACGCGCCCGGCACCCGCGTGCACATCCGCAATGCCATCCGGCTCGGCGCGACGCGGCAGGAGATCATGGAGGTGCTGGAGCTCACCAGCGTGCTCGGCATCCACAGCACCACGCATGGCGTGCCGATCCTGCTGGAGGAGTTGCAGGCGACCGGCAAATCCTGACGGCGAAGCGTAGGGGGAAACCAAGCATGAAGATCAACCGCAGGAGCCTGGCTCTGGGTGCCGCCGCGTTGACGCTGCCCGGCCTGGTCCGGGCGCAGTCCGGCACCATCAAATTCGGCTTCACCGCCGCGCTCACCGGCCCGTTCAACGAATTCGGCGAGGGCATCAATCGCGGCGCACAGATCGCGGTGGAGGAATGCAACAAGGCTGGCGGCATCAATGGCCGCATGGTGGAACTGGCCGAGGTACTGGACGACCAGCTGGTGCCGGATCGCGCGGTGCAGAACCTGCGCCGCATCCTCGACAACCGGGAGATCGTCGGGTTGATGTGCCCCTCGGGCTCTGGTCCCACCTTGGCAATCGCGGACATGATCCAGGCCGACGGTCGGCCAATCATCAACCCGCAGGCGCAGACGCCTACCATCGTTTACCCTAATGGTCCGGACAAGCCGCCGCGGCCCAACCTGTTTTCCATCTCTATCGGCAATTTGGTGGAGTCCGAGAAACTGGCGGCGGCCCTGTCGGAGTTTACCCGCATCGGCATCTTGCATGAGAGCACCGGTTACGGCGTGACCGGCGCCGACCTGGTGCGGCGGGAGATTATGCGGCGCAAGCCGGCCGCGCGGGTGACGGTGGAAAGCTACAACCAGCGCGCCCAGGACATGACCGCCCAGCTGGTCCGCGTGCAGCGCGCCAATGCCGAGGCGATGCTGGTCATCGGGCTGGGCGCCGACTTCGCGGTGATCCGCCGTAACATGAGCCGGCTAAACATCAATCTCGCGCTGTTCGGCGCCGCCGGCGCGGTGACGGTGCCGTATATTGAAGGTGCCGGCGACTTGGTGGCGGGTACCCGTGCGGTGAACCATGCCGCCTTTGGGCGCCGCCCGATGCATGGCGCGGCGCAAAAATTCGCCGATCTCTACCGGGCGAAGTTCGGTACCGATCGCTGGTACGGTCCCGACGCTGCCAATCCGCTCATCTCACTCGCCGGCACCGTGGGCAGCGGCTATGATTGCATCAACCTGCTGATCGACGCGATCCGTCGTGTCAACTCCACCGCCGCCGCCGACGTGGTCCGCGCCCTGGACCAGACCAAGGATTATGAAGGCGCTACGATCAGCCGCATCAGCTTCACCTCGCAGAACCACGTGGCGCTGAAGCTGGAGGATCTCGGCACCTACGAGATGCTGAAGCGCGGCGACCGTGTGGTGCTGGAGCTCCGTGACTAGAGATGGATGACTTTTTCTTCTCGCTGCTGCTGGCTGGGATCAGCGTGGGCGCGGTCTATGCGCTCATCGCGCTCGGCCTGAACCTCACCTTCTGGACGACGAAAACGCTGAATTTCGGCCAGGGCTCGTTGATGATGCTTTGCGCCATGCTCACCGTTTTCATCTCTAGCCAGGGCCTCGCCATCACGCTGGCGGTGGTGGGCAGCCTCGCCGTCGTCGCGGCGCTCGGCGTGTTCATTGAGCGCTGGACGGTGCGCCCCGCCTTGGAGTCCAGCGGCGGCAGCATGGGCTGGGTGGTCTCTACTCTCGGCTTCGGGATCTTCCTGCAGGGCATGGCAGCGAAGTATTTCGGCTCCCAGGCCGTGGCCTTCCCCGACGTGGTGTTCACCGCGCAGGATTTCGTCACTGTGTTCGGGCAGTACATCTCCTTGCAGTACCTGGTGGTGCTGGCGGTCGCCGTCGCGCTGATCCTGGCTTTCGAACTTTTTATCCGCCGCACCGTCTGGGGCCAGGCAGTGCACGCCGTCTCGCTAGACCCGGAGCTTGCGCTGGTGCAGGGCATTCCGGTGCGGCGCCTGATCCTCGGCTCCTTTATGCTCTCCTCGATCCTGGCGGGGGTGGCTGGGGTGCTGATCGCCCAGATCGGCGGTACGGTAGACCCCGCCTTTGGCTTCGACCTGGTGCTGCTCGGCTTCGTCGCCGCGGTGCTGGGCGGCATGGGTAGCTCGCTCGGCGCGCTGGCTGGCGGGCTGCTGGTGGGGGTGATCAGCAAGCTGGTGGGCGGCTACGTTTCCACCGCGGCGGAACACGGCATCGCCTTTGCGTTACTGATGCTGGCGCTGGCCGTACGGCCACAAGGATTGTTTGGTCGGCCGGAGGTCAGCAAGGCATGAATGCTCTGCGATCGCGGCTGAGCGCAGTCGTCGCAGACTGGCGTGTGCAGGTGGCGCTGGTGCTGGCGCTGCTGCTGGCGGCGCCGCTGCTCTCCCCCGGCACCTTGCAGATCGCCAGCTTCGTGTTGGTGGCCGCAATCTTCGCCCAGAGCATCAACCTGCTCACCGGCCTCGCCGGACAGATCTCGCTCGGCCATGCTGGCTTCTTCGGCATTGGCGCCTATTGCACCGGCATCCTGGTGAAGACTCATGGGCTGGACGTCACGCTCGGCGTGCCGGCGGCGGTGCTGCTGGCGGGGTTGACTGGCTGGCTGCTGTCCTTTCCCGCAAACCGGGTGCGCGACGTCTACTTGGCGATGATGACGCTCGGCTTCGGCATGGTGTTCTTCGAAGTAGTTCGAGAATGGAATGAGCTGACCGGCGGCACCATGGGCCTGCCCGGCGTGCCTTCGGCGGCGCTGCGCACGCTCACGATTCTGGGCGTTAAGGTTGACGGGCTTCGCTACTTCCAGCTTGTCCTACTCGTAACCGCCGGGGTCATTCTGCTGGTGCGCAACCTGACGCAATCGCGCATCGGCCGTGCCTTCTACGCCATCCAGGTCAGTGAGGTCGCAGCCGGCAGCATCGGCATCCCGGCCGGCCGCACCAAGCAGCTGGCCTATGCGCTCTCGGGCGCACTGGCGGGGCTGGCGGGGGCGCTCTATGCCCATCTGGTCGGCTATCTCGGCCCGGAGAGCTTCGCCCTGCCGCGCTCTATCGAGGTGCTGGTCATTGCCATCGTCGGGGGCCTCGGCTCCATCGCGGGGCAGGTGCTGAGTGCTGTGCTGTTCACCTTCCTGCCCGAACGGCTGCAGGTCTTCGCCGAATGGCAGTTCATCGCCTATGGGCTGATCCTCACCTTCTCCCTATTGGTGCTGCCGCGTGGCATCGGCGGCCTGCTGTTCGACGCGCCGCGCTGTATCAAGCCGCGCGCCCTGACCCGCGCCGCTAGGCTGCGCGCCGATGCGACCGCGCTGCGCCCGGACGTTGGCGGCACCGCGCTGGAAGCCAAGGGCATCACCATGCGCTTCGGCGGATTGGTGGCAGTGGATGACGTCTCGCTGCGGCTGGAGCCGGGGCGGATCACCGCACTGATCGGCCCCAACGGCTCGGGCAAGAGCACGTTCGTCAACGTCGTCACCGGCATCTACCGGCCGGCCGCAGGGCAGGTGCGCTTCGGCGGCCGCGACATCACCGGCCTGCCCGATCACCAGGTGGCCACGGCCGGCGTGGTGCGCACCTTCCAGGACCCGCGCCTGGTGCCGCATTTCACGGTGCGGGAGAACCTGCTGCTCGGCGCGCACCGCCAGCTGCGCCACAGCGGCCTCGCCGCCACGCTGGCCCTGCCCGGCGCCATCGCTGAGGAAGCCGCGCAACTGGCGCTGGTGGAGGCCGTGCTGGCGCTGTCGGACCTCACCGAGGTGGCAGACCGGCCGATCGACACCCTGCCGTATGGAACCCGCCGCATGGCCGAGGTGGGCCGCGCCCTGCTCGCCCGCCCACGTGTCATCCTGCTCGACGAACCCGCGGCGGGGCTGTCCGAGACGGAGATGGACCGGCTCGCGCAGTTGATCCGCGACATGAGGGCGATGGGCATCGCCATCCTGCTCATCGACCATCACATGGATTTCCTGGCGGAGCTGGTGGACGAGGTGGTGGTGCTGGACAGCGGCCGGATGATCTACCACGGTGACATCGCCGGCATGCGCAGCGACGCGCAGGTGATAGCCGCCTATCTCGGCGACGAGGCCGCCCATGCTTGAGTTGCGCGATCTCTCGGTGCACTACGGCGCGGTGCGGGCTCTGGAAGGCGTCTCGTTCCAGGCCGCACCGGGTGGCATCACCGCCATTCTCGGTGCCAATGGCGCAGGCAAGTCGTCATTGATGCGGGCGGTCTCCGGCATCGCACCCGTGGTCGCCGGCCAGGTGCTGCTGGATGGCCAGGACATCACCGCCCTGCCACCGCCGGCACGGGCGCGGCTCGGCGTGGCGCACGCCATGGAGGGCCGCCGGCTGTTCCGCCAGCTCACAGTGGAGGACAACCTGAGGCTGGCCTGGAGCTTCGGCGCCCGCCGCGAGAAGCTGGCTGCATCCCTGGCCGAGGTCTATGCCCGCTTCCCTATCCTGGAGACCAAGGCGCGCACCGCCGCCGGGCTGCTTTCGGGCGGGCAGCAGCAGATGTTGATCCTGTCCTGTACCACCATTCGCAACCCGCGCTTCCTGCTGCTGGATGAGCCTTCGCTCGGCCTAGCGCCGATCATCGTCCAGCAGATCTACGGCTTCATCACTGACTACGCTGCAAAGAGCGGCATCGTCGTCATCATCGCCGAGCAGATGGCGGCACTGGCGCTGAAGGTCTCGCGCCAGGGGATGGTGCTGCGGCGCGGCCGGGTGGTGCTGGCCGGCGCCGGCGAGGAACTGCTACGCGGCCGGGACGGCACCACGCTGGCCGCCAGTTACCTGTAGGGGACCGCACCCGACCGGCCGCGGCAGCTGACGCGCCGCCCCCGGCGGGGCTATTCCGGCTGCTCCATCAGCGCCAAGCCCTCCATGGCCAGGCCGTAGCCCAGCAGATCCTGCATGCGCTTCCGCAGATGCTCGGTGAACATCAGCCTTGTGTAGCGTAGCAGCAGCGTTGGCTTCTGCGTCAGCCGACGGGCGTGTTCCCATGCCCGGTCCAGGACCTGTGCCTGGGGCAACACCTCGTTCACCAGGCCGAGGGCAAGCGCCTCCTGGGCGCTCAGCGTCTGACCGGTCAGCAGGAAGTAGCGGCCACGGTTCATCCCCATCAGCAGTGGCATGAGGATGTGCATGCCGTCCCCCGGCAGCATGCCCGACATGAAATGCGCCGAGTCCTGAAACTGCGCTGACTCGGAGGCCAGCACGATATCCGACAGCAGCGGGATCTCGCAATGCCGCCAAGCCGGACCGTTGATGGCGGCGATCACCGGTACCTCGATGTTCAGCAGGTTCATCAGCAGCGCGCGGCCTTCCCAGTGGACTCGGTCATAGGCCGCAGCGGTGATGCCTTGGGCTAACGAGCGCGTCGCGGCCGTGGCGCGGAGGCCGGAGAACTCCTCGCCCGTGCCGGTCAGGATCACCACGCGATTGTCGCGGTCACGCCCCACCTCGGCGAAGGCGTCCGGTAGCTCGCCATGCGGCACCAAGCCCCAGCGCAGCGGGCCGCCGTCGGTGTGAAGGCGCATCTCCAGGATGCCATCCTCGCGCCGCATCCTGAGGCACGAGAACTTGTCGCGGTAAGTCTCAAGTCGGCTCACGCCGCGAGCTCCAGGATTTCCATGACCTGCGCCGGCCCTTCGATGGGGCGCGGGTTGCGCGGCACCCAGGGTGTGGCCATGGCGCGTTCGGCGATGCGGGGGAAAGCGTCCCGCCCGATGCCGACCGCGTCCAGGCTGCGCGGCATGCCGAGCCCGGCGATCAGGGCGTGCAGCGCCTCCGCCGCTTCGCCGCCCGGGTGGCCCATGGCGGCAGCCACCCTCGCCTGGCGTTCTGCATTGGCCGCACGGTTCCAGCGCATTACCGCCGGCAGCATGATGCAGGAGGTGTGCCCATGCGGGATGTCGAAAGCGGCGCCCAGGACGTAACCGATACCATGGCTGGCGCCCATCGGCACGCCGGTCGCTAGCGGCGCCATGGACAGCCAGGAACCCAGCTGGCAATCCATCCTTGCGTCGAGGTCACTCGGGTCCGCCTTCACCCGCGGCAGGCCGGAGGCGAGCAGTCCCAGACCGTGCAGCGCCTGCGCATCGGCATAGGGCTGCGCCTCTGCGGAGCAGATCCCCTCGACGCAATGATCCACTGCGCGGATGCCGGTGGAGAGGAAAAGCCATTCCGGCGTCGCCAGTGTCATCGCCGGGTCGAGCACTACGGCGGCGGGGATGGTCCCCGGGTGATGGAACACTTCCTTCACCCGGCTGCGCTCATCCGTGACGCCAGCAAAGGCACTGAACTCGCCGGCCGAAAGGGTGGTGGGCACCGCCACTTGGCGCAGCCTCGGTGCCTGCGGCGGCGGGCCGCCAGGGCGCAGCCGGTCCATCGCCTCGGTGCTGTCGATGTCATTGGCGAGACAGAGCTGCACCGCCTTCGCCGCATCGGTGAGGGAGCCGCCCCCAACCGTGACGACCAGATCGGCGGTCGCCTCGCGCGCCATGCGGGTGGCGTCCAGCACGGCGCCGCGGGGCGAGTGCGCCGGCATGCCCTGGTATTGCGCCGCGAACCGGTGACCGAGTGCATCACGGATGCGCGCAACATGGTCGGTGTCCCGCGCGAGGGTGGCGCTTGCCATTACCAGGACGCGCGTGGCGCCCAGGCGCGCAGCCTGTTCAGCTACTGCCTGAGCCGCAGGCCGGCCGAATACCACCTCCTCCATCTGGCTGAACACCACGCGCCCGTTCCGGGTCATCGGCATTTCCTCCGTTGGCTGGGATAAGCATATCAACCTTCGCAGCACCTGCACCATGCTGCACTCGCTTACGAGCAGCAGCATGATGGCGCCGAGAACCATCCCCATCCGGCTGAGCCGGTCGGTGGCGTGGGTGAATAAGCGTCGAACTGGGACCCCTGCGGGATTCAGCTTACAGCTTTGATGAAACTCGAGAAAAGCAGCATAAGGTGAGGTTCCAATCAGCGCCGATCGGGACCCCACCCGCTCGCCAATTCAGCATTGAGTTCAGCTTCTTGTGGCCCCTTCCGACAGGGGGCTTGATCCAGCACCTATTTACAGGAGGAAACGCCATGAATTTGTTGCGCCGTCAGTTGCTCGGTACCGTCGGTGCGACCACGGCCCTGCCTTTGGCCAGAGCTCGCGCCCAGTTCGGCAGCACGCCACCGCTTCGCATCGGCGTGTTAAGCGACCAGTCAGGCCCATACAGCGGTGGCACCGGCGCCACTTCGATCGCCTGTGTCCGCCAGGCGATCGAGGAATTCGGTGCCACGTCCCGCGGCGTGGCGGTGGAAGTGCTCGTCGGCGATCACCAGAACAAGGCAGATGTCGGGGCCAGTATCTCCCGACAATGGTTCGACCGTGACGGCGTTGATCTGATCCTCGACGTCTCAAACAGCGCCGTGGCGCTGGCGGTGCATGGCATCGCGCGGGAGAAGGACCGCATTCACATCAACTCCTCCGCCGCCACAGCGGACCTCACCGGCCGGGTTTGCTCGCCGAACGGCATACACTGGACCTATGACACCTGGATGCTTGCAAATGGCACCGGCAATGCCGTGGTCCGCACCGGCGGCGATAGCTGGTTCTTCATCGTCGCTAACTTCGCCTTCGGCCATGCGCTGGAGCGAGACACGGCAAATGCGGTGCGCAAGGCCGGTGGCCGGGTGCTGGGCCGCGCTGCGCATCCGGCACCGGGCACCACGGATTACTCCTCCTACCTGCTGCAGGCACAGGCGAGCCGGGCCAAGGTAATCGGCCTGGCTCATGCCGGCGATGATGCGGTCAACACTATCAAGCAAGCGGCGGAGTTCGGCATCGTACGCAGTGGGCAGCGGCTCGCGGCGCTGCTGCTCTACATCAACGACGTTCACGCCATCGGCCTGCCCACCGCCCAGGGCCTGATGCTGACGGAGAGCTTCTACTGGGACCTAAACGAGCGCACCCGCGGCTTCACCCAGCGGGTCCTGCCAAAGACCGGCGGGCAGCGGCCCAACATGAGCCAGGCCGGCTGCTATTCGGCCACGCTGCATTACCTGAAGGCCGCTGCGGATATGGGCGTGGCCGAGGCGAAGCGCAGCGGCGCTGCGACCGTCGCCCGCATGCAGGCGATGCCAACCGATGACGATGTCTTTGGCCCCGGCCGGATCCGTCAGGATGGCCGCAAGCTTCACCCGGTCTATCTGTTTCGGGTCAAGACACCGGAAGCCAGCCGTGGTCCTTGGGACTACTACGAATTGATGGCTACGACCGGGACTGAGGAGGCCTTCCGGCCCCTGGCCGAGGGTGGCTGCCATTTGATTGCCGGCTGATCCCGTAGGGGAGCCGAGGCAATTGGCTGGGCCCTGCCAACCCGCGAGGCAGGCTCAGCGAAGCACGTGGTCTCGTAAGTCTTCATCTTGTTGCGACCTTGCGACAGCTTGCCGCCGCGGCCACCGACCCGGCCATCCGGGACGGAGCAGGCGACCGGCAGCGCCGGGTCGTCCAAGGGTGGCAAACGGCCACGCCGGCACCGGGGTGCCAAGCGCGACCGCGAGACGGTGACCGCCGAGGCGGTGGTGAAGGTCGCGCCGCCCGCGGGCTCACGGTTCAGGGGCTATCAGGACATCCTGGTGCGCAAGCTGACCCTTACGCCCGAGGTGGTGCGCTACCGACGGGGGCGCTGGCTGACGCCGTCTGGTCAGACGGTGCTGGCACCATTGCCGGCGGGCATTGTCGGCGGCTTCGGTACAGGTATTTTGATTTTACCGCATTCCTACCGGTTCCACGCAACAAGGTGGCCACCATCGCCAGTTCCTAAAGTCAATCGCGTCTCGAACGGCCCGTCAATGAGGGTGCTGTGGGGTACCAATAATCGAGCTCGGGCCGCTGCCACCCGGGCTCGGAATGCCGCACCTCAATGGTGGTGCTCAGGCTGGCCTTCATGCCGTAATAGACGAACTGGCTGCCACAATAGTTTCCCTCCATAATGGCCTGCCACAGGCGGAGAACTCCGCCGTCACATCCGCCAGCGACCGGTCGCCATAATCGATCATGACGTGGTGCACGCCCTCATCATGGTCACGCAGAAACTCCCAATAGATCGATGGCCCATCGAGCGGCTGGATCAGCTCCCACATCATGCCCTTGGTCCAGGCAAGACCGAGTTTCATGCTGTACGCCATCGCTACCCCCCGGACCTTGGTCTCGCTCAGCAGCGGCGGTGCATAGGTGTACACGCGCCACGGGCCGACCCCCAGCTTGTTGGCGTAGCTTCCGAGCGCAGTGTCCAGGTCGCGGACGACGATCCCGACTTGGATGATATTCTGGGCAAGCCGGGTCTCCTGCATCGTGCCTCCTAGCGCTTTTCCACAGAAGCCGATCATGGGACCTGCTGGATGGTGCGGCGTCTCCTAGCGGCCCCGCTCGTCGACGGTCTCAAGTCCGTACCAGCGGACATCCTCCTTCGCTGATGGGACGAAAGCCATCCTCGGGCGTGAGGGTTTCGACCACCTTGAGCATATCCCATTCGTGCCGGCTTTCGGCCGGCTTCTTTGCCTCAAGAAGATAGACCGGGTGAAGCTTGCGCCCGTCCTCGCGGACGCGGCCCGGTCCAAAGCAGTCGTCATCGGTCGGCATGGCCTTCATGCGGGCAACCACTGCGGCCCCATCCAGCTTCGCCTCCGCCACGCCCATATCCGCCACCACCTTGAGATAGTGCATAGTCGATGAGTAAATGCCGGCCGTCACCATGTTGGGATACAGCTTCGGGGTCTTCGGCTGCACCCTGGCCTGCCATGAGCGGGTCCGATCGTTCAGATCCCAATAATAGGTCGCAGCGATCTGCAGCCCCTGCGCTTCCTGCAGCCCGAGGGAGTGGACCGTCGTGTCGTAAGTCAGCAGGCCAACAATCTTCATGCGGCGGGCAATGCCGAATTCGCGGGCCTGCTTTACGCAGGTGATGAGGTCCGCGCCCGAATTGCAGAGCCCCAACACCTTGGCGCCCGATGAACCAGCCCGGATTAGAAACGAGGAAAAATCCGTCGTCCCTGGGAATGGATGGAATACCGACCCAAAGACGCGGCCTCCGCCACCCTGCACAATTGCGGTGGTGTCACGCGCGAGCTGATGGCCGAAAGCATAGTCAGCACCCAGGAAGAACCAGCTGTCGCCGCCCTGCCGCAGGACTGAGGAGCCCACGGACCGCGCCAGCATCGCGGTATCCCACACCCAATGGATGGTATTCGGACTGCATTGGGCGCCGGTCAGGTCGCTGGTTCCGGGACCCGAGGCCAAGAAGACCTTGTTCTTCTCACGCACGATCGTATTCACCGCAAGCGAGGTGGCGGAGGTGGAGACTTCCACCAGCGCGTCTAACCCATCTTGATCGATCCATCGTCGCGCAGTCGCCACCGCGACATCGGCCCGGTTCTGGTGGTCGGCGACAAGCACGTCCACATCCCAGCCACGGGCGGAGACATTGAAATCCTCCAGCGCCTGCCGCGCGCAGACCTCTGATGGCCGACTCAGATCGGCATAGGGTCCGGACAGGTCAGCGATGATGCCAAGGCGCAGACGCGGCCTGCCTGCCCCGCTCACCTGGGCGCGTGCGGGTATGTTTGTTAGGGTACCGGCAGCGACCGCCGAACCCAACAGAGCCCGGCGAGTATGGTGTTTGGCTACCATCGTCATCCCTCGAGCTTTCAGGCGCCTCTTGCGCAGGACGCATCAAAATGGAGGCTCAGTCACTCAGCGCAAAACCGTCGTAGTTCCTCGCCGCAACATTGGCGCAGATCTCGCGGTAGCGTGCCATGCCGCCGGCATACGGCATGAAGATTCGCGGCTTTCCTGGTACGTTCGCTCCGAGATACCAAGAACTCACCGCCTGCGGCAGCAAGGTCGCATTGGCGGCGTCATTTACCTGCTCAACCCATTTTTCTACGGCGTCGGTCTGCGCCTCAATACGTGCGAGTTCGCGCTTGCGCATGTGCGCAATGCAGTCAGTGATCCACTCAACATGCTGCTCGATGGCTACGGGCATGTTGCACAGCACCGAAGGGCTGCCCGGCCCGGTAATGGTGAAGAGGTTGGGAAAGCCCGCCACCTGCAAGCCGAGGTAGCTGCGCGGGCCGGCCTCCCAAGCCTTGGCCAGCGGCAGGCCATTGCGACCTGCGATGTTCAGCTTCAGCAACGGGCCGGTCATCGCATCGTAGCCGGTAGCAAAGACGATGATGTCGAGCGGATACTCCGCGTCGCGGGTGCGGAGTCCAGTCGGCGTGATCGCCTCGATTGGAGCCCGGCGGACATCGACCAGAGTGACGTTTTCGCGGTTGAAGGTGGCGAAATAGTCGGTGTCGATCGGCGGCCGCTTGGCGGCATAGGGATGGTCGATATCAGCCAGCAGCGCCGCGGTCACCGGGTCTTTCACGATGGAGCGGATCTTGTTCTTCAGGAACTCGGCCGCGGTGTCGTTCGCCGCCTTATCCAGCAGCATATCGCGGAAGACGGCGCGGAACTGCAACCCGCCCTTGGCCCAGGCGGCTTCGTACAGCGTCTGGCGCTGCTCGGGCGTCACGTCCCAGGCCGAGCGGTCCTCGATGAAGAAGGCTTGGCCATTGGTGTTGCTGTGCATGATCCGACGGATCTCGGCATGGTTCTCCTTTACCCAGGCCTTGAATTCCGGCGTCAGCGGTGCGTTGTGAGCCGGCACGCTGTAATTGGCGGTGCGCTGGAATACAGTGAGGTGCGCTGCCGTTTCAGCAATGACCGGTGTCGCCTGGATGCCGGTGGAGCCGGTACCGATCAGGCCGACGCGCTTGCCCGTGAAATCTACGCCTTCATGCGGCCATTGTCCGGTGTGGTACCAATCGCCGCCGAATTCCTCGAGGCCCGGAAACTTCGGCACATTGGCGGTGGAGAGGCAGCCAACGGCGGTGATCAGGAATTGCGCCGTCAGCGTCTCTCCCGCCTCGGTGGTCACCGACCAGCGATTCGCCGCCTCGTCGTAGCGGGCACCGACCACGCGGGTGCTGAAGCGGATGTCCTTCTTCAGGTCGAATCGGTCGGCCACATGGTTCAGGTAGCGACGGATTTCCGCATGGTCCGGATAGCGCTCGGTCCATTCCCACTCCTCAAAGAGCTCCTTCGAAAATGTGTAGTTATAAGCATGGCTTTCGGAGTCGCAGCGGGCGCCGGGGTAGCGGTTCCAGTACCAGGTGCCACCCACGCCATCGCCGGCTTCCAGCACCTGTACATTCAGCCCAAGCCGGTCACGCAGGCACAGCAGCTGGTACAGGCCAGAAAATCCGGCGCCTATGATGAGGGCGTCGTACTCGCGGGCGGCAGGAGCGGGGTTCACGTCGGGCATGGCGGGACAGTTCTCCTCGGGACAATGATCAAACCAGCGGACAGCCGCCTTCGGCCATGGGCCGGAAGGCCTCCTCGGCCGGGGTGGTGCCGACAAGTTTGTAGTAGTCAAAGGGTGCCTTGGATTCCTCGGGCTTTTTCACCTCGAACAGATAAGCCGGATGCAGCTTACGGCCATCGGCGCGGATGCTGCCGGGGCCGAAGCAGTCGTCATCGGTCGGCATCGCCTTCATCCGCAGCACCGTCTCCAGCCCGCTGGCCTTGGCCCGGACCGCGTCCATGTCGGCGACCGCTTTCAGGTAATGCAGCGTGGCGGCGTAGCCGCCGGCGTTCATTTGGTTGAGGCTGTTGCCGGCCAGCCTGCCACGCACCCGATCCATGAAGGCGCGGGTGCGATCGTTCAGGTCCCAGTAGAAGCTTTCCGCCAGCACGAGGCTCTGAGCGGTCTGCAGCCCCATGGTGTGGATGTCGGTTAGATAGGCCAGCATCAACGCAACGCGGATGCCGCGCCGGCCCAGGCCGAATTCCTGCGCTTGCTTCACGCAGTTCACCGTGTCGTTGCCAGCATTCGCCAGGGCCAGGACCTTGGCGCCGCTGGCCTGGGCCTGCAGCATCTGCGAGGAGAAATCCGTCGTCTGCGGGAAAGGATAGCGCACCGCACCCAGCACCCGGCCGCCAGCCTGCCGAACGAACTGCGTGGCGTCACGTTCGATTTGGTGCCCGAACGCGTAATCAGCGGTGATGAAAAACCAGCTGTCGCCGCCATTCCGCACCATGGCTTGGCTGGTAGACTTGGCGAGCATGTAGGTGTCGTAGGTCCAATGCACCGTGTTAGGCGAGCACTGCGCCCCAGTGAGGGCGGCGGTCGAGGCGCCGGATGCCAGGAAGACTTTGTTCTTCTCTCGCGCCACACTGCTCACGGCTAGACCAACGGCGGAGTTGTTTACATCTACAATGGCATCCACGCCACGCCGATCAAACCATTCCCGTGCGGTGTTAACGCCCACATCTGGCTTGTTCTGGTGGTCGGCCTGGAGGACCTCGACGCGCAGTTCTGGCCGCAGCACACGCATCTCCTCCACCGCCTGTTGCACGCAGGCGAGCGTGGTGGGGCCCGACCAGTCGCGATAAGGCCCTGAGAAGTCCGAGAGAACGCCGAGCCGGATCACCGTTGGCGCCTGGGCACTGCTGGGCACCACTGGCGACGTGGAGAGGCCAGCCATAACGGCCACAATGGCACGGCGTGTCGTAGAGGGGACCATTTGTGCTGCCTCCCGGTGTCAGGCAATGGCAGCCGCCCGTTTCCGGACGGCCGGACGGGGTCAATCGGCTCGGATATTCTTCGCTCGCACGATTTCGCGGTAGACACGGTAGTCGTGCATGATGCGGGAGGTGAAATGCTCCGGCGTATCCGCCGCCGCGACCCACCCAATATCCTGCAAGCGCTCACGCAGCTGCGGGCTCTGCTGTGCCCGGCGATTGGCGTCGGCGAGGCGCTCGATCACCGCTGGCGGCGTCCCCCGCGGCACCAGCAAGCCAAACCAGTTCGGATAGACGAAGTCGCCGAAGCCGGACTCTACCATCGTCGGCACGTCGGGAAGAATCGATGACCGCTGCGCCGACAGTACCGCAATGCCTTTGAGTCGCCCGTCGCGCACAGTCTGCTCGTACATCGGAAGTGCATCGATGATGAGATGGGTGGTCCCAGCCAGCATGTCCTGGCTCGCTGGCCCAGCGCCGCGATAATGCACCGCCTCGATCTCGATGCCGGTCGCATTCTTAAACAACTCCATCACGACATGGGTGATGCCGCCCGAGCCTGTGCTGGCATAACTGAACTTGCCAGGATTCGCCTTTAGCAAAGCAATCAACTCGGTCAGGGTGGTCACGCCGAGCTTCGGATGTGCAACCAGTAGCAAATCGCCGGTGATGGCGGTGGCGACTGGCACCAGATCCTTGAGCGGGTCGACCGGCATGGTTGTGTAGGTATGCGGGTTGATGGCGACCTGCCCGACATTGACCAGCGTCAGGGTATGGCTGTCGGTCGAGCGAGCGACGAAATCCATGGCGAGATTGCCATTCGCGCCGGGCCGATTGTCAACCACAACGGGAACGCCAAGTATTTCGGCCATGCCCGGCGCTAGCATGCGGGATAGCACGTCGGTCGGTCCGCCCGGCGCGAAGCCGACCATCATCCGGATTGGTCGGTTTGGCCAGGCTGGTTGCGCTAGGGCGGGCGCCGCGAGCGCAACGCCGGCCGCAGCGCCGGCCAGCAGCACGCGTCGCCGTGCGATCACATGGTCATACATGATCGAATATTTTCCCCCTGTGAGGGCCGCCCTCTGTGAGCAGCCTTAGCAACGCATGTCCTTGGCTGTGCCGGATGCTATCCGGCGGCAACGGTGCGCAAAGCGCTCGGACTGGCGCCACGCCCACCATCAATGAGGTACTGCCCGCCGGTGATGCTGCCGGCGAGCTCGGAGCTGAGGAATAGCACCAAGTTTGCTATCTCCTCGGGCGTGGAGTAGCGGCCGATGGGAATCGTGGACTGATACCGTTCTCGCACGCTGTTGCTTCCCTCGGTGCTGGTCTGCGCCTCCAGCGAATGGATCATTCGCGTGTCCGTCGGTCCAGGACACACGGCATTTACCCGGATGCCGTTGCGGCCGTATTCACTAGCGGCGGTTCGGGTCAACCCAATCACGCCATGCTTCGAAGCGACGTAGCCGGAAAGACCCGGCGACCCGGCAATCCCGGCCGTTGAGGCGGTGTTCACGATGGCGCCGCCCTGCTGCCGGAGCATGACTGGAATTACGTGCCGAAGGCCCAGGAAAACACCCTTCAGGTTGACCGCGATGACCGCGTCGAAAACATCCTCCTCATAGTCGCCAGTCAACGCGATCTTGCCCTCGATGCCGGCGTTGTTGAAAAAGCAGTCGATGGTGCCATACGCGTCCAGCGTCGCCTTCACATAGCCCTGGACATCGGCGGATTTGGTGACGTCGGCCTGCACGAAGCAGGCCTCGCTCCCGGCTGCACGCACGAGCCGTGCGGTCTCCTCGCCGCCGACTGCATCACGGTCGACCACGGCCACACGTGCACCGCCCTGCGCGAAACCCAGGGAGGCAGCCCGTCCTATGCCGCCGGCTCCGCCGGTCACCAGTGCGACCTTGCCGCTGAAATCCATGGGCATTCTCCTATTTTTTGTTATCCGCGCACCAGCGGGCAGCCGCCTTCGTTCAGCGGACGGAAAGCGTCCTCCGGCGAGACTGTAGCGACGGTCTTCAGCAGGTCCCAGGAATGCTTGCTCTCGAACGGCTTCTTCGCTTCCAGGATGTAGACCGGATGCATCTTGCGGCCATCTTCACGTATGGTGCCCATGCCAAAGCAGTCATCATCAGTCGGCATTGACTTCATGCGCGCAATAGTCGCCCGGCCGTCCCGCTTCGCCTCTGCGATGCCCATGTCTGCAGCGGTCTTGAGGTAATGCGTCACGGCGGAGTAGATGCCAGCAGTGCCCATGTTGGGGTACAATGTGGGCGTCTTGGGCTGCACGCGCGCTTGCCAGGCACGTGTCCGGTCATTCAGGTCCCAATAGTAAGTAGCGGCGATCTGCATGCCTTGCGCGGTTTCCAGCCCGAGGGAGTGAATAACCGTATCGTAGGTGATCATGCCCACGATCCTCATGCTGCGATTCACGCCGAACTCGCGTGCCTGCTTCACGGTGTTGATGAGGTCCGCGCCCGAATTGCAGAGGCTCAGGACCTTGGCACGCGAAGATTGGGCGCGCAGCAGAAAGGCCGAGAAATCCGAAGTGCCCGGGAACGGATGGAACACACTGCCGGCGATTTTGCCGCCGCGAGCCTGCACCACCGCCGTGGTGTCCCGCACCATCTGGTGCCCGAAGGCATAGTCGGCGCCGAGGAAGAACCAACTGTCGCCGCCTTGCGCCAGCACTGTCGAGCCCAGCGACCGCGCGAGCATCGCGGTGTCCCAGACCCAATGGATTGTGTTCGGGCTGCAGGACGCGCCGGTCAGCTCGCTGGTTCCTGGCTCTGTCGCTAGGAAGACCTTGTTCTTCTCACGTGCCAACCCGTTAACCGCGAGGGCCGTTGCCGAAGTTGAAACGTCAACCAGTGCGTCGACGCCTTCCTGATCAAACCAGCGGCGCGCCGTGGCGGCGGCGATATCTGTCTTGTTCTGGTGGTCGGCGACCAGGATATCGACGTCCCACCCACGCCCCGAAACGCCGAAATCCTCCAAGGCCTGACGCGCGCAGGCCTCCGCAGGACGGCTCAGATCCGCATAGGGGCCGGAGAGGTCAGTGATGATGCCGAGGCGCAGCTTCGGCTTCGCCGCACCATCCGACTGCGCCCGCGTGGGACGTCCCGGCAGGACCGCCGCACCTGCGAGCGCAGCCGTGCCGAGCAGCGCCCGGCGCGATGTGCTCCTGAATTCCATTGCTTCAGTCCTGTCACTCGGGGCCATTTCAACTGACAGACAGGCTGTCGGCCGAAATGACCGCATCTGCTCCCTGTCCCGGCATCTCAGGCTTCTGGCCTGGCTTTGCCACTAGGAGATCCTCAGGCACGAAATGCCTCGTCATCCCCCAGTAGTCGAGCAGCCGCCAGGGCGAGGTGACCGTGATGCGGTTGCGGTCGTTCTTGTACCAGCTTGTCACGCCAGGATGCGCCCAGACCATGCTCTGGGCCTTCTCGTCGAGACGGTGGTTATATTGGTCATGGACGTCCTGGCGCACTTCCATGGTCGTGTAGCCTAGCTCGATCATTTCGCGTAACGCCTGAACGATGTACCGGACCTTGGCATTCCGTGTGGAAGATCACGGCAGGCTGGAAGTTCTGTGCCATGTCGACAAGTCCTTTGACTGCGGCGCCTGATCGGTCGCCATTCCGACTCAGCCTGCGGTGTAGCCACCATCGACGGTCAGTGTGGTTCCGGTGACGAAGCCCGAACGGTCTGAGCACAGCCACACCACGGCTTCCGCTATGTCGTCGGCGATCCCCAATCGGCGCATCGGCACCGTGGCCAGGATTTGGTCGCCACGGCGCGCCATCGCTTCGGCGACCATCGGCGTCTCAATGTAACCTGGGCAAACCGCGTTCACGCGGACGCCGGTGGCAGCGTGGTCGATGGCCGCAGCCCTGGTCAGGCCGATCACGCCATGCTTCGCCGCGACATAGGCGTTGGATCCGGGCAGGCCAACCAGGCCGGCGATGGAACTGGTGTTGACGATGACACCACCTCCCTGTCCCTCCATCGCCGCCAGCTCATGCTTCATGCAGAGCCAAACGCCAGTCAGGTTCACTGCCAGCATGCGATCCCAGGCCTGCTGGGAGATGTCCCCGACGCGCTGACCGCCCGCACCGACATGGACGGCCGCGACCCCGGCATTGTTGTAGGCGCAATCAAGCCGACCATAGGTCGTGACCACCGCCGCGACCATGGCCGTCACTTCATCGGGCTTGGTCACATCGGCGACGACCGCCTGTGCCTCACCGCCTGCTGCGCGGATCAGCTCGATGGTCTCGTCGGCGGCCGGACCTGAGAGGTCCGCAACGGTAATGAAAGCGCCCTCGCGCGCCATAACGATTGATGTCGCGCGCCCGATCCCAGAACCGCCGCCGGTGACCAGCGCCGATTTGCCCTCGAGGAGGCGGGTCATGGCGCCGCTCCGGCAGCAGTCCGCCAGGCATCGCGGAGCGCGGCCGCAATGAAGGCCAGAATGCCGTCCGTCGCGCCGATGACCTTGCCCATGGTTAAGATTCCATGGACTTGATCGCTCAGATGCAGTGTGGCGACTCGGACGCCATCACGTTCCAACCGCCAGGCGTATTGCCGGGCCTCGTCGCAAAGGGGATCGTGGCCGCAGGTCAGCACTAGCGCGGGGGGCGCCCCGTGAAGGTTAGGTGCCCGCAGCGGCGATGCGCGCCAATCCGTCCGTTGCGCCACGTCCGGCAAATAGTGGTCGACGAAGTACCGCATCGTCTTCGCGGTGACCGGCACGCCTTCCGTAATTCGCTCGTAGCTCTCCGCGCTCATGGTGAGATCGACCACGGGATACAACAGCGCCTGGAACACGCTAGGTGGCACGGTACCGTCGCGCCCCATCAGGGCGAGCACCGCGGCTAGATTGCCTCCGGCGCTGTCGCCTGCCACTGCAATTTGCGCTGCATCGATGTGCAATGCACCTGCATTGCCGGCGACCCAGGCGAGGGCCGCCATGCAATCCTCGATCGCGTCGGGGAAGGGGTGTTCGGGTGCCAGGCGGTAATCCACGGCGACGACGCAGCACCGGGCATCGTTAGCCAGTCGGCGGCACACCCCGTCATGGGAGTCTATGTCGCCGAAGACCCAGCCGCCGCCATGCAGATAGAGCAGGCAGGGCAGGACATTGGCCGCCGATGTATCCACGCCCCGGTAGAGCCGCAGAGGAACTTCCCCCGTCTTGCCCATTATCGTCACATCGCGCAGCTCGGCGACTTCGACCGGAGCTGGCTGCAACAGGGCGCGGCCTGCCGCGTAAGCGCGCCGCGCCGCCAATGGGGAGAGCACCTCGTAGGGCGGCCGCCCCGATTCCCGGATCAAGGTCAGCAGAGCTTGGGTATCGGGATGAACAGCCGGCATTGGCGTCCTCTTGGAAAGAACGAGATTTTCGCTCGACGAAAGCGACAGAGGCTCGAAATGGATGATGCCCGCACTCAACGGCAACGTTGCCCGGGTATGGGTCGCCTAAGTGAGCGGCCGGTCTATCCGTGATGGAAAGGTTCGTTGTGGATCTGCTTGCATCGACGCTTCCTCGGGCTCTTTGGCCCATTGCTCAATGTCAGCGGCTGGATACTGCCCCCGACCTGGTCGCAGTGGTAGCGCTAACTGCGCAAGGTTAGCGTTAACAAGAAAGGCTGCGCAACCCTTACCTGGCAGCTGGGGCGGCGGACCGGGTGTCTATGGTAAACCAAGCTGGTCATCAGGCAGGGCAGAATGAATTCAATGCTGAGACAACGAAGGCGCAGGAAGCCTCAGAAAGGAGGGACCGAGGATGCTGTGGCATCCAAGCCAAACGGTGTGCCTGCGCTGCGTATGGAGGATGTCGCGCGCCTTGCCGGCGTCTCGGTCATGACGGTGTCTCGCGCGCTCCGCACTCCCCCGGCGGTCGCCGCATCCACCCTTGCCAAGGTCCGTGCTGCATTAGAGGAAACGGGGTACCTGCCTAATCTGGTGGCGAGTGGGCTGGCTTCGTCCCGCACTCAGGTCGTCGCCGCGGTCATTCCGCTAATCAGCCAGCCTTTCGCGCCGACGCTGCAAAGCATGTCTGATGTCCTGCGTCGGGCGTCGTATCAACTCGTACTCGGCGTCAGCCACTACGACCCATTGCAGGAAGAAGCCTTGGTGCGCGCCTTCCTGTCCCGGCGCGTGGATGGGATCGCGCTGTTCGCAGGCGGGCACACGCCCCAGACGATCGCAATGTTGGAACAAGCTGGCGTTCCGCTCGTCGAGATGTGGGCTGACTCCGCGACTGAGTTCATTGTTGATGCGGTATCTGTGCCGCAGCGGCAAGGCGCGCAGGACGTTGTCCGCCATCTCCTTGCGCGCGGACGCCGGCGCATCGGCTTCATCGGTGGATCGACCCGGCACAATATCCGGGCACAGGCTCGGCTGGGCGGCTATCTGGATGGGTTGGCCGAAGCCGGGCTGCCACATGACCCTGCAGCCTGCGAAGAGGCCACGCACTTTTTAATGGAGGGCGGAGCGGCTGCCCTGGCACGTCTGTTGGAGCGGCGGCCACAACTCGACGCCATCTGTGTCGCCAGCGACATCCTCGCTGCCGGTGTGGTTTTCGAAGCGCACCGGCGTGGCCTCTCTGTTCCGCGCGATCTTGCAGTCGCTGGTTTCGATGACGCTGAGATCGCCCGCTCGATGTATCCCGCACTCACAACCATCGACATGAGGGCGGAGGACATGGGAAAGCGGGCCGCCGAGATGCTGCTCGAGCGCACCGGCCAGAGCAGCCGCGTTGACCTTGTCGCCATGCCATCGCGCATGCATGACCTCGGTCACACGCTTATCGTGCGCGAAAGTACCTGAGCCTTTGCTCCGATCGCTGATACCCGGCGCGCGGGTCTGCTGAATTACGCCGTTCCGACTGGCACGGCGGATCGTCGCGTTGCATGGGGCGGCGGCGTGGACGACCTGGAATCTGGCGGTTTGTCGCGACTGCGGCCGCGCCCTTCACTTGCGATAAGCCTCGCACGGAGCAAGTCAGTGATGCCCGCTCAAGCTCTTCTGCCACCGGCCGGCTGATACCGACATCTTCGTCGATATGGATGCCGACAATCAGACGTGGCTCTTATTGGGATCCGGGGTGATGGCGGCTGTTACACCACCAGAGCCGCGATGAGGGCGCCCAGGAGGGCTTTGCCCCGGCGCCGGGCGTTGTGCACGAACTCGAAGAAGCCGGGGTAGAGCGGCAGCTTTTCTTGCGAGATGCCCCGGTGCGGGCGGAGCCAGGAGCGCAGCAAGGACCACGTTCCCTCCATGGTGTTAACGTGGATCTCGCAGAAGCCGTCGCCATCCTCGTCACGCGCATACTCGCCACGGGCGTGGCAGACTGTCTTGTGCTGATAGCCCCAGACCGGCAGGCGGGCGTAGATGTCGTACTCGTCGGTGTGGATGCGGCCGCCTTTGGCGACGGCAGCCTCGATGATTGGCTGGATTGTCTTCTGCTGCACATTGGCCAGCATGCGCATGACCACCTGCCCACCGCGCTGGATCAGGCCGAGGATCGGCGGCTTGTCCTTCTCCAGTGTGCCGCGGCCCGGCGCTCCTGCCAGTCTGCGGCGGCGTCCAAACCGCCCCCTTTTGCGACGGCCGCAGGTTGGCCTTTGTGCCCGGCCACGACGTAGACCTTGTCGATCTCCACCTCGCCCTCCAGTCGCACGGCTGGAGCCTTGGCGACCAGGCCGCCGCGCAACTGCTCCGTCATGGCCTGCACGTCCGACCCGTCGAGGCCCAGTTCCTGGGCGATCTGCCGGTTGGAGAGGTTCAGCCCCATGAAGTACAGGCACAGCACCCACACCCGCAGCGGCTGGTGATGCCCGGCCAGCACCGTGCCGGTGAGGTCGTCGAAGCGCCCCGTGCAGGCCTTGCAGCGATACCGCTGGCGGTGGGCTTGGGTCTCGTCAAAGCCGTCGCGGACCACGCTACCGCTGCCGCAGGCAGGGCAGCGGACACCCTCCGGCCAGCGATGCTGGCGCACCAGGGCAAAGCACTTGGTGTCGTCGATCAGCGCCGAGAGGTTGACCAGATCCGGTACAGCCATGATGCGGAGGGCTCCTCGCGTGGGCCGGTTCGCTATCCCGCCCTCGCACACCATCACAGACCGCCTCCAGGCACGCTACCCAGCCCCGGGTCCATCACCCCGGATCCCAATAAGAGCCATAATGGAAAAGGAATGTCAGTTCGGGCGTCGAGTAGGCGTTTGGCTCCTGCTCGTGAGGCAGCACGATATTGAACCCAATCGACGGCGCCCCTGCGTCCTGGGCTCCCCGGTTGGCCGCCTCCATGATCCCCGGCCCGCCACCGGTAGCGATGACATTGTCTCGGATGCCCTCTCCGTCCCGGAAGGCTCCTCCCCGCTCCGACGCGATGCGACCGAAGGCCCGCGCCTGTTCGTACCAGAACGCATGCCGGCCAGGGCCGCCCTGACCTACGCGGGCGCTGCCAAATACCACGATGGTGGAACGCACCTGCCACGCGCGGAGCACCTCGTCCGCCTTGGCGAATTCCAACAAGAAACGAACTCCCCGCATCGACGGACCCAGCAGGAAGTCAGGATCAAGCACGGCCAAGCGGTAGGACGGGGATGCGAGTTGGGCAGCGTTTGGCTTGGCTTTGGAGGAGGTGTCGGTCATGTGGTCTCCTTGTAGGGAACAGTCGCTCAACTGGCCGGGCCTGAAAAAAGGTCAGCCCAAGCCTGTGAAGATGGATAAGGCGTTGCTGGTTTGGCCCAGCCAGGGCGAGCGTTGTCATCATCAGGTGTCCGAAAGCAGCGGCAGGGTTGGGCACTTGGCTCTCGGATTATCCCGCCAATCGTGCCTGCCCCGAGGGCAGTCCGGCGACGTAATTCCCCACCCCCTCTCTGACTTCTGCGGCGTAGCGGTCAGGCCGTGACAGTCGTCAGGATCGTGCCGAATACGCTAGTGTTCGGCGCGAGGCGGGCGGTGTCGACGACGGTGCGCACGTCCGCCTCGCCCTGAGCGGCCCACATCGCGCGATAGCCATTGGTGACCTTGCGCTGGATCACGGCGGGACGCAGGTCGCGCTCGCAGGCGTTGTTCGTCGCCCCGACCTGGCCAGGCCAGTCGACAAAGGTCAGAAGCTGGTCGCGCGCTCGCCGCAGCTTCGCTTGCAGCGCCCGCGTCAGCTCACACCCGCTGGGGGCTGCCAGGATAGCGTCC
>NZ_FMZX01000050.1 GCF_900101615.1 Belnapia rosea | reverse complement strand
TGGGCGCGGATGTTGGTGCCATCGATAAAGGTCATCCCAAGCGCGATCCCACGCTGCTCCACCAACTCGAGCAGGCGCTCCCAGACACCCTGCTTGGCCCAGCGGATGAACAACTGCGCCGCCAGCCACCACGGGCCGAGCTCCGCCGGGATGCTGCGCCACTTGGCGCCGTTCTGGTGCCGCCACAAGATCGCGGAGATGGTCCGTCGCAGCTTCTTGGGCGGCGTTTTGCCGTGTGGGCGGACCTCCTCGATCAGCGGCTCCCAGATCGCCCACGTCGCGTCGGTGAAAACCTCGCACCCGTTCCTATCCGTCATGCCCCAAAATATGGCAACAGCATTCAAGCTCTAACAGACCTTAGGCGCGAGGAGCGCGGCTGCTGTATTAAGGAGGTCAAACGCATGAGGGGTACCAGCAATGGGCACGGGTTTGAGGGAAGCGAGCGAGATTCGCGTTCCCAGACTCGACCGGTAGGCGATCGAAAGCACAACCTATAGCCGCCCAGCGTCGGGCAATGCTGAGCGATTTCAGCTAGTTGAACCTTGTGGTGAAAATCACCCCACCCTCAACCTCCGGAGGGAGAATTCCGGCCTCGTTCCGCCTTTGCCCCATCAAGGTGCATGCGGAAAACCGCAGGAAACCTGCGCCTTACGGCGTCGGTCACTGCGAACGAGAATGGTTGGATAAGGGCCGACTGGAGCAGCGGTGGGAACCGGAATCCAACCTTCTCTGGCGGTGGTGAGACGCGTCTCGGCGGCTGAGTCAACGCCGACACCCTTCCTCGGCGCAGCCGCGTCAGAGGCAGCTACGCTGCCGTCACTGCGCGGCCCGGCTGCTGGAGATGGCGGAAGATGCGCGCCGCGTCCTTGGCAGGCGGAGCGCCGAAGAAGCGGGCGTACTCGCGGCTGAACTGGGTCGCGCTTTCATATCCGACGTCGAAGGCCACGTTGCTCGCCTTCAGGCCGCCGCTGACCAGCAGCAGCCGGGCCTGGAGCAGGCGGATGCGCTTCTGGAACTGGACCGGGCTGAGTGCCGTGGCGCTCTTGAAATGGCGGTGGAAGGCAGAGGGGCTCATCGCGGCAATAGCCGCGAGCGCCTCAACTCGCAGCGGCTCGGTGAAATGCTGACGGATCCAGCGTATAGCGAGGTTGATCCGCGCCAGCGCGGTGCTGGGCGTGGCGATGTCACGGAGCAGCGCCGCGTGAGGCCCTTGCAGCACGCGATAGAGGATTTCGCGCTCGTAGGCAGGGGCCAGTACCGGGATCTCCCCCGGCCGGTCCATTAGGCGCAGCATGCGGACCCAGGCATCCAGTAGTTCGGGCGTCACCGCAGCCACCGAAAACCCCGCCGTCGGCGCCTGTGCCGCTGGTGAGGGCAGATCCGTGAGCAAGGTCGCGATCACCTTCGGGTCGAGCGTGAGGCTCACCGCGAGGTAGGGGGCGCCCGATGCGCTCGGATGCACGGCGCCAACTGCGGGCAGGTCGACCGACATCGCGAAGTAGGTCGCCGGATCGTAGTGCAGGGTCTGGCTGCCGACCGTCATCGACTTGCTGCCCTGCAGGATCACGTTGATCATCGGGTCGTAGCAGGCGGCGAGTTCATGCTCGGGCACCTGTCCCTGCACCATCGCCACGCGCGGGATGCCCGTCTCCGTCTTCCGGTTCCCGGCCCGCGAGGCAAGAGCGCGCAGTTCAGCCAGCTGCTGTTCCATCCCCTACAATGTGTCCTGTCCCAGCTAGGCCAACAACCTGGAAAGCAGGATTAGGCAAGAATTGGGCAGGAACCACGACGCGAGAGAGGCCGGTTGCGCGTAGCTTCATCGCCAGGCAACGGAGCGGAACCTCAGTGGAAGTCATTGTTATCACGGGCGGCAGTCGCGGCATCGGGGCGGCAACGGCACGTGCCTGCGCCGATCGCGGCCTGGGCGTCATCCTGACCTATAACAGCCATTCCGAGGCCGCCGAGGCCGTTGTCGGTCAGATCAAGCAGAGCGGTGGCCGCGCAGTCGCATTGCCGCTCGATGTTGCCGACACGGAAAGCTACGCCTCCTTCCGGGAGGCGGTGACGCGCTCGCTGCACGAGATCTGGAATGGCGCCAGCGTGCACGGTCTCGTCAACAATGCTGGGTTCGGGCTCTACAGTCCGATCGAGACCGTCACAGAGGAACAATTCGACGGCCTGTTCTCGGTGCACCTGAAGGGACCGTTCTTCCTGACGCAAGCGCTGCTGCCGCTGATCCGAGAGGGCGGTGCCATCGTGAACCTGACCAGTGCGACCACCCGCGTGGCGACGGCCGGCGTGGCCCCTTACGCCAGCTTCAAGGGCGGGCTGGAGGTGCTGACCCGCTACATGGCGAAGGAGTTCGGCCCCCGCCGCATTCGCGCCAACGCCGTATCACCGGGCGCGATCCGGACCGAGTTGGGCGGCGGCCTCACGGACGCGTCCGAGGCGCTGCTCGCGTCGCAGACGGCGCTCGGCCGCGTGGGCGAGGCGGAGGAGGTCGGCCGTGTCATCGCCAGCCTGCTCACGGACGAGTTCGGCTGGGTGAATGGGCAGTCGATCGAGGTCGGCGGCGGCTACTGCATCTGAAGGAGAAGCAACCATGCTCGACCACGTCTTCCTGCCGGTCAGCGACCTCGGGCGCTCGATCGCCTTCTACCAGGCCGCGCTGGTACCGCTCGGCATCACGGACCGGCATGACTTTGACGGCCGCGATGGCCCGCCTGGCCATCCGGACCTCAAGGGCTTCGGCGCGAACGGACGCATGTTCTTCTGGCTACGCCAGGGCGAGGCCAAGGGCCAGGTGGCGCATGTCGGCTTCGTGGCGCGCTCGCGCGAGGCGGTCGATGCCGCCTATGCCGCCGCGATGGCAGCGGGCGCCAAGGATAATGGAGTGCCGGGCCCACGGCTCCATTACGACCCGCGCTACTACGCAGCCAATGTCCTCGATCCGGACGGCTACAGCCTCGAGTTCGTGTTCAAAAGCTGGCAGCACCCGCAATGACCCGGCTGATGATCTACGGGGCGACCGGCTATACCGGCCGCATGGCGGCCGCTCGCGCCAGGGCAGCCGGGTTGGACCTCATCGTCGCGGGACGGGATGAAGCGCGCCTGGCAGAGCTTGGCCGTTCCCTCGGCGTGGAACACCGGGCCTTCGCGCTGGACCAGGATGCGCCGATCGACGCGGCCCTGCATGATGCGGCGGCCTTGCTGAACTGCGCTGGCCCCTTCCTGCGCACCGCTGACCCGCTGATGCGTGGGGCGATCCGGGCGGGTACCCACTACCTCGACATCGCTGCCGAACTCGACAGCTACCGCCTGGCGGAAGCCTATGATGCGCAGGCACGGACCGCCGGGGTCATGCTGCTGCCCGGCAGCGGCGGCAGCGTCGCCATGCTGGGATCACTCGCAGGCCGCGCTGCCGAGCGGGTCGGGCACCCTCACACGATCCGCGTCGCACTGCATGTCGCCGGAGCGATGTCGCGCGGCTCGGCCATCAGCGCGCGTGAGAACCTGACAGCCGAATGCCTTGAATGGATCGACGGCGCGCTGCAGATCCGCGAGCCGGGCACCACGCGGAACTTCGATTTCGGCGCTGGCCCGGTTTCCTGTTTCGCCGTGACGCTGCCCGACCTGCTGACCCTCCGTCGGGCGCTGCAGGCGCCGAACATCGGCACCTTCGTCCACCTCTCCGGCAATGCATTCCCGACCGGTGACCTGGATGCCCTGCCGGACGGTCCCTCTGCCGAGGAGCGTGATGCGAACCGTTACCAGGCCTCGGTCGAGGTGACTGGCGCTGGGGGAGAAACCGTCCGGGCCATCCTCGATACCGTCAATGGCTACAGCTTCACGCCACTGGCGGCTGTCGAGGCGGCGCGTCGGGTTCTGGCCGGCGAGGCTCGGCCAGGCTTCCAGACCCCGGCCGGGCTGTTCGGCAATGGCTTCGCCGAGTCCATCGCCGATACAACCATCCAGATCCTTCAGGACCAACCATGACCGCCATCCACAGATCCTGCGTCCGCGTCACCGGGGGATCCAGCACCATTGGCTCGGCCATCGCCCGCCGCTTTGCCGATGGCGTGACCTGTTCCAACATGCGCAAGGAGGCTGGGCGATGACTGAAAAAGGCGGGACGCCTCGGTTTTCAGGCGATGCGATCCTCGACCACATCGAGTTCGCAGTCGCAGATGCGGAACGGTCGCGCCGCTTCTATGAGGAGGCGCTGCGCCCATTCGGCATGACCGTCATCATCCGCGTAGGGCCTGAGCGGACGCGCATGGGTGGCACGCGGTACGGCATGGGCCGGGACGGCTACCCGAGGATCTGGTTCCACGATGGCGAGGCCGCAAGCACGCCTCTCCACCTGGCCCTTGCGACATCCGATCGGAAGGTCGTGGATGCCTTCCATGCAGCAGCGCTGGCAGCCGGAGGCACCGACAACGGCGCCCCGGGCGTTCGTGAACGCTACCACCCCGACTATTACGCGGCCTTCGTGCACGATCCGGACGGGAACAACATCGAAGCTGTGTGCCAAGCGCCTCACGAGCATCCCTGAGCAGGAGCCTCTCGCGCAGGCGGGATGAGGACCGCCAACAGAAGATTCTCAGCGCCGGTACCGCAGCGCCTCCACCACGAGCGCAAAGGCCGGCGTCGGCTGGCGCCGGCTCGGGTAATAGAGGTGGTAGCCAGGAAAGGTGGGGCACCAATCCTCCAGCACCCGGACCAGCCGCCCAGCCGCCACATAGGGCGCGGTCTGGTCTTCCGGCATGTAGCCCAGCCCAAGACCATCCAGCGCCGAGTGCAGCCGCATGCCGAGGCTGTTGAACACGAGTTGCCCCTCGCCTCGCACCTTGACCTCCCGTCCGCCCTTTTCGAGCCCCCACGGAAACAGGCCACCATAGGTCGGCAGCCGCATATTGATGCAGTTGTGCCCGGTCAGATCCTGCGGTGTCAGCGGCCGCGGATGTTTCTCGAAGTAGGCGGGCGAACCAACAACTGCCATGCGCATGTCCGGGCCGATGCGAACCGCGATCATGTCCTTGGCAACCTGCTCTCCCATCCGCACGCCGGCGTCATAGCCCTCGGCCACGATGTCGGTCAGGCCCTGGTCGACGTTGATCTCGACCGTGACATCCGGGTAGTCGGGGAGGAACCGCTTCAGGGCAGGCTGCAGCACCGAGAGAGCCGGATGTTCCCCGGCCGTGATGCGGATGGTCCCCGCCGGCTTGTCCCGCATGTCGCCCAAGGCCGTGAGAGCGCCCTCGATCTCCTCGAAGCGCGGCGCGATGGTCGCCAGCAGTCGCTGCCCGGCTTCCGTAGGGGCCACGCTGCGCGTCGTGCGGGTGAGCAGCCGCACGCCGAGACGCTCCTCAAGGCCGCGAATGCTCTGGCTCAGCGCCGATTGCGAAATGCCCAGTTTGGCCGCGGCTCTGGTGAAGCTGCGCTCCCGCGCCACCGCGACGAAGGACGCCAGGATATTGAAGTTCTCCTGCGTCATTGAGTAGCTGACCTTATGCCGACGTGCGCTTTGTAGCAGCTAATCATGGAATGGTGCGCACCCTAACTTGGCTCCAGCACCTCAGCAGCGACGCTTCGGCCGCCGCCCCGTGCAGACACACGTCACAAATGGAGCATGGCGATGCAAAGCCGCAAGCTTGGACAACTCGAAGTCTCCGCCCTCGGGCTGGGTTGCATGAGCATGAGCGCCCTCTATGGGCCGCCGGCCGACAAGGGCGAGATGATCAGCCTCATCCGCGCGGCGCATGACCAGGACGTTACCCTCTTCGATACCGCCGAATCCTATGGCCCCTTCACCAATGAGGAACTGGTGGGCGAGGCCCTGGCGCCGATCCGCGACCAGGTCGTGATCGCCACCAAATTCGGCTTCGATATCGACCTGGCGACCGGTGCGCGACGTGGCGGCACCAATAGCCGGCCAGAGCATATCGCTGCCGCCGTCGAAGGCTGTCTGAAGCGCCTGCGGACCGACCGGATCGATCTGCTCTACCAGCACCGCGTCGATCCCGAGGTGCCAATCGAGGATGTCGCCGGCGCCGTGAAGGCGCTGATCGCAGCCGGCAAGGTGGGCCATTTCGGCCTGTCGGAGGCAGGCGTCCAGACGATCCGCCGCGCCCATGCGATCCAACCGCTGGCGGCGGTGCAGAGCGAGTATTCGCTGTTCTGGCGCGGGCCGGAGGCAGAGCTCCTGCCGGTGCTGGAGGAACTGGGCATCGGCTTCGTGCCGTTCAGCCCGCTGGGGGCCGGCTTCCTGGCCGGGAAGATCGACGAGACGACGGTCTTCGACCCGACGGATTTCCGCAATGCCGTGCCGCGCTTCTCGCCGGAAGCCCGCCGCGCCAACATGGCGCTGGTCGAGGTAATCCGCAGCGTGGCCGGGCGCAAGGCGGCGACGCCGGCACAGGTGGCGCTCGCCTGGCTGCTGGCGCGGAAGCCCTGGATCGTGCCGATTCCCGGCACCACGAAACCGCACCGGCTGACGGAGAACCTCGGCGCGGTCACGCTTGACCTGACGGACGGAGACCTTGCCGGGATCGACATCGAAATCGGCAAGGTCGCGGTGCAGGGCGAACGGCTGCCGGAAGCCGCACTCAAGATGACCGGCCTGTAGTCAGCGGGAAGGCGCGTCGATGCTGCAGATACTCGGCGCGCCGAGGGCGCGCCGCCCGAGGCGGACTGCGCTGGCGGCAATCCTCGGCATGGCCGGGCTGAAAGCCGCCGCCGCGCCGGGTCTTCCCGCCATGAAGGAACCGGCGATGCAAACGGCGTCCCACCTGACCCCGGATGGCCGCCTGGGAGACATCCTGCGCCATCCCGCCTTCGCGGGCTTCGCGCGGCTGCTGCTGCCCTGGGATGGCCGGGCCTATGACGACGCCATGCCGCTGCGGCAAATCGCCACGCTCTTGCCATATCACAGCCGGGTCGATCCCGTGATCGTCACCAGCGCCCTGAACCGCATGATCGACGATGTGCGGGACGGCCAGCCGGTCTTCCACGCCATCTACAGCGAGGCGCAGCAGCAGGCGCAGCCGGCCAAGGCCAATACCGGCCTGTTCTTCTTTCGCGGCCGGCCCGGTGCGTCTTTCGCCCTGATCGCGCCGGGCGGTGGCTTTGCCTATGTCGGGTCAGTGCATGAAGGTTTCCCCTACGCCCAGGCGATCAGCGAGGCGGGCTACAATGCGTTCGTGCTCCGGTATCGCACCGGCCAGGGCGGCATTGTCGCAACCGAGGACCTGGCCGCCGCCATCTCCTACGTCTTCCGGCATGCCGAGGCACTCGGCCTGTGCACCCTGGACTATTCGCTGTGGGGCAGTTCAGCGGGCGCGCGGATGGCGGCGTTCATCGGCTCGCACGGCGTCGCGCATTTCGGCGGGGATGCACTCCCGAAACCATCGACCGTGGTCATGGCCTATACCGCGCATCAGGACCTTGGGACCGACGACCCCGCCACCTTCGCCATCGTCGGTGCGCAGGACGGCATCGCGCCACCGTCCAGCATGGAGCACAGGCTGGCCCTGCTGCGGCGCAGTGGGACGCCGGTCGCCTACCGGCGCCACGACGGTCTGGGCCATGGCTTCGGCACCGGCGCCGGCACGGCTGCCGAGGGCTGGATCGCAGATGCCATGGAATTTTGGCAGGCCCATCGTGCAGGCAGCGCGACAGGCCGCCCGGACAACAATTAGGGCGAGGCCGCGGTGCGGCCCACGGCGCCCTGGCCGTACTGCTCATCCGTCACAGTTTCCAGCCAGGTCGTGCTGATGCCGTCCACGGCTTCGGCAACGGCCACATGCGTCATGGCCTGCGTCGGGGTGGCACCGTGCCAATGGCGCACGCCAGGGGCGAAGACGACCACGTCGCCCGGCCCGACCTGCTGCACAGCTCCACCCTCGCTCTGCACCCAACCCTGACCGGCGGTGACGATCAGCGTCTGGCCGCGTGGATGGGTATGCCAGTTGGTGCGCGCGCCCGGCTGAAAGGTCACCACCCCGCCGGCCACGCGCCCTGTCGGCTCGGCCTGGAAGCGGGATGTGACATGCACCGTGCCCGTGAAGTTGCTGGCCGGGCCTGCCACCGCCGGCGTTTCCGCATGGCGCTGGATGGTGAGGCCCGGCGGACGGGCTGTGGCGGCCTGCGCCCGCTCCGCCAGGGTTGCCCGGACCACGCCCACGGCCGACATGGCGCGCGGCCAGCCCGCGTAGAAGGCGATATGCGTCAGCACCTCCGACACCTCGGCCGCGCTCATCCCGGCATCCATGGCGCGATTGACATGGAATGGGAGCTGTTCGGCCTGCCCATTGGCGATCAGCGCGACCATGGTCACCAGGCTGCGGTCGCGCGGCGCAAGGGCCGGGCGGCGCCAGAGATCGCCGAACAGCACGGTGTCGGTCAGCTCGGCCAATGGCGGCGCGACGGGGGCGACCTGATCCCACACGGTCGCTGCACGCCGGGCTTCGCTCGCGGCATCGACCGGCAGCGGTTCGATCGGTGCCTCGGCGAGCGTGGCAGGGTCGATGCCGCGCTGGCCGAACACAGCGTTGATCTCCGGCACCGCCGACATGGCGGCCGGCCAGCCGGCATAGAAAGCAAGATGGGTGATTATTTCGGTGATCTCGGTCGGCTTCACGCCATTGTCCAACGCGCGCCCGGTGTGGCCGCGCAGCTGTGCGGCGCGGCCATTGGTGATCAGCGTGGTGACGGTGACGATGCTGCGGTCGCGCGGCGAGAGCTGCGCCCGCTGCCAGACATCGGCGAACAGCACCTCATCCGTGTAGAGCGCCAGCGCCGGCGCCAGTTCGCGCATCTGCGGCGGCGCCATGCGCGGCGCGGCAGAGGTGCGCTCCTGCGCTTCCGCACCGGTGCCCGTCAGCAGGGAGGCGGCGAGGGTCAGCATCAACTTCTTCATGACGGATCCTTTGAAATGCGCGTGGCGAGGCAGCGGAAAGTCATTCGGCGCGTGACGCGGCTGGCGCGCGGGCCAAGCGCGATGGAGACGCCGCCGGCGGTGACCCCGCCGACATGGCCCTCCGTCGATCGAGGGCGCTCATCGCCATCGCCCCGAAATGGCCCAGGGCGATAGTGAGGCCGGCGACGGCAAGGCTGTGGACGAAGAAGCCGGCGACCGAGGTCTCGAAATCCCACCAGTCGAGCGAGACCTGCATCGTGAGCTTGGTGCCCAGACCCAGCACGCCCGCGCTCCACAGGCCATGCAGCGCGATGACCACGGTGACGGTTCGCAGCGCCCATCGTCGCGCCGCGCTTGGTCGGGACATTCCGAACAGGTTGCGCGCCACACCCATGATCATCGACCAGCGCGGGCCGAGGTGCAGGGCAACGATCACCAGCGCCCAATAGGCTGACAGCGTGTGGATCTGCATCACAGTGAAGCCACCAAAGGCCGACATCAGCGGCGCGAGCGCGTTGGAGATCAGGACGCTCGTCACCAGCAAGACCAGCATGGTGAGCAACAGGCAGGCTGTCAGCAGCATGTTGAACAGGCTGCGCGCCTGCCGGTGCGCCCGCGGGATGCTGCGGTACCAGCGGCGGTTGAAGACATTGTACAGGATCAGCAGCAGGAACATGGCCGTTCCCGCCACCTCATGCGCGACATTGCCCAGCCACCAATAGGCAAGGCCAAACACCAGCAGTGCCGCGGCAACAAGGTCGAAGGCGAGGCGCACCAGCATCACGGGGTTCGCCATCTATTCGATCGGCGTGCCGTTGAAGCG
The DNA here is from genome assembly GCF_900101615.1 of Belnapia rosea. Classification (GTDB taxonomy): domain Bacteria; phylum Pseudomonadota; class Alphaproteobacteria; order Acetobacterales; family Acetobacteraceae; genus Belnapia; species Belnapia rosea. The sequence continues at coordinate 2,102 of NZ_FMZX01000050.1, read as the reverse complement.
GGGAATACGACGGGCGGTGAACAGGTAGTCGGCGCCTGCCTGGCGGTTGTGGCAGGATTGGCAGCGCGCGGTGTTCTCGTTGGTATTGATGGACCTGTCAGGCCAGAACCACTGGAACTGCCAGTCGGCGGTCCGGCGGCGCTCGTCGTAGTCGGCGCCGAAGCCTTCGCCCTTCTCCATCACGAAGTAGCGGTAGAGCTGGCCACCGCGGTAATCGACCAGCACGAAGTGAGTCCCCGCAGGCGCCGGCTGGCGATTCCTGATCGCCTCGATCGCCGCGGGCGTGGTCAGGATATGCTCCGTCACGTTGCCGCGCCGGACCGTCGTGTAGTGCACGAGTGCGTCGAGGTCCTCGGGGAAGGTGACGCGGTTGCTCTCCGCCTGGACCTGCCAGCCGACCAGCAGGAGGGCGCCGGCGACCAAGGCCACAAGGCTGGATGAGCGCGCGGAGATCGTCATGGTGTGCTGCCTGCGGCCTTGGGGCCAGGTTCGAGGGATGCCGTCATGGCGGATGCTTGAACGAGGCCTGCCCAGGCAGGCGTGCGCCGCGGTCCTCAGCGCGGCTGAAGGACTGCGCGCGGCATCAGTCGAGCTTCTTCTCGGCGAGGAACCGCGTGACCAGATCGGCGATCTCGATGTTGTTCAGGTCCGAGAACGGGAAGTGCGTGTTGCCGCGAATGCCGGCTTCCGGCAGGTGCACCAGCGTGACGTCGCCGCCATGCCGGTTCACCACATCGCGCCACAGCCGCGCCATCTCCAGGCGTCCGCGCCAGGCATCCTGCGTCGGGATGTCGGTCGGCTGGGCCGGGATGTTGTCGCCGTAAAACACGACGATAGGGATCCGGGTCAGCGCCATGAAGTCCGACATCGGGACGGGCATGCCCTCAATGGTGTCGAAGCTCGTGGGAATGGGGGCCGGAACCTCGCCCTGCGGGAAGATGAAGTTGCTTCCTGGCTCGAAAGCGACAACCGCCCGTACGTTCGGGCTTCTGATGGCGGCCAGCCATCCGGGGCCGCCGGCCTGCGAGTGCGTGAACAGGATGCCTGGACCGATGCGGCCAAACAGCGCGGCCACGCCATTCGACACGACGTCCATGTCGAACGGCCCGGTGTTCGGCGTCATCGCGCGGAAATACTGATTCAGCGTGTCCGGCCCGCGATCGAATTGGACGCCCTCGAAATAGTTCGGCCAGACGCCGACGCGAAACTGGCCGAACCAGAACTGCTCGTCCGGTGTTGGCCGGATCGTGCCCTCGACCGTGCTGCGTCCTGCGTCGCCCCGGCGCGGCTGGTCGACCAGGTAGGTGGTGAAGTTTCGGCGCAGGAAGATGTTCTGGAAACCCTCGCGACCGTCGGCGGTCGTCTCCCAGGTCTTCGAGGACTGTCCCGCACCGTGCCACATCACGATCGGCAGCCGTCGCGCATTGGCTGGCCTCTGGTAGAACGCGTACAGATGATCGCCGTGGAAGGTCTGCCCGGCGGGGTCGAGTGGCCGGCGAGGATTGAAGGTCCCGGGCGCGGTGGCGACAGTCCCGCCGACCGCGAAGCTGCCTTGCTCCTGAATGACCATCGGACCAAGGCTGGGCGCCGTCTGTGCATCTGCATTCGCAGATGACAGGATGCTTCCAGCAAGCAGCAGATTTGCGAACACGTACTTCCAGTCGGTCACAGCCGGGCCCCTCCATCCACGATCGGACGGAATATGAAGCCAGAGTCACTTATCCATTAGGGGCCTGTAATCGATAGGGCACATAAGCTCGAGTTTGGCCATTTCCGGGGTGAGGCGGCGGAGCGGGCGACGGGCTAAGGTGGAGGCGTCCTGGCCAGAGGACCGCCCCCATGTTGACCCTGCCGGCCCGCTTCGCCGCGGTGATCCTATGCTTCGCGCCGCTCCTCCAGCAACGGAGTTGGCGACATGCCGAGGTGCTGTTGGTTGGGGCGATCCTGGCGCCCGGCCGGCGTACGGTGAGCAGCATTCTGCGGATTAGCGGGCTCTGCCGGGAGCGGCGGTTTGTGAACTACCACCGCGTGCTAAACCGCGCCGCCTGGAGCGGACGAGCGGCAGCCAGGGTTCTGCTGGGACTTTTGCTGGACGCCTTCCT
>NZ_FMZX01000049.1 GCF_900101615.1 Belnapia rosea | reverse complement strand
CGCATCGTGAACTGCTGCCCGAGGTGAAGCACCGAACCAGTCGCTACCTGAACAACCGCGCCGAAAACTCGCACCGGCCGACACGGCGCCGAGAGCGACAGATGCAACGCTTCAAGTCACCGGAGCAGGCCCAACGCTTCCTGTCATCCCACGCCATGATCTATGGCCACTTCCGTCCACGGCGGCACCTGATGACCGCTGCTCAATATCGGCGCGCTCACGCCAGGGCCTTCCTCGTGTGGCGGCAGGAGACATGCGTCCAGATGGCGGCATGAGGTGCAGGGTCATGCCGCCACACGATGACGCACGCCTTGCAGCCCAACAAGTTGACAATGCCCCCATGCCGTCCTGCAGGTCAGCCCGAGAGCCCGAGCCGCTCAGAACCGGCAGCATGCGCCGGCGCTGCTGAAAGGACTCATCTTCGGCGTCGATGGTCGGGCGCTGTCGCCGACACATTGCCGGAAGAATGGCCGGCTGTACCGCTACTACGTGGCGCAGCGGGTGTTGAAGGACGACGCAGCCGGGGACGACGGCATCGTGCGCAGGGTGTCCGCTGCCGAGATCGAGGCGGCAGTGGTGAACCAGATCCGGGCGCTGCTGCGGCAGCCGGAGATCGTCGTCGGCACTTGGTTGGCGGCGAGGGCGGAAGCACCAGAGCTGACCGAGACGGAGGTCCGGGCCGCGCTCGAGCGACTGGACCCGCTCTGGGGCGAGCTGTTCCCGGCCGAGCAGGCGCGCATCATGCGGGCGATAGTAGAGCGGGTCGTGGTCGGGCCGGGTGGCGCGGACATTCGGCTGCGGGTCGAGGGGTTGTCCGGCTTGGTCCGGGATCTTGGTGCGGTTGCGCCTGGTGCGGAACGCGCGGCGACATGAGCGTGGCCACGAGCATCACGGTCCGGGTGCCGTTGGCCATCCGGCGCCGGCCGGGGCGGAAGACGGTGGTGACACCGGTGCAGGAAGGCGTGCCAGCCCTGCCGACGCGCGCTGATCCGGCGCTGGTGAAGGCACTGGCCCGGGCTTTCCGGTACCAGCGACTGCTGGACGAGGGTCGGTACGCCTCCATTAGCGAGATCGCGGCGGCGGAGAACATCGAGCGCGGTTATCTAGGCACGCTGCTCCGCCTCACGCTGCTGGCGCCGGAGATCATCGAGGCGATCATGGACGGGCGGCGGCATGAGATGCTGGCACTGTCACGGTTGATGGACCCATTCCCATCCGAGTGGTCCGGCCAGCGTGCGGCCATAGCCGCGTCAGATGTCCTGCTGGGAGGCCAGGAGAAGTCTGTCGCCGAGAGATGCGAATAGCTCGGCATCATCACGCCCATCCGTGCTGGTGAGGTTCGCTTTTGGCCAACATGGGCAACCCGGCAGCCATCCGAACAGTTATTAGCTCGGGAAGCGAACGGAGAAGCTGTCGTGGGCGGCGATCATGCGCGGCCAGATACGAGATCCAATGCCGCCGTGAGCGCGTGCCAACCATGCCACGGAACCGTGCTGTCCAGCTTGCCTTGGCTGCCCGCATGCGCTCTTCTCGCCATGGTGTCGACAGCCAGGTGCGGCGCCCGCTTTGCACCGCCCCAGGTCAACCCCGCTGAGCTTGAGGCGGCACGGTTGACCGTTGTGGAGGGCGTTCCCCCAGCTATCGGAATGCAGTCGGCTGAGCAGGCAACAGTGGTTCTCACCACTGTCTCACAGCGCCTTACAGCGGCCGCGCAGCCGCTCTGCACGACCTACCTTGGCCAGCCCTGCGGCTTCCGTGTTTCGTTGGATCGGTCTGCGACGCCGCGCGCAGCAATGATCGGGCAGGGAGAGGTGACGGTCACGCTCGGCATGATGTCGCTGCTCGGGTCGGAAGACGAGGTGGCGGCCGTGGTGGGACATGAGTTTGGCCACCACGTTGCCGGCCACATCGGCAAGCGGCGTGCCAGGAGTTTCGCGGCCGGTACTGTCGCCGGGACATTGCTGGGGGCCGTGGTGCCCTTTGGTGGCATCGCCGGTTGGGCACTCGGCCAGGGCGCAGCCCAGATCGGTTCGAGCGCGACGCAGCTCGCGTTTTCCAAGGACGAAGAACGCGAGGCCGATTACCTCAGCGTCTATCTTGTCGCCCGCGCCGGGTACGACCTCGACCGCGCCGGTCTCGTCTGGGTGAGGCTGACTCGTGGTGGACCGAACGAGACCGCAGGGTGGCTCGACAGCCACCCTGCGGGGCCGGAGCGGTTGGCAGCTTGGCGAAACACCATCGACGAGGTGCGCGCATCTACCGACCTCGTGCCACGGCGGCCAGGGCGGTAGCCGCTCCGCCTGCCGCGAGACGTTACTCCGAGCCGAATAGCTGCGCATCGATGGTCGCTCGTGGAGCGGATGGTGGTTGGGCCTGCCAGCGCGGACATTCGGCTCCGGTTGGAGGGACCCACCGGCCTCGTCCGAGATCCCAGCACCGTCGCGCACGAGGTACCGATGGCGGTATAACCTCAGGCGGCCAGCACCACGGTCACGAGCCGCTCGCCATTCGGCGCCGGCCGGGGCACAAGACGGTGGTGACGCCGGTGCAGGAGGGGGTGCCGGCGGTGGCCACGCGCTCTGACCCGGCTTTGGTAAAAGTGCTGGCCAAGGCATTCCGCTACCAGCGCCTATTGGACGAGGGGCGTTACGCCTCGATCAGTGAAATGGCCGCGAACCTTCAAGGATGAGAGCATGTTTTCGGTGGGGCAGAGGGTCTGGCACCGCGACGGTCAGCGCAGCGGCAAGGTGCTGGAGTGCGATGGGGACCGGGTCTTCATCGAGCAGAACAATGGCGCCGAGTTGGAATTCTCGGCGGGTGAGTTGACCGCGACGCCGCCGGCCGGCGCGAAGATGCTCGGCACGGGACCGAAGGACGGTGGCTCGGCTGCTAGGCAGGCGGGTTATGTCATGCCGAATCGCACCCTGATTGCTGGCGACATCACGCCGGAGCATGCCAGGGTGCTCGGCATCGTCCCCGTGCGCACGCTCCAGGCGATCGCGGTGCTCTACGAACGGAGGCCCAGAGCCGGGAAGTTCAGCGCGCTCGACGTCGCTGGAAAGCTGAATGTCATCGCAGAGATCACCGCCGTGCCCTACCGGACGATGCGAGAGTACAGCGATCGCCCCGGGGAGCTCGGCCTGCTGATGGGCAAGGGCCTCGCGGACAGCCAGAAGGCCGGCCGATAGCGGCAGCTGGGGGCGGAAGACGCTGGCAATGTTGCTACGGGACAGTAGCGAGACCACCCTTCTTTCCCGAGCGGACCGGCGCTGATGAAGACGCTGGCGCGAGCGTTTCGGTACCAGCGGCTGCTGGACGAGGGGCGGTATGCCTCCATTAGTGAGATGGCCGCAGCGGAGAAGATCGAGCGAGGCTACCTGGGCAGCCTGCTGCGATTGACTCTGTTGGCGCGCGACTTGGTGGAGCTGATCCTGGATGGTCGAGCAGCAGATCGCGTCGCGCTGCCGGCGCTGCTGGAACTGGTTCCTCTGGTCTGGGCACATCAGCGGGAACATCTAATGTCCGGCAAACCCATCCAGCACACCAAACTCAAGGTCGCCTGCAAGCCCAAAACTGCGACGGAGCGTCCAGTCCTACCGTTTCGGGAGCCAGCGCTTGGCAATGCGGCAGGCGACCGTGAAGGCAGGGTTGAAGACATTGCCGACATCGTAGCGGACGACCTGGCCCATCAGGTGGCTGGCGGCGCGGGCGTCCAGGCCGAAGTCCTCGCCGAGCCAGCGCGACATCTCTGTCGTGGCGTGCTGCAGCGCCTGGTCCAGCGGCCTGGCATTGCCGACCGTGAAGATGTCGTCGGCGGTCTCGCCGCGCGGCCAGGTGATCGTCCGCTTCAGGACGCGGAAAGCCACCTCCATCTCGAAGGATGTCTCGATACCGGTGCCGGTGATCTCCCCGTCGCCCTGACAGGCATGCCCGTCGCCGAGATAGAAGAGCGCGCCCGGTACCGACACAGGAAACCAGGCTGTCGTGCCGGGTGCGAACAGGCGGTAGTCCATATTGCCGCCGTTCTGTGCGCTGGTCGCGGTGGACAGCGCCTGCCCACCCGCCGGTGCAACCCCGAAGCAGCCGATCATGGGCTGGATCGGCGGCGCGAAATCCTCCAGCCCCTGCACTTTGTCCTGCAACTGCACCGTCCCCGCCGCGCGGTCGATCGTCCAGACGGCGCGCTGCTGCGGCGGCCGGTCGAGGATCGCCGCCGGATCTAGTACGGTCAGGGCCAAGGGCGAGTAGGTCCAGCCGGTCGCTCTGCTCGGTGTCAGCCGATCGATCCGTACGGCGAGCGTGTCCCCGGGCTCGGCCCCCTCGATGAAGAATGGACCGGTCATCGGGTTCGGTCGGCTGGCGACGGCCACCTCCCGCGCATCGAGACCGGAGGCATCAATCGTGTCGGTTACCACCGTATCGCCATCCGCGACGCGCAGGCAGGGTTCGGCGACGCCAATCGCGTTGAAATATCGTGTGGGTTGGAAGCGGTGCGTGGCCATGGGGCTCCCCGGGACATCTCGCTGGCATGGGCCGACCGGTCCGCGCCAAGGCTGATCCAGGCACGCTAGGAACGGGTTCGCGCCGCGGTCAAGGCGCGGCGCGTGTCAGGGCTCTAGCGCCGGCATCCGCCTTTGCGTGGAGGGGCCGACCGGCTTCGTCCGAGACCTCCCCCCCAGCGCGCCCGGCGCGGAGCGTGTGGCGGCATGAGTGCGGCGGCCAGCATTACGGTCCCGGTGCCGCTCGCCGTTCGGCGCCGGCCGGGGCGGAAGACGGTTGTGACGCCGGCACAAGAGTGTGTGTCGGCTATGACGATACGCGCCGATCCGGCCTTGGTGAAGGCGCTGACCAGGGCGTTCCGATATCAGAAGCTACTGGACGAAGGGCGCTACGCCTCTATCAGTGAGATGGCGGCGGCGGAGTGGATTGAGCGTGGTTACCTCGGCAGCCTGCTACGGCTAATGCTGCTCACGCCCGACATCGTTGAGGCGATCCTCAATGCCAAGTTCCGTCCGGCCTTGGGTTACCGCGGCTGCTGGAACCGCTGCCGCTGAGCTGGTTGGAGCAGCGCCTCGTACTCAATGGCGGAGGGAGGGCGTCAGCCAGGTGTAGTGAGGATAGACCAGTGTGAGGTGTTGAGAGCGCCAGCACGCCAGAAAGCGAATAGCCGCTGCATCTCTGGACGCTGACACGGAAGCGAGCCATCCGGGTTTGAGCACGACGGCAATTTTTGGGGAAAAGCGACCTGTCGCCTTTCGACCGGCGTTCGGTAAACCATCGTTCTGGCGCCAGAGGCACATCCAATTCGGATCAGCCATTGCGGTCCGGTGGTCCCGCCGGGTCAATCCCAAGTTGGTTGCCTGCCTTTGTCCGGAGCCGTTTCTTGCAGCTTGTTGCGCCTGCCTTTCGTCGACAAGGGTAATACGCTTGACCCCTCCCGCAAGCGGGTGAGGCTGAGCCAGCAAAAAGGGGTGAGAACCATGCCAACCGAGATCCGTGTTCTGGCCCGGGACCTGGGTTTTCCGAAGGGGCCGATTGCCATGCCGGATGGTTCCATCATCCTAACTGAAATCAACGGCGGCAGGATCACTCGCGTCGACCCAGATGGCACGGTGACACGTCTTGGCCCGGCCACTGGAGGGCCGAACGGCTTAGCGATGGGCCCCGACGGGACGCTCTACCTCTGTGACAATGGTGGCAGCCGTTACATACCCGGCCACTTCATGGGCCAGGGCCCGTCGCATGACTACGCAGGCGGCTGCATCGCGCGGGTGGACCCGGCTACGGGCGCTCGCACGGTACTTTACACCGAATGCAACGGACGTCGCCTTTCAGCGCCCAACGATCTGGTTTTCGACCGCCAAGGCGGCTTCTGGTTCATCGACCTCGGCAAGCGCTATGCAGCGCACCGCGATCACGGTGGGCTCTACTATGCCCAGCCTGATGGCTCCTCGATTGTCGAGGTGGCCTACCCAATCCTCAGCCCGAATGGCGTTGGCTTGTCGCCAGACGAGCGCACGGTCTACGTCGCAGACACTGAGTCTGCCCGCCTATGGGCTTTTGACGTTGAAGGACCGGGCGTGGTCCGAAAGCAGCCCTTCCCTTCGCCGCACGGTGGACGCTGCATTGCAGGCCTGCCGACGTTCTGCCGCTTCGATAGCTTGGCGGTAGAGGCTTCGGGCAATATCGCCGTGGCAACACTTGTTACAGGCCGTATCAGCATCTTCGCCCCGGACGGGAGCTTGGTGCGGCAGGTAGCGATGCCCGATAGTCACCCAACCAACATCTGCTTTGGCGGGCCGGATATGCGGACCGCCTACATCACCCTGTCTGGCAATGGTGAACTCGCCGCCATGGAGTGGTCAGAGCCTGGCCTGCGGCTTAACTTTCAGAGGGCCGCTGAGCTATGACAATGCTACCTGCGAACTGCATGTCAGGGTGCGCCGAGGTGGCTTTGGCAACACGGTTCTACCCAATGGCGGTCGCTACGCTGCAGGCTCTCAGCGTCAGCCCTCAAACAGCAGGTCGCGCTGTGTAAACTTCAGCCCGCCCGTGCGCCAGAGCGGACGATCAAGCCGGCAATCCGGGGCACTTCCTCTATGAGAAAAGCACGGAGCTGCTCTGTGCCCACTGTCGGCCACAACACCGTAGCAGTGCCGTTGAAGAACTCCTGCACTTTGGGGTCGTCCATCGCCTCCCGTAGCGCAACAGCCAGGCGGCCAATAACATCGGGCGGTGTGCCGGCCGGCACAAAGAGGCCGGCCCAGGGCACCAACTCGGCGCCGGGCAGGCCGGCTTCAGCGACCGTCGGCACCTCGCGCGCCAGTGCTACCCTTTGCGTATCGGTAACCGCCAATGCCCGAAGCCGGCCTTCGCGCACATGCGGCAGGCTAGTTAACGGGTAGTCCCACATTGCGTCGAGGCGCCCGCCGATGACGTCGTTCAGACCCTGGGTGCCATTGGAGTAGGGCGCATGCACCATGCGCACGCCGGTCGCCTGCTGCAGCGTCTCAGCCGCCAGATGCGGCGAAGTTCCAACACCGACGGAGCCATAGGTCAGGCCCTCCGGTCGGGCACGAGCGGCCGCGACCAGCTCGATCAGGGTCCGCCAAGGGCGGCTGGGCGGGGTGACGATCAGGTGTGGCGATGCGCCGATGCCGTGTACCGGCGCGAGGTCCCGCTGCGGGTCATAGCGCAGATTAGGAAACATGGCGGGCGCCGCTGCCATCGGCCCCTGGCTACCGTAGAGCATGGTGTACCCATCCGCCGCGCTGCGGGCGACCACCTCGGCTCCGAGTGTGCCGCCCGCACCAGGGCGGTTCTCCACCACGACGGGCTGATTAAGGCTTTGGCTCATGCGTTGGGCCAGGATTCGGGCGCTGGTGTCGGTGATCCCGCCAGCGGCGAAGGGAACCACCCAGGTAATGGGGCGCGCCGGGAAGCCCTGCGCCGCAGCCAGGCCCGGCAGCAGTGCCGGCGCAACAAGCAGGGAACGGCGGGTAGGTCGGGTCATGCGCAGCCTCCCAACATTGTTGTGGGAAAGCCTAGTCGCTCCCTGTCAGAGCCGACAAGGGACCGGTGCGCCCGATTCTGGTGCATGCCGGCAAGCTGCGGGAGGCACGGAATTTGACACGATTACAGCTGCACATCCGGTATGTCCGGCGTGATGTGGGTGCTCCTGTCCTTGGAACGAGGCAGGACCGCGCCCGTTACTTTGCCTATTCCACTCCGCCCTGATCCGGAGCTCTCCCATGCAGCAGCGGGGCGCCGAGCGCGCACTGGACGCCCTGAGCTTCTCCGTCTCCGACGCCCGATACGGGCTCGGCGCTTATCTCGGCATCTATCTTCTGGCTGAACACGGCTGGGACCCGGCAAGCATCGGTGCCGCGCTCTCGATCGGCATGCTGACCGGGTTGGCGTCGCAAGCGCCCCTTGGCGCACTCGTCGATGCGGTGCAAGCCAAACGCGCGCTGATCGCGGGCGCGGTCGTGGTGATGACCGCAACCTGTCTTGTCATCCCGCTCGCGCCTCAGTTCTGGTCGGTAGCGCTGGCGGGGCTGGTCGGGGCGCTGGCCGGCGTCACAATCGGGCCGACGCTCGCCGCCATCTCGCTCGGAGTGGTCGGCCCGGCGCGCTTTGCCCGACGGGCTGGGCGGAACGAGGCGCTGTTCCACCTTGGCGATGGCGCGATCAGCCTGGCGATCCTGCTCACCGCGCCCTTCTTCGGCAACTCGGTGGTGTTCTGGTTCATGGGTTTTACGGCTGTTGCCAGCATTGCGGCTGCCGCGGCAGTTCCTGCGGGCGCGATCGATCACGCTGTCGCCCGGGGCCTGCTACCCGGCGAGGTGACAAATGCGGCACAGCCCACGGCTTGGCGCGTGCTGCTGGGCTCCCGGCCCCTGTTGATCTTCGCGGCTTGTGGCGCCCTGTTCCATCTGGCCAATGCCAGCATGCTGGGGCTGGTGTCGCAGAAGCTGGCGCTGGGCAATCTTGGTCAGGGCATCGCCCTCACAGCGGCCTCCGCCATCGTCGCACAGGCGGTCATGGTACCAGTCGCAGCACTGGTCGCGGCGCGGGTGGATGCCTGGGGACGCAAGCCGCTGCTGCTGGCCGCCTTCATCGCCCTGGTGCTGCGCGGGACGCTCTTTACCCTTTCTGACGAGCGAGCCTGGCTGATCGGGGTCCAGCTCCTCGATGGAGTCGGTGCGGGCCTGATCGGCGCGCTCTTTCCGATCGTGGTCGCCGACCTGACGCGCGGCAGCGGGCACTTCGCGGCCGCGCAAGGCGTGGTGGGCACGTTGCACGGGATTGGCAGCATGATGAGTATGGTTCTCGGTGGGGGGCTGGTGGTGTGGGCCGGGTATGACACCGCCTTCCTGGTGCTCGCCTCCATTGCGGCACTGGGTGGCATCCTGGTCTGGTCGGCTATGCCCGAAACCCGAGGGGCGCCGGCGATGGACAGGACCGAGGCGAAATCTATTGCCTGAGCCCCTCGGTTCGTCGATGACGGAGCCCTGCTCGGGGGTGGTCAGGGACGTGCTTGGCCCGCATCATGGCGTAGCAGGGTCAACGTCGGCCCGGGAGAGAAAGCGTCCCCTATGCTCCGCCGTCATGCGCTCACACTCGGTGCCGCGGTCGCGGCTGGTCCCTTGGCTGCACAGACGCAGCAGGGCGGGACCGAAGCCTGGCCCAGCCGCCCCGTCACCATCCTCGTCCCCTTTGTCGCCGGCGGTCCGTCGGACATCGTCGCCCGCGTCATTGCCCAGTATGGCGGTCAGTCGCTAAGCCAGCCGGTGGTAGTCGAGAACCGTGCTGGTGCGAACGGCGAGGTCGCGTCGCGCCTGCTGGCCCGGGCGCAGCCAGACGGGCACACCTTGCTCGTGGGCTCGATCGGCGTCTTCGCCATCAACGCCGCGCTGCGCCCGAACCTCGGCTACGACCCGCTGGCCTTCACCCCCATTACGCTGGCGGTCACCACGCCGAACGTGCTGGTGGTGAACCCGGACAAGGTGCCCGCAACCGACTTGCGGGGGGTCATTGACTGGCTGCGGCGCAATCCTGGCCGCACCAGCTACTCGACCAGCGGCGTCGGCTCTTCGGACCAGATGACCATGGAGCTTTTCAAGCAGCTCACAGAGACCGACCCGGCCCATGTGCCCTATGCGGGCGGGGCGGCGGCGGCCACTGACCTGATTGCCGGCAACGTGGAGCTAAGCTTCCAAAACCTCGGCACGGTGGCAGGCCACATCCAGGGCGGACGGCTGCGCCCGATTGTGGTCACCAGCGCCGAACGCCACCCGGTGCTGCCCGATGTGCCCACCGCCACCGAGGCGGGGTTGAAGGATTTCGTGGTCACCTCCTGGCAGGCCCTCATGGCTCCTCCCGGCATGCCTGCCGCGCTGGTCAGGCGCGTGCACACAGCCGCAACCGATGCGCTGCGCCATCCCGAGGGACGGCAGCGGCTCGAGCAGGTCGGCTTCACGGTGGTGGCGGGCTCGCCCGAGGCGTACGCCGCCTTCCAGCGCGAGGAGGTGGAGCGCTGGCGCGGTGTAGTGCGGACGGCGGGCATCAAGGCGGAGTGACCGGCCGCCTGTATATTACGCCACCTATTGCCTGGTGGTCAGTTGGCCTGACCGGAGTGCTTTCCGAACTGCAGCGCAAACAACTGCTGCTGCGACCGGAGCTCAGCCGCCAAGGGCGCATGGACGGGGCGGCGACCACCCCCATTCGGCTCCAGCTCGAACAGGCCATTGGCGCAGTAGCGGTCATCATCCCAGCCGGGATGGCCGAGGATAGGATAGAGGCAGATGCCCTCGACCGGAACGCCTCGCCGGAGCGCCTCACGCACCTCACCGCCAACGTGGCGCAGCCACGGCGCGCGAAGGTCATCCTCAATGCTGGTTTCGGCCAGGAACAGTGGGCGGCCATAGCGCGTGTGGACGGCCGCCAAGAGCGCGTGCAGCGGGCGAGTACGCGGGTCGAATGGTGACAGCGGCTCGCCCTCGCACAGCCAGCGTCCCTGAGGCAGCCATTCCCCTGCGCAACTCCACTGATTATTCCAGTAGTAGTTGACACCCACCGCGTCGAACGTCTCGGGCCCGCCACCAAGTGCAGGTTCCACCTGTCCCGCAAGCATATCCCAGGCTTGGAATTGCGCCCTGTTGTACCAAGCGTCAGCCAGTTCTGTATCCTCGTTCCGTAGCGGCACGACATGGATGATCGGCTCAATCGCCAGAACTTTAGCTCCCGGTGCCGCCTCGCGCACCGCCCGTGCCGCAGCCGCCGCAGCCCGCACGAGTTGACGCTTAAGCTCGAGACCACGTCCGCGCGCGGCGGGGTTCATCCTGGCCATGTCACCGCCAGCCCAGGCCAGAAAGGAGATTTCGTTCACCGGGCAAATCACGGGCGGGCTGCCGGTTTCTTCGAGATGCAAGCGGCCGAAGGCCGCGGCATAATGAGCCAAGCGGTCCACGAAACTGGCTGAGAATACGTCCAGCCCGTCCGGCCAGCCATAATGGCACAGGTCCCAGGACACCTGCACGCCCATGGCCTCTGCTGCGCGGAGTAGCGGCAGCACGGGTGACCAGTCGTACCATCCCGGCGCGCCGCCCTCCACGAGGTGCCAGCGCACGCCATCGCGGGCGGCCGTGATGCCGTGTTCGGTCAGCTGGAGGTAGTCGGAAGCCGCTAGCTGGTCGTGCCGCGTGGCCGCGATCAGGTCTAGCCGCCGCCCGTCGGCACGACGCTGCGTTGAGCACTCAAACCCACCGAGGAAGAAACTCCGGAACAGCCCCGGTCGGAATAGGGCGCGCAGCTCTGGCCGCGCAACGGCACCAGGCGCCCCTCCGAACATCGCTGCTCCTGCCTCGGTGGCCACCCCGGCCAGCAGCTCACGGCGGGTAACGAGATTCAACGGTGGCGGGGTGATGTCTCTCGACATCGGCGTCCTCGGAGAGCTTCGGATTACTTTCTGCTGTATAACGGCGGCAGCCTCCACATGTTTCATTCTGGTGGCGCCGCCTGGGCAACACAGTGCGAAACACCCACGGGCCTCGATGAGTCGGCATACAAAGCGATCAGATCTACAGATCAGCCGAGCCGCCAGCCCACTGAGTCCCCCTCGTTCGCCGACCCGCGCCAGGAAAAACGGCCGCCTCTACCTCTATGACATGGCGCAGCGGGTGCTGAAGGGCGATGCGGCCGGGGACGACGGCATCGTACGGCGCGTGTCCGCGGCGGAGATTGAGGCCGCGGTGGTGGGCCAAATCCGCGCTCTGCTGCGCCAGCGCGCGGCGGTGATTGGCACTTGGATGGCGGCGCGAGGCGAGGCGCCGGATCTGATGGAGGGCGAAGCCCCGGAGGCTCTGGCCTGGCTCGACCCACTATGGGGCGAACTCTCCCGGCCGAGCAGGCGCGAACCGTCCGGCTCTGGAGGAGCGGGGGGTGGCCGGGCCCGGAGAAGCCCACATCCGCCTACCGTGGAGGGCTTGGCTCCTCTTGTTCCAGATCTCGCCGCCATCGCGCTCGGGCTGCAGAGGACCGCGGCATTACCCAGGCAACTGGCGTGATAGCCCGGATTGCTCCAACCGGGCAGCTGTTCGAGGGTCCTCCACTGCCGATCCTACGCTCAGCGGCATGTATGCACGGGACCCATATCGAGATGCAGGTGGTCAGCATGCGCGGCGTTGTACTCGGGGCCGAGCACCGCATTGAACCAACGGCAGGCCCCGTCGCGCACGTCGCGCAGAAAGGCACCCCTCGACTCAACATCACTCCAGTGGCGCGAGATGGCGACCTCATGACCATCGCGCAGCACAAATGAAGCGACGTCGATTGCGTTTGCTGTCGCATGCTGGCTCCGCCTGCCAGCCGCAGCGTGGTTCACATTCCGGCAGTTGTAGGTGCCTAGGTGACGTACCCCGGTGACTTCGGCCCCGAGGTGTTTCCGGGCCGCAGGCTGCAGTGCGTGCCGCTCAAAGAGCACCCAGGCCGCAGCCATCCGGCAGGTGACCACCGGGTCTCGCGGCGTGGCCCGAATGCCGGCGGGAAGCAGCACTGCGTTCTCGACCTCACATGCCGTATCTGAGGGTCGGTCCGGTACTCGCCTGAGGGTCAGACCCGAAGCTTCAAAAGCCGCGAAGCACGCCTCGGACTGCCGGGCGAGCAGGGAGAGTTTCAGACTCGCCATCGGCCCAGGCTCGGCCCGGAGGTCGAGCGGCTCCCTGGGGTCCCAGCTGGGCGAGAGATAAAACAGGGCGAGAGCCGTGGCCCCGACCAGGATTGCGATGGCGAGTAGGAGGCGCACGAACGACATGTGGCCCTGCTACTCCGCCGCGCCGAGGTCGGCCACAGGGTTCTGGAACGGCGCCGCACTGTTGGATACGGGCGTGCCCCTGGCATTGAGGGCGACATGAGCGCCACCATCGCGATTTACACTACGATCCGGGTACCGCTGAAGATCTGGCGGGCGGCCGGGGCGGACGACGATGGTGATGCCAGTACTCGGTGATGCGTAGAATGCGACCACGAGGCACGATGCCGCACCAAGGTGCGCCGGCAGGGACTATCTCGCTTAGCATCGGTTATGCCCCCGCCGATCCACAACACTAACGAACGACTTTAAACTTGACGCAGTTTAAGGCCTGTTAGAGCTTGAATGCTGTCGCCATATTTTGGGGCATGACGGATAGGAACGGGTGCGAGGTTTTCACCGACGCGACGTGGGCGATCTGGGAGCCGCTGATCGAGGAGGTCCGCCCACACGGCAAAACGCCGCCCAAGAAGCTGCGATGGACCATCTCCGCGATCTTGTGGCGGCACCAGAACGGCGCCAAGTGGCGCAGCATCCCGGCGGAGCTCGGCCCGTGGTGGCTGGCGGCGCAGTTGTTCATCCGCTGGGCCAAGCAGGGTGTCTGGGAGCGCCTGCTCGAGTTGGTGGAGCAGCGTGGGATCGCGCTTGGGATGACCTTTATCGATGGCACCAAC
>NZ_FMZX01000047.1 GCF_900101615.1 Belnapia rosea | reverse complement strand
AGCCGGATCATGAAGGGCCGCGACGGCTTCGTGCAGGCCTACAACGCCCAGGCCGCGGTAGACGCCAAGGCACAGGTGATCGTGGCGCACCACCTGACCAACAACGCCTCCGACCAGGATGCGCTGGCACCCCTGCTCGACGCCGTCACCGCCAACACCAGCACCACGCCTGCCGAGGTCTCAGCCGACACTGGCTACTGCTCCGAGGCCAACCTGGCCGACCTCGCCGAGCGCGGCATCCGCGGCTACGTCGCCACCGGCCGTGCCAAGCACCCTGATGGCGGCGAGAACCGACGTCGAGGTC
The DNA here is from genome assembly GCF_900101615.1 of Belnapia rosea. Classification (GTDB taxonomy): domain Bacteria; phylum Pseudomonadota; class Alphaproteobacteria; order Acetobacterales; family Acetobacteraceae; genus Belnapia; species Belnapia rosea. The sequence continues at coordinate 14,024 of NZ_FMZX01000047.1, read as the reverse complement.
CGCTGGTCTCGGCCATGCGCCAGCGGCTCAGACGTGCAGGTCGCCGCAGCCGATACCGATTACGTAAGCAGGTCGTCGAACCCGTCTTTGGACAGATCAAAGCAGCACGAGTATTCCAGCAGTTCCTGCTCCGCGGCATCCAGAAGGTGAAGCACGAATGGGCGCTGGTCTGCACCGCCCACAACCTCACCAAGCTCGCCAGTACAGCCACCGCCTGACGCACAGCGGCGGCGCCCACACCACAAGTGACACTGCCTTCTCGGCCGTGTCAGTCCGAGCTCCGGTTACCGGGACGGGCTCCTAGAGAGGAAAAAGAGTCGCCGCCTAGAGCCCATCCGGGCCGCCGGCAACGTGCCGCTGTCCTGCCTGCTCGCCGCTGTCGAGATTGAAGGGTGCTACGCTGACCAAGGCAGCAGCCTCAGCACGAGTGAGCCGGCCAAATTCGGGCGTGCGGATGACAAAGGTGACGACGGTAATGTCGCCGACGCCCGGGATGTTAAGGAGAACACCAAGGCGGCGGGCGATGTGGGGCGTTAGGGAGCGCTGGCGGAGTCGGGCGGCAGTGTCGTGTTAGCTCAGCGCGTCACGTCTGCACCCCATCCTACGACATGCCTCTGGCAGCCTCAAGGAAGCCGCTGGAGCGGCAGAAGGCAGCGATCAGGCTGGAAGGGTAGGGAAGGGCAGCAACCGCCCGCTAGCCAGGGGCTTCGAAGCCACCATCGCCTCGGCCACAGCCTTCCTCTACGCTGCTTCCGTCCTGCTACTCATACGCAGGCTGGCACGTTCCGTATGAATTCACAGTCAGGCTCTCAGGAGATGACGAGATCCTCGTCCCGGTACGGCCGGAAATCCCGGTCCAGCGCATCCACCGGAGCCATATAGATCCCGCCCCGTGCGGCACCGAGGAAGCGCCGGACGGTCATGAGCCCATCCTGGGTGCCGCTCGTCACCAAGTCCAACGGAGCCCTGCCGCCGAAGATGGTCGCCCGGTGGGGTGTCCTGAGCCAGGCAATCCCTTCCTGCTCGCTGCCGTGCAAGATGCCGAGCGCCCGGTGAATTCCGAGCATGGCCGAAATCCGAGTCAGGGTGTCCACATCTAGGACCAGCTCGCCATGCTCTCGAGCGGTCTTGGCCCATTTGTGGAAGGTCGCTTGGGCGGGGCATCCCAGAATCAAGAGCCGCTGGCCCACATCGAGGCCGCAGAGGTCAGCAATGGCCAGGAAGGTCCGTATCCCAGGCGCGCTCAGGCGCTTCCGGTTCTTGGGCAGGAACCGGCTCCGGTCCAGGCGCTCGGGGCCTTGGGCAGCAGGCTGACGCAGGTCGGTCGAAGCGTTCGGCATGGCGGCCTCCTGCGTCCATGTATGAACTATACCTGGTTCAACAGCCGCTCACGATTCCTCGGCGGGCAAAGCCAATATCCCCATCAGTCGCCGCCTGCTGCATCTCCGCCGTGCCACCAACATGCTTGTCATTCTTGCAACGGCGTAGCCCGAGGTCAGCCGTCGTTCGATGCCACCAGATTTTGCATAGTCGCTGACAAATCTCGTCAAACGTCTACCCATCTCCAACCGAGGGAACCCAGGTCGTCCAACACTTCCTCGTCTAGCACGCCGTCGGGGCCGCAATAGATCCAGTCCCGGTAGTCGCCTGCCCCGACCACCCGTGCGACCAGGCCCGCTGCGTCGCGTCGACGCATATCCCAGTGGGATCCTGTCGGATTGTAGCGCCAACGGCTGGCCGCCAGGGCGATAAAGAGCAGCCGGGCGTAGACGGCGCTGCGCGCTGACTTGTTCCGGATGGTCTCGCATCCGAGCAGATCGACCTCCAGGTTGCGCCGCGACCTGCCACGCTTGCCGCCGTCGCCGCGCTCCGGCCCATCGGCCCCGGGCTTGTCCACAAAGACCACACAGTCTTTGTCGATCCGGAGCCGGCCGCGCGCCCACCTGCCAGTGCCCAGCGACCGCATCCATACCTGCTCGCTCAGAGGCCGCGGCGGCGGGCCGCAGAAGGGCTCGCCGAGGTCCACGCGGAGGGCCTCAACATGCGCGCCAATGGACTCGGCGCCGAGCAGGTAGGCGCCCGTCACGCGCACCGGCCACCCGTCGTCCTGATACAGCACCGCCTTGCCGTGCCGTTCCTCCGACATCAGGACATCTCTGGTAGATCGTTCTCCGGCGCCGGCCTGGGACGCCATAGCCGGTGCCGGATGTCCCGTGGGGTCGGCGTTGGGATCGCCCGGATTGCCGGCGGGAGGCTCGGCAGGCATCGGTTTCCGGGTCATCGTGCCGGCTCCCAGCCGAGGGCATGCAGGTCGGCCACCACCACCTCGTCCAGCACGCCATCAAGTTCGCCGCCGGAGGGGTGCTTGTCCTCCTCGCCCACTATCCTGGCGAGGAAGACGCTGACAGGGCGTCCGCGGCCGGCCCGGGCGCCGTCGTGGTTGCGGCGCCAGGAGGTCCCGTGCAAGGCAGCGGCGAGCAGTGCGGCATAGACGCCGCCCGAGCGAAGCTTGCCGCCGACGGTGGGATTGGCGTGCAGATCCGCCTCCAAGGCGGTTGCCGCGCTGGTACGACGGGCCTCGGGCAGCTCGCCAGGAGTGCCGTCCTCCGCGTCCGGCTCATCAATGAACACCGCACGATCGGGCTCCAGCCGGAGCCGGCCACGCCGCCATATCCTACTCTCCTCGCTGTCGTTCAGCGGCCGGATCCAGACCGAACGCGCCAGAAGGTCGTCCGCGGACGACCGGGCGTCGAAGGCCTGGGCCGGAGTGCCAACACGCAGTGCCCGGACACCGGTCAGCTGGGCCTCCGCGCTTGCCGGTCCGGGCAGCACCGCGCCCTCTACCGCGACTGGCTGAGCGTCGAAAAGGCGGAGTCGGGCGGTGCCGCGTCGTTCCTCGCCGCGGCGCGACGGCCGCATCCAGTCCGCTTCCACAACCCGCTGTCCGTCGCCGCCAGCGGGGGCGCCTTCCACATTGGGAGGGTCGACCGCACAGGCCGCTGCCATCAGCGCCTGTGTCTCCACGACCCGGGCCTGGCACACTTCGAGAAGGCGCTCGACCTCGCGCCAGGAGTACGGCCGGGGCAGTAGGAGGAAGGCACCGGTGGCGAAGCAGGACACGCGGCCAGCTGGATCCGGCGCCTGTACCGCCCATAGGTCCTGGCGCTCGCCGACGTTGTCGGACAGCAACGCCCGCGCAAGGACACGCCAGCCTGATGGTGTGACCGCGCCAGGGCGGACGAACTCCCCGCGCCGACGCGCCGCGTCAGCCATCTCCTGCACCTCACGTCCGATGGTGAGAGCCGTACGTTCGATCTCGCAAGCTTCAGGCATACTCACCTCCATGGTTCGATCCTCGCCTGAGGCCGTGTTGCGCTGCCGCGGCATAAAGGTGGATCGAGACTCGGACGGCCACTCCCGAGAGTGCCTCCCGGGTTGCCGGATGATCGCGGTCGGTGACGGACCGTTTGTCGCCTAACATGGGCACGAGGATGTGCGAACTCCGAGCAACGTTGATCATGAGGTCCCTGCCTCGGCAGCACGGCAGCCGGAGAAAAGCTCGAAGTGCAGTTGTCATCATCCTCCACGTCAGCGTTCCTTTCCGAGCGGCATGAGGGATTTCCTACTGAATTGTGGATTATAGTCTATAGGTCTAAAGTCTAACGGAGTCCAGTACGTAGCATTCTGATCCTCTGTTCGGCCTTCTGCGCGCATGAGCAGTGCGAAACGCGGCCGAGGTGCAGACGAAAAACACGACTTGCCCGCAAGGAAGGTGCAGGACGTACGCGCCAAGGCCCCTCGGAAGCCACGTCGACCGACGCCTCATCCACCCAGCATGGCAACGGGTGAAGATCCGCGAGTAGTGTTAGGGCGACTGGTGCATAGGTACCGACTCGCGCTCGGCATGAGCCAGGAGGAGTTCGCTGACCGGACCGAGCTTGATCGTACGTATGTTAGTGGCATCGAGCGAGGCGTTCGCAATCCGACCTTGCTCGTCCTGTGGCGTCTGGCCCAGGCGCTTCAGGTAAAGCCGCACCAACTTATTGAAGAAGATATCTAGATTTTAGGTAAACGTCGCGGCGACGGCATGGGCAGAGTTGCATTGACGGTGGGAGCCGGTTAAGCGTCGGCGGCTACGCCGCTACAGCGGGCACTGCGGCTGAGTTGTTGGGCTTCCAGTTCCATGGCAGCAGCGTGTCCAACTCAGTGACCTTGGTCCGCCCGGAGACGATGCGCTCCAGCACGTCCGTGAGCCAGGCCTGTGGGTCGACGCCGTTCAGTTTGGCGGTCTGGATAAGCGTCATGGCCATCGCCCAGTGCCGCGCCCCGCCATCACTTCCGGCGAACAGATGCCGTATTGGGCCGTTCCAGAGCGGTGGCGATCTCGAGTGATCTTGCGCAACCCTTGTGGCCCGAGGGGTCGGATGGTCCGGCCCCGGATTGGAGATCACGGCTATGGGGCACTTCGTCGGCGTTGACGTTTCGCTTGAGCTGTCCAGCGTTTGCGTGGTCGATACCACGGGGCAGGTCGTCAAGGAGGCAAAAGTCTCAACTGAACCGGCCGAACTCGTCCGGTTCGTGCAGAACCTTGGTCTGGAGGTTGAGCGGATCGGCCTTGAGGCAGGTCCGCTGTCGGCCTGGCTGCACGATGGATTAGCCGGGGCGGGCCTCGAAGTCGTGTTGCTCGAGACGCGTCATGTTCGCGCGGCCCTGTCGGCGATGGTGATCAAGACGGACCGGCGGGATGCGCGCGGCGCGCAACTCCTGCGTATGGGATGGTACCGACCAGTGCATCGCAAGGCAGCCCCCTCGCAGGAGGTACGGGCGCTGCTCGTCGGCCGAAAGCTCCTCGTGGCGAAGCTCGTCGACGTGGACGGCGGGATCCGTGGCATGCTGCGAGGCTTCGGATTGAAGGTCGGGCCGGTCGGTCGAGCCGGGCTTCCCCGTCGCGTGCGCGACTTGGTGGAGGGCCATGCTGTCCTGCGCTCCATCCTCGAGCCGCTGCTCGCTGCGCGTGAGGCGATACGGACCGAGCTCGCACGGCTCCATGGACAGGTGCTGGCCCTCGCCCGCACTGATGAGGTCTGCCAGCGGCTCATGACCGCGCCGGGCGTTGGGGCCGTAGTCGCCCTGACCTTCCGTTCAGGAATCGACGATCCGACCAGGTTCAGATCGTCGCGCGCGCTGGGACCATACCTCGGGCTGACCCCTCGAAGGTACCAGTCGGGCGAGACGGACGTCTCCGGTGGCATCAGTCGCGCGGGCGACACGATGGTGCGTGCGGCACTGTACGAGGCTGCCACGGTCATCCTGTCCCGCGCGGTGCGCTTCTCGACGCTCAAGCGTTGGGCGATGGCCGTCGCAGCGAGGCGCGGGGTCAAGCGGGCGAGGGTTGCTCTCGCGCAAAAGCTCTCAACGGTCCTGCACAGGATCTGGGTCGAGCGGACAACCTTTCGTTGGGCAGGCGAAGCCCACACATCGGGGCGCGCCGCCTGACGCAATAGACCCTCGGGGCCGCGGCACACGCCGGGCGACGAGGCGCGTCCCCGCCGGGACGCGGGAGACGGTGAAGCCGAAAGAATGCAAGCGGCGCGCTCCGGCGCGACCGCGCCGAACAGATGGGCTCGCCGGTTCCCCACTGATGGCATGATGTGGCGGCCCATGTGCCGACCACGAAGGGAAGCAAGACCCCGGCGGTTGGATGCACCACGACGCTTGACGGGCTGAGGCTCAATAGGGAAGCGCATTCTTTCGGCTGAGCGCCACGGGCCTGATGGCGCGCTCGACCACGTTCGAGTCCATTTCGACCCGGCCATCATCGAGGAACACCGTCAGGCCCGGCCAATGCCGCAAGGCATAGCGGATGGCCTTGGCGAGGTCCGAGGCGGCCGAGACGCGATCCTGATGGACCTGCAACCAGGCATGCAGGGCCTCGACAACCGGTCGACTGCGTTCCTGGCGCGCCTGTCGCCGGTGCTCGGCGGGATGGCCGCGGATCTGGCCCTCGATCGCGTAGAGCGCCCGAACCTGCGCCAGCACCTCGGCTGCGAGCGGTGATTGGGTGGAGGCGTGGAACTCATAGAAGTGCCGCCGCATGTGGGCCCAGCAGAAAGCCAGGCCGACCGAGGCGTCGGTGCGATCGCCGACCAGCCGCTTGAACCCGGGATAGCCATCGACCTGCAGCACGCCGCGGAATGCCGCCAGATGCGCGGCGGGCCGGATACCTTGCGATCCCCGGTGTAGACATAGGCCGCCACCGGGTGACCTGGGCCGCACCATGGCCGGTCATCGACCGCATAGCACCAGAACCGCCCGGTCTTGGTACGGCCACGGCCGGGGTCGAGGACTGGCAGTGTGGTGTCGTCGGCAAACAGCTTGGGCGCGGACAGTGCTGTGCCGATCAGCAGGTTATATCGCCCTGGCGGGTTTTCTGTTGCTGGGAAAATCGCGAACGGGGCGGGAACAGGTAGGGTGCGAATCAGCCAGCCGTCACAGAGCCGGAACGGTAGGGCAGGATTACCGCCCGCGCTGCGGTGGTACGAAAGCCGACGATTTGGCGGGGGATGCCTGAGGCCGAGCGGTGCTGAAAACGTTCGCTTTGCGCTTGCCCTTGGTTTTCCCCTTGGTGGGGAGCTTGGCAGGGACCGGGGCTGCCTCGACGGGTGGCAGGTATCGGGCCGGGTTGGTGGCCGCGTTCGCGATTTGCTCGCCAGCTGGCTCGGCCGGTGCGCTCGGTATCCAGCCGATTGCCAGCGAGAGGGCCGAGCGCATCCCGTCTAGCGCCGTAACCTGGCGAGGCGTGAGCGATCCGCCAGCCGCAACCGCCTTTTCCAGCGGTTCGCCAGCTTTGTTGAGTGCTGCCAAGTTCTGGCGGTGTTTCACCAGTAGTGGCAACTTGCCTTGGGCTTCTATCTGCACCTCAAAGTAAGTTACGCTTGATATGTCGTTGGCGAGCGATGCAAGCTTTGTCGGGCGAATGTTGTTTAGTTTCTTGTGCTGTTCCAAGATATTGCTATGGAAAGAGGGCAGAGCTTCGGACAGTTGATTAGCTGTATTGGCTGCGGCCTCGGCTGCGGTGCGTAGGTTTTTCAACCCTGCCAGGATCGGCTTTTGTGCGGCTGTTTTGGACCGAACCGCTTTGGTGTGATCTGCCACGCGAACGCGGGCGCTGGCCTTGTCGCCTGCAACCGCATTCGTTTGCCGACCTACGCCGCCCGCACCGCTTGGCGTGCCATGAGCCAACCAGCCCCGAGCGGTGGCGAGGTTGAGGCGTGACGGCTTGCCGGTGGCGACTGTGATGGCGTTATCCTCCGGCATCTGCCAAGGCATCTGCCAAGGTGTGCGGGGCTTGCGGGGCGGTGCCGCCGGGGCCGTTGTCGCTGCCACGGGGGCAGGGGTGCGAACCGCCACGGTTGGCTGTTCCACCACCTCGGGAGCCTGTTGCGCCACGGTTGGCTGTTCCACCACCACGGCGGCCGGGGCAACGATTGGACGGGCTTTCGAGAGGCCACGCAGGATCGGTGCTGGTATCGGGCGCTGAGCCGGTTTGGCGCGGTATTCGGCCATTTGTGCCTGCCGTAACTCGGATTGCCAGGCGGTGGCATCCTCCACACGGCCGAGGCCCGTGGCTGCGGCGAGTTGGCGAGAGGCGTGGCGTTTCCGATTGGCCGCCGTTGTGAGTGCCGCGTCCCGCGTGATCGCCGCCAGTGGCTCGCCTGCCGCCAGTCGGCGAGCGATGGCAATTTGCGTGTTGGCGTCACTGGCAGGGGTGGCTACGCCTTTTTTTTCCAGTGCCGCAGCCCGAGTGCCGAGGGGTTTCGCTGGCGTGGCGGCAATCCCTAGCGCCGTATAGGATTCCGGGGAATAGCGACGGGCGATGCCCTCGGCTGCCAGCTGGTGGTTGGTCGCATCACTCCATGCCCCGCGCAGATGGCGGACCCATTCGATACTGCCGACGCTCATGGCGGCGGGCGGCGGGTTGACCTGCCAGGCTTCGACCTCGGCCAGCTGGTGGCGGTATGCCTCGGCAGATTTGGGGTCGCGTGCCCCGGCGAGGCGCTTGGCGAGGCGCTTGGCGCGGGTTGGCGCGGCCTCCGACCCCCATGGATAGGTTGGGCGGTCTTTCGGGGTTCGGGCCGCTTTCGGGGCAGGCTTGAACCCGCGCACTTCCTCGAGTTGGCGTTCTAGTTTCGCGCGGCGCTTGCCTGTCTCGGGGGCAGAGGCGATTGTCTTTTCCAACCGCTTTAGCCTGGCGGTGGGCTTTTCTGTTCCCCACGGAAAGCCATTGGCGTCTGTGCCAGGGGTGCCGAATGACCACTCGCCCCGCCCGTCACGGGTGCCCGGCCGGTCATAATACAGAACGTGTGCGTGGTAGTTGCGCGCGTCGTTGGTTGGGCCGGGGCTGTGAATGACGCCGTGATAGGGGAGGCCCCGCGTCTCAAACTCACTGGCGACGAATGACTGCAGAACCGCCAGCCGAGCGGCGGGGGTGAGCTCGCAGGGCAGCGCCGCAATGATGCTGAGTTGCACCCGGCCGTTTGCGCGTTCGTCGCGTTCAACGGCATTCCAGAATGATCGGCGACCCTCGAAAGTCTCGGCGATGTTGCCCGCCTCTGATAGCTGGCCGTTGACGGTTTCGGGTGCGCCGTCGCGCTCGATATAACCCTGTTGGACGGCCGCGCGCTCAACGGCCCCCGGACGCTCGATATAGGATTGCCGGTCCGCGCTGGCCCGCTGGCCGGCGGCGGCTTTGGCGTGGGCTTTATGCTCGAAATGAAACGGCGAGCGGCCGTCGCTGGTGGACAGGCGGCCAGGGCGAAGGGAGGCCCGAGACGCGCCAGAGGGAGCGCGCGTCGCTGTCGTTTTTGCGGGTCTCCCTCGTTTCGCCATGGGCCTGGGTCCTAACCGGCGGCGGGGACCGTCCCCGCTCGATTAGGAAACTATTGCGGGGCACGCACAAACGGAAATCCGTTTGTGCCTCAAATGTCCCCGCTCGCTTGCCCCCCGGCTAGGGGTGTCATGGAGCAAACAAGGGAAAATAAGGCCATGCCGTTTTTCCCGCGTTTGCGGAATTGCACCCAAATTATTTTGCTATTCCGATCCGAACCCATCTGCGAGGGGAGAGGACGGCCAATCCGGCAACCCTGGCTAGGGTGAACGGGTGGCCTGCGACTGGACCTCGGGACAGGCGGCGGGCGGCAATCTTTTCCTGTCACGGTGTCGCCTTGGGGGTGATCCGAGACAGGGGCGGCGGGTGGTGAGAGGGGCTTCCCAAGTCACCTCGCAGCTACCTCGCAGCTACCTCGCCGCTTGCCTTGCCTGCCTTGCGACGGGATACCCGGCGGCTTCCTTGGCACCAGTGAGGGGGCCTCGGGACAGCTGCCCAAGGGGTGCTGCCTGTCCCGTTCCTTTCCCTTGCGACAATCCCTCGGCGCTCTTTGGGCGGGTGTCTGACCGGGGTTGCGGTTACTGCGGGAGGTTGGAGGCGTGGGGGTACGAAACCCATACGGAACCCATCCATAACCCATACGGTTCTCATGCGGAACCCGAGCGCAACTTGTCCGAAAGCTGTCCGGTCCCGTCGCTGGCGTTGGGAGGGAAGGCGCCGAGGTGGTGGGACGTGAACCCGTGCGGAACCCATCCGTAACCCATACAGTTCCCATGCGGAACCCGAGCGGAACCCGAGCGGTAGACATACGGGACCAAAATATTCCTGACATGAGCCACCAAATGGCTTCCCCGATGCTGGAATAAAACGATCGAGCCCGTCATTGCTGGTGAGCGATGTTTGAGCCGGTGAGGTGCCGATGTCTAACGTGATCGGGTTTGCAGCGTCGGCCGTTCCAGCAAAGCGGACCATTTGCCGTGGTGGGCCTGGAAACCGTTCGGCTTTATTCCTGCACATGCTGGCCGATCATTCGGCGTTAGCGGAGGACATTGCTAGGCGAGGCGCCCAGTGGCCTGAGCGGGCGGCCGAGTTGGCAGCGGCGGGGGTAGTGGACGGCGGAGGTAAAGCCCCAAGCGCCGAGAGGTGCCGCATGACTTGGGCAGCTGTTCGGGCACACGTCGCACAGTCTACAGCCCGCCAGGCCGAAAGCCATGCGGCCCGAATAACCACAGCGAGCCAGGCGGCGCTTGCGACGGTTCTGGAAGTGATTGCCAACGCTGATACCCCAGAGGCCCGAGCCGCAGCCGTGGCAGCTTTGTCGGCGCTTACGGGTGGTGCTGGTGTGGTGGCGATGGCACCCGCTGCGGTTCCGGCCCCGGCGCCTCGCCTGCCCGTCTCTGCCGCGCCGATGACAGCCCCGGCCACTTCAACCCCTGAGGCTGACGATCTTGCCGAACGGCAAAGGTTGCGGAGTCTTCTACTGAGCAAACCGGTTCCTGTAGCTACGAACCCACACGCCTACGTTGACGCGGCGTTTCCCGAGACTGCCGTGATGCGTGCCGAAGCGCAGGCCGAAGCGGACGCGGAATATATGCGACATCAGAATATTGTAATGGAGGCGAGGGCGCGGAAGAAGGCCGAGGCAGAGGCGGAAGCGAAGGCCGGGGCATTCGACAGTGACGGGAGGGCACCTGTCCCTGTAGTTACGAACCCAAACGCCTACAGTGACTCGGCGTTTCCCGAGGGGCTGTGATCCGTGCCGAAATCCAGGCCGAGGCGGAGGCCGAAAGGCGTCGGATGATGAGAATGCTGCAAGGGCGCGATCCAGCCAAGCCGGTTCCGGCGGCCGAGGCTTAGCGGGCGGGCGGGCTGGTATCAGCTGCGATACCACCCTTACCGCAAACCAGTGTCGTAATACTAATGTGGGCCAGCCAAGTGCCTTGACAACACCGCCCTATCATCCCTCCGAACTGTGCTTTGTGAGAGGCCGATACATCTTGCGTGCGGCAAGTCTATTACCTGCTTGCGGGCTGGTCGTTTAATCAGTCAAAGCCACCAAAAGGTGCGGATACTCCAAGGCTGCCTGCGAAGATGACCAGAGCAGAGCGATGTCTGACGGCAACACAAGCTTCGCCACAGCGGCGCTGTAATGGCTGTAGGGCAGGGGGCATTAGCCGCCCCCGTCGCCACCACCGCCGCCTCCGCCATCACAACCACCGCCGCCGCTATCACCCCCGCCGCCACCGACAAATCCAGTGTCGCCCCGGCGCGGGCGGGTCGTCCTGACCTGACTGCCATCGGCCAGCGTAACCACTTCGTTGTCCGCCGAGTTCTCGCTTGTGAGGACGAGGGGGAGCAGAAGGATCGTGGGTATCAGGCAGAGGGCCAGTATGCCGATGAGAGCCATAGCGGTCTCCTTCAAAGGCCGACGAGCTTCGCCGGGCTCTTGCTGATCATCCCTGACGGGGGTTCAGCCGCACCCGCCGTCGCCGCCACCCCCGGTATCGCTCCGGCGCGGGCCGGCCCACCTGGCCTGATTACCGTCGGCCAGCCTCGCCACGTCGTCATCCGCCGGGGACCCGCCGGTGACCCCAAGGGAAGCAGAAGGATCCTGGATATCTGACCCAGGGCCGGCACCCAATGCGAGCTGTGACGGACTCGTTCAGAGCCCGACGAGCTTCGCCGGGCTCTCGCTGACCAGCTTGGCACGGCGGACGTAGCCGCGCATGGTTTTCACGTCCCGGTGGCGCGAGTGCTCCATGATGGCCTCGTCGCGGGCGCCGGCCTTGTAGGCCTCGGTGATGAACCCGGCGCGCAGGCCATGCGCGGAGAGCCGCTCGAGGCCGGAGGCGGTGAGGCCCGCTTGGGCGACATGGCGGGCGAGGATCTTCGGCAGGGCGTCCGGGTGCAGTGCGGTGCGCTCCACCGTGCCCCACCGATCGACCTTGCGGAACACCGGCCCGTATTGGCAGTCAGAGCCTCGCAGCCAGGTCTCCATGGCGCGCACCGGGCAGGTCTCTGGCTTCAGGCCGCGCGGGATGCCGATCTCCGCGCCTTCGCCGCCCTGGTCGGTCTTGGCCCGCGGGATCAGCAGCCGCATGCCGTCGCCGATGAAGGTCAGGTGCTCGCGCTGCACGGCCACCAGCTCGGACCGCCGCAGCGCCCCGGCGAATCCCAGCAGCAGCAGGGCTCGGTCGCGCTGGCCGGTCAGGCTGCCGTCACAGCTGGCCAGCAGCCGCTTCAGCTCGATGGTGCCGATCGCCGCCGCCCGGCGCTGCGGCATGCCATGCTTGCGGAAGATACCCGCCAGCGTGTCGCGGATCACCGGATGGGACGGCATCCAGGCAATGCCTTTCATCCGGTGCGCCCGGCCGATCGCCGCCAGCCGGCGGCGCAAGGTTGCCCGGCTATGGCTGATACCCATAGAGGCGAGATAGGCCGCGACCGTGGTGGGGTCGGCTGGTAAGGCGCTGGCACCGCGCGCCTGGCACCAGCCGGTGAAGTCCTGCCAGTCCGCCGCATAGGCCCGCAGCGTTGCCCGGGACAGGGCCTGCCGGGCGTAGTCGGCCGCCAGCGCCAGGTCCGAGGCGGGCAGGGTGGTCAGGTCTGACATGCAGGGATTCCAGTGCGCTAGCCCATCGTGGCGCTGATTATGGCACGAGATACAAAGAACCGAGAATCATGGTTATCAGGCCTTAGCGCGAAGGGGAGGGGGTGCGAGCCACCCTGCGAAACCTTCTGCACCATCGCCCATCCACTCCACGATCCCCCGCTTGGCGACAGCGTCGGGCCCGCTTGGCCGAATCTCGCTCGCACGACCGCCCCAGTAGCCGGACCTGCACCGCCCGCTGCTGTGGTTATGTCTCCGGCCCAGCGCAGCCGTGCTGTTCGGGGCGAGTCCTGGCGCTTGAGCAAAGCTCTCCTCGGGGCCCTTGTCACGGCTCTGGTGGTACGAAGGGGATGGGCCGCCATCGCCCGCATCCCAATTAGGGCCTTTACCGAATGGCCGCTGAACGGCTGAGGCTTTCGAACATGTCGAGATCGAATAGCTCTGGACAATATGGCTATCCGATAGCCATATTGTGGACATGAGCCAGCACAGTGTCGCCGAAGCCAAAAACCAACTTTCGGACCTCATCGACCGCGCCATCGCCGGCGAAGGTGTGATCATCACGCGACATGGCCACCCAGTGGTGGAGCTCAAGCCGGTTCAGCCCCCTGCCAGAGCAGTATCCGGCGAGGACCTGGACTGGCTCGCCGCGCGTCGTGTTGTGGCTCAGCCAATCCAGGATGATGCCGGACAACTGGTAAGCGGAATGCGCGACGAAGATGAGCGATGAGGGCCTACCTCGACGCCAGCGTGCTGGTGGCGCTGCTAACAGATGATCCCCTGACCGCCCGAGCCGACACATTCCTCCGTACTGGCACCCCTGTACTGGTGCTCAGCGACTTCGCGGCGGCTGAATTCGCGTCGGCAATGGCGCGGCGAGTCCGTAACCGGGAAATCACCGTCGAAGATGCTCGAGCAGCCTTCTCGACCTTGGATGTTTGGGCGGCCCGGGCGACGCAGAGGGTCGAGACCACCGCTGCAGATGTGAAGCTTGCCGAAGCTGCCCTACGCCGCCTGGATCTGACGCTTCGAACACCAGACGCGCTCAACATCGCAATAGCACAGCGCGTTGGCGCCATGCTGGTCACCTTCGACGCCAAAATGGCGAGCTCGGCACGTGCCCTCGGAACTGAGGTCGCCGCGGCATAACAGGCCGATGACGAAGGCGCCTTGGCTGGTTATGATGCTCCTATAGTGGTCAAGCTGCAGTTTGCTCTGGGCGTGTGGTCTTAGTGTCCGTCCGGGAACAATGTGGGCCAAATCAAGCGACTACCGAAGCAGCGTAGTGGCGGCCACCATTCCACCCATCCGCTTCAGCGCAGTGTTGGACCGCCTTCGGTACGAAAAGTCGGGTCCGAAGAAGCCTGAAATTAGGCCGTTTGTTCCCGGACGGACACTTAGGGTTGCGGCAGAGATATCCGAAGATCGCGCGGGCGATGAAGCGCTTGAGGCACCGGATGATTTCAAGCTTGGTCTTCCCTTCTGCGGTGCGTCGCCTGACGTAGTCTAGGGTCGGCTGGTGAGCGC
>NZ_FMZX01000060.1 GCF_900101615.1 Belnapia rosea | reverse complement strand
ACTCCTGAAAGCGTCGATGGGCTGAGGAGGACGAGCAGATCGTTGTCTCGCGGAGCGCGTTCCACTGGCACCCCGTCCGCAAAATGAAGAAGATGGCGTCCATCGCCGCCCGGTCAGGCACCCGCGGGTTGTGGCAGCCCAACGGGTGCTTCGGCCGCGGCGGCAGCAGCCGCTCCATCTTGGCCCAGAGCGCGTCCGGCAGGCGCCAGCCGTCATCCCGGACACGCCGCCTCTTGGTCTTCAGATCAGCCCTTCTCGCCATCCCTGGCAGATAGTGATCAGGCGGGAAGTTGCCTACCGAGATACGCTCTTAGGCCGCTCAGCCGCGTGCTACTGCCGTCGCTGCCATCGCCGGGGTCAGCTGCACCGATTGTCGCCACTAAGACGACCCAGACAACATCGGTGCCGGGGCAGTCCGCACTGCCGAACGCCGCATTTCCGATCTGCCGGCCGCCGGGATCGTCTGGTGAGTTGTCAGCGCGACGGCCCTGCTGCGCAGGCTACTGTGAATCGGGACCGGCGCGGAGAGCGCCGTTTGCAGGCACGATCCAGCGTCTACTTCGCCGTGGCTCGAGGCCGGGCCTCCACTTGACAGCTGTCAACATTCAGCTGCGCGGTGATAACCTGCCAGCGTTGCTCACTGCGTGAACCACGCGGCATGCCTGGCCTGTCGCCGCCTAGATCCCTGGGCAGGGTCAGCCTCTCCCCCTGATCGTGGAGCGATTGTTGCCGACCAGCGTGGCGCGAAAGCATGGGCGCATTCTTGGGCGGTGTCATGCCTGCGCTGGTACGTCCCTCTGATCCTGCGAGATTGGCCGGGGATTCTTCGCCATCGACCGTCCGTGTGACGTGAAGCCTTGGCGCAGGATCTGGCTTGTGTTGCACGGTTACAACAATACTCTACCTGATGTCGCCGACGCACACTGGCGGCGTGACACTAGGCGGGCGACTACTTACGTTTTTAACCCGTAGCTACGAGGTTTAGCGTAAATGGACGATCTCCCAATTGGGGCGAGCGCCTCGCCTTCCGCCGAGGGCGACTTCATCGATGCCGCGATCCGGCGCGACGCCCTGACCCTGAGCGCCCAGCTGACGCAGCTCCGTGCCAAAATATTCCCCCCGCAGGCGCGGAAAACCCTGCGGCGGTTTACCAGTAGTGAGGCTGCCGCCCTGATTGGTGTCACTGACGCCTATTTGCGTCAGCTCTCCCTCAACAAACAGGGCCCTGCCCCTGAGGTCCAGTCCGCGGGTCGGCGCTCCTACTCGCTGGCTCAGGTGAATGAGCTCCGGCGCTATCTGTCGGGCTCCGACCGCCGAACCTATCTGTCGCACCGGGTGAAGACCGAGACGCTGCAGGTATTGGCGGTGACCAATTTCAAGGGCGGCTCGGGCAAGACCACCACCGCAGCCCATCTGGCTCAGTATCTGGCCCTGCGGGGATATCGCATCCTTGCCATCGATCTCGACCCCCAGTCCAGCCTGTCTGCGATGTTCGGGGTGCAACCCGAAACCGACCTGGCGGAGAATGAGACCCTCTATGCCGCGTTACGCTATGACGAGTACCGCCGACCGTTGCAGGAGGTGATCCGTTCGACCTATTTCGACGGTCTCGATCTTGTCCCGGCCAATCTGGAACTCCAGGAGTTCGAGCACGACACGCCGCGGATCCTCGCGCGACAAGATCGCGGGGTCGGTGCCCCATTTTTCGCACGGTTGGCGGAAGTTCTCGACGAGGTCGCGAATGACTATGATCTGGTCGTCATCGACTGCCCACCGCAGCTCGGCTTCCTGACGCTTGCGGCGCTCTGCGCCGCCACCGGCGTCATCGTCACGGTCCATCCGCAGATGCTCGACATCGCCAGCATGGGTCAGTTCTTGTTCATGGCCTCGGATCTGCTGGAGGTGGTGCGCCGTGCGGGTGGCACGTTGGATTACCGGTTTCTCCGCTATCTCGTGACCCGCTACGAACCGCAGGATGGCCCGCAGACCCAGGTGGTTGGTCTTCTCCGCACCCTGTTCGGCGAGCGCGTGCTTACAAATGCCATGCTGAAATCCACCGCCGTCTCGGACGCCGGCCTCACCAAGCAAACCCTGTATGAAATCGGCCGGCAGGGTGGGTCGCGCGGCAGCTACGCCCGAGCCTTGGAGGCGCTGGACGCGGTCAATGGCGAGATCGAGTTGCTCGTCCGTAAAGCCTGGGGGAGGGTGGCATGAAGCGCAAGGTCAGGCTGAACGAGTTGCTGCAACCCTTGGAGGCGGCTGCACCACCCACCACGGCTGAGGCTGCGCCTTCGCCTCCGCTTCCGACTGTGGCGCCAGAACGGCGTGCCGCCTCTGGCGCTGTCCGCGCCATGGGTCTCGATCTGGAGCGGCTCGCCACTGAGGCCCGGCGAGCACAGGAGCTGGAGCGGCAGACCCAAAGTGGCGAGTTGGTTGTTGAGCTGGAGCCGGCCCAGATCGACCCGTCCTTTGCCCATGATCGCATGGCACGGACCGATGACGCCGACTACCGGCGTCTTGTCGACAGTATTCAGGCGCACGGCCAACAAGTGCCGATTTTGGTCCGCCCTCATCCGGCTGATGCCGCACGCTATCAGGTGGCCTATGGCCATCGCCGTCTTGCGGCCGTCGCTGAGATCGGGCGACGCATCCGCGCCGTCGTGCGCCCGCTCTCGGATGTCGACCTGGTAATTGCCCAAGGCAAGGAGAATGCAGAGCGGCGCAACCTCACCTTTATCGAGCGAGCGTTCTTTGCCGCTGATCTTGAGGCGCGTGGCTTCGACCGAACCACCCTGAACACAGCGCTCGCGGCCCATCCAACAGAAATGGTCCGTTATCTCGCCGTCGCGCGTAGCATACCCCGCTGGCTGGCCGAGGCCATTGGACCTGCGCCGAAGGCGGGCCGGCCCCGATGGAAAGAGCTGGCGGCGCTGTTAGAGGTGTCGGGCGTTCCCGACAGCTTGCGTGTTCTGGTGGAGCGCCCGGATTTCCGTGCAGCGCCATCTGATCGGCGCTTTGAGAGAGCACTGGCCGCGATCCGAGCGCCACGCCTTCGCCCGGATGCGCAAACCTATCTCGACCGCGAGGGCCGGGTGGTGGCGCGTCTTGAGCCGCTGGCAACGAGCACCAGGCTGACTGTCCTCGAGACGGCGAAGCCCGGCCTGTCAGCCTTCCTTGCTGATCGTCTTCCCCAGCTGATCGTCGAGTTCGAGGAAGGCGCATCTGACGCGGTATGACCAAAGTCCAGGGGAGGGGGGAGCTGTCCCGCCCCGCCCGGCGCAGGCGCAGGCCGTCCGCTGCCACCGCCGTCATGCGGACCTTGGTCATGCTGGGACCTTAGTCACCGCGAGCGGGCAAATACCGGCCCTTTCAGTGCCTTATGAGGAGTGACCTGATAAGGATCGGGGCGGGCCTGGCGGTGTATGCAAGCATCCCGGGCGTTTGGCTATGACCACGGTCCAAGCATGGGCTTGGCGTCCCGCGATGCGGCGCCCATCGTCTCAGCCAGTCAGGGCTGAAGAATGACAGGGGGGGTCGACTGCTCAAATCCTTCATCGCCAAGCTGTGGGGCAGAATGGCCCGCTAGCCTGAGCCGCCGCTGTTTCCGCTACCGACTGGCTATGGTCGCGCCCGACCCCGCTGTGAGGCCCGAGGCTTCTGGGCAGCGTGAGTATTCGCTGCGCTGCGTGAGCAAGGCCGAGATGGCTCAGCGCGACATGCCAAACGACCTGCCGCCCTGGGCGGCGGTTTGCCAGCCGGCGCAGCGCCTGTTAGCGATCGCTGGCGTCGAGACATGGCCCGGAATGGCGGGCTGTATTGTGGGTTGCGGTGGGGTGTACCGCTCGGCCCGCGGCCACCGTGGTCAGCCGCAGCGCGTTGCTCGTCGGAAGGCGACGCTGGCTGGTCGAGCGGTCCACCGTCTACCCCGTTTCGCCAACTGGTGGTGGATGGGGCAGGTGAGGGCAGCGCCTCCACTGGTCGCCTGGCCGTCGCCAGCCGTCTGCTCCGAACAGGCCGTTCCACGGCGCCGAGGCCAGTGACGATTCTACGGGTCGAGCCTTCATCGCAAATGGCGGCATGACCAAGGTCCAAGGGCAGCACCGGCCTCAGCTACTGCCACGGTATGGCGAGGCGACGCCTCTCCAGACGCGCTGGCGCCGACCACCCGAGTGACAAAATCGTCATCAGCCCTGCGACGTCAGGCAACGGCACGAGGCGCAATCGGCGGTCGTGTCGGCTTTAGGATAAGCCCCTTATCCGTGATTTCGACGCCGCGATCTGCCGCTTCAGGATATACGGCCAGTGCGGCCGGCAAGATTTTCCCGAGAAATTGGCGTTTGAAGGCCCCCAACTGGCCATAGCCCCGGCCAAATTGTGCGTACAAGGCAGCCCAGGTGATCGGAGTCGGCTTCTTCAAAACATGTAAGCGGTAGGCCAGCCAGCAATAGGTATCGATCGCCATGCTGCTATGGCTGACATGGCGTATCGCCCGCTCCTCCAGCGGCACGGCATGCTCCCGCAAGGCTTTGAAGAAGCTCTCAGAAAGAACGACGCCCTCCCGAAACAGGCTGGCTTGACGCTGGTCACGGATCTCGCCATCAAGAAACAATAGGCCTTCGTCAACAATGGACTGATTGCGGATAGCTCGAATACCATCCCGCTCAGAATGAAACGAGAACCGGCAGGTGGCGATGCGCTCGGCCTGCTGGCGAACAAGCCGATAGGTATTGCCTCCAGCTTTTTTGTCCATTCGACCGAACCAGTCATTCATTGAACGCCCAAGCTCGATATTGCGGCTGTTCGTGCGCAATGCCTCGGACTGAAGATAGATCATGATGAGCCGGGCGGTCGGCCCATAGGGCACGCCGACGAATTCATCGGCTTGGCCGAGCCGCGCTCGGCGGCCCGGCTCCACCAGAAGCACGACATTCCCATTCTCCAGGCGCCAAGCATCGCCATCGGGAATGCGGGAGTGTGGCAGTGCCGTCATGCACCAGCCGGAGTATAGGAAGTTCGGAATTCCAACGTCTTCGTCGCTGCCATACGCAGCGACGATCTCGACAAGGCGCCGGTCGTCATGCCGGGCAATTGCGCCAAGCCTACCATGGGCTTCGACCAGACGCCGGACTTCCCTGACCTCCTCCATAGCGTGCTCTCCAGCCGATTAGGTCATTGCCTAGCGGGAAATGGCACTGGATACAGCTTGGACTTTGGTCAAAGCAGTAGTTGGCAAGATATTAGGATTCTAAATTAATTGCTGTGTGACCAAAGTCCGCGGGGATAACTCAGCTAACTCACTGATTCCTGGAATTTCCAGTCACAGCACCGGATGACCAACATCCAGGGGATTGAGACCAAGATCCCAATCGATCTGGTCGCTGCGACTCCGACCAGGGTAAACCGCCCAGGCGTGCCACCCAATCGACTCGGCTGACGATGCCGGGCTTGGACTTTGGTCATGGGTGCGCCCGGCACAGGGGTCAGCGGGCGCTGCTCCACTCAGCCCTCAGGTCAGCAGAGTGGCGCCAGCAAGGCCCAGCGTCGAACGGCGTGCATGCCCGCTGTGGTGGCAGCGACCCGGTGGTGCCGGCCATTCGAAGCCCGGTCGCCGCTCGCCCTACCGGCTTCGCCCGAGACTGGACTTGCTCCGCTTTAGTGGAGGGGCATTGGGTCAGGTAACGGCCATTTCCTCGAACTGTGCGGGGCTTGTGAAGTCGAGCGCGGAATGGCGGCGGATGAGGTTGTAGAAGCCATCGATGTAGCGGCCGATGGCGGCCGCGACATCGGCACGCGTCTCGAAGGCGGTGCGCCAGACGAGTTCGGATTTCAGCGTCTTGAAGAATGTCTCGACCATGAGGTTGTCGAAGCAGTTTCCCCGCCCGGACATGGAGATCAGGATGCCAAGGGCCTCGAGCTCGGCTTGGTAGTCCGTGGAACAATATTGCGACCCGCGGTCCGAATGGTGGATCAGCCCCGCTGCCGGGCGGCGCATGACAACCGCTTTCCGTAGCGCCGCCAAGGCCAAGGCGCGGTGCAACCTATCGCTGGTCGACCAGCCGACGACGCGGCGGGCGAACAGGTCGATAACGACGGCAAGGTACAGCCAGCCCTCCTTTGTCCAGATGTAGGAGATGTCGGCTCCCCATTTCTCATCCGGGCCTGCCGCCGTGAAATCCTGATCGAGCAGGTTCGGTGCCACTGGCCAAGCATGGTGGCTGTTGGACTTCCCCGGCTTGTGTGGACACCGGGTTGGGGGTGATCAGGCTGCGGTGAGCTCCATCTGCTCTGGGGTGATGTAGCCAAGGGCCGAATGAAGGCGCTGACGGTTGTACCAGACCTCCATGAAGGCGAACACGTCGCGGCGCGCTTCTGAATGGGTGGCGTACTCGGCATTGTCGACGAGTTCGGCCTTGAGAGTTTTGAAGAAGCTCTCCATCGGCGCGTTGTCGAGAGGATCGCCTTTCCGGCTCATGGAGGCGCGGGCGCCGATGCCGGCCAACGCCGCTCTATAGTCGGATGCGGCATATTGCGATCCACGGTCCGAATGCGCGATCAGGCCTGGAGCCGGTCGCTGGCGCGCAATGGCCATGTGGAGTGCAGCGAGCGTCAACTCGCCGCGCATGTGGTTGGCCATGGCCCAGCCGACGCCCTACGGCTGAAGAGATCGAGCACCACGGCAAGGTAGAGCCAGCCCTCTCCGGTTCAGATGTAGGTGAGATCAGCCAGCCATACCCGGTTGGGCGCCAGTGCGGTGAACCGCCGTTCCAGCAGGTTGGGGGCAATCGGGAGGGCGTGCCGGCTATCGGTGTGCGCGGCTGGCCACGCCGGGACCGACGCGCGGCCATGCCGTGCTGGTGCATGAGGCGGGCCACCCGATGCCGCCCGGCTCGGATGCCCCCGGCGCGGAGCGCGGCATGCACGCGCGGACTGCCGTAGCGGCCGCGGCTGGCCTCGTGGACGCGGCGGATCTCGCCGAGCAGCTCGCGGTTGGCGGTGGTCCTGCCGCTCTCCGGCCGCCCACGCCAGGCGTAGTAGCCGGCCGGGGAGACCTCCAGCACCTCGCACAGGACCCGGACGGGAAAGGTCTGGCGGTGTTCGTCAATGAAGTGGAACCTCATTTCGCATGTCCCGAGAAGATGCCGATGGCCTTTTTTAAAATGTCGCGCTCCATCTGCACCCGCTCGAGTTCACGGCGCAGGCGGCGGATCTCAGTCTGGTCGGCCGTTATCGCAGGCATCGCCGCCGCATGACCATTGCCGGTCGACGCAGCAGGACGCGATGACTGCACTCCCGATGGCCGTAGCTTGCGCCGCCAAGTCCGCAGGACTGACTGCTCAATGCCGAGTTCCTGCGATAGCTGCGACAATGGCCGATCGCTGCTCTCCAGCAGCGCCACCGTCTCCGCCTTGAACTCGTCCGTGAAGTTCCGCCTCGTCTTGCTGGACATCAGAACACCTCGCTCCTCTCGAGCTTAGCAGCGGTGTCCACCATCATCGGGAAGGTCCAAGGTCCATTCGACCCCGATCGCCGCCACCTATGAATGCCTCTTTGAAGATAGTATCGATCTTGGAACGGACGACACAGTCTGGGGGTCAACCACTTAGCTCGGCTTTGGCCATTCAGGCTGCGTGGCAAAGGGCATAGGCGATGCTCTCGCGGAGGGCTGGCGAGAGTTTCGCAGCGTCGGCCGACTGCCGGGACACGGCGAAACCCTGCTCGCTCCAGACTGCCCGCCGTACTGCGGCAAGGCTGTCGGCGAAGGTCGGCCGCTGTTTGTGGTACCAGGCGCTGGTCGAGATCCGGACCCGGGCACGGCAATCGAGGCGCGAGGCCAACAGGGTGACGATCGAGAACAGCCCGAGCAGGCAGGGCGTGGTGCGGGCGATCGCCTTGTCCGACCACTGACGTTGGGTCTCGACGCCGAGGTGGTC
>NZ_FMZX01000007.1 GCF_900101615.1 Belnapia rosea | reverse complement strand
CTTGGCCCGGCGCCTTGCGGTCAACCAGTCCAGTCGGGCCCTGGGCGTTGAACCGAACAACCCAGTCCCGGACGATCTGCACCGTCACCCCGCCGATCCGGGCGGCCTCAGTGCGCGACACTCCGTCGTAAACGGCAGCCAAGGCCAGCAGGCGACGGGCTTGGGCCGCATCCTTGGTCCGGCGAGCCGCAGCACGAAGCCCAGCTGCGTCAAAGTCAGCTCGGAGTGGGATGGGCATGGCGAAGCTCCCCTGTTCGCCATGTTGAATCAGAGCGACGCCAGTCTGGGAATCCCCAACGAGTCACGCTCTCGGAGACTTGGTATAAGTCCATGCCCAGGCACACAGGATGTCGCATGCGCTGGGCCCCATGCTGGCGCCTGAATCTACCCGATCCAACCCAAAGCACGTAGCCGGTCGCCCTCGCCATTCAGGAAGCGCTCGCCGATGTCCGTCCGCCAGCGCAATTCGGGCGCAATGACATTGCGGGCCCGGGCTTGGGCTGCCGCTTGGGCATCCTGCACCGTCATACCCGTGCCAGTAACGATCATGGCGTGCCCCGACCGTCGACGCACCATGAGCTGGCCTTCTGGATCACGGCGGACATCGACGGGATGGTAGTGTCCCAAAGCTTCGCTGTCGGGCGGTTCGCGGTAGAAGATTGGTACGTCATCCGCTGGCGTCGCCTGGTGATCGACCGCAGGAAAGGGTGGGACGGTCAGCACCACGGCCACCGACCAACCGGGCACCGTTTCGAAACCCTGGAAGCTGCCTTGGGCCATGCGATGGAACAGGTCGCCCCACCCATCACGCTGCATCGCCGCCAACACGGCGAAGCCAGGATTGCCGAACCGGCACGTGAACTCGAGCGGCAGCGGTCCGCGCTCATCCACCATGAGATTGAGGTTGACGTAGCCGACATGGCCCGCCTCGGCGAGCAGTGATGCGACACGCCCGAGCGTCGCCTCGAACAACCGCTCTCCGCCCTCGTAGCTGGCGAGCGTGCCCATCTCACCGGTCATCTCGCCCATCTCGCCGGGGAAGAAGCGCTTGTGCTCGAAATCGATGCAAACCGGACGCAAGAATTGCCGCCCATCGAAATAGGCGCCGACACCGATCTCGACACCATCAAGCCGCTCCTGCAGCAGTACCCGGCCGGGGCCGGCGCGCCGCAGCATGAAGGCGACGTCGAGCCCGGCCGGGTGCTCGCCTACGAAGGTCGGCAGGCGACTGTCATCGAATTTCAGCACCTGGCGGCCGGGGGCCTGCGCCAGCCACGCCAGGGCCTCGGCCGGGCTATCGAAAGCTCGGTTGCTGGCCACCGGCAGACCGAGCCGCTGCAACACGGCCTGCCCGAAGGCCCGATCGTTTTCCAACCGGTCGCCGAAGACGCTCCCGCCGATGACCCGATAGCCATCGCGCCGGAGCGCATCGGCAATCCCGCCACGATCAGCCCGCTCGAACAGGACAATGCCATCGCGACCGACCCAATCAAGCTCCTGACGCCAGTCGGGCACGGTCTCGATCAGGCCGTCGAAGGCGCGCTCCTCGGGGCTGTCTTCGGCATGCACCCGCACCGCATGCCCCTCGCGCATCAGGGCAAGGTAGATGTCGCCAAGATACACGCGCGGCCCAATGGCCAGGATACGCATCGGCTTCGTCCTGCTCATGCCTACGGAACCGGAACGCCTTCTCATGGAACCGGTTCGGGGCGCCGATCGGGCTCGGGCTACTCGTGCGGCGACTGGTAACTTCCATAGCTCCTGCTCGGCACGTCCTCAGCGGTGTCGTGGGCGGAACCGCCTGTCAGCACCACGATGGGCACGGCAAGCAGCAGCGGCACCCAGACGGGCGCGGCGACCAGCACCGGAAACAACCCCCCGGATGACAGCAAAGCCACGCTTCCCAGGCCGATCGCCGTGCTGAAGCGAAGCCGCCGCGCCGTCACGCCCCAAGGCAGCCTGCGGCCATCGCGCTGCTGCGGGTCCCATCCAGCGGGCGTCCCTGCCGCGAAGGCCAGGATGATCCATGTCCGCTCCGCAGCCATGATGGCATCGGCCGCTATCGAGACGGCGACCTCCCGCAACATCTCGCGAAGGCACGGCCCCCTTGGCCCCGGGCTCAGCAAGGCCTCCGCGTGGCCAGCAAGCTTCGTCAGGTTGAGCAGTAGAAAGCCGGCCGCCAGCAGGACAAGCAGCCAGATACGGGGCGTATCCTCGCTGCCGCCGGTGGCCACATTGAGTGCCGCCAAGGGAAGCAGGGCGAACCAGAAAGGCGTCAGCACATAGTGGAGGATCGCCTGCACCATCTGCAGCCGGCCCACTCGTCCGAGATCGGAGCGCCGCAGCAGGTGGCGGTATTGCAGATTCCCGTGCGCCCAGCGGATGTCGCGATCAAGACAGGCCACCAGGTCTGGCGGATGCCGCTCGAAGGAGCCGGCATCGTCCGGCAGGACCCGCACCGCCCAGCCGGCCGCGTGCAGCAGGGCGGCCTCTACCTGGTCATGGCTCAGGATCGGCTCGCCGCCCGGCAAGGCGGGAAGGCGGGCATGCGCGCGGAACGGGGCGATGCGGATCAGGGCGTTATGGCCCCAGAACGCTCCCTCCGACCCCTGCCACCAAGCCTGGCCCGTGGCCCAGATCCGCATGCCATGCCGCTGACCCAGGCCAAAGTACCGTGCGAAGCGGGTCGTCGCCCCATGGCCGCAGGTGGTCGGTTGCAGGATCGCCAGGCGCCGGTCGGCCTGCATCAGTCGCACGAGGCGTGTGACCGCTACCGCGGACATGACCGAATCCGCATCCAGCAGCAGCAAGACATCGTCCTCGGCATCCCGATCGAGGAAATCCATGAGGTTGCCGGCCTTGTAGCCGCTGTTCTGTGCCCTCCGCCGGTAGCGGACCGTCCCTGCCGGGAACTCCGCCGCAAGGCTTGCAACCGCCGCTGCCTCGTCGAGGGCAGCCGCGCCATCAGGGGTGTCGGACAGGATTGCGAGGCGGAAGCGATCGGCCTGGGCCGCCGGGCGCCGCAGCTCTTCCAAGAGATGGCCCAAGGGCGGCAGGACCGCCCGCATATCCTCGCACCTGACGCAGACGGCGATGACCGTGCGGGCTGTGATGGCGGCATCCTGCCAGCCTGGCTGCCGCATCACCGGCAGCACGGCGGAGAGCGGATCCGATGCCCGCATGCGGATGGCAAAGCCGATCAGCCCCGTCGCTCCGGTCAGCCCCAGCCAGGGCGCGCTCACGGCGAGGCAGGCGAGCATCAGCCCTTCCCATACCGTCCAGCCGCCGGCCGACAGCACATACCAGCCCAGCGCGACCAGCCCCGACGCGATGCCGGCGACCAGCGCTGCCATCAGGCGGCGGCGCGGGCGCAGCGCGTGCCGTTCTCCCGCCAGCGTGGCCGCGCTCAGCTCCAGAGCTGCCGCCGGGTCTGACCAGCCATGCGCCGCTCCCAGCTGACGGCATCGGCGATGATGGCGTCTAGATCATCGAAGGCCGGCCGCCAGGCGAGCAGGCTGCGGATGCGCTGCGCCGCCGCGACAACGGCAGGCGGGTCGCCCGGACGCCGGGGCGCCACCCGAACCGGGAGCGTCACCCCCGTGGCCCGCTCAACCGCCCGGAGGACGGCGCGGACCGAATGGCCGCGGCCGTAGCCGCAGTTCAGCACCACGGTCTCGCCGCCCATGGCAAGGTGACGCAGTGCCTCGACATGGGCGCGGGCAAGGTCTGTAACATGGATGTAGTCGCGAATGCCGGTGCCGTCCGGCGTATCGTAATCCTCTCCGTAGATGGCCACCTCACGCCGCTGCCCGAGCGCGGTCTCGCAGGCCACCTTGATCAGATGCGTCGCACCCATGCTCCGCTGCCCGGCACGGCCGGCCGGATCGGCGCCCGCCACGTTGAAGTAGCGCAGCGCAACGACATCGAGCCGATGCGCCGCCGAGATGGCCAGCAGCAGCTGCTCCGCCGCATGCTTCGAGGCACCATAGGGGTTGATCGGCCGGCAGGGTGCATCCTCATCGACCGGCAGCCGGTCCGGGATACCGTAGACGGCGGCGGTAGAGGAGAAGACCAGGCGCGTGACGCTCTCGGCGACGCAGGCCTCTGCGAGTATGAGGGTGTTGGACAGGTTGTTCCGCCAGTAGCGAACAGGATCGACGACGCTTTCCGGCGCGATCAGGGAGCCTGCCATATGGACGACGGCGCCCACGCCGTGGCTCCGCATCGCAGCCCGCAGCGCCGCCGCATCGCCGGTGCTCGCCCGCACCAGCGGCACGCCGGCCGGTACGGCCTCCGGGGAGCCGGTCGACAGGTCGTCGAGCACGACGACCCGCAGGCCCGCATCGAGCAGGGCGAGGACGACATGGCTGCCGATATAGCCGGCACCACCGGTGACGAGGATGGTGGAGCCGTCCGTCATGCCGCCACCTGGGGCGGCACCGCGCCCCTCTCCCGAAAGCGCTCGATCGGTCCGGTGGCATCCAGCGCATGCCGCAGCCCGTCCTCGCCGCCGAATTGGAAGCCGAGCTGCGTCGCATAAGCGGCGCAAGCGGCGAAGCGTGCCGCCGCGTCGCCGACGATGGCGCGTTCCGGACCGGCTTCCATTGCCGCGGCGAAGGGGCGCACCGTCTCGTGCTGCGGCCGCGCCGCATAGGGAAAGTCGGTCCACCAAAGCATCGGCATCCGGGCGGGCATCACAGCCTGGATCGCCTCGACCAGCCGGACATGGTCGACATGGCCGCCAACCGCCTGCGGCGCCAGCAGCAGGTCGGGGCTCTCCGCCATCAGCGCTGCCAGCGCGCGGGACAGCGGCGCCAGGATCGCATCCGTCTCATGCGGCGGGCCGAACAAGGCGGCCGCATCCGCATAGCCACGATGCGGCGCTTCCGGGAGGTCCAGCCAGAGCGGCCGGGCCCCGAGCCGGGCACAAGCTTCCGCATCCTCGGCGCGGCGGATGGCCATGTAGTCCACTTCCGGCGGCAGCCCCTTGTCGAGCTGGCAGTCCAGCGCGAAGCCCTGCGGGTCCGGGACCGAGCGGGTGAATGCCGTGGCGACGGTCACGTCCCAGCCTGCCCCAGCGAGCTTCGCCAGCGTCCCGCCGCAGGAGAAGGCGGCATCGTCGAGATGTGGCGAGAGGGCGAGCGCGCGCGGCATCAGAGCAAATGCGGCGCGGCGCGGAACCGGCATGCGGGATCCCGCGGCAGAGCCGGATCGAAGCCGGTATCGGGCTGCTGGCCACACACCGTGGCATAGACTTCCATGATCTGCCGGCCCACGGCTTCCCAGGAATAGGTGCGTCGGCACTCCTCCAGCGCGGTTGCGGCCAGCCGCTGGCGCAGTGGCGCATCCTCAATGATGCGCCGCAGCGCCCCTGCCAGAGCGGGGATGTCGCCCGGCTGCACGAGCAGCCCGTTCTCGCCGTCGCGCAGGCAATCGACGACGCCCACGGCATAGCAGGAGACGCTGGGCAGGCCGTTGGCCATCGCCTCGAGGATGGTGTTGCTGAAACCTTCGGCATAGGTCGGGCTGACGAAGACATCGGCCTCGCGGTACAGGGCCGGGGCGGCATCGTAATCGGCATAGCCGGTGAAGCGGACCGGGACGCCGCGCTCGGCCGCCAATGCGCGCGAGCTGTCATAGTCGGGGCCGATGCCGGAGATGGTGGCGGCGAAGCCCACGCCCTCGGCCTGGAGCAGGGCCAGCGCCTCGATCATGTCGAGCGAGCCTTTCCGCCGGTCGACGCGGCCGTGGTAGAGCAGGCGAATGGGGTCCTGGACCTTGCCGGGGATGAAGCCCGCGGCAGGGTGGAAGCGTTCGGTATCCACGGCGCCGGGAACGATGGTGAAGCGCTCCCGCGCCACTCCGAGCCGTTCGATCACCTCCTGAGCGAAGCTCTCGCAGCCGATCAGCAGCGCATTCGCGTGGTTGAGCACGTTCAGCATGCCAAGCCGGTGGGTCTCGCAGCAGGAGCCGACCCAGTGGCCGTCGCCGCCCTGGATGGAGACAACGGTCGGGATGCCGAGCTCGCGCGCCGCCAGCAGCACGGCCCAGCCATTCGGGTAGCCGTATTGCGCATGCAGGATGTCGAAGGGCTTCTTGCGATGCTCGGCCAGGATGACCGAGACCATGTCGTCCACGTCCCGCTCGAAATCGGCACCGCCCGGCTCCGCGAATGCCTCCTCGCCGAAGGACTGGCGGCCGATCACGGTGACGCCGGGAACTTCGGGCGGCGGACCACCACCATAGACCCGCGTGCCGGCAGGATCGCCCCGATACTGGCTGATCATGGTCACGTCATGCCCGCCAGCGACAAGCTGGCGCAGCAGGTTCACCGCATAGACGCTCATGCCGCTGATGGCCGGGAAGAAGCGGCGGCTGCAAAACAGGATTCTCATCGGGATTTTTCCTCCCTGCATCGCCGCAGCCAGTCGAGCGACTGCGGGATCATCCGGTCAGCCCGGTGGCTCTCGCGCGAAAGCTCGACGCAGACGAGGCGGTCGAAGCCGATTCCCTCCAGCGCGTCGAGGCAGGCGGGGATGTCCATGTCGCCTTCGCCGAAGGGAAGGTGGGTGTGGTCGCCACGGCGCATGTCCTCGATCGCCACGGTGCCGAGATGCCCGGCGAATTCGCGCACGGCAGCGGCCGGCTCCCGCTCCTGGGTCACCAGGCAATGGCCGAGATCCAGGGCAAGGGTGAGGCCGGGCAGATGCGGCTGCAGCCTGGCCCAGTCGTCGAGCGTCTCGACCAACATGCCCGGCTCGGGCTCCAGCGCCACGGTCACGCCGTGGCGGGTGCCGTATTCCACGACCTGGGCCAGGCCCTCCAGCAGCCAGCCGCCGGCCTCGCCGCGGTCGACGCCCGGCTGCGGCACGCCCGCCCAGAAGGAGACCGCCTCGGCCTGCAGGATGTTCCCGATATCGATTGCTCGCTGCAGGAAGGCAACGCGGCGGGCCCGCCCCTCGGCCTTGGGTGTCAGCAGCGTCGGCTCATGCTTCTGTCGCGGATCGAGCAGGAAGCGCGCCCCGGTCTCGATGACGCAGCCGAGGCGCCGCGCACGCAACTCACGCGCCAGGGCTTCCGTGCGTGCCACCCAGCCATCCTCCAGCGGGTCGAGATGCTGGAAATCGAGGGTCAGGGCGATGCCGTCGTACCCGGCGTCAGAGATCAGGGAGATGGCATCCGCCAGCCGGTGATTGGCGGCGCCATTGGTGTTGTAGGCGAAACGAAGCGCCATGGTCAGGCTGCCTGCCGCCGGCGGTAAAGCTGCGCCGAGAAGGTCCCGCATTCGCGATAGAGCGGGTAGAGCCGCCCCACCGTCTCATCCGCCAGCCGCGCATCGAACCAGGCGGGGCCGCCAGCCCGGGCCTCGTCCTCCGGCCGCAGCCGGACCCGCTGCGCACCGTCTCGTGCGGCGTCGAGCAGGAGCGGGTCGCCGCGACCACGCAGCCGCCGCACGCCGCGCCAGCCGATGCGGTGGTAGCTCATCGTCTCGCTCTCGAGGCCAGGGACGATGGTCTTGACCACCTTCACCGGGCTGCCGGCCGGCGAGCAGTCGATAACCAGCGGCTCCAGCCCCTCCGCTGCGAACCGCTCGGTCAGCAGCCGCAGCCGCGCGCCGGACTCCGCCACCGCCGGGGCCGGCACGGTCGGCAACTCGGACAGGCGCACCCGGCGTCGGTCGGAGAAGACGCTGCCGGCGAGGCGACGGCGCAGCTCGCCCGCATCCTGGCCGACCCATTCGGCCATTGCCTGCAGCGCACGGCCTTCCTCCTCCTCCAGCATGGCGACACCGATCTGCCGGTCGACATAGTCGCGCGGCAACGCGGCCCGGACGAGGTCGATCGGCCCATGCGTCGCCGCCTTGCGCGAGCGGGAGCCGCAGAATTCCAGCAGCGCCTTGCGCAGCGTGCGCGACCGGTCCGGATGCGAGGCCTCGCCGCAGGAGGTGACCTGCACCGGCACCGTCGGTGCGCCGCGGTCATTGCCGACGACATAGAGGTTGGGGATGCCGAAATCGGTGCAGGCGAGCTTCACGATGACGTCGATGCCGAGCGAGCGGAGATGCTCAAGCAGCCCGGCAACCTCGGGCTCATCCTGTGTATCAACCTCCACCACGACGCCCTGGTCGAGTGCGCGATAGGTGACGGCATTGCCGTCCCGCTGCAGCAGCTCCATCAGCCCGTGCGAGATGGCATGCGGCAGATCGAAGCCGGCGCCGAGGCCGTTGGTGATCGGGGTGATGAGCCGGGGCGTTTCGCCGAGCTGATAGGGATAGGCCGCTACCCAGTCGCATGGCACCAGCACCGGCTCGCCGGTGGACCAGCGCCGCGCCTCGACCCAGGAGAGCGGCATCTCCGGCGTATAGGGGCTGCCGGCCGGCAGGCAGAGCGTCAGCGGATCAACGACACCCGTCTCGCCACGCTCCCGCACCAGCGCGGCGCGGGAACCGTGCAGGCGAGGAGCCCGCTTCAGCCACGCACCGACATGCACCTCCTCGCAGAGCTCGCCCAATGCGCCGACCTCGGCCTCGATTGCCTCGAAGCCGTAGCCATAGCCGGTCGTAGCCGGCTCCTTCGCCACGATCAGGTTGGCCTGCACCACCGGGATGCCGATGCGGTCCAGCATGTCGATGCGGAAGACGGTGACGTGACCCTCCTCCGGCATGGAGGCGCGGAAGGCGCGGGCGACCTCGTGCAGGTCCGTCGTGGTGTTCATTGCATGGCGCTCCGGCGCAACTCGTCGATCGGGATATGGCGGACACCCGGCGGGCCGCGGAGCTGGTCATCCAGCACGGCGAGGGCAATGTCGCGCCCTACGCCCGGCGCATGCTCGAAGGGCGTGCAGACCGTGTCGAAATCCAGTCCGGCAATCACCTCGCGGTAACGGCGGATTTCGCCTGGCGTCAGCGGGATCGATTTGTGGAAGGCCTTGTGGGTGGAGACCGCGGTGCTGTTCCCCGCCTCGTCCTGATCGACTTTGAAGGCATCGCCGCAGAACAGGATGCGCCGTCCCGCGTCGTGCAGCACCGCCTGCCCCTCGTAATGCCCACCGACATGATGCAGCACAAGGCCGGGCGCGATCTCCAGCGCCTCATCATAGGGCCGGGTGACGCGGAAGGCCTTGGTGAGCCACAGGTCCTCCTTCTGGATCGCCAGCACCTCGGGCCGGAACACGTCCTGCAGCTGCCACAGCGCGCCGTAGCCATGCACATGCGAGGCAGCGAGGAAGCGGATGCCGCCGAGCCGCTCGATCTCGGCCAGCATCTCGTCGGTGTAGAAGGGCGCTGCCTCGAAGGCGATGTTGCCCTCCGGCTGCAGCAGCAGCCAGCCGGTGCCGTTCAGCCCGAGCGGCGGCGAGACGGAGAAAGCGACGAGATCACGCTCCAGCCGCCGCCAGTGGCCGCGCAGCATCGGCCGCACCTCCTCGACCGTCAGGAACCGCCAGCCATCCTCGGGCAGGTCGTTGCGTGTATCCGTGCAGACCGGACAGTCCGGCGGTGGGGCGAAATAGCGCTGCCAGTGGCCACAATTGGCGCAGGCATAAGGCTTCAAAGGCATGGGCGCTTTCCCGCAGCGGCATAGGCGCGCTCGATGAGGCGCATGGTGTGAAGGTCCCGGGTGAGCGAGAAAGCCTCCGGGTTCCCCTGTCCCCGCAGCCAGCTTGCGAAGGCACCCATCTGCCGCATGAAGGGTGAGGCCTCTGCGTCCTCGACAGGCAGGGGCGCGCGCAGGCCGAGCCGGCCATCGATGCGCCAGACCTTGCCGCCAGGCGTCTGGCCCATGGTGCGTTCGGCGAGGAGCTGCCCGGTCGTGCCCAGCACTTCGAGCTGCCGGCGCGGCAGCCCCTCCGGGCAGTTATAGGCCACGTGAAGCTGGACCAGCACGCCGGAGCCGGTGCGGCCGATCAGCATGGCGCCGTCATCAACGGCGTAGCGCTGCACGCGCTGCTGCGTCAGCGCCGCGATCTCCTCGACCGGCTCGCCCAGCAGGTAGTCCACCAGATCGAGCCCATGGGGCGCGAGGTCGATCAAGGCGCCACCACCGGCGCGGGTGGCATCGGCACGCCAGTTGTCCGAGGCCCAACCGGCATCGACCCAGCATGCATAGGCGATACGGATGGCGGTGACCCTGCCGACCGCGCCGGCGGCGATGGCGGCGTGGATGGCGGCATGGGCGGGATGGTGGCGCTGGTCGAAGGCCGTGCCGTAGCGGATGCCGGCGGCACGGATGGCGGCGGCCATGGCCTCGGCCTCGGCGAGGGTTGCCCCCATCGGCTTCTCGCAGAGCACCGGCTTGCCGGCGGCGGCCGCGCGCTCGACGGCGGCGCGGTGCAGGTGGTTGGGCGTTGCGACATAGACAGCCTGCACCGCCGGGTCGGCCAGTACGCCGTCGGCATCAGCGTGGGCCTCCGCGCCCAGGGCCGCCGCTTGGCGCCGTGCGCCTGCATCCGGATCGGCCACGGCCACCAGCCGGCCGCCGGCGCCGCGCAGGCCGGGAACGGCATAGTCCCGCGCCACCCAGCCGAAGCCGATCACGCCCCAGCCCAGGCCCGCAGTCCCGTCGTTCGTGACGTGCAGGGCGGCATCGAGCATGGTCACCACCCCTCCGGCAAATCGACCAGCTCGCGCCGCCGGGCCGCTTCGACGGTCGCGGCTGTCAGGGGCACGGAGGACGGCTGGCTGGTCGAGGGCGGGTAGGTCGCCAACGCGCCATATTCCTGGCCATAGCGTTCGGACGGCCAGGCGATGCGGCCCTCCGCATCATAGAGAGGATTGCGGCGCAGCACCGCGCCCGGCGGGGGCAGGGCGAGCAGTCCCGTCACCGGATGCGGCGCCGGCAGCCCCGGTCCCGCCGCGGCGGCGAAGGCCTCGGCGCCGCGCAGGTCATCGGCCGGCGCTGCCTGCGGCGCCCGTCCGGCGGCGAGGGCGCGGGTCAACTCCGCATCCTCATACAGCCGCGCATCCGGCAGCAGGGCCGCCATCTCCCCGGCCGAAACCGCGGCACCGGCCGACAGGTTCGGCCAGTCCCGATTGTGCACATGACCGATGAGCAGCACACCCCGCGCCGGGTCCAGCAAGCCGCGCAGCGCCTCCAGGATCGGCCGCTTCGGCTCGAGAAAATAGAAGGCATCGTGGCAGGCGACGAGGTCGAAGGGCCCCAGATGCGGCCAGGGTTGAGCCGCGTCGAGGCAGAGCAGCCGTGCCTCCGGCACCACCCAGTGCCGCGCTACCCAGAGCTTGGCGAAGACCACATCGGCGCCGGTCACCGCGACGCCGCGACGCGCCAGCTCTCGCAGATGATGGCCGATGCCGCAGGCGAGCTCGAAGGCGCTGTGCGGTTCGTTCCAATGCGCCTCGGCCAGAGCCAGGCCGGCGAGGAAGGTCGGGTCAGACCAGCGATGCGCGAAGTAGTCGGCGACCGGCCCCCAGGCGAGCAGCCGCATCGCCTCCCTCAAGGTGAGCGTCTCCCGCTCGCGCACCAGCCGCTGCAGCGCGGCCGGCTCCGCAGTCGGGCCGCGCCACCAGTCATCCTGGTCGGCGAGGAGCAGGACCAGCGCCGCCTCCGCTTCGCCGGCATCGAGATGCACCAGCGCCGCCTCGGCCAGCGCACGTCGTCCGGCGCGAAGGAAGGGGATGCCATCCGGTGCCGGCCAACGGCAGCCCGCCGCATCCCTTACCGAATGGGCGGTATCGGCGATCATGCGGCGAGGCCCATCCGGGCGAGCACCGCATCCTGGAACGGCTTCACCGGGCCGGCATGCACCAGCTCCATCTCGCGCAGCACGAAGGCCATGCTGGTGCCGGCGGCACGAAGCTGCCCTTCCACCTGCAGAACCCGGTCGAGCGTATCGGCGGCGTGGAAGGCGCGGCCCTCGGGTGTGGTCGCGTCAGGCAGGATGTGGCACGCCTCCTGAACCGCAGCGCGCAGGCCAGGCTCCAGCTCATCCAGTGCCAGCGCAGTCGCCCGTGCCATGGACGGCGCCAGCCATTCACCGAGCGCCATCTCCCCGGCAAAGCCGGAATCGGGGAGCAACGCGTTATGAAGATGATGGGCAAGGCCGGCCAGGAAAACGGTTTCCGGCCGCGCGCCCCAACTCGGCGCCAGCAGAACGCCGAAGACGGTGACCAAGGCGCAATGCTCAGCATGGCTTTCCGGCGGATCGAGGATCAACCGGCCGCGGCCCGGGGCAGTGGCGCCGGCGCGGGGCTGCGCGGCCAGGCGGGCGACGAAGGGTGGCGGGTTGCCGCACCGGGCCGGGGCCGGTGCATCCAGCAGCCAAGCCCGCAACCCGGCTTCGAGCGGCGCCGCTGCCGTCGCCACGGTTGCCTGTATGATGTCGTCGGCGGCGGCGTCCGGTACACCGGCCATCCGCAGCACGCCGGTATCGAGATCGCCCAGTACCGTCGCCGCCAGGGCATGCCGGACGGCATGGCGGGCAACATCCGTCGGGTGCACCCCCGCAACCAGCGCCGACCAGGCGCTGGTGAAAAGGCGTTCTGCGATAGAGCCGGACTGGTTCGCCGAGCGGATCCGCTTCAGGTCCTCAAGGCCGCGCAACAGAGGCATCAAGGAAGGCGGGGCTTGCCCGCCCTCCTGTTCCGGCGTTGCCAGCCTCATCGGCCGGCGTTGCCCTCGAGCCAATCAGAGAGCATCCGTTCCTGCCGGTGAAAGGCATGCTCCGGGGCGCGGCGGCCGGCAGTCATCGGCGCCTTGAAAAACAGCGAGAGCTGCTCCTGCGGGCCGCCTTCGCCACGCTGCCGCGCAAGGTCGAGGACGCGGGCGATCTCAAGGACCAACGGCGCGGCGAGGACGCTGTCCTTGCAGAGGAAGTTCACTTTGATCTGCATGCGGTGGCCGAGGAAGCCGCTGACGTCTATATTGTCCCAGGCTTCCTTGTCGTCGCCGCGCGGCCGGTAGTAGCGGATGTCGACGAGGTGGTCCTCAACCTTGTAGCCGAGGATGCTGTCGAGCACGTTGCCCTTGGTGCCGAGCTTCGACTTCAGGCTGTCCGGATCCTCGAGCGCCTGGCCGTCGCGGTTGCCGAGGATGTTGGTCGAGAACCAGCCATCCACATGCAATGCCCGGGCGCGCAGGGCTGGCGCCAGCACGGTCTTC
This sequence comes from Belnapia rosea, assembly GCF_900101615.1. Taxonomy (GTDB): domain Bacteria; phylum Pseudomonadota; class Alphaproteobacteria; order Acetobacterales; family Acetobacteraceae; genus Belnapia; species Belnapia rosea. Next base: position 174,031 of record NZ_FMZX01000007.1, on the reverse strand, counting down.
AGCAAGGTCTGCCCGGTCTTGCCGTCCTTGCCGGCGACCGGCACGCCGCGCCGTTCGGCAAGCTCGGTCAGGCCAGGAATGTCCGCTGCGACGGAGGGGGTGAAGTTGCCATAGGCGACGCCGGCCTCGATTGCCGCGGCGGCATAGAGCATCGCCGGGCCGATATCGGGGTCGTCCTGGTCGAGGGCGCGCTGGAATCCATCCGCCGTGCGCAGCGCCTCGCCTTCCACCGGCGTGCGTTCAGTGGAGGCGAGGTTGATCATGACGACGTCGTCGAGGTCGTTCGCCACCTTGAACTGCTGGATGTCACTGATGATGGCATCGATCGCGGCGCGGTGGCCGCGCATCTCCCGCATGTTGCTGCCACCAACCCGGCGGCAGAAGGCGCTGCTCGCTACCGCTTTCCATGGTGTGACGCGGGAGAGCGCGTCCTCGGTATCGGCAAGCTGGTTGTCGTTCAGCACGTGATGCTCGGCTGCGGCTGCGGCGAGGCTCTGCCCGTTCACGTCCCAGCCGCCGAAGACGAGATCCTCGTAGCCGGCAAGGCCAGGCACGGCGACATCGGCGAGGGGCAGCCCGCTCATGCTGTTGGCGCCACGGCGCATCAGCTCAACCCCGGCCACGGCGGTGGTCGCCACGGCGCCACCCAGACCTACGACTGCCACACCGACGCGACGGCGCCCTGACGCATTCACCATTCTGCTCCGCCCCTGCCTCTTGCGCACGAAGATCGGGTCGACGCGGAGATGCGCTAGGCGATGGCGCGATCACGTATACCGGAGATGAGGCCGTTGCCGTTGAGCCGGGACAGGCCCCGGCACGCGAGAGTTGCATGAACCTGCCTGGTCATCAGTCCATGCTGTTCTGTCGTGTGATACTGCCGAAAAGCCGTTCCGGCCTGGGTGCCATCGCGGTGCAGAGCGCGAAGAGGCCCGCGCCTCCCAGCGCGACCAGCCAGGACGGGAGCAGTGCCCCGATATGGCTCGAGGCCGCCGATCCGAGCAGGCCGCCGCCATTCAGTGCCGCCATGACAAGGGCAAATTGGGTGGCGGCGCCGTTCCCGCGGATGATCTGCATGACGGTGGGTGCAAGCGAGACAAAGACCAGGGCCGGCACGACGCTGGACAGCGCCATGGCGCAGGCCTCGAGCAGGTGGCTTCGCGGCCCGAGCAGCAGCAGCGCCGTGAGGCCATAGGCCGCGACGCAGGTCCCGAGCAGGAGGCGGAGTGCATGTTGCGGCCCCACCCGGTCCAGCCACAGGCCGATCGACAGTGCGCCGACCGTGCCGCTGGCCAGGGTAAGCCCGCCTTGGAGCTGCGAGAGCGAGGTCGCATCCCAGCGGCCCGTCGCCACGAGATCAAGTCCGAAATGAAGCCCGAAGGCGGCCGTTGCGAATTCCTCGATGATGCAGATCGCCAGCAGGACAAGGATTTCCCGCCGGCGGCCGAAGGCCCAGAGATCCCGGAGGAATACGAGGTAGGAGGTCGTGCCCGGCCTGTCGCGCCCCATCTGCCTGTGCCGCCGCAGTGACAGGATGGCGTCACCCGCTTGCTCGCGGACCAAAACGGGGATCGCGGCTGCGAGCGAACCCAGCAGGAGGAGCACGCATTCCGCCAGGGGCAGGCCATGAAATGCGGCCAGCGCCGAGAACACCGCCGCGCCCAGGGCCGAGCCGCCAACGAACCCGGCCCGCGTCAGGGCCGTTGTCTCGCCAAGGCGATCGGCGGGGACGTGGTCGATGATCATTGCATCAACTGCGGTGTCGACCAGCGCCGCGCAGGCATTGTGCAGCAGCAGGACAAGGCTGATCCAGCCGAGCGCGACGGCGCCGCCGCCGGCGAGCGGCAGGACGGCCAGGCAGGCCAGGGCGCCGGCCAGGCCAAGCATGACCCAGGCCCGCCGGCGGCCCATCCGGAAATCGCCGAAGCGGTCGATCAGCGGCCCCCAGAGGGGCTGCAGGACCCAGGGCAGGCCGATAAGTGCCAGCATCGCCCCGATGGCATCTGGCGCCGCGCCGAGGCTGGCCAGGTGGTTCGGCAATGCCGTGACTGCGAAGCCCGCGACCAGCCCCTGATAGCCGTACAGGACGAGAATGGTCAGCCGGCGCCAGGCCGGACTGGTGAAAAGTGGTGGCCCAGGACCGGTTCTCTGGGCGGAGCTGGACCGAGGTGGCGCCTTGCTCATCCGGCCCAGAGCGTCATGCGCCGCACCGGACCCGAAGCCTTCCATTCTCCCGATGGATCAGGGCACCCACGCCATGGCGCCGCAGTTCGCGCTCGGCCTGGGCCTGGCAGTCAGGATCGGCATTGATGCGCCTCTCGACCCAGCGGCGCCAACCAGGATGAGCGAGCGCTAGCCGGCAGGCCCGCCGCATCTCGCAGTCATAAATTTTTCGCAACGTTGCCACGGCCTTGGGCCAATCCGCCTTACTGCGGAAAAGCATGTCCGACAGGTCGAGATCGGGCTGCCTGCGGAGTGCCGAGCGCATGGCCCTGATCTCATCCTCGGACCATGTCGATGTCACAGTCGCCGGTCTCCTGCCGTGCTGGGCTGAGATGGCGAGGAATCGGGCTGGCTCAAGGGCAGGGGCGAGGCCGGGACGGACATACCAGGAGAGCGGGACCTGTCGCATGGTATAGGTGGCTGACTTTCAGTGCCTGACGGGTTCCGCATTGGCTGGCCTGGTCCGGGCGGGTGCTTGCGTTGAGGCCGGCCAGCGCCACCTGCCGGGCCCGAAGCCGGACAGATCAGGCGGGTGCGTATCCTGAGGCCCTCTCGCGCGTTGGTCCTTCATGATCCTGCGCAATCCAGAGAACGGCATCCGCCTCCTCATTTCTCAGCCCTCCCATGCCCTGCTCTCGGGCCAGATGATGGCCGCCTGGGGTGCTCCCGGCTTCGCCCGGCCGGACCCAGCGCCGGAGGTCATCCTCGCCGCCGAACAGCACGACATCGCCTGGTTGTCCTGGGAGACCGCCCCGACCCTCGACACCGAGACCGGCCTGCCCCACCCCTTCACCCGGCTCGGCCCGGCGGTCCACGCCCCCATGTGGGCGCGCGGCGTGGAGATCGCCCGCGCTGCCTACGGCCTCTGGCCAGCCCTGCTCATCTCCCTGCACGGCACGCGGATTTACACGGAGTACATGGACCCGGAGAGCCTGCCACCGGAGGATCACGCTGCGATCGACCGCAACGCCGCCAAGGAGAGCGCCCTCCAGGCGGACTGGATTGCCAAGCTCGGCACGTCATCTGATCTGGTCAAACGGAACTCCGCTCTCGTTGCGGTGACCGACGCCCTTTCCCTCGCCCTCTGCTTTGCGGAGCCTGACAAGGCCGGGGAGGCGCCGATGGAGGACGGCAGCACCCGTAAGATGAAGCTTGTGCGACAGGGGCCGTCTCGCTGGTCGCTGGACCCATGGCCCTTCCGCGACAGCACGCTGACGGTGCGGTGCGAGGTGATCCGCCTCCCTGTCGAAACCCGCTGGACCGACGAGGAGGCAATGCGCCGCGACCTGCGCGACGCAGCGTGGAGCACGCTAGCGGAAACCTTGGTCCCGGCCTGACGGACCAGATGGCGAGACCTGGAGTTTCTGACTTCATACTGCCCGCTCTTTGTAGGCAAGCGGACCGAATGTAGCCAGCAGCGCGGATCAGAGCACCGAACCGCCGCTGCGGCTCTATGCAGACTTCCCGGCAAAACTCTTGCGGGGCAATCCAGCCGCATATGACGTCGACGGATGAGTTCGGCCCATCGGCGCGTTTCCTCGACCTAGCTGGTCGCGAATTCTGCAGGCGTTCCCCCCACCGCCTCCATGGCGGGACTCTCAAGCCTCAGCTGCAGCCCAGGGAGCTTCATGGCGATCCTGGCTTCGCTGACCAGCCGGTCCAGGATCGGCTGTGGTGTGCCGGCTGGTGCGAAAAGACCGAAATCGACCAAGGCACGATATCCAGGGAAGCCGCTTTCCGAGACGGTCGGCACCTCCGGCGTCTGGGCGCCGCGCTGCATGCCTATCATGTCCAACAGAAGCTCGACGAAGAGGTGGCTGGTCGAACCGGCACCGGCGGAGGCGTAGGTGATGCTGGTGGGCTGGGCCTTTGCCGCGGCGACCAGCTCCGCGAGGCTGCGCCAAGGGGCATTGGGGTGGATGCAGACGAAAATCGGAGTGGTGGCCAGCAATCCGACCGGCGCGAAGCCACGTTCGATATCATAGGGCAACCGATCATACAGTGCCGTTGCCATCGCATAGGTACCATTGGGGGCGATTGCGACGGTGTAGCCATCCGGCCGCGCGCGCGAGCTGTGCCATGCCCAGCGTGCCACTCGCACCCGCGCGGTTGTCGATCGGAATTGGCTGGCCAAGGGCGTTCGCCATGTGTTGAGCGAGCAGTCGTGCAAGTATATCGGTACCACCCCCGGCACCGAAGGGCACGATCAGCGTGATTGGCCGGCTCGGCCAATGCTCCTGCGCAGCGGCGGGTCGAAAGCCATCAAAGCCACTGCCGAGTGCGAGCGATGCGAGAAAGCATCTTCTATCCACCATGGCTTGGCTCCTTCCGACGCATAGTCTGGGCGTGGGCCGGAAGAATATCGGGAATGCGCGGAGTGACAGAACTGCGAATCGACTGGGTCTGGACGAGCACCAGTCCCTCCGTTGTCGAGAACGCCAGATCCAGGCCGCCCGGCCGGCGGCACCTCAGCGTGTTTCCGGCTCCGTTGTCCAAGAAGCGGTACGAAGCATAGGATCAGCACGGTGAAGCGGGCGAGCGCAGCGTGACCGTTATTCCTTGCGGAAGCGAGCCAGCATGGCAGACAGCTTCCGCTGCGCTGCCGCCAACCCGCCAGCAGCCAAGGTTCACCGAAAAAAGATCTGGAGGAAACCCGAATGAAAAGACGCATGATATTGACGGCTGGTGCCACTCCTGCTGCCCTCGGCATCGCCGCACCAGCCATAGCGCAAACCCGTCCCAAGGTGAGTTGGCGCCTTACCTCGAGCTTCCCTCGGAATTTGGACACACTCTACGGTGCCGCAAATACCTTCTCAAAGATGGTCAGCGATGCCACCGATGGTGACTTCACCATCCGCGTTTTTTCGCCGGGCGAAATCGTCCCAGCGCTTGAGGCGCGGGAGGCAACCTCCAAAGGCTTCGTAGAAAGCTGCTTCACCGCCTCCTCCTACTCGATCGGTACCGACCCGGCCTTCATGTTCGCCACGGTCCTTCTGTTCGGGCTGAACAGTCGCCAGCAGATGGCTTATCTTTACGAACTGGGCGGCAACGACAAGCTGAACAGGCTCCTTTACCAAAAGCACGATGTGCTCTGCTGGCCGCTGATCAGCACCGGAGCGCAGATGGGCGGCTGGTTCCGTAAGGAGATCCGGTCCGTCGAGGACTTGAAGGGACTAAAATTCCGTATCGGTGGCTTGGCAGGGCATGTGTTCCAGCGGTTAGGCAGCGTACCGCAGCAGATCGCGGCAGGCGATATCTACCCGTCGCTCGAGCGCGGGACCATCGATGCGGCCGAGTGGATCGGTCCTTATGATGACGAGAAGCTTGGGCTCTACAAGGTCGCGCCCTATTACTACTACCCTGGCTGGTGGGAGGGGACAGGCATCCTCTCGCTTATCGTCAACAAGCAGAAGTATGAGGAACTGCCACCGGCCTATCGCAGCATCGTGCAGACCGCGGCTGCGGCCACGACCTCCCTGGGCTTGGCCCGGTACGACGCTTTGAATCCGCAAGCCTTGAAGCGCCTGGTGGCTGCAGGCACACAGCTTCGGCCCTTCCCACAAGCGGTACTGGATGCCTGCTTCGACGAGACGACAAAGATGCATGAGGAATATTCGCGGGCGGACCCGGTTTATGCCGAGATCTACCGGGAGATGGCCACCTTCCGGCAGGATGCTTACCAGTGGCTCCAGCTCTCGGAATACGCCTTTGACAGCTATCAGATCAGGCGCCTGCGGAGATAATACCAAGTCTCCGAAACGCTGACTCGACGGAGACTCCGTGTCGGGCGGTCAGCCGATCCACCATGGCCAGCCAGGGAGGCTCGCCATGCCCATTCCGCGCCAAGCCGACATTGATTCGGCTTGGCTGCGCGCGCGGCTCGTCGGTCGTGGTGGCGCAAGCGACCTTCCGAAAGCGAACAAGGCGCACCGGGTTCTGGCTGACCGGGCTGGGCCGTTGGCGGCTGCACGGGCTCGTTGCCCGAAGGTCGTGTCGTGCCGGTAAGCGGGTATGGCGGTCGGAGGTTCAGCGCTCGGGATGCACGGCTTTCAGGATGAGGCGGCGCAGCCAGGCGTGGTCGGGCTCAGCATGCACGCGCTCGTGCCACACCATGCGGTAGCCGAACTCGGGAAGCTCGACAGGCGGGCCGAGCATGCACAAGCGGCTGCCGCCGGAGAATGTCGCCGCTGCGCGCTGCGGAATGGTCAGGATGAGATCCGAACTCGCCGCGACAAGCGCTGCCGTGGCGAAGTAGGGGATCCTGACGGCGACATGCCGGGTATGGCCGATGGCGGCCAGGGCGATGTCGACCGTTCCCAACCGGCCGCCCACCACGGTCACCAGGATGTGGGAGAAGGCCAGATAATCCTCGAGGCGAAGCCTGCCGCCTTCGGACCGGGCTGCGGCGGGATGGCCGTGCCGCACGAGGCAGCCGAAGCGCTCGCGGAAGAGGTCGCGGCTGCGCAGGCTGGGAGGGACCGGATTGTCGCTGTAGAGCGCGAGGTCGATATCCGTCTCCCCGAGGCTGCGAAAGGTCTGGTCATCCACCGGGCCGATCTCGATGCTGGCCTTCGGCGCTTCGGTGCCCATCAGCTCAGCCAGGCGGGGCAGGATGACGATGGCGCCGTAGTCGGTCGTTGCGACGCGGAAGGTGCGATCGGTTCTGGCGGGATCGAAGGCTGGCCTCTCGGAAAGGACGCCGCCGACACCTACGAGTGCCCGCTGCAGCGGCTCGAGAAGTGCGCCGCCACGGATGGTCGGTCGCATGGTCGTGCCCGATTTCACCAGCAGCGCGTCGTCGAACATTACCCGCAGCCTTCCGAGCGCCCGGCTGACGGCCGGCTGGCTCATCCCACTGCGCTCCGCCGTCCTGGTCACGCTGCGCGTTTCGAGGAGCGTCCTCAGGAGCACGAGCAGGTTGAGGTCGGTGCCAAAGAGGTCGTCGTCTGCCGGCATCCAATCGCCCCTTTCCCCAACCCGCCGGGCGGGAGTAGGGCAGGTCATCCACCTACTGAATAACGTGTATCGCGTAGCGCCTCTATGGGCAAAACGGCCGGATGGCTAGCGTCTTGCCGCCCGCCTGAATGCGGGGTCCTGGCCGCGACACCACGCGCCGGAAGGAGGCGGAGGGCTTTTCATGGACAGGCATTCGATCAACAGACGCGGCATGATGCTGGCGAGCATGACGGGTTTGGCCATCACCGGCATGGGGCGCCCGGCTCTGGGACAACTCGCATCGAACGCGACCGGCAATGCGGCGACGTACCGGCTGCGCGTGGGCGACATCCAGGCAACAGTGGTCAGCGATGGGGTGCTGTCGGGCCCCCCAGGCGTCTACGCGGGCGACGCACCGGAGGCCGAGTTCCGCGAGGCGCTTACGCGCGCCTTCCTTCCAACCGACACCATGGTGCTGAACCTCAACACCCTCCTGATCGAGACAGGGGGGCGCCGTATCCTGATCGAAGCGGGCGCGGCGCAGACCATGGGGCCGAACGGCGGTAGGCTCTTCGCCAACCTGGCGGCGATCGGCCTACGCCCCGAGGGTATTGACGCCGTGGTTATCTCGCATACGCACCCGGACCATGTCGGAAATCTGCGGACGCCCGAGGGCGGCAAGGCCTTCCCGCGCGCCACGGTCCATGTGCCGGAGGCCGACTGGTCCTTCTTCATGCGCGACGACCCTGACCTGTCCTACCTGCCGGTCAGCCCCAATTTCCGCCGGCGCTTCGGTGAGGCCATCAAGCGCAGCCTCGAGCCCGTCGTGCGCGACGTGGTGCTCTATCGGGCGGGGACTGAGATCCTGCCCGGCCTTGCGACGCTCCCGGCGCATGGACACACCCCAGGCATGGCATCCTTCCTCGTACACTCCGGCCCGGACCAGCTGCTGCTCACGGCGGACCTCGCCTACCACCCGGTGGTCAATATCGAGCGCCCCTGGCGTCCGGGGCCGGATCGCGACAAGGACGCTGCCCTTGAAGCGCGCCGACGCATCTTCGACCGTGCGGCGGCCGACAGGCTCCTCGTGCTCGGCTTCCATTATCCGTTCCCCGGCCTGGGCCACATGCTGAAGACCGACAGCGGCTACGCCTGGATACCCGCGAGCTGGCAGTTCTGATCCCGCGTCGCGCTCCGCCTGGCCGTCGCCCTTGCAATCAACGATTGGCACCGAGCGGGTCCTCGTGAGACGCAAGTGGAGCAGATGAGCATGGGGATGCCCAACCCATGCAGCCGCCCCTTGATCCCCGCCAGCTCGACCTGAACCTGCTGCGCTACTTCATGGGCTGATGAGGGGGTCTCCGTCACGCGGGCGCGCGGCTCTTCCTCTCCCGGCCTGCGGCCTCGGCGCGGGAATTCTTCAGCGGCCCACGAACTGTGCCGAGAGGCGCTACGCAGCGGTGCTGCCGCTCTACAGGTGCTGGAGGCGGCCGCGACGGCACCTGATGATCGCCGCACAATGCCAGCGTGCCCGCGCCGAGGCATTTCGGTCTGGTAGCAGGAGGCGTGGGCCACGACGCTCGTCTGAGCGCACAAGCGATGGTCCCGCTCGACCCAGTGCGGCCACACTCCACCTGCCGAAGGATATGGTCATCACCCTTCGGCGCTGGAAGCCGGACCAGGTCGGCCAGGGGACAGAGATTCCGGACCCCTATGCCCAGTCGCATCGGACCTGCCCATCAAGACGCGGGCCCAGTACTCGTTTCGGTGAACCGGCATGACCGCATCGGCTCGGCCCGGTTCTCGCACATCGACCTGGCCCGGCTGGTCAAGGTAGCCGTGGCGGGGGCAATCCAGCCGAGGTCTCCGGCCATAACCTCCGTTCCGGCTTCATCACCAGCATGGCCCGCGCTGAGATGGCGGAGCGGCACATCCAGATCCAGTCCGGCCATCGCAATCTGCCAGTCCTGCGAGGGCTGTATCCGCTGAGGCAATCTGTTCATGGACGATGCTGTGGCCAGGGTCGGGGCTGTGACGGCCCCACCCGACTGTAGGATAAAAAGCGCTCCATGGTCCGAAATGTAACGGGAAGTGACAACCAACCTGCAGCTTATGCGTATCGGCAATCGGAGGTGGCGCATGACCGACCCCGGTAACCGCGAAACTGGCTTCTACTGGATCTGCATAGGTGGCCAGGAGCCAGAGGTCGCTCAATGGCAGGCCGAATGGGACCAATGGTTGGTGACGGGCCAAGAGCTACCGCTCTCCGACGTATATGCTGAAGACGTGGTGGTGCTGAGCGACATGTTGTCGCCGCCGGTCGTCAATGCTCGCGTCGACTGAAAAGGCACGCCATCACTGTCCAGCGGGCCATCACGGGAAAGAATAGGCAAGCATCCTCATCAGCGCATGTCGGCTCGGGCCTGCGCCTGTTCGCATACCCGGCGTGCCTTGATGGCGGCCGCGAGGCGACGCAGGCTCAAGTCAGCAGGCAGGTTGGCTGGGGAGTGGTTCCGCTCGCCCGTTGGGAGGTGCTCGCCGATCACCAGCCACGAGGGTCAGCAAGACCAGTGTCTGGCCGCTGGCAGTCCTACCAGGAGCCGAGGCGCATTGCGGCGCGACGCCAGCCGGTGCCGGCCCTTCCTCGGCAGCGCCGCGTCATCCACAAGGTGCCAAGCCTCTGGGCCGCCGACCAGGGTTACGCAAAAGCCTGGCCGCAAGTGGCTCGGCAGCCCCAGCCGCTCCGCCAATGGGTCAAGGACGGCACCAGCCAGCGCTTCAGCGCCCTCTGTCAATCCACAAGTGTCGCCATGGCATCACCTCGGCCGACACGCCGAACAACTCCGCTCGCCGCCTGTCCGGTGCGTCCCCGCTTGCCAATGGAGTGCTAGATCACCCCCGCTTCGCGGAAGGCCGCGATCCGCGCCGCGTCGTATCCCGCAGCCGCCAGGACCGCCTCGGTATCCGCGCCGAGTGCCGGGGCCGGACGGTCGAGCCGCGCACCGCCATGCGCCATGCGGAAGCCGGTGGTGGCGAAGCGCAGCCGGCCCCAGGGCGTCTCCACCTCCTGCAGGGCATCGCGGGCGCGGATCTGGCGGTGGTCGATCACCTCGTCCACGCGCCAGATGCGGGCGCAGGGGGCGCCGGCGGCGTTCAACCGTTCCTCCCAGTCGGCGGCATCGGCCGCGGCGAGCGCGCCTTCGATCACCTCGCGCAGCAGCGCGGCATTCTCGAGGCGGAGGAACCAGTCGGCGAGGCGCGGCTCCTCCAGCGCATCGGCGCGGCCGATGGCCTGCATCAGCGACGCGTACTGCTTGTCGGTATTCACCGCGAGCAGGAGGTGACCGTCGCGGGCACGGAACAGGTTGGCTGTCGCCTTCCGGCTGACCGCCTGGTTGCCCCAGGGCCTCTGCCGATGCCCGGCGACGGTCCAGTCGGCGACCTGGCCGCCCAGGAAGGCGAGGGTCGATTCCAGCATGGAGACGTCGAGCCGCTGCCCGCGCCCGGTATGCGTCCGCTGAAACAGCGCAGAGGCGACGGCAAAGGCAGCCGTCATGCCGGAGAGCTGGTCGCAGACCGCGAAGCCGGCGCGCAGCGGGTCCCCGCCCGGATGGCCGGTCATCGCCATGATGCCGGACATGGCCTGGATGCGGCCGTCATAGCCTGCCTCCAGCCGGTCCGGCCCGGTCTGGCCGAAGGCGGAGACGCTGCAGAATATCAGCCGTGGGTTGATGTCCGAGAGCGCCTCATAACCGAGGCCGAGCCGGTCCATCACGCCGGGGCGGAAATTCTCCATCACCACATCCGCCTCGGCGGCGAGGCAGTGGATGATCTCCCGCGCCTCCGGCTTTTGCAGGTCGAGGGTGAGGCTGCGCTTGTTGCCGTTCACCGCCTGCCAAGCCGAGGCCATGCCGCGCTCCGCCCATTCGCGGGAGAGGGGCGTCCGACGCATGTCCTCCCCCTCGCGCCGCTCCACCTTCACCACATCCGCGCCGAGGAGCGCGAGCTGGTAGCTGGCGAAGGGGCCGGCGAGGACCTGGGTGAAGTCGAGGATGCGGACACCCTCGAAGGGGCGGGTGCCGCTCATGCCGCCTGCTCGCGCAACCCCTTGGCGATGGCCTTCTGGCGCAGGAATTCCTCCTTGCGACGGGCCAGCTCCTCCGCCCCGATCTGCTCGAGGTTGAGGTAGTCGAGCTTCCATTCCCCCGTCTCGTCCCAGCGCTGGGGCGATTGCAGCGTGCTGCGCGGGCCGGCCGCCGTCTCCAGCAGCCGGAGGGCGAGCTCCAGCGTCGCCGCCTGGCTATCCGGCTCATGCGGACGTCCGGCGGCATTGCCGAGCGGGAAGTCGCTGAACAGGAAGCGTGGCACGCCGCAATGCTCCACGATGTCCTTGGCACAACCCATCACCACGGTCGGGATTCCGTGCTGCTCCAGGTAGCGGGCGGTCAGGCTGACGGTCTGGTGGCAGACCGGGCAATTCGGCACCAGCACAGCCACCTCCGCTCCATCCTGCAGGCAGCGGGAGAGGATTTCGGGGCAGTCCACCTCCACCGTATGGCGGTGGCTGCGGTTGGTCGGCGCGCCGAGGAAATGCGTCGTCAACTCACCGATCCGGCCGGCGGCAGCTGCGTCTCGCAGGGCGTGGAGCGGAAACCAGGCCCGCGCATCCGTCGCCGGGCTATGCTTCCGGTCATAGGCGATGTGGGAGATGCGAAGGTCGTGCTCCTCATCCATCCGGCCGGAATAGACCTGGTAGAATTTGGCGGCCGAGTTGTAGGCCGCGCCCGGTCCCTGGTCGCCCTTGTCCGGATCGAAGGGTGCGGCCGTGGTGATGAGGGTCAGGCGGCTCTCGGCCAGCGGCTTGCGCAGGGGCGAGAAGGGGACGTCCCGGTAATGCGCCCAGCGATAGGGGTCATAGCCGATCGCCCGGTAATACTCGCGGGTCCGCTGCATGTAGGGGATCGGGCTGTCGTAATCGGGCGCGAAGCCCATCGCCCTGTCGATCTCCGCCGTCATCGTCGCCTCCCTGGTGGGCAGAGGCTAAGCCTGTGCGCTCCGGGGTCAAGCATGGCGCCCCGCCTGCGGCCCTGGCATGCTGCGAGAAATGTCAGGAGGAAACCGCATGGCTGCGACGCCCGGGGGCGTGGACTCCCGCTATGCCTGGATGCGCCTCGCCGCTTCGGTGGCGCTCAGCACGCTCGGCGGCGTCGGGCTCTGGTCGATCGTCGTGGCGTTGCCGGCGGTGCAGGCGGAATTCGGCACGCTCCGCGCCGGGGCCTCGCTGCCCTACACGCTGACCACCATCGGCTTCGCCATCGGCGGCATCGCCATGGGGCGGGCGGCAGACCGGTTCGGGGTGATGGTGCCAGTGATCTTCGGCACGGTTGCCTTGGCCGCGGGCTATGTCGCCAGCGCCTTTGCCGGCAGCATGGGTCAGTTTGCGGTGATCTACGGGGTGCTGGTCGGGCTGCTCGGCTCCTGCGCCACCTTCGGGCCGCTGGTGGCCGATACCTCGCTCTGGTTCGCCCGGCAGCGGGGGCTGGCGGTCTCGCTCTGTGCCAGCGGCAACTACTTCGCCGGGGCGTTCTGGCCGCCGGTCTTCTCGCATTTCATCGAGACGGTGGGGTGGCGGCAGACGCATATCGGCGTCGGGGTCTTCTGCCTTGTCACCATGCTGCCGCTGGCGCTGGTGCTGCGGCGGCCCCCACCGGTGCAGGGTGCGGCAGCGCCCGTCCAGGGGGAAGGCCGGAATGGCCATCGCGGCACCTTCGGCCTGCCGCCCAATGCGCTGCAGGCGCTGCTGATGGTCGCCGGCATCTCCTGCTGCGTGGCGATGGCGATGCCGCAGGTCCATATCGTCGCCTATTGCGTCGATCTCGGCTATGGCGCGGCGCGGGGGGCGGAGATGCTCTCCCTCATGCTGGCCTGCGGCGTGGTGAGCCGCCTCGCCTCGGGTTGGATCCTCGACCGGATCGGCAGCCGGGCAACCCTGCTGCTCGGGGCGACGCTGCAGGCCGTGGCGCTCTCGCTCTTCCTGCCCTTCGACGGGCTGTCCTCGCTCTATGCCATCTCGGCGGTCTTCGGCCTGTTCCAGGGCGGGATCGTGCCGAGCTACGCGATCATCGTCCGCGAGAGCTTCCCGCCGCGGGAGGCAGGGCTCCGGGTCGGGCTGGTGCTGTCCTCCACCCTGGTCGGGATGGCGCTCGGCGGCTGGATGTCGGGCGCCATCTTCGATGCCACCGCCTCCTACCAGATGGCGGTGATCAACGGCCTTGCCTGGAATGCGCTGACCATGGTGATCGCGGCCTGGCTGCTTTGGCGGGGGCGGACGGGGTTCCAGGCGCCCTCGACCCGGTCCGTATGGCAGTCGTGATCCCGCTATCCGCTCCCGCCTCTCCACCGTCCCGGAGGCGGCGAAGCGGGCCGAGATGATACTCGCGCCTCCGCGGTATGGAGGGGATCCGGTTGCCGCAATCGGGCGGGAAGCCCATCGCCCTGTCGACCCCGGCCGGCATTACCGCATCCCCGGTGGGGGGGAGAGCCTGGAACCCCCGCGCCGGGACCGGCCATGGCCCCCCAACACACTGTCTTATGGTCTGCGAGCAGCAACCCGGAGTCCCAGGCTCAGGTCTCGGCATGTCGCCCGCATAAGCGGCCGGCAATCCTCAGGGCAGTGGCATCCGAGACAGGCTGTAGGATTGGATCAGGCGCGCGGGACGGCAGGGGTGATGACCTCGTCGTCGTCCTTCGGTGCATAGGGCGACACGTAACCGACCTGGCTCTGGATCATCACCAGGGTGCCGCCAATCATGGCGGCGAGCACGACCAGATGCGCCCATATGCCGGAATTCGGGCTCATCCAGTTCAGCACCCACATCACTGCCGTAATGGCGGCGAAGGCGGCGATCCATAGCCACATATTGGCCGAGATGTGCGCACCCGCATAAGCGGTCGACGCCCGATAAGCTCGCATTGGCATTTGAGAATTCCTTTGTTTCCTGGAATCAACGAAGCAACATGCGTCTGTCGACGATAGGCCAAGGGCTTGCTGTCTTCCCTGGTCACCGCGAGGCTCACCAGGAGGAACGATGACGCTGGAGCAGGAGCCGAAATCCGGTCTTGGCTCGCGTCGGCGTATTCCGCTCGTGCAACACGGTCGCACGGTCCATCTGGCTGGCGGCTGCAGCGGCCAGTGCGCTCCATCGGCGCCGGTACCGCAGGACGCGGAGTCTGCGCCTGATCAGCGCCAGCATGGGCGGACCGAAGGAATGGCGGCGGCAAAACGGATTGATGGTGCCTTCGGACTCATCGGCGTTTTCCCTTGCCGGTCGGGACCGGTGACGTCTGCCGAGGCGGACCGAAGCCTGCCACCATGGAGATCGCGCTGAGTATCAGGATCAAGGACGCTAGGCTGAGCATGGCCGTCATCTGAACATCGTGTCCCGTAAGAAGCGCTTCATGAATCAAGCTTGGCCGCCATGCGTATCGCCGCGGCATGGTCTTCGAGATCACTCGACCAGACCGTGAGCGGCGTGGGGTAGGGGATAGTGCGCCGCTGGAGCTTGCTGTGCACGGCCGCCTCGATCCGGCTACGTGCCGCCATGAAGCATTTCAGGACGTCTTTCGTCTTGAAGCATGGCCCGGGGGCCAGTTCGCGTATGACGACAGGCATCACGGCGCAGGGCACGACCTGCATGTCGTGCTGCACCTCGAAGAGCACGCGCCGGCCATCCCATCGGGCCTGCGGAGCCGTACCGTTCGTGTCGATGTCCATCATGGGCACCACTCCCCGTGGGTCCGCCCGCTGTCATCCACCTGGCACGACAGGACGCGCCCGGCTCCCCAATCGGGATAGGCCTCCTGGCCACCAGGGCGGTCGGAAGGGGCGGCGCTCGGCCTCTGGGCGAAGGGGCTTGCGGGCACCGCCGTCAGCGCGACGATCCTGGCAGCCTGCAGATGTGGCGGCACGTCCGGCAATTCCTGTCCCATTTGCACGATCTGGGTCCTGGTGGACCGCCGGGGGGCATTTCCATCCAGGTTGGCCGGCCGGGCAAAGATGACGGCTGGCTGATGTATGCGAGTAATCATCGAAGGTCTCCGAGATCAGGACGAAGCCTGTCCGCCCACCTTCGGAAGTGCCTCTCCCGTGTGTTCTGCGGCGGCATTACTCCGGCGGAAAGAGAGGCCGGCCCATCCTCAGCAGCAGGGCTGAGACCTTGTCCTGGCCTGAGATGGTTATTCTGGCGTCAGGACCATCATCACGGTACCGGCACTTTGGCCCGGTGGTGGCCGCCGAACTTCTTCAGGGGCGTCAACG
Source organism: Belnapia rosea (assembly GCF_900101615.1). Lineage (GTDB taxonomy): Bacteria > Pseudomonadota > Alphaproteobacteria > Acetobacterales > Acetobacteraceae > Belnapia > Belnapia rosea. The sequence goes on along the minus strand of NZ_FMZX01000007.1, from coordinate 158,556 downwards.
CCTAGGTCCGGTTCAGCCCATGACTGGGTTCAGTGTCGGCGCACAGGCTCTGCAGGATGGAAAATCCGATGGGGAGGGACGGGGTTCCAGGCGCCCCTGGCCCGACCCATATACCGGATATGATCCCGCTCTCCGTCCTCGACCTCTCCCCCATCCCCGAAGGCAGCGAGGCCGGCCAGGCGCTGCGCAACTCGGCGGATCTCGCCCGCCATGCCGAGGGGCTGGGCTACCAGCGCTTCTGGATGGCGGAGCACCACAACATGCCGGGCATCGCCAGCGCGGCGACGGCCGTGGCCCTGGCCCATGTCGGGGCGGCGACCAGCACCATCCGCATCGGCGCCGGCGGCATCATGCTGCCGAACCACGCCCCGCTGATGGTGGCGGAGCAATTCGGCACGCTGGCCGCGCTGCATCCCGGCCGGGTCGATCTCGGCCTCGGCCGGGCGCCCGGCTCCGACCAGCGGGCGGCGGTGGCGATCCGCCGCAACCTCGCCGGCGATGTCGAGGACTTCCCGCGCGACGTGATGGAGCTGATGGCCTATTTCGAGCCGGCCCAGCCCGGCCAGGCGCTGCGCGCGGTGCCGGGGGAGGGGCTCGATGTCCCGGTCTGGATTCTCGGCTCCTCGACCTATGGCGCCCAGCTCGCCGCTGCGCTCGGCCTGCCCTATGCATTCGCCTCGCATTTCGCGCCCGACCAGATGCGGCAGGCGATGGCCATCTACCGCGAGCGCTTCAAGCCCTCGGCCCGGCTGTCGAAGCCCCATGTGATGCTCGGGGTGAACATCTTCGCCGCGCCGACGGACGCCGAGGCGCGCTTCCTCTTCACCTCGCTGCAGCAGAGCTTCCTCAACCTCCGCCGCGGCCGGCCGGGCAAGCTGCCGGCGCCGGTCGAGGACATGGAGAGCCGGCTCGACCCGCATGGGCGGGCGATGCTCGAGCATTCGCTGGCCTGCTCCATTGTCGGCGGGCCGGAGACGGTGCGGCGGGGCTTGCAGGAATTCGTTGCCGAGACGGGGGCGGATGAGCTGATGGTCACGGCGGCGATGCATGACCATGAGGCGCGCAAGCGCTCCTTCAGCATCCTGGCCGGGTTGCACCAGGAGCTGGCGGCTGCTGCATAGCCCTTGAATCCGGGCGACGATTTTTGCATATCGCCCCGCCGGATAGGCAATCCTTCCCTGGAGGACAGGCGTGAGCGAGACGGTCGAGCGGCATGAATTCGGCGCCGAGGTGGGGCGTCTGCTGGATCTGGTGGTCCACGCCCTCTATTCGGACCGTGAGATCTTCCTGCGGGAGCTGGTGGCCAATGCGGCCGACGCCATGGACCGGCGGCGCTTCGAGGCGCTGACCCAATCCGTCCCCGCCCTGCCCGAGGGCGCCAGCATCCGCATCCTTCCCGACAAGGCAGACCGGACGCTCGTCATCAGCGACCAGGGCATCGGCATGACGAAGGAGGAGCTGGCGCGGAATCTCGGCACCATCGCCCGCTCCGGCACGCGGGCCTTCACCCAGTCCCTGGCGGATGCCAAGCCGGGCGAGCGGCCGAGCCTGATCGGGCAGTTCGGCGTCGGCTTCTACTCGGCCTTCATGGTCGCCGAGCGGGTGGAGGTGGTCTCGCGCCGCGCTGGCGCCGAGGAGGGCTGGGCCTGGGCCTCGGCGGGGCAGGGCGACTTCACCCTGGCGCCCGCCAGCCGCGAGGAGCCGGGCACCACCATCACCCTGCACATCAAGGCGGATGCCGAGGAGTTCCTGGAGCCGATCCGGCTTCAGACCATCATCCGGAAATGGGCGGACCACATCACCGTCCCCATCACCATCGCCCGGGACGGCAAGGACGAGGCCGCCAACGAGGGCACCGCGCTCTGGCGGAAGCCGAAATCCGAGGTCACCGAGGAGCAGTACGCCGAATTCTACCGCCACATCGCCCATGCCTTCGACCAGCCCTGGGCGACGCTGCACTGGCGGGCCGAGGGCACGACGGAATTCGCCGCGCTGCTCTTCATTCCCGGGATGAAGCCCTTCAATCCGGTCGAGGGCGAGCGGGACAGCCGCGTGCGCCTGCATGTCCGGCGGATGTTCATCACCGAGGAGGCGGCGCTGCTGCCGCCCTGGCTGCGCTTCGTCCAGGGCGTGGTCGATACCGAGGACCTGCCGCTCAACGTCTCGCGCGAGATGCTGCAATCGACGCCGGCGCTCGCCCGCATCCGCAAGGCCGTCACCGGCCGCGTGCTGTCGGAGCTGAAGTCGAAGGCGAAGGATGCCGAATCCTATGCCGGCTTCTGGGAGAATTTCGGCCCGGTGCTGAAGGAGGGCGTCTGGGAGGACAACGAGTACCGGAAGGACCTCGCGCCGCTCCTGCGCTTCCGCTCCTCCGCAGTTGAGGGCTGGACCTCGCTGCCTGACTACGTCTCGCGGATGAAGGAAGGGCAGGAGGCGATCTACATCCTCGTCGGCGACGATGCGGAAGCGCTGGCGAAGTCGAGCCAGCTCGAGGGCTTCCGCGCCCGCGGCGTCGAGGTGCTGCTGCTCTCCGACCAGGTGGACGCCTTCTGGCCGGAGCGGCTGGATCGCTTCGACGACAAGCCTATCCGCAGCATCACCCAGGGCGCGGTTGATCTGTCGAAGATCGGCGGCGGGACGGAGGCGGGCGAGGCGGCAGATGTGGGGAAGCTCCTCCCCCTGCTGAAGGCGGCGCTGGAGGGCGAGGTTTCGGAGGTGCGGGCGACCGACCGGCTGGTCGACAGCGCCGTGGTGCTGGCGGCACCGGCGGGTGGGCCCGACCTGCAGATGCAGCGCCTGCTGCGGCGGGCAGGGCGGAGCTTCGGCGCCGGGCTGCCGGTGCTGGAGATCAACCCCCGCCATGCGCTGATCCGCAAGCTCGCCGGCGCGGAGGGCGACCTCAAGGCGGAGGCTGGCACGCTGCTCGACCTTGCCCGGTTGCAGGATGGCGACGTGCCGCGCGACCCGGCAGGGTTCGCCCGGCAGGTGGCGGCGCTGCTGGCCGGCAGCCTCGACTGAAGGGGCTGCCTACAGCCAGGCTTTCAGCCGGAAGACGATGAGGGGGATGACGGCGCTGAGCAGGATCAGCAGCAGCCCCCAGGGGTAGCCCCAGAGCCAGTCCAGCTCCGGCATGTACTTGAAGTTCATGCCGTAGATGCTGGCCACCAGCGTCGGCGGGATGCCGACGACCGAGACCACGGTCAGGATCTTGATCGTGTTGTTCTGCTCGATGCTGATGAAGCCGAGCGTCGCATCGAGCAGGAACTGCACCTTGTCGGACAGCCGCGCATCGTAGTCGTTCAGCGAGGCGATGTCCTGCCGGAGCGTCCGCACCCGGTTGTCGGTGCCGGGCGGGATCCAGTGCTTCGCCTGCTCCGCCGCGAAGGGAAGGATGCGCTCCACGCCGAGCAGCGTGTCCCGCAGCACCGAGACATGGTCGCCGGTGCGGCCAATGGCGCGTAGCGTCCGGCGGAGGCGCCGGTCCATCTCGGCCGGGCGGTTCCGCTGCGGCTGCTCGGCCTCGAAGGCGGCATGGGAGAGGCCGTCGAGCTCGGTCCGTATCCGCTCCAGCGCATCGGCGATGCGGTCGACCAGCACCTCCAGCAGGGTGACGAAGGCGGTGAAGCTGCCGGTCAGCTCCTGCGGCCGGTCCGCCAGTGCCTCCACCGCGCCGACCGGGGCGAAGCGCACCGTCAGCAGGTGGTGCGGCGAGAGCACCAGGCCGAGCGGCGTCAGTACCGGCCGGTCCTCCGCGGTGCGGGCGATGACGGGCAGGCTGAGATAGAGCACCTCGCCCTGGGCCGACATGCGGCTGGAGCTCTCGATCTCCCGCAGCGATTCGAGGGTCGGCACGCGGAAGCCGGTGGCGCGGGCGACGGCCTCCTTCTCCTCCTCCGTTCCCTCCAGCAGGTCGAGCCAGACGGCGTCGGGTGGCAGGTCGGCAGCGAGACGGGCCCCGCCCGGATGGATGGTGAGCAGCCCGCCTCTCCCTCGAAAATGCAACGGCCCCGCACCATCTCTCCGCCCATGAGCACCGAGTGGCAAGGCCCGGCCGTCGTCCTCGGCGCCCGGCCGCATGGCGAATCGGGCGCCGTGGTGACACTTTTGACGGAGGCGCTGGGCCGCCATGCCGGGCTCGCCAAGGGCGGCGCCTCGCGGGCGCAATCCTCGCTCTGGATGCCGGGCAACCTGGTCGAGGCGCGCTGGGTGGCGCGGCTGCCGGACCAGCTCGGCTCGCTCTCGGGCGAGCTGGTCCATCCCGCCGCCGCGCTGGCGCTGGAGGACCCGCTGGCCCTTGCCCTGCTCTCCGCTGCCTGTGCGGTGGCCGAGGGGGCGCTGCCGGAGCGGGAGCCACATCCGCGCTGCTTCCAGGGGCTGGTGGCGCTGATCGCCCGGCTGCCCGAGGGCGCCCTGGCGACACTGCCCGACTATGTGCGCTGGGAGGCGGAGCTGCTGACCGAGCTCGGCTACGGCCTCGACCTCACCCGTTGCGCGCTGACCGGCGGGATGGAGGACCTCACCTGGGTCTCGCCCCGCAGCGGCCGGGCAGTAAGCGCCGCGGCGGCCGGCCCCTGGGCGGGGCGGCTGCTGCCGCTGCCGCGCTTCCTGCTCGGCCAGTCCGGGCCGGTGAGCGCGGCGGAATGCCTGGCGGGGCTGCGGCTCACCGGGCATTTCCTGGCGCGCGACGCCTTCGGCCACCAGCATCGCGGCCCGCCCCCGGCGCGGGGGATGCTGCAGGACCGTGTCTCCGCGGCCATTGCCTAGCAGTCCCCGGGATGCTCAGGTTTCGGCCAGTCCTGCCGGGGGAACCGCATGGCCGCCAGAATTCTCGACATCAATTGCGACATGGGTGAAGGCTTCGGCAATTGGCGGATGGCCGACGATGCCGCCGTGCTGCCCCTCGTCACCACCGCCAACCTCGCCTGCGGCTTCCATGCGGGCGACCCGGTCATCATGATGGAGACGGCAGGCGCGGCGCGCGCCGCCGGCGTCGCCGTCGGGGCGCATCCGGGCCTGCCCGACCTGGCCGGCTTCGGCCGCCGGGTGATGGCGCTGAGCGCCGCCGAGCTGCATGCCTGTGTCGCCTACCAGGTCGGCGCGCTGCAGGCCTTCCTGCGCATCCACGACCTGCCGCTGAACCATGTGAAGCCGCATGGCGCCATGTTCCATGTCCTGCGCAACCCGGAGATGGCGGAGGCGGCGCTCGACGCCATCACCGGCACCGCGCCCGGGGCGCCGATCTATTGGCTGGTGGGGGAGGTGTTCACCGCGCGGGCTCGGGCGCGGGGCCTGCGGGTCGTCACCGAGGCCTATCCCGACCTCGACTATGCCGATGATGGCATGCTGCTGGTCGAGCGGCGCAAGCGCCCGGTGGAGCCGGCGGTGATCGAGGCCCGCATCACCGAGATCCTCACCCGCGGCACGCTGACCAACAGCCGTGGCACGACCCTGCCCATGGAGGTCGAGAGCGTCTGCATCCACAGCGACGGACCGAACGTGCTGGAGGTGCTGGCGGCCGTGCGCCGCGCCGCCGAGGCCTGCGGCGTCGCCCTTGCCTGCGCCACGAGGGGGGCTGCCCGATGAAATTCTCCGTCATGTTCAGCTTCGTCGCGCCGGAGGGCGGGCTGCTCTCCCACCGGGAGAGCTTCGCCCAGATGGCCGAGGTGCTGCCGCTGGCGGAGAGCCTCGGCTATCACGGCGTCCACATCACCGAGCATCATTTCCAGGAGGATGGCTGGCTGCCGAACCCGCTGCTGGCCCTCGCCATGGCGGCCGGCATCACGAAGCGGATGCGGCTGGTGACGAACATCCTGGTCAGCACGCTCTATCATCCCGTGCAGCTGCTCGAGGACCTGGCGACGCTCGACAACCTCTCGAATGGGCGCCTCGGGCTCGGCACCGCGCCGGGCTATGTGCGGGAGGAATTCGCCGGCCGCGGCCTCGCCTATGAGGAGCGCTTCCAGCGGCATGAGGAGATCATCGACTTCCTCCAGCAGGCCTGGCGCAACCCGGCGGACATCGGTTTCGAGGGGCGCTTCGTCCGCGTGCCGCATCTGCCGCTGCAGCCACGGCCGGTGCAGGCGGAGCTGCCGATCTGGTACGGCGTCTCGGGACCGAAGATGCTGGAGCGGGCGGCGCGGCGCGGCGTGCCGGTGACGGCCTCGCCGCGCCACACCACGGCCGAGCTGCAGGAGCATTTCGCCCGCTACGAGGCCGCCGCCGCCCGCTTCGGCTATGTGCCGACCGAGCGGCCGGTGATCCGCGAGGCGCTGGTGCTGGAGGACCGTTCGGAGGCGGTGCGCTATGGCGGGCCGGGCACCAGCCAGCTCTTCGGCCTCTACGGCAAGAAATCAGCGTCCGGCGAGCGGGCGCTGCGCGACGATGCCGGCGCGCTGGTCACCGAGGCGGCGCCGCTGGCCTTCGAGGCGCTGGCCTCGCGCTTCCTGGTCGGTGACCCGGCCTCGGCGCGGGAGGGAGTACAGGCGCTGATCGAGGCGCTGCACCCGACCGAGCTCGTGCTGCGGATGCAGATGCCGGATGTGCCGACCGAGGTGCTGGCCCGCTCGCTCCGCACCTTCGCCGAGCGGGTCATGCCGCATTTCGCATGACCTGCCGGCGCCTCCGCGTCAGCCCGGGATCCCGTGGCTGAAGCGGAAGGCGTCCATATTGCCCTCCGCCACGCGGAACCAGGGGTTGGAGCTTTCGAGGAAGCGCTTCCAGGGGCCGTAGATGGTGCGGAAATCCTCGCTGGACTGGGCGATCTCCTCATAGGTCTCGAAGGCGGCCTTGTAGCAGGCCTCCATCACCGCGCGTGGAAAGATGCGGAGCTGCACGCCCTGGGCCAGCATGCGGCGCAGCGCATCCGGGTTGCGGGCGTCGTAGCGGGTCGGCATCAGCATGAACTGCTCGTTGCAGGCGACCTCGAAGGCGGCCTTGAAGCCCGGGCTCAGCGCCTCCCAGGCGGGGAGGGAGACCTGGACGGACATGGTGGCGTTGGTGTCCCACCAGCCGGGCGCGTAGTAGTAGGGTGCCACCTTGTGCAGGCCGATCTTCTCGTCGTCATAGGGGCCGATCCATTCGGCGGCGTCGATCGTGCCGCGCTCCAGCGCCGCATAGACCTCGCTGCCCGGAATCTGCTGCGGCACCGCGCCGAGCTTCGCCATCACGCTGCCGCCGAGGCCGGGGATGCGCATCTTGAGGCCGCGCAGGTCCTCCGGCGTGCGGATCTCCTTGCGGAAGAAGCCGCCCATCTGCGCCCCGGAATTGCCGGCGGGGAAGGGGATGAGGTTGCTGCGGCGATAGAGCGCCCGCATCAGCTCCAGCCCGCCGCCGTCATGCAGCCAGGCGGCCTGCTGGCGGATGTTCATGCCGAAGGGCAGGCCGGCATCGAAGGCGAAGGCCGGGTTCTTGCCGATGAAGTTGGACGACATGATGTGGCCGCACTCGATGGTGCCGGCCTGGACGGCGTCCATCACCTGCAGCGCGGGCATCAGCTCGCCGCCGGCGAAGCAGCGGATCTCGAAGCGCCCGTCGGTGAGCTGGCCGACCCGCTTGCAGAGATTGACCGCCGAGCCCTGCAGCGCGTCGAGGCTGTTCGGCCAGCTCGTCGCCATGCGCCAGCGGATGGCAGGGGCGGGCTGGGCCAGGGCCGGGGTTGCCAGTGCGGCGAGGCCGGTGGTCGCCCCTGTCATGATGGTCCGACGCTGCATCGCTCCGCTCCTTGTCCCGTCGCCGGCGATGCTAACGGACCACGGGCGGCCCGGGACCCGGGCCGGGCGCAGTTTTTGCTCCGGCGGGGGCGGGCACACGACCGGGGCGCGGGCGGCAGGTGGCCTCCCTGCCGCCCCGGCGGGCAATCCCGGTCTCGTGTCGAGGCGGCAACGGACGCGGTATGGGTGGCAAATCCAGCCCGCCTCCGCTAGACTGCCGTTGAGAACAAAGCACGAAAACGGCGAAACATGCCCGACGATATCAAGACCCTTCCCGGTGCCCCGGATGGCGGCGGCATGCGCGACACCCATCTCGCGGATGCGCTCTCCGAGCGCTACCTGGCCTATGCGCTCTCGACCATCATGTCACGCTCGCTGCCGGATGTGCGGGACGGGCTGAAGCCGGTGCATCGCCGGCTGCTCTGGGCGATGCACCAGCTGAAGCTCGACCCGGCGGCAGGCTTCAAGAAATGCGCCCGCATCGTCGGCGATGTGATGGGCAAGTACCATCCGCATGGCGATGCCTCGATCTACGAGGCGCTGGTGCGCCAGGCGCAGGATTTCGCCGCACGCTACCCGCTGGTCGATGGGCAGGGGAATTTCGGCAATATCGACGGCGATAACGCCGCGGCCATGCGCTACACCGAGGCGCGGCTGACCACCGTCGCCGAGGCCTTGCTGCAGGGCATCGACGAGAACGCCGTCGATTTCCGCCAGACCTATGACGGGGAGGAGCAGGAGCCGGTGGTGCTGCCGGCGGCCTTCCCGAACCTGCTGGCGAATGGCGCGACCGGCATCGCGGTCGGCATGGCGACGAGCATCCCGCCGCATAATGCAGGGGAGCTGTGCGGCGCTGCGCTGGAGCTGATCCGCAATCCGCAGGCCGAGACCGTGGATCTGCTGCGCCATGTGCAGGGGCCGGACTTCCCGACCGGCGGCACGCTGGTCGAAAGCGCCGAGGCGTTGCGCGAGGCCTACGAGACCGGGCGCGGTGGCTTCCGCGTGCGGGCGCGCTGGCGGAAGGAAGAGGGCAAGCTCGGCGCCTACCAGGTCATCATCGAGGAGATCCCCTACCAGGTCGCCAAGGCGAAGCTGATCGAGCAGATCGCGCAGCTGCTCGAGGAGAAGAAGCTTCCGCTGCTCGGCGATATCCGCGACGAGAGCACCGACAAGGTCCGCATCGTCATCGAGCCGAAGACGCGCAACGTCGATGCGGCGATGCTGATGGAGACGCTGTTCCGCGCGACCCAGCTGGAGAACCGCATCCCGCTCAACCTCAACGTGCTGGATGCGGACCGCACGCCGCGGGTGATGAGCCTCAAGGAGGTGCTGCGCGCCTGGCTCGACCACCGGCATGTGGTGCTGGTGCGTCGCACCGAGCACCGGCTGGCGGCGATCGCGCGGCGGCTCGAGATCCTCGATGGCTATCTCATCGTCTATCTCAACCTCGACGAGGTGATCCGCATCGTCCGCGAGGAGGACAAGCCGAAGGAGGCGCTGATGGCGACCTTCTCGCTGACCGAGATGCAGGCCAATGCCATCCTCGACATGCGGCTGCGCGCGCTGCGCAAGCTCGAGGAGATGGAGATCAGGCGCGAGCACACCAAGCTCAGCAAGGAGCAGAAGGCGCTGCAGGGGCTGATGGGCTCCGAGGCCAAGCGCTGGAACGCCATCGCCGCCGAGATCGAGGAGACGCGGAAGGCCTTCGGTGACGGGGCGCTGGGCAAGCGGCGCACCGTCTCTGGTGGCGCGCTGCCGGCCATCGCGGTGGACGAGAACGCCTTCGTCGAGCGGGAGCCGATCACCGTCATCCTCTCGGAGAAGGGCTGGATCCGGGCGCAGAAGGGGCACCTGCCGGAGGATGCGGAGCTGCGCTTCAAGGAGGGCGACAGCCTGCACCGCCTGGTTCATGCGCAGAGCACGGACCGCCTCATCCTCTTCGCCACCAATGGCCGGGCCTATACGCTGAAGGCGGAGGCCATCCCGCGTGGGCGGGGCGACGGCCAGCCGGTGCGGCTGATGGTCGAGCTCACCAACGAGGATGCGGTGCTGGAGCTGTTCGTCCCGGCCGAGGGCGCGCGCTACCTCGTCGCCGCGCAGGACGGGCGCGGCTTCATCGTCCCCGGCGCCGAGCTGCTGGCCGAGCGGCGGGCGGGCAAGCAGGTGCTGGTGCTGGAGCCGGGCAAGGAGGCCGCGGTCTGCGTCCCCGCCGAGGGCGACATGGTCGCCGTCATCGGCGAGAACCGGAAGCTGCTGCTGTTCCCGCTCGACCAGGTGCCGGAGATGGCGCGCGGGCGGGGCGTGCAGCTGCAATCCTACAAGGATGGCGGGCTGTCGGATGCCAAGGTCTTCACCCGCAAGGAGGGGCTGAGCTGGTGGCTCGGCGACCGGGTGCGGACCGAGACGGATGTGACGCCCTGGCGGGGCAACCGTGCTGGGGCGGGCAAGCTGCCGCCGAACGGCTTCCCGAAGTCGAACCGCTTCGGGTGAGCCGGCCTATTCCGGTTCGATCCCGGCGAGCCTGACGAAGCGGGCCCATTTCTCCCGCTCCGCCCGCAGCAGGGTGGCGATCTGCTCGAGGTCGAGCACCTTCGGGTCGAGGCCGAATTCCCGCATCCGGCTGCGCGCCGGCTCCGCCTGGCCGGCCTCGTTGACCAGCCCGTTCAGGCGCTCGGCGATGGGGCGGGGCGTGGCGGCCGGGACGGCGACGCCAAGGAAGCCGGTGAGGTGGTAGTCCGGCCAGGTCTCCGCCATCGCCGGCAGGTCTGGCCAGCGGGCCCAGCGGCGCGGCGCGGTCACCGCCAGGGCCCGGGTCTGGCCCTGTGCCAGATAGGCATCGCCCGCCGTGGTATCGACGAAGATGAGGTCGAGCCGCCCGGCGATCAGGTCGCCGAAGGCGGCCCCGATGGCGCGGTAGGGCACACCCTGGACCTGCGTCCCCGCCATGATGTTCAGCATCTCCCCAGGCAGGCGGGAGGAGGCGTTGAAATGGCCGAAGAACATCCTGCCCGGCCGCGCCTTCGCATCCGCCACCAGCGCGGCCACGTCGCGCCAGGGCGCCTCGGGCCGGACCATGAGATAGGCGCCATTCGAGGCAAAGATGCCGATGCCGGTGAAGTCCCGCTCCGGGTCATAGGGCAGGTCCCGCACCAGGCTCGGATTGGCCGAGTGGGTGCTGCTGGTGGCGAGCAGCAGGGTCATCCCGTCGGGCGCCGCCGTTTTCACCGCCATGGTGCCGATGACGCCATTGGCGCCCGGGCGGTTGTCCACCACCACGGGCTGGCCGGTCGTGCCCTCGATATGCTTCGCCACCAGCCGGGCGGTGATGTCGCCCGAACCGCCGGCGGCGAAGGGGACGATGATCCGCATCGGCCGGGCCTGGGCCAGGGCAGGGGCGGGCAGGGCCAGGGCGGCGAGCAGCGTGCGGCGGCTTGGCATGGTTCGTTCCTCCTTGGCCGGGGAGCATCCCTCCGCATGGACCGGGACGCCAGGGCATCTGGCGCGTTCGCGGCCGGCGAGGAGGCGGGGCGGATGCAGGACGAGGATTTCATGCACCGGGCGCTGGCGGCGGCGGAGGCGGCGCTCGATGCCGGCCAGGCGCCCTTCGGCGCGGTGGTGGTCGATGCCGGTGGCCAGGTGGTTGGCGAGGGCCACAATACCGTCGCCGCCGACCATGACGTCACGGCGCATGGCGAGGTGGTGGCGCTGCGCGATGCCTGGGCGCGGCTCGGCGACCGGAAGCGCCTCGCCGAATGCACGCTCTACACGAGCTGCGAGCCCTGCCTCATGTGCAGCTGCGCCATCACCCAGCTCGGCCTCCGCCGCGTGGTCTTCGCCGCGCGCGGGACCGAGGTGCCGGGGGCGAGGCGGCTCTTCGAGGCCGACCTCACCGGCGCCGCCGCCTGGGCCGAGGGGCGGCCCGGCTGGCGCATGCCGGAGATCCGCGGCGACCTGCTGCGGGCGGAGGCGCTGGCGATCATGGCGCGGTACGACTGGGGGTAGCGCCCTTCAGCGCACACCCCAGCTCTTATGCGCCTGGATGTTCAGGCGCCATTCCGGGTGGCGCAGGCAGTACTCCGCTGCGGCCGCGGTGTTCTCGGTCAGCGCCGGCCCATCCATCGGCGAGAGCCAGCGCTCCCGTGCCGGGAAGTCGCGGAAGGCCGTCGGGTCCATGCCGGCCTGGGGGAAGACCAGTTTCAGCTCGTCGGCCGCCGTCAGGGCGAGGGGGGCGTTGGCCTTGGGGCTGACGCAGACCCAGTCGATGGGGCCGGGCAGGGGCTGGGTGCCGTTGGTCTCGACGGCGATGGTGAAGCCGGCGGCGCGCAGCGCCGCGAGCAGTGGCGCATCGACCTGCAGCAGCGGCTCCCCGCCCGTCAGCACGCAGAAGCGGCCGGGAGCGCCGGCGGGCCAGAGCGCCGCGGCGGCGGCGACCAGGCCGGCGGCATCGTAGCGTTCGCCGCCGCGGAATTCGGTGTCGCAGAAGCGGCAGACGGCATCGGCGCGGTCTTCCTCGCGGCCGGTCCACAGGTTGCAGCCGGCAAAGCGGATGAAGACGGCGGTGCGGCCGAGATTGGCGCCCTCGCCCTGGGCGGTCAGGAAGATTTCGTGAACGGTATAGGACACAACAGGGGTTCCGGTACGGGGCGTCCCTTCGGCCAGGGCTCCGCCGCTGTCAATGCGGCCGGCGGGGCCCGGGATCGCCCGGCTGGCCTCAATCGACTTCAATCCGCTTCAGATGGCTGCAACCAAGTCCTTGATAAATCTCGGTTGTGGCGTGGAATTTTAGGCTTTGAGGGATTGAGGCGGGGGCCGGGCCGCGGGACGTCATTAGGCGAATATTCCTGTACCGCGTCCCGGCCCGGATGGCAAGGTTTCAACCGGGAGGGGGGTCGAGCAGCACCCAGAGCCGGACGATCCTGCCATCGGCGATCTCCGCCGCATCCGTCCCGGTGACGGTGACCGGGCCGCCCTCGGGCCCGGCCTGCCATGGCAGGACACCCAGCCCATGATGGCCCACGGCGGCACCGGCAGGCCTGAAGCGGAAGGCCGGGCCGAACTGCTCAAGGAGGGCACCGGCGACCTCGCCGATGGCTGCCCGGCCCCGCACGACATTGCCCGGCTCGTACATCACCGGGTCAGGCGCATAGAGCTCCTCCAGGGCGGCCGCGCGCCGTCCGGCATCCCTCTCGTTGAAGACGCGCTCCAGGTTCTCGCGCAGCAGCCGGTCATAGTCCGGCTCGGCCTCGGTATCCGACATGACACTCTCCTCGATGCCTACGCCGCCCTCCGGTCGATGCGGTCGCGCAGGCGGAACCAGCCGCCGATGAAGGGCAGCACCCAATTCGGGTTGCCTGAATAGAGAGGCCGGGTCGGGAAGGGCAGGCCGTCGAGCGGGAAGGGCTCGTTCGCGGCGCCGGCCAGCTTCAGCGCGACATTGTGGCCGAGCCAGCTCGCCATGGCGACGCCGCTGCCCTGGCAGCCGGCGGCGTAGTGGATGCCGCGCTCCACGCCGATATGCGGCAGGCTGTCGAAGGTGAAGGCGACGTTGCCGGTCCAGGCATGGGTGAGCCTCACCTTGGCCAGCTCGGGGAAGCATTCCGTCATGTAGCCATGCAGCGCCGGGGCGCTCTGCTCGGCCGTCGCGGCGCGGAAGCTGGCGCGGCCGCCCCAGAGCACGCGCCTGCCGTCCGGCGAGGGGCGGAAGTAGTTCAGCACCCGCTTGCTGTCGGAGATCATGCGGCGGCCGGGGAAGAGGCGGTCGATGACCTCCTCGCCCAGTTCCTCGGTGGCGATGATGTAGCTGTTCAGCGGCACCAGGCGGCGGGCGAGCCAGGGGCTGGCGGTGCCGCGCCGGTCGAGCGAATAGCCGTTGGTGGTGACGAGCACGGCATCGGCGCGCAGCTCGCCCCGGTCGGTGGCGATGCGGAAGCCGCCTGCCTCCTCGTGGATGCCCTGCACGCGGACGCCATCGACCAGCAGCGCGCCGGCGCGCTCGGCCGCCGCCGCCAGGCCGCGGGCATATTTGCCGGGATGCAGGCTGCCGGTCGCGGCGGCCATCATGCCGCCATGGTAGTGGTCGCTGCCGAGGGCCTCGCGCTGGCGGGATTTCGGCAGCATGCGGGCGGGCAGGCCGGTGATCTCCTCCAGCAGCTCCGCCTTGCGGGCCATGGCGTCGTAGTGCCGCGGCGACCAGGCGGCGGCGAAGCGGCCGCAGCGCACATAGTCGCAGTCGATCTCCTCGCGGGCGATGGTCTCCTCGATGAAGGGCAGGCTGGCGGCGGCGGCCAGCGCAATGGCGCGGCCCCGCTCCCGCCCATGGACCGCCTCGAGCGCCGGGCCGACGATCTTCAGCCCGCCCGAGACCATGCCGCCATTGCGCGAGGAGGCGCCCCAGCCGATGCGCTCGGCATCGAGCACCACCACGGGCTGGCCGAGGCGCCGCAGCGTCAGCGCGGCGGAGAGACCGGCATAGCCGCCGCCGACCACGGCGACGGTGGCCCGGTCGGGCAGGGCGTTGGCGCGCTGCGGCGGCTCTGCTGCCTCCCACCACCAGGGGCTGGTCTTGAAGCCGGGGGCGAAGAGAGGATGGCTCATGGCGGGGCTCCCGGGCCTGATGACGACCGGGCGAGGTTCCCGCCTCCGCCGCCCGGCTGCAAGGGGGTGGCCCGAAACATGCTAAGAGGCGGAGGACAGGCTGAGAGGTCCGGATGGCGGCACGGCGCGTGATGGTGGTGAAATCCGGGGGCGAGGCCGCCATGGAGGAATGGCGGGCCTGCTTCGCCGGCTGCGCCCCCGGGCTCGAGCTCCGCTGGTGGGACGATCCCGCGACGCGGCCGGAGGAGGTCGACTACGCCCTGGTCTGGGACCCGGAGCCGGGCCGGCTCGCCGCCATGCCGGGGCTGCGGGCGGTCTTCGGCTCCGGCGCCGGGGTCGATGGCATCGTCGCGGACGGCGACTATCCACGCCATGTGCCGCTGGTGCGGATGAGCATCCCCGCGGCGACCGAGCGGATGGGCGAGTTCTGCTGCTGGGCGGCGCTCTCGCTGCTGAAGGAGGCGCGGCGGATGGCGATCGCCCAGGCAGAGCGGCGCTGGGACTTCGTCGAGCCGCCGCATCGTGCGAGCCAGCGCACCGTCGGCATCATGGGCCTCGGCAACATGGGCGCGCGGACGGCCATGATGCTGCGCGGCATCGGCTTCCCGGTGATCGGCTGGTCGCGCGGGCGGAAATCGGTGCCCGGCGTCGAGAGCTATGCCGGGCCGGGCGAGATGGGCGCCTTCCTGGCGCGCAGCGACATCCTCATCTGCCTGCTACCGGCGACCGAGGAGACGCGAGGCATCATCAATGCCGCGACGTTGGCGCGGCTGCCGCCCGGGGCGGGCTATATCGGCGTGGGGCGGGGGATGCAGCAGGTGCTGCCCGACATCGTCTCGGCCCTCGACGAGGGCCGGCTTTCCGGCGCCGTCCTCGATGTCTTCGAGCCGGAGCCGCTGCCCGCCGACCATCCGCTCTGGACCCATCCACGGGCCATCGTCACCGCCCATGTCGCCAGCCTGCCGAGCCGGGCGGAACGTGCCTCGGCGGTGGCCGCCGCCATCGCCGGCTTCGAGCGGGGCGAGCCCCTGCCCAACCTCTTCGACCATGCGCGAGGCTATTGAGATGCCCCTTCCGCCCCCGCCCGTCCGCCCGGACCCCGACCACATCCCCGATGAGCGCGAGCTGCGCGAGGACCTGGCCGCCGCCTACCGGCTCATCGCCCTCTACGGCATGACCGACCTGGTCTTCACCCATCTCTCGGTCCGCATCCCGGGCGAGGGGCACCGCTTCCTGGTGAACCCCTATGGGCTGCTCTTCGAGGAGATCACCGCCTCCTCCCTCGTCGTGGTCGATGCCGAGGGGGAGCCGGCGCAGAAGACGGATTGGCCGGTGAACCCGGCGGGCTTCGTCATCCACTCCGCCGTGCACCGGGGCCGGGAGAGCGCGCAATGCGTGATGCACACGCATACCCTGGCCGGCATGGCGGTGGCCGCGCAGGCGGGCGGGCTGCTGCCGCTGAACCAGATCAGCATGGAGTTCGACGGGCGCGTCGCCTTCCACGACTATGAGGGCGTGGCAGCCGACGACAACCTGTCCGAGCGCGAGCGGCTGGTGCGGGACCTGGGCGACAAGCCCTGCATGGTGCTGCGCCACCACGGGCTGCTGACCGTGGGCGCGACGGTTCGCGAGGCCTTCTACTGGATGTGGTACCTGGAGCAGACCTGCCGCATCCAGCTGGCCGCCCAGGCCTCCGGCGTGGAGCTGGCACTACCCTCGGCCGAGACGGTGGCGCGGACGCGGGCGCAGTTCAGCATCGGCCCGACCAAGGGCTGGCTGCCCTGGCAGGCGCTGAAGCGGAAGCTCGACCGCGAGCAACCCGACTACAAGGACTGACCCGAATTCCTCGGGCGATTGGGGAGGGGCGGTGCCCCTCCCGCACCGTCAGCGCCGGGCGATGAGCAGCCCAAGCGCGAAACCCAGGGCGCCGGCGCCGAGCAGCGCCAGCATCGGCTCCTCCCGCACCCGCTCGCCGATGTAGTCGGTTGCCTGCTGGCCCTGGCGATAAGCCTGGCTGCCGGCCTGGGACAGGGTCTCGCCGGCCTGCCGTGCCATCTGCCCGGCCTGGGCGCCGTACTCGCCGACCCGCTCGCGGGCCTCGTCGGCCAGGCCGCTGGCGCGGCTGGCGGTGTCATCGGCGAAGCCCTTCGCCTGGCCGGCCATCTCGCGCGCCTTCTCCATGGTGTCGTCGGACTGGCCCGGCGGATGCTGCCCGACCGCCGAGGGGTCGATCCCCTGGGGCCGGCCGCCGGGCATGCTGCCCGACTGCATCGCATCCTTGCTGTGCGCGCCCACCGCGGCCGCGCCGCTGCCTTCCATCCGCTTCTCGCTCATGGCCTGTGTCCCTCTGGTTGTTGCGCAAGGAACGCGCCAGAGGGCGATCGGTGCCAGGATGGAGGCCTATTTCTTCTCGACCCCCCAGAAGACCGGGATGGTGGTCGGGCGCATGCCCTCGATATTGGCCCGGCGGGCGCTCAGCGTGCGGTACTGGCCGGCGCTGATATAGGGCAGGACCTGGTAGGCCCGCTCCTGCACCTGGTCGAGCAGGGCGCGGCGCTTCGCCGCATCCGGCTCCTCCCACCAGGCGCGGCGGAGGCGCTCCAGCGCCTCGTCGCAGGGCCAGCCGGCAAGGCCGCCGTCGCAGGGGCTGGCGAGGTAGAGGTTGGTCAGCGGGTTCTGCGCGTCGAAGACATTGGCAATGGTGACGAAGAGGTTCCAGCCGCCCTGGTCCTGCGGTTCGCGCCGGTTGCGGCGCTGGGTGAGCGTCGCCCAGTCCATCGAGGGAACATCCATGTTCAAGCCGCCGCGGCGGAAGGCCTCCGCCATGGTCAGCGTCACGGCGTTGTTGGCGGGGCTGTCGGTGGCGTTGAGGAAGACCACCCGGCGGCCGTCATAGCCGGCCTCGCGCAGCAGGGCGCGGGCGCGCTCGGGCTCCGCCTCGCGGAGGCCCTCGGCGCCGGCCGCAGTCTCGAGCGGCGTGCCGCAGAGGAAATAGGCCGGGCAATAGGGCACCTGCTCGCTCGGGCGGACGCCGATGGCCTGCTGGTTCTCCTGCTGGTTGACCAGGTGGAGCAGGGCGCGGCGGGCCCGCGGGTCGTTGAAGGGCGGCTGGGTGTGGTTGATCCGCAGCCAGACGACCGAGCCGACCGGGTTCAGCGCGAAGAGGTGGATGGCGCGGTTGCGCTCCAGCGTCGGGATGATGTCGGGGGAGGGGACTTCGAGGAAGTCGATCTCGCCCGATTGCAGCGCGGCGGCGGCGGTGGCCGGGTCGGGCATGGAGAGCCATTCCAGCCGCTCGATCCGCACCACCTTGCCGCCGGCGAGGCCATCGGCCGGCTCCGGGCGCGGGCGATAGGCCGGGTTGCGGCGATAGACGGCGCGGTTGCCGGACTGCCACTCGCGCGCCTCGAAGACGAAGGGGCCGGAGCCGGTGGCATCGGTGATGGCGGTCGTCGCCGGCGTCTGCGCCAGTCGCTCCGGCATGACGAAGAGGGCGCTGGCGGTGGGGCGGGCCAGCGCCTCCGTCACCAGGGCGAAGGGGCGGGCGAGGGTGAGGGTGAAGCTGCGCTCATCCGCGACCTCGAGCGAGGCGGTGGCGGCGGCGAGCGCGCGGCCCACCACGTCGCGCTGCGCCCAGCGCCTGATGGAGGCCACGGCATCGGCGGCGCGAACCGGCGCGCCGTCGTGGAAGGCGAGGCCCTCGCGCAGGGTGAAGTGCCAGCGCATGCCGTCCGGCGAGTGCTCGAAGCTCTCGACCATCTGCGGCTGCGCCTCGCCCTTGCTGTCGAGGGCGAAGAGCTGGTCATAGACCATGAAGCCGTGATTGCGGACGAAGGCGGCGGTGGACTGCACCGGGTCGAGACTCGCCAGGTCGTTCACCAGGACGACGCGAAGGGTCTGCGCCGCGGCCGGGAGGGCGAGCATCGCCGAGAATGCGGCGCCCGCGAGCAGGCGGGTGATGCGGGAGGGTGCGGGCATGGGGTGTCCTGCTTGCGGGATGGGCAGGGGCAGTCTCGCAACGGAAACGGGCGGCGGCAACGCCGGTTGACGCGGGCCGCCGCGGTGACGGACCATCCCGCCGCTTGGGGGAGGGCCGGATGACTGCTGACCTGCTGCTCGAAGGCCGCGTCTTCCGTGGTCTCGCTGGGGGCTTCGCCGAGGCGGTGGCGGTGAAGGACGGGCGCGTCCTCGCCATCGGCACGCGGGACGAGGTGGCGGCGGCGGCGGGGCCTGGCACGCGGCGGGTCGCGCTCGGCGGGCGCGTGGCGATCCCGGCCTTCAACGAGGCGCATATGCACCTGCTGCCCTATGGGCTCGGGCTGACGCAGGTGAATCTGCGGGCCGAGGAGGTGAGGAGCCTCGACGAGGTGCTGGGGCGGATCCGCGCGGCGGCGCGGGCGGTGCCGAAGGGGGCCTGGGTGGTCGGGCGCGGCTACGACCACAGCGCGCTCGATGTCGGCCGGCACCCGACATCGGCGGAGCTGGATGCAGCGGCGCCGGACAACCCGGTCTGGATCGTCCGCACCTGCGGGCATATGGGCGTCGCCAACGGCGCCGCGCTGCGGGTCGCCGGCATCGGGCACAACACGCCGGACCCGGAGGGCGGCGTGATCGAGCGGCGCGGCGGTGGCCTGACCGGCCTCGTGCAGGAACGCGCGATGCGGCTCGTGCAGTCGGCCATGCCGAAGCCGGACGAGTCGCAAATGGTGGATGCCATCGAGGCCGCCTGCCGGCAGCTGGCCTCCATGGGCTTCGCCTCGGCGACCGACATGAATGTCGGCATGACGGCGGGGATGGCGGAGGTCGGCGCCTATGAGGCGGCGAAGGCGGCGGGGCGGCTGCCGCTGCGCATGTGGCAGGTGCTGGCGGGCAACCCGGAGGGCATCGCCGAGGCGGCCTGGGAGGCGGGGCTGCGCCCGATGGCGGGGGATGACTCGCTGCGCTGGGGCGCGGTGAAGGTCTTCGCCGATGGTAGCGCGGGCGGGCTGACGGCGGCCTTCTTCGACCGCTACGTACCGGCGGATACGCGGGGCGTCTTCACCTTCCCCGACGAGACGATCCATGCGCTGCTGCGGCGCTACCATGAGCAGGGCTGGCAGCTCGACATCCATGCGATCGGCGATGCGGCGATCGAGCAGGTGCTGCAGGGGATGGAGGCGGCGGATTCGCCAGCGCACCCCTTCGCCGGGCGGCGGCACCGGATCGAGCATTGCGGCTTCGTCACGCGCGACCAGCGGCGGCGGATGCTGGCGCGCGGCATCCTGCCGGTGCCGCAGCCGGTCTTCATCTACGAGTTCGGCGATACCTACATCGCCAATCTCGGGCGGGAGCGGAGCGAATACGCCTATCCGATGCGGACCTGGCTGGAGGAGGGGCATCACCCGGCGGCGTCCTCGGACTGCCCGGTCTCGACCGTCGATCCCTTCATCAACCTCTTCACCATGCTGACGCGGCGGACGAACAGGGGGACGGTGCTCGGCATCGAGGAGGCGCTGACGCCTGAGCAGGCGGTGCATTGCCAGAGCTGGTGCGGTGCCTACACGCAATTCGCCGAGGACCGGCGTGGGACGCTCGAGCCCGGGATGCAGGCGGATATCGCCGTGCTGTCGCAGGATGTCTTCGCCATCGCGCCCGAGGCGGTGCTGGAGACGCGCGCCGACCTGACGCTGCGCGACGGCCTGTCGATCTTCGACCGGCATGGCGAGCTCGCCTGATGGCGCGCCATGCGCTGCGGCGGATCCTGCTCGTCATCCCGGTGCTGCTCGGGGTGCTGCTGATCGGCTTCCTGCTGATGCAGGTGGTGCCGACCGACGCGGCGACGGTGCGCGCCGGGCCGACCGCGACGCCCGAGGTGGTGGAGGCGATACGCCGCGACCTCGGGCTCGACCGGCCGCTCTACGTGCAATTCGGACTCTATCTTTGGCGGCTGGCGCAGGGCGATCTCGGCGTCTCCATCATCAACAACGTCCCCGTCTCGCAGGAGCTGGGGGCGACGATCGGGCCGACGCTCGAGCTGATGGTGGCGAGCCTCGTCTGGGCCATCCCGCTCGGCATCCTGATGGGGACGGCGGCGGCCTATTGGCGGGGCGGGGCGATCGACAAGGCGATCCTCGCCGTCAGCGTCGCCGGCGGCTCGGTGCCGGTCTTCTTCCTCGGCCTGCTGCTGATCTGGTTCGTCGGCTTCCAATGGCAGCTCCTGCCCTTCACCGGGCGGGGCGGGCCGCTCTGGACGATGGAGGGGCTGCAGGCGATCGTGCTGCCGGCGCTGACCCTCGGCGGCGTTTTCATCGGGCCGGTCGCGCGGATGACGCGGACGGCGGTGCTCGACGTGCTCTCGGCCGATCATGTGCGGACGGCGCGCGCCAAGGGGCTGACGGAGCGCCGCGTCGTCACCATGCATGCGCTGCGCAACGCGCTGATCCCGGTGGTGACGCTGGTCGGCTTGCAGATCGGCTTCCTGCTCGGCGGCGCGGTGGTGACGGAGACGGTCTTCTCCTGGCCCGGCGTCGGGCGGCTGGCCGTCGGCGCCATCCTCTCCTCCGACCTGCCCATGGCCCAGGGGACGATCATCGTGCTGTCGAGCGGCTTCATCCTCATCAACCTGGCCGTCGACATGCTCTACGCTGCGCTCGACCCGCGGATGCGCGCGGCATGAGCGCGACGACAGCCGAGGCGGAGGCGCCGCGCCGGCCCGGCCTGCTGGCCCGGCTGCTGCGGGACCCGGCGGCGGCCGGTGCCCTCATCTTCACCCTGCTGCTGCTCGCGGCGGCGGCCCTGGCGCCCTGGCTGGCGCCGACCGACCCGCTCGACAACAACCTCGCCCTGTCGATGCAGCCGCCCGGCTCGCCGGGCCTTCCGCTCGGCGCCGATGCCCAGGGGCGGGACATGGTGACGCGCATGCTCTTCGGGCTGCGCGCCTCGCTGCTGATGGGCTTCTCCGCCACGCTGGCGGGGGGTGTCGTGGGCGTGCTGCTCGGCTTCCTCGCCGCCTTCTACCAGCGCTGGCTGGACGGGCCGATCATGCGGCTGATGGACATGATGCTGTCCTTCCCGGCCATCCTGGTCGGGCTGGCCATCGCCGCGATCTTCGGCCCGGGCCTGTCCAGCGTGGTGCTGGCGCTCGCCATCGCCACCGTGCCGCTGATGGCGCGGATCGCCCGCGGCAGCGCGCTGGTGACGATGCGGCTCGACTACATCGAGGCGGCG
This sequence comes from Belnapia rosea, assembly GCF_900101615.1. Classification (GTDB taxonomy): domain Bacteria; phylum Pseudomonadota; class Alphaproteobacteria; order Acetobacterales; family Acetobacteraceae; genus Belnapia; species Belnapia rosea. The sequence goes on along the minus strand of NZ_FMZX01000007.1, from coordinate 137,047 downwards.
CGCGCCATCGGCATGACCGATGCGCGGCTGATCTGGCGGCACCTGGCGCCCAATTGCCTCTCCGCCATCTTCGTCTTCACCACGCTGCGCTTCGGCCAGGTGATCCTGCTCGGCTCGGCGCTCTCCTTCCTCGGCCTCGGGGCGCAGCCGCCGACCGCCGAGCTGGGTGCCATGGCGAGCGAGGGGCGGAATTTCCTGTTCTTCGCGCCGCATATCGCGGTCATTCCCTGCATCGGCATCTTCGCCATCGTGCTGGCCTTCAACCTGCTGGGGGATGCGCTGCGCGACGCGCTCGACCCGCGGCTTCGCTTCTGAGGAGAGTCGGATGAAACAGCTTCTCGCCGCCGCGCTGCTCGCCGTCTCGGCCGGCACAGCGCTGGCCCAGCCGGCGCCGCGCAACACGCTGGTCGTGCTGCGCGAGATCGATGCCGACAATTACGACCCGCCGCGCTCCACCGCGCGTTCGGCGGGCGAGAGCATCTACATGATGAGCGACACGCTGGTCTCGCTCGACTGGGACATGAAGACGGTGAAGCCCGGCCTCGCCGAGCGCTGGGAGGTCTCGCCGGACGGCAGGACCTATACCTTCCACCTCCGCCGCGACGTGACCTTCTGCGACGGCAAGCCCTTCACCGCGCGCGACGTGGTCTACACCATGAACCGCTGGCTGGATCCTGCGACGCGGAGCCCGGTGCGCTGGCGGGCGGGGCCGGTGAAGGAGATCCGCGCCAGGGACGACCATACCGTCGAATACGAGCTGAACGAGCCCTATGGCGAGCTGCTGTACCAGCTCAGCCTGTTCTTCGCCTCCATCGTCGACCAGGCGACGGTCGAGAGGCTCGGGCCGAATTTCGGCGTGCAGGGCTTCAACGGCACCGGCCCCTATTGCTGGGTGAGCTGGACGCCGCGGCAGGAGCTGGTGCTTCAGAAGCACCCGAACTACCGCTGGGGCCCGCCGATCTACGCCAACCCGGCGCCGCAGGTGGACCGGGTGATCTGGCGCGTGGTGCCGGAGAGCCAGACGCGGCTGGCGGCGCTGCAGACCGGCCAGGCGGATGCGACGCAGTACATCCCGCCCATCGCCATCAGCCAGCTGCGGCAGATGCCGAATGTGCGGATGTCGACGCAGGAGAACTATTTCTGGGACTATTTCGTCGGCTTCAAGGTGGACAAGCCGGTGATGAACGACCCAGCGGTGCGCCGGGCGATCAACCAGGCAGTCAACCGCGCGGCCATCGTCCAGGCGGTATGGTTCGGCTCGGCGAAGCCGGCGGATGCCTATCTCAACCCGAACACCGCGGGCTACGACGCCGAGGCGGCGAAGCTGGTGCCGGGCTATGACCCCGAGGCGGCGAAGCGCACCCTCGACGAGGCCGGCTGGCGCATGGGCCCCGACAATGTGCGGGTGAAGGACGGGCAGCGCGCCAGCTTCCTCACCTATGTCATCAACACCCAGCAGAGCCGGCAGGTGCTGGAGGCGATGCAGGCCGACCTGCGGCGGGTCGGCATCGAGATGAAGATTCAAATGTGGGATGCGACGGTGGGCTGGGGGCGGCTGGCGACGCAGGAATTCGACGCCTTCATGATGTCCTACCCCTATGTGACGGCGACGGACGGCTTCTCGCTCTATTTCGACAGCCGCAACCGGCCGACGCCGAACCGGATGAACTGGTCCGACCCGGCGACCGACCGGGCGCTGGAGCAGGCCAAGGTGGCGCTCGACCCGGCGGCGCGCATGGCGGCGATCGCCGAGGCGCAGCGGCTGGTCGCGGCAGCGAATGTTTGGTTTCCCGTGGCGCGGGAGCAGCTCTGGGTCGCCTCCTCGATGCGGGCCGAGGGCGTGCGCGCGCATGGGATCTACGGTGTCGCGCTCTATAAGGGCCTCGACATCCGGCTGACGCGATAAAGGGAGAGAAGAATGCCCGTCACCCTCATCCGCAACGCGGATATCGTCCTGGCCTGGGACGAGGCCACCAAGCAGCATGTCTACATGCCGAATGGCGACGTCGCCTATGAGGACGGCAAGCTGCTCTTCGTCGGGCGCGACTATGCCGGGCCGGTGCAGGAGACGATCAGCGGCAGCGGCATGATGGTCATGCCGGGGCTGGTGAACATCCATTCCCACCCCTCCTCGGAGCCGATGAACAAGGGCTTCACCGATGAGGTGGGGACGCCGGGCCTCTATAATTCCTCGCTCTACGAGTACCTGCCGATCTTCCGCCCCGACCCGGACGCGGTGCATAGCTGCGTGCGCGTGGCGCTGTCGGAGCTGCTGCTCTCCGGCGTCACCACCGTCGCCGACCTCTCCGTAGCCCATCCGGGTTGGCTCGACCTGCTGGCCGAGAGCGGCATGCGCGTCTGCATCGCGCCGATGTTCCGCTCCGCCCGCTGGTTCACCAAGAACGGCCATGTGGTGGAGTATGAGTGGGACCCCTCGGCCGGCGAGAAGGCGATGGAGGAGGCCTTCGGCCTGGTGGAGCGGGCCGAGCAGCATGAGAGCGGCCGCCTCTTCGGCATGGCGGTGCCGAGCCAGATCGACACCTGCACGCCGGAGCTGCTGAAGGACAGCCGGGACGAGGCGCGGCGGCGCGGTATCTCCTGGCAGATCCACGCCGCGCAGTCGGTCTCGGAATTCCACGAGATCACGCGGCGCCACGGCTTCACCCCGATCGGCTGGCTGTACGAGCAGGGGCTGCTCGACGACCGGGCGATCATCGGCCACGGCATCTTCCTCGACGACCATCCGAGCACGCCCTGGCATACGCGGCGCGACCTCGACATCCTGGCCGAGACGGGGACGACCGTCGCGCATTGCCCGACCGTCTTCGCCCGGCGCGGCATCACGCTGAAGCATCTCGGGCGCTACAAGCGCACCGGCGTGAACATGGGCATCGGCACCGATACCTATCCGCACAACATGCTGGATGAGATGCGCCTCGCCGCCTACCTGGCGCGGACCCAGGCGACGGACCCGCGCAGCATCACCACGACCGAGCTGTTCGAGGCGGCGACGGTGGGCGGCGCGCGGGCGCTCGGGCGGCCGGATATCGGAAGGCTGGCGCCGGGCTGCCGGGCCGACTTCGTGCTGGTGGACATCACCCACCCGCAGATGCGCCCGGCGCGGGACCCGGTGCGCAGCCTGATCTACGCCGCGGGCGACCGGGCGCTGCGCGCCGTCTATGTCGACGGGCAGCAGGTGGTGAAGGATGGCGAGGTGCTGACTATCGACTACCGCGCCGCCGCCGAGCATCTGCATGAGTCGCAGAAGCGCGTGGCCGAGCAGGTGCCGCAGCATGACTGGGCGCATCGCACGGCCGAGAAGATCGCCCCGCCGAGCTTCCTCTGGAAGTGACCGCCGGGCCCATCCTCAGGATCGAGGGGCTGCGCACCCGCTTTGGCGGCTTCGCGGCGGTGGATGGCGTCGATCTCGATGTGCCGCGCGGGCGGACGCTCGGCATCGTCGGCGAGAGCGGCTGCGGGAAATCCGTGCTGTCGCTCTCGGTGATGGGGCTGGTGCCGCGGCCGGGGCGCATCGCCGAGGGGCGCGTGCTGCTGGAGGGGCGCGACCTGCTCACCCTGCCGCCGGCGGCGATGCGGCGGGTGCGGGGAGGGGAGGTGGCGATGATCTTCCAGGAGCCGATGACCTCGCTCAACCCGGTCCATACCGTCGGCGCGCAGATCGTCGAGGCGATGCGGGCGCATGAGCCCAAGGGACAGGGGTCCGCGCGCGACCTGCGCGAGCGGGCGATCGCGGCGCTCCGGCGGGTGCGGATCCCCTCGCCGGAGCGGCGCTTCGAGGAGTATCCGCACCAGCTCTCGGGCGGGATGCGGCAGCGGGTGATGATCGCCATGGCGCTGGCCTGCGCGCCGCGCCTGCTGATCGCCGACGAACCGACGACCGCGCTCGACGTGACGGTGCAGGCGCAGATCCTCGACCTGCTGCGGGAGCTGCAGGCGGAGACGGGGATGTCGATCATCCTCATCACCCATGACCTCGGCGTGGTGGCGGAGATGGCCGATGAGGTGGCGGTGATGTATGCGGGCCGCGTGGTGGAGCGGGCGCCGGCCGCTGCCCTCTTCGAGGACCCGCAGCACCCCTATACGATCGGCCTGCTCGGCTCCGTGCCGCGGCTGGATGAGGAGCGGACGCGGCTGCTCGCCATCGAGGGCAGCGTGCCGCCGCCCTTCGCCTTGCCACCCGGCTGCCGCTTCGCGCCGCGCTGCCCCTTCGTGGCGGAGGCCTGCCGCGCCGAGGTGCCGGCGCTGCGGGGGATCGGGCCGGCGCATGGCGTCGCCTGCCTGCGGGCGCCGGTGGAGCTGGCGGCATGAGCGCGCCGCTGCTGGAGGTCGAGGGGCTGGCCCGGCACTGGGCGGTGAAGGGCGGCACGGTGCGGGCGGTGGACGGCGTCTCCTTCGCCCTCGGCCGGGGCGAGACGCTGGCGCTGGTGGGTGAGAGCGGCTGCGGGAAGTCGACCACCGCGCGGCTGGCGCTGCGGCTGATCGAGCCGACGGCGGGGCGGGTGCGGATCGACGGCACCGACATCACCGGCCTGTCCGGCGGCGCGATGCGGCGGATGCGGCGGCAGGCGCAGATCATCTTCCAGGACCCCTATGCCAGCCTCAACCCGCGGCTGACGGTGGGGGAGGCGATCGCCGAGCCGCTCATCGTCCATGGCATCGGCGATGCCGCCAGCCGCGCGGCGCGGGTGCGGGAGCTGCTGGGGCTGGTCGGGCTGGCGGCCTGGCAGGCGGGGCGCTTCCCGCATGAGTTCAGCGGCGGTCAGCGGCAACGGATCGGCATCGCCCGGGCGCTGGCGGTGCAGCCGGCGCTCATCATCTGCGACGAGCCGGTTTCGGCGCTCGACGTCTCGATCCAGGCGCAGGTGGTGAACCTGCTGAAGGACCTGCAGGCGCGGCTCGGCCTCGCCTACCTGTTCATCGCCCATGACCTGGCGGTGGTGAAGCACATGGCGGACCGGGTGGCGGTGATGTATCTCGGCCGCATCATGGAGGTGGCGGACAAGCGCAGCCTCTTCGCCAATCCGCGGCATCCCTATACGCGGGCGCTGCTCTCGGCCATCCCGCAGCCCGATCCGCGGCGGCGGGGGATGGTGAAGCCGCTCGGCGGCGACGTGCCGAGCCCGCTCAACCCGCCGCCCGGCTGCCGCTTCCACACCCGCTGCCCGCATGCCGAGGCCATCTGCCGCGAGGTGGAGCCGCCGGATGTGGAGGTGGCGCCCGGGCATCGCAGCGCCTGCCACTTCGCCGCCGCGCTGCCGCCGGTGGAGGCGCTGGCGGGCGAGGGGCTTTCGCCCATCGCGGCGCGGCGGCTGGCGCTGTTCGCGGAACGGAAGCCCACTCAGTCGGCGCCGAGCACCTTGACGTAGCTGCCGGGCGCATCCTCGAGCGCCGGCAGGGCGCCGGAGCCGGGGATGCGGGCGGGCACCTGCTCCTTCGCTCCCTTGTCCTGCGAGGTCACCCAGCGCTGCCAGTCCGGCCACCAGGAGCCGGCCAGCTCGGTCGCACCGCCGAACCAGGCCTCCGGGTCGGGCGGCAGGTTCTCATTCACCCAGTGGCTGTACTTGCCGCTGCCCGGCGGGTTCACGATGCCGGCGATATGGCCGGAGGCGGCGAGGACGAAGCGGATCGGGCCGCCATAGATCTGCGTCGCGCGGTAGGTCGATTTCCAGGGCGCGATATGGTCCTCGCGCGTCGAGATCATGTAGCTCGGCACCTTGATCTTGCGCAGGTCGATCTTCACGCCCAGCAGGTCGAGCTCGCCCGGCTTCACCAGGTCGTTCTGCTGGTACATGCGGCGCAGGTAGAAGCTGTGCATCTTCGCCGGCATCCGCGTGGAATCGTCGTTCCAGTAGAGCAGGTCGAAGGGGAAGGGCTCCTGTCCCAGCAGGTAGTTGTTGACGACGAAGGACCAGATGAGGTCGTTGGCGCGGAGCATGTTGAAGGTCGTCGCCATCTCGCGGCCCTCGAGATAGCCGCGCTGCTGCATCTTCTCCTCGAGGCCGCGCAGCTGCTCCTCGTCGATGAAGACGCTGAGCTCCCCGGCTTCCTCGAAATCGGTCATGGTGACGAAGTAGGTGGCGGTCTTGACGCGGGTGTCGCGCTTGGCCGCCATATGCGCCAGCGTCGTCGCCAGCAGCGTGCCGCCGAGGCAGTAGCCGATGGCGTTGACCTGCCGCTCGCCGGTCGCCTGCTCGATGGCGTCGAGGGCGGCATAGACGCCCTCGTGCATGTAGTCGTCGAAGCCCTTCTCGGCGAGGTGCTCGTCCGGGTTCACCCAGGAGACGACGAAGACCGTATGGCCCTGGTCGGTCGCCCATTTGACGAAGGAGTTCTTCGGCCGCAGGTCGAGGATGTAGAACTTGTTGATCCAGGGCGGGAAGATCACCAGCGGGCGCCGCAGCACCGTCTCGGTCGTCGGCGCGTACTGGATCAGCTGCATCAGGTCGTTCTGGTAGACGACCTTGCCGGGCGTGACCGCGATGTTCTCGCCGACGCGGAACTTGCTGTCATCCGTCATGCGGATGCGGAGCTTGCCCTTGCCGCGCTCGAGGTCGGCGAGCAGGTGGGAGAGGCCCTTCAGAAGGTTCTCGCCACCCGTCTCGGCGGTCTTGCGCAGCACCTCCGGGTTGGTGAGGAGGAAATTGGAGGGGCTCATCGCATCGACGAATTGCCGCGTGTAGAAGTCGACCTTCTGCGCCGCCTTCTGGTCCAGCCCCTCGACGCTGCCGACGACGGTCTGGAAGTAGCGGGCGCTGAGCAGGTAGGACTGCTTGATGAAGTCGAAGACCTCGTTCTCGCGCCAGGCCTCGTCCTTGAAGCGGCGGTCGCGCGGATCCTCGGCGATGACCGGCTGGGATGTCTCGCCCAGCATGCGGCGGGCGGTGTTCTGCCAGAGGGTCAGGTAGTCCTGCCAGAAGCCGAGCTGGGCCTGGACCAGCCGGGCGGGGTTCGCCATCAGCCGGGTCGTCATTTCGAGGAAGGCGCCGCCGATATTCAGCGGGTCGGGCGTGGCGGTGCCCGATTCCGACTGGCGCTTGAGGAAATCCGCCACGATCCGCTGGCCGCGCTCGGCGACCTCGGACATGGTGCGGGTGACCAGCGCCGGGTCGGGCAGCCGGAATTGATTGTTGTCAGGTATTTTTTCTTCGGCCATGGCGCATCCTACCCTTGGCGGGTGGTAGGCTCCAACCCTGCTGCGGGCCCGGGGTTGCTTTCCCGCCAGGCCATTCCGCGTTAACCAGGGCATGGAATGGAGGCGGTATCGATGCGGCATGTGAGGTTCCGGGCGGGAGCGTGCATGCCACAGGTCCTGACCCTGGCCATGCTGCCGGCCCTGGCCGGCTGTACCATCCCGAAGGCAGTCAACCCGGTGGAGATCTATCGCACCGTCACCGGCGCGGTCGATGAGGGCCGCCCGCCGCCGCCGGGGCTGGACCGGGGGCGGCCCAACCTCGCCAGCGTCCCGCCGCGGCCGGAGCGGCCGCCGCCCGAGGTGCGGGATGCGATCTCGGCCGCCCTTGTCGCCAACCGGGAGCAGTCACGGGCGGCGCTGGCGCCGCGCGCCGTGCCGGCGCGGCCGGGTCAGGCCGCCCCGGGCGACCCGGCCATCCCGGCCTCACCGCCCGCCCGGGCCTCGCTGGCCGGCGCCCCCGCCATTCCCTGGAGCGACACCGCGCCGCGGGGGAGCGACACCGCGCCGCGGGCCCGGCCGCCGCAGGGTGGGGGGCCGGCTGCCGCGCCGGAGCCGGCGCCGCCCGCCATGCCGGACCTGGCCCCCGCCCCGCCGCCGCCCGACCTGCTGGGCCCGCCACCACGGCCTGAGCTGCGCCCCTAGCTCCGCCGCCCCATCTGCGCCAGGCGGACCTCGCGGCAGCGGGCGCAACCGGCTATAGGGGCGGGCCGGGCAGCCCTCTGGCCCGGCGCAACCCGATCGGACCCAAGTCGATGACCGAGGAATTCCACCGAATCCGCCGCCTGCCACCCTATGTCTTCGCGGAAGTGAATGCCGCCAAGGCCCGGGCCCGTGCAGCCGCAGAGGACATCGTGGATCTCGGCATGGGCAACCCGGACAGCCCGACGCCACCCCATATCGTCGCCAAGCTGATCGAGGCGGTGCAGGACCCGCGGACGCACCGCTACTCGATGTCGAAGGGCATCCCCGGGCTGCGGCGGGCGCTGGCCGGCTATTACGACCGCCGCTTCGGCGTGAAGCTCGACCCGGAGCGGGAGGTGGTGGCGACCCTCGGCAGCAAGGAGGGGCTGGCCAACCTCGCCCAGGCGATCAGCAGCCCGGGCGACACCATCCTGGTGCCGAACCCCTCCTACCCGATCCACCAATTCGGCTTCATCATCGCCGGCGCCTCCGTCCGCAGCCTGCCCTGTACGCCGGATGACGAGATGCTGGCGGCGATCGACCGGGCCGTCCGGCATTCCGTGCCGAAGCCGACGGCGGTCATCGTCAATTTCCCCTCGAACCCGACCGCCCATCTCGCCAGCATCGAATTCTACCGCGACCTGGTGGCGCTCTGCCGCCGGCATGAGCTCTTCATCCTCTCCGACCTCGCCTATGCCGAGCTCTATTTCGGCAGCGTCCCGCCGCCCTCCGTGCTGCAGGTGGAGGGGGCGAAGGATGTCACGGTGGAGTTCACCTCGCTCTCCAAGACCTACAACATGCCGGGCTGGCGGATGGGCTTCGCCGCCGGCAATGAGCGGCTGATCGGGGCGCTGACGCGGGTGAAGTCCTACCTGGACTATGGCGCCTTCGCGCCGATCCAGATCGCCGCCGCCGCCGCGCTGAACGGGCCGCAGGATACGGTGGCCGAGATGCGGACGCTCTACCGCGAGCGGCGGGACCTGCTGGTGAAGGGGCTGCGCCAGGCGGGGTGGGAGACACCCTCGCCCGAGGGCTCGATGTTCCTCTGGGCGCCGATTCCGGAGAAATTCCGTCATCTCGGCAGCGTCGAGTTCAGCAAGCTGCTGCTGGCGCGGGCCAAGGTGGCGGTCGCGCCGGGCCTCGGCTTCGGCGAGCATGGCGACGGGCATGTCCGCATCGCCCTGGTCGAGAACAACCAGCGCATCCGCCAGGCGCTCCGCGGCATCCGCAGCTTCCTCCAGGGCGACAATCTCGGCCCCGTGGCGGCCGAGAAGGAGCAGGTCTCGGCATGAGCGCGTCTGATCGTGGACGGCCGCAGGCCGGGAGCGTGAGTCAGCCGCGTCCTGAGCATAAGCCTCTCTCGGTTGCGGTCGCCGGCCTCGGGACGGTCGGCGCCGGCCTCCTCAAGCTGCTCTCCGAGAATGCCGATATCGTCGCGGCGCGGGCCGGGCGGCCGGTCACGGTCGGCGCCGTCTCCGCCCGGACGCGCGGGCGGGACCGGGGCGTGCCCCTCGATGGCCTGCGCTGGTATGACGACCCGGTGGCGCTGGCCGCGGACCCCGGCACGGATGTCGTCGTCGAGCTGATCGGCGGCAGCGACGGGCCGGCTCGGGCCCTGGTCGAGGCGGCCATTGCCGCTGGCAAGCCGGTGGTCACCGCCAACAAGGCGCTGCTCGCGGTGCATGGCGCGGCCATTGCCGAACTCGCCGAGGCCCGTGGCGTGCCGCTGGCCTTCGAGGCCGCCGTGGCGGGCGGCATCCCGGCCATCAAGGGGCTGCGCGAGGGGCTGGCGGGCAACCGCATCCGCCGCGTCGCCGGCATCCTCAATGGTACCTGCAACTACATCCTCACCGTGATGCGCGAGCAGGGGCGGGAATTCGCCGAGGTGCTGGCCGAGGCGCAGGCGCTTGGCTATGCCGAGGCCGACCCCTCCTTCGATATCGACGGCATCGACGCGGCGCACAAGCTGGCGATCCTGGCCGCGCTTGCCTTCGGCCGGCCGGTGGAATTCGGCGCCGTGCATGTCGAGGGCATCCGCGAGGTGACGGCGCTCGACATCGCGCTCGCGGGCGAGCTCGGCTACCGGATCAAGCTGCTCGGCATCGCCAGCCGCGACGCGGCGGGGATCTCGGCGCGGGTGCATCCCTGCATGGTGCCGGTGGCCGCACCCATCGCGCGGGTGGATGGCGTGTTCAACGCGGTGGTGGCGGAGGGCGATTTCGTCGGCCGGGTCATGCTGGAGGGCCGAGGGGCCGGGGCGGGGCCGACCGCCAGCGCCGTGGCCGCCGACCTGATCGACCTGGCGCGGGGCCGGCACACGCCGGTCTGGGGCGCGGCCAGCGGGGCGCTGGACGCAGCACCCTCGGTGCCGATGGACCGGCATTGTGGCGCCTACTACCTGCGGCTGATGGTGCTCGACCGGCCCGGCGTCATCGCCGATGTCACCGGCATCCTGCGCGACGAGGCGATCAGCCTCGAATCGATGCTGCAGCGCGGCCGGGCGCCGGGCGAGGCGGTGCCGGTGGTGCTGACCACGCATGATTGCGAGGAGGCGGCGATGCGGGCGGCGCTGGCGCGGATCGCCGCGCTCGATTCCGTGCTGGAGAAGCCCGCGCTCATCCGCGTCGAGCCGCTGTAGGATCACCCGCGACTCCGCCGCGGCAGAAGCGGCACAGGCTTTAGGACGACAAGGAAGCAGACCATGGCAGCAATCGAGGCCACCCACGGCAAGGTCGTCGACCGCAACCTGGCGCTGGAGCTGGTGCGGGTGACCGAGGCCGGGGCCATCGCCGCCTCCCGCTGGATCGGCCGGGGCGACAAGAACGCCGCCGACGGCGCCGCGGTGGACGCCATGCGCAAGGCCTTCGACACCGTCGCCGTCAGCGGCGTGGTGGTGATCGGCGAGGGCGAGATGGACGAGGCGCCGATGCTCTATATCGGCGAGAAGATCGGCCTCGGCGGGCCGGAGGTGGATATCGCGGTCGATCCGCTGGAGGGCACCTCCATCACCGCCAAGGGCGGCCCGAACGCGATCGCCACCCTGGCGCTTGCCGAGAAGGGGGGCTTCCTCCACGCCCCCGACATCTACATGGACAAGATCGCCATCGGGCCTGGCTTCCCGGAGGGGCTGGTCGATCTCGACGCCTCGGTCGAGGAGAACCTCCGCGCCCTGGCCCAGGCGAAGCAGTGTGAGGTGGGCGACCTCATGGTCTGCACCCTCGACCGCGACCGCCACAAGGCGATGATCAAGGCCTGCCGGGCCGCGGGCGCGCGCATCACCCTGCTCGGCGACGGCGATGTCTCGGGCGTCATCGCGGTCAGCCAGCCGGAGACGGGCATCGACATCTATATCGGCTCGGGCGGCGCGCCGGAGGGCGTGCTGGCGGCGGCGGCGCTGCGCTGCATCGGCGGCCAGCTGCAGGGCCGCCTCCTGTTCGAGAATGAGGAGCAGGTGGAGCGCGCCCGCACCATGGGCATCACCGACCCGAACCGGAAATACAGCGTCGATGAGATGGCGCGGGGCGACGTGATGTTCGCCGCCACCGGCGTCACCACCGGCCCGATGCTGCGCGGCGTGCGGCGCACCGCGACCGGCGCCATCACCCATTCCATGGTCATGCGTAGCAAGTCGGGCACCGTCCGCTATGTCGAGGGCCATCACAACTTCGACCGCAAGCCGATGCCCTTCTTCGGCTGAGACCATGGCCGAGCCTGTTCTCGGCATTGGCCGCAGCCTGACCGGCCGGCGCTGGGTCTGGCGCGAGGCCGAGCCGCGGCTGGGCCTCGCCATCGCCCAGCGGGCCGGCCTGCCTGAGCTGGTCGGCCGGCTGCTGGCGGCCCGCGGCGTGCCGCTCGAGGGTGTCGGCGACTTCCTCGAGCCGACGCTGCGCGCCCTGCTGCCCGATCCGTCCCGGCTGATCGACATGGATGCCGCCGCCGAGCGGCTGGCGCGGGCCGTCCTCGCCGGCGAGACGGTGGCGGTGTTCGGCGATTACGACGTGGACGGCGCCTGTTCCGGCGCGCTGATGGTCCGCGCCCTGCGGCGCCTCGGCTGCACCGTCAGCCACTACGTGCCGGACCGGCTGAAGGAGGGCTACGGCCCCAACCCGGCCGCCATCCGCATCCTCTGCGAGCGCGGGGCGACGCTGATCGTCTGCGTCGATTGCGGCATCGCGGCGCATGAGGCGCTGGCCGCCGCCGAGGGGCGGGCCGATGTGGTGGTGCTCGACCACCACAAGTCGGAGGGGCCGGTGCCGCGCATCGCCGCGGCGGTGAACCCCAACCGGCTCGACTGCACCTCCGGCCTGCGCAACCTCTGCGCCGCGGCGGTTGCCTTCCTCGCTGTGGTCGCGCTGCACCGGGCGCTGCGGCGGGCGGGGCATTTCGCCCAAGGGACGGAACCCTCGCCGCTCGAATTGCTCGACCTGGTGGCGCTGGCGACCGTCTGCGACGTGATGCCGCTCACCGGCGTCAACCGGGCGCTGGTGACGCAGGGGTTGAAGGTGATGGCCCGGCGCGGGCGGGCGGGCATCGCCGCGCTGCTCGATGTCGGGCAGGTGCGCGATGGGCCGACGGCGCATTCCCTGGGCTTCGTGCTCGGCCCGCGGATCAATGCCGCCGGGCGGGTGGACGAGCCCGATCTCGGCATGCGGCTGCTGCTCTGCGACGACCCGGTCGAGGCGCGGGCCATGGCCGAGCGCCTGGATGCGGTGAACCGGCGGCGGCAGGAGGTTGAGGCTGAGGTGCTGGGCGCTGCCTTCGCCGCGGCCGAGGCGCAGCATGCCGCCGGGCACCCCGTGCTGCTGGTCGTCGGGGATGGCTGGCATCCAGGCGTGGTCGGCATCGTCGCCGGGCGGGTGAAGGAGCGGTTCAACCGGCCCGCCTGCGTCGCCGGGCTGGCGGGCGGGCTGGCCAAGGGCTCCGGCCGCTCCGTCCCCGGCGTCGATCTCGGCGCGGCCGTCATCGCCGCGCGGCAGGCGGGGCTGCTGGAGACGGGTGGCGGGCATGCCATGGCTGCCGGCTTCAGCTTCCTGGCCGGGCGGCGGGAGGAGCTGCATGCCTTCCTCGACGAGCGCCTGGCCCAGGCGGGCGGGCTGCCGGGTGCCGCCGACCTGGTGGTGGAGGGCAGCGTCGCGGTGCCGGCCGCCACCACGGACCTCGCCTGCCAGGTCGAGCGGCTGGCGCCCTTCGGCGCCGGCAATGAGGAGCCGGTCTTCGTCCTGCCGCGGGCTCGGGTGGTGCGGGCCGACCGGGTGGGGAAGGAGGGCAACACCATCCGCGCCTTCCTCGAGGGCGAGGCGGGAGGGCGGCTGAAGGCCATCTGCTTCCGCGCCAAGGAGGGGCCGCTGGCCGAGGCGCTGCTGGCCCGGCAGGGCACGCCGCTGCATCTCTGCGGCCAGATCCGGGCCGAGCGCTGGAACGATACGGTGACCGCCTGCCTGCATGTGGTGGATGCGGCGACAGTCCCGTCTGCTTAGGGCGGTTTCCGTTCGCGCTGGCTCACGGATAAAGCAAATACCTCCGACCAAATTATTCCATCTGATCGGAGGTGTTTGCTTGAGGGGCCGCCCTGTCACACGGCGTCACGTGTTGCCCCGAGATTGCGGCGGAATGGCCCGAATGCAGCCTTGCCCCGGGTGGAGCGTTGCCGCATCGACCACGAAGGAGTTGGCCATGCGCCGCTTGATCCTCGCCACCCTGCTCGGGCTCGGGCTCCTGTCCGGAGCGGCTTCCGCGGCCCCGGCCCGGCCAGCAGGCACCGCCCTGGCCATGACGGAAGCCTCACCACTGGTGCCGGTGCAGTATCGCCGCCACTACGCCCCGCCGCCGCCACGGCCCTATTACCGGCGCCACTATGCGCCGCCGCCACGCCGCTACTACCGGCCGCGTTACGCGCCGCCGCGGGCGCGCTACGCGCCGCCACCACGGCCCTATTACCGCTACTGAGGGTGGCGGGGCGGAGGCCCCGCGATGCCCGCGGTCAGCGCGTGCGCGTCGAGGCCCAGGCTTCGGCGATGCGCGCGATGGGGTCCTCGGGAACGGCACGCGGGGCGCTGCTGCCGGACGGGCCGCCGGGTACGTCGCCCCAGCGCCGCACCGGCCCGCTGTCGAGATGGATGAAGCCGCGGCTGGCATAGACGCCGACGCCGCCGCGCTTCATCCCCAGCGCGGCATCGGTGAAGCCCGCCAGCTGCGCGGCGGAGACGCAGACATCGAGTGCCGAGGCACGGAGATGCTGGCTGTTGCCGGCGCCGCAGACCAGCGCGTTGGTCTCCGGCGTGCGGAAGCCTGAGACAACGAGGAATTCGCCGCGCCAGCGGGCACGCTGCCCGGCCTCCCAGAGGATGTCGATGGCCGTCGGGTCGAAGGCATGCACCGTGCCGGTGCGGCTGTCGGCCAGCACGGCCGAGATCTCGGCGAGAGCGCCGGGATCGACCGCGCGCCCGTCATGATAGAGGCCGTTGAAGCGCGCACCCGTCGCCGCATGGCGCAGGGTGAGCCGCCGCGCGGCCGGCAGCGGTCGCTGCGTGGCGAGGGCGGGGGCGGAGAGGGCGACGGGCGCGAGGGCGCCGAGCAGGAGGGACCGGCGATTCATGCAACCTGCCTAACCGTCCGGGGCAGGTCGCGGAACCCTTGCTCGCGCGAACGCGTCCGCGCTCCCGCAAGCGCGATCCCCGCATCAACCTGACGCTGCGTGCCGGTTGATGCTGTTGCTGCTCGGTTATGGGTCAGCCCATTTCCGCCAGCGCATGCGCATCGCGCTCGCGCCAGACCAGCGTGGCGGAATCGCCGGGTGCGACGGGCTCGGCGTAGAATTGCTCATCCGGCACCAGCACGGAGGCATCCTGCCCCTCGCCGACCGAGAGGGCGACGCGCACGCTGCTGCCCTGATACTCCACCGCCGCGACGCGGCCGGGGAGATGCGGGCCGTCACCGGCGGCGCCGAGGCGGCAGCGGTCGGCGCGTACCGCGATGGGGCCGCCCGGCCCCGCCAGCACATTGTGGCCGCCGATGAAGCGGGCGACGAAGGCGCTGACCGGCCGCTCGAAGACCTCGCGCGGCGGGCCGGCCTGGCGGATATGCCCGTCCTGCATCACCACCATCAGGTCGGCCAGCGCCATCGCCTCGTCCTGGCTGTGCGTGACATGGATGAAGGTGATGCCGAGCTCGCGCTGCAGCCGCTTCAGCTCCTCGCGCACGCGGCTGCGGAGGAAGGGGTCGAGCGCCGAGAGCGGCTCGTCCAGCAGCAGCACGCGCGGGCGGGTGATGAGCGAGCGGGCGAGGGCCACGCGCTGCTGCTGGCCGCCCGAGAGCTGCGCGGGCAGGCGGTCGGCGAAGCCCTCCATATGGACGAGGGCGAGGTACTCGCGCGCCCTGGCATGGCGCTCCGCCTTGGCGGTGCCGCGCATCTTCAGGCTGAAGGCGACATTGTCGAGGCAGGAGAGGTGCGGGAACAGGGCATAGGACTGGAACATCATCGCCGTGCCGCGCTCGAGCGGCGGGAGGTCGGTGACGTTCTGGTCGTGGATGAGGACATCGCCCTCGGACACCACCTCATGCCCGGCGATCATCCGGAGCGTGCTGGTCTTGCCGCATCCGCTCGGCCCCAGCAGGCAGCAATAGCTGGCCGGCGGGATGCGGAGCGAGATACCGTCCACGGCGGTGGTCTCGCCATAGCGCTTGGTGACGGAGACCAGCTCCACATCGAAGCGGTGGTTCATGCCTTGGGGCTCCTCTGTCAGCGGGCGGCCGCGGCGCGGCGGCGCTGGAGGCGGATGACGAGGGCGAGGGTGGCGCCGATGACGAGGAAGGAGACCGCCGTCGTCAGCGTGCCGATGGCAAACAGCGTCGGCGAGGTGGCGCTCGAGATCAGCGCGTAGATCTCGAGGGGGAGGGTGTTGCGGTTGCCGGCGACGAGCGTGGTGCGGGCGTATTCGTCGTAGCTGAGGGTGAAGGCGCCCATCGCCACGCCGAGGATGCCGGGCAGCAGGATGGGCAGCGTGACATGGCGCAGCCGCTGCCAGGCGCTGGCGCCGAGATCGGTCGCCGCTTCCTCATAGGCGCGGTTGAAGCGGTTGAAGACCGCGAACATGGCGAAGAGGCCGAAGGGCAGCGTCCAGGTGAGCTGGGCGGCCAGCGCCGAGGTGAAGAGGCCTGGCTCCCAGCCGAAGAGCTGGAAGCCGAGGCCGATGCCGAAGCCGACGAGGAGGCTCGGCATCACCAGGCTGGCGACGGCGAGGTAGAACAGCACCCCCGAGCCCGGGAAGCGGCGGCGGAAGCCCATGCCGGCCGCCACCGAGATCAGCACGGTGAGCAGGCTGACGATGGCGGCGAGGAGGAGGGAGCGGCCGAAGGCAGCGGGGATGTTCGCCATCTGCCCGGGCCGCAGGATCTCCTCGAACCAGAAGGTGGAGCTGCCCACCATGGGGAAGGTCACGCCGCCATCCGGCCCCTGGAAGGAGAGCAGGTAGATGACGAGCATGGGCCCGTAGAGGAAGAGCAGGAACAGGCCCATCAGCGAGGCGAGGGCATAGAAGGTCCAGGGGCGCCGCTCGCGCGGGTCCCGCGCGCTCACCGTACCAGCTCCTTCCGCACATCGACGACGCGCATCATGCCGGCGACCATCAGGGCGACGAAGAGCACGAGGACCATCGAGGCGGCGGCGGCCGGCGGGTATTGCATCGCCTGGATCTCGGTGGCCAGGGCCGAGACGATGGAGGCGCTCTGCCCGCCGCTCATCTGCTTCACCACGAAGAAGTCGCCCATGACCTGGGTGAAGACGAGGATGGAGCCGAGGGCGATGCCGGTCTTCGACAGCGGGATCACCACATCGGCCATGGTGCGCCAGCGGCTGGCGCCGGCGTCGCGCGCCGCCTCGAGCAGCGCCGGGTCGATCTTCGCCAGGGAGTTGGCGATGGGTCCGATCATCAGCAACGTGAAGAGGTGCACATAGGTCACGCAGACGGCGAAGGGCGAGAAGAGCAGGAATTCGAGCGGCTTCTCGGTCAGGTGCACCTGCATCAGCGCCTGGTTGAAGGCGCCGTTACGGCCGAGGAAGGGGATCCAGGCGATGGTGCGGATGATGCCCGAGGTCCAGAAGGGAATGGCGCAGAGCAGGAACAGCACCGTCCGCACCATGCGGCTGCGGACATGGAAGACGAGGAAGTAGGCGATGTTGAAGCCGAGGAAGAGCGTGATGCCCCAGACGATGAAGGCGAATTTCAGCGAGCTGAGATAGACGCGGAGCGTGGCCGGCGTGGTCAGCAAATCGCGGTAGTTGTCGAGCAGGAAGTCCGGGTAGATGCCGACGCGGTCGTAGTCGTAGAAGCTGACCACCAGGAAGATGAGCGTCGGCAGCGCGAAGAAGGCGATCAGGATGATGCCGAGCGGGCCGACCTGGAGCAGCGAGACGAGCTGCGGCGAGAGGCGGAGGCGCCGGCGGCGGCGCGGGCGGGGCGTGACGGCGATGCCCTCGGCGGGTTGGGTGATGCTCATCCTCAGGCGGCCCGCCGGAGGGCATCACGGCAGCGCATCAGCGGCAGGATGCGGGTGCCGAATTGCTCCATGCCGATGACGAAGTCGTCGAAGGTCAGCATGACGCCGCGGACGCCGGGGACCTCCG
Organism: Belnapia rosea; assembly: GCF_900101615.1. Classification (GTDB taxonomy): domain Bacteria; phylum Pseudomonadota; class Alphaproteobacteria; order Acetobacterales; family Acetobacteraceae; genus Belnapia; species Belnapia rosea. The sequence continues at coordinate 119,531 of NZ_FMZX01000007.1, read as the reverse complement.
CCATCTCGTCCAGCATGCGGGCGATGGAGGCGTAGGAGCCGCAGAGCACGCCCTGGTTGGTGGGCAATTGCTGCTCGGTCAGCAGGCGGCGGCGGTTGGGGCCGGCGAATGGGTCGGGGTTCGGGTCGTCGGAGGATTGCGCATCGCGCCAGGCGATGGCCTCGATATCGGTGCCGGCCTTGTAGTGCTCCCATTTCGCCTGGGCGGCGGCATCGGTCTCGTCGGCGATGATCATGGTCAGCACCAGGGCGCCGCAGTCGCGCCCGGTTGCCTTGTTGGCCTCGACGAGGCGGGCAACGCTCGGCGCCACCGCCTTCGGGTCGTTGAAGCCGGTGCTGGCGCAGAAGTTGTAATCGGCATGCTCGGCGGCGTAGCGCGTGCCGGCGCCGCTCTGCGCCGCGCAGATGATGGGGATGGGGCGCTGCGGCAGCGGGCTGCAGCGGCAATCCTCCATCCGGAAGAAGCGGCCCTTGAAGTCGGAGCGGCCGGTGGACCAGAGATCCTTCAGGATGGTGACGTATTCGGTGCAGTACTCGTAGCGGTTGGCATAGTGCTCCGCGCCCGGCCAGATCCCCATCTGGGTGTACTCGGCGCGCTGCCAGCCGGTGATGAGGTTCAGCCCGAAGCGGCCGTGGGAGATGCTGTCGATCGTCATCGCCATGCGGGCGGCGATGGCGGGCGGCAGGGTGAGCACGGCGCAGGTGGCGAAGAGCTGGATGCGGCTCGTCACCGCGGCGAGCCCTGCCATCAGGGTGAAGGATTCGAGGTTGTGGTCCCAGAAGCCGCTCGGCCCGCCGAAGCCGCGCAGCTTGATCATCGAGAGGGCGAAGTCGAAGCCGAAGCGTTCCGCCTTCTCGACGATGGTGCGGTTCAGGTCGAAGCTCGGCATGTATTGCGGGGAGTTGGTCGAGATCAGCCAGCCATTGTTCCCGATGGGGATGAAGACGCCGAGCTGCATGATGCGCGCTTCCCTGCTCAGGAGGTGATGAACTCGTTCCATTTCCGGGTGAGGTAGCGGTCCTCATCCATCACGGAGTTCCAGACCGCGATGTTGCCCATGCGCTGCCAGAAGGCGCCGCCATCGCGGACCTCGCCGGGCTTGATCGCGGGCTTGCCGAAGGGGTCGGGCAGGTCGGTCGCGGCGGGCTTGCCGTCGTACCAGTAGTCCCACTCGGCCGGGGTGAGGACCTTCCGCACCGTCTCCGGCTGGGCCGAGTAGTAGCCCTGGCGGGCGATGAAGGCGCCCTGGAAGCCCGAGGCGTACCAGTTGGCATATTCGATGGCGCAGTCGCGCTTCAGCCCCGTCAGGTGCTTCATCAGGCCGAGATTGTAGCCCCAGCCCCGATAGCCCTCCTTCAGTGGCTGGAAGGTGCAGGGGATGCCGCGGGTGCGCACGGCGGAGACGGCGGGCGACCACATCGACTGGATGACCACCTCGCCCGAGGCCATCAGGTTCACCGACTGGTCAAAGGTCGTCCAGAAGGAGCGGAACTGGCCACTGCGCTTGATCTCCATCATGAGCGCGATCGTCTTGTCGATCTCGGCGCGCGTCATGTTGCCCTTGTTGCCGTAGGCCATGCTGCCGCGCGCCTGCACTGCCATGGCGACATCGATGATGCCGATGGTCGGCTGGTCCTGCAGCGCCGCCTTGCCCTTGAAGGCGGGGTCAAGCAGGTCCGCCCAGCTGGTGATCGGCCGTCCGGTGAGGTCGGGGCGGATGCCGAGCGTGTCGGCATTGGTGACCGATGGCATGCCTGTCACCCAGGCCGTCGGGCCGGGGGCGAAGGCCTTGCCCTCCTCGGTGGTGGCGTAGAGCACGCCATAGGGGGCGAGGCCCTCGGTCGAGGCCTTGCGGCCGTCCGGGTACTCGCCCTTGGTGAAGACCGGGATGGTCTGGTCCCAGTATTTGAGCTTCGAGACCGGGATGGTCTGCAGGACGTTCCGTCCGACCAGATACTTCAGGAAGGTGATGCTGACATCGGCGACGTCGATGGCGCTCGACTGCGAGAGGAAGCGGTTCAGCAGGTCGGCATTCTCGCTCGCCTGCATACGCACGGTGAAGCCGAGATCCTTGCCCGCCTGCTCGGCGATCTGCGGGATGGCGGTGACCGGCGGCCCGGCATGCTGCAGCGTGATGTCGCGGATGTTCTGCGCCCAGATGGTCGGGAAGCCGGTGAGGGCGCCGGAGCCGGCAGCGGCGCCGATGGCGGCCTGGAGCAGGCGACGGCGCGTGGGACCCTTCGCCTGGCCCTCATCGATCGGCTTCGACATCGTGCCTCCTTCCTGTTGCAGGGGTGGCTGGCCTCTGTGCCGGGGCGTCATTGCCATGGGTCAGATGCCGCGCCGCACAAAAGTGAATGCCAGATAGGCAAATGGGGGAAATCACGAGTAAGTGGCCATTTTTAGGGCCTGTATGGTGCAGTTTTGATTGGATATTAAGCATTCGCTCTGTCCGATCAGACGAGGGGGGCGGCATGGCGCTTGCTGCTCCGGCCAGGGTCGGCAGAGGGACATGCGGATCATGCAAATCGGCGTCTTCATCCCCATCGGGAACAATGGCTGGCTGATCTCGACCACCTCGCCGCAATACAGCCCGAGCTTCGCTCTCAACCGCGAGGTGGTGCAGCGCGCCGAGCGCTACGGCTTCGACTTCGCCCTCTCGATGATCAAGCTGCGCGGCTTCGGCGGGCCCTCAGGCCACTGGAACGAGAATCTCGAGAGCTTCACGCTGATGTCGGCGCTGGCCGCCGTCACCTCGCGCATCGAGCTCTATGCGACGGTGCCGGTGCTCGCCATCCCGCCGGCCATCGCGGCGCGCATGGCCGTCACCATCGACGATGTCTCCGGCGGGCGCTTCGGCCTCAACCTCATCACGGGCTGGCAGCGGGCGGAGTATGCGCAGATGGGCCTCTGGCCCGGGGATGCGCATTATGCCCAGCGTTACGACATGCTGACGGAATATGTGGAGGTAATGCAGTCGCTCTGGAATACCGGGCGCTGCGACCTGCAGGGGCGCTTCTACACCATGGAGGATTGCCGCCTGGCGCCGCAGCCTTCGCGGCCGATCCCGCTGATCGCCGCCGGCACCAGCGAGCCGGGCATGGCCTTCGCCGCGCGGCACTGCACCTATAATTTCTGCACCGGCAGCGGCGCCATCAATGATCCGCGCGACAGTGCCGGAAACGTCGCCAAGCTCCGGGCCGCGGCGGAGGCAGCGGGCAGCCCGACCCGGGCCCTGGCGCTGACCATGGTCATCGCCGACGAGACCGATGAGGCGGCCATGGCGAAATGGCGGCACTACAAGGCCGGGACCGATCTCGAGGCGATCGCCTGGCGGTCGGAGCAGGCCTCGGGCGACAAGGCGGCGGCTCCCAATTCCCACTCCTTCCATCTCCGGCAGAGCGAGCCGCTGCCCAATGCCGGGTCGAAGCTCATCGGCTCCTACGCCACCGTGGCCCGGCTGCTGGACGAGATGGCGGAGGTCGAGGGGCTGGCGGGGGTGATGCTGACCTTCGATGATTTCATCATCGGCATCGAGCAGTTCGGCCAGCGCATCCAACCCCTGATGCGCAGCCGGGCCCGGGCAGCGGCCCTGGCCGCCGCCCTGGCCGCCGCATGACGCGGAGGCTGGACGTTCCGGCCGGGCCGGTGTAGTTGGGCGGCCCGCAGCCCACTCGGGCTGCGGTGCAGGCCAGGTCCCCATCGTCTAGAGGCCTAGGACACCAGCCTTTCACGTTGGTAACACGGGTTCGAATCCCGTTGGGGACGCCAGCCGGTCGCCATCCTGCCAGGGCGCACGGCGAGTGCGGCGCTAATTGCCCTCCGTCTGCCGTGCCGAGGGGGTGATGTCCCATAGGACATCGGCATGTCCTTCCCGCGAGAAGCGCACGGTAAGGCCGCATACCGACGAAGCCTGGCCCGCATAGCCCTGCCGGGCCTCACTCAGCGCATCCAGCATCTTACGTTGCATGATGCTGATGGTCGCCGCTGGTACATGCGCTTCGTCGATCATGCGTGGATCAGGACCCTAGGAAGCCTTGAGGGACAATCGAGCCCTCCTTCGCGGGCTGGAAGAGGAACTCCTCCAGCGCGATGCGCGCCAAGACGCTCATCACTGTAATCGCTGCGGTACCGAGCATGAAGGCAACCATTGGTAAAGCTCCTCTGTGCTTTTCCCTCCCCTCACTTGCCGTCATGCTGCGCTGCAACATGGGCGCATTCAAGGCTAAAGCGCGCCGACCTGACCTCCTTGAGAGGTGATGAGGCATATTGGCCACTCCCTGTGGTTGCGCAGGCAGCCTCCATTTGCCGCATCGAAATCGTGAAGCTGTGGAATTGGTGGCTGTGATGCCTGCCAGGCAACCCGATGGGCGCCGTGCGGTCCCATCCGAAAGTGCATTCGGTCTGCCAGTGCCAGGCTGTGCCGCCACGCCACACGGCCTTGGTAACCTCAACAGGACGCGATCGCCGACCACCCGGCGATGGGCCGGCGGAGCCAATCAACCATAACTCCTTCCTCACGCCTTTTTGTGTGATAATCTGCCATCGGCGCTGCCCATCGTCCTAAAAAAGGCCGATCAATCCCAAGGGGATGCAGGGGGAAGTTGGGATGTCAGCGGAACTGTCCATCAGGGGGCAGCGGTCCCCGAGTCGTTATTCGCCCGCATTCGGCGGCAGTGTGGAACGCCTGCCGGAAGGCTGGGTCTGCGGCCGCCACTGCGATATCGGCGGCGATCCGGGCCGCCCGGTCCGGATGGATCTGGTGCTGATGCATCCGGGCCTCGGCATCGCCCTGCTCGATATCGGCGAGCCGAGCGAGGGAGCCGAGCAGGTGTTGCGCGGCCGGCTGGAGGAGGCCCGGTTCGGCGCCATCTTCGGCGGCTATCTGCCCATCATCCAGGGCCGCATCGGGGCCGATGAGGTGCCCGTCATCGCCGAGATCGCCCGCGCCTTCGACCGGCAGCCGCCGCTCAGCGTATCCGGCGGCAGCGCCTGGATGTCGACCGCATGCCGGTTGATCACCCCGATCGATCGCATCTGGGCCGACAATTGGGAGGGGGCGCCGAATCGACTGGCTGGCCAGCGCCCGAGCCAGGCCATGCCCGAACGGCGGGCGACGGTGGTGCCGCTCCGCCGCATGGCTGCGGTGCCGCCGCCCGCGGCGGAGCCCGATGACATGACCCTGCCGCCCATACCGCCGAGGCGGTCCTGGATGCGATGGGGCATCGCGGCGGGTGGTGGGTTGACCGGCCTGGCGGCGCTCGCCCTGCTGGCCTGGCCGGTTGGCCGGCCGGCGCCGGAGCCGGCCCGGCCGGTGGCGGCGCAAGCCCCGGTGGCGCCGGCCACCCCTTCGCCCACGCTGACCGCCACGCCTGTTCTGGCGATGCCCGCTGTGCCGCCGCCCATCCTGCCGGCGGCGCAGATGCAGTCCGGCACGCCTGCACGGGCAGCTGTGGCGCCGGTTGTCACGCCACCGCCCACGCAGAGCGCGCCCGCGGCGAAACGCCCGCCGTCACGCCAGGTGCGGATCGTCCGGCCAGTGCGCGACCGTGCGGCCACTGCCCGCAAGCCGGCCCGGCCGGCCCAGCCGGCAGCCACCCGCACGCCGGGGCGGACCTGACCGGCGGCTACTGGTAGCCGCCGCTCTTCTCCCGCTCCTTCGCGGCGGCTTCCTGGGCGCCGGTATCGACCTTCTTCTCCTCCGTCACCTTGGGCGGGGCGGGCTGCTTGGTGGAGTCCTGGGGCTGTGCCTTGTCGTCGGCCATGGCGTCTCTCCGATCCGGCGGTGAGTAAGGCCAACCGGCATGGGCTGCCCGAGTTCCGCGGCGGCTACCGCCAGCGCCGGTGCATCCAGAGCCATTGGCCCGGATGCTCCCGCACCCAGCCCTCGACGATGCGGTTCAGCAGCGCCGTCGCCGCCTCGACATCGACGCGGCCCCTGGCATCGCGCGGCAGCTCCACCGCCTCGGTCAGCTCCAGCCGGAACCGTCCACCAGGCAGGCGGATGGCCCGCGCGCCATGCACCGGGCAGTCGAAGCGCCGCGCCAGCCGCGCCAGCAGCGGGTTGGAATAGGCCGGCCGGCCGAGGAAGGGCACCTGCGGCCCGCGCCCGAAGCGCTGGTCGATCAGCATGCCGACATGCAGCCCCTCATCCAGCGCCTCCATCATGCGGATCGGCGCGGCGACGTCGGCGGCGATCAGACGGCCCATGAGGCCTTCGCGGAGCCGGCGGATATCCGCAGCCACGGCGCGGTTGTTCGGCGTCCGGTAGAGCACCGCCGAGGGCAGCCCGTGCCGCGCGGCGGCGACGGCGGGCAGCTCCCAATTCGCAAGATGGGCGGCGAAGAAAAGGGCCGGCTTGCCGTCCTCCCGCAGCGCCAGGAAGCGCTCGACCACCTCCGGGTCGATCTGGATCCGGCCCGGGGGGCGTTCGGGATCGAAATCCCAGATCCGCTCCAGATGGACGTATTCCGCCGCCGTCCGGCCGAGATTGTCCCAGGCCTCCGCGGCGATGCGCGCGTGCTGCCCGGCCGTCATCTCCGGGAAGGCGGCGGCGATATTGGCGAGGGCGATGCGATGGGCCTTCACCAGCGGCCCGACCCGCCGCGCCACGGCCGCGCAGAGTGCCCCCGCCCGGTCGGGCCCCAGCCCCCGCACCAGCGCGAAGAGCAGCCGCACCAGCGCCGCGACCGCCCGGTCCCGCATGGTCAGAGGGTGACGACGATCTTGCCGAAGACCTGACGCGTCTCGAGCCGCGCCAGCGCCCCGGCGAAACCCTCGAGCGGCGCCACGGTATCGATCACCGGCCGCAGCCCGCCCGCCATCTTGTCCAGGCCGTCGGCGACGTTGCGCATGGCGGCGCCGAAGCTGCCGATGATCCGCAGCTGCCGCTGGAAGATCATCATCAGGTTGGTCTCGGCCGAGACGCCGGAGGTGCTGCCGCAGGTGACGAGCCGCCCGCCCATCCGCAGCGAGAGCAGCGAGCCCGCCCAGGTCGTCGCCCCGACATGCTCGAAGACGACATCAACGCCGCGCTTCCGCGTCACCTTGCGCGCCACGCTCTCGAAGCGGTCGGTTGTGTAGTTCACCACATGGTCGGCGCCGAGCTCGCGCACCCGCCGGCATTTCTCATCCGTGCCGGCGGTGGCGATGACCGTGCAGCCCATGGCCTTGGCCATCCGCACGGCAACGGTGCCGATGCCGGAACCCGCGGCCTGCACCAGGATCGTCTCGCCCGGCTCCAGCCGCGCATTGTCGAAGAGCATGTGCTCCACGGTGGAGAAGGTGATGGCGGCGCAGGCGGCATCCTCGACCGCGATGCCGTCGGGCACCGGCACGCAGAGCCGCGCCTGCTGGTTCGCCAGCTCCTGCGCGAAGCCGTCGAGATGGAAGCCCTTCACCCCGGCGACATTCTCGCAGAGATTGTCCCGCCCCTCGCGGCAGGCGCGGCAGGCGCCGCAGGTCTGCGCCCCATAGGGCACCGCGCGCTGGCCGATGCGCCAGCCGGCGACGCCCTCGCCGATCGCCACCACCTCGCCCACGGCCTCAGCGCCCACGGTCAGCGGCAGGCTGCGCTTGGCGAAGGCCATGCCGCGCCAGCCCCAGACATCGATGTGGTTGAGCCCGACGGCGAGCATCCGGAGCTGCACCTCGCCCGGACCGGGCGGCGGCGGCGGCGGCACATCGGCAATTCGTGTGTCGCGGTCGCCGAAGAGCTGCAAGGCCCTCATGATGCATGCGCCTCCGGCGCGCGGGCCATGGGGCCGCTCACGGCGCCGCCCCCAGCACGAGGCACACATTCTGCCCGCCGAAGCCGAAGCTGTTGGACAGCACGCGCCCTACCTTCGCCGCCCGCGCCCGGTTCGGCACCACGTCGAGCGGGATGGTGGGGTCCGGCACCTCATGGTTGATCGTCGGCGGCAGCATCCCGTCGCGGATCGTCAGCAGGCTGAACACCGCCTCGATGGCGCCGGCGGCCGAGAGCGTGTGGCCGATCATCGACTTGTTGGAGGAGATCGGCGGCGGCGCATCGCCGAAGACGGCGCGCATGCCGAGCGTCTCCATCTTGTCGTTCTCGGGCGTGCCGGTGCCATGCGCGTTGACATAGTCGATCTGCGCGGCCTCGAGCCCCGCATCGGCGATCGCCGTCCGCATCGCCCCGATGATTGCCCCGCCATCCGGGTTGCTGCGGGTGCGGTGGAAGCTGTCGGCCCGCTCGCCGGCGCCGAGCACGAGGCCGAGCACCTCCGCCCCGCGCGCCTGCGCCGATTCCAGGCTCTCCAGCACCAGCGCCGCGGCGCCCTCGCTCATGACGAAACCCTCGCGCGTCTTCTCGAAGGGGCGGGAGGCGCGCTCCGGCTCCTCGTTCCGGGCCGAGAGGGCGGAGAGCAGGGAGAAGCGGATCATCGGCTCCGGCGCCACGCTGCCCTCGGCGCCGATGCAGAGCGCCGCCGCGGCCTCGCCTCGCTGGATCGCCTCGAGGCCGAGCTGGATGGAGGAAGCCCCCGTCGCGCAGGCGGTGGTGACGGAGACCGGGGCGCCGCGCGTGCCGAAGCGATCGGCCAGCCGCTCGCCGATGCCGCCGAAGAGGAACATCTCGAACAGGTCCCCGCGCCCCGCCGCGGCGGCGATCATCGCGGGGTAGCTGCCTGCCGCCTCGCCATTCGTGCGCCGGGCCAGCTCCAGCCGTTGCGGCCATTCCACCTCGACCGGCGGCATGCCGAGGAAGAGCGGGCCGGGGAAGGGGCCGCCGATCCCGGCCTGCGCCACCGCCTCGGCGGCGGCCAGCGCCGCCATCCGCTCGACCCGCTCGGGCGAGGAGAAGGGCGGGCGCCCGGCCTCCTCCGGCAGGACCACCTGGCCGGCGATGCTGGTCTTCAGGTGCTCGGTCGGGAAGCGGGTGATGCGGCTGATGCCGGAGCGCCCGGCCAGCAGCCCGGCCCAGCTCTCGGCGACGCCGAAGCCGAGCGGCGTCACCAGCCCCATGCCGGTCACGGCGACGATGTGCCGCCCCGCATGGTCGCGCAATCCGCTCATCCTTCCGCCTCCTCCCCGACCGGCTCCAGCACGGCCAGCGCCTCGCCGCGCCAGAGGCCGAAGCCCGTCACCAGCGCCTGCGGCACCAGCCCGGCCTGCAGGGCAAGGGCGGCGAGGGCCAGATTGGCCGGGAAGCTCGCCTCCATCCCATGCCCCAGCAGGTCCGTGGTGAAGCGCACCGGCCCCGCCTCCGTCAGGGTGTCGAGGAAGGCCCGTTCCTCCTCCAGCGCCCCGGCCACGCCGCTCGCCCCGGAGAAGACCGCATGGCCCGGCCGCAAGGGCAGGCCCTCGGCCAGCGCCAGCGCCGAGGCGCGGGCGGTATCGCCGCCACGCCGCCGCGCCGCGCCGTTCCGCACCGCGCCGATCGCGGCGAGGCCCCGCGCGCCGCGCGCCCGGGCATGGCGCGCCGTCTCCAGCACCAGGAAGGCGCCGAGGCTGCCCGTCACCATCCCGCCGCCGGGCCGCCCGGCCAGCGGCACCCAGTCGCCACGCAGGAGGCCGCCCGAGGGGGAGAAGAGCAGCAGCATGTCCCAGCGGCCGGCGGCATAGGCGCCGCCCACCAGCGCCGTCTCGCCCCGCCCCTCGGCCAGGCGCGCCGTGGCGATCCGCACCGCATCCGCCGCCGCCGATTCCTCGCCCATGAAGGTGCGGGAGGAGCCGGTGACGCCATGCACGATGGAGATGTTGCCGGCCAGCAGGTTGGAGAGCTGGGCGAGGAAGAGGGTCGGCCGCAGCCCGTTGGCCAGGCGCTCGTTCAGCAGCGGCCCGGCCTCGCCCGGCGGCAGCGCGGCCAGCTCGCGGCAGATCGCCTCATCCAGGGCCACGTCGCGCTCGCCCCCGCCGGCGGCGACGAGGAGGTGCATCTCCCCCGCCAGCCCGCGGGCGCCGGCATGGTCGAGCGCCAGCCCGGCGGCATAGGTGCCGAGGCGCTGCCAGGGCTCCATCTGCCGCTGGTCGCCCTTCTTCGGGATCTGCGCGTCGAGGGCGAGGCTGGGCAGCGGGTGGATGGGGAAGGGGGCGAAGCTCGCGGCATCCACGACCGGCTTCGCATCAGGCGCCCGCAGCGCCGCCAGATGCGGCTCCACCCCCTCGCCGAGCGAGGAGACGAGGCCGATGCCGGTGATCCAGACCGGCTCGCTCATGCGAGGAGGCCGATCCGCGCCGCCTGCGCCCGCATGGCGGCCGCGAGTTCCGGCGCCGGGAAGTCCTGGATGCTGAATTTCATCTCGCGCACCTCGCAGATACGCTTGCCGGCACTGGTGATGGCGGCATCGGTGACGGCGAAGCCGGAGCCTTCATGCACCAGCCGCGCGGTCACGCTGAGGGTCTCACCTGGCCGCACGAAGCGGCGCAGCTTGGTCTCCCGGCTGCCGGTGAGGAAGGCCATGCGGGCGAAGCCCAGCCGCGCCAGCAGCAGGTAGCCCGAGGCCTGCGCCATGGTCTCGACCAGCAGCACGCCGGGGACCAGCGGATGGCCGGGAAAATGCCCCTCGAAGACCGGGCTCGCCTCCGGCACCACGGCCTCGGCGGCGATGCTCTCGGCATCGGCCGAGAGCACCCGGTCGATCATCTGGAAATATTCGAGGCGCACCGCCCTGGGCTCAGGCCGTGCCGGCGGATTTGGCCGCCACCAGCTCCTCGATCCGCTTTGCCAGGTTCTCCATGACGAAATACTGCGAGGCCGGGGCGGTGCCCGCATTCACCTCCTGCGTCCAGGCCTCGACCGGCACCTTGATGCCGAAGGCCTTGTCGATGGCGAAGACGATGTCGAGGAAGTCGAGGCTGTCGATGCCGAGATCCTCGATCACATGGCTTTCGGGCTTGATGGTGTCGCGCGGGACGTCACTGGTCTCCGCGATGATGTCGGCGATGCGGTCGAACGCCGAGGCCATGGGCTGTCTCCGGGCGGCAAGGGGCAGGGCAGGGGGTCTTGACCCGAACCGGACCGCTTGGCAAGCGCGGCGATCGGTGCGGCCCTGGAAGGGAGCAGGCCCCGGCCGCTCAATCTGCCTTGATGCCGGCCGCCTGCACCAGCGCCGCCAGCCGTTCCACCTCGCCGGCGAGGAAGCGGCCGAATTTCGCGCCCGGCATGGGCCGGGGCAGGCTGCCGCTGGCCTCGATCCGGGCGACGAGCCCCGGCTCGGCCAGCGCCGCCAGCACCTCCGCCTCCAGCCGGGCCGCCCGCGCCTCCGGCACGCCGCGCGGCAGGAACAGGCCGAACCAGCCGACCGAGACGAGGTCGAGCCCGGATTCCCGGAGCGTCGGCACCTCCGGGAAGGCGGGCACCCGCTCGGCGCTGGTGACGGCCAGGGCCTTCATCCGCCCGCCCCGGACAGGCTCGGCCGCCGCCGCGATGGTCTGGAACATCACCTCGACGCGCCCGGCCATCAGGTCCGCATTGGCCGCCCCCGTCTCGCGGTAGGGCACATGGGTCATGTCGAGCCCGGCGGCGATGGCGAATTGGGCGCCGGCCAGGTGCAGCGAGGTGCCGTTGCCGATGGAGGCGTAATTCACCGGCCGCTGCCGCGCCAGGGCGATGAATTCGCTGACCGAGGCGACCGGCAGCGCCGCCGGCACCACCATGATGTTCGGCACCACCGCCAGCATGGCGAGCGGGGTGAAGTCGCGCTCGGCATCATAGGGCAGGTTGCGGAAGAGGAAGCGGTTCACCGCGATGGGCACGCCGTTCAGCAGCAGCGCATGGCCGTCCCGCTCGGCCTGGGCGGCGGCGGCGGTGCCGATGCTGCCGCCCGCCCCGGTGCGGTTCTCGATCGCCACCCCCTGGCCGAGGCCGCGCGCCAGCCCCTCGCCCACCGCCCGGCCGAGGAAATCCGCCGCGCCGCCGGGCGGGAAGGGGATGACCATCCGCAGCGGCCGGTCCGGGAAGGGCTGGGCCCGGGCCCGGCCGGCGAGGGCGAGGGTGGGGAGGGCAAGCAGGGCGCGGCGCGGGGCCTTGGTCATGCGGGTCTCCGTCGCCGCGGGTGGCGGCGCTGGCGCTCGCGGCAGCAAGCCCCATGCCAGGGGGCGGCTTGCCCCAAGGGCCCGCCCGGCCGATCCTGCGGGCCAGATCCCGGGAGGAACCACATGGATTTCGGCCTTTCGCCCGAGCAGGAGGCGATCATCGAGGGCGTCGCCGCCACCTGCCGCCGCTTCGGCGACGACTACTGGCGCGACTGCGAGGCCGAAGCGCGCTTCCCCCGCGAGTTCCACCGCGCCATGGCCGAGGGGGGCTGGCTCGGCATCACCATGCCGCCCGAGCATGGCGGCGCCGGGCTCGGCGTCACCGAGGCGGCGCTGATGATGCACACGGTCGCCCGGCATGGCGGCGGCATGGGCGCGGCCTCGGCGCTGCACATCAACATGTTCGGCCCGCACCCGATCGTCGTCCACGGCACGGCGGAGCAGAAGGCGCGCTGGATCCCGGCCCTGGTCGCCGGCACCGACCAGGCCTGCTTCGGCTTCACTGAGCCGAATGCCGGGCTGGATACCACCAGCATCACCACCTTCGCGCAGCGCGTGCCGGGCGGCTACCGGGTGAACGGGCGGAAGATCTGGACCTCGACTGCCCAGGTCGCCAACAAGATCATGCTGCTGACCCGCACCACGCGGAAGGAGGAGGCGGCCCGGCCCTCCCAGGGCATCACCCTCTTCTACACCGACCTCGACCGCAGCCGGGTCGAGGTGCAGCGCATCCCGAAGATGGGCCGCGCCGCCGTCGATTCGAACATGGTCTTCATCGACGACCTCTTCATCCCGGAGGAGGACCGCATCGGCGAGGAAGGCCGCGGCTTCTCCTACGTGCTCGACAGCCTGAACCCCGAGCGCATCCTGATCGGCGCGGAGGCGGTGGCGATCGGCCGCGACGCGCTGGAGCGTGCCAGCCGCTATGCGCGGGAACGCGTCGTCTTCGGCCGGCCGATCGGGCAGAACCAGGCGATCCAGCATCCGCTGGCCGAATGCTGGGCGGGGCTCGAGAGCGCCTGGCTGATGGTGATGAAGGCCGCCTGGCTCTACGACAACGGGCGCCCCTGCGGCGCCGAGGCGAATACCGCGAAGCTGCTCGGCGCGCGCGCCGGCTACGAGGCCTGCCTCCGCGCCGTGCTGACCCATGGCGGCATGGGCTACGCCAAGGAATATGTGGTGGAGCGGCTGCTGCGCGAGGTGATGATCAACCGCATCGCCCCGGTCTCGGAGCAGATGATCCTCTCCTTCATCGCCGAGCGGGTGCTGGAGCAGCCGAAGAGCTACTGACCCCTCAATTCACCCCGACCGCCCCGCCCAGCACATCGCCGATGCTGCGGTGGATGACGAGGTCGGCGATGTCGTCGAGCCCCGTCTCCTGGATGTTCAGGATGACGAGGCCGGCGCCGCGCCGCTTCGCCATCTCGGGGAAGCCCGCCGCCGGATAGACGACGAGGGAGGAGCCGAGCACCAGGCAGAGATCGGCCGTCATCACCGCCTCCTGTGCGCGGAGCATCGGCCCCTCCGGCATGGACTGGCCGAAGCTGATGGTCGCCGTCTTGATGAGCCCGCTGCAGGCCCGGCACTCCGGCACGTCGCCGTCGCGCTCGAAGGCGCCGCGGAGCTCCTCGATCGAGTAGCGCGTGCCGCAGTCGAGGCAGGCGCCATAGGTGGTGTTGCCGTGCAGCTCGATCACCTGGGCGTCGGGGATGCCGGAGGCCTGGTGCAGCCCGTCGATATTCTGGGTGATGACATCGGTGACCTTCCCCTCGCGCACCAGCCGCGCCACCGCCCGGTGGCCGCGATTGGGCTCGGCCGCGCGCAGCCGGGCATCGGCGGCGAAGCGGCGGCGCCAGCTCTCGCGCCGCAACTCGGCCGAGGCGAGGAAGTCCTGGAACATGATCGGCTTCATCTGCTCCCAGACCCCGCCGGGGCTGCGGAAGTCGGGGATGCCGGATTCCGTGCTGATCCCGGCCCCGCTGAAGACCACGATGCGCCCTGCATCCGCGATCATCCGGCGCAGATCGGCGGTGTCCTGGTCCATGGCGCCCTCCCTCAGCGGCGGAATATCAAGGTCAGGTTGTTCGCCGGCATCGCCTCCACAATGGGCGGGGCGAAACCCTCGGCCGCAGCCGCCTCCGTCACGGCCTCGAGGTCGCGGATGCCCCAGGTGGGGTCGCGGGCGCGGAGGTCGGCGTCGAAGGCGGCATTGCTCGGCGCGGTATGCGCCCCGCCCCGCCGGTAGGGCCCGTAGAGCACCAGCACCCCGCCCGCCTCGAGGCACCCCGCCGCCCCCCGCAGCAGCCCGAGCGTCGCCGCCCAGGGCGCGATGTGGATCATGTTGACGCAGAGCACCGCCGCGGCCGCCGGCCAGCCACCGCCCATGGCGTCGAGCACCATCGCCGGCCGCAGGTTCGGCAGCCCCGCCCCCCAGGCGTCGATGCCCGGCAGCGCCGCCGCCTCGCGCTCGCTGGGCTGGAAGGCGAGGTGGGGCAGGGCGGCGGCGAAGTGGGCGGCATGCTCGCCGGTGCCGCTGGCCACCTCCAGCACCAGCCCGGCGGGCGGCAGGTGCCGCCGCAGCACGGCGAGGATCGGCTCCCGGTTGCGCAGGGTGGCCGGGGCATGGCGGCGCGGGCCGGTCATGCGAGGCCGATGGCGAGGGCGATGCGCTCGCGGATCTCGCCTAACTGCTGTGGTGTGATACGGGATTCGGTCGCTCGCAGTCGCAGCTTCGAGGTGGCGGCGACATGGTGCGGCAGGGCGTAGCAGGGCTTGGCACAGCCATTGTCCGCTGTCGGCTCAATCCGTACCGCAAGGCCCGCCGGGGCGAATTCCGCATCCTCCGTCAGCGGCACCAGGATGACGTTCGGATAGTCGGGAAACAGGTCGTCATCTTCCACGACTATGGCCGGCCGCCGTTTGTTCGGCTCCTTCGGCAGGCCATCCCGCCAATCGGCGAGCACGATCTGCCCAGCCCTCAGCGCGAGGCTCATTCGCGGTCGTGGATGGGCGCCGGCGTGCCCCAGGCTGCGCAGAATGCCTGCGCCTCGGGAGAACGGGCGATATAGGCGGCCACCCTCTGTGTTTCCGCCCGGATCTTCTCCCGCCGCACCCGCTTCGCCTCCGCCGTCGCCAGGTCGCGCAGATAGGTCGAGAGCCCGATCCCACGCTCCCGCGCCGCGCCCTCCAGCGTGGACTGGACCGCCTCGTCGAGCCGGACCGACACCGGAGCACCCATGGCAGCACCTCCAAACACACATGACTGTAGTCTACCGACGTATTACATTCAACGACGGACCCTTAGTCCGGCCTGATCCCCGCCACCTTCAACACAGGCCCCGAGCGGCGGCGAAATCCGCCACCACCTTCTGGTAGCCCGCCGCGTTCAGCGGCTGCGGCGGCGGGTAGAGGCAGACGCCCTCCGGCGGGATCCGCATGGCCGGGCAACCGCCATGCCAGCTTGGTTCCGCCGCCCCGACGCACTAGGTTCCGCCGCGATGCGTTATCTCAGCACCCGCGGCCAGGCCGCGCCCCGCGATTTCGAAGGCGTCCTGCTGGCCGGCCTCGCCGAGGATGGCGGGCTCTTCCTGCCGGAATCCTGGCCGAGCCTCTCGGCCGCCGAATGGCGCGCCCTGCGCGGCCTGCCCTATGCCGAGCTTTCGGCCCGGCTCATCCACCCCTTCGCGGGCGAGGCGCTCTCCTTCGAGACGCTCCGGGCCATGACGGGGGAGGCCTATGCCGGCTTCGGCCATCCGGCCATCGCCCCGCTCGTCCAGCTCGACCAGCGGAGCTTCGCGCTCGAGCTGTTCCATGGCCCGACGCTCGCCTTCAAGGACATGGCGATGCAGCTGCTCGGGCGGCTCTTCGACCATGCGTTGGCCCGGCGGGGCGAGCGGATCACCATCGTCGGCGCCACCTCGGGCGATACCGGCTCGGCCGCCATCGAGGCCTGCCGCGACCGCCATGCCATCGACCTCGTGATGCTCCACCCGGAGGGGCGGACGAGCGAGGTGCAGCGCCGGCAGATGACGACGGTGCTCTCGCCCAACATCGCCAACATCGCCATCCAGGGCAGTTTCGACGACTGCCAGGACCTGGTGAAGGCGATGTTCAACGACGCGCCCTTCCGCCGCGAGATGCACCTCGCCGCGGTGAACTCGATCAACTGGGCCCGTGTCGCCGCGCAGATCCCCTATTACGCCTATGCCGCGCTGGCCCTCGGCGCGCCGGACCGGCCGGTCGCCTTCTCCGTCCCCACCGGCAATTTCGGCAATGTCCTCGCCGCCTGGGCCGTGCGGCGGATGGGGCTGCCGGTCGAGCGGCTGATCATCGGCGCCAACCGCAACAACATCCTGGCGCGCTTCCTGGCCTCGAACGACATGTCGATCCGCACGGTGGAGCCGAGCTACTCGCCCAGCATGGACATCCAGGTCAGCTCGAATTTCGAGCGCCTGCTCTTTGAGCTGCTCGGCCGCGACGGCGCCGCGACGGCGGCCGTCATGGGGCGCTTCCGGGCCGAGGGGCTGATGCCCGTCCCCGATGCGGCCTGGCGCGAGGCGACGGCCCTGTTCCATGGCTTCACCCTCGACGATCCGGGGACGCTGGCCGAGATCCGCCGGCTCTGGACCACGGCCGGGTACCTGGCCGACCCGCATACCGCCATCGGCACCGCCGCCGCCCGGGCCCTGGCGCCGGAGGATCCCGGCATCCCCGTGGTGGTCGCCGCCACCGCCCATCCGGCCAAATTCCCCGATGCGGTCGAGGCGGCGATCGGCCTCCGCCCGCCCCTGCCGCCGCGCCTCGCCGATCTCTACGAGCGGCAGGAACGCTATTCGGGTGCCGCCCCGGACCTCGCCGTGGTCGAGGCGCTGGTGCGTGGCCATGCCCGGCGGAACGGCTGAGGCACCACCTCCCGATGGCAGCGGGCGGTGCGGAACCGCCCGGCCATGCCTACATAGAGGCCAGATCCCATCATCAGACCCGACAGGAACCGCCCTTTGTCATCGAACGAAGCCGTCCGCGTCACCCGCCTGTCCAACGGCCTCACCCTCGTCTCCGAGACCATGCCGCGGGTCGAGACCGTCTCCTTCGGCGCCTATGTCTCCGCCGGCACGCGGCATGAGAGCGAGGCCGAGAACGGCGTCTCCCACTTCCTCGAGCACATGGCCTTCAAGGGGACGGACCGGCGCGACGCGGCGACCATCGCGCGCGACATGGAGAATGTCGGAGGCCACCTGAACGCCTATACGGCGCGGGAGCAGACCGCCTACTACGCCAAGGTCCTGAAGGACGACCTGCCGCTCGCCGCCGACATCATCGGCGACATCCTGACGCACTCGACCTTCATCCCCGATGAGCTGGAGCGCGAGCGCGGCGTCATCCTGCAGGAGATCGGCCAGGCGAACGACACGCCGGACGACATCGTCTTCGACCATTTCCAGACGACCGCCTATCCCGGCCAGCCCATGGGCCGCCCGACCCTCGGCACCGAGGACATCATCAAGCGCATGAAGCGCGAGGTGCTGACCGGCTACATGCAGCACCATTACGGGCCGGAGCGCATGGTCGTCGCCGCCGCCGGCGCGCTGGAGCATGACCGGCTGATCGAGCTGGTCGAGCGGCATTTCCGCGACCTGCCCGAGGTCGCCCCGCCGCCGCCCGAGGCCTCGCGCTATGTCGGCGGCGAATTCCGCGAGGAGCGGGACCTCGACCAGGTTCATATCGTCCTCGGCTTCCCCTCCTGCGGCTACAAGGACCGGCTGCACTACCCGAGCCTGCTGCTGAGCACGCTGCTGGGGGGCGGGATGTCCTCGCGCCTGTTCCAGGAGATCCGCGAGAAGCGCGGGCTGGTCTACTCGATCTACTCCTTCGCCCATCCCTTCGACGATAGCGGCCTCTTCGCCGTCTATGCCGGCACCGGCGAGGCCGAGGCGGAGGAGCTGGTGCCCGTCACGCTGGAGGAGCTGCGCAAGGTGCAGACCGGCGTGACCCAGGACGAGCTCGACCGCGCCAAGGCCCAGCTGCGCGCCAGCCTGCTGATGAGCCTCGAGAGCACCGGCAGCCGGACCGAGCAGCTGGCCCGGCAGATCCAGGTGCATGGCCGCATCATCCCCATCGAGGAGACCAAGGCGAAGATCGCCGCCGTCACCATCGAGGAGGTGCAGGAGGCGGCGAGCCTCGCCTTCCGCGGCACGCCGACGCTGGCCGCCCTCGGCCCCGCCGGCAAGGTGCCGGGCGTCGCCGAGATCGCCGCCCGGCTCCGCGCATGAGCCGCGGACGCATCGCAGTGCCGGTATCTTCCGTGAGGGGCACCCCATGACCTCCCATGCCGACCTTCTCCAGGACCTCGTCGCCGCCGCCCGTGGGGCCGGCGCCGATGCGGCCGATGCGCTGCTGGTCGCCTCCGCCTCGCTCTCGGTCCAGCGGCGCCTCGGCAAGATCGAGCAGCTGGAGCGGTCCGAGGGCTTCGACCTCGGCCTCCGCGTCTTCCTCGGCCAGCGCCAGGCGATCGTCGCCACGACCGACCCCTCGCCGCGCGGCTTCCAGGCCCTGGCGGAGCGCGCCCTCGCCATGGCCCGCGTCGTGCCGGAGGATCCCTTCGCCGGCCTGCCCGAGGCGCCGGACGGGCTGATCTCCTCTGCGCTCGAGCTGGAGGACCCGGCCGAGCCCGGCGCCGAGGACCTCATCGCCCGCTGCGCCGCCGCCGAGGATGCGGCGCTGGCCATTGCCGGGGTGACCAATTCCGAAGGGGCCGATGCCGGCTTCTCGCGCTACACCGTGGCGCTCGCCGCCAGCAACGGCTTCGCCGGCGAATATACCCGCACCAGCCATTCCATCTCCGCCACGGCACTGGCCGGGCAGGGGACGGGGATGGAGCGGGACTACGACTACTCCAGCACCGTCTTCCTCGCCGACCTGGAGGATGCCGCGGCCATCGGCCGCCGCGCCGGCGAGCGGGCGGTCGCCCGCCTCAACCCCACCCGGCCGAAGACCGCGCGCATCCCGGTGGTCTATGACCCGCGCGTCGCGACCTCGCTGCTCGGCCATCTCGCCGGCGCCATCAACGGCGCCGCCGTCGCGCGCGGCACCAGCTTCCTGCGCGACCGGCTCGGCCAGCGCGTCATGGCGCCCGGCCTCTCGGTGATCGACGACCCGACCCGCCGCCGCGGCCTGCGCAGCCGGCCCTTCGACGGGGAAGGGATGCAGGGCATCCGCCGCGCCGTGGTCGAGGACGGCGTCCTCACCAGCTGGATCCTCGACTGGCGCAGCGCCCGCCAGCTCGGCATGGTCTCGACCGGCCATGCCAGCCGCGGCACCGGCGGCCCACCCGGCCCGGCGCCGACCAACCTCTACCTCGCCCCGGGCAGCCTGACGCCCACCGCGCTGATGGCCGATATCCGCGAGGGCCTCTATGTGACCGAGCTGATCGGCATGGGGGTGAACGGCGTGACCGGCGACTACAGCCGTGGCGCCGCCGGCTTCATGATCCGCGACGGGGCGCTGGCCGAGCCGGTCTCCGAGGTGACGATCGCCGGCAATGTCCGCGAGATGCTGCTCCACATGACGCCGGCGGACGACCTGGTATTCCGCCGCGGCACCGACAGCCCGACGGTCCGCGTCGAGGGGCTGACCATGGCGGGTGGCTGAGCACGCCTGCGCAACGTGAGCGGCGGTGATTCCGCCGGCTCACGCAAGGATCACGCTCCGCTGACGGCCCGCCCCGCACTCTCCTGCCACCGCCGCATCCCCGGCGGGCGCAGGAGGCTGCGATGCCCCATCCCCAAGCCCCGACCCGCCGCCGGCTCTGCGGCCTGCTTGCCGCGGCACTGCTCCGCCCCGGCCCTGCGGCGGCCTCGCCCGAATATCTCCCCGAGGCCGAGCCCCAGCCGCAGCCCTTCCCCATGGCGCCGCTGGCGGCGACCCTGACCCTGCCGCCCGGCATCCGCCCGCCTGTCGCCGCCGTGGCGGTGCTGCATGACCGCCTCGGCCCCGATCCGCGGGCCGAGCCCTATATCCGCCACCTGCTGGGCGCCGGACTCGCCGCCTTCGAGATCCTGGATGTCGCCGAGCCGGGCGAGGCGCTGGTTGCCAGCCTCGCGGCGCTGGCTGCCGATCCCAGGGTCGATGCCCGGCGGGTCGGTGCCCTCGGCTTCGGCGCCGGCGCCGCCGCGGCATTGGCGCCCGGCCTGCCGCTCGCCGCGCGGGCGCTGCTCTATCCCGGCTGCGAGGGCCTGGCCCGCTTGCCCGACGGCGCCTGGCCGGGCCAGCCCATCCTCCTCCTGCATGGCGGGGCGGACACGGCGAACCGCGTGGAGGATTGCCGCGGTGCCGCCGCCGCCCTGGCGCGGGCCGGTGCGGCCGTGCGGCGGATCGAGTACCGGGGCGCCAGCTATGCCTGGGACCATCCGGGATTCGGGCTCGAGAGCCGGCTGCTCCATCCGGCCCCGGACGGGGAGGGAAGGGTGGAGGTACTGCCCTGGCCGGGCCTCGCCACCATCTCCGCCGGGCATGTCGCGGGCTTCTTCGCCCGTGAGCTGGCCTTGCCCGGCGGGCGGGGATTTACGCCGAATTAGGGATCTGTCCGCCATCCTCCGCCGCATTCGAAAAGGACGGATGATGCTGGCATCCTTGCGTATCCGCGAGAAGGTTGGCGCTGCCCTGGCGGTGCTGACGCTGACCACCTGCCTATTGGGGGGCTTCGCGCTCCACCGCTTCTCGGCCCTGGCGGGCACCGTCACCGAGATCACCACGAATTGGCTGCCCAGCGTGCAGGCCGCCGGCCGGATCACCCAGCTGTCCCAGCGCTACCGGTCCCTCCTGCCGCTGCACATCCTGAACACCGATGCAGGCCGGATGGCGCAGATCGACCAGGAGATGGTGGAGGTCCTGCGCCTCGTCGAGGAGGTCCGCAGGTCCTATGCGGGCCTGATCAGCGAGGCGGAGGAGGGTGCGACCTATGCGGAGTTCAGCCGGCGCTGGGCCGACTATACGCGCCTGGCGGAGCGGATCCTTGCCTTGTCCCGCCGGAACGAGAATGCCGAGGCGGTCGCCCTCTACCAGACCGAGGCAACCGGCGAGTTCCGCCAGGTCCGGGAGACGCTCGACCGGCTGATCGAGATCAAAGCCCGGGGTTCCGACCGCGCCGGTGAGACGGCGGCGCGGGGTGTGCGGACCGGCTTCGCCGTGATCCTGGCCATGCTCGGCGCCTGCATCCTGGCCGCGGCCGGCGCCGCCACCTGGATCATGCGCGGTCTCCGCCGCGATATCGACGCGGTGGCGCAGCCGATGGAGCGCCTGGCCGCCGGCGACCTCGCGGCCGAAGTGCCCCCCCTGCCGGCCCGGACCGAGATGGGCGGTTTCGCCCTGCGTCTGGGCAGCTTCAAGGCCACGCTGATCGCCAAGCGGCATGCCGATGCCGCCGCCGTCGAGGAGGCCGCCTCCAAGCTCCGCCGCGCCGAGACCCTGGCCGGGCTGATCCGGCAGTTCGAGGCCAGCGCGGCCGGCGCGTTCCGCACCGTCGCCGCCGCGGTCACCGAGCTCGAGGCCATGGCCGGCAGCATGACCGAGACCGCCCGGCGTGGCGAGGCGCAGGCCGGCGGCGTCTCCCATGCTGCGGGCGATGCCTCCCATTCGGTCAGCACCGTCGCCTCCGCCGCGGAGGAGCTCGGTGCCTCGATCGGCGAGATCACCCGCCAGATCAACGACACCGCCCAGATCGCCCGGCAGGCCGCCGAGAGTGCCGCCTCCAGCAACAATACGGTCAATGCGCTGGCGGAATCGGCCCAGCGGATCGGCGATGTGGTGCGGCTGATCAGCGACATCGCCGCCCAGACCAATCTGCTGGCACTGAATGCCACCATCGAATCCGCGCGTGCCGGTGAACATGGCAAGGGCTTCGCCGTCGTCGCCGGGGAGGTGAAGCAACTCGCCGCGCAAACCGCCCGCGCGACGGAGGAGATCGGCGCCCAGATCGGCGCCATGCAGGCCCAGACCGCCGCCTCGGTCCAGGCCATCCGGGAGATCGTCACCTATATCAGCCGAGTCGAGGGAATCGCCGCGCAGGTCGCCGCCGCGGCCGAAGAGCAGAGTGGCGCCACGCAGGAGATCATCCGCGCTGTCTCCAGCGCGGCGACGGGGACGGAAGCGGTGGCGCGCTTCGCCGGCGACCTCATCGAGGGCGCGACGGCGACCGGCGCAGCCGCCACCCAGGTGCGCGCCTCCGCCGCCGAACTGGCTCAGCAATCGGAGCTGCTGCATGGCGAGGTGGATGAGTTCCTCCGGAACGTCCGCGCCGCCTAGGGACAGGTAGGGCTGGCCATTCCGCACCGAAGCCTGTCGCAATCCCGGGCTCGGCTCCCTATATTGCCGATAATTCAGAAATCCGGAGGTCCAGCCTTCATGCGTCGCCCCGTCCTGTTCCTTGCCGCCGCTGTCCTGGCACTGGCCCCTGCGCTCGCGGATGCGCGGCCGGGTGGCGGTTCCTCGGTGGGCAGCCGCGGCAGCCGCACCTACAGCGCCCCGCCCAGCACCAATACCGCACCCAATGCCGCCCGGCCGATGGAACGCTCGATGGAGCCTGCGCGCCCGTCCGCCGGCCAGCAGGCCACGCGCCCGCCGATCGGCCAGCCCAACCCCGCTGGCGGCTTCTTCTCACGCTCGCCCTTCATGGCGGGGCTGATGGGCGGCCTGATCGGCGTCGGCCTCGGCGGTCTGCTCTTCGGCAATGGGCTGTTCAGTGGCTTCACGGGCATCGGCTCCATCTTCGGCCTGCTGCTGCAGATCGGCCTCATCTTCCTGCTGGTGCGGCTGGTGATGGGCTTCATCCGTCGCCGCCAGCCGCAGCCCGCCATGGCGGGAATGCCGGGCGGCATGGCCCGTGAGGCCCAGGGCGGCGCGCCGGACGGCCTGATACGCGGCGGCAGCGCCGGTGCCGCGCCGTCCAGCGCCATCCAGGTCACGCCGGCCGATTTCCAGGCCTTCGAGAACGCCCTGCTGCGGGTGAACGAGGCCTGGAACCGGCAGGACGAGGGGCTCATGCGCGCCGTCGCCACGCCGGAGATGCTGCGCTATTTCGGCGACGACCTCGCCAAGCTGCATAGCCGCGGCCTCCGCAACGAGACCCGCGACGTGAAGCTGGAGCAGGGCGACCTGGCCGAGGCCTGGCGCGAGGGCAGCCGCGAATTCGCCACCGTGGCGATGCGCTTCTCGCAGATCGACGTGACCCGCCGCATCAGCGACGGCACGGTGGTCGAGGGCGACCCGAATCGCCGGACCGAGGCGACCGAACTCTGGACCTTCATGCGGGTCCAGGGTGGCCCGTGGGTGCTCTCCGCCATCCAGCAGACCGGCTGACCGCTTTCACGCCTGCGTCATAATTGCGCCGCCATCTCCGAAAGGGGATGGCGGCGTTGCCGTAATTGTGGCCGGCTGGGACCAAATCATGGCATAACCATGGCAAGATTTGTCCCCAATGCCGGAGGCTTCCGATGATTCCGCTCTGCTTCCTGGCCGTCATTGCCGCCGTCGCCGGCCTTCTCGTCGTCGGCTTCGCCCTCGGAACCGCCGGTGCCTCGATGATCCTGCTGGCGGCCCCGATGCTCGGCCTCGTCTCCCTGACCAGCGGCCTCGCCGCCGCCGTCCTGGCGCTCCGCCGGAAGAGCGTCTTCGCCTGATACGCGCTCTCGCCTGAGCCTGGCGCCGCTGCCGGCGGCGCGCCCTATTCCGGCACCGCATGGGGCATGCTAGGGGCGTCCGCCCCGCCATGCTCCGCCCCCCATGCTCCGCCGCCTGATCCGGCATCCCACCACCCAGGCGGCCTTTGCCCGGCTGCTCGGCCTCTATCTGTCCCTGGTCTTCCGCACCACGCGCTGGACCCTGCTGGGAGAGGCCCATCTGGCAGCCGCGCTCGGCCCAGGGGAGGGCGCGAAGCCCCGGCCCATCCTCGCCGCCTTCTGGCATGAGCGCCTGCCGATGATGCCGATGCTCTGGCTGCGCGCCCGCGCCGCGGAGCCGCGCCTTGCTGGCACACGTGCCCATGTCCTCGTCTCGCGCCATCGCGATGGGCGCTTCATCGGCGATATCGTCCGCCGCTTCCGTCTGGAGCTGGTGCATGCCTCCTCCTCGCGCGGCGGCGCGGCCGGGATGCGGGTGCTGCTGCGGGTGCTGGGGCAGGGGGATATGGTCGTCATCACCCCGGACGGGCCGCGCGGCCCACGCCGTCAGGCGGCGCCGGGCGTTGCCCAGCTCGCGGCGCTCGCCGATGTGCCGGTGCTGCCCTGCGCCGCCCGCACCAGCCGCGTCCAGGTCCTGGGTAGCTGGGACCGCATGGTGCTGCCGCTGCCCTTCGCCCGCGGCGTGCTGGTGATGGGGCCGCCGGTGCCGGTGGACCGCACCGCGCCGCTTGCCGCCCTGCCGGCGATCGAGGCGGCGCTGACCGCCGCCTGCGAGGCGGCCGATGCCTGGATCGGCCGCGCCGCATGAGCCTTGCCAGCCTCGCCTGGCGGTGCGGCGCCACGCTCGCCGCGCCGGTGCTGCCCCTCTGGCTGCGCCTCCGTTGCCGCCGTGGCAAGGAACTGGCCGGGCGCCTGGCGGAGCGCCGCGGCTGCGGCATCGCCCGCCCGCCCGGCCCCTTGCTCTGGCTGCACGCGGCCAGCATCGGGGAAACGCTCTCGCTCCTGCCGGTGCTCGATGCGCTGGCGCGCCGCGCGCCCACCCTGTCGATCCTGCTGACCACCGGCACCGTGACCAGCGCCGCCCTGCTGGAGCGCCGGCTGCCGCCCGCCCTCCGGCCCCGGGTGATCCACCGCTTCGTTCCGCTCGATGTCCCCTCCTGGGTCGGCCGTTTCCTCGATGGCTGGCGCCCCGATGCCGCCGGCATGGTCGAGTCGGAGCTCTGGCCCAACCTGTTGCGCACCGCTCATGCCCGGCGCCTGCCGCTCGCCCTGATCAATGGACGGCTCTCGGCCCGCTCCGCCGCCCGCTGGCGCCTCGCCCCGGCGCTGGGGCGGGAGCTGATGGCCGCCTTCACCCTCATCCTGGCGCAGAGCCCGGCCGATGCCGCCCGCTTCGCCGCGCTCGGCGCCCGCGCCGTCAGTGCGCCGGGCAATCTGAAGGAGGCCGCGCCGCCCTTGCCGGCCGACCCGGCGGCGCTCGCCGCGCTCCAGGCCGCCATCGGCCATCGCCCCGTGCTGCTCGGCGCCCAGACCCATCCGGGCGAGGAGGCGATGCTGATCGAGGCGCATCGGCAGCTTGCCGGCGAATTCCCCGGGCTGCTGACCATCCTCGCCCCGCGCCACCCGGAGCGCGGCGCCGCGATTGTGGCCGAGGCCGGCGGCCTCTCCGCCTGCCGCCGCAGCACCGGTGCCCTGCCGGGGCCGGGGACCGAGCTCTACATCGCCGACACGTTGGGCGAGCTCGGCATCCTCTACCGCCTCGCCGGGGTCGCGCTGGTCGGCGGTTCGCTGGTGCCGCATGGCGGGCAGAACCCGCTGGAGCCGGCGCGGCTCGGCTGCCCCATCCTGCTCGGCCCGCATACGGCGAATTTCGCCGATATCGTCGCCCGGCTGCTGGCGGCGGGGGCGGCGCGCCTGGTCCGCCCGGCCGAGGCGGCGGCGCTGGCCGCGGCCATTCGCGCTGTGCTATCCAACCCGGATCATGGCCGGAATCTGGCAGACGCCGCCGCCGTCGCCATCGCGTCGGCGGACGCCCTGCCGGATGAGGTGGCCGAGGCGCTGCTCCGGCTGCTGCCGGCCAGTGCCCTGGGGGACGAGGACCGATCGACGCCCGATGCCCATTGAGATGACCGCAGGTTGATGCGCGCACCCGCATTCTGGGGCGGCGACGGCTCTGGCCTGATGCCGCTGCTGCTGTCCCCCATCGCCTCCTTCTATGAGGCGGCGACGGCGCGGCGCATGGCGAAGCCCGGCTGGCAGGCACCCGTGCCCGTCATCTGCTGCGGCAACGCCACGGCGGGCGGGGCCGGCAAGACCACCGTCGCGCTCGACCTCGGCCAGCGCCTGGCGCATCGCGGCATCGCCGTGCAATTCCTGCTGCGGGGCTATGGCGGGCGGCTGAAGGGCCCGGCCCGGGTCGATCCGGCCGTGCATGACAGCCAAGCCGTGGGCGACGAGGCGCTGCTGCTGGCGGCCGAGCGCCCGGCCTGGATCTCCGCCGACCGCGCCGCAGGGGCGCGGGCCGCCATCGCCGGCGGCGCCCAGGCCATCATCATGGATGACGGCCTGCAGAACCCGACGCTGGAGAAGGACCTCTCGCTGCTGATCATCGACGGGAGCTTCGGCTTCGGCAACAACCGCATCATCCCGGCCGGCCCGCTGCGCGAGCCGGTCGCCGCCGCCGCCGCCCGCTGCCGCGCCGCCGTCATGATCGGCGAGGACGAGACGAATGCCGTGCGGCTGCTGCCACCCGGCCTCCGCGTGCTCCGCGCCCATCTTCGGCCGGGACCCGAGGCGGCGATGCTGGCCGGCCAGCCGGTGCACGCCTTCTGCGGCATCGCCAACCCGAAGAAATTCTTCGCCACGCTGCAGGAAGCCGGGGCGATGATCGCCGGCCGCGCCCCCTTCGCCGACCACTACCCCTTCGATGAGGGCGACATGCGGGCGATCCTCGCCGAGGCCGAGACGCTGCGTGCCATCCCCGTGACCACCCGCAAGGATTTCGTCCGCATTCCCCCCGCCTTCCGCAGCCGCGTCACCGTCGTCACCGTGCGGCTGGAATGGGAGGATACGGCGGCGATCGAGGCCCTGCTCGACCCGCTCGCCGGGCGCGTGCCGATCCCGGCCTGATCCTTCCTCCGCGATGCCGGGGCGCCGCCCCGGTCACGCTCCATGGCACGGACCTCCCACATGTCGCGCTTCCTGCACCGGGTCGAATATGCGGCCGCGCGGCTGTTGCTCGGCCTGTCGCGCCGGCTGGGGCCGGAGCGCGCCTCGGCGCTTGGCGGCCGCATCGCCCGCACTATCGGCCCGCTGCTGCCGGTCTCGCGCACGGCCCGCAGCAACCTCGCCCGCGCCCTGCCGAAGCTCACCGCCGCCGAGCGGGACCGGGTGGTGCGCGACATGTGGGAGAATCTCGGCCGCACCGTCGCCGAGCTGCCGCATCTGCCGAGCCTCACCTGGGAGATAGAGGGGCGGGAGTATCTCGAGCCCATCGCCGCGCATGGCGGCCCGGCCATCCTCGTCTCCGGCCATATCGGCAACTGGGAGGTCCTGCCGCCGGCGCTCGCCACCATGGGAATCCGCATGGGCAGCGTCTACCGCGCCGCCGACAATGCCGAGGTGGATGCGCTGATCCGCGCCTGCCGCGCCGCCGCGGTGGAGGGCGAGCCGCTGCCGCTCTTCCCCAAGGGCTCCCTCGGGGCCCGCGCCGCGTTGCGCTTCCTGTCGCAGGGCGGCGTGCTCGGCATGCTGGCGGACCAGAAGCTGAATGACGGCATCGCCGTGCCGCTGCTCGGCCTGCCGGCGATGACCGCGCCGGCACCCGCCCAGCTCGCGCTCCGCTTCGGCTGCCCGATCATCCCCGGCCGGGTCCTGCGCCTCGGTCCCTGCCGCTTCCGCCTGGTGGCGGAGCCGCCGCTGCCCGTGCCGCCGGGCGAGGACCGCCAGGCGCAGATCCTCGCCCTCACCACCGCCATCAACGACCGCCTCTCCGCCTGGATCGCCGAGCGCCCGGCGGAATGGCTCTGGCTGCATCGCCGCTGGCCGAACTAGGGTGGTTCTGTACCGGCTGGACGGTTGACATACCGTCCAGCCGGTATAGTTTTTCGCTATCATGATGGATGGCATGTCCCTTTCCGCACCTGTCGATGCCCGCACCCGCATCCTCGATGCTGCCGAGGCGCTGGTGCGCGCCAAGGGCGTCGCCGGCCTCACCCTCGATGCCGCTGCGCGCCTCGCCGGTGTCTCGAAGGGTGGCCTGCTCTATCACTTCGCCTCGAAGGAGGCGCTGCTCACCGGCCTCATCGACCGCATGGCGGCCTTCATCGAGGAGGATTTCGCCGCCGGCATCGCCGCCCAGCCGGAGGGGCCGGGGCGCGTCGCCCGCGCCTCGCTGGCCTGGGGCTTCGGCCCCGCACCGGAGGCGGCGGACGAGCGCTGCGACCGTGCCGCGGCTGTCTTCCTGGCCACCTTCCACCACAATCCGGCCCTGCTCGATCCGGTCCGCGCCGTGATCGCCCGCATGCGCCGGGCCGTGGCGGAGGACGGCCTCGCCCCTGGCATCGGCGGCGTGGTGATGGCGGCGGGAGATGGGCTTTTCATGGCCCGCATCTTCGGGATGTACAAGCCGACGCCCGAGGAAATGGCCGACATGCACGCCACCCTCTCCCGTCTCATCGAGGAGTCCGCGTCATGAGACTGTCGACCTCGCTCGCCGGTGCGCTCCTCGTCATGCTGATCGCCGGCGCCGCTGCCGCGGGCACGCAATTCAACCCCGCCATGCCCGGCCTTTTCGGCCTGGTCAGCGAATATATCCGCTGCGGCGACCCGCCGGATGGCGCGCTGCTCGCCTTCGACGTCATGGACGAGGCGGAATTCCTTGAGCTTCTCGATCCCGGTGCGGCGGAGGCGCCCACCAAGTGACCCGCCGCGCGGCTCTGCTCGGCCTGCTGCTGCTGGCCGCCGCGGCCGGCACCCTGGCGGCATTGCGGCCCGACTCGCTCGGCCCTGGCCCGGTAACCGAGGCCGAGGCAGCGCCGCTGCCCCCGGCCGGCGTCGGCGCGCTCGGCCGGGTGGAGCCTGCCAGCCGCGTCCGCCGGCTGAATCCGCCCGGCGGCATGGCCGTCACCCGGCTGGAGCGGCTGCTGGTCAATGAGGGCGACCAGGTCGAGGCCGGCCAGCTCCTCGCTGAGTTCGGCGATGCCGTGCAGAAGGATGCCGCCATCGCCGAGGCCGCGGCCCAGCTTGCCCGCGTCCGCGCCGAACTCGCCCGCATCCGCGCCGCCGGCCGGCCGGAGGAGATCGCCGCCCAGCAGGCCCGGATCGAGGCGCTGCGCTTCGCCGAGAACAGCGCCCGCCGCGATGCCGAGCGGGCCGAGGCCCTCGTCCCCTCCGGCGCCGGGGGGCTGGCCCCGGCCGAGCGCGCCCGCTTCGCCGCCGCCCGCGCCGCCGCCGAGCGGGCCGAGGCGGATGCAACCCTGCAGCGCCTGCGCATCCCCCGCCCGGAGGATCTCGCCGTGGCCGAGGCGGAGGTCGCCACCGCCGAGGCCGGGCTGATCCGCGCCCAGGCCGACGCCACGCTGTCCCGCGTGATTGCCCCCATCGCCGGCACCATCCTCAGGATCCATGCCCGCCCCGGCGATCAGGTCGGCAGCGACGGGCTGCTGGAGATGGCCGATCTCGGCCGGCTCGACATCGTCGCCGATGTCTACGAGACCGACCTGCCACGCCTCCGCCCCGGCGCCGCAGCGGAGGTGATCGTCCCTGGCGACCCCCGGCGCTACCCGGCGGAGCTGCGCGAGATCGGCTGGATGGTCCGCCGCACCACCCAGGCCAATACGGACCCGGTGGCCGCCGTCGATGCCCGTACCGTCGAGGTGCGCCTCACCCTCTCGCCGGAGGGACGCGCCGTGCTGGAGCGGCGGACCAACATGCAGGTGCAGGTCTCGATCCGCCCATGAGCGACGTCATCCCGCGCAGCATGCCGGAGGCGTCGCTGCTGCCCTGGGCGCCGGAGCTGAGCGGCGAGCCTGCTGCCGCCGCGCCGCCGCCGCGCCGCCCGCGGCCTGGCTTCGGTGCCGCCATGCTGCTGCCGCTGCGCCTCGCCTGGCGGCAGCTGCGGGCGGAGCGGGCGCGCCTCGCCTCCGCCATTGCCGGCGTGCTCTTCGCCTGCGTCCTCGTCTTCATGCAGCTTGGCTTCCGCTCGGCACTCTTCGACAGTGCGACGGCGCTGCTCTCCGCCATGCGCGCCGATATCTTCCTGATGCACCCGCTGACCACGGTGAGCTTCAAGCCGGAGATGCTGCCCCGCATCCGCGCCAGCCAGGCCATGGCGCTGCCCGAGGTGCAGGCTGCCGTACCCGTCTACCTGGCCCAGGCCACCTGGCGGAACCCGGAGGACGGCACCCGCCGTCCGGTCCAGCTCGTCGGCTTCGACACCGAATCCGGGGTGATGGACTTCCCGGGCCTTGCCCCCCTGATCGAGACGCTGAAGCGCCCCGACACCATGGCCTTCGACCTCCGCTCGCGCCCCGAATTCGGCGCCGTGCCCCGGCTGCTGGCGGAGCGCGGCCCCTTCCAGGTCCAGCTCGGCAACCGCCAGATGGAGGTCGTCGGGCTGATCGAGATCGGCCCCTCCTTCGGCGCCGACGGCAATGTCGTCATGTCGGACGTCAATTTCCGCCGCGTGGTGAAGGAGCGTCAGGCGAGCCAGGTCGATCTCGTCGCCATCAAGCTGAAGCCCGGCGCCGATCCCGCCATGGCGGTCGAGCGGCTGCGCGCCGTCCTCCCCGCCGATGTCCGCGTGCTCAGCCAGCCCGACCTCGTCGCCCATGAGCGGGACTATTGGGAGACGGCGACGCCCATCGGCTTCATCTTCGCCTTCGGCAGCCTGATGGGCCTGATCGTCGGCATGGTGATCGTCTACCAGATCCTGTTCAGCGACATCGCCAGCCACCTGCGGGAATATGCGACCCTCAAGGCGATCGGCTATTCCAACGCCTTCCTCGGCCGTGCCGTGCTCTCGGCGGCGCTGATCCTCGCCGTGCTCGGCTTCATCCCCGGCCTCGTCATCTCGACACTGCTCTACGACGTGGTGGGGAAGGGGACTTTCCTGCCGCTGGAGATGGACCTCTCCCGCGCCCTCAGCGTCTTCGGCATGATTTTCACCATGTGCGCCCTGGCCGGACTGCTCGCCATGCGGAAGCTGCGCGACGCCAACCCGGCGGACATGTTCTGATGCAGTCGCCGATCCAGCTGCGCGGCGTCACCTATGCCTACGGCACCGGCGACCTTGCCCGCCCGGTGCTGCGCGATGTCGACCTCACCGTGGCGCCGGGCGAGGTGGTGCTGCTCACCGGCCCCTCGGGCAGCGGCAAGACCACGCTGCTGACGCTGATCGGCGCGCTGCGCGCGCTGCAGCAGGGCAGCGCGACTGTTCTCGGCCAGCAGCTCGCCGGCGCGACGGAGCGACAGCGCACCGCCATCCGGCGCCGCATCGGCTTCATCTTCCAGCAGCACAACCTGCTTGGCTTCCTGACGGCCCGGCAGAATGTGGCGATGGCCCTCGAGCTCGACCCGGCGACCACCGAGCGCGAGCGCCTGGCCCGCGCCAGCGAGATGCTGGCCGCCGTCGGCCTCGCCGAGAAGGGCGAGTCCCGGCCGGACCAGCTCTCGGGCGGCCAGCGCCAGCGCGTCGCCGTGGCCCGGGCGCTGGCGGGCCAGCCCGGTCTCATCCTGGCCGACGAGCCGACCGCGGCGCTCGACCGGCAATCGGGCGGCGATGTGGTGCGGCTGCTGCGCGACCTTGCCCGCCGCCGTGGCGTGCCGATCCTGATGGTCACGCATGACCCGCGTATCCTCGACATCGCCGACCGCATCATCGCGATGGAAGATGGGCGGATACTGCCTGCGAATGAGGCAAACTCCGCGTCGGCGGCCTAAATAGCCCCGGCCGTTGCGTTGACAGGACGGAGCCGCAGCATCGACGATCCCTGCCAGGTTCAAACAGGGCAGGTCAATACACATGCTGGGACGAGGCTTCATTGCCGCGGCGGCGCTCGCTTGCGCGCTGCTGGCCACCACCACCGCACGCGCCCAGCAGACGCTGGAGGCGGTCAAGGCGCGCGGCCAGCTCGTCTGCGGCATCGGCACCGGCGTCGCCGGCTTCGGCCTGCCGGACAGCCGTGGCGTCTGGCAGGGCATGGATGTCGATCTCTGCCGTGGCCTTGCGGTGGCCATCTTCAACGACGCCAACAAGGTCCGCTTCGTCCCGCTCTCCTCCTCGACGCGCTTCACCGCGCTCGGCGCGGGCGAGGTGGATGTGCTGTTCCGCACCAGCACCCAGACCATGCTGCGCGACGTGACGCTCGGCCTCCGCCACGTCACCACCTATTTCTATGACGGCCATGGCTTCATCGTCCGCACCGGCAGCGTGCAGAAGGTGGCCGAGATGCGCGACGCCACCATCTGCCTCGTCCAGGGCACGACCAACGAGCAGGTGACGGCGGATTACTTCCGCAGCATCAGCACGCCCTTCCGCCCGCTGCTCTTCGAACGCACCGACCAGGCCACGGCGGCGCTGCAGGCCGGGCGCTGCGACAGCTTCGGCACCGATGCCTCGCAGCTCGCCGGCGTCCGCTCCACCATGGCGAAGCCCGCCGACTGGGTGATCCTGCCGGAGCGCTTCAGCAAGGAGCCCTACGGCGCCTATATCCGCCGCGACGACCAGCAGTGGTTCGACGTGGTGCGCTGGTACACCACGGCGCTGATCGAGGCGGAGGAGCAGGGCATCACCCAGGCCAATGCGGAGGAGATGCGCCGCACCAGCCCAAGCCCTAATGCCCGCCGCCTGCTCGGCGTAACGCCCGAGCTCGGCGAGGCGCTGAAGCTCGACCGCAGCTGGGCCTATAACGTGGTGCGTGCGCTGGGGAATTACGGCGAGATCTACGACCGTGCCTTCGGCCCCGAGACCAGCATCGACCTGCCGCGCGGGCCCAACCGCCTCTGGACCCAGGGCGGCCTCATCTACGCGCTGCCGATGCGCTGAGGGTTCCGGTGCCCGCCGGCCAGCGGCACCAGGTGCAGGCTGTGCCGGCGGACGCCGCGCTGGCTCGTCACCGCATCGGCCAGCCGCCGCACCGCGCCTGCCCGGCGAGCCCGCCTCGGGAGTCGAGGATCGCCACCACCACCCGGCCGAACCGCTCGCGGTGCGCCTCACCCTGGCGGCGAGACTGTAGGATGGCCGCGGTGATGCCCGTCCGCCCGCTCCCGGTCGTGGGGCGGGTGGGGGCAGGTCCCAGGCGGAGGAACGGACGATGCGCGTCATGGTGCTGGTGAAGGCGACGGCGGATAGCGAGGCGGGCACGCTGCCCTCGGCGGAGCTGCTCGAGGCCATGGGCCGCTTCAACGAGGAGTTGGCCCAGGCGGGCATCATGCTGGCCGGCGAGGGGCTGAAGCCCTCCGCCCTCGGCAAGCGCGTGGCCTTCGATGGCGCCAGCCGCAGCGTCACCGACGGCCCCTTCGCCGAGACGCGGGAGCTGGTGGCGGGCTTCTGGCTCTGGCAGGTGAAGGACATGGCGGAGGCGATGGAGTGGGTTCGCCGCTGCCCCAACCCGATGCCCGGCCCGAGCGAGATCGAGATCCGGCCGCTCTACGAGATGGAGGATTTCGCCGCGACGCCCGAGCAGGAGGCCGGCCTGCGCCCCGACATCCCCGGCCCGTAGGAGGCTGTCACGGCCGCGTCCTGCCCGAATAGGCCAGGGCGCGGCCTCACCCCTCCAGGCAGGCCGCCCGCAGCAGCGCGAAGGCCCGGGCCCGGTGGCTGATGGCATGCTTCGCCGCGGGCTCCATCTCGCCGAAACTTTCGGTGCCGCCCTCGGGGACGAACATCGGGTCGTAGCCGAAGCCCCGCTCGCCCCGCGGCGGATGGATCCAGCTGCCATGGACCTCGCCGAGGAAGCCCTCGCTATGCCCGTCCGGCCAGGCGAGGACGAGGGCGCAGGAGAACCAGGCATGGCGGTCGGCGAAGGCCTGGGCCAACGCCGCCACCTTCGCCATCGCCATGGCATAGTCCCGCCCGCCGCCCGGCAGCTCGGCCCAGTCGGCGGTCCGCACGCCGGGGTCGCCGCCCAGCGCGGCGACGGAGAAGCCGCTGTCGTCGGCCAGCGCCGGGAGCCCTGTGGCCCTGGCTGCGGCCAGCGCCTTGATGCGGGCATTGCCGAGGAAGCTCTCCTCGGTCTCCTCCGGCACCGGCAGGCCGAGCGCCCCGGCCGCGATCACCTCCATGCCGTAGGGCTGGAGCAGCTCCGCGACCTCGCGCCGCTTGCCCTCGTTATGGGTGGCGATGACGAGGCGGCCGCCTTCCAGGCGCCTAGCCAATGCCGACCGCCGCGCGCTGCCGCCGGAACAGCTCGTCGGTGCCCAGCCGCGCCAGGCGCAGCAGCGCCAGCAGCTCCGCCTCGGAGAAGGGCTCGCCCTCCGCCGTGCCCTGCACCTCGACCATGCCGCCCTTGCCGGTGAGGACGAAATTGGCGTCCGTCTGCGCCTTGCTGTCCTCGTCATAGTCGAGGTCGAGCACCGGCGCGCCCTGCCAGATGCCGCAGGACACGGCCGCCACCTGGTCGCGCAGCGGCACGGTGCTGAGGACGTTCATCCTCATGGCATGGCGGAAGGCCAGGTGCAGCGCCACCCAGCCGCCGGTGATGCTGGCGCAGCGCGTGCCGCCATCGGCCGTCAGCACGTCGCAATCGACGGTGATGGACATCTCGCCCATGGCCTTGAGGTCGGTGACGGCGCGGAGGCTGCGGCCGATCAGCCGCTGGATCTCCTGCGTCCGGCCGGACTGCTTGCCGCGTGCCGCCTCACGGTCGGAGCGGGTATGGGTCGCCCGCGGCAGCATGCCGTATTCGGCCGTCACCCAGCCCTGCCCGGTGCCGCGCAGGAAGGACGGCACCCGGCTCTCGATGCTGGCGGTGCAGAGCACCTCGGTATTGCCCATGCGGATGCGGCAGGAGCCCTCCGCATGCCGGGCGACATTGGGCTCGAGGATGACGGTGCGGAGCGCATCGGCGGCGCGACCAGAGGGACGGTTCATGCCGCGCGGGGTAGCACCGGGTCGGCGGGAAGGCGAGGGGGCTTGCCCGGCCGATCCGGCTTGACCGCCCTGGCGGTTCCTATTATGTTCTAGATGCGCCGTGGAGCTCGCCCCCCCCATGCCCTCCTCCGCCGCAGACACTACGTCCAGCCCGCCTCCCGGCCCTGGGCGCCCATGACCGGTGTGGGATTGGGCGCCTCCGCGCTCCTGCCCGATCCGGATTTGTCCGAAATCGACCGGCCCGGCTCCTGCCACTTCGCCGACGGCATGATCGGCCGCCTTTGGTACCCGCCCTGTATCCCGGGTTGGAGGGAGCCTGCCTGATGCCCGAGGCGCTCGCCCGCTTCATTGCCGCAAGGCCGGATCTGGTGGCGCCGCTCCGCATCGTCGCGGCGCTCGGACTGCCCGATGCCTGGATCGGCGCCGGCTTCCTCCGCAACCCGGTCTGGGACGACCTCTCCGGCCTCGCCCCCGGCAGCAACCCGCCCGGGGATGTCGATGTGGTCTGGTTCGACCCGGCCCGTGCCACGGCGGCGGCGGATGCCGCGATCGAGGCCACGCTCCGCGCCAGCCATCCCGGCCTCCCCTGGTCGGTCCGCAACCAGTCCCGCATGGCGGCCCGCAACGGTGACGCCCCCTATGGCTCGACGGTGGAGGCCATCGCCCATTGGCCGGAGACAGCAACCGCCATCGCCGCCCGCTGGACCGGCGACGGGGTGGAGGTGGCCGCCCCATACGGTACGGCCGACCTCTTCGGTCTTGTCCTCCGCCCGGCCTCGCCCGCCCGGGCCGAAGCCTTTGCCGCCCGCGCCGCCGCACGGGGCTGGACGCGGCGCTGGCCCCGCCTGACCATGGCCGGCATCAACCGGAGCCCCGCCTGATGCTGCAGCCGCCGCCCGCCGAACCCGGCATGCCCGAGGACGAGATCGACACCCCCGCCCTGGTGCTCGACCTCGACGCCTTCGAGGCCAATCTCGACCGCATGGCGGCGCTGCTCGAGGGCACCGGCGTCAGGCTCCGCGCCCATGCCAAGACGCACAAGTCGCCCGTCATCGCCCGCCTGCAGATGCAACGCGGCGCGGTCGGCCAATGCGTGCAGAAGGTCGCCGAGGCCGAGGTCCTGGCCTGGGGCGGCATCCCCGACATCCTGGTGAGCAACCAGGTGGTCGGCGCCCGCAAGCTCGCCCGCCTCGCCGCCCTGCAGCGCATCAGCCATGTCGCGGTCTGTGTCGATGGGCCGGAGCAGGTGGCGGCGCTGGAGGCGGCGGCTGCCGCCGCCGATACCCGCATCACCGTCCTCGTCGAGATCGATTGCGGCGCCTCCCGCTGCGGCGTCGAGGCCGGGCCGCCGACGGTGGCGCTGGCCCAGCGCATCGCGGCGAGCCCCCACCTCATCTTCGGCGGGCTGCAATCCTACCATGGCAGCGCCCAGCACATCCGCGCCCCGGAGGGGCGTGCCGCCGCCATTGCCCATGCGGTGGAGCTGACCCGCCGCAGCGTGGAGCAGCTCGCGCAACAGGGGCTGTCCTGCGCCATCGTCGGCGGCGGCGGCACCGGCACCTTCCGGAACGAGGTGGCGAGCGGCGTCTATACCGAGATCCAGGCCGGCTCCTACGCCTTCATGGATGCCGACTACGCCCGCAATGCGGAGCCGCCGCCCTTCCGCCACGCCCTGTTCGTGCTGTCGACGGTGATGAGTCGCGCCATCCCCGGCATCGCGGTGCTGGATGCCGGCCACAAGGCCGTCGCCATCGATAGCGGCCTGCCGCTGGTGCATGGACGCCCCGGCCTGCGCTATGCGGGCGCCTCGGATGAGCACGGCAAGCTGCTGGTGGAGGATGGCGCCCCGCCCGCGCTCGGCGAGAAGCTGCGCCTCGTCCCCGGCCATTGCGACCCGACGATCGATCGCTACGACTGGTATGTGGGCGTCCGCGGTGGGCGGGTGGAATGTCTCTGGCCGGTCGGCTCGCGCGGGGCGATGGCCTGATAATGGAGGCCGGGCCGTGCCCGGCCGCTTCTCAGCGCGCCCGGTGGCGGGCGGCCTGGGCCTTCGGCTTGGCCGGAGCCGCCGCCGGCCGCGTTACCGGGCGGCCCCCGGCGGCATCGCCCTGCTCGAGGCGTGGCGCCGGCCGCAGCGTGGCGCGGGTGCCGACGGTGCGGAGCAGGCCAGGGCGAGCGGTCGTGACCGCCGTCGGGGCGGCGGCACGGGCGGCACGGGCGGCGCGGGCTGCCTCGCGCGGCTTGGGCGCAGTCGCGGCGACCGCCTGGCGGCCGGCCCGCGCGGCGCGCAGCGGCGCCGCCTGGGTGCTCACCAGCATATGCCGGCCGGGCAGCCGGGTCTGGCGCATCGGTGCCGCCTGGGCGGCGGCCATGAAGGAGGGCATGCTGCGCCGGGCCGCGACCGCGACGCCCATCTGGCCGAAGCCCTGGTCGAGCAGCGCCATCATGTGGCGGTCCCGCTCGCGGCCTGAGGCGCCGCCGAACACCGCAGCCACCAGCCGCACCCCGTCACGCTGTGCGCTGGCGACGAGGTTGAAGCCGCTGTCGTTGACATAGCCGGTCTTGATGCCATCCGCCCCGTCATATTCCTGGAGGAGGCGGTTGTGGTTCCAATGGGTCCGGCCGCGGAAGACGAAGTGCGGCGTCGAGAAGAAGCTGAAGCGCTCCGGGTAGTCCTGCATCAGCCGGCGACCGAGCAGCGCCATGTCGCGCGCCGTCGTCACCTGATCGAGGTCGGGCAGGCCGGAGGCGTTGCGGAAGGTGGTGCGGGTCATCCCCAGCGCCCGGGCCTTCATCGTCATCATCTGGGCGAAGCGGTCCTCGCTGCCGCCGCCGAGATACTCGCCGAGCGCCGAGGCCGCGTCATTGGCCGACTTGGTGACGAGGGCGAGGATCGCCTCCTCGACCGTCAGCGTCATGCCCGAGGTCAGGCCGAGGCGCGACGGCGACATGGAGGCCGAATGCCCCGAGACCCGGATCGGGCTGTCGAGGCTGATGCGGCCCTCGCGCAGCGCCTCGAAGGCCATGTAGACCGTCATCATTTTGGTGAGCGAGGCGGGGTAGCGCTGCTCATCCGGGCTGGCCGCGATCAGCACATTGCCGGACCGGGCATCGGTGACGATGGCGGCGTATCGCTCGCTCCCGATCTGGGCGCGGGCGGGCGCGGCTGCGTTGAGGCCAAAGGTGACGGCTAGAGCCATTACGGCTCCGAAGCGCGATGCGCAGGTCCCCAACATACCATTCCCCCGATACGCGGCCCATGCCCCCCGGCCGACCTGCGAATCGACTATAAGCTACGATCGAGCCGGCTCGGTTGTCCACGGGAATGGAAAGAGAACCAGCAGAAAGCAAAGGGTTACCAGCTTCCTTTAACCTATGGTTGTGAATCTCGTGGGCCGGGACGGATTCATCGGCATCCTGATCGCGAGCCGGTTACCCTGGGTTATGCTGCACTGCAAAATTAAGCTTGCAATTCATTAAGCCAAGATTCTACTAGAGCCATGCTGCAATGCAGCAAATGGCGAGGCACCGAGGCTCGACGCAAGCCTGGCCGCGCCGCGACCCATTGAGGAGCAAGGCGATGGCAGTGGTTTCCGAGGCCAAGCTGGCCGATGTCAAGAAGCTGGTGAACGAAGCCGCCGCGAGCGGCGCCAACAAGACCCAGAAGCTGGTCCAGGATGGCGCCGCCCCGGCGCATGCGACGATGGAGAAGACGATGGAACAGGCAACGAAGGCTACCGAGGGCATGATGAAGGCAGCCGAGCAGGCCGCCGAGTTCAGCCGCGGCAATGCCGAGGCGATGGCGAAGGCCGCGCAGGTCTACATGACCGGCGTGCAGGACCTCTCCAAGCAGACCCTGGCCATGATGCAGGGCCTGAGCGAGCACGCGATCGCCAGCGCCAAGGCGCTTGCGGCGGTGAAGAGCCTGAAGGAGGCCACCGAGATCCAGACCTCCTACGCGCGCACCGCGATGGAGAAGGCCCTGGCCGAGAGCACGAAGCTGCAGGAGGCCTCGCTGAAGCTGGCCGAGGCCACCTTCGCGCCGCTCTCCGCCCGCATGACGCTGGCGGTCGAGACGATGTCGAAGCCGATCGCGGCCTGATCGACCGGCCCGGCCCTTCGGGGCCGCAGGCTTGCGGGGCCCGGCCCCGGCATACCCCGCTTGCGGGGGTGCCGGGCCGGGCCCTCGCCGTTTTGGGGCCTTTTCCGGCACGGCCCGCAGCCCATATCCTGCGCCATGACCCCGCTTGGCCCTTCACCTCGCGCCATCGGGGGCGATATCCTGTCCAGCAGGCCGGGCCGGTTGCCCGGTCAGCCCGGATGCCCGAAGGCAGGCGAGGCCTGACCACCAGGAACCCCATGAGCGCTCAGGACAAGCTGTTGATCGAAGGGGCCACCCCACCCGGCACACCACCCGGGGAGACCACGCCGAACACCGGCGTCGTCGTGAAGACCCGGCCGCGCACCAAGAAGCCGGCCATGTACAAGGTCCTGATGCTGAACGACGACTACACGCCGATGGAATTCGTCGTGCATGTCCTCGAACGCTTCTTCCAGAAGAACCGGGAGGAGGCCACACGGATCATGCTGCATGTCCATCGGCGCGGGGTCGGCGTGTGCGGGGTCTATACCTATGAGGTGGCGGAGACCAAGGTCACCCAGGTGATGGACCTGGCCCGGCAGAACCAGCACCCCCTCCAGTGCACGATCGAAAAGGAATGACGGTGCCGGGCACTCCACCTGGTGCCTCCTCTCGAAGCGGTGCTGCGAAGTGCCGTCACAAGACTGCCACCCCGCCGAATGGGGGGCTCGTTCGCTCTGGCCGAGCACCCCAGATCATCGGCATCATCGCCATCGGTTCATCCACTGTTGGCATTTTCAGCGGAAACCCACCCGTGGGCCTGGATGTTCCAGTCCTGTTGGGTTCCATCGGGGAGCGTCGCTAAGCATGTTGTCCCGCAATCTTGAGCAGACGCTCCACCGCGCCCTCGGACTGGCCAATGAGCGCCGGCACGAATACGCGACACTGGAGCACCTCCTTCTCGCCCTCACCGACGATGCCGACGCGGCCACCGTGCTGCGCGCCTGCGGCGTCGACAATGACAAGCTCAAGCGCGACCTGACCGAGTTCCTCGACAAGGACCTCGCGGGCCTCGTGACCGAGCGTGCCGGCGACCCGAAGCCGACCGCCGGCTTCCAGCGCGTCGTGCAGCGCGCTGCCATCCATGTCCAGTCCTCCGGCCGGGACGAGGTGACGGGCGCCAATGTCCTGGTCGCCCTGTTCTCCGAACGGGAGAGCCATGCCGTCTATTTCCTGCAGCTGCAGGACATGACGCGGCTGGACGCGGTCAATTTCATCTCCCACGGCATCGCCAAGGCGCCGGGCCGGGCCGCCAACCGCCCCGTGCAGGGGACGCCGACGACCAGCCAGGCGCCCGAGGAGCCGGAGAAGGAGGAGAAGCCGCGTGGTGGCCGCAGCCAGGACGCGCTCTCCAACTACTGCGTCAACCTCAACAAGAAGGCGCAGCAGGGCAAGATCGACCCGCTGATCGGCCGCGACCACGAGATCGAGCGGACGATCCAGATCCTCTGCCGCCGTACCAAGAACAACCCGCTCTATGTGGGTGACCCGGGCGTCGGCAAGACCGCCATCGCCGAGGGGCTGGCCAAGCGCATCATCGAGGGCGACGTGCCCGAGGTGCTGGCGAAGTCCACCATCTATGCGCTCGACATGGGCAGCCTGCTCGCCGGCACCCGCTACCGCGGTGATTTCGAGGAGCGGCTGAAGGCGGTCGTCAACGAGCTCGAGCAGCAGCCCGGCTCCATCCTCTTCATCGACGAGATCCATACGGTGATCGGCGCCGGCGCCACCTCGGGCGGTGCGATGGATGCCTCGAACCTGCTGAAGCCGGCGCTGGCCCAGGGCACGCTGCGCTGCGTGGGCTCGACCACCTACAAGGAGTACCGCAACTACTTCGAGAAGGACCGGGCCCTCGTCCGGCGCTTCCAGAAGATCGACGTCAACGAGCCGAACATCGAGGATGCGGTCAAGATCCTCCAGGGGCTCAAGACGAATTACGAGAAGCACCACAAGGTTCGTTACACGCCCGAGGCGATCCGCGCTGCCGTCGAGCTCTCTGCCAAGTACATCCATGACCGGAAGCTGCCGGACAAGGCGATCGACGTGATCGACGAGGTCGGCGCCTCCCGCATGCTGCAGCCCGAGGGCAAGCGGAAGAAGACCGTTACGCTCAAGGATGTGGAGGAGATCGTGGCGAAGATCGCCCGCATCCCACCGAAGACCGTCAGCAACGACGACAAGGAGACGCTCAAGACGCTGGAGCGCGACCTGAAGTCGATGGTCTTCGGCCAGCAGACGGCGATCGAGGCGCTCTCCTCGGCCATCAAGCTGTCCCGTGCGGGGCTGCGCGATGCGGAGAAGCCGATCGGCAACTACCTCTTCTCCGGCCCAACGGGCGTCGGCAAGACCGAGGTGGCGAAGCAGCTGGCGAAGACGCTCGGCATCGAGCTGATCCGCTTCGACATGTCCGAGTACATGGAGCGGCATTCGGTCAGCCGGCTGATCGGTGCGCCGCCGGGCTATGTCGGCTTCGACCAGGGCGGCCTGCTGACGGATGCCATCGACCAGCACCCGCATGCGGTCCTGCTGCTCGATGAGATCGAGAAGGCGCATCAGGATCTCTACAACATCCTGTTGCAGGTGATGGACCACGGGAAGCTGACCGACCACAACGGCAAGACGGTCGACTTCCGCAACGTGATCCTGATCATGACCACCAATGCCGGCGCGGCCGACATGGCGAAGCCCGCCATCGGCTTCGGCAGCAGCGTCCGGGTGGGCGAGGATACGGAGGCCATCCAGCGGATGTTCACCCCCGAATTCCGCAACCGGCTGGATGCGGTGGTGCCCTTCTCCGGCCTCACGCCCGAGATCGTCGGCCAGGTGGTCGAGAAGTTCGTGATGCAGCTGGAGGCCCAGCTCGCCGACCGGAACGTGACCATCGAGCTGTCCTCGGCGGCCAAGGAGTGGCTGGCCGAGAAGGGTTATGACCCGCTCTATGGCGCAAGGCCGCTGGCCCGCGTGATCCAGGAGCACATCAAGAAGCCGCTCGCCGAGGAGCTGCTCTTCGGCAAGCTCGCCAAGGGCGGTTCGGTGAAGGTGAACCTGCGCGATGGCCTGCTGGCCTTCGACTACCAGGAGGCCGCGCCGCCCGCCCTGCCGAAGCCTGAGGAAGGCCCCGGCGATGGCGAGGCGGAGAAGGAGCCGGAGGCGGTGGAGTAGCGCTC
This sequence comes from Belnapia rosea, assembly GCF_900101615.1. GTDB lineage: Bacteria > Pseudomonadota > Alphaproteobacteria > Acetobacterales > Acetobacteraceae > Belnapia > Belnapia rosea. Next base: position 77,462 of record NZ_FMZX01000007.1, on the reverse strand, counting down.
CACCTCTCTCTCTGGGAGATTGGACGGGCGCGGGGGACATCCTCTGCGCCCGTTTCCATTTGGGGAGAAGCCAGTGAGCGCCATCAAGGACTGGGATGCCTACAACGCCGCCGCGCGGGCACAGGGCAAGGAACTCACCGCGCTGCATCCCGAGCTGGTGAAGGGCTTCGGCGCGCTGAGCCGCGGCGCCGCCACCACCCAGCATCTCGATGCCAAGACGCGGGAGTTGATCGCGTTGGCGGTCGCCATCACCACCCGCTGCGATGGCTGCATCGATGCGCATGTGCGGAAGGCGAAGACGGCCGGCGCCAGCAAGGCGGAGATCGCCGAGGCGCTCGGCGTGGCGATCGCGCTGAATGCGGGCGCGGCCTTCACCTATGCGCTGCATGCGCTGGACGCGGCGGAGGAAACTGCGGGCTGATCAGGCCTCGGGCTGGGCGAGGCTCAGCATCAGGGTGACCAGGCCGCCTTCCTGCACCGCCATGGCAGCCTGGGGAAGGGTGAACCAGCGGCGTTCCCGCTGGGACTTCTCCGGCCAGTCATCCAGCAGCTCATCGACGGCGAGGGGGAAGACATCCACTTCGCAGGTCACGGTGGCGCCGTCCGGCAGCCGCTTCGGATAGGCATAGGCGCCGATCGGCTCCGCGGTGATGCGGCCGCGGATGCCGGCTTCCTCATAGGCCTCGCGCTCGGCCTGCTTCGACCCGCCGCACTTCTCCGTCCAGCCCTTGGGCAGCACCCAGCGCCGCGTCTCCCGGCTGGTGACGAGCATGACCTGCGTCTCGCCATCCGCCTGCCGGAAGGGCAGGGCGGCGCATTGGCGACCGCGGCGGTGTGGACGATTCTTGGGTTTGCGGGACATGATTCCTGGGTATGCAGCCTGCCGCACAAGAGTTGTGTATCTATGGACGTAACCTCAATGGCAGATTGCCCCAGGGTGGTCCAGATGACTGGTCCATCACCGTACACTTCCCGCTAACGTGTTCCAAACATGCGGTCCCCGGCATCGCCGAGGCCGGGGACGATGTAGCCGTGGCTGTCGAGATGGCTGTCGATCGCCGCAGTCCAGACCGGCACTTCGGGATGGGCGCCATGGAAGCGCTCGATTCCCTCGGGCGCTGCGAGCAGGCAGACGAGTCGAAGCTCCCGGCAGCCACGCTCCTTCAGCCGGTCCACCGCGGCGACGGCGCTGTTGGCGGTCGCCAGCATCGGGTCCAGCACCACGACAAGGCGCTCGGCCACGTCGGGCGGAGCCTTGAAGTAGTACTCGACGGCCTGGAGCGTCTTCGGATCGCGGTAGAGGCCGATATGGGCGATGCGGGCGGAGGGGACGAGGTCGAGCATCCCGTCGACGAAGCCCATGCCAGCGCGGAGGATGGGGGCGAAGACCAGCTTCTTGCCCGAGAGGAGGGGCGTCTTCATCCGCGCCAGCGGAGTGTCGATCTCGACCTCCTCGAGAGGAAGGTCGCGCGTCACCTCATAGGCCAGCAGCATGCCGATCTCGTTCAGCAGGCGGCGGAAGCCCTGGGTGGAGCGCTCCGCGCTGCGCATGAGGGAGAGCTTGTGCTGCACCAGCGGGTGGCGGACGACATGGACCTGGCGCATCGGGCCTGACCTTTCATGCTTGGCGGGCCGCTTCAGGCCCTTCTGCGCTTGGCGCTACAGCCATCGGGCTGGCTTTAGAAGACGGTGCCATCGCTGGCGATGCGGAGTGGCGGGCCGCCATCGGCGCGGCGCTCGGCGGCGAGGCGGCGGCCGGCCCACCAGGTGCCGCCTTCCAGCACGCGGGCCAGCGGGAATGCCTCGGCGGCAACGCCGAGGCGGGTGCGGACGAGCGGGGCGATGGCGTCCAGCAGGGTGACGGTCAACGCCCGCCAGCCGACGATCAGCGGGGAGCCTGGCTCATGCGCCCGGGCGCCATCCGTGGGGTCGGCGAGGCGGAGGACGCCCATATCGAGGAAGAGGCCTCCATTGCGATATTCCGGCAGGCCGGTCAGCGCATCGATCCCGGTGACGCGGAGGCCGGCCTCTTCCAACGGCTCGATCAACGAATAGGCTAGCCACTGGGAGAGCTTATGGAAGGGCACCAGCCCGTCCGGCGCGGTGATGGCGGGATGCGGCCAAGCATCGCCGAAGCCGGCGCGGCCGGGCCAGATGGTGCCGAGATGGTGCAGGATGGCGATGAGGATGGCGCGGGCGGGGAGGGTGCCGCCTTCGGCCTGGGCGGCGAGGTGGTCGAACAGGCCACCGGGACGGCCGGCGAAGATGGCGGGCGAGGCGGCCACGGCCTCGCCCAGGCGCCGGAGCAGGGCGGCACGGCCTTCGAGGCCGATCAGCGGGTTCTCGGGCCCCGCCTGGAAGCCGGTGGCGAGGTCCGCGGCGGTGAGCTTGGCGAGGCGGGCGGCATCGGCGCGGGCGCTGCGCCCATCCGCGGCGAAGGCACCGGCGGCGAACATCCGCAGGCTGGCGACGGCGAGGCCCTCGGAGCGGGCGAAGACCTGACCGGTTTCCGCTTCGTGGTAGCGCCATGCCATGCCGGCGCCGGCATCGAGCAGGACGGAGGTGATGGCGAGGTCGAAGGCCATCCGCGGATCGCGGCCGCGAAGGGCAGCCCAGCGGTCCAGGCCGCCCACTGTGAAATGGCGCCAGCGGGCGTGGAAAGGGACCACGAGGTCCGGATAGTTCTCCCGAACCACCCTCGCCACGAAATCGGCCGTGGCGGGCAGGCGGCCCAGGTCGAGGGTCCAGCCATCGAGCCTGCCCTGCTGCGCGAGGGTATAGAGATCCCCGCAGCGCTCGCGCACCGCCTCCGGCGACAGGAGGTCGGTCACATGCTCTCCAGCGGCCGGCCGACGGTGCGGGCGAGGTCGGCGGGGCTCGGGGCCTCGGGGGCGAAGTAGCCGGCCGCCTTCTTCGCCTCCATCTCGACGGCCGCATCGGGCGGGATGCGGTCGGGCGGGATGGGCACGCGCTCCAGCACCTCGATCCCCTGCTCCACCATGGCGTCGTACTTCATGTTGGACATGGAGATGAGGCGGTGGATGCGCGTCACGCCCAGCCAGTGCAGCACATCAGGCATCAGCTGCTGGAAGCGGGCATCCTGCACGCCGGCGACGCATTCGGTGCGCTCGAAATAGGTGGCGGCCTGGTCGCCGCCCTCCTGGCGCTTGCGGGCGTTGTAGACGAGGAATTTCGTCACCTCGCCGAGTGCCCGTCCCTCCTTGCGGTTGTAGACGACGAGGCCGACGCCGCCCTCCTGCGCCGCCCGGATGCCCTCCTCGATGCCCTGGATGAGATAGGGGCGGCAGGTGCAGATGTCGGACCCGAAGACGTCGGAGCCGTTGCACTCGTCATGCACCCGGCAGGCGAGGCGGGTATGGCGGTCGGCCAGCGCCCGCGGGTCGCCGAAGATATAGGCGGTGATGCCGCCGACGGGCGGCAGGAAGACCGAGAGGTCGGGGCGGGTGACGAGCTCCGGGTACATGCCCCCGGTCTGCTCGAATAGGGTGCGCCGCAGCGCGTGTTCCGGGACGCCGAAGCGCTCGGCGATGCCGGGCAGCCACCAGACCGGGTCGATCGCCGCCTTGGTGACCGAGACATCCCCATTGCCATGCAGCACCTCGCCATCCGGTGCGAGGGCGCCGGCGCCCATCAGGGCGTTCAGCTCGGCCATGTTCAGCCGGGCACGGGTGATGGCGATGGTCGGCCGGATATCGATCCCCTCGCCGATGGCATCGCCGAAGACCTGGCCGACGACATGGCCCCAGGGGTCGAGCGAGACGATCCGCCCCGGCTCCGTCCATTGGGGGTAGGGGCCGATCTCCGTGACCGGGTGGGTATTGGCGAGGTCGGGCCGCTGCAGAGGCGAGAGCGCGCCGGCCGAGACGGCGAGCGCCCGGTAGAGCGAGTAGGAGCCCCCATGGGTGCCGATGACATTGCGGTCGGAGGGGCGGGTGACGGAGCCGATGACCGGGCCGCGCTCGGCCGGCGTCGGTGCCGCCCAGCGCAGCGGCCAGCGATGGGCCTGTGGCTCGGGATGCGAGGTAAGGCGGATATGGCGCGGGGCGTTGCTGCTCATGGGGCGAAGCTTGACAGGATGCGATGCCGACTCAAAGGGGCGCTTCCGGCGTAGCAACGGAAGGTGTTGCCGCCTTATCCTCGGCCCATGCCCCCGTCATGAGGGGCGGGACCAGGGAGAAAAGTTCATATGCAACGCCGCCGCGCCCTCGCGGGCGGGATCGCCGGATTTGCCGGCGCCGCCACGCTCGCCAGCCCCAACCTCGCCGGCGCCCAGCCGCGCATCCGCTGGCGCTGCCCGAACAGCTTTCCAAAGACTCTCGACACGCTCTACGGGGCGGCCGAGATCGTGGCGCGCCGGGTGCGGGAGATGTCGGACGGCGCCTTCGAGATCACCGTCTCCGGCCCGGGCGAGATCGTGCCCGCCCTGCAGATCATGGATGCGGTGGGGCAGGGCTCGGTCGAGTGCGGCCTCACCGCCAGCCTCTTCTACTTCGGCAAGGACCCGAGCCTCGCCATCAGCACCACGCTGCCCTGGGGCATGCCGAGCCGGGCGATGTTCGCCTGGCTGAACTATGCCGGCGGGCGCGACCAGCTGCGGGAGGTGTTCCGCGACCAGGGCGTGGTCGCCATCCCGGCCGCCTGCACCGGGGCGCAGATGGGCGGCTGGCTGAAGAAGGAGATCAGGACGGTCGACGACCTGAAGGGGCTCAAATTCCGCATCGCCGGCTTGGGCGGCAGCGTGATGGCGAAGCTCGGCGTCATCCCGCAGCAGATCGCGCCTTCCGACATCTACCCGGCGCTGGAGCGGGGCGTCATCGACGCGGCCGAATATATCGGCCCCTATGACGACGAGAAGCTCGGCTTCGGCCAGGTGGCCAAATTCTATTACTATCCAGGCTTCCAGGAGATCGGGCCGAGCACTGACTTCATCGTCAATCAGCGCGTCTGGGAGGGGCTGCCGAAGGCCTATCAGTCCATGCTGGAGACGGCATGCGCCGAGGCCTGGCATGCGACGACGGCAAAGTACGACGTGGTCAACCCGGCGGCGCTGCGGCGGCTGGTGGCCGGCGGCACCCTGCTCCGCCCCTATCCGCGGGAGGTGATGGCGGCACTCTACAAGGCGGCGCAGGAACTCTATGCCGAGCTCGGGGCGCAGAATGCCCGCTTCAAGCGCATCCACGAGCATTGGGACCGGTTCCGGCTGGAGCAGAGCCAGTGGTTCCGCGTGGCGGAGGACAGCGCCGCGAATTTCGTCGCGGTGACGACCTCGCAGCGCTGACCGGCTCCGTCAGGCGGCCTCGGCCGCCTGGCGTCCGAGGATGAAGTCCGCTGCCTTCTCGGCGATCATCAGCGTCGTCGCATAGGTATTGGCGGAGGGCATGCTCGGCATGATCGAGGCATCGACGATGCGCAGCCCCTGCATGCCATGCACCAGCAGCCGGTCGCTGACGACGGCGCTCGGGTCGGTCTCGGGCCCCATGCGAGCGGTGCCGATCAGGTGGTATGTGGTGCTGCCGTTGCGCTTGGCGAAGTCGAGCAGCTCATCGTCGGTCTGCGCCTGGGAGCCGGGCAGGGTCTCGGCCTCCAGGTACCGCGCCAGCTCCGGCGTGTTCAGCATCCGCCGCACCAGCCGCATGCCGCCGAGATGGACGCGCACATCCATCGGGTCGGAGAGGTAGTTCGGGTTGATCACCGGGTCCTCGAAGACATCGGTGCTGCGGGCGGTGACCCAGCCGGTGCTCTCCGGCCGGTGCTGCCAAGCGCCGGCCGTGACGCCCGGATAGTCGTCCAGCACATAGACCTTGCCCTCGACATAGGAGCCGGGGGTAAAGACGCATTGCAGATCGGGCATGTCGAGCCCCTCGAAGCTCTTCCAGAAGACATGGACGTGCGAGGGCGCGGTGGCGAGGATGCTGGGCCGGCGCAGCCCCCAGCGGGCGATCTGCACCCCGAGCTTCATGCCGCGGCCGAGCTGGTTCAGCGTCTCGACGCCCGGCTTCGCCCGCATGACGAAGCGCGAGGCGTAGTGGTCGCGGAAATTGGCGCCGACGCCGCGCAGCGCATGCACGACCGGCACGCCGAGCCGCTCCAGCAAATCCACCGGCCCGACGCCCGAGACCTGCAGCAGCCGCGCCGTGTTCACCGTGCCGGCGGAGAGGATGACCTCGCGCCGCGCCCGCACCTCGCGTGGCGGGGCGCCGCGGGCGGCAAGGTAGCGGATGCCGACGGCACGCTTGCCCTCGAAGAGGATGGCGCTGGCCCGCGCATTGGTCCGCACCTCGAGATTGGGCCGCCGCATCGCCGGCTTGAGGAAGGCCCGCGCCGCCGAGACGCGCCGCCCGTTGCGGATGGCGCGCTGGAAATAGCCGACGCCGGCCTGGTCGCCGCTGTTGTAGTCGAGGGCGCGGGGGATGCCGAGGCCCACGCAGCCCTCGATGAAGGCCTCCGAGACCGGGTTGATCCAGTCCATGTCGGTGACCGGGATGCCGTCCTCGTTGCGGCCGCGCGAGTGGTCGCCCTCACCGATGCGGTTCTCGCTGCGCCGGTAGTAGGGCAGGCAGTCGGCATAGCCCCAGCCCCGGTTGCCACGCTGCGCCCAGTTGTCGAGATCGGCGGGCTGTCCGCGGTTGTAGACCATGCCGTTCACCGAGGAGGAGCCGCCGAGCGTCCGCCCCTGCGTCGTGCTGATGCGCCGCCCGCCGGTCATCGGCAGCGGCTCGGTCTTGAACTGCCAGGTCACGCCGGGGTCGACCAGCGTCTTGATGAAGCCGGCCGGGATATGGATGAAGGGGTTGCGGTCCGGCGGGCCTGCCTCCAGCACGCAGACAGTGATGCCCGGATCGGCGCTCAGCCGGTTGGCGAGGACGGAGCCGGCGGCGCCCGATCCCACGATGACATAGTCGAAGCTGTCGGCATCCATGCGCGGCGTCCTGCTGGCTCTTGATCTCAGGCTATAAACCGAACGGCGAGGCTGCCAAGCCGCCCGAAATCCGCCCGGACCGCATCGCCCGCCGTGATCTCGAGCGGCACCATGCAGGTGCCGGTGGTCACGTACTGCCCGGCAGCGAGGCCGGGGCCATGGGCGGAGAGCTCATTCGCCAGCCAGGTGAGGGCGATGCGCGGATCTCCCAGCACATTGGCGCCGATGCCCTCGCGGCCATAGCGCTCCCCGACCCGGGCGGTGACGGGGTGGGCCGCGAGGTCGAGGCCGCGCCAGTCGGCAGGGGCCTCGGGGCCAAGGACGAACTGATGGGCACAGGCATTGTCGGCGATCAGCTGCGGGCCGCCGGCCGTGGCGAAATCCTCGAAGCGGCTGTCCGGCACCTCGATGCCGAGATGCAGCGCGCCGACCGCATCCATGACCTCGGCCTGCTTATAGGGCGTGGAGCGGGGCGGCAGGCCACGCGCGAGGCGGAAGACGAATTCCGGCTCGGCGACCAGCATGGCATTGGCGCCGAGCGGCACCTCGGCCCCGTCGGGGAAGACCTGGCTGGCGAGGATGCGGCCGGCCAGCGGGCCATCCACCCCGATATGCGCCTGCCCGGCCTTGCTGGTGGCGGCGATCTTCCAGCCGAAGAGCGGCTGCCCGTCGCGTCCTTCCAACCGGGACTGGATGGCATAGCCCTCAGCCCGGCTGGAAGGACGCATCGAGGCGGGAAGGGCAGCCAGGCGGCGCCCCTCCCGCCAGTGCTGCCACAGCAGCGCCGCGGCGGCTTCGGCCGCGCCGTCGTCGAGCATCGTCGTCTCCCCCATCGGTCCTTTGGCGGCCGTCGCTGGCCGCGTCAGAACCCTTCAAGCACGATCTTGCCCCGCACGCGCCCCGCCTCGATAGCCGCATGGGCGCGGCGAAGATTCTCCGCCGTGATCCGGCCCTGGTTGTCCGGCGGTGCCGGGCGGAGGATGCCGCCATCGATCAGCTCTGCCGCCTCGGTGAGGATGGCGTGCTGGCGCTGCATGTCGGCGGTGCGGAACATCGGCCGGGTGAACATCGCCTCCCAATGGATCGAGACGCTCTTGAACTTGACCAGGCGCAGGTCGAGCGGCTCCGGGTCGTCGATCAGCCCGAACCGGCCCTGCGGCGCGATCAGCCTGGCGATCTCGGCCCAGGCGGCGGCATCGGTATGGGTCGAGAAGACGTAGCGCACCGGGCCGAAAGGCTTCACCTGCGCGGCCAGGGGCTGGGTGTGGTCCACCACCTCATGCGCCCCGCAATCGCGCACCCAGGCGGCGCTTTCGGGGCGAGAGGCGGTGCCGATGATCCGCAGCCCGGTCAGCGCCCGGGCCAGGGCGATGGCGATGGAGGGTACCCCGCCGGCGCCGCCCAGCATCAGCAGCGACTCGCCGGCGCCCCCGCCGCGGGGAATCTCCAGCCGGTCGAACAGCATCTCCCAGGCCGTCAGCGTGGTCAGCGGCAGGGCGGCCGCCTCGGCATGGGAGAGCGTGGCGGGCTTCCGTCCGGTGATCCGCTCATCGACCAGCTGCAACTCGGCATTGGAGCCGGGGCGGTCGAGCACGCCGGCGTAGTAGACGGCGTCGCCGGGGCGGAAGAGCGTGCAGCCCGGCCCCACCGCCTCGACGATGCCGGAGGCGTCGTAGCCCAGCACCCGGGGCTCCGTGGGCGAGGCATCGAAGGCGGCGCGGCTCTTGGTGTCGCGCGGATTGACCGAGACGGCCTGCACCCGGACCAGCAGGTCGCGGCCCTCGGGCGCCGGCGGCTCCGGCAGCTCGAGATCCTGGAGCGAGCGCGGGTCGCCGATCGGCAGGCCCCGCTCGGTATAGCCAACCGCCTTCATGCGACCTCTCCCCGCAGCGGGCGGAAGAAGGCGGCGATCTCGGCCGCCAGCGCCGCGGGCTGTTCCATGGCGGCGAAATGCCCGCCCCGCTCCATCGGCGTCCAGCGGCGGATATCGGTATAGGTCCGCTCGGCGATGCTGCGCGGCGGGCGCCTGATCTCCTTGGGGAAGGCGGCGTAGCCCAGCGGCACATCCACGGTGCGGCCCTCGGGGATCGGCCAGGCGCCATGCATCCGGGCGTAGTAGGGCCAGAAGGAGGCACCGATGCTGCCGGTGAACCAGTAGAGGGCGATATTCGCCAGCAGCCGGTTGCGCGGATGGACGCTCTCCACATCCCCGTCGCAATCCGACCAGGCACGGAATTTCTCGACGATCCAGGCGGCGAGGCCGGCGGGGCTGTCGTTCAGGGCGAAGGCGAGGGTCTGCGGGCGAGTGCCCTGGATCGATTGGTAGCCGGTCTCCTCCCGCATCCACTGGGCGACCTCCTCGAGGTAGCGCCGCTCCTCCTCGGTCGGGTTTTCGGGCGGGGGCTGGTCGGGGCGGAGGGAGAGCAGGTTCAGGTGGATGCCGATCAGCTTCTCCGGATGGGCGACGCCGAGGCGGGAGGCGGTGAAGCCGCCCCAGTCGCCGCCCTGGGCGCCGAACCGCCCATAGCCCAGTACGCCGTCCATCAGATGGGCGAGGCAGTCGGCGATGGCCTCGACGGCGAAGCGCGGCTGGCCGGGGCGGAAGGACAGGCCATAGCCGGGCAGGGACGGGGCAACGACGGTGAAGGCATCCGCCGGGTCGCCGCCGAAGCGCGCCGGGTCGGTCAGGCGCGGGATGACGTCGAGGAATTCGAAGACCGAGCCGGGCCAGCCATGCATCAGCAGCAGCGGCATCGGTGCCGGCCCCTGGCCCTGGACATGCAGGTAGTGCAGGTCGATGCCATGCAGGGGTACGGTGAATTGCGGGAAGGCATTCAGCCGCGCCTCCGCCTGGCGCCAGTCGAAGCCGCTCTGCCAATAGGCGAGCAGGTCGCCGAGATACTCGACATCCGTGCCGGTCGCCCAGGGCTCGCCCGGTGCCTGGTCGGGCAGGCGGGTGAGCGCGAGGCGGGTCTTGAGGTCTGCGATGGCGGAATCGGGGATGTCGAGGCGGAAGGGCCGGGGTATCGGGACCATGCATTCCTCCTGCCCGTCCTGGCGGGCGATTGCCGCCCAGGCCAGCGCGGCCGGTGGTTCCCGTCAAGCGATGGAATGCGTGCCGGTGCATCCGGCTGGCTTGACGTGCGATGGGTGCAAGCCACCAATGCGCGGCAAGACCGGGGAAGGAAGCCAGGATGAAACGTCGTCAACTGATCGCGGCCGGCGGCCTGCTGCTTGGCGCCCGCGCGGCCCGGGCTGATGAGGAATGGCCCGCCCGTACCGTCACCATCCTGGTGCCCTTCGCGCCCGGCTCCTCCTCCGACATCATCGCCCGTGCCATCGCGCAGGGCATGCAGCAATCCCTCGGCAAGCCGGTGGTGGCGGAGAACCGGCCGGGTGCGACCGGCGAGGTCGGGGCGCGCGCCGTCATCCGCAGCGCGCCGGATGGGTATATGCTGATGCATGCGCCGATCAGCACCTGGGCGATCAATGTCGCGCTGCGGCCGAACCTCGCCTACGACCCCGTCACCCAGCTGACGCGCATCACCCAGACGGTGCGGACGCCAAATGTGCTGGTAGTGCATCCCGGCCAGGTTCCGGCGAAGACGCTGCCGGAGCTGGTGGCCTGGCTGAAGGGCAATGGCGGGCGTGCCTCCTACTCCACCAGCGGCATCGGCTCCTCCGACCACCTGACGATGGAGATGTTCAAGCAGGCAACCGGGACCGAGGTGGCGCATGTGCCCTATGCGGGCGGCGGGCCGGCGACGACGGACCTGATCGCGGGGACGGTGCAGATGTCCTTCCAGAATCTCGGCTCGATTGCGCCGCAGATCCGCGACGGGCGGGTACGGCCGATCATCATCACCAGCGAGGCGCGCAGCCCGCTGCTGCCGGAGGTGCCGACGGCGGGCGAGATGGGGCTGCGCGATTTCGTGGTCTATTCCTGGCAGGGTTTCGGCGGGCCGGCGGCGATGCCGGCACCGCTCGTCGCGCGCATCCACGCGGCGGCGGTGGGCGCGCTGCGGTCGCCGCAGACCGAGGCGCGGCTGGTCGATCTCGGCTTCGAGGTGGTGGGGAACAGCCCGGAGGAGTTCGCCCGCTTCCAGGCGGCGGAGATCGCCCGCTGGAAGCGCGTCGTCACCCAGGGTGGGATTACGGCCGAGTAGTGTCCTGCTGCTGCGCGGGGCGGCCGGCGGCGACGCCGGCCAGCCAGCGGTCCCGGTAGCGGATGCGCAGCCGGCGCGGCGAGGGCGGCAGCAGCCGCATGCCCTCGGCCGCGACGCGATAGACCACCCTGCGGAGGACCTGCTTCGGCGAGAAGCCCTCAGCGTAGTGCTTGCCCTCGCCGACGCCGTAGCGGAAGGCGCGGTCGAGGATCCAGCCTTCCTCCATCTGCTCCGGGCGGATGATGTGGCGGACGCGGGCGGCAGCCTCGAACCAGCCGCGATGACCGGCGGCTTCCAGCCGGCGCAGCAGCTCCGTCTCGCTGCCCATGGCGTAGAGCGGGTTGGTGCCGTCCGGGCCGACATGCTCGGCGAAGCGGGTGCCGGCCTCGAAGACGCTGGCCCGGATCGCCATGTTGGGGCCGAAGATGTCGGTGAAGCCGCAGGGGCCGCTCGGCCGGCGCTTCTGGGCGTAGAGCACGCTGAACTCCACCGCCTGTTCCGACAGCCAGTCGGGCTTCGGCCGGGGCCAGTCGGGCAGCACGGTGCCGCCGAAGAGATCGGCCTCCGGATGCGCATCGGCCGCGGCCTGGAGCTGGCGGAGCCAGTCGGCATCGGGCAGCACGTCGTCATCGGTGAAGACGGCGAGGCGGCCGCGCAACTCCGGCAGGGCGAGATTCAATGCGCGGTTCTTGCCGGGCTTCGGGCAGGACAGGATGGTGAGCGGCAGGCGGCTGGCGAAGCCCTGCAGCACCTCCATCGTGGTGTCGCTGCTGCCATTGTCGACGACCACCAGCTTCCAGCCACCCTCCGGGGCGGTGAGGCCGGTGAAGGCCTCGAGCACGCGCGGGATGGCATGGGCGCGGTTGCGGGTGGCGAAGAAGACGGTGAGGGCTGGGTCGCTCATCGGCGTGGCTCCCGGGCTTCGTCGGCGCGGGCGCCGATATCGAGGGTCGGGATGATCGGCTCGCCATCACGGCGCAGCAGTGCCCGCAGCACGCGCGCGGGGAGGCTGCGCTTCTTCTGCTCGCCCATCAGTGCCATGCGGGTGAAGCCGCGCGCATATTCGAGGCGCCAGCGCAGGCCGAGCAGCGATGTGCTTCGCCGCGGCAGCAGCCCGGCGGGAAGCGTGACGAGCTCGACCGCCAGGCGGCGTGGCAGCTCGCGCCAGACCTGTTCGGGCGAGCCGAGGATGCGGCGGGTGGCGACGGTGGAGGCGCCCTGCCAGTAGAGCCGGTCGAGCAGCCATTCCGGCCGCATCCGCCCGGCCTGGATCTGGTGGCGCACGACGATGCTGCTGTCATACCAGGCGGAAAAGCCACGGTCCTGCAACCGCCAGCCGACCTGCACATCCTCATCCGAGAGCAGCAGCCGCCCGAAGCGGCCAAGCCGGTCGGCGAAGCCGCCCATCTCGAGCAGGGGCTGGCGCTGGACGATCATGTTGACGCCATAGGGCTCCAGCCCGGCCGGCACCTGCGGCGTGCGGAATTCGCCGGCGCCCTCCCATTCGATGATGGAGAGCACGCCGCGCAGGCTCTCGGGCCACCAATCCGGCAGCGGCTGCTCCCAGACCGGCAGGACCCGTCCGGCCAGCACGCCCGGCCAGGGATGGCGCGAGGCGGCGACGCGCTGGATCTGCTCGATCCAGTCCGGCATGGCGAGTGCATCGTCATCGAGATAGGCAATGAAATCCGCCTCGCTCGCCGCCGCGCCCATGTTGCGGGCGGCGCTGGCGCCCGGGCGGTCGACGCGCAGCAGCCGTGCATTGGGCAGCGGCGCGACCATCGCGGCGAGCTGCTCGCTGACCTCTGGCCGGCTGCAGCTGTCGACGACGATGATGTCGAAGGCATCGGAGCCGACGGTCTGCTCCCGCAGGCTCTCGAGGCAGGTTTTCACATAATGTGGTCGATCATGGGTGACCAGGCACGCGGTGACCGTCGGCACGCGGGTAGCGGGGAGCATTGCCGCACCGCCATGGTGTGTCGTCGTCATCCTGTCCTCGGTCGTGACAGCGCCCTGCATACGCCTCGCATCCTGGGAAGCCGCCGGGAAAATAGAAGGTGGAGGCATACAAAAGAAAGGTGTTGCGGTGCATCACGCGCGGTACGTGCAGTCACGTTGCGTTGCGCCTGAACATTGGTCTGCGGTTCCTCGAAAGTTTCCTACGAAACAGTCCTGCCGAGGTCAAAGATTTGTGTGTGCCGCCTTTCGATTTTCCGCGGCGCAACACCTCTCACGCCAATGGCATTATCGCATTCGGGCCATGAATGTGATTTTGCGCTGCGGTATGAGATCGGATCGTTCGATGCAAGGCGTGCATGCAAGCGAGAGGCGCCCCGATGCGGGCGGGCCATTGCCGCTGGCCGTCGATCTGGACGGAACGCTGCTGGCTACGGACACCCTACATGAAGGGCTGGTCGAGGCGCTGTTGCACAGCCCCACGGCTTTCCCTAGCCTGTTAAGAAGCCTGCCCGAGGGGCGGGCCGCCTTCAAGCGGCGTGTCAGCCAGCAGGCGCCGGCCAAGGCTGCCGGCCTGCCCCTGCGCGAGCCCTTCCTCGAGTGGTTGCGCGAGCAGCGCGACCTTGGGCGTGAGTTGCACCTCGTCACCGCAGCCGATCAGGCGATCGCCGATGCAGTCGCGGCGCATGTCGGATTGTTCCGCAGTGCGACGGGCAGCGACGGCACGCGCAACCTGCGGAGCGAGGAGAAGGCGGAGTTCCTGCGCCGTTCCTTCCCCGATGGTTTCGCCTATGCGGGTGACAGCCGGCACGACCTGCCGGTCTTCGCTGCCGCCTCCGAGATCGTGCTGGTGAATGCAAGCCCAGCGACGACGGCGGCGGCGCGAGCCGTCAACCCGGCGATCATCGCCGAATTCCCGCCCGAAGGCTCGCGGATCCGCACCTGGATCGGCGCATTGCGCGTCCACCAGTGGTCGAAGAATGTCCTGGTCCTGGTTCCGCTGCTGCTCGGGCACAAGCTGTACGACACCACGGCCATCCTGCACTGCGTGCTGGGAATGCTGCTGCTGAGCCTCGCCGCCTCCGGCACCTATTTGCTGAACGACCTCGCCGACCTCACTTCGGACAGGCAGCACCGCAGCAAGCGGCATCGCGCCATCGCCTCGGGACGCATCCGGCCCCTGCATGCGCTGGCGGCGGCAATAGTGCTCATCGTCTTTGCGCTGTTGGCGCCCTTGCTGTTCCGCCCGATGCTTTCGGTGGCGATCATCGGCTATTGCGGGCTGTCGCTGCTCTATTCCGGCGGGCTGAAGCGCATCGCGCTGATCGATACGCTGACCATCGCGGCGCTCTTCACCATGCGGCTCTCGCTCGGCATCGAACTGGCGGATATTCCCTACTCGCCCTGGCTCGTCGCCTTCGCCGGATTCTTCTTCTTCTCGCTGGCGCTCGCCAAGCGTCATTGCGAGCTGATGGAGGCGCGTGAGAGCGGCAACCTCGCCCGGCGCGGCTGGGAGGTGGATGACTGGCCGCTGACGCTCGGCTTCGGCGTGGCGGCCGGGCTGGGCGCGTTGCAGATCATGATCCTGTATGTTGCCGATGATGCGCTGCCCTCGCGTATGTACACCCATGCCGCTTGGCTCTATGTGGCGCCCGGCGCGGTTGCTGTCTGGTTGATGCGGATCTGGCTGCTGGCCCATCGCCGCCTGTTGCAGCATGACCCGGTGGTCTTCGCGCTGCGCGACCCCTGGTCGTGGGGGATCGGCGCTGTGGCCGGCCTCGCCCTGGCCATGGCGCTCTAGGACAATTCAGGATGCCCGATAGCTTGGCTGCCCAGGCGATGACACGCATGACCGGCTGGAAATCCACTGCCCTGCAGGGCTGGGGCCGCAGCACGCTCAGCCCCTGCCTCGCCGCGCGGCCGGAGCGCCTGCGCGAGTTGCGGGCCGCGCTGGATACGCCTGAGGGCCGCACGCTCATCGCTCATGGCGGCGGGCGCAGCTATGGCGATGCGGCGCTGAATACCGATGGTGCCGTTGTGGTGACCGGGCGGCTCGACCGCATCCTCGCCTTCGACCCGGCAACGGGTGAGCTGGTGGCGGAGCCGGGCGTGACCTTCGCCGACCTGCTGGCCGTCTTCCTGCCGCGCGGTTTCGTGGCCCCGGTGTCGCCGGGCACCGCGCATGTCACGCTGGGCGGCGCGCTGGCGAATGACGTGCATGGCAAGAACCACCACCATGCGGGCAGCTTCGGCGACCATGTGCTCTGGTTCGACCTGCTGCTGCCGGATGGGCGGATGCAGCGCGTCTCCGAGGCGGAGGACCCGGCCCTGTTCCACGCCACCATCGGCGGGATCGGATTGACCGGGCTGATCGCCGCCATCTGCCTCAGGCTCGTGCCGGTGCCCTCCAACGCGCTTGCGGTGCGGCGGCGGCGCGTCGGCGATCTCGATGAATTCCTGGCCGGATTCGAGGCGGCCTCCGGCGCGACCTGGTCGGTCGGCTGGATCGATGCCCTGGCCAGCGGCCGCTCGCTGGGCCGTGGCATCCTGGAGACGGCGGAGCCGAGCCCCACCGGCCTGCCTCACACGGTGCCGAAATCCCGGCGGTTCCCCGTCGATGCGCCGGGCTGGCTGCTGAACGGGATGAGCGTCCGCGCCTTCAATGCGCTCTACTGGCGGCGCGTACCGGCCGCCGGCCAGGAGGTGACGGTGCCCTACCGGCAATTCCTCTATCCACTCGATGCGATCGAGGGCTGGAACCGGATGTATGGCAAGCAGGGCTTCCGGCAGTTCCAGTGCGTGGTGCCGCCGGGCCCTGGCGTGGCAGCGCTGCGCCGGCTGCTGGAGACGGTCGCCGCCGCCGGCAGCGCCTCCTTCCTCGCGGTGCTGAAGGTGATGGGGCCGGAGGGGCGGGGCATGCTCTCCTTTGGCATGCCGGGCTACTCCCTGGCGCTCGACATCCCCGCCCGGCCCGGCAGCGAGGAGCTTTTCGGCCGGCTGGAGCGCATCACCCGGGATGCCGGCGGGCGCATCTACCTGGCGAAGGACAGCCTGCTCTCGGCCGAGGCCTTCTCCGCGATGTACCCCCGGGCGGATGAGTTCCGGGCGGTGCGGGCCCGGGTCGACCCGGATCGGCGCCTCGGCTCCGACATGGCGCGGAGGCTCGGGCTATGAGGGAGACCTGGCTGATCCTCGGCGCCTCCTCGGCGGTCGCCCGCGCCTTTGCGCGGGAGGCGGCGGAGCATGGCGCGGCGCTGCTGCTCGCCGGGCGGGACATGGAGGATCTGGGGCACCAGGCCACCGACCTCGCCATCCGCCATGCGGTGCCGGCGGTGCCGATGCGCTTCGAGGCGCGGGACCTCGCCAGCCATGCCGGCTTCGTCGCCGAATGCCGGGAACGGGCCGGGGAGGGGCTGCTGAACGTCTTCCTCGCCTTCGGCGTCATGCCGGACCAGGCGGAAGCGGATGCCGACCCGGCGGTCGCGGCCGGGATGGTCGAGGCCAATTTCACCGGTGCCGTCTCCGTGCTCGGCACGCTGGGGCCAGTGCTCGAGGCGCAGCGCGGCGGCGTCGTGGTGGCACTGGGCTCGGTCGCGGGCGACCGGGGAAGGAAGCGCAACTTCCTCTACGGCGCCACCAAGGCGGCGTTGCTGACCTATCTGCAGGGCTATGCGGCGCGGCTGTCGGGCGCCGGGGTGCGGGTGCTCTGCATCAAGGCGGGGCCGGTCGATACCGGCATGACCTGGGCGCTGCCCAAGCTGCCTTTCATGGCCTCACCGCGGGCCTTCGCCGCGGCGGCCTGGCAGAAGGCCCGGCGAGGCTCCGGCAGCGCCTATCTGCCGGGAATCTGGTGGCCGGTGATGAGCATCATCCGGCTCCTGCCGACGCCCATCTTCAATCGCTTGGACATCTAGCCGGCTTTCGGCCCGTCTTTGGAGGATTGCATGGCACCGCCGCCGCTGGCCGGTTCTGATCCGACTATCTGCCCTGCCAGTTTTCTACGCCTCGGCTGCGACTGTGGTAATATACCATCCATATATGGGACACCCGAAACTGTGTGCAGGCAAGGCATAGCCAGGTTGAATGCGTCCCAGCCGGACCACGCCCTGTGATCGGCATCGTGCGGCGCATCGTCCCGGCTTCGGGCTCGCCTGCCTGGGTGGCGGCAGAGACCTTGGGCTCGGCCGCCTTCTCCCTGGTCGGCCTGCTCTTCATCGCCAGGCTCATCGGACCGCAGGCGGCGGGCACCGGCGCCATCGCGGCCAGCGCCTTCCTCACCATCGACTTCCCGATCGCCGCGCTCTTCGGCGATGCGCTGCTGCAGCGGCGGGACCTTGAGGAGCGACACCGGTCCTCGGCGCTGTGGGTGACGATCGGCGTGGCGCTGCTTGGCATGATCGGCCTCTTCCTCGCCGCGCCGCTCATTGCCGGGGCGATCGGCGCGCCGGTGCTGACCGACATGATCCATGTGCTGTCGCTGCTGCTGCCCTTCTCGGCCGCTTCCGGGCTGATGGCGGCGCTGGCCCTTCGGGCCCGCCACTACCGGTTGCTGGCACAGCGGGTGCTGATCTGCCAGCCACTCTCGGTGGGGGCGGGGATGGTCGCCGCCTTCGCCGGCTGGGGCCCCTGGGCGATGGTCGTGCAGCAGGCGGTGGCGACGCTCTCCGTCTTTCTGCTGCTGGCCGCACTGTCTGGCTGGCGGCCGCGGCTGGTGGTGGACCGGGCGGCGATCGCGGATCTCTGGCCGATCGCCGGGCCTCAGATCCTCGCCCTGCTGGTGCTGAACGGGCGCTACCGCATCTTCATCCTGGTGCTCGGCATGATGGTGGCGGAGACGGTGGTGGCGGTGACGCATATCGCCTTCCGCCTGCTCGATGTCGCCATGTCGGTCGTGAGCGGCGCCTCGTCGCGGCTCGCCATGCCGCGGCTCTCCGCCCTGCAGCACGACCGCGACGCAATGGCGGAGTGTTACGGCGACCTGGCGCAGCTTCAGGCGCTGATCGGCCTGCCGATCGCCATCGGCCTCGCCATCACCGCGCCGCAGCTCATCACCCTGCTGATGGGTGGGCCCTGGGTGGCGGCGGCGGAGCCGGCCCGGCTGGTGGCGCTGGCCGCGGTGCCGGCCTTCCTGATCGGCCCGGCCCCGGCGCTCTGGCTGGCGCTCGGGCGGACGCGGATGAACCTCATCACCCAGCTCATCGGCTTCTGCGTGCCCTTGATGGCGCTGCTGATCGTGCAGCCGGTGGATGCGGCCGGGGCCGCGGTCTGCTGGGTGGGGGGGACGCTATCGGTGGTGCCGCTGCAGGTGATCCTCGGATTGAGGGCGCTCAACCGGCCGCTGCGCTGGCTGGTGGGGCAGCTCACCGTGCCGATCGTGGCGACCGCGGCCATGACGGGGGTGGCGCTCTTCGTCGCCGAGCATGTGGCGGGGAAGCCGGCGCTGATGGCGATCTCGCTGATCGGCGGCTGCGGCGCGGCGACCTATTGCGCCATGCTGGCGGTGCTGCTCGGCGGGCGGTGGCCGCGGGCGCTGCGCGAGGCCTGAGCGTGAGGCCAGGATCGCGCCGCATGGCGCCTGGTGTCCTGCCCCTTTCCCTCGCGGGATTGCCCGCCAGGGAAGGGGGCAAGCAGGCCATCAGCTTGCTCTAGATGAATTGGCCCCGCAGGAAGCCGAGCGCCGGCAACGGCGTCCATTTGCGGGGCAGCTCGGCCCGGGTGATGGGCGCCACGCTGTAATGCGGCACGGGCTGGCGGCTGCGGCGCAGGAAATCCTCATAGGCGCGCACCTGCTGGGCGCGCCAGTCGCGGTCCGCCAGGGCGGCAGCGCGGCTGCGGTACACATCGGCGACCCGATTGGTGCGCCCGACCGTGGCATAGACAGCCCAGAGACGATCGTCGTCGCGGCCGACGGGGATAAGGTCCCTCACACCCGTTTAGGTCGCAATCGGCGGGGCTGGCGTCAAGGGCTTAGCCAAGCTCGCGCTTCGCATCCTGCAGCCTCGCCCGCTCCTCCGCCGAGACGATGGGGTAGTGCAGGCCGAGGGATTCGAGCTGCTGGGCCAGCGCCTCGGCCACCACCAGCCGGGTGAACCACTTGTTGTCGGCCGGGACGACGTACCAGGGCGCTGCCGGGGTGGCGGTGGCGCGGATCGCCCGCTCATAGGCGTCCTGGTAGGCGTCCCAATGGCGTCGCTCGGCGATGTCGCCGATGTCGAATTTCCAGTTCTTCTCCGGCTCCTCGATCCGCTTGAGGAAGCGTTCGCGCTGTTCCGCCTGGCCGAGATGGAGGAAGAATTTCAACACCGTGACGCCTTGGCGTCCGAGATAGGCCTCGAAGGCGGCGATATCGGCCAGCCTCTCCTCCCAGATCCGCTTGCCGCGCACGGCCTGGGGCAGTTTCTGCCGGTCGAGGATCTCCGGATGGACGCGGGCGACCAGCACCTCCTCGTACCAGGAGCGGTTATGGATGCCGATCTGGCCGCGAGTCGGCAATGCCGTGATATGGCGCCAGAGGAAGTCGTGGTCGAGCTCGACCGGGCCTGGCGTCTTGAAGCTGGTGACGTGGCAACCCTGCGGATTGATCCCGGTGAAGACATGCTTGATGGCGCCATCCTTCCCGGCGGCATCCATCGCCTGGAAGATGCAGAGCACCGCCCAACGGTCCTGCGCATAGAGCATGTCCTGCAGGGCAGCGAGTCGCTCGACACCCTCCTGCAGCAGGGCGGCGGCGGCCTCCTTCCCGAGATCGATGCCGGCCGTGTCGCCGCTGTCCCAATCCTTCAGGTGGAAGTTCCGGCCCTGCTCCACCCGGTACCGGGCCACCAGCTTGCGACGCCGCTTCAGGTCCATGTGAATTCTCCTCAGGGCAGGCGCAGGCGGATGCTGAGCGGGCAATGGTCGGACAGGCGCTCCCGCCAGCCGCTCCCCTGCTCGCCATAGACCATGACGCGAAGGCTGTTCGGCACCATCCAGTCGCGTGCCGGGCCGCCGAGCAGGATATGGTCGATGAAGGCGCGGCCGCCGCGAGGGCCGGCCCAGCATGGGTTGGAGACGCCCTCCGTCACCCGCAGGAGCGGTGCGGCCGTGGAAAGCTCGTGCCAGAGCCTCTCGGTTCGTGCATCGAAGGACCGGTTGAAGTCGCCGAGCAGGGCGAAGGCCACGCCCTCGCGGCGCCGGGCCGCGATCCATTTGGCGAGGATCTCGCCCTGCCGGGCCAACTGCTCGCATTCCGGCTCCGGCCGATCCAGCCGGCCACTGCTGCAGCCGCTTTTCAGATGAAGGGAGAGCAGGCGGAGCCGGCCACTGTCCGACTCGACCGTGACATCGGTGCCGCGCCGCAGCGAGCGGCGTGCCTCCGGGTTGAGGTCGAGCGCCGCAAGGTCCGGGTTGCGGATGACATGCAGCCCGCGGCGGATGGCGAAGCCGGCGCGCTGCAGGTCATCCTCCTCGGGGAAGACGAAGACATAGCGACGTGGGTCGAGGATCAGGGCAGCGCCTTCGGGCCCATCCACTTCCTGCAGGGCGATGACATCGGCATCGAGGCGCCGGGCATAATCGGCAAGCCGGGCGAGATCGGCCTGGGCCCGCGGCGACCGGTCGTGTGGCAGCAGCGCGTCGCGGGTGGTGAGCCAGGCGATGTTCCAACTGGCCAGTTTCAATTCCGTGGCCCGGCCGAGGCCGGGGGCGAGAAGGAGGAGCAGGGTAAGAATCAGAGACCGCATGGAGCCAGAGTGCCGGGCGGCGGCCGGGGTTGCATAGCCACCGATCGCGGAGGGGACAGGCCAACCGGTCCTGGTCTAGCCTTCCCGCATGATCCGATCCTTCCTCGCCGGTGCCCTGCTGCTTGCCCTGCCCGTGGCGGCGCAGGAGGTGAAGGCGCCGGAGACGGCCCTGCAGCGCATCGCGGCCCTGCCGGCGGAGGCGGCTGGCTGGCGCCGTGCCGATGTGACCGATTTCGAGGCCCGGCCGAGCGGGGCGGGGCTCGGCGCCGCGGCGGAATACCGGCCCGTGGCGGGCGGCCCAGGCGTCGCCACCCTCTATGTCTATGACCGCGGCCTGGCGGGCGGCGCGACGCTGGCCAGCCTCGACGGCGAGTTCACCCAGGCGCTGCGCGAAATCGAGATGCTGGGCGCCATGCGCCGCTACCGGGTGGAGGCGCGGCTGCCGGGGCCGCCGGTCCTGGGTGCCGCGGGGCGGGAGGCGCTGCGCTGTGCGCAATTCGCCCTGGCCTTCGATGGCGGCAACCGGGCCGACAGCTTCCTCTGCCTCGGCGTACAGGAGCAGCGCTTCGTCAAGCTGAGGATGACCCTCCAGGCCGGCGCGCCGGAGGCGGAGGCACAGCAGCTGCAGGCGCTCGGCGGGGCGCTGCTATCCGGGATGCGATAACGGGAGGACAGGGATGAAGGCCAATACGGCGCCGCTGACGGTGCGGCTGGATGGGTTGCGGGTGGCGATCACGGCGGGGGCGGGCGGCATCGGCCGGGCCATGGCGGATGGCTTCGCCAGCTGCGGCGCGAAGGTCTTCCTCTGCGATGTGGACCAGGAGGCGCTGGCGGCCTGTCCCTACCCCTCGATGGTCGCCGATATGGAGAGCGTCGAAGGCTGCGAGGGCTTCGTCGATGAGGCGGTCGCGCGGCTCGGCGGGCTCGACGTGCTGGTGAACAATGCCGGCATCGCCGGGCCCACCGCCCGCGTCGAGGATGTGACGCCGGAAGCGCTGAGCCGCACGCTGAAGATCGACCTCGAGGCCATGTTCCACTGCGCCCGCCGTGCGGTGCCTGCGCTGCGGGCGGCGGGCGGCGGCTCCATCGTCAACCTCTCCTCGGCGGCCGGGCGCTTCGGCTTCCCGCTGCGGAGCCCCTATGCGGCGGCGAAATGGGGGGTGATCGGCTTCACCAAGTCGCTTGCCATCGAGCTGGGGCCGGAGGGAATCCGGGTGAATGCCATCCTGCCCGGCCTCGTCGCCGGCGACCGCATCCGGCGGGTGCTGGAGGCCAAGGCCCAGGCCAATGGCCGCAGCTTCGCCGAGCAGGAGGCGGAGGCGCTGCGCCCTGTCTCGCTCCGCTGCTATGTCACGCCGCAGGACATCGCCAATATGGCGCTCTATCTCTGCTCGCCTTTCGGGGCGACGATCAGCGGCCAGTCGCTCTCGGTCGATGGCGACATGCAGGTGCTGATGTGAGCCCTCGCCCGATCGAATCCTTCGACGAGCTGGTCCTTGGCCAGAGCTTCGAATTCGGCACGGTCGAGATGACGCGGGCGGACATCCTCGATTTCGGCCGGCGCTTCGACCCGCAGCCCTTCCATGTGGACGAGGCGGCGGCGGCTGAAGGGCCCTTCGGCGGCCTCATCGCCTCCGGCCTGCACACCCTCTCGGCGGTCTTCGGCCATATGATCGAGAGCGGGATCATGGCCAAGGTCTCGCTCGGCGGGGCAGGGATGGAGATCGCTTGGCCGGCGCCGGTGCGGCCGGGCGATGTGCTCCGCGTCTCCGCCGTGGTGGAAGCGCTGGCGCCGAGCCGCAGCAAGCCGGACCGGGGCATCGCCAAGCTGCGTTTCACCGGCGAGCGGGTCTCGGACGGGGTGAAGGTGCTCGACGTGCTGACGACGGTCTTCCTGCGGCGCTGATCAGGCCCTAACCCTTGGCGCGGGCGATGATCCCGGTGGTGGAGCGCCCCGGCAGCAGGTCGAGCAGCACCACCTGGCCGCCCGCCGCCTCCACCTCCCTGGCGCCGACCACCGTCTCCTTCGTGTAGTCGCCGCCCTTCATCAGCACATCCGGCAGTAGCAGGCGGATGAGCTCGATCGGCGTGTCCTCCTCGAAGGCGATCACGGCATCCACCGAGGCGAGGCCGGCGATGACGGCGGCGCGGTCGGCCAATGGGTTCACCGGGCGGGCCGGGCCCTTCAGCCGGCTGACGCTGGCATCGGCGTTCAGCGCCACCACCAGCCGGTCGCAGCGGCGCCGGGCCGCGCGGAGCGAGGCCACATGGCCCGCATGGAGGATGTCGAAAACGCCATTGGTGAAGCCGACGCGCAGCCCATGGGCGCGCCATTCGGCGACGAGGCGGGCAGCGGCCTCACGGTCGAGCAGCGCGCCCTCATCCGGGGCAGAGCCGCTTTCGGCCCGCAACGCATGGGCCAGCTCATCGGCGCCGACGGTTGCCGTGCCAAGCTTGCCGACGACGATCCCGGCCGCGGCATTGGCGATGCGCATCGCCTCCTCCAGCGGCTGGCCGGAGGCATGGACCAGGGCGAGGGTGGCGATGACGGTGTCGCCGGCGCCCGAAACGTCGAAGACCTCCCGCGCCAGGGCGGGCACGCTGGTGGCGCCGGCGCCGGCGCGGACCAGTACCATGCCGCGGCCGGCCCGGGTGCAGAGCAGGGCGGCGAGCCCGGCCTCGGCCATCACATGCTCGGCGGCGGCGACCACCTCCGCCTCCGTGCCGACGGGCAGGCGGGCGGCGCGGGCGAGCTCGCGCGCATTGGGCTTCACGCAATCGGCGCTGCGATAGACCGAGAAATCCTCGCTCTTCGGATCGACCAGGACGGGGATGCCCTGGGCGCGGGCGGCGGCGATGGCCTCGGCGATCACCGGGGGCGAGAGCACGCCCTTGGCATAGTCCGAGAGGATCAGCGCCTGGCAGGAGGGCAGGGCGGCGCGCACCGCCGCCAGCATGGCGGCGGCCTCCGCCGGCTCGGCCGGGCTGGTAGCCTCGTCATCGACGCGGACCACCTGCTGGGTGCCGGCGATGATGCGCATCTTGCAGATGGTGGGGCGGCCGGCGCTCTCGACCAGCCGGTCCTCGATGCGCGGGTCGGCGGCGAGCAGGGCGCGGAATTCGGCCCCCGCGGCATCCCGCCCGAGCAGCCCGACCAGCACGGCCCGGGCGCCGAGGGCGGTGATGTTGCGCGCCACATTGCCCGCCCCACCCGGCATGGCCGAGAGGCGGCGCTGGCGCAGCACGGGCACCGGCGCCTCGGGCGAGATGCGCTCCACCTCCCCGTAGAGGAAGCGGTCGAGCATGGCATCGCCGAGGACGAGGACGCGGAGGGCGCTGAAGTCGAGCATGGGGAGCGGCATAGCGCCGCGCGGTCCGGAAACGCAAACGGCGCCTGGGTTGCCCCAGGCGCCGCCATGCATCAGCCCTGATGGGCGAGGATCAGGCGGAGTTCTTCATGATCTCGTCCGCCACGTTCCGGGGCACCGGATCGTAGTGGTGGAACTGCATGGAGAAGCTGGCGCGGCCCTTGGTCATGCCCCGCAGGTTGGAGATGTAGCCGAACATCTCCTTCAGCGGCACATGCGCCCGGACGATGACCGAGGTGCCGGCCATGTCCTGGCTCTGGATCACGCCGCGGCGGCGGTTGAGGTCGCCCACCACGTCGCCGACATGGTCCTGCGGCGTCGTCACCTCGACATCCATGATCGGCTCGAGGATGACCGGGCCGGCCTTCTTCATGCCCTCGCGGAAGCAGGCCTTGGCGGCGATCTCGAAGGCGAGTGCCGAGGAGTCGACGTCGTGGTACTTGCCGTCCACCAGGCTGTACTTGAAGTCGACGGTCGGGAAGCCCGCGAGCACGCCGGTATCGGCCTGCATCTTGATGCCCTTGTCGACCGCCGGGATGTACTCCTTCGGCACCGAGCCGCCGACCACGGCATTGACGAACTCGATGCCGGTGTTCCGCTCCTTCGGCTCGAAGGTGATCTTCACCTCGGCGTACTGGCCCGAGCCGCCCGACTGCTTCTTGTGGGTGTAGACCTCGGTATGCGGCTTGGTGATCGTCTCGCGATAGGCCACCTGCGGCGCGCCGATATGGGCATCGACGCCGTATTCCCGCCGCAGCCGGTCGATGATGATCTCGAGATGCAGCTCGCCCATGCCGGACAGGATGGTCTGGCCGGTCTCCTGGTCGGTCTTGAGGCGGAGCGAGGGGTCCTCGCCGGCCAGCTTCTGCAGTCCGAGCGTCATCTTCTCGACGCCTTCCTTGGTCTTCGGCTCGACCGAGATGTCGATGACCGGGATCGGGAAGGCCATGCGCTCCAGCACCACCGGGTCCGCCTGGTCGGCCAGCGTGTCACCCGTGCCGGTGTCCTTCAGCCCGACGAAGGCGGCGATGTCGCCGGCGGTGACTTCCTTGATCTCCTCGCGCTTGTCGGCATGCATCTGGAACATGCGGCCGATGCGTTCCTTGTGGCCCTTGGTCGTGTTCATGACCATGTCGCCCTGCTTCAGCACGCCGGCATAGACGCGCACGAAGGTCAGGTTGCCGTACTTGTCGTTGATGATCTTGAAGGCGAGGCCGGCGAAGGGCAGCGTCTCGTCGGCCGGGATGATGCGGCGGTCGGCGGTCTCGTCCTCGCCTTCCTCGGCGGCGACCTTGATGCCGGGAATGTCGATCGGGCTCGGCAGGTAGTCGAGCACGCCGTCGAGCAGGGGCTGCACGCCCTTGTTCTTGAAGGCGGTGCCGCACATCACCGGGCGGAAGGTGCCATCGATGGTGCCGCGCTTGATGGCGCGCTTCAGCGTCTCGACCGAGACGTCGCCCTTCTCGAAGTATTCCTCCATGCCGGCGTCATCGACGCTCAGCGCGGTATCCAGCAGGTTCTGGCGGTATTCGGCCGCCTTCTCCTTCAGATCCTCCGGAATCTCCTCGTAGTGGTAGGCGGCGCCGAGCTCGTCGCCCTCCCAGATGATCGCCTTCATCTCGACCAGGTCGACGACGCCCTTGAAGGTGTCCTCGATGCCGATCGGCAGCTGCAGCGCGATCCAGGTGATGCCGAGCTTCTCGGTCAGCGTCGCCGCGGCGCGGTAGAAGTCGGCACCGGTCCGGTCGAGCTTGTTGATGAAGATCAGCCGGGGAACGTTGTAGCGGTCCGCCAGGCGCCAGTTGGTCTCGGACTGCGGCTGCACGCCGGCCACGCCCTCGATGATGAACACGGCGCCATCGAGCACGCGCAGCGACCGGTTGACCTCGATGTTGAAGTCAATGTGGCCGGGCGTGTCGATGATGTTGATCCGGTGGTCCTTCCACACGGCGGTCACGGCCGCGGAGGTGATGGTGATCCCCCGCTCGCGCTCCTGCTCCATGTAGTCGGTCGTGGTGTTGCCGTCATGGACCTCGCCGATCCGATGCGACTTGCCGGTGTAATACAGGATCCGCTCGGTCGTCGTGGTCTTGCCCGCGTCGATATGCGCGGTGATGCCGATATTGCGGATTCGGTCGAGCGGGGTGCGCGCCACGATGGGCCTCCATAGGCAAAAGCGGGCCCGGCCGCGGATTGCTCTCCGCACCGCCCGCCGAGGTCTGACTCAATCGGTCTGGTATCGCCGGGGGAGATGCCCCCTCCGGGCTGGTTTTGCAAGCGGGTTTCGTGATCGGGGGAGCCTTAACCCGGCGATAAGGGCCTGAGCGTTACGGAGATGGACCGGCCCGGCGCCCCGGGCACTGTACAGGATGTCACGATGCTGAACGCCCTTCGCCACACCCGCCTGTCGCTCAAGGTCATGCTACCCCTGGCCGTCATGGCCATGGTGGCGGTCGGGGCCGGCGGCTTCGTCAGTCGCTCCCTCGTCACCCTGGATGCCGCCTATAGCGGCCTGCTCGCGCGGGACAGCCTGGGCGCGACCTATGCCACGCGCCTCAACGTAACGATCGTCGACTTGCCCCGCTCCCTCTGGCGGGCCTTCGCGGTGCCCGAAGCGGCGACCATCGCCCAATCCATCGCCGAGATCGAGGCGATCGAGCGGACCTTCGCGGAGCGCGCCGTCCTGGTCCGGCCGGCCGTCGCCGGAACGCCGCACGCCGCCACCCTCGCCGGCATGGAACGCGACTTTCCCGCCCTGCGTGCAACCGGGCTGCGCGGCCTCGCCATGCTGCGGGACGGGCGTGGCGCGGAGGCGATGGCCTTGCTGCGGGCTGATTTTTTCAGCCAGATGATGCAGCTGCGCGAGACCAGCATTGCAATGACGCAGGCCCTGCTGGCTTCGGCCTCGGAGAAATCGGCGGCCCTGACCGAGGAGGCCCAGTCCATCGTCTGGACAGCCGTCACGGTCCTCGGCGCCGGCGTTCTGCTCAGCTTCGGCTTCGGCCTTTGGATGGCCCGGGCCACCGTGATCCGGCCCTTCGGCCGCCTGCAGGGCGCCATGCAACGGCTGGCGGGCGGCGACCTCGCCACCCCGATCGGCGATGCCGACCGCCGCGACGAGATCGGCAGCATGGCGCAGGCGCTTCAGGGTTTCGCTGCCAGCCTGCGGGAGGCCGAGACGCTTCGCGTCGGCCAGGAAGCCGCCAAGCACCGTGCGGAGGAGGAGCGCAAGGCCGGCCTCGCCAGCCTGGCTTCCGGCCTCGAGGCCAGCATCGGCGGCGTGACCGAGCACATCGCCTCGGCCGCGGCCGAGCTCAATGCCGCCGCGACCTCCATGGTGGCCATCGCCGACGGCACCAGCACGCGCGCCGGCACCGTCAGCAGCGCCACGCAGGAGGCGAGCGGCAACGTCAACACGGTCGCCGCCGCGACCGAGGAACTCGCGGCCTCCGTCGCCGAGATCAGCCGGCAGGTGGCCGACAGCGCCCGCATGGCCGCCGGTGCCGCCGATCAGGCCAACCGCACCAACGCGACGGTGGCTAACCTGAACGAGGCCGCGGCGCGGATCGGCGAGGTGACCCGGCTGATCGACAACATCGCCGGCCAGACCAACCTGCTGGCGCTGAACGCCACCATCGAGGCAGCGCGGGCCGGCGAGGCCGGCAAGGGCTTCGCCGTGGTGGCGAGCGAGGTGAAGGCGCTGGCCACCCAGACGGCTCAGGCAACCGGCAACATCGCCACCCAGATCCAGTCGATGCAGGGCGCCACCCGGCAGGCGGCGGCCGATATCGGCGCCATCCGCGACAGCATCGGGGCCATCAACGAGGTCACCGCGGCCATTGCGGCGGCGGTGGAGCAGCAGGGTGCCGCGACCCGCGACATCGCCCAGAACGTCCAGCAGGCGGCGGCGGGCACGGCGGCCATCGCCGGGGCCATCGACGGCGTCACCGCCGCCGCCAGCGAGACGGGCGGCGCCGCCAGCCAGGTGCAGGCGACCTCCGCCACCCTCGCGGAGCAGGCCGAGACGCTTCGCCGCGCCCTGGGCGACACGCTCGGCCGGTTGCGCGCGGCCTGACGGGGCCGGGCGGTGGCCTCAGCCGAAGAGCTTGGCGGTGATCTCCGCCACATGCTTGCCCTGGAAGCGGGCAAGATCCAGCTCATTCGCGCTGGGCTGCCGCTCGCCCTTGCCGCCGGCGATGGTCGAGGCCCCATAAGGGGTGCCACCGCTGACCTCGTCGAGGGTCAGCAGACCCTGGGCCGCGTAGGGCAGGCCGACAACGACCATGCCGTGGTGCAGGACCATGGTGTGCATCGCCATCAGCGTCGTCTCCTGGCCGCCATGCTGGCTGGCGGTGGAGGTGAAGGCGCTGGCGACCTTGCCGATCAGGGCGCCGCGGGCCCAGAGGCCGCCGGTCTGGTCCCAGAACTGCGCCATCTGCGAGGCCATCCGCCCATAGCGGGTCGGGCAGCCGAGGATGATGGCGTCGTATTGGTCAAGCTCCTGGGGCGAGGCTTCCGGCGCCGCCTGATCGAGCTTGGCGCCAGCCTTCTCGAGTACCGCGCGCGGGGCAAGCTCGGCCACCCGCTTCACCGTCACCGTGGCGCCGGCGCTCCGGGCGCCCTCGGCCACCGCCCCGGCCATCGTCTCCACATGGCCATACATCGAGTAGTAGAGCACGAGAATGCGCGCCATCGGTCCCTCGTCCGGTCGTCACCGGGTGGGCGATACGCATGGGATGCAGGAGCGTTCCGTTACCAGATCAGGCGTTCCGTCTCCGCATCGGTATAGAGGCGGCTGGCGAGATCGGAATGGCCGGCTTCGGTGGCATAGTCGGCGGCGGTGCGGCCCTCGCGGTCGCGGAGGGCCGGGTCGGCGCCGAACTCCAGCAGCAGCGCCACGGCCTCCTGATGGCCGGCGGAGGCGGCCTCCATCAAGGCCGTCGGGGCCTCGCGCGGGTCGCCTTCCGGCGCGGCCTGGGCGCCGCCTTCCAACAGCAGGCGCAGGACATCGAGATGTCCGAGCCGGGCGGCAAGCGCCACCGGGTCATCCGGATGGCCGCCCCTTGGTGCGGCGAGGTCGGGATCGGCCGAAAGCAGGCCAGCGACCGCCGCTGCGTCGCCCCGGCCGACCGCGGCGAGGAATTCGTCCCGCTCCGTCATGCGCGCCTCCCTTGCAAGGGGGCAAACGCTCAGGACCCCCGATAGGTTGTATAGCCGAAGGGCGAGCAGAGTAGCGGCACATGATAGTGGCCCTGCCCTGCCTCGAGCCGGATGCGCACCGGGACGATGTCGAGGAAGCCCTGCGCCTTGCCGAGGCCGCGCCCGGCGAAATAGGCGCCGACCGCGAAGCGCAGCTCATGCAGCCCGGGCGTGACCTCCTCCTCCGCGAGGAAGGGCTCTGAATTCCGGCCATCCGCCGTCGTCACGGTGCGGGTCAGCAGCACCGGCTCCGGCTCCAGCCGCCAGAGCTCCACCGCCACGCCGGCGGCAGGCACGCCCTCAGCGGTGTTGAGCATATGCGTGCTGAGATAGCCTGTTTGCGCCATGGGCCGGCCCTTTCCGTTGCGCGGTCCGGTCTAGCATGGCTTGACGCCGCCTGGCCCGCTGCGGTTTGTGCCGTGGCGTGAGGACAGGGGGCGAGCGATGAGCGGGACGGTCGTGCCGCGGCTGGTGGCCGCGGTGAGCGAGCAGCGGCAATGGGACCGGCTGATGGAGATGGCCCGGCTCGGGGCCTTCACCGGCGCCGATGGCTCGCCCGGCGTCAACCGGCCCTGCCTCTCGCCGCTCGACCGCGAGGCACGGCGCCTGCTGATCGGCTGGGGCATGGCGATCGGCCTCACCCCCTCCATCGACGCGCTCGGCAACCTCTTCCTCCGGCATGAGGGGCAGGACCCTGGCCTCGCCCCGGTGCTGACCGGCAGCCATATGGACAGCCAGCCGGCTGGTGGCCGCTTCGACGGGATCTGGGGCGTGCTCGCCGGGCTGGAGGCGATCCAGGCCCTGCGCGAGGCCGGCATCACGCCCCGCCGCCCGATCGAGCTGGTGGCCTGGACCAATGAGGAGGGCGGCCGCTTCGCCCCGGGCTGCATGGGCAGCATGGCCTATGCCGGCCACAGCAAGCCCGACACCTGGGATGCGGTGACGGATGGCGAGGGCATCCGCTTCGGCGATGCGTTGCGCGAGCAACTCATGCTCGAGGCCGACCTGCCGCGCCGGCCGCTCGGCGTGGTCGAGGGCCCGGCGCCCCACGCCTATGTCGAGGCGCATATCGAGCAGGGGCCGCGGCTGGAGACGGAGGGCTTCGATATCGGCGTCGTCACCGGCATCCAGGGCAGCCGCTGGTTCCTGGTCGAGATCATCGGCGAGAGCGCCCATGCCGGCACCGCCCCGCTCTCGACCCGGCGGGATGCGGTGCAGGACATGCTGCGCGCCATCACCGCGCTCAACGCGCTGATGGACGACCCGACCGACATCCTCCGCTTCACCGTGGCGCGGAT
This sequence comes from Belnapia rosea, assembly GCF_900101615.1. Lineage (GTDB taxonomy): Bacteria > Pseudomonadota > Alphaproteobacteria > Acetobacterales > Acetobacteraceae > Belnapia > Belnapia rosea. Next base: position 46,814 of record NZ_FMZX01000007.1, on the reverse strand, counting down.
CGAGGTGCAGCCCAACAGCTCCAACAGCGTGGCGGAGCGGGTGCGCTTCACCATCGATTTCCGCCACCCCTCGGCGGCGGTGCTGGCGCAGCGGGGCGATGCGATCGAGGCCACCATCCGTGGCGCCGTGCAGCGCTGCGAGGTGGTGGTGACGGAGCGCTTCCACGCCCAGCCCGTGGATTTCGCGCCGGAGGTGACGGAGGCGGTGGCGCGGGCCTCGGCGGCGCAGGGGCTCAAGGCATTGCGGATGCCCTCCGGCGCCTTCCACGATGCCCAGTTCATGGTGCCGCTCTGCCCGAGCGGGATGATCTTCGTCCCGAGCCGAGGGGGCATCAGCCATAACCCGGCGGAGTATTCCTCGCCGGCGCAGCTGGCGGCGGGCGCGCGGGTGTTGGCGCAGGTGCTAGGGGAGTTAGCGGAGACTTAGGTGGTACCGTACCGTTGACGCTTGACATCAGATTGGTTTCAAAAATGGAAGATTTAGCACATTAAAATGCAAATTCGTTTCTAACGCTTGGAATTTCCGTTCGATCAGAAATTTTGCTCGTTTCAAACTGCAGGAGTAAGCCTTTCATTTTTCTGCTTGTTGAATTGTTTGGATCAAATTTTCCTCGACTTTTCGGGGAAAAGCTGGTCCTAGCTTTTTGGACGCACACTCTCAATCATTTGCTTAATATCGGCTGCAATGCTTCGATCAGACGCTAGATTTCGATCTTCTCGGGCGAGATCAATTGTGGTTTCGCCAGACCTCAAGATGATATTGTTCTTTTCTGTCGCAGCTAAGCGCTCGACAACCACTTTAATAAGATCCTTATCATTAGATTGTATAGCTGTTGTGAGTGCCATAGCCCGCAGATCAACATTGGTGAGTTCGTTTTGAAAATACTTTACTTCTGACATTCCGTTTCTATAAAGTCTAAGAAAAAAGAAGGCGAACACTTCAATGAAAACAACGAAAGTGATTCTAGGTAAAAAATGAATTGCGAAAGCAGAAAATGTAAGTTCGGAGTCTGTGCCAATAGCGGCTGGTCCCGGACCGGTGACAAGAAAATAGAAAAGCGTAGCCATGCCTAGAAATGAAAAAAGAGAGCCAATTGTCATATTGCGATTCGCAAATGACCACAATACTTTAGTTTCATTGGACAGTCTTAATCTAAGAGCCTGAAGATGTTTCTCTTGCTGCTGGACGCGCTCGTCGAGAATCCGTTGTTCAACAAACTTCTCAATGCCGCTGCTACCAATTTCGGCTTGCACCGACTTAAGTAAGTGCTCTTTAGCGTACTCAAATTTGCCTTGATCAATGCCAGCTAGGGCAGCTTTTAATTCACCGACTTCACCCGAGAGCTTAATGTGAGCCAGTAACAACTCATCTGCTGTTGAGCGCGTTTCATCGATACTTCCAGGTATCTGGTCGATACGTCGCTCGGTCGATCTTGCTGCAGACCACATAGAAAAACCGAAGAGAATGCCTGAGACAGCGGAGGCAGCTGCGGCGAGTGCGGCTTCACCGAAATATCGCTCGACCGCTACCCCGCTAGTTATTAAGAAAGCTATAAAAAAAATACTGGCCGCAAGAATAATCGGAGATTCCTCAAAAGCGCGCCGGGCTGCCGGCACCAATACATCGGCCATCGCTCTGGCCAATTCATTAAACGGAGAAAAAACCCCCATAAAAAAATAAACCTTTCTCTGTGTTGGGTTGAATAAGCCGTTCTGCGGACATTGTGGCTGCTATAGCTTACCGTAGGACACGCATGTATATTGCCAAACCCAATATTCCCGGCTGTGGCCTTACATTTAGGGTTTTCAAATCGGCCAATTTAACTCTTAACGCCCTCGCCCGCCAACCAGCTCTTCGCCTCGCCCGCATACTCCACCCCCGGGTTGCCGCTCACCGTCATCCGCCACATCACCCGCTCCAGCCGCTCGGCATCGAACCAGGTGGCGGCATGAACGGTGCAGCGATTGTCCCAGATCATCAGGTCGCCCGCCGTCCATTCATGGACATGGACCAGCAGGCCGCCGGCCGCGGCCAGCGCCCCGGGCAGGGCGTCCGGCTCGGCCTCGGCGGCGGCGACCAGGGCCTCGGCGCCGGGCCGTCCCGGCAGGTGGATCCGGCCACCGAAACCGGCGCCGGGCAGGGGCATGAGGCTGTCGAAACGGCTCATCGGCGCACCCTTGAAGGGGGGCGGAAAGCCTATCGGGGCGTCTCGGCGAGGTCCAGGCTGGCCCCGAAGGGGAGGGTGGTGAACGCCTCCTCCGCCAGCCCGGCGGCGGCACGGGCCTCGGCGAGCCAGGCCTCCGGCCCCTCGATCGCCTCGTCAGTCAGGCCGGCGAAGGTGCCGAAATGCATCCCGATGCTGCGGCGGGCGCCAAGCGCCCGGTGGGCCTCGACGGCCTCGCCCGGGTCCATGTGCTGGGTGCGCATGAAGAAGCGCGGCTCATAGGCGCCGATCGGCAGCAGGGCGAGATCGATGCGCGGGAAGCGGGCCGCGATCTCGGCGAAATGCGGGCACCAGCCGCTGTCTCCGGCGAAATAGACGGTGGCATCGCCGGATTGGATGACGAAGCCGCCCCAGAGGCTGCAATTGCGGTCGAAGAGGGTGCGGGCGGAGAAATGCTGCGCCGGCACATAGGTGATCCGCAGCCCCGCCATCTCGGTCGACTGCCACCAGTCGAGCTCGGTCGCGGCCTGGATGCCCGCCTTGGCCAGGTGCCGCGCATTGGCGAGGCCGGTGATGGCGGGGGGCGACCAGCGGCGGCGGACCTCCCTCAGGGTCGGCAGGTCGAGATGGTCGTAATGGTTGTGGCTGACCAGCAGCAGGTCGCAGCCCGGCAGATCCTCGAGCCGCTGCCCCGGCGCCCGCACCCGGCGTGGCCCGGCGAAGGTGAGGGGGCTCGCCCGCTCGGACCAGACCGGGTCAACGAGGATGCAGCGGCCGCCGAGCTGGATCAGGAAGCTGGCATGGCCGATGAAGGTGGCGCCGATGCGCCCGGCGGGCAGGCGGCGTGGCGCGGGCTGCGGCGCGTCCTCGACCGAAGGCGGCCAGGGGATGGCGCGGCTGGTGCGGCGCCAGCGCCAGACATCCCGGAAGGTCTTCTCCGTCCGGTCATGGACGTTGTGGAAGTGCCGCCCGTCCCAATGGTCGGAGGGCGCTATTTGCAATCGAGGACCCGCAGGTCATAGACCGGATGCTCCAGCATGCTCACGCCGGGGGCATTGGCGAACATCCAGCCGCGGAAGACTTCCTGGAAGCCGGCGGCGCGGCGGCTGTCACTGACCTCGAGGAAGGCGGCCGCATCCGGCACCTCATCCGGCGGCCGCGCATTGCAGGCGGCGACCCTGATTGTCAGCGTGCCGAATTGCGTTGCCTGCCCGACCGGCGCGCGGAGGACGGAGACGCGGGCCGTCACCTTGTCCAGCAGTTGCAACTCGGCCTGCCCCTTCTGCAGCCAGTCCTGCGATTGGGCCAAGGCGGGAAGGGGCAGCAGGAGGACGAGAAGGAGCAGCCGCCTCAAGCGCCGGGCTTCCGCTTCGGGCTGGGCAGCGCCTCGACCATGCTGGTGAGCAGGCGGCGGAGCGCAGCCTCGTCGACGCCCATCAGCACGGCATCCTCGAAGGCGTCGCGCATCACCTGGGCGAGCTCCACATGGTTCTCCGCCAGGACCTTCACCTTCTCCCGGCAGGAGATCGGGTTGCCATCGGCGCCCGGCCAGGTCTCGGGTGGGGCGAGGCTCATCGCGCCGGGGCGGGGGCCTGGCTCCCGCCCTGGCCCCCTTCCTGGGTCTGGCTGTTCATCTGCGTCACCGAGAAGATGAAGCGGCCGAGCAGCGACTCGAGGCTGACCGAGCCCTGGGTCTCGGTGATGCGGCTGCCATCGGCGAGGAATTTCTCGCTGCCGCCCGGCACGAGGGAGACATACTTGCCGCCGAGAAGCCCCTCCGACGTGACTTCGGCCGAGGTGTCGTCGGGCAGACGGAGGCTGCGGTCCACCCGCATGGTGAGGACGGCCCCGAAGCTCTGCGGGTCGATCCGGCTGTCGGTCACGCTGCCCACCTTCACGCCGGCGATCCGTACATCGGCACCGTTCGAGAGGCCGTCGATCTTGTCGAAGCGGGCGGTGAGCTGCATGCCATCGGTGCTGGAGTTGCCGCGCCCGCTATGCAGCACCGCATAGGCAAGGAAGACCGCGGCGATGACGAGCACGATGCCGCCGGTGGCGACCTCGGCGAGGCTGCGTCCCTTCATTCGTCAGGAGCCCGGGGTCCAGGCTTCGTAGTCGCCACCGGTGGTGCGGCGCGTGCCGCCGACATAATCGTGCCCGAGCGGGCGATAGGCATGGGCCGTGCCGGTCAGGTTCGGCAGGTGCTCCTGCTGCCAGGCATAGCGCTTCACCTCCGGCAGCGGCTCGGCCGTGGTGTGGTGCAGCCAGGCATGCCATTCGGGCGGGACCACGGTCGGGTCGGATCCCTTGGCGAAGATCGCCCAGCGGCGGGTGCGGTTGTAGATCGGCTGCTTCGACTTGCTCTCGTAATAGACATTGCCAAAGCGGTCGGTCCCGGCCTTGCGGCCGAAGAGCGCGGACTGGAGGCGCAGCAGGACAGGCATGGGGCCGGGGGAGCTCCTGGGGATGGCCGCCCCGGAGATGGGGGCGGGATCGCGGCCGGACAATCGCACAAGCGATGCTGCGGAGCAAAGGAGGGACCTGCCACGACCGCCTGCCGGAACTATCCACAGGATGTTGCGTCCGCGCGCCCGAGTCGCCACCAGATACGGCTTCCCGCCGTGGCGCCGCCGCCCTAGCATCCGGCCATGGCACTGATCACTGGCACCCTGTGGGAAGAGGTCGCGCTGCGCCGCACCCGCGCCGCGGCCGATCCGGATGCGTCGCCTCGTCCCGTCGCCCTGCCGCTCGGCTGGGATGCGGAGGCCGCGGCGGCCCTCGCCGCGCTGGCGCCGGGCCACGGGCCAGTGGCGCTGCCACGCCTCGCCGAGGCCTGGATCGGCCGGGTCACCCGCGGCGGGCTGAAGGCGGGCATCTTCGGCGACGTCGGCGCGCCCCGGCTGGCCGAGGGCCTGCGCGACCTGCTGCTCCGCCGCCGTGGCGCGCCGGGGGCCGAGGTCTGGCGCGGCGAGGCCTTCAAGCCGGGCAAGGCGGAGCCGCGCTTCGTGCTCAACCTGCCTGCCTTCCTCGAGGCCGATGGCAGCTTCGACGTTGCGGCCTATGCCGAGGCCTGCGCCCTCGCGGTGCGGGCACTGGATGCGCTGGGCGGGGCGAAGGCCAGCCGGCTGCGACTCGGCTTCGCCGACCTGGCCGGCCTGCTGGCCGCGCTCGGCCTGCCCTATGACAGCCGCGAGGCGCGCGCTACCGCCGCCGCCATTGCCGCGCTGACCCGCGGTGCGGCGGAAACCGAGTCGGGCCACATCGCCGAGCGCCTGGGCGCGCGGGAGCCGGTGGCGCTTATCTGGCCGGCCCCGCCCGCCGAGACGCCCATCCCCGGCCTTGCCGCCGCTGCGCGGGCCGCGCTCGATGCCGCCGCCGCCTCGCCGGGCCTGCGGCACCAGGGGCTGCTGGCCCTCGCCCTGCCGGATGCGGTGGAGGCGCTGCTCGGTGCCGAGACGGGCGGGCTTGCCCCGGCCGCCGGCTCCACCCGCGCCGTGCTGACCGAGCGTGGCGAGGTGGCCGAGGTGCCGACCCGTGCTGCCCTCGCCGTCGCGCGGGAGCATCCGGCCCGGGCCGGGGCGCTGCTCGCCCCGGTGCCCGAGACGGCCCGGGCGGCGATGCGGGAGGCGGTCTCCCAGTTCCTCCATGCGGTGCCGCCGGCCCCGGTGGCGCTGCCCGCCCCGGCCCAGCCGGTGCCGAAGCCGGCCCCGATGCTGCGCCGCCATGCCGGGACGACGCTGCATGTCACCGTCGGCGGCCACAAGGTGGCACTGCGGACGGCCGAGGACGCCGATGGGCGGCTGCTGGAGATCGCCTTCACCCTCTCGAAGGAGGGCGCGGCGTATCGCTGCCTGATGGACGGCTTCGCGCAATCCGTCTCGCTCGGCCTGCAGCACGGGGTGCCGCTGGCGGAGTATGTCGAAGCCTTCGCCTATACCCGCTTCGGCCCCGCCGGGCTGGTCGAGGGCGACCCGGCCATTCCGCGTGCCACCTCGGTGCTCGACTGGGCCTTCCGCCGGCTGGCGCTCGATTACCTCGACCGGCGGGACCTGCCGCAGCCCTCCGAGGAGGATTGCCTGCCGGACACGCCGGGCACTGCGGCGCAGCAGGCACCGCTGCTGCCGCTCGACCTGCCGCCGCAGCCGGCACCGGGACGGGAAGCCGCAGTTGGCGGCAGCCCGCGCGGCCGGCGCCGGACACTCAGGCTGGTTGGATAAGGAGCGCGTATCATGGCCGGACGCATCGAAGCCCGCCTCGCCGAGCTTGGCATCACCCTGCCGGTGCCGGCGGCGCCGATCGCCAACTACGTCCCGTTCAACGTGAGCGGGAAGTTGCTCATCGTCTCTGGCCAGATCCCGCTGCAGGAGGGCCGGATCGTCCATACCGGCAAGCTCGGCGCCGGAGTCGCGCTGGAGGATGGGGTGGCGGCCGCCCGGCTCTGCTTCATCAACCTGCTGGCCCAGGTAAGGGCGGCGACCGGTGACCTCGACCTCGTGGCGCGGGTGCTGCGCCTTGGTGGCTTCATCGCCGCACCGCCGGAATTCACCCAGCATGCGGTGGTGATGAACGGTGCCTCGGACCTCGCCGTCGAGGTCTTCGGCGAGGCCGGGCGCCATGCGCGCACCACCATCGGCGTGCCCTCCCTGCCCGGGGATGCGGCGGTCGAGGTGGAGGGCATGTTCGAACTGGCCTGAGCGGCTTGACGGCGGGGCCTGGCCCGCCGCCTTCTTCCCGGCCAGGAGGAATGCCGCATGAGCCAGACCCAGCCGAAGCCCCGCTATCGCGGGGTTTTCCCGGTGGTGCCGACCATCTTCGACGAGCGGGGCGCGCTCGACCTCGAGGGGCAGAAGCGCTGCATCGATTTCATGATCGATGCCGGCTCCGAAGGTCTCGCCATCCTGGCCAATTTCTCCGAGCAATTCCTCCTCGCCGATGAGGAGCGGGAGCGGCTGACGCCACTCATCCTCGACCACGTCGCGGGGCGGGTGCCGGTGATCGTCACCACCACCCATCCCTCGGGCCGGATCTGCGCCGAACGCTCTCGCCGGGCGCAGGAGGCGGGGGCGGCCATGGTGATGGTGATGCCCCCTTATCACGGTGCCACCATCCGCTTCGGCGAGGCGGCGATCCATGATTTCTACCGCACCGTCTCCGACGCGATCCGCATCCCGATCATGATCCAGGACGCGCCCGTCGCCGGCACGCCGCTCCCGGCCGCCTTGCTGGCCCGCATGGCCCGCGAGATCGAGCAGGTGGCCTATTTCAAGATCGAGGTGCCCTTCGCCGCCAACAAGCTGCGCGAGGTGATTGCCCTGGGTGGCGCGGCGATCGAGGGGCCCTGGGATGGCGAGGAGGCGATCACGTTGATGGCCGACCTGGAGGCGGGCGCCACCGGCTCCATGACCGGCGGCGGCTACCCGGACGGCATCCGCCAGGTCACCGATGCCTGGTTCGCCGGTGACAAGGAGGCGGCGGCCGCCGCCTATCAGCGCTGGCTGCCGCTCATCAACTACGAGAACCGGCAATGCGGCCTGCTCGCCGCCAAGGTGCTGATGCGGGAGGGCGGCGTCATCGCCTGCGACGCGCCGCGCGCGCCCCTGCCGCCGCTGCACCCGGCGACGCGGGCCGGCCTGATCGAGGTGGCACGGCGCACCGACCCGCTGGTGCTCCGCTGGGGGCGCTGAGCCAAGGGGGCCTTGTCCTCGCGCTGCGGCGCAGCACATGCTGCCGGCAATGCCCTCCGCCCCCCTGACCCTCAGCCTCCACCGTGCCATCGCCGAGTTGCCGGCCGAGGAGTGGGATGCCTGTGCCGGCGGGGACAACCCCTTCGTCAGCCATGCCTTCCTCGCCGCGCTGGAGGAGAGCGGCAGCGCCACGGCCCGGACCGGCTGGCTGCCCCAGCATGCGGCGCTGCGCGACCCGGAGGGGCGGCTGCTGGCCTGCGCGCCCTGCTATGCGAAGAACCACAGCCAGGGTGAGTATGTCTTCGATTATGGCTGGGCGGATGCGCTGGAGCGGGCAGGCGGCCAGTACTACCCGAAGCTTCAGGTCTGCGCGCCCTTCAGCCCCGTTCCCGGGCCGCGCCTGCTGATCCATCCGGGGGCCGGAATCGGCCCCGCCGCCATGGCGCAGGGCCTGGCCCAGGCCTGCGACGATCTCGGCCTCTCCTCCGCCCACATCACCTTCTGCGAGGGTGCGGAGTGGGAGGCGCTGGGCGAGGCCGGCTGGTTGCAGCGGCTGGGGACGCAGTTCCATTGGCACAACAAGGGCTATGCCAGCTTCGAGGATTTCCTCGGCGCGCTGTCCTCGCGCAAGCGGAAGGCGATCCGGCGCGAGCGGCGGGATGCGGCGGCCTCCGGCTTCGTGCTCAAGACATTGCGCGGCCATGAGATCACCGAACGGTACTGGCGCGCCTTCCACCGCTTCTACCGCAGCACCACCGACAAGAAATGGGGCCGCAGCGCCTATCTCACCCCGCGCTTCTGGCCCTTGATGGGCAAGGCGCTCGGAGACCAAGTGGTGCTGATGGTGGCGGAGCAGGATGGCGAGCCGGTCGCCGGGGCGCTGAACCTGCTGGGGCGCGAGGCACTCTACGGCCGTAACTGGGGGAGCCTGGTCGACGCCCCCTTCCTGCATTTCGAGCTCTGCTACTACCGCGCCATCGACTTCGCCATCGAGCACGGGCTGCCGCGTGTGGAAGCCGGCGCCCAGGGCGAGCACAAGATCCAGCGCGGCTACCTGCCAACCCCAACCTACAGCGCGCACTGGATCGCCCATGGCGGGCTGCGCCGTGCTGTCGGCGACTTCCTCGAGCGGGAGCGGCCGGCGATGCTGCAGGAGATGGAGGCGCTCGCCACCCTCTCCCCCTTCAGGAAGGATGGCGAGGCCGAGTGATCAGGCGCGCTTCACGCCCCAGAAGGAGATGATCTCCGAGATCGGCTCGGTGATCGTCTTCCGCCAGGCGGTCGAGGCGAAGTACTGGCCGAGCGGCAGGTAGGGCGCCTCGTCGAAGACCACCTGCTGGATCTCGGCGGCGATCTTCTGCTGTGCGGCAATGTCCGGCGCGTCGAACCAGGAGAGACGCAGCGCCTCCAGCCGCGGCACGTTCGGCCAGCCGAACCAGGCACTTTGCCCGTTCGCCCGCAGATAGGTCATGACGCCGGGGTTGATGCCGTCGATCCCGTTCCAGGTGGTGTGGAACATGCTCCAGCCGCCCCGCTCCGGCGGCTCCTTGCTCGACCGGCGCTGCACCAGCGTGCCCCAGTCGGTCACCCGGAAATCCACCTTCATGCCGAGCTGCTTCAGCAGGTCCTGCCCGACCTCGCCGAGCGCGGTCAGCGCCGGCTGGTCGCTGGGGCTCAGCACCACCACCGTCTCGCCGGCATAGCCGGCCTCGCGCAGCTCGCGGCGGGAGCGCTCGAGGTCGCGCGGGGCGGTGATCGCGGCGATGCCTGCCTCATTCGCCAGCGGCGTGCCGGGGGTGAAGACGCCGGCGCCTGCCTTCCAGAGCGAGGGGTCGGTGCCCGCCGCCGCCGTCATGAAGTCGGCCTGGGACATGGCGCGCAGGACGGCGCGGCGCACGGCCGGCTTGTCGAAGGGGGGGTGCAGCGTGTTGAAGATGCCGGTGCCGATGGTGCCGAGGGGGCTGCCCGGCTTCTGCAGCAGGTCACGCGAGCGGCGCAGCACGGGGATGAGGTCGTTCGGTGGGTTCTCCCACCAATCCACCTCGCCGCTTTGCAAGGCCGCCCCCGCCGTCGCCGGGTCGGGCATCACGGTCCATTCGACGCGGTCGAAGAAGACCTGCTTCGGCCCGGCCGCCCAGTCGGGCGCGCCGCCCTCGCGCGGCTTGTAGTCGGGATTGCGCTCATAGACCACGCGGGCACCGACCACGCGCTCATCCGCCTTGAAGCGGAAGGGGCCGGATCCGATGGTCTCGCGGATCTGGGTATTGGCGTCCTGGCTGGCGATCCGCTCCGGCATGATGAAGAGGGCGGAGGGGCCGACCTTGGCCAGCGTCTCCAGCATCGGGCCGAAGGCCCGCTTCAGCCGGATGGTGAAGCTGCGGTCGTCGGGTGCCGCCATCTCCTCGACCCGCGCCATCAGCGCCTGGCCGAGCGCGTCGCGTTGCGCCCAGCGCTTGATGGAGGCGATGCAGTCCCGCCCGCGCACCGGTTCGCCATCGTGGAACAGGAGGCCGGGGCGGAGGCGGAAGCGCCAGAGCAGCCCATCCTGCACCACCTCATGGGCCTCGACCATCTGCGGCTGCGGCCGCAGCTTGCTGTCGAGGCCGTAGAGCTGGTCATAGACCATCATCGAATGGTGGCGCGTGATATAGGCCGTGGTGAAGACCGGATCGAGCACGGTCAGGTCCGACTGCGGCACGAAGCGCAGCACGCGTGCGCCGGCGGGCTGGGCGAGCGCGGGGCGCGCCAGGCTGGCGGCTGCGGTGGCGGCGGCCCCTGTGATCAGGGTGCGTCTCAGCATGTTCGGTCTCTCCCGGCGTGGGTGTGGGGACCGGCGTCTCCGGCGCGGAAGGAAGCAGCCCCGGGTGCGGCGCGCAAGCGGCATGCTATGAGGGCAAGGGGGGATCGCTGCCGGTGCTGCTTGCCTATGCCCAGCTCGGCGGCGCGATGGCGCTGGTGGGTGCCAATGTCGGCGTCGCCAAGCTGCTGGCCGAGGCCCTGCCCATCCCGCTGATCGCCTGCCTGCGCTGCCTGCTGGCCTGCCTCGTGCTCTGGCCGCTGGCGCGGGCGATGGAGGGCCAGGCGGGCAGGCTGGTGCGGGTCGGTCCGACCGCCCTCCGCAACCTCGCCCTGCAGGCGCTGTTCGGCACCGTGCTCTACAATGCCGGGCTGCTGGCCGGGCTGCGGCACACCACGGCGCTGGAAGGTGGCCTCGTGCTGGCGACGTTGCCGGCGGTGGTCGCCCTCGGCAGTGCGCTTTGGTTGCGGGAACGGCTGGCGCCGCGGCAATGGGTGGCGGCGGGGCTGGCGGCGGGGGGCATGGGTGCGATCACCCTGGCCCGGCTCGGCGGCGATGAGGGGGTGGGGCACCTGCTCGGCAACGCACTGGTCTTCGGCGGCGTGCTGGGGGAGGCGGCTTATGTGCTGCTGGCCAAGCGCATCGCAGGCACCGTGCCGGTGGTGACGGCGAGCCTCTGGATGCAGGGCTTCAGCGCGGCGATGCTGCTGCCGCTCTCCCTGCCGGGCCTCGGCGCCATGGCGGCGCTGGCCGAGCCGAGCCTCGCCGGGCTGCTGGTCTTCCACAGCCTGACGGCGAGCGTGCTCTGCCTGCTGCTCTGGTATGCCGGGCTGCGACGCGTGCCGGCCGGGGTGGCCGGCATCTTCACCGCCTTCCTGCCCGCCAGCTCCTCCTTGGTGGCCGTGGCGGTGCTGGGGGAGGCGTTCACCGCCGTGCATGGGGTCGGGTTCGTGCTGATGGGGGCGAGCCTGCTGCTGGCGACTTGGGCGAGGGGACGGGGATGAGGGCGTGGTTCGCTTGTAGCGGTGCGGAATTGCTGACGCGCGACCCGGCCGATACAGTCGGGCGCCTGGCTTCGGCGCAGTAGGCACGCGGCTTCCCGGGAAGCCCTGAGCAGGAGATAGCCTGGCGGGCGCAGGTGGCTGCGTTGCGTGCTGCTCTTGCCCATCATGCGGCCGCCGCCTGGACCATTGCCTTGGAGTTCGATCTGCTACGGCTCGAAAAGCGCATCGATACGGTGATACTCACCGATCGGGCGATCCTCTGCCTGGAGTTCAAGACCGGCGAACCCACTGACGCGGCCCGTGCTGAAGCCGAGGATTATGCACTGGACCTACGGGACTTTCATGCAGGCAGCCGGACGCACGCCATCGTGCCGGTCCTGGTCGCGGGCGCTGGTAGCTTCCAACCGCCGGCACAGCCATGGCTCTTTCCTAAGCAGCCGACCGACCCGCTGGTGACGGGAGCAGCCGGGCTCACGGAGATGATAGTGTGGGTGCAGGAGATGATCCCGGTGCCGCCGGTCCCGATCGACGGCGCGGCCTGGCTCACCTCGCCCTACCGTCCGGTGCCGACCATCGTCGAGGCGGCAACCATGCTTTATGCCCGTAACGGCGTGGCGGAGATCGCCGAGGCCCGCGCCGATGCTGCCAACCTGACCCGAACTGCAGGGGCTATCGCGCGCCATGTTGCGGCTGCCCAGCGGGATGGGTCACGCCTTGTCATCTTCGTCACCGGAATACCTGGCGCAGGCAAGACCCTGTGCGGCCTTAATGCAGTGTTTGGGCAGACCCGCGACGACAACCGCGCTTTCCTGACTGGCAATGTCCCGTTGGTTGCAGTGCTTCGCGCTGCCTTGTCGCGCGATGCGACGCAGCGCAAGGTTTGTGACCGCCGCGAGGCCGAGCGCCGGGTGAAACAGGCGTTGCAGAATGTCCATCGCTTCCTCGAGGATGGCGCCACTGACCCCAACTACCTACCGCCCGAGCGCCTGATCGTATTCGACGAAGCGCAGCGCGCCTGGGACGAAGCCAAGGCGAAGCTTGGGACCCGCAACAAGCCTTCCCGCCTGACCGCCAGTGAACCCGCGCATACCTTAGAGATTATGGGCCGTCGCCAAGGCTGGGCCGTCATCATCGCCCTCATCGGCAACGGCCAGGAAATCAACACTGGCGAGGCCGGACTGCGCGAATGGGGCCGTGTCATCGCCGCTGACTCCCGCTGGCGAGCGGTGGCTGCCCGCCGCGTGGTGGATGCTGCAGAATCTTCGCAGCGCCTCGCGGAGGAGGGAACGTCCTGGTTAACCTGCGATGAGGAACTGGACCTGACGGTACCAATGCGATCGGTGCGCGACAGGTCTGGCGCCGCCTGGGTGGACGCGGTCTTGCGGGGCGACCTGGATGCGGCGAGGACCATCGCCGCATCCGCACCGGAGTTGGCCTATTTCGTCACGCGTGATGCAACGGCCTGGCGGCAGGCGATTCGGCACTTCGCTCGCGGGCGGCGTCGGGCTGGGCTGGTGCGCAGTTCCGGTGCTAAGCGGTTGCGCGCCGAGGGGCTGGCCGCTGAAGTCGAGAGCGGCGAAGTACCAGACTGGTTCCTGCGGCACTGGCCTGACATCCGCGCCTCGGACGCGCTGGAAACCGCGGCGACGGAGTATGCGTGCCAAGGTCTTGAACTGGATGTAGTCGGGCTCGCGTGGGGTGGAGACTTCAGCCAAGCGTCCGAAGGCTGGCGTGCCTGGCGCTTCGTCGGACAGGCATGGCAGCGGGACCTGAAGGAATATGAATTCGTTCGCAACACCTATCGCGTGCTGCTGACCCGGGCGCGCTACGAGACCATCATTTGGGTTCCGCCCGGGTCTCCGGTTGACGAGCCTTTCCATGACCGAACCCGACCGGCCTCGCGTATGGACGCGATCGCCGCTTTCCTCGTCGCCTGCGGCGCCCGGCCGCTGCCGGCGCTCCCGCCGCCCCTGCCGGCTCTGGCCCTGCTATGATGCCGATCCCATTTTCTCGGAGCCCCCGATGTCCGGCACTTCCATCGTGCTCGTCGCCCTGCTGCTGCTGGCCATCGTCACCGCGGCGCGGGGCATCCGCACCGTGCCCCAGGGCCAGGTCTGGACGGTCGAGCGCTTCGGCGCCTTCACCCGCCTGCTGCAGCCGGGTCTGAATTTCCTCATCCCCTTCATCGATGCCGTCGGCCACAAGCTGAACGTGCAGGAGGTGGTGCTCGACATCCCGGAGCAGTCGGTCATCACCAAGGACAATGCGACGGTGGTGGTGGACGGCATCGTCTATTACCGGGTGATGGACCCGGCCAAGGCGGCCTATCAGGTCCAGAACCTGCAGCAGGCGCTGAACGCGCTGGCGATGACCAATATCCGCGCCGTCATCGGCGAGATGGACCTCGACGCTACCCTCTCCTCGCGCGAGCGGATCAACTCCTCCCTGCTCGCCATCCTCGACGGCGCGACCGATCCCTGGGGGGTGAAGGTCAGCCGTGTCGAGCTGCGCAAGGTGGAGCCGCCGGAGAACCTCGTCCGCGCCATGAACCTGCAGATGACCGCCGAGCGGGAGCGGCGGGCGACGGTGATGAAGGCCGAGGGCGACCGCGCGGCCGCGATCCAGCGCGCCGAGGGCGAGAAGCAGGCCCTTGTCCTCCAGGCCGAGGGGCGGCAGCAGGCGGCCATGCGCGATGCCGAGGCGCGGGAGCGGCTGGCGGAAGCCGAGGCCCGGGCGACCGAGATGGTCGCGGCAGCGGCGGCCGGGGCGGGCGGCGACGCGCTGCGCTACTTCATCGCCGACAAATATGTGAAGGCCTTCGAGGCGCTGGCCGCCAACCCCGCCAGCAAGCTGGTGGTGGTGCCGATGGAGGCCTCGGCCATGGCCGGCGGCATCACCCAGGCGATGGAGCTGCTGCGGCAGGGGCCGCCCGCGTCCAATGCCGTGCCGACCGGGAGTGGTCCGTGGAACCGGGGCTGATCTGGATCCTCGGCGGGCTGCTGCTGCTGCTCGCCGAGTTGGCCATGCCGGGCATCTTCCTGCTGTGGATCGGCGTCGCGGCCATCGGCACGGGGGCGCTGCTGCTGCTGACGCCGCTCTCCTTCGCGGCGGTGGCGATGGCCTTCCTGGTGCTGCTCGGGGGAGGCATCTGGCTGTCGCTCCGCCTGCGCCGGTCGGCGCCGGCGTCCGTGCTCAATACCCCGGCCTCCGGCCTTGTCGGGCGGAGTGGCCTGCTGATGCCGCTCGGCGAGGCGGCGGGGCCGGGCCTCCGGGTGCGGATCGGCGATTCGGAGTGGCAGGCCCGGCTGCCGCTCGAGATCCGCGCACCGGAACGCCCGCTCCGCGTCCGGGTCGAGGCGGTCGAGGGAACGGTGCTGATCGTGCGGCCGGAATAGCGGCCCGGGCTTGAACCTCGGGGGGCTTGCGGCAACATCATCCGCATGGACGATTTTCGGCGCCCCGGCCCGCCTGGCCGGGACCCATCTCCGCCGGTACTCGACATGACGCCGGACGGAGAGTTTCGCGATCCACTGCCCCCCCGCCGAACCTGGCTCGACCGGGCGCTGGGGCGGGTGGGTGGCGTGGCGCTGCTGCTGACCCTTGCGGCTGGCGGGTTGATGATCGTCGCCCTGGCCGTGGTCTTCGTCGGCCTGCTGCTGCCGGTGGCGATCGGCGCTGGCCTGGTGGCCTTCGTCTCGCTCTGGTGGCGGATGCGCCGCGCCCGCCGCGCCGGTGGGGCAGGGCCCGTCCGCTTCGTTGTCATCCGGCGCTGAGGCGCCTCGTCCTGCGCGTCCATGCCGGTCCAGCCGCCCCCGTTCTCCATCGATCCTGCCCGCCTCTATGACGTCGGGCAGGATGGCATCCCCCGAACCGATACGGGGGAGGCGCCGGAATGGCTGAGCCTGCGGCATCGACGCCTGCTGGGCTGGGTGGCGCTGGGCAGCCTCATTGTGGGCGGCCTGGCGGGTCTTTGCGTGCTCTGCTTCATCCTCGGGGCCCGGCTTTGGGCGGCGGCCTTCGCCCTTGCCATGATGGCGGCGACACCATTGCTCGGCATCGGCCCCGTGCTCGACTGGTGGCGCCATCGCCGGCCCTATCGCCGGCGCCATCATAGCCGGAGCCCGGATTTCCCTCCGGGTTGACGCCGCCTATTCGGCGGCGAGCGGAGTGGGGGAGGCGGTCAGCCCGAAGGCCTCGGCCAGCAGTCGGTAGCTGCGTTGCCGGGCCGCAGGGTCGTGGCAGGGGCTGAGCACCGCTACCTCCTGCGCGCCATGCGCCGCGGCCAGGGCCTCCAGTCTTGCCTTCACCTGCTCCGGCGCGCCGACAATGGCCCTGGCGCGGATGCGGTCGAGATGCGCCCGCTCCGCCTCGGAATAGGGATAGGCTTCTGCCTCCTCGACGCTGGGCAAGGGCGGGAAGCGGCCGGTATCGCGGAACAGCCGCCAGAGCTCGCGCGACTTGTAGAGCCGCCAGGCCTCCGCCTCGGTGTCGGCGGTGAGGGCGAAGACGCCGAGGGCGCAATGCGGCGCGGCGAGGCGGCCGGGCTGCGGGCGGAAGCCCTCCCGGTACAGCGCCATGACCTGCTCCGAGCCGCGCTCCGCGATGAAATGGGCGAAGCAGTAGGGCAGGCCGAGATAGGCGGCGAGCTGGGCGCCATAGTCGCTGGAGCCAAGGATCCAGACCTCCGGCCGCGTCGGCACCTGGGGGTTGGCCGCGACCTGGCGGAAGGGGTGGCCCTCCGGCAGCCCGTCGCCGAGCCAGCCGAGCACATCCATCACCTGGTTCGGGAAGCGGTCCGCCGCCTCATTGGCATTGGGGTTCAGGGCGAAGGCGGTGCGCCCGTCGCTGCCCGGCGCCCGGCCGAGGCCGAGATCGATCCGCCCCGGCGCGATGGCCTCCGCGACCTTGAACTGCTCGGCGACCTTCAGCGCCGAGTAGTGGGGCAGCATCACCCCCGCCGTACCGACCCGGATGCGCCGCGTGGTGGCGGCGATGGCAGCCACCAGCATCTCCGGCGCGGAGCCGGCATGGGACTGGCTGTTGTGGTGCTCCGCCAGCCAGTAGCGGCCATAGCCCCAGTCATCGGCGAGCCGGGCCAGGGCCAGCGTCTCGCGGATCGCGTCATCGGCGCCGCGGCCGGAGGCGATGGTGGATTGGTCGAGGATGGCCAGGCGGAGGGTCATGGGGAAACTCTAGCCCGCCCGGCCGGCGACGGAAGGGGGCAGGCCCCTGCCCCTGCCCCTGCCCCTGCCCCTGGCGGCGTCAGAACGAGACCCGGCCGAATATCGCCGTCAGCAGGGCGAAGAGCACGCCGCCGACCAGGAAGCCGACCAGCGTGCCGTTCATCCGCACATATTGCAGGTCGCGCCCGACCCGCAGCTCGATCTTCTCGGTCACCTGGGTCGTGTCCCAGCCGGCGACCACCTGGGCGATGAAGCCGGCGAGCTGGGTGCGGGCGGACGGCAGGATGGTGGCGATCAGCCCCTCCGCCGCGCGGTTCAGCCGGGCGCGGGCCGCCGGGTCCTGCTCCAGCAGGCTGCCGGCATTGGCGAAGGCGCCTTCCAGCAAGGCCACGGTGCGGCCTTGCGGGTTGCCTGCATCGGTGATCAACGCGGCTTTCAGCCGGCCCCAGATATCCTCGATCCAGGCTGCGACGGTGGGGTGCGCGACTGCCTGGCGCAGCGCGCGGCCGACCGCGGCGGCGCGTTCGGGATCGGTCTCGAGCTTGTCGATCTCGCCCCGCAGCCAGACCTCGAAGGCGGCGCGGAGATCGCTGTCGGAGGGCTCCATGCGTGCCAGCTCGGCATTCACCGTGGTGAGGATGCGGCGGGCAACGGCGGCGCCGGCGAGCCACCCCACCAGCGCGCCGCCCTCGGCCCGGACCCGCTGCTCGATCGCGCCGCGCAGCTGGTCCTCCTTGCTGGCGAGAACCAGGCGGAGCTGGCCGATGGCGAGGTCGAAGACCTCGTTGTGCCGCCCGCCCGCCACCAGCGCCCTGAGCGCCCGGGCCAGGATGCGGGCCCCGCCCGGACCGCCTGCCATGCGCGGCAGCAGCCGGCCGAGGAGGCGGCGGGCCCGCCCGTCCTCGATGCTGGCCAGCAGCCGCGGCAGGCTGGCCGCGAGCGCCTCGGCCGCCGGGCGGGCGGCGGCCGGGTCGGCCATGACGCTGCGCAGGATGCCGGCGACATCCAGCCGGCCGAGCACCCGCCGCACCTCGGACTCGGTGAAGACATGGTTGGCGACGAAGCGGCCAAGGCCCTGGCCCAGCCGCTCCTTCTGCCGCGGGATGATGGCGGTGTGCGGGATCGGCAGGCCGAGCGGCCGGCGGAACAGGGCGGTGACGGCAAACCAGTCGGCGATGCCGCCGACCACGCCGGCCTTGGCCGCGGCCTGCAGCATATCCGTCCAGTAGCCGGGCGGCAGCCAATAGGCGGCCACCAGGAGACCGGCCATGCCGATCAGCAGGCCGGTGGCGATGGCGCGGTGGCGCGCCAGCGCCTGGCGGAGTGGCGCCTCAGGGTCGGCGGTCGGCGGCAAGGTCAGGCCAGGCTCTCCACCACATGGGGGAAGACGGATTGATAACCCTCCCCATAGGTCACCGCGCGCTCGGAGTTCCGCGCGGCCTGGGCACCACGCTGCAGGGCGACGCGGGTGTAGTATTCCCAGAGATGCTCCTGCCCGGCCATGCAACGGATGGCGGCCAGTTTCCGCTCCCAGACCGGGGTGATGTCCAGCAGCATGTCCGGCGCCCAGCGGCACTGCTCGGGCTGGTGCGGCTCGAAGAGATAGACGGGCGGCGCGCCGACCACCGGCACGCCCGGCTCATGCCCATGCGCCTGGGCGATGATGCGGGCATGCTGGGCGAAGTCGGTCGTTGCCGGATGGTCGTGGTTGTAGGGGTCTTCCTTGCTGTGCGTCAGCACGAAGCGGGGGCGCAGCGCCCGGTAGACCGCGGCGAGGCGGAACAGGCTCTCCTGTCCGAGCGTCAGCGGGTAATCGCCAAGATCCCAGAATTGCAGGTCATGGACGCCGAGCGCCGTGGCGGCCCGTTCGGCCTCGCCCTGCCGCTCGGACTTGACCCGCTCCAGCGTCATGCCGGGCTGGCGCCAGAGCTTGGCGCTCTCGCCCCGCTCGCCGAAGGAGAGGCAGATGACCGTCACCTGCCAGCCCCGTTCGGCATGGAGCGCGATGGCCCCGCCGGCGCGCCAGACGAAATCCGCCGAATGGGCGCTGACGACCAGCGCCGTTCCGGTGGATGCCGTGGTCATTCCGCGGCCTTGGCCCGCTCGATGGCTTCCAGGATCAGCTGCCTGGCCTCGGCGGCATCGCCCCAGCCGGTGATCTTCACCCACTTGCCGGGCTCGAGATCCTTGTAGTGCTCGAAGAAGTGCTTGATCTGGTCGAGCGTGATCTGCGGCAGGTCGGAGTAGTTGGCGACCTTCTCGTAGCGCCGCGTCAGCTTGGTCGAGGGCACGGCGATGATCTTCTCGTCGATGCCGCCGTCATCCTCCATCTTCAGCACGCCGACCGGGCGGACATTGATGACGGCACCCGGGACGATCGGGCGGGTGTTGGCGATCAGCACGTCGATCGGGTCGCCATCGTCGCTCAGCGTGTGCGGAACGAAGCCGTAATTCCCGGGATAGCGCATCGGCGTGTAGAGGAAGCGGTCGACGACCAGCGTGCCGGCCTCCTTGTCCATCTCGTATTTGATCGGCTCGCCGCCGATGGCGACCTCGACCACCACATTGATATCCTCGGGTGGGTTCTTGCCGATAGCGATGGCGTCGAGACGCATGGACCGTGATTCTCCGGAAAGGGGCCCATCCTGGGCCGGGCCCCTTTCCTTAGCATTGACGGGCGACGGAGTGCGACTCCCCGCCGGAACGGGGGGCCGTTCCGGCAGCGGGCGTACTTCCGGGGAGGGCGGCGTTAGGCCGCCTTCGCCATGGCGATCGCCTTCCACACCGTCTCCGGCGTCGCCGGCATGTCGAGATGGGTGACGCCGATGGGCGAGAGCGCATCGACCAGCGCATTCATCAGCGCCGGCGGCGAGCCGACCGCCCCGGCCTCGCCGGCCCCCTTCACCCCGAGCGGGTTGGTCTCGCAGGGGACGGAGAGGAACTCCACCTCGATATCCGGCAGGTCCTCCGCCCGGGGCAGGGCGTAGTCCATGAAGGAGGCGGAGAGGAGCTGGCCGCTCTCCGGGTCATAGGCGGTGCGCTCATGCACCGCCTGGCCGATGCCCTGGGCCACGCCGCCATGCACCTGGCCGCGCACGATCATCGGGTTGATCGCATGCCCGACATCGTCGACCACCACGTAGCGCGGCACCTCGATCAGGCCGGTATCCGGATCGACCTCCACCTCGGCGATGTGGCAGCCATTGGGGAAGGTGTGGGACTTGATCTCGGCAACCTCGGCCGCGTCCAGCAGCGTGGCGGACTCGCCGCGCGCCGCCCGCTCCCGCTGGATATTGGCCAGCGAGAGGATGTCGACGCCGCGATCCGTGCCAACCACCGAGAAGCGGCCGCCGATGGATGCGAATTCGATATCGGCCACCGAGGCTTCGAGATGCTCGGAGGCGGCCTGCTTGCCCTTCTCGACCACGGTCGCGGCGGTCAGCAGGATCGCCTGCCCCTCGGAGTAGAGGCTGCGCGCGCCGCCGGTGCCGCCACCCGTCGGGATCTCATCCGAATCGCCCTGGACGATGCGGATCTTCTCCATCGGGATGCCGAGCTCATGGCTCGTCAGCATGGCATAGGCGGTCTCGTGCCCCTGGCCGGTGGACTGCGTGCCGACCAGGACATCGACCATGCCATCGGCGGCGAAGCGCACCTCGGCCCGCTCCGTCGGCCCGCCGCCGGTCGCTTCCAGGTAATAGGCAACGCCGATGCCGCGCCGCTTGCCGCGGGCCTCGGCCGCCTTGCGGCGGGCGGCGAAGCCGGCCCAGTCGATATTCCTCAACGCCGCATCCAGCACCGCGCCGAAGTCGCCGCTGTCATAGCGCTGGCCGACCGCGGTGACATAGGGCATGGCGCTTGGCTGCACCATGTTGCGCTTCCGCAGCTCGACGCGGTCGATCCCCAGCTCACGCGCCGCGGCATCGATCAGCCGCTCGACGACGTAATTGCTCTCCGGCCGCCCGGCGCCGCGATAGGCATCGACCGGCACGGTGTTGGTCAGCACGCCGATGACATGGGCGTGGATCGCCTGGAAGTTGTAGACGCTGGCCAGGACCTTGGTGCCCGCGCCGGTCGGGATCATCGGCGCGAAGGTCGAGAGATAGGCGCCCATGCCGGCATAGTTGGTGGTGCGCAGCGCCAGGAATTTGCCGTCCTTGTCGAGGGCCAGCTCCGCCTCTGTGATGTTGTCGCGGCCCTGCGTGTCGGACTGGAAGGCCTCGGTCCGCTCGCTGGTCCACTTCACCGGCCGGCCGAGGCGGCGCGCCGCCATGCAGACCAGGGCATACTCGCCGTACAGGTAGAGCTTCATGCCGAAGCCGCCGCCCACATCCGGGGTCACGACGCGGAACTTCTCCGGCGGCAGCTTAAAGACGCTCTCGGCCAGCAGGTTCTTGACCAGCCAGGAGCCCTGGGTGCCGCAGAACAGGGTGAACTTCTCGTTGGCCGCGTCGTATTCGGCGGTCGCGGCGCGGACCTCCATGCTGTTCACGATGACGCGGTTGTTGACGACCGTCAGCTTCGTCACATGCGCCGCCTGCGCGACGAGCTCCGCCGCCTTCGCCTTGTCGCCCGTCTCCCAGTCGAAGACGGTGTTGTTCGGGATCTCGTCCCAGACCTGCGGCGCGCCGGGCTTATAGGCGGTGGCGAGGTCGGTCGCCGCCGGCAGCAGGTCGTAATCGACCATCACCGCCTCGGCCCCGTCCCGCGCCGCCTCATAGGTCTCGGCGACGATGAAGGCGACCGGGTCGCCGACATGGCGCACCCGGTCGGTCGCCAGCGCGCCGCGCGGCGTGTTGGAGCGCTCCGTGCCGTCGCGGTTCTTCAGCGGGATGACGCAGGGGATCTCGCCGAGGCCTTCCGCCTCCCAATCCTTGCCGGTGATGACGGCGAGCACGCCCGGTACGGCGAGCGCGCCGGAGGTGTCGATCGAAAGGATCTTCGCCGCGGCATGCGGGCTGCGCAGCACCACGCCATGGGCGACGCCCGGCATGGCGATGTCGTCGGTATAGCGGCCGCCACCGATCAGCAGGCGCGGATCCTCGATCCGTCGCATCGGCTGGCTCAGCCCGAATTTGGCCATGGTGACCTCCCGTCCAATGTCTGCCCCATCATCTGCGGAGGAAGGGGGCGACGGGAAGAGGGGGAAGGCGTGAAATCAGCGGCCGCCGAGCCAGGCCTCCACCCGGTCGCAGGCCGCGCCGACCCCATCCTCCGCCCGGATGGCCCGGCCGATGGCCCCGGCCCGGGCCTCGACCTCCGGATTGTCGAGCAGCGGCCCGAGGGCTTTGCTGGCCCGGTCCGCCCGGTAGCGTGCAGTGGGGAGGCTGGCGGCGATGCCGAGCCGGGCGAGCCGCGCCGCATTGTCCGGCTGGTCGTGGCTGAAAGGCACCACCAGCATCGGCCGCCCGGCCCGCATCGCCTGGGCCGAGGTACCGATGCCACCCTGGTGGATGATGGCCGAGGCGGCGGGGAACAGGGCGGAATGCGGCAGGTAGTCCACCGCCAGCATCCCGGGCGGCAGGGGGCCGAGGGCGGCACGGTTCGCCGCTGTCCCGGTCAGCAGCACCGCCCGCTGGCCGAGCAGCCGCGCGGCCTCCAGGCTCTCGGCGAAGAACCGGCCTGGCGCGTAGATGGCGGCCGAGCCCAGGGTGAAGACCAGCGGCGGCGGGCCGGCGGCGAGGAACCGCGCCAGCTCCCGCGGCATCGGCGCCGGCTCGTCCCAGAAGGGGAAGCCGGTCGGCGGCGGTTCGGCCCGGCTCAGCAGCGGCGAGAAGAGCGAGAGGGAGAAGGCCGGCGGGCGCGCGGCATTGAGAATGGGGTCGGTGGCCGCGGGCAAGCCGAGTTCCACCCGGAACGCGGCGACGTCCCTGGACCAGCGACCGACCATCCATCGGGCGACGGATCGTATCGCCGGGCCTGCCAGGCGCCGCAGCCACTCCGCCCGCCAGAGCCAGTCATAGCCGCCGGGGATGCCCGGATCCTCGGCCGAGAACAGGGTGAAGGGCTGGAGATAGGCGGGCGCCCAGGGCAGGCCGCGGCACTCGGCCACCATCGGCGCCGCGGCGGCGACCGGGCTGGCGAGGATCAGCGCCACCCCCTCGCTGGCCGCCATCAGATCGGCATAGGCATCGCGGATGGGCTCGGCGACCAGGGTTCGCCAGACGAATTCAGGCCCGGTCCGCCGGTCCATCGCCCGGGCGAAGGCGGCGAGGTCCGGCTCGCCCTCCGGCATGCTGGGGCGCATGGGGGCGAAGCCAAGCCCGGCCGCCTCCACCCGTCCGCGATAGCCCTCGGCCGTGGCGATGGTGACCTGATGGCCACGGCCCCGCAGCCCCGCCGCCACCGCCAGATAGGGGAAGAGATCCCCAAGCGATCCGGTGGTGGCGAGGAGGATCCGGCTCAAGACCGGGTGCTGTCGGTCTTGTCCGGCGCCGGGTGGGGCGACTGGCCGGGACCGACCGAGGCATGCGCCTCCACCGGGCGGATGCCCATCCAGCCCTTCACCCGCTCCCGCGTCGCCTGAAAGACAACGTAAAGCATCGGGATCATGAAGATGCCGATGATCGAGGCCGCCAGCATCCCGCCGAAGACCGGCGTGCCGACCGCGCGGCGGGAGAGCATGGCGGCGCCCGAGGCCGTCACCAGCGGCACCAGGCCGAGGACGAAGGCGATCGAGGTCATCATCACCGCGCGGAAGCGGAGGCGGGACCCCTCGATCGCCGCGTCGCGGATGGACATGCCGCGCTCCCGCGAGTCCTTGGCGAATTCGATGATCAGGATGCCGTTCTTCGCCGCCAGCGCGATCAGCACCACGAGGCCGATCTGCGCATAGACATCGAGGCTGAGCCCCGCGATCTGGATGGCGAGGAAGGAGCCGAGGCCGCCCACCGCCACCGACAGCAGCACCGGGACCGGGATGGTCCAGCTCTCATAGAGGGCGACCAGGAAGAGGTAGGCGAAGAGGATGGCGAGCGCGACCACGTAGATGGTCTGCCCGGCCGCCAGCCTCTCCTGATAGGCGGTACCGGTCCATTCATAGCCATAGCCAGCGGGCAGCACCCGGCGCGAGAGCTCCTCCATGGCGTTCAGCGCATCGCCCGAGGAGACGCCGGGCTTCGGCGCGCCGTTGATCAGCACCGCGCGGTAGTTGTTGTAGCGGCTGATCGTCTGCGGCCCGACCACGATCCGCACATCGGCGAAGGCGCGGAGCGGCACCATGTCGCCCCGGCTGTTGCGGACGCGGATGCGCCAGATGTCCTCGATGTCGTCGCGGTCCTGCGCCTCGGCCTGGATATTCACCTGCCAGGTGCGGCCGAACAGGTTGAAGTCGTTGACGTAGAACCCGCCCAGCGCCGCCTGCAGCGCCGAGAAGATGTTGGAGATGGGGATGCCGAGGGCCTGGGCCTTGTCGCGGTCCACATCGAGGAAGAGCGAGGGCGTCGCCGCCGAGAAGGTCGAGAAGACCTGCTGCAGCCGCGGGTCCTGGTTGGCCGCGACGACGAGGCCGAGCATCGCGCTGCCCAGCTCCGCCGGGTCGCGACCCTGAAGGTCCTGGAGCTGGTACTCGAAGCCGCCGCCGGTGCCGAGGCCGATGATCGGCGGCAGGTTGAAGGCGACGACCGTGGCGGTGCGGACATTGGCACCCGCGCCGAAGACCCGCCCAATGGAGGCGAAGACCGAATCCGCCGCGTCGGTCCGGTCCTCGAAGGGCTTCAGCCGGGCCACGATGAAGGCGGAGTTGGACTGCGCGCCCTGGTCGATCAGGCTGAAGCCGACGATCGCCAGGACGTTCTCCACCGCCGGGATGCCCTTCAGGATGCCCTCCACCTGCTCCACCGTGGCGCGGGTGCGGGAGAGGGAGGCGGCCTGCGGCAGCGAGACCTGGATGAAGAAGGTGCCCTGGTCCTCCTGCGGCAGGAAGCCCTGCGGCGTCTTCGAGCCGATGGTGAAGATGCCGAAGGCGATGGCCGCGGTCAGCGCGAGCGACAGGATCGAGATCCGCACCAGCCGCTTGACGACCGAGGCATAGCCGTCCCGCACCTTGTCGATACCCCGCAGGATATACTTGATCGGCCCCCGCTTCGGGCCGGTATGGCGGAGGAAGAGCACGCAAAGCGCCGGCGAGAGGGTCAGCGCATTCAGCGCCGAGATCACCATCGCCGCCGAGATGGTCACCGCGAACTGGCGGAACAACACGCCCGAGAGGCCGGGGATGAAGGCGATGGGAACGAAGACCGAGAGCAGAACGAGGGTGATGGCGATGATCGGCGCGGTGATCTCGGCCATGGCCTGCTTCACCGCTCGCGCCGGCTCCCATTCGGGGTGCTCCTCCATCACCCGCTCGACATTCTCGACCACGACGATCGCGTCGTCGACGACGATGCCGATGGCCAGCACCATGGCGAGCAGCGAGACGGTATTCGCGCTGTAGCCGATGGCAAGCAGGATGGCGAAGGCGCCGATCAGGCTGACCGGCACCGCGATGGTCGGGATGATGGTCGCCCGCAGCGAGCCGAGGAAGAGATAGACCACGATGACGACGAGGACGAAGGCCTCGAGCAGGGTGTGGATCACCTCCTCGATCGTATCGACGACGAAGGTCGAGCTGTCATAGAGCACCTGCGCCCGCATCCCCTCGGGGAAGCGGGTCGAGAGCTCGTCCAGCGTGCGCTTCATCGCGTTCGAGACGGTCACCGCATTGGCGCCGGGCGAGAGATAGACGCCGACCGTGACGGCGCTCTGCCCGTTCAGCCGGCTCACCGTGTCCATGCTCTGGGCGCCGAGCTCGACGCGCGCCACGTCCCGCACGCGCAGGACCGAGCCGTCCGGATTGGCCCTGATGATGATGTCGCTGAACTGCTCGGGCGTGATAAGGCGCCCGAGCGTCTGGATGTTCATCTGGAATTGCTGGGTGTCGGGAATCGGCTGGGCGCCGATGCGGCCGACCGCGGCCTGGATGTTCTGGCTCTGGATCGCCGTGATCAGGTCCTGCGGCGTCAGGTTCAGGCTGGTGAGGCGGTCGATCTCGAACCACACGCGCATGGAGTAGTTCTGCGCGCCGAAGATGTTCGCCTGGCCGACGCCGGGCACGCGCGCCATCCGGTCCACCATGTTGATGGTGAGGTAGTTCGACAGGAAGAGCGGCGTATGCTCGGGGTTCGTCGAGGTCAGCGCGATGAACTGCAGCACCGAGGAGGACTGCTTGCGGACGATCAGCCCGGCCCGCTGCACCTCCTGCGGCAATCGGGCGATATTGGCCTGGATGCGATTGTTGACGTTGACGGTGTTGATGTCCGGGTTGGTGCCCAGGGCAAAGCTGACCGAGAGTTGGTAGGTGCCGTCATTGGCGCTGTTCGAGCGCATGTAGATCATGTTCTCGACGCCGTTCACGGCGCTTTCGATGATCTGCGCGACGGTCGCCTCGATGACGGCGGCGGATGCGCCCGGATAGGTCGCGTTCACCGAGACCTGGGGCGGCACGATGTCCGGGAACTGCGCGACGGGGATGCGCAGCAGGGCCAGCAGCCCCGCGAGGGTGATGACGATGGCGATGACGATCGCCAGCCGGGGGCGGTCGACGAAGACGCTCGAGATCATGGCGGGTCAGCCCGGCCGGCTGCCGGAGGCGGCGCCACCTGGGGCGGGGCCCCCCGGTGGCGTGGCGCCCGCTGGTGGCGCGGCGGCCGGTGCGGCATTCACCTCCTGGCCCGGACGCACCCGCTGCAACCCCTCGCTGATCACCTGCTCGCCGCCTTCCAGCCCGTTCTCGACCACCACCTGGTCGCGGATCGTGCGGCCGAGGCGGACGGCGCGGCGCTGCGCCTTCTTCTCGGCATCGACCACGAGCACGTAATTGCCGCCCTGGTCCTGCAGCACCGCGGCACGGGGCAGGACGATGGCCTGCACCGGCTCGATCCCCTCGACCGCCACGGTGACGAACTGGCCGTCCACCAGCTCGCGGTCGCCGGGGCTGCCGGCCCGGGCGCCGGCGCGGAGCGGGTTCGGGATGAGGGCGCGGATCAGCAGGCTGTCCGTGCTGCGGTCCACCTGCGTATCGACGAACTCGATGCGGCCCGCCTGCGGATAGGGCCGCCCGTCGCTCAGCCGGACGCGGACGACGACGGCATTCACCCCGCCGCGGCCCTCGTAGCGCGCCTGCAGCTCGCCGGCGGCGCGGGAGCTGACGGTGAAGACCACGCGCATCGGATCCTGGCTGACGATGGTCGCCAGCGGATCGGTCAGGGTCGGGGTGACGACATTGCCCGGCGTCAGCGTGGCGCGGCCGATCTTGCCGTCGATGGGGGAGAGGATATCGGTGTAGCCGAGATTGATCTCGGCGACGCGTACCGCAGCCTGGGCGCCGAGCAGCGATGCGTTGGCCGTGCGCTCCTGTGCCTGGGCGTTGTCGAGGGCGACGCGGGTGCCGGCGCCGGTCGATTGCAGCTCCCGGGCGCGGGCCAGCGCCACCCGGGCATTCTCGAGCGTCGCCTGGGCGGAGGCGACATTGGCCCGGGCCTGCTCGAGCTGCGCCTCGAAGGGCGGCTTCTCGATGCGGAAGAGCACGTCGCCGGCCTTCACCTCCTGGCCTTCGGTGAAGGCGCGCTCCTGGAGGAAGCCGGTGACGCGGGCGCGGATCTCGACGCGGTTCACCGCCTCGATCCGGCCGGTGAACTCGGTGCTCTCGGTCACCGGCTGGCGGTTGGCCGGGACCACGCCGACGGCCGGCGGGCCCTGGGGCCCGAACTGGGCCTCGGCCGGTAAGGCGAGCATGGTGAGCAGGAGAGCTGCGGACAGTCGGCGCATCATGCAGGATATCCGGATCGGAACGGCTGGCGATACCAGGGCGTCCCCCCCGGGACCAGATGGCTTTCCCAAATAGCGGTCATTCGCCGCCATGCAAGCTTGGTATGATGTAACCGGCGTGAACCCGCCATCCGGCCGGGTCGCGGCCCTGATGCGCCATGTTCGTTGCCGCGACTGGCGACTCCGGGTGAGGCCCATCCCATCGGTGACCGATTGTGACGGCCTGCAACGCGATCCGGCATTATCACGGGGTTGCGAGATGCGGCCGGGAGGACCGCCTGGGGGGCTGCTCAGGCCTTCAGTGCTGGACGTAAATGGCGCAGGGCGCCTCCCGCAGCAGCCGGCGGGTGGTGGAGCCGAGCAGGAGGCTGCGCAGCCGGCCATTCTCGAAGGCGCCCATCACCAGCAGCCGGGCCCGGAGCGTCACCGCCTCGGCCAGCAGCAGCTCGGCCGGATGCCCGGCGGCGACGGCGGATTCCTCGACCGCGAGCCCGTGCCGGCGGAGGAAGCCGGCGCCCTCGGCGGCGAGCCGCGCGGCGCTCTCCGGCGCCGGGTCGGCCGCCAGGAGCTTGACCGGCGAGCCCTCGGCAAGGCCGAGCAGGGCGAAGGATTGCAGGGACCGCATGGCGGGGACGGAGCCGTCATAGCCGACCAGCACCGGCCCCTCAGCCGGGGCGCCGGCCGGGACCACCAGAAGCGGGCGGGCGCCGTCCTTCAGCAGCGTCGGGATGACGGGGGCGAGCCCGTCCTCCGTCTCCTCCAGGCCAAGGGTGCTGTCGCGGCCGAGCAGGATGAGGTCATGCGCGGCGCTGGCGCGGAGCAGGGCGGGGGCAGGGGCCTCCTCCAGCGTCACCGTCCGGACCGGCAGGGTGCCGGCGGCGGCGCGGAAGGCGGCAAGGGCAGCGGCGGCCTCGGCCTCCAGCCGGGCGGCGCGGGCGGCGTCGCGGTGCTCGGCGAAGGCGGCGCCGCCGATCGGCAGGGCCTCGTGCGCGCCGCTGGTATGCGGCCGGTCGAGGATCGCCGCCGCGGTCAGCGCCGCGCCGGTGCGGGCGGCGAGCGCCAGCGCCGCGTCGCGCGCCGCCAGGGCGCCGGGCGTGTCATCGAGGGCAAAGAGGAGGCTGCGGAGCATCGGGGGAGATTAGGCCCGCCGCCGCAGCAGCAGGAAGCCGGTCCCGGAGGCGATCAGCGCCACGGCGAGACTCGCCAGCGCGGCGCCGACGCCCCCCCGGCTGGCAGCCAGGCCCGAGATCGGCTGCAGCGCCGCCGCGCCAGCGAAGAAGGCGATGTTCAGCGCCGAGAGCGCCCGCCCCGCCCGCTCGGGCGGCACGGCGGCGCGGGCCTGGCCGAAGGCGACGGGCTGGACCGAGACAAGGAGGCCGATGAGGACGAAGATCGCCGCATCCCAGCCCGGCGGCAGGCCGCGCCCGGCCAGCAGGGCGAGGATCAGCCCGGCGACGGCGAGATGGCTGCCCGCCAGCATCAGCGTCGGCCGGCCGAGCCGCCGCTCCACCCAGCCGCAGAACACCGGGGCCAGGGTCATCGCCAGGGCGCAGGCGGTGAGGATATGGCCGGCCTCGATCCGCGTGAGGCCCTTGGCCTCCATCAGCCAGGGCCCGCCCCAGAGACCGCGGAGCCCGATGATGGTGGCGAAGCTGGCGGCGCCGAAGACCATCAGCGGGCGGAGGGCGGGGGAGGCGGCGATGGCCAGCACCTCGCGCGCATCCTGCCACAGGGAGGTGCGGTCGCGGCGTGCCGGCGGCGGCTGGCGCACCACCAGCGCGACGGCCAGCAGGGCCAGCAGGGCGAAGCCCGCCATCGCCCAGTACCCGGCCCTCCAGCCCTGCCAATCCACCAGCCAGGCGAGCGGGCTGCCCGAGAGCAGCATCCCCGTATTGCCGAAGGTCAGGATGATCCCGGACCAGAGGCCGAAACGGGAGGGCGGCACGGCGCGGGCGGCATAGGTCATCGGCGCCATCAGCATCCCGGCGCAGCCGGCGCCGAGCACGGCCTGGGCCAGCAGCATCGTCCAGGCGCCGGGGGCCAGCGCCGCGAGCACGGCGCCGAGCCCGGCCACCGCCAGCAGGATCAGCGCCGTCCGCCGCGCCCCGAGCCGGTCGAGGCCGACGCCGACCGGCACCAGGGCCAGGGCGAAGGCAAGGGAGAAGGTGCCGGTGACGGCGGCCAGCCCCTCCGGCGAGAGGCCGAGCGACGCCTGCATCCGGTCGGCCGCCAGGGCGGGCAGCGTCCGAACGGCGTTGGAGAGCACATGGCCAAGGGCGAGCGCCAGGATCGGCACCGCCAGGCCGCCTTTTTGCGGCACGTTTCCTCCCGTGGACCGGTCTGGCTAGTTCCGGAACAGCTTGCCGGGGTTGAGGATGCCCTTGGGGTCGAAGCTCGCCTTGATGCCGCGCATCAGGTCGAGCGCCTCCGGCCCATGCTCCACCTCGAGGAATTCGCGCTTGCCGAGGCCGACGCCATGCTCGCCCGAGCAGGTGCCGCCCAGCGCCAGGCCGCGCGCCACGATCTTGCGGTCGATCTCCCAGGCCTTCTCATGGCCCTGCGGGTCGTTCGGGTCGAAGAGGATGACCTGGTGGAAATTGCCGTCGCCGACATGGCCGACGATGCAGGTGGTCGCCCCCGCGGCCTCGGCATCCTCCTTGGCGCCGAGGATGGCCTCGGCGAGCTTGCTGATGGGCACGCAGACATCGGTGGTGATGCCGCGCCAGCCGGGGATCAGCGCGACCGCCGCCCAGTAGGCATCGTGCCGGGCCTTCCAGAGGCGGTTGCGGGCCTCGGCATCGGTCGCCCAGGCGAAGCCCTCGCCGCCGAGCTCCGTGGCGATGGCCTCGACCGTCTCGGCCTGCTCGGTGACGGCGGCCGGGCTGCCGTGGAATTCGAGGAAGAGGGTCGGCGTCGGGCGGTAGCCCTCGAGCTTCGAGTACCGGATGCAGGCCTGCATCTGGTCCGCGTCCAGCAGCTCGATCCGGGCGACGGGGATGCCGGCCTGCATGGTGGCGATGGTGGTCTCGACCGCCGATTTCAGGTCCGGGAACTGGCAGACGGCGGCGGAGATCGCCTCCGGGATGCCATGCAGGCGGAGGCGCACCCTGGTGATGACGCCGAGCGTGCCCTCGGAGCCGATGAAGAGGCGCGTCAGGTCGTAGCCGTTGGAGGCCTTGCGGGCGCGGCCGCCGGTGTTGATGACGCGGCCATCGGCCAGCACCACCTCGAGGCCGAGGACGTTCTCGCGGATCGTGCCGTAGCGCACGGCGGCGGTGCCGCTGGCTCGCGTCGCGCACATGCCGCCGATGGTGCAGACGCTGCCGGGATCGACGGGGAAGAACATGCCCTGGTCGCGGAGATAGTCGTTGAGCTGCTGGCGGGTGACGCCCGGCTCGATCAGGCAGTCCATGTCCTCGGCATTGACCTCGAGGATGTTGGTCATGCGGCTGAGGTCGAGCGAGATGCCGCGCCGCACCGGGTTCACATGGCCCTCGAGGCTGGTGCCGGCGCCGAAGGCGACGACGGGCACGCCGTGCTGGTTGCAGAGCGCCAGGATGCGGCTGACCTCCTCCGTCGTCTCCACATAGGCGACGGCGTCGGGCAGGGTCGGCGGCGTCTGGTCCTCGCCGCGGCTGTGCTGCTCGCGGATCGCCTGGGCGGTGGAGAGGCGCTCGCCGATCAGGTCGCGGATGGCGGCGATGACGGCATCCACGGGGCGGGAGGCGATGGTGTTCATGGGGTTTCCTCTTCCCGATGCAGCGGGCAGGTCAGGCAATGCGGGCCGCCGCCGCCGGCGGTGAAGAGCGAGAGGGCGGGGTCGAGGACCGTGACGCCCTCGGCCCGGAGCGCGGCATTCAGCTCCCGGCTTTCGGCCGCGGATATCACGCGCCCCTCGCCGAGGGAAAGGATGTTGCAGCCGAGCTGCATCGCCGCCCGGTAGGGGACGGGCAGGCAGGCGATCCCCCGTTCCGTCAGCCAGGCGATGAAGTCATCGGGCAGCACGTCGAGGCAGGCCGCGGCTAGGCCGGGGGCGGCCAGGCAGAACAGCACGTCGAGATGCAGGAAATGCTCGTCGAAGGGCTGGACGCGCACCTCCCAGCCCTCGGCGCGGAGCCAGCCTGCCAGCTGCTCCGCCCCGTCGAGGTCGGTGCGGCCGCCGCTGGCGCCGATCAGGGCGAGGCCGGGGCGGAGGATGTGGATGTCGCCGCCCTCCAGCGTGCCGGCGGAGGATTTGCGCCAGAAGCGGCCGCCATGCCAGTCGATCAGGGCGGCGTATTCGCCGCGGCGCTGCGGGCGCTCCAGCTGGCAGAGGACGGGGCCGCGATGCGTCACCACCACGCTGTCCCGCGTATAGGCCATGTAGGGCAGGTGCGGCTCGGGCGGCAGGTGGTGGACGGTGGCGCCCCCCTGCTCGAGCGCCGCGACCAGCTCGCGGTGCTGCGCCTGCAGCCCTTGCAGGTCGGGCTGGCCGCCGCCGGCGAGTGTCCGGCGGGCGATGCTGTTGGTCGGCAGCCAGCGGTAGTGGTCGGGGGCGCAGACCAGGACGTCGGTCAGGCGGCCGGTCTCGGAGGTGACGGTCCAGTCGGGCATGGCATCCAGGGTGCCGGGCGGGGCGGGCGGCGTCCAGCGATGGATCAAGCGCTTCAATTCGGCTCAAATCGCTTGAGAAAAGCAGCGCCAACCTATTGATATTGCACGGTCTCGCATCGGATTTTAAGGATTGAGGAGCGGCGGCGGGCCCGGCCGCGCCTCCGGCGGTGGCGGCCCATATCCTAGCCGGGTGCGGTGCGAAAACGCAACGGTAGCCTGCCGCCGGGGCCGCGTTGACGGCCCTCCGCCCGGCGCCTAGCGTCGCAATCCCGAATGGAATCCCGAGGGGGAAGCGATGCCCAACAAGGTCAAGGCAGCATGGAAGGCCGGTAAGGCCGTCGTGAATGGGTGGCTCGCCATTCCGAACGCCTTCAGCGCCGAGATGTACAGCCAGGCCGGCTGGGACAGCGTGACGGTCGACATGCAGCACGGCGTGCAGGACTACCTCTCCTGCGTCGCCTGCTTCCAGGGCATCCAGCCCTCCGGCGCCACGCCGATGGTGCGCGTGCCCTGGAACGAGCCCGGGATCATCGGCAAGGTGCTGGATGCCGGCGCCTATGGCGTGATCTGCCCGATGGTCAACACCAAGGCCGAGGCCGAGGCGCTGGTGCAGTATTCGAAGTACCCGCCCCGGGGCACCCGCAGCAACGGGCCGATCCGCGCCGGCGTCTATGGCGAGGCGGGCGGCTACCAGAAGACCGCGAATGACGAGATCCTCGTCATCCCGATGATCGAGACCCAGACGGCGCTCGACAACCTCGACGCCATCCTCGACGTGCCGGGGATCGACGCGATCTATGTCGGCCCCTCCGATCTCGGCCTGTCGATGGGCATGATCCCCATCCTCGACCGCGAGGAGCCGGAGATCCTCAAGATCTACGAGCGCCTGATCAAGGAGACCTCGAAGCGCGGCATCGCGGCGGGGCTGCATAATTCCTCGCCGAAATACGCGAAGAAGATGATCGACATGGGCTTCAAGCTGGTGACCGTCGGCGGCAACGATGTCGGGCTGATGGTCAATGCGGCGAAGGCCGCGATCAAGGAAGCGCGCGGCGGCTGAATGCCGGGCCTCCTCGCCGGCCGGCTGGTGCAGATCGGGGTGGTGCTCGCCCTGCTTTCGGTACTGACCTGGCTGGCGATGGGGCTGATGCCGGGCGACCCGGTCGAGCTGGCGCTGAGCGCCGATCCGCGGCTGACCGCCGAGGATGCGGCGCGGCTCCGGGCGCTGCACGGGCTCGACCAGCCCTTGTGGGGGCGCTACCTCGCCTGGGCGGCGGCGGTGCTGCGGGGGGAGTTCGGCTTCTCCCGCCTCTATGCCGTGCCGGTGACGGAGGTGCTCTGGCCGGCGCTGCGCTCCACCCTGGTGCTGCTCGGCTGGTCGCTGCTGCTCTCGGCGGGGCTCGGGATCGGGCTCGGCGTGCTGGGGGCGGTGCGTCGCGGCGCCGGGGTGCTGGCGGATGGCGTGGCGCTGCTGGCGCAATCCCTGCCGGGCTTCTGGCTCGGCATCCTGCTCATCATCCTCTTCGCGGTGGAGCTCGGCTGGCTGCCGGCGGGCGGCATGGCGGAGGGCTGGGGTCTCGCTGAGGGAGCGCGCTTCCTGGCGCTGCCGGTGGCGACGCTCGCCTTCGTCAACATCGCCGCCTATGCGCGGCACAGCCTCTCGGCCATGCGGGAGGAGATGGCGCAGCCCTATATCCGCACCGCGCGCATGAAGGGCCTGCCGGAGCGGCAGGTGATCTGGGGCCATGCCTTCCCCAATGCCGCCATCCCGGTGGTGACGGTCGCGGCGCTGGATGCCGGCAGCCTCGTCTCCGGCGCGCTGGTGACGGAGACGATCTTCGCCCGGCCCGGCATGGGCAAGCTGATCTATGACAGCATCATGGGCAACGACTACAACCTGGCGCTGCTCGCCCTGCTGCTGGCGGCGCTGGTGACGATGCTGGCGACGCTGGCGGCCGATATCGTGCAGCGGATCATCGACCCGCGGCTGGCCGCTTGATCCGGCTGATCCTGGGCCTGCTGCTGCTGGGGATGCTCGGGCTCGGCGCGCTGGCGGCGCCCTGGGCGCAGGGCTGGATGGGGGTCGATCCCTTCGCCCCCGACCTGATGGCGCGCTATGGCGAGGCCTCCGCCGCCCATCCCCTCGGCACTGACGAGCTGGGGCGGGACCTGCTGCTGCGGCTGCTGCATGGCGCGCGGGTCTCGCTCAGCGTCGGGCTGGCGGTGGCGGTCGGGGCGACCGGGCTCGGCACGGCGATCGGGCTGCTGGCGGCCTGGCGGGGCGGCTGGGTGGATGCGGTGCTGATGCGCGTCGCGGACGGCCTGCTCGCCCTGCCGGCCCTGCCGCTGCTGGTGGTGCTGGCGGCGGTGGATACCGGGCGCTTCGGCCTGCCCCGGGGCGAGGCGGCCTCCGACATCCTGCGGATCGTCCTCATCCTCGTCGCCTTCGGCTGGGTGGGCACGGCGCGGCTGGCCCGGGCGGCGGCGCTGACGCAGCTTTCGCTCGACTACGTGGCGGCGGCGCGGGTCTCGGGCGCGGGAGAGGGGCGGGTGCTGCTACGGCATGTGCTGCCGAACATCGCGGGGCCGATCGGCGTCGCCGCGGCGCTGGCCGTCGCCGGGGCGATCCTGGCCGAGAGCACGCTGAGCTTCCTGGGCCTCGGCATCCAGCCGCCGGCGCCGAGCTGGGGCAACATGCTCTCCAACGCGCAGGAGATGGTGTTCTCGGCGCCGCTGCAGGCGGTCTGGCCGGGCCTCTGCATCCTGCTCGCGGTCGCGGGCTGCACGCTGGTGGCGGACGGGTTGCGGCGCCGCTGAGGCCGGGCGCTGTTGCACCGCAGCGAGGCGCGGTTTACGCTTGGGTCATTCGCTCGGACCCGGTGCAAACCCGGGTGGCTCTTCCGGCCGCCGATCCGCCGGACAACGCATCGATCCGGTGAGCCCGGCCGCGCAGGACGCGGTGCGCTCGCCCTGTGCGGATGATATTCATGACAATACATTCTCGTTGGTGGCGCGACTGGTTCGGCAACCCGCGCGGCGACATCCTCTCGGGTATCGTCGTCGCCCTGGCGCTGATCCCGGAGGCGATCGGCTTCTCGGTCATCGCCGGGGTCGATCCGAAGGTCGGGCTCTATGCCTCGGTGGTGATCGCCTGCGTCATCGCCTTCACCGGCGGCCGGCCGGCCATGATCTCGGCGGCGACGGCGGCAACGGCGGTGGTGATGACGGATCTCGTCCGCGACCATGGCCTGCAATACCTGCTGGCCGCGACCATCCTGATGGGCGTCTTCCAGCTCATTGCCGCGGCGCTCCGGCTGGGGCGCCTGATGCGCT
Source organism: Belnapia rosea (assembly GCF_900101615.1). Lineage (GTDB taxonomy): Bacteria > Pseudomonadota > Alphaproteobacteria > Acetobacterales > Acetobacteraceae > Belnapia > Belnapia rosea. The sequence continues at coordinate 11,249 of NZ_FMZX01000007.1, read as the reverse complement.
TCGTCTCGCGCTCGGTGATGACGGGCTTCGTCAATGCGCTGGCGATCCTGATCTTCCTGGCCCAGCTGCCGGAACTGACCGGCGTGCCGCCGGTGACCTATGGGCTGATCGCCCTCGGCCTCGCCATCATCTACCTCTTTCCCTACGTGACGCGGGCAGTGCCCGCGCCGCTGGTCGCCATCGCGGTGCTGACGGCGCTGACGGCCTGGCTCGGCCTCGACGTGCGGACGGTCGCCGATCTCGGACAGCTGCCCTCGGCGCTGCCGGAATTCATCCTGCCGGACGTGCCGCTGAGCTTCGAGACGCTGCGGATCATCGCCCCCTACTCGCTGACGCTGGCGGCGGTCGGGCTGCTGGAGTCGCTGCTGACGGCGCAGATCGTCGACGACATGACCGACACGCCGAGCGACAAGAACCGCGAATGCGCCGGGCAGGGGCTGGCGAACATGGCCTCGGCCTTCTTCGGCGGGATGGGCGGCTGCGCCATGATCGGCCAGTCGGTCATCAATGTGAGCTCGGGCGCGCGGGGGCGGCTCTCGGCCCTCGTCGCCGGCCTGTTCCTGCTGGCGCTGCTGGTGCTGCTGCAGGACCTGCTCGCCATCGTCCCGGTCGCGGCGCTGACGGCGGTGATGATCATGGTCTCGATCAACACCTTCTCCTGGGGCTCCATCGCCCGGCTGCGGAGCAACCCGCTGCCCTCCTCCGTGGTCATGCTGGCGACGGTGGTGACGGTGGTGGCGACGGCCGACCTGGCGAAGGGCGTGCTGGTCGGGGTGCTGCTCTCGGGCGTGTTCTTCGCCGGCAAGGTCTCGCGCCTCAGCCGGGTGACGAGCGCGCTCTCGGCCGATGGGCGGGTGCGGACCTACCGCGTGGAGGGGCAGGTCTTCTTCGCCTCGGCCGGCGGCTTCGCCGAGGCGATCGACGTGACGGAGCCGGTGGAGCGCATCGTCATCGATGTCGGCGCCGCCCATTTCTGGGACATCTCGGCGGTCGGCGCGCTGGACCGCGTGGTGATGAAGGTGCGGCGCCAGGGCAAGGCGGTCGAGGTCACGGGACTCAACGCGGCGAGCGAGACCATGGTGGAGCGTTTCGGGGCGCATCGGCAGGACGGGGCGGCGCCGGCCGCGCATTGAGCGCGGCGCTCTCCGGCGGCGGCCAGGGCGTTACGATGAGGCGGCGATGGCCATGGCCCGAGGTCAGCGGGTGCTGCGCCGCGCCGGCTTCCTCCGACCGCGTGGAGACGATCAGGCAGACGCCGGCGACGACGATGGCCGTGGCCAGCATCGCCTGCGGGGTAAGGGGCTCGGCGAAGAGCAGCCAGCCGAGCCCCATCGCCACCACCGGGTTCACATAGGAGAAGGTTGTCGCCACGGAGGGCGCCACGGTGGCGGCGAGGTAGCCATAGGCGGTGAAGCCGACCACGGCGGTGAGGGTGAGCCAGCCGAGGCCGAGCCAGGATTGCGTGGAGACGGCGTGCCAGTCGAGGCTGGTGACGTCGCCCATCAGGCCGGCCGCCACCACCAGGATGGCGCCGCCGCAGAGCAGCTCCATCCCGGCCGCGAGGCGCGGGTCCTCCGGCAGGCCGACGCGTGGTGCCAGCACCGCGCCGAGCGCCCAGGCGCATTGGCTGGCGACCAGCAGCGCGATGCCGAAGGGGTCGAGGTCGGCGCCGGGCCTGAGCAGCAGGCCGAGGCCGGCGACGCCGATCACCAGGCCGATCAGGGCGCGGCGGGCCGGGCGCTCGCGGAAGAGCAGGTAGCCGAGGCAGGCGGCGACGATCGGCAGCAGGGCGGACATCACGCCGGCGATGCCGGAGGGCACGGTCTTCTGTCCGAAGGTGCCGACCCCGGCGCCGAGGGCCAGGATCAGCAACCCGATCCCGCAGGCGGCGAGCCAGTGGCGGCGCGTCGGGCGCGGGGCGCCGGCGGCGAGCGCCCAGAGGAAGAGGATCACGCCGCCGGCCAACCCGCGGATGCCGACGAGCAGCAGCGGCGGCAGCGTGTCGAGCGCTGCCCGGGCACCGGCCGGGCCGGAGCCGAAGCTGGCATAGGTGGCGGCGAGGGCGAGGGGGATGCGCCAGTCCATGGCGCGCGGCAGCAGGCGGGCCAGGGAGGCCGGCAGGCTCGCGCCGCTCAAGGCGTGGAGGCTCGGGCGGAGCCCTGTCGGGGTGGAGTGTTGAACCTACAGGCCATGGACGCCTCCGGCAGTCACCGCAGGCAAGGGCGAACACGGGAGGCCCGGGAAAGTTCGGGCCGTGGGGGCTGGCTCTAGCGTCCCCGCTCCTTCCGCCAGGCGGCGAAGAGCTCGCGGTTCTTCGGGTCCGTCATCGGGTAGAGGCCGCGGATGGTGTGGCCGGCGGCGACGCGTTCCTGGACGAAATCCTCGCCCACCGTCTGCTCATGGGCCTCCTCGGCCACCTGGTCGGCGAGATGGGCGGGGATGCAGACCACGCCCTCGCCATCGCCCACCATGATGTCGCCGGGATAGACCGGCACCCCGCCGCAGGCGATCGGCAGGTTGAGGTCGACGGCGTGGTGGCGGATGAGGTTGGTCGGGGCGCTGGGAGCGGCGTGGTAGGCCGGCCAGGGCATCTCCGCCACTTCCGGCGTGTCGCGGAAGCCGCCATCGGTGACGGCGCCGGCGACGCCGCGCGTCATCAGCCGGGTGAGCAGGATGCCGCCGGCGCTGGCCGCCCTGGGATCACCGCGGCTGTCGATGACGAAGACGCTGCCGGGCGGGCAGTCCTCGACGCCCTTGCGCTGCGGGTGGTCGGGGTCGAGGAAGGCGTCGAGCGTGTCGAGATCCTCCCGCGCCGGGATGTAGCGGAGCGTATAGGCGGGGCCGACGAGGCGCGGCGCCCCCGGATTGATGAGCCGTGGGCCTTCGAGGAAGAGGTTGCGGAAGCCGTGCTTGAACAACACGGTGGTAAGCGTGGCGGTGCTCACCTCGGCGAGCTTGCGGCGGGTCTCGGGCTTCATCGGCTTCCCCGGGCGGTGACGTGGCCGGCCCAGTCTGGCGCGGCGGCCCGGCCGGTGTCGAGGAAGGGGGGCGGGGCCTCGCGCCGCTACCGGTCCGGCAGCCAGATCTCCAGGGTCTGCGGCGACGGGGTGGGTTCGAAATTGCGGAAATCCTGGATCGCCCAGCCGCGCCCGAGCCGGCCCGCGAGGCGCGCGGCGGCGGCGGCATCCTCGCCATGGAAGTAGCGGACGACGCGCTGGGAGGGCGTGGCGCCGACGCTGCGAACCTCGGCGATGTCGAAGCCGGCCTCCCGCAGCTGCGGGGCGAGCTCGGCGGCGGCGCTGGCGGCGGCGGCCGAGCCGGCCCGGAGATGGATGAAGACGCGGGCGCCGCCCGCCGGCAGGACCGGTGCCGCGACGCTTTCGGGCAGGCGCAGAGGGCGGGGCGGTGCGCCGAGCACCGGCGGCGGGGCGGCCGCTGCCTGGGCCGCCTCCCTCCGGCTGGCGGTGAGGTCGCGGCGCAGGCCGGCGAGTTCCGTCTCGAGGGCGACGCGCGCCTGGCGCAGGCCGTCGAGCCGCGCCTGCTCGGCCGCGACCTCGGCCTGCAGGGCGGCGCGCTGTGCGGCGAGCTCAGCCGGGCTCGGGCCGGAGGGGAGGGGCGGCGCCGCTGCCCGGCTCGGCATCGGCGGGGGTGTCTCGGGGGCGGGCGGGGCGGCCACCGGCGGGGGGGCCGGGGCCACCATGGCGCTCGGCCCCGGGACCGGAGCCGGGGAGGGCTCCGACCGGAGGCCGAGGCCGAGCACCACTCCGCCCGCCAGGCCGGCGAGGCCAAGCAGGAGGCCGGTGGGGCCCAACCAGGAGCGCTTCTGCGGTCGCAGCAGCGGCGGTGCGGGGGAACGCCTGGACACGGTCAGCCTGTTACCATGAGACGGGCCCGGCCCAATGGGACCGGGCCGGAGCAGCGAGCCTCAGTGCCGCTCCTCCGCCTCCACCACCAGCTCGCGGTCGGGGTGTGCCGCCATGCTCTGGGCGGCGAGGGCGCGGGCCATCTGGCTCAGCGCCTCCTGATGCTTCTCGTTGTCGATCAGCGCGAAGTTCCGGGCGAGCTCCAGGCACATGCGCTGGCGCGGGGAGATCTCGCTCGGCTCGTGCTCATCGTTCAGGCCTTCGAAGAACCAGGAGACGGCAACGTTCAAAACCTGGGCGATCTCGAAGAGACGACCAGCGGAGATGCGGTTGAGGCCGCGCTCGTATTTGTGAGCCTGCTGGTAGGTAACCCCGATCATGCGCGCGAGTTGTTGTTGCGAGAGGCCCATCATCACCCGCCTCTCGCGGATCCGGGCGCCGACGTGGCGATCCGCAGCATTCGCCCGTTGCCCAACCTTGGCAGCGGCGGGGCGCGGCGAACCGGTCTCGGTAGATGCTGGCATATTGTATCCCTTGGAGCCCGTGGTTGTCTCACCTTGGGCAATGCCGAGGGAGTGCCACCGTTCCACCGCTGCGCGTGACGAACGCGTGATGGAGCCAGGGCTACCGGGAATCACCCCCCGCGCGAGTTGTCCTTGCCGGCGCTCTGCAACTCAGCCAGCTGGCGGCGCAGCAATTCAACCTCCGCCTTCAGGGATTCAATGGTTTGCGGGGTCTCGGGCTGGCGGAAGGGGGCGAAGAGGCTCATGGCCCGCTCCATCATCGCCATGTTCTGCTTGCTGACCTCCTCGAGCGTCGGGAAGGGCATGAAACCCCCCATCGCCTGCTCCATGGAGCGCCGCATCTGCGTTTGCTGACGGGCGAAGCCGTTCATCGCCACGTCGAGATAGCGTGGCAGGACGGTCTGCAGACTGTCGCCATAGAAGCCGATCAGGTGACGGAGGAAGCCCTCGGGCAGCAGGTTGCGGCCCTTGGATTCCTCCTCGACGATGATCTGGGTAAGGACGGAACGGGTGATCTCATCGCCTGATTTTGCATCATAAACGACGAAATCGCGGCCCTGGCGGACCATTCCGGCCAAGTCTTCCAGGGTGACGTAGCTGGAGGATTCCGTGTTGTAGAGGCGGCGGTTGGCGTATTTCTTCACCACCACCGGTGGGGCCGGATTGGCAGGGGCCTCGGTCGCTGGTTCGGCGCGGACGGTACTTTCGGCCATGGCGTTTCCGATGCGGTTATTGCGTGACAGGCCACGGATCGTAGCACAGCGCAACGGCCCGCACGGAAGCGGGTTTTTGCGTTGCACACATTCGCGCGCGCGGTTGTGCCCGGATGAAGGAAGCAGGGATGGGCGGCATGGCGGAGGCGGGAGATACCGAACTCGACCGGCTGGCGGAGGAGTGGATCGCGCTTTGGCAGGACGAGATCGCCGCGCTGGCCGCGGATGGGGAGATGATGGCGGCCTGGCGGACGATGATGGGCCCCTGGGCCGGTGCACCTGGAGGAGCCCATGGGGCCGCCCCGCATGAGGCGGGGGCCGCGGCCGCTGCCGCTGCATCTGGGCCTGCTCGGCCTGCGCCGGTGGATGGCGATGGCGATGCTGCCGCTGATCTCCGCCGGCGCGTCGCCGAGCTCGAGGCCCGGCTCGCCCGGCTCGAAGCCGGAGGGGCAGGGACCGCGGAGGGTGCCGGCGGAGGCGATGCGCCTCGCCGGGCGCCTCGCCGCAGGCGGCCACCGGCCTGAGGATTTCGCCGCCGCGGTCTGGCGCGGGCTGAACCGGGCGGACGGGGCGCTGCTGGCCGGGATCCGCGCTTACCGGCGCCATCCCTGGCAGCGGGAGGAGGCGGCGCTGCCGGCGGTCTGGACGGAGGGCGGCAGCCGGCTGCTGGATTATGGCGGCGGCGGCCCGGTGGTGCTGGTCGTGCCCTCCCTCGTCAACCGGGCGCATATCCTCGACCTGCTGCCCGAGACCTCGATGCTGCGGCACCTGGCCGGGCAGGGGCTGCACCCCTTGCTGCTCGACTGGGGCGAGCCGGGGGAGGTGGAGCGTGGCTTCGACCTCACCGACTACATCGCCGGGCGGCTGGAGCGGGCGCTGGCGGCGGTCGGCGAGCCGGTGGTGCTGGTGGGCTACTGCATGGGCGGGCTGCTGGCACTCGGCGCGGCGCAGCGGCAGCCGGGGCGGGTGCGGGCGCTGGCGCTGCTGGCGACGCCCTGGGATTTCTGGGCCGAGGATGCCGACCGGGCCCGCCAGCTCGGCGCGCTGCTGCCGGGGCTGGAGCCGCTGCTGGCGGCGACCGGGGCCTTGCCGGTCGATACGCTGCAGGCGCTGTTCGCCGCGCTCGACCCCTTCTCCATCGCCGAGAAGTATCGCGGCTTCGCCCGGCTCGACCCCGGGAGCATGCGGGCCCGACGCTTCGTCGCGCTGGAGGACTGGCTGAATGACGGCATCGCGCTGGCGGCCCCGGTGGCGCGGGAGGTGCTGGCCGGCTGGTACGGCGCCAATACCCCGGCGCGGGGCGAATGGCGGGTGGCGGGCGAGGTGGTGGCGCCGGAGCGGCTGCGGGTGCCGGGTTTCCTCGCCATCCCCTCGCGGGACCGGATCGTGCCGCCCGCCTCCGCCATGGCGCTGGCGGGGCGGCTGCCGGGGGCCCTGGTGCATGGCGCGGCGGCCGGCCATATCGGCATGGTCGCGGGGCAAGGGGCCGAGGCGGCCCTGTGGCAACCGCTGCGGCGCTGGCTTTCGGGCCTCGGCTTGTAGCGGGAGGCGGCGCGGGTCCAGACTGCGCCGCATCGAGCAATAAGGGTGGGAGAGCCAGACATGACCGATATCGTCATCGCTTCCGCGGCGCGTACGCCGGTGGGGAGTTTCTCCGGGGCCTTCGCCAGCCTGTCGGCGCATGCGCTGGGCACGGTCGCGCTGAAGGCCGCGATGGAGCGCGCCGGGGTGCGGCCGGAGGAGGTGGACGAGGTCATCCTCGGCCAGATCCTGACCGCGGGCGCGGGGCAGAACCCGGCGCGGCAGGCGGCCGTCGCGGCCGGCATCCCGGTCGAGCGGACGGCCTTCGGCATCAACCAGCTCTGCGGCTCCGGCCTCCGGGCGGTGGCGCTGGCGGCGCAGCAGATCGCCACCGGCGATGCCAGCATCGTCGTGGCCGGCGGGCAGGAGAGCATGACCCAGGCGCCGCATGCGCAGCAGCTCCGCGCCGGGCAGAAGATGGGCGACCTGCAGCTGGTCGACACCATGATCAAGGACGGGCTGTGGGATGCCTTCCACGGCTACCACATGGGCACGACCGCCGAGAACGTCGCGCAGAAGTACCAGATCACCCGCGAGCAGCAGGACGAGTTCGCCGCCGCCAGCCAGCGCAAGGCGGGCGAGGCGATGAAGGCCGGGCGCTTCAAGGATGAGATCGCGGCGGTGACGGTGAAGACCCGCAAGGGCGAGGTCACCATCTCCGACGACGAGTATCCGAAGCCGGAGACCACGCTCGATGTGCTGCAGAAGCTGCGGCCGGCCTTCAGCAAGGACGGCACGGTGACGGCGGGCAATGCGAGCGGCATCAATGACGGCGCCGCGGCGCTGGTGGTGATGTCGGCCGAGGAGGCACGGAAGCGCGGCATCAAGCCGCTGGCGCGCATCGCCTCCTGGGCGACGGCGGGCGTCGATCCGTCGATCATGGGCACGGGGCCGATCCCGGCGAGCCGCAAGGCGCTGCAGAAGGCGGGCTGGGACATCACCACGCTCGACCTGATCGAGGCGAATGAGGCCTTCGCGGCGCAGGCCTGCGCGGTGAACAAGGATCTCGGCTGGGACACCTCGAAGGTGAACGTGAATGGCGGGGCGATCGCGCTCGGCCATCCGATCGGCGCCAGCGGCGCGCGGGTGCTGAACACGCTGCTCTTCGAGATGCGGCGGCGCGAGGCGAAGCGCGGCCTGGCGACGCTCTGCATCGGCGGCGGCATGGGCGTCGCGATGTGCCTGGAGCGCGTCTGAACTAATGGCGGGGCCTGGGGGGAAGCTTTCCCCCCGGCTGGGTGCAGGGGCAGAGCCCCTGCAATCCCTTCAGCAGAAATGCGCGCCGCGGGTCTCGACGGGGACCATGTAGAGCGACTGGCTCGCCGTCATATAGAGATGGTTCCTGCGCGTACCGCCGAAGCAGAGATTGGCGCAGATCTCCGGCAGCCTGATCTGGCCGATGCGCTGGCCGTCGGGCGCGAAGACATGGACGCCGTCATAGCCATCGCCGACCCAGCCGGCGCCGACCCAGACATTGCCCTGCTCGTCGCAGCGGAGGCCGTCGCCGAAGCCTGACTTGCCGTTCAATTCCATGTCGCAGAAGGTGCGCGGGTTGGTGAGGCGCGCGCCGTCCACGTCGAACATCCAGATGATGTTCTTCGCCTCGTCATAGTGGGACTTGCCGCTGTCGGCGACGTAGAGCCGGCGGTAGTCGGGCGAGAAGCATAGGCCGTTCGGCTTGAAGGGCTGGTCGGCCACCTTCGCCACCTGGCCGGTCTGCGCGTCGATGCGGTAGATCGCCTCCTTGATGAAGGGGCGGGGGCTGCTGGCCGCTTCCGGCACGCGCTGGCCCTCGTAGTTCATCAGCGCGCCATAGCCCGGGTCGGTGAACCAGATGGCGCCGTCCTGCGGATGCACCACGCCGTCATTCGGGGCGTTGAAGGCGCCGTCCGGGCCGCGGGCGGCCAGCACCGTGGTGCTGCCATCCGGCTCGTAGCGCAGCACGTCGCGGTGGAAGTGGCGGAAGGCGATCTGCCGCCCCTCGCGGTCGAAGGTGTTGCCGTTGGAGAAGCCCGAGGGGCTGCGGAAGCGGCGGTGGACGGACTGGTCCTCCTCCACCAGGCGCAGGCATTCGTCATTCGGGATGTCGGACCAGATGAGGAAGCGGCCGGTGGCGTGCCAGGCGGGCCCCTCGGCCCAACCATAGCCGGTGCCGAGGCGCCGGATGGTGGTGTTGCCGAGCTTCGCGGTGAAGCGCTTCGGGTCGATGGCGACGATATCGGCATCGGGGTAGCGGGCGGGGGCCGCGCCGCGGTCGTAGCCGCGCTGCGCCTGGGCCGGGATGGCGGCGCCGGCCGCGAGAGCGCCGGCGAGCGCGCCGAGCGAGCGGCGCCCGATGATGGGGTCTGCCATGCGTTTCCTTCCCTCGCCGCTTCGGGATGCGGCAAGGGAAGGCTGGCATGGCCGTTGGCGCTTCTGGCGTCGCGATGGCGTGGTTACGCCAGCGTGGTGAGGTCCTGGAACCAGTGCTGCGCCTGGGTGTAGCCGCGCACCCGGCTGGTCGCGGCATGCGGGTTGGTGTCGTGCACGACGAAGACGAGCAGCGCCTCGTCGACGGCCTTCTCATGGACCTTGGCCATCAGCCGGTCCACCTCCGCCGGGTCGAAGGTCTGCATCGCGGTGTCGATCAGCCGGTCCATCTCCGCGTCGCGGTAATGGCTCCAATTCACCCCGGTGGGCGCGATCTGCTTCGAGTGGAAGAAGCGGATGAGGGCGTAGAGCGGGTCGCTCGTCACATAGGCGACGTTGTTGGCGGTGACGTTCCGCGCCAACTCGCCGGCGGCGCCCTGGCGCCAGCAGGTGTAGAGCACCTCGAGCTCCACCGGCTCGAACTCGACCTCGATGCCGACCTCGCGCCAGCTCTGCTGGACGTACTCGTTCATCGGCATCGACAGCATCTGGCCGCTGCCGCCCGTGGCGACGAGGAAGCGCGTCTTCAGCGGGTTGCGGGTCGAGAAGCCGGCCTCGGCCAGCAGCCGCCGCGCCTCGGCCGGGTCGTGCCGGACCTTGAAGCCCGGGTTGCCGAACCAGGGCGAGGAGGGATCGACCACGCCGGCCGCGGGCTTCGCCAGGCCGTTCATCAGCGCCACCACCCCGTCGCGGTCGATGGCGAGATTGGCTGCCTTGCGCAGGCGGATGTCGCGCCAGGGCGAGTTCTCGAGCAGGCTCAGATGGTAGTTCCAGACATGCGGCGTGACGTTCTCGATGATCCGCGCGCCGGACTGCTTGAGGCGCGGGACGAGGTCGGGCGCCGGGGTCTCGATGAAATCGACCTGGTTGGTGAGCAGCGCATTGGTGCGCGTCACCGCATCCGGGGCGCAGACGAGGATGACGCGGTCGGCCTTCGGGATGCGCTTCGGGTCCCAGTAGGCGCTGTTGCGGACCAGCTCGGCGCTGGCGCGGGGGGTGAGCTTCGCCAGGCGGAAGGGGCCGGTGCCGGAGGGCTGATCGGCGAACCTCTCCCAGGAGCGGCCGAGCTTCTCGTATTGCGCGGGGGAGGAGATGAGGAACCAGAGCATCTGGTAGGGGAAGATGCTGTCGATCGCCTTGGTGGTGACCTCGACGGTCATGGCGTCGAGCTTCCGCCAGGAGGCCACGGAGGGGAGGCGGGGGCGGACCTGGGCGGCTTGGCGGTTGTCGAAATGCGGCGCCTGGGGGGTCAGCACCTTCTCGAAATTCCAGACCACCGCATCGGCGTCGAAGGCCGAGCCGTCGTGGAATTTCACGCCCTCGCGGAGCCGGAAGACCCATTTGGTGCGGTCGGCCGGGTCCGCCTCCCAGCTTGTCGCCAGGCCGGGGACGAGCTTCCCGGGGCGGTCGGCGACATCCATCTCCCAGGCGACGAGCGGGTCGTAGATCGTGTAGCCGGTGAACTGGTAGGCGCCGGCGCCGCGGTCGGGCTGGCCGGTAGTCTGGGGGATGTCGGCCATCGAGATGCCGTAGCGGATGACGCGCTCGCCTTGGGCGGCGGCGGGCGGGACTGCCCAATCGCTGGGCATCAGGGCAAGGCCGGATGCGCCGAGAAGGGCGCGGCGGGAGAGGGACATGCGGAAACCCCGGGCTGATCGTTGCCTCTGCCGAGCAAGCCCCGTGCCGAGGCGGGGCCGGTGTCCTGATTTCAAAAATCCTTCGGATCTTGCTCCCAGGCCACCGGCCTTTGGTTCAGTGGCCTGCTTGTCCGCGAAGCCCGTGGGTAAACCCACGAACTTCGCGGGCAGGACACTAGGTCGTGTGGACAGTTACCTGAGCCACAGGACGATGGCGGCGAGGGTGACGACGGCGCGGTAGTTGCGGGCGGTCTTCTCGAAGCGCGTGGCAACGCGCCGGAACTGCTTGAGCTTGCTGAAGCAGCACTCGATCAGGTGGCGTTGAGCGTAGAGATGCTGGTCGAGCGGGTATTTGCGGGCGCGGGACGGGTTGTTCGGAATGACTGCGACCGCGCCCTTGGCAGCGATCGCGTGGCGCAGGGGATCGGCATCGTAGGCCGCATCGGCCATGACGATCTCAGCGGGCAGGCCGTCGATCAAGGCGTAGGCCTGGGGGCAGTCGCCGCGCTGGCCGCCGGTGAG
>NZ_FMZX01000036.1 GCF_900101615.1 Belnapia rosea | reverse complement strand
GGGGGGGTTGCCGAAGGCGGCGTCGCGCCGGGCTTCGGGGCGGAGAGCATCGGCCTGGCCGAAGGGCAGCGGCTTGGCTACGCGCTGGACTATCTCGGCCGGATGCTTGCCGCGCAGGCGACGATGATGGGCTACCGCGACGGCTTCCTGCTGGTCGCCATCGCCTTCGTCGTCGCCATCCCACCCGCCTGGCTGATGCGCCTGCGCCCCCGCCGGGCAGGGTGAACGCCGCCGCGCCATCGGGTTTCGCGGAGGCGCTTCCGCGAATGGCGGGGCCATGCCAGCCTGGGACGACGATTTGACGGATGCCGGTCCGAACCGATAGGCGCGGATGGCGATCGAGGAATGGAGGGGGAAATGTCGTGGATTTCGCTCTGACGCCGCAGCACGAGGCGCTGCAGGAGGCCATCGGGCGCATCTGCGCCGATCTCGGCGACGAATACTGGCTGATGCGCGACCGCCAGGGCGGCTTCCCGACCGAGCTGCACCAGGCGCTCGCGAAGGGCGGCTGGCTCGGCGTCTGCATGCCCGAGGATGTGGGCGGCGCCGGGCTCGGCATCACCGAGGCGGCGCTGATGATGCAGACCATCGCCCAATCCGGCGCGGGCATGAGCGGCGCCTCGGCCATCCACATGAACATCTTCGGGCTGCAGCCGGTGGTGGTGTTCGGCACCGGGGAGCAGAAGCAGCGGATGCTGCCGCCGCTGATCGAGGGCCGCGAGCGCGCCTGCTTCGCCGTGACCGAGCCCAATACCGGCCTCGACACCACCCAGCTCAAGACCCGCGCCGAGCGGCGCGGGGGCCGCTATGTGGTGCATGGCCAGAAGGTGTGGATCAGCACCGCGCAGGTCGCCGAGAAGATGCTGCTGCTGGCGCGCACCACCCCGGCGGAACAGGCGCGCAAGCGCACCGAGGGGCTGTCGCTGTTCTACACCGACTTCGACCGCAGCCGCATCGAGGTGCGCGAGATCGAGAAGATGGGCCGCAAGGCGGTCGATTCCAACCAGGTCTTCATCGACGGCCTCGAGATCCCGCTCGAGGACCGCATCGGCGAGGAAGGGCAGGGCTTCCGCTACATTCTGCACGGCATGAACCCCGAGCGCATCCTGATCGCCGCGGAGGCGGCGGGCCTCGGTCATCTCGCGGTCTCGCGCGCCGCCGCCTATGCCAAGGAGCGCGTGGTGTTCGGGCGCCCGATCGGCCAGAACCAGGCGATCCAGCATCCGCTCGCCGAATGCTGGATGGAGCTCGAGGCGGCGCGGCTGATGACGATGAACGCCGCCTGGCGCTACGACAGCGGGCTCGAATGCGGGGCGCAGGCGAACGCGGCGAAATACCTCGCCGCCGAGGCCGGCTTCAAGGCATGCCAGCAGGCGGTGATGACGCATGGCGGCTTCGGCTACGCGAAGGAATATCACGTCGAGCGCTACCTGCGCGAAAGCATGATCCCGCGCATCGCCCCGGTGAGCCCGCAGCTCATCCTCAGCTTCGTCGCCGAGCGCGTGCTCGGGCTGCCGAAATCCTACTGAACGCGCCCCCGCGGGGCGCTCCCTTGTGCAACCCAGGAAGATGTCCATGAAGGTCCTCGTCCCCGTCAAGCGGGTGGTCGATTACAATGTGAAGGTCCGCGTCAAGGCGGATGGGTCGGGTGTCGAGACGGCGAACGTCAAGATGTCGATGAACCCGTTCGACGAGATCGCGGTCGAGGAAGCCGTGCGCCTGAAGGAGAAGGGCGTGGCGGAGGAGATCGTCGCGGTGTCCTGCGGCCCGAACGCGGCGCAGGAACAGCTTCGCACGGCGCTCGCCATGGGGGCGGATCGCGGCATCCTGGTCGAGCACGACGGCGTGCTGGAACCGCTGGCGGTGGCCAAGCTGCTGAAGGCGATCGTCGGCAAGGAAGGCCCGGCGCTGGTCATCCTCGGCAAGCAGGCGATCGACGACGACATGAGCGCGACGGGGCAGATGCTGGCGGCGCTGCTCGGCTGGGGCCAGGGCACCTTCGCCTCCAGGATCGAGAAGGAGGGCGACGCCCTCAAGGTCACGCGCGAGGTCGATGGCGGGCTCGAGACGGTGTCGGTGAAGTTGCCGGCGATCGTGACCGCCGATCTGCGGCTGAACGAGCCGCGCTATGCCTCGCTGCCCAACATCATGAAGGCGCGCAAGAAGCCGATCGAGACGGTGAAGCCGGCCGATCTGGGCGTCGATGTGACGCCGCGGCTACGCGTGCTGAAGGTCGAGGAACCGGCGAAGCGCCAGGCCGGCCGCAAGGTCGGTTCGGTCGAGGAGCTGGTGGCGGTGCTGCGCAACGAAGCGAAGGTGATCTGACCATGACGGTCCTCGTTCTCGCCGACCACAAGGACGGCGCGCTGACCCAGCCCACCCGCAGCACGGTGGCCGCGGCGCAGAAACTCGGTGAGGTGCATCTGCTGGTGGCCGGCGAAGGCGCCGGCGCGGCTTCGGCCGCCGCGGCAAGGCTGCCGGGGGTGGCGAAGGTGCTGACCGGGGCCGAGGCGCCGGTGCTGGCCGAGCCGCTCGCCGCGCAGCTGGTGGCGCTGGCGCCGGGCTATTCGCACCTGCTCGCCCCGGCCTCGGCCGCGGGCAGGAACGTGATGCCGCGCGTCGCCGCGCTGCTCGACATGCAGGTGCTCTCCGATGTCTGCGGCGTGGTCGATGCCGACACCTTCATCCGCCCGATCTACGCGGGCAACGCGCTGGCGACGGTGAAGTCGGCGGATGCGAAGAAGGTGATGACGGTGCGCGCCACCTCCTTCGACCCGGTTCCGGCCGAAGGCGGCACCGCGACGGTGGAAGCCGCCCCGGCCGCCGCCGACCCCGGCCTGTCGAGCTTCCTCGGCGCCGAGATCGTGAAGTCCGAGCGGCCGGAACTGACGGCGGCTCGGATCGTCATCTCGGGCGGGCGGGCCATGGGCTCGGCGGAGAACTTCGCCATCATCGAGAAGGTGGCGGACCGGCTCGGCGCCGCGGTCGGCGCCTCGCGCGCGGCGGTCGATGCGGGCTACGCGGCGAACGACATGCAGGTCGGCCAGACCGGCAAGATCGTGGCGCCCGAACTCTACATCGCGGTCGGCATCTCGGGCGCCATCCAGCATTTGGCGGGGATGAAGGACAGCAAGGTCATCGTCGCCATCAACAAGGACGAGGAAGCGCCGATCTTCCAGGTGGCCGATTACGGGCTGGTGGCGGACCTGTTCAAGGCCGTGCCGGAACTGGAAGCGGAACTGGCGAAGTAAGGTCGGGGGAGGAGAACCTCCCCCGAATCCCCCTCCCTTCTTTGACTATTGGCACCGGCCACCATCGTCAGTTCCCAGGTGCCAAAGACGGTTGAGGGGGGGGTCGGGGGGAGAAGTTCCCTTCTCCCCCCGTTTATCCGTTGCAGGGTTCAACCCGCGAGGACGACGCCCTCCTCGATCAGCGAGGCGATCTCCGCACCGGTCGCGCCGAGCCCTTCCAGCACCTCGATGCTGTGCTCGCCGAGGCCTGGCGCCGGCCGGATCGCGGCCGCGGCTTCCGGCGGCACCCCGGGCAGCCGGGGCACGAGGATGCGGCCATAGGGCGCCTGGTCCAGCTCTGTCAGGATGCGCGAATGGCGCACCTGCGGATCGGCGCGCATCTCGGCATAGCTGTTCACCGCGCCGCACAGCACGTCGTGGCGGCTCAGCAGTTCGGTCCAATGCGCGGTCGGCGCGGTGGCGAACAGCGCGGCGAGCCCGGCCTCGACCTCGCCGCGCCGTTCGAGCCGGCCGGCCACCTTGGCGAGCGACGCATCCCCCACCCAGTCGGTCCGCCCGACTGCCTGGGCGAGCTTGGCGAACATCGGGTCGGTCAGCGCGGTGACGTTGATGTAGCCATCGGCGGTTGCGAAGGTCGCCGCCGGCACCGCCACGGGCTGCACCGTCTTGCCGCCGGCGATCTCGTCCTCGATCACCGCCATGGCCTGGAAGGCGGTGGTGGCCTCGAGCAGCGAGGCCTCCACATGCCCGCCCTTGCCGGTGGTGGCGCGGCGATAGAGCGCCGCGCCGGTTGCCTGCGCCGCATAGACGCCGGTGCAGATGTCGGCCACCAGCACGCCCACCTTGCGCGGCGTCCCGCCCGCATCGCGGTTGACGCGCATCAGCCCGGTCATCGCCTGGAACACGGAATCCGATCCGGGCCGCTTCTCATAAGGGCCATCCTGCCCGTAGCCATTGACCGAGACATAGACAACCCGCGGATCGCGCGCGGCGAGATCGGCGTAGCCGAGGCCGAGCCGCGCCGCGACGCCGGGGCGGAAACTCTCGACCAGCACATCCGCGCCCTCGGCGAGGCGCGCCAGCAATTCGCGCCCCTTCGGCCGCGTCGCGTCGAGCGCGATGGACCGCTTGCCGAGGTTGCCGGCGATGAACAGCCCGCACTTGCCCTCGAGCCCCCAGCCGATGCCGCGGCCCCAATCGCCCGCGGGCGGCTCCACCTTGATCACCTCCGCCCCCTGCCGGGCGAGGATCGAGGCGCAGGACGGCCCCGCGAGCCCCTGGCTGATATCGAGCACCCTGAGCCCGCGATAGGGCGGCTCCCATGCCGGCATGGCGTTCCTCCTCCTCAGAACCTGACCCGGTCGAAGATTTCCGTCCGCAGCGCCTGCTCGAAGCGATCCGTGTCCACGCCGGTGCGTTGCACGATCTCGCGCCATTTCCGCAGATTGCCAAGGAAGGCCTCGATCACCGGCTCCGGGTTGCGGGCGCCGCGCTGACGCGCCACGGCGATGGCGTTGCGCACCTCGTCGCGGTTGTATTCCTCGAGCAGCCGGGTCAGCGCCGGATCGGGCGGGTAGGAGGTCATGCCGCGCTCCCGCGCGCGGCGCTCCACCGTCTCGTCGTCGCGGACGTAGCCGACCGCGACCTGCGCCAGGGCGCGCGGGACCAGGCGCAGGAAGGCGGCGCGGTCCTCGGCGCGGATGCCGTTCCAGCTGTCGCGGTTGAAGGCAATCAGCGCGCCGCCGAAATACGCCCCCATCGGCAGGTCCACGACGTTCTTCGCCACATCCCACAGCGACAGCGTCTCGAGCCAGGCCACCGAGCCGATGACGCAGTCGAGCTGGCCGCGCTCGAGCGCCTCATAGGCCTCGGCGTTCGGGATGTTGACGCCGACCCCGCCCATGCGCTGCGCCCAGCGCCCATAGACATTGCCAGCCGCGCGCATCCGCAGTCCGCGCAGGTCGTCCATGCTGCGAACCGGCTGGCGGCACATCACGCGGTATGGCGTGGTGGAATAGGCGCCGATGTAGATGGTGTTGTTGCGGCGATACTCGGCCAGGCAGTCGGGGCAGTTCAGCAGCACCGTCTCGTTGATCGCGCCCATCGTCGCCAGCGGATCGGCGGCGAGCAGCGCGAGGTCGCTCATCGCCGTGTTCAGCGGGATCTGATTCGGATGATAGAGCGAGACGACGAAGCCGCCATCGACCAACCCCGTGCGGATGGCCGAGAGCGTCGCCGGCCCGGCGACCAGCGAGCCGCCCGTGTGCAGCTGGATCCTCAGCGACCCGCCGGTCGCGCGTTCCGCCTCCTGGAACAGCGGGATCAGGCCGTCGCGGTTGCTGCCGTGGCTGGGCGGCAGGTAGCTGGAGTAGGTCAGCGCCCGCTGCTCCGCCGCCGCGCCGGTGGCCAGCAGTCCGCCCAGCGCCAGCGCGGCGCCGGCCAGCAGGGCCGTCAGTCCCGATGTGCTCGTCATGTCCGTTCCTCCCGTGTCGTTGATGGTACGTCTCGCGTGGGGCGGCCTCACCGCCCCATCAGGTCGGGCAGCCAGAGCGAAATCCCTGGATAGGCGATCAGCAGGCCCGTGATCAGCGCCTCCGCCGCGAGGAACCAGAGCAGGCCGCGGAAGATCGTCGGCAGCGGCACCTCCTTGCCGACGATGCCGCTGACGACATAGGCGTTCATCCCCACCGGCGGCGTCAGCAGGCCGATCTCAAGATACTTGATGACCAGCACGCCGATCCAAACCAGATCGAGGTTGAGCGCCTGGAACATCGGCAGCAGCACCGGCAGCGTCAGCAGCATCAGCCCGAGCGGATCGAGGAAGCAGCCGAGGAAGAGGTAGATCAGCGAGGCGCCGAGCACCACCAGCAGCGGATCCACCGCCCAGCTTCCCATCAGCCCGGCGAGGAAGCCCGGCATCCCCGACAGCGCCAGGAAGCGCGACAGCAGCACCGCGCCGATGGCGATGAAGAAGATCGAGGCGGTCCCCTCCAGCGCCTCCACCACCGCCGCGCGCATCGCCGCGCGCGACAGCCGGCCCTGCGCCGCGGCGATGCCGCAGGCGGCGAGCGCGCCGACCGCCGCCGCCTCGGTCGGCGTCGCGACGCCGCCATAGAGGCTGCCGATCACCGCCAGCACCAGCACCGGGATCGGCCAGACCTGCCGCAGCGCGGCCAGCCGCTCGGCCCAGCCGGCCGGCTCCTCGCTGCGCGGCGCCAGCGCCGGGTTGAGCCAGCAGCGCAGGATGATCATCGCCGCATAGACCGCCGCCGTCAGCAGCCCCGGCAGGATGCCCGCGATCAGCAGCCGGCCGATCGGCTGCTCGGCGAAGATGCCGTAGAGCACCATCAGAATGCTCGGCGGGATGAGCGAGCCGAGGGTGCCGCTCGCCGCCACCACGGCGGTGGCGAGGCCGGGCTCGTAGCGCGCGCGCAGCATCTCGGGGATAGCGAGCCGGCCCATCGCCGCCGCCGTCGCCATCGAGGAGCCCGAGGCGGCGGCGAAGCCGGCGGCGGCGAAATTGGTGGCGACCGCGAGCCCGCCGGGCAGAAAGCCCAGCCACAGCCGCGCGGCGCGGAACAGGCTGCCGGTCATGCCGGTGTGGTAGGCCACCGCCCCCATCAGCAGGAACATCGGCACCGCCGAGAGCGACCAATGCGCGGCGAATTCGAAGGGCAGCGCGCCGAGCGCGCCGAGTGCCGCCTGCGGGCTCCGCAGCACCGCAATGCCGACAACCGAGACACCGCCGAGGGCGACCCCGATCGGCACCCGCAGCGCGATCAGCACGAAGACGGCGCCGAGCCCGGCGAAGCCGATCTGCAGCGGTGTCATGCGGCGGCTCCGGGCCGGGGGCGGAGGGGAAGCGGGCGGCGCGGCGGCATCTACTCCACCCTGATTCCGGATTCGCGTATCAGCCTGCCCCAGGTCGCGAGGTCGGCGGCCAGCAGCGCGCGCAGCTCCTCCGGCCCGCCCTGGCCCATCACCAGCCCGCATGGTTCCCACTGGGCGCGAAAGGCGGGATCGCCGGTGGCGGCGCGCATCGCTGCGGCGAGCCGCGCGACGATCGGCTGCGGCGTGCCCGCCGGGGCGAAGAGCGCCTGCCAGAAACTGGCCTGCACGCCGGGCAGCGTCTCCTGCATCGCCGGCAGGTCGGGCATCAGCGCGATCCGCTCGCGCGCGGTGACGGCGATGGCGCGCGCGCGGCGGTCGGCCAGCAGCGGCGCCGCATCCGACACCGTGGCGAGGAAGGCGGGCAGCCGCCCCGCCGTCAGGTCCACCAGCGCCGGCGCCGCGCCGCGATAGGGCACATGCACGAAGGGCGCGCCGATGCCCGAGCTGCCGAAGGTCAGCCCGCCCGGCGTGCGCCGCGCGAGGTCGAGGAAGCCGGCAAAGTCCGCCGCCGGCACGTCCGGATGGACCACCAGGATGAAGGGCGTGTCGTAGAAATGCGCGATCGGCGCCAGTTCCCGCAGCGGGTCCTGCGGCACCAGCTGCGGCTGCAGCGCGGGCGCGATGGCGAGGCTCGCCGCGCCCATCAGCAGCGTGTAGCCGTCGGGGCGCGCGCGCACGACATGGGCGGCGGCGATGGCGGCGGCCGCGCCGGTGCGGTTCTCCACCACCACCGGCTGGCCGAGCTCGCGCGCCAGCCGCTCGGCCGCCGCGCGCGTCGCCGTGTCGGTCAGCGCCCCGGCCGGGTAGCCGGTGACGAGCGTGACCGGCCGCGCCGGCCAGGCGGCCTCCTGCGCGCGCGCGGCCGCCGGCGCGCCGAGCGCCGCCGCGAGGAATGTCCGCCTGCCGATGCCGCTCATCGCCGCCCCCCCCCATCCGGGCGCGCGCCGCACGCCCCGTTGACGCATCATCGCCCCGCCCGCAGCCTGCGCGCGCAGGAACAGGAGGACGCCATGACCGAAAGCCCCGCCGATGCCGGCATCCTTGGCGCCGCGACGCTGACCGTCGCCGATCTCTTCCGCGACCGCGCGGCGCGGCACCGCGACCGCATCGCGCTCGAACAGGATGGCCGGCGCTGGACCTATGGCGCGCTGGAGGAACGGGTGAACCGCCTCGCGCGCGCGCTCGCCGCGCGCGGCGTCGGCCGCGGCGACCGCATCGCCGTGCTGTCGGAGAACCGGCACGAATTCGTCGAGGCCGAACTGGCCGCCGCCTCGCTCGGCGCCATCGTGGCCTGCCAGAACTGGCGCCAGTCGCGCGAGGAGCTGGCCTATTGCCTCGCCCTCGCCGAGCCCTGCCTGTGCCTGGTCTCCGAGCGCCACGAGGCGCGCCTGGCCGAGGCCGGCGGCGAGGCGCTGCCGGGCCTGGTCTTCGGCCCGCGCTACGAGGCGGCGCTGGCGGCCGAAAGCGCCGCGCCGCCGCCCGACCGCGCCGAGCCGGAGGACGGCCTCGTCATCCTCTACACCAGCGGCACCACCGGCATGCCGAAGGGCGCGCTGATCAGCCAGCGCGCCATGGTCGCGCGCGCCATCATCGCCCGCGCCGACCAGAGCGCCTTCCCCGAGGAGACCTTCGTCGCCTGGTCGCCGATGTTCCACATGGGCGCCACCGACAGCGCGCTGGCGGCGCTGATGCATGGCGGCAAGGTCATCATCCAGGACGGCTTCGACCCCGCCGCCCTGGTCGCGGTGCTGGCGCGCGAGGAACTCGGCTGGCTCTCGGTCATGCCCGGCACCGCCGAGCCGCTGCTCGAGGAACTGCGCCGCAGCGGCGCGCCCGCGCGCGGGGTCCGGCTGGTCGGCGCCATGGCCGACCTGATCGCGCCGGCCGCCATCGCCGAGCTGACCGGACGGCTCGATGCGCCGTTCCGCAATACCTTCGGCTCGACCGAGACCGGCCCCGGCCCGGCCAGCCGCGGCCGCATCCCAGTGGGCGCGACGCCGGCGCGACTGTCGAAGGTGCAGAGCTCCTATTGCCGCATCCGCCTGGTGGACCCCGAGGACCGCGAGGTGCCCGACGGCGAGCCCGGCGAGGTCGCCTTCCGCGGCCCGAGCCTGTTCAGCGGCTACTGGCGCGCGCCCGAGACCAATGCGCGCGACTTCCGCGGCGGCTGGTTCCACATGGGCGACGTGATGCGGCGCAACCCCGACGGCACGCTCGATTTCGTGGACCGGGTGAAATACCTCATCAAGTCGGGCGGCGAAAACATCTACCCGGCCGAGATCGAGCGCGTGCTGCTTGCCTCCCCGCAGGTGAGCGAGGCGGTGGTGGTGCGCCGCCCCGACGCCCGCTGGGGGGAGGTGCCGGTGGCCTTCGTCGCCCGCCGCGACGCGGCACTGACCGAGGCCGAGCTGATCGCCGCCTGCCGCGCCGCCATCGCCGGCTACAAGGTGCCCAAGGAGATCCGCTTCATCGAGGAAGCCGCGCTGCCGCGCAGCACCACCGGCAAGATCCGCCGCCACGAGCTCGAGGCGCTGCTGCGCCCGCCGGCAGCCTGAACCGGCGGGCGGCGCGCGCGTCATGGCGCCGGCGCCCGGGGCGGCGCCACCTCGCGCACGGCCTGCAGCAGCATCCACGCCGCCATCGACCAGGTGCCGAGCGGCACCGCCCAGCGCGTCGGCCAGATCAGCACGTCGAAGGCGACCGCGCCGGTGGCCTCGCCGACCTGCGTCATCTCCCACGCCTCCTCGGCGCCGGCCCAGCCGAAGGCGGCCAGATAGACGGCCGAGAGCAGCAGCGCCGCCGCCTCCAGCCCGCGCCGCGCGGGCGCCGGCAGGGCATCGGTGAACAGCGTCACCGCGATGTGGTGGCGCTTGCGCTGCACATGGGCGAAGGGGAAGAACACCGCGGCCGCCATGAAATAGTATGAGACCATCTCGAGCGTGCCGGGCACCGGCCAGCGGAACAGGTATTTCAGCGTCACGTCGAGCGTGACGTTGACCATCATCAGCAGCAGCGCCGCCCCGGCGATCCACAGCATCGCCGCGGTGGCGGCCCCGAGCGCGCCTTCGGCGGTCCGCATGGCCGTGCCCTCCCGCTGCTCACAGCCCCATGCGGCGGGCGATGATCCCGCGCATGATCTCGCTGGTGCCGCCGCCGATGGTGCCCACGCGGGCGTCGCGGAAATACATCTGCATGTCGTGGTCCATCATGTAGCCGGCCCCGCCCATGATCTGAATGCCCATGTCGGCGCAGCGGCTGTTGTTCTCGGTCGCCACGACCTTGGCGATGGTGGTCTCGCTCACCGGGTCGAGCCCGGCATCCATCATCTCCGCCGCGCGGTAGGTCAGGGCGCGCGCCGCCTCCGCCATCATCCGCATGTCGGCGAATTTGTGTGCCACCGCCTGGAACTCGGTGATCCGCCGGCCGAAGGCGGTGCGCTCGAGCGCGTAGTCGCGGGCGTCGTCGATGATGCGCTGGCAATTGCCGCTCGCGGCGGCGGCGAGGCAGAGCCGCTCGACATTGAGCCCGCGCATCAGGTTGCTCCAGCCCTGGCCGCGCCCGCCCAGCATGCGCGCGGCGGGCACGCGCACATCGTCGAAGAACACCTCGTTCACATGGATCATCCGCCGCCCCAGCGCGCGCAGCGGCCGGATGGTCAGCCCCGGGCTGCGCGCATCCACCAGGAACACGGTGATGCCGCGATGGCCGGCATCGGCCTCGGTCTTGGTCACCACCGCGAGGTGGTGCGCGACATGGGCGCAGGTGATGTAGATCTTCTGCCCGGTGATGACGAAGTCCTCGCCGTCCTGCACCGCGCGGGTGCGGATCGCCGCCGCGTCCGAACCGGTATGCGGCTCGGTCAGGCAGAAGGCGAGCCGGGTCTCGCCGCGCAGCAGGCCCGGCATGATCTCGGCCTTCAGCGCCTCGGACGCGCCGAGCAGCTGCCGCCCGCCATAGATCGCCGTGGTCAGCCAGGCCGAGGCCATCTGCGCGCTGTGCCAGGAGACCGCCTCGACGAAGACCGCGAGATCCTTGAACGAGCCGCCGGCGCCGCCGATCGCCGTGGGGAAGGGCAGGCCGAGCCAGCCGTCCCGCGCCAGCGCCGCATAGGCGTCGAAGGGGAACTCGCCGGCCTCGTCGAGCGCGCGGATGCGCTCGCGCGGCAGCACGCGGGCGAGCAGCGCCTGCACGCTGTCGCGCATCATGCGCTGTTCGTCGGTCAGGCCGAAATCGCGCCCCGGATCCTGCATCGCCATCATCCTTCCCCCTGCGCGCCCGCCAGCGCCGCCGCGCGCGTCGCCGCCGCGCGCGCCCCGGCGACGATGCGCGCCACCACCTCCCCCGCCGGGGGCAAATCGTCGATCAGGCCCACCGCCTGGCCGGCCCAGACCAGCCCCTCGTCGAGCGCGCCGCCGACCGCGGCGCGTTCGTTCGCCGCCCAGTCCACCATGGCGAGCACGCTGTCGCGGTCCGCGCCCGCCTTCTCCGCCGCCTGGATGCGGCGGGTCCAGGCGCTGTCCAGCACCCGGCCGGGCATGCCGAGGCTCTGCTTGATGACCAGCGTGTCCTCGGGCTGCGCCGCCAGCAGCGCCGCCTTGTAGCGTTCATGCGCTGCCGCCTCGCGGGTGGCGACGAAGCGCGTGCCGAGCTCGATCCCGTCGGCGCCGAGCGCCAGCGCCGCGGCGAGGCCGCGCCCGTCCACGATGCCCCCGCTCGCCAGCACCGGGATGCCGACGGCATCGACCACCATCGGCACCGCCACCATCGTCGTCAGGTCCGAGCGCCCGAGATGGCCGCCGCCCTCATAGCCGACGGTGGCCACCACGTCGGCGCCGGCCTGTTCCGCCTTGCGCGCCTGCTCGGCGCCGGCCACCAGCACCAGGGTGCGGGTACCGGTGCCCGCCAGCCGGTCGATCCAGGGCCGCGGATTGCCCGCGGTGAAGGAGAGCACCGGCACGCCTTCCTCGACCGAGAGATCCACCAGGGCCGAGATGTCGATCCGCCCGATCGGGAAGTTCACCGCGAAGGGCGCGGCGGTCAGCGCCTTGGCCTTGCGGATCTCGGCGCGCAGCAGCTCGGGCTGGTGCAGCCCGGCCATGGCAATCTGGCCGAGGCCGCCCGCCTCCGAGACCGCCGCCGCCAGCTCCGCCCGCGCGACGCGCGCGAGCCCGCCCTGCACGATCGGGTAGCGGATGCCGAGCACGCGC
Source organism: Belnapia rosea (assembly GCF_900101615.1). Taxonomy (GTDB): domain Bacteria; phylum Pseudomonadota; class Alphaproteobacteria; order Acetobacterales; family Acetobacteraceae; genus Belnapia; species Belnapia rosea. The sequence goes on along the minus strand of NZ_FMZX01000036.1, from coordinate 10,615 downwards.
GTCGCGCGCGTCTCCATCCGGTCGGCGGCGCCGTTCATCGCGCGCTCAGCCCGGCCGGCGGCGATAGAGCAGGGTGGCGCGCATCTCCTGCGCCACCGTGCCGTCCTGCTTCACGCAACGCCGGTCGAGCGTGACGGTGCCGCGGTCCGGCTTGCTCGATTCCTTCTTCGCCACCACCTTCGCCACCATGCGGATGGTGTCGCCGTGCTTGACCGGGGACAGCATCTTCCAGCCGTCGATCTGCAGCAGCGCGAGCAGCGTGCCGTCATTGATGCCGCTGGCATAGGTGAGACCGCCCATCACCGCATAGACCAGCGGCCCATGGGCGATCGGCTCGCCGAACTGGGTGGTGCGGCAATACTCGAAATTGGTGTGGACCTCGTTGAAGTCGCCCGAGAGGCAGGCGAAGTTGACGACGTCGGTGGAGGTGATGGTGCGCGCCGGCGTCGTCAGCTCCTGGCCGATCTCGAAATCCTCGAAATACATCCCGCGCGGCTTGCCCGTGGTGGTCATGCTCCGTTCCTCCTCATGCCTTGTCCTTGCCGAGCAGCATCGTGCAGTGCGACGACAGGATGCCGCCCTCATTGTGCACCAGCGCGACCTCCGCACCCTCCACCTGCCGCGCGCCGAGGCCGCCGCGCAGCTGGCGCACCGCCTCGACGATGCCGAACAGCCCGCCCGCCGCCCCGGCATGGGCGTGGGAGAGCATGCCGCCATGGGTGTTCACCGGCACCGCGCCGCCGCCGATCGCCGCCCGCCCGTCGAGCCAGTAGCGGCCGCCCTCGCCGCGCGGGCAGAGCCCGAGCTCCTCGGCCTCGATGATCGGCACGACGCTGAAGCAGTCGTACAGCTCGGCCACGTCGATATCCGCCGGGCCGAGCCCGGCCATGCGATAGGCCGCCGCGCCCGAGCGCGTGGCGCCGAACTCGGTCAGGCTCGGCGCGCACATGATGTGCTCATGCGTGTGGAACTCGCCGATGCCGAGCAGGTAGGCCGGCTTCGCGCGCAGGTCGGCCGCCCGCTCGGCCGAGGTGACGATGAAGGCGCCGCCGGCATCCGAGATCAGGCAGCAATCGAGCATGCCGAGCGGATCGGCGATCGGCTTGGCCGAGAGCACCTGCTCGCGCGTCAGCGGCGCCTTCATGTGGGCGTTGGGATGCAGCAGCGCGTGCCGCCGCGTGGTCGCCGCCACCTCCGCCATCTGCTCGCGCGTGGTGCCGTATTCCAGCATGTGGCGGCGCGCGATCATGGCGTAGAAGCCGGGGATCGAGGAGCCGTAGGGCTGCTCGAAATACGGGTGGCCGACCGCGGTCAGCGCCGCCACCGCCTGGTCGCGGCTCTGGCCGGTGGCGCGGTTCTCTCCGGCGGTCACCAGCACCACCTCGGCCTGGCCGGCGACGATCGCCTCGGCCGCGTGCTTCAGCATCACCGCCGGCGTCGCTCCGCCCACCACCAGGGAGGCATTGAAGCGCGGCTGCAGGCCGAGATACTCGCACAGCACCGATCCCAGCATGAAATAGGGCTCGGTGAAGGAATAGGCGGTCAGCAGCCCGTCGATGTCCGGCGGCTTCAGCCCGGCGTCGTCCAGCGCACGCTTCGCCGCCTGGGCATTCAGCCCGAGGCCGGTCATGCCCGGTACCTTGCCGATGTCGGATTCGCCGACGCCGACGATCGCCACCCGGTTCCGCAGGCTCGTCCCGCTCATCTTCCCGCTTCCTTGCCCTGGCGTCCCGTCGCGCCGTTCACAACCCGATCTCCCGCGCGATCAGCTGACGCTGGATCTGCGAGGTCCCGCCGCCCACCGTGGAATTGCGCGCATCGCGCCAGTAGCGCTGCATGTCGTGGTCATAGGTGTAGGCATGCCCGCCCAGCACCTGCATTCCGAGCGTGGTCAGCCGCACCAGCATCTCCGACGCATGCAGTTTCGCCATGCTCGCCTCCCGCGCGCAGGGCAGCCCCTGGTCGTAGCGCCAGGCGGCCAGCGCGGTCAGCCAGCGCGCCGCCTCCACCTCGGTCGCGGCGTCGGCCAGCGCATGGGCGAGCGCCTGGAAGCGCCCGATCGGCTGGCCGAACTGCTCGCGCTCGCGCGAATAGGCCACCGCATCCTCCAGCGTCGCCAGCGCGCAGCCGAGATTGTAGGCGGCGATGGTGATGCGCTCGCGCTCCAGGTGGCGGGTGACGTAGCGCCAGCCCTGGTTCGCCTCGCCGATCAGGGCCGCGCCGGGCAGCCGCACCTCGTCGAAATAGATCTCGTTCAGCCCGATGATATGCCGCCCCACCGTGTCGAGCCGGCGCATGGTGATGCCGGGCGTGTCGTTGGGCACCAGCAGCAGCGAGATGCCCTTGTGCTTCGGCGCGTCCGGGTCGGTGCGCGCCACCAGGATGATGTGGTTGTCCCTGGCATGCGCGCCGGTCGAGAACAGCTTCTGCCCGCTCACCACCCAGTCGCCGCCGTCGCGGCGCGCGCGGGTCCGCAGCGACGCCGCATCCGAACCCGATTGCGGCTCGGTCAGGCTGAAGGAGAGCTTGGCCTCCCCGCGCGCCACCCGCGGCAGCATCGCGCTCCGCATCTCCTCGGACGCGAAGTCGCCGAGGATCGCCGCCCCCCAGGCGATCAGCGCGAGGCGCGAGGCGATGTCCATCGAGGGGCGGGCGAGCTCCTCATAGACGATGGCGCAATCCTGCATCGGGCTGCCCAGTCCCCCATAAGCGGCGGGCACCACCATCGCCGGGAAGCCGGCCTCCACCATCGCCGCGTGCAGCGTCTCGGGGAACTCGCCCCCGCGGTCCCAGCGGCGCACCGCCTCGCGCGGGCAGTGGCGGCGGACGAAGGCGGCCGCACTTTCGCGCAGCAGCCGCTGCTCCTCGGTCGGGGCGAAGTCCATCGCTCAGCCCCGCCCGCCAGCGCGGCGGAACTGCGGCACGGCGGCGCCCTCGCCGCGATCCTCGAAGCAGACCGCGACGGCATCGCCGATCGCCGTGTCGAGCGCATCCTCGCCGAGGATGTTGGCCATCATGCGCGGGCCTTCCTCAAGGTCGATCAGCGCCACCACATAGGGCACGCGCGGGGCGAAGGCGGCGAGCGGGGCGCGGCGGATGACGGTGAAGCTGTGCACCGTGCCGCGCCCGGTGGCCTCGACCCAGCGCAGGTCGGCGGACCAGCAGGCGGGGCACAAATGGCGCGGCATGAAATGCGTCTTGCCGCAGGCATCGCAGCGGCGGATCAGCAGCCGCCCTTCCCGCGCGCCCTGCCAATAGGGGGCGGAATCGGCGTTGACGACGGGGCTCGGCAGGGTTTCGGCCATGCTCTCGGGTTCTCCTGTCGGGATCAGCGGCGCGCCGCGGCGGCGGCGGCCGGGAAATCGGCGGGCCGGCGGTCGAGCATGGCCGCCAGCCCCTCGCGGAACTCGGCGCTCGACATGGCCAGCGCCTGGCCCAGCCCCTCATAGGCGAACATCTCGTCGAGGCTGCTCTCGAAGCTGCGCGCCATCAGGATCTTGGCGAGGCCCATCACCTCCGCCGGGCCGGCAGCGAGGCGCTGCGCCTCGGCGAGTCCCGCCGCGTCGAGCTCGGCATCGGGCACCACGCGGCCGACCAGGCCGAGCGCCAGCGCCTCGGCCGCCGTCAGGCTGCCGGCGCCGAACAGGAAATCCTTGGCACGCGCCATGCCGATCAGCCGCGGCAGCGTGTACATCATGCCGATGTCGGGAATCGCGCCGAGGCGGAAGAAGCCGGCCATGAACACCGCGCCCTCGGCGGCGATCAGCCGGTCGCCGGTGAGCGCGAGACCCATCCCGCCGCCCACCGCATGGCCGTTGACGCCGATCACCACCGGCTTTTCCAGCGTCATCAGCGGCACCAGCCAGCGGCTGAGGCGGCGGAAGCGGCGATGCACCGGCCAGGGGTCGCTCGCCTCGCGCAGCATCCGCAGGTCGCCGCCGGCGCAGAAGCTCGGCCCCGCGCCGGTCAGATAGACCGCCCGCACGGCGGGGTCGGCCTCGGCTTCCTCGACCGCGGCGCCGAGCGCGACGCGCATCTTCTCGTCGAGCCCGTTGCGGTTGCGCGGATTGTCGAGCCGCAGCACCAGCACCGCGCCCTCGCGCCGCCGCCTGACCAGATCCATGGCCGGATCGGTGCTCATGGCCTTGTCCTCCGCTTCCGCCTCATGCCGCGACATGCTTCAGCCAGCGCCCGCCATCGACGACGAGGTTGTCCCCCGTCACATAGGCGGCGAGCGGCGAGGCGAGGAACACCGCGGCATTGGCGACATCCTCGGTGCGCCCGAAGCGGCCAAGCGCGGTGCGCCGGCGTTCCAGCTCCGCCACGCCGCGGTCCTCATAGAGCCGGCGCACCCCTTCGGTGTCGGCGATCGGCCCGGGCGAGATGGTGTTGCTGCGGATGCCGTCCGGCCCCCATTCCACCGCCAGGCTGCGGCTGAGCGAGAGGATGCCCGCCTTGGCCGCCGCCGCATGGGCCGCCCCCGGCCAGCCCGACAGCGCGTTCATGGTGATGATGCTGATGATCCGCCCGCCGCCGCGCGATGCCTTGAGCGCGGCATAGGCGGCGCGGCAGCAGTGGAAGGTGCCGTTGAGGTCGATGTCCACCACCGTCTTCCAGCCATTGGCCGAAAGGTCGGCGGTCGGGCAGAAGAAGTTGCCGGCGGCGTTGTTCACCAGGATGTCGAGCGCGCCGAAGCGTTCGACCGTGCGCGTCACCGCCTCGTGCACCTGCTCGTAGGAACGGACATCGGCCTGGAAGGCGGCGACCTCGGCGCCTTCTTCGGCGAGGCGCGCCGCCGCGGCGTCGAGCGTCGCCTGCCTGCGGCTGGCGATCACCACCCGCGCGCCGAGCCGGGCATAGGCGGAGGCGATGGCGAAGCCGATGCCGCTGCCGCCGCCGGTGACGAAGGCCACCTGGTCGGCCAGCAGCCCGGGCGCGAAGGCGGTGCCGGCGAGCATGTCAGGATCCCTTGCGCGGCGCGGATTGCCGCCGGCGGGCGGCGGCCAGCGCGGCGCGGTGCGAGGCGGTGGTGGTGGCCAGCGCGAAGGCGTCCGCCTCATGCGCCAGCGCATTGTCGAGCCCCTGGCCCCAGCGCTGGCGGCACAGCGACTTGGTCAGCATCAGCGCCTCGCGCGGCAGCGCCGCGACCTCCCGCGCCATGGCCAGCGCCGCGGCGTCGAAGCCGGCCACCGGCGCCACCCGCCGCGTCAGGCCGAGCCGCCGCGCCTCCTCGGCCGGCAGGGTGCCGCCGGTCAGCAGCAGGTCGAGCGCCACCGCGCTGCCGAGGCGCGCCTGCAGCAGGAAGGCGGCGCCGCCATCGGGCACGATGCCGAGATGCACGAAGGGAAAGCCGAGCCGCGCATCCTCGGCGAGCAGCAGGATGTCGGCCGCGAGCGCGAGCGAGGCGCCGCCGCCGAAGGCCGCGCCCTGCACCGCCGCGACCACGATCTTGTCCATGCGGATCAGCGCGAGGTGCTGCGCCTGCGCCAGCAGGATGCGCTCGCGCCAGGCGAAGGCGTCCTCGGGCATGTCGTCGAGATCGGCGCCGGCGCAGAAGGCGCGGCCTTCCCCGCGCAGCAGCAGCACGGCGATGTGCGGGTCGGCGGCGATCTCGCGCAGCCGCGCGGCGATGGCGTGGCGCACCGCCGCCGACAGCGCGTTGAGCCGGTCGGGCCGGCACAGCCGCAGCACCGCCACGGCGCCGTCGCGCTCGAGCACGACGCCCTCCGCGCTCATGGCGCGCCGACTCCATCGCGCTGATCTGGGCGCATGGCTGTTCCTCCCGTGGGGCAGGACGCCGCCGTCGCGGCGCGCGCCATGCCTCCGGGGATGCACGCAGCAATGCGCGTGCCAGCGCGGGCGGGCCGCCCCACCCGGTCTGGCGCATGCATCCGCCTGTCCCGGCATTGTCGGCGGCGCGGACATGATGTCCGCGCCGCGCGCATCGAATGCCATCGCGCTGCGGGGGCTTGCGCCGGCGGCGACGCAACGTGACACTGGCGCGCCGTTGCATCGATGCCGCGAGGGCGCTGGCACGCCGCGCGCAAGGTGCGTCGCGCGAGGCGCGTCGCGCAGGACGGGCCGCGCCGGGGGCGTCCGGGGGGCTGGCGCCGCCCGGGCGCCACGGGATGCGGCCTGCCGGGCGGTGGCCCGGCGGGAATTGGAAGAATGAGCGGAGGAACTCCATGGACTTGACGCTGACCCCGAAGCACCGAGCACTGCGCGAGGAGGTCGATGCCTTCATCGCCGCGCATCGCGGCGCCGCGCCGCGCCCGGGCGGCGGGCGCAAGCGGCCCGACCGCAAGGCGCTGGACTGGCAGGCGCTGCTGCTCGAGCACGGCTATTTCGCGCGCACCATCCCGCGCGAATACGGCGGCTTCGGCGCGCCGCACGACGTCATCGAACTGGCGATCATCGCCGATGCGTTCAGCCGCGCTGGCATCTCGCCTGGCATCCACAACCAGGGCATCAGCATGCTGGTGCCGACTCTGCTCGAGGTCGGCACCGAGGAGCAGAAGCGGCGCTGGATCGGCCCGACCATCCGCGGCGAAGTCATTTGGTGCCAGGGCTATTCGGAGCCTGGGTCAGGTTCCGACCTCGCCGCCGCGCAGACCCGCGCCGCGGTCGAGGACGGGCACTTCGTCATCAACGGCCAGAAGATCTGGACCAGCTCGGCGCATTTCGCCGACATGATGTTCCTGCTCTGCCGCACCGAGCCCGAGCAACCGAAGCACGCCGGCCTGTCCTACCTGCTGGTGCCGATGAACGCGCCGGGGATCGAGGTGCGCCCATTGCGCACCATGACCGGCCGTGCCGAGTTCAACGAAACCTTCTTCACCGACGTGCGCGTGCCGGTGGACCAGATCGTGATGGGGCGTGGCCAGGGCTGGCACGTCGCCAACGTCACGCTGAAGTACGAGCGGCTGCTGCTCGGCGACCCCAACAAGCTGCAGCAGCGTTTTGAGGCGATCCGCCGCATGATGGAGCAGCCGGGCGCCGAAGGCTCGCGCTTGCTCGACCGTGCGGAGTGGCGCGACCGTCTGCTGCGGCTACAGGGCGAGGTGATGGCGGCTCGCCACCATAACCTGCGCCTCCTCACCGAGCAGGCGGAAGGCGTTGATTCTGGCCTCGGGCGCTTCATCGTGAAGTATCATGGCACCATGTTGGCGCACCGGCTGGCCTCGCTGGCGCTCGACGCGATGGGCAGCTCCGGCTTGCCCTACGAACCGCAGGGCGAGGCGGCCGAGGACGATGCCGCCACCACCTGGCAGATCGACTACATGTACGACATCGGCCTGATCATCGGCGGCGGGTCGTCGAACATCCAGAAGAACATCATCGGCGAGCGCGGCCTCGGCCTGCCGCGCGAGCCCAAGGCGGCGGCGCCGGCGGGGAGGAACTGAGGTGCGGTTCGGACTGACGGAGGACCAGCTGCTGTTCGGCCGCTCGTTGCGCGGCTTCCTCGCCGACCGGCTGCCGCTCGATGCGCTGCGCCGCCTCGCCGAGCCCGGCACCGGCTTCGATGCCGAGCTGTGGCGCGGCCTCGGGGAGCTTGGCCTGCACGGGCTGCTGGTGCCCGAGGAACATGGCGGGGCCGGGCTCGGCATGCTGGACGCCGCTTTGGCGGCCGAGGCGCTCGGCTACCATGCTGCGCCCGCACCCTTCGCGGCGGCCCTGGTGATGGCCGTGCAGGCCTTCCGCAGCGCCGGCGACGCCGAGCAGCAGGGCCAGTGGCTGCCGCGCATCGCCGAGGGGCAGGCGCGCATCGGCCTCGGCTTCGCGGGGCTGGCGGGGCAGACCGGCCGGGCGGCGCTGCGCCTCGAGGGCGGGCGCCTGTCCGGCGCGCTGGACGGGCTGATGGATGGCGGCGACGCCACCCATTTCCTCGCCTACCTGCCCGATGGCCGCGCCGCGCTGATCGAGGCCGGTGCCCCGGGCGTGACCGCCACGCTGCGGCGCAGCGTGGACCGCACCCGCGCGCTGGTGGATCTCGACCTCGCCGGCGCGGCGCCGGTGGCGCTGCTGCAGTCCTCGAACGATCCGCTCGCCGCGGCGCGGCGGGTGCGCGACGCGGGGCGGGTGATGCTGGCGGCCGACACGCTCGGCGCCGCGCAGAACATGCTCGACCGCGCCGTGGCCTATGCCAACGAGCGGGTGCAGTTCGGCCGCGTCATCGGCAGCTTCCAGGGCGTGAAGTACATGTGCGCGGACATGGCGACCATGCTGGAGCCGTGCCGCGCCATGGTCTGGTACGCCGCCTACGCGCAGGACGCGGTGCCGGAGGAAGCCGCCATGGTCGCCTCCCACGCCAAGGCCCACTTGGCGGAGGTCGGTCGCGAGGTGGCCCGCCTGGCGACCGAGGTGCATGGCGGCATGGGCTTCACCGACCTGCTCGGCCTGCACTACCAGTTCAAGCGCATCACCTTCGACCGGCAGGTGCTCGGCGGGCCCGAGCGCTGCCGGCACGACGCGGCGGTGGCGCAGGGCTGGATCGCCGCCTGAGCCTGGCGATCGCAACGAACCGGAGGGAATGGACATGTCCTTGCGCGAGAAGGGCGCGATCACCGGGGTGGGCGAGACCGCCTATTCCCGGGAATCGGGCCGCAGCGTGCTGTCACTGCAACTCGAGGCCTCGCTGAAGGCGATCGAGGATGCCGGCCTCAAGCCGACCGACATCGACGGCGTGATCCCCTATGCCAGCGGGGTCGTCGCCGAGGACTTCATCACCAATCTCGGCCTGCCCGACCTGCGCTTCTCGGCGGTGACGCCGCTCGGCGGGGCAAGCTGCGTCGCCGCGGTGCAGTGCGCCGTCGCGGCGATCGCCGCCGGCATCTGCAACCACGTGCTGATCCCGGTCGGGCGCAACGGCGCCTCGCAGGGGCGCATCGGGATGCGGGTGCAGCAGATGCCGCAGTTCCGGGTGGTGGGCGAGTTCGAGATGCCGCTCGGCGCCATCGCGCCGGCGCAGCTCTACGCGCCGATGGCGCGCCGGCACATGGAGCTCTACGGCACCACCAGCCGGCAGCTTGGCGAGATCGCGGTCTCGACCCGCGCCAACGCCATGCTCAACGGCAACGCCGTGATGACGAAGCCGATGACGATCGAGGACCACCAGGCCTCGCGCATGATCTCCGATCCCTTCCGGCTGTTCGATTGCAGCCTCGAGAGCGACGGTTCCTGCGCCATCGTGGTCAGCGGCGTCGAGCGCGCGCGCGACCTCCGCAAGCCGCCGGTGGTGGTGATGGGCGTCGCCGAGGGCCACCCGGATTCGCCCAGCGTCATCACCCAGCGCCCGGACATGACGCGCTTCGGCCTCGCCAAGGCGGCGCCGCGCGCCTTCGAGATGGCCGGCGTCAAGCATGACGACATCGACGTGGCCGAGATCTACGACTGCTTCACCTTCGTCGTGATGTGCCAGCTCGAGGATCTGGGCTTCTGCAAGAAGGGCGAGGGCGGCCCCTTCGTCGAGAGCGGCGCGATCCGCCTCGGCGGCAAGCTGCCCGTCAACACCCATGGCGGGCTGCTCAGCCAGGCGCACATGGTGGGCATGAACCACATCGCGGAGCTGGTGCGCCAGCTGCGCGGAGAGGCTGGCAAGGCCCAGGTGCGCGACGCCGAGATCGGCCTCGTCACCGGCTATGGCGACATGGGCGACGGCTCCGTCGCCATCATGCGGAGGGGATGATGAGCGCGACCGGAACCTACAACAAGCTCGTCCCCGAGCCGACGCCGCACAGCGCGCCCTACTGGGAGGGGCTGAACCGCGGCAAGCTGCTGCTGCAGAAGTGCGGCGGCTGCGGCGAGATCCGCCACTATCCGCGGCCGATGTGCCCGTCCTGCCATTCGATGGAGGTGGAATGGGTCGAGGCCAGCGGCCGCGGCGTGATCCACAGCTGGACCATCACCCACCACGCCTTCCACCCCGGCGTGCGCGACGACCTGCCCTATACCCTCGCCACGGTCGATCTCGAGGAGGGCGTGCGGATGCTGGCGCAGCTGCGCGGCGTGCCGGACGACAAGCTGCGCATCGGCCTGCCCGTGCGCGTCGAGTTCGAGACGGTGAAGGAAGGGCTCACCCTGCCCTACCTGGTCCCGGGAGAGCCGGCATGAAGATCGACATCGACCGGCTGCGCAGCCATATCGGCCGCAAGATCGAGGAGACCGACGAGGCGACGCTGCCGCCCATGCGCGGCATGACCGTCGTGTTCGAGCGGCCCGAGCCGGCGCCCAAGCGCGGCGAGCCGGTGCCGGCGGGCTGGCACTGGTGCTTCTTCGTGCCGCTCGCGCCGCGCTCCGTGCTCGGCGCCGACGGGCTGCCCACCTCCGGCGGCGTGCTGCCGGAGATGCCCCTGCCGCGGCGGATGTTCGCCGGCCAAGCCTATACCTTCCACGCGCCGATCCTGGTCGGCGACGAGCTGCGGCGCGAGACCGAGCTCGCCGACCTCCAGCTGCGCGAAGGCGGCACCGGCACCATGGTGTTCACCACCGTGAGGCGGCGGATCTACACCCCGCGCGGCCTCGCGGTGACCGAGGACCAGCACACCGTGTTCCGCGAGGCGGCCGACCCCGCCGCCCCCGCGCGCGCGCCCAAGCGCGACCCGGCGCCCACCGATGT
>NZ_FMZX01000092.1 GCF_900101615.1 Belnapia rosea | reverse complement strand
TTGGGCGGCGTTTTGCCGTGTGGGCGGACCTCCTCGATCAGCGGCTCCCAGATCGCCCACGTCGCGTCGGTGAAAACCTCGCACCCGTTCCTATCGGTGATTGTCAAAGAAGTTGTCCAGTGCCGATCAGGCGGCGTCTCTGATTTTACGGTCGCCGGTGTCGCGCTCGGGGTTGAGGCAGACATCGCCGGCCGGCGTCCAGTTTCGGATCTGACGTGACCACCGCGCAGGGTTGGCAGCGCGGGCTTTGGCGTAGAGGTCGGTCCGGCGCTCGAGGAGCGCGCGTTCCTCGCCGGCATGCCGGGCGCTGGGCGTGACGAACCGGATCGCGCTGTGGCGGTGCTCCTGGTTGTACCAGGTCACGAAACAGGCGACCCAGTGCTGCGCGTCTTTCCTGCTGGCGAACTCCGATGCCGGCCAGTCCGGCCTGTACTTGCAGGTGCGGAACAGGGCTTCCGAGAACGGATTGTCATCCGCGACCCGCGGCCGGCTGTAGGAGGCGATGATGCCGAGCCGCTCGAGGGTGGCTTTCATGGTGGCACCCTTCATCGGGCTGCCATTGTCAGCGTGCAGGACGAGCGGGCGGGTGAGGCAGCCCTCGGCCCAGACTGCGCGGCGCACGACCTCGCTGGCCAGCTCGGCCGCTTCTCGCTCGTGGACCTCCCAGCCGACGATCTTGCGGCTGAAGATATCGAGGATGAGGTACAGGTAGAAGAACCCGCCCCGGATCGGGCCGGGCATCCAGGTGATGTCCCATGTCCACACCTGGCAGGGACCGCGGGCGCGGTGGCTGGTGGGCGATGGGCGACGCACCGGCGGCTTGGCGCGGCCACGATGGTGCTGCTGCTCTTCGGCGCGCAGGATGCGGTAGAAGCTGGCCTCCGAGGCGATGTAGCGGCCTTCGTCGGCGAGGCGGGGCACGATCTGGCTGGGCGGCAGGCTCTCAAAGGCCGGGCTGTTGCAGGTGTCCAGCACCGCCCGGCGCTCCTCCCCCGACAGTGCGTTGCGAGGCGCGGGCCGGGGCGCCGCTGGGCGGCGATCCCCTGGCACGCTGCCCAGGGCCCGCCAGCGCCGACAAGTGCGCTCGTCAATTCCGAACTCTGCGCAGGCCTGGGTGCGGCGCGCGCCGGCCGTGACAGCCTGGTCGATCAGCGCCATGGCATTCTGGCGATCTGGGGTGCTGATCATGCGTCCTCGCCGTCCCCCCAGATCGCCGCGGCGTTTTTTCGCAGCACCAGCAGCGCCGCCGCCTCGGCCAGCGCCTTCTCCTTGCGTGCCAGATCTGCTCGAGGGCCTTGACGCGCTTCCTCTCCTCCTTGGTTGCCTGACCCAGCCGCTGGCTGCTGGCGCGCTCCCAATCGTTGGCCTGCTCGCAAGCGGCCCGCCAGACCCCGATCTGCTCGGGGTAGAGGCCCCGCTGGCGGCAGTAGGCGGCGAGATCGACCTCGTTCATGGCCGCCGTCTCGATCACCGCGGCGAACTTGTCGCGCGACGTCCAACCCTCCGGGCCAGCATCGGCATCGGGCAGGAGCCGCCCTTGGCTGCGGGCTTCACGGCGCCAGCTGTGCAGCGTCGCCTCGGAGATCCCCTCCTCCATGGCCAACTGCCGCAAGGGGATCGCGTTCGGCGGCTCCAGCTTCTTCAGAACCGCCGCGCGGCGCTCCGGTGAGTAGGCCAACTCATCCCTCCGTCCCGCCCCTCTGAAAATGAAAGATCATCTCACGGCGCCGGACAACTTTCCTGGCAGAGAGGGCTATCCGTCATGCCCCAAAATATGGCGACAGCATTCAAGCTCTAACAGGCCTTAGCACCGATTGCGGTACGTTCTTCAGCCAGAAGCGGGAGTTATCGCTTGGCCCACTCCACTGCCCGGCTCCGCCTGTCGACCAAGGCGCCGCCGCAGGGTCAGGTCCGGCTTGCGGCCGCGGCGATGCACACTGATCCGCTCGCGGTCCACGGCCTACAGTTCCGCCTCAACCGCGAAGACGAAGACCTCGATGTCGGCCAATGTGTTCTAGCCGTCGCCACGGTTGGGTCTGAGAACGCGACGTGTAGGATATGGAGGCAAATCAACAAAACTGCATAGGCCAGCGCGAGACATCAACCCGACATGGTAAGGCTCGGCCGGCTGTAATTACCCACCCCCTTGCGCTGGAGTGGGTTGGCTGATTCGATGCTGGCATGCAGCGGGACGAGCTTGAGCGGCTAAGCAAGACGGAGCTGAT
>NZ_FMZX01000079.1 GCF_900101615.1 Belnapia rosea | reverse complement strand
GGCCTGGAACCGCCTCGTCGAGCAGCCCTGGACTATCATGTCCATCGGACTGCGCGATTGGGCGCATCGGTTCTGATCAATGGGATTTGGTATTACAGGGACGCGGTGGCGACCTTCCGGCACGGTCCGGCTCGAAGGCTTGTCTGCGGGCCGAGATCATGCACGGCACCGACAAGTTCATCGAAGCTGAAGGGCTTCACCACAATACGCTCCCGCATTCCCAGCATCTGGCCAGCGAGGCATTCCGGATTGCCGGTGGCATAGACGACCGGCAATCCAGGGGAATGTCGCCTTGCTTCGATCGCGACCGCAACACCATTCGGCCCCGCGCCGAGATTATAGTCGGTCACCAGCAGATCCGGCTGCCAGCCACTCTTGCCGTCCAGGATTTTCGCTGCTTCTGCGGCGTCACCGACATCCCTGCATTCGAAGCCGGCCTCTTCCAGCAGGTCGCGGACCAGCATCCGGATCAGCCACTCGTCCTCGACGATCAGTATACGCATGATCTTCCCCCACCCTGCGAACCCTTCCCCAAGGGTCTTATCCGAGGCGTTAACAAAATGCGGTAAGTTGCTCTGATCGTTCTTCACCAGGGCGTGACAGTACCGCGGCCGTGGCATTCAGATGGCCACATATGTTGCCAAAGCAACAATCACGGCGCCCTGACCTAGGCGATGGAGGTCGGAAAACTCGGCCCGCCGTGAGCGTATCCTTGAGCCACCCGATGCGGCTTGGCTCACGAATGCAATTCCAGCATCAGGCCGTGAAAGCGCGGATGACCGTATCACCGAAGCGCGGAAGGCTCTCCTCCAGGTTGGGCAGGAATGCATTGACGGGCAGCACGACCCTGCCGACGCCCCGGCGGCGCCTTTCCTCCACGGCCATGCAGGCATCCTGGCCGGCGCCTGGCAGCGCGTCGGGGCAGCCTGTGAGGATCTCGATAGCTTCCGGGTCACGCCCCGCTGCCTCGGCGCTGCGACGCACCACCTCGATCAGCGGCATGGTGTCGACCTGTGCCCCGATCGAAGGAAAGAAGCCGTCGCCGAGCCGCCCGGCCCGCCGCGCCGCCGCCTCGGAATGACCACCGACGATGATCGGCACGGTCCGTGCCAGCGGCTTCGGGTTGCAGCTTACCCCAGCGAAGGCGACGTAGCGGCCGGCGAAAGCGGCGCCGTCCTCGCGCCAGAGCGCACGCATGGCGGCGACATACTCGTCGGCGCGGCGCCCGCGCTCTTCAAAAGGCACACCGAGAGCGGTGAATTCCTCCCGCAGCCACCCGACGCCGATGCCAAGCTCGATCCGCCCACCGCTCATGTGATCGAGCGTCGCCACCTGCTTCGCCAGCACCAGCGGATTGCGCAGGGGCAGGATGATGACACCCGTCATCAGGCGCAGCCGTGTCGTCGCCGCTGCGGCGAACGCCATCCAGATCAGAGGATCCGGCATGTCGGTGAACTGGGAGCCCGGCAGCCGCCCGCCTTGTGCGTAGGGGTAGGTGCTCTCGTAGGCATCTGGCAATGCGACATGGTCGACAGCGAAGACGGAATCGAAGCCGGCGGCTTCAGCCAGCCTCGCCAGCCGGCCGGCACCGGCGCCATCAGGAAACGTGTTGTTGCCGAAATGCAGGGCGAATTTCATCGGCCGTCTTCCCCCTTGGGCGGCAGATGCTGGTCCGGCCGCCATGTTGAGGCCAGCATGGCAGCGTGACGCGCCAAGTCTAGCCTGCGCCACCTTGGCCTGCCCCACCCTGCCCTGCCCATGGCGGGCGCGATCGACGCGGCGGATACGATACGATATCGGACGGACCAGCCGCCTTCCCCCGTCGTCCCGCCGCGCTAGACTGGGATGTCCAAGAAAGGAGGCTGACCATGCCCAAGACCGAGATGTACATCCGGGGCACGAAGGTGCGCCAAGAACTGATGGGCGATGCCATGGCCGAAAGAATGGTCAGTGATGTCTATAATGACCCTTTGATGGAGAAATTCGCCGACTGGACGCGGGAAGCGGTTTTCGGCCTGCTCTGGACGCGGCCAGGCCTCGACCTCAAGACCCGTGCCCTGATCACCGTCATCACCGATACGGCGACGTCCGCTTGGCCCGAGTTGCGTATCCATCTCCGCATGGCTCGCCGCCAGGGTTGGACCGAGGATGAGTTGGGCGAGGCGCTGCTGCATACCGCCGGTTATATCGGCGCGCCCTCCGTGCGGGAGGCGCTGCTGGTGGCGCGGGAGGTTTTTGCTGAGTTGCGGGCAGAGGAATAGTGCCGCATTCGCTGATCCATCCAGCTTAGCGTTCCATAGCCTATCGCTCCTGAAGCGCAAGGAGAGGCGGCAACCATCCATGGGCCTCGATAGCCCGCATCGCCGATGACGTGCGCGATGCCATAGAAAAGCCACCGCGTTCAACACGACACCGCCGCGCTTCCGCACACTGGTGGGAATTGCCAAATTGACCACTTGCAGCCGAAACGAGGCAGTCGGGCGAAGCTGGGAGGGGTGGCGCCTGAACCCGCCACCTAATCTCGGCTATCGCTTCCGGTCGCAGTTATTGGCCACGCAGTTTGGCTCTACCACCCGTTCCAGCCCCAGCCTGCGGGTCTTTGGACTGATCTTGGTCGAGCGGGGCACCACGGTCGCCCACGAGAGCATCCGACGCCGCTGCCAAAGCTTCGTGACCGAGTTCGCCGGACGCCATGCCGGCGTCTTTTGCGGAAACGGTCTCGAACCAGTTGGTATAAGGCGTATTCGCAACCATGTGCCGGTTGTAGTCTGGGGCGCCATCCGTCCACCATGGCGGTCCGCGCTCGCCAAGCGCCCGCTTCGCCGCATCAACGCCAGACCGCGCAGCGCGGCGCGCCTCGGGATCGTCCTTCGCCTTCAGGACGGCACGGCGGGCGGCCATCAACTCCCGCACGAGCCGCTCGCGCTCGGCCAGTTCGAGCGCGGGGTTGCTCCGCCGCCACAACCGGCCGCGCACAACGAAGTACCGTCCGTCGGGCGTGTTGGGATAATCGGGATTGGTATGGTCGTGATCCATGCATCGCTGTTCCGCGTCATGCGCCGCGGCATCGCGGCCCGGTTACTTATCGATGCCATCGAGGTTGCACATGATGTGATTATCCCGGCTTGGTGCCAGGAATCTGAGTGCGAAATAAGCTGGGTCTTCCGGGTTGGATTCGACACGTAGGGCGGTGCCCCGTCCGAGCCGCACCATGATGCGCCATGTTTCGCACCAGCCCAGGCAGTGCAACCTGCGGCCGCGCTTAAGCACCTCATCCACATCTCCGATCTCGCCCGGCGGAACGCCGGACGGGCGCTTCCTGCCGAGCGGCATCAGGTGGGTCGTCGAACGGCTATCCGCCTGGCTCAGCCGCTACCGGCGGCTCAACATCGCCTACAACCGTGCCGCGGATCTCTTTGTCGGGGACATCCAGGATTGCGATGATCTCCATCATTGCGGGCTGGCTCGCCACCCAGGCGCAGCGGGGGATTCAATCACGCATAGCGTCTTCAGGATCGGGTCGGCCTAAGCTTTGACGAAATCGATATTGCCGCGAGGTCGTGTCCCACAGCGTGGTGTAGGAGCGGTGCTCCTCAGCGGGCTGTGCCGCAGTGTCAAACAGCTGCAACTGGCAGGCTGACGGCCGGAGT
>NZ_FMZX01000020.1 GCF_900101615.1 Belnapia rosea | reverse complement strand
GACATCGCATCGAAGATCCGTCGCCATACACCTTTGTCGCTCCATCGGCTGAAGCGGCGGAACACGGAGTTCCACTCGCCGAAGACCTCCGGCAGGTCGCGCCATGGCGCGCCCGTGCGCACGATCCACAACACGCCTTCAACAAACATGCGGTTGTCCCGCCCGGTCGAGCCCTTCTGGTCAGGCCGGCCGATGATCAGCGGCGCCATCCGCTCCCACGCCGTGTCGCTCAACACCAACCGATCCAGAACGCCCAAGACCGCCTCCAGAAAGGCAGCCTCTAATCACACCATGGCCGTCTCGGGAATCCTTAGAGTCCACAGAACCTAGGGTTCACGCTGCCATGCGGCATCGTGTTGCGGAGCACCGCGTGCGGCTGGCTGTCGGGCAGATGGATGGAGACCGTCCAGCCAGTGGGAGTGGCACCCCGGGCGACCAAGCGGTGGGCACGGCAGAGGCTGGAGCGAGGCGGGGCTCTGCGGTCCATGGCGACATCCGTCATCCGGCACGCCGGAGGGTCCTGCCGTTACCCCCGGCAGGTCAAGCAGGACGACATGGATTTTTCACAAAACCGGAACACGCCTGTCATCGGCAACAACTAGAGGCGGCTCCTCGATCGGGCGAGGGGTTGGCGTGGCAGGCATCACCATCAGCGGGCTGACCAAGCGGTTCGGGGTCACGCAGGTGCTGCGCGGCGTCTCCCTCGCGGTAGCGCCGGGGGAGTTCGTGGCCCTGGTCGGGCCGTCCGGCTGCGGCAAGACCACCCTGATGCGGATCATCGCCGGGATCGAGACCGCGGATGCGGGCGAGGTCGTGATCGGCGAGCGGGCGGTGACCCGGCTGCGCCCGGCCAAGCGCGACATCGCTATGGTCTTCCAGTCCTACGCGCTCTATCCCCACCTGACGGTGCGGGAGAACATCGCCGTTCCGTTGGCGATGCGCCGGCTCTCGGCCTGGCAGCGCCTGCCGCTGCTGGGTGGGCTGCTGCCGGGGGCGCGGGCACGCCGGGCGGCGATCGCCGAGGAGGTAGTGCGGGCCGCTGCGCCGCTTGGGCTGGAGCCGCTGCTGGACCGACGGCCAGGGCAGCTCTCGGGCGGGCAGCGGCAGCGCGTGGCGCTGGCGCGGGCCATCATCCGCCGCCCCGCCGCCTTCCTGATGGACGAGCCACTCTCTAACCTCGACGCTGCGCTCCGGGTGCAGACGCGGCGGGAGATCGTCGAGATTCACCGCGCGGTCGGCGTCGCCACCCTCTACGTCACGCATGACCAGGCCGAGGCGCTGACCATGGCCGACAAGGTCGCCGTCATGATGGGCGGCGAGCTGCTGCAGGTGGCGCCGCCCGAGGCGATCTATGCCGAGCCGGCCGACCTTCGCGTCGCCGGCTTCATCGGCTCGCCCCGCATCAACACGCTGGCGGCGGCGGTGGATGCGGCGGGGCGCGTCACCGTGGCCGGGCTGCCGGTCGGCCTGCGGACGGAGGCACGGGGCGCACTCACCCTCGCCCTGCGGCCCGAGGCGCTGCGGCCGGCGGCGGAGGGCTTGCCGGCCATCGCCGAGCACCTGGAATTCCTTGGCGACGGGCTGCTGCTGCATGCGCGGCATACGCCGGACGGGGCGCCGCTGATCCTGAGGCTGGAGCCGGAGGCGCGGGAGGGGCTGCGGCCGGGGGCCGCGCTCAGGCTCGGCTTCGCGCCCTCCAGGGCCCTGCTCTTCGGCGCCGATGGCAGGCGCGTGGCGGCGCGGGCGGATGCCCCGCTGGTGGCCGCCTGATGCGGCCGCCACGCCTCGCCGGGGAGGCGGTCGCCGGCGCGCTGATGACGCTGCCGGCGGCTATCGCCTATCTCCTGCTGCTGCTCCTGCCGACCCTGGCGACGGCGCTGCTCGCCTTCACTGACTATGAGCTGGGCGCGCCCGACCTCGGCTGGATCGGCCTCGGCAATTTCCAGGAAATGCTGGCGGACCGGGGCTTCGGCGTCTCGGTGCGGAACACGCTGGTCTATGTCGGGCTGGTGACGCCGGTTTCCATCCTCGGCGGGCTCGGCCTCGCCCTGCTGGTGGAGGCGGGGGCGAAGGGCCGGGCCTTCTTTCGCGCGGTGTTCTTCCTGCCCGTCGTCTCGCTCACCGCCGCCATGGCGGCGGCCTGGCAGTACCTGCTGCATCCGACGATCGGGCCGGTGAACGCGGCACTCCGGGCGATGGGGGTGGGTACGCCCTTCTGGCTCTCCTCCTCCGATACCGTGCTGCTGAGCCTCGCCGCCATCGGCGTCTGGGAGAGCATCGGCTTCAACATGGTGCTGTTCATGGCCGGGCTCACCGCCATCCCGCGCGAGCTCTACGCCGCCGCTGAGGTGGATGGGGCGCGGAGCGGCTTCGACCGCTTCCGCCTGGTGACCTGGCCACTGCTGGGGCCAACCACGCTCTTCGTGCTGACCATCAGCATGATCCGCTCGCTCCGCGTCTTCGACACGGTGGCGGTGCTGACGCAGGGCGGGCCGAACAAGGCCTCCGAGGTGCTGCTCTTCACCATGTACCAGCAGGGCTTCACCTATCTGCGGCTCGGCTATTCGGCGGCGATCACCCTCGTTTTCCTCGCCGTGGTGCTGGCGCTGATGTGGCTGCAGACGCGGGTGCTCGACCGCCGGGTGCATTACTCATGAGGGCGCGCCTCCCGATCCTCGGCCTGCTCGGCGCGCTGGTGCTGATGCCCTATCTCTGGATGGTGGCGGCCAGCCTGAAGCCGGCCAGCGAGATCTTCCGCGCCTCGCTCTCGCTCTGGCCGGAGCATCTCGCCATCGCCGAGAATTACGGCCGGGTGCTGTCGCGCGTGCCGGTGCTGCTCTATCTCTGGAACGGCATCGTCGTCTGCGGCGGCATCCTCCTCTTCCAGCTGCTCTTCGCCGTGCCGGCCGGCTACGCGCTGGCCAAGCTGCGCTTTCCGGGGCGGAGCCTGGCCTTCGGCGCGGTGATGCTCGGCCTGCTGGTGCCGCCGCATGTGCCGGCCCTGCCGCTCTACGTGGCGGCGAGCGGGCTCGGCCTGCTCGACAGCTACACGGCGCTGATCGCGCCCTTCGCCATCTCAGTCTTCGCCATCTTCCTGTTCCGCCAATTCTTCAGCGCGCTGCCGGACGACCTGCTGCATGCGGCGCGGCTGGACGGCATGGGCGAGTGGGCGATCGTCTGGCGCGTGGTACTGCCCAATGCCTGGCCGGCGGCGACCGCCTTCGCCATCTTCTCCGTCGTCAGTCATTGGAACGACCTGTTCTGGCCGCTGATCGTCGTGCAGGGCCACGCGCATGCGACGCCGGCGCTCGGCGTCCTGCAATTCCGTTCCGAGGAGGCCGGCGACGATTTCGGCGCGATGATGGCCGCCGCCGTGCTGATGACCCTCCCCCTCGTGCTCGCCTTCCTGCTGGCGCAACGCCGCTTCGTGGAAGGCATCGCCACCACCGGCCTCAAAGGCTGACAAGGAGAGACGACCATGGCCCTGCTGACCCGCCGCGCGACGCTTGCGCTCGGCACAATCGCGCTCGCCGCCCCGCGCATCGCACGCGCCCAGGCGCCGGTCTCCATCACCGTGCATTACGCGCAGCCCTTCATCTACAAGGAGAGCTACGACGCGATCGCGGCCGCCTTCGCCCGGCGCGAGCCGAACATCCAGGTCGAGTTCGTCACCACGCCGAATTACGAGGAGGGCATGCAGCTCATCCTTCGCCAGCAGGCGACGGGGCGGATGCCGGACCTCACCTATCAGGGCTTCAACCGCCTCCGCCTCTTCGCCGAGCGTGGCATCGCCCAGGACCTGGCGCCGCTGCTAACGGCGGAGGGCGAGCCGGCGGCGCTCGGCTACGCGCCGAACCTGCTGGCGCTCGGCCAGTTCGCGGGCATCCAGGCCGGCCTTGCCTTCGCCGCCTCCAACCCGGTCTGCTTCTACAACGCCGACCTGGTGCGGCGCGCCGGCGGCGATCCGGACCGGATGCCGATGGACTGGGACGGCCACATCGCCCTCGCCCGCCGCATCGAGGCGCTCGGCGACGGAACGGAGGGGATGTTCTATCGCTGGATGGGCGATGACTGGATGTTCTCCGCCCTGCTCTTCGGCCATGGCGGGCGGATGCTCACCGAGGACGAGCGTGACATCGGCTTCGCCGGGCGCGAGGGGCTGGAGAGCCTGACGCTCATCGACCGCATGGTGAAGGAGGGCGGCATGCCGAACCTCACCACCGATGCCGCCCAGCAGGCCTTCGCCGCCGGCAAGCTCGGGATGTTCTACTGGACGACGGCGGTGCTGCGCGGGACGATCCAGCAGGTCGGGAAGAATTTCGAGCTGCGCACCGGCCCGATGCCGGTCATTGATGCGGAGCGCGGCCGGTTGCCGACCGGCGGCGCCGCCGGCATGCTGACGGCCAAGGATCCGACGAAGCGCGAGGCGGCGTGGAAATTCCTCCGCTTCTCGACCGGGCCGGAGGGCACGGCGCTGATGGCGAGGAACACCGGCTACATCCCGATGAACCAGATCGCCATCGACGACCCGCGCTGGCTCGGCGAGTTCTACCGCGACAACCCGCTCTACACGACGGCGGTGAAACAGGTGCCGATCTCGATCCCCTGGTATGCCTTTCCCGGCACCAACAGCGTGCGGGTCACGCAGACCATCGTCGACAATACCGCGCGCATTGTCGAACAGCGGGCAACGCCGGAGCAGGTGCTGCCCGAAATGGCTGCCGAGGTGCGCCGGCTGCTGCCACGGCGGGCGAGCTGAATGATCACCATCCTGCAGATCTCGGACGCGCATCTCTCGCCGCGGAACGGGCTGTTCCGCGAGACCCTGGCGCGGCTGCGCGCCTGGGCCGAGGTGGAGCGGCCCGACCTGCTCATCGCCAGCGGCGACCTCTCGCTGGATGGCGCCGACCATGAGGAGGACCTGGCCTTCGCGGCCGGGCTGCTGCGGGACTTCCCCGCCCCGCTGCTCGCCATCCCGGGCAACCACGATGTCGGCAGCCATCCGCGCACCATGCCCGCCCAGCCGGTGGATGCGGCACGGATCGAGCGCTTCCGCCGCGTGGTGGGGCCAGACTGGTGGCTGCGGGAATTGCCGGGCTGGCGCATCATCGGGCTGGACACCGAGATCATGGGCACAGGCCTCCCCGAGGAGGCGGCGCAGGCCGGCTTCATCGCCGAGGCCGCGGCGGCGGACGGCCGGCGCATCGCCCTCTTCCTGCACAAGCCGGTCTTCGTCACCGCGCCGGAGGACCCGACCTTCGACTACTGGTCGGTGCCGCCACACGCCCGGGCGGCGCTGGCGCCGCTGCTGGACCATCCCGGGCTGCGGCTGGTGGCCTCCGGGCACCTGCACCTGCATCACGGCTTCCAGCGCGGCGCGGTGCGCTATGCCTGGGCGCCGCCGGCTTCCTTCGTCGTCAATCCGCCGCTGCAGACCGGGCTGCCGGGTGAGCGCGACACCGGCGCGCTGGTGCACCGGCTGCTGGAGGACCGGGTTGAGACGCGGCTGGTCTCGCCGGAGGGAACCGAGCGGCTCTGGCTCGAGGATATCCGGGCGGAGACCTACCCGGCGTGACGGAGAGTGGCCGGGCTGGGCCCGGCCATCACGGCTTCAACGGATGCAGGCGGCCACATAGGGCATGAAGTGGGTGACGGGCGGCGTCTCCAGCCCCTTCACCTTGGCCTCCTCGTCGAAGCGGCGGAGCTGCACGGCCGCCTCAGCCTCCGGGAGCGCGCGGAAGGCAGCGACCTCATCGGCGGACATCGGGCCGCCTTGCAGCTCCAGGCTGCGGATGGAATCCGGGGCGAGCTTGCCGAAATAGTCGCTCTCCGTCGCGCAGAGATAGCGCTTGGCGGCGACGTGCAGCCGCACCGGCTCCGTCACCTCCGGCCCGAACCATTGCGTCAGAAAGGCGTGGCCCACCGCCTCATGCTCGTCATCGATGCCCGCTTCGGCGGGGTTCTCGCCGAGATCGTGGACCAGATGGCCGATGTCGTGCATCAGCGCGGCGGCGATCAGCGAAGCTGGGCAGCCCGCGCGCTCCGCCAGCCAGGCGGATTGCAGGGCGTGCTGGCGCTGGTTGATCTCGGCGAGGCCGTACCGCCCATCGGCCTTCAGCGTGAGCAGGTCTTCGATCCGGGCGAGGCGGGGGTCGGTCATGCGGGCATCCCGAGGTCTGCTATGGGGCGGGAAACTAGCCCAGGACTGGCGTGGTTGACACCACCGGCGCGGGGATTACCGTCCCTCGACCCATCAAACGCAAGGAGGCCAGGCCATGGCCCTGACGCTCGAGCAATTCGCTGCCGATTGCCGCGCCGCCCTGAAGTCCCATCCCGGCACCGAGGGCCGGGTCGCGGTCTGCGAGCTGGTGCAGAAGGCCCTGCAGGACCGCGCCTTCGTCGCCTCCCTCCTGCCCGAGGGCACGCCGGAGCGGAAGGTTGTCTACGAGGATCCGGAGCTCGGCTTCGCCATCCTCGCCCATGCCTACCAGGGCGCCAAGAGCAGCACGCCACATGACCACGGGCCGAGCTGGGCGATCTACGGCCAGGCCGAGGGCGAGACGGTGATGACCGATTACGAGTGCCTCGCCCGCCCGACCGAGACCACGCCCGGCAAGGCGAAGCCGGTACGGGACTACTCGTTGCAGCCGGGCGATGCCTACCTCTACGAGCCGGGCGAGTTGCACGCCCCCCGCCGCGACGGCCCGACCCGGCTGCTGCGGATCGAGGGGATGAACATGGACCGGGTAAAGCGCCTGCCCTATGTGGCGGTGACCGAAGCGGCGGCCTGACCGCCCCGTTGCAACATCCTGGCCCCGCGCTACCTCCCCCGCTAGGCTGACCGGCGAAAGCTGGGGAGGGCGGAATGGCCAGGCTCAACATCAACGGGCGCGTCGTCGAGATCGCGGCCGAGGACGACACGCCCCTCCTCTGGGCGATCCGCGAGCAGGCCGGGCTGACCGGCACCAAATACGGCTGCGGCGTCGCCCAGTGCGGCGCCTGCACCGTCCATGTGGACGGCGTCGCCACCCGCTCCTGCTCCATGCCCGTCTCGGCTTTCGATGAGAGCCAGAAGATCGTTACCATCGAGGGGCTTTCGCCCGATGGCAGCCACCCGCTGCAGCGGGCCTGGGTGGCGCTCGACGTGCCGCAATGCGGTTACTGCCAGTCCGGGATGATCATGGCCGCCGCCGCGCTGCTGGCTGCCAACCCGAAGCCGAGCGATGCCGATATCCGCGGCGAGATCACCAATATCTGCCGCTGCGGCACCTACAACCGCGTCCAGGCCGCCATCAAGCAGGCGGCCGGCGGCAATCAGGCCAATGGCTGAGGGGGCGGGGATGAACCAGATCGCATCGCTGCCGCGCCGCGGCTTCCTCCAGGTCTCGGCTGCGCTCGGCGCCTTCACCCTCGGCATCCGCCCGCCCGAGGCTGCGGCCCAGGGAGCGGCGCAGGGAACCACCCCCGCCACCGCGCCCGAGGTCAATGCCTGGGTGGTGGTGAAGCCGGATGACAGCATCATCATCCGCATCGCCCGCTCGGAGATGGGCCAGGGAACGCTCACCGGTCTCGCCCAGCTCGTCGCGGAGGAGCTGAATGCCGACTGGTCGAAGGTCTCCACGGAATACCCGACCCCGGGGCAGAACCTGGCGCGCAACCGGGCCTGGGGGAACATGTCGACGGGCGGCAGCCGCGGCATCCGCGAGAGCCATGACTATGTCCGCAAGGGCGGCGCCGCGGCGCGGATGATGCTGGTCGAGGCGGCCGCCCAGGGCTGGGGCGTACCGGCTGCGGAGTGCCGCGCGGCGAACAGCACCATCACCCATCAGCCCAGCGGCCGGACCACCACCTATGGCAAGGTGGCCGAGGCGGCGGCGCGGCTGACGCCGCCGACCGACATCCCGCTGCGCGACCCGAAGGACTGGACCATTGCCGGCAAGCCGCTGCCGCGGCTGGACACGGTGGACAAGACCAATGGCCGGCAGGTCTATGGCGCCGACCTCGTCCTGCCTGGGATGCTGAATGCGGCGATCCGCGACTGCCCGGTCTTCGGCGGCAAGGTGGCGAGCTTCGACGCGGCCAAGGTTGCCGGGATGCCGGGGGTGAAGAAGGTGGTGCCGGTGGGCGAGACCGCCGTCGCCGTCATCGCCGACACCTGGTGGCGGGCGAAGACGGCGCTCGACGCCCTGCCGGTCACCTGGGACAACGGGCCGAACGCGCAGGTCTCCTCGGCCAGCATCGCCGAGGTGCTGAAGGCGGGGCTCGAGGCGCCGGAGGCGGCGGTCGGCAACCGCGCGGGCGATGCCAGGACGGCCATCGCCGGCGCGGCGCGGCGGGTGGAGGCCACCTACGGCTACCCCTTCCAGAACCATGCGACGATGGAGCCGATGAACGCCACGGCGGTCTGGACGCCGGAGCGCTGCGAGGTCTGGACGCCGACCCAGAATGGCGAGGCGGCGCTGGCCGCCACCTCCGAAGCCGCCGGCCTGCCGCCCGGCAGGTGCGAAGTCCACAAGATTCATCTCGGCGGCGGCTTCGGCCGGCGCGGCGCGGTGCATGACTGGGTGCGCCAGGCGGTCGAGATCGCGAAGCAGATGCCCGGCACGCCGGTCAAGCTGCTCTGGTCGCGCGAGGAGGACATGCTGCACGGGCGCTACCACCCGATCACCCAGTGCAAGCTGACGGGCGCGCTCGATGCGGATGGCAACCTCACCGGCCTCGCCATGCGCATCTCCGGCCAGTCCATCGTCGCCGGCATCTTCCCGCAGAATATCCGCGACGGGCGGGACCCGGTAGTGTTCCAGGGGCTCAGCCCGGGCGGCGAGGAGGGGGCCTTCGGCTATGCCATTCCCAACATCCTCATCGACCATGCGATGCGCAACCCGCATGTGCCGCCGGGCTTCTGGCGCGGGGTGAATCTCAACCAGAACGCCGTCTATGTGGAATGCTTCATGGACGAGCTGGCGCATGCCGCCGGCAAGGATCCGCTCGAGTTCCGCCGGGCTCTTCTGAAGAACAGTCCGAAGCATCTCGCGGTGCTGAACGCGGTCGCCGAGCGCGGCGGCTGGGGCCAGCCGGCGCCGGAGGGGCGGGCGCGCGGCCTTGCCCAGATCATGGGCTTCGGCAGCTATGTCGCCGCCTGCGCCGAGGTCTCGGTGAACCCGGCCGGGGAGCTCACCATCCACAGGATCACCGCCGCCACCGACCCCGGCCATGCGGTCAACCCGCAGCAGATCGCGGCGCAGGTCGAAGGCTCCTTCGTCTATGGGCTGAGCGCGGCGCTCCATGGCGAGTGCACGGTCGCCGAGGGGCGGATCGAGCAGGAGAATTTTGACACCTATCCGGTGATGCGCATGGCCGAGATGCCGGCGGTGGAGGCGATCCTGATGCCTTCCGGCGGCTTCTGGGGCGGGGTCGGGGAACCGACCATCGCCGTTGCGGCGCCAGCGGTGCTGAATGCGATCTTCGCCGCGACGGGCAAGCGGGTGCGGCAGCTGCCGCTGAAGCATGCGGATCTGCGTCGCGCTTAGTCTGCTGGCGGCGCTGCCGGCCGCGGCAGCGCCACCGCCGGGTGCTTCCTCCTGCGCCGGCTGCCATGGCGGGGGCGGCATGCCGGCCCTTGCCAGCCAACCGGCCGGGGCGATCGCGGAAGCCATGCTCGCCTACAAGGCGGGCGAGCGGTCACCCACGGTGATGGACCGCATCGCCCGCGGCTTCACCGAGGCGGAGATCCGGGCGATCGCCGCCTGGGTCGCGGCGCCGCGATGAGGCGCCGTGCGCTGCTCGGCACGGCGCTGTTGGCCGCACCCGCCCTGGCGCAGGCGGCACCGCGGGTGGTCGTCATCGGCGGCGGCTTCGGGGGCGCGACGGCGGCGCGGGCGCTGCATCGGCTGGGGTTCGCGGTGACGCTGGTGGAGCGGAACGCGACCTATCTCTCCTGCCCTTTCAGCAACGCGGTCATCGCCGGGCTGCGGGAGATGGAGGCGCAGCGCTTCGGCTATGAGGGGCTGCGGCGAGAGGGCATCGCCGTGGAGCAGCAGGAGGCGCGGGCCATCGAGGACCGGCGGGTGGTGCTGGCCGATGGCGGCGCCCTCCCCTTCGACCGGCTGGTGATGGCGCCGGGGATCTCGCTGCGGCCGGATGCCATCCCCGGCCTCGATACCGAGGCGATGCCGCATGCCTGGCGGGCCGGGCCGCAGACCCTGCTGCTGCGCCGCCAGCTGGAGGCGATGGAGGATGGCGGGCTGGTGGTGCTCTCCGCCCCGGCCAACCCCTATCGCTGCCCGCCCGGACCCTATGAGCGGGCGAGCCTCATCGCCCACTACCTGAAGGCCCGTAAGCCGCGCTCGAAGCTCATCCTGCTCGATGAGAAGGACGCCTTCTCGAAGCAGAAGCTGTTCGAGGAGGCCTGGGCGGCGCTCTATCCCGGCCTGCTGGAATGGGTGCCGCTCTCCTCCGGTGGCAAGGTGGTGGAGGTGGATGCGGCGGCGCGGGTGGTGCGGACCGAGTTCGGCGAGCACCAGGCCGCCGTCGCCAGCATCATCCCGCCCCAGGCGGCCGGGCGCATCGCCCAGGCGGCGGGGCTCACGGACCGCAGCGGCTGGTGCCCGGTCGACCCGGTCAGCTTCGAATCCCGGCAGCGGCCGGGCATCCACCTGATCGGTGACGCGATCATCGCCGGCGCCATGCCGAAATCCGCCTTCGCCGCCAATGCCCAGGCGCGGGTCTGCGCCGAGGCGGTGGCGGCGCTGCTGCGCGGCGAGGCCCCTGCCCCGCCGAAGCTCATCAACACCTGCTACAGCCTGGTGGAGCCGGGCTACGGCATCTCCATCGCCGGGGTCTACCGGCCGGCGAACGGGCTGCTGGCCGATGTGCCGGGCGCTGGCGGCGTCAGCCCGCTTGGTGCCCCGGCCGCCACCCGCGCCGCGGAGGCCGGCTATGCCGAGGACTGGTTCCGCACCATCACGGCGGATGCCTTTGGCTAGATGGGCGCCGGTACTCGCCCTGCTGCTGGCCGGCGGGGCCGCCGCCGAGGAGGGCATCCCTTCCCTCACCGGCCAGCCCGGCGATGCGGCACGCGGCCGGGCCATCGTCGCCACTCGCCAGCGCGGCCTCTGCCTGCTCTGCCATGCGGGGCCCTTCCCGGAGGAGCGCTTCCAGGGCGACCTGGCACCGAGCCTCGCCGGGGTCGGCACCCGGCTGACCGAAGGGCAGCTGCGCCTGCGGCTGGTGGATGGCCGGAGGTTGAACCCCGAGACCATCATGCCTTCCTACTACCGGACCGAGGGGCTGGTCCGGGTCGGGCCGGCCTGGCAGGGGCGGACGATCCTGTCCGCCGGGGAGATCGAGGATGTCGTGGCCTTCCTCCTTACGCTCAGGGATTGAGCGCCGCGCGCTCGGCGCCGGGCTGCTGGCCGTGGCGCTGCTGCGCCCGGCCCGGGCCGAACGGTCAGGCCTGCACGAGGCCATCCTCGCCTTCACCGGTGGGGCCGAGCCGGCGGAGGGCCAGGTCACGCTCGAGATTCCGCCGCTGGTCGAGAACGGCAACACCGTCCCCGTCACCATCGCAGTCGAGAGCCCGATGACGGAGGAGGCGCATGTCCGCCGCATCGCCCTCTTCAACGAGCGCAACCCGCAGCCGAACGTCGTCACCGCCCGGCTCGGCCCGCGGGCCGGACGGGCGCGGCTGGCGACGCGGATGCGGCTCGCCACCTCGCAGCGGCTGGTCGCGGTAGCGGAGATGAGCGACGGCCGGTTCCGCTCGGCCAGCGCCGATGTCATCGTGACGCTGGCCGCCTGCGTGGAGGGCTGAGGCATGGCGCGCACCCTCATCAACCTGCCCCGCACCGCCCGGCGCGGCGAGGTGATCGAGATCCGCACGCTGATCCAGCATGTCATGGAGACCGGCTACCGCCCCGGCGCCGACGGCGTGGTGGTGCCGCGCGACATCGTCACCCGCTTCACCTGCCTCTACAACAACGAGGAGGTCTTCTCCGCCGAGCTGGCGCCGGCCATCGCCGCCAACCCCTTCCTCAGCTTCAGCGTGGTGGCGGCGGAGAGCGGCATCCTCGCCTTCACCTGGAGCGGCGACAACGGCTTCGAGCAGACCGAGACGCGCAGCCTGACCGTGACATGAGGCGGCTCCTGCTCGCCCTGTTGCTGGCCGGCGTCGTGGCGGAGGCTCGGGAATCGGGCTTCGTGCTGATGTCGCCGGAGACGCAGGCGATGCAACGGGACGACACCGCCAACCCCGGCATGCTTTGGGTCGAGGAAGGCCGGGCGCTGTGGGACAGTGCCGGTTGCGCCGGCTGCCATGGCGACGTGGCAGGAATGCGCGGTGTCGCGGCGCGCTACCCGGCCTTCGACGCGGCGAGCGGCGGGCCCATCGACTTGGCCGGCCGCATCGCGCAATGCCAGGAGGCGCGGCAGGGGCGCACGCCTTTCCCCCGCGAGTCGGAGGAGGCGCTGGCGCTTTCGGCGCTGGTCGGGCTGCAATCGCGCGGGATGCCGGTCGCCCCGCCGGAGGACCCGCGCCTTGCCCCCGCCCTGGCGCGGGGGGATGCGCTGTACCGCCAGCGCCGCGGGCAGCTCGACCTCTCCTGCGCCCAATGCCACGACGCGAATGCCGGGCGGCATCTGGGCAGCAGCCCGATCCCCGAGGCGCATCCCACCGGCTATCCGCTCTACCGGCTGGAATGGCAGGGCATGGGCTCGCTGCAGCGGCGCCTCCGCAACTGCATGGCTGGCGTCAGGTCCGAGCCCTATGCCTACGGCGCGGCCGAATACATCGAGATCGAGCTGTTCCTGATGCGCCGCGCCGCCGGGATGCCGCTGGAGACGCCGGCCGTCCGTCCCTGAGCCGAGCTACGCCGGCACGGCGCGGATATTGCTGAAATAGCCGGTTCGAAGGCCTTGCCGCCGCCGCATCGGTTGCCCAGGCTGCCGGCGGCCAGGACACCGGCCGGAACAAGGGGGAATATCGTGGCTTTGCGGTCGGCAATCGTGCTTGGGGCCGGGATGGTCGGCGTCTCGGTCGCGCTGCATCTCCAGCGGCGGGGGTATGAGGTGGTCCTGCTGGACCGGCAGGGGCCGGGCGAAGGCGCCTCCTTCGGCAATGGTGGGCTGATCCAGCGCGAGGCGGTCTATCCCCATCCCTTCCCGCGGGCCCTGGCGGAGCTGCGGCGGATCGCCGGCAACCGCGCCATCGACGTGGCCTACCATCCGCTCGCCCTGCCGGGCTTCGTCTCGCCGCTGCTGCGATACTGGTGGAATTCGGAGCCGACGCGCTACCTGCAGGCGGTGCTGGCCTATTCCCGCCTCATCGCCACCTGCCTCGACGAGCATCTGGCGCTGGCGCGGGGCACCGAGGCCATGGCGCTGCTGCGGCCGATCGGCTGGATGCGGCTGTTCAACGAACCGCGGCTGCTGGACGCCGCCCTGGCCCAGGCCGAGACGGCGTGGCGCGACTACGGCGTGAATTTCACCGCCCTCGACAGCCAGGCCCTGGCCGAGGCGGAGCCGCATCTCCTGGTCGGGCGGCTGGGCGCCATCCACTGGACGGACCCGCTCTCGGTCAGCGACCCGCATGCCCTCACCCTCGCCTATGCAGGGATGTTCGCCGAGGCCGGAGGCAGCATCGTGCTTGGTGATGCGGCGACGCTGCAGCGTGCCGGCGCGGGCTGGCGCGTGCAGGGCAAGGCGGGGCCGGTGGAGGCGGCCGAGGTCGTGGTCGCGCTCGGCGCCGCCTCGGTCGAGGTGACGCGGCGGCTCGGCTATGCCCCGCCGCTCTTCGGCAAGCGGGGCTACCACCTGCATTTCGGCCTGCGCGGCAATGCGACGCTGAACCGCCCGGTGCTGGATACCGAGAGCGGCTTCCTGCTCGCGCCGATGCGGGCCGGCATCCGCCTGACCACCGGCGCCGAATTCGCCCGCCCCGATGCGCCGCCGAGCCCCGTCCAGCTCGAGCGCGCCGAGCCGGTCGCCCGGCAGTTGCTGCCGCTGGCGGAGCGGGTGGAGGACAAGCCCTGGATGGGCGTGCGCCCCTGCACGCCGGACATGCTGCCCGTCATCGGGCCGCTGCCGGGCCAGCAGGGGGCGTGGTGCGCCTTCGGCCATGCCCATCAGGGCCTTACCCTCGGCCCGACCACCGGCCGCCTGCTGTCCGAGATGATGCTGGGCGAGGCGCCCTTCGTCAGCCCGGAGCCCTATCGCGCCGACCGGTTCTGACGCCATAGTGCGGCCGGGACGAATGCCAGCCGGCCGCATATCGAGACCGAGAGGCCTGCCGCATGACGACGCCGCGCCGGATGCACCTGGTCGCCTATCTGAAGACCGGGCCGACTGCCAATCATCCGGGGGCTTGGCGCCACCCGGAAGCTGACCTGCACGACATCTTCGAGCCCTCCCGCTATGAGCACCTGGCGCGGGTGCTGGAGGCCGGCTGCTTCGACGCTTGCTTCTACGCCGACACCTTCGGCCTGCCGGATATCCATGGCGGCAATTTCGACGCCTATCTGCGGCTCGGCGGGCAGATCAGCTACCTCGACCCGCTGACCATCCTGCCCTTCATGGCGCGCGTCACCCGGCATCTCGGCCTCGGGGCGACACTCTCCACCACCTTCATGAACCCCTACTACCTGGCGCGGACGCTGGCCTCGCTCGACATGGTGACGAAGGGACGGGCGGCCTGGAACGTCGTCACCTCGGCGACCGATCTCGAGGCGCGGAATTTCGGCCTGGACGGCATCCCGCCCAAGCACCTTCGCTACGACCGCGGCGACGAGGTGCTGGAGGCCTGCTGCGCCCTCTGGGACAGCTGGGAGCCGGATGCCTTCGTGATGGACCGCGAGCGCGGCGTCTTCATCGACCCGTCCAAGGTCCGTTACACGAATTTCGAAGGGCAATGGGTCAAGACCCGCGGCCCGCTGACCATCCCGCGCACGCCGCAGGGGCGGCCGGTCTTCCTGCAGGCCGGCGCCTCCGACCGCGGCCGGGAATTCGCCGCGCGCTGGGCGGAGATGATCTTCTGCACGCCGCACAGCAAGGCCGACACCATCGCCTTCCATGACGACATCAAGGCGCGGCTGGACAAGTACGACCGCCCGCCGGAAGCCTGCAAGATATTGCCCTCCTTCGCCGTGACCGTGGGCGAGACGGAATCGATCGCACGGGAGCGGCACGCCTACCTGCAGTCGCTGATCGACCCGGAGGCGCAGCTGATGCTGAACTCCTCCCTGCTCGGTGCCGACCTGTCGAAGCACCGCACGGCCGAGGAGGTGGCGAAGGCCCAGGGCAACCAGGGCATCTCCGGCTCGCATGACCGGGTGCTGCAGCTGATGGAGCAGGAGCGGATCAGCTTCGCCGAAGCCGCGAGCAAGCCGCGCGACCTGCTGGTGGGCACCCCGGCCATGATCGCCGACCAGCTCGAGGACTACTTCACCAGCGGCGCCTGCGACGGCTTTATCATATGGCCGACCATCTCGCCGCTGATGCTGGAGGATTTCTGCCGCACCGTAGTGCCGGAGTTGCAGCGCCGCGGCCTGTTCCGCACCGAGTACCGTGGAAAGACATTACGCGAGAACCTGCAGGCGCCCTGAGGCGCCTGTTCCCTTGCTCAGGCAATTCGGGATGGTCTCACGATTGAGACGCCCGGCGGCGGCCGATGGCCCGGCCCTGGCCCTTGGGGCGCGGCAATGCCTTGTCCTCCGGCCGCAAACGGGGCATCAGGCGCAGGGCCCTCCAGGGCAGCCTCAACCGCCGTCAGGAACGGAAGCATGCGCGTGAAGGATGTCAAGAAGGTCGTGCTGGCCTATTCCGGCGGCCTCGATACCAGCGTCATCCTGAAATGGCTTCAGACCACCTATCGCTGCGAGGTGGTGACCTTCACCGCCGATCTCGGCCAGGGTGAGGAATTGGGCCCGGCGCGGGACAAGGCGCTGCTGCTCGGCATCAAGCCGGAGAACATCTTCGTCGATGACCTGCGGGAGGAATTCACCCGCGACTTCGTCTTTCCGATGTTCCGCATGAACGCCCTCTACGAGGGTCAATACCTGCTCGGCACCTCCATCGCCCGGCCGCTGATCGCCAAGCGGCAGATCGAGATCGCCGAGCAGGTGGGCGCGGATGCCGTCGCCCATGGCGCGACCGGCAAGGGCAACGACCAGGTGCGCTTCGAGATCGGCTATTATTCGCTGAAGCCTGACGTGAAGGTCATCGCCCCCTGGCGCGAATGGGAGCTCACCAGCCGTACCAAGCTGCTGGAATTCGCCGAGCAGAACCAAATTCCCATCGCCAAGGACAAGCGTGGCGAGGCGCCTTTCAGCGTCGACGCCAACCTGCTGCACAGCAGCTCCGAGGGCAAGATCCTCGAAGAGCCCTGGGACGCCCCGGACGAGATGGTCTGGCAGCGCACCATCAGCCCGATGGAAGCGCCCGACACCCCGACCGAGATCGTGGTGGAGTTCGAGCGCGGCGACGCCGTCGGCATCAACGGGAAGCGGATGTCCCCGGCCGCGCTGCTGACCGAGCTGAACGCCCTCGGCAAGGCCAACGGCATCGGCCGGCTCGACCTCGTCGAGAACCGCTTCGTCGGCATGAAGTCGCGCGGCTGCTACGAGACGCCGGGCGGCACCATCCTGTGGCAGGCGCATCGGGCGATCGAGAGCATCACCCTCGACCGCGAGGCGGCGCATCTCAAGGACAGCCTGATGCCGCGCTACGCGGAGATCGTCTATAATGGCTTCTGGTTCAGCCCGGAGCGCCGGATGATCCAGGCCATGGCGGATGAGAGCCAGCACAGCGTCACCGGCGAGGTGAGGATGAAGCTCTACAAGGGCAATGTCATCGTCACAGGCCGCCGTTCGCCCAACAGCCTCTACTCGATGAAGCATGTCACCTTCGAGGAGGATCAGGGTGCCTATGACCAGTTCGACGCCCAGGGCTTCATCAAGCTGAACGCCCTCCGGCTCCGCCTCGGCGCCATGGCTGGGCGGCGCGGCGGCGCGCTGTAAGGATGTCAGCGCTGCGGCACGGCCGGTTTCGGGTCGCGCTGCGGCGCCTTTACCGGTCCGAAGTGCCGGAGGCCCGCCGCTTCCGCTATGCCCTGCTCGGCCTTGACCTGCTGAGCATCGGCTGGATTATCCTGGCCTCCTTCCTGCCGCTTACGGGCACGGTGCTGGCGATTGATGTCGGCCTCGGCCTCGTGCTGCTGGCCGAATTCGTGGCCCGGCTCAGCGCCAGCGCGCGGCCCTGGCGCAGTCTGGTCCAGCCGCTGGAGCTGGCCGACCTGCTCGGTATCCTCTCGCTGCTGCTGGCGCCGCTGCTCCATGGCGCGCTCGGCTTCCTGCGCGTGCTGCGGACGCTCAGGCTGCTGCATTCGGTGCGGCTCATCGCTTCGCTCCGCAGCGACCTGCCATTCTTTCGCCGAAACGAGGAGGCGACGCTGGCAGCGGCCCAGCTCACCGTCTTCATCTTCGTCATGACGGGGTTGGTTTTCGAGACGCAGCATCGCGGCAATCCGGAGATCAACAATTACGCGGATGCGCTCTATTTCACCGTCACCGCACTGACCACCACGGGCTTCGGCGACATCACGCTGCAGGGACAGGTCGGGCGGCTGCTAACGGTCGTCATCATGCTCGCCGGCGTCACCCTTTTCCTCCGCCTCGCGCAGACGCTGTTCCGCCCGAACAAGGTCCGCTTCGACTGCCCAGGCTGCGGCCTGCAGCGGCATGAGCCAGATTCGGTCCACTGCAAGGCCTGCGGCACCCTGCTCAATATCCCCGACGAGGGTAGCTGAGGCGGGGTTTAGCCGGCAGGCAACACAACGCCCCCGAACTCCGCCCAGCAGCGGGGGAAGGGGCCATGCCGCAACGCATGCGATCATGATCCATCAGATCCATCCTGAGCGCGCTGTTCGGGCTCTCCGCCCTGCTGCTGCTCGGTGGCAGCGGGGAGCTGCTGCGCGAGGCCTGGCTGCGGAATGCTGAATCCGCCCGGCTGGTGAAGGACACCCAGGCGGTGCGCCAGATCTTCGGCGCCACCAGCGACATGCGGCTCGAACGCGGCAATGCGTCGCTGGCACTGGGCGGCCCGGCCGTCGAGCGGGATGAACGGCTCGCCGGCAACCGGGCGGATGTCAGGCGCCTCCACGCCGCGGTGAAGGCGGCGTAGAGGGTCAGTCCGCCCGGATCCCGGTCTGCGCCACGATCTGCTTCACCACCGCCCGCTCCCGCTGGATCCGGGCGGCGAAGGCCGCCGAGCCTTCGGTCACAGCGTCATTGCCGGTCAGCGCCAGCTTCTGCTGGGTGGCTGGGTCGCGGGTGGCAGCCATCATCGCCGCCTCCAGCCGTGCCATGACGGGCGCCGGCGTGCCGGAAGGCGCGAAAAGGCCGTTCCAGCTCGTCAGGTCATAGCCCGGGAAGCCGCATTCGGCGATGGTTGGCAGGTTGGAGAGGCTGCCGCGGCGTTCCCCGCTGGTCAGCGCCAGCCCGCGGACCTTGCCGTCCTGGATCAGCGGGCCGAAGCTGTTCGCCGTGCCGATGGCCGCATCGATGACGCCGCCGGCCAGATCCCGCGCCGACTCTGCCCCGCCCCGGTAGGGTACGTGCTCGAGCCGGATACCGGCGCGGTTCTCGAGCAGCGCGCCCGCCAGATGGCCGACCGTGCCAACGCCCGGCGTGCCGTAGCTCACCCCCGGATGCGCCTTTGCATAGGCCAGGAAGCCGGCGAAGTCCTGCGCCGGAAAGTCCCGCCGCACCACCAGCACATAGGGTAACGCCACCGCCTGCCCGACCGGGGCGAAGGCCTTCTCGTAGTCGAAGGTGAGGCCCTTCACGATGAATGGCACGACGAGGAAAGCGAAGCTCTCGAAAAGCAGAGTGTAGCCATCGGGCGGCGATTGCGCGACCACCCCGGCGCCGATCGAGCCGCCAGCGCCGGTGCGGTTCTCGATCACCAGGCTCTGCCCCAGAGCCTCCGCCATCTTCGGTGCCAGCAACCGTACCACCGTGTCTGACTGCCCGCCGGGCGCATAGGGAGCGATGACGCGGATCGGCCGCTCCGGCCAGCCCTGGGCCCCGGCGCGATGGGCCGCGGCGGCGGCCAGTGCACCTCCGATCACCGTTCGACGACGCCACATGTCACCCCCTCCCGTTCTTGGCGGAAAGGCTGGCGACCATGCCGCACTCGGTCAAGCCGCCCGCACCTCCGTGACCGAAAGCCGTGCCTGCGGCAACGCTTTCGGATAGTGCTCAGCGAGGAAGGCGATGAGCTGTTCGCGCATCAGGCACCGCAGGTCGAACATCGCTCCGGAATTGGCGGCGCTCATCAGCACGCGGATCTCGACGCTGCGCTCCGTCAGGTCGGTGACCTGTACCGCGAAGACGCGTTTGTCCCAGAGCGGGCTGGCCTCCAGGATGCGCCGTGCCTCCGCCCGCAAGGCGTCTACAGGCACCGTGTAATCCACATAGACGAAGGCGGTGTCGAGAAGCTGGGCGCTGGTCTTTGTCCAGTTGCGGATCGGGCGTTCAGTGAAATAGGCGATCGGCACGACGAGCGAGCGCTGATCCCAGGTGGCTATGGTCACATAGGTGGACGTGATCTCCGCCACATGGCCCCATTCCCCCTCAACCACCACCGCATCACCGAGGCGGATCGGCTGGGTCAGCGCGATCTGGATGCCGGCGATGAGGTTGGAGACTGCCGGCCGCGCCGCGAGGCCGGCGACGATGCCGGCGACACCGGCGGAGGCAAATAGGCTGAGCCCCACCGCCCGCACCGCCGGGATGGCCGTCAGCACCACCCCCGCCGTCAGCAGCACCCCGGCCGAGACCGCAAGACGGCGGAAGACGATGAGCTGGGTGCGGCGGCGGCGCTGCAGCCAGTCCGCATCCTCGCCGAGATCGCCCTCCATATAGGCGTCGAAGATGGCGGCCACCTTGCGTGTCATGGCCCAGCCGATCGCCGCCACAAGGCCAAGCGCGGCGGCCCGGCTGGCCGCCTGCTCGGCGGCGGTCGGCAAGTCCACCGTCGGCAGCGCCACCTCAACGGCTATCAGCGCCACCGAGATCTGTACCGCGATGCGGCCATCCGCGATCACCCGCCGCAGCACCCGGGCCTGGCCATTGGCCAGGATGCGATCGAGCAGGGTATGCAGCAGCCGCAGCGCGAGCAGCGCCAGGACGGGGGCAAGGACGAAGGCTATCAGGAGGGACAGCCAGATCGGCATGTCCCGCCCGCCCACCAGGATGTCATTGAACATGGGCACCTGTTCCATCGAGCAGCCGCCCCAACGCAGCAAAGACGGAACCGTGGCGTCCGGGGCGCGCTGGATGCTCGATACGGAGGAGGTGCAACATGCCGAACCAGACACCAGCGCCACAAAAAGGCACCGGCGAGCAGCCCTGGACCGAGGAGGAGAAATCCCGCGGCGCGGCGAAGCCGGAGGAGATCGAGGAGGCCGGAGGTTCCCCCCAGGGCCGCCCCAATGACGACCGCGCCAGGACCGAGAGCGCGGCCGCTGAAACTGAAAGCGACAAGCGTCCTTAGAAAACTGCCGCAGCTTCACCGTATTGGACGAGCCGTGCCTTCCGGCGGCATGCTCGGCCCATGTACACGCCCACCGCCTTCCGGGAGGACCGCCCGGAGATCCTGCATGCGCTGATCCGTGAGGCGCGCCTTGCCCTGCTTGTCTCGAACGGCGCGGGAGGTCTGCCTGACATCACCCACCTGCCGCTGACGCTCGATGCAGGGCAGGGCGTGCTGATCGGCCATCTTGCCCGCGCCAACCCGCATTGGACGGCGCTGCGAGAGGTCGGCCGGGCCATTGCGGTGTTCCAGGGGGCAGAGGCCTATGTCTCGCCCAACTGGTATCCGTCGAAGGCAGAGCACCACCGGGTGTTGCCGACCTGGAACTACGAGGCGGTGCATGCCGAGGGGCCGGTCGAGATCATCGAGGATGCGGCGCGGCTGCACGCGATCGTCAGCCACCTAACAGCGGAGAAGGAGGCGGCCCAGCCCCGCCCCTGGTCGGTTGCGGATGCGCCGGAGGGATTCGTCGCCGGGCAATTGAAGGGCATCGTCGGCCTGGTGCTGCGGATCGAGCAGCTGACCGGCAAGCGCAAGTTGAGCCAGAACCGCACTGCCCCCGACCGGGCGGGCGCCACAGCCGGCCTCGCCGCCAGCGCCGATCCACGCGACCGGGCGACGGCTGCGGCCATGCAGCGGGGGTGAGGCGAAAGGGCGGCGGCCCAGGGACCCCCGCCCTCCCCATCAGGCCAGGGTTGCGCCCTGCTTCTTCCAGAAGGCCTCGGCCGCCGGGTGCCAGGGCACGCCGGCCGCTGCGGTCTTCTGCCGCTCCATCGTGAAGCCGCGCCCCTCGGCATGCACCTGGGCCAGCTCGGCACGGTTGTTCCAGGTGCTCTCGAGGATTTTCGTCACCTGCTCGTCCGGCATGGTGTCCAGCACGCCGAGGATGTTGGCCACCGACATCTGCTGGTTGTCCGTGGTCTGGCCGGGATAGGTGCCGGCCGGGATCACCTCGGGGAAATAGACCGGCCCGTGCTTCGCCGTGATCTTCGGCACCAAATCGGCATGGTCGACCAGGCGGATGGTGATGCCGGGCGAGGCGGCAAGGTCGGTCACCGCGCTGGTCGGCACGCCGGAGACAAAGAAATAGGCGTCGAGCTTGCCGTCCTTGACGGCGTTGGTGCTCTCGGCCGGCGACAGGCGCTCGCGGGCGCGGAAGTCCTTGTCACGGTCGAGGCCGGCGGCCTCGATCAGCCGGAAGGCCATCACCTCGGTCGCCGAGCCGGGCGCGCCGCTCGAGACGCGCTTGCCCTTCATGTCGGCGATGCTCTGGATGCCGCTCGAGGCCGTCGTCACCACCTGCATGCGGTTGGTGTAGAGCACGGCGATGGCGCGGACCTTCACCGGCCGCCCCCGGAAACGGTCCTGCCCGTTCACCGCATCCACGCAGGCATCGACCTGGGAGAAGATCAGCCCAACCCGCCCGGCGCCGAGCAGCTGGTTGTTGGCGACCGAGCCGCCGGTCACCTCGACCGTCGCGCTCATCCCCGGGATGGTGCGCGAGAGGATGTTCGCGAGGCCGCCACCGAGCGGGTAATAGACGCCGCCCGTGGTGCCGGTGGCAATGGCCAGCTGCAGGTCCTGGGCGCGGCCGATGCTGGGTGCGGCCAGTGCGGCACTGCCGGCGGCAAGCAGGGTGCGGCGTGTGAAGCGGATCATTCTTCTTGGTCCTCCCGGTTGGGTCACGTCGCGCCAGACATAACTATTCCGCTCCGATCGCGGAAGGGCCGGCTTGCGCCGGATCAAGGTGCGCCGGCCCGGGGCGGCGCATCTTCCGGTCATCGGCGA
The DNA here is from genome assembly GCF_900101615.1 of Belnapia rosea. Classification (GTDB taxonomy): domain Bacteria; phylum Pseudomonadota; class Alphaproteobacteria; order Acetobacterales; family Acetobacteraceae; genus Belnapia; species Belnapia rosea. Next base: position 53,517 of record NZ_FMZX01000020.1, on the reverse strand, counting down.
AGGAGAAACCTGCCATGACCAGCCTCACCGCCCGCGACCTGATGACCCCGGATGTCGTGACCGTGCCGCCGGAAACGCCGGTCACCGCCATTGCCCGGCTGCTTGCCGAGCGCGGCATCTCCGCCGTGCCGGTGCTCGACCATGATGGCCGCCTGCGCGGCATCGTGACCGAGGCCGACCTGATCCGACGCCTCGCCGGTGCCGAGGACCGGCCGGCCGGCTGGTTGCGCCGCCTGCTGGGCAACCCCGCGACCGAGGCGGAGCGCTATGCGCGCACCCATGGCGTGACCGCGGCCGATGTGATGACCGAGCAGCTCGTCACCGTCACCCCGGATACCACCGCGACCCATGTCGCGCATCTATTGGAGGAGATGGGCATCCGCCGCGTGCTGGTGGTGGAAGGGGGCCGGCTGCGCGGCCTCGTCAGCCGGGCAGACCTGCTGCGCGCCCTGGTCGCGCCGCCGCCCGAGGCGCAGGGCCTGTCCGACTCCCGCATCCGTACGGCGGTGCTGGCGGCGATGCGGAAGCAGCCCTGGGCGGATACCTTCACCACCATGGTCGAGGTGGACCACGGCACCGTCACCTTCCACGGCTTCGTCCGCAGCGAGGCGGTCCGGCGGGCACTGCGCGTACTGGCGGAGAATGTTCCCGGCGTCATCGGCGTGGTGGATGATACCCAGCCGATGCCGGCCTATCTCTCCATCGCCGCGTAAGGCCTGACGCCTGCGAGGATGGCGGCGCCCAGGGCGAGGAAGATCACCACTGTCGCCATCCCCGCCCGCTGGCTGCCCGTCGCCGTGGTGATGGCCGCCAGCGCCGCCGGGCCAAGGAAGCCAGTGACCCGGCCGCTGAGGGCGAAAAGACCGAAATGTGCCGCCACCTCGGCCGGCGGGGCGAGGCGCGCCATCAGCGTACGGCTCGCCGCCTGGGCCGGGCCGATGAAGACGCCGAGCGCCAGGGCCAGGGCCCAGAAGGCGGGCTTGCCTTCCACCACCAGCAGCCCGGCGCTGAGCAGCACCAGCGCGCCGAGCGCCACCATCACCATGCGCTTCGACCCCACCCGGTCCTCGACGAGGCCGAAGCCGGCGGCGCCGAGTCCGGCCGTCAGGTTCAGCGCGATACCGAAGACCAGGATCTCCTCGAAGCCCATGCCGAAGACGCCGGCGGCATAGATCGCGCCGAAGGCGAAGAGGGTGTTCAGCCCGTCGGTGTAGAACAGGCGCGCGACCAGGAAGCGCGCCATCACCGGGTTGCGTGGCAGGCCGCGCAACAGGCGGATGATCTCCGCCATCCCTCCCTGCGCCGCCGCCCACCAGCCGGGCCTCGGTCCCTGCGCGCCCGGCAGCAAGGCGAGCACCGGCCAGGCGAAGGCGGCGACCCAGGCGGCGGTCAGCAGCGCCGTCGCCCGCACGGGCTCGGCGCTCGCGGCGTCCAGCCCGAAGAGTGGCGGCTTTGGCTGCACCAGCACCACCAGCGCCAGCACCAGGCAGACAAGGCCCCCGGCATAGCCGAGCCCCCAGGCGAGGCCGGAGACGCGGCCGATCTGCGCGGGTGCCGCCACCTCCGGCAGCAGCGAGTTGTAGAAGACCGTGCCCAATTCGAAGGCGATGGTGGCAAGGCCGACGCAGGCGAGCGCCCAGAGCGCATCTTCCGGCTGCGGCCGCGCGAACCAGATCCCAGCGGTCGCCACCACCATCACCGCGGTGCAGAGGCCGAGCATCAGCCGCCGCCGGCCACCAGCATCGGCGACGGCGCCAAGGGCGGGCGAGAGCAGGGCGATGACGATGCCCGCCACCGTCTGCATCCAGCCCCATTGCGCCTGGCCTGTCGCCGGGTCCGGCGCGATGCCCTTGGTGAAATAGGCGGCGATGACGAAGGTGGAGACGACGGTGGGGAAGGCGCTGTTCGCCCAGTCATAAAGGGCCCAGGCCCAGGCCTGGCGGGTCATGATCTACAGCTTAGAGATTACAGCTTTGGCTATGTCATCAATTTGATTTCGTATCGAAACGATTAGTCTCTTTTGCGCATCAGACCAAGAACTTTTTCCGCCTGTTAAATCCTTAACCTGCTGATGCTTATCAAGTTTCGCGGCAGGTATGTTTTGCCAAAGGCTATTTTGGATGAGAACATTCATATCTTCAATTTTACCCAGCAAACTACTTCCAGCTTTATGAACAACCGGATCGTAAACAGTTATCGATGATACGAGAGCTTGCGTAAGCCGATCTATTGCCTTGGTGATATTTTGAAAATGAGCATCATCAGCGCGCAAAAGCTTACCGTCACGGGTATCAAATCCATTAAATACCCACCCAGCGAAAACGGGTCTGCCGAATTGATCATACTCAACAGAACCGTAGTTATTTGCTTTAAATCGCACCAAACCGTTTTGCCAATCCGCAACGAATTGCGGCAACATTTGTGCTATGAGGCCAATACAATATTCACTAAACGTATCAGAGGTACAAGGAATTACTAAATAATCTGACGAATAAAGAGCCGACCTTACAAGGCCACCAAACGAGGGCGGAAGATCAATTAATACATAATCATAATCACAACCCTCTTCTGATAATTTTCTCTCAAGCGTGCGCAGTGCCACAAATTTAGCAATTCCATTGCCAGTCAGCAAATCGTTGCCGACGCTTAGTGCGTCTGAATACACATTCAGCCAAAAATCTCCAGCAACGAGATGGACATTTGGATTTGTGCTTGGCCCCTTGTAAACGTCAATTGGCCCCGGACCTGTATTTTGCAGATATCCTTGGAGAAAAGACCTTATAGTTTTTGGAATTGAAGCGGATGCAACAAGCGCCTTAAAAGGCTCTGCCCCCAACATCGCGATCGACAAATTGCATTGTGGATCAAAGTCTATAATTAGAACTTTTTTTCCGTTTTCTGCAAGCTGATCGGCCAGATTCCATGTGATATTAGTCTTTCCTACGCCGCCTTTGTTGTTAAAACGCTCAAGAATTTAGCCATGAGACACCTTACCTTTTCCCGAAAAGGCTAACGCGGCAAGCCTTAGATTCGCAACTGTGAATGAGAATTTTCTTATCTTAGAACCAAGAAGGAATTTTACGCCACCGCCGCCAGCGCCCGCACCGCGACGCCGATTGCCGCCAGATCGCCGGCCATTGCCGCCTCCCGCGCCAGCGCGATCTCCGCCTCGGCCGAGGGAGCCTTGCCGGCCAGCCGGGCGGCGGCGAGCCGCGCCTGGATGGTACCGAGATCGGCCAGCAGCGCCGCCCGTGCCCGCGGGCCGAAGGGGCCGGGCGCCGGGGCCGACTGCGCCGCCGCATGCAGCGCCTCGATCCCATACTCGGCACCGACTGCGGACCAGGCGGCGGCGGCGGCCTCAGGCGCCGAGCCAGTGGCGCCGGAGAGTTGCAGGATCACCGGCGCGGCGGCCAGGCGCCCGGCCGCCGCGGCCAGCGCCACCGCCTCCACCGGCAGCCCGGCCTCGCGCCAGGCGGCGGCCTCCGGCCCCGGCTCCGCCCCGGCCACCAGCGCCGCGACGCCCGGCTGCAACGCGGCCAAAGCGAGCTCCAACGGCCGCGGCGCATCGAGCAGGCCGAGCGCCGCCTCCTCCTGCAGCCGCCGCAGCGCCATCAGAAGGTCGAGCCGCGCCCCGGCCGGGGCGGCGGAGGCATCCGCCGCATTCGCCGCCGCGGGCAGGGCGAAGATCTCTCCGGCCAACCAGGCGGCGCGAGTGACCGTCACCGGATCGGCGGCCGCCGCCAGCCGGCCGAGCGCGGCGCAGCCGAGGCGGTTGGCCACCTCATTGGCGATGGCGGTCGCCACCAATTCACGCCGCAGCCGGTGGCGGGCGATCATCTGCGGAAAGCGTTCCTGCAATGGGTGCGGGAAATAGGCGAGCAGCAGCGGGGCGAAGACCGGGTCATCCGGCAGGTCGCCGGCCTCGATGGCCTCGGTCAGCCAGAGCTTGGCGAGTGGCAGCAGGGCGGCGATAGCCGGGCGGGTCAGCGCCTCACCGCTGGCGATGCGGCTGGTCATGGTGGCGGCGTCAGGCAGGCCGGCAACGGCACGGTCGAGCACGCCGGCCGCTTCCAGCCGCAGCATCAGCGCCGCCTGGGCCGGCAGCGCCTCGGCCCCCGCCCTTTCCTCGAGCGAGACGGCCAGCGCCTGCTGCGCATTGTCGCGCAGCACCAGCTCCGCGACCTCATCCGTCATCTCAGCGAGCAGCGCGTCGCGCTGGGTGCGGGTCAGCGCACCGGAGGCTTCGGCATCGGCCAGGAGGATCTTGATGTTCACCTCATGGTCGCTGGTGGAGACGCCGGCCGAATTATCCAGCGCATCGGTGTTAATGCGTCCACCCGCGCGCGCGATCTCGACGCGGCCAGCCTGCGTTACGGCAAGATTGGCGCCCTCCCCAACGACGCGGGCGCGCACCTCGTCTCCGTTGACGCGCAGCGCGTCATTGGCGCGGTCGCCGGCCTCGGCCTGGCTCTCCGTGCCGGCCTTCACATAGGTGCCGATGCCGCCGAAATAGAGCAGGTCCACCCGGGCGCGCAGGATCGCCTGCATCAGCGCCGCAGGCTCGATCCGCTCCGCCTCGAGGCCGAGCAGGGCGCGGACCTGCGGCGAGAGCGGGATGGTCTTGAGGTTGCGTGCAAAGACCCCGCCGCCAGCCGAGATCTTCGCCGTGTCGTAATCCGCCCAGGAGGAGCGTGGCAGGGCGAAAAGGCGTTTGCGCTCGGCGAAGGATGCCGCCGGATTCGGGTCCGGGTCGAGGAAGATGTGGCGGTGGTCGAAAGCCGCGACGAGCTTCGTATGCGGCGTGATCAGCAGGCCGTTACCGAAGACATCTCCCGACATGTCGCCGATGCCGGCGCAGGTGAAGTCCTGGCTGAAGATGTCGTGCCCCAGCTCGGCGAAATGCCGCGCCACCATCACCCAGGCGCCGCGCGCGGTGATGCCCATACCCTTGTGGTCGTAGCCGGCCGAGCCGCCACTGGCGAAGGCATCGTCCAGCCAGAAGCCGTATTCCGCGGAGAGGCCATTGGCGATGTCGGAGAAGGTCGCCGTGCCCTTGTCGGCGGCGACGACCATATACGGGTCGTCGCCGTCGCGCCGCACCACCCGCGCGGGCGGTACCACACCCCCAGGCGAGAGGTTGTCCGTGATGTCGAGCAGCCCGCGGACCAGCAGCCGGTAGCAGGCGACGCCCTCGGCCTGGAAGGCCTCGCGCTCCGCCGGCACATTCTTGAGGACGAAGCCGCCCTTCGCCCCGGTCGGCACGATGACGACATTTTTTACCCGTTGAGCCTTCATCAGCCCGAGGACCTCGGTGCGGAAATCCTCCCGCCGGTCGGACCAGCGGATGCCGCCGCGTGCCACCGGCCCGGCGCGGAGATGCACGCCCTCCATCCGCGGCGAATGGACGAAGACCTCGCGCCAGGGCCGCGGCGCCGGCATCTCGCCGGCCGCGGCGCTGTCGATCTTCAGCGACAGGTAGTCATGGCCCTGGAAGTAGTTGGTCCGCAGCACCGCGCCCAGGACCCCGTGCAGGCGGGAGAGGATGCGGTCCTCGTCCGGATTCTCCACCGTGTCGAGCAGCGCCCGCCAGGCAGTATTCAGTGCCGCCTCCTCGCCGCGTGGCCGGTCCGGGTCGAAGCGGGCCTGGAAACGGTCGAGCAGCAGCCGCGCCGCGGCGGGGTGCGCCGCCAGCGCCGCCTCCACACTGGCCTGGGCAAAGGGGAAGCCCACCTGCTTGAGCCAGCGGTAGAGTGCCCGCAGCAGCCAGCATTCGCGCCAGCCGAGGCCGGCACGGAGCACCAGCCGGTTGAAGCCATCCGCCTCGGCCCGGCCGTCGAGCAGCGCGGCCAGCGCCTCGAGCAGCGCCGGGAAGCGCGCGGGCTCCGCCGCCGCGCCGGGCTCGAGGGTGAAGACATGCAGCACCACCACGCCTTCGCCCGCGGGGCTCAGCCGGTGCGGCACCTCCTCGATGGCGCGGAGGTCGAGGCTCTCGAAGAGCGGCAGCGCATCGGCCAGTGGCAGTGGACCGCCGGGATTAGCCAGCCGCAGCACCAGCCCGGCGGCACCCGCCGGGCGGGCGAGCACGGCGGCGGGCCTCCCTTCGGCAAGCGCCCGTTCGGCCAGCGCCAGGTCGGCCGCGCCCTCGGCCCCCGTCGCCACCTCGCGGTAGGCCGCGGGGAAGGCATCCCGCCAGCGCGCCAGCGCCGCCGCGGCGGCCGACTCGCCCCGCTCGGCAGCCAGCGCCTCGGAAAGGCGTTCCGGGAAGCCGCGCGCGGCCTGGACGATGGCGGCCTCCAGCGCCGCCTCGTCGAACTCGCCCGGGCGGGCCGGGTCGGTGCCGATGATGTAGTGGATGCGCGCCAGCGGCGAGTCGCCGAGCGCGATGTACCAGGCGCTCAGCTTCCCGCCGCAGGCCCGCGCCAGCATGGCCCCCACCCGCTCGCGCAGCCGGGTGTCGAAGGTGTCGCGCGGCAGCCAGGCGATCGCCGAGACGAAGCGGCCGAAGGGGTCGCGTCGCAGCGCCAGCGCCGGGCGAGGGCGGATCTGCAGGTCGAGCGCGCGGCGGGCGGCGGCGAGGATCTGCGCCTCGGGCGCCTGGAACAGCTCGTCGCGCGGCCAGGTGTCGAGGATGTTGCGCAGCGCCCGGCCGTCATGCGCCTCCGGGTCGTAGCCGGCGGCGCCGAGGATACGGTCCACCTTCTCGGCCAGCAGCGGGATGCTGCGCGGGTTGCGGTTGTAGGCCGAGGCGGCGAAGAGGCCGAGGAAGAGCCGCAGGCCGACCACCGCGCCATCCGGGCCGAGCAGGTCCGTGACGATGACATCGGCATGCTGCGGCCGGTGAACCGTGCTCCGCATATTCGCCTTGGCGATGGTGACGGCCGCGGAATCCGTCAGGGCGGCACGCAGCGCCGGCGGCAGCGCGCCCTCGCCGCGCAGAACGTCGAAGACCGGCAGGGCCAGGTCGCGCAGCAGGCCGAGATTCTCCGCCTCGGCGGCGCGAAGGCCGCCATCCGGCGTCAGCATCAGCCGGCGGTGGCCGAGCAGGACGAAATTATCCTCCATGAGCCAGCGCAGAAGGCCGATGGCGCCGGGTTCGGCGCGCGGTGCCACCTCATCCGCCGCACGTCGCAGCAGCGCTGCCATGGCGGGGAAATCCTCCACGGCGCGGCGGGTATCGGCCATCGCTCCGGCCAGCGCCGCCTCGAGCCCGGCCCAGTCATCCGGCGCGGCGCCCGGCAGGCCGGGCAGCAGCGCGGTGGGCGCGGCGCCGAGGGTGATGCGCATCATGCTCTCCGGATGGCCATCCCGGCCCAGGGAGAGCAGCCGCCCGGCGGCATCGCGCCGCACCGGCACCACGGGGTGAAGCAGCTGGCGCACCACCCGCCCCTGCCGGGCCAGGGCGCCGAGGGCGCTGTCCACCAGGAAGGGCATGTCGTCGGTGACGATCTCCGCCACCGCATGCGGCCCCTGCCCGGTCGCGGGCGGGATGACGCGCAGGCGGGCCACTCCCGGCGGCCGCTCCTGAGCGAGGGCGAAGAGGCTGGCGGTGGCGGCCGCCACTGCCTCCGGCGCGGCCAGTTCGGCGGTCGGCACCTCGGCATGCAGCAGGTGGAGCAGCGCCGCCGCCTCCCCCGGCAGTGCGGGCGCCTGGCGCCGCAGCGCATCCTCCGCCAGGTGGAGCAGTTCAAGCCGGGCCGGCTCCGTCATCCTTCGTCCATCCCCCGTATTTGCCGGCATCCTTCGCGGCTTCGGGCGCCGACTGCAAGCTGCACGGAACGGTCCCGCTCGGGCGCGTGATCTGCTACAGGAGGGGGACCATGACCATGACCCTTGCCGAGCTGCTCGCCCCGGTCACGCCCGAGCGGTTCTTCGCCGAGTACCATGACCGGAAGCCCCTGCACGTCCAGGGTGGGGCGGCGAAATTCGCCCATGTCCTCTCCTGGCGCCAGATCAACCGGCTGCTGGACATGACCCATATCTGGTCCGGCCATTCGCTCCAGCTCGTCATGGACGGCACGCCGGTGCCGCCCGAGCAGTATTGCGGCCGCGCCACCAGCCGGGACAACGCCCAGGTCCTGCAGCCCGAGGCGCCCAAGGTGCGGGACTGGGTGAAGCGCGGCGCCAGCATCGTCATGAACGACGTGGACAGCCTCACCCCCGGCCTCGCCGCCGTCTCCGCCGCGCTGGAGGGGGCCGGTCTCGGGAAGGCGCAGGGGAATGTCTATATCTCCTGGCAGAGCCACAAGGCCTTCCCCGCCCATTTCGACACCCATGACGTCTGGGCGGTGCAGGTGGAGGGGGAGAAGACCTGGAACCTCTGGGAAGGCCGCGCCGAATGGCCGATCGCCCACCCCGTCTTCCGCAACATGCCCCAGGCGCAGCACGAGCAGCAGAAGGGCAAGCTGCGGGAGCGCGTGTTGCTGCGCCCGGGCGACCTGCTCTATTTGCCGCGCGGCTGGTACCATGACGCCCTGGCCGGGGCCCCGGCCTCGGTCCATATCGCCTATGGTGTGCATGCGCCGCTCGGGATGGACCTGCTCAACATCCTCGTCGAGCGGGCGCTCTACGATGTGGAATTCCGCAAGCCCCTGCCGCGGCAGGATGGCAGCGCGGCGGCCAAATTCGCCCTCACCAGCCGGGCCGGCGCGCTCGGACAACGCCTGGCCGAGCTCTGCCGGGAGCCGAAGGTGATGGAAGTGCTGGAGCGCTTCGTCGCCGATTACCGCTTCTCGCGGGGTGGCCACGACCTGCTGGCGGCGCGCGGCATCGCCCCGCCGAGCGAACAGGCCGTGGCGGAGGCGGATGCCCCCGCCTTCCGCGTGCTGGCGCCGGGCGCGAGGCCGGTGCGGCGCGGCGCCGATTGGGTGCTGAAGACCGCCTCGGGCGCGGTGTCCCTCGCCGGGCCGGAGGTGGAGGCAGCCGGCTGGCTGCTGGCCCGGCCGGATGTGGCGGAGGCCGAGTTGCGCGCCGCCCATCCCGGCGTCGATGCCGCGGCACTGCTGGCGCGGCTCAAGGATGCCGGGCTGCTGGCCGCCGCATGATCCCTATCCTCGCTGCCCTCCTGCTGCTGCCCGGCCTGGCCCTGGCGCAGCCCCGTCCCTTCACCTGCGTCGGCGCCGAGCAGCTGGAGGATGACTCCTTCGCCATCCCCTTCCCGCGCGGCGCGGCGGCGCCGGGCCCGGCCGCCCGCACCAATCTGGAAGCCGCAGCCGACCGTGCGAAGCGGGAGCCGGAGCGGTTGATCTGCGTGCTCGGCCATGCCGACCCGCAGGAGGGCGGCGCCCAGGCCGGCGTGCAGCTCGCCGCCAAACGCGCCGGGGCGGTGGCCGAGGCGCTGGCCAAGCTCGGCGTGGAACGCGACCGTATCCGCGCCGAGGCCCGGCGCGCCGCCTTCGCCCGCGGCACCGTGCCGGCCGAGCGCAGCGTGACAGTGGTGCTGCTGCCGCCCTGAGTGGCCTAGCCTTCCTGCCACGCCGCCCATGGCTCCGCCGCCTCCCACTCCCGCGCCAGGGCGCAGAGCAGGCCATCGGCCCCCGTCGGGCCGACGAGCTGGAAGCCGATCGGCAGGCCCGAGACCGAGGGCCGGCCCGGCAGCGCGATCCCCGGCAGCCCCGCGAGATTGGCGAAATTGGTGAAGACGGCATGGCCGCGTGGCCCGACCGCCTGGCCATCGATGACCGCTGGCGCCACCGTCCCGGCCGGCCAGGGCAGGGCCGCGGCGGCGGGTGTCAGGATCAGGTCGGTGGCTGGTGAAGAAGCCCGCCATCCGGCGGCGGAAGGCCGCGATGCCATCCATCGCGCCGAACAGCGCCGCCGCCGGCAGCGCCCGTCCCGCCGCGGCCATCTCCCGCAGCATCGGGGCGCTCGCCTCGCCCCCCTTCGCCGCCAGCAGCCAGGCAAGGCCGGACTGTCCGATCGGGTTGAACAACGCCGCCAGCATGTCGGCGCCGAAGGGCGCCTCGCCCTCCTCCACATGATGGCCGAGGGCGGCGAGCCTCCCGGCCGCCGCCGCCGTGCTGGCGGCGATCTCGGGGTCAACCGGATTCGCCCCGAAACGCGGCACGAAGAGGATGCGCTGCCGCCGGACGGCCTCCGGCACCACGAAGGGCGGCATGGCGCGGCAGAGCGGGTCCCGTGCATCCGGCGGGGCCAGCAGGGCAAGCAGGGCGACGAGGTCGGCGCTGGTGCGGGCGATCGGCCCGATCTGCTCGAGGTCGAGCAGGATCGCGGGCAGCCCGTCGCAGCGCGGTACCCGGCCCGGCGTCGGCTTCAGCCCGACCAGCCCGGTATGCGAGGCCGGCCGGCGGATCGAGCCGCCGCCATCCGTCCCAAGCGCGAGCGGGCCGAGCCCGGCCGCCACCGCGGCAACCGCCCCGCCGGAGGAGCCGCCCGGCGTCAGCGCCATGTCCCACGGGTTGCGCGTCGGGCCGAAGACCGGGTTGTCGGTATAGCCCTGCAGGGTGAATTCGGGGACGTTGGTCTTGCCCAGCAGTACCAGCCCTGCGGCGCGGAGCCGCGCCACCGGCAGCTCGTCCCGTTCCGGGACGAATTCGCGGAAGAGCGGGCTGCCCCAGGCGCAGGGCAGGCCGGCGACGGCGATGTTGTCCTTTGCCGTGAAGGGCACGCCATCCAGCGGCGAGAGCGGCAACCCGGCCCGCCAGCGCCGGGCGCTGGCCTCGGCGGCGGCGCGGGCGCCGGACTCGTCGAGCGCGACGATGGCGTTGAGGCCTGGGTTCAGCCGAGTGATACGGGCCAGCACCGCCTCCAGCGTCTCGACCGGCGAGAGCGTCCCCTGGGCGAAGCGACCGGCCAGGGTGGTGGCGGAGAGCAGGGCCGGGTCGCTCATGCCACCATCCCCCGCAGCCGGACGAGGCCGGCGGCCGCCTCCTCGGCCATGCGGGCGATGATGGCGCCGGCCGGCTCCACCCCGCCAATCAGCCCGACGCACTGCCCGGCCCAGACATAGCTGTCGAGCAGGTCGCCGCCATCGGTGCCGCGGGCATTGGCGGTGCCGGCGATCATGGCGACGATCTCCTCCTTCGGGGCGCCGGCCGCCTCGGCGGCGACGATCCGCTCGGCATGCGGGCTGCGCAGCACCCGGCCGGGCATGCCGAGCGTCCGCTTGATCAGCATGGTGTCCGCCGGCGCCGCCCCGGCCAGGGCATTCTTGTAATTGTCATGCGCGACCGCCTCGGCGCTGGCGACGAAGCGGGTGCCCATCTCCACCCCCTCGGCGCCCAGCGCCAGCGCAGCGAGCAGGCCCGCCCCGGTGGCGATGCCGCCCGAGGCCAGCACCGGGATCTTCACCGCCGCGACGGTGCGCGGGACCATCACCATGGTCGTCTCGTCGGACCGGCCGATATGGCCGCCGCCCTCATAGCCGACGGTCGCCACCATGTCGGCCCCGGCCGCCTCGGCCTTCCTCGCCAGCTCAGGCCCGGCGGTCAGCACCAGCGTCCTCGCGCCCACCTGCTCGCAGCGGCGGATGAAGGGGGCCGGGTTGCCGGCGGTCAGCGCGATGATGCGCACGCCCTCCTCCAGTGCGGCATCGAGGCCAGGGGTGATATCGTTCCGGCCGATCGGGAAATTCACCGCGAAGGGCTGGTCGGTCAGGCTGCGGCAGCGGCGGATCTCGGCCCGCAGCGCCTCCGGCCCGTCGAGCCCTGCCGTGCTGATCTGTCCGAGCCCCCCGGCGTTGGAGACGGCGGCGGCGAGGCCCGAGAAGGCCACGCGCGCCAGCCCGCCCTGCACGATCGGGTAACGGATGCCGAGCAGGCGGGTGACGCGGGTTTCGATGGCGTGCGACATGACGCTCCCTTGTGCTGAGGCATGGGGGCTGGAGGGAATTGGGATCATGCTGACGCATCTGGGCGGGATCGACCATGGCGTGGTGCTGGTGCGGAACCTGGATGCCGCGGCGGCCGGCTTCGCCCGGCTCGGCTTCACCGTCGCCCCGAGGGGAACCCATTCCCCGCATATGGGCACCGGCAACAACTGCATCATGTTGAAGAGCGACTATTTCGAGCTGCTCGGCGTGCTCGCCCCGACGGAGCTCAATGCCGGCTGGCGGCAGATGCTGGAGACACGGGAGGGCATCTCCGCCATCGCCTTCCGCGCCCATGACGCCGAGGCCGGCGCCGCCGAGATGGCCGCGCGCGGGGTGCCGACCCTGCCGGTGCAGCAGTTCGGACGCCCCGTGACCCTGCCGGATGGCCGCACGACCGAGACCCGCTTCCGCACCTTCCACCTGGCCGAGCCGGCGGCACCGGGCCTTCGCCTCTTCGCCTGCGAGCACCTCACGCCCGAGGCCACCTGGATCCCGGAATTGACCCGGCACCAGAATACCGCCGAGGCCCTGGCCGCCATCGAGGTGCTGGCCGCCGACCCCGCCGGCACGGCCGCGCGCATCGGGCAGATGCTCGACAGCAGCCCAGCGGCCGAGCCGGACGGCGCCATGCGGGTCGAGACCGGGGCGGCGCCGCTCGTCTTCCTCGACGGGATGCAGCTCGCCGGGCGCTATCCGGGGCTCGACCTCTCCGGCCTGCCGCCCGAGGGGCCGGTGACGCTGGCCGTGCGCGTCGCCAACCCCTCCGCCGCCGTCCGCTGCGCCGCCGGCCTGGGCGCGATGGAGGGGCGCTTCGGCCTGGCCGTGCCACCGGCGGCGGCGCATGGCCTCATCCTCGCCTTCCGCTGAGCTTGCCCCCGGCAGCGGCGCCCGGCATGCTGCAACGCAACGAAACAGGAGCGGGATCATGGAGTTGAGGCGGAGGCAGGCGCTGACCGGCGCGGGCGGCATCGCATTGGGTGGGCTGATGCCAGGCCTTGCCTTCGGCCAGGGCGCGCCACAGCGCGGCGGCACCCTCACCGTCCAGATCGTCGGCGAGCAGCGGGTGCTGAACCCGGCAATCCAGGCCTCGACCGGCGTCTATGTCATGGCCTCCAAGATGGTCGAACCACTGGTCGATCTCGACGCCGCCGGCGAGCCGACCGGCGTGCTGGCTGAGCGCTGGGACAGTGCGCCGGACGGCCTCACCCACACCTTCCATCTGCGCCGCGGCGTCACCTGGCATGACGGCAAGCCCTTCACCTCGAAGGACGTGCAGTTCAGCGCCATGGAGTGCTGGAAGAAGATTCTCAACTACGGCACCACCCTCTACCTCTTCCTCGAAGCGGTGGAGACGCCGGACGAGCACACCGCCGTCTTCAAATTCAGCAGGCCGATGCCGCAGGGCCTGCTGCTGCGGGCGCTGCCGGATCTCGGCCATGTCATCCCGGCGCATGTCTATGAAGGCGCCGATATCCGCGCCAACCCGGCGAATACCGCGCCGATCGGCACCGGCCCCTTCAAATTCGTCGAGTACCAGCGCGGCCAGTATCTGCTGGCCGAGCGCAACCCGAATTACTGGCGTGGCAACGGGCTGCCCTATCTCGACCGCATCGTATGGCGTTTCATCTCGGACCGTGCGGCGGCCGCGGCGGCCATCGAGAGCGGGCAGGTGCAATTCAGCCCCTATTCCGGCCTGTCCCTCTCCGACATCGCGCGTCTGTCGAAGGATGCGCGCTTCACCGTCGGGACCAAGGGCAACGAGGGCAACACGGCGCATACCGTCTGCGAATACAACCTCCGCCGGAAGGAGCTGTCGGATGTCCGGGTGCGGCGGGCCATCGCCCATGCGCTCGACCTCGACTTCTTCGTCGAGAATTTCCTCTTCGGCTACGCCAGGCTCGGCACCGGGCCGATCCCCTCCTCCTCGGCGCCCTTCTACGTGCCGCGGCCGGCGCCCTACCCCTTCGACAAGGCCAGGGCCGAGGCGCTGCTGGACGAGGCGGGCTACAAGCGCCCCTCACGCAACGGCCAGCGCTTCGCCCAGCCGCTGAAGCTGCTGCCGGCGCCCTGGGGCGAGTACACGCTGAACTTTGCCACCTTCATCCAGCAGAGCCTGCGCGAGATCGGCATCCGCGTGGAGATCGAGGCCCGCGACGCACCCGGCTTCCTCACCGGCGTCTACCGCAACCACGATTTCGACCTGACGACGGGCTGGCACCAGTACCGGAACGATCCAGCGGTCTCCACCACCGTCTGGTTCCGCACCGGCAGCCCGGTCGGGGCGCCCTGGACCAACCAGTATGGCTACGACAATCCGGAGATGGACCGCACCATCGACGCTGCGGCGACGGAACTCGACCCGGCGCGGCGCAAGTCGCTCTATCAGGATTTCGTCAAGCTCGCGATCGACGACCTGCCGGTGCACATGGCGGTGGAGCACGCCTTCATCAGCGTCTACTCGAAGCGGCTGATGAACAGCCACACCAACCCGCGCTGGGCCTCTTCCTCCTGGGCGGATGCCTGGTTGGCGCCAGCGTGAGGTCCCGGACATGAGGAGGGGGGCATGATGCGGCTTGCCGCGCTGGCGCTGCGCCGCCTGGCGCAGTCGCTGCCGGTGCTGGCCGTCATCCTGGTCGGCCTGTTCCTGCTGCTGCAGCTGGCGCCAGGCGATACCGTCGATGCGCTGATGGCGCAGATGGGCGGCGGCAGCGCCGAGGATGCGGCGCGGCTGCGGGAGCAGTACGGGCTGGACGCCGGCGTCGCCGTGCAGCTCGGCCGCTACCTGCTGCGGCTGGCGAGCTTCGACCTCGGGCAATCCGCGATCTACGGCAAGCCGGTGGCGAGCGTGATCGGGGAGAGGCTGGCGGTCACGGCCCTCTTCATGTCCTGCGCGCTGGCCTTCGCCTTCGCCGCCGGGCTGGTGCTCGGCGTGCTGGCGGCGCGGCGGGTGAATGGCTGGCCGGACACGCTGATCTCGACGCTCGGCCTCGTCTTCTACGCCATTCCCTCCTTCTGGCTCGGGCTGATGCTGATCGTGCTGTTCAGCGTGAAGCTGGCCTGGCTGCCGCCGGGCGGGTTCGAGACCATCGGCGCGGGGCTGACCGGCCTTGCCCGTGTGGCCGATATCGCCACCCATCTCGTCCTGCCGGTGGTCTCGCTCGCGCTGATCTTCCTCGCCATCTACCTCCGCCTCATGCGCGCCTCGATGCTCGAGGTGATGAGCCTCGACTTCGTCCGCACTGCCCGCGCCAAGGGCCTGCCGGAGGGCAAGGTGCTGCGGCGCCATGTGCTGCGGAACGCCCTGCTGCCGATGGTGACCTTCGTCGGGTTGCAGTTCAGCACCATGCTCGGCGGCAGCGTGGTCATCGAGAGCGTCTTCTCCCTGCCCGGCCTCGGGCGGCTGGCCTTCGAGAGCGTGGTGCAGCGGGACCTCAACACGCTGCTCGGCATCGTCCTCGTCTCCGCCCTGCTGGTGATCCTGGTGAATTTCGTGGTCGATCTCCTCTATGCGCGGCTCGACCCGCGGATCGGCGCATGAAGGCCCTCCGGGCCTATCTACGCAGCCCGGCCGGGATCATCGGCGCGGTGCTGCTCATCGCCGTCATCGCCGCCGCCCTCTCGGCCGATGCCCTCTTCCCGCGCGACCCGCTGGCCCTCGCCGGCCGGCCGCTGCAATGGCCCGGCGCCAACCCGCGCCTGCCGCTCGGGACGGACAATCTCGGCCGCGACATCGCCGGCTTCCTGTTCCACGGTGCCCGAGTCTCGCTGCTGATCGGCCTCGTCGCCTCGGTGGTTGCGGTCGGGATCGGCGTGCTGGTCGGGGCCGTCGCCGGCTTCTATGGCGGCTGGGTGGACGACCTGCTGATGCGCATCACCGAGGCCTTCCAGACGGTGCCGAACTTCATCCTGCTGCTGGTCCTCGTCGCCGTCTTCGGCTCGGAGCTGTCGGTCATCACCATCGCCATCGGCCTGGTCGGCTGGACGGCGCCCTGCCGGCTGGTGCGGGCGGAATTCCTCTCCCTCAGGAACCGCGAATTCGTCCTTGCCGCGCGGGGGCTCGGCATGCGCGACATGCCGCTGATCCTCGGCGAGGTCCTGCCCAATGCCCTGCCGCCGGTCATCGTCTACGCCAGCGTCGTCATGGCCATCGCCATCCTGCTCGAGAGCGCCCTCGCCTTCCTCGGCCTGTCGGACCCCAACATCGCCTCCTGGGGCAACATGATCGGCGCCGGGCGTTCCGTCCTGCGGACCGAATGGTATGTCTCGGCCATCCCTGGCGCTGCCATCCTCGTCACCGTGCTGGCCTTCAGCCTGGTCGGCCAGGGGCTGAACGATGCGCTGAACCCCAGGATGCAGGTGCTGTGAGCGCGCCGCTGCTCTCGCTGCGCGGTGTTTCGGTCCGGCTGCCGCGCGGGGCGGACCGCGAATTCGCCCTTCAGGACGTGGACCTCGACGTCGCGGCGGGCGAGATCCTCTGCGTCGTCGGCGAGAGCGGCTCCGGCAAGTCGCTCACCGCCACGGCGATTCTCGGCCTGCTGCCGGCCCCGCGGGTGACGCTGGCCGGCGGGCGGATCCTGTTCGAGGGCGAGGATCTCGCGCGCCTTCCGCCGGCCCGCCTCCGCGCGATCCGCGGCGCCCGCATCGGCATGATCTTCCAGGAACCGATGACGGCGCTGAACCCGGTGATGCCCGTCGGGCGGCAGATCGCCGAGGTGTTGGAGGAGCATGGCGGCGACCTTGCCCGCGTGCCCGCCCTGCTGGCCGAGGTCGGCATCCCCGACCCGCCCGCCGCCGCCCGCGCCTATCCGCATGAGCTCTCGGGCGGCCAGCGTCAGCGGGCGATGATCGCCATGGCCCTGGCGATGGAGCCGCGCCTGCTCATCGCCGACGAGCCGACCACCGCCCTCGACGTCACCACCCAGGCCCGCATCCTGGCGCTGATCCGCGAGATCCAGGCCCGGCGCGGCACCGGCGTGTTGTTCATCACCCATGACTTCGGCGTGGTGGCGGAGATCGCCGACCGCGTCGCGGTGATGCAGCGCGGCCGCATCGTCGAGACCGGCCCCGCCCGGCAGGTACTCGAGGCGCCCAGCCATCCCTATACCCGCGCCCTCATCGCCGCGGTGCCGCCGCTCGCCCCGCCCCGCCGCCCGGCCACGCCCCCCGGCCCGGCCGTGCTGGAGGTGGAGGATCTGCGGAAGACCTATCGCAGCGGCGGCCTCTTCGCCCGGCGGCGCAGCGTGGAAGCCCTCAAGGGCGTCTCCTTTACCCTGCATCGGGGCGAGACGCTTGGCATCGTCGGCGAGAGCGGCTCCGGCAAGTCCACCATCGCCCGCGCCCTGGTCCGCCTGTTGCCGACCGATGGCGGCAGTATTCGGCTGGACGGGGCGGAGCTGCGCGCCACCTCCCGCGCCGCCTTCCGGCCCATGACGCGGCACATCCAGATGGTCTTCCAGGACCCCTTCGCCTCGCTCAACCCGCGCCGGCGGGCCGGCGACCTTATCGCCCAGGGCCCGCGCATCCATGGCGCCTCCCGCGCGGAGGCCCGCGCCAGGGCGGTGCGGATGCTGGAGCTGGTCGGTCTCGACCCTTCGGCGGCCGACCGCTTCCCGCACGAGTTCAGCGGCGGCCAGCGCCAGCGCATCGGCCTGGCCCGGGCGCTCGCGCTGGAGCCCGCGGTGCTGGTAGCGGATGAGCCTGTCTCGGCGCTCGACGTCTCCGTCCAGGCCCAGGTGCTGCGGCTGCTGGCCGAGCTGAAGGCGCGCCTTTCCCTTTCGCTGGTGTTCATCACCCACGACCTCCGCGTCGCCGCGCAGGTCTGTGATCGCATCCTCGTGATGCATCGGGGCGAGATGGTCGAGCAGGGCGAGACCGCCATCCTCTTCGCCGCCCCACAGCACCCTTACACCCAGGCCTTGCTCGCCAGCGTGCCCGGCCGCACCTGGACGCCGACGGGGCCGGAGGCTCTTGTCTGAGATGCCACCGTCGATCCTGCTTGCTCGACCGATAGGCTGCTACCATTATCTGCGGGACAGGCGCCCGCCAGACGGTGCCCCAGCAAGGATCAGGGACGATGTCCGAAGCCGCAACTCTTGAAAGGCCCTCCTCGCAGCCGGCTGAGCATGTCGATGTGCTGATCGTCGGCGCCGGCATCTCCGGGGTGGGCGGTGCCTACCACCTGAAGACCCAATGCCCGGGCACCAGCTTCACCGTGCTGGAAACCGAGGAAACCTATGGCGGCACCTGGTGGACGCATAAGTATCCTGGCATCCGCTCGGACAGCGACCTGCATACCTTCGGTTACCGCTTCAAGCCCTGGACCGGCACGCCCATCGCGACCGCCGAGGAAATCCGGAAATATATGGGCGACGTGATCGAGGAGAACGGCCTCGACCGCCATATCCGGTACAACCACAGGATCCATTCCGCCCATTGGTCCAGCGCCGACAATCTGTGGACCATCGAGGCGACGCGCCGCGACACCGGGGAGACGGTCACCATCACCGCCGGCTTCCTCTGGATGTGCCAGGGCTATTACCGTCATGGCCAGGGCTACATGCCCGACTGGGCAGGGAAGGAGCGCTTCCGTGGCCAACTCGTCCATTCCGAGAGCTGGCCGGAAGGGCTGGACTATGCCGGGAAGCGCGTCCTCGTCATCGGCTCCGGCGCTTCGGCTGCGACCATCGTGCCGGCCATGGCTGGCAAGGCGGCGCATGTGACGATGCTGCAGCGCTCGCCCACCTATTTCCGCACGGGCCGCAACGCGATCGAACTGGCCGAGGAGTTGCGCAAGCTGCAGGTGGACGAGACCTGGATCCACGAGATCGTCCGCCGCAAGATCCTGCTGGAGCAGACGGTCTTCACCGAGCGCTGCTTCAACGAGCCGGACGCGGTGAAGGCGGAGATGCTGGCCAATCTCCGCAGCATCCTTGGCCCCGACTACGATATCGGCACGCATTTCACCCCGAGCTACCGGCCCTGGCGCCAGCGCATCGCCTTCGTCCCGGATGCCGACCTGTTCCAGGCCGTGGCGCGCGGCGAGGCCTCGGTGGTCACCGACGAAATCGAGCATTTCGACGAGACGGGCATCCAGCTGAAATCCGGCCAGCATCTGGAGGCGGATATCATCGTCGCCGCCACCGGCTTCGATCTCAATGTGCTCGGCGACATTGCCTTCGAGATCGACGGCAAGCCGCTCGCCTTCCATGAGACGGTGACCTATCGCGGCATGATGTTCACCGGCATCCCCAACATGGCCTGGGTCTTCGGCTATTTCCGCGCGAGCTGGACATTGCGGGCCGACCTCGTCGGCGATTTCGTCTGCCGGCTGCTGAAGCATATGGAGGCGAAGGGCGCCCGGCGCGTCGAGGTGGCACTGCGACCCGAGGACAAGGACATGCCGATCCTGCCCTGGATCGACCCCGAGAACTTCAATCCGGGCTACCTGATGCGCGGCATGCACCTGCTGCCCAAGCGTGGTGACAAGCCGGAATGGCAGCACACCCAGGACTATTGGTCGGAGAAGGATGCCTTCGCCGCCATCGACCTGGACGACGCCGCCTTCGTCTATCGCTGAACGCCATGCCCATGACATTCCTCGACCGCGCGAAGGCGCTGCTCCAACGGCCCGAGCAGGAATGGCGCGCGATCGCGGCCGAGCCGGCGGATACGGCGAGCCTGTTCAAAGGCTACGCCATGCCGCTCTCGGCCTTGCCGGCGGTGGCGGGCTTCATCGGCTCGGCCATCTTCGCCGGCTATCTGGGTAGCGTGCTCGGCGCGCCGGTCGGCATCTTCAGCCTGCTGGTGAACGCCATCCTCGGCTACCTGCTGGGGCTGCTCGGCCTCTGGCTGTGGGGCAAGGTGGTGCAGGCGCTGTCGCCACGCTTCGGCGGCACGGCGGACGAGACGGCGGCAATGAAGCTTGCGGTCCATACGCCGACGGCGGCCTGGCTGGCTGGCATCTTCGCCATCATCCCGCCGCTGGCGATCCTCGCCCTGCTCGGGCTCTACAGCCTCTACACCTTCTACAAAGGTGCGCCGCTGGTGCTGGGGGTGCCGCAGGACCGGGTGATGGCCTTCACCGTGGCGGCCGTGCTGGTCGGGATCGTGGTGAATGTCGTCGTAGGGCTGCTGGCAGGGCTCGCCCTGAGCTTTTGACTCAGGCGCCCGGTGCCCAAAGGGTGCCTCCCGTCAGCCAGGAATAGAAATCGACCGGCTGAGCCGGGCGGGCCTCGGCCCTCCGCTCCGGCTCGGCAGCCGGCCGCTGCTCCTCGGCACGGATGGCTTCGAGCCGGGCTCGGATGGCAGGGAAGTCCTCGGCAATCGGCGTCGTCACGGACAGGCATCCTCGGTGCAGATCTGGAAGGTTCCGGCATCTTATCACCGAAGCCTTCCTGGATCATGGACAAGGATGCCGCATCTGGCCGCGGCACCGCATCGCGGTGCCACGGCCGCCACTCACGCCGCCTCGCTGTCCGAGCGGCGGGCGTGCTTCTTGCGCTCATGCGGGTCGAGGTAGCGCTTGCGCAGGCGAATGGCGCCCGGCGTCACCTCCACCAGCTCGTCATCCTCGATATAGGCGATGGCCTGCTCGAGGCTCATCCGCCGCGGTGGGATCAGCAGCAGCGCCTCATCCTTGCCGGCGGCGCGGATGTTGGTGAGCTTCTTCTCCTTGATCGGGTTCACGTCCAGGTCGTTGTCCCGGCTGTGCTCGCCGAGGATCATGCCGACATAGACCTTGACGCCCGGATCGACGAAGAGCGTGCCGCGCTCCTGCAGGTAGAACAGCGCGTACTGGATCGCCTCGCCATCGGAGTTGGAGATCAGCGAGCCGTTGCGCCGCCCCTCGATCGGCCCCGCCCAGGGGAAGTAGCCGAGGAACAGCCGGTTCATCATGCCCGTGCCGCGCGTGTCGGTCATGAACTCGCCGTGGTAGCCGATGAGGCCACGCGAGGGGATGTGGAAGGTCAGCCGCACCTTGCCGCCACCCGAGGGCCGCATGTCCTGCATCTGGCCCTTGCGCTGAGACATCTTCTCGACGACGACGCCGGAATAGGCCTCGTCCACGTCGATCAGCGCCTCCTCGAAGGGCTCCTCGCGCTCGCCCGTCTCCGTGTTGTCGCGGGTCAGGACGCGGGGGCGACCGATGGTCAGCTCGAAGCCCTCGCGCCGCATCTGCTCGATCAGAACACCGAGCTGGAGCTCGCCGCGCCCGGCGACCTCGAAGGCGTCCACCTCCTCGCTGACCTTCACGCGGATGGCGACGTTGCCCTCGGTCTCCTTGAAAAGCCGGTCGCGGATCTGCCGCGACGTCACCTTCTTGCCCTCGCGACCCCCAAGCGGGCCGTCATTGATACGAAAGGTCATGGCCAGCGTCGGCGGGTCGACCGGGATGGCGGGCAGCGGCTCCGTCACCTCGGGCGAGGCGATGGTGTCGGGGATGGTCGCGTCGGACAGGCCGGCGATGGCGATGATGTCGCCCGCCTGGACCTCCTCGACCGGCACGCGGTCGAGGCCGGAGAAGGTCATCAGCTTGGTCAGGCGGCCGCTCTCGACCACCGTGCCGTCCTGGCGCAGCACGCGGACCGGCATGTTGACCCGGGCGGTGCCCTGCTCGACGCGGCCGGTGAGGATGCGGCCAAGGAAGTTGTCGCTCTCGAGGATCGAAGCGTTCATCGCGAAGGGCTTCTCGAGATCGACCTTCGGCGCCGGCACATGGCTGAGGATCAGGTCGAACATCGGCGAGAGGTCCTTGCGGGCCCCCTCCAGCTCGAGATCCGCCCAGCCCTGGCGGCCGGAGGCGAACAGCGTGTGGAAGTCGAGCTGCTCGTCGGTGGCGCCCAGCGCGGCGAAAAGGTCGAAGACCTCGTTGTGCACCTCGTCCGGGCGCGCGTCCTGGCGGTCGACCTTGTTGATGACGACGATCGGGCGGAGGCCACGGGCCAGCGCCTTGGTCAGCACGAACTTGGTCTGCGGCAGCGGCCCCTCGGCGGCATCGCACAGCACGATGGCGCCATCGACCATGGAGAGGATGCGTTCCACCTCGCCGCCGAAATCGGCGTGGCCGGGGGTGTCGACGATGTTGATCTTGACGCCTTTCCACTCAACGGCAGTGGACTTGGCGAGGATGGTGATGCCGCGCTCGCGCTCCAGGTCGTTGCGGTCGAGCGCACGCTCGGCGACAGCCTGGTTGGCGCGGAAGGCGCCGGCCTGCTTCAGCAGATTGTCCACCAGGGTCGTCTTGCCATGGTCGACATGCGCGATGATCGCGACGTTACGGATTTCCATTGCGGGGCCTTGATTCCCTTGCCGCCGCAACGCAAAGCGAAGCCCGGCCTCATCAGCCGGAGGCGGCTGAGGGTCGGGCAGAGCAGGCTGACGGCTTGTTGCGGCGCACACATAGGGCTTCGCCGCGGAAAAAGCGAGCGCCGCATGCAGGAAATCCCATGCACACGGCGCTCGCCTTGCATGCGGCGCCGTTTTCGGGGCGGAAAGCGGCGCTGCCGTCGGCGGTTAGCGCGCCGGCTGGCCGCCCGTGCCGCCGGACTGGTTGCCGGTCGGCGGGGTGGTGGCGCCGCTGGCATTGCCACTGCTCGGCGTCCCCGTGGTCACGGCCCCGCCGCTGCTGCTGCGGCCGCTGCCGGTGACCTGCGGCGTCGGGGTCGTACCGGGCTGGGGCGCCGCCCCGACCCCGCCGGAGCCGCGGTTGACGGTGCCATGGCTGGTGGCCGGGTCGCCATCCCGCCGGGTCCGCATGTCCTGCCCGCCGGACTGGACGCGGATGATGCCATCAGCCCGGCTCATCGAACTGCCGGCCCTGCCGCCATCCTGCATGGTCCGTCCGGGCATGCCCATGCCTTGGCCCATCGTCCCTTGGCCCATCCCTGAGCCCCCCATCGGCATGGTGCCGGAGGCATCGGCCCCGCTCATGCCGCCGTCACGGCGGAGGATGGCAAGGGCCTGCTCCATCTCGCGCTGGGCGCCCGCCCGGTCGCGGTTCTGGATGGCGCTGCGGGCCGAGGCCAGGCTGTCGAGCGCCGGGCTCCGCATCGGCTGGCCGGCGCGGTCGGCCGGGATGCTGCGGGTCAGCAGCCGCGTCTCGCTCTGCTCAAGCAGATCGGTCGCCTGGGCGGTGCGGCCGCGGCGCAGCGCCTCGCTCGCCTCCTCGACCAGGCCGGCGGCGTCCTGTCGGTTCTCCTCGCGCATCGCCCGCCGCTCGGCGCGGCGTTCGGCGCGCATGCCGTGATGGTGGCCATGATGCGGCATGGCGCGCTCGGCCGAGCCCTGCGGCGCAGGCGTCATGGGCGTCGTCATCGGCGCCGGGCTCATCTGGGCGAGGGCCGGCGCGGCCAGCAAGGTGATGCCGAGCGCGGTGGCAAGCAGTTCCGATTTCAGTCGCATGGGAGGCGTCTCCTTTGGCCACCGGCCAGCCGAAGACACTGCCGGGGCATGATGGCCCGTGGCGCCAGCCCCGCACTTGGCGAGGCGGCCCCGGGCCTGCCTCAGCCCAACACGGAGGAGACGGGGTGGTTCCCCGGAACGGCCGCAACCAGGGCTTGCAGATCAGCCTGGGGCCTTGCACCGAAATGCGAAATCACCTCGGCCGCAGCGATGGAGCCCCAGCGCCCGCATTCCGGCAGCGCCAGGCCGCGCGTCAGGGCAGCAAGGAAGCCGGCGGCATAGGCATCGCCTGCGCCGGTCGTGTCCACGACATCGGCCGGCGCCGCAGCCACCGCGTGCCGCTCGCCTCCAGCGAGGATCAGGCTGCCCTTCTCGCTCCGCGTCAGGGCCGCCAGCGCGACCTCCCGCGCGGCTTCCGCCGCCGCTGCCTCGAAATCGGTCCCGTAGAGCGCCGTGATCTCGCTCTCATTGGCGAACAGGATGTCGACCTCCTCCCGCACCAGTTGGCGGAAGGCATCGCGGTGCCGTTCGACGCAGAAGGCGTCCGAGAGGCTGAGAGCCACTTGCCGGCCGGCGGCATGCGCCGCCCGGGCCGCGGCGCGGAAGGCCTCCTGCGCCGCCGGCGGGTCGAAGAGATAGCCCTCGAGATAGGTGACCTTGGCCCGGCCCACCTCGGCCGGATCGACATCGGCCGGCGAGAAGGCGACGCAGGCGCCGAGATAGGTGTTCATCGTCCGCTGCGCGTCCGGCGTGACGAGGATGAGGCAGCGCGCGGTCGGCGCGTCGCCCGCGAGCGGCGCGGTGGGGAAATGCACCCCCGCCGCCCGGATGTCATGCGCGAAGACCCGCCCCAGCGCATCCTCCGCCACCTTGCCGAGGAAGCCGACCCGGGCGCCGAGCGCGGCGGCGACGGCGCAGGTATTGCCCGCCGAGCCGCCCGAGCTCTCGATGCCCGGCCCCATCCGGCCATAGAGGCCCTCGGCCTCCTCGGCCCCAATCAGCCGCATCCCTCCCTTCTCGAGCCCCTCGGCGGCGAGGAAGGCGTCAGCGGCACGGGCGAGCACATCGACGATCGCGTTGCCGATGCCGAGAATGTCGAGGGTGGGCTCGCTCATGGGACCTCATTGCGCGGTTGCATCCGGCGGCCTTGGGCGTTGTGCCCGTGGCGATGCGGGGATAGCCCCCGCCCCTGGCCGCCGCAACCACGGAGAGGATGCTGCCCATGCCCCAGCCCGCCTTCCCCCGCCGAGGATTTCCCGCATGATTGCCGCCTGCCTCCTTTCCCTCCGCCAGCTGGCCGACCCGGCCTTCCTCGGCCCACTGGCCAAGTCCTTCGGGGCAGCGCTGCTCGCCTTCCTCGGTCTGGCGGCGCTGGCCGCCTGGGCGGTCGCGGGCGCCGCCGGCGGCGATGGCTGGCTGGCCGGCATCGCCGGGGCGCTGGGCGGGCTGCTGGTGCTGGTGCTCGCCATCTGGCTCTTCGTGCCGGTGATGCTGGCGCTCTCGGGCCTCTTCCTCGATCCGGTGGCTGCGGCAGTCGAGCGGCGCTACTACCCGCATCTGCCGCCAGCCCTCGGGGCCAGCCTCATGGCCCAGACCCGGTTCAACATCGGCTTCGCGCTGAAGACCGGCGTGGTGACGCTGGCCGCCCTGCCGCTGCTCGCCTTCGCCCCGCCCTTCGGCGCGGTGGCGCTCTGGCTTATCTCGACCATCGCGCTCGGCCATGGCCTGTTCGAGGGAGTCGCTCAGCGCCGCATGCCGGTCGATGCGGCGCGGGTGGAGCGGCGGCGGAGGGAGGCGCCGGTGCTGGTGCTCGGCGCGCTGCTGGCGGCGCTCTCCCTGGTGCCCGGGCTGAACCTGCTGGTGCCCGTGCTGGGCACCGCGGCGATGACGCATCTGCTGCATCGTGGGCAGGAGCGGAGCGCGGCAGGGACGGCGCCGCAATTCCGCAGCTGAAATGCAGCGCGCCGTTGTGCCGGCGCAACCCGCCATGTTAGCCCGGGTCTCTCGGGACGCCGTGTGGGGATATGCGGCGCCCGTCGATGCGCCGCCGTGGCGCACCGCTGTGGATTTGGGGGACAGCATGGCCATTTTTGGCCGCAAACGCGAAGACGGGCCGGGCTCGCCGGCCAGCGACACGGGGACGGGCCAGGAAGCGGGCTTCCCGCCGGGTGCCGAGGATGCCGGCACGACCTCCGCCGCACGCGATGCCGATATCGGCGTGCCGCCCTTCCGCTCAACACTCAAGGACACGCCCATGATGTCGATGGCCCCGAAGCCGAACGCCGCCCCCGCCACGCCCAGCATGGCGCCTCGCCCGGCGGTACCGGCGGCCCCGATGGGCGTTCCGGCTCGCCCTCCGGCACGGCCCGACGCCGCCGAGCGCCGCACCCTGGTGGTCGGCCGCGGCATCAGCCTGCAGGGCACCGTCACCGATGCCGAGCGCCTGGTGGTTGAGGGCACGGTCGAGTCCGAGATGATCCACGCTGCCGAGCTCTATGTCGCGCCGACCGGCGTGTTCCGCGGCGAGGTCCAGGTCGAGGATGCCGAGATCGCCGGCCTGTTCGACGGCACCATCTCCGCCCGCGGCTCGCTCACCATTCGTGGCACCGGCAAGGTCAACGGCACCGCCCGCTACCGCAAGCTCTCCGTCGAGGAAGGCGGCCAGGTCTCCGGCCGCATGGAGATGATCAGCGAGGGCAGTGCCGCGCCGGCGCCCCGGCTGATGACCACCCCCGCCGAGGTCTGATGCCGGAGCGTGGCCACCCGCCGCGAGGCTGAGCCACGCAAAAGCCTGCCGCCTGCCTGGTCGCGCCGTCGGGGACAGCTCCGGCGGCGCGCCGCCCTCTCCGGAGCCCGCGCCGCCATGGCGCCCCGCCGCCGCACCCTCACGCTGCCGGCCATCGGCCTGCTCGGCGCCTGCGCCGCGCCGGAGGAGCGGGCCGATGCGCTCCGCGAAGCCTTCGAAAGCAGCCGTGCCAGCCTCGTCGCCATCGGCCCGGCTAGCGCCGCCCCGCCCATAGTTCCTGCACTGGCCCGTCCGCTGCCCGTCGCCACCAATCCCGCCGCGCCCCGGCCCGCCGCTGCCGTGGAGCTGCTCGGCCTCGGGCCCGACCTGCTGCGACGCTGGCTGGGCGAGCCCGCCTTCCGCCGCCGCGAGGGCAGCGCCGAGATCTGGCTCTATGCCGGCCCCGCCTGCGCCCTCGACGTGATCCTCTATCCGCAGGCCGGCCATCTCCGCGTCGCCCATGCCGCTGCACGGGCCAGCGGGACGGAGGCGCGGACCGAGGCGCATTGCCTGGGCGAGCTCGCAGGCCTGTCCCGCGCCACCGGCCGCGGCGCCTAGATGCTGCTCTACATCGACGTCTTCGTGCCACCCTTCGGGCTGCTGCTGCTCGGCGCGCTGCTCAAGCGCCACCTGCTGCCGCATGACGCCATCTGGGCCGGGATCGAGCGCCTGGTCTTCTGGGCGCTGATGCCGGCGCTGCTGGTTTCGGCCATCGCCTCGGTCGACATCCTCGCCCTGCCGATCGGCCGCATGGGGCTGGCGATCTGGCTCAGCCTGCTCACCGGCGGCGCCGTCAGCCTCCTGCTCGCCCGCGCCTTCCGGGTAGACCATCCCGCCGCCACCTCGGTCTTCCAGGGTGGCATCCGCTTCAACAACCTGATGGGCTTCGCCGTCATCGGCGGCATCTTCGGCGCGGGAGGAACGGCGCTCGGCGCCGTCGCCACCGGCCTCATCGTGCCCTTCGTGCAGACGCTGACGACGCTGGTCTTCGCCCTCGGGCCGGGGACCGGCGGGCGGCTCTCGCCACGGCGGGTGCTGCGGCAGCTGATGCTGAACCCGCTGCTGCTCGCCTGCCTCGCCGGCTTCGCCGTCGCGCTGCTTGGCGGCCTGCCGCCTGGGGTGAAGCCGCTGCTGCAGTCGCTCGGCCAGGCGTCGGTCGCGCTCGGCCTGCTCTGCGTCGGCGCGGCCCTCTCGCTCGGCACGCTCGGCGGCCGCCTGCCGCTGCAGCTCGCCACCACCGCGGTGAAGCTGCTGCTGATGCCGGCGCTGACCTTCGCCCTCGGCCGCTGGTTCGGGCTCGACCCGCTGCCGCTCGCCGCCGCCGTGACGTTCATGGCGCTGCCGACGGCGACCACCAGCTATGTCATGGCCCGCGCCATGGGCGGCGATGCTCCGCTGATGGCGGCGATCACCAGCCTCGAGCACCTCCTCGCCGTGGCGACGCTGCCCTGCTGGCTCCTGCTGCTACAAGCCCTCCTGCGCGGCGGATCGTGACGAAGGGCGATGGAATCCGCTAGATGCTGCATGGCGATACGGGGGCTTGAAGCGATGCTGGGACGACGCACTCTTCTCACCGGAATTGGCGGAGCGACGCTGGCCGGCATCGCGCGGGCGCAAGCCTTCCCCGACCGGCCGCTGCGCTGGATCGTCGGCTACCCGCCCGGTGGTGCCAGCGACACCTTCGCCCGGCTGATCGGCTCCCATATCGGGGCGAAGCTCGGCCAGAATGTGGTGGTGGAGAACCGCCCGGGTGGCGGCGCCGTCGTCGCCAGCGAAGCCGCAGCGCGCAGCGCACCGGATGGCTACACGCTGCTGCATGTCGACAACGGCATCCTGGTCTACAACCCGGCGCTCTACAGCCGCCTGCCCTTCGACCCGGACCGCGACTTCCAGGGTGTCGGCTTCATCGGCCGCTTCCCGCTCTTCCTCGTGGTGCGGCCGGACAACCCGGTGCGCGACTTCGCCGGCTTCCTTGCCGCCTCGAAGACGCGGCCGCCGAATTACGGCAGCCCCGCCGTCGCCTCGCCGCACCACCTCGCGATGGAGATGGTGAAGCGCCGCACCGGGCTCGAGGCGACGCATGTCCCCTATCGCGGCGGTCCGGCGGCGATGCAGGACCTGCTCGCCGGCAACCTCGAATCGGTCGTCATCGACTGCGCCTCCGGCATCCCCTTCATCACCTCGGGGCGGGTGAAGACCCTCTGCGTCTTCTCCGAGGCGCGCTCACCCCGTGCCCCAGATGTGCCGACGCTGCGCGAGCTCGGCCATGCCGATGCCGTGGCCTATGGCTGGCAGGGGATGAGCGTGCCGGCCGGCGTGCCCGCCCCCATCGTCGCCCGCCTCGCCGAGGCGCTGAAGGCCGGTGTCGGCGCGGATGACGTGCAGGCCCGCTACCGCGACCTCGGCATCGAGAGCGCGCCCTGGTCACCGGCCGAGTTCCAGGATTTCGTGAAGCGGGAGAATGCCGAATGGCGCCCGCTGATCCGCGACCTCGGCATCCGGCTGGACAGCTGAGCCGGCGCCTCCCTTGAACCCGTTGCGCATCCTGGCCCGCTGGCGGCGGCGGCACCGTCGCCTGCCGCTGCTGGGCGATACCCGGTTGCGCAGCGAACGGGAGGCGGGGCTGCTCCGCTGGAGCGTGAAGGTGCTCGGCGCCGAGATGGCGGAGCGCCACTATGCCTCCGGCCTCGCCGGCCCGGCCGCGCCGGTGCCCATGGGCCCGACCCATACCGGCCTCGCCAGCCGAACCTGCCGCCAGTCCGACATCGAGCATGACTGGCTGCGCCACTGGTCGCGCCTGCTCGGCACGCCGCCGGTCTATCACCGCAAGCTCTGGGAGGATGCCTTCGTCCTCCAGGCGATGTGGGAGGCAGGGATGCTCGCGCCCGGCCGCCGCGCCCTCGGCTTCGCGGTGGGGCGCGAGGCGCTGCCGAGCCTGCTCGCCGCCCATGGCGTCGAGGTGGTGGCGACCGATCTCGATGCCGGCGATGCCCGCGCGCGGGACTGGATCGAGACCGGCCAGCACAGCACCGCGACCGAGGCGCTCTACCGTCCCGAGATGGTGGGGCGCGCCGAGTTCGACCGCCTCGTCAGCTTCCGCCAGGCGGACATGGCCCAGGTGCCGGAGGCGCTGCAGCAGCGCGGCTTCGACATGGTGTGGTCTGTCTGCGCCATGGAGCATCTCGGCACGCTGCAGCGCGGGCTCGACTTCGTCATGGCGGCGATGCGCTGCCTGAAGCCGGGCGGGATAGCCGTGCACACCACCGAGTTCAACCTCGACGGGCTCGGCGGCACGCTCGGCCGCGGCAGCACCGTGCTCTACCAGCGCCGCCACCTGGAGGCGCTGGAGCGCCGCCTTGCCGCCGAGGGCCACCGCATGCTCCCACTCGACGACAACCAGGGGCCCGGCATGCTGGACCGGTTCATCGACCTCGCGCCGCAGCAGGCCGATGAGGGGCCGCCGCTGGGCCCGCTCTTCCCGCCGCATCTGCGCCTCTCGGTGCAGGGCTTCCCGGTGACTTCGGCAGGCATCCTCGTGGTGTCAGGCGGGGCGTAGCCATACCGCGATGTCATGGAAGGCGACGCCGCCCGCCGGCGCCACCGGCTCGGCGCCGACCAGGGCGTTGATGCCGATGCCCTCGGGGAAATCGGCGCTGGGCGAGATGCCCTCCACCGCCAGCACGCCGGGCAGCACGCCGTCGAAGCGCATCGCCGCGAGGGTCAACACGCCGCGCGCATTGCCGATGCGGACGCGGTCGCCATCGGCAATGCCGAGCCGCTCGGCATCCGCCGGGTGCAGCCGCAGCCGCGGCGCCCCTTCCCGGGTGCGGGAGCCGGGGGTCTCGGTGAAGCTGGTATTGAGGAAGCTCCGCGCCGGCGGGGTGATGAGGCGGAAGGGCGTGGCCTCGCCGGCCTCCTCCAGCCGCTCCCAATGGCTCGGCAGTTCCGGCATGCCGGCGGAATAGGGGCCGAGCGCCGCCCAGTCCGCATGGAAGCGGAAGCGCCCATCCGGCTGCGGGAAGCCGGCGAAGGCCTCGCCGGCCGGGATGCTGTTGGCGACCGGGATGAAGCCCGCCGCCTTTGCCGCCTCCCAGTCACCGAGGCCGGAGGCACGAAGCGTCGCATCCAGCATCGCCTCCTCCCCCATGCCGAAGCCGGGATGCTCCGCCCCGAGGCGCGCTGCGAGGCCACGGACCACGGCATGGTTGCTGCGTGCCTCGCCCTGCGGCTCGATCACCCGCGGCCCGACGGTCAGCGCGGTATGCCCGAGGCCGAGATAGAGGTCGCTATGCTCGAGGAAGGTCGTCGCCGGCAGCACCACATCGGCGAAGGCCGCGGTCGGGGTGAGAAACTGCTCATGCACCGCGAGGAACAGATCCTCCCGCGCCAGCCCGCGCCGCACCGCATGGCTGTCGGGCGCCACCTCGGCGCTGTTGGCGTTCTGGATCAGCATGGCCGTGACCGGCGGCCCGCCCGCCAGCGCCTCGCCGGCCAGCACCGCGCCGATGCGCGATTGGTCGAGCACGCGCACCTTCGGGTCGATCCGGTCGCTCGCCCAGGCAAGGCGCGTATCCAGCCCCCAGCCCTCCAGAGCGTAGAAGAAGGCGCCGCCCCCCTCGGCCGCCCAGGCGCCGGTCAGCGCGGCGAGGCAGGAGACGGCATGCATTGTCGCCGCCCCGTTGCGGTAGCGGGTGAAGCCGACGCCGAGGCGGAGGAACATCCGCCGCGTCCCGGCATAGAGCTCGCCCAGCGCACGGATCGTGGCCGCCGGCACGCCGGTCAGGCCCTCCGCCCATTCCGGCGTATGGCGACGGAGATGCGCCTCCACCGCCGCGTCCCAATCGGTATGCGCGGCAAGGAAGGCACGGTCCGCCGCGCCGCGCTCCAGCGCCATGCCCATCAGGGCAAGGGCCAGCGCCGCATCCGTCCCGGGCCGCAGCACGATGCCGATATCCGCCGCCTCGATGGTGGGGGAGCGGTAGGCGTCCACCACCACCAGCTTCGCCCCGCGCCGCTTCCGCGCCCGCTGGATATGCGTCATCAGGTTGACCTGGGTGGAGACCGGATTGCCGCCCCACATCAGGATCAGGTCAGCTTCCGCCACCCGCCGCGGGTCGGCGCCGCGCGCCGCGCCATGGCCGGCCCGCCAGCCCATCTCGGCCGGGGTGACGCAGATGGTCGATTTCTGCCGGGAATAGCCCATCACATGGCGCAGCCGGTCGAGCCCCCAGCGCCCCAGCACGCCCATATTGCCGCCGCTGTGGTAGGGCCAGACCGCCTCCGCCCCATACCGTGCCGCAGCCAGGCGGAAGGCCTTGGCGATACGGTCCAGCGCCTCGTCCCAGGAAATCGGGGCGAAGCGGCCCTCGCCCTTGGCGCCGATGCGCAGCAGGGGGCGGGTCAGCCGGTCCGGGTGATGCACCCGCTCGGCATAGCGGGCGACCTTGGCGCAGCAGGTGCCGGCCGTGTAGTCATAGGCGGCGGCACCGCGGACCCGGCCGATCCGCTCCGGCGAGACGCGCTCCACCTCCAGCACGCAGGCGCTCGGGCAGTCATGCGGGCAGGCCGTGCGGATCACGGTGGGGGCGAGGCTGCCATCCATCAACTCACTCCTTCGGCTCGCCGTAATCCTGCCGGCCTGGCGAACCCGGCGCCAGCACGGAGGTTGTTGCCAGCATGAGCGACACCAGCATGACGACCCTGCCCATCCCCGCCGGCCTCCGCAGCGACGAGCAGGCGGCGCTCGCTGATGCCGTCGCCATCCTCGAAGGCACCTCCCTCCCGGTGCGCCTGGCCTCGTTGGTCGGCGGCTCGGTCGAGGCGCTGAAGCGCCGCCTGCCGGATTCCGTGCAGCGGATGCTGGATGGCGCCATTCGCCGCGCCCTTGAGGGGGCGATGCAGGCCGCCATGCGCTCGGACCCGAAGCGCAACCCGACGCCGCTCTCCGCCTCCTGGCTGCATCGCGGGCTGCTGGCGGCCTCCGGCGCCGCGGGCGGGGCCTTCGGCCTGCCGGGCACGTTGATGGAATTGCCGGTCTCCACCACCCTGTTGCTGCGCCGCATCGCCGCCATCGCCGCCGAGCAGGGCGAGGACCTGTCGGACCCGATGGTGCAGGCGGAATGCCTGAAGGTCTTCGCTCTCGGCGGTCGCGACCCCGCGGAGGACGATGCGGAAAGCGGCTACTTCGCCCTTCGCATCGCCCTCGCCGAGACCTTGAAGGGGGCGGTCGGGCGTGGGCTCGGCGCCCTGCTGCCGGGCTTCCTCGGCGCCATCGCCAGCCGCTTCGGCGCGCCCGTGGCGCTGAAGCTCTCCGCTCAGGCGGCGCCGGTGATCGGCGCGGCCGGGGGCGCCGCGGTGAACATCGCCTTCCTCGAGCATTTCTCCAGCATTGCCCAGGCGCATTTCACCATCCGCCGGCTGGAGCGCGAGCATGGGCCGGTACTGGTCAAGGCGGGATATGAGGCGATTCGCCGGTCAGCCTAGGCCGACATCACGGAACTCCGGTTCCTCGAACACCTCCCGCGCCACGCGGAAGGCCTCGCCGGCCGCCGGCACGCCGGCATAGATGCAGAGCTGCAGGAAGACTTCCTGGATCTCCGCCCGGGTCACGCCATTGGTCAGCGCCCCGCGGAGATGGATCTTCAGCTCGTTCGGCTTGCCG
Organism: Belnapia rosea; assembly: GCF_900101615.1. Lineage (GTDB taxonomy): Bacteria > Pseudomonadota > Alphaproteobacteria > Acetobacterales > Acetobacteraceae > Belnapia > Belnapia rosea. Next base: position 20,844 of record NZ_FMZX01000020.1, on the reverse strand, counting down.
AGCGCGCCGAGCATGGCGAGGTTGATGAGGCTGCGGTCGCGCCGCGGCAGCCCCGGCCGCCCCCAGACCTCGCCCCAGCAATAGCGCAGCGCCAGCTCCTGGAAGGGCCGGTCGAATTCCGTCGCGCCGGCCAGCGCCGCCGCCGAGCGCGCCTCGCCGATCACCTCGCCCCTGATCCGCGTCCCCGTCTCCAGATGATCATCCGCCATCGCCAACCCTCCCTGCGGCGGAATGCCGCCCGTTCGCCTGTCATCTTCCCATGCTATGGCCGCGGCAAGGCATGAGGAGCGAGAGATGGCGCAGGTGGAGCCCACGGTGCGGTCGGGACAGGTGGTGGCGCTGCGGCTCTTCGACCTGGCCTATGAGATCGACCTGCGCCGGGCCGAATCGCTCTGGGCCAGCCGCGCCCGGGGCAGCAGCGTCCGCAGCCGCCTGGTCGGCACCTCGCCCAAGGCCGTCTCCTTCGGCGTCGCGCCGCTCGCCCTCGACCTCGGGCCAGTGGAGGTCACGGTCGATGGCAGGTCCATGACGGCCTCGGCCGGCGTCCGCCTCTATGATTTCGGCATTGCCGCGGTCGCCCTGCGCCTGCCGGCCGCCGATCTCGGCTGGGCCGCCTTCACCGGTCTGGTCAACGGCGCCGACCGTGCCGTCGGTCCCGCGGCCGAGACCCGCCTGTGGGAAGACCTGCTCGGACGGCTGCGGGAGCTGCTGGCCGAGGCGCTGGACCGGCCGGCCGCCACGCCTCTGCAGGAGGACTACCTCCTCGCCATCGTCGATGCCTTCGACCGGCCGATGACGGCGGAGGCGCTGGTCGAGACCCTCGACCTCATCCCCTTGCTCTCGGGCGAGGAGCGGCCGCTTTCCGAGGGCGCCCGGCGCGACCTGCTGCGCCAGCGCTTCTCCTACCACCCGGACGACCTGGTGGTGCTCACCTGGGACCGCGCCTTCATCCACGAGCCGCAGCGGGAGACCGATGTCGCCGACGTTCTGGAGATGGCCAATGCCCAGCTTCTGGAGCTGCGCGGCTATGACGAGATGCTGGATGACGAGCTGCCGCGCATGCGGGCCCTGGTGGAGGCGGCGCGGCGCCGGACCAACCTGCTCGCCTCCCGCCGCTATGCCCGCCTCGCCCGCGACCTGCACGCCCTCGTCGCCGAGGTGACGGAGCTGACGGAGCGCGTCGACAACGCCCTGCAGGTGACCGAGGACGTCTACCTCGCCCGCGTCTATGCCGCGGCGATGGAGCAGTTCCGCGTGCCCAATGTCGGCGCCGCGGTGGACCGCAAGCTGGCGATCATCCGCGACACCTACACCGCCCTGCATGGCGAGGCCGCCGGCGGCCGGGCGGAGCTGCTGGAGACCGCCATCCTGCTGCTGATCGCGGTCGAGATCGTGCTGTCGCTGGTGCGGTACTGAGCCCCTACCCGGCGCCGAGGGCCCGCGCCGCCTGGAAGGTGGCGAAGGCCGCCAGGTAGGCGAGCGTCAGCATGTAGGCGAAGCTGAACCACATCCAGCGCCGCCCGCCCGTCTCGCGCCGGATCACGCTGAGCGTCGCCACGCATTGCGGCGCGAAGACGTACCAGGCGAGGAAGGCGAGCGCCGTCGCCAGGCTCCACTTGCCAGCGAGCGCCTGGCCGAGCTGGGCCGCATCCTCCTCCGCATCCTGCACCGCATAGACGGTGCCGAGCGAGGCCACCGCCACCTCCCGCGCCGCCATGCCGGGGATGAGCGCCACGCCGATCTGCCAGTTGAAGCCGATCGGCCGCAGCAGCGGCTCCACCGCCTGGCCGATGCCGTAGGCGAGGCTGTACTCGATGGCGGGCCGGTCCGCCCCCTCGGGCGGGCGCGGGACGGAGGAGAGGAACCAGATCACCACCATCATCGACAGGATGATGGTCCCCGCCCGCCTGAGGAAGGCCTTCGCCCGCTGCCACAGGCCGAGCGCCAGGTTCCGCAGGCGCGGCAGCTTGTAGTCCGGCAGCTCCAGCATGAAGGGCTCGGTCGGCTGGCCGCGCCAGAGCAGCCGCTTGAAGACGAAGGACATCCCGAGCGCGCTGAGGATACCCGCCGCGTAGAGGCCGAACATCACCAGCCCCTGCAGCCCGACCCAGGACCAAGCGCCCTCACCCACCGGCCGGTCGGGGACGAAGGCGCCGATGATGAGCGTATAGACCGGGATGCGGGCCGAGCAGGTCATCAGCGGTGCGACGAGGATGGTGGCCAGCCGGTCGCGCCGGCTGTCGATCACCCGCGTCGACATGATCCCCGGGATGGCGCAGGCGAAGGAGGAGAGCAGCGGGATGAAGGCCCGGCCATGCAAACCGGCGCCGCCCATGATGCGGTCCATCAGGAAGGCGGCGCGGGCCATGTAGCCGAAATCCTCCAGCAGGAGGATGAAGAGAAACAGCACCAGGATCTGCGGCAGGAAGACCAGCACGCTGCCGACGCCGGCGATCAGCCCATCCTGCAGGAAGCTGCGCAGCAGACCGGCCGCCCCCTCCTCCGGCAGCAATGCGCCGACGGCGGCGCCGAGCGCCTGGAAGCCGCCATCGATCAGGTCCATCGCCGGCTGCGCCCAGGCGAAGACCGCCTGGAACATCAGGAACAGCACCACCAGCAGGATGACGAGCCCGGCCACCGGGTGCAGCAGCACCGCGTCCAGCCGTCGCGTCACCGCGTCGCGCCGGTCCGGCACCCGGACCACGGCGGCGAGGATGCGGTCCGCCTCACGCTGCAGGGCGCGCAGCCCCGCGGCATCCGGCGCTTCCCATACGGCCGTGCCGGGTTCGGGCGAGGCCTGGGCGTCGATCGCCTCGAGCAGGGCCGCGGTCCCGCCCCGCCGCACCGCGACGGTAGTGACGACCGGCAGGCCGAGCTCGGCCGAGAGCCGCCCGGCATCCACCTCGATCTCCCGGTGCCGGGCGATGTCGAACATGTTGAGCGCCACCAGCATCGGCCGCCCGGCCCGCTTCAGCTCCAGCACCAGGCGCAGGGCCAGCCGCAGGTTGGTCGCGTCGGCGACGCAGACCAGCAGCTCCGGCGGCTCCACCCCGGCCTGCTGGCCGAGCACCACGTCGCGCGTCACCACCTCGTCCGGGCTGCGGGCGCGCAGGGAGTAGGTGCCAGGCAGGTCGAGGATCCGCACCCGCCGGCCGGCGGGGGTGAGGAAGCCCCCTTCCTTCCGCTCCACCGTCACGCCGGGATAGTTGGCCACCCGTTGCCGGCTGCCGGTCAGCGTGTTGAACAGCGCCGTCTTGCCGCAATTCGGATTGCCGACCAGGGCGATGCGGAGATCGCGCAGGCCGGCGGACATCTCATTCATACGCGCTATGTCCTACGGGGCCGGCTCCACCAGCACCGCCGCAGCCTCTCGCCGGCGCAGCGCGATGGTCGCGGAATCGACCCGGATGGCAATGGGGTCCCGGCCGAAGAGGCCCTGATGCAGGAGCTCCACCTCGGCCCCCTCGACGAAGCCGAGCTCGAGCAAGCGGCGCTCCAGCTCCTCCGCGGGAAGGCCACCCGAGGCGAAGGCCCGCAACCCGCGGATCCGCCCCCGGAAACCGCGCGGCGCGGCCCCGAGATCGAGCACGGCTTCGGCCTGGGCAGGGTCTGCCAGGACGGCATCGGTGACGAAGGACATGCGGAATCCCTGGCCTGGGGAGCTTCTTGTAGATGCGAACGCTTGTCGATTGCAACTCAGTGCCCGGCCATGGCCAGGACAGGCTCAGCCGATCTGCACCAGACGGCCGCCATCGACCGGCAGGGCCACGCCGGTGATGAAGCCCGCCTCGTCGCTGGCGAGGAAGAGCGCAGCATTGGCCACGTCCCAGGCGGTGCCCATCCGGCGGCGCAGTGGCACCTTGGCGTCGCGCTCGGCTGCCACCTCGGCGCGGGTCTTGCCGGTATGGCGGACGCGGGTATCGACTGCCATGGGCGTGTCCATCAGCCCGGGAAGGATGGTGTTGCAGCGGATGCCATGGCCGGCATTCTGGTTCGCTACCTGCTCGGTGACGGCGAGCATCGCCGCCTTGGTCGCCTTGTAGGCCACGTAAGGGTAGCTCTCGACCGCCGCCGCCGAGGAGATGGAGAGGATCACGCCCCCCTCCTGCGCCCGCATGATCGGCAGCGCATGCTTCACCGCCATGACGAAGCCGCGCAGATTGATGGCGGTGACGCGGTCGAAGGCCTCCTCGGTGATCTCGGTCGGCGGCGCATCACCCCCGGCCAGCGAGACGCCGACATTGTAGTGGAGGATGTCGAGTCGCCCGAAACGCGCCACCGCCTCGGCCAGCGCCGCGGCGAGGCTTGCCTCCCGCGTCACATCCGCCTCAATCGCAAAGGCGCCGTTCCCTGCCAGCTGCGCCGTCTCCTCGGCAGAGTTGAGGTCGCGGTCGGCGCAACAGACCCGCGCCCCCTCCTGGGCGAAGCGGATGGCGGTCGCCCTTCCGTTGCCGATACCCTCACCGGGGCTCTGCCCGGCGCCGATGATGATGGCGGTCTTGTCCTTGAGGCGCATGGCGCTTCCCCTCCCCGATCCAATACCTTGGCTCGTTCGGCCCATGCTGCGCCGATGCGGGCCGGAGGGGTAGGGGCGCCAGGAGGGCACCAAGGCCCCGGCGTCAGATCTCCCGCGGCGGCCGCGGGCGGCGGGGCGGGCGGGGGCCGGTGCCGAATTGCTCCTGGTGCGGGGGCCCGCGGCGCTCCCGCGGCGGCGGCGGCGGGGCCGCCAACTCAGCCTGCAGCTCGCGGATCTTGCCGGCGATGGAGCTGCGGAGCTCGGGCGAGGTGTGCGGCTTCAGCGACTTGTAGGTCTCCTTCAGCTCGGCCAGCTGGCGCGTCTTCTCCTCGCGCGTCCGCTTCAGCGGGCGGTTGTCGGAGAATTGGCCTTCGAAGGAACGCATGTGACTCTCCCGGTATGGATTGCGGCGCGGCACCCGGGGGCGCGCGCCGAGGGTCCGGCTTTCGCCAGCCGGAATCCTAGCAGATGAATGCAGGTAGCGCGCAGGAATCAGGGGGCCGGCGCACCGGCCCCCGTGATCCTTGGATGTCAGCTCAGAGGTCGAGCATCAGCCGGCGCGGATCCTCGACGCCTTCCTTCACGCGGACAAGGAAGCTCACCGCCTCCTTCCCGTCGACGATCCGGTGATCGTAGGACAGGGCGAGGTACATCATCGGCCGTACCTCGACCTTGCCGCCGACCACCATCGGCCGCTCCTGGATCTTGTGCATGCCGAGGATGCCGGACTGCGGCGGGTTCAGGATCGGCGTGCTCATCAGGCTGCCATAGATGCCGCCATTGGTGATGGTGAAGCTGCCGCCCGCCATCTCCTCCAGCTTCAGCTGCCCGTCACGGACGCGCTTGCCGAAATCGCCGATGGTCTTCTCGATCCCGGCGAAGCTCATCTGGTCGGCATTGCGCAGCACCGGCACCACCAGGCCGTTCGGCCCGCCGACCGCGATGCCCATATGGACGAAGTTCTTGTAGATCACCGCGTCGCCATCGATCTCGGCGTTGACGGCGGGGAATTCCTTCAGCGCGGCCACGCAGGCCTTCACGAAGAAGGACATGAAGCCGAGCTTCACCCCGTGGCGCTTCTCGAAGGCATCGCGGTACTCGGCGCGCAGCGCCATCGCCGCGCCCATATCCACCTCGTTGAAGGTGGTGAGCATGGCGGCGGTGTTCTGCGCCTCCTTCAGCCGGCGCGCGATGGTGATGCGCAGCCGGGTCATCTTCACCCGCTCCTCGCCCGCCTCGATCGGGCGCGCGGCCTTGGCGGCGGCCGGAGCCGCAGCTGGCGCGGCGGCAGGGCGGGCGAGGAAGTCGAGCACGTCACCCTTGCTGATCCGGCCGTCCTTGGCGGTGCCGGTGCCGATCTGCTCGGCGCTGACCTTGTTCTCGGTCATCAGCTTGGCCGCCGCAGGCAGCGGGGCATGCGGGGTGCCGGGCACGGCAACAGGGCCCTGCGGCACCCGCGGCTCCTCCACCTTGGGCTGGGCCGCCGCCGCCGGGACGGGCGTCGGCGCAGCAGGCGCGGGTGCGGTAGGTGCCGGGCTCGGGGCGGCAGCCGGCTTCGCCGCTGCCGCGGCACCGGCCGCGCCGATCACGCCGAGCACCGCGCCGGGCTCGACCTCACCACCCTCGTCCACGGCGATCGACTCGATGACGCCGGCGGCAGGGGCATTCACCTCCACCGTGACCTTGTCGGTCTCCAGCTCCACCAGCGGCTCATCCACCGAGACCTGCTCGCCGGCCTTCTTCAGCCAGCGTGCCACGGTGGCGGTGCTCACGCTCTCGCCGAGGGTGGGTACCAGGATATCCGTCGCCATTCTTCTCTCGCCTTCCGCTTAGCAGCCGCGGGCCTCAGAGGCCGAGCGCGGCTCGCACCAGGGCTTCCTGCTGCTGCTGGTGGACCTTGGCGAGGCCGGTGGCCGGGCTCGCCGCTTCGTCTCGGCCGACGTAGTCGGGCCGCTTTGCCTTGATGTCGAGACCCTTCAGCACCTTCTCGAGCCGCCGGTCGATATAGGTCCAGGCGCCCATGTTCTCGGGCTCCTCCTGACACCACACCACCTCGGCATTCTTGTAGGGCGCCAGCGCCTGGCTCAGGCTCTGCTTCGGGAAAGGATGCAGCTGCTCGATGCGGATGATCGCCACATCCTTCACGCCCTTGTCGCGGCGCTCCTGCAGCAGGTCATAATAGACCTTGCCGGTGCAGAGCACGACCCGCTTCACCTCCTCCTCCGGCGCGATCGCGTCGATCTCGGGGATGATGTAGCGGAAGCCGCTGCCCGGGCCGAATTCCGCCAGGCTGCTGACCGCCAGCTTGTGCCGCAGCAGCGACTTCGGCGTCATCAGCACCAGCGGCTTGCGGTAATTCGCCTTCAGCTGGCGCCGCAACGCGTGGAAGTAGTTGGCTGGCGTGGTCAGGTTGCAGACCCGCATGTTCCGCTCGGCGCAGAGCTGCAGGTAGCGCTCCAGCCGGGCCGAGCTGTGCTCCGGCCCCTGCCCCTCATAGCCATGCGGCAGCAGCATGACGAGGCCGCTCATGCGCAGCCACTTGGTCTCCGCCGAGGCGATGAACTGGTCGATGATGACCTGGGCGCCATTGGCGAAGTCACCGAACTGCGCCTCCCACAGCACCAGCGTGTGCGGGTCGGCCAGCGAGTAGCCGTAGTCGTAGCCCAGCACGCCGAACTCGCTCAGCAGGCTGTTGAAGGCCTCGAATCGCGGCTGGCCCGAGCGGATGTTGTTCAGCGGCACGTATTCGGCCTGGGTCTTCTGGTCGACCAGCACCGCATGGCGATGGCTGAAGGTGCCCCGCTGCACGTCCTCGCCCGAGAGGCGCACACGGTGCCCCTCCAGCAGCAGCGTGCCGAAGCCGAGCGCCTCGCCGGTGGCCCAGTCGATGCCCTCGCCGCTCTCGATCGCCTGCCGCTTCGCCTCGAGCTGCCGAGCGATCTTCGGGTTGGCGGCGAAATCCTCCGGTACCCGGGCCAGCGCCGCGCCGACCTCGCGCAGCGTCTCGAGCGCCACGGCGGTCGGGTGAAGCTGCTCTATCGCATCCTCGGTACCGGCGGCCTTCAGCCCGGACCAATGGCCTTCCAGCCAGTCGGCCTTGTTGGGCTTGAAGCTCTGAGCGGCCTCATGCGCCTGCTCCAGCGTCTGGTTGAAGGCGTCCCACATTGCCTTCGACTCCTCGGCCGGGACGCTGCCCTCGGCCGCCAGCCGCTCGGCATAGAGGGTACGGGTGGTCCGCATCTCCTTGATCCGGCCATACATGATCGGCTGGGTGAAGGCCGGCTCGTCGCTCTCGTTATGGCCGTGGCGGCGGTAGCAGACGATGTCCACCACCACATCGGTCGAGAAGGTCTGGCGGAACTCGGCCGCCAGGCGCGAGACGAAGACCACCGCCTCCGGATTGTCGCCGTTCACGTGCCAGATCGGCGCCTGCACCGACTTGGCGATGTCGGTGCAGTAGAGGCCGGAATAGGCATGCGCCGGGACGGTGGTGAAGCCGATCTGGTTGTTGGTCACCAGATGGATGGTGCCGCCGGTGCGGTAGCCGATGAGCTGGCTCATCGCCATGGTCTCGTAGACCAGGCCCTGGCCGGCGAAGGCCGCGTCGCCATGCAGCAGGATGCCCATAACCGAATGCCGGCCCTTGGTGTCGCCCGCCATGTCCTGCCGCGCCCGGACCTTGCCGACCACTACGGGGTCGACCGCCTCGAGATGCGAGGGGTTCGGCTGCAGCGAGAGGTGCACCCGCCGGCCACCGACCTCGATATCGGTCGAGGTGCCCAGGTGATACTTCACGTCGCCCGAACCCTGAACATCGTCAGGATTGGCGCCGACGCCCTTGAACTCGGAGAAGACCTGGGTGAAGGGCTTCTTCACCACGTTCACCAGAACGTTGAGCCGGCCGCGATGCGCCATGCCGATGGCGATCTCGTTCACCCCGGCGCCGGCCGCCGTCTCGATCACCGCCTGGATGGCCGGGATGGTGCTCTCGCCGCCCTCGAGGCCGAAGCGCTTGGTGGAAACGTATTTGCGGGCGCAGAAGGCCTCGAAGCCCTCGGCCTCGGTCAGGTCCTCGAGGATCGCCCGCTTCGCCTTCGCATCGAAGGCGGTGGACCAGGGCGCGCCTTCCATGCGCTGCTGGATCCAGGCCTTCTGGTCCGGGTCCTGGATATGCATGAACTCGACGCCGATCGGCCCGCAATAGGTCGCCCGGCAGACCTCCATGATCTGCCGCGGCGTCGCGGTGTCGAGGCCGAGCACGCCGTTGATGAAGACCGGCCGGTCCATATCGGCCTCGGAGAAGCCCCAGAAGGTGGGCTCCAGCTCCTGGTGCGGCCGCGGCTTGGCCAGGCCCAGCGGGTCGAGCTGGGCGTGCAGGTGGCCACGCACCCGGTAGCTGCGGATCAGCATCAGTGCGCGGATCGAGTCGAGCTGGGCGCGGCGGATCGTCTCGGCATCGGCGGCGGGGGCCGCAGCCGGTGCGGCACCCTTACTGCCCTTCGCGCCACCCTTGGCGGCCGGTGCAGGCTCGGGCTCCGGGGCGAAGCCGCCACGGCCACGCGGCGCCCAGGAGGCACCGACCGCATCGGTCAGCACCGCCTTCGCATCGTCGTCGAGGACGGCGAAGAGTTCAGCGAAGGAGGGATCGACGCTGTCGGGCTTCTCCACCCAGCGGGCGTAGAGATCGGCGAGGAAGGCGGCATTGGCGCCCGTCATCGCTGTCGCGAGGATATCCACTCCGGCCATGTATCTCTCCGTGCCGGCCAAGGGAGCCGGCGGTCTCTATCGGCACATGCAATGATCGCCGCACCCCCGAAAGGCTGCGGCGACACGTAACATAGGGCCGGCATGCCCCAATGGCAGCCCCACAGGGCTGCCCCGCGTTGGGTGCCTAGCCCTTCAGGGCCTTCACCATGGTGGAACCAAGCGCCGCTGGGCTATCCGCCACATGGACGCCGGCCGCGCGCATGGCCTCGAACTTCGCCTCAGCCGTATCCTTGCCGCCCGAGATCACGGCACCGGCATGGCCCATGCGGCGGCCCGGAGGGGCCGTGGCACCGGCGATGAAGCCGACCACCGGCTTGGCGTTCGCCCCACGATTCTCAGCGGCCAGGAATTCCGCCGCCTCGATCTCGGACTGCCCGCCGATCTCGCCGATCATGACGATCGACTTGGTTTCGGGATCGGCAAGGAACATCTCCAGCACCTCGACGAAGTCGGTGCCCTTCACCGGGTCGCCGCCGATGCCGACGCAGGTGGACTGGCCGAGGCCCGCCGCCGTGGTCTGCGACACCGCCTCATAAGTCAGCGTGCCCGAGCGGGAGACGATGCCGACCGAGCCGCGCCGGTGGATATGCCCCGGCATGATGCCGATCTTGCAGGCATCCGGCGTGATCACGCCTGGGCAGTTCGGCCCGATGAGGCGCGACTTCGACCCCCCGAGCGCCCGCTTCACCCGCACCATGTCGAGCACCGGGATGCCCTCGGTGATGCAGATGACGAGCGGCAGCTCGGCGTCGATCGCCTCAAGGATCGCATCCGCGGCGAAGGGCGGCGGCACGTAGATGACGCTGGCATTGGCCCCGGTGGCGGCGACGCAATCTGCCACCGTGTCGAAGACCGGCAGGCCGATATGGGTGGTGCCGCCCTTGCCCGGCGTCACGCCCCCCACATACTTCGAGCCATAGGCGATGCCTTGCTCGGCATGGAAGGTGCCCTGGGCTCCGGTGAAGCCCTGGGTCATGACCTTGGTGTTTTCGTCGATCAGGATCGCCATGGCTCAGGCCCCCTTCGTCGTGCCGGAGGCGCGCGACTCATTGACCGCGGCGACGACTTTCTGTGCCGCGTCCGCCAGGTTCTCGGCGGGAATGATGGCGAGACCGCTCTCGGCCAGGATCTTCTTGCCCAGCTCGACATTCGTCCCCTCGAGCCGGACCACGAGCGGCACGGAGAGCGAGAGGTTCTTCGACGCCTCGACGATGCCGTTGGCGATCATGTCGCACTTGGCGATGCCGCCGAAGATGTTCACCAGGATCGCCTTGACGTTGGCGTCCGAGGTGATGATCCGGAACGCCTCGGTCACCCGCGCTGCATTCGCCGTGCCGCCGACATCGAGGAAGTTCGCCGGCGAGGAACCGTAAAGCTTGATGATGTCCATCGTCGCCATGGCGAGGCCAGCGCCGTTCACCATGCAGCCGATCTCGCCGTCGAGCGCGACATAGTTCAGGTCATTCTTGACCGCGTCCAGCTCCTTCGGGTCCATCTCCGTATCGTCACGGAGCGCCTCAAGGTCCTTGTGGCGGAACAGCGCGTTGTCGTCGAAGGAGACCTTGGCATCGAGGGCCACGATCTCCCCCGCGCCGGTGACGACCAGCGGGTTGATCTCGACGATGGCGCAGTCGAGCTCCTGGAAGGCGCCATAGAGCGAGGTCACGAATTTGGTGAAGCTCGCCACCTGCTTGCCGGTCAGCCCGAGGCCGAAGGCCAGCTTCCGGGCATGGAAGCCGGAGATGCCCGAAGCCGGGTCGATCGCCGCCTTCAGGATCTTCTCGGGGTGGTGCTCCGCCACCTCCTCGATCTCCATCCCGCCCTCGGTCGAGGCCATGATGGTGAGGCGAGAGGTCGCGCGATCGACCAGCAGGCCCAGATAGAGCTCCCGCTTGATGTCGCAGCCATCCTCGACATAGACGCGGGAGACGACCTTGCCTGCATCGCCGGTCTGCTTGGTGACCAGCGTCTTGCCGATCATCGCCTCGGCGGCAGCCCGGACATCCTCGACCGACTTGACGACGCGGACGCCGCCCTTGCCGTTCGGGTCCTCCTTGAAGCGCCCGGCGCCGCGGCCGCCGGCATGGATCTGCGACTTCACCACATAGACGGGGCCGGGCAGCCGCTTGGCTGCCTCGACCGCCTCGTCCGGCGTCCAGGCCACATGGCCCTGGAGCACCGTGACGCCGTAGCGCCCCAGCAGCTCCTTCGCCTGATATTCATGGATGTTCATGCGGTCACCCCTGCAAGCGAATGGACGCCAGACCGGCCCTCAGACGCCGAGCTTCTTGAAGTCCTCGATCAGCTTCTTCACCGCATCGCAGGACTTGTCGAAGGCGGTCTTCTCCTCCGGCGTGAACTGCACCTCGACGATCCGCTCCACGCCGCCGGCGCCAATGACAACCGGCACGCCGACATAGAAGTCGCTCAGCCCGTACTCGCCGTTCAGCATCACGGCGCAGGGCAGCACCCGCTTCTTGTCGAGCAGATAGGCTTCGGCCATGGCGATGGCGGAGGCAGCTGGGGCGTAGAAGGCCGAACCCTTCTCCAGCAGCTTCACGATCTCGCCGCCGCCATTGGCGGTGCGGTTGACGATGGCGTCGATCTTCTCCTGCGTCGTCCAGCCCATCTTGACCAGGTCGGGGACGGGGATGCCGGCGACGGTGGAGTAGCGGGTCAGCGGCACCATCGTGTCGCCGTGGCCGCCCAGCACGAAGGCCGTCACGTCCTCAACCGAGACGTTGAACTCCTGGGCGAGGAAGAGCCGGAAGCGGCTGCTATCCAGCACGCCGGCCATGCCGACCACCTTGTTCGCCGGCAGGCCCGACTTCTGCTGCAGCGCCCAGACCATGACGTCGAGCGGGTTGGTGATGCAGATGACGAAGGCGTCGGGCGCGTAGGTCTTGATGCCCTCCGCCACCTGGCCCATGACGCCGGCATTCTTGGTCAGCAGGTCGTCGCGGCTCATCCCCGGCATGCGCGGGAAGCCGGCAGTGACGATCACCACATCGGCGCCGGCGATGGCGGCGTAGTCGCCGGTGCCGGCCATGTTGCTGTCGAACCCGTCCACTGGGCCGGACTGCATGATATCGAGCGCCTTGCCCGCCGCCACGCCCGGGAAGACGTCGAACATGACGACATCGCCCAGCTGCTTGAGGCCGATCAGGTGGGCGAGGGTGCCGCCGATATTGCCGGCGCCGATCAGCGCGATCTTCTTGCGGGCCATGACGTGTCCTTGAGGAACGGGGGGCAGAAGGCGCCTGGGCAGCCATGGCTACTCAGCCATGACCATCCAAGCAAAAACAGCGCCGCTTCCTACTCCCGACCGCATCGACCGGCAAGGCATGCCCCGGCATTTGCCCTCAGGGCAGGCTAGATCGGCATGCAGCGGACGATATCGTCATGCCCCTGCGCGAGAACAGCCATGGTTCCATCCGGGCAGGCATTGGCCTGGATGCCGGCCGCCGGCGGCAGACCCTGGGTCCAGCTCATTCGCGGTGCCCGGCAACCACCCCGCTTTGCACTGCAAGCCCCGGCCGCCGAAGCCGCCCGCTGGTCCCGAGAGACGCCAAGCTGGCCGCGCAGCGGGGCCGAGCGATGTACCACCGCCTGCGGCCGCCGTGCCATCGCTGCCTGCTGCGGCTTCGCTGACGCCGTCCTGGCCTGTGGCCTGCTCCCTCCCCCCTTTTCCGCAGCACCCGCCGGGGCAGCAACCAGACCAAGGCCCAGGAGGATCAGGGGCAGCAGGCGCATGCAGAGTCCTCTCGATTCCGTGAATTATTACTTCATATTACGTTAGATGCGGCAGTGCGAGATAGTCCTTGCTTTGCATTTCCGTGAGCCGGCTCGCAGTTCGCTCGAACATCGCCGCGTTCTCCCCTTGTTCATAAAGGGAATCGGGCGGTGCCTCGGCCGAGGCCACGAGCTTGCAGCGATGTTCGTAAAGCGCGTCCACCAGGGTGATGAAGCGCCGGGCCCGGTCGAAATTCTCCGGCCCGAGACGGGGTATGCCGTCCAGCACAAGGGTATGGAAATGCGTCGCCACGGCCAGGTAGTCGGCGGGGCCGAGCGGCTTGCCGCAGAGATCGTCGAATTCCGCCCTTGCCACCCCCCGCACCGCTTCCGGCAGTTCAACGACCCGGCCAAGGACCGTGAGGCGTACCGGCACCCCCTGCGCCTCGCCTGTCAACTCCAGGAAGGCTGCGTCCAACGCCCGCTCCGCCCGTCCGTCCACAGGGCTGTGCCAGGTCGGCAGGCCGCGGATCCGCTCCCGCCGGTAATCCTGCTGTGCCTCGAGGTGCAGCACGTTCAGCCGTTTCTTGATCAGCGTGATGAAAGGCAGGAAGGCGTCGCGGCCGGGCCGACCCTTGAACAGGTCGTCCGGGGCGGTGTTGCTGGTCGCCACCACCACCACGCCACGGGCAAAGAGCGCCTCGAACAGCCGGCCGAGGATCATCGCATCGGCGATGTCATGGACCTGGAACTCGTCGAAGCAGAGCAGGGCGGCATCGGCGCTGATGCTGTTGGCCAGCGGCGGAATCGGGTCCGCCTCGCCCGGGTTGCGCTTCTTCCAGGCATGGATCGTCTGGTGGCAGTCCTGCATGAATTGATGGAAGTGGATTCGCCGCTTGCGGATGACATCGGCGCATTCGAAGAACAGGTCCATCAACATGGACTTGCCCCGCCCCACCTCACCGACGAGGTACAGGCCCTGCGGCGTTCCCTCCGGCGCCTCGGGCACCGGCTTACGGCGCATAAAGCGGGCGAAGAACCCGGCCTCGGCAGGCGCCTCCGGATGCGGGTCATAGCCGCGCAGCCGATGCCAGAGCTCCTGCAGCGTTTCCGCCGCCAGGGCCTGGGCAGTGTCCGGCTTCAACAGCCCGGCCGCGACTCGGGCTCGATAGGCCGGCAGGGGGCCGTCCTGGGGGCGGGGGTTGACAGGGGCATGCATCGCGCCCGGCGGATAGCCTGGACTCGGCCCGGCGGCAACCGGCTAGCTAGCCCATGGTCGGTGGCTGCCCAAGGCGCGGGTTAATGCCTCCCGCCGCACCGGGCACGGCACCTGCATCCAGACCTGGCCGAGCCCGCGCCCGCGCCCGGTGCTGATGCTGATGCTGATGCTGGGGAAGTTTGGCCTTATCCATAATGGCAGGCAGGGGTTTGGCTTCACCGAGCCGCGGCGGCGGCGATCTCCGTAGCAGCTGGGCAATTGTCAGCTCTGCGATGTCGAGTTCCTGCGGCATCCCGCAGGCCACGTCCTGGCCGGTCCTGCTGCTCAGGATACCTTGCCGATTGGACTGAACGACACGAAGCCGATGCCAAGCTCGTCGCCATGCGGCGAGATACTTCTCGGCATGCGGCAGCAGATCGGACGGGGTGGGCGCGACCGGCGCGGGAAGGCAGGCCGCCCAGCAATCCGGTTGATGAAGGCCGCCTCACGGTTTCACCGAGCCGCACGCAATACCTTCGATATCCCCTCAACCGAGTAGGGCTTGTGCAACAGCTCAAAACCTTTGGCGCCGCCCTCCGCCAGGACGTGGCTGTAGCCGCTGGTCAGGATGACGGGCATCTCCGGCCACCGGCGCTGGATCTCCCTCCCGAGTTCCACCCCGTTCATGCCAGGCATGACCACATCCGAGAACACCACGTCGAAGCGGCCCGCATCCTTCTCCAACAGCGCCAGGGCGGCCTTGGCGTGCGGCGCCCAGGTGGCAACGTAACCGAGATCCTCCAGCATCTGACGGGCGAACTCGCCAACCTGGGTGTTGTCCTCGACAAGCAGCACGTTCCGGCACCCCGCCGCTGGCACGTCGGCCTCGTCGTCGGGCTGCACGGGTGCGACCACCGGCTTCACATCGGCCCGCGGCAGGTAGAGCGTGAAAACCGCGCCCTGACCGACTTGGCTTTCAACATGGAGCTCGCCACCCGACTGCTTGGCAAAGCCGTAGACCTGCGACAGACCCAGCCCGGTGCCTTTTCCGACCTCCTTGGTGGTGAAGAACGGCTCGAAAATCCTGGCCAGCATCTCGGGCGCGATCCCTGCCCCCGTATCCGAGACAGAAACGGCCACGAAGGCCCCCGGGGTGCCCGCATGCCCGCGGGTAGGCGGCACGGCGGAGGCGAGCCAGGAGCGAAGGGTCAGACGTCCCTCGCCCTCCATCGCGTCGCGCGCGTTGACCGCCAGATTGACCAGTGCCGTCTCGAACTGGCTGGGGTCGGCTTCGACCGCGCAGTCCTCGCGCACGACGGCGGTCTCGATCGTCACGCGTGCGCCCACCAGTGGCCGAATAAGTTCCACGACAGCCTGGACCCGCTCGCCGACCGCAAACACCTCGGGCTTCAAGGGCTGCCGTCGCGCAAAGGCCAGGAGCTGGCCGGTGAGCTTGGCCGCCCGATCGGCCGTATCGGCGATGGCCTCGACGTACCGGCGCCGCCGTTCCTCAGACAGGTTGGGTCGCCGCAGCAGCCCGGCCGAGGAGCGGATAAC
Organism: Belnapia rosea; assembly: GCF_900101615.1. Classification (GTDB taxonomy): domain Bacteria; phylum Pseudomonadota; class Alphaproteobacteria; order Acetobacterales; family Acetobacteraceae; genus Belnapia; species Belnapia rosea. Next base: position 5,074 of record NZ_FMZX01000020.1, on the reverse strand, counting down.
AGTCAGCAGGTTGTTGAAGTCGTGGGCCACTCCGCCCGTGAGCTGGCCCACGGCCTCAAGCTTCTGGCTCTGCCGCAGCGCTTCCTCCTGGCGTCGAAGCTGCTCGGCGCGGCGTGCCACCTCGACCTCCAGCTCCTCGTTCAGCCGCCGCAGTTCCCGCTCCGACTGCCGTCGCTCCGTCACATCCAGCATGGCGCCGATCATCCGTAGCGGCTCGCCGCCGGGCCCGCGCACCATGAAGCCGCGATCCAGCACGTCGGCGTAGGTGCCGTCGGCGCGCAGAAAGCGATATTCGTCGGACCAGTGGGCGTCAGTTCCATCGATGACGGCACGGATCGAGGCGCTTACCCGCTCGCGGTCGTCAGGGTGGATTTGGTTGACCCACCACGCCCCCGAGGGATCGACATCTTCCAGAGCGTAGCCATGCGCCTCGTGCAGCGCCTCGTTCCACTCGATCCGGTCAGTTCGCAGGTCCCAGTCCCAGATGGTGTCGTTGGTTGCCCGGACGGCAATACGGTGCCGGTCCTCGATGGACTGCCGCGCCTCCTCTACCCGGCGCCGGTCGGTGATATCGGCATTCGTCCCAACCCACTCACGGATGCTGCCGTCCGCGTCGTAAACAGGCACGGCTCGCACGGCGGTCAGGCGCCACTCCCCATCCGCGCGGCGTAGCTGGAACTCGGTATCGAGCGGCATCGCCAACGCAACAGCCGTGGCCCAGCTCTCGGCCGCATGGGCGCGGTCATCCGGATGGACGGCGTCAAGCCAGCCCGTACCGAGCCACTGCTCCAACGTCTGGCCGGTGAAGCTGCGCCAGCTGGGTGAATCCTCCCTTACCAACCCTTGGGCATCGGTGGTCCAAACCGTCGCGGCGGACGTGGCGACCAGGGCCCGGAAGCGCTCCTCACTGGCCCGTAATGCCGCCCCGGCCTCCCGGCGGTCGGTGATGTCGAGGACGAACTCCACCACCTCGTCGCCGATCTGGCGCGCCGCAAACAAACCCCACCAGCGCGAACCGTCCTTGCGATAATACTGCTTCTCGTAAGGTGTGGTTTCGCCGGTCGTGGTGAGCTCGCCCACGGCCTTGAGCGAAGGCGGGTAGAATTCGGGCGGTGTCAGTTCCTGCCAGGCCTTGCCGACCGCCTCCTCATGGCTGAATCCGGTGAGGCGCAGGAAGGCGTCGTTCACCTCTGTCAGGCGGAAGTCGGCGTCCCAGAACATCACCCCGACCGTGCTGATGCCGAGAGCGGCACGCAGTCGTGCCTCGCTCACCCGCAGCGCCTCCCGCGAGCGCTCGCGCTCAGTCACGTCGCGCGAAGAGGCCAGCAGGAGCTCCGGCCGTCTGTCCGCGCCCAGCACCGCGGTGACCTGCACGTCCCACCACCGAGGCGCACCCGTTCTGGTCGGGCAGAAGCCCCGGAAGCAGCCCACCCGCCCGGCGGCAGCCTCGGCCAAGGCCGCCTTGACCTTGCCCCGCTCCTCCTCAGGCCAGATGGAGGTCCAGTCCTGACCTCTCACGGCACCCAGCTCGCTGAACTCCATCGCGCACAGGCCAGGACCGTTCATGAATGTCAGCCGCCCGTCGAGCGTCAGCAGCTTGAGACAGTCAGCGCTGCTTTCCATCACATTGCGCAGTACCGCCTCGCTAGCCCGGAGCCGCTCGCCAGCCAGATGCTGGTCGGTCCGGTCCCGCACGATCTTGACGTAGCCAATATGCTCGCCCGTCTCGTCATCCTCGAGGCGGGCCATGGAGCCCGATCCCCAGAAGCGGCTGCCATCCTTGCGCATGTGCCAGCGCTCATTCACGGCTCGGTCGGAGCCTTGGGCCGCCAGCATTTCTCCCCTGCAAGCGTCTGCCGCCTGGTCTTCGGGTGTGAAGATTATGCATGCGCGCTGGCCGACCGCCTCCGCCTCCGGCCAGCCCATCACATGCTCGGCGGCGCTGTTCCAGCTGGTGATGATGCCGTCCAGGCAGATCGTGAGGATTGCGAAATCGGCCGAGCTCTCCAGGACCAGCTCAGCGAGGCGCCCCGGGCTCGGCAGCCGGTGGCGGGCCAGCTCACTCTTGCGGCTGGTCATTGGCGGCGCTCGAGGTCGAAGGGACGGAGCCGGGGAGGGACGCCTCGGATGGCAAGGCCTCTGCGCGTTCCAATAGGCGCAGGCCGGCGCGGACCACCTCGCTGGAGCTCTGGTAGCGGCCGGAGGCGACGAGACGCTCGACAAGCCGGCATAACTCGGCCGTCAGGGCGACGTGAAGGCTGTGATGCGCAGGCATGTCAGCCTTCTAGGGCGGTGTAAGCAGGGTGTCACCCTACAAGGAGGCAATTCCAGCGCCACCGAGAGGCAAACAGCGCGATCTGCGGAACAGTTGTGGCAAGGAGCCAGGGCGATGAGCCGTTTACTACAATCGATGGATAGCCTGTCAGCTACGCCCAGGATCGGCCTTGGCGTATTGGGAAGAAAGCTAAAAGGACCGAATGCATTTGCTCGCGCCGCGATATATCCTCGCATCTCGCGTCGAAGTCATAGCCGGGCAGTCGCTTGCGATTGAACATGAGATACGGTGGAGCATGAGCCGGACCATCACCAGCTAGCCCCTTACCCTTCACAGCCGGACTCTTGCCGCCATGGGTGTTGCTTTCCCGCCGACGTCAGCCATACACCTGCCTCATCGGCATTCAGTCAGGGTCACTCATCAACTGTGAAGGTTTTCGATATTCCAGGCATTTGGTGGCTTATGGGAAAAACCTTGGCTGCTGCTGTCGCCGGCTCTTTCCTGTTCGGAGCTGCCGTTTCCAGCATGGCGATGATGGAATTCGGCATCAGTTGGCAGGGCGTCACCATTGGTGGCTCTGCCATGGCCATCAGCATTCCGGTTTTGCTGGTGCTCGGCTTGGCTTGGATCATGGTTCGCGCGCGCGTCATTCAGCGGCAGATCAAGCCACAGCAACAGGATACCCGATAATATCCGGATTGCTGGCGTTGTGTTCGGCTGAACTCCTCATGGCTTCGCGGTCGGTGCCGGCCCGGGAGGCATAGCCCACATCTTCGCCCCTTCCGGAACACGAAGTTGGGCGGCACGGTGGTGGTAAAGAACATGAAGCGGTGCCAGGGTGCATTTTACCAAAATAGGCTACCAGAGGGATCATCCTGGCGCATCCATTTGACCAAGGCCAAGCAGCATTTCCAGCTGACATGGCTGCGGCATCCTTGGTCGGTGAGCATCATCGGCGCGATCTGGGACCGACCATTTCCAGCCAAGCCCGAGCCCCTCGCATAAGGCGTTCTTCCTCCGTCATGGTGGATAGACCATGACCTGCGGCTGTGGCCTGGGCCGCAAATTCGATAGCTGCCAATCGCGCAGCCTCACCGCGGTTGAGCGATTGCGGCACGGAGCTCCATGACAGCGTAGCGGCGCCAAGGGCAACCAGCGTGCATGCGATTCTGTTGCTGGTCATGGGTAAGGTGCCGACTGCAGGTTCAGAAGTGAAGCGGTTGCAACAGGGCCCTTCCAGGCTGTTAGCCGATCAGCCGCCCTGGCTGACGAGGCGGCCTGCGAGGGTGGGGCTGGCGGCCTGGGCGGGGACATAGACCAGGGCCTGCTCCCGGCCACCGCCGACGAGCTGGGCGACATAGCGGCCCTCATGCTGGGCGGCGGTCTGGCCGGAATAGGCCACGGTGCGGCTGTTGGCCTCGCCGGTGATGCGGGCATAGCCGCCGCCGACCACATTCTCGCTCGGCATCCCATACTCGACGCGGGGGCCACCATCGGCACCGCCACCAATCAGGCGGGGGCCGTTGTCCTGCGCCTGGGCGGCACCGGCAGCGGTCAGGGCAATCAACGAGGCAAATACGGTATTGCGGATCATGGCTTGATTCTCCATCCAAGGAGCCGGCGCCTGAGACTTCGCCCCGACCGGCCTTGCTTGAGATGGAAGGTGATGCGCAAACCGGCTTTACGCCAATGCGAAGCCCAGATGCTATCCATTCATCAGATGGATGTTGGTGAAGCCCTGGGCGGTGAGGCCGCTACAAAGGAGTGCCTACCAAACCCACCAGGCGACCAGCAGTGGGGAGGCGAGCGCTACTGCAGCCGAGACCCTTATCAATCCAATGGCCAAGTAGGCGCACGCAATGGCGGGAAGGCTGGTAAGCCCTCTGGACGGAGCCGAGAAATCTTCCTCGGTAACCCCCGAACCGGTGGCTGAGAGATGCATGTGCATGTGCGTCCGCCCTCGTGGGGCTTTGTTATCCTAGGCCCCAACGCCACCTATAGTTGTATGCCTGTCCCGGTTGTGCAAATCACAAATACCTCGCGAAATCGTAATCTTGTATCATAACACATGCGGCTCGATGGCCGGCGTGAAGGGAGGCGGCCGCGAGGTCAAAAGCCGCTCCTGCGGCAGGCGAAGCATCCAAATCCATCTCGCCTGGCGGCGCCGTCCGCGTTCTGCCTTCACCGTCACGCGCCGACAGATGGCAATCTGCAGCCCGCCTACAGCTTGTTGGCCAACCTGCCGCAGCTTAGCGTTTTCCGACGCCAGATCGGCTGGAGATGGTGCTGCCAACCCAGTGGCTGCGACCGAACGCGTCGGCTGTCCCGCACAAGGCCGCAACGGATTGCCGTCCTGCGCCGCCCGCCAGTGCCGCACCATCGAGGGCTGGATGCCCAACTCCGCTGCGACCCTCGTCAGCGGCGGCCTGCTGCCCTGCAGCAGGGCGACGGTCTCACCCTTGAACTCGGGGGTAATACCAAGTCTCCGAGAGCGTGACTCGTTGGGGATTCCCAGACTGGCGTCGCTCTGATTCAACATGGCGAACAGGGGAGCTTCGCCATGCCCATCCCACTCCGAGCTGACTTTGACGCAGCTGGGCTTCGTGCTGCGGCTCGCCGGACCAAGGATGCGGCCCAAGCCCGTCGCCTGCTGGCCTTGGCTGCCGTTTACGACGGAGTGTCGCGCACTGAGGCCGCCCGGATCGGCGGGGTGACGGTGCAGATCGTCCGGGACTGGGTTGTTCGGTTCAACGCCCAGGGCCCGACTGGACTGGTTGACCGCAAGGCGCCGGGCCAAGC
>NZ_FMZX01000065.1 GCF_900101615.1 Belnapia rosea | reverse complement strand
GCGAACACCCCGGCCCGGGTCCACTCCTGAAAGCGTCGATGGGCTGAGGAGGACGAGCAGATCGTTGTCTCGCGGAGCGCGTTCCACTGGCACCCCGTCCGCAAAATGAAGAAGATGGCGTCCATCGCCGCCCGGTCAGGCACCCGCGGGTTGTGGCAGCCCAACGGGTGCTTCGGCCGCGGCGGCAGCAGCCGCTCCATCTTGGCCCAGAGCGCGTCCGGCAGGCGCCAGCCGTCATCCCGGACACGCCGCCTCTTGGTCTTCAGATCAGCCCTTCTCGCCATCCCTGGCAGATAGTGATCAGGCGGGAAGTTGCCTACCGAGATACGCTCTTAGCCAGCAAGCGAACACTCATTGAAATTTCTTCGGGTTGCGAAGGCTCTTCAGCGGGAACCCTCCCTTTTCCAAATGGAATTTTACTTCGGCGGACAGAGCAAGCGAGCCATGCCATAAGCTATCACTCTTTGAGACCAGCCTAGGTTACGTCACCTATCCTGTTGTGAGGTCAGGAGCTCGGCGGCGGAATTTACACGCGCTTGTCCGTGCATTTAATCGCATGTAAATTAGGCTTTCTAACTTGGTGGTTCCATAAAGCGCAGTTCAATCGCTTGCCACGCATTCTAAGAAAATGTAGAAACAAAGAGAAGTTCGGTACGGATTGGATAGAATGGTAGAAAAATTCAAATTCGAGTTGGAAGCTTTGAGTGTCGCGGAGCTAACAGCTTTACGCGACGCTGCGGAGGCGAAGCGCCTGGAAAAGCTTGACGAGGCAAAGAACGCGGTGCTGGCCGAGGCGAAGGAGAAGCTTGCTCAGCTAGGCTTGTCCTTCGAAAACGTATGGCCTGGGCGCGCGCCTTCTGCTCCTGAGCGTAGGCACCGGAAAGACGCCGGAACTCAATTGGCGGTGAGATTCCGTGGCCCGAACGGAGAGGAATGGTCCGGGCGAGGCCGTTTACCAAGGTGGCTGCACGCTATGGAGGCGGGGGGCCGGAACCGCGAGGAATTCCGCATTTGACCATTTGTCGTAAGGAGAGGGGGGCGCAACTATGGAGAATCTGGTCCACTGCGCATCCCTCGCAGCATAGTGGCCAAGCATACCACCATGCCTCGGGACTAAACACTTAAAGCCTGTTATTCAGCAGATGTCTTTGGCATGGGCGGGGAGATCGGCCGTCGAGCAGAGCCGCGGACTGGCTCCCAAAAATACCCGAGCGGCGTCCGGCTCTCACCAAGAAGGAAGGCTTCCGCCGGCATACCTGCAGCCACCGAGTGCTGCGGCATGAGGCCCAGTGCCCCTGAGTCAAACGCGACGCGGACTAGGTAGACTGGCTGTCCGGCCCCGGTGGTGTTTACATCTGGGGCGATGGCGATGACATGGCCGGGCAGCAGCGGCGGCGCATTCTGCCGAAAAGAAGTGAGCTTGATCCTGGCCCGCTGCCCCAAGCCCACCTGATCAATGTCGGTCGGCAGGACCTGTAACTCCACAATCAACCGGTCTTCGGCAGGCACGAGGTCGAGGATGGGCTGGCCGGCCTGGATGCTGGCGCCTGGCGTGAAGGCCTGGATGTTGGTGACCTTGCCCGCCTCCGGCGCCAGCACCTCGCGCCGGGTGAGGATGTCCTGCGCGGAGCGGAGCTGCTGCAGCGCCGCAGCCGTCGTGGCTTCGGTGGCCTGCAGGTCGTTGGCGATCTCGGAAAGCCGTGTCAGGCGCAGCCCCTCGAGCTGCCGCTGCGCCTGGATGATGCCCTCGCGCAGCTGCGCCTCCTGCGCGTTGGCCTGGCCGATGGTGGCGACGAAGCCGGCTTCCTGCTGCTGCAGGTTCAGCACGGTGAAGCGCGAGGCATAGCCCTGGGTCAGCAGCCGACTATAGCCGGCGATCTGCTCCCGCACTGCCATGAGCTGCCGCCCGGCGCCCTCACGCTGGGCGCGGGCACCCGCCACCTGCTCCTGCAACTGGGCGATAGTGCGCTCCTGCACACTCGTCTGCCCATCGAAGGCAGCCCAACGGGCGGCAAAGAGAGCCTGTTCGGCTTGGAGGAAAATGGCAATGGCCGGGTCCGCCGCGGCCTCTGCCTGAAGCTCGGCCGGAAAGGCAAGCTGGCGCTGCTCGGCCTGCTCGGCGCTGAGGCGAGCCAGTTTGGCTAAGCCGCCCCAATAGACAGCCCTGTAGTGCCTTGCCTCCGCCTCCGCCTGGGTGATATCAAGCTGGAGCAAGGGTTGGCCCGCCTGCACCACCGAGCCTTCCTGCACCAGCAACCGATGCAGGATGCCGGCCTCCAGCAGGTTCACCGTCTTGCGCCGGCCTTCGGGCACCAGCTGGCCCGAGGCGAGGACAGCCTGCTCCATCCGCGTCATTGTCGCCCAGCCGATGAAAGGGACCAGCGTCAGACTGAGGGTGAGTAGGGCAGTGCGCATGACCTTGGAGACAGGCGGGCCCGGCACCGAGGCATCGAGAAGCTGCCGGATCGTCCGTCGCGCCGGCACGGCCAGGGCCAAGCGTTGCGGTCCGGGCACCGGCTGCGCCGCAACCGGCTCCAACGGCTGGAGCTCGAGCAGGCTCCACGCGCCGGCCGGGCTCAGCTGCAGCGCATGATGCGCCGCCTCCGCCCATTCGTTCGGCTCATGGGTAACGACGAGGACGATGCCGCCGGTGAGGCGCACCCGCTCGACGGCAGCGAGCAGCAGGCGGCGGAAATTGCCATCTAGGTTCGCCTCGGGCTCGTCCAGCACTAGGAGCCCTGGTGCGCCATATAAAGCCCGTGCCAGGGCGATGAGCCGCTGTTGGCTGGCCGATAGGCGGCTGCAGGGCGTGCGGTACCCCTGGGGTAGCCGGCCAATCATTTCATGGATGCCAGCAGCGCGGGCCGCTGCCACCACGTCGTCCAGCCCGGCATCGGGCCCGCGGCCGATATTCTCGCGGACGCTGGCATCCAGCAGCTGGATGTCCTGGGGAATGTAGCCGATGCGGGCGCCGAAGCGCTCGCGGTCGCAGAAATAGGTATCCTGGCCATGCAGCAGCACATGGCCCGAAGTCGGCTTCAGCAGGCCGAGGACGAGGCGGAGCAATGTGCTCTTGCCGGCGCCGTTCCGGCCTTGGACCATGGTGATGCTGCCCGGCGGCAGCCGCAGCCCGATATCCTGGAGCACCGGCGTGGCGCGGCCCTCGGGCCAGAAGCCGAGATTCTCCAGCACGAGGCCGGCCTGGGCATCCGCCACCGTCGGCTGGGCCGGCGGCGCCCCATCCTGCCGCAGCACCGTCCGCAGACGCCCCCAGGCCTGAAGGCCGGTCCGCCAGCTATCGCTGAATTTCACGAAACCGGAGAAGGGCGCGATGGCCTTGTACCCGCCGAAGAAGGCGCAGAGTACCAAGCCCATCGTCCCCGTCCCTTCGAAGACCAGGACAACGCCATGCACCATCAGCGCGAGGACGAAGGCGCCTGTCACCAAATGCTCGATCTCGTGGATGGCATGCTTGCGGGTATGGGAGGCGTCGCTGGCATCGAGAGCCGCCTCGTACCGGCGGTGCCAACGGAAGACCGAGGCGGCCAACTGGCCCAGCCCACGCATGGTGTCGGCATGGCTGAACTCGGCCGTCAGCTCGCTCGAGGCCTGATTGAGCTTCTGGCTCGCAAGAGCACTGGGCCGTGCCGTCGCGGCCTTCATGACGAAGGCCAGGGCGATGACCGCCAGGATGCCGCAGACGGTGATCCAGCCGAACCCGCTGTCGATGTAGAAGAGGGCGGCCAGCGCCAGCACGGCGCCGATGAGGTCGAGCGCCCCGACCAAGTCTGGCCCGGTGACGAAGCGCTGGACGACGGAGATGTCCTGCAGGACTGTGACGCCACTCGCCACATCCACCCGCACCGCGTTGCGGATGGAGCCCTGCAGCGCCTCAGCCCGCAGCCGCATGCTGAAGCGGTCGGCAGCGACGCGCAGCATCGTCGAACGGTGGAACAGGTAGATGTCGCCCAGGATGGTGGTAACGACGAAAACCCCGATCAGTCCCAGGTATGTGTCGATATTCTGCGAGGCTCGCATCGCATCCATGAGGGCCTTGAGGATCAGCAGGAAGCCGAAATACCCGATTTGGCCACATAGGCTGAGGAGTAGCACGGTCGCTACCGCGCCCGGTGTCATGCCGATGTCGCGCAACCGCAACCAGGGCGCCTGGGCCGGAGCCGGAGCCGTCATGCGAAGCGCCGGTCCTGCGGCGCGGTCCGGTCCGGCAGGCGCAGGACCTCGCCGTCCGCGGGGACCAGGGTACCGTTGCGCAGGGCCAGCACCCGGTCCGCGGCCTGCAGCAATGCAGGGCGCTGCGTAGTGAAGACGATCGAGGTCCCCTCCCGCCGCAGGCCGGCGAGCATCGTCGCCATCTCGGCCTCGCCCGTGGCATCGAGCGAACCGCCCAGATCATCCAGCAGCAGCAGCTTCGGCCGCCCATAGAGCGCCCGCGCAATGGCGATCCGATGCCGCTGGCCCATCGAGAATTGGTAGTTGCCTGCCACCGGCGTCGCATAGCCGAGCGGCAATCCGGCGATCAGTTCATGCGCCCCGGCCCGCCGCGCAGCTTCGATCACGAGTTCCATATCCAGCTGACCGAGACGCGCGATCACCTCCGCCACGGTGCCGCGCGGCAGTAACGGCTGCTGGGGGAGGAAGCCGACATGCCGGGCAAGGTCGCGCCGGTCCCATTGGCTCGTCGCATGGCCGTCGAGATACACGCCTCCTAGGGAAGGCCGGTGCAACCCAAGGAACAGTCGGAGCAGCGTCGACTTGCCGCTGCCCGAGCCGCCAACGATGGCGATGAGGCTGCCAGGCTCTACCGCCAGCTCGATGTTGCGGAGCAGGAAGGGCTGGCTGCCGCCAAAGGTGAAGGACAAGTGCTCGGCCACCAACCGGCCCTCAGGACAGGGAAAGGCATGGCCACCAAGCTGGGGGTTGCGCGTCTCAACCGCCAGTCGCCGCAACCGGCGCCAGGCGCCGGCTGCTGCCACACATTGGCTGACCGTCGGTCCGAGCGACGTGAAGGGACCGTAGATTTCCATCACCAAGATCGCGGCGCCGGAGAAAACGGTGTTCATCGAGGAGCCAAGCAGAGCGATACCGAAGACGGTGAAGAGAAAGGCGCCGCGGCAAAACCCTATAATAAGCCCCTGCGCCAGTTGCAGCCGCGCCACCGCCCTCTGCGTCGTCCAGACTGTCTCGAGCCTCTCAGCACTGGTCGAAACCCATTGGCGGGCGAGGCCGGGGAGCATCCCCATTGCCAGCACGGCTTCCCCTGCGCGCATAGCATCGACGGCCCCTCCATAGACCTTGGCGATACTAGCGGCCGCCACGCCTTCCTGGTGTTTGAGCGCGCGCACGATCACAAGGCTGAATACGGCCAGGACAATGCAGAACAGGCAGCAGACGATCCCAAGCGCCCAATGCAGCAGGAAGGCCAACGGCACCAGCACGGGCGTCACGGCCAGTTGCACTAGCATCCGCGCCGCGAACCCCGCCACGGTTTCCCGGACGGTCTCCAAGTCCTCCAGCACAGCATGCAGGCTCGCCGGTCCTTCCTTCGAGTGAAGGACGACGCCCAGCAACGCCTGCACCGTCAGCTGGTCGGCGATGTGGCGGGAAAGATGCTTGACCGCGATCGACTGCAGCAGCCCCAGGCAGACCAAGCCGATATAGATGACGACCCAGAACTGGCTTGCCGAAAGCAAGGTATCCCAACTACCGGCATCCAGCAGGCCAGAAATCAGGTGCATCTTGAGCATCAGCAGCGCGAAATTAATAAGGCTAACGACCAGCCCGAAACCGGCCACAAGCAGGATCCAGCGATGGGCCATTGCAAGGACCTGCTCCACCCCCTTCGCCAAGGAGATGTCCGTCAAGCCGGCATACGTCGCCCCTGCGTCCACCGATGATCCTTTCGCGCCTTCGGACACCGACGCCAAGCTACCGACCGCAAGGAGGCCGGGGCGTATCTCCGTACTGCCAAAATGCAAACCGAAAAATAACAGGGCGATACAACCGCCGCACATCAACCTGTAGGCGTTTATTTTGTCCCGAAATATCGCCCAAGGCAAGCCTTCCAACTCATCGCACCAGCTGCCCATGTGAGCCATAGCCGCTGACGCTTGTGTCCTGGGTGGTGCTTCTTCTTGTGTAAGGCGAAATACAAAGCGCGCTTGCAACCACACGATGCTGTATGGTGCAGTGCAGAAAAGCGTTTCTTCAGGAGTTCAGAATGAGGATTGCAGTTCTCGGGGCTGGCTATGTTGGGCTGGTGTCTGGTGCCTGCTTTGCCGAGTTCGGCATCAATGTCTGCATCGTGGACACTGATCCGGCGAAGGTGGAGGCGCTGCACCGCGGCGTGATCCCGATCTATGAGCCGGGTCTCGACAAGCTGGTGATCGACAACCAGAAGGACGGCCGGCTGAGCTTCACCACCAGCCTCGAGGAGGCGATGGAGGGGGCGGACTGCGTCTTCCTCGCCGTCGGCACCCCGTCGCGCCGCGGCGATGGCCATGCCGACCTGCAATATGTCTTTGCCGCCGCTGAGGGCG
>NZ_FMZX01000027.1 GCF_900101615.1 Belnapia rosea | reverse complement strand
AAACCTCAATCCTCGATGACAGTGGCACCCTGCACGCGGTTTTGGCGGTCGAAGGCTTGCCGTGGGAGACTGCGGCGGCCTCGGCGCTAAACGGGCGGGTGCGTGGGTGGGCAAAGTTGCTGCGCGATCTGGCTGCAACGGCAGGCACTCACGCGGCGGTCACGGTGTCGGTGCACGTGGTGCGCTCTGCTGCTGATCGGTCTGTTTATCCGGCGGCTGAGTGTCGCTCTCCGTTCGCGGCGAAGCTGGACGACGCATATCGTCGCCAGCTATTCGGCGCGGTCCCGCTCTATCGCAACGAGCTGTTCGTAACCGTCTCCCTCGCACCCCACGCCTCACCATCCTCCCGCCTGCGGCGACTGGCGGGACACCGGCCGGCGGTGACTGAGGATCAGCTGCGTCGACTGGACGACGCGGTTGCGGTCCTGGTCAGCGGGCTGTCTGAGTACCGGCCGAGGCGGCTGGGCGTCAGGAAGGGTAAGCGTGCCGGGCAGAGAGGGCGGCGTGGTGCCTTGTTCTCCGAGATTGCCGAAGCAATGCGGCTTGTTCTCTACGGTGAGCGGTTACCGGTCCCGGTCGTCACGGGGCACCTGGGCTCCGCGATTTACTGCGAACGGGTGATTGTCGGCGCTGAGACTATCGAGTTGCGCGGGCCTGGGCGTAGCCGCTTCATGGCGATGCTGGGCTGCAAAGAATATCCCGAGAGCACTTGGGCGGGGCAGTTCGATGCCATCCTGTCGGCGCCGTATGCGTGTGTCCTGACACAATCCTTCTCGCTTCTGCCCAAGGTGGAAGCGAGGACGGTCGCAACCCGCAAACAAAATCAGATGACGACGGCGGGGGATCGGGCCGGGCACCAGGCGGCGGAGCTGTCGGTGCTGGCGGCGCAAATCGAAGGCAATGCCGTGGTGATGGGGAGCCATCACGTCTCGCTCGCGGTGTTTGCGGACAATCCGCAAAGGCTGGCTGATGTAGCTGCTGAGGCGAGGCGCGATCTGGCGGACGGCGGCGCTGTGGTGGTTCGGGAAGATCGCGGGCTAGGGGCTGCCTTCTGGGCGCAACTCCCCGGCAATGGTCGCTATCGGGTGCGTCCCGGCGTGGTTACTAACCGGAACATGGCCGCGATGGCCCCGCTGCATAACTATCCGGCCGGGGCGGCAAAGGGTGTGTGGGGCGTGCCAGTGACTGTGTTCCGCACCTCGGGCGGGACCGCTCTGCACTACCACTTCCAGCCGCCGCCAGGCGTCGGGGCGCCGGATGACGTGGGCAACACGCTCGTCATCGGTCCTACCGGTTCGGGAAAATCAACTTGGCTTGGCTTCGTGGTGGCAGAAGCGGAGCGGACTGGCGCCCGGTTCGTGATCTTCGACTACTCGAAGGGGCTCGCTATCCTGACGCGAGCCCTCGGCGGGACGTATCTGCCCTTGGAAATGGGCCGCCCGACCGGGTTTGCGCCGCTCCGTGCGCTGACTGACAGCGCAGAGGATATTGCATTCCTCGAAGCCTGGGTGACAGGCCTAGTCACTCAGGGCGGCGGGGAGGCTCCGACGACTGAGGAGAAGCGTCTGCTTTCGCAGGGCTTGTCAGCCGTCATGGCGGGGCCGATGGAGGCGCGAACCCTCTCCGAGCTGCGGGGGTTCCTCGGTCACAGCAACAAGGAAGGGATCGGCGCCAGGCTAGAGCGTTGGTGCGAGGGCGGCGCCCTGGGGTGGGCATTTGACGGCCCTGCCGATGTGCTGTCGCTCGATGCTGCGGTGTTGGGTCTCGATACGACGCACCTCCTGGATCATACCGAAGTGCGAGGGCCGGCGATGGCCTATGCCTTCCATCGCATTGCAAGCCTGCTGGATGGGCGGCCTCTGGTTCTCGTGGTCGATGAGTTCTGGCGGGCTCTCCTCGACCCCGCCTTTGCAAGCCTCGCAAACGACAAGCTCAAGGTGATCCGGAAGGAGAACGGCGCGGTTGTCCTGGCGACGCAATCTGCCCGTGATGTGCTGCGCTCGCCCATTGCCCATACGATTCTCGAGCAATGCCCGAGCAAGGTGCTGTTCGCCAACAACAACGCCAAGCGTGAGGACCACGTTGACGGGCTCGGACTGACGGACGCCGAGTGGCGGTTGGTGCGCGATGACATGCAAGGCGCGACCCGCCGGTTCCTTCTCAAGCAAGGGGCTCACTCGGTCGTCTGCGAGCTGAGCCTCGGCGCCATGCTCGACGACGTTGCCGTGATCAGTGGCCGCAAGGGGACGGTGAAGCTGATGGACCGGCTTAGGGCAGAGCTGGGCGAGGATGTGGACGCCTGGTTGCCCGCCTTCCGCGCCCAGTGGCGAGCGGTAAAGGCTGAGGACGCTGAGGAGGGTGAGGATACCGCAGAGTTTGCGGAGCTCGCGGCATGAACCAGGGAAGGACCGTAAAATGAGAAAGCGCATTCTTACCGCCGGGGTAGCTGCCCTGGCGCTCGCCGTGGCCTCTGTCCAGCCGGCACATGCAATCCTTGGCGTCGGGGATGTTGTGTTTGATCCGGCCGCCCTAGAGCAAGCCCTGGTGGAGCTCGAGGAAATGCAGCGTCACTATCAAGTGCTGCAAGGTCAGCTTCGCCAGGCGGAGAACCTCTACAACTCGCTCTCTCACACGACGGACATTGCGGGACTGGCTAATGTGCTGCGCTCGGCTGGGCTGCGGCTGCCGTTGCCGATCGATAGCGCCGCCTTCGCCAATCTGCTTTCCGGGCGAGGGAGTAGTGGGGATCTGGTGGGCCTATTGAGGCAGTTCTCTGACCGCAATCGAGTGTATGACCAGCCTGGAAGCGACTTCGCCGCAACCGAGTTGCGGCGGAACCGGGATGCCATCGCGGGACGTATGGCTGCGGCTCGTCAGCTCTATGACACGACTGCGCTGCGGGCGACGGGCCTAGCGGAGCTGCAAAACCGGCTGACTACGGCAACCGATCCGGCGGAAAAAATGGATCTGATCGCCCGCGTCGGTGCCGAGCAAGCCGCAATCCAAAATCTGCAAGTCCAGGCCCAGGCCGTCACGGTTTGGGCCTCGGCCGAGGATCGCAATGCTGAGCAACGGCGCCAGGAAGCGGACGCGCAGAGCCTTGATGCGACCGCCGATGCGCTGCTGGCCGGCAAGTAGGAGCACACTCATGCAGCGAGAGCTTAGGTACCTGAGCCTCTTTCTCCTTCTGGCAGCCTCGGTAGCTTCCGCAGCCGCCGGGGAGGAAGTGCGTGGCGTTGAATGGTATCGGCAGCATCCGACTGAGCGGGCCGCTGTCACTCGGCGGTGCGTGGACAATCCCGGCCAGCTTGAGCGGACTGCGGATTGCATCAATGCGGAGCGGGCGTCGCTCGCGGCCAAAGCCGATGCCATGGCCGGTACGGGCTCCGGATTGGGCAGAACCCCTGCTCGTCGTGGCGGTGGCCTCGAAAGCACGTCTCCGGAGGTGCTCGCGGCCAACCCGGAGGCTCGGCGGATGATCCTGGGCCTCTGCGCTCGCATGACGGCCGAGCAACAGGCCGCTTATGGCCTCTGCGAGCCCGCCCGCCGCAGCCTCGGCCCTGCACGGCGGACCTGAAGGGAGCGGTTTGATGGACCTGGCTCGCATCTTTCAAATCCTCGACCAAGCGATCCAGGCGCCGCTTCTGGCGATGGTGAGCGCCTTGGTCGGGGCAATGGTCAGCTATATCGACGGCCCGCTTCGGGCCGGCATGGTCGTCTATGTTGGCTGGTCAGCGTTTTCCGCTTGGCGGGGTCTGTCTACCGAAGCGTTTGGCGAGATCATTTCCCGCCTTATCAAGGTGGGCGTCGTCGCTTGGCTGGCGCTCAACGCAGACAACTTCCTGACTTGGATTGGGACGCCACTCCTCGAAACCTTGCCTCAGGGGATTACACGGGCGGTAGCAGCGGCGACTGGCGGGAGCGCAGACCCGGACGTTAACGCGTTTGACGCGTTGCTACGAAATGGCATCGCTGCTGGCATGAAACTGGAATCGCGCCTCTCGACGTGGGCGTTTCCAGGCCACGTGGCCGTCGTGATCTTGTGGGGATCGTCAGTCGCTGCAACGACGATTTCGTATGTGTATTTTATCGGCTGCCGCTTCGTACTCACGGCAATTGTGGCCCTCGGTCCTCTGTGGGTTGGCTGCTGGCTGTTCGGATTCTTGCGGGGGATGGCGAACGGCGCCCTGCGAGTTGCACTCACAGCGATTGTGCAACAGGCGATGCTCGTGGCGGCGGTGCAAATTATCAGCGGCGCGGAAACCATCATTATCGGTAATATTGTTCGCAACCCGGCGGTCGACCTGGGCGCGATCATCGCTCAGGCCATCGCGGGGATTGTCGTGATGTGCGTCGGTGTCCTGATGTTCCGGCGGGTTCCTCGGATGGCTGAGGGGCTGGCCGGTGGTGTGGGATTCCACTCCTCCGAAATTTGGAAGCACCTGGCCGAGCGACCGGCTTCTGCGGCGAAAAAGGGCGCTATGGCGGGCGGTGCTATGGCCCTCAACGCGACGCGCACAGCTGGTAGTGCCGCGATCCGCCGGGTCCGCGGGCCTCGGCCTGCGGCCCTCTCTGCCCCGTCCTCTGCGGCTTCTCCTAGCTCATCGAGAGAGCTTGCAGCGGCCGAGTGATCCCAAATTGAATAGATGGTAGTATCTACCATCTACCAATAATATGCGCTAATGTGGGGAGCCGGCAGAAGCCGGCTCCTCCCGTTTCGAGGTTCCGATGCTCCGCTCTCTCTCTCTCATCTCCGCCCTCGCGCTTTCGCTCGCTGCCTGCTCGACCGGCCCGAAGCCCCCGGCGAGCTGCACAGGCGAGGTCCGCCAGCTCAATCCGGGCCGGTGGACGACTGACGCAAACGCCCTCGCCGAGCCGCCGCACCCCGGTCGCTCTTTTCCAGCACCGGAGGCCCGCAATGACCGCTGATCCCTTCGCTGCTCAACCCGTCACTGCGGAGGACTTCGAGGCTTACTCGTCGCAAGTGCGGGATTTCCAGGCCTCCGCTGTGCGGTCGGCCAATCGCTCCAAGCGGGTTGCCTGGGTTCTGGCGGGTGTTGGTGTGGTTGTCGGCCTCGCCGGCCTCGGCACGGCGGCGGCTCTGGCTCCCCTCAAGACAGTGGAGCTGCGGACAATCGTTGTGGATCGCGCGACGGGTTCGGCCGAAGTGCTGCGAACTCTCGCGCAGCCGCCGGAGACAGTGGACGAGGCCCACGTCAAACACATGGCTTGGCAATACGTCCTGGCCCGCGAAGGATACAGCTCTGACACTGATGCGGACGATTTCCGCGTGGTCAATCTCATGTCCACAGCGGAGGAACAGGCGGCTTACTCCCGGTGGTTCTACAGCGCGGAAGGCCCGCGGAAAGAGATCGGATCGGGCGGGACCGCGAAAATCAAAGTCGCCTCCTTGCAGGTCTTTGCCGGCGCTGATGGGACGGCGGAGCGTGTCGTGGTCCGGTTCTCCCGCGATCTGCGGCGTGCCGGTCCTGGGCGGCCGGCTGAGACGCAGTTCTGGGTTGCAACAATTCGCTTCGGATGGTCGCGGGGTGCGATCCGCGCCGATGATCGGTTGGTGAATCCGTTTGGCTGGCTCGTCACTGACTACCGCCGCGATCCGGAGACGCCGCGATGATCCGCCCCCTTCTGCTCGCCCTCGTCACCAGCACGGCGCTCGCTGGGCATGCCTTGGCGCTGCAAGAGCCTCAACCGGGAGCGCATGACCCTCGGATGCGTGTCGCAACCTTCCGAGACGGGGAGGTGTATCGCGTCGTCGGCACGCTGCTGTCGTCGACGCAGGTCACGTTCGCTCCTGGTGAGGTGGTGGGCGAGGTCAGCAATGGTGATGCCCTGGCGTGGGCCGTCGCCAAGGCGGGCAATGTCCTATTCCTGAAGCCTGTGGTGCAGCGGCAAGGGCCAACGTCTATGCAGGTCCTCACCACCCGACCGGATGGCTCGCGGCGATCGTATGTGTTCGAGCTGGTGTCGAGGGATGGCTCTGTCGCTGTAGGCGAGCCCGCCTACTTTGGGGTTTCGTTTGTCTATCCCGAGGACGTGCGCCGGGAGGCGGCGGAGCGGGCAGCAAGGTTTCGCAAGGCCGCGACGACGGCCCGCAATGGCGACAGGCTGGAAACGGCCATCGTCTCCGGGCCGCGGAACTGGCGCTACACCGGGCAGGGCCCCGCCAGTATCGAGCCTGCTGAGGTTAGCGATGACGGCCGCCTGACGGCTTTCCGGTTCGCGGCCAACACGCCGCTGCCAGGCATCTACATCGTCGGCGCCGATGGCGGGGAAGCTCTGGTACCGACGACGGTTCGGGGTGACCTCGTCGTGGTCAACGCTGTCTCACGCGAGTGGCGCCTCCGCCTTGGCGCCACGGTGCTGTGTATCCACAACCAAGGCTTTGCTCCGTCGCCGATCGGCACGGGCGCCGGCACGATTACGCCTGAAGTAACGCGCGAACTCAGGGAGGCCCGTCAGTGAGCGATCACCAAGAGAATGTCGGACCGATCCCCGCGGATCGGTCCGTGTCTGCTGCCGGGTCGCGTGGGCCGACCATGTCGGGGACGAAGCTAGCACTGCTGTGTGGCGTGGCGACTGTCGCAGCGCTCGTCTTCATTTTCGGCCGGCCCGAGGGTCAGAAATCGGCCCCTGCCACACAAGCGGCCCTGGATCGGCTCAAAGTGGCGATGCGGGCGCACTACGAGCCGCCGCGCCCCGATCCACCTCAGCCAGTGGCTCCGCCTGCGCCTCTGGCAGCTAGCCCGGTGTCCCTGCCTCTGCCGAGCGGGGTGGCTTCGCCTGGGCCCCTGTCGGCACCTGCTCGGCAGGCAACGGCGGCGGTCGATCCTACTGAGGCGGCTCGCAAAGCGCCTCTGCTCATGGGTGGCAGCACTCAATCTCAACCCTCGCCGGATGGCGCTCCGCTGCGAGGGCGGGAACCGGGCGGGAAGGAAGAAAGCGAGTTGGCGGCGCAGCTCCGTCCGACACGCCTCGCGGGGGTCCGTGCAATGCGGCGGGAGAACCTGGCGCTGATCGTCCAGCCAGGAACCCCGCTGTCCTGCGTGATGCAAACCGCCTTTGATTCCACACAGCCTTCAATGCCGGTCTGCATCCTGACGCGGGACGTTTACGGCGCGACGGGGACGGTCGTTCTCATGGAGAGGGGGACGCGCCTTGTGGGCGAATCCCGCGGCCGGCTACAGCAGGGCCAAGCCCGCGTGTTTGTCATGTGGGAGAGGGCTATCACCCCGGCCGGGGTCGAGGTCGAACTAGCGTCGCCCGCCACGGATGCGCTGGGGCGAGGCGGCATCGGTGGTGATCTGGACACCCAGTTTTGGTCGCGCTTTGGCGGTGCTTTGCTGCTTTCCCTCGTGTCGGATGGCGTGTCTGCTGGGGCGTCTGCGCTGGCGGGAGGCTCGGGCGGCATGGGCTTTATGGGCGGTCGCACTCTCGGAACCGGGCAGAGTGCAGCGTCTGAGGCGATGCGTAATTCGGTCAATATCCCGCCGGTTCTGAAAATCAACCAAGGGGCTGAGATTGCGGTGATGGTCGCTCGGACGTTGGATTTTTCCGGCGTCTATAGCCTGGGGGATGCACGCTGATGCGGCCCGGGGAGCGCACCCTTCGCCGGTTGCTCGGCCCGATCAACGACTGGCTGGCGGATCCGCTGGTGACGGATGTTTGCATCAATAGGCCCGGCGTGGCGCATGTCGAGCGGCGAGGCCAGTGGTTGCACTACGCTGTGCCTGAGCTGGATTTCAGCCGTCTCGACACGATTGCCACGCTTGCGGCGTCCATGTCGCGCAAGGACGTAGGACCGGCCTGGCCGCTCTGTTTTACGGAGCTTCCTGACGGCGAGCGATGCCAGATTGCTCGGCCGCCTTCTGTGCGGGATGGTCTCTTGAGCCTGACTATTCGCCGGCCTCCATCTGTGGCGCCGGATTACGCCGCCATGGAGGCGGAAGGAGAGGCGACTGCGGGCCAGGGCTCTAGCTCCAACCTTGCCGCGTCTCGTGCGGTTGCCGTCGATGCCGAGATTTCCGACCTTCTGGCGGCTGGTAAGCGCCATGCGGCTCTCCGGGTAGCCGTCCAGGCGAAGCGAACAATCGTCGTCTGCGGCGACACTGGCTCCGGCAAAACCTACCTCGCCCGCGCCTTGGTCGGGCTGGTGCCTGAGGGTGAGCGGCTGGTGACGATTGAAGATACGAACGAGCTCAAGGTGTCTCGGTCGAACTCTGTTGCTCTGTTCTACGCTGGCGCAGGGCAGACGGTAAGCACTCACGGTGCCGTCGATCTGGTTGAAGCAAGTCTACGGATGCGGCCGGATCGGGTGCTGTTTGGAGAGCTGCGTGATGGCGCGGCATATTCGTATCTGCGGGCGGTTCTCGGCGGGCATCCGGGGTCGATTACGACTGTTCACGCAACTTCGGCGCGTAACGCCATCAAAACCCTTGCTACACTGGCTCGGCAATCACCCCTCTGCCACGACACGCGAGAGGATCTGACTGCCATGCTGCACGATCAAATCGACCTGGTGGCTTACCAGGAGCGGCTAGGCGAAGGGCGCTATAGCCTCTCGGACATCTGGTTTTGCGGCCAGGGCAAACGGTCAGTACCGGCTAACGACCAGGCCCTGTCGGTGAAGGCAGAAACAGGGCCAGCAGATGCACGCAGCCTCCTAGCAGGATGAGGCAGACCAAGGCGGTAGAGCCGAACCTGATGGCGTGGACCATGTCACCCTGCCAGGCAAAGATGCCCGCGGCGATCATCGCACCCAGGACGACGACGCTGAGTAATATCACAAGAGGTGTAGCGAGTAGAGCCAGCAATGCCGCCATGAACCTCAACGCAACCCCTGCAAGTCCAAGGACTGCGACAACAGGGCCCAAGCCATCTTGCGAATGATGGCCGCGACACCGGAGCGCCGGGGTGAAGTTCTCAACTCGATAAATGGGGCGTCGTGCATCTCGTTATCCTCGCTCGGCCAGAACGTGTATGGGAAGTCTAGTTTCATTCTTGGTTGCAGCTTGCAGCTGCAACCCTGCCCAAGCGGCGAGCGCGGGGATGGGGGAGGCATTCCGGCGGGCGAGGCCGGGTTGCAGACAAGCGGGGCAACGCCCGGCGCAGGCTGCGGCCCTGCCTCGCTGTAGCCGGAATGCCAGGGGTAAGGGGCAGCGCCCCTTGGCCCCTTCTTGCTTGGCACCAGAGCCCCAGACTGGCAATCCTTGGTACTGACACGGAGATACCTACGAGCATGAAGCGCCTCACCGTAACGGCCACACTAGCCGCAGCACTCCTTGGTAATGCGTCCCTGGCAGTAGCCCAGGGACAAGGCAGCAGAGAGCCGCAGAACCTTGCCGAGGCGCTGGCTGTGGTGGATAGGCAGGTGCCATCGTTGGAAGAGCTGATCTCCCGCAATGGATGCCGGGAGATTCAGACACCCCGTGACCGCGATTACTGCCTCCTGATGGCGGCGGTCGAGCAGCAGGAGCGCGAGGACAGCACGCGCCGTCTCAAAGAGGCATTCCGCCGCTTGCGTGACGCCAACTATATCGAGTTTCAGCCTACTGGTGGGAGCAGAGCACGTTAGGGGCGGCGGCCCGAAGTACGGCGAAACGCGTTTGGAGCGGGTGGCTCCTGCACTTTGAGAAGGGCTTGCTGCAGCGCCTTAGCAGCAATCTCGGTTGGAACGTTGATGCTGCAGGCCGATAGTTGGCTGGCATCCTTATGGTTCAAGCGATACCGCTGCCCGCGGACCACGATCGAGCTTCCATCCGGAAGCTCAGCGATGATCACATGCCGCTGCTCGAAACCATGCATGGTCAGCTCAAGTCGAGCTTCGTACTCTTTCAGCAACTCGTCGAACGTCTCTGTCTGCTGCATCATGGCGGTGCCTTTCCAGTCATGCCACCACAAGCCTGGGCCGTGCTTGCGGTGAGCCTGGATAATCTACTTTGCGGCGGCTCCACGCCTATAGTGAGTGGTGCCTCACCTCCGCTTGGCGCCGCTAGCTAGGCCGGTTGCCGTGCCACCATCAGGATAACCTGATCCGGCCTCAGGCTCTGCTGTGCGCTCCCAACCACGACGCCAGCATCATCAAAGAATTCCATGATCGAATTCGCGGTCGATGTGTGCTTCGCGGACTGATCTTCCTTTGGCCGGAGCACATGGATCCCGCTCGCTGTACTAGGCAGAAAGGGGGTCGCTTGGAAGGTCACTAGCCAGCCGCTGTCTTCAAATGCCTGCGCCATCTTTTCGCCCTGAGCCACTGCATCCACAGGAGACATGATAAGGATCGGAAACCGCTTCTCTGGGCGGGTGCGGGACAGGGCTGTCGTGAGGCGGTCCCGCTGTGGCTGTGTGAGCGGGTACATAGGCCGCCGCTCGAGTTCATCCGTCTTAGCCTGGCTGTCGCCTGACGATGCTCCACTGGTTTTGCCTCTGAGGTCGTCGGCTTGGCGTTGGAGCAGGGCAATGTGTGCCTGCTGGCTCTCGTGGCGTGACCGAAAGGACCAGTGAGCAATTGCCCACACTGCGAGAGCGGTGCTTGTGACCAGATCCCAGTTAGCAACGACCCTCTTGTATAGCTCTTCCATCTGCTCAGCGGCTCTCCTGTCGCGTGTGGGCCGTTTCTTTAGGGCCTACCCTAATTGTCTTATCCATGGGTATGGGTGATATGAAACGAAGTCGCGTAGAACTAAAGCGAAAGAGAAAATTCCGGAGGGTTAAATTAATCGAGCGGAAGTCCGAGCCTCGTAGTTAACACCAATTTTACTGCCTGAAGCACATCATCAAAAACATTAGGCAAATTAGGATCGTCGCCGTTGTGGGATATGTTGCTTCGAACTTTATAAGCGGTATTCATTCTTTCAGCTAGTGCTTCTTTTCCACTTATATCTAATGGCACCTCAGAGCGCACCAACGATTGAATCCGCAGCTTGATCGACTGCTCTTCGCTGAAGCCAATTTGGCTGAGTACACCTTCGATTTCCCTCTCTTCCTCCTTAGAAGAGTTCACCCTCAATTTATTAAGCCCAGATCTGAAACACCGCAAAGCATCGATGAGTTTTTGATGCCGCTTTGGACGTGGCGCCATCACTTCAAGACACATTATTAAAGTTAAAAATCGGGCTCGCTGAGATGTCTCATAGTAGCTAGCTAGGTATAAATCACGTGCAATAGCTGTTTTAGGATCAATTAGGCGAGGCGTCGCTTGCAATCCTTCAAGAAGGCTAGCCTGCGCGCTTATCCAGCCAATGCTAGTCGTCAAATTTCCTGGCTGGAAATCAATGAATGATATTTTTTTCTCGCTTTCATAAATAGAGTACCCTTCGGCTTCTGCAACGCCATCGATCGAAGCACTTCTTGCACCAAGTATATTGGCAAGATGCGCGCTTAAAGCTATCGGGCCATCGAAATAATTAATCGGGTTGCGCGGAAAGTTATGGCGATATGCGATATTGAATTTCACTGCAAGATTGAATAGAGCTAGTTTTACCTTTTCGAGAAAATCCTCTGCGTCAATCTCACTTTGGAAACCGTGCGCGGAAAGAATGAGCTGCGGCCAATTCTGCTTGATCGTCACAACGATCCTATTCACTTCGATCGTTGGTGAGCTTTCCAAGCCTGCGATTGGCTTTTCGCCTTGAACTTTTATAGAAACACGCAAGGTATAGGCTGTCATCTATCTTATTACCCTAAGGGGCCGATAGCGGTTGATGAAAAAGCTGATTGAGGAATGGCGAGCAGCTTGTTACTAAAGTTTTTTCTGGCTTTCTATGGCGGCGAAACTGATTTGATGCATGAATGTGGGATTGTTTTTTACATAATCGGGATTAGCTTTGGCCCAAGCGGAGGCGAGTTGAAAGAAGTGCGCAGCCTCAGTATCGCTTTGTGTCACACCTCGGCCATCTCGGTACATGATGCCCAAATTGCGCTGCGCTGGCCCAATACCCTGACCGGCAGCGAGGCGGAATAAGCGAGCAGCTTCGGTATCGCTTTGTGGTACACCTCGGCCGTCACGATACATGGTGGCTAAGTTATTTTGAGCTATTGCATTGCCTTGATCAGCAGAAAGGCGGCAGAGGCGAGCCGCTTCAATGTAATTTTGTTCCACGCCACAACCACTGGAGTACAATAGAGATAGGTTGAGTTGGGCCCTCGCGCTTCCTTGCTCTGATGCAAGGCGAAATAGGCGGGCAGCTTCATGGTTATTTTGCTCGACAGCTCGACCCTCTAAATGAAAGTTACCGAGATTGTTTTGAGCGTCGGCGTGTCCTTGAGTGACGGCAAGCTGATAAAGTCGAGCGGCTTCCGTGTCGTCTTGCTGAATTCCGCGGCCCTCGCGGTACATGAAAGCCAATTGGTTCTGAGCGTGTGCATTGCCTTGGTCAGCGGCAAGCCGGTATAGATGGACGGCCTCGCTGTCGCTTTGGGCTGAGCCTCGTCCCTCTCGGATTGCGATGGCGAGGTAGAGTTGAGCTTCAGCATATCCTTTCTTAGCGGCAATGCGCCACAACCGGACAGCCTCACTGTCGCTCTGCGTTACATCGCGACCATTCCAATACATCAAAGCCATTTTGGTTTGACCTTCGGCACTGTCCAAAAATCTGACGGTACGAAGTACGTCCGACGAGATGACCCGCTTATTTGGCTGTACTTTTCTAGGAGAAATCTTAGTTAATGTTAATGGTGTTTGCTCAGTAAATGCTGCGTTAAGCGAAATTCGGCCTGAAGCAATCGCTAAATTTACTTTTTCAACCGCTTTTTCTGGTGTGTCAAACACTACCTTTGCAGGTATGCGTAAGACAGCATATCCTTGTGTTCTAAGAAATTTGTCGCGCTGTTTGTCTCTGGCCACTGCCTCTGGAGATGAGTGATAAGCCGCACCGTCGATCTCCACAACCAGCCAAGCGTTTGCTAGAAAATCGAGCCTGTAAGGCTTTACGCTCACTTGAAGGTCCAATGTTAAGCCAGATCCTTTCAGGACCCCCTTATCCGGGGTGAGATTGTGCGCCTTAATCATGGCCTCAAGAAATTCGGTTTCAGCGGGTGACTCGCAGAAAGCTAGAAAGTCGCTTCTCCATCTGGGGTCTGCAGCGGTTGTCGTCCACCGCCGTGTATACCATTCATCGGGAGGCGGTGGAGGTGGGTTCTTCAGCGTTTCATAAATCGTCCAGCCTAACCAGGCCGCTACGATGAAAGAAAGAGGAAACAGAAATCCGAGTAAGCAGAGGGCTGCGATGATTATAAGTCGAATTGCTATCGTTTTGTCGTACATATCGGCTTCCTGGCGTCAATATTATTGAATACGCAGCGCGGTTTCGAATTAGAGCCCTACCAATTTAGCTGGGCTTCCACTGACCAGCCGGGCCCGCCGAATGTAGCTGCGCATCGTCCTGACGTCCTTGTGGCGGGAATGCTCCATGATAGCTTCGTCCCGAGCGCCGGCCTTGTAGGCTTCGGTGATGAAGCCCGCGCGTAGACCATGGGCGGAGAGGCGCTCCATCCCGGACGCAGTCAGCCCGGCCTTGGCCACGCGGCGGGCGAGGATCTTCGGCAGCGCATTGGGATGCAGCGGGGTCTGCTCTACCGATCCCCAACGATCGATTTTTCGGAACACGGGACCGTACTGGCAACCGGAGGCGCGCAGCCAAGTCTCCATTGCCCGGACCGGACAGGTCTCGGGCTTCGCACCGCGCGGGACGCCAATCTCAGCCCCCTGCCCTTCCTGATCCGTTTTGGCCCGGGGAATAAGCAACCGCAGTCCCTCGGCGGTGAAGACCACATGCTCCCGCTGTACTGCGACCAGCTCTGAGCGCCGCAGCGCTGCGGCAAATCCCAGCAAAAGCATGGCTCGGTCGCGCCGCCCGGCCAAGTCGCTGCCACAGGTCGCCACCAGACGCCGCAACTCGGCGGTGCAGATGGCCGCGGCCCGGCGCTGCGGCATGCCGTGCTTGCGGAAGATGCCCGCCAGCGTGTCCCGGATGGCCGGATGGGACGGCATCCAGGCAATGCCCTTCATGCGGTGCGCCCGACCGATCGCCGCCAGCCGGCGGCGCAAGGTCGCCCGTGCATGGCTTACAGCCCGTGCCGCCAGATAGGCGGCGACGGTGATTGGTTCGGCGGGCAGCGCGGTCGCATTGCGATCGCGGCACCAGGCGGTGAAATCCGCCCAGTCGGCGGCATAGGCCCGCAGCGTCGCCGGGGCGAGCGCCTGGCGGGCATAGTCTGCGGCAAGGGCCAGGTCGGCGGCCGGCAGGGTGACGAGGTCGGACATGCCGATATTCCAGGGGCTTGGGCCAATCAAGCCGGAGATTATGGCACGTCCTACTAAGGCTTGGGAAAAGGTGTTATCGAGCCTTAGTTGAAGCTCGAAGTGGGCGATGCCACAGGCGAAACTAACCGGGCGTGTCAGGTGACCAAGATCGCCGAGCGCACCAGGGATGGCATCGCCGCCGCGCTCACGCGCAGGCATCCGGGCTGCCGGCCGTTCGGCAGGTCGGCCTGGGACGGTCAACGGTTTATCGCGAGCTGCGCCGCCCAGTCCTTCAGAGAACCATCTGATGGATACTCTCAGGGCAGATATCCCGCGCGGCTGGACATAGCCGACAGGACAACGTAAGTTCCGGAAGACCAATTTCCGGAACTGTTGTTGTTGCCTCCTAAATCTCCGTCCTTTGAGATTCCTGCCGGATCCGCCGATGCGGTGGCCGAAGTCCAACTCTGCGTCATGGTCGCGCCCCCCATTCGCGCCAGGGTCCGGGCAGTCGCCAAGGCACGTGGCCTAACCTTGCGTGCGCTGGTGCTGAGCGCCTTGCGCGATGCCGGGGTGCTGGACGAACTCGGCGACGTCGAGTTCGCCGATCGCCGTGCCACTCTCGCCGCTGCCAAGGCGCGGCTGTGGCGAGAGCGTGGCGGGGCATCGGTCGAGACAGCAGCCGCTCCGGACACCTCGCCGCCCCTCGGGCGAAAGCTCGGAGGCGGCGCCACCTGACGCCCAAGCATGCCTCCTGCGACGTGCTCCGAGCCGTCGCGCCGTTCTACGTCGCGCTCGAAGACATGCTCGACGATACCGGTGCCGGGCGATGGCTGCTGGACTGGCCGCGGCGCCGCAAGGCGGGGCTGATCCGCGCCGATCTGCGTGCCCTCGGGGTGGACGAGCCCGAAGCCTCCCCCGTGCACGCGGCGGTGGCCGATGCGTTGCCCTTCCCCTGGCACGCGGGCGCCGTCCTCGCCGTGCTCTCCGTCCTGGAGGGGGCAAAGCTGGGCGGCGCCGTGCTCGCCCGCCGCGTGGCGCATCTCGGTCTGACGCGGGATCACGGCGCGTCGTCCTTCGACCCTTACGGAGCAGACCGCGGCGCCATGTGGCATGAATACCTTCGCACCCTCCAGGATGCGGAACTCGCGCCGAACGAGGAGGCGGAGTTCGGCCCTTGCGCGGCCGCGACTTTCGCCCTGTTCGCCGTGCGGGTGCCCGCGCCTTGCTTGGCGCACTTTTGCATCCCGTCCGCGCCGGCCCCGTTGCCGTGACACCGCTGGACCGTGCTCCGCTCGCCGCCGACCCGACTGCGGGATGCGATCGCGAGCCCATCCACGTCCCCGGCAGCATCCAGCCGCACGGGCACCTG
This sequence comes from Belnapia rosea, assembly GCF_900101615.1. GTDB lineage: Bacteria > Pseudomonadota > Alphaproteobacteria > Acetobacterales > Acetobacteraceae > Belnapia > Belnapia rosea. Next base: position 32,044 of record NZ_FMZX01000027.1, on the reverse strand, counting down.
CTCGCCTTCGCCGGGGACCATCTCGTCCTCACCCACGCCAGCGCCGGCGCCGGGGCGGTGCTCTCGACCGAGGTTGCCGCCGCTTTCGGACGGCCAATCGGGCAGGTTCTCGCCGGTGCGCCGGTTGAGGCGATGCGCGACGGCCTGCACTGCCTGCCGGAGACCGGCCCGATGCAGCTCGGCCGCTTCCGTGCGGCCTCGGGCACAACCTTCCAGGCTATCGGGCACCGCTCGCCCTGCGGCCACACCCTGCTCGAGTTCGAGGCGGAGGCTGAGAAGGACGGGCTGGAGGCGCGGGCCACGCTCGAGGCGCTCTACCCCGGCGTCCGCGACGCCTTCGCCCGGCTCGGGCGCGCCACCTCGATTGAGGTGCTGGGCTCCACGGCCGCCGCGGCGGTGCGGCGCATCACTGGCTTCGACCGGGTGCTCGTTTATCGCTTCGAGGAGAACTGGGACGGCACCGTGGTCGCCGAGGACAGTAACGGGCGGCTGCCCGCCTACCTCGGCCTGCGCTTCCCGGCGTCCGACATCCCGGCGCAGGCGCGGCGGCTCTACGAGGCGAACCCGCAGCGCCTGATCGCCGACGCAGATTACGCGCCGGTGCCGATCCTGCCGGCGCGTCCCGGCGATGCTTCTCTCGACCTCACCTTCGCCGGCCTGCGCAGCGTCTCGCCCGTGCACCTCGAATACATGCGCAACATGGGTACGCCGGCCTCGATGTCGGTCTCCATCCTGCGCGCCGATGGCCGGCTGTGGGGACTGGTCTCCTGCCACCACGCGGCGCCGCGCCGAGTGCCCTTCGCGGCCCGGAACGCCTGCGACCTCGTGGCGCAGATGTTCGCTGTTCGCGTCGCGGCCCGCGAGGAGATGGCCTATGCCGAGGCGCGCACCCAGTTGAAGGGCCTGGAAGGGCGTTTGCTCGCGCGCATGGCAGCGGTGCCCGGGCGCCTGGAGGACGGGCTCCTCACGGTGCCGGCGGACCTGCTCGACCTGACGGGGGCCGCCGGCGCCGCGGTGCTGACCGAGGGCGGCTGCGTCCTCGCCGGGGCGACGCCGGCCGAGGATGAGGTGCGGCGCATCGCCAGTTGGCTGGCGGAACGGCGGACGGAGGAGGTCTTCCAGACCAACTCCTTGTCGGAGTTGCTGCCCGGGGCCGAGGGCTTCGCCGACATCGCGAGCGGGCTGCTGGCGGTGCCGGTCTCTAGGCTGCACCCGAGCTTTGTGCTGTGGTTCCGCCCGGAGGTGGTCCGCACCGTGACCTGGGGCGGCGACCCGCGCAAGCCGGCTGAACCCTCGCCCGACCGGCTGCACCCGCGCCGCTCCTTTGCGGCCTGGGCCGAGACGGTGCGCTTGCGCTCGGCGCCCTGGAGCGCCGCCGAGGTCGAAGCGGCGCGGGACCTGCGCAACGCGATTGTCAGCGTCGTGCTGCGCGGCGCCGAGGAGCGGGCCGAGCTGACCGATCGGCTGGAGCGGGTCAACAAGGAGCTGGCCGCGTTCTCCTATTCGGTTTCGCACGACCTGCGTGCCCCGTTCCGCCACATCGTGGGCTTCGCCGAGCTGCTGCGGGAGAGCGAAGGCAGCAGGCTCAGCGAACGGGGGCAACGGTACGTCGCCACCATCACCGAGGCGGCGGAGACTGCGGGGCGCCTCGTGGACGCGCTGCTGAACTTCTCGCAGATGGGTCGCACGGCGCTGGCCCCGGTCGAGTTCGACCCGATGGCGCTGGTGATCGAGGTGCGCCGGGCACTGCAGCCGGAGCAAGCCGGGCGTCACGTCGAGTGGCGGATCGGGCCGATGCCCGTCGTCTGGGCCGACCCCATCATGTTGCGGCAAGTGTTCCAGAACCTGCTGTCGAACGCGGTCAAGTACACGCGCGGTCGGGACCCGGCCGTGATCGAAGTCGGCTGCGAGGCCCTTGACGGCGAGTTCGTCTTCAGCGTGCGGGACAACGGTGCCGGCTTCGACATGGCCTATGCCCATAAGCTCTTTGGCGTGTTCCAGCGGCTGCACCGTGCCGAGGAGTTCGAGGGCGTGGGCATCGGCTTGGCCAACGTGCAGCGCATCGTCGAGCGGCATGGTGGCCGGATCTGGGCCGAGGGCAGGCTTGGCGAGGGCGCAACCTTCCACTTCACGCTCCCGCGGCACGATGCGCCCGGGCCGGAGGCATTCTGACATGGCGCAGCTAAGGCCCGTCCTGCTGGTCGAGGACAGCCCGAATGACATCGAGCTCACCCTGGCCGCGCTGGAGCGGAGCCGCCTGGCCAACCCGGTGGTGGTCGCGCGCGACGGCGTCGAGGCGCTGGACATCCTGTTCCGCCGCGGCAACGCGGTGGGTGGGTGCATGGCGCCACAGCTGCCCGCAGTGGTTCTGCTGGACATCAAGCTGCCCCGGGTGGACGGCCTCGAGGTGCTGGAGCAGATAAGGAAGGACCCGAGGACCCGGTACATCCCCGTGGTGATGCTGACCTCCTCACGCGAGGAGCAGGACCTCGTGCGGAGCTATGGCCTCGGCGTCAACGCCTTCGTGGTAAAGCCGGTCGGGCACCGCGAGTTCTTCCAGGCGATCCACGACATCGGCGCTTTCTGGGCCGTGCTGAACGAGCCGCATCCGATCTCCCCAGAGGTCCCCGACGCCGGCGGCGAGGTATGACGGCCCTGCCCAGCTTGGCGCCATCTGCTGAGCAGGCGGCCTGCCGCATCCTGCACCTTGAGGACAGCCCAATCGACGCCGAGCTGGTCGCCGCGCACCTGGCCCGGTCGGGCTTCGCCTGTGTGATCCGCCTCGTGGCGGAGCGGGACGCCTACACCGCCGCGCTGGCGGAGGGCGGCTTCGACCTGATCCTGGCCGACTACGTGCTGCCGGGTTTCGATGGCCTCGCGGCTCTGGAGCTGGCTTGCGAGCGCGCGCCCGAGACGCCCTTCATCTTCGTCTCCGGCACGCTGGGCGAGGAGGAGGCGGTGGAGGCGGTCAAGCGGGGCGCCACTGACTACGTGGTCAAGCAGCGGCTCGCGCGCCTTCCGATCGCGGTCAGACGGGCCATAGCCGAGGCGCGAGCTCGGGCCGGGCAGCACAAGGCGCTCGTGGCACTGCGGGAGAGCGAGGCCCGGCTGCGCCTGGCGCTGCAGGCCGGGCGGCTCGGCGCCTGGGAACTCGACCTTCGCAGCCGCGCGCTCACCGCCTCGCCGACCTGCCGGGCCAACTTCGGCTGGGCACCGGACGCGCCCTTCACCTACGACGACCTCTGCGCCGCGATCCATCCGGACGACCGGGAGCGGATGCAGGCGGCCGTGGCCCGCTCGGTCGCGGAGGGCTCGGACTACGACGTCGAGTACCGAGCCGTGTGGCCCGACGGCGCGGTGCGCTGGGTACAGGTCCGCGGCCGGCCGGAGCACGCCCCGGACGGGACACCACTGGGCATGGCCGGAGTCTCGCTCGACATCACCGAGCGGAAGATGGCAGAGGAGCGGCAGGCGCTACTGTCGCGCGAGGTGGACCACCGGGCCAAGAACGCGCTGGCGGTGGTCCAGGCGGCGCTGCGGCTGACCAGGGCGGCGGATCTGCCGAGTTATACCCGCGCGATCGAGGGCCGGGTCGCCGCCCTGGCGCGGGCGCAGACGTTGTTGGCGCAGGACCGCTGGACGGGCGCCGACCTGCGAACACTGCTGGAGGGGGAGCTCGCACCCTTCCTGGGCGGCGACGTAAAGCGCAGGGCGTTGAACGGACCGGAGGTCTCGCTACCGGCGAGAGCGACGCAGCCGTTGGCGATGGCCGTGCATGAGCTGGCCACCAACGCCGTGAAGTACGGTGCCCTGTCGGTGGCGAACGGCTGCGTGTCGGTGTCCTGGGCCGTCGAGCGGGAGCCGGGTGGACTGGCGCTGCTGCGGCTGCAGTGGGCGGAGGCTGGAGGACCGCCTGTGGCCGGTGCGCCAGCGCGGCGCGGCTTCGGCGGGCGGGTGCTGGACGGCACCGTGCGCGTGCAGCTCGGTGGCAAGGTCTCGCTCGCCTGGAAGCCAGCCGGTCTGGTGTGCAACATGGAGGTGCCGCTCGGGCTGATGGCCGACCCGCTCGGATCCGCACCCGGGCGCCACCTCGAAGGCGCGTAGCGGAGGCCCGACAAACAGAGCGCACGGCTTCGCGGCCCCTCGGCCGAGACCGCGGCCATGCTGTTTTGGACCCTGCTCGCGTCAGGTCAGATCAGCATGCGCAAGGTCGATGCCTGGCAGAGCTTCGGTCAGCCGCCCGCCAAAAGCATGATTGACCTCGCCGTCTGACGCGATACCGCCCTCGCGCCGACGTCCCGAACTGGGGTGATGATGCCGTTCGGTCGGCCCGCCCTCGCCATCTCATGCATCCAGCGCCGCCTTGGCTGCGTCATAGCTGTGGTAGCACCACCGATCCTCATGTGGTCACCGTCCGAGCTTCGGGCTGGCGCGCATGTAGTCCGGCAGCCGCCACGTGGCTTCGGCTGCCGGCATCCTAAAGAGCGTGCGTTCGACTTCCACGGCGAAGCCGCACTCCCGCAGAATGCGGGCCACCTCCTCCTGCAGCTGCTGCCAGGTCTCGGGTTCATTCGTCGTGATCATCGTGGTCCGCTGCCCGTCTGGCCGAGTCTGCTAAGGTAGCGTCAGTGGCTCCAGCGCTTTCACGGCGGCATCGACCGCCGCATCGCTAAAGAACTCCTTGTAGACGGTGCATTTCGGGTCGCGCGGGTCGAGCCTGCGCCTGAACACGTAGCGCGGCTGCGTCTTCATCGGCCGGACCGCGTCATGGAAGGCCTGGTTGATCTTCAACCCGGGCAGCCGCTTGCGAATGCGCGCGCAGAAGGCCGCATAGTCGAGCGGCCAGCCCGCCGCGACCTGCTCATCCGTGAGACGGACCTCCGGCGCGGCTGGCCCACCAGTAATCCGCACCGGGGTGGCGTCGGCGTTGCGGGCCCCGACGATGCGGGTCTCGACCTTTACCGAGGCGGCGTAGCGGCTCCCCGCCGTGACCGGGTACATGTCCCCGGCCCGGTCCAGATATGCCATGAGGTTCGCGGCCTGCTGGGAGCGCCGTCCCGGCACGGCGAGGCCCGGCGCCGTGGCCGCCTCGAACGACAGCGGCAGGATCATGAAGCGGTGCTGGCTCAGGTCCTCGTCGAACCACTCCCCCGCCGCGACGACGAAGTTGCGGATGCAGGCCGCACCGGCCTCGTGGGTCCGGCGCGCCATCTCCGGATCATCGTTCAGGAAGTGCATCGCGTTGTCGCGGATCTCCATGAGCGACACGATGTTGGCCTCGCAGGCCTTGTCCAGCTTCTGCTTGGGCAGCGCCGCGACCCGGCGCATCGCCTCGCCGAGGGATATGGTCTGCGGGTTCTTCGCCCGGTTCAGCTTGACCCGCAGGCGCTTCGTCGGCTTGCCGTCCTTGCCGGTGACGGGCTCGATCACCTGGATGGCCTTCAGCTTGTTGCCCGCTTCCTTCAGCAGGCGCGCTTTCAGCAGAAGCTCCCATGCGTTGACTGCGAGCATGGCGAAGGTCTCATCCCGGTGCGGCATGATCGGCTTGTTGTAGATCTCGATCGCCGCGACGCAGGCCGAGATGGCCTTGCGCACCAGCGCTTTGTGACGGGCCTCTCTCACAGCGCGATCGATCTCCGACGAGAAGGCGAGCGCTACCCCATCTCAACCCGAAAAATCAAGAACTTACGGCTGTATCGGTCGTCGGAGAGAGTCGTCCTGGGTGATGTCGGCCTTCAGCCTGCCGCCGCCTTGGCAGGGCCATCGATCGTCTCCGACATCTTGTCGATGACGCTGACCATGAAGCTCTCCCAGAACGCCTCGGGCACGCCCTCAAGCGTTTTTAGGTTCTCGATCGAGAGATAGCGGCACCGCATGTGCAAAGGGGTGCTCAGCGCCTCCGCGAAGGTGGGGCGGTGCAGCTCCGAGCGGACCTTTTCCCGCCGGACGCCCGGCGCGACGATATACATCTTCATGGCAATGTTCGGCTGCAGCGTGACCAGGTCGGACATGCGCAGCAAGCCGGAGTAGACGGATGTGGTGCATTCGACCTCGAAGGCCGCCTCGAAGTCGCCGTTGCGAAGCCAAAGGACGTCAATCAGCTCAATAAGATTCTGCACGCGCGGATTGTTCGACAGCTTCGGCAGCATATCGAGCATCACATCGCTGGCCGCTGATCCGTTTAGCGCTGCTAGTTTGGCGCGATCGTTCTTCGCCACCCACACGTCCCGACCGAGCTTGCGGCCGAGCTTCACCAGCAGCGCCTGTGCCGCATGGTGCTCCGTGGTCTCGGCCTGGTCTTGCGCCACCGCGACAGCGACGGCCGGCGGTACCACGACCGGTGCCGTCGTGATCGGTAAGGCGGGCGGGGCCGGAGCAGCGACGGTGATCAGCGGCGATGGCAAACGAGCCACCGGCTCCAACCCGGCCGCATCGATCTGCTTGGCAACTTTCGCCAGCTTCAGGATGGCGTCCACGACCTGCTTGCCGTCATCCGGCGGGAAGACGTTGCCCGAGCTTCCGACGCGGCCGCGGCTCGGCACCCGCCGCCCTTCATCGCGGCCCGCCATTGTCGGCAGAAATTCGAGGCTCAGATAACGGATGGCCTCGTCGGGCTCGAGAAACGCGAGGTTTTTGATGGGCAGCGTCAGGGGGAACTGGTTTCCCCAGACGACGCTGCCGCCGTCGCGCATCGCGTCAGTCACTTCCTGCACGCCGATAAAGGCAGAATCGGGTGACGACAGATAGCACAGCAGGAAGTCACCCTTGCTCATACGGGCAACTCGACCGCGCGCGCCGTCGGGGAAGCAGGCCTCCGACGGACTCCCAGCGTCCCGCCACTCTTTATAGGTTTTGCGGGAGAAGAGGCTGATCCAGTAGTTAGGCATTTTGGCGTCAGGTCCGGAATCGAGGCGAAAGCGCGGAGCGGCGCCGCCAGCAACCTATCAGTGCCCGGCAATCGGGAGGAGGGTCGTTCGCCGTTTTGACGAACCTCCATGTACAAAACCAACGCGTTTGCTCGTGCAACGGAAGCGGATTGACGGTTAGCCCGTCGGGTTGGGTCACGCATGCCTACCCCTGTGTCCTACATTCCACCCGACATTTTAACCGGGACATAAGGATTGTGCTTCACCTTTTGTCCCAGGTGTGCCACATACCTATAGACCTTTTGTCCCAGGATAGTCCCATGTCATTGCATCAACTGGTCGATCTGCCGGTCGAGGTCCGACACGGCCTGCAAAGCCTCAAGCACCACTATTCCGACCAGCAAATGATCGAGATCCGTGGGAATGAAATCGAGGTCAACTGGTCACCCAAGGTTTGGTACACGAGGAGCCTACTGCTCCCACTCATCGTCTTGACGACAGCGATAGATCCCGGTGCAGCTCAGGCACGATGGGCTGGGGTGAGGTTTGCACAGGCATTGGCGACCGCGCCCGACCTCGATGGACCTCAAAAGGACGTCGTGGCCTCGATGGCTAGCGTCGAACCGCCTGCGCCCGACAACTTTGATCGGTTCAGCTGGCGATGGGGACATTTGGCGGACGAGCTATGCGAATGGATCGACCGGCATTCGCTTGAGGGCTCTACCGTCACTGTTGACCGGCGTCGTCTGACAAGCGGTTCGCTCGATGCACATTATGCAGTGCGGCCGGTCGTGGCCAAGGACGAGATGCCGGTGATCCTCCGCAAACTTCCCGAGGTCAGGGCCCTCGCGGGAGTTGCTGTGCTATGCCTATACGATCCCGATGTGGCCCACAGCGTGTTCAAACGCCAGGCGAAGCTAAATCCTCCGGTTGTTGACGCCATCCTGCTCCTCAAGGAGGATTCAGGCAGCTACGACAATCTGCTGCGAATGGTTGCCGCGTATCGCGGCTGGTGAGGCTACTGTGCTTGTCGGGTATGCAAGGACGTCGACCGCTGAGCAGACGGCTGGGCTGGAGGCGCAAATCCGCGATCTTCGCGCTTTAGGCTGCGAGGAAGTCTTTGCCGAGCAAGTGTCGTCTGTGGCTAAAGCAAGGCCCCAGCTCGAAGCAAGTATGCAGTTCGTCCGTAAGGGCGATGTGTTGGTTGTGACCCGGTTAGACCGCCTTGCACGCTCGCTTCCTGATCTGCTGCGCATTGTCGATAAGCTGCGGGCAAAGGGCTGTGCATTTCGGTCGCTTGACCTGGGTGCCGACACGTCGTCAGCAACTGGCGAGCTGATCCTGCATATCCTGGGGTCTATCGCTGCGTTCGAGCGTCGCCTCCTTCTTGAGCGGCAGCGCGAAGGCATCGCCAAGGCCAAGGGGGAGGGTCGGTACAAAGGGCGTGCTCCGACTGTTCGTCGTCAAGCCGCCGAGATTTTGAAATTGAAGGCAGAGGGCGTAAACGTCTCGGAAATTGCTCGCCGCCTGGGTTGTCACCGGCGAAGCGTGCATCGAGTGATCAGTGAGGCTGAGACGGAGGGATAGCTACAGTCTACGGACTGTATGCTGGCGTCGTGGCCGGCTCAGGATCTCGCGTCGGCGCCATGTCGCGCACTGGTGCCTGCGTGTTGCTGGCATTGATTGCAGCTTGTAGCGAGGCGGCTTCGGCAGGCAGTAAGTCCGCCTCGTATCTCTCAAGCTCTGCCAGTAGCTTGGGTGCGGCCTCATGGGCCATTTTGAAGATGTCCCACTTCTCGCCCTTCCGAAATGCCAGTTCCGCTCGCCGTGCTTGGTACTCGGTCACGTCAACGGCGGTTCGCAGACCGGACAGGGCGGCCGTGTTGCCCAGGCGAACGGCCTCGGCAAGGTTTCGGCGGGCATCGAGCACGTCCCGGTCGAGTTGTTCAAATCGCTCGGGATGGCTGCGGCGTACTAAAGCGGCCCATCTCGCATCCAGGTTGCCGGATCTAGGCTTATCCATCAGGCCTCGGGCCGATCGCTTTCCCAACCGGTGCTGTATCTCTGACAGACGCTCGCGAAGCAGCTGCAGTTGATTCTGTGCCTCGGCAACGGACCCTAGATAAGCGGGGGTCGCAGGCATATAGGCCGCCGCCTCCTCCATCTCGCGGTATTCCGCAAGGCGCCTAGCGTGGATCTCGGCGTCACGGACGCCGGCTGCCTGCAGAGTACGGCGGACCGCCCGCACGTCTGCTTCCCGCTCAGCTTGGCTGGAGGGCGTGGTGGCAAGCTGGTCGGCATCCCGAGCCGGTCGGCGGTTGGGGTATTGGGTAGCAGGCGGGGGCGTTGCCGATGTTCGGGTCTCGTTCATTGGCTGGGATCATAGGAGGCGGTGGGCTGCCTTGAGGTAAATGGCGCCTACCCGCTCCGGATAGCTGGCGCTCTTCGAGGTCGGTCACATCCCCCTATAAGGGCGCGGTAGCCCATACAGCGCCATCTGGCGCCCTTTGGCGCCGTTCTGCCTTTCCTGGCTGCAGCCTAGATTGGCGGCCAGTGGGGAGGCCCTATGGCCCCCTTGGCCGGCTGATGGGAGGAGGCGGCGCGTAGCTCAATCTCGGTAAGCGGCTGCGGACCTCGGTGGGGAATAGCGATCTGCCGTTCTCGGCTTGCCTCTGCCCCGGCTTCCTCGTGTTCCTGGTGCGATGGCTGCGGCTGCTCCGGCGGCACGTCAATGGTGAGCTCTGCGATCGCGCCGACATGCAGCGTGAGCCAGGCCAGTAGGTCAGGCACTGCGGATGGGTCATAGGCAAGGACTGCTGGTTTGCAGCCGGGGCCCTCCCGTCGATACGTCGCTCGGACCAGTGGAGCGGTCAGCGCTGGCGGCTCGCCGGATGCTGCACGATGGCGCTGCCATGCCATTTTTGAGGCGCTGGGGGTATTCCAGACGGCGTTGTAGGCCCTTGCCGCGTCTGTCGGAGAGGCGAGTGCGACGCCGCCGATGGCCAGCATCAGGTCGGCTGGGCTGGGTGCTAACGCCTCCCAAGTCACTAGCTCGACGGGCAATGGGATCGGTCGGTCGGTTAGAATCAGGACGTTAAGCGCATTGGCAGACGTGCGGTTGACGCCGCGGCCTCTGCCAGTGATTTGGACCAGCTCCCCCTCACAGATTTGCCGCCGAATGGCCTCGGCTACGGGATCTGGGTGTTGCTCCGTCTCGACAACGCGGGTAGTCCCGTCGTTGAGCTCGATGCAGACGGGCACCCGCGGCAAGCGGCCTTCCACTGGATTGCTGACCGCCGCGCCAGTGAGAGCGCCGGCCATGCGTTCCACATCCCCTGTCCGGGGCATGGTCCGCCCGACGACAACCAGGCTTGCCACGTTGCGCCACTCGTCGCGGCCCGCAACGGCGTTGTGGTGGGCAAGATCCACATAGGTCGGGACGGCACACTCGTCGCGCCAAACTGCCTTGACGGCCTGCTGGGCAACGATGAGGCCCTTACGCCCTCCGTGGCTCCGCACGGCTGCTAGTGCGACGGCGAGAGCCGCACGGGCATTGTACTCGCGGCGACCTTCCTCGACCTCATCGCCTGCGCAGAACTCGTCCACAACCAGTCGGGACTTGGGTAGATCGCGGCCGGTGAGCTGCAGGATGCGCATCCAGGGCGCCTCAGCCTCGATCTCGGCTGTAACCTCAACTTGGGGCCAATACGGGCGGAGCAGGAGCGGATCTAGTGTGGCGTCCAGATGGATCGTTGGGACAAGCCACCCCTTCGCTAGGCTGCGGCGTCCCCGCAGCCGAACGATGCGTTGGGGACCGGCGTCTGTCGGCTGTGTCTCTAATGCGATCCAGCCACTCGCCTCTGGACCATCCGATGCAACGAGCTTGCCCAACGCCGCGAAAAAGCGGCCGAGCTTCATAACCGTGGCGTTCTCGGCCACTTCTGCCACTGCTGCTTTACGATCTGCGGGGGTCATGTCCGGCCGTAAATCGGGGTCGGCCTTCCTCCGCCAGGTCAACGCCACACCGTCTGCGGCGGTGCAATCCAATATGTCAGCAGCGAGCATGGCGTCCCGACGCAGTGGGCCGTCCTGCAGCGTGCAAAGGGCCATGCTGACACGTTGGTGCACGTCGCGAATGCGGGCGGTATCGATGCCCTGGCGGTCGCCTGGGATGCTGACAGTTGGCCGCAGAGCTTCAAGCGAGAGAGTGATGCCTCGGCCCGAGACGCCTTCTAGGCCGTCCTGCCACGCTGCTTCGTCAACAACCAGAAAAGCGAGATTTCCGATTGCCTTGGGCTTCTGCGAGTAGATTAACTCGTGTGGCACAATCATGAGGTCGGGCCTCTGAACAGCCTGCCGCTGATAGCCACACTCGTCGAAGAAGGGGCAAAGGATCTCAGTTCTCTCGCCGCTGTCCTTGTCACGCCGAACCTGTCGGCAAACTGATGTCTGGACCGTGGCGCCGACTGCTTGTGCGTCCGCCACGGCCTCGAGGTTGCGGCACATCGCAAAGCCCGGTGCTTGCGGATCGGGCGCCCTCCGGCCTCGCCACACCGCCGCGCTAAGACCATTAGCCCGGCTTTCAGGCAGTGCCTCAAATCTACGAGCCTGCTCGTCACCTAGCGCGTGGGTTGGCACAGCAAGGGCTGCCGTGCGCAGGTCGCCTCGGTGACGCATGGCGGCCAACTCGCGGGCGATCATGCGTCGCGCATTTTCTGACTTACCAATGCCTACGCCAACCCTGATCGCATGGACCGGAGGAGGCATGGCAGGCTCATCGGCGGCCTCTGTATCGCCGCCCTCCTGAGGCGGGGTCCAAGCCCCCGCAGCCACCATAAAGCGGTCCAGTGCCTCAGTAAGCCGCACGCGGGCTTCGGACAGCGGCACCCGATGAATCGTCGGTGCGGGTGTTTCAACGTCCGCCCGCGCTGCGGCAAGACGGCTCTGCACGGCCGCCATCCCGTCACGCTGCAGAGTGTCATTAAGGTCGGATTTGTCCCCGCGCCGTTCTGCCCATGGCCAAGCGATTGCAATTTGATGGCCCGCGGCCTGCCAGGTTGCGATCCCCTTACGGAGGGTTTTGGCAGCTGGATGGTGGTGCGGATCGTCGTCAGCACAAACCAATAGCGTCGCACCATCCGGCGGGAGGATCTTGGCGATCGATCCAAGCGCGACCCACGTCTCAACACCGGTAGCGGCCCAGACAGAGAGAGCGGTCTCAGGTCCCTCGGCGAGCTGGAGCCACCGTACGGCGGCACCCGTCACAGCGCTGCGCTGTTCGGCGGGCTCGTCCTGCTGTGGCCGGGCGGTGAGCCGAACAACCGTACCGGAACCGGCGAAGGCCCCGTAACTGCGCTTTTGCTCGCCATCCGGGGCAGGCTTGTCGAGCCGCTTGCGGGCCTCTGCGTCCAGGAACACAGCCTGCACCGCGCGCACCGCGCCGGTATCGTCGGTAGCCGCCAGGATCAGGGCTTGCCGGCCTTGGTGGAACCTCACGGCCTCGGGCCAGCCGCCGGCTGGCATGGGGATGCCGCGGGTGCGGGTCAAATAAACCTCGGCCAGGGTGCCGGCGACTGGCACAGCCTCAGCCCATAGCCGCCGCGCGAAGCCGATCCGGCGGGCGGTTTCGGCACTGGCCTCAGCCTGCCTAGCAGCCTGAGTCGTCCGAGGGGCGATCTGGCGGACAGGCCGGACCCCTTCGGGCAAGCCAAGATGGGCGCGGGCCCATTCCACAGCACGGGCGAAATCGCCGCCGTTCTGCCGCCTAATAAGCCAGAAGAGGTCGCCGCCATCTCGCGCAAGGTGATCGTAGACAAGCCCCTGCCGTGGGCCAGCCACATCAACTGCTAGGGCCTTCCCGCTGCCCCATCGCCATTGGCTGCGCCCACCCCCGAGGGTCGGCTCTCCTAGCAGGGCAAGCGCAACCGAGCGCACGGAGGCTCTAAGGGCATCCCGTAGATCGTCTAGCGCGTCATCGGCGCTTGCGGCGCCATCAAGCGGCATGGTGGTCGCGACCTTTGGATCACGATCCGCCCCGGGACGTGGCTCGAACCCTTGCCGTGAGCCGCACTTTCGCGCATATTCCGCGAGAGAGAGAGTGGTTGTGCGGCTCCGAGCTTAGTACGGGGTTCGGGTCACCTACCAAGACAGTTCAGGTTAAGGGCAAGCCCCGGCGTTGGAAGCGCCGGGGTTTTCTCGTTAAGCGGTCTGCATCTCTTTCTTGTTGTCTTTGTCGAAGGCATTGCGCAACGCTTCCTCAACGATTGAGGTAAGCGTGCGACGGCTCTTGGCAGCCTGCACGCGGACAGTGGTCATTATGTCCGACGGCAGATGGAAGGCCACCCGCTCGCACTCCTGGTTGCGAGTTGGGCGACCACGGCCTCGCCGGGGTTTGGTCTGATCGTCGTGCGGCATGGAAGCCTCGTGGAATCGATGCGGACTGATACTAGCCCCCCAAATTATTGACACAAGAAAAAAAGCAAATGTCTTGATGCCTCACATCCGCCTTCGCTGGGCAACTCGTCCACAGAGTCCACAATCCGCCGTAGCGGAGCCGGCCCTTATGTGGCCGGCGCAGCGGAGACGGGTTGTGGGCCCCTGTGGGCGAGCAGACGGACAGTGGAGCCCGCGCCTTCCTTCCTTCCCAGGCAGGGAAGGCTAGAGCGTGTTGCCCCGGCTCCGCGGCATCTTCAACACTGGCGTCTGTGCGGCTTCGCGGGCCTGCTCGACAGCCTGGCCGAAAGCCCGGCTTTCAGTCGCACGAGCTGCGGCCATCAGCGTCTCCGGGGTGATAGCCTGCTCTGCCATGCCTTGACGGATCGCCTGGGCTGCCTCGGCGTAGCTGCGGGCGGGTGAGCCTGCCGGGGCTGCGGCAGCGGCCTCTGGCGAGCCTGCTAGGCGGTCGCGGACACGCTCAATGGCGGCCAGCACGTCGCCGGCTTTCCGCTGCGAGCCATCCAATCCGGCCCGCTCCGCCAGATGCTGGGCCCGCTGCTCGACGGTCAGCCCGGCCGGCACTCGATCCTCGAGGGCTTCGAGCAACGCTCTCTTGGCCTCGGCACGGTTGCCGGGAGGGGCGGCCCGGATTTCATCGGCCAGCGAAAGCCTGCCTGTGTCGACGGCGCGACGGACCTCGAGGATGACATCCTCGGCGCCACGGGACCGGCGGGCCAGCTCTGCCAGCGCCCCCTTGCCGGCGATCGCGTTCTCGCGGATTGCGAGCCAGTCCGCACCCTGGCGGCCCTCGCTGGCAAGCATTCGGCCCGCTTCGCCGTCGGCGGTCTTTACCTCGGCTGCAAGCCTGGCGAGGTAGGTTTCAACCCGTTCTGCCGCACCCCAAGCCGCAACCGGCGGCTGGACTACGATAGGCCGTTCGTCGCGCCTGGCTTCCTCGGTTCGACGCACCGCGTCGTTCTTCGCGGCATCCGATCGGGTGTATGTCTCGCCGCGCTTCGCTGCTTCAGCCATGGCGATCGCTTCCTTCGCATCTGCTGCGCCCAGTCGGCGTAGCCATTCCTTGTTCTGAGCCTGATGCAGTATCCACTCGCGCTCACTCGGGAGCGTGAGTTGTGGTGCCTCGCGTCGTAGCTGCGCGATCACATCGGGAACTTTGCTGCGGCCCGACGCGCTGGCCCGCTCGAACGCGGCACGGCGGCGCTCTGCAAAGCCCTTCCAATCGGCGGCGGCGGTCACGTTGAAAACTGCCATCCGCGCGTCCCGTGTCGGTGGGCTGTGTGCACTGGCAATCTCCTGCCGCCGGCCCTTGTGGCGCGACCGCAGAACCTCTTTCCGTAGCCACCACTCGGCTCGAGCCACGATGCCCGGTCTGCGAAGGCGATCCACGGTTTCGCTAATCCGCCGCTCGTGCGCGGCGACCCTTACTGCATGAGCTGCAATCTGACGCTTCGCGTCCCGCTCAAAGGCTCGGCGTATCAAGTCACCGGGCATCTGGCCCCGTGCAGGTGCGAGTTTATCTCGTAGGCTCTGCATCGTAGTCACCACGGCAACCATGCGGGCCTGCCGCTGTGCCGCCTGGGCCTGGGTGGGAATGTGGGAGTATGATGCGCCAAGCACCTTCCCCACAAAACCGGCCCGTTTGGCTGCTGCCTTAGCGGCCCGGTCCATGGCAGCAACGTCGCGGTCGTACAAGCGGCGCTCCTGCGAGCCGTCCGGCATCCTGACCGTGACGCCCTGGCGCTCACGAAGCTGATCCAGAAGTTCGCGGTTGCTGACCCGGATTTCCTTCTCGCCCAGGTCGGCTGCCTTCCGGCCGAGGGATGCGAGAACGGCGTCCTGGGTCCCCTCGGCTGCCATCTGCATCCGGCTTTCCGCGGTCGTCGGCACCTCCCGCCCGTCCGCCGAGGTAGCAAATGGGTCGCCGCTGTGCAGCCAAGCCTTTTTGTCCTGGACGTAATCAGATGCGTTCAGGCCGTCGCTGCTGAGTTTGGCGGCGGACAAGAACGCTTTACGGATCGCGTCCTCCGTGGCCTGCTCGCCGTTCTCTGCTAGTCGCTCCGCGATGGCGGCCGAATCAACGTAGCCGCGCACGTCCTCGACGTGCCGGGTAAACGCGACATAGGCGAGATCGGCGGACATGCCGTCTCCGGCATACACAAACGTCTGTCCGACTGTCTGCCCTTGAGACTTGTGAACACTGAGGGCGTAGGCGTGTTGCAGGACCGGTAGTAGCGGCGCTTGGTTCTGCTCGTCCCCCTGCCCTTCCCGACGTGGTGGCGTCAGTTCGGACAGGCGGAAGAACAGTTCTTGGCCTGTCCGATCCAGCCGCAAACGGAGCTGGGGATCGGCACCAGGCTCAAACCCCACAACGGTCGCTACGTCGCCATTGACGGCCTTGCGGGCCTCCTCGGGGCCTACGGTCAGCCCGATCATCACCCGGTCGCCGGCCCGGACCTCCATATCTCGAGCCTCGCCGCTGCCGTCCCGGCCGCCGGAGTGTTGGGTCCGAAGGGTGATGGTGTCGGGTCCGAGAGCGCCGCTTTCCATAAGGCGTTCGCGCAGTGTCCGATTGAGCTGGTGCACGTCAGCATTGCGACTGGCCAGCACAATCCGGCTTCTATCGGGATGTGCCTGGAGGCTAGCCATGTAATCGTCAGCGAGACGCTTCATAGCATCAAAGCGGTCGGCCGCGAACGCAATGTGCCCCTTCGCATCGTAGCGGGCCAGGCCCTCAACGCTGTTACCAAGTGCAAACTGGTAGCTGGCCTTCCGCATCCATTCCTCGGACTGCCGCCGGATCTCGTCCATGCGTGCAACGCCGATCGTGTCCGCCACGGCGGCGAAGGCCGCGCCTGGCTCTACGCTCTTGAGCTGCTTCCGGTCGCCCGCGAGGATTACGGTTACGCGGTGCTGTCGAGCATGGCGCAGCAACGCGGCAAGATCGGACGATGAAGCCATACCGGCTTCGTCCAAGAGCAAGGCAACGCGCTCACCGAGGTAGCGAACCCCTCGGTCTCCGCCGCCAGGTGGGGGGTTTCCGAACCGGATGCGGCCGGATTCCAGTCCCAGCACAAACCCCTGCAGGGCCCGGGCACTCTCAAGCTGAGCGTCGCGTCGAATAATGTCGGCGGCCTTCCAGGACGGGGCGATGCCGATACAGGTCAGCCCGCTCGCCTCTGCTGCTTCCTTGATTGCCCCCGTCGTGAATGATTTTCCGGCACCGGCCGCGCCCTCAATAACCACCACGCCGTCACCGTTCGCCGCTCGGCGGACGGCTGCCGCCTGCTGTTCGCTAAGGTTTCGGCGCTTCTTCGGATCTGGCTCGGCGGCGGCTCTGGCGGCAATCGCAGCAATAACACGCTCGGCCGCGGCCTCCTCGATGTAAGAGCCTCGGCCCCGGTTGCGGTCACGCTCGCCGCGGCGCTCTGCAGCGTCGAGAATCATGCATCGCTCGCGGTCCAGGACTTGGCGGGTTGTCCACACAGCCTCGCCAGCCTGGGTCTTGCCTGGCAGCAAGATCAGCTTGCCGCTGGCAACCGCTTGGTCAAACTCCGCATGAGCGCCGGCCGCGCCAATCCCGCGCACCTGGGCTTCCTCGGCCACCAGGCGCCGCAGCATCCTCTCTGTCACCACGGCATTGCGGGACAGAGCTGCGTCGATCGCTGCCTCGGCCGCGCTCTTGCGGGGCGCCTGTTCCTCAGCAACCTTCTTGGCCGCTGCCTCTTGCACCAGCCGTAGCACGTCCTCACGGGAGTGACCGCATGCGGCCAGTTCCGCAAGCCACCGTTTCTCAAGGTCGGTGATGCCCGGCACCTTGCTCTTGGTGGCCCGCGTCTGCTTAGTGATCCGGTCCTTCAGTTCCCGCTGCCCCTTGCCCTTAATGGGCTGGGCAGTAGTGGCGTCTACCTCGCCGCGAAGGGCGCCGTCAGTGTCCGGGGTCCGCGCTTCGGCGTCAGCCGCATTGGCGCCTTTCTCCAGCGCGGCCTTTACCCGGTCAAACTCGGTGAGGATGACCTTGCGCCGCTTGCTCCACGTTGCCACCAGATTGTCAGGGACGCCGGCAACCTTGAAACTGCGGCCGTCCTCCTCCAGTGCAGCTCCGATCCTCGCCTGCGTCCGTGCCGCCAGTTCGGCACGGAACACTGCGCCGGCGTACGTTTTCCACGCATAAAGGCCGGGGCTATCCAGCGTGCCGGTGCTGCCGTCGGCTCGGACACACACGTTGCCGATGACCGAGTGGCAATGGAGCTGGGGATCGCCGCTGCGAGCCGTGTTCTGTGGGAACAATGCAACCGCTACGTCCGCGGCTTGCTCCCGCACTGTGCTGCCCGCGCCTGTGCGAGTGACGAACACGCCGCGGTCCGCCAGGCTCTTTAGAGCCGCCCTCGCGCTTTCGGCTATGTCCTCCATGATCCTCTGCCGCTCCGCTGCGTCAGAAGTGGCCCAGATTGCCGAGACCGACTTGGGCGCCGAGAATGTCATATCCCAGCCATGGACACGGCTTCGTCCAGCCTGCTGCTGAACCAGTGATGCCGAGCCGTCGAGGCTCCTGCCGTCCAGCAAGTTGGTAAGCTGGCCGGGGTGGATCGGTGCGTTGTCCGCCGCGAGCTGACCCGTAAGGCTGAACCACCGGGCGAGGGGAGCTGACGGGTCCGCCATCTGGTAGCCTTCAGTGGCTTCGGCGGTGCCGGACTTCCCGGCCTCCCGCGCCGCAGTCCGGCGGTCCTGCTCCATCTCTTTGAGGATGGTGTCGTAATATTTTGAGGCGGCTGCGCCAGTGAGCGCGGATTTGCCGCCTCCACCGATCTTCTTCAGGGATGCGACCACAGCAGCCTCCTAACAGCGAACGAGCAAGGGCTTGCCTGTCCTGCCTTTGCTTGTGACAGCCGGCCGGGCTGCGCCGACTTGGTTTAGGGTGAGCATGAGAGGATGCAGGCTGGGGTCGCCGCTGCGAGGACGATCCCGCTCCATCTCCTTGAAGCCGGATTCGTAATAGCCGGCGATGGCTGCCGATCTGTGGAAGGGCCGGAGCGTGAGCATTGGGTTCCTCCCCCCTCAGCCTTCGGCCTCAGCGGCCATCCCATAGCGAGCTGCTACATCGGCCGCGACGGTCCCGATCCCGTCCGCAATGGCTGCCAGGTTCTCGCGGATTTCGGTCTGGGCCTCGGCCTGGACGACTACGGAAGGCACCGCCGAGGCCAGGACCTCCGCCGCCCGCTCGAAGGTCACCGCCGCTGCGGCCAGGCGGTCGACGTAGGACTGCGCAAGCATCGCGGAGACGGCCATAGGCACAGACACCGTTGCGTCCAGCGCGGCTTGCTTGGCCGGCGTCATCATGCCTGCCAGCTCCGCTACAGACGCGGAAGGTAGCGGGGTCGCCAGGTAGGCGCGGATCGCCCGAAGGGTGATCTCGCTCGGTTTCACTCTCTCGGCCTGGGCGCGAGCGTCCAGAGCCTCGGCGTCCTGCTTGGTCAGGAAAGCCCAAGCACGCGACTTGGCGCCCTCCTGGCCCTCAGTCTCCGCGGTGGCGGTCTTGGTCTTGGCGGGCATGGCGGCCTCCTGGTCAGTGACGCACGCGGTCCCGGCGTGCCTCTGGCGGCGAGCCTCAGTTGCCCGGTGGTGCCGTGAGGCACCGGCCCGGGAAGGCCCCCGGCTCTCGGAGGGCCATACTGGCGGGGCATGAAACAAACCATTCCTCGTCCGTTCTATATAGGGCCCCAAGGGTTAACTGTGCAAGAATGTGCTCCGAAGGAGCATCGCCGTGTAAAACACTTTCTACCTTTTTGGCTTGGCTTCAGAAAACGCTTTAGCTATGCTTTAGGTGCTTCAGGGTGCTTCGGTCTGCGCTTCCGAAGGCTTTGCGGCGTAAACCGCTGAAACGTATAGGAGTTAGGACAACAGCCATGTTGCATGACGCATTATCGTAAAGAGGAGGATGCTATGGCTCAGACCGGCGATCAGGACGAGGAACGACAGCGCTTAGAGGCCGAGTTGGCCAATGCTGATCTGTCCGCTTCGTCGGGGGCGAGGAGTGCCAGCGCATTCACCCAATACGTTCGGGACCATTACGACACGTTGGCTGCCCTCAAGAGCGACAACGGATTGAGCTGGTCCCAGATGGCGGTTCTGCTCGGTAGGCGCGGGCTCCGGGCAGACAACGGGACGGACCTAACCGGCCCGCTCGTAAACGCCACAATGACCCGTGAGAGATGGCGCCGCGATCCCAAGAGCCGAAAGGTCAGGAATCCAGCTCCTAGAAAATACCGCAGGGGATCGACGCTCCTGACCGAGTTGCCAAGCGAGACCCCTGCCCCGCTGGCTACTGCATCTGAACCGACGCCCGCTCCTACTGCCCCGGCTCAAGCGGCTGGATCTTCCGTAACGGGTGGCCCGACTAGGTCGGCCAATCCCTATGCGGAGTTTGACCAGCAAGTGGCCGAAAACCGGGAAAAGGAAGCGGCGAAGAAAAAATCGCGTCAGACAATCGAGGACAAGTTTGCTGCGATCCACAAACTCGAAAATCCCCCTGAGGGAAAGGACTGACCGTGACGCACAGCCCAAACAAAACCGCTCTCAAGGCCAACACCCCCGCCGACGCGGTAACTGCGACCGCCCGTGCCGCTGTGGAGCGGTATGTGGTTCTCAACGACAAGGGTGGTATTGGAAAATCGTTTGTCGTCCAGGGGCTTAGCCTCGAAATGGCCGCCGTTGGGAAAGAGCATGTTGTGGTGGAAGCCGAAACCTCGCCGCGCCTACAGAACATCCTCGGCGCCGACCGGGTGAAGTACCACGAGCTGTCCGAGGATAGCCTGTCGGCTATCCGCAAGAACCCGGATCTGCTGGGCGAGTATTGGGACAACGTCATTGAGGACTTCATGGGCGGCCCGGCCGTCATGGACCTTTCCGCGAACGCGACCAAACTCCTGTGGCAGTGGTGCGACGGTGGCGTTGGCAAGCTGGTTTTCGGAGACGGCGCAGGCATCGGCGCTCTGGTAGTCGTTACGGCCGATCCGGAGGCCCTCCGCCTGGCTGCAGAGGCGATGACGCGAGCGGCGACGGAGTGGCCTGCAGCCCGGTTGTTCCTGGTCGTCAATCCGCACCATGGCGACCTCGCTCCCAACTCGCCGGCGCTCGACCTGATCTGCTCCCAAGCGGGCGAACGGGCTGGCGAGGTGGTGCGGGTGTTCCTGCCGAGGAACGTAGCGAAGGCCTGGCCGGTGATGGTCGGGTCAGGCAAACCGCTGCACGAACTGGCACTGCTCAAGCCGCAGGCCCTGATGGGCCACGGGTACAAGCTGGGCGAGGCGGCCCGTTCCGTCGCGGATGTCATCGAGTGGCTGGAGGTATGGCGTCCTCAGGTCCGCCGCATCCTCGAAGCGGGCGGAACCCTCACGTCCGAGGCCTAAACGTGGGAGTGGAGGCGGGTATGCGCTGGAAGCACGATGCCGCGGTGGCGGAAAACTACCGCGACGCATTGGCGATCATCGCAGCGGAAAGCGCTAAGCTCCGCAACCGCCTCCTCACCCTGCCGGAAGTTGACCGCCTAGTAGCGGTGGAGGACAAGGAAACACGGGAAACCCTGACGAATGAGGACCACCGAACGGTGATCCTTTCGCTCGCACAGGCTCTTCCCGCCACTCGTCGCCTACGATCCTCCATCCTGCCCCCTGCTGCTCCGCCAGATGGGATCGAGCCGGCTGCTGAGGTGCCGGCTGGCGTGCTGATGGCAGGCGATCTGCTGACCGTTCTCGAGGGCCGAGCAGAGGCCTTGGTGCGCGATGGTGCAGTTCTAGCGGTCGCACCTGGGGTGTCCGAGAGCGAGGCTCGCCGCCGGTTCGTGGCCTGGGCCGGTGAGCCCCCTGAACGCCTACCGCCTCGGGTGGCTGCCGTTGTTGAAAACTGGCGCCGGATGGCGGTGGCTGCACTAGAGCTGCGCCGCTTGTTGCGCGTCGATCTATCTCCCTCTGACTTGGTCGAAACCACTGGCTCTGACAAATCCGCCCGTCTCGGGGCAGCCGTGCTGGGTCTTGTCGTGGAGCGCCGCCGGCTGCGGGCCCTGCTATCCGTCCCGCTGACTGCATCCCCAATGCCGGTCACAGTTGCCTCCGCACTTGCCTACGCCGAGGCGGAAGCCGCTGTTTGGCGCTCTGGCCTTGCCTCGCTGCCTCCTGAGCAGCGCCACATTGCTTCGCGTTTCGCTGCCCAGCTCCGCACCCTAGCGACCGATCTGCGTAGCGACCTGATAAAGGGCCTACTACGCGAGGACGATGCGTTGAACGCGACCGTCGATCAGCCGGAAATGGTGGGGCGACAGGCGGCGGAACTAGCTAAGGCGCGCAGCCGCGAGGCGGCTAAGAAAGAGAGGGATGCAGCTGAGGCCGAGAAGGTTCGGCGGATTGACGCTGAGAATGCTCTCCGCATCCGGCAAGCCGCGCACGAAGCTGAACAACGCAAGGCACTGGCGGAAGCAGCCGAGGAAGCACGGCGCGAAGGGGAAGCTCGCGCAGCTCGCGCCGCTCTAAGGCGGTCAATGTTGGTGCGTATGGTCGTGGCTGGCTCCGGTCCAGCCCTGGCATTGCTAGCCGGGCTTTCGATCCCTGCTGGCTCGAACGCCGTCGCGTGGTGGCGTACCCCATCTGTCTGGCTATGGGCCGCCAGTGCCTCACCTGGCGCCGGGCTCGGCGTTCTGATCCTGGCAGGAATGCTGGTTTACGCGGTTTGGACAGCGAAGAAGGCAATGGAGTTCGCAACCACTCCCCTTCTAGCTGTCGGCCTATTCCTGCTTGGGCTAATAGTCCCGGTGCCCCTGATCCGCTGTGCCAATATCAGCATGGCGCCGGTGGGTTTTTTGGTGACGGAGACGCACCTCTCTCCCGGCGGCCCGGTCGCGGTTGGCATGGCGGATCTGTCAAACCGACTGATCCACTACAGGTACACAGGCTTTTGGGGATGGGAAGCCGTGATCCAGATCGCCGGCTATGAGCCGCCAGTCGGAGTGATCTATGTCGCAAGCGGAGACATGATGGCAGCGTGGCAGCGCGGGAGAGGCGGCTAGTCAGTCTGTTGGCATTCGGGCTGTCACTCGGCTCTGGCGTCAGTTAGTCGACCGTCACGCTGCCCTGTTCTCTGCGGCCTAAAAGGATTGAGACGGTATGCCCGACCAAGCAGCAGTTACCAAGATTACCTATGGCGCGCAGGTTCCAATCTTCCCCGTCGAAAGCAAGCATGGTTTGGTCTGGATGGAAGGTCGTCCAGACATCCCGTGGCAGCGCGCCTACGTCGTCTGGTGCAGGCCATCACGGCTGGAAGCCTTAGTGCGTCACACGACTAGGCACCAGTGGTGCGGGCTGCCTCCGCGTTGGTCAGAGGATGAACGTGAGCTCGTTCATAGCGGAATGACCAGCACCACTGCGGAGGAGCCAATGCCAGTTGGTTGCCTGCATCTGAATTACCTCGTGCGCAGAATGCCGGCGCAACTGCTGAACTTCTTGGAAAGTCGCGGCCTGCATTCTTGGACAGTCGAGCTACGCTGCGGCTTCATGGACGGAATGCACCGGACAGCTTGGCTTATCGAAAACGGCGCACCTTTAGTCCCAATCATGACTACATCGCTTGCAAGCGCTATGGCACTGGAGCAACACGCAGGCGACCGATTGTGCCACATCGATCTTGGACGGCTGGAAGACGAGGGCAAACGTCCACGCAAATAGCCCGGATGATACGATAGCTCAGTCTGGAGGTACTTTGGTTCCAGCCCTCGCTCTGCTGCGGGCCTCCTGACGCAGACGGAGACAGGCATCGATATTGTCTCTGTCGCTCCGCGCGCCGCAAATTCGGCGCAGCCTCGCCTCTGCATCGGCAATGGCCTGTTCGTAGATCTCGGCTCCTCGCGCCGCCGCTGCGGCGGTGGGCGAGGTCGGGGCGACCTCAGCCGCCCCCCCGCCGTTTGACCAGGCTACTGCGAGTGCCAGCACCAGCCATGTTCTCATAACACCCTTGCCGCCTGCCCATATCGAGTGAGCATCGCGCCAAACTCGTTTACGCAATCTTCCGTAGATCCGCGAAAACGCGGGGCCAAAGCGCCGGCCCGCTCTCCGAGCGAGCCGGCGCTTTGGCCATAACAATCGCCACCACATCCGCCTCTGCCTCACCCAAGGTCCGCGCCTCACCTCGGCGTACCGCAGGGGCCTCGTCTCCGACCGTCGCGGCAGTCGTCACCACCCAGGCGTAGATTGGCAGCCCAAGCCGGGCACATTCGCTCTCCCAGGCGCCGGGCTTCTCCGCCCATGCCGGCGGCGGAGCTGCGCGGACGATAATGGCGCTGTGCAAATGTGTTGCGCCAAGGCGGTCCGTAGCTGCGCCCTCCAGGACGGTGTAGGCCGAGAGTGTCCACTGCCGCGCCCCGTCCTGACGGGCCTCGGTCCGCAATACTGGCGCATTTACCGTGGCGCCGATCCGTGCCAGGTGATTGCGGCCGCTAGTTAGCGCTTCGTCCAGGTTTTCAGCGAGGGCGGCAATCCGCTCAGCCTGCCGCCAGTCTGCCGGCTTGCCGGGCATCGGCTGAGGCAACACCAGCAAAATATCCTCCCACAACCCTCCCGGCACAAGGCGGACCTCTGCGCGAACCAGCACCCGCTCGCCCCCTGCCAAAGTCACTCGAGCGTCGGTGGAATAGAGGGCCCACTCCCGGCCGACTGGCGGCTGGACAGCTGGCGGGTTTGGGACGAGGCCGAGGTAACGGACAGCGGGCGTAGAGGCTGGCGGGACCATCATACTTGCGCCTCCTGGGCCGCCTGGGGCTCGGCTAATGGTTCGGTTTGCTCGGCCTCAGCCTCAGCCTCCGCCTGGGCTTCGGCCTCGGCCTCTAGGCCGAGATCTGGCCCGGGAAGGGGAACCAGGTGGGAAGTAAGACCTTGGGCCTGCTCGGCCTCGATGCCGGCGAGAATGCCTAGCGCGGGCAGCGGCGGGCAGGGAGACGAACCTTTAGTGACCCGCCGTTTGTAGTCAGGATCGTTGAACCAAAACGGCCGCTTGGCTCGGATTGGCCGGTTCGCAAAGTCTTGGACAAGCACAATCTGCACGTCCTCGGACAAGCTCATGAGCTCTTGGGGAGAAACCAGGTGGCGACCCTGCCAGGACCAGTTGCGCCCCTGCCTGCGTAAGCCAAGCGGCTTGTCGCCGTCATTCTGGCTCTCTGATTTCGAGCGATAGGTGTATTTTCCAATCATATCCGCAAGTCGCTTTGCGACTTTGTCGTTATTTTGGCCTAGAATTACCTTTGCCGCTGTATTGGTATAAAGAACTTCTACGTCCTGATCGCTGTATTTCTGGCGAAGCTGTGCCTCGTCTTGTGCCACATACAGTGCAAACACGCGCTTAGACCTGCCGACCGCCGGAAGGTTCATTAGCTCCTTCATCCGGGGGAACTGCGGGAACTCGTCTAAGCAGAAAAAAACATCCCGGTCGCCCATGACACGTCCGCCGCGGGCCGTTGCGTCAGGACCGTTAGCAATCAGAAAGTTCGCCAGGAGCTCGCAGAACAGAGTGGTAATCGCCGCGAAGGCGGCAATCTCTTCCTGCTTGATGACAAGATAAATCGTCACCGGGCGCCACTCGCCGTTGACTGGATCGCGCAAGCCGCGGAGATCACCAAAGCTGAACGAGCTGACCCGCATCCTGTCTTTCGCAGCCAGGGTTCGGAAAGGCGAAAGCGCATTTGCGACGCCCGCCATGATTGAGCTGCGGGTGCGCTCGTTAGTAGCTCCCAAGATGGCGATTTCGTCTAGCGCGGTTTCGTCATAAGGTGGGCGCTCGCCCTCCATTTGCTCGCCACTTCGCCATGCTTGGTTTGCCTCTCGCCCTGTCGCAGCTAGGGCAACGAAGGCATCCCTCATGCAATCCACCTCGCCAGCACCGGGCTTCTTAGCGGCCTCTAGGCTCTCAGTAGCGGCCAAGGCCATCATCCTGCCCAGCCAACTGACGTAGCCCGGCATCGACGGACCCTCGTCCGCGTAGTCTTCTGGGATACCGTCGCGGTTTCCAGCCTCTACAGCGTCGATATAGTGCACGAGGAAGCTCTTGATCGCGGTGCGACCAAGCTGCGCCCACGTCGGATCACCGTGCGGCGGGTCAGGCAATATCGCCTCGACCATGATCTGCAGGTACGTGTCGCGGGCATGGGCCTCGTGGCGCGGTGGTAAGCTCTCGGGACTAAGTGGATTCCAGCTCGCGCCGGGAGTGCGGCCAGGCCGATCCTCCTCACCCCACGCCAGGCGGAATACCGGGCCGTGCCTCGCGCGGTCAGCCGCGGTCAGATCGTACAGCTCAGGCTTCAGGTCGATGATGACCTGGGAGGCAGTGGGCGCGTCCAAAATGGACGGGACAACAACTGCAGACGTTTTACCCTGACCAGGTGGCGCGAAGGCCAGAACCGACAGGCACTCATCGAGCCGGACAGTGCGGCGGCCAACACGGCCGAGTGCCAAGTGCCGACCTGCAAGCGACACCTTCTTCGCCCGCGCCATGCGTCGCAGATCCCGCGCGCCGGCCCACTTGGCATCTCCGTGAATGTTGGGGATTGCGGAATATGGGTTGGCGAGTACGCCGCCGAGCCACCCCACAGCGGAGGCTGCGAACGGGGCGGAAAGCCAAGCGGCTCCGATCGGATCAGCCGCAAACTGCCTGATAGCCGGCCACCAAGCGGCTCGGGTGGCGGCCGTGCCGAGATAGACGTCGGTGAGATACCGGCTCGCTGCATCTAGCCCGTCTGGAGCCAGGCCAGTGGTCCAGAGGTGGGCGACAGCAGGCATTGCGGGTGTCGCTACGGCAGTCACCGCGAGCGCTAGGACACTCGTTCCTGCCATCCAAACCACACGGCGGCGCGGCTCGGCGTAGGCATCTGGTTGTTTGGCCATAGATAGGCTCCGGTCACCACTGAACGGCTATATGGTAGTTTCTACCATCTTCCTGGTAGTGTCTTCCAGAGGGAGAAAATGGCGGAGGTGTTGGGATTGGCGAGGCCGCCCCCGAGGGTCCACCGGCCGTCTGCGCTCTGCCGGCTATATTGGCCGGCGTCGCTACGGGCGGCCCGTGGACTTCGGGGACGGAAGAGGTCAGCGCGGAGGGAGGATTTTGCCGGTATTGGTGACAGTGCTGCCGACTGGCGGCGGCTGTCGCCAAGCCCGCTCCCAGGGCTGGCACGACACAGCACCGCTACGGCAGGGTGGAGCGTCTGCAGTAGTCGGCGGCGCCGGTTGGGCACAAGCGGCTAGGATCGCTGTTGTCAGGATCACCGCGAGAACTTTGCTCAAAGCCGAACCTATTTGGGGGGGGTTAAGGAGCGTCGGCACGCTAGCCCTTCGCGGGGCTGGCGGCTTCTCAGAAATCGCGCAGCTCAGCAGTGGCGGCGCGGGTCGGCGTCGGCTCGGGGATGATGCCCCGTTCTTCGACCTTCTCGCTCCCCATGGGCCACAGCATGACGCGGGCGAACATCTCGACGGTTTGCCAGTTGGCGAACCACAGGGTGGGCGTCGGCGGCTCCATGGTGTCCCATTCCAGCTGCCAGGCCAGATGATCGCGGCCCCGGAAGCTGAGCATCATGAGGCGGACGTAGAGCCAGCCATGGTTGCTCAGAGGCTTCAGGATCACGGTACCGAAGCAATGCGTGGTGTAGGGCGGTTCGCCGGCATCTGCCCGGATGTCGTTGAGGACGGTCCAGTGTTCCCGGAAACGCTCCAGCTGCAGGGGTTCGGGCGGCGGTCGACCAAAGGCGGCCGGGTATCCGGCGGCCAGCAGCCCATCAAACAGGCTGGTGGCCCACTCGGATCGGGGCCTGCCGTCAGTCGTCGGTAGCCGTATAGCGCTGCCGCAGTCGACGGCGATCGCTTCCATAGGGGTAGGTTCCTCGCTCCTTACCGACGGGCGGCCGAGGCACCCCGACGCTTCGGGATCGGCCGCTCGGTGAGGTCAGCGGAGCTGACCCGGACGCCAAATGCCTCGAGCGCCTGGCAAACTAACACCTTCTGACTGACGCCGCGGGCGATAGCGGCGTCAGCTAGGGCGTCGGCGGACTGTTGGCGCACCTTAAAGTTGACTTGGACGTTCGCTGGCCCGGCCTCGGCCGCGACCGCTGACGGTAGGGTCGGCGGAGCGACCTGGCGCACAACCGCCATGGCTGCGGCAGCGCGGTCTTCAGGCTCCGGTGGTAGTGCGGGTGGCGAAGCCTCGGCGTCAGTGGCTGGTGTGCGGCTCTTTAGAGTGGGCTTAGCCATACGGCGCCTCCAGGGCGTATCAAGATAGTCAGTAGATGGTAGCCTATACCGTAGACCTCGGTAGTAACTACCGCCTTTGCGGTCGCGGGAGCCAGGAAAGGTCGCGTAGCTCTGCAACTAGGGCTGCAATCTCCTCAGCTTCAGGGCCGCTACTAAACACAGCGGGGCCGCCAAAAAAGATGCTGGCGTATGCGGTCCGGTCGCCAAGGCTGGCGGCGAGGCGAGGTAAGCGAGCGCTCTCCAGCTCGCTCAGAGCGTGGCGGGCAAGGGTGGTTCTTTTGGTCCTGGCCACCAGGACACGGGCGGGGATCGGCCGGCGAGCCGCCGTAGCTGCGTCATTGACCAGCTGCACAGTCCGCTCCGCCTCGTGGATCTCCGCCTCACCGGGCAGGACCGGGATCAGCACCGCATCGGCGGAGGCAATGGCAAGCAAGGCCGAGCGGCTAGCGAAGCCCGCGGTATCCACCAGGACGGCCAGGTGCTCCTTAGCAAGGTGGGCGATGGTCCGCGCTAAGGCGCCCTCGTCTGCCTCGGCGCGGACTTCGATCTTCGGGCCGTCGTAGTAGCGGTCAGCCCATCGCGCAAATGAGCCATTAGGGTCGGCATCTACTACGGCGACGGACACACCATCTGCAGCCAGCCGGGCCGCAAGCAATGCCGTGGTTGTCGTCTTGGCCGATCCGCCTTTGCTGCTGGCAACAGTTAAGATGGGCACCGAGCCTCCTCCGCCAATTGCTGGCGCAACCTGACGGTAGGACAGGATGCGAGCAAGCGGATTGTTGGTAGCCGGTAGAGGATTGTTGGTAGTTGGTAGGGGATAGGCGTCCTCTGGCAGCTCTCGAAGAGCCAGAATGCCGTGGTCACTGCTATACGGCGGCCATGGCCCTTTTTCCGGATCCACCTCCGCCGGACTTCCACCCTGAGCCCGAGCAGACAAGCGCATCTGGCCCGTTCAGCGGCCCCTCGTATAGGTACCGTGGCGCCATCATCGATTGCCAAAAGGGCGGCTACATCTGCCGATTGGTGATGCCGGATCACCCCCTGCATGGACGGAGCTTCGGCGTGGTTGGGACTATCACGCCTCTGGTCGACCTATGGCTCAATGAGCGCCGGTTGCCTCGCCACCTGCGAGTTGTGCCGCCGGCTGGCCAGCCCTGACCCGCTACGACCGTCTTCTCCGCTTCGCCAGCCGCCTCGGCGAGGTCGAGGCCGGGAGTGCTGTAGCCGATGCGGCTATCCATGAGCTAGTCGGCCTAACCGGGCCCGCGCAGCCTTACACCACAGACGACGCCGCGGCGCGTAGCCTGCTGCCGCCGGGGTTCGAGTTTATGCAAATCACCTACACCGCCGGCTGGGTCTACGCCCCATGTCGCCAGGCCGGGTTGGATGTGGACGGGCTGGCGTTCCCTCACCACGGACAATGGGCCAGAACCATGCCCTTATCCATATGTGCTGGCGTCCTGCGGGCCTGGGCGAAGTTGGACCGCCAGAGGTAGGGACCTACCCGATTACCGTTTGGCGGATCCGATAGGCGTCGGCCGTCGCCGCTTGTGCAAGCAGCCGGGCTTGGCGTGCGCCTTCGGTCGCTAGTCGGCTTGGGGCTTGTTGGCCAGCAAGCCACGTCTCTGCCTGAATCGCCGCGAGGACGGCCATGGCTGCTTCTGCGGCGGCCCTTTGCGTGGCGATCCTGGCGGCGCCGGGGTCCATTCTTCGCAGAGCTGCAGCGCCTCGCAGGACAGCGGCCCTTACCGCGGCGAGGTGCACGCTACCCGCAACAGCGTAGCAAGCTGCCACTTCCCCAGCTGAGGCCAAAGCAGGTTCGTCAGGCCATTCGGCAGGTAGCAGGGGCGGGCAGGAGCTACGGGGCATGAGGTTTCCGGACTGACCCATGTGGTCCTGGGATGGTAGCGGATAGTTACTACCAACCAATCACCCTACCGATGCATTCCTCATAGGGGGATGTGACCAACCTCCTCGCGGCTAGACCGGCGAGCTCCACTCAGTGAACAGACGGGGATTTCTCGACTCCGCCGGAGTCCGGATCGACTAACGATTGGGTCGAGGTCGGTCACATCCCCCTATAGGAATCACTATAGGGGAATGTGACCGACCTCCTGCGCTGCCAGGTAACCCGGCACCGGGCTATTAGCAGATGTGTGAAATCCTAATTTTGCACATCTTCACCGCTTCACTTTCGCACTTGCGCACGCTATATAAGCCCTGCCCCGGCTGTACCGGGGCGGCGAGGCGTCCGCTTATCGGCGCCATTAGCAGGGCATCCGAATGACCCGCTCTTGCGCCAGTGGCCTGACCGGCCTCCGCCTCTGGGCGCGGCGCTCCACGATTACGGAGGTCCGCCTATGGTCCGTCTGGCTGCCGATGAGGCTGCACGGCCGCGCTATGACGTTTCGACAGCCCTGCGTTACAACCCTCCCGGGGATGGCTGCGGGGGTGTGGTGGACGGGGCTTTGTCAGAGGGGGAGATGCGAGCAGAGCTGGCTGGCGGCAGTCGGGTACGCCGCTGCTTGGTCGTCGTCACGGCTACTGCCGCCGGGACGCTTTACGTCCCGTATTTCCAAATTTCCGGGCGCTCTGGCTTGCTGGCTATCGCGCGCTATCGCAACCGGGGTCTCCGCGCCTGGCGGGACGTTGGCAGTTTCGTACGCGTCCTGGCAGATCCGCTGGATGCGGGCGGGTTTGCCTACACTGGCCCAGTCCTGCTGGTCCGCGGGGATGACCCGCGCCTTGCGCGTCTCGGTCTTGCGGGCCTGCGGCAACCTCCATCAGCTTAGCCCTGCCGCCCTTCGGGGTGGCCAATGAGCGGCCCCCTGTCTGTCGCCGCTGTCGTCGCTTTGGCGACGTCCTGCGCGCCATCCATTGCGCCAGATACCCTCCTGTCGGTCGTACAGGCCGAGAGCGGGCGCGATCCCCTGGCTATCAACGTAAACCGTCCTGGGGGCGGCACGCGCCGCCCTGAGACTCTCGAGGCAGCTATTGCCCTCGCGGTCGAGGCCATGCGGCAAGGGTGGTCGGTGGACCTGGGCCTCGCCCAAATCAACACCGCCAATCTGCCGCGACTGGGTATGACCCTGGCGGAGGCCTTCGATCCGTGCCGGAACCTGTCAGCGGCGGAGCGGGTGCTCCGGGATGGTTGGGCTGCTGGGGTGGGGGAGGCGGATCCACAAGCTCGGCTCCGCGTCGCATTCAGCCACTACAACACCGGCAACCCGACCCGCGGCTTCGCCAATGGCTATGTCGGCCGCGTAGAGCGGGCGGCTGGCTATGTAGTCCCGGCAATCCGTCTGCCAGGACAACCCACGCCGTCCAGCACCGCCGAGGCCGCAGTTCCGGCCGCCGTCACCCCACCTGCCGATCCGCCTGGGGCTCCGCCTTCGTGGGACGTTATGGCACGGGCCGAGTGGGAGCTGCAGCAAGCCGGCCGCCAGGGTGTCCAGGCTGCGCCAATCGCCCAACCCGATCCCGCCGGGGAGCCTGTTCGGCTGCGCGCTCGCGCCGTCTCGACCTCTGACGGCTCTGACGCGGAGGCGCCGGCCTTCCGCCTGTCAGCAACCCTGCCGGCAACCCTGCCATTCACCGAAGGAAACCGCCCATGAGGCGCCTTGCTCTGACCCCTGCTCGCCGTCGGTCCGCTGCTGTCGCGCTCTGCGCGGGTGTGATGCTTCTCGCGTTCGCTGATCCTGCGGCGGCGCAGGCCGCGGGCGGCAACACCGACCTGACGCAGTTCGTCAACAATATCTCGAACCTGCTGACGGGGCGGCTTGGTCAAGCCATCGCGGTCGTCGCAATCGGCGTTACCGGCGTGATGGCCGCGCTCGGGGCGGCGTCGATGCGCGCCTTTGGCGGCGTTCTGCTCGGCGTAGGCATCCTGTTCTCGGCCGGCTGGCTCGTTTCCCAGCTCACCGGCGGCGTCGGCTGACATGAGCGGCGATGTGCAAGGCGAGGAAGGGCTGGATGAGGACACGCTGTTCCTGGCTTGCACTCGCCCCGCCTTGTTCCTGGGCGTCCCGCTCGAGGCCGCGATGCTCAATGCGGGCATCGTCACGGTCGCTTTCGTGCTGGTGAAAAACCCGCTCGTTCTCGGGATCGGCGTTGCGACGCACTGGGCCTTCCGCCAGCTCGCTGGCCTCGACCACAACATTTTTCGCGTCTGGGGCCTTTGGGTTTGGTCGCGTGGTTGGGCTCGCAACGCGGAGTTTTGGGGTGGCGCCTCGGTCGCGCCGCTCCCCCTTACGCCAGCTAAGAAAGCCGCTGAGGTCCGTCATGTTCGGTAAGTGGTCGTTCGCGTCGCGTGAGGCCCAGCCGGAGGCGTTTGTGCCGTATCTCGGCCATGCCTCCGAAACCTCAATCCTCGATGACAGTGGCACCCTGCACGCGGTTTTGGCGGTCGAAGGCTTGCCGTGGGAGACTGCGGCGGCCTCGGCGCTAAACGGG
>NZ_FMZX01000008.1 GCF_900101615.1 Belnapia rosea | reverse complement strand
CGCCTGGAAGATCACCTCCCACCAGCCGCGCAGACACCAACGCCGCCAGCGGTGATAGACGCTCGACCAGAGACCCAACCCGTCTGGCAGGTCGCGCCACGGCGCGCCGGTTCGGCAAATCCAGAGCGCCGCCTCAACGAAGCGGCGCAGTGCCACGTCATCACGCTTCCAGACAAGGGGGATTTGCTGCATCACCAGCATCAGCGACACCCATTGGGCGTCGTCCAGGCTTGTCCTGGTCATGGCCGCGTTCCTTGAAAGCCTCAAGACCTTCCAAGGTGGCGCGGCCAGAGACCAGATCGGAGCCAGATCGGTTAGTCAGACAGTCCGGTCACAGACCCTAGCCGCCAGGAACTGTTCCGACACCATCCCTGGACACCGTCAGAACGGCCCGCCGCTCCGTATAAAAGATCCAGCGCAGGGCGGTCGCCAGCAGCGAAACCCCGACAGATTGGCTTAAACGCTGACGCTCGAGCTAAGGCCCAAGTCCGCTTTTCGGCATGGATTCGAAGGGTTCCCAATCGTTGTTTATTGCGCAATAAACAACTTTTTCGATTGGAAGCGGCGTTGCCGAAGATATGTTGTAGACGAGCACAAAAGCCTTTTTCAGTCGGTCGAAGTCATCGACGGGAATTCTGCCATCGGTGGCGGCCATCATCATGCGGCTTCTTATATCAGGGTCGGCAACCATCTCCTTCAGCTCTGAAAGATACTGATGTGCCAACTCGTATTTAACTATTCCAGGGGCCTTGTTGACGCCCAACGCTTTCCAATGGGCCGTTTCTTCCGCCACTAGGTGGGCTTCCATTCTCATAGGCGCGAGATTCCGCTGCGCTTGTGCATGCCCACCCTCGGCAGCCATAGAAAACCAGTGAAGTGCGTTTTGAACGCTGCGCTCCTGACCCAAACCCAAATAGTGCAAGCAGCCAAGATTGAACTGGGCGTTCAACACCCCTTGTGATGCAGCCTTCTCATACCACTCAGCCGCGCGGCGGTTATCCTTCTGCACACAGAATCCGTTCGCGTATGCAAAGCCGACTTCTAGCTGGGCATAGCCTTCACCATTGTTTGCCCGATCCAGCACAAGGTCGAAAGCCTTTTTGTCCCCCTGGGCGATCCACTTTCCCAGCTCACCGTAAATTCCCGGATCGTACTTCTTGGCAATTTCGCTCATTGAAGAACCCTCTTTCTGGGCCTATTCGCCGCAGAGTTCGCAGATTATGTCGTTCCAAGCGTCGGCAGACCGAAATTCTGTTGCTAGAATATGCCCCGCCGCTCACAGGACGACTTCAGCTTCCGGAGTTCACAAACTGCCATGCTCCATACTCTAGCGATGCTTTGGTGTAGATGCCCCTCATCCGAGGATGGCAAAAACGAATCTAGAACCAGAAAGGCTTCGTCCTCATCCTGCTGGTATAGTTTCGTGAATCTGTTATCGGCGTTCCAGAAGGCCATCTGCTTTTCAGAAAAGCCTATCCCATTCACATTTATGCTGAAGTGAGCAGATACAGAAGGAATTCCAGATTCGTTCGACGCGTCAAACATCAAGACTTTGTACGACAGGCCGCTTATGGAACCAGAAATGGTCGCCTTTTCGGAAAGCTTACCAGAGAACAAATTTCTTGAGTATTCCAGTTCAGAATTGCCGTATTTATTCAGTTCCTGACTTAGCAAACCAGCCAACTCATTGATGTTGGTCATATTTAGATCCGTGATTTTTGCAAAGGTGCGCCGCACCGGCGGCGAAAATAGAGCGGGGGTTTATTCGCCACCGAGTTCGCTAATCACGTCGTTCCAAGCGTCAGCCGACCTATAGCTATTGGTCTTAATACAATTGTTGTGATAATGCGTTGCGTACTTGATTCTGAGCTTTTTGATTTGCTCCTCAAAGCGGGTGCAAAATGCGGTGAAAATCACTGCTCGCCAATGCTCTGCCTGCTTTGTGCCGAAATGCTTCTCTATGGGCGGCGTGAACTCTTTGTCGAGATAGACAGTTCCGGGGTTCGGCTTGCCGACGTAGGACGTTTCGGACCTCCGGCCCTCATATTCGAGAGAGAACATGGAGAACGGAAAATCGACACGGCTTGTGACTTCTTCTCCATAGCCAAGCATTTTGTCGTACTGTTCGATTACGAACCAGTAGATGTCTTGTTCGTTGGTGAGTTTCTGTGTCAATCGCGTGGCTACGGCCGCAATGAGAGCTGATGCCTCATCCTCCGTTGCCGGTGGGCGCTCGAGCTGCACCCCGCCAACAACGAACCCAGATTGCTTTTTAGTAAACAAGTTCATCCAGCTCATGGTCGTCACAGAACCTCGGTTGCTTCGCCTGATCCAGTATCCTCAGACCTTTGCTAGAAAGCCATCATGTCGAAGACAATTCGTTTTCGAGATTGTGCCGCGACGGCTCGGGCGAATGGTTCAACGTCGCCTACCGCCCCGGACATCCAGCGGCATGTGCCCGGTGCTCGGTTCGGGGTTAGTAACCTGCTCTGGACGCGGTAAGGGAGCAAATGGGAGGTGGGGTGCTGGTTAGCGCCCCACTTTGATCTGCCTCGGTCCGGGGGTAATCAGCGATATGCTGATACCTCACGAGGACCAAGCTACTTGCTCGCTGCGGCTTCCCTCTTCCTACGCAGTGCCGCCAGCATGTCTTCCTTCCCCGAGCCGCCGACCGGCGGCGTAACGGCCTCGGCGCGTAGGCCCGAGGATCGCGGGGTGCCGCCGCTCTCAAGCACCCGCAGGGCCGCCTTGCGGTCAAGGAGACCATTCCTCGCGTCGTCCTGGCTGACTGAGGAAAGGATGCAGGTGATGCAGGCCGTCCGGCAGAGCTCGTCGTGACCCTTGGAGCGGTGCAGGACCCGACGACTGGCGGTGAGCCACTCAGAACCGCGCCGGAAGAGCTCGGCCATATGCCCGCCGCCATGACCCACAGCGTCGAAGACCCGCACCACCCATCGCTCTGCGGCGACGGGGTCGACCGCCATCCTGATCTCGCGCTGGTCGAGTTCGAGGAGTTCGGCGCCAGCCTGCGCCAAGGCATGCCCCAAAGTAGTCAGGCTCACCGCGTCCATGCCGGGCACATCGGTGAACTCGAAGCGCACCAAGTCGGTAAACTGGCGGGCCGCGAAGGTTACATTGCGTAGCACCGTCGCCTGGCCGATAGCCCCGCCGCAAGGCTTGCCTGAGGCCCGGTAGAGCGGGAGGTGCCGCTCGAAGCCTGGCGGGAGGTTCCTCGCCCCGTCCGCCTTGCCCACCTCTTCGGAGTCGGCGTAGCCGCACGAGGTGCAAACAGCGAAGCCGTTGCCGCGCTGCCCCGCATTGGCGGCGATCAGCTCGACATTCTCCAAGAACGCGGCGTGGAGGCCGTCCAGGCCGCCGTAGTTCTCCTTGGAGGCGGTGGACCGCCCCACCGCGTGGTTAATGATGGGCTCGACCACGCCGACGCGCTGGCGCTGGCCGAACCACGACGGCGCATCGGATGCGGCGGTCGCGTAGCCGTACCTGGGCACCAGAAGGCGCTCGGGCCGCTTGTTCATCTTCGCGCTGCAGCCGTCCACCCCGCAGCGCTCGTCGGAATGGTCGAGGACCGGCAGGCACTTGGAATGGCCGTCCTCGCACTGGTAGCGCCACATCGTGACGCCGACCATGTCATCCTGGTCGCTCCCCCAGGCGCGCTGCACTCCGCGGGACCTGACGAACTGCCCGCCGACGATCACCACCGAGCCGGGGACGTACTCAGCGACGGCGACGGAGCCATCCCGTGAGAGCTTGAACCTGTCGGACCCATCCTTCCCGACGTTCACAACCAGGGAGTTGAGCCCGATGGGGAAGCCGTAGCGGGGCAGGAACTTCCGATTCCCCAACTCCTCGACCACGGTTGCTTCCCGGAGTTCCCGTGCCTGCCGAGCCAGGGCGTTCATTCGGAACTTTGCGGCGCCGCCCCTGCTCTCGCTCTCAACCCGCCACTGCTCGACAACCCGCTGGTAATCCGACCGCCACTCCTGGACCGATGCGGAGAAGTGGGCCGAGACGCCTGGGATGAAACTGTCCCAGTCGGCGGCTTGCCGTGCGAAGCCCGTCCCCGCGGCCAGGGTCAATGCCTGCTGGCGCACCTGCCCGCCGTCCCTAAGCAGATGGTCGAGGAAGTGCTCGAACTGAGCGGCCAAGTCCGGCTCCGCTTCCCGGCTCCACCAAGGCTCCGGCCGTCGCATCCCCATCGGGATTGGGGTCGCGGGCTGGGTATCCACCGGACCCATGGCCCCTTCGTCCAGGTAGGGGAGCCTGAGGACTCCGCAGAAGGCGCCGATCTTGCCGAAGGCGTCCATGGCGCCAGCCTTCGCGTCGAGCGGCCGGACCACCTGGAAGAAGTCGCCAAGGAGCATGGCTTGCAGGTGGCGCCTCGCGATGCCCTCCCTCTCCAG
Organism: Belnapia rosea; assembly: GCF_900101615.1. Lineage (GTDB taxonomy): Bacteria > Pseudomonadota > Alphaproteobacteria > Acetobacterales > Acetobacteraceae > Belnapia > Belnapia rosea. The sequence continues at coordinate 172,795 of NZ_FMZX01000008.1, read as the reverse complement.
CATCACGTTGGCCCGCCGCAGTTCCCGGCGGAAGAAGGACTGGAAGTCGTCGAACGCCGCCTGATCGTAGGGGCGGCGGCGCGCGAAGGTGCAGACGATGGAGGCGCCGTCCGTGCGGCGCCCCGCCCGGCCGCCCCGCTGGAGATAGTTCGCCAGCCCCGGGGGCATGTTGGCCATCAGCACCCCGCAGAGGCCGCCGATGTCGATGCCGACCTCCATCGTGGTGGTGGCGCTCAGAACGTTACGGATGCCCTTGGAGAAGAGATCCTGGAGCCGCCGGTTCTCCTCGGGCGAGAGCTGGGCGGAATGCTCGTCGGACCACAAGCCGATCCGGAATGCCTGCTCGTGCAGGTAGGAGTGCCTGGCTCGGGCGACGCGCGGATGCCGGTCCAACTCGTCCTGGCCCATCCTGACGAGGCCGCCCTTGGATCCGCGGATCGGGGCGCAGCCGAGGACCGCTCGGGGCCAGACCGTGCCGGTGCTGGGGCAGCGGTAGACGTCCTGGGAAGCCCGAAGCCCGAGTTCGAAGAACCTGATGCGGAGACCCTCGGCCACGTTCCGGCCGACACCCCGCTCGCCATGCTCCAGCCAGGGCAACGCCTGTTCCCGTGCGCACCCGATGAGTTGGGCGAAGGCAGCTTCCAGGAGGATGGCGGCGAGAGACTGCGCCGCCTCTGCCTTCACCCCGGCCGCCCGCAGGACCGCAGCCGCGAAGCGGGTGCGGCGGGTTTCGCCGGGCCTCGCGGGCAGGAACGACGAGACGGACGGCCCCGAGGCCGCAAGCGACATCCAGGTTCCCACGGGGTAGTAGGAAGCGGACCGATCCAGTTCCTCATCCCCGAAGGTCACGCACCTGTTCATGCGGACCGTGTCGCAAAGGCCCGCGAGGATGCCGGGCCACGCGTCCGCGAGCGCGTCCCTGGCAGTCGTGCTTGGCATCAGCCCCGCCAGTCGTTCGGGGAGGCTCAGATCCTCCAGCCCGGGGTAGACCACCTCGCCGAGGCCGGTGGTCTCCAGGCTCAGAATCGACGGAACGGGGACTGCGAACTCGCGCGCGAGTACGGCATCAAGTCGTTGGCGGATGCTGTCGCGATTGGCTTCCCACTGCTCCTGGTTCCAGTCCGCGGCCTTGTGGAACTGCCCCTTCTCGCGCTCGAAGAATTCGGAAGTCAGCTTGTGCGCCTTCAGCTGGGTAAGCCAGAACCGCATCGTCCCGCCCGCTGACGCGGCTCTCATCTCCGAGCGGCAGTCGGCGAGCTCCTGCTCGACGAGCGTGCGCTCGGCGCCCTCGGCGTCCTCGAGTTCCGCCAGGAGCCGCCTCTCCGTTCGCTTCAGACGGGCCAGCTTGGCGTCGCTCAGCGCCGCGTCACGGAGGCACTCGGCGATCATCGCACGGCCCATCTGGATCTCGTGGGTCGCAGTGAGGGTGGGGCCCAGCCGGGCGGCGGAGGGGCGGCTGTCGTTGAATGCGATGAGCCGCCGACCCTCCGCGGGACGCCAAGCCCGGTCCGCCCCGCTCCAGGGCGGCATGGAGGCGAGCATGGTTTCCGCCGCCATACCAAGGCCCGCCGTATCGCCGAGTTGGGCGAGGGCGAACTTGCCGTCCTCGCAGGTCGGGCAGGTATCGTGCGCCTTCAGCCTGGCATGGGCGAACTGGGTCTCCCGCCTGCCGTCGGCCAACTGGTACGGCTCCCAAGCCGTGTCATCGGGGTCCGCAGGCTTCAGGAAGCGTATGGACTTGGGGCCACCCTCCTCGTCCTCATCCTCCTGGCGCCGCTCGTCGTCCTCCCGCCAGTCCCTGGCGGGCCGGAAGCGGTTGTCCGACGAGCTGTAGACGGCGGCCATGAACCACTCGCCGCATGAGCGGCAGCGGGCCAAAGGCAGCGTTTGGCTGTCACACGCCGAGCACGCCTCATGGCTGTTCGAGAGGACCGGGCCGCAGTTCGGCAGGCGGTAGTCGCTGGGATGGGTGCAGTTCGGGTTGACGCACGCCATCGGGGCTACGGGGCTGCGCACAAGGAAATGGATCTTGTGCGGGAATAGCGGAAGTTCATTCGCGGTCCAGCGTGCCCGGGCGCCGAGCCGCAGGAGCCGCTCCGTCGCGGTCCGGGTTTCGGCGGTGTTTCGCGTCCACAGCTCCTCGCTGAGCTTGCCGAGGCGAAGGATGTCGCCGCCACTACTTGCCCGCCAAAGCTGATCCTGAAGGCGGTGCATAATCGGCGCCCGCGCCAGCATGTCGGCGAGAGCGTTGGCTGGTCGCGTCCGGCGCTTTGCGATCTCCCAGGCGCTCCGGCCTGCCAGCGCCTTGCTCCCTTCGATGACCGCCGCCGAAAGGTCCGGGTCGTCCACCAGGCCGCCTTCGTCCATGAACGGCGTGGAGGGGAGTATGTCCTGGACGTCGCTCGGAGCAGGGTCATGCAGTGGCGGCACGGGTTCGGCCAGCTGGGGCCGCGTCTTCTTTCCTTCGAGGATGTGGACATCCGCCGCCGATCGGGAGAACAGGGCGGCGCTGAACTCCTTCAGATCGCCGCCCAGGGTCGCCGAAGCGCCCAGCCACATGACGTCCTCGTGCCGGAGGCCGCACCGGAGCAGGACGCGCCGGAGGAGCAGCGCGATCTCCGCCGCCAGGGTTCCGGAGTAGAGGTGCATCTCGTCCAGCACCACGACGCTCAGGTCCTCCCCGAAGAAGGGAGCGTCCTGCGGACGGATCAGCATGTACTCGAGCATGGAATAGTTGGTGACCAGGACGTCGGGCGGGTTCTCCCGCGCCTCCTTCCTCGTCCTCACCCGGGATCTGTCGAAGGTGGGGTAGTTGGCCTTGTCGGCCAGCCTCGGATCCTCGGGGGTCTCGCTGGTGAAGTGGAACAGGCGGCAGGCGTCCTGTCCCTTCATCCAACCGTGGAGCCGCTCAACCTGGTCGTTGACCAGGGCGTTCATCGGGTAGAGCACGATGGCTCGGACACCCCGTCTGCGGCCTGCTCTGGGGCGGGAGTGGAGGTCGTTCAGGAGCGGCAGAAGGAAGGATTCGGTTTTGCCCATGCCGGTTCCGGCGCGGACCACCACCACCGGCCGCGAAGGATCGGGCCGCCGGGCCAGCTCGATGGCCTCCCGCTGGTGCTTGTAGAGGGGACGCCCGGTCATGGAGCCGTCCACGCGTGCCAGCTGGTCACGGAGCGCAGGGGCGAAGGTGCCCTCAGCGACGAGACCGTCGATGCTGGCCTCTCCGTCAGCAGCGGGGAAGATGCCCTCGATGAACAGCTCGCTGGCGGAACCGGCGTCGCCGTCCTCCCCCCGCCAGACCTGCCTTACGCGCTCCTGGAGGGCTGGATCCCGCATGTAAGCATCCGCGGATGCCACATCGACGAGCCGCTCCTGCATCTGGGCACGGGTGCGGATCGCGTCGACTTGGAGGGACTTCTCGATGTCCAAAGGGCGGCTCCTTCAGCGGACCAGCGGGCACAGCCGTGCAAGGAGATGCACGGCCAGCCAGCGCCGGACCGGGGCGATGGTGAGGGAGGTGGCGAGATTCTGGTCGTGACGCGACGGAGTAGGCGCCGAAGCCGTCGCCCACGCCAGCGAAGCGATGCTCGCCTCCATCTTGGAGGCGAGAAAGTTGTGGTCGAAGCCGGTGACTTTGAACGCCCGGGCGAGCATCGCCGCCTCGGCCTCGCCAAGGAAGCTGCTGCTTCCCTGGGATGCCAAGCCGTCCCTTACGTCTTGCGGCAGCAGGCGTCGGATCAAGGTCTCGAGAACCTGGCCGCGTTCCCGCTTGGCGACCGGCTGCAGGCCATGCGCAAGCACACGGATGGCGGAGCAAGGCGCATCCGTCACCAGCCGATCCAAAAGCGTCACCGGGCGGCCGCCGTCCCTGATCGCGCGAAGGAATTGTTCGATGAGGGCTTCCGCCAGCTTGCCCTTCGCTTCCCAGGTCTCGAGGAGGCGGCCAGCGACGTGTGCGCTCGCGGGGTCCTTTGGCATGCTGAACAACGCCACAAGTCCCTTGCCACCGTCGGATTGAAGTCGGCTGGCGGCCGTCGCCGCCGGATTAGTTGCCAAGACCGGCAGGTGTCCGGACGTCGTGAGCCGAAGCGTTTCGGGCCAACCCGGCGCATTCGCCAGAAAGGCGTTCACCGCGGCTGGGCCGTCGTCGGTCGGCAGGCCCGTTCCCAGCCAGACTGCCTCATGAAAGATGCACACCCCATCAACGGGATGGGTGAGACCCGAGAATACGAGCTCCGAGGAGGCGGTATCCTTTGCCGTTGACGAGACTGCCGTGATGCCTTGCTCCGACCAGGCGAATGCTTTGTGACGCTCGGTCCAGACAACGGGGACCGTGAGTTGGAGGGAGACCCTTTCGTCGTCCTGTTGGCAGCCGACCACCACGCCGGTGTCGATCGTGAAGGCGGCCAGGGTCACGCCTGAGCCGTTCAGGTTGAAGCGCCTCGGTTCTACCCGGAGCGGCTCGCCGTAGCCGATGAGCTGAGGGCCGACGTGAACGCCTTGCTCGCGGTACGGGGCAATGGCACGAGGCCCCTCAAAGACGGTCCAATCCGTCTCTATTCCCAATTGCGGCAGGCAGGCCCACACGCGTGACTGGCCGTGTTTCGCCTTCTCGAAGCCCACACTCGGGTCGAGCGGCAGCCACCGTTCTCCTTCTCGAACCGCAGCGCCAGTCGGTGCCTGGGCCAAGGAAACCAGGGCGGGAACGGACACGCGCTCCCCGTCGAGAAACCCGTCGAGGCGCCCTCGGCGCCGCAGGGCGTCCATGCCCGGCAGGAGGGAGAAGCCGGGGAACCTCCAGGATGCCCCGTCGGGCAGCGCGGGCATCGCTTGAGCCCCGACGTACGCACGATGGGGGACGAAGCCACTCGGGCATCTGAAGAGGAGCAGGTCGGTCTGCGCACCCCAGCGAGCCGAGACGCTGTCGAGGGCCAGATAGGCCATCGCGTCCGGAAGAACGCGTCGGGTCTCGCTCTGATGCTCCGCCTCCCAGAGGATCTCCCCGTCGCAGGAGATGGTGGCCCTCTGCGGGAGGCCAGCCCTGAACACCTTGAGGACGTACTGGTCATTGAGGCCGTGCTCCTCGTCCGCTTCCTCCGACACGATCAGCGTTCGGTGCAGGAGGATCGCCAAGGCGCCGCTCCGCGGAAGCGGAGACACGAACGGGTCGAAAGGGCGGCCGCGACCGGATCCGAGCTGGTAGGCGGCGATGTAGTCGTCGGTCGCCCAAAGACGGACGGGGTGCGAGGCCAGCACCTCGCCGCCCTGTTCCAGCCTAATAACGCGCTCCGGCGCCCCTTTCAGCCCCAACCTGATCCGGCTCTGCTCGGCATGCCAGCGCACGGCTCCGTCCTCCTGGACGGTCCCGCCGACACGGAAGCCCTCGCCCAAGAGGGTGATGGAGCCGGGCGGCACCTGGAGCTTCTCTGGCAACCCTACCGAGAAGGCGTGGCCATCCGGTTCGAGCGCCACATCCAACGATGCCAGAATGGACTGCGGATCCAGGTTTCGGCCGCCGGTCGCCCTGGCCAGCCTAACCTCACCTACCGGCGTCGGGTCGCGAGGAACCGGCGGCGAAGCCTCGGACGGGGCATCCCCGAAACTTCTTGAGGGCCGCTCGTCCGGTCGGCTCTCCGTGCACGAACGGCATGCCTCGTCCACCGACCATCCCGGCCACCACTCCGAATGCCGGGAGACCATGCTGACTGCATCCCGCCCGATGTTCCCCCGGCGGTACGCCTGAAGGGCGTTCCATATGCAGGCCATGGATGCCGAGTGATTGGGTCCGGGGGCGACGAGTTGGCGGATGGCGACAGTAGGCAGACTCATGCTGAGCCATCGGGGAAGGGCGCCTATGTCCCCCTTCAGGAGGCCCGCTTGTAGGGTGAGCAGGGTCGACCAGGGATCTGACTGGAAGGAGAACGCGCGGCGGAGCCGCAGAAGCGTAGCCACCTCGACCAGCCGCGAGAGGATGTGCCGTCGCGCGGACTGCTGGGTGTTGAAGATCCAGCCGCGAGCACGCTCACCACAGGCGTCAAAAATTGCGGTCCAATGAGCACTGTCCGAACCGCCGGTGGCCCTCACGGCGGCGACGAACGCTGCCAGCAAGGTCAGGCCTTCGAGGATGCGCGGTGGCCACGGTCCGTCGGGAGCAGCGTCGATGTCGTCCCGGGGTGTTGCGACCCGCAGCCAAGCCAGGAGCTTCGCCTCATCCGAAGGGTGCAGGATTTGGGCGACGGAGGCCCGCTCGGTCCCAGGAAGTTCGGCCAGAGCCCGGGCCAGACGGTCCCCGGCATGGGTGACGAAGTCGAGCTGATCGGCGCAGAGGTCCTGCAGTGTTTCACAAGACGCGTTCCGCTCCGCCGCCTGTAGAGCGGCAAGGGCGTCCTTCAGTGCCGTGTGGTCCATCGGGACAGGCAGCAGGGGATGGTCAGGGCGCCGGTCTTCGACGGTGGCGCCAAGTTGGGCCCGGAGTTGCCAAATGGCATTGCCGTCCGAGGCGAAGGTATCCTGATCCTCTGCCAGGGCCCGGTGAATGTCCCTGAGGGCTGAGTCTGCGGATAGTCCGAGCGGAACGAGTTCTTCGAGGAGCTCAACCTCGTGCATCGCTCGCCCGGCACCCGCAAGAACGCCGGTGAGCGCCGCTCGCCTGACGTCGCCCGCCTTCAGGCGTCCTTCGAACACCCATTCTCCCTGGATCGTCAGCCCGGCGAACTTGGCGACCGCAGTGGCGGTGTCTCTGCTCAGTTTCGCAGCGGCACAGACCCCATCCAGGCGCGACCACCGTCGCTTGCGGCTTCCTACTAAGCGCAGGAACCCGACTCTGAGTGCCTCAACATCCTCGTCACGCCACTGCAGGGCAGTGCGGCCCGCTTGGAACGGAAAGCCCGCCGTGGAGAGAGGGTCGAGGACAGGTCTAATGCCAGGTTCCACCTCGCCTTTGATCCGAAGTAGTATCAGCAAAACTTCTGCGTCCGACTGCGGCAGGGCCTTTCGGATCCAGCGCTCCTTCGCCTCCTCCCGGAGACAGCCTTCTTCCTCGGAGGCCGCGACCAGCACGCTCGTCGCCAGTCGTCTCGCATGTCCAAACAGGGCCAGCACGGCTGGATGGTGGCTAGCCCTCAGAGCGACGACCCGCTCTGCGAGAGTTTCGATAGCCCTAGTCTCAATCTGCCTGATGCGCTCCCGGGTGACGCCGTAAAGTACTCCGAGGGCTTCCAGGGTTTCGCCTGCGGCCCGCCTCTGGATCACGTCCTTCTCGCGGTCATCCAAGCAGCCCACAATGGCTTCCATGATGTCGGGCAGCGGGATGGTTGAAGCCAGAGCGCCTCCGAAGAACTGGAACCCGCCTTCAATCCAGCGGACGACGGCAGCCAAGACTGCTTCCGAGCGCTGGTCCGAGGCCCGCCAGTCAGAGACCTCCTCTTGGGCGCCAAAACACAGCCAATGCAGGGTCCGTCCGGTGCCTTCCAGCGGGAGCGGGTCGACGCGTACCGCTGAAAGTTTGGTTCCGAACCTTCGAATCGCCAGAAAGCCCATGGCCCTCCGCGCGGCAGGCTCGCTCCAAGGGTCTGTGAGGACACGATCCGGGGTAACGGTCGCACCATCAGGGGTGTCGTCGTCGTGGGGACCGGAGCCGCTCTCGGTCACCGGCTTGGCGACTTCGTCCACATAATGATGTTGGGCCGCACAAATGCCCGATGGGACCGATTCAGCCTCAACAATGCTTCCAAGTTCCACGAATGGCATCCCCCATGACGAGTTTCTCAACCCGGAGGCGGAAGCACAAGGCGTGACTCACGCCGAGCATATGACTTTTTTTGCCCTAACCCACTTTGATCGCGCACGCCGTGCAGGACGTCGCCTACAGCGGCCGCAGGAACTCGCCGAGCGCCCCAACCCGCTCCTCTCCGTCCACCGGCACGTAGATGTGGTGCCGGTCACCTTCGGCGCGGCCGATCACCGGTTCGGCCACCCGCCAAGGCACAAGCAGGAAGAACTCCTGGTCGCAGAACGCCAGAGCCAGCCACCCTTGTTGGGCGGCTTCCAGGTGCTTGCGCATCGGCGGGTTGAACCGGAAGACGTAGTTGGCCTTGAAGCGCGGCCTGCGCCCGGTGATCACCTGCACGTAGACGCGGCCGCCCTCGTCGGCAAAGCCGTTCCACGCCCGCCGGAGCGGCACGCCGAGCAGCCGCGCCGCGGCCTGGCCCGCCCGATTGGCCATGTCGAACGCCTGCTGCGGCGACGGCTTCGGTGTCCCCTCGGTGACATCCCGCCGCATGCGGGCGAGGATGGCTGGCGTGAGGTCGGAGCGCCGGAACAGGTGTGCCTCGCCTTCGTCGACGGTCGGCCCCGATGCCGCCCGCACCCCGAGGAAGGCAAGCCGCTCGGCGGCCCACCGGCCGGTGCCGACGCCGGTCATGGCCGCGACCTCCGCCGCCATAGCGAAGTCCGCCCGGAAGGCATCCAGTGCCTCCCGCGTCACCCTCAGTCCGCGCTCCTCCCGCGTCCCTAGCACCACGGTCGCCAGCAGGCCCCGCGTGGCCCAGAGCCGGGCGGTCTCGGCCGCGACGCCCAACTCGCGCGCCGCCTGCACCACCGACAGGGTCGTGCGCGGCACCGGAAGTGACGCGAGGATGTCGCGGCGGTCCAGCATGATGCGCTTCAGCCCCTTCGCCCTGGCCTGCAGCGCCACAGGCCGCAGGCTGCCGTCGAGCACGGCTCGGCACACCTGCACCAGCGAGCGGTGGGGCTGGGCGGCGTCTGCGAGGGCCACGAGGGCCACCCCCTTGCGGCGCACCCTGACGGTCGGGATCTTGGCTTCCAGGGACTCCACGAGCGCTTCGACGTCGGCCACGCGGTAGATGCGCTGTTGGATGACGCGTTCTTTGGGAGGCACGACCGGCAGCAGGCCCGCCCGCTCCAGCTCCCGCAACGCCGGGCGCCCGATGCCGAGGAGCTTCTCTGCCTCCTGCTTCAAAAGGGTTGCCGTCTTGACCTCGTGCAGTTCCTTCACGAGGTCCGCCCGAACCAGGGACGGCGCGCCCTGACCGGTCGGACGCACCAAGTACAGCCCCTTGCGCTCCGCGAGCTCGACCATGGTTTCCGGGCTGACCTCCAGGAAGCGGGCGGCCTCGGACATGGTCATGTGGCGGTGGCGCAGCGCCTCCAGCGAGCCGTAGCGGCGCAGTCCGGCTGCGGTGGTGGCGAAGTCGATCTGGGTGGCGGCGTAGACGGCGAACGCCTCGGCCACCGGCTTGCACCAGGGTTCCGAGCCGAACCGGAACAGCCAGTGCGTCAGGTAGCCGAACTCCTTCCTGAGACCGTACCTGCCACGCCGCCCGGCGGAGCGGCCCCGCAATCGCTCGAGCAGGGCGTGGAAGCCTCTCGGCCAGTCCGCCAGCGCGGCCCAGCCCTCGTTAAGAACCAGATGCATCGCCTCGGGGTGCCGGTCGAGCAGGTCAATGGGACGACCCACCCGCTCGAACCCACGGGAGAAAGCGCCGAGCTGGAAGGCAAGCCGGACCAGTTCGCCGCCAGACAAGCCCGGCGGACCGGCGCCCAGGGGCGGAATGTCGGCGAGAGCGTCGAGGGTCGCCGTGACCCCGGCCATGCGGTCACTGTTGACCGGCTCCGCCGCAGCAGCCCGCAAGTCTGCCCAGCACGCGGGGCTCGGGCAGCGGGTCAGGGAGCCAGCCTGCCAGCGGAGGGATTTGTGGCAGGCGGGGCAGCCGTCGATGAGGCGTACGGCGTGTCGCGGGCACACGGTGACGAGCGACAGATCCCAAGCCATGCGGTGGAACGCGTTCTCCCGCAGGCAATCGGGGCAGTAGCGGCGGCGGCTGAGCAGGAAGAACTCCCGCGGCAGCAGGTGCCCGTTGAACCGGAAGCGCGTCGGATCCCCGGTGGGGTAGGAGATTCGGTCCAGCAATTCCTGTTCGAGGCCGAGCAGGGTGGCGAGCGCGCCGCGGAACTCGGGCTCCGGCGGCTCGGACACGATAGTCTGCAGCGTCTGGCCTGGTATGCGGATCCGCCCCAGGACACGGGCGGGATCCCGGAAGCCGTAGGTTTCGGCGTTCCTGACGATCAGGGAGGCCACGCTCTCGCCGGGAATCCGCGGTTGCGGGTGGAGCAGACTGTAACCGACTTCCCGCCCCGATCGTGGAACCGCAGGTCGCCTGCGACGCGCTCGCCTGCTCCGGCGGCGCTCACGCGCGAGCGCCTCCCGGCCGCCCCCGTCATCATCGGCATCCGAGGACATGCTCATTCGCTCCTGGCGGGCCTGGGATCCTTGGGTGCCTCGCCACGGAAGGGATTCGCTCTCCGATCCTCTCCCAGAAGCTGGCCATCGGCGGACTCGGCCAGGAGCTCCAGGGTGATTGCTGGCCGCTTGCGCATGCGCGCGAACGCCAAGGCCGTGGCGATGAGGTTGGCCGCGTGACCGACGAGCCCGCCGCAGAACGCGTAGATCCGCAGGGCCTTATCGAAGTCACTGAATCCCGCGCGCTCAGCCATTTCCAGACCGACATCGATCGCGTGCAACACTTCGCGGAATTCCTGCCGGTCGGCCTCGTCTGCCCAGTCGTATGGTTCGATCTCCTCGCAAAGCAGCAGCCTCCCGCCGAGCTGGCGGTTGTTCTTGCCGAAGAGCCGAATGGAACGGGGCTCGCCGATGATGAGCAACGGTGACACGTTCGCGTTCAGGACGCGCGTCACCCACCTGCCCGCGCTCTCGATAACCCTGTTGGTGTCTGAATTGATGAGGTTGTGGACCTCGTCGAAGACGGTGAAGAGCGGCGCCCGGCGCTCCAACTCCTTGATGACACGGCGGGTCTTGTCCGCCTCGTTGCCGTAACCCGGATCTGGATCGCCGAGGACGTCCAGTGACGTGGTGGCGATCTTGTTCGGGTTGCTGTTCTGATCGACCTCGATGTAAGGCAGGCGGGGGTTCAGGTTGCTGGTGCCGTTAACCCCAAGACGTAGCTTCGCCCAGTTCTCGAAGATGAACGTCTTCCCGCTGCGGGGAGGACCGAGCAGGGCGAGCGCCTTCGCGTAGTTGCGTTCCCGTCCCTCCTCGACCAGCATGTCGAGCAGCTCGAATCCTTTCTTGGCGCGCTTGGTCTCGTAGAAGACCGAGCTGACGATGAGCCTCGTGTCGCTGTGGGCCCTCTCCAGTCCGTCGGCCATCCTACTCGTTCCTGTGGATCTTGCCGCGGACCAGCGCGTCGAAGTCGATGCCGTCCTCGTCGCTTGAGCCCGCGTCATTGCCCTCGGTCGCGGGAGCCTTGGCCACCGGCTCCGGCGCGGGCTTACTCTTGCGCTTCCGCTTTGGTGCAGGCTGCACCTCCGCATCGGCAAGTGGAGCGGGGGCGTTGACATGGCCGCCCTCCGGTGGCGTCTCGCCATCGGACGCGCCGAAAATGCCCTCGGAGATGTCTTGTCCGCTGGTCGCCTCATCGAAGCTTGGCTCCTCCGATTCCAGGCGCCGCCGTGCCTTCTTCCACGCGGCCTTCGCCCGTTCGCGGTTCTTCAGGCCCTTCTGGGCCATCCCCTTCTTGATGCGGGCGTCGAACTCGGCCGCAGCCGCCTCATAGCCCTCCTCGTCGTCACCGAAGATCTCGGGGTTCTCGCGCTGAATGGCGCGAAGGCGGAGGTGCATCTCAAGCGACACGCCCCGCAACCGCTCGCGCCATCGTCCCGCAGCGCGGGCCACCTTCCAGACCCCGTCACGTGGGTCGAGGAAGTGGCCTGTGCTCACGTCCCGCCGGTCCGGCCGAAACTGGACGAAGCGCCATAATGGATGGACCGACAAGTCAGCCAAGACGCCGTCCTTGTCAATGTAATCAACCAACTCATAGCGGATGCCGGTTCGCTGCAACTTTCGCCAGGAGGGCGGGGAGGTGAGCACGGCGACTTGGTCGGGTCCGAGCGGCGGCCGCATCCCATGGCGTGCCACGCTCTCCTCATAAGCGCGGAGTGGTGAACTCCCCAGGCTGCGGTGACTTCTGCGGTGGTAGACGTTGACGATGTAGCGGGTGACATGCTCGTTCAGCTCGGTGAGGGTCGTGCGAGCCACCTTCTCCGGAATGCTCTCCTTGTTTCGAAGGAACCAGTTGGCGAAGGTGGTGCCCTCGACGCGCTCGAAGACGTGGCGCGAGAGCGTCTGGATGAAGCGCTCGATGCGCCCCTTGTACCAAGCCTTCAGGGCAGGGGCGTATTCGACACGCGCGCCGAGGCGGGCGACGGCTTCAACGAAGGTGAGGGAGCGGAACTCCTTGCCGCGGTCCGGGACGATGACTTTTGGTCCCCCGAAGCAGGGCCAAGGGGCACTGAGCCCCTTCACCCGCGCGAGCGCGTCTTCCTTCGGAAGGAGGGCCATCGCCAAGCACTCCATAACGCCCCAAGTGCCGGGGGGCGCGAAGGTGACGAAGAACCCGACGCACATTCTGGTCGCGCGGTCGAGGATGACCGTGACCCACGGTCTGCCGATCGGCTTCCTGCTCACCTCGTCGACAGCGATGGCGTTGACCTTGGTGTGGTCGATCTCCCACACGTCGTTATGCCTGTCTGCGACCGGTCCTGACGCGACCGGGCGGTTCCTGCGGTTCGCCTCCCGGGGACCCTCGCGGCAGTAGTCAAGGGTGTAGGCGTCGATCCGCCTGATCTCGGCGTAAACCGCGTTGAGGCTGGGGCACCTCAGCTTCTGGCCCTCGGGCAGGGGCTTGTTGTGCTCCGCAAAAGTCGCTTTCACCGCGCGATGCACGGCGACACCGCTCGGCCGCGTGTCGACCAGGTACTCTTCCTCCACGATCTTGGTCAGTAACTCGCGCTGCAGCTCAAGTCGGTCGGTGCGGTTTCCCCGGTTCAGAATTTGGGGGACGACCGCGTCGGGGACGCAGCCGCCTTCTATCCAGTCCGAAACCCATCTCAGCGCGTGTCGCGGCGAGGGGGGGTGCTTGTCGCCGATCGCCTCGGCAACCTTTGCGAGGACCGTTGCCATCTTCGGCGGGGTCCGCGATGGGCGCCCTGCGTCCTCCCAGCCTTGGCAGTAGGCGGACTTGCGCATGGTCTCGGCGCAGTACGCCTCGTACTTCGCCCGCTCGACCTCGTCCTGCTGGTTGAAGACGTCCAGCGTGACCCGGATGCGCTTGCTCTCGTTGCTGTACGCCAGCGCCTCGATCGCCGTCAGGAGGCGCAGGTCGCCCCGCTGCTGCATCTCCAGCATCTCGATGTCGGATAGGTCGAGGCGTGTGCCATCGTCGGCGTCGAAGAGCAGCCGCCTATGCTTGTCCCGGGTGCGCCCCAGGAAACGCCTCGGCACGCCGTTGATCACGGCGATGCACTTGTCCTCCATCTGAAAATGGGGGTTCAGCGTCCCCAGCGACATCATCGGCCCACATTCCAGGACTCGAGCCGCACCCGCACCGCCGCGAGATCGCATGCCGAGAGGTCGGCGCGGACATCGCCGCGGAGCGCCAGGGCGAACACGGTCGCCCGCGCGTGCGGCTCGGCTGGCAGGTCGGCCTCGATTTCGCGTATGGTGCGCCATCCCCGGTTGGTGAGGGCGCCGACGACCGCCCTCTCGGTGGCCGGGGGCGGCGTGAAGTACGCGTGCGCCAGGATCTCGGTCGCGTTCCCCAGCCGCGGCTCTACCGAAACCACCGCCTTCGAGATCCGCTGGTAGCGCCAGCCGCGCAGCGCATAGATGGCGGTGAGAACCCGGGTCTTCGAACTGCCCTCGGGTGGTGTATTCCCGTACTCGACGTCCACCACCGCGGTGCCCCCGTTCCGGCGGCGGACCCTTAGGGCGGGCACGTGGCGGCGCTCCTCGCCCCCCAGGGAGAAGAGGACGCGCTCGGGAAAGGTCTCGTAGGAGAGGACGTCCGGGTTCACTTCGAGGAGCACCATCAGCCTGCCGAGGTGGCGGTTGGGGTAGGCCATTGGGCGGCCGTTCTTCTGGCTGCCGACGATGCCGTTGACGACTCCTGCGGAGCCCGCCGCGCAACGGGCACGCTCGGCCGCCGGGACCGGCTCAAGGCGGAAGGTCACCTCGCCGTCCGGCGTGTCGAGCGTCTCAAAGGCAACCACCGGGGCCACAGTCCCAACGCCTCGACGGGCGAGCGACCCGTGAGGGGCGGCGGCATGTGACGGTGGCAAGTCTTTCCGATTTGAGGCGTGAATACCTGTCATCATTGGTCCCCGCTCGCCCGGTTTGGTCGGACTGGAAGCACAACGCCCTAGCACAAAACGAAGTCTTGACCACGTCAATGGCGAATACGTTGCCGCAATGAGGGGAGATTGTTCTTTGGAAGAACAGTGATCAGGAAATCTATTCTGTCAACATTTCCCCCAGGGATGCCTTTTCTTTGTATGTGGCGGACCATGCCCCCGAGTTGCCCTCCGCTCGTCCGCCAGGCGCCGAGCTTCCCCGGCGGTCACGTGCGGTCCCTCCGCCCACGGCGACCGGCACCGGGCCGCGTCGGAGGCGAGGCACCAGGCGGGCACCCTGCGACCAAGGACTCGATTTCGGCGCCGGGGACCGTCTCACGCGCCACCAGAAGATCAGCGAGGCTCCGGACCGCCACCCGGTGACGGCGCACCAGAGCCCGCGCCTCGGCGTAGGCGGCGTCCAGCATCGAGCCGACGCGGTGCGCGACGTCCGGCCGCGCGGCGAGCAGGCCGGGGACGTCGGCCGCCGCGGGCAGCCCGCGCCAGACCAGGGCGCCGCCGCCCCGGTCGAGGCCGAGCGCGGTCACCGCGGCCGTGGCGAGGCGCGTCGCCGTGGCCAAGTCGCTGTCCTCGCCCCCGCCGCTCCCGGCAGACGCCTCGCCCAGCAGCTCCTCCTCGGCGGCCCGTCCCGCCAGGGTCTCGCGCAGGAGGGCCGCCAGCGCCGCACGCGTGAAGGGGGTGTCGGCGCCGTCCCGGGGCGTCCACAGCACCTGCCCGAACCGGTCGCCCGACGCCTGCACCGTCGCCGAGACCAGGGCGCCGGGTCGCCCGAGCGCGGTCGCCACCGCATGCCCCGCCTCGTGGATGGCCGTCCGCCGCAGGAATTCTTTGGCTGGGTTCGGGCGGCGGCCGCGCAACTCGGCCTCGAGGTCAGCCAGCGTCGGCTCGCGGCGAGCGCGCCGGGCGCGGCGCCGCATGCCTCGAACCCAGCTCTCGGCCTCGGCGCCGGTCGAGCCGAGCCCGGCGAGCGCCAGTTGCGACAGGTCTGCGCCGGGCAGGTCGCCGCCGAGGTGGTGGCGCAGGATGGCCGCGAGCGCGGTCTGGTCGGGGAGCGGCACCCGGATCAGGCGCTCGAGGCGCCCCGGCCGAAGAATGGCCGGGTCGAGGCGGCTGGCGTCGTTGCAGCAGCCCACGACGACGACGCCCTCGCGGCCCGTCGCGCCGTCCAGTTCCTCGAGGAAGGCGTTGACCACCTGCACCGAGTAGTCCCGGTCACGGCTCCGGAAGGAGGCGCGGTCGCCGAAGCTGTCGATCTCGTCCACGAGCAGGATGCAGGGCGCCGCCTTGCGCGCGGCCTCGAAGGTCTCGCGCATGGCACCCAGGGTGGTGCCGAGGTGGCCGTCCCTGGCGCCCTGCCACTGGCCAAGCGAGCCGGTCACGAGCAGCACGCCACAGTCCGCGGCGAGCGCCCGCGCGAAGGTCGTCTTGCCGATCCCCGTCGGCCCGACCAGCACCGCGCCGCGGTCTACGTCGCGCCACGTCAGCGACCCGCTGCCGTAGTCCGCCAGGTCGCGCGCGACGTCCTTGCCCCAGCGCACGGCCTCATCCATGCCGTGCAGGTCGCCGAGCGTGACCGGGCGGGCGACGAGCCGCTGCGAGGCGAGTTCCGCCAGGCGCTCGAGGTAGGCGTCCGCATCCTGGCCGGGCCGCCGCGCGAGCCACAGGTCCCCGACGCCGACCAGCCGCGCCGCCTCGGCGGGAACGTGGGAAGTGACCGGCTCCGTGCCGGTCAGCATGGTGGCCGCCTCGGCGAGCGCGGCCGGGTCGGGCGGGCCCACCACCAAGGTCGCCGTCGCCACGCGCAGCAGGTCGGAGGGAAGGAAGCGGGCGGGGGAGGGGCTGAACCCGTAAAGGGGTCGTCCGGCCGCGAGGATCGTGCGCACCGAGCCGTTGCCGTCGTCGCGCCGCTGGCCGCGGCCGGTGCCGTCGCGCCGGAACTCGGCCCAGGCCGGGTCGACCTTGGTCATCCGTCGGTAGGGGCGCTCCTGGTCGTCGTCGCCGTCGAGCGGAATCTCCTCGGTCCCGCGCACCAGCATGCGCCACGTCTCGGCGACGGGGGCCACCCACTCGGCGTCCGGCACCTCGACCACGACGGCCGCGCCCGGCTCCCGGGCCCGGTCGCGCAGCCCGGGGTCGGCTGCCAGCAGGCGCCGCAGCATCGCGTAGGCGACTGCCTCGGCCGGATCCTCCAGGCGCGCCCTCGCCAACATGGGCTGGTGCGGGGGCGGCGGGGTGGGCGGCGGCGGCGGATCGGGTTCGAACTCGTCCGGCCTGAGGCCGATCTCATCCTTTACGGCCTCGGCCAGGCCCTCGAGCGCCGCGTCCAGCGCGTCGGCGGTGGGCAGGGCGGTCGCGGCATCGAGTTCGTTTGCGGCCCCCCGCAGTGGTGAGGACGTGGTGGCGTCAGCCGCGGGATCCGAGCGGGCGGCGTCGGCGGCAGTGGCGTCGATGACGGTGTCGGGCATGGCGGCGTCACCTCCCGCCGAGTGCGCGGTCTGGAGCCTCGCGCATCGGGACGACGGGATGCCGCGCGTGCGGCGCGCCGAGCCGATACAGGCGGTTCAGCGTGCGTGCCCAACCCAGCACGGGCGCGAAGGCCCAGAGGTCGGAAGTCTGGCAGCGCGGGCCGCGCAGCTCCGGGTGGCCGGTGACCATGCCGACCAGGCACAGTGTCGGTCGCGCGGAGACGGACCACGCCTCGAGCAGTGGCGCCGCCGCGAGTTCCTCCACCGAGGGCGGCGTCGGCGCCCCGAACCGACGCATGTCGGCGGCGAGCGCCTCCAGCCGTCGGGCCTCCGCTTCCACGTCACCGGACACGTGTCCGCCTTCGCCGATGATGATCATGGCGTCTCCTGTTCCTGCTGGGGGTGGTGTCGCGTGGTCACCGGCCGCGGAACGCGGCCGACGGCGCCCTAGCCGGGCGCGGGGATGACGGAGGGACGCCTTGGCCGCAGTCCCGCGACGTGGCTCGCCGGAGCGCCCAGGGCGTCCGGCGGAGCCGTCTCGGGGAGGGGAGGCGTGTTCGTCATGACCGTGAACGCATCATGAACGCCAGAACGCTGCAATAGATTTTCCGGTGAATGAAGAAGGAGGCGCGCGTCATGCGGATATACCTGGTGGGAGCCGGAATCCTTTTTATGGAAGGCAAGAAAGGCGCGAATCCTTTCGATTTTCCTTTTCACTGGCTACCGCCGCAGGAACCGCCACGACCTACCACCCCAATCAGGTCGGGTTGGCGCTCGGAATCCATGTAAGTTCAGATATGCACATCTGCATGAGCACGGTCCGGTCTCAGCGCTGTAACAACTCGACTGCAGCCAGCACCACAGTTCCCGGATTGAACGCCGTCACGATTGCACAGCCAAACGCACAATGCCCATACGGAAATGGCTGCCCCCACATGCCGAACTGACAGACGACTGGCGCAATCAGATACCACTGGAAGGCAGGATAAAATCGCCGCGCTCAATCGGACGACCATCTCCTCGGCGAGATAAAAAAGGTATGCGTTCGGGAGAGGCATTGAGGACGTGCTTGGTGCCAAACATCCACTATCTGCAGCATCACGATGAGGCTCCAGCACTTGGTCCCAAGCCTCCATCCTCTCGGCCATTCTCCGTCTCCGATGTACGGATAAACACCTAGTGCAGCGACACATTCAGAAGGTGCAGACGGCATCAGTGTGTTTGGCTTCCTGCGTGACGGAGCCAGCGCAGCCTGCACCTTCTGTCTGTGTCAGTGCACTAAGTGGATCACTGCGGTCTCGAACGCTTCCTCGGCAACGTGCCGGACCCGCATCCTGAATGGATTTCTTTGGCCGCCTGGTGGTGAGGAACACAGCGCACGTAGCAGCCGCGCACGAAACACTCATGCCTCGTCTGACTGCAGACGTTCATCCACTTCGAACGGAAAGCGACGAATCAGCGCGAAATACTGGATGGTATTTCAATCTCAGAAGGTCCGCTTCGCGAAGCGGTGCGGCAAGCGACCCCGCGCAACCACAGGAAAAATGTGAGGTAGTAGTACCGACAGATGGATGTCGGTAACTGTATGGCCAGCACGGCTTCCGGTACGGATCCGTCGTGCGCTTCGCATCGCCTCTGGCTGATCCTCATGTCGCACGACGCGAATCAGAACGTCACCGCTTCCGTCGTATTCTGCGATGTGCAGATCTACTTTGTGGCCCTGCTGACATTGTCTCGTCCATACCGCAAACGAACCTCCTGGGATTTTGCGACGTTTCGGCAGGGCGGTTGCCTGTTCTTCCGCAGTTGGTAACCGACGGCAGCGGTAAGCCTTTCCCTCTACGAAGCGACCACAAGTCCTGCACTGGAGGTCAACACCGTGTTGCTCCCTAGCCACGGGCTTATAGTTGGCTGCTCCGCATTGGCGCCCATCCTCATGCCTGTACTGGCACGGGCTAAACTGCCTAATCACGCCCACCATCTCGGTTGCGATTTTTTGCCTGAGCGTCGGCACTCTGTGTCCTCATTGGTTTCGTCCAGCGAAATATGTCATCGATCCGGTGGCTCGGTGCACGACAAGGCCGAGATTGCAGACAAATGTGCTGACCGTGCCGGGCAGGAGTCCGGCGCCAGGGAGAGCGTCATTGTGTTCGAGAAGCTGATGCGCGAACTGCAGAGCATGCAGGGTCAGGTCGAGGTCGCGGTGCCGCTCGAGGCGGATGCCGAGGGTTTCCTCGACCGCGAGTGCCCTGCCGAGCAGTGCCTGTTCACATTCAAGGTCCATGGCGACGACTGGAACTCGCTTGTGAAGGAAGGCGAGGTCTTCTGCCCCATGTGCCGCCACACGGCCCCGCGCGGCAGCTGGCACACGCAGGCCCAGGTGAAGGCTGGCCAGGAGTATGCGGTCAACCAGTTCAAGGGCCGCCTCAGCCGCGCCGTGCGGGCCGACTCCCGATCGTGGAACGCGAGGCAGCGGCCAGGCGGCTTGGTGAGCATCACCAGCGAGGTGAAAGGGCCGCCGGATCCGGAGATGGTCCCGGTTCAGGCCACCGAGCCATTCCGGCTTCGGGATACGTGCGAGGCGTGCGGGTGCCGCTACTCTTTTGTGGGATCCGCGTTCTTCTGCCCCGCTTGCGGCCACAACTCCGTCTCCCGGACCTTCGGCCACACGCTCGACAACGCTCGTCGCGCCGCCACCATGAGAACCCAGTGGCGCGAGCGCATGCCGCCGGACGAGGCGGAGGTGGATGCCCGCCTCCTGCGCGAGAAGGCGGTCTCGGATATCGTGACCTCCGTGCAGCGCCTGGCCGAACGGGTCTGGGAAGCCATGCCGGGCACGACCCCTCCGCCGAGGAACCTGTTCCAGCGGCTCGATGACGCGAGCGCGCTCTGGCGGCACCAGACCGGCAAGGGCTTCGAGGACATCCTCACCCCCGCCTACTTCGCCCGCCTCAAGCTGCACTACCAGCGCAGGCATCTTCTCGCCCACTGCGAGGGCGTGGTCGACGCCGACTACGTCAGGCGGAGCAGCGACACCTCCCTGGCGCTCGGGCAACGCATCGTGGTGGACGAAGCCTCGGTGTTGGAATTCGCCGATCTCGCCGAGCGCCTCGGCACCGGGCTTCTTGCCTTCCTCCCGGCGCCGTCCCGGGCAGTGTTGCCGCCGCTCACGGCGCCCGCTCCGGTGCCCGTCCCCGCACCTTCGCGGGCAAGGAACCGGCGCGGCCTCTCGATGGAGGCCGAGTGCGTTGCCCGGAGCCTGATCCTCGGTTCCGAGACGGGCCGCGAGATGGACCCCCAGCTTTCCCCGGACGAACTGCGGCAGGGCACCAGCCTTCCAGACGACGACTTGGTCGACGCCGTCGACGAATTGGAGCGCTCGGGGTTGGTGCGCCTCCACAAGTGCATTCCCATGGACGTGCTGGGCTTTCACGTGCTGACACCCGAGGCTGGCCTGTTCGAGGTGTTCGACCCCATCTTCGAGGTCGGCAATCCGCTGGACGACGCGCGCACGGTGGCGGCGTCGCTTCTCGCCGCGGACGACGGCGCGGTCGTCTCGAAGCTGGCCGGTAGCCTGGGGTGGACGCCACGCAGGATGAACCCGGCCCTGTCGGTCCTGGCCAACCGGGATCTCGTGATGGAGTCGAAGGAACTGGATCCGGAGTGGGTCACCCCATGGGTTCGCGCCAAACCAGGGCTGCGTCGGTTCGCGCGAGGCGAAGGACAATAGGCTGTGCGGTGGCCGACGACCGTGCCGGTTTCCTTTTCTCCGGTGTCCACGCGCACCAGGAGCTACGACCCAAGGATACCCACGACCCCGGCCCCAAGCTCCCCGGCGTCCTCGTCTCGCATAACGACGGTGACCGGCTGGACGACGTTCCCCGCAGGGTGCCGGAGCACCGCCTGGCCGGTGACGCGAACGATGCCGCCGACCCGCTCGTGGAAGAACTCGAACCTGCCCCCCGGCCCTCTGGACAGCTCCAGCAGCCAGGCGCCGTCGGCGCCGGGCACGACGGGCGGCTGTCCATCCGGCCGGGCCAGCGGGGAGGAGACGTGCCCCGGCCTCGTGGATTCCTTGTCAGGCATGCGGCCTCCCGTCTGGCGACCCCCGGTGCCGGTGGCGCGACCGGTCCGGCCGAGGGCGTCCGGCCGCGACCGTGGCGCTGTGCTGATCGGCGGGCAAATCACGGCCTCGGCGCCGCGCGGGCCGGACGCGGTCGGCGGCATTCGGCACCTCCGGCAGCCAGCGGCGGCGCCGACCGTGGGCGGCGCCTATCCTTGGTGCGTTGCCCGCGATGTCGTCAGGCTTCGCTCTGCACCAACCCTTCGCGCATCGCCTCCGCCATGTGGACGAGCACGACATCCCGTGGCCGCCCCAGGCGGCGGCAGACCTCGTCGAGCAGCTCGCGCGTCTGCCCGGATACCTCGACCTGCACGGAGTCCTTGCGCGCCGCAGGCGGCCCTCCGGCCGGGGGCGGTTCCAAGGCGGCCGGTTCCGGCTTTCTGGTCGCGGCCTCTTCGACAGCCACGGCTGGGGCCGGAGCGCCACTTGCTTCCGCGGACGGCGGCTCCCCGTGCGGCGCCCCGGCCTTCAGAGCGTCCGTGTTCCCGTCCAGGCTCTCAAGCAGCCGCAGCGCTCTCTCCAGGACCGGCTGTAAGGTCCGGTCCAGGCTCGTGCCTCTCCGGGCTGCAACCTCCCGGAAGCCAGCCTGCGCCGCTACGGGCATGGTGATCCAGGCGGTGGCCCTGCGCTCCCGATAAGCCCGCTGGCGCTCCGCGCCCGACCTTGGGCGACCATCGGCACCTCCCGGAGCGTCCGGCTCCTCGCCCTCGCTGCCCGCTTGTCGCCTGAACTCGTCCGCGCGGCGCGCGGCGGCGGGATCGCCCTCGACCAGCTCGCGGAATGCGTCCTGCCAGCCAGCGATCCAGTAGAGGACGAACTCCCGCAGGCGCCCGCGGTAGCGCGCCGCCGGGATTCCCTCCAAGCCCGCCCAGGCCGCGGCGGCGCCGTCGTCGTAGGCGTCGCGCTCGGGAAGAGACCACCGGCTCGCGTCGATGCCCTCGACCTTCAACACCCGGTCCCAGAGCGCCTCGCGGAGCCGTTCGGTGTAGCCCCGTCCTGCGGCCTTGCAGACCGCCCAGCCTGCCTGCCATCCCTGGCTCCAGGCGTCGCGCTCGAAGGCGTGCTCGGGGATGTCGACCTGCCGTGGCTGGCCCAGGCCGTTCCAGCCCCTGGCGTAGCCCTGGCGCCAGGCGGCACGCTCTGGTTCCGGAAGGCCGGTCGGGATGGCGCCGGAGTTGTCCGCGGCCACCTCGCCCTCGGCGATCGCACGCAGTTCAGCCTCGGTCCACGCCATGCCTTGCCGCCCAGATCAGCCTGCCCTGCAGGCATGCCAGGGCTCCGGGGGCCGGTCTACCCGGACGGTCCGTGTCACCCGGCGAGGGCACCGCCTGCCAGCCCGCCCGGCTATGAAATCCTTTGCAGCCAATCCTTGTGTCCGCCGACGGCGATGCCGTCACGGTACCCCGGTCGGGCGGCGTCACAGTTCTCAGTCGAACGGCGTCACGGTATCGAGTGAGGAGCGCGTCACAGTGCGCGACCCGTCCGCGTCACAGTTCCTGGCTGCACTCGCGTCACAGGTCACTCGGGAGGCGGCGTCACCGGTCCCGGTCGGCAGGCGTCACAGGTTGGCGGCCGAGGCAGCGTCACAGTTCACGACGGGTGCCGACCCCGATGCGGCCGGGTCTCGTCGGTCCCGTGCCACCTGGGCGCCGAACGCCAGGGCCGCCCTCGACCTGCTTGAGGAGGACGCCAGTGGGTTCGACGTGATGTTCTCGGACGTGGTGATGCCGGGGATGAACGGGATCGAGCTCGGGAAGGAGATCCGGCGCAGGTGGCCGGACCTGCCGGTCGTCTTGACCAGCGGCTACAGCCATGTGCTGGCGAATGGCGGCGCCCGGGGCTTCGAGCTCCTGCACAAGCCCTACTCGGCCGAGAGCGTGTCGCGGGTGCTGCGGTCGAGCCGTTGAGCCGTGCGGCGGCAGGGTGGGCGGCGGCCCTTGGAATCGGTGCCGTCGCCCGGCCTTGCTCGCCCGCGCGGCAGGCCGCCGCTCTGGCGCGATCCGTAGTGAAGTTCAGCGCGATCCGTAGGGAAAGACGCCCGTAACCCCTTCGACTCGCGCGGCAATTCCGGTCCGAATTATTGAAAGATTACAGGGGCTTTCGCGAGCGGTTCCGACCGGCCAGCCGGGTGGGCCGGTGCGCTTCCGGAGCATCCCGGCGGCGCCTCGGCCCGAGGCGTTCCGGTCCGGGTCTTCAGACTTCCCGGTCGCCCTCCGTCCAAGGCGCCGCGTGGGTCAGCCCGGCCGATGGGCCTGTCCCTCAGACGGCGCGGCCGCCCCGGAAGCGCATGAACGCGCGGCGCCCGTCGCCGCCGTCGAAGGCGACGACGTCGTAGGTGTCGTCCGGCTCGCCCGGCACCTCCATTCCCGGAGAGCCGGTCGGCATGGCCGGGACGGCGAGGCCGCGCACGCCTGCCGGGCGCTCGCCCAGCAGGCGCCGCACCGCCTCCGCTGGCACGTGCCCCTCCAGCGCGTAGCCGTCCACGGTGGCCGCGTGGCAGGAGAGCAGGTCCGACGGGATGCCGAGCATCCGGCGGACGGGGGCGGGCGAAGCGACGAGGTTGTCCTCGACCCGGAACCCGGCGGCCCGCATGTGGTCCACCCAGCCGGTGCAGCAACCGCAGCCCGGGTCGCGCCAGACCCTCAGCAGGGGCTGCGCCGGTTGCTCTGGCTGCGCGGAGGCGCCGCCCGCGGCGCCGGTCGCGGCCAGCGCCGCCAGAAGAAGCCGTCGTCTCATCGGTGTTTCCTTGTTCGTGCGGCCGGGTCGGCGCGGGGCGGGAGATTTCCCCACAATCAGGAAGATGGGAGTGCGCCGCCGGAGTTTGAGCCGGTCCCGAGGCCGCCGACCTCAAGGTGCGTTACCTGCCCTGCGGCGAGCTCAAGGCGAACAGGGAGACGATCGCCAGGTTCGCCCACGGCATGAAGCCGATCCGGGCCATCGCGCGACCCCGTCTAGGCGAGCCACGCGGGCGGCTCCGTGGACGGCGCGGCCGGTGGGCCACGCCGTCGTTGGCTCGCTAGTACGGGCCTGAGCGGCCGCGCTGGGAACCCATGGTGTGGTCCATGTGCTGGCAGTAGGTCGCCATCCGCTGCATGTCGGGCGACATCTGCGCGCCCTGCCTCATCTGCTGCCGCATGTCGGCGCAGTGGGCCATCATCGCCTGGTGGTCACCCGGGGCCGAGGCGGCCGTGGTTGCGCTGGCCGGGGCGGGCGCCACAGCCGCCGGGGGCGCTGCCTGCTGCCGCGGCGCGCAGGCGGACAGCCCCGCCGCCAGCACCACCGCCAGGCCCATACCCGCGTTCCTCGATACCCTCATGCGGTTCTCCTCTCTCCAAAGCGGCTGCCACACGGCAACCCATGCCACCGCCGCGGTGTCGAGCTCGGGCGCGGTCCATCCGGTCGGACTCGCGCCGACGTGGCCTTGAGCCAAATCAATCGTGTGCCTCGCCGTGTGCCGCACAGGCGGCCGCGCGGGTGCGGCGGGCCTCGTCCACCGAGGGAGGCTTCGGGCAGGCGCAGCGCATGAAGCTGTCCGTCGGGCAGGTGACGCAGGCGGCGAGCAACAGCGCGGCCAGCGACCGCCGCGCCCGGTGGTGCCTCACGTGCAGCGCGTTCGGCAGGATGCCGAGCTCCATCGCCACGACCTCCCGCGGCTCCCCGCCGAGGTCGAGGCGCCGGATCAGCGCCGCCTGACCCGGCCGCAGCGCGTCCAGCAGCGGCTCGATGCAGTCGCAGGCCCATTGGGCAGGCTCCGGCTCCGGGGCAACCAGCGTCTCCGCGAACTCCCGCGGGTCCTCGAGGCTCTCCCGTCGGCGCGCGAGCTCACGCCCGTGGTCGGCGAGGGTGGAGGACAGCACGCGTCCCAGCCAGCCGTGGACCCGCGCCGGATCGCGCAGCTCTCCCGCTCGCTCGAGCGCACGCATCGCGAAGCGCTGCAGGACGTCGTCCGCGCCGTGGCGGTCGCCGTTCAGGTGCTTGAGGACCACGCCACGCAGCCTGGCCTGCGCCTCGACGACGGCGCTTCGGACGGCGGCTTCGGCGCAGGGGAGGGGTCCGTCGTGGCCGCGCATGGATGCTCCTCGCCAGGCGTTCGGCGGCGAGGCGGCGGGACGTTCCACCGGCCACCCGCCGACGAGGCGGCAGCCAAGCCCACGGCGGGCAGGGCGTGGCAGGACCGCCACCACCGGCTTAGGAGGCGGTGGCGGTCGAGGCCACCGTTTCGCGGGACCGCGCGACGCCGAGCAATGCTTTGTCGCAAAGCGGCGGTTCGCCACGTCGCGCCGCAGTGCGCCGCATGCGCACCAGGCGTCGCGCCCGTCGAGGTGGGCGAGCGCGAAACCCATTCGGCTAGCGGCGCTGCGCGGGAGCTGGCGCGGGGGTTGGGGTCGTGCCGTGCCGCACCTCGGGGCCGCTGCCGGGGTTGCCGGTGATTGTGCCGCCCGACGGGCCGCCCATGTTGCCGCCGCCCATCCGGCTGTGGTCCATCTCGGCGTTGCTACTGCCGCCCTGCGGCGTCAGCGTGGGCGCCGGTCCGCCCGGCCGCTGGCCCTGGCCACCCATCCGGCTGTGATCCATCTCGGGACCGGCGCTCCCGCCCTGCGGCGACAGGGTGGGCTGCGCCAACGCGGCGCCTGCGGCAAGCGTGGTGGCCAGTGCGCCGATGGCGGCGAGCCGTGCGATCTTCAGAGCCATGGTGACATTTACTCCTTCAGGCAGCCGCGTCCGGTCGGCACCGGGTCCGGCGCCGCGAACGTGGCTCTCGAAATGACGCGGAAGGGCAGGGCGCCTTACAGGTCGTTCCGCGCTCGTGGACGGTCAGGCTCGACGCTCGCCAGGAGGTGTTACCGGCGGGAGAGTGCCTGCGCCGACGACTGCCGCGCCGTCGCGCCCGGTCGCGTGCGGGCGCGGCAGCAGCACGGTGGCCACCAACCCGCCTCCGGGACGGTTTGCCAGGGCCACGCTGCCGCCGTGGGCGTTCACGACCTGCCGGGCGATGGCGAGGCCAAGCCCGGTGCCGCCGGTGCCCCGGTGACGAGAAGCGTCGAGGCGCTGGAACGGCTCGAACACCGTCTCCAGCGCCGCCTCCGGGATGCCGGGGCCGTCGTCCTCCACCCGCACGGTGACGGACCCCGGATTCTCCTCGAGGGCGACGCGCGCCCCGTCCCCGTGCTTGACGGCGTTGTCGACGAGGTTCGCCAGAGCGCGTTTGATGGCGACCGGCCGCAGCCGCATCGGGAGCCGGTCCGGCCCGGCGTAGGTGGCGGTGGCGCCCCGGTCGGTGGCATCGTCCACGAGCGTGGTCAGGATGGCCGCGAGGTCGGCCTGGCGCGGCTCCTCGCTCTCGGTCTCGCCCCGCAGGTAGGCGAGGGTCGACTCGATCATGCCCTCCATCTCGTCGAGGTCGCCGTCTATCGCCTGCTGCGCCTCCACGTCCTCGAGGAACCCCGCCCGCAGCCGCAGGCGCTGAATGGGGCTGCGCAGGTCGTGGCTGACCGCGGCGAGCGCCTGGGTTCGGTCCGCGACGAGCCGGTGAATCCTTGCCTGCATTGCATTGAAGGTCCGGGCGGCTTCCTGGACCTCGCGCGGCCTCCGGCATCGGCACCGGCGCCGCACCCTTGCCGAAGTCCTCCGCCGCCCTGGCCAGGCGCCGCAGCGGCTTGGTAATCCAGTGCACCACGAGCAGCGAGGCGAGCACGATGCCGAGCGCCATCGCGCTGTGCGAGGCAAGCGACGCGTGGGCGGGCACCGAGGCGACCTCCAGCCCGGCGGCGGGGAACGCCACCCAGGTGCCGTCGGCGAGGCGCAGGCTGCCGCGGATGAGCCGCGGCTCTCCCTGAGCGTTCGGGTCGTAGCCGATGCGCAGTCCCGCCAGCTCCGGCGCCCGCTCCTCGAGCCGCTCCCGCAGCGGGGCCAGGGACGCCTCGTCCAGGGTTCCCGAGGGCTTCGAGCGCTCCCAGGTGACCTCGAAGCCCCGGGCGGAGAACGCCCTCGCGGCGCGCTCGCGCGCCTCCTCGGGCAGGGCGGCGACAACGCGCGCGGCTGCGGAGATGTGCTCGGCCGCCTGGATCTCGCGGCCCTCCTCCATCGCCCCGTGCACGCCCTCCTGGAGGAGCCACACGCTCCCGAAGTGGAACACCAGGAGCCCGGCCAGCAGGATCAGGGTGGTCCTGCCCGCCAAGCTCGAGGGCAAGAGCCAGCCGAGCCCGCGCCTCAACCCACGCGCTCCACGGCGGGCAGGAACATGTAGCCCGCGCCGCGCACCGTCTTGATCATCGCCGTCCCGCCCTCCTCGCCCTCGAGCTTGCGGCGCAACCTGCTGACCAGCACGTCAACGCTCCGGTCGTTCGGGTCCGCGAGGCGGCCGCGCGACAGCTCTAGGATCTGGTTCCGCGCCAGCACCCGGTGCGGGTGCTCGATGAACGCCAGCAGCAGGTCGTACTCGGCGCCGGAGAGGTCAACGACCGTGCCACCGGGCCCCAGCAACTCGCGCCGCGCGAGGTCCACGGTCCAGCTGTCGAAGCGCACCCGTTGGATGGAGGCGCGGGCGGCGGGCTTCGCGGGCGCCGCGGCGGCTGGACGGGCGCGGCGCAGCACCGCGCGGACCCGCGCCAGCAGCTCCCGCCGCCCGAACGGCTTGGGCAGGTAGTCGTCCGCCCCGAGGTCGAGGCCGAGCACGCGGTCGGCCTCCGAACCTTTGGCGGTGACCATGACGACCGGCAGCGCGCCCCGCTCGGCCCGCAACTCGCGGAGGAGCTCGATGCCGGAGTCGCCGGGCAGCATGACGTCGAGCAGGACCAGGTCCACCTCGGTGTTCCTGAGCGTTTCCCACATCTCCCGGCCGTCGCGGACGCCGGTGGAGCGGAAGCCGTTCTCGCGCAGCAGCCGGGCGATGAGGTGGCGCATCGAGGCGTCGTCCTCGACGACGAGGACGTGCGCCTCCGGGTCGAGACCGCGACGGCCCGGCGGCTCGCCAGGCGGGCCGCCGCTGAGGGCCGCGTTCATCCCGGGGCAAGCCTGGGAGTCCGGCCAACCATCAGGCGAAGACCCTCTCGCCCTCGAAGCCAGCCCCGCGCAGTGCCTGGGCCAGGACGTCCGCGTCCGCCACGCCCTCGACAGTGACCTCGCGGCGCCCCAGGTCCACCCGGACCTCGACCGCCGGGTCCACGCCGCGCAGGGCGGACGTGACCGACCGAACGCAGCCGCCGCACCTCATGTTCGCAACCCTGAAGACCACCATGCCGACCTCCTGAACTCGGGGAGGCTCCCCAAATGGAGCTTCCCACCATGGGAGGGTCAAGGTCCGTTCGAGGCAAAGCTGGTGCCAGAATGGCCTTGACCTTCCCACCATGGGAAACCCCATTTTGCCAACAGACGCCGCCATGGGGGCGGTCGGGAACGGAGGCGGGCATGAACATCGGGCAGGCGTCGGCGGCCTCGGGCGTGTCGGCCAAGATGCTCCGCTACTACGAGGAGATCGGCCTCCTGCCGAAGGCGGCCCGGACCGAGGCAGGCTACCGGGTCTACTCGGCCAAGGATGTTAACACGCTTCGGTTCATCCGGCGGGCCCGCGACCTCGGCCTCTCCATCGAGCGCATCAAGTTGCTGGTCGGCCTTTGGCAGGACCGGGAGCGGTCGAGCGCCGACGTGAAGCGGGTCGCCACGGAGCACGTGGCCGAGCTCGACGCCAAGATCCTCGAGCTCACCGCCATGCGGGACACCCTCCAAGAGCTGGCCGACGCCTGTCACGGCGACCACCGGCCCGACTGCCCGATCCTGCACGATTTCGAGGGCGGCGGTCGCTCGCCAGAGCACCGGGGCACCGTGACAAAGGATGTCCGCCGCGGAAAAGGCGCCGCCGCTGGGCTCCCGGCCGGGTGCCACGCGGGCTAGGTTAACGACACCGGGTAATATCAACCGAGGGCAAGGATTTCAGGGGATGCCGAGGGGCATGGGCACATTCAGTAGGGTCGTCGCGGGCTTGCTCGCACTGGTCCTGCTCGCCTTGCCGGGTCCCGCCATGCGGCACGCCTCGGCGGCCACGCCCGTCCAGCAGACCGCCGCCGAGCACTGCGTTGCACATGGCGACGCCGCCACCCTGATGGAGGCGGTGTCGGTGCATGCCACTTTGGGACACACGTCCGTCTCCGCCGAGGAGCCAGGCCAGCCATGCGGCAACTCCAGCGGCGAGCGGGGCCTGCCTTGCTGCGCCGCCGCCCAGTGCCCGTCCGCCGTCGGCGCCCTCCCGCCCGCGTACGCCGGTCCGCAGGCGTCCTCCGGCGCCACCATCCGCTACCTCGTCCCGGCGCACGCGAGCTTCGGCATCGAGGTCCCCCCGTCGCTTCCGCCTCCTCGACAGGTGACCTGACCGGCGCCAGCGCGTCCGGTCGCGCCGACAGGCGACGAGATGTCGCCCCGGTGCACCAACAGCCGAGACCAAGGAATCACGGCCCCTTCGGGGGCACCACGACCGGCGTTGCCAAACGCACGCGGTCGTGGGGAAAGCGACAGGACCAAGCACATGTCTTCGACGAACCAGATCCGCGCCACCAAGCGCCTCCCGCTCTGCCTGACCCTTGCCGCCGCGGTCGCCGCGACGGCGCTGGCGGTCGGTTCGCCCGCCCGGGCCATGGTGGGCGAGCAGTACGAGCCGGGCGCGTCGCCCGTGGCCACGACCTCCTACTCCGTCATGTCCCCGGAGGTCCTCGCGGCGGCCGTCAAGGCTGACCGTGACTACGTGACCGGCATGCGGGCGCACCACGCGGGCGCGCTCTCGATGTCCGAGGAGTACCTGGCCGACCCGAACGCCAGCAGCCCGGCCCTCCGCGAGCTGGCCCAGGCCATCGTCCACAACCAGCGGTTCGAGATCGGCCTGCTGGACGAGGTGGCGCGGAACCTCGACCGGCCCGCTCGAGTGGTGAACCTCGGCTTCGCCCGGTTCGCGGTGCAGCCCGCCGCGACGGAGGGGTTGGGGCAGCGCGACCGCTTCATGAAGTACCCGGTGCCTGGCCCGCTGGCGGCCGTGTTCTCGAAGGGCGCGCCGGTCACCGAGCGCGACGTGCAGTTCGCCAAGGCCATGACGATCCATCACCAGGGCGCGCTCGACATGGCGCGCGCCTACCAGGCGGATCGGAACGGCCGGAACACCTTCCTCGGCCTGCTGAACGTCGACATCGTCACCGACCAGACCCAGGAGATCGCGCTGATGCGGCGCGCCATCGCCGCGTACGCGGGCGACGCCAACGCCGTGCAGGTGCCCGCCTCCATGGTCCACGGCATGGAGGGCATGTCGCACGCTGGGCACGGCGCCGCCGCGTCCACGCAGGTGTCGGCCGCCGACGCCCACGCGGTCCACGGCGTGGCGGCCCCGGCTGCGGCTCCCGCCCAGCACCCTGCTGCGTCCGCCGGGCACGCCGGTCACGGCGCGGCATCCGCGCCGCGGGCGCAGGGCGGCCACGCGCACCACGGGCACTGAGTGACCGGTCCGGCGGCGGCTCCAGCCGCTGCCGGGCCACCTCCGACGCCTTTCCCCCTCCCAGATTTCGAATGATTGCTGGCACCGTGCGGACGGTTCCGCGCCGCCCCGCGCGCGTGCCATGGGATTCACCCAAGCTCCTGGCCGGGCCGCCCGGCACCGTGCCGCACATAAACCCGAGGTTCGACATGACCGCTTCGCTCCCCCGGCGCCGCTCCCTCGTGGCTGCCGCCATCGTCCTTGGCCTGGCCGCGGCGGGTCCGGCCTTGGCGCACTCCGAGCTCCACCACGCCGAGCCCGCCGACGGCGCGGTGCTCCGCAGTTCCCCGCCCGCCATCTCCCTGATGTTCGCGATGCCGGTGCGGGTGATGACCCTGAAGCTGCTGGACGAGGCGGGGCGCGAGAGGAAGCTGACCCGCGAAGGCGAGCGCGGTGCCGCCGTCGCGGAGGTGCGGGCGACCGTGCAGGAGACGTTGCCGCCCGGCGCCTACCGGGTCGAGTGGCGCGGCGCCTCGGCCGACGGCCATGTCGGCGGCGGCACGGTGGGCTTCCGGGTCGAGCGCGCCGCCCGGTGATCCTGGCCCTGCTCCAGGGCGGCGAGCTGGGCTACGGGGCGGCGGCCATCGCGCTGCGGGCGGCCTACTACGCTGGCAGCCTGGGCGGCGCGGGCCTCGCCTTCTTCGCGCTCCTGTTCGGCGCCCGGCTGGACGAGGGCGACGCCCGGCGGCTGCGGCGCTGGGCGACCGGCGCCAGCTTGCTCGCCATCGCGGCCGCCCTTGGTGCCCTGACCGCCCATGTGGGCGTCCTGATGGGTGGCGATACCCTGACGGACCCGGACGGCTGGAGCATCGTGCTCATGTCCCCGGCGGGGGCCTCCTACGGGCTGGGCGGGCTCGGCATGCTCCTCGTCGGCTCGCTCGCCTTCGGCCCGCGCTGGGCGCCACTGGCCGCCGCCGGTGGCGTCGTCGTATGCGCCAGCTACGCCCTCCTCGGGCACACGACGTCGCTCGTGCCCCGGCCGCTGCTGGCGGGACTGCTGCTGGTCCACCTCGTGGTGGCCGCCTACTGGATCGGCAGCCTGCCGCCGCTCGCCTGGGTCTCGAGGCGGGACGGCCCGCACGCGGCCCACCTCGTCGAGGACTGGGCCCGCGTCGCGGCGGTCGCCGTGCCGGTTCTGGCGGCCGCGGGCTTGGTGCTCGCCTGGTGGATCGTCGGCGACCTCGGGCAGCTCCTCGGCTCCTGGTACGGCTGGGCGCTCATGGCCAAGGTGGCCTTCGTGGCCGTCCTGCTGGGCTTCGCGGCTTGGCACCGCTTCCGGCTGACACCGGCGCTGGCGGCCCGCGCGCCGGGAGCGGGGGCCAGGCTGGCCCGCTCGATCGCCCTCGAGGCGGTGGTCGCCCTGCTGCTGCTCTACGCGGCCGCCGAGATGGTATCGACCTCGCCGCCCGGCCTCGCGCACCGGATGCACTGACGTACCATGCCCTCAAGGCGGAAGCGGCGTTAGGAGCACTATGCACCAGCATTCGATGGACACTTGGCGGCACGGCCACACCTTCGGCCAGGACCGTCCCCGCACGGGCGAGCGCCGGACGCTGCTCGTCCTCCTGCTCACCGCGGCCACGATGGTGGTCGAGATCGGCGCCGGGCTGGCCTTCGGTTCCGTCGCGTTGCTTGCGGACGGGCTGCACATGGGCTCGCACGCGGCCGCCCTCGGCATCAGCGCGTTCGCCTACGCCTACGCGCGTCGCCACGCGGCCGACCCGCGCTTCGCCTTCGGAACGGGCAAGGTCAACGCACTCGCCGGGTACACCGGGGCTGTCCTGCTCGCCGCCTTCGCGCTGGCGATGGTCTGGGAGAGCGTCGCTCGGCTGGTGAACCCGGTGCCCATCGCCTTCGGCTGGGCGATCGCGGTCGCGGTGGTCGGCCTC
Organism: Belnapia rosea; assembly: GCF_900101615.1. Lineage (GTDB taxonomy): Bacteria > Pseudomonadota > Alphaproteobacteria > Acetobacterales > Acetobacteraceae > Belnapia > Belnapia rosea. Next base: position 140,578 of record NZ_FMZX01000008.1, on the reverse strand, counting down.
GCCGTCAACGCCGCCTCGGTCCTGCTCCTCGGCGTCCACGACCATAGCCACCATCAGGGCCATGACGACCACGACCACCATGAGCATCATGACCATGACCACGAACACCAAGGCCACGGGCACGACCTGAACCTCCGTTCGGCCTACCTGCATGTCCTGGCCGACGCCTTGACCTCGGTGCTGGCCATCGCGGCGCTGCTGGCGGGTTTGTTCCTGGGCGCGTGGTGGATGGACCCGCTGATGGGCCTAGTCGGCGCCGCGCTCGTCACGCATTGGTCCTGGGGCCTGCTCCGGGACACCAGCCGCATCCTGCTCGACCACCAGGCACCGGAGCCGGTCCTGCAGGGGGTGCGGGAGGCCGTCGAGGGAGTTGGCGACAACCGCCTCTACGACCTCCACGTCTGGTCGGTAGCGCCCGGCGTCTACGCGGCCGCCCTCGGCGTTGTCACCCACACGCCCCGTCCGCCGGAACACTACAAGGCGCTCATCCCGGCGGGACTCGGCGTGGCCCACGTCACGGTCGAGGTGCAGGAGTGCCGGGAGGCGCCAGTCCTGCATGGGCAAGCGGCCTGAGGGCGGCGAGGCCGAGGGCACTGCCCTCGAGCCTCCACTTCAGCGAGTTCGGTGGTAGGGCGGTTTGGAGAGCCGTCGGCACATTGATTCGCATGGCCGTCACGGGGGCGCGAGGGTAGAAGAGGTCATGGTTGATGCCTCCTCTCCCGCAGCCAAGAAACCCCGCGTCCTCGTTTGCTCGCAGGACGGCCGCCCCGCTCTGATGAACGTAGGCGGCCAGGGCCTGTGCGTGGACTGCTACTACCGGTTCACCGTGGCCCAGACGCTCCAGTTCCAGCAGCACGCCGCCATGATGAACATGGCGCTGGCCGAGGCGGATGCGATGACCGGGGGCATTGGAGGGAGCTACCGAGTGCAAATGCCACAAATCCCCAACGGCGCCATCTCCAACACCAGCATCACCGTCAGTGGCGGGGTGGTCGGCTCGATCAATACGGGCACCGTCCGCAGCATTGTCGTCACGGTGAAAGGACTAGGCGAGGCAGGGCACCACGAAGTCGAAAAGGCTCTGCAGAGCCTGACCGAGGCAATCATCCAGTCCAAAGTCACCAACGACGCCGAGAAGAACGCTTTGTTGGAACAGGTCGAGTACGTGGCCCAGCAGGCGGCCGCGAAGCCCGAGCAGCGGAAGCCGGGCATGCTGAGGGCGGTGGTGGGAGGACTGGGCGGCGCTCTCGGGGCGGCCGCCGACCTCGCCGGGGTCTGGGAGCAGGTTGGCCCCGTAATCCGCGGCGCACTGGGCCTATAGCTCAGGAGCAGATACCGGCCCCACGTCAGGTGTCAGTGATGCCGGTGCTCCGAGGCCGGGACCGCCGCCGGTGCCGCGCCGGTCGCGCTCGCAGGCCCGCCGATGCCCGCGCCGGTGGCGTGGGCGGGCGGCGCCGCACGCTGCATCCCGGCGGGCGCCGTGGCGCAGGCAGCCAGCAGGGTGGCCGCCGCAAGGAAAAGCCCCGTCCGCATCAACATTGAGCCCCCGTTCACGATCCAAGATCCCTGCCGCTAGGCGCGGGAGGGCACGCGGATGTCGCGCCCACCAGCGAGGAATGTGTAGAGCCCCGGCGAGACGGCAGCGATCAACCTTGCCGCGCCGAAGGAAAGCAGCACGGTCACGGCCACGCTCGCGGCGTAGTGCGCCAGCAGCCAAACGTCCGTCTCCGCAGGCAGCACGTGCCAGAGGACGAGCTTCACCGCCGCGATCAGCGGGTAGTGCGTCGCATGCAGGAAGAAGGCGAAGTTGCTGTGCCGCGCGACGGCGCCGCTCCAGGGCGCCGCCGCGATCCGAAGGCAGACGCCCCAGCAGGCCAGCACCCCAACCGGCCTCATGGCGCGGGTGGCGAAGTCGAGCAGCCAGGCCGTCCCCGGCGCGTCCACGTCGACCAGGAGCGGCGCGGACGCACGGAGGAGGACCAGCCCGACGTAGAAGGCAACCAGCGCCGACGTCGCCCGGCCGCTCGGCATCGGCAGGTAGCCGCGGAGCCGCGCGAGGGCGCCGAGGTAAAAGAAGAAGGGCACGTCCGCCCGGAAGAACACGACCAGGTTCCAGTCCATGGTCCAGGCCCCGCCGAGCACGATGGCGCCCAGCCAAGGGCTGTGGCGCAGCGACAGCCAGAGCAGGGGGCTCAGAAGCGCGGTGAGGAAGAGGTCGCGCACGAACCAGAACTGGAACGCCACCGGGTGGTCCGTCAGCCCCAGCACCGCGTTCACGTAAGCCATGCCGTCCGCGTGGTCGAAGTCGATGTTCATCTGCCGAAGCAGCGAGGCTCCTTCACCGGTGGCGTGGAGGGCGAGCAGGGCCAGCAGGAAGACCGCGTTCCAGACGACCAAGGGCGCGTAGAGCGAGCGCACCCGGGCACCGATTCGGCGCCGCAGCGCGGGCCAGACCCGCTTCTCGCTGAACCGGAAGAACAGCCAGCCCGAGATCGTCGAGAGCAGCGGCACCGCGCTGAAGAAGAAGAACAGGACGGCGCTGTTGACGAACGACGCGACCCGGTGCGGAGCGTCCGGGTCGACGCCCCGGAACGGAGACACCCAGCCGGGCGGGATGGCGCCGTAGTGCAGGAATACGAGGCCGATGACGAGGAGGACGCGGGCGACCTCGATGGTGCGGGAGAGGTCGGCGGCGTTCGGGGCATGCCCAAGCGGGCCGCCGCCAGCGCCCGGCGCCCGGTCCCACTCGGCGGAAGCCAAGCGGTTCAGCACAGCCTCGTCGTCTCGGGACGGCGCGGCCGCTCCCGGATGCTTCGGCATCCTTGTCATTTGCGCTTCCCCGGAGCTTGGGCTCGTCGTCAGAAGAAGATGCGGATGCCTGCCACGACCGTGGACTGCGATGGTTTCTCGCCCAGCCGCCGGTTCAGGCCGGTCGCGCCGCCGTTGAAGCTCTCGAAGGAGTAGCCGATGTAGGGCGCGAACTCGCGGGTGATCTCGTAGCGCAGCCGCAGCCCGACCTCGGTCCGGTAGAGGCCGGGCGCGATGAGGGCGTCGCGGTCCCATCCGGTCGAGAAGTTCAGCTCCACCTCGGGCTGGAGGACGAGCCGGTTGGTGATGAGCAGGTCGTAGGAGGCCGCGGCGCGGGCGAGGAACACCCCGTCGCCGCCGACGAATCCTTGCAGCTGCACCTCGAAGAAGCCCGGCGCCAATCCTTGGAGACCGAACACGCCGTAGGTCCGCGAGGGCGTGCCCTCGCGCGGGTCGATGCGGAAGTCGTGGCGCACGCCCGCCTGGAGGTCCCAGTAGTAGCCGATCAGGCGCGAGTAGAGCACCTGCGCCTCGGCCCTCTCCAGGGCGCCGCGCTCGCGGCTGGTCTCGCCGCGCGTGTTCACCCAGACGCGGTGGTAGTCGGTGCCGTAGAAGCCCGAGCCCTCCCAGGCGTAGATCGGGCTGCCGCGGCCGTTGCTGCGCATCTCGTTCTGGTCGAACAGCACGGCTCCGAAGTAGATGGGCGAGTGGCCGGTGTGGTCCTCGGCGCCGGACGCCGGGGTCGTCCCGACGCTCTGGACGGCCGACGGGTTCGTTCCCAGGCTTACGGGCGCACCGTGGCCAGCATGGCCGCCGCCCGCCTGTGCCCAGGCGGACGAGAAGGACAGGGCGGCGACGAGCAGGCCAGCCGACGTCGCCTTCGAAAACGAGAAGGTCATGCTGATCTCCCGCGGCATCAGTGGCGATGCCCGGCGGGCATGGCCGCCTGCGCAGGCTGCTGCGTGGACGCGACGGGCGTGCCGTCACGGGTGACACGGAAGATCCGCATCATGCCGGACTCCATGTGCATGAGCAGGTGGCAATGGAAGGCCCAGTCGCCCTCGGCGTCCACGATGACGTCGACGTCGAGCGAGGTGGCTGGCTTGATGTTGACCACGTGCTTGCGGGGGTTGAAGGCGCCGTTGCCGAGGTCCGGGACCATCCACATGCCGTGCAGGTGCATGGGGTGGTTCATCATGGTCTCGTTGATGAAGCGGATTCGCAGGCGTTCGCCGAGCCGGGCGACGATGGGCTGGGCGCGCCAGAACTCGTTGCCGTTCATCGACCAGATGTAGCGCTCCATGTTCCCGGTCAGGCGCACCTCGATGATGCGGTCCGGGGTCCGGTATTCCGGGTCGGCGCGCAGCGGGCGCAGGTCGCGGTAGGACAGCACGCGGGCGCCGGGGGGAGATCCGGTGTCGTGCACCACCGGGTCGGCCATTGTCATGCCGCCATGACCCGCGTGCGCCTCCATCCCGCCCGCCGTGGTCGTGGCCGGGGTGCCCGGTCCCTGCGCGCCGGACCTCCCCGGTGCGCCGTGCCCCATCGCGGAGTGATCCATGGCGCCGTGGCCCATGGCTGCGTGGTCCATTGCGGGGGCTGCGGCCTGTCCACCGCCCGTGCCCGGCATCCCGGCCATGGCGCCGTGGCCCATGGCCGCATGGTCCATGGCTGGGGCGGCGGCTTGACCCTGCGGCTGCCCGGCGCCCATCCCTGCCATGGAGCCGTGGTCCATGCCGCCCATGGGCGCCACGTGGCCTGGCTGGTCCTGCTCGGGCAGCGGGGTGCCGCGGTCGAGGCCGGTCGGCCCCGGGTTCATCATCATGTCGGCCATGGTCAGGACCGGCCGCGGGCGGTGCTGCGGCAAGGCTTCGACCGGGGCGTCCGTGCGCGGCGCCAAGCGCGCCCTGGCCCAGCCCGTGCGGTCCATGGTCTCGGCGAGGATTTGGTACTGCCGGTCGTCGCGCGGCTCGACGATGACGTCGTAGGTTTCGGCGACCGCGATGCGGAGCTCGTCCACGACGACAGGCCGGATGTTGTTCCCGTCCGCCTGCACCACCGTCATCTTGAGGCCGGGGATGCGGACATCGAAGTACGTCATGGCCCCGGAGTTGATGAGCCGCAGTCGCACGCGCTCGCCCGGCCGGAACAGCAGGGTCGCGGGCGTTTCGGGCCGGAAGCCGTTGACGAGGTAGCGGTAGGTCGCTCCGGTGACGTCGGCGATGTCGGTGGGGTCCATCCGCATGTTGCCCCACTCGATGCGGTTGCGGACGATGGCCCGGCGTGCCTCGCCGTCCGGCGCGCGGCCCAGGTCGCGGATCAGGTCCACCAGCGTGCGCCGGTTCCAGTTGTAGTAGCCGGGGTCGCGCTTGAGGTTCTGGAGCACGCGCAGCGGCCGCTCGTCCGTCCACTCGGAAAGCTGGACGACGTGGTCGCGGTCGTAGCGGAAGGGCTCGGGCTCGCGCTTGTCGATGACGATGGGGGCGTAGAGGCCCCGCTGCTCGTGGTCGAGGTTGTGGGCGTGGTACCAGTAGGTGCCGGACTGGACGACGGGGAAACGGTATTCGAAGGTCTCGCCGGGCGCGATGCCGCGGACGAAGCCGGTGCTGAAGCCGGGGGCGCCGTCCATCGCGGAGGGCAGGATGAGGCCGTGCCAGTGAATGCTGCTGGACTGCCGCATCCGGTTTGTCACTCGGATCAAGGCTTCCTCGCCCTCGCGCAGGCGAAGCAGCGGGCCGGGGAACTGGCCGTTGACCGTCACCGCGGGACGGTCGGTGCCGTTGATGTTGACCGTGCGCTCCTCAAGCGTCAGGTCGACGCTCTGCGCCAGCGCGGGCACCGCCACGGCCAGCAAGGTCGCCCCGGCCAGCGACAGCCGCCGGAGCGCGGCCCCGAACCCGAATGTCTTCGTCATCCCGACACCTCCGGCCCCGGCGCGCCGCCGCCCAAGGCTCACATTGGTGCCGGAAGCTGCCGCCCGCCCCCGCCGCCCGCAACGGGCGAGTGGCGCCTGGACATACTTCGTCATGCAGGCATGCACATTCGGCCGGAGAGCAACGGTCCGGACCCGACACGCTGACACACTACGTCATGGATGCGGGGCCAACCCCGGCCGAGCGCGCCGTGTTCTCCGGATGCCGCGCGCCTGGGCCTGCATCGCCGTCCCATCGCGCGGCCACAGCATGGGATGGAGGATCACGGCGTGGCGAGAGAACTGTTGGACTTGGTGCAGCGGCTGCTCGGGACCGAGACCGTGACCCCTGAGCGGACGGAGCGAGAGCAGGTCTCCCTGACCATTCCGGGCATGCCCGAGCACCAGCTCGCGGTGGGTGGCCTCGGGGCGGACAGCTTCGGCGGCACCGGCGCCGCCGACCACTACTGGGGGCTCGGCGGCGCGGACAAGCTCGGCGGCGGCCCCGAGGGCGACGTCCTGACGGGCGGCGAGGGAGCCGACCTGCTCTCGGGCGGCCCGGGCATGGATCACCTGCACGGCGAGGGTGGCGACGACACCCTCTACGGCGCCGCGGACGCGGATGCCCTGATGGGTGGTCCCGGCAACGACTACCTGGACGAGGGACCCGGCCACAGCAGCATGGATGGCGAGGAAGGGAACGACACCCTCGTGGGCGGCATGGGGCCAGACGCCTTCATCGTGCGCCAAGGCTCGGGTGACGACGTCATCCGCGACTTCACCGCCGGACCCGGCGTCGGCGACCACATCGCGCTCGAGGAGATCCGCTGGGAAGACCTGACCATCAACGACACCAGTGCCGGGGTGAAGGTCAGCTGGGAAGGCGGCTCAGTCGTGCTTGAGGGCGTGCAGAAGTCCGGGCTCTCGCAGGACGACTTCATGTTCTACAACGAGCCGGACCTGCCGCCGGGTGCCCGCGCGCCGGACGGGCCTGTCGAGGAGGCCCCGAGCCCGAGCGTGTCCGGGCCGGAGATCACCGGCTCCCTTCCGGCGGCTGACGAGAGCCTGGTTCCCGGATCCGGCGACCGCGCCCAGACCGTCGCCTTCGACAGATACGCGGCCATCGTCGGGACTGGGAAGGGCGAGCTGCTGAGCGGCAGCGGCGACTGGGACCAGATCTTCGGTCGTGCGGGCGCCGATGTCCTGCTCGGAAACGGCGGCGACGACGTTCTCGATGGAGCCGAGGGCAGGGACCTGCTTCTGGGCGGGGACGGTCCGGACCAGCTCGAGGGCGGCGAGGGCATGGACACCCTGATCGGTGGTGCCGCGAACGACGAGCTGATGGGAGGCGACGGCCCGGACTGGCTCGCCGAGGGCGAGGGCCACGGCATGCTCGACGGCGGGAAGGGCGACGACGTCTACCTGGGCGGCGCGGGCTCCGACGCCTTCATGGTTTCCATGGACAGCGGCAACGACGTGGTGCTCGACTTCCGGGCAACCGGACTGGCACAGGGCCTGTTCGACCACATCGCCTTCATGGACATCGACGCCAAGGACGTCTCGGTCGAGGACACCGACCTTGGTGCCAAGGTCGCCTGGGACATGGACCAGGACGGCAGCGACGACGGCTCCATCCTGCTCGTCGGCGTCGCCAAGGACGACCTGCGGCAGAGCGACTTCATGTTCCCGACCCCCCAGTTCGTCGACGGCGTCAGCGACGTCGGGTCCTGGTACATCTTCGCCTAGCCCCGAACGCGCCGGTCCGGGAACTCCGGACCGGCGTCCCGACCACCTTGCAGCCGTGGTCCCAGGCTGCCGTCCAACGAAAGAGCCCCAGGCAGGGTGACCGGCCTCCACCCCGCTCGCGGGGAATGCCCCCGGCATTGCGACAAAGCATGTCCGCCGCCGTCCGACGGGTTCCCGGCTTGACCCTCCCACGATGGGAAGCACCACGTTGCGTCCGTCAGACCAGAACCGGCCCGCCAAGGCGGACCATCGCGGAGACGGCACCATGAGCGGCCAGCAGCACGGACACGGTCACCACGGGGGGCACGGGCACCAGCACGGCCCGGGATGCGGCCACGACCACGGGGTCGGGCACCAGGGCCATGGACACGCGCACCATGGACATGGGGACGCGGCGGTGGCCGACGCGGCCCTGGTCACCGACCCGGTCTGCGGGATGAAGGTGGACCCGGCGACCTCGAAGCACCGGCTGGAGCATGGCGGCACGACCTTCCACTTCTGCTCGGCGGGGTGCCGGACGAAGTTCGAGGCGAACCCAGAGAAGTACCTGCAGCCGGAGAAGGCCGCCGCGCCCACAGCGGCGCAGAAGGCCGCCATCTACACCTGCCCGATGCACCCGGAGATCCGGCAGCAGGGGCCGGGCAGCTGCCCCATCTGCGGCATGGCGCTCGAGCCGCTGGAGGTGACCGCCGAGGCCGCCCCGAACCACGAGCTCGCCGACATGACCCGCCGGTTCTGGGTCGGGCTGGCGCTGACCATTCCCGTCGTCATTCTGGAGATGGGCGCGCACCTCCCGGGCCTGAACCTGCACCACCTCGTCCCGCCCCGGACATCGGTCTGGATCCAGTTCCTGCTCGGGACGCCGGTTGTGCTCTGGGCTGGCTGGCCCTTCTTTGTCCGCGGCTGGCAGTCGGTCGTGAACCGCAGCCTGAACATGTTCAGCCTGATCGCGCTCGGGACGGGTGCCGCCTACCTCTACAGCCTGGTCGCGACCTTCGCACCCGGCGTCTTCCCGGAGGGTTTCCGGGGCATGGATGGCACGGTCGCGGTCTACTTCGAGGCGGCGGCCGTCATCACCGTGCTCGTCCTGCTCGGCCAGGTGCTGGAGCTGCGGGCGCGCGAGGCGACCGGCGGCGCCATCCGGGCCCTGCTGAACATGGCGCCCAAGACCGCCCGCCGGATCCGGCCGGACGGCTCGGACGAGGAGATCCCGCTGGCGGACGTCCAGGTCGGCGACCGGCTGCGCGTGCGGCCGGGCGAGAGCGTGCCGGTGGACGGCGAGGTGCTGGAGGGCGGCGGCGCCGTGGACGAGTCCATGGTCACCGGCGAATCCTTGCCGGTCGAGAAGGCGTCCGGCGCCAAGGTCATCGGCGCCACGGTGAACGGCACCGGCTCGCTGGTGATGCGGGCGGACAAGGTGGGCTCCGACACCATGCTGTCCCGCATCGTGGCCATGGTCGCGGAGGCCCAGCGCAGCCGGGCGCCCATCCAGCGCATGGCCGACACCGTGGCGGGCTGGTTCGTCCCGGCCGTCATCGCGGTGGCCGTCCTGGTCTTCGTCGCCTGGGCCGTCTGGGGCCCAAGCCCGGCGCTGTCCTACGCCCTGATCGCGGCCGTCTCGGTGCTCATCATCGCCTGCCCCTGCGCGCTCGGTCTCGCCACCCCGATGTCGATCATGGTTGGGGTCGGCAAGGGCGCCGGTGCGGGCGTTCTCATCAAGTCGGCCGAGGCGCTGGAGCACATGGAGAAGGTCGACACCCTCGTCGTGGACAAGACCGGCACCCTGACCGAGGGCAAGCCCAAGGTCGTGGCCGTGGTTCCGGCTCCTGGGCTGACCGAGGCCGAGGTGCTGCCGCTCGCGGCGAGCCTCGAGCGGTCCAGCGAGCACCCGCTGGCGGCCGCCGTCGTGGCGGCTGCCAAGGAGCGCGGCGTTGCCTTCGGCGAACCGGCCGACTTCGCCTCCGTCACCGGCAAGGGCGTGACCGGCACGGTCGGCGGGCGCCGGGTCGCGCTGGGCAACGCGCGGCTGATGCAGGAGCTCGGGGTGGAACTGGGCGAGCTGACGACCAAGGCCGACGAGCTGCGCCGTGAGGGCGGCACGGCGCTGTTCCTGGCCGTGGACGGCGGACCGGGCGGCGTCATCGCGGTGGCGGATCCGGTGAAGCAGACCACGCCCGCCGCGCTGGCGAGCCTGCGCGCCGAGGGCATCCACATCGTCATGCTGACCGGCGACAACCGGACGACGGCGGAGGCGGTCGCGCGGAAGCTCGGCATCGACGAGTTCCAGGGCGACGTGCTGCCCGAGGACAAGCACCGCATCGTCCGGGAGCTCCGGGCCAAGGGGAAGGTCGTCGCCATGGCGGGCGATGGCGTGAACGATGCTCCGGCACTGGCCGAGGCGGATGTGGGTATCGCCATGGGGACCGGCACGGACGTCGCCATGCAGAGCGCGGGCGTGACGCTGGTTCGCGGAGACCTCGCGGGCATCGCGCGAGCGCGGACGCTTTCGCGCGCGACGATGAGGAACATCAGGCAGAACCTGTTCTTCGCTTTTTGCTACAACATCGGCGGGATCCCGCTGGCGGCGGGCGTGCTCTACCCATTCACCGGCCTCCTGCTCAGCCCGATCGTCGCCGCGCTGGCCATGGCGCTGAGTTCGGTGTCCGTCATCGGCAACTCGCTACGGCTGCGAGCGATCAAGCTTTGATGGTCCCGTTGACTGAAGTATCCTTGAGGAAGGCAGGTTAATCCTTGCCCTCCCCGGCATGCCGGGCGTGGATCAAAACGGCTAGAACGCACTCGGTATGCCCTTGGCGGCACGCCGCAAGCCCGACGTCCAGTATGCCTTGGACGTCGGGTTGCCACTTCTGGGCTTCGTCAGTGTCTGTGCTGGGTTGCGCCTCCGGACGCGGCGCCAGCCGTGCCCGCCTGCGGGTGCATCTGGTCGCAGTGCGCCATCATCGCCTGCATGTCGGCGCTCATCGTGGCGCCCGGCCGCATCTGCTGACGCATCTGGGCGCAGTGGGCCATCATCTGCTGCATGTTCATGCCGCGCATGTCGTGCCCCTGCATGCCGGACATCCCGGACATGTTGTGCCCCGCCATGCCTTGCGAGCCCATGCCCGACATGCCGCCGGTCCGCTGGGCGGGCGGCGGGCTCTGCTGCTGGGCGCAAGCCGCGAGCGATAGGCCCAGCGCCAGCGCTAGGCCGGTGCGGCGGAGCGTCTTGGTGTCAATCATCCCGGCGTGTCTCCTTGGTTGTCGTGTCCGCGTTCGTCGGTTGGCCGCGGCGCCAGCAGGCGCCGACGGCCCGCCTTGTTGCGGGGAACGCCACCGTATCCGGGAAGATGCCGGGTGCCTCCGTCCGGAGCGTCCAAGCCGTGTGACAAAGTATGAAAGCGGCCCTTGACCCTCCCACGGAGGCAGCCCCCACCTTCGCTGGCGGCCCGCCGTGGCCCAGGAGGGAGGCGCCGATGACGGATGCACCGCAACTCGAGGAACAGGTCCTGGCCGCTCTCGAGCGGGCCTTGGCCGAGGGCCAGTTGGAGGCAGCCGAGCACCTGCTGCGTGCTCTGGAGGCGCTCTGCGGGGACGCGCTGCCGGGGTCCGTACTGGCCAACGCCTATCTCGCCGTGGCTCGGGACCTGGCACCGGGGTGTTCCTGCGACTGAGGCGCTGGTCCCGAGGGAGCGCGCAGCCTGTGGTGCCGCGTTCACAGGCAGCCTCGTCCCGGGAGTCGCGCCACGGCCGAAAAGGCCAGCCAAGGCGCGTGGCGTCAGTGACGGTGGCCGCCGCCGTGATGGTGACCACCGTGGTGACCGTGCCCACCGCGGTGGTGATGCCCGCCGTGGTGAGGGTGGTGGTGGCCGCCGTGGTGGCGATGCCGCGGCGCTGCATGGTGGTGACCGCCACCCCACCCGCCACCCCAGTAGCGCGGGGCGACCGCGTAAGGTGCCGGGCCGTAGGCTTGGTAGGCGGGTTCCGCCCCGTAGTGGAGGGGTTGGGCGCAGGCGGGAATCGTGGCCAGCAGAGCCAGCCCGAAGACGAGGTTGACCCGGCGCATGTGGGTTTTCTCCCATTCTGACGCCTCGAACATGGAACGCCGGTGTGTCCCGTTCGAGGCGCCCAAGCGACGTCATTTGGGCAAGGCGAGCGCCGGAGCGCCACCGGAGGAGCGCAAGGCTGCGAGGGTTCACCGTCGCCACGACGCGCTGGACCGCAAGCCCGCCGACATGCCAGCGACGCTCGTCCCCCGGCTTCGCCGCGCGCCAAGGGTCGTGGGTGACCGGCTGTGCCTCCCGCGCGGTGCCCCTACACCGTGCGATGAAGACCCACTTCCGTGCACTGGCGGAGCGCCCGTCGGTGCTGCCGGTGCGCCGGTCTGACCCGAGAGCTTGAATGCGGGCTGTCCGCCTCCCCCGGACGGAGCTCCCGCGGCCTGGGCGGCGTTCTGCCGTACGAACGACCCTGCGCGTCCGATGGCCTGCCGAGACGACGTCTGGCGGCCATGGGGCGGACGAGTCGCGCCACAGGCGGCTCAACATGCTGGTGGGCCAAGCGAACGGGCTTGGCGCGCCCGACTAGCGTTCCCGGCCGCCTTGGTCTCCGCCGCCGCCAGCCAGGAAGTGGCGCCCCTCGTCCTCGAGCCAGCGGTCGAAGTCCTCGGCCGCCCCGAGGCTCCGCTCGCGCCACCTCGCCTCGCGCCTGCGGCGGAGTTCCTCGTCGAGCAGGTTCGCCACGGTGCGCGCGGGGTAGGGCTCGCCGTCCGGGCCGCGGTGGCCACGCTCGGCCAGCATCTCGGCGACCCGGCCGAGGTCGCGGTCCAGATCCTCGGCGGCGAGGCGCCGGGCCTCGGCCTGGACGACGGGGTCGGGCGGGTAGGGGGGCATGGGGCGTCCTCCTGCGGGCGCGAGCCTAGCCCGGGACCACGGCATCCTGGCAACGGCCTCCGGAGCCCCTATGCTGCCCGCGCGTTCCCGATGGCCATGGGGCAGGGGGTCGAACCATGAGGCTGGCGTCCTACACCGCAATGATGGCGGTGATCACCGCGACTGGGGTCGCGCTCATGGCCTTCGGCGGCGAGCCGCTGCCGAGGGGCTGGCTGGACGGCGTCGTGGCGCCGGGTTCGACCATCGGCGCCGCTGCGGCCGTTCTCGGCCTCTGGGGGGTTGGTGTCGGCACGACGGTCCTGGGCGGCGCGATGCTGGCCCGGCTGGCGTGGGAGGTTTGGCGCCACTGGCGCGGGGAGCGGCGGACCAGAGGGCAACCGGCGGCGAGGTGACTGCTGGGCGTCGCCCTGGCCATCGTCCGGAGCGGCGCCCGTCGACGCAGCGTTGACCGGCGAGGCCGGGCACTGGTGCATTTCTTGCTCGTGTTAACAGGCAGACACTTTGGCCTCGTGGCTGACTGCCGACCGGCGGCACCAGGGCGATGGTGCCGGATGGCACACGGCGATCGGGCAGCCCCCTCGTCAGACGTCTTTCCTTGAGCGGCACCGTTTCCTTAGGGCGCCACGCTTGCGAACTGTCAGTCTTGTCAAGGAAATGGCGTCCAGGCGCAACTCCTGGAGCCGTGCCGGAAATATAGCGTGCGATGCAGAAACGCTGATCGGCACAGCCTCTAAGAGTTAGCGGCACGCCCCGGTCCGGATGCCTCGGAATCGTGGAGGCTTTCTACTGCATGGACTCCAATAAAAAAAATATGATGCCAGCAGGACTGCGCCGGAGGATTGAGCTTATGGTTGTGGCCGCCAAAAGCGACCTACGCCAAGCGGATTTGTGCGTAATGACTGTCCAACGAACCCGATTTACTTGACTCGTTACTGTGACATTATGCAAGCCAAAATGACCCTTTATGCGAGAATTCACAGGACTTCAGCCGAGCCGCAGCCGCGCCTCGGTCGCCAGCCGGTCGGCCCGCTCGTTCATCGGGTCGCCGGCATGGCCGCGGACCCAGCGCCATTCCACCTGATGCGGCTTGGCCGCCGCCAGCAGGCGCTGCCAGAGCGCCATGTTGGCCACCGGCTCCTTCGCCGAGTTGCGCCAGTTGTTCCGCACCCAGCCGTTGATCCAGCGGCTGATGCCGTTGCGGACATACTCGCTGTCAGTGTGCAGCACCACGCGGCAGGGGCGCTTCAGCGCCTCGAGCGCGCTGATCGCCGCCATGAGCTCCATGCGGTTGTTGGTCGTCTCCGCATCGCTGCCCGAAAGCTCCCGCTCCGCCCCGCCGAAGCGGAGGATCGCGGCCCAGCCGCCCGGTCCGGGATTCGGCTTGCACCCGCCATCGGTCCAGATCTCGACCGCCTGGGTCTCGCCGGGGCTTGTCTCGGCGGCGCTTGTCCCGTCGGGGCTTGTCTTGTCAGAGGCCAATGGCGCGGGGCCCTTCGGCTGCGGCGAAGAAGCGGAGCTTCGCCAGGTATTCCAGGGGGTCCTTCCGCGTCACCAGCGCCCCGGGCGGCGTCGCCATCCAGTCGTAGAGGCGGGTGAGGAGGAAACGGATGGCCGCGCCGCGGCAGAGCACCGGCAGCGCCGCCCGCTCCTCGGCCGAGAGCGGCCGCACCCGCTGATAGGCGGCGAGCACCGCATGCGCCCGCGTCACGTTGAAGGAGCCATCCGTCTCGAAGCACCAGGCATTGAGGCAGACGGCGATGTCATAGGCGAGCAGGTCCGTGCAGGCGAAGTAGAAGTCGATCAGGCCGGATACGGCGGGTTTCCCGTCCGGCCCGTCGAGGAAGAAGACATTGTCGGGGAAGAGGTCGGCATGGATCTGGCCGGCCGGCAGCTGCCCCGGCGCCGGCCAGGCGGCGAGGATGCCGGACAGCGTCCGGTCCAGCTCGGTGATCAGGCCCGGATGCACGGCATCGCCCCCGGCCCGGCAACGGTCGAGCAGCGGCCCCCAGCTGGCGGGGCCGAGGCCGTTCGGACGGATGGCGGTGAAATCCGCCCCTGCCGCATGCAGCCGGGCCAGCGCCTCGCCGAGCGGCGCGCCATGCTCCGGGCGGATGCGCCGGGGCCAGACGCCGGGGAGGAAGGTGCAGATCGCCGCCGGCCGCCCGGCCAGCTCGCGCAGCGCCACCCCGTCCCGGGCCTGCACCGGCTGCGGGCAGCGCAGTCCGCGGGCGGCCAGATGCTCCATCAGCCCGAGAAACCAGGGCAGCTCCGCCGGATCGACGCGCTTCTCGTAGAGCGTCAGGATGAAGTCGCCCGCCCTGGTCTTCAGCGCGTAGTTGGAATTCTCCACCCCCTCGGCGATGCCGCGGAAGGCGATGAGATCGCCGAGCGGATAGGCGGCGAGGAAGCTGCGCAGCGCCTCGTCGGTGACTTCGGTGTAGACGGCCATGGGAGGCTAGCGTGCGCCTTCGGTCTGGAGGGCGCCGGGCAGCTTGAAGGTGATGGTCTCCTCGGCGACCACGACCTCCTCGATCACCAGGGTGAAACGCTCGCGCAGCCGGGTCAGCACCTCCTCCACCAGCACCTCGGGGGCGCTGGCGCCGGCGGTGACGCCGATGGTGGCGAGGCCCTCGGCCAGCGAGAGGTCGAGGTCGCGGCCCCGCTGCACCATCACCGCCCGTGGGCAACCGGCGCGTTCCGCCACCTCGACGAGACGGAGGGAGTTGGAGGAATTCGGCGCGCCAACCACCACCATCAGCTCCGCCCGGTTGGCGATCGCCTTCACCGCCGCCTGGCGGTTGGTGGTGGCGTAGCAGATGTCCTCCTTGGCCGGCGCATGGATCTCGGGGAAGCGCTCGCGCAGTGCCGCCACGATATCCGTGGTGTCGTCGACCGAGAGGGTGGTCTGGGTGATGAAGGCCAGCGGCACCCCCCCGGGCACCGGCGCGGTGCGGGCCTGGGCGGCATCCTCGATCAGCGTCACCGTGCCTTCGGGGAGCTGGCCCATGGTGCCGACCACCTCCGGGTGGCCGGCATGGCCGATCAGCAGGATGTGCCGGCCACGGGTGAAGTGCTGCTCGGCCTCGCGATGCACCTTGCTGACGAGGGGGCAGGTGGCGTCCAGGTAGAAGAGCTTGCGGCGGCTCGCCTCGGCGGGCACCGATTTCGGCACGCCATGGGCGGAGAAGACCACCGGCGCGTCATCCGGCACCTCGTCCAGCTCCTCGACGAAGATGGCGCCCTGGCGCTCCAGGCTTTCGACGACGAAGCGGTTGTGGACGATTTCGTGCCGGACATAGACAGGGGCGCCGTAGCGGCGGATCGCCTCCTCCACGATCTTGATCGCGCGGTCCACGCCGGCGCAGAAGCCGCGGGGCCCGGCCAGCAGGACATTCAGCCGGGGCAGGTTGCGCTCGTGCGCGTCGGGGTGCAGGTCCATGGTGCCTCTCGCTCGCTGGCGCTATTTGCCGTGCCGACGGGCCGGCGGGCACAGTGGGCGGGGCGCACACTAGCGGCCCGCCGTCCGGGCTCAAGGGGGATATGGTGATGCGGTCGAGAGTTGTCCTGTTGGCCCTGCTTTTGGCCGGGTGCGGTGCCGGCGGCAGCACCCAATTGCCGATCGCCTGCCCGAATCCGGGCCTGCTGGCAGAGGGCGCCGACCTGACCCGCTACCGCCCCGGCGGCCCGCAGGACCTGACCGGCCTCGATTTCGACGCCCGGCTGATCGGCCTCAACGGCTCCTGCAGGCCAGGGCGGGGCGACCGCAGCATCAATTTGCAGATGACCGCCGGCTTCAGCGTCGAGCGCGGCGCCGCCTCGGAGGGGCGGAGCGTCGACCTGCCCTGGTTCGTCGCCGTGATCGACCGCCGCACCGACGCCATCCTCAGCCGGCAGGGCTTCGTCGAGCGGGTGAATTTCGGCCGCAACGAGACGCGTAGCACGATCGACAGCGCGCCGGTCTCGATCTCCCTGCCGGTCGGGGAGAACCGGCAGGCATCGGATTACCGGCTGCTGGTCTCCTTCCAGCTCACGCCGGAGGACCTGGCGCTCAACCGCCGCCGCGGGCCGCGCTGACCACAGCGCGGCATTGCATCGAAGGGCCGCGCCGGGCTAGACAGGCGTACCCGCAGATACCGCGCGGGAGAGAGGGGCTGCCCGGCCAACCGGGTGCCTCCGCCGAAGGCGCAACCGGCCCCCGGAAACGCTCAGGCAGAAGGGCCGCGCGGAGAAGGGACCTCTGGAAAGCCTGGTGCCGCAAGGTGCTGGCACCGAAGGAGTAAGGCCCGGCCCGAAGGCCGCTGGCCGAATCTCTCAGGTTCACCGGACAGAGGGGGGCCACGGACTTCAACTCACGCCGCAGATGCGGTCGGGGGACCCGTGGCCGATACCGAGACCCTGTTCGAGACACCGCTTGCCGACCTGCATCGCGCCCTTGGCGGGCGGATGGTCGCCTTCGCCGGCTATGCCATGCCGGTGCAATATCCGGCCGGGATCATGGCCGAGCACCTGCATGTCCGCAGCGCGGCCGGGCTGTTCGACGTCTCCCATATGGGCCAGGCCGAATTGCTCGGCGAGGGCGCCGCTGCGGCGCTGGAGCGAGTGACGCCGGCCGACATCCAGGCGCTGAAGCCCGGCCGCCAGCGCTACGGCCTGCTGATGACGCCGGAGGGCGGCATCTTCGACGACTTCATGGTGGCCAATCTCGGCGACCGCCTCCTCCTGGTGGTGAATGCCAGCCGGAAGCATGACGACTTCGCCCTGATCGAATCCGTGCTGCCCACGGGCGTCCAGCTCCGCCGCCTGCCGGACCGGGCGCTGCTCGCGCTCCAGGGCCCCGGCGCGGCACCGGCCATGGCACCCATCGCCCCGGCGCTGACCGCCTTGTCCTTCATGGGGATTGCGCAGGCGGAGATCGCCGGCATCCCCGTCATCGCCAGCCGCAGCGGCTATACCGGCGAGGATGGCTGGGAGATCAGCGCCCCGGCGGGGGAGGCGGAGGCCCTGGCGAAGCATCTGCTCGGCCTGCCCGGTGTCCAGCCGGCCGGCCTTGGCGCCCGCGATTCGCTGCGGCTCGAGGCCGGGCTCTGCCTCTACGGCACCGATATCGACGAGAGCACCAGCCCGGTGGAGGCCGCGCTCACCTGGAGCATCGGCAAGCGCCGCCGCATGGCATGGGACTTCCCCGGCGCCGGGCGCGTCCGCGACGAACTGGCCAATGGCACGGCGCGTTTGCGCGTCGGGCTGCGGCCGGAAGGGCGCCAGCCGGCCCGGGGCGAGACGATGATCCATGTGCCCGGTGGCGATACCATCGGCAGCATCACCTCCGGCGGCTTCGGACCCTCGCTCGGTGGTCCGATGGCCATGGGCTATGTCGCCCGCCCCCATGCGGCGGACGGCACCCCGATCGAATTGATCGTGCGCGGCAAGCCGATCCCGGCCCGCGTCACGCCGATGCCTTTCGTTCCCCACCGCTACGCCCGCTGAGGACATCCCCAATGCCAGAGCTGAAATACACCCAGGACCATGAGTGGGTGCAGGCCGAGGGCGATGCCGCGACCATCGGCATCACCGACCATGCCCAGAACGCCCTCGGGGACGTGGTCTTCGTCGACCTGCCCGAGGTCGGGCGCGAGGTCGCGGCCGGCGAGGCCATCGCCGTGGTCGAGAGCGTGAAGGCCGCATCGGATGTCTATGCGCCGATCGCCGGCCGCGTCGTCGAGGTGAATGCGGCGCTGACCGACGACCCCGGCCTCATCAACCGCGAGCCGACCGGCTCGGGCTGGTTCTTCAAGATCGAGCCGGCGGACCCGGCCGCCATCGGTGCGCTGATGGACGAGTCCGCCTATGCCGCCTTCGTGGACAGCCAGGCATGAGCATCCTCGCTGAACTGACGGCGCTGGAGGATGGCGCCGAATTCGCCCGCCGCCATATCGGCCCGGGGCCCGAGGACATCACCGAGATGCTGCGCCTCGTCGGCGCGGCCAGCCTCGAGGAGATGGCCGGCCGCACCGTGCCGGCCGCCATCGCCGGCGCCGATCTCTCGGCCCTGCCGCCGCCGGCGACCGAGGCGGAGGTCATCGCCGAGCTGCGTGCGCTGAGCGAGCGGAACCAGCGGGTGAAGTCCCTGATCGGCCTCGGCTATCACGGCACCCACACCCCGCCGGTGATCCTCCGCAACGTGCTGGAGAATCCGGGCTGGTACACGGCCTACACGCCCTATCAGGCGGAGATCGCCCAGGGGCGGCTCGAGGCGCTGGTCAATTTCCAGACCATGGTGGCCGAGCTGGCCGGCCTGCCGGTCGCCAATGCCTCCCTCCTCGACGAGGGCACGGCCGCGGCCGAGGCGGTGGCGCTGGCCCATGCCGCGCATAAGGGGAAGGGCGACACGCTGCTGGTCGCGGCCGACCTGCACCCGCAGACGCTCGCCGTCGTCCGCACCCGCGCCGAGCCGGTTGGAATCAAGGTCGTCGTCGCCCCGCCCGCCGGCATCGCCGCGGCCGCCGAGGCGGAGAAGCCCTTCGCCCTGCTGCTGCAATATCCCGGCACCACCGGCGAGGTGCGCGACCTAGCGCCCGAGATCGCCGCGGTGCAGGCGGCGGGTGGCCTCGCCATCGTCGCCGCCGATCCGCTCTCGCTCTGCCTGCTGACGCCGCCCGGCGAGATGGGCGCCGATGTCGTCATCGGCAGCACCCAGCGCTTTGGCGTCCCCCTCGGCTATGGCGGGCCGCATGCCGCCTATATGGCGGTGAAGGATGGGCTGAAGCGGCTGCTGCCCGGCCGGCTGGTCGGCGTCTCGGTCGATGCGGCGGGCAACCCGGCCATGCGCCTCGCCCTGCAGACACGCGAGCAGCACATCCGCCGCGAGAAGGCGACCTCCAACATCTGCACCGCCCAGGTGCTGCTCGCCGTCATGGCGGGGATGTATGCCGTATGGCACGGGCCCGAGGGCCTGGCGCGCCTCGCCCGGCGGGTGAACCTCCAGGCGCGGCTGCTGGCCGATGCGGCGCGGCGTGGCGGCTTCACCCTGCGCCACGGTGCCTTCTTCGACACCATCGCCATCGAGGCCGGTGAGCGCGCCGATGCGCTGATGCAGGGCGCGGTCGCGCGCGGCTTCAACCTCTGGCGCACAGAGACCGGCTGCGTCTCCATCGCCCTCGACGAGACGGTGACGCGCGAAGATCTCGCCTCCCTCGCCGAGCTGCTCGGCGGCGCTGCGCTGGAGGCGCTGCAGCCCGAGGCCAGCCTGCCCGAGGCGCTCGCCCGCCGCAGCCCCTATCTCACCGCCGAGGTCTTCCGCAGCCATCACTCCGAGCATGCGATGCTGCGCTACCTCAAGCGGCTCGAGGACAAGGATGTCGCGCTGAACCGCAGCATGATCCCGCTCGGTTCCTGCACGATGAAGCTGAACGCGACGGCGGAGATGATCCCGGTCACCTTCCCGGGCTTCGCCGACATCCACCCCTTCGCGCCGGAGGATCAGGCGGAGGGCTACTTCGCCATGATCAAGCGGCTGGAGGGTTGGCTGTGCGCCGTCACCGGCTTCGCGGCCGTCTCCTTGCAGCCCAATGCCGGCAGCCAGGGCGAATATGCCGGTCTGCTCGCCATCCGCGCCTGGCACCGCGCCCAGGGCAACGACCAGCGCAATGTCTGCCTCATCCCGAGCAGCGCCCATGGCACCAACCCAGCCTCGGCGGTGATGGCGGGGATGAAGGTCGTCGTCGTCGGCTGCGACCGCGACGGCAACGTGGACCTCAAGGACCTCGAGGCCAAGGCCGCGCAGCATGCCGACAGGCTCGCCGCGCTGATGGTGACCTACCCCTCCACCCATGGCGTCTTCGAGGAGCAGATCCGCGAGATCTGCGCCCTGATCCATCGCCATGGCGGCCAGGTCTACATGGACGGGGCGAACATGAACGCGCAGGTCGGCCTGACCTCGCCGGCCGCCATCGGCGCCGATGTCTGCCACCTGAACCTGCACAAGACCTTCTGCATCCCGCATGGCGGCGGCGGGCCGGGCGTCGGGCCGATCGGCGTCGCCGCGCATCTGGCGCCGCATCTGCCGAACCATCCCTTCCATCGTGGCGCGGGCCCGGCGACGGGCTATGGCCCGGTCTCGGCCGCGCCCTTCGGCAGCGCGGCGATCCTGCCCATCTCCTACGCCTATATCCGCATGATGGGCGCCGAGGGGCTGACGCGGGCGACGCAGGTCGCCATCCTCTCCGCCAACTACATCGCCCGGCGGCTGGAGGGGCACTTCCCCGTGCTCTACCGGGGCCTGCGCGGGATGGTGGCGCATGAGTGCATCCTCGACTGCCGCGGCTTCCAGCAGGGCGGCGGCGTGCTGGTCGAGGACATCGCCAAGCGGCTGCAGGATTACGGCTACCACGCGCCGACCATGTCCTGGCCCGTCTCCGGCACGCTGATGGTGGAGCCCACCGAGAGCGAGCCGAAGGAGGAGCTGGACCGGTTCTGCGACGCCATGATCGCCATCCGCGCCGAGATCCGCGCGGTGGAGCAGGGCCGCAGCGACCGCGCCGACAACCCGCTGAAGAACGCGCCCCACACCGCCGCCGAGGTCATGGCGACGGACTGGGCGCATCCCTACAGCCGGGAGGAGGCGGCCTTCCCGCTCGCCTTCGTCCGGGCGCACAAGTACTGGCCGCCGGTGAAGCGCGTGGACAATGTCCATGGCGACCGCAACCTGGTCTGCACCTGCGCCCCGCTCGAGGCCTATGCGGAGCGGATGCACCTCCAGGCGGCGGAGTGACCATCCGGCCCTGGCGGCGGACGGGCAACCGCACCGTCCACCGCGACCGCTGGGTCCATCTCCGCGCCGAAGCCTGGGAGACCGGCGACGGCGCGGTGCTCGACCCCTGGTACATGCTCGACTGGGCGGATTGGGTGAATGTCGTCGCGCTGACGCCGGATAGCCGCCTGCTGCTGGTCCGCCAGTTCCGCCCCGGTGCCGGCGCGGCGGTGCTCGAACTGCCGGGCGGCATGGTCGAGCCGGGTGAGGGCGACCCGGTCGCCGCCGCCCGCCGCGAATTCGCCGAGGAGACGGGGCATGATGCGCCCCGCTTCGAACTCGTTGCCAGCCTGTGCAACGACCCGGCCCATGCCGGCAACCGCGTCCATGTCGTGCTGGCGGAGGGTGCCACGCCCTCCGGCCGGCAGCGGTTGGACCATGGCGAGGAAATCGCGTTGGAAGCCTTGCCGCTGGCAACCGTGCTCGCCGGGCTGGGCGAAGGGCTGATCGGCAATGCCAACCATGTCGGTGGCCTGCTCCTGGCGTTGCGGAAGGCGGGCCGGATCGGCTTCTGACCGCGAGGAAACAGTCCCATGCGCCATGCCTTCCCCGCCGCCCAGGCCGCGCGGATGCCGAATGCGCCCGGCCGGCTCTCGGCCGAGATCTTCCACCATGGCTCGCTCGAGGTGCGCTGGTACGCGCCGCATGGCGTGGACCCGCAGACCCCGCATGGGCGGGACGAGGTCTATGTCGTCGTCTCCGGCCATGGCCGCTTCCGCTGCGGCGACGAGCTCAGCCCGTGCCGTGCCGGCGACATGCTCTTCGCCCCTGCCGGCGCCGAGCATCGCTTCGAGGATTTCTCGGAGGATTTCGCCACCTGGGTGGTCTTCTACGGCCCCGAAGGTGGCGAGGCGGCCTGAACCGGCAGCGGCGGCCGGCGTTCGGCCCGGGTGACCGAAGCCCGGACCCGATGCAGCGTCGCCGCCTCCTCGCCCTTGCCGGCCTGTTGCCCTGCGCGGCGCTGGCTGCGCCGATGACCCGGGAAAGCTGGACCGACGGCGCCCGCAACCGCACGCTGCCCGTGCTGGTCCGCCTGCCGGAGGACGAGGCCCCGGCGCCCGCGGTGCTGGTCTCGCACGGGCTCGGCGGCTCCCGCGAGGGGCTTGGCTATCTCGGCCGGGCACTGGCGGAGGCGGGGTTCGTCGCCATCCATATCCAGCATCCGGGAACGGACAGCGCCGTCTGGCAGGGACGGGGCGATCTCTCCGCCGCCATGTCCGCTGCGGCACTCGATGCCGGGCAGGCGCTGGCCAGGCTGCAGGACGGCGTCTTCGCCCTCGACGAGATCATGCGCCGTCCCTCGCTGCGCGGCCGGGTGGATCCCGGCCGGCTGGCGATCGCCGGCCATTCCTATGGCGCCTGGGTGGTGCAGCACATGCTGGGCCAGCGCCTGCCGGGCGGCGAGCATGGGCTGGCGCTGCCCGATCCGCGGCTGAAGGCCGGCATTGCCCTCTCGCCGATTCCGCCGCGTGGCCTTCCGCCCCGCTTCGCCTTCGGCCGCATGGCCCGGCCGATGCTGCATGTCACCGGCACGCTGGATGCCGGCTATATCGATGGCGCCTCCGCCGAGGACCGGGAGCTGCCCTTCCGCTCGATCAGCGGCCCGCCCCAGTCCCTCGCGGTGCTCGCCGGGGCCAACCATGCCGCCTTCGCCGATGAGGGTGGGGCCGGCCCACGCTGGGCGGACCCGACCTATCACGCCCGCACTGCCACCCTCTCGGTCGCCTTCCTCCGGGCCATGATGCTCGGGGACGGCGCGGCGCGGGCGGCGCTGCTGGCGGGCATGCCGGATGTGCTGACGCCGGCCGACCGCCTCGAATGCAAGGATTTCGGATGATGACGGAACAGAAGCCCACCGGCGCCTCGGAGCCGATGAACACCGCCGACCCTAATTCCAAGACCACGACGGCCAAGGTCCAGCAGGGCAACACCACCACCAACCCGAAGGCCAAGGTGCCCTCCGACCTCTACCCCGATCCGCCCGGCGTCACGGACAGCACGCCGGGCGGGCGGGACGACTGAGCCGCCTTCAGCCGGGATAGCGGTCGAAGCTGGGGAGCGCATGCGCGGTCTCCATCCAGCCGATCCGCTCGGCCACCTGGATATGCGCCTGCGCCGGAAGGGCGCCGGGGTCGTCCAGGGTGCCGGTCTGGATATCGACCATGCCGGGCAGCATGGCCTCGTTGACGTAGAACAGGCCCGTGCCGCATTTCTCGCAGAAATGCCGCCGTCCATGGTCGGAGGAGCGGTACACCTTCGGCTGGCCGGTGACCTTGAGCTGCCCGGCCGGCACCATCGCCCAGGCCACCATCGGCGCGCCGGCATGGCGCCGGCAATCGCCGCAATGGCACAGCGCATGGTGCAGCACCTCCGCCGGCATCTCGTAGCGGATGGCGCCGCAATGGCACCGCCCGGTCAGCACGGCCGGCCCTGGCGCCATCTGGTCAGCCCTTCAAGCGCGGCGGCTTGATCCCCGCCAGCTCGCACTGCGCATCGAGCATGGCCGAGAAATCCTTCTGCCCCCAGCCGCGGCCGCGGGCGCTGCTGAAGGCTTCCCGCGTGATGGCGGCGACCGGCAGCGTCACCTTCGCCGCATTCGCCGCCTGCACGATCAGCGACAGGTCCTTGTGCGCCAGGTCGATGGCGAAGCCCGGCTCGGTATCGCCGGCCAGCACCTTGTTCGGCCAGTTCACCTTGAGCTGCCCGTTGGTCGCCGTCGTGCCGTGCAGCACCTCGAGCGTCTTCTCGAGGTCGAGGCCGAAGGCGGCGGAGAGCGACAGCGCCTCGGCATTCAGCTGGCAGAGGATGATGGCGAGGTAGTTGTTGACCAGCTTGGTGCGCGTGCCCGTCCCCGGCCCCCCGCAATGGTGGATGGTGCTGCCCATCGCCTCCAGCAGCGGCGAGACTCGGGCAAAGTCGGCATCGCTGGCGCCGACCATGAAGAGCGACTCGCCCCGGTCCGCATGCCAGGCGAGGCGCCCGACCGGTGCATCGACGAAGCCGATGCCCCGCTCGGCACAGGCGGCGGCGAGCGCATCCGTCGTCTCCGGATCGACCGTCGACATGTCCATCACCAGCCCGCCGGGCTTGATATTGGCGAGGATGCCGTCGGTCCCGAGGATCGAGGATTGGACCTCCTTCGGCCCCGGCAGCATGGTCAGCACCACGTCGCTCGCCTGCGCCACGGCGGCCGCGCTGCCGGCCGAGGCCGCGCCCAGCTCCTCCAGCGCCGCCACTGGCCCCGGCGCGATGTCATGCACCGTCAGCGGATGCTGCTTGCGGCGGATGCTGGAGGCCATGCCCCGCCCCATGCGCCCGAGCCCGATGAAACCGATCTTGTCGCGCGACTCGCTCATATGTCCCTCCATAGGGGCGGGAGACTGGCATTGCGTGGCGCGGCCGGAAAGACGCTCGGTCGTTGCGCCATGAGCCTATTCCGCGCAATCTCCCGGAGGGAAACCGAACCAGGGAGAGTTATCGTATGAATCGCCGCCGCTTCATCGCGACGGGTGCCGCCGGCACGGCCGGCGCCGCTGTGCTGGCCACGCCGAACCTCGCCTCCGCCCAGCCGCGCATCCGCTGGCGCTGCCCGGGCAGCTTCCCGAAATCCCTCGACACCCTCTACGGCACGCAGGAATTCATCGCCAAGCGTGTCTCGGAAATGACCGACGGGGCCTTCCAGATCCAGGTCTTCGGCCCTGGCGAGCTGGTCCCCGCCCTGCAGGTGATGGATGCGGTCGGCAACGGCAATGTCGAGTGCGGCTTCACCAGCGGCTACTACTATCTCGGCAAGGACCCCTCGCTCGCGCTGGTCACCTGCCTGCCCTTCGGCCTGTCCTCGCGCCAGCACTGGGCCTGGCTGACCCATGGTGGAGCGCGGGAGCTCTATGCCGAGGTCTATCGCGACCAGGGCGTGGTCGGCATCCCGGCCGGCAACACCGCGGCGCAGATGGGCGGCTGGTTCAGGAAGGAGATCAAGTCGGTCGAGGATCTGAAGGGGCTGAAGTTCCGCATCGCCGGCTATGGCGGCAATGTCCTCGGCAAGCTCGGCGTGGTGACGCAGCAGATCGGCGGTCCGGACATCTACCCGGCGCTGGAGCGTGGCGTCATCGACGGCGCCGAATGGGTCGGGCCCTATGACGACGAGAAGCTCGGCTTCAACCGCGTCGCCCAGTACTACTACTATCCAGGCTGGTGGGAGTATTCGCCCTCGATCGACCTGATGGTGAATGCCAAGGCCTATGAGGAACTGCCCTCGCAGTACAAGGCCGTGCTGAATGCCGCCTGCACCGAGAGCTGGCACTGGATGGCGGCGCGCTACGACGTGCTGAACCCGGCGGCGCTGCGCCGGCTCATCGCCTCCGGCACCCAGCTCCGCGGCTTCCCGCGCGATGTGCTGACCGCCTGCTACCGGGCCAGCCAGGAGCTCTATTCCGAGATCGGGGCGCAGAATCCGCGCTTCAAGCGCATTCACGAGAAGTGGGATGCCTTCCGGCTCGAACAGACCCAGTGGCTGCGCGTGGCCGAGGACTCGCTCGGCAACTTCCTGGCGGCGGCAACCGCGCAGCGATAGGCCTTCGTCACCCTACTGGCTCACGGAGGAGGCTCCGGCCTGCTGTGTGGTAGCGAGCAGGTTACTCCGGGCGCATGGCGAAGGTGGCATGGGTGCCACCTTCGCTGATTTCGCCTTCGTCGTTCCCGCTTTCCCTGGCTAGACTTGATGCAGGCCGCCCGTCCGAGAGTGGCCAGCAAGACCGATAGGGAGAGTCCCCGTATGAATCGCCGTGGCCTTCTGGCCGCGGGCGCCGCCGCGCCGGTGCTCGCTGCCCCGAGCCTTGCCTCCGCCCAGCCGCAGATCCTGTGGCGCTCGGCCGGAAGCTTCCCGAAATCGACGGATGTGCTCTGGGGCGTGCAGGAGATGATCTCCCGCCGCGTCGCCGAGCTGACCGGCGGCGCCTTCCAGATCCGTCCCTTCGCCGCCGGGGAGCTGGTGCCGGCGCTGCAGGTGATGGATGCGGTCGGCGGGGGCACGGTGGAGTGCGGCTATACCGCCGCCTACTACTATATCGGCAAGGACCCGACCCTCGGCTTCGGCACGGTCATGCCCTTCGGCCTGAATGCCCGCCAGCACCTGGCCTGGATCCATCATGGCGGCGGTGCCGAGCTGATGCAGGAGGTCTATCGTGACCAGGGGGTGGTGGCGTTGCCCTGCAGTAATACCGGCGCGCAGATGGGTGGCTGGCTGCGGAAGGAGATCCGCACCGTGCAGGACCTGAACGGGCTGAAATTCCGCATCGCCGGCATCGCCGGGACGGTGCTGACCAAGCTCGGCGTCGTCGCGCAGCAGCTCGGCGCGGCGGATATCTACCCGGCGCTCGAGCGCGGCGTGGTGGATGGCGCCGAATGGGTCGGGCCGCATGACGACGAGAAGCTCGGCCTCGCCCGCGTCGCGCCCTACTACTACTACCCGGGCTGGTGGGAGGCCTGCTCGCAGAGCGAGCTGATGGTCAATACCCGCGCCTGGGAGGCGCTGCCGAAGCAGTACCAGCAGGTGCTGGAGGTGGTGACGGGCGAGACCACCGTCTGGAGCCTCTCGCGCTACGACATGCTGAACATGCAGGCCCTGCGGCGGCTCATCGCCGGCGGCACCCAGCTCCGCGCCTATCCGCGGGAGGTGCTGGCGGCCTGCCACAAGGCGACGCAGGACACCTATGCCGAGATCGGCGAGCGCAACCCGCGCTTCAAGCGGGTGCATGCGCATTGGGACCGCTTCCGCCGCGACGTGCAGGGCTGGTTCCGGGTGGCGGAGGACAGCAGCGCCAACTTCCTCGCCATCGCGGAGCGGAGCTGAAAAGAAGGCCCGGGGAGAAGGCTCCCCGGGCCCGACTTCGCCTTATCGCGCCGGCATCCGCACGAAGCGGAGCTGGATGTAGTTGTCCGCCGTCTGCGGCACCTCGACGCCCTGCCGCGCCGCCCAGACGATCTGCTGCTGGTGCAGCGGGATGTAGGCGACATCGTCCTGCAGGATCTTGCTCGCCTGGCTGATCATCGCCTGGCGCTTGGCCGGGTCCGTCTCCACCGCGATCTGGTCGACCAGGGTGTCGAACTGGGCGTTGGCATAGCCGCCGTTGTTGAACACGCCGCGCGTGCCGTTGCGCGAGCCCGCCAGGCTGTAGAGCGAGTTGTGCGCATCCGAGGTCGTGGGCGTCCAGCCCAGCATGTAGAAGCTGGTGTTGTACCGCGGCGCGTTCACCTCGGCGAAGAAGCGGGCACGGGTCTGGGCGTTCAGCGTCACCCGGATGCCGATGCGGGCGAGCATGGAGACGGCCGCCGTGCAGATCGCCTCGTCATTGACGTAGCGGTCGTTCGGGCAGTCCAGCGTCACGCCGAAGCCGTTCGGGTAGCCGGCCTCGGTCAGTAGCCGCTTCGCCTCGTTGACATTGACCGCCGGGCGCACGTCATCCGCCTCGACGAAGCCGTTCACGCCCGGGCCGTAGAGCAGGTTCGAGGGCCGCGACTGGCCGCGCATGACGGTGCGCTGGATGGCGGTCATGTCGATCGCCAGCAGCATGGCGCGGCGCACCCGCACATCCTGGAAGGGGTTCTTGCCCTGCACGTCAGACTTCAGCAGCTGCGGCCGCATCTGGTCCAGGCCGAGGAAGACAGTGCGCAGCTCCGGCCCCTGGATGATGCGCACGCCCTGGGTGCTGGAGATGCGCGTCACGTCCTGGGGCGGCACGGTGTAGAGGAAGTCCACCTCGTTCGAGAGCAGCGCCGCGACGCGCGTCGCGTCATTGGCAATGATGTTCAGCTCGACGCGCTGGAGGTTGTGGACCGGCTTGTCCCACCAATTCGGGTTGGGCTGCAGCACGGTGCGGCGGTCGGGCTCCCGGCTCACCAGCAGGAAGGGGCCGGTGCCCATGGCGTTGCGGGTGGCGAAATTCTCCTCGCGCGAGGTGAGGTCGGCCGGGCGCGTCGCGTTGTTCTTCTCGGACCAGGCGCGGGAGAACATGCCCCAGTTGGTGATCTCCTGGATCAGGATGGGGTTCGGCTGGTGCGTCTCGAACTCCACCGTGTGGTCGTCGACCTTGCGGATCTCCTTCACCGAGGCCAGCACGGACTGGACGTTGGAGCCGGGGGCGCGGGCGCGCTGGGCGCTGAAGACGACGTCATCAGCGGTGAAGGGCGTACCGTCGCTGAACTTCACGCCCTGGCGGAGGTGGAAGCGCCAGACGGTCGGCGAAGGCTGCTCCCAGCGCTCGGCCAGCGCCGGCTCCGGCTGCATCTGCTGGTTTCGGCGCACTAATGGCTCGTAGAAATTGGAGCCGAAGGCGAGGAGGAAGGTTTCCTGCCGGGTATAGGGGTCCATCGAGTTGACGTCGCCGTCATTGGCCCAGCGGAAGGTCTGGGCCTGGGCGCAAAGGGCGGTGCCGCAAAGCAGGGCGGCAGCCAGGGCGAAACGGCGCATTGTTGCTTGGTCTCCCAGCGCGATCGAAGGGGTGGAAGCTAACCCGGCCAACCGGGCCCGCAAAGCAAAACGGAGGCCTTTCAGCCTCCGTTCGCAACAATCAGCAGGTGAGCCCTGGTCTCAGGCGCGCAGCTTGGCCGGAAGCCCCGCCACCGCGCTGTCGATCAGAGCCGCATCCGCTTTGGCGTCGATCCGCTCGGCGATGACGTTGCGCGCCGCGGCGATTGCGACATCCGTCGCCGCACCACGCACCTCGGCCACTGCCCCGGCTTCCGCCGCGGCGATGCGGTCCAGCGCCATTCGCTCCCGCCGCTTGGCGGAGGCCTCGGCCTCGGCTGCGGAGGACTCGGCCACGCGCTGGGCTTCCGTCTGCGCGCGGGCCAGCAGGTCCTGCGCCTCGGTCAGTGCC
Source organism: Belnapia rosea (assembly GCF_900101615.1). Classification (GTDB taxonomy): domain Bacteria; phylum Pseudomonadota; class Alphaproteobacteria; order Acetobacterales; family Acetobacteraceae; genus Belnapia; species Belnapia rosea. Next base: position 111,541 of record NZ_FMZX01000008.1, on the reverse strand, counting down.
GCGGCGCGCTCGGCCTCGGCCTGCTTCAGCAGCGCCTCCGCCTCCACCCTGAGGCGGGAGGCCTCGGCCAGCTCGGCCCGCACGCGATCCGCCTTCGCGTCCAGCATGCTGGTGATGCGCGCCCAGGCCATCCGCCCGACGAGCAGGACGAAGATGACGAAGCTGACCGCGACCCAGAATTTCGGGTCGAGCCAGAAGTGTTCGTAGTGGTGCTCCATCAGGCCTGCCCCCGTGCCGCCAGTTCACGATCGACCGCCGCGGCCACGCCAGCGCTGTCGCCCTGGCCGATGAGCCGGGTGACGAGCGCGTCCGCGGTGTCGGTCGCCACCTGGCGCAGGGCGCCCATGGCATTGTCCCGTGCCGTGGCGATCTGCGTCTCGGCCGCCGCGATCTGGGCGGCGAGCTTGGCGTTCAGTGCCTCGGCGCGCGTAGCGGCCTCGGCCTGGGCCTTCTGGGTGGCGGCGTTGATCGCGGCTTGCGCCTCGGCCCGGGCGCGGGCGGTGGCGGCCTGGTGTTCGGCCATCGCCGCATCGGCCCGTTGCTTCGCGGCCTGGGCGGTTTCGAGGTCGCCCTCGATCCGCGCCCGCCGCGCCGCCAGCACACCTTCCACCTGCGGCAGCGCGTAACGCGCCATCACGTAGTAGAGGGCGCCGAAGATGATCAGCATCCAGACGACCTGCGCGATCGTCCAGGGATTGCCGAAATCCAGCTGCGGCATGCCGGCGCTGCTGGTCGCGCCCGGATGCTCGGACGCCACCTGCGCCATGGCGGGCAGGGCGACGAGCGAGAGCAGCGTCGCGATCCGGATGGTCTTCTTCATGCTCGTCTCCCTTGCATGCCGAACGGGCGAAGCCGACCGGCCACCCGGCCGGTCGGCTTCCCTCAGGCAATGCTCAGGTGAAGAGGATGAGGAAGGCGATCAGCAGGGCGAAGAGCGCCACCGCTTCCGTCAACGCGAAGCCGAGAATGCCGATCGGGAAGACGGCGTCGCGGGCGGCCGGGTTGCGGGCCACGCTGGTGATCAGCGAGGAGAAGATGTTGCCGATCCCGAGACCGACGCCGAACAGCGCGATGACGGCGATACCGGCCCCGAGGGCCTTGGCGGCAGCGACTTCCATGTGAGTGTCCCTTCAGGGGTGGTGTGGTTGCGGAAGGTCTGAGCGACGGTGGTGCTTAGTGCAGGTGCACCGCGTCGTGCAGGTAGATGCTGGTCAGGATGGCGAAGACATAGGCCTGCAGGAAGGCGACCAGGATCTCGAACCCGACCAGGGCAACATTCATCGCCATGGGCAGCACTGCGCCGATGAGGCCCAGCACGCCGGCAGCCGAGCCGATCATGACGACGAAGGTGCCGAACACCTTCAGCATGACGTGACCGGCCACCATGTTGGCGAAGAGACGGACGGAGAGGCTGATCGGCCGCGAGAGATAGGAGATGATCTCGATCGGGATGATCAGCGGGGCGAGCGCCTTGGGCGCACCCTCCGGGAAGAAGTAGCTGAAGAAATGCGTGCCGTGGATGGCCAGCGCCACCACCGTCACCACGACGAAGACCAGCGCGGCGAGGGCGAAGGTCACCGCGATATGGCTGGTGAAGGTGAAGGCGTAGGGCAGCAGGCCGAGCATGTTGCCGAAGAGGACGAACATGAAGATCGAGAAGACGAAGGGGAAGTAGCGCTTGCCCTCCGTACCCACCTGGCCTTCGACGATGCCGTGGACGAATTCGTAGCCGCTCTCGGCCAGGGCCTGCAGCCGGCCGGGGATGATGGCGCGCTTCGCCGTGCCCCAGATCATCAGCGCCGCGATCAGGCCGAAGGCCAGCAGCATATGCGCATTGGATTGGCTGAAGCGCACGGACTCGCCGAGGGCGCCCATGAACGGCACCAGCTCGAACTGGCTCAGCGCGTCGATAGCTTTGCCTTCAGCGGCCACTGCTGCCTCTCCCGTCGCGTCAAATCTTCCGGCCACTGCGCGGGTTGAACAGCCTGTAGATGTTCATGATTCCGGCAGCGGCGCCCGCCACGAAGAACAGCAGGAAAAGCCAGGGCTTCGTCCCGAGCCATCGGTCCAGCAGCAGCCCGATCCCGACCCCGACCACAAGGGCCGAGACCAGTTCAACGCCGACGCGGAACCCGATCCCCATGGGACCGGGCGGGAGACCCCCACTGGCGCCCTCGGCCGGCTTGTCGAGACCCTGACGGGTCCGTGCCTCCCGAAGTCGCCGCTCGAAGTCGTCTCGCTCGTTCACCCTCGCTCCTCCGTCGGACCCCGGCGGAAGGCATCGGGCTCGTAAGGCCCCCCCCGCGGAGTGTCAATCCACCGCGCGCCGCTATCGGCAGTGGCGGGCGCTTTTCACGCGATTCATGCCCCGGTCATGCGATGGCACCACACCATCCTGCCTCACACCGCCTCGAAGGCGCCGCTCTGCTGGCGCCACAGCCGGGCATAGACCCCGCCCCGGCGCAGCAGCCCCTCATGCGTCCCCTGCTCGGCGATCCGACCATGCTCCAGCACCACCAGGCGGTCCATCCGCGCAATGGTCGAGAGCCGGTGGGCGATGGCGATTACCGTCTTGCCCGCCATCAGCTCGGCCAGCTGGTCCTGGATCGCGGCCTCCACCTCGGAGTCGAGGGCGCTGGTCGCCTCGTCCAGCACCAGGATGGGGGCGTCCTTCAGCAGGACGCGGGCGATGGCGATGCGCTGGCGCTGGCCACCGGAGAGCTTCACCCCCCGCTCGCCCGCATGCGCCTCATACCCCGCCCGGCCCCGCCAATCCTGGAGCTGGCCGATGAAGCCCGCCGCCGCGGCCCGGGCGGCGGCGGCCTCGACCTCCGCCATGTTCGCCTCCGGCCGGCCGTAGCGGATATTCTCGCGGATCGAGCGGTGCAGCAGGGCGGTGTCCTGGGTGACGACGCCGATGGCGGCGCGCAGGCTTTCCTGTGTCACCCCCGCAATGTCCTGGCCATCGATCAGGATGCGCCCGCTCTCGGGGCGGAAGAAGCCGAGCATCAGGTTCACCAGGGTGGATTTCCCCGCCCCCGAATGCCCAATCAGCCCCACCCGCTCGCCCGGTGCGATGGCGAGGTCGAGGCCCTGGATCACCCCTGTCTCCCGCCCATAGGCGAAATGCACGCCCTCGAAGCGGATCTCGCCGCGTGGAACCCGCAGCGGCACCGCCCCCGGCGGGTCGGGCGAGGTGGGGGGGGCCGCGATGGAGTTCATCGCCTCCTGCACCACGCCCAGGTTCTCGAAGATGGCGGTGACGTTGAATGCCACCCAGCCGGAGATGTTGGCGATCTGCCAGGCCATCGGCAGCGCCGTGGCCACCGCCGCGAGGCCGATCTGCCCATGGCTCCAGAGCCAGATGCCGGTCGCGGCGGTGGCCGTCAGCATCGAGGCATTCAGCGTCCCGAGCAGGAAGCCGTTCAGCGTGACGAGCCGCATCTGCCGCTGGAAGGCCGTGTTCAGCCCGAGCAGCCCCTCGCGGACGAAGGCATCCTCCTGCTCGGCCCGGGCGAAGAGCTTCACCGTCTGGATATTCGTATAGCTGTCAACGATCCGCCCGGTGAGCTGGCTGCGCTGGGCGCTCGCCTCGCGGGAGCGGTCCCGCATCCTGGGCACCAGCACCCGCAGCAGGGCGGCATAGGCGAGGAACCAGACGGCGATCGGCATGGCCAGCCGCCAATCCGCCCCGGCCAGCAGGATGAGCGCCGCCGTGCCGTAGACCAGGATGTACCAGACGGCATTGACCACCTGCACCACGCTCTCGCGCAGCGCCGGCCCCGCCTGCATCACCCGGTTCGAGATGCGGCCCGAGAAATCCTCCTGGAAGAAGGGCAGGCCCTGGCGGACCACCTGCCAGTGGCTCTGCCAGCGCACCAGCGAGGTGAAATTGCCGTTGATCCCCTGCTGGGTGATGAGGTTCTGCAGCAGCACCGCGCCTGGCCGGCCGATCAGGACCAGCGCGCCCATCCCGAGCAGGGTCGGCCAGGCCTCGGCCCAGAGCCGGTCCGGCGCATGGCTGGTCAGCAGCGCCACGAGCCGGCCGATCATGGCCGGGATCGCCGCGTCCAGCAGGGCCACCAGCAGCCCCGCGACGAAGAGCGCGGCGAACAGCGCCCGCGCCTGGCCGATGAAGTGCCAGTAGAAGCCGGCGAGGTTGCGGGGCGGCGGGCCTTCCGGCACCGCGCTGCCGAAGAATCGGGCGGCATGAGTGCCGGGGCGCGCGACGGGATCGACCAGGCGCTCGAAGAAGCGGAAGGGCATGCCGGCACAACGCGCGCCGGTGGCTGGAAGATCAAGCGCCGCGATCACCCGGACCGCTGCCGGCCGGGTTGGTGTTTCACGAAATCGCGCGGTGAGGCGTCTCTCAGCAGCCGAGATCGTTCGTGGCGCAATGATCTCATTCTCGGCATTCATGTCGGCCATCGGCCGGGCGCAATCCCTGCCGCCCTGGCTGCGAGTTTCCCTGACTGGGCTGGTCGTCATCAGCGCCTTCGTTCTGCGCGAGGCGCTGCGGAACGTCCTGCCGCACCAGAACAGCTTCCTGATGCCGATCCTTGGCGTGTTGTTCAGCGCGACGCTGTTCGGCAGCGGCTCCGCGCTCCTGGCTACATTCCTCTCGGCCCTCTGGATCGTCTGGGCCTATCTGCCGCCCATCTACAGCCTGGTGGTCGAGGATGAGCGGCAGCTCTGGGCGCTCGGCCTCTTCATCGTCATCAGCACCTTCATCGGCCTGGTGATCGGCGCCTTCCAGGCGACCCTGCTGCGGCTGCAGGAGGCGCATGCCGCCCTGGCCCGCACGGATGCCCAGCGGCGCCTGCTGCTGCAGGAATTCCGCCACCGCAGCCGGAACGACCTGCAGTCCCTGGTGGCCCTGCTGTTGCTCCGGGCCCGGGCCGCGCCCTCCTCCGCCGCGCAGGACGGGCTGCGCGAGGCGGCGGAGCATGCCAAGGCGCTGGCCCGCGTCCACACGCTGCTGGCCCAGGAAGCGATCCATGAGGACGACCCGACCTCGGTCGACAGCCGCACCTTCATCGAGGGGCTGGCGATGGAGCTGGCCCGCACCCATGCCACCGAAGGGCTGCGGCCGGTGGTGCTGACGGCCATGGCGGAGGCCCATCCGATTGATTCGGAACGCGCCATCCTGGTCGGCCTGGTATTGAACGAGTGCGTGACGAATGCGCTGAAATACGCCTTCCCGGATGAGCGGCCCGGCCGGGTGAGGGTGCAGTTCATCCAGCTCGACCGCGATTTCCTGCTGACCATCGAGGATGACGGCACCGGCACCCCGCCGGAGGACCAGACCGCGGCCGGCAGCCGCACGCGGCCGCTCGGCACCGGCCTCGGCACGCGGCTGCTGCGTGGCATGGCGGCGCAGCTCCGCGGCACCTTCACCCGCGGGCCAGGCCCCGGCGGCATCGGCACCCATGTCGAGATGCGCTTCCCGGCCCGGGTGGTGGGCGCCAGGGAGGGCTGACCGCCTATTCCGCCGCCGCCTGCCCCTCGACCATTTCCACCGCCCGGCCGAGATCGACGCTGAGCAGCCGGCTCACCCCACGCTCCTGCATCGTCACGCCGTAGAGGCGGTGCATCCGCGCCATGGTCAGCGGATGGTGGGTGACGATCAGGAAGCGCGTGCCGCTCTCGGCCGCCATCGCCTCCAGCAGGTCGCAGAGCCGCTCGACATTGGCGTCGTCGAGCGGTGCGTCCACCTCGTCGAGCACGCAGACCGGCGCCGGCTGGCAGCGGAAGACGGCGAAGATGAGGGACAGCGCGGTCAGCGCCTGCTCGCCGCCCGAGAGCAGGGACAGCGCCGAGAGCCGCTTCCCCGGCGGCTCGGCATAGATCTCGAGCCCTGCCTCCAGCGCATCCTCCGAGCCGACCAGGGCCAGATGCGCCCGCCCGCCGCCGAAGAGCCGGCCGAACAGGCTCTGGAACTCGGTGTTCACCCGGTCGAAGATCGTCCGCAGCCGCTCCCGCCCCTCGCGGTTCAGGGCGCCGATCGAGCCGCGCAGCTTGGCGATGGCGGTGCCGATCTCCTCCCGCTCCCGCGTGATGGTGGCGATGCGGGTCTCGATCTCCTCCATCTCGACATCGGCGCGGAGGTTGACCGGGCCCATCTCCTCGCGCTCGCGGGCCAGGCGTTCCAGCTTGCGGCGTGCCCGGTCCTCGGCGGTGTCCGAGAGCTCCTCCGGCGCCGGCAGCTCGGCCCCTTCGCCGAGCCGCTCCGTGACGCGCTCCTCCACCGCGGCGGCGGCGGCCTCGGCCTGGCTGGCGGCGCCCTCGGCGCGGAGCTGCGCCTCGCGGGCGGCGGCGAAGGCGGCATCGGCGGCGCGCCGGGCTTCGGCGGCGGCGTGGCGTTCGGTCTCGGCGGCGGCGAGGGCGGTGGCCGCCATGGCATGGGCTGCCTCCGCCTCGGCCAGCACGGCGCCGGCCTGGCGGCGGCGGGCGGCGGCGGCCTCCGGCAATTCGGCGAGCTCGTCCCGCGCTTCCCGCGCCTCGGCGGCACGTTGGCGGAGTTCTTCCAGCCGGCCGGCGGCATCGGTGCGACGGGTCGCCCAATCCTTACCCTCGGCGGCGATGGCGGCGCGCCGGGTGGCCAGGCGCTCGCGCTCCGCCCGCAGCCCGGCCTGGGCCTCGAGTGCCGCGCCTTCCTGGCTACGCGCGGTGGAGAGCGCCCCGCGCGCTGATTCCACCCCGGCGCGGACGCTGCCGAGATCGGGCAGCCCGGCCTGGGCGGCGCGGGCGCGGTCGAGAGCCGCCCCGGCCTCCGCTGCTTCCGCCGTGATCCGGTCGAGCTGCGGGGCCAGGGCGGCTACTTGGCTGTCCGCCTGGGCGGCGGCGGCGGTGAGGCGGGCGGCCTCGTCGCGGGCGGCCTGCAACGAGCCCTCCGCCCTGCCGCGCGCTTCCCGTGCGGTGGCCTCGGCGGCCAGGCTCTCGGCCTCGCGGCGGCGGGCGGCCTCGGCGGCGGCGCGCAGGGCATCGAGATCGGGCAGGGCGGCCAGGGCCTCGCGCAGCGTGGCGAGGGCGGCCTCCGCCTCGGCCCGTTCGGTGCCGAGGCGGTCGAGCTGCGGTGCGAGGGCGCCGATCCGGCTCTCCGCCTGGGCGGCAGTGGCGGCGAGGCTGGCGGCAGCGGCGCGGGACCGCTGCAGCGCCGTCTCGGCCTCGGCCCGCTGGCGCCGGGCGGCACCTTCGGCGGCACCGGCTTCGGCCTCGGCGCGGGCGGCGGACTGCATCTCGGCAGCGGCGGCCTCGGGGGCGGGAAGGCCGGCCAGCGCCTCGGCCGCCGCTGCCGCGGCCGTCTCGGCCTCGCCGAGCGCCTCGGCCAGGCGGGCCAGTTGCGGTTCCAGTGCGCCGATCCGGCTCTCCGCCTCGGCGGCGGCGGCGGAGAGGCGGCTGGCCTCGGCGCGGGCGGCGGCGAGGCGGGCCTCGGCCTGCCGGCGGACCTCGCGCGCACCCGCCTCCGCCGTGCCGGCGGCGGCTTCGGCGGCTGCGGCTTCGGCGCGGATACGGGAGGCCGTGGCGGCGGCCTCGGTCGCCTCCTGCAGCCGGGCGCTGGCGGCGGCGAGGCGGTTGCGCTGCTGCAGCCGCACCGCGCCGGGGTTCGGCGCATCGGCCCGGGCGGTATGGCCATCCCAGCGCCAGGCGGCACCGTCCCGCGCCACCACGGCCTGGCCGGGGGCGAGGCGGGCCTGCAGGACGGCGCCATCCGCCCCCTCGGGCAGCAGGCCGATCTGGGACAGGGCACGGGCCAGGGCCGGCGGTGCCACGACCAGGCTGGCGAGGGGCACCAGCCCCTCCGGCAGGGCGGGCGCCGTGGGGTCGGGTGGCAGGTCGCACCAATGCCGGGCGGCGGTGGGGTCGGTCGGGCTCTCCAGCGCCTCGCCAAGCGCCACGCCCAGCGCGGCCTCGAGGCCGGGTGGGACGGAGACGGCGTCGAGCACGGGCGGCGCGGCGCTGCCGGCACCCGCGCCGGCGGCCAGCGTCTCACTGAGTGCCTCCACCTCGGCGGTGGCGCGGGCGCGATCCGCCTCGGCCTCGGCGGCGGCGGTGCGGGCCTCGGCATGGCGGGCGGCGGCGGCGGCGCGCCCGGCCTCGGCCCCGGTGACCGCGGCGAGGGCGGCGGCGAGCGCGGCCTCCGCCTCGGCCGCGCCGTTCCGGGCGGCGGCGACGGCCTCGGGCGGCACGGCGGCGGCGCGGGCGGCATCCCGCTCGGCCAGCAGCCTGCCGTGTTGCGCGCGGGCCTGGGCGGCGCGCTGGGCGGCTGCCGTCTGCTCGGCCATGGCCCGGTCGCGGCCGCTGCGGGCCTCGGCCATGCGGCGGCGGGCCGTGGCATGCGCCTCCTGCGCCGTGACGCGGGTGGCTTCGGCGGCCTCCAGCCGGGTTCGGGCCTCGGCGAGCGCGGCCTCGGCCGCGGCGATGGCCGCCTCCGCCCCGGCCAGCCGCTCCGGAGCGATGCGCCCGGCCAGGGCTGCCTGGTGATCGGCGGAGAGCCGGGCATGCTGGGCGGCGATGCGCCCGGCCCGCTGCTCCGCCTCGGCCAGCGCCGTGCGGGTCCGGGCGGCCTCCGCCTCGGCGGCGGTGGTCTCGCGCCGGGCCGCCGCATGGGCGTCCTGCGCCGCGGCACGGGCCGTCTCGGCTTCGCCCAGGGCCGTGCGGGCGGCCTCAAGCCGGGACGAAGCCTCGCCGGCCGCTGCCTCCGCGGTGGCGAGGCGTTCGGGCGGGATGCAGGCGGCCAGCGCCGCGGCATGTTCGGCCGCCAGCGCGTCGCGCTGGGCACCGAGGCGCCGGGCGCGCTCGCCGCTGGCGGCCAGTTCCATGCTCGCGGCATTGGCGCGGGCGGCGATGGCGGCAGCCTCCTCGGTCGCCGTATTGGCGGCGCGCTCGGCGGCGCGGGCGGCCTCGGTGGCCTCGGCGAGCGCCGCGGCGGCGGCCTCCAGCCGGGCGGGCAGGCTCGCTTCCGCCTCGGCCAGCGCCGCACCCTCGCGGGCCAGCCGGGCCTCGGCGGCCAGCGCATCGCCCTCCACCGCCTCGGCATGGGTGAGGTCGCGGATGATTTGGGTGAGCTGCGCCTCGGCGGCGGCGAGTGCCTCGCGGGCGCGGCGCTCCTCGGCGTCCAGCCCCTCGGCCTCGACGCGGCGGCGCTCCAGCGCGGTACGGGCCACCGCCTCCGCCTCGCGCGGCGCGGGGATGCCGCGCTCGGCGGCGAAGCTGCGCAGCGCGGCCGCTTCCGCTTCTGCTTCCGCCGCCTTGGTGGCTGCCGAGGCCCGGGCGAATTCCGCCGAGGCCACGGCCAGTGCCGCCTGGGCCCGGGCCCGCAGCAGGGCCAGCCACTCCGCCTCCGCCCCACGCACCAGGCCGGAGAGGTTACGGTAGCGGTTGGCCTGCCGCGCCTGGCGCTGCAGCGATTGCCGCTGCGTATCCAGCTGGCCGAGCAGGTCCTCCGCCCGGCCGAGATTGGTCTCCGCCTGGCGCAGCTTCAGCTCCGCCTCGTGCCGCCGGGCGCGGAGGCCGCTGATGCCGGCTGCCTCCTCCAGCACCTGCCGCCGTTCCTCAGGCTTGGCGCCGATCATGGCGGCGACCCGGCCCTGGCTCACCATGGCCGAGGCGCGGGCGCCCGAGCCGATATCGGCGAACATGGTCTGCACGTCGCGCGCCCGGACCTCGCGGCCATTGATCCGGAAGGAGGAGCCGTCGCCGCGGGCGATGCGGCGGATGATCTCGAGATCCGGCGCATCCGCATGGGGCGGTGGGGCAAGGCCGGCCGCCTCCTCCAGGTAGAGCGAGACCTCGGCGAGGTTGCGCCCCGGCCGGGTGGCCGTGCCGGCGAAGATCACGTCCTCCATCTCGCCGCCGCGCATGGAGCGGGCGGAGGTCTCGCCCATCGCCCAGCGTAGCGCCTCGACGACATTGGACTTGCCGCAGCCATTCGGGCCGACGATGCCGGTCAGCCCTGGCAGGACCTCGACCAGCGTCGCCTCGGCGAAGCTCTTGAAGCCGGCAATGCGCAGGCGGGCGAGCGTCGCCCGCGGCGCGTCGCGCCGTGGCTCATCGGCCGGGGCCTCGGCCGCTGGGGTTTCCGCTGGGGCGTCCTCGGGCGTCGCTTCGCTCAACCGCGCCTCGCTTCCTCGACCAGCTGCTGGAACCGGTCATAGCTCATGTTGCCGGACTGGTTGCGCGTGGCGCGGCCCTGGAAGGCGAAGCTTGGGGTGGCGGAGACGTTGTACTGCTTCTCCGCCGTCATGCGCTGCTCGATGATGGCGCGCTTCAGCCCGTCATCCGCCAGCACCTCGTCATACTTGGCGCGGCTGAGCCCGGCGAGCGCGGCCATCTTCGCCAGCTCCTCGCGCGGGTCGCCCCGGGTGAAGGCCCAGCGGTCCTGGTTCGCCAGCAGCGCGCCGATGAAGCCCTCGTAGCGCTCCGCCGGCAGGGTGCGGGCGATGCAGGCAGCGGCCAGCGCCAGCTGGTCGAGCGGAAAATCGACCCAGATAAGCCGGATGGCCCCCGTCTCCACCAGGTCCCGCTTCACCTGGGGGAGGGTGTCCTTGTGGAAGCTGGCGCAATGGGTGCAGGTGAGGGAGAAGAACTCCATGACCTTCACCGGCGCATCCGGCCGGCCGATGCCACGCTCGCCCAGCCGCGGATCGGCGGGTTGGGCCAGGGCGGGCGCGGCGATCAGCGCGGGCATCGCCAGGATCAGGCGGCGGGAGAAGGGCATGCGGCCTCCGATGGGCAATCGGCTTGGGGTTATCCGCGGTTCCGATAGACGCCTCGGGCGAGCTTTGCCAGCGCCTCGCGCAATTCCCCTGCCGGAAGGTTACCGACCGCCGCCTCCACCCGCGGGGGCAGCTTGGCCTCGGGGGCGGGCCGGGGGCGGGCCGGGGTGGCGGTGGCCGCCTGCTGGACGAAGCGCAGCCGCTCCACGACGGGTTTTCCAAGCTGGGCGTTGATCCGCTCGATCAGCTGCGGCGCCAGGTGGCTCAGCTCCATCGCCACGGGGCCGACGCAGCCGATGGTCAGCGTCCCGCTGGTGACGCGCTTCGGGCTGGTGACGGCGGCGAGGCCGGGACCCACGATCTCGGCCCAGTCCGCCATCAGCAGGGCGCCGGCCGGGCTCTTCTTGCGGAAGACCGGCCGGGTCAGATGCGGAATGAGCGTGCCGAGCGGACGCGGCCCCCAGACGAATCGCCGATCGTCGCTATCTTTCGCCATATGCCCCTGCCCATCCCCTTGCCCGTTCCGCTGCCCTCTGGCGCCGAACTGCTCGCCTGGTACGACCGCCACCGCCGGACCCTGCCCTTCCGCCGCAGCGATGGCGGCCGTCCCGATCCCTACCGCGTCTGGCTCTCCGAGGTCATGCTGCAACAGACGACGGTGGCGGCGGTTGGCCCCCGATTCGAGCGTTTCCTGGCCCGTTTCCCCGATATCGCCGCCCTGGCCGCCGCGCCCGAGGCGGCGGTGATGGAGGAATGGGCCGGCCTCGGCTACTACGCCCGCGCCCGCAACCTGCATGCCTGCGCCAAGGCCGTCACGGCGATGGGCGGTTTCCCCCGCACCGCCGGGGCGCTGCGCGACCTGCCGGGGATCGGCGCCTATACCGCCGCCGCCGTGGCCGCCATCGCCTTCGACGAGCCGGTGGTGCCGGCCGATGGCAATGTCGAGCGCGTGGTGGCCCGGCTGCTGGCCGAGGAGACGCCGCTGCCCGCGGCCAAGCCCCGGCTCGCCGCCGCCGCCGGGGGCTTCATGGCCGATGCGGCGGCCCGCGCCCGGCCGGGTGACTTCGCCCAGGCCCTGTTCGACCTTGGCGCCACCATCTGCACGCCGAGGACGCCGGCCTGCGCCCTCTGTCCTTGGCGCGGCGAATGCCTGGCGCAGCGGCGCGGCATCCAGGCGGAGTTGCCCCGGAAGTCGCCGAAGCGGGCCCGGCCGCTGCGCCATGGCGCGCATTTCCTGCTGACGGATGCCGAGGGGCGGGTCCTGCTGCGGCGGCGGCCGCCGCGCGGGCTGCTCGGCGGCATGCTGGAACTCCCCGGCACGGAATGGCGGGCAGCGCCCTGGGGCGAGGCGGAGGCGCTGGCCCATGCGCCGGTGCCGGGCCCAGCCTGGCGGCGCGTGCCGGGCGTGGCGCGGCACGGCTTCACCCATTTCGAGCTGGAGATGGTGCTCTACGCCGCCGCGCTGCCCCGCCTCGAGCCACCTGAGGGGATGGAGATGCGGCCCCTGGCCGAGGCTGGTGCGGCGCTGCCGACCGTGATGCGGCGGCTGCTCGAGCTTGCGGCGGTCAGGGCGTGATCGCCGAAGCCGGGTTGCGGCAGGCGGAGGTCCGGGCAAACCTCAGCCCGACGAACCGAGTGCGAGGAGCCACCATGCGGAGACGCCATCCCACCGCCCTTGCCTTCCTGGCCCTGGCCATGGCGCCCATGCCGGCCCTGGCGCATCACCCCATGGGCGGGGAGGCGCCGGCCCATGCCTGGCAGGGGGTGCTCTCCGGCATCGCCCATCCGGTCATCGGTCTCGACCACCTCGCTTTCCTGGTCGCCGCCGGCGTGCTGGCCGCCACGATGCGGCAGCGGGCCGCCATCGGGGTGCTGCTGGCCTTCCTGGCGGCGGGGCTGACGGGGGCGGTGCTGCATCTCGCCGGGCTTGGGCTCGGCCCGGTCGAGGCGATGGTCGCCCTCTCCGTCCTGCTCGCGGGGGTGGCGCTGCTCGCCGCGCCGGCGCGGCCGCGCGGCGGCGCCCCGGCCTGGCTGGCCCTCGGCTTCGCTCTGGCCGGCCTGTTCCATGGCCATGCCTATGCGGAGGCGGTCACCGGCTCCGGGCCCGGGACCATCCTCGCCTATCTGCTGACCCTCGCCGTCATGCAGGCGGCGATCGGCCTCGGTGCCATGGCCGCTGCCCGCCAGTTCGGGGCCGCGTCGCAACGTCGCTGGGCCGGCATGGCGGCGGCGCTGGCGGGCGTCGTCGCCCTCGGCAGCGCGGTGCTCGCGTGAGGGCTCGGGCGGTGCCCCTCCGCCGCGGCGCGTCGCGGCGATGAACGCCCCTGGCGCACCCGGCATCCGCCCGACCTGGACGAGCAGCGCCAAGGACATCGTCGGAACCGCCATCGGCTCCTCCCGCCTGTGGTTCACCATGGGCTACGGCATCGTCAACGAGGTGTACCACCCGCGGGTCGACATGCCGCAGATCCGCGACCTCGGCTTCATCGTCGCGGATGGGCGGGGCTTCTGGACCGAGGTCAAGCGCAGCGGCGACTACACGCTGACGACCGCGGGCCCCGGCATCCCCGCCATGCGCATCCTGCACCGCCATCCCCGCTTCGAGCTCGGCCTGCGCATCGCGCCGGAGATCGACCGCGACGTGCTGCTGATCGAGGCGGTGCTCACCGGCGATGCCGATCTCCGCCTCTATGTCCTGCTCGCGCCGCATCTCGGCGGCACCGGCGAGGGCAATGTGGCCGAGGTCTTCGTCAACCGCGACCGCAAGCTGCTCTGCGCCGAGCAGGGCGGCTATGCCGTCGCGCTCGCCGCGGCGGAGCCCGCCACGCAGCGGGATACCTGGCGCCGCGCCAGCGCCGGCTTCGTTGGCGTGAGCGATGGCTGGCAGGATTTCGCCGCGAACGGCGCCATGTCCTGGATCCATGACCGCGCCGGCCCCGGCAATGTCGCCCTGCTCGGCGAGCTGGGCAGCCGGACCGCGGTGCTCGCCCTCGGCTTCGGCAGCGACAAGGAGGCGGCGGCGACGCTGGCGATCTCCGCCCTGCTGCAGCCCTTCGACGCCGCCTGGCACCGCCATGTGCGGGCCTGGGAGGCCTGGCATGCCGGCAATGTCGACTCGACCCGGTGCCTCGGCGAATTCCGCGACGCGGCCCATGTCTCGGCGATGGTGCTGCGGGTGCACCAGGACAAGACCTTCCTCGGCGCGATGGTGGCGAGCCTCAGCATCCCCTGGGGCAACAGCACCGATGATTCCGGCGGCTACCACCTGGTCTGGCCGCGCGACCTGGTGGAGAGCGCCGGCGCGCTGCTGGCCCTCGGCGGCACGGAGGAGGCGCGCAACATCCTGCGCTACCTCATCGCCACCCAGCTGGCGGATGGCCGCTGGTCGCAGAACCAGTGGCTGGGCGGCCGGCCGCACTGGACGGGCATCCAGCTCGACGAGGCCGCCTTTCCCGTGCTGCTCGCCGCCGCCCTGGCCGAGGCCGATGCGCTGGGCGGCATCCAGGTCGCCGACATGGTGCGGAAGGCGCTGGCCTTCATCGCCCTCTACGGCCCGGCCACCGACCAGGACCGCTGGGAGGAGACGCCGGGCATCAACGCCTTCACCCTGGCCACCGCCATCTCCGCCCTGGTCTGCGGGGCCGAGCTGCTCGGTGGCGAGGAGCGGCGCGACATCCTGCTGCTGGCCGATGACTGGAACAGCCGGATCGAGGACTGGTGCGTCGGCGCCGACCCGGGCCTCATGGCCCGCCATGGCATCGGCCCCTATTACGTGCGCGCCGCCTCGCCCGCCGTCTTCGCCGACCGCGCGGCGATCCGCGAGCCCGTGCCGGTGCGGAACCACGCGGGCGAATGCCTGGTCCCGGCCGACAGCCTCATCAGCACGGATTTCCTCCAGCTCGTCCGCTTCGGCCTGCGCCGGGCGGACGACCCCGTCATCGCCGCCTCGGTCGCGCTGGTGGATGCGCTGCTGCGGGTGGAGACGCCGGCCGGGCCGTGCTGGTACCGCTACAACGGCGACGGCTATGGCGAGCACGAGGATGGCAGCCCCTTCAACGGCACCGGCCGCGGCCGCGCCTGGCCGCTGCTGACCGGCGAGCGCGGCCACTACGCCCTTGCCGCCGGCCGCGATGCGGAGGCGCGGGAGCTGCTGCACGCGATGATCGGCATGAGCAGCCGCACCGGGCTGATCCCCGAGCAGGTCTGGGAGGCGGAGGCCATCCCCAGGCAATTCCTCTTTCCCGGCCGGCCCTCGGGCTCCGCCATGCCGCTGGTCTGGGCGCATGCCGAGTTCATGAAGCTTGCCGCCAGCCTCCGGCTCGGCCGCCCGATCGACCGGCCGGAGGCGGCCTGGCTGCGCTATGGCGGTGTGAAGCCGCAGGCGCCGCGCGCGCATTGGAGCCGGCGCATGCCGGTGGGCTGGATCCGCCAGGGGCAGGAGCTGCGACTGCTGCTCGACCGGCCGGCGCTGGTCGAATGGCGCCCGGAGGGCGAGGCGGAGCCCCGGCCCCGGCCGGTGGTGAGCGGGCCGCTTGGGCTGCTGCTGGCCGACCTGCCGACCGAGGGGCTGGAGTCCGGCACGCGGCTCCTCCTCTCCATCCAGGACCCGGCCACCGGGACGTGGATGGAGCGGGACCGGCCGGTCGCGATCCTGCCGGCCGACGGCTGACCGTTGCGGATCCAGGCCGGTGCTTGCCGGGAGCGGCCGCGGGGGCCCCAATCCGCGCCGCATGGCGGCGCCCGAGGCGCGATGAGCGATCCGTTCAAGCCAGGGACCGTGGCCGCGACCAAACCACCCGCGACTGGCAATCTGCAGGCGCCACGGGCGTCCGATGGAGGGCATTGAGCCATGGATATCGACCCCAGCCTTTGCCCCGACCCCTCGGTGCTCCGCCGTGCCGCGCCGGCCCCGGCCTCGACTCTGGTGATCTTCGGGGCCAATGGCGACCTCACCAAGCGGCTGCTGTTGCCCTCGCTCTACAACCTCACCGGGGCCGGGCTGCTGCCCGAGGGCTTCGGCGTCATCGGCCTCGACCACAACGAGCGGGACGACGAGACCTACCGGCGGCAGCTGGGCGAGGCGATGCAGTCCTTCGTCACCGACAAGGGCGGCGAATTTGCGGCCAATGGCATCGACCAGCAGGCCTGGGGGTGCCTCCGCGGCCGCCTCTCCTACCTGACCGGCGAGTTCGAGGACCCGGCGACCTATGAGCGGCTCGCCGCCCGGATCGAGGCGATCCGGCGCAGCGCGGGCCATGGCAATTGCGTCTTCTACCTCGCCACCTCGCCACGCTTCTTCGGCCCGATCATCGAGCGCCTGGCCGAAGCCGGGCTGATGCGGGAGGAAAGGGGCGACTTCCGCCGCATCGTGGTGGAGAAGCCCTTCGGCACCGACCTCGCCTCGGCCCGCGCGCTGAATGCGCTGATCCTCGGCCATGTGGCGGAGGAGCAGGTCTTCCGCATCGACCACTTCCTCGGCAAGGAGACGGTGCAGAACATCCTGGCGCTGCGCTTCGCCAACGGCATGTTCGAGCCGCTCTGGCGGCGCGACCATATCGACCATGTGCAGATCACCGCCGCCGAGACGGTGGGCGTCGAGACGCGGGGCCGCTTCTACGAGGCCACAGGCGCGCTGCGCGACATGGTGCCGAACCACATGATGCAGCTGCTGGCGATGACGGCGATGGAGCCGCCCAACAGCTTCGATGCCGATGCGGTGCGGGCGGAGAAGGCGAAGGTGGTGCAGGCCATCCGCACGCTCGGCCCGGCGGAGCTGGCGCGGGACGTGGTGCGCGGCCAGTACGCAGCCGGCACCAGCAAGGGCATGCCGGTGACGGGCTACCGGGACGAGCCCAATGTGTCGCCCGACAGCGGCACCGAGACCTATGTCGCGATGAAGCTCCAGATCGACAATTGGCGCTGGGCCGGGGTGCCCTTCTACATCCGCACCGGCAAGCGCATGGCGGTGCGCCGCACCGAGATCGCCATCCAGTTCAAGCAGGCGCCCTTCGCCATGTTCCGCGACACGCCGGTCCACCGGCTGACGCCGAATTTCATGGTGATCCACATCCAGCCGAGCGAGGGGATCTCGCTGCATCTGAGCGCGAAGGATCCGGGGCCGGCACTCAAGCTCTCCGGCGTGCAGATGAATTTCCGCTATGCGGACTGGTTCCGCGCCGCGCCGAGCACCGGCTACGAGACGCTGCTCTACGACGTGCTGATCGGCGATGCGACGCTGTTCCAGCGGGCCGACAATGTCGAGGCGGGCTGGTCCGCCGTGCAGCCGATCCTCGAGGCGCAGGCCGCGCCGGATGCGCGGGTTGAGTCCTACGCCGCCGGCAGCGAGGGCCCGGCGGGCGCCGATGCGCTGCTGGCGCGCGATGGGCGCCAGTGGCTGAGCCTGCTGTGACCGCGCCGATCCGGCTGCTCGTCTCCGATGTGGACGGCACGCTGGTCACCAACGACAAGCGCCTGACGCCCGCCACGCTGGAGGCCGCCCGGCTGCTGCATGCGGCGGGCATCGCGCTGGCCCTGGTCAGCAGCCGCCCGCCGCGCGGCATCGCCGGCCTCGCCGCGCCGCTCGGCCTCACCACGCCGGTCGCCGGCTTCAACGGCGGGGTGATCCTCGATCAGGCCGGGCGATCCCTGTCGGAGCAGCTGGTGCCGGAGGCCGCCGCCCGGGCCGCGCTCGCCGCCTTCGGCCGCCGCGGCATCGATGCCTGGGTCTTCGCCGATGGCGAATGGCTGCTGCGCGACGCGGGCGGCCATTACGTGCCGCTCGAGCAGCGCACCATCGGCTTCGCCCCGCGCGTGGTGCCCGATCTCGGGCCCTTCCTCGGCCGGGCCGGGAAGCTGGTCGGCGCATCGCCCGATCCGGCGCTGCTCGCCGAATGCGAGGCGAGCCTGCAGGCGGAACTCGGGCCGCGGGCGTCCGTCCATCGTTCCCAGGCCTATTACCTCGATGTGACGCATCCCGCGGCCGACAAGGGCCACGCCCTGCTCAGCCTGGCGGGGCTCTGCGGCGTTACGCCCGCCGAGACCGCCTGCATCGGCGACATGGCGAACGACCTGCCGATGTTCGCCGTGGCGGGCCTCGCCATCGCCATGGGCAATGCCCCGGCCGCGGTGCAGGCGCGCGCCATGGCGGTGACGCTCTCGAACGAGGCGGATGGCTTCGCCGCCGCGGTGCGCGACCTCCTCCTCCCGCGCGCACCGGGGCGCCCCGCCTGAGCCCCACCCGGAGAAAGGAGGCATCGGCCATGACGCAGCGGATCGAGGTGCTGGCGGACCCGGAGGCGCTGGCCAGGCATGTGGCCGATTGGACGCTGCAGCTCGCCCTGTCCCGGCCCGGGACCGTGGCGATCGCCCTCTCCGGCGGTTCCACGCCGAAGCGGCTCTACCACCTCCTGGCCGCCTCGCCCTGGCGGGAGCGGATGCCCTGGGACCGTGTCCACCTCTTCTGGGGCGATGAGCGCTTCGTGCCGGCGGACCATCCCGACAGCAACCAGGGCATGGCGCGCGGGGCGCTGATCGCCCATGTGCCGATCCCGCCCGCCAACCTCCATCCGGTACCGGTCGATGGCACGCCCGAGGAGGCCGCGCGGCGCTACGAGGCGGAGCTGCGCCGCTTCGCCGCCACGCGGCCCGGCCTGCCCCTCTTCGACCTGCAGCTGCTCGGCCTCGGCCCGGATGGCCATACCGCCTCGCTCTTCCCCGGGACGGCGGCGCTGGAGGAACGCGCCGCCTGGGCCATCGCCGTCATCGGCGCCAAGCCGGAGCCGCGGATCACCCTTACCTATCCCGCGCTGGAGAACAGCGCGGAGGTCGCCTTCCTCGTCGCCGGGGCCGACAAGCGGGCCATGCTGCAGCGGCTGCGCGAGGGGGACCGGGGCATCCCCGCCGGGCGGCTGAGCGCGAGCCGCCCTGTCACCATCTTCGCCGACCGGGCGGCGGCGCCATGACCGGCCCGGATGCGCTGAAGCGCCAGGTGGCCGAGGCGGCGGCGGCGGAGGTGTCGGATGGCATGGTGCTCGGCCTCGGCTCCGGCTCCACCGCGGAGCTGGTGATCGAGGCGCTGGCCCGTCGCGCCGCTGCCGGGCTGCGCATCGCCGGCGTCCCCACCTCCGAGCGCAGCGCGGCCCTGGCGCGCCGCCTCGGCCTGCCCCTGATCGACTTCCCGCCCGATGCGCCGCTCGACCTGACCATCGACGGGGCCGACGAGGTGGAGTTGCCCTCGCTCGCCCTGGTCAAGGGACGCGGCGGCGCCTTGCTGCGGGAGAAGATCACCGCCTTCGCCAGCCGGCGCATGCTGGTGGTGGTGGATGAATCGAAGCTGGTGCCGCGCCT
This sequence comes from Belnapia rosea, assembly GCF_900101615.1. Classification (GTDB taxonomy): domain Bacteria; phylum Pseudomonadota; class Alphaproteobacteria; order Acetobacterales; family Acetobacteraceae; genus Belnapia; species Belnapia rosea. The sequence goes on along the minus strand of NZ_FMZX01000008.1, from coordinate 92,477 downwards.
CGGGCAAGGCGCGCTACCGGTCGAGATCGTCGCCTTCGGCCAGCGGCCGATCCTGGCGCGGCTGGCGGCGCTCGGCCTCCGCCCGGCCCTGCGCCGTGGTGCGGATGGCGCGCCCTTCGTGAGCGATGGCGGCAACCTCATTGCCGATTGCATGCCGGGCCCGATCGGGGACGCCGGCGCCCTGGAGCGGGCGCTGCGCGACATCGTCGGCGTGGTCGAGACCGGCCTGTTCCTCGGCCTGCGGCCAAGGGTGCTGGTCGCCACGAAGGACGGGCTCGTGACCCATGAGGCGCCGGCCGGGTAGCCGGCCGCCTCAGCCGGCCGCCGCGACCGCTGCGAAGCCATGCTCCGCCGCCTCCAGCGCCAGGGCGATGTCGGCCTCGGTATGGGCGGCGGAGAGGAACATGTTGTGGCGCGGGTGGAAGTAGACGCCCCGCTGCAGCGCCGCGGCGCAGAAGACCTCGCCCCGCCGCGCGCCAGGGTCATCGGCGAAGAGCACCATCGGCATCTGGGCCGGGCCGGTCTGCCGCAGCGCGAGGCCGTGGCGCCGCGCGCCGGCCGCGAGCCCGTCGCGCAGCAGCCCGCCGAGATGGGCGAGGCGCTCCGGCACCGCATCCCGCATCGCCACGCGCAGCGTCGCCACCGCGGCCGCCATCGGCACCGCCCCGCACCAGAAGGAGCCGGTGACGAAGATGCGCGAGGCCGCGTCGCGCAGCCATTCGGCGCCCGTCACCGCCGCCAGGGGATGGCCGTTGGCGATCGCCTTGCTCCAGGCGCAGAGGTCGGGGCGGATGCCCAGCGGCTCCCAGCTGCCGGCGAGGTCGAGGCGGAAGCCGGCGCGCACCTCGTCGAGGATCAGCGCCGCGCCCGCCGCGTCGCAGGCCGCGCGCACCGCCCGGGCGAAGCCGGGCTGCGGCATCTCCTGGTCGCGGCCGAGATCGTGGCGGAAGGCGCTGACGAGGATGCCGGCAAGGTCGCCGCCTGCCTCATCGACGGCCGCCGCGAGGCTCGCCTCGTCATTGTAGTCGTAGTGGAGGAGGTGAGCCCGGTCCTCGCTGGTCACGCCAAGCAGCGAGGGCGAGCACCAGGGCACCGCGCCATGATAGGCGCCGCGCGCCACCAGCAGCTTGCGCCGCCCGGTCGCGGCGCGGGCGATGGTGGCGCAGGTTGTCGTGGCATCGGTGCCGTTCTTCTGGAACATCGCCCAGGCCGCATGCGGCAGCAGCCCGACCAGTTGCTCGGCCAGCTCCACCATCGCCGGGGCGGGGCCGTTCAGGCAGTCGCCCAGGCGGCGCTGCCGCTCGGCGGCCTCCTCCACCTCGAGGTGCTGGTGGCCCAGCAGGTTGGGGCCCCAGCTGCACATGAAGTCGAGGAAGCGCCGGCCATCCACATCCCAGAGATAGGCGCCCTCCCCACGGGCGAAGAATTGCGGATAGCCCTCGGGAAGCTTCGCCGCGTGCAGGTGGCCCCACATGCCGCCGGGCACCACCCGCGCGGCACGGTGGCGCAAGGCCTGGTCCTGGGAGTTCGTCAGCCGGTCCATCGCAGCCATCCACCCTGGGGATGCGACAGATCAGACCGGCACGCGGCCCGGCGCAAGGACCAGGGCCCTGGCCTCAATCCACCTCCATGCCGGCGACGGCGAGGATCGTCGCCAGGCTGGCCGACATGCCGCGCAGGCTCTCGCGCGGCTCCACATCGATCCACTCCTCCAGCGAATGCGCCCGCCCGCCGCGGCCGCCGGAGCCGATCTTGATCGCCGGGATGCCGAGGCTCATCGGGATATTGGCATCGGTCGAGGAGTATTCCTGGCGCGGTGCATAGCCATGCGCCGCGACGGCGGCCATGGCGAGCCGCACGATATCGGCGCCCGGCGGCGTGTGCCCCGCCGGGCGGTCGCCGATCGGCACCACCTCGGTGGTCACCAGCCCCTCGCGGATGGAGCGCGCCGCATTCTCCGCCGCGACGGCCGCCTCGACGCCGGCGAGGAACTCCGCCTCCAGCCGGGCCAGCTCGGCGGCGGACTGGGAGCGAAGGTCGACCTCCATCCAGACCTCGTTCGGGATGGCATTCACCGAGGTGCCGCCGCCGAGCACGCTGACGCAATGCGTGGTCTGCGGGTCGGCCGGCGCCGCCAGTTCGGCCAGGGTCAGCGCCGCGCGCGCCATGGCATAGGCCGGGTTCACCAGCCCGAAGGCGGCGAAGCTGTGGCCGCCCGGGCCGCGGAAGGCGATGCGGTAGCGCTTGCTGCCGATCCCGCCGGTGACGATGCGGTCCACCTCCGGGCTGTCCACGGTGAAGAAGGCCTCGACCCGGTCGCGGTGGCGTCCCTCGGTGAAGAAGTGCCGGACGCCGCGCAGGTCGCCGAGCCCTTCCTCGCCGACATCGCCGAGGAACAGGATATCCGCCCGCGTGCGGATGCCGGCCGCGTCCATGGCCCTGAGGAAGGCGAGGTTGACCGCGAGGCTGCGCGTGTCGTCGCCCACGCCGGGGGCGAGGAGCTTCGTCCCCTCCCGCCGCACCCGCACATCGGTGCCGGCGGGAAAGACGGTGTCGAGATGCGCGGCGACGACGACGGTGGTGCCGTTGCCCGTGCCGCGCCGGCGGCCCATGACGTTGCCGGCCGCATCCTGCTCCACCTCCTCGAGGCCATGGGCGCGGAGCATCCCGAGATAGGCGGTGGCGCGCTCCGCCTCCTGGAAGGGCGGGGCGGGGATCTCCGTCAGGCGGATGATGTCCTCGACGGTGCGGTCATGCTCGCGCTCCATCGTCCCGACCGCGGTGCGGAAGCGCGAATGGTCGAGGATGGCGGCGATGGCGGCGGATGCGTCGGTCTGGCTCATGCCCGTTCATCCTGCCGCGGGCCGGGCCGGTCAAGCGGTGCGCCGATTCACGCTTCCTGAACGACCATGGGGGAACACTGCGGCGAATAATCCGGGAAAGCATGCGATGCGGATCAGGACCCTGTTCGGTGGTGCCATGGCGGTCATTGCCCTGGTCGGCGTTGCGGTCGGCGGCAACATCGCCATCGGCGAGTGGCAGCAGGGGCAGGCGGCGCAGGCCGCAGCCCGCCAGGCCTCCAGCGCCGAGGCATTGCTGCGGCTGATCGAGCGGCTGGTGATCGAGCGCGGGAATTATGTCATCCGGGTCACGGTGCCGGATGCCGCCGATGCCGCCATCATCGCCCGGCTGAAGGATCTCCAACGGGAGACCGATGCCGCCCTGGCCGGCGCGCTGGCGGCGCTGCAAAGCAGCCGGGATCCTGCCCTGCTGGCACAGGCGGTTCCGGTCGAGGAGATCGGCATGCAGCTTTCCGCCCTGCGGCGGGACGTGGCCGCGGCGATCCAGCTCCCCCGGGCGCAACGCTCCGGCAATATCCAGGCCCGGCCGGGGCAGGAGATGAGCGCCATGATCGCCAAGGCGGGGGTGGCGATGGATGCCGCGCACCGCGCCGTGGCGGCGACCGCGCCGGAGCTCGATGCCCTGTTGCGGATTGCCCGCAGCAGCTGGGAGTTGCGTGATGCCGCCAGCCGCCGCGTGATGCCGGTCAGCATTGCCATGAACGCGGGCCGTGCCCTGTCCCAGGCGGAGCAGGATGCCATCTCGGTCGCCACCGCCCTGGTGGAGACGAGTTGGCGCAGCGTGCGGGAGATGATCGCCGTGGCCGGCAGCCCGCCGCGCCTAGCGGCGGCCGAGGCGGAGGTTCAGCGCCTCTATTTCGAGGAGGCCGCGGCGAAGATGCGGGCGCTGGTCAGCGCCGGCCGCACCGGCGGCACCTATCCGATGACCCAGGCGGAGTTCACGGCTTTCGCCACCCCTTCCATGCAGACCCTTCTGCGGGTGCGCGACGCCGCGCTCGAGGAAGCGGCGGTGCGGGCCACCACGACGGCCCGGGCGGCCGAGGTCTGGTTCCTGCTGACGCTGGCCGGGCTGTTCGGCTTCCTGGCCCTTCTGGGCGGGGTGACCTGGTTGCTCGCCCGCCGCGTGGTGGCGCCGGTCGTCGCCTTGACCGGGACGGTGCAGCACCTGGCCGCCGGCAGCTACGACACGGCGGTGCCGCACCAGGGGCGACGCGACGAGATCGGTGAAATGGCGGCGGCGGTGGAGGTGCTGCGCCAGGGCGCCATGGAGGCTGCCCGGCTGGCCATGGTGGTGGCGGCCGAGCAGGCCGCGAAGGCCGCCCGGGCGGAGCAGCTGGAGGCGGCGCTGCGCCGCTTCGAGGCGGAGATGGCTGTCGGGCTCGAGGCCTTCGCCGCGGCGGCTGCGCCGCTGGAGGCGACGGCGGATGCCCTGACCGCAGCGGCCGATACGTCCCGTGCCCAGGCCGCGGTGATGTCGGGCGCGGCTGGCGGGGCGGCGGCGAATGTGCAGACCGTGGCAGCCTCGGCCGAGGAGCTGGCGGCCAGCATCGCCGAGGTTGCCCGTCAGGTGGCGGACAGCGCCCGGGCGGCGGGGCGCGCCGCGGCGGATGCGGCGGCGACCGATGCGGCAGTGACGAGCCTGTCCGACGCGGCGCAGCGGATCGGCGAGGTGGTGGGGCTGATCAGCTCCATCGCCGGGCAGACCAACCTGCTGGCGCTGAACGCCACGATCGAGGCGGCACGGGCCGGGGAGGCCGGCAAGGGTTTTGCCGTCGTCGCAGGGGAGGTGAAGGCGCTGGCAGCGCAGACCGCGAAGGCGACCGAGGCGATCGGCCCGCAGATCACGGCCATGCAGGCGGAAACCAGCAAGGCGGTGGAGGCGATCCGCGGCATCGCCCGCACCGTCGATGCGCTGAACGGCATCGCCGGCCAGGTGGCAGCTGCGGCGGAGCAGCAGGCGGCGGCGACGCAGGAAATCGGCCGTGCGGTGGCCGAGGCGGCGGCGGGGACCGAGGAGGTCAGCCGCCAGACCCTCGGCGTGCTGGAAGGGGCGGATCGCGCCGGCGATGCGACGGCGGAGCTGCGTCAGGCCTCGGGCGGCCTCGCGCGGCGGGCGGCGGAGTTGCGCAGGACGGTGGACGGCTTCCTGGTCTCGGTACGGGCGGCGTAGCGCCCGCTGCCATGCAGGCTTCGCGCCGGAAGCGGGGCCTTAACCCTGGCGGCCGAGCAGCTCCGCCCTGATCTCGTCGAGCAGGCGCAGGCGGCCGCCCGGCAGTTCCACATGCCAGAAGGCCCAGCCGTTGCAACTCGGTGCCTCCTGCACTGCGGCGCCGACCTGATGGATCGAGCCCTGCGCCCGGCCGCAGCGGATGGAGCCATCCGCCGTCACCGTCGCCTGCCAGCGCCGGGCGCGGTCCACCAGCAGGGCGCCGGGCGGCACCAGCCCACGCTCCACCAGCGTGCCGAAGGGGATGCGCGGCTGTTCCCGCTTGCCGGCCGTGGTCAGGGCGGCGGCTTCCGAAATCGGCTCGATGGCGTCGATCCGCGCCCGGGCCGCATCGGCATAGGCCTGCTCCCGTTCGATGCCGACATAGTGCCGGCCGAGCCGCCGGGCGACGGCGGCCGTGGTGCCGGTGCCGAGGAAGGGGTCGAGGATCACCTCGCCCGGATTGGTGCAGGAAAGGATGACGCGGTGCAGCAGCGCCTCCGGCTTCTGCGTCGGGTGCAGCTTGGCGCCCTTGCCGTCGCGCAGCCTCTCCTGGCCGGTGCAGAGCGGGATGAACCAGTCGCTTCGCATCTGCACCTCCTCGTTGAGGGACTTCATGGCGGCGTAGTTGAAGCGGTAGCGGCTCTCCTCGCCACGGGCGGCCCAGATCAGCGTCTCATGCGCGTTGGTGAAGCGCCGGCCGCGGAAATTCGGCATCGGGTTCGCCTTGCGCCAGATGACGTCGTTCAGCACCCAGAAGCCGAGATCCTGCAGCGCCACGCCGAGGCGGAAGATGTTGTGGTAGCTGCCGATGACCCAAATCGTGCCGTCCTTGCGCAGCACCCGCCGCGCCTCGGTCAGCCAGGCGCGGGTGAAGGCGTCATAGGTGGCCAGGTCCGCGAAGCGGTCCCACTCGTCGTCGACGCCATCGACCAAGCTGTCATCCGGCCGGCGGAGGCTGCCCTTCAACTGCAGGTTATAGGGTGGATCGGCGAAGATCGCGTGGACCGAGGCCGGCGGTAGTCGCTGCATCTGTTCGATGCAGTCCCCGACCAGGATCTGGTCGAGGGCAAGATCGAGCCCGGTCCCCAAGATAGCCTCCTCAAGACTGGGCCCCAAAACCCTTCCCGCACCGAATCGGCGAGGCACCACAATCGCTGGCCGGACTCCCCGGGTCAACCGAAGCGAAGCGCCGCCCGGTCGACGGGAGCGAATCCCCGCCGGTGATGCGGCGAAGGCCCATGTTCGGCCAGCATCGCGCGGTGCCGTTCGGTCGGATAGCCGGCATGGCGGGCGAATCCGTAGGCCGGCCAGCGCGGATCGAGCCGCGCCATCGCCCGGTCGCGCACCACCTTGGCGAGGATCGAGGCGGCGGCGATGGAGAGGCTCAGCCCATCCCCGCCGATGACGCAGCGCACCGGGCAGGGCAGGGGCGGCGCCCGGTTGCCATCAACCAGGGCAAGGGCAGGCGGCACGGCCAGCCGCGCCACGGCGCGGGCCATGGCGAGATGGGTGGCGCGCAGGATGTTCAGCCGGCCGATCTCGGCCGCGGAGGCGGCGGCGATGGCGCAATCCACCTCGCCGCGCGCGGCGGCCGCCTGCAGCGCGGCGAAGGCGGCCTCGCGTGCCGCGGCGCTCAGCCGCTTGCTGTCATCGAGCAGCCTGGCGAGGTCAGGCGGGACGCCGTGCGGGAAGGCCACGGCGGCGGCGAGCACCGGCCCGGCCAGCGGGCCACGCCCGGCCTCATCCACTCCGGCGACGCGGCAGCCGGCCTCAGTCTCGAGCAGGAAATCGGGCATCAGGCGGGCGAGGCGAGAGGCTTGTCCTTCTCGACGATATAGGTGGCGGCGAGCTTCGAGGCCGCAGGCCCGCCCCGGCCGCTATGCGGCACGCCGGGCGGGACCTGGAAGCCTTCACCGGCCTTGTAGGTGCGGGCCGGCTGGCCATCGAGCTCGAGCATTACCTCGCCCTCCATCACCACCGAGGATTCGACGCCGGGATGGGTGTGGCGGGCGATGACGGCATTGGGCGGGATCTCCACCGTCATCAGGATGGAGACCTTGCCGTTGCCCGGATAGTCGCTGGTGCCGAGCATGGTGCGGGTGACGCCGCCGGTCTGGGCCTGGACATTCGTGGCCACCAGCCCGACCGCCGCGCAGAGCGCGCAACCGGCGAAACCCCGACGAGAGAGCATCCGTCCGTTCCTTTCCTCGACGTAGGAATCCTAGCGGATGGCATTCCGGGGGCCTAGGCTTTCCACAACCCAACAAGGGAGCGTCCGATGCCCGACGGAACGAAGAAACCCATGCGCCAGCGCCTGCTGGCGCCCGAGGCCTCGCCACCCTCGACCTTCCTCGACCCGGAGAGTATGCCCTGGGAGGAGAGCGCCTTCCCCGGCATCCGGTCGAAGACCCTCTACAGCGACCCGGGCGGCATGTGCACGCTGCGGCTGAAGCTGGAGCCCGGCGCCGAGGTGCCGCTGCACGAGCACACCGCCATCGAGCAGACCTATGTGCTGGAGGGCCGCTTCGTCGATGAGGAGGGGGAGTGCCTGCCGGGCCAGTTCGTCTGGCGGCCTGCGGGCAATACCCATGTCGCCTGGGCGGGGCCCGAGGGGGCGGTGATCCTCAGCATCTTCCTCAAGCCGAACATCTTCGCCGCCGGGCAGAAATTCTTCACGGCGGAGGAGTAAGGGGGGTGGATGGCCGGGCCGGGGGAAGGTGGCCCGGCCATCCGCTACAGCAGTTCCAACTGCCGCGCCGGAGCGGGGGTCTCCGGCGGCGGGGCGAACTGGCTGCAGTCCAGGGCCTGGGACACGACGCGGCTGCCGCCGAAGCCGAGTTTCCGGGCCATCAGGTGAAAGCGGCTGGCCAGCATGTCGGCATAGGCGCCGGTGCCGGTCTGCCGCGTGCCGAAGCGGCTGTCATACATCGCGCCGCCGCGGGTCTCCCGCACCAGGGCGAGGATGCGGGCGGCGCGGTCCGGGAAATGGGCGCGCACCCAGTCCTCGAACATCTCGCGGATCTCGAGCGGCAGGCGCAGCAGCACATAGCCCGCGCGGGTAGCGCCGGCCTTGCAGCTTTCGGACAAAATGCGCTCCAGCTCCGCATCGTTGAGGCCGGGGATCATCGGCGCGGCCAGCACCCCGGTCGGGATGCCGACGCGGGCAAGCGCGTTGATGGCCTGCAGCCGGCGCAGCGGGGTGGCGGCGCGGGGCTCCATCCGCCGGGCCAGCGCCGCGTCGAGGGTCGTCACCGAGAGGCAGACATGGACGAGGTTCCGCTGCGCCATCCGGGTCAGGATGTCGAGGTCGCGCAGCACGCCGGCCGACTTGGTCACGATGGTGACGGGGTGGCCGAAGCGCTCCAGCACCTCCAGCACCTGGCGGGTCAGCAGGAGGGTGCGCTCGATCGGCTGATAGGGATCGGTATTGGCCCCCAGCGCGACGGGCTTCGGGACATAGCCGGGGCGCCGCAGCTCCTTCTCGAGCAATGCCGGCAGGTCGGGCTTGAAAAGAAGCTTCGTCTCGAAATCGAGGCCGGGGGAGTAGCCGATAGTGGCGTGGCTCGGGCGGGCGTAGCAGTAGACGCAGCCATGCTCGCAGCCGCGATAGGGGTTGATGGAGCGGTCGAAGCCGATATCCGGGCTGCTGTTGAAGGTCAGCGCGCTCCGCGCCCGCTCCTTCACCAGCGTGGTCGGCAGCGGCGGCAGGTCGGCGAGTTCGGCCAGGCTGTCCCAGCCGTCGTCGAACGCCTCCCGCGAGATGCTCTCGTAGCGGATGGCGGGGTTGGAGACGGCGCCGCGCCCCTTGCGCGCGCCCGGCAGGAGGGCGGAAACAGACGATCCGTCCGGCATGGCGACCGTTCCTTCTCTGTTCCACGGAAACCTGCCAAGACGACTCGGTCCTGTCAAGAACATCGTGGGAACGCTTGGTTAAAATCGCCTTGGAACAAAGCCTGACTATCGTTGTCCCGACACTGAACGCGGCGACGGGCCTCGGCGCCACGCTGGCGGCCCTCGACGGGCTGCCGGTCGTGGTGGTGGATGCCGGCAGCAGGGATGGCACCGTCGAGATCGCCCGTGCCGCGGGGGCACGGGTGGTGACGGCGCCGCCTGGCCGCGGTGGGCAGCTCGCGGCCGGGGCGCGGGCGGCGGAGGGCGAATGGCTGCTCTTCCTCCACGCCGATACCCGCCCCGGCGCCGGCTGGCGGGCGGCGGTGGCGGCGGCGATGCGGGAGCCGGAGCGGGCGCACTACTTCCGCTTCGCCCTCGACGACCCCGGCCCCGAGGCGCGGCGGCTGGAGCGCCTGGTCGCCTGGCGTTGCCGGGTGCTGGCCCTGCCCTATGGCGACCAGGGGCTGCTGATTGCCCGTTCCCTCTACGAGGCGGTGGGCGGCTTCCGCCCGCTGCCGCTGATGGAGGATGTGGACCTTGTCCGCCGGCTCGGCCGGCGGCGGCTGGTCCCGATGCCGGAGGTGGCGCTCACCTCCGCCGCCCGCTGGCGGCGGGAAGGGTGGCGCCGCCGCTCGGCCCGCAACCTGCTCTGCCTCTCCCTCTGGTTCCTCGGCCTGCCGCCGGGGCTGATCCGAAGGCTCTACGGATGACCGGCGATGTCGTGATCCTCTTCGCCCGCCTGCCGCGGCTCGGCACCGTCAAGCGGCGGCTGGCGCGGGAGGTGGGGGATGTGGCGGCGCTGCGCTTCCATCGCACCCAGGTGGCGCGGCTGGTGCGGCAGCTCGGCCGGGACCGGCGCTGGCGGCTGGAACTGGCCGTGACGCCGGATCGCACGCGCTGGCCGTCCGGCGCACCGATGCGGGACCAGGGAGGGGGCGATCTCGGCCGGCGGATGGCGCGGGCGTTGGGGCGCCACCGGCGGGCGGTGCTGGTCGGCAGCGACATCCCCGGCCTCGGCCCGGCCGAGATCGCCGCGGCTTTCCGCGCCCTCGGCCGGGCGGATGCGGTGTTCGGTCCCGCCGAGGATGGCGGCTACTGGCTGGTCGGCTTCGGGCCGCGCCGGGTGGAGCGGCCCTTCGCCGGCGTGCGCTGGTCCACCGAGCATGCGCTGGCGGATACGCTGGCGAATTTCGGCCAGGTGCGGGTGGCGCTGCTGCGGCGCCTGCGCGACGTGGATACCGCAGCGGATCTGAAGGAAGCCGCAGGACGGCCCGGAGGATGACGATCCGGCGGCTGCGGCGCCGGGCGCCGGCCTCACCGCGGCCCTAAGGCGAATGGAACTGGCAGTGCGGCGCACTCATGGCAGGATGCCGGCGGAGGACATGCCATGACCGCGCCGCTCACCGTCGGATTCCTGCTGTTCCCACGCCTGACTCAGCTCGACTTCACCGGCCCCCATGAGGTGATGAGCCGGCTTCCGGGGGCCGAGGTGAGGCTGATCTGGAAGGAGGCCGGGCCGGTCCGGTCGGATACCGGGCTCGTCATGCTGGCGGATACGGCGATGGGCGACTGCCCGCAGCTCGACATCCTCTGCATCCCCGGCGGGCCGGGGGTGGCGGCGCTGATGGAGGATGAGGCGGTGCTCGCCTTCCTGCGCGCCCAGGCGCCGGGTGCGAGATATGTCACCTCGGTCTGCACCGGGGCGCTGGTGCTGGGCGCGGCCGGGCTGCTGCGCGGCCGGCGGGCGACGACGCATTGGGCGAGCCATGACTTCCTGGCCGCGCTCGGGGCGGAGCCGGTGGAGGCGCGGGTGGTGCGGGACGGCAATCTCGTGACCGGCGGCGGTGTCACCGCCGGGATCGACTTCGCGCTCACCATCGCCGCCGAGATCGCCGGGCCGGAGGTGGCACAGGCGATCCAGCTGCAGATCGAGTATGCCCCGGCGCCGCCCTTCCAGGCCGGGCGGCCGGAGACGGCGCCCGAGGCGGTGCTGCGGGCGGCGCAGGCGCGTGGCGCCGGCATGCGGGCGGAGCGGGAGGCGCTGGTGGCGCGGGTGGCGGCGCGGCTGGCGGCCTGATCCGCCCCGGCCTGCCCACCCCGGACGGTTGCCCTGTGTTGCAGTGCAGCGCAACATGGGGCGAATGGCCTTCGACCCGATCACGCCGCCCCCGCCTGCCGAACCCGTCACCGATGTCCGGCGGCTGATCCTCCTGCTGGGCATCTCCTGCTTCGCCGGCGCCTTCGGCGGCCGGGTGCTCGACCCTTTCGTCACCACGCTGGCCACGGAATTCGAGGCGCCGGTGCGGGAGGCGGCGCTGCTGGCCTCCGCCTATGCGCTGCCCTTCGCGCTGATCCAGCCGATCCTCGGCCCGGTCGGCGATGCGGTGGGGAAGCGGCGGATCATCCAGGTGGGGCTCTGCTGCCTGACGCTCTTCTGCCTGCTGGCGCCGCTGGCGCCGAGCCTCGGCATGTTGCTGGCGCTGCGTGCCCTGGCCGGGGCGGCGGCGGGCGGGATCATGCCGCTGACGCTCGCCGCGGTGGGCGATGCGGTGCCGATGCAGGGGCGGCAGGTGGCGCTGAGCCGGCTGCTGGTCTTCTCCATCGTCGGGCAGATCGCCGGCGGGGCGCTGGCCGGGGTGCTGGGGCCGCTGATCGGCTGGCGCGGGCTGATGCTGGTCTGCGCCGGCCTCGCCGCCGCGGCGGCGGTGGTGATGCTGACGATCCCGCTCAGCCGGGTGCCGGAGCCGCGCGGGCGGTTCGATGCGGTGCGGGCGATCCGGCGCTACCGGTCGATCCTCGCCCTGCCGCAGGCGCGGCTGCTCTATGCCGCGGTGGCGATCGAGGGCGTGCTCATCTTCGGCACCTTCCCCTATTTCGCGCCGATGCTGGAGGCGCGTGGCCTCGGCGGGCCGCTCGGGGCGACGGCGGAGGCGGGGATGACGGTGGCTGCCTTCGGGCTTGGCGGCGTCGTCTATGCGATGGTGGCGCGGCCGCTGCTGGCGCGGCTCGGCCAGGGGCGGATGGTGGTGCTGGGCGGCGCGCTGGCGGCGGTGGCGCTGCTGGGCTTCGGCCTGGCGCCGGGGGCTGCGCTGTTCATCGCCTCCGGGCTGGCGCTCGGGACGGGCTTCTACATGCTGCACAACAGCATCCAGACGCGGGTGACGGAGCTGGCGCCGGAGGCGCGGGGCTCCGCCGTCGCGCTGCATGCCTTCCACTTCTTCACCGGCCAGTCGCTGGGGCCGGTGCTGGTCGGGCTGGCGATGGCCGGGGTGGGTGCGGCGCCGGCGCTGGCCGTGGCGGCGGCCTGCATCCTGGCCCTGGGGCTACGGCTGAAGCGCCGGTAGGCGGCCGGCATCGCGCCGCTGCTCGTAAGCCTTGGCGTGGATGTAGCCCGCTTCGTGGAGCTCATGCGGCACGCCGGCCGCGCGCGCAGCCTCGAGCAGGAAGCCGAGGATGTGGTCGGCCTCGATCCGCCCGCCGGCTTCGAGGTCGCGCAGCATGGAGGCCGCATAGGCCCCGGCCGGATCGGCGAAGAGGCGCCGGAAATCCTCGATGAAGCCCGGGCGGACAGGATGGCCGTTGGCCGCGGCGATGGCGGCGTTGCGCTCGAGCAGGCGGTGCATCAATGCGACGCCGCCGGGGGCGCGGGCGATCTCGCCGGTATTGGCGCGCATCAGCACGGTGCCGAGGGCGCTGGTGCCGAGATGGACCAGCTTCTCCCACATCCGGGCCATGATGTCGGGCACGGCCTCGGCGGCCATCCCCTCGGCGCGGGCGGCGAGGCTGGCAAGGGCCTGGGTGCGGGGCGAGGCGCTGCCGTCGAGCTCGCCGAAGGTGAGCCAGCGCCAGTCGTTCAGTTGCTTCACCACCCCGGCCGGCGTCAGCGTCGCCTGGATCTTGGCGAGGCCGCCGAGCACCTGTTCCGGGCCGAATTCCCGCTGCAGGCGGGCGATATGGGCAAGGCCGTTGAGCACGGGCAGCACCGCCGTGCCGGGCCCCATGGCGGGGCGGATGGCCTCGATGGCACCGTCGAGGTCATAGGCCTTGCAGGTGAGGAGGACGATGTCGAAGCCCGGCTCCGCCTGCGTCAGGGTGCGGATGGGGAGGCGGGCATGGCCGAAGGGGCTCTCGATGACGAGCCCCTCGGCGGCGAGCTGCGCCTGCCGGCCTGGCCGGACGAGGAAGCTGACATCCGCCCCGGCCTGGGCCAGGCGGCCACCGAAATAGCCGCCGAGGGCACCGGCGCCGAGGCAGAGGATGCGCATCAGCCGGCCTTCAGATGGTCCAGCAGCTTGGTCGTCGCCGCGGCCTTGTCGGTGCGGTCGATGGCGGCAAGCTCGGCGGCGAGGCGGTCCATCGCCTGCTCGTAGATCTGGCGCTCTGAGAAGGACTGGTCGGGCTGGCCGGCATTGCGGTGCAGGTCGCGCACCACCTCGGCGATCGCCACAGGGTCCCCGCTATTGATCTTCGCCTCGTATTCCTGGGCGCGGCGGGACCACATGGTGCGCTTGATGCGGGCGCGGCCCTTCAGCGTGTCCAGTGCCTCCTTCATGGAATCCGGCGCGGCCAGCTTGCGAAGGCCGGAGGAGGCGGCCTTGTTGACGGGGACGCGCAACGTCATGCGGTTCTCGTCGAAGGTCACCACGATGACCTGGAGCGAGAGGCCCGCGGCCGACATGGTCTCGATGCCCTGGACGGTGCCGACGCCATGGGTCGGATAGACGACATGGTCGCCGGCCTTGAACTCCACCGGCTTCGATGGCTGCCTGGGCGGGATGGACGGATGGGTGTCGCGGCGCATAGACACCGGGCCACTCGGCGGCGACGGGCTCGAGGCCGCATCGAGCGCCGGGGGCGCGGGCGCAGCGGACTGGGCCTCGGCCATGCCGCCAGGAGCCGGGTCGGAAACCTCAGCCTCCGGCTTGTCGGCATGCTTGGCCGGGGATTTGGCGACCGAGGCGGCAACCGCGCGGGGTGCGGCCTTTGTCCCGGCCGGGCGCGCCTCGGGGCCGGGCTGGCGGCCCGGCTCGGCCCCTGGGGCCGGCGGCTTGGCGCGTGCGGGTGGCTTCATACCGGACAACTCTCCTGCGTCACCGGCCATGCCCCTCAAGGCCCCCGGTGGGGGGCACACAGATGGGAGCATCGCCAGGACATGTCATCGGCTCAGGACCGGTCCGGTTCACTGGGAAGCCGAGACTCCGCAAAGGATGCTGTCTCGGCCTTGCCGCTCGGGCCGGTCTGGCCATTTACGCCCGGAAGATAGCATTATTTCCGGCTGGTGTCACCAGAACCTGTCCAAGCATCGCAGCCTTGTCTCATTTGTGAGATGGCGGTGGGCTTCAGGGTTTGCCCGGGGCGGGGCTGAACAACTCCCGCTTGCCGGGCTTGTCCTTCCACTCATCCGCATCGACCGGCGGCTCGCCCTTGCGGGTGATGTTCGGCCACTCGGCCGCATAGGTGCGGTTGAGCTCGGCATAGGGGGCTGCCCGGTCGTCGCTATCCGGCACGATGGCCTCGGCGGGGCATTCCGGCTCGCAGACGCCGCAGTCGATGCACTCGTCCGGATGAATGACCAGCATATTGTCGCCGACATAGAAGCAGTCGACCGGGCAAACCTCCACGCAATCCATGAACTTGCACTTGATGCAGTTTTCGATGACGACATAGGTCACGGCGGATCGGTCCTCGGCCCGGCAAAATCTGGCGGAGACATGGACCGATGAGGCCGCCCTGGCAAGGCGGTCAGGGATCCGATCCGCCCGAGATATCCTCGAAGAGGCTCCGCGCCTCGCTGGCGGGGCCGCGCCGGTCGCCGAGCGCGAGCACGCGCCAGATGCGCACCACCCCGCGCTCGGCGTTGCCGAGGGCGAAGGTCAGCACGTCACCGGGGCGCAGCTTGTAATGCGGCTTGTCGGTCGGCTGGCGGTTCACCCGGACGCCGCCGGTCTCCACGATGCGGGCGCAGGCGGCGCGGGTCTTGGCCACCCGCGCGCACCACAGCCATTTGTCGAGACGCTGCCAGTCCCGGTCCTCGGCCTCCACGGCTTACCGCAGCTTGAGCTTTGCCAGGATGGCGAAGGGCGAGTCCGGATTGATCCGCGGCTCCGGCGGCTTGCGCGGCGGCTGATGCGGCCGCGGGCCGCGCGGCGGCCCATCCTGGCGCGGGCGATGGTCGTGACGCCCTTCGGGCCGGGCCTCGGGCCGGCCTTCCTGGCGCCCTTCGGGCCGTCCCTCCTGGCGGCCGTCCTGCCGTCCCTCGGGACGCGGGCCGCGATGCTGCGGCGGGCCCTTGCCCTGGTGCTGCGTCCGTCCCTGGTGGTTTGGCTTGGCATGGTGCTGGGGCCGCGGGCCGCGCAGCAACTCGGGCGGCACCGGCGGGCCGAACATGCCCTCCGGCAGGGCCTGGGGCTGCGGCCGGGCGCCCTGCGGCGGGCGGCGGTCGCGCTGGCCCTGACCTTGGCCCTGCCCCTGATGCGGCTGTGGACGGCGGTCGCCGCGCGCATGGTGCTGCGGACGCGGCTGGGCGATGCGGAGCGGCGTCGGCGGGCCGTACTGGCCCTCCTCCAGCGGCACCGGCTCGATCAGCCGGAAGCCGAGGGCGGTCAGCGTCACGCCGAGCGTATCCGCCTTCACCCCGAGCCGGCTGGCGAGGTCGGGTGGCGGCGGGGCGGGGGCGCGGCGGGTCAGGTAGCCGAGCTCGGCGGCGATGCGCTCGGCCACGTCGAGGCGGAGCAGCACCGGGCCGGCTTCGATCCAGCCGATGGTCTCGGCGAAGCCGGGCGGCCAGCTGGCCCAGACGGGCGCGGCGGCCGATTCGCCCTCCGCCGCCGGGTCGCGGCGCTGCAGGGCGACGAGGCCGGGGGCGGGCAGGCCGGGCGTCTCGATATTGCGCGACATGGCCCAGAGCTGCGCCCGCAGCGCCATGGCGCGGGGCTTCAGCGCCTCAGGCACGAAGAGGGCGAAGCGGCCGGCCCGAACGCCGATCGCCTTCAGCTTCTGCCGCAGGTCGGGGCCGATATTGCCCTCCGTCCCGCCGAGGGCGAGGCCGAGCTGCTCGCGCAGCAGGAAGGCCGGGCCGCGCAGCGCGCCCTCGGCCTCGGCCTTGGTCTCGATGGTCGAGAGGATACCGAGCTCCTTGGCGACCAGCCCCTCGATGAACTTCGCCAGGCGGGCGCGGACGCGCTCGCGCTGGGCGCCGTCGAGGAATTCGCTCGGCAGCGGCTCGACCAGCGGCTTGCCGGGCTCGGAGCCGGGGCGGAGACGGGCGACATCGGCGATGCTGGCGCCGTTGTTCCAGGAGATGCGATGCGCCGGGGTGAGGACGAAGGCGTCGTCCTTCGCCACCTCGAGCGCGGCGACGCGGCGCGGCATCTCCTCCTTGAGGGCCCGGCGGGCGGCGCGGAGGATGAGCTTCTTCTGCTCCTCCGTCTCCGCCTCGGCCTCCGGATGGAAGAGGAAGCCCTCGATGCGGCCGACCGGATGGCCCTCGACCACCACCTCGCCCTGGCGGGTGACGGCGGAGAGCAGCTCCTCCTCCGTGTCGTCCAGGCGGCGGATGAGGTGGGCGGCGCGGCGGTCGACGAAGCGGGCGGTCAGCCGCTCATGCAGCGCGTCGCTGACGGCATCCTCGGCCTTGCGGGCCTCGCCCTGGACATTGGCGGCATCCTTCAGCCAGTCGCCGCGGGCGGCGACATAGGCCCAGACGCGGATGCTGGCGAGGCGGGCCATCAGCGTGTCGAGATCGCCCTCGATGCTGCCGCATTGCGCGATCTGGCCGAGCACCCACTCATCCGGCACCACGCCATCCTCGGCGAGGTGGCGGAAGACGCGGCCGCAGACCGCGGCATGGCTGTCGTCGGAGAGCTTGCGGAAATCCGGGATCTGGCAGGCTTCCCAGAGCAGCCGCACCCGGCCGCGCGTGGCGGCGAGGCCGCGGATCTCCGGCTCCCGCGCCAGCATCGACAGGGTGATGTGGTCCGCTGCGTCATTGCCCTTGGCGAGGCCGGGCTGGGGCGAGGGCATGGCGAGGCTGTCGAGCAGCGCATCGACATTGCTGAAGTCGAGTTCGCTGTTGCGCCAGGCCAGCGTCTGCAGCGCCTCGAAATTATGGGTCTCGATCTTGTGGACGATCTCGTCCGGCAGGGGCGGGCAGTCGCCCGTCACGCCGAAGGTGCCGTCACGCATGCCGCGGCCGGCGCGGCCGGCGATCTGCGCGGCTTCCTGCGCGGTCAGCGTGCGGGCCTTGTGGCCGTCGAATTTCTGCAGGGCGGCGAAGGCCACATGGTCCACATCCATGTTGAGCCCCATCCCGATGGCATCCGTCGCCACCAGGAAGTCGACCTCGCGGTTCTGGTAGAGCGCCACCTGGGCGTTGCGGGTGCGCGGGCTGAGGCGCCCCATCACCACGGCGCAGCCGCCACGGCGGCGGCGGATAGCCTCGGCGATCGCATAGACCTCGCCGGCGGAGAAGGCGACGACGGCGCTGCGCGCCGGCAGGCGGGTCAGCTTCTGCGGACCTGCATGGGTCAGCTGCGAGAGGCGCGGCCGGGTCTCGATCTCCGCCTGCGGGATCAGGCGCTGCAGCAGCGGGCGGATGGTCTCGGCGCCGAGGAACATGGTCTCGACCATGCCGCGGGCATTCAGCAGGCGGTCGGTGAAGACATGGCCGCGATCCGGGTCGGCGCAGAGCTGGATCTCGTCCACCGCCAGGAATTCGACGCGCCGGTCGAGCGGCATGGCCTCGACCGTGCAGGCGAACCATTTCGCTTCGGGTGGGACGATCTTCTCCTCGCCGGTGATGAGCGCGACGAAGCGCTCGCCCTTGGCGGCGACCATGCGGTCGTAGTTCTCGCGCGCCAGCAGGCGCAGCGGGAAGCCGATGATGCCGCTGGCATGGGCCAGCAGGCGAGTGATCGCCAGGTGAGTCTTGCCGGTGTTGGTTGGGCCAAGCACCGCGCGAACCCGGGCGTCGAACATAGGGGGATTGGTGTCCGGCATGCGGCGCCATGCATGGGCCGGATGGCGGCGGATTGCAACCATGTGCGGGGCCGCGCTACTGGGCAGCATGCTGGGAATCCGTTCTCTTCGCGCGCCGGTTCACTGCCGGCCATGAGCGTCGCCTGGCGGTTCGCCCTCTGCTTTGCCGCGCAATTCGCAACGGCGGGGGTGCTGATGCCCTTCCTGCCGGCGGTGCTGGCCGGGCGTGGGCTGAGCCCGGGGGAGATCGCGACCGTGCTGGCGCTCGGCTCCGCCATCCGGCTGCTGGCGGCGCCGGCGGTGGGGCGGGGGGCGGACGGGTTCGGCGATGCGCGGAGCATCCTGGTCCTGGCGGCCGGGCTCACGGCCTGCACCATCACCGGCTTCGCCTGGGCGCCGGGCCTTGCCGGGCTGCTCGCCATCGCCGCGCTGCATGCGCTGGTGAGCGCGCCGGTGGTGCCGCTCTCCGACGCGCTCTGCCTCGGCGCCGCCCGGCGGTTCGGCTTCGATTACGGCCGGGCCCGCTCGGCGGGTTCGGCGAGCTATATCCTGGCGGCGATCCTGGCGGGCTTCGCCGTGCAATGGGCGGGGGCCACGGTGGTCATCTGGCTCGCCTCGGCTTTCTTCCTGCTGACGGCACTGGCGGCGCGCGGCCTGCCGCGGCTGGAGGTGGCGGGCAGCGGGCGGGGCGGGTTCGCCGCCCCCTTCCGCGACCCTGCCTTCCGCTGGCTGCTGCCGCTCTCGGCGCTGATCCAGGGCAGCCACGCGCTCTATTACGGGTTCTCGACGCTGCACTGGCAGGCGGTCGGGCTGTCCTCCGGCGTCATCGGCCTGCTCTGGGGCGAGGGGGTGGTGGTGGAGGTGGCGCTGTTCCTCTGGGGGCGGCGGCTGGTGGACCGGCTGGGTCCCGGGGGCCTCGCCCTGCTGGCGGCGGTGGCCGGCGTGGTGCGCTGGGGCGTGACGGCCTCGACGAACTGGCTGCCGGCGCTCGCCACGGTGCAGCTGCTGCATGCGCTGACCTTCGGGGCGATGCATCTCGGCGCCATGCGCGTGCTGGGCGGGATGCCGCCAAGCCAGGCGGCGACGGCGCAGACGCTGCACGCCTCCCTCGGGGTCGGGTTGGCGATGGGGCTGCTGACCTATGCCTGCGGGCCGCTCTATGCCGCTTGCGGGGGCGGTGGCTTCTGGGCCATGGCCGCGCTGTGCGGAATCGCACTGCCGGTTGCGGTCAAATTGCGCTGTGTCCTGCGGCAGCGCGGCGCATAGGGACAAATACGGCGCCGCCGCCGCTGGACGCTGCCCGTGGCCCGGATCAGACTGCCCCTGTTACCGGCCCATGACGGGAGTGCGGCATTCATGCTGTTGCACACCATCCTGACCCGAATGATCCAGACCGGCACGCTCTGCGTGCGCTACCCCTCTGGCCGCATGCGCGAGTATGGCAGTGGCACGGAGCCCAGGGCGGGGCTCTGGCTCCGCACTACGCGGGCCGAGTGGCGGATGGTGACCAATCCCGGCCTTGCCCTCGGCGAGCTCTACATGGACGGCGAGGCGGAGCCGCTGGACTGCAGCATCTTCGAATTGCTGGACCTCATGGCCGGCAATCTCTGGGCAGGCGGCCCGCACCCGATGGAGTCGCTGAACTATCGGCTGCGGCTGCTGCGGCGGCATCTCGACCAGCTGAACCCGGTGGGGCGCGCGAAGCGCAACGTGGCGCATCACTACGACCTGAACGGCCGGCTCTATGCCCTCTTCCTCGACCGGGACCGGCAATATTCCTGCGCCTACTTCGCAACCGGGCAGGAGACGCTGGAGGAGGCGCAGGCGGCCAAGAA
The DNA here is from genome assembly GCF_900101615.1 of Belnapia rosea. Lineage (GTDB taxonomy): Bacteria > Pseudomonadota > Alphaproteobacteria > Acetobacterales > Acetobacteraceae > Belnapia > Belnapia rosea. The sequence continues at coordinate 72,705 of NZ_FMZX01000008.1, read as the reverse complement.
GCGGCATATCGCCGCCAAGCTGCGGCTGACCGAGCCGGGCCTGGAGGTGGTCGATATCGGCTGCGGCTGGGGCGGCATGGCGCTGACCCTGGCGCGGGACTGGGGCGCGCGGGTCACCGGCATCACGCTCAGCGAGGAGCAGCTGGGCGTCGCGCGGCAGCGGGCCGAGGAGGCGGGGCTGGCCGACCGGGTGCGGTTCGAGCTGCTGGACTACCGGGCGCTGCCGCAATTCCTCGGGCGGGCGGTGGACCGGGTCGTCTCCGTCGGCATGTTCGAGCATGTGGGGATCGACCATTTCCGCGGCTTCTTCCGCACCGTGAAGCAGGTGCTGAAGCCGGATGGCGTCGCGCTGATCCATGCCATCGGCCGGTCGAGCGGGCCGGGGGCGACCAATCCCTGGCTGACGAAATACATCTTCCCCGGCGGCTATTCCCCGGCGCTGTCGGAGGTGCTGCCGGCGGTGGAGCGCTCCGGGTTGTGGGTCACGGATATCGAGATCCTGCGGCTGCACTATGCCGAGACGCTGCGGCACTGGCGCCGGCGCTTCGCCGCCAACCGGGATGCCATCCTCTCGCTCTATGACGAGCGTTTCTGCCGGATGTTCGAGTTCTACCTGGCCGGGGCGGAGCTGGCCTTCCGCCGCTCCGACCACATGAACTGGCAGCTCCAGCTCTCGCCGAGCGTCGATGCCCTGCCGATGGCACGCGACTACATGGTCGATGCGGAGCGTGGCTCGGTCGGGGGCAAGGTATCCGTCTGAAATAGCGGACGATGCACGGTTAATGATAGGGCTGAGGCAATGGAGGCCCCGGCGCGGCACGTATCCTCACCCCAAGATAATGATCCCAATCAACAACGATATTGGTTGTCAGCCACATTGTTGTGGTTGACGTTCACAGCCCAGTGCCCGTAACACCTTTTCGTGTTCACGAAACCGGCTGTGTCTTTCACTCGCAGCATTGGAGGATTTTGAATTGGCGAACTTTTTCGAGACATTCTCCCGTGGCGTCGGGCAGCTGAACCATACCTGGGGCAAGATTGACGCCAGCGTGGCCGGGCAGGTCACGCTCACCGGTAATTCCGGCATGATGCAATGGCCGTCGGGTGCGAGCGCCGGCAACGGCTATGGCCATTACGAGGTCGTCGCCTCGCTGAAGGGCAACCAGGCGGGGCCGGCGATCCTGCTCTGGCCGGGCAACGACAAATGGCCCGGAAACGAGATGGACCTCGCCGAGATCCACAACGGCAATGTCTACGGGACCGCGCACCACAAGACCTCGACCGGCGGTGATGGTTACCGCACCGTGACCTATAGCGGCGTGGATGAAAGCAAGCCGCACAAGTACACCCTGGACTGGACGCCGGGAAAGCTCGTCTTCGGTGTCGACGGCCGTACCTATGGCACGATCACCAAGAATGTCGGCAAGGACTTCGAGCACGGCGGCATCGACGCGGTCTTCGGGGCGCTCAACAACAACTCCCATACCTCGGTGACCGTCTATGAGATGAGCTACACCGATACCTGGATGTGGTGAGCAGCGGCCGCCCCGGCCTGGCCGGGGCGGTGGGCGGACGGGGCGTCCGGAAAGACACGATGGGGACGGTCCGGGCGGTTGCCCCCGTTATCCACAGCCATCCCCGTAATCCACAGGCGTCCGGCTGGGCTATGGTGGCGTCATGAACACCATGGATCAGCCCGCCCCTTTCGCCGGCCTCGACGCCGGCATGCTGGGCATGTCCCAGCGGCTGCCGCCCTCCAACCTGCAGGCGGAACAGGCGCTGCTCGGCGCCCTGCTGGCCAACAACAAGGCCTATGAACGGGTTTCCGAGTTCCTGGCCCCGGAGCATTTCGCCGATGCGGTGAACGGGCGCATCTTCCGTGCCATCCAGCGGCGGATCGAGGCAGGGCAGCTGGCCGACGTGGTCACGTTGCGGCCGGAATTCGAGCATTCCGGCCTGCTCGACGAGGTGGGTGGGCCGGCCTATCTGGCCCAGCTGCTCTCGGCGATGATCGGCATCATCAATGCCGGCGAATATGGCCGGATGATCCATGACGCCTGGCTGCGCCGCCAGCTGGTGGATGCCGGCGAGGAGGTGGTGAACCGCGCCTATGGGGCCGAGCCCGAGCTCGATGCCAAGGCGCAGCTCGAGGCCGCCGAGCAGCGGCTCTTCGACCTCGCCAAGGATGGCGGCTCGGAGGGGGGCTTCGTCACCTTCGAGCGGGCGCTGACCGATGCGGTGCTGGCCGCGGAACGGGCCTTCTCGACCCCCGGCGGTGTCTCCGGCCTCTCCTCCGGCTTGCGCGACTTCGACGCGAAGACCGGTGGCCTGCATGGCTCGGACCTGCTGATCCTGGCCGGCCGCCCCGGCATGGGCAAGACGGCGCTCGCCACCAAGGTCGCCTTCGGTGCTGCCCAGGCCCTGGTGCGGGAGGCGCAGGAGAAGGGCGAGGGGGTCCAGCCGCGCGGCACGGTCGCCATCTTCTCACTGGAGATGAGCGCCGACCAGCTCGCTACCCGGTTGCTGTCCGAGGCATCGCGCATCTCGGGCGACAAGATCCGCCGCGGTGACATCTCGCAACGCGACTTCGACCGGTTCGTCGAGGTGAGCCGGGAGCTGGCGACGCTGCCGCTAGTCATCGACGACACGCCCGCCATCACCATCTCCGCCCTTCGTACCCGCTGCCGGCGGCTGAAGCGGACGCGGGGGCTGGAATTCATCGTGGTGGACTACCTCCAGCTCATGCGCCCGGCGGCGGGGACGCGGCCGGAGAGCCGGGTGCTGGAGATCTCCATGATCACCCAGGGGCTCAAAGCCATTGCAAAAGAGCTGGCGGTGCCGGTGATGGCGCTTTCCCAGCTCTCCCGCGCGGTGGAACAGCGGGAGGACAAGCGGCCCCAGCTCTCCGACCTCCGAGAATCCGGCTCGATCGAGCAGGATGCCGACATGGTCATGTTCGTCTACCGCGATGAATATTACGAGGCCCAGCGTGCGCCGAAGCAGGTAGCGCATGAGAGCGAGGACAAGTTCCAGGAGGCGCTGAACCAGTGGCAGCAGCGCATGGAGGCGGTCCACAACCGGGCCGATCTCATCATCGCCAAGCAGCGCCACGGCCCGACCGGTACCGTGCCGCTCTTCTTCGAGGCGGAGTTCACCCGCTTCGGCGACCTGGACCAGGCGCATATCGGCCATGACGGGTATTGAGGCCGTCCTCACCGTCGACCTCGGGGCGATCGCCGCCAACTGGCGGCAGCTCTCGGCCGCGATGCCCGGGGCCGTCGCCGGGGTGGTGAAGGCGGATGGCTATGGGCTGGGGGCCGGGCCGGTGGCCCGTGCCCTGCTGGCCGCCGGGTGCCGGCACTTCTTCGTGGCGCATCTGGCGGAGGGGATGGCGGTGCGGGAAGCGCTCGGCCCCGGCCCGATGGTCGCGGTGCTGAACGGGTTCCCGCCCGGCGCGGATGGTGCCGCCGGCCTCGTGCCGGTGCTGAACGGGCTGCCGGATGTGGCGGCGCGGACCGCAGCGGCACGGGCGGGCGGACAGGCGCTGCCCGCCATCCTGCATGTCGATACGGGGATGGCGCGGCTCGGCCTCGATGCCGGGGAGCTGGAGCGGGTGGCGGCCGATCACAGGCTGCTGGCGGGGCTCGACCTGCTTTATGTGATGACGCATCTGGCCTGCGCCGATGTGCCGGAACACCCGCTGAACGCCGCGCAGGCCGCGCGCTTCGCCGCCATCCGCACGCGGCTGCCCGCGATGCCGGGGAGCTTCGCCAACTCCTCCGGCCTCTTCCTGGGCCCGGATTTCGGCAGCGACCTGGCGCGGCCAGGCTGCGCCCTCTACGGGATCAACCCCACGCCAGGGCGGCCGAACCCGATGCGGCAGGCGGTGGGGCTGGAGGCGCCGATCCTGCAGGTCCGGGAGATTCCGGCGGGCACGCCGGTGGGCTACGGGGCGAGCTGGACCGCCGCCCGGCCCTCCCGGATTGCCACGGTTGCCGCCGGGTATGCGGATGGCTACCTTCGCGCCCTCTCGGGGCGGGCCGCCGGCATCCTCGCCGGTCGGCCCGTGCCCCTGGTTGGCCGGGTGTCCATGGATCTGATTACCTTCGACGTGACGGATGTGCCGCTGCCTTCGCCCGGGGACCGCATCGGCCTGATCGGGCCGGGACGGACGCCGGACGACTTGGCCGCCGAGGCGGGCACCATCGGCTACGAGATCCTGACCTCGCTCGGCGCGCGCTACCGCCGCGACTATCGCGGCGCCTGATGGCGGCCATCCTGCTCGATCCCTTGGCGGCTATCGGCCGCGCGACGCTCGGCGCCTGCCGGACGGTGGGCGACGTCGCCCTTTTCGCGCTGGAGGCGGTCAGCCATCTGGTGCGGCCGCCCTTCTATGGCCGGCTGTTCTGGCATGCCTTCATCGAGGTTGCCTGGTTCTCCCTGCCCGTGGTGGCGCTGACCGCGGTCTTCACCGGCATGGTGCTGGCGCTGCAGAGCTATACCGGCTTCGCCCGCTTCAACGCGCAGAGCGCCATCGCCAGCGTCGTCGTCATCTCCCTGGTGCGGGAACTCGGCCCGGTGCTGGCGGCGCTGATGGTGGCCGGGCGCATCGGCGCCAGCTTCGCCGCCGAGATCGGCACCATGCGCGTCACCGACCAGATCGACGCGCTGACCACGCTCTCGACCAACCCGATGAAGTACCTGGTCGCCCCGCGGCTGCTGGCGGCGACCATCGCCCTGCCGCTGCTGGTACTGGTGGCCGATGTGCTCGGCGTGATGGGCGGCTGGCTGATCGGCACGCTGAAGCTCGGCTTCGTCTCGGCCGCCTATCTGAAGTCCACCTTCGACTTCCTGCAGACGGGCGACGTGATCTCGGGCCTCGTCAAGGCGGCGGTCTTCGGCTTCATCATCGCGCTGATGGGGACGTGGTGCGGCTATCGCAGCAAGGGCGGCGCGCAAGGCGTGGGCGGGGCGACGACGTCGGCGGTGGTCGCCTCCTCCATCCTCATCCTGGCGCTGGACTACGTGCTCACCGAGATCTTCTTCGCGCAATGAGCACAGCCAATACTCCCAAGATCCGGATGCGTGGCGTGAAGAAGGCCTTCGGGCCGAAGCGCGTGCTGGATGGTGTCGACCTGGATGTGGCGGCGGGGCAGGGGATGGTGATCCTCGGCGGCTCCGGCTCCGGCAAGTCGGTCACCATCAAATGCATCCTCGGCCTGATCGAGCCCGATGAGGGCGTGATCGAGATCGATGGCGTCGATGTGCTGAAACTGCCGCGGCGGGAGCGGGAGTCGCTTGGCGACCGCATCGGCATGCTGTTCCAGAATGGCGCGCTCTTCGACAGCCTCCCCGTTTGGGAGAATGTCTGCTTCAAGCTGCTGGCGCAGAACCGCATCACCCGCGCCCAGGCGCGCGACAAGGCGGTGGAGGTGCTGGCGCAGGTGGGGCTGGCCGAGACGGTCGGCGACCTGTCCCCCTCCGAATTGTCGGGCGGGATGCAGAAGCGCGTGGCGCTGGCGCGCGCCATCGCGGCGCAGCCGGACATCATCTTCTTCGACGAGCCGACCACGGGCCTCGACCCGATCATGGGCGCGGTGATCGACGGGCTGATCGTCGATTGCGTCCGCAGGCTGGGCGCGACGGCCGTCTCCATCACCCATGACATGGCGAGCGCCCGGCGGATCGGCGAGACGGCGGCGATGATCCATAAGGGCCGCATCGTCTGGACGGGGCCGGCGGGCAACCTCGGCCATAGCGGCAATGCGATGGTCGACCAGTTCGCCAATGGCGAGCGGGAAGGGCCGATCCAGATGGAATTGCGGCGGTAGGCATCGCTGGACACGGGCTCGCCCCCGGGCGTTCACTCCCTCTTCCAGGAGGAAAACGCCATGATGACACCATCCGAGCGCGAGCAGGTGAAGGCCGACCTGCAGGCCTATGTCGCCAACAATGGCCTCAGCATCCACGACTTGGCCGCACGCATGAAGGCCGCCGGCCGGAAGGTCGATGCCAAAGTCCTGCACCGCTTCCTCGATCGCGGCTTGCTGGTCGATGACGCGGTCCTGACGGTCTACCGGGGTTTCGTCGACCATCCGGGCTGAGTGCCGCCGCCGCTTTTCCTCGCTTTCCGTCCGGTTGCCGGCGCATCCTCCCCGCGCCGGGCGGCGCCCCAGGCGTCGCTTTGGCCAAAGCCACGCTAGGGAGGAACAAATCATGCACGATCTGACCCGCAGGGCGACGTTCGTCCTCGGCGCCGCGGCGCTTGCCGGCCCGGCCTTCGGTCAATCCGCCATTCCGCGCCGCGATGTCGCGCCGCCGCGCCTGCCGCCGGAGCAGGGGGCGAGTCTCCGCATCATCCGCCCGGCGCGCTTCGTCGAGCCGGATGAGGTGATCTTCCGGCGCAACGCCCAGGCCTTCCAGGACCGGTACAACATCCCCGTCCGGGTGGATTTCGTCGGCTGGGAGGATATCCGGCCGCAGACCGCGGTCGTCGCCAATACCGGGAGCGGGCCGGACATCGTCATCGGCTGGGCCGACGACCCGCATATCTATGCGGACAAGATCGTCGAGGTTTCGGACATCGCCGAGTATCTCGGGCAGCGCTATGGCGGCTGGATGTTCCTCGCCGAGAAATACGGCAAGAAGGACCGGTCGCAGACCTGGCTCGGCCTGCCGATCGGCGGGAATATCGGCCCGGCCAATTACCGCCTGTCCGCGCTGAAGCAGGCCGGCTTCGACGCCATTCCGCAGGACCATGCAAATTTCCTGAAGCTCTGCCAGGCGCTGCGCCAGGCCGGCAAGCCGGCGGGCTTCGCGCTCGGCAACGCGGTGGGTGACGGCAACGGCTTCGCGAACTGGCTGCTCTGGTCGCATGGCGCCATGCTGGTCGATGAGGACGGCAAGGTCGCCATCAACAGCCGCGAGACCGTCAACGCGCTGACCTACCTGAAGGAGCTCTACCCGACCTTCATCAACGGCACGCTCTCCTGGTCGGACACCTCCAACAACCGGGCCTTCTCGGCGCAGGAGATCTGGCTGACGGCCAATGGCGTCTCACTCTACTTCGCCGTCAAGAACGACCCGAACACCCGCGCCATCGCCGAGGACATGGACCACGCGCTGATGCCGCGCGGCCTCGCCAGCGCGCCGCCGCATTCGGCGACGGTGATGAACGCCATGGTCTTCCGGCACACGCGCTACCCGAACGCGGCCAAGGCCTTCCTCGCCTTCATGATGGAGGCGGAGCAGTACGACCCATGGCTGCTCGGCTGCCTCGGCTATTGGGCGCACCCGCTGAACGCCTACAAGCAGAGCGCCGTCTGGACTTCCGACCCGAAGCTCGCCGTCTTCGCCGATACGATGAACATGCCGTTCTGGAGCGGCTACCGGGGGCCGATCAGCCTCGCCTCCGGCGCGGTGGCGGCGGATTACGTGCTGATCCAGATGTGCGCCTCCGTCGCCTCCGGCCAGGCGACGCCGGAGGCCGCGGCGCGCGAGGCGGAACGACGGGCCAGGCGCCATTATCGGGGCTGAGGCGACGGGGCGGCGGCTTGCAGTGGCCGCCGCCCGCTGCCTAACATATCAGGCAGGAGGATCCGTCATGCCCCTGCAACTGACCCCGCTCCACCCGCTCTTCGCCGCCGAGGTCTCGGGCGTCGATCTGCGGCAGACCCCGGACCCCGCGCTCTGCGCCGAGATCGACCGGGCGATGGACCGCTATGCGGTGCTGGTGTTCCGCGACCAGCACCTCGATGACGACCAGCAGATGGCCTTCGGCGAGGCCCTCGGCCCGCTGGAGCAGACCCGTGGCGTCGTCGATGCCCATAAGATGCGGCTGAAGCACAAGCAGATGGCCGATATCTCGAATATCGACCTCGACGGGAAGCTGCTCGCCGCCGATGACCGGCGGCGGATGTTCAACCTCGGCAACCAGCTCTGGCACAGCGACAGCAGCTTCAAGGCGACGCCGGCCAAATACTCCATGCTGCATGCCCGCAGCGTCCCGCCTGAGGGGGGCGACACCGAATTCGCCGATATGCGTGCCGCCTGGGACGCGTTGCCGGCCAAGATGCAGGCCAAGATCCGCGACATGGTGACGGAGCACAGCCTGATCTTCTCGCGCGGCCAGCTTGGCTTCACCGACTATACCGAGCAGGAGCGGCTGGACTTCGCCCCGGTGCCGCAGAGGCTGGTGCGCTGGCACCAGGGCTCGCAGCGGCATTCGATCTACCTCTCGTCGCATATCGGCCGGATCATCGGCTGGCCGGTGCCGGAGGCGATGGCGCTGATCCGCCAGCTCCTCGAGCACGCGACGCAGCGGCAATTCGTCTATGCCCATCAATGGCGGCAATGGGACCTGGTGATCTGGGACAACCGCAGCACCATGCATCGCGCACGGCCCTATGACGACCACACCTATCCGCGCGACATGCGGCGGGTGACTCTGATGGATGTCGCGCCGACGCTCGAGCAGCAGATGGCGGCCTGAAGCGGCTTCCGTTCGCGTTGGCTCACGAAAGCCGCTCTGGCTTGTTGGTTGATCGAGCAAATGCTTCCGGTCAGGTGATTCCACCGGATCGGAGTTTGCTCTGGTCAGCGCCGCCGCTCGAGCCGGTCGAATTCCGAGGCGACCATGCCGGCGGCCTCGGCGGTGCGCGGCAGGCGGGGCATGGTGGACAGGCGTTGCAGCGTGCCGGCCGGGCCGGCAGCGAAGGCCGGGCTGGCGAGCGCCGCCTCCGCGCGCGCCCGGCTGCCCTCGCGCAGCGCCGTCGCGGCGCGGCGGAGGCCGGTGATGACCATCTGCGGGTCGGCGCCCGGCGCGATGCCGAGATAGCCGCGCATCTCCGCCTGCGCCGTCTGCAGGCTCTGCAGCACGGCCGGGTTCACCTCCGGCGCGTAGCGCGGGTTGGTGGCCAGTTCCTGGGTCAGGAACTCGACCTGCTCGGCGGCGACCGCGGCCTCGGCCGGCTGGCCGGCCCAGCGGCTGGTGTCGCCGAGGTTGCGCGGGGCATAGAGCGCCGCGCCGCGCACCGGGTCGCCCAAGCCGCCCAGGTATTCCGCGCTCGGGTCGGTGGCGCAGCCGGCCAGCGCCAGCAGCATCGCCAGCATCACGAGGCGCGGAGCGCGAGCACCCCGGCGTGGATGCAAGCGTTCCGGTACCGTTGGAACGCAACGGAGTGTGACCATGCGCGGCATCCTGCTTTGGCTCCTCGGGATTCCCATCCCGATCCTCATCCTGCTCTACCTGTTCAACATCCTGTAGTCAGCCCGGAGCGTCCCGGCGCACCCGCCGGAAGCGCTCCGTCCAGGGCGTGGCGAGCGGACCATGCCCGCGGGCGATGCCGCCTCCTGGCGATCCGCGCTAACCCAGACGACTGACGGCGAAGACCAGCAGCGCCGCCGCGCCCAGCAGCGCGGCGGCAAGTCGTGGCGAGCCGAGGCGGGGCGCAGGGGCGTCCGCCGGCAGGGTCTTCCGCCCGGTGACCATGGGCCGCACCAGGTCATGCCCCTTCAGCAGCGCATAGGCGCCGACCGCCAGGATATGCAGCGAGGCGGCGAGCAGGATCAGGTTGAAGATGCGGTGGTGCAGGCCGGTCAGCCAATCGCTGGTCTCGGCGGGGATGGATTTCGCCAGCGGCCCGTAATCGCCATAGCCGCTATCGGCGAAGAGGCCGGTGACGGGCTGGGCCAGCAGCAGGCCGAGCAGAACCAGCACCATCCAGCCCCCCGCGGCATTGTGGCCGATCTCGCGGTCCGGCTCCGCCTTCGGGAAGTCCCGCAAATGGGCCAGTGCGGCGAGCGGCGAGCGGAGGAACCGGGTGAAGCGTGCCGTATCCGAGCCGAGGATCCCCCAGGCGAGGCGGAACAGCACCAGCGTCAGCACCGCATAGCCGGAGAGGTAATGCGTCTGCATCCAGCCATTCTGGATGCTGGCGTAGGACAGGCCGATCAGAATGACGATCGACCAGTGGACCAGGCGGACCCACCCATCCCACACCTTTACCCGCCGCATCGCTCCAGCGCTCATGCCGCCCAACCCTCTCCATAAGCCCGGGGTAGCATAGCATGGCCGCCTGCACGCTAGCGGCGCGGGCCCCGGCTCGGGCAGGATGGGCCGGATGAGCATCGATCTCCTTCTTCCCTGGCGCGGCGTGGCAGCGGCGCTGGTGGTGTCGCTGGCCTGGGCCGGGCTGTTCCGCCTGCTGCGCCGGAGTGAGCTGGCCGGGCTCGGGGCGGGGATCGGCCTGGCGGTGGGCTGGATCCTGGCGCTCGGCCTGTTGACCGGCACGCCGCGGCAATTGCCGGAGCGGCTGCCGGCACTCGCCATCGGCGGGGCGCTGCTGGGCTTCGTGCTGGCGGTGCTCGGACGGCGCGGGGTGGTGGCGGTGCTGCTGGCCTCGCTCGGCCTGCTTGGCGCGGCCTGGTGGCTGGCGGGTGGACCGCTGACCCCGGCCGATCTGCGGCGGTCCATGCTGCCGCTGCTCGCCCTGGCGGCGCTTGGCGCGGCGGGGCTGCTGGCCCTGCGCGGGCCGGTCAGCGCGGCCGTGGCGATGGCACTGCTCGCGGCGGGGGCCTGGATGTTCGGCCCACCCGGGCCCTGGTTCCTGCTGGCGCTGGCCGGGCTGGCGGCGGCGATCGGCGCACTGCCTGGCGGAAGTTGGGGGCCGGCGGCGGCGCTGCCGGTGGCGATCGGCCTCGCGGCGCTGGCGGCGGGGCCGGTGCTGGCCCGTGGCAGTACGGCGGATTGGCTGGTGGCGGCCGCGCCCTTCGCCGCGCTCTGGCTCGGCCCTGCGCTGGGTGGCCGGATCGGTGGCCGGGCCGGGGAGCCGGTCGGCTGGGCGGTGGCCGGGCTGCTCCCGCTTATTTTCGTTTGGTTATGGCATCGCAGCCACTGACCTCGGGCGGCCGTTCAGATTATGGTAACACCCGGTGACCGGGTGATATCAAAATGCGTCCGTGGCGCGGAGTGGCGGCATGAGGTGGCTGGGCCTGAGCGGGCTGGCACTGGCGGCGCTGGCGGGCGGCATCTGGATGCTGCCCGAGGCGCCGCGGCCTGAGGCCGGGCCGGCGGCGCAGGCCAGCCCCACCCCGGTGCCGGCGGCACCCGCCCCGCAACCCACGCCCCAGGCCGAGCGTGCGGCCCCCATCCGGCCACGTTTCGATGTCGCCCGCGTCGGCGCCCGCGGCATGCTGGTCACGGCAGGTCGCGCCGCGCCGGGGGCGGAGGTGACGCTGCTCGAGGGTGGCCGGGAGATTGGCCGCGCTCGGAGCGACGGACGTGGCGAATGGGTGATCCTGCCCGCCGAGCCGCTGGCGCCCGGCATGCGCGAATTCTCGCTGCTCGCCCGCCTCGGCGGTGCTGAGCCGGTACCCTCCGAGGATACCCTGCTGCTGCTGGTGCCGGAGCCGCCGGTGGCCCTCGCCGCCGCTGCGGCTTCCCCCTCTGCGATGGCCATGCTGCTCCCATCCACCGCCGGTGGCGCCGTGCAGCCGCGCATGCTGCAGGGCCCGGCCGAGGCGGCGCCGGAGCGCGGGCGCCTCGGCCTCGACGTGGTGGATTACGACGAGGCGGGTGGTATGCGCTTCGCCGGCAGCGCCCCGCCCGGGGCCAGGCTGCGCATCTATGTCGGGCCGGAGCATGCCGGGGATGCGGTGGCGGATCCGGCCGGGCGCTGGAGCCTGGTGCCGGGGCAGCAGCCGACGCTGGGGCGCCATGTGCTGCGGGTGGATCAGCTGGCCGCCGCCGGCACGGTCGCCGCGCGGATCGAGCTGCCCTTCCAGCGCGAGGCGATCCCCGACGACATGCTGCGGGACGGGCGGGTAATCGTCCAGCCGGGCTACAGCCTGTGGCGGATCTCCCGCAAGATCTATGGCCGCGGCCCGCGTTACACGGTGATCTATGCCGCGAACCGCGAGCAGATCCGCGACCCGCATCGTATCTATCCTGGCCAGGTCTTCGCCGTGCCCGAGGGCACGCCCCCAGGCGTACCCCAGGGCGTGCCGCAGACCGAATCCAGCCGGTCGAGATAGGGGTCGAGCGCAAGGGCGAAGCGCACCATGGCGGCCACCAGATCGACCGCCGTGGGGGGCTCCGGCAGGGGGGCGGCGGCTTCCAGCATCACCCGATGGTCCGGCAGCAGGCGGGCACGCCAGCCGGGCGGCAGGCTGCCGGCCAGGGTGGCGATGGTCTCGAAGGCGCCGGGCCGGTCTGCCCTTGCCTCCGCCGTGGAGGGGATGCGGGCCGCGACGGCGGCGAGATGCACCTCCTCCGATGTCAGGGCCGCCTCGCAGCGCCGGCCGCGCCAGGCGAAACGCATGGCGGGGCGGAGGCCCGGTACCCGGGGCTGCAGGGTGCCGTCCCGTTCGACGGCGAATGGACCGAGGGTGAGGTTTGGCATGCCATGCAGCTTGCCGCAGCGACATGAACGCACCATAAACCCGCGCCATGGCGCTCGGACAAAGTTTGCGGCTCGTGCTGGCCTCGCCCCATCGGGCCGGCTACCCCTTCATTGCGATCGGCGTGGCCGTGGCGGTCCTCGGCGGGCTGCTGCTGGGCAGCTGGCTGTTCTGGCTCGGCCTGACCTTCACCCTGTTCTGTCTCTACTTCTTCCGCGACCCGCGACGCGTGGCGCCCGATCGGGAGGGGCTGGTGGTGGCCCCGGCGGATGGGCATGTGGTCAGCGTCATGCCGGCGGTGCCGCCCGCCGAGCTTGGCCTCGGCCCGGCGCCGCGCTGGCGCGTGGCGATCTTCCTCTCGGTGCTCGACGTGCATGTGAACCGCGCGCCGGTGGCCGGCCGCGTCACGCGCATCGCCTATCGCCCCGGCAAATTCCTCAGCGCCAATCTCGACAAGGCGAGCGAGGACAATGAGCGGAACGCCATCGCGCTGCGCCTGCCGGATGGGCGGGATGTGGCCGTGGTGCAGATCGCCGGGCTCGTGGCGCGGCGCATCCTCTGCGACATCCGCGAGGGCGACAGCGTGCAGGCGGGCGAGCGCTTCGGCATCATCCGCTTCGGCAGCCGTACCGATGTGTACCTGCCGGAGGGCATCCGCCCGATGGTCGCGGTCGGCCAGACCATGATCGGCGGCGAGACGGTGCTCGCCGACCTGAACCCGGCGCGGCTGCCGCTGTGAACGGGCCGCGCTTCCGGGGGCGGCTGCGGCGGCTCCGCCCGCGCACCCGGCCGCGCTACAAGGGACCCTCCTTCAACCGGCTGATCCCGAACATCATGACGATGCTCGGCCTTTGCGCCGGGCTGACGGCCATCCGCTTCGCCTTCGACGCGCAGTGGGAGAAGGCGGCGGCGCTCATCGTCGTCTGCGCCGCGATCGATGCGCTGGACGGGCGGCTCGCGCGGCTGCTCAAGGCGACCAGCCGCTTCGGCGCTGAATTCGATAGCCTGTCCGACTTCCTCTGCTTCGGGGTGGCGCCGGCGCTGATCCTGTTCCTCTGGACCCTGCATGATGCGCGGGGGCTCGGCTTCACGCCCTGCCTGCTGTTCGCCGTCTGCTCGGCGCTGCGGCTCGCGCGGTTCAATGCCGCGATCGAGGATGCGCCGGCATTGCCGCTGGCGGGGCCGCCGCCGAAACCGGCCTATTCGCAGAATTTCTTCACCGGCGTGCCGGCCCCCGCCGGGGCGGGGCTGGCGCTTTTTCCCCTGTTCGCGGCGCTGCTCTTCGAGGGTTGGGGCTGGATCAGCCTTGCCGGCGCCGTCCGCCACCCGGCCTTCTCCGGCCTGCTGCTGGTGGTGGTCGGCGGGCTCATGGTCTCGACGCTGCCGACCTGGAGCTTCAAGAATTTCAAGGTGCCGGCGGATTACGTCCTGCCGCTGCTGCTCGGCATCGGTGCCTATGTCGCCATGCTGCTGACCGAGCCCTGGGCGGCGCTGGCGGCGGGCGGCTTCATCTATGGCGGCATGCTGCCCTTCTCCGCCCGCAGCTACCGCCGCCTGAAGCGCGAGGCGGAGGCGATGCTGGAGCCGGCGATGGTCAGCAGTGAGGAGCAGGGCTGAGCCCGGGTTCGCCCGCCGCTTCCGGGCTTCCCCGGCATCGGGTAGCAGGCTAGGCTTTCCGCCGGAATGGTGGCCGCAGAGCCGCCCGATGCCATCGGAGGGACCTGCCATGACGACTGTTCCCCGCGCATCCCTGCGATGAGCGAGCCCGAACTCTTCACCGTCGAGATCAACGGCTTCCCGACCCGGGTCTGGCGGAAGGGCAGTGGCGCGCCGCTCGGCTTCCTCGCCGGCTTCGGCGGACTGCCGCGCTGGATCCCCTTTCTCGACCGGCTGGCGGAGACGCGCACCGTCATCGTTCCCTCCCTGCCGGGCTTCCCGGGCGGCGACCGGGGGCATAGCGTGCTCGACAGCCATCTCGACTGGGTGCTGGCGGTGCGGCAGACCATCCTCGCCGCCGGCCTCGACGGGGCGGATCTGGCGGGCAGCTCGGTCGGCGCCTCCATGGCGGCCGAGATGGCGGCGATCTGGCCCAATTCGGTCCGCAAGCTGGTGCTCTCCGCCCCCTTCGGCCTGTTCGAGGATGACGACCCTCCGGCCGACCCCTGGGCCCAGCGTGGCGACCAGGTGCCGGCTCTGATGTGCGCCGATCCTGAGCGGTGGCGGGCGCTGAAGGCGATGCCCGAGGGGGCCAATTCGGTCGAATGGCCGATCGAGCAGACCCGTGCCTCCGAGGCGGCGGCGCGCATCTTCTGGCCGCTCGGCAATACGCGGCTCGAGCGGCGTCTGCCGCTGATCTCCTCGCCGACCCTCGTCCTCTGGGGCGAGCAGGACCGTCTCATGCCGCCGGCCTATGCCGGGCGCATTGCCGCGCGGCTCGCCGGGCCGAACGAGGTCCGCCTCATCCCCGGTGCCGGCCACCTGGCCGAGCTCGACCGGCCGGACGAGGTCGCTTCCGCAATCCTTTCCTGGACAGGCTGAACCCATGCCCATCGATCCCGGCGCGCAGCGCGTCCTCGACCTGATCCGCGAGATGGGCCGCCCGCCCATCCACACGCTGAGCCATGAGGAGGCACGCGCCGCCTCGGCCAAGTCCCGCGCCGTGCTGCAGCCGGAGCCGGAGGCGGTGGCCGAGGTGGAGGACCTGACCTGCCCCGGCCCGCTCGGCCCGATCCGACTGCGCCGCTACCGCGCGGCCGGCACCGAGGCCGGCGAGGCACTGCCCTGCCTGCTCTTCCTGCATGGCGGCGGCTGGGTGATCGGCGACCTCGACAGCCATGACCAGCCCTGCCGCCTGCTGGCCAATGCGGCGCGCTGCTGCGTGATCGCCGTGGATTACCGGATGGCGCCGGAACACCCCTATCCCGCCGCCGTCGAGGACAGTGCCGCGGCGCTGCGCTGGGTGGTGGCGAATGCCGCGCAGCTTCGCATCGACGCGGCCCGGCTGGCGGTCGGTGGCGACAGCGCCGGCGGCAACCTCGCCGCGGTGCTGGCGCTGATGGGGCGCGACGGCAGCGTGCCGGCGGTCGGCTACCAGATGCTGCTCTATCCGGCCACCGACATGGCGGCGAACCGCCCGGCCTATGAGCGCTTCACCGAGGGGCTGATCCTCACCGACAAGACCATGCGCTGGTTCATCGACCATTACGTGCCGGAGCCGAAGCGGCGCTACGAGTGGCAGGCCTCGCCGCTACGGGCCAACAGCCTGGCCGGCACGCCGCCCGCCTTCGTCATGACGGCGGGCTATGATCCGCTGGTGGATGAGGGTACCGCCTATGCGCGGCGGCTGGAGGAGGACGGGGTGCGGGTGACCTACCTGCACCTCGCCGACCAGATCCATGCCTTCCTCACCATGGGCAAGTTCATCCCCGCCTCGGCGCTGGTGCTGCGGCAGGCAGCCTTGGCGCTGGCGCATCACTGGCAGCCGGAGGCCCCGCTGTGAGCGCGGCCAAGGGCATGCTCGACGGCAAGTCGGCGCTCGTCACCGGCGCCGGCTCAGGCATCGGGCGGGCGACGGCGCTGGCCTTCGCGCGCGAGGGCGCCTGGGTGGCGGCGGCCGACCAGACGCTGGAGGCGGCGCAGGGCACCGTCGCCGCCATCGAGGCGCAGGGCGGCCAGGCGGTCGCCATCGCCTGCGACGTGACGGATGACGCGGCGGTGGAGGCCATGGTGGCGGCTGCGGTCGCCGCCTTCGGCGGGCTCGACTGCGCCTTCAACAATGCCGGGATCGCGCCACACCAGGTGAATGCGACGGGCGTGCTCGCCGCCGACCTGGCCGAGGCGTCCTGGCAGCGGCTGCTGGACGTGAACCTCACCGGCGTCTGGCGCTGCCTGCGGCATGAGGTGGCGCAGATGCGGAAGCAGGGTGGCGGCGCCATCGTCAACACCGCCTCGATCGCCGGGCTGCGCGGGCTACCGGGGGCGGCCGGCTATGTGGTCGGCAAGCATGGCGTGGTAGGGCTGACCAAGGCGGCCGCGATCGACCATGCGGCCGAGAACATCCGGGTGAATGCCGTCTGCCCCGGCTATATCGAGACGCCGATGACCGAGGAGTCGATGCGCCGCCGGGGGGACAAGATCATCGCCCGCACCGCGCTCGGCCGCTTCGGCCAGCCGGGTGAGATTGCCGAGGCGGTGGTCTGGCTCTGCTCCGACC
Organism: Belnapia rosea; assembly: GCF_900101615.1. Classification (GTDB taxonomy): domain Bacteria; phylum Pseudomonadota; class Alphaproteobacteria; order Acetobacterales; family Acetobacteraceae; genus Belnapia; species Belnapia rosea. The sequence goes on along the minus strand of NZ_FMZX01000008.1, from coordinate 56,093 downwards.
GGGCGAGCTTCGTCACCGGCTCGAATTGGACGGTGGATGGGGGGTATTCGGCGATCTGAACCGGTTCCTCAGCGGGATGGCGGCGAGCGAGAGGGCCGCCAGCCCGCAGAGCGCGCCGAGAATCTGCGGCGTCAGGATGGAGCGCAACTCGAGCGGCCCGCCCGAATCGAGCACCGAGCCAAGCCCGGCGCCGGAGAGGGCGAAGACGGCGGTGCCCGGCAGGATCCCGAAGAAGGTCGTCACCGCATAGACCGGTAGCCGCACCCCGACGAAGGCCGGCACCAGGTTGACGAGGAAGAAGGGAAAGAGCGGCACCAGCCGCAGCACCAGCAGGTAGGACCAGGCATTGCGGCGGATGCCCTCGGCCAGCCGCCCCGCGCGCTCGCCAAGGCGGTCGAGCGCGGCCTCGCCGAAGATCGCCCGGGCGAAGAGGAAGACGAGGACGGCACCGAGGGTGGCGCCCGTCACCGCCAGCAGCGTGCCGGCGAGCGCACCGAAGAGGAAGCCGCCCGCCAGGGTCAGGATGACGGCGCCGGGCACGGAGAAGGCAACGGCCGCCGTGTAGAGCGCGACATAGGCGAGCGCGGCGCCGAGCCGATGCCCCGCGACCCATCCGGTAAGCTCCGCCCGGTGATTGCGCAGCGTCTCGAGCGAGAGCAGGTCACCGAGGCCGGTGAGGCGCAGGCCGAGGATCAGCGCGACGGCGCCGAGGGCGAGCCAGAGTCGGCGGTCCCGCAACCAGCGAATGGGCTAGATTTCCAGCCCGGCGAGCAGGAAGAGGCCGAACAGCACCACGATCACGAGGGCGCTTCCGATCGTATAGCGCAGGGTGCTGGTCTTGCCGCTGTCGCCGTAGCGGGTGGTGGCGCGGATGGGCTCGATGAGCATCGGCAGGGTCCTCGGGGGCGATCCAAGTATCAGCGGTTAACGACCGCAGGCCACCCTGGCTGGCAGCCTGGGGTCAATATATAACCTCAGGCTGCAAAAACCTACACCGATTCCCGCCCTGCGGCGTGGTTCCCCAGCATAACTGCAACGCCTTACTGCTAAGAAGGTGTAAATGCGGTTCGTCATATGGTTGCGGCGGCAGGTTGGGCCATACATCATGTCGATGGTTCGTTGGGGACAGCTCGACCGTGGAGCGTGAAGTCGCAAGGGTGGCTGCTGCCTGCGATCTGAGGGCCTTTCGCTATATCCCCTTTCCGGCCGTTGTCTTCGACCCGGTCCCCATCGCGCCTGAGCCGGAAGCTGTGGAGGAAGCTCCGGCGCCTGCCGCCCCTGACCTGGTGACCGCCGCGCCGCCCGAGCCGGTGACGGCCCCGGGCGCGCCTGTCCCCATACCACCGCCCGAGCCCGTTGCGGCCCAACCGGCCGTGGTGGTCGCGGTGCCGGCTGCGCATCGCCCGTCGCCTCCGCCCCTTCCATCCCCGCCGGTCGCCGAGCCGCTGCCTGCCGCTGCCGCGGCGCCGTCGCTGCCCGAGCCGAGGCCGCAGCCGGTCGCCCCCCCGTCACCGCCCCGGCGCTGGGACGAGGTGGCGCCCCGCCCGCAGGGTGGGGGCGCCCGGCGCTATCGCATGCTGCAGGAGATCGGCACCGAGCCGGAACCTGAGGCGCCCTCGGCTCTCCCGTCCGGCGTCCCGGCCTCCGGCCGGCCGGCGCCGCGCCCGGCCATGCCGGCGCTCGGGCGGTCGCCGGCCGCTGCCCCGCTATCGCCGCCCTCCCATTCACCCCGGCCGCGCGGCACGACGCCGCGGCGTGCCTGGCCAGGCTAAAGGCCATCTGCCGCCATGCCACTGATCGCTTTCGTCTCGCCCAAGGGAGGGGTCGGCAAGACGACCCTCGCGGCCCATGTCGCGGCGCTGCTGGCGCAACGCGGCCATCAGGTGCTGGCGATCGATCTCGACCCGCAGAATGCGCTGCGGCTGCAATTCGGCCTGCCGCTGCGCGAGGAGTCCGGCTTCCTCGGCGAGATCACGCGCCGCCCGCTCTGGCGGCAGGCAATGATCGAGACCGGCTACGGCGTGCGCGTCCTGCCCTATGGCACGGTCGACCCTCTGGCCGCGCTCGAGACCGCGCAGGCGCTGCAGGCCGAGCCGGAGCTGCTGGTCGGGCCGGTACGCGAGATGCTGGCCGACCCGGAGCGGATCGTCATCCTCGACAGCCCGCCCGGCCCGACGTCGGCGATGAGCGCCCTGCTGCCCCTGGTGGACCTCATGGTGGTGGTGCTGCTGGCCGACGCGGCCAGCGCGGCGCTGATCCCGCAGATCGCCAGCAACCGCTGGCTCGGCCGCGGCCGGCTGGCGACGCGGGCGGGGGAGCGGGGCGTGGTGGTGCTGAACCAGGTGGATCTCGATGCGCCGCTGGCCAGCGCGGTCTTCGACGGTGCGGCGGAGACGCTGGGGGCGCGGCTGGTCGGTGCGGTATGCCGCGATGAGGCGGTGGCCGAGGCGCTGGGCGACAAGCGCATGCTGCTCGACGCGCGGGACGGCCCCGCGGCCGAGGACCTGCGGGCCGTCACCGATGCCATTGCCGCACGGCTGCGACTGGCCGCCCCGGGCCAGCAAGGGCGGCGACGCGGCAGCTTCGCCGCCTTGAGCGACTGGGGCCTGCGATGAGCGCCACCGTCTTTCCTGCCCCGCCGAGCCTCCGCCATCAGTTGTTGCGGGCCCTTCTCGTCACCCTCGGCATCCTTGGCTGCCTCATCTACATCACCCTGCCGATGCAGGCGGAGCAGCAGGCGGTGCTGACCACCGGCGGCATCATCGCCTTCCTGGTGCTGAACCGCTTCCAGTCGCGCCGGATGGGGCTGGTGCTGGTGGTGATGTCGATCACCATCACCTTCCGCTACCTGTACTGGCGGGCGACGGACACGCTGGAATTCGAGACCATCCCGCAGATCGTGCTCGGCGTCCTGCTCTTCCTCGCCGAGCTCTATGCCGGCCTGCTGATGGCGCTGTCCTACCTGCAGACATCCTGGCCGCTCGACCGCAAGCCGGTGCCGCTGCCGGCCGACCCGAGTACATGGCCAAGCATCGACGTCTACGTGCCCTCCTACAACGAATCGCTCGACCTGGTGCGGCCGACCGTGCTGGCGGCGATGGGCATGGACTGGCCGCGGGACAAGCTGAACGTCTACATCCTCGATGACGGTCGCCGGCCCGAATTCCGCCGGTTCGCCGAGGAATGCGGCTGCGGCTACATCATCCGCCCGGACAACAAGGGCGCCAAGGCCGGCAACATCAACCACGCGCTGCGCTACACGAAGGGCGACTTCATCGCCATCTTCGACTGCGACCACGCGCCGACCCGCTCCTTCCTCCAGCTCACCGTGGGCTGGCTGGTGCGGGATGCGCGGATCGCCATGGTGCAGACGCCGCACTACTTCTACTCGCCCGACCCGTTCGAGCGGAACCTGGCCCGCAAGCGCCCGGTGCCGAATGAGGGGCTGCTGTTCTACGGCGCCATCCAGCCGGGCAACGACCTGTGGAACGCCGCCTTCTTCTGCGGCTCCTGCGCCGTCATCCGCCGCACCGCGCTCGAGGAAGTGGGCGGCGTGCCGCATATCACCGTGACCGAGGACTGCCACTGCTCCCTGCTGATGCAGAAGCGCGGCTGGCACACCGCCTATATCCGCCTGCCGCTCGCCTCCGGCCTCGCCACGGAGCGCCTCTCGCTGCATGTCGGCCAGCGGATGCGCTGGGCGCGCGGCATGATGCAGATCATGCGGCTGGAGAAGACCATCGTCGCCGAGGGCCTCGGCTGGTGGCAGCGGCTTTGCTACTTCATGGGCGGCTTCGGCTTCCTCTTCGCCATCCCGCGCCTCATCTTCCTCACCTCGCCGCTCGCCTTCCTCTTCTTCGGCGAGAGCGTGATCGCGGCGAGCCCGCTCGGCATCATCGCCTATGCGGGGTCTCACATGTTCCACGCGGTCGCCACCACGGCGCGGCTGAACGGCAAGCACCGCCACTCCTTCTGGTCGGAGATCTATGAAGCCTCGCTCGCCTGGCAGCTCATTCCCGTGACCTTCAAGACCCTTTGGGACCCGACCAAGGGCAAGTTCAACGTGACGGACAAGGGCGGCATGGTGGAGGAGGGCTATCTCGACCTGCCGACCGTGATGGCCATGGTGGTGCTGACCGGGCTGCTGCTGGTCGGCCTCGTCATCGGCATCGTCGGCATCATCATCACCGACAGCTCCACCCTGGAATTCCGCGCCTACCTGCTGAACACCATCTGGGCGGCGCTCTGCGTCATCCCCGCCTCGGCCGCCGTCGCCGTCGGGCGCGAGCGGGAGCAGATGCGCGTCCGTGCCCGGACCGACGCGGTGGTGCCGGCGACCCTGAAGCTCGCCAGCGGCGAGAGCATCCAGGCGCATACCTCGAACATCTCCCTCTCGGGCGCGCGCATCACCCTGGCCCGCCCGCTCGGCACCGCCGATGGCGACCGCGCGACGGTGGCCTTCGAGACCTGCGGCGAGGTGATCGAGGTGCGGGCCGAGGTGCTGCGCTGGGTGGATGACGAGGTCTTCCTCCGCTTCATGGTGGAGACGCTGGCCGATGAGGCCGCCGTCGCGCGTGTCTTCTTCGGCCGGCCGGATGCCTGGCTGCACTGGGACGACTGGCCCGTGGACAAGCCGCTGCGCTCGCTCGCCAATGTCGTGCTGGCGACGGCCGATGCGGTGTTCCGCAAGTACCGGATCGCCTTCCCGAACAAGCCGGTGCAGCGGCCCGCCCCCGCCGGCGCGGCGGCGCCCCAGCCGGCCCGCGTCTCCGACGTGGTGGAGCCGCGGCGGCGCCCGGTGGCGGCGGCCGTCACCGGCCTGCTGCTCGGCCTGGTGAGCTTCGCCTCCGCCGCGCTGGCGCAGCCGCTGCCCTCGCTCGCCCCGGCGCCCGGCCCGGCCGCGCGCCCGGCCTTCGCGGAGCCGGCGGATGGCGTGCGGGAGATCCGCCCGACGCTGCGCGAGCTCGGCCTTGGCGGGCCGATGCAGCTGCGCGGCATCTCCGACCTGCAGGGCGTGCAGTTCGGCCTGCGCGCCGATGAGGTGGTGACCGAGGCGCGGCTCTCCGTCTCGGGCGGCACCTCGCCGTCGCTGATCCCCTCGCTGTCGCAGATCGCCATCTCGCTGAACGAGCAATTCGTCGGCACCATCCCGGTCGATCCGGCGAAGCAGGCCTTCGGGCCGCTGGAATTCCCGCTCGACCCGCTGTTCTTCAGCGAGATCAACCGGCTGAATTTCCGCTTCTCCGGCCGCTACGCGGTGGAGTGCAACGACCCGCTCTCCGGCCTGCTCTGGGCGACCGTCTCCGACCTCTCGACCGTGACCATGCGGATCGAGCGCCTGCCGCCGCAGCGCGACCTGGCGCGGCTGCCGGAGCCGCTCTTCGACCGCCGGGTGTTGCGCGGCACGCTGACCCTGCCGGTGGTGCTGGCCGAGAATGCCGGCCCGACCGCGCTGCGGGCCGCGGCCATCGCCGCCTCCTGGTTCGCCGTGCAGGCGGACTACCGCGGCGCGACCTTCCCGGTGGAGCGCCGCGCGCCCGCCCGGGGCGACGCGCTGGTGCTGGCGGTCGGTGCCGATGGCGTGCCGGGCCTTGCCCTCCCGCGTTTCGAGGGGCCGACCATCGCCCTCGTCGCCAACCCCGCCGACAGCTTCGGCACGCTGCTGGTGCTCGGCGGCCGGACCGAGGCGGAGGTGGCGGCCGCCGCCTCGGCGCTCGCGGTCGGCCGTGCCGCGCTGGCGGGGGAGATGGCCCGCGTCTCCCAGCCCACCGTCGCGCCACGCCAGCCCTATGACTCGCCGCGCTGGGTGGCGACCGACCGGCCGGTGACACTCGGCAGCCTGGTCGAAAAGACCGAGTTGCAGGGCAACGGCTATGCGCCGGCGCCCATCCGCGTACCGCTGCGCACCGCGCCCGACATCCTCACCTGGCGCAATGGCGGCTTCCCGGTCAGTCTGCAATTCCGCGCGCCGCCGGGCCCGGTGGTCGACATCTCCGCCTCGCGGCTCGACGTCTCGGTCTCGGAGACCTACCTGCGCTCGCTGCCGCTGGCGCCGGGCGAGATGTGGTGGCCGATCGAGGCGGTGCGGCGGCGGATCTTCGGCGACCCCGAGATCCGCCACGGCAGCGCGACCGTGCCGCCCTACCTGCTGCTCGGCCGGGACGAGCTGCAGCTGCGCTTCGACCTCCGCCCGCTGGCGCGCGGCGACTGCGTGGCGACGCCGGGCGACCTGCGCGCCAGCGTGGAGCCGGAGAGCACGATCGACCTCAGCCGCATCCACCGCTATGCGCGGATGCCCAATCTCGGCTTCTTCGCCTCGGCGGGCTTCCCCTTCACCCGCATGGCCGACCTCTCCGGCACTGCGGTGCTGCTGCCGGAGCGGCCGACGGCGACCGAGACGCAGGTCTTCCTCGACCTCGTCGGCCAGCTCGCCGTCATCGTCGGCCTGCCCTCGACCGGGCTGCAGGTGGTGCATGGCAACGGGCTGTCCTCCGTCGCCGGGCGCGACCTGCTGGCGATCGGCCCGCTCGGCCGGCTGCCCGCGCTCGGCACCCTGCTGAAGGAGACGCCGGTGCGGATGGAGGGCGAGCGGCTGGTGCTTGCCCTGCCGGATGCGCTGCAGGATGTGCGGGCGGTCTTCCTCGGCGATGCGACCCGGGGCGAGCGCAACCGCGCCGCCGCGGCCATCGCTGATGGCGGCGAGGGGATGGGCGCCATCATCGGCGCCGAGAGCCCGCTGCAATCGGGCCAGTCCATCGTCGCCATCACCGGCGCGACCCAGGCCTCGGTCGCCGCCATGGCCGGCGCCCTGCGCGACCCGGTGCAGTCCCGCCGCATCCAGGGCGATGTCGTCGTGATGTCGGGTGGCCCGGTCACGGCGTACCGCGCCATGCCGCGCTATGAGACCGGCGACCCCGCCTGGTGGCTGCTGCCGCAGATCTGGTTCGGCAACCATCCGGAGCGCGCCCTGCTGCTCCTTCTGGCCGCGGCCCTGGCGATGGGCGGCTGCTTCTACTGGATGCTGCGGCGCCGGGCGGCGATGCGGCTCCGCGCCCGTACCCCCGTCGAGAAGGCCCACTGAGATGCGGACCCGGATGGCTCCCTGGGCCCTGGCGCTGCTGGCGCCCGCCGCCAGCCTGGCCCAGCCGGCGGTGACGCCGGCCGCACCGGCGGCCGATGCCCCTGCCCAGTCCCAACCCCAGGCCAGCCTCGCGCCCACGCCAGCCGCCGGCCGGGCGGGGGTGGAATTGCTGATCCGGCAGGCCGAGCGCTGGCTGGGCCAGGACCGCGCCGATCTCGCCGCCCTCTCGATCGAGCGGGCGCTGGCGGCCGAGCCGAACAACCCGAACGCCCTCGCCGTCGCCGCCCGGATCGAGGCGGCCCGCGACAACCGCAGCGCGGCAGCCACCTATCTCTCCCGGCTGCGCGCCGCCGGCGCCACGGAGGAGCAGCGCAGCCAGGTGGACAACGCGGTGCGCGGCGCCAGCATCGACCGCGGCGCGCTGGATGCCGCCCGGCAACTGGCACGGGATGGCAAGGCGGCGGAGGCGGCGGCGCGCTACCGGTCGCTGTTCGGCCCGGCCGGGCCACCCGAGCAATTCGCCCTTGAATACTACCAGACCCTCGCCGGCACCGAGACGGCGGGCGAGGAGGGGCGGCGTGGGCTCGCGCGGCTCGCCGACCGCCCGAATGCGGATGCGCGCTCGCGCCTCGCCTATGCCCAGACCCTGACCTACCAGCCGGGCACGCGGGCCGATGGCATCCGCCGCCTGTCGGAGCTGGCCGACCAGCCCGGCATCGGCACCGACGCGCGGCGGGCCTGGCGGCAGGCGCTGATCTGGGGCATCGGCGACCCGGCGGCCTCGCCGCAGATCGATGCCTATCTCCAGCGCTTCCCCGATGATGCCGAGATGCGCCGGCGGATCGAAACGGCGCGCGCCTCGGCGCCGCCGCCCGACCCCGGCTCCGAGGCGCGGCGCGAGGGCTTCGCCCGGCTCGACAGCGGCGGGCTGCGCGACGCCAACCGGCAATTCGAGACCGCCATCGCCGCCAACCCGAATGATGCCGACTCGCTCGGCGGCCTCGGCATCGTGCGGCTGCGCGAGGGCAAGACGGCGGAGGCGCGGGCGCTGCTCGAACGCGCCATCGCCGCCGACCCGGCCCGCGCGCCGCAATGGCAGCGCGCCCTGGATGGCGCGAGCTATGGCGCCGAGCTGGCCGAGGGCCGTGCCCTGCTGCGTGCCGGCAAGCTGGACGAGGCGGATGCCGTGCTCCGCCGTGCCAGCCGCCGCGAGGCGGAGGACAAGACCGATGCCGAGGTGGCGCTCGGCGAGCTGGCGCTGAAGCGCAACGACCCGGCGGCGGCGGAGCAGCGCTTCCGCACCGCGCTCGGACGGCGGCCGAATTTCGTGCCGGCGCAGACCGGGCTCAACCAGGCGCTGCGGGCCCAGGGACGGCTCAGCGAGCTGGTGCCGGTCTCCGCCCCGCGCCCGGTGCTGTCGCCCAACGAGACCCAGGCGGCGCAGCTCCGTGAGGAGGCAGCGCGCAGCGCCGACCCGGTCGTCGCCAGCACGCTGCTGCGGAATGCGATGGCGCTGGTGCCGAACGATCCCTGGGTGCGGCTCGACCTCGCCCGGGCGCTGCGGCGCGAGGGCCGCGCCGGCGAGGGCCGCGCCCTGGTGGAGGAGCTGGCGGCGCGCCAGTCCACTACCGAGGCCGTCATGGCCGCGGCGCTCTTCGCCGATGAGGAGGGCCGCGCGGCGGATGTCGAGGCGCTGATCAACCGCATCCCGCCCGGCCGGCGCAGCGCCGACATGGCGCGGCTGCAGCAGCGGGCGCGGGCCGGCGCGGAGGTCGCCCGCGCGGCCGATATGCTGCGGGCCGGCAATGTCGAGGGGCGGCAGCGGCTGCTGATGCTGGCGGCGCGGCCGGATCCCTCAGGCGCGACCGCCGCTGCCGTCATCCGCGCCTTCGCCGCGGTCAATGACCGCTTCGGCGCGGCCGAGGCCGGGCGGGTCGGCCAGACGGTGAACCGCAGCGGCGGGGCGCGGGCGCAGCTTGCCATCGCCGGCGCGTTGCTGGCCGCGGGGCTCGAGGCGGAGGCCGGGGCGTTGGCCGATGCCGCCGACCAGTCGAGCCTGCCGGCCGACCAGCGGCGCGACCTTGCCTCGCTCCGCACCGGCATCGCCATCCGCGCGGCCGACCGGCTGAACGAGGCGGGCGACCAGGCGGGGGCCTTCGAGCGGCTGCGGCCGGCGCTGGCCGCCAATCCGGACAGCCCGGAGCTGCGCCTGACCCTGGCGCGGCTCTACCAGGGTGCCCGGCGCCCGGCCGAGGCGATGCGCCTGGCCGAGCAGGTGCTGGCGCGGGACCCGCGCGACCTCGATGCGCGGCGGAGCGCGGTGGATGCCGCCGTCGCCGCGGGCGACCGTGCGCGGGCCGAGGCGCTGGTGGCGGAAGCCCAGGCGCTGGCGCCGCAGGATGCGCGCGCGACCCTGCTGGAGGCCCGCGTGGCCCGCGCCTTCGGCCAGGACACACGCGCGCGGAGGGCATTGGAGCTGGCCGCGGCGCAGCGGCAGCAGGAGGTCGCGCGGCCGGTCACCATGGCCCAGGCCGGTGGCGCCACGCCTGTCTCCTTTCCGGGCATGGAGAATCCCTTCGCCCGTGGCGGCCTTGTTCCCACGCCGGGGCGGGCGCCCTTGGTCGCGCTGCCGAGCGACCCGGTGGCGCAGGACATCGCCACGCAGCTCGCCGCGATCGAGGAGGAGACGGCGCCGCGGGTGACGAGCACGGTCGGCGGCCGGGCAAGGTCGGGCTCGCGCGGGCTGGACCGCTTGAACGAATTGTCGGGCTCGGTGACGGCATCGGTCACGCCGGGGGCGCTCGGCGGGCGGTTGAGCGCCACCATCAGCCCGGTGACGATCGACAGCGGCAAGCTCGGCACCGACGAGAATACGCGGCGGCGCTTCGGCACCAACCTGATCAGCGGCAACCCCGCAGGCTCGGGGACGAGCACGGCCTCCGGCGTCGGCTTCTCGGTCGGCTATACCCGCTCCGACTGGCTGAAGGCGGATGTCGGGACGACGCCACTCGGCTTCCACACCACGAGCCTGCTGGGCGGGATCGAGCTGGCGCCGGCCGTGACCGACAATCTCCGCCTGCGCTTCACCGGCGAGCGGCGGGCGATCACCGATAGCCTGCTGTCCTGGTCCGGGGTGCGGGACCCGGTTCAGGGGCGGTATTGGGGCGGCGTGACGCGCTCCGGCGGGCGCGGCCAGGTCGAGGTCCCGGTCGGGCGCGGCTATATCTACGCCGGTGGCGGCTATGCCATCTACGAGGGCGACCAGGTGGCGCGGAACAGCCGGACGGAGGCGGGGCTCGGCCTCGGCTATCCGATCATCCGCGAGGGCGACACGGAACTCACTGCCGGCGTCGACCTGGTCTACTTCGCCTTCGACAAGAACCTGCGCCACTTCACCTATGGCCAGGGCGGCTACTACAGCCCGCAGAGCTACACCGCGATCAACTTCCCCGTGGATTACCGCAGCCGGATCGGCGACTTGAGCTACCGGGTGGGTGGGACGATCGGCTACGTGAACTGGCGGGAGAACGAGTCCGACCTCTACCCGAACAACCCGGACATGCAGGCGCGGGCGGTGGCCCTGTCGCGCACCGACCCGACCGTGTCGGCGCGTTATCCGGGCCAGTCGACGAGCGGGTTGATCGGCGGCATCCGGGCGGATCTCGACTATGCGCTGACGCCGCGGCTCAGCCTGGGCGGGGCGCTCCGCTACGACAAGGCGGCGAATTTCGACGAGACCCGCATCCTGTTGCGGCTGAACAACCGGTTCTGATCCTCCCGGGCCTCGATGGCCTGCCCTGGCCGTCCACGGCGGGGAGGCGAGGCGTGCACGCAGGGGCCCATCCAGGGTCCTGCGGGATCGCGCAGCGATGTCATGCGGGCAAAAAAAGGGGGCCGGTGGTGGTGGGCGTGACGCCCGCTACCAGCCGGCCCCAAGTGGCGATCAGGTGCCCAACCCCAGGTTGCGGCACAGATCACTGGGAGGAGACGTCCAAGGCCACTTGCCTGAACGAAGACAGTATACACCCTCACGATAACGTGAGAATGAGCCAATCATGAAGTTTTCTTAATTGAGGATTCATCAACCGGCAGCGGCGATTGCAGGCGACAGATGCACGCCCTGCCGCAGCAGAGCCTGCTGCATCGTCCGCACCGGTATGGCGCGCGGCTCCACCCCACTATCCGCGGCAAGCGCGGCGGCGATGCCGGCGGCCTGGCCGGTCAGCCAGCATTGCGGAATCTCGCGCAGGAAGGAGTGGCTGGTGGCATCGCAGGCAAGGTGCCGGCCGGGGGCGAGCAGCCCGTCCAGCGTCACGGGGACCAGGGCTCCATAGGGGATGGACACGTTCGGGAAGCGGGGCGAGAGGCTCGGCGAGACGCCGATCTCATCCGGCGCCACGCGCCCGTCCCAGAGCGCCCGGGTGACGGCGCCCATCCCGACCAGGCGGCGGGCATGGCGGACGCCGAGCTGGGGCGCGCTCAGCAGCGGCCAGGCGCCGGCGAAACCCGGGGCATGGGCCCGGTAGAAGGCGAGATGCGCCAGCATCAGGCGGTGGCTGCGGATCTCCACCTCCGTCTGGTCATCCACCTGCACGGCGGAGAAGCCGGTCATGCGCGGGCCCATGAAGAGGGCCACGTCGTTGCGCCAGGAGACGAAGGCCTTCTCGAAGAGGCCATGCGCCTCCCGCCCGCGCTGGAGGAAGGCGCCGAACTGCTCCGGCTGCTCGGCGCGCCAGCGGAGATAGGCCTCCATGTCGACGCCGCCGAACATCCAGCTGGTGTTGATGGCGTGATGGATGTCGGCCTCCTCGATATCGTCGGAGGAGGCGGCGCCGGCGCGGTGGAACAGGTCGCCATCGCTGGTCGCATCGACCACCACCCGGGCAAGGATGGCGCGGCGGCCCTGCTTGCTCTCGAAGATGGCGCCACGGACGGCATTCCCCTCCAGCACGGGCTGGGCGCCCCAGGCATGGAAGAGCGGCTCGGCGCTCGCCTCCACCACCATCTCGAGGGCCGCTGCCTTCATCCATTCAGGGTCCGCGGTTGGAGAATGGGTGACGATGCCGTGGAAGGCGGCGGTGCGCAGCGCCCACCAGGCGGCGGTCGCGGCATCCCGGCTGCCCCAGGCCTCGCGCGGCGGGCCGGCGATGGCGTCCCGCGGCAGGCGGGCGAGGTATTCCTCGGCGAAACCGCGAATGACAGGGGTGCCGGACCAGTCGGTCATCCGGTCGATCCAGATGACGAGGCCACCGGTGGACAGCCCGCCCAGATGGTTGTGGCGCTCGAGCAGCATGGTGCGGGCGCCAAGCCGGCCGGCGGCGACGGCGGCCGCGGTGCCGGCAGGGCCACCGCCGACGACCAGCACATCGCATTCCGCATGGATCGGGATGTCGCGCGCGGGCTCGGTGAGGCTGCGGCCGGTGACGCGGGGGTGGCGCCTGCGAGCGGAGCCGCCTGCCTCCACGCGGAAGGTCTCGCTCCGGAAGAAGAGGCGGCCATTCGGGGTGTCGCTCATGGCAGGGAGCCTAGGGGAGGGGGCTTCGTTGCGCTACACGGGGGCATGCGATCGATCCTGCTTCTGCTGTTGCTCGGGGCCTGCGCGGTGGCGCCGCCGCCGGCGCCACCGCTTGCCTATCCACCCGCTGCGCGGGAGCGGGTGGTGCGGATCGCGCTCGGCGAATGGGCCGATTGGGGGCGGGTGGTGACCGAGCCCGGGCAGCCCGCCGGCTCGACCGGGGCGGAGAGCGAGCCGGCCAATTTCCCCCGCGTGCTCGCCTACTGGCGGGCGGTGCCGCGCGACGAGGGGGCGATCGAGCGGAACCGGCGCCTCTATGCCGAGGCCCTGGCCGGGGCGGCGGATGGTGCCGCCTTGTGGCGGGAGCCCTACTGGTCGGCCGCCTTCATCTCCTTCGTCCTGGCGGCGGCGGGGGTGGACCGGCGGGAATTCCCGCCCTCGGCGGCGCATGCGGACTATGTCGATGCGCTGATCCGGGATGCCGCGGCCTTTCCGGCCACGGCGCCCTTCCTGCCGCGCCTGCCCTTCGAGGCTCCGCCGCGGCCGGGCGACCTGCTCTGCGCCGATCGCGGGCATGTCCCGATCACCGATTGGCGGCAGCGGGCGGCGGATGGCGGGCGGTTCCGGCCGATGCATTGCGACATCGTCGTGGGCGCCGGGGCCGGGGTGGTGGAGGTCGTCGGCGGGAATGTGCGGGACAGCGTGACTCTGACCCGTTTCCCCGCGGATGCGGCAGGCTATCTATTGCCGAGACCGCCGGGCGAGCCCGCGTGGTTCGCCCTCTTCCAGAGCCGGCTCGGCCGGCTGCCGCCATGGAGCCCCCTGTCATGACCGATCTGTTCGAACCGCTGACCCTGCGCGGCGTGACCCTGAAGAACCGCATCGGCGTCTCGCCCATGTGCCAGTATTCCTGCGCCGAGGACGGCAAGCCGACCGCCTGGCACTACCAGCACCTGCTCTCCCGCGCCGTGGGCGGGGCCGGGCTGACCATCACCGAGGCGGCGGCGGTCTCGCCCGAGGGCCGCATCTCGCCGGCCGATCTCGGCATCTGGGAGGATGGGCAGATCCCGTCGCACCGGATGCTGACGGCGGGGATCGCCGCCATGGGCTCCGTCCCCGGCATCCAGATCGCCCATGCCGGGCGCAAGGCAAGCCGGCTGCCCGCCTGGGAGCACGGGCCGGCCGAGCCCGGCTGGGTGACGGTGGCGCCGAGCGCCGTGGCCTTCCAGGGCTATGCCACGCCGCGGGCGCTGAGCGAGGCGGAGATCGAGGGGGTGATCGCCGATACCGTTGCCGCCGCGCGGCGCAGCATCGAGGCGGGGTACCGCTTCATCGAGCTGCATGCGGCGCATGGCTACCTGATGCACCAATTCCTCTCGCCGCTCTCCAACCAGCGCAACGATGGCTGGGGCGGGGATTTCGACGGCCGGGTGCGCATCGTCGAGGAAGCCACGCGCGCGGTGCGGGCGGCGATCCCCGATGAGGTGCCGCTCTGCGTGCGGCTGTCGCATACCGACTGGGTCGAAGGCGGCTGGACGACGGCGGAGACGGTGGCGCTCTCGGCCCGGCTGAAGGCGCTCGGCGTCGACATGATCGATGTGACCTCCGGCGGGCTGGATGCCCGGCAGCAGATCCCGGTCGGGCCCGGCTACCAGGTGCCGGGCGCGGTGGCGGTGCGCGAGGGTGCCGGCGTGGCCGTCGCGGCGGTGGGGATGATCACCGAGCCCGAGCAGGCGCAGGCGATCCTCAGTGAGGGGAAGGCGGACCTCATCCTGCTGGCGCGGGCGCTGCTGCGGGAGCCCTATTGGCCGATCCATGCCGCCGCGGCGCTGGGCCGGGCGGAGGCGCTGCAGGTGCCGCCGCAATACGAGCGCGGCCTGGCGACGCTCGGCAAGATGGGCCGCGATGCCGCCCTGGCCGTGCCCCTGCCGGGTCTCGGCTGATCCCACGCCGGCTATTTATCATCATTGCCAGCCAACTACGCCTCTCAGGCGTCCACGCCTGAGAGGCGTTCGCCCTAGTCCACGCTGGCACCGGAGATGCGGACCATCTCGGCCACCCGCGGCAATTCGCTGGTGAAGAAGGCGGCGAATTCCTCCGGCGTGCTGCCGACCGGCTCGTAGCCGAGCTGTTCCATCCGCTCCCGCGTCTGCGGGGTGCGGAGCGCGGTGGCCACCTCGCGGGCGATGCGCTCGACCGCGGGGGCAGGCGTGCCGGCCGGGGTGAAGAGGCCGAGCCAGCTGGTGAAGGCATAGCCGGGCAGCGCCTCGCCGATCGCCGGCAGATCGGGCAGCTGCGGCGAGCGGTCGCGCCTGGTGGTGCCGAGCGCCCGCACCTGCCCCGCCCGCACCTGCTGGATGGCTTCGACCGCCGGCGTGAACATCAGGTCGAGCCGGCCGGAGACCAGATCGGCCATCGCCGGCGCGCCGCCGCGATAGGAGGCCTGGGTGAAGCGCACGCCCGCCTGATGCTCGAACAGCGCGGCGGCGAAATGCTGCGAGCTGCCGGCGCCGGCGATCCCGCAATTCAGCCCGCCGGGCTTGGCCTTCGCGCGGGCGATCAGCTCCCCGACGGTGCGCACCGGCAGATCGGGATGCACCACCAGCAGGCAGGCGCTGAGCGCGATCAACGAGACCGGTGCGAAGTCGCGCACCACGTCGAAGGTGAGGTTGCGGTACAGCGCCGCATTCGTCGCGTGGGAGCCCATGGAGGCGACGACCAGCGTATGCCCATCGGGCGCGCTGCGGGCGACATGCTCCGTGGCGATGTTGCCGGCCGCGCCGGTGCGGTTCTCCACCACCACCTGCTGGCCGAGCCCGGCCGTGATCCCCTGTGCCACGACACGCGCGGTGGTGTCGGTGCTGCCGCCGGGGGCGAAGCCGACAATGAAGCGGATGGGGCGGTCGGGGCTCCAGGCGCCGGCCGGTTGCGCGCGGCCGGGCGCCGGGACGAAGGGGAGGGCGGCGAGGAGCGGGAGAAGGCGGCGGCGCTGCATGGGCTGGTTTCCTCCACGCGAGGCGTTGGCCGCCCCTGCTGCCGGCGACGATGGCCGATCGGGGCGGCCGGATCAACGCGGGTGGGGCTCGAGCGCCTTCCGTTCCCCTGGCTCGTGGAGTTCCCGGACAGGGTCTGCGGCACCGCCTCCATCGACCGCAGAAGAAGAAAGCTGTGGTGCTGGAGCATCCGACTGGGCGGCGCTGGCCTGAGCTTCCGGTTCCCGGCCGGGCGGCTATCCTCGCCGCTTTGCCGGGGGATGCAGGTTATGCCGAGCAGGCGGTCACTTATGCCGAGCAGGCGGTCGCGGTGGGGATCGGTCGGCTTCCGGCCCGGATAGACCGGCATGGCGATGACCCTCGACCAGCTTCGTGTCTTCGTGGCGGTGGCGGAGCGGCAGCATGTGACGCGGGCGGCGGAGGCGCTGAACATCGCCCAATCCGCCGCCAGCGCGGCCGTCGCGTCGCTCGAGGCCGGGCATGGCGTGCGGCTGTTCCACCGCGTCGGCCGCGGCATCGCGCTGACCGAGGCAGGGCGGCTCTTCCTGACCGAGGCGCGGGCTGTGCTGGCACGCGCCTCGGCGGCGGAGCTGGCGCTGGCCGAGTTGAGTGGGCTGGTGCGCGGCGTGCTCTCGGTGCAGGCGAGCCAGACCATCGCCAGCTACTGGCTGCCCCGCCATCTCGTTGCCTTCCGCCGGGCCTATCCCGGCATCGAGATCCGGCTGGAGATCGGCAATACCGCCCAGGTGGCGGCCGCGGTGCATGAAGGGCTGGCGGAGCTGGGCTTCGTCGAGGGGGCTGTCGAGGATGAGCAGCTGCTCGGCCAGGTGGTGGCGGCCGACCGGCTCGTCCTTGTCGTCGCACCGGACCACCCCTGGGCGACGAGCCCCGGCCTCAGCCTGCGCGAGGCGGTGGAGGGGGGCGAGTGGGTGTTGCGGGAGCGCGGCTCCGGCACCCGCTCCGCCTTCGAGGGGGCGCTGGCGGCAGTGGGGATCGCACCGGGCGCGTTGCGGGTCGCCCTCGAATTGCCCTCCAACGAAGCGGTGCGGGCGGCGGTGGAGGCGGGGCTGGGGGCGACGGTGATCTCCGCCTCCGTCGCCGTCGCGGGGTTGGAGGCGGGGCTGCTGCATCAGGTGCCGGTCGCGCTGCCGGAGCGGAGCTTCCATGCTCTCCGCCATCGGGAGCGGGCGCCGAGCCGGGCGGCCGAGGCGCTGCTGGCGCTGATCGGCCGGTAGCGTCAGGCGATGCCGAGCAGGCGGATCAGCCCGAGGGCGGCGGCGCCGAGGGCCAGCAGGGAGAGCACGACGGCGGCCGTGACGCGCCCGCCGGCGCGGGCCACCACCCGGACATCCACCCCGAGGCCGAGCGCGGCCATGGAGACGACTGTCAACACCCCCGCCAGGCTGGCGAGCGCCGGCTGGATGGCGGCCGGTACCAGGCCGAGGGTGCGGAGGGCGGCAAGGCCCAGGAAGCCGAGGATGAACCAGGGCACCAGCCGGTGCAGCGGGCGCTTCGCCGCCTGGTGCCGCTGCGACGCCAGCAGGGAGAGGGTCAGCACCACCGGGCCGAGCATCAGCACCCGCACCAGCTTGACCAGCATGCCGAGCTGGATGGCGAGCGCGCCGGCCGGGGCGGCGGCAGCCAGCACCTGCGGCACGGCATAGACCGTCAGCCCCGCCAGCATGCCCGTTTGCGGAGCGGAAAGGCCGAGCGTCGCCGCCAGCAGCGGCAGGCCGAGCACGACCAGCACGCCGAACACGGCGGTGAAGGCGATGGAGGAGGCAACCTCCTCGGCATCCGCGCCGATCACCGGGGCGACGGCGGCGATGGCGGAATTTCCGCAGATGGCATTGCCGCAGGCGACCAGGATGGCCATCCGAGGCGGCAGGCCGAGGCCACGGCCGATGGCATATCCGCCGGCGACCGCGAGGGCGACGAGGCCGAAGATAGCAAGGAGCAGGGCCGGGCCGACCGCGAGCAGGGCGGCGGCGCTGACCGAAGCGCCGAGCAGCACCACCGCCACCTCCAGCAGCGCCTTGGCACCGAAGGCAATGCCTGGGCGCCAGCGCTCGCCCGGCGCCCAGACCGTGCGCAGCGCGGTGCCGAGCAGGATCGCGATCACCAGCCCCTCGAGCCAGGCGTGGCCGAACAGGGCGGCCTCGACCTGTTCCAGCGCCAGCGCGGCCAGGGTGACGGCGAGGCAGAGCGACAGGCCGGGGAGGAGGCGGGCTGGGTTGGCGGCGGCACGGCTGGGCGGCAGGGCGAGGGTGAGGCTGGGCATGGCGGGCTTCTCCGATGGGGAGAAGCTGGGGCGCATGGATCGATCAATCTAATGGTGGTTTCGGATCGATTTGAGCGGATCAGGAGATTGATCCTGATGGCGGCCGAAACGCGGGTGTCGCGGAGCGCCTGCATGGCGGTCGGCGGGACCAACCGAGCCGGAGCGGGCACGAAAAAGGGCGGCTTGCGCCGCCCTTCGGGTCCGGTCTGGCTGTTTCTCCGACTGGTCAGCGGCCGGTGAGGATGCGCTCCACCAGTTGCTTCGCAGTCGGGATGAAGCCGTTGGAGTAGAACGGGTCCGAGGCGAAGCGGTAGGCGTTGTGGCCGGCGAACATCAGGTTGTTCTCGACCATCTGCGCGTCGTCATGGGTATGGGCGACATCCTGCAGGGTCTTCTGGATGCAGAAGCTGCGCGGGTCGGCCTTCTTGCCGTTGTCGAAGCTCGGTTCGTGCTGGGCCCAGTTCGAGAAGCGGCAGGAGGACAGGCAGCCCATGCAATCGACCTGGTCCTTGATGATCTCCGCCTGCTTGGCCGGCGTCACGAAGATCAGCGTGTTGTCGGGCGTGCGCATGGCCTCGGTGTAGCCGGCGGCCTCGAAGGCGGCGACCCGCTCGCGATCATGCGTGGTGAGCCACATGGGGCGGCGGCGGGGGCCGAAGGCGTATTCCGCCACATGATCGCCGACGGGCTCGGTGGAGTAGGCCACCTGGCGCTCGCTTCGCGCCTCCAGCTCCCGCAGGAAGTCGTTGCGGACGGCGCTGCTGTAGAAGCCGGTGGGGGAGAAGCGCTGCAACTGCACATCACCCTCCTTCAGCGTCAGCAGGCGCTGCTTCCAGGCCTCGGGGATCGGGCTTTCCTGGGTGAGCAGCGGGCGGGTGCCGAACTGGAAGGCGATCGGACCCAGCTCGGGGTTGTCGATCCAGTCCTGCCATTCCTCCAGCCACCAGACGCCGCCGGCCATGATGATGGGCACCTCGCCCAGGCCGAATTCGCGCATCTGCTGGCGGAGCTTGAGGACGCGGGGATAGGGGTCCTCAGGACGAAGCGGGTCCTCGCTGTTGGAGAGGCCGTTATGGCCGCCGGCCAGCCAGGGGTCCTCGTAGACCACGCCGCCAAGCCACTCGCGCGTCTTGTTGTAGCTGCGCTTCCAGAGGGCGCCGAAGGCCCGGCCTGAGGAGACGATCGGGTAGTAGAACACGCCGAATTCGCGGGCGATATCGGCCAGGCGATAGGGCATGCCGGCGCCGCAGGTGATGCCGTTGATGAGACCGCGGGCGCCTTCCAGCACGCCGCGGATGACGCGCTCGGCACCGCCCATCTCCCAGAGGATATTGGCATGGATACGGCCCTGGCCGCCGGAGCGCTCATGCGCCTCGCGGGCCTGGGCGATGCCGCCGGCGATGCCGTAGGCCACCAGCTCCTCATGCCGCTCGCGCCGGGTCTTGCCACGGTAGACCTGGCGGATAAGCCGGCCCTCGGCGTCGTAGCTGTCGGCATTGACAGCGGAGAAGGTGCCGACGCCACCGCCCGAGGCCCAGGCGCCGCAGGACGCCCCGTTGGAAACGGCGACGCCCTTGCCGCCCTCGACCAGCGGCAGGACCTCGCAGCCGCCCATGCGGATCGCGTTGATTGGCTTCACCCGAACGCCCTCAGTTCTGCTTTCAAGCCGTGCGATATGGTACTCATGGCGCCCGAGGGGAGACCCCCCGGGCACCACGAAGGGGTTATTCCGCCGCGTCGCTGCGCTCGCGCCGGGGACGCTCGCGCCGGGGCTCGCGGCTGCCTTCACCCTCCTCGCGGGGGCGGCGGGCGCCGACCTGCTCGGTGATATCGGCACCGGTGGCCTGATCGACCACCCGCATCGAGAGCTTCACCTTGCCGCGGTCGTCGAAGCCGATGACCTTCACCTTCACCGCGTCGCCGACATTGACGACGTCGGTGGTGCGGTTCACCCGGTCGTTCTGCAGCTCGGAGATGTGGACGAGACCGTCCTTGGCGCCAAGGAAATTCACGAAGGCGCCGAAATCGGCGGTCTTCACGACCTTCCCGTTGTAGATGGCGCCGATCTCCGCCTCGGCGGTCAGGCCACGGATCCAGTCGATGGCGCGCTGCGCCTGCTCGGTGCTGGTGGCCGCGACCTTGATGGTGCCGTCATCCTCGATGTCGATCTTGCAGCCGGTCTGCTCGGTGATCTCGCGGATCACCTTGCCGCCGCTGCCGATGACCTCGCGGATCTTCTCCTTCGGCACGTTGATCACGGTGATGCGCGGGGCATTCGCCGCCACGTCGCCGCGGGCGCCGGTCAGGCCCTTCGCCATCTCGCCAAGGATGTGGATCCGGCCGTCACGCGCCTGGGCGAGCGCCTGGCGCATGATGTCGAAGGTGATGGAGGTGATCTTGATGTCCATCTGGAGCGCAGTGATGCCCTGCTCCGACCCGGCCACCTTGAAGTCCATGTCGCCGAGATGGTCCTCGTCGCCCAGGATGTCGGAGAGCACGGCGAAGCCGCGATCCTCCTTGATCAGGCCCATGGCGATGCCGGCGCAGGGGCGCTTCAGCGGCGTGCCGGCATCCATCAGCGCCAGCGAGCTGCCGCAGACGGTGGCCATGGAGGAGGAGCCGTTGCTCTCGGTGATCTCCGAGACGACGCGGAGGGTGTAGGGGAACTTGTCCTTCTCCGGCAGCAGCGGGCGGAGGGCGCGCCAGGCAAGCTTGCCGTGGCCGATCTCGCGGCGGCCGGGGCTGCCCATGCGGCCGGTCTCGTTCACGCTATAGGGAGGGAAGTTGTAGTGGAGCATGAAATGCTCCCGGTACTCGCCCGGCAGCGCGTCGATGATCTGCTCGTCCTGGCCGGTGCCGAGGGTCGCCACGCAGAGCGCCTGGGTCTCGCCACGGGTGAAGAGCGCCGAGCCATGGCTGCGCGGCAGCACGCCGACCTCGGCCACGATCGGGCGGACGGTCTTGGTGTCGCGGCCGTCGATCCGCATGCCGGTCTCGAGGATGGCGTTGCGGACGACGTCGGCCTCGAGCTCCTTCAGCAGGCCCTTCGCCTTGTCGGCCTCGAGGCCCTCGGCGGCGAGCTGCTCGACCACGGCCCGCTTCGCGGCGGAGACCTTCTCCTGCCGAAGCAGCTTCTGCGTCTCCTTGTAGGCCAGCGCCATGGCGTCGCGGCCGAGCTCGGCGATGCGGCTCTTGAGCGAGGTCTCGGCCTCGGAGGGCTCGACCATCGGCCAGGGCTCCTTCGCGGCGCGCTCGGCGAGCTCGATGATGCCCTGGATGACCGGCTGGAAGCCCCGGTGGCCGAACTCGACGGCGCCGAGCATCACATCCTCGGACAGCTCCTGCGCCTCGGACTCGACCATCAGCACGCCTTCGGCGGTGCCGGCGACGACGAGCTCGAGCTTCGACTGCTGGCGCTGCGCCGCGGTCGGGTTCAGCACGTACTGGCCATCGATATAGCCGACGCGGGCGCCGCCCACCGGGCCGAAGAAGGGAATGCCGGAGAGGGTGAGGGCGGCGGAGCAGCCAACCAGCGCAACCATGTCCGGGTCGTTCTCGAGGTCATGCGACAGGACGGTCGCGACCACCTGGACCTCGTTGCGGAACCCGTCCGGGAAGAGCGGGCGGAGCGGACGGTCGATCAGGCGGGAGACCAGCGTCTCATGCTCGGAGGGACGGCCCTCACGCTTGAAGAAGCCACCTGGGATCTTGCCCGCGGCATAGGCCTTCTCCTGGTAGTTGACCGTGAGCGGGAAGAAGTCCTGGCCCGGCTTCACGTTGCGGGCGCCGACCACGGTGCAGAGCACGATGGTGTCGCCAAGGCGGGCCAGGACGGCGCCATCGGCCTGGCGGGCGATCTTGCCCGTCTCGAGCGTCAGGAGCTGACCGCCCCAGGCGATATCCTTGCGGTAGTAGTTTTCGAACATGCGTCGTTCCTTCTCCGGGCGGCGCCCGGGGCCGGCCCATCGGGGGCCGGCATGCTGCGAGACCGGAGGCGCCATCGGGGCGGTCCGGGGTGCGACGCGGAGGGGTGGCAGTCTGGCCGATCGCCCGGTATGGGCGGGTCTTCGGCGCTTCGGGCTGCATGGAGTGCGAGACTTCCGCCGGGAAGGAGGAGGAAGGCTGCCCCCGTCGCCGGGGATCCATGTGGCCGGAAACGCCGTTGCCGCCCCTGACAAGAGGGGTGACGGCTGTCCTGTCAGCCCGCCGCGTGCGGCGGTCGGCCGACATGCCCGCCCCATCGGGCAGGAATCGGCCTCACGGCGGTGATATGGCGCGGCCGGGCGTGGATTGCCATGGAAATCTGCGCCCGGCCGCGAATCGGTGGATTAGCGGCGGAGGCCCAGGCTGCCGATGAGCCGCTCGTAGCGACCCTGGTCCTTCTTCTTCAGGTAGTCCAGCAGGCCGCGGCGCTGGCCGACCAGCACGAGCAGGCCGCGCCGGCTGTGGAAGTCCTTGGCGTGGGTCTTCAGGTGATCGGTCAGGCCCGAGATGCGCTCGGAGAGCAGGGCGATCTGCACTTCCGGGCTGCCGGTGTCACCCGGCTTGGTCGCATACTGGGTAATGAGCGCCAGGCGGCGCTCCGCAGGAATAGCCGACATCGGGTTGTTCTCCGTATTGGCCGCCCCCATTCGGGGGTTCGGCGGTTCAAGCGACCGGCTGCAGACCTTCCTGCGAGACCAGGCGCTCCGCCCGCATCAGGCCGGAGTCCAGGCGGCAGAGCCCCACGAACCGCTCCCCCGCCATGGCGCGAACCAGGCCCCCGTCGGGGCTGGCGGCACCCGGAATGCGGCCCATGAGATCGACCAGGCTGAAAGCCTGGCCTTGCATGAGTCGCATGGCCTCCGCCTCGGTGAGGGCCAGCGCCGGGATGTCGGCCAGCGCGGTCGCCACGGGAAGCAGGAGGTCCAGGGAAGGAGGCGGCGTATCGCCGGAACCGCCGAGCTTGTCCAGCGGAATTGCGGCCGCCTCATGGAAGGGACCGACCCGCATGCGCCGCAGCGCGGCGATATGGCCAACCGTGCCGACGGCCCGCGCCAGGTCTCGCGCAAGGGAGCGCATATAGACGCCCTTGCCGCTCTCGACGAGGAAGACGGCGGTGTCGGCATCGGGCCGGGATTCCAGCTCGAAGCGGTCCACCCGGGCGGGGCGGGGCTGCAACTCGACGATCTGGCCCTCGCGCGCCAGGTCATAGGCCCGCTCGCCGCCGAGCTTGATGG
Organism: Belnapia rosea; assembly: GCF_900101615.1. Classification (GTDB taxonomy): domain Bacteria; phylum Pseudomonadota; class Alphaproteobacteria; order Acetobacterales; family Acetobacteraceae; genus Belnapia; species Belnapia rosea. Next base: position 33,004 of record NZ_FMZX01000008.1, on the reverse strand, counting down.
CGGAATAGATCGGCGGGATCTGCATGATGTCGCCGATGAAGGCGGGCAGGGCGGCGCGGATCGCCTCGTCTGTCGGGCGGGCCTCCGAGGTTTCGATGGTCTTGCCATCGGCATCGTCGGTGTCGCGCAGGTCGCCGAAGCGGAGGGTGAAGCGGTAGGACTTGGTGCCGTCCATCACATAGGGGACGGTCTTGGTCGCGGTGCCGAGGGCGATCGGCAGGACGCCGGTGGCCAGCGGGTCGAGCGTGCCGCCATGGCCGCATTTCTGCGCATCGAAGGCGCGCTTGACCTTGGCGACGACATCGGTGGAGCCGATGCCCGAGGGCTTGTCGATGATCAGCCAGCCATCGACGACGCGGCCCTTCGGCTTGCGGTGGCGATGGTGGCGGGGCTTGCCGTTGGCTGACATCTAGATGGCCTCGGGAGGGACAGGGCGCGGCCGGCCATGGGCATCGAGCGCGACGAAGGTGAAGACGGCGGAGGTGACGCGGACGGAGTCTTCCGACACCTGGCTGCGGCGCCAGGCCTCGACGCGGATGCGGAGGGAGGTGCGACCGGTCGAGATCACCTCGGCATAGAGGCTGACCTCGTCGCCGACCTTGACCGGGGCATGGAAGCTCATCGCCTCCACCGCGACCGTCGCGCAGCGGCCATGGGTGCGCCGGCCGGCGGCATTGCCGGCGGCGAGGTCCATCTGCGACATCAGCCAGCCGCCGAAGATGTCGCCTGCCGGGTTGGTGTCGCCAGGCATGGCGATGGTGCGGATGCGCGGCTCCCCAAGTGGCGGGGCGGTCGGGGGCGTATCCGTCACGCCTCCTCCTCCGGCTTCGGGGCGAGATCGCGGGCGACTTCCGGCTGGCGGAGGGCGCGGTCGATCTGCATGGCGTAGTCGAGCGCCGTATCCTGCTGGAAATGCAGATCCGGCGCCGCGCGCAGCCGGACCTGCTTCGCCACCTGGGTGCGGAGCCAGGGGGCGACGCGGCGGAGGGCGCGCATCTGCGCCTCCGGCAATTCACGTCCGAGGCCGCTGACGAAGGCGGTCATGTGCTTGAGGTCGGGAGAGGCGCGGACCTCGGTCACCGTCACATGCAGGCCGGCGAGGTCCGGGTCGCGGAAATCGGCACGGGCGAAGACGGTGGCGAGGGCGTGGCGCACCTCTTCCGCGACGCGCAGCTGGCGCTGGGAGGGGCCGGCGGCAGGGCCGGCGGAATGCTTGGGCATTGGTCGTCCTTCGGGGGGATGGAACCCGCTGCAATAGCGAAGGGGCGCGGCACCTTGCGGCGCCGCGCCCCCGGAAAGGGTGGAGGCGGCGCCGTCAGGTGGCGGCAACCATCTCCGTCTCGTAGCACTCGATCTGATCGCCGACGCGGATGTCGTTGTAGTTGGCGAAGCTCATGCCGCACTCGTAGCCGTTGGTCACCTCGCGGACATCGTCCTTGAAGCGGCGGAGGGTCGAGAGCTCGCCCTGGTGGATGACCACGCCGTCCCGCAGCAGGCGGACGCCGCAGCCACGCCGGACCACGCCCTCGGTGATGCGGCAGCCGGCGACGTTGCCGATGCGCTTGACCTCGAAGACCTGGAGGATCTGGGCATAGCCGAGGAACTTCTCGCGCTGCACCGGGGCGAGCTTGCCCTTGTACAGCTTCTCGATGTCGTCCGAGACCTCGTAGATGATCGAGTAGTAGCGGATATCGACGCCATCCCGCTGCGCCATCTCGCGCGCCTGGGTGGTGGCGCGGACATTGAAGGCGACGATGACGGCGCCCGAGGCCTTGGCGAGCTGGACGTCGCTCTCGGTGATCTGGCCGACCGCCGAGTGCAGCACGCGGACGCGCACCTCCTCGTTGCCGAGCTTGCCGAGGGTGACGCCGATCGCCTCCGCCGAACCCTGGACATCGGCCTTGACGACGACGGCCACCTCCTTCTGCTCGCCCAGCTGGACCCGGGCCAGCATCTCGGCCAGGGTCCCCCGCCCGGCGGTCGCGGCCGCCGAGGACTTCTCGCGCAGCTTGCGCTGGCGGAACTCGGAGATCTCGCGGGCGCGGGTCTCGTCCTCCACGGCGACGAAGGGCTCGCCGGCCGTCGGCACGCCGCCGAGGCCGAGGATCTCGATCGGCAGGCTGGGGCCGGCGGTCTTCAGCTGGCGGGCCTTGTCGTCGAGCATGGCGCGGACGCGGCCCCATTCGGAGCCGGCGACCACGATATCGCCCTGGTTGAGCGTGCCCTTCTGCACCAGCACGGTGGCGACCGGGCCGCGGCCGCGATCCAGCCGGCTCTCGATCACCGTGCCTTCGGCCGCCCGGTTCGGGTTGGCGCGGAGGTCCAGCACCTCGGCCTGCAGGGTGATCGCCTCGAGCAGCTTGTCGAGGCCGATCTTCTGCGTGGCCGAGACCTCGATCTCCTGGGTGTCGCCGCCGAGGCTTTCCACCACGATCTCGTGCTGCAGCAGCTCCTGCCGCACGCGGTCGGGGCGGACGCCAGGCTTGTCGATCTTGTTGATGGCAACGATGATCGGGACATTCGCCGCCTTGGCGTGGTTGATCGCCTCGATGGTCTGCGGCATCACGCCGTCATCCGCCGCGACGACCAGCACGACCATGTCCGTCACCGAGGCGCCGCGCGAGCGCATGGCGGTGAAGGCGGCGTGGCCCGGCGTGTCGATGAAGGTGACGCGGGAGCCGTCCGGCACCGTCACCTGATAGGCACCGATATGCTGGGTGATGCCGCCGGCCTCATGCGCCGCGACATCGGCCTTGCGCAGCGCGTCCAGCAGGCTGGTCTTGCCGTGATCGACATGGCCCATGATGGTGACGACGGGCGGACGCGGCAGCATGTCCGTATCCGTGTCGGTCGCGCCCTCGATACCGAGCTCGACATCGCTCTCGCTGACGCGCTTCACCCGGTGGCCGAACTCCTGCACCACCAGCTCGGCGGTGTCGGCGTCGATGCTCTGGGTCAGCGTCGCCATGACGCCCATGCGGAACAGCGCCTTCACCACCTCGCCGCCACGGGCGGCCATGCGGTTGGCGAGCTCCTGCACGGTGATCGTCTCGGGCAGGACCACGTCGCGCACCACGCGCTCGGTGCCGGCACGGAGGCGGGCGAGCTCCTGCTGGCGACGCTCGCGCTCGCGGGCGCGGCGCATGCTGGCGATGGAGCGGCTGCGGTCGTCCTCGCCCTCGATGGCAGCCTGGACGTCGATGCGGCCGCCGCGGCGGTCGGCGCCGGGGCCCTTCTTGACGGCGGCGAGCACCGGCTTCTTGGCGGGGGCCGCCACGCCACCCGGGCGGCGGGCGGCGGCGCGGCGCGCCTCATCCTCCTCCTCGGCGGTGCGGGCGCGGAGCGAGAGCTTCGCGGCCGGCGAGGTGGCGCCGGGCGCGGCTGGCGCAGCGGCCGGCCGGCGGGCGGCGGCGATCTGCGCCGGGGTCAGGCTGGGCTTGGGAGCCGGGGCTGCCGGCTGCGCGGGCGCAGCCGGGGCGGCGACCGGAGCCGGCGCGGGCGGCGCCTCCTCGGCCGGGGCTGCCGGCTTCGGGGCAACGGCGGCGGCGATGGCGGCCTTGCGGGCCTCCTCGGCGCGGCGCTGCTCCTCCTCGGCCTGAAGGCGGGCTTCCTCCTCGGCGCGGGCAGCGGCCTCCTCGGCCTGGCGGCGCTCCTCCTCCTCGCGGCGGCGGGCCTCCTCGGCGGCGGAGCGGACCATCAGGGCCTGGCGCTCACGCTCCTCACGCTGGCGCTGGGCCTCGAGGCGGCGCTGCTCCTCCAGCACGCGCTGGCGGGTGGCGAGCTCGGCCTGGGTGAGGGGGCGGCCAGCGGCGGGCGCACCACCGCGGGAGGCACCGCCCTGAGGGCGGTTGCCACCAGACCCGCCGGGGCGGTTGCCGCCCGCATTAGGGCTGGCTTGCGGCGTGGGCGCCGGCGGGCGGGTGCCCGGCGTGACCACGCGCTTCTTCACCACCTCGACCTGAACGGTCTTGCTGCGGCCGTGGCTGAAGCTCTGGCGGACACTGCCGGCATCCACCGTCTTGCCCAGTTCCAGGCGGCCTCCGGCCGGCCTGAGGCTCAGCCTGCTCTTCGCCGCATCCTGGTCGTTCTGGTCACTCATGCGCTGATCCGAACCCGATCCGTCTGACGTCATTGCCGTCCATGTCACTGCCGACGCGAGAACTCGCGCCGGATAATTCCTAATCCGCCGAGGTGCCGGCGAGGCCGGCTAATCGTGCGGAGTCCACCACGATGGCCTCGGCCAGCCGTCCGGGCGCAATCGCCACATGAACGGCATGGTCCCGGCCGAAGATGCCGCCGAGGATATCGGCCGACAATGGCGCCACGACCGGCAGCCCAGATCCGCCGACATGCTTCGCCCGCTCCCTTGGGCTGCCGTCGGAGGCTTCCATCAACAGCCCGGCCTTGCCGGACCGCATCCATTCCCGCACCGAATCACGGCCGCAAACGGCCTGTCCGCCGCGCCGGGCAAAGCCGACGAAATCGCGGAGCCGGCGCTTCAGGCCGTCCTCGATCCGCGCGCGAAGGTCAGGGGGCAGTTGCACGGTGCCGCGTGCCGCCCTCGAGAAGGCGCCGCGCGTCAGGGCGCGTTCTAACACATCGGCCTTGGCCGACAACCACATTCCCCGGCCGGGCAGCTTGCCGGCGAGGTCTGGCACCAATTCGCGATCGGGACCGAGCACGAAGCGGATCATCCGCTCCTTCGGCTGGGTCTCCCGGGTGACGAGGCAGCGGCGGATCGGGCCCCGTTCGGGCTCCTCCGCCTCTGCCGCTTCGGCTAGCGCCGGCTCATGCTGGGGGGCCGTCTGCATTCGTGCCGTCCTCGGCGAACCAGTGTTCGCGCGCTGCCATGATGACGGCGTTCGCCGTCTCCTCGTCCATGGCGTCGGCGCCGACGATTTCGATCAGCTCGTCCGAGGCGAGGTCGGCCAGGTCGTCCAGCGTCTTCACCCCTTTCTCGCCGAGGGCCACGAGCTGGCTCGGGTTGAAGCCACCGATCTCGGCGACCGCATCCTCGACGCCCATCTCGCGCCGGCGCTCATCCAGCTGCGTGTCGCGGTGCTCGAGCCAGGATTCGGCCCGCCGCTTCAATTCGGCCGCGACGCTCTCGTCGAAACCTTCGATCTCGGCCAGTTCATCGTCCTCGACCGAGATGATGTCCTCGACCGAGGTGAAACCCTCGGTCACCAGCAGCCCGGCAATGACATCGTCCACATCCAGCGCCTCGACGAAGAGGCCGGAGCGCTTGCGGAATTCCTCCTGCCGGCGTTCCGATTCCTCGGCCTCGGTCAGGATGTCGATGTCCCAGCGGGTGAGCTGCGAGGCGAGGCGGACGTTCTGGCCGCGACGCCCGATGGCAAGCGACAATTGGTCATCCGGGACGACGACTTCAACCCGCCGGGCGTCGTCGTCGAGCACGACCTTGGTGACCTCGGCGGGTGCGAGGGCGTTCACGACGAAGGTGGCATTGTCGCCGGACCAGGGAATGATGTCGATTTTCTCGCCCTGCAGCTCCTGCACCACCGCCTGGACGCGGCTGCCGCGCATGCCGACGCAGGCGCCGACGGGATCGATGCTGGAGTCGCGGCTGATGACGGCCATCTTGGCGCGGCTGCCAGGGTCCCGCGCCACCGCCTTGATCTCGATGATGCCGTCATAGATCTCGGGCACTTCCTGGGCGAAGAGCTTGGCCAGGAAGCCGGGATGGGTGCGGCTGAGGAAGATCTGCGGGCCGCGGGGCTCCTCGCGCACGTCGTAGATATAGGCGCGCACCCGGTCGCCGTTCTTGAAGGCCTCGCGGGGGATGGTCTCGTCCCGGCGCAGCAGGGCCTCGGCCCGGCCGAGATCGACCATCAGGTTCCCGTATTCGGTGCGCTTCACCGTGCCGTTGATGATCTCGCCGACGCGGTCCTTGTACTCGTCGAACTGCTTCTTGCGCTCGACCTCGCGCACCCGCTGCACGATGACCTGCTTCGCGGTCTGGGCGGCGATGCGGCCGAAATCGATGGGCGGCAGCGGGTCGATGATGAACTCGCCGGCCTGGATGCCGGGCTTGAATTTCTGGGCGATGCGGAGGGGGATCTGCGTCGCCTCGTTCTCGACCGGCTCCTGGTCGACGACCTCGGTCCAGCGGGAGAGGCGGACCTCGCCATTGCGGCGGTCGATGACGGCGCGGATGTCCTTCTCGTGGCCGTATTTGGCGCGACCGGCCTTCTGGATGGCCTGCTCCATCGCCTCCAGCACCTCGTCGCGCTCGATCATCTTCTCACGGGCGACGGCATCGGCGACCTGCAGCAGCTCCGGACGCGCGATGGTGATGTCGACAGCCATGGCGTCAATTCCTCCTGGCGGGCGTGGGGTCTTCGGATGCCGGATCCTCGGCATCCTCCTGTTGGTCGGGGAGGCCGGCTGCGGCGGCGGTGGCCTCGATCAGGGCGTCGGTCAGCACCAGCTTGGCACGGCGGATATTGCTGCGGGGAACGGCGATGTCCTGGCCATCCTCGAGGCGCATGCGAGCGGTCTCGGCATCGGCGCCCAGGATGACGCCGCGGAAGCGCTTGCGGCCATCCTGCGGCACCATGAGGTCCATGGTGGCGAGGTGTCCGGCGTAGTTGACCCAATCCTTTGTCCGGGTCAGCGGACGGTCGATGCCGGCCGAGGAGACTTCGAGAGACCACTCGCCCTTGATCGGGTCCTCGACATCCAGCACGGCGCCGACGGCATGGCTGATCGCCTCGCAATCCTCGACGCGGAAGGGTGCGCCATCGGCACGGTCGGCCATGATCTGCACCACCGGCCGTTCCTTGCCGCTGACCTGCACGCGCACGAGCTCATAGCCCATATGCTCGATGGTGGGCGCCACCGCATCGACGATGCGGGCTTCAAGGCCTTCATGCTGGGGGCGTTCGCTGGACAAAAACAAAAAAGGCGGCCCGTGAAGGCCACCCCCCTGAAAATCGGATGGTGATGTTGCCGTGACTATAGGCATTGCGCCTTTCGGCTGCAAGCATGGCTAGCGGAGGGCCTCCGCCAAGGCAGTGGCGGCTTCCCGCGCTGCCTGGCGGACGCCCTCGGCGCTCCAGTGGATGCCGTCGAGACCGGGGGCGACCATGGTCATGCTGCCGCCGGAGGGGAGGCCAAGCCCGGCCTGGGCGGCGCGGATGGCGGCGGCCCGGCGCTCCAGCCCAGGGTCGGGCGGTTGCCGGCGGGCGAGGCGAGGCAGCAGCATCGCCAGCCTGCCGCTGCCAAGCAAGGTGGTGCGGCCGAGCAGGGGCGATAGCGGGGCCAGCAGCACGGGCATCCCCGGCGAGCCCGCGCGGAGCGTGGCGGCCACGGCGCTGAGGCGCTCGGCATAGGCTTCGGGCGGGGTGCCGGCCAGCGCGTCGGTGGTGCCATGGGCGAGGATCAGGGCCGCAGAGGCAGGCATCGCCGCCATGCGCCGCAGCCGGGCGCCGGGCGGGGTGTCCGGATCGGCGAGGGCAGCGGCGGAGGCATTGCCCCAGGCGGCATTGACCAGGCCGAGCGGCATTCCCGGGCCGAGGCGGCGCGACAATTCAGCGAGCAGGATACGGGCGCCGAGCGGGGCGATCGCCGTGCTCCAGCCGCTGGACTCATCCGGCAGCAGGGCGGCTAGTCGCGGGGGCGGCGGATCATCCGGGCCGGCGGGGAAGGCGCCGACCTCGGGCGCATCGGCGGCGAAGAAGGCACCTGCCTGGGACTGGCCCGTGAGCACCACCACCAGCCCCACGGCGAAGCGGCCGCCGGCGGGCGCGGTACCCGCGGCGTCACGGCGGAGCAGCCGGTACCAGCCGCCGGGCGGCAGCCGCAGCGCGCCGTCCGGTACGGCGGGGGCCCAGGGGTGGAGAACACGGCCGGCCTCGTCCTCCACCTGCCATGTGGTGCCAGGCGTGGCGGGCAGGGCGAGGCGGGCTTCGCCGCCCTGCAGGGCATGGATGCTGTTCGGCGCCGGCTGGGCTGCGGCGGAGGAGGTCGCCAGCCAAGCCAGAGCCAGGAGGTGCCGGAGGGTGGGCACGCCGCTAACCGCGCCGCGTCAGGCTCCAGTAGAGCGGGCTGCGGCCCTCGCGCAGCGCCTTGGCCTCGTAGCGCGTGCCGGGCCAGCCCTCGGGGCGGGCGGTGGCGGGGGGCGGGACCTCGAAGAGATCCTGCTCCGCCATCACCTCGGCGACCCAGCCCTGATAGGTCGGGTCGTCGCTGGCGATGCGCCACTCCGCGCCGGGACGGAGGGCGCGGGCGACCAGCGGCAGCAGCGTGGGATTGACGAAGCGGCGCTTGGCATGGCGCGCCTTGGGCCAGGGATCCGGGAAGAGCAGGAAGAGGCGATCGAGCGACCCTTCCGGCAGCAGGCCGAGCAGGTGGCGGGCATCCTGCGGCCAGAGACGGAGGTGGGGGGGCAAGGCGCCGGTCGCCTCCTCGCCCTCGGGGACGAGATGGGTGAGGAGGGAGCAGAGGCCGTTCTCGAAGACCTCGGAGGCGATGTAGCCGATGCCGGGATGGGCCGCGACCTGCGCCAGGCTGTGCTCGCCGCCGCCGAAGCCGACCTCGAGCCAGAGGGCGTCCACGGGCGTGGCGAAGGCGGCGCGCGGGTCTGCCGCCTGCTCCGGCGAGAGGCGGAGGCGGGGCAGGGTCTCATCCAGCAGGCGCTGCTGGCGCGGCCGCAGCGGATGGCCGCGGCGGCGGCCATAGAGCCGGTCGGGGATGCCTTCGGCGAGAGGCGGACGGTCGGCGGTCATCGGATGTCCTGGATGAAAAAAGGGGGCGGCGCCGCAGCACCGCCCCCAATAGCCTGTCCGGCGCGAAGGTTCAGCGGCCGAAGGCGCGCTTCAGCTCCGGCGCCAGGAGGTCGGTGCGCTCCCAGGTGAAGGTGTCGCGCGCCAGGTCCGGCTTGCGGCCGAAATGCCCGTAGGCGCTGGAGGGGACATAGATCGGGCGGTTCAGGCGCAGCATCTCGCGGATGCCACGGGGGGAGAGGTTGACCATCTCCTGCACCACGGCGGCGAGCTTCGCCTCGTCGATGTCCTTCCCCGTGCCATGCAGGTCGAAATAGACCGAGAGCGGCTTGGAGACGCCGATGGCGTAGGAGACCTGGATGGTGCAGCGATCGGCGAGGCCGGCCGCAACCACGTTCTTGGCCACGTAGCGCGCGGCATAGGCGGCCGAGCGGTCCACCTTGGTCGGGTCCTTGCCCGAGAAGGCGCCGCCGCCATGCGGAGCCGCGCCGCCATAGGTGTCGACGATGATCTTGCGGCCGGTGAGGCCGGCATCGCCGTCCGGGCCGCCGATGACGAATTTGCCGGTCGGGTTCACGTAGAACTCGGCCTCGGGCACCTCCCAGCCGGCGGGGAGGACGTCGCGCACGATCGGGCGCAGCAGCTCCTTGATCTCGGCCTGCTCCAGGCCCTCGTCATGCTGCGTCGAGATCACGACGCAAGTGACGCCAACCGGCTTGCCGTCGACATAGCGGAGGGTGACCTGGGACTTGGCGTCGGGCTGCAGGCCGCGGGCGCGCTTGTCGCCGGCATGGCGCAGCTCAGCCATCACCCGGAGGATGTTGTGCGCGTAGGTCAGCGGCGCGGGCATCAGCTCGGGCGTCTCGTTCGTCGCATAACCGAACATGATGCCCTGGTCGCCGGCGCCCTCATCCTTGTTGCCGGCCGCATCGACGCCGACGGCGATATCGGCGGACTGGGCGTGCAGGTGGCATTCGAAGGCGGCGTTCCGCCAGGAGAAGCCTTCCTGGTCGTAGCCGATATCCTTCACCGCGGCGCGGACCAGCTCCTCCAGCATGCCAGCCGTGACACTCTCCGGCCCGCGCGTCTCGCCGGCCAGCACGATGCGGTTGGTGGTGACCAGCGTCTCGCAGGCCACGCGCGCATAGGGGTCCGCGGTGAGGAAGGCGTCGAGCACCGTGTCGGAGATCCGATCGGCGACCTTGTCGGGGTGGCCTTCGGACACGGATTCGGAGGTGAAAAGATATTCGCCCTTTTCGCGCATGGCTTGGTTCGGCCTCTTGTCGCGGGTAACGGTCCGGCATACCCCGGCCTGGCTGACCCCGAGCGGGGCGGGCGTGGTGTCGCAGGCAGGGGGCAGGGGGTCAAGCGGAAGGGGGGTATCTCATAACAAAGATTGTTTCGATGTCGTTCATATCATGCCGAGGACGTGCTGCATGTCATAGAGGCCGGGCGCGCGGCCCTGCAGCCAGAGCGCGGCGCGGACGGCGCCGGTGGCATAGGCCCGACGGTCGAAGCTGCGATGGGTGAGGATGATCTGCTCCGCCCCGGCGGCGAAGATCAGGCTGTGCTCGCCGACCACTTGCCCGCCACGGAGCGCCGCGAAGCCGATGGTGCCGGTGCCGCGGGCGCCGCAATGCCCATCCCGCCCGCTTTCCCGCCCGGCTTCCTCCAGCGTGGTGCCGCGGCCGCGGGCAACGGCCCGACCCAGGGCGACGGCGGTGCCGGAGGGGGCATCCACCTTCTGGCGGTGATGCATCTCGAGGATCTCGGCATCGTATTGCGTGGCAGGCAGGGCGGCGGCCATGCGCTCGGCCATGGCGAGGACGAGGTTCACCCCGGTGGCGAAATTGGCCGCATAGACTATGGGGACGGTCCCGGCTGCGGCGGCGACGGCGGCTTCCTGTGCGGCGGACAGGCCGGAGGAGCCGAGGACGAGGGGCTTGCCGGCGGTCATGGCCGCGGCGGCATGGGCCTCGGCGGTGCCGGCATGGGTGAAGTCGATGACGACATCGCTGGCGGCGAAGAGGGCGGCAGGGTCCTCGCCCCGGCGGAGGCCGCCGGCCAGCATCGCGCCGGCGGCTTCGACCTCCTCGGCCAGCAAACGGCCCATGCGGCCGGCAATGCCGGCGATGCCGATGCGGATGGACATGGGCTTCCCCCTTTCCCAACTGGATGGGCCGGGTTTAGGGGGAGGTCATGACGGCGTCGAGGTAGGTCAGGGCACCTCGGCCCAATAGGGGCGGACGCCGTAGTAGTCAGAGACGCGCTGGCCCCATTGGCGGTCGGCCCAGTCGACCTCCTCAGACGTGGCGTAGCTGGGGGCGCCCTCGAGCTGGTCGCGGTCGAGATCGACGACATAGCCGCCGAGATCCACATCGTAGCGCAGCATGGACCAGGGAAGCGGATGGTACCGCTCACCGATGCCAAGGAAGCCGCCGAAGGCCATCACCGCATAGGCGACGCGTCCGGAACGCTTGTCCAGCATGACGTCCTCGACCGTGCCAAGGCGTTCGCCCCGCCGGTTGAAGACCGGGCTGCCGCCGACCTTGGCCGCCGCGATGAGCTGCGCGGTCTCCTCGATTGCCACGCCAGGCGCAACGGGGCTGCTGGTCATTCAGCATCTCCTGTCGGAAAGGGGAGGGGGGGGCGGGCGACGGTGCGGTGGGACCAATCGCGCACCGCCGCCTGCCTGGACCGCCGGTTGGGGGGTAGTACGGCGGTCGTGTCATGAAACGCGGCGAATCAAGGCCGGTTCCCGTGGCCGAATCATTCCCCGGGCGCCAAGCAGGGCAGCCTGGCGGATGCTGCCCTAGCGGGCCAGCCCGTCCCAGAAATCCTTCACCTTGGCGAAGAACCCCTCGCTCTCCGGGCTGGTGCGGCCGCCCTTCTCCGCCTCGGCTTCGAATTCCTCGAGCAATTCGCGCTGGCGCTTGCTGAGGTTCTGCGGCGTCTCGACCGAGACCTGGACATACATGTCGCCCCGCGCCGCGCTGCGGAGGACGGAGAAGCCCTTGCCGCGCAGGCGGAACTGGTCCCCTGCCTGGGTGCCGGCCGGGATGGTGACCCGGGCACGGCCGCCATCGACCACCGGCACCTCGACCGCGCCGCCAAGCGCCGCCTGCGTCATACGCAGCGGCACCCGGACGAAGATATTGGCGCCATCCCGCTGGAAGATCGGGTGCTGGCGGATGCCGATATCCACATAGAGATCGCCCGCGGGTGCCCCGCGCAACCCGGCCTCCCCCTCGCCCGCCAAACGGATGCGGGTGCCGTCCTCGACACCGGCCGGGATGGAGACGCTGAGGGTGCGGTCGCGCTGCACGCGGCCGGCGCCCTGGCAGACCTTGCAGGGGTTCTTGATGATCCGGCCCTGGCCACCGCAGGTGGGGCAGGTGCGCTCGATCAGGAAGAAACCCTGCTGCGCGCGGACCTTGCCCGCACCCTGGCAGGTCGGGCAGGTCTGCGCCGCGGTGGAGCCGGCCTCGGCGCCGGTGCCGCTGCAGGCCTCGCAGGAGACGCTGCTCGGCACCCGCACGTTGGACTTGGTGCCGGCGAAGGCCTCCTCGAGGCTGATCTCGACCGTGGTGCGGAGATCCGCGCCGCGGCCCGAGGCCTGGCGCTGCCTGCCGCGGCCACCGCCGCCGCCGAAGCGGCCGAACATCTCCTCGAAGATGTCCTCGAAGCCGGCGCCGAAGGGATTGCCCCCCGCGCCGCCACCCCCGCCCGGGCCGCCGCCGCCCTCGAAGGCGGCATGGCCGAAGCGGTCATAGGCCGCGCGCTTCTCCGCATCCTTCAGGACGTCGTAGGCCTCGTTCAGCTCCTTGAACTTGGTCTCGGCTTCCTTGTCACCCTGATTGCGGTCAGGGTGATAGGCCATCGCCAGCTTGCGATAGGCCTTCTTCAGCTCGTCCTCGCTCGCCTCGCGGGAGACGCCGAGGATTTCATAATAGTCTCGCTTCGCCATGGCCGGGGCGATATCCCCTGAGGAAGGTGCAGCGAAAAGGGCCCGAAGGAGGCTTTCCCCGGGCCCGAGCTCCGACTTGCCCGGCCGGGGGCCGGGCGGTCCGCCTGAGGCAGGTGCCGCGTCCGGGCATCAACCCGAACGCGAACCCAGCTTAGCCGGACTTCTTCTTGGTGGGGTCGACTTCCTCGAAATCGGCGTCCACCACCTTGTCGGAACCGCCAGCCGCGCCGCCGGCACCGGGCTGGGCGCCACCGGCCTGCTGCTGCTCGGCGGCCTGCTGCGCCTTGTAGAGCGCCTCGCCGACCTTCATCGTCGCCTGGGACAGCGCCTCGGATGCCGAGCGGATGGCGTCCAGATCGCCGCCCTCGAGGGCGGTGCGGGCCGCGGCGATCGCGGATTCGACCTCACCCTTCTCGGCCGGGCCGATCTTGTCGCCGTTCTCCTTCAGCGTCTTGTCGCTGCTGTGGATCAGGGCTTCCAGGTTGTTCCGGGCCTCGACGGTCTCGCGGCGCTTCTTGTCGGCCTCGGCATTCGCCTCGGCGTCCTTCACCATCCGCTCGATGTCGTTGTCCGACAGGCCGGAGCGGGCCTGGATCTTGATCTGCTGCTCCTTGCCGGTCGCCTTGTCCTTCGCGCTGACGGAGACGATGCCGTTCGCGTCGATGTCGAAGGTGACTTCCACCTGCGGCACGCCACGCGGCGCCGGCGGGATGCCCTGCAGGTCGAAGTTGCCGAGCAGCTTGTTGTCGGCCGCCATCTCCCGCTCGCCCTGGAAGACCTTGATCGTCACGGCGGTCTGGTTGTCGTCGGCCGTCGAGAAGACCTGGGACTTCTTGGTCGGGATGGTGGTGTTGCGGTCGATCAGCCGGGTGAACACGCCGCCCAGCGTCTCGATGCCGAGGCTCAGCGGGGTCACGTCGAGCAGCAGGACGTCCTTCACCTCGCCCTTCAGGACGCCGCCCTGGATCGCGGCGCCGATGGCGACGACCTCATCCGGGTTGACGTTGCGGGCCGGCTCCTTGCCGAAGAACTGCTTCACCGCCTCGATGACCTTGGGCATGCGGGTCATGCCGCCGACCAGGATCACCTCGTCGATCTCGCCGGCGGTGAGGCCGGCATCCTTCAGCGCCTGCTTGCAGGGCTCGAGCGTGCGGGCGATGAGGTCATCGACCAGCGCCTCGAGCTTCGAGCGCGTCAGCGTCATCACCAGGTGCTTCGGCCCGGAGGCGTCGGCGGTGATGAAGGGCAGGTTCACCTCGGTCTGCTTGGCAGAGGAAAGCTCGATCTTCGCCTTCTCGGCAGCTTCCTTCAGGCGCTGCAGGGCGAGCTTGTCGCCGCGCAGGTCGATGCCCTGCTCCTTGCGGAACTCATCGGCCAGGTAGTCGATGATGCGGGCATCGAAGTCCTCGCCGCCGAGGAAGGTGTCGCCGTTGGTGGACTTTACCTCGAAGACGCCGTCGCCGATCTCGAGCACGGAGACGTCGAAGGTGCCGCCGCCGAGGTCGTAGACCGCGATGGTGCCGCCCTTCTTCTGGTCCATGCCATAAGCGAGGGCTGCCGCCGTCGGCTCATTGATGATGCGCAGCACCTCGAGCCCGGCGATGGCGCCGGCTTCCTTGGTGGCCTGCCGCTGGGCGTCGTTGAAGTAGGCGGGGACGGTGATGACGGCCTGCGTCACCTTCTCGCCGAGATAGGCCTCGGCGGTCTCCTTCATCTTGCCGAGAATGTTCGCGCTGATCTGCTGCGGCGCGTATTTCTGGCCCTCGACCTCGACCCAGGCATCGCCGTTGTCGGCGCGCGCGATCTTGTAGGGGACGAGGTTGATGTCCTTGTTGACGATCGGGTCGTCGAAGCGGCGGCCGATCAGGCGCTTCACCGCGTACAGCGTGTTGTTCGGGTTGGTCACAGCCTGGCGCTTGGCGCTCTGGCCAACCAGCCGCTCGCCATTCTTGGCGAAGGCGACCATGGAGGGCGTCGTGCGTGCACCCTCGGCGTTCTCGATGACCCGCGTTTCCTTGCCTTCCATGATGGCGACGCAGGAATTCGTGGTCCCGAGATCGATGCCGATAACCTTGCTCATCCGTACTTCTCCTCTGCGGCGGGCGAGGGCGGCCCTGGCATGGCACCGCACCCGTCCCCTTGAACTGACTCGGCCCGAGCCGGGCCCGGGCCATCTTCGGATGGGAATATTGCCGGAATGCTGCCGGCGACGTTCCCGATGTATGACCCGTCCAGGGGCAGGACAAGCCCCCGGGCCGGGTTATGGCTAAATTTTAGGCGGCCGAGGCGCTGGCGCTGCCGCCGGCCGCGACGACGACCATGGCGGGCTTCAGCAGGCGGCCGTTCAGCGTCCAGGCCGGGGTCCAGGCCTGGATGACGGTGCCGGGGGCGACGCCCTCGGGTGCCGGCTGCTCGGCCATCGCCTGATGGAGCGCCGGGTCGAAGGGCTGGCCCTGGGCCTCCTGGCGCTGGATGCCGTGGCGCTCGAGCATGCCGAGGAAGCTGCGCTCGACGCCCTCGAAGCCCTCGCGCAGCTTCACCAGCAGCGGATCCTCGTCGCCACGCGGGGCGGGCAGCGCCTCGATCCCGCGGCGCAGGTTCTGGGCCGCTTCCACGACGTCACCCGCGAATTTCTGGATGGCGTAGTTGCGGGCATCGGCCACCTCGCGCTGGGTGCGGGAGCGCAGGTTCTGCGTCTCCGCCTCGGCGCGCAGCCAGCGGTCGCGGGCCTGGGCGATCTCGGCCTCGAGGGCGGCGATGCGCTCGGCGAAGGGGTTCTGCGGGGACTGGTCGGGGCTCGATTCCGCGGCGGTCGCGCCGGGGACTGTGCCCATGGAGTTCGCGGCGGTGTCATCCGCCGGCGCGGTGCCCGGCGGCAGGTCGGATGGATCGCTCATGCCTGTCTTTACGAAAGATGGGGGGCTCCGTGGAACGAAGCCGATGAGGCGTCAGGTAGTCGCTGCAACAGCCCAGGGCAACCGGTCTCGCGCGCTTTGGGCGAGGAAGCCTCAGGCCAGGCGCGGGTCATACAGCCACCGGCGCTGCTTGGCGGCGGTGATGCCGGCGCTGTCCGGGTGCTGCGGGTTGATGAGAATGTTGCACTCCTCCGGGACGATCACCGAGGGGAGGATGAGCAGGGCGGAGCGGCCCGACCGCAGCCATCGCGTGCCAAAGGCGATGCTGGCGCGGCCGGCCGGCTGCGCATCCCAACCAACGGGCAGCGTGTCGGCGCTCTCGCGCCGGGCGGCCTCCCAGAGCGCCTGCGGGATCATCAGCGCGACCAGGTAGCGGTTGAGCGGCAGGCCACCGGCATTCAGGTGGACGATGGTCTCCAGGCAGGCGAGGGCGCGGCTTTCCGAGGTGTAGAGGACGGGAAGCCCCCCCTCGTTCCAGCGCCCGCCGGTCTGCTTGGCGCCAGCGCCGGAGAGGTCATCGGCCTCGTAGTCGGGCGTGTCCGTGGCGATCCGCCAGACGGTGCGGCTCACGCATAGGCCCCGCCCTGCATCTGGGCGAGGGTGGTGGAGACCAGGGCCTGGCCCTCCATCGTGTCCATCAGGTCCATGGGCCGCCGGCCGCCGAGGGCAGGCAGCGGCGCCTGCAGCCAGCGGGCCATCCAGCCGGGGGCGTCGAAGCCCTCCGGGTCGCCGGATGCCTGGACCATCGCCTCCAGCTGGCCGACCAGCTTCGCCATGCCGAGCACCCGCTCGCTCTCGCCCGGCGAGAGGGTCCCGTCCTGCTTGGCCTTCTTGTTCACCGTCGCGGGCGACAGGCGCAGCGCCTTGAGCGCGGCGCCCTGGCCGATGGCGAGGTCGGCGAAGATGCGCTTGGCCTCGCTGGCGGAAAGGCCAGCCTTGATCATCTCGACCCGCTCGAGGGCGGAGGCCTGGTAGAGGCGGAGATAGTGGGAAAGGCCGGTTGGTGCCGCCTGGGAATGCATGGGTCATGCTCCTTCGAGCAAATCAATTGCTCAAAGGAGCAACGCAAGTCAAGGCGCGTAGGCGTAGGGCCCACCACGCTCCAGCGCCTGGCGATAGGCGGGGCGCGCCTGCAAGCGGCGCAGCAGGCCGAAGAGCGCGGGGCGGGAGGCGTCGAGCCCGCCGCGGGAGGTGGCGGCCTCGAGCGGGAAGCTCATCATCACATCGGCGGCGGTGAGGTCGGGGCCGGCGAAATAGCCCTCCTTCGCCACCTCGGCCTCCAGGTAGTCGAGCATGGCGGCGAGGTTGGCGTCGATCCGGGTGAGGACGGGGGCGGCCGCCTCGCCGACGCGCATCAGGTAGAGCTTCACCAGCAGGGGCGTCATCGCCGATCCCTCGGCGAAATGCAGCCAGTAGCGGAAGCGGCGATGGGCCGGTGTGCCCGGCGGCGGGGCGAGGCGTCCGGCGCCATGCCGCTCCAGGAGCGCCTCGACGATGGCGCCGGTTTCGGCGAGGACCTCGCCTTCCTCGACCACCAGGGGCGACTTGCCGAGAGGGTGGATCTGCCGCAGCTCGGGCGGGGCCAGCATGGTCTGCGGGTCCCGCTCGTAGCGGATCACCTCATAGGGCACCCCCAGCTCCTCCAGCAGCCAGAGGATGCGCTGCGAGCGGGAGTTGTTGAGGTGGTGGACCTGGATCATCGGGGCCGCTCCGTCGGGGGTGCCCCGACTATAGCAGCACCAGCCCCGCCCGCGCGCCGCGCGCCACCGCATCCGCCCGGCTGGCGGCGCCCAGCTTCTGCAGCACCGCGGCGACATGCGCCTTCGCGGTGTGGAAGGAGAGGCCGAGCCGCCGTGCAATGACCTTGTTGGAGGCGCCGGCGGCCAGCAGGTCCAGCACCTCGCGCTCGCGCCGGGTGAGGCCGGCCTCCATCGCCACCGGGGGGGCGGCGCGCCCGGCGAGGCTGGCGAGCTGGGCGGGCGGCAGCACCGCCAGGCCGCGGGCGATGGCGGGCAGGGCGGCCGCCAGCAGCGCCGGGGCCGCATCCGGCGGCAGCACGGCGCGGGCGCCGGCCCGCAGCGCGGCGAGCGCCGTGGCGCCCTCGGCCAGCACCAGGGTCGGCGGGCCTTCGGGCTCCACCCTGGGCAGGTCGGTGACCGTTACCGCTGCATCGGCCGTGTCCTCCACCAGGCGGATGCCGGGCAGGTCGGCGAGGCGGGCGGCGATATCGCCATCCGTGGCATGGACCGTGACGGCGGCAAGGCTCGCCGGGCGGCGCGGGGGAGGCCGGTCGAGGAGGGTTTCGGCTGGCATGTCAGGCTGCCGCCCGCTCGCCGATGCGGAGCGTCACCCGCCGGTGCTCGCCGCCGCGGATGAGGTCGAGCACGACCTCCGAACCGATGCTTTCCGGGTCGAGCCGGGCCAGCATCTCGCGCACCGAGCCGAGCGGGGCGCCGTCCCAGGCCGCCAGCACGTCGCCGAGCAGCAGGCCGGCCTGGCCGGCCGGACTCCTCGGGTCGATGCCGACGACGATAAGGCCCCGCAGCCCCTCGGTCCGCACCGGCTGGAGGGCCAGGCCAAGATAGCCGCGCGCCACCCTGCCATGGCGGCCGATATGCCCGACCGAGCGGGCGATGGTCTCGGCCGGGATGGCGAGCGCCCGGCGACGGGGGCCGGGCACGGCCATGCCGACGAGGCGGCCGGCATGGTCGAGCACCACGCCGCCCTCGGCCACCGGGTCTAGCCGGAGGCCGAGCTGGATGCGCCGCTCCAGCCGGCCGCCGCGCATGGAGCGCCAGGGGCCGCCGACCTGGGCGGTGGCGCCGAAGGCCAGCAGCGGCCCGTGCTCGTCCCGGCCGATGGCGACCACGAGGTGGCCGGCTGCCAGCGCCTCCGGCGGGGCGAGGTCGAGCGGCGACAGCGGGCCGGTCTCGGCCCGCAGCAGGGCGACATCGGTGCCCGGGTCGCGGCCGGCCAGCGTCGCCGCCACCTCTCGCCCATCGGGCAGGGTGAGGGCCAGCTCGTCGTCCCGCTCCAGCGCCTCCTCGGCCGTGACCACCAGACCTTCGGCCCAGAGCAGGCCGGAGCGGGCCCGGCCGTCGCGGCCATGGACGGCGACGGTGCGCGTGGCGCCCAGCGCGCCGAGGGCCGCCAGCCGGTCGGAGAAGGCGGCGAGGGAGGGATGCGGGGCGTCGCTCATGATGCCTATGTGTGCATCCCCCGGCCCGGCCGCCATGGCCCGAATGGCGGGTGCGGCATGCCCCGGCGCCAACCGTTTCGTGAAGCCTCATCGCAACGGTACCACCGTGGGGTGGTTGACCGGGAGGCGCGGAACGGGCGCCATAGGCCGGGTTGGGGCTTTGGGGGACTTTCTATGTCGAAGCTGCTGTCTTGGCGCGGGCCGGCGCTGGCCGCCGTGCTCATGCCGCTGGCCGGGTGCGGCCTGACCGTCGAGCGCAGCGACCGTATCGCCTCGATCGAACGGAATCTCCAGGCGTCCGAGGCGCAGGGTACCTTGCTGCGCGGCCGCGTGACCGAGCTGGAAGCGGCGCTGGCGGCCGAACGGAATGCGGCGGGCGAGCTGGCGGCGCTGGAGGCGCGGCTCGCCGCCGCCCGGCGCCAGCTGGCCCAGGCCCAGGGCTCGCGCGGCACGGCGGAGGCCGAGGCGCGGCGGCTGCGCGAACGGCTGGCCGAGGAGGAGCGCCAGCTCGCCGAACTGGAGCAGGCCAGCACCCAGCGGCGCGGCAGCCTCGGCGAGACCGAGACCCGCATCGCCGGCCTGCGCGACCAGGCGTCGGCGGCCGAGCGCCGGTTGACGGAGTTGCGCGACCAGGCCTCGGCTCAGGATGGGCGACTGTCCTCGCTCGGCGAGCGGGCGGTGGCCGAGGAGCGCCGGCTGGCCGGGCTACGCGAGATGGCGGCCACCACCGAACGCCGGCTGGCCAGCCTGCGCGACGAGGTGGCGGGCGAGGACCGCCGCCTGGTCGGCCAGCGCGAGCGGGCAACGCAGGAGGAGGCGCGGCTGCAGAGCCTGCGCGCCACCATCGCCGAGGCGCAGCAGGCCCTCGCCCAGCGCCAGCAGGCAGGCGGCGAGGCGGAGCGGCGGATCGCCGCGCTGCGGGCCGATACCGCGACGGCGGAGCGCGAGCTGACGGCCAGGCGCGGCGCCCTGGCCGAGGCGGAGACGCGGCTGGCCAGCACCAATCGCGGCGCCGAGGAGGTGGCCGGGCGGGTGCGCGGCCTCGAGCAGCAATCGGGTGAGGCGGAGCGGCGCCTGGCCGGGATGCGCGAGGAGCTGGGCCAGGCCGAGGTTGCCCTCACCCAGCGGCGCGGGGCGGTGGAACAGGCCCAGGCGGAGCTGACCCGTGTTTCTGCGGCACGCGACGACGCGGCGGCGACGCTGCGAGGACTCGAGGCGCGGAGCGCGACCTTGCGCGCCGAGGTGGGCGCGGCCGAGCGGCGCCTGGCCGAGCTGCGCGACGGCACGGCAGCCGAGGAGCGGCGCCTGGCTTCCGTGCGGGCCGAGGCGCAGGCGGCGGGAACGGAGCTCGCCACCCGCCGCGCGGCGCTGGCCGAGGCGGAAACCCAGGCCCGCCAGGCGGGCGGCGCCACCGATGCCGCCCGGCAGGAGGCGGCCCGGCTGCGCGACCAGGCGGAGACGCTGCGCTCCGAGGTGGCCCGCATGGAGCAGCGCCGCCAGCAACTCGCCGGCGAGATCGCCGAGGGCGAGGGACGGCTCGCCCAGCAGCGGCGCGAGCTGCAGGCGCTCGGCGAGCGGATGGCGCGGGAGCGGGCGGCGGAGCCGGCGAGCGGCCAGCCCATGCCTCTGGAGGCCCCGTCGGAGGGTGGCGGCGCCCCGAACCGCGCGCCCTGAGGAGGGCGTGATGTATGTGACCCTGACCAGCAAGCCCGGGCAGTTCCGCACCGAGCCGACGCCGGGGCTCGCGCCGGTGAGGGCGGGCCCATTGGTGGTGAACTGCGTACCGGTGAAAATTCTCCGGCATTTCGGCACGGTGGAGGCGCGGCGGAAGATCCGCACCCTGGCCACCTTCGGCCGGATCGATGCGCGGCTGGAGCCGGCGGCGCCGTGATCACGGTGCGCTTCCTGACCAGCGGACGGCAGGCGGAGGTGACCGAGAGCACGAGCCTGCTGCGGATCTCGATCCGCGAGAAGGGTGGCATCCCCTTCAAATGCGGCGGCGGCGTCTGCGGCATCTGCCGGTGCCGGATCGAGGAGGGGCGGGGCCGGACGGATGCGGTGAAGCCGAGGGAGCGACGGCACCTGACCGAGGCCGATCTCGCCGAGGGCTGGCGCATGGCCTGCCAGACCTTTGTCACAGGCGACGTATCCGTCTCCTGGCCCGAGGAGAAGACGCAGGGAGGGCCGGCGGCATGAAGGCGGCGCAGAAGCTGGAACTCGCCGAGGCGCGGGCCTCGGCGCGCTGGTGAAGGCCGATATCAAGCGGTGAGGACCCTCCTCCTCGTCTGGCACAGCATGACGGGCGGCACGCGGCAGATGGCCGAAGCCGCCGCCCGCGGGGCCGAGCATGGGGCCGAGGGGGAGGTGCGGGTGCGCCTGCTGGCGGCGCCGGAGGCGGGGCCCGGGGATGTGCTCGGGGCGGATGGCTATGTCTTCGCCACGCCCGAGAACCTCGCCGCCATGGCCGGGCTGATGAAGGACTTCTTCGACCGCTGCTACTACCCGGTGCTCGACCGGGTGAATGGCCGGCCCTATGCGGCGCTGATCTGCGCCGGCAGCGACGGCACCAATGCGGCGCGGCAGATCGGGCGGATCGCGACCGGCTGGCGGCTGCGGGCGGTGGCGGAACCGCTGATCCTCTGCACCCGGGCACAGACGCCGGAGGCGATCCTGGCACCGAAGACCATCCCGCCCGAGGATCTCCGCCGCTGCGAGGAGCTGGGCGCGGCGCTCGGTGCCGGGCTGGCGATGGGGATCTACTGAGAGGCAAGGCCGAAGATGCGGCTTTGCGGCAGGCAGGCCCACATCGGTGCCAAGCGCTTCGAAGCAGCCCCGGAGCCTGGCCCAGATGCTGTCGCTCACCGGGATGCGGGCCCTGCAACGCCATGCCGGCGATGGTAGGGTCGGGCCATGCCGGGCTCTCCCCATCGCCTCCTGCGCCGCGCCCTCCACCTGCCGGTCATCCTGCTCGCCCTGGTGGCGGTGCTGCTGGAGGCGACGCTCTGGCGCTGGCTGACGGCGCTCGGGCGGGCGCTGTCGCATCTGCCGGTCTTCGCGGTGCTGGAGCGGGTGGTGGCGCGGCTCAGCCCGCGGATGGTGGTGGTGGCCTTCGTGCTGCCCTTCCTCGCCTTCATCCCGCTGCTGAAGCTCGGCGAGCTCTGGCTGTTCCTGCACGGGCATGTGGTGCTGGGGGTGCTGGTGCTGCTGGCGACGAAGGTGGTGGGCGTGGCCTTCTCCGCCCGGCTCTTCGCCATTGCCCGGCCGAAGATGCTGCAGGTGCGGAGCTTCGCCTGGGCCTATGGCAAGGCGATGCGGCTGCTGGACTACGGACATGCGCTGCTGGAGCGCATCCCGGCCTGGGTGGCGACGCGGGACTTCCTGCACCGGATGGGAGCGATGGGCCGGGCGCTGCTGGCTGCGGGCTGGCGCCTCCTTCGCGCCGGAATGGGGCACGGGGCGAGGCACGGGTTCCGGCTGCGCCTCGCCGCCGCCATGCGGATGCTGCGGCGTTAAGCGGCTATCGCCAGGGCTCCACAAGGATCTTCGCGTGCCGTTCCGGGCTGGCGAGGTCCTGGAAGGACTGGCGCACGCCCTCGAGGCCGGTGCGGCCGGTGATGAGGGGCGCGACATCCATCCGCCCGCTGGCGATGTGGTCCAGAGTCTCGCGGAATTCCTCCGCCGTATAGGCAAGCACGAATTGCACGCTGAGCTGCTTGACGATGCCGAAGAAGGGCTCGAAGCGGTCCGGCTGCATGCAGACGCCGACGATGACGATGCGGGTGCCGGCGGGGGCGCCCTCCATGATCTGCTGCATCACGCCGGGGACGCCGACGCACTCAAAAACCACTGCCGGGCGCCGCCGCGGCGAGGTGCCGAAGAGCTGGGCGTAGCGGGCAGGGTCGAAGCCCTCCGGCGTCACTGCCGCCTCGAGCGCGGCATAGGGGGAGGCGGAGCCAGGATCGATGACGGTGGTGGCGCCCATGCGCGTGGCCAGGGCCCGCCGGGCGGGGGAATAATCGGCCGCGATGATCGGGCCGGCGCCGCGCAGCTTCAGCGCGGCGATCACCGCAAGGCCGACCGGGCCGCAGCCGATGACGAGGGGCACATCCGCCTCCGTCATATGGGCGAAGTTCACCGCATGCAGGCCGACCGCCATCGGCTCCACCAGCGCGGCATGGTCCGGGTCCATCCCCTCCGGCAGGGGCAGCAGCATCCGTTCGGCCAGCGGCAGGTATTCGGCGAAGGCGCCGGGCACCTCCGGGTTGTAGCCGATGCCCTGCACCATGGTGCCGCGGATGGTCAGCGGCATGGAGGTGACGAGCGTGCCTGGCCGGAAGCGCCCCTCGGTGCCGGGGCCGTTCGCCACCACCTCGCCGACGAATTCATGACCGAAGACCACGTCGCGGTCGGCCGGCATGCCGAAGCGGCCGCCGCTGCGGGCCGAGAGATCGGCGAATTCCTTCGCATGCTTCGCCGCATGAAGGTCGGAGCCGCAGATGCCGCAGGCCCGGGTGCGGACCAGCACCTGGCCCTCGCCGAGCTCGGGGTCGGGGATGGTGTCCACCACCAGGTCGCCCTGGCGGAATACCGCTGCGCGCATTGGCGCTTCCTCCTGCTGTCGTTGTGCGCATCCTAGCCGAGCTTCGCCGGCAACCCGCAAGCTGTCACGGAAGGGACGCCGAACCGCCATCCGGTGGTCAAGCTTGATGCGCTATCGCCCCCTGCCCATGGACAGGGTGGTGGGATGATGCAACGGCCGCGGAACGTGCTCCTCATCGTGGTGGATCAGTGGCGTGCGGATTTCATGCCGTGGTTGGGGGCGGATTTCCTGCGCACGCCGAATCTCGACCGGCTCTGCCGCCAGGGCGTCACCTTCCGCAACCATGTGACGACGACGGTGCCCTGCGGGCCGGCGCGGGCGAGCCTGCTGACCGGCCTCTACCTGATGAACCACCGGGCGGTGCAGAACACGGTGCCGCTGGATGCGCGGCACATGAATCTGGGCAAGGCGCTCCGCCGCATCGGCTACGACCCGGCGCTGATCGGCTACACGACGACGACGCCCGACCCGCGTACCACCGGGCCACGCGACGGGCGCTTCACCTATCTCGGCGACCTGATGGAGGGGTTCCGCAGCGTCGGCGCCTTCGAGCCCACGATGGACGGCTATTTCGGCTGGCTGGCGCATAAGGGCTACAGGCTGCCGGAGCGGCGCGAGGATATCTGGCTGCCGGAGGGTGAGGATGCCGTGCCCGGCGCCACCGACCGGCCCTGCCGCATCCCGGCCGAGCTCTCGGACACCGCCTATTTCACCGACCGGGCGCTGACCTACCTCAAGGGCGTCAACGGCAAGCCCTGGTTCCTCCACCTCGGCTACTACCGGCCGCATCCGCCCTTCATCGCGCCGGCGCCGTACAACACCATGTACTCGCCGGCGGAGATGCCGGGCCCGGTGCGCCAGGCGGATTGGCGGGAGGAGGCAGGGCAGCATCCGCTGCTCGACTTCTACCTGCGCGGCATCAGCCAGGGTTCTTTCTTCCATGGTGCGGGCGGGGCGGTGACGGGGCTCGACGAGGCCTCGATCCGGCTGATGCGGGCGACCTATGCCGGGCTGATCAGCGAGATCGACGACAATCTCGGCCGGGTCTTCGCCTATCTGGAAGAGACCGGCCAATGGGAGGACACCATGGTGGTGTTCACCTCCGACCATGGCGAGCAGCTGGGCGACCATTGGCTGCTCGGCAAGATCGGCTATTTCGATGAGAGCTTCCGCATCCCGCTGGTGGTGAAGGAGGCCGGGCAGCCCGCGCGCCCCGGCGCGGTGGAGAGCGCGCCGACGGAGAGCATCGACCTGATGCCGACCATCCTCGAGGCGCTGGGTGGGGAGATCCCGCGCGCCTGCGACGGCTCATCGCTGGCGCCGCTGCTGCGGGGCGGCCCGCCCGCCGGCTGGCGCGACGCGCTGCATTACGAATACGACTTCCGCGATATCTTCTACTCGCGGCCGGAGAGCCATCTCGGCCTGCAGATGGATGAGAGCAGCCTCTGCGTCATCCAGGATGCGCGGTTCAAATACGTGCATTTCGCGGCGCTGCCGCCGCTCTTCTTCGATCTGGAGCGGGACCCGCACCAGTTCACCAACCTCGCCGGGAGCCCGGACCATGCGGGCCTGGTGAAGGACTACGCGCAGCGCGCCCTCTCCTGGCGGCTGCGCCATGCCGAACGCACGCTGACCGCGTATCGCGCCACGCCCGAAGGGCTCGAAGACCGGGGGACCAACACATGATCGACCGTCGCAGCCTCATCGCCGGCACCGCGCTTGCCGCCGGCCTGCCGCGCTTCGCCATTGGCCAGGCGGACCAGCGGCCTTCCATCACCGTCGCGGTGCAGAAGATCAGCAACTCCAACACGCTGGAGCCGCTGCGCGAGCAGAGCAATGTGGGCGAGCGGGTGATGGTGACCTCCCTCTGGGAGGGCCTGCTCGGGCGCAACCATGCCAGCCGGCTGGAGACCGTGCCGGTGCTCGCCACCGAGGCGCGGCGGATCAGCGACAGCGTGGTGGAACTCACGCTGCGCCAGGGGGTGAAATTCCACAATGGCGACGAGCTGACGGCCGAGGATGTCGCCTTCTCCTTCGGCAAGGAACGCATGTTCGGGCCGGGCGGGCCGAACAGCAGCGGTACCATCCGCGTCGGCGAGGTCAATCCGGGCCGGGCGGGGCGTGATCTGCCGATCGAGGTGCCGGCGGTCGCCAATCGCAGCTTCCCGGGCTTCGAGCGCATCGAGGTGGTCGACAAGTACACGCTGCGCTGGATCAACCGCACGCCGGATGTGACGCTGGAGGGGCGGCTTGCCCGCTACGGTGCCGAGATCGGCAGCCGGCGCGGCTTCGCCGAGGCAGCGACGTGGCTGGACTGGGCGCGGCAGCCCGTCACCACGGGACCCTACAAGGTGGCGGAATTCCGTGCCGACAACTCGCTCACCCTGGTGGCGCATGACGAGTACTGGGGCGGACGGCCGCCCTTGAGGCAACTGCGCTTCGTCGAGGTGCCCGAGGTGTCCTCCCGCGTGAATGGGCTGCTCTCGGGCGAGTACCACTTCGCCTGCGACATCCCGCCGGACCAGATCTCCGGCATCGAGCGCAACCGCGCCTTCGAGGTGCTGGGCGGCACCATCCCGAACCACCGGCTGACGGTGTTCGACAAGAATTTCCCCGCGCTGCGCGACCCGCGCGTGCGCCGCGCCTTCACCCATGCGATCGACCGGCAGGCGATCGTCGACAGCCTCTGGGCCGGGCGCACCGCCACCCCGCGCGGGCTGCAATGGGAGTTCTATGGCGACATGTTCCTCGCCGACTGGGCGGTGCCCCAGCATGACCCGGCCGAGGCGCGGCGGCTGCTGCGCGAGGCGGGCTACAAGGGCGAGCCGATCCCCTATCGCCTGCTGAACAACTACTACACCAACCAGGTGGCGACCGCGCAGGTGCTGGTCGAGATGTGGCGTGCCGCCGGGCTCAACGTCCAGATCGAGATGAAGGAGAACTGGTCGCAGATCCTGGAGGCGACGCCGACGCGTGCGGTGCGCGACTGGTCCAACTCCGGCCTGTTCAGCGACCCGACCTCGTCGCTGACCAACCAGCACGGGCCGAACGGGCAGCAGCAGCAGGTCGGCGAATGGTCGAACGAGGAGTTCAACCGGCTTTCGCTCGAGCTCGAGACCAGCACGGACCGGGCGCGCCGCCGGGTGGTTTTCCGGCGGATGCTGGAGATCGCCGAGCGGGAGGACCCCGCCTATACGGTGCTGCACCAGAACGCGACCTTCACGGCGAAGCGCCGCGATATCCGCTGGCGGGCGGCGCCGGCCTTCGCCATGGATTTCCGCGCGGCGAATTGGGGTGTCTGAGCCCCTTGTCGCCATCCGCGGGCTTGCCGTCGATTTCGGCGGCGCGCCCGCGCTGCGGGGGATCGACCTCGCCATCGCCCCGGGGGAGGCGCTGGGGCTGGTGGGCGAGAGCGGCTGCGGCAAGTCCGTCACCTGGCTGGCGGCGCTCGGGCTGCTGCCGGGCCGGGCGCGCGTCTCGGGTAGCGTGAGGCTGGCGGGCGAGGAGATCCTCGGCGCGGCGCCGGCGGTGCTCGACCGGGTGCGCGGCGGGCGGGTCGCCATGATTTTCCAGGATCCGGCGAGCAGCCTGAACCCCGTCCATCGCATCGGGCGGCAGGTGGCGGAGGCGCTCGGGCTGCATCGCGGGCTGCGCGGCGTGGCGGCGCGGGCGGAGGCGCGGCGGCTGCTCGACCAGGTCGGCATCCCGGATGCGGGGCGGCGGCTGGACGCCTATCCACATGAGCTTTCCGGCGGGCAGAACCAGCGGGTGATGATCGCCATGGCGTTGGCCGGGCAGCCGGAGCTGCTGGTGGCGGATGAGCCGACCACGGCGCTCGACGTGACGATCCAGGCGCAGATCCTCGAATTGCTGGGCGCGCTGCGGCGGGAGACGGGGATGGCGCTGGTGCTGATCTCCCACGACCTCGGTGTCGTGGCGGAGACCTGCGAGCGGGTCGCTGTGATGTATGCCGGGCGGATCGTGGAGGAGGCGCGGGTCGCGCGGCTCTTCGCGGCGCCGACCCATCCCTATACGCAGGGCCTGCTCGGGGCGTTGCCGCCGCTGGATGGGCCGCGCCGGCCGCTTTCGGCTATCCCCGGGAGCGTGCCGGAGCCGAATGGCATGCCGCCGGGCTGCGCCTTCGCCCCGCGTTGCCCGCATGCGGCGGCGGCCTGCGCGCTCGGCGTGCCGGAGGCGGTCGCGGTCGAGCCGGATC
Organism: Belnapia rosea; assembly: GCF_900101615.1. Lineage (GTDB taxonomy): Bacteria > Pseudomonadota > Alphaproteobacteria > Acetobacterales > Acetobacteraceae > Belnapia > Belnapia rosea. The sequence goes on along the minus strand of NZ_FMZX01000008.1, from coordinate 5,360 downwards.
ATGCCGCCGCCTGCCTGCGCGCGGTGCGGGAGCTGCTGCCGGCATGAGGAAGGCACCCCTGCTGGAGGCCATGGGCCTCACCCGCCGCTATGCAATGCGGCGCGGCTTCCTCGGCCGGCCCGTCGAGGTCCGGGCGGTGGATGGCGTCTCCCTCACCCTGGAGCGGGGGCGGACCCTCGGCCTGGTCGGCGAGAGCGGCTGCGGCAAGTCCACCACCGGGCGGCTGGTGCTGGGGCTGGAGATGCCGGATGCCGGCAGCGTCGCCTTCGAGGGCCAGCCGATGCCGGCGCCGGGCACGCCTCCCTGGCGGGCGATGCGGGCGCGCATGCAGATGGTCTTCCAGGATCCGCTCGGGGCGCTGGACCGGCGGATGGCCATCGGGGCGCAGATCGCGGAGCCGCTCGAGATCCATGGCATCGGCGCCAGGCGGGCGGAGCGGATGGAGCGGGTCGCGGCGCTGCTGAGGGATGTCGGGCTGCGGCCGGACCAGGCGGTGCGCTATCCGCATGAATTGTCGGGCGGGCAGCGCCAGCGCGCGGTGCTGGCGCGGGCGCTGGCGACCGACCCGGCGCTGCTCGTCTGCGACGAGCCGATCAGCGCGCTCGACGTCTCGATCCAGGCGCAGGTGATGAACCTGCTGGTCGAGCTGCAATCCCGCCTGGGGACGGCGATCCTCTTCGTCAGCCATGACCTGCGGGCGGTGCGGCAGGTGAGCCATCGGGTGGCGGTGATGTATCTCGGCCGCATCGTCGAGGAGGGTGAGCCGGATGCGGTGCTGCACGACCCGGCGCACCCCTATGCCCAGGCGCTGGTCTCCGCCATCCCGCATCCGGGGCGCGGGCAGCGGCGCATCCTGCTGCAGGGCGACCCACCCAATCCGGCGGACCGGCCGAGCGGCTGCGCCTTCCATCCGCGCTGCCCGGTCGCCGTGGCGATCTGCGCGAAGGAGGACCCGATGCTGAAGCCGCGGCCGGGCGATGGCCGGCGGGTGGCCTGCCATGTGGCGCAGGGCGAGGTGCCGGCGCCGTCCGTTGGGCGGAGCGCCGCCGGGCTGAACCGACCGGCCCAGATATCGAAGGCGGCCTAGGGATGCTGCGTTTCCTCGGCTTCCGCCTGCTGCGGGCGGCCATCACCATCGTCATGGTGGTCAGCTTCGCCTTCGTCGTGCTGCGCCTTTCGGGCGATCCGGCGCAGATCATCATGGGGGCGGATGCGCCGCCCGAGGCCATTGCAGCCTTCCGCCGGGCCTGGGGGCTCGAGGAGCCGCTCTGGCTGCAATATCTCCGCTATTTCGGGGCGATCTTCAGCGGCGATCTCGGCCGGTCCATGCGGGACGGGCGGGAGGCCATCGCGCTGGTCGCGGAGCGCATCCCGGCGACGCTGGCGCTGACCATCCCGGCATTGCTCATCAAGCTCGGCATCGGCATCCCGGCCGGGATCACCGCGGCGCTGCACCGGAACTCGCTGGTGGACCGGGCGGTGATGGTGCTGGCGGTGGCGGGCTTCACCGTGCCCTCCTTCGTGCTCGGGCTGCTGCTGGTGCTGGTCTTCGCGGTGCAGCTCGGCTGGTTGCCCTCGGGCGGGCAGGAGAGCTGGCGGCATGCGATCCTGCCCATCGTCACCATGGGTGTCGGCGGCGCGGCGGTGCTGGCCCGCTTCACCCGGAGCGCGATGCTGGAGGTGCTGGGCCAGCCCTATATCCGTACCGCCTCGGCCAAGGGCGTGCCCTGGCGGGCGGTGGTCTGGGGCCATGCGCTGCCGAATGCGGCGATCCCGACCGTGACGATCATCGGCTTCATGGTCGGCTCGCTCATCGCCGGCGCGGTGGTGGTGGAAAGCGTCTTCTCCTGGCCCGGGGTCGGGCGGCTGCTGGTGGTGGCGGTGGCGAACCGTGACCTGGCGGTGGTGCAGTGCATCCTGCTGCTGGTGGCGGCGACCATGGTGGCGGCCAATCTCGTGGTCGACCTGCTCTATGGCGCGCTCGACCCGCGGCTTCGGCAGAGGGCGGGCTGAGATGTCGGGGATTGCCTTGCCGATCGGCCTGGTGGACGGCCGGAAGCGGCGACGCCGTTGGCCGCTGCTGGTGCTCGCCGCCATGGCCTGGCTCGGGCTGATGCTTGGCATCGCGGTGCTGGCGGATGCGGTCGCGCCCTATGCCTATACGGCACTCGACCTGCGCAACCGGCTGGCGGCGCCGGGGGCGACATGGCTGCATCCGCTCGGGACGGACGAGCTGGGGCGGGACGTGCTGTCGCGGCTGATCTTCTCGATCCGCATGAGCCTGCTGATCGCCTTCGGGGCAACGATCATCGGCGCGCTGATCGGCACCGCGCTCGGCGTGCTGGCGGCGCATTTCCGCGGCTTCGTCGAGCAGGTGGTAATGGCGCTGGTCGATTTCTCGGCGAGCCTGCCCTTCCTCATCCTGGCGCTGGCGGTGCTGGCCTTCTTCGGCAATTCGCTGACGCTCTTCATCTGCCTGCTCGGGCTGCATGCCTGGGAGCGCTACGCGCGGATCGCGCGGGGCCTTGTCATCAGCGCCGGTGCGCAGGGCTATGCGGCGGCGGTGCGGCAACTCGGCGCCTCGCCCTGGCGGATCTATGGGCGGCATGTGCTGCCGAACATCGCCTCGACGCTGATCGTCTCGATGACGTTGGCCTTCCCCGAGATCATCCTGCTGGAGAGCGGGCTCTCCTTCCTCGGCCTTGGGGTGCAGCCGCCGGAGACCTCGCTCGGCGCCATGGTGGGCTATGGGCGGGAGTACCTGACGCGGGCGCCCTGGATCCTGCTCTCGCCGGCGGTGGTGATCGTGCTGACGACCTTCTCCGTCTCGGTGCTGGGGGATTGGTTGCGCGACCGGCTGGACCCGACGCTGCATTGAGACGGATCGCGGCGCCGCGGGAGCAGGCGCTGACGGCCCGGGACGGCTACGGCGCGTGCATCTCCTCGGCCAGAGCCGCGGCGCGCGCCAGCGGCACCTCCATCTCGCAGACGAGCCCCGAACTCTCCCAGCCCAGAACCACCCTGCCGCCGAGCTGGCCGCTCACGGTCGCATCGAGCACGCGCGAGCCAAAGCCGCGACGGGTTGGCGCTCCTGCGATGGCAGGTCCGCCCGCCTCGGCCCAGCGCAGCCGCAGCGTTTCCCCTGAACCATCATCGAGCTGCCAGGATACCGACACCGATCCCCCTGGCGTCGAGAGCGCGCCGTGCTTGACCGCATTGGTCGCCAGCTCGTGCAGCGCCATCGCAACCGGCTGCGCCGCCCCGGGCGGCAGGACCACCGGCGCGCCCGACAGCCCGATGCGGGGCCCGTGCTCGCCCACGAAGGGCGCCAGCTCGCCCTCGACCAGCATCCGCAGGTCGGCTCCGCGCCAGCGATCCTCGGCCAGCAATGTCTGGGCCCTGGCCAGCGCCGCCACCCGGCCCAGCGCCGTTTGCCGGAAGGAGGCAACGTCGGGAGCCTGGGTCAGCCGCAGCGTGGCCTGCACCACGGCAAGGGCATTCTTGGCGCGGTGGTCCACCTCGCGCGCCAGCAGCGCCTGCCGCTCCTCCGCTGCCTTCCGCCCCGTCACGTCCTGGCCGATCTTGAGGAAGCCGCGGAGGCTTCCGTCCATCCCGCGCAGGGCCACGGTGCTGCCCTCGATGAAGACGCGCGAGCCGTCCTTGCGCAGGTGCCAGCGCACATCCGGCGCGCTGCCCTCGGCATGGGCCGTGGCCAGCTCCTCCTGCGGGGCACCCGCCGCCCGATCCTCCGGCGTGAAGATGATGGCCGTGGACTGGCCGACAACCTCCGCGGCGTACCAGCCGAAGACCGCCTTGGCGCCCGGCCACCAGGTCTCAATCAGGCCCTCCGGGCTGGTGGTGAAGATGGCATAGTCCCGCGCGCTATCGACAATGAGCCGGAGGTGCTGTTCGCTCTCGCGCAGTGCCTCCTCCACCTGCCGGCTCTCGGTGACGTCGCGCGTTGTTCCGGCGACCGCCTCGACCCGGCCATCCGCACCGATGACCGGCACGAAGATGTAGTCATAGATCCGGCGCCCCAAGGTGCCGGTGAAGGGCACCTCGCCCCGGACCGGTTGCCGGGTTGCGACCACCTGCTCGATTTCCCGGTCGTGCATGGCCGCGTGCCAGGGCTCGTAGCCAAGCTCGAGGCAGGTCTTGCCGATCGCGTCGTCCCAACTCCGGCCCCACATCCGCAGCAGGCCCTCATTGGCGTAGATGAAGCGGTGGTCGAGGTCGAAGACATAGGCGAGGTCAGGGGTATTGGCGAGGATGGCTTCGTAGAGCCGCCGCTGGCGCTCGGTCTCGGCCTGGCTGTGCCGTAGGGCCTCCGCGTTCCGCTTGCGCAGGGCCTGTTCGGCACGGACCTGCCCGGTGGTCTCGATGGCCGTGCAGTAGAAGCCGGCAACCATGCCTGTCTCGTCGGGCAGCGGCGTCCAGGAGAAGGTGAACCAACTTATCGGCACGCCGGGGCGGCCCGTCAGCGCGACCGGCCGGTCCACGAAGTGCTGCGACCTGCCAGCCATCGTCGCGCCAATGATGGGGCGGTACTCGTCCCAGACTTCCGCGAATAATTCGGCATAGGGCTTGCCCAGGGCACCGGGGTGCTTGGTGCCGAGGATCGGGATGTAGCTGTCGTTGAACAGCGAGACGAGCTCGGGGCCCCAGGCGATGTAGACCGGCTGCGCCGTGGCGAGCATCAGGTTGACCACGGTTCGCAAGCTTTGCGGCCAGCCCTCGATGGGCCCGAGCGGCGTCGACGCCCAGTCATGGGCGCGCAGGCGCCCTGCCATCTCGCCGCTCGCGCCCGGGAAGCCGGGCCAGGTTTCAGCGTCCACGGGGCCGTCTCGGCGGCGGCGCCGCGCGGCGAGTCAAGTCTGTTTCAAGGTCACAACGGGCAGGAGCGACCGGATCTTGGATGAAGGCAGCAAGGCCCGGCTTGAGCAACACGGTCATGGCCTTGGGCGGAAGCATGGAGCAACCTTAGGCGTTGGCAAGGAGCATGCCAATCTTTGCCATATCCGTAGGAGCCGGATCGGCCTGCCAGAGGCCGCAACCGTCGCATGCGAAATGATCCCGAGGATGGTGACGTCCCTACATTTCAGCATGCGCCGCTGCGAGACCATGGGGCGCGGCATGGCAGCAGGGACCGTGGCGCCGTGCAGCCCGATGGTGCCAACTTAAAATTGCGTTAAGTGGTTGATACTATCATTGGCTGGCAAGTCTCACAGAAATCGCCTCGGCAATGATTTGGTGTGCTGGAGGGTAAACTAGGGTCTGTGACCGGACTGTCTGACTAACCGATCTGGCTCCGATCTGGTCTCTGGCCGCGCCACCTTGGAAGGTCTTGAGGCTTTCAAGGA
>NZ_FMZX01000011.1 GCF_900101615.1 Belnapia rosea | reverse complement strand
TGGCGTGCTGCTGATGGGCTCGCTGTTCGGCCTCTACCCCTTCCTGCTGAAGCTCTACGCCGATGGCGGATACCAGGGCGCCAACTTCCAGGCCGGGCTGCGCACGACCTGTCGCCAGATCAACCTCGAGATCGTCAAGCGATCCGAGTTGCGCAAGTTCGTCGTGCTGCCGAAGCGCTGGATTGTCGAGCGCACTATCGCCTGGCTCAATCGCTGCCGACGATTGGCCAAGGATTGGGAGTGCCTGAACCGCCGCGCGCTTGCCTTCCTGCGATGGGCTTCCGTCCGCCGCATGCTCCGAAGGCTATGTCAGAAAACAACATGATCCCGGACGGACTCTCAGAGATAGCGCTGGATGTCGAGCGTGCTTTCCTTGCCGAGCTGGTCGGAATGCTCGGCGAGGAAGCGGTCCGCCGCCTCCCGCCCGTAGCGGCGAAGGGTCTGCAGGAATTCCCAGTCGCCGTTGAGCTTGGTCGAGAGCTTGAACTCCCGCATCCGCTCCTCGTCCTCGATCACGTGCAGGAAGATGCGGCGGTAGCGCGGCTGTTCCAGCCGCCCGGAATCGAGCAGGCGCTGCACGAAGTCGATCGCCCGCATCTCGGCCATCAGCGAGGCGTTGAAATTGATCTCGTTCAGCCGGTTCATGATGTCGGTGGCGCTGGTCGGCAGCTCCGCCCGCATGATGGCGTTGATCTGCACCAGCACGATGTCGGGCGCACCCCGTTCGTAGTAAAGCGGCCAGAGTGCGGGGTTGCCGACATAGCCGCCATCCCAATAGGCCTCGCCATCGATCTCGACAGCGCGGAAGACATTCGGCAGGCAGGCCGAGGCCAGCACCACATCCGTGCTCACCTCGGCGCGGGTGAAGACGCGCGGCTTGCCGGTCCGCACGTTGGTGGCCGAGATGAAGAGGCGGACCGCCTTCGGGTCCTGGCGCAGGCGCTGCCAGTCGAGATTGGCGTCAAGCACCTGCCGCAGCGGGTTGAACTCCACCGGGAAGGGGTTGAACTGGTACGGTGAAAAGACGCGCGTCAGCGTCTCGAAGGCCTGGTAGGCGACCGAATAGGTGAGGTCGTAGCCCCAGAGCGCCTTCTCGAAGGGCGTGTTGCGCAGCGGGCTGACCGCCAGCCGCGCCGCCACGTCGCGCCAGATGCGGTCGAGGGCGCGGATCGCCCCCTCGCGCCCGCCATCGGCCAGGCCCTGGACCAGGATCGCGGCATTGATCGCGCCGGCCGAGGCGCCGGAGACGCCATCGATGGCCAGCCTCTCATCCTCCAGCAGGCGTTCGAGGACGCCCCAGGTGAAGGCGCCATGCGTGCCCCCGCCCTGAAGCGCGAGGTTGATCCGCCGTGGCGCCGGCGGCTTCGCCACCGCCGGCGTCGATACTGCCCCAGTCCCGTCTCCCATCAGGCTGCCAGCCAGCCTCCATCGATGGAGAGCGCCGCACCGTTCACCCCGCCGCTGCCAGGCCCGCATAGATAGAGGGCCATCTGGGCCACCTCATCGACCTCGATCCAGCGCTTGGAGGGCTGCTTCTCGAGCAGGTAATCCTCCAATGCTTCCTGCTCCGAGACGCCATGCTGCTTGGCCAGCGGCCCGACCTGCGCCTCGGCGAGTGGCGTGCGGACGAAGCCGGGGCAGATGGCGTTGCAGGTGATCGGCAGCTTCGCCACCTCGAGCGCCACGGTCTTGGTCATGCCGACCACCGCATGCTTGGCCGAGACATAGGCGACCTTCTGCGGCGAGGCGACGAGGCCATGCGCCGAGGCGATGTTGATGATGCGGCCCCAGTTGCGCGCCTTCATCCCCGGCAGCGCCGCCTTGATGGCATGGAAATTCGAGGCGAAATTGATGGCGATGATCGCGTCGAACTTGTCATCCGGGAATTCGTCGATCGGCGCGACGAACTGGATGCCGGCATTGTTCACCAGAATGTCGAGCTTGCCGAGTGTCGCCTCGGCCTCCTGCACCATCTGGCGCACCGCCTCCGGCTTCGACAGGTCCGCCGCCGAATAGGGCGCGTCGCCGCCGCCCTGGAGCGCCCCGATCTCGGCCCGCGCCTTGGCGATCTCCTCCGGCTTGCCGAAGCCGTTCAGCATCACCTTGGCTCCCGCCTCGGCATAGATCCTGGCGATGCCGAGCCCGATGCCACTGGTGCTGCCGGTGACGAGCGCGGTGCGCCCTGCGAGAACCTGATCCATGGGATGAACTCCTGTTGTCCCAGCGCCGGCATGAACGCCTAAGGGAGACGTTTCAGCAAGCCGACGAGCCGCTTTGTGAAGGGCGAGAGCAGCTTTGGCGTGTAGAATTCGGACGCGGCGCGCTTCGCCGCCTCCGACAAGGTGGGGTAGGGCAGGACCATGCCGGCCAGTGCCGAGAGCGGCAGCTTGCGGCCGATCATCAGACCGAACATCCCTGCCATCTCGCCCGCATGCGGCGCCAGCAGGCCGGCACCGAGCAGCCGCCCACCCTTGCCGACCACGAGCTTGACGAGGCCTTCCGTCCGGCCTTCCGCCACGGCGCGGTCATTCTCGGCGACCGGCCAGCGCAGCAGGGCGAGGTCCGTATGGCCTGCCTCGCGCGCCTCCGCCTCGGTGAGGCCGATCTGCGCCAGCTCTGGGTCGCCATAGGTGACGCGGGGGAGGGCAGCGTAGCTCACCTTGGTGAAGGGCAGGCGGAACAGCATCGAGCGTACCAGGATGCCGGCATGCTGGCTGGCCACATGGGTGAAGGCCCGGGGCCCGATTCCCCGCGGATCGGCGATATCGCCCACCGCCCAGACCCGCTTGTTGGAAACCGAGCGAAGGTCGGCCCCGGTCACGATGCCGCGCGGCGTCGACTCGATCCCACCCGCCGTGAGATCGAGTCCCGCCAGTCGCGGTGCCCGCCCGACCGCGAGCAGGAGATGGGTTCCCGCGATGCGGCTGCCATCCTCGAGCACCGCCACCACGCCGGCCTGGGCGGCAAGGCTGTCGGGCTCCAACTGCTCGACCCGGACAAGCTTCACGCCTTCGCGGAATTCGACGCCATCCCGCACCAGGGAGGCGCGCAGCCCCTCGGCGAGTTCTGGGTCCTCCCGCGAGGCGATGCGCGGCCCGGCCTCGATCACGGTGACGAGGCAGCCGAGCCGGGCATGGGCCTGTGCCATCTCCAGCCCGATCGGCCCGCCACCCAGGATAAGGAGATGGCCAGGCGGCTCCTCGAGGTCGAACAGGGTCTCGTTCGTCAGCCAGGGCACGCCATCGAGACCGGGCAGGTCGGGGATGATGGCGCTGCTGCCGGCGGCGATGACGACGCGGCGGAAGGTGAGGGTACGGCCGCCCGCCTCGATGGCATCGGGCGCCACAAAATGGGCCGAGGCCTCGATCACCTCGACTCCCATGCCGCGGAAACGGGCAGCACTGTCATTGGGCGCGATCCGGGCGATGGCGCCCTTCACATGCGCCCGGACGCCGGCCCAGTCGATCTCGGGCGGCGGCAGCCGGATGCCGAAGCGCGCGGCATCGCGTGCCGCCGCTGCCGCATGGGCCGCGGCGAGCAACGCCTTGGAGGGGACGCAGCCGTAATTCAGGCAATCGCCCCCCATCCGCCCACGCTCGATCAGCGCGACCTTGAGGCCGAGCCCGGCCGAGATCGCCGCGACCGACAGCCCGGCCGCGCCGGCGCCGATGACCACCACGTCGAAATCCGGCATGCGCACCCCCGTGTTCAGGAGAGAGATAGTGGGCGCGGGGGTTACGCCAGGCGGCGGCGCAGCGCCAGAGCGCCCGCCCGCGATTGACGGCGGCCCCATCCCCTCCCTATACCTGCCCGCCTTCGCCGGGGCCCAGCCGCAAGGGCCGCCGGCCGTCCGTGCAACGGCCTCTTTCGGGCTGAACCGGGCGAATACCTGTCGGAGATGGATCGTGAAGCGTACCTACCAGCCCTCCAAGCTCGTCCGGAAGCGCCGGCATGGCTTCCGCACCCGCATGGCGACGGTCGGCGGCCGCAAGGTGCTGGCCAATCGCCGCGCCAAGGGCCGCACCAAGCTCAGCGCCTGACGGGCACCGGGGGGAATTCCGCATGCCGGGCCAGCTTCCCCGGCTGACCAAGCGCCGCGAATTCCTTCGGGTCGCCGGGCGGGGGCGTAAATCTGCGCGTCCCTCATTGGTGCTGCAGGCCTTGCCGCAGCCCGAGGGATCTCTGCGCCTCGGCTTCACAGCCACCAAGAAGATCGGCAATGCCGTCATCCGCAACCGGGCCAAGCGCCGGTTGCGGGAGGCAGCACGCCTGACCCTGGCCGAAGCCCCACCGGCCGGTTGGGACCTGGTGCTGATCGCCCGCGACGGCACCGGCACCCGGGCCTGGAGCAAATTGCTGTCCGATCTGCGGGGCGCGCTCCGGCAAGCCGGCGTCCTGGCAGAATGAGCGCCGCGGGCCTCGCGCTGAAAGGCGCCGTCATCGCCTATCAATGGACGTTGCGGCCCGTCCTCGGCTGCAATTGCCGGTTCTTTCCCTCCTGCAGCGACTATGCGCTGGAGGCGCTCGGCACCCATGGCGCGCTGCGCGGCGCTTGGTTGGCCGGAGGGCGCATCCTCCGCTGCAACCCTTGGCACCCCGGCGGCTACGACCCGGTGCCTCACCCGACCCTGCCGAAAGGCTGAGCCTCTTCCATGGACCAGAAGCGCCTCTTCGTGGCGATTGCGATCTCGATCGGCATCCTGCTGGCATTCGATGCCTTCAACCGCCCGGCGCGGGAGGCGCAGCGCGCCCAGCAGCAGCAGGCGGTCGAAGCGCAGCAGCCGGCCCCGACCCCTGGCCCAGCCGGGCCGCTCCGAGCCCCAACCGATGCCTCGCCCGCCGCGGGCACCCCGACGACGCCGGCCGCGCGCCTGCCGGTCGAGGGGCCGCGCATCCAGGGTACGCTCTCGCTGCGCGGCGCCCGGCTCGATGACCTGGTGCTGCGGGGCTACCGCGAGACCGTGGATCGCAACTCGCCGCTGGTCCGCCTGCTGGCGCCACGCGAGGGCTCGGCACCCTATTACGCCCAGTGGGGCTGGACCGCGGCGGATGGCCGCACCCGCGTCCCCGCCAATGACACCGACTGGACAGCCGAGGGCGCCTCGCTGACCCCGGCAACGCCGGTGACGCTCCGGTGGGACAACGGGCAGGGGCAGGTCTTCGAGATCGGCCTCTCGCTCGATGAGAATTACATGCTCACCACGGAGCAGCGCGTGCGCAACACCGGTGCCGACCCGGTGCAGGTGCTGCCCTGGTCCCGCATCCGGCGCGAGAGCACGCCGCCGACCCAAGGTTTCTACATCCTGCATGAGGGCTTCGTCGGCGTACTGGATGGCCGCCTGAGGGAGGAGACCTACAGCAACGCCAAGAGCGAGGCGTCCAAGCGGAGCGGTGCGGCACTCGAGCAGGAGACCGGCGCCGGTTGGGCCGGCTTCACCGACAAGTACTGGCTGACCGCCCTCTCGCCCGCCGATCCTGCCCAGCGCAGCCGCGCCGCCTATCGTCATACGACCGAGGCCGGGCCGCGTGGGCCTGAGGATCGCTGGCAGGTGGATTTTGCCCCCGTCTCGGCGCAGAGCGTGGCCCCGGGTGCGACGGCCGCAACGGGCACGCGCCTCTTCGCCGGCGCCAAGGAAGTGCGGCTGCTCGACGACTATCGCGACCGGCTCGGCATTCCCGATTTCGACAAGGCGGTGGATTTCGGCTGGTTCTACTTCCTGACCAAGCCCTTCTTCTTCGCTATCGACTGGCTGTTCACCATCTTCGGGAATTTCGGCGTCGCCATCCTGGTCTTCACCCTGGCGCTGAAGGCGGCCTTCTTCCCGCTGGCCAACAAGGCCTACAAGTCGATGAGCCGGATGAAGATCCTCGGCCCGAAGATGCAGGAGATCCGGGAGCGGCATAAGGAGGACCCGGCCAAGGCCCAGGCCGAGATGATGGCGCTGTACCGGACGGAGAAGATCAACCCGGCCTCCGGCTGCCTGCCGATCCTGATCCAGATCCCGGTCTTCTTCGCCCTCTACAAGGTGCTGTTCGTCACCATCGAGATGCGGCACGCGCCCTTCTTCGGTTGGATCCATGACCTCTCGGCACCCGATCCGACCAACCTGTTCAACCTGTTCGGGCTCATCCCCTATGACCCGATGCAGTTGACGCACTACCTGCACATGCCGGCCTGGGCGCTGATCATGGGCGCCACCATGTACTTCCAGCAGAAGCTGAACCCGCAGCCGCCGGACCCGATCCAGGCCAAGATCTTCCAGTGGATGCCGATCATCTTCACCTTCATGCTGGCCAGCTTCCCGGCCGGACTGGTGATCTACTGGTCCTGGAATAACCTGCTCTCCATCCTGCAGCAGCGCTACATCATGGCATTGGAGGCGAAGCGAGGTGGCAAGCCCAGCCTCGCGGTGCCGGCCGTGGCGAAGAAGGGCTGATGGCGGAGCATGCCCTCCCGGCCGATCCGGCCATCCTGGCGGGCGGCCTCTCCGAGGCGCGGACCGAGGCGGAGCGCGCCGCCCTGATCGAGGCCGGGCGGCTGCTGTTCGCCCAGCCCTGCACCTTCTTCTACGCCTCGCAAAAGATCGACCAGCTGCCGCCCGCCGAAGGCCCGGAGATTGCCTTCTGTGGCCGGTCTAACGTTGGCAAGTCCTCCCTGGTCAATGCGCTGACCGGGCAGAATGCCCTGGCCCGTGTCTCACACACGCCGGGGCGGACCAAGCAGCTGAATTTCTTCAACCTTGGCGACCGCCTGACCCTCGTCGACATGCCCGGCTACGGCTATGCCCAGGCTGCGAAGAGCGTGAAGGAGGATTGGCAGGGGTTGATGTTCAACTTCCTGCGTGGCCGCCCGACGCTGCGGCGCGTCCTCCTCCTCCTTGACGCGCGCATCGAGACCAAGGCGGCCGATCGTGCGGCCATGGGCCTTCTGACCGAGGCCGCGGTGCCCTTCCAGATTGTCCTGACCAAGGCGGATGATGCGAAGCCCTGGTGGCTGAAGCAGCGGATCGCCGAGGCCGAGGCGCTGGCCCGGGGTGAGACCGCAGGCCACCCGCTGGTGCTGGTCACCAGCAGCCGGACGGGGGCGGGAATCCCCGAATTGCGCGCCGAGATGGCCTCGCTCGCCCGCCCGGCTTGACCAGCCGCATGGCGGCCCCTACAGCCGGGCCGCCAGTCCGTGAGAGCCCCGGCCGATGACCGATGATGCCTTCGATCCGATGAAGACCCTGGCCGGTGCGCTGCCTTTTCTCAAGCGCTACGACGACCAGATCATCGTCGTTAAGTATGGCGGCCACGCCATGGGCGAGGAGGAGACGGCGCTCCGCTTTGGCCGCGACATCGCTCTGCTGGAGCAGGTCGGTGTCAGCCCGGTGGTGGTGCATGGCGGCGGCCCGCAGATCAACGCCATGCTCAAGCGCCTCAACGTGCAGTCCACCTTCATCCAGGGGCTGCGGGTGACCGACGAGGCCATGCTGGATGTGGTCGAGATGGTCCTCGCCGGGCCGGTGAACAAGCAAGTGGCCGAGGCGATCACCCGCGCCGGGGCGCTCGCGGTCGGCATCTCCGGCAAGGATGGCGGCCTGATCACCGCGCGGAAGCTGCGGCGGACGGTGCGCGACCCCAACTCCCATCTCGAGCAGGTACTCGACCTTGGATTCGTCGGCGAGCCGGCCGAGGTCGATACACGCGTGCTGCGCCTGCTGATCGGCGCCGATATCGTCCCGGTCGTGGCCCCGGTCGGAGTCGGCGAGGACGGCCAGACCTACAACATCAATGCCGATACGGTGGCCGGCGCCATCGCCGGGGCGCTTGGTGCCGAGCGGCTGCTGATGCTGACCGATGTGAGGGGCGTGCTCGGGCCCGATGGGGTGCTCATCCCCGAGATGACGGTCGCCGAAGTGCAGGCTGGCATAGCCGCCGGCTGGATCTCGGGCGGGATGATCCCGAAGGTCGAAACCTGCATCTACGCGATTGAGCGCGGGGTGAAGGGCGCCGTCATCCTCGACGGGCGGGTGCCGCATGCGGTGCTGCGCGAGCTCTTCACCGATAGCGGGGCCGGCACGCTCATCAAGCCCTGACCATCGGCTCGGCCAGCAATTCGATCTGCCAGATCATCTCGGCGGTCGAGAGCGGCCAGCCTCCGTCGTCGGGACCCGGCAGCAAGGCCATGCCGGGTGCGATCTGGCCCAGGACGGCTTGCACGAGCATGGCGCAGCGAAGGTTGAACCCCGCCTGCCAGCACAGGCTGACGAGGGCGCGAGCACTGCGGAGCCGTATCGCCTCCTCCACCCCACGCTGCTCCACGGCGGCCTCCCGCGCCAGCAGTCGGGTCATCGCTTCCCGATCGCCGCTCATGGCGGCCGCCTCGAAGAGGGCTGCGGCCGATGGCTCCGACGCGCTTTCGATCAGGCGAGCCTCCACCCGCTCCTGCAGGCGCTTCGCCAGGCCGGGTGCGAGGTCGGGCCGGGCCGTCAAAGCCTCCAGCAGATGGCCCGCGACGCAGAGGGAGAGCGCGCGCTGTGCCCGTGGCGGCAAGCTCGGACGCGCGACCAAGCTTTCCTGCCAAGGGATGCGCGTGGCGGCCTGGAGGATCAGCCCATCCAGCGTCTGTTCGCGGATGGCGGCCGAAGGGTTGGCCAGTAAGGCGCCGATCGCCGCCTCATCCGCCGTGGCGGCGATGGCGTCCGAGAGGCTCTCGCTCAGCGCCGGCCGCCGGGCGACTGCGGTCAGCGTATCGGGCACCGGGGGAGCCACCACGAGGCAGAGCAGGTCCTCCTCGCTGAGCAAGGGGGAAAGGCGGATGACCGGCTCCGCCACCGCCATCGCCGCATCCTGCGCGAGGCGGAGGATAAGGGCATGGGGCGCGTCCGGCATCGCCTTCAGCTCCTCGGCGATGACGGCGCGGACATGGACCGCGGCATCCTCCGCCAACAGGCAGAGAGCCTGCCAGGCAATGGCCGCCAACCGGTCCTCTGCGATCGAGAGGGCATGTGCCTGCGGGGCCAGCTTACGCCCGAGCGCGGCCCGCACGGCCGGGTCGGCATCGGCGGCCAGCAGGCGGTTGGCCTGGGCTGGACTGGCCGTATTGCCGGCGACTGCGCCGCGCACTGCCGAGCTGGCGTCGCCCGCGAGATAGTAGAGCAACTCCGGCCGGGTTTCCGGCAGGGAGGCGAGCGCCAGCCGATCCGGTTCCGCACCGAAGCGTGCCAGGCGCTTCGCCGCCTCGTAGGGCAGGTTCCGTCCCATCAGCTCCCCGTCGGTCCGGTCTCCAGGCGCCAGCCATTCCGGCCATGGCGCTTGGCAGCATACATTGCGCTGTCGGCACGCGAGATCAGGCTGTCCGGCGTGTCGGATCCATCGGCCGCCCGCATGGCGATACCGATGCTGAAGGTCAACGGCAGGGTGAGGCCAGGAAGCAGTCCTGGCAGGACGGTCAGCGCCGTGCGGCGGATGGCCTCGGCCCGCATCGTCGCTGCCGCAGTATCGGCGCCTTCCAGCCAGGCGGCGAATTCATCTCCACCCAAGCGGGCGACGAGATCGGTCGGCCGAACGATATCCCGGAGCAGGCGTCCGACGGATGCGAGCGCCGAATCACCGGCCTCATGCCCCAGCCGGTCGTTCAGCGGCTTGAAGTTGTCGAGGTCGATGAACAGCAAGGCCCCGCGCGGCATCGGATACCGCTCGCCGGAGAGGCGGTCCAGACGCCGATGCATGTCTTCGAGGAAGGCGCGCCGGTTGAGCAGGCCGGTCAGCACATCGGTTCTGGCCTGCAGTTCCAGCTCCTGCTGCAGGACCTGGTTGCCGAGGGCGACGAAGAGGAGATCGGCCGCAGCCTCGAGCAGATGCCGGTCATCCTCGTCGAAGGGCCTTGCGCCGCCGGGACGCCAGGTGACGAGCGCGTGCCGTGGGGTGACCCGTTGCGGATGAGGCAGAAAGGCGAGAGGCTCGCCCGATGGCCCCTCGATGAACATGGGCACCGCCTGGTCGAGCAACGGGCCGATCGCGTCGACCAAGGGCATCGGATCTGCGCCATGTCGGTGCATCACCCTGGCAGGGGCGCCCGGCCCGATCTCCAGCACCGCTGCGCTGGTGCAGCCGAGCGCCGGCCCCAGCGCCTCCAGCGTCGAGGTCAGCATGCGTGGCGCAAGGACCTGTCGGCGTACCCGGCGCACCAAGGTTTCCAGCGCGCGGGCCCGGCGCAGAGCCGCGGCCTGGGTTTCCAATTCGCGCAACTCAGCGGTGACATTGCGGCCGATGCCGCGCATCCCGGCAAAGCGGCCCGCCGCATCGGCCAGTGGCACGACGGAGAAGCTGAAACAGGCTGCCTGTTCTGCGGAGGCGCCGAGCCAGGCATGCAGGCCACGAGCCTGTTCCCGTAGCTGGAACGGATTCGGCTCCGGATACAGCAGCAATCGCCGGGCGGGTTCGCCGAGCAGTGCCGCGCCTTCCCATCCCACCACCCGGTCGGGCCAGAGAAAGGAAAGTCGGCCGGCCGCATCCGTCTCGAAGGCGAGGTCGGCGGCCAGGCCGGTGAAGTCCTGCCAGCGCTGACGGGATTCGAGCAGGACGCCGGGCAAGCCGTGCAGGGCGGGTACGGGGGCGGGATCGGCCGATTCCATGACGGCAGCATCCGTCACCTCCGCTGAATGCACGGTTAAGGCGGGTGCCTGGAACCGCAACCGGGTCCGCCGGGCCGCAGGATGCCGGGGCGCCTCTCCGAGCCCTTCGGGCGTGCCCCGCGTTGACAGCGGCGCGCCGGCATCGGCATGGTCCGGCCGCCGATTTCCCAGGACGACGCCGATGACCCTTTCCGCCCTTCAGGCTCCCATCGAATCCCTGTGGGAACGCCGCGACACCGTATCCTCCGCCACTGGCGGCGAAGACCGCAGCGTGGTGGCAGCCGCGCTCGAGGCGCTCGATGCCGGCCAGGCTCGCGTGGCGGAGCCGGACGGGCAGGGTGGCTGGCGGGTGAACCAGTGGCTGAAGCAGGCCGTGCTGCTCTCCTTCCGCCTCACCGATTCGGCGCCGATGGATACGGCCGCCGGCGCCTATGACAAGGTGCCGTTGAAGTTCGCCGATTGGGGGCCGAACCGCTTCAAGGATGCGGGCTTCCGTGCCGTCCCCGGCGCCGTCGTGCGCAAGTCGGCCTATATCGCCCCCGGCGTCGTGCTGATGCCGAGCTTCGTCAATGTCGGCGCCTATGTCGACCGCAACACCATGGTCGATACCTGGGCGACCGTCGGCTCCTGCGCACAGATCGGCAAGAACTGCCACCTCTCGGGCGGCGTCGGCATCGGCGGCGTGCTGGAGCCGCTGCAGGCCAACCCCGTCATCATCGAGGATGACTGCTTCATCGGCGCGCGTTCGGAAGTCGCCGAGGGCGTCATCGTCGAGCGCGGCGCGGTGCTCTCCATGGGCGTCTTTCTCGGCGCCTCCACCAAGATCATCGACCGTGCGACCGGTGAGGTGCATATCGGCCGCGTCCCGGCCTATTCGGTCGTTGTGCCCGGCAGCCTGCCCGGCAAGCCACTGCCGGACGGTTCGCCCGGCCCCTCGCTCTACTGCGCCGTCATTGTTAAGCGCGTCGATGCGCAGACCCGCGCGAAGACGAGCATCAACGAGCTGCTGCGCGACTGAGCGCCATGCGCAACGCTCCGGCCGACCCGCTGCCGCTCGCTCAGGCGCTGATCCGCTGCCCGAGCGTGACGCCCGCCGATGCCGGCGCGCTCGGCGTGCTGGAAGCGGCCCTGGCGCCCCTCGGCTTCACCTGCCACCGCATGCGCTTCGGCGAGACGGAGAACCTCTTCGCCCGCCGAGGCACGGGCGGGCCGCATTTCTGCTATGCCGGCCATACCGACGTGGTGCCGCCGGGCGGGCAGGGCTGGACCGACGATCCCTTCGCCGCCTCGGTCCGTGACGGCGTGCTCTACGGACGTGGCGCCTGCGACATGAAGGGCGGCATCGCGGCCTTCGTCGCCGGCCTCACCGATTACCTTGCCGCCAACCCCAACCCTCCAGGCAGCATCAGCCTGCTCATCACCGGCGATGAGGAAGGGCCGGCGAAGGACGGCACGGTGCGGGTGCTCGACTGGCTGGCCGAGCGAGGCGAAATTCCGGACATGGCGCTGGTCGGCGAGCCGACCTCCCGTGCGCAGCTCGGCGATATCGTCAAGGTCGGTCGCCGCGGCAGCATGACGGCGTGGATCACCCTCTTCGGCACCCAGGGCCACAGCGCCTATCCGCAGCGTGCCGACAACCCGATCCATCGTCTCGTCCGGGTGCTGCATCGCCTCACCGCCGAGCCGATCGATGCCGGCAGCGAATTCTTCGAGCCGACGACACTCCAGGTCACCGGCTTCGATGTCGGGAACTCGGCGAACAACGTCATCCCCGGCGAAGCGCGGGCCATGCTCAATATCCGCTTCAACGACCTCCATACCAGCGCCAGCCTGACGGACCGCCTGCACGCCGCCCTCCGTGCGGAAGAGGCCCGCTACGACATGCGCATCGACTGCTCCGGCGAGAGCTTCCTCACCAAGCCGGGGCCTTTCGTCGAGGCATTGACACGGGCGGTGGAGCGTCAAACAGGCCAAGCGCCCGCACTCGACACTGGTGGCGGCACATCCGATGCCCGTTTCCTTGCCCGCTTCTGCCCGGTAGCGGAACTGGGTGGCGTTGGGGCAACCATGCACAAGGCCGATGAATGCGTGCCCATCGCGGAACTGCGGGATCTTGCCGCGCTCTACCGGGCGGTGCTCGAGGAGAGCCTCGGCTGACTGACCCCGCGCGCCCCGTCCCACTCCGACAGGTGATCGAGGCCGGGCTACGCGGCGCCTTGCTGCTGGCCCGTGGCCGCCTGGATGGCCTGTTGCTGATCGATGGGTCGTCCGGTGGTGCCGCACGCAGCTTCTGGGCGGCGGCTATCTGCCTCCCGGGTTTCCTGGCCCTACGTTTCCTGGCCTGGTCCGAGGGCGGCGGGCCAGAGCTTGGCCTGTTGCGCGGCCTCGTCGCGGAGCTGGTCGGCTATGCCTGCGCCTGGACGGGCTTCGCCCTGCTGGCCCTGCCGCTGACCGAGGTTGCCGGACGCAGGGCTGAATGGCCGCGCTTCGTCGCCGCCTGGAACTGGTCGAATGTGGTCCAGTACCTGGTGATGCTGGCGCTGACCCTGCCGGGCGAGCTGGGCTTGCCGCCGCTGCTGGCGCATGGGCTGGGGTTGGCCGGCATCGGCTATGCGCTCTGGCTCGAATGGTTCGTCGCCCGTAGCGCGCTCGGCATCGTTAGCGGCAAGGCGGTGGCCTTCGTGATGCTGGACCTGGCGCTTGGCCTCGCCATTGGCGGGATGGTGGGTCGGCTGAGCGGAGGCTAGATCCAGCCGATATCCTCGGCATAGCGGACAAAGAGGAAGGTCAGCCCCTCCGGTGGCGCGGTCTGGCCAGCCTGGGCGCGGTCCCGGCTCTCGAGCACCCGTCGCGGCCATTCCGTACCACGCTTGCCGAGGCCGACCTCCAACAAGGTCCCGGCGAGGTTACGGATCTGGTGATGCAGGAAGCTCCGCGCCTCGGCCAGGATCACCACCTCATCGCCCTGGCGCATGACATCCAGTCGCTCCAGCGTGCGCACCGGCGACTTTGCCTGGCAAGCCGCGGCGCGATAGGCGGAGAAATCATGCCGGCCGAGCAACCCCTGGGCTGCCGCATGCATGGCCCCGGCATCGAGCGGCACCGGCACATGCCAGACCCGCCCCGCCTCCAGCGCCGGCCGGGCGCGGCGGTTGAGGATGCGGTAGCGGTAGCCCCGCCGCACGGCCGAGAAGCGGGCATTCCAGCCCTCCGGCGCAGGCGCGGCGCAGGTGACGACCAGCGGATGCGGCTTCGTATGGAAATTCAGGGCCTCGCGCAGCCGCTCCGGGGCCAGCGTCCGTTCGATGGCAAGCTGCGCCACTTGACCCTCGGCATGGACGCCCGCATCGGTCCGCCCGGCTG
This sequence comes from Belnapia rosea, assembly GCF_900101615.1. Taxonomy (GTDB): domain Bacteria; phylum Pseudomonadota; class Alphaproteobacteria; order Acetobacterales; family Acetobacteraceae; genus Belnapia; species Belnapia rosea. The sequence continues at coordinate 156,422 of NZ_FMZX01000011.1, read as the reverse complement.
CGATGGCGAGCGGCACGGCCCCACCATTCAGCGCCGCCGCGGCCTCCTCCAGCACCTGCTGCACTGAGAGGCCACTGCCCTGGCGTTGCCAGCCGACGAATGGAGTGCCGTCATATTCGAGGGTCAGCGCGTAGAGCGGCACTACCCCAGCACCGTGCCGGCCGGTAGCGGATAGCCGCGCAGGAAATCCTCCACCGCCAGCGACCCGCGCCCGGGCCGCTGCAGCCGGAGCAGGCGGAGCGCGCCTTCGCCGCAGGCAACCACCCCGGCATCGTCGAGCATCGTACCGGGGAGGCCAGCGCCTTCAGCCGGCTCCGCTGCCAGCACGCGGATCGCCTCGGCCTGACAGGTAAAGCTGGTGCCGGGCCAGGGGTTCAACGCCCGGACACGGCGGTCCAGCACCAGGGCCGGCAGCGTCCAGTCGATGGGGGCATCGGCCTTGCTGAGCTTCGGCGCGTAGGTGGCCCCGGCTTCGGGTTGCGGCTCCGCCGGCGGGTTCTGCTCCAGCGCCTGCAGCACCAGGCGTGCGCCCATGGCGGCGAGGGCATCGTGCAAATCGGGCGTGGTGGTGCGCGGGCCGATCGGCACCGAGCCCTTCAGCAGCATTGGGCCGGTGTCCAGCCCTTCCTCCATCTGCATGATGGTGACGCCGCTCTCGGCATCGCCGGCGAGGATCGCGGCCTGGATCGGCGCGGCGCCGCGCCAGCGCGGCAGTAGCGAGGCATGGATGTTGAGGCAGCCGCGGCGCGGCGCTTCCAGCATCGGGCGCGGCAGGATCAGCCCATAGGCCGCCACCACCGCCGCATCGAGGTCCAGTGCTGCGAAGGCCTCGTGCTCCGCCACATGGCGGCGGAGCCGGGCGGGCGTTCGCACCGGGAGGCCGAGGGCCAGCGCCGCCCGGTGCACCGGACAAGGCATCTCCTTCTGCCCGCGCCCTGCCGGGCGTGGCGGCTGGCAGTAGACGACCGCGATCTCATGCCCGGCCGCGTGCAGCCCCCGCAGCGCCGGCACGGCGAAGTCCGGGCTGCCCATGAAGGCTATGCGCAAGATGGATGCCTCAATCCCGGCCTCGGGATTTGAGGTCCTTGGCCAGCTTGCGCAGCAGCATGTTGCGCTTCAGCGCGCTTATATGGTCGACGAAGAGCACGCCGTTGAGGTGGTCCACCTCATGCTGCAGGCATGTGGCAAGCAGGCCCTCCGCCTCGATCTCCCGCCGGGCCCCCTCAAGGTCGAGGTAGCGCAGCTTCACCCGCGCCGGGCGAGTCACCTCGGCATATTGGCCGGGGAGGGAGAGGCAGCCTTCCTCCCGGGTCGAGAGCTCGGTGCTGGCGGCGACGATCTCCGGGTTCACCAGCACCAGCGGCGCCGGCTTCTCCTCAGGCTGCAGATCGACCACGATCAGCCGCAGCAGCTCGCCCACCTGCGGCGCGGCGAGGCCGATGCCGGGGGCCTTGTACATCGTGTCCAGCATCCGTGGCGCGAGCGCCCGGACGGCATCGGTATCGGCATTCCCGACCGGTCGCGCCTTGGCGCGCAGCCGCGAATCGGGGACGAGCAGGATCGGCAGGGGCGGGTCGGTGACGGTCATGGGAGAGGGGCGATGTAGCCCCCGTGGCACCCCCTTGCAACCGGTACACTCATTGACGAAATCTATGCCGTGGCTGGGTGCTTCGGGTCCGGCCACCCGCTTCGCTCCGGATGAGGAGGCCCTGCTTGTCACGTCCATCGGTTTTCGGTTCGCCGCTCTTCCTTGGCTTCGACCACCTCGAGCAGATGCTCGACCGGGTTGCCAAGAACGCCGACGGCTACCCGCCCTACAATATCGAGCAGACGGCCGAGAACCGGTTGCGCATTACGCTGGCCGTGGCCGGCTTCGCCATGGACGACCTGCAGATCACGCAGGAGGACAATCAGCTCGTCATCCGCGGCCGCCAGCGGGACGATTCGGAGGGCAGGATCTTCCTCCATCGCGGCATCGCGGCGCGGCAGTTCCAGCGCGCCTTCGTCCTTGCCGAGGGGATCGAGGTGGAAGGAGCCTGGCTCGACAATGGCCTCCTGCATGTCGATCTCCAGCGGCCGCAGCCGGAGGTGAGGGTCAGGACGATCCAGATTCATGGCGGCCAGGGGAATCCCGGCGCTTCTCAGGGAAGTGCGCCGAACGGGTCACCCCCTCGCGGCGTTGATGGACGCAGCGTCGGGGCCAGAACAGTCAACGGGGCAGCAATGCCCGTTGTCGAGGGGCGTGCCAGCCGGGGCTGAGCCCCGGAATGGGCGCCGAAGTGCATGGATGCCCGAATGGGGCCATGCCTAAAGGAGAACCAGCGATGAAGAGCAACGAATCCTCCAACGGTTCGAGTGACGTGAACCAGGCTGCCGTCGCCCTCCGCGAGCTTTCCGTGCAGGATTGGGCACGCTTCGGTGTGCAGGAGATCGCCTATATCCGGCCTGTCGTGGTCAATGGCGTGAAGGCCATGTCGATCCACGCCGCCGACGGCACACCGATCGGCGCCGCGCCGACGGCCGAGCTGGCGATCGCCGCCATCGAGCAGCACGAATTGGCAGCCGTCCGCGTCCACTGAGCCGCGAGCCGCTCGGGCCCGAAGGGCGGGCGGGGAAGGAAACCCCGCCCGGCTCCGGCCGACAGATCCTATTCCGCCCGGATCCCGGCGGCGCGGATCACTTCGCCCCATTTGGAGTTCTCGACCGCGATGTGACGGTCGAAGGCGGCACGGCCCATGGGCAGTGCCTCGATCCCCATCTCCCGCAGCTTGGCCTGGGTGGCCGGCTCTGCCAGGGCCGCCAGCAATGCCTGTTCCGCCCGCGCCAGGATCGGCTCCGGCGTGCGGAGCGGGGCCTGCAGCCCCCACCATGCCGTGGCGGCGAAGCCCGGCAGCGCCGCCTCCGCCACCGTCGGCACCTCGGGCGCTGCGAACCAGTGTTCGGCCGAGGTCACGGCGAGAAGCTTCAGCTTCCCCTCCCGCACATGCGGCAGATAGCTCGGCAGGTTATCGACGCAGAGATCGAGCCGCCCGCCCACCAGATCGGCAATGGCCGGTGAGGTGCCCCTGTAGGGAATGTGCTGGATGTCGATCTTCGCCTGGTACTTCAGGTACTCCGCACAGAGATGTCCCGAGGTGCCATTCCCTGGCGTGCCGTAGCTAAGGCCGCCGGGCCTGGCGCGGGCGAGGGCGATCAGCTCCGCGACCGAGGAGGCCGGCAGGTCGGGCCGGGCAAGCACCCCGTTCGCCACATGCGCCGTTGCCCCGATGCTGGCGAAATCCTTCACCGGGTCGAAATTGAGGCGGGGGTAGAGATGGGGTGCGAGCGCCGAGACGGAGATGGTGGCGGCCAGCAGCGTATAGCCATCCGGCTCCGCCTTCGCCGCGACCTCCGCCCCGACATTGCCGCCGGCGCCGGCCCGGTTCTCCACGATGAAGCCCTGGCCGAGCGAGGCGGAAAGCCGCTCGGCGAGGAGGCGGGCGACCGCATCCGTCGCCCCGCCCGGCGTGAAGGGGACGATCAGCCGCACCGGCCGCGAGGGCCATGCGGCGCTCTGGCCGAGGGCCGGCGCGGCCGTCAGGAACGGTGCGGCAAGCAGGCTGCGGCGCCGGATCATTCGGCAGTCGCCCCCGATTTCCGCACCACCTCCGCCCATTTCGCAATCTCGGCCTGGATGAACTTCTCGAAGGTGGCCGGCGAGGTGCCGCCATCCGGCGTGAGGCCCGGAGCCAAGCCGCCGAGATCGACGATCTTCGCCCGCGTCTCCGGCTCCTTCACCACCGCGTTGATCTCGGCGCCCAGCCGGTCGATGATGGGCTTCGGGGTCTGGGCCGGGGCCTGCACGCCGAACCAGGCCGTGGCCTGCACATCGGGGAATCCGGCCTCGGCCGTCGTCGGCACATCGGGCAGGGCAGGGCTGCGGGTCGGCGTCGTCACCGCCAGCGGGCGCAGCCGGCCCTCGCGCAGATGGCCGATCACCGAGGGCAGGTTGTCCACCGCCACCTCGATCCGCCCGGCGATCACCTCCTGCAGCATCGGGCCGGCGCCGCGGAAGGGCACATGCTGCATCTGGATGCCGGCGACGGATTTCAGCAACTCCCCGGTCAGGTGCAGCGAGGTGCCAATGCCGGAGCTGCCGTTGTTGAGCTGCCCGGGGCGCGCCTTCACGTAGTCCACCAGCTCCTTCAGCGTGCGGACGGGCAGGGCGTTGGTGACGAAGATGGCGTTCGGCACCTGCAGCATCAGCCCGGCGGCGGCGAGCGCATCCGGCTTGTAGGGCATCTTCGCGCCATAGAGGCTGTAGTTGATGGCGCCCGAGCTGATCGTGCACATCAGCAGCGTGTAGCCATCCGGGTCCGACTTCACCACGGCGTCGGAGCCGACATTGCCGCCGGCGCCCGGACGATTCTCGACGATCACATTTTGTCCGAGGCGCTGGGTAAGCCGCTCCGCCAGGATGCGGGCGGCAATGTCGGTGGTGCCGGCCGGCGTGAAGGGCACGACGAGCCGGATTGTCCGGCTCGGCCACGTGTCCTGGGCACGGGCATGGGGGATGAGGGCGGGGGTGGCCACCAGGCCAGCCCCGCCCGCCAGCATGGCACGACGGGTCACGATCATTGGAAGTCTCTCCCTCTTTTTTATGTGCCATAGCTGGTGGCGGTAACAGCCGTCCGTCAACCCTTCCTGTATCGGGATCATTCCACTAAATGAAGGGAACTCCCGCGGCCCTTCGCCGATCCCATCACGGTATGAACGCGACGGCGGCCTTGCCGAAGGGTGGGGCTTGCCTATTAGGCAAGGACGCGCCCGACGGGACCGGGTGCCAGAGACCACTGACAGGGACGCCGGGATGCATTTTATCAGGCTCTATGGACGGGTCCTCCGCCTCCTGGCAGCGGATCGCTGGGTGGCGGTCGGGCTGAGCATCGCCAATGTGGCACTCGCGGGGCTGCTCTTCCTCGAACCCGTCCTGTTCGGGCGGGTGGTGGACGTACTGTCGCATGCCTCGAACGCGACGCGGGACATCGTCTGGGAGCGTGCCTTCGCCCTGCTGGCGCTCTGGAGCGCGGTTGGCCTCTCCGGCATCGGGGCCACCGTCGCCGTTTCGCTGCTCGCCGATCGCATGGCGCATCGCAACCGCCTGGTCTCGATGCATCGTTATTATGAGCATGTGCTCTCGCTGCCGCTCTCCTTCCACGGCGACGTGCAGTCGGGCCGGCTGATGAAGGTGATGCTGGTCGGGGCCGACAACCTGTTCAGCATCTGGCTCTCCTTCTTCCGCGACCATCTCTCAACCTTCGTCGCTGCGCTGGTCCTGTTGCCACTGACGCTGGCGATGAACTGGCGGCTCGGCATGCTGCTGGTCGTGCTGGTGCTGGTCTTCTCGGTCATCACCGCCTTCGTCATCCGGCAGACCGAGACGGCACAGGGGAAGGTGGAGATGTTCCAGTCCCGCCTCGCCGGCACCGCGCAGGACGCGCTGTCCAACGTCATCGTCGTGCAATCCTTCACCCGCATGGCGAGCGAGGCGCGGATGTTCGGCGACATCGTGCGCCAGGTGATGGACCACCAATTCCCGGTGCTGAATTGGTGGGCCGTCGTCTCCGTGCTGACGCGGGCGGCCAGCACGCTGACTGTGATCTCCATTTTCATCCTCGGCACCGTGCTGCATCTCGACGGCAAGGCGACGGTCGGCGAAATCGTCAGCTTCATGGGTTTCGCCATGCTGCTGATCAACAAGTTGGAAGGCGCCGTCGCCTTCGTCTCCCGCCTTGTCTTCCAGGCCCCCGGCATCTCCGAATTCTTCGAGGTGCTGGATGCCCGGACCAGCGTGCCGGAACGGCCCGGCGCGCTCTCGCTCGGCCGCGCCGAAGGGTCGGTGGTGTTCGAGAAGGTGGCCTTCGCCTATCCGGGGGGCGCCCGCATCCTCTCCGATGTCGAGTTCCGCGCCGATCCTGGCCGCACCATCGCGCTCGTCGGCCAGACCGGTGCCGGCAAGTCGACCGCCATGGCCCTGCTGCAGCGCCTGTGGGACCCGGTGGCCGGCCGCGTTACCCTTGATGGGCATGACCTGCGGGATGTCAGCCTCGACAGCCTGCGGCGCAATATCGGCGTCGTCTTCCAGGAGAGCATGCTGTTCAACCGCACCATCAAGGACAACCTGCTGGTCGGCCGGCCGGAGGCGACCCAGGCGGAGATCGAGCGTGCCTGCCAGATGGCGGAGGCGCATGACTTCATCATGCGCCAGCCGAAGGGCTACGACACGCTGGTCGGCGAGCGGGGCGCCAGCCTGTCCGGCGGCCAGCGGCAGCGCCTCGCCATTGCCCGCGCCCTGTTGAAGGACCCGCCGGTGCTCATCCTCGACGAGGCGACGAGTGCCCTCGATGCCGCTACCGAGGCGCGGGTGCAGAAGGCCCTCGCCGCGCTGATGGCCGGGCGCACCACCTTCATCATCGCCCATCGCCTCTCGACCGTGCGGGATGCGGACGAGATCCTCGTCTTCGAGGGCGGTCGCATCGTGGAGCGCGGCACCTTCGATGCCCTGGTGCACCAGGGCGGCCGCTTCGCCGAGCTGGTGAAGACGCAGCTCACCAGCAGCGCGCCGCTAGCGGTGCCGGAGCCGGTGAAGGCGGCGGAATAAGCGCCGCCGCCGTACCGCTTTTGCTTGCAACCGGCGCGCGTGGCGGCGCAGCCTGGGGCCAAGGGAGAACAGCCCCAGGGAGCACGCCCATGGTCATCGCCTCGATCCTGAAGACGAAGGGCAACAGTGTCATCTCGCTCGGGCCAGAGGGAACGGTGCTGGACGCCGCCCGCCTGCTGGCGGAGCACCGCATCGGCGCCGCCCTGGTCCGCAGCCTGGATGGCGCGTTGCTTGGCATCCTCAGCGAACGCGACATCGTCCGGGGCATGGCGGCGCATGGCCCTGGCACCACGGGCCTGCCCGCAACCCAGTTCATGACCCGGGATCTGGTCACGGTGCAGCCCCAGACGCTGGTCACCGAGGCCCTCTCTCTCATGACCCAGCGGCGCGTCCGGCACCTGCCCGTGCTCGATGCCGGCGGCGGGCTGATCGGCATGGTCTCGATCGGCGACCTGGTGAAGGCGCGCATCGAGGCGGCGGAGCAGGAGACCGAGGAGCTGAAGCACTACGTGGTCTCCGCCGGCTGAAGGTCGGCAAGACCCCCTTGTTGCCCGGCGGCCTTCCGGGTTTCACTCGCCCCGGAAATAAACCGGGGGCTCCCACGCATGACCATCACCCGTCGCGCCGCGCTGGCGGCGCCGACCCTGCTTGCCGTCACCTCGGGACTGGCGCCGGCCCAGGCCCAGGCCAAGTGGCAGTTCGCCAGCGCCTATCCCGACGGCAACTACCACACCAGGAATCTCCGTGAGTTCTGCGCCGATGTGGAACAGGCCACCGGCGGCAAGCTGCAGATCCAGCTGCACAGCAACGCCTCCCTGCTGCCGATGCCGCAGATCAAGCGCGGCGTGCAGACCGGCCAGGTGCAGATCGGCGAGATCCTGCTGACCGCCTATTCGAACGAGGACCCCTTCTTCGACGCCGATGCCGTGCCTTTCCTGGTGCCGGACTTCGCCGGCGCCCGGAAACTGGCCAACCTGCAGCGCCCCTATATCGAGACCCGCTTCGGCCGCCAGGGCCTCTCGCTCCTCTTCTCGGTCACCTGGCCGGCGGCCGGCTTCTACACCCAGGTGCCGCTGAACAGCCTCGACGTGCTGAAGGGCAGCCGCTTCCGCACCTTCAGCCCGCTGACCAACCGCTTCGCAGCCCTGGTCGGTGCCAACCCGGTGCTGGTGCAGCAGGCGGAACTCGCCCAGGCCTTCGCCACCGGCATCGCCACCGCCATGGTGACGAGCGCCCAGACCGGCGTCGACACCTCGGCCTGGGACTATGCCAAGGTCTTCACCCCGGCGACCTTCTCGATGACGAAGAATGCCGTGGTGATCTCCCGCCGCGCCCTGGAGGGGCTGCCGGCTGACCAGCAGGCGGCGGTGAAGGAGATGGCCAAGAAGGCCGAGGACCGCGGCTGGGCCTATGCGGCCGAGGCGCAGAAGGCGTCCGAGGCGCGGCTGGCGGAGAAGGGGCTGACCATCGGCACCGTCCCGCCCCAGGTCATGGCCGAGCTGAAGCAGATCGGCAACACCATGACCGAGGAATGGGTCCAGCGCACCGGCGAGGATGGCCGCAAGCTGGTCGATTCCCTGCGCGCAGGCTGATCATTCGCCGGGCGGCGCTGCCCCGATTGCGGGCAGCGCCGTCGCGCCGCAGCGGAACGGGCCCGCGCGGCCCCTTGCACGGGCCCGGGCGCGCGGCGATGGTGCGGTGCTGGGATTCCGGTCCGTTCGGGCCGTATCAGGGGGCTTCCGTCATGTCGTCCAACCGCCGCTTCACCGCGGCCCGCGCAGTCCTGTCCTGATGCGCCGCCTGCTCGATGCGCTCTATGCGCTGGGCGCCGCCCTGGCCGCCCTGTCGCTGCTGACGATCTTCTTCGTGATGATGGCTCAGGTCGTGATGCGGGAGATGCAGCTCCAGCTGCCTGCTGCCGACGATGTCAGCGCCTATCTCTGCGTCTCCACCACCTTCTTCGCCCTCGCCGCGACCTTCAAGCGAGGTGAGTTGATCCGGGTCGGCATGGCGCTCGACCGGCTCTCCCCGCCGCTCCGGCGCTGGGCGGAGCTGCTGGTTCTCGCGATCGCCGCCGTCCTGCTCGCCTATGTCACCTTCTGGACTGCGCAGGACATGTGGTTCAGCTGGGAGATCGAGGAGGTGGCGCAGGGCACGGTGCCCATCCCGCTCTGGATCCCGAAGCTTGCCATGCCCCTCGGCTCCGGCCTGCTGCTCGTCGCCATCCTCGACGAGCTCGTCATCGTGCTGCGCGGCGCCAAGGCGAGCTATGTCACGGCGGCCGAGGAACGCGCCGCCGCTGGCGATTTCTCGGCGGAGGTCTGAACCATGGACTTGCTGACCTTCGCCCTGCTGCTGCTGGTGCTGCTCTGCCTGCTGCTCGGTGCCGGGCTATGGATCGCCATGTCGCTGGCTGCCGTCGGCTATGTCGCCATGGTCTTCGTCCATCCGAGCCCGGGGCTGTTCCTCGCCTCGGCCTTCTGGGAATCGACCGGCTCCTGGACCCTTGCCGCGCTGCCGATGTTCGTCTGGATGGGCGAGATCCTGTTCCGCACGAAGCTGTCGGAGGAGTTGTTCAATGGCCTCGCGCCCTGGGTGCGGCGCATCCCGGGCGGGCTGCTGCATGTCAATATCCTCGCCTGCGGCATTTTCGGCAGCGTCTCCGGCTCCTCCGCTGCGACCTGCGCGACGGTCTCCAAAATCGCCCTGCCGGAGCTGAAGCGCCGCGGCTATGACGAGAATGTCGCGATCGGCTCCCTCGCCACCTCCGGCACGCTCGGCATCCTCATCCCGCCCTCCATCATCATGGTGGTCTATGCGGTGGCGGCCGAGGTCTCGATCATCCGCGTCTTCATCGCAGGCTGCATTCCCGGCCTGCTCGTGATGCTGCTGTTCAGTGCCTATATCGCCATCTGGGCGATGCTGAACCCATCAAAGCAGCCGAAGGCGGAGCCGCGGATGGGCTTCGCCGACAAGATGCGGGCAAGCGCCAAGCTCATCCCCTGCGCCGTACTCATTGTCGTTGTCATCGGCACGATGTTCGTCGGCTGGGCCACGGCAACCGAGGCGGCGGCCTTCGGCGTACTCGGCTCACTGCTGATGGCGGCGGGCTGGCGGACCGGCGCCGTGCTGCTGGCGGCCGACCTCGCCGCCTGGGCCTTCGGCCTGATCGGCTTCTCCGAGGCCTGGCCGATCGCCTTCTTCGCCCTGCTCGGCCTCGCGGCCGGCGAGAGCGTGCTGACCTGGCAGGCGTTCATCGACAGCCTGAAGGGTGCGACGCGCCTCTCCTGCATGATCATGTTCATCCTGGCGGGCGCGGCCTTCCTCACCAAGGCGATGGCGCTGACCGGGATCCCCGCCGCGCTGGCCGACGGGGTCGTGCATCTCAATCTCGGGCCCTACGGGCTGATTGCCATCCTGACGGTCGTCTATGTGCTGCTCGGCACGGCGCTGGATGGCGTCTCGATGATCGTGCTGACCACCTCCATCGTCATCCCGCTCGTGCAGCATGCCGGGTTCGACCTGGTATGGTTCGGTATCTTCATCGTGCTGCTGGTCGAGATCGCCGAGATCACGCCGCCGGTCGGCTTCAACCTCTTCGTCATGCAGACGATGACCGGGAAGGAGCAGACCGAGGTGGCGATGGCCAGCCTGCCCTTCTTCCTCATGCTGGTCCTGACGGTGGTGCTCTGCACCCTCTTCCCGGTGACGCTCGTCACCGGCCTGCCGGACCTGCTCCTGTCGCGGTAGCGGGATTCGTTGGGCAACTGGTAGATGCCTTCGGCCGCTCCGGCCGAAGGCGGTCAGGTGCCCGATTCCGCTACCGCATCCACCCTCACCGCATCGGGGTGGGGTTGTTCATGCTGTTGCCGGCCGGTGCAGTGCCGGCGGGCGGGACGGCATCGCCCCGCGGACCCATGCCGGTGCCGGTCGCGCCGGGAGAGGTTGCCGTGGTCGTGCCGGTGCCGGCCGCGCCCGTGCTGGTCCCGCCAACCATGCCGCCGCCCATATAGGCGCGGTCCGCCTCATTGGTCGGCGTGCGCCGCGTGGCGCTCTGGGACGACCGGGTCCGGCTGCGACGGGCCGAATCGCGGTTGTCGAGCGGGGTGCGGACTTCTGGATTGCTCCAGGGCGGCGTGCCGAGATTGACGTCACGAGGGCTGGTGGTCGCGCCGGTCACCGCGCCGGCGCCAGCCCCGATCGCAGCGCCAGCCAGCACACCGACCGGACCGCCCAGCGCACCGACGCCGGCGCCGGTCGCGGCACCCGCGGCCGCGCCACCCGTCGTGCGATCGGAACTGTTGGTGCCGCAGGCCGCCAGGGCGAGGGCCACCGACGCCACGCCCAGGATCTTCCAACTCATGCTTTCCTCCATCCGTTGGTTGCCGTTCGCTTCGGGTTTGGCGCCGCAACGCTGCCGTCCCGCACCAACCGGAACGCTTCCGCGCTGAAATGGTTGCGCGGGTGAGCGGCAACCTGCACGCGGGTGTCAGCCGGGTGCCGGCCAATCCGGGCGGTCAAAACGCTGGATCTCAAGCAGGTACCCGGCAGGATCGCGGAAGAAGAAATGGGTGATGCCCGTGGCGGCATTGGCGGAGGGGGGTGCCTCGACCGCCACGCCCGCCGCCGTCAGCCAGCCATGCCAAGCCTCGACCTCGGGCGTCACGAGGGTCAGCACCACGCCGCCCTCGGCGCGAGGCTCCCGGCCTTGCCGCGGCCCGCGTGCCTGCACCACGCCGAGGAAGGCCCGTTGCCCGCCGGTCGCGTAGATGGCGGCGAAGCCCTGGTCCTGCACAAGCGGCAGGCCAAGGACGCGGCCGTAGAAATCCCGGCAGGCCGCGGGATCCTCGGCATAAAGGAAGGTAATCTGTTGTGAGACAGCAGTGGGGCGGGGCGGGAGCATGCCACATCCTCCCCCGGCCGGTCCCCGAACCGCAATCCTCGCCGTTCAGCCTGTCAGGGCGGATCGGCCAAGGCGGTGCCGACCAGGTTCAGGACCCGGCAGAGATCGCGGCCGTCGCCCCAAGCTCCCGGGGCGGATGGCTGACTGCCGCCGCATCCGCTGCCTTCCGCCGCTCGGCATCCGCCCGCTTCTGGGCTTCGGTGCGATCATCGCCCAGCACCTGCCGCACGCGGATCTCCTCGAGGTCGAGCTCCTGCTCGAGCTTGACGAGGCCTTCCTCCTGGAGATGCCCTGCCTGGTAATGGGCGACGAGCTGCTGGCGTGCGGCCTCGAGCGCTGCAAGGCGTATGCGGCGCCGCGCGGCCCGCTCCGCGATGGCCGCGCCCTGGTTGGCGGCCGTCCGGCTCAGATGACCGGACCGGTCGCGGAATTCATGGACCAAGTCGGCGGCAATGGCGCCTTCCAACGGATCCTCTATCCGCCGCTCAATCTCGGCCAATGAGGCGGCGGCAAGCAGCCGCCGACCTTCGGCCTCCTCCGGGTCGATGCCGTTGGGATGCGGCGGCAAGGCGACGCCGAGCCGCTGGATCACCCATTCGAGCGTCGTGCCCTGCACCACCAGGGTCGCCAGGATCGCGGCGAAGGCCAGGAAGACCAGCAGGTCGCGCTCGGGGAATTCCTGCGGCAAGGCAAGGGCCGCGGCGAGGCTCACGACGCCCCGCATGCCGGCCCAGGAGATGATGGTCATGTGCCGCCAATCCGGCATTGGGTCGCGGCGGCGCAGCGCCGGAATCCAGCGCGGGATCCAGCTGGCGGGGAAGACCCAGAGGAAGCGGGAGAGGATCAGCGCCAGGGCCGTGCCGAGCCCGATGCCGACAAGGTCGAGCACGCCGCGGTCGGCGATGCGCTCCAGCACCTGGTTGAGCTGGAGGCCAATGAACAGGAAGACGAGGCTGTTCAGGATGAACTCCATGAACCGCCACACCGTGCCTGCATTCAGCCGCGCGCTGTAGCTGAATACTGTATGCTGAGCCCGTCCGAAGAGCAGGCCGGTGGTCACCACCGCCATCACGCCCGAGACGTGCAGAGCCTCCCCGGCGAGGTAGGAGGCATAGGCGGCGAGAAACCCTGTCGTGGTCTCGAGCATGGTGTCCTCGAGCCGCGGCAGGACCCAGAGCGTCACCTTGCCGACCGCCCAACCGACCGCGATGCCGCCAAGGCTGAGCACAACGAAGCTTACCGCCCCGTTGGCGGCGCCGATGGTGCCGCTGGCCAGGGCCGCCGTGACCGCCAGCTTGTACAGCATGAGTGAGGAAGCATCGTTGATGAGGCTCTCGCCCTCGAGCACGGTGACGATGCGCCGCGGCAGCCGCAACCTTTGCAGCACCGCGGCGGCTGCCACCGCATCGGGTGGTGCGACGATGGCGCCGAGGGCGATCGCCGCAGTCCAGGGCAATTCCGGCACCAGCCAGCGGGCGACCACGGCGATGCAGAAGGCGGTGAAGAACACGGCCCCGACTGCCAGCAGCAGGATCGGCCGCAGGCTGCTGCGGAAGGCACGCCAGTCGGTCCGGTAGGCGCTCAGCTGCAGGAGCGGCGGCAGGAAAAAGGCCAGAGCGAGTTCCGGGTCGAGCTCCAGGTTCGGCACCGCGGGGATCAGCGCCAGGACCATGCCGCCGATGACGAGGATCACGGCATAGGGCAGCCGTAGCCGCCGCGCGATCAACGAGAACCCGATGCAGGCGGCGATCAGCGCCAGGAGAAGCTCGACCAGTTCCATACCCGCTTCTACCCGGCCAAACGGCTCGGTTGCGAGGGGGTGTTGCGCGGACCCACCTCACTCTCATCATGCTCGACACATTGCCTGACGCGGACTCGCTTCTCCTCGATGCTTACTCCCGAGCTGTCACCGCAGCGGTGGAGCGTGCGGGACCGGCGGTGCTGCATGTTGCCGTACAGGGCCGGCGTGGTCAGGGGACGGGCTCCGGCGTCACTGTCTCGCCCGATGGGCTGGTGCTGACCAACGCGCATGTCGTCGCGGGTGCTGATTCCCTATATGTGACCGCAGCCGAGGGCCGGCCGATGCCTGCGCGGCTGCTGGGCGAGGACCGCGACACCGACCTTGCCTTGCTCCGGGCCGAAACCTCGATGACGCTGCCCGCTGCGGAGCTTGGCGACTCGGCCAACCTGCGGGTCGGCCAACTCGCCATCGCCATCGGCAACCCGCTCGGCTTCTCCTCGACGGTGACGGCCGGTGTGGTGAGCGCGCTCGGCCGCAGCCTGGCCGGGCGGGGCGGGCGGCCGATCGAGGATTTGGTGCAGACCGACGCGGCGCTCAATCCCGGTAACTCGGGAGGGGCTCTGGTCGATAGCAGCGGCCGCGTGATCGGCATCAACACCGCGATCATCGCCGGGGCGCAGGGGCTCTGCTTCGCCGTGGCGGCCAATACCGCACAGCTCGTGCTCGGCGAGCTGGTGCGTTTCGGCAGGGTGCGGCGTGCCAGCCTTGGCCTCACCGGCCAGCGGGAGGCGGTGCCGCGCCGCCTTGCCCGTGCCGCCGGGACCGAGCAGGAGACCGGGGTTCTGGTAACGGCGGTGCAGGCCCGGGGCCCAGCCGATCTGGCCGGCCTGGCACCGGGCGACCTCCTCCTCCGCATCGGCGAGCAGGCTGTGACCGGCATCGATACGCTGCTTCGCTGGCTGACCGCCGAGCGGGTCGGTGAGGCGACGGAGTTGCTGCTGCTCCGCCGCGGCGATCCCCGCCGGCTGCGCATCGTGCCGGGCGAGCGGCAGGGCTAGGCTTTGAGGGTCTGGATCGGCTCGAAACCCTCGAACTCGGGATGGCCGAGGTAGAGCGGCCGCGTCCCGCCCGCATTACGGTGGGCCATGCGGAAGGCCTCGGATTTGGTCCAGCCCTCGAAGGCCTCGCGGCTCGCCCATATGGTGTGCGAGGCATAGAGGGTATGGTCCTCCTTCCGCGGCCCCCGCAGCAGGCGGAACTCGACGAAGCCCGGCACCGTGTTCAGCTTCGAATCGCGCGAGAGCCAGAGCTCCTCGAATTCGGCCTCGGCACCCGGCATGACGCGGAAACGGTTCATGGCGATGAACATGGCGTGGCTCTCCCTCAATGGCTGTACCGGCGCGTGCCGCCATCCACATGGATGACCTGGCCGGTGATGTAGCGGGCCAGGGGCGAGGCGAGGAACACCGCAAGCACCGCCAGATCCTCCGGCTGGCCAATATAGCCGGCTGGGACCTCCCGCTCCGCCCAGGCACGGCGGCTTTCCTCGGTCGGCATGACGCGGAGGTCGATCTGCTCGGAGCGGATTCGGCCCGGCGGGATGGAATTCACCGTGATGCCGTCGCGCCCAACCTGGCGAGAGAGCGCCTTGGCCCAGATATGGGTCGCGCCGTTCGGGGCATTGGCGGGGTTCACGTTATGCGGCTCGTCCTGCCCGGTGAGGTTGATGACGCGCCCGAAGCCGGCCGCCTGCATGGCCGGCACCAGCGCATGGGTCAGGCGTCGGGCGGCGTGGAAATTCAGCTCCATCGCCTCCTGCCAAGTCTCCTCGCTGCCCAGCTCCCCTGGTGGTTGCGGACGGCTGCCGCCGGCGTTGTTGACGAGAATGTCGCAACGGCCGAAGCGGCTGAGCACGGCATCGCGGATGCGTGGTGCGGCGGTCGGGTCGGTGATGTCCTCGGTCAGGATCAGCGGCTCGGCCGTCACGAGTAGTTCGGCCGCGAGGCTCTCCAGCAACGGGCGCCGCCGCGCGAGGATGGCGACGCGGCACCCCTCGGCCGCCAGCATCGCCGCGATGGTGCGGCCGAGGCCGGCGGAGGCACCGGTAACGAGGGCGACGCGCCCGGCCAATTGCAAATCCATGCGGAAGGGCTTCCCTGCTGTCCGGCGGGCAGCCTGCGGCGGGCCCGGGCAAAAGAAAAGCCGCCCCGGTGTCCCGGGGCGGCTTCGGCAGGGCAGGGTAGGGGATCGTCAGCCGCTGAGCGCGGCTTCCTTCCCCTTCCGCAGGTTGGGCAGCAGCATGGCAATCAGGGCAATGGCGCCGATGGCCAGCATGCTGGCGCTGATAGGCCGCTCAAGGAAGACCATCACGTCGCCGCGCGAGAGCAGCATGGCGCGCCGCAGATGTTCCTCCATCATCGGGCCGAGCACGAAGCCGATCAGCATCGGTGCCGGCTCCAGCTTCAGCTTGTTGCACATGTAGCCGAACACGGCGAACAGGACTGTCGAGTAGACGTCGAAGACGTTGTTGTTCACGCTGTAGGCGCCGATGCAGCAGAACACCAGGATCGCCGGGTAGAGGAACTTGTAGGGAACCTGCAGCAGCTTCACCCACATGCCGATCATCGGCAGGTTGATGACCAGCAGCATGACATTGCCGATCCACATCGAGGCGATGAGGCCCCAGAACAGGTCCGGCTGCGCCTCGACCATGCGAGGGCCAGGCTGGATGCCCTGGATGATGAGCGCGCCCACCATCAGCGCCATGACCGCGTTGGCCGGGATGCCGAGCGTCAGCAGCGGGATGAAGCTGGTCTGCGCGGCCGCGTTGTTGGCTGCCTCCGGACCGGCGACGCCCTCGATGGCGCCGGTGCCGAAGAGATTGCGGTGCTTCGAGACCTTGCGCTCCATCATGTAGGAACCGAAGGAGGAGAGGGCAGCGCCACCGCCCGGCAGGATACCGAGCACCGTCCCGACCAGGGTGCCGCGCAGGGTCGAAGGCGTGGCACGCCGGAATTCCTCGCGGGTCAGCCAGAGGCTGCCGACCTCGGTCTTGAGAACGCTCCGCGCCTCGGGCTTCTCGAGGTTCAGGACGATCTCCGCGATGCCGAACATACCCATCGCCAGGGCGACGAAGCTTATGCCGTCGGACAATTCGGGAATGCCGAATGTGAAGCGTTGCTGGCCGGTCTGCACATCCGTGCCCACCAGCCCGAGGGCGACGCCGAACACCACCATGCCGATCGACTTGATGACGGAGCCCTGGGCGAGAACCGCCGAGATGATCAGGCCGAGAAGCATAAGCGAGAAGTAGTCCGCCGGCCCGAAGGACAGCGCCACCGAGGTCAGCAACGGCCCCGATCCGGCGACGACGACGGTGGCGACCGTGCCGGCGAAGAAGGATGACAGGGCGGAGGTCGCCAGCGCTGCGCCCGCACGGCCGTTCCGGGCCATCTTGTAGCCCTCGAGCGTCGTCACCACCGAGCTGATCTCGCCCGGCAGGTTGAGCAGGATGGCGGTGGTGGAGCCACCGTACTGCGCGCCGTAATAGATGCCCGCCAGCATGATGATGGCGGTGGTCGCCGGCTGGCCGAAGGTGATCGGCAGCAGCAGCGAGATGGTCGCAACCGGGCCGATGCCCGGCAGCACGCCGATCGCCGTACCGATCAGGGCGCCGATCAGCGCGAACAGCAGGTTGCTGAAGCTGAGCGCGACGCTGAAGCCGTGAGCAAGGTTACCTAGGATGTCCATGACCGTTGCGTATCCCTATCCCGGCATCTGGTCAGTATTGCAGCGGCCAGACGGCCACGCGGATATCGAGTTGCTTGATGAAGATCCACCAGCACAGCGCCAGCAGGAACACCGTGATGCCCAGCACGCCGAGCGGCCTGGCGCGATGCTCCGGCTCCGCCATGGATGCGATGCCGATGGTCGCGGCCAGTGCCAGCATCAGGCCGCCCTTCTCGAGAAGGAGGCAGAAGGCACACATGGCAGCGCAGATGAAGCCAAGGAGCCGCCATCCACGCGCGTAGCTCACGACCAGGAACCCGGCCAACATGCCGAGGCCGAGGGAGCCGTAGGAATTATCGAAGAAGCTGCTCAGATGGGGTGCTGCAAAGCCGACGAGGGTGCCGACGATGACGGCGATGACCAGCATCGACGCATCCAACCCCGTCCACTTCTCCAGCGGATCGGGTCCGTTGAAGAAGGCCATGACAAGCACGATTCCACCGAGAACGACCTGGAACCAGAATACGAGCATTGGCATGTAGCCCGGACCCATCCTCCGGGCGCTGCCAAGCGAATGGTCGCCATTCAGCCATAGGCCTACAGCAGCAATCAGGATGAGCAATAAGCCCGAGGCGACATCCTTGGCATTGATCTTCATGCGGCGACCCTTCTCGGCTCCCAGCTTGCCGGGCGAGCCCGGCAATCCTCAAATGTTAAGGTGGGCAACGACAACCCTACGCAGCGCTCGCGGTCAAGCCGGGGCCATTCCCAATTTCGCGTCCGCGGCTCACTCCACCTGCGCGCCCGAGGCCTGCACTACTGGCGCCCATCGCGCCACCTCTCCGGCGATGAACTCCGCGTAGGCAGGCGGCGAAAGTGCCCCGACAGTGCCGCCAAGCTCGGCGAAGCGATGCTGCAGCGCAGCATCGGCCAGCACCGCTGCCACCTCGCGGCTCAGCCGCCCGGTGATCGCCGGCGGCAGGCCGGCTGGCGCCGACAGGCCGAACCATGAGCTGGCGACAAGATCAACGCCCTGCTCGCGGAAGCTCGGCAACTCGGGAAAGGCCGGATGGCGCGCGGTCGAGGCGATGGCCATGCCGCGCACGGCACCGGCCCGGAGATGACCGGCCGAGGAGGGCAGGCTGTCCGACATCATCGGCACCACATCGGCGATGACGTCGGTCATGGCGGGGCCCGCGCCACGATAGGGCACATGGTTCACCCGCGCCCCGGTCACCTGGCCGAATTGCACGATCAGCAGGTGATTGGAGGAGCCCGTGCCGGAGGAGGCGATATCGATTCCGCGTGGCATGTCCCGCGAGAGCCGCACGACATCGGCGATGCCCCGGGCCGGGAAGCGCGGCTGGGCGACAAAGACGGAAGGTGTCTCGAGCAGCAGGGCGATATGCGTGAAGTCCCGCACCGGATCGTAGCGGAGGTTGCGGTAGAGCGAAGGAGCAACCCCATGGCTGGCGATATTCGAGACCAGCAGCGTGAGACCGTCCGGCGCCGCCTGGGCGACCTGCGCGGAGGCCAGCGTGGCACCAGCCCCGGGCCGGTTCTCGACGATCACCGGCTGGCCGAGCCGCATGCCCAGACCTTGGCTCACCAGCCGCGCGGCGAGGTCCGTCGTGCCGCCCGGCGCAAAAGGGACGACGAGGCGGATCGGCTGCGTGGGCCATGCCGAGGCCTGCGCGCACGCAATCGAGGGCAGCGCCGCGAATACGGCGCCGCCCGCGAGCCAGGCTCGGCGCGGCAGCATCCCGGGCGTCCTCCTCCCTTTGGATCGCGCTGCGTATCGCATGGGCAGAGGATGGCCGGCAAGCCACGCATCCTGTGTTGCACTGCGGCAAAATTTGCCTGGCGCGGCTTGCGGCAGCGCCGCTTTCCCCTGATCCTCCCGCCACTCTCCCGCAGCAGGACCCTGTGCTCATGGCCGCATCGCCCCGCCTCAACGACCCCGAAACCCGGATCCGTGAGGCGACGGCGGCGCTGGAGCCGAGGCTGGTCGAAATCCGCCGCGACATCCACGCCCACCCCGAACTCGCCTTCGAGGAAGTGCGCACCGCCGGTATCGTGGCCGCCGAACTTGCGCGCATGGGCATCGCCCATCGCACCGGCATTGGCCGCACCGGCGTCGTGGGCGTGATCGAGGGCGGGCGGCCTGGCCCGACGCTCGCGATCCGCGCCGATATGGATGCCCTGCCGATCCATGAGATGACCGGCCTGCCCTTCGCCAGCACGGTGGATGGCAAGATGCATGCCTGCGGCCATGACATCCACACCACCACGCTGCTCGGCGCTGCCGAGGTTTTGAAGGATCTGGCGCCTCAGCTCGCCGGCCGCGTCGTCCTCGTCTTCCAGCCGGCCGAGGAGGCACTCGGCGGGGCAGCCGCGATGGTGCAGGATGGCGTGCTTGAGGGCGTCGACATGGCGCTCGGCTTCCACAACCATCCCGACATGCCGGCCGGCCAGTTCGGCTATTGCCGCGGCTCGACGCTTGCCGCCGCCGACCGCTTCGACCTCGTCATCCGTGGCAAGTCAGGCCATGCGGCGCATCCCGACAAGGCCGTGGACCCGATCGTCGCCGCCGGCGCCTTCATCGCCCAGGCGCAGACCGTGGTGAGCCGCGAGCTCGACCCGCTGATGCCGGGGGTGGTCACCATCGGCATGATCCACGGTGGTACGGCGCCCAACATCATCCCCGAGACGGTCGAGCTGCGCGGCACCGTCCGCACCTTGCACCATGCGGCGCGCGACACGGCGGAGGCAGCGCTGCGCCGCTTCGCCGCCGGGCTCGAGGCCATGCACCGTGTCCAATGCACGCTGAACTACCGTCGCGGCGTGCCGCCGCTCATCAATGCCGACAGCGTGCTCGACCCCGCCATCGCCGCCGTGCGCCGCCAGTTCGGCGACGTGGTGGCCGAGGGCCGGCCCAGCATGGGCGCCGAGGATTTCGCCGAATTCGCCGAGCGGGTGCCAGCCTTCCAGCTGCGCATCGGCAGCGGCGCGCCGGGCCGGCACGACCATCTGCACAATGACCACTACCAGCCCGACGAGCGTTGCATCGGCCTCGGCGTCCAGGCCCTCAGCCGCATCGCGCTGGACATGCTGGCATGACGCACCGCATCGCGGAGCTGACAGCGCCGGAGGTGGCGCGCCGACTGGGGGAGGGGGCCTGTGCCATCCTCCCCATGGGCAGCCTCGAAACCCATGGCCCCCAGGCGCCAATGGGCGACTACCTGCTCGCCGAGGCGCTGGCCGACCGCATCGCCGCCGGCTCCGGCGGGCTGGTCCTCCCGGCCATCCCTTTCGGCGGCGAGGACTATTTCGGCATGGTCCCGGGCGGCATCGTGCTGACGCCCGGCCTGCTGCAGGCGGTGGTCGAGGAGGTCTGCGGCAATCTGCTGCGCACCGGCTGCAGCCGCATCCTCATCCTCAACGGCCATGCCGGCTCCATCGGCCCCGTCGATGCCGCGGCCCGGAGCCTCCGCCGCCGGCATAAGGTGCTCATCCCGGCGATGCATCTCTGGCGCATCGCCGGGGCCCTTCATGCCGAGCTTGGCGGCAGCGCGGAGAGCCTCGGCCATGGCGGCGACCCGGTCTGGTCCGTCGCCCGCCATCTTCGCCCCGATCTCTGCCATCCGGATCGGGCACGAGCCCGCGAGGCGGTGCCGCCGGTCCTTGGCCTGCCGGTCGCCAATTTCGGCACGGTGCGGGTCGCCGGCGTCGAGGTCTCGGTGCCGATGGAGGTGGAGGAGGTCGCGCCCGGCGGCGTCGCCTGCGCCGACAGCCGCCCCGGCAGCGCCGAGCATGGCGCCCTGCTGACCACCCGGCTGGTCGAGGCCGGCATTGCCACCATCGCCGCGCTCAAGGCTGCGGCGCCATGAGAGTCTGCGTCTTCGGCGCTGGCGCCATCGGCGGCCATGTCGCGGCCCGCCTCGCCCAGGGCGGGGCCGAGGTCTCGGTCGTCGCCCGTGGCCCGACCCTGGCGGCGATCCGCGAGGCGGGGCTCACCGTGCACGCGCCGGACGGCACGATCCGCTGCCGCCCCCGCGCCAGCGCCGATCCGGCGGAGCTTGGCCCGCAGGATGCGGTGCTCGTCACCACCAAGGCGCCCGCCCTGCCGAGCGTCGCCGCCACTATCGCGCCGCTTCTGGGCGCGGAGACGCCGGTTGCCTTCGTCATGAACGGCATCCCCTGGTGGTACAATGATCGGACGGCGCGGGACGGCGAGATCCTGCCGATGCTCGATCCTGGTGGCGCGCTCCGCCAGTCCATAGGCATCCCACGCAGCATCGGCGGTGTGGTCTACTCCGCCTGTACCGTCATCGCGCCCGGCGTAGTGGAGGCCGAGACCAGCGATGCCCGCCTCATCCTCGGCGAGGTCGATGGGCGGATCACCCCGCGCATCGAGGCCCTCTCCGCCGCCATCGCCGCCGGCGGCCTGCCGGCCCCGGTTGTGCCCGATATCCGCCAGGCGGTCTGGCAGAAGCTGCTCGGCAACATCGTCACCGGCCCGCTCTGCATCCTCGCCCGTTCCTGCATGCAGGATGCCTATCGCAGCCCCGAGATCCGCGAGGCGGCGATCCGCATGGCGGAGGAGGTGATCGCCATCGCCGCCGCCGAGGGGATCGTCATCCCCGGTGACGCCCCGGCGGCCCGCGTCGCCCGCTCCGCCAGGCTGCGCCACAAGCCCTCCATCCTGCAGGACCTCGAAGCCGGGCGGATGATGGAGGTGGAAGCGATGTTCCAGGCCCCGCTGCGCCTTGCCCGGGCGGCTGGGGTCGCCACGCCGACGCTCTCGCTGATGGTGGCGCTCGCAACGCGGGCCGCCATTGCCGCCGGGCTCTACACCCCGACCGAGGAGGCTGCATGAGGATCTGCATCTACGGGCCCGGCGCCATCGGCGGGCACCTCGCCGGGCGCTTGGCCAAGGGTGGCGCCGAGGTTTCGGTCGTCGCTCGCGGCGCCCAGTTGGCCGCGATCCAGGAGCGCGGGCTGACTGTCCGCACCGCCGACGGCACGATCGAGTGCCGACCCAGGGCGGCCGCCGATCCGGCTGAGCTCGGCCCGCAGGATGCGGTGGTGGTCTGCACCAAGGTGCCGGCGCTGCCTGCCGTCGCCCGGGCCATCGCGCCGCTGCTGGGGCCGGAGACGCCGGTTGCCTTCGTCACCAACGGCATCCCCTGGTGGTACTTCGCCAGCCATGGCGGCGCCGAGGAGGGCCAGCGCGTGCCGGAGGTCGACCCGGGCGACGTGGTCTGGAACGCGGTCGGCCCGGCGCGCGCCATCGGCGGCGTGGTCTACTCGGCCTGCTCGGTGCCGGAGCCTGGCGTCATCGAGGTCACCAGCAAGTCGAGCAAGCTGATCCTCGGCGAGCCAGATGGCAGCCGCAGCGCCCGCGCGGGGGCGCTCGCTGGCGCCTTCAAGGCCGGGGGCATCGCCTGCAGCGTCTCCGAGGATATCCGCACGGATGTCTGGGCCAAGCTGCTGAACAACCTGTCCAACGGCCCGATCTGCGTGCTTACCCGTCGCAACATGCGCGACACCTTCCGCGACGGCGCCATCCGCGAGGCCGCGGTGCAGGTGGTGCGCGAGGGTCTCGCCATCGCTGCCGCCATGGGCCGTCCGGTCGGCGGCGCGGCGGAGGAGCGGATCAACCTCTCGGCTGACATCCCGCACAAGCCTTCCATCCTGCAGGACCTCGAGGCCGGCCGGCCGATGGAGGTGGATGCGCTCTTCCAGGTGCCGCTGCGCCTGGCGCGGGAGCGTGGCGTGCCGGCCCCGATGCTGGAACTGGTCGTGGCGATGGCCGCCCAGGCCGCCGCGGCGGCCGGCCTCTACCGCCGGGAGGAGTGAGCATGGACTGCCTGATCGACCACATCGTCATCGATGTCCGCGACCGCATGACGGAGGGGGCCGAGGCCTATCGCCGCCTCGGCTTCCAGCTGACGCCGATGGGCAAGCACAGCCTCGGCTCGGCCAACCACCTGGCCATCCTTGGGCGCGATTACCTCGAACTGCTTGGCACCGATGTGCCAGGCGGCACGCTCCGACCCGATATCGCGCCCTTCCCGGTTGGGCTGAACGGCCTCGTCTTCCGTGGCTACGAGGCCGAGGCGCTGGCGGCCGGGCAGCAGGCGCGTGGCGTGCCGGTGCAGCCGGCCACGGCCTTCCATCGCCCGGCGGACCTGCCTGATGGCACGCAGCAGGACGCGAAATTCAAGACCGTCCGCCTCGACCGCTCCGCCGCCTTCGATGGCCGGCTTTACTGGTGCGAGCACCTGACGCCGGAGCATGTCTGGCGCCCGGAATGGCAGGCCCATCCGAATGGCGCGCTGGGCGTGGCCCGCATCCTGCTCTCGGTGCGCGACCCGGAGCGCCAGGCGGCGCTCTTCCGGCGCATGTTCGGCGCCGAGGCGGTGACGGTGACGAGCGATTGCCGCGCCATGCTGCGGGCCGGCGATGCGGTGGTCGAGGCCGCGCCGCATGCCACCGTCGCCGCCGAGCTCGGCGCCGCGGCGGCCGACCCGGCGGGGCGGGGCGACCGTATGGTGCTGCTCGGCCTCCGGGTGCGCTCGCTGGAGGAAACGGGCTCAGCGCTTCGCATCAATGGCGTGCCGGCCACCGGCGGTCAGGGCCTGCTCCGCATCCCGGCCAGCGAGGCGATGAACGCCACGATCGACTTCATGGCGTGAGGCCGCGGGGCAGCGCCGTCTGCCCCAGCACCCAGCCTTCCCAGCAGCGGATCCAGGGGTCGTCCGGGACGAAATCCGGGCGAGCCCCGTCCAGCACGGCGATCAGGCCGAGCAGGCCGATGACCGAATCGAAGCGGTCCTCGCCCGCCGCATCGGCCCCGAACCCGTCCGTGATGGCGGCCACCAGCGCAGGTTCCGGCTCCACCCGCCGTTCGTCGAGGACTGCGCGAAGGGCAGGGGCCAGCGCACGCCGGGGCGCCTGGGCCCGCTTGCTGCCAGTGAGGCGCAATCCGCATTGACGCAACGCCTCCGCCGGATAGACCTCGGCCAGCACCGCCTGACCCGGCGCCAGCAGGGCCCGCAACCCACCCTCGAAGGGCCAGAGCCGAATCGGCGCCCCCGAGGTCAGCGCCGGCACCAGCCAATCGCGCCAGGCGGTGATCGCGGCCTTGCCGGACTGGTTCGCCCCAAGGGTCCAGAAGACCGGCGCCCCGGCGGGCCGCTCCGCCGTCGCCCGATCGCACCATCGGGACAGCCCCTCCGGTCCGGCGAAACCGAGCGCCACCGCATGCGCCGCCCGGGTCATGCCCTTGATGCCACGAGCCGGGTAGAAAGGGCGCTCCGGCGACACCGTCTCCAGCCCGGGGCTGACCTCGAAGAAGCCCGGCCGCGCCGCCAGTCCACGCATGAATTCCAGAAAGCCCGCCTCCGCCCGCCCCGCCGCATAGGCACGCGGCAGGCCGAGTGGCAGGTCGAGACCGAGTGCCACCGGCTGTCCGCCCCGCAGCAACCCCGCCAGCAGCGCATCGAGCGAGCCGACCGGCCGGGGCGCCGCCATGTGCCAGGCTTCTCCTTTCCGCTCCGCGACCGATATCCAACGCTTGCGCGGGTCCATGCTCCAATCGGCATGGGCGGCGACCAGGGTAGGGGAGGTCGGGTGATGCAAGGCTACAGCACCGGCGCGAAGTGGTTTCACTGGGTCACCGTGGCGCTGCTCGGCCTAGCCTGGCCGGTCGGCTTCGTCATCGAGTACATCAAGGATGACGCCAAGATGCCGTTCTATGCGGTGCATGAATCGGCCGGGCTGACCATCCTCCTCGTCGCCCTGGCCCGGCTGGGCTGGCGGCTGCGCAACCCGCCTCCGCCGCTGCCCGACCAGGTGCCGATGCCGCTGCGGAGGACCGCGGCCGGGGTGCATCATGCCCTCTATGCCCTGCTGATCCTGCAGCCGGTCCTCGGCTTCATCGCCACCAATGCCTGGGGTTTCCCGCTGCGGGGCGACACCGCCTATCTCGGCCTCATCGACCTGCCGAAATTCATGGAGACGAACGAGGCACTGGCCGGGGCGGTGCAGACCGCCCATACGGTGGGCGGCTACGCCATCCTTGTGCTGCTGGTCCTCCATATCGGCGGGGTGGTCTTCCACCAGGCCATCCGCCGCGACGGAATATTGCTGCGGATGGTCTGAGCCTAGAGCGGCTTCTGCGCCCGTTCCAGCAGCCGGCCGAAGAAGCCCTGCTTCTTCACCGGCGACGCCGTCTCGGCCGCTTTCGCGGCGACGGCCCGCTCCGCCTCAGCCTCCTTGGCCTTCAAGGCGAGCCATTTCTCGAGACTCATCCCTGCCTTCGCTGCCCGCTTCGCCTCATAGGCGCGCTGGCCTTCCGTCATCTTCTGCTGGTCCACGGTCCTGATCCCACACCGAGCCGATAGGGCGAGATGTGGCGGAGGCGGCGCCGCTCGGCAAGCGGGGGCTTGCCGGAGGCGCCCGAGTTCGGGCCTATGCGCTCATGGAAGCGCGCGTGAAGGCCGGCATTTGGGTTTCGATGGCGTTGCGGCTCGCCGATATCGGCGGCCGCAGCGGAGCCGTGCTGCGCAAGGGGGACCCTGATTCGGGCGGCATCCTCTGCATCCTCCGAGGGCGGGCGGGTCTGGTCGTCCTCAGCCAGGTGCGGGATGCCGAGGGACGCCCGGCTTGGTTGCGCGGCACCGGCCCGGCGCCGGTCGATGACGCGGCGGCCGATGCCTATGTGGCACGGCAGGTGAAACGCGACCCCGATTTATGGGTTGTTGAGTTCGAGGCGCCGGACCTTCAACCCCCATTCGAGGGGACGCTCCTCTAACGGAGGGGATCCTTCGCTCGCACTTGCGTTATCCGTCGCGCGTTCAATCTATTACGGCACAGTCTTCCAGCACGAACATCACGCCCATGGCTGAAACCAGGGCGGTCGAACTCATATCGCAATAATGTGTAGCCAATCAGGCGTATCCATGAGGTGCGCTTTTTCACTCTGTGGTTTCATTCCGTCGGCTCGGGTGACTGGCGCGCCCTGCACAGAGATGTAACCGCTTTATTTTCTCCGGAGGTCCAATGGCGACGCCCCGCCCCATCCTGATTGTCGAGGACGACGCAAATCTGCGTGCCACCCTGGTCGAGCAGATTGCCCTCGATGGTGATTTCACCGCCGATGAGGCGGAGAGCGCCGGCGAGGCGGAGGCCAAGCTTGCCGATGCCAATGCACGCTATGATGCTATCCTGCTCGATATCGGCCTGCCCGATGCCGATGGCCGGGAGTTCTGCGCCCGGCTCCGCCGGGAAGGCCGGCAAATGCCCATTATCATGCTGACCGGTGCGGATGCCGAGGCGGACATCATTCGCGGCCTCGATTCGGGGGCCAATGACTACATCGCCAAACCCTTCCGCATGTCGGAGCTGCTGGCCCGCGTCCGCGCCCAACTGCGCGTATTCGACAACTCGGAAGACGCCGTCTTCTCCATTGGGCCCTATATGTTCCGCCCCAGCGCCAAGCTGCTGCTGGAGCCGGCGCGCAACCGGAAGATCCGCCTGACCGACAAGGAGAGCGCGATCCTGAAATTCCTTTACCGTGCCGGTGGCAAGCCGGTGCCGCGCCAGATCCTGCTGAACGAGGTCTGGGGCTACAACAGCGCCGTCACGACGCACACGCTCGAGACGCATATCTACCGCCTGCGGCAGAAGATCGAGCCTGACCCCTCGCATACCCGCCTGCTGATGACCGAGGCCGGCGGCTACAAGCTCGACCCGCTGGCGAACCCGGCGGGGTAGGGCGGGCACCGGCCATCCGCTACCGGTCGGTGAGCCGAAGCTCGATCCGCCGGTTGCGCGCCAGCGCCTCGGGCGACTCACCCGGATCGAGTGGCTGGTTGTCGCCGAAGGCTGTCGCGGCCACACGGTTCGGCGACAGCCCCTCGGCCATCAGCAGCTGCGAGACGGCGATCGCGCGCGCCGCCGACAATTCCCAATTACTGGCATATCGCGGGCTGCGGATCGGCGTGCGGTCGGCATGACCATCGACCCGCAGCAGCCAATTCACATCCGGTGGGATCCGGGCCGCAAGGTCCTGCAGCACCCGGGCGATGGCCCTGATCTGCTGCTGGCCACGCTCCGAGAGGTCGGCGCTGCCCGGCGGGAACAGCACCTCCGACTGGAAGACAAAGCGGTCACCCACGATTCGCATGTCGGGCCGGTCGCCCAGCACATCCCGCAGCCGGCCGAAGAAGTCGCTGCGGTAGCGCTGCAGCTCCTCCACCCGTGCGGCGAGGGCTGCGTTCAGCCGCGAGCCAAGGGCGCTGATCTGGACGTCCTTGTCGCGGCCGGAGGTCTCGGCCGCATCGAGCGCGGCGGCCACCCGAGCGAGCTGGTTGCGCAATTCCTCGATCTGGCGGCCAAGCAGGGCGACCTGGGCCCGCGCACTCTCGGCCAGCCGGCCCTGTTCCCCGGCAGCGCGCTCGGCCGCCTGTCGCCGCTGCGCCTCTTCAGCGGCGAGGGCTTCAGCCGCCCGGCGGCGCTCCTGCTCGGTGGCGGCGGCCCGCTCCGCGGCCTGGCGGCGCTCCGCCTCGGTGCCGGCTGCGGCCTCGGCGGCATTGCGCCGCTGTGCCTCGTCGCCTGCGCGCCGGGCTGCTTCCGCCGCTTGCCGCTCCAGCTGGTCGCGCAGCGCGGTGAGCGCCCGCACCTGCTCTGACAGCCGAGCCGCATCGGAGAGCCGTGCCTCGATCGTCGCCCGATCGGCCTGGACCTGACGGTCCAGTACCGCCATCTCCTGCCGCATCGCGGCGAGCTGCTGTTGGGTCTGGGCGAGTTGCGCCGCTGCCTCCTGCAACTGACGCCGCAACCCGGCCAGCTCCTGCCGTGCCGTTTCGACGGCACCGCGTGTCTCGCCAAGCTGCCTGTCGAGATCCGCGGCGCGTGCCTCCTGCTGCTGGCGGGCAGTGCGCTCCGCGGCCAGGTTGCGCGTCGTCTCGGTCAGCCGGGCCAGCGTCTGGGCGGCATCGCCGCCGGTCGTCTCCGCGCGTTGCAAGGCCTCGGCGAGCTGCCGCTCCAGGGATGCGATGCGCTCCGGCGCGCCGCGTCCGGTCAGCTCCAGGTCGGTGAGCCGGGCGGTGAGCTGGTCGCGCTCACCGCGCACCGCGTCACGTTCGGCCGAGAACCGGTCGCGCTCTTCCCGCAACTCCCGCAGCTGGGCCTGCAGCGCGTCGCGGGCGGCTGCGGCGCCGCGCAGCTCCTCGGCGGTGCGGCTGAGGGCGTTGCGCAATTCGCCGGTCTGGCCGCGCTCGAGGGAGAGCAGCTCGGCCAACTCGGCCACCTGCCGGTTCAGCCGGTCGAGCGCCCGGTCACGCGAGGAAAGGGCGACGGAGAGGAAGCCCTGCGCCAGCACGAAGACGAGCAGCACGAAGATGATGACCATGAGCAGGGTGGACAGCGCGTCCACATAGCCCGGCCAGGCATCCAGCCCGCCGCCCCCGCGCGCCCGGCGCCCTCGGCCCGAGGGACCCATCGCCTAAGCCGATACCGTCAACGCGGCGATTCCTCGGCCAGAGCCGCGATCGTCCGCGCCACCAGCTTGATCTCGCTGCGGATCTCGTTGGTGGATTGCTGGCGGCCCTGGGTCACCTCCTCCACCAACCGCGCCAGATGAAGATCCGCGCTGCGAAGGTGGCCGCGCAGCACCTCGTCCACCTGCGGGTTGCCCTGCGCATCGGCGAGGCGTGCCAGCACCGGGGCAAGCTGGGCCTGCTGCTCGGCGACACGGAGCATGAGGGACTGGCTGGCGCGCATCTGGTCGGTCAGCGCGGTCAGCCGCTCCGTCAGGGTCAGCATCGCCTGGCCGGTCTGCGCCCGGCCCTCCTCGCCGCGGGCGAGGATGCGTTGCAGCCCTTCGAGATTCTCCGCCGTCTGCTCCAGCAGCGCCTGCACATAGGCGGGGACGCTGCCCATGGCCTCGCCGCCCGCATCGCCGAGCACGCCGGAGGAGAGGCGGGTGATGCCGGCCAGCCATTCCTCCAGCTCGTTATAGAAGCGGTTTTGCGCCTGCCCCGCCGTGAGGTCGAGGAAGCCGAGTACCAGCGCGCCGGCGAGGCCCAGCATCGAGGAGGAGAAGGCCGTCCCCATGCCCTGCAACGGCTGGGCGAGGCCGGTCTTCAGCTGGTTGAAGAGCTGGTTCAGGTCGCCGGAACCGACCGACATGCCGCCGATCACGTCGGAGACCGAGCCGATGGTGAGCAGCAGGCCCCAGAAGGTGCCGAGCAGGCCGAGGAAGATCAGCAGCCCGGTCATGTAGCGCGAGAGCTCGCGTGATTCGTCGAGGCGGGAGGCGATGCCGTCGAGCACGCTCCGCATCGCCGGCGCCGAGAGGGAGAGGCGGTCGGAACGGCGGGCGGAGAACATGCTGGCCATCGGCCCGAGGAGCTTCGGCGCCGGCTGCGCCGGGGCCCCCATGCGCGGGGCACGGAAATGCTCGATCCAGGCGACCTCCGGCTTCAGGGTCAGCACCTGACGCAGGTTCCAGACGATGCCGATCAGCAGCACGCCGAGGATCAGTCCGTTCAGCAGCGGATTCGCCGCGAAGGCGCCGGCCAGCTGGGGCGCCAGCAGCAGCCCCACCGTCAGCACGACCGCGAGGAAGCCGACCATGCGCCAGAGGAAGCGGAGCGGGGGGGTCATCGGCCAATCCTCATCGCGCCGCTTTCGGCTCGGGCGGTTGGACATCGACCGCATCGAGCGCCTCGGCGGTGCGGCCCATGGGACGGATATCGATCCGGGTCGGTGGAAGGCCACCCGCGGCCAGGGCCTGCTTCACGGCCAGCGCCCGGGCGAGGCTCACCCGCCGCGCCGCGGAGACATCGGAGGCCGGACCCGAAGCCTGGGCGGTCACGGCGATCCGGCCTGGCGGGCCTGCCGCGATACGGCGGCCCAATTCGGCAAGCCCGCTGTCCAATCCTTGCGGCAGCACCTCGACCCCTGGCTGGAAGCGCAGCCTCGCGCCGCCTGCCGGCAGCGCCTCTAGCCCGGCGGGCAGGCCTTGCAAGGTCGGGCCAGCCGGCCCGGCAGCGGGCGCCGGGCTGGGCACGACGGAGAGGTCGGCAGGCTGCGGCGGCGCCTCGGCCGGCGAGGGCGGCAACGGCTCCTCCGCCCCGGCCGGAAATGCCAGTGCGAGGCCGGCCAACAGCCAGAGGATAGGTGCGGGGCGCGTCACATTACCAAACTAGGCCAGGGCCGGCAGCGAGGTCCATGGCGGCCGCGTCAGGAGGTCTGGCGGTTGCGCCCGGCCTCGGCCGCAGCCACACCCTCGGCCACCACCTCGCGCAGCTTGCCCTGCAGCGCTTGGTTACCGGCCACGACATTGCCCTCGGCATAGGGATCGCCGCCCTGGGGGTCGGTGACGAAGCCGCCCGCCTCGCGCACCATCACCAGGCCGGCCGCCATGTCCCACTTCTTGAGGTTCAGCTCCCAGTACCCGTCATAGCGGCCCGCGGCCACCCAGGCGAGGTCGAGCGCCGCCGCGCCGAAGCGCCGGATGCCCGCCACCTGCGGCATCAGCCGCGCCAGGGTATGGCTGAATTCGGCCCGTCGCGGCGCCGCGGCGAAGGGGATGCCGGTGGCGAACAGCGCCTCCCGCATGTCCTTGCGGCCGGAGACGCGCAGCCGCCTGTCGTTGAGGAAGGCGCCAACGCCCTTTTCCGCCCAGAATATCTCATTGGCGGCCGGGTTGTAGATGACGCCGGCGACGACCTCGCTCCGCCCGTTCTCCAGCCGCTTCTCGATCCCGACGCTGATCGCCCAATGCGGGATGCCATGGAGGAAGTTGCTGGTGCCGTCGAGCGGATCAACCACCCAGCGCCATTCCCAATCCTCGGCGCCATGCGTGCCGCTTTCCTCCATCAGGAAGGCGAAATTCGGTCGGGCGCGGCCGAGATCCTGGCGGAGCTGCTCCTCGGCCCGGAGATCGGCCTGGGAGACGAAATCACCCGGCCCCTTCGAGGAGACCTGCAACTGCTCGACCTCGGCGAAGTCGCGCAGCAGCCGCCGCCCGGCCTTCTGCACCGCCGAGACGACGACATTGAGTGCGGGCGAGAGACGGGCGGAGGGTGAAGCCAAGATCCTGTCCTTCCCTTAGCCCTTGGCGCGTTCCACGTAGGACGCGTCTTCGGTGCTCACGACGATCTTCTCGCCGGTGGTGACGAAGGGCGGCACCATGGTCTTCACGCCGTTCGACAGCATGGCCGGCTTGTAGGAGGAGGCGGCGGTCTGCCCCTTCACCACCGGATCAGCCTCGACCACCTCGAGCGTCACCTGCGGCGGCAGGGTCATCGCCACCGGCTCGCCCTCGATGAGGCGGACGCCGACGGTCATGTTCTCGACCAGGAAGGGCAGCCGGTCGCCGAGGATGTCCTTCGACACCGTGGTCTGCTCATAGGTCTCGGGATCCATCAGGATCAGCGTGTCGCCCTCGGCGTAGGAGTAGGTGAACTCCTTGTCCTCGGTCATCAGCCGCTCGACGGTGTCGGCGGTGCGCCAGCGCTGGTCCTTCTTCGCGCCGGTCTTGATGTTGCGCATGTCGACCTGGATGATCGCGTTGCCCTTGCCCGGGATCATGATGTTCTGCTTGAGGATGGTGTAGCGCTGGCCTTCGAACTCGATGACCATGCCGGCACGCATCTGGTTGGCTTGCATCTTTGCCATGGGGCGGGACCTGACGTCTGAAAGGGCGGAATGAGCAGCGGCGCTCCGGCGGGGCCGGGCGCCGGGGCAGCACGGTGCTGGCCGGGGTTTAATCGGGAAGGCCGGTCCTGGCAACCTCGTCGCCCGGCGCCTCCCGGCGCCACCGGTCGAGGCCATGTGATACCATTTCGGGTGGCTCAGGCCTTATGCCGCCTGCGTAAGGGATAGCCTGCCCGGCCGGGCCCGGCCCGCGCCGCATCGAATACTGGAGAGATCACTGAGGACCCATCCGACGAGGGAGAACGCCATGACCTATGCCGAACGCGTGCAGCACTGGAACCGCCTGTATGACCAGGCACCGGAAGACCTGCGGTTCAACGTCGTCGCCGGCGCGGTGGTGCTGATCGGGGCCATCAACATGTGGCTGACGGTCAGCATTGGCTTCCCCTTCGGTCTCCTGGTCATCCTGGCCATCGCCGCGCTGACGGCGATCCGCCTGCCGCGGGCGCTGGGCTGGGTCCAGGCGGATCCCGAGCAGCCCGGCCGCGCCCGGATGCGGATCGAGGGTGCCGATAGCCTCTACCGCTGGAATCTCTGGTATGACGGCCTGACCGAGGCGCAGCAGAATGCCGTGCTGCTGGTCGTCCTGCTCGGCGCCGGCGTGATCAACATGCTGCTGACCATCGGCAACGGCTTCCCCTTCGGCCTGCTCTTCCTGCTGGCGATCCTGGCCCTGGTCGCGGTGCGCGGACCCTATGCCGCTGGCTGGCTGGTGCCGCCGGCCGAGCCGATGCTTGGCAACTCCCCCCGATCCGCCCTGCTGGAGCAGGACGGCTCCGCCCCGCCGGCCGTCACGCATCAGGCGGAGGGCGTACCGGTCCGCCGCGATCAGGCTTCCTCATAGGCCGGGCCGAGCGGCACCTTGCCGGCCCCGCCTGGCCGCTCCTGCACATAGGTCGGCCAGGCGAGGCCGCTCACCCGCCCGCGCAGCGCCCGCAACAGGGCGCGGCCCTCCTCGACCGGCACGGCGAAGCGGGCGGTGCCGGGGGCAGGGTCCAGCTGGTGCAGGTAATAGGGCTTGATCCGCGCCCGCAGCATGGCGCGGAACAGGCCCTCCAGCGCCTCCGCGCTGTCATTCACCCCGCGCAGCAGCACGCTCTGGCCCAGCAGCACCACCCCCGCCCGCTGCAGGCGGCCAAGCGCCTCCATCGCCGCCGGCGAGAATTCCCGCGCATGATTGGCATGGACGCAGAGATAGATCGGCCTCTCCAACGCCCCGAGCGCCTCCGCCAGGGCCGGAGTGACAAGGTCCGGCGCCGCAACCGGCACCCGGCTATGGACGCGCAGCAGCTCGATATGCGGCATGGCGGAGAGCCGCCCGAGGATGCTGCCCAGCCGCCGCGGCGAGAGCATCAGCGGGTCGCCGCCGGTGAGGATCGCCTCCCGCACGGCCGGCATCCGCGCGAACCAGGCGAGCGCCGCCTCCAGCTCCGCCTCGCCCAGCACGCCGCCATCGGCGCCGACAGCCTCGCGCCGGAAGCAGAAGCGGCAATAGACCGGGCAGGCCAGCAGCGGCTTCAGCAGCGCCCGGTCCGGGTAGCGATGCACCACGCCCTTGACCGGGGTGAAGGGTTCGTCCGCCGTCGGGTCCGCCAGCTCATGCGGTGCGGTCAGCAGCTCCGCTGCATCGGGGATGTACTGCCGGGCGATCGGGTCGGCCGGGTCCGCCCGGTCAACCAGCCCGGCGACGGCAGGGGTGACGGCGATGCTGTAGCGCGCGCCGACACGCTCCACGGCCGGCACCGCCGCATTGGGCAGGAGGCCGGCTTCGGCGAGATCGGCGGCGCTGCGGAGGGTACGGGCGGACATGATGCGGCCGGAGCTAATCCCTGGCATGCTCGGCGGCAATGCCCCCCTTGCCCTCATGGCACCCGGAGAGCCTTGCCAACCGGCTGCCCTTCCTCCGACGCCGCGCCACCCTGACCGCGGCCACCCGCGGTTTCTTCGTGGAGCGCGGCTTCACCGAGGTGGAAACCTCCTGCCTTGTTCCGGTACCGGGGATGGAGGTCCATCTCCAGGCCTTCCGGAGCGAGTACGTTCCCCATCTCGGTGTCGGTGAGCGGCGGACGCTCTGGCTTCGCACCTCGCCGGAACTGGCCCTGAAGCGCCTGCTGGTCGCCGGGGCCGGGCCTGTCTTTGAACTCGCCCGGGTCTGGCGCAATGGCGAGGCAAGCCCGCGGCACGCCCCCGAATTCACCATGCTCGAATGGTACGCGCCCGGCCTCGGGCTGGCCGGGTTGATGGACCAGGCGGAGGACTTCCTCCGTGCCGTCTGCCCGCCCCGGGTCTGCCATGAGGGGGTCGAGACCGACCTGACGCTGCCCTTCGAACGCCTCTCCATGGCGGAGGCCTTCGACCGCTGGTGCGGTGGCCTCGATATCCTGGCAACCGGCGGCGATGCCGAGGCCCTCGGCGCCGCCGCCGCCGCCATCGGCACCCCGCCGCGGGAGGGGGAGGGGTGGGAGGACCTGTTCTTCCGCCTGCTGCTCGAGCGGGTTGAGCCCCGCCTCGGCCGCGACCGCGCCACCTTCCTCACCCATTGGCCGGCGCCCCAGGCCGCACTCGCCCGGCGCGATCCGGCCGACCCGCGGGCCGCGCTGCGCTTCGAGCTTTTCGCCGCCGGCATCGAACTCGCCAATGCCTTCGACGAACTGACCGACCCGGTAGAGCAGCGCGCCCGCTTCATCGCCGATACCGAGGCCCGCCGTGCCCAGCACCCCGGCGAGGCCTGGGACATCGACGAGGATTTCCTCGCCGCGCTGGAGTATGGCATGCCGGCCGGCAGCGGCATCGCCCTCGGCTTCGACCGCCTGGCGATGCTGGCGAGCGGCGCGCGACGGATCAGCGACGTCCTGTGGCTGCCCGCGCTGCCCTGACCGCCTCCGGCAGGGCGAGGGCAAAGCTCGCCAGCGAGGCCAGCCTCGCCATCCGGCAATAGGCGCAGAAGGTGCGGTTTTCCGCCCATTCCTCCTGGCCGAGCTTGGGGCGGTGTAGCTATCCCATCCTGTCCTGGCGGCCAGCGCCAGCGGCAAGGCCGGCATCTCCTCCGCCCGGTTCCGGCCACCGGCCGAGCCGCAGCTCGCGCGGCAGCAGGCGGGCAGGAAGGAAGGGTCACCGATTCACTTCCTGTGCGTGTTGATGCCGCCATCGGCGGCCGGTCGCTGCCCGCTCTTCAGGTGGTCCGGGCTGCCCTTCGGCCCATGCGCCTGTGCCCGGCTGCCATGCGGCCCGCTATCGTCCGGCCGGCCGAAGGGGGCGCCGGCGTCAGGGTCGAGCGCCATCCGCCGCGCCAGCTCTGCCTCGTCCACCATGGCATCAGCCGCCTGCGCCGCCGGCAGCGATACCCGCACCAGCCCGCCCTCCAGGCTCGTGACGAGCTTGCGCGGGAGGAAGCGATGCTGGCCTGCCTCGTCCTTCATCAGCTTGATGTATTCGCCCGCGATGCCGTCCACCATGCCGATGTTGCGCCCGTCGCTGCCGATGACCGGGGTGTGGTCCGGAATCTCGCCATGGGCGAGGTCTGCTGCATTGGCCATGCGTCCCTCCTGCCGTCTCGCCAGAGGCAACGGCCGGGAAGGGGGTGCGGTTCAGCGTGCCGCCTCGGTCTTCCGCAACCGATCCAGCATCGCCGGTGCCCGTTCCCGCGGCAGGAAGTAGAAAACGAAGACATAGGGGTCGGAGGCGGCGAAGACGCTGGGGTCCGGGCTCGCCACCTGCATCGTGGCGCGGTCGAAATCGGCCATTGGCCGCCAATCGCCCCAGTGCTCCCAGAAGCCGTCATAGCCGAGCGCGTCGAGGAATGCCGGTACCGCCCAGGTGCTGCCCGGCCGGTGCCGCTCCTCAATCTCGATCGAGAGCACGGGGCGGCAGCGGCGCAGCGTCTCCGCCGCGCCGCGCAGCACCTCATATTCGGCCCCCTCGGCATCGAGCTTCACGGCCGTCAGGTCGGTGAGGCCGAATTCGTCGAGCCGCCGCATGGGCACGACGACGCGCCGCTCGCCGACGCGCGGCCCGTGCCCGGCATAGGACTTGGCCGTGCTCGCCCATTGCTCGTTCGGCACGCCGTCCACCACCGGCAGGC
Source organism: Belnapia rosea (assembly GCF_900101615.1). GTDB lineage: Bacteria > Pseudomonadota > Alphaproteobacteria > Acetobacterales > Acetobacteraceae > Belnapia > Belnapia rosea. Next base: position 120,592 of record NZ_FMZX01000011.1, on the reverse strand, counting down.
GCAGCACCGCCTCGCCGGTGGCATCGCCCAGCGCCTCCTGCCGCAAGGTGACATGCGGCAGGGCACCGATGGCCGCCTGCAACCGGGCGAAGCTCGCCGGCAGCGGCTCGAAGGCCAGGACGCGCGAGTTGGGCAGGGCGGCGAAGGGCAGGGTGAAGGCGCCGTCATGCGCCCCGACATCCAGCAGCGTCCCTGGCCGGTGCAGCGTGCGGTGGAAGCCGAGCTCGTCCATCAGACGAGGATGCTGCCCTGCGAGACCGGCACCACCCCGCCGCCGACCGCGGCGCGCAGCCCACCCCCGGCATCCCGCCAGGCGCGCAGCGCGAGGCGGCTCGGCCGGCCCATCTCGATGCCCTGCTCCACCTCGAGGGCAAGGCGGTCGCCGTCCGCGGCCCGCAGCAACAGGGCCGCGAGCGCGACATTGGCGCTGCCGGTCGCCGGATCCTCCGGGATGCCCTCCAGCGGCCCGAACATGCGGGCGCGCCGCCGTCCGTCGGGCAGCGGCGCGTGCAGGAAGAGGCCGGTCGCGGCGCTGACCGGCAGATGGGCGCGGAAGGCAGCCGCATCCGGGCTCGCCTCGGCCAGGGCCGCGATATCCTCGACCTCGGCGAAGGCGATGTGGTTGCCGCAGCCGCCGATCAGCGGCGCATGTGCCCTGGTGACGATGGCCGAGGCGGGAAGGCCCGCACAGGCCGCCGCCGCCCCGGCGGTGAAGGGCGCCGCCTCGGCGAAGGGCCGCGGCGCCTCGATCTCCGCGCCGATGGCCAGGCCCGCCGCGTCCCGCGTCAGCCGGGCGGTCACCCGGCCCGCCTCCTGGTCGAGCATCAGCCGGTCGCCCACGATGCTGAGGCGCTGCGCCAGCAGCACCGCCGTGCCGACATTGGGATGGCCGGCGAAGGGCAGTTCCGAGCCCGGGGTGAAGATGCGGATGCGGGCCCCGTCGCCCTCCGCTGCGAGCACGAAGACGGTCTCGGAGAGGTTGAACTCCCGCGCGACGCGCTGCATCGCGGCCGTGTCGAGCGCGGCGGCGTCGAAGACGACGGCAAGCGGGTTGCCGCCGAAGCGCGCTTCGGTGAAGACATCGGCGGTGGCGAATTCAAGCCTCATCCTGTGCCTCCGAGAAGCGGAGCAGGTAACCATCGGGATCCTGCACCAGGAATTGCCGTACCGTCACGCCGCCGGCGCCGACGCGGTAGCGCCTTATCTCGGGCGCCATGACGAGCGGCCAGCCGATCTCGGCCAGCGCCGCGAGGATCGGCTCCACCGCCTCGACCGCGATCTCGAAATTCACATGGCGGCCGAAGGGCGGCTCGGCCGGCGCCACTTCCCAACGATGCGGCCGGTCCTTCGGCAACTCGTCGAGCATGATGCGGGAGCCATCGCGCTCGATGCAGGCGAAGCCATCCTCCGGCCGGTCATAGACGACCGAGAAGCCGCAGGGCCCGCACCAGATGGCGAGGGACCGGCTGATCCCGGTCACCATCAGCTCCGGCACCAGGGCTGGGCGCCTCATCCCGCTGCTTCGGCGATTGCCCGGTTCATTGCCCGGACGCCGGCCGCCGGGCCGTCGGGGTGGTTCCAGACCGCGCCCACCACGGCGAGGAAATCCGCGCCGGCCTGCACCAGCGGGGCACAATTCGCCGCGGTGATGCCGCCGATCGCGACCGAGGGCAGTTCGAAGAATTCCGACCACCACTCCAGCAGCTCGGGCTCCGCCCGGTGCCTGGCCTCCTTGGTGGTGGTCGGGAAGAAGGCGCCGAAGGCGACGTAATCCGCCCCCGTCTCGCCCGCCTCCATCGCCAGGTGCCGGCTGCCATGGCAGGTGATGCCGAGCGTCCGGTCCGGCCCGAGCAGGCGCCGCGCGGCGGCGTGGTCGCCATCCTCCTGGCCGAGATGGGCGCCGTCGCAGCCGAGCTCGACCGCGAGGTCGGCGCGGTCATTCATCAGCACCGCGACCTCGCGGGCCTGCGCGATGGGCAGCAGCGCCTCGGTGGCGCGGCGCACCGCATCGTCATCGGCGTCCTTCAGCCGGATCTGCAGCGCCGCCACGTCGCCGGCATCCAGCGCCTCGGCCAGCAAGGCCGAAAACCCCGCCGGCTCGAAAGCCGGCGGGGTGATCAGGTAGAGGCGGCAGCCTGCCTCGCTCAGGCGGCAGGGCCCTTGTAGATGCCGATGATGTCGGAGAGCAGCTGCAGCGCCTCCGCCTTCGGCCGCTGGAAGGTGTTCCGCCCGATGATGGAGCCGTTGCCGCCGCCGGCATGGATGCCGCGCGCCATGGCCATCATGCTGTCGACCGTGCCGGACTCGCCGCCGGAGAAGACCACCAGCCGGCGCCCGCCGAAGCAGGCCTGCACCACATGGGTGATGCGGCCCGACAGCTCGGCGAGGTTCGGCACCGGCGACTTCTCGTAGGTCTTCTTCGCGGCATCGAGGAAGATCGCGTCGGTCGGCGGCTTCACCTTGATGATGTGCGCGCCCATCAGCGCCGCCATGTGCGCGGCATAGGCGCAGATGTCGAGCGCGGTCTCGCCGACCTTGTCGAGCATCGGGCCGCGCGGGTAGCTCCACACGACGACGGCGAGGCCGGCGGCCTTCGCCTCCTCCGCCATCTCGCGCAGCTCCTCCATCATCTCGAACTGGTACTCGGAGCCCGGATAGATGGTGAAGCCGATGGCCGAGCAGCCGAGGCGCAGCGCGTCGGAGACGCTGCCGGTGACGGCCTGGTCCTTGGTGGTGGAGAGGCTGTTGGAGCTGTTGACCTTCAGGATGGTCGGGATGGCGCCGGCATAGGTCGAGGCGCCGGCCTCGATCATGCCGAGCGGCGCGGCATAGGCGTTGAGCCCCGCCTCGACCGCCAGCTCGAAGTGGTAGCGGGGGTCGTAGGCGGCGGGGTTCGGCGCGAAGGACCGGGCCGGACCATGCTCGAAACCCTGGTCGACCGGCAGGATCACCATGCGGCCCGTGCCGCCGAGCTTACCCTCCATCAGGATGCGGGCGAGGTTCGCCTTGGTGCCGGGATTGTCGCTCTCGTACCAGGAGAGGATGTCCTTGACCTTGCGGGAAAGCTTCATCGGAGGTCCCTTTTCAGCCGGTATCGTGGCGGGCGGCGTCCTGTAGCGCGAGGTTGCGCCTCTGTCACCCAGGGCCACGCAGCCATAGCGCGAGCTTGTTCCGGCCGCTGCGCTTTGTGAGGTCGACCGGGCCGCAATCGAATGCCGGCGGGCGCTCCGGCCAGAGCTCCGCCCCGCATTCCGCGGCGGCCGCCCTCACGGCCGGGAAGGCGGGGCAGCCAGGGTCAAGCACTAGCAGCCGGAGTCCGGCCCGCAACGCCGCCAGCGCCTGGCCCGGGGCATCGCCGCAATCGAGCGCGGCACGGCACGGCACCCCGGGCGCCGCCTCCGTCGCCGCCGCGACCATGGCCTGGAAGGCCGCGGCGCCCAGGCTGCCCGCGGCCCCTGGCGCCGAGAGCAGCAGCACGCCCCCTGGCCCGGCCAGGGCGAGTGCCGCCATGGCCTCCGCCAGCGCGTGGACCACCACCGCCGGCGGCAGGCCGGCATTGCCTTCCCGCCCCCTGGCCTCTTGCCGTTGACCCGCTCCGGCGCCCATGCGAAGGCTTCCAGCATGCCGGGTCCGGTGCGTCCAGCGCGCAATCCGGCCCATTCTGGCGGCCCGTGGGAGCAGCATGAGCGACAGCGCGAGGGATCCGGTCGGGGCGGCGGCGGCACGGCTGGAGGCAGCGGTTGAGCGCCTGGCCGGCATCCTCACCCGCCCACGCGGCGATGCCGATATGGTGCCGCGCGCCGAGGTCGCCGCCATGGCCGAGCGGCTGGATGCGACCATCGCCCGGCTGCGCGGCGCGCTTGCCGAGGAGCTGCGGCCCGAGCCGCCTGGCGAGCCGAACTGAGGGGATTGCGCGTGGGGCAGGTCACCGTCCGGGTCAATGGCTATAGCCACACCATCGGTTGCAAGGATGGCGAGGAGCAGCATGTCGCCGCCCTTGCCCAGCAGATCGAGGACAAGGTCCGCCTGATCCGCGGCATGGGCGGGCAATTCTCCGAGGCGCGGATGCTGCTGCATGTCGCGCTGCTGCTGGCCGATGAGGGCGGCGACATGCGCGCCGAGATCGACCGGCTGCGCAGCGGCCAGCCCGCCGGCGCCGACCCGCAGCTCGCCGAGCGCCTGGCGCGCATCGCCGAGCGGATCGAGGGCCTGGCGCAGACGCTCGACCGCGCCACCTAGATATCGGCCCCCGCGGCACCTATATGGATCGGGCGGGGCTACCCGGTGCGTCAGGTAATTCATCCCCAGGGCCAATAAGCATCCTCCGGGAGCTGGCTCTGTCCGGATCTTGGTCCGGGTAACCGGTGCCCACCTGCTCACGCAGGCCTTGGGAGGATGAGACGCCAACGGCCATGGTGGCTCCGCACTCAGACAATGCAGCGTTCTGCGAGGAACTGCTCGCCGGCCTGAAGGCCGAGACGCGCCGTGCAGCCCTCGCGCGGCGCGAGGGCTGCGACCCCGCGCTCGGTACCCGGCTGGCCGAACATTTGCTGGCGGAGGCGCCGCCGCCGCCCGGCGCCATCGTCGCCGGTTTCTGGCCGATGGGGCAGGAGATCGATATCCGTCCGTTGCTGCAGGCGCTCGAGGCGCGTGGCCATGCGCTCGCCCTGCCGGTGACGCCGCGGCGCGGGCAGCCGCTGATCTTCCGCCGCTGGCGCTTCGGCGCGCCGCTGGCCCATGGACCGATGGGCACCCGGCAGCCGGCAGAGGGCGAAGTCGTCTCGCCCGACTGGCTGCTGGTGCCGCTCCTCGCCTTCGACAGGGCAGGGCGGCGCCTGGGCTATGGCGGCGGCTATTACGATCGGACGCTGCCCCTGCTACCCAGGGCTGAGGCCGTCGGCTGCGCCTTTGCCGCGCAGGAGATGGCGGAGGTGCCGGCCGGGCCGCTGGACTGGCGGCTGGCGCAGGTGGCGACGGAACAGGGCGTGGTGCGATGCAGCGTGTAAGGCTTGGGGCGTGAACGGTTGAGAATCCTCTTCCTCGGTGATGTCGTCGGCCGCAGCGGGCGCGACGCGCTCACCAGCCATCTCCCCAGCCTCCGTGCCACGCTCCGGGCCGACCTCGTCGTGGTGAATGGCGAGAATGCCAGCCACGGCTTCGGCCTTGCCCCCGACATGGCGCGCGCCTTCCTCGCCGCCGGCGCGGATGTGATCACCCTCGGCAACCATGCCTGGGACCGGAAGGAGATCATCCCCTTTCTGGAGACGGAGCCGCGCGTCATCCGCCCGGTGAATTTCCCGCCCGGCACGCCGGGGCGCGGCGCCGTGGTGGTGGATGTGCCCGGCAACCGGCGCGCGCTGGTGGTGAATGTCATGGGCCGTCTCTTCATGGACCCGCTGGACGACCCGTTCCGCGCCGTCCAGGCCGAGCTGCAGAGGCACCGCCTCGGCCAGACCATCCAGGCGGCGGTGATCGACGTGCATGCCGAGGCGACGAGCGAGAAATACGCCTTCGGCCACAGCTTCGACGGGCTCGCCAGCCTGATCGTCGGCACCCATACCCATACGCCGACGGCGGATCACCAGATCCTGCCCGGCGGCACCGCCTACCAGACCGATGCCGGCATGTGCGGCGACTATGACAGCGTCATCGGCATGCAGAAGGGCGGCGCGGCCCTGCGCTTCTGGCGCAAGATGCCGGGCGAGAAGCTGGCCCCGGCCGAGGGGGCGGCCACCCTCTGTGGCCTGTTCATCGAGACGGATGACGCGACGGGGCTGGCCACGCGCGTGGAGCCGGTGCGGCAGGGCGGGCGGCTGTCCCAGGCGATGCCAGGCGCCTGAAAGCCGAATTGAAAGGTTCAAACCACCTCAATTCGCTTGAGGTGGCGCCTGCCAAGCCGTTGAAAGCATTAAGGGCCAGCCCCGAATTTTAGCGTTTGAGGGGTTGAGGCGGGGGTTTCGGGGAGTTGGGCGCGAAGCGGCATTGGGCGAAGATTCCTATAACGGCCCGACGCCGCCTTGGCAATCCGCTCTGGTTTGGTGACTTCCCGGGCGAAAACCCCATCAGGAGGGCTGCTCTCGACCCAAAGCAGCTCCATGTGTCTAGCGACCCACGGTCCACTTACCTACTTACCCAAGCATGTCTCGCTCCCCTGCGGCCGACCTGGCCCCACTCATCAAGCTCCTGCAAGCGGGCGTCCCACCTGCCCGCGCTGCCGCCGAATTCTCCCGCGTCCTGGCGATCTGGACGGCTGAACTCAAGGACGATGGCGAGCAGCTACAGGAGCGGCTCTCCGGCCTGGCCGAGCAGATGACGACCGGGATCGAGGAAATGCACGAGGGCATCGCCGAGGCGAGCGACAAAGGCAAACCTACGCTGCGGCGGATACTGGCGACACATGAGGCGGTGCTTGACGAGGTGCGGAAGGCTCAGGGGGCGGGGTAGGCACCCCACCGCCCCGCCAGGAAGGCTGCCGCGGCAGGCGACCCAATCCAGGCCTTCAGTCCTGTTGCGCGGCGCGTGATTGGGTTTTCACCCTATCGCCCGAGGCTCGCCTGCATCTCCTCGAGGATGGCCGGGTCGTCGATGGTGGGCGGCACGGCATAGCTTTCGCCATCGGCGATCTTGCGGAGCGTCGCGCGCAGGATCTTGCCGCTGCGCGTCTTCGGCAGGCGCGTCACCACCTTCGCATCCTTGAAGGCGGCGACGGGGCCGATCCGCTCGCGCACCAGCGCCACCAGCTCCCGCGCCAGATCGGCCTCGGGCCGGGCCACGCCGGATTTCAGCACGACGAGGCCGAGCGGGACCTGGCCCTTCAGGCTGTCCTTCACCCCGAGCACGGCGCATTCGGCGACATCCGGGTGGCCCGCCAGCACCTCCTCCATCGCCCCGGTGCTGAGGCGGTGGCCGGCGACGTTGATGATGTCGTCGGTGCGGGACATGACGGAGACATAGCCATCGGCATCGATGACGCCGGCGTCGGAGGTGTTGTACCAGCCGGGGAAGGCCTCGAGATAGGCCTCGCGGCAGCGGTCGTCGGCCTGCCAGAGGGTCGGCAGGCAGCCGGGCGGCATCGGCAGGCGGATGGCGAGCGTGCCCGTCTCGCCCGGCGGCTGGGGCTGGCCGGCATCGTCGAGCGCCGCCACCTCGTAGCCGGGCGAGGGCTTGCCGCCGCTGCCGAAGCGCGGCTCGAACAGGCCGAGGCCGCGGAAATTGCCGGTGATCGCCCAGCCCGTCTCGGTCTGCCACCAATGGTCGATCACCGGGCGGCGGAGCAGGCCGGCGGCCCATTCGGCGGTCGGCGGGTCGCAGCGCTCGCCGGCAAGGAAGAGGGCCTGCAGCGCGGAGAGGTCGTGCCCGGCCATCAGCCGCCCCTCCGGGTCCTCGCGCTTGATGGCGCGCATCGCGGTCGGCGCGGTGAACATGGCCGTCACCCGGTACTGCGCGCAGACCCGCCAGAAGGCGGAGGCATCCGGCGTTCCGACCGGCTTGCCCTCATAGAGCACCGTGGTCGCCCCCGCGAGCAGCGGCGCATAGACGATGTAGGAGTGGCCGACGACCCAGCCGACATCGGAGGCGGTGAACATCACGTCGCCGGCGCCGAGGCCGTAGAGCATACGCATGGAATTGTGCAGGGCCACCGCATGGCCCCCGTTGTCGCGGACGACACCCTTGGGCTTCCCCGTGGTGCCGCTGGTGTAGAGGATGTAGAGCGGGTCGGTCGCGGCGACCGGCACGCAGGGATGCGGCGTGGCGGCGGCCTCGGCCTCCAGCAGGTCCTCGTCGCGGCCGGGGGTGAGGGTGCAGTCGAGCTCCGGCCGGCGCAGGATCAGGCAATGGTCCGGCTTGTGCGGCGAGAGGCCGATCGCGGCATCGAGCAGCGGCTTGTAGGCGACGACGCGCCCCGGTTCGATCCCGCAGGAGGCGGAGATGACGAGCTTGGGTCGTGCATCGGCGATGCGTGCCGCGAGCTCGGCCGCCGCGAAGCCGCCGAAGACGACGGAATGCACCGCGCCGAGCCGGGCGCAGGCCAGCATGGCGATCGCCGCCTCCGGCACCATGGGCAGGTAGATGACGACGCGGTCGCCGGCGGCGATGCCGCGCGCCGCCAGCGCGCCGGCGAGCTTCGCCACGCGCGCGAGCAGCTCGTCATAGGTGAAGCTCCTGCTCCGCCCCGTCACCGGGCTGTCGTAATGCAGCGCCGGCTGGGCACCGCGCCCGGCCGCGACATGGCGGTCGAGCGCATTGTGGCAGGTGTTCAGGCGCGCATCCGGGAACCAGCGTCCGTAGACCCCGGCCTTGGGGTCGAAGATGGCGGCCGGTGCCCGCTCCCAGTCGATCCCGCGCGCCGCCTCGCGCCAGTACCCCTCCGGGTCGGCCCGCCAGGCGGCATAGGTCGCGTCATAGCCCTGCATGGTTTCGCTCCCCGTTTGGACGGAGCCTCGCAAGCCATCCGTCCGTCGGCAAGCGGCATGAAAAAGGGCGCCGGGGAATACCCCCGGCGCCCCTGGCGGAAGCCCGTCGCGCCGGTCAGCGCTGGGCGGAGGACGCGTCGTTGAAGATGTCGCGGTTCTTGGTCTCCGGCACGAAGAAGGCGCCGATGACGACGGTCAGCCCCGCGATCACGATCGGGTACCACAACCCGTAATAGACGTCGCCGGTCTGCGCGATCATGGCGAAGCTCGTCGCCGGCAGCAGCCCGCCGAACCAGCCATTGCCGATATGGTAGGGCAGCGACATGGAGGTGTAGCGGATGCGGGTCGGGAAGAGCTCGACCAGCGCCGCGGCGATCGGGCCGTAGACCATGGTGACGTAGATCACCAGGATGGTCAGCACGCCGATCAGCACCGCCGGCTGCTCGCGGAAGATGTCGAAGGGGTTCGACATCTTCACGACGGTCGGGTTGGAGGCGGCCGGGTAGCCCGCAGCCGTCAGCGCCGCGCCGAGGTCACGGGCGAAGGTCGGCGAGTTGGCCTGGAGCAGCTGCCCACCCTGGATGCGGACGGCGGCCGGCGTGCCGGGTGCCGCCTCCTCGACGGTGTAGTTGACCGAGGCGCGGGCCAGCGCCGCCTTGGCGAGGTCGCAGGGCTCGGTGAATTTCGCCGTGCCGGTCGGGTTGAACTGGAAGGAGCAGGTGCTCTTGTCGGTCACGATCTGGACCGAGATCTCCGAATGCGCCTTGTGCAGGGCCGGGTTGGCCTCCGCGCTCAGCAGCTTGAAGAGCGGGAAATAGGTCAGCGCCGCGAGCAGGCAGCCACCGAGGATAATCGGCTTGCGGCCGATCTTGTCGGAGAGCCAGCCGAAGAGCACGAAACCGCCCGAGCCCAGCAGCAGCGACCAGGCGATCAGCATGTTGGTGGTGAAGCCATCAACCTTCAGCACGCTGCCCATGAAGAACAGGGCGTAGAACTGGCCGGTGTACCAGACCACCGCCTGGCCCATGACGAGGCCGAGCAGCGCGAACAGCGCCACCTTGGCGTTCTTCCACTGGCCGAAGGCCTCGCTCAGCGGCGCCTTGGAGCCGGTGCCCTCGGCCTTCATCTTCTTGAAGGCCGGGCTCTCCTCCATCTGCAGCCGGATCCAGACGGAGATGCCGAGGAGGGCGATGGAGACGAGGAAGGGGATGCGCCAGCCCCAGGCCCGGAAGGCCTCGTCGCCCAGGGCGAGCTGGGTGAAGAGGATCACCAGCAGCGAGAGGAACAGGCCCGCCGTCGCCGTGATCTGGATGAAGGAGGTGTAGAAGCCCCGCCGCCCGTTCGGCGCGTGCTCCGCCACATAGGTCGCGGCCCCGCCATACTCGCCGCCGAGCGCCAGGCCCTGGAGCATGCGGAGGATGATGAGGATCACGGCCGCCGAGATGCCGATGCTGGCCGAGGTGGGCAGGATGCCGACGATGAAGGTGCTGCCACCCATGATGAGGATGGTGACGAGGAAGGTGTATTTCCGCCCGACCAGGTCGCCGAGCCGGCCGAAGACCAGGGCGCCGAAGGGCCGCACCAGGAAGCCCGCGGCGAAGGCCAGCAGGGCGAAGATGTTGCGCGTCGCCTCGTTGAACATGGGCTGGCCATCGGCGCCCAGCGGGTTGAAGAAATTCGCCCCAATGACGGCGGCCAGCGAGCCGAAGAGGTAGAAGTCGTACCACTCGAAGACGGTACCGAGGGAGGAGGCCAGGATGACCTTCCGTTCCTCCTTCGTCATCGGCGGCACCTTGGCGCCGGTGGTCGTTGCTGCGGTATGCGCGCTCATTTCCTGCCCTTTCCCCCCGCCTTCCGGCATCGGGTTCGCGTCCACGGGCAAACGGAGGCCGAACTGGCCTGCCGTTCTCCCCCTGCAACGCAATCTCCGGAAGCCGCGGCCGGACCTCAACTATTAACAAGATTACGATATATTTAGCTCGGCGCAAGAATCCATCCGCATCTGCGGCCTACGGGAGCCGGGCGGGATGGAGGATGGCATGCGGCATGGGGCAGGAGGGGCAGCGGAACCGGCCAAGCGGGCGCCCGAGCAGCTTGGTGCCGCTTTGGCCGGAGCCGATGGCGCGCAATCGCGGCATGCTTGGCGGCGCCCAGCCTTATTGCCGGATTATTGCCGAAAATTCAGAAAAGCGCCGCGTGCGGATCGATTGCCACCATTTTGTGGCCGGTGAGCGACGGCGCCCAGCTATTTCGTGACGAAGGCCTTCTCGAGCACATAGCTGCCGGGCTCGCTGTTCGAGCCTTCGGTGAAGCCCCGCGCCTCCAGCATCGCCTTCACATCGGCATTCATCGCCTCGGAGCCACAGAGCATCACCCGGTCGCGCTCCGGCGAGAGCGGCGGCAGGCCGAGATCGGTGAAGATCCTGCCGGATTCGATCAGGTCGGTGATCCGGCCCTGGGTGATGAAGGGCTCCCGCGTCACGCTCGGGTAGTAGAGCAGCTTGCCGGCCAGGATCTCGCCGAGGAATTCGTGCCGCGGCAGCTCCTCGGAGATGTACTGCCGGTAGGCCAGCTCCTTCACCTCGCGCACCGTATGAGCGACCACGACATGCTCGTAGCGCTCATAGACATCCGGCTCGCGGATCAGGGACATGAAGGGGGCGAGGCCGGTCCCGGTCGCCAGCAGCCAGAGGGTCTTGCCCGGCAGCAGGTTCTCGGTGAGCAGCGTGCCTGTTGGCTTCTTGCCGATCAGCACCGTGTCGCCGGGCTGGATATGCTGCAGGCGGGAGGTCAGCGGCCCGTTCTGCACCTTGATGGAGAGGAATTCGAGCTCCTCGTCCCAGGGCGGGCTGACGATGGAATAGGCCCGCACCAGCGGCTTGCCATCGACCATCAGCCCGATCATGGCGAACTGGCCGGCGACGAAGCGCAGGCCCGGATCCCGCGTGCAGCGGAAGGAGAACTGGCTGTCGGTCCAGTGATGGACCCAGGTCACCGTCTCCCCATTGAAGGCGGGCGGGATGGCGGGCTTGGGGCGGGGAGCGATGGCATCCATGGCAAGGCTACATGCTGCGCTGCGGCGAAAAGTGCAACAGCCGTAGCGAGAGGCCTGCCATGCGCGGGGCAGATTGATCTTTGCCGTGAAGCCGCCGGCAGGGCAGGATCATCGCGCAACAGGCCAGCAGACCGAGGCGACCAGCATGCCGGATGCCATGACCGACCGTGACGGCCCCTTCATGCCCGGCCCCCGGCTGGAGATCGCCGGCGCGCCGGACGGGCCGCTCGCCGGCCTCGGTTTCGCGGTGAAGGATCTCTACGACGTCGCCGGCAGCCCGACCGGCTACGGCAACCCGGACTGGGCCCGCACCAACCCGCCCGCGGCGGCGACCGCGCCGGTGGTGCAATCCCTGCTGCAGGCGGGTGCCAGCCTGCGCGGCAAGACCAAGACCGTCGAGCTCGCCTACGGGCTGACGGGCGAGAATGTCTGGTATGGCACGCCGGTGAACCCGGCGGCGCCGGACCGCTTTCCCGGCGGCTCCTCCTGCGGCTCGGCCGCGGCGGTGGCGGCGGGCCTGGTCGATTTCTCCATGGGGTCCGATACCGGCGGCTCGGTCCGCATCCCGGCCAGCTATTGTGGCGTCTTCGGCATCCGGCCGAGCTGGGGCGCCATCAGCCTCGCCGGCGCCCGCGGCCTCGGGCCGAGCTTCGACACGCCCGGCTGGTTCGCCGCCCGTGCCTCCGTCCTCGCCCGCGTCGGGCAGGTGCTGCTGCCGGAGGATGGGGCGGGCCCCGGCCTTGGGCCGCTGCTGAAGGTGGACGATGCCTGGATCAATGCCGTGCCGGCCACCGTCGTCGCATTGGCGGAGCCGATGCTGGTGCTGGAGCGGCTGTTCGGCCGGGCGCTGCGGGTCGATGTCGCGCCGGAGGGGCTGGATGCGCTCTACGAGCATTTCCGCTGCGCCCAGGCGGAGGAGGCCTGGGCCACGCTCGGCTCCTGGGTGGAGGCGGTGGGGCCCGAATTCGGCCCGGGGGTGAAGGAGCGCTTCGCCGCCGCCCGCGCGATGGACCCCGCCAAGGCGGCCGCCGGCCGGGCCTTCCGCCGCGGCTTCCAGGCCCGGATGCGGGCCCTGCTGGCCGGCGGGGCCGTCCTCGTCTACCCGACCTCGCCGGTGCCGGCGCCGAAGCTCGAGGCGAGCCAGGCGGAGCAGAATGCCGTGCGGGAGCGCAGCATGGGCGTCACCGCCATCGCCGGCCTCGCCGGCCTGCCGGAGGTCAGCCTGCCGGTCGGCCGGGCCGAGGGGGCGCCGGTCGGCCTCTCCCTGGTGGCCGCGGCGGGGCGGGACCGTGCCCTGCTGGACCTCGCGGAGCGCCTCGCGGCGGAACTCGGCCTGCCGGTCTGAGGGGCTGGTGGACCGTTCCGCTTGTCCCCGTCGCCCATGGCGGTTAGGACGGGGCCGGAACCGCCTCCAGATGCCAGGGATTGCCGCATGATCATCCGTGATGCCGGCCCAGACGACCTCCCGGCCATCACCGCCATCTATGCCCATCATGTCGAGCATGGCGCCGGCACCTTCGAGGAGGTGCCGCCCGACCAGGAGGAGATGGCCCGGCGCCTGCGCCATGTTCAGGGCGAGGGCTGGGCCTGGCTGGTCGCCGAGGCCGAGCAGGGTGAGGGACAGGGCATCATCGGCTTTGCCTATTACGCCCAGTTCCGCGACCGCTCCGCCTATCGCTATACGGCGGAGGACAGCATCTATGTCCGCAACGACGTGCGCGGCCAGGGCGTGGGCAAGGCGCTGGTGGCCGCGCTGCTGGAGCGTGCCGCCGAGGCCGGCTTCCGCCAGATGTTCGCCCTCATCGGTGACAGCGACAATGTCGGCTCCATCGGCCTGCATGTCTCGCTCGGCTTCCGCCAGGCGGGGGTGCTGAAATCGGCCGGGGTGAAGTTCGGCCGCTGGGTGGATCTCGTCTTCATGCAGCGCGGCATCGGCATGGCCGACCGGGACCTTCCAGGCTGACATTTCAGCGCCGATCCCGCATGCTGCCCCGGCAGCACAGGGGGATGTCATGGCGGAGACGTCCGGCCCGGCGATCCGGGCCTTCTTCGATGACGCGACCAATACGGTCAGCTACCTGGTCTGGGACCCGGCGAGCCTGGAAGGCGCCGTCATCGACCCGGTGCTCGACTGGGACAACCGTGGCGGGACCGCCGATACCGGCGGCGCCGATGCCATCCTGCGCGCCGCCGAGGCGGAGGGGGTGCGGCTGGCCTGGGTGCTCGAGACCCATGTGCATGCCGACCACCTGACGGCCGCGCCCTATATCAAGGCGCGCAGCGGCGCCCGGATCGGCATCGGCGAGCATATCCGCGATGTCCAGGCGATCTTCCGCCCCGTCTTCGATGCCGCGGACCTCGCCCCCGATGGCGGCGATTTCGACCGGCTCTTCGCCGATGGCGACCGCTTCCCGCTCGGTGGCCTGACCGTCGAGGTGCTGCATGTGCCGGGACACACGCCGGCCTGCATCGCCTATCGCATCGGCGATGCCGCCTTCGTCGGCGATACGCTCTTCATGCCGGATTACGGCACCGCCCGCTGCGACTTCCCGGGCGGCGATGCGCGCATGCTCTGGCGCAGCATCCGCCGGCTGCTCGACCTGCCGCCCGCGACGCGGATCTTCACCGCGCATGACTACAAGGCGCCGGGCCGCGAGCACTTCGCCTGGGAAAGCACCGTCGCCGAGCAGCGCGCCCGCAACCCGCATGTGAAGGACGGGGTGACGGAGGATGAGTTCGTCGCCATGCGCGAGGCGAAGGACGCGAAGCTGGCGCCGCCGGTGCTGCTGCTGCCCTCGATCCAGGTGAACATGCGGGCCGGGCGCTTCCCGCCGGCTGAGAGCAATGGCGTGCGCTACATGAAGATCCCGGTCGTGCTGCGGGGCGGGCTACACGGTCAGTAGGCGGCGGACGGCCTCGTCCTCCAGCTCCTCGACCCGGCCGCCCAGCGCCACCTCGCCGCGCACCATGACGGTGATGCGGTCGGCCAGATCGCGGGCGAATTCGAAATACTGCTCGACCAGCACCACGGCGAAGTTCTTCTCCCGCGCGAGGTGGCGGATGACGCGGGCGATGTCCTTGATGACGGAGGGCTGGATGCCCTCGGTGGGCTCGTCGAGGATCAGCAGCCGCGGCCGCGCCGTCAGCGCGCGGGCGATGGCGAGCTGCTGCTGCTGCCCGCCCGAGAGGTCGCCGCCGCGCCGCCTGAGGAACTGCTTCAGGATAGGGAAGAGGGTGAAGATCTCCTCCTCCGGCACCGATGCGCCGCGTGGCGCGGCGGCCAGCGCCGTCTCGAGGTTCTCCTGCACGGTGAGAAAGGGGAAGATCTCGCGGCCCTGAGGGACGTAGCCGATGCCGGCCCGGGCCCGCTCGGCCGGGGCCATGCCGGCGATGTCCCGGCCTTCCCACAGGATGCGGCCGGACTGGATGCGCTCCAGCCCGACGATCGCCCGCATCAGCGAGGACTTGCCGACGCCGTTGCGCCCGAGCACGCAGGTGATGCGGCCGGGGTCCGCCTCCAGCGAGACGCTGCGCAGGCAGCGGCTGGCGCCGTAGGAGAGGTCGATGGTCTCGACACGGAGCATGGGTCAGCGTCCCAGATAGACTTCGATGACCCGCGGGTCGTTCTGCACATGGTCGATGCTGCCCTCGGAGAGCATCGTGCCCTCGCAGAGCACCGTCACCTTGCTGCCGAGGGCACGGACGAATTCCAGGTCGTGCTCGACCACGACGACGCTGCGCTGGCCGGCGATGCGGACGAGGAGGGCGGCGGTGTGCTCCGTCTCCTGGTCGGTCATGCCCGCTACCGGCTCATCGACCAGCAGCAGCTCCGGGTCCTGCATCAGCAGCATGCCGATCTCGAGCCATTGCCGCTGGCCATGGCTGAGGATGGCGGCGCGGTCCCCTGCCCGGGCGGAGAGGCCGACCTCCTCCATCACGGATTCGATCCGCCGGCGGGCCTCGCCCGAGAGCACCCAGCGCAGGCAGGCCAGGGGGCCGCGCGGTGCCTTGAGCGCCAGCTCCAGGTTCTCGAACACCGTCAGCGCGTCGAACATGGTCGGCTTCTGGAATTTCCGGCCGATGCCGAGATTGGCGATGGTCGCCTCGTCGAGCCGCGTCAGGTCATGCTCGCGGAAGCGCACCACGCCGGCGGTCGGCCGCGTCTTGCCCGTGATGACGTCCATCATCGTGGTCTTGCCGGCGCCGTTCGGGCCGATGATGGCCCGCAGCTCCCCCGCATCGACGATGAGGGAGAGGTTGTTCAGCGCCTTGAACCCATCGAAGACGACCGAGACGCCGTCGAGATAGAGGACGGGCTCGCTCATCTGGGCGCCTTCGAGAACAGGCCGATCAGGCCGCGCGGCAGGAAGAGGGTGACGGCGACGAAGAGGCCGCCGAGGGCGAAGAGCCAGAGATCCGGCGCGACGGTGGTCAGCCAGGTCTTCAGCGCATTGACCGAGAAGGCGCCGAGCAGCGCGCCGATGAGCGTGCCGCGGCCGCCGACCGCCACCCAGATCACCGCCTCGATGCTGTTCCCCGGGCTGAACTCGCCGGGGTTGATGATGCCGACCTGCGGCACGTAGAGCGCCCCGGCGAGACCTGCGATCATCGCCGAGAGGACGAAGACGAAGAGCTTGTGCCGCGTCACGTCATAGCCGAGGAAGCGCACCCGGCTCTCGGCGTCGCGAATGGCGACCAGCACGCGCCCGAGCTTCGACTGCGCGACCCAGGAGCATAGCCAGAGCGCGCCGAGCAGCAGCAGGAGCGAGGCGTAGAACAGCGTGCTGCGGGCCGCCGAGGTGTTCAGCGGCATCCCCAGCAGCTCCTTGAAGTCGGTGAAGCCGTTGTTGCCGCCGAAGCCCATGTCGTTGCGGAAGAAGGCGAGCATCAGCGCATAGGTCAGCGCCTGGGTGATGATGGATAGGTAGACGCCGGTGATGCGGCTGCGGAAGGCCAGGAAGCCGACCACCCCGGCCAGCAGGCCCGGCACCAGCATCGCCATCAGGATGGCGAAGGGGAAGTGGTCGAAGCCCAGCCAGTACCAGGGCAGTTCCTGGTAGCCGAGGAAGACCATGAAATCCGGCAGGGTGGGGTGGCCATAGACGCCGCGCGGGCCGATCAGCCGCATCAGATGCATGCCGATGGCGTAGCCGCCGAGGGCGAAGAAGGCGCCATGGCCAAGCGAGAGGATGCCGGCATAGCCCCAGGCCAGGTCGATGGCGAGAGCCAGGATGGCGTAGGTGATCCACTTGCCGGTGATGCTGACGATGAAGTCGGAGACATGCAGCGCGCTGTCCGCCGGCAGGCGGTTCAGCGCCGGCAGCAGGGCGAGGATCAGCACGGCGCCGATCAGCACCAGCCGCAGGGTCATCCGGCCGAAGCCGCCGGGCGCAGGTACGGCGAGGGACGCGCTCATGATTCGGCCGCCCTGCCCTTGAGTGCGAAGAGGCCTCGCGGCCGCCGCTGGATGAACAGCATGATGGCGACGAGGACGAAGACCTTGGCCAGCACCGCGCCGGCATAGGGTTCCAGCACCTTGTTGACGACGCCGAGCGTCAGCGCGCCGACGAGCGTCCCGGCCAGCGAGCCGACGCCACCGAAGACCACGACCATGAAGCTGTCGATGATGTAGCCGGTGCCGAGATTGGGCGAGACATTGTCGATCTGGCTGAGCGCCACGCCCGCCATGCCGGCGATGCCTGAACCAAACGCAAAGGTCAGCGCATCGACGCGGCCGGTGCGGATGCCCATGGTCGCGGCGATGCGGCGGTTCTGCACCACGGCGCGCATCTCGAGGCCGAAGCGGGTGAAGCGGATGGCGGCGATCACCAGCAGCAGCACGGCGATGCCGAAGACGATGATCCAGAGACGGTTCTGCGTCACCGCGATGCCGCCCGGCAGCATCAGCGTGCCCTGCATCCAGGCCGGCGAGGTGACCTCGCGGTTCTGGGCGCCGAAGATGGTGCGGACCGCCTGCTGCAGGATCATCCCCACGCCGAAGGTCATCAGCAGCGTCTCGAGCGGGCGGCCGTAGAGGTGGCGGATGAGGCCGCGCTCCAGCACCGCGCCCGCCGCGGCGGCGACGAGGAAGGCCGCGGGGACGGAGAGCGGCAGCGACCAGGGCGCCAGCCAAGGGATGCCGCGGCAGGCCTCCTGCACGACGAAGGTCGCATAGGCGCCGAGCATGACGAATTCGCCATGCGCCATGTTGATGACGCCCATGACGCCGAAGGTGACGGCGAGGCCGAGCGCGGCCAGCAGCAGCACGGAGCCGAGCGAGAGGCCCTGGAACAGCGTCTCCGCCGCGCGGCGGATCGACAGCGCCCGGTCGATGGTGGCGATGGAGACGTCGATCGCCGTCACCATGGATGGGTTGGCGGCGCGGGCCTCGATCAGCAGGGCGCGGGCCTCGACCGTGCCGGCGGCGCCGAGCCGGGCGATGGCGTCGCGCTTGGCCGACTCATCCGGTGCAACGAGCTGCGCGGCGGCGAGCGCCAGCTCCATCCGCGCCTTCACCCCGGCATCCGCCTCGCGGGCGATGGCGGCCTGCAGCAGCGGCACGTCCTCGGCGCTGCGCGAGCGGAAGATCGCATCCGCCGCCGTCGCCCGCTCCGCCGCGTCGGGCGAGACGAGCTGCAGCCGGCCGAGCGCGCCGCGGAGCGCCTGGCGCACGCGGTTGTTGAGCCGCACCGTCTCCGCCCCGGCGGCGTCCGTTGGCTGGCCGGTGGCGGCGTCGACGGGGCCGGGCAGCAGCAGGCGGCCATCGGCGGTCTTCTGCAGCTTGCCCTCCTGCAGGGCGCGCAGCAGCGGCAGCGCGCGCGGGTCGCCCAGCGCGCCGAGCTGCTCGACCGAGGTGGCGATGTCGCCGAAGCTGCCGGCGAGGCCGGGCAGGGCGGCGGTGTAGGCATCCTGCGCCCTGGCCGGCAGCGCCAGCCACAGCAGCAAGCCCAGGGCCAGGAGGAACTGTCTCATATCGACTTTCAGGAATGGGCGGCGCCGGGGGAGGCCCGGCGCCGTGGTCACGCTCAGCGGCGGCGGTTCGCGTTCTCGGGGATGAAGGGCGACCAGTTCTCGGCCTTCACCGCGTTCGGCGTCTTCCAGACGATGTTGAACTGGCCGTCCTCCTGCACCTCGCCGATGAGGACGGGCTTCGAGAGGTGATGGTTCGGCAGCATCTCCTCCTCATAGCCGCAGGGGGCCATCAGCTTCTGGCCGATCATCGCGGCGCGCACGTCGTCGACCTTGGTGGACTTCGCCCGCTCGACGGCCTGGGTCCACATGCGGAAGCCCGTGTAGGTGGCCTCCATCGGGTCGTTGGTGACGCGCTTCGGGTTCTTGATGTAGCTCTGCCAGAGCTGCTTGAACTCGGTGTTCGGCGTGCCGGGGACCGACATGAAGTAGTTCCACGCCGCCAGGTGGCCGACCAGCGGCTTGGTGTCGATGCCCGCCAGCTCCTCCTCGCCGACCGAGAAGGCGACGCAGGGGATGTCCTCGGCCTTGATGCCCTGGTTGCCGAGCTCGCGGTAGAAGGGGACGTTGGCGTCGCCGTTGATGGTGGAGACGATGGCGGTCTTCTTGCCCTCGCCGGCGAAGCGCTTCACCCGGGCGACGATGCCCTGCCAGTCGCTGTGGCCGAAGGGGGTGTACTCCTCCATGATGTCGGCATCGCCGATGCCCTTCGACTTCAGGAAGCCGCGCAGGATGCGGTTGGTGGTGCGCGGATAGACGTAGTCGGTGCCGAGGAGCGCAATGCGCTTCGCTTCGCCGCCATCCTTCGACATCAGGTACTCGACCGCCGGGATCGCCTGCTGGTTCGGCGCGGCGCCGGTGTAGAAGATGTTCTTGCTCTCCTCCTCGCCCTCATACTGGACGGGGTAGAAGAGCATGCCGTTCAGCTCCTCGAAGACGGGGAGGACGGACTTGCGGGAGACCGAGGTCCAGCAGCCGAAGGTCACGTCCACCTTGTGGACCTGCAGCAGCTCGCGCGCCTTCTCGGCGAAGAGCGGCCAGTTGGAGGCCGGGTCGACCACCACCGCCTCGACCTTGCGGCCCATCACGCCGCCCTTGGCGTTCACCCAGTCGACCATCATCAGCACGGTGTCGCGCAGCGCGGTCTCGCTGATCGCCATGGTGCCGGAGAGGGAGTGCAGCACGCCGACCTTGATCGGGGTGCCCTGGCCGAAGGCGGGGCGGAGGGCGGGCATGGCCAGCGCGGCGCCGAGGCCGCCGAGCGCCGCGCGCCGCGTGAGGATGGGAGAGGTCGAGGTCACCAGTTTTCCTTCCTTTTAAGACCTTGGCCTTCAATCCCAGGGCGGGGACGCCCTTGGGCCTGTGCAGCCTTGGCGGCAGGCAGCCGCATCACCCCCCTGGGGTGCCGGGTTGCGGAGAGGTCTTTGCGAGATGCGTGCCAGCCGATCGGGGCCGGGTTCACGCCGGCGCGATCTGAGATTGCCCCTAATTCAGGCAGATGGACGAAGTTTCATCGCAGCCTGCAGCCTCAGCGGGCAGGTCGATTCACCAGCCAGAGCCCGAAGACGACGAGGGCCACCGCGACCCCGAAGAGCTGGCCGAGCGGCTCGCCCAGCAGCACGGCACCAGCCAGCACGCCGAAGATCGGCGTCAGCACGCTGAAGGCCGCCAGGCGCGAGGCGGAGTATTGCGAGACGAGCCAGAACCAGAGCGCGTAGCTGGCCCCGGCGATTCCGGCCGCCTGGTAGATCAGCGCGCCGATCGCCAGCGGCTCGGGCGAGATCCGGAAGGGCTCGCCGAGCAGCGGCGAGGCCAGCAGCAGCAGCGGGGCGGAGACGGCGAGCTGATAGAACAGCACCAGCATCGGCCGGGCCCGGCGCAGGGCGGAGGCCTTCACCAATACGGTCGTCGCGCCCCAGAGCGCGCCGCCGATCACGCAAAGCAGGTCGCCGAGCAGGGCCTGCTCGCCGCCCGGCGCCCAGAGCCCTTCGAGGAATGCCAGCACCAGGCCGCTGAAGGCGACCAGCAGGCCGATCGCCTTGGCCCGCGTCAGCCGGTCGTCCGGGATCAGCCAATGCGCCCCGATCGCCACGAAGAAGGGCGCGCCATAGAGGAAGACGACGCCGCGCGAGGCCGTGGTCAGGCCGACTCCGACATAGACGGCGATGAATTCCACCGCGAAGAGCACCCCGGCCACGATGCCCGGCAGCAGCGTGCCGTTCCGCTGCCAGTCACCGAAGCCGATGCGGCGCCACCGGCACCAGCCGAACAGCAGCACGGCCGCGATGAGCGAGCGCAGTCCGGCCTGCAGCACCGGCGGGATGCCCTGGTTGCCGAGCTTGATCGCCACGAGGTTGAGGCCCCAGACGAGGCAGAGGAACAGCATCAGGCCAATGGCCCGGGGCGGGAGCGCGCCGCCGCGTGTCGAGTCCGGCATGGGGCGAGGCTGCGGCGGACGGGCAGCGGCGTCCAGCCCGCTTGCCGCGATGGGGCCGGGTGCCTAGGCTCCGGGGATGCTGAAAGCCGCCATCATCCCCGTCACGCCATTCCAGCAGAATTGCGCCCTGCTCTGGGACGAGGCGAGCCTTCGCGGCAGCGTCATCGACCCTGGGGGGGAGGTGGACCGCATCCTCACCGCCATCGGCGAGCTGAAGCTCTCGATCGACAGCATCCTGCTCACCCATGGCCATATGGACCATGCCGGCGGGGCGGCGGAGCTGAAGGAGGCGCTGCCCGGCACGCCGCCGGTGATCGGGCCGGACCGGCGCGACGAATTCCTGCTGGAAGGGCTCGAGGCGCAGGCGGCGAAATACGGCATGGCGGCGCGCAACCTGGTGCCGGACCGCTGGCTGACGGAGGGCGAGAGCGTCGCCATCGCCGGCGAGGAATTCGGCGTGCTGCACTGCCCGGGCCATACGCCGGGGCATGTGGTCTTCGTGCAGCCGGGGCTGCGGCTGGCGCTGGTCGGGGACGTGATCTTCCGCGGCTCGGTCGGCCGTACCGACTTCCCCTATGGCGACCACGAGGCCCTGCTGGCCGCCATCCATGGCAAGCTGCTGCCGCTCGGCGACGACATCGCCTTTCTCTGCGGCCATGGCCCGGGCTCGACCCTCGGGCATGAGCGGGTGCGCAACCCCTTCCTCAGGGAATGATGCGCGTCGCGGATCAGGCCGCGGCCCGTACGCCGCCCGGCAGCAGAAGCGCGTCGCAGCGCCGGGCCGGCACCATCGAGCGCTGGCCGCCTCGTTGCTGCGGCATGCCCGTGCTCATGACGCGATTTGCTGCATGAGACCGAAGACATCCATCTGGATCCGCGTGTCCTTCACCCTGACGGCTTCGATCCGGTCGATCACCATGCCGCGGACCGACACCTGGCGATGCGTGGCGGGCACGCCGAGGAACGCGGCCTTGTGCGTTCCGGTCCAGACGAAGCGCGTCAGCACCTTGTCGCCCTCGGCAATCTGCTCCTCCACGGTCCAGCGCATGTCCGGAAAGGCGCCCCGCATGCCCCGCAGCACCTCCTTCACGCCTGAAAGGCCGGGTCCCTGTCCCGGGAAGGGTTCGAGCTCCACGACATCCTCCGCGAAGTAATCGCCCGCGGCATCGAGCCTGCCCTCGTTGATGACCTGCTCGATGAAGTCACGGACGATCCGCTTGTTCCGTTCCGTGGACATTCGCGTCTCCCTTCCGGAGGAGCGGAGCTTGTTGCCGTTATCCGCCGGAGGCATCATTGCTTCATTCCGCGGTCAGGTCACCCCGGGCCCCGCGTTGCCCCGGCAGCGATGGCGTGGAAGGTTGCACAGCGCAGGAGATGCAGATGCCCGACCCGGCACCGAGCTACCATCTGTTCGGCAATGTTCTGACCTTCCGGGCCAGGCCATCCGAGGGCTCGGCGTTCCTCCTGTCCGAATGCCGATCGGCGCCGGGCGCCGGCGCCCCGCCCAACCGGCACCCGGAGGACGAGGAAGCCTTCTACATCCTCTCCGGCAGCTACGAGTTCAGCGTGGACGGCGTGACCCGGAACGTCGGGCCGGGCGACTACGTCCCGATCCCGACAGGCGCTCCGCACCACTTTCGCAATACGGGTCCCGGCATCGCCTCCATGCTGGTCCTGAACTCGCCCGGTCGGCAGCACGAGGCGTTCTTCTCCTCGCTCGGTGAGCCGGTGGACCAGGCAACCGAACCCGTCACGCCAGCCGGTCCGCCGCCGGACGCCGTGCTGGCCGGGCTGCGCCGCCTCTCAGCCGAATGCGGTGTCGAACTGCTCGTCTGAGGTCGCACGGCTCCGGGGGATGGCCGCATGGCGGCTGGGCCAGGCGTCTGACGAGGATCGTGGCGGCGGCGAGGGCGAGGACGGCAACAGCCACGCGGACGCCGCGCTCCCCGTCGCGGGCCGCAGCGGCCATTGTCCCGACCCGCTGGGGCTTGCTTGACGGGCCGGTTCCCTGGGCGAATGCTCGGGGCAAGGAACAGAAACGAGGGAACGCCATGCTCGATCGCCGAGGGATCCTCGCCGGCGCCGGGGCCATGCTGGCCTCCGCCGCGCGGGCCCAGCCCGCCTGGCCCGACCGGCCGATCCGCCTCCTGGTCGGCTTCCCGGCCGGCGGCCCGACCGACTTCGCCGCGCGGCTGCTGCAGGAACCCTTGCAGGGGCTCTGGGGCCAGCCGCTGGTGGTCGAGAACCGGCCCGGCGCCTCGCAGACCATCGCCACCGAGGCGCTGGCGAAATCGCCGCCCGACGGCAACACGCTGCTGCTCTGCACCAGCAACCTGACGACCAACCCGGCGGTCTTCTCGCGCCTGCCCTACGACACCTTCCGCGACATCACGCCGCTCGTCATCATCTACTCCTCGCCGACCATGCTCTTCACCGGGCCGGACCAGCCCTATCGCGGCGTGGCGGATGTGGTGGAGGCGGCACGGCGCCGGCCGGGAATGGCGGCGGCGACATCGGGCGTCGCCACCTCGGGCCACTTCGCCACCGAGATGTTCATGCGCGCGGCGGGGATCGAGCTGACCCATGTGCCCTATCGCGGCGCGGTGCCGGCCCTGCAGGACGTGATGGGCGGGCGGGTGCCGATCACCTTCTCCACCCTGTCCGGTGCCATCGCGCTCGCCCGCGACGGCAAGCTGCGGCCGATCGGCGTCGCGGCGCCGCGGCGGACCAAGGCCTTCCCCGACGTGCCGACCATGGCGGAGCAGGGGGTGCCGATCCGCGACACCTCGCCCTGGTACAGCTTCGTCGCGCCGGCCGGATTGCCGCAGCCGATCATCGACCGCATCGTCGGCGATGTGCAGGGGCTGCTGCGGCGGCCGGACATCGTCGCGCGCGTGGAGGAATCGGGCGGCGTGGTCGAAGGGGAAGGGCCGGCGGAATTCCGCGCCCGCATCCCACGGGAGATCGCGGTGAACACCGAGGTCGCCCGCATCGCCAGCATCCATATCGAATAAGGCATCACCGCATGCGCATGCAGGCCGCCATCCTGTTCGAGCCGGGCAAGCCACGCCCCTATGCCGCCAGCACACCGCTGGTGGTCGAGGAGGTGGAGCTCGAGGGACCCGGGCCGGGCGAGGTGCTGATCGAGATCGCCGCCGCCGGGCTCTGCCACTCGGACCTCTCGGCGATCGAGGGACTCCGGCCGCGGCCGCTGCCGGTCGTCATCGGGCATGAGGGGGCGGGCATCGTCCGCGAATGCGGCGAGGGCGTCACCGACCTGAAGCCGGACGACCATGTGGTGACGGTCTTCGTCTCCTCCTGCGGGGTCTGCCGGCAATGCGTCCGCGGCCGGCCGAATATCTGCCCGAGCGGCTTCGCCGCGCGCAGCGCCGGCACGCTGATCTCGGGCGCCCGGCGCATTCGCCGGCTGAATGGCGAGAGCGTCAACCACGGCAGCGGCCTCTCGCTCTTCGCGCAATATGCGGTGGTGGCGCGGCGGTCGATGGTGAGGATCGACCGCTCAATCCCGCTGGATGATGCGGCGATCTTCGGCTGCGCGGTGATGACGGGCGCGGGCGCGGTGCTGAACACGGCGGGGATGCGGGCGGGCGACACCATCGCGGTGGTCGGGCTCGGCGGCGTCGGCATGAATGCGCTCTTCGCCGCCGTCGCGGGCGGGGCGGAGCGCATCATCGCGGTCGATACCAGCGCCGAGAAGCTTGGGCTCGCCCGGCAATGGGGCGCGACGGACACCTTCCTGGCGACCGAGCCGGATTGCGCCGGGCAGATCCGTGCCGCGACGGAGGGCGGCGTCGACACGGTGATCGAGACCGCGGGCAATATCCGGGCGATGGAGCTGGCCTATGCCATCACCGCGCGCGGCGGCAGCGTGGTGAGCGCGGGGCTGCCGGCCACGGGCGCCAACTTCTCCTACATGCATGCCGGGCTGGTCTCGGACGAGAAGAGCATCCTCGGCAGCTACATGGGCAGCTGCGTGCCGGAGCGGGACATCCCGCGCTTCCTCGGCCTCTACCGCCGCGGGGCGCTGCCGGTCGGGCGGCTGAAATCCGGGACGTTGCCGCTCGAGGAGATCAATGCCGGCTTCGACCGGCTGGCCGAGGGCAGCGTGCTGCGCCAGGTGCTGCGGCCCAACGGGTGAGGCAGCAAAAGCCGGGGCGGAGTGCTAGGCTCCGGCCATGATCCCGTCGCCCCCTCGCCTCGTTCCCCAGGCCGGCCCCGCGGCCTGGGCCGGTTCCGCCCTGAGCCCCGCCGATTGGATGCTGCCGGTCGGGGCCGATGTCGCGGCCGGGCTGGCGGAGCCCGATACGCCCCCCGCCGGCCCGCTTGCCGCCCTGCTGCGGCAGGTGGCCGAGCGGCTGGATGAGGGACGGGGCTTCTGCCTGATCCGCGGCCTCAACCTCGACCGCGTGGCGGAGCCGGATGCCGCCCTGCTGGCACTCGGCCGGCAACTGGGGCGCCCGTTGCCGCAGGATGCCGCCGGCGCCCTGGTGGCGGGCCCGGCCGGGAATCGCGGCTTCCGCGCCGATCCGGCCGATGCCGCGGCGCTGCTCTGCCTCGGCACCCTGCCGGAGGGTGCCGTCGCGCTGGTATCAGCCCCGGCCCTGCATAATACGCTGCTGAAGGCGGACCGCGCGGCCCTCGCCGTGCTGTACCGCGACCTCCCCTATGGCGAGGGCGCCGCGCTGCCGGTCTTCACCACGGCCGATGGCGCCTTCCTCGGCCATCTCGACCGGGCCGCGATGGCCGGGGCAGGGCTCGATGCCGGGCAGGCGGCCGCGCTGGCCGGGCTTGAGGCCATGGCGGAGGCGCCCGGCCAGGCCCTGGCCCTGCCGCTGCATGCCGGGGACCTGCTGCTGACCAACCCACGGCTGGTCTGGACGCGCATCGCCCCGGGCTCGCCCGGCCTGCGCCGGCTCTGGCTGGAGCGGCCGGGCCCACGCTCGCTGCCCGAGGCTTTCCGGCGCGCCCTCGGCACCGGCCCCGCACCGCAGATGGTCGGGGGCTGACCCGATGCGCATCCTGGTCGCCAATGCGAACACCACCGAGGCCATCACCGAACTCTGCGCCGCCTCAGCCCGCGCGGCGGCCAGCCCGGGCACCGAGATCATCCCGGCCACGCCGCGCTTCGGCCCGGCGGTCATCGCCACGCGGGCGGAGAATGTCATCGCCGGGCATGCGCTGCTCACCCTCCTCGCCGGGCATGCGGGCGCGGTGGATGCGGTGCTGCTCGCCGTCAGCCACGACACCGCGCTGGAAGCGGCGCGGCAGCTCATGCCCTGCCCGGTGGTGGGGATGACGGAGGCGGCCTGCCTCACCGCCTGCCTCGCCGGCGGGCGCTTCGGCCTCGCCACCTTCGGGGGAACGGAGACCTACCGGGAGCGCATCGCCCAGCATGGGCTGAGCGGCCGGCTCGCGGGCCTCATCGGTGTCGATGCCACGCCGCAGGATGCGGTGCGGGACCCGGCGGGCGTCGCACTCAAGCTCCAGGATGCGATCGCCAGCCTGGCCGGGCAGGGGGCGGATTCCGTGGTGCTGGGCGGGGCCGCGCTCGCCGGCATGGCGCCGCGGCTGCAGCCGGAGGCGCCGGTGCCGCTGCTGGATGGCATCGCCTGCGGCGTGCGGCTGCTGGAGATGATGGTGGCGCTCGGCCTGCCCAAGCCGCGCCTCGGCAGCTTCGCCGCGCCGCGGGGCCGCGTGGTGGGTGGGGTCGAGGCGCCGCTCGCCGCCCTGCTGCGCGGCGGCTGAGTCGTCGCACGGCCCTTGCCGCGCGCGGCGCAGGGTGCAGGATCGGCCCTGGGAAGGAAGGAGACGCCCGATGCCCTATGCCCAAGCCGAAGGCGCGCGCCTGTGGTACGAGGAGGCCGGAAGCGGCCATCCGATCCTCTTCATCCATGAATTCGGCGCCGATCACCGCGAATGGGAGGACCAGGTCCGGTTCTTCTCGCGGGAGTACCGCTGCATCACCTATGCGGCGCGCGGCTACCCGCCCTCCGAGGTGCCGGAGAGCCCGAAGCTCTATGGCCAGGATTTCGCGGTGGCGGATGCGGCGGCGGTGCTGCGGCATCTCGGCATCCCGCGGGCGCATGTCGTCGGACTGTCGATGGGCGGCTTCGCGGCGCTGCTCTTCGGCATCCGCCACCCGGAGATGGCGGTCTCGCTGGTGCCGGCCGGGGCGGGCTCCGGCTCGCCACGGGCCGACCTGGCCGAGTTCCGGTCGCAATGCGCGGCGCGCGGCGACCGGCTGATCGCCGAGGGCTGGCCAGGGGCCATGGCCGAGGAGACGGGCCATGCGCCGACGCGCATCCAGCTCAAGAAGAAGGACCCGCGCGGCTGGGCCGCCTATATGGCGCGGCTCGCCGAGCATTCCGGCCTCGGCACCGGGCTGACGATGAAGCACTACCAGGGGGAGCGCGACTCGATCCTCGACTGGGAGGCCGAGCTGCGGCGGATGGAGGTGCCGACCCTGCTCGCCGTGGGCGACGAGGACTGGCCCTGCATCGAGACCAACATCTTCCTGAAGAAGGTGCTGCCGAATGCCGGGCTCTGGATGTGCCCGCGCACCGGCCATGCGATCAACCTCGAGGAGCCGGCGGCCTTCAATGCGGAGCTGGCGCGCTTCTTCTCGACGGTGGAGCGGGGGCGCTGGCGGCTGGGCTGAGGGCGGAGAGGTCCAGCCGCGCCACGAGCGGCAGGTGGTCCGAGGCGCGGCGGGCGAGGGGCGTGTCATGCACCTCGACCCGCGGCACCAGGGCGCGGGGATGGGCGAGGATCCGGTCGAGCGAGGCGACCGGGTGGAAGGCCGGGAAGGTCGGCGCCGCTGGCGGCGTGCCGAAGAACGGCGCCAGCACGCCGAGCGCCGAGGCCCCCGGCCGCCATTCGTTGAGGTCGCCGAGCAGCAGCGTCGGCATGGCGGGGCCGGCCTCGATCGCCGCCAGCAGGGCGCGGGCCTGCAGGCGGCGGCGCTCGCCACCGAGGCTCAGATGGGTGGCGATCAGGCGGAAGGGGCCCCAGCCGGCATCGAGTTCGGCCAGGACCGCGCCGCGCGGCTCCATCCCGCCGAGGCGGAGCGGGCGGGGCGGGGACAGCAGGCGGGTGCCGCGGCGGATCAGCACCACGTTGCTGCGCCAGCCCTGGTGGCCGGGCCGCTCCGCGATCGGCAGGGGGCAGAGGTCGAGGTCGCGGGCGAGGGCGGCGGCGTCGAGCATGGGCGTGCCGCGGCGGAAATAGGGCTGCGCCTCCTGCAGCGCGATCAGGTCCGGCGCGATCTCGGCGACGACGCCCTGGATGAGCGTGCGGCTGTCGCGCAGCCCGCCCGGCGCGCGGCCGCGATGGATGTTGTAGGTGGCGACAAGCACGGCCCGGTCAGTCGCCCGCTGGCAGGGGGGATGGGGCCAGGCGCGGGCCCAGGAGCCAGGCGGCCAGCGCCGCACCGGTCGTGGTCAGGACCACATCGGTCCAGGTGTCGGTCCAGTCGCCGATCAGCCCGGTCAGCGCCTCGAAGACTTCCCAGCCCACGCCGAGGACGAGCCCGAAGCCCGCCCCGGCGAGCAGGCAGTGCAGCGCGCCCCGCCGCGGCTGCGGCCATTCGAACAGGGCGATGAAGACCGCGCCGGCCAGCGCGCCATTCACCAGATGCACGACCTCGTCATAGGCGTTGGCACCGTAGAACCAGTTCAGCCCGAAGCCTGGGCTGACCAGCAGCGTCGCCAGCACCGGCGTGGCGTCGAGGCGGCGGGGCAGGGCGCGGAGCCGCGCGGGCAGCACCGGCATCCGCTCGCGGGGCGGCAGGATCAGGCCGAGGCAGCCAGCGAGGGCGGCCAGCGTGCCGGCGGCGGCGCCGCGCCGGTCGATGGACCAGAACCAGGCCGCCGTCGCGGCCAGGGCGAGGAGGCATAGCCAGGCGAACCAGGACTGGCGGCGCCAATCCTCGGCAGTCAGCAGGGCCAAACCGGCAGTCCTCCCCGTTCGAGGCCGGGATAACGCGCGGGAGCGCCGGCGGTGCCGCCGGTCAGCCGGCCTCGATCTCCTCGCGCAGCATTTCCAGCTCCAGCCATTCCTCCTCGGCGGCGGCGAGGTCCGCCTCCTTGGCGGTGAGGGCGGTGGTGAAGCGCTCGAAGCGGGCGCGGTCGCGGGTGTAGAGGTCAGGCGCGGCGAGGGCGGTGCGGAGGGTGGCGATGTCGCCCTGCAAGGCCTCCATCCGCGCGGGCAGCGTGTCCAGCGCATGCTGCTGCTTGAAGCTGAGCTTGCGGCGGGAAGGGGGCGGTGCGGCGGGCGTGGCAGCCGCGCGCGGTGCCTGGGCCGGTCTGGCGGCGGGCGCCGCCTTCGCCTCCACGCCGCGGCCGCGCTGGGCGACCATGTCGGAATAGCCGCCGGCATATTCCTGCCAGCGTCCCTCATCCTCGGCCACGATCACGCTGGTGCAGACGCGGTCGAGGAAGTCGCGGTCATGGCTGACGACGAGGACGGTGCCGGGATAATCCGCCAGCAGCTCCTCCAGCAGGTCCAGCGTCTCGAGGTCGAGGTCGTTGGTCGGCTCGTCGAGGACGAGGAGGTTGGAGGGGCGGGCGAAGGCGCGGGCCAGCATCAGCCGCCCCCGCTCGCCGCCCGAGAGCACGCCGACCGCGGTGCGGGCCTGGTCGGGCACGAAGAGGAAGTCCTTCATGTAGCCGACCACATGGCGGGGCGTGCCGCCGACATGCACCATGTCCGACTTGTCGCCGGTGAGGGCCTCGGCGAGGCTGATATCGGGGTCGAGGCTTTCGCGGCGCTGGTCGAGGGTGACCATCTGCAGCCCGGTGCCGAGGCGCACCGTGCCGGAATCGGGCTGCAGCACGCCGGTCAGCAGGTTCAGCAATGTGGTCTTGCCGGCGCCGTTCGGGCCGATGATGCCGATGCGGTCGCGGCGCAGCACGCGGGTCGAGAAATCCCGCACCACGGGCGGCGCGTCGCCATAGGCCTTGGTGACATGGTCCATCTGGGCGACGAGGGTGCCGGAGCCTTCGCCCTCGCTCGCCGCCATGCGCACCGTGCCGGTCGCGCGCAGCGCCTCGCGCCGGCGCTGGCGGAGGTCGGCGAGCTCGCCGACGCGGCGCATGTTGCGCTTGCGCCGGGCGGTGACGCCGTAGCGCATCCAGTGCTCCTCCCGCACGATCTGGCGGTCGAGCTTGTGGCGGGCGGCCTCCTCCTCCTCCAGCACCTGGTCGCGCCAGCCCTCGAAGGCGGCGAAGCCCTGTTCCAGCCGGCGGGTGGTGCCGCGGTCGAGCCAGACCATGGCGCGAGAGAGGGCGGTGAGGAAGCGGCGGTCATGGCTGATGAGGACGAGGGCGCCGCGGAAGCTGCCGAGCTCCTTCTCGAGCCAGGCGATGGCGGGCAGGTCGAGATGGTTGGTCGGCTCGTCGAGCAGCAGGATGTCGGGCGAGGGGGCCAGCGCCCGGGCCAGGGCGCAGCGCCGGGCCTCGCCGCCGGAGAGGCGTGCGGGGTGCTCCTCGCCGGTGAGGCCGAGCTCGTTCAGCAGCCAGCGGGCGCGGTAGGGGTCGTCATTCGGGCCGAGCCCGGCCTCGGCATAGGCGAGGGCCGTTGGCGCATCGCCGAAATCGGGCTCCTGCGGCAGGCTGCGGAGGGTTGCGCCGGGCTGCAGGAAGCGGGTGCCGCGCTCCGGCTCCAGCTCGCCGGCCGCGACCCGCAACAGGGTGGACTTGCCTGAGCCGTTGCGGCCGACGAGCGCCAGCCGCTCGCCCGGCTCGACCGAGAGGGTCGCGCCGGCGAGCAGCGGGGTGGTGCCCATCGACAGATGGATGTCCTGAAGCAGCAGAAGGGGCGGTGCCATGAGGCGGCAGTGGCGCCTGCCCGGCGCCGCCGTCAAGCCCGCCAACGCTCCCCCCGCCAACGCTCCCTGGGATCAGCGGCGGCGGGTGCGGCGCTTCGGCCCCGGCTCGGAGGGTTCGGCATCGAGCACGGGCGGCCGGGGGGCCGTGCTCCAGAGCCGCCGGTAGATGTCGAGCGGCAACAGGACGAAGGCCTCGGCGCCGTTCCGGGTCAGCACGATGGGGCCACGGACGGCCTGGTCGATCAGGCTCGGCACCTGCGCCTCGACCGGGGCGAGGTCCATGCGGGGAAGGCCCTCCAGGCCCGGCGCGGGATCGCCCTCGAATTCGGTCTCCACGGGCAGGTCCCGGTCATCCAGCCATCCGGCCATGCGCTCAGGCGATCCTTGCTGCGAGGCGCGGAGGATGCACGGAGGCGGGCCTGGGCGGCCAGGGAATAATCGGGGCCGGATCGCGGGCCCGATGCAGGCCTGGACCAAAATAGAGACGCGGCGCAGTCCGCTGGATGGCATTCTCTTTTGGTTGAAATGCCCGCTTATTCTTGCGCGGTCTGCTTAACAGGCGGCCAGATCTTCGTTAAACTACCCGTGATCGGCCAAGGGAAGCGCTGTCGATGGCTCTGTTGCGGGTCTCGCTGGAGGCGGCAGCCAAGGTGCTGGCGGTGGATGGCGCCCTCGCCCGGCTCGCAGGCGCGGCCGGTGCTGTTTGCCTTCTCCTGGCCATCGGCGGCTGTACCCGCCCGCCCGAGAGCGCCTATGTCGCGGCTTCGGCCAGCGCCGGCCCGATGGACCCGGCCGGCAAGGATGCGCGGGGCGAGGACTGCACCGCCCAGCGCGGTGCGGCGCTGCCGGCCGACCTGCCGGTGGCCCGCAGCCGCGAGGTCTATTGCGGCGGCTGGACCCAGCCGGCGGCGCGCGTGGTGCAGCTGCGCGGCCCGGCCGATGCGGCCCGGCTCGACGCCCTGGCCGCGGGCGGGCTCTGGCGCACCTGGCTCGACCAGCGCGTGACCTGCGCGGCGCCGCAGCCGACGACGCTGGCGGGCGGCGTCCCCGCCCGGCTGCTGGCCTGTACCCGCAAGAACGGCGGCTGGCCGCATGTCGCCCTCGTCGCGGCCGGGCCGGAGGGGCCGGTGCTGGCCGATGGGGTCGCCACGGCGACGCCGGTGATGGAGGGGCTGGCCACCGGCCGCGCCGCCGCGGCGGGCCAGGGACAGGGCCAGGGGCAGGCCCGTTCGGCCGCGCTCGAGATCGCGGTGCGGCGGCTCTCCGCCGAGGCCTTCAGCGCCAATGACGTCGGCCGCTACGAGGAGCTGATGAATCTCGGGCGCGAGCTGAACCAGGCTGAGAATTTCGCCGCCGCCGAGGATGCCTACCGCGCCGCCCTCGCCCTGCAGGAGAGGGTGCTCGGGCAGGACAATCCGGATACCGCGACGGCGCTGGTGCATCTCGCGCTCAACCTCTCGAACCAGGGCCGGATGCAGGAAGCGTCGGTGCTCTTCACCCGGGCCACGGTGCTGTCGGCCCGGGCCGCCGACCCGGTCGCACGGGCGCGGCTGGCGCATTACCAGGCGCTCTCGCTGCTGCAGGACGGGCAGGATGTGGCGGGCCTCGCCCGGCTGCGGGAGGCGGAGGCGCTCTATGCCGCTCTGGTGCCCTCCAGCATGCTGCGCGGTGCCGATGGCGGCGGGATGGTGAGCGACCCGGCCGCGGTCTCCGCCATGCTCGGCCTGTCGGAGGTGCGGCGCTATCTGGCGCGCACGCTGGCACGCGGCGAGGGGCGTGCGGCGGCGCCGGCGCTGATCGCCGACAGCCGCCGGCTGCTGCGGCAGACCGGCCTCGAGAACGGCCTGCTGGTGGCGCGGTCGCTGCGCACCGAGGCGGGCACCTACAGCTCGCTCGGCCGCGACGATGCGGCAACGCGCCAGCTCGAGGCGGCGTCGCAGCGCTTCGCCATCGCCGCGCCAGGCGAGCGGCCGGAGGCGGTGACGCTGTTCCTGAATGGCGCGAGGCGGGGGGCCGCCGGCCGCCGCGACGAGGCGCTGACCGCCTTCCGGGCCGGCGCCGCGATCCTCCGCGCGCGGCAGATCGCGCTGCCGATCAACCTCGTCCTCCCCTATCTCGACGCGCTGGATGCCGAGGCGGCAGCCCACCCGGCGGATGGGCCTGCGCTGCGCAAGGAGGCCTTCGCCGCGGCGCAGCTCGCCCAGCGCAGCAACACGGTGCGCTTCGTGCAGCAGGCCAGCGCGCGCATCGGCGCCGCCGCCGGCGATGCCCGCGTGGCCGAGGCGGTGCGCAGGCTGCAGGATGCCGACCAGGCGCTGCGCGGCCTCTTCGCCGAGCGTGACAGCGGCGCGGCGCCGGGGCTCGATGCGCGGATCGCCGCCGCCCAGCAGGCACGGGCGGAGGCCGAGAGCGTGGTCGCCGCCGCCGCGCCCGGCTACCGGCAGCTGCTGCTCAGCTCGGTCGATGCCGATGCCGTGGCTGCCGTGCTCGGGCCGCAGGAGGCGCTGGTCACCATGCTGCTCGGCCGCAGCCATGGCTGGGTGCTGATGGTCCGGGGCGGCGCGGTGCAGATGGCACGCTCCGCCCTCACCGAGGCGGAGGCGGGGCGGCTGGTGAATGCGCTGCGGGCGGGGGTGGTGGATGCCGGCGGCCGGCCGGGCCGTTTCGACCCGGCGCCGGCCCAGGCCCTCTACGCGGCGTTGCTGGCGCCGCTGGCCCGGCCGCTCGAAGGGGCGGAGACGCTGGTCGTGGTGCCGGACGGGCCGCTGCTCGGCATCCCCTTCGGCATGCTGCTGACCGGACCGGCCGACCCGGCGGCGCTCGGCGCGGCGCCCTGGCTGGTGCGGCGCCATGCCGTCGTGCATGTGCCTTCGCCGCAGACGCTGGTGACGCTGCGCGGCGCCGGGCCCGGCTCCGCCGCGCCGCTGGCTTATGGCGGCTTCGGCGATTTCGTCCCACCGAGCCCGGCGCAGCTGATCCGCAGCTTCCCCGTCGATCGCTGCGCCGCGGATGCGCGGCTGGCGGCCGGGCTGATGCGGCTGCCGGGAACGCGGATCGAGGTGCAGGAGGCGGAGCGGCTGATGGGCGCGCGGCCGCAGGATGTGCGGCTCGGCCCCGACTTCACCGCGGCCAGCCTGCGCGCGGCGGAGCTTGGACAGCGGCGGATCATCCATCTCGCCACCCATGCGCTGCTGCCGGGCGAGCTCTCCTGCCTGCAGGAGCCCTCGATCGTCGTCTCGCCGCAGGCGGGGGCCGCGGATGCCAATTCGGCCTTCGTCAAGGCAAGCGACCTGCTCGGCCTCAAGCTCGATGCCGATCTCATCATCCTGTCGGCCTGCAACACAGGCGGACCGGGCGGGGCAGGGGGTGGCGAGGCGCTCTCGGGCCTGGCGCGCGCCTTCTTCTATGCCGGGGCGCGCGGGCTGATGGTGACGCATTGGGCGGTGGACGATGCGGCGGCGGCGCTGACGGTCGCGGACTCGCTGCGCCGCCAGCAGGCCGGCGCTTCCTCGGCCGCGGCGCTGCGCGGTGCGCAGCTCCTGCTGCTGGACGAGGCGGGCCAGCGGCTGCCCGACGCCTTCGGCCATCCCTTCTACTGGGCGCCCTTCGCGCTGATCGGCGATGGCCGGCGTGCCGCGCCGGTGCAAACGGCGGCAGCGCAATCCGCGCCCAGGCTGTAGGATGTATCCCGCGCGGCATGACCAAGGCTCGCCGCGCGGGCAGGACAGCCTCGAGGTTGCTGGGCGGATGATTCCGAACGAGATCGCCGGGAAGTACGAGTTGCGCGGCACCCTGGGCAGCGGCGCCATGGGTACGGTGTATGATGCGCTCGACCGCAATATCGAGCGGCGCGTGGCGATCAAGGTGGTGAAGCTGCCGCCCGCCGGTGACCCGGAGGGGGAGGAGGCGCATGGGCGCTTCCGCCGCGAGGCGCAGGCGGCGGGGCGGCTGGCGCATCCGAACATCGTCGGCGTCTATGATTACGGCGAGAATGCCGAGAGCGCCTGGATCGTCATGGAGCTGGTCGAAGGCGGCTCGCTGAAGGACCGGCTGGACCGGAAGGAGCGCTTCCCCGTCCCCGAGATCGTCCGGATCATGGAGGAGGTGCTGGCGGCGCTGGCCTATTCCCATGGCCGCGGCGTCGTGCATCGGGACATCAAGCCGGGCAACATCATGCTGTCGGGCGATGGCGCGGTGAAGATGGCCGATTTCGGCATCGCGCGGCTCGAGAATTCCTCGATGACGCAGATCGGCACGGTCATGGGCACGCCGAGCTACATGGCGCCGGAGCAGCTGCGCGGCGAGACGGTGGATGCGCGCGCCGATATCTGGGCGGCCGGGGTGATGCTCTACCAGCTGCTGACCGGGGAGAAGCCTTTCGAGGGCGGCTTCTCGGCGGTGATGCACAAGGCGCTGCATACCGAGCCGCCGCCGCCCTCCAGGCTCTCGGTCACCGCGCCGCAGGCCTTCGACGCGGTGATTGCCCGCGCGCTGGCGAAGCGGCCGGAGGACCGGTACCCGGGCGCGGCCGCCTTCGCCGCCGCCATCCGCGCCGCGGCGGCGGCGCCCGCCGCGGCGCCGGAGGCCGGTGGCTTCAGCGGCGCCGGCCCGCTGCCCGGCCTCGACAGCGATGCGACGCTGGTCGGCACCATGCCGCCCGCCGCCCCGCCCGGCCCGGCCATGTCGGCCCCGCCGCCCACCCCACCGCCGGCCCTGGCGCGCAGGGCGCCGGTCGGGCTGATCGCTGGTGGGGCCGGGGTCCTGGCAGCCGCCGGCGTCATTGCCTTCATGCTGCTCGGCGGCGGGGATCAGGGGGCGGATCAGCAGCGGCTGGAGCAGCTTCGCCAGGCAGCGGAGCAGGAGGCGCGCCAGCGGGCCGAGGCGACACAGCCGGTGCCTGCCCCACAGGCGGCGACGGAGTCAGCCACACCCACCCCTCCGCCGCAGGCCGAGGCCGAGATCGAGCGACGGCTGCGGGAGGAGGAGGGGCGTCGCGCCGAGCAGGCGCGCCAGCAACAGGCGGCCGAGCAGGTGCGCCAGCAACAGGCCGCCGAACAGGCACGGCAGCAGCAGGTGGTCGAGGAGGCACGCCGGCGTGCCGATCAGCTCCGCGCCGATCTCGCCGCGGCCGGTGCGGCGCTGGCCGCCACGCCATGCAGCCTGCTGTCCTGGAGCGCGACTGCCACCAGGCTCACCCTCTCCGGCATCATCCGCCGGGGCGATGAGGCGCTGCTGCGCCAGCAGGTCGCGGCGCGTGGCCTGCCCGGCGATGCGGTGCAGATGCAGCTCCGCGGCTTCGACGGGCCCTATTGCGCCGCGCTCGACCTGCTGCGCCCCAATGCCGCGGGACAGGATGCCTCGCCCCAGGCCGGCATCATCGGCGCCACGCCGCTCGCCAAGGGGGAGTTGCTGCGGCTCTCCGTCACCATGCCGCCCTGGCCGGGGCATCTCACTGTCAGCTACCTCATGCAGTCGGGGGAGGTCGCGCATCTCGTCCCCTCCCGCGCCGAGGCGCCCAATGCGCAGCTCCGCCTGGGCGAGCCTGCCGGCAGCTTCACCGGGTGGGAGGTGGACGAGCCCTTCGGGACGGATCTGGTGCTGGTCGTCACCTCGGACCGGCCGATCCTCGCCCAGCGCCGGCCGGTGGTGGAGAAGGCGGAGGATTATCTCCGCGCCCTGGCACCCGCGCTGCGCGCCGCCCAGGCGCAGAATGGCCGCGTGGCCGTGCAGGCCGTGCTGGTGGAGACGGTGGCGCGGCGCTGACGCCCGGCCTCAGGGCAGCGTCAGGCCGACCCGCAGCAATTCCCGCAGCCGGTCCAGCGTCGCTGGCGCCAGGCCGACCTGGGCCGGGCCGAAGAGGCGCGGATCCGGGGTGAAGAGCAGATAGGCCATGGCCTCATTGGCCATCAGCTCATCATTGCCGGCATCATAGCCTTCGCGGCCGAGGAAGCCGCGGAAGGCGCCCCGTTCGGCCTCGGTGAAGCCGTTGCGCCAGACCGCCTGCACATGCCCGGCGAAGCCCGGCAGGGTGAAGTAATGCCCATGCCCGATCTCATGGCGCAGCACGGCCATGCGCATCGGCATATCCATCTGCGGGCCGGGCGCGGCGGCGGAGACCATGGCGAAGGGGCCCGGCCCGGCCGCGGCGGAGGCCAGGGCGAACTGGTCGCGCAGCCAGAGCTCGGCCTCGTTCAGCGCCACGCGGTCGCGTTCGGCGAGGGCGAAGAAGCGGGCGAGGTCGGCCGAGCGGTAGTCATGGCCCAGATACCAGGTGGCCGGCGTGTCGCCGCTGCGCGCGATGGCCGCCGCCAGCTCGGTGGCGTCAAGCAGGCGGTCGCGTGGCAGGCCGGCCTTCTCGATCAGCGCAGCCGCGCGGTTCAGCGCCTCGCCCTGCCGCGCGAGGTCGGGGAAGAGAAGCACGAAGACCTGCGGGTTCTCCCGCAACCGGTAAAGGCTTGGCTGCTCCGGCAGCAGGGCGAGCAATTCCGCCTCGGCCATCACCCGCACCATGGGCTGCGGCGGGGCCGGCGTCGCCGCGGGCGCGGGGCGCGCATCCTCGCCCGGACCACCGGCGCCGTACCAGACGCCGCCGCCCAGGAGGCCGAGCAGGGCCAGGCCGCCGATCAGGCCGCGCCGCGCCGAGCCCGGGCCCGGCGGCTTCAGCCTGACCGTATCATCCTCGGCTGGCGCCATCGGTGGTCAGTTGCCGATATTGACCACCTGGACGCGCCGGTTCCGCACCTCGTTCACCTGCGGCGGCGTCTGGACGAGGAGCTGCGAGGAGCCGAAGCCCACCGCGACGAGCCGGCTGTCCGTCACGCCATAGACCCGCGCGAGGTAGTCCCGCACGGCGGCGGCGCGGCGTTCGGACAGGGCCTGGTTCACGGCGGCGTCGCCGACCGTGTCGGTATGGCCCTCGATGCGGAAGCGGTAGGGGGCAAGGTCGGGCGAGGCGAGGGCGCGGCCGAGCGGGGCCAGGGCTCGCTCCGCCTCCGGCGTCAGCGTCGCCGAGCCGCTGGCGAAGGTGACGGTGATGGAGACGGAGGGCGCATCCGTCGTTGTCTCGCGCGGCATGGCCTTCGCGGCGGGGCGGCTGGTCGCGGATTGCTCCTGGGCGGGGGCGCGGTTCGGGGCGACGGCCTGCGGCCGGGCCGGTGCGGCAGGCGGGCTCCAGACCGGTGCAGGCGCCGCGACCGGGGCGGGCGCCGGCGCCTCGCCGGGGATGCGGATGCCGCGGGTTCCCGAACTGCCGGAGGGCTTCAGCCGGTCGATGAGGGATTGCGCGGCCAGGTCGCTCTGGGCGCCGGCATCCGGCGGCAACGCCAGAGCGAGCATGGCCGCGAGACCGGCGAGACGGGGGAGCCGAGCCATGAGGGGGATGCTTTCATGGAAGGGAGTTGGCAGGGATCGGAGGCGCATGGTTCGTGGCAGCAGCGGAGGGTCAGCCACCCAGGTTGATGACCTGCACCCGGCGGTTGCGCGCCTCGGCGGCCTCGTCGGGCGTGGCGACCAGGAGCTGGCTCTCACCAAGGCCGATGACGTCCAGCCGATCGGCGGAGATCCTGTGGCGGCTCGTCAGGTAGTCCCGGGCCGCGGCGGCGCGGCGCTCGGACAGGGCCTGGTTCGACTCGCGGCTGCCGACGGTGTCGGTGTGGCCCTCGATGCGGAAGCGGTAGGCCGCCAATTGCGGCGAGGCGAGGGCGCGGCCGAGCTCGTCCAGGCTGCGTTCCGCCTCGGGCGTCAGCACCGCGGAGCCGGTGGCGAAGCGCAGGCTGATCGAGGCGGCACCGACGCCGGGTGGCGCGGTCGTGGTACGGGCCGGCGCGGTGGCCGAGGGGCTCGGGGCCTCGGCGGGGACGCGGATGCCGCGTGTCGTCGGCTGAAGCTGCTCGATCAGCTCGCGCATGCCGGGATTCGCGGCCTCATTGCGCTGCGCGCTTGCCAGCCCGGGGGCGAGGAGAGCCGCAGCCCCGAGGACGATCAGGGCCCTTGCGGTGAGCGTCATGATCCACCTTCATTCGAGATCGCTATGATAACGCATAGGAACCGTGCCGCACATTGAGGCGAAGCCCGTGCACCTGCCGGTTCACCGCCGAAATTGGCGGTTGCGAGCCATTCTTAGAGCGGCCGCCGCAGCCATCACAGCGATGTGACCTGGCTGGCCTCGAAGCGCGGCTCCTCCCCGTCCCGCCGCCGGGCTCGGGGGGTGGTGAGCCAGGAGGACCAGCCGAGCCGTCCAGCCCCAAGGGCGAGCGGCGGGACCGCCTCGGCCGCCAGGACCGGGTTGATGGCGAAGCTGGTATCGAGCCCCACGAAGAGCCGCGTCATGGCGAGCACGCGGCGATGCTGCGGCGTCCCCGGCAGCATGGCCTCGAATCCCGCCCGGTCGAGCGGGCCGATGCGGATTACGAAGCGCGCCTGGCTGTCCCAGGTCTGCGCCCCTGCCACGGCACCCTGGCCGAGTACCGCATGCTGGCCACCAAGGCCGCGGCCGCGGCCACCCCGCGGCTCGCCGCCGGCCAGCCGGGTCTGCTCGGTCGGGGGCAGGCGGATCCAGCCGCCGGCGAATTCCTCGATCGTCACCGGCAGCCCGGTCTCCTCCTCCAGCATGGATTGCAGCCGCGCGGCCGAGCGGCTGCGCGAGGCGAGGTTGCCGGCATGGTAGAGCAGGCGTTGCAGCTCGAGCCCGAGGCGGCCCGCGAGATGCGGCGTGGCGAGGCCGATGACCGCGGCGAGGCCGCGTTCGGCCGGGGCGGGGTCCCGCGTCGGCCTGTACTTCTCGCCCGCCTTGACGAAGAGGCCGGTGAAGCGCGAGGCGCCGAGATCGAGGAAGGCATGCAGCGCCTCGGACCGCTTGCGCTGCTCGGCCCCGACCAGCCCGGTGAAATGGCGCGGCAGCACGCCGCCCGCGCCGACCAGGCCGAAGGTGGTGA
Organism: Belnapia rosea; assembly: GCF_900101615.1. Taxonomy (GTDB): domain Bacteria; phylum Pseudomonadota; class Alphaproteobacteria; order Acetobacterales; family Acetobacteraceae; genus Belnapia; species Belnapia rosea. Next base: position 80,937 of record NZ_FMZX01000011.1, on the reverse strand, counting down.
CAGCGAGCTGGCGCTGCTCCGGCCTCGGGGCACCGATCTCGCCCTGCGGATAGCCGAGGCGGGCCACGGTGCGGTAGCGCAGCGCCAGGACATCCCCGCCCGGTGCCAGCAGATGCGCGGCCTGGTCCAGGGTGAAGCGCGTCGGCTCGCGCAGCAGCCGCTCCGCCGGCGGGGCGGCGACGGGCCGGATCGGCGGCAGCAGGGCGGCGAAGCCGGTCACAGCAGCGCCCGCGTGCCGCTGCGCGCCGGCCATTGCGCGACGAAGCCGCTGCGGCCGCGCAGCGCGACGCCGCTGCGGACGAAGGCATTCACCGAGACCTGCAGCGAGAGGAAGCGTTCCAGTATCGCCGCCATCAGGTAGAGGCCGCCGCCCTGCCAGCGCTGCGCGTCGAAGGTCAGCGTGACGTCGAGGCCGCGCACCAGCGCGCCGGGCCGGCCACCCGGCAGGCGGGCGACGCCGGGCCGGGCATCCACCGCCAGCAGCGCGGCGAGGGAGGAGCGGCTCTCGGGGCTGTCGCGCAGGTCGTGCAGGCGAAGCATCTCGCGCAGCGCCAGCGCCCCGGCCTCGCCGCCGCTGACCGAGAGATGGTTCAGCGCGAGATGGGAGATCAGCTTCCAGGCGCCGCGCTCGCGCAGGTTGGGCCTGAGCGTCGGGGTCGGTGGCGACAGGGCCTCGGCGAAGGCGGCGGGGGAGCCGCCGGAGGCGATGCGGAGATGCGGCTGGCCACCGCCGAAGGGCAGCATGCTGGGAAGGTCGCGGTTGCAGCAGAGCGCCTCCACGGTCAGCACGCCATCGGCGGGGCGGCTCGGGTCGAAGGCGGCGTCGCGCAGGCTGAGCTGCGTCTCCGTCCCGCCGAGCGCGGGTGGCGCGGGGCGGCGGCCGGCGATGTAATGCGCCTCCGCGGCCTCGCCCTCGGCATCGGCCCGGCCGAGGCGGTGGAAGGGCAGGACGAAGCGGCGCGTGCCATCGGCCCGGCTCTCCCGGACCTGCTCCACCGCATAGACCTCGAGCGCGGTGGGGCGGCGGGCATCGGGGAGGACCAGCCATTCGGACTGGGTGCCGTCGAGGGCGATGGGCTCGCAGCGCTGCGGGAAGAGGTTCACCGCCGGCGTGCAGCCCAGGGCGAAATTCTCGGCGGTGAGCGTGCGCTCCAGCTCCGGCATGGAGCGGGAGAGATAGAGGAAGACCTCCAGCCGGTCGCCCCGCTGCACGAGGCTGCGGGCATCGAGCCCGTCGAGGTCGAGATAGAGGAATTTCTCGGGGAAGGCGAAGAACTCGGTGAGCAGCCGGTGGCCGGCGAAGGCGCGGCGAGGCCAGGGCAGGGCCGCCTCCTCCGCCTCGAAGCCGCCAGGCTGGAGGGCGCCGGCGCCGAGGATGGTCGGGCGCGGGTCGGCCGGGCCATCGGCGAGGGCGATGGAGAGGGTCGCGGTGCAGAGCAGCTCATGCAGCAGCGCCGCGCTGGGGCCGATGCCGCGGAGATGCAGCCGCAGCCGGTCGAGGCCGAGCTCCGCCATCGGCAGGTCGGGCGAGGCGGTCCTTAGCGTGAGGCGGAGGCAGGCGACGGCGCCGGAGGCGCGCGGATTGGCCGGCGCCGCGAGCGGCAGGCCGGTGAGCCGCGCCGCCTCGATGACGAGCGGCCAGAGCGTCACGTCATGGCAGGTGCGGAAGCGCACCGGCTCACCGCGCACCGGCTCGGTCTCCACCGCGAGGCCGCGCGGCACCCGGAGCGGGGCCCGCGTATCGGCCGGCGGCGCCAGGCGCAGCGTGGTCATCGAGGGAACGGGCGCCAGCAGATGCGGCGAGAGCATCTCGAGCAGCGCATCGCTGATCTCGGGCAGCTCGTCATCCAGCCGGTGCTGCACCCGGGCGGCGAGGAAGGCGATGCCTTCCAGCAGCCGCGCGACGAAGGGGTCATCGACCGTCTCGGCCGAGAGGCGGAGGCGGCCGGCGACCTTCGGGAAGGCTTCGGCGAATTCGCCGGCCTCCTTGCGGATCGAGGCCAGCTCGCGGTTGAAATAGGGCAGCAGGGTTTCGGACATCTCAGCCCTCGCGCACCGAGACATCGAGGGTGACGGGGCGCAGCTTCGTCTCGAAGCTGATCTGCTCCGGCACCGGGTCGCTGCGCAGCACGGCCTCGACGCGGAGGCGAAGCGTGCGGTCGAGCGTATCGGCCCGCTCGCGCGGCGCCTTGGCGAGGGTCACGCGGATATTGGCCAGCCGCGGCTCGAAGCGGCGTAGCGTGGCCTCCACCTCGGCGGCCAGGGCCTCGCGCCGCTCATCCTCGGTGAAGCTGCCGGCGGTCGGGTCGGGGATGCCGTAGCCGAGCGGCGAGACGGGCAGGGCGCCGAGGCCGGAGGGCAGCGGCACCCGCCGCCGCCTGGCATTCAGCAAGGCCTCGACATCCCGCCGCACCGCCTGGCGCAGCAGCTCCACCGCATAGGCCTGGGTTGCCGGCGGATCGACCGGTGCCGCCGGATCGGCATCCAGCAGCCGGTCCAGCAGCGGCAGCCGGATGCGTCCGTCGCGGGCGGAGCCGCTCATGCGCCCACACCGGTCATGCGCGCGGCCCGCTCATGCAAAGGTCAGCGTCCCCGCCTCGGCGAGCGGCAGCGCCTCCTCGCCCGCCAGGAACAGGCGCTGGCCGAGGCCGCGCACCGGGCCCTCGCCGGCATCGGGCCAGTCCGTCTCGCGCCCGAGCTTCAGCGCCATGGGCGTGGCCGGATCGGTCCAGAGATAGATGGCGGGGACGAAGACGAGGCCCTCGGTACCGTCCTTCAAGGTGAGGTTGGTGCGGCGCCAGAACAGGTCCCGCGGGCGGCGCGCGGCCTCGAAGACCAGGCTCTGCAGCCGTTCGACCGGCACCCACATGTAGTCGCCGCCGGCGGTCAGCACCTCGAGATGCGGGCTGAACAGGTCATCCGCATCGCGGAAGTCGTCGAAGGGGGTGACGGTGCCGTCCGGCGCGCGGGCCTCGCCGGGGGCGCGGGGGCGAAGCTCCTCCGCCTCGGCCGCCGCGGCGGCGGCATTGGCGGCCTCGCCCAGGCGGAGCAGGGTCAGCGCCCGCATGGCGGCGGTCTGTGCCGGCGTTGCCTCGTCGCCCTGGAATTTCGGCAGGCGGCCCTCGCCGAAGACCTGGCGGCGCACCACCTCGGCCCGCAGCAGGCGGCGGAATTCGAGCACGGCCGGGGAGGGTTCGTCGGCGATGACGCTGTCGAGCGTGCGGTCGGCACGCTCCACCTCGCCGGCGAAGAGCAGCATCTCCGTCAGCAGCCAGCGGGCGCCGGCATCGCGCGGGGCGGCCTTCACCCCGGCCGTGGCAGCGGCGATGGCGGCAGGCAGGTCGCCCGTCTGGAACGCGTCTCCGATCGTGGTCATGCGGCGGCCCTCGGCGCGGAGAGATCGGTGACCAGCCGGAAGGCAGCGCCCACCTCATCCAGCTGGAAATGCGGTTGCATCAGGATGGTGCAGCCGAAGACGCCGGGCTGGCCCGGCTTCTCCCGCACCTCGACGCGGGAACTGCGCAGCGGCTGGCGGGCACCGCTCTCGCCGGCGGCGCCGCTGGTCGTGCTGGTATACTGCATCAGCCAGGTCTGCAGGCGCCGCTCGATCTCCTGCGGCGTCTTGAAGCTGCCGACCATGTCGCGCCCCATCATCTTCACGCAATGGGCGAAGCGGCTGACGCAGAGCACGGCGTTGAACTGGGCCGAGAGGCGCTGGTTGGCATTGCCCGCCTCGGCCGTCATGCGGGGTGGGCGGTGCAGGCTGGGCGCGGCGGCGAAGGCGGCCTCCGGCAGGCCCTCGAGCCCGATCAGTGGCATCAGTCCGGCTTCGACCATCTGGCGTTCCTGGTCATCCGTCAGGGCGAGCTCGACCGGCGGGCGTGGCGCGGGGCCGGGCGGGTCGGCGGCGAAGCGCTCGACCGGCAAGGCGTCGACGACCCCGCCGACCGGCAGCGCGCTGACCGTGGCGCCGCGGATATCGGCCGGCCAGCCGAAGCTGGCGAAGGCCCGCATGGCGACGGCGGCGAGTGGATAGACCGGGCTCATCCAGGCGCGGGCGCCGGGCTGGCCGGCATCCGGCCGGTAGCGGAAGCGGTCGGGGCGGGTGCCGTCATCGGGCCAGGGCGGACGCGCCAGCACCCGGGGCAGCAGCACGCTGAGGAAGCGGGTATCCTCGCGTTCCTGCAGGCTGCGCCAGCGGCGGCGCTCGAGGCCGCGCATCGGCTCGGTCGGGTCGATCGCGGGGCCGAGCTCATGCCAATGGTCGAGGCCGATCAGGGACGGATGAGCGGCGACCGCGACCGGGGAGAAGGCGGCGGCGGCGACGCCGGCCAGCGCATCGAGGCCGGCGATGTCATCCGTGCTGCTGCCGGGGCCGGGGAAGGGACGCAATTCCCAGTCGCCGCAGAGCAGGCCATAGGGTTCGCCGCCCGGGGTGCCGAACTCCTCCTCGTAGACCTTCTTGAAGAGCTGGCTCTGGTCGAATTCGATGGCGCGCTCGAAATCGCGGCAGAGCTCCGACCAGCGGAGGCTCAGCAGCTTGACCTTGCAGCTGCGGCCCGGTGGGAGACGGCCGGCGAGCCAGTGCAGCCCGCGCCAGGAACCCTCCAGCCGCCGCAGCCGGTCCTGCCGCAGCACCGCGTCGAGCTGCTCCGACACCATGCGGTCGATGGTGGCGAGGTCGCGGTCCACCGCCTCCTCAAGCCGTTGCAACGCCTCTGCCCGGCCGTGCCGCGTCCCGTCATGCGCGAGGAGGCGGGAGAGGGCCGCCTCACCGAACCAGAGCCGCAGCGAGGCCGCCGGGCCTTCGATCAGGAAGCTGGCCAGCGCATCGGCGGCCATCGCCCCGGCGCGGCCTAGGAAGGCGCCGGAGAGTATGCCGGCGCGGAGCGGCGGTGGCTCCGCCGTTCCTGTCCCCGCATCGCCAGTCACCGCGGCCGGCGATCCATCCATGCTCCGGCGCGCCCCTTTCCAGGATAGGAAGCCTGGCCCGGCTCAGGCAGGCCGGGCCAAGGGTTATACGAAGCCTGGCCCGGCGCGGGCCGGGCCAAGGGCACTACGAAGGCTGGCCCGGCACAGGCCGGGCCAAGGGTAATAAGAAGCCTGGCCCGGCACAGGCCGGGCCAGGGGCAGGCGGTTCAGGCCTTCTGAGGGATCCGGGCGACCATCCGCATGGAGGTCGTCAGCTCCTCCATCTGCAGCCAGGGCTGCAGATAGGCGACGGCGTTGTAGGAGCCGGGGCGGCCCGGGATCTCCTTCACCTCCACCTTGGCCTCGCGCAGCGGGTAGCGTGCCTTCGTCTCCGGCCCGGCGCTGGAGTTGCCGTTGACGTAGTTGTTGATCCAGCGGTTCAGCCAGGCCTCGCAATCGGAGGCCTCCATGAAGGAGCCGATCTTGTCCCGCGCCATTACCTTGAGGAAATGGGCGAAGCGGCTGGTGGCCATGAGATAGGGCAGCCGGGCCGAGATGGCGGCGTTGGAGGTTGCCTCCGGCCGGTCATACTTCTTGGGCTTCTGGGTGGACTGGGCGCCGAAGAAGACCGCGTAGTCGGTGTTGCGGTAATGGCAGAGCGGCAGGAAGCCGAGCGAGGAGAGTTCCGCCTCGCGCCGGTCGGTGATGCCGATCTCGGTCGGGCATTTGGCGTCGGTGTCGCCGTCATCCGAGGTGAAGACATGGGTCGGCAGGTTCTGCACCTTGCCGCCGCCCTCGGCGCCGCGGATGGCGACGCAGAAGCTCGTCTGGGCGAAGGTATCGGTCAGCCGCTGCGCCATCACATAGGCGGCGTTCATCCAGCAGTAGTCGTTGTGCTCCATCGCCTTCGGCTTGCCGGTGGCGTCGAAGGGCGCCTCCTCATAGCCGAATTCCTCGACCGGCACGGTGCCGGCGCCATAGGGCAGGCGGGCGATGACGCGCGGCATGACGAGGGAGACGAAGCGGCTGTCCTCGGTGTCGCGGTAGGAGCGCCACTTGGCGTATTCCGCGGTCTCGAAGATCTTGGTGAGGTCGCGCGGCTTCGACAGCTCCCGCCAGTCGGAGAAGCCGAACATCCCGGCGCCGACACCCGAGATGAAGGGCGCGAAGGCGCTGGCGGCGACGTTGGAGGCGAGGCGCAGCGTCTCGATGTCGTCCGGGTGGTTGGTCCATTCGTAGTCGCCGACGAGCGCGCCATAGGGCTCGCCGCCCGGGGTGCCGAACTCGTTCTCGTAGATCTTCTTGAACATCTGGCTCTGGTCGAACTCGACCGCGCGCTGCAGGTCGCGGGAGAGCTCGCGCTTGCTGCACTGGAGCATGCGCAGCTTGAGCGAGGAGCCGGTCTCGGAATTCATGACGAGGTAATGCAGGCCCCGCCAGGAGCCTTCCAGCTTCAGGAAGCGCTCATGATGCATCACCGCGTTGAGCTGGGTGCTGATCTTGGCATCCAGCGCGGCGATCGCCCGGTCGAAGGTCTGGGTGAGGTTGCGGCTGTAGGTGACGGTGCCCTTCAGCGCCTCCTCGGTCAGCGCCTTGATGAGGTCCTGGGCGCGGTCCCGCTCGGTCTGCTTGGTGGCGCCGAGCACCTGGTCGAGCAGGCCGAGCCCGGCCTCCTCCGTGGTGGTCGTGGCGGCGGCGGCCGATGGCTGCGTCTCGCTCATCGCTCAGCCCCCCTGCTTGTCGAGGCCGAGCTGGGACGAGAGCGCCGCCAGCTTGTCCTTGTCCTGCAGCACATCCTCGAGCAGGCCCTCCAGCTCCTCGGAGCGGTCGACCTTGCTCATCAGGTCGCGCAGCTTGGCGCGGGTGTCGAGCAGCGCTTTGAGGGCGGGAACCTGCTCGGCGACCTTGGCGGGCTCGAAATCCTCGATCGAGCGGAACTTCAGGTTGACCGCCATCTGGCTGCCATCCTCGGCCAGGGTGTTGTCGACCTTGATGTTCAGGCCCGGCTGGATGCGCGCCATGACATCGTTGAAGTTGTCGCGGTCGATCTGCACGAATTTCCGCTCGGCGAGCGGCTTCAGTGGCTCCGAAGGGTCACCGGCGAAATCGCCCATGACGCCGACGACGAAGGGAAGCTCCCGCTCGATCGCGGCGCCCTCCGTCTCGACCTCATAGGTGATGTGGACGCGAGGTTTGCGAACCCGGGCCAGCTTTTGGTGAACGCTGCCGCTCATCCTTCCTCTCCCTCAACGCGCCCGTAACGGTTCTGGCAGTCGTCAAACACGATACGCGGCGGCACGAAATCCCGTCAATGAAAGCCTTGCCGAGCGGTTGACCGGCCGCTCAGCTACCCTCGTCCATGGCGCTGCGGATGCCGAGCATGGTGAGCATCGCCTGCCGCGCCCCGTTATCGGGCAGGACCTCGGCCAGCAGGTCGGGCAGCGGCATCCGCGCCCGCCGCACCGCATCGGTCAGCGTATAGGCCAGCGGCGAGTGCGGCTCGGTCCTGCGGAAATACTCGGCCAGCTCCTCGAGCTGGCGGATCGCATCCTCCCGCGTCCGCAGCGGCCGGACCGCCACCGCCGCGCCGGCGCCGGCCGGTGCCTCCTCGACCATGGCCGTCACCTCCTCCATGGATTCGATCCCGCCGCCGGGCTCCGGTGCCGCTTCGGCGACCGGGCCGATCAGGCGGCTGGCGATCTGGATGATCTGCTCGAGCGCCTCGGACACCCGCCGCGTATTGGGGGCGAGGTCACCGAACCGGGCATCCATCTGCGCCGCCAGCGTCGCCCAGGCGCGCTGCGCCTGCAGCGCCTGCTGCGCGGTGCGCCGCAGCGAGGCGGCCTCGACGCGGGCCTCGTTCTCCAGCGCCTTCATCTCCGGCACGCCGGCGTCGTAGCGCGCCTTGCGCCGCTTCTTGTTGTCGCCCTCGTTCGGGATGGCCTCGGTGTCCTCGGCGATCTTCCAGAGATGCAGGCCGACGGCGCGGCCATCCGGGCGGCGGAACATCGGCAGCCGGCGCAGCGGCTGCATCAGGGTGCCATCGGCCCCCTCGCCGGAGAGGCCGCCGAGCGGCGCGGCCCGTACATCCATCCCGTCCTCGTCGGGCTGGGGGAAGCCTGGCTCCCAGTAGCGATCGAGCAGCCCGGTCAGCAGCTCGGAACCGGCGCTGAGCCCGGCCAGGCCGTCGAGCCGCACGAGTGATTCCAGCAGCCAGGCGGCGACCTCGAAATCCTTGCTGCGCTCGCCGATGCATTGCAGCGCGATGCGCTTCACCTCGCGCCAGCCCTGCGGCACGGCCGGGTCGCTTTCCTCCGAGGTCTCGAGTGCCCGCTCCTCGGCGCGTGCCTCGGCGCGCGCGTCACGCAGCTTCTGATAGGGCGATGTCGGCGAGTAGTCGCTGCGCAAGTCGATGCCGGCGCCATCGGCGCCGTCGAGCGGTGCGAGCAACGTCTCAATATCGAACAGGCTTCCCGACATGCCGCCTCGATCTGGTCCCTTGGATGTGCCGGGCAACGCCGGCCTGCAACCGATACGCTATCATGCTGGACAGCGCTCTCCCAACTTGTTTACGGTCCCGCCCGTTCGGCATGGCGACCGATACAGTTAACGGGAGGTTAACGGGATATGGTGGCGATCGACCTGAAATCCCTCGTCGGCCGCCTCAGTGCGCTGGGCCGCCGCCAACTCGAGGCTGCGGCCGGCCTCACTCTTTCCCGTTCGCACTACAATGTCGAGATCGAGCACCTGCTGTTGAAATTGGTGGAGACGCAGGGCACGGATGTGAACGTGCTGCTGCGCAAGCAGGGGATTGACAGCGGCCGTGTCCTTGCGGAGCTGACCCGTGCGCTCGACAAGCTGCGCACCGGCAATGCGCGGGCGCCCTCCCTCTCGCCCGATATCGTCACCTGGTTGCGCGAGGCCTGGCTGCTGGCCTCGCTCGAGGCCGGGACGGGGCGCATCCGCTCGGGACATATGCTCGCGGCGCTGCTCTCGGACGAGACCCTGTCCCGCACGGTGAAGGACAGCGCGCCGAGCCTGCTCGCCCTGCCGGCGGATGCGCTGCGCCGTGGCGGGTTGGAGGCCTTGAGCGAAGGCAGCCTCGAGGCCGAGGAGGCTGCGGCGCCACTGCCCGGCGAGGCACCGGGCGGCGCACCGGCAGCGCCCGGCGACGCTCCCCGCGGCGGCGGGCCGCTCGAGCAATTCTGCACCGACCTCACGACCCAGGCGAAGGCCGGCAAGATCGACCCGATCCTCGGCCGCGATGGCGAGATCCGTCAGGTGATCGACATCCTGACCCGCCGTCGCCAGAACAACCCGATCCTCACCGGCGAGCCGGGTGTCGGCAAGACCGCCGTCGCCGAGGGGCTGGCGCTGCGCATCGCCGCGGGCGACGTGCCGGAGGCGCTGCGGCAGGTGAAGCTGATGTCGCTGGACCTTGGCCTGCTGCAGGCGGGTGCCGGCGTGAAGGGCGAATTCGAGAACCGCCTCAAAGGTGTCATCGATGCGGTGAAGTCCTCGCCGGTGCCGGTCGTGATGTTCATCGACGAGGCGCATACGCTGATCGGTGCCGGGGGCGCCCAGGGGCAGAACGACGCGGCCAACCTGCTGAAGCCGGCGCTCGCGCGCGGCGAGCTGCGCTGCCTCGCGGCCACCACCTGGGCCGAGTACAAGAAATACTTCGAGAAGGATGCGGCGCTGACGCGGCGCTTCCAGGTGGTGCAGGTGGGCGAGCCCTCCGTGCCGCTGGCGCAGGCGATGCTGCGCGGGCTGGTGCCGGTGCTGGAGAAGCACCACGGCGTGCGCATCCTGGACGAGGCGGTGGAGCAGGCCTGCGCGCTCTCCGCCCGCTACATCCCGGCGCGGCAGCTGCCCGACAAGGGCGTCTCGCTGCTGGATACCGCCTGCGCCCGCGTCGCCATGAGCCAGGCGGCCGAGCCGGCGCCGCTCGAGGACCGCCGGCGGCGGCTCGACCTCATCGCCACCGAACTCGGCGCCATCGCCCGGGAGGAGGCGGCCGGGCAGGACCATGCCGCGCGACGCGCGGCGCTGGAGGAGGAGCGCGGGACGCTCACCGGGGAGCTGGCGGCGCTCGAGGCGCGCTATGCGGAGGAGAAGGCACTCGTCGCCCGCATCCGCGAATCCCGCGAGGCGATCGAGGCGGCGATGGCGGCCGGGACGGAGGCGGCGGAGGCCAAGGCGGCGCTCGCCGGCGCGACCGAGGCGCTGCATGCGCTGCAGGGCGAGCAGCCGCTGGTGCATCCGGTGGTGGATGGCCAGGCCGTGGCCGAGGTGGTGGCGACATGGACCGGCATCCCGGTCGGCCGCATGGTCTCGGACGAGATCAAGACCATCCTGAACCTCAAGGAGCGGCTGGAGGAGCGTGTCGTCGGCCAGCCGCATGCGCTGGCGGCCATCGCCCAGGCCATCCAGACCAACCGTGCCGGGCTGACCGATCCGCGCAAGCCCATCGGCGTCTTCATGATGGTCGGCACCAGCGGCGTCGGGAAGACCGAGACGGCGCTCGCCGTCGCCGACCTGCTCTATGGTGGCGAGCAGAACCTCACCACCATCAACATGAGCGAGTTCAAGGAGGAGCATAAGGTCTCGCTCCTGATGGGCTCGCCGCCCGGCTATGTCGGCTATGGCGAGGGCGGCGTGCTGACGGAGGCCGTGCGCCGCCGTCCCTACAGCGTCGTCCTGCTCGACGAGATGGAGAAGGCCCATCCCGGCGTGCAGGACGTGTTTTACCAGGTCTTCGACAAGGGCAACATGAAGGACGGCGAGGGGCGGGACATCGACTTCCGCAACACCGTCATCATCATGACATCCAACGCCGGCACGGACACCATCGCCAAGCTCTGCGCCGACCCCGACCTGATGCCGGAGCCGGAGGCGCTGACCGAGGCGCTGCGCCCGGACCTGCTGAAGGTGTTCAAGCCCGCCTTCCTCGGCCGCTGCAACATCGTCACCTACTACCCGCTGGCCGACGACATCATGAAGCTGATCGTCGGGCTGCAGCTCAAGCGCATCGGCCGGCGCGTCAAGGCGGCCTACGGCGTCGGGTTCGAGGTCGAGGACAGCGTGCCCGAGGCCATCGTGGCGCGCTGCAAAGAGGTCGAAAGCGGCGCACGAAATATTGAGAATATCCTCAACCGCACGATGCTTCCCGAGCTCTCATCTCGCATTCTCTCGCGATTGGCGGAGGGCGGCGAGATCGGCCGGGTGCAGGTTGGAATGGGCGAAGCGGGCACATTCCGCTACGATATCGGCTAGGCGACGGCAAAGGGCCGCCACCGAGGCCGGGCAGGCAGAAAGGGAGTTCACCAATGCCGATTCTCGTTAAGTACCCGGACGTGAAGGGTGAGTCGAAGATCACCGGCTTCGATGATCATTTCGAGGTCAGCAGTTTCCAGTTCGGCGTCGGCCGCGCGATTTCTTCCGCCTATGGCACCTCGACCCGGGAAGGCAGCGTGGTGTCCGTCAGCGAGATCACCATGACCAAGGTGAGCGACGGCACGACCATCAAGCTCTTCGAGGAAGCGCTGCATGGCGAGCTCGACAACACCGTCGAGATCAAGTTCGTCCGCACCGGCAAGGGCAACACCCCGGTCGTCTATTTCAGCGTCGAGCTGCAGGGCTGCGGCGTCTCCGGCTTCTCGATGAGCTCCGGCGGCGACCGCCCGACGGAATCCATCAGCCTGAACTTCGACAAGGTGAAGCTTGGCTACAACCCGGTCGGCGATGACCTGAGCGGCTCGCAGAGCTTCTACAGCTGGGATCTGTCTACCGCGAAGGGCGCCTGAGCCCGGCTGCGCCTGCCCCGGGCCCTGGGATGCGGCGGCTTCGCCCCGCATCCCATCCGGCGCCTGGGTTCCGGCGCGCAGCGTGATGCGCGCCCGCCATTCCAGTGACCATGCCGTAGCATCCCGGGGCAGGCCCGCATGACCATCTTCATGCATTATGACGGCATCGAGGGCGAGCACAGCCTCAACGGCGAGGCAGGCTACATCAAGCTCGAGAGCCTTGGCTGGGGCATGTCCCGTGCCAGCGGTGCGGTGCGCGCCGGGCTGCGTGCCAGGACCGAGCCTGCCGTGACCGAGGTCACCTGCACCAAGGTCAGCGACACCAGCACCATCGGCCTGCTGACCGAAGGCTTCACCGGCAAGTTCGACCGCATGGTGACCATCAGCTTCGTCCGGCAGGGCACCGGCATGCTGCTGCCGTATCTCGTCTACACATTGGGCGAGGCGGGCATCGCCTCCTTCCAGCACAGCAGCGCGGGGGATGGCGTGCCGATGGAATCCTTCGCCATCAACTTCACCACCATCGACATCAAGTACACCGCCTATGGCGACGACCTGACCGGCGTCTCGGCCAACATCCTTTACAACGTCGCCACCGGCGACTAGGCGTCGCGCCGCCCTCAGGTCGCGCAGAGCAGGACGGCGCTGACATTGTCGCGGGCGCCCCGCGCGACGGCGGCGGAGATCACGGCCTCGGCGCCCGCGCCCTGCATGAGCAGCCCGGCAAGCTCCTCCTCCGGCAGCGCCTTGAAGAGGCCGTCGCTGCAGAGGAGCAGCCTGTCGCCCGGCGTGATGCGGCCGCTCACCTTGTCGAGCACCAGCTCCCCCGCGGCGCCGACGGCGCGCAGGATGACATTGGCCTGGGGGTGCGTCTCCGCCTCCGCCTCGGTCAACGTGCCCTGGTCCACCATCTCCTGCACCAGCGAGTGGTCGCGCGTGACCCGTTGCAGCAGGCCGTCGCGCAGCAGATAGGCGCGGCTGTCGCCGGCCCAGAGGCAGGCGAAATGCCCGTGGCGGGCGAGCAGCACCACCACCGTCGTGGCGATGACCCGGTCGGCGCCGAGGGCGGCGGCCTGGGCCTGCAATTCGGCATGGACGCCGGCGAGGCGGAGCCGGGCCTGGGTCAGGATCTCGGCGGCCGACAGGCCGGGCGGGATGGCCTCGAGCGCCGCGGCAACGGCCTGGCTGGCGACATCGCCCGCACCATGGCCGCCGGCGCCATCGGCCACGGCCCAGAGGCCGAGATCGGGCCGATGGACCAGGCTGTCCTCGTTGCGTTTTCGGACGGCGCCGGGATGGGTGGCTGAGTCGGAGAGCAGGCCGGGCTCGATCGACGGGGTCATGGCTGGGCATCCAGCAGCAGGACGAATTCATGGGGTGCGGGCAGGGCGGGCAGCGGCCAGACCAGGCAGGGCTCGCCGGCGGTCCACCAGCCGGGCTCGGGCGCCTCGGTGGGGTCCGCCTCGCCGGGTGGCGGCAGCCGGGCGGCCAGGGCATCGGCATCGAGCCCTTCGGCCTGGGCCTGGCGCAGCGCACCCTCCAGCAGTGCGAACCAGGGGGCGGGCCAGGGGACGTGCCAAGGCGGCTCGGCCTGGCCGGGTGCGATGGCGGCGAGGGTGAGCGGGAAGCGGCGGCCGACGCTGTCCGTCGAGCAGGCAAGGATGCCGGCGACGGGGTCGGGCCCGCAGGCGCCGGCAGGCAGGGCGAAGCGCCAGGCCGGGGCGGTGGCCCAGGCGGCCTCCCAGCCGGGCCCGAGGCTGCTGCGCGCGGCGGTCATGCCGGCCTGGAGCCAGGCATCCCAGGGCTCGCAGAAGCTCGCGGGCAGGCCGCGGCGCACGAAATCCCCGTGTGCCGGCAGCTTGCCATGCAGGCCGATCAGGGCGCGAGCTGCGGGCATCGGAATTCCTGCAGCTCGCGCAGCCCGAAGGGGTGGATCGTGCTGCCGGTCCGCAGCTCGAAGACCACCGAACGGTCGCCCTGCGTCACCGTGGCCCGCAACCGGCTGCCCTGGCCGGTGGCCTGGAGCGTCGCCTGCCGCCCGGTGACCAGCTTGAAGGCCGACCAGCCGCTGTCGAAGGCGAGCGGCCCGCTGGAGGAGGCCGGCTCGAAATTGAGGGTGAGGTTGCCGCGGCTCGGCCAGCCGAGCGGGATGGGGCGGGAGGGGGCGCCGCGCGCCATCTCGTAGCGCGTGCCATCCACCTCGAGGATCGCGCCCTGGGCATTCGGGTCGAAGCCCTGCGGCACCAGCTCAAAGCGAAGGCCGCCCATCATGGCGCCGCCGGGGAAGAAGGCATCGCGGATGGCCTGGGCGCGCTCGAATTGCAGCACATCGGCCTGGGTCACCGGCGGGGCCAGGCCGGCGGTCGCCACCAGCCGCCAGGGGCGCTGGGTGGTGTCGACATAGGGGCGGATCCACTGGGCGAAGAACTGGTCGAGCGAACCGCCCGGGCCGAAGAGGCGGGCGAAATCATCGACCGGGATGTCCTGCGCGGCGTCGCGGCGGAAGGGGAAGGGGATGGCGCGCGGATCGCCCAATGCCCGGCAGACCGGCCCGAGCGCCTGGCCACCGGCCGCGGCGATGGCGGCCTTAGCGCCGCCGCTTCGCTGCGCAGCGGTCGATTGGCCGAGGGCGGTCAGCCAGCGGGCCAGCGGCTGCGGCTGCCGGGCGGCCTCGGCGAGCAGGCGCTGGCCGGGGTCGAGCCCCGCGGTCGGCGCCGGCACCACCGTCCCGGGCGGGGAGGAGGCGAGGCGGGCGACCTGGACATAGAGCTCGTTGACGATCGCCAGCACCCCGTCGATCGGCTGGCCGGCGGCGGTGCGGAGCGCCTGGAAGCGGCCCTCCACCAGCTGCGCGACCGGCTCGGCGCCGGTGGGCGCAGGGGCCTGGCCCTGGGCTGCCTGGACCCGCTGCGCCTCGGCACCACGGCCGGCCGCGGCCCAGCCCTCGGGTGGCGTGCCGGGCGAGAGCTGGCGTGCCGCGGCCCGCAGCAGGTCCCGGATGGGGGAGGTCGGGGCGCCGAGCACGTTCAGGCCCTCGGCCGCCTCGGTGAGGTTGCGGAAGGGCGGCAGCACCAAGTCGTCCAGCAGGGTCTGCCAGGCGCGGGCATAATCCTCGGCATAGAGGCCGAGCACGGCGGCCTCGAGCCGCGCCGGGTCCTCGGCGCCGCCGGCCTGCGCCTCGGGGCCGAGCACCCAGGATTCCGCCGCCGCCCCGCGCACCGCATCACCGAGGGCGGGCATCAGCGTGCGGTACAGCCCGTCCACGGTGAAGAGGCCGGGGACGCCCTCGGTCAGCGGCCGGCCGGAGGCCCGGGTGAAGAAGCGCTGGCCGGCCGGGCCGATCGCCTCGGCCGGCGTCCAGGGGCGGAGCGGCTGGCCGAGCGGGCGGAGGCGGGAATAGACGCGCTCGGCCATGGGGAGGCGGGAGAAGACGCGGCGGGCGCCATCCACCAGCGCGCCGTCGAGAGGGTAGGCAGAGAATTCCATCGCCATCAGCGCGTCGAGATGGCCGAGCAGGGCGTCGCGCTGCGGTGCGCCCGTCGCGCCGGGGAAGCTGCGGAGCCAGTCGGACAGCAGCCATTCGCGGACCAGCGGCCGGTCGAGCGGGCCCTGGCGCCCGAGCATCAGGTAGACGCGGGAGGCTTCGTAGAGGAAATCGGGGCGCTGGAAATTGGCGCGGATCTGCGCCTCGAGCCCGGCCAGAAGGCGCGGCAGCATCACCCGGTCCAGCGTGCGGCGGTAGGCGGCTTCGGCACCCGTCGCCAGCTCCGCCTCCTGCGACAGGCCGAGGCCGCCGCCGGGCGTGTGCGCGGCGGCGGGGAGGGGCCGTGCCGCGTCGAGATAGGGCAGGATGGCGGCGAGGTTGGCATCCACCACCGGGTCGAAGCGGACGGTGCGGCCGGCGCCCTCGGCCTTGGCCAGCGCCTCCTCCAGCGCGGCGGCGCGGCGCTGCTCGGCGGTATAGGCGCCGTAGGCCCAGCCGAGACCGCCGAGCGTCACCACCAGGGCGAGGGACCAGGCGGCGATGGCGACCATGTGGCGGCGGCGCTCCGCCCCACGGTCGCGGGCGGCGAGGCGTGCCTCGTTGAACACCACCTCGCGCAGCAGCCGGCCGAGGAAGTAGCTGCGGCCCCGCTGGCCGAGCACGCTGGCGGGGCGGCGCGGGTCGAGGCCGAAGGCGCGGCTGAGCGCACCGGTCAGCCGGTCGATCGGCGTGCCTTCCTGCGTGCCGGAGGCGAGATAGACGCCGCGCAGCATCGGCGCCGGGTCGAGCCGCGTGCCGCCGAAGGCGGCCTGGACGAAGGCGCCGACCGGCTCGGCGAGGGAGGCGACCTGGCTCGGGAAGCCCATGATGGCGGCGCGCTGCGAGGGGCCGCGCTCGGCCTGCAGCCGTTCGAGCAGCCGGGCCTGCAGCCGGCCGAGCAGCGCCTGGAACTCGCCCGCGAAGCGCCCGGCGGTGCCCTCGGGGCCGGTCTCGACCGGGAAGGTCATGCCCCAGACCTGGGCGCGTGTCTCCTTGTCGAGATCGTCGAAGAATTCGGTGAAGCCGGAGAGGAGGTCGGCCTTGCTGACCAGCAGGTAGACCGGCAGGCGCTGGCCGAGCTTCTCCTCCAACTCCTTGATGCGCTTGCGGACGGCGCGGGCATGGTCCTGGCGGCCCTGGGCGTCGAGCCGGCTCAGCATGTCGACGCCGAAGCAGACCAGCACGCCGTTCAGCGGCTGGCGTGGTCGGTTGCGGCGGAGCATGGCCAGGAACCGGTCCCAGCCTGCCTTGTCGGCCGCGGCGTCGCTGTCCTGCGTGGTGTAGCGGCCGGCGGTGTCGATGAGAACGGCGCGGTCGGTCAGCCACCAGTCGCAATTGCGGGTGCCGCCGACGCCGGCGACGCGGCCCTCGGCCAGCGGGAATTCGAGGCCGGACTGGGCGATGGCCGTGGTCTTGCCGCTGCCGGGCGGGCCGATGAAGACATACCAGGGCAGGTCGTAGAGATAGCCGCCCTTGCCGCCGGTCGCCTGCTTCAGCGCGGCGAGTGCCGCCGTCAGCTTCTCGCGCAGCGCGGCCTCCTCCTCGGCGCCCGCTTGCGCGGCGGGGTCGGGCGCGGCGGCCTCGGTGACCAGCGCCGTGTCGCGCCGCGCCCGGCGCAGGCCGATGAGGGTGATGGTGACGAGGAAGACGATGACCGGCAGCGCGGCGAGGATCAGGCGAGGGACGAGGGAGTCGAAGGGATAGACGTCGCCCGCGCCGATCAGCGGCGCGTAGATCCAGAACAGCGCCGCCATGGCCAGGGCCGCGACGAGCCCTGCCAGCGCCGGGACGGTGCCGAGGACGGAGAGCAACGCGTCCATCAGCGGGACCTTCCGTAATTCACCACGACCTCGATGCGGCGGTTCTCCTCGCGTCCCTCGGCCGTCGCATTCGCCGCAACCGGCTCGCTCTCGCCGCGGCCTTCGGCGCTGAAGCGGGCGCGGTCGCCGCCTGTCGCCGTGGCGATGACATCCTGCGCCGCCTGCGCCCGCGCAGTGGAGAGATGGTAGTTGGACGGGAAGCGCGCCGTCCTGATCGGCTGGTTGTCGCTATGGCCGAGGATCTGCACCGTCCCCGGCTCCTCGCGCAGCGCCTCGCCGATGCGGTTCAGCAGGGGCCGGAAGCGCGGGTCGAGGCTGGCGCTGCCGGAGGCGAACATGCCGCGGTTGCGAATGCGGACGATGACGCGGTTGGGGTCGGCGAGCACGGTGACGAGCCCCTGCTGGATCTCGGGGGCGAGGAATTGGCGGAGCCGCGTCTGCAGGTCGGGCCGGCTCGGGGCCGGGGCGGGCGGCGGAGGGGCGGGCGGCACCGGCGGCGCGGCGCGCTGGATGGTCGGCAGGGCGCCGGGCGGCAGCGCGGCGAGGCGGGCGAAGAGATCCTCCGACCGTCCGCTCAGGCTGTTCGCCAGCCCGGCATAGCCGATGCCGAGCACGGCCAAGGCGAGAGCGCCGGCCACCCAGCTCGGCACGCTGCGGCCGGCGCGGCGATGCGGTGCGTCGACGCCGCGCCAATGCGGCGAAAGCTCGCGCTCATAGGGGCCGCGGAGCTGGACCAGGAGCTGGTAGAGGCCCTCGCGGATGCGGTCGAGTTCGGCGGCGCCGCGCGGCGAGAGGCGGTAGCGCCCCTGCAGCCCGAGGGCCAGGCAGAGATAGGCCACTTCCAGCGCCTGGCGGTAGCGGCCCGGGTCCTTCTGCATGCCGGCGAGCAGGTCGAAAAACCGGTCGCCGGCCTTCACCTCCTGGTGGAAGGTGGAGACGAGCGAATGGGCGCTCCAGCCGCTCTGCTGGCCCCAGGGTGTCGCCATCGCCACGTCGTCGATCGCGGCACAGAGGCCGTAATGCGCGGCGCGGATCTCATCCGGGCTCACCTCGGCGGCGCGCGCTTCGGCCTCGAAGCTGCGCAGCGCACGGACCGCGCGTTCGCGCAGCTCGGCCGGGTTGGGCACCTGCACATTGGCGACCAGCCGCGAGAGCAGGTCGAGCAGCGGCCCGGCCGCGGCGGAGAGCGGGCCGAGGCCGATCTTCGGCAAGGTCTCCGCCTCGCCCGCCATGCGGGGTGTCGGGCCGGCCGGCATGGCGGGCGCGAAGCCCGGTGGCACCGCCGGAGCAGCGGCCGGGATCGGGGTCGCGGCGCGCGTCGGGCCGCGCACCACCGTGCGGTCGCTGTCCTCGGGCTCGGAGAAGGGATTGTCGCTCATGCGAGGATCGCCCACAGCTCCATGCGAAGGTTCGGGAAGTCGCCGGAGACATGGATGGCGAAGCCGCCCGAGGTCTGCATCTGCTGCCAGTGCGGGCTGCCGCGATCCAGCTCGAAATAGGTGGCGCCCGCATGGAAGGGGATCTGCCGCGGCGCGACCGGCAGGGGGCGCACGGCGATGCCGGGGAGCGCCACGTTCACCAGCTCCCGGATATGCTCGACGGCGCCGATCTTGACTTGGTTCGGGAAGAGGCGGCGCAGATGCTCGGATGGCATGTCGGCCTGGACTGACAGCACGAAGGAGCCGGCGCGCAGCCAGTTGCGGTCCGTGATCGGCCCGATGCGGACGCCGTGCCGCGCGTCGCGCAGCGGGATGGAGACGGCGTTCTGGTCGATATCGGCCGAGAGGGCGCGGCGCAGATCGGCGATCACCGGGGCGAAGCTGCGCTGCAGGTCCTCGTGCCGGTAGCCGGGATAGCTGCCCGCGCGGCGGCTCGGGTCGGTGAAGGTGGCAAGCTCCCCGGCCAGCTGGACGAGGCTGGCATAGAGCGCCTCCGGATGGGTGTTGCCCGCATCGGCCCAATGGGCGAGCAGCGGCTGCCATCGGTTCAGCGCCTGCAGCAGCAGGAATTGGCTGACATCGGCGACGCCGCGCGAGCCCGGCTGGGCAAGGCGCCCGGCCAGCGCCTCGGCCCGCTGGCCGATCATGCCGACCAGCTCGGCGACGAGATTGGCGAGCGGCGGTGCGGCGGAGATGCGGAGGCAGGTCGGGATGAAGCGCTCATCCACCACCACGCGGCGGTCGGCCTGGACCTCGACGATGCGGGCGATGCCGATGCCGGTGAAGCCGGCGCGCTCCTCCGTCTCCAGCATGAAGCGGAGGCGCGGCCGGCCAACCTGCAACTCGGCCGGCAGGGTGCTGTCGGAATGCGTGTCGAAGGCCTCGAAGCTGCGGAGCGCATAGCGGGCGCCGCCATTCTCCGGACCCTCGGTGAAGGCGACTTCGGGGCTGCCCGGCTGGCGGATCGGCGCGGCGAGATAGACCACCGCATTGCGCGTGCCTTCCGGCAGGTCGAGCGGCAGGGGCTGGTCGGCCTGGCCGGGAATGGCGAAGGGCGTGCCGTCCTCCAGCACGCCGGCGGCGCTGGCGAGGGCGAATTTGCCGGCGCCCAGCAGGTCGCGGTCGAGCGAGAGCTCCGTCACGCCCCAGGGATGCGGGCGGAGCGGTGCGGTGCGCGCCTGGAGCAGATGCTCCAGGTAGCGGTCCTGCTGCTGGAAGTGCTGGGCGCGGAGGAACATGCCCTCCTGCCAGACCACCTTGTCATACCAGCTCATCAACCCCCCACTCCCCGGCGCTGCCGGACAGGACGGCGTCATCCGTAGCCTGGCGGGATGACGCCGCTCTAGCCTGTTGTTTCGTCGAGCAAGGATCTCCGATCAGGTGAGTCCGCCCGACCGGAGTTTGCTCTGGTGTCCTGATGTCGAAGTCCTGTGGACTTCGACATCAGGACACTGGCTTTCAGTGTCAGTGGCCTGCTTGTCCCTGTCATTCGCGGGCAAGCCCACAAATGACAGGGGCAGGACACTAGCGCCCGCCATCCTTGCGCGACGCTTCCTCATAGGCCCGCGCGAAGGCCTTGCCGAAGGCGCTGTCGAAGTCATCCTCGAACTGGTCGAGCAGCTGGGCGTGCAGCACCTTGTAGGCCTCCCACAGGCGCTTCTCCTTCGCGCCGAGGAAGCCGCCGCCCTTGTCCTGCGCCTCGAGCCCTGCCGGGGCGAGGCGGTCCAGCAGGGCGCGGGCCGCCGCCTGGGTGGCGGCGAGGGAGGCGACCTGATGGGCGTTGAGGTCGTTGACCGTCTCCTCGACCGCCGTCACGGCGGGCTTCGGGCCGAGCAGGGCGGCGAGTGCCGCATCGTCGGTCGCCGCGAATTTCAGCGGGTTGTTGCCGGCGGCGCGGAGCATGGTCTGCTCGATGCGGAATTCCCGCTTCACATCGGCCCGGGCGATCAGCAGGGCGCGCAGCCCGGCGACGGCGGCGCGGAGGCTGGCCCCGGCCGCGAGCAGCGTCGCCGCCGGATCGGCCCCGGCGAGCGCGCTGGGCGGCAGGCCGGCGCCCTGCAGCAGCAGGGCGAGCGCCGCATCGGGGGCGATGGCCGCGACGGGTGCCGCCGGTGGCGGCGGCGCTGCTGCGGGAAGGGGGGCCGGGATGGGGATGCTCGGCACGCCGTCCTCGGCGAAGGGATCGGCCGGTTCGGTGGCATCCACCGGCGACGGCACCACCGGCGATGCCACGGGTGGCGGCGTCCAGGCGGGCGGTCGTGGTGCGGCCGGAGGCGGAGCGGCGGGCCTGGCCGCGGCCTGCGGCGCGAGGTCGAAATCCAGGTCCCAATCATCCGGCAGCGGGGCAGCCGACGCCACGGGGCGTGGCGGGGCGAAGGCATCCGAGGCGGCCGGCCGGTGGTCCGGCATGGGCGGCTCATCGCCGAAGGGATCGAAATCGTCGGGGAGGGCAACGCCGGCGGTCGGCAGCGGCGGGGTGGCGAAGCCGGGCGAGGGGCCGGCCGCCGGCGGCGGCGCGAAGGGATCGGCGAAGGGGTCCGGCACGGCGCGGCCCATGCCGGCGGAGGGCGGCCCGCCCCAGGCCGGTGCGGCGCCGAAGCCCTGCGTCTCGGCCGCGCCGATCCGCACCTCGATCTCGTAGCTGCCGAGGCGCAGCCGGTCACCATTGGAGAGCGACGCCACCAGGTCACGGCCGATCGGCGTCGCTGCGTGATTGAGGAAGGTGCCGTTGGTCGAGAGGTCGCGCACCTGCCAGAAGCCGCCGCGGAATTCCAGCACGCAATGCCGCTTGGACAGCACCCGCTCAGGGTCCTGCAGCATCCAGTCGCATTCGAGGCCGCGGCCGATGGTGAGGTCGCCGCCGGAGGAGTGGCGGCTCTCCGGCACTGCGGCATCCGGGCAGCGCAGCACGTTGAGGGTCAGGCTCATCAGCTTACCAGAACCGTCGGGCAGCCGAGGACGACCGTGCCGCCATGCGCGGTGAGGCTGCCCATATAGGCTGCCGGCTGGCCCTTGATGAGCACCTTGACGGAGCCCATCGCGATGACGTCCGGCGGGCCGACGCAGACGCACATGTCGCCGACGCGGGCCGCCGGCAGGCCGCCGATCAGCACCGTCATGCCACCCGGCGGCAGGACCGGCCCGCCGACATGGGGGACGACGCCGGTGACCATCGGGCAGACATGCATGTCCGTGACACGGGAGGCGGGCGGCATCAGCCCTCTCCCTCGGGCGGGAGGCGGCCGGCGCCGCCGGCGCCGATGTCGCGCGCGCTGGCCAGGAAGCGCGGATAGCGCGCCGCGGCCCGTTCCGGCGCGGTGCGGACGGCGGCCAGCACCACCGCGCCGGCGATGGCGACGCCGGTGAGGTGCTCGGCCGGCGGCACCACCGGCTGGCCCTCGGGCGCCATGCTGCCGCCGGACCAGAAGGCGCCGACCGCCGCCCAGGCTTCCGTGCTGCGGAAGGCGGCGCGCTCGGCGGCGGCCATGGCGGCACGGCGGGCCGGCTCCTCCGGCCGGCGCACCCAGCTCTCGGCCGCTTCGAGCGCCGCGGCATCCTCCGGGCGGGTGGCCGGGTCGGGCACGGCGCGGGCGCACATGCAGGCCCACCAGACGGCCTCGCGCTTCGGCAGGGCATGGGCGAGCAGGCGCAGCGCCTCGATCATCCGGCCCGCGGCCTCCAGCCGCTCCAGCGCGGTGGCGGCATCGGCGGCGCCGTTGAGCAGCGACCGGCCTTCGGTGTCGAGTTCCAGTCGCGGCAGCAGCGGCGGCAAGGCGACCAGGAGTTTCGACGGGGGGCGTGCTCCGCTCATCCGCTCAGCCGATCATGATGATGGCGCCGGAGACCTGGGTCATGGCATCGCCCTTGACCGTGGTCATCAGCCCCTTTGCCTCAAGCATCATCTGGCCCTCGAGCTTCACCATCATGCCTTTGATGCTGACGCCCATCTGGTCGATCTTCACCTCGGACTGGCCGACCTTCAGCGTGATGGCCTGCATGGCCTCGATGGTGACGGCGCCGAGGTCGAGCTTGAGGTTGTAGTTCCCCATGGCGAGCTTGGTGCTCATGTTGCCCATGGAGAGCTTCAGGTCGTAATTGCCCTTGTCGAGGGTCTGCGACAGGTTGCCGGTGCTCAGCGTGTAGGTGTCGTTGCCGGTCTTGATGATGGTGTCGCGGTTGCCGGTCGTGACCTCGCGTGTCTCGTCGCCGTCGCGGATGGTGGTGGAGAGGTCGTGCTTCACCAGCACGTTCATGTCGTATTCGGCCTGGAGGTAGAATTCCTCCGCACCCTTCTTGTCCTCGAGCCGCAGCATGTTGGCATTGTCCTTGCCGCCGCCCTTCGACGACCGGCTGGTGATGCCGCTGCGGGTATTGGCGCCGGGCAGGCCGTAATGCGGCATCGCCTCCTCGTTGTGGAGGCTGCCGAGCACCACCGGCTTGTCCGGGTCGCCGTCGAGGAAGCCGACCAGGACCTCGTCGCCGATCCTGGGCAGGAACCAGGTGCCGCCCCATTTGCCGGCCCAGGGCTGCGAGACGCGGACGTAGCAGGAGGAGGTGTCGTCCCGCTTGCCGGCGCGGTCCCAGAGGAAATGCACCTTCACCCGGCCGTACTTGTCGCAATGGATCTCCTCGCCGGCGGGGCCGGTGACGATCGCCGTCTGCAGCGCGGGCATCACCGGGCGGCGGCGCGGCCTCGCATTGCGCCAGGTCCGGTCGGCGGGGATGGCGATGAAGCTGTTGGCGTAGCTCGACTGGCCGTCGCCGACGATCTGGCTCTCATCCATTGCCACATGCTGCACGGTGGTGAGCAGCCAGGTCGCCTCAGCGCCGGCCAGGCCCTCCTGCACCTTGAGCCGTCCCCCGGCGAAGAGGGCGGCGGTCTGCGTCTGGCCCGAGGCCGAATCGGCATCTGCCTCGTTCTGCTGCATCCCAAGGCTGGCGGGCCTCGCATCCGGCTGCGCGGCCTGGCCGGCGCCCCAGCGGAAGACCTCCCACTGGCCCGCATTCGGCGTGTCGAGGCGGGTCGGCTCCTCCGCCTGCAGCAGGGAGGAGGGTTTCAGCATGTCGAAGTCATGGGCGACATGCTTGCCGGGCTGCAGCGAGCCGGTGACGCACCAGCCGGTGACGACATCCGCAGCGTTGCGCTCGGCCCGGACGACCAGCGGCTGGCCCGGCACCAGCGGGAAATCGGCATTCTCGCCGGTCACGGCGAGGGTATGGTCGTTGGCGCTGTGCTCGAAGAAGTAGCCGGCGCCGATCTCGTCCATCAGCCGGCTGGCGAAGTCGAAATCGGTCTCATGGAATTGCACGCAGTAGGGGCGCGGGTTGGACGGCAGGGTGCCGAAGCGCACCGGCGCGACGCCACCTTCGCCGAACAGCGTGCCGAGGATGTCCTGCACCGCCTGTTCCTGGAAGATCCTGCAGTCGGCGGTGCGCGTCAGGCTCCAGAGCAGCGGCACGGCTTCGAGGCGGTAGGTGGTCAGGTCGCGCTCATGCGCGCCGACCTTGCCGAAGGCGCGGACCATGCCGTTGAAATGCCGCTCCGGTTGGTCGCCGAAGGCGACGGTGCAGGTGATCGACTTGCCGAGCAGATCCTTGGGCGTCAGGCTGTCCCGGGCCGAGACCACCTCGGCCTCGATGGTGAAGGGGCGGCCGATCGCCTCGGTGACGGTGAGGTGCCGCAGGATCAGCGCATCCGGACCAAGCGGCGAGGTGATCCTGAGGAGCCGGCCCGACTGGCTGATCTCCGGCGTTGACGACATACCCCCCCCTACGCCCCGTTTCGCCATCATACAGGGGGCCTACCCGCGGTGGAATACCGCGAACCGGCCTGTGCCAGCACACATTTCGCGACGAGGTGAGGATTATGTCAAAGGTCGTGACCGAACCGCATCGGGCCCCACGACCCGGGATTTGACCGGCCGCGGTACCTCCCCGAAGCTAGGCCTCCCCGGGAGGACCAATCCATGACCGAACGCCCCTTCACCCGCGCCGACCTCGATCTGCTGCGGCGCTGGGACACGCCCACCATCTGCAACGCGCTGGAGCTTGTGGCGCCGGCGCGGCGCGGCCGCGGCTTCACCCTGAAGCAATTCGTCGCCGCCGATCCCTCGCTGCCGCCGATCTGCGGCCTCGCGCGCACCGGTCAGATCCGCGCCGCGGCCCCCTCCGGCCGCAGCCGGGAGCAGGACCGCGACGCGCGCATAGGCTGGTACGAGTACGTCGCCGATGCCGACCTCCCGACCATCGCCGTCATCGAGGACCTGGACGAGAGCCCTGGCATCGGCGCCTTCTGGGGAGAGGTGAACAGCAATGTCCATAAGGGCCTCGGCTGCCAGGGCTGCGTCACCAGCGGCTCCTTCCGCGACCTCGACATGCTGGCGCCTGGCTTCCAGATCATCGGCGGCATGCTCAACCCGAGCCATGCGCATGTGCATATGGTGGATTTCGGCCGGGACGTGATCGTCCATGGCATGCCCTGCATGCATGACGACGTGGTGCATGCCGACCGGCACGGGGCGGTGGTGATTCCGGCCGAAGCGGTGCGTCAGCTGCCCGCCGCGATCGACCTCTGCACCCGGCGGGAGGCGGTGATCCTCGAGATGGCCAAGCGCGACGATTTCGACATCCACAAGCTGAAGGAGGCGCTCTCGCGGTCGGACGAGATCCACTGAGGGGGAAGGCCGCCCGGCGCCGGCCCGGCTCGCCGGGCCGCCTCTGCCTGGCATTCCTCCCGGGCCTGCTGCTGGCGCGGCCATTGGCGGCCGAGCCCGGCTGGGAGAACTCCCTCGCCGCCTTCGTCCCGGCGCTGCGGGCCTGCCTGGCCGGCGACCTCACCGGCTTCATCGACGATGTGGGGCCGGCCGCGAATGCGCGGCTCGCCGTCCGGGTACGGCGCGGCGCGGTGACGGAGCGGTGCCTCGTCAGTGCTTCCGGCCAGGTCGCCATGCGGCTGAAGCTGCCGGATGCGCCGCCGCCCGAGCCCGCCGCCACGGCCTATTTCCTCGAGCGGCGCTGCGTCGATGCCCGGCGCCTCGCCGCGCCGGACGGCACCGTCCTCGGCTGGCTGGCCTATCCCGCCTGCTGAAGCGGGCCGGGCACCTCGTAGCGCATGCTGCGCACCTGGTCCTTCCCGCCGGTCTTCGCGGCATACATCATCGCATCGGCGACGCCGAGCGCCGCCTCGGCCGAGTCCGGCATGATGTCGAAGCCGACCGCGCCGATCGAGGCGGTGACCGCCCAGCCCGTGGCCTGCATCCGTGCGGCGAGCGCGCCGCGAATCTGTTCGGCGAGGCGTTCGGCGCCGCTCGTCTCGCCGAGCAGCACGCAGAATTCGTCGCCGCCGAGCCGCGCCGGGCTGTCCCCGGGCCGGGTCGCGGCCTGCAGCACCTCGGCCACCGCTCGCAGCACCGCATCCCCCGCGGCATGGCCGAGCGTGTCGTTCACCCGCTTGAAGCCGTCGAGGTCGATGAAGATCAGGCTGAAGGGGCGGCGTTCCGTCAGGGTGGCGTCGAGCGCGGTCATCATGGCGGAGCGGTTCGGCAGGCCTGTCAGCCCATCGGTCACCGCCAGGGCATGCATCCGCCGCATCGCGCGGCGCAGCTCCAGCGCGGTGGAGACGGAGCGGGCGAGGCTGGCGAGGATGTCGAGTTCCTCCTCGCTGGTCACCCTTGGGGCATGGTCGAGCACGCAGAGCGTGCCGAGCGCATAGCCCTCGGCATTCACCAGCGGCACGCCGGTATAGGAGCGGAGGCCGGGGTCATCGGTCACGAGCGGGTTGTCGGCGAAGCGCGGATCGGCCCGGGTGTCGGGGATGACGAGGGGGCGGCCCGGCTCCAGGATGGCATGGGCGCAGAAGGCGAGGTCGCGCGGCGCCTCGGTCAGCTCGACGCCGTGGCGGGCCTTGGCCCAGAGCCGGTCGGCATCCACCAGCGAGACCAGGGCGATCGGGCGCCGCGTCAGCCGGGCGGCGAGCTGGGCGATCTCGTCGAAGGCCGTCTCGCAGGCCGTGTCGAGCACGGCGTAGGAGCGTAGCGCGGCCAGTCGGCCGGCTTCGTCCTCGGGCAGCGGGGCGGCGGGCATGGCAGGGTTTCCGATGTTAGGTTGATGTGCTCCTTCATATCACAACCATAAGACGTATGCTTCCTCAGATAACGGGGGATGGACAAGTGCCGGTGGCTCGGCCGGAATGGCGGCGCAGCAAGGGGGACGGCATGGGGGAGGCAGCGGGGCAGGTGCTGGCGGTGGTGCGGCCCGAATGGGTCGATCATTACGGCCATATGAACATGGCCTTCTACCTGGCCGTGTTCGACATGGCGACGGACCAGCTCTGGCCGAGCCTCGGCCTCGGGCCAGCCTTGCATGCCCAGGGCTTCGGGACCTTCGCGGCCGAGACCTGGGTGAACTATGTGCGGGAGGTGCGCGAGGGCATGCCGCTCTCCTGCACGAACGAGGTGCTGGCCTATGACGGCAAGCGGCTGATCGCCCTGCACCGGATGCACCATGCGACCGAGGGCTGGCTGGCGGCGGAGAACGAGGTCCTCTATCTCTGCATGGACCTTGCTGTGCGGCGCGTCGGCCTCTGGCCGCCATCGGTGCTGGAGCGCTTCGCCGCGGCCTGC
Source organism: Belnapia rosea (assembly GCF_900101615.1). GTDB lineage: Bacteria > Pseudomonadota > Alphaproteobacteria > Acetobacterales > Acetobacteraceae > Belnapia > Belnapia rosea. The sequence goes on along the minus strand of NZ_FMZX01000011.1, from coordinate 53,817 downwards.
ACGGGCAACCCGCCGCGGCGCCTGGCCCTGCAACGGCGGGCGAGCCCGGCCTGAGCCGGACCTGCCGGCCCCGCCTCAGTCGATCTGCAGGTTCATCCGCCGGAGCACCGGGGCCCAGCGCGCCGCCTCCTGCCGCATGAAGGCAGCGCACTCCTCCGGTCCGCTGCCGATGGCGAACTGGCCCTCGGCGAGCAGCCGGTCGCGGAGGCTCGGCTCCTTCAGCGCCTCACCTGCCGCCGCGGCGAGGCGGGCGATGGCGGCGGGCGGGGTACGGGCGGGGGCGACCAGGCCGAAATAGGTCTGCGCCACGGCCTCGGGATGAGTCTCGGCGAAGGTCGGGATGTCGGGGAAGCCGGGCATGCGCCGGTCGCCCGTCCAGCCGATGATGCGGCCCTGGCCGTTGCGGTGGGTGCCGATGGCGGAGGCGCCGCCGACCACCAGCACGTCGAGCGTGCCGGCGAGGAAGTCGTTCAGCTGCTGCGCGTCGCCCCGGTAGGTGACGTCCTGCATGCGGATGCCAAGCTTCTCGGCGACCAGCACGGCGGCGATGTTGTTGAAGGAGGAGGGGCCGTTGGTGCCGTAGTTCAGCCGGCCCGGCTGCGCCTTCGCCAGGGCGACGAAGTCCGCGATGTTCGGTGGCAGGCGGTTCTGCAGGACGAAGGCGAAGGGCAGGATGCTGAGCAGCGAGACGGCGGCGAAATCCTCCGGCTTGTAGGAGAGGTTGCGCATCAGCAGCGGGTTCAGCGTCAGCGTGGTGCCGGAATTGACCAGCAGCGTCGCCCCGTCCGGGGCCGCGCGGGCGACGTATTCGGCGCCGACCACCGTCGCCGCGCCGGGCCGGTTCTCGACCAGGACGGGCTGGCCGAGCAGCGGCGCCATGCGCTCGGCCAGCAACCGGCCCATCACATCCGTCGAGCCGCCGGGCGGGAAGGGGACGACCAGCGTCACCGGCCGCGGCTGGGCCAGGGCCGGCACGGCGAGGCCCGCGGCCAGGCTGAGGCCGAGCAGGGGCCGGCGCCCGAAGCCATGATTTTGCATTTTTTCCTCCCGATCCGTTTCGGCCAGCTTTGCATGCCTTCCAGAGGCCGGGGAGGGTGGTGCTTGACGACGGGCGGCAAGCCCCCTGCTATGCGCGGGAGGAGAACGAGCATGTCCGAGAACATCAAGGTCTCGGTCGCGGACGGTGTCTGCACCGTGGTGATCGCGCGGCCCGACAAGAAGAATTCGCTCACCCGCAGCATGTATGCCGGCCTGGCCGGGGCGATCGAGAGCAGCGCGGCAGACCCCGCCGTGCGCTGCCTGCTGCTGACCGGCGAGGGCGAGGTCTTCTGCGCCGGCAACGATATCGGCGAGTTCCAGAACCGCGCGCCGGAGAACCCGGATGCGCCACCGCCCAGCAAGCGCTTCTATTACGGCCTGGCGAATTACGACAAGCCGATCGTCGCCGCCGTGCCCGGCCTTGCCATCGGCATCGGCTGCACCATGCTGATGCATTGCGACATCGTCTATGCCACGCCCGAGGCGCGCTTCCGCATGCCCTTCGTCGATCTCGGCCTGGTGCCGGAGCTTGGCTCCTCCATGATCGTGCCCTGGATGGTGGGACGGCAGAAGGCGGCGGAGCTGATGCTGCTCGGCGAGTTCTTCGACGCGGCGGCGGCGAAGGAGATGGGCTTCGTCAATCGCATCATGGACCGTGCCGAGCTGCTGCCGAATGCCCGGGCGACCGCCGCCGTGCTGGCGCGGAAGCCGGTGGAGGCGATGCGGCTGACGCGGCGCCTGCTGCGCCAGCACCACGACATCCTGCTCGCGCGCATGGAGGAGGAGAGGACCATCCTGGGCGCCCAGCTCCAGACCGCCGAAACCCAGGCCATCATGGCCAATGTGCTGAAGCCGAAGCGCTAGAGGAGAGGCCCCATGTCGCTCATCGAATCCCTGAAGGGCCGGCTGTCGCTGCCGCTCATCGGCTCGCCGCTCTTCATCATCTCGGTGCCGGACCTCGTCGTCGCGCAGTGCAAGGCGGGGATCATCGGTGCCATGCCCTCGCTCAATGCCCGGCCCGCGGAGCAGTTCGAGGAATGGGTGATCGAGATCAAGGAGCGGCTGGCGGCGCATGATGCGCGGCATCCGGAGCGCCCGGCGGCACCCTTCGCCATCAACCTCATCGTCCACAAGTCGAATGACCGGCTGGAGCACGACCTCGCCATCTGCGTGAAGCACCGGGTGCCGCTCATCATCACCTCGCTCGGCGCGCGGCCGGAGGTGAACCAGGCGGTGCATTCCTATGGCGGCCATGTGCTGCATGACGTGATCAACCAGCGCTTCGCCCATAGCGCCATCGACAAGGGGGCCGACGGGCTGGTGCTGGTCTGCGCCGGGGCGGGCGGGCATGCGGGCGCGCTCTCGCCCTTCGGCTTCATGCAGGAGACGCGGGCCTGGTTCAGCGGGCCGATCGCGCTGTCGGGCGCCATCGCCAATGGGCGGAGCGTGCTGGCGGCCGAGGCGCTGGGCGCCGACTTCGCCTATGCCGGCAGCGCCTTCATCGCCACGCAGGAAGCGCGCGCGCAGCCCGAGCAGCAGCAGATGATGCTGGAATGCGGTGCCGAGGACATCATCTACACCAACCTCATCACCGGCGTGCACGGCAACTACATGAAGCCGAGCCTGGTGCGCGCCGGGCTCGACCCGGAGAACCTGCCGGGGAGCGACCCGAGCAAGATGGATTTCAGCTCCGACCGCAAGAAGCGCTGGAAGGATATCTGGGGCGCCGGGCAGGGGATCGGCGCGGTGAAGGAGGTTCAGCCAGCGGGCGAGGTGGTGGCGCGCTGGCGGCGGGAATACCATGCGGCGCGGGCCCGGCTCGGCGCCGGCTGCCCGATGGTCAACCCGGCCTGGGAGGCCGTGCTGGAAACGGCGGCCGAGTAGGCCACCGCCCGGAGGTCAGTCCATCGCCGCATGCGCCGGGTCGGGCGCGGCGGCCTTGGGCGGGCGTTTCATCAACGGCAGCAGCGCCAGCATGCCGAGCGCCAGCACCATCAGCAGCCAGAAGTCGTTCATGTAGGCGATGATGCTGGCCTGCCGCGTCACCTCCTGATTCAGCAGCGAGGCGCCGGGTATGGTCGCCGGATTCCACCAGTGGTGGATCGCCGGGTAGTCGAAGACCCGGTTCAGCGGCGAGATGTGCATCGCCATGTCCGCATGCGCGATCTGGGTGTTGCGCGTCAGCATCGCCGCCATGGCCGAGATGCCGATGGCGCTGCCGAGGTTGCGGAGCAGGCTGATGAGCGAGGCGCCGTCCGTCCGCAGCGCCGGATCGAGCGTGGCGAAGGCGACGAGGTTCAGCGGGATGAAGACGAAGCCGAGGCCCACGCCTTGCAGGATGGTCGTCGTCACCAGCGTCGTCATGGAGACGTCCGGTGTCCAGCCGGTCATGTCCCAGAGCGTCCAGGCCAGCACCAGCACGCCGAAGGCCATCACCTTGCGCGGGTCGACCCGGCTCGCCAGCCGCCCGGCGATGAACATCGCCGCCATGGTGCCGAGGCCCCGTGGCGCCATGGCGAGGCCGGCGGTGAAGACCGGGTAGTTGCCGAGCGTCTGCAGGTAGGGTGCCAGCAGCGCCGAGGTGGCGAAGAGGATGACGCCAACGGCGAACATGATGCCGAGGCCCGCGGCGAAATTCCGGTTGCGGAAGATGCGCGGCGGAATGAAGGGGCGTTCCGCCGTCGCCATATGGACCAGGAAGAGATAGAGGCCGAGCCCGGCCAGCACGGCCTCGACGATGATCTCGGTCGAGCCGAACCAGTTCAGCAGCTCGCCCCGGTCGAGCATGATCTGCAGGGCGCCGACGCCAAGCGCCAGCACGCCGAAGCCGAGCCAGTCGAAGCGCCGGCCCGATTGCTGCTCACCCTTCGGCAGGAAGAAGAGCAGGCCGAGCAGCGCCAGCAGGCCGAAGGGCAGGTTGACGTAGAAGACCCAGCGCCAGTTGAGGTTCTCGGTGAGGTAGCCGCCGAGGGTCGGGCCCAGGATCGGCCCCACCATCACGCCCATGCCCCAGATCGCCATGGCGGAGCCGCGCTGCTCCGGCGGATAGATGTCGAGCATGGTGGACTGGCTGAGCGGCACCAGCGCCGCGCCGAAGGCACCCTGCAGCAGGCGGAAGAGCACCATCTGCTCGAGCGACTGCGCCGCGCCGCAGGCGACGGAGGCCAGGGTGAAGCCACCGACCGAGGCGAGGAAGACCGCGCGCCGCCCGAAGCGCGTGACGAGGAAGCCGACGGGCGCGGTCAGGATGGCTGCCGCGGTGATGTAGCTGGTCAGCACCCAGGTGATCTGGTCGGAGGTCGCGGCCAGGCCGCCCTGCATGTAGGGCAGTGCGACATTGGCGATGGTGCCGTCGAGCGCCTGCATCAGCGTCGCCACCATGGCGCAGACGGTGATGATGCCGCGATGCGGCACCGTTTGCTCGCTCATTGTCTGTTCCTGCCCTGGCCGGTGTCCTTCCGCGGCCTTGCCGCGGAAGGCGGTGCCGAAGCATCAGGCGTAAGGGAAAATCCGGGGCCCCCGCGGCGCCGCGCAGCGGTGTCGTGGGGAGTTAGAAGATGTCCGAGAGATGCCGCTCATGGCCGGTGTCGATGGAGACGACGGCGCTCATCCCCGAGCGCAGCGGCGGCGCGCCCTCCTGCGGCTCGACGCGAATCCGCACCGGGATGCGCTGCACCACCTTCACCCAATTGCCCGAGGCGTTCTGCGCCGGCAGCACGCTGAAGGTGGAGCCCGAGGCGGGGCTGATGCTCTCGACCACGGCCTTCCAGGTGACGCCAGGATAGGTGTCGATGGTGACGGTCGCGGCGTTGCCCGGCTTCACATAGGTCAGGTCGGTCTCCTTCGGCAGCGCATCGATCCAGACACGGTCGGAGGAGACGAGGGCGAAGGCGGGCGAGGAGGCGCCGAGATACTGCCCCGGCTGCAGGCTCGAAACCTGGGTCACCACGCCGTCGAAGGGGGCGCGCAGCGTGGTGTGGTCGAGCTGGCGCTGCGCCTCGGCGAGCTTCGCCGCGGCCTCCAGGTAATCGGGGTGCTGCTCGACCGGCATGTCGGGCTTGCCGCCGAGCCTGGCGAGCTGGACCTTCGCCTGGGCGCGCAGGGATTCGAGCTGCTGCTGCGCCTGCTGCAGGCCGTAGCGCGCCTGGTCATAGGCCGAGCGGGTGACGGCGCCGCTGTTCACGATCTGCGCCGCGCGGTCATAGGTCGCCTGGGCAAGCTGCACCGCTGCCTCCTGCGCCGCCGCGTCGCGCAGCAGGCGCCCGTAGTCGGCCTCCATGGCCGTGAGGTTCAGCGCCGTCTGCTGGAGCTGCGCCTGCGCCTGGTCGAGAGCATGCCGGAAGGGCGCGGAGTCGAGCTGCACCAGCACCTGGCCGGAGGTCACGGCATCGCCCTCATGCACGGCGATGCGCTGCACGATGCCGGAGACGTCGGTCGCCAGCAGCAGCCGGTCGGCCTGCACATAGGCATCGTCTGTGCCGGAATAGCGGCCGCCATGCAGCCAGAACAGGCCGGAGCCGGCGATGACGGCCAGCACGCCGCCGGCCATCAGTACCGGGCGCAGCCAGCGGCGACGCTTCGGCGCGGTTTCGGCCTCGGGCTGCGCGACGCGGATCGGACCTTCGGGCATGGGGACTCTCTCAGGCAGCGAAGCCGGCCTCGTCGTCGCCGGCCAGGAGGTTGGATTTCATGTGCAGCAGGGCAGCCTTGAGCGCGGCCCGCTGGGCCTCGGGCAGGTTGCGGGTGGCGGCCGCATCGAAGGCGGCCTTGGCCTCGTCGATCTCCGCCAGCACCGGTGCCGCCTCCGGCCGGAGGTGCAGCCGCCAGCAGCGCCGGTCGGTGGGGTCGGCACGGCGCTCGATCAGGTTGCGGGCGGCCAGCCGGTCCACCAGGCGGCCAACGGTGATCGGCTCGACCTCCAGCAGCTCGGCCAGCTCGCGCTGGGTGAGGCCGTCATGGCGGCGGAGGCGCGCCAGGATCGTCCATTGCGCCCGGGTCATGCCATGCGCGCGGGCCACCCGGTCCGCCATGGTGCGGATCAGCCGCGCCACATCGGTCAGCAGCAGAAGGAGGTCGTCATGAGGAGGGATCGTCACGCGGGGGAACATAAGCAGCGTTATTAATAGCTGCATCAGCATCCGCCATCACGTCCCCGCGCGCGGTGGCGGGCGGCTCAGTACTCGAATTCGTAGGACAGGCCGATGCGGTCCCCGGCCGGGCCGGTCGCGGTCTGACCCTCGAGCTTGATGTTGGGCGTGATCTCCACTTGCACGCCGACGCCGGTCTGGCCGCCATTGGTGCCCTGCCGGACACCGAGGAAGACACCCGGCGCCACGTAGCGCCCCGCCTCGACGGTCGCGCCCGTGCTGCCCTGGGCGGCGCCGCTCACCCCCAGCCGGTCGAGGCCGAGCGCGTTCCGCACCCGGTCCAGCGGCCCGCCGCCCGCGCCGCCGATGCCGCTGAGCTGCGCGGCGGCCGCGGCGATCTGGGCGATCTCGAAGGGCGAGAGGTTGCTCGTCGCGCGGTCGAAGAGCAGCCTGGCCAGCACCTCGTCCTGCGGCAATTCGGGCGTCGAGGTGAAGGCGATCTGGGGGGCGTTCGCCGGCCCGGTGACCGTGACGGTGATGGTGGTGCTGCCGCCCGTCGTGGCCTGCGCGGCCATGTCGAGCTGCGGGACGAAAGTGCCCGAGGCGAAGCCGATATTGCCGCGCTGGAAGGTCAGCGTCCGCGTCAGGATGTTGAGGGTGCCGCGCCGCAGCTGCAGCGCGCCCGAGGGCACCGGTGCGGCCACCGTGCCGCCGATGTCGAGCGCGCCGCCCATCTCCACGTCGATGCCGCGTCCGCGGATGAAGACGCGGCGTGCCGTCACCTTCACCGCGAGCGAGAGCGGCGGCGCCGCCGGGGCTGGCGGGCCGGCCTTGGCGGGCGGCGGCGCGGTCTGCACCACGCCGGCCGGTGCGCGGCCGCGCTGGCGCACATTGGTCAGCGTCGGCACGCTGGCGGGCAGCTTCTCGGGGACACGGAGATCGGCCTGGTCGATCCGTACCTCGCCGGCGATGGCGCCGCCGCCCATCACCGGCCCCTTCACGGTCAGGTCGGCGCCGATGGTCGCGGTGCCGAGGTCGGAGGCATAGGGCCGTGCGTTGCGGGCGGTGATCACGAGGTCGGCCGGGAAGCCCTCGGCGCCGGCATCGACGCTGCCGCGGATGCCGATGATGCCGCCGCCCGTGGTCTTGCCCTCCAGCCGCTCGATCACCAGCCGCGTGCCCTCGCCGATGATCGTCCCGGCGATGTCGGAGAGGCGGATGCCCGTGCTCGGGTTGCGGTAGCTGCCGCCGCTGAGCGTGGCGCGGCCGCCGAGGCGGGGTGCCGCGATGCTGCCTTCGGCCCGTAAGGCGAGGGCGAGCCGGCCGGCGACCCGGTCCGCGCCGGCGGCGAGGAAGGGGCTGGCGAGCGGCGCCAGGTTCAGGGCGCCGTCGAGGGAGGCTGCGAGTGGCGCCTCGCCGCCGAAGCCGCGGGGCAGCCGGGCCGTGGCGGTGACGGTGCCCGCCGGTCCGGCCGCGATCTCGGCCCGCGCCTCGGCGGCGTTGCCGGCCATGCTGGCCTCGGCGCGCAGGGTCAGGGCTGGCAGGCCGCGCGCCCAGTCGGCGCCGAGGCCGATCCCGGTGCCGTTCAGCCGCGCGCGGATCTCCGGCTGGGCGACGGCGCCGGTGGCGCGGACCTCGCCGGTCAGCAGGCCCTGGGGCTTGAGGTCGGGGGCGAAGCGTTCGGCCAGGGTCAGCGGCAGGGCGGCGATGGTGATGCCGAGATCGGCGCGCTCCGGCCCCCAGCGACCGGCGGCCTGCACCCGGCCACCCTGGCCGATGGCGAGGGCCAGCCCCGCCACCTCGATGCCGCCATCGGCGCCGTAAGTGATGCGGGCCGGGTTGGCGAGGCGAAGGGTCTCACCCATGGCCTGGGCCTGCAGCGCGGCGAGGTCGAGCCGGTAGCTGCCCTCGGCGGCGGCGAGACGGCCGCGGCCGGAGACCTCGCCCTCCGTCGCCTTGCCCCGCAGGGTCCAGTCGAGCGCGGCGGGCGTGCCGTTGACGGTGGCGGCGAGACTGCCGTCCTGCCCGGCATAGGCGAGGCGGGGTGCGTCGAGGCGGAGGTCGAAGCCCTGGATCCCATCGCGCGGCTCCAGCTTCGCATCCAACGTCAGCCGCCCGGCGAGGCCCGCGAGGCCGGCCAGGCGGCCGAGTGGCGCCAATTCAGCCGCCTCCAGCCGCGCCGTGCCGGTAAAAATCTGGGCGGCCGGGTCGAGCCGGCCATTGGCGGTGAGCTGGGCGGGGCCGAGCCGCGCCTCGGCGGCCTCGATCTCCACCGCCTGCCCATCCGGCCGGCCACGGAAGTCGAGGGCGACGGGCAGGCCGTCCAGTGTCGCACGGAGCTGGGCGGTGCCGCGCGGGGCGGAGGCCGGCGTCGCTATCCGGGCATCGAGGGCAAGGCCTTCCAGCACCCGGCCGGCGGCGGCGATGCGGCCGGAGCGTGCGGCAAGCGTCAGATCCGGGTCGGCCAGCTTCCCCGTGGCATGGACGGTGGCCTCCAGCGCGCCTTCGGAGCCGGCACCAAGCACCTCCAGCCGGGGGAGGGAGAGGCTGGCATCGAGGGCGATCGGCTCGGCGAGGGTGCCCTTGGCGGCGAGGCGGCCATTGGCGCCATCCAGCGTTGCATCGAAGGCGGGGCCGGGCAGGGCCCCTTGCAGGACGAGACGAGGGGCCGGGCCGAGTACGGCATCGGCCTGGGCCACGCCGGTTGCCAGGGCATCGGGCGTCGCGGTCAGGGCGATGGCGGGCTTCGCCATGGTGCCGGTGACATGCGCCTCGGCCCGCAGCCCCTGCCAGGCGAGGCCGGCCGGCAGCAGGGCGCCGAAGCGGCTGGACTCGGCCAAGGCGAGGTCGAGGCGCAGGTCCAGCGCCTCGCTGGCGAGATCGGCGGTGCCGCTGGCGCCGAGCCGGCCGGCGGGCAGGGTGAGGTCCAGCTGGCGGAGGGAGAGGCGCTGGTCGGGCGGCAGCTCGGCCTCCAGCGCGAAGCCGAGCGGGACTGCGAGCGGCCGGAGATCGGGCGGGAGGAGCGGGCCGGCGCGTGCCTCGCCCTGGAGCGTGGCGCCGTAGCGGCCCTCGGGCGTCGCCCGCACGGTGCCGGCGCCGGTCAGCGCGACCTCCGGCCCGAGGCTCGCCCGGAGGTCGAGCGCGGCACCCGAGGCCGGGCCATCGAGGGTGAGGGACAGGTTCAGCGGGGCGTCGCCCCAGCCGCCCTCGGGCGGCGGGATGAAGCCCGCGATCAGCCCGCCGGGCGCCTCATCCAGCGTCAGCCTGGCGGAGAGCCGGTCGGCGGCCGGGGTCAGGGCGAGGTTGAGGGCGGCCTGCATCGCCGCATCCAGGCGGCGCAGGTCGAGCGAGGCCTCGAGTCCGGCGGATCCGAGCCTTGCCTGGCCCTCGAGCCCAAGGACCGCGGCCTGGCCGAGCACCGGGGGCGCCAGATCGATCCGGCCGATGGCCAGCCGGTCCAGCACCACCGCCACGGGAAGCTGCGGGAGATGCGGCAGGACGGTGTCGGCGGGCGGCTGCGGCTCGGCCGGACTTGCCTCGCCGCCGGCGGGCAGGCGGGCCAGGGCGAGTTTCGCCGCCTCGATCCGCTCGATCCGCAAGGTGCCGGAGAACAGCGCCATCAGGTCGAGGTCGATCCGCCCATCCTCGAGCGAGACCCATTCGCCCTGGTCGTCAGCATAGCCGAGCCGGGCGAAGGCGAGATGGCCGGGCAGCGGGCCGCGCAGCCCCTCGATCCGGAGGCCGGGGACGAAGCTTGCGGCTTGGCGGGCGAGGAAGTCGCCGCCGCTTTCGGTGTTCACCCAGGCCAGGGCGCCGATGACAGCGATGACCGGCAGCAGGATGAGCAGCGCCAGGGCGCCCAGGAGCCATTTGAGCCAGCGCATGGTTCAGAACGCCTGGCCGATGCCGACATACAGGCCGTAGCCGGAGGAGTTCGGCTCCCGCACCACCGGCACAGCCACGTCGGCGCGGATCGGCCCGATCGCGGTGTAGTAGCGCAGGCCGAGGCCGGCGCCGACGCGCAGGTTGGAGGTATCGGGCAGCGAACCGGTGCCGACCGCGCCGGCATCAACGAAGGCAACGGCGCCGAAGTCGCCATAGACCTTCTGTCGCCATTCCAGGCTGGTCTCCAGCAGGCTGGCCCCACCGGAGGGCTTGTTGCGCTCGTCGCGCGGCCCGATCGACTGGTAGTCGAAGCCGCGCACGGAGCCGCCGCCGCCGGCATAGAAGCGCATGTGCCGCGGCACGCTGCCACGCCCGGCCCCCAGCAGCGAGCCGACGGTGCCGCGCACGGCGAGGATGCTGCGCCGGTCGCCCAGCACATCCCAATAGGTGCTGCCGGTCACCCGCAGCGGCACGAAGGGCTCGCTGTCGCGGATGCTGTAGGAGGGAGTGACGGTGCCCTCGAGGCGGTAGCCCCGGGCCGGATCGAGCAGGCTGTCGGTGCCGTCGAAGCGGCCGCCGAAGAGCACGCCGACGATCTGGTAGGGGCTCAACTGGCCGTCCGGCGGGCCGATCGAGCCGAAATCGGCCACCGGCCCGGCACGCAGCGAGAGACGGTCGGAGATGCGGCGCTCGAACAGCAGCGAGGCGGTGATGGCATCCCGGTCATAGGCGTCCAGCCGCTCGCGCAGGGCGCCGATGCTGGCGATCAGGGTCAGGTCGCGCCCGAAGACGCCGGGGCTGCGATAGGTGGCCCCTGTCCGGTAGGTCATCTGATCGAGGGCGCCGCCCGTGCCGATGCGCGCGATCTCCCCCTCCAGCCGCAGCCTCTCGGCGCCGCCGAAGAGGTTGCGATGCTCCCAATAGACCCGGATGGTGGGGCCGTAATTCGTCTCATAGGCTGCGGTGACGCCGACCGCATGGCGGGCCCGTTCGGCGACGGTGAAGGTGGTCGGGAGGCGGCCTTCGCTGTCGAGCCGCTCCGCGGCCCGTGCCCGGACCGAGCCGAAGGGGCCGAGGGCCATCAGCTCCCGCCGGGCCTGCTCCAACCGGGCGGGGCTGTAGGTCTCGCCGGTGATGCGGCCAGCCTGGCGGCGGAGGAAATCGGCATCGACCCGGACAGCCCCTTCCACCTGGGGCGGGGCGAAGCGGGCCAGCGGGCCGGGGGCGAGGCGCCAGCTGATCTCCATGGTCTTCGCGCCATGATCCACCACCGTCTCCCGCCCTGCCTGGCTGGCCAGCGGGTGCCCGGATTCGAGCAGGCGGTCCAGCAGGGTGCGCTCGGCGGCCAGCACCGGCTCGGCCCGCGCCACATCGCCCCGCGCGATGCCAAAGGGCCGGTCCGCCGCGGCATCGACCGTGGGCTGCTCCTCCGGCCGCGTGGCACGGATGGCGATGCTGGCGATGCGATAGGGCTCACCCTTCTCGACCGTGATGCGGATCGGGAGGGGCTTCTCGGTCGTGGCCTCCAGGCGGGCGAACAGGTCCGGGTCGGTGATGGGCAGGCCGCCCAGTGTGATACGCGCAACGCCACCCCAATAGCCTTCCGACTGCAGCGCCTGCTGCAGCCGCTCCCGGTCGCCCTGGGCCCGTCCGATGACGCCGCCCGCGGTGGTCGGCGCCTGCTCATGCAGCGCAACGAGCTGCGACACCGCGGAGAGCGCGGCATCCAGGCGTGAATCGCCGCTTGGCGCGATCTCTACCTTGTAGGGCAGGGCCGCCGGGTCGGGTTCCTGCGCCCTGGCAATCGGGGCGGCAAGCAGAACCAGAATGATGGGGATGCGGCGCAACAACGATAACACTGGGGCGAAAGCATCCTCCTGCGTCAGGGTTCCCTACCCAGGTGGGGAGGATTAGGCTTCTTGCATGGATCAAGCCCTTGCTGAAACGCTCACCGGGTGGCGGCGCCACCTCCATGCCCATCCGGGCCTGACATTGCATGAGGCGGAGACCGCCGCCTTCGTCGCCGCGCGGCTACGGGAGATGGGGGCCGAGGTCACGGAGGGCGTCGGCGGGCATGGCGTGGTCGGCACGCTGCGGCGGGGCGGCGGCGGGTCCAACCGCTCGGTCGGACTGCGCGGCGACATGGACGCGCTGCCGATCCAGGAACAGAATGAATCGCTGCCCTACCGCTCGACCGTGCCCGGCGTCATGCATGCCTGCGGCCATGACGGGCACACCACCGCCCTGCTCGGCGCGGCCGCGCTGCTGACCCAGGATCCGGGATGGACGGGCACCATCCAGCTCGTCTTCCAGCCGGCCGAGGAGGGCGGGGGCGGCGCACGGTCGATGATCGCCGATGGGTTGTTCCAGCGCTTCCCGATGGAACGGATCTTCGGCTGGCATAACTGGCCGGGGCTGGAGGCGGGGACGGTCGCCGTGCATGAGGGGCCGGTGATGGCCGCCGGCGCCCGGTTCGAGATCGCCTTCACCGGCCATGCCGGCCACGCCGCCCTGCCGCATCTCACGCGGGACCCGATGATCGGCGCCGGCCATGCCATCATCGCCCTGCAATCCATCGTCGCCCGCAACATCGACCCGATGCACGCCGCCGTGGTCAGCGTCACCGTGGCGGAGGCCGGGGAGGCACAGAACCAGGTGGCCGACCGCGCGGTGCTGAAGGGCACCGCCCGCTGGCTGGTGCCGGAGACGGGCGCGGCGATCGAGGCGGGCATGCGCCGCATCGCCGCCGGCATCGCCGCGACCTTCGACCTGGAGGCCGAGGTGCTGTTCAAGGTCGGCGTCGAGCCCACGGTGAACCACCCGGCCGAGCGGGACCTGGCCGCGGGTGCCGCCGGCGCGGTGACGACGGTGCGGCGGGACCTGCAGGCGGCGATGACCGGCGAGGATTTCTCCTTCTTCCTCAAGGAGGTGCCGGGCGCCTTTGTCTGGATCGGCAACGGCCCGGGCGAGGGCGGCTGCGAGCTGCATAACCCGCGCTACGACTTCAACGATGCCATCCTGCCGGTGGCGAGCGGCTTCCTGGCCGAGGTGGCGAAGCGGGCGCTCGCCGGCGGCTGACCATCCGCTGCATGGATGGAGGCCATCCGGGCTTTCGCTTCGCCTTTTGCCCGGCGGACGCCGATCCTCCTGGTCAAGGGTGGCCTGTCCAGTAGGCCGGCCGCCAAGCCAGGAGATCCTTTCCATGCGTGCCATCGCCCATGCCGCCACCGACCAGTGGAGCGGGACCGCGGCCTACACGGCCGCTGCCGCCTGTTTCACCGGCTTCGTCATCGCGGTCGAGATTGCCCTGAGCCACCTCGTTTACTGAGGCGACGCCTCGCCGTGCTCATCGAGGTCCCGCCAGCCCGGCCGGTCGCCGAGGCGAATAGCGTGGTAGACGCCGCGCGCCACTGCCCGTGCCAGCGTCTCCGCCGCCAGATGGCCGAGCCGCGCCAGCATCCCCGGCCCCGTCAGAGGCAGCCTGCCGGTCGCCATGGCGAAGACGCTGTCGCCGTCGAAGGGCGTGTGGATCGGCCGGATCGATCGTGCCAGCCCGTCCTGGGCCATGATCGCCAGGCGTTGCAGGTCGCCCTTGTCGAGCGCCGCATTCACCGCCACCACGGCGATGGTCGTATTGGCCATGGGGTTGAGCGCCGAGCCGAGCGGCAGGGGCATCTCGGGCTCCGGCCGCCAGTCGCGCGGGGGCGGGCCGAGGCCGCCGAACTCCCCCGCCAGCTCATGGGGCCAGGCCCAGAAATGCCGGCTGCCCGGCATCACCGTGCTGCCGAAGCTGTTGACCGCGACCAGCGCGCCAACCTGGACCCCGTCGGGTGTGACGCAACTCGCGCTGCCGAGGCCGCCCTTCACCCGCCCGGCCCGCGCGCCAAGCCCGGTCCCCACATTGCCGAGCGCGAAATCCAGCCCCACCGCGGCCAGCGCCGCCCGGCCGAGCGCGGCATAGGGCGGCGTCTCGCCCCAGGATTTGTCGCCGCCATTCATCAGGTCGAAGAGGATGGCGCCCGGCACCACCGGCACCGTCGCCCCGCCGAAGGCCACGCCCCGGCCACGCGCACCGAGCGCCGCGACCACGGCCCCCGCCGCATCCAGCCCGTACATGGAGCCGCCGGACAGCACGATGGCATCGACGGTATTGCCGATGCTGGTCGGGTCCAGCGCCTGGATGTTGAGCGTGCCCGGCGCGCCGCCGCGGATATCGGCGGCGGCGGCGCAGCGCGTCTCGGGATAGATCACCGTCGTGCCGGTTCGGATCCGCGGGTCCTCGGCATTGCCGACGAGGATGCCTTCGACATCGGTGATAAGGTTGCGCGGGCCCGGCGTGATCATGCGGCGAAGCCTCGCATGGCGGCCGGCTTCGCGCTATCCGGGGCCATGGACTGGCGCCCGATGACCGCGGCGGACCTGCCTGGCGTCCTCGCCCTGGCGGACCGGCTGCACCCGCACCACCCGGAAGCGCCGGCGGTCTTTGCCGAACGGCTCGCGCTGGCGTCGGGCGGGTGCTGGATGCTGGGCGAGGGGGAGGGCTATGCCGTGGCGCATCCCTGGGACGGGCTGGCGCCGCCGCCGCTCGACAGCCTGCTCGGCAGGCTGCGGCCGGGGCCCTGGCACCTGCACGACATCGCCCTGCTGCCGGCGGCGCGGGGCGCCGGCCATGCGGCGCGCCTGCTCGCCCGCTGGCCGGAGGCGACGCTCGTCGCCATCCCCGGCACCGGCGCCTATTGGCAGGCGCAGGGCTTCCGCGATGCGCCCTGCGCCGATGCCGTGGCGCTGGCGAGCTACGGCGAGGGCGCGCGCTTCATGCAGCGGCAAGCCGCGCCCTGAGCCAGGCCGCGGCCGCCGCCACCGATCGGTCCGCCGCGCCGACATGGCCGAGGGCGCGGAGAAATCCATGCACCGTGCCGGGGAAGAGCTGCGATTCGACGGCCACTCCGGCGGCGCGCAGGGCGGCCTCCATCGCGCGGTTCTCATCCGCCAGCACGTCGAGTTCGGCGATATGCAGCAGGCAGGGCGGCAGCCCGGCGAGGTCGGCCCGCAGCGGCGCGGCGAGCGGGTTGAGGCGGTCGGCGGGGCGCGGGGCATAGGCGCCCCAGTAGAAGCGCATCCGTTCCTCCGTCAGCCCGTAGCCAGTGGCGAATTCGCGGTAGCTCGGCCGGTCGAGCCGGCTGTCGAAGACACCGTAATTCAGCAGGAGGCCGCGGAGCGGGACCGGGGCGCCGCCGTCGCGCAGCGACAAGGCGAGGCCAGCCGCGAGGTTGGCGCCGGCCGAATCGCCGCCGGCCACGATCCGGGACGGGTCGAGCCCCCAGGCGGCGCCCTCGGCGGCGATCCAGCGCAGTACGCCCTCGCACTCCTCGAGCGCCTGGGGGAAGACCGCCTCCGGGCTCAGCGCGTAGTCGGGGCCGATGACGGCGCAGCCCGCGGCCGCGGCGTATTCGCGCATCAGCCGGTCATGCGTGTCGATGCTGTTCCAGACCCAGCCGCCGCCATGCAGGTAGAGCAGCACCGGATGCGGCCCCGGCCCCGCCGGCAGGTGGACGCGGCACTGGATGCGCCGGCCGCGCACCGGCAGCCAGCGGTCCTCGCTCACCGCCAGCACCGGGCCGCCGGCGGAGAGGGGCGCATTCAACGCCTCGGTCAGGGCGCGGGGACGGTCGAAGGGCAGTTCGAGGCGGATCGGCGGCAGAAGGGCCGCGCGCCCCTCCATCATCGCGTTGAAAGCCTGCATCTCGGGATCCAGCCGCGCGTCCATCGTCAAGCTCCTGCTGCCGGGATGCATGGTTGCCGCTCCCGGCGCGGCGGTCCATGTTGCGCCGCACCATGCCGATGATCATCCCGCGCAGCGTCGCTCCCGGCTACCAGCCGCGCGCCTTGTTCCGGCCGCGCAGCCTCGTCCTGCTGGCCGATCCTGCCCAGCCGGAGGCGCCGGTGCTGGCCGCGAATATCGCCAGCGGCGGCTTCAAGGGCAGCGCCTTCGTTATCGGGATGGCGGTGCCTGGCCTCACGCCGGCCGAATCGGTTGAGGCATTGCCGGAGGCGCCGGACCTCGCCGTGCTTTGCCTCCCGCCGGCGGCGCTGGAGCCCGCCATGGAAGCCCTGGCGCGGCGCGGCTGCTTCGCCGCCATCGTGCCCGGCCCGGCACCCGACCTCGCCGGCATCGCCGCGCGGACCGGGGTGGGGGCGCTGGGGCAGGGGAGCTTCGGCCTCTGCATCCCGGAGATCGGCCTGAATGCCTCGCTCACCCACATCCCGCCGGCACGGGGGCGGCTGGCGCTGGTCACCCAATCCGCCGCCCTGGCGCGGGCGGTGCTGGACTGGGCGGCGTCGGAACAGCTTGGCTTCAGCCATGTGATCGGCATCGGCGGCAATGCCACGATCGGCTTCGCCGCCTCGCTCGACTGGCTGGCGCGGGACCCGGGCACGGGCGCCGTGCTGCTCGACCTGCGGCGGGTGCGCAACCGGCGGGCCTTCGTCTCGGCCGCCCGCGCCACGGCGCGGACCCGGCCGGTGATGGCGATCCGCGCCGGAGGGCGCAGCGGCGATGCCTCGGGCCTGGCCGATGCGGTGATGGAGGCGGCGCTGCGGCGCGCCGGCGTCCTCCGCGTCTCCGGCCTCGAGGACCTGCTCTCGGCGGCGGAGACGCTGGCCCGGGTGCGGCTGCGGCCGGCGGCCCCGGGCCGGGGCGGGACGCTGCCGGCGACTCGCATCGGCATCGTCACCAACGGTATCGGTCTCGGCCATCTGGCCGCCGATGCGGTGGTGGCGGGTGGCGGCTGCCTGGCGGAGTTGCGGCCGGAATCGATGGCGGCCTTTCACATGCTGCTGCCCTCCGGCTGGGTGCCTGGGAACCCGCTCTCGCTCGGGCCGGCGGCCGGGCCGAAGCTGGCCGAGGCGGCCGCCATGCTGGCCGGGTTGCCCGAGGTGGATGCGGTGCTCGCCTTGCACGCCCCGGCCCCGGGCGAGGTGCCACCCGATGCGGCCGAGGCCGCGGCCGAGGCGATGATCGCGGCGGCCCGGACGGGCCCTGGCCGCGCCGCGCCCATCCTTGTCGCCTGGATCGGGCAGGCCACCGCCGGGCGGCAGCGCCGCCACATGGCGGAGGCTGGGCTGGCGGTCTTCGCCACCCCCGAGGCCGCGGCGCGTGGCGCGCTGCATCTGGCAGCCGACCGCCGCAACCGCGCTGCGGCGGCTGAATTGCCCTCACGGGAGGTGCTGGACCTGGCACCGGACCGGACCGCTGTCCGGCGCATCCTCGCCAGTGCCCGGGCGGCGGGGCGGCTGGCGCTGACGGCGGAGGAGGCGCTCGGCGTGCTGGCTGCCTACGGCATCCCGACCGTGCCGGGCCGCCATGCCGAGGGACCTGCCGAGGCGGCCGATGCCGCCACCATGCTGGGCTTCCCCGTCGTGCTGAAGATCCTCAGCCCCGACGTGCTGCACAAGAGCGATATCGGCGGCGTCGTGGCCAACCTCGCCAGTGCCGCGGCGGTGCGGGAGGCGGCGGAGGCGATGCTCCTGCGCATTCGCACGAGCCGGCCCGAGGCGCGGATCGACGGGCTGCTGGTGCAGCGCCAGGCGGCGCGGGCGCTCGAGCTGCGGCTCCGCCTCGGCGAGGATTCGATGTTCGGTCCCTGGATCGGCTTCGGCCAGGGCGGCACCGCGGCTGATCTCGCGGCGGATGAGGCGCATGACCTGCCGCCGCTCAACCTGGCGCTGGCGGACCAGTTGATCGGCCGGTCGCGCACGGCCCGGCTGCTCGCCGGCTTCCGCGACCATGTGCCCGCCCATCGCGGAGCGGTGGCGGAGGCGCTGGTGCGCCTCTCGCAGGTCGCGGTGGATTTCCCGGAGGTGGCGGGCCTCACCATCAACCCGCTTTTCGCCGATGCGCAGGGCGTGCTGGCGGTGGATGCGGCGCTCCAGCTGCGGCTGGCTGGCGAGGCCTCGGTGCTGGCGATCCCGCCCTATCCGGCCGAGCTGGAACGGCCCTTCCAGACCCGTTCGGCGGGGCCGCTGGCCATCCGCCCGATTCGCCCGGAGGATGCCGCGGCGCTGGGCGAGATGTTCCATCGCCTCGATCCCGAGGATATCCGCCGCCGCTTCTTCTCGCCCCTGCGCGAATTGTCGCCGGCCCTGACCGCGCGCCTGACCCAGATCGACTACGACCGGGAGATGGCCTTCGTGGCCTGCGACGCGACGGGGGCGATCCGCGGCGTGGCACGGCTGATCCGCGACCCGGTGGGGCCAAGCGCCGAATTCGCCGTGACGGTGGAGCAGGCGATGAAGCACCAGGGCGTGGGCCGCCACCTGATGGAGCGGCTCTTCGAATGGGGCCGCGCCATGGGCGTGATGGAGGTAGCCGGTCAGGTCCTGGCCGAGAACCAACCGATGCTGGGCTTTGTCCGCAGCCTCGGCTTCAGCCTGCGGCGTTCGGCCGAGGAGGAGGAGGTGATGGAGGCGCGGCTGGCCCTGTGATCAGGCGGGCCGGGCCGCGGCGACCAGTTCGCGGATGCGGGCCGCGGCGGCGGCACCCTTCAGCGCATCCCGCCAGGCTGCCTCGGCCACCCGTTGATGGACCGAGATCGCCTCATCGGCTGCGGTGATCATGGCGACCCCGAGGCCCGAGGTCGGCGGGGCGTCGGGCGGGAAGGGGCTGCCGACGACATGGGCACGGTCCCGGCCGCGCAGCACGATGAAGGCGCCCGAAGGGTCGGGCCCGGTGCTGAGGCCAAGCTGCAGGCCGATCGGCACGCTTTCCATCATCGCGGCGATGCTCTCGGCCTCGGTCACCGCCGCGGCGCGGCAGCGGGCGCGCGTCCGTTCCGGCACGGCGATGCCGGCGGCCACGCCCTCCTGCAGGAAACGGCGCAGCGAGGCTTCGGAGAGGATGCCGATGATGTTCGGCCGGCGCTGCTGGTGGACCTTCTTGCGGGCCGTGAGAAGGCCGAGCGCCTGATCCGCCATGGCGCGGGCCGGGGCCCGCTCGGCTGAAGCCTCGGCGGCCTCGGTCCAGGCCTCGGCCAGCGCGCCCTCGAAGGCATCGGTCGAGACCTGGTAGCAGAGCGCGCCGCCCACCAGGAGGATCTGGTCGGCCTGCTCCTCGACCTGGCGCAGCCTTTCCTGGAAAGCGACGGGGCGGGAGAAATACTCGACGCCGATCCCGAGCAGGGAGAGCGGCGAGATCTTCAGCAGCTCGGCAAGGCGCCGGATCGTGTCCAGCTTGATGACCTCGCCCTTCTCGTAGCGGTAGAGCGCGGCGCGGGAGACGCCGAGCCGGGCGGCGATCTCCTCGGCCCTGAGGCCCGATTCCAGGCGATACGCCCGCAACTGCTGCCCGATATCCGCAAACCGCATCCTGGCCTCCGCGCCTTCTCGTCGCCCGCCATCCTGGCTGCCGCACTGGACAGCAAAATGGTTAGATTTTTGAGAAGATATCTCGTGCCTCGCACGAGGCGCCAAAAACCTTGCCTCGCTCCCTGGTCGAAATCAAGACGCTGGGACTATTGCGACATCTTCGTACAGGGGCCAAGCGCCAGGGCTGTGGCCCGGACCGGCCGCACACGCAGGGCGGGTGCGGCCGGGGTAGGGCTCAGCCGGCTTCGGGTGCCACCGGATGGGCGGCCATCAGCTCCAGCGCCTTGACCAGCCCGGAATGATCGAGCTGGCCGCCGCCGCTGGCGATGCAGGCGGAGAAGAGCTGCTGGGTGGAGGCGGTGTTCGGCAGCGCCACGCCGAGCTCCTTTGCCGAGGTCAGCGCCAGGTTGAGGTCCTTCTGGTGCAGCACGATGCGGAAGCCGGGGTTGAAGGTCCGCTTGATCATCCGCTCGCCATGCAGCTCGAGGATGCGGGAGGTGGCGAGGCCGCCCATCAGCGCCTGGCGCACCTTGGCCGGGTCCGCGCCGGCCTTGCTGGCGAAGACCAGCGCCTCGCCCACCGCCTCGATGGTCAGCGCGACGATGATCTGGTTGGCGACCTTGGTCGTCTGCCCGGCGCCGTTGGGCCCGACCAGAGTGATGTTCTTGCCCATCGCCTCGAAGAGCGGCTTGGCGCGGGCGAAGGCCGCCTCCTCGCCGCCGACCATGATGGTGAGGCTCGCCTGCTTGGCGCCGACCTCGCCGCCCGAGACGGGCGCGTCGAGATAGTCGCAGCCGAGGGCGTTCACCCGCTCGGCGAAGGTCTTGGTGGCGGTCGGGCTGATCGAGGACATGTCGATCACCAGCTTGCCGGCCGAGAGTCCGGCGGCGACGCCGCCCTGGCCGAACAGCGCGGCCTCCACATCCGGGGTGTCGGGCACGATCAGGATGATGACCTCGGCCGCCTTGGCGACCGCGGTGGCGTCGGCGGCGACGGTGAAGGCCGCGCGCGACTCGGCATCGAGGCTTTTCCGCTCGGGGACGATGATCTCATGGCCGGCGGTCTTGAGATGCCCGGCCATGGGCTTGCCCATGATGCCGAGGCCGATGAAGCCGATCTTCATTGGCGGCTGAATCCTTCTGTCGTTGTTCAGGACTTGTAGGGGGCGAACCAGCTGAGGCCGGCCTCGGTCTCGGCCGCCGGGCGGTACTCGCAGCCGATCCAGCCGCGGAAGCCCATGGCGTCGATCGCCTGGAAGACGAACGGCCAGTTCACCTCGCCGGTGCCGGGCTCGTTGCGGCCCGGATTGTCGGCCACCTGCATATGGGCGATCAGCGGCAGGTGCCGCTCGGCGGTCTTCACCAGGTCACCCTCGGTGATCTGGCAGTGGTAGAGGTCGAATTGCAGGCCGAGCCGCTCCGGCCCCACGGCCTGGATGATGGCAGCGGCCTCATCCGTCGTGTTGAGGAAGAAGCCGGGGATGTCGCGGTGGTTGATCGGCTCGATCACCGGCTTGACGCCCGCCTTGCCGCATTCCTCGGCGGCCCAGGCGAGGTTGGCGGCATAGACCGAGACCAGCGTGTCCCGCGCGACGCCGGCCGGGGCGAGGCCGGCCATCAGGTGCAGCCGTGGGCAGGCGAGGGCCGCTGCATAGTCGAGGGCGCGCTTCACCCCGTCCCGGAATTCCGCCTCGCGGCCGGGGAGGGCGGCCTGGCCACGCTCGCCCCGCGCCCAATCGCCGGGCGGGGCGTTGAACAGCTGCTGGGTGAGGCCGTTATCCTTCAGCCGCGTGGCGATCTCGGTGGCCGGGAACTCATAGGGGAAGAGGAATTCCACCGCTTCGAAGCCGGCTGCCCGGGCGCGGGCGAAGCGGTCGAGGAAGGGCACCTCGTTGAACATCATCGACAGGTTGGCGGCGAAGCGCGGCATGGTCCTCCCCTTTCAAGCCATTCGCGGTCCCGCGCCACCGGTCGGCGGCGCGTGGCGGACTGCTATAGCAGTGGCGCCGCACGCTACCCAGGGGCGGCGGCGCTGGCTACAGCCACCGAATGGGGTGCGCGCCATGGGCCGGGATGATACGGAGCAGGGATGACGGAGCGACGAATCCAGACCGAGGGCTTCACCCCGGTGGCCCTGCTCGGGCTGCTGGCGGCGCTGGCGCTGGCCGTGGGGTGCCTGCTGGTGCTGCGGCCCTTCCTCTCCGCCCTGCTCTGGGCGGCGATCCTCGTCTATTCCACCTGGCCGGCCTATCGCTTCCTGCGGGAGCGCACCGGCCTGTCGCCGGGATGGGCCGCCGGGGCGATGGTCCTGGCGGAGTTCCTGCTGATCGGCCTGCCCCTCGTCTTCGCCACGCCGACCAAGCGGGAGGATGTGGAGGGGCTGCGCAACGCCTTCGAGACCCTCCTCACCCAGGGCATGCCCGGACTCGGGACCTGGCTCGGCAGCCTGCCGCTGATCGGCGGCTTCCTCGCCGACTATCTGGAAGGGGTGGATTTCGGCTTTTCCGGCCTCGCCGAGCTGGTGGCCCCCTATGCCGGGACGCTGGCGCAGAATGCGTTGGCGGTGCTGCTGGCCGTTCTCTCGGGACTGGCGGAGGTGCTGGTGGCGATCTTCCTCGCCTTCTTCCTGTACCGCGACGGACCGGCGATCGCCCGGCGCAGCGAGGCGGCGCTGGAGCGGCTGGCCGGGGACCGGACGCGGCACCTGGTGGCGCTGACCGGGGACGTGACCCGTGGCGTGGTCTACGGGCTGCTCGGCACGGCCCTGGTGCAGGGGCTGATGACGGCCTTCGGCCTCTGGATCGCCGGGGTGCCTCGCCCGGTGCTGCTCGGCGTCGTGGCCGGATGCATCTCCATCCTGCCGGTCGGGGCACCGGTCGTCTGGATCCCGGCGACGCTCTGGCTGTTCAGCCAGGGGGCGACCGGCTGGGCGATCTTCCTCGGCCTCTACGGCGCCTTCGGCATCAGCAGCGCGGATAACGTGATCCGCCCCTGGCTGATTTCCCGCGGCGCCGACCTGCCGCTGCTGCTGACGCTGCTGGGCGCGCTCGGGGGGGTCTTCGCCTTCGGCTTCCTTGGCTTGTTCCTCGGGCCGGTCCTGCTCGCCGTGGGGTTCACCCTGCTGAGGGACTGGGCGACCGAGGGGCCTGAAACAGCCGGAACATCCGGCTGACACTCTTCCGTCATGCCGGGGCGACGCCTATAGGGGCGCCATCCGCCAAGAGACGGTCCCCCCATGCTCGCCTTTGTCATATCCCGAATTCTGCAGGCCTTGCCGGTCATGGCGGTCGTGGCGCTGATCAGCTTCGCCATGTTCGCCTATGTCGGCGACCCGATCTCGATCATGCTCGGCCAGGACTTCACCGAGGCGCAGCGCCAGGCGCTGGTCGCGAGCCTCGGGCTCGACCAGCCCTTCTTCGTGCAATTCGCCAGATTTCTCGGGAATGCCCTGCAAGGCGAGTTCGGCCTCTCCTACCGCCTGTCCCGCCCGGTGGCCGAGCTGATCGCTGAGCGGGCGCCGGCAACGCTGGAATTGGCCTTCTGCGCGGCGCTGGTCGCCCTCTGCATCGGCGTGCCGATGGGGGTCTATACCGGGCTCTACCGCAATTCCTGGCTCAGCCGCTTCCTGCTGACCTTCAGCCTGATCGGCGTCTCGCTGCCGACCTTCCTGATCGGCATCCTGCTGATCCTCGTCTTTTCGGTCTGGCTCGGCTGGCTGCCCAGCTTCGGCCGTGGCGACACGGTGCAGATCGGCTGGTGGAGCACCGGCCTGCTCACCACCTCCGGGCTGAAGGCGCTGGTGCTGCCCTCCATCACCCTCGGCCTGTTCCAGCTGACCCTCATCATGCGGCTGGTGCGGGCGGAGATGCTGGAAGTGCTGCGGACCGACTACATCAAATTCGCCCGGGCCCGTGGATTGCGGAACCGGGCCATCAATTTCGGTCATGCGCTGAAGAACACGCTGGTGCCGGTGATCACGGTGGCGGGCCTGCAGCTTGGCGGCATCATCGCATTCGCCATCGTCACCGAGACGGTATTCCAATGGCCGGGGATGGGCCTGCTGTTCATCCAGTCGGTCAGCTCGGCGGATATCCCGGTCATGGCGGCCTATCTGATGCTCATCGCCCTTGTCTTCGTCACCATCAACCTGGTGGTGGACCTGCTCTATTACGCCGTGGATCCGAGGCTTCGGGCCGGGCGCAGCGTCGCGCGGGGGGGCTGAGCCATGGCCGCGACCTCCTCGGCCCTCGGCCGCATGCTCGACAGCGACCTCTGGTGGTCCTTCAAGCGCTCGCCGATCACCGTCGCCTCGGCTGTGGTCGCGCTGATCTGCGTGCTGGGTGCCGTGCTGGCGCCGCTGCTGGCACCGCATGACCCTTTCGATGTGGCGACGCTGAACCTGATCGACGCCTTCAAGCCGCCGGCCTGGGCGGCGGAGGGCGACGCCACCTATCCGCTCGGCTCGGATGACCAGGGGCGGGACGTGCTTTCGGCCATCATGTATGGCGCGCGGGTCTCGCTGCTGGTCGGCGTCTGCGCGGTGGCCTTCTCGCTGGTGGTGGGCGTCGCGGTCGGGCTGCTGGCCGGCTATGCCGGCGGTGCGGTGGATGGCCTGCTGATGCGGATCGCCGACATCCAGCTGACCTTCCCCAGCATCCTGATCGCGCTGCTGGTGGATGGCGTGGCCCGCGCCGCGCTGCCGCCGGCCGTGCATGACCGGATCGCGCTCTTCGTCGTGATCTTCGCCATCGGCATCAGCGCCTGGCCGCAATTCGCCCGCACCGTGCGCGGCTCGACCCTGGTGGAGCGCAACAAGGAGTATGTGCTGGCAGCGCGGGTCATCGGCATCTCGCAGCTCCGCATCATGCTGACCCATGTGCTGCCGAACGTCCTCGGGCCGGTGCTGGTGATCGCGACGCTCGGCCTGTCCAACGCCATCATCTCCGAGGCGACGCTGTCCTATCTCGGCGTCGGCGTGCCGCAGACCCAGCCCTCGCTCGGCACCCTTATCCGGATCGGCAACGACTTCCTCTTCTCCGGCGAATGGTGGATCGCGATCTTTCCCGGCATCGCGCTGATCGTCATGGTCCTCTCGGTCAACCTGCTCGGCGACTGGCTGCGCGATGCGCTGAACCCGAGGCTCCGCTGATGGAACCGCTGCTCGAAGTCCGCGACCTGCGCGTCGAATTCCCGACGCGCCGCGGCATCCTCACCGCCCTCGACGGCGTCTCCTTCAGCATCGCGCCAGGCGAGGTGCTGGGCGTCGTCGGCGAGTCCGGCGCCGGCAAGTCGATGACCGGCGCGGCCATCATCGGCCTGCTGGAGCCGCCGGGGCGCATCGCGGGCGGGCAGATCCTGCTGAACGGCAAGCGGATCGACAACCTGCGCTACGACCAGATGCGCCGCATCCGCGGCCGTGAGATCGGCGCCATCTTCCAGGACCCGCTGACCACGCTGAACCCGCTCTACACCGTCGGGCATCAGCTCATGGAGACGATCCAGACGCATCTCGGCCTCGATGGGGCGGAGGCACGGCGGCGGGCGATCGGCTGGCTGGAGATGGTCGGCATCCCGGCCGCGGCGCAGCGCGTCGACAGCTACCCGCATGAATTCTCGGGCGGCATGCGCCAGCGCGTGGTGATCGCGCTCGCGCTCTGCGCCGAGCCGAAGCTCATCGTTGCGGATGAGCCGACGACAGCCCTCGATGTCTCGATCCAGGCCCAGGTCATCGCCCTGCTGAAGGGGCTGGCGCGCGACAAGGGCACCTCGATGATGCTGGTCACCCACGACATGGGCGTGATCGCCGAGACGGCCGACCGGGTGGCGGTGATGTATGCCGGCCGCATCGCCGAGATCGGCCCGGTGCGGGAGGTGGTGAAGCACCCGAAGCATCCCTATTCGGTCGGGCTGATGGCCTCCATCCCGCCGCTCGACCGCAAGGTGGACCATCTGGCGCAGATCGACGGCTCCATGCCGCGGCTCTCGGCCATCCCCCGTGGCTGCGCCTTCAACCCACGTTGCCCGGAGGTTTTCGCCCGCTGCCTCGTGGAGCGGCCGGTGCTGCTGGAGACCGGCGCGACCCGGGCCGCCTGCTGGCTTTATGACGAGGCGTCCGAGAAGCGGGCGCCGGAGGCGATGCGCCATGGCTGAGTCCCCTGTTCTCGAGGTCGAGGACCTCGTCCGGTACTTCGATGTGTCCCGGCCATGGCTGCAGCGCGTGCTGGCCGGCGAGGGCCGGCGGACGCTGAAGGCCGTCGATGGCATCTCCTTCTCGATCCCGAAGGGCACCACCCTCTCCCTGGTCGGCGAGAGCGGTTGCGGCAAGTCGACGGTGGCGCGGCTGGTGGTCGGCCTCTACCGGCCGACCCGTGGCCGGGTGATGTTCGAGGGGGTGGAGTTGGAACGGGCACGTGCCGTCGCCGAGCAGCGGCGGCGCATGCAGATGATCTTCCAGGACCCCTACGCCTCGCTCAATCCTCGTTGGCGGGTGAAGGACATCGTCGCCGAGCCGATCCGCGCCTTCGGCCTGACAACGGGCGCCCAGCAGCAGGATCGGGTGGCGCAGCTGCTCACCCAGGTCGGGCTCTCGCCGCTGGACGGGGAGAAATTCCCGCATGAATTCTCGGGCGGCCAGCGCCAGCGCATCTCGATCGCCCGCGCTCTCTCCTCCAACCCGGATTTCCTCGTCTGCGACGAGCCGACCAGCGCGCTTGACGTCTCGGTGCAGGCGCAGATACTCAACCTGATGAAGGATCTGCAGGTGCGGCTTGGCCTCACCTATCTCTTCATCAGCCACAACCTGGCTGTCGTGCGGCAGGTGAGCGACCGGATCGGGGTGATGTATCTCGGCCGGCTGGTGGAGCTGGCGCCGGCGGAGACGCTCTTCACCGCGCCGCGCCACCCCTATACGCGGGCGCTGATGGAGGCGATCCCCGACCTCGAGATGACCGGCCGGCAGCGCATCCCGGTCGGGGGCGAGGTGCCGAGCCCGATCAGCCCGCCCTCGGGCTGCCCCTTCCACCCGCGCTGCCCGCTCGCCAATGACCGCTGCAAGGCGGAGCGGCCGGGGCTGATCCCGGCCCGCGGCACGGAGCAGAGCCTCACCGCCTGCCATGCGGTGGAGGAGGGGCGGGATGGCGGCGTCCCGGCGGCTCAGCGGATCGGCACGACCGCCACGGCATTGTAGGGCGAGCCGTCCACCAGCTTGGTGGACCAGGCCATGTAGACGACGACGCCGCGCTCCTCGTCGAGGAAGCGGTGGACGCGCGTCTCCTTGAAGAAGAGGCTGGTGTTGCTCTCGTAGACATTCTCGCCGCGCTCGCCGCGGCGGGCGCCCTCCGCGACGCGCACCGCCCCGGTCGTCACGCAGGACAGGGCGAAGCGCGCCGGATCCTCGGCCAGCCCCACCATGCCGGAGACGCCGCCGGTGCGGGCCTGGCTGATGTAGCAGGAGATGCCGGCGACCTCCGGGTCATCGAAGCGTTCCACCACGACGCGGTGGCTGCGGGTCAGGCCGAGATTGGTGATGGCCGTGTTCACATGGCCGATCTCCTTCGTCTCCTGCGCCTGGGCAGCCGGGGTGACGAGTGGGGCGGCGAGCAGGGCCAGGAGGAGGGCAGGGGCGCGCATCGGAGGCCTTTCGGGGTTCATGTCAGCCGGTGAACGAAAACGGTGCGGGAGGGTTGCGCGCCGGCCCCGACTTCGCAGGCCAAGCAAATGTGCCGTGAGCGCCTGCAACATCCGTGGTCCCGGATTGTTTCCGCCAGCGTCGCCCTGGTTCAGAGAGGCCGGGACGGGAGCTTGCGGAAGGAGCCCAGTTTTGCAATCCATCCTCATCGTCGGCGCCGGATTTGCCGGCGCGGTCCATGCACGCCAGCTCGCCGAGGCCGGGTATCGCTGCCAAGTCATTGACCGGCGGTCGCATATTGCCGGCAATGCCTTCGATGAGGTTCTGCCGAACGGCATCCGCGTTCACCGCTACGGGCCGCATCTGTTCCACACCAACAACAAGGGGGTGGTGGACTGGCTGCAGCGCTTCACGGAATTCGTGCCCTATGAGCACCGGGTGGAGGCGTTGCTGGCCGATGGCCGCACCCTGCCCATGCCGATCAACCGGCGGACGCTGGAGGGCCTGTTCAAGGTGGACCTGCCGACGGCGGCGGAGGCCGAGCAGTTCCTGCACAGCCTTGCCGTGCCGATGGAGGCGCCGTCCAACGCGGCGGAGTACCTGCTGTCGCAGATCGGGCCCGACCTGACGGATCTCTTTTTCCGGCCTTACACCAAGAAGATGTGGGAGCTCGACCTCGAGGAGCTGGATACATCGGTGGTGAAGCGCATACCGATCCGGTTCGATGACGAGGACCGGTATTTCCCGAATGATCAGTACCAATTCATGTTCAAGGGCGGCTACACGGCCGCCTTCGAGCGCATCCTCGACCATCCGCTGATCTCGGTCGATATCGGGCGGGAATTCTCGAAGTCCATGCTGAAGGACTACCACTACTGCTTCAACAGCATGCCGATCGACGAGTATTTCGACTTCACCTTCGGCCCCTTGCCCTATCGCTCCATCCGCTTCCATCACCGGGACGTGCCGGCGGAGGAGGGTGCCGGCACGGCGACGACGATCAATTTCACCGATGCCGGGCCGCGTACGCGCGAGACCGACTGGTCCCGCATCCCGGATCACCTGGTTCACCGGACCGGCCGCAAGACGCTGACGCAGGAGGAACCCTGCGACTATGTCGACAACAACATGGAGCGGTACTATCCGGTGAAGACCAGCGACGGTCGGTACCAGGCGGTCTATGAAAAGTACAAGGCGCTGGCCGAGAAGACCAATGAGTGCGGCTTCATTGGTCGCTGCGGAACCTACCAGTATCTCGACATGCATCAGGTCATCAATCAGTCGCTGAAGCATGTGAACGACTGGATCGAGCGGCAGAAATAGTCAGTCGCTCATGGCGGTGCCGTCCCGCCTTGGGTCGGCGCCGCCGAGCAGCCTCACCCCACCCGGTTCGCGCAGGATGCGGATGGCGGTGAGGCCGGAATTCATCACCCGCACCTCGACCGGGAAACCGCGTGCCTCGAGTGCCGGAGCCAGGGCGGCGGCGCTGGTGCCGGCCTCGAGCTCCAGCGTGGTGTTCAGCGCGCCGATCCGCGGGAGGGAGACGGCGGCCTGCGGCTCCATCCCCCAATCCAGCATCGCCACCAACGTCTGCGCCACATGGCCGATGATGCGCGAGCCGCCGGCCGAGCCGAGAACCGCCACCGGCAGGCCCTCCGGCCCGAAGACGATGGTCGGCGACATGGAGGAGCGGGGGCGCTTGGCCGGGCCGACCCGGTTCGCCACCGGGCGGCCGTCGATCTCGGGCAGGAAGGAGAAGTCGGTCAGCTCGTTGTTCAGCAGGAAGCCGCGCACCATCACCCGGGCGCCGAAGGCATCCTCGATGGTGGTGGTCAGGGCGACGGCGTTGCCGGCCGCATCGACGATCGAGAGATGGCTCGTCCCATGTTCCGGCTGCGGCGGCTGCGAGGCGAGCGGGGCTCCGCCCTGCCAGGGCGGGTTACCCGGGCGGAGTGCCGCCAGCGCGCGGTCCCGATCGAGGAGCTGGGCGCGGATCAGGAGGTAGTTCGGGTCGAGCAGCCCGCGTACCGGCACGGGCACGTGGTCGGCATCGGCGAGGTAGCGGTTGCGGTCGGCGAAGGCGATGCGGCCGGCCTCGCCGAGCAGATGCGCCGCCTCGATGCCGCGCGGATCGACCGACATCTCCTGATGACCGAGGATGGCGAGGATCTGCAGCACGGCGACCCCGCCCGAACTCGGCGGCGGCATGGAGCAGATGGTGAAGCCGCGATAGGGGCCGCAGACCGCCTCCCGCTCCGTCGGAGCGTAGCCGGCCAGGTCATCCGTGGTGAGCAGGCCGGGATTGGCATGGCCGCGCACCGCGCCGGCGATCTCGGCGGCGATCGGGCCGCGATGCAGGGCATCGGCGCCCTGCTCGGCAATGGCGCGCAGCGTGGCGGCGAGGGCCGGGTTGCGGAGCCGGGCGCCCTCGGCAGCAGGCTTGCCCTCGGGCAGGAAATAGGCGCGGGCCTGCGGGTCCCGCCGCAGCCGCTCGGCATCCGCGGCCACCTGGGCGGCGAGGCGGGCGGTCACGGTGAAGCCCGCCTCGGCGGCGGCGATGGCGGGGGCGAAGAGTTGCGGCCAGGGCAGCGTGCCTTGTCGCCGATGCGCCGCCTCCAGCATGCGCATGGCGCCCGGCACGCCGACGGCGCGGCCACCGACCGCCGCCTCATGGAAGCCCATGGGCTGGCCGTCGCGAAGGAACAGCGTGGGCGGGGCGGCGGCTGGCGCCGTCTCGCGCCCGTCCCAGGCGGAGAGGCGCCGGCGTGCCCCATCCCAATGCAGCATCAGCGCGCCGCCGCCGAGGCCGGAGGCGTGAGGCTCCACCAGGGCCAGCATGGCCTGGGCGGCGATGGCGGCGTCGATGGCGGTGCCGCCGGCCCGCAGCATGGCGAGGCCGGCCTCCGCCGCCATGGGATGGGCCGCGACGACCATCTGGCGCTGCGCATGGGCGGGGAGGGCAAGGCAAATCAGCAGGAGAATGAGGCGGGCCATGATGCTCCTGCGGGCGTGGGCCCCGCTTTCTAGAGCAAAGCCCGCGGGCGTGGAATCACCCCGGGCTGGCCACCGGGGCTGTGCTGCGGTGCCGGAAGGCCAGCGCCTCGGCGACATGCCCGCGCTGCACGGGGGTGCTGCCCGCGAGATCGGCGACGGTGCGGGCCACCCGCAGCATGCGGGTATAGCCCCGGGCGGAAAGCCGAAGCCGGTCGGCCGCCTGCTCCGCCAATTGCCGGGCCGGCTGGTCCGCGCCGAGGCTGCGTTCCAGCACCGCGCCCTCGGCCACGGCGTTGCAGCGCGGTCCCTCAGGCCCATAGCGCTCGCGCTGCCGCTCCCTGGCGGCGGCGATGCGGGCGGCGACCGCGGCGCTGGTCTCGCCGGAGGGGGCGTGGGCCAGCTCGCTGGCCGGCACCGGCAGGACCTCGATGGCAAGGTCCATCCGGTCGAGCAGGGGGCCGGAGAGGCGCATCCGGTAGTCGTCGCCGCAGCGCGGCGCCCGTCCGCACTCCCGGGGCGCATCGCCGAGATAGCCGCAGCGGCACGGGTTCATCGCGGCGATGCACTGGAAGCGCGCCGGATAGGTCACATGCGCATTGGCCCGGCTGATGGTGGTCCGGCCCGTCTCCATCGGTTGGCGCAGCGCCTCCAGCGCGGCGCGGGGAAATTCGGGCCATTCGTCGAGGAAGAGCACGCCGTGATGGGCGAGGCTGATCTCGCCCGGGCGCGCCCGGCCACCACCACCGATCAGCGCGGCCGGGCTGGCCGAGTGGTGCGGCTCGCGGAAGGGCGGACGGACGACCAGCCGGCCATCGCGCAGCAGCCCGGCGATGGAATGCACCAGGCTGACCTCGAGGGCTTCGGCCGGGGAGAGGTCGGGCAGCAGCGCCGGCAGACGGGCCGCCAGCATGGACTTGCCGGCGCCGGGCGGGCCGACCATCAAGAGGTTGTGGCCACCGGCGGCCGCGATCTCGAGCGCCCGCTTGGCGCTCTCCTGGCCTTTCACCTCGGACAGGCAGGGGCCGCGCGTCGGGATGGACTCGAGTGGGGGCGGCTGCGGCGGGGTGAGCAGCTGGGTCCCGCGGAAATGGTTCATCAGCGCCAGCAGGTCGGGCGCCGCCAGCACCTCGATCCGGCCGGCCCAGGCCGCCTCGCCACCCTGGCTGGCCGGGCAGATCAGGCCAAGGTCCCGCGCCGAGGCGCCGAGCGCCGCCGGCAGCACGCCGGCGACGGGGCGGATGGCGCCATCGAGCGACAACTCGCCGAGCGCGGCATGGCCGGCCACCACCTCGCGCGGCACCACGCCCATCGCGGCCAGCACGCCGAGCGCGATGGGCAGGTCGAAATGCGAGCCTTCCTTGACGATATCGGCCGGCGCCAGGTTCACCAGCACCCGCTTGGGCGGCAGGGAAAGGCCGAGGCCGATCAGCGCCGCCCGCACCCGCTCCCGGCTCTCGCCCACCGCCTTGTCCGGCAGGCCGACGATGAGGAAGGCGGGAATGCCGGGGGCGAGCTGCACCTCGACCTCGACCGGGACGGCCTCGATGCCGGAGAAGGCGAAGGTGGCGATGCGGGCGATGTTCATGCGCCCGCGACACTATATTGTTTCGGTTACAAATCAACCATCGATGGTGAGGGCCTGGCGCCAGACACGGAGGAAGTTGCCTGACCAGAGCAGGCCAAGCTCCCGCGGGCCGTAGCCGCGCCGGGCCAGCGCCGCGGTGAGGTTCGGGGTCTCGGCCGCGTTCTGCCAGCCCTCCACCGCGCCGCCGCCGTCGAAATCGGAGGAGACGCCGACATGCTCGACGCCGATGCGGCGCACGGCATGGTCCACATGGTCGGCCATGTCCTCGACGCTTGCCGGGTTGCGCTGGCCCTCCGGCGTCGGCCGCAGGAAGGCCGGCACGGCGGTGATCTGGGTGAGGCCGCCGACCGCCTTCAGCGCATCGAGCTGCTCGTCATCGATGCCGCGCGGGTGGTCGTGCAGCGCGCGGCAGGCGGTGTGCGTGGCGACGATCGGCGAGCGGGAGAGCTCGGCCGCCTGCAGCATCGCGCTCTTTGCCACATGCGAGACATCGACCAGCATCCCGGCCGCGTTCAGCGCGGCGATGGCCTGGCGCCCGAGCGGGGAGAGGCCGCCATGCTCTGCCGCCCGATCGCCGAGCCGGGCCTGGGGCCGGGCGCTGTCGGAGAGGTCGTTATGCCCGTCATGCGTCAGGGTGAGGTAGCAGGCACCGAGCGCCCGCCACCGTGCCGGGGCGGAGAGGTCGTGGCCCATGGCGTAGCCATTCTCGACCGCCGAGAGCACGGCCAGCGCGCCGGCGGCATGGCAGGCCTCAAGCTCGTCCGGCGTGGTGCAGAAGCGGTGCGACTCGCCATCGGCGCGGCCGCGGATGTGGCGCAGCATGGCCTCGGCCCGCTCGGCGGCGGCGGCATGGCCCGCCGCATCGCGGCGCCCCTGGCCGACATAGGCGATGAAGATCACGGCGTTCAGCCCGCCGCGCTGCATCTTCGGGAAGTCGACGCGCATCGGCCCTTCCGCCAGCGGGTCCGGCGGGTCGGGCCAGCGGATGTCGACATGGGTGTCGAGGGTGAGCATCAGCCTTCGCCCCAGCCGGTCAGGAAGCGTTCCAGCAGGCTGCCCATGACCTCCACATTGTAGCCGCCTTCCTGGATGATGGCGGTCGGCAGGCGGAGGGCGGCGATGTCGGCGCCGGCGCGGGCGAAGCCATCCGCCGTGACCTTGAGCAAGCCAAGCGGCTCGTGCTCGCTGGCATCGAAGCCGAGGGAGACGACCAGCGCCTCGGCGCCGAATTCCCGCGCGGCGGCGATGCCGTTGGCGACGGCGCCGAGCCAGTCGGCATCGCCGGTGCCGGCCGGCATCGGCAGGTTGCGGTTGGCCCCGGCGCCCGCGCCGGCACCCGTCTCCTCCGCATAGCCGGTGAAGAAGGGGTAGTAGTTCGATGGGTCGCCATGGACGGAGACGGTCAGCACCGTACCGTCCTCCCAGAAGAGGCCCTGGGTGCCGTTGCCGTGGTGGCTGTCGATGTCGAGCACGGCGACCCGGGCCGCGCCGGCTCGGCGCAGGGCGGCGACGGCGATGGCGGCGTTGTTGAAGTAGCAGTGGCCGCCGGCCCGGGCGCGGTAGGCATGGTGCCCCGGCGGACGGCAGAGGCCATAGGCCTGGCGCCCGGAGGCCGCTTCCGCCGCGGCGGCGAGGGCGACACCGGCGGCGGCGAAGCTCGCCTCCCAGGTGCCGGCGCCGATCGGGCAGGAGGTGTCGGCCGTGTACCACCCGGCCTGGCCGATGATGCCGGTGGGCCGGCGGCCGCCATTGGCGAGCGCATCGCCCGTCGCATGGGTATTGCCGACCACCTCGTCGCCCGGATTGGGCAGCGTCTGCCAGGTTGCATGGGCGGTTTCGAGGAAGCTGACATAGTCCGGCGCATGCACCGCCTCGATCGCCGCGCGGTCCGGAGCGGCCGCCGTCTCCGGCGTGATGCCGAGGCGGGCGAGCCCCGCGAGCAGGGCCTCGGCCCGGGCCGGGATTTCAAAGTTCGGCCGTAGCTGGCCGCGCTGGAGGAAGAAGCGCGGCGTGTGCCGCATCTGGTCGGGGTGGGAAAAAGCGCGCATGCCGGGGAGGCTAGCAGCGGATGCGCCCTTGTCCATGCGCCGAACGGGCCGTTAGCATGTGCACAATTCACCTGGGGGATCATAATGACCGTATCGCGCCGTGGCCTGCTGGCCGCGACCGCCGCTGCGCCCGTGCTCATGCGGGTGCAGGACGCTCTGGCCCAAGGCATCGCGCCGCGGCGCGGTGGCACGCTCACCTCGATCCTGACGCCGGAGCCGCCGGTGCTGCAGATCGGCGTGAACAACCAGGGGCCGACCCTGGTCGCCGCCGGCAAGATCTTCCAGGGCCTGCTGACCTTCAGCCCGACGCTGGAGCCCATCCCGGTCCTCGCCAAGAGCTGGACCATCAGCCCGGACGGCCGCGAATACGTCTTCAGGTTGCAGGAAGGGGTGAAGTTTCACGACGGCACGCCGATGACGGCGGATGACGTCATCTTCTCCATCACGAAATTCCATTTCGAGCTGGCGCCGCGTGCCCGGGCCATCTTCGCGCTGATCGACAAGGCCGAGGCGCCGGATCCGCTGACGGTGCGGCTTACCCTCAAGCAGCCCTTCCAGCCATTCCTGCTGATGTTCGACACCAGCGCCTGCGCCATCGTGCCGAAGCACCTGTTCGACGGGCAGGACTACCGCACGGCGCCCGCGGTGCAGCGGCCCGTCGGCACCGGCCCCTTCCGCTTCGCCGAGTGGCAGCGCGGCAATTTCATCCGCCTCGAGCGCTTTGCCGATTACTGGAAGCCGGGCCAGCCCTATCTCGACGCCATCATCTACCGCATCGTCCCCGACAGCCAGAGCCGGCGCCTGGCGCTGGAGACCGGGCAGGTGCAACTCACCCAGGCGAGCGACATCGAGCCCTTCGACGTGCCGGCCATGCGGTCACGACCGAATCTCGAGGTCTCGATCAAGGGCTGGGAGTATTTCTCGCCGCTGTCCTGGATCGAGTTGAACCACCGGGTGAAGCCGCTCGACGATGTGCGCGTCCGGCAGGCGATCAGCATGGCGATCGACCGGAACTTCATCACCCAGCGCCTGTGGTTCGGTGTCGGCAGGCCGGCCACCAACCCGGTGGCCTCCACCACGCGGTTCCATGATGCGAGCGCCAAGATCGCCGGCTATGACGTGAAGGCGGCGGCGGCGCTGCTGGATGCCGCCGGGCTCAAGCCCAATGCGCAGGGCGTGCGCTTCACCCTGAAGCACCTGACGCTGCCTTACGGGGAGGTCTGGACGCGCCTCGCCGAGTATCTGCGGCAGTCACTGCGCCAAGTCGGCATTGCGGTGGAGCTGGAGAGCACCGATGCGGGCAGCTGGGCCCGGCGCGTCGGCGCCTGGGAATACGATACGACCATCAACTTCGTCTACCAGTTCGGCGACCCGACGCTTGGCGTGGAGCGGACCTATGTTTCCACCAACATCCAGAAAGTGACCTTCACCAATACGGGTGGCTACGCGAACCCGAAGGTGGATGAGCTTTTCGCCACGGCGCGGAACTCGGCCGATCCAAAGGACCGGCAGGCGGCGTTCAGCGCGGTGCAGAAGATCCTCTGCGAGGAGGTGCCGCAGATCTGGCTGATGGAGATGGCCTTCCCGACCATCCATGACAAAAAGGTGCGCAACGCCATCACCAACGGCCTCGGCGTGCATGCCAGCTTCGACGACGTCTTCCTGACCGCCTGATGGAAGCCTCGAAGCTGCCCGGCTTCCTGCTGCGGCGGGGGGTGAAGGCGGCGATCGTCGTGCTGGCGATCGTCGTCTGCAACTTCCTGCTGGTGCATGCGGCGCCGGGCGACCCGGCCAGCGTCATCGCCGGGCAATCGGGCGCGGCGGATGCGGTCTTCCTCGAGCAGTTGCGGCGGCAGTTCGGGCTGGACCAGCCGCTCCATGTGCAGCTCTGGATCTATCTGAAGAGCGTGCTCTCGCTCGATCTCGGCTTTTCCCACCGGCAGCAGCAGCCGGTGGCGGCGCTGGTGCTGGAGCGGTTGCCGGCAACGCTGCTGCTGACGGGCGCCGCCTTTGCGTTTGCCCTGGCGGCCGGCGTCACCCTGGGCGCGCTGGCGGCGCAGCGGGTCGGGCGCTGGGCCGACAGCGTCATCACCGTCATCGCGCTCACCTTCTATGCGACGCCTCTGTTCTGGGTGGGGTTGATGCTGGTGCTGGTCTTCTCGGTCTGGCTGGAATGGCTGCCGAGCTTCGGCATGAGCAGCGTCGGCGTCGAGATGCATGGGCTGGAGGTGGTCTGGGATGTGGCGCAGCATCTGCTGCTGCCGGCACTGACGCTGGGGTTGTTCTACCTTGCCGTCTATGCCCGGCTGACGCGGGCGACGATGCTGGAGGTCGCCGACCAGGATTTCGTCAAGACGGCCCGGGCCAAGGGTGTGCCGGAGGGGCGCATCCTGCGGGCGCATGTGCTGCGCAACGCGCTGTTGCCGGTCATCACCTTCGCCGGCATCCAGGCGGGGCAGCTGCTTGGCGGCTCGATCCTGGTGGAGACGGTCTTCGCCTGGCCGGGCATCGGGCGGCTGGCCTTCGAGGCGCTGCTGGCGCGGGACTACCCGGTGCTGCTCGGCGTCTTCTTCTGCACCAGCGTCATGGTCGTGCTGTTCAACCTGCTGACCGACCTGCTCTACGCCATCATCGATCCTCGTGTGGAGGTTGCGGGTTGAAGGATTTCTGGCGCCGCTACCGGCGCAACAAGGGCGCGGTCCTTGGCCTCGTCATCCTGCTGCTCGTGATGCTGATGGCGGCGACGGCGCCGCTGCTCTTCCCCGGCAGCCCCTGGGACATGGCGGGCGCACCCTTCTCCCCGCCGGGCGAGATGGGGATGCTGCTCGGCACCGACAGCCTCGGGCGCGATGTCGCGGCAGGCATCGCCCATGGGGCGCGCATCTCGCTACTGGTGGGTGCGGTCTCGACCCTGGCGGCGCTGCTCGTCGGCGTCACGCTGGGCGCCATTGCCGGCTATCTCGGCGGCATAGCCGATGATGTGGTGATGCGCTTCACCGAATTCTTTCAGACCATTCCGAGCTTCGTCCTGGCCATCCTGCTGGTGGCGATCTTCACCCCCTCGATCGGCTCGGTGGTCTTCGCCATCGCCGTCGTCTCCTGGCCGCCGGTGGCGCGGGTGGTGCGGGCGGAATTCCTCTCGCTGCGGGGGCGGGAGTTCGTGCAGGCGGCGGAGGTGCTCGGCAAGTCCCGGCTTGCGATCGTGGTGACGGATATCCTGCCCAATGCGCTCTCGCCGATCGTCGTGCTCTCCTCGCTGATGGTCGCATCGGCCATCCTGCTGGAAAGCGCGCTGAGCTTCCTTGGCCTCGGGGACCCGAACCTGATGACCTGGGGCTTTCTCATCGGCTCCGGCCGCAGCGTCATCCGCCTCGCCTGGTGGATGAGCGTCTTCCCGGGCGTCGCCATCTTCCTCACCGTGCTGGCGCTGAACCTGGTGGGGGAGGGGCTGTCGGATGCCTTGAATCCGCGGCTCGCCCGCCAGCGGGGGGCAGGCGCATGAGCCTGCTTCGCGTCGAGGGGCTGACCGTCGCCCTGCCGTCCGGCGGCGACCGGCCGCATGCGGTCGAGGATATCTCCTTCAGCGTCGAGGCGGGGGAGATCCTCTGCGTCGTCGGCGAGAGTGGCTCCGGCAAGTCGATCACCGCCAATGCGGTGATGAGGCTGTTGCCGAAGGGGCTGCCGGTGCGCGCCGGCGCCATCAGCTTCGAGGGTACCGACCTGCTGGCGCTGGCGCCGGAGGCGATGCGGCGGCTGCGCGGCCAGCGAATGGCGATGATCTTCCAGGAGCCGATGACGGCGCTCAACCCCTTGATGCGCGTCGGCGACCAGATCGCGGAGGTGCTGCGCGTGCATGGCAGCGGCGCCGATGCGGCGCGGCGGGTGCCGGAGCTGCTGGCCGCCGTCAACCTGCCGGACCCGGCCGCCATCGCCCGCAGCCACCCTTTCCGCCTCTCGGGCGGGCAACGGCAGCGGGTAATGATCGCCATGGCGCTGGCGCTGGAGCCGGCGCTGCTGATCGCCGACGAGCCGACCACGGCGCTCGACGTCACGACGCAGATGCAGATCCTGCGGCTGATCCGCGAGATCCAGTCCCGCCGCGGCATGGGCGTGCTGTTCATCACGCATGATTTCGGCGTGGTGGCGGAGATCGCCGACCGCGTCGCGGTGATGCAGCACGGCCGGATCGTCGAGCAGGGCTTGGCGGCCGAGGTGCTGAACCGGCCGCAGCACCCCTATACCCGCGCGCTCATCGCTGCCGTGCCGCATGGCGCCGCGCCGGACCGGGCGGACATCACCGCCGCGCCGGTGCTGGAGCTCAGGCAGGTCGAGAAGACCTATCGGCGCGGTGGGCTCTTCGGCGCCCGCGCCGTGGTGCGGGCGGTGCACGATGCCGATTTCAGCCTCCGCCGTGGCGAGACGCTCGGCCTGGTGGGCGAGAGCGGCAGCGGCAAGTCGACGCTCGCCCGCTGCGTGGTGAAGCTGGTGGAGCCGGAGCGCGGCACCATTGCCTATCACGGCACCGACCTCCGGCCGCTCTCGCGCGCGGCGTGGAAGCCCTATCGCCGGCGCATCCAGATGGTGTTCCAAGACCCTTATGCCTCGCTCAACCCGAGGCGAACCGTGGGCGAGACCATCGCGGAGGGGCCGGTCACTCATGGCGTGCCGCGGGCCAAGGCGCTGGACCGGGCGAGGGACCTGCTGCGCCTGGTGCAGCTGGACCCGGGTGCGATGGACCGCTACCCGCATGAGTTCAGCGGCGGCCAGCGCCAGCGCATCGGCATCGCCCGGGCCCTGGCGATGGAGCCGGAGCTGCTGATCGCCGACGAGCCGGTCTCGGCCCTCGATGTCTCGGTCCAGGCCCAGGTGCTGGACTTGCTGGCGGATATCCGGGCGCGGCTGGGGCTGACCATGCTCTTCATCACCCATGACCTGCGGGTGGCGGCGCAGATCTGCGACCGGGTGGCGGTGATGCAGCGGGGCGCCATCGTCGAGCAGGGCAGGACGGCCGAGGTCTTCGCCGCGCCGCAGCACCCCTATACGCGGCAGCTACTGGACAGCATCCCGGGAAGAGGCTGGACTCCGCCGGCCTTGTAGGGAAATGCCATGAGCCAGAGCCTCGATCCCGGCGCGCGCCGCGCCATCCTCGATGCCGTGGATGCGCTGCGCGAGGACAGCGTCGAGACGCTGAAGCGCCTGGTCCGCTGCCCCTCGACGCTCGGCAACGAGCAATCGGCGCTGAACGAGATGGCGCGGATCTATGAGGGGCTCGGCCTTGCCGCGCGCCGGGTGCCGACGGTGCCGGCGGAGCTTGCCGGCCATCCCGGCTTCTCGCCGCCGCTGATCTCCTATGAGGGGCGCGACAATGTCGTCGCCCTCCATCAGCCGAGGGAGAGGCGCGGCCGCAGCCTTACCCTGCAGGGCCATGTCGATGTGGTGCCCGAAGGGGCGGCGGATATGTGGGCGACCCCGCCCTATGAGCCGGATATCCGGGACGGCCGCATGTATGGCCGCGGCGCCGGCGACATGAAGGCCGGCATCGTCAGCTACGTCACCGCCTTCAAGGCGCTGCGCCTGGCCGGGCTGCAGCCGGCCGCCGAGGTGCAGATGCAGTCGGTGATCGAGGAGGAGTGCAGCGGCAACGGCGCGCTCGCCGCCATGCTGGCGATGCCGAAGACCGATGCGGTCATCATCCCCGAACCGGGGCCGGGGCTCGACGCGCTCTACACCGCCGAGGTCGGCGTGGTCTGGGCCTGGGTGACGGTCTCCGGCCGCCCCGCGCATGTGCGGGACATGCAGGCGGGGGTGAATGCGATCGAGGCGGCGACCATCATCGCCGGCGCCTTCAAGGACTATGAGCGGGAGATGAATGACGGCTCCCGCATCCACCCCGCCTTCCGCGGCGTGAACCATCCGGTCAACGTCAATCTCGGCACCATTGAGGGCGGCGAGTGGAACTCCTCGGTCGCCACGCGCTGCCGCATCGGCCTGCGCGTCGGGGTGATGATGGGCTATACGGCGGCGCAGACGCGGGCGGATATCGAGCGGCTGGTCGAGCAGGCGAGGGGGCATGAGCGGCTGCGCGGCGCGCAGGTGCGCCTGGAATTCAAGGGCTTCATGGCCGACCCCTGTGTTTTCGATACCGATGCGGCCATCGTCCAGCTCGCGCGTCGCTCCTATGCCGAAGCCACGGGCGGCAGCCTGCGGGACTATCCGGCGACGGGGTTGACGGATGGGCGCTTCTTCAC
This sequence comes from Belnapia rosea, assembly GCF_900101615.1. Lineage (GTDB taxonomy): Bacteria > Pseudomonadota > Alphaproteobacteria > Acetobacterales > Acetobacteraceae > Belnapia > Belnapia rosea. The sequence continues at coordinate 13,943 of NZ_FMZX01000011.1, read as the reverse complement.
GCTGTACCAGGATACGCCGGTTGCCTGTTTCGGCCCGGATGCGGTGGATATCCACGGCATCGACGAGAATGTCGGGCTCGAGAGCATGCACGGCATCACCCGCACCATTGCCCTCGCCATGGCCGAGTGGTGCGGCCTTGAGAAGGCCTGAGCCCATGTCCGCATCCAACCTCCCGCTCTCCGGCACGCGGCTCTGGGAGAGCCTGATGGAGATGGCGAAGATCGGCGGCACGCCGAAGGGCGGCTGCAACCGGCAGACCCTGACGGATCTCGATGCCGAAGGGCGCGCGCTGTTCCAGCGCTGGGGCGAGGCCTGCGGGCTGACCCTCACCGTCGACCGCCTCGGCAACATGGTCTTCCGCCGCGAGGGCAGGGACCCGAGCCGTGCCCCCGTCGCCATCGGCAGCCATCTCGACACCCAGCCGACGGGCGGGAAATTCGACGGCGTGCTCGGCGTGCTGGCGGGGCTCGAGATCATGCGCGCCCTGCACGAGGCGGGGGCGGAGACCGAGGCGCCGCTGCTGCTGATCAATTGGACCAATGAGGAGGGCGCGCGCTTCTCCCCGCCCATGATGGGCAGCGGCGCGGCCATGGGCCTCTTCACCGAGGCTGAGATCCTGGCCAAGCGCGCCGCCGACGGCGCCGTCTTCGGCGAGGAGCTGCGGCGCATCGGCTGGCAGGGCGAGGCGGACCCGGCCGAGCTGCAGAAGGTCGGCGCCTATCTCGAGCTGCATATCGAGCAGGGCAAGCTGCTGGAGGATGCCGGGCTCGATGTCGGCATCGTCACCCATGCCCTGGCGCAGAGCTGGTTCGAGGTCACGGTCGAGGGCGAGGACGCGCATGGCGGCTCGCCCATGGCCGGGCGGCGGGACGCGATGATGGCTGCGGCGCCCCTCATCGCCGCCGTCGAGGAGATTGCGCTCGGGACGCTCGCCCCGAATGGCGAGCCCGGCCGCGGCACGGTCGGCGTGGTCGAGGTCTATCCCGCCTCGCGCAACGTGGCGCCGAGCCGCGTCTTCTTCAGCGTCGATTTCCGCCACAGCGACCCGGATGCGCTCGGCCGCATGGGCGAGGCGCTGGCGGCGCGCGGGGCGGAGATTGCTGCCGCCCGCAAGGTGACCGTGACGGTCGCGCCCTTCTGGCACTCGCCGCTGACGCCCTTCGACGACGCGCTGGTGGGCCGCGCCCGCGACGGCGCCCAGGCCCGAGGCCTTCGCTACGGGGAATTGCCAACCGCCATCGGCCACGATGCCGTCTACATGGCGCGCAAGGTGCCGACGGTGATGGTCTTCACCCCCTGCCATGGCGGCCTCTCGCACAACGAGGCGGAAAGCATCACGCCCGAATGGGCGACGGCCGGGATGCAGGTGCTGGCCGATGCGGCGCTGGCGACGGCAGGGTTGGTCCGGCCATGAACCTGCCGCTGTCGCCCGACCGGCTCTGGAGCAGCCTGATGGCGATGGCGGCCATCGGCGCGACGCCGGAGGGCGGCTGCAACCGCCCGGCGCTGTCCGCCCTCGATGGGGAGGCGCGGGCGCTGCTGGCCGAATGGGGCCGGGCGGCGAGCCTTGCCGTCACGGTGGACCGGCTCGGCAACATGATGCTGCGGCGGGAGGGGCGGGACCCCTCGCGGCGGCCGGTGCTGGTCGGCAGCCATCTCGACACCCAGCCAACGGGCGGGAAATTCGACGGGCCCTATGGCGTGCTGGCCGGGCTCGAGATCCTGCGCGCCCTGCAGGACTCCGGCGCCGAGACCGAGGCGCCCATCATCCTGGTGAACTGGACCAGTGAGGAAGGCTGCCGCTTCAGTCCCTCGATGATCGGCGCCGCCGGTGCCATGGGCGTGCTGCCCGAGGCGGAGGTGCTCGACCGCCGCGCCATCGATGATGGCGAGCGCTATGGCGATGCCCTGGTGCGCACCGGCTGGGGCGGCCCCGCCGACCCGGCCGCCTTGCAGGATGCCGCCGCCTATTTCGAGGCGCATATCGAGCAGGGCCCGGTGCTGGAGGCGGAGGGTTACGACCTCGGCATCGTCACCGCCGGCTTCGCCACCGAGCGCGCCATGGTCCGCGTGCTGGGCAAGGACAGCCATGCCGGTACCACGCCGATGGAGATGCGCCAGGATGCGTTGCTCGCCGCGGCCGAGATGATGGGGGCGGCCGAGCGCATCCTGCTCTCCCGCGCACCGGAGGGCCGATGCACGGTCAACCGCGTCATCGTCGAGCCCGGGGCCGATGGCGTGGTGCCTGGCGGCGCTCGCTTCGCCATGGATTACCGCCACCCCTCGACTGGGACGCTGCAGGCGCTTTGGGCCGAGGCCGATGACGCCTTCGGCGCCATCGCCGCCCGCCGCAAGGTGGCGGTCTCGCGCGAAACCTACTGGGCCTTCCCGCGTGTCGAATTCGATGCGGACCTTGCCGGGCGGCTGCGCGCCGCCGCCGCGCGGCACGGGGCGCGCCACCGCGACATGCTGAGCGGCGCCGGGCATGATGCCTATCATGCCGCATCCCGCATGCCGGCGGTGATGCTCTTCATTCCCTGCCATGGCGGCATCAGCCACCACCCGACGGAATCGATCTCCCGCGAATGGGCCGAGATCGGGCTGCGGGTACTGGCCGATGCCGTGATCGAAACCGCGAACGCCCCAGGATAGACGCATGCGCATCGCCATCGGTGGCTTCCAGCACGAGAGCCATTCCTTCGCCCCGCTGCCAACCGGCTGGCAGGAATTCGTCCGCCCGGGCGGCTTCCCCGGCCTGCAACGCCCGGCGACGCTGATCGAGACGTTGCGACCGACCTCCGTACCCTGCGCCGGCGCCATCGAGGTGGCGGAGGCGGCGGGTGTCGTGCTCGCGCCGCTCACCTGGTGCTTCGCCAATCCGGCCGGCCCGGTGACGGCCGAGGCATTCGAGCGCATCGCGGCGCTGATGGTGGCCGCCCTGTCGGACGCGCTGGAGGAGGGCCCGCTCGACGGCATCTATCTCGAGCTGCACGGTGCCATGGTCGCGGCGGGCTTCGACGATGCCGAGGGTGAGCTGCTGCGGCGCATCCGCGCCGTCGTCGGCCCGGAGCTGCCGATCACCGTCAGCCTCGACCCGCATGCCAACATGACGCGGGCGATGACCGGTTGCGCCGATGCGCTGGTGCCCTATCGCACCTACCCGCATGTGGACATGAAGCCGGCCGGTGCCCAGGCGATGCGGCTGCTGCTGGAGCGCATCCGCCGCGGCCGCCCCTGGGCGAAGGCCTTTGCCGAAGTCGATTTCCTCATCCCGCTGACCATGCAATGCACCATGGTGCCGCCCATGTCCGGCGTGCTGGAGGAGCGGGAGCGCCTGGCCGCCGAGCATGGCGCGGCGGAGCTCGCCTTCTGCTTCGGCTTTCCCTATGCGGACTTCCCGGGCTGCGGCGTCGCCATCGCGGCCTATGCCGAGACGCAGGGCCAGGCCGATGCCGCCGTCGCCGCGCTGAAGGCCTATATGGATGCGCATGAGCCGGACTTCGCCGGCGGCGTCGCCCCGGCGGCGGAGGGTGTCGCCCAGGCCATTGCCATCGCGCGTGATGCCACGAAGCCCGTCGTCATGGCCGATACCCAGGACAATCCCGGCGGCGGCGGCCATGGAGACACCACCGGCCTGCTCGCCGAGCTCATCCGGCAGGATGCGCAGGGTGCCGTGCTCGGCCTCATCAACGATGCGGAGAGCGCGGCCGCCTGCCAGGAGGCGGGTGTCGGGGCGACCCTGGCGCTCTCGCTTGGCGGCAAGAGCGATGGGGCGCCGCTCGCCGTCACCGCGACGGTGGAGGCGCTGACGGATGGGCGGTTCACCTGCACGGGGCCCATGGGGCGCGGCAACCCGGCCGATCTGGGGCCGACCGCGCTGATCCGCGTCGCACCCGGCATCCGCGTGATCGTCGTCACCCGGAAGATGCAGGCGCTGGATCAGGCGCTGTTCACCCATATCGGCATCGAGCCACGGGAGCAGAAGATCCTGGCGCTGAAGTCGAGCGTGCATTTCCGCGCCGACTTCCAGCCGATCGCCGAGCAGGTGCTGGTGGTCGCGGCCCCCGGCCCCGTGGTGGCTGACCCGGCGACGCTGCCCTTCACCAATCTCCGCCCCAGCCTGCGGCTGAGGCCGGGCGCCAATCGCTGATGCCCGGCCGGTGACCATCAGCGGCGGCGCTGCACTCGGATGGTCGGGGCGCTGAGGCCTCAGCGGCGAAGGGCGCGTGCGATCTCCGCCCGCTGCAGCATGGCGGCGCCGGCCGGGCCGCTGAGGATGGCATTCATCCGCTCGACCTCGGGCCGCCGTGCCGCGCACCAGCGGTCGCGCTCCTCGCCGCCGCGGCCGAAATCGGGTGCCGCCATGCTGTGGAGGAAGGCGTCGCGCGCCGCGGTGCCGCCGATGCGTTCCTTCTGTTCGATCGCCGCCGTCTCGATCCGCGCCGCCCGGTCGAGGGTGGTGGCGGAGAGCGGCACACCGCAGGCCTGACCGGCCCGCACCAGCCCGCCGAGGGCCGGAACGCTGACCTCCGCAGCCGGCGAATCGAAGGGGATTGGCGCCACCTGCCGCTCCGGAGCGCAACCGAGCAGCAGCAGGAGAGGAAGAAGGGCACGGCGCATGGCCAGCGATAGCCCGGTTGTTGCGCGTAGGTAAGCGGCAATCGCCAGCGTCAGCCGGGTTCCGCCAGCAGGGCCTCCACCGCGGCGCGGCGGGGGATCGGCGCCACAGCGCCATAGCCAGTGGTCGACAGGGCAGCCGCGGCATTGGCGTAGCGCGCCGCGGCCACCGGGTCGGCTCCCTCGACGAAGCGGGCGAGGAAGGCGCCGGCGAAGGTATCCCCGGCGCCGGTCGCGTCCACCGCGGCGACCTTCCGGCCGCCGACCAGCACCCGGCCCTCCGGCCGGGCCACGAGCACGCCCTCGGCCCCCAGCTTCAGCAGCACCAGGGGGCAGCCCATGCCGAGATAGGCATCGGCGATGGCATCCGGCGCCTCCAGCCCGGTCAGCGCCCGGGCATCCTCAAGCGAGGGCAGGGCGATGTCGGCCTGGGCGATGGCCGCATGGATCACCGCTGCCGCCCGCGCCGCGGGCCACAGGCGAAGCCGGAGGTTGGTGTCGTAGGAGACCCGCACCCCCGCCGCCCTGGCGACGGCGATGGCGTGGAAGACCGCGTCGCAGGCGCTGGTCGAGATCGCCTGGCTAATGCCGGAGACATGCAGCAGCCGCGCCGCGCGGATGGCCGCCTCCGGCACATCCTCCGGCCGGTAGCGGCTGGCGGCGCTTCCGGTGCGGTAGAAGGTGAAATCATGGCCGCGCTCGTCATGGGTGACGATGTACATCCCCGTCGGCGCGTCGGGCCGGCGGAGTACCGTATCGGTCGAGACGCCTTCGCGTTGCCAGAGGGCCATGAAGCCGTCGCCCGGCCGGTCCTCACCGATGGCGGTGACGTAGCCGACGCTGGCACCGTTGCGGGCGGCGGCGATGGCGGCATTGCTGGTGTCGCCGCCCTGGCCTTCCAGATAGAGCACGCGCCCATCGGCGCTCGGCGGCTGCTGGTTCAGCTCCAGCATCGGCTCGCCCATGCAGAGGATGTCGGGCATGACGTCTGTCCCTCAGGCCTGCTCGATGCCCATGACCTCACGCGCGGCGCGAAGGATGGCGGATTTGTCGCCGGCCGCGATGCGGGACTCGTCGACCAGCTTGCCGCCGATGCCGACAAAGGCGGCGCCGGCCGCCAGATAGGCCGGGGCGTTGGAGGCATCGACGCCGCCGGTCGGGCAGAAGGCGACATCAGGGAAGACGGCGCGGACGGCCCGGAGATGCGCCGGCCCGCCGGCGGAGCTTGCGGGGAAGAGCTTCACCACATCGGCGCCGGCGGCCAGCGCGGCGCGGATCTCGGTCGGGGTCATGGCGCCGGGCAGGGCGGCGGCACCGGCGGCACGGGCAAGGGCGATCACCGCAGGGTCGACCCAAGGCGTCACCAGGAATTTTGCCCCGGCAGCGAGGCATGCCTCGGCCGCCCGCTCATCCGGCACGGTGCCGGCGCCGACCAGCAGGCCGGGCTCGCCGGCCAGCTCCTTGATCAGCGGCACCGCATCCGGCGTGGTGAGGGTGATCTCCAGCACCGAGAGCCCGGCCTCGCGGAGCCAGGCACAGGCGGTGATGGCATGCGCGGCGGTCGAGGTGCGGATCACGGGCACCACGCGGGCCCGGCGCAGCACCGGCAGCAGGGGATGGCTCATGGATATCGCGCTCCGCTCCCGCGACGCGGTGAGGCCCGGCGCCGCTGCCTATCGGGAGCGCGTTTCGGCGCCTGCCGCAAGGGGTCAGCCACGGGCGACGATCAGCATGGCATCCGCCGTCGCTTCGAGGCGCCGCGCCTCGGCATGGGCGGAGAGTGCTGCCTCCTGTGTTTCAGCGAGGGTATGGGCGTAGGCCTGCATCGACCGGTCGAGGCCCTGCACCGCGCCTGACAGGGTGCCGAGCTCGCGCCGCAGCCCGGCCATCGCAACGCCCTGCTCCGCGAGGGCTGCGTCCAGCGCACGCAGCGCCCGGCGCAGCCGGTCCTCCGGCTTTTCGGGGAAGGGGAGGATCTCGGCAGTCGGGGTCATGGCAGGCGCCTTCGCAATGTCTAATAAAATGTAAATTGTCTCATTGAAAAGGTAAACATCTTTATTAACCGTTCAGTGCCGCCGCTGCGCCCGCCAGCAGGCAGAGCGCCGCGCCGAGGCTGAGCGCCCAACGCAGCCGCATGTAGTCGGTGGGCACGAGGCCGTGGCGCGCGGCGAGGCTTTCGACGGAGGCCGTGGCCAGGATCCCACCGGCCAGCAGGGCAAGCCCCGGCACCGGTGGCAGCAGCAGCGCCGCCCAGGCGACCAGCGCCGGCACCACCCCAAGGCCGAGCCTCGGCGCGGCATAGCGGGCTTCCTCCGGCGGCGCGCGCAGCGCCAGGCCCCAATGGACCGCGCCGAGGAAGCTCAGGATCACCATGCCGTAGGCGGCGAGCGCGAAGAGGGCGAAGCCTCGCAACTCCGGCGGGAGCATCCAGGACAGCAGGGCGGTGGCGATGAAGGGCAGCAGGCCGGCGGCGCCGAGCCATCGGGCGGAGGGAGGCATGGAATTCATCCTGCCCAGATCGGGACCGCCGGCGGGAGGGCAAGGCCGGATCGCCTGCCCCTGGCCCTACCGTCACCGGTCGTGCCGACCTAGAAGGGGCGGCGGTATGAAGGAACAGTCATGGCGACCCTGATCGAGCTGGCGATCCTGCTGCTGCTGGTGGTGCTGAACGGTATCTTCGCGATGAGCGAGCTGGCCATCGTCTCGGCGCGGCGCGGCCGCCTGATGGCCATGCAGCGCCGGGGCAGCATCGGCGCCGAGGCGGCGCTCGCCCTGGCGGAGGACCCGCAGCGCTTCCTGCCCACGGTGCAGATCGGCATCAGCCTGGTCGGCATCCTGGCCGGCGTCTTCGGCGGCGCGCGGCTGGCAGGTCCCCTCGGCGAGGCACTCTCGGCCATTCCCGGGCTTGCGCCATTCGCCACCGAGGCTGCCTTCGCCCTCGTCGTCCTGCTGATCGCCTATACCAACCTCATCCTCGGCGAGCTGGTTCCGAAGCAACTCGCCCTGCGGGACCCGGAGCGGGTCGCCGTCGCCGTCGCCCGGCCGATGACGATCCTCGCCCGGGTCACCGGACCCATCGTCTGGGTGCTGAGCCTCTCCTCCAGCCTGGTCCTGCGGCTCTTCGGGCCGGCCCCGGCGGTCGAGCAGGCGGTCACGGAGGAGGAGGTGAAGGCAGTGGTCGCCGAGGGCGCGGAGGCGGGCGCGCTGGAGCATGAGGAGCGGCACATGATCGAGCGGGTGCTGCGCCTCGCCGACAAGCCGGTCCGCGCCCTGATGACGCCCCGCAACGACGTCGCCTGGATCGACCGCAACGCCGCGCCGCAGGACATCGCGGCGGCCCTCAGGGCGCAGGATGTGACGCGTTTCATCGTGGCCGACCGACGGATCGACAATGTGGTCGGCGTGGTGGTGGCGAAGGACCTGCTGGACCAGTCGCTGGAGGGAACGCCGCTCTCGCTCGCCAAGGTGCTGCGCCAGCCGCTGGTGCTGCCGGACAACCTCAACGCCCTCGATGCGCTCGACCGCATGCGGCATGACACCATCGGCATCGCCGTGGTGCTCGATGAATATGGCAGCTTCGAGGGGGTGGTGACCGCCTTCGATCTGCTGGAGGCGATCATCGGCGAGCTTGGCCCGGCCGAAACACCCCAGGAGTCAGGCGAATTGGTGACCCGGAGCGATGGAAGCCTGCTGCTCGAGGGCATGATGCCGAGCGACGAGCTGCGTGCCCGGCTCGACCTGCCGCCGCTGCCCTATCAGGGCAGCTACCACACCGTTGCCGGCCTGATGCTGGCCCTGCTGCGCCGCGTGCCGCGCGAGGGCGACCGCATCGTCTGGGCCGGCTGGCGCTTCGAGATCGTCGACATGGATGGGCGCCGGGTGGACAAGGTGCTGGCCAGCCGGGACGAGGGGCCGGGCGCCGCCAACTAGGGCAAGCCGGCGGCTACTTCCCCGCCTTGCGGGCGATCGGGGCGACGAATTGCGCCTCGGTATCCCAGGGGAAGAGGATCCAGGTATCCTGGCTGACCTCGGTGATGAAGGTATCGACCAGGGGCTTGCCGGCGGGCTTGGCATAGACCGTGGCGAGATGCGCCTGCGGCAGCAAGGCGCGAACCACCTTCGCGGTGGTGCCGGTATCGACGAGGTCGTCCACCACCAGCCAGCCCGTGCCGTCGCCGGCGGCGAGCGGTGGCTTCACCACCTGGGGCTGGCCCATGGACTCCTCGTCATAGGTGACGACGGAGACTGTCTCCAGCAGGCGGCATTCCAGCTCCCGCGCCACGATGGCGGCGGGGATCATGCCGCCGCGGGTGATGGCGACGACTCCCCTGAAAGGTCCGTGCTCCATCAGGCGCCAGGCCAGTGCCTTGCTGTCGCGGTGCAGCTGCTCCCAGCCAACGGTGTAGTATTTCTCGGCCATCTCAGAACATCCGCCCGCCCTTGGGGACAGCGAGATCGGGCTTCAGCAGGACGACGGCGCCGTTCTCGTCCGGCACGCCGAGCACCAGCACCTCGCTCATGAAGGGGCCGATCTGGCGGGGTGGAAAGTTCACCACCGCCACCACCTGCCGGCCGATCAGCCGGTCCGGCGTGTAATGCACGGTGAGCTGCGCGGAGGAGCGCTTCACCCCGATCGCGCCGCCGAAATCGACCCAGAGCTTGATCGCCGGCTTGCGAGCCTCGGGGAAGGGCTGGGCATCGATGATGGTGCCGACGCGAATATCGACCTTCTCGAAATCCGCATAGCTGATGGGGTCCGTCATGCGTTTGGAATAGCCCGCCGAGCGGAGGCGGGGCAAGGCGACTTGCCGAAACCCGCGGCTGCATCCAGAAACGGCCCAGAGCCGGGCATGACCCCAGGGCCAGAGGACGGACAGGACCCATGAAGCGCGATTTCCACGCCCCCGGCCGCAGCGCCGTCTATGGCACCCGCGGCATGGCCGCGACCTCCATGCCGATCGCCACCCTCACCGCCCTCGAAGTGCTCCAGCGCGGCGGCAATGCGCTCGATGCGGCCATCGCCGCCGTCGCCGTGCTCGGCGTGGTGGAGCCGCAGAGCACCGGCATCGGCGGCGACTGCTTCTGCCTCTACGCCCCGGCCGGCACCGGCAAGGTCGTTGCCATGAACGGCTCCGGCCGGGCGCCGGCGGCCTCGACGCCGGAGGCTCTGCGCTCCCGCCAGGTGAGTGCGCTCGAGCCGACCTCGCCGCATGTCGTCACCATCCCGACCGCCGTCTCGGGCTGGGAGCTGCTGAACAAGACCTATGGCCGGAAGGAGCTGGACGAGCTGCTGCGCCCGGCCATCCGTTGCGCCGAGGAGGGCTGGCCGGTCCATGCCCGTGTCGCCGCCGATTGGGCCACCGCCGCCGGCAAGCTGCGGGGCAACGCGGCCTCGGCGCGGCGCTTCCTGGTCGATGGCGAGGCACCGCGCATCGGCCACCGCTTCGTCCAGCCGGAGCTCGGCCGGACGCTGCGGACCATCGGCGCCAAGGGTGCGCGCGGCTTCTACGAAGGCGAGGTCGCGGCCGATATGGTGGCGACGCTACGCGCGCTCGGCGGCCTCCATACCGAGGAGGATTTCGCCCGCAGCCTGCGCGGGGCCGAATTCGTCGAGCCGATCAAGACGGCCTGGCGTGGGATGGAGGTCTATCAATGCCCGCCCAACGGCTCGGGCCTGCATGTCCTCCAGATGCTCGGCATCCTGGAAGGGTTCGACACGCCGGAGGCGGGACCGATCAGCGCCGAGCGCTACCATCGCCATATCGAGGCGGCGCGGCTGGTCTATCGTGACCGCGATGCTTTCCTCGCCGACCCGGCGCAGGTGGATGTACCTGTCGAGGCGCTGACCAACCCGGCCTATCTCGCGCGGCTCCGCGGCCTCATCAGCGACGAGCAGGCGATGCGGATGCTGCCGCCCGCCGGCACCAGCGACCTCGCGAAGCATAAGGACACGGTTTATCTCTGCGTCGTCGATGAGGAGGGCAATGCCTGCTCCTTCATCAACAGCCTCTTCGAGAGCTTCGGCAGCGGCATCCTGGCCGAGAATTCGGGCGTGATGCTGCATAATCGCGGCTACGGCTTCCGCCTGCAGGAGGGCCACCCGAATTGCATCGCCCCCGACAAGCGGCCGATGCACACCATCATCCCCGGCATGGTCATGAAGGATGGGGAGGCCATCATGCCCTACGGCGTGATGGGCGGGCATTTCCAGCCGATGGGCCAGACGCTGTTCCTGGCCAACCATTTCGAATTCGGCCTCGACGTGCAGGAGGCGATCGATTGCCCGCGCCTCTTCCCCTCGCCGGCCAAGGGCGTGGTCGAGGTGGAGCGGACCATTCCCTCCAGCGTGCTCGATCGGCTGAGCCGGCTCGGCCATGAGGTGGCGCTGATCGACAAGCCGCATGGCGGCGGGCAGGCGATCTTCATCGACCGCAAGGCGGGGCTGCTGGTCGGTGGCAGCGACCCGCGGAAGGATGGCTGCGCGCTGGGCTTCTAGCGCCATGCGGGCGCTGCAGGCCGATATCACGACCCTCGACGTCGATGCGGTGGTGACGGCGGCGAATGAGGGGCTGCACGGGGGAGGGGGCGTCGATGGCGCCGTCCACCGGGCGGCCGGGCCGGAATTGCTGGCTGCCTGCCGCCGCATCGGCGGCTGCCCCACCGGGGAGGCGCGGATCACCCCCGGTTTCCGCCTGCCGGCACGACATGTGATCCATGCCGTAGGGCCGGTCTGGCGCGGCGGGACGATGGGGGAGCCGGGGCTGCTCGCCTCCGCCTATCGCTCCAGCCTCGTTCTGTTACGGGAAGCGGGCGGGCGCTCCATCGCCTTCCCCGCCATATCCACGGGCATCTACGGCTATCCGCCGCAGCAGGCCGTCCGCATCGCCGTCGTCACGGTGCGGGAGAACCTGATCGCCCAAGGACCGCTCGACGTGGTCTTCGCCTGCTTCGACGGTCACACCCTTGCCCTCTACGAGAAGGAACTCGCCGGATGACCGAACCCTGCGACCTCAGCGCCCTCGAGGCACGCCGGCTGATCGGCCGCAAGGCGCTGTCCCCGGTCGAGTTGCTGGAGAGCTGCCTGCAGCGGATCGATGCGGTGAACCCGGCGGTGAATGCGATGGTCGCGCAGGATGACGAGGCCGCCCGCAGCGCGGCCCGCGCGGCCGAGGCGGCGGTGATGCGCGGCGAGGCGCTCGGTGCGCTGCACGGCCTGCCGGTCGGCATCAAGGATCTCTACGATGCCCGCGGCCTGAAGACGACGCATGGCAGCCCGATCTTCGCCGACTACGTCGCGCCCGAGGATTGCGGCATGGTTGCCCGCATCCGCGCCGCCGGCGGCGTCATCATCGGCAAGACCAACACACCGGAATTCGGCCTCGGCGCCAATACGCGCAACCGGGTCTGCGGCGCGACGGGCAATGCCTTCGACAATACCCGCTCGGCGGCCGGCTCCTCCGGCGGCTCGGCGGTGGCGCTGGCGACCGGCATGGCGCCGCTCTGTTCCGGGTCGGACACCGGCGGCTCGCTGCGCAACCCGGCCGCCTTCAACGGCATCGTCGGCTACCGGCCGAGCCCCGGCCTCGTCACCAATGAGCGGCGCCCGCATGGCTGGTCGCCGCTCCCGGTGCTCGGGCCGATGGCGCGCGATGTCGGCGATACCTGCCTGTTCCTGTCGGTCATGGCCTCCGACGATGCGCGGGACCCGCTGGCCTATACGCTTCACGCCCGCCCTGTCCGGGGCGAGCCGGCCCTGTTCAGCCCGCCGCGCAGCCTCGACCTCTCGACGCTGAAGCTCGCCTTCTCCGAGGATTTCGGCCAGGCGCCGACCGAGCATGTGGTGCGCGAGGCCTTCCGGGCACGGGTTGCCGCCATCGCTCCGTTCTTTTCTCGCGCCGAGGCCACGCATCCCGATTGCCGCGGTGGCGACGAGGCCTTCGAGGTGCTGCGCGCCCAGGGCGTGCTGACCGCCCATGCCGAGAAGGCCCGCACCCGACCGCAGGATTGCGGCCCGAACCTGATCGCCAATGTGGAGGAGGGGATGCGCTACAGCCTCGCCGACTCTGCCCGCGCCGCCGAGCTGCAGACGCGCATCTACCGCGATTTCCAGCGCTTCTTCGCCGAGCATGACGTGCTGATCACGCCCGCGATCACCATCAGCCCGCGCAACTGGCGAGAGCTCTACCCGAAGGAGATCGATGGTCAGCCGACCCGGACCTATTTCCACTGGCTGGCCATGGCCTATTACGTGACGCTGACGGGCCACCCGGCGATCAGCCTGCCCATGGGCACCGACGCCAAGGGCATGCCCTTCGGGCTGCAGATCGTCGGGCCGCGGGGCGGGGATGCCTTCGTGCTCGGCGTCGCCGCGGCGATCGAGGCGGCGTTCCGGGGCGACGCCAGCTTCGGCCGCCCGCTGCCCGACCTGGCAGCGCTGCGGAAGGCCCCGCCGATCAGCGGGATGCCGGAATTCCGCAGCTTCGGTTGAGGCTTACCAACCCCGATAGGGGCGCCCGTAGCCATGGCCGCCGCCATAGCCATAGCGCGGCGACGGCCGATAGCCACGATTGCCGTAATAGGGGCGCGGATTATCGGTCGCTGCACCGGCGACCAGCGCGGCCGCGACCCCGACCCCGGCGCCGACCAGCGCCGTATTGCCCCAATTCGTCGAACCATCGGGATTTTGGCACCCGGCCAGCGCCAGGCTGGCAGACAGCAGGGTGACGGCAGCGAGGCGGTGCATGGCGAGTATTCTCCTCCGGCTCAGGATATTGGTGCCGGGTTAAGGCAAGCTTTCGGCAAGGGCGCGGCCCTTCCGTGGCAAGGTTTCACGCCCGCGTGGCCGAGAAGGCATTGAAGGTCTGGAGGGTGTAGGTGTCCTTCACCCCCGGGACGGTCTGCAAGGTCTCGACCACGAAGAGGCCGATATCCTGCTCGGGTTCCAGGTAGAATTTCCCCATCAGGTCATATTGCCCGGAGATCGAATGCATCTCCGACAATTCGGGGATGGTGTCGGCCATGGTCCGGGCAACGCGATAAGCATGGCCCATCTCGCATTTGATCTGTACGAAAATGGCGCGCATCGGCCTCTCCTGCTCGCGGTCTCGGATAGGTTGTAGCGCGGTTCGGGCGGCAGCGAAGGCCCCCCTCCGGGCCGCTCTCCGTCTCGTTTCCTTGTAGGATAGGTGGCGGCAGTCTAGGCAGCGCGACAGACGGCACCCCTTTCGAACGGAGTATGCGCGATGAGGATTGCAGTTCTCGGGGCTGGCTATGTTGGGCTGGTGTCTGGTGCCTGCTTTGCCGAGTTCGGCATCAATGTCTGCAT
>NZ_FMZX01000068.1 GCF_900101615.1 Belnapia rosea | reverse complement strand
CCAATATTCCCCACTGCTGCCTCCCGTAGGAGTCTGGGCCGTGTCTCAGTCCCAGTGTGGCTGATCGTCCTCTCAGACCAGCTACCGATCGTCGCCTTGGTAAGCCTTTACCCCACCAACTAGCTAATCGGACGCAGGCCGCTCCCAAGACACCCAAAGGCTTTCTGCCTCAGCAGACATGCGGTATTAGCGCCAGTTTCCCAGCGTTATCCCCCATCCCAGGACACGTTCCTACGCGTTACTCACCCGTCCGCCACTAGAGCCGAAGCCCCCGTGCGACTTGCATGTGTTAAGCATTCCGCCAGCGTTCGCTCTGAGCCAGGATCAAACTCTCAGGTTCATACACCAGCATCCCTGCCAGCATATCCCAAGGCGCCACCCAACCCCAATCTCAACCCAACGCCCAACCAACCATCCCACCAGAACCACCAGCCAAGCCGTGACCGCAAACACCACCCACCACCACGTCTCCATGGCAGCAGCGCCGTCCACGCATCCCACCCCCAAAACAAAGGCAAGATACCATCACAACCCAACTAACAATCCCAATCAGGACCATCAGCCGAAGCGTACATACACTTCCAAAACCAGATGCAGATTTAAAAGAACATGCAACAGGTTGAGCCTGTTGGCAAAGTGCTCTCCAACGACCCTTGGCCTTCCCGATTGGGAAGACCAAGCCATTAGATTGGCACTTGGACCGCTTTCTCAGCGGGGCAGCGATAATGGCGTTTCCGCCGGTTCTCGTCAAGCCCCGACTGCGTCGCGGTGCGCAGCTTCTACGCCCTGGCGGCGGGCCGGTCAACACCCGATCTGACCATTCCACCAACGGCAGACGGAACCCTCCGCCGGGCGGCCCTCCGCCCTGCCGCGCCTAGCTATCGGCCCGGATATTGTTGTCGCGGATGACCTTGCCCCAGCGCTCGATCTCATTGGCCAGGAACCGGCTGCATTCCTCGGGGCCCGTCGCCCGCACGTCGCACCCCTGCTCCTCGATGCGAGACCGGACATCAGGCTCGGCCAGCGCCTTCGTCAGGGCCTCATGCATCCGTCGCTGGATCGGCTCGGGCGTGCCGCTGCGGGCAAGGAAGGTCCACCAAGTAGGCGCATCGAAACCGTCAAAGCCCTGCTCGGCGAAAGGCAGGGTCCCGGGCACATGCCGACTCTCCCGCAGCGTGGTCACGCCAAGCGGCCGCAGGACCCCGGCCCGGATATGCTGGCTGATGATCACCACATTCGACATGAACAACGGCACCTGTCCCGCCACGGCATCCTGTACGGCTGGCCCGCCGCCACGATAAGGCACATGCACCAGGTTGAACCGGCCCTGCTGCTGCAGCAGCGTCGTCGACACATGGGCAAGGCCGCCAACGCCGGAGCTGGCGAAGCTGATCGTATCCGGCGCTGCCTTGGCAGCAGCGACGACATCCTGAAAATTGCGATAGGGTGTGCTGCTGTGCGCCACCAGGGCCAGCGGCCCGGTCGCCACCAAGCTGACCGGGGTGAAGGCCTCAAGCGTCTTATAGGGCAGCCGCATCAGCGTCTGGTTGGTCGCTTCGTTGTCATACGCGAACATCCAGGTATAGCCATCGGGCGCGGCCCGGGCAGCCTCGATGGCACCGATCGAGCCCGAGGCCCCGCCACGATTCTCAATGATGACCGGCTTGCCGAGGATTTCCGCCAGCTTCGGCTGGAACAGCCGGGCAATGGTGTCGGTCGAGCCGCCTGGCGGCCAGGGTACGATCAGCCGGATGGGCCGGTCCGGCCAACTCTCCTGCGCGCGGGAGAGGCTAGGCGCGGCGAGGCCCATGGCCACAAGGGTCATCAGCGAGCGGCGATTCATTAACGACGTTTCCCTGAATGGATCATCGGACTAATTCTGATGCACCCGTTGCCAGTATGGCTCAAGCCCGCATGCGCGTCTCGAACCCCGTCTCCAGCTGGAAGCACTCCTCGATATGGCGGGCCAAGGCCTCCGCCACCGGCATGGCCGGCCCACGCAGGAGGCCAATCCCGAAATCAGGCAACGGTGGCAACCCCTCCGCCGCCCCCAGCACCCGCAGACCCTCCGGCAGCGGCGCGGGCATGGCGACGGTCACCGCCAGCCCGGCCAGGGCCACAGCCAGCGAGCCGGAGAGCGAGGCCGCGGTATAGGCCATGCGCCAGGGCAGGTCGGCCGCGTCGAGCGCCGAGATCGCCGCGGTCCGCCAGGAACAGCCAGCGCTCGCCAGGGCCAGCGGCAGCGGCCGTCGCCGGGCAGGCTCCTCCATCCCGACCCAGATGAGGGGTCCGTGCCATAGCCAGCGGACCCTCGCCCCGGCCGGCTCGTTGCCCTCGGAGATCAAGGTGAGGTCCAGCTCCCCTCCCCCCAGCCGCTCGACCAGCTCATTTGAGGGGGCACACGTCACCTCCACCTGCACCGCGGGATGGCTGGCGGCGAAGCGGGCCAGGATGCCCGGCAGCCAGCGGAGGGCATAATCATCGGGTGAGCCAAGCCGCACCGCGCCGGCGATGCTCGGCTGGCGGAAGGTGCTATGGATCTCGTCATGCAGGGCCAGCAGGCGCCGCGCCCGCTCGAGCAGCCAGAGCCCGTGCTGAGTCGGCTCCACGCCACGCGTGCCCCGCAGCAGAAGCGGCTGGCCCAGGATCTCCTCCAACCGGCGGATCTGCATCGATACCGCCGACTGGGTGCGCCCAACCGCCTGCGCAGCCCTGGTGAAGCTGCCTCCCTCGGCGATGAGGACGAAGCTCCGGAGCAGATCGGGGTCGAGGCCGGGCGGGATGGACAGCATGGAGGGACCATCAACGGCGTTGATGGGAACCGTCAATGCAATTCGTTTTCCTTATCCCTTCACCCGCCTCAGCTTATCTGGGTGAGGAGATCACCGTCATGGCCATCCAGAATATCCGCGCCCGCAGCCTTCCCTGGCTCCGGCCCAGCCTGCCGGCCCTGCCCAGCCTCGGCGCCATGCTGCGCACCATCGTCACCCGCCGGCAACTGGCGGAGATGGACGACCGCATGTTGAAGGATATCGGCATCAGCAGGGTGGACGCCCTGCAGGAGGCAGACCGCCTCCCCTGGGATACCGGGCGCCGGAGCTAGGGCGCTTCCCGTTCGCCTTGGCTCACGGAGGCCGCTCCAGCGTGTTGCTCGATCGGGCAATTACCTCCGGTCAGGTGATGCCACCCGACCGGAGCCTGCCCTAGCTGGCATCCGCGACCCTGATGCAGCGGGCGCTCCGCCCTGGCACCGGGGAGCGGGGTGCCGGCACGCCAGCCAGGCAGGCCGGCTCCGCCTCCGCACACCGTGGGGCGAAGGAACAGGCGGTCGGCAGGGTCTCGAGGCTCGGCGGCGCGCCGGGGATGGTGGTCAGCCGCTGGCCGCGCATGCCGCCATGCACGGTCGCCCCCAGCAGGCCGCGCGGATAGGGGTGCAGCGGTCCCCGCATCATGGCCCCGACCGGCCCCTCCTCGACCACGCGGCCGGCATACATCACCGCCACACGGTCGGCGATCTCGCCGGCGACGCCGAGGTCGTGGGTGACGAAGATCACGCCCATGCCGAGCTGCTCCTGCAGCTTCCGCAGCAGCAGCAGCACCTGGATCTGCACCGTGGCATCGAGTGCCGTTGTCGGCTCGTCCGCCAGCAGCAGCTTCGGCTTGCAGGCAAGCGCCACCGCGATCATCGCCCGCTGCCGGAGCCCGCCTGACAACTCGTGCGGATAGGCGGCGAGCCGCCGCTTGGCGGAGGGGATCTGCACCAGCTCGAGCAGTTCGAGCGCCCGGGCCATCCCTGCGGCCCGGCTCACGCCCTCATGCCGCACCACCGTCTCGGCGATCTGCTGGCCGATGGTGAAAACCGGGTCCAGCGCCGTCATCGGCTCCTGGAAGATCATGGCCACGTCGCTGCCGCGGAAATCCTGCAGCTGGCGTTCGTTCATCGCCTGCACGTCGCGCCCGGCAACCTCGATCTGACCCAGCACCCTGGCGGTCTTCGGCAGGAGCTTCATCAGCGCCCGCAGCGTGACGGACTTGCCGGAGCCCGACTCACCCAGGATGCAGAGCACCTCACCCGCCGCGAGGTCCAGGTCCACCCCGTTCACCGCATGCATGGTGGAGTCGCGGGAGACGAAGCGGACCGAGAGGTCGCGCACTTTCACCAGGGGCTTCGCGGTCGCAATCGGAGTCATGGGCCGTTCCAGAACCTCGCTCATGCCGCCAGCCTCCCTGCCTGGGAATGTCCGCTGCCCGGCTCCGCCATATGGCAGGCCGCCTCATGCCCGGCACCGAGATCGGAATGCACCGGCTCCCGCTCGGCACAGATGCCTTCCGCGAAGGGGCAGCGGGTCCGGAAGCGGCAGCCGGAAGGTGGATTGATCGGGTTGGGCGGGTCGCCGGTCAGCGGCGGTTCGGTCCGCCGTGACTCCGGGTCCATGGAAGGCCGGCTCGCCAGCAACGCCCGGGTATAGGGATGCGCCGGCCGCTCATAGATCGCCTCCACCGGCCCCTGCTCCACCACCTGGCCGAGATACATCACCAGAACCCGGTCGGAGATGTACTGGACGACGTTCAGGTCATGGCTGATGAAGACATAGGTCAGGCCGAATTTGGCCTTCAGGTCCACCAGCAGGTTCAGCACCTGAGCCTCGACCGATTTGTCGAGCGCCGAGACCGGCTCGTCGAGCAGGATCAGCCGTGGCTGCAGGGCCAGCGCGCGGGCGATGTTCACCCGCTGCCGCTGGCCACCCGAGAGCTCATGCGGGTAGCGCCGGGCGAAGGTGGCCGGGGCAAGGCCGACGGCCGCCAGCAACTCATGCGCCCGGGCCCGCGCCTCGGAAGGGGCGACGCCATGCACCTTGGGGGCGAAGGCGATGCTCTCCTCGATCGGCAGGCGGGGGTTCAGCGAGGCGTAGCTGTCCTGGAACACCATCTGCACCTGCCGACGGTATTCCTTCAGGGTGATGCCACCGGTTTGGGCATCCTGGCCGACACCCTCGCCATCGAAGACCATCCGGCCGGCATCAGGATCCATCAGCCGCATCAGCAGCCGGGCCGTGGTGGACTTGCCGCAGCCGCTCTCACCGACGATGCCGAGTGTCTCGCCCTTGCGGACAGCGAAGGAGACCCCGTCCACGGCGCGCACGGTGGCCACCGTGGCACCGAACAGACCACCACGGATGGGAAAATGCTTCTTCAGGCCGGAGAGCAGCAGCAAGGGCTGGGCCGGCCCGCCGCGATCCAAGGCGGATAGGGTAGTGGGGGATGCGCTCATGCCAGACAGTCGAGCAAGGCGCGTGCCAGCCCTGGCACGCGCCCCTGGCCAGCCTCAGGAGCGCCCTGCCCGTTTCCTGGGCGGCGCGCCCCTGTTCCGCCGAACTTACGGGCGTCCGATGCCGGAGTAGTCGAGACCGGCCTCGCGCATGGCAGCCGGGTCCCAGGCGTTGCGCAGGTCGAGCACGACCCGGCCCCGCATCGCCCCGCGCAGCCGCTCCGGTGCCATGGAGCGGTACTCGTTCCACTCCGTCAGCAGCGCCACCGCATCCGCCCCCGTCACCGCCTCCAGCGGCGTCGCCGCGAAGGTGATGGCGCCCGGCAACGACTGCCGCGCCTGGTGCGGCTGCGGGTCGTGCACCGTCACGCGGGCGCCGGCGGCCACCAGCTTCGGCAGGATCACCAGGCTCGGCGCGTCCCGCATGTCATCCGTCTCGGGCTTGAAGGTCACGCCCA
>NZ_FMZX01000081.1 GCF_900101615.1 Belnapia rosea | reverse complement strand
CTGGGCCAAGAAGTCCGCCAACTACCTCGCGCTGCTCCACCTCGCGCTCGCCATCATCACCTGGCGACATGCCCTACCGGGATAGGTTCTTAGGACGACGCGGTAGCTGAAAGGACTGGGGTTTACCCGACCCCGCAAGCCGCGCGACGGCATCAAGCAGCAGGAGGTGCTCGTTATGCTGCACCAACCAGAAGGCGCCACCGTCGCAGATCGCCGACCTCAGGCTTGTCTACTAACTTGCGTTGAAGCCGAGCCGTTCGATCTGACAGCGCTGACGCCAAGCTCCTGCAGCAGCTGATGCAATACGGAGCGACAAGGCCCGGCGCTCTGTCGGCGAGCTTGGTATTCCGGCAGGCACACACGCAACCACAGTCTCGCCAAGGCGCGGGATGGCGTCCACTTGTCCCTGTGGTGCAAGCCGAAAGCTTGCACCAGCAACTCCAGCGGAGAGGTGCGCGATGACTACAAAGGCTGGGTCAATCGTTGGCGTCCCCGCCAGGATTGCCTGCAGCTGAGGTCCAAAGCACGCGGCCGCTTGGCGTTCTGCTTCGTCTAAGCAGGGGGTCTGGATTGGGCGGGGACGATTGTTATTAAAGCTAGTGGCGTCAAGCGGCACGGGGGGCTGCTCCTCGCATGAGGCGCCGGATCCTGGCGCAGGCTGCCGTTGGGGACGGCAGAGATAGGTCTGCGCGAGCACAAGCTAGAAACGCACTCTTTTCTACTTGAGGTTGTTCAAGTTCCCTTGTGATCAAGTTTTGGCACAGGCATGGCGTCTTTGATCTCGTGGATTGACGCAGCGCACGCGGTGTTAGTAGGGCCTCCTGACTTCTGGCACCGTTTCGCCCATGCCGAGGTCGTAGAAGGAGCGGCCATCGAACCCGGCCCCCAAGTGTGCGTCTGTGTAAATGGGAGACTGCCGATGCGTCGACTTGGTGTAGTGATCATCTGTGCGCTGCTTGGACATGGCTGGACGGTGCCGGCTGACGCTGCCAGCGAGCGTCATCGCGCCGCCTCGGCCCAAGCCGCTCCAAATCGGCCAGTCAGCAGCGCCCGGTCCATGCATCGCCCGAGCCACTATGCCCATGCAAGAACGCGTCGGGGCTCGCCAGCTTCTGGTGCCAGGCTCAAGCCAGGGCATGAGGTAATCGATCATTCGGGGCGGCAACAGCATGGGCGAGCATCCTATTACGGCCGGCAGTTCAATGGCCGCAAAATGGCGAATGGACGTCCCTTCAATCCGAACTCAAACATAGCCGCGAGCCGCAGCTTGCCACTTGGCACTGTCGCTCGGGTGAGAAATCGCCAGACCAAGCGAGAGACTATCGTTAGGGTGGAGGACCGTGGCCCATATGTGCCAGGCAGAATCCTCGACGTGGCTCCGCGTGCTGCTGATGACCTTGGTATGCGCGAACAAGGCGTAGCACCTGTGACCATCGAGCCGATCATGGTTCCGCGGTCGAACGGTAGCGATAAGTCTAGCCGCCGCAGCTCGGCAGGCCAGGAGAACCCGTGATGACCAGCTTTCCACCCTGCCGCTGAACTTGAACACAGAGGCACTGTTGCGTGCCTCTCCGGCGGCTTATGCCAGCGACATGAGCACGAGCCTAATCTACCCCAACGGGGTCATCGAACCGCGTCCCGTATTTGAGCTAAAGGTTCAACATCTAGCCCGTCCACCAGCACCATGGGGATGGGCCATCCATGTCGAGGGCCGCTCAACCAGGGTCTACACGTCGGAAGCCCGCTATCGAAGTGCCCAAGAGGCTTGGGAAGCTGGCCGCAAAGCGCTCAAGACTATGGAACAGGGCCGTCGGCCGGCCCAATCCGTAAGCGCCATCCAGAGCGGAGAAGCCTAACATTACAGTTGCGGTTCGGGAGGTGATCTGCTCCGCTGGCTTGAGCCGTGGAGCGAGCGCGATGACGGGTGCGTCCTTCGAGGTGGCGTTGGAGCTGTGGGCCTCGTCGCTGCGAGAAGCCAAGGCGCGAATGCGGCCCCTGTTTTTGCAGGAGCGGATGGCGCGCTCGGCGGGGCTGTTCCTCGATGGCCTGCTTGGTGCCGAGCGGCGCAAGACGGGCTGGATGCGGGCCGAGGCCGCAGGCGACCCGGGCCCATGGCGGCAGCAGGCCATCCTCGGCCGGGGCCGATGGGAGGCGGACGCCCTGCGCGACGTCGTGCGCGAGTATGCGCTGGAGACACTCGGCGATGCGGATGCCGTGCTCGTCGTGGACGAGACGGGTTTCCTCAAGCAGGGCAAGCTGTCCTGCGGCGTCGCGCGGCAGTACACCGGCTCGGCTGGCAAGATCACGAATTGCCAGATCGGGGTCTTCCTTGCCTACGTCTCCCGGCACGGTCATGCGCTCATCGACCGCGCGCTCTACCTTCCGAAGGCTTGGACCAACGACCCGGCTCGGCGCGCCGCAGCGCATGTACCGGAGGAGGTCGAGTTCGCCACCAAGCCTCGGATCGCGCGCACCATGGTCGAGCGCGCGATCGAGGCTGGCGTGCCCTTCGCGTGGGTGGCGGCCGACACCGTCTACGGTGTGAGCGAGATCGAGATGGCACTGCGTCGCGCGGGCCGGGGTTACGTGCTCGGGGTCACGGGAGCGCACGACTTCAACTCCTGGATCGGCAAACCCGAGGTCGTCGGTTCGGCCGCGGAGATCGCAGCTGCGCTGCCATCCTCGGCTTGGCGCCGCCTCTCCGCGGGTGAGGGTACGAAGGGGCCGCGGCTGCACGATTGGGCCTACCTCGAGCTCGCCGACCTCGAGGCCGACGCCTACGTCAGCGGCTATGAAGGTCTCTGGACCCGCGGCCTGCTGATCCGTCGCCACGTCGCCGACGGCGAGCTCGCCTACTTCACCACCTGGTGCCCGACCGGCACCTCGCTCGAAACACTCGTCGCCGTCGAGGGCCGCCGCTGGGCCATCGAGGACGCGTTCGAAACGGCGAAGAACGAGCTCGGGCTCGACCACAACGAGACCCGCTCCTGGCACGGCTGGCACCGACACATCTCTCTCGTGATGCTCGCGTTCGCCGTCCTCACGGTGGCACGCCATCGCGCGAACGCAGCAGCAGAGCAAACCCCGCCTCGCGTGAGTCGCGCGGCCCGCCGCTCGTCCGCTGGTCCCTTCAGGAGATCCGGCGCATCGCAGGACGTCTCTGCCAGCGCCGCATCAGACCCGCGCTCGTCCTCGCCTGGTCAATCTGGCGCCGTGCCCATCAGGCCGGCGTCCAACGCGCTCATCTGAAGCGACGACCGCAACTGTAATGCTAAGGCTTGTTAGAGCTTGGTGACTTTGATCCAGTCTGCGGTGGCTGCGAGGCAGAGCACGCCAAGGAAGGAGCGCGCGGTTTTCTCGTAGC
>NZ_FMZX01000039.1 GCF_900101615.1 Belnapia rosea | reverse complement strand
GTTCGGGCTGAGCCGTGAAGACCTGCTGCCAAAGGGCGTCCTCCTGGTCACGAGAGAACGCACCACCACACCCTGGGACTGCACACCTAGTGTGCCGGGGCAGGGCAACACGCGGTTCGGCTATGAGCTTATGCCTAAGCCATTACTAAACGCATGGAGACCCGCGGGAATCTTGCCGGCGGGTGCGTTGACCACCGGGATGTGCTGCTGTTCGGACGCGAACCACGCGATGGTGGATTCCAGCCCGGTGCTGAGTGGAATGCGTGGTGACCATCCCAGAAGCTTGTTGGCGCGAGCAATACTGGGTCGGCGCCGGCGTGGATCATCCACCGGCAAGGGGCAATACACAATCGAAGAGCGCGAGCCTGTCAGGGCAATGACCTGTCCAACCAGCTTCGCAATCGTCAGCTCCGCTGGGTTACCGAGATTGATCGGGCCATCCGGGGGCGCCTCACACGCGCCAAGCCGCAGCAGTCCGTCCACCAGATCCTCGACGTAGCAGAAAGAGCGGGTCTGCGTGCCGTCACCGTAGACGGTAATCGGCCTATCACCCAACGCCTGGGTGATAGCATTGGAGACGATGCGGCCATCATCGGCTCGCATCCGCGGGCCGTAGGTGTTGAAGATCCGAGCAACACGGACATCAACGCGACCCATCCTGGCGTAGTCGAAGGTCAACGTCTCGGCAGCGCGCTTGCCCTCGTCGTAGCAGGCCCGTGGTCCGGTCGGGTTAACATTGCCCCAGTAGGTTTCGACCTGTGGATGGATTTCGGGATCGCCGTAGATCTCGCTCGTCGATGCCTGGACGAAGCGCGCTCCAACCGCCTCGGCAAGGCGGAGCAGGTTTCGCGTGCCGAGTACGCACGTCAGCAGTGTGTGCTCCGGATCTGCCTGGTAGTGCGGCGGTGAGGCGGCGCAGGCGAGATTGAACACCGTATCGATGTGAAGCCGGCCGAGGCGCGTTGGCAGCGCATTGATGACATCCGCTTCAATCAGATCGAAACGCGGCTCGCGTTGAAGATGCGCCAGGTTGCGCGCCCGCCCGGTACGGAAGTTGTCAATGCATATGACGTCGACATTCTCCGACAGCAGAAGATCGCAGAGATGCGACCCGACGAATCCCGCGCCGCCGGCAACGACGGCGATCTTGCGCTGCATCTTGCTCATGACGTCGCCTTCTCACCTGGGCCGCTGCCGGCCTGTTCCGGACTGGACGAGTAGCGGCGCAAGTATGCTTCCAGTTCCGCAGCACGGTGAGCAGCAGTGTGGTGGGAGCATACGCGTCGATGGACGGCGGCAGCCAGGGCCAACCGGCGAGACTCCGGGATTTCTAGCAGCGTCTGCAGCACGTCCTCGGATTCCCTCACAAGGATGATGTCCTCGCCCGGGACGAAGATCTCGTCGATCCCGGCCCAGATGTCGGAGAGGATGGGGGTTCCGCAGGCGCCGGCCTCGAACAGCCGGACACTCGGGCTGTAGCCTGCCCGCACCATGTCGTCGCGGGTGACGTTCAGCGTGAAGCGGCTCATGGCATAAAATTCGGAATGTGCGCCGGGAGGCACATGCTCGAGCCGTTCCACATTGTCGGGCCAGCGGATGTCCTCCGGGTATTGCGGCCCAGCGACGACGAACCGCAACTGCGGCGCCCGTCGCGCTGCTTCGAGCAGCAAACGCTCAAGCTTCGGCTGCCGGTCGGCACTGTAGGTGCCGAGATAGCTGAGGTCCCAGCGATGCGGCAGGCCAAGCGGGCGGTAGGCCTCCGCATCCACCGAACAGTACAGCACCCGCGCAGCCGGCGAGCCGTACTGGTCCATCAGGCGATCGAGCGTTGGCCCGCCGGTGAAGGAGAGGTACAGGTCGTAACCGGGGATCTGCCCGGCAGCGAGGTATTCCTCGTCGCCCCGCTCCAGCTTCGCCAGCGTCACCGGCGTATCGATGTCGTAGAAAGCGGTTATGCCCCGGGCCGTACGCTGCACCAGCGCGCTGACCGCAACACCCTCCGGTACGTAGGAACCGACGATGACCGCATCGGCATCGGCGATAGCGTCGCGCCAGCGGCCCAGCTCGGCAAGGTCGCGGTAGAATTCCAGGCGGCAGAAGCCGGGATTGCCGAGGTCGCGATGCGTCGCGTACCACGGCACCTCGCGTTCGAGAAACAGCACGTCATGGCCGCGCGCGGCGAATGCATTCAGCAGGGCGCGGTAAGTGGTTGCATGTCCGTTGCCCCAGGAGGAGGAGAGGCTGAGGCCGAGCACCACGACCCGCAGGGGTGCAGGAGCTACAGGCATCATGTGCCCACCCGAGCACGCCTGCGGAGGCTTTCCTCGCGCAGCAGGGCATCCACCTGCGCGCCGCGCCGGGCATAGGTGTGCTCGGACAGGATGCGCGCGCGGGCCGCCTCTCCGATGGCACGGGCCCGCGCAGGCGTCAGTTGCCGGACATGTTCGGCGACCTCGGCGCCGTCGCGGGCCACCAGCACCTCCTCGCCCTCCCGAAGAAAGAGCTCGAGGCCGACCCAGGCATCGGTGATCAGGCAGGCGCCGGCACCCGCCGCCTCGAAGACCCGGGTTGCCGGGGAGAAGCCGACCGCTGCCATGCTGTCGCGGGCAATGTTCAGCACCGCAAGGCCGGAGGTGTTGAAGGCGTTGTGCTCACGCGTATAGACATGCCCGATGTGCCGGACCTGCGGCGGCATGGCCTTGGTCTCCCAGCCATTGCCGCCAATCAGGAAGCGCCGCTCCGGAAGCATCGCGGCGGGGCGCAGGAAGAACTCCTCGACCCGTGCCTCACGGTCGGGCAGGCGGTTGCCGAGAAAGGACAGGTCAGCGGCGAAGCGAGGCTCGGCCGGCACGGGGTGATGGGTCTCTGGGTCGAGTGCATTGTAGACCGGCACGCAGCGGCGCGCACCGAACCCCTCATAGGCCTCGACCACCGGCGGCCCGCCGCCATAGGTCAGCACCAGGTCGAGCGCAGGCAAGATGCGGTGCAGGCAGTGGTCCGAATTGCCGCGCAGCTCGGTCAGGGTCGCCGGCGCATCGACATCCCAGAAGATACGAATGGCATGCGGCGCCGCCGCTGTCATCACGCCCTCGAGTAGCGCATCGTCGAATACCCCGACGCCGCTGGCCTTCACCACCACATCGGCCTGGTGCGCTTCGCCGATCACATCGCGCAACGCCGCCTCGGTCGCCGGGTAGACGCGCACCGCCGCCCAATCAGGCGGGTCGATGTCGCGGTGCTGTTGCCGGTCGAAGGCGTCGGGCTCGTAGAAGGTGATCTGGTGGCCGCGCCGGTGCAGGTCGCTGATCAGGCCACGATAATAGGTCGCAGCACCATTCCAGTAGGAGGACAGCAGGCTCGAGCCGTAGAACGCAATCTTCAAGAACTGGCCTCCATCGCCATGGGAACGCCTTGTAGCCCGCCGTGGATCGACAGCAACTCCGCTGCCCGATGGGCACAGGTGTGGCGCACGCGGATGGTGTCCAGCCCGCTCGCGACCAGGCTGGCGCGTAGGTCCGCATCATGACGGATGGCGGTCAGGTGGCGCGTCATCGCCGCGCTGTCGTGCGCCACAAGATAATCCTCGCCGGGGTGGAAAAGTCTTTCCGTATCCTGCCAGGGCGAGCAGATCAGCGGGATCCCGCAGGCCAGCGCCTCGAAGACCCGAATGGTCGGGATGCCAGGGAGCCGGTCGACATAGAAGCGCCGAGGAACATGCACCGTAGCGAGATGGCGTGCGAACTTCTCCGGCGCGCGTGCATTGGGCAGCCAGCCCCGGAACCGCGCTCCGTAGGCCGCAAGCGTCCTCAGTGCCTTGTCCGGGTAGCGCACGCCATGGATGTCGAGCGCCAGGGATGCGGCCTGGGCAGGGGCCAGCAGGAAGTGCTCGAGTTCCTCGCTGCGCTCGTCGTCTCCCCAATTGCCGATCCAAACCAAGCCTTCCCGCCTGGTTTCCTCGGCAGGCGGATGGAACAGCCGGGTGTCGGCTGCCTCGTGCCAGACATAAACCCGGTCGCCCCAACCCCACTGCCGATAGACCGCGGCCAACGTCTCGCCGAAGGCGAGCACGCCATCATATCCGTCGAGGTCAAAGTGCCGGATCGCGTCGGGGTCGCTGACCGCCCGATGATGGGTATCGTGGAACAGCAGGACGAAGCGGCCGCCATTGCGCCGCATCCGGCCAAGGGCTGCGACCAGCCAGGGCTCGTTCCATTCATGCACGACGACTAAGGCGGCGCCATCGACCGCTTCGGCCAGATCGGCCTCGCTGTCGTAGATATGGGCCTGCAACTCGGGATAGGCCGTGCGGAAGGCGTCAAGACCCGCCGGCCCATGGTCGCGCAATAGATTCTCCAAGCTCCAGGCTTGGGCCGGTTGCCAGGTCGCCACCTCATGGCTGCGCAGGAGAAACTCCCGCAGCACACCGCGAAGGAAATGCGCGTTGCCGTGGTTCCAGCAGGACTCCAGAGAATGAGTGAAGTAGACCAACCTCACGCTGCAACGTCCTTTTGCATCCAGTCACATTGGCCAGCAAGAAGCCGGCGGTAAGCGTCCAGCATGGCAGCAGTCTGAATCTCGACTGTGAATCGTTCTGCCCGTTCCCTTGCCGCAACGCCCAATGCGATCCTGCGTTCCCGGTCCGTCGCAATATGCTGCACCGTGGCAGCGAGGGCGGCGTTATCACCGGGCCGCACGAATTCCGCAGCCCCGTCCCAGAGCTCGCGGAAGCCGGTAATGTCCGACAGAACCAGCGCGCACCCGGCCTGCGCGGCCTCCAGAACCGCCAGGCCGAAGGGCTCATATCGGGCCGGTGAGACGAAGATGGGGCGTGTGTCCAGGATGCGGGCGAGCGCGGCATCGGAAAGCCGTCCGAGCAGCCGCAGATGCTTCAGCTTGACCTGGGCGCCATTCGGGCCGCGGGTGTCGCCAGCGGCTAGAACCGGAATCGACAGCCTGGCTGCCGCCCTGTCGAGCGTCGCAATATCTTTGCCCTCGTCCCAGAGCCGGCCGGCCGTGAAGACGACATCTGCCGGAACCGATTGCGCAGCCGCAGGGCGGGCCATCGCCTGACGTCCATTGTGAATCACCAGCGGCGGCTGCCGCAACCCGTAGGTCCGTGCCGTCGCGGCAGCGAAGGCCGCTGTCGGCGCGATCAGAAGCCTGGCCGTCGCAAGGGCTTGGCCTGTCAGCTCGGCGCGCCAGCGAAAGTCGTCCGGCAGTGGCCCGTGCCGAACCGCACCCCACCACGTCGCGACACAGGAATGGCAGGCGATGACGAGCGGTGCCGTGAAGGCGGCGCCGGCGGCCGGCGCCGGCGTGTTGAGATGCACCAGATCCGCACCAACCTCTCTCGCCAGGGCTGCCAGGGCTTGGCCCGAGGCCGCTATCTCTGCCGGCGAGTCGGCAAGCCATTCGAGCGGCAGGGCCGTTTCCAGCAGCCGTAGCCCTGGCACCGCTGCTGCGGCCGCGCGCTGGCTCGACGTTGGTGCAGGACCGAGCACCGCGAGCGTGGTCTCCACGCCATGCGGTGCCAAGCCTCGCACCAGATCAACCGCATAGGACCACACGCCACCCACCGCATCCGCCGTCATCAGCAACCGGATGCGCGGCGAAGGGCTCATCGACAACATCCAGCCTCGAGTTCGGGCAGCGGCACCACCCGGTCGTCCTGGATATCGCTCAGGGTGGAGAACTGGGCGAGGTAGTGGGTATGCGCCCGCTCCCATGCCTCGTCGTCCGGGGCGCCCCAGAGACGGCGGTAGTCCGGCGAACTCGGGTAAGGGTAGAGCGGCACGGGATCGTTGGCCCAGACACCGCCATGCCGCAGCGTCTCACGCCAAGCTGCGATCATGGCGGGATCGTCGCCCGGAGTCTTGATCAGGTTCGCTTGCACGAAAGGCACCCGGCGCTTCGCATGCAGCAGCCGCTCGGTGAGCTCCTCCGTCGACATCCGGCAGTTCTTGTCGAGCGCGGCCCGGCCTTCCGGTGTCAGGCTTTCCACCCCGGCTTCGATTGAGACGCAGCCCGCCGCGCCGAGGAGGTCGAGCATCTCCGGCTTCCAAAGGTCAAGACGGGTTTGGATGCCGAATTGCAGGTTACGGCCTACCAGAGCTTCCAACAGAGCGCGCTGCGGCAGGAAGATCTCGTCGATGAAGTAGACATAGCCGACGCCCTGGGCAATCAGCCCGTCCAACTCGTCGAGCAAAGGCGGCAGGGCGCGGCGCCGATAGGCGTCGCGGAAGTCGATCTTGGCACAAAAGGAGCAGGAATAGGGACATCCGCGGGATGCCTCGACCTCGGCGCCGGGCACCGCCGGCTGCGCGTCGAAACGATGATGATGGTGGTGATGTCGCGCGATCCAAGAATCCGGCCAGCGCAGCGCGGGCAGCGTTGCGAAGGCACCGGCATGCGGTGCACCGGTGACCCGAATCTCGCTGCCATCCCGGAAGGCGATAGCCGGCACGTGGGCGAGGTCGCCTTCGCCCGCAAGCCGGGCAACGATCTCCTCGCACTCGCCGCGGACCACCACGTCGACCCCGAGCTTGCGGAGGGCGGCCGCCGGTGTCGCCGAGCCGTGGGGGCCAACCGCGACCGTGCGGCCACCCCGGCCGTCGAGGGCCAGGAGGAACTCTCGCGGGATACGGAGTTCCGGCTGTGCGCATCGCCAGAACAGATAGCTGGGCGCCGTCGTCACGACGGTCATGTCGGGCCGGAATGCGACGACCTCGGCCACCGCCTCCGCCAGGGGCAAGGCGCAGAGATGCGCGTCCACCATCAGAACGGTATGGCCGGCAGCCTCCAGCAGCGCCTTGCTGTAGCCGAGTTCGAGCGGCAGATGCGGCTCGCGGCAGCCGAAATAGATGCTGCCATCGAAACGCCAGGGTGGATTGACCAGCGCGACCCTCATGGCAGGGCCTCCGCGGGATGCGGCGGAGGCGCCGCGGCGGCAAGGCTGTGGTTTTGCCCGCGAAGCCAGTCTGCCAGGGCGGCGAGGCCATCCTGCCAGGGTGTCGGAGGCCGCAGGCCGAGCGCCCGGGTCGCCAGGCGCGTGTCCGAGACGTAGTAGCGCTGGTCGCCAGCCCGCCAGTCGCCGTGCTGCACCTGGACCGGCGAGCCGAGCAGCGTGCCGATATGCCGTAGGACCTGCCGCAGGCTGACCGCA
This sequence comes from Belnapia rosea, assembly GCF_900101615.1. GTDB lineage: Bacteria > Pseudomonadota > Alphaproteobacteria > Acetobacterales > Acetobacteraceae > Belnapia > Belnapia rosea. Next base: position 13,036 of record NZ_FMZX01000039.1, on the reverse strand, counting down.
TTGCCCGGGCCACCGCCCAGGTTGAAGGCGGCGCCGCGCACCCGGCCGATATTCCGCCACGCCGCGATATAGGCGTCGACGGCATCATCGACGAACAGAATGTCACGCACTTGGCAGCCGTCGCCGAAGACACTGACCGGCTGTCCTTGCAGGGCGCGGATCAGGAAATGCGCGACCCAGCCCTGGTCCTCGGTGCCCATCTGCCTTGGGCCGTAGATGCAGCTCATACGGAAGACGGCGGTCGGGATGCCGAAGCTTCGCGCATAGTCCAGCACATACTGGTCCGCCGCACCCTTGGAGCAGCCATAGGGAGTATGGAATTCGAGCGGCCGGTCCTCGCCGATGCCATTCAGGCGAATCTGCTGCGCCTCCGGCAAGTAGGCATCGTCCTCGAGACGCAGGGCGAGATCAGCCAGATTCCCGTACACCTTGTTGGTGCTGGCAAAGACCAGCGGCAGATCCCCCCCGGTGCGTCGCACGGCTTCGAGCAGCAGGGTGGTGCCCTGCAGGTTGGTGCGAAAGTCGTCGGCAGGATCCTCAAGGCTGGTGGTGACCGCGACCTGCGCCGCGAGGTGGAACACCGCACCAGCCTCCCCAACCGCGCGGCCGAGCTCGCCAGCCTCGCAGATATCGGCAATGACCGGAATGATGCGGCTGGCGTGCCGGTCCTGCAGCCATTCGAGATTCGCCTGGACGCCAGGGCGCCGCAATGCGTCATAGACTATGACGCTGTGGCCTTCCCTCGCCAGGCGGTCAGCCAGGTTGGCGCCGATGAACCCTGCGCCGCCGGTGATCAGGACCGGCCGACCTTTCGCCGTCACGCCACCAGCCCCCGCGCCGCGAGCTCATTCCTCGCATGGCTGACGCGATCTTCCGCCTGCTGCAAGGCGACCCATTGCGCCAGTTCGGCGAGCCCATCGACAAAGTCGCAGCGGGGCTCGAAACCAAGCACGGTGCGTGCCAAGCCGAGATCCGGGATGCAGTGGCGGATGTCGCCGGCGCGCGCCTTACCGGTGATCTCGGGCGCCATGCCGTGCTTCCCCATGGCTCCGGCAAGAAGCTGCGCCACCTCCGCGACCGTGCGGTCGACGCCGCTGGCGATGTTGAACACGCCGCCCGCAGCGGCGGGATGTTCCAGCGCCAGGACGAAAGCCTGGGCCACGTCCCCGACATGCACGAAGTCGCGTCGCTGCGCGCCATCCTCGAAGATCATCGGCGGTTGGCCGTTATGGAGGCGGGAGGCGAAGATCGCCAGCACGCCGGTATAGGGGTTCGACAGGGCCTGCCCCGGGCCATAGGCGTTCCAAAGCCTGAGCGCGACGCCCTGCATGCCATAGGCAGGCGCGAGGGTGAGCGTCATGCGCTCCTGCATGTATTTGGTGATCGCATAGACCGAGGCCAGCGCTGGCCGCTTGGCTTCCGGCGTCGGGATCGGGGTGAGTGGATGCCCGGCAGGATCCAGTGGGTCCCAGGATGCGGTGGAACTCGTGCGCGGGACACGGACGACATCCTCGTAGCGGCGCCCGTCCGCATCCCGGTAGAGGCCCTCGCCATAGATGCTCATGGAGGAGGCGACGACGACTCGGCGCACGGGCTTCTCGATCAGCGCCTGGAACAGGACGGCGGTGCCATAGTCGTTCACCGAGACGTAGCGATCGATAGCGTACATGCTCTGACCGACGCCAACCTCGGCAGCCAGATGGACCACGCTATCGACACCCTGCAGCGCACGGGTGACCGCCGCAGCATCGCGCACATCGCCGATTTGCAGCTCGGCATCGCGGCCAAGAAATCCCGGATCAGGCTGCTGGCCATGCACCTGCTCGATGAGGCTGTCCAGAATTCGCACATGGTGCCCGCGCGCGAGAAGCGCCTTGGTGAGATGCCTGCCTATGAAACCGGCGCCGCCGGTGATGAGAACACGTTCCGACAACTGGGCGCCTCCGCACGATCGTATTGCCGGCTACGGCGGCAGCACCGCAATAGCTTGGCTGGTATAGCTTGCCGCATACAACCCGGTATTGTCACCCGCTCCGGTGAGCGCCGGGATCCGACACAAAGGCGAACGCATTGTGAGTTGATTCGTACCCATGGCGGAACCGGTGTTCACCCGGATTTGTTGTCAGGTGAGTTTATAACGGTGGCGCCAATCGCAGCGTCGCGCGTTCGATCGGTGCTCATTGCGGCGGCTGTACGGTTGCATGCCACCCGGATGTGGCATTACGCCTATCCATGAGCGGCGGCGTGTCATGAGGAGATCGACCTTGGGCTCCAGATCAGTACGGGTTGGCTTGGTCGGTGTAGGCAATTGCGCGTCGTCCTTCGTTCAAGGGCTCGCTTATTATCGCGACACCGCAATGGACAGCGCGATTCCGGGGCTGATGACGCAGGAGATCGGGGGCTACCGCGTCGCGGACATCGTCATCGCCTCAGCCTTCGACATCACCGCCGCAAAGGTCGGACGCGACGTGGCGGAGGCTATTTTCGCCTCGCCCAACAACACGACCCGGTTCGCGGCGCCTCCACCCACAGGCGTGGTGGTTGAGCGCGGCAGAACCGCTGATGGTCTTGGACGGTATCTGCGCGCGGAATTGCAAGAATCCGATGGGCCGGTGACGGATGTGGCGGAGACGCTGCGCCGCACGGGGACTGAGGTGCTGGTGTCATACCTGCCGGTGGGATCGCAGCAGGCGACCGAGTGGTATGCCGAGCAGGCCCTCAAGGCTGGCTGTGCCTTCGTGAATTGCATCCCTGTCTTCATCGCGTCCAACCGCGACTGGCGCGAGCGATTCGAGGCGGCCCGATTGCCGCTGATCGGCGATGATATCAAGAGCCAGGTCGGTGCCACGATCGTGCATCGGATGTTGACCAATCTGTTCCGCGAGCGTGGCATCCAGCTCGACCGCACCTATCAATTGAATTTCGGCGGCAACTCGGACTTCCTGAACATGCTGGAGCGCGAACGTCTCGTTTCCAAGAAAATATCGAAGACGCAGTCAGTCACCAGCCAGATGGATGTGGTGCTGCCTGAGGGTGACGTGCATGTCGGCCCGAGCGACTTTGTGCCATGGTTGGGCGACCGCAAATTTGCTCATATCCGCATGGAGGGTACCGGCTTCGGCGGCGTGCCGCTGAATCTGGAGCTCAAGTTGGAGGTGTGGGACTCGCCCAACTCGGCGGGCATCGTCATCGACGCGGTGCGCTGCGCGAAGCTTGCCCTGGATCGTGGTGTCGGCGGCGCACTTGTCGGTCCTGCGAGCTACTTCATGAAGTCGCCGCCGCAGCAGTTCACCGATGCCGAAGCCCGGGAAAGGACGCTCCACTTCATCGCCGGCGAGGGCTGAGACGGGTGGCGACCACGATCTTCCTGGTCCGCCATGCCGAACACGAGCTGCTTGGCCGCGTGCTGTGCGGCAGGATGCCAGGTGTCTCGCTCGGCGAGGCCGGCCGGCAGCAGGCACTGCGACTCGGCGGCCGGCTGCAGCGGGAGGGTCTGGCGGCGCTCTACACCAGCCCGCTCGCCCGGACGCGCGAGACGGCGGCGGTGATCGGGCAGCAGTGCGGATTCGCGGCGGACATCGCTACGGAGTTTGAGGAAATCGATTTCGGGCGCTGGACCGGCGCATCTTTCGACCGGCTCAACCCGGATCCGGCTTGGCAGAGTTGGAATGCCGAGCGCGCCAGCGGACGGCCGCCGGGCGGCGAATCAATGGCCGAGGCCCAGGCCCGGGCCGTCGCAGGCGTGCGGCGAATCGAGGCGCTGCATCCTGAAGCGTCCGTTGCAATCGTCAGCCATGCCGATGTCATCAAGTCCGTCCTGGCTTGGTGCCTCGGCCTGTCGATGGACTTCCACGCGCGATTCGAGATTGGCCCCGCCTCCGTCAGCGCCATGGCGATGTGGGGCACGGGGGCGAAGGTGCTTTGGATGAATGAGGCCGTGACATCATGACTGCCATTCTCGATGCCGACGAGATCCGACGCCGGGCGACGGCGCTCGGCGAATGGTTCCACAACATCGATCTGCATGGGGTGCCGACGGCACCCAACCATTTCCTTGGGGACTACCCCACGGTGAAGTGGCGCCGCTTCGCCGACGCCGTGCCGCAGGACCTCACCGGCCTCAGCGTTCTCGATATCGGCTGCAACGGCGGGTTCTATTCACTCGAGATGAAGCGGCGTGGCGCGGCGCGGGTGCTTGGCGTCGACTCTGACAAGAGCTATCTCGCCCAGGCGCGCTTCGCCGCGGAGGTGTCCGGGCTTGACATCGAGTTTCGCGAGCTTTCGGTCTATGATGTCGGGGCGCTCGGTGAGAAATTCGACGTGGTGTTGTTCATGGGGGTGCTCTACCACCTGCGACATCCACTGCTGGCGCTCGATTTAATCCACGAGCACGTCGCCCGCGACTGCCTGGTGTTCCAATCCATGCAGCGCGGAGCCGATACGGCCGCCCCGGTGAAGGAGGACTACGACTTCTGGGACACGGCGGAGTTCGACCGGCACGATTGGCCTAAGCTCCATTTCATCGAGCACCGTTACGCGCATGACGGGACCAACTGGTGGGTGCCGAACCGCGCCTGCGTCGAGGCGATGTTGCGCAGCGCCGGCTTCGCCATCACCGCCCATCCGGAGCCAGAGGTCTATATTTGCCGGCGTGTCGACGCGCCGGCCGGCGCCGAAGCTGTCTACCCCGTCAGGGAGCGCCGGGCATGATCGAAGCGGCAATGATCTGGAATGAGCCCAACAACAAGTCCCATTGGGATCCGGAAATCGATCCTGACTGGAGCCTGTTCGCCACTATGGCGAAAGCCGCCTGCCAAGCGATTCGGTCGGTGCATCCGACCTTGCCGCGCGTGCTTGGCGGCATCTCGCCTATCGATCCGAGCTTCATTGAGAATCTGAGCGGCAAGGGTGTGCTCGAACACCTCGACGTGGTCGCGGTGCATGGCTTTCCACTGGACTGGAATCTCTGGCAGATCGGGGAATGGCCAGCAAAGATTGAGGAGATCCGGGCCGTTACCAGCCTGCCGATCTGGGTTTCCGAAGTTGGCGTGTCCTCCTTTGGGGCGGAAGAGGTCCAGGCCTGGGGGTTGAAGCGCAGCGCCGAGCTGCTGGTTGGCCAAACTCCGCGTATCCACTGGTACAGCCTGTATGACCTGCCGCGGGCCTGGGGCGCCACGACCCGGCACCGCGAGGCAGAGGGGTCCTCCTACTACCGGCATTTCTACATGGGCCTGCTGCGGGAAGACGGCACGCCGAAGCCCGCGCTCGAGGAGTTCGGCTATCACACGCCGGCCGTTGGCCTCTGCCAATGGTTCCATTTCGAGGATCCTCGGTTGGACGACGCGGTGGCCTGGATGCGGCGGCTGGGCGTTAGATACCTGCGGACCGGCCTGTCCTGGGCCGACAGCTTCCGGCCGAACGCGTTGGCCTGGTTCGACCGGCAGATGGAGGCCCTTGCGGAGTTCGACGTGACGGTCACCTTCTGCTTCACGCCGGAGCATCGCGGGATCGCGCCGCACCATACCAGCCCGCCGCTGGTCGAGGCGGAATTTGCAGAATTTTGCGCCAGCATGATCCAGCGCTATGCACGCTAGGGCGACCGCGGAACCGTGCGGCGCGGCAAGGGTTGTTATCCTGTCGGCCGTCCGGCCCGAGGCATCCATCATGGCCAAGGATAATGCCTCCTTAGCAGAGGAGGAGAACCGCATCGCAGCGCGAGAAGCAGCGTTGCGCTACGTCTCGGATGAGGCGCCGGGCATTAACCGGCGGCGCATCGGCAAGGGCTTCAGCTACCGCGCCCCGAAGGGCGGCGTAGTGCGTGACCCCAAGACTCTTCAGCGCATCCGGTCCCTGGCGATCCCGCCGGCTTGGACTCAAGTCTGGATATGTCCGCACGCTGACGGCCATATCCAGGCGACGGGGCGCGACGAGAAGGGGCGGAAGCAATACCGCTACCATCCCCGTTGGCGTGAGGCGCGGGACGCCGCGAAATTCACCCATATGGTGGAGTTCGCCCATGTCCTGCCGCGCATCCGTGCCCGGGTCGAGGCTGACCTGCGCCTTACCGGGCTGCCACGCGAGAAGGTGCTGGCGACCGTGGTCCGGCTGCTGGAGACAACCCTGATCCGCGTCGGCAACGACGACTACGCGAAGCAGAACCAGAGCTACGGCCTGACCACCCTGCATGAGGACCATGTCGAGGTCGAGCGGGGCCGGTTGCGCTTTTCCTTCAAAGGCAAGAGCGGCAAGACTTGGAACCTGCAGGTTTCGGACCGGCGCATCGCCCGCATCGTTCGCGAATGCCAGGATCTGCCGGGGCAGGAGTTGTTCCACTATGTCGATGCCGACGGCTCCGTCCGCAGTATCGACTCCGGCGACGTCAACGACTACCTGCGGGAGGCCGCGGGGAGCGAAGTCACCGCGAAGGATTTCCGTACCTGGGCGGGCACTGTCCTCGCCGCCCTCGCGCTCCAGGAATTCGAGAAGTTCGACACCCATGCTGCGGCGAAGCGCAATGTGAAGCGCGCCATCGAGCATGTGGCGAGCCGGCTCGGCAACACGCCGACGATCTGCCGCAAATGCTACGTGCATCCCGGCGTACTCGATCACTATCTCAGCGGCAGCTTGGTGCTGCAGATCAAGTCTGAGGCCCAGACGGAGCTGCGCGACGAGGTATCCTGCCTCAAGCCCGAGGAGACGGCGGTGCTTGGCCTGCTAATCGGTCGTCTAGAGCACGAGGAGCGACGCGCGGCATGAGGCGCAATGGCTGCCATCACGGTCGGACACCGGCCTGATGCGGTTTGTCGTCTTCGGCCTGACCATCACATCCTCCTGGGGCAATGGTCACGCGACCCTGTGGCGAGCCCTGTGCCGCGCCCTGGTGCGGCGTGGCCATAGCGTCGTCTTCTTCGAGCGCAACGTGCCCTATTATGCCGAGCACCGCGACCTGCACGGCATGCCGGATGTCGAGCCGGTGCTCTATGCCGATTGGGGTGAGGTGCGGCAGCGGGCGGCGCAGGCGGTGGCGGCGGCCGATGTCGCCATCGTCACCTCCTTCTGTCCCGATGGAGTCGCGGCCTCCGACCTTGTCCTCGGCTCCGCCGCGCCGGCACGGGTATTCTACGACCTCGATACGCCGGTGACGCTCGACCGGATGGCGGCCGGCGACTGGCCGGACTACCTGCCGCGGCAAGGGCTCGATGGGTTCGACCTGGTGCTGAGCTATACCGGTGGCGAGGCGCTGGTGCGGCTGCAGGCGCAACTCGGCGCGCGCCGCGTCGCCCCGCTCTATGGCAGCGTGGATCCGGACGCCCATCGGCCGGTTGCGGCGGTGGAGGGCTACCAGGCGGATCTCTCCTATCTCGGCACCTATGCGGCGGACCGACAGGAGGCGCTGGAACGCCTATTCGTGGAGCCGGCGCGGCGGCTGCCCGATCGCCGCTTCATCATCGGCGGCGCGCTCTACCCGCCGGATTTCCCCTGGGCGCAGAACATCTTCTTCGTCCGCCACATGCCGCCGCCAGAGCATCCGGCCTTCTTCTCCTCCTCGCGCCTGACGCTGAACATAACCCGCCGGGCGATGGCAGCGATGGGCTGGTGCCCTTCCGGCCGGCTGTTCGAGGCTGCGGCCTGCGGCGCGCCGATCCTGACCGATTGGTGGGAAGGTCTCGATGCCTTCTATGCGCCGGGTGCGGAGGTATTCGTCGCAGAGTCGACCGCGGACAGCCTGGCGACGCTCGGCCTGACTGATGCCGAGCTTCGCCGCGCCGCCGGACAGGCGCGGGAACGCACCCTTGAGGAACACACCTCCGACCGGCGGGCCCTCGACCTTGAAGCCGCGCTGGAGAGCATCAACGCGCCAATGGCGACAGGAGGCTGAGCATGTGGGGCATTATCCCGGCCGCAGGCATTGGGAGCCGCATCCAGCCGCTGGCCTTCTCGAAGGAGTTGCTGCCCATCGGCAGCCGGATCGAGGATGGGGTCGAACGGCCGCGGGCCGTCAGCGAGCATCTGATCGAGCGCATGATCGCCGCCGGCGTCGACAAGATCTGCTTCGTCATCGCCCCGGGCAAAAGTGACATCATCAACTATTACGGGGCGCGCATCGGCAATGCCAGCATCGCCTATGTGGTCCAGCAGGAGCCAAGCGGACTCTGCGACGCCATCTTCTGCGCCTTACCGCTGATCGGGCCGGAGGAGCCCGTCGTGATCGGGCTGCCCGATACGATCTGGTTCCCGGAAGCGGCGCTGGCGCCCCTGCCGGATGACCGCTTCTCCTTCCTGCTCTTCCCTGTGGAGCGGCCAGAGCTGTTCGACGCGGTGGTGACGGACGAGGCGGGCCGCGTCCTGGAGATCGAGGTGAAGCGGGCAGGCGCGCGGAGCCGCTGGGTCTGGGGCGCCTTCAAGATGCCAGGTCGCGTGCTGCACGAGTTGCACGCGCTGTGGCGTCAGCCCGGACGCGGCGACGAGTATATCGGCACGCTGGTCAATGTCTGGCTGGCAGCCGGTGGCGCCGCCCATGGCGTTCGCACCGGCGAGGTCTATGTGGATGTCGGCACGCTGAACGGCTACCGCGAGGCGGTCTCGCTGCTGGCCGGACGGCCTGCCCAGGCGAATTCGACGGTGGTGCCCTTCCGGGTACTGCAGCAGCGCGGCGTGCTCAATGCAGCGGCGAAGCGGCCCGACCAGTCGATAATGACCGGAGCGCTGGCGGGGAAGTAGCCGCTGTGCCGGACTTCCTGGCTTGGCAGCCTCCAGCAGCAGCACCGACTGTCGCCTGCTGGTCGTCGTGGCGCACGCCGGGGCGGGATGATTGCCGGGCCTATTTTCACCTCAGCGGCTGCGATCCACAGCTGGAGCGGGTTAGCCCTGGCATGCTGCTGGTGCGCCAGGCGGTCGAGGCGGTGACCGTCAAGGGCATGGCGCATGCCGCCTTCCTGCGAGGCCGCGGGACCTACAAGTATTTCTGGGGCGTCGAGGACTGTCCGACCTTCCGGCGCCTCGCCATACGGGGCGGCGGCTGATGCGGTGCCTACTGATCGTGCTCGACAGCGTCGGCGTGGGCCATGCGCCCGATGCCGCGGATTACGGCGACGCCGGCGCCGACACGCTCGGCCATCTCTTCGCCACGACCAGCCTCCATCTGCCAGCGCTGTGGTCGCTCGGCCTTGGGCGTATCATGGGCGTCGATGGCGCGCCATCTGCGGCGAGCTGGGGTCGGATGCGGCCACGCTCCGCCGGCAAAGACAGCACCACCGGGCATTGGGAGATCGCCGGGGTGGAACTGGCGCAGCCCTTCGCGGTGTTCGAGCATTTTCCGCTCGAGCTTGTGCAGGCGATCGAGGCCGAGGCCGGCATACGCTTCATCGGCAACCTGCCGGCGAGCGGGACGCAGATCATCGCGGAACTGGGCGGGGAGCACTGCCGCACGGGGCGGCCCATCCTTTACACCTCCGCCGATTCGGTGCTGCAGATCGCGGCGCATGAATCCGTGGTGCCGGTGGAGCGGCTGATGGAGATCTGCACCATCGCCCGCCGTCACGCCGACCGCTGGCGCATTGGCCGGGTGATCGCACGGCCCTTCACCGGACAGGAAGGCGATTTCCATCGCACCCCGCGGCGGCACGACTTCGCCATGCAGCCGCCGCCGACGATCCTCGACGCCCTGGACAGGGCCGGCCTGCCAGTGAAGGCGGTTGGCAAAACCGCCGATCTCTTTGCCGGCCGGGGAATCACCACATCCTGGCCCACTGCCTCCAACGCCGATGGCATGCGGCGGATCGAGGCCGTATGGAAAGCGACGCGGGAGGGACTGGTCTTCGCCAACCTGGTGGATTTCGACACGGAGTATGGCCACCGGCGCGACGCGCAGGGCTATGCGCGGGCGCTGGAGGAGTTCGACCGCTGGCTGGCCCGCTTCCTGCCGGCCTGCACCGGGCAGGACCTGCTGATCATCACCGCCGATCATGGCAACGACCCGACCTTTCGCGGCACCGACCATACGCGGGAGGAGGTGCCGCTGATCCTCCGCCATGCCGAGCGCCAGTCGCCGCTCGGCACCCGCGAAGGCTTCGTCGATGTGGCCGCGACGCTCGCGGGGTATTTCGGCATCGGCTCCTGGCCGGTCGGGCGTTCGCTTCTGCCATGACGGCGGATGGCCCGGTGCCACGGTACTGGCCGCCCGGCATGTCGCGCAAGCGGGGCGGGTGCTGCGCAGCGATGGCAGCTTGGTGATCCTCACTTCAGCTACCGCGAGGGTGCGGCGGACCAACGAGATATCGCGGTGCTGACGGTGCAGGCCAGCTTTGGCGTGCTGCGGAACGGGCCCCGTAAGTTGGCGCTATCGGAGGGCGCCGCTTATTGGTTGCACTTGGCTTCAAGCCGCACCGGATAACCGGCGCGCCGCAAGGGTCCGAAGCTCATCAGCCACGCGGGCGATCACCTCGCCCCATGCGCCGGAACGCCTCTGCCGGAAGAGCCGCATGCTCGGGTACCACGGGCTGTCCTCCCGCTCCTCCATCCAGCGCCAGTCGGCGTCGCGGGCGAGCAGCGTCCAGACAGGGAGGCCGAGCGCACCGGCCAAGTGGGCTGGCATGGAGTCGATGCTGATGACCAGATCGAGGTCGCGCATCACCAATGCGGCCTCGAGTATGTCGTCGGAACCGGAGAGGATGCCGAAATCGAGCGGCCGCTCCTCCAGCGCAGGGCCGCGCTGGAGGATGTGCAGCGCGACGCCAGGGATGGTCCGGAGCGGCTCGAGCAGGCCGAAGGGCACGGAGCGACGCTCGTAGTCCCAGTCGCCGGACCGCCAGACCAGTCCTACCGCAAGACCAGGGCGTGCCGGGCCGGCGTCTGCCCGCATGTCCCGGCGGGGCAGGTGCAGATAGGGGACTTGGGCGGGGAGGGTGCCGATTGTGGTGCGGAGAACATGGGGCAGCTCCATCACCTCCACATCGACGTCGTAGGCGACCTCGGGCGTGCCGTCATGCAGCGGGAGAAGGCGTCCGATCCTCGGCATCGTGCGGAGCAGCGGGATGAGCGCCGGCTGCGCCCAGACTGTCAGCTCAGATGCGCGTGCCTGGACGAGGGGCGCGAAGCGGATGAACTGAATGGTGTCGCCGAGGCCGTGATAGCAACGGAGGAGGACCCGCCGCCCGTCCACCGGCGTGCCGTCCCAGACGGCCTGCAGGTGGCGTGGGCGGCTCCAGTCCCGCACCCCGTCGCGGGCACGGAGCACAGCATCGCTGATGCCCCAGGCCTCCCCCCAGTCGCCGCGCCGCATATGGCGCATCCACACGGCTCCCGGATCGCTGCTCACCGATGACACGATCCACCCTTGTTGCTCTCGGCGTGCCGCTGCGTGCATTCCGCACCGAACTGGTGGCGGAACGCATCCTCGGGCGCGTCGGTTCCGTGCAACCTGATGCGGCATGGCGCTGCGCAGGCTGTGCTGACGCCCGATGTGGCAGCATCAGAAACCCCCCCAAAATTCTTAGGTTCAGCGAGAGCGGGATCGGTGGTTCCTGGGCCGTCCGGGAGGCATCCGACCACAACCGGGCCGCCGGGGGCCAAGCGATCCATACCTCGATGGGCAAGAATGTTGCGGCGTTGCCGCGAGAGAAGCCAACCAGGTCGAGGACGTATGGGCCACCCTGTCTGCAAGCGCTTCACGCTGCGGGAGAAACCGGCGCCGGCCGCGCATCTCCATGGTGCCAAGCCCAGGCAGGTGTGCGCTGGGCCACCGGCGGTGGAGTTGGCCGCGGGTACGAATGGGGAAGGGGATCCAGCATGGCAGCCAATCCGACACGGACATGCTCGCCATCCTCAGGGTAGCACGGCGTGGCCGTCCGCGAAGCCAAGCAGGTGCGCCGCGCGCCGCAACTGGTCTTCGAGCCGCTTTTCGGCTTCGGCGGGGTGGGCGTGTTCTCCCCAGCTTCATTCGGCCGGCACACCTGTTTCCGCAGGTGCGGGGTCGTCTCGCTCAAGCACATCGGCCGTTTCTTTGACAGGAGATGACCGCATTCGCTGGTCCCCTTCAGTTGACTCCCGCGCGATCACGGCCGAACCGCGAATAACACCACGCACCTCATTCGCTCGGCACCGGTGCTCCTGCAAAGGTGAGGCGCCCCTTTGTTCTATGCGACTGCCTTTGTTGCCGCGGCAGAGATAGCTGCAGATCTTCGCGCGATGAAGCGCTTGAGGCCGTGATCTCCCGCTTGGTCTTTCCTTCGGCAGTGCGGTGCCGGAAATGGATAAGAGCCGGTGGGTGGGTGAGGGGCGCAGGTTTCCTGTGAGGCCAATCACTGAGTGGAAGGGGCCTATAACAGAAAACCGCCCGCCGAGAAGTCCCGACAGGCGGCTCTGCACCTTTACGTATCGGCCCGGTGTCCGGCCGAGCAGGGGATCTGCCCTCGCCACGCGGCAGGCGACATGCCTGCAATGCCGAACGGAAATCGTGCCGTCCGGATCACGTTGACCGAGATAATGCAGCAGCGTTGCTGCCAGTTGCTGTGAGGTGGATCACAGCTGCTGGAAAAGGGTGAGCAAGGCTCTTGTTGGGCTCTGAGGCGGTGAAGCAGGCTTCGGTAGCGTGCCTGGAGGCGGTCCTTAATGGTGGGCGGGATAGCGGACCGGCTGGGGCGAAGCAGCCGTAGCATTATGACTGCACCGGACCTGGTCACCTGTCGGCGCTGATTGGCGGTACCAAGTGCTTCGCTCTGGTGCGCCAGCATTATTGGCCGGATGGTGGCCGCTACGCCGCCTGCGGCAGCGTAGTCCGCGATGGCTTTGCTGAGACCCAAGCCTACCGGCAGTGATATTGGCGCAAGATGTGCGCAGGACGCTTCAGCGACTTCACCGGCACGGTGCTGGCCAGACATCACCGGCCGCTGCGGATGTGTGCTGTGCCTGTACTTCATGGGACTGAACCTCTGCTCAGTCACTGAGTCTACCCCCTTAATGCCCGGACACGGTCTCGCACTTCCGCAAGGGGTAGGCGTATGACTGTGTCTATGACTGATCCTTCGCCCAAGGTGGA
>NZ_FMZX01000045.1 GCF_900101615.1 Belnapia rosea | reverse complement strand
CGCGAGGAGACCTGCGTCCAGATCGCAGGGTGATCCTGCACGCCATCAAGTCGCACGATCCAGCGCGACACCTGCTTGAACAACTTGGCAGTGCCGCCCCAATTGTAAAAGAACCGTCCCGGCCGGAACGAATGGAGGAGCACGGGGGCAAGTTGGCCGGCGGTGCGATGGCAAGCAGCCCTGGCTCGGCCGTTGGCCTAGTTGTGAGCCTGAACGAGCAACACCAGGGCGACAGAGCATTGTTTGAAGTACTGGGCCGCCCTCTCAATCATAAGTAGTTAATCAGGGGTGGTATACGGGCTCGCCGCATGAGCGCCGAGGTAGGCGTGGGGGCGGTGGGACATGGTTGCCGATGTGCTGGTTGGACTGTGTGGCGCTTGGGGCCTCGTCGGCTCTTTGACCTGGTCCTTTGCGCGAACACGACGGGCCATGCTCGCGGTTCAGATCTCAACGGCACCCGGGTTTCTCCTGCATTGGGCACTGCAAGGACATTGGACAGCCGCGGGCATGACCGTGCTGACCATGCTGCTTACGGTCATCTCCGCAGCGCTGGATGGTCCGCCGGACAGCCGAGGCATCCGCCTGGCGCGCTCCCTCTACCTGGCGGCACTGCTACCAGTCGTGCTGCTTGCGGCCTAGTCCTGGGAAGGCTGGCACTCGCTCTTCGCGGCACTCGGGACGGCGATCGCCTGCTTTGGCCGCTGGCAGACCGACAAGACGCGGTTCCGCGCCCTGATCCTTGCCAGCTCGGTGCCCTGGTTCGCCCACAACCTCGCCGTTGGCTCGGCACCGGCGATGATGTCCGATCTCTTCCTGATGAGCCGGGGTGCTTGGCTTGCCCTGCGCCACCGTGCTCCAGCTGCAGGGATGGTGGCATCCGCCACCTGAAGAGACGTCGCGCCCGCCCCAAGCAACCAGCCGTTGCGGCAAAGAGTCTTCAGAAATAAGACAGCCTCTTGGAACACGCGAGAATGCCGAAGAGCGCGTGTTAGCGGGGTGGCGGCGGATGGACCTATCGGCAACGAAGCGGGGCTTTCTGCTCGGACCGACACCCCTAACGGAGCCGTGAGCTGATACCGGCCGAGCATAGCCTTCATTCGTCAGCAACGGCAGAATGGCGGCGATGCCGATCTCCGCCCAGCCCTCACTGCCAGACGACGCGGCGATGCTCCGCACCCTCTCGCGCTCGGTAGTGGAGGCTGGGCGTGCCTATGCAGCGCGCGGCGCGGTGCGCCACCTTTCCGTATCTGCGGACGGGCGCGTGATCGAGGCGAAAGTGAAAGGCACGGCAACGCGGCCCTATACTCTGCGCATCACGCTGCAGCCGCGGCGCGACGGCGGCACCGATTTCGACGGCATCTGCAGCTGCCCGGTCGGGCTCGACTGCAAGCACGTCGCAGCGGCGCTCTGCGCTGCCCGGCGCGAACGTGGCGACGTGCCGCGTCCCGCCCCGCGGCCCACGCCCGCCGCGGCCCCGGCCGAGCCGGTATTGCCACCCGAGGTCGCTGACTGGCTGCGTCAGCTCGCCGCGATCGATGAGGTGGATTCGGAGGCCTACCCTTCAGACATCCGACAGCGTGTCGTCTACGTCGTCGCGCCGCTTGCCCGACCGGTGGGGCCGGTCTCGCTGAACGTCACGGCTTTCTCAGTCACCTTGCGTAAGGATGGCAGCTACGGTGCCAGTAGGGGCGTCCAGGCACAGGCGGGAACGGCACGGTACCTGCGCCCCTCGGACCGGGCGATCCTGCGGCGGACTGACGTGCTGCGCTATGCGCCTGAGGGGATGCTCAAGGATGCGGACCCGCCCGATCTTCTGCGCCAAATCATCGCCACTGGCCGGGCCCGCTGGGCCGCGGTGGACGGCGTACCGCTACGGGAGGGTCCCGTGCGGTCGGGTAGGCTCACCTGGCGGCTGGAAGCGGATGGACGCCAGCGCTCCGCGCTGGAGTTAGAGGAAGGACTGCTCGGCCTCGCCTTGCCGGCCCCCTGGTACGCCGACCCAGCCAGCGGCGAGGTGGGCGCGGTCGACCTTGGTGTGCCGGCGCATGTCGCGGCACGGCTGCTGCTAGCGCCGCCCATCCCGGCCGAGGCAGCGCCCCTGGTCGCGGCTGAGTTGGGGCGGCGGCTCTCGGCACCGGCCATGGCGCTGCCGGCGACGCTCGATCCACCGGAGACGCTGCCTGGCCCGCCGGTGCCGCGGCTATTGCTCACCGCCGGCAGGCTGCCAGCCTATGCCACGCGCGGCTACGGTCAGGGCCTCTTGCGGCCAGAGGTGGACTTTCCCATGGCGCGGCTCGGCTTCCGTTATGGGCCGGTGCTAGTGGCCCATGACGTGCGCGCCGCTTATGCCCCGTCGCGGCCCGGCACGGACGTGGTCGCGCGCGAGGGGCGGCTCTACCGCCTGCGGCGTGACGCAGCGGCGGAGCGCGCCGCGGTGGCACGCCTGCTGGGCATCGGTTTCGTCGCAGCAGGGATGTCGCTGCCGCCCGGCTCCCAAGCCGGCGCCGATGCATTCCTGTTGGACGACGAGACGGAGGACGACCCCGACTGGCTCTTTGTGCTGCAGGAGGAGGTCCCGGCGTTGCGGGCGGATGGCTGGGAGGTGGAGGTCGCCCCCGACTTCCCGATCCGCCTGGTTGAGGCCGAAGGTCCGCTGGAAGCACGGCTGGAGGAAGGCTCCGGCATCGACTGGCTGGACCTGCATCTCGGCGTAACGGTGGCCGGGCAGCAGGTGGATCTCGTTCCCGTGCTGCTCAACCTGATCGCCGCCGGGGTGGAGCCAGAAGAATTCGCTGAAGGTCCGGTCCTGCTGCCCCTGCCCGATGGGCGGCTGCTCTCCCTACCGCGGGAGCAGGTCTTGCCGATCCTCTGTTCCCTAATGGAGGTCTTCGAGGGCGGCGCGCTCGATCCGGGGGCAGGGCGCATTGGCTTTACCCGGATGGATGCGGCGGAGCTGGCCGAGCTTGAGGAAGGTTCTGGCATCGCTTGGCAGGGCGGGGAGGCGCTGCGGGCACTCGGTGCCCACCTCCGCGCGGCGGCGGGATCGATCCCGCCGGCCGAACTGCCCGCGACTTTCATGGGCACGCTCCGACCCTACCAAGCGCAGGGTGTCGCCTGGCTGCAGTTCCTGCGCGGCGCTGGCCTTGGTGGGGTGCTAGCGGACGACATGGGCCTCGGCAAGACGGTACAGACCCTGGCGCACCTTGCCATCGAGCACGCCGCTGGGCGGCTGGACCAGCCGGCGCTGATCGTCTGCCCGACCAGCCTGGTGCCGAACTGGCTGCGGGAGGCGGCGCGCTTCGCCCCCGCGCTGCGGGTGTTGCCGCTGCACGGGCCGGCCCGGAAGACCCGCTTCGGCGAGATCGCGGAGCATGACCTGGTGCTCACGACCTACCCGCTGCTGACGCGGGACCAGAAGGTACTGACGACGCAGGATTGGCATCTGGTGGTGCTGGACGAGGCACAAACCATCAAAAATCCCAATGCCGAGACTACACGACAGGCGCTGCAGCTGCGCGCGCGGCAACGGCTCTGCCTGTCCGGCACGCCGCTGCAGAACCACCTGGGCGAGCTCTGGTCGCTGTTCGACTTCCTGGCACCGGGCTTCCTGGGCAGCGCCAGGAGCTTCCGCAGCCGTTACCGCACACCAATCGAGAAGCATGGTGACGCGGAGCGACAAGCTGCGCTGCACCGCCGCGTGCGGCCCTTCCTGCTGCGCCGGACCAAGGAGGAGGTGGTGACCGAGTTGCCGCCCAAGACCGAGATCACTGAGCCAGTAGAGATGGAAGCGCCGCAGCGCGCTGTCTACGAGGCGATCCGGCTGTCGATGCACGCCAGGGTCAAGCAGGCCGTTGCTGAGAAGGGCTTGGCGCGCTCTGGCATCATCATCCTGGATGCGCTGCTGAAGCTGCGCCAGGCTTGCTGCGACCCGCGGCTGCTGGCGATGAAGTCGGCGCAAAAGGCTGGTTCGGCCAAGCTGGAGCGGCTGCTGGACCTGCTCGGCGTATTGCTCGACGAGGGGCGGCGCGTGCTGATCTTCTCCCAATTCACCAGCATGCTGGCGTTGATCGAGGCGGCGCTGCAAAAAATCGGTACTCCCTACGTGCTGCTGACCGGCGACACTAAGGATCGCGCGGCACCGGTGAGCCGCTTTCAGGCCGGCGAGGTGCCCGTCTTCCTGATCAGCTTGAAGGCCGGCGGCGTCGGTCTGAACCTGACGGCGGCAGACACGGTGGTGCACTACGATCCGTGGTGGAACCCGGCGGTGGAAGACCAGGCAACAGACCGTGCTCACCGGATCGGTCAGGACAAGCGGGTCTTCGTGCATCGGTTGATCACGCTCGGCACGATCGAGGAGAAGATGGTGGTGCTGAAAGAGCGCAAGCGCGCGTTGGTCGTTTCTGTTTTGGAGGCGGAGCATGGTGGGGCATTGAGGTTGACCGAGGCCGATGTGGAGGAGCTGTTCGCGGCCACCTGACGTGCCGGGCAAGCCGGGCTGTCGTCAGCGTCCGCGTGCTTTGCAGGTTGGGCCTGCTGCGGAGAGAAAGCTTACTGCTCCAACTGTCAGAAGTCCGTAAACCGTGGACTCGAGCGGTAAGGAACTGAACGGGTTAGAGATAAAAATTTCCTTGAAGCGAATACCGGCATCCCTACGCAGTTCGTTGTGGTACTGGACGTTGCCATCGCGCAGCGGGCAGTGCCGCTGCGGGAGCGGGTGTACCGCCGCGGCCGCTCCAGCTCGGGCGGGCCCGCGATGGCACCGTCACGCTGGAGTAGGAAGAGGGCCTTCGGCCCGATGACCATCGCCCATGCCAAGATTGGGCAGGGCGTGGCGGTAGCATGACCACACGGACCCAGTGCCAGCGGTCATCCCTGTCGATCGCACCGGGAGCAGGCTTGGCCGAGGGAGCGAGGTCTTGAGGTCGCGCCATGGACTGGAGATCCGCACCCCGACCGGCGCCGATCTGCCAGGCCTGTCGGTCCTGCTGGCTGAGGCCGATCAGGCGATCGACGCGCCCGAGTTGGGGCGGCGCCTGGAGGCTCTCCGCCTGGGAGGCGGGACGGCCCTGATAGCGCTCGAGTGGGGACCACCGAGCGGTCTTGTCACGCTGCACTGGCACCAGATAATGCAGGCCGCCCGCCCTGTGGCGCAGATCACCCTGCTGCTGGTCGGCCCCGGCGAGCGGCGGCGCGGCATCGGCCGATTGCTGGTTGAGGCGGCCGCTCAGGCGGCCCGCAGCGCCGGCTGCGACGCGCTTGAGTTGGCGGCTCCTCCGGGTGAGCCCTCCCTCCCGGCCTTCGGCCGCGCCCTCGGCTTCGTCGAAGCTGGGTCACGCTTTGCCCGAGCGCTTCGGAAGCGCCGGTAGCCGCGACCCAGCACTACGGCTCAGATCAGCGCAAGCTGTGCAGCCCCGGGGCTGAAGCTGCTTTTGGTTCGGTTTTCTGCCCAATTTGCTACTTGGAGTTTTGGCTTCTTCAGGTTGGCAGGGCGCGGGTGAATTCACCAAAGCGGCGCGCACACTGCAGCCGCGTTCTGGCCAGGCGCGGCTATTGGCAGATGCGATTGTGCCCACGCCGCAGGGCGTCGCTTTCCAAGGCTATACGGCCGCGTGCCCTTCTACGAACGGCCAACCCCGACGCCCGGAAGTCAGGCGATTGGGTTGATCCAGGGTACGCCAGTGTCCCGGAAATGGCGCTCGTTTGCGGTGGCCACGGTCAGGCCGTACGCGGCAGCTGTGGCAGCGACCACCATGTCGATGGAGCTGCGCGGCCGCCCGGCCGCCGTACCCTCGGCCATGATGCGCGCCCACTCCAACGCCGCACGCTCGTCGAAAGGCAAAATCCGGCCGGCGAACAGGCGCTGCGGTCCCTCCGGACCAGCAAACCACGCCTCCAGGTCGCGCCGACGGCGGCCCGGCACCTTCTCCAGTATGCCGCGGCGTATCTCGCCGAGTGTCAGCGTGGAGATGTGGAGCACATCGTCGGGCTGCGTGCCCAGCCAATCCAGCAGAGCAGGGGACGGGCGAGGCTTCACGGCCTCGCTGACAATGTTCGTGTCGAGGAGGTAGCCGGTCATTACAACCCGGGATCGCGTCCGAGCGTCTCCTCGCGGGCCAGGTCAAGATCGGCGCCGACCAGCGGCGAGCGGCGCAGGGCTGCGAGGACGTTGCCCAGGCGGGGCGGTTCGGCGCCGACAATGCGCCGCGCAAGCTCGGCCCGCAGCGCGCTTGCGGCGTCGTCGTTTGCCGCCAAGCGTCGCGCAATGCTGCGGATCAGGTCCTTGTCGACCTCGAGCCCTCGGACTTCGAAGCGGCCGAGGCCGCGTTCGGTGAGCCGGCGACGGTGTTCTTCGATCGCGCGCTTCTGCGAGTTACTCGGCACGGCGGCCTCCTCCAACGGCTGGCTATATAGCCGGCTAGCAGCTCCAGGGGAATGAATTGAGGGACGGATCCGGTGCCTTGGTGGACGGAACAGGCACCACATCCTCGCAGCCTGGTGCCGTCTCGGCCTCCCCAGCATCCCCTCAGGCTTCGCCGCGCGCCTCGCCCTGATGCCGATCTAACACCCTGCGCCGCCTTCCACGCTTCCAGCCGGGGACCCGCTCGAGCCGCTACGCGACCCGCTGAACCGGCATAATCTTCGGGCCCCTGCCCACGCGGCCTCGATCATTGATGCGTCGCGGTCCGCCTCTCCCTGCGACCTTGTTGCATCGGTCGCCCGCCTGGGTGGCTTCGGGTAAGGTGAGGCCGGGGCGAGGCCCCTTCACCCTGCAGGGGCTCCCTCTTGCCGTTCAAAGCGAACGCCGCTCGGCGCCATCACATTCCAAAGCAGAAGCACCGGGTGACCAACTGGGCCGAGTACGAGGCCGGCCTGCGGGCTCGCGGCAGCCTGACCGTGTGGTTCACGCCGGAGGCGGTGGAGGCCTGGAAGGCCGAACCACGCACCGGCCGGGGCGGGCAACCCGCCTACTCCGTGCTGGCCATCGCCACAGCCCTGACGCTGCGGGCGGTGTTCCGCCTGGCGTTGCGCCAGACCGAGGGGCTGATCGCCTCCGTGCTGCAGCTGCTGGGCCTTGACTTACCGGTGCCGGACCATAGCACCCTGAGCCGCCGGGCCGAGGTGCTCGAAGTGCCGCGGCCGAAGGCGGGGAGTACGCTGGTGCACCTGCTGGTGGACAGCACGGGGCTGAAGCTCTGTGGCCCGGGCGAGTGGTTGGAGGAGAAGCACGGCAGCAAGCGGCGCCGGGCTTGGCGGGTGCTGCACCTCGCCAGCGACGCCGACACTGGCCACATCGTCGCCTCGGCGCTGACCGACAGGGATGCCGACGACGGATCCCAGGTCGGCCCGCTGCTCGACCAAGTCGATGGTCCCGTAGCGTCGTTCACTGGCGATGGCGCGTACGACAGAGACGACGTCTACGCCGAAGTTGCGGCGCGCCATCCCAAGGCGGCGGTCATCGTGCCGCCGCGCGCGAATGCGGTGTCAAGCGACGCGGCCGAGACCACACCGACGCAGCGCGATGCGCATCTGCGATCTATTGCCGAGCGCGGCCGCATGGGATGGCAGCAGGCATCGGGGTACAACACTCGTGCTCTGGTGGAGGCCGATGTCTCGCGCTGGAAGCGCGTCATTGGCGATGGACTACGTTCGCAAACGGACGGGCGGCAGGCTACCGAGGTGACCATCGCGGCCGGCGTGCTGAACCGAATGCTGGATCTCGGACGCCCGAACTACGTCCGCATCACGTGACCGGAAACATGGGGCGGGCTCAATGCGCCCATACCATCGACCCCTGCAACAAAGTCTCCGCGAGTGGTGGAGGTCTGGTTTCACCAGATCATCGATTGCAAGCTGCCGGTCCGCTTCCGGCCAAACACAGCTGTTCAGACCGGCCGCGGGAGAAATCATTAAGGATCGGATCCGGCAGCAAAGCCAATCGGCCCAGCTGAGGGTCACATGCGATAAGTGCCGCATAGATTTGGAGAGGGGGCCATCCGGCCCCAGCCTGTCCTACCGCGAAGGCGGGGTCATGCAGTCGCAGCAACAAGCCCCTTCCGGCTCTCGGGAAGCTAAATAGCCCGCAGGCAGCTTAGCTGGAAATGGACCCCACGTTGTTCCGTGCCGCAGGACATGCCTTGCAATAAAATTCGCAATCAGCTCAGCCAGACGGTCAGCAGTGGTGGCAGCAAAATCGCAAGCGCCGCAGCTTGTATCAGACAGACGGCGAGATAGGCCGGCTACCTGGATTGCGATTGCAGGCGTGGCTCGGTCGGAAACAGGAAGCAGGTTCGCCATGGGGGCCGGTCTCTACTGCGCGGCGTTGAAGCCGGCTGGTTAGGCACCTATTAGTTCCCAACCCTCCACCTTATTTCAAATCACAACTGTTGCGATTTCGCATCTCTCTGCCCGTAAGGGATTACCTGCGATAACCCTCCGCATCGCATGTGTGGATGCCCCCTGCGGGTCAAGGCGAATCTGCAACTCTGGCACCGAGAGCACGGGTGCGGTCATGTGTACGGCCTCTGATGCGGCCGGCCTGGCCGCGGGCCCTGATGAGCTGCGCGGAACGAGGGGCAATCAGGTGAACGCGCTTGGGGGCGCACTGCGATAAACGGCCTCTCTCGCCACCGGCTCACCGGCCTCTCGCTGTCATCGTCGTTTCAGCACCTTGGCCCCCGCCGGGCGCGGCGCCCGGCGAGCTCGAACGCGACCGCCTAGGCGGTCGCGGTTGTTGTGTAGGTCCCTCCCCGGGCCAGCAAGGCCCACGCGATCCGGGCCATCTTGTTGGCCAGCGCCACGGCCACGACCTTAAAGGGCCGTCGCGCCAGCAAGCGCGTGGCCCAGTCCGCCGCCTCCGGGTTGCGCCGGGCATAGCGCAGGCGGCTGGTGGCGCCGAGGACCAGGAGCCGGCGCAACATGGCATTGCGCTGCCGGGAGATCCGGCCCAGGCGCTCCTTGCCGCCGCTCGAGTGCGGCTGCGGGGTCAGGCCAAGCGATGCCGCGAAGTGCCGCGCTGAGGCAAAGCCGTGTGGATTAGGCACCATCGCGACCAGGGCTGTCGCGCCGACCGCCCTAACGCCGGGGATGCTGGCCAGCCGCCGAGCCGTCTCGTCCTCTCGCGCATGGCGGACCATGCGGCGGTCAAGCCGTTCAATGCGCTCCTCCAGGGCCTCGATCTGCGCCACCAGTTCGCCCAGCGCCTCGCGTGCCAAGTGGGGCAGCCGGGCATCGTCGCCGTCGCGGACTACCGCGATCAGCTCAGCGACCTTGCGCCCCTGCGCCGCCACGATGCCGTACTCGGCAAGATGAGAGCGCAATGCGTTGATGGTCTGGGTGCGCTGGCGCACCAGCATGTCGCGGACCTTGAGCTCCACCAGGCTCGCCTGCTGGGCCTCGGTCTTGACCGGCACAAAGCGCATGGTCGGACGTGTCACCGCCTCGCAGATCGCCTCGGCGTCTGCTGCGTCGGTCTTGCCCCGCTTGACGTATGGCTTCACGTAAGCCGGCGGCATGAGCCGGACCGTGTGGCCGAGGCGGGTGAGCTCGCGCGCCCAATAGTGCGCTCCCCCACAGGCCTCCATGCCGACGAGCGTGGGTGGCAGGGCCGCGAAGAAGTCCAGCAGGGCTGACCGGCGGAGCTTGCGCCGCACTACCACCCCGCCTGCCGCATTAACCCCATGCACCTGGAAAACGCTCTTGGCCAGGTCGAGGCCGACTGTCGTAACCTTCTCCATGGATGCCTCCTCTCCTTCGTGGTCAGGCTCAGCGCCAACCACGCTATGGCACCTCGATGCCGCGGAGCAGGGGGCATCCACCCCATCAGGTGAGCCGGCGCTACGGCAATTGCTCTGCGAGCAAAGAAAAGGCCGCCTGCCTGGGAGCGAGACGGCCTTGAGGTGGGGATGAATCAATGCACATTCATCCAACACCATCCCGGCTGGGCAAGTTCGCGAGCGTTCCGCACTAGCAGCGGCGCTGTTCAGCTAGACCTGGAGACGGCGCCCGGAGCAGAAGGCGATTATGGACGGGGGAGGCAGACGGAGTAGGACCATCTGCCGCTAGGCCTGGCTCCTAGCCCGCCCCGCAGGGTGATCATGCCTGATATGCATCGATTGCGGGCAGCAACGGACTCGCGAGCAGCAATCACAGGCGACGGCGCTCTATTGGTTCGGTGCCTGTATTCCCAGCCTTGCCGCCGCAGCCTCGAGCTGTTCGACGGCACCCTCACGCCATTGCTTCCGGGTCAGCAGGCCTGTCGCCTCAGCCGCCGGCATCCCAAGGGCGGCGCCAATCTCGGCAGGGGTGGTGATGCCCCGCTCATCCAACTCGCGGCCGATCGCCATCTTCAACCGGATCATGACCAGCCGATCGGCATCTCGCCGCCGGCACTCCTTGGGCGAGATCTTCGGCTTCGCGGGCGGCATCTGGTCGGGCGGCAGGCTCATGGCCCGCATGTGGCCTCGGCACGGGCTGCCGTCACTATCTCACCACGAATGGCGCGCGACGGCTCGCAGGCTGGGTCGGCTTTTGGCCACATCACATCGGCGCTCTGCCATTTTGACGCAGCCCTGCGCGCTCTCCAACTCCTGGGCCAACTTGGGGCTCAAAAATGCGTTCAAAGCACGCTCTCTGAACAAGGCCGCGCAAAGGTGTGGCAATGGCCCGCTACGCAAAAGGCGATTCGAGGCGGCAGCGCGACGTCCGAATGCGGGCCATGCGCCGAACGGGCGCGACACTCGAGCAGATCGGCGATGCGTTCGGTCTGAGCGTCCTGCATGTGTCGGTCGTCTGCCGGGACACGCCGCTGCCGCTCCCCTGCAAGATGGCGGCGGAACGGCAGCAGCGCATCATCAGGGCCTGGGAGCGCGCCGAGCGGGCGCGCCAGGCGTCGCCGTCACCCGGGCCACTGCCGCACGAGTGGCGCACGCCGGAGCAGGAATGGCACGCGATCCGGGCGGGGCTTTAGGCCACCCTCTATCCAGAAGCCATTGCGGGGCGGCCCGGAACTCGGCGCAGCCGACGCTGCCATCGAGCTACAGCACCGCGCGGGTCTTCGCCGCCTTCCGCAACTCCGGCCCGCACAGGTGCTCCCGCATCGCCGGGTCCGCCATCACCGCGTCCATGGCGACCTCCTCGACCAAGGCTCAGGCGCGCAGGGTGGTGCTCATAGCCTCACCCTTTTGGCCGCCATCCACTCCTCCATCGTCACTTCGACCCGCGCCACGATCACCGACCCGGCCAGCTACTGCTGGCGCAGGCTGAAGATGAGCAGGGCCACTGGCGGGCCGTGCCGCTCGAACACCTGATTTGCCCAACCGGCTCGGCCAGATGCTGCCGCCACATCCACGTAATGAGATTATTCTCGCGGAACGCTGCAACGAATAGCTCGGCAAGATGCGTTAGGCCGGCTTCCGTCAACTAGGACGCCTGCCGATGAGCCGTGACGTGCCACATGACGAACCGCACAACAAACGCGCCACCAGTGTGGACAAGCATGTTGGCCAAAGGCTCCGCGAGCAGCGGCTTGCCAGGGGGCTGTCCCTGCAGCAATTGGCCAGCATCATTGGCATGAACTACCAGCAGGCACATAAGTACGAGCGAGGGCTAAACCGCATTTCCGCAGGCCGCCTCTTTATCATTGCGCGGGCGCTCGCCACCGATCCCGCATGGTTCTTCGAGGGCATATCGGGCCAAGATGAGGCTAAAGAGCTCTCCTCGCGGGAGCGTCTGCAGTTGGAGCTGATGCAAAACTTCGCTGCGATCAAAGACGAAAAGCAGCTGGAGGCCATCAGCAGCATGGCCCGCTCGTTGGCAGGCTCATAGCGGAGTTCATAGGCGACCAAGTGCCTCAGAGCACGCCATTGCCTGCCGCCCATTCCTCTACCGTCGCTTCGATCGGCGCCACGACGAAGGGGTCAAGCCAGCCTGTGCGCTGCTGGTGCTCGGCGATGCGCAGCGATCACAGCGTCAGCGGTTGCAGGCTCTCAGATGGCTCAGCCTGTGCGGCCTGTGCCATTCTGAACTGGCAATACGTAGACGGTCGGGCAAGTGGTTACCGCGCCACCGCCGGCATGGAATTCCGAGATCATCCGGTTGAGAGCCTCCTTATCGGGCAGGCCAACCAGACGGCAACGGCGCTTGTGATCAATCATTGCCTTGATAGATCGGTACTTAGCGGTAGCAGCCTCTGCCTTGGCAGGAGGCGTAGAGCGATGGTTTCTTTGCATAGCCAGTCCTCACACCAGAGCAATGAGCACGTATGCGCACCCGCTATACGCCGTGAGGTAGAAAATTTTCCACTAAACAACTAGTTGAGGTTATGTGCTGGCCGATCAACGTTCGATACCGTGACTGCATGGCAACGGTCGTGAGAGATGGCCCTATCCTGCTGCAGCTTCCCCAGGCGATCGCCTGCCGCCGAACGTCGCCCGCCAGATCCCGTCGAGCCACAGCATCTGTTCAACCGGCATCCGCATGCCTCTGGGCGGCGATCGCGGCCGAGGAGGCGAAAGGATTGCAGGAGGCGCTGGCCGAAGCCCGCCGGCCGTTCTGGCGACGGTGGATCGGCTAGGATCGGCCGCGGCGGTGGATTGGATAAGTAGACCTCAGCGAGCCGGGTAGTCCGGTGCCGCCTCTAACCAAGCCTCCGCCGCATCAGCGAAGGCGGCAAGATCAAGGGCATCGTTGCTTGCTGCGATTTCGGGAGGCATGTCCTTGCGTCGCCTGCGTGCCTCTTCTACGGCCTGTTGCAAGGCCGCAAGGCAGCTATACCATTGTGCCGGTAGGCTGCTCCGGCTCATGAACTGCTGATGACCTACTCCGCTCCTGCCCATTGAACGCTTCCCGTGAGGTGACGCGATTGGCTTTGATGGCACGCTCGCGCAGGTTCACGGAGAACGTATAGGAAACATCGGCGGTTTCGGTCCAGTGCCGACCGTGCAAAGCGGTTGCGATGGCCGCTGGCAATGTGCGCGGCGGCGCTGCGGGCCTGGGCGATGCTGGCGAAGGGCTGACCGGCGGCCATTCTGGCAGCGGAGGATTGGGTGAAATGATCTCGACCGACACCACCGCCCTGATCGCCGCCGTGCTGGCTGATCTGCCGCCCGATGAACAAACCGGACTGATGGTGCTGACGATGACGGCCTACATCCAAACGGCCCGAGAAGCCGGCATGACCGAAGCAGATATCGAGATAAGCCTTCGCGTCCTGTGCGGGACGCGGACCAAGAAGGAGGCGGCGATGCGACCACCGGCGTGGTTCCAATGAACGCTACCGACCCCGTCGCCCTGCTGGCCGCAGCCCTGGCCGGGCTGGATCCGGAGGCGCAAGCCGACGTGCTGGAGGACATGCTCCAGGCGCACATCCAGGCGTGCCACCGGACCGCGCCGGACATGCCGTCGGAGGAGATCCACCGGCTCTTCTCGCTGCTGGCCCGGGCGGCGCTGGCGCTGCTGGACGAGACCCGGGAGGCGAGGCAGCGCCAGTGAGTAGGGCAAATATGACTGTGGGCCACACTACTGCGGCGAGGGGCGCCTCGGTCCAATAGTGAGGGAATCCCACCATGGAGGACGCAACAACCCATGGTCATGGTCTCGAATCTAAGGCAAATATGCCTGACGGGCACATTATTGAGGCGAGGGGCTGATCGATGCCCGTTGATCCCTACTACCGCACCCGGGAATGGCGTCATTTGCGCGAGCAAGTCCTGCAGCGCGACCCGATTTGCACCTGTCCCGGGTGCTACCAGCCAAGCTTCGCTGCCGACCATATCGTCGAGCGCAGCCGGGGCGGGGGCGATGACTTAGCGAACCTGCGCGGTCTGTGCCTGGTGCATCACGCACAGCGCAGCCACGGCGCTGAGCCGCATCTAAAGGGCTGCGATGCGGCCGGGACGCCGCTTGACCCTATGCATTGGTGGCATGACCCGACGGCGGCCATGCCGAAAGATAGCTCGGAGCGGATGGGTTTGGATCGTCGCCCCCACCCGTCCAGAATTCGCCCGGCCGACGAGCCGGATTTCGAGCTGTTCTGATGGGCCAGCGCGGTCGCGGGACTGTCCCATTCAACGCCCGCCCAAGGGGGTGCCAGCGCCACGGAAACCGGCCAACCCCAGCACGTCCCGGGCTGACCGGGTGATTGCCTTCTGCGAGACCCTGACCGTCACCTCCGGCCATGGCAGCGGGCGTTCATCGAGAAGGTCTATGCGACGGACGCGACCGGGCGGAGGGGGCCTTGATCCGGGCCGCTGCCTCTGAGGCTGAGGTCAAAGGGCTGCGGGAGGCGCTGGCCGAGGCCCGCCGGCCGTTCTGGCGGCGGTGGATCGGCTAGGATCGGCCATGCGGCGGCCGGGTGGACCTGGCGGTCTGTCCGGACACGCGGAGCACCGAGGCCCAAAAGCGCGAAGGGCGGCGGCCGGAGACGATGGGGCTTAGTGTCCGTCCGGGAACAAACGGCCTAATTTCAGGCTTCTTCGGACCCGACTTTTCGTACCGAAGGCGGTCCAACACTGCGCTGAAGCGGATGGGTGGAATGGTGGCCGCCACTACGCTGCTTCGGTAGTCGCTTGATTTGGCCCACATTGTTCCCGGACGGACACTTAT
>NZ_FMZX01000030.1 GCF_900101615.1 Belnapia rosea | reverse complement strand
GCTCCAGGCCCTCACCGGCTACCGGCCCACCACGGATGTGCCGACCGGGGTCGCCGCCTTCGTCGCCTGGTTCCGCGAGCATTACGGGGCCTGACCAAGCCCCCGCGCCCGCCCCTACACCGGGTCGGACCCGCGCGTCTCCGTCATCCCCCGCGCCTCGGCCGCCGGGATGGACAGGTGCACCTGGTTCCCGTCCACCCGGGCGATGGCGCTGAAGGGCAGGTAGCGGTGCTGCCCGCCCGCGGCCGGGTCCTGCTTCGTCAGCTTCAGCCGCGTGGTATCGACGGAATCGATGGTGCCGACATGCTGGCCGTCCGAGCCGACGACCTCCATGTGGTCGGTGATCTTGCTCATGTCGATCATGGCGTCTTCCTTGGGGCCGCTGGCTGCGGTCCGGGACAGAAACGGCCGAGTGCCGGGAAGGATGCATGGCCAGCGTGCCATTTCGGCATCATATATAAAGATATCCTTATACCTCGACGCAAACCCTGGCCAGCCTCCCCCGCCCATGCTAGGGCCGCCCCCAATCTTTGAACCTTTCGGGGACAGCGCAGATGACCGACAGCATCGTGAAGGATCTCAGCCTGGCCGATTGGGGCCGGAAGGAGATCGCCATGGCCGAGGACGAGATGCCCGGCCTGATGGCCGTCCGGCGCGAATACGGCCCCTCCCAGCCGCTGAAGGGCGCCCGCATCGCCGGCTGCCTGCACATGACCATCCAGACCGCCGTGCTGATCGAGACGCTGAAGGCCCTCGGCGCCGATGTCCGCTGGTCCTCCTGCAACATCTTCTCGACGCAGGACCACGCCGCGGCCGCCATTGCCGCCGCCGGCACGCCCGTCTTCGCGGTGAAGGGCGAGACCCTGCCGGAATACTGGTCCTATGTGCAGAAGACGCTCGAATGGGCGGACGGCGGCGAGCCGAACATGCTGCTCGACGACGGCGGCGACATGACCCTCCTCGTCCATTACGGCCTGCGCGCCGAGCAGGGCGATGTCGCCTTCCTCGACAAGGCGACCAATGAGGAGGAGGAGGTCTTCTTCGCCCTCATCAAGACCTGCCTGACGACGAAGCCCGGCTGGTTCGCCCGGCTGGCCGCCAGCATCAAGGGCGTCTCCGAGGAGACGACGACGGGCGTCCACCGCCTCTACATGATGGCGAAGGAGGGCAAGCTGCTCTTCCCCGCCATCAACGTGAACGACAGCGTCACCAAGTCGAAATTCGACAACCTCTATGGCTGCCGCGAGAGCCTGGTCGACGGCATCCGCCGCGGCACGGACGTGATGATGTCCGGCAAGATCGCCATGGTCGCGGGCTTCGGCGATGTCGGCAAGGGCTCGGCCGCGTCCCTCCGCAATGCCGGCTGCCGCGTCATGGTCTCCGAGGCCGACCCGATCTGCGCGCTCCAGGCCGCGATGGAAGGCTATGAGGTCGTGACCATGGAGGATGCCGCCCCGCGCGCCGACATCTTCGTCACCGCGACCGGCAATGTGGACGTCATCACCATCGACCACCTGCGGGCGATGAAGCACCGCGCCATCGTCTGCAACATCGGCCACTTCGACAGCGAGATCCAGGTCGCCGCGCTGAAGAACTACAAGTGGCACAACGTGAAGCCGCAGGTGGACGAGGTGGAGTTCCCGGACGGCAAGCGCATCATCCTGCTCTCCGAGGGGCGGCTGGTGAATCTCGGCAACGCCACCGGCCATCCGAGCTTCGTCATGTCGGCCAGCTTCACCAACCAGACGCTGGCGCAGATCGAGCTCTGGGCGAATCCGGGCAAGTACGAGAAGCGGGTCTACGTCCTGCCGAAGCATCTCGACGAGAAGGTGGCCGCGCTGCATCTCGAGAAGGTCGGCGCCAAGCTGACCAAGCTCTCCGCGCAGCAGGCCGCCTATATCGGCGTGCCGGAGCAGGGCCCCTTCAAGGCCGAGCAGTACCGCTACTGAGGCTTGCCAGACGCGGCGGCGGGGCCATCTCCGCCGCCGCATGATCCTTTCCGCCCTCTCGCTTCTCAGCCTCGCCCTGCTGCTCGGCGGCATGGTCTTCTTCGCCGCCGTGGTGGCGCCGCTGGTCTTCACCCGCCTCCCGGCCGACCAGGCGGGGCGGTTCATCCGCCAGCTCTTCCCCGTCTATTATCTCTGGCTGATCGCCACCGCGGGCCTCGCCGCCCTGGCCCTGGCCCCGGCCCGCCCGGCGGATGCGCTCGCCATGGCGCTGGTCGCCGCCCTCACCCTCTGGCTGCGGCAGGGGCTCATGCCCCGCATCAACCGCCTCTCGGATGCCGCCCAGGCCGGTGATGCCGCGGCCCGGCCCCGCTTCGACCGTGCCCACCGCCTCTCGGTCCTGCTGAACCTTGCCCAGATGCTGGTGGCCGCGGCGGTGCTGCTGCGGCAGGCCTGGCCGCCGCCCTGACCGGAGGTATTGCCCAAAAGTGGATTTAAATCTCACTTTTTAAGCACTGGGTTGTGATGCCGCTTTACGGAAACGCGAGTGGATCACCCCGCGTTGCGCGCCGAAAACGGCGGTGCCCCCCAACACGGATCAGAGTGCGATGCCCGTTTTCCACCTCCTGCCTCGAGAAGATGGCCTGCGCCATCCGGCCTGGAGCATGAGCTGGCACAGCAAACCCTGCACCATCGTCGCCGATACCCCCAAGCAGGCCCGGCAATTCGCCAATGGCGCCTTCATCATCCCGATCCGCTCGGAAACCGGGCCGCTGCAGGACCTGCCATTGCCCTGGTCCAGTGCGGAGCTGGTGGAGGCGCGGCGAGCGCCCGGCATGGCTGAATTCGGCCAGAATGGCGCCTTGCGGATCGATAACTCAATGCAACCAATGCTTGCATAGGCTGCCCGAAGCCACTCAATCCCAGCGCAGCGCCGCCACCGCCGCCACCACCGCCATGAGTGCCGGCACCGCCAGCGCATCCTGCCCCATCCGCGCCTCGAGCAGGGCGCCTGTCACCGCCCCCGCCACCAGCGCCGCCCAGGCGGTGATCTGCACCACCCAGGCCCCATGCCGCCCGAGCCCGGCCAGGGCCGTCATCAGCGCCTCCGCGAAGCGGGTCAGCGAGCCGGTGACGAAGGTGATGCCCCCCACCCCCGGCAGGGCGAGGTTGAGCGCCCCCATCGCCGGCACCACCGCGAAGGCCATCGGCGGCAGCCCCGCGCCGCCCACCGAAGGCAGCCGCCAGCCGCAGAGCAGCAGCGCCGCCACCACCCCCAGCACCACCACGGGCCGCCGCCTTGGCCCGGCCAGCCTTGCCAGCCCCGCCCCCATCACCGCCCCGGCGATGAAGAGCGCCACCACCAGCCCCAGCTCCACCGCCCGCCCCGGCTCCCCCTCGGCCAACGCCACGCCCAGCAGCGTGCTTGTCCCGCTCATGAAGCTGACGAACAGCTCCTGCAGCCGCAGGAAGCCGATCGAGTCCACGCAGCCGCCGATCGCCACCAGCGGCACCGCCCGCCAGGCCCGCCGGAGCCCACTCTCATCCGCCATGCATCCTCCACCGCCCTGCCCGTGCGGTTAGGGTATTGCGCCCGGACCCCGTTCAGGCTTTTCCATGCGCCGCAT
This sequence comes from Belnapia rosea, assembly GCF_900101615.1. Classification (GTDB taxonomy): domain Bacteria; phylum Pseudomonadota; class Alphaproteobacteria; order Acetobacterales; family Acetobacteraceae; genus Belnapia; species Belnapia rosea. Next base: position 31,815 of record NZ_FMZX01000030.1, on the reverse strand, counting down.
CGCATGGCCCGGACGCAATGTTCGGCCCGCTCCGGGAGGAACCGCCACTCATGAACCGCCGCCTGATCCTGGGCGCCGCCGCCCTGGTCACCCCCGCCCTGGCCGCGCCCGCCCTGGCCCAATCCCACCCCGAGGTGAATTGGCGCGTCTCCTCCGCCTTCCCGCGGAACCTGGATGTGCTCTTCGGCACCGGCGACGCCATCGCCAAGCGGGTGGCCCAGCTCACCGAGAACCGCTTCCGCATCCGCTTCTTCCCCGCCGGCGAGGTGGTGCCGGGGCCGCAGGTGCTGGACGCCGTGCAGTCCGGCTCGCTCGAGGGCGGCCATGCGCCGCTCTACTATTTCGGCGGCAAGGACCCGGCGCTGAACTTCTTCACCGCCGTGCCCTTCGGCCTGAATGCGCGCCAGAACATGGCCTGGCTGCAATATGGCGGCGGCAACGCCCTCTGCGACGAGTTGCTCGGCGAGTTCAACTGCGTCGGCCTCCCGGCGGGCGATACCGGCGCGCAGATGGGTGGCTGGTTCCGCAACGAGGTCAAGGGCATGGCCGACCTCAAGGGGCTGAAATTCCGCACTCCCGGCCTCAACGGCCAGCTCTTCAGCCGCCTCGGCGCCGTGCCCCAGGCCATCGCCCCGGCCGATATCTACCCCTCGCTCGAGCGCGGCGCGCTGGATGCGGTGGAGTTCGTCGGCCCGCATGACGACGAGAAGCTCGGCTTCGTCCGCGTCGCCCGCTACTACTACTACCCGGGCTTCTGGGAGGCCGGTGCCCACCTCCACTTCATCTCCAACAAGGAGGCGTTCAACCGCCTGCCGGAGAGCTACAAGGCCGCGCTGGAATCCGCCTGCGGCGAGGCCAACGCCAACATGCTGGCGCAATACGACCACCTGAACCCGCAGGCGCTGCGCCGCCTGGTTGCCGCCGGCGCCCAGCTCCGCCCCTGGCCGCGCGAGATCATGCAGGCTGCCTGGAACGAGGCGAACGCCATGTATGACGAGATGTCGGCGAAGAACGAGCGCTTCAAGAAAATCTGGACCGCCTACCGCGCCTACCGGCAGGAGGAGTACCAGTGGTTTCGCGTCGCCGAGAGCAGCTTCGACAATTTCGCCTTCCCCGCGGCGGCCGCGCAGCGCTGACCTCCCCATTCCCGGGCGACGCCGTCGCCCGGGACGCCTCCAGGCTTCAGGCGGCGGGCGCCAGCCGCGCCGCCGCATCCAGCCAGCCGAGCAGCGCCTCGCGATAGACGGGCAGGCTCTTGTAGCGCCCCATCTCCTCCGGCAGCGCCCTGACCGCCCCGGCCAGCCGCGCCGCCACCCCGGGCAGCGCCGCGATGCGGGTCAGCGGGTAGCTGTGGACGTGGATGGTGAACAGCACCGCCCCCGATTGCGGCAGCCGGCGGAAGGTCTGCCGCTCGGTCCGCAGATACAGCCGCTCCCCCGCATTCTCCGCGGTGAAGGAGGGGTCGAGCTCCCCCCGGTGCTTGCCGCTCAGCTGGAACAGCGCCGGGTTGTCGACGACCGACCAATTCACCCGCATCGCCACGCGCCCTGCCTTGATCTGCGCCATGAAGCGGTCGACCGGCGAGCCTAGCCGCTCTCCATAAAAGGGTACCGCCGCATGCACCTGCATCAGCGGCCGGCCGATCTTCTCGCTCACCCGCCAGCGGGTCGGCGCGCAGACCACCGCCGCCTCCAGCACCGGCCCGCCCTCGGCCGGGCGGATGATGCAGAGATCCTCCTGCACCAGCCGCGCCGCCACCTCCAGCGGGTCCTCGCCCGGCGCGTCGAGGTCGAAGGCCTCGCCGGTCAGCGCGTTCCGCAGCACGGAGCCCTCGCGCCGGAACCAGTCGGGGAATTGCGCCGGCAGATGCGCGGCCAGCATCGCCAGCACCTCGGCCCGCGCCGCCTCCGAACCCGGGCAGGCCGCGACGACATCCGCATGCCGCTCCGCCAGCAGCCTCCGCCGCCCGGCCATCTCCGCCGGATAGTGCTCGTCGATCTCGATCCACCCGGCCTCGGGGCAGGCCACCAGCCCCATCGCCATGCGGAAGGGCCCATCCTCGAAGGGGAGGTAGACCACCTCCTTCGGCAACGTCACCTGCTGCATCAGCCCACCATCCTCCACACTCAACCTCAGGCGAGCCCCCTCCCGGCAACTATCGCGCCACGGCCCCGGCCGCTATAGGCGCCGCTGCATTCCCGGAGCCTCAGCCGATCATGGACCTTGCCGCGATCCTATCCGCCATCGCCATGGGCGTGCTGGAGGGGCTGACCGAATTCCTGCCGATCTCCTCGACGGGCCACCTCATCCTGCTCGGCTCCCTGATCGGATTCGAGGGCCCGCCCGGCAAGGTCTTCGAGATCGGCATCCAGCTCGGCGCCATCGGCGCGGTGATCTGGATCTATCGCGACCTGCTGCTGAACCTGCTGCGCGGCCTCTGGCATCCGGGGCGGGAACGCTACTACGCCATCAACCTGCTGCTCGCCTTCATCCCCGCCGCCATCATCGGCGCGACGCTGCACAAGACGATCACCGAGGGGCTGTTCAACCCCTGGGTCGTCTCGGTCGCGCTGATCGTCGGCGGCATCGCCATCATCCTGATCGAGCGCGCCCGCCCGGCGCCGACGATCCACTCGGTGCCGGAGATCGGCCCGCTCTCCGCCCTGCTGGTCGGCTTCGGCCAGGCCCTGGCGATGATCCCCGGCACCTCCCGCTCGGGTGCCACCATCATCACCGCGCTGCTGCTCGGGGTGGACCGCAAGGTCGCCGCCGAGTTCAGCTTCGTCCTCGCCATCCCCACCATGCTCGCCGCCAGCGCCTACAGCCTGCTGAAGGTCCGGCACGAGATCGCGGCGGATGGGCTGGGCCTGGTCGCCATCGGCTTCGTCACCGCCTTCGTCGTGGCGCTGCTGACGGTGCGCTGGGTGCTCGCCGTCATCGGCCGCATCGGCTTCACGCCCTTCGGCTGGTACCGCATCGCCCTCGGCGTGCTGATGCTCGCCTGGCTGGTGGCGCACTAGCCAGGCGAGACCCTGATCGGCCTGTGCTCCGGCCGATCAGGCTCCAAGCCTCAGCGGCCGCTCCCACCCGTGGACGGCGTCGGAACCGAGCCGCCCGAGGCGCCCGCCGCCTGCATCACCTGCTGGCGCAACCCGGCGAGGATGCCCACCGCGCGGTCGGCCGCCTGCATGCTGCCCTGCCCGCCCTCCCGTTGGGCGGAGACGAAGCCGGACAGGGTTTCCCGCAGCTCCCGGTCGGCATTCCTATAGGCCTCGGTGCCGGCGAAGCTGGTCGGCACCTGCTGCACGGTGTCCTGCGCCGCCCGCGCTGTCCGCATCAGCTCGATCCGCTCGCCCGAGACAGCGCCTTCCTGGCGCTGGACCGGGGCACGGGCGGCAGCCTGCTGCGCCTGGCGCAGCCGGGTTTCGGCATCCTGCAGCAGGCGCGCATAGGATTGCAGGTCGGATGCCGGCACCGCCCCGGGCGCCGCGGCCTGGCTCATGGTTTCCGGCCGGGATTGCGCCCAGGCCACCGGTGCCAGTCCGGCCAGCACCGCTGCCAGCATCAGAGTCGTCGTCCGCATCCCCACCTCCTCGCTCTTGCGCAGCGAACGCAAGGTGCGGCGACGAGGTTGCCCTGCTCGGCTCTAACCCGCGACGCTCCCCGGCTCGCAATTCCCGCCACAGACCAGGACGCCCACCCTGGCCCCCTCCGGCGCAACCCAGGCGCCACAGAGCAGCGCCGCCAGCGCCGTCGCCCCGCCCGGCTCCGCCACCAGCCGCGCCGCCTCCCACAGCACCCGCTGCGCCGCGCGGATCGCCGCATCCGGCACCAGCACCGCCGCGGCGACGGCCCGCTGCGCCAGCGGGAACATCAGCGCCCCCACCTGCCGCGCACCGAGGCTGTCCGCCGCCAGCCCGCCCACCGGCGCCGGCACCGGCCGCCCCTCCCGCAGCGCCGTGGCCAGCGCCGGGCAGCCCTCCGGCTCCACGCTGACGAGCGCCGTGCCGCCCGCGCCGTACCAGGCGGCCATGCCGCCGATCAGCCCGCCGCCGCCCGTCGCCACCAGCACATGGGTGAGGTCCGGCGCATCCGCCTCGAATTCCAGCGCCACCGTCCCCTGCCCGGCCAGCACCGTGTCCTGGTCATAGGCATGCACCAGCACGGCGCCGGTCTCCGCCGCCCGCGCCTCGCTCGCCTGCCGGGCCACGTCGTAGGCCGCGCCGCCCACCACCAGCCGGGCGCCATAGCTCTCGATCCGTGCCCGCTTCGCCGGCCCGGTGATCTCCGGGACAAATATCTCCGCCGGCACGCCGAGCGCCCGCGCCGCATAGGCCACCGCCGCGCCATGGTTGCCGCCCGAGGCCGCCACCACCCCCGCAGCTGGCAGCCCGCCGGCGAGCAGCGTGTTGAAGGCCCCGCGCGGCTTGAAGCTGCCGCTCGCCTGCAGCGACTCCAGCTTCAGCACCACGTCATGCGGCAGGCCGAGATCGGCCCCGGCCAGCCGCAGCAGCGGCGTCCGGCGGATATAGGGGGCGATGCGCCGAGCTGCGGCGCGGATCGCGTCCTGGTCGGGCGCCCGGCCCGGGAGATGAGTCTCGATCATGATGCGCAACCGGTGGCACGACCCACGCTGCGGTGCAACCGGTGGTGCCCTTGGAACGATTGTGTCTTTCTGCCAATGTGAATCGCCTGTTGGGTGGCGGCCATCATGCTGCTCCATGCAAGTTCAGTCGCCCGGGACGGGGATGCCGTCCTCCTCCTCGGTCCATCCGGGTCAGGGAAGTCCGATCTGGTGCTGCGCCTGCTGCATTCGGGATGGTCGCTGGTCGCCGATGACCAGGTCGAGCTCCGTGCGGAAGCGGGAGACCTGCGCCCGGAGGCGCCCGCCCCCATCGCCGGCCTGCTGGAGGTCCGGGGCCTTGGCCTCTTCGGCCCGCTCCCCCGCGCCGCCGCCCCCATCCTCCGCCTCGTCGCCCGCCTGCTGCCCCGCGCCGAGATCCCCCGCCTGCCCGAGCCCGAGACCTGGTCGGCCGAGGGGGTGAGCCTGCCCGCCATCCGCCTGCACGCCTTCGATGCCTCCGCCCCGGCGAAGCTGGCCCTGGCGCTCGACGCCGCGCTCGGCCGCATCGCCCAGCCGGCCGGCGCCTTCGCCAAAGGCATGCCGTGATGGCGGTGCGGCCGGTCATCCTGGTCACCGGACTGTCCGGCGCCGGCCGCGCTTCCATTCTCCGCTACCTGGAGGATCTCGGCTTCGAGACGGTGGACAACCCGCCGCTCGACCTGCTGGAGGAGCTGGTCGGCGATGGCGACCAGCCGCTCGCGGCGGGCGTCGACACCCGCAGCCGCGGCTTCGACCCGGCGCTGGTGCTCCGCACCCTCGCCCGCCTCCGCCTGCGCCCGGACATCGCCGTCACCCTGGTCTATGCGACCGCCGAGGATGCCGTCCTGCTCCGCCGCTACAGCGAGACGCGCCGCCGCCACCCGCTGGCCCCCGGCGGCTCGCTCGGCAGCCGCGTCGCCGACGGCATCGCCCGCGAGCAGCAGCTCATGGCCCCGCTGCGCGACGCCGCCGACATGGTGGTCGATACCTCGGACCTGCCCCTGCCCGCTCTCCGACAGATGATCGAGCGCCGCTTCCGGGGCGAGGGGGCACCCGGCCTCCTCATCCACGTCCAGTCCTTCGCCTTCCCGCGCGGCCTGCCACGCGAGGCGGACCTCGTCTTCGACGTGCGCTTCCTGCGCAATCCCCATTACGTGCCGGAGCTGAAGCCGCTGACCGGGCGGGATGCCGCGGTCGCGGCCCATGTCGAGGCGGATCCGGATTTCCCGGGGTTCTGGACCCGGCTCGTTGGCTTCGTCGATCCGCTCTTGCCGCGCTATGTGGCCGAGGGCAAGAAGTACCTCACGGTCGCGCTGGGCTGCACCGGGGGCCGTCATCGATCGGTCCTTGTCGCGGAGCGCCTGGCTGACCATTTGCGCGCCCTGGGTTGGCGCGCGGACATCACGCATCGGGAACTCGACGGGGTGGCACCGCTTCGTGCCGCCGCTGCGCCGGAAGCCCGCTTAGGGGGTCGGGAGGCCCTTTCACCGTCCCCATGATAGGATTGGTCCTGGTTACCCATGGCCGTCTGGCCGATGAGCTTCGCCTCGCCATGGAACATGTGGTCGGACCGCAGCGCGCGGTCGCGACCGTCTGCATTGGTCCCGACGACGACATGGAGCGCCGCCGGCAGGATATCCGCGACAGCATCGCGGCGGTCGAGCAGGGCGATGGCGTGGTGGTGCTGACCGACATCATGGGCGGCACCCCCTGCAACCTCGCCGTCTCGCTCGCCGACCACAACCATGTCGAGGTCATCGCCGGGGTGAACCTGCCCCTGCTGGTGAAGCTCGCGAAGATCCGTTCGTCGGAACCCCTGGCCGAGGCGGTGGACCATGCCGCCGCCGCAGGCCGCAAATACATCGCCGCCGCCGGCGACATCCCGAACGGGATCGCGCGGGTCAATGGCAGCGCCAACGGGAATGGTGGAAACAAGCCATGAGCCAGACCAGCAGCCACGCGGCCGCCGCCGATGCCGGGCCGGATGCCCTCGGCAACGGCAGCCCCGATGGCAATGAAGACCTGGTGCTGCGGCAATGCATCACCATCCGCAACAGCCGTGGCCTGCATGCCCGCGCCGCCGCCAAGCTGGTGACGCTCGCCGAGCGCTACTCCGCCTGCCTCAGCGTCTCCCGCGACGGGCAGAAGGTGCCGGCCTGCTCCATCATGGGGCTGATGATGCTGGGCGCCGGCCAGGGCAGCAAGGTGACCATCGAGGCCGAGGGCTGGGACGCACGGGAGGCGCTGGACGCGGTCGCCGGCCTGGTCGAAGCCGGCTTCCATGAAGACTGAGCGGAGCGAGAAGCCCGAGGCCAAACCCGCCGAGCTCCTCCGCAAGCCCGGCCCGCGGCGGGGGCGGGAACATGCCATCCGCGGCATTCCGGTCTGCCCGGGCATCGCCATCGGCCCGATCTTCGACACCACCGAGGTGCCGACCGAGGCACCGCGCCGCAGCATCGACGCCACCCAGGTCGAGGCCGAGAAGGGCCGCCTTGCCGAGGCCGTCTCGCTCTCGCGCAAGCAGCTCGCCAAGCTGAAGACCCGCCTCTCCGTCCTGCCCGAGGAGGCGCAGGAGGAGCTGGCGCCGCTGCTCGACGCCTATGTGCTGATGCTGGGCAACTCCCGCCTGCTGCGCGGCGCCCGCAAGCGCATCGAGGCCGAGCTGCTGGCCGCCGAGACCGCGGTCGGCGACGAGGCCGAATCCATCGCCGCCCTCATCCTCGCCGCCCGCGACGACGACAAGCCCGGCCTGCAGCGCCGCGCCGGCGAGGTGCGCGAGATCGCCCGCAGGCTGACGCGCAACCTCACCTCCACCCCCTTCCGCAGCCTCAAGGGCGTGCCCGAAGGTGCCATCCTCGTCGCCGAGGAACTCACCCCCGCCGACGCCGCCCTGCTCGACCCGACCCGCATCGCCGGCGTCGCCACCGATGAGGGCGGTGCCGATGGCCATACCGCCATCATGCTGCGGGCGCTCGGCATTCCCGCCATCCTGGGTGTCACCGGCCTCAGCGAGAGCGCGGAGCGCGGCGACCTCGCGGTGCTCGACGGCGCCACCGGCACCATCGTCCTCCGCCCCGGCGAGAAGACGATGGAGAAGGGGCGCGCGGCGCTCGCCGCCTTCGCCAAGGAGCGTGCCAAGCTCGCCAAGCTCCGCCGCCTGCCCGCCATCACCACCGATGGCGAGCTGGTCGAGCTGCAGGCCAATCTCGAGATCCCGGCCGAGCTGCCGCTGATCGCCCAGGCCGGCGCCCAGGGCATCGGCCTGTTGCGCACCGAATTCCTCTTCATGAACCGCGAGGATCTCCCCGACGAGGAGGCCCAGCTGGCCGCCTATACCCAGGTGCTGGAGGCGATGGGCGGCGACCAAGTCACCATCCGCGTGCTCGACTGGGGCGGCGAGAAGGACATGCAGGCGCTCAGCGAGGGCGTGGCGCCGACGCATTCCGGCCCCAACCCGGCGCTCGGCCTGCGCGGCCTGCGCCTGCTGCTGAAGCGGCCGGAGCTGCTGGAGGCGCAATTCGCCGCCATTCTCCGCGTCGCCGAGCGCGGCCCGGTCCGCATCCTGCTGCCGATGGTCACCAACCCCTCCGAGGTGAAGGCAGCCCGCGACATCTACGAGAAGGTCGCCCGCCGGCTCCGCCGCAAGGGCGTCGCGGTGCCGGACAAGCTGCCCGACCTCGGGGTGATGATCGAGACGCCGGGCGCGGCGCTGGCCGCCGATGCCATCGCCCTCGAGGCGGATTTCTTCGCCATCGGCACCAACGACCTCGCCATGTACACCCTGGCGGTGGACCGTGCCGAGACCGAGGTCAGCCATCTCTATGACAGCCTGCACCCCGCCGTGCTGCGGCTGATGCAATTCGCCACCGAGGCGGCGCTGCGGCTGCGCATGCCCGTCTCCGTCTGCGGCGAGATGGCCGGCAACCCGCGGCTGGTGCCCCTGCTGCTGGGCCTCGGCATCCGCTGCCTCAGCATGAATGCCAGCGCCATCCCCCGGGTGAAGCAGGCCGTCCGCGCCCTCGACATCGCCGACTGCGCCCGCTTCGCCCGGCGGGTGATGGAACAGTCGGACCCGGCCCGCATCCATGAGCTGGTGCTGAATTTCGAGACCGGGGCGGAGAAGGGCTAGGCGCCGCCTTCCCCTCGACATTGGCCAGGGAATAGGACTAAAGTCCCCGCGCCAACACCTGAGCCATGCGCTCCGCCCACCTCCGCCTCAACCGCTCAACTCCTTCAATTCGCCGCCGATGCCGAGCAATTCCAATAGGTTGCTCCAAACCGCCTCAAGTGAATTGAGCCGGTTTGAGCAGCGTTGAGGTGGCTTGAGCCCGACCCGCCGCAGGAACCGCCCGATGCCGTCCCCCGCCATCCCGCCCCTGCGCGGAGCCCTTTATCCCGCCTCCGCCGCCGCCCTATAACTCGCCCCATGCCACCGGCGCAGGCCGGCCGGAAGCGGCAGCGCCGGGTCCCCCCACTCGCCGCCCCCGCCCGGCCCGCCCCCGCATCTCCCCCCAGCCCCTCCCGTGCGGCGAGCCGCGGCGGCTGGCGATGGCTGCGCTGGCCGCTGCTGATCGGCATCTGGGGGTCGGTCGCGCTGGCCCTGCTGCTGCTGGCCTTCGCCTGGGACCTCCCGCGGCCGGACAGCCTGCCCGCCGCCACCCGCCGGCCCTCCGTCACCCTGCTGGCCGCGGATGGCACCACGCTGGCGACCCAGGGCGATCTCTATGGCGAGGTGGTCCGCATCCGGGACCTGCCCGCCCACCTGCCCGCCGCGCTGATGGCGGTGGAGGACCGGCGCTTCCGCAGCCATTTCGGCATCGACCCATGGGGCATGGCCCGCGCGGCCCTCGCCAATTGGCGGGCCGGGGAGGTGGTGCAGGGCGGCTCCACCCTCACCCAGCAGCTCGCCAAGAACCTGTTCCTGACGCCGGAGCGGAATTTCCGCCGCAAGGCGCAGGAAGCCCTGCTGGCCCTCTGGCTGGAGCGCCGCTTCAGCAAGGACCAGCTGATGGAGATCTACCTCAACCGCGTCTATCTCGGCGCCGGCGCCTATGGGGTGGATGCGGCCTCGCGCCTCTTCTTCGGCGTCCCGGCGCGGCGGCTGCAGCTCTGGCAATCCGCCCTGCTGGCGGGGCTGCCGAAGGCACCCTCCCGCCTCAACCCGCGCGCCTCGCCCGACCTCGCCGTCGCCCGCGCCTCGGAGGTGCTGGAGGCGATGGTGGCCAACCGGGCCATCACCCAGGCCCAGATGGAGGCGGAGCTCGGCCGGATGCGCCTGCCCCCGCCGCGCTCCGGCCAGGCCGGCTGGTTCGCCGACTGGGCGCTGGAAGACCTTGCCGACACCTTCCCTGGCAATGCCGACCTGGTGCTGCGGGCGACGCTCGACACCCGCCTGCAGGCCACCGTCGAGGCCCGGCTCGGCGCCCTGCTGGCGGGGCCGGGCGCGCGGGCCGGCGTCTCCCAGGGTGCCGTGGTGGTGCTGGAGGCGGCGAGCGGCGCCGTCCGCGCCATGGCCGGCGGGCGGGACTACCAGCTGAGCCAGTTCAACCGCGCCACCCTCGCCCGGCGGCAACCCGGCTCGGTCTTCAAGCCGATCTACTACCTGGCCGCGCTGGAGCACGGCATGCGGCCGGATGACGACGTATCCGACGCGCCGCTGAACCTCGGCGGCTGGTCGCCCGGCAACGGCACCTGGCGCCCGCGTGGCGAGATCACGCTGGAGGAGGCGCTGGCCCAGTCGGTCAATACCGCCGCCGTCCGCGTGCTCTACCGCGCCGGCGGGCCGAAATCGGCGATGGAGATGGCGGCCCGCCTCGGCATCGCCGGCCGCTTCCCGAACGACGCCTCACTGGCCCTCGGCACGGGGGAGGTGACGCTGATCGACCTCGCCGCCGCCTATGCGGCGATCGCCAATGGCGGCCTCCGCGTCACCCCCTTCGGCATCGCCGGGGCCAGTGCGGGCGGGCGGGGCCTGCCGGTGGTGCGCGCCGCCCCGCGCCGAGTGCTGGCCGCCGAGCCGGTTGCGGCGATGCGCCGGATGCTGGAGGCGGTGGTGGCCCGCGGCAGCGGCCGGGCCGCCGCCCTGCCCGGCCGCGCCGTCGCCGGCAAGACCGGCACCACGCAGGATTCGCGGGATGCCTGGTTCATCGGGATGGTCGGCGGGCAGGTCATCGGCATCTGGCTCGGCAACGACGATGCCCGGCCGATGGACGATGTCCGCGGTGGCACCCTGCCCGCCCGCCTGTTCCACGAGGTGGCCGGGGCATTGCCCTGACGGGAACCGTGATCGGGGGATGCAGTCCTCGCGCAGTCGGGATACATCAGCAGTATGACGGGCCAGCCCACTACACCAACCGAACCCAGCATCGAGCCCCAGGCGCGTCGCATGACGAGCGTGGCGACGCTCGCGCGGCCGGTGCAGCACGACATCAACAACCTGCTGACCGTGGTCTTCGCCAATCTCGAGCTGCTGAAGCGCACCGCCGCCCCCGGCGGCCCGCAACGCCAGCTCGACCGCATTCAGGAGGCGGCGAAGCGGCTGGAGGGCTCGACGCGGGCGCTGCTCAGCATGCTCCGCCGCCCGACAGGGCAGGAAACCCGGCTTCGCCTGTCGGAGCTGGTCAGCGCCATCCAGCCGCTGCTCCTGCTGCTGTTGCCGACCACCGGCTCCCTCCTGCTGGAGCTGGCCGAGGAGGATGCGCCGGTGCAGGTCGACCGGACCGCCTTCGAGGACGCCCTGCTCACCGCCGCCCAGGAGGCGGCCGAGGTCCTGCCGCGCAACGCCGGCCTGCGCCTCGTCACCGAGGCCCGGGAGGGTGAGGTCGGCCTCGCCATCCTCCATCCCGACGGGTTGAGCCTGCCCGCCCTGAACCGTCTGGCCAGCCTGGCCCAGCGTGCCGGCGGCCGGGCGGAGCTCGGCACGGACGGCCTCCGCCTCACCTTGCAGGTCATGCCGGGTCAGGATTGAACCGCCCAATCCATGGGCGGCCGCACCAGGTTTGGGCAAACGGCGCCCCGTCCTGACGCCCCAGGCTGCAACAGGTTAACGGATTGCTTCGCAATTCCGTGACGCTCTGCTATCGCCCGCCCACCAGCGATGCAGGCAGCAGGGCGGTCGGACGGGCGGCGCACAGATCAGGCGTTGCTTCCGTAGCGGACCCTGGCGCAGCATTTGCTGGACAAACAGGGACAAGGATCCACCCCTTTACGGTGGTATCCACAACGGGAGACGGAGTTGATGCCCCAATTCGGGCCTTCCTTCATGCGTACCATGGGTGCGGCCGCCCTCGGCCTCGCGCTCGCCCTGCCGGGCGTGGCGCGGGCCCAGGCGCCGGCCGCCAATGCCAACACCTTCGATGCCGTCCGCGCCCGCGGCCAGCTGGTGTGCGGCGTGAACACCGGCCTCGCCGGCTTCGCCCAGCCGGACAGCCAGGGCGTCTGGCGCGGCTTCGACGTGGACTACTGCCGCGCCGTCTCGGCCGCCATCTTCGGTGACCCGAACAAGGTCCGCTACGTGCCGACGACGGCGCAGGTGCGCTTCACCGCGCTGCAATCCGGCGAAGTGGACGTGCTCTCCCGCAACACCACCTGGACCCTCTCGCGCGACACCGCGCTCGGCCTCGACTTCGCCGCGACCAACTTCTTCGATGGCCAGGGCTTCATGGTGAAGTCCGCCCTCGGCGTGAAATCGGCGAAGGAGCTGGAAGGCGCGACCATCTGCGTTCAGCCCGGCACCACGACCGAGCAGAACCTGTCCGACTGGGCGCGGGCCAACCGCATTCGCTTCACCCCGGTGGTGATCGAGCGGCTGGAGGAGATCGTCTCCGCCTTCGTCGCCGGCCGGTGCGATGCCTATACCACCGACGTTTCCGGCCTCGCCGCCACCCGCTCGGCCCAGCCGAAGCCCGATGACTACCTCATCCTGCCCGAGGTGATCAGCAAGGAGCCGCTGGCGATCGGCGTGCGGCAGGGCGATGCGCGCTTCGCCGACGTCGTCCGCTGGACCCACTTCCTGCTGCTGAGCGCCGAGGAGTTCGGCATCACCCAGGCGAATGTCGACCAGATGGCGAACGACCCGCGGCCGGAGGTGCAGCGCATCCTCGGCAAGAACGGCGAGCTCGGGAAGATGCTCGGCCTCGACAACCTCTGGGCCGTGAACGTCATCAAGGCGGTCGGCAACTACAGCGAGGTCTTCGACCGCTCGCTGAAGCCGATCGGCATCCAGCGCGGCCCGAACGCGCTGTGGACCGGCGGCGGGCTGCAATACTCGCCGCCCTTCCGCTGAGGTCCGGCCTCCTCCGAGACCATGGGGGCCGGCTTTGGCCGGCCCCGCCTTCCCGCTAGCGGCCTGGAACGAGAGGGCGCCATGTCCCAGACCACCATCGACCCACGCTCGCTGCGCACCCCGCCCCGGCGGCCGCTGCGGCTCTCCTGGTCCGACGAACGGGTCCGCGCCATCGTCTGGCAGATCCTCGTCGTCGGCATCATCGGCGCCATCGTCTGGTGGTTGTGGTCGAACACCGTCCATAATCTCGAGGTCCGGCGCATTGCCACCGGCTTCGGCTTCCTCAGCCGCGAGGCAGGCCTGCCGATCGCCGAGAACCTGATCCCCTACAGCCCGACCGATACCTATTTCCGCGCCCTCCTCATCGGCCTGCTGAACACGTTGAAGGTCGCCGTCGTCGGCATCGTGCTCGCGACCATCTTCGGCACGCTGATCGGCATCGCCCGGCTGTCGAAGAACTGGCTGCTCAGCAAGATCGCCGGCGTCTATATTGAGGTGATCCGCGACCTGCCGCTGCTGCTGCAGCTGCTCTTCTGGTACGCCATCCTCCAGGGCCTGCCCGGGCCGCGCCAGGCGCTGCACCCGGTGGATGGCGTCTTCCTCTCGAACCGCGGCCTCAAGCTGCCCTGGATCGAGTGGCAGGACGCGCATTCCTATGCGCTGCTCGCTTTCGCCCTTGGCGCGCTCTTCACCTGGTTCTACCGGCGCGACGCCATCGCCAAGCGCATCATCGACGGCAGGCCGCGGCCGGTCTGGCCGATGGCGCTTGGCTGCATGCTGGTGCTGCCGGTTGCTATCTGGGCCGCCGCCGGCGCGCCCTGGACGGTGGACTGGCCGGAGCTGCGCGGCTTCAACTTCCGTGGCGGCCTCAACATGTCGCCCGAGTATTTCGCCCTGCTGCTGGGCCTGACCACCTACACGGCCGGCTTCATCGCCGAAATCGTCCGCGCCGGCATCCTCGCCGTGCCGCATGGCCAGTGGGAGGCGGCGCAGGCGCTCGGCCTCCGCCCCGGCCAGGTGCTGAAGCAGGTGGTGCTGCCCCAGGCGCTGCGCGTCATCATCCCGCCGATGACCAGCCAGTACCTCAACATCACCAAGAACAGCTCGCTGGCGGTGGCCATCGGCTACCAGGACATCGTCTCGATCGCCAACACGACGCTGAACCAGACCGGCCAGGCGATCGAGGGCATCGCCATCATCATGCTGGTCTATCTCTCGATCAGCCTGTCGATCAGCCTCTTCATGAATTGGTACAATGCGCGCATCGCGCTGGTGGAAAGGTGATGGCGATGCGCGCATTGCCTTTGTTTCGCTTCGTCGGCCTGACGGCCGCCAAAGCCTCGTTCTACTCCGCTGGCCCGAGGGCCAGCGGAGCAGCCCGACCTGATCTGGTGGAGCGCTGAGCCATGAGCGACATCACCCTCAATGCCAGCGCCAAGGTCGCCGAGGCGGTGCCCCGTAGCGCCCCGATCTCCCAGGTCGGCTTCGTCGGCTGGTTGCGGACCAACCTCTTCTCCGGCTGGCTCTCGACCGCGGTCACCCTGGCGCTCGGCTATCTCATCATCCGCTGGGCCATCGGCTTCGTCGACTGGGCCATCATCAACGCCGTCTGGTCGGTGCCGAACAACCAGACCCAGGCCTGCCGCGACCTGCGCGGCACCGGCGCCTGCTGGGCGGTGGTGACGGAGAAGCACCGCTTCATCCTCTTCGGCACCTACCCCTATGAGGAGCACTGGCGCCCGGCGCTCTGCATCGCGCTCTTCGTCGGGCTCTACATCGTCTCCGCCATGCGCCGCTTCTGGCGGAAAGAGCTGGCGCTGATCTGGGTCGGCGTGCTGACGCTGATCGGCGTGCTGATGTGGGGCGGCGTGCTCGGCATGCCTTATGTGCCGCAGGAGCGGTGGGGCGGGCTGGTCATCACCCTGATCCTGGCGACCTTCGGCCTGGCGCTCGCCTTCCCGCTCGCCGTGCTGGTGGCGCTCGGCCGGCGCTCGAAGCTGCCGGCGATCAAGGCGCTCTGCGTCATCTATGTCGAGCTGATCCGTGGCGTGCCGCTGATCTCGCTGCTCTTCATGGCGAGCGTGATGTTCCCGCTCTTCCTCCCCGAGGGCATGAACATCGACAAGCTGCTCCGCGCCCAGATCGCCATCATCCTCTTCGCCGGCGCCTATCTGGCCGAGGTGGTGCGCGGTGGCCTGCAATCCCTCTCCAGGGGGCAATACGAGGCAGCCGATGCGCTCGGCCTCTCCTACTGGCAGAAGACCGGCTTCATCATCCTGCCGCAGGCACTCCGCCTCGTCATCCCGCCGCTGGTCAACACCTTCATCGGCTTCTTCAAGGACACCTCGCTGGTCCTGATCATCGGCATCTTCGACCTGCTGACCGCGGGCAAGACGGCGATCATCGAACCCGCCTGGCAGGGCTTCGGCATCGAGGTCTACCTGACCGTCGGCGCAATCTACTTCATCTTCTGCTTCGCCATGAGCAAGTACAGCCAGAGCCTGGAGGCGGAGCTCAACCGCCACCGCCGGCACTGAGGGGAACCCAACGATGAGCGAGACCCTGGATCACATCGCCTCGGCGGCCCGGACGGATGCGCCGCCGGCCATCCTGCTCGACAAGGTCAACAAGTGGTATGGCGCGCTGCATGTGCTGCGGGACGTCTCCCTCAGCGTCGCGCTCGGTGAGCGGGTGGTGGTCTGCGGCCCTTCGGGCTCCGGCAAGTCCACCATGATCCGCTGCATCAACCGGCTGGAGACCCATCAGGAGGGCAAGATCCAGGTCAACGGGATCGAGCTGTCCGATGACCTGAAGGCGCTGGACGACATCCGCCGCGAGGTCGGCATGGTGTTCCAGAGCTTCAACCTCTTCCCGCACCTCACCATCCTCGAGAACTGCACCCTCGCGCCGATCTGGGTCCGTCGGATGCCGAAGAAGGAGGCCGAGGAACTGGCGATGCACTACCTGACCCGGGTGCGCATCCCGGAGCAGGCGAAGAAATACCCAGGCCAGCTCTCCGGCGGCCAGCAGCAGCGCGTGGCCATCGCCCGCGCGCTCTGCATGAAGCCGAAGATCATGCTCTTCGATGAGCCGACCTCGGCGCTCGACCCGGAGATGATCAAGGAGGTGCTGGACACCATGGTCAGCCTCGCCGAGACGGGCATGACCATGATCTGCGTCACCCATGAGATGGGCTTCGCCCGGCAGGTGGCCGACCGGGTGGTGTTCATGGACCGCGGCGAGATCGTCGAGGTGGGTGCGCCGAACCACCTGTTCGAGAACCCGCAGACCGAGCGGCTGAAGACCTTCCTCAGCCAGATCCTGCGCGGGCATTGAGGCCCAGGCCGGCCCTGCCCGAGGGGCCGGCCCTTGCATGCCAACCGGCAGCGGGCCTATGCGTTACGCCCCCCTGAACCCCCGGGCCCTTAATCCTTGCACGCATCATCCGAGGCCGGCCAACGGCGCGACCTGACCCCCGCCCTGATCCTGGGCGTGCTCGGGGTCGTCTATGGCGATATCGGCACCAGCCCGCTCTATGCGCTCAAGGCCTCGGTGCTGCATTTCGCCGCCGATGGCGTCGAACGGTGGGAGGTGCTCGGGCTGCTCAGCCTGATCTTCTGGTCGCTCATCCTCACCGTCACGGTAAAGTACGTCGTCTTCGTCCTCCAGGCCGACAACAAGGGCGAGGGCGGCATCCTGGCGCTGATGGCCCTGGCTCAGCGCTGCGCCCGGACGGAGCGGGGCCGTTGGTGGGTGGCCCTCGTCGGCATGGCAGGCGCCTGCCTGTTCTTCGGGGACGGTATCATCACCCCGGCCATTTCGGTGCTGTCGGCGGTGGAGGGGCTGAAGGTGGTCTCGCCGGCCTTCGAGGAGGCGGTGATCCCGCTCTCGGTCGTCATCCTGATCGGCCTCTTCATCGTGCAGTATCGTGGCACGGGCAGCATGGGAGCGATCTTCGGCCCCATCTGCGCCCTGTGGTTCGCGCTGATCGGGACGCTCGGGCTGATCGAGATCGTGCGGGAGCCGGAGGTGCTGGTCGCCCTCTCGCCGAGCTATGCCATCCATTTCTGCGCCGTCTACCGGCTGGCGGCCTTCATCGCCATGGGCAGCGTGGTGCTGGCGGTGACGGGGGCGGAGGCGCTCTATGCCGATATGGGCCATTTCGGCAAGCGGCCGATCAAGATGGCCTGGCTGTATTTCGTGCTGCCTTGCCTCTCACTCAACTATTTCGGCCAGGGTGCCTTGCTGCTGTCGAACCCGGCCGCACTCGAAAATCCGTTCTTCCTGCTCGCCCCGGAATGGCTGCGGCTGCCGCTCGTCATCCTGGCGACGGCCGCGACCATCATCGCCAGCCAGGCCATGATCTCCGGCGCCTATTCCATTGCCCGGCAATGCGTCCAGCTTGGCTTCTGCCCGCGTCTCGAGGTCCGGCACACCAGCGAGACGGAGGAGGGGCAGATCTACCTGCCGCAGGTGAACTTCGCCCTGCTCATCGGCGTCGTCATCCTGGTTCTGGAATTCCGCAGCTCCGACAGCCTCGCGGCCGCCTATGGCATCGCGGTGACGGGCACCTTCGTCTGCACGTCCTGCCTTGCCGTGCTGGTCTTCAGCCGGCAGTTCGGTTGGTCGATCCCGCTGGTGGCGGCCGTCTTCGGCCCGCTGCTGGCGCTCGACCTCGTCTTCTTCATCTCCAATGTGTTGAAGATCCCGGATGGCGGCTACGTGCCATTGGTGCTGGGCGGTATCCTGATGCTGCTGATGAACACCTGGTACCGGGGCCGGCAGCTGCTGTTCGCCCGTTTCCGGCAGGACAGCCTGCCGCTGAAGAGCTTCCTCGCCAGGCTGCCGCAGAGCCGCACCATTCGCGTCCCCGGCATCGCCGTCTTCATGACCGGCCAGGCGGATTATGTGCCCGGCGCCCTGCTGCACAACCTCAAGCACAACAAGGTGCTGCATGAGCGGGTGCTCTTCGTCACCGTGCTGAACGAGGACGTGCCCCAGGTCGGGTCCGAGCGGCGGCGGGAGGTGCAGGAACTCGGCGCCGGCATCCACCGCGTCATCCTCCGCTACGGTTTCCAGGAAAGCCCGAACATACCGCGCGATTTGGAAAGCCTGCGCGAGGACGGCGTCGCCTTCGACCCGATGCAATCGAGCTACTTCCTGGGGCGGGAGACGCTGGTGCAGGCGGTGGTGCCGAAGATGTCGCGCTGGCGCCAATGGCTCTTCACCCTGATGTCGCGCAATGCGGTTCCGGCGACGGAGTTCTTCCGTATCCCCTCCGACCGAGTGGTGGAGCTCGGCGTCCGCGTCGCGATCTGAACCAATCCGATCCTTCTGCGTTACGGCGTGTTGCCGCCGCGATACGGAAGGATGATGCCATCGATGCCCCTGGTGACCCTGGTGCTGGCCAATGGCCCCGGCTTCCCGCAGGGCAGCGCGGACCATCGCTATGAAATCTCCGTCACGCTGACCCCGGGCGGTCACCTCGATCCTGCCGCCTGGCTGGCCGATCCGGCCCCGTGGCCAGCCGTCCGTGCCTGGCCTGGCGGGGCGCCGCGCCCCGGTGACGTACAATGGGACGAGGATACGGGCTGGTCGCTCCGCTTCTTCCCGACCGAGGGAGAGGGGCCGGATGCGCCATTGCAGGCGATCATCCGCCATACCGGGCAACTCCGCCCTGGTGAATACGTCACCATCCGCGAGCTGAACGGCCGTGACTACGGCTACCGGGTCGTCGGCGTGGGCTGAATGACGTTCCGCCCGCCATGGGCAACTCGCCCGGGCCTGGCCCCGTTCCTTCCCTGCGGTACTTCTACCGAAGGAAAGCGATCATGGCGGAGACGATCCAGGACCTGCTCGAACTGTCCCTGCAGGACACCTACAGCGCCGAGAACCAGATCCTCGCGGCCCTGCCGGAACTGGAGGACGCAGCCACTTCCCCCAAGCTGAAGCAGGCTTTCCGCGAGCACCGCGAACAGACGGAGCGTCAGGTGGAGCGCCTCGAGGAGGTCTGCGAGATGCTTGGCATCGAACCGGATGGCGAGAGCTGTGCGGCCATGGAGGGCCTCGTGGAGGAAGCCGATGACCTCATGGAGGAGCTGGAGGAGGGCCCGGTGCTCGATGCGGCGCTGATCGGCGCGGCCCAGAAGGTCGAGCATTACGAGATGGCAGCCTATGGCACCCTCTGCTCCATGCTCAAGAGCATGGGCCAGACCAAGGCGGTCGACCTGCTGCTCCAGACATTGAAGGAAGAGAAGGATACCGATGCGCTGCTCACCCAGCTCGCCGAGCAGGAGGTGAACCCAGCGGCCATGCAGACCCTGCCGGCGAAGGAGTAGAGTGGCGGCACACGCGGCGCCGCCTGACCGCGTGAGGAGGCGACTGTGCCACCGTCTTAGCTGCTCCCGGCGATGGCTGGCGGGCCGGCTACGGCACGGGGCAGGACCGGTGGGTGAAGCTTCGCCCGCCAACTCCGACGGGACCATCCCTAACAGCGCTTGATGAAGCGCCCGCCCTTCTTGCGTACGGCGAAGGCACGACCGGGCGCAATACCAGCCATCAGATCACCTCACAGGCGCCGGACCAGGCTACCGTTTTCAGGCTTTCTCGAGCGCCCGCGCCTGGCCGGGTACCGGCGCGGCATTGCCGCCCAATGGCTCCCGCCCGGTGATGAGCCGGGCACCACGTTGGAAGGTCAGGTAGCTCCAAAGCCACTCGAAGGACACAACGACCCGGCTGCGGAAGCCGATCAGGTACCAGACATGGGCGATGCCCCAGAACCACCAGCCGATCAGCCCGGTAAGGCGAATGCTATCCAGCGCCACTACGGCGGAACGGCGGCCGATGGTGGCGAGATCGCCATGGTGGCGGTAGCGAAAGCCGGGCGATGCCGGGCGCCCGGCGGCGCGGGCGGCGAGCAACCGGCCGACATACTGCCCCATCTGCTTTGCCGCCGGCGCATTGCCCGGCACCGGCTTGCCCTTCGCATCCATGACCGAGGCGGTATCGCCGACCGCGAAGACATCGACCTGCCCGGGGACGGAGAGATCAGGTCTGACCTTGATCCGCCCTGCGCGGTCCCGATCGGCGCCGATCCAGGAACCAACCGGCGAGGCGACGACGCCCGCCGCCCAGACGATGGTGCTGGCGGCGATGCGCTCCTCACCGCATTCGACCCCGGTGGGGCCGCAGCCGGTAACGCGCATGCCGGTCAGCACCTGCACACCCATCCGCTCCAGCGACTGCCGGGCAGTGGCACCGAGTTCCTCCGGGAAGGTCGCCAGTACGCGCGGCCCGGCCTCGATCAGCACGACGCGCGCCGTGGCGGGGTCGATGCGGCGGAATTCCTGTGGCATGGCGTGGCGGGCAAGTTCCGCCATGGCGCCAGCCAGCTCGACACCTGTCGGGCCACCGCCGATGACGACAAAGGTCAGCAGGCGACGACGCTCTGCCTCGTTCTCGGTCAGTTCGGCGCGCTCGAAGGCGAGCAGCAGGCGGCGGCGGATATCGGTCGCGTCTTCGATCGCCTTGAGGCCGGGCGCGACCGGCGCCCAGTCGTCGCGGCCGAAATAGGAATGGGTGGCGCCGGTGGCCAACACCAACGCGTCATAAGGAATGCGCAACTCATCTCCCGCCAGCACCTCGCGGGTCGTGGTGTCGATGCCGGTCACCTCGGCCATCATCACCTGCACATTGCGCTGGTTCCGGAAGATGGTGCGTACCGGCCAGGCGATGTCGCCGGGCGAGAGCGCCGCCGTCGCCACCTGATACAGCAGCGGCTGGAACAGGTGGTGGTTGTGCCGGTCGATCAGCGTGACCTCGGCCGGCGCCCGGGCCAGGGCGCGCGCCGCTTCCAACCCACCGAAGCCGGCGCCGAGGATGACAACGCGGAAGGGCTTACTGGACACGCGGCAATTCCTCGAAGCTGTGGAAGGGGGGCGGGGATGGCAACTTCCACTCCAGCGTCGTCGCACCCTCGCCCCAGGGATTGGCCGCCGCCTTCTCGCCCGCGGTTAGCGTACGGATGACGACCAGGAGAAAGATGAGGAAGGAGGCGGCGGTGATGTAGGAGCCGAGCGAGGCGATGAAGTGCCAGTGCCAGAAGGCGTCAGGGTAATCCGGATAGCGCCGCGGCATGCCCTGGGCGCCGAGGAAGTGCATCGGGAAGAACAGCACGTTCACGCCAACCAGGAAGGTCCAGAAATGCAGCTGGCCAAGCCGCTCGGGGTATTGCCGGCCGCTGATCTTGCCGATCCAGTAGTAGAAGCCGGCGAAGATGGCGAAGCCTGCCGCCATCGCCATCACGTAGTGGAAATGCGCCACCACGTAATAGGTATTGTGCAGGATGACATCGACACCGGCATTGGCCAGCTTCACCCCGGTAACGCCACCCACGGTGAAGACGAAGATGAAGCCGATGGCGAAGAGCATCGGCACCCGCAGGCTGATGGAGCCGCCCCACATGGTGGCGATCCAGGAGAAGACCTTGATGCCGGTCGGCACGGCGATAACCATCGTCGCCGCGGCGAAATAGGCGCGTGTATCGACCGAGATCCCGGAGGTGAACATGTGGTGCGCCCAGACCACGAAGCCCACCACGCCGATCGCCACCAGCGCATAGACCATGCCGAGATAGCCGAAGATCGGCTTCCGCGCGAAGGTCGAGACGATGTGGCTGATGATGCCGAAGGCTGGCAGGATGACGATATAGACCTCCGGGTGGCCGAAGAACCAGAACAGGTGCTGGAACAGCACCGGGTCGCCGCCGCCCTCCGGCTTGAAGAAGGCGGTGCCGAAATTCCGGTCGGTGATCAGCATGGTGATGGCGCCGGCCAGCACCGGCAGCGAGAGCAGCAGCAGGAAGGAGGTGACGAGCTGCGCCCAGACGAAGAGCGGCATGCGGTGCAGCGTCATTCCCGGGGCACGCATGTTGAAGATGGTGGTGATGAAGTTCATCGCGCTCAGCAGCGAGCTGGCACCCGAGAGGTGCAAGGCGAAGAGCTGCAGATCCATCCCGATATCGGGGTGATAGGTTTCCGTCGAGAGCGGCGGATAAAGCGTCCACCCTGCCCCGGCGCCACTGCCGATGAAGAGGCTGCCATAGAGCAGCGCAATACCCGGGATCAGGAGCCAGAAGCTGATGTTGTTGAGCCGTGGAAAGGCCATGTCCGGCGCGCCGATCATGATCGGCACGAACCAATTGCCGAAGCCCCCGATCAGCGCTGGCATCACCACGAAGAAGATCATCGTCAGCCCATGCACGCTGACAAAGGCGTTCCAGGCCTGGCCGTCGGCGAAGATCTGCATCCCCGGCTCAGACAGCTCGATCCGCATCAACACGGACATCCCGACGGCGACCAATGCCGAGAGGATGGAGAAGATCAGGTACAGGGTCCCGATATCCTTGTGATTGGTGCTGAACAGCCAGCGCGCAACGAACCCAAGGGTGTGGTCATGATGCGCGGCGGCGTGCCCTCTGGCGAGCGGCTTGTCCATGCAGACAACTTCCTTCGGGTGGGTCCAGCCCGCTAACGCGAGGCGGTGCCGGCGGCCGGATGAACAGGCTGCGATTGCGCTCGGCGAGCATTCCGCTGCTGCATGCAGCCTTCCCTTCGAAGCGGCGTTGACCGCATCCGCTTCGAGGAGCAGCGCGTGCCAGCCCAGCTCATTGCCGAACCTGAAGGGCTGCTCGCGGCCCGCCTCGTCGAATGGATGACGGAGCGCGGCGAGGCGGGCCTCATCGTCATCGCGCGAAGCGAGGGGAGGGCCGGCAGGCTGCACCGCGCCGTGCACGCCCTGGCGCCAGCCGGGGCGCAGGTCCTGCTGCTGCCGGGCTGGGACTGTCTGCCCTATGACCGTGTCTCCCCCTCGCGTGCCGCGATGGGCGCCCGCATGGCGCTCTCGGCTGGCGTGCCGGACGGTGCGATGCGGCTGCTGATTGCCTCGGCAGAGGCCGCCAGCCAGCGCCTCCCGCGACCAGGGCCGGGCAGCCGGTTGCGCCTCGCCCTGGGTGATGCGCCCGAACCCGAGGCGCTGCGCCGGTTGCTGCTCCGCCTCGGCTATTCGCTGGAGGACCGCGTGGATGAGCCGGGCGAGGCGGCACTGCATGGCGAGGTGGTGGATCTCTGGCCGGCCGCGGGCGAGACCGCCTGGCGTCTGCGCCTGGAGGGGGGACGCGTAGCCAGCATCCACCGCTTCGATATCCTCAGCCAGCGCAGCCTGACGGAGGAGGCGGACGCCCTGGAGGCCGGGCCGGCCTCGGAGGTGATGCTGGCGGAGGATGACCCGTTGCTGGAGGCACGTCCGCCCGGGTTGGAACATGCCCTGCCCGCCCATGCCGGGGCGCTGATGGCGCCGCTTGACCTGTTGCCGGAGGCGGCGGTGCTGCTCGATGACGGCGCCGAGGCAGCCCTGGCGCAGCGGCGGGCGGAGGTGGCGGAGGCTTTCCGCACCCGCATCACCCTCGCATCGGACGGGCCGGCGCTGCCGCCGCCTGGCGCGCTCCATCTGGACGAGGCAGCCTGGAACGCCGGGCTCGCTGGCCGGGATGTGGTGCGGGTTGCAGCGGCGGATGCCTCCCCTGCCCTGCCGCCACGTTTCGTCGAGGATGAGGATCCGGAGGGCGCCTTCCTCGCCTATGCCGGGGCGAAGCGCGAGGCGGGGCAGCGCATCGCCATCGCCGGGCCACGAGGACGGGGCGCGCGGCGGCTCACCCGACAAATGGGGGAGGCGGTGGCGGTGGCGGACTGGCCGGCGCTGCTGGCCCTGCCGCCCGGCAGCATCGCCCTGATGGCCGCGGATGCCCCGGGCTTCGAAAGCGCGGAAGCCGTGGTGGTGCCCTATGCCTCGATCCGCCCCGGCGGCGGGACGGCCGGGACGGATCGCGGCGCCGAGGCGCTCTTCGCCGCCAGTGCCCGGCTGCAGCCGGGCGATGCGGTGATCCATCTCGACCATGGGCTCGGTGCGCTCGAGGGCGTGGAAGCGGTCGATACCGGCGAGGCGCGGATGGACTGCCTGCGCCTGCGCTATGCCGATGCCACGCGGCTCGTGCCTTTCGACGAATTCGGCCGGGTCTGGCGATACGGGGCGGAGGCGGAGGGGCTCTCCCTCGACCGCCTGGGAGGCGAGGCCTGGGCGAAGCGTCGGGTGGAGGCGGAGGCAGCAGTGGCCGAGAGTGCCCGTGCCCTGCTCGCCCTGGTCCACGCGCGAGAGGCGGCGCGGGCGCCGGTGCTGCGTGCCCCGGGCGAGGCTTATGCCCGCCTTGCCGCCCGCTTCCCCTATGAGCTGACCGAGGATCAGGCGGCGGCCTGCACCGCGGTGCTCGGCGACCTCGCCTCCGAGCGGCCGATGGACCGGCTGGTCTGCGGCGATGTCGGCTTCGGCAAGACCGAGGTGGCGTTGCGGGCTGCGGCGGTGGCGGCGCTCGCCGGCCACCAGGTGGCGCTGCTGGCGCCGACCACGGTGCTGGTGCGGCAGCATCTCGAGACCTTCCGCCGGCGCTTCGAAGGCTTCGGCCTTCGCATCGAGGCGCTCTCCCGCCTGACCCCGCCGGCCGAGGCGCGGGAGATCAAGGCCGCCATAGCCAGGGGAGAGGTCGCGATCGCCATCGGCACCCAGGCGCTGGCGGCCAAGGGCATCCGCTTCCACGACCTCGCATTGCTGATCGTCGATGAGGAGCAACGCTTCGGCGCCGCGCAGAAGGAGCAGCTGAAGCGCCTGCGCATGGCCGAGGGCCTGCATGTCCTGACGCTGACGGCGACGCCGATCCCGCGCACGCTGCAGGCCGCGCTGGTCGGGCTGCGCGAGTTGAGCATCATCGCCACCCCGCCGGCCCGGCGCCAACCGGTGCGGACGCTGCGGGCGCCGATCGAGGATGCCCTGCTGGTTGGTGCCTTGCGGCGAGAGGCACGGCGCGGCGGGCAGAGCTTCTGCGTCTGCCCCCGCATCGAGGATATCTCGCCGATGCGGGCGCGGCTGGCGGCACTGGTGCCGGAGCTCAGCCTGATCGAGGCGCATGGCGGGATGCCGGCGGCGGATGTCGATGCGGCCATGCTGCGCTTCGCCGAGGGCGAGGGCCATGTGCTGCTCTCGACCAATATCGTCGAGGCAGGGCTCGATGTGCCGCGGGCCAATACCATGCTGATCTGCCGGGCGGACCGGTTCGGCCTGGCGCAGCTGCACCAGTTGCGCGGACGGGTCGGGCGCGGACGGGCCCGCGGTGTCGCCTACCTGTTGACCGAGCCCAAGATACGGATCGGCGCGGCGACGGAGCGGCGGCTCGGCATGCTGGAGGCGCTGGACCGGGTCGGTGCCGGCTTCGCCATCAGCGCCCGCGACCTCGACCTGCGCGGTGCCGGCGATCTGCTCGGGGAGGACCAGGCGGGGCATTTGCGGCTGGTCGGGCTGGAGCTGTACCGACACCTGTTCGACCGTGCCCTGGCCGAGGCACGCGGCGAGGCACCGCCGGAAGCCTGGAGCCCTGTCCTGGCGATCGGCATTGATGCCGCCGTGCCGGCGGAGCATGTGCCGGAGGAAGCCCTGCGCGTCAGCCTCTACGGGCGTCTGGGCCGGATCCTCCGTACTGGCCATGCCGCCGCGGTGGAGGCGCTGGAGGATGAGATGGAGGACCGCTTCGGCCCGGCGCCGGCGCCGCTCGCCAACCTCTTCGCGCTGACGCGCCTTGCCGTCCGCTGCCGCCAGCTCGGCATCGAACGGCTGGAGGTCGGGCCGCAGGCCGCGGCGGCGACGCCACGCGGGCAGAAACCCGGTGAGGGCCGCCTGCTGCTGCGCCGTCCCAGCGAGACAGCGGAGGAGCGGCTGGCAACGGCGGAGGCGCTGCTCGCCTCCATTATCAAGGCGCGTGGAGCGGCCAGACCAGTGCGATCATCGGCACGCCGACGAGCAGCACGATGAGGGAGAGCGGCAGGCCGAGGCGCCAGTAGTCGCCGAACCGGTACCCACCGGGGCCCATCACCAGCGTGTTGCACTGGTGCCCGATGGGGGTGAGGAAGTCGCAGGCGGCCCCCAGCGCGACGGCCATCAGGAAGGCGTCCGGACTCATCTCCAGCCGCTGCGCCAGGCTGCCGGCGATGGGGCCGAGCATCAGCACCGTCGCGGCATTGTTGAGAAAGGGCGTCACTGCCATCGACGCCACCATGATGAGGCCCAGCGCGCCCATCGGCGGCAGGTGCTCGATGGCGCCCGAGAGCCAGCCGGCGATCAACTCCGTCCCACCCGTGCTGTGCACCGCCTCCGAGATGGGGATCAGCGCACCGAGCAGCACGATCACCGGCCATTCCACCGCGTTGTAGGCCTCCTGCGGCGTCAGCGCGCGGACCAGCAGCAGCAGCACGGAGGCGGCGAAGAAGGCGACGGCGACAGGCACGAGGTTCAGCGCCACGGCACCCATCGCCACCGCGAGAATGATGACGGGAATCCAGCTCCGCCGGCTGCGGCCGAGGGCGATGCCACGTTCGGTCAGCGGCAGGATGCGCAGGGCGGCCAGCGTGTCCGGCAGGCGCGCGGCCTCGCCCTTCAGGATGGCCACGTCGCCGCGGCGGAGCTTCAGCGTGTTCAGCCGTTCGGCGATGCGCGAGCCGCGCCGGCTGACGGCCAGCAGGCTGACGCCGAAGCGGCCGGCCAGCGAGGCGCCGGCAGGCGTCGCCCCGACCAGCGGCGATTCGGCGGTGATCACGCCTTCGACCACCGCCTTCTCGTCCTCCGGCACATCCTCGCCACCGGTCGGCTTCTCGCCGACCAGGATGAGCCCGGCCCGGGCGACAAGGGCTTCCAGCTCCTCCGGGTCCCCCTCAAGAATCAGCAGGTCGCCGGCCTTGAGTACGACTTCCCCAGGCGGTGTCTCACGGCGGAAGCGATCGCGCAGCATGGTGGCGACGGTGACGCGCTCCTCTCCCATGGCGACGAGCTCGGCGATGGTCTTGCCGACCATCGGGCTTTCGGCGGGCACCCGCGTTTCGGTCGTATAGGCCTCGATCGCCATGGCGGCCTGGCCGGCGGTGCCCTGTCGTCCGCGTGGTAATAGCCGCCAGCCGAAGGAAAGGAAGATAAGGCCGGCCAGTGCCAGGGCCGCACCGACCGGCGCATAGTCGAACATGCGAAAAGGTTCGCCGGTGATCTGCTCCCGTACGCGAGAGACGATGATGTTGGGCGAGGTGCCGATCAGCGTGACAAGGCCACCGAGCAGCGAGGCGAAGGCCATCGGCATCAGCAGCGCCGAGGGCGAGGTGCCGGTACGACGGGCCAGCTGCAGCGCCACCGGCATGAAGATGGCAAGCGCACCGATATTCTTCGTCACCACCGAGGCGGCCATGACGGCGGCAACCAGGACCGGTACCTGGGTACTGACGCTGGTCAGGTGAGGCAGGACCGGCCGCATCAGCCGCTCCACCGCGCCGGAGCGGGCGACCGCGGCACTGACCAGCAGGGCGGAGGCAACGATGACGATGATGTCGTCGCTGAATCCGGTGAAGGCGCCGTGCGCAGGTACGATGCCGGTTACAAGTCCGGCGAGCAGGGCCAGCATGGCTACCAGATCGTAGGGCAGCCGGCCCCAGGCGAAGAGGCCGACGGTCACACCGAGGATGCCGAAGGCGAGGGCTTGGTCGAGAGTCACAGGCTGCCAACCCGCCCGTGCCGCTGCGGTTCCGTACCGGCCTGCAACGGGCATGGCCGGAGGACGTTCGCCCTGGATACGCCCTGGGGGTGTGTCCCCTGGGCATCAGCGAGAGAGGGAGACGAATGCGCCCCACCGAGGACAATGCAGCAGACAGCCCAAACATCGCCATCCATGGCCATCAGATGGATGTGGGCGAGGCGCTGCGGACTCACGTGACCGAGAAGCTGACCTCCGTAGGTGAGAAGTATCTCGGCGCCCAGGACATGACGGCGCGCTTCTCCCGCACCGGCCATGGCGGCTTCGCCTGCTCGGTCCGCATCCATGCCGGGCGAGACCTGTTCTTCGACGGCTCGGCCGAAGCGGCGGAAGCGCCGATCGCCTTCAACCATGCACTTGAGCACGTGGCGAAGCAGCTGCGCCGACGGAAGCGGGAGTTGCGCGAGGACAAGCCGGTGAACCCGGACAAGGAAGGCCTGCTCTGACCGGCTGCGGCTGATGGCGCACGGGGGCTCCCGCCGGGTCATCTTCGCGGCCCTGGCGGGCAACCTTGCCATCGCCGCGACGAAATTCGCCGCCGCGCTCTTCACCGGCTCCAGCGCCATGTTGAGCGAGGCGATCCATTCCTCGGTCGATACCGGCAACCAGGGGCTGCTGTTGGTCGGGCTGCGGCGAGCGGCACGGCCGCCCTCGCCGCGGCATCCCTTCGGCCACGGAATGGAGCTGTATTTCTGGGCCTTCGTCGTCGCGCTGATGATCTTCGCATTGGGTGGCGCGGTCTCGATCTATGAGGGCTGGCGGAAATTCATGACGCCGGAGCCGGTCGAGAATGCCTGGGTCAACTTTCTCGTGCTGGGCGCCTCGATGGTGTTCGAGGGCTTCTCCTTCCGGGTCGCCTGGCAGGAATTCCGCCGCAGCCATGTGGGGGAACCTTTCCTGCATGCCCTCAGGGCGAGCAAGGACCCTGGTGTCTTTGCCGTTCTGCTTGAGGATGCGTCGGCATTGGCAGGCCTCGTCATTGCCACGGTCGGGCTTGGGCTCGCCGAGTGGCTGCAGATGCCGGCGCTTGATGGCGCCGCCTCCATCGGCATCGGCCTGTTGCTGGTGCTGACGGCCGCCTTCCTCGCCAACGAGACCCGCAGCCTGCTGACTGGTGAGGCAGCCTCGCCACGTCTCGTTGCCGAGGTGCGGCGGACCCTCACCGCGGACCCGCGGGTGAAGACGGTGGATGAATTGCTGAGCATGCATCTCGGCCCTGCCGAGGTGCTGCTGGCGGTGACGATCGACCTGGAGGATGGCCTGCCCGGCGGCGAGATCGAGCGCGCTGCACGCGAACTGAGCCACCGGATCGAGGATCGCCACCCGGAGGTGACCCGCATCTTCCTGCGGCCGAAACGCCTCCCAGGCTGAGCGCCACGGCATGCGGCGATTGGATCGGGCATGAACGCAACGGCGCTCCGCAGCCGCTTTACGAAGCGTCCGCTTTGGCCTTGCGCGCCGTCATCTCGAGCGCCAGGGCGAGGGCGGCCAGGGCAGCGCCGAAAGCGCAGACCGCGCCCCATCCAGCCTGGCGCCAGGCCATCATCGCCCCGGCGGAGCCGATCGCGCCGCCGATGAACATGCCGGTCATGAAGACGGTGTTCAGGCGGCTGCGCGCTTCCGGCTGCAGCGCATAGATCACATGCTGGTTGGATACGAGCGAGCTCTGCACCCCGAAGTCGAGGATGATGACGCCGAGGACGAGGCCGGCCAGGTTGGTCCAGAATCCGAAGACGCCCCAGGCGACCAGCGTGAGAGCGGCACCGAGGCCGATGACCAGCCGCGGCCCGCGCTGGTCCGCCAACCGTCCAGCCGCCGGGGCGGCAAGGATGCCGACCGCGCCGACGACGCCGAAGAGGCCCGCCACCTCGGCGCCGAGCGTGAAGGGCGGCTGCTCCAGCCGCAGCGCCAGGATGGTCCAGAAGGCCGAAAAAGCGGCGAAGAGCGCAGCCTGCATCAGCGTCGCCCGCCGCAGCGCAGGCAGGCTCCGCCAGAGATGCAGGAGCGAGTGCAAGGCCGCGCCATAGCTGATGGCGGCTGCGGCGGGACGGCGGGGCAGCGTCGCCGCCATCAGCCCGGCGGCGCCGAGTGCGAGAGGCACCGCGAGCCAGAACATCGCTCGCCAGCCCACATGGGCGGAGACGAAGCCGCCAAGTGTCCGGCTGAGCAGGATGCCCGTCAGCACGCCACCGGTGATGAGGCCGACTGTCGCGCCCCGGCGCTCGGAGGCAACGAGGTGGGCGGCGAAGGGAATGATCTGCTGCGCCACTGTCGCGCACATGCCGACAAGCAGCGAGGCGGTAACCAGCACAGGCGCGCTTGGTGCAAGGGCGGCCAGGGCGAGGGCGGCGGCCAACACGCCGAATTGGATGACAATGAGGCGGCGCTGGTCGAGCAGATCGCCCAACGGCAGCAGCAGGAAGAGGCTGACCGCGTAGCCGAGCTGCGTGGCGGTCGGAATCAGCGCAGTGGCATGGGATCCGGCGAAGTCCTGCTCGATAATCCCGAGCATGGGCTGGTTGTAATAGATATTCGCCACGGCAAGGCCCGCAGCGGCGGCCATGGCAAAGGTGGTGCCATGCGTCAGACCGGCCGCGGGCTGGGGCGCGATGCCGTGCTGTAGGCTTGTGCTCATGACATTTGTTCCCCTCGGGCGCCGTGGCTTCTGCCCCATGCTGAGCGACCGCTCGTGGCCCGACACTGACGCGCCAGGCGGTGATGGGTCGCAGCCCCCGATCCCGGAATTCTAGCGGCGGGGCGCCGGCTGGTTGCGGCGACGCCAGGCGAGGGGCGTGTCGCCGGTGATGCGGCGGAAGACACGGGAGAAATGCGCCTGGTCGGCGAGCCCGCAGGCGATGGCGATCTCGCAGAGCGGCATTGTGGTCTCGAGCATCATCGTCTTCGCCCGGTCGATCCGCCGCTCCATGACATAGGTGTGGGCGGTACGCCCGAAGCTCTGCTTGAAGGCGCGGGCAAGGTGGCCGATGCTGAGCCGGACCTCGGCAGCCAGATGCTTCTGCAGGATCTGCCTCTCCAGATGACTGTCGACATACCGGGTCAGCCGGTTCACCTGCCATTGGGCCAAGCCGCCATGCACCACCGGGCGCTCGGCCACCTCCGGCATGTCGAGCAGGCGCGAAGCATGGGCAAGGGCACGGAAGGCCGCATGTCGGTCGCAGGCCAGAAGGTCCTGCGCATCCTGCAGAAGGCGCGACACGATGGCGGCGTTCGTCCCCTGCTTGGGGCCAATGGCGGTATTGAACGTCTCTGCAGACCGGCTGGACATCGTTTTCTCGCTCCATCGGGCATTGGTGGCCTGACGAGAGAAGATTGAGCGCAGAGCAGGCGGCCCTCCACTCTACGGGCATTGGTTTCGACAATCTGTTCGTTGTAGCGCCCCTATACCTGCGTATAGGTCGGGGCATTCCCTGCGGGCTGTGCCTGGGCCCTGCATGTGATTCCGTCCAATCGGGCGCAGCCAGGCAAGAACGGCATGGCAGCCAGTGCTTCGATGGTCCTGTGGGCCTTCGCCCATCCGCTCATCAAGGACCGACGTGACATGACAGAGACGAAGCTGCAGACCCGCCGCCTTGCCGCCTTGCGGACGCCGAATGGACTCTCCGAAGAGGCGCTGCGCGAGGTCCCGGCCGGGCTGACGGCGGTGCTGGCCGATGTGATGGCCCTCTTTGTCAAGACGAAGAATTTCCACTGGCACGTCTCGGGCCCGCATTTCCGCGATTACCATCGGATGTTCGACGAGCAGTCGGCGGAGCTGATGGCGATGGTGGATCCACTGGCCGAACGTGCGCGCAAGCTGGGCGGTGCCACCCTTCGTTCCATCGGGCAGGTGGGCCGCTTGCAAAGCCTGCTCGACAACGACGCCGACTACGTCTCCCCGCAGGATATGCTGGCGGAGCTGCGGGAGGATAACGGCTCGCTGGTATCCCGCATGCGCGCCCTGCATGGTGTCTGCGACGAGCATGGCGACGTCGCAACGGCCAGCCTGCTCGAGAATTGGATCGACGAGGGCGAAGGCCGGGTCTGGTTCCTTTTCGAGGCTGGCCGCCGCGGCAACGGCTAGCTCTGCGGTCTTGGGGTGTGGTGGTGCCTTCTCCCGAAGGCAGCTGGTCTTTGGCGGCTAAGAGCGTATCTCGGTAGGCAGCTTCCCGCCTGATCACTATCTGCCAGGGATGGCGAGAAGGGCTGATCTGAAGACCAAGAGGCGGCGTGTCCGGGATGACGGCTGGCGCCTGCCGG
>NZ_FMZX01000085.1 GCF_900101615.1 Belnapia rosea | reverse complement strand
GCCAGGCCGCGCACGCGCCATCAGGCCGGCTCGGACTCGCGTCTGCGCCGCTCCGCCATCAGCGCCGCGACGAGGCTCCAGACCAGGGCCCAGCCGGGGTCGTTCCGGTGCCCGTTCTGCCGTCCCCGCAACTCGGTCAGGTGCCTGGCTAAAGTCGGCTCCGCGACGAAGCGCCGCAGGCTGTCGAGTCCGGCGAACAGGCCGGTTTCGGCCAGCCGCGGGGCTCCGCTCACCGATCGCGGCCGATGGCCCGGCGCGAAGAGGCGGATCATCGGAATGCTGCGGCGCTCGAAGATCTCCCGCACCGCATTCAGCCGCGGGTTGGAGGCGATGTCGATGACCAGCTCGGGCGCCATGCCGGTGGCGCCGATGTCGCGGAACAGGCCATCCAGCGTCACTAGGCGGCAGCCCTGCAGGGCCTGTGCCCCGGTCTCGCCGGAGGCCAGAAGCACCATGGGCGGCTCGCCGCCGCGGCGGTAGCGGGACTGGACTGCCAGGGCCGCCACCAGCCTCGGGTCATCCGCCCGGTCCGCCAGCAGCAGCTGGCCACGGCGCCCGGCCGCTTCCACCATCCAGGCCGCATAGGACTGGTTGGCGTCGAAGAAGAGCGGCGTGCGGATATGCCGCAGGCCGCGCCGGTCGCGCACGCCGCTCACCGCCGGCCCATCGCCGCGCGACAGCAGGTAGACCTGCGGGAAGCATGCGGTGAGGGCCTCGATGCACCCGCCCAACTCGGTGCCGCGCATCGCCCAGGCATCGTAGGGTAGGAAGGCCGGCACCGTCGCCGGACGGCGCAGATGCAGCGTCGGAGGCGGCCCGGCGAACCACAGCGCCAGCTGCCCGCCGCAGGCCAAGTCAGCCAGGGGGATGCGCCGCACCCGGCCGAGCAGCTCGGCCGGCGCCACCGCATCATCCGTGGTCGTCAGCTCCGGCAGGGCGACGATGTCGCCGAGCTGGCGCAGCCGGTAGAGCGCGTCCTGGTCGGGGCGGGCATCGAGGGTCCCGCCGAGGACCAAGTGAACCGGCACCTGGTGCGAGAGGTACCGCGCGGTGTCGCAGACATGGTCGAAAATGAGCGACCCGCTGCGCAGCTCCGCCGCGTCGAAGACGATGCATAGCCCGGGATCGAGGTGCCAGCGCATCGCCGCGGTATGGGCCAGCGTGGCGCCGAAAGCCTGCACCGAGGCCATGGCGGAGGCGAAGGAGGCAGCCTCCAGCTGCGGCAGCTGCTCCGGCTTCGCCACCACCTCCTTGCAGGCCCACAATATGGCCTGAAACGAGTCGAGCGTATGGAAGGGATGCGTCGGCGCATAGCCTTCGAAGGCATGCGCATGCGCGATCACCGCCTTGCAGAGGTGCAGCGCCTCGCCGACTTTGATCTTCAGGCCGGTCGAGAAAGTCATCGGCGCCAGCACGACATCGACGTTGCGGTAGAAGTCGTCGAGGCTGTCGACCCGGCCCAGCAGCTCGACGAAGCTCGGCAGCCGGTCGCCCGCCAGATCGTCGCAGCAGCTGCCGGCGATGACGAACCGGCAGGGCAACAGGGTCCGCTCGACATAGAGCCGCGCCGCCTCGAGGAAGGCGCGGATATTGACCAGGTTGATGTTGTTCCGCGCGCCGACGAGGCCGAAGCGCAGGATGCCGCGTGGCGCCTCCGTGCGGAGCAGCGGACGGACCGGCTCGACATAGGGCAGCGTATGAACCGGACGACGGGTCAGCGTACGGAAGAAGGCAGCTTCCTCATCCTTGATCGCCCACACGACATCGGCGCGGTCGAGCGCGATCCGCTCCTCCACCTCCGTTGTGTAGAAGAATTCCGGCTTCAGCCCGTTGGCTTCCAGCACTGCGCGCCGGTCGGCGAAGCGGTCATGCGTGTCGAGGACCTTGAGCACGCCACGCGGGACGAATTCGAAGGCCTTGCTCAGCCAGGTGTAGTTGACGATGCAGGCGTCGAAGCTGCGGGTGGAGAACAGCCAGCGCAGCATGTCGCCGATCGCCGGATCCCACCACTCGTCGATCCGGTGGTCCTCCCCCTCGGCCGGGGGCATGTGCAGGGGGCGGGTGACGGGAACGGTATAGTGGGCGTCCCAGGCCTCCTGCATGGCCCGCAGCGCGGCCAGGGAGGGGTTCTGCCGCCAGTCGGTCTCCGAGGCGTAGTGGACGTAATGGATCTCGGTGCCCTTGCCGCGCAGATCCTGGCAGACCTGGAAGATGCGCTTGCGGTTGCCGTAGTCCTGCGGATGCGTGGGCGTCGGCGCCAGGACGAGGACGCGCATCCCGGCCCAGGATCTAGGGTCCGCGGCGTCAGTCATCGCTGTCGGCGACCCCGCCAAGCAGGCAGATGACGGCGCCGTAGACGGCGGACATCTGCCAGTGCAGGTCGCCGGCGCTGCCCTGCGGCAGCGCCAGGGCGCGCATCGTGCGCAGATGAGGCGGCTGATGGGCGAGGAATATCTTGAGGTCGTGCCAGTGCGTGTCGATCTCCGCCCGCGTCTCCTGCGGGGCGCGGACGAAGTCGGAGACGGCCTGCCAGGCGATGCGCCGACGCATCCATTCCTGGCTGAGCCGCGACGGGTCGATGCAATGCTCGACCATGGCATGGGGCGTGTAGCCGATGGCGCCGCCGAGCGCCTCCAGCCGAGCGGCGAGCTCCGTCTCGTCATTTGACATCAGCGAGATGCCGGAGCCGATGCGCCCGAGCGCCGGGCTGAAGCCGCCGGCCTGGTGCAGCTTCGCCACCCGGTAGGAGACATTGGCGCCGACCACCCATTCGCCGGGCTGCAGCGGGCGGAC
>NZ_FMZX01000013.1:46180-135467 GCF_900101615.1 Belnapia rosea | reverse complement strand
CAAGCGCGATCCCACGCTGCTCCACCAACTCGAGCAGGCGCTCCCAGACACCCTGCTTGGCCCAGCGGATGAACAACTGCGCCGCCAGCCACCACGGGCCGAGCTCCGCCGGGATGCTGCGCCACTTGGCGCCGTTCTGGTGCCGCCACAAGATCGCGGAGATGGTCCATCGCAGCTTCTTGGGCGGCGTTTTGCCGTGTGGGCGGACCTCCTCGATCAGCGGCTCCCAGATCGCCCACGTCGCGTCGGTGAAAACCTCGCACCCGTTCCTATCCGTCATGCCCCAAAATATGGCAACAGCATTCAAGCTCTAACAGACCTTAAGCTGGATGCTGGCCTGCCCTTTCAAACCGATGTTCCTGACCGCCAGCCCGCCGCGGATGCATCCTCCGAAGGCAAAGATTGTAGCTTCGAATCGTAAAGGGTTCGCCAGTTTAGGTCAGGTCGCAGGCAGCAGCCTCCCGCGGCCCCTGTATCAACCCAGCCAGTCTCAGCAGGCATCGGAGCCCTTGGGGTCCAAGAGCTCCGGTCCTGTGTCCCGCTCAGCTACGGACCAGCGGGCAGCCTCCCTCGCTCAGCGGCCGCATCGCCTGATCGGCATCGATGGTGCCGGCGAGGCGGTAGAGGTCCCACTCGGCCTTCACCTCGGCGGGCGCCTTCACCTCGAACAGGTAGACGGGGTGGATCTTCCGGCCGTCCTCGCGCACCCGGCCGGGGCCGAAGGCATCGTCATCGGTCGGCATGGCCTTCATCTGTGTGATGGCCGCGCGGCCGGAGGCCTTGGCCTGTGCCGGTCCCATGGCGGCGGCGGCCTTCAGATAGTGCAGCACCGCTGAATACGCGCCGGCATGGTTGGTGCTGGGGTAGATGTTCGTCGGCATCTTCGGCAGCAGGCGGCGGGTGAGGGCACGCGTGCGGTCGTTCAGGTCCCAGTAGAAGGGCTCGGTCAGCAGCAGCCCCTGCGCCGCCTCGGCGCCCATGGCGCGGACATCGCCCAGCAGGCAGAGCAGCCCGACCAGCTTCATCCGCCGCGTCAGGCCAAATTCATGGGCCTGCTTGACGCTGTTCACCGTATCCGTCCCGGCATTGGCGAGGCCCAGCACCTTGGCGCGCGAGGCCTGCGCCTGCAGCAGGAAGGATGAATAATCCGTGGTCTGCGGGAAGGGGTACCGCGCTTGGCCCAGCACGCGGCCGCCCGCCGCCTCCACGGCGCGCTGGGTGTCGCGCTGCAGCGCATGGCCGAAGGCGTAATCGGCGGTGAGGAAGAACCAGCTGTCTCCCCCGGCCCGCACCGTCGCCGTGCCGGCGCCATGCGCCAGCATCCAGGTGTCATAGGTCCAGTGCACATGGTTCGGTCCGCAGCGCGGCCCGTGCAGATCCGCGGTGGCCGGGCCGGTGGCGAGGAAGACCTTGTCCTTCTCCCGCGCCAGGTCGGCGACAGCCAGCGCGATGGCGGAATTGTTGACCTCGAGGATCGCGTCCACCCCCTCCCGGTCATACCACTGGCGGGCGATGGCGGCCCCGACATCGGCCTTGTGCTGGTGGTCGGCATGCAGGATCTCGACCTGCAGGGAGGTGCCGGCGCCGGCAAGGTCCTCAATGGCCTGGCGCACGGAAGCCATGGTGCCGAGGCCCGAAAGGTCGCGGTAGGGGCCGGACAGATCGCCCAGGATGCCGAGCCGCAGGGGCGCCCGCGCCTGGGCCCGCGCCACACCGTGCCAGGCTCCGGCCATGGCGAGGGCGCCACCGCCGGCCAGAATCATGCGCCTTGTTCCAAGCATATGCATCGTCTCCCCCTCCGGCCTCCAAGGCCGGCCTTCGTTGCGCGCCAGCCTGGGGCGGCGCGGCGATTCCCGCAACGGGGGGAGGGGAGTGGCTGAGCCTCAGGCCGTTACGCGCTCGGCCCGGGCCGACCCCATCCAGGCCTGCCGGCTGAGCCGGTAGAGCAGATGCGTCCGCAGCGGGTGTCCCTCCGGCAGGCGCGGATGCTCGAAGGTGCCGGTTGGCCGCATGCCGAGCTTCGCCATCAGCAGCCAGGAGGGCGCATTGGCCGGCACGGTGAAGGCCAGGATCTCGGCGAGGCCGATGCGGCCGAAACCGGCATCGAGCGAGAGGCGGGCTGCCTCCTCGGCATAGCCCTGCCGCTGATGCGCGGCGGCGATGCGCCAGCCGATTTCGACCGCCGGTGTGAATTCGGCCTCCCAGGGGATGGTCATCAGGCCGACGGTGCCGATGAGGCCAGGCGTGCCTTGCCGTTCCACGGCCCAGAAGCCCCAGCCATGCCTGGCGAAGTGCGCCTCAAGCCGGTCCATCCAGGCATCGCTCTCGGCTCGGTTCAGCGGCGCCGGGAAGTGGCGCATCACGTCCGGGTCGGCATTGAGGGCGGCCAGTGGCGCGCGGTCCTCCAGCCGCCAGGGGCGGAGGCGCAGCCGGGCTCCTTCCAGGGTCAGGGCATCGGGCATCACCAAGGCATCGCGCGTGCGCCCGCGCCCGGCAAGCCCCAGCGGCTGCAGAATTCGCGCCGCGGCCGGGATCGGTCTACAGAGACCCGCGAGCGGAGGTTGACGCCGGGCCGGACCCGGAGGAGACGCTGCCGGGCAAGAAATGTAGGGACGATGGTTGCATGACGGAAGCCGCACCTTCTGCGGCGGGGCTGGGCCTCGCCCAATCTGCTGGCGCCCTGGCCGGACTCAGGGTGATCGATCTGACGCGGGTGCTCGGCGGGCCCTATTGCACCATGGTCCTGTCGGACCACGGCGCCGAGGTCATCAAGCTGGAGCCGCCGCAGGGCGACGAGGTGCGCGACTGGGGCCCGCCCTTCAACGAGGCGGGCGATGCCAGCTACTTCGTCGGGGTCAACCGGAACAAGCGCTCGGTTGGGCTCGACCTGTCGAAGCCCGAGGGGCGCGAGGTGCTGCTGCGCCTTCTCGAGGGCGCCGACGTCCTGGTCGAGAATTTCAAGCCGGGCAGCATGGAGAAATGGGGTCTCGGCTACGAGGCCGTGCTGAAGCAGCGCTTCCCCGGGCTGGTGCATTGCCGCGTCTCCGGCTTCGGCGGCGACGGGCCGCTCGGCGGCTTCCCCGGCTATGACGCCGTGTTGCAGGCGATGACCGGGCTGATGTCCATCAACGGCACCGAGGATAGCGGCCCGACCCGCCTCGGCACGCCGATCGTCGACATCGCCACCGGCCTCTTCAGCACCATCGGCATCCTGATGGCGCTGCAGGAGCGGGCGCGGAGCGGCCTTGGCCAGTATGTCGACATGACACTGCATGACTGCGGCATGGCCCTCCTGCATCCGCATGCGGCGAATTTCTTCCTCAACGGCAAGCGGCCAGGGGCGACCGGCAACCCGCACCCCAACCTCGCGCCCTACTCCAAGTTCCGCACCCGCACCTGCGAGATCTTCGTCGCCGCGGGCAACGACCCTGCCTTCCGCAAATTCTGCGATTTCCTCGGCCTGCCCGAGCTTGCCAAGGACCCGCGCTTCGCCACCAACGGCGTGCGCGTCATCAACCGGGAGGCGCTGACCATGGTGCTCGAGGGACGCTTCGCCGACGAGGACGGGCATGAGCTGACGCAGCGGATGCTGGCGGCCGGCCTGCCCGCCGGGCCCGTGCTGCATGTCGACGAGGCAATGGCGGCGGCGCATACCGCGCACCGGGCCATGGTGACCGAGCTCGGCAGCTATCGCGGGCTCGGGACGCCGATCAAGCTGTCCCGCACACCAGGGGGCACGCGGTCGGAACCGCCACGCTATGCCGAGCATACCGAGAGCGTGCTGTCCTCGAACGGGTTCTCGGCCGAGGAACTGGCCGCATTGCGCGCCTCTGGCGTGGTAGTGGAGACGCGCCGCAAATGAGTGGCACCACCCCCCCGCTGCTGAAGCTGCAGTCGATCGAGAACCGGGCCGAGGCGCAGGCGCTGTTCGAGGCCTGGCGGCGCGCCCTGGCCGGCGACGAGCGCTTCAAAGGCGCCCGCAACACCTTCCGCCCGGAGCCCGGCGCGGCGGCGGAACCGGTGAAAGGCGCCTTCGAATGGCGCGCGACGCTGCGGCCGGCCGGCGTGCCGGCCGGGCTCGACATCGTGATCCGGCTCAACGATGTGTCGGCCTCCTACACGCCGCTTGACCGCGGTGCTTCCGGTGCCTTCGGGCGGGACCCGACCGACGGCGCGACCTATGCATTGCGCCAGTGGTATGATTCCAAGCGCATCGGCAGCAAACCGCTCAAGGAGGAGATGCTGGCGCAGTTCGGTGCCCCGCAGAGCGCCGAGCTGAGCTATCCGGCCTCTCAGGGCAATGCCGGGCGTGGGCGGCTCTATCTGGTGCTGGCGCGGCTGAGCGACCCGGCCGAGGCCATCGGCCAGCAATGCTTCGAGGCCCTGTCCGGCTTCCATCGGGTTGCCGCAGCAGCGCGTGAGGAAGTCTGGTGAGGCTTCCGCCTCTGCAACCATGATCGGGCTGCGCGCTTATCCATGCCGGCGGCTCGACGTTGCCGGATCAGGGATGAGGCAGGACATGTGGCGGGCGTTGGGCGTGACGGCGGCCGTGGTGGCGCTGGCCGGGATCGGCTTCACGGTGATGGCGATCGAGCCGGGCGCGGCATCCCGCCCGGCTCAGGCCTCCGTATCCTTGGACCAGTCCCTGGTCGAGGTGGCGCAGGAGTCCCTCCAGAAGCGTCTGCGGAACCAGGCTGGGCTGCGCTTCTCCGACCTGTCCGTCGTGCGGTTCGGCCCTGTCGATGAGCGGGCGGTTTGCGGCAAGGTCGGCGGCGTGGATTTCATCCTGCGCGTGCTGCTGCCGCGCGATGGCGCCGTCGCGCAGGATCGGGACGGGCGGCGCTACACCACGGTGCTGGAGCAGGGGCCGGGCCTGCCGGTCGCGGCCGGCGCCGCCGAGCGGTTCTGCCGCGAGGACGGGGCGGTTGTCGCCCGTGCCGTGAGCCCCGCGCCATCGATCGATTCGGCGCCAGCTGCACCCATCCCCCAGGCGTCGGCCCAGGGCAGCGGCCCGGGCACGACCGCCGTCGAGAAGATCGGCGCGGTCCAGGTCCGCAGCCCTGCCAATATCCGCGTCGCACCCATGGGTGGCGCGGAGGTGCTGGGCGTCGCGCCGCAGGGGGCCGCGCTCCGCGTCTTCTCCCGCGCGCCGGGCGGTTGGCTGCAGGTGGGTGAGGCGGCGCCGCAAGGCTGGGTGCATTCCAGCCTGCTCACTGGCTCCCCCTGACGCCAGCCAAGCTCCCCGCGGGACCTTCGCCTTTTGTGGCTTGCGCAGCGGCGGCAATGGCCGCTCAAATGCGGCTGTCCAGGAAGACATAGGCGCAGGACCCGGAATCGGGCCAAGGCTGCCGAAGGGGAGGTGTTCATGACAGACCGTCAGGGTCGGTCGCGGCCACGCGTGCAATCCAGCCCGGCCACGGGCGGTTGACCGCATGGCCTTGCTGGAAGTTCGGGACGTGGTGGTGCGCTTCGGCGGTGTCACCGCGGTAGCGGGCGTCTCCTTCGATGTGGAGGAGCGGCAGATCTGCGGGCTGATCGGTCCGAACGGGGCCGGCAAGACCACGCTCTTCAACGTCATCAGTGGCATCTACAAGCCGACCGAGGGGCATGTGCGCTTCGCCGGCCAGGCGGCGACCGGCCTGCCGCGCCACAGGATGGCGCCACTCGGGCTGGGGCGGACCTTCCAGAACCTGGCCCTGTTCCGCAGCATGACAGTGCGCGAGAACGTGCTGGCCGGGGCGCATGCCGAGGGCCATGCCGGCTTCCTCGCCAATGCGCTCCGGCTGCCTTCTGCCCGGCGGGAGGAGGCCATCGCCGCCGAGCATGCTCGGTCCTTGCTGGCGCTGCTCAACCTCGAGGCGGTCGCCGATGTCCCGGTGGCGGCGTTGCCCTTCGGCACGCAGAAGCGCGTCGAGATGGCCCGCGCCCTGATCGGCAAGCCGAAGCTGCTGCTGCTCGATGAGCCGGCAGGCGGGCTGAACCATGGCGAGGTGGATGGGCTCGCCCAGCTGCTGCGCGACATCAAGCGGAATTTCGAGCTCAGCATCCTGCTGGTCGAGCACCACATGAATCTCGTCATGCGTGTCTCCGACAAGGTGGTCGCGCTCGACTTCGGCAAGAAGATCGCGGATGGGACGCCGGCCGAGGTCCGCAGCGACCCCGAGGTGATCCGGGCCTATCTCGGGGCGGAGGCCGCGGCGCATGCTGCTTGAGGTCAAGGGCCTGCAGGCCGGCTACGGCCAGATCCATGTGCTGCATGGGCTCGATTTCATCGTCGAGGAGGGTGGCGTCACCGCGCTGCTTGGCGCCAATGGCGCGGGCAAGACGACGACGCTGCGCGCCATATGCGGCATGATCCGCACCGAGGGCGACATCACCCTCCGTGGCGAGCGCATCACCGGCCGGGCGACCGAGGACATCGCGCGCCGCGGCCTCGCCCATGTGCCGGACGGGCGCGGCACCTTCATGGAACTCTCCGTCGAGGAGAATTTCCGCCTCGGGGCCTATGTGCGGAGCGACGGCGAGGTGCGGTCCGATTTCGAGCGCATGTTCGAGTGGTTCCCGCGCCTGAAGCAGCGCTGGCGGCAACAGGCGGGAACCCTCTCGGGCGGCGAGCAGCAGATGCTGGCCATTGCCCGCGCGCTGCTGCTGCGGCCGAAGCTGCTGCTGCTGGACGAGCCGAGCTTCGGCCTCGCCCCCCTCATCGTGCAGGAGATCTTCGGCATCATGCGGCGCATCCGCGACGAGAGCGGCGTCGGCATCCTGCTGGTCGAGCAGAATGCCAACCTCGCCCTCGAGCTCGCCGACCGGGCCTACCTGCTCGAAACCGGCCGCATCGTCGTCTCCGGCCCCGCGGCTGAGATCCGCGAGGATGAATCCATCCGCCGTTCCTACCTGGGGTATTGAGCATGGACGGCTTCGCGCACCAGATCATCGCCGGCATCGCCACGGGGGGCATCTACGCCTCGGTCGCGCTGGCCCTGGTGATGATCTACCAGGCCACACACCATGTGAATTTCGCGCAAGGGGAGATGGCCACGCTCTCCACCTTCATCGCCTGGTCCATGGTGGAAGCCGGCATCCCCTACTGGCTCGCCTTCCTTGGGACGGTGGTGGTGTCCTTCATCATCGGCGTGCTGGTGGAGCGGCTGCTGATGCGGCCGGTGCAGAACGCGCCGGTGCTGACGCATGTCGGCGTCTTCATCGGATTGCTGCTGATCGTCGGCAACATGACCGGCTGGATCTTCGGCTACACCACCAAGGTCTTCCCGAGCCCCTTCGCCAGCAGCGGGCCCCTGATGGGCGGCCTCGTCTCGGCGCATGAGCTGGGCAGCACGGCGGTGACGCTGGTGGTGCTGATCCTGGTCTTCCTCTTCTTCCGCTACACCAGCCTTGGCCTCGCCATGCGCGCGGCCGCCTACAATCCGCGCTCGGCGCGGCTCGTCGGCATCCGCGTCGGCTGGATGCTGGCGCTGGGCTGGGGGCTGGCGGCCGCGATCGGCGCGGTCGCGGGGATGATGGTGGCGCCGGTCGTCTTCCTCGACCCGACGATGATGACGGGCATCCTGCTCTATGCCTTCGCCGGTGCGCTGATCGGCGGCATCGACAACCCGCTCGGCGCCGTCATCGGCGGCTTCGCCGTCGGCGTGCTGGAGAACCTGGCCGGGGCCTATGTGGTGGGCACCGAGCTGAAGCTGACCGTCGCCTTGGCGATCATCATCGGCGTGCTCGTCGTGCGGCCCTCCGGGCTGCTCGGCCGCGTCGTCACCAGCAGGGTGTGAGGGCCGGATGAGCGCGAGCGAGAATGTAGCGATCCCCGCCACCATCCCGCAGGCGGTGCCGGTGCGCCGGGGCATGCCGGCGTGGCAAGTGGCGCTGGTGGTGCTGGGCGGGCTGGTGGTCGCCATCGCGCCAGCCTTCGTGCTGGAGAGCTTCCCGCTCTTCCAGCTCACCATGGCGGTGATCATGGGGCTTGCGGTGCTCGGGCTGAACATGGTGACCGGCTTCAACGGGCAGATCTCGCTCGGGCATGGCGCCTTCTTCGCCCTCGGCGCCTATGCGACGGCGATCCTGATGTCGCATCTCGACTGGTCCTTCTGGGCGACGCTGCCGGTCTCGGCCGCTGTCTGCGGGCTGGTCGGCTATGGCATCGGCTTTCCGGCATTGCGGCTTGGCGGGCTCTACCTGGCGCTGACCACCTTCTCCCTCGCCGTCGCCGTGCCGCAGATCCTGAAGCACAAGTCGATCGAGGACTGGACGGGCGGCGTGCAGGGGCTGTTCCTGGTGAAGCCGGATGCTCCGGCCTGGATGCCGGGCGGCCTCAGCGCGGATCAGTGGATGTACTTCGTCGCCATCGGCGTCTCGGGCGTCTGCTTCCTGCTATGCTGGAATCTCATCCGCGGACGCATCGGCCGGGCCCTCATGGCGACGCGCGACCACCCGACGGCCGCCGAGGCGATGGGGATGGACACCGCCACGCTGAAGACCCGCGCCTTCGCGGTGAGCGCCATGGTCACGGGTATCGCCGGCTCACTCTCCGCCGTCGCGGTCGAGTTCGTGGCGCCGGACAGCTTCAGCCTCATGGTTTCCATCACGCTCTTCGTCGGCATGGTGGTGGGCGGCGTCGCCTCGATCCTTGGCTCGCTCTTCGGCGGGCTGTTCGTGCTGTTCGTGCCGAATATCGCGGAGGCGATCTCGAAGGCGGCGCCTGGCGTGATCTACGGCATCCTCCTCATCGCCTTCCTCTTCATCCTGCCGGACGGCTTCGCCGGGCTGCTGCGCCGCATCGCGGCACGGCTGCGCGGGCGGGGTTGATGGCTCTCACACCGGGAAACGCCGCATGACCCTCCACCGCCGTGCCTTGCTCACCGGGGGCGTCGCCGCCCTGGCGCTCCCCAACCTCGCGCCAGCGCAGGAGGCGCCGGGCGTGACGGCGAACGAGATCCGGATCGGCAGCACCAACGCGCTTTCGGGGCCTGCCTCCTCCTATTCGGTCATCTCCCGCAGCCTCACGGCGCAGTTCAAGCGGCTGAACGACCAGGGCGGCATTGCCGGCAAGCAGGTCAATTTCATCGTCTATGACGACGGCTACGCGCCTCCCCGAACCCTGGAGCAGACGCGGCGGCTGGTCGAGCAGGACAAGGTCGCCTTCCTGTTCAACCAGCTCGGCACGCCGACCAACAGCGCGATCCATCGCTATGTGAACCAGCGCAAGGTGCCGCACCT
This sequence comes from Belnapia rosea, assembly GCF_900101615.1. Lineage (GTDB taxonomy): Bacteria > Pseudomonadota > Alphaproteobacteria > Acetobacterales > Acetobacteraceae > Belnapia > Belnapia rosea. The sequence continues at coordinate 126,242 of NZ_FMZX01000013.1, read as the reverse complement.
GTTCCTCGCCACGGGCGCCGACAAATGGGCCCAGCCCAAGGAATATCCCTGGACCATAGGCTGGCAGCCGAGCTACCGGACTGAGGCACAGATCTATACCAAATACATCCTGGAGCAGCGGCCGCAGGCCAAGATCGGCGTGATCTTCCAGAACGACGATTTCGGCAAGGACTACGTGAACGGCGTGCGGGACGTGCTCGGACCGCGTTTCGATTCCATGGTCAAGCTGGTCTCCCACGAGGCGACCGACGCGACGATCGACAGCCAGATCGTCACGCTGCAAGGCTCCGGCATCGACGCGCTGGTCTGCGGCATCATCCCGCGCTTCGCCGCCCAGGCGATCCGGAAGGTGCATGACATCGGCTGGAAGCCGATGATGTTCATGACCAATGTCTCCGTCTCCGGCTCCATCGTCATGCAGCCGGCGGGCCCGGAGAAAGGCATTGGCCTCATCACCTCCGACTACCGGAAGGACCAGTCCGACCCGGCCTGGTCGGATGATCCGGGGATGAACGAATGGCGCGACTTCATGCGCCGCTACATCCCGGACGGCGAGCTTGGCGACAACAACTACACCTATGGCTACGGCGCCGGCAGCACGATGATCCATGTGCTGCGGCAGTGCGGGGGCAATTTCTCCCGCGACAACATCATGAAGCAGGCGATGAACATCGCGCCGCTCGAGATCGGCACCTTGCTGCCGGGCGTCAAGGTGTCCACCAGCCCGACCAATTATCACCCGATCCGCCACATGCAGCTGCAGCGCTGGGACGGCAGGTCCTGGGTGCGGTTCGGCGGGGTGATCGAGGGCGCCAACGTGTAGCGCCACAGCACGTCGTCAGGGAGGACAAGAAGAATGCTCAATCGTCGCACGCTGCTCACGGCCACCGCTGGTGCCTTGGCCGCGCCGGCGGTGGCCCGGGCCCAGGAGACGCCCGGCGTCACCGCCAGCGAGATCCGCATCGGCAACACCATGCCGTATAGCGGCCCGGCCAGCGCCTATGGCAGCATCGGCCGATCCCATCAGCATTTCTTCAGGATGATCAACGACCAGGGCGGCATCGCCGGGCGGAAGATCAACTTCATCACCTATGACGACGGCTACAGCCCCCCGAAGACGGTCGAGCAGACGCGGCGGCTGGTCGAGCAGGACAAGGTCGCCTTCCTGTTCAACCCGCTCGGGACGGCGAGCAACAGCGCCATCCTCCGCTACGTGAACCAGCGCAAGGTGCCGCACCTGTTTCTCTCGACCGGCGCGGACAAGTGGGGGAACTACCAGGACACGCCCTGGACCATCGGCTGGCAGCCCAGCTACCGGACCGAGGCGCAGATCTACATGAAGCACATGCTGGAGCAGCGGCCGAACGCCAAGCTGGCGCTGCTCTACCAGAACGATGATTTCGGCAAGGACTATGTCACCGGGGTGCGCGACATTCTCGGGTCGCGCTTCGACAGCATCGTCCGCACGGTCTCGCACGAGGCGACGGATCCGACGATCGACAGCCAGGTCGTCTCCCTGCAATCGAGCGGCGCCGATGTGCTCCTCACCGCGACCACGCCGAAATTCGCCGCCCAGACCATCCGCCGCGTCGCGGATGTCGGCTGGAAGCCGCTGCACTACCTGACCAATGTCTCGATCTCGGTCGGCACGGTGATGGAGCCCGCGGGGCCGGAGCGCGGCATCGGCATCATCACCTCGGCCTATCTGAAGGACCCGACCGATCCGGGCTGGGCCAATGACGCCGGCATGAACCAGTGGCGTGCCTTCATGCAGAAATACATCCCCGACGGGGACATGAAGGATGGCAGCTTCCCCTTCGCCTTTGGCGTCGCCAGCACGCTGATGCAGGTGCTGAAGCAGTGCGAGGGGAATTTTTCCCGCGAGAGCATTATGCGCCAAGCGGCGAACATAAAGGCTCTCGAGGTGCCGACGCTGCTTCCCGGCATCCTGGTCAACACCGCGCCGGATAATTTCCACCCGATCCGCCACATGCAGCTGCAGAAATGGAGCGGCACCACCTGGGAACGGTTCGGCGGGGTGATCGAAGGGGCGAAAGTCTAAAGCCTTCTCCATCGCCCCTCCCGCATCGCGCCTCAGCCGGCCTGGGGCGTGATGTGGGTGATCTTGGTGCCGTTCAGCGCCAGGGCCGCCATCAGCCCTTCCTGATTGAAGGTGATGGCATAGACCGGCTCGGTCAGCGTGGTGGAGGAGGCATTGGCCTGCACGCCGCGGTCCAGCGCGACCACGGTCGGGCCAGTGCCGACCTCCCAGCCGTCGCGCTGGCGAAGCGCCGTCAGCGCCGATTCCTTCATGAAGAACATGGCGAGCCCGGCCGCCTGCGCACCGGCGAGGAAGCCGAGGGACAGGCCGGCGATGGAGTAGTAGCCCTCCGTCCGCTCGCCGCGCAGCAGCGCGCCCTGGCCATACTGGCCGCCCACGATGAAGCCGCCGCTGATGATGCGCGGGAAGACCAGCACCGCATGCGCCTCGCGCAGCAGGCCCTGGGTCTGCGGCAGGGCGCGGAGGCGCACCATGGCGCCGGCGACATCGGCATCGATCTCGCGCTGCGTCTCGGCCGCGGCCGGGCGCGGCGTTGCCATCACACCACCGGCCGAAGCGCCGGCGAGCAGCAGGGTGGAGATGGTACGGCGGGTGAGTTCGGGCATGGGACATCAACCTCAGTGGCTTGCTGCGGCGCAACGCCGATTTCCCACCACGGTTTCGTGACGGAATGAAACCGTCAGCGCAGCCGGTGTCGCAACAGGCTGATCCCGGCTGCGGCCAGGGCGAACCCGGCGCCTGCGGCCATGGCGAGCTTCGGCCCGCCCCCGGCCTGGAAGGCCAGCGCCGTTAGTGTCGTACCGATGGTCTGGCCAAGCAGCCGTGCCGTGGCCTGCATGCCGCCGGCCCCGCCGCTGCGGGCCTTGGGTGCCGCCGAGAGCATGGTGCGGTTGTTGGGGGTCTGGAAGAAGCCGAAGCCGAAGCCGCCGACCGCGACGGCCAGGCCCAGCAGCGCGACCGGTGCCGAACCCGGCAGCAGCACCAGCACCAGCAGCGCGATCGCCAGCGCGGAGCCGCCCAGCATGCAGAGCACCGCCGTCGGCATCCGGTCGGACAGGCGCCCGGCCAGCGGCGCGGCGAAGGCGAGCGCCAATGGCCAGGGCGTCATCATGAAGCCGGTCGTCGCCTGGTCGTGGCCGCTGCTGATGAAGTGGAAGGGCAGGGAGACGAAGCTCAGCGACCAGGCGCTGAAGGCGCAGACCGAAGCCAGGACCGAGACGGCCACCGGCGGCAGGCGCAGCAGGTCGAGCGGCAGCAGCGGCGCCGGCCGGGAGAGATCCCGCCGTATCAGCATGACGGCGGCGGCGAGCCCGGCCGCCAGCACGGCGGCCCCGAGCCAGGGCAGGGGCAGCAGCAGGTCGATGCCAAGGAAGAGCAGGCCGAAGGCCATCGCGGCGAGGCATGCCGCCACGAGGTCGAAGCGGCGATGGGCACGCGGCGTCTCCGGCAAGGTCAGGGCGCCGATCACGATGCCGGCGAGGCCGAGCGGCACATTCACCGCGAAGAGCCAGGGCCAGCTGCCGAAGGCGAGGATGGCGGAGCCGAGGGTCGGCCCGGCGGCGGCCGAGATCGCCACCGTCATCGCATTCACGCCGATGGCGCGTCCGAGCTCCCGCGCCGGATAGGTGTAGCGGATCAGCCCCGCCGTCAGCGCCATCACCGCCGAGGCACCGAGGCCCTGTACCACCCGCGCCGCGACCAGGGTGGGAAAGGAGGGGGCGAAGGCGCAGGCCAGGGAGGCGCAGATATAAAGGGCGAGGCCGGAGAGGAAGACCCGGCGGAAACCAAGGATCTCGGCCAGGGAAGCGAAGGAGATCAGCGTCGAGACAACGACGATCTGGTAGGCATTCGTCAGCCAGATGACGCTGGCGGGGTGGATGTTGAGATCACGGCCAATGGCCGGCAGGGCCACGTTGATCATCGCCGTGTCGAGCACGGTGATGACGATGGAGACCAGGATGGCGCCGATCGCCAGGCTGCGCCGCGGCTGCGGCAGTCCGTCCTGCGGCGTCATCCCGTTCCGTGAACCCCCGCGTTTCCCCGGGGATCAGGCTACTCGGCGGCAGCGGCGACCGGAAGCCGTGGCAGCGCAACCCCGACCATCACGTCGCGCGTGACGAGGGCGGCGAGCTGCTCCTCGCTCCATCCCTCGGTGCCGGCGGGGCGGAGGGGCAGGACCATCCAGCGGTAATCCGCCGTGCTGTCCACCACCCGCACCTGCATCCCGGCCGGCAGCACCGTGCCCCATTCGGCCAGCACCGCCCGCGGCTCCCGCACCGCGCGGGCACGGTATTCGAACGACTTGTACCAGTGCGGTGGATAGCCGAGCACGGCCCGGGGGTAGCAGCTGCAGAGGGTACAGACGACCAGATGATGCAGGTGGGGCGTGTCCTCGAGGATGCCGAGCGGCGGGGCGCCGGCCATCGAGACCCCCATCTGCTCCGCCGCGGCGGCGCCGTTCGCCACCATGAAGCGGCGCCATTCCGGATCGGCCCAGGCGCGTGCAACCATGCGGGCGCCGATCTCCGGGCTGGCGCGGTCAGTGCTTGCCTGGCGCTGGGCGATCTCCTCCTCGGAGACGAGGCCGCGGGCCTGCAGCGCGGCGACCAGCCGCTCCAGCAGGGCGATGGATTCGGGGCGGGCGGGGGCGCTCATGCGGCCTCCTGCGTTGGGGTGGCAGCCGGTTCCAGCCAATGCTCGAAAATCTCGACCAGCAAGCCGTCGCCGGCCTCGCCCTCGTCCCAGACCGGCTTCTGGTCGAACAGCACATGATACAGCGTGCGGCGCGGGGCCGGGCGGGCGAAGGCCAGGTCCTCGGGATTGGGGAATTCGCCGAGCACGGCCTGCACCACGCCCTCGCGCCCGCGCAGGTAGTGCGGGGTGCGGATATGGCAGGGGCCGCGGCGCTCCGGCCAGTCATCCTTCACCCGCACGCGGGTACCAGGGGCGAAGGCGGCGCTCACCGCACCTCCTCCGGCCGGACCACGCCTTTCTCGACCATGAGGGTGGTGATCGAGGTCAGCCAGCGCTCGTAATAGGTCATGGTGAAGTAGTCGGCTTCGGGGATGCTCTCGATGCCCCGGCGAAGCTCGTCCACGGTCATCATGCCCTTCTGGGCGAGGATCTGCCGCAGCGCATCGACCCGCTTGCCAAAGGCATCCGGCGGCGCCTCGTCGCGCTCGACCGGGGTGCAGCGGTAGCGGCTGGCGCCGCCGAGATCGTGGATGGCGGGGGTAGGGGCGTCGCTCATGATGCAAGGCTAGGGCGTGGGCGGCATGCCCGTCCAGCCTCAGTCGCCCACCACCTCGTCCGGCGCCACGCCCCAGATCTCGGCGCGCTTGATCCAGCCGCTGTAATCACCGACCCGGGCCTCGCACCAGGCACTGCCGGCCTCGCAGCGCCGCAGGCTGCCGATCACGCCTGGGCGCAGCCTGGCGACCGGCTCGGCCGCCTCCTCCGGGCGGCGCCGCAGGGCGCGCTCCTCGCCCTGGACGAGGAAGGTGCGGCGGGAGGTGAGAAGCGGCCGCTGGACCCAGCCTTCGGTGCCCTCCGGGTCGCGGATGCGGCGCCAGACCTGATGCTCCTCGATGATCTGCACCGGCAGGTCCTTGCGCTGATAGGTCCAGTCGATGCGGAAGCGGAGGTCGGGCCCGACACGCAGGTTGACCTGGTTGGAGCCGAGCGCGGCGAAGCGCGGCAGCGGCCGGCCGGTATCGGAGCCGAGGCTGGGGGTGGGCGGTGGCGGCGGGCTGGCTGGGGCCGGCGGCGCGATTGCCACGGCGGCCGCCCCGGCCGCGGCCCCCGCCGCGGCGCCGGCGGCGGCCGGGGCGCGACGACGGGGCTGCTGCTGCGCCGGTTGGCCCTGGCCCTGGGGGGCAGCGGGCCGCGCACCGGCCGCACCGGGGCGGGGCTGCACGGTTGGCGTCGCCGCTGGACCGGCGGATGGGCGCGGCGCCGCCTGGGTGGCCGGAGCCGGCGGTGCCGTGGGCCGTGCCGGCGTGGCCGTGCGGGGCGGGGTGGGGGGCTGCGGCGGCTTCGCGGGCGCCGGCCTGGAGGGGGCGGGCTGGGGTTGCGCCGCCGGGGCCGCCTGTGGCGAAGATTGCGGGACCTGGGGCACAGGGTTGGCCGCACGGGGCGGCGGCAGGGTGCCCTGCTGCCCGAGATTGCTTTGCCCCCAGGCGGGGGAGGCCAGGATCAGGCCGGACAGCAGCAGGAGGGGGCGAGGGTGCATCACCCAAGGGGCATGCCAAGCCCGCCCCCTCATGGTCAAGCTACAGCGTGACCATTTGGCCATCGCCGACCGCCGCGAGGAAGCTGGCGACACCGGCGACCGTGACGCCCGGCCGCAACGAGGCGGCCTCGAGCCCCTCGGCGCGCAGCCCCGCCTCGCAGGCAAGGAAATGAAGGCCCAGCTCCTCGGCCGCCTCCAGCAGGATGCCGATGCCGGCGACGCCCCGGGCAGTGACCTCCGCCTCCCGCGGCTCCCGTGCCAGGGCGGAGTCGGCCAGCAGCAGGCGGCAGCCGGCATTGGTGGCGAACAGCGTCACCTCCCGCCCGAGCGCGGCGGCACCGGTGGCCAGGACCAGGGCGTAATGGGCGCGCTCATGGGCGCCCGAGATCAGCAGGATGCCGAGCGGCTTGCCCATTCAGGCCGCCGTGCAGGCCAGCGGCGCCGGTTCGGCATGGGCCGAGAGATCGCGGATGCTCGCCGCCTCGCCGCAGAGGGCGCAGCCGGGGTCGCGGCGGAGGCGGATGGTGCGGAAGCGCGTCTCCAGCGCATCCCAGAGCAGCAGGCGGCCGGACATGCCCTCGCCGATGCCGAGGATCTCCTTCAGCACCTCGGTCGCCTGCAACGTGCCCATGACGCCGGTCACGGCGCCGAGCACCCCGGCCTCGGAACAGCTCGGGACCAGCCCCTCGGGCGGAATCTCGGGATGGAGGCAGCGATGGCAGGGATGCGGCGCGCCGAGATGCGACTTGAAGGTGGAGAGCTGCCCCTCGAAGCGCAGCACCGCGGCCGAGACCAGCGGCCGGCCCAGCAGGTGGCAGGCATCGCCCAGCAGGAAGCGGGTGGCGAAATTGTCGGTGCCGTCGCAGACGAGGTCGTAGCGCGGGATCAGCGCCCGGGCGCTCTCGGCATCGAGGCGGAGAGGGTGGGTCTCGACCCGCACCTCGGGGTTGAGGCCGGCGAGGGTCTCGGCCGCGCTCTCGGCCTTGTTGCGGCCGAGCCGGGCGGTGCTGTGGATCACCTGGCGCTGGAGGTTGGACAATTCCAGCGCGTCATGGTCGACGAGGCCGATGGTGCCGACCCCGGCCGCCGCCAGGTAGAGCGCCAGCGGGGCGCCGAGCCCGCCCGCGCCGATGATGAGCACCCGTGCCGCCCGCAGCTTCGCCTGGCCGATGGCGCCCACATCCTGCAGCAGGATGTGGCGGGAATAGCGATGCAGCTCGGCATCGGTGAAGTCGAGATCCATGGGGCGGATATGGGCGCGCCACCCCGGACGGCACAAGCCTGGAGCATGGCCTAGTCGGCGAAGGCTCCCGCGGCCTGGATCACCGGCCGCCAGCGTGCCACCTCCTCGGCCAGGAAGCGGCGGTGGAAGGCGATGCTGGCGCGCTCCTCCGTCGCCGGCTCGGTCGCCAGATCGGCGAAGCGGCGGCGCAGCGCCTCGTCCCGCAGCGCCACCCGCAGCGCGGCGGACAGCGTGGCCTGCACCTCCTCCGGTGTCCCGGCGGGGGCGTACATGGCGTGCCAGGTGGTCATGGCGATGGCCGGAAAGCCGGCCTCCGCCGTGGTCGGCAGCCCCGGCAGCTCGGCGAGGCGCTCCGCGCTGCTGACGGCATAGGCGGTGACCCGACCATCCTTGATATAGGGCACGGTATTGGTCGCCTGGTCGCAGAGCAGGTCGAGGCGCCCGGCCATCAGCTCGGCGATGGCCGGCGCGGTGCCGCGAAAGGCCACCGTCGTCGCCCGGGCACCCGCCGCCTGCTGCAGCAGCATGCCGCAGAGATGCGCGGCGGAGCCAAGCCCGGCATGGGCCAGGTTCAGCCGGTCGCCGCCCTCGCGCAGCGCGGCGACATAGGCGCGGAGGTCGGCGGCCGGAAAGCCGGGCTTCGCCACCAGCGTCATCGCCGCGTCGGAGACGAGGCCGAGCGGGGCGAAGCTCTCCTGCACGTCATAGGGCAGCTTGCGGTAGAGCGTGGCGCTGGCGGCGAAGCCGATATTGTTGATCAGCAGCGTATAGCCGTCCGGCCGCGCCTGGGCCGCGCGTTGCGGCCCGACCAGGGAGCCACCGATCGATTCGACCACGACGGGCTGGGACATCGTCCGGCTCATCGCATCGGCGACGATGCGGGTGATGGTGTCGGTTGGGCCGCCCGCAGCGCCGGCCGCGACGATGGTGATGGGACGGCTGGGGAAGGGTTGGGCCTGGGCGGTACCCATCAGCAGCAAAGCTGCCAGGAAAAGGCGCATCTTGGACCTCCCGAATAAGGCCGGGGAGGCGGTAGCCCCCCGGACCTTCCATTCATTGTTCAGTTCAGGCCGAGGCTGGTGATGTGCTTGGGGTCGGGCGACAGCTCGCCGCGCTCGACGCGCTTCACGATGTCGGTCAGGGCGGCGTTGGCGGGGGTGGAGAGGCCGACCTCCTTCGCCTTGTCGACGATGAAGCCGTTGATGAACTCGATCTCGGTGCGGCGACCCTTCACCATGTCCTGCCCCATGGACGGGCGGTGCGCGCCGCCGCCGGGCTTGCGGGCCTCGGCCAGGCGATGCTCGTCATAGGCGCCGCGGGCCACCGGGTCGCCCTCGCCGGCGCGGGCGATCACTTCCGGGTCGATATGGTGGATCTCCTCCAGGCTGTAGCCGAGCGCCTGGCCGACGCGGATCGCCTCGGAGCCGAGCCGGGCGGTGAACTGCCGCAGCGTGTCGTCCAGCAGGATGTCGCGCGAGAGGAGGCCGGTGCAGGCGGAGAGCCCATTCGCCATCACATTGGTGACGAGCTTCGACCAGCGCTCGCCCCAGAGGTTGCTCGTGACCTGCGTGCTGTCGGCGAGTGCGGTGAGGCGGCCGATCTCCTGCGCGCGCTCCGTGATGCGGCCATGCACCTCGCCGACGCGGAAGACGGTGTGCGAGGCGCCGGACTTGCCGGCGGCGCGCCGCACATGTCCCGGCTCGCAGAGATCGACGGTGATGGAGGAGGCGATGGCGCCGAGCGTCCGCCCCCAGCCGACGATGCCGGCGATGGTCTCCTCGTTCATGCAATTCTGCAGCGAGACGCAGAAGCCGCCCGGCGCGAGGTACTGCCGCACCATCAGCGTGGCCCAGGCAGTGTCGTAGGATTTCACGCAGATGAAGGCGATGTCGAAGGGCCGTTCCTTCGAGACGTGCTGCAATTCGGTCAGATGGATGGCACGGACGGGGACGGTGAATTCCGGCACGTCCCGCAGATGGCTGATGCGGAGGCCGCTTCTCCGCATCGTCTCCACATTCTCCGGCCACATGTCGACGAAGGTCACGTCCTCGCCGGCCTGCGCCATATACGCCCCGGCATAGCCGCCGACCGCGCCGGCGCCGATGATGGCGATGCGGTTGCCCATTCGGTTGTCTCCTGCCCCTGAGACGGAAGTATTGCGCCCTATCGGCCCATGGGCAAACCCGCGGCCGGCGGTGAGGTGGGAGGCCGGGGATTCGACAAAGCGTGGCGGCTGCGCTTCCCTGGCCAGCAAGGAAGAACGGGGGAAGCAAGCGCGTGGCCGCATCGCTGGAAAGCCTGTTCCGTGCCCGGTCCGTGGCGCTGGTCGGGGCGACCGACCGTTCCATTTGGTCGAGCGCGGCCCATGCCAATTTCGCCCGCATCGGCTTCGAGGGCCGGGTGCATGTGGTGAACCGCAAGGGCGGCATGGTGCATGGCCTGGCCGCCGCGACGAGTTGCGCCGCCATCGGCGAACCGGTGGATGCCGCGCTGGTCATGGTGCCGGAGGCCGCCATCCCGGAGGCCTTCGCCGACCTGCGCGCCGCCGGCATCCGCAACGCCGTCATGCTCACCTCGGGCTTCGCCGAAATCGGCGCCGAAGGGGCGGCCCGGCAGGCAGCGCTGCTGGCCGAGGCGCGGGCGCAGGGCGTGACCCTGCTCGGCCCCAACTGCCTCGGCTTCATCAACTATGCCGACCGCGTGCCGATCTGGACCACCCAGCCGCCGCTGCCCGTCCTGCCGGGTGGCGCCATCGGCGTGGTGTCGCAGAGCGGCGCGACGGCAGGTTTCATCGCCGCCTTCGCGCATCGCCAGGGGATGGGGCTGAGCTACCAGATCTCCACCGGCAACGAGGCCGATGTGAACGTCGCCCAGGTGGTGGATTTCCTGGTGGACGACCCGGCCACGCGTGTCATCGGCCTGTTCCTCGAGACGGTGCACGAGGCGGGGACCCTGGCCGCCGCGGCGCGGCGGGCATTGGCCGCGGGCAAGCCGATCGTCGCCATCAAGATCGGCGCCAGCGAGACGGCGGCGCGGGCGGCTGCGGCGCATACCGGCTCGCTGGTCGGCGACGACCGCGTCTTCGAGGCGGCCTGCCGCCAGCTCGGCATGATCCGCGTACCCTCGATCGAGGCGCTGGTCTTCACCGCCGGGCTGCTCGCGCAAGGCGGGCCGATCCGCAAGCGCGGCGTTGGGCTGGTCTCGATCTCGGGCGGCGTCTGCGAGATGGCGGCGGACCGGGCGGAGGAAGCGGGCGTGCCCGTCCCCGCCCTGGCGCCGGAGACGGTGGCGGCACTGCGCGCGGTGCTGCCGCCCTTCGGCACGCCGAACAACCCGCTGGACGTGACGGGCGGGGCGATGCTCGACCCCGCGCTGTTCGAGCGCAGCCTGGCACCGCTCGGCACCGACCCCTCGCTCGGCCTGCTCGCCTGTTTCATGGACGTGCCGGATACGGCGGAGGAGGTGGCGAGCTATCGCGGTACCATCATCCGCGCGATCGGTGCCGGCTTCTGCGCCGCGGGCCTGCCGGCGGTGTTGCTCAGCGTGCTGCCGCGGCCGGTGACGGAAGCCGGGCGGGCGCTGCTGGCCGAGACGGGCATCACCTATTTCGGCAGCGGCGTGCCGGAGGGGCTGGCCGCCATTGGCCGGGCCCTCGCCTGGTCCGCCCGGCAGGAGGCTGGCCTGGCGCAGGCCGCCATGCCGCCTGCCGCCGATGCGCGGCCGCGGACGGAGCATGCAACGCTGGCCTATCTCGCCACCCAGGGCGTGCCCGCCATTCCGCAGCACCTCGCCGCCGATGCCGCAGCGGCCGTTGCGGCGGCGCGGCGCATCGGCGGCCCTGTGGCGATCAAACTCGCCTCGCCGGACATCGCCCACAAGAGCGATATCGGCGGCGTGCTGCTGAACCTCGAGGGGGATGCGGCGGTGGCCGATGGCTTCGCCCGCATCATGGCCAGCCTCCGGGCGGCGCGGCCGGAGGCGCGGGTCGAGGGCGTCGTCGTGGCGCCGATGCGGGCCGGCGGGGTGGAGCTGTTCGTCGGCATGCTGCGGGACCCGCTCTGGGGGCCGGCCATCGCTGTCGGGCTTGGTGGCGTCTGGGTCGAGGCGCTGCGGGATACCAGCCTGCGCCTGTTGCCGGTGACGCCGGGCGAGGTGTTGGAGATGCTGGCGGAACTGCGCGGCGCCCGCCTGCTCGATGGCTATCGCGGCAGCCCCGGCATCGACCGGCCCCTGGCAGCGGAGGCGGTCGCCCGGATCGGCGATGCCGCGCTGGCGCTCGGCCCAGGCCTCGCGGCGCTGGAAGTGAACCCGCTGCTGGCCGGGCCGGACGGATGCGAGGCGCTGGATGCGCTGGCGGTTTGGGAGGAGTGAGCATGGACGACGCACGCATCCCGGTTCTCATCGGGGCCGGCGAGGTGGTGGACCGCCCGGCGGAGCCGCGCCTGGCGCTGGAGCCGGCGGCGCTGATGGCCGAGGCGCTGCGCCGGGCCGCAACCGATGCCGGCGCGCCCGACCTGCTCGCTGCGCTCGACAGCCTCGACATCGTCAACAGCGTCTCCTGGCCCTATGCGGACCTGCCCGCGGCGCTGGCGGCGCGGCTGGGCCAGGCACCGCGTCGGCTGGTCTATGGGCCGGTCGGCGGCGAGAGCCCGGTCCGCTTCCTGCACGAGGCGGCGCTGCGCATCGCCCGCGGCGAGAGCGAGGTCTCGGCCGTGGTCGGCGGCGAGGCGACGCATGCCGTCGCGCAGGCCCGGAAGGCCGGGATCGCGCTGCCCTGGACCGAGCCCGACCCGAACTGGCGCCGCACCCGCGGGCGGGACTACCTGCATCCGCTCGCGGTGCGGCTTGGCGTCGCGGACCCGGTCACCGTCTATCCTTTCTACGAGAATGCGGTGGAGGCCCATCTCGGCCAGAGCCCGGCCGAGGGGCAGGCGGAATCGGCCGCCCTCTGGTCGGCCTTCTCCGGCGTCGCCGCGCGCAACCCGGCGGCCTGGCTGAAGCGCGAGTACAGCCCGGCCGAGATCGGCACGCCGAGCGCCTCCAACCGGCCGATCGCCTATCCCTATACCAAGCTGCAGGTCGCCAACCCGATGGTGAACCAGGGTGGCGCCCTGCTGCTGACCAGCCTGGCGCGGGCCCGCGCGGCGGGCGTGCCGGAGGAGCGCATGGTCTTCCTCTGGGGCGGCGCCGCGGCAGTGGAGCCGCGCGACTACCTGAACCGCGACCACTACCACGAGGCACATGCGCAGAACGCGGTGCTGGACGGCTGCGCACGGATTGCCGAGGCGGAAGGCGCCGGCTTCTCCATCTGCGAGCTCTATTCCTGCTTCCCCTGCGTTCCGAAGATGGCGGCGCGGCGGCTTGGCCTGCCATCCGGCATGGCGCCGACGACGACGGGCGGCCTCACCTTCTTCGGCGCGCCGCTGAACAACTACATGACCCATGCGGCGGCGGCGATGCTGCGGGCGCTGCGGGCCCGGCCCGGCGAGGCGGCGCTGCTCTACGGCCAGGGCGAGTTCGTCACTAAGCATCATGCGGTGGTGCTGGCGCGGCGGCCGGCGCGGGCTGCGCTGGCGGAGTCCTACAGCGTGCAGGCGGAAGCCGATTCCCGGCGCGGCGCGGTGCCCGCCTTCACCGAGGCGGCGGAAGGGCCGGCGACGGTCGAGACCTTCACCGTGCTCTATGACCGCGAGGGCGCGCCGGAACATGGCGTGACGATCCTCCGCCTCGCCGATGGCCGCCGTGGCCTGGCGCGCGTGCCCACCGCCGAGGCGATCGCGCTGCTGACGCGGCCTGACCAGACGCCGATCGGCAGGCCGGGCCTCGCCACGCTGGCGGCCGATGGCGTGCCGGAATGGCGCCCGGCCTGAACCCCCGTTTCACCCAGGAGGATGGAGAGAGAGCATGTCCCGCAAGCTTGAAGGCAAGGTTGCCCTCGTCACCGGTTCCGGCCGCGGCATCGGCCGCCAGATCGCGCTGAAGCTCGCCAGCGAAGGCGCGAGCCTCGTCGTCAACGACCTGGATGACGGGCCAGGCGCGGAGACGGTTGCCGAGATCGAGGCCATCGGCGGCAAGGCCATTGCCTGCAACGGCGACGTGACGAAGGACGGCTTCGCGGAGCGCTTCGTGCAGGCCGGCATCGACACCTATGGCGGGCTCGACATCATCGTCAACAATGCCGGCTATACCTGGGACAATGTCATCCAGAAGATGTCGGACGAGCAGTGGATGGCGATCCTCAACGTCCATCTGACGGCGCCCTTCCGCATCATGCGCGCTGCCTCCCGCTTCATCCGCGAGACCGCGCGGAAGGAGGCCTCGGAGGGGCGGGAAGTGTTCCGCAAGGTGGTGAACATCAGCTCCACCTCGGGCGTCTATGGCAATGCGGGGCAGGCGAACTACTCGGCGGCGAAGGCCGGCATCGTTGGCCTGACCAGGCGATGGCGAAGGAGTGGGGGCGCTACAAGGTCAACGTGAACGCCGTTGCCTTCGGCCTCATCATGACGCGGCTGACCGAGGCGCCCGCGCATGGCGGCGCCACCATCGACATCGCCGGGCGTGAGATCGCGGTCGGGGTGCGGCCCGAGGTGCTGAAGAATGCCGAGACGATGATCCCGCTCGGACGCGGCGGCCGGCCGGAGGAGGCCGCCGGCTCCGTCTATCTGCTCTGCATCCCGGAATCCGACTACATCAGCGGCCAGGTGATCCAGGTGACGGGCGGCCGTCCCTGATCCGCGTCCCGTCCGGGCCCGGCAGGGCGGACCCGGGCAGGACACCGAGCGGGCGCCTGCCGGCGCAGGGGCGACACGCAGGGGTTGCAGCTTTCCCGTAGGCAGGTTGCAACCCCATCCCGCTTCACGCTTTGCGCATGCCTATCCTGCTTCCGAATGGAAGGGCGGCGCATGCGGGCAAACAGGCTCACGACCTTCATCCTCGTCGCCATGGTGCTCGGCATCGCCGTCGGGCATTTGTGCCATGTGCTATGGCCGGATCCGGAAACGGCCAAGGCGATCTCCGGCTACATATCCATCGTCACCGACATTTTCCTGCGGCTGATCAAGATGATCATCGCGCCGCTCGTCTTTTCCACCCTCGTCGTCGGCGTGGCGCATATGGGGGATACCAAGGCGGTGGGCCGAATCGGTGCCAAGGCGATGACCTGGTTCATCGGCGCCTCGGTGGTCTCGCTGCTGCTTGGCATGGTGCTGGTGAACCTGCTGCAGCCGGGCGCCAACCTGAACCTGCCGCTGCCGGATGCGGCGGCCTCCTCGGGCGTTGCGACATCGTCCCTGTCGCTCAAGGATTTCGTCGCGCATCTGGTGCCGCGCTCGGTCTTCGAGGCGATGGCGCAGAACGAGATCCTGCAGATCGTCGTCTTCTCGCTGTTTTTCGGCGTGGCCTGCGCGGCACTCGGTGAACGGGCGCGGACGGTCGTCGCCTGGACCGAGGAGCTGTCGCATGTGATCCTGAAGATCACCGGCTATATCATGGGCCTCGCGCCGCTGGCCGTCTTCGCCTCCATGGCCGCGATCATCACGACCCAGGGCCTCGGCATCCTCGTCACCTACGGCAAGTTCGTCGCCGAATTCTATCTCGGCCTCGCCATCCTCTGGTGCCTGCTGGCCGCGGTCGGCTTTGTCTTCTTCGGCCGGCGCGTCTTCGAGCTGATCAGCCTGGTGCGGGAGCCATTCCTCCTGGCCTTCAGCACCGCGAGCAGCGAGGCGGCCTACCCGAAGATGATGGAGCAGCTCGTCCGCTTTCCAGTTAGCAGGCGGATCGTCAGCTTCGTGCTGCCGATGGGCTATTCCTTCAACCTCGACGGCTCGATGATGTATTGCACCTTCGCGACCATCTTCATCGCGCAGGCCTACAACATCGAGCTGTCGCTGGGGCAGCAGGCGACGATGCTGCTGCTGCTGATGCTGACCAGCAAGGGGATGGCGGGCGTGCCCCGCGCCTCGCTGGTCGTCATCGCGGCGACGCTGGCGACCTTCAACATCCCCGAGGCGGGGCTGCTGCTGATCATCGGCATCGACCAGTTCCTCGACATGGGGCGGTCCGCCACCAACGTCATCGGCAACTCCCTTGCCACAGCGGTCGTCGGCAAGTGGGAAGGCGAGCAACCGGTCGTGCCGGAAACCGAGGGCGATTTCGAGCCGGAAGCCCGGTCGCAGACGGCCTGATCGAAGATTCGGGCGGGAACTTCCTTGTTCCCGCCCGTTATAGTCTCAGATGAACCAGTGGCCCGTGGCTTCGAAATTGGCCGTCGCCTGTGCAGCGAGCGCGTGCCAATCGACGGGCCCATCATGCGACGGGGCCGAGGGTGCAGGAGCCGGAGCGGCGGAGGTGGAGGGCAACTCCCACTTGCCGGTCGCCTGATAGTTGGCTGTCACTTGGGCTGCGATGCTGTGCCAGTCAACGGCGCCACCGGAGGAGGAGCCACCGCCCGAGGACGAGCCGCTGCCGGTCGAGGGTGCCGGGGCCGGAGCCGCTTCCGGGGTCGGGTCAGGCGTCGGAGCCGGAGTGGAGCTGCCGAGCGGCTTGAAATCGATATGCGAGACGGTGATCGAGGTGTCCGGGTTGTTGTTCAGGACGCCGATCGTGTTGTTCATCCCGCCATGCGCGTAATCGACCGGCACGTGGCTGGTGATGCTGCCCATGTCCTTGCCGTCGACCTTGAAGGTCATCTTCCCCGGCTCCCAGACCAGCTGGTACTGGTGGAACACGCCGCCCTTCACGCCTTCGAACATCTCGGTCTTGAAGGCATCCTTGCCACCGTTGTTCCAGTGGACGGTGCCGTATTGCTGGCCGGAGCCATCATGGGCGTTCTCGACCATGTCGATTTCCTGGCCGGGCCACTTGTTGTCGCCGGGCCAGAGCACGATCGCCGGACCGGGCTCATTGCCCTCGATCTTGGCGGTCACCGTGTAGGTGCCATAGCCATGGCCGGCCGACTTGCCGGTAGCCCACTCCATCATGGAGGAGGAGCCGCTGAGCTTCACTTCACCATTCTTCGGCGCGGCGATGTTCCAAACATTGCCAAGGGCGCCGAAGCCTGAGTCGAAGCTCACGCTGACAGGGTTGTTAGCCATTAGAGTTGGTCCCCAATATCCGTTGCCGATTCCGCATGACAAGCCCTGCCGCACAGGATGCGCGGCTCCGGTGTCTATGCAGCGTCTGGGCTGAAGCAGCCCCCCCAAGCGCCGGGCGGCGCCCGTTCAGCGGCCGGGCTTGTTGCCCCGGCCTTCACCCGGACCCCGGCGGGTCAATCCGCCGAATTCCGAACGAATGTGGTCAATTAAGATACGATTCAACATCAGGCAGCGCTCACGCCCCGACGGCCAATATTGCCGTGGTGCTCGTCAACGGTTCCGGCCACGCCACGGATGGCATTGCTCGGGATCCGCTGTTCGTGCAGGCGTGAAACGCGCGTTCAACCAAGAAACTGTTCCCTTGTGGTTGAAGTCTATGGCCGCTCGCGCCAGTCAGTACGGCGTGAGCGCGCCTTCGGTACGCAGTTAATTGTATACGTTCAAGGGTTGTTTTTCGATTCCGGTCCTGATGCAAAACGTCATGCTGCGTAACATGGCGTGATATCGCAGGCTGTTCCTGGGGGCCGGCGAACGGGCCCCACCTCCTCGCGTTGTCCGGCGCAACGCCGATGCCCTGGCCTGCACGGAGCCAGGGGTTGCCGCAGGAGCCCCCCATGCCCGAACCGGCCCACAGCTTCATGCTCACCATCCACGTCAACGGCGTGGAGCGCCAGGTGCAGGTCGATGCCCGCACGACCCTGCTCGATGCGCTGCGCGACCGCCTCCATCTTACCGGCACGAAGAAGGGGTGCGCGCTTGGCCAGTGCGGCGCCTGCACCGTCCTGCTGGAGGACAGGCGTGTCGTTTCCTGCCTAATGCTGGCGGTGATGGCTGAGGGAAAGCAGGTCACGACGATCGAGGGGCTGGCGCGCGGGGAGGAGCTGCACCCCGTGCAGGCCGCCTTCGTCGAGCATGACGCCTTCCAGTGCGGCTACTGCACGCCGGGGCAGATCATGTCGGCGGTCGGCGCCATCAAGGAGGGCCGCGCCCGGTCGGATGACGAGATCCGCGAGCAGATGAGCGGCAATCTCTGTCGCTGCGGCGCCTATACCAACATCGTCGCCGCGGTGCGCGACGCCGCGGCGCAGGGAGGCTGACCGATGCAGCCCTTCTCATACGCCCCCGTGGCCGACGCCGCTGCCGCTGCGCTTCGCGCCCGCGCCGGAGCCAGCTTCATCGCCGGTGGCACCGACATGCTGCAGCTCCTGCAGGAGAATGTGCTGCAGCCGGACGAGCTGGCCGATCTTAACGGCCTCCCACTCGCCGGCATTACCGAGGAGGCCGATGGCGCGCTCCGCATCGGCGCGCTGACGAAGCTGCAGGAAGCGGCGGACCACCCGCTACTGCGCGAGCGCCATCCCGTGGTGGCGGAAGCGCTGGACGCCACGGCCTCGCCCATGGTGCGGCACATGGCGACGGTGGGCGGCAACCTTCTGCAGCGCACCCGCTGCCTTTATTTCCGGGATGTCTCGACCCCCTGCAACAAGCGCCAGCCTGGCAGCGGCTGCTCCGCCCTCGAGGGCGAGAACCGGCACAACGCCATCCTCGGCGGCAGCGAGCATTGCATCGCCGTGCAGCCTTCCGATCTGCCGGTGGCACTGGTCGCCGTCGATGCCGAGGTGTTGGCACGCAATACGGACGGGGCCGAGCGATGGATCCCCGTGGGAGGTTTCCACCGCCTGCCCGGCGATACGCCGGAGATCGAGACGGCGCTGAAGCCCGGCGACCTCATCCTCGCCATCCGCATTCCGGCCCATGCGGCGCGGTGGCGCTCGCATTATGTGAAGGTGCGGGACCGGGCGAGCTTCGCCTGGGCACTCTGCTCCGCCGCCGTGGCGCTGCGGCTGGACGAGCAGGGCAGGGTGGCCGAGGTGCGGATCGCGGCCGGCGGCGTCGCCACCAAGCCCTGGCGCCTGCCCCGGGTGGAGCAGGAACTGCTGGGCCACAGGCTCGACCGCGACCGGGTGCGGCTCTCCGCCGTCTGGGCCTCGGAGGGGGCCGTGACGCGGACGGGCAATGCCTACAAGGCGCCGATGCTGCAGCACACGGTGGAACGCGCCCTCATCGAACTCGGAGGCCTGGCATGAACGCGATCATCGGCCAGCCGGTCAACCGGGTGGATGGCCCGGCCAAGGTCACCGGCCATGCGACCTATGCGGCGGAATTCGACCTGCCCGGCCTTGCCTATGCGGTCATGGTGCTGGCGACCATCCCGCGCGGCCATATCCGCAGCATCGACCGCATGGCGGCGGAACAGGCCCCGGGCGTGCTCGCGGTGATGACCCATGAGGATGCGCCGCGGCTGGCCTACAAGCCTATTGCACAGCGGCCGCAGGTGGATGCGCAATCGGGCGAACAGCTGCATGTGCTGCAGGATCCGGAGGTGCGCTTCAACGGCGAGCCCGTCGCCGTCGTCATCGCCGAGACCCTGGAACAGGCGGTGCATGCCGCTGACCTCGTCCAGGTGGAGTATGCCCGTAGCCCGGCCTTGACCATCTTCGACGCGACCAAGGGCCGTCCGCCGAGCGAAGGCAATGTGAAGGCCGGCCGGGTGCCGGAACTTGGCCGCGGCGAGGTGGAGGCGGCCATGGCCGCGGCACCGGTGCGGATCTCGGCCCGCTACGTCCATCCACGCGAGCACCACAACGCGATCGAGCCGCATGTGACCATCGCCCATTGGGAGGGCGAGAACCTCACCCTCTATGACAAGACCCAGTGGGTGGATAACGACCGCAAGGAGATCGCCCATGTCTTCGGCATGGAGGAGGAGCGCATCCGCGTCATCTCCCCCTTCGTCGGTGGCGCCTTCGGCTCGGCGCTCCGCACCTGGCCGCATGTGACGCTGGCGGCGATGGCCGCGAAGCGCGTCGGCCGGCCGGTGCGGCTCGAGCTGACGCGGCGGCAACTGTATATGTCGGTCGGCTTCCGGCCGCATTCGGAGCAGCATCTGACGCTCGGCGCCACGCCGGAGGGCAAGCTGGTTGCGCTGGAGCACGAGGTGGTCCAGCAGGTCGGCCGCTACGAGGAATATGCCGAGACGGCGCTTTCGCCGACCAGCCACCTGTATCAGTGCGACAACCTGTGGGCGCGCTACCGGCTGGTCGAGATGGATACCAACTCGCCTTGTCCGATGCGGGCGCCCGGCGTGGTCACTGGCGTACTCGGCCTCGAGATGGCGATGGACGAGCTGGCCACCGAGCTGGGCCTCGACCCGCTGGAGCTGCGGCTGCGCAACTACGCCGAGCAGGACCAGCAGAAGGGGTTGCCCTGGTCGAGCAAGGAGCTGCGCGCCTGTTATGCAGCGGCCGCCGAGCGCTTCGGCTGGTCCAGGCGAAAGCCCGAGCCGCGCTCGATGCGCGAGGGCGGGATGCTGGTCGGCTATGGCATGGCGACGGCGATCTACCATTCGGACCGCAGCGCCGGCTCCGCCTCCGTCGCGCTGACCGGCAACGGCATGGCGGTGGTGCGCAGCGCCGCCTCCGATATGGGGCCAGGCACCTATACCTCGATGACCCAGGTGGCCGCCGAGACGCTCGGCCTGCCGGTGAGCCATGTGCGCTTCGAGCTGGGTGACACCAACCTGCCTTTCGCCCCGGTGCATGGCGGCTCCATCACCATGGCAAGCATGGGCAATGCCATCGTGGCCGCCTGCCAGGCGGTACAGAAGAAGCTCGCCGGCCTGGCGCGGGCGGCGCAGAACGGACCTTTCGCCGGCTTGCCGGAGGAGGCCATCGCCGCGCGCGAGGGCGGGCTCGGGCGCGCCGATGGCAGCGGCCCCGTGGTGCCCTATGCCGAGTTGCTGCGGCAGCACAATCTCGGCTGGGTCGAGGCCGAGGGCAGCGCCCAGCCGGGGGAGGAGACGCAGAAATACTCCTCCGCCGCCTTCGGAGCCATCTTCGTCGAGGTTCGGGTGGATGAGGCGCTCGGTACGGTGCGGGTGCCGCGCATGGTCGGCGCCTATGATGTGGGCCGCGTCATCAACCCCAAGACGGCGCGCAGCCAGTGCATCGGCGGCATGGTCGGCGGGCTCGGCATGGCACTGGAGGAGCAGGCGGAATGGGATATCCGCTTCGGCAAGGTGATGAATGCCAACCTCGCCGAGTATCTGGTGCCAGTGAATGCCGATGTGCCGTCCCTGGAGGCGATCTTCGTTCCCAATGACGACCGCAATTTCAACCCGCTCGGGGTGAAGGGGCTGGCGGAGGTGGCGATCTGTGGCGTGGCGCCGGCCATTGCTAATGCCGTCTACCACGCGACCGGCCGGCGCATTCGCAGATTGCCGATCACGCCGGAGCGCCTGCTGAGCTGAGGCTTGGCCCTTGCCGCCTGCCGGGCTCCGGCCGGGAACCCACCCATGCGCAATCCACATGGGGGAGGCAAGGCCAGCCTTCCCACATGTGGCGGGATCAAGAAGGGGCGATGCCGTCGATGTCCGCATCCACCATGGCCGCACCGGCACCGGTACGGCAGGTTTCCATCAACACCCCGGCGGCGCTGATCGCCGGAGCCTTGCTGCTGCTGGGTGGCGGCGCCATCGCGCAGCTGGTCAGCCCCCGGCAGGCGGAGCTCTACCTGCTGGGCGCGGCGCTTGGGCTGGTGCTCTACCATGCGGCCTTCGGCTTCACCTCGGCCTGGCGGGTCTTCATCGCCGACCGGCGCGGGGCGGGGCTCCGGGCACAGATGGTGATGCTCGCCATCGCGGTGCTGCTGTTCTTCCCGGTGCTGGCCTCGGGGACGCTGTTCGGCGAGCCGGTGCGGGGGCTGGTGGCGCCGGTCGGCGTCTCGGTGATCTTCGGCGCCTTCCTCTTCGGCATCGGCATGCAGATGGGCGGCGGCTGCGCCTCGGGCACGCTCTACACCGTGGGCGGCGGATCGGTGCGGATGCTGCTGACGCTCGCCGCCTTCATCGCCGGCTCCGCGCTCGGGGCGGCGCATCTGCACTGGTGGTCGGCCCTGCCGCATCTGCCGCCCGTGTCACTGGTGGAAAGCTGGGGCGTGGTGCCTGCCCTGGCGGCCAACCTCGCCGTCTTCGCCGCCGTTGCCTGGCTGACGGTGGTGCTGGAGCGGCGGCGCCATGGCCGGCTGGTCACGCCGCCGGATGCGCCGCGGCGTGGCCTGGCACGGCTGCTGCGCGGGCCATGGCCGCTGGTCGCCGGCGCCGTGGCGCTGGCGGTGCTGAACTTCGCCACGCTGGCGCTCTCAGGCCGGCCCTGGGGCATCACCGCGGCCTTCGCCCTATGGGGCTCCAAGGCCGCGGCGCTGATGGGTTTCGACCCGGCAAGCTGGCCCTATTGGTCGGCCCCCGGGCTGCGGGCGGCGCTCGAGGGCAGTGTGCTGACGGATGTCACCTCCGTGATGGATTTCGGCATCATCCTGGGCGCGCTGCTGGCCTCCGCCCTGGCGGGGCGCTTCGCGCCGGGCTTCCGGGTGCCCTGGCGCTCGGCCCTTGCCGCGGTCGTCGGCGGGCTGATGCTCGGCTACGGGGCGCGGCTGGCCTATGGCTGCAATATCGGCGCCTATTTCTCCGGCATCGCCTCCGGCAGCCTGCATGGCTGGGCCTGGATGGTCGCGGCCTTCTTCGGCAACTGGCTGGGCACCGGCATCAGGCCGCTCTTTGGCCTGGAGGTGGAGCGGCTGCCGCGGCAGACGGGGTGCTGAGTCCGCGGGCGCCTCGTCCATAAGCCACTTTCGTTTGAGGCGCGTTTGGCGCATCGTCCGCGCGTGACGATGCGCCAATCACTTTCGGACATCTCGGATCGGCAGCAGGCCATCCTCAGCCTGGCCCGCGGGGCAGGCCGCGTCGGGGTGGAGGAGCTGGCGGCGCGCTTCGGAGTCAGCCCGCAGACCATCCGCAAGGACCTCAACCTGCTCTGCGACCAGGGGCTGCTCGCCCGCCAGCATGGCGGGGCGATGCTCGCCTCCGGCGTCGCCAACGTCTCCTACGAGGCGCGGCGCGCGCTGGCGCATGAGGAGAAGCGGCGGATCGCCGCCCGCTGCGCGGCGCTGATCCCCGATGGCTCCTCGCTTTTCATCAATATCGGCACGACGACGGAGGAGGTGGCCCGTGCGCTCAGCGGCCATCGGGACTTGCTGGTCGTCACCAACAACATCCATGTCGTCTCCATCCTGCTGCCGAGCCCGGGGGTTGAGGTGGTGGTTGCCGGCGGCCCGGTGCGGCGCAGCGACGGTGGCATCGCCGGCGAGGCGACGGTCGACCTCGTCTCCGAGTTCAAGCTCGATTTCGCGGTGATCGGCGCCTCCGCCCTCGATGAGGATGGCAGCCTGCTCGATTACGACTACCGGGAGGTGCGCGTCTCCCGCGCCATCCTCGGCAATGCGCGCCACCCCATCCTGGTGGCCGATGCCGGGAAGTTCGAACGCTCGGCGCCGATCCGCATCGGCCATGTCCGCCAGCTCCATACCGTGGTCACGGACCGGCCCCCGCCGCCCCGCTTCGCCGAGGCCTGCCGGGAAGCAGGGACACGGGTGGAGGTTGCCGGGGAGGAAAACGAAACTCGATAACGCGCGAATGAGGTGCGATTTTTTCGCTTGCACTTGCGATTTTGGTGGGAGAGCATCGCCGCAACGTCCAGGGACAGTCGCGTGGCAGCAATGGGCAACAGCCAGGTTCAGGATCTCCTCGTCATCGGCGGGGGTGTGAACGGCTGCGGCATCGCCCGCGACGCGGTGGGGCGCGACCTCAGCGTGACCCTGGTGGAGAAGGGCGACTTGGCGGGCGCTACCTCCTCCTCCTCGACCAAGCTGATCCATGGTGGGCTGCGCTACCTGGAGTACCGGGAATTCCGCCTGGTGCGGGAGGCCCTGATCGAGCGCGAGGTGCTGTTGCGTGCGGCGCCGCATATCGTTTGGCCGCTGCGTTTCGTCCTGCCGCATTCGGCGGGACAGCGGCCCTGGCCGGTGCTGCGGCTCGGCCTCTTCCTCTACGACCATCTCGGCGGGCGGCGGATCCTGCCGCCGACGCGCGGGCTGGACCTGCGGCATGATCCGGCGGGTGCCCCGCTGAAGCCGGGCCTGACACGCGGCTTCGAGTATTCCGACTGCTGGGTGGAGGATGCGCGCCTCGTCGTCCTGAACGCGCGTGACGCCGCGGATCGTGGCGCCACCATCCTGACGCGCACCCGCTGCGTCTCCGCCCGGCGCGAGGGCGGGCTCTGGCACGCCACCCTCCGCGACGAGGGCGACGGCACGCTGCAGGAGGTGCGGGCCCGGGCGCTGGTGAATGCGGCGGGCCCCTGGGTGGGCTCCGTGCTTGGCGGCGTTGCCGGACTGAACACGCCGGCGCGGGTGCGGATGGTGAAGGGCAGCCACATCGTCACCCGCCGCCTCTATGACCACGACCGCTGCTACATCTTCCAGAATCCCGATGGGCGGATCTGCTTCTCGATCCCCTACGAGGAGGATTTCCTCCTGATCGGCACGACCGACGAGGAATTCGAGGGCGACCCGGCGACGGCGAGGATCTCCGAGGGCGAGACCGCCTATCTCTGCCGCGCGGTCAGCGGGTATTTCCGCCAGGAGGTGACGCCCTCCGATGTGGTCTGGAGCTATTCCGGCGTCCGCCCGCTCTATGACGACGGCGCCAGCCGCGCGCAGGAGGCGACGCGCGACTATGTCCTGAAGATCGACGAGGCGGAGGGCGAGGCCCCCTTGCTCAGCGTCTTCGGCGGCAAGATCACCACCTACCGGCGCCTGGCGGAGGCGGCGATGGCGAAGCTCGCGCCGCATTTCGCCGGGCTGAGGCCGGCCTGGACCGCGCAGTCATCCCTGCCGGGCGGCGATTTCCCCTGGGATGGCGCGCCGGCGCTCGTCGAGGCGCTGCAGCGGGACTATCCTTTCCTCGAGGCCAAGCTGGCGCGGCGGCTGGTGCGGCAGTATGGCACGCGGACCAAACATATGCTCGGCGCGGCGCGCTGCATGGAGGATCTCGGCCAGCATTTCGGCGCTGGGCTGACCGCGCGCGAGGTGGATTGGCAGATGCGCGAGGAATGGGCGCGCGAGCCGGCCGATGTGCTCTGGCGGCGGACCAAGCTTGGCCTCCGCATCGACCAGGCGGGGCAGGCGGCGCTGGCGGCGTATATGGCCACGGCGCGCGCCGCGACCGGGAGGGCCGCGGAATGACGATCCGGGCTGAAGGGCTGGCGCTGTCGGCCGGGGGCGAGCCCGTGCTCCATCCGGTGAGCCTTGAACTCGCGCCTGGCCTGCCGAATGTGCTGCTCGGCCCGACCGGCGCGGGCAAGACCACGCTGCTGCGCCTGCTGGCCGGGCTCGACCGGCCGAGCGAGGGGCGACTTTTCGCCGAAGGGCAGGAGGTGACGGGCCAGCCGGTGCGACGGCGCAGCGTCGCCATGGTCTACCAGCAGTTCATCAACTACCCGACCCTCTCGGTGTTCGAGAACATCGCCTCGCCGCTGCGCGTCGCGCGCCTGAAGCGGGCCGAGATCGAGCAGCGGGTGCGGGAGGCGGCGCGCCTGATGCGCCTCGAGCCCTATCTGGCCCGCCGGCCGCTTGAGCTCTCCGGCGGGCAGCAGCAGCGCACGGCGATCGCCCGGGCGCTGGTGAAGCGCGCCGCGCTGGTGCTGATGGACGAGCCGCTGGCCAATCTGGACTACAAGCTGCGCGAGGAATTGCGGGAGGAGTTGCCGAAGCTCTTCGCCGAGACCGGCAGCACCTTCGTCTATGCGACCACCGAGCCCGCCGAGGCGCTGCTGCTCGGCGGCTATGTGGCGACGCTGTCCGAGGGGCGTGTCACGCAATTCGGCCGTGCCGGCGAGGTCTTCCGCCGCCCCGCCGATCTCGCCACCGCCCGGGTCTTCTCCGATCCGCCGCTGAACGAGGCACCGGCACGCTGCGAGGGCGGGCGGCTGGTGCTGGACTCCGGCCCGGTGCTGCCGGCGCCGGTCGGGGGCCTGGCCGAAGGGCCCTGCACCATCGGCATCCGCGCCCATCAGGTCTCGCTGGAGACGCTGCCTGGCGCCGTGCCGCTGCCTGCCACGGTGCGCGTCGCCGAGGTGACGGGGTCCGAGAGCTACGTGCATGTGACGGCTGGTGGCCGCGACTGGGTGGTCCTGGCACCGGGCGTGCGGCGGCCGGAGCCCGGCCAGGAGGTGACGCTCTGGCTCGACCCGCAGCGCTGCCTCGTCTTCGGTGTGGATGGCCGGCTTGCCGCCGTAGCCGCCCTGGCGGAGGCCGCCTGATGGCCCGCATCGCCTTCGAGCGCCTGGCGCATGGCTATCCCGGCAGCAGCGCCTATGCGTTGAAGCCGATGGACATGGTCTGGGAGAATGCCGGCGCCTATGCGCTGCTCGGGCCTTCCGGCTGCGGCAAGACGACGCTGCTCAACATCGTCTCCGGCCTGCTGCGCCCGCGCGAGGGGCGGGTGCTGTTCGACGGGCACGATGTGACGGCGCTGCCGACCGAGCGGCGCAACGTGGCGCAGGTGTTCCAATTCCCCGTTGTCTACGACACGATGACGGTGCGGGAGAACCTGGCCTTCCCGCTCCGCAACCGTGGCGTTCCGGCCGCCCAGGCCCGGATGCGGGTCGAGCATGTGGCGGGGCTGCTCGGCCTTGCCGGCATGCTGGACCGGCGGGCCCGCAACCTCGGCGCGGACGACAAGCAGAAGATCTCCCTCGGGCGTGGCCTGGTGCGCGACGATGTCGCCGCCATCCTCTTCGACGAGCCGCTGACGGTGATCGACCCGCATCTGAAGTGGGAGTTGCGCTCGCGGCTGAAGGAGCTGCACCGCCAGGTTCCGGTGACGATGATCTATGTCACCCATGACCAGACCGAGGCACTGACCTTTGCCGACCGCGTGGTGGTGATGTCGGAGGGCGAGGTGGTGCAGGTCGGCACGCCGGAGGCGCTGTTCGAACGGCCGGCGCATAGCTTCGTCGGCCATTTTATCGGCTCGCCGGGGATGAATTTCCTGCCCTGCGCGGTGGAGGGCGATGCCGCCCTGCTGCCGGGCGGCCACCGCATCAGCCTGCCCCGCGCCTATGGGCCGCTCACCGGCAAGGTGGAGCTTGGCATCCGGCCGGAATTCGCGGCCCTCGCGCAGGAGGGGCTGCCGGTGACGCTGCGGCGCATCGAGGATCTCGGGCGGCGGCGCATCGCCCGGGTGGAGCTGCAAGGTGTACCCTTCGCCGCCACCCTGCCGGAGGGGATGGTGGTGCCGGCCGAGCCGCGCCTGGCCCTCGATCCCGCCCGCCTGCATGTCTATGCCGATGGCCGCCTGGTCGAAGGGAGGGGCTGAGCGATGGCGAAGCCGGTCGATAACCGCGCCTGGTTCCTGGTGCTGCCGGTGGTGGCGCTGGTCGCCTTCTCCGCCCTCATCCCGGTCATGACGGTGGTGAACTACTCGGTGCAGGACAGTTTCGGGAACAACGAGTTCTTCTGGAACGGCACCGGCTGGTTCAAGGAGCTGCTGGACCCCTCGACCGATCTCGGCGGCCGGTTCCTGGATGCGCTCTGGCGGACCCTGTT
Organism: Belnapia rosea; assembly: GCF_900101615.1. Lineage (GTDB taxonomy): Bacteria > Pseudomonadota > Alphaproteobacteria > Acetobacterales > Acetobacteraceae > Belnapia > Belnapia rosea. The sequence continues at coordinate 99,111 of NZ_FMZX01000013.1, read as the reverse complement.
GTTCAGCGGCCTCTGCCTGCTGATCGAGGTGCCGCTCGGCATCGGCGTGGCGCTGACCCTGCCGCGCCGGGGCTGGGGCGTCGCCGCCTCGCTGGTGCTGCTGGCGCTGCCGCTGCTGATCCCCTGGAACGTGGTCGGCACCATCTGGCAGGTCTTCGCCCGGCGCGATATCGGCCTGCTGGGCGCGGCGGTGAACGGCCTCGGCATCGAGTACAATTATGCCCAGAGTCCGCTCGCGGCCTGGGTGACGGTCGTCGCCATGGATGTCTGGCACTGGACCTCGCTGGTGGTGCTGCTCTGCTATGCCGGGCTGCGGGCCATCCCGGATGCCTATTACCAGGCGGCCAAGGTGGATGGTGCCAGCAGCTGGGCGGTGTTCCGTGCCATCCAGCTGCCGAAGATGCAGCGCGTGCTGACCATCGCCATCCTGCTGCGCTTCATGGACAGCTTCATGATCTATACCGAGCCCTTCGTGGTGACGGGCGGGGGCCCTGGCAATGCCACGACCTTCCTCTCGATCGACCTGGTGAAGATCGCGCTTGGGCAGTTCGACCTCGGCAAGGCGGCCGCCATGTCCATCGTCTACAACCTGATCGTGCTGACGGTGTGCTGGATCTTCTTCGCCACCACCACGCGTAGCCAGAGCGAGGCGGTGCAATGAGCGGCGTGAGCCTCGCCCCGGCCGCGATGGCCAAGCCCCGTGCCGCGGCCCGGTCGGGCGCGGTGCGGGCCATGGCGCCGCGCCTCGTTCTCGGCCTCTACATCCTGTTCCTGCTGGTGCCCATCTACTGGCTCGTGAACATGAGCCTGAAGACGAATCTCGAGATCAACTCGGGGATGACGCTCTGGCCGCAGAACCCGACGCTCGAGCACTACCGGCGCATCTTCACCGATCCCTCCTGGTACAACGGCTATCTCAACAGCCTGACTTACGTGGCGCTGAACACGGTGATCTCGCTCGCCGTCGCGCTGCCGGCGGCCTATGCCTTCAGCCGCTACCGCTTCCTCGGCGACAAGCACCTGTTCTTCTGGCTGCTGTCGAACCGGATGGCGCCGCCGGCGGTCTTCGCGCTGCCCTTCTTCCAGCTCTACAGCGCGGTCGGCCTGTTCGACACGCCCTGGGCGGTGGCGCTGGCGCATTGCCTGTTCAACATCCCCCTCGCGGTCTGGATCCTCGAGGGCTTCATGTCCGGCGTCCCGCGCGAGATCGACGAGATGGCGGCGATCGATGGCTGGTCCTTCCCGGCCTTCTTCATCCGCCACTTCCTGCCCCTGGTGGCGGGCGGCGTCGGCGTCGCGGCCTTCTTCTGCTTCATGTTCTCCTGGGTGGAGCTGCTGCTGGCGCGCACGCTCACCACGGTGAACGCCAAGCCGATCGTCGCCACGATGACGCGGACCGTCTCGGCGGCGGGGATGGACTGGGGCCTGCTCGCCGCGGCCGGGGTGCTGACCATCATCCCCGGCGCCATCGTCATCTGGTTCGTCCGCAACCACATCGCGCGCGGCTTCGCGCTGGGGCGGGTGTGAGCATGATCGTCCAAGGCGTTCACGCCGAAGGGCGTGAATCATGCGATTTGGCGGAGCTCGCGCAATGAATCTCTCCTGGATGGCCTGGACCTGGCAGACGGCGCTGTTCTTCGCCCTGCTGCTCGGCGTGCTGGCAACGATGACGACGCTCGCGGCGCTGCGGCCGGAGCGCGACCGCATCGGCATGCTCGGCCTGCCCACCACGCGCGGGGACCGGCTGTTCCTGACGTTGCTGGGCGCGGCCTTCATCCATCTCGGCTGGCTGGCGCTGGCCGGGGAGGCACCGCTCTGGGGAGCCAGCATCCTGTCGCTGCTCCTCGGGGCGATCCTGTTTCGCTGGGCCTGAACGAACGCGGCCGGCCATGGGCCGGACGTGCCTGACCAAGGGAGGAAACCTCAATGAACGCCATGTCGCCCCTCGGCCGTCGCCGGCTGCTGCTCGGCAGTGCCGCCGTCATCGCCGCGCCCGCCCTGCTCTCGCCCCGCCAGTCCGTCGCCCAGGGCGTCGATGCCGCCCGGCGCTGGGTCGCCGAGGAATTCCAGCCCTCGACGCTCTCGCAAGAGCAGCAGATGCAGGAGATGGAGTGGTTCGCCCGCGCCGCGCAGCCCTTCCGCGGTCAGGAGATCAACGTCGTCTCCGAGACCATCACCACCCATGAGTACGAGGCCCGGACGCTGGCCCGCGCCTTCTCCGAGATCACCGGCATCCGTCTGCGCCATGACCTGCTGCAGGAAGGCGATGTGGTCGAGAAGCTGCAGACCCAGATGCAGTCCGGCCGCAATGTCTACGACGCCTGGGTGAATGACAGCGACCTGATCGGCACGCATTTCCGCTACCAGCAGGCGGTGCCGCTGACCGACTGGATGGCGGGCGAGGGCCGCGACCAGACCCTGCCGACACTCGACCTCGAGGATTTCATCGGCCGCAGCTTCGGCACCGGGCCGGACGGCAAGCTCTACCAGCTCCCCGACCAGCAATTCGCCAATGTCTACTGGTTCCGCTACGACTGGTTCACTCGCCCGGCCATCCGCGAGGCGTTCCGGAAGCAGTTCGGCTACGACCTCGGCGTGCCGGTGAACTGGTCCGCCTATGAGGACATCGCCGAGTTCTTCACCAACACGGTGAAGGAGATCGACGGGGTCAAGGTCTATGGCCACATGGACTACGGCAAGAAGGACCCCTCGCTCGGCTGGCGCTTCACCGATGCCTGGCTCTCCATGGCCGGGAATGGCGACCGGGGCATCCCGAACGGCAAGCCGGTCGACGAGTGGGGCATCCGCATGGAGGGCTGCCGTCCCACCGGCTCCTCCATCGAGCGCGGCGGCGACACCAACGGGCCGGCGGCGGTGTACTCGATCACCAAGTATATCGAATGGCTGCGCAAATACGCCCCGCCCGAGGCGGCCGGCATGACCTTCTCCGAGAGCGGCCCGGTGCCGGCGCAGGGTAACATCGCCCAGCAGATGTTCTGGTACACCGCCTTCACCGCCGACATGGTGAAACCCGGCCTGCCGGTGATGAATGCGGATGGCACGCCGCGCTGGCGCATGGCGCCCTCGCCGAAGGGCGCCTATTGGAAGGAGGGGATGAAGCTCGGCTACCAGGATGCCGGCTCCTGGACCCTGCTGAAATCCACCCCCGTCGATCGCCGCCGCGCCGCCTGGCTCTACGCCCAGTTCTGCGTCTCGAAGTCGACCAGCCTCAAGAAGAGCCATGTCGGCCTCACCTTCATCCGCGAGAGCGACATCTGGCACCAGTCCTTCACCGAGCGGGCACCGAAGCTCGGCGGGCTGATCGAATTCTACCGCTCCCCGGCGCGGGTGCAGTGGACGCCGACGGGCGTGAACATCCCCGACTACCCGCGCCTCGCACAGCTCTGGTGGCAGAATATCGGCGATGCCTCCTCGGGGGCGAAGACGCCGCAGGCGGCGATGGATTCGCTGGCGGCGGCACAGGACAGCGTGCTGGAGCGCCTGCAGCGCGCCAATGTCCAGGGCGAGTGCGGCCCGCGCCTCAATCCCCGCACCAGCGCCGACCACTGGTACGAGCAGGCGCAGAAAGACGGCAACATCGCGCCGCAGCGCAAGCTGGCCAACGAGAAGCCACAGGGTGAGACGGTCGACTACGACAAGCTCATCCAGAGCTGGCCGGCCAACCCGCCACGCCGCGGCTGACGACCATCGGCGGGGGCCGCAGCCCCCGCCACCCTTGCAGCAGAGGTCACGCCCATGCCCGCCGAAGGCCATATCCTCGCCCTCGACCAGGGCACCACCTCGACCCGGGCGATCATCTTCCGCACGCCCGACCTCGCGCCCGTCGCCTCCGCCCAGCAGGAGTTCGCCCAAGCCTACCCGAATTCCGGATGGGTCGAGCATGAGGCGGAGGATCTCTGGGACACGTCCCTCGCCGTCATGCGGGAGGCGCTGGCCAAGGCCGGGCTGGCGGCGGGCGATATCGCCGGCATCGGCATCGCCAACCAGCGGGAGACGACATTGGTCTGGGACCGGCGCACGGGCCGCCCGATCCACCGCGCCATCGTCTGGCAGGACCGCCGGACGGCCGCCACTTGCGCGGCGCTGCGCGAGGCGGGCCATGCATCCGCCGTCGCCGCCAGCACCGGCCTGCTGATCGACCCCTATTTTTCCGCCACCAAGATCGCCTGGATCCTGGATGCGGTCCCCGGCGCGCGTGATGCGGCGGAGCGCGGCGAGCTCGCCTTCGGCACCGTCGATGCCTTCCTGCTCTGGCGCATGACCGAAGGCCGGGTACATGCGACGGATGCGACCAACGCGGCGCGCACGATGCTGTTCGACATCCGCGCCGGCGCCTGGGACCCGGCGATGTGCGCGCTGTTCCGCGTGCCCATGGCGATGCTGCCGGAGGTGCGCGACTGCGCCGCCGAATTCGGCACGACCGGCGTGCTCGGCGCCCCGATCCCTGTCCGCGGCATCGCTGGCGACCAGCAGGCGGCGACAGTCGGGCAGGCCTGCTTCGAGCCGGGCATGGTGAAATCCACCTATGGCACCGGCTGCTTCGCCCTGCTCAACACGGGCGAGACGCCGGTCGCCTCCAGCCACCGGCTGCTGACGACCATCGCCTACCAGCTCGGCGGTCGCCGCACCTATGCGCTGGAAGGCGCCATCTTCGTCGCTGGCGCCGCGGTGCAATGGCTGCGCGACGGCCTCGGCATCATCCGCGACGCGGCCGAGAGCGGCGAGCTCGCGGCGCGATCCGACCCGGCGAACCGGCTCTACCTCGTCCCCGCCTTCGTCGGCCTTGGCGTGCCGCATTGGGATGCCGAGGCACGCGGCACCATCCATGGCCTGACCCGCGCCTCCGGCCGCGCCGATTTCGCCCGCGCCGCACTCGAGAGCGTGGGCTACCAGACGCGGGATCTGGTGGAGGCCATGCGGGCCGATATGGGCGGCGGGGGAGGGGCGGTGCTGCGCGTCGATGGCGGCATGGTCGCCTCCGACTGGACGATGCAGTTCCTGGCCGATGTGCTCGGCGCGCCGGTCGACCGGCCGATCATCCGCGAGACGACGGCGCTCGGCGCCGGCTACCTCGCCGGGCTGCAGGCGGGGCTCTGCCCGGAGCCAGCGGAGTTCGCGACGCGCTGGCAGCTCGACCGGCGCTTCACCCCATCCATGCCGGACGGGACGCGGGATGCGGCCTATGCGGGCTGGCGCCGCGCGGTGCAGCGCACCCTCTCCGATCCCGGCTGAGCGGATTCAGCAGCCGGTGACGCGGCCCGAGGCGATGCAATCCTGGTAGCCCATCGCCGCCTGGAGATGGGGGAAGACAAGGTAGGCCCCCAGCATCACGGCGAGGATGGCGACAAGGGCCAGGAAGCCGAGGAAGTCGGGGCGGCTGGGTTTCGGCAACAGGGGCATCCCGGGCGGCGGAGGTAGTGCCACCCTATCCGCCCCGTCCTGGCCCTTCCAGGCTTGTGCCGGCTGCGATCCGACCTGCCTCAGACGTCGCAGCCCTCATCGAGCAGCAGCCGCTCCACCGCCTCGGGCGGCACATCCCCGGCGGTGAAGGCCTCGCCTGGCCCGCGCAGCAGCACGAAGCGCAGCGCGCCCTCCCGCGCCTTCTTGTCCTTCCGCATCCGCCCGAGCAGGGCCGCCGTCGAGAAGCGGCGTGGCAGGTCGCCGATTCGGGCCGGCATGCCGCAGGCCTGGAGATGGGCGATGACCCGCCCCGGCAGCTCCTGGCTGCAATGGCCGAGCCGGGCCGAGAGGCTGGCCGCCAGGCCGAGTCCGACGCCCACCGCCTCGCCATGCAGCAGCAGGCCGCCATAGCCGCACTCGGCCTCCAGCGCATGGCCGAAGGTATGGCCGAGATTGAGCAGGGCGCGGCCGCCCTCGGCGCTCTCCTCCCGCTCGTCGCCGGCGACGACGGAGGATTTCAGCCGGCAGCTCTCGAGCACCGCCGTCACCAGCGCCTCCCGGTCGCCCTGCACCAGCGCCGGGCCGTTCGCCTCGCACCAGCGCCACAGCGCCTCGCCGGAGAGCAGGCCATGCTTCGCCACCTCGGCATAGCCCGCCCGCAGCTCGCGAATCGGCAGGGTACCGAGCGTGCCGGTATCGGCCAGCACGAGGCGCGGCTGGTGGAAGGCGCCGACCAGGTTCTTGCCGAGCGCGAGGTTCACCCCCGTCTTGCCGCCGACCGAACTGTCGACCTGGGCGAGCAGCGTCGTCGGCAGCTGCACGAAGGGCAGGCCACGCAGCGCCGTCGCCGCGGCGAAGCCCGCCAGGTCGCCCACCACCCCGCCGCCGAGCGCCAGCACCGCGGTGCGCCGGTCGGCCCCGGCAGCCAGCATCTCCTCCAGCACGCGCTGCAGCACGGTGAAGTCCTTGCTCGCCTCGCCGGCCGGCACGACGATCTCGGCGAGGATCGCGGTGCCGGTCTCGGCCAGGCCTGCCCGCAGCGCCGGCAGATGGAGCGGCGCGACGACCTCATCCGTCACCACCACCACGCGACGGGCGGGCAGCACGGGGGCGAGCAGGGCACCGGCACGGGCCAGCAGCCCGTCGCCGACCAGGATGTCGTAGCCGCGTTCGCCGAGCGCGACCGCCAGCCGGGCCGGTGGCTGCCAGCCCTCCAGCGCCTGCTGCACTCGGCGGGTGGTGACTTCGGGGCTCTCGTCGGAACAGGCGATCACGATATCGGCCTCGGCATAGAAGGGGTGGCGCGCCACCATCAGCCGCTCCAGCACCTCGGCCGGATCGGCGTTGACGAACATCGGCCGGTGCTCCCGCCCCGCCACCCGCTTCAGCAGGGTGGCCATGCGGCAGTGCAGCCAGACGGAGACGGCGCCGGAGGCGCGGATGGCGGCCCGGGTACGGGCATCGACGAAGGCGCCGCCGCCGGTCGCCAGCACCAGGGGTGGGCCGGCCAGCAGCCGGGCGATCACCCGCCGCTCGCCGTCGCGGAAATGCGCCTCGCCGTAGCGGGCGAAGATATCGGTGATGGGCAGGCCGGCCGCCGCCTCGATCTCCGCATCCGCATCGAGGAAGGGCAGGCCGAGGCGCAGCGCCAAGCGGCGGCCGATGGAGGTCTTGCCCGCCCCCGGCATCCCGACCAGCACGATGCTGCGGCTGACGAGCCGCCCGGGCAGCGAGGCGCGCGCCGACGGGCCGGTCCAGGCGGCGGTATCCGGGGCCGGGGAGGCCCCTGGCGGAAGAATGGCATTGGCGGAGTTGCGCGACACGATGCGCAGAGGCTAGCACACCGCGGCCCCGATGCGATGGGGCCGGCTTCGTTGCGGAGGCCGCCGTTTCTCCAGGAGCTCACCCTGCCATGTTTCGCCGCCCCATCCTGCTGCTGGCCGTGATCCTGCTCGCCTTGGTGGCGGCGGGGCTGCTGGCGCTGGGCGCCTTCCCACCCACCGCCACCCCGACCGCGGTGGAGCGGGTCCTGCCGAACGACCGCTTCCAGACCCGCTGAGACTCGCTTGGCTGGAGCCCTGCGCGAGGCCTTCCTCGAGATGCTGGCGGCCGAGCGCGGTGCCGCCCGCAACACCCTGGCCGCCTATGCGACCGATCTCGAGGATTTCGCAGCCTTCTGCGCCCGCCGCGGCCTGGCGCCTGAGATGGTCGGTCCCGAGCCGCTGGGCGACTACCTGCGCTCGCTGGCCGATCTCGGGCTGAAGCCGCGGACCGCAGCGCGCCGCCTCTCGGCGTTGCGGCAGTTCTTCCGCTTCCTGGCCCGCGAGGGGATCCGGCCGGATGACCCGACCGAGCTGCTGGAAGGTCCGCGCCCGACGCCACCCCTGCCGAAGCCGCTGGCGGAGGAGGAGGTCATCGCCCTGCTTGCCGGTGCCGCCGGCCTGCCCAAGGGCCGTGGCCCGCTCGCCGTGGCGGCGATCGAGCTGCTCTACGGTGCCGGATTGCGGGCGACCGAGCTGGTCACGCTGCCGGCCTCCGCCCTCCGCCCGGACCAGCCGATGATCGCGCTCCGCGGCAAGGGCGGGCGGGAGCGGCTGGTGCCCATCTCGGCCGGCGCCCGGGCCGCCGCCCAGGCCGCCCGTGCCGGGGAGGAGGAGACGCCGCCCATGGACAAGCGGCGGCGCTGGCTCTTCCCCTCGCGCGGCGCCGCCGGGCACATGACGCGCCAGGGGCTTGGCCTGCTGCTGAAGGAAGCCGCCGTGGCGGCCGGGCTGGCGCCCGAGCGGGTCTCGCCGCATGTGCTGCGGCACTCCTTCGCCAGCCACCTGCTCGCCCGCGGCGCCGACCTCCGCAGCCTGCAGATCCTGCTCGGCCATGCCGATATCGCCACCACCCAGATCTACACCAAGGTGATGGAGGAGCGGCTGCGGGCGCTGGTGGAACAGCACCATCCGCTGGCCGAGCAGGGCGAGTAGCCGCTCCGGCTTTCGCGCCGCACGCTTTTCCGCTAACCCCCCGCGCCATGCGCCACTTCCTGGATTTCGAAAAACCGATCGCCGAGCTCGAAGGCAAGATCGAGGAGCTGCGGCGGACCTCCGATGCCGGCGGGATCGACGTCGCCGAGGAGGTCGCGCGGATGCGCGACAAGGCGCAGGCCCTGCTGAAGACCACCTATGCCAAGCTCTCCCCCTGGCAGAAGACGCTGGTGGCCCGCCACCCGGACCGGCCGAAATGCCTCGACTACATCCGCGCCCTGATCGAGGAATGGACACCGCTCGCCGGCGACCGCGCCTTCGCCGATGATGCGGCGGTGGTTGGCGGGCTCGGGCGCTTCCGCGGCCGGGCCGTCGCCGTCCTCGGCACCGAGAAGGGCAGCGATACCGAGAGCCGGGTGCTGCATAATTTCGGCATGGCGCGGCCCGAAGGCTACCGCAAGGCGCGGCGGATCATCGAGCTGGCCGGGCGCTTCGGCCTGCCGATCCTCTCCTTCGTCGATACGGCCGGCGCCTTCCCCGGCATCGAGGCGGAGGCGCGCGGCCAGGCGGAGGCCATCGCCCGCTCGATCGAGGCCGGCCTCGAGGCGCCCGTTCCCTTCGTCGCCACCATCATCGGGGAGGGCGGCTCGGGCGGCGCCATCGCGCTCGCCGCCGCCGACCGCATCCTGATGCTGGAGCACTCGGTCTATTCCGTCATCAGCCCGGAAGGCTGTGCCAGCATCCTCTGGCGCGACGCCGCCCAGGCGCCGACCGCCGCTGAGGCGCTGAAGCTGACGGCCGAGGATCTCCGCCGCCTCAACCTCGTCGATGCGGTGGTGCCGGAGCCCATGGGCGGGGCGCATCGCGACACGGCAGCGACCCTGGCCGCGGTGGGCGACAAGGTCTGGGACAGCCTCGAGCCCCTGCTGGCGCTGGACGGAGCCACGCTCTGCGCCCGGCGGCGGGAGAAATTCCTGGAGATGGGCCGCAACAGCGTGGTCTGACCGCGGGATTGCCCCATGGCGCGGAGGGGCACCAGGCACCATCCTGCACAGGACCAGGGGGAGGGGCCGGACTTGACGGACAAGCCGCGTCGATGACGCCGCCGGAGATGCGCGCGGCCTTCTTCCGCACCTTTCCCGGCGTCGCACCCGCCATCATCCTCTCCGCCATCGACCAGACCATCACCGCGACGGCCCTGCCGGCCATCGCCGGCTCGCTCGGCGAGGTGGAGAGCCTTTCCTGGGTGGTCGTCGCCTATCTGGTCGCCGCGACCATCGCCGCGCCGGTCTTTGGCCGGCTGGGCGATGCGTTCGGCCGCCGCAACCTGCTGCTGGCGGCGCTGTGCCTCGCGGCCTGCGGCGCCGCCATCTCCGCCACCGCCCCGCGATTCGAGGTGCTGATCGTCGGCCGACTGGTGCAGGGCCTCGCGGGTGGCGGGCTGGCAACCCTCGCCATGGCGCTGATCGGCGAGGCGGTGCCGCCGCGGGAGCGGGGGCGCTTCCAGGCCTGGATCGTCGCCTGCTTCACCACCGCCTCCTGCCTCGGCCCGCTGGCGGGCGGCTGGCTGACCGAGGAGTTCGGCTGGCGGGCGGTGTTCTGGGTGCTGCTGCCCTGGATCGGGCTGGCTCTGCCGCTGGCGCTCCGCATCCCGGCCGTGCCGGGCCACCGGCATGGCGGCTTCCGCTTCGACCTGGCCGGGCTGCTGCTCTTCGCCGGATTCGTCGGACCGGCCCTGCTGGCGCTCTCCTATGCCCAACGCCTGGTGCTTTCGGCACTGCCGATGGCGATCGGCCTCGCCCTGGTCGCCGCGCTTGCCCTCCACCTGCTGGTGCGGCAGGAGCGGCGGGTGCGGGACCCGCTGCTGCCGCTCGCCCTGCTGGCTGAGCCGACCATCCTGCGCAGCAACCTGATGACCGCCTGCGCCCATGGCGCGCTGGTCGCCCTGCTGACCTTCCTGCCGATCTTCCTCCAGAGCGTGCGCGGCGCCACGCCCGCCGGCTCGGGCCTGCTGATGCTGCCGCTCTCGCTTGGTGGCGGCATCGGCGGGCTCACCGCTGGGGCGCTGATGACCCGCACCGGCATCGCCATGCCCTTCGCCCGCTGGGGGCTCGCCATCGCGGCGGCGGCGCTGGCGGCGATCGCACTCTTTGCCGGGCGAATTCCGGATTGGGAGATGGCGGCGCTGTTCGGCCTCGTCGCGCTCGGCTTTGGCTGCTCCTACCCGGTGGTGCAGATCGTGGTGCAGGTGGCAGCAGGCCCGGCGAGGCTCGGCGCCGCCGCGGCCTCGGTGCAATACGCCCGTACCCTCGGCGCGGCGGCGGCGACGGCGATGCTCGGGGCGCTGCTCTTCGGCACCCTGGCAGCCGGGGATGCCGAGGTGGCCAACCTCTTCGCCCAGCTGGTGCGCCGCGGGCCCGGCCTGCTGGCGGAGCTCTCGGCCGAGCAGCAGACCGGCCTCCGCGCCGGCCTGGGGGAAGCCTTCCGTTCCGCCTTCCTCGGCGCCGCGGCGATGGCAGGCCTCGGCAGCTGGCTCGCCGGGCGGGTGCCGATGCAGCGCCTGGGTTAGCGCTGGCTCCGATCAGGTGGTGCCACCTGATCGGAGGCCGTGTTCGAGCGGATACCGGGCCAGGGCGGGTTCCACGAGTCGATGCGATGGGAGCCACTTGGTGCGGCCCATGGCAGCCGGCCCGACGGTTCGATATCAGGCGGGGGCGGCTTCCATGCCGAGCGACGGCGGGGCATCGGGGCGCGGCGCGGGCGCGGTCAGCACCGTCGTGGATGCGGTCCCGCAGGTCTCCACCGCCAGGTCGAGCGCCTCCGTCAGGCTCATGGCCAGTTGCAAGGGAGCCGTCTCGCTTTCCGCGCGCAGCGCCTTGGACAGCACGCCCTCGCTCGCCTCGACACCGCTCGGGCTCCAGGCAAGGGCGATGGCCGGCACGCCAGGGAGCCGGCGGCGGGCGCGGCGCAGCAGGTAGCGGGCGGTCGCGCTGCTGCTGCCGCCTTCGAGCAGGCACAGGCAGATCAGCCGCGGCGGGGCACCCGGCACGGCGCTGACGCCGCCCACCTGCACGCCGAAGCCGCGCCGTGCCAGCACCTGGGCCAGCATGTTCGCCGCCAGCGAGTCGAAGGGGCCGCGCCCCGGCAGGCAGAGCACGGCGCCGGGCACGTGCCAGGCGGGCGGCAGCGGCTCGGGCGGCGCCTCGCCTTCGGGCGGCGGCGGGTCATCCTCCTCCTCGAGGTCTTCGATGAGCAGCTCGACGCTGCGCAGCAGCGCATCGCGCCGCTCCGGCCGCAGCGCGCCATGCACCGCATCGGCCTGGGCGAGGCGCAGCGCCGGCATGGCGACGGCGTCGAGATACTCCGCCAGCGGCTTCTCGCTCAGGCAGCGCTCGGCCTGCTCGGCCAGGGCATTGGCATCGCCGGCCAGCGCCCGCTGGTAGAAGGTTTCCTCCGGGTCGAGCGGAGGGCGGTCGCCGAGCATGACCTCGAGGAATTCCAGCCGGTCCACATGCCGCCCGAGCACAACCAGGCAGACCGTCAGCGGCACCGCCAGCAACAGGCCGATCGGGCCCCAGAGCCAGGTCCAGAAGGTGGCCGCGGCGATGACGGCGATGGGGGAAAGGCCTGTGGAATGGCCGAAGACCAGCGGCTCGAAGACCTGGCCCATCAGCATCTCGCTGATGCCGAACAGCACCAGCACCCAGACCAGCGTCGCCCAGCCCGGATCGACGGCCAGCGCCAGCAGCAGCGGCCCGCTGACCGTGATGAAGACGCCGATGAAGGGCACGAAGCGCATCAACCCGGCGACGAAGCCCCAGAGCAGGGGATTCGGGATGCCAATCAGCCAGAGCGCCCCGGCGATGAACAGGCCGAAGCAGGTATTCATGCCCGTCTGCGCCAGGAAGAAGCGCGAGAGCCGGTAGGCGGCATCGTCCATGGCCGCCATGGTGCGGTGCAGGTCGCGCGCGCCTGCGAGGCGGATCAGCCGGTCCCGCAGGTCCTCCCGGTAGAGCAGGATGAAGATCACCAGGATGATGACGATGCCCGCCGTCGCCAGCGGGCCGAGCAGCGGCTCGGCAACGCGGCGTAGCATCTCGAGCGAGGTCGGGTCCGGCGTGCGGATCTCGACCGGCAGGGGTGGGCGCGTGGCATCGCTCGGGCTGGCCGTGGCGCCGGCGGATGGCGGCGTCTCATGCCCGCCCATGCCCTGGCCAACCGCCTGGACCGCACCGCTCAACCTGTCGATCAGGCCGCCGGCGCTCTGCAGGCCGGAGAGTTTCTGGCGGATGGTCGCCTGGTAGGTTGGCAGGTTCTCGGCCAGCAGCGTGGCCTGCCGCCCCACCAGCCCGCCGATCCCGAAGATGATGGCGCAGGTGAGCAGCACGCTCACCACCACCGCGGCGGAACGGGGCACATAGGCGCGTCGCATCAACCGCACCACCGGGGCGAGGACGAAGGCGAGCAGCACGGCCAGCACCAGGGGTACCAGCAGCTCCTGGCCAAAATACAGCACCGCGACAACGAGGATGGCGCCTTCAAGCATCTGCAGCCCGGAACCGGGCGTACCCGCCGCGGTCAGGCCGCGGCTGGGCGTCGGGGCTGGTCTTTGATCGGGCATCCGGCCTGGGTTCCGTCGTAGCGCTGGCCTGGAGCGGCCAATCCGGAACCGAACGCCCGGCCAGGGAATCCGTTGCGCTGGCCTATTCTTACAGGCGCGCCAGCTCCCGCTCGACCACGGCCGCCAGGATGCCGGCGCCATAGGGGATGGCGGCGTCGTTGAAATCGTAATGCGGGTTGTGGACCTCGCAGCCGCCGGCCTCGCCCTCGCCGTTGCCGACCAGGATATAGGCGCCGGGCACCTCGGCCAGCATGTAGGAGAAATCCTCCGAACCCATGGCAGGGATGCGGGCGCGGTCCATGGCGGCCTCGCCCACCATGGCGGCGGCGGCATCGGCGATCAGCGCGGTCTGCTCGGCGCCGTTCACCACCGGCACCGTGACCTCGCGGAAGTCGAGCGTCGCGGTCGCGCCGAAGCCCTCGGCGATGCTGGTGGCGAGCATGCTCATGCGCTGCTCGATCAGCGCCATGGTCTCCGTCCTGAAGGCCCGCACCGTGCCGCGCAGCGCGACTTGGTCGGGGATGACGTTATAGGCGGTGCCGGCGCTGAAGCCCGTCACGCTGACCACGCCGGTATCGTTCGGCGCCACGTTGCGGCCGATGATGGACTGGTAGGCCGAGACGATGGCCGCGCCGCAGACCACCGGGTCCACCGTGCTCTCCGGCCGCGCCCCATGCCCACCCCGGCCCTGGATGACGAGGTCGAAGAAGGCGCAGCCGGCCATCATCGCCCCGGCGCGGATGCCGTATTGCCCGACCGGCATCCCCGGGCGGTTGTGCAGCCCATAGACCGCGTTGCAGGGGAAGCGGCGGAACAGCCCCTCCGCCACCATCTCCCGGGCGCCGCCCTGGCCCTCCTCGGCGGGCTGGAAGATGAAATGGACCGTGCCGCTGAAATTCTTCGTCTCGGCGAGGTAGCGGGCGGCGCCGAGCAGCATGGTGGTGTGCCCGTCATGGCCGCAGCCATGCATCTTGCCGGGTATGGTCGAGCGATGGGCGAAGCCGTTCGCCTCCGGCATGTCGAGCGCATCCATATCGGCCCGCAGCCCGACCGCGCGGTCGCCATTGCCGGCGCGCAGCACGCCGACCACCCCGGTACGGCCGATGCCGCGATGCACCTCGATCCCCCAGGCCTCCAGCCGCTCGGCAACCAGGGCGCTGGTCCGCACCTCCTCGAAGCCGGTCTCCGGATGGGCATGGAAGTCCCGCCGCCAGGCAGTGAGCTCCTCCTGGTACCGGCGGATATGCTCGATGGGATTCAAGGCGGCCTCCTGCGGTTGAGGTGGGCAAGCCCTACCGCTCTGCGCTATGGCTTCCCGCTAAGCCTGTGACAGCATCGGGTCAACCACGTGTCCACGGAACATCATACGGAGGAAACGGCGCGGCCGCGCCGCGTGCTGCCGGCGCCGCACGGGCTCTCCCGCGGCGCACCGGTGCCATGGTGGGTGAAGCTCGGGGTGAAGCTGGGCCTCGCCGCGCTCGGGGTGCATGGCAGCCGGGCCCGGGCGCTGGGCCTGGCACGCCCCTCCTTCGATGCTCGGGACCCGGGGAAGCTGCTCGGCGCCCCGTCGGCCTGGATCGCCGATGCCACGCGACTGATGGGGCGCCGCCCCCGCACTATGCTGGAGGTTGGCCCGGGCCGGATGGTCCTGCGCGCACCGGTTCTGGCCGGGCTCGGCCTCGAACACATGTGGTTCATCGACCCGGCCGACAGCGCCCCGACCGAGGCGGCCGCCTATCAGCAGGTGGTGACGCTTGCCCGCAGCCAGGGCATGGCCGTGCCTGATCTCGCCGGCTGCACCGACCGCGCCGCGGTTCTGCAGCGCTGCCGCGCAACGTTGCTGCATGGTGGGCCTGCCGCGCTTGGGGCCATCCCGGACGGGGCGGTCGACCTCGTCGTCAGCGAGGCGGTGCTCGAGCATGTGCGGCGCGACGAGATGGGCCCCCTACTGGCGCAGCTCCGCCGGGTCACCGCGCCGGACGGCATCGGCCTGCACCGGATCGACTTCCAGGACCATCTCGGCGGCGGGTTGCAGCACCTGCGCTTCAGTGACGGCTTCTGGGCAAGCCCGCTGGTCGGCCGGGCGGGGATCTATGTGAACCGGCTCGGCCTCTCGGCGATGGTCGGGCGGTTCCGCCGTGCCGGCTTCCAGGTGGAGGTGCCGGAGGCCGTCATGTGGTCCCGCCGCCCACGCGGCCCGGCCCGGCCGCATCCGGAGGCGATGCGCCCGGCGGCTGATGACCTCGTGGCGCGGGCGGTGCTGGAAGTCCGGCCCCGGCGCTGACGCATGATCGCCGCGGGTCGGAGCAACGGGAGGCGTGAAGGCGGCGATGACCGCCGCTGAATTCGCGCTGGAGGAATTCCTCCCCTACCGGCTGTCGGTCGCCGCCAACCGCACCTCACGCCTCTTCGCCCGGCGCTATTCCGAGGAATTCGGCCTCTCCATTCCGGAGTGGCGGGTGCTGGCCGTGGTCGGGCGCTTCGGTGGCCTCTCGGCGAGCGAGGTGGTCGAGCGCACCGCCATGGACAAGGTGAAGGTCAGCCGCGCCGTCCGTGCCCTGCTCGGCCGTGGCCTGCTCGTGCGGCAGGAGGATGCGGCGGACCGGCGGGTGCAACGCCTGGCGATGACCGAGGAGGGGAGGCGCATCCATACCCGCATCCTGCCGCTCGCCCGCGCGCTGGAGGCGGAGCTGCTGGCCGGCATCGGCCCCGAGGACCGTGCCGCGCTGCACCGCCTGCTGGATGCACTCGATCGGCGGCTGACCGAGATGGGCGCGGAAACGGGAGCGGATGGACTTGATTGACGCCGCCGTGTTGTCCGCCATGGGTACAACCTATGGTCGCCCAAGGCCAGGCGGGGTTACTCTGCCGCCCTATCGTTCCGGAGGGTCGCATGTTGCGTCGCGTGGTGTTGGCCGCTGTCCTTGGGGTTCTGGCCTGGATGGGCCCTGGCCAGGCGCAGTCCAGCGATCCCTCCTTCCGGATCGTCAACAACACGCCGAATGTGGTGAACGAGGTCTATGCCTCGCCCTCCAACGAGCGCAGTTGGGGCCAGGACCGGCTGGGCAATGAGGTGATCGCCCCCGGTGCCTCCTGGATCGTCCGCCTGCCATCCGACGGGAACTGCAATTTCGACGTGCGGATCGTCTACCAGGGCGGCACGGCGGAGGAGCGGCGCAACCTCAACACCTGCAACATGACGGATCTGGTGCTTGGCCAGCCGAGCGGGCCGGCGCCGCGGACGGCGCCACGCAACCAGCCCGGCAGCACGCAGCAGGGCAATCCCTCCTTCAACTTGGTCAACCAGAGCGGCCGGGTGATCGAGGAACTCTACGCCTCGCCCTCCTCGCAGCAGAATTGGGGCCCTGACCGCCTGGGCGAGGATGTGGTGCAGCCGGGCGCCACCTATCCGGTGCGGCTGCCGCAGGGCGAATGCACCTACGACCTCCGCATCGTCTTCTCGGGCGGCCAGGCGCAGGAACGGCGGAACGTGAATGCCTGCGCGGTGACCAACTACACCGTTCGGTAGAGGGCGCCGTCACCCCAGGATGAAGTCGGTGGCGTGCAGGTGATGCACGCCGCTCAGGATGATGGCGGCATTGCCCATGCCGGGCGCCCCCGGCAGGGCAAAGAGCGGGATGAAGATCTCGGCTCCTTGGAGCAGGTCGCCACCGGCGCCCGCATGGATGGTGTTGGCTGCGACATCCATTTCTCTCCTTGAGGGTGAGTTTTAAATACAATATTCGCTCTTTGGGCGATGACCCTCCTCACACGGCACGAAGCCGACAGAGCGGAGCGCGCGCGGCGATTGACCCGGAGGCCCTTCGGCACGACTTTCCCGCCATGCCCGACGACCAACCCCTCCCGCTGCTCGACCGCCTCTCGGCCCTGCTCGGGCCGCGCGGCATCCTCACCGACCCGGCCGACCTGGAACCGCATCTGGCGGACTGGCGCCTGCTCTATCGCGGTCGCACCCCCTGCGTGCTGCGTCCGGCGAATACCGCGGAACTCGCCGAGGCGGTGAAGCTCTGCGCCGCCGCCGGCGTGCCGCTGGTGCCACAGGGCGGCAATACCTCGATGGTCGGCGGCGGCGTCCCGGATGAAGGCGGGCGGCAGGTCGTCGTCTCGCTTGCCCGGCTGAACCGCGTCCGCGACATCGACCCGCTCGACATGACCATGACGGCGGAGGCGGGCGTGGTGCTGAAGGCGGCGCAGGATGTGGCGGCCGAGGCGGGCTGCCTCTTCCCGCTCTCGCTTGGTGCCGAGGGCACGGCAACCATCGGCGGCGTGCTCTCGACCAATGCCGGCGGCAACACCACCGTCCGCTATGGCAATGCACGGGAGTTGATGCTGGGCCTCGAGGTGGTGCTGCCGGATGGCCAGATCTGGAATGGCCTCCGCCGCCTCCGGAAGGACAATACCGGCTATGCGCTGCGCCATCTCTTCGTGGGTGCGGAGGGCACACTCGGCTTCATCACCGCCGCCGTGCTGCGCCTCTATGCCCGGCCGAAGGAAAGCGAGGTCGCGCTCTGCGCGATGCGGGACGAGGAGACGGCGCTGGCGCTCTTCCGCCGCTTCCGCGACCGAGACGAGACGGCGGTCCGGGCCTTCGAATACATGTCGGGCACCGGCGTCGGCTTCTATGCGCGCCTGATCGAGGGCGGCAGCGTGCCCCTCTCGACACCGGCCGAGCATTACGTCCTGGTCGATCTCGCCTCCACCCGCCCCGATGCCGGACTCCGCCCGCTGCTCGAGGCGGTGCTGGAGGAGGCGCTGGAGGCCGGCGAGGTCCTGGATGCCGCCATCGGCGAGAGCGAGGCCCAGCGCGCCGCCATCTGGCGCATCCGCGAGGAGCATCCGGAGGCGCAGAAGCGCGAAGGTGCCTCGGTGAAGAACGACGTCTCCGTGCCGGTCTCCAGAACCCCGGAGCTGATCCGCCGCGCCTCCGAGGCCTGTCGCCGACTGATCCCCGGCGTGCGGCCGGTGCCCTTCGGCCATATGGGCGACGGCAACATCCATATGAACCTGCAGCAGCCGGAGGGGATGGATCCGGCCGCCTTCCTCGCCCGCAGCCACGACATCATGGAGACGGTGAACGAGATCGTGCGTGACCTCGGCGGCAGCTTCAGCGCCGAGCACGGCATCGGCCGGCTGAAGACGGACATGATGGAGGGCTGGCGCGGCGGGCCAGAACTCGCGGTGATGCAGCGCATCAAGCGTGCGATCGACCCGCAGGGGCTGATGAATCCGGGCAAGGTGTTGCCCTGAAGGGCACACCCGGACCGGAACGAAACAGGGCCGCGATCGCCACCACGATCGCCCTGGCGACAGTCGGGGCGATCCTGGTCTAGGGTGCCCGCCCGCACCCGCTTGAGTCGTAATGAGCCGCCTCGACCATTATATCTTCCGCCAGCTGGCCGTCGCGCTCCTCGCCGTCACCATCGGCCTGGCGGCGCTTGTCTGGCTGACCCAGTCGCTGCGCTTCATCGAGCTGGTGCTCGACCGCGGCCTTTCCTTCAGCGTCTTCATCGAGCTGACCGGCCTGCTGCTGCCAAGCTTCTTCGCCGTCATCCTGCCCATCACCACCTTCGTGGTCTCGCTCTTCGTTTATGTCCGGCTCGCCTCGGACCGGGAGCTGGTCGTGATGCGGGCGGCCGGCCTGTCGCAATGGCAGCTGGCCCGGCCCGTCCTGGCCCTGGCCACCCTGGCGATGGCGACCTGCTACATCCTGGAGCTCTGGGTGGTGCCTACCACCCAGGCGGCCTTCCGCGCCTGGCAATACGAGATCCGCAACGAGCTGGCAGCCATCCTGGTGCAGGAGGGCGTGTTCAGTTCGGTGGGCGACGATCTCACCGTCTATGCCCGCTACCGCGACCCGGACGGTACGCTGCGCGGCATCCTGGTGCATGACGCGCGGGAGGCGGGCGCACCCGTCACCATCCTGGCCGAGGCCGGCCGCATCGCGTCCGGTCCCAACGGTCCCCGCGTCACCCTCGAGAACGGCCAGCGCCAGCAGGTCGAGAAGGTCTCGCCGCCGCCCGGCTCCCTGCCCGGGACGGCGCCGCAA
This sequence comes from Belnapia rosea, assembly GCF_900101615.1. Classification (GTDB taxonomy): domain Bacteria; phylum Pseudomonadota; class Alphaproteobacteria; order Acetobacterales; family Acetobacteraceae; genus Belnapia; species Belnapia rosea. Next base: position 80,027 of record NZ_FMZX01000013.1, on the reverse strand, counting down.
TCCCGCCTCTCGGTGCTGTCCTTCAGCGAGAACAGCATCGACCTCGCCCGCGCCAGCCGGGGTGAGGCCGACAGCCGCTACCGCAATGCGCAGGAGCGCAACCTCCAGGAATTGCTGCATCCCGACCCCGCCGAGCGCATCCCCGACCGGGACCTCAAGCGCTTCGTCGCCGAGGCCCATCAGCGCCTCACCCGGCCGCTGAGCGCGATCGGCTACGCCCTGGTCGCCCTGGCGACGGCGCTGACCGGGCAGTTCCGCAGGCATGGCGGCAGCCTCCGCCTCTTCACCGGCATCGCCGTGGTGGTGGTGCTGCTTGCGATCGGCCTGACGGTCGGCAATCTCGCGGCGCGGAGCCCACGGCTCATCCCGCTGGTCTGGCTGAATGCGCTGCTGCCGGGGTTGGTCGCGGCCTGGATCCTCTCCGGCGCCCCGGGCTGGCCCCAGGGCTGGTTCACCCGCCGCACCCGGACCGCCGCGCCATGATCTTCGCGGCGACCATGACCCGCTACGTCGCCCGGCGCTTCCTCGGCGCCACGCTGGCCATGCTGGCCGGGCTGACGCTTCTTGTCTCCCTCTTCGACTTCATCGAGCTGCTGCGCCGCGCCGCCACCCGCCCGGATGCCGGCTTCACCCTGGTGGCGACCATTGCCGGCCTGCGGCTGCCCTTCGTGGCGCTGCAGATCCTGCCTTTCGCCATCCTGCTCGGCGGGTTGCTGGCCTTCTGGCGGCTGACCCGCTCCTCGGAGCTGGTGGTGGCGCGGGCCGCCGGCATCTCGGCCTGGGGCTTCCTGTCCGGTCCGGTGACGGTGGCCCTGCTGTTCGGGGTGATCGGCACTGCGGCCGTCTCGCCGCTCTCCTCGGTATTGCTGGCGCGGGCCGAACGGCTGGACTACGCCTATCTCCGGGCCAGCGCGGGGATCACCGCGCTGGCCGGAGGACGGCTCTGGCTGCGCCAGGCCGATCGGGGGCTCGAGGAGCAGGGCGTTGCCATCCTGTCCGGCCGGCCGCTCTCCGACCGCGAGGCGGCGAGGGCAGGGGGGGGCTTCGCCATGACCGATGTCTCCCTCTGGCGCCTTTCGGCCAGTGACCGGCCGCTCGCCCGCATCGAGGCGCCCCGGGCGCGGCTGCTGCCGGGCCGCTGGGTGCTCGAGGATGCAATAGCCTTCAATGCCGACCACAATGCCGGCCCGAAGCGGGACCTCGCCTTCCCGACCGAGCTGACGCCCGACCGCATCGAGAACAGCTTCGCCTCGCCGGATACGCTCTCGGTCTGGGCGCTGCCGGGCTTCATCGCCGTGCTGGAGGCGGCCGGCTTCTCCGCGGTGCGCCATCGGCTGCATCTGCAGAGCCTGCTCTCCCTGCCGCTGCTGGCGGCCGCCATGGCATTGCTCGCCGCCGGCTTCTCCATGCGGTCCTCCCGCCGTGGCGGCGTGGCGCAGATGATCGGCGCCGGCGTCGCGGCCGGCTTCATGCTCTTCGTGCTCGACAAGATCGCCAATGAATTCGGCGAAGCCGGGACGCTGCCGGTCTATCTGGCCGCCTGGGCGCCCACCATGGCCGGGCTGCTGCTGGCGCTCGCCCTGCTGCTGCATCTGGAGGATGGATGAGCCCTCGCCCCGTGCGCCCCTGGCTGCGCCCCGCCGGGAACCGCCTCCTGGTCCTCGGCGGCACCCTGGCCCTTGCGCTGATGCCGGCCGGACAGGCCCTGGCGCAGCTCGAGCAACCGAGCCTGACGCCGATGGAGGTCAACCCGTCCCGGCCGCCGACGATGCCGGGGGCAGGCCGGCCGATCGGAGCGGCCTCGCCCTCCGTCCAGCCCTTCGGCGGCATTGCCGGCGGCAGCGCGCCGGTCGACCGCAACGCGCCGGTTACCTTCACGGCGGAGGAGGTCGAGTACGACCGCGGCCGGGGCCTGGTCATCGCCCGCGGCCGGGTCGAGGCCTGGCAGGGCGAGCGGCTGCTGCGCGCCGACGAGTTCACCTATGACCGCAACACCGGCGTCGCCACCGCGCGCGGCAATGTCCAGCTGCTGGAGCCGGACGGGCAGGTTCTGTTCGCCGACGAGGCGGAGCTGAAGGACCGCTTCCGCGACGGCGTGCTGGAAGGCGTCCGCGCGCTGCTGGCGGCGAATGGGAGGATGGCGGCCAATGGCGCCCGCCGCACCGGCGGGACGATCAACGAGCTGGCGCGCGTCGTCTACTCCTCCTGCGACCTCTGCGCCGACGACCCGACCGCCCCGCCGCTCTGGCAGGTGGAGGCGCGCCGCGCCACCCAGGACAAGAACGAGCAGCGCATCACCTACCGCGACGCGACAGTCCGCCTCGGTGGCTGGCCGGTGCTCTACACGCCCTATCTCTCGCATCCGGATCCGAGTGCGCCGCGTGCCTCGGGCTTCCTCTTCCCGACCCTCGGCTATACCCGCTTCCTCGGCGCCTTCGCCGAAACCCCCTATTTCTGGGCGATCGACGACACTTCGGACCTCACCGTCATCCCCATCCTCTCGACGCGGCAATATCCGAATCTCGGCCTCGAATACCGCAAGCTGTTCAATTTCGGCGAGATCACCGGCAGCGCCTCGATCGGCGGGCTGAACGGCACCGACACCGGCGGAAAGGAGGAGCTGGCGGGCCACATCTTTCTGAAAGGCCGCTTCACCATCGACGAGAACTGGCGCGCCGGCTTCGACCTGAACCGTGCCAGCAGCGAGCAGTATCTCCGGACTTTCCGCTACGAATATCGCCGGGTGCTGACCAGCCAGGCCTTCGTCGAGGGCCTGTGGGGCACCGAGACCTATGCCCGGATCGATGGCCGTGCCTATCAGGGCCTGCGCAGCATCGACGACACGCGGCAGATCCCCTACGTACTGCCGAATGCCGTGGTCGAGCATGCACCTCGCGGCAAGTATCTCGGCGGCTTCCTGACCATGGATGCCGGGCTGCTCGGCATCAGCCGCGATATCGGCAGCTCGACCCAGCGCCTGTCGAGCCGCGTCTCCTGGCAACGGCCGGAGACGGACCGCTTCGGCGGGCTGTGGACGTTCAAGGTGCAGGGCGATGCGCTGGCCTACCGTGCCCAGGGGCTGCAGGAGCCGCCGACCTTCCTGCCGGCGGCCAATGGCAGCCAGGCGCTCGGCAACATCCGCGCCGCGATCGACTGGCGGATGCCCTTCGTCCGCTCGGCCGGCCGCTATGGCAGCCAGACCATCGAGCCGCATGTCCAGTTCGTCACCGGCCCGCGGGTCGGACCGCAATACAAGGTGCCGAACGAGGACAGCATCGATTTCGAATTCACCGATGCCAACCTCTTCTCGCTCAACCGCTACACCGGGCGGGACCGCCAGGAAGGCGGCACCCGCGTCGACGCCGCGCTCCGCGCCGCCTGGGACTTCCCCAATGGCGGCCAGGTGGAGGGGCTGATCGGCCGCTCCTTCCGGCTCGATGACCAGATCTCGAGCCCCTATGCCGGCTCCGGCCTCGACCGCCGCGCCTCGGATTATGTCGCCCGGCTGCGCGTCGCGCCCACCACCTGGTTCGACACGGTCGGCCGCATCCGCCTGGATGGCGAGAACATCACCGACCGGCGCATGATCGACACCATCGCCAATCTCGGCCTCGGACGGGTGACGCTCTCGGCCGGCTACCTCTACTCGCCGCCGCTGCCCTATCTGTTGCCCAGTCGCTCGCGCGAGGAGGTGGGCCTCGGCTTCAGCGCCCGGATCGGGCAGTACTGGCGGGTCTCGGCGACCGGGAAGTACGATCTCGGCCTTGGCCGGGCCGTGCTGGTGCAGGGCTCGGCCGGCTACGAGGATGAGTGCTTCATCATCGAGGGGCGCTTCATCAAGCGCTTCGCCGAGGACCCGACGACCCAGTCCCTCTACGCGGCGAACACCGTCGTGCTGTTCCGCCTCGGCTTCAAGACGCTCGGCGAGTACTTCTTCCGCGCGATCTGACCGTCAGACGCCGCCCGAGGCCGGCTGCCGTCGCAGCCGGCTTTCATAGACGAAGCGGTCGGCCGGGTGGATGCTCCGGCTGAGCAGGAAGCGCTTTCCCTTGGCATCGAGATAGGTCCGCGTGATCTCGAGCGCGCTCGCCCCCGGCCTGGCGCGCAGCGCGGCCGCCAGCCGCCGCGGCACGCCGATCGCGGTGATCCTCTGCCGGATCTCGGCCGTGCGGTGGCCGGCGAATTCCTCGATCAGGGTGCTGACGAGGCCCGGATAGTCCGCGATCTTCTCCCGCACCAAGGGGGCGAAGGTCGGCGCGACATAGACATCCGTCCAGCAGAGCGGCGTGGCCGCCTCGCCCCGTGGGCAGCGCAGGCTAGACACCCGAAGCCAGGTCTGGCCTGACGGGCAGCCGAGCAGCGCGGCGAGCGTGTCGTCCACGACCTCGCTGTCGACCTGCTGGACCCGCCGTTCGGTCTCGGCACCGTACTGGGCGACATCCTCGACCGTGGCGAGGGTCTGGTTGTAGCTCTCGGGCCCCCGCAGCGGACGCGACGATTCGACGCGCGTGCCGGCGTTGCGCCGCCGCGAAATCATGCCCGCGCGTTGCAGGGCATCGAGCGCTGCCCGGACGGTCGAGCGGCTCACGCCGAAATGCCCGGCCAGTTCCACCTCGCTCGGCATCACGGCCCCGACCGGGTAGGCACCCTCGGCGATCCGTTGTGTCAGCAACTTCGCCACGATGGACCAACGCGTCGGCAATGCCCGCCCTCTCCCCTGATGGTCCGTGCTATCCTAGTCGGACGGCAATGGTTGTCATAGGCGACAGGTCCGTACCTAACATTGACAGGAAGTCCGGGTCTGGCTTTAAGTCCGTACCTAAGGGGGCGGATGATGCGCCTTCGCCAGGGCGGGACCAGGATCGATGCCGAGCACAGTCACTGAATCCCTCATCTTCCGGGACATGTTCGGCACCGCTGCGATGCGGGCCATCTTCGCCGACGAGGCGCTGATCGGGCGCTATGTCGAGGTCGAGCTGGCGCTGGCCCGGGCCCAGGCGGAGACCGGCGTCATCCCCGCCGAGGCCGCCGCCGCCATCGCCGAGGCGGGGCGTGCCATGACGGTCGATTTCGACCGGCTGCGCCGCGAGACCGAGATCGTCGGCTACCCGATCCTGCCCATCGTGCACCAGTTGGCCGAGGCCGCCGGGCCTGCCGGCGGCTATGTCCACTGGGGCGCGACGACCCAGGACATCATGGACAGCGCCACCATCCTGCAGATACGCGACGCGCTGGCCCTGGTCTCGACCGATCTGCTGGCGCTGCGCGACATCCTCGCCGATCTCGCCGGGCGGCATCGCACAACGCCCATGGCGGGGCGGACGCATCTGCAACAGGCGCTGCCGGTGACCTTCGGCTACAAGGTCGCCGTCTGGCTCTCGATGATCGAGCGGCATATCGAGCGCCTCGACCAGATGCGGCCGCGCGTGCTGCTGGGCCAGCTCGCCGGCGCCGCGGGCACGCTCGCCTCCCTCGCGCCGGACGGGCTCCGCGTGCAGGCGGCCTTCTGCCAGGTGCTGGGGCTCGGCCAGCCCTCCGCCACCTGGCATGTCGCCCGCGACGGGCTGGCGGAGGTCGTCGCCTTCCTCGGCCTCGTCACCGGCAGCCTCGGCAAGATCGCCACCGACGTCATGCTGATGATGGCGACCGAATTCGCCGAGGTTGCGGAGCCTTTCGTGAAGGGGCGCGGCGCCTCCTCGACCATGCCGCAGAAGCGCAACCCGATCTCCTCCGAGCTGATGCTGGCGGCGGCGAAGGCGGTGCGGCAGCATGTGGCGCTCATGCTCGACGGCATGATCCACGACTTCGAGCGCGCCACCGGCCCCTGGCATGCCGAATGGGTGGCGATCCCCGAGAGCTTTATCATGACCGGCGGCGCGCTGGCCCAGGCGCGCTTCATGCTCAGCGGGCTCATCGTCGATGCCGGGCGCATGCGGGCCAATCTCGAGATCACCGGCGGCCTCATCGTCGCCGAGGCGGTGATGATGGCGGCGGCGCCAAAGCTCGGCCGCCAGCACGCCCATGACATTGTCTACGACGCCTGCCGCATCGCCGCGACGGAGCGGCGGCCGCTGGCCGATGTGCTGGCTGGGGTGCCCGTCATCGTAGAGGCGCTGGGCGGGATCGAGGCGGTCCGCACCCATTGCGACCCGGCCAACTACCTGGGCCACGCGCCCGAGATGGTCGACCGCCAGCTCGGCCTGCTCGGCGGCACCCGCTGAGCGGGCCTCATAGCCAACAAGGCGTCCATCGCCATTCGGGGAAACCGTCCATGACCAGCCTCAATCGCCGCCTGTTGCTGCGCGCCGGCGCCCTGTCTGTCGCCGCCATGCCGGCCTCGCGCCGGGCCGTGGCGCAGGAGGGCTGGCGGCCCAGCCAGACGGTGCGCATCGTCGTTCCCGGCGCGCCGGGCGGCACGACCGACCTGATGGCCCGCTTCCTCGCCAGCCATCTGCAATCCCGCTGGGGCCAGAACATCGTCGTCGACAACCGCTCGGGCGGCGGCGGCACGGTTGGCACGCTCGAGGTCGTGCGGTCGCGGCCGGATGGACATACCATCCTGCTCGGCAATATCGGCCCGCAGGCCATCGCCTACTCGCTGATCCGCGGCATGCAGTACCAGCCGGGCGACCTGATCCCCATCTCCGGCATGCTCCGGGGCCCGAACGTCCTCGTGGTGAATCCCGCAGTGCCGGTGCGGAGCGTGCCGGAATTCGTCGCCTATCTGCGCAAGAATCCGGACCGGCTGAGCTACGGCACGTCGGGCCTCGGCCAGTCGGTGCACATCTCCGGCGTGCTGTTCCACCAGCTGATCGGCCTCCCGGGCACCGCCGCGCATTTCCGCGGCTCCTCGCCGGCGCAGGTCTCGCTCATCGCCAACGACGTGCAGTACATGTTCGACAACCTGCCGACGATGGTCGAGCATATCCGCTCCGGCAAGGTCCGTGCCCTGGCGGTGACCAGCGCCGACCGCAACAGCCAGCTGGCGGAACTGCCCGCCCTCCGCGAGACCATGCCGGAGCTGGCGGGCTACGACGTCAACACTTGGTTCGGCGCCTTCCTCCCGGCCGGCACGCCCGCAGCCGTGGTGCAATCCCTGAATGCCGAGATGAAGGTGCTGCTCGACGGCCCCGAGACGCGGACGCGCTTCGCGGCCCTGGGCGGCGTCCCGGATTACCGCCCCCCGGCGGAGTATGGCGCCTTCGTGCAGGCCGAGATCGAGAAGTGGGGCACCGTGCTGAAGAAGGAAGGCTTGCAGGTCGAGGCCGACTGAGCCGCGAAGGGCGGCTTGCACCCCGGGCGGCCAGGCCCGACCATGCACCCGTGAAGCGGCCCGTGGAGAGGCCGTTGACGGGAGTTGTCCAAGCATGACCATCCGCCTGAGCCGCCGTGCCGCCCTTGTGACCGGGCTCTCCGCCGGGCTTCCCTCGCTGGCCGCCCCGGCCATCGCCCAGACCGGCTTCCCCAACCGGCCCATCCGCATGCTGGTGCCCTGGTTGCCCGGCGGCTCCTCCGATGTGCATCTGCGCGTGCTCAGCGACCTGGCCAGCCAGAAGCTCGGCCAGCCCGTCATCGTCGAGAACAAGCCCGGCGCCTCGGGCACGCTCGGCGCGCTGGCCATGTCGCAGGAGGCGAAGGGCGATGGTCACATGGTCGGGCAGATGCCGATCACCATCTTCCGCCTGCCGGCCATGTCCCGCCGGGCGACCTTCGACCCGATGAAGGATTTCAGCTGGATCCTGCACCTGACCGGCTATGTCTTCGGCGTCGTTGTCCGCGCCGACCAGCCCTGGCAGACATGGGGCGAGTTCGTCGCCTATGCCAAGGCCAACCCTGGCAAGGTCACCTATGGCACGCCCGGCGTCGGCAGCACGCTGCACATCACGATGGAGCGCATCGGCGAGATGCTCGGCATCGAATGGCTGCACGTGCCCTTCCGCGGTGGCGCCGACAACACCCAGGCCGTGCTTTCCGGCCAGACCATGGCGAATACCGACAGCACCGGCTGGGCGCCGCTGGTGCAGGAGGGCAAGCTGCGGCTGCTGGTGGTCTGGACGGCGGAGCGTGCCAAGCGCTTTCCCAATGTGCCGACGCTGCGCGAGGTCGGCATCGATATCGTCGCCGACAGCCCCTTCGGCATCGGCGGGCCGAAGGGGATGGACCCCGGCGTGGTGCGCGTCCTGCACGACGCCTTCAAGGAGGCGCTGTTCGACCCCAAGCATGTCGAGACACTCGACCGCTTCGACATGCCGCTGCGCTACATGAACAGCGAAGACTACGCAGCCTTCGCCCAGAAGCTCTACGCCGAAGAGAGCGCCGTCATCCGCAAGCTTGGCCTCCGGATGGATTGAACCTCAGGCCAGGATGAAATCCGCGGCAGTCAGCTGGTAGGTGCCGGCGAGCTCGATCTCGCCGAGCGGCCCTGCCGCAGGGTGAAGCCTCCGGTAAGGCCGCGTTACCCAGGAAGGGAGCCGGGGCCTGGCAGAGATGCGGGTAGAGGTAGCCGCTGAGGCCGACGCCGAAGCGGAACAGATCGACGCCCTCCCGACCTTCGATCCGGTCGTTGCCGGCGCCGGCGAGGACGATATCCATCCCCGCCGTGCCTGGCAGGCTGTCCACGCCGGAACCTCCCCTGATGAGCGCCATGACCCAGCCCCTCCCAGCTTTTGCGCGAGCCCGGGACGCGCTTCGCAGCCGCTGCGATAGCTTCAATGACACGCTTGCGCGACGCCGCTGGCGCTGTCGCTCGTGCCGGATTGGGGGTGGCGCGTCCTCGCCTTTCCGTCGCATGCTTCGGCAAGACCGGCCCCGCAAGCCGGCATGGGGGAGCGGAGGATGGCCATGGCCGGCATGCCGCGCTGGACGACAGAAAAGCCGGGCCCGGCAACCGAGGGGGCCAGCCGTCGGTGACGCCGCTGCTGCATCTGCGCTGCGGCGACGATCTCCGTGGCCGCCTGCAGGGGGCCGGCATCGCGGGGGAATATGCCTGTTTCGCCGATCCGGTCTGCGTCGGCCCGGCGCAGGATGATGGCGACCTGATGACCTGGCTTGGGATGCGGGCGCGCTACGTGGCGCTGCACACGGGCCAGGATGCGGCGGCGGTGCGCCAGCGCCTCGGCCGGGAATACGCCGCGCTGAACGGCCTGCACCGGCGCGAGGCGGTGTGGCTCTGGTTCGAGCACGATCTCTGGGACCAGGCGGCGCTCATGCGCATCCTGTCGCTGCTGGCGGAGAAGCGCCTGCTGCGTGGCCGGCTGATGCTCGTGCCGGCGGATGGGCGACGCGTCTTTCCGGCACTCAGCGATGCTGAACTGGCCGCGCTGCAGCCTGCGCCGCTCTCCGATTTGCAGATCGAGCAGGCGGCCGAGGCCTGGGCCGCTTTCGCCTCACCCGATCCGCGCGGCCTCGATGCGCTGAGCCGGCGCGCTCTGGCGCTGCCCTTCCTTGCCGCCGCGCTCCGCCGGCATCTGCGTGACCTGCCCTGGACCACCGATGGCCTCGGTGAGACCGAGCGCCGCGTGCTGCAGGCCATCGCCGACGGGGTGGGCGACGAGGCCGCGCTGTTCGACGCCATCCACCCGGCCGACCCGGTCTTCCATGTCACCGACCTAATCCTGCGGGAGACGGTCGGCCGGCTGCGCCAGGGGCCGAACCGGTTGGTAATGCGCGAGGGGCCGCTGCGCCTGACGCCCCGCGGCAGCGCCGTGCTCGCCGGTACCGATCGACATCGGCCACCGCCGCGCTTCCAGGCCGGGGTGCATGTGCTGCCGGACCCACCCTGGTTCTGGGACCCGACCCAGGCCGCCGTTGTCGCGGGGGCCGGCGCATGAATGCGACGCTGCTGATCCATGGCGGTGCCGGGACGATCCGGCGGGAGGAGATGTCCGAGGCGCGCGAGGCGGAACACCGGGCCGCGCTCACGGAGGCCCTTGCGGCCGGCGAGGCGGTGCTTTCATCCGGCGGTAGCGCCCTCGATGCCGTCGAGCAGGCGGTGCGTGTCCTCGAAGACTGCCCGCTCTTCAATGCCGGCCGTGGCGCCACATTCAACGCCGCCGGTTCGATCGAGATGGATGCCGCGGTGATGGACGGCATGGCCCGCATGGCTGGCGCCGTCGCCGGCGTGCAGCGCATCCGCAACCCGGTCCGTGCCGCCCGGGCGGTGATGGAGCGCACGCCGCATGTTTTGCTGATCGGCCCCGCCGCCGATGATTTCGCCGCCGCCGAGGGGCTGGAGCTGGCAGCGCCCGAGTATTTCCGCACCGAGCATCGCTGGCAGCAATTGCAGGCCGCGCTGGCCGCACGGCGCATCGCCCTCGACCATGACCTGCCGGCGCGCATGGGCACGGTCGGCGCCGTCGCGCGCGATGCGGCCGGCCGGCTCGCGGCCGCAACCTCCACCGGCGGGATGACGAACAAGCGTGCCGGCCGCGTGGGCGACAGCCCTTTGATCGGCGCCGGCACCTGGGCCGATGGCACCGTCGCGGTGAGTTGCACGGGTATCGGCGAGGCCTTCATCCGCTGCGCCGCGGCGCATGAGCTCTCGGCGCTGATGCGGCATGGCGGCCTTCCGGTGCAGCAGGCGGCGGCCGAGGTGGCGGAGGTCCTGGTGCCGGCAAGCGGCGGCAGCGGCGGGCTTATCGCGGTGGATGCGGAGGGCCGGCCCGGCATCGCCTTCGGCACCTCCGGCATGTATCGCGGCCTCCTGCGCCTCGGCGCCGCGCCGGAGATTGCCATCTACCGCTGATGCGACGGGGAAGGTGCCCGATGCATGGCGCCAGCCCCCCAAGGGTGCGGCGCCGAGGGCTTGTGTCATGCCGCAGCAACCGGCGGGGGGCGCGCAGACGCGCCCGCGGCGAGGCTGTGCGGCAGGAGAACCCAAGCCATGGCACGCTTCCGCTGCACGCCCATCCCGGCCGAGACCGCCTCGCGCTGGCGTGCGACCGGCCGTGACGACCGCAGCCTGCCGCTGCATCGCCGCATCGTCGATGGGCCGGGCTTCCCCTGTCGCTATTGCCTGCGGTTCGGTGAGGCGGGGGAGGAGATGCTGCTCGGCAGCTATGCCCTGTCGCATCCGCAGGGCGTCTACTGGACGCCGAGCCCGATCTTCCTGCACGCCCGCGACTGTGCCCGCTTCGCCGCCGAGGATGCCATCGCGCCCATTGTCCTGGCGAATGGCATCGTCTCCATCCGCGCCTATGACGCCGAGGAGATGTGCCTCTACGATCTCGGGGCGATCAGCGCCGGCAGCGAGGTCGCGCCCCTGCTGGAACGGGCCCTGGCCGATCCGCGTGCGCGCTTCATCAACATCCATACCGCGCGGCCGGGCTGCCTGCTGACGGCGGTGGAGCGGCTGTAGAGGGGGGCGGACAGCGCCCCGCGGAAGTTAAGCCGCCTCCAGTTTCTCCTGCAGCTCCAGCCACTCCGTCTCGAGACCGGGCAGGATCTTGTTGATCACCGCGCGGCGCGTCGTGGCACGGTTGATCAGGTCGGACCTGTTGTTGGCATAGAGGCGGGGATCGGCCAGCGCCTTGTCGATCACCGCCGCCTCATCCTGCAGCTTGGCGATCTGCGCCTCGATCTGCTTCAGCCGGTCGCGCAGGGGGGCGAGGGCGGTGCGGTTCTCCGCCCGGCCACGGCGCTCCGACTGGCGCGGCGCGCCGGCCGGCTCGCTGCGTGCTGCCCGCCGCCCGCCGCCGAGCATGGCCCGGTAGTCGTCGAGATCGCCGTCGAAGGACGATACCTTGCCGTCGCCGACCAGCCAGAGCCGGTCTGCCACCAGCTCCACCAGATGCGGGTCATGGCTGATGAGGATGACGGCGCCGTTGTAATCGGCCAGCGCCTTCACCAGCGCATCGCGCGCATCGATGTCGAGATGGTTGGTGGGCTCGTCGAGGATCAGCAGCTGCGGCGCCTCGCGCGTGCAGAGCGCCAGCAGCAACCGCGCCTTCTCGCCGCCGGAGCAGGCCGAGATCCTGGTCGTCGCCCGCTCCACATCGAGGCCGAACCGGGCGAGCTGGGAGCGGCACTGCGTCACTGTCGCCCGCGGCATCGCCGCCTGCATGTGGGAGAGCGGCGTGCCCTGCATGTCGAGCTCATCGGTCTGGTGCTGGGCGAAATAGCCGATCTTCAGCTTGGGCGAGCGGAATTCACGCCCGGTCATCAGCGGCAGCCGACCGGCGAAGAGTTTTGCGAGTGTCGACTTGCCGTTGCCATTGGCGCCGAGGAGCGCGATGCGGTCGTCCTGGTCCAGCCGCAGGTCGAGCCCCTTCAGCACCACGCGCCCGTCATAGCCGATGCTGCCGCCGGTGATGGAGAGCACCGGTGGTGCCAGCTCCGCGGGCTCGGGGAAGGCGAAGCGGGTCACATGGTCCTCGACCACGCTCTCGATCGCCGGCATCCGCTCCAAGGCCTTGATGCGCGACTGCGCCTGGCGCGCCTTGCTCGCCTTGGCGCGGAAGCGGTCGACGAAGCTCTGGATATGGGCGCGCTCGGCGGCCAGCTTCTCATTCTGCGCCGCCTGCTGGGCCTGGCGCTCGGTCCGGACGCGTACGAAATTGTCGAAGGCGCCCGGATAGAGCGTGAGCTTGCCCCGGTCGAGATGGGCGATGGCATCGACGCAGCGCTCGAGCAGCCCGCGGTCATGGCTGACGATGATGGCGGCGCCGGAGAAGCGCTGCAGCCAGCCCTCCAGCCACATCGTCGCCTCGAGGTCGAGATGGTTGGTCGGCTCGTCGAGCAGCAACAGCTCGGGCTCGAGGAACAGCACGCGGGCCAGCGCCACGCGCATCCGCCAACCGCCGGAGAATTCGGTGCTCGGCCGCGCCTGGGCCGCGGCATCGAAGCCGAGGCCGGCGAGGACGGTCGCGGCCCGCGACGGTGCGCTGTCCGCCTGGATGGCGATCAGCCGCTCATGGATTTCGGCCATCCGGTGCGGCTCGGGGTGGCCCTCGGCCTCGGCCAGCAGCTCGGCCCGCTCGGTATCGGCGGCCAGCACCGTCTCCAGCAGGCTCTCCGGCCCGCCCGGTGCCTCCTGCGCCACATGGCCGAGCCGGGCCCGCTGGGCCAGGCGGATCTCCCCGCCATCCGGCTGGATCTCGCCGGTGATCGCCTTCAGCAGCGTCGACTTGCCAGCGCCGTTGCGGCCGACAAGCCCGACCTTGCGGCCAGGGTCGACGGCGAGGTCGGCGCTTTCCAGCAGGGCGCGGCCGGCGATGCGGAGGGTGAGGTCGCGGATGGCGAGCACGGTCATGCGCGCCTTCTACCGCTGCCACGCCCCTCCGTCACGCATCGCAGCATACCGTTCTAGCTGGGCTGCCCCTCGGTTTCCGCCTCGGGCGGGGAAGGGGGCTTCGGCGCGGGTGCCTCGGCCCATTCGTCGGAGACCATGCCCTGCTGGCTGCTGACCAGGTCGATATCGGCCTGGCTGGGCGGGCGGGGGATACGGGGTTTCGGCGGTGCGTCGTCCTGGGCCATGTGGCGGTGCTCCTCGTCCTGAGGGGGCAACGCGGCGGGAGGGCCCGGGTTGGGCCTGCATCCCGCCTCTTGCATCCCGCCCTGGGCCCGCCTATCCCGCCGCCACCGTCACGAAGGGATGCCACCATGGCCGTTGAACGCACGCTCTCCATTATCAAGCCGGATGCCACCCGCCGGAACCTGACCGGCAAGATCAACGCCAAATTCGAGGAGGCCGGCCTCCGCATCGTCGGCCAGAAGCGGCTGCAGCTCAGCGAGGCCCAGGCCGGCGCCTTCTACGCCGTCCATAAGGAGCGGCCCTTCTACAAGGACCTGGTCAGCTTCATGATCAGCGGCCCGGTGGTGGTGCAGGTGCTCGAGGGCGAGAACGCGGTGGCCAGGAACCGCGAGATCATGGGTGCCACCAACCCCGCCAATGCGGCGCCGGGCACCATCCGCAAGGAATTCGCCGAGAGCATCGAGGCGAACAGCGTCCATGGCTCGGACAGCGCCGAGAACGCGGCGACGGAGATCGCCTTCTTCTTCGCCGGCACCGAGATCGTCGCCTGAGGCAGGCCGGGCCGGCCTCCGGGCCGGCCCCCGTTACCCCCCAGGCGACGCGAAGCGCCGTTGGGTCCAGGCGTTGGGCTCAGGCCACGAAGAGCAGCAGCGCCAGCAGCAGCAGCACCGTGATCACGATGCCCCAGGTGCTGAACTGGACAAAGCCGTCCCAGCCCCGCTGCCGGTCGGCGAGCAGGGCCTTGTCGTCGACGCCCCCGAATTCATAATTCTGCTGATGTTCGGCCACGGTCCGGTCCTCATGCACTCTCGGAATGGGGTGTAGAAAGGGCCAGCGGGCTCGGCAAGGGGTTGGCGAGTACCGCCGAGGCCGGCGGGTGCGCCAGCCCGCCGCCGGCCGCCGCCCGGAGCGCGGCCGGGTAGACCCGGTGCTCCTGCGCCAGCACCCGGGCGGCGAGGACCTCCTCCGTATCGTCCGGCAGCACGGGCACGGCTGCCTGGGCCAGGATCGGCCCGGCATCCATCTCCTCGGTCACCAGATGCACCGTGCACCCATGCAGCCTGACGCCGGCGGCAAGGGCCCGCGCATGGGTGTCGAGCCCGGGAAAGGCCGGCAGCAGGCTCGGATGGATGTTCAGCATCCGCCCCGCCCAGCGCCCGATCAGGAAGGGGGTCAGCAGCCGCATATAGCCGGCGAGGCAGACGAGGCCGATGCCATGCGCCTCCAGCACCGCCTGCACCGCCGCCTCATGCGCCGCCCGGTCGCGGCCGAAGGGCCGGCTTTCCACCACCGCCGTCGGCACCCCGGCGGCCGCGGCGAGCGCCAGCCCGCCCGCATCCGCCTTGTTGGAGAGAACGAGGGCGATCTCGGCCGGAAAATCCGGCACCCGCGCCGCCTCCAGCAGCGCCACCATGTTGGAGCCGCGGCCGGAGATCAGGATAGCGGTGCGCATCCTCACCGTGGCCAGCTCTCCGGCAGGTTGTCGATCCGCACCCGCGCCTCGCCGCTGCCGGCCTCCAGCGTGCCGATGCGGAAGACGGTCTCGCCCGCACCCTCCAGCAGCGCGGTCGCCTCCGTCGCCGCCCCGGCCGCGACCACCACCACCATGCCGATCCCGCAATTGAAGACCCGCAGCATCTCCTCCGGCGCCACGTTCCCGGTCCGCGCCAGCCAGCCGAAGACCGCCGGTACCGACCAGGACCCGGCATCCACCTCCGCCGCGACGCCGTCCGGCAGGACCCGTGGCAGGTTGCCCGGCAGGCCGCCGCCGGTGATATGCGCCGCCGCCTTCAGGAGCCCTGCCCGATGCAGGGTCAGCAGCGACTTCACATAGATGCGGGTCGGCGCCAGCAGCGCCTCGCCCAGCGTCCCGCCGCCGAAGGGGGAGGGGGCGCCTAGGCCGAGTCCGCCTGCCTCCACCACCCGCCGCACCAGCGAGAATCCGTTGGAATGCACCCCGGTGCTGGCCAGCCCGAGCAGCACGTCGCCGGGCCCGACATCCGGCTTCGGCAGCAGCGCCCCGCGCTCCGCCGCGCCGACCGAGAAGCCTGCCAGGTCGTAATCCTCGTCGGCATACATCCCCGGCATCTCCGCCGTCTCGCCGCCGACCAGGGCGCAGCCGGCCTGCCGGCAACCCTCGGCGATACCGGAGATCACGGCCCGCGCCTGGTCCAGCCGCAGCTTGCCCGTAGCGAAATAGTCGAGGAAGAACAACGGCTCGGCGCCCTGCACCACCAGGTCGTTCACACACATGGCGACGAGGTCGATGCCGACCGTCCCATGCAGCCCGGCATCGAGCGCCACGCGCAGCTTGGTGCCGACGCCATCGGTCGAGCTCACCAGCACCGGGTCGGTGAAGCCGGCCGCCTTCAGGTCGAACAGCGCGCCGAAGCCGCCGAGCCCGCCCATGGTGCCGGAGCGGCTGGTGGATTTCGCCAGCGGCTTGATCGCCTCGACCAGCGCGTCGCCGGCATCGATATCCACCCCGGCATCACGGTAGGTCAGGCTGTTTCGCGGGGAACTGGTCAGGTCGGCCTCCGATCGGCTAAGGGGAGTCGGCGGCTTTCTAGCGCGCCTTGGGCGGCGCGTCCCCTGTGCCGGGCCGCATGGCAGGAGAAAGCGCAATGCTGGGCAGCAGATCGGGCGTCGTCCGCGGCATCACAGGCGGGGTGCTGCTGCTGTCCGCGGCCTTTCCCCTGGCCACGCCGGCCGTGGCGCAGGTCGCCGCACTGCCGCCCCCCATCGCCACCCCGGGCGCCGAGGCCCAGGCGCTGAACCTCACCCAGCGCGGCATCCCGGCCGAGGCCTCGGCCGAGAACGGCGTCCTGGCGCGGGAGCGGGCGCTGGCGGCCGGCCGCCGCACCGCCTGGGAGCGTGCCCTCTCCGAGGCCGGCCTGCCGCCGGTGAACCTCTCCGACCAACGGCTCGAGGACATGGTCCGCTCCATCGTCATCGAGCAGGAGCGGACGGCCCCGACGCGCTACACCGGCCGCATCACCGTGGTCTTCGACCCAAACCGGGTGCGCTCGGCGCTTGGCGGCAATGTCACCGTCCCGGGCGCCGCGCCGCCGCCGGTCGCGGCCAGCGCTCCGGCCTCGAATTGGGTCGAGGCGGTCGCCATCTATCGCTCCATGGGCGAATGGCTCGAACTCCAGCGGCGGCTGCGTGGGGCACCTCCGGTCGCCTCGGTCGATATCCAGGGCATCGCGGTCGATGCCGCGCGGCTGCGGCTTGGCCTGCGCGCCCCGGCGCCCGAGGCGGCGGCGCTGCTCGCTGCCATCGGCATTGCGCTGGAGCCTGCTGGCCCCTCCTGGCGGCTGGGCCTTGCCGGAAGCTGAGACGCGCCGGACCGGGCAGAAGGAGGCCCCGCCGGAGGCCCAGCCGGCCGCGCCGCCGCATGTGCTCATCACCCTGCCGAACCTCATCACCCTGGCCCGGCTCTGCGCCGTGCCGGCGACCATCTGGCTGATCCTGCATCACCGGCTCGACATTGCCTTCTATGTCTTCGTCGGCGCCGGGATCTCCGATGGGATTGATGGCTGGCTCGCCCGCGTGCTCAATGCCCGCAGCGCCCTCGGCGCCCTGCTCGACCCGGTGGCGGACAAGGCGCTGCTGGTGTCGGTCTATGTGACATTGGCTGGCATCGGCGAGTTGCCGGACTGGCTCGCCATCCTGGTCGTGTTCCGCGACCTGCTGATCGTCGGCGGGGTGCTGGTGCTCTGGGTGCTCGGGCAGCCGCCGCGAATCCGTCCGTTGCTGGTCTCGAAGCTGAACACCTGCCTGCAGATCGCCCTTGCCGCCCTCGCCTTGCTGGTCGCCGGCTTCGGCTTGTCCGCCGCGGGGCTGATCGAGGCGATGATCTGGGCGGTTGCGGTCACTACTCTGGCCTCCGGCATCGCCTATGTGATCTCGACGCTGCATTGGACGCATCATCCAGGGGCACGGCGATGAATCTGGTGCCGCCGCCGTCCCCGGCCGCGCCGCCTGCGCCCGTGCGCCGGCGGATGGCGCCACCGGTCGCCACCCGCGCCCAGCGCGTCGCCCTGATGCTCGGCCTGGGCGGTGGGTTGTTCCTCGCCTTCTGGCTTTTCTCGCCGATCCTCACCCCCTTCGTGCTGGCCGCCGTCATCGCCTATTTCCTGGACCCGCCGGCGACGCGGCTGACCCGCATCGGCATCCCCCGCGGCGTCTCGGCGCTGCTGATGATCCTGGCGCTGGTGGCGCTCGCCCTGCTCTGCCTGCTGCTGCTCTATCCGCTGCTGGTCGCCCAGGTGACGATCCTCGTGCAGCGGCTGCCAGCCTATGTGCTCGGCATCGGCCAGGCGGTGCGGGATGCGCTGACCGCGCTGTCCGAGCGCCTCGGCCCGGAGGTCTTCGACCAGCGCCTGCAGGAGCTGGCGGTGGGGCAGGCGGGCGCCATCATCTCCTATCTCGGCACCTCGCTGGCCCGGATGATTACCGGCGGCATCGCGCTCTTCAGCGTCTTCACCCTGGTGACCGTGACGCCGGTCGTTGCCTTCTACCTGCTGCGCGACTGGCCGCGGATCATCCGCCGCATGGATGCCTGGCTGCCGCGCCGCTCCGCCTCCACCCTCCGCCAGCTGGCGCGCGACACGGACCGCCTGCTCTCCGCCTGGCTGCGCGGCCAGCTCCTCTGCTGCGCGCTGCTTGCCGTCTACTATGCGGCGGCGCTCTCCATGGTCGGGCTGGAACTCGGCCTGACGGTCGGGCTGATGTCGGGCATCCTCTCCTTCATCCCCTATATCGGCTCCATCACCGGCCTCATCACCGCGCTGGCGCTGGCGCTCGCCCAGTTCGGCACCTGGAATGGCGTGCTGGTGGTGCTCGCCGTCTTCGTCGCCGGCCAGGTGGTCGAGGGCTACATGATCTATCCCTGGCTGCTCGGCGACCGGGTCGAGCTGCATGCGGTCTGGGTCATCTTCGCCCTCTTCGCGGGCGGCGTCGCCTTCGGCTTCCTCGGCGTGCTGCTGGCGGTGCCGCTGGCCGCGGTGATCGGCGTCATCGCCCGCTACTGGCTGCGGCGCTACCTGGAGAGCCCGCTCTATCTCGACCCGCCCCGGACCGGCTGATGCTGGACACCGCAACGCTACCGCGGCAGCTCGCCCTGCCGCTGCCCGCCTTTGCCTGCTTCGACCCCGAGCCCGTCCTCGCCGATGAGAGCAATGCCGAGGCGCTGGCCTGGCTTGCGCGGCCGGAAGCCTGGCCGCAGGGGCGGCTCGCCCTGCATGGCCCGCCGGCCACCGGCAAGTCGCTGCTGCTCCGTGGCCTCGCAGCCCGGCGCGGCTGGCCGGTGCTGACGGGCCCCGCGCTGCGCGGGCTGCCCGAGGTGCCCGCCGCGCTTGGCCTCGCCCTCGACGATGCCGACTGCATGGCCGAGGAGGCGGCGCTGCTGCACCTGCTGAATCTCTGCGCCGAGCGTGGGCAGCTCGTCCTGCTCGCCGGCCGCGCCCCGCCGGCGCGCTGGCCGGTGGCGCTGCCCGACCTGCGGAGCCGGCTGCGGGCCATGCCGGCGGTCGGCATCCGCCCGCCGGGCGACGGGCTGCTCGCCGCCCTGCTGCGGCGCGACTTCGCCCGCCGCCAGCTCCGGGTCGAGGATGGGGTGCAGGCCTGGCTGCTCGCCCGCCTGCCGCGCGAGGCCGCTGCCGTCGCCGAGGCCGCCGCCCGGCTCGACCGTGCCGCGCTCGCCTGCGGTGGCCGCGTCACCCGGGCGCTCGCGCGCGCAACCCTGGCCGAGCTGCCGGGATTCGGTGCGGATGACGAATCCATGGCATTGGCCGAGACCGGCTGCCCGCCCACCCCGACCCTGCTGTAGGGTGGCGGGATGAGCCTCGCCGAAACCCGCACCCCGCCCGCGCCCGAGCCAGCGCCCGCCTCCGGCCCGCAGGGGCCGGAGCGGTTCATCAACCGCGAATTATCCTGGCTCGACTTCAACACGCGCGTGTTGGAGGAAGCCGGCAACGAGCACCACCCGCTGCTGGAGCGGCTGCGCTTCGTCGCCATATCGGCCGCCAATCTCGACGAATTCTACTCCGTCCGCGTCGCCGGCCTGATCGGGCAGGAGCGGGCCGGCATCACCAGCCGCTCGCCCGATGGCCGTACCCCGCCGCAGCAGCTCGCCGCCATTCATGACCGTGCCCAGGTGCTGATCGAGGCGCAGCAGGATGCCTGGCGGGACCTGCGCGGCCTGATCCGCGAGGCTGGCATCATCGTCTGCCGTGTCGAGGAACTGAGCGAGGCCGACCGCGCCTGGCTCGACGGCTGGTTCATGGAACGCGTCTTCCCGGTGCTGACCCCGCTCGCGGTCGATCCGGCGCATCCCTTCCCCTTCATCCAGAACCTCGCCGCATGCATGGTCCTGAAGCTGGTGCGGGAGGAGGATGGCGGCACCATGCGCGCCCTGCTGCCGCTGCCCTCGCAGATCGAGCGCTTCATCCGCCTGCCACGCGCCGAGGGCGAGACGGCCATCCGCTTCCTGCTGCTCGAGGACCTGATCGAGCTCAGCCTGCGCCGTGTCTTCCCCGGCTTCATCCCGGCCGAGCACGGGCTGTTCCGCCTCATCCGCGACACCGACGTTGAATTCGAGGAGGAGGCGGAGGACCTCGTCCGCTCCTACGAGACCGCGCTGAAGCGCCGCCGCCGCGGCCGCGCCATCCGCCTCAGCGTGACCGCCGCGACACCCTCCGACATCGTCGATTTCGTCATCGAGGAGCTGGATGCCGAGCGCAGCGGCGTCTTCGTCGTCGACGGGCTGCTCGGCCTCGACGACCTCCGCCAGCTCATCGTGGATGACCGGCCGGACCTGCTGTTCACCCCCTACACGCCGCGCTTCCCGGAGCGGATCCTCGATTACGGCGGCGATTGCTTCGCCGCCATCCGCGCCAAGGACATCGTCGTTCACCACCCCTATGAGAGCTTCGACGTGGTGGTGCAGTTCCTCCGCCAGGCGGCGCGGGACCCGAATGTCGTCGCCATCAAGCAGACGCTCTACCGCACCAGCCGCGACAGCCCGATCGCCCGCGCGCTGATCGAGGCGGCGGAGGCGGGCAAGAACGTCACCGGCATCGTCGAGATCAAGGCCCGCTTCGACGAGGAGCGGAACATCGCCCTGGCGCGGGAGCTGGAGGCGGCCGGCGTGCAGGTCGTCTTCGGCTTCGTCGAGCTGAAGACCCACGCCAAGATGTCGCTGGTGGTGCGGCGGGAAGCGGGGGCGCTGCGGAGCTACGCGCATTTCGGCACCGGCAACTACCACCCGATCACGGCGCGCATCTACACCGACCTCTCCTTCTTCACCGCCGACCCCGGGCTGACCGGCGATGCCGCGCGTCTCTTCAATTACATGACCGGCTATGCGCGGCCGGAGCGGATGGAGGGCCTCGCCTTCGCCCCGCTGACCATCCGCCCGACCCTCCTCGGCCTGATCGAGCAGGAGCGGCGCTTCGCCGAGGAAGGCAAGCCCGCCGGCATCTGGCTGAAGATGAACAGCCTGGTCGACGAGCAGCTGATCGACGCGCTTTATGCGGCCGCTCGCGCCGGCGTGAAGATCGATTGCGTGGTGCGCGGCATCTGTTGCCTCCGCCCTGGCGTTCCCGGCCTTTCGGAGAACATCCGGGTGAAGTCCATCGTCGGCCGCTTCCTCGAGCATTCCCGCATCTATGTCTTCGGCAACGGCCACAGGCTGCCCTCGCGGCGGGCGTGCGTCTTCATCTCCTCGGCGGATTGGATGGCGCGCAACATGGACTGGCGGGTCGAAACCATGGTGCCGGTCGAGAATGCCACCGTGCATGCCCAGATCCTCGACCAGATCATGGTGGTGAACCTGAAGGACACCGCCCAGAGCTGGGAGCTGAACACCGATGGCACCTGGCGCCGCCTGACGCGCGGTGCCCAGCCGGTCTCGGCGCATGAGTATTTCATGACCAACCCCTCCCTCTCCGGCCGCGGCAGCGCGCTGCAGCGCTCGGCCCGT
This sequence comes from Belnapia rosea, assembly GCF_900101615.1. GTDB lineage: Bacteria > Pseudomonadota > Alphaproteobacteria > Acetobacterales > Acetobacteraceae > Belnapia > Belnapia rosea. Next base: position 58,569 of record NZ_FMZX01000013.1, on the reverse strand, counting down.
GCGGCCATGCGCAAGCCGCGCCCCGACCGCCTCGCTCAGGACTGAGCCCGATGCCCACGCCCGAAAGCCAGCGCTGTGGCGTCGTCGATCTCGGCTCCAACTCCGTGCGACTCGTCGTCTTCGAGGGACGCGGACGGAACCCGCAGGCGATCTTCAACGAGAAGGCCGTGCTCGGCCTTGGCCGCGGACTGCAGACGACAGGACGGCTGAACGAGGACGCAATCGGCCCCGCGCTCACCGTCCTCGCCCGCTACCACGCCGTGGCGCGCGCGATGCACGCCGACCCGCTGGAGGTGGTGGCGACGGCCGCCGTGCGCGACGCGGAGAACGGTCCCGCCTTCGTGGCCGCCATGCAGGAGCGGATGCCGGGGCTGCGCATCCGCATCCTGACCGGGGAGGAGGAGGGCCGGCTCTCAGCCGATGGCGTGCTGCTTGGGTTTCCCGGCGCCGATGGCGTGCTGGGCGACCTCGGCGGCGGCAGCCTTGAGGTGGTGCGGCTGACGGAAGGCCGGGTTGCCCGCGCCGCCTCGCTGCCCATCGGGGCCATCCGCCTCGCCGAGCGCGCCGGCGGAGAGGTCGCCCGCGCCCGCGCCATCACCGAGGAGGAATTGGCCAAGCAGCCCTGGCTTGCCGAGGGTGGCGGGCGTGACCTCTATCTGGTCGGCGGCGCCTGGCGGGCCCTGGCGCGGATGCATATCGCCCAGACCGGCTACCCGCTGGCGATCGTCCATCACTATGTCCTCCGCCGGGAGGAGGCGCGTGACCTCGCGGGCGTCGTCATGGCCGCCTCTCGCCGGGTGCTGGAGCGCATGGCGGGCGCGCCGCAGAAGCGCCTGGCCGACATGCCTTTCGCCGCGGTGACCATGCGCCGCCTGCTGCGGGCCACCGGGGCCTCCCGCGTCGTCTTCTCGGCCAATGGGCTGCGCGAGGGCTGGTATGCCCGCCTGCTGGCCGAATCGGTGCGGCAGGATGACCCGATGCTGGCCGCGGCCCGCGAGCTCGCCGCCGCCTGGGGCCGCGACCCCGGCCTGCCGCCGGCGCTGATCGCCTGGACCGACCCGGTCTTCCCCGAGCAGGATGCCGGCATACGCGCCCTGCGTGAGGCGGCCTGCTGGATCTCCGATATCGGCAGCCACGACCATCCTGAATACCGCGCCGAGCAGGCCTTCCTTCGCGTGCTGCGCCAACATGGCGCGGGGCTCGACCACCATGCCCGCGCCTTCCTCGGCCTCTGCGCCGCGCTGCGCTACGAGGCCGAGCCGAGCGCGCCCTTCCTCGGCCCGACCCGTGTGCTGCTCGACCTGCAGACCATCCGCCGGGCGGAGGCGCTCGGCGCTGCGCTTCGCCTTGCCTATACGCTGTGCGGCGGCACGCCCGATCTTCTCGCCGGCACGAGGCTGGAACGGACGAGTGGCAGGCTGGTGCTGCGCCTCGCCGAAGGCACCGGCGTCTTCGCCGGGGAGAGCGTGCTGCGCCGCGTGGAGCAGCTTGGCGCCGTGCTCGGGCTCGAAGCCCTCGTCGAGGTCGAGGGCTAGCCGAACCCCCTATCCCAAGCCCGGCGGTTGCGTGCTTACTGCCTCGCATCGAAACCAGGAGGGAACCACTCGATGCGCTGGATGGCAGGTTTGGGCGCTGCGCTCGCGGTGTTGGCGATAAGCATCTCCGGCGCTGCGGCGCAGGAGCAGGCGCGGCCCCACTTCGTCCTTCGTGAGGTGGTGCAAGGCATGCCGCGGGGCGAGCGGCAGGAGGTGCAGGTCCTCACCGCGACCATCGCCCCCGGCCAGGCCACGGCCTTCCACACGCATCGCTTCCCGGTGACCGTCTATGTGCTGGAGGGTGCCTTCACGCTCGAGATGGAGGGGCGCGAGGCCGTCACCATCCCGGCGGGCGGCGCCATGGTCGAGCCACCCCATGTCCGCATGACCGGCTACAACCGCAGCACCGTCACGCCGACGCGCGTGCTGATCGTCTATGTGGCCGATCCGGGAACCCCCTTCCTGGACCCGGCCCACTAGGCCTCTCCGCCACGCCGAGGTGGCCGGCGAGGCTCAGCGCTGGATATTCTGCTCGAGGCTGGGCGGTGCCGCGGCGCCCCCGGTGCCGAGCGCCCCACGCTCCTCGGGCCGCCCCACACCAGGCTGCAGCGAGCGCCGGTCCGTCTCCAGCGGCAGGACCTGGGGGGGCGGCATGGCTGGCAAGCCGCTGCGCGCGGCCTCAGCCGCATCCACCGCGCGATCCTGCCGCTCCTCGCGGTTGAACTCCCGCGAGGCCCGTTCCGCTGGCGTCTGCGCCAGCACGGGCGTGGCGACCAGCAGGGAGGCGAGGACGAGGAGCCGGGTCGGGGTATGATAGCGCATGATGGACAGAGCGCCCGGCCTTCGGTTCGGTTCCGTGGCTAACGCCGGGCCGGCGCCCACTCCGCCGGCGCCACGCTGCCGGTCTGTTCGGTGATCCGCCCATAGGCCTCGACCCGCCGGTGGGCAGCGAAGTTGAAGATCGTGCGCCGCCCCAACTCGCACATGCCGAGATCGCAATCGGCGACGATCAGCTCATCTCCCCAGCTCGTCGCCTGGGCCATGATCTCGCCCTGCGGGTTGACGATGATGGAATGGCCGAACAGCTCATGCCCGTCCTCGTCGCCCGCCTTGGCGACGCCGGCGGCGAAGCAGGCATTCTGGTAGCAGCCCGCCTGGATCGAGAGGTGACTGTGGAAGACCCGCAGGTGATGCGCCTCGAAGCCGCGGTTCTCCATGTTGAGGCTCGGCGTGTTGTAGCCGAGCATGACGAGCTCCACCTGCTGCAACCCGAGCACCCGCCAGGCCTCCGGCCAACGCCGGTCGTTGCAGATCATCATCCCGATATTGACCGAGGTCTCGCCGATGGGCGCGCGGATCACGGGGAAGCCGAGATCGCCCACCTCGAAATAGCGCTTCTCCAGGTGCTGCACGCGGCGGGTCGGGTCATGCTCCGCATGTCCGGGCAGATGCACCTTCCGGTACTTCAGCACCACCTCGCCCGAGGGATGCACGTACACGGCGGTGTTGAAGCGATGCCCGTCCGGCGTCCGCTCGGCATAGCCGAGATGGAAACCGATGTTGAATTTGCGGGCCGCCTCGAAGAGCGGCGCCGTGGCATTGGAGGGCAGGGCGGTCTCGTACCAGTGGTCCGCCTCCGCCAGGTCCTCGTGGTACCAGCGCGGGAAAAAGGTGGTCAGCGCGAGCTCCGGAAAGACCACCACCTCCGCCCCGCGCCGGTGCGCCGTCTCCATCAGCCGCACCATGCGCCCAACCGCGACATCGCGCCCCTCGGCCTTCTGGATGGGGCCCATCTGGGCGGCGGCGAGGACAAGGCGGCGGGACATGGCAGGGCTCCGGCGGGTGGCGCCGGCAGTGGTCGCACCCGCCGCCCCGGTTTTCAAGCCATGGTCAGGCCCTGACGAAGGCGCAGCCACCCTCGCCGAGCGGCCTGAATGCCTCGTCGCCCGCCGTCGTCTGCAGCAGCTTGTAGTAGTCGAAGGGCCCGCGGCTCTCCTCCGGCTTCTTGACCTCGAAGAGGTAGGCCGGGTGCAGCTTGCGGCCATCGGCACGGATGGTCCCGGGGCCGAAGCAGTCGTCGTCGCAGGGCATGGCCTTCATCCGCGCCACCGTCTCGGCGCCATTCGCCTTCGCCGCCGGCACGCCCATATCGGCCACCGCCTTCAGGTAATGCAGCACGGCCGCATAGCCGCCCGCATGGTTCATGCAGAGCGCGTTGTTGCCGATATTCGGCCGGACTCGCGCGGAGAAGGCACGGGTCCGGTCGTTCAGGTCCCAGTAGAAGGTCTCGGTGCAGATCAGCCCCTGCGCGGTGGCGAGGCCGAGCGCGTGCACATCGGGGAGGAACATCAGCAGCGAGGCGAGCTTGATGCCGCGCCGCGCTAGGCCGAACTCCGCCGCCTGCTTGATGCAGTTGACGGTATCCGAGCCGGCATTGGCCAGGCCGATCACCTTCGGCTTCGCCGCCATCGCCTGCACCAGGTAGGAGCTGAAATCGGTGGTGCCGGGGAAGGGGGTACGGACGGAGCCGATGATGCTGCCGCCCGCGCCCTTGACGAAGGTGCCGGTGTCCCGCTCCAGCGCATGGCCGAAGGCGTAGTCGGCGGTGATGAAGTACCAGCTGTCGCCGCCCGCCCGCACCGTGGCGCCGCCCGTCGATTTCGCCAGCATCCACGTGTCGTAGGTCCAGTGGACCGTGTTCGGCGAGCATTTCGACCCGGTGAGGTCCGAGGTGGCGGAGGATGTGTTGAGGAAGACCTTGTTCTTCTCCCGCACCACCTCGTTCACGGCCAGCGCCACCGAGGAGGCGCCGCCATCCACCACGACATCGACGCCCTCCCGGTCGAGCCACTGGCGGGTGACGTTGGACCCGACATCGGCACGGTTCTGGTTGTCGGCGTAGAGCACCTCGATGGCGATGCCCCGGTTGGCGAATTCCGCCGCTGCCTGGCGGATGCAGGCCAGCTCGGTGGGGCCTGTCACGTCGCGGTAGGTGCCGGAGAAGTCGCAGAGCAGGGCGATGCGGATGGTATTGGCCGCTTGCGCGCGGGCCCCGCGCCAAGGAAGGCCGCCGGATAGCGCGGCGCCCGCGCCCAGCAGGGCGCGCCGAGATATTGTCATGATTGTTGTCCTCCCGGGCGACGTTCCGCCGCCTGCGCCGCAGGCTACACCGTTTCGGTCGCCGCATGCCAGGACCACAAGCCCCGATGACAGAGGCCGCCGCTTGCGGCATGTCAACGGGCCGAGGAGGAACCGCCATGTCCCGTGCCTATGGCCGCCGCGCCGCGCTTGCGCTCGCCGCCGCCCCGCTTGCCGCCCCCGCCCTGGCCCAGCCGGGCGACTTCCCCAGCCGCCCGCTGCGGATGGTGATCCCCTTCCCGCCAGGCGGCGGCAGCGACATCCTCGGCCGGCTGCTGGCCCAGCGCATCGGCGACGTCATCGGCCAGCCGGTGGTGCCGGAGAACCGCTCCGGCGCCGGCGGCAATATCGGCACCGATGCCGTCGCCAAGGCCCCGCCCGACGGCTACACGCTGGTGACGGTGTTCAACACCATCGTGGTGAACCAGTTCATCTTCCGCTCGATGCCCTTCGACCTGAAGCGGGACCTGACGCCCGTCGCCCGCGTCGCGCTGGCGCCCACCGTCATCGCCGGCGGGCCGAAGCTGAAGGCCAAGGACCTGGCGGAGGTCATCGCCATCACCCGCGCCCAGCCCGGCCTGCTGAACCACGGCACGCCCGGCCTCGGCACCATCACCCATGTCTCGGCCGAGCTGATGGACAGCATGTCGGGCGGCAAGCTGACCCATGTGCATTATCGCGGCACCGGCCCCGCCGTGACCGCCTGCGTGGCCGGCGAGGTGGAATTGGTCTCCGCCCCGTGGTCGGCGGTCGAGCCGCTGGTGAAGGGCGGCCAGCTCCGGGCGCTGGGCAACCTCGCGGCGCAGGACAGCCCGCTGATGCCGGGCGTGCCGACGGTCGCGGCGGCCGCCAACCTGCCGGGCTATGCCGTCGACAATTGGGGTGCGGTGCTGGCCCCGGCCGGCGTTCCGCCTGCCATCCTCGCCCGCATCGCGGAGGCTGTCCGCATGGCCATCGACACGCCCGAGGGCAAGGCTGCCATGGCGGCCCGCGGCATCGAATCCGCCTGGGCGGACGGGCCGACCGTCGCCCGCATCATCGAGGAGGATGGGGCGCGGTGGGAGCCGGTGATCCGGAAGGCCAATATCCGGGTCGAATGACCGCTCGTCACGCATCCGTCCCGGCCGGCAGCGCGTAGCGCCGGCAGGGCAGGGGAGTGGACACATGATGCCGGAGGGTCGAAGGCCCGGCAGGGCATGGAAGGTAGCGGGCCAGGAAACCGGCGAGGCGCTCGGCCTGCTGATCCTGGCGGCCGATGCGCTCGGCCTGCCGGTGACGCGCGCGGTGCTGGCCGACGCGCTGCGCCGCCTCGACGAGACGGCGGCGCCCGCCCCGCCTCAATCCTCGCCCAGATAGGTCTCCCGGTGCTGCCGCGGCACGAAGTGCCCCTGGCCCGGCCTCGCCAGCACCTCCTCGCCGTTCCAGATGAGGCTGCCGCGCAGCCAGGTGGCCGCCACCCGCCCCCGCATCCGCCGTCCGTGATAGGGCGACCAGCGCGCATCCGGCCGGTCCTGGATCGACGCCTCGTCGAAGGTGAAGTCGCCGCGCTCCAGCACCAGGAGGTCGGCATCGGCGCCGATGCGGATCGCGCCCTTCTTCGGCGCCAGCCCGTGGAAGCGCGCCGGCCGCTCGGCGCAGAGGCTCGCCATCAGCGTCACCGGCAGCCCCCGCTCCTCCAGCAGGCTGAACATCAGCGGCGCGAAGCTCTGCAGCCCCGTCAGCCCCGCGCCGGGGGCGAAGATGTCGCCCCGGTACAGTTTCCGCTCGCGCGGCCAGGGCGCGTGGTCGGTCGAGACATAGGCGATGCGCCCGGCCGCGAGCGCGCCCCACACCCGCTCCACCTCCTCGGCCGTGCGGAAGGGCGGGTTGCACTTGCCGAACCCTTCCAGGCGGACGAGATCCTCCTCGGTCATGCAGAGATACTGGATGCAGGCCTCGCCGCTGGTCCGCGCCCCCTGCCGGCGGAACAGCTCCGCCAGCTCGAAGCCCCGGGCGAGGGAGGAATGGGCGATATGCACATGGCAGCCCGTCTCCAGCGCCATCTCGAAGATCTCGAGATCGGCCATGCTCTCGGCCAGCGGCGGCCGGGTGCGGGCATGCATGATCGGGTCGGTGCGCCCGGCGGATTTCGCCTCCGCCGTCAGCCGCTCGACCAGCTCCTGGTCCTCGTTGTGGATGGCGCACATGAGGCCGGTCCGCGCGATCTCGCGGAAGGCGGCCAGCATGGTCGGGTGGTCGATGCGCGGGAAGCGCACCGCGTCATACTCATAGGTCGACAGTTTGAAGGAGCAGACGCCCGCCTCCGCCAGCCCGGCGATGGCCGCGACGCCCCCTGTCTTGGTGATGGTGCCATAGAGCGCCATGTCCACATGGCTCGACGCCTCCACCACCCCGACCTTGGCGCGGAGGATGCCGGCATCCGTCACCGGCTGCGGCACGTCATAGGGCATGTCGACGCAGGTGGTGACGCCACCCGCCGCCGCCGACATCGAGGCCCCCTCGATCCCGGGCCAGCCGGTGCTGCTGCTGGTGTGCATGTGGCCGTCGACCAGCCCGGGCAGGACCAGCTTGCCGCTGTAGTCGGCGATGGCCGCGGCGGGCGGCGGCGCGCCCTGGCCGATGGCGGCGATGGTCTCACCGCGGATGGCGACATAGCCGCGCGGCAGCACCGCCTCGGGCAGCACGATGTCGCCGAGGATCACCCGGTCGAAGGGGCTCTGGTCCATGCTGGTCTGGCGTCCCTGGAGTCGTTGTGGGCCGAGGCTAGGCCCCATCCCCCGCCGCCGGAAAGGCCCGCCGTGCCGCGGCGATCGCCGCCCGCGCCGCCTCCGTCTCCCGCTCGCCATTCCACACCAGCGCCACACCGACCGAGCCGACCGGCCCTGCCAGGGCACGGAAGGCAACGCCCGGCGGCCGCAGCACCGCCATCCCCGAACTCACCAGCGCCACGCCCAGCCCCGCCGCGACGAAGGCGAGCTGCGCCATCGCGCTGCCGACCTCGCGCATCGCCACCGGCTCGAACCCCGCCTCGCGGCAGGCGGTCACCTGCCGGTCGAAATAGGCCGGGCTGATCGAGCGCGGCAGCAGCACCAGCGCCTCGCCGGCCAGCGCCGAGAGCGGCAGCGGGCCTCCCTCGCGCAGCAGCGCATGCCCCTCCGGCAGCGCTGCCACCAGGGCATCGGCGCCGAGCGGCAGCACCCGCAACGGCGGCCGGTCGCGGTCGAGCCGCGCCAGGGCGAAATCCACCTCGCCCCGCCGCAGCGCCTCCACCGCATCGGCGGTATCCATCTCCCGCACCGCCAGCGCGCTGTCGGGCGCCGCCGAGCGCAGCCCGCGCACCAGCGGCGGCAGGTAGTCGAAGAGGGCGGAGGTGACGCAGGCCATGGCCATCGGCGCATGGCGGCCGGCGCGCAGCTCCCGCGCCAGGCTCTCTACCTGCTTCGCCTCCTCGGCCAGGCGCCGGAGGATCGGCAGCAGCGCCTCGCCCTCCCGCGTCGGCCGGGCGCCCTTCCGCGTGCGCTCGAGCAGGCGCACGCCGAGCTCCGCCTCCAGCGCCTGGATCTGCGCCGTCAGCGGCGGCTGCGAGACGCCGAGCCGCGCCGCCGCCCGGCCGAAATGCCCCTCCTCGGCGACCGCCAGGAAGTGCCCCATGCGGCGGAGGATACGGAAATCCATGAACCTAATCCCGCTTCGATACGGAAAACCTATCGTGCTTGCCGCTCAATCGGAATGGACGAAGATGCCCAGCGGGGGGACAAAGCAATCCTCACCAATCCGCCGGGGAAGACCGCCGATGCAGAAGCATGCCGTAAAGCTCTATCCGTCCAAGTCGCTGCTGAAGCGCGAAGACCAGCTCGCCTGGAAGATCGCCGGCGTCGCCGCCGACAAGGTCGCGGTCGAGAAGGACGTGGCCGGGATGATCATCAACCGGATCATCGACAACGCCTCCGTCGCCATCGCCGCCATCAACCGCCGCCCCGTGACCTCCGCCCGCACCATGGCCCTCGGCCATCCGCGGAAGGGCGGCGCCACCATCTTCGGCGTCGGCGCGAACAAGCGCTTCTCGCCGGAATGGGCGGCCTGGGCGAACGGCACCGCGGTGCGCGAGCTCGACATGCACGACACCTTCCTCGCCGCCGACTACTCCCACCCCGGCGACAACATCCCGCCGATCCTGGCGGTCGCCCAGACCATGGAGAAGTCGGGCCGCGACCTCATCCGCGGCCTCGCCACCGGCTACGAGATCCAGATCGACCTGGTGAAGGCCATCTGCCTGCACGAGCACAAGGTGGACCACATCGCCCATCTCTGCCCCTCGGCGGCGGCCGGCATCGGCACCCTGCTGAAGCTGCCGCAGGAGACGATCTACCAGGCGGTGCAGCAGGCGCTGCACGTCTCCATCTCCTTCCGCCAGAGCCGCAAGGGCGAGATCAGCAGCTGGAAGGCCTTCGCTCCCGCCCATGCCGGCAAGCTGGCGGTCGAGGCGGTGGACCGCGCCATGCGCGGCGAAGGCGCCCCGAGCCCGATCTACGAAGGCGAGGACAGCGTCATCGGCTGGGTCCTCTCCGGCCGCACCGTGGCCGACAAGGAGGGCCGCGCCGCCGCCTATGAGCCGGTCTATTACGAGGTGCCGCTGCCCGGCGCCGGCGAGGCCAAGCGCGCCATCCTCGACAGCTACACCAAGGAGCATTCGGCCGAGTACCAGTCCCAGGCGCTGATCGACCTGGCCTTTCGCATGCGGGACCGGATCGAGGACATGGAGCAGATCGAGAAGATCGTCATCCACACCTCCCACCACACCCACTACGTCATCGGCACCGGCGCCAACGACCCGCAGAAGATGGACCCCAAGGCGAGCCGGGAGACCCTCGACCACTCCATCATGTACATCTTCGCCGTCGCCCTGCAGGACGGGCGCTGGCACCATGTCGACAGCTACGCCCCGCGGCGGGCCGCACGGGCCGACACCGTCCGCCTCTGGCAGAAGATCGAGACCCGGGAGGAGGCCGAATGGACCCGGCGCTACCACTCGCGGGACCCGAACGAGCTCTCCTTCGGCGGCCGTGTGGAGATCACCATGAAGGACGGCTCGGTGCTGAGCGACGAGCTGGCCGTCGCCAATGCCCATCCGCTCGGGGCGAAGCCCTTCGGCCGGGAGGACTACATCAACAAGTTCCAGATCCTGACCGACGGCATCATCTCGGCGCGGGAGAGCAACCGCTTCCTCGCCGATGTGCAGGACCTGGCCCGCATCCCGGCCGGCGAGCTGCATGTGCTGAACGTCGCCCTGCCCAACGGCGCGCTGGCCGAGGGCAAGCCCGGGATCTTCTAGGCCCATGATCGGCCTCCGTCCCGCCAGCCCGGCCGATGCGCCGGCGCTGGTGGCCATCCACCGGGCCGGGCTCGATGCTGCGCGGCCCGGCCTGGCCTCGCCCTGGACGGAGGCGAAGACGCTCGCATGGTTCGCCGGCGAGCTGCCCGGCACCCTCACCCTCGAGGGGGATAGGGTGCCGGGCCTCATCGTGACGCCCACCCTGCACCGCAGGGGCACCGGCGCCATGACGACCGAGACGGCGAAGGCTGCCGCGCCGGGTTGCCTTCGCCTCGCCTGCTTCCGGCGCACCGGGCCACGCTCGCCGTCCATCGGCGGCGCGGCTACCGGGCCATCGCCTGCCGCGACGCCACGGCCCATGCGGCAGGGGAGCCGGACGTGACCCGCGCCTGGACCCCGCCGCCAGCCTCACACGTGCCAACGGGCACACGCAAAGGAGAGACCCCATGAGCGAAGCCACTCCCGAGATCAAGAAGGGCCTCGTCGGCGTCTATGCCGATGTCTCGACCATCTCCAAGGTGATGCCGGAGACCAACAGCCTCACCTATCGCGGCTATGCGGTGCAGGATCTCTGCGAGAACTGCAGCTTCGAGGAGGTCGCCTACCTGCTCTGGAACGGCGAGCTGCCGAACCGCGGCCAGCTCGCCGAGTTCAAGGCGGCCGAGGCGGCCGAGCGCGAGATCAGCCCGGCGCTGCACCGCGTCATCAAGGACTTCCCCGCCAGCGCCCATCCGATGGACGCCATCCGCACCGCCGTCTCCTTCATGGGGATGGAGGACCCGGAGAGCGCCGATGTCAGCGAGGCAGCCACCCGCCGCAAGGCCATCCGCCTGCTGGCGAAGATCCCGACCGCCATCGCCGCCGCGCACCGCGCCGCGAAGGGCCTGCCGCCGGTGGCGCCCGACCCGAGCCACAGCTTCGGCGAGAATTTCTTCAACCTCGTCTTCGGCAAGGTACCGCAGCCCGAGGTGCTGAAGGCCTTTGACGTCTCCCTCATTCTCTATGCCGAGCACACCTTCAACGCCTCGACCTACACCGCGCGGCTGGTGACCTCGACGGGGGCGGACATCCACGGCGCCATCACCGCCGGCATCGCGGCGCTGAAGGGCCCGCTGCATGGCGGCGCCAACGAGGCCGTGATGCACATGCTGACGGAGATCGGCGGGCCGGAACAGGCGGAGGAGTGGCTCTCCACCCGCTTCGACCACAAGGCGCTGGTGATGGGCTTCGGCCACCGGGTCTACAAGTCGGGCGACAGCCGCGTGCCGACGATGACCAAGTACGCCGAGAAGATGGCCGAGGTGGTGGGCGACCGGCGCTGGATGGAGACCTCCCGCGTGCTGGCGGCGAAGATGCTCAAGGAGAAGAACATCCACCCGAACCTCGATTTCCCCGCCGGCCCTGCCTACTACCTGATGGGCTTCGACATCCCGCTCTTCACGCCGATCTTCGTCGCCGCGCGCATCACCGGCTGGGCCGCGCATGTCATCGAGCAGGCGGCGGACAACCGACTCATCCGCCCGCTCTCCCACTACACCGGGCCGGAACAGCGCCCGGTACCGCCGATGGACCAGCGCTGAACGCCAGCGCCCGCGCATCCCGTCCGCGCTGACGAGCGGCCGCCGGAGTCATCCGGCGGCCGTTTGCTTTGCGCGCCTCGCGCATAAAAGCAGCGCGCGAATTGCGGTTTCTGTTGACACGGTGGTTGCGTGTGCAGATAGCGTGATTCGCGCGCACGATGTTGCAGCGATTCGTTCGGCGGTGTCCGCACCGCTGCACGTCGCGGAGCCATCCGGCGACAGCGTGCCGCAGCAGGGAAGGACGGTCCATGGACCGCAGGCAGGATGACGGCGCGGCCACTCGCATCGCGCTCGTCGGGCCGGAGCAGGGCGAAGTCTTAACGCCCGGTGCCGGATATGCGGTAGGCGGCAGCACGATGCGGCACATGGCCGCCGATCGCCCGTCACCGCTTGCTGCCCGCGAGGCCTGGACAGCGTTGCATGCGGCGCCGCGCATTCCGCGATCGACGCGCCGCATCGCCCGCACGGCCGGACCTGCTGCCACCCGGGCGTCGCGCCCTCGCGCTGCCGCCCGACCAACACCGGAATGCGCAAGGAGATGCCAACCGTGACCGATACCCCAGAGACCCCCGCCGCCGGCCGCGCCCAGCCGATGGCCGTCGCCACCAGCCGCCGCACCGCGAAGAAGCCGACGACCGCGCGCAGCCGTGCCGCCGCGGTGAAGAAGCCCGCCGCGCGCAAGGCCGCACCGAAGAAGGCCGTGGCCGCGAAGAAGCCGGCGGCGCGCAAGCCGGCAGCGAAGAAGGCCGCGCCGAAGCGCGCGACCGCTGCCGCGACGCGGAAGCCCGCCGCCCGCAAGACCGC
>NZ_FMZX01000013.1:0-45970 GCF_900101615.1 Belnapia rosea | reverse complement strand
CCGAAGCGCGCGACCGCTGCCGCGACGCGGAAGCCCGCCGCCCGCAAAACCGCGGCGAAGCCGGCCGCGAAGCGGGCAGCGCCTGCGACCTCCGCCCGCTCCGAGGCGGCGAAGAAGGGCGCTGCGACACGCGCCGCCCGCAAGGCCGCCGCGATGAATTCCTCGACCCCGGCCCCGGCGCCTGCCGCTGCACCGGCCGAGGCCGAGACCCCGGCGACCTGAACAGGGCTCGTCGAAAGGGGAGGGCGCCGCTCCGCAAGGGGCGGCGCCCTCGTCGCGACGGAAACGCCTTACTGCCGCCAGCTGCCGAAGAAGGCCCAGTCGCCAATCGGCCGACGCTGCCGCGGCGCCACCTCGCGTGCCGCAAGCGCCCCATCCATGCCGCCCGGCAGCGCCTCCGCCGGCGCGACATGGCCGAGCGCGATAGCGGCGGCAGGCTCATATCCCTCCGGGATGCCGAAGGCCTCGCGCGCCTTCGCCGCGTCGAAGCCACCCATCTGATGGAGCTGCAGGCCGAGCGCTGCCGCCTGCAACGCCATCTGCGCCATCGCTGCGCCGGTGTCGTAGAAGGCATCGCGGTTCGGGTTGCCGTTCGCCGGGTTGGTCATGCGCGCCACGGCCAGCATCAGCACGCCTGCCTTGTCGGCCCAGGCCTGGTTGCCCGGCGCCAGCGTGCCGAGCAGCCTGGCGAAGGCCTCCGGCTCCGTATCGCGTCGCGCCAGGATGAGGTGCCAGGGCTGCTGGTTGCTGGAGCTGGCGGCCCAACGCGCGGCCTCCAGCAGGCTGTCGATCGCCGCCTGCGCCACGGGTGCGCCGGTGAAGCTGCGCGGGCTCCAGCGCCGCCGCAGCAGCGCCTCGATGGGGTGCTCGGCCGGCGCTTCGCGGTCGGGTGGCATGGTCATGCGGCGACTCCCTGAAGGATGGGAGGAGCCTACTTCGCCACCTGCGCCACCGGGAAGGAACGCAGGTCGCGCTGCGCGGTGCGGAACACCGCATCCTGCCGGTGCTGCCGCTCCCGCGCGAGCTGCGGCACGCGCCGCGTCACCCATTCGCCGAGGCCGAGCGCGCTGACCCGCCCCTCGGCATCCATCGCCGCCTTGCCCTGCAGCCCCTCCCGCAGCGCATAGGCGAAGACCCCGTTGCGGTCGTCATAACTGTCGAGCGCCTCCTGCACGCTGCCGCTGGCAGCGAGCAGGAAGCGCCCGGTCTCGTTCCCCAGCGCCGAGAGCTGCTCCATCGTCAGCTGCCCCGCATGGCAGGTGTCGAGCAGCAGCAGCGCATCCCGCGCGCGGATGCGCGCCAGCGCCGCGACCAGCGTGCCGTCGTCGATTCCCTGTGCCCGCAGCGCCGCCCAGCCGGAGGTGTCGCGCGTATCGGCGGGCAGGAAGAGGAAGCGGTTGTCCGGCTCCGTGCGGATGCCATGGCCGGCGATGTAGAGGATGAAGGTGTCGCCCGGCTCAGCCTCCTCGGCAGCGCGGGCGAGGGCGTCGAGCACGCCGCGCCGCGTCGCCTCCGCGTCGCGCAGCACCGTCACCCGTGTCTCGCGGAAGAGCGAGCCGGCGCCCGCGCGCAGCAGCCCCGCCACCATCTCAGCATCCGGCACCGCGAAACGGAGATCAAGCTCGGCATTGGCATAGTGGTTCACGCCGATCGCCAGCACGATCAGCCGCCCCGCATCCGGCGGCGGCTCGGCATCGCCCGGCCGGCGCAGGGCGAGCGCCGGCCCATCGGCGAAGAGGGTGCGGTCCTCGGCATAGAGGCGCGTGGCGATGCGGTTCGGCCCGGGGTCGAGCGGCACCTCCACCACGGTCTCGCCCGGCCTCGCCTCCGCGCGCGCGGCGATGCGGTCATTCACCAGCACATCCAGCGGGCCGAGGCCGAGGCCGCGATCCGTCGCCTGCAGCGCGAGGCGCAGCGCGCGTGCCCCCTCGGGCAGGGTCCGCGCATCCCAGGCCAGCGGCAGGCAATCCGCCTCGACCACGACACAGGCCGCGCCCGCCGCCAGCACCGGCAGCCGCCCGATGCGCGACCGCACCTCGCCAAGCTGTGCCAGCCGTTGCTGCGCCGGCGCCTGGTCCCCGGCGATGCGCCCATGCACCGCCTGCGGCGCATAGAGTGCGCGATAGGCCTGCTGGAAGGTCGCCCATTCGGTGCTCTGCGCCCGGCCGCGGTTGAGCAGCACGCCGACCAGCTCCTGCCCGCCATTGGCGGCATGGTCGAACAGCCCCTCCGGCGTCCAGAGCGCCCAGCGCCGCGTCTCCGCCTGGATGAAGAGCGCCGCCTGCTCCACCAGCGCGCCGCCCGCGAGCCGGTACCAGCGCAGCGTCCCGTCGCCCAGCGCGGCCACCGCCATGTCGCCGGCGACGGTAAGGCCCCAGACGGCACCCGGCACCGCCAGCGCATCCACCGGCCGCCCCGCGGCATCGAAGAGGCGCAGGTGGTTGTCGGTGCCGATCAGGAAGCCATCCTCGCGCGGCAGGATGGCGAGGCTCCGTGCATACTCGCCCTCGCCGAGCCGCAGCGGGACCTGCCCGAGCCGCGGCCGGTTGGAATTGCGCCAGTCGGCGATGGGCAGCCGCGCGCTCGCCGTTCGCGCCGGGAGGAAGCCGGATGCGTCGCCGCCCGCCTCCAGCCGCCCGTCCAGCGCGTCGAAGACGATTGGCGCCTCGCCCGGCCGCAGCGCCACGCGCAGCCGCGTGCCATCCTCGGTCGCCGCGAGGCTCGCCGCCGTCGCGCGGAAATCGGCACCCGGCGGCCGTGGCGGAAAGGCGAGCAGCCCCTCCGGCGTGATCCGCCCCCAGCCCGGATCCGCCGCCGCATAGGCGATGCCGCCACCCGGCAGCGCCAGCAGATGCGAGATGGCGTCCCGCGCGGCGGGAATGTCGGTCGAAGGGCCGAGGCCGAAATCCGTCCAGCGCCGCACCACGAATTCGCGCCGCGGCGCCGGCATGGGGGCCGCCGCCTCGCGCTGCACGGCAATGCCCCGCCCGGCCGCGCCACCGCCTGCCAGCCGCGCATAGCCGGCCGCATGGAGCTGCACGCCGCCCCGGCCGTCGGCGGCCCAGGTGACCGCCGGCATCCCCTCTCCGGCGAGCCCCGCGACATCGGGCAGCATAACGCTGCGCAGGTCGCCGGCCGCCAGCACCTCCACCCGCAGCCGGTCCTCGTAGCCGATGGCGAGCAGCCCGCCATCCGGCGACCAGGCAAGGCCGAAGGGCCGTGCCCCCGCCAGCGGCACCCGGTCGGCCAGCTTGCGTCCGCTTGCGTCGTAGAGGCGCACATGCCCATCCGCCGCGCTGCTGGCGAGCCGCCCTTCGCGGTCGAAACCCAGCATGCGCGCCGGCCCGCCATAGCCCGCATCCTCGAACAGCAGCTGCCCGTTCCGGGCGTCGAAGACGCGGATGCCCGCCCTCCCGCCGAGCGCCGCCGCCAGCCGCAGCCCATCCGCCGAGAAGGCCAGGTGCTGCACCGGCGCCGGCAGGCCGGAAAGCCGCGCCAGCAGGCGCCCGCTCGCCGCGTCATAGAGATAGAGGCAGAAGACGCCGTCCCAGGACTGGCCGGTGAAGCCCGCCGCCGCCACCCGCGCGCCATCCGGGCTCAGCGCGACGGCATAGAGCTCGCCATCCTCATTGGTGCCGACCGGCGGGCGGATGACACGGCGCTGGCTGCCCTCCGGCAGGGCCCAGAGCCGCAATGTCTTGTCGTCCGAGACGCTGGCCAGCATCTGCCCCGCCGCATCCACGGCCAGGCGCGCGACCGGCGCGGTATGCGCGCCGGCCTCGATGCGGAGGAAGGGCTGCTGCGGCGGCTCCGGCGGCGGCGCCTGGGCGGCCGCCGCGGCACCGAGGAGCAGGCCCGCGATCAGCAGCGCGCGGCGCAGCATCAGCCGGCGAGCTCGAAGCCCTCGCCCTGGGCGGCACGCTCGGCATTGGTCACGCTTTCCGAGAAATTGTCCCGCTTGGCGATGTTGGAGGCGGCGAGTTCCCGCACGCTGCCATCCCCGGCGGCGACTGCCGGTGCCGGGGCCGGTGCCGGTGCCGCTTGGCGCCGCATCGGGAAGCTGCCGGCCGGCGCATAGCCACGCAGCCCGCCATCGGTCTCGACCAGGGCGAAATTGCCCGGAGCCGGCTTCACCCGCACCGGCTCGTTCGCGGCGACCCGGCCGACCTCCGGCGCATTCGGCTCCGGCCGGATCCGCAGCGGCACCGGTGCGCGCGGCCGGGCCGGCGTCGGCGCAGCCACCGTGCGGGAGGCGACCTCGGTGCGGGTGCCGGGGGCGACGGCATCGATCGCCGTGTCGAATTCGGCGCCGCGCGTGCCGATCTGCTGGTTGATCCGCCGCGCGATGGCGATGTCTCCCTGCACCCGCGTCCGCAGGTCGGCCATCTGCAGCCGTCCGGCCTCGGCCGGCGTGCGTCCGCTGCGGACATCCTGCCTGATCGCCTCGGCCGCCATCAGGCGGCAGTCGATGAGCTGGTTGAAGGCGAGCTGCGTCCTGTCGAGTTGCGCATTCTCGCTGGCGAGGTCGCCGCCAATGGCGGCCGAGAGGCTCGCCTGGTCCTGCGCCTGCCGCTGCCGTGCGGCGAGGTAGCCGCCCGCCGCGCCGAGTGCGCCACCGGCGAGCACGCCCGCCCCGGCGCCGATGGCGATGTCGCGCGTGCGCCCGGTTGCCGCAGCGCCGATCAGCCCACCGAGGACACCACCCGAGACGGCGCCGATGGCCGCACCGCGGATGATGTCCTGGCCGTAGTAGTTGCCGGTCGAGTCGAGCGCCACGCGCTGCGACCGGCAGGCATCGGTACCGTCATCGGCGCCGATGCGCTCGGTCTGGCTGGTCGCGCAGCCGGCAAGCAGGGCGAGGGCGGTGAAGCCGGCGGTGAGGCGCCGAGATGGGCGCGGGCGCAAAGCGAGGTCCATGACCCGATCGTAACAGCATAGGAGCCTAGCAGCCAGCACAGCCGCCGGTTGCGGCGATCCTCACGCGCGCTTGTGTCGCCAGCGCGACTGATGAGCGGATCGCGATCGCTGTCCACGCCAAAAAGAAAGCCGCCGTCCCAGTGGGGCGGCGGCCAAGTCAAACAGGGAGGCTTCACGTCTGGGAGACGAAGGAGTTCAGGGAAAGTCCCCGAAACCCTCTCCGGCACAACCGCCGGATGCAGACAGCCTACGCCCGGCACTGCTGTGCAGCATTGGTGAAATCGGCCGGCACCCATGCGGCCTTTGCATGGGTCAGTGGGCAGCCAACTCCGCAACGAGGAAGTCGCGGAAGACGGAGACCCGCTTCGAGTGACGCATCTCCTCCGGATAGACGAAATAGGCGTCGAGCCGCGGCGCCTTCAGCTCTGGCAGCACCTGCAGCAGCCCGTCCAGCTCGGCGCCCATGTAGTCGGGCATGGCAGCGAGGCCGAGGCCGCTCTGCACCGCCCGCAGCATGCCGGTGAGGCTGTTCACCTCGACCGCGGCGCGGCGGGCGGAGCCGGGGCGGCGCCCCGCCTCGGCCAGCCAATTCACCTCGTCGATCGGCGGCCGATGCTCGCCCCAGCAGATGATGCGGTGGGCATCCAGCTCCTCGGCCCGCTCCGGAACGCCGGCGCCCTTGAGGTAGGAGGGCGCGCCGCAGACCCGCCAGCCGAAGCTCGCCAGGTGGCGCTGGATCAGGTCCGGCTGCCGCGGCGGATGCATGCGGATCGCCACATCCGCCTCGCGCATGGCAAGGTCGAGGTCGCTGTCATCCAGCAGCAGCGTCACGCTGACATCGGGGTAGAGCGCCAGGAAGCGCGAGAGGCGCGGGGCGAGCCAGGTGCTGCCGAATCCGGTGGTGCAGGTCACCTTCAGCCGGCCGGCCGGGCGCTCCCGGCTCTCGGTCAGCAGCGCCTCGGTCATCGCCAGCTTGGCGAAGACCTCGCGCACCGTCCGGTTCAGCGTCTCGCCCGGCTCGGTCAGGATCAGGCCTCGGGCATGGCGGTGGAAGAGGGGCACCGCGAGGGCCTCCTCCAGCGCCTGGATCTGCCGGGAGACGGCGGATTGGCTGAGATTCAGCGTCTCCCCCGCATGGGTGAAGGAGCCGGCCTCGGCCACTGCGTGGAAGACGCGCAGCTTGTCCCAGTCCAGCGGCATGTCAGGTCCAGGCTTCGATGGCGGGGGCGTCCTCGGGCAGGTGCGCCAGCCATTTCTCCGCCTCCAGCGCAGCCATGCAGCCGGTGCCGGCGGCGGTCACCGCCTGGCGGTAGATGCGGTCCTGCACATCCCCGGCGGCGAAGACGCCCGGGATGCTGGTGCGGGTACTGCCCGGCTCGGTCACGACATAGCCCTCCCCATCCATCCCGATCTGGCCGCGGAACAGCGCGGTCGCCGGGTCATGCCCGATGGCGACGAAGACGCCGTCCACCGCCAGCTCGCCCCGCTCGCCGGTCCGGGCATTCCGGGTGGCGATGGCACGGACGGCGCGGAAGCGGCCTCCCTCGGTACCGAGCACCTCTTCCACCACCGTATCCCACAAAAGGGTAACGTTGGATTTAGCAAATAGCCGTTCCTGCAGGATCCGCTCGGCCCGGAAGCTGTCCCTCCGGTGCACCACCGTCACATGGCTGGCGAGGTTCGAGAGGTAGAGCGCCTCCTCCACCGCCGTATTGCCGCCGCCGATCACGGCCACCGACTTGCCGCGGAAGAAGAAGCCGTCGCAGGTCGCGCAGGCCGAGACACCGAAGCCCGACAGCGTCTGCTCCCCGGGGATGCCGAGCCAGCGGGCCTGTGCCCCGGTCGCGATGACCAGCGAGTCGGCCAGATAGACATCGCCCGAATCCCCCTCGGCGCGAATCGGCCGGGCCTTGAGGTCGATGCGCGTCACGACATCCTGCAGGATGGCGGTGCCCATGGCCTCGGCCTGGGCCTTGAACTGGTCCATCAGCCAGGGGCCCTGGATCGGCTCGGCGAAGCCGGGATAATTCTCGACATCGGTGGTGATGGTCAGCTGCCCGCCTGGCTGCATCCCGGCGACGAGCAGGGGTTTCAGCCCCGCCCGCGCGGCATAGATGGCCGCGGTATAGCCGGCCGGGCCGGCCCCGAGGATCAGCAGGCGGGTGCGATGGGTATTGGACACAAGTCGGCTCCCGGCAATCGGTGCGAGGCTGTGCATATTTGGCGCCGCACCCGCTGTAACAAGCGAAAGCCGGACCGGCACTGGCGGATGCCTTGCGGCGCCGGCCCGCTGCAATGATATTGCGTCCAGCGCCCGCCACCGGCAATGAACATGAGGCCATGACCGTAGAGACCGACTCTTCCCTGGACGAGGTGGACCGCCAGATCCTGGCCGAGCTGCAGGCGGATGGCCGCATGACCAATGTGGAGCTGGCGCGCCGCGTCGGCCTCTCCGCCCCGCCCTGCCTCCGCCGGGTGCGCCGGCTGGAGGAGGACCGCATCATCCGCGGCTACCATGCCGATCTCGACCCAGTGGCCCTTGGCTACGAGATCACCTTCTTCGCCCTCGTCGGTCTCGAGAGCCAGAAGGAGGCGGTGCTGCAGTCCTTCGAGCGCATGGTGAAGGACTGGCCCGAGGTCCGCGAGTGCCACATGATCCGCGGCGGCGGCGACTTCCTGCTGCGCCTCGTCGCCCGCGACACCGCGCATGAGAATACGCTCACCGCCCGCATCACCGCCGCCGAGATGGTGGCACGGGTACAGACACTGCAGACCATCCGCACCTCGAAGGACGAGGCCGGGGTGCCGGTGGAGGCCTGACGCCCCGCCATCGTCCTGCGCTGCCGATCCCGGCCAGCGCCGTCAGGGCGGCCGCTGGCGGATGCCTCGATCGATGCCCGCCTCGCCAAGCCCCGTGCGGCGTGGGGCTCAGCCCCGCCGCACCACATAGGCCGCAGCCTCCAGCGCCGCGACGATCGCATCGCCCTGCACCGTGTCCCGGACCTCGATCATCAGCTCCAGCTCCGCGCTCTGCACCGAGGGCGCCGCGAAGAGCCGCTGGTGGCTCACCTCGATCACGTTCCCGCCGGCGGCGGCCACCCGCATGGCGATATCCGCCAGCACGCCCGGCCGGTCCGGGATGTCGAGATGCAACCGCAGGATCCGCCCGTCCCGCAGCAGGTTGCGGAGCAGCACATTAGCCAGGATCCGCGCATCGATATTCCCGCCGCAGAGGACGGTACCAACCCGGCGCCCGGTGAAGCGCGCCGGATGGGCCAGCATGGCCGCCACCCCCGCCGCACCGGCGCCCTCCGCCACCTGCTTGGCGCCCTCGGCCAGCAGCGCGATGGCCTGCTCCACCGCCCGCTCCGGCACCACCAGCACCTCGATGCCGAGGCGGCGGAGCTGCGCCAGCGGCAGCTCGCCCACATCCCGCACGGCGATGCCCTCGGCGATGGTCGGCCCGCCAACCGCGACCGGCCGCCCCGCCAGGCGCTGAGCCATGGCCGGATAACCCTCGACCTCGACGCCGAAGACCTCGATCTCCGGCCGCAGCTCGCGCACTGCGCCGGCGCAGCCCGCCAGCATCCCGCCGCCGCCGACCGGGAAGACCGCCGCCTCCAGCTCCGGCGCATCCTCGAGCATCTCGAGCGCCAGCGTGCCCTGGCCCGCAATCACGCCCGGATCGTCATAGGGATGGATGAAGGTGAGGCCCTCGTTCAGCGCGATCGCATGGGCATGCGCCGCCGCCTCGGCCAGCGTCTCGCCATGCAGCACGACGCGGGCGCCCCAGCTCTCGGTCCGCACCACCTTGGTGGCCGGGGTGAAGCGCGGCATCACGATCGTGGCCAGGATGCCGGCGAGGGAGGCGTGCCGCGCCACCGCCTGAGCGTGGTTGCCGGCCGACATGGCAATGACGCCTGCCGCCCGCTCGCGCGCCGTAAGCAGGGCGATGCGGTTGGCGGCACCGCGTTCCTTGAAGGCGCCGGTCGCCTGGAGATTGTCGAGCTTGAGGAAGACCCGTGCCCCGGTCGCGTGCGAGACGGCATCCGCCTCGATGGTCGGCGTGCGCCGGACCGCACCACGGATGCGCTCCGCCGCTGCCCGGACATCCGCCAGGCCGACCTGCTGCTGTGGCATGAGAAACCGCCTTGCCGCTACCAGCCGATCCTGCCGCACCCGCCGGATGGCGGGGCGCGCAGTATGCGGCGATCAGGCCCCAGGCCGCCATGCGCCCGGGGGAGGGAGGTCAGCGGAAGGCGACCGCCGTGATCTCATAAGCGCGGGCGCCGCCCGGGGCGGGCACCTCCACGCTGTCACCCACCTTCTTGCCGATCAGCGCCTTGGCCAGCGGCGAGGAGATGGAGATGGAATTCACCTTCATGTCGGCCTCATAGGCCCCGACGATCCGGTAGGTCTTCTTCTCCTCCGTCTCCTCGTCGACCACGGTGACGCGGGCGCCGAATTTCACCTGATCGCCCGAGAGCTTCGAGACATCGATCACCTCGGCCGCCGGGATGATCGTCTCGAGCTCGGCGATCCGGCCCTCGATGAAGGACTGCCGCTCGCGTGCCGCATGGTACTCGGCGTTCTCGGAAAGGTCGCCATGGGCCCGGGCTTCCGCGATAGCCCGGATCACCGCCGGCCGCTCCTCGGCCCGCAGGACTTTCAGCTCTTCTTCCAGCTTCGCCAGACCTTCCGCGGTCATGGGGAACTTCTGCACGGCTAGCCCTTCCCTTGAGCGTATCGAAGCGGAGTGTGCGCGGTCCGCCACCGCAAATGCGACCAAAAAAACCGATCCGCCCCGCTACCCTTGCGGTTGCGGCACGGGATGGCGAGAGCCAACACGGAGACCCGGCCTGCGGTTCCGGCCCTCCGGACGTATTGCCCGGAAGGCCCGCTGGAACCCGCGGCCGGGGTCAGAACGAACGATTAAAATAGGACTGCAGGGGGGCTACATCAAGGGTTCCCGCCCGCAGCGCCGCAATGGCATGCACGGCCGCCCGCGCGCCCGCCGCCGTCGTGTAATGCGGCACACCTTGCGTCAGGGCCGAGCGGCGGATGTCGAAGCTATCCGCCACGCTCTGCCCGCCGCCCGTGGTGTTGATGACGAGCTGGATGTCACCGGACTTGATCGCATCCACGCAATGCGGCCGGCCCTCCAGCACCTTGTTCACCACCTGGCAGGGCAGCCCGGCCTCGCGGATCCTCGCCGCGGTGCCCCGCGTCGCCATCACCGTGAAGCCCATATCGGTCAGCCGCCGCGCCAGCACCACGGCGGCCGCCTTGTCGCTCTCCTTTACCGACAGGAAGGCGGTGCCCACCCCCGGCAGCTTCACCCCGGCGCCGAGTTGCGCCTTGGCGAAGGCGCGCTCGAAGCTTGCATCCAGCCCCATCACCTCGCCGGTCGACTTCATCTCCGGCCCGAGGATCACATCGACATTCGGGAAGCGGTTGAAGGGGAAGACCGCCTCCTTCACCGCCACATGCCGGTTGATGGCGCTGTCATCCAGGTCGAACTCGCCGAGCCGCTTGCCGGCCATGACCAGCGCGCCGATCTTGGCCACCGGCACGCCCGTCGCCTTGGCGACGAAGGGCACGGTGCGCGAGGCGCGCGGATTGACCTCGAGCACGAAGATCTCCCCGTCCTTCACCGCATACTGGACATTCATCAGCCCCTTGACCTTGAGGGCCTTGGCCATCGCCTCCGTCTCCGCCTTCAGCTCGGTGACGATGGCGGGCGGCAGCGAGTAAGGCGGCAGCGAGCAGGCGCTGTCGCCGGAATGGATGCCTGCCTCCTCGATATGCTCCATCACGCCCGCGACATAGACGCGGCCGTCCTCATCGGCGATGCAGTCCACATCGACCTCGATGGCATCGGCGAGGTACTGGTCGATCAGGATCGGGTTCTCGCCCGAGACCTTCACCGCCTCCTGGCCGAAGCGCATGAGCTGCTCGCGGTTCCAGGCGATCTCCATCGCCCGCCCGCCGAGCACATAGCTCGGCCGCACCACCACGGGGTAGCCGATCCGCTCCGCCTCGATCGCCGCCTCGTCGAGCGTCCGCGCCGTGCCGTTCTGCGGCTGCCTCAGGCCGAGCCCCTTGAGCAGATGCTGGAAGCGCTCCCGGTCCTCGGCGATGTCGATCGCCTCCGCGCTGGTCCCGAGGATGGGGATGCCCGCCTTGTGCAGCGCCTGGCTGAGCTTCAGCGGCGTCTGCCCGCCATACTGCACGATGCAGCCGAGCAGCGTGCCCCGCTCCTGCTCCTTCCTCAGCAGGGAGAGCACGTCCTCCCCGGTCAGCGGCTCGAAATACAGGCGGTCGGAGGTGTCGTAGTCGGTCGAGACCGTCTCCGGGTTGCAGTTGACCATGATGGTCTCGAAGCCCGCTTCCTTCAGCGCGTAGCAGGCATGGACGCAGCAATAGTCGAACTCAATGCCCTGGCCGATGCGGTTCGGCCCGCCGCCGAGGATGACGATCTTCTGCCGCTCCGTCGGCCGGCTCTCGCATTCCGGCACGCCGAAACCGCCCTCATAGGTCGAGTACATATAAGGTGTGTCGGAGGCGAACTCCGCCGCACAGGTGTCGATCCGCTTGAACACGGGCGTCACGCCGAGCTTCAGCCGCAGCGCCTCGACCGCCGCCTCGCCCTGGCCGGTCAGCTTGCCGAGCTGCTTGTCGGAGAAGCCGAGCGCCTTCAGCTGCCGCAGCCCGGTGGCCGTCCGCGGCAGCCCCTCTGCCTTAACCCGGCGCTCGGCAGCGATGATCGTCTCGACCTCGCGCAGGAACCAGGGATCGAACTTGCTGGCCTCGGCGATCTCGGCCAGCGAGACGCCGGCCCGCATCGCCTGCGCGGCCATGACGATCCGGTCCGGCCGGGGCGTGGCGAGTGCGGCATGGAAGGCCTGGGCGCTGCCATCGCCGGGCGCGGCGATCTCGTCGAGCCCTGAAAGCCCTGTCTCCAGGCTCCGCAACCCCTTCTGCAGGGCCTCGGCGAAGCTGCGCCCGATCGCCATCGCCTCGCCGACCGACTTCATGCTGGTGGTCAGCGTCGCCGGCGTGCCGGGGAATTTCTCGAAGGTGAAGCGCGGAATCTTCACCACCACATAGTCGATCGTCGGCTCGAAGCTGGCCGGCGTCACCATGGTGATGTCGTTCTTGAGCTCGTCCAGCGTGTAGCCGACCGCGAGCTTGGCCGCGACCTTGGCGATCGGGAAGCCCGTCGCCTTCGAGGCCAGCGCGGAGGAGCGGCTGACGCGCGGGTTCATCTCGATCACCACCATGCGGCCATCGGCCGGGTTGATGCCGAACTGCACGTTGGAGCCGCCGGTATCGACGCCGATCTCGCGGAGGCAGGCGATGCTCGCATCGCGCATCCGCTGGTATTCCTTGTCGGTGAGCGTCAGCGCCGGGGCGATGGTCACGCTGTCGCCCGTATGCACGCCCATCGCGTCCAGGTTCTCGATGGAGCAGATGATGATGCAGTTGTCCGCGGTGTCGCGGACCACCTCCATCTCGTACTCCTTCCAGCCCAGCACGCTCTCCTCGACCAGCACCTCGTTGGTCATGGATGCGTCGAGGCCGGCGGCCACGATCTGCTCGAATTCCTCGCGGTTGTAGGCGATGCCGCCGCCGGTGCCGCCGAGGGTGAAGGAGGGCCGGATGACGCAGGGCAGCTTGACGAGGTCGAGCGCCGCCCGCGCCTCCTCCATCGTATGCGCGATGGCGCTGCGCGGGCTCTCGATGCCGATCTTGGTCATGGCGTCGCGGAATTTCAGCCGGTCCTCGGCCTTGTCGATGACCTCGGCCTTGGCGCCGATCAGTTCGCAGCCATACTTCGCCAGCACGCCGGCCTCGGCCAGCTTCAGGCTGGTGTTGAGCGCGGTCTGCCCGCCCATGGTCGGCAGCAGCGCATCCGGCCGCTCCTTGGCGATGATCTTCTCGACCATCTCCACCGTGATCGGCTCGATATAGGTGGCATCCGCCAGCCCGGGATCGGTCATGATCGTTGCCGGGTTGGAGTTCACCAGGATGACGCGATAGCCCTCCGCCCGCAGCGCCTTGCAGGCCTGGGCGCCCGAATAGTCGAACTCCGCCGCCTGGCCGATGACGATCGGCCCGGCGCCGAGGATGAGGATGGACTTGATGTCGGTGCGCTTCGGCATGGGAGGAATCCGGCGGAAAGGAGGAGGGGGATCAGAGGCCCGGGCCGCCGCGCTGCTCTTCCCGCCACGCGGCGAGCAGCAGCGCCGGCAGCAGCAGCAGGTGGCAGAGGATGATCAGGATGACGGCGGCGACCGGCTCCCCGGGCGCGGCGTACCAGGCGGAGAGGCTGTTGACGACGAGGCCGATGCCGACGGCCCGCCACGCCGCCTGACGCGCCGTGCCGACGCGCCGCAGCACCATGGCGAGCACGGCGAGGCTCAGCCCGGTCCAGGACAGGGCGGCCAGGGCGATGAGGAACAGCGTCATGCCCGATGGCCCTCCGTCGCCAGCTTCACCGCGATGAGCCCGAGCGCCGCGCCGAGCACCCAGCGCTGCACCGCCATCCAGCCCGGCCGCGTGCCGAGGAAGCGTGCCGTCCCCGCCGCGCCCCAGACCAGCACCGCGTCGAAGGCGGTGCAGATGGCGACCTGCACCGCGCCGAGTATCGCGGCCTGCAGGAAGGCATCGCCCCGTGCGGGGTCGATGAAGGGCGGCAGCACTGCCATGTAGAAGAGCGCCACCTTCGGATTGAGCGCCGCCGTGGCGAACCCCACCGCGAAGAGCCGTGCGGCGGGCTCCCGCGGCATCGGCCTCGGCGCGAAGACCGGCTGCCCGCCCGGCCGTACGCTCTGCCAGGCGAGAAAGAGCAGATAGGCCGCCCCGCCCAGCCGCAGCACGTCCCAGGCATAGGGGATGGCGAGCAGCGCCGCCGTGATCCCCGCTGCCGCGCAGAGCATGATGGCGAGCGACCCGACCTGGCAGCCGACCAGCGAGACCATGCCCGCCCCCGTCCCCTGCGCCAACGAGCGCGAGACGAGGTAGAGCATGTTCGGCCCCGGCGTCACCGCCAGGCCGAGCGAGAGCACCGCGAAAACCAGCAGGGTATCGGCGCCCGGCATGGCTTAGCCCTGCACCGAGAACCCGCCATCCACCGGAATCGCTACCCCGGTGATGAAGGAGCTCGCATCGCTGCCGAGGAAGGCCGCCAGCCCCTCGAAATCCTCGAGGCTGCCCCAGCGCCCCTTCGGCGTCCGCGCCAGGACGTTGTCGTTCAGCTGCGGCATGTCCTTGCGGGCCTTGCGGGTCAGGTCGGTATCAATCCAGCCCGGCAGCACGGCATTAACCGTGATCCCATCCGCCGCCCAGGCGACGGCGAGCGACTTGGTGAACTGCACCACGCCGCCCTTCGACGCCGCATAGGCGATATGGAAGGGCAGCCCGAAGATCGACAGCATGGAGCCATTGTTGATCACCCGCCCATGGCCGCCGGCCTTGAGGTGCGGATAGGCTGCCTTGGAGGCGAGGTAGGCGCTGGTCAGGTTGGTGTCGATCACCGCATGCCAGTCGGCCTCGGCATAGA
Organism: Belnapia rosea; assembly: GCF_900101615.1. Taxonomy (GTDB): domain Bacteria; phylum Pseudomonadota; class Alphaproteobacteria; order Acetobacterales; family Acetobacteraceae; genus Belnapia; species Belnapia rosea. Next base: position 31,488 of record NZ_FMZX01000013.1, on the reverse strand, counting down.
CCTCCGGCCGGTTGCGGATATTGGTCCCGGCATTGTTGACCAGGATGTCGATGCCGCCGAAGCGCTCCGCCGTGGCCTTCACCATGGCCTCGATGCTGGCGGCATCCGTCACATCGACGATGACCGCATCCGCCTCGGCGCCGAGCGCCTTCAGCTCGGCGACGGCGGCGGCGTTCTTCTCGGCATTCCGCCCGGCCACCATGACGCTGGCACCGGCCTTGGCGAGCCCCCGCGCGAAGCCCAGCCCGATGCCCCCATTCCCGCCGGTGACCAGCCCGACACGTCCCTTGAGGTCAAACATCATGCCCCTCCCGCCTTGTTCTTCTCGATCAGCTCGACGAAGCGATGGAACAGGTGGTGGCTGTCCGTCGGCCCCGGCGAGGCTTCGGGATGGTACTGCACCGAGAAGGCCGGCCTGTCCGTCGCCATCAGACCCTCGTTCGAATTGTCGAAGAGCGAGACATGCGTGACCTTCACCCCCTCGGGCAGGCTCTTGTCGTCCACCGCGAAGCCATGGTTCTGGCTGGTGATCTCGACCCGGCCCGTGGCCAGGTCCTTCACGGGCTGATTGGCGCCGCGATGGCCGCGATCCAGCTTGTAGGTCTTGCCGCCGAGCGCGAGGCCCAGCAGCTGATGCCCGAGGCAGATGCCGAAGACCGGCACCCGCCGCTCCAGCACCCCCTGGATCGCCAGCACGGCATACTCGCCCGTCGCCGCCGGGTCGCCCGGGCCGTTGGACAGGAAGACGCCGTCCGGCCCGTGCCGCAGGATCTCCTCCGCCGTCGCCGTCGCCGGCACCACCGTCACGTCGAGCCCGGCGGAGGCGAGGCAGCGGAGGATGTTCCGCTTCGCCCCGTAATCAACAGCCACCACCTTGTGCCGCGGCGCCGTCTGCTTGCCGAAGCCCCCCGGCCAGGCCCAGGTCGTCTCGTCCCAGTGATAGGACTGCCGGCAGGAGACCTCGCGCGCCAGGTCCATCCCCTCGAGCCCCGGCCAGGCCGAGGCCTGCGCCTGGAGCGCGGCGAGGTCGAACCGCCCATCGGCCGGGAAGCAGAGCACCCCGTTCGGCGCGCCGCCATCGCGGATGCGGATGGTCAGCGCCCGCGTATCGATGCCCGCGATCCCCGGAATGCCGAAGGATTTCAGCCAGTCGTCGAGATGCCGCGTCGCCCGGTAGTTGGCTGGCTCGGTCAGGTCCTGCTTGACGACCAGGCCCCGCGCCGCCGGCGTCACCGCCTCGATATCCTCGGGGTTGGCGCCGACATTGCCGATATGCGGGAAGGTGAAGGTGATGATCTGCCCGGCATAGGAGGGGTCGGTCAGCGTCTCCTGGTACCCCGTCATGCCGGTGTTGAAGCAGATCTCGGCCACGGGCGCGGCGCCCGGCGCCGTCGTCGCCCCGAAGCCGCGCCCCCAGAAGACGCTGCCATCGGCCAGCACCAGGCAGGCGGTCGCGCCCTCGGGAGGTGTCTCGGTCTCGGGCATGGCTGTCTCCGCGCGGGATTCGGGGGGGGCGGGCATGTCGGCGAGGGCGAGGCCGGTGGCGGCGAGGATCGCCGGCCAATGGCGCGGCGGAATGGCCCGGGCCTGGCGCCATTTGCGCAAGGCCTCGGTCCCGATGCCGCAGCGCGCCGCGGCGGCCTCCGGACCGCCAAGCTGGATGATGATCTCTTCGACGGTCCGCATGGGGGCAGAATGTGGGAAAATATTTCCCATTTCAAGCCATGGAAACGATCTGGGAAAAAACTTCCCATTCCCGCTTTTCCCGTGCCGCATGCTACAGCGCCCAGTCTTTCCCGTCCCCCCCCATTCCAGGAGACCAGCCATGGCCGAGGACCTGCGTAGCCGCTTCACCGAGGCCTTGAAGGCCTCCATGCTAGCCAAGGACACCGCCCGCACCTCCACCCTGCGCATGATCATGGCCAAGCTGAAGGATGTGGACATCGCCGCCCGTCCCACCGGCGTGGACCGTGTCCCTGACGAGCAGATCACCGCCATGCTCCGCGGCATGGCCAAGAGCCGGCGCGAGAGCGTCGAGCTCTACCGCCAGGGCAACCGCCCCGAACTCGCCGAGAAGGAGGAGGCAGAGATCGCGGTGATCGAGGGCTTCCTGCCCCAGCAGATGGACGAGGCCGCCATGCAGGCCGCCGTCGCCGCCGCCGTGGCCGAGACCGGTGCCACCGGCATCAAGGAGATGGGCAAGGTCATGGCGGTGCTGCGCGCGAAGCACGCCGCCAGCCTCGACATGGCCAAGGCCGGCCCGCTGGTGAAGGCCGCGCTGGGCGGCTGAGGCCCAGGCCGGGGGAGGGGGCTTCGCCCCTCTCTCAGCGGCGGAAGCGCAGGCTGGAGCCCCGCCGCCGCCAGCCCGCCTCGATCGCGTCGAGATCGATCCAGCCGGAAGGATTCGCCCGGCGCGGCTGGTCGCGCAGCCCCGGCTCCCGCTCCCGGCGCCAGATGCCGAGCAACCGCCCCAGCTCCTGGACCGGGTCCGGATGGTCATCGACGCGGAGGTTGATGTCGGGGAAGTCCTCCGTCGTCGTCAGCAGCAGGGCGGCGGATTGCCGCCCCCGCCGGTCGCCGCCAGCCGCATCCCCTGCCTCGAGCGCCGCCACCAGGCGCTCCGCCAGCGGCAGGTCGTCCTTGGTGACGAAGGCCGCGACGGTATCGGCCAGCACCGCCTCCCCGGCCAGCATGTTGCCGGCCACCGAGAAGCCCTGGCCCGGGCGGTCACCGCACCACTCCACGCAATTCTGCCCGGTCCAGGCCGCGCTCCGCCCATGCCGGTCCACCGCATGCAGCTGCCGGATGCCGCGCCCCTCATCCCCTGCCAGCGCGCTCTCGATCGCTGCGGCCGGCGACAGGCCACGCTGCATCCCGTCCAGCACGGCCGGGCCGAGATAGCGGTTGGTCATCGACTGGGTGGATACCGCCCCGACACCGGAGCGCACGAAGGGGCAGCTTGCGCCGACCGCGAAGGCGCAGGTCGTGACCGCGACGGCGAAGGCGCCGGTGGCCGGATCATGTGCGACGATTGACCAGGTCATGCGGCCTCCTCTGTCCAGGTGTGATGGTGCAACATATGCATCGGCACCGACTACGCCAGTGGTTGCGTTCTCCGCTGGTTACGTTCCCGGTGGGACGTGGCCCTTTCGCCTCAGCCGGGCACCAGGCCGGCGGTTGCCTTGGTGAAGCCCCGGCGGCACCCTGGCCGCAACACCATACCGGGAGGTTGCCATCATGCCGCAAGCGTTACATGCGATCGCGCGTCGAACACTGCTGATGGCCCTTGCCACCCCGGCCCTTGCCCGGGCCCAGGCGCCGGCCTGGCCGGACCGCCCCGTGCGCCTCGTCGTCCCCTTCGGCGCCGGCGGCGCGATCGACACGCTCTCCCGTACTGTCGCCAATGCCTTCCCGCCGCTCGCCAATGGCCAGACGCTGGTGGTCGAGAACCGGGGCGGGGCGGGCGGCACCATCGCCGGCGCCGTCGTCGCCCAGGCGCGGCCCGATGGCGCCACGCTGATGATGGCCGATCTCGGCGCCAATGCCATCGCGCGGGACCTGCAGCCGAGCCTCAGCTACGACCCGATGCGGGCCTTCACCCCGATCTGCCACCTCGTCAACCTGCCCCTGGTGCTGGTGGTCCCCGCCGCCTCGCCGGCACGGGACCTGGCCGGCCTGCTCGACCTCGCCCGCCAGCGGCGGGATCTGGTCTATGCCCATCCCGGCATCGGCTATGTCGGCCATCTGGCGCAGGAGCTGCTGCTGCGCCGCACCGGCGTGACGATGACGCCCGTGCCCTATCGCAGCGGCGCCGAGGTGGTGCGCAGCATCATCGCCGACGAGACGGGCAGCGCCATCATCACCGTCTCCACCACGCTGCCCTTCATCCGCGAGGGCAAGGTGCGGGCGCTGGCCGTCGCCGCCCGCGAGCGCGTCCCGCTGCTGCCGGATGTCCCGACCATTGCCGAGGCCGGCGGTCCGGCGCTCGCCGGCTTCGAGGCCACGGTCTGGCACGGCGTCCTGGGCCCGGCCGGCCTGCCGGAGCCCCTGGTCGAGGCCGCCAACCGGGTCTTCAATGCGGCGATGCGGCAGCCGGATGTGGCGCGGGTGGTCGAGCAGACCCAGGCTGGCCAGATCGTCGGCGGCACCCCCGCGCAATTCGCCAACTTCATCCAGGCCGAGCATGCCCGCTGGGCGCCGCTCATCCAGTCCGCCGGCATCCGAACGGAGTAGCCCCCTTGTCCGAGGCCCAGACCACCGCCCCCTCGCCGGTCCCCCCGCGCCCCGCCGCCACCGTCCTGCTGCTGCGCGACGGTGCGGCGGGCCCCGAGATCTTCATGGTCGTCCGCCACCGCGAGATCGAATTCGCCGCCGGTGCCCTGGTCTTCCCCGGTGGCAGGGTGGAGCAGGCCGATGCCGAGCTTGCCACCATCCTCGGCAGCACCGACCCGCTCGCCGCCTTCCGCGTCGCCGCCATCCGCGAGGCCTTCGAGGAAAGCGGCCTCCTCCTCGCCCGCACCGAGGGCGGCACCGCGCTCGACCCCGCCCAGGGCGCCGCCTTCGTGGCAGCGCATCGGGATGCGCTCAATGCCGGCAGCCGCGGCTTCGCCGCCATGCTGCAGGCCGAAGGGCTGCGCCCGGACATCGACAGCCTTGTCCCCTTCGCCCATTGGGTGACGCCGGCCGATCTTTCCAAGCGGTTCGACACCCATTTCTTCCTAGCCCCCGCCCCGAGCGGGCATGACGCCGTGCATGACGGGCATGAGGCGGTGGACAGCATCTGGATCACCCCCGCCCAGGCCCTGGCGGAGGCGGAGGCCGGCGAGCGCACGCTGCTCTTCCCCACCCGCCTCAACCTCCTCCGCCTCGCCGGGGCGGAGAGTCTGGGCGACGCCATGTCCCGCGCCGCCGCCCGCCCCGTGGTCACGGTGCAGCCGGTGATGGAGATCGATGCCGAGGGCCGGAAGATGCTCCGCATCCCCGTCGAGGCCGGCTATGGCGGCCCGCTCTTCCCCGCCGGCATCCGCGCCATGGTGCCGCAGGTTCGGAAGGCGGGGACGCCATAGCCCCGGCCTTGCGTTCCGGCTCCGGAAAGATACAGGATGTTCGTCCTATAGCGCCGGAGCCAACCCATCCGCGAACCTGCCCGAACCGCCACCTCGAGCCTGCCCCAGGCCCTCGCCGGCGCATTTGTCCGAAAGCTGCAGCGCCGGTGGGGAGCCGCCGCCTGGGCAGCGGCCCCTTGCCAGGACGCCTAGACGCCCAGCCGGTGAGCCAGGTCCTGGAAGTCGCGCGCCACCACGTCCCAGGCCTCGGAGGGCTCGAGGTCACTGCTCTGCCCCGGCCCATGCTCCGTCCGCCGCGGCACGAAGGCGGTGGCGAGACCTGCCGCGCGCGCCGCCTTCAGGTCGCCGTTATGCGCGGCGACCAGGCACAGCTCGGCCGGGCGGATGCCGAGCACCTCGGCCGTCCGCAGATAGGCCTGCGGGTCCGGCTTGTAGGCCTGCGCCACCTCGGCGCCGAGGATCGCGTCCCAGGGGATGCCGGCACGCTTCGCCATGTTGGTCATCAGCGCGATATTGCCGTTGGAGAGCGGCGCGATGATGAAGCGGCGCTTCAGCCGGGTGAGCCCCGCCACCGCCTCCGGCCAGGGGTCCAGCCGGTGCCAGGCGCGGTTGAGCTCGTCGAGCGCCGCCTCGCCGACCCCGGCCGGATCGATGTCATGCGCCCGCAGCACCTGCTCCAGGTTCTCGCGGTGCAGCAGGTCGAGCCGGGTGAAGCCCCGCCTGCCGCTGCGGATCTCCTCCATCGCCGGCTGGTAGCGCGCCCGCCAGGCATCGGCGAAGCCATGCGCGTCGATATCGTTGCGCCCGATGCGGGCCAGGAAGGGCCCCGCCTCCCGTGCGACGCCCTCGCGCCAGTCGACGACCGTGCCGAAGACATCGAAGACCAGCGCCTTGACCTGCTCGAACATCACTTCCCCTCCGGTTGGGCCCATTTGCGGTCGAACTCCCACACCTCTGGGAAGCCCATCAGCTCGCAGATGCGGCCGAAGCCATAGCTGTCCGAGGCGGGAAGGGCATTGCTGTCGCCCTGCTCCTTGAGGTGGCCATAGACCCGCTCCAGTGCCGCCGCGACGGCCAGGAAGCCGACGGCGGGGTAGATCGCCATCGCATAGCCGATCTCGGCGAGGCGCCGGGCGGGGAGGATCGGCGTCCGCCCGCCCTCGACCATGTTGGCCAGCAGCGGCTTGCGGATGGCCTTGCCGATCGCCTGCATCTCCGCCTCGGTCTCCGGGCTCTCGATGAAGATCACATCGGCCCCGGCATCGGCATAGAGCTGCCCGCGCCGGATCGCCTCCTCGAGGCCGAGCGTCGTTCGCGCATCCGTCCGCGCGACGATCAGCATGTTCGGGTCCCGCCGCGCCTCGGCCGCGACCTTGATCTTGAGCACCATCTCCTCGGCGGGGATGACGCGGCGGCCTGGCGTGTGGCCGCACTTCTTCGGCATCTCCTGGTCCTCCAGCTGGATGCCGGTGACGCCCGCCGCCTCGTAGCCCATCACCGTATGGCGGACGTTGAGCAGGCCGCCATAGCCGGTATCGGCGTCCGCCACGACCGGCGTGCGGCAGCCGCGGGCGAAGGCGCCGACGCGCCCGACCATGTCGGTATAGGTGGCGATGCCCGCATCGGCGACGCCGAGATGGCTGGCGACGGTGCCGAAGCCGGTGGCGTAGAGGCTGGTGAAGCCCATGCCATCCGCAACCCTGGCCGAGATCATGTCGAAGATGCCGGGGGCGACGACGAAGCGCCCCGCCTCGAAGGCGGCTTTCAGGCTGGGATGGGCCATGCTGGCGATGCTCCTCCTGGAGGTTGTGGGCGCCGCGCTTCCATCGCCGTGTCGCTTGGTGCAGGCTGGCGCCAGAACAGGGAGGAGCATCCCATGCCGGACGCAGGTGGAAAACCCATGGCGGCGAGCGCCGTCGCCGAAATCGAGGCGGTGATCCAGACCTATTTCGACGGGCTCTACGAAGGCGACGTGACGAAGCTCGCTGCCGCCTTTCACCCGGTCTCGCATCTCTATTGGGCGAAGGATGGCGGCGTCGAGGACTTGCCGCGCGAGGCCTGGCTCGAGATGGTGCGCAACCGGCCCTCCGCCGCCAGCCGCGGCCTGGCACGGGACGACCGGATCCTGATGATGGACATCAGCGGGCCGGAGACCGCCCTCGTGAAGGTCGCCTGCCAGCTGCCGCCGCGCTACTTCACGGACTACCTGGTGCTGAACCGCACGGGCGAGGGCTGGCGCATCGTCAGCAAGGTCTACCGCTTCGAGACACGGGAAGGCTGAGGCCACCCTCAGGGCTCAGCCCGCATCCCGACTGACGGCGCCGCGATCCGGTTCCAGGTCGCGGCGCAATCGGCCCCGCAGCGCGCGACCCAGCGCGGCAGCAGAACCTCGCGCAGCAGGCGCCGACGTTCCGGCTCGTCCCACTGCTCATCCACGACGACCATGCGGCCGCGGATGCCGCCGACGCAGCGCGGCAGCCCGGCATTGCAGGCGAAGCCGTCCTCAATGGCCGCCTCGGCGCCATCCATCACCTGCGCTTCGAGCTCGGCGATGCCCGCCTGCAGCGCGCGGCGCGTCGCCTCCGGCAGGCCGCGCCAGGTAGCCCCGTTCACCGCGACCGCCGAGACGAACCAGCTGAGCGGCAGGCGCGAGACATGGCTGGTGACCTGGGCCAGCCCGATGCGGTTGCCCGGCATCGGCCCGGTGACGGCACAGTCGAGCTTCCCGTCCCGCAATGCCGCGGGCGTCAGGTTGAGCGGCATGACCGTGGCGGTGCCGCCCAGCGCCTCGAGCAGCTCGCCCTGCGCCACCGAGCCGACCCGGATGCGCCGCCCCGCCATGTCGTCGAGCCGGCTGAAAGGCTCGCGGCAGAAGAGCACCTGCGTGGTCGGCACCAGCAGGGCAAGCATCTGGATGTCGTATCGCTCCTCCAGCACTGTCGCCAGGTGCCGCCGCCATTCCAGGAGGTTGCGGCGCAGGCTGGGGAGGTCGGGGTTCAGTCCGGGCAGGTCGACGATGCTCAGCTCCGGGTCGTCGCCGGCGGCGAGGGCCAGCGGCACCGTCGCCACCTGCAGCACGCCGAGCCGAAGGAAGGACAGCAGTTCCGCCTCGCGGATGCCGGCGCGGTCCAGCGGGGTGATGCTCGGCTGCAGCCGGCCCTCGGTGAGCCGCGGCACCCGCTGCGTCCAGAAGGGTTCCTCGAACTCGGCATAGAGGCCGGCATGAGTATAGAAGCCAAGAACCTTGACCGTGACCGAGGGCGCCTCGGCCCGGGCCAAGGCAAGGGGCAGCAGCAGCGCCAGGACCATGACCATCCGCTGGCCAAGGCCATGCCGGCGGCCCAGCCTGGCCCTCTTCCCTTGAACCATGCCTCCCATACCCCAAGCACTGGCGGACGAGCCGCCCAAGGCGCCGCCCCGGTGAAATCGTATCGGGTTGTTCGCTCCATGGCTGTAGCGGATCGGGGCGACGGTTGAAACAGGTCTTGCAGCCTGGGCGCTTGCGCGGTGGCAGCACGTGGCGGAGGCTCCGGCCATGAGAATCGTCGTGATCGGGGCCGGGATCGTCGGCCTTTGCACCGCCTGGCACCTGGCGCGCGGCGGCGCCGCGGTGACGGTGCTGGACGGCGCTGCGCCGGGCAGCGGGGCCTCCTCCGGGAATGCCGGGGCGATCAGCGCCGGCTCCGTCGCACCGCTCGCCATGCCGGGCATCCTGCGGCAGGTGCCGGGGATGCTGCTCGACCCGGAGGGCGCGCTGCACATCCCGGCCCGCTACGCGCTACGCGCCGCGCCCTGGCTGGCCCGCTTCGTCGCCAGCGCCCGGCCGGCCCGCGTCACAGCCATCGCCGAGGCACTCTCCGGCCTGCTTTTCGGGGCGATGGAGCAGCATCGCCGCATCCTCGCCGAGGAGGGGGCGCTCGACCTGATCCAGGAGACGGGCCAGCTCTACCTCTACCGGGACGCGGCGCATTACGCGAAGGACGCCGCCGGCTGGGCGCTGCGCGAGCAGCATGGCATGCGGGTCGAGCGGCTGGAGGGCGCCGGGGCGATCCGTGCGCTGGAGCCCGACATGCAGGGCGACTACCAGCTCGGGCTCTTCATCCCGGAGCAGGGCAGCAGCATCAACCCACAGCGCCAGGCGGAGGTGGTGGCGCGCGGCGTCGAGCGCCTCGGCGGCACCATCCGGCAGGAGGCCGTGCAGGCCATCACCACGGCGGAGGGGCACGTCACCGGTGTTGCGACCGCCGCCGGGCCACTCGCCGCCGATGCGGTGGTGCTGGCGGCCGGCGCCTGGTCGGCCCGGCTGCTGGCGCCGCTCGGCATCCGCATCCCGCTCGAGAGCCAGCGCGGCTACCATGTCATGCTGCAGGATGCCGGCATCACCCTGCGGCGCCCGGTCATCCCGGCCGACCGCAAGGCTTTCATCTCGCCGATGGAGCACGGGCTGCGCATCGCCGGCACGGTGGAATTCGGCGGCCTCGACCACCCGCCGACGCCGCGCCGGGCGGAGCTGCTGCTGCGCGACCTCCGCACGGCCTTCCCCCAGGCGCGGGTCGAGCGGGCCGAAGGGTTCTGGATGGGGCATCGGCCCTGCCTGCCGGACAGCCTGCCGGTGATCGGCCCGGTGCGGCGCTGGCCGGGCCTCTGGTGCGCCTTCGGCCATGGGCATCTCGGCCTGACCGGCTCGGCGCCGACCGGCGCGGTGCTGGCCCAGGCGATGCTGGGGCCCGCGCCCAATCTCGACCTCGCGCCCTTCGCGCTGGAGCGCTTCGGCTAGGCGGCCTCAGTAGCGAAGGCGGTCAGCCGGCGTGGTCATGTAGCCCTGGCGGCGGACATAGACGCTGCCCTCGCTGGTGACGGCGCCGGTCGCCATGTTGCGCTCGGTATTGCCGATCACCGTATCGGGCTGGCCGGAATACTCGCCGCCCGCCTGCAAGCCGCCAGGGCCGCAGGCGGCGAGCATGAGGGTGAGGAGCAGGGCGGTAGCGAGATGCGCGTTCATGCGCAGCAGATGGCCCGCCGCCCTCACTACCGCAAGCGCTACTGCGCCGCCGCCAGCGCCGGAGCCGGGGCCGGGGCCGGCGGCGTCAGGTGCGCGACCTTGGGCAGCACCTCCTCCTGCAGCAGGCGCAGCGAGTTGCGCCAGGCGGCCGGGTTCTCCTGGTAGTCGAAGCCGAAGACAAGGAGCTGGCCGAAGCCGCCGACCTCCTCGTAGATCTGCTCCAGCCGCTCGGCGACCGTCTTCGGCGAGCCGACCAGCCAGTTGCGCCGCGCGCAGTACTCCACCGTCACGTCGCTGTCCGGCACCTCGGGGCTGTGCTTCAGATAGTCCTTGAAGCCGAACTGGCTGAGCAGCGGCAGGAAGTACTCGCCCATCATCCGCCCCATCATCGAGCCAACCGAGAGCCGCCAAGCCTCCTCGTCGGTATCCGCGACGAAGACCTCGCGCACCAGGCGCCAGTCCCGCCGGCTCGGCGTGCGGCCGGACTTGCGGGCGCCGGCCTCGACGCTGTCCCAGTGGCTGGTGACGTAGCCGGGGTTGAGGTTGAGGCTCATGGGCAGGAAGCCATGCTCGCCCGCCATCTTCAGCGTATCGGAATTCTTCGACAGGCCGGCCACGCCGATCGGCGGATGCGGCGCCTGCAACGGCTTGATGTGCGGCTTGAGGAAGCCGAACATCGTGTCGGGCTTGTCGACCTTCCAGTACTTGCCGTCGTAGTGGAAGGGCTCCTCCGCGCTCCAGAGCTTCAGGATGATGTCGAGCGCCTCGCGCGTCATCTCGCGGTTGGTGCCGGACATGCCATCGACATTGAACATCGCCCAGTCGCTCGGCAGGCCGCTCGCCGCGATGCCGAAATTCAGCCGCCCCTCCGAGAGGTGGTCGAGCATGGCGACGCGGTTCGCCAGTTCCGCCGGGTGGTGATAGGGCAGCAGGAAGCCGCCCGGCCCCATGCGCAGCCGCGTCGTCTCCCGCAGCGCCTGGGCGATCAGCAAATCCGGCGAAGGATGCGGCTCCCACGGCGCGGTGTGGTGCTCGCCGACCCAGGCTTCGGAGAAGCCGAGCTCGTCGAGCCAGCGCAGCACCTGGAGATCGAAGTCATGCCCTTCCTTCAACCCGCGCTCCGGCGGGTGAGACGGCATCATGAAATAGCCGAATTCCATGGCGTCCTCCTCTCCGGCTTGGCGCCGGTTGTGGAGGATGCTGGCGCCACCCATGGGTATGGCGCAAGCCGGAAACACACAACGAAACGTGAGCGGCTACACCATGAGGCGGAGAATGGCCTCCACATCGGCGGCGCCATTCACCTCGCGCGGGTTGGTGGCGATGGGTGGGCCGCCATCCCACTTCGCCGCCAGCGCGGGGATGTCCTCGAGCCCGATTCCCACCTCGGCCAGCGTCGTCGGCAGGCCGAGACCGCGGATGAAGCGGCGCAGCGCCTCCGCCGCCGTGCCGCCGCCGAGGATATCGGCGACGACCTTCTGCTGCTCGGCATTCACCGGGGCATTCCACTGCATCACCGCCGGCAGGCCGAGGCAGGAGGTGATGCCGTGCGGCACGCCGCGGGCGCCGCCCAGGATATAGCCGATGCCATGGCTCGCCCCGACCGGCACGCCGGCCCAGCCGCCCATGACGGAGAGCCACATCGCCTGCTGCGCCGCCCCGCGCGCCGCGAGGTCGCCGCCATCGCGCCGGATGGCCGGCAGCGCGACGGCCAGCATCTCGAGCGCCTGACGCGAGACCGCATCGGAGAAGGGGGCCCGCCGCAAGGCGCAGAGCCGCTCCGCCGCATGATCGGTGGCGCGGATGCCGGAGGAGAGCAGCAGCTCGGCCGGCGTCTCGAGCGTCGCCGCCGGGTCCAGCACCACGGCGATCGGCACCTGCATCGCATGCTGGGCGCGGTATTTCCGCCCGGCGGCGATGTCGGTGAAGCCGGCATTCGGCGCGAATTCCGCCGCCGAGAGGGTGGTCGGCACGGCGACGATGCGGGGCAGCAGCGTCGGCTCCTCCCAATGCGCCGCATCCGTGCCGCGCGAGACGGCGCTGCCGACCAGCGCCGCGGCATCGGCCAGCCCGCGCCAGACCGCATGGCAGGCGGTCTTCGAGCCGTCGATGACGCTGCCGCCGCCGAGCGCCACCACGCGGTCCGCCTTGCTCTCCCGCAGCAGGGCGGCCAGTGCCAGCACGTCCTCCACCGGCGAGTGCGCCCGCATCGTCGAGAACTCGCCAACCAGCCTGGTGCCGATCGCGGCGCGCGTCGCCTCGGCGATGCGGCTGCGGGTGAGCGACCGTGTCGTCGCCAGCACCACCCGCTTGCAATCCGCCAGCTCCGGCGGCAGCGCCTCGGCTACCGGCAGGCCGTGGCGGACGCGCTGCTGCGCCGGCCAGGCGTGAAGATTCATGCTCATGCGCCTATGCTCCCCGTTGCGCCCGGTCAGCGGCGTTGCGCGCGGCGATCCGCTCCCGCGCCGCGGCCCATTCGGCATCGCCATAGGCGAAGAGGTCGCGGAACCCGCCGCCATTCATCATCCAGCTGCCGCCATCGAGGGCGATACATTCGCCGTTGATCCAGGAGGGAGCCAGCAGGAAAGCGGCGAGGTTGCCGATATCCTCGGCGGTGCCGACGCGACCGAGCGGGTTGTTGGCGGCGGCCTTCGCCGTCGGGTCGTTGTCGCCGGGCCGGAGGCGGGCATACATGCCCTCGGTCGGGATCGTCCCCGGGGCGATGACGTTGAGGCGGATGCCGTGGCGCCCCCATTCCACCGCCAGCGAGCGCGTCATCGCGTCGATGGCCGCCTTCGACATGGCGGAGGGCACGACGAAGGGTGCCCCGGTGCGGCCCCAGGTGGTGGTGATCGAGACCACGCCATGATCGGCCGCTCCCTTGGCGCCACCCGCGGCGATCCAGCGCTTGCCGACTGCCTGGGTCACCGCCAGCGTGCCGTGGAAGACGATGTCGCTGACGGCGCGCACGCCGCGCGGGGAGACATCCTCGGTGCGGCTGACGAAATTGCCGGCGGCGTTGTTGATGAGATGCGTATAGGCGAGCCCTTCCGCCCAGGCCGCCTCCACTGCCGCATCCACCGCCTCGGGATCCTTAATATCGACCATGCGGGTGGAGACGCGGCCGGGATGCGCCGCCTCCAGCGCATGGCGTGCCTCGGCAAGCACGGGCCCGCGCCGCCCCCAGAGCTCCACCGCCGCGCCGAGGCCGAGCAGCCGCTCCGCCATCATCCGGCCAAGGCCGGTGGCCCCGCCGGTGACGAGCACGCGCTGGCCGGCGAAGAGATCGGGCTTGAACATCCTGGGCTTGCCTCCGCTTGGTTGCGGGGAGACTGCCCGAGCAGGGAGCAGGCGACCAGCCCGCCGCCGGATGACCGGAACGCTCGTGCAACTCCTGGCGCGGCCGGGCGCCGCGGCGCAGGAGATGCGCCCCGGGATCCTGCATGTCCTGCGCGCTGCTGATCGGCACGGCGATCGGGCCGGCCCGGCTGATGTCCTGAGATGACACGGGCGCGGCGAGGAGTCAGGCTGCGGGCATGAGCACTTCAGCCCCCTCCGTCCGCCCCGTCCTGCTGGTCACCGGCGGCGGGCGCGGCATCGGCGCCGCCGTCGCGCGGCTCGCCGCCGCCCGTGGCCACGATGTCCTGCTGACCTATCGCAGTGACGCCGCCCGCGCTGAGGCCACCGCCGAGGCGGCCCGCGCCGCGGGCGCCACCGCCCATGCCATCCAGGCCGATGTCGCCGACCCCGAGGGGCGCGCGCAATGCTTCGCCGCGCTCGATGCGCGTTTCGGCCGGCTGGATGCGCTAGTGAACAATGCCGGCATTACCGGCCCGACCGGGCGGCTCGACGAGACGCCCGATGCGGTCTGGGAGGAGGTGCTCCGCACCAACGTCCTCGGCCTTGCCGCCTGCAGCCGCGAGGCCATCCGCCGCCTCTCCACCCGCCATGGGGGGAGGGGAGGGGCCATCGTCAACGTCTCCTCCCGCGCCTCGACCATCGGTGGCGGCGGCGAATGGGTGCACTACGCGGCCAGCAAGGGTGCCGTGGACACGCTGACCCTCGGCCTGGCGCGCGAGGTCGCGGCCGAGGGCATCCGGGTGAATGCCGTCAATCCCGGGCTGATCGACACCGAATTGCATGCCGCCGCCGGCCTGCCGGACCGTGTCGCGCGCATGTCGGCAGGCGTGCCGATGCAGCGCGGCGGCAGCGCGGAGGAGGTGGCGGAAGCGGTGCTCTGGCTGCTCTCGCCCGCCGCCAGCTATGTCAACGGCGCGCTGCTGCCGGTCGGCGGCGGCCGCTGACCACGCCACCCTTGGACCCTGCCCGATCGCCATTGCGCGTCAGCATCCGGCTCGACCTGCCCTCGGGCGGCCGGGTCGGCCCCGGCAAGATCGCGCTGCTGGAGGCGATCGCTGAGGCCGGCTCCATCGCCGGTGCGGCGCGCGCCCTGGGCATGTCCTATCCACGCGCCTGGGGCCTGGTGGAGGCGCTGGACGCGGCACTCGGCACCGCGGCGGTGACCCGTGCGCCGGGCGGCCAGCGCGGCGGCGGGGCGACGCTGACCGCGGCCGGCCACGCCCTCATCGCCCGCTACCGCACTGTGGAGGCCGCGGCCCAGCGCGAGGCGCAGCGGGAGGAGGGCGCGCCGGGCGAGGGGTGATTGTCGTTATAATCGAATGGCTATAGCGTCCCCGCAGCAGCCAGGAGACGCGCATGCCCGACCCGACCGGCAAGGCCCTGGGCGAATCCCGCGAGATCCGCGGCGCCTCCCTCCGCGATTGCGGGATCGAGGCGGACGGCGCCCGCATCCGCCTTGGCCTGCTCGATGCCGCCGGCCTGCCCGCCGATGTCACCCTGCCGGCCGAATGCCTGGCCCAGCTGGTGATGACGCTGCCTGCCCTCGCCGCCGAGGCGCTGCGCCGCCGTTACCGGGACCCCAGCCTGCGCCTGGTCTATCCGCTCGGTGACTGGCGGCTGGAAGCGACGCCGGACGGCGCCCGCCGCATCCTCACCCTCTCCACCGAGGATGGCTTCGCCGTCTCCTTTGTGCTGCCGCCGGAGCGGCTGGCGGCCATGGCGGATGCCGCCACGCAGCGGCCAGCGCCGCTTCGGCCGCACTGACCGCCGGGGACGCCCATGCGCCGCCGCCCGCTCCTCGCCCTTCCGCTCCTCGCCATGCCTGCCTCGTCGCGCGCGCAGGAGGCGCCATCCATCACCGTCTTCGCCGCCGCCTCGCTGCAGGATGCGTTGCGGGCGCTGGAGCCGGCCTGGCGCGCCGCGGCGCCGGGCCATGCCCTGCTCCGCCTCTCCTTCGCCGCCTCCTCGGCACTGGCGCGGCAGATCGAGCAGGGTGCCCCGGCCGATCTCTTCATGAGCGCCGACGAACCCTGGATGGACTATCTGGTCGAGCGCCGGCTCATCGAGACCAGCACGCGGGTCAGCCCGCTCGGCAATGCGCTAGTGCTGGTGGCACCGGCCAGCGCGGCGCAGGCGCATGTGCGGCTTGGCCGTGACACGGATCTCGCCGCATGGCTCGGCCCGCAGGGGCGGCTCGCCACCGGCGACCCGGCGCATGTGCCGGTCGGCCGCTACGCCCAGGCGGCGCTCGGCTGGATGGGCCAATGGGCTGCCATCGCGCCGCGGATGGCGCGGGCCGACAATGTCCGCTCCGCCCTGCTGCTGGTGGAGCGGGGCGAGGCTCCGCTCGGCATCGTCTATGCGACGGATGCGGCCTTGAGCCGCGGGGTGAAGGTCATCGGCACCTTCCCGGGCGAGAGCCACCCGGTCATTACCTATCCCTTCGCCCTCACCAGCCGCGGGGCCGGGCACCCGCAGGCGCGGGCACTGCTGGCCTTCCTCGCCGGGGCCGAGGCGGCGCCGAGCTGGCAGCGCTTCGGCTTCATCCTGCGGGCCCCTTGAGGCCCGCAACCTGGTCTGCGGCGGTGCGCTGCCGGGGCTACCGCGGGATGTGGGATCAGACCGCCGGCCGGAGGTCGTTCGGAAAGGCCTGTTCCTGTTCCGGCGCCAGCTTGGCGGGGGCAGTGGCTTCGGCCGAGGCCAGCGCCAGATCGGCCTCCGGCTCCGCCATTTGCCTCACGCTGGCCATGGTGAAAGGCGCATCCGCCGCCTCGATCGACGGGTTGAAGGATAGGCCTGCCAGAACTCCGCGCAGCACGATGCGGGCCCTGGCGAATTCCTGCGCCTGGCACAGCTGCACCGCCAGCTTCACCTGCCGGCGGATCAGCCGGGCAACCGCGCGGGGTCCTTCGAAGCGACGCTTCAGGAACACATCGTTTCGGATCCTGTAGAAGTGATAGGCAACCCGCGCCGGGTTCCGCTCGGTGCGGATGTCGAGCACCCCGGCCAGCTGACGGACATGCACCGCGCGGCTGTCGCCGACGATAAAGCCGGGGCGGTCTTGCGCGACGCGCAGCGTGAATTCCGTGTCCTCGCCCCAGATGAACATGTCGGCGATCGGCAAGCCGTACTGCTCCAGCGTGCTGCGCGGCAGCAGGTTGGAGGCCAGCGCCGCGCGGATGACCGGCACCAGCTTGTGGTCGAGCAGGTCGGGCCAGTTCTCGTACTGCAGCGGGTTCGTGTGCCGGTCGATCTCCGGTACATTGGTCAGGTGCCCGACCGGAGAGCGCAGGATCGAGGTGAGGAAGGACGGAGCGATGTTCCGGCTCGCCAGCACGCTCGCCGCCGCCAGGAGCTTTTCCAGTGCATCCGGCTCCGGCATGACGTCGTCATCCATGACCCAGATGTAATCGGCCCCTGTCCGATAGGCAAGGCGCATGCCGAGGTTGAAGCCGCCGGCCGCGCCGATGTTCTGCTCGAGCACATGCGCATCGACCTTGGACCGCCAGCACTCCGCCAGCATCTCGGCCGTGCCATCGGTGCTTGCATTGTCCACGACGATGACACGATCGCAGACATGGCTCTGCGCGGCGATGCTCCGCAGGCACTCGTCCAGCAGCTCCCGCCGGTTATAGGTGAGCACTACCGCACAGACCCTGGGCATCATGTCAGCCTCCGCCGGCGATTTCCGTTTGCCATCAATCCGACACAAAGCCAGCATTCGTGTCGTCGGCGACAATGATCTGACATCAGAGAAAGGACCAGCCGGCTTATCCGGTTGTGGTGCCAACAAATGCGTTACATGAAGTAATGCAGGTCAAATTCGCGATTCCCTGCATGTAGCTGTCACGCAACGCGGAGGGCCGGGCAGGAGGTGACGCTCCTGTCATGTTTGTCCGCTTTACTCTGGCCCTTGACATCACACAGCGTCCGGCCCGCGAGGTTCCATCGCTCATGCCGAACCGTTCTCAATGAATGACGAAATGTCGTGCTCATTGTTTGTTTCCCGGACACCACTGCCACTTCCGAACCTCCGAGCCCAGTGGACCAGAGTGCCGGATCGACTCCCTTATGTTTCGTCTATCGCAGAAACCGGCATCGAAGTGATCTCGCAACGCCGTGCGCTCACCGTTCATTGAGAAAATTGAAATAGTTTCAAACCCTCAAAAAAATCCCATGAAGTGTATTTACCAAAAGAGCATTTTCGGGAAAATTTTTCAACCTTTTGGTTTATGCTTGCCGACAAGTAGGAGCGCAATCCGCAGTTCTTCTGTGACGGACCTTGTCGGGAAAAGCACGGCGAATCTCTGGGCTGATGGGAATGCCGGCGCCGAGTTGCCACAGGGCAACGGGTCCGTAAGCTCAAGTGGAGGGCAGACAGGATGGGCCGCTGGTCGGGCGTCAGGAATGTCCTCCTCCCGAGCCGATGCCTGCTAAACGGCGTATCGGGGACGGAAACGCCGACCGGCTGGCGACGCGGGGGGGGGGGGGGGGGCGGTGCGCCTGCCCACAGCAACGTCAGCGCCGTGGTTATTGTGTTGGCGCCCATGCTCCAAGTATTGCCCTCATCAGCGAGTCGCCGCGCGTGCTCAATTGTGAGTGTCCGCGATCGCGAATAACGGCCTAAAACGATAACGGGTTTGTTTGTTGGCGATAGCGATTTAATAAGTATCGTTATTAAGGCAATGGTTGAGAGTGGGCGCTGACGCTATAGATGGTTCACATGGTCCGGTGTGCAGGAATGCGCCTGTCCACGGGTATAATAACATGTGGAGTTCAGCGAAGTAGTGCCCAGGATCGACATCGGCCGTGGAAATTGACGTCCCGATATAGCCGGTAGGCGGGCAAGCTGAGGTGGGCTCATGAAATTCTTGATCACGGGCAATATGGGTTACGTGGGGCCCGCCGTGGTGCGGCACCTCCGGCGCCGTTTTCCTGATGCTTACCTGCATGGCTACGACAATGCCTATTTCGCGCATTGCCTGACCAATGCCGCGCAACTGCCGGAACGCCTGCTCGATCGGCAAAGCTATGGCGATGTCCGCAGCATCGACACCTCGCTGCTGAGCGGATGCGACGCGGTCATCCACCTCGCGGCCATCTCGAACGACCCGATGGGGAACAAGTTCGAGGCTGTCACCCGGCAGATCAACCAGGACGCCTCCGCGGCACTGGCGCAGGCGGCCGCCAAGGCGGGGGTGCGCAACTTCGTCTTCGCCTCGAGCTGCAGCGTCTACGGCGTCGCAGCCGGTGGCGCGCGGACGGAGGAGGATCCGGTCAACCCGGTCACGGCCTATGCCGTCTCGAAGATCGGCACCGAGCTGGCGCTGCGGCATGTCGAGGGCGACATGACCATCACCTGCCTCCGCTTCGCCACGGCCTGCGGCATGTCAGACCGGCTTCGGCTCGACCTGGTGCTGAATGACTTCGCCGCCTGCGCGCTCGCCCGTGGTGAGATCAGCGTCCTGAGCGACGGGACGCCATGGCGGCCACTGATCGACGTGAAGGACATGGCGCTGGCGATCGAATGGGCCGCGACCCGTTCGTCGGACCAGGGCGGGCGCCTGCTCGTCGTCAATGCCGGCTCGAATGACCGCAACTACCAGGTCAAGGATCTGGCCGCGGCTGTCGCCGCGGCGGTGCCGGGTACGAGCGTCAGCATC
The DNA here is from genome assembly GCF_900101615.1 of Belnapia rosea. Taxonomy (GTDB): domain Bacteria; phylum Pseudomonadota; class Alphaproteobacteria; order Acetobacterales; family Acetobacteraceae; genus Belnapia; species Belnapia rosea. Next base: position 12,397 of record NZ_FMZX01000013.1, on the reverse strand, counting down.
AACACGGCCGCCCCGGCCGACAGCCGGTCCTACAAGGTCGATTTCGGCCGCTACGCTGAGTTGGCACCGGAGCATCAGCCGAGGGTCACCCTGGCCCAATCGATCGAGGAATTGGTCGCCGGGCTCAAGGAGATGGGCTTCGCCGATGCCAGCTTCCGCAACTCCCCTCTGATGCGGCTGCAGGTCCTGCAGAACCACATCCAGCAGGGCCGCCTCTCGGATGACCTGGCCTGGCGCTAGGGCAAGCTCCGATCGGGTGGACCCACCCGATCGGAGGTGATGACTCGATCAAACAACACGCTGGGGCGGCTTCCGTGAACCATGCGAACGGAACGCGCTCCGGCCCGGGCTTGCTGTCGCAGTCTCGTTGAAGGAACAGGCGGATGAAGGTGGCATTGCTGGCGGGTGGCCTTGGCACGCGCCTGAGCGAAGAAACGGCCATCAGGCCCAAGCCGATGGTGGAGATCGGCGGCAAGCCGATCATGTGGCACATCATGAAGCTCTATGCCCATTACGGCATGAGGGATTTCGTGATCCTTGGCGGCTACAAGGTCGATTATATCAAGGACTATTTCCTGCGCTATCGTGCGAGCCAGTGCGATTTCAGCATCGACCTGAGCTCCGGCCGGGTCGATTGGTTCGAGGCCATGGGCGACGACTGGCGGGTGACCGTGCTCAACACCGGCGATGCGACGATGACGGGCGGCCGCATCCTGCGCGCCCGCCGCTTCCTGGAGGATGAGCGCTTCTGCCTGACCTATGGTGATGGCCTGAGCGACGTCAACATGAAGCGGCTCATCGCCAAGCATGCCAGCACCGATGCCTGGTGCACGCTGACCGCCGTCGTCCAGCCGGGCCGCTACGGTGCGTTGCGGCTGAGCGAGGACCTCACCGAAGTGAAGGGCTTCCGCGAGAAGGGCGTCGCCGATGGCGGCCTGATCAATGGCGGCTTCTTCGTCTGCGAGCCGCAGATGCTCGACCTGATCGACGACGACGATACTGTCTTCGAGGCGGAGCCGATGCAGCGGATGGTCGAGCGCGGCAAGCTCGGCAGCTATGTCCATGACGGCTACTGGCAGAGCATGGACTCGCTGCGCGACAAGCAGATCCTCGAAGCCCAGTGGGCTTCCGGCGCACCGTGGAAGATTTGGTAACACTGCAGCGTCCAGCCGGCCTGGCGACCGAAAGGAAGACACTTGATCATCGTTGACACTGCACTGGCCCGCCGTGAGGCCGAAGGCCGGCCCATCCAGGTCGGGATCGTGGGGGCCGGATTCCAGGGCGCCGCCATCATCCGCCAGATCGTGACCTCGACGCCCGGCATGCGGGTCGCCGCGGTCGCCAACCGGCATATCGGCAAGGCGATCGAAGCCTTCACCGTGCTGGGGATCGAGCCTGCCATCTGCGACGGCCGGGCCGCGATCGATGCCGCCATCGCCCGCGGCCAGCCGGCGGTGACGGAGGACGCGGTGGGCCTCGCCGGTGCCGATGGCATCGATGTCGTCGTCGAGGTCACCGGCTCCGTCGACTATGCGGCGGAGGTCGTGCTGGCGGCCATCACGGCCGGCAAGCATGTGGTCCAGATGAATGCCGAGCTGGACGGAACCGTCGGCCCCATCCTGAAGCAGCGCGCCGATGCGGCGGGCGTGATCTACAGCTTCTCCGATGGCGACCAGCCAGGCGTGCAGATGAATCTCTACCGGTTCGTGCGCAGCATCGGCGTGACGCCGGTGCTATGCGGGAATATCAAGGGCCTGCACGACCCCTACCGGAACCCGACCACCCAGAAACCCTTCGCGGAGCGTTGGGGGCAGAAGCCGGCGATGGTGGCCTCCTTCGCAGATGGCACGAAGATCTCCTACGAGCAGGCGATCGTGGCGAACGGCACCGGTTTCAAGGTGGCGCGCCGCGGCATGATCGGCCCCGATTTCTCGGGCGGCGATCCCTATGCCCCGCTGGTTCCGCTCGAGGAGACCGTGGCGGCCTTCGCCGATCATCTGTCGGCCGGAGGTCCCGGGATCGTCGATTATGTCGTCGGCGCCCGCCCGGGCCCTGGCGTCTTCATCCTCGGCACCCATGACGACCCGCGCCAGCGGCATTTCCTGAACCTCTACAAGCTCGGCTCGGGCCCTTATTTCTGCTTCCACACGCCCTATCACCTCTGCCACTTCGAGGTGCCGATCTCCATCGCCCGGGCAGCCCTGTTCGGCGATGCCGTTCTCGCGCCGCGGGGCGGACCCGAGGTCGGCGTCATCGCGGTGGCGAAGATCGATCTCTCGCCGGGTGACGTCATCACCGAATTCGGCGGTTACCACGCTTATGGCGTGGCCGAGAACAGCGAGGTCATTGCCCATGACCGGTTGCTGCCGCTTGGCATCGCGCTCGGCTGCCGGGTTGTCCGGCCGGTGGCGAAGGACAGTGTCCTCACCTTCGCGGATGTCGAGATCCCGGCAGGCCGTGTGGTCGACAGGCTCTACGCGGAACAGGAAGCGCGCTTCCCGCTCCCGGTGGCGAAGCAGGAATTCGGGATTGCCTCATGATCTTCCATAAAACCACCCTTCAGGACGCCTGGCTGATCGAGATCGAGCCCAGGGGCGATGAGCGCGGCATCTTCGCACGCACGATGTGCCGCGAGGAATTCGCGGCCCATGGCATGGCGCAGGACTTCGTCCAGCAGAACATGTCGACATCGGCCAAGGCGGGAACCTTGCGCGGGATGCATTTCCAGCGCGCGCCGCATACGGAAGCGAAGCTGGTCCGCTGCATCCGCGGCGCAGTCCTCGACGTGATCGTCGACCTGCGCGCGGGTTCGCCGAGCTATCTTCGGCATGAGGCATTCGAGCTCACTGCGGACAACCGCAGGCAGCTCTATGTCCCGCCCGGCTTCGCCCATTCCTTCCAGACACTGGTTGATGATTCCGAGGTATCCTACCTCGTCTCGGCGGCCTATGCGCCACAATCCGAGGGAGGGCTCCGCTACGACGACCCACTGCTCGGCATTTCCTGGCCGCTGCCGATCACGGCGATATCCGACAAGGATGCGACGTGGCCCTATCTCGTCCGGAACGGTCCGCCGATTTTCTGAGCGGCGTCGCCTGGCAGGCGGGCCGCCGGTGTCCATCTCGCTGGCGTTCCGGCGGGTGGACGCGGCGGCCGAGGGCCGCGCCTGCGGATCACCTGGGCCATGACCCCACCGGGCCGGGCTTTCCTCGCCCGGCCTGAAACAGGTCAGGGTCACCTGTCGTTCCCGTCAGAGCGACCGCTCGGTTGAACACGCGGCAGCGAAGCCATCGAAGTCGGATGATGCGGCGGGGAGTAGCAACCCGCTCACCACAACCGCAGGAAGTCACGCTGGGCAGACCGAAACATGGAGCTTTGAAGAACCAGCAGAGCGACCGTGAGCGCCACGCGCCAAAAAGCAATTTCGAGATGGTACATGGCGGCTCCACGCATGCGATGACAAATGAGAGATTTCGTATGTGGGTGTGGTAGCTTTCTGGAAGCCCACAGGTTCCCAGAAAGAGCGTTTTTATCTGATGTCGGCCTGAGCTCCTGTCACGGCACATCTTGCGTCCAAGACATAGGGGGACGGCGGATATCTAGGATGTGGTCGGGGCGGAGCGGATCATCGAGGCGGTCCGCAAGCGCGGGCCCTGGCTGAAATATCTTTTTACCGATGGCGCCTATAACCGGGGCAGGCTGATGAGCCGGGCCCACCTACCGCGACTTCGTCATCGAGATCGTCCGCAAACTGCCCGACCAGAAGGGTTTCCATGTGCTGCCCAGGCGTTGGGTGGTCGAGCGGACCTTCGGCTGGATGATGCATTGGCGTAGGCTGGTGCGCGACTGGGAGCGTCGATGCGACGTCAACGAAGCCATGATCCGCGTCAGCATGGGTGCGCTCCTGCTCCGCCGCGTCGCCCATCCCCGGCCATTTTCAAACGAGCTCTAAAATGATGACGATGATCAGAAAGAGACAGTTTCAAGGTGCTGGCGGGCGCCATATCCAGGCTCAATCCACCTTCGTCGACGAGCCGTTCCAAATTGCTGCCTGATTTGCTGCTATGTAGACCACTTGTGGATTACCACGAATTTGTAACGAAAATCGGTCGTGAGATTGGCCTCAAATCGCATTGTCTGACACGACAGACCATGTGCGGCGAGCATGGTTGCGCACTCGCATCCGTGCCCCATCGCCATGTTCCCCGGCAAACGGGAGGCGGCTAAGAGCATTCCGCACCCGGTTTCCGAGAAGGCCGCCAAGTTCACAAACAACAGACGATTGATGAAGGGAACAACATGCAGAGCGACGATACAAACGGTGGTCTGGACCGCAGGACACTCCTCTTGGTTGGTTTGGTCGCCACACCGCTCCTTACCACCTCCCGCGCCCACGCGCAGGCCTACCCGGACAGGGTGGTGAAGCTGTTGGTGCCATTCGCGCCTGGCGGCACCACTGACATCATCGCCCGGGTGGTGACCAGCCAAATCGCGCCGCACTTCAACGGCCAGTCAATGGTGGTGGAGAACAAGGGCGGCGGCGGTGGCGTGACCGGCGCCATCGAGACCGCCCGCGCCAGACCGGATGGTTATTCGCTCGGTGTCGCCACGGTGTCGACTGTGGCTACCGTGCCGGCGATCCAGCCCTCGACGCCCTATGACCCGCTCACCGCCTTCACGCCGATCACCAACATCGCGGCGACGCCGAACGTGGTCGCGGTGCACCCCTCGTTTCCAGCCAAGACCTTCCAGGCATGGGCGGAGGAGGTGAAGAAAAACCCGGGCAAGTACGCTTATGCTACATCCGGCACCGGCAGCATCCTTCACCTGCAGATGGAACTCTACAAGAGCCTGTCCGGGGCGGACCTCACCCATGTTCCCTACCGTGGTTCCGGCCCAGCCCTGAACGACGTAGTGGCGGGACAGGTGCCGGTAATCATCGACAACCTGCCCTCGGCCTTGCCCTTCATCCAGACGGGCCGTCTCGTGCCTATTGTGGTCGCATCACCCGAGCGCGTCGCCGCGTTGCCGGACGTGCCTACCTTCAAGGAGGTCGGGCTGGAGCAGGTCAACCGCGTTGCCTTCTACGGCATCGTAGGTCCGAAGGGGCTGCCGCGCCCGATCGTGGAGCGGGTGCGCGACGCTGTGATAAGAACGCTCGCCGAACCCACCGTACGCGAGCGTATCGAGGCAACGGGCTCCTTCATCGTGGCTAATACGCCGGAGGAGTTCGCACAGGAGATCAAGACCGAGTACGAGGTGTACAAAAAGGTCGTGCAGGAGCGGAAGCTGCAACCCGATTAGAAGCATGAAGATTGTCATTTAATTCCGAAATAACAGATTAGGCGGAGAAGAACATTTTTGTTTGTGGGGCCTATAATATTATTCTAATTTTTTTAGGTTAGTTATGGAGCTGTCGAGCGCGGTGCGGAAATCACGGTGATGTCTTGACTCAGTCACGCCGATGAACCGCACCGGTTCGATCACTGACATGTGCGAGAGCCGGCCTACATGCTCGACCTGCACCGCCGCAGCCAGTGCCAGCGGCGGTGCTTCATCTTGGGCCGGAGTACCCAGAAGCGCGGGTCTGGCTGTGGTCGCACTGGGGCACGACCGAGGCGTTGCGGCATGTGGTCGAGCTGCCGGTTCCGAAGCGCGGGCGGCCGCCCTGGCGCGATCCGGGTCTGTTCTGGCTGGGCTTCTGGTTAGCCGACTGGACGCATGGGCGGCCATCTGGCTGACCGGGAGCGGGCGTCCCGGCTCGCGGACTGGCTAGAGCGACGATTGCAGCTCGGGCGGCAGGTGTCTGCGCGAGGCGAGGCGGAGCCAGCTACTGCCGACGTCGCAGGCGCGCTGCCACCCGCGAACACGGCGGAGCTGCTGCGAGCCTGCCTGCGGGTGCTGGTGCTGCTGCACCAGCCGCGGCCGCCGCTACTGGGCGGGTGCCGGACGCGCTGAAGCGCATGCGACAGATGCTGCCGAGCATGGGGCAGGGACTGAGCTCGCCAGCGTTCTGACAACCCAATCCGAAGACAGGGCGAGGTCAAAACTGCAGCGGAGGGCAGCGCTGGCCAGCACGCCGATGGCAGGGCTGGAGCTGGGGCGGGAGGAGGTGGTGGTCCTGACCCAGGCCAACGCGTTCGGCCAAATCTGGCTGCGACCAAGTGGCCCGCATTGCAAAATCGGTGGAACGAGCCGACGCCGAGCAGAACCCCAGGCCAGGCTTGTGTCGGTAACGCTAACCGCACAACCATTGCGGCGATAATCTCGCAGGAGGCTCACAATGCAGAACCGTGACAGCACGGCTGAACCGAAGCGCACCATGCAGGTCGGTGTTCCGAAAGAAGTGAAAGTCCATGAATACCGTGTCGGCCTGGTTCCGGCCTCAGTGCGGGAGCTGGTGCAGCGCGGCCATCAGGTATTGGTCGAAACCGGCGCCGGCACGGGCATCGGTTTTCCCGACGCGGCCTATGCCAACGCCGGCGCCAGTATCGTCCCGGATGCCGAAACAATTTTCGCCAAGGCCGACCTTGTGGTCAAGGTGAAGGAACCACAATCGACCGAGTGGCCGCAACTGCGCCGCGGCCAGACGCTGTTCACCTATCTGCATCTCGCACCCGACCGCGAGCAGACTGAGGGCCTGCTGGCCAGCGGCTGCACCGCCATCGCCTATGAGACGGTGACTGATCCGATGGGGGGCCTACCGCTGCTGGCGCCGATGAGCGAGGTAGCCGGCCGCATGGCCATACAGGTCGGTGCCCGCTGCCTGGAAAAGGAAGCGGGCGGCGCCGGCATTCTGCTCTCAGGCGTGCCCGGTGTGCCGCCCGGCCGCGTGGTGGTGCTCGGCGGCGGCGTGGTCGGCTCGAACGCCGCGCGGATCGCCGCCGGGATGCGCGCCCAAGTTACGGTGCTTGACCGCAATCCGCGGGTGCTTGATGCCTTGGACCGCGAATTCGCCGGCCGCATCGCCACCGTCTACGCAACGGCTGAGGCCGTGGAACAGGCGGTGGTCGAGGCCGACCTGGTCATCGGCGCAGTGCTGATCCCCGGCGCCGCGGCGCCCCGGTTGGTAAGCCGCGCCATGGTCGCCGCGATGCGCCCCGGCAGCGTGCTGGTCGATGTGGCGATCGACCAGGGCGGCTGCTTCGAGACCTCCCGTCCCACCACCCATGCCGAGCCGACCTATATGGTGGACGGCGTGGTGCATTACTGCGTCACCAACATGCCAGGCGCGGTGGCCAGGACCAGTGCTGTCGCGCTGAACAACGCGACCCTGCCCTTCATCCTGCAACTGGCTGATCAAGGCTTCCCTCGCGCTTTGACAGAGAATGCGTATCTGGCGCAGGGGCTGAATATCCATGCGGGGCATGTGGTGCATCCCGCTGTGGCTCAGGCGCGCGGGCTGAAGGCGCTGCCGCTGCGCGAGGCCTTGGGCGGCTGACAATGCCATCCGATGCATCAGCCCGAGGCGGCAGGTGCTAAGCAATCCTCTCCCATCCTTCACGGCTAGGGGGCCATCGCATGAGCAACGAGACCGGATCAAAGATCGAATTTCGCCCGCACAGCTCGCACTGGGGCGTCTTCTCCGCGGCGATCCGAGATGGCGAACTCCTGGTCCGCCCGCATCCGGCGGACCCGGACCCGAACGACCTCCTTCAAAACTTCCCCGCTGCCCTTCGCCACCCCGCACGCGTCGCGCAGCCCATGGTACGCCGCGGCTGGCTTGAGCGAGGCCCCGGGCCGGACAGCCGGCGCGGCCGGGACGAGTTCGTCCCCATGGCCTGGGACGCCGTGCTGGACCTGCTGGGCCAGGAGCTGCGCCGCATCCGCGAGCGGTACGGCCCGGGCGGGGTCTTTGGCGGCTCCTACGGCTGGTCCAGCGCCGGCCGCTTTCATCACGCCCAGAGCCAGATCCATCGTTTCCTGAACACCGCCTTCGGCGGCTATGTCGCCTCGGTCAACAGCTATAGCTCCGGGGCTGCTTCGGTGATCGTTCCCTACATCTTGGGTAACTACGAGGAGCTGACCAAGCACAACGTCACCTGGGAGCAGGTAGCAGCGCATAGCGACGTGGTGCTGGCCTTTGGCGGCATGGCCCTCAAGAATGCCATGGTTGCGGGCGGCGGCATCAGCGAGCATGTCGAGCGCGGCGCAATGCAGGCGGCGCGTGATCGCGGCTGCGACTTCATCCTCGTCGGCCCGTTGCGCAGCGATCTGCCGGAGGAGGCTGGCGCCGAGTGGATCGCCAACATCCCTGGCACCGACACGGCCCTGATGCTCGCGCTCGTGCACACATTGGTTGTCGCAGGGCTGCACGACAGAGAATTCCTCGACCGCTACACGGTCGGCTGGCCGAACTTCGAGCGCTATCTCCTCGGCAAGGCTGACGGCCAGCCGAAGGACGCCGATTGGGCGGCGCCGATCACCGGTGTTTCGGCGGAGACAATCCGCAACCTGGCGCGCCGGCTGCACGGCCGACGCGTGCTGGTGACCGTGGCGCACGCCCTGCAGCGGGCGGAGCACGGTGAACAGCCGGTCTGGATGGGCGCGGTCTTGGCGGCGACCCTCGGCCAGATCGGCCTGCCCGGCGGTGGCTACGGCTATGCGCTGGGCGCCATCGGCTATTACGGCCGCCGCGCCAATGCCGTGCCCGGCCCGACCCTGCCGCAGGGGCGCAACCGGCACGGCAACTTCATCCCGGTGGCCCGCATCGCCGATATGCTGCTGAACCCCGGCGCCGAGTACCGCTACAATGGACAGACCCGCACCTACCCAGAGATCCGCCTGGTCTATTGGGCAGGCGGCAACCCCTTCCATCACCATCAGGATCTCAACCGGCTGCGCCAGGCCTTTGCACGCGTCGACACGCTGGTCGTGCACGAGTTGGCCTGGACCGCCACGGCGCGCCACGCTGACATCGTCCTGCCCGCGACCATGACCCTTGAGCGAGAAGATATCGGCTACAGCTCGCATGATCCGCTGATGGTGGCGATGCACCGCATCGCGGAACCCTATGGCGAGGCACGGGACGATTACGACATCTTCGCCGCACTCGCCCGGCGCCTGGGCTCGGAGGAGGCCTTCACCGAGGGCCGCAGCAGCCGCGAGTGGCTGCGCCACCTCTATGCGCGGACGGAGCAGGCGCTGCGCGAGCAGGGTTGTCCCGCGCCGGATTTCGAGGCGTTCTGGGCCGCGGGCAGCCTGCGCTTGCCGCAGGCTCCGGACGATGGTGGCCCTTGGCGCGCCTTCCGGGAGGACCCGGACGCCAACCCGCTGCCGACGCCGAGCGGGCGGATCGAGATCTTTTCCGAAACCGTTGCCGGCTTCGGTGACGCAAGCTGTCCTGGCCATCCCGCCTGGCTGCCGCCCGAGGAGGTACCGGGCCCTGGGGCGCCGCTGCACCTCGTCGCCAACCAGCCCGCGACGCGGCTGCACAGCCAGCTCGATTTCGGTGACCACAGCAGCGCAGCCAAGCGGCGAGGCAGGGAAGTCGCTGCCATGCACCCGGTGGACGCAGCGGCGCGCGGCATCGCGGATGGCGACGTCATCCGGTTGTTCAATGTCCGCGGTGCCTGCCTTGCCACGGTGCGGCTCACTGCCGGTATCCGCCCTGGTGTCGTGCAGCTGCCGACCGGCGCCTGGTACGACCCGGAGGATCCCCAGGATGACCGGCCGCTCTGTGTACACGGCAACCCCAATGTGCTGACCCGGGATGCCGGAACCTCGGCGCTCGCCCAAGGCTGCACTGGCCAACTCACCGTGGTGGAGGCTGAACGTTTCGCCGGCAACCTGCCGCCGATCCGCGCCTTCGAGCCGCCGCTGACGAGCTGACTACGGCGGTGCCGCACCAGGCAACTCGACCTCGTAAGGCTTGTTGCCAAAACCCCGATATGGGGAAGGCTGCAATCCAACGCTCATGGTTGGCGCACGGCAACATGATGATGCAAGGACAGCCTGACCGCTTTGTGTGGCCAACAAATAGCCCAAGCTGTAGCTAACCTCATGCTGTGCGGATATCGGCTAGCAACGGGTCGAGGTTAAGGTAGAGGGTAATGGAACACCGAGGCTGGCTGCTGCCCTTGCTGAGTGTCGGTCCGGCCTTGGTTCTCCCTGCGTGCCAGCAGAGCTCGCCCCCTGTCGATACGCGGCCTTTCCGCCTCGTCAGTATCGAGGCGCTGTGCCGCAGCGACTTCCGCCCGGAAGGTCGCCAGTTCAGTGAGGCGGAAATCGCTTTTGAAAAAACGGTCGAACTCCAGATGCGCGGCGCGGTGTGCCCCACCACCCCAGCCTTAACGGCAGCTTCAGCACCAACCACCGCCGAGATTGCGAACCCAGCCCCTCCCTCCGCGCCAACTCCCGTTCCTGCTATTGATGCCTCACCATCCCCGGTCGCGGCGGAGCCCAATCCGCAAACTTATGAGGCTTTGCTGGAGGAGACACGCCAGCGGCGAGAGCGACGACAGCGTGAGCAGGGGACGGGTGAGGACTGAAAGGTTTTGTCAAATCTCGCTTCAGTAGGGTCGTTTGGCTGGCCGGGCCTTGGGCTGTTAGGCTTCGGCGCCACTGGAGCGGGAGTGGCAATGGGGTGTGTGGCCTGCGGCTCAGGCCTTCCAGGAGGTCAAATCTGCCACAGGCATCACGTCCGGATGCGTCACCACGAACGGGCACGGTTCCTACCCGCGGGCGATCCGCTTGGCACCTTGTTTACCGAACCAATGTCCTCCGAATCATTGGACTGAAGCAAGACCACCGGGGCGCGAAAAGGCCGCAGGCGATGTATGCGCAGCTTCAAAAGCTTCGCATCAGCGAAGTGCTTCTGGCGAAGCTGTGACGAACTCCGTAACTTCCTCCGCTCTCATACCCGGCACGACCAGCACGTCCCTGTTCGCTGCCATTGCCTTGCGCAGATCTGGTGTGCCGCGGCATAGGTCAAGCCTTGCCGGTAGCTCTCATCGCCAGATTTGGCGCGGGCGCTGACAGGTCCCAACCGCTTGCGAGGCGATGACGACCTTCACTCCCGAACTTGGCGCCGGCTCTCAAACACCAGCCGCGCGCAGCCGCTCCTCCATGGTCACGATCCCGGCCGCGTCTACATTGGCAAAGGCGATACGGACATGCGCCTCTCTTCCCATGAAGGCAGGACCTGGCAAGCACAACAGCCCGTGCTCGCTGGCTAGACGCTCTGCCACCTTCCAGGCGGAGGTCTCTCCGAAAGGGTGCCGGACATAGGCGAAGTAGGCTCCAAGCGATTGCAACTCCCAGCCTTGCAGGCGCGAGAAGGCCGCGCGCACGGCCTCCGCTCTGGTCTGCATCTCGACCCGGTTCGCCTCCCGCCATTCGTCCAAGGCTCCAAGCCCCCAGGACAATGCGATCTGTCCCGCCCGCGCCGCGCAGATCTGGACACAATCCATCACCTTGCCGAGCTCCGGCAGTAGCGCGGCGGGCGCAGCCAAGGCGCCCAACCGGTGGCCGGGGATCGCGAATGATTTGGAGAAGCTGTAGAGCTGAATGAGGTTCTCCGGCCAACCGCCACCTGAGAGAAGGTCGTGTGGGCGAGACTGGGCCTCGGATAGGAAGTCTCGGTAGGTCTCATCCAGCACGAGCCAGATCCCACGCTCCCGGCACAAGTCATAAAAGCGGGCGATCACCTCGGGCGGGTAGATCGCACCGGTTGGGTTGTTGGGCGTGACAAGGACGATGGCACGTACCCGATCGTCGATCAGCGCTGCCGCCTCCTCGGGATCCGGCACGAAATTCCGCTCGGCCCGGCAGGGCAATGGGCGCGGCTCTGCGCCCAGCATGTCCAGCGTCATGCGGTGGTTGAAGTACCAAGGCGTGGGGAGAAGGACCGCATCGCCGTGTTGGACCAAGGCCATCATCGCCACGAAGTAGGCCTGGTTGCACCCGGCGGTGATCGCAACCTGGGACGCGTCGGGGTGGCCGCTATATACCCGGGCGAGTTCCGCGGCATAAGCCTCGCGCAGGTCCGGCTCACCCAGGATCGGACCGTAAGTGGCGGACCCAGCATCGCCCGCCGCGCGGGCCAGACGTTCAAGCATGCCAGGGGCGGGCGCGTGCGACGGCACGGCTTGGCACATGTTCAGCAGCACCCCTCCTTCCCTCGCATATCGGGTACCCCAGGCCTGGATCTCCGGAATAGGCGGGCTGCCCGTGTCGAGGAGGCGAGGATTAAGGGTCAAAATCGGCATTCCTATCGGGGCAGATTCAGACAACGCGCAACACCGCGAGCGGTCCTGTCGGCGCGGCGCGGCAGGTCGCGTCCCTGGGTGTGGTGTAGGAGGTCTGAGGTGGTCCCCATTCGTCGGACAGCTTGGCGGCCTGAATAAGCTCGGTCCTGGTTTCCTTCAGGCCGCCAATCTCGTCACCGCATGCGCCT
>NZ_FMZX01000032.1 GCF_900101615.1 Belnapia rosea | reverse complement strand
GGGGTCATCCGACATCGCATCGAAGATCCGTCGCCATACACCTTTGTCGCTCCATCGGCTGAAGCGGCGGAACACGGAGTTCCACTCGCCGAAGACCTCCGGCAGGTCGCGCCATGGCGCGCCCGTGCGCACGATCCACAACACGCCTTCAACAAACATGCGGTTGTCCCGCCCGGTCGAGCCCTTCTGGTCAGGCCGGCCGATGATCAGCGGCGCCATCCGCTCCCACGCCGTGTCGCTCAACACCAACCGATCCAGAACGCCCAAGACCGCCTCCAGAAAGGCAGCCTCTAATCACACCATGGCCGTCTCGGGAATCCTTAGAGTCCACAGAACCTAGAGCCTGGAACCGTTTCGCGAACCAGTGGCGGGTAGCACCAAGCGGCATGTCGTCCACCTGGCTGACGGGAGTGGCAAAAACTTGAGGCGCTACGCTGCGAGCTGAATTGCCTGCTGACCGAAAGGGTCGCCGTGGCAGGAAGCGAGACACGCGTCCAGATCGTAGCATGTCCCTGCAGGTCGTTATGCTACCCGGTGCAGCGGGACTATCGCTTAAACAACCTGGCAATGCTCCCGCTCGACCTGTTGCTGGAGCTGACGCGGCCAGCTCAATCTTCCAGGTAGATCCGGGTTGACCGAGCGGGTGCGATTTTCGGTCGCCGGGTCGATCCGTGCTACTCCACTGTCATGGAAACTAAGCCCCCCACACCCCTCGCCGTCCTTGTCGGCATTCAGACGCCCGAGGTGGATGATGTCGCGCATCAGGCCAGCCTTGAGGAATTGGGACGTCTGGTGAAGACGCTGGGCTACGAGGTGGCAGGAACGGTATCGCAGCGGCGTGAGGGCACCGGCGCCGGGTCGCTACTGGGAAGCGGCAAGCTGGCGGAGCTGGCGGCGCTCACTGGCGGCACCGGGGTGGTCAGCTCAATGGTGCCGTCCTCAAGGTCCAAGGCGCGACAGCGGTTCGAAGGCACCGCCGCGATTAACGAGCAGGCTGAGCACTATCTGGACGCTGGCCGCAGGCCCGGGTTCGTCATCGTCGACCATGAGCTCTCGCCAAGCCAGATCCGCAACCTGGAGCGCGCTACCGGCGCTCAGGTGCTCGACCGCACCGGCGTAATCGTCGAGATCTTCCATCGCCATGCCAACACCCGTGAGGCGAAGCTGCAGGTGGAGATGGCACGCCTGAAATACGTCGCGCCCCGCCTGCGGGAATCGTCGGGCGGGAGTGAGCGGCAGCAGGGGCCAGGCGCAGGTGAGAGCACCCTCGACCTCGATCGTCGTAAGATCCGCGACCGGCTTTCGGAGCTGAAGGACCAGTTGGAAGCAGTGCAGCGCGACAGCGACCAGCGCCGCTCCGCCCGGCAGGACCAATTGCGGGTGGCGTTGGTTGGCTACACCAATGCAGGCAAGTCCTCCTTGATGCGGGCTCTCACGGGCAGCCAGGTTTTGGTGGAGGACAAGCTGTTCGCCACCCTCGACACCACGGTTCGCATCCTGCAGCCGGAAACCCGCCCGCGAGTGCTCATTTCGGATACGGTCGGCTTTATCAAACAATTGCCGCATGACCTAGTCGCCTCGTTCCGCTCCACCCTGACGGAGGCTCTGGAAGCCTCGCTGTTACTGTTCGTAGTTGACGCTTCGGACCCTACCTATGAGGCTCAACTAGAAGTGAGCCGTAGCGTGTTGCGTGAAATTGGGGCGGATGCTGTGCCGTCGCGGCTGGTCCTGAACAAGATGGACCGGGTGGACGCCGCCGGACGCGCTGCGCTGGCCGAGAAGCATCCAGACGCGATCATGCTCTCCGCCCATGTGCCCGAGGATGTGAGCGCCTTGCGGGAAATCATTATCGCGTTCTTCGAGGCAGAGATGGTCGAGGATGTGTTGGTGCTGCCTTATACGAAACAAGGGCTGATAGGCGAGGTGTATGAAAGCGCGCGGGTCCTATCCGAGGAGTATGACGAGACAGGCCGGGTGCTGAAGGTGCGCGGCCTGCCCGGCGCTATCACGCGGCTGCGGCGAAGCCTTGCCGCGCTTTGAGCCGGCAGCAATCTCCGCCATCTGCAGACCAAAAATCTCTTAGAATCCGAACGCGAAATAAGATTGGCTCTTCAGGTCGGTTTTGCACGTAGAGCAGTGCGCCGGCTGAGCCTCACCATGTGGGCCGATGTCTCGGCAGCGATAGTGGTCGGCTCGGCGCAGAGAGGGCAGCAGGCGCGGGGGGGAAACCGGGTGCTGGTCAACTCCTCAGTGACCGTCCACAGGCGGTCGGCTGCCGCGGCATCGCGGGCCGCGGTCGGGATGGTGGCCAGGCCGAGTGGGCCGTTGACCTCCTGCGGGCCCGTGGGACCATAGTAGGTACTACCCTCGCCTCCGAGGCGGTGGCGGCGCACAGGGTGGGCAGCGGGCCCTGAGCGGCAGTCTGGAAGTGCTCGCGCCTGCTGGCCCAGCGACGCCCCGATTCGCTGTCGAGCCCCGCCCCGCGCGCGACCAGTTCTGTCACTGCGACGCCGGGATGAGCCGCCATGCTCTGGATGCCCAGCCAGCGGCCTCGCTGCGTCGTTGAAAATCCAGCGCGAACATCAGGCACGCGAGTTTGGACTGGGCGTAGGCCGCACAGGGGTCATAGGCGCGGGTGGATTGAAGGTCCTCAAAGTTGATGGCTCCCCGATGCACGGCGATGCCGGACAGCGTAACGACACGCGGGGGGGGGGGCGCTCCTCCGCAGTACGGGCAGTAGCCCGGCAGTCAGAAGGAAATGCCCGAGAAAGTTAGTGGCGAAGTGTATCTCAAAGCCGTTCGCGGACGCGCCGCGCTCGGGCGGAGCCATAATCGTGGCGTTGTTGATCAGGCCGCCCAGACGCAGCAGGGTCGCCTGGAGACGGTTGCTCAGCGCGCAGGCCGAAGCGAGGTCGGCCAGGTCGATCGCCTCGAACTGCAGCCGAGCATTCGGGATCTCCTGCCTGATTCGGGCGATCGTCTCCTCGCCCCGCTGCGGGTTACGTGCCGAGATCACCACACGAGTTCCGGCGGCCATCGCCTTGACGTCCTCGTACCCCAATCCGCTGGTGCCGCCCGTGACCAGGAAAGTGCGCCTGCTCTGAGAGGGCATGTCAGACAGGCTCCAATCCGGCTTCGGTGCACTTTGCGCTAGCGCGCTGCCGGCCACGAAGGTGGCGCTCCACAACATGCCGAGGGTGAGGAGAGCGGATCGCCGCCCTATGAGGGTGGCTTGGCCGCTGTCCATGCGAGTTGCTACGGGATCGTCGGTCCGATCCTCTACGCCAAGCGGCTGGAGCGCGGGCATTTTGTCTGGCCGCAGGCCAAGGACGGCGTGGTGTCGCTGACACCGGCGCAGCTCTCGATGCTGCTGGAGGGCATCGACTGGCGCATGCCCACCCGGACCTGGCGGCCGGAGATGGCGGGATAGCACCCGATCGCAGGGGATTCATTGGGCGCGACGCGGCGGCAGCGGAGATCATGCCATCGTGGTCCTCGATCTTGCCGCCCTGCCTGACGACGCCGACGCGCTGTGCGCCATCGTACTGGCGCAGGCCGCGGCGTTGGACGACCAGCGCGCACTGATCGAGCGGCTCCGGCTGCAGCTGGCCCGGCTGCGGCGCATGCAGTTCGGCCGCTCGTCGGAGCGGCTGGCGGCCGAGGCCGACCAGCTGGAGCTGGCGCTCGAGGAGCTGGAGGCGGAGGCACCCACCCTGCCACCGGCCGAGGACCCGGCGGACACCGTGGCCAGGCCAGAGCGCGGCAAGCCTGCCCGCCGCCCGCTGCCGGAGCACCTGCCGCGCGAGGTGGTCGAGCACGGCGCCGGGGCGCAGGCCTGCGCGGCCTGCGGCGGCACGCTGCGCCGCCTCGGCGAGGACGTGACCGAGGTGCTGGACTATCTGCCGGGGCGGTTCCGCGTGCTCCGGCATGTCCGGCCCAAGTTCTCCTGCCGCGGCTGCGAGGCCATCAGCCAGGCTCCGGCGCCGAGCCTGCCGATCCGCCGCGGTCGCGCCACGGCGGGGCTGCTCGCCCACGTGCTGGTGGCCAAGTATGCCGACCATCTGCCGCTCTACCGGCAGAATGAGATTTACGCCCGGGTGGGTGTTGAACTGCAGCGCTCGACTCTCGCCGACTGGGTTGGCCAGTCGGCGGCGCTGCTGCGGCCATTGATCGATGCCCGGGCCCGGCATGTCCTTGCGGGCGCCGTGCTGCATGCCGACGACACGCCGGTATCGGTGCTTGCCCCTGGCCTCGGCAGGACCAGCACCGGCAGGCTCTGGGCCTATCTGCGTGATGAGCGGCCGCATGGCAGCACAACCCCGCCCGCCGTGCTCTACCGCTACAGCCCGGACCGCCGGGCCGAGCATCCCAAGGCGCACCTTGCCGGGTTCCTCGGCGTGCTGCAGGCCGACGGCTACAGTGGGTTCAACGGTCTGTATGACGGCGGCAAGGTGCGGGAGGCCGCGTGCTGGGCGCATGTCAGGCGCTACTTCTTCGAGTTGCACGCCACCGGCCAGGCGCCGCGGGCGACCGAGGCGGTGCGCCGCATCGGCTTGCTCTACGCCATCGAGCAGGACATCCGCGGCCAGCCGCCCGACGAGCGGACCCGCCAGCGCCAGGCCAGGGCTGGGCCAATCATCGAGAGCCTGCGCGCCTGGCTCGACGAGACCCTCGCCCGGATCTCCGGCCGCAGCGACCTCGCCGTGGCCATCCGCTATGCCCGCAGCCGATGGGAGGCGCTGACGCGCTACATCACCGACGGGCGCCTTGAGATCGACAATAACCCGGTCGAGCGCGCGATCCGACCGCTGGCCCTCGGCCGGAAGAACTGGCTGTTCGCGGGCTCCAACATCGGCGGCCAGCGTGCCGCGGCGATCGCCTCGCTGATCGCCACCGCCAAGCTCAACGGCCTCGATCCGGAGGCCTATCTCCGCCGCGTGCTGGAGCGCATCGCCAACTATCCCGTCAGCTGTGTCGCCGAACTGCTGCCGTGGAACCTGCCAAGCGACGCAGAAGCCGCGGCAACCTGACCGTCAGACACCGCGTCACCGGACGCTTACCCGTCTCAGCACGGCCGCACGGCTGTTGTGACCGGTAACGGCGGTCTTGGGGTCGTGTCCCTGGTGATGGTGTAGGAGCGGTTGCTCCTGGCGGGCTGGGCCGCTGGTCAGGCGGGCACAGCCGAGAGCCTGACCTGGCCAGTATCGTTGACGGCGCTGATCGCTTCCAGGCTCATGTAGCGCGACCGTTGGGTGGCCCATTCGTCGGACTGCTCGAGCAGCAGGGCTCCGACGAGCCTGATGACGGCGGCCTGGTTGGGAAAGATGCCGACCACGTCGGTGCGGCGCTTGATCTCACCGTTGAGGCGCTCGATGGGGTTGGTCGAGTGTAACTTCGCCCTGTGCTCGCGGGGAAAGTCCATGAAGGCGGGCACGTCCTCCTCGGCGCTGTCCATCAGGCTGGCGAGCTTCGGCACCTTGGGGCGGAGCTGGTCGGCAACCCGGCGCCACTGGGCATGCGCGGCCGGGGCGTCCACCTCAGCGTAGGCGGTGCCAATCCAGGCTGAGACAATGCGGCGTTGGGTCTTGCCGGCATGGGCCGCGGCATTGCGGCCGAAATGAACGCGGCAGCGCTGCCAGGTGGCCCTGAGCACCTTGGCCACCGCGGCCTTGAGGCCCTCATGGGCATCGGAGATCACCAGCTTGACGCCGCGCAGGCCGCGCCGGGCCAAGCCGCGCAGGAAGTCAGTCCAGAATGTCTCCGCCTCGGAGGCGCCGGCCGCCATGCCGAGCACCTCGCGCCGGCCATCGCCATTGACGCCCACCGCGATGGTGACCGCCACTGAGACAATGCGACCCGCCTCCCTGACCTTCACATAGGTGGCGTCGAGCCAGAGATAGGGCCAGTCGCCCTCAATCGGGCGGCCGAGGAAGTCCTGCACCCAGCCATCAATCTCGGCACACAGGCGGCTGACCTGGCTCTTGCTGATGCCCTCCATGCCCATGGCGCGGACCAGATCGTCCACCGAGCGGGTCGAGATGCCTTGCACATAGGCCTCCTGGATCACTGCCGTCAGCGCCCGCTCCGCCAGCCGCCGCGGCTCCAGGAAGGCCGGGAAGTAGGAGCCGCGCCGCAGCTTCGGAATACGCAACTCCACCGTGCCAACCCGGGTCTGCCAGTCCCGCTCGCGGTAGCCGTTGCGCTAGTTCACCCGATCAGCACTGCGCTCGCCGTGGCCGGCGCCGCAGGCCCCCTCAGCATCCAGCTCCATCAGCCGATGGGCGGCGAAGCCGATCATCTCCCGCAGGAAGGACGCCTCGGCAGACTTCTCCAACAGGCCCCGAAGGGCCATCGTCTCGTCGGTCATCGTGGCTGGCCCATGGTCCAGGGGTTGTCGGTCTCAGCAACCCAACCCTAGCCAGGACCATCACGATGGCCGCCACCATTACGGTGACGGCCTCCTACACCACCTCAGGGGGCACGACCGGTCTTGGCTTCGAGACCGCGCTGGCGTTCGCACGCGCTGGGGGCGACGTGATTGTCGCCGGGCGCAACCCCGCCCGGGGCGCCGAGGCCGTGGCTCGCATCCAGAAGAGCATGCCAAGCGCCACGGTGGCCTTTGAGGCCCTTGATTTGGGAGACCTCGCCTCGGTCGCCGCCTGCGGCGACCGACTCAATGCCAAACGGGAGAGCATCGATGTCCTGATTAACAATGCGGGCGTGATGACGCCGCCGCGCCGTGAAACCACAGCTGATGGTTTCGAGCTGCAGATGGGCACCAACTATCTTAGCCACTTCGCCTTGACAGCCTACCTTCTACCGCTACTCGGACACGGCAAGGACCCGCGGGTTGTGACGCTCTCCAGCGTCGCCGCTCGCTCAGGTGTCATCGATTTCGACGACCTGCAGTCCGAACGCGGCTACAGGCCCATGCAGGCCTACAGCCAGTCCAAGCTCGCCTGCCTGATGTTCGCCTTCGAACTCCAGCGCCGCAGTGACGCCGCTGGCTGGGGCCTCACAAGCATCGCCGCGCATCCCAGCATCTCGCGAACCGACCTCCTGCACAACGCACCGGGCCGGTTCAGCGTCCAGGGCCTGACGCGCTCGCTGCTGTGGTTCCTGTTTCAGCCGGTCGCGCAGGGGGCGCTACCCACCTTGTTTGCGGCAACGTCGCCTGACGCGCAGAAAGCGGGCTACTATGGCCCGGACAGGCTGAGCGAGACACGCGGCTACCCGGCAGACGCGAAGCCTCCGCCGCAGTCGCTGGATTTGGAGGCCGCAAGCCGGCTCTGGGAGGAGTCCAGCATGCTGACAGGCGTGGACTTCGGCTAGTGCAGAATTCCGCCAACCGCCGCGCGCCTGTTCTCGGCAGGCGCCGATGGCAGGGCCTGACGCTGAAACCCGCTTCTCGATCTCACACACTTGACAGGGGATTGCATCGTGGCAGGCAATTTCAGCGACCGTGTTACATGGGTCGGCGGTGCGGACGCGCTGAGCCCTACCCTGTTCCGGGGCTACGCGATGCGGACCTACTCCGGGCATCTCAGGTTGAGCATGGGTTCAGCACATGCACCAAGCCCGCAGGGGGAAACCGGTGCTGTCCACCAGCAGGTACACCGGCGCACTCCCCGCCTTCGGCCGCAGCACCCCGAGCGTCTCGGCCCAGCGGTTGAGGATGCTGTGGTCCGGCACCGGCAGGTCGAGGCTGTGCAGCTGCAGGGGGGAAGTAATCAGCCCCTCTGTCTGGCGCGCCGCCAAATGAAACACAGCCCGCAGCGTCAGGACTCTGGCGATGGCGAGCGTGGAATAGGCCGCCCGCCTCTGCCAGTGCGCAGCTCAACCATTCAGGTTGCGACCACCTCCGACTTCAATCACATGGTCAAGCTGCCGCGGGCGCATAGGCTTGCATCGTCCTTGGCCCAGTTGGTTATCCGGTGCTGCTGCTTTGAGCTGGATGGCGCCGAGCGGCATTCGCTTTGCACGGCAACCAGGGTGCCCTTGCAAGACGGAGGGGGCGCGCTCCAACTTTACCCTACGCGAAGCCAACCAGTGGGTGATCACCGCAACAAAGTTACAGAAGCAAGCAATGCCTTGCGGCAATTTTCCAACGAGGCACTGTCAGTCGTCAATCAACCAAATGAGAGGACAGAGATTTGAAGGCGATTATCTTATGTGCCGGCCAAGGTCGACGCTTGCTGCCGCTCACAGAACGGGTTCCGAAATGTCTCCTTCCAGTTGCCGGACGCTCCATTTTGGAGTGGCAGATTCGCGGATTAGCTGCCGTTGGCATTAAGGATATCACGCTCGTCACGGGATTTGAGGCTGAGGCTGTAGAGCAGTTGGTTCACAGTATCACCCCGGCCCGTACCATGATCCGTACAGTCTTCAACCCTTTCTTCGGTGTGGCTGAGAACATCGGCAGCTGCTTTCTCGTTCGTGACCTGCTGCAGACCGCTGAAACCGTTCTGCTGAACGGTGATACGCTGTTCGAGACGGCGGTGTTACGGCATTTGCTTGCAGCACCGGAGCATCCAATCACAGTCACAATAGACCGCAAACCCACCTACGACGCCGACGATATGAAGGTTTCGCTGGATGGAACGCGGCTGACGGCTATCGGCAAGACGCTGCCGGTCGGCAGCACCCATGGCGAGTCAATCGGCATGCTGAGGTTTCGCCGGGATGGAGGAGAAATGTTCGCGGCCGGACTCGAAGCGGCACTGCGACAGCCGGACGGGCTCGGCCGTTGGTATTTGTCGGTCATCCATGCCTTGGCACAAACTGGCGTCGTGCAGGCGAGATCGATCGAAGGTCGTGCCTGGGGCGAGATCGACTATGCGGAGGATCTTGCTTCCGCCGAACTGCTTGTACATGCCTGGACCGACCCCGCGGTCGCCGCCGTCACGGGGGAGATTTGAATGGATCCCTCGCTGCTTCCGACCTTGAACTCCTGCCCTCAGCGCCTCGGCGACTTCGTCACCTTGGCAGAGGCTCTGGATTACGCCGCCGAGGGCATTACCGGATTTAATTTTCACGATGGCCGGGGCGTGGTCACGCAGGTTCTGCCCTATCGGCTGCTGCGCCGGGACGCCCTCGCTGTGGCGCGCCGCCTGTTGCAAGCTGGGCTCCAGCGTGGGGATCGGGTGGCGATTGTTGCCGAAACCCACCCTGACGTGATTACGGCGTTCTTCGGCTGCCAGTACGCAGGTCTGGTCCCAGCGCTGGTGCCGTTGCCCGCGGCATTCGGTGGCCGCGAGGTCTATGTCGAGCATATCCGTCGCCTTTGCCTCACATCCCGTGCATCAGCTCTGTTCGTACCGGAAGCTATGAGGGACTGGCTGGCGCCCTTCGCGCGAGAGGCCGGGCTGAAGGCCTTCGGCAGCGTCGCCGCGCTGCCAGACGGTCCTGACGACGGCCGGGTCTTGATGCCCATACAGGCAGACGAGACCGCCTATCTGCAATTCTCCTCCGGCAGCACCCGCTTCCCCGCAGGCATCAAGGTCACTCAGCGGGCGCTGATGGCCAATATCGGTGCGATTCTGCGGCACGGCCTGCGCGTGGCGCCGGAAGACCGCGCGGTGTCCTGGCTGCCGCTCTATCATGATATGGGGTTGGTGGGCTTCATGCTTGCGCCGCTCGCCGGTCAGGTGACGGTTGATTTCCTCTCCTCCCAGGAATTCGCGCGGCGGCCGCATGTCTGGCTGCGCCTGCTGTCCGCCAATCGCGGCACACTCTCCTACAGCCCAAGCTTCGGTTACGAACTCTGCGTCCGCCGGGCGCGGCTCGGCATGGCGAAGGGGCCGCCGCTTGACCTCTCCGCTTGGCGCGTCGCTGGTATCGGCGGCGACATGATCCGCGCCCCTGTGCTCGCCCGCTTCGCGGAAACCTTCGCCGCCGACGGCTTCCGTGAAAAGGCTTTCGTGCCGAGCTACGGCATGGCGGAGGCGACACTGGCGGTCAGCTTCGCGCCGCTCGGGACCGGTGTCGCCACCGACACCGTGGATCTCGACCAGCTCGAGCGCGAGGGCATCGCCAAGCCGGCCACATCCGGGAGCCAACGCACGCGCGCCTTCGCCCTATGTGGGCTGCCAGTGCCGGGGACAGAGGTGGAGATACGGCAGGCCGCCGGCTTCCCCTGGCCCGAGCGGTCGCTGCCGGAACGCGAGGTGGGACGGATACTGGTCCGCGGGCCGGGACTGATGCGTGACTACGATCAGCAGCCGGAGGAAAGCGCAGCCGCCCTCTCATCCGATGGCTGGCTTGATACGGGCGACCTTGGCTATCTCCTGAACGGTCACTTGGTAATTACCGGGCGGGCCAAGGATCTGATCATCGTGAACGGCCGAAATGTCTGGCCGCAGGACCTGGAATGGTCGGTCGAGCAAGCCGTGGCCTCCGTCCGCACCGGCGACGCCGCTGCCTTCGCCGTTGAGGAAGACGGGATGGAGCAGGTCGTGATGCTGATCGAAGCACGTGGCTTGTCTGACAGCGACGCGCGCGCGAAGCTCGTGGCCGATGCCGCAGGCACGCTACGCGCGCGGCATGGGCTGGAGGCTCGCATCATCCTGGCACCTCCCGGTAGCCTACCGCACACCTCCTCGGGCAAGCTCAGCCGCGTGGCGGCGCGCGCACGCTATCTGGCAGGCGCTTTCACCACGCCCGCACCCGTCCTGGAGCCGGTTGCTCAATGACGGAAGCGCCGCTGGTCGCGGTCACCGGCGCGACCGGATTCCTAGGGCACCATGTGCTCGACACCCTGGCGCGCAAAGGCTGGCGACTACGCGTCCTGGTCCGGGGCGATGCCGCGCCACGGCTGCCGCCCCATCCCGTGGAGCTGGTGCGCGGCGACCTTGCGGATGAGGAAGCGCTGCAGCATTTGGTTCGGGGGGCGACGGCGGTCGTGCATCTTGCCGGCCTTACCAAAGCCAGACGGCGGGCGGATTTCCTGGCGGTGAACCGCGATGGCAGCGCCCGGCTGGCCGCCGCAACCGCTGCGTCCGCACCCGGGGCTCGCCTTGTGCTGATCTCCTCCCTCGCAGCGCGAGAACCGCATCTGTCGGCCTATGCCGAAAGCAAGCAGGCTGGCGAAGCGGCGGTGATTGCCGCCCTTGGCGAGAGGGCCAGCTGGCTGGTGCTGCGGCCTGGTGTCATCTACGGACCCGGCGACCGCGAAGGCCTTGCGCTCTGTCGACTGATCTCCGCCCCGATCATACCGGTACCCCGCGCCCCGGAGCCGCGCATCAGCTTCGTCCATGCGCATGACGTCGCCACGGCCATCGCCGGCGTTTGCCTTGCCGGGCCTTCGAAGGCGGTCTTTGAGGTCGCGGACGAGCATGTGCGCGGATACAGCTGGCGCGAGATCCTGTGCCAGCTCTGCGGAATGCTGCAGCGCGAGCCACGTTTCGTGCCGGTGCCCGATGCGATGTTGCTGGCAAGCGGAGCAGCGGCCGATGCGTGGTCGTCGATAACCGGACGGCCCAGCCTGTTCGGGCGCGGCAAGGCGCGCGAATTCCTGCACCGGGACTGGGGGTCGAGTGCCGAGCGGCAGTTGCCCAGCCTGGTTTGGGCGCCCCGCATTTCGCTGCAGACAGGTCTACGCGATATGCTTGGCTGGTGGGCGAGCCTCGGCTTGGTCAAGGCCGCGGCTCCCGCATGACAACCCGTGCCGCCGGTTCAGGCGCTACCGGCGGGTTGCCTCATACCGAAACCCGCAGGTCCCACGCGTCCGGCCTAGCACCATCAGGTCCGGCACATCCGATGCGGTCAGGTGGTCGCCCTGGATCCGCCCGACGGCGGAGCGAGCCCCTCCAATCGAGCGCAGTGCCATCGCTCCGTCCGAGGAAACTGTGCCGGCAAGCATCGGCTTCGAGACCGCCAAGCCTCGGTGCCGCGACGAGCGCATCTCGACCGAGCCGCCCTCGACCCGGAACCAGACTTTTTGCGATCTGCCGAGACAGGTGAAATCCGAGCCGACCGGCACCCGCTGACCCTCATACCAGACTACGGAGGACGCAGCCGTGTCGGAAGCAGCCTGCCCACCCCTTGCTTGGTTCTGCATCGTTTGGTGGGATACCGGCCCCGCCTCGGCGCAACCGGCCAGGAAGCCCAGGACCATCAGGCTGAGCCTGATCAGCGAGGGGGCCCGCACCAGCCTCCGCCCGCCGCAAGCGAGGTCCGCGGGGACATTCGATCGTGCCCGCGGACACGGACGCATCGGGCACATCGATTTCTGCGATCCCTCGGTTTTGTAAATCTCGCCATGCCGGCTGCCAGGTGCACTCATCATCGTCTGCTTCCAGCTTCCATATGTGTCCGGTCGCGCCGTGACAGAAGGGCGAAAGACAGGTACGGGCCTGCCGCACGGCATTGTTGCCATGCCGGTCGTCCCGCCCTGCGCTGGCCGCAAGCCCCTCATGTCCTCCCCCGGAAGACGTTGGGGTTACACCTCAATGACCCATCTAATACATTCGATCGGGAAACCGAGGTATGTCAGGGGGACCGAGGTATGTCGGATGAGCAATTAGTGCTGCACGAGATCACGAGCGCGTTGGAGGAACTGGGCAAGCGGACGGTACCGGTGACCATGGAGACAAGTCTCCTGCATGACTTGAGCCTCGATTCGGTCACTGCCCTCGACTTCATCATGCAGCTCGAGACGCGGCTGGACATCATCATTCCAATGGATGGTATGGCGGAGATCGAGACCATCGGCGATCTCGTCGGTGTGCTGACCCGCAGCACCAGCAAGGCTGGCTGATCGATGCTGGCCAGATTCCGCGCCCTGCGCTCCGACCTCGCGATGGTCACCACCGTCGGGCGGGATCCCTTCGGCGTCGCCTTCGATGCCATCTTGTCGGCAACGGAGGCGATCCTCGACGGGAAACGCGTCCTGCTGCTGGGCACCAATAACTATCTCGGCCTGACCTTCGACCAGGACTGCATCGACAGCGCGGTCGCGGCGACCATGGCGCAGGGCACCGGCACCACCGGCTCGCGCATCGCCAACGGCACCTATGGCGGCCACGCGGCGCTGGAGCAGCGGCTGGCACGCTTTCTCGGCCGACGGCATGCAATGGTCTTCACCACCGGCTACCAGGCCAATCTCGGCACGCTTTCCGCGCTGGCCGGGCGCGGCGACCACCTGCTGCTGGATGCGGACAGCCATGCAAGCATCTATGATGGCGCGAAGCTCGGTAATGCGCAGGTCACCAGGTTCCGTCACAATGATCCGGACGACCTTCGGCGCCGCCTGCGCCTGCTCGCCGACCAGCCGGGCGAGAAGCTGATCGTTCTCGAGGGCATCTACAGCATGCTCGGCGACACCGCGCCGCTGCGCGAGATGGTCGAGGTGAAGCGCGAGGCCGGTGCCTGGCTGCTGGTGGACGAGGCGCATTCCCTGGGCGTGCTCGGCGCCCATGGCCGCGGCCTGGCCGAGGCGGAAGGCGTGGAGGCGGACGTCGATTTCGTCGTTGGCACCTTCAGCAAGAGCCTGGGCGCGATCGGCGGCTTCTGCGCTTTCGACCTCGACGATTTCGACTCGCTGCGGGTTGCGGCGCGGGCCTACATGTTCACGGCCTCCCTGCCGCCTTCGATCGTCGCCTCGGTATTCCAGGCCATCGAGGCGATGGAAGCCCAGCCGCAGCTGCGCGATACCCTGCGGCGGAACGGCCAGCATCTGCACGCGGGGCTGGCCGCCGCCGGCTTCGCGCTTGGCGCCATGCCGAGCCCGATCGTGTCCCTGCCGATGCCGGATCGCGAGACGGCAATCCGTTTCTGGAACCAGCTCCTGGACGCAGGCGTCTATACGAACCTGGCGCTCGGGCCGGCAACCCCGGGTGGCAAGCCGCTGCTGCGCATGAGCGTCAGCGCCGCCCTGACCCCGGCCCAGATCGAAACCGCCATCGCCGCACTCGCCCAAACCGGGCAGCGGCTGGGGCTGGTTGCTGCCGGGCTGGCGGCGGTGGAGAGCTAGGCGGGAGACCGGCCCCGCGTCCTTCAGCGCACCGCCCCGTCCCGCCGCAGCCGCCACAGCAGGATCGGCGCCGCAAGCACGGGGTGGCGGCGCTGCCAGCCGGTCAGCTCGATCGTAACTCCCGTATGGCGGGCAATCTTGCTCACCAGGTAGTCCGGGCCGCCGTCGAAGGTGAATGCGGCCTTGACCAGACGCATCACGTTCAGCGTCTTGCCGCAAACGCGCCGAATTGCCCAGGAAAGCGTGAAATCCCCGCCTCGACCAGGCCGCAGCCGTCCCTCGGCATCCACGGCGGTGGCCAGGCCGAGCCGCGCCAGGGCCAAGATCAGGGCCGGGCCGTACCAGCCGGGCGAGGCAGCCAGCAGCCGCTCCGACCGGTTGCCGCGCTCGACGCGGAGTTCGGCGCCGTAGGTACGAGCCAGGAGGCCACGCCAATACTCCACAGGCGTCGCGGCCGGTGGACCAAGCCGCACCGCCCAGAGCGCGGCCGTCGTCAGTGCCTGCGCCACGGCCTGTTCCACCCTGTGCCACGCAGCGGGATCGCGTGCATGGACCAGGGTCGATGGCTGGCAGAAGCGGGCCCAGATCGTAGTGTCCAGCGATGCCGGCCGCAGCCGCCGCTCGAACTGGCGAAGCGTCAACACCGCCACCTTGGCACGGACCGGGCCGGCGAGGCCATTGCTGCGCCAATGCAGAACCGTCGGCGGCAGCAGGGCATTGAACAGCGCCGGCAGCCAACGCCGATGAAACGCCCGGTGGCCGCTGCTCAGCACGTAAAGGTCGAGCAGCCCGGCCGGGTCGTTGTTAAGCCGGCAGGCGCCGTAGAACAGCACCGCCTCCACTCCGGAGCCATGCCGCGCTAGGATCTCCTCGGTAAGCTGCCGGGCGGCCAGCATGGCGGCACCGGGTTCGGCAGGTGCCGCAAGTTCGGCGGCGACCAGCGCCTCGAGCTTGGCGGCGGCTGCGGGCGTCACGGCGTCACGAAGGCGACCCGGCCCGGGGCGGAGAGCACCAGCCCCTCCGGCCCCGGCTCGAACACCTCCCCATCCAGCACGAAGGGCACGCCGAGCCGGATGGCGAGCCGGCCCGCATTGCCGCTGCGATAGCCGGCCGCGGGCATCCAGGACCGCGGCCGCCCCTGGACGCTGGCCCAGAGCGCTGCCGCAAGCCGCTGCGGCGGCGCCGCGACATCGAGCCACCTCACTGGCCCCGGGCCCTCGCCCCAGAAGGGCCATATCCCCAGCATCAGCTGGTCGAGCGGCGTCGCCAGGACCAGGAAGCGATGCCCTTCCCGCGGCGGAAGATCATCCGGCGCCAGCTCCATGGCGGTGCCGGCCCGCAGCGAAGCGTCGCGCCCCCACAAAGTCCGCAATGCCACGCCGGCCAGGGCCAACAGCACCGTCAGCCGGTCATGGATACCGCGCCGGTGCAACGCCCGATCCGCCAGCAGCTTCGCCTCGGTGAAGGCGCCGGCGCCGAACAGCAGGCCGTTCAATGGCGGAGTGCCGTGCAGCCCAGGCCGGGCGACCTCCAGCACCGGCAGCAGCCGACGGCGCAGCGTGCCGCGCTGGGCCGCCCGCAACAGCCGCGCCAGCGCCGCCTCCCCCGGGCCGGCGCTGCCCAGCACCCGGGCGGCCAGGTTAGTCTTCCCCGTCGCCAGCAGGGCGATGTCGGGCGGATGGTCGCCGAAAGCGGCCGGCAGCGCGGTCAGGACCTCACGCAGCGTGCCGTCGCCGCCCTGCACGGCCAGCAGGTCCACCCCTTGCGCCGCGAAGCCGGCCAGGGCGGTGCGGAGTTCCGCCGGGGTGGTGGGCGCAGCCAGCGGCAGCCCAGCTGCCTGGGCACCGAGCCCGCCCTGCCCCTTGCGCAGCATCCGGCTCAGCGGGTTGCTGATGATGCCGATGCGCCGGACGCTGCCGGCCCCACTCATTGCTCGAGCCAGGAGCGCAGCGGCGCCCGGCGTCGTGCCAGGCCCGCCTGCACCGTCACCACCACCTGCTCGATGCAGCCGAAGATGGTCCAGGCGGCCACCGCCAGCATGCCGACATCCGGCCGCCCGATCAGCGTGCCCAGGGTGAGCAGCACCAGGTTCGGATTGCGACGCGCGATCACCAGGCGAAAGAGGCTGTCGAAACGCCGCCAGACATGGATCTCCATGCCGAACAGGGCGAGGAACAATCCCTCCTGCAGCCGCTGGAGCACATAGCCGCCAAAGACGATCACCCCCACCGTGACGGGTTCCGCGAGCGGCATGCTCACCGCCTGCAGCCCCAGGATCCAGGCCAGCCACCAGAAGGGTGGATGGATCAGGTCGATCGCATGGTCGAAGACATTGCCGAAGGGCGTCGAGGTCAGCGTCACCCGCGCCAGCTTGCCGTCGACGGTGTCGAGAAAGGTCATCACCCAGGCCGCCAGCAACCCGGTCAGGAAGGCCCCTTCGGCAAAGAGCCAGAGCGCGAGGAAGACCAGCATAAGGCTGACCAGCGTCACCTGGTTCGGGGTGATGCCCAGCGCGGCGCAGGCGCGCACCACGTGGAAGGCCGGGCGGGGCCAGACATGCTTGGTGACGGCATCGGTAACGCCCTTGTAGGAGCCGCCAAACATCTCCCATTCCACTGCGCTCCGGGTCTCGAGGCCGAGGCGCAGCAGGTAGGGGTTGCCCCGCTTGCGCAGCGCACGGTCGTAGCTGTCCGTCAGCGCGGCAGGCGCCACAGAACGCAACTCGGCAAAGGCAGCATCCCCAGGCGCGCGTCCGGCCTTCAGCGCCTCGGCGATCGGGGCCGCGGCGGTCCCCGCCGGCAGATGCGCAGCGACCGGGCGGCCATCCTCCGGCCGGCAAAGCAGCACCCCAGGGCTGCGTGCCAGGCCGCCGACAAGGGCGGCATCGTAGACATGATCCGTCCGCAGCAGGAGAAGCCCGCCATTCGTCGGCGTCCCGTCCCAGGCAGCGACATCGTCGACTCCCGCCCGGGCCAGCGCGCGGCCGAGCAGGACGGAACCGGGCATGCTCCAGATCGGCACGGGCGACTCGCCCAGCAGCCGGGCCGCTGGCGTCGATGCACCAGCCGGGCGAGACTTGGGCGATCCATGTCCTTCACCCTTGCGCACCTGTCCGATCTCCACCTGCCTGTTCCCCCCGGGGCCTTGCATCCGCTTGGGCAACTCGCGGGCAAGCGTTTGCTGGCCTATCTCGCCCTCCGGCGCAAGCGCCGGCGGAGCCTGCCCGCCGATGCCTTGCTGGCTGATATCGCAGCCGCTGGACCGGACCACCTGGTGGTCACGGGTGATTTGACCAGCCTCGCCCTGCCCGGCGAATTCGCCTCGTCACGAGCCTGGTTGGAGCGGCTGGGCCCGCCCGGGCGGGTGACAGTCATCCCGGGCAATCACGATGCGACCGTTGCAGTGCCATGGGAATCCGGGATCGGCATCTGGCAGCCGTGGATGGCGGATGATGTGCCCGGAGTGGGCGCCGCGCCCTTCCCCTTCCTGCATCGGCGCGGGCCCATCGCCCTGATCGGGCTCTCCTCGGCTGTTCCGACCATGCCCGGCTCGGCCGAGGGATGGTTGGGCGCGGCACAGCTCGCCCGGCTTCCGGCCCTGCTCGACGCGGCCGGGCGTGAGGGGCTGTTCCGGGCAGTGCTGGTGCATCATCCGCCCGTGCTCGGGCCGGGCGGGTGGCGCAAGGCGCTGCGCGACCGTGCCGCTTTGTGCGTCCTGCTGGCCCGCCACGGCGTGGAGCTGGTGCTGCATGGGCATCATCATGTTCCGTTGCAGGCCACGCTGCCCGGACCGGCGCGCCCCATCCCGGTCCTCGGCGCACCACAGGCGCTGGCCGCCGGTCAGCACTGGCCCGGATGGCTGCTGCATCGAATCACGCGGACCGGAAACGGGTGGCACCGCGAAACGACCCTTCGCCTGCAGAACCCGGCGACCGCCGAGTTCCGCAGCCTGGCAATGGACTGAGTCCCCGCCCGCCGCCTTGCCGAGCGTCAGTAACGCAGCCGGATCGTCATCCGCGATCCGTTGATCGGCACCGTGAAGCGCACAGCCTCGAAGCTTGGCACGCCGATCAGTGCCGGAGCGTCATTGGAGAAGCCATAGCCCTCGGCGGGCATTCCGACCATCGTGCGGTTGAAATCGTGGTCATTGTTCTCGTCGTGGTAGACGGCGATAGCGTAGGTGCCAGCCTCGGAAAGGGCGAAGCAGGCCTCCGCTGCCGGGCCTTGCAGCAGGATGCGCTGGCGCGCCAGGCGACCACCGCGCGCCAGGAAATCCTCCGGCCGCGGGCCATAAACCGTGATGGTGATGTTGCCCGCCACCTTGCGCGCACCAGTGACCGTGACCCGCAGGTGCGGCCCGGCTGGCGCCTCCGCCGCGGCACAGGCGGTCGCGCGGGCCCCGGCCGCCGCCGCGGCACCAGCGCGCCCCCCGAGCGCGGCGCCTCCGAGCAGGGCCGCGGCCAGCAGCCAGACGGCCGGCCATGCGCCTGTCGCCGGACGGTCGGACCGCCTCCTGAACTGGCGACCTTGCAGCCTCGCACCTATAGTCCAGCCAGGACGGTTCAAGGCTGCGCCGCAGTCAGGGACCGCACGGCCTTCCCTTGAACCGGTTGTGCGAGATTTCGGATGCCAGCTGCCACGCTTGCCAAGTTCGGTTATCCCGCAACGCTGATCGGCGAAACCGAGCATTGGATTGTGTTGCTGCGGCCGCAGCAGGTCACGCTCGGCTCGCTGGTGCTGGTCTGTCGCGAACCGGTCACTCGCTTCGGCGATGTCAGCCCCGCCGCCTTTGCCGGAATGCACGACGCCGTCCATCGTATCGAAACCATCCTGCGTGAATTTGTGCGGTACGAGAAGGTTAACTATCTCATGTTGATGATGGTTGACCCGGACGTCCATTTCCACGTCATCCCGCGCTACGCCAGCGAGCGATTGCATCTGGGCCGCAGCTTTCCTGATGTCGGCTGGCCAGGACCACCGGCGCTCGGCCAGGCAGTGGAACCAGAGGCAGCGGTGCGAGACGACATGCTGGTTCGCCTCCGCTCCAGCTGGGGAGCAGCTGGGGCGTGACACAGAGGCGCACCACCGCATCCGGGTGGCGGCCATCAAAAGCAAGCATCGGACGGGGACCACTGTCGAGGAGCGGGGTGGTAGACCGCTACATGCTGCGCCAGCTGGCCAAGCCGCTGGCTGCCACCCTGCTGCTGGTGCTGCCGGCACTGCTGATGGAGCGGCTGCTGCGGTTGTTCGACTTTCTGGCCGGTGCCGGCGGATCGGCTTCCTCGGTCATTCGCCTGTTGCTCTACTTGGTACCGCATTATCTCGGCTTGGCCTTTCCGGCAGCCCTGTTCCTGGCGGTCTATGTGGTTCTCGCGCGGCTGAGCCAGGACCACGAGTTCGACGGGCTGCAGGCCGTGGGCTTCTCGCTGACCCGCCTCAGCCGGCCCTTCCTCGCGGTCGGGCTGGGCTGTGGCCTGCTCGCCCTTGGGCTCTACGGCTATGTCCAGCCCCTCAGCCGCTACGCCTATCGAGCAGCCTTCCATGCCCTGACCAATGCGGGCTGGAACGCCACGCTGGTGCCTGGGGAATTCCTGCAAATCGGTCGTCGGCTGACGGTCCATGTCGACCGGCGGGATCCGGCGGACGGGACGCTGCACAGCATTTTCCTGCAGCAGCGGGACGAGAATGGGCGCGAGGTGCTGACCACTGCCGCGACCGGCCGGCTGATGCTCAGCGACGACAGGACAGAGCTGCTGCTCGAAATGGACGATGGCCAGCAGATCACGCTCCTGCCCGACGGCCAGGCGTCGACTCTGCGCTTTGCCGGGTCGGACCTGTCCCGGCCCTTCACGCAGCGCCTGCCTCTCTTCCGCCTGCGCGGCACCGATGAGCGGGAGATGACCATTGGGGAGCTTTGGGCTGCGCGCCAGTCCCTGAACCCGCCGCTGGGCCGCACCCGGCTCGATGGTGAGTTGCATGGAAGGCTGGTGCGCTCGGCTTCGATGCTGGTCCTGCCGCTGCTGGCAATGCCCTTGGGCCTGGCGGCGAAGCGGTCGCGGCGCTCGGTCGGCATCCTGGTCGGGGCGGTGATCCTGATGGTCTACCAGCAGGTGCTGCAACTCATCGAAGCGCTTGGCGATGTCGGCCGAATCGATCCGCGCCTGGGGCTTTGGGCCGCCCTTCTCCTCCTCGCCGGCTTCGCCATCGCGGTGTTTCGTCACAGCAATCGCCATCCGGAGGAAGGTGCCTTCGACGGCATGATCGCCTGGCTTGACCGGGCGGTGGCTACCATCGCCGGCTGGCTGCCATGGCGCCGGGGACCAGCCGTATGATCCTGCCGCGCTACCTGACCAGGATCTTCCTGGGCTGGACGGCCGCGGTGCTTCTGGGGCTGGTGGCGCTGCTGCAACTGCTGGACCTGCTCGACAAGGCAAGCGAGTTGCTCCAGCGCGGCAGCCTGACCGATATCGGCCGCTATGCCTTGCTGCGCCTGCCGACCATGCTTGGGCAGCTTGTCTCACTGGCGGTGCTGGTCGGGGCGATCCTGACCTTCCGGCGCCTGGCCGGAACGCTGGAGATCACGGCATTGCGGACCCTGGGGCTCGGCGCCTGGCGCATCCTGGGGGCCATGTTGCCGGCTTGCGTGCTGGCAGTTGCGCTGCAGGCGGCGCTGCTGCTCGCCGTCGCGCCACGGACCGAGCGGGCACTGGCCGATTGGTGGGACGGTAAGGAGGTGGCGGAGGGCCAGCCGATACCGCTGGCGCAGCAGCTTTGGCTGCGCAACGGCGCCGAGATCGTGTCGGTAGAGTCGGCTTCTTTGGACGGCAGGTCGCTCGCGGGCATCCTGCTCGTCCGACGTGATGCGGAGGGGCGGGCGCTCGAGCGCATCGATGCGCGCCGCGCTATCCATGGGCCGGAGGGCTGGCGGCTGCTGCAACTGCGCCTGGTCCGGCCAGATGGGACCCGGCCGCAGTTCCTGGCGGAGCTGGCCTGGGCGGAAGGGCCCTCGCCGGAGGCGATACGCGATCTCGCGCGTCCGACCGCGGCGCAACCGCTCGACCGGTTGCTGGCGGGGCAAAGGGGCGAGGGCGCCGTGACGCGCGGCCCTGCCTTCTATGCGACGCGAATGCAGGCCGTCGCGGCAACCATGATCGCTCCTTTCGTCATGTTGCTGCTTGCCATGCCCTCGGCCTTCGGCCTGCCGCGGCAGGCGGACGGCTATCGGCGTGGCGGGATTGGACTGGCCCTCGGGCTCGGCTATCTCGTCGTCAATGGCCTGCTCAACGCGATGGGCGAGGCCGGCGGGCTTGAGTCCCATCTGGCCGCATGGACCGCGCCGCTGGTCTTTGCCCTCGTAGGCCTGCTTCGGCTGTGGCACGAGGAGGCCTGAGTGGCGCGGCGATGGAGGGGGAAGGACGATGCATGGTCGCTGGCGAGGCGGGCGGTGCCCCGATCTCGGGCGGATGAGATTGCGGAAGCCGCTGCGCGCCCGTGCCACGCATCAGGGCTATGGCGAGGCTGTGAGGTTTCCCTGGGTCGCGTCCCTGAGCGCCGGCGCCCCATACGATCGTTCGCCCAGGTCTGGCGATGCGGTGTGGCATCGGAAGGATCGAGCCTCCTTGAGACCAGCATGAGCAGCTCCACCGTCGAGGTCGTCCCGGTTTCCGGCCGCGCGGAGCTGGAGCGCTTCATCCGCCTGCCGCATGCGCTTTCGCGCACCGATCCCGCCTGGGTGCCGCCCCTGCTCATGGAGCGCCGGGCGGCGCTGTCGGCGAAGCGCAATCCCTGGTTCCGCCATGGCGAGGCCGCCTTCTGGATCGCCCGCCGCGACGGCCGGGATCTCGGGCGCATCAGCGCGCAGGATGACCAGCTGGTGCGCGATCCCGACGGCACCCGTCCTGCGCATTTTGGTTTGCTGGCAGCGGCGGATAACCACGAGGTCTTCGCGGCGCTGCTGACCACGGCGGAGCGCTGGGGCAAGGCGCGCGGGCTTAACCGCCTGCGGGGACCCTTCAGCCTGTCCATCAACGACCAAACCGGCCTGCTGGTCTCGGGCTTCGAGACGCCGCCGATGCTGATGATGCCGCACGACCCGCCCTATGCCGGGCCGCGGCTGGAGGCGCTCGGCTATCGCAAGGCCCGCGACCTGCTGGCCTATCTCTGCGACCTTTCGCTGCCGATGCCGACCGCGGCGGCCCGGATCGTCGCGCGGCCGCTGCCGGATGGCGTCGTGCTGCGGCCGTTGCGCCGGCGTGCCCTGCGGGAGGAGATCGCCACGATGCTGGGCATCTTCAACGATGCCTGGTCCGGTAATTGGGGCTTCGTGCCCTTCACCGCCGAGGAAGTGGCGCATCTGGCCGCGGAGCTGCGCCCGCTGCTGAATGAGCGGCTGGTCTGGTTCGCCGAACTGGCCGGCAGGCCGGTCGCCTTCGCCGTCTGCCTGCCCAACCTGAACGAGGCGATCCGCGACCTGTCCGGTCGGCTGCTGCCTTTCGGCTGGGCGCGCCTGCTCTGGCGGCTGAAGGTGGCAGGCGTGGCGACAGCCCGGGTGCCGCTGATGGGCGTCAGGCGCGATATCGGCGCGGGGCTTCTCGGCCGCGTGCTGCCGCTCTTCCTGGTGGAGGCGTTGCGGCGGGAGGCGTTGGCCTTGGGTATCGGCCAGATTGAGATGTCCTGGGTGCTGGAGGACAACCTGCCGATGCGGCATCTGGCGGAGACACTCGGTGCTAAATCCTACAAGACCTACCGCGTCTATGAGAAAGACCTGGCCAAGTGAATCCGCCCGGTGTCAGGGCGGGCGTGACCGCATTGGTGCTGGCGGGCCAGCGCGGCGGGACGGATCCGCTGGCAGCCGCCAGGGGCGTGTCGCACAAGGCGCTGTTGCCGGTGGCGGGCGTGCCGATGCTGCTGCGGGTCGTCGCGGCGCTACGGGCGGCCCCGGCCATCGGCCGCATCGTGGTGTCGATCGAGCGGCCGGAGACGACGCTCGCCGCGCTGGACGGTCTCTCGGGTGTCATCCTGCGCCCAGCCGAGGCCAGTCCGGCGCGTAGCGTCGCGGCCGTATTGGAGGAATTCGGCACTCCCCTGCTGGTCACCACCGCCGACCATGCCCTGTTGAGCGCGGCGATGGTGACACATCTGTTGAACGCCGCGCCGCCGGAGGCCGCCGCCCTTGCCGCCCTTGCCCGGCGCGAAACCGTCCTGCTGGAGTTCCCGGAGACGCAGCGCAGCTGGCTGCGGCTGCGTGATGGTGCCTTCAGCGGCTGCAACCTGTTCCTTCTGGCGCGCCCCGAAGCGGCACGGGTGGTTGGCTTCTGGCGAGAGATGGAACAGCATCGGAAGCGGCCGCTGACCATGGCGTGGATGCTGGGCCTGCTGCCACTGCTGCGCTATGCGCTCGGGATGATGACGTTGCAGGGCGTGGCCCGGGCGCTCGAACGGCGCTGCGCCGTGCGGCTCGGCTTCGTCGAATTGCCCTTTGGTGCCGCTGCGGTGGATGTGGACAAGCCTTCCGACCTTGTCCTGGTAGAGGCGGCGCTGCGCCCTGTTGGCGGGAGCCCTGGATGAGCCGGCGATGGGCGATGCCACTCGGCGGCCAGAATGCCCAGGCGGATAGCGCGTTCCGCCGTGCGCTGGAAAATGCTGTCTGGCTGTTCGGCGGCAAGGGTGCGGGTGCGCTGCTGAGCCTGGTGTATCTGGCGATCGTGGCGCAGACGCTCGGCGTAGCGACCTTCGGCGTCTTCGCCCTGATCCTGGCCTTCGGCCAGGCGATTGGAACTGTCGTCGGCTTCCAGTCCTGGCAGACGGTCATCCGCTATGGTGCCCGCCACCTGGCCGATGGCAATGTCGGCGCGCTTCGCTCCGTCCTTGGTTTCACAACAACCCTCGATCTCTGCGCGGGCGCTTTTGCCGCGGTCCTGGCTAGCCTGGGAGCCCTGGCGGCTGGAAGCACGCTGGGATGGTTGGATCAGGAAACGCAAATAGCAGCCTGGTTCGGCTTGTCCTTGCTGTTCGGGCAGCGCGGGACGCCGACCGGAATCCTGCGGCTCTTCGCGCGCTTCGACCTGGCCGCCTGGAGCGAGTTCACCCTGCCCGTCACGCGGCTGCTCGGCACCTGCGCGGCCTGGGCAGCTGACGGTAGCCTGGCTGGCTACCTGATCGCCTGGGGCGTGGCGGAGCTGGCGACGACCTTGGTGATGTGGGTGACGGCTGCTTCGCAACTGCGTGCCCAGGGCGTTCCAGCCGGCCTCCCCCAGCTACGGGGAGTAGCCGACGAAAACCCGGGGATCCTGCGCTTCGCGGTGCTGACCAATCTCACTTCCTCCATTGGCCCCATTTGGCAGCAGGTTCCGATCCTGGCGGTCGGCTGGATCATCGGGCCCGCCAGTGCCGGTGGCTATCGCATTGCCATGCAGCTCGGGACGGCGCTGACCAAGCCGGTAACCTCCCTCGCTCGGGCGCTCTATCCGGAGATGGCGAAGCTGACAGCGACGAGGGATGCAGCCGCGGTCCGGCTTGTCCTGATCCGCGCCGCGCTGCTGACGACGGCCATCGGCCTCCTGGCGATCCTCCTTGTCGCCGTGGCGGGCGAGTCGCTTCTGTCGCTGATCGGTGGACCGGACTATGTCTTCGTTTACCCGATTTTCCTGGTGCTCACGATCGCCTCCGCCGTGAACCTGTCCGGTTTCGGGCTTGAGCCGGCGCTGGTTGCCTTGGGGCGGCCCGACAAGGCCCTTGTCGCCCGCGGCCTGGCAAGCATCGGCTATCTCGTCTTCCTCGGCATCCTTTTGACCATGATGGGACCGATCGGCGCAGCATGGGCGACGCTGGCGGCGAATGCCTGCTCGGTGTTGCTGCTGCATATCTCTTTCCGAAGGCTGGAGGCCCGGCTGGCATGAGCGCGCCGGAGGCCGGCGTGGCACCGCTGAAGGTCTGCTTCTTCCTCAACGCGCAAACCCACATGCTGATGCACACCGTGCCGATCGCGATCAGCCTCTCGCATGACCGGCGGTTCGAGACCCATGTGATGGCGGCCACCGCCGCCCATATCGAACACGCGCGCGCCATGGCCCTGAAGGGTGGCGCGGGCCCGATCGGGTTCGAGCAGATCGGCGGGCAATGGCTGGAGCGTGCCGCCCGCTTCACCGGCGCTTCCATCCCCCCGAAGCTGTTGAGCCTGGCCGTAGCCAGTCGGCGCCTGATGGGCTTTGACGCCATCGTCCTGCCGGAACGGACATCCTTGCTACTACGTCGAATGGGCTGCGGCCATCTTCGCTTCGTGCACACCACCCACGGAGCCGGGGACAGGGCCATCGGCTTCGATCCGCGTATCCGCCAATTCGACTTCGTGCTGCTGGCCGGCGAAAAGCAGCGCCGGCGCATGCTGGCCAAGGGGCTCCTCCGCGAGGGCCGCTATGCGGTGGTCGGCTACCCCAAATTCGATGCTGTCGTGCTGTGCCGCCCGGAGGCGCCGACGCTGTTTCGCGACGAACGGCCCGTGGTGCTCTACAATCCGCATTCCAGCCGGGCGCTCTCCTCCTGGGAAAGGATGGGCGAGGCGATCCTGCAGCAGGCCGCCGCCGAGCCGCGCTACAACTTCATCGTCGCGCCTCATATCAAGCTGTTCGACCGGCAGGGCGACCGTCTTCGCGCCGAACGGCTGCTCGCTCCCTACAGATCCCACGCCAATATCCATATCGATCTCGGCAGCAGCCGCTGCATCGACATGACCTACACCAGCATGGCCGACATCTACCTGGGAGATGTCAGCAGCCAGGTCTACGAGTTCATCGCCAAGCCACGGCCCTGCCTCTTCCTCAATGCGCATGGTGTGGCTTGGCGGAACGACGAGAACTACGCCCATTGGCGCTACGGCAGGGTTCTCGACAGCGCGGACCGGATCCTGGATGCCCTGGATTCCGCGCGCGATGACCACGGTACCTATCTGGCAGCGCAGCAAGAGGGGCTTCAGGATACGTTCGACATGGGCCGGGAGCCGCCTTCGGCACGGGCGGCACAGGCTATGGCGAAGTTCCTGCTGCGCCCGGCCGTCAAGGCGTCGGGGGGGTTCCATGCCTGACGCGCCTGGCCGTCTCTGGCTGGTCACCAGGGTTTATGGACCCGACGAAGGCGGGGTGCAGACCTATGCGGAGGAGGTGGCACGCGCCTATGTCGCGCTTGGTTGGCAGGTAACGCTGTTTGCGAAATCCTCGGCCGGTCCCCGGCGTGAGACGGACGGTAGGCTGACGCTGATCGACGTGGGACCGGGTTCCAAGCTGCAGGTCTATGTACGCCTTCGCCGCGCCATGGCGGCGGCCTGGCGGGACGGCGAGCGTCCAGAGGCAATCCATGCCTGCACCTGGCGCGCGGCCATTCCGGCGCTGTTCTTCCGCCGGCGGCTGATCGTCACCGTCCATG
The DNA here is from genome assembly GCF_900101615.1 of Belnapia rosea. GTDB lineage: Bacteria > Pseudomonadota > Alphaproteobacteria > Acetobacterales > Acetobacteraceae > Belnapia > Belnapia rosea. The sequence goes on along the minus strand of NZ_FMZX01000032.1, from coordinate 4,125 downwards.
GTCGGGAGATCGGCCGTCCACGCGGCCTGGCCTTCCGGCTGATGCGCCTGGTGCTCGCCAGCTCGGAACGCATTGTCGCTGTCAGCGAGACGACACGCGAGTTGCTCCTCCGGCGCCTCCCGCAGTTCGGGGCCCGTTGCATCATTGCCTGGAACGGCATTTCCACGACGGCAATCTCTGCGCCGGGCACTTCGCGGACCGGCCAGGGCGAGCCGCGCATCCTGACCCTTTGCCGGCTGGTGCCGCGCAAGAACATCGCCACGGCGGTCAGGGCTGCTGCATCCTGCTACGATCGGGGCCTGCGCTACCACTATCGCATTGCCGGTCGTGGCCCCCAGTCAGCCGAGATCCAGCGTGCCATCGATGCAAGCGCTGCCGGTAGCCGGATTGCGCTCCTGGGTTATGTCGACGATAGGCAACGCGAAGCCGAGTTCCGGCAGGCGGATATTTTCCTTCATCCGCAACTTGCGCTGGAGGCCGGGGATGAAGTCGAGGGCTTCGGCATCAGCGTCGCCGATGCCATGGCGCATGGTCTTGTCTGCATTGTCGGCGTCGAAGGTGGGCCTGCCGAGCTGATTCAGCACGGCGTGACAGGCTTCGTCGTCGATGCGAGGTCCGAGGCCGCGATCGCTGCGATGCTCGACCGGCTAATCCTTGACCCCAAGCTGCGTTGCCGCATGGGAGAAGCCGCGCGCCGCTGGGTCGAGGAGAATCTGTCCTGGCACCACCATTGTTGCCTTAGTCTTGACCATCGGCCGGCACGCGGGCTGACCACAGGCCCTAGGAACGGCACCGATGTTCCTATAGTGGTCAAGTAGCACTTGGCGTTGGGTAGACAGCATTGAGGCGACGGCAGGGATATCCGAAGATCTCGCGCCACGAAGCGCTTGAGGCAGCGGATGATCTCCCGCTGAGTTTGGTGCCCGGATGAGGCTCACGGTGTCGCTGTCCTAAGTGACTGTTTGAGGATTAGCGATGGGCGATGCGGCGGAGCAGGAGGGCGCCCATGCTGACGTGGATCATGGCTTCGGAGACGTCGAGGCGCCTCTTGTAGTCCCGCACAAGGCGGCGCGAGCGGATCATCCAGCCAAAGGTGCGCTCCACCACCCATCGGCGCGGGAGGACGTGAAAGCTTTTTGGGTCGGAGCGTCGGACAATCCCGACGACGAAGTCGAGGAAGGTGGCCTTGTCCATCAGCGTCGTGCGGTCGTAGCCCGCGTCGGCGAAGAGCTGCTTCAGCCAGAGCCAACGCTTCCTGACGGCGGTGAGGATTGTCTGCGCGCCCGCGCTATCCAAGACGTCGGCCGTGCTGAGGTTCACCAACAGCCGCCGCCCGTCGGTGTCCACCGCGACGTGGCGCTTGCGCCCGACGATCCGCTTGCCTCCATCATAGCCCCGAAACCACCAGTAGACCGTCTGCCACGGCCCGAAGTGGATCGGCAGCATGCGCCAGCCGCCCCCCGAGCACGCGAGGTAGCGGATTGCGTTCAGCACCTCGCGCAGGTCCACCGAAGGCTTGCGGCCCCGATGCGAAGCGCGCGGCATCAATGGCTCGACCTGCGCCTAATCCTCATCGGTCAGGTCAGACGGGTAACGCTTCGTCTTGCGGGCAACCTCAGCCATCCGGCAGCGCGTCTCCTGGGTCCACATCCCAAGCTTGAATCACGCCGCTTCCACCGCGCCAAGCCATTCTCAAACAGTCACTAAGATGCCCAGATTAGCAGAGTTGTGGTTCTCTTTATTGCCGTCCCACAACTTAATAGAGAACGGGAAATGTCATAATAATTGAAATGAAGATGCGTAATTTCATTAAAATATTATCTATTCTTCCTTAAACAATGACGTTTTCTGGTTATCTTCCCGGTCGTCAGCAAAAGCTGTCGCACCGGGAGAGATCCTACATATGACTTCCGAGAACCCGACGCCTGAAACAGCGAAAAACGTCATTTTCATGCTGCCTGACGGCGCTTCCACCTCGTATTTGGCAAACTACCGCTACTTCAAGGAAGGCCCTGACGCCCCGGTCTGGGAACCCCTGCTGAAGGGCATGGTGCAGACCGACTCCCTCAACAATCCGATTACAGACTCAGCCGCTGGCGCCAACGCCTATGCCACCGGGGTCAAGACCCGCAACGGCTCGGTTGGGGTCGATTTCTTCGGCAACGAGTTGACCTCGGTAACCGACTTGGCGTCCGATGCCGGTAAGGCAACGGGTATCGTCTCCACCGCTGCCGTCACCGACGCGTCCCCAGCCGCTTTCGGCGCCAGCAACCCGCTGCGCGGCAATCAGGCCGACATCGCCCAGCAGTATATCGGTGACAACCAGTTGGACGTCGTGCTGGGTGCGGGCCGCAACCAGTTCACCACCGAGAGCGAAGGCGGCACACAGCCCGATGGCACTGACCTGTTCGGACTTGCCGAACAGCAGGGCATGACCTACGTCTCGAACGCCCAGGCGTTGGCCAATTTCGATGGCGAACGCGTCCTTGGCCTGTTCAACAACGAAGACTACCTCGACGCCATCGGCGAGCGCCCTGCCGAGGAGCCGAGCCTGGCCCAGATGACCGAGGTGGCGCTCAGCACCCTGTCGAAAGACAAGGATGGCTTTGTGCTGTTCCTCGAGGAGGAGAATACCGATACCTTTGGGCACAGCAACGACGCCGCAACAACCATGCACGCGCTGTCGTCCTTCGAGGCGAGCATGCAGAAGGTGCTGGAGTTCCAGGAAGCGAACCCGGACACGCTGGTGGTGATGGTCGCCGACCACGACACGGGCGGCATGACGGTACAGCCGGCCGCCGAGGCGTCGCCCGCCGTATTCCGCGACTTCACGGAAACTGCCGAGGGGATGGCGGAGCAGTTCGATGCCGCCAACGCCACCTCGATCCGCGACACCGTTGACAAGTACACGGGCCTGACGCTGAGCGACGATGAGATCACCGGACTGCAAGGCAGTGAGGACATCCCTCTTGCCCTGGCGGAATTGCTGAGCGCCAAGGGCGGCGTCGAGTTCACGACCACCGGTCATACGGCGGCCGATGTGCCGATCTTCGCTGTTGGCCCGGGTGCCGATCTGTTCACGGGCGTGCAGGAGAACTCGGCGGTCGGCCAGCATATCGCCGAGGCGATGGGCATGTCGCTGCCGCTTGACCAGCAGAATGGCGGCGCTGATCGCTTGGCCGTCACCAGCCTGTTCGACAGCGCCTTCGGCAGCATCCCGGCGGTAAACACAGTGCGCAACCTCGTGACGCAACTTGGCGACGAAAGTCTGGACAGTCTTGCCGATCGCCTCTCCAGTTTCTGGAGCGGCCTGGACAATACCGAGTTTCTGTCGAGTGTGCTGGAAAACACGCTCGATACCGCTCCCGAGGCAGCGGACCTCGCCTACTGGGGCGGCTTCCTGGCGGCCAACGGCGGCGACCGCGGTGACGTTCTGCTGCAGATCTCCGAACTGCCCGCACATCGGGAAGCTCTGCTTGAGCTCCCGGTATCTGAGGCGGAGTTCAGCCCGATCGCCTAACCGTGACGAGAAGAACGTCTGAGGAGCCCCCACTGGCGCTGTCAGTGGGGGCTTTTCTGTCGCCTTCACAGGCTGCGCCGCAGGCCGGGCAGGTGAGGAACTTTAGAAACAGCGAGCCGACACGCTGGCGAGTGCCTGCTTCACCAGGGCCGCCTTGCGGTAAGCCGGGTCGCCCCTCACCTCGCGGCCAAGCCATTCGGGCAGGAGGAGCTCCTGCCCCTCGTGGTCGAGTTCGACCTCAGCGAGCACCAGCCGGTCGTGTCCCACAGCGTGGTGTAGGAGCGGTGCTCCTCAGCGGGCTGTGCCGCAGTGTCAAACAGCTGCAACTGGCAGGCTGACGGCCGGAGTATCGCTCACCGCGGTCATGGTCTCCAGCGTCATGTAGCGCGATCGCTGGGTGGCCCATTCATCGGACTGCTCGAGGAGGAGGGCACCGACGAGCCTGACGACGGCGGCCTGGTTGGGAAAGATGCCGACCACGTCGGTGCGGCGCTTGATCTCACCGTTGAGGCGCTCGATGGGGTTGGTCGAGTGGAGCTTGGCCCTGTGCTCGCGGGGGAAGTCCATAAAGGCCAATACGTCCTCCTCGGCGGCGTCCATCAGGC
>NZ_FMZX01000017.1 GCF_900101615.1 Belnapia rosea | reverse complement strand
CTTGGCCCGGCGCCTTGCGGTCAACCAGTCCAGTCGGGCCCTGGGCGTTGAACCGAACAACCCAGTCCCGGACGATCTGCACCGTCACCCCGCCGATCCGGGCGGCCTCAGTGCGCGACACTCCGTCGTAAACGGCAGCCAAGGCCAGCAGGCGACGGGCTTGGGCCGCATCCTTGGTCCGGCGAGCCGCAGCACGAAGCCCAGCTGCGTCAAAGTCAGCTCGGAGTGGGATGGGCATGGCGAAGCTCCCCTGTTCGCCATGTTGAATCAGAGCGACGCCAGTCTGGGAATCCCCAACGAGTCACGCTCTCGGAGACTTGGTATAACTTGTCCCATGTCGGTGACGTTAATGCCGTGCGTCCTCTCTGTCGGAAGGAGACCAGCACCGTGGATGACAAGACCAAGCCCACCGATGCCATGCCGCAACAGGTTGAAACAGATGCCGCACCGAAGGTTGGTGAAAGTTTAGCCAAGAGCGGGAACAGTCGCCGCCCTCCAGCCTCTGACCCCGCATCCAGCGAAACGAAAAGCAACGACATGAAGCCTGGGCCGCACCAACTGCAAGGCGGGATGCGCTCCTAAACCACGGGGTCGTGAGGCATCCTTGGCGGCTTCACCGATGCGGTGGCGGTGTCGTCCAGGCCAACTCGGCTTCTCGCCCGCTGCGGCTGAACTTGCGGCGGGGCGCTGGCACTCGCTCCGCCATGCCCTTCATTCGCGGCAGTGCGGCTCACTGTCGGGTTGGTCGTGTCTGTGACCGGGAACTTGGCTTGCGTACTCAGAAAACCTTGGGCCTCCGTCGTCCACATTCGTCTCGCCCCGCAGAACCCCTCACGCCGGAGCGAATCACGCGTGACCTAACGGATTCAAGATGTTCGCGGACAGACACTCAGGTCCGACCGGGCGGCGGCGGACCGAACATATCGGCGGGGTGTAGCGGGCCTGCGTAGCGGCACCTCCGGGTGCCGCTACGCCTCGATGCACTCCAGCCCGCGGCGGGCGAAGGCGACCGACAGCTCACCCACCGCCGCCGCATTCGCCGAGGCCGCCGTGCCCGTCCGTGCCCGCACCGCGATGCCCTCGAAGATCACCGCGAAGCGGAACATGGCGAAGGCCCGGTGGAAGGCCGTCAGCCGCGGCGCCGGCGTCCGCCGGCAGGCATAGTAATGCGCGACATACTCGTCCTCGCCCGGGATGCCGAGCGCGGCCAGGTCATGCCCGCGCATCCCGCCATACTCCTCCGGCGTGCTCCGCCAGGGGATGGTGCTGAAGGCGAGGTCCGCCATCGGATGGCCGATGGTCGAAAGCTCCCAGTCCAGCACCGCCACCACCTGCGGCCCGCCGGGGGCGAACATCACATTGCCAGGCCGGTAGTCGCCATGGACGATGCTGGCCTCGCCGTCATCGGCCGGGATATGCGCCGCGACCCAGCCCGCGAGGTCGGCCAGTTCCGGGATGTCGCGGAAGCGCTGCCCCTCCCACTGCTTCGTCCAGCGCCCCACCTGCCGCTCGAAGTAGTTGCCCGGCCGCCCGAACCCCTCGAGCCCCGCCTTCCGCCAGTCGACATCGTGCAGCCGCGCCAGCGTCTCGGCGAAGGAGAGATACATCGCCCGCCGCTCCGCCACCGCCGCGCCCGGCAGGTCGCAGGTGTCGAAGACGCGGCCCTCCACCCGGTCCATGACATAGAAGGGCGTCCCCACCACCTCCGGCCCCTCATGGAACAGCACGACGGGCGGCACGGGCACCGCGCTGCCGGCCAGCGCCCGCAGCACCCGCGCCTCGCGGTCCACCGCATGGGCCGAGGGCAGCACCTCGCCCGGCGGCTTCTTCCGCAGCACCAGGCGGCGATTGGCATAGCTGACGAAGAAGGTCGGGTTGGATTGCCCGCCGGAGATGCGCTGCAGCGCCATCTCCCCCTCAAGCCCAGGAATGGCCCCGCGCAGGAAGCCATCCAGCCGGGCGGCGTCGAATTCGGGCGCGTCGGCCATGGCTCCATCCTCCCCTTGTGCAGTCGCCGCGAGCATGGCGGCGGACGGGAAGGGGGGCAACCGCCCCGGCCGGGATTGCGCTATCCTGCCGCGATGACCAGCACCCTTGCCTTGCTCGGCTTCTTCGCCGCCTGCTTCCTCGTCGCCTGCTCCGGCGCGGTCTTCCGGCCGGATGCGTGGTACGAGGGGCTGGCCAAGCCGCGCTGGAACCCGCCCAACTGGCTCTTCGCCCCGGCCTGGACGGTGCTCTACATCCTGATCGCCATCGCCGGCTGGCTGGTCTGGCGCGAGGCGGGCTTCGGCCTGCCTCTCCTCGTCTATGCCGTGCAGCTCGTGCTGAACGCCGGCTGGTCCGGCCTCTTCTTCGGCATGAAGCGGCCGGACCTCGCCTTCGCCGAGCTGGTGCTGCTCTGGCTCTCCATCCTCGGCTGCATCCTGCTCTTCGCCCCGATCAGCGCGACGGCGGCCTGGCTGATGGTGCCCTACCTCGCCTGGGTCAGCTTCGCGGGCGCGCTGAACTTCGCCATCTGGCAGCGCAACCCGCGAGCCGCTTGATCAGCCGCTCTTGCGGCTCATCCCCGAGGCGATCAGTGCCGCCTCCACCCCCGGCTGCACCTCGCGGATCGCGGCCAGGGTCCGCGCTCCCTCGATCACCCGGCTGGCGATCCCGCCCGCCGCCTGACGCGCCAGCACCTCCGGGTCCCGCGCCGCGGCCATCAGCGCAGCCTCCAGCCGGTCCCGGATCGGCGCCGGCAGCCCCGCCGGCCCGGCCCAGATGATGAGCTGCCGCGTCGCCGTCTGGTATCCCTGCTCGATCAGCGTCGGCACATCGGGGAAGTCCGGCCAGCGATCGACGCTCGCACTCGCCAGCATCCGCAGATTGCCGCCCCGCACCAGCCCGATCATCTCGGAGGTGCCGGAATAGGTATCGACATGCCCGCCCGCCACCTGGCTCGCCGCCTCGGTGATGCTGGCGAAGGGCACATAGCTGATCTGGATGCCCGCCAGCCGCGCCAGGTCGAAGAAGCTGACCGCCGAGCCCGGGTTGGTGCTGGCGACCGTGAGCGTGCGCCGCCGCCCCTCCGCGATGAAATCGGCAAGCGTGCGAACATTCGGCATGGAGGGCCCGACCGGCACGCCGATCCGCAGCTCCGAGGTGCAGCCGAGGAAGTCGAAGCTCTCCCAAGGCTTGTAGGGCAGGTCCATGGTCAGCGGCGCCACCACCAGCGCCGAGAGCCCAACGAGGCCGAAGGTGTAGCCATCCGGCCGCGACTGCGCGATCCGCCCCGGACCCAAGGTCCCGCCCGCCCCCGGCGTGTTCCGCACCGGTATGGCGACGCCGAGCGTCCGCTCCATATGCGCGGCGATGGCGCGGGCCACCACATCCGTCCCGCCGCCGGGTCCGAAGCCGGTGACGAGGCTGATCTCCCGGCTCGGCCAACGGTCGGACTGGGCCAAGGCGGGCATGGCAAAAGTCACCCCGCCGAGGAGTGTTCTGCGCTTCATTCTTGTTTCCTCCCTGCCGGGAAGGCCTTGCCTCCCCGAACCCCTCTACAAGGCCGGTCGAGCCTACCTCCCCACCCAGCGGGGCGGCCGCTTTTCCACGAAAGCCTTCGGGCCTTCCTGGAAATCCTCGGTCTGCTTCACGCGGTCGCTGCCGGCACGGCTCAGCGCCCAGAGCTCGTCATCGCCCAGCACCAGCGCCTGGCGTGCGATCGCCAGGCTCTCGCGCACCGCGACCGGCGCATTGGCCGTGACGCGCCGCGCGAGGCCCAAGGCCGCCTCCCGCACCTCCGCCGCCGGCACCACCGCATTCACCAGCCCATGCTGCAGGGCAAGCGCCGCCGATATCGGCTCCCCAGTGGCGATCATCTGCAGCGCGATCGCCTTGGGCAGCGCCCGCGGCAGGCGGAACACCCCGCCCGCTGCCGCCACCAAACTCCGCTTCACCTCCGGCAGGCCGAAGGTCGCAGTCTCGGCGGCCACCGCCATGTCGCAGGAGAGCAGCAGCTCCAGCCCGCCGGCCAGCGCATGCCCCTGCGCGGCGGCGATCCAGAGCTTCGTCCGCGGCGCCCGCACGAAGCCGCCGAAGCCGTATCTCGCGCCTGCCAACCCGGCACTCCGCCCGGCCGAGACCTCCTTGAGGTCCGCCCCGGCGCAGAAGGCATGCGGCCCCGCCCCGGTCAGCACCACCGCCCAGATGTCGGGGTCGGCCTCGGCGCGATCCACCGCCGCCTCCATCCCGGCGGCGACGGCGCCGTTCACCGCGTTCCGTGCCTCCGGCCGGTTGATGGTGACGAGGGCGATATGCGGCTCCACCACCTCGTACAGCACAGCCTCGGTCATCGGATGCTCCCCCATCATGCTGCCGGGACCAGCCCCGCCGCTTCCGCCATCACCTCGATCGCCGCCGGCTGGCGCGAGCGCACGCTGAGCGCATCCGCCCCGCTCTCCGCCCAGGCGCGGAACCGCTCCCGGATCCGCGCCGGCGGCCCGACCAGCGACTTCATGTCCACCCAATCATCGGGCACGGCGGCGATCGCCTCCTCCTTCCGCCCGGCGAGATACAGCTCCTGGATGCGCACCGCAGCCTCGCCGAAGCCGCGCCGCTCCATCATGTCGCGGTGGAAATTCTTGTCCTTGTGCCCCATGCCGCCGACATAGAGCGCGATCTCCGGCTTCAGCTTCGCCAGCGCGCCGCGCACGTCGTCCGAGACCTCGACATGCACGCTGGCATGGATGGAGAAATCGGCCCGCGTCTTCGGCTTGCCCGTCGCCTTCTCGGCGCGGCGGAAGCCCTCCTCCAGCAGCGGCATGAAATGCGGCAGCGTCCCCGGCACGAAGCCGAGCGCCAGCCAGCCATCGGCGATCTCGCCGGTCAGCCGCACCATCGCATCCGTCTCCGTGCCCAGAAAGACCGGGATGGACGGGTTCATGTGCAGGATCGACTTCAGCGGCTTGCCGATGCCGAGCGCGCCCGGGCCGGTATAGGGCAGGGGAATCTCCGGCCCGTCATGCGTCACCGGGGCCTCGCGCGCCCAGATCTTCCGCATGATGGCGACATAGTCCTTCACCCGGTAATAGGGCTTGCCCCAGGGCTGGCCGTACCAGCCCTCGACGATCTGCGGCCCGCTGACGCCGAGCCCGGCGATGAACCGCCCGCCGCCCGCCAGGCTGTCCACCGTGCCCGCGCACATCGCCGCATTGGCGGGCGTCCGCGCCGCCAGCTGCATCACCCCGGTGCCGAGCCGGATGCGCTTCGTCACCGCCGCCAGATAGGCAAGGGGGGAGACGGCATCCGAGCCATAGGCCTCCGCCGTCCAGACGGAGTCATAGCCCAGCGCCTCCGCCCGCTGGACGAGCTCCACCGGCACGTCGAGCCGCGCGCCGGAATAGCCGATCGAGAGTCCGAGTTTCATCGCCGTCATCCCCACACCTCCTGCGGCATCGGCAGGCCGGCAAAGACCTCCGGCCCGAGCGGCCCATCGGGCTCGACCCCCATGCGCTCCAGCACCCAGATCAGCTGCCGCGTATGCTGGCCGCTGTGCCAGACCGTGCGCTCGAAGAACTCGTGCAGCGACTGCCGCCCGTAATAGACCTGCGCCGTCTCGGTCCAGTCGCGGGTCCGGCCCGGCCCGGCGAAGTACTGTTTCAGCCGTGCCTCGACATCCGCCGCATAGGCCAGCAGCGCGGCCCGCTCCGCCCGAGGCGGCAGGCGGAAATAGGCCTCATAGGCCAGCGGGATGCCCGCCTCGTGCTCGAGGAAGGCATCGACGATGTTGACGATGTGGTAGACGAGGTCGGCATGGCTGCGCGGCCGGTCCGGCAGCAGGGTGCCGAGGCTCCGCTCCGGCAGCTGCGCCGCGAAGCGCTGCACCCCGGCGAGGATCGCCTCCTGCCGCCGCCGCAGCTCCGCCACGGGCAGGATCTGCGGCGCGCCGAGATCGATCCCGACCAGCTCCGCCACGTCGCGCAGCACCTGCCCATTCGCCCAGGCCTCGCCGCGGGTGACGATCGGCACCTGCCGCAGCCCGAAGCGCTCCAGCTCGGCATAGGCCGCCCCATCCACCAGGACATTGCGGGATTGGAAGGGGATGCGGTGCCGCGCCAGGAACTCCTTCGTTCGCAGGCAGCTGGTGCAGCCGGTCATCCAATAGACCCGCACCTCCTCGTCCAGGGCGGCGGACATGGGCGTTCCCTCCGGTATTTTGCTCCAGCTTATACGCCCCGGCGCATTCGACCAGCCCGCAGCCTTCCTGCGGGGCACCTCCCTTGGGGGCTTCCCCGGCTCGCGCTTCCGTGGTTCACCCCGGGCCCGAAAGTTCCGGAGGAAACCCAATATGGACCGCAGAGCCATTCTCGGCCGGGGCGCGCTCGCTGCCGCCGCCCTCCCGCTGGCCACCCCAGCCCTCGCACAATCCGCACCGGCCATCCGCTGGCGCCTTACCAGCAGCTACCCGACGAGCCTCGACGCCATCCACGGCGCCGCGCATGTCTTCTCGCGCACCGTGGCCGAGCTCACCGAGGACCGCTTCCAGATCCGCGTCTTCGGCCCGGGCGAGGTGGTGCCCGCGTTGCAGGCGCTGGATGCGGTCCAGGCCGGCACGGTGGAGGCCTGCCACACCACCTCCTCCTTCTACACCGGCAAGAACCCGGCCTTCGCCTTCGCCACCGGCGTGCCCTTCGGCCTCAATACCCGCCAGCAGAATGCCTGGATGTATGAAGGCGGCGGGATCGACCTGCTGAACGAGCTCTTCCGCCAGTACAACGCCTATGCCCTGCCGCTCGGCACCACCGGCGCCCAGATGGGCGGCTGGTTCCGCCGCGAGGTGAAGACGGTCGAGGACCTGAAGGGCCTCAAGATGCGCATCGCCGGCCTCGGCGGCACGGTGCTGTCGCGCGTCGGCGGCGTGCCGCAGCAGCTCGCCGGCGGCGACATCTACCCGGCGCTGGAGCGTGGCACCATCGACGCCGTCGAGTGGCTCGGCCCCTATGACGACGAGAAGCTCGGCTTCAACAAGGTGGCGCCCTTCTACTACTACCCCGCCTGGTGGGAGGGCGCGGCGAACACCACCTTCGTCGCCAATCTCGACCAGTGGAACGCTCTGCCGAAAAGCTACCAGGCTGCCATCCGCACCGCCTGCGCCGAGGCGACGCATTGGATGGTCGCCCGCTACGACACCCGCAACCCGGAGGCGCTGCGCCGCCTGCTGGCGCAGGGCACCCAGCTTCGCGCCTTCCCGCGCGAGGTGATGGATGCCTGCTACCGCGAGGCCATGGCGCTGGAGACGGAGCTCGCGCAGAAAAGCCCGGAATACGCCAAGATCCATGCCGCCTGGTCGAAGTCCCGCGACGACATGCGGGCCTGGTTCCGTGTCGCGGAGTTGTCCTTCGACAACTACCTGGCGCAGGTTGCCGCCCGGCGCTGAACCCGTGCGGCGGGGCGGCAGGCCGCCCCGTTGCGCTCAATCCCGGAAGGCGCGCCGTGCCGCCGCATTGAGCGGGCCCCAGAGATAGGCCAACGGCGTCCGCCGCTCGCCGAGGATATAGAGCTCCGCCGGCATACCGGGCACCGGCGCCAGCTCCGCCACCTGCTCCAGCGCCGTGCCATCGAATTCGGCGCGGACGAGGAAGTAGGGCTCGCCGCTGTTGTTCGGTGGCTGCTGCACATCGGCGCCGACGACGATCACCTGACCCTCCAGCATCGGCACGCTGCGCATGCGGAAGGCGGTGAGGCGGATATTCGCCCGCTGCCCGACCGAGACCTGCTCGATATCCGTCGGCAACACCTTGCCCTCGACCACCAGCCGGTCGTTCAGCGGCACGAGGTCGAGGACCGGCTGGCCGGCCTGGATGCTCGCCCCTGGCGTGAAGGCCTGGATGTTGGTGACCTTGCCGGCCTCCGGCGCCAGCACCTCGCGCCGGGTGAGGATGTCCTGGGCGGAGCGGAGCTGCTGCAGCGCCGAGGCCGTCGTTGCCTCGGTGGTCTGGAGGTCGTTGGCGATCTCGGAAAGCCGCGTCAGCCGCAGCCCCTCGAGCTGCCGCTGCGCCTGGATGATGCCCTCGCGCAGCTGCGCCTCCTGCGCATTGGCCTGGCCGATGGTGGCGACGAAGCCGGCCTCCTGCTGCTGCAGGTTCAGCACGGTGAAGCGCGAGGCATAGCCCTGGGTCAGCAGCTGGTTGTAGCCGGCGATCTGCTCCCGCACCGCCATGAGCTGCCGCCCGGCACCCTCGCGCTGGGCGCGGGCACCCGCCACCTGCTCCTGCAGCTGGGTGATGGCGCGCTCCTGCACGCCCGTCTGGCCATCGAAATTGGCCCAGCGGGCGGCGAAGAAGGTCTGCTCCGCCTTGAGGAAGACCTGGATGGCCGGGTCGGCCGCCGCCGCCGTCTCGAGGTCGACGGGGAAGGGGAGCTGGCGCTGCTCGGCCTGCTCCGCCCGCAGCCGGGCGATGCGGGCACGGCCGCTCCAATAGGCGGCACGGGCCTGGCCCGCCATGGCCTCGGCCTGCGTGACGTCGAGGCGCAGCAAGGGCTGGCCTGCCTGCACGACGGAGCCCTCCTGCACCAGCATCTGCCGCAGGATGCCGGGCTCCAGCAGGTTCACCGTCTTCCGCCGGCCTTCGGGGACAAGCTGCGCCGAGGCCAGCACGGCACGTTCCGACCGCGTCATCGTCGCCCAGCCGACCACCGGCAGCAGGGTGAGCGCCAGGGTCAGGAGGGACCGGCGGACCAGCCGGTCAACCGGCGGGCTCTTCACCGCCAGCTCCATCTGCCGCTGCAGCGTCTCCTGCGGAACGGGCGGCGGCAGCGCCGCGACCCGCCCTTGCTCAACCAGCTGCTGCAAGGTGCAACTCCTGTCCATGGCCGGACGGGCCGGGCCCGTCGGCATCCCATTCCCAGGCCCCGCCCTCGCCGAGCCGCAACCGGCGATCGGCAAGGTCGGCCCAGGTCGCCGGCTCATGCGTCACCACCAGCACCACCGCTCCGTTGAGCCGGGCATGCTCCACCGCGGCACGCATCGCCTGCCGTGCGGCCCCGTCGAGGCCGATCTCCGGTTCGTCCAGCACCAGCAGCCGCGGGTTGCCGTAGAGGGCGCGGGCCAGCGCCACCAGCCGCCGCTGCCCGGCCGAAAGCCCTGCGCTGCTGCCGGCCGGGGTCTGGTAGCCCATCGGCTGCCGCCCGATCATGTCATGCGCGCCCGCCGCCCGCGCCGCTGCCACCACCAGCTCCGGCGGCGCCCCCGGCCCGCGGCCGATATTGGTGACGATATCCGCCTCGAGCAGCTGGATGTCCTGCGGCAGGTAGCCGATCCGGGCGCCGAGGGTGCCGCGATCGCAGAACCAGGTGTCCTGCCCGTCGAGCAGCACCCGCCCGCTGCCCGGCGGCAGCAGCCCAAGGATGAGGCGGAGCAGCGTCGTCTTGCCGGTGCCGTTCGCCCCCTCGATCAGCAGCACGCTACCAAGCGGCAGGGCGAAGCCCAGCCCGGCGATGACCGGCCGTTCCCGCCCCGGTGGCTGGAAGCCGAGCCCCTCGACCACGAGGCCAGCCGGCGCATCCGCCACCACCGGCTTCGGCGCCACCTCGCCATCCTCCTCCAGCACCCGGCGCAGCCGCGCCCAGGCGCGCAGCCCGGCCTGCCAGCCGCGCCAGTGGCGGATGAGGATCGCGCAGGGCGCCAGTGCGAAGCGGGCCAGCAACAGCGCCGCCAGCACCAGCCCGATCGTGCCCCGCCCCTCGATGACCAGCAGGATGCCCGTGCCGAGGATGCCGAAGCCGGTCAGCAGGGCGACCACGCCCTGCAACTCGCGCAGCGCGTCGCCCCGCGCCTCCGCGGCCTCGGCGAGGCCGAGCGCCGTCTCGTGGCGGCGCTGCCACCGCGTCAGGATGGCCGGCATCTGGCCGAGGCCGCGCACCACATCGGCATGCAGCAGCCGGCCGGAGAGCGCATCGGCGCCGGCCCCGATCGCCGCCTCGGCCTCGGCCGCCGCCGGGCCCACCACCCGGCCCATCAGCCATGCCAGCAGCCCGGTGGCCGCCATGCCCCCGGCGAGGATCCAGCCGAACCCGTCATTCAGATAGAAGACCAGCGCCAGCGCCGCGGCCGCCCCCACCAGGTCGAGCAGGCCGGATACCGCCTCGCCGGTGAGGAGGCGCTGCACCGCCGCGATGTCGCGCAGGGCGCCGAGGCCAGCGGCGGAATCGGTACGCGCCGCACGGCGGATCGCCGCCTGCATCGCCCGGACCCGCATCGCCACGCCGAAGCGCTCGGCAACCGCCTGCAGCAGCGCCTCGCGGCGGTGGCGGTACCAGGCCGAGAGCAGCACCGCCAGGAGGAAGACCAGCATCAGGGCCAGGACGGTGCTGCCGTTCTTCGTCTCCAGCACGCCATCGGTGATGTGGAAGACGCTCAGCACCAGGTCGAGCAGCCCCAGCATGCCGCCGAGGCTCAGCAGCAGCAGGGTGAGCACGGTGCCGGGCCCGAGGCCGAGCGAGCGCAGCCGGCCGGGCTGCCTGGGCAGGGCGGCGCTCATGCCGCGGCTGCCTTGCGGCCCGGCAGGCGCTGCTGCGCCGGCCCGCCGGCGCCGATCTGCCGCGCGGCCTCCTGCCCGGCCGGCACCAGCGCGCCGTTGCGCAGCGCCAGCACCCGGTCGGCCGCCCTGACCAGGGCCGGCCGGTGGGTGGTGAAGACCACCGCCACCCCCTCGCGCCGCAGCCGGTCGAGCAGGGCGATGACCTGCGCCTCGCCGGCGGCATCGAGCGCCCCGGCGAGTTCATCGAGCACCAGCAGCCGCGGCCGCCCATAGAGCGCCCGGGCGATGGCCAGGCGCTGCTGCTGCCCCATGGAGAGCTGGCCCATGCCGCCGAGCGGCGTGGCATAGCCGAGCGGCAGCCGGGCGATGGCCTCATGCAGCCCGGCCCGCCGCGCTGCCTCCAGCACCTGCGCCATGTCGGGCGTGCCGAGCCGGGCGATGACCTCGGCGACGGTGCCCTGGGCCAGCATCGGCTGCTGCGGCAGGAAGCCGACATAGCGCGCCAGATCCTCGCGGTCCCACTGATGGATGGCGTGGCCGTCGAGATAGGCGCCCCCCGCCGCCGGCGGATAGAGGCCGATCAGCAGCCGCAGCAGGGTGGACTTGCCGCAGCCCGACGGGCCGACGATGGCAATCACCTGCGCCGGCTCGACCGTGAGGTCGATATTGCGGAGGAGCACGGGCTGCACCCCGCGGAAGGTGAAGGTGAGGTGCTCCACCACCAGCCGTCCATGCGGGCAGGGGAAGGCAAGGCCGCGCGTCTGGCTGGGCGTATCCGCCAGCAGCTTCCGCAGCCGCTGCCAGGCGGCCATGGCCTCCGCCACCTCGCGGCTGGTGCCGGCGAAGCTGGCGAAAGGTCCGGCAATGGCGAGGGTGAGGAAGAAGAAGCCCGGCCCGATGCTGATCCCGGCCATGCCGGAGAGCACCAGCGCGCCCATCAGGAACAGGAAGCTGCCACCGAAAAGGGCGAGCAGCGCATCCAGCAGCAGCCCCAGCCGATTGGCCCGGCGCCGCGCGAGGAAGGCTTCGCCCCCCGCCTCGGCTTCGGTCCTGAGGAGCTGGCCGGCAAGCCGCGGCAACATGCCCATGGCCAGGACCGCCTCGCCCGCCCGCATGGCATCGGCGGCCATGCCCTGGGCCTCCGCCGCCTGGCCGGTCGCCAGCTCCATCTCCCGCCGCTGCGCGCGGATGAGGGCGAGGCTGAGGGCGCCCGCCGCACCGTAGAAGCCCATGGCGAGAAGGCCGAAGGACCAATGCACCGCGAAGCTCAGCAGGATGAGCAGCGGCAGGGTAATGATCTGCACCAGCGCCCGCCCGGCGAGGCCGGCGATGCCGCGGCGCACGGTCTCGAGGTCGTTCAGCGCCGTGCTTGCCAGGACATCGGGCCGGCCGGGCCGCTGCGCCACGCCGAGCGCGGCCGCCACGCCGAGCCGCTGGGCGGCGAAGCGGGCAAGCTGCCGCAGCCCCGCCCCCTGCTGGAGGCCAAGCACGACCGTGATGACCAGCAGCAGGCCCCAGAGGCAGGCGATGGTCGCCGCCGTCTCGCCGCTGCGCGTCCGCGGTACCGAGGCGAGCAGCGTCCAGTTGGCATAGGCCAGGGCGAAGCCGAGCGCCGCGCCGAACATCCCGAGCATGCCGAGGAACCAGCCAAGGCGGCGCGCCGTGGCGCCGACCGACGCCATCGCCTCCGCCAGCGTGGAGCGGAGGCCGATCTCGACCGGGGCCCGTGCCAAGGCGCTAGCTCCCGTAGCGGGCGACGATGAAGGCCATGACGCCGCAGACGGCCCCGACCAGCAGGGCGATCAGCACCACCTGCCAGGGGTCGAGCCCACCCTTGGTCTCCTGGGCGGGCGTGGTGAGCTGGGCAAGCTTCTCGTCCAGCCGGGTGATCCAGAGCTCCAGCGAGTCCAGGCGCCGTTGCAGCTCCTGCCCGGCCTGGGCGATGGCCTGCACCGCGGCTTGGTCCGGGAGTGCGGCGCTGCGCTCGCGCAGCTCCTCCATCTCGCGCCGGATGGCCCGGTGTTCGGTCAGCAGCGATTCCGCGGCGCTCTGCAGCTGCGCCGTGGCCTGGGCCGGCACCAGCATCTCATCCTGTTGCCGCCGCGCATGCACCGGCACGGGGCAGGCGACGCCATCCTTGCCGTAGGCGATGACGGTCAACTCGCGCAGCTGGCGGAACCACTGGCGCTGCAGCGAGAATTCGAAGGCATGGCAGCCATCGCCGATGCCGTGCTTGGCAAGGTCCGGCCGGGCATTCTCGGCCACCGTGCTGGCGACCACCTCGCCGGCCAGGCGCAGCTCGACCGGCACGCGGAAGCCGGGATGCGTGGCATCCCAGACCCAGCCATAGAGCCGGTCGGCCGTGGCATTGTCGATCAGCCCGCGCACCTCGGACGGGGTGACCAACGTGGCGGCCGGCTCGGCATCCTCGGTCAGCATGGCGTCCATTGGCATCGGCGTAGTAACCCCAGGGTTGGGTGGCATGCTAAACGGTCGCGTCCGCCAGCGCAGCTTTATACAACTTAAGGTGCCGGCAAGCCGCCTCCGCGAGGCTGACCGGCGGCCGGATCCCGGCCACCAGCCTGCTCCAGAGCCCCTCCGTCTCGATCGCCCTGCGCATGACCTCGGCGAGGCCGGCCGGGTCCTTCACCGGCGCATGCAGCCCGTCCACGCCGTCGCGCACCATCTCGGCGGTGCCGCCGATGCCGCTGCAGATCACGGGCCGGCGGTGGCGGAAGGCTTCCTGCACCACCAGCGGCGCATTCTCCCACCAGATGGAGGGGATCACGACCCAATCCACCTGCTCCATCAGCCCGGCCAGCTCCTCGGCCGTGTAGGCGCCGCGATAGGTCGCCGCCGGCGCCCCGGCCAGCGCCGCATTGAACTCCGCCATGAAGGCATCGGACTGGTAGGCCGCCCCGCCATGTAGCGTGACCCGATGCGCGAGGCCGGCCTCGCTCAGCTGGTGCGAGGCCTGGAGCAGCATGAGGCTGCCCTTGAAGCGGTTGACATGGCCGAAGAAGCCGAACCGGTCCCGCCGCCCGTCCGCCGCGATGCGGTGCGGCGCCGGCGGCCGCTCCGGCACGCCATTCGGCATGACGCTGAAGCGCTCGGCCGGCCAGCCGCTCGCCACATAGCGGCCGCGGGCGAATTCGCTCGGCACCAGGATGTGGTCGAAATCCCCCAGCACGTCCCGCATCTCGAGCTGGCGCATGACGAGGTCGGTGGCGCCCCGGTCCGGAAAGCAGCGCAGGCACCCATCCAGCGTCGGCCCGTGGCAGAGCCGCCCATCGGTGGTGAGCAACTGCCCTTCCTGCGGGCAGATCGGGAAGAAGTCATGCGCGGTGAAGATGAACCGCGCCCGCGGCGCCAGCCGGCGGATCAGGTCGATGGTCTCGGCGCCGACCTGCAGCATGTGGTGCACGTGAACCACATCGGGCGCCAGCGCCTCGATCAGCGGCGCCAGGGTGGCAAGGCCGTAGGTGTCCGGCTGGGAGAGGAAGAACCGGTCGAACCGGTCCAGCCAGAGCAGCATCTCGTCCGTCGCCTCGCCAACCGCCTGGACGACGGTGCCCGGCAGCATCTCCCGATGCGTGCTGGTCACGGCGGCGAGGAACAGGCCCTCCACCCCATGCTGGTCCCGCAACTTGCGGAACAGGTTGCGGGCGAAGACCTCGGTTCCCCCGGCCTGGATGGTCGGGTGGTTATGGCACAGGAACAGCACGCGCATGGGTCAGCCCGCCCCGCTGGGGATGGTGTCCAGTGGCCAGTCCCGCGCCATCAGCGCCTCCATATCGGGGGCCCAACGGCGGTGGTGCAGGCCACGGTTATAGGCGGCCGCCAGGGTGCGGGCGTAGCCGCCATGCAGGGCGATCGACTGCCGCTCGAAGTGGTAGAGCTCGGATGCCGGCACATAGCCGATGCCATGCCCCGCGGCGCGCAGCTTGAGGCAGAGATCTGAATCCTCGTAGTCACCCACCACATAGTCGGTGGTGACGCCGCCCACCGCCTCGAGCGCAGCGCGGCGCACGCAGAAAGCGGCGCCGGTCACGCCCGGCACCTCCCGCGCATGCGTCGCGGCCGGGTAATGCCGTGGCAGGCCCTTGTGGTAGTGGCTGTTGTACCATTCGCCCATGCCGCCGATCTGCTCGAAATACAGCCCGGCATGCTGCAGCGAGTCGTTGCCGTAGAGCAGCTTCGGCCCCACCGCCGCCAGCTGCGGCGCCGCCTCGAGCACCTCCAGCAGCGGCCGGGCCCAACCACGGCGGGCCGGCACCACATCGGAGTTCAGCAGCAGCACGACCGGCGCCCGTGCCTCCGCCGTGCCGGCATTGCAGGCGCTGCCATACCCGTAATTGGTCGGCTGCACGACGAGCGTCACCGGCATCCTGGTGATGCCGTGATAGCCGCGCAGATTGTGCTCGACATCCTCCCGCTGCTCGGGGCTGTCGAGCACATAGATCACCTCCGCCTCGCGCAGGCCCGGATCCCGCGCGAAGGCGGCGAGCTGGTGGCGGAGGTAGAAGACGTTGCGGTAGATCGGCACCACCAGGCTGACCGCCGGCGCCGCCACCGGCGTCCCGATCCGTACCACCTCCGGCGCCTGCCGGGCTGCCATCACCCGGCGGTGCAGCCGCTCGACCGGCGGGGCGATGCAGCGGGCCATGATCTCCGGCGTGACATGCACCGGGGCGATGCCGCCCAGCACGCGGTCGCGGGCCAGCAGCGGCGTGGTGATGGCCGGCGGGGCCAGGAGAGAGACCTCCTCCCCCGTGCTCAGCTCTACCTTCAGCCGCCACTGCGCCGAAGGCCGCAGCGCCACGCGCGGCAGGTGGGCGATGAAGCCGGCCTTGAGGCCCGGGCTGCCATGCGGGGACTCGGCGAATTTCTTGACGAGGTCCGGCCGCGGGAAGCGCAGCAGCTCCGCCATCGCCAGCCGCTGCTCGCCGAATCGCCCCTGCAGCGTCAGCCTGGCCACCAGCCCCAGCGGGTCCCGCAGCCAGCCGCGGAGGAAGAGCCCGCCGCCATGGTCGTCGAGCGCCAGTTCGAGCGCGCCGCCGAAGGGCTCCTCGGCTTGGCTCATCAGCGTGGCGGGCTGCGCCGGCACCAGCAGCTGATGGTCGCGCAGCAGCCGCCGCGCCTCCTCCTCGGTCACGGCGCGGCGGGCAAGCTCGGTGGTCGCGCTGCGGTAGAGCGCGCGGCCGGGCGCATCGGTGCGGCGCGAGAGCTCACCGAGGGTCGGCAGACGTCCAGCAGGGGGCGCCAGGTGGATCGGCCCCTCCGCCCCGCCCGGCAACAGGAATCCGTCCTCGAACCCCTCCTCGGTGAGGATCAGCGCGCCGCCCGTATGGCTGACCTGGCGCATGCGGCCCCGGCCGAGGACGAAGGAGATGGCGGGTGCCGCCGGCAGGCCGCGCGGCAGCGCCCAGAGCACCGCATCCGCCCCGCAGCGCGCCACCGGCACGGCCCTGTGCTCGGCCGACTGGCCGAGGCTGGCGATGGCGTGGCAGGCCCCGGCCAAAGCGGCATCCTCGGTGCCCCGGAACAGCCGCCGCCCGCGCGAGGCGACGAAGCCGGCCACGCGGGCCAGGGCAGGGGGCAGGAGCGGCCCCAGCAGCGCGCCGATACCCTCGGCGGCGACAGGCACCACCCGAAGCCGCCCGCCGGCGTCATCGGCGGCCTGCAGCGGCTCGCCGGCGGCGAGGCCGGGCTGGGCACGAACGATGAGAAGGGAGAGCTGCGGCTCGGTCCCTGGCACGGTCTGCCAGGACATCGGCGGCTCGATGGGCCCGAGGGCCGAGGCCAGCGACAGGCTGCCCATGTCGATGCCCGGCAACCTGCCCTGGAAGGCCAGCAGGACGACGGCCGGCGAGAGGGTCAGCAGGGCGGCAGAAGCGGAACCGGCGACATCCGAAGATGTCGCCGGCATTGGGTCGAAAGTATCCAGAACCCTTGCCCCCGTCTTCATGAGACACGGGTATCAGCGAAAGGTTTCCGCTGTCTTTACCCTGGCGAGGATCAGGGTGCGATCTTGATCCACTGCTCCGGATTGGCCGCGAGATCGGCCGCGCTGGTGCCCGTGATGCCCTTGATGACGATGGTATCGCCGCTGCCCAGGCTGATCTTCACGCTGCTGCCCTCGACGGTGATCTTGCCGTCGAGATCGTCGAGGCTCGAGACGCCATCCATGCCGGCCTTGATCTGCACGACATCGCCGTAGCTGAAGCCGACGATCGTGTCGGCGCCGCCATAGCCCGCCTCGTAGGAGAAGACGTCGTTGCCGGCACCACCCATGAGCATGTCATCGCCCGCACCGCCCGCGAGGCTATCATTGCCGTCGCCGCCCAGCAGGGTGTCGTTACCAGCGCCGCCCCAGATGCTGTCGGAGCCGCTGCCGCCGGAGATGTAATCGCTGCCCGAGCCGCCAGCGAGGGTGTCGTCGCCGTCGCCACCCTGGATGCTGTTGTTGCCGTCACCGCCGAAGATCTGGTCGTTGCCAGCACCACCGAGCAGAGTGTCATTGTCGGCGCCGGCTATGATCGTGTCATTGCCGTCGCCACCGCTGACGTAGTTGTTGCCCGCGCCAGCGAGGATGCTGTCATCGCCACCGCCGGCGTTGACCGTGTCGGCATGCCTGCTGCCCTCAAAGACCCACTCGGGGCTGTTATTGCCGACCGAGCTGTCCTTGAAGGCGATCCCGCCGGTCGCCTCGGTGGCATCGACACGGGTATGGCCGGTAGCGAAGCTGCGGTCGAGGAAGAGCCCGCCGGTCTCGATGTGATAGAAGGCATCGACCCCACCCAGCACATTGCTGAAAGGGATCTCAGCCCCTCCACCGCCCGCTATCGAAGCAAAATCTGCCATGACCACCACCCCATCGCCGATGTCAGGCACCGGTAAGGCGCCGTTCAATGGGGGTAACCTTTAACCAGCGGTTGCGCTTTGGTCAATCTGGAGGCACTGCTGGCGACAAGTCTTTACACCAGAGAGTGTGCTGCCGGAGCCTGGGGGCAGGAGGCATTGCTGCGCCGCAACAATTAGTAAATTCCCTTATGCCGCCGACCTTCTTGCAGGAGACTAACCGTATCGACTTCGATATCACAAAGTCGCGAAGTGGGTGGCGGGGCCTGATCTTAACAGAAGGTTTCCCGGCGACGCTTCCATCAGCGGTACAAATTGAGACGGCATGCCTCCTTCACCAGCGGTTGTGAACGACGTATAAAGTCCGGGTATCGGTTGAATGGGGCGTCCCAGGCGGGGTGGCTCCCGTTCGCTTCAGAGCTGCGGAGGCGCCTTATGGCAAACATTGTTGGGACGTTCGGGTCCGATAGCATTCCGGGTACGTCGGATGACGACCTGATCTACATGCTCACCGGTCAGGACACCGTCTCGGGCGGCAATGGCAACGACACCATCTACGGCGATGGCGGTGGTGCGGATTCGGTGAGCGGTGGCGCAGGCCTCGACTTCATCTATCTCGCCAACAGCAACTCCGGCGCGACGGTCGATGGTGGCACCGAGGCCGATACCATCATCGGCAGCGCTGGCGCCGACAGCATCATTGCCGGCGACGGCAACGACTATGTCTATGGCAACCTCGGTGCCGACACCATCCTGGGCGGTCTCGGCAATGATACGCTCTTTGCCGGCGTTGGCGCCTCGACGGTCGATGGCGGTCTCGGCAACGACCTTATCGTCGGCAGCAATGACGGCCAGGCCGACAGCCTGAGCGGCGGCGACGGCGACGACTATATCGACGGCCTTGGCGGTGCCGACACCATTGATGGTGGCGTCGGTTCGGATACCATCTTCGGCAGCGGCACCCTGCAGGGCGGCGCGGACGCTGACGTGGTCATCGGCGGCGCGGGCTCCGACAGCATCACCGGCGACGACGGCAACGATTACATCAACGGCAATGGTGGCGTTGACACGATCAGTGGCGGCGAAGGTGCCGACAGCATCTATGGCCGCGGCATCCTGCAGGGTGGTGCGGGCGCCGACGTCGTCATCGGTAGCGCGGACGCCGACAACATCGCTGGCGACGATGGTGATGACTGGATCGTAGGCAGTGGCGGCGCCGACACGATCGATGGCGGTGCAGGGGCCGATAACATCAACGGCAGCGGCACCATCCATGGTGGTGCGGACGCCGATACCATCAACGGCAGCTCGGGCGCTGACAGCATCACCGGCGACGACGGCGCCGATTACATCATCGGCAATGGCGGCGCCGACACGATCGATGGTGGTGAAGGTGCTGATACCATCTTCGGCAGCGGCACCCTGCAAGGTGGTGCGGGCGCCGACGTCATCATCGGCAGCGAGAGCGCCGACAGCATCGCCGGTAACGACGACGCTGACTACATCGCCGGCAATGGCGGCGCCGATACGATCGACGGCGGTGCGGGGCTGGATACCATCTACGGCAGCGGCACCATCCATGGCGGTGCGGATGCCGATGCCATCAATGGCAGCGCGGGCGCTGACAGCATCACCGGTGACGATGGTGATGACTGGATCGTCGGCAATGGCGGCGCCGACCTGATCGATGGCGGCGAAGGCTCCGATAACATCAACGGCAGCGGCACCCTGCAGGGTGGCGCGGGTGCCGACGTCGTCACCGGCAGCTCGGGCGCTGACAGCATCACCGGTGATGCCGGTGATGACTGGCTCGTCGGCAACGGCGGTGCCGATACGATCGACGGCGGCGCAGGCGCCGATGTGATCTACGGCAGCGGCACCCTTCATGGCGGTGCGGACGCCGATATCATCAATGGCAGCGCGGGCGCTGACAGCATGACCGGCGACGACGGCGCCGATTACATCATCGGCAACGGCGGTGCCGATACGATCGACGGCGGTGCCGGATCCGACAGCATCTTCGGTGGCGACGACGGAGCCGCTCTCGGTGGTGGCGCCGATAACGACACGGTCGTCGGTGGTGCGGGCGCTGACACGATCACTGGCGACGATGGCGACGATTACATCGCCGGGAATGCCGGGGCCGACAGCATCGATGGCGATATCGGCAACGATACGGTCTACGGCGGCGAAGGGAATGATACGCTTGGAGGTGGTGCCGGCAGCAACTTCCTGGATGCCGGCCTGGGTGATGACCTTCTCGTCGCGGGTGGCGGCAGCGACACCGCTTATGGTGGCGAGGGCAATGACACCTTCCTCGGCTTCCTGACCGGTGAGCTGAATGGTGGCGATGGTTTCGACATCCTCGACCTGAGCGCCGAGACGTCCAACCTGGCGATCGACCTCACGCAGCCCTTCAGCCCGGCTTTCGACCTGAACCTCCGCTCGGTCGAAGGCGTGCTGGCCGGCAGCGGTTCGGACACCATCACCGGTGACGATGCCGGCAACCGCATCGATGGCGGCGCCGGCAATGACGAGCTGAACGGCGGCGGCGGCGACGATATCTTCCTGGTGGGCGAGGGTGACGACACCGTCGATGGCGGCAGCGGCTACAACACCCTGAGCTTCGAGAAGGTCGCATCGCCCGTCACGATCCAGGGCGACGGCGTGGTCATCGGTGCCGACTTCATGACCATCTACACCGTCGGCACCATCAACACCTTCGTGGGCGGCAGTGGCTTCGATACCTTCGACCAGAGCTACGAGACGTCCAACCTGGTGGTCGATCTTACCCAGCCCATCAGCCCGGCCTCCGATGTCAATCTCGTCTCCATCGAGGGTGTGACGACCGGCAGCGGTTCCGACACCATCACGGGCGACGATATCGGCAACCTGCTGGACGGTGCGGCTGGCAATGACGAGATCAATGGCGGTGGCGGCAACGACACCCTCGTCGGTGGCACCGGCGACGATGTCCTCACCGGCGGCGCCGGCGCCGACGTGTTCCGCTTCGAGGGTGACTTCGGCGGCGACATCGTCCTCGACTTCGAGGTCGGCCAGGACAAGCTGAGCTTCAAGGCCGGTCTGGTGGTGGAGATCAACGAGAGCGGCGACACCATCACCGTCGGGGGCAACCAGGTCTTCATCCTGACCCAGGACGGCCAGCCGATCACGGTCAGCGATTACGACTTCTACTGAAAAGGGCGGGGGCCCCGTGCCCCCGCATCCTGCCATCCCGATCGGGGCCGGGCCGCAAGGCCCGGCCCTTTTTCATGCCCCCTCCCGCACCACCGCCGCCGGCTGCACCGCCTCGCCCGGCTGCGGCTTCCGCAGCACGCAGAGCGACTGGCCGAGCGGATAGCGCCCCGGCGGCACCCGGTCGCTGGCCGAATCCGCATCCACGGCGACGATCGGCTGGTCGCCGTAGAGCATCTCCACCACGTTGAAGCCCAGCCTCTCGGCCCAGATCCGCAGATCGGCCCGGTGCAGGAAGATGTTGAGATGCCCGGCCAGAGCCTGGCTGCGCGCCCAGGCCACGCAATTCTGGAAGATCGGCCAGTTCACCGGCACCGCGAATTCCAGGAAGGAGAAGATCACCCGCCCGCCTGGCCGCAAGGCATCCCGTGCCGCCTCGAGATAGGCATAGGATTCCTCATGGAGCAGGTGGGTGAAGACGGAGAAGAACACCACGAGGTCGGCATGTCCGGCCTCGACCGGCACGCGGTTCTCCTTCTCCACCAGGAACCGGAAATCCTCCCGCCCCGTCTTGCGCTGTGCATAGTCGACCAGCTGCGGCACCGGGTCCGTCCCCAGATAGCGCAGCGCCGGGTAGCGCTTGAGCTGATTGGCCAGCCGGCCGGAGCCGCAGCCGACATCGACCACGAATGAATCGTCCCGCAACCCATGCGTCCGCAGCAGCGCATGCTCGTAGACGCCGATATCCTCATAGTCGCCGCCCACCGCGATGGAGATCGCCTTCTCCTCGGGGAAATTCGCCAGGAGGTAGGTCACCCACTGCTCATAGCTGGCAACGCTGTGGAGCTTGCGACTCATGCATGATCCCCGGAAGCGGAGGCTGTCCTGCTGGCGGACCATGCCCCCAGCCAGTGCCGGAGTACCCGCTGCGCCGGGCTAAGCCCAGCAAGCATTGCGCGGATCACGAGTCGTTCCGATCTGGGTTGATCTGAACGTAACGATATCGCAAGAATGCCGCATGCCGGATACCTTGCCTCCGTCCCTGCTGCCCTTCCGGGTCGGCCCTCCCGTCCAGGTCGAGGCGCTCGCTGCCCGGTTCCGCAGCCGGCAGGCAAGGGTGGCCGTCATCGGGCTCGGCTATGTCGGCCTGCCGCTCACCCTCGCCCTGGTCGAGGCCGGTTTCCACACCCTTGGAGTCGATGCGGACCCGGCGCGGCTCGCCCAGCTCGGCGCCGGCCGGAGCCCCCTGCGCCAGATTCCGGCGGAGGTCATCCGGGGCGCCCTCGCCACCGGCCGCCTCCGCTTCGCCGCCGAGGGCCTCGCCGAGGCCGATGCCGTGCTGGTCTGTGTTCCCACGCCCCTCGGACCGCACCGGGAGCCCGACCTTTCAGCCGTCGAGGCCGCCACCTGCCGCATTGCGGCGACGCTCCGCCCCGGCCAGCTCATCGTGCTGGAATCGACCAGCTATCCCGGCACCACCCGCCTGGTGATGCGTCCCATTCTGGAGGAGACCGGCCTCCGCTGCGGGCAGGATTTCTTCCTCGCCCATGCGCCGGAGCGGGAGGACCCCGGCAATGCCCAGCACCCCACCGCCAGCATCCCCCGCGTCATCGGCGGCACCGACCCCGCCTCGCTCGACCTGGCCCTTGCCCTGTATGGCGCCGTCGTCAGCCGCACCGTCCCCGTTGCCTCGGCCGATGTGGCGGAGGCGGTGAAGCTCACCGAGAACACCTTCCGCGCCGTGAACATCGCCCTGATGAACGAGCTGAAGCTGGTCTTCGACGCCATGGGCATCGATGTCTGGGAGGTCATCGAGGCCGCCCGGACCAAGCCCTTCGGCTATATGCCGTTCTTCCCGGGGCCCGGGCTCGGCGGCCACTGCATCCCGATCGACCCGCACTACCTCGCCTGGCAGGCCCGGGCGCATGGGGTTGCCACCCGCTTCATCGACCTCGCCAGCGAGATCAACGCCGCCATGCCCCGCCATGTGCTGGACCGGCTGGCCGAGGCGCTGGACCGCCAGCAGGGCAGGGGGCTCCGCGGCAGCCGCATCCTCGTCATCGGCCTCGGCTACAAGCGCAACCTCGAGGATCTGCGCCACAGCCCCGCCCTGCAGCTCATGGAGATGCTGGAGTCGCGCGGCGCCGAGATCCGCCACCTCGACCCGCTGGTGCCGATCATCCCGCCGCTGGCGGAGCATCCCGGCCTCGCGGGCCGCCATGCCATCACGGGCGCAGCCGAGTCCCTGGCCGGATTCCAGGCCGGGCTGATCGTCACCGACCATGACGGCGTGGATTACCGGACCCTGGCTGCCACCCTGCCGCTGCTGGTGGATACCCGGAATGTCTGCGCCCGGCTCGGCCTCGCCGGGCCACATATTGTCAGGGCGTAAGTTCCCTGGGGCTCACCGGCTTGTTATCGCGATCGGGCGGCTGGATATGCACGATTACGCCAGACAGCAGGGATGGCGCCATGCATCGCCAGGATCCGCCTCGCTTTGGCTCCGGAACCTCGATCCTCGGCGGCGCGGCCTGCGGGCTGAGCTATGAGGGCGCTCTGCGCGACGCCATGGCCCGTGAGGAAGCGGCCCGCCGCCGCGAGGCCGGCCGCACCCGCCGCGTTCCGGCCCCTCAGACCCAGCCCAGCCGCGAACGGGTGCCGGAACCAGCCTCCAGCTGAGGGCCAGCCGGGCCGATCTAGTACATCGTGTCGAGCAGCCGCTGCGGCGCCTCGACATCATAGGATGCCGGGTCCACGGCGCCCCCGGTATGGGCGGCGATGAGCTCGCCCATGCTCGGCACCGCCGCCGGGCGTGCCCGCTCGCCCCAGAGCTTCGAGCGCATCACCGCCTTGGCGCATTGCATATAGGCCTCGCGCACCGTCACCAGCACGACGGTCGCCGGCACCTTGCCCTGTTCGGTGAAGCGCTCGCGCAGCGCCGGGTCGGCGGTGATCCGCGCCGTGCCGTTCACCCGCAATGCCTCGCCCGCCCCGGGCACCAGGAAAAGCAGGGCGACGGCCGGGTTGGCGATGATGTCCCGCAGCGCATCCAGCCGGTTGTTGCCCCGCCGGTCCGGCAGCGCCAGCGTCCGGTCGTCGAGCGGGACGATGAAGCCCGGCGCATCCCCCCGCGGCGTCGCATGGCATCCCTCCGGCCCTACCGTCGCCAGCACGGCGAAGGGGGAGGCGGCGATGAAGGCCATGGCCTTCGGCTCCAGCCGGGGGATCACCTTCTTCAGCACCAGCTCCCGCGGCGGGTCGTAATGCTCGGCGAGCTGCTCGAGGGTGGTGATGGCGAAGGGGTCGGCGATGGGGGGCAGGGCATCCATGGCCGGGCAGCCTGCCAGCGCGGCGGCCGGCCGTGCAAGCCTCGCCGCCGCTGCCTGGCCAGCCCATTTAACCATCCCGGGTGATTTCACCGCTCCGTGGTTTGCTCTATAAGCCGCCCTTCAATCGGAATCTCAGGATCGGGAGAAGGCTGGGGCCATGGCCGGCCACTCGCACGCCAAGAACATCATGCACCGCAAGGCGGCCCAGGGCGCCAAAAAGGCCCGCGCCTTCGGCAAGCTGATCCGTGAAATCACGGTCTCCGCCAAGCAGGGCTTGCCGGACCCGGCGATGAACCCGCGCCTCCGCGCCGCGGTCAAGGCCGCGCTCATCGCCAACATGACGCGCGACACGATCGATCGCGCCATCAAACGGGCCAGCCAGGGCGGCCAGGGCGAGGACTACCAGGAGGTCCGCTACGAGGGCTACGGCCCGAACGGCGTGGCGATCATCGTGGAAGCCCTGACCGACAACCGCAACCGCACCGCGGGCGACCTGCGCTCCGCCTTCGCCAAGCATGGCGGGGCGCTGGGCGAGACCAATTCCGTGGCCTTCCAGTTCGAGCGGAAGGGCGTGATCTCCTACCCCGCCAAGGCCGCCAGCGCCGACGCCATGCTGGAAGCCGCCGTCGAAGCCGGCGCCCAGGATGTCGAGAGCGACGAGGAGGGCCACGAGGTCTCGACGGCGGTCGAGGATTTCTTCGCCGTCCGCGACGCGCTGGAGACGGCCTTCGGCCCGGCGGACTCCGCCAGGCTCGAATGGGTGCCGACCACCACCGTCGATCTTGACGAGGAGAAGGCCCGCGACGTCCTCAAGCTCGTCGACATCCTCGACGACAATGACGACGTGCAGAACGTCTTCGCCAATTTCGAGGTCTCGGACGCCGTCATGCAGCGGCTCTCGGACTAGCCCGTTGCACGGCTCCGTCCGCCTGCTGGGCCTCGACCCCGGCCTGCAGCATACCGGCTGGGGGCTCGTCGAGAGCGCCGGCAGCCGGCTGCGCCATCTGGGCGATGGCGTCATCTCCACCGATGCCACGCAGCCCCTGGCCGAGCGCCTCTGCACCCTCCATCGCGGCCTCCTCGCCCTGATCGAGCAGTGGCAGCCGGACGAGGCGGCGGTCGAGCATACCTATGTCAACAAGAACCCCGGCGCCGCCCTCAAGCTCGGCCAGGCGCGCGGCGTGGTGCTGGTGACGCCGGCGCTCTCCGGCATCCGCGTCGCCGAGTACCAGGCGATGGAGGTCAAGCGCGCCGTGGTCGGCACCGGCCATGCCGAGAAGGCGCAGGTGGAGGCGATGGTCCGCCGCCTCCTCCCCGGCGCCGTCATCCGCCGGGCGGATGCCGCCGACGCGCTGGCCGTCGCCATCTGCCACGCCCATCACCGCGGCACGCGGCTCGCCTTCGCCAAGGGCTACGTGCCGGCATGAGCCCGCCGATTCAGACCTCCGGGCCTGCCGGCCCTCCGGTCATCGGAGGGCAAGTATGATCGGGAAACTAACCGGCAAGCTCGACGGGCTACTCGAGGGCGGCTGCATCTTCGACGTCAACGGCGTGGGCTACCTGTTGTCCTGTTCCACCAAGACCCTCGACCGGCTGCGGGACGTGCAGGGCCAGGCCGCGATGCTGGTCGAGACCCAGGTGCGGCAGGACGCCATCGTGCTGGTCGGCTTCGGCAGCGCGGCGGAGCGCGACACCTTCCGCAAGCTCACCTCCGTGCAGGGCGTCGGCACCAAGCTGGCGCTGGACATCCTCTCCGCCTTCGCCCCCGAGGACCTGGCCGAGGCGGTCCGCCGTGGCGACCGCACCGGGCTGCGGCAGGCCAATGGCGTCGGCGCCAAGCTGGCCGACCGCCTGGTGACCGAGCTGCGCGACTGGGCAGGCGGCATCCAGCCGCCGAGCGGCATCGCCACCGGCCCCGCCACGGCCGCGCCGCCCGCCGGTGCCGCCGCGGATGCGGTCTCCGCGCTGATCAATCTCGGCTGGAAGCGCCCCGAGGCCCAGGCCGCCGTGAACCGCGCCCAGTCCCGCCTGGGCGAGGACGTGCCGCTCGAATCGCTGATCCGCGACAGCCTGAAGGAGCTCGCCCGATGAGCGGCTCCCGCCGCCGCGGTCCGCCCGCGCCGCCCCCGCCGCCGGAGATGGCGCCGGACGACCGCATCACCACGCCCGCGCGCACCGATGAGGATGCCGCCGAGGCCACGCTCCGCCCGCAGGTCCTGGCCGACTTCACCGGCCAGCCGGCGCTGCGCGAGAACCTCGCCGTCTTCATCCAGGCCGCCAAGGCGCGCGGCGAGGCGCTCGACCATGTCCTGCTGCATGGCCCGCCCGGCCTCGGCAAGACGACCCTCGCCCAGATCGTGGCGCGCGAGCTCGGCGTCGGCTTCCGCGCCACCTCCGGCCCCATCCTGCAGCGCGCCGGCGACCTCGCCGCCATCCTCACCAACCTGCAGCCGCGCGACGTGCTCTTCGTCGACGAGATCCATCGCCTGCAGCCGGCGCTGGAGGAAACCCTCTATCCGGCGATGGAGGATTTCCAGCTCGACCTCATCATCGGCGAGGGCCCGGCCGCGCGCACCGTGCGGATCGACCTGCCGCCCTTCACCCTGGTGGGTGCTACGACCCGCGCGGGCCTGCTGGCGACGCCGCTGCGCGACCGCTTCGGCATCCCGCTGCGCCTGCAATTCTACACGCCGGAGGAGCTGCTGCGGATCGTCCGGCGCGGCGCGCAGAAGCTTGGCTTCGAGCTGGCCGAGGCCGGGGCGCTGGAGATCGCCCGCCGCTCCCGCGGCACGCCGCGCATCGCCGGCCGCCTGCTGCGCCGGGTGCGGGACTTCTCCAGCGTGACAGGGATGGCCGCCGACCGCGCCATGGTCGATGGCGCGCTGACCCGCCTCGAGGTCGACAGCAAGGGCCTCGATGCGATGGACCGCCGCTACCTGCGGCGGATCGCCGAGCACCACAACGGCGGCCCGGTGGGCGTCGAGACGCTGGCCGCGGCCCTCGCCGAGAGCCGCGACACGATCGAGGATGTCATCGAGCCCTACCTGATCCAGGAAGGGCTGGTGCTGCGCACGCCGCGCGGCCGCGTCCTCGGCATGCCCGGCTGGACGCATCTCGGCCTCAGCCCGCCGGCGAGCTTCGCCATCCAGCCCGACCTGCTCCTGGGCGGCGATCCGTGAAGCTCCCGCCGCCCGGCCCGGCTCATGGATTCCCGATTCGGGTCTATTTCGAGGACACCGATGCGGGCGGCGTGGCCTATCACGCCAACTATCTGCGCTGGGCCGAACGTGCCCGGACGGAATCCTTGCGCGACATGGGCTTGCCGCATCAGCTTATGGTGGAGCGTCACCATTCGATACTCGTGGTGCGGCGCATCGAAGTGGAGTATTGGCGCCCCGCGCGGCTCGATGACGCCATCGTGGTCGAGACGCGGGTGATCGCGGTTCGCGGTGTCACCCTCCTGCTCGACCAGCGCATGGTCCGGGCGGAGGAGACCCTCGCCGCGCTCCATGTGGAATTGGCCTGCATCGACCGGCACACGCTGCGGCCGAGGCGCATACCCGAGCCCTGGCGCGCCGCCCTCGGCGGTGCACCGGGCGAGGCTGGATAGAGGAGAGACGCGGTGGACCGCAGCGTGACGGCGACGGATCTGGGCGGCGCATTGCACGACCTGTCCCTCTGGGGCCTGTTCCTGCAGGCCGATTGGGTGGTGAAGCTCGTGATGGTCGGGCTGCTGCTCGCCTCCGTCTGGGTCTGGGCCATCGTCTTCGAGAAGATCACCAGCCTGCGCCGGGCCAACCGCGCGGCGGATGCCTTCGAGGATGCCTTCTGGTCGGGCGGCAGCCTCGACGACCTCTATCGCAAGGAGGGCGAGCAGCCCTCACATCCGATGGCCGCCGTCTTCGGCGCCGCCATGCGCGAATGGCGCCGCAGCGCCCAGCGCCTCGCCGGCTCCGACCTCGTCGCCGCCGGGCTGAAGGAGCGCATCGACCGCAGCATGAACCTGGCCGTGCAGCGCGAGATGGACCGGATGGAACGCTGGATGGTCTTCCTCGCCTCGGTCGGCTCGGTCGGGCCCTTCGTCGGTCTCTTCGGTACGGTCTGGGGCATCATGAACAGCTTCGCCGCCATCGCGGGGATGCAGAACACCAACCTCGCCGTCGTCGCGCCGGGCATCGCGGAGGCGCTCTTCGCCACCGCCATCGGCCTCGTCGCCGCCATCCCGGCGGTGCTCGCCTACAACAAGATCAGCACCGACCTCGCCCGCTTCGCCAGCCGGCTGGAGGGTTTCGCGGCCGAGTTCGGCGGCATCCTCTCCCGCCAGTCCGAGAGCGCGGTGATCGGCGCCGAGGCCCGCACCCCGGCCGCGGTGGCGGAGTAGTCCCATGGCCGCTTCCCTGAACGCCGGCCGTGGCAAGGGCCGCGGCCGCTACCGCCCGATGGCCGAGATCAACGTGACGCCGCTGGTCGACGTCATGCTCGTGCTGCTCATCATCTTCATGGTCGCCGCCCCGCTGATGACGGTCGGCGTGCCCGTCGACCTGCCGAAGACCCAGGCGAGCGCGCTCAACCAGGACAACGAGCCGATCACCATCACGGTGAACCCCGAGGGCAAGATCTTCCTGCAGGAGACCGAGGTGCCGATCGAGAACCTGGTCGCCCAGCTCCAGGCCATCGCCGGCGCCAATGCCGAGGGGCCGAACGCGCAGGAACGCCGGATCTTCGTCCGCGGCGACAAGGCGATCAGCTATGGCCGGGTGATGGAGGTGATGGGCACCATCAGCGCCGGCGGCTTCAGCAAGGTGGCGCTGCTGGCCGAGCAGCCCGCCGGCCGCCCACCCGCCACCGGTACCGGGGCTGGCACCACGCCGGCGGCCCGGCCCGCCGCACGCCCGACACGCTGAGCGGAGGCCACGCGCGGGGGCGCGGTCATGCAACACAGGGGAATGCGTTTCTGGGCCCTGGTCTCGGCGGCGTTGCACGTCGTCGCCCTCCTGCTCGGCCTCGTCTTCGGCCTGCCGCCGAAGCTGGAGGAGCCGAAGGAACAGGCCATCGCCGTCGAGATCGTCGCCAGCCTGCCGGCGCAGGAGGCCCAGGGCGAGTCGGAGTCCGCCTCCGTCGCTGCCCCGGCCTCGGTGCCGCAGCCGCCGCGCCCCGAAGCGCCGGCCGCCGAGGCCGCCCGCGAGGACCGGCTGCCATCCCCGCCACCGCCGCCGCCCCCGCCTCCGGCCGCCCCGCCGCCGCCCGCGCCGCAGGCCCAGGCCGCGCCGCCGCGCCCGAGCCCGCCCACCCCCGCGCCGCAGGCCGCGCCCAGCCCGCCGCCGCCGACGCCGGCCCCGCCGCGTCCGCAGCCGGCGCCGCAGCAGATGGCCGAGATCGCGCCCCTGCCGCCGCCGCCGCCCGAGCCGCCGCGCCCGCAGCCGCAGACCCCGCCGACGCCACCCACGCCGCCGCGGCCGCAGCAGCAGGCCCAGCCCGCGCCGCCCACGCCGCCGAAGCCGCAGCAGCAGGCCCAGCCGGTGCCGCCCGCGCCGCCGCAGCCGCCGCGCCCGCAGCAGCAGGCCCAGCCCGCGCCGCCTGCACCGCCGCGTCCCGACGCCCGGCCGGCGCCGCCGACGCCCGTGCCGCCCCCGCCGACCACCAGCCAGCAGGCCGGCACCGGCCGCACCCCGCCGGTCGCCCGCCCCGCGGAGCAGAGCAGCAGCGTGCAGAACACGCTCGACCGGCTGCGCCAGATGCAGGCCATGAACCAGGCGCAGAGCGGCCGGCCGCAGCCGAGCGCGGGCGGGGCGCCGGCGAACGCAAGCGCCGGCGCGCCGCGCCCGGGCGGCGGCACGCCGACCGGCACCGCCAGCCTCAGCTCCGGCGAGAAGGCCGGCCTCGCCGAGAAGATCAGCGAGTGCTGGAGCGTCGATGCCGGTGGCCTCAACATCCAGAGCGTCATCGTCGAATTCCGGGTCGAGGTGGATGCCGGCGGCACCGTCCGCAACGTTCGCCCGAATGGCTCGCCGCCCTCCGAGCCGCGTGCCCGCGCGGTCTATGAGGCGGCTCGCCGCGCCCTGCTCGACCCGAAATGCAACCCGCTGCCCCTTCCGCGGGAGAGGCTGGCGGCGCTGCGCGACACCATATTCCGCTTCAACCCACGCGACCTCGGCCTGCGCTGACGCCCGAGGATCGCGTCACCAATGGAGGAAGAGCCCCATGACCTGGAAGGATGAGGCTGCGATCCGCCGGCTCTCCCGCCGCGCCGCCCTGTTCGGCGGTGCCGCGCTCGGCCTGCCGCTGATCGGCGGCCTGCCCGCCTTCGCCCAGGGCGGTCCGAGCTCGGTCGTCGACATCACCAAGGCACGCACCGACCCTATCCCGATCGCCGTGCCGAATTTCGCCGGCAATTCCGGGGAGGCGCAGCGCGTCGGCCAGAACATCGCCGGCGTGGTGCTGAACAACCTGCGCAATTCCGGCCTGTTCCGCCCAGTGGACCGCGCCGCCTATATCCAGACCGCCGAGGCCGCGGCGCAGACGCCGCGCTTCCAGGACTGGCGCGTCATCGGCGCCCAGGCGCTGACCACCGGCCGTGCCGAGCTGTCGGGCGACCGCCTCCGCGTCGAATTCCGCCTCTGGGACGTGCTGCCCGAGGCGCAGATCCAGGGCACCGCCTTCACCGCCCCGGCCGCCAACTGGCGCCGCATCGCGCATCTGATCTCCGACGTGATCTATGAGCGGCTGCTCGGCGAGAAGGGCTATTTCGACACCCGCGTCGTCTATGTCGCCGAGACCGGGCCGCGCGACCGCCGCACCCGGCGCCTCGCCATCATGGACCAGGACGGCGAGAACCAGCGCTACCTGACCGATGGCAGCGCCGCCGCGCTGACGCCGCGCTTCCACCCGAACGCGCAGCAGATCGCCTTCATGTCCTATGCGCGCGGCGAGCCGCGGGTCTATCTCTTCAACCTCGACAGCGGCCGGCAGGAGGTGCTCGGCACCTTCGCCGGTATGACCCTCTCGCCGCGCTTCTCGCCCGACGGGCGCAGCGTGGTGCTGTCCTCGACCCGCGGCAACGATGCCAACATCTATGTCGTCGATCTTGGCAGCCGGCGCGAGCGGCAGCTGACCTCGGGCGGTGGCCTCGACGTCTCGCCCTGCTTCTCGCCCGACGGCTCGCAGATCGTCTTCAACTCCGACCGTGGCGGCGACCAGCAGATCTACGTCATGGATGCCGGGGGCGGCGGCATCCGCCGCATCTCCTTCGGCCGCGGCCGCTATGCGACGCCGGTCTGGTCGCCGCGTGGCGACCTCATCGCCTTCACCCGCATCTCGGGGGGGCAGTTCGCCATCGGCGTCATGCGGCCGGACGGCTCGGGCGAGCGCATCCTCTCCGAGGGCTGGGGCATGGAAGGCCCGACCTTCGCGCCGAACGGGCGGGTGATGATGTACTTCCGCGAGACGCCGGCCCGCGACGCGCGGGGCGGCGGCTACTCCGCGCGCCTCTCCAGCATCGACATCGCCGGCTTCAA
Organism: Belnapia rosea; assembly: GCF_900101615.1. Lineage (GTDB taxonomy): Bacteria > Pseudomonadota > Alphaproteobacteria > Acetobacterales > Acetobacteraceae > Belnapia > Belnapia rosea. The sequence continues at coordinate 77,101 of NZ_FMZX01000017.1, read as the reverse complement.
CGAGCGCCAGATCGTCACGCCGACCGATGCGTCGGACCCTGCCTGGTCGCCGCTGCTGGCGTGATTTGGGGTGACGGGAAACAACTGGAAACAAATAACGATCCAGCCGATCGTGGGAGTAATGGCCATGTTGCGACATAAACGTCGGGCATGGCCGTTATTGCCAGGTTTGCGCCCCTTTTCCTTGACCCTCTAGCGCGCTGGTTGTAACGGCCCCGGCAGTAATTCCGCAGTGCCGGGCTGCGCGATGCCAGAAGGAAAGGGACGATACCGATGCTGAATTCCAAGGTCATGAGCGCCTTCGCCGCTCTCGCGCTGCTCACCGCCTGCGGCTCCTCGACCACCGACACCGCGGCCACCGGCGCCGGCGCCGCCGCCGGCACCTCCGCCGGTCCGCGCCCGGGCAGCCAGGAAGACCTCGTCGCCAATGTCGGCGACCGCGTCTTCTTCGACACCGACCAGGCCAGCGTCCGCGCCGACCAGCGCTCCGTCCTCGAGCGCCAGGCCGGCTGGCTCTCCCGCTACCCGCAGGTGACGGTGCAGGTCGAGGGCCATGCCGACGAGCGCGGCACCCGCGAGTACAACCTCGCCCTCGGCCAGCGCCGCGCCAATGCCGCGCGCGACGTGCTGGTGGCGAGCGGTGCCGCCGGTGCCCGCATCTCCACCATCTCCTATGGCAAGGACCGCCCGGCGGCGCTCGGCTCGACCGAGGAAGCCTGGGCGCAGAACCGCCGCGCCGTCACCGTCGTCCGCTGAGGCGGGCCGCCGTCACGCCGCGGGGCATTGTCCCCGGCGTGATGGCAAAAGCGACCATCCGGGGGCCGGACCCCCCTGGCCGATGCGGGCCGGCTGCCCTATCCAGCCGGCCCGTATCCCTTTCCGCGCCGTGCTCCACCGGAGGCCCCGTGATCCGCCCCCTGCTCGCCGCCCTGATCCTCGCCGCATCGCTGCTGCTGCCCGCCTCGGGCGCCTGGGCCCAGGCCGAGAGCCGCGAGGGCATCTACCTGCAGAACCAGATCCTCCAGCTCCGGCAGGAGCTGGACCAGCTGCGCCGCAGCGGCGGCAGCGTCGTCCCTGCGCCCACCGTCGCCCCGTCCCGCGGTGTCGCGCCGCAGGGCGAGCTGGTCGGCGCCCTCCTAGACCGCGTCACCGCGCTCGAGGAGGAGACCCGCCGCATGCGCGGCCGGCTCGAGGAGAGCGAGTACCGCAACCGCACCCTGGCGCAGACCGTCGAGAAGATGCAGGGCGACCTCGACTACCGCCTGCAGCAGATCGAGAACCAGCCCTCCGGCCGCGCCGCCCCGGCACCCGCCCCGGCGCCCCGCGCCCCCGCCGCGGCGAGCCCGGCGCCCGCCCCGGCCCCGGCCGCTGTCCGCACCCCGGAACGCATCATCGCCGATGGCCAGGCGGCGCTCGGCCGCCGCGACTTCGCCGGCGCCGAGGCCGCGGCCCGCGAGGCGCTGGCCAACCGCAACTCGCCTCGCGCGACCGATGCCCAGCTCCTGCTCGGCGATGCGCTCTCCGGCAAGCGCGACTATGCCGGCGCCGCGCTGGCCTATAACGACGCCTTCACCCGCAGCCGCACCGGCCCGCGCGCACCGGAGGCCCTGCTCGGCCTCGCCAATTCCTTCAACAGCCTCGGCAACAAGCGCGAGTCCTGCGACACGCTGGACGACCTGAGGAGCAACTTCCCCAACCTCCGGGGCGCCATCGCCGAGCGGGCCGCCGATGCCCGCCGCCGCGCCGGCTGCCGCTGAACCTCTCTCGGGGGAGGAATTCGCGGCGCTGATGGCGCCGCTCGGCCCCTTCGGGCCGGCACCCTGCCTGGCGGCCGGCGTCTCCGGCGGTCCCGACAGCCTGGCCCTTGCCCTGCTGGCCGATGACTGGGCCCGGCGGCGCGGCGGCAGCCTCCTCGCCCTGGTGGCCGATCATGGCCTCCGCCCCGGCAGTGCCGCCGAGGCCGCGGGTGTTGCGGCCCAGCTCGCCCGCCGGGGCATCCCGGCCCGCCTGATCCGGCTCGGGCTCGCTCCCGGCCCCGGCCTGCAGGAACGGGCGCGGGAGGCCCGCCACGCGGCCCTCCTCGCCGCCTGCAGGGAGGCGGGGCGGCCCTGGCTGCTGCTCGGCCATCACCGCGCGGACCAGGCCGAGACGCTGCTCTTCCGGGCGCTGCGCGGCAGCGGCCCGGCCGGCCTCGCCGCCATGGCGCCGGTTCGCCCGGCGCCCGAGGCGCTGATCCTCCGCCCGCTGCTCGGCGTGCCGCCGGCCCGCCTCGCCGCCCTGGTCGCCGCGGCCGGGCTCGAGCCGGTGCAGGACCCGAGCAATGCCGATCCCCGCTTCGCCCGGGCCCGGCTGCGCGCAGCCCTGGCCGAGCCGGGCGGCATCGGCCCCGCCACCGCGGCCCTGGCCGAGGCCGCCGCCGCCTTCGCGGGGCGCCGCGCCCGGCAGGAGGCCGCCATCGCCACCCGCCTCGCCGCCTGCGCCACGCTCCGCCCCGCCGGCTTCGCCGAGATCGACCTCGCCCGCCTTGGCGAGGATGCCGTGGCCGGGGCGGTGCTCGCCCATCTGCTCCGTCTCGTCGGCGGCGCCCGCCATGCCCCGCCCGCCGCCGCCGTCACCGCCCTCCGCAACCGGGGGGAGGGGACGCTGGCCGGCGCCTGGCTCCGCCCCTGGCGCGGCCGCTGGCTGCTGCTGCGCGAGCCGGCCGGCCTCGCCCCGCCGGTCGAAGCCCTGCGCGGCGCCAGCTGGGACCGCCGCTTCCGCCTCCTCGGCCCCGGCGCGCCCGGTCACGAGTTGGGCGGGCTGGGATTTGCCGCGGCCGCCGGGCTGCGCCGCCTCGCGCCGCCCTGGCCCGCCGCCCTGCTCGCGGGAATGCCGGCCATCCGCCATAAGGGAAAGCTGGTGGCCGTGCCGGGACTGGATTATCCTGAGGGGGAACGCTGCATGGCCTTCCAGACAGTGTTCGCTCCGGCAGGGTTCGCTCCGGCAGGGTCCGCCCCGGAAGGGATTGTTCCGGCCGGGGGTGCCGCCGCGGAGGTCAATTCCGCGGGCGACACGGTCATGCGAGCATCGGGGGCATTCACGGCCGGGGTTGGCCTTCCTATCTTACGATAGGCTGGCCTCGGGCAAAGCCTGAGGCACCATGGCCCGATCGGGGCCATGGCGGGAACGGGATACGCATCGGTGAACAATTTCGGCCGGAATCTGGCGCTTTGGGTGATCGTGGCGCTGCTGCTCGTCGCGCTCTTCAACGTGTTCCAGCCCAGTGGAACGGCGCAACGGGGCGCCCAGCAGGTCGCTTACTCGGATTTTCTCAATGAGGTGGGCGCCGGCCATGTCCGGGACGTCACCATCCAGGGGCGGACCGTCAGCGGTCAGCTCTCGGACGGGCGGACCTTCCAGACCTATACTCCGGAAGATCCCAACCTCGTCTCCCGCCTGACGGAAAAGGGCGTCCGCGTCGTCGCCCGGCCGGAGGAGAGCGACGTCAACCCGCTCTTCCACTACCTCCTCAGCTGGTTCCCGATGCTGCTGCTCATCGGCGTCTGGGTCTTCTTCATGCGCCAGATGCAGTCGGGCGGCGGCCGGGCCATGGGCTTCGGCAAGTCCCGCGCCCGGCTGCTGACCGAGAAGCAGGGCCGCGTCACCTTCGAGGACGTCGCCGGCATCGACGAGGCCAAGAGCGAGCTCGAGGAGATCGTGGAATTCCTGCGCGACCCGCAGAAGTTCCAGCGCCTCGGCGGCAAGATCCCGAAGGGCTGCTTGCTGGTGGGCCCGCCGGGCACGGGTAAGACCCTGCTCGCCCGCGCCATCGCCGGCGAGGCGAACGTGCCCTTCTTCACCATCTCGGGCTCCGACTTCGTCGAGATGTTCGTGGGCGTCGGCGCCAGCCGCGTGCGCGACATGTTCGAGCAGGGCAAGAAGAACGCCCCCTGCATCATCTTCATCGACGAGATCGACGCCGTCGGCCGCCATCGCGGCGCCGGCCTCGGCGGCGGCAATGACGAGCGCGAGCAGACCCTCAACCAGATGCTGGTCGAGATGGACGGCTTCGAGTCGAATGAGGGCGTCATCCTCATCGCCGCGACCAACCGGCCGGACGTGCTCGACCCCGCCCTGCTGCGCCCCGGCCGCTTCGACCGCCAGGTCGTCGTGCCGAACCCGGACGTGTCGGGCCGCGAGAAGATCCTCCGCGTCCATATGCGGAAGGTCCCGCTCGCTTCGGACGTCGACCCGAAGGTGATCGCCCGCGGCACCCCCGGCTTCTCCGGCGCCGACCTGGCGAACCTCGTCAACGAGGCCGCCCTGCTCGCCGCCCGCACCGGCCGCCGCACCGTCGGCATGCATGAGTTCGAGCAGGCCAAGGACAAGGTGCTGATGGGCGCCGAGCGGCGTTCGCTGGTCATGTCCGAGGACGAGAAGCGCATGACCGCCTATCACGAGGCCGGCCACGCCCTCTGCGCCATGAAGCTGCCGGAATGCGACCCCGTCCATAAGGCGACCATCATCCCCCGCGGCCGTGCCCTGGGCCTGGTGATGTCCCTGCCGGAGGGCGACCGCTACTCCAAGCACAAGTCGAAGCTGCTGTCGGAGCTGGCCATGGCCATGGGCGGCCGCGTGGCGGAGGAGCTGATCTTCGGCCCGGACAAGGTCTCGAACGGCGCCTCGGGCGACATCAAGATGGCCACCAACCAGGCCCGCATGATGGTCACCGAATGGGGCATGAGCGAGAAGCTCGGCATGATCGCCTATGGCGAGAACAGCCAGGAGGTCTTCCTCGGCCACTCCGTGACCCAGTCGAAGAACCTCTCGGAGAACACGGCGCAGATGATCGACGGCGAGATCCGCCGCATCATCGACGAGGCCTATACCAAGTCGAAGCAGCTGCTCTCCGAGAATATCGACGAGCTGCACCTGCTGGCGAAGGGCCTGCTGGAGCACGAGACCATCTCGGGCGACGAGATCAAGCTGATCATCCGGGGCGAGCCCATCGTCCGCGACCGTCCGGACGAGCCCGTGTCGCAGGGCCGCGGCAGCGTGCCCACCAGCGGCCGTTCCCCGCGTCCGAGCGGCGGGCTGAACCCCGGCCCGGCGCCCGCCACCTAGTCCAGCCCGCATGACGGACTGGATCGAACCGCTGGGCCTGGTGACGGGCCCGGCGGTTTCCAATTCCGGCCTGCCCCTCCAGGGCGGGCCGCTCCGCTTCCTGCTCGCCCGCAAGGGCGACCGCACCATGCCGGCCGAGGCGGTGCCGGAGCCATGGCGCAGCCGCCTCATCACCCGCCCGGCCCCCTTCGCTGACCTGCCCGGTCCCGGCCGCCCGCTGGTCATGGGCATCGTCAACGTCACGCCCGACAGCTTCTCCGGCGACGGCCTCGCCGCCGACCAGTCCCGCGCCATCGCCCAGGGCGAGGCGATGCGCGCAGCGGGCGCCGACATCCTCGATGTCGGTGGCGAATCGACCCGCCCCGGCGCCGATCCCGTCCCGCCGGAGGAGGAGATCCACCGCATCCTCCCCGTGGTCCGGGCACTGGCCCGGATCGCCCCCATCTCCATCGACACCCGCAACGCCGCCACCATGGCGGCGGCACTGGCGGCCGGCGCCCGCATCGTCAACGACGTCACCAGCCTCCGCCATGACCCGGCGGCGCTCCGCGTCGTGGCGGAGTCCAGGGCCCCCGTCATCCTCATGCACATGCCGACGACCGACCCGCGCACCATGCAGGCCCATGCCGGCTACCGCGATGTCGCGCTGGAGGTCGCCGGTTTCCTCGCCGCCCGTGTGGAGGCGCTGGAGGCCGCCGGCATCCCCCGCAGCCGCATCGCCGTCGATCCCGGCATCGGCTTCGGCAAGACCCTGCCGGAGAACCTGGAGCTGGTGGACCGCCTGCCGCTGCTCGCCGGCCTCGGCTGCACGATCCTGCTCGGCGCCTCCCGCAAGGGCTTCCTCGGCCGCATCGCCGGCATCCCGGAGGCCGGCCGCCGCCTTGCCCCGAGCCTCGCCATCGCCCTCGCCGGGGCGGGCAGGGGGGCCGCCATCCTCCGCGTCCATGATGTGGCGGAGACCGTCCAGGCCCTCCGCCTCTGGCAGGCCATGCAATCCGGTGACATGCCGCCCGGCTAGGGCTAATCCCTCAGCATGACCCAGCCCACCCGTCGCCTCTTCGGCACCGATGGCATCCGCGGCAAGGCCAACCAGGCGCCGATGGATGCCGCCACCGCCCTCCGGCTCGGCCAGGCGGCGGGACAGTATTTCAACCGCGGCACCCACCGGCACCGCGTCGTCATCGGCAAGGACACCCGCCTCTCGGGCTACATGCTGGAGCCGGCGCTGACCGCAGGCTTCATCGGCGCCGGGATGGATGTCGTCATCGTCGGCCCCATGCCGACCCCGGCCATCGCCCTGCTGACACGCAGCCTCCGCGCCGATCTCGGCGTCATGGTCAGCGCCTCGCACAACCCCTTCGAGGACAATGGCATCAAGCTCTTCGGCCCCGATGGGCTGAAGCTCTCCGACGCGCAGGAAGCCGAGATCGAGGCGCTGATGGCCGGCGACCTCTCCGCCTCCCAGGTCGCCCCCGCCCGCCTCGGCCGCGCCAGCCGCCTCGAGGATGCCCCGGGCCGCTATATCGAGGCCGCCAAGCAGAGCTTCCCCCGCCGCCTGACGCTGGAGGGTCTCCGCGTCGTCGTGGACTGCGCCCATGGCGCCGCCTATCGCGTCGCGCCCACCGTGCTGTGGGAGCTCGGCGCCGAGGTCGTCTCCATCGGCGTCGCGCCGGACGGCTTCAACATCAACCAGGGCGTCGGCTCCACCGCCCCCGGCCAGCTCGCCGCCCTGGTGCGGGAGCGCCGCGCCGATATCGGCATCGCCCTCGATGGCGATGCGGACCGGCTGGTCCTGGTGGACGAGGCCGGCACCATCATCGATGGCGACCAGATCCTCGCCCTCATCGCCGGCTCCTGGCAGGGCGAGGGCCGGCTGCGCGGCGGTGCCGTCGTCGCCACCGTCATGTCCAACATGGGCCTCGAGCGCCACCTGCGGGGCCTCGGCCTCGGCCTGCTCCGCACCGCGGTCGGCGACCGCTATGTCGGCGAGCGGATGCGCGATGCCGGCTGCAACCTCGGCGGCGAGCAATCGGGCCATGTCATCATGGCCGACTTCGCCACCACCGGGGACGGCCTCATCGCTGCCCTCCAGGTCCTCTCCGTGCTGGTACAGGAGGGCAAGCCGGCCAGCGAGGTCTGCCGCCGCTTCACGCCCCTGCCGCAGCGCCTGGTCAATGTCCGCTTCGCCGGCGCCTCGCCGCTGAAGGACGACGTCGTGCAGCGCGAGATCGCCGCCTTCGAGGAGCGCCTCGGTGAGCGCGGCCGCATCCTCATCCGCGCCAGCGGCACGGAGCCGCTGATCCGCGTCATGGCCGAGGCCGAGGACGAGGCGCTGGTCACCGAGACGGTCGAGACGCTGGCCGCCACCATCCGCGCCCGGATCGCGGCATGACCGGCAGGGTCCTGATCATCGCCGGCTCCGATTCCGGCGGCGGCGCCGGCATCCAGGCCGACCTCAAATCCGTCACCGCCCTCGGCGGCTACGCCGCGACGGCCATCACCGCGCTGACGGCGCAGAATACCGAGGGCGTCCACGGCGTCCTCCCCATCCCGCCCGCCTTCATCCGCCAGCAGATGGATGTCGTGCTCCGCGACATCGGCGCCGATGCGCTGAAGACCGGCATGCTGCATGACAGCCCGACCATCGCGGCGGTCTGCGACGGCATCGCCGTCGAGGCCCCCGGCATCCCCCTCGTCGCCGATCCGGTGATGGTGGCGAAGGGCGGCCACCCCCTGCTGCAGCCCGATGCAGTGGAGGCGCTGAAGCGCCGCCTCATCCCGCTCGCCACCCTCATCACCCCGAACCTGCCGGAAGCCGAGGTGCTGACCGGCCTCCGCATCACCGACGAGGCGGAGATGCAGGCGGCCATGTCCAGCCTGCTCGCCCTCGGCGCCCGGGCGGTGCTGCTGAAGGGCGGCCATCTCGAGGGCCCCCGCGTCATCGACCTGCTCGGCACGCCGCAGGGCATCACCCGCTTCGAGGACAGCCGCATCGAGACGCGCCATACCCATGGCACCGGCTGCACGCTGGCCAGCGCCATCGCCGCCGGCCTCGCCCAGGGGATGCCGTTGGCGGAGGCCGTCGCCCGCGCCCGCCGCTATGTCCGCGCCGCCATCCTCGCCGCTCCCGGCCTCGGCCGCGGCCATGGCCCGCTGAACCACGCCGTCACCGTCGATCCGGCACGCCTGCCATGAGGCGCTTTCCCTTCGTCACGGTCGATGTCTTCACCGACCGCCGCTTCGGCGGCAACCAGCTGGCCGTCTTCCCCGATGCGCGCGGCCTCTCGGATGCCGAGATGCAATCCCTCGCCGCCGAGTTCAACCTGAGCGAGACCACCTTCGTCCTCCCGCCGGAGGACCCGGCGAACACCGCCCGCGTCCGCATCTTCAACCGCACCGCCGAGATGCCCTTCGCCGGCCACCCCAATGTCGGCACGGCCCATGTGCTGGCCGACCGCGCCCGCGACGGCCTCCTCCGCTTCGAGCAGATCGCCGGCCTGGTCGAGATCCGGGTCGAGCGCGACGCCGCCGGCACCGTCCTCGGGGCCACCATCACCGCGCCGCAGCCCCTCGCGGTCGGCGCGGCGCTACCGGTCGCGCCCATCGCCGCCTGCGCCGGCATCGACCCTGCCGGCATCCTCACCACGCGCCATCCGCCGACCCTCGCCGCCGATGGCGGCAACCCGCGCGTCCTGCTGGAGGTGACGCCGGAGGCCCTCACCGCCGCCGCCCCCGACCACGCCGCCTTCCGCCGCGCCGTCGAGACCCTGCCGGAGCTCGGCGGCCGCCTCTCCCTCTACCTCTACCGCTGGGACGGGCCGCGCCTCCGCGCCCGCATGTTCTCGCCGCTCTCCGGCACGCCGGAGGATGCCGCGACCGGCAGCGCCGCCACGCCCCTCACCGGTTTCCTGCTCTCGCTGAGCGGCGCGGGGCAGCATGCCCTCGACATCCTCCAGGGCGTCGAGATGGGCCGCCCGAGCCTGCTCCGCACCACCGCCCGCCGCGGCGCGGAGGGTATCCGCGCCACGGTCGGGGGCGCCTGCGTGCCCGTGCTCCAGGGCGAGGCCATGCTCTGACGCCGCGCCCGATCGGGGCCGATCCGGAATGACCTTGCGCATCGCCTGACCGCAGCGCCAAACACCGGCATCACGACCGCGTACCGGGTGCCATGTCGCTGCTGGCCGAGTTCTTCCCCACCGTCCTGCTGCTGGAGCTGACGCCAGGGCCGAACATGGCCTATCTGGCCCTGCTCTCGCTTTCCCGTGGCGCAAGGCCGGCGCTTGTCGCGGTGCTCGGCGTCGCCATGGGGCTGACGGTGCATGCCCTCGTCGCCGCCCTCGGTGCCGGCGCGCTCATCGCCCGCTCGCCGCCCCTCTACGAGACGCTTCGCTGGTGCGGCGTCGCCTACCTGCTGTGGCTGGCCTATGAGGGCTGGCGCGGGGAGGCGGACAGCGCGCCCGGCACCGCAGGGTTCGGCGATGCGGGCTCGCGGCTGCTCTGGCGCGGCTTCGCCACCAACCTGCTCAACCCGAAATCCGTCCTCTTCTTCGTCTCGGTCGTCCCGCGCTTCGTCATCGAGCCGCAGGGGGAGCCGCAAGGTGCGGTGCCCACCGTCATCGTCCAGATGGCCATTCTCGGCACGCTCTACGTCGCGGTGGCGACGGCGGTGCATGTCCTCGTCGTGCTGCTCGCGGCGCAGCTCCGGCCCTGGCTCGTCGCCGGCGCCCGCCGCGACCGCGTGCGGCGGATGCTCTCCCTGCTGCTCGCCGGCGTCGCGGCCTGGCTCGCCCTCAGCACCGGCCGGTGACGGCGGCGCCGTTGCCGCTCTACGCGGTCGGCCTCGGCGGCCAGCCCAGCCAGCCCTCCACATAGCCACGCCGCACCAGCACCAGCGCCAGCGCCGAGATCGGCGCCGCCAGCGCCACGCCGAGCAGGCCGAACAGCGCGCCGGTCAGCACCTGCGTCACCAGCAGCAGGGCAGGGGGGAGGTCCGCGGTGCGGCTCTGCACCATGGGCGTCAGGAAATTCCCCTCGATATTCTGCACCAGCACGACGATGCCGAGCACCCAGAGCGGCATCAGCGGATCCTGCGTCAGCGCCAGCAGCATGGCCGGCACCGCGCCGATCAGCGGGCCGATGACGGGGATGAAATTCAGCACCGCGATGATCGTCGCCAGCAGCCCCGCCAGCGGCACGCCGAGGATCAGGAAGCCGATCCAGGTCAGCACCCCCGCGACGACCATGGCGAAGGCCTGGCCCAGCAGCCAGCCACGCAGCGTGTGCCCCGCATCCTCCAGCGTGTCGCGCACCCGCCCCTCGATCTCCGGCGCGAAGAGATGCCGGAGGCCGCTGAGATACCCCTCGGGCTGCACCGCCAGGTAGAGGGCGAGCAGCACCACCAGCACCGCATTGCCGAGGCCGCCGAGCGTCGTGCTCGCCGCCGAGGCCGCCGCCGCCGCCGCATTCTCCGCCCCGCCGCCGCCGAGGATCCGGCCCGGATCCAGCTGCCGCAGCACCCAGTCGCCCCAGCCGGTATCGGCGAGCTTGCCGCGCAGCGTCTCCAGGCTGCGCGGCAACTGCTGCGCCAGCTCCTTCGCCTGCTCCGTCAGCGGGGCCGCCGCCGCCCAGCCTGCCAGCCCGATCGCCAGCATCACCAGCGTGGCGACGATCAGCACCGCCGCCCAGGGCGGCAGGCCGGTGCGCCGGGCCAGCGGCTCGCCCCCGGCGCGCAGCGCGAGGGCAAGCAGCACCGCGGCGAAGCCGAGCAGCGGCACCTCCGGCGCCAGCCAGAACAACGCCAGCAGGAGGCCGAGCAGGATGAGGACGGAAGCCTGGGATCGCGTCATGCAGCGCGAACAGCCGGGCACCGGATCGGTTCCCAGGCGTTCCGTCCGGCGTGAATCGCCAAGCCTGTACCCTTGGCTATGATGCGCCCGCCTGCCGGAGACCCCGTATGACCGTCCGCCACATCGCCACCCGCCCCTTCGCCGACCAGAAGCCCGGCACCTCCGGCCTGCGCAAGAAGGTCGCGGTCTTCCAGCAGCCGCATTACCTCGAGAACTTCATCCAGGCGATCCTCGACACGGCGGGCGAAGGGCTGCGCGGCGCGACCCTCGTGCTCGGCGGCGACGGCCGCTTCCTGAACCGCGAGGCCATCCAGACGGCCATCCGCATGGCCGCCGCCAATGGCGCCGGCCGGCTGCTGGTCGGCCGCGGCGGCCTGCTCTCGACCCCCGCCGCCTCCGCCCTCATCCGCAGCTCGGGCGCGATCGGCGGCATCATCCTCTCGGCCAGCCACAATCCTGGCGGGCCGGATGGCGATTTCGGCATCAAGTACAACATGGCGAATGGCGGCCCGGCGCCGGAGGAGGTGACGGGCGCCATCCACCGCCGCGCCGCCGCCATCAACGAATACCGCGTCACCGACACGCCCGACCTCGACCTCGACGCCATCGGCGAGACCCGCGTCGAGGCGATGGTCGTGATGGTGGCCGACCCGGTCGAGAATTACGCCGCGCTGATGGAGACGCTGGTCGACTTCCCGCGCATCGCCGGCCTGTTCCGCCGCGGCTTCCGCATGCGCTTCGACGCGCTGAGCGCGGTGACCGGCCCCTATGCGCAGGAGATCCTGGAACGCCGCCTCGGCGCCCCCGCCGGCACGGTGGTGAACGCGACCCCGCTGCCCGATTTCGGCGGCCACCACCCGGACCCCAACCCGGTCCATGCCGAGGCGCTGATGGCCGAGATGATGGGCGCCGACGCGCCCGATTTCGGCGCCGCCTCGGACGGTGATGGCGACCGCAACATGATCGTCGCCCCCGGCCTCTTCGTCACGCCGAGCGACAGCCTCGCCATCCTCGCCGCCCAGGCCCGTCACGCGCCCGGCTATGCGCGGGGGCTGGCCGGCGTCGCCCGCTCCATGCCGACCAGCCGGGCGGTGGACCGCGTGGCGAAGCATCTCGGCATCCCCTGCTACGAGACGCCGACGGGGTGGAAATTCTTCGGCAACCTGCTCGATTCCGGCCGCATCACCCTTTGCGGCGAGGAGAGCGCCGGCACCGGCTCCGACCATGTGCGGGAGAAGGACGGGCTCTGGGCCGTGCTGCTCTGGCTCGACATCCTCGCCGCCACCGGCAAGCGGGCCGATGCCGTCGTCCGCGAGCATTGGACGACCCATGGCCGCGACTACTACACCCGCCACGACTACGAGGAGGTGGATGCCGCGGCCGCTCAGGGGCTGATGACCGCGCTGCGCGAGCGCCTTGCCACGCTGCCCGGCCAGAGCTTCGCCGGCCTCACCGTCTCGGAGGCCGACGACTTCGCCTATACGGACCCGGTGGATGGCTCCGTCACCGCGGCGCAAGGCGTCCGCATCCTCTTCGCCGAGGATGCCCGCGCCGTCTTCCGCCTCTCCGGCACCGGCACGGTGGGCGCCACGCTCCGCGTCTATCTCGAGCGCTTCGAGCCGGACCCGGCGCGCCACGACCTGCCGGTGCAGGAGGTGCTGGCCCCGGTGATCGCCGCGGCACGGGAGATCGCCGGGATCGAGCGCCATACCGGCCGCGCCGCCCCCTCCGTCATCACCTGACGGGCCTTTACCTCGCGGCAACCCGGGCGGCGCAGTATGGCGCCGCCATGCAGCTCTCCGCCACCCTGGCCTCGGCCCTCCTCGGCGGGCTGGATGCCGGCGCCGCCAGCAGCGACCCGGCCGCGGGCCTCGCCGCGCTGAAGGCCGCCCAGGCCAAGGGCGCCACCGAGAAGGGCGTGGCGCGGGAGCGGCGGGACCCGGTCACCCTCACCGCGATCAAGCAGTTCCAGGCCGCCATCGCCAAGGCGAAGGACGTGAAATCCGCCTTGCAGGACCCACGGGTGCTGGCGGTGATCCTCCCCGCCCTCGGCCTCTCCGACCAGGCTGCCTATCCTGGCCTGGTGCAGAAGGCCCTGCTCGCCGACCCAGGCGATACCAAGGGCCTGCTAGCCAGCCTCGATCCCCGCTTCGGCACCGCCGCCAGGACGCTGAACCTGCGCGCGAAGGGCCTCGCCGCCCTTAAGGACCCGACGCTGCAGCGGCAGCTGACCGACGGCTATGTGGAATACCAGTACCGCACCGGGCTGGACGCGCAGACGCCCGGCATCTCCGACGCGCTCTACTTCCTGCAGAACGCCAAGGGCGAGACCAATGTCTACAACCTTCTCGGCAATACCGTGCTGCGCCGCGTCGTCGCCGGCGCGCTCGGCCTGCCGGACGCCATGGTCGTGCAGCCGGTCGAGACCCAGGCCCGCGCCATCACCAGCCGTCTGAAGATGGCCGACCTCAAGGACAGCCGCGCCCTGCAGAAGCTGGCCGAGCGCTATGTCATCGCCGCTGCCGGCACCACGTCCGGCGGCAGCGGCAGCCCCTTGCTCTCCCTCCTCGCCTGATCTACGGCTTGCGGTGGGCCACGCCCCCCCACCGGGGCGCATTCGCTTCTGGAAGGGAGCTGCATCATGGCAAGCGCCACCAAGCCCGGACTCCGTCCGGCGAATCCCCAGTTTTCGTCCGGCCCCTGCGCCAAGCGCCCCGGCTGGAGCCTCGACGCCCTCGCCGGCGCCTATCTCGGCCGCAGCCACCGCGCCGTCGGCCCCAAATCCCGCCTCGCCGAGGTCATCACCCGCAGCAAGGCCATCCTCGGCATGCCGGAGGGCTGGCGCCTCGGCATCGTCCCCGCCTCCGATACCGGTGCGGTGGAGATGGCGCTCTGGTCCCTGCTCGGCCCCCGCGGCGTCGATGTGCTGGCCTGGGAGAGCTTCTCCAAGGATTGGGGCACGGATGTCGTCAAGCAGCTGAAGCTGCCCGATGCCCGGGTCATCGCCGCCCCCTACGGCCAGTTGCCCGACCTCGCCTCGGTCGATGCCGCCCGTGACGTGGTCTTCGTCTGGAACGGCACCACCAGCGGCGTCCGCCTCTCCGATGTCGACTGGATCGCCGCTGACCGCCAGGGCCTCGCCATCTGCGACGCCACCAGCGCCGCCTTCGCCATGGACCTCCCCTGGGACCGGCTCGATGTCGTCACCTGGTCCTGGCAGAAGGTCCTCGGCGGCGAAGCGGCGCATGGCATGCTCGCCCTGAGCCCCCGCGCGGTGGAACGCCTGGAATCCCACAAGCCCGCCTGGCCCATGCCGAAGATCTTCCGCATGACCAAGGACGGCAAGCTGAACGAGGGCATCTTCCGGGGCGAGACCATCAACACGCCCTCCATGCTCGCCGTCGAGGATGCGCTGGACGGCCTGCGCTGGGCCGAGCAGATCGGTGGCCTTCCGGCCCTGATCGCCCGCTCCGAGGCCAACCTCGCCGCCATCGCCGGCTGGGTCGGGCGCACCCCCTGGGTGGACTTCCTGGCCGAGGTCCCGGCAACGCGCTCCTGCACCTCCATCTGCCTGAAGATCGTCGCCCCCTGGTTCACCGCGCTCGGCGCCGAGGCCCAGGCCAAGGTGGCGAAGAGCCTCGCCGCGCTGCTGGAGAAGGAAGGCGTCGCCCTCGACGCCGCCAATTACCGCGACGCGCCCCCGGGCCTCCGCATCTGGGGCGGCGCCACGGTCGAGACCAGCGACATCGAAGCCCTGCTTCCCTGGATCGACTGGGCCTTCACCCAGGTCGAGGCCGACCGGCAGAAGGCCGCCGCCTGATGCCCCGCGTCCTCATCTCCGACAAGCTCTCCCCCGCCGCCATCGAGATCTTCCGGCGGCGTGGGCTGGAGGTCGACGTCAGGCCCGGCCTCTCCCCCGCCGAGCTCCGCGCCATCATCGCGCCCTATGACGGCCTCGCCATCCGCAGCGCGACCAAGGTGACGCGCGAGCTGCTGGATGCCGCACCCAACCTCAAGGTCGTCGGCCGCGCCGGCATCGGCGTCGACAATGTCGATGTCACCAGTGCGACCGCGCGCGGCGTCGTGGTGATGAACACGCCTTACGGCAACGCCATCACCACCGCCGAGCATGCGATTGCGATGATGTTCGCCCTCGCCCGGCAGATCCCGGAGGCGAGCGCATCGACCAAGGCCGGGAAGTGGGAGAAGAACCGCTTCATGGGCGTCGAGCTCTTCGGCAAGACGCTCGGCCTGATCGGCTGCGGCAATATCGGCTCCATCGTCGCCGACCGCGCGGTCGGGCTGAAGATGAAGGTCGCGGCCTTCGACCCCTTCCTCTCCGAGAAGCGCGCCGTCGAGCTGGGCGTCGAGAAGGTCGAGCTGAACGAGCTGCTCGAGCGCGCCGACTTCGTCACCCTGCACACGCCGCTGACCGAGCAGACGCGCAACATCCTGAGCCGCCAGAACATCGCCCGGCTCAAGCGGGGCGTGCGCATCGTCAACTGCGCCCGCGGCGGCCTGGTCGATGAGCAGGCGCTGTTCGAGGCGCTGCAATCCGGCCATGTCGCCGGCGCCGCGCTCGATGTCTTCGAGACGGAGCCGGCCACCGACAGCCCGCTCTTCGCCCTCGAGAACGTCGTCTGCACCCCGCATCTCGGCGCCGCCACCGCCGAGGCGCAGGAGAATGTCGCCCTCCAGGTCGCCGACCAGATGGCCGACTACCTGCTGACCGGCGCCGTCTCCAACGCCATCAACATGCCGAGCGTGACGGCGGAGGAGGCCCCGCGCCTCAAGCCCTATATGGAGCTCGCCCGCCTGCTCGGCGCCATGGCCGGCCAGCTCACGGCCGCGCAGGACGACGCCATCCGCTCCATCCGCGTCGAGTATGAGGGCCATGTGGCGGAGCTCAACCGCCGCCCGCTGACCGCCGCCGCGCTCGCTGGCGTGCTGACCCCGCTGATGGGCGCGGTCAACATGGTGAACGCGCCGGTGGTGGCGAAGGAACGCGGCATGGAGGTCGCCGAGACCGTCCATGAGCGCCGCGGCGACTACGCGACGCTGCTCCGCGTCACCGTGGTGACGGAGGGACGCACCCGCAGCGTCGCCGGCACGCTGGTCGGCGATGCGCGGCCGCGCCTGGTCGAGATCAAGGGCATCCCGGTCGAGGCGGATTTCGCGCCCGACATGCTCTATGTCACCAACCAGGACAAGCCCGGCTTCATCGGCCGCTTCGGCATGGCGCTGGCGAATGCCGGCATCAACATCGCCACCTTCCATCTGGGTCGCGCGGCCCAGGGTGGCGATGCCATCTGCCTGGTCTCGCTGGACGGCCCCCTGCCGGAGCCGGTCCTGGCCGAGGTGCGCGCCCTGCCGCTGGTGGTGCAGGCGACCGCCTTGCGGTTCTGAGCTTCGTCACCCAGGCGTGATGAATATTACCCTCCTGCCGGTGCAAGCTGCGCCGGCAGGAGGAGGCAAAACATGTCCAACGAGGCATTCGGCAAGACCAATCTTCTTTTCGAACAGGCCATAGCCGGGCGTGACTTCGGCATCCTGGCCGAGGTCTACACCGCGGAAGCCCGGCTGCTGTCACCCGGGGTCCCGGCGATCACCGGCCTCACCGGCATCCAGGACTACTGGCGCTCCGCCGTCAGCGCGCTCGGCGTGTCCAGGGCCAAGCTGCATTCGCTCGAGGTGACCGTCACTGGCGACCGTGCCGCGGAAGTCGGCCGCGCCGAGATCTTCACGGCCCCGGACGCGCCGCCGGTGCCCCTGAAATACGTCGTCCTCTGGAAGCAGGAGGGCGGTTCCTGGAAATGGGACGTCGACTGCTGGAACATGGACGGCTGATCCGTCCGGCGGCGCCAGTGGGCGGGCTGTCGGTCAGGCCCGGTCACCGGCAGCCGAGGATGCTGCAGCGGCTTCGGCGCGACCTGGCGCCGAGGCCCGCTGCAGCTCCTCGCCCAGCCGGGGCGATATCTCCGTCCGGCCGCACCACCTGACCGGAGGGCGGGGACGGCAGGGGCCGCCTACTTCCCCTGGAACCGCGGCGGCCGCTTCTCCATGAAGGCCCTGAGCGCCTCCTTGTGGTCCTCGGTCATCTGCGTCCGCATCATGCCGATCGCCTCGGCATCCAGCGCCTCGGTCAGCGTGCCTTCCTCGGCCACCTTCATGTTGCGCTTCATGTAGCGCCAGGCGACGCGCGGCCCCCCGCCAAGCTGCCGCGCCAGCGCCTCCGTCTCCGCCCGCAGATGCTCGTCCGGCACCAGCCGGTTGACCAGCCCAAGCTTCTCCATCTGCACCGCATCCAGCTTGGCGCTGGTGAAATACAGCTCCCGCGCCCTGGCCGGCCCGACAAGCTTGGCCAGGAAGTAATGCCCGCCGAAATCGCCCGAGAAGCCCATATTGGCGAAGGCCGTCGTCATCCGCGCGCTGGTGCCGGCGATCCGCATGTCGCAGGCGAGGGCGAGGGACATCCCGGCCCCCGCCGCCACGCCATTGACCATGGCGATGGTGGGCTTCGGCATCTCATGCAGCAGGCGGGAGCATTCCATGCGGCTGCGCAGGTCGTCGGAACCCGCTTCCGGCGTCGCCGGCGGCGGGCGGGAGCCGGTCGCCCGTGCCTTCATGTCGCCGCCGGCGGAGAAGCCGCGCCCGGCGCCCGTCAGCACCACGCAGCCGATCTCGGGGTCGGTCGCAGCCGCGGTCAGCGCCGCCAGAAGGTCGCCCATCATGGTGCTGCCGAGGGCGTTCAGCACCTCCGGCCGGTTCATGGTGAGCCACAGCACGCCATCGGCGCGCTCCTGCAACAGCTCCATTCGGCGTTCCTCCCGCTCTGGTGCCGGGGAGCCTAGGTGGTATCGTCCAGGGGTCCAAGAGGGAGAGACCCCATGAAAGCCGCGGTCCTGCACGAGGTGAACCAGCCGCTGACCATTGAGGAGGTCACGCTGCAGAAACCCAAGGCGCGGGAGGTGCTGGTGCGCACCGCCTATGCCGGCCTCTGCCACTCCGACCTGCATTTCATCGAGGGCCTCTACCCCCATCCGCTGCCGACCGTCCCCGGCCATGAGGTGGCGGGCGTGGTCGAGGCCGTCGGCTCCGACGTCACCTACCTCAAGCCCGGCGACCACGTCATCGGCTGCCTCTCGGTGTTCTGCGGCGCCTGCTCGCAATGCACCACCGGCCACACGGTGCTCTGCGAGAACACCGAGGTGAAGATGGTGCCCGGCCAATCGCGCCGCCTGTCCTGGAAGGGCGGGGAGGTGATGAACCAGTTCCTCAACCTCTCCGCCTTCGCCGAGCAGATGGTCGTCCACGAGAATGCGCTGGTGAAGATCGACCGGGACATCCCGCTCGACCGCGCGACGCTGGTCGGCTGCGGCGTCATCACCGGCGTCGGCGCCGTCATCAACACCGCCCGCATCGAGGCCGGCTCCACCGTCGCCGTCATCGGTTGCGGCGGCGTCGGCCTCTCGGCGGTGAACGGCGCGGCGCTGGCCGGCGCCTCGCGCATCATCGCCATCGACCGGCTGCAATCGAAGCTCGACCTCGCCCGCATCATGGGCGCGACGGACACCATCCTCGTCGGGAATGACGATCCGGTGCAGCAGGTGCGGGAGCTGACCGGCGGCGGCGTCCACTACAGCTTCGAGGCGCTTGGCCTCAAGGCCACGGCGGAGCAGAGCTTCAGCATGCTCCGCCCCGGCGGCACGGCGACGATCATCGGCATGGTGCCCTTCGGCGTGAAGATCGAGCTGCATGGCTTCGACTTCCTGCGCGAGCGGAAGATCCAGGGCTCGTCGATGGGCTCCAACCATTTCCGGGTGGACATGCCGCGCCTGCTGGCGCTCTGGCAGCAGGGAAAGCTGCATCTCGACCACCTGATCACCGGCACCCTGCCGCTGTCGGAGATCAACACCGGCTTCGCCCGGCTGAAATCCGGCGAGGCGGTGCGCCAGCTCGTCGCCTTCTCCTGAGGCGATAGGGGGGGCCGGGGCGCCGGGCGGCCTGGCCTACCGCCGCTGCGGCCCGGCCTCGTTCAGCGCCAGGTTCTGCTGCGCGAGGTCGGCCGTCGCGCTGTCCGGGGCGAGGGTGATGGCCCGCTCCCAATCCTGCTTCGCGCCCGCGCCATCGCCCCGGAGCTGGCGGATGATCCCCCGCTCCAGCAGCGCCTCGGCATTGTCCGGCGCCAGCGTCAGCGCCCGGCCGACATCCTCCGCCGCCTGATCGGCCTTATCGAGGTGCCGGTTCGCCGCGGCGCGGAACACCCAGGCCTCCGCCCGGTTCGGGTCGAGCGCCACGATCCGGTTCAGGTCGTCCATTGAATCCGCGTAGCGGCCGAGCGTGCCGAGCGCCACGGCCCGGTCCAGCATCAGGTCGGTATCGTCGGGCGTCAGCGTCAGCCCCATGGTCGCGGCGCCATAGGCCCGGCCCACCTCGCCCGCCATCATCCAGGCCTGCCCGGCCTGGGCGAAGATCGAGGCCCGCGTCGCCGCGCTGCCCCGGCTGGCGCGGGCGAGGCCTTCCAGCCGCTCCGCCGCCCGCTCCGCCTCGCCCGCCGCCAGCAGGGCCAGCGCGCCGCAATGCCGCGCGCCCTCGCCACCGCCGCCACCCGTCTCCCAGGCCTCGGCGAAGCTGCGCGCCTCCACGGGATCGGTGCGGATGAGGCCAAGGCAGCGGTCGTATTCCGGACCCTCCGCCAGGCGCGGCACATCGGGCGGCAAGGGAAGGCTGTCGCTCGCCGCCTCGGCCTCGGCCGGCGCCCGCAGCGCCACCCAGCCAACCCCGCCGGCCATGGCGAGCAGGGCGGCGGCGAACACGCCGAGCAGGACGGGACGGGCAGACTTCACACGCCCAGTCTAGCCCTCCGGCCCCACCCACGCCAGATGAGCCGCATGACCGACCCGACGCCCCCCCATCTCTTGATCGCCGGCCTCGGCTACAGCGGCAGCGCCGTGGCGCGGGAGGCCGCGGCGCTCGGCTTCCGCGTCACCGGCACCGCGCGGGACCCGTCCCGCGCCGCCCCGCCCGCGGGCGCGGAGGTCATCGCCTTCGCCGAGGCCGGGCATGCGCTCGGCGGCGTCACCCACCTCCTCGTCACTGCGGCGCCGGGGGAGGCGGGAGATCCGATGCTCGCCGCCCATGGCCCGGCCCTGGCCGCGGCCCCGGCGCTGCGCTGGATCGGCTACCTCTCCACCACCGGCGTCTATGGCGACCGCGGCGGCGCCTGGGTGGACGAGGCGACGCCGCCCGCGCCCGGCCAGGAGCGCAGCCGCCGCCGCCTGGAGGCGGAGGAGGCGTGGCGGGCGCTCGCCGGGCCGGGGCGGGCGCTCGACATCTTCCGGGTGGGCGGCATCTACGGCCCCGGCCGCAGCGCCATCGAGGAGATGCGCGAGGGCACCGCCCACCGCAGGCTGAAGCCCGGCCACGCCTTCAGCCGCATCCACCGCGACGACATCGCCCTCGCCGTCGCCGCCGCCCTGCGCCAGGGCCCGCCGCCGGGGCTGCGCATCCTCCACTTGGTGGATGACGAACCCGCCGAGAGCGCCCTGGTGGTCGAGGAGGCCGCCCGCCTGCTCGGCCTGCCACCCCCGCCGGCGGTGCCCTATGAGCAGGCCGCCGCCACCATGTCGCCGATGGGCCGCAGCTTCTGGGCGGAGAACCGGCGGGTGTCGAACGCGCGGACCAAGGCGGCGCTGGGGATCGCCTGGCGGTATCCGACCTACCGGGAGGGGCTGGCGGCGATCCTCGCAGGAGGGGCCTAAGCCGCCTTGCGCTGCTCCCCGGCCTCCTCCGAATTGAGGCCGCCCCGGTAGAGGGCCGCAATCAGGTCCGACTGGGAGATGATGCCGGACAGCCGCCGATGGCCGTCCACGACCGGCACGTGGCGGAACCCCGCATCGGCCATCAGCGGCACCAGCTCCGCCACATGGGTGGTCTCGGCCACGGTGCGGATCGTGCGTGGCATGATCTGCCCGACCACCTCCGGCCGTTCGGCATGCACCGTCGTCAGCCGGCGGATCGATTGCCGGAAGCGCGCGCCGAGCCCCTCGAAATGGTCGAGCTCCGCGTTCCGCATGAAATCCACGTCCGAGACCATGCCGATCACCCGCCGGGCGGGATCGAGCACCGGCAGCGCCCGGATGTCGTGCCGGCGCAGCAGCCGCCAGGCCTCCGCCAGCGGCGTGCCGAACTGCACCGCGACCACGTCGCGCGACATGACATCGGCGCAGGTGATCTCCCCGAAGCGCCGCCGATAGGCGTGCATCTCCGCCTTCTGCACCAGCTCGTCCAGATCATCGCGGCTGACATCGAGCACGGCGTGGTAGTCGCGCATGACGGCATCGAGATCCTCCGTCCGGATGCCGAGGCGCTCGGTCGGGTTGCGGTCGGCCGTCTCGTGCGGATTGCTGCGGGACACCTGCTGGGCATGCGGGTAGGGGCGGCGGGTCGCGTTGTTGAAGGCGATCGCGGCCAGCATCAGCACCGCCGAGTTCAGCGCGACCGGCGAGAGCACGAAGCCGTATTTCGCCGCCGTCACCGCCGGCCCGCCGAGCACCGCCGTCAGCGCGATCGCCCCGCCGGGCGGATGCAGGCAGCGCAGGGCGAACATCGCGCCGATCGCCAGCGCCGCGGCCAGCGGCGCGGCCAGCAGCGGGTCCCCGATCCACTGCGCGCAGGTCACCCCGACCAGGGCGGAGACGGTATTGCCACCGATGATCGACCAGGGCTGCGCGAGCGGGCTGCCCGGCACGGCGAAGAGCAGGACTGCGGAGGCACCGAGTGGCGCGATCAGCATCGGCGTGCTCGCCGCCGGGCCCGCCAGCCAGGTGCAAAGGAAGCCCGTGACGAGGACGCCGACCAGGGCACCGCAGCAGCCGAGCAGCCGCTCGGTCCTGCTGGCGCTCATCGCGGCCGGCAGGAAGGCACGCAACCAGGTTTGCCTCATGCAGTGGCGGCTCCGCCTGCTGCCAATTCCTGAGGCGCCGCTCCCGCCAGGCCGAGCCGCTCCGCCATGGACTCCCGGTTCGGCTGGGCCAGCAGGTCGGCCAGCGTATGGCGGTCGAGCACAGCGAGGAAGGCGCCCAGCGCCTCCCCCAGCAGCGATTGCAGCCGGCAGGCATTGGCCAGGACGCAGCCGCCGCCCTCCGCGCCCTGGAAGCAGGCGACCAGGGCCATGTCCTCCTCGGTGAAGCGGACGACATCGCCGATGCGGATCGTCTCCGGCGCGCGGGCCAGGCGCAGGCCGCCGCCCTTGCCCCGGGTGGTCTCGATGAAGCCGCCGCGGCCGAGCTGATGCACCACCTTCACCAGATGGTTCTCCGAGATGCGGTTCGCCGTGGCCACATCCCGGATGGAGACGCGCCGGTCGGATCGCAGGCCGAGATAGACCAGCGTCCGCAGCGCGTAATCCGTGTAGAGCGTGAGCCTCATCCCGAAGATATAGCAGCTTTACACCTTCTGCCCAGGGCAGCATAAGGTATACGAAGAATACACCTTAGAGGCCAGCATGCCCCGTTCGCTCAGCCCGCAGACCATCTCCCTGGTGAAGGCCACCGTCCCCGCCCTCGAAGCCCATGGCCTGACCATCACCCGCCGCATGTATGAGCGGATGTTCCAGAACGAGGCCATCCGGGACCTGTTCAACCAGTCCCATCACGGGGAGACGGGGTCCCAGCCCAAGGCGCTTGCCGTCGCGGTGCTGGCCTATGCGCGGAACATCGACAATCTCGGCGTGCTCACCGCCGCGGTGGAGCGGATCGCCCAGAAGCATGTCGGGCTGAACATCCTGGCCGAACACTACCCCTTCGTGGCGGAAGCCCTGCTGGGCGCGATCCAGGACGTGCTGGGCGAGGCGGCGACGCCGGAGATCCTGGCCGCCTGGGGCGAGGCCTATTGGTTCCTGGCCGATCTGCTGATCGGCCGCGAGACGCAGATCTATGAGGAGCACGCCAGGGCGCCAGGCGGCTGGAAGGGCTGGCGCGACTTCACCGTCCAGGCGAAGACGCAGGACAGCGAGATCATCACCTCCTTCATCCTCGTCCCGGCGGATGGTGGCGCGGTGCTGCGGCACCGGCCCGGCCAGTACCTGACCTTCTGGCTGGAGATTCCCGGCCGCCCACCGCTGAAGCGGAATTACAGCATCTCCTCCGCCCCAGGCGACACGCATTACCGCATCACGGTCAAGCGGGAGCCGATGGGCGTCGCCTCCAACTGGCTGCATGACGCGGTGCAGCCCGGCGCCCGGCTGAAGGTCGCGGCACCTGCCGGTGAGTTTTTCCTGCCGGGCCGGCCGGAGCGACCGGTCGTGCTGCTCAGCGGCGGCGTCGGCCAGACCCCGCTGATGAGCATGCTGCGGGAGGTTGCGGCGATGCCCTCCTCGGCGCCGGTGCAGTTCGTCCACGGCACGCTCTCCGGCGAGACCCATGCGCTGGGCGCCGAGGCCCGCGCCCTGGCCGCCGCCGCCGCCGGCCGGATCGCGGTGACCACCTTCTACGAATGCCCGCGACCGGAGGACCGGCCGGGGCGGGATTACGACCAGGCCGGCCGGATCACCCTGGACTGGCTGCGTACCCAGACCCCGGTCGGGGAGGCGGAGTACTACCTGTGCGGGCCGCGCGAATTCCTGCACGCCTTCGCCGGCGGGCTGGTCACGCTCGGCGTCCCGGCGGCGCGGATCCATTATGAGTTCTTCGGCCCGGCGGACGAGCTGCTGGCCGCCTGAGAAAGCCGCTCCGCGGGCCCGTGCTGCCCGCGGAGCGCGTCCGGCCGGCTACTCCGCGGGCAGCAGATCCCCCACCACCCGCCGCAGCAGCTGCAGGTCCTGCGGCCGCGACAGCCGGTGGTCGCCATCCTTCACCAGCAGCACCTGCACATCGACGCCCGTCAGCGCCTCCGCGATGTCGAGCGCCGTCTCCCAGGGCACATCCGGGTCCTGCTGGCCCTGCAGCAGCCGCACCGGCATCTCGAGGGCGAGCGGCCCGTCGAGCACCAGGTTCCGCCGCCCATCCTCCAGCAGGTCCCGGGTGATGGGGTAGGGGTCGCCATAGGCGCTCGGCCGGTGCCAGACGCCCTCGCGCTCCAGGCTCTCCTGCGCATCGGGCGGCAGCGTCGCCTCGATCCGCAGCGTGAAGTCCGGCGCCGCCGCGATGCCGACCAGCGCCGCCACCCGCTCCGGCTGCCGCCGCGCCAGCAGCAGGCTGATCCAGCCCCCCATGGAGGAGCCGACCAGCACCTGCGGCCCCTCGGTCAGCGCCCCGATCACCGCCTCCGCATCTGCCGCCCAGCGGCCGATGCTGCCGGCCTCGAACTCGCCGCCGCTCGCGCCGTGGCCGCTATAGTCGAAGCGCAGGAAGCCCCGCCCCGCCTTGGCGCAGAAGGCGGCAAGATCCTCCGCCTTCGTCCCCGTCATGTCGCTGCGGAAGCCGCCGAGGAAGACCACGCCCGGCCCCGGCGCCTGGCCGGCCATCCGCCGCCAGGCAAGCTCCACCCCGTCGCCGCGGTCGAGCCGCCCGCTCTCCTCCCTCATGCCCGCGGCAACCCGCGCCGGGCGAGGTTGGCCATCAGCGCCCCGGTGCCGAAGGTCCAGGGCGGGCAGGCATCCGTCCGGTCCACCTCGTTCACCAGCGCGCCGAGCCGGGGCGAGGCGATCCGCACCACGTCGCCCGGGTGGTGGGTGAAGCCCTGGCCCGCCGCCCCGCGATCCTTGCTCGGCGAGAAGGGCGTGCCGAGGAACAGCACCGCCCCGTCCGGATACTGGTGATGCGGCCCGATGAGCTGATCCACCACCTCCGTCGGGTCGCGGCTGATCGAGCCCACCGCGCCCGTCTCCTCCAGCCGGAACCCGTCCCGCCCCTCGATCGTCAGCGCGATCTCCGCCCGCCGCACATCCTCGAGGGTGAAGCCGCCATCGAAGAGCCGCAGCAGCGGCCCGAGCGCGCAGGCCGCGTTGTTGTCCTTGGCCCGGCCAAGCAGCAGCGCGGAACGCCCCTCGACGTCGCGCAGGTTCACGTCGTTGCCGAGCATGGCGCCGAGGATGGCGCCGCGCGCGTTGACGGCCAGCACCACCTCCGGCTCCGGGTTGCTCCACTCGCTGGTTGGATGCACGCCGACCTTGGCCCCGATGCCGACCGAGGCAAGGGGCTGGCACTTGGTGAAGATCTCCGCATCCGGCCCGATGCCGACCTCCAGGTACTGGCTCCACCAGCCCTTCTCCATCAGCGCCGCCTTCACCGCGCGCGCCTCCGGGCTGCCCGGCCGCAGCGTGGCGAGGTCGTCGCCGATGATCTGCCGCACCTCGGCGCGCACCGCCTCGGCCTGGCTGGCATCGCCGCGGCAACGCTCCTCGATCACCCGCTCCAGCATGGAGCGCACATAGGTGACGCCGCAGGCCTTCACCGCCTGCAGGTCGATGGGCGCCAGCAGCCAGGGCTTCGCCGCGTCCCGCCCCGCATGGGCGCTGTTGGCGAGCACCGCCGGCAGGTCGAGCGGCACCGGCACGCCGCGGTTGCGGATCGCCGCCACCGGCTCCGCCTCGTTCAGCCAGGCACTGACCGTGCCGAAGGCCGGCGTCATGTCGAAGGCGGCGCCATTGAGGAGGGCAATGGCCGAAGGCCCCTCGGCGCCCATGATCCGGGCTGCATAGGCCCCATCCGGCCAGTCCTGCGGCAGGGCCGTGCTGTCCAGGCGCATCATCCGTGTCCTCTCCCGTTGGGCACCCATTGTAACGGCCCCGCGGCCGGCGCGAAGCCCCGCCCGCGCAACGGGCCGGAACCCCCGCCCCGCCGCCGCATTGCCCCTTCGGCAGGCGAGGGGAGGGGATCATGAGGGGACGCATCGGCTGGTCCGGCGGGCTCATGGGCTTCGCCTTCGGCGGCTTCTTCGACGGCATCCTGCTGCACCAGCTGCTGCAGTGGCACCATCTGCTGAGCGGCTGGTATCCTGGCCAGACCCTGGTGCTGGAACGCTGGCACATGGCCTGGGACGGCGTGTTCCATGCCATCCACTACCTGGTCCTCGCCCTCGGCCTTGCCCTGCTCTGGCCGCTGCCATCCGCCGCCACGGGCCGCCGCTTCGCGGCCGCCTTCGCCATCGGCTTCGGCGCCTGGCATGTGCTGGACGCCGTGGTGAACCACTGGGCGCTCGGCCTGCACCGCATCCGCGAGGGTGTCGACCAGCCGCTGCTCTACGACCTCGCCTTCTTCGCCCTCGGCCTCGCCGCCATCGGCCTCGGCCTGCTGTGGCGCGAGCGGGGCCCGCGCCTGCCCCCCGGCTCGCTCGCCCTGCTGGCGCTCTCCGCCGGCCTCGGCGCCGCCCTGCCGGCCCGTGGCCCGAGCTTCGTCGCCCTTGCCCTGCCGGGCCCCGAGGCGGCGCTCCGCCTCGCCGCCACGGCGCAACTCGCCGGCGCCGATGCCGCGGGGGACGTCTGGGTCTTCGCCACCCCCGACCCCGCCGGATTCCGCCGCACGGCGCTGGCCCTCGGTGCCCATCCGGCCCCGCTGCCCGCGCTGCCCGGCCTCTGCCTGACGCGGCTGTAAACGGGCCGGGCCGCAACCCGAACGACCCGCCAGCGTTCCATCCCCCACAACCATGGGGCGATGTGTCGATGATGGTGTGCCTGCGGCGATGGATCGCCGCGATGGCCGCGCTCTGGCTGGCCGGCTGCGGCGCAGTGGATTTCAGCCGCCCCGGCATCGCCGATCCCGAGCCCGGCTATGCCGCTGCCTTCCCCCTCTATGCCGAGTTCTGCGCCCTCTCCCAGATACGGAAGCGCCCCGGTTTCGGCGCCGAGATCCGCGGTGATATCGGCGGCCATGCCGTGCTCTACCTCAACGGCGCCTGCCGCGGCCCGGACGGCACGCTCATCCCCTGCGACGCCCCCGGCGCCGGGCCGGAGGAGGGCGTCGGCCTCTCGATGAATGCCCATTTCCGCAACGCCAAATGGGTGGCGGTCCCGGGCCGCGACTTCTTCTTCGAGGGCGGCCTCCGCCCCGGCGAGACCCTTAACCGCGCCCGCTACGCCGAGGTCCAGGCCGAGGCCCGCCGCCTCGGCCTCTACAACACCATCGCCTTCCATCCCGAGGCGCTGGACAAGGCCCCCGCCGGCCTCGACCCGGAGGCCGCGCGCTACGAGATCTCCATCGCCACCGACTATGCCATCGGCCTCGGCCGCGGCCGCTACTGCGCCCGGGTGCCGGTGACGCGGCCGCAGATGCTGGCGATGATCCGCTTCCTCAATGCCGAGAACGCGCCCTACCGCGGCGGCGCGCGCGACTTCCGCTGGTCCATCTTCCAGGACAACTGCATCCATCTCGCGCATAACGCGCTCGCTGCCGCCGGCTTCTGGCAACCCTGGCCGACCAACATGCCGCTGCCGCTCGCCATCCTCGACTTCCCGGTGCCGAAGAACGAGTTCGTCAACCTCATGCGCCGCGGCAACAACCCGGCCCTGCTCGACCCGGAGGCCGCCTTCGCCGACCCGGCCGCCCGCCGCGCCGTGCTCGACTTCGCCCAGCTGCCCGTCCGCCCCGGCATCATCGCCCTCTCGGCCCCGGCCTGGGCGGCGAACGAGGTCTATGAGACCGAGCTCGGCCTCATCTTCTACGACGAGCCGACCATCGGCCCCTACCGGGGCTGGCTCGCCGCCATCCTGGCGACGCCGCGCGACCATGCGCTGGAGCCCAACCTCCGCTGGTATGCCGCCCGCCTGCACCGGCTGCGCGAGGAACGCCGCGCACTCCCCCCGGAGATGGCGGAATTCGAGCGCCGCTTCTACGCCGCCCTCGACCGCGAGCTGGCCGCGACCGACACCCGCCTCGACCGGCTGCGGGAGGCCAGGGCGCGCATTGCGCCGGCGACGGGCCTGGCGCTGCGCTGACACCGGGCCGCGCGGAACGGAGGGCCGGCCCCGCCGTTTCCGGCGGGCTCGCTCCTCACCCCATGTTCCCTTTGTCCCTTGGCGCAGGATCCCCATGCCACGCATCCTCCTGGCGATCCTGCTGCTGCTCCCGGCCGCTTGCGCGATGCCGGTCGTCCATGAATCGGACCGCGCCGCCATCGCCGGCCGCACCTGGGTGGTCACTGGCGCCTCCTCCGGCATCGGCCGGGGCGTGGCGGAGCGGGCCGGCTCCCTCGGCGCCAGGGTCGTCCTCGCCGCCCGCCGCGCCGAGGCGCTGGAGGGGGTCGCGGCGACGATCCGCGCCGCCGGCGGCGAGGCGCTGGTCGTGCCCACCGATGTCAGCCGCCCCGAGGCGGTCGAGGCCCTGGCCGAGACCGCCGAGCGGCGCTTCGGGCGGGTGGATGTCTGGGTCAACAATGCCGGCGTCGCGCCCATCGGCCGCTTCGAGGAGATCCCGGTCGCCGACCATGCGCGGACGGTGGCGGTGAACCTCAACGGCGTCATCTTCGGCAGCCATGCCGCGCTGCGCCTCTTCCGTGCGCAGGGCCACGGCACGCTGGTGAACATGGCCTCGGTGGAGGGGCGCGTGCCGCTGGCCTACCACGCCTCCTACGCCGCGACGAAGCACGCGATCATCGGCCTCGACGGGGCGCTCCGGCAGGAGCTGCGCCTCGGCGGCCTCGACCGCCTGCGGGTCGTGACGATCCTGCCCTGGGCCGTGGACACGCCCTTCTGGGCCAATGCCGCCTCCTATGCCGGGCGCGAGCCGCGCGGCCCCTGGATGGACGGCGCGCGCGACGTGGCGGAGGCCGTGGTCTGGGCCTCGGTCAACGCGCCCTCCGGCAAATTCCCGGTGGGCCCGAAGGCCGCGGCCGCCGTGCTCGGCTCCCGGCTCGCGCCGGGCCTGACCACGCGCATCGCGGGCAGCGTCATCCATCGCCTGCAGATGGAGGACGCGCCGCCGGCCCCCGACGGGCCCGGCAACCTCCACGCCCCCAGCCCCGCGCCGCCGACCGTGGAGGGCGGGTTCCGGGGCCGCTGACGGGCGCCCCTCAGGCGGCGGGTGAGGCGTGCCAATGCGGTGCCCTTGCGGCCAGTCCAGCCCCGATGTCCAAGGCCTGGCGCAGCGCCCGCTCCCGGGATGGCGCATCGGGATGCAGCAGGAAGTCGGACCCCACCACCGGCGCGCCGCAATAGCCGAAGATCCCGTGGTCGATCTGCGTCCGCATGGCATCGGCATAGCCATGGCGCGCATAGGTCCCCTGGTCGGCGCCGCCGATGCCGACGAGCTGCACCGCCAGGCGGCCGAGCAGCTTCACCGTGGCGCCGTCCGGCCCCTCGTCATAGGCCCAGCCCTGGGTGAAGACGCGGTCGATCCACCCTTTCAGCAGCCCGGGCATGGACCACCAATAGACCGGGTAGACCAGCACCAGCAGGTCGGCCCGGTCGATCCTCTGCTGTTCGGCGAGGACGCTGGCATCGGCCGCGCCGCGGCGCTCGAACAGCGCGAGGTCCGTGGCCGTGAAGCGCGGGTCGAAGCCCTCGGCTGTGAGATCGGCCATCTCGCTGGTATGGCCTGGATGGGCATCGAGGCCTGCGATCACCTGCCGTGCGACCGCATGGGTGAAGGACGCGGCGCTGGGATGCGACGTGACGACGAGGGCATGCATGGCGTGGCCTCCTGGCTGGTTGGCTCGGACGCGCGAGCGTTATATACTTTTGGTAAGTTACCTTTGGTAGGTTGTTTGTCAAGCATGCCCGGTGCCAAGCCGATGCCTCCGCCTGCCCGCCGCCGCCTGTCCCGTGAGGACCGGCACGCCCAGTTGATCGACACCGCCCGGCGCCTGGTGCGGGATGAGGGGACGGACGCCCTGACCCTCGGGCGCCTCGCCGAGCAGGCCGGCGTGACCAAGCCTGTGGTCTACGACCATTTCGAGACGCGTAACGGCCTTCTGGTCGCGCTCTACCGCGACTACGACGCGCGCCAGACCGCGATCATGGATGCCGCGCTGGCGGCCTGCGGCCCCACCCTGGCGGCGAGGGCGGAGGTCATCGCCTCGGCCTATATCGGATGCGTCCTGACGCAGGGCCAGGAGATCCCCGGTGTCGCGGCCGCGCTCGTCGGCGCGCCGGAGATGGATGCGTTCAAGCGGGGCTACCAGGCAGGCTTCATCGCCAAGTGCCGCGCCATCCTGGAACCCTTCACCAAGGGCGGCAGCCTCGCACCGGCCACCCTTTGGGCCACGCTGGGCGCGGCGGACGCGCTATCCGACGCCGCGGCCCGCGGCGAGATATCGCAGGACGAGGCGGTGAGGGAGCTGCGCCGCATCATCCTCTCCATGGTGGAAGGCGGACGGCCGGGCCGCCCATGATGCGCGCGAGGCTTTAAGCTCAATCAGGAATAGCAGAGATGAGTGGAAACCAGTCGTTCCGTCCGGATGTGGGTGCGTCTGCTCTGTAACGCATCCGCTTTGCGAAATTCCTTTGAGGAGGATCCGGGGGAGGGCCGCCCTGCAAGCCTGAGCGATAAAACATCCCTCGTAAAAATTTAACCGTAGGGTTACTCTTCTTTTAAGAGGACTGCAATGATCGAAATAGCTCCCGAGAATGAACGTCTACTTCTGACGGCTATGCGCGAGGGGAAGGTTGTCCTCGCCTTAGGTGCTGGCGCATCCGCCACCTCGACGAACGTCAGAGGCGACAAGGTCCGTCAAGGACGTTCGTTGGCTGAACTGCTGGCCGTCAAGGTAGGCCTTTCCTACGCCGAAGACGAACTGCCCGAGGTCATCTCGGCTGTGGTGGGGCCGCGGTTGAGCCACGCGCAGTTCATTCAGGTGCTCCGTGACGAGTACACGCGGGTCAGTCCCTCGGCCGAGCTTCAGCGCCTGCTCAACTACACTTGGCACAGGATCTACACTTGGAACATCGATGACGCTCTTTCTAATACTGCGCATGCAGTTCAGCGCCGAAGATACTTCAATGGTCTCGCTGACAAAGTGTCAGCCCGAGAGGGCCACGAATATCTTCAGATTGTGCATCTTCATGGCGAATCGCAGAAGCCGGAGCACGGCTTTATTTTTAGCCAAGCAGATTACAATGCAAGACTAAATCGTAACGAACACGATTGGTACCGCGAGCTCGCGGCCGATTGCGTTCTACATACCCCGGTCTTCATTGGCAGCCGATTGAACGAGCCAATTTTGTCTGCTGAACTGGACAGAGCCCGCCCCCCTTCTGCCCCTGGCTTAGGACTTGCCTTCTTAGTGACGCCGGACACATTTACGGAAGTTCAGCTGTCCAGCTTCAACACGCGCAACATCTGCGTGATCCAGGCCACGCTCGAAGACTTTGTTGCTTGGCTCGAGGCCAAAATTGGCGGAGCCATCACACCCATCGATGTTTTGCGGGAGAACAATGCCTTTGGGGCCAAGCTCGTCAGCAACACGACCGTCAGTGCAGCCGACTTGGATGCGGCGAAATATATCGTCCTCCGTGATTGGCGTTCCGCGCAAGGAGAGGGAGACAAGCTCGGAGGTTCTACCCGTCGACGCGAAGCGCGGAGCTTCCTTGAGGGAACAGCGCCCACATGGCGTCTTGTATCGACTAATATTCCGGTCTGGCTTCAGCGGACCGAAAGCTTACTTCGAGCCATGACAGACGCAATCCGTGACCGCGAGCGATGCTTCGTGTGCCACGGACAGGCAGGCAGCGGCAAAACAACCGCGCTTATGCAGTGCCTGCTCCGGTTCTCGCGTGAGAATGAAGGATCTATCATTTACGAGCTAAGAAGCGATATCAGATCGCTCCGTGCCGCGCTCCAACTCATCTCCCGCTTGCATAAGACAGAGCATGTGGTTCTTTATATCAGGGACGCTTTTATTTTTGGAGATTCATTCGCCGAAGACGTGCTTGGCATCGATCCTGGACGGATCACTATCGTGACCAGCGCAAGGTCGGGAGAGTGGCGCGACCATATTGAGCGGCGAATCGAAACCTTCACAAAGACATTCGTATACGAACGATTTGGGCCTAACGACTTCGAGCCACTGGTCGAAAGACTTGTCGATTATGTTCCAGCACCAGATTTTCTTAAGCTGTCACAGCCGGAGAAACTGGAAAAATTGCGTTCCTCAAAAAGTCAGCTTTTAATTGCTTTGCGAGAGACGACCGCTTCTGAACGGTTCAGCGATGTCATAACTAAAGAATTTCTTGGTCTTCCCGATGATGACTGTCGGTATCTCGCGATTATTGTTGGGCTTTCCACCCTCGCGCGCTCTGGAATCAAAGAGAGCGAAGCGAAGGCTGCCTACGAGCGAATTTTCACTAAAAGAAATTTCGAACAATGTCTCTTGGCACTTGAAGGTATCGTTTCCAAGGACAGCGGCGGTCGTCTGTGGGCACGACATGAACTCTACGTCCGCCACATAATTGAGAATGTCTGTGATATCAATGTTATCATAGCTTCAATAATAGAAGTTCTGCGAACTTACACAAAGTACAAAATACCTGTCGTAAAGAGCGTGTCGCGTTTGGATTCACTATTGTTCAAATTTCTTTTGAATCACAACTTCACTTCCGAGCTTGCTCGCCGACGTCATGCAAAAGAAGAAGGGCGAGCAATTTATGAGGAGTTCGAAGTCGAGTTCCAGTTAGACGGGCATTTTTGGCTTCAATACGGCCAATACCTCGTCTCGATTGGGCGGGACGAGGAGGCGCTTTCTATATTGAACAAATCGATTAGGGCTTATTCAGATAATCCGTATGCGGTGCACGCCTATGCCGATCTTCAACTAAAAGTCGCAGCTAAACGCCCGTACTATGATTCTGTAACGGAAAAATTGATCGGTGATGCCGTCAAGACACTTGAGGGACAACTCGCGTACGCTGCTTTAGACTGGGATCAATATCCGATTGTGACTCTGAGCGAGAAATACGTTGGGGCGATGATTAAACATAATAAAAACGAAAAGGCTAAGGAGTTAGCGACACAATATTATAGAGAGTTGGAGAAAATCGTTCGCTTCAATGCAGCAAAACCCCTACAGGTTGCTCGGGAAAGACTTCTCCACTACATAAGTACTGGCCGGTGGTATCAGGGCTCCCTCCCAAAGTTTGAGGAAAACCCTAAGGCGCAGCCCCGCGTCGGTTCGCGCGCCAAGCGGGGGCAGCGCACAAATTAAGGTTGAAAGAAGCACTCCCAGAAGCAGTGGGCTCCGAAGGCGTAGCCATGCGCCAACCCTCTCAGCTCCGGTCCATATTACTTAACTACGAAGGGAAAGCTTGCGCCCGTTTTCCATCGGGTATCCCCAAAACGGGTCTGGCAGCTACTTACGATTCTGGTCCTTGGCGCCGTAGTGGCGAGAGTCTGCTCCGGGTCGGAAGCAGCCCTCGCTCATTGGACTTCCGCTCTAGCCGGACCATCCATGTTGAGCCACCGTTGAGGCTTCCGCGCCTTCCAGGCCGCCGACGGGGCGGCGCCCGTCACCGCATCCAAGGGTCCGGATCAGGAGGCACCAGAGGGCCGCAACCGCTGTCTCCCGATTGCGGCCCTGCGGACTGCGTCAACGCCTATCGGCTAGCCTGACCCTTGGGCCTCAGATCGCGAGGCCACCGGCGACATTGATGGTCTCGCCGCTGATGTAGCCCGCAGAGGGTCCGGCGAGGAAGCAGACGGTCTCCGCCACCTCCTCGAGGGTCGCGATGCGGCGGATCGGGTGCATGTCCAGGATGGCCTCACGGTCCGGCAGCTCGCCGGCGACGTCGGAGGCCATGTCGGTCGGCATGATGCCGGGCTGCACGACATTCACGGTGATGTTGCGCGGGCCGAGGTCGCGCGCGATGCCCTTCGCATATCCCGCGAGCGCCCATTTCGTCCCGGCATAGTCGGCGACGCCCGGGAAGGGAATGGCGGAGCCGAGGAGCGAGCCGATGAAGACGATCCGGCCGCCATCGCTCAGCCTCCGCGCTGCCGCACGCGTGTTGGCGATCGTGCCCAGGACATTGACCTGCCACTGGCGATTGTACTTGTCCCAGTCCAGCTCGGGATCATCCACGAGCTGGCCCTGGACCGCGATGCCGGCGTTGTTCACCAGGATGTCGAGCCTGCCGAACTCGGCGATCACCGCATCGATCAGGGGCCTGGCGGAGGACAGGTCGGCCTGGTCGCTCCTGATGGCGATCGCGCGCGCCCCCTTCGCCCTCAGCCTCGCCACGACCGCCTCCGCCTTGTCGGCCGAGGCGGCGTAGCTGATCGCGACATCCGCCCCCTGCGCGGCGAAGGCGTCCGCCGTTGCGGCACCGAGGCCGCGCGAGCCGCCGGTGATCAGCACGACCTTGCCTTTGAAAACCTTCGACATGAGGACCCTTTCAATGGGCGGTCAGGCGCTGCCTGACCGATGGGGCGACCTCGCCCCAATATCGTAACACCGATTACGATAACGCTTGGTATGAAATTGGACAGGGAGGCGTCAAGGGGTTTAGTAATGCTCATTATGAAAATGGCCGGGGCGAGGTGATGGGCCGCCATCGCGAATTCTGCGTCGAGACAGCCCTCGACGCGGCGCTGGGTGTCTTCTGGCGGAAGGGCTACGAGGGCGCCTCCTACGCTGACCTGACCGAGGCGACCGGCGTCGAGAGGCCCGCGCTCTACTCCGCCTTCGGCAACAAGGAGGCGCTCTTCCGCCGCGCCCTGGCCCGTTACGACGAGCGGTACGTCGGCTACGTCCCGGAGGCGCTTGGGCAGCCCACGGCGCGCCAGGTCGCCGCGCATTTCCTGCGCGGCGCGGTCGAGCTCACCACGCGCTATCCCGACCGCACGGGCTGCTTCGGCGTCCACGGCGCCGTGGCGGGCTCGGACGATGCCGAACCCATCCGCCAGGCCCTGATCCAGTACCGCGCCACCGGCGAGGCCGCGCTGCGCGAGCGGTTCGAGAGGGCGAAGGCGGAGGGCGACCTTCCCGGCACGGCCGACTGCGCGACCCTCGCCGCCTATGTCATGGCGGTGGCACACGGCCTGGCCGTGCAGGCCAAGGCGGGTTTCCGCCGCGAGGTTCTCGAAGCGGTGGCCGAGCAGGCCCTGGCCGGGTGGCCAGCGGAGGCCCGCCCCGATCAGCCCGCCGCTCCCGGTTCCTGAGCCAGGACCAGCCGGCCGACCTTCCCCAGCCGCTTCCCCACACCCCTCCGCGTCGCCCTGGCCCGGCCTTTGCTCTACCCTCGGCACGAGACTTCGAGCCAAGGCACCGACGATGACATTGAGCATGAGCTGGGATGAGTGGGCGAAACAGGACGCCATGGGCCTCGCCGCCCTCGTCCGCGGCGGCGAGCTGACCGCCACCGAGCTCGCCGCCCAGGCCGCCGCGGGCATCGCCCGCCTCAACCCCACCCTCTCCGCCGTCGTCGAGGTCTTCGAGGATGCGGTGGCCGAGCCGGCGACCGACGGCACCAATCTCGGCGGCCCCTTCGCCGGCGTGCCCTGGCTGATGAAGGATCTCGGCCCCACCATCCGCGGCAGGCTGCAGGAGATGGGCTCCCGCCTCATGCGCGGGAACCGTCCGGCGGCGGACAGCTATCTCACCACCCGCATCCGTGCCGCCGGCCTCAACATCATCGGCCGCACGACGACGCCGGAATTCGGCTGCTGCTCCTCGGCCGAGAACCCGGAGGTCTATGTCACCCGCAACCCCTGGGACCTTGGCTACACCACCAACGGGTCGTCGGCCGGCTGCGGGGCGATGCTGGCCGCCGGCGTCCTGCCGCTGAGCCATGCGACG
Organism: Belnapia rosea; assembly: GCF_900101615.1. GTDB lineage: Bacteria > Pseudomonadota > Alphaproteobacteria > Acetobacterales > Acetobacteraceae > Belnapia > Belnapia rosea. The sequence continues at coordinate 41,489 of NZ_FMZX01000017.1, read as the reverse complement.
GATGGCGGCGGCTCCATCCGCATCCCGGCCGGCGCCTGCGGCAACCTTGGCCTGAAACCCTCGCGCGGCGTGCTCTCGACCGCGCCCTATGCCTCCGACATCAGCAGCCTCGTCTCCACCCAGGGCTGCCAGAGCCGCACGGTGCGCGACACGGCCGCCTTCCTCGACCATTGCCGCGGCGGCGCCCCCGGCGAGTTCATGCCCTATTGGACCGCGCCCGAGCCCTATGCGGCGCTGATCCAGCGCGACCCGCGGCCCCTGCGCATCGCCCTCTCCCACGAATGGGGCGACTACCGCGCCACACCCCACTTCGCAGCCGAGCTGGAACGCGCCGGCCGCCTGCTGGAAAGCCTCGGCCACCATGTGGACTGGGCCTTGCCGGCGGTCGATTTCCGCGCCGCCTTCGCCGCGCAGACCACCTGCTACATCTCCAACTTCGCCCAGACCGTGGCCAACCTCATCGCCCCCCTCGGCCTCTCCCGGCCGCCGGCGGAGCTGGTCGAGCCGATGAACATCCGCATCTGGGAGGCCGGCCTCGACACCTCCTACACGGAGCGGGCGCGGATGCAGGCGGCCTTCAACACCACCTCCCGCGCCTTCGGCGCCTTCTTCGAGGCGTGGGACATCATCCTCACCCCGATCACCGCCCTGCCGACGCCACGCCTCGGCACGACGGAATACCTGACCATCTCCGACAATCCGGACGTGCTCGACTGGTTCGGCAATCTCTGGCGCAACTTCGCCTATACGCCGCTCGCCAACCTCTGCGGCATCCCGGGCCTGTCGATGCCCCTCGGCGTGCAGGAGAACGGCCTGCCGCTCGGCATCCAGGCCCAGGCGAAGCAGGCGGATGACGGGCTGCTGCTGCAACTCGCGGCGCAGGTCGAGCGGGCGATCGGCGGGCAGTGGAATGGCGGGCGCCGGCCGGGCGTGCATGTGACGGTGGGTTGAGGCGCGGCTTAGAATGGATGGTTAGCGGCCATCGCTGCGGTGTCCGCTTCGCGTTCGTGCCGGTCATCCGCGGGCTGCCTTGGGCTGCCCGACAGCGGACGTAAGCTCACCACCGTTATCGAGGCCCGCAAGCCTGCATTGACATGGCGCGGTCCCTACGGGTCCATCCTCGAGCGCGTCCGCCTCCCCATCCGCGGCGAGAGCACGGAGCTACGCTCCGTCCCAGTCCTGGAACCTGCACCGTCAGGGCTTGCGGCCTGATTGAAGCACCCGATGAGCAAATCGGTGAGGACCCGTATTTTTCGTGACGGAAGGGGGCTGGGCGGGCGGATCACGTACACGCCCGCCGGAGGCGGCGGGTATCGTGTCATGACCGGAACAAGCCTGCCAGAGGCCCGGTACTCGTCGGTGATCCCGTCCGGGATCCAGGCGATACCAAGACCTGCCAGCGCGGCGGCGGCAAGAGCAGTGCCATTGTCAGCCTTGAAGCGCCCCTGCGGGCGAACCGTGATGATCTTGTCGCCATCCATGAACTGCCACGCTTCGGTCCCTTGCATGAGTGCCTGATGAGCGAGGAGCTCATCTGGCGTCTCAGGGGAACCATGCGCTTTGATGTAGTCGGGGCTTGCTACAAGCTGGCCAAGGATCGGCCCAACGCGTCTTGCAATCAGGTTGGAATCCGGGAGGTAGCCAATTCGGATCGCGCAATCGAAGCCCTCTGCGATGAGGTCAACGAAGCGGTCGGTGTAGGATGTATGGATGTGGAGTTGCGGGTGCCGTCGTGCCATGTCGGCAAGGACGGGGGCGAGGTGAGTCGGCCCGAAGGTAAGCGGCACGGCAACTCGTAAGCGGCCGCAAAGATGGCCGGCGGGCAGGATCGTCTCCCTGGCCAGGTCGATCTCGGCGCATGCCTTGGCTGCATGCTCCCGAAACGTGCTTCCGGCTTCTGTCAGCGCGGCGCCGCGGGTGGTTCGCGCAAGAAGCTGGATGCCAAGTTCCGCTTCAAGCCGGGCAAGACTCCGGCTGACGATCGACTTGGAGACACCGAGCCGCCGGGCAGCGGGCGAAACGCCCCCGGCATCGGCAACCGCCACAAAGGTCCGCAGATCTTCGATGTCCAAGTTGGCGTTCCCCGATGCGCGACACAGCTTCACATCACCCAAGGCTACCGCGTCGCAAACAGGAACGACAATCTCCGTCCTGGACACCGCCGCAGCCGGCGCATGTCTCTCCGCGAAATCACCTTGTTCACCACAGCGGCTGAGGATGTACTCATGACCATTCGCAATGGCCTTGCTTCGCTTCTTCGTCCCGAGGACTCCGTACTCGTTCTGATCGATCATCAGCCCTATCAGCTTGCGAACGTGAACAGCCACGAACCGCAGATGGTAATCAACAACACGGCCGGGCTGGCGAAGGCCGCCAAGGTCTTCGATGTCCCGACCATCCTGACATCCGTGCTCGCCGCACGAGGCGGCCTCCTCTTCCCGCAGATCACCGATGTCTTCCCCGGCCAGGAGGTGATCGACCGGACGTTCATCAATACCTGGGAAGACCGGAAGGTCGTGGATGCCGTCAAGGCGACGGGCCGCAAGCAGCTGGTCATCGCCGGATTGTGGACCGAGGTCTGCGTCGCGATGCCGACGATCCAGGCGCTTGGCGAAGGCTGGGATGTCACGGTGATCACCGATGCGTCCGGCGGCGTCTCCGTCGAGGCCCATGAGGTCGCCATCAAGCGCATGATCGCCGCAGGCGCCAACGTGATGACCTGGCTGGCGCTGGCGGCCGAATGGCAGCGCGACTGGGCACGGACTGAGCAAGCCGTCGCGCTGACGGAGGTGATCACGCAGCATGCCGGTGGCAGCGGCATCGCCTACCTGTGGGAGCAGCAGCTGCTCAACACGCCGGTGCCGAGCGCCGCGGGCTGAAGCATGCAGGGGATGACGGGACGCGCGAGTGATGCGCGCTCCCAGGCGAGCTGAGCATCCGGGCATCGTCATCCCCATTCCCGCCATCACGGGATGGCTGGACGGGGCGTCCAGGCTGTTGGCGTCCGACCTCCGCGAACGGGGCATCGAAGCTTCAGTCATCCGGGTCCGGCGTCCATGGCGCCTCCGGCCTGAAGGGCATTCAGCCGGAGCCGCTTGTTGCCATTCAGGGCAGGAAACCGGCCCTGCCCCTGTGGTTTAGCAGGGCAGGAGGGGCGCCCGCCCCTGCACAGCACTGCACCCTGGACGCCCGAATGTCCCCCAATTCCCTGCCAGCGACACCCACCGTCCCGCCGCCGCGCCCCGCCAGCCTGAGCGCCTCGCTCCGGCGCAACATCCAGGCCCTGGAGGACCGCCGCCGGCAGGAGGCCGCGGCCGCCACGCGCCAGGAACGCGTCGCCGAGGCGATCACCGCCTTCACCGGCAGCATGCGCTTCGTCTACCTGCACCTGGCCCTCTACGGCGCCTGGATCCTGGTCAATCTCGGCCTCGTGCCGGGCGTGCCGCGCTTCGACCCCTCCTTCGTCATCCTGGCGATGGAGGCCTCGGTCGAGGCGATCTTCCTCTCGACCTTCGTACTCATCAGCCAGAATCGGATGGCCGCCGCCGCGGCCAAGCGGGCCGATCTCGACCTGCAGATCAGCATGCTGGCGGAGCATGAGGTGACCAAGCTGGCCGAGATGCTGGCGGACATCACCGACCATCTCGGCATCAAGCCGCGCAGCCGGCCTGAAATCGAGGACATCCAGCATGATGTGGCACCCGAGGCGGTGCTCGACGAGATCGAGGCGCAGCAGCGCAAGGAATAGGCGGCCGCGAGGATCGGCTTGCCCGGAACTCGGGAATTCCGTATAGGAAAAAAAGCCAAGCCCCCGACCGCACCCGCTGCGGCAGCCCCCGCCTCAATCGCTCAAACCTTCAAATCCCGAGAAATTATTGTGACAAATCAATGTGTTGATGCGGGCAGCCGCTGAGAATTTGATCCGGTTTGAAGCGGCCAGTCCTGCCCGGGCCGCCCCGCTTCCGCTTGACGAAACCCACGCCCGGCCCGAGGAACACCACCCCGCCGCCGCGCCGAGGCCCCGATGACCCGTTACGCCGCCGCCGACCTCACCCAACTCGCCGCCGCCCTCTGCCGCGCCGGGGGCATGGAGACCGAGAAGGCCGCCGTGGTGGCGGAGGTCCTGGTCGAGGGCGACCTGATGGGCCATGACACCCATGGCCTCGCCCTGCTGCCGCCCTATCTCGACGGCCTCGCCAGCGGCGACATGCAGGGCAGGGGGGAACCCACGGTCCTCTCCGGCACGCCGGTGGTCGAGACCTGGGACGGCGGCAAGCTGCCCGGCCCCTGGCTGGTCCGCCGCGCCGGAGACCTCGCCGCGGAGCGCGCCGGGCAATTCGGCCTCGCCGCCGTGGCCATCCGCCGCGCCCACCACATCGCCTGCCTCGCCGCCTATCTCCCGCGCCTGGTCGGGCGCGGCTTCGTCGCGCAGATCTGGTCCTCCGACCCCGCCACCGCCTCCGTCGCCCCCTGGGGCGGCACGCGGCGGATCATCACCCCGAACCCGCTCGCCGCCGGCTGGCCCGGGCCGGGCGGTCCGGTGATGATCGACATCTCGATGTCCATCACCACCAACGGCATGACCGCCCGCCGCCGCGCCGAGGGCACCCGTTTCCCCTTCGACGCCCTGCTGACGCCGGAGGGCCAGCCGACGGACGACCCGGAGGCCTTCTTCCAGGGCGGCACCCTGCTGCCGCTCGGCGGCATGGCCGCCGGGCACAAGGGCTTCGGCCTCGGCCTGCTGGTCGAGGCGCTGACCTCGGGCCTCGCCGGCGCCGGCCGCGCCGAGGCGCCGGGCGGCTGGGGCGCCAATGTTCTGGTGCTGGTGATCGACCCGGCCCGCTTCGGCGGCGCCGAGGGCTTCCTCCGGGAATCCGGCTGGATCGCCGAGGCGGTGCGCACCAACCCGCCGGTCACGGGCGGCGCCCCTCCGCGCCTGCCCGGCGAGCGCGCCTGGCAGCGCCGGGCCGCGGCCCTGGCCGAGGGCGTCGCGTTGCATCCTTCCATCCCGCCCGCGCTCGCCGCCCGCGCCGCCGCCGCCGGCCTGCCGATGCCGGCGCCCATCGCCGCGTGAGCGCACCGACCGTCCTGCAGGTGCTGCCGAGCCTCGTCGCCGGCGGGGTGGAGCGCGGCACGCTCGAGATCGCCGAGGCCATCATCGCCGCCGGCGGCCGCGCCCTGGTCGCCTCGGCCGGTGGTCCGCTGGTCGGCCCGCTGGAGCGGCTCGGGGCCTGCCACGTCACCCTGCCGCTCCGCACCAAGTCGCCCTTCGGCATCCTCCGCAATGCGGGCGCCCTGGCCCGGCTGGTGGAGAAGGAGCGGGTCGGCATCATCCATGCCCGCTCCCGCGCGCCCGCCTGGTCGGCCTTCCTGGCGGCGCGGCGGACGGGCGTGCATCTCGTCACCACCTATCACGGCACCTACAACGAGGGCCTGCCCGGCAAGCGCTTCTACAACTCGGTCATGGCGCGCGGCGAGCGCGTCATCGCCATCAGCCACTTCATCGCCGCCCATATCCGCGAGCGGCACGGCACCGATGCCGCCCGCATCCGTACCATCCCCCGTGGTGTCGATCCGCGCCGCTTCGACCCGGCGCTGATCCCGCCGGCGCGCCTCGCCGCCCTTCGCGCCGAATGGCGCCTGCCCGAGGGACGGCCGGTGGTCATGCTCCCCGGCCGGCTGACCCGCTGGAAAGGCCAGGGCGTGCTGCTCGAGGCCATGGCGCAGCTCCCGGACGGGTACGTCGGCGTGCTGGTCGGCGAGGGCCCGCGCTACCGTCGCGTGCTGGAGGCCAAGGCCGCGCGGCTCGGCCTCGGCGAGCGGCTGCGCCTCGTCGGCCATGTGGAGGACATGCCGGCGGCGCTGCTGCTGGCGGACCTCGTCCTGCATTGCTCGACCGAGCCCGAGGCCTTCGGCCGCACCGTGATCGAGGCCCAGGCCATGGCCCGGCCGGTGATCGCCGCCGATCTGGGCGGCCCGCGCGAGACGGTGCTGCAGAACCGCACCGGCTGGCGCGTCCCGCCGGGCGACCCGGTGAACCTCGCCCGCGCCATCGCCTATGCGCTCGGCCTGCCCGCCGCCCGCCGGGCCGAGATCGGCGAGGCGGCGCGGGCCCATGTGCTGAAGACCTACACCACCGCCGCCATGCAGGCCGCCACCCTCGCCATCTATGAGGAGCTGGCGTGAGCAGCGGCGGCCGGATCCTGGTCATCAAGCTCGCCGCGCTCGGCGACGTGGTGCAGGCCTTCGGCCCCTTCGCCGCCATCCGCGCCCATCATCCGGGCGCCGAGATCACCCTGCTGACCACGCCGCCCTATGCCGGGCTGCTCCGCCGCAGCCCCTGGTTCGACCGCATCTGGGCGGATGGCCGCCCGGCCTGGACCGACCTTCCAGCCCTCTGGCGCCTCGCCCGGCGGCTGCGCGCGGCCCGCTTCGATCGGGTCTACGACCTGCAGACCTCCACGCGCTCCTCCCGCTACCGGTGGCTGGTCGGGCGCCGTCCCGACTGGTCCGGCATCGCCCCCGGCGCCAGCCACCCCCATGCCAACCCTGGCCGCGACCGCATGCACACCGCCGAGCGGCAGCGCGAGCAATTGGAGATGGCCGGCATCACGACCTTCCCGCCCCCGCCACTCGACTGGCTGGAGGAGGATGTCGGCGGCCTCGGCCTGCCGGAGCGCTTCGCGCTGCTGATCCCCGGCGCCTCGCCCGGCCGCCCCGGCAAGCGCTGGCCGGCCGAGCGCTTCGCCGCGCTGGCCGCCGGGCTCGACCTGCCCGTGGCGGTGGCCGGTGGCCCGGCCGAGGCGCCCTTCGCCGCCACCATCGCCGCCGCCAGGCCGGACGGGGCGATCGACCTCACCGGCCGCACCAGCCTGAGCGCGCTCGCCGCCGTGACGCGCCGCGCCGCCTTCGCGGTCGGCAACGACACCGGCCCTGCGCATCTCGCCGCCGCCGCCGGCTGCCCGACCCTGGTGCTGTTCGGCCCGGAGAGCGACCCGGCCCTCTGCGCCCCACGCGGCCGCGCCGTCGCCGTGCTGCGCCATGCCCGCCTCGCCGACCTGGAGGTGGCGGAGGTGCGGGCGGCGCTGGGCGGGCTGGGCGTGGCCTAGGTTCCTCGCCGGTCAGTTCGCGGTGAACGGAGGAGCCCGCGGCCCTGTCTGCCGTATGCTCCCGGCCAGCGCCGGGCCACATGCGCAGGAGGCTGCCGACATGGACGCCGACAGGGTCTTCCGGGGCTCCATCCCCGCCTTGTACGACCAGTATCTCGGGCCGATGATCTTCTCGCCCTATGCGGATGATCTGGTGGCCAGGCTGGCGGAGCTGCGAACCGGCCGCCTGCTCGAGACCGCAGCAGGAACCGGCGTGGTCACGCGCGCCCTGGCGGCTGCGCTGCCCCCGGATGTGTCCATCGTCGCCACCGACCTCAACCAGCCCATGCTCGACCATGCATCGAGCCAGCTCCCATCCGAGCGGGTCACCTGGCGGCAGGCGGATGCCCAGGCGCTGCCCTTCCCCGATGGCATGTTCGACGCGGTGGTGTGCCAGTTCGGCGTGATGTTCTTCCCCGACAGGCCGCGCGCATTCGCCGAGGCATTCCGCGTGCTCAGGCCGGGCGGGCGATTCCTGTTCAGCGTCTGGGACCGCATCGAGGAGAACGAATTCGCGGATCTGGTGGTGAGGGCGGTCGCGGCACTCTTCCCGCGGGACCCGCCGATGTTCCTGGCGCGTACGCCCCACGGGCACCATGACGCCGCGGCCCTTGAGACGCAGCTCCGCGCCGCAGGCTTCGGCGCGACGGGCGTGGCAAGCCTGGCGCGGGAGAGTGCTGCGCCCAGTGCGCTCGCGGTGGCCATCGGCTTCTGCCAGGGCACACCCATGCGGAACGAGATCGAGGCCCATGGCGCAGGGGCCCTGGCGGCGGCGACCGAGGCCGCCGCCGCCGCGATCGCCGGGCGATACGGCGCCGGGCCGATCGCCGGCCGGATCAGGGCCCATGTGATCACGGCCACCCGTCGGGACGAAGCCCGGTCAGCCAGCTGACCGGCGCTCGGCCTCGCTCACCCCGTCACATCCGCATCCGGCCGGTCGTCGCCGGCCGAGTACTCGGTGTGCCAGGCGCCCTTCTCGTCCTGGTACTCGATATAGGCCGCGTTGCCCGGCACGTGCTGCTCCTGCGCCACCCGCTTCGCCGCCGCGACGGCCGCGTCGTGGCTCGGAAAGGATTCCGAGAACACGTCGCCCAGCTTGTAGGCCCAGCCGCCATCATGCTGGACGATCTTGTAGTGGATCTTCGCCATCCGCCTTCACCCCTCCTGCCGCCTGATCTCGGCCCCGGCCCAGCCTTCCATCAGCCGGGCCAATGCCGCGATATCCTCGCCGCCCATGCCCTGGCTTGTCGCAAAGCGCCAGACCCGCGCGGCCTGCTCGATGCCCCACATCGGCACGCCGAGGGCGGAGGCCTCGGCGAGGCCGAGCTGCACGTCCTTGTCCACCACGGCGATCGCCGCGCCGAAGCCGAAGCGGCGCGACAGCACCTCCTCCACCACCCGCTCGGACACCATGCTGCGGCCGGTGCCGGCATTCAGCATCGCCAGCATGGTGTCGCCATCGAGCCCGGCCTTCGCCCCCATCGAGAGCCCCTCCAGAGTGGCGACCATGGTGGCGGCGAAGACCATGTTGTTGACCAGCTTCATCACCTGCGCCTGGCCCGGCCGCTCGCCGATGACGAAGACCTGGCGGCCGATCCGCTCCTGCCAGGGGCGCAGCCGCGCCACCGCCTCCGGCGCGCCGGCCGCCAGCATGGCGAGCGTCCCCGCCCGCGCCCCGCCTGGGCCCCCGCTGATCGGCGCATCCACCATGGCGATGCCGCGCGCCTCGAGCCGCGCCGCGATACCCTCCACCGTAGTGCGGCCGATGGTGGACATCTCGGCATAGAGCCGCACCGCCTGCCCTTCGGCGACCTCCGCCGCCACCGCCTCGCTGACCCTGCCATTCGGCAGGCAGGCGAAGACGATCGCCGCGGCATCCGCCACCGCCCGCGCGCTGGTGCAGCCGATCGCCCCGCGCGCGGCGAAGCCGGCCACCGCCTCCGGCCGGAGGTCGAAGACATGCAGCCGCACATCCGGCCCGAGCAGCCGCTCCGCCATGGGCGCCCCCATCTGGCCAAGACCGAGGAAACCGATATCCGCCGGGCTTTCCATCGCACCGTTCCTTCCCTTGGTCGCCGACTATGGGCGCCCGGATTGCAAGGCGTCCAGCCGGTGGAACCGCGGCGCATCGTTGCCGTTCCGGCCGCGCTCCAGCAGGATGGAACAGTGATGACGGCAACGGTGGGCCGAGGCCCGGGACGGGCTCGGCCCCTGTCTGGCGATCGACCTCCTGCCGTGCATCACTGGGACCAAGCGAGCATCGGCATCACCCTCTCCACCTCCGCCACCGCCGGACCTGTTGCCCGGACGCCGGGTGGGACTCTGGCCGATGCGGTGCGCGCCAAGCGCGGGCTGACCGGCGCTGCGCATCCCGTCTTCGCCCCGGCGATCGCCACCATCACCCTTGGGTTGGCGGGGCGCACCGCCTTCCCCGTGCTCGCCGGCATCGCCGCGGCGGCCACGCTGCTGTTCTGGCTGGCGATGCCGGAAACCGGACCGAAGGACGCATGACCCAGGACGCCACCCGCATCGCCGCGCTGCTCGTCTTCCTTGCCACCTATGCGGTGATGGCGGTCGGCCGGGTGCCCGGTCTCCGCCTCGACCGCACCGGCGCCGCGGTGCTCGGCGGCGCGCTGATGGTGGGCTGCGGCGCGCTGACCGAGCATCAGGCCTTCGCCGCCATCGATCTCGGCACGCTCGCCCTGCTGCTCGGCATGATGCTGCTGGTGGCCAATCTCCGCCTCGCCGGCTTCTTCCGGCTGGTGACGGTGATGGCCGGCGCCCGCGCCCGCCACCCGGCGGCGCTGCTGGCCGCGGTGGTGCTGGTCAGCGGCGGGCTCTCGGCCGTGCTGGTGAACGACACGGTCTGCCTCGCCGTCACGCCGCTGGTCGTGGCGCTGGCGCGGCACCTGCGGCGGGACCCGCTGCCCTATCTGCTGGCGGTCGCCATGGCGGCGAATATCGGCAGCGCGGCGACTATCACCGGCAACCCGCAGAACATGATCGTCGGCGGCTTCTCGGGCCTGGGCTGGGGCGAGTTCGCGCTGGCCCTCGCGCCGGTCGCGGCGCTCGGCCTCGCCGCCTGCTTCCTGCTGATCCTGCTGCTGCATCCCGGTGAATTCCTGGTGGCCCGGCTGCCGCCGCCGGCGCCGGCGCGGCTGCCGCGCATCCACCGCCCGCTCGCGCTGAAATCCGCGCTCGTCGCGCTCGGCGTCGTCATCGCCTTCCTCGCCGGCGTGCCCGTCGCCCTGGCCAGCCTGCTCGGCGGCGCGCTGCTGCTGCTGACGCGGCGGGTGAAGCCCGAGCGCGTCTGGCGCGAGGTGGACTGGCCCCTGCTGGCGATGTTCGCCGGCCTCTTCGTCGTGGTGGACGGGCTGGAGCAGGTGATGCTCACGCCGGAGGTCCTGGCCGCCGCCGCCCGCCTGCATCTCGAGGATCCGCTCTCGCTCACCGTGGTGACGACCATCCTCTCCAGCCTCGTCAGCAATGTCCCCGCCGTGCTGGTGCTGAAGCCCTTCATCGAGGCACTGGCCGACCCGCAGCGCGCCTGGCTGCTGGTTGCCATGGCCTCCACCCTGGCGGGGAACCTGACGCTGGTCGGCTCGGTCGCCAACCTCATCGTCGCCCAGCGCGCGGCGGCGGAGGGGGTGGAGATCGGTTTCTGGCGCTATGCCCGCACCGGCATACCGGTGACCTTGGCCACGCTCGCGATTGGGCTATGGTTGCGTTGAACGAGCGGGGAATGACGCCATGGCACGCCAGCTCTACGAACTCTGCGGCACGGATCCGGAGCGCCGATTCAGCCCCTATTGCTGGCGGAGCCGCATGGCCCTTGCCCATAAGGGGCTGGAGGCGGAGGTGGTGCCCTGGCGCTTCACCGAGAAGGCGGCGCTGGGCTTTTCCGGCAGCGACAAGGTGCCGGTGCTGGTCGATGGCGCGCGGACGGTGGCCGATAGCTGGGCCATCGCGGAATACCTGGAGGAGGCCTATCCGGAGGCACCCAATCTTTTCCAGGGCACGCCCGCGGCGCAGCGCTTCCTCGCCACCTGGTCGGATGCGGTGCTGCTGCCGGCGCTGGCGAAGCTCATCGTCTCCGACATCCCGGCGCTGCTCGGCGCGGCGGACCGCGCCTATTTCATCGAGAGCCGCGAGCGGAGGTTCGGCATGCCGCTCGGCCAGGTGACGGCGGAGCGGGAGGCGCGGCTGCCGGAATTCCGTGCCCTGCTGCTGCCGCTGCGCCACCTGCTGAAGTTCCAGCCCTTCCTCGGCGGCCCGGCGCCGGATTACGGCGACTACTGCGTCTTCGGCACGCTGATGTGGCCGCGCGCCGTCAGCCCCTTGCCGCTGCTGGAGCCGGGCGACGCGGTGCATGACTGGCAGGAGCGCATGCTCGACCTCCATGGCGGCCTCGCCCGCGCCGCGCCGGCCCTCGCGGCCTAATACCCGCCGCGGAGGAAGCCAAGCACATCCTCCCGCACCGGCGCCACGGGCCGCAGCAGCCCGGCGAAGGCGCCGATGGTCATCGCATGCCCGACCTGCGGGTAGTACCGGAGCGTGACCCGGTCGCCGGCCGCGCCCAATGCGGCGGCGAGGCGCGCCGTGTTGGCAGGGTCGACCGTTGTGTCGGCGAGGCCGGTCGCCAGCAGCATCGGCGGCGCACCGGGTGCGACATGGCGGATCGGCTGGGTGTCGGGCCAGCCGGGCTCGAGGCCGAAGATCGCCTGGAGGACCGGGCTCCGCAGCGGCAGGAAGTCATAGGGGCCGGACAGGCCGATCACCCCCGCCAGGTCGCGCCCCGGCCGCAGCCCGGCGGCGCCGAGCCAGCGTCCGTCGAGCGCCAGCATGGCAGCCATGTAGGCCCCGGCGGAATGGCCCATGAGGAAGAGCCGCGCGCCCGGCCACCTCTCCCGCGCCCAGCGCACCGCCTGCGCCGCATCCCGGAGAAAGGCGGGATAGCCAGCCTCCGGCCATAGCCGGTAGGCCGGGATCACGACGCGCACGCCCTCCCGGGCCAGCACCGTGCCGAGGAAGCGGTAATCGCTCGGCATGCCGCTCTCCCAGCCGCCGCCATGCAGGAAGACCAGCACCGGCACCCCGTCCCTTGGCAGCCCGTCCACTGGCGGCGCCGGCTCGTAGAGGTCGAGGCCAAGGCGGCCGGCATAGGGGATGCCGCGCGCGACCGTGACGCCCTCCGCCGGGGCGAGCCGGTTCAGCAGCCCGGTGCCCGAACAGCCGCCGAGTCCGAGCGCAAGGGCCAGCAGGAGCGATCGCGAAATGCGATCAATCGCTTGCCGAAACTCGCTGGACGCCCGGCCGTGGCACGGGCTTCGATCCGGGCAACAGGGTGGAACCATGATGTCCTATACGGCCGGCCGCATAATGGCCGCCTCCAGCAGGCCGATGAAGGCCAGCGCCGCCGGCGAGAGCCGGCTGCCGCGCAGCTGCACGAGGCCGACCTCGCGCAGCATCGGCGGATCGGTGATCGGCAGCACGCGCAGTCCCGGCGGGCGCCGCCGCGGCAGGGCCAGCTCCGGGATCACCGCCACCCCCAGCCCCTCGGCGGCGAGCGCGATGGCCGTCGCCGGCATCTGCACCTCGCAGCAGGGATCGAAGGAGGTGCCGATGCTCGCCGCCGCCTCCTCCACCATCGCCCGCATCGTGTTCGCCCCGCTGGTGATGAGGATGGGCAGCCGCCCGAGCGCCGCCAGCGGCAGGCTCCGCGCCCCCTTCGGGATGAAGCGCGGCACGGCCAGCGCCAGGATCGCCTCCTCCCGGAGCGGGGTGAAGCCGAGGCTCGGCGCATGGGCAGGCCGGGGCCCGATGCCGAATTCCAGGTCCTGCCGCCGCACGCCCTCCAGCACCGCCGCCTGCGGCATCTCGCGGATATGGATGGCGACGCGTGGATGCGCGCGATGGAAGGCGGCGAGCAGCGGCGGCAGCACCGTCTCGGCGATATGCGGCGGGCAGCCGAGGGCAAGCCGCCCGGCCTCCATCGCCGCCGCGGCGCGGACGCGGCGCAGCCCGGCCTCCAGCTCCGCATTGGCGCGGCGGGCATGCGGCAGCAGCGCCTCGCCCTCCGGCGTCAGCCCGACGGCGCGCGTCGTGCGATGGAAGAGCGGGGCGCCGAGCTGCCCCTCCAGCTCCCGCACCTGCAGGCTGAGCGCCGATTGCGAGCGGCCGGACAGCTCCGCCGCGCGGCGGAAGCTGCGGTGCTCGGCGACCAGCAGGAAGGCATTCAGCAGCTTGAGGTTGACGGACATGGAGTGCACAGCGTGACACCGCAGGCGATGAGCGTCGAGGCCAGGGCAGGGCGGCCGCAGCGGAGCGAGCTTTCGGTGCCCGCGACCTCCACGCGCTTCTTCGCCAAGGCGGCGGCGAGCGCGGCGGATGCCATCGTGCTCGACCTCGAGGATGGCGTCGCCGCCAGCCGGAAGGATGAGGCGCGGGCGGCTGCCATCGCCGCCCTGAACGGGGTGGATTGGGGGCCCCGCATCATGTCGGTGCGGGTGAACGGCATCGGCACGCCCTGGTGCCACCGCGACGTCATCGAGGTGGCCGAGGCCTGCCCGCGCCTCGACCGCATCGTCCTCCCCAAGGCAAGCGAAGCCTTCGACATCCGCTTCCTCGCCGCCCTCCTCGACGGCGTCGAGGCGGCGACGGGGCGCCCTCGCATCGGCATCGCCGCGCTGGTGGAGACGGCACGGGGCGTCGGCCGGGTGGAGGAGATCGCCGAGGCCCACTCGCGCGTCGAGACGGTGATCTTCGGCCTCGGCGACTACATGCGCGAGATGCGGACGCCGGATACGGTCGTCGGCCTGCCGAACCCGGACTACGCGCTGGCCGGCGCGGCCAACGACCAGTGGCATTATGCGCTGGCCCGCATCGCCAATGCCTGCCGCGCGGCGGGCGTGCGGCCGATCGACGCCGTCTACGCCGATTTCCGCGACGCGGCAGGGCTGCGCGCCTCGGCCATCCGCTCGCGGGCGCTCGGCTATGAGGGGAAATGGGCGATCCACCCCGACCAGATCGACCCGATCAACGCGGTCTTCTCGCCGGATGAGGCGCGGATCGCCTGGGCAAGGAAGGTCCTGGCGACGCTCGCCCGGGCGGAGGAAGCAGGGGCCGGCGCGGCCGCGGAGGATGGGATGATGGTCGATGCGGTGCATGCGCTGATGGCGCGCGACATCCTGCGGCAGGCGGGGCTCGACGCATGAGCGCGTTGCAGCAACCGATGGCGGGCGTGAAGGTGCTCGACATCGCCACCTTCCTCGCCGCGCCCTTCGCCGGCACCATCCTCGCCGATTTCGGCGCGACGGTGCTGAAGATCGAGCATCCGAAGCTCGGCGACCCGATGCGCGCCTTCGGCACCCCGACCGAGTGCGGCGACACCCTCGCCTGGCTGAGCGAGGCGCGGAACAAGCAGTGCATGACGCTCGACCTGCGCCACCCGGAGGGTGCCGCGGTGTTCCGCAAGCTGGTCGCGCAATCCGACGTGCTGCTCGAGAATTTCCGCCCCGGCACGCTGGAGAAGTGGGGGCTCGGCCCCGATGCGCTGCGCGAGATCAACCCAAGGCTCGTCGTGCTGCGGGTCAGCGCCTATGGCCAGACCGGTCCGAAGCGCGGCCTGCCAGGCTTCGCCCGCGTGGCGCATGGCTTCGGCGGCCTCAGCTTCCTGGCCGGAGAGCCGGATGGGAAACCCGTCGTGCCCGGCTCCACCTCGCTGGCCGACTACCTCTCCGGCATCTGGGGCGCGGTCGGCGTGCTGATGGCGCTGCGCGTCGCGGAACGCACGGGGCAGGGGCAGGATGTCGATATCGGCCTCTATGAATCCGTCTTCCGCCTGCTCGACGAGATCGCGCCGGCCTATGCCAAGACGGGCTTCGTGCGCGAGCGCATGGGCGCCGACGTGCCGACCGTAGTGCCGCATGGCCATTGGCAGACCAGCGAAGGGCGCTGGGTGGCGATCGCCTGCACCAGCGACAAGATTTTTGCGAGGCTCGCCGAGGCCATGGGCCGGCCGGAGCTGACCGCGCCCGACCGCTTCGAGAAGACGGCGCAGCGCATCGCCAACCGCTCGGAGGTGAACGGCATCGTCGCCGACTGGGCGGCGGGGATGACGATGGAGCAGCTCGGCGCCGCCTGCGACGCGGCGGAGGTGCCCTGGGGCCCGATCAACAGCATCGCCGACATCTTCGCGGACCCGCATATCGCGGCGCGCGAGAACATTTTCCGCATCATCGACGAGCGGGCCGGCGAGCTGGCCCTGCCGGCGCCGGTGCCGCGGCTGACCGAGACGCCGCCGACGCTCCGCCATGCCGGGCGGGCGCGGGGGGCCGACACGCAAGAGATCCTGGGCAATTGGCTGGGGATGGTGGCCGAGGACATCGCCGCGCTGCGGCAGTCGGGCGCCATCTGACAGGGAGAACAAGAATGAACCGCACGATCAAGATGGTGGGCTTCCTGCAGGCGCAGAATTGCTCCATCGCCCCCGGCTCCTGGCGGCACCCCGCCGCAGCGACGGATTTCCTCACGCCGGACTACTTCACCCGCGTGGCCCGCATCCTCGAGGAGGGCAAGTTCCACCTCGCCTTCTTCGACGACCGGCTGGCCATGCCCGATATCTACGGGCGCGACCATGTGGCGGCCGTCGAGAACGGCATCCGCGTCGTCAAGATGGACCCGGCGACGATCCTCGCCGTTATGTCGCAGGTGACGAGCCGGCTCGGCCTCGGCGGCACCTACTCGACCACCTATTACGAGCCGTTCCACGTCGCCCGCCTGTTCGGGACGCTCGACCTGATGACGCGGGGCCGCGCCGCCTGGAATGTCGTCACCTCCCTCAACGATTCCGAGGCGGCGAATTTCGGCCGCACCGAGCATCTCGAGCACGACCTCCGCTACGACCGCGCCGACGAGTTCATGGAAGCGGTCATGGGCCATTGGGACAGCTGGGACGACGACGCCATCCTGCTCGACAAGGAGAGTGGCCGCTTCGCCGATGCCTCCAAGGTCCGCCCCGTGCGCTACGAGGGCAAGTTCTTCCGCACCCATGGCCCGCTGCCGGTGCCGCGGAGCCCACAGGGCCATCCGGTGCTGATCCAGGCCGGGCAGTCCGGCCGAGGCCGCCGCTTCGCCGGGCGCTGGGGCGAACTGATCTTCGTCGTCTATCCGCATATCGAGGCGGGGAAGAAGCAATATGCCGACCTCAAGCGCGCCGTCGCTGAATCCGGCCGCAACCCGGACGAGGTGACGGTCGCCCCGGCTGTCTATGTCAACGTCGCCGAGACCGAGGCGCTGGCCGAGGAGAAGCGCCGCTTCACCGAGGCGCTGGCGACGGCCGAGGATGGTGTGGTGCTGCTCTCCGAGGCGCTCAACTTCGACTTCGCCTCGAAGCCGATGGACGAGCCCTTCACCGATGCGGAGCTGGCCGGCCTGTCCTGGGGCGGCTTCAAGGACCGCATCGTCATGCTGAGCGGCAAGCAGAACCCGACGGTGCGCGATTTCGTCACCTATTCGGGCCGCGGCACCACGCGCGAATTCCCCAACTTCACCGGCACGCCGCGGCAGGTGGTGGACCAGATGCAGGCCTGGTTCGAGGGCCGCGCCTGCGATGGCTTCGTCCTCGTCGCCTCGCAGAATCCCGGCTCCTTCGAGGATTTCACCCGGCTGGTGGTGCCCGAGATGCAGCGGCGCGGCCTCTACCACAAGGACTACGCGGGCAGCACGCTGCGCGAGAATCTCGGCCTGGAACGGCCGCAACATGGCGAATGGAGGAAGGCACAATGAGGCAGCTGCTTCTCGGCCGGCGCGGTCTTGCCGCCGCCGGCATGGGCCTGCTGGCGCCGCCGGCGGTGCGCGCCCAGGGCAACTGGCCCGAGCGGCCGGTGCGCCTGGTCGTCGCCTATGCGCCGGGCGGCGGCACCGACCTCACCACCCGCGCCATGGCCGAGGGGCTGACCGCGCGTCTCGGCCAGACCTTCGTCGTCGAGAACCGGGCGGGCGCCAACGGCATCGTGGGTTCGGAGGCCGTGGCCCGCAGCGCGCCCGATGGTTACACCTTCGTCACCGTCACCAGCACCCATGTGATGAACCGCCACATGGTGCCGAACCTGCCCTTCGACCCGATGGCGGATTTCACCCCCATCGCGCTGATGGCGCGCTACCCGCTGGTGCTGATGGCGAATACCGACGCGCCCTTCAAGGACATCCCCAGCCTCATCGCCTATGCCAAGACGCGGCCGAAGGGTGAGATCGCGCAGGCGACCTCCGATGCTCAATCCTCCTATGCCGCCAATCAATTCGCCAAGGCGGCCGGCATCGACCTGACGGAGGTGCCCTATCGCGGCAGCGGCGCCTATCTCGGTGACCTCACCGGCGGGCACCTGAAGCTCGCCTGGGGCAGCACGGCGACGGCGATGCCGCTGCTGACGGGCGGCAAGGTGAAGGTGATTGCCGTCACCTCGCCGGAGCGCTCCGGCTTCCTGCCGGACAGCCCGACCCTGGTCGAATGCGGCTTGCCCGAGTGCACCTTCATCGGCTGGGTCGGGATCTTCGGCCCGGCGAAGCTGCCGGTGGAGATCGCCCGCCGCTTCAACCGTGCCTGCGCCGAGGTCAGCGCGACGCCGTCCATGCAGGAGAAGTTCAGGACCATGGCCTCCGATCCGGCGCCGATGGACCTGGAAGCGCTGGCCGCCACCTTGCGCGACGACGACGCCCGCTGGGCCAAGGCCGCCAAGGAAGGGTTGTTGCCCCGCCAATGAAAACCTTCACCATGCTCTCGACGAGCGGCATTCTCGGCTATGGCTATGCCGAGGAATCGCTCCGCATCGGGATGAGCCGCCAACCGCAGGTCATCGGCTGCGACGGCGGCTCCACGGACCCAGGGCCGCATTATCTCGGCGCCGGTACCTCCTTCTGCTCGCGCCTCTCGGTGAAGCGTGACTTCCGGCTGATGCTGCAGGCGGCTGTGGCCGCCGGCATCCCCTGCATCATCGGCACCTCCGGCGGGGCAGGGGGCGAGCCGCACCTGCAGGGCATGGCGGCGCTGGCGCGCGAGATCGCGCGGGAGGAGGGCCTCTCCTTCCGCATGGCGCTGATCCATGCCGAGCAGGACAAGGCGATGCTCGCCTCGAGGCTCGATCAGACCCGGCCGCTGGCCAGGCTGCCACCACTCGACGCGGCGACCATCGACCGGGCGACGCGCATCGTCGGCATGATGGGGCCGGAGCCGATCGCCCGCGCGCTCGATGGCGGCGCGCAGGTGATCCTCGCCGGCCGCAGCAGCGACCCGGCGCAGTGGGCAGCACCCGCCATCCGCGCGGGCATGGCGCCGGCGCCCTCCTGGTATGCCGGCAAGATGCTCGAATGCGGCGCCGAGCCCACCACGCCGAAGGAGCCGGACTGCCTGCTGGTGACGATCGAGGACGACCACCTGGTCTGCGAGCCGCCCAACCCGATCCGCCGCTGCACGCCCCTCTCGGTCGCCAATTTCGCACTGCATGAGAATTCCAGCCCGACCCACCATGTCGAGCCGGGCGGACTGCTGGATACCTCGGACGTCACCTTCACCCCCGTCTCCGACCGGGCCGTGAAGGTCGCCGGCATGCGCTGGACGCCGGCCGAGACCTACACCGTGAAGCTGGAAGGGGTGGAGCTGGCCGGCTACCGCGCCATCACCATCTGCGCCACGCGGGACCCGGTGCTGATCGGCCAGATCGACGACTACCTCGCCACGCACCGCGCCAAGGTGGAAGCCAAGGCCGCCTCCTTCGGCGTCTCGGCCGACCGCTACCGCATGGCCGTCCGCGTCATCGGGCGGGATGCGGTGATGGCGGGATGGGAGCCGGTGACGCAGGTCACCTCGCATGAGCTCGGCTTCGTCATCGAGGTCCTGGCCGACGAGCAGGAGGTGGCGAATGCCGTGCTTGCCATGGCGCGCACCAGCCTGCTGCATGCCGACTTCCCCGGCCGGCTCTGCAAGGAGGGCAACATGGCCTTTCCCTTCTCGCCCTCCGACATCCCGCTCGGCGAGCTCTACCGGTTCAGCATCTTCCACACCCTCGCGGTGGACGACCCCTGCGCCCTCTTCCCCATCGAATACGAGAGCGTGTGATGCCCCGGATCCGCGACATCGCCCAGGTCTGCAAGAGCAAGAATGCCGGGCCCTTCATGGTCACCATCGACGTGCTGTTCGAGGACCCAGGCCTGTACCGCCGCGTCAAGGCGACGGGCGTGCTGAGCGCGGCGCTCTTCGCCCGGCTCTACGGCGTGGCGGAGGGGGATGTGCTCTTCACCCCCTACGACACCGCCTCCGCCTTCAAGGCGACGCTGCCGCGCCTGGTGCCCGCCGGCGACTTCGGCGACACCGATGTCTATGGCGCGCAGCAACACGCGCCGTTGCTGGATGTGGAGGTACCGATCTAGCGCCACTCCCGCAGGATCAGCTCCGTCGTCACCGCCTCCACCTGCTGGCCGTAGCGCTCGTTGTAGAGGGCCAGCATCGCGTCATGCGTATGGTCGGAGGAGCTGCAAATCGCATCCGTCGGCACCACCACCCGGTAGCCGAGATCGACGGCGCCCAGCACGGCGGCGAGGACGCAGACATCCGTCTCCGCCCCGCTGATGATGAGCGTCTCGATCCCCCGCTCCTGCAGCCGCGGGTGCAGCGTGCCGCAGACCCATGGCGAATAGACCTTTTTGTCGAAGAGCTCCGCCGGCGGCACCAGCCGTTGCAGCGGCGGCAGCAGGTCGATCGCGCCCTCCGGCAGCCGCTCCCGCGTCAGGGAGGGCCAGCGCTCCCAGTAGCGCCGCCAGGTGCCTGTCCCTTCGCCAGGGCGGTCGGCAGGGATGAAGCGGGTGAAGATGGTGCGCTCCGGGTGGGCGGCGGCCAGCCGCTCCACCTTCGGCGCCACCCGCTCCATCCAGGGGGTGTGCCATTCGGTCTGCCCGGCAAAGAGGTTCTGCATGTCGATGCAGAGATGCAGGCAGGTCTCGGTCAGCGGGCCGTGATGCAGTTCGTCTTGTGCCATGCCGCGTGAACGACGCAGACATGGCGGGGATGCAATCTACTCCGGCACGTTCCGGCGTAATTCCTCCACCCAGGCGCGGGCATTGCCATCGGACGGCGCCCGCCAGTCGCCACGCGGCGAGAGCGAGCCGCCGGCCGCCACCTTCGGTCCGTTCGGCATGGCGCTGCGCTTGAACTGGCTGAAGCCGAAGAAGCGGTTGAGGAAGACCTCCAGCCAATGGCGGATGGCCGGCAGGTCATAGGCGTTCCGCTTCGCCTCGGGGAAATGCGGTGGCCACCCGCCCCGCGCGGCATCGCCCCAGGCATGGAGCGCCAGGAAGGCGATCTTGGAGGGGCGGAAGCCGTAGCGCAGCGTGTAGTAGAGGTTGAAGTCCTGCAGCGCATAGGGCCCAACCTTGGCCTCGGTGCTCTGCAGGGCCTGGCCCTCCTCGGCCGGCACCAGCTCCGGCGAGATCTCGGTGTCGAGGATGGCGCCCAGCACCTCGCACACCTCGGCGCTGAACTGCTCCGAGGCGATGACCCAGCGGATGAGATGCTGGATCAGCGTCTTCGGCACCCCGGCATTGACGTTGTAGTGCGACATCTGGTCGCCGACGCCATAGGTGCACCAGCCCAGCGCCAGCTCCGACAGGTCGCCCGTGCCGAGCACGATGCCATCATGGAAATTCGCGGCGCGGAACAGGTAGTCGGTGCGCAACCCCGCCTGAACGTTCTCGAAGGTGATGTCATAGACCGGCTTCCCCTCGGCGAAGGGGTGGCCGAGATCGCCGAGCATCTGCCGCGCTGCGGGGCGGATATCCAGCTCCCGCGCCTCGACGCCGAGCGAGGCCATCAGCCGGTGCGCATTGCCCTTGGTGCCCTCGGAGGTGCCGAAGCCCGGCATGGTGAAGGCGACGATGTCGGTGCGCGGCCGGCCCAGCAGGTCCATCGCCTTGGCGGCGACGATCAGCGCCTGGGTGCTGTCGAGCCCGCCCGAGACGCCGATGACGATGCGCTTGATCCGCGCCGCCTCCAGCCGCTGCACGAGGCCGGCGACCTGGATGTTGTAGGCCTCGTAGCAATCCTGGGCCAGGCGCTCGGGGTTGGCCGGGACGAAGGGGAAGCGCTCGATCGGGCGCTCCAGGCCGAGATCGGCCGCGGGCGGCTCCAGCCGGAAGGGGATGCGGCGGAAGCCGGCGGCGGCCGGGGTGTTGCGCCGGTTGTCGTCGAAGGTGCCCTGGCGCATCCGCTCCTGCCGCAGCAGGTCGAGGTCGATATCGGCGACGGCCATCTGCGCCGCCATCGGGAAGCGCTCCGTCTCGGCCAGCAGGGCGCCGTTCTCGAAGATCTCGGCCTGACCGTCCCAGGCCACCTCGGTGGTCGATTCTCCTGCGCCGGCGGCGGTATAGACATAGGCCGCGAGGCAGCGGGCCGATTGCGACTGGCAGAGCAGCCGCCGCGTCTCCGCCTTGCCGATGGTGATCGGGCTGCCGCTGATGTTCAGCAGCACCGTTGCGCCCGCCAGGGCCGCCGGGCCGCTGGGCGGCACCGGCACCCAGAAATCCTCGCAGATCTCGGTATGGATCACGAGGCCAGGAACATCCTCCGCCTCGAAGAGCAGGCTGGCGCCGAAGGGCGCCGTCTGCCCGGCGAGGCGGATATCGCCCTCGGTCGCCCCGTCACCCTGGGCGATCTGCCGCTTCTCGTAGAATTCCCGGTAATTGGGCAAATAGGTCTTCGGCACCACGCCGAGCAGCCGGCCGCGATGGATGACGAGGGCGGTGTTGTAGACCCGCCCCGCATAACGCAGCGGCGCGCCCACCACCAGCACCGGAAGCAGGCTGCGCGAGGCCTCGATCAGCTCCGCCGCCGCCGCCTCCACCGCATCCAGGAGGACGTCCTGCAGCAGCAGGTCCTCGATCGAATAGGCCGAGAGGGCGAGCTCGGGAAAGACGGCGACGGCCGCCCCCCGCCGGTGGCAGTCCTCCGCCACGCGGAGGATTTCCGCCCCATTGCTGGCCGGGTCGGCCAGCGCGGTGCGGATGGTGCAGGCGGCGACCCGGGCGAAGCCGTGCCGGTAGAGCGAGGAAAAGGGCGTCATCCTGTGGAGGATAACGCCCCTTCCAGGCTTTCGTCAGCAGCGCGGCGCGGAAAGCACCGCCTCGGCGGCGATGCCGAGGCATTCCTCCATCTGCGCTCGGAGCCGCCGCAGGTTGCGGTGGCCGGCGAAGCCGCGCCGCAGCGCCGCCCGCGCCTCCGGCTCCAGCGGCGGCAGGTCGGTGGCGGTGCAGCCCATATCCTCGGCGATGCCGGCGAGCAGCCCGGCATAGGTGCCATCGAAGGCGCTGGCCGGCGGCGGCTCGATATGGTGGACCGAGAGGCGCGACAGCAGCGGGGCGCTGATCCCCCGCGTCTCGTTCGCCGCCATGATCCAGATGGCATGGCGGAGATCGGCCATGGTGCGCAGGCATTCGTCGAACCAGGCGCCGGCGCTTTCCGGCTCGATCATCGCCAGCAGCGTGTCATGCGCCCGGCCATTGGTGTCCCGCTGGCCGCCGGCCTTCTCGATCTCGTCGAGGAAGAAGACAGGGTTGGGGGCGGAGAGGCGGGCCATCTCGGCGATCGGCCAAGCCGGGGTGGTGGCCGACCAGCCGCGCGCCGTGCCCTGGAGGCAACGGTTGTCGGTGGCGCCGCCGAGGTTGAGGCTGGCAAAGGGCAGGTCGAGCGCCGCGGCCAGGCGCCGGGCGAACCAGGTCTTGCCGACACCGGGCGGGCCAACCAGCAGGATCGGCCGCAGCCGTGGCGAGGGCCGCCCGGCATGGGCGGCCAGCGCCAGGGTGCGACGGATCTCGGCCAGCGGGGCGGCGAAGCTGGGTGCCGCCTCGGCCAGCGCGCCGAGCCGGGCCAGCGCATCCCGCGGCACCCGGCGCAGCGGCAGCGGCGTGGTCAGCGGGTGGTAGCTCTGCCACTCGCCGCGGTCATTCGGCGGGGTGAAGGGCTGCAGCACCACGGCCTGGCTGCCGCCGGCCACAGGCGGCGGCGGCGGGGCAGAGGTGGCAGCGGCGGGAGCCGGGGCCTGGGCGGGCAGGTTCAGAACCTCGGCCAGCCGCGCCGTCACCGGCCGGGCGCTCTCCGGCCCGGGGAAGAAGCGCAGCCAGAGATCGGCCGAGAGGCGTGCCGCCAGCACGAAATGCCGCAGCCGGCTCGAGTCGCCGCCAAGCCCACGCGCGTCGCTGTGCAGGCGGTACTGCAGCGTCTCGATGCAGGCCAGCGCGCCCTGGCGGCAGAGCGGCCCGCCCCGCTCCGCGACGATCCGGGCGGCGGCCAGCACCAGGGCCGGGCCTTCGGCGAAGCGGGCGGCGATGGCGCCGAAGCGGGCGGCAAAGTCGAGCAGCGCGGCGTCATCGCCGGGCCGCACCGCATCCTCGCCGATGCGCGAGGGGAAGAGGGGGGAGCGCAGATGGCGCAGAAGCGCCGCTTCCAGCGCGGAGAGCTCGCCCGGCTCGATCGTCAGCCAGAGCCAGAGCGGCGGGTTGCCCGATGTGCCGAACAGCAGCGCGGCATCGGAGACCTGGTCCTCGGAAGACTGGCCGGCCGCCGGAGTGACCAGGGTATCGGTCTGCAGGTTGGTGTCGGGCAATGGACGGCCTCGCTCACGCTGTTCACGAAACAGCGATCACACAACACCGTCATGTTATTTTTGTGAATACAATTCGTCAGCGCCTGCGCGGAATGAATGCAGGCGTGGCGGGGATGCCGTGGCGGCACCCCCGGAGCCGGCTGGCGTCACGCCTCGGCGGAGACGGGGATGCCCTTTTCCTTCAGCATCGACTGCAGCTCACCCGCCTGGAACATCTCCATGATGATGTCGCAGCCGCCGACGAACTCGCCCTGGACATAAAGCTGCGGGATGGTCGGCCAATTGGCATAGGCCTTGATGCCCTCGCGGATTTCCATGTCCTCGAGCACGTTCACGCCTTTGAAGGGCACGCCGACATGGCTGAGGATCTGCACCACGCGGGCGGAGAAGCCGCATTGCGGGAAGACGGGCGTGCCCTTCATGTAGAGGACGACCGGGGTGGCCTTGATCTCGCTCTCGATGCGTTCGAACACTGGATTGGTCATGGTTTGGACTCCGTAGGTCAGGCAGGGGCGGAGGTCTGCAGGGCGAGG
Source organism: Belnapia rosea (assembly GCF_900101615.1). Classification (GTDB taxonomy): domain Bacteria; phylum Pseudomonadota; class Alphaproteobacteria; order Acetobacterales; family Acetobacteraceae; genus Belnapia; species Belnapia rosea. Next base: position 17,162 of record NZ_FMZX01000017.1, on the reverse strand, counting down.
GCGTGCAGCTCGCCCCCCATGCGGCCGCGCAGCGCGGCATAGACAAGCTGGTGCTGCTGGACCCGGCTGCGGCCGCGGAAGGCCTCCGAGACGACGGTAGCGGCGTAATGGTCGCCGTCGCCCGCCAGATCCTCGATGGTGACCACGGCATCGGGGAGCGCCGCCTTGATCAGCGCCTCGATCTCCGCAGGTTGCATCGCCATCCCGGTCAGCCCTCCATCAATGCGGGCAAGGTCGCCTCATGCGCCTGCCGCAAGCTGGCGACGGATATGGATCGGCCGTCCGGCAGAACCAAGGCCTCCCCCCCGCTGCGGCCGAGCCGGGTCGCCGGCACGCCAGCGGCCTGCGCGGCGGCCAGCAGGGCGGCGGCATCCGTCACGGCCAGAAGGTAGCGTCCCTGATCCTCGCCGAACCAGTAGGCATGGGCGGGGATATCGGCCGGGCCGGGCAGCAGGGTGACGCCGGTGTCGCCCGCCATGGCCATCTCCGCGACCGCGACGAGCAGCCCGCCATCGGAGCAATCATGGCAGGCGCGGACGGCACCCGAGAGGATCCGGTCGCGGACGAAATCGCCGTTGCGGCGTTCGGCGGCCAGATCGACCGGCGGCGGCGCGCCCTCCTCCCGCCCGGCGATCTCGCGCAACCAGAGCGACTGGCCGAGCCAGCCACGGGTCTCGCCGATGAGGACCAGCTCGGTCCCGGCGGGAAGGGCGAGGCCGATGGCCTGCGCCACATCCTCCAGCACGCCCACGCCGCCGATGGCGGGGGTGGGGAGGATGCCCCGGCCCTCCGTCTCGTTGTAGAGCGAGACATTGCCCGAGACGACGGGGAAGTCGAGCGCGGTGCAGGCGCTCGCCATGCCGCGGACGGCGGCGGCGAACTGCCCCATGATCTCCGGCTTCTCCGGATTGCCGAAATTCATGTTGTCGGTGACGGCAAGCGGCCGGGCGCCGACCGCGGTCAGGTTGCGCCAAGCCTCGGCCACCGCCTGCCGGCCACCCTCCTCGGGGTCGGCGAAGCAGTAGCGGGGGGTGGTGTCGGTGGTCATCGCCAGCGCGCGCCGGTGATCCTCGATGCGGACCACGGCGGCATCGGCGGCGCCAGGGCGCTTGGCCGTCTGGCCGCCGACCATGCTGTCATACTGGTCCCAGATCCAGCGGCGGGAGCAGAGGTCGGGGCAGGCGACGAGGCTGGTCAGCGCCGCCTCAAGCCCCACCGGGTCGGCGACCGCGGCGGCGTCCAGCACCGGCAGCTTCGGCGTCTCCACGGTCGGGCGACGGTAGAGCGGCGCCTCGCTCTCGAGCGGGGCAAGGGGGATGTCGGCCTCGACCTCGCCATGGTGGCGGATGACGATATGGCCGGTATCGGTCAGCCGCCCGATAACGGCGAAATCCAGCTCCCACTTCGTGAAGATGCGCTCGGCGATGTGCTCGGCACCGGGGCGGAGCACCATCAGCATCCGCTCCTGGCTCTCCGACAGCATCATCTCATAGGCGGTCATGCCCGCCTCGCGCTGGGGCACGCGCTCCATGTCGAGCTCGATGCCGACGCCGCCCTTGCCGGCCATCTCGACGGAGGAGGAGGTGAGGCCGGCCGCGCCCATGTCCTGGATGGCGACGATGGCATCGGTCGCCATCAGCTCCATGCAGGCCTCGATCAGCAGCTTCTCGGCGAAGGGGTCGCCGATCTGGACGGTCGGGCGCTTCTCCTCGCTGTCGGCGGTGAATTCGGTGCTCGCCATGGTCGCACCATGGATGCCGTCCCGCCCGGTCTTCGAGCCCACATAGACCACCGGGTTGCCGACACCCGCCGCCGCGCTGAGGAAGATCCGGTCGGCCGGCGCGATGCCGACCGTCATGGCGTTGACCAGCGGGTTGCCGTTGTAGCGCGGGTGGAAATTCACCTCGCCGCCGACGGTCGGCACGCCGACGCAATTGCCGTAGCCGCCGATGCCACGCACCACGCCATCGATCACCTGCCGCATCCGCGGCGCGTCCGGGCTGCCGAAGCGGAGCGCGTTGAGGTTGGCGATCGGCCGGGCGCCCATGGTGAAGACATCCCGCAGGATGCCCCCGACGCCGGTCGCCGCGCCTTGATAGGGCTCGATGAAGGAGGGGTGGTTGTGGCTCTCCATCTTGAAGACGGCGGCGAGCCCATCCCCGATATCGATGACGCCGGCATTCTCGCCCGGCCCATGGATCACCCAGGGGGCCTTGGTCGGCAGCTCCCGCAGCCAGATGCGGCTGGATTTGTAGGAGCAGTGCTCCGACCACATCACGCTGAAGATGCCGAGCTCGGTGAGCGAGGGCGTGCGGCCGAGGATGGCGAGCGCGCGCTCGTACTCGTCCGGCTTCAGGCCGAACTCGGCGGCGAGCTGGCGGGCTTTCTCGGGGGCGAGTGTCACGATATTCACGCGTTCGGGATTCCCATGGGGGCGGAATGTAGGGGCGTTATAGCAGGAAAGGCAGGGCTGGCAGGGGCCGGCTGGCCGCGCGGAGGGAACACCTGCCATGCCGAGAGCAGTCCTGTCGCTCCTTCTCTGGACCCTGCTGGCCACGGCGCCGGCCCTGGCGCAGCCGCTGGACGGCACCCCCAAGGCCCCGGCCGCGCCGAGCCAGTGCCCCGACAACATGGATGCCTATGCCGACAGCGACGAGGTGCTGACCTGCACCTGCCCGGCGGAGCAGATGGGCCAGGGCTCGGTCTGGGGAACGGACACCTACACCGCCGACAGCGCCACCTGCCGCGCGGCACAGCATGCCGGCGTGCTGAACCGCCGCGGCGGCACGGTGGCGGTGGAGATGCAGCCCGGCCAGCCGCGCTACCCCGGCACCACGCGGAACGGCGTCCAGAGCGTCAATTACGGCAGCTACCGCGCCAGCTACCGCTTCCAGGGCGGTGCGCAGCAGGCCCGGGGGGGCGGGCCCCAGGCGGCCGCGCCCGCCCCGGCCCAGGCGGCGGCCCCCAGCCAGTGCCCGGACGACATGTCCGCCTATGCCGACAGCGACGAGGTGCTGACCTGCACCTGCCCGGCGGCGCAGCTCGGCCGCGGCTCGGTCTGGGGGACGGATACCTATACGGCCGACAGCGCCACCTGCCGCGCCGCCCTTCATGCCGGCGCGCTCGGCCGCCAGGGCGGGACGGTGACGCTCGAGATGCTGCCCGGCGAGGGCCGCTATCCCGGCACCACGAGGAATGGTGTCCAGAGCCAGAATTACGGCAGCTACCGCGCCAGCTACCGCTTCCAGGGCGAGCCGCGCCGCAACCAGGCCGCCACCCCAGCCGGCCCGCAACTCTGTCCGGACAACATGAGCAGCTATGCCGAGAGCGACGAGGCCGTCACCTGCCTCTGCCCCGGCGAGGCCACGCTGCGCGGCCCGGTCTGGGGCACCGACACCTACACCGCCGACAGCGCCACCTGCCGCGCCGCCGTCCATGCCGGAATGATCGCCCAGACCGGCGGCTCCGTCTCGATGCAGATGCTCCCCGGCGCCCCGCGCTATCCGGGGACCACCCGCAACGGCGTGCAGAGCCAGAATTACGGCGCCTACAACGCCAGCTTCCGCTTCACCGGGGACCCGCGCGCGGCGAAATCCGCCGCCCCGGTGCAGGCGCCCGTCGCTGAGACCTTGCAACGCACCGGCCAGGTGCAGCTCTACATCACCTTCCGCACCAATTCCGCCGATCTCGACATCGGCGCCGCCCCGGTGCTGACCCAGCTGCGGGATGCGCTGGCCGCCGACCCCGCGCTGCGGCTGCGGCTCATCGGCCATACCGACGCCACCGGCTCGGCCGCCACCAACCTGCCGCTCTCCCAGCGCCGGGCGGAAAGCGTGCGGCAATGGCTGATCGCCAGCGGCATCGCCGCCGAGCGCCTGGCCGCGGAGGGGAAGGGCCCGAACGAGCCCATCGCCGACAATGCCACCGAGAGTGGCCGGTCACTGAACCGGCGGGTGCAGGCGGCGCGGCTGTAGGGGAGGGGTGGCGGCTCAGGCGGCCGCCAGCGCCTCCGCCAAGCCCTCGAAGAGCGGCAACCCATCCGTGCCGTCGATCAACGGATCGACCTGGTTCTCCGGGTGCGGCATCAGCCCGAGCACCCGCAGGTTGGGCGAGAGGATGCCGGCGATGTTCCGGGCGCTGCCGTTGCGGTTCGCCGCCTCCGTCACCTCGCCCGAGGCCGTTGCATAGCGCAGCGCCACCAGACCCTCGCCCTCCAGCCGGTCGAGCGTCGCCGCGTCGGCGAAGTAGTTGCCGTCGCCATGCGCCATGGTGGAACGGAAGACCTGGCCGCGCTGGAAGCGGCAGGTATAGGCCGTATCCGTCCGCTCGACGCGCAGGTGGCAGTCCATCGACAGGAAGCGGAGCGAGGCGTTGCGCAGCAGCGCGCCCGGCAGCAGCCCCGCCTCGACCAGCATCTGGAAGCCGTTGCAGACGCCGAGCACATGCCCGCCCCGCCCGGCGAAATCATGGATGGCCCGCATGATCGGGCTCTGCGCCGCCATCGCCCCGCAGCGGAGATAGTCGCCATAGGAGAAGCCGCCCGGCAGCACGACCAGGTCGGTGCCCGCCGGCAGCTCGGTATCCCGGTGCCAGAGCATGGCGGGCTTCCGCCCCGTCGCGCGCTGGAGCGCCAGCGCCATGTCGCGTTCCCGGTTGGTGCCGGGGAACATCACGATCCCTGCCTGCATCACCTCAACCTCCCTGCCAGACGCGCAACCAATGCAGGCCGCCCAGCACCAGCAATGTCGTCAGCGCCGCCAGCGTCGCCGCCGTCAGCCAGCGGTTCAGCCGGTGCTTCTGCGCCGCCAGGAACCCCTTGCGGCGCGGCGCCACCGCCGGCCGCAGCACCGCCACCCGCTCCTCCCGCCAGCGCAGGCCGATGGCGAACAGCACCGTCAGCCCGAGCATGATGAAGAGCGAGGTCTTCATGACATGGCCTCTGGCACGGGCCGATTCAGCCCTTCGGCGCTCCGGCCATCGGGCCGCATCAGTCGAGCGTCACGCTGAAGCTCTCGATCACCGTATTGGCCAGCAGCCGGCGCGCCATGGCCTCGGCCTCGGCCCTGGCCTTCACCGGGTCGGTCTCGGCCAGTTCCAGCTCGATCACCTTGCCCGCCCGCACCTCGCCGACGCCGGCGAAGCCGAGTCCGGCCAGGGCATGGCCGATCGCCTTCCCCTGGGGGTCGAGCACCCCCGCCTTCGGCATCACCGTCACCTTCGCCCTCATTGCATCATCTCCGGCCCCTTGAGGTCCCGCACCCCGGCCTCGGGCAGGATGCCGAGCCGCCGGGCCACTTCCTGATAGCCTTCCTCGACCTTGCCCAGATCGCGCCGGAAGCGGTCCTTGTCCATCTTCTCGCCGGTCTTGGAGTCCCAGAGCCGGCAGTTATCCGGGCTGATCTCGTCGGCGAGGACGATCCGCATCTCGTCATTCTCGTAGAGGCGGCCGAACTCCACCTTGAAGTCGACCAGGGTGATGCCGACCCCGAGCAGCAGCCCGGTGAGGAAGTCGTTCACCCGGAGCGCCAGCGCCACCATGTCGTCGAGGTCCTGCGTCGCCGCCCAGCCGAAGGCGGTGATGTGCTCCTCGCAGACCAGCGGGTCGTTCAGCGTGTCGTTCTTGTAATAGTACTCGATGATCGAGCGCGGCAGGCGGGTGCCCTCGGCGATGCCGAGCCGGGTCGAGAGGCTGCCGGCCGCCACGTTCCGCACCACGATCTCGAGCGGGATGATCTCCACCTCGCGGATCAATTGCTCCCGCATGTTCAGCCGGCGGATGAAATGGGTCGGGATGCCGATCTCCATCAGCCGGGTCATCAGGTATTCGCTGATCCGGTTGTTGAGCACGCCCTTGCCGGTGATGGTGCCCTTCTTCTGGGCATTGAAGGCCGTGGCGTCGTCCTTGAAGTATTGCACCAGGGTCCCGGGCTCGGGCCCCTCGAACAATATCTTGGCCTTGCCCTCATAGAGCTGACGGCGTCGCGCCATGGTGACAGGTATCCTTCTTCCGGCGACTTCCCGCTGGCGCATCCTGGAAGGGGCGTGGCGCGGCCCCGCCTTCCCGGGTGCTCCGGCGGGTGGGGTATAGCAAGGGGTGGTCGATACCGCCACGGCCCCCCTGGCGCAACGAAGCCCTCTCCGGCCACGCTTCCTTTACCAGCCGGTCCGACCCTGCGGCCCCCAGGAACAGGATCAGGATGGCCATGGCCCCCTCATCATCGGGTTTCGCATCGATGCCGGCGCCACGGGGGATGGCATCACCGCCGATGCCGCCTCGCTGCTGCAGGGCACCGCCACGCCCGGCACCCTGGCGCGGCTGATGCTCGGCACCGGCCAGACCGGCATCGCCCTCGGCCGGTTGCTCGGCGGCGGGGTGGTCACGAACCGGGTCGCAATGCGGCCGCCAATGCGGTCACCGGCAATGAAGCTGCCAACCTCCTCTCCGGTGGGGCCAGCGCCGATACGCTGGAGGGTGCGGGCGGCAATGACGTCCTCTTCTGCGGGCTCCTGGCGGCGACGGCATCACTCTCACGGGCACCGCCAAGGCGGCGCTCTCGGCCGGCGATATTCTCTTCGCCTGAAGCAATGATGGTCTAGCCTCGCCGGATGCACGAGACCGCCGCGATCTGCGAGGCTGCCGCCCGCCACCTGCTGGACCCGGCAAGCCCCGCCGGGGCGGAGGCGCCCGACTTCCTCGACTGGCTCGGCTGCCCCGTCCCCCCCCGGCCCGGCCCGGCGGAGCGCAACCGCGCCCTGTTGCTGCGCGCGGCCTCCCGCTTCACCCGGCTCTTCAGCCTCGACTGCCCGACCGCGCCCGGGCTCGCGGTCTTCGGGGCCGAGGTTCCGCTCGGCCTGCTGGCGGCCGCGCCCGGCCTGCCGCTGGCCGGCGCGTCCGGCACGGGCAGCAGCCTGCTCGCCGCCTTCGAGGGCTGCGTGGGGGAGGGGGTGGAACTCCTCTCCTCGGTTGAGACGCTGGCGGACCGCGACCGCTGCCGCCCCAGGCCGCCGAAGCTCGACCATGCCGAATGGCTCGCCCGCCTCCTGCCGCCCGGCGCCGTGCCGGGGTATTGGCTGGAGGTGCTGCGGCTTGACGGCCCTGGCACCGCCTGGCTGCCCGCCGGGCTCTGCCTGCGCCGCGCCACGCCGGAATTCCCTCCGCCCTGGCCGCTCAGCATCGGCTGCGCCGCCGGGCCGACGCCCGAGGCGGCGGCGCTGCACGCCCTGCTCGAACTGGTCGAGCGCGACGCGGCGGCGCTCTGGTGGCGCGGCGGCCAGCGCGGCCGGCCGGTGGCGCTGGAGGATCCGGCCGCCGAGGCCGCCATGCCGCTCATCGCCGCGCTGCGGCAGGGCGAGCAGGGGCGGCGGAGCTGGCTGCTCGACCTCACCGGGGGGCTCGGCGTGCCGGTCATCGCCGCGCTCTCCACCACGATGGCGGGGAATGGCTTCTGCTGCGGCCTCGCCGCCCGCCCCTCCCGCGCGGCCGCCGCCCGCGCCGCCATCCTCGAGATGGCGCAGATGGAGATGGCCCATGCCGTGGTGCTGGCGAAGCAGGCGGAGGCCGGGCCGGCCGCGCTGAACCCGCATGACCGGGCCGTGCTCGCCCGCTTCCATGGCATCGGCGCCGAGGGCTGCGCCCTGCTCCACCCCGCCGGCCCCGCCGCGCCCGGGCCCGACCTGCCATCCGACCCGGCGGCGGCGATGGCGCTGTTGGTCGGCCGGCTCGGGGCGGCCGGCCTGCCGGTTCTGGCGCTCGACCTGACGCGGCCGGAGCTTGGGTTGCCCGTCATCCGCATCCTCGTCCCCGGGCTGGAAGCGGAGCCGTCACGCGTCATCGGCGAAAGGCTCGCCACCACTATCGCCCGCACCGGCGGCGGCGATTGCCAGACGCATGGAATTGCGTTGATGTAACACACGGACCTTTGGCGGACAGGTCGGACCGGGGATTGGATGGACGAGTCAGCGCAGCAGGCCATCACCACGGGGGGGCGTGCTGCGCAGGCGGCACCCGCCCTGCTGCAGGCCTCGCTCTTCGGCCCGCTGCGCGCCACCTTCGCCGGGCAGGAGCTGCGGCTCCGCAGCCGCAAGGCCCGCGCCCTGCTCGGCTACCTGCTGATGACCGAAGGTGGCGAGGAAAGCCGCGAGCGCCTCGTCGGCCTGCTCTGGAGCGAGACGGGGGAGGACAAGGCCCGTGCCTCGCTCCGCCAGGTGGTGCATGAACTGCGCGAGGCCATGGAGACCGCCGGCTGCGATGCGCTGCGGGCCGGCCGGCTGACCATCTGCCTCGACCTCAGCGCCACCCAGCCCGATGCGCGCGACGTGCTGCGCGCGGCGGAGCGCGGCATCGCCCATCCGCTGCTGCTCTCGACGCCGCGGCTGAGCGAGGCGCTGCTGCAGGGCCTCGATGATCTCGACCCGGCCTATCGCGGCTGGCTGAGCGTCACGCGCCAGGCCTTCCATGACCGGCTGATCCGCGCCCTGGAATCCGCCATGCGGGTCGAGAGCCAGCCGCGCAGCCTGCGCCAGCGCCTGGCCGAGGCCATCCTCCGGCTCGACCCGACGCATGAGGAGGCCTGCCGCGACCTCATGCGCCACAATGCCGAGGCGGGCGACACCGTCGGCGCGCTGCGCGCCTATGACCAGCTCTGGCACCTGCTGGAGGAGGAGTACGACACCGAACCCTCGGCGGCCACGCAGGCGCTGGTCGCCGATATCAAGCTCGGCCGCATCGCCCCGGTCGCGCCCGGCCTTGCCGGCCCGCCGGTCGCGGAGGCGGAGCTCGAAGCGCTGACGCCCGCCCCGGTGCCGCGCCCCGCCGGCACGCCCTCGCGCATCGCCTTGCTGGTCGAGCCCTTCGCGGTGAATGGCGTCGGCCCGGACCAGATGCATCTGGCACTCGGCTTCCGCCACGACCTGATCGCCTGCCTGGTGCGCTTCCGCGAATGGTTCGTCATCGACGGCCCGGCCATGCCGAGCGCCGAGCAGACCGGCAACCGCGTCTCCGCCCGCTACCGCATCAGCGCCACGGCCTATCAGGTGGGCGACCGCATCAGCCTCGTGCTCACGCTCGCCGAGCAGGACAGCGGCATCTTCATCTGGTCGGAGCGGATGGAGCTGCGCCTCGATGGCTGGTTCGAGGCGCATCGCGACATCGTCCGCCGCATCGCCATCGCGCTGAACCTGCAGATCTCCTCCTCGCGGCTGCAGCGCCTCGCGGTCGAAGCCGACGTCTCGCTCGAGAGCTACGACCGCTGGTTGCGCGCCACGGCGATGATCCGCAGCTTCAGCCCGCAGAACTGGGCGCGCGCCGGGCAGCTCTTCCGGGAATGCATCGAGCGCACGCCGGGCTTCTCCTCGGCCTATAGCGGCCTCGCGCAGATGGAGAACTCCGTCCACATCATCCATCCCGGCGAGCGCCGCAGCCGGGAGAGGGAGGCGCGCGCGGTCGAGCTCGCCCGCCGCGCCGTGCATCTCGACCCGACAGATTCCCGCGCCCAGCTCACCCTGGGCTGGTCGCTGGCGATGAGCGGCCAGCATGCCCAGGCGGAGGTGCCGATGCGCCTTGCCTGCGAACTCAACCCGAACGACAGCTGGACGCTGATTTCCACCGCACTGTTCCACAGCTTCGCCGGGAATCATGACCGGGCGGCGGAGCTGGCGGCGCAATCGCTCGAGATGACGCTGATGCCGAGCCTCACCCATTGGGGCTACCAGGTGACGATCGCCTATCTGCGCGGCGACGATGCCGCGACGCTCGAGGCCTGCGACCGGGCGCAGGATGTGATCCGCACCCTGCCGGCCTGGCGCGCCGCCGCACTCGCCCGGCTCGGCCGCGAGGAGGCGGCGGCTGAGGCCGCCCAGCGCTATCTCCAGGGCGTCCGCGAGGCCTGGTTCGCCGAGGCGCCACCGAGCGACCTGGAGATGGTGCGCTGGCTGCTGCATCTCTATCCGATCCGCCGGGCCGAGGAATGGATGCGGCTGCGCGACGGCATCGCCGCCGCCGGGCTGCCGACCTTCGGCGCCCGGCACGGGGACTGGTAGCGCGACGCGTCCATGCCCCTGGCCTATTGGCAGTTGGCGATCGAGTAGTCGCCGATGCGCTGGGCGTGGAATTTCATCCGCGCCGTCTTGTCCGGCAGCTCCGGCGCCGCCGTGCCATAATGATCGTTGTAGAAGGGCGGCAGGGAGTAGTCCTTCGTCTCCAGCCGCTTCTCGGACGCCTTCACCAGGTCAGGTGGCGGCAGGCGCAGCAGCAGCGTGTCGCTGCGGCCGACCACCACCTGCAGGTGCTGGATGCGGGCCGGCAGCTCGAGGCCGGTATTCGCCGCCCGGAGCTGGCGCTTCACCTCGTCGAGCGTCTTCGGCACCGGATATTTGTGGCCGTTCTGGATGTAGTCCTCCCCGGTCGCCCAGGTTTTCACCAGCTTGCCCCAATTCTCGTAATTCACCGGCGTCATGTTGACCGGCTCGATCGGGTCGATGGGCGGCATGTGTGTTCTCCTCTGGGTGATCACAGGAAGGCCGGCTGGGCCGCGGTGAGGTCGAGCCGGCGCGCGACGAATTCCACCAGCCCGGGCATGTCCTGCACCAGCGGCGGATCGGGAAGGCGGAAGTCGCCGAGCCAGGCGGCGCACAGGCGGTCGAGCGCGGCGGCCAGCCCACCCTCGCCCTCGGAGGCCAGCCGCTCCCGCGTCAGCGCGCCATAGGCCGTCTCGGCGACGAGCACCGAGCCGAGCGTGCCGAGCCGCTCGCCCGCCGCTTCCCGCTCCGCCTCGAAGAGGATGTAGAAGGGCAGCGGCGGATCGGCCGCGAGCGCCGCGACATCCTCCGGCGCCAGCAGGCTGAGATCGGCATCATGCGCCAGCCAGTCGGCGAGCGCGGCCCGCCGTGCCGCCGCATCCGCCAGCAGCGGCGACCGCGCGGCGAGCACCGGCCGCGCCCGCGCCACCCGCTCGCACAGGCTTGCCACCGAGCGCATGCCGCTCAGCGAGGCGCTCATCAGGTCGCGGAAGGCGACGCCGGCCGGGTCACCTGCCTCGATCGGGTCGAACAGCCCGTCGCCCAGCAGCATGGCGGTGTAGCGCGGCCCTAGCCGCATGCTGAAATTCGGCGCCGGCCGTCCCGGCAGGCTGAAGAATTGCGACCAGCGCAGGACCCAGTCGCGGCTCAGCGGCACCGAATTCGGGCTGCGCGACGAATTCAGCCGCAGCACGTCCACCAGCGTCGCATCCTCGAAGCCGCCGATCTGGTAGCGGTCGCGCAGCATCGCATGGGCGAAGCGGAAGGCGCCATGCGAGGCCTCGAGCGGCATGCCGGGCCCGGCCCCCGGCTCCAGCAATTCGGGTGCCGGGTTGTCGTAGAGCGCGCGCACCTCCGGGTCGAGCAGGCGCGGCAGCAGGTCGCCCCGCAGCACGCTGCGGAAGACGAGGATGGTCGCCTCCTGCGCCACGGCGAAGCGCGCCGCCGTCGCCTCGCGCAGCGCCCGGGCTGGCAGGGTGGTCGGTGCCGGGATCATGCCGAGGATGGCGTTGTGCAGCATCTGGAACAGGCCGGTGACCTGGGAGAGCAGCACCGTCTGGTCATTGCGGCTATCGGCGATCAGCGCCTCGCCCCGGCCGGCGCCGGCGAAGCCGCCCCGGTTCCCGAGCGTGCCCGGCGTCGCCGCCCGCCCGATATCGCGGAAGCTCGCCGGCGTGTCCGGCGCCCCGGCATAGGCCGAGAGGCGGAATCGGCTGCGGGATTGGTCCCGCGCATCGTCGGGCACGAAGGCGAAGGGGCAGGCGCCCGGCCCGCCGCCATAGAGCGTCCGCAGCCGGAGCGGCGCGCCGAGCGTGTTGGCGATGCCCGGCGCAGCCATGTCCGCCGGCCCGCCGCCTGCCGCCCAGAAGGCCATGCTGGTCGAGACCATGTCATGCGCGGCGAATTGCAGCAGATAGGTGTAGCCCGAGGGCAGGTTCGGGTTCTCCGCTGCATCCGCGGGGCGGGCACCCATCAGCGTGGCGAGGCCGCGCAGCCGGCGGCGCAGCGTGGCGAGGGCGGCCGGCGAATGGCGCGGATCCTCGCCATCGACCTGGAAGCGCTCCGCCGGCACCGGCTCCCCGAAGATATGGCGGAAGCCCGGCAGGGGCGCGGACCGCCCGCCTGCCGCCGCGCCGCCGAAGGGGCAGGCCCCCGCTGAACCGCTCTCCGTCATCCCCCGCCCTCCATGCCGGCCTCCCCTGCATCATGCGCAGGCCAGCGTGACCGTAGCGTGATTTCTCGGGAGGCGGCGCGGCTGCGGCGGCAATCACGCTGGGGTCACGCTGCCTGCCGCATGGTCCGCTCATCCGATGGCGCCTGCCTGCCCGGCAGACCATAGAATGAGTGAGGCGACCCAATGACCCATATGCCGCTGCAGGCCGCCGCCCCGGCCCAGATCTTCCGCCCGGCATCCGCGCCGCTGGCTTCCGCCCCGCCCGACCCGCGCCATCTGCTCGATGAGGCGCTGGTCCGGCTGCGCGGCGCGGCACCGGCTGCACCGGTGCTGGAGGCGCTCACCGAAGGGCTCCGCTGGCTGCGCAACACCGCCGCGCCCTCCGCCTGGCAGCGCAGCGTGGCCGCGCTCCGCGCCCATCCGCTGCTGGCGCTGCTGCACGAGAACCCCTTCGCCCATCGCGGCTTCACCAAGCCGCGTGGCTATGCCGGCGACGCGCCGATGCTCGATCTGCTCTATCGCGGCGAGGCGGCGCTGGAGCCGGGCCGCATCACGCCGCTCGGCCTGCAGCTCTTCCGACACGAGCTCGCGGCACCCCATGCCGTCGCGGCGCGGGAGCGCCTGCGCCTGGTGGCGGGGCGGATCGACGCCGTGGCCGAGACGCGGCGCAACCCGCATGTCCTCGCCCTCGGCTGCGGCCATCTGCGCGAGGCGGAGCTCTCGGCGGCGGTGCGGGCCGGGCGGATCGGCCGCTTCGTCGCCCTTGACCAGGATGCCGCCTCGCTCGCCATGGTGCAGATGGAGCATGCGGCGCAGGGGATCGAGACGCTGCACCGCAGCCCGAAGGCGACCTTCGACGGCACCCTGCCGCGCGGCGGCTTCGACCTCATATACGCGACGACGCTCTATGACGACCTGACAGACAGGCTCGCCCATACCGTCACCGCCGCCTGCTTCGCCCTGCTGCGGCCGGGCGGCCGGCTGGTGGTGCTCAATGCGGATCGCGACATGGCCGATGCCGGCTATCTCGAAGCCTGTTGCGACTGGGTGCGCTTCCTCCGCGATTCGCCGGGGATGATGCGTCTCTCCCACGGCATCCCGCCGGCCGAGGCGGCGCTCTGCCAGGTGCGCGAGGGCGGCCACCCGGCCACCCAGATGCTGGAGATCGTCAGGCGAGGGGAAGGCGCATGAGCCATATCGCGCAGCAGCGCATGCTGCCTGCCGGCTTCCTGATGGCGATGCGCGGCAGCCTGGCCGAGGCACCCTATGGCGCGCCGCATCGCTCGGGCCCGCCCCGCCCCGAATGGCTCATCCTCTGCCGCTGGGGCGAGGCGGGCGAGTTCCTCACCATCGGCCGGGCCGGCCCGGCCGAGGGGCCGGAGGATGCGCCCCCGCCACTCGGCCTCCGTCCGCATGCGACGCTATTGGGCCTTGGCCTCGCCGCGATGGGGGAGGGCGATTCCTTCCTGCTGGTCCGCTACCTGCCGCCCGGCCTGACGGTCGCCGGCACCTTCCACCCGAGCGACGGGATCGTCCGGCTTTCCGGCCCGGCTTCTGTGCTGCGGCTGGAGGCTGCGGGCCGCTACGCCCACCGGCGGGCCATCGGCGAGGCGGGCGAGCAACGGCTCGACCTGCCCGATCCCGCCAAGGGGGTGGCGGATGCGCTGGCCTGGCGGCTCGATGCCCGCCGCGTGCCCTGGCTCGGTGAATTCCTCGCACCAGGAGGCGGTGCGGCGCATTGACAGGGCAGGGGGAAGCCGGATATCCCCCCGGCTCCCTGGAGGGGTGCCCGAGTGGCTAAAGGGGGCGGACTGTAAATCCGCTGGCTTCGCCTACGTTGGTTCGAATCCAACCCCCTCCATACCCCCGCCTCAGGCCGGATCCGGCCCACGGGTCGGCCCCGGCGGCGGCTCCATCCGCACTGGCCGCCCTTCAGCCGCCGAGCGGTACAGCGCCTCCATCAGCGCCTGGTCCTGCACACCCTCCTCGCCCGGCGTATGCGGCTGCCGCCCGGCGCGGACGCAGCCGGCGAAATGGTCGATCTCCTGCGCGAACTGGTTCTTCGGCTTGACGATCCGCTCCTCCTCCGCCGCCACCTGGCCGACCCGGCGCTGCACCACCAGCCGCTGGCCCTGGTAGTCGAAGGCATGCGGCATCTCGATGCTGCCGCGCTCGAAATGCAGCCGCAGCATCCGGTTCTGGTAGGCGCCGTAGCTGGTGAGGCAGTTGGCCAGCACGCCCGAGGGGAAGCGCAGCTGGAAGGCCATGCTCTCCTCCACCTCGGCATAGCGCGGGTCGCCCGAGGGGTTGTGGATGGTGGCGAAACCCTCCACCGGCTCCTCGCCTGTCAGGTAGCGCGTGGCGTTCAGGCAATAGAGGCCGATATCCGGCAATGCGCCGCCGCCCGCCATCTGCTTGCTGTAGCGCCATTGCGGGCCGGGCCCGTTGGCCTGAGTGTTGCTCGCCTCGATGAAGCGCAGCCGGCCGAGCTCGCCGCCGCGGATGAGCGCGATCGCCGCCCGGTGATGCGGCTGGTATTGCGAGCGGTAGGCGACCATCAGCCGCACCCCGGCCCGTGCGCAGGCCTCGGTCATGGCCCGGCAATCCGCCAGGCTGTTCGCCATCGGCTTTTCGCAGAGCACATGCTTGCCGATGGCGGCGGCGCGCTCCGTGAATTCGCGGTGCATGGCGTTCGGCAGGGCGATGTAGACCGCCTGCACCTCGGGCCGGTCGCGCAGCCGCTCCAGCTCGGCATAGCCGAGCACCGCCTCGGCCGGGATGCCGTACTGCGCCGCGGCCAGCCGCGCCTTCTCCGGGCTGCCGCTGACCAGCGCCACCGGCCGGGCCTCCTTGCACTCGGCGAAGGCGGGCAGCACCTCCTCCAGCGCGATGCGGCCGAGGCCGATGATGGCGAAGCCGATGCGCTCGCCGGGCGGCCGCGGCTGGGGCAGGGCCCCGCTCGGCGGGTCGGCCGGTGCGCGCCAGTCGGGGAACTGGATGCGCCCGCCCTCCACGCTGCCGCTGTCGATGGGCGAGGGAGGCGGGTAGCCCGCGCCACCGGCGCCGAGGGCAGCGGCAGCCAGGACGAGGCCGCGGCGCGGCAGGTCGTGCTCAGCCATGGGAATCCTTTGCGGGAAGCGAGAGGGCCTTCCCTCTCCATGCAAGGCGAACGGATCGCCGCGAGCGAGGTTGCCCTGGCGCCGCCACGGCGGCGCCACCGCGGCGTCACTGCCCAGGCGCTGACTGTCCCCGGACACGACACCTATCTGGAGGATGACGCCATGCTGCGCCGCAGCCTCATCGCCGCGACCCTCACCCTGCCCACCGCCGCCCTGGCGCAGCCCTGGAGGGAGGGCGAAGGCGAGCGCCATCGTCACCATGAGGAGGAGGATCGCCGCCGCGCCGACCGGGACCACCACCGGGCGGAGGCCGACCGCGAGCGGGTGGAGGAGCACCGGCACCGCATGGAGGCGCGCCGCCATGAGGAGGAGGACCGCCGCCGCGCCTGGGAGGAGCGCCGCCGCTGGGCGGAGGAACGCCGGCGGGGCTGGGAGGAGCGGCGCCGCTGGGAGGAAGACCGCCGCCGCCGATGGGAGGACTGGCGTTGAGCCGGATCGATCCACAGGCCCGGCCAGGATGAATAATTTGGAAATACTGATGCTATGGCTGTGATGCCGAATACATGCGGTTGCATGCTTTAGTGTCGCCACGACCGGCGGCAGTCATAGCGAGCCATCCCCTGCCGAGCCGCCTGCCCGTCCGGTCGCTGGAGGAAAGACCATGCCGCAATCCGCACCGATTGTCGGGACCGCGGGCCGGGACCGCCTGTATGGCTCGTCGAGGGCCGAGACCCTGGATGGGCTGGCCGGCAACGACACCATCTTCGCCGGTGGTGGCCATGACGTGATCCTCGGGAATGGCCCCGAGGGCGGCTTCGGGAATCCGCTGGCCGGCCCCGGCAACAACCTGATCTTCGCCGGCAGCGGCAACGATACCATCTATGCCGGTTATCAGTCCGACACTGTTCATGGCGGCCTTGGCAACGACAGCATCGACGGCTCCGGCGTCTTCGCCTCGAGCGGCGCGGGCGCTGGCGTGAGCGCGGCGCTCGACCTCGGCGACCTGTTGGACGGGGGCGCCGGGCGCGACTGGATCGATGGCGAGGGTGGGGCCGATACGCTGCTTGGCGGGACCGGGAACGATACGCTGCATGGCAATCTCGGGCGCGACCTGCTGAGCGGCGGCTCGGGCCACGACCTCTTCCAGTTCTACTTCCGCACCGGCTTCGGCGTCTTCGACTCGGATACCGGGACGGATGCCGCGACGCGCGACGTCATCCGCGACTTCCAGCAAGGCCAGGACAAGATCGACCTGCACGCCTATGCCGGACAGACGGATGGGGCGAATGCGCCGGTCTTCCTCGGCACCGGGGCCATCACCGCGGCCAATGCGCTGCAGGTCCGCTACGAAACCGAGGGCAACCATACGGTCGTCGAATTCTATGTGCCTTTCGCCTATGCGCCCCAGCCGACCGTCTACGAGATCGAGCTGGCCGGGCATGTCGCCCTGCAGGCCGGCGACTTCATCCTCTGATCCTGGCGGCCCGGACGGCCCTCCGTCCGGGCTCCTGCCTAGGGTCTGTGACCGAACTCAGTGGTGCGCAAGTTGATCATGGTGGCAGCAAGATGGGCGAAGCCCATCCAACTGCGGCGTGTCTTGTCGCGTCGCAGGGTGATGCGAGCAAAGTCCTTGAGCCGGGAAAACAGGTTTTCGACGCGGTGGCGCCGGGCGTACAGCACGGGATCCCATGCGGGCGGATCAACCATGCCCCGCTTGGGTGGGGTATGGACGGTGCAGCCCTCGGCGGCGAAGGCCGCGCGGAGCGGCGCTGAGATATAACCGCGATCAAGCGCCACGTCGCAGGCTGGGATGCCCGAGGCCAGCGCTGTCGCATAGCGCAGGTCGGAATGCT
>NZ_FMZX01000073.1 GCF_900101615.1 Belnapia rosea | reverse complement strand
CTGCGCTATGCGACAGCGCTGGCCTCGGGCATCCCAGCCTGCGACGTGGCGCTTGATCGCGGTTATATCTCAGCGCCGCTCCGCGCGGCCTTCGCCGCCGAGGGTTGCACCGTCCATACCCCACCCAAGCGGGGCATGGTTGATCCGCCCGCATGGGATCCCGTGCTGTACGCCCGGCGCCACCGCGTCGAAAACCTGTTTTCCCGGCTCAAGGACTTTGCTCGCATCACCCTGCGACGCGACAAGACACGCCGCAGTTGGATGGGCTTCGCCCATCTTGCTGCCACCATGATCAACTTGCGCACCACTGAGTTCGGTCACAGACCCTAGACGTCGATCTGCCGCAGCGCCTCCCAGTAATTGATGCCCTTGTCGAGCAGAGCTTTCAGGCGCGGCACCTCGGACACCTTGCGGATCTTGTAGTCCTCGCCGGTCGTCATGAGGTGCGGCAGCGCATGGCTGATGCTGCCGAAGGTGCCGGCCGGCATACCCTCCCGCAGGGCGATCGTCCGGGCGACCTGCAGGGCCATCTGGTCGATCCACCAATTGCGGTCGCGCTGGTCCCAGAAATACTCCACCGCATCGCCGACCAGGCCGAGGAAGCGTATCGCCGCGTCATCGCAGGGGGCGGTCATCCAGGTCGCGGAGAAGCGGCGCCAGGGCAGGTAGCCGTGATAGGGCCCGTCGCTGAGATGGCCGAGCACCCGGCGCTCGGCGAGGATGACCGGCAGGTGACGCTCGGCGAAGGCCTGGGGCTGGGTGATGTAGGCATCCGCGTCCGAGAACAGGACCGGGCAGCGGAAGGCTTCCAGGATGGCCGCGCCCCGCAGGAAGCGGGCGCTGGCGAAATAGGCGCGGGCATGGCGGACGCCGGTCTCCACGCTCAGCGCCAGGGGCACCCCGCGCGACGCCGCCATGGCCACCAGCCCGGCGATCAGTGCCTCGTCCGCCTCGTTGCGGAACATCAGGTGCAGGTGGATGCCCACGCCCTCGGCGCCGCACTCCGCGAGGCGCTCGATCCACCCCTGGGCGAAGGCCTCCGCGTAGATCCGGTCGAAGGAGACGCTGACCACGGCCCGCAGGGGCTGCCGCGGCGCATGGCGGAGGTCCAGTTCCCGCCCAAAGCGGGAGCCGCGGGCCGCGCTCAGCTCGGCCGGGGAGGGGAAGGTGCGGGCGAAGGCGGCGCCACCGCCGAAATCGTCCTTCACGACCCGGTAGAAGTCGGGTGGCCGGGCCGCCAGGGCGAAGGAGCGGAACGCCCTGGCGTCGTCGTCGGCCACGTAGTGCCGGATGCCCGTCACGATCTCATGGTAGTAGTTGTGCCGGCTGTTCAGGGCGGCCGGCAGCTCGACCAGCCGGTCGAGCCAGTCCAGCAGCTCCGACTTCGGCGTGCCATCGGCCGGATTCGCCCAGAAGGCCGGGTCGTGCAGCCGCGAGCGGGCGGCGATGGCGAAGGCATAGGGCAGGGCGAATTCGTTCGCGGCACCGGATGTCAGCAGGTCGCGGCAGGCCAGCGCCAGCCCGTCCAGGCGCCGCTCGGCCGCTGCGGCGTGGAATTGCGCCTGGAATGCCGCGTTCGCCGGCTCGATCGCCGTGAACGGGCCCGTCAGCCCCTCCAAACCACCCATCTCCCCCCCTTGCCGTGTTTCAGGGCCGCCATGCCGCGAGCGTTGAGCCATGTGGCGCGACGGCGCAAGACATCATGAGGCCGACAGTTGAACAACAAAAATGCTCCAATGCTGTTTTTCGAGACTATATTTTGGGAAGCCATTCGCGGCTCTGGCTGAGGGGCGGTAGCCGGCGTCAGGACCCGACGCATTGCATCGTCTGGATTGGATAGGCGGACTCGAGGCTGACATCCAGCACCAGGACGCGCCGCAGGAAACCCTCGGGCTCCGCCACCGCGGACAGGTCGATCCGTATGCCGCTGGCGCGCAGCGTCACCGGCACGGGCTGCCGTGCCTGCCAGGGGGGATAAGGGAGCATGAAGCGCAGCTCGGCCTTGGCCCTGCGTGGCCGATGGAAGAGGTCGAGGCTGATGGCGCCGCTGCTGGCGAGCGCCTCGAGGCTGGCGCGGCCGCTGAGGTCGAGGCAGATGGGCTCCGTCTGGATCATCCGCCGGGGCCGTTCCCGGAGCCGCCGGTTCAGCGCCAGGTGCGACTGCTCGTACTGCGCATGCAGCGGCAGCAGGACCTCCTCCTGCACGGGCGAGAGCGGCGTACCGCGGATCGGCTCGCCCGCGGTGTCGACATGACCCGAGACGAGGCGATGGCTGAGCATCGCCTCGAGGAAGGCGGCGGCGGGGATATGCTGCGTCAGCGCCGCCGCATCCGTCAGCGGCCGCCCCCGCAGGGCCTCGATCCAGGCCACGCCATGCTGGCGGGACCAGTTCAGGCTGTAGAAGAGGGCGCGCTGCACGGCGGTCCGCGGCGTCCGCCAGGTGGTCAGATGAGCGTTGAAGGCGATGGGGTCTGGAAAGACGGGCCGGCGCTCGGCCGGGGCCAGCCTGTCCGCGGTCAGGACCAGCCACAGATGGGACAGGTGCTCCTCGGCCGAGACCTGCGTCCGGTCGAACAGCAAGGCCTGCCGCGGCAACTCGGCGCTGTCCGGGCTGCCATGGATGAAGCCCGGGACGATGTAGGTCGGCATCTCCATCTCGGCCACGGCGGCACCCGAGGCGAGGAAGCGTTCCAGCTTTGGCTCATCAACGAACAGGATCTCGTCCGCGTCGAGCCGCAGCACGTACCGGCCGCAGCAGGCCTCGTAGCCGGCTCGCCGCTTCTCCAGCTCGTTCGCCCAGACGCTCTCGATGATCCGGACCGGCAGCCCGGCGGCGGCGATCGCGTCGCGGACCGGCTGCTCGGACCGCTCCGGCCGACGGCCCATCTGGCGCAGCAACTCCGCCATCCAGCTATAGGCGCCATCTACGACGACGAGCTCATCGAGATAGGGGGCGGCAGACCGCAGGGCCGGGGCGAGCAGGTCCCAGTCGTTGTAGATGCTCAGATAGCCGCTGACCCGCACATCCATCTCCGTCTATACCGCGATCGGCCCAAGACATCCGCCGCGTCCGGCAAGAAATCAGCAACCTTGCCGCTAACGACAGCATGGTTTGTACAGTCTCATGGGATTAGCTGCTTGCGAAAGCACAGCCTACCATGTAGCACTTCTCCCGATTTCGTTATCTCGCGATGGGACTTTGTGCCCAGGCGCTCGGAGGCTTTTTCGGATGTGGAAGACGTCGATTCCCTTCACATCACGGGCTGGCCGGTGACCAAGGCACCCTCCAGGAAGGGCCAAGACGAGCTGGCATTCCGCCTGGCGACTCTGGAGCGGGAGGTCGCCCGCCTGCAGTCGCATGTAGCCACCCTGATGGATCTCGAGCGGCTACGCGACGGCATCGTGGCCCAGGGTGGCGAGGTCACGGATTCCCCGCTCAGCCCTGTGGCCCTGCTGCAGGCCAGCGAGTTCATCGAGGCCGGCTCCGGCTTCCACTTCCTCGAATATGGCGAGGACGGCACACCCTACCGCTGGACCGGCCCGGAGCCCGAGGCGCGGCTGGTGTTCTGGGTGAATCGCTCTCGGCCCCTGCGGCTGCAGGTCCGCGTCCGCTCCTTCGGCGCCGGCGGGCCGGAGCGGCCCGTTGTCGTCACCATCGACGGCCAACCCTATCCGGCCCGGCTGGTGCCCCAGGCGAGCGCGCTGGTCGCCGGCCCGCTGCCGGTCCTCGACGTCATCCGCCCGACCGAGGTGGTGCTGCGCTCGCCGGTGATGTTCTCGCCGACGCAGAACGGAGAGTCCGACGAGCGCATCCTCGGCATGGCCATCAGCCATATCGAGCTGGTGCCGGCCTGACCGCAGCGGCCTTGTCCACCCTGCGCTGGAGGATCCCATGAAGCAGCCGACCCGCCGCCGAGCGGCTCGCCGTCCGGCCCCGGTCACCAGCGCGCCCGCCACGTCAGGGCCGGCGGCGACGGTGGCGATCTGTACCTATGACCGCTATGACATGCTGGCACGCTCGGTCGCCCGGCTGCAGCAGCAGAGTCTTCCCGTCGACCGCTTCGAGATCCTCGTCGTCGACAACACGCCCGACCCGGCCCGCTCGGCCGAGGCGGCGGAGGCTTATGCTGGAGTCGAAAACCTCCGCTGGATGCATGTCGACAAACCGGGCCTGTCGAATGCCCGCAATGTCGCCAGCGCCGAGGCCCGAGCGCCGATCATCGTCTATCTGGACGATGATGCCTTCGCCGCGCCGGACTGGCTGGAGCGCATGCTGGCTGCCTATGAGGTGCTCGGCGATGGTGTCGTCGGCATCGGCGGCCGCGTCCTGCCGCATTTCACCTCGCCTGCGCCGGACTGGCTGGGCCCGGCGATGCTACCCTATCTCTCGGTGCTGGACCTGGGGGGCGAGGTCCGCCCGCTGCAGCCCGGCGAATGGGTGGTCGGCGCCAATGTCTCCTACCGGGTGGCGAAGCTGCACCAGGCCGGCGGCTTCAGCCCGGCGCTCGGGCGCATCGGCTCCGGCATCTCGCTGATGTCAAATGACGAGACGGAGCTCGCCGCTCGGCTGGAGGCGCTCGGCGGTGCCATCGGCTACACGCCCCATGCCGTGGTCGAGCATTGCATCGACCCGTCGCGGCTGAGCCAGGAGTGGATGCGTCGGCGCATCGCCTGGCAGGCCGTCTCCGACTTCGTCCGCGCCCCGCAGGAGACGCGGGCGGAGATCGACACGCACTGGCACGACCTCAAGATATTCCTCGCCCATCAGCCGCCTCATCTGCGCACGATGCGCGCCCTGGCGCTGCCGCAGGGCAGCGCCGGCG
>NZ_FMZX01000035.1 GCF_900101615.1 Belnapia rosea | reverse complement strand
TCACCATTTTTTTCGCAGCACGTCCTGCAGCATCGTCTTGTCGAGGCTGAGGTCGGCGACCAGGCGCTTGAGCTTGGCGTTCTCCTCTTCGAGCTGCTTCAGCCGCCGGATCTCCACCGTCCCCATTCCAGCGAACTGTTTCTTCCACCGGTAGAACGTCGGTTCCGACACGCCGAGCTTGCGGCAGATCTCGGCCACCGCCGTGCCGCTTTCCGCCTGCCTCAGCGCGAAGGCGATCTGCTCATCGGTGTAGCGCTTCTGTTTCATGGCACCACCCCCTCCTCAGGGGTTCACAGTGCCCGAAAAACTTGCGCCCCAACTGGACCAGTTTCGAGGGTCAGGACCAGACGGGATCCGGCTCGATATCGGGCCCGCGGTCAGCGAGTGGCGCGCCCATGCGTTCCAGCAGGTCGGCGAGGGCGGCTGCCGCAGCCTCGAGGTCGGCCCAGCCGATGGTGGCCGAAATGCAGAGGACGGACCCACCACTGGCATCGGACCCCAGCAGGATTTCGCCGGGGTTGGAGGAGGTCAGAACACGCGCGAGGGGGGGGAGGCTCGTTTCTCTTCTGGGTTCGGTAATGGTATGGGCACAGCTAGCCATGACCTGGGGTCTCCAAGCACGAGGTTGTGGTCAGGTCGGACATCGGAGATCGCACCTCCACGTCCGGCCGCCTTCCAATCGGTGCCGTCGCCGCAAAGGCTGTTAGTTGAGCCAATCTGGATGACGTGATACTAAATAGACCACACTGTGCTTGGTATGAACCTGTTTGGTTCATAAGGTCCATTATGGCTCTCAACGGCGCACAGATCCGAATGGCACGGTGGTACCTTCGCTGGTCGACGGCTGATCTGGCCGCGAAAGCATGCGTTGGGGTGTCGACGGTGAAGAGGGCAGAGGCTGAGGACGGCGAGCCCTCGATCAATCCGCCGAACCTTGCTGCCATCCGCACCGCCCTTGAGGCCGCTGGCATCGAGTTCATTCCGGAGAACGGCGGCGGTGCTGGGGTGCGGCTGAGAAAGCCGGGCGGGCAGTTCTGACGGGTGGCGATCACCTTCCACCCACATCCGGGCGCCATCCTGATTTGTGACTTCTCAACTGGTTTTCGGCCGCTGGAAATGGTCAAGGCCAGGCCAGCCGTCGTGCTGTCGCCTCGCCGTCGTGCAGGCGGCTTGGTGACCGTTGTGCCTCCCAGCAGCACACCACCGATCCCGCCGCTTGCTTGGCATATCCTGCTACCAGCGGGAGCCTATCCGCCAGCTTGATCGAGCCCATGCTGCCGTCGCCGACGCTCGCCGCTATTCAAGCAGGAGTGAAGGCCGCGCTGGGGCTACCGTAGCCGCCGCTCGCCTCCAAACTTAAGCGCGGGTTCCACAGAGCCTATATATCAGGTGTTCCCGCTCCACTGCCCTTCGGGGTGGCGTCGGGCTTGCAAGACCTGCCGCGAGGCGGGCTGGTTTTGGCACTAGGGCGATGGCAAGCCCGCTGGGACCACAAGAAGCCCCGTCAGCAATGGTGGGGCTTTGCCAATTCTAGCCTCTGGTGCTGATGCTAGGCACAGGCACGCTTTGTTCAGCCGCTACAACCGTGGCGAGAGGTGTGGCAGGTAGCAGCATGCCTCTCATCATCCGGCGGCTCTCAGCCGTTATCTTCGTCCTGCTTGCGCTTCTGTCCTGCTCTCCCGCTTGGGCTGCCGAACTGCTCGGACGGGTGGTCGGCCTCGCAGACGGGGACACCTTGACCCTGCTCACTGCGGAGCGCCGCCAGGTACGGGTCCGATTAAGCGAGATCGACACCCCCGAGAGCCGACAGCCCTACGGCACACGCGCGCAGCAGATCCTTTCGGGACTGGTCTTCGGCAAAGACGTGCGGATCGTGGTGCAGGACACGGACCGGTATGGGCGGACTGTTGGGCGGGTCTATGCCGGCCCGGTGGACGTCAATGCCGAGATGGTCCGGCAGGGTGCCGCCTGGGTCTATCGTCAATACAGTTGGGATCCCGAGCTGCTGCGGATCGAGGCTGAAGCCAAGGCAGGTCGCCGCGGCCTTTGGTCGCTTCCCGAGGCCGAGCGCACGCCACCTTGGGAATGGCGCGCAGCAATGCGTGGCGGCGGCACCGGCCACAGCGCCGGGGCGCCGGCAGCGCCCATGCGTTCCGCACCAACGGCGAGCAGCGGCTTCACCTGCGGCGGCAAGCAGTATTGTCGGGAGATGACCAACTGCGCCGAGGCTCGCTTCTACTTGCAGCAGTGCGGGCTCTCGCGATTGGACGGCGATCGTGATGGGGTGCCGTGCGAAAGCCTTTGCCGATGAGATCCACGCTATGTGGCAGCAGAATGCCCTCAGCGGCCATAGATTGAACGTGGCTGGCTTGCGTAAGGATTGCCCCCCGACGTGCTGGGCGCGTTGAAGGCAGGGTAAGGGCTCCGGGTTCCGGCTTGACCTGTATAGGGATTGGCGTTCTCCTGCGTACTCCAGTTGTCCAACCGGCTAGCGTTGGAAGCAGACTGATAATGCGGCTGCACGTAGGTGCCGTTCTGCCTCATGTAGTCCTGGTGATAAATGGACTGCGCGGCGGCTTCTCCAGCCAGAAGCAATGTAGCCATAACCAGGATGCTTCGCATAACGGACCCCTTTGCCCTTCTGCAGAGAGGCATAACAAGAGAGGCATAACACCTTTACAAAGCATTATGAAACGAAATATCCATGGGCTTATAGGCGTTTCGTAAAGGATGTTGCTGCCTTCACGCGTCGTTCGGTTGTTGGCTCCCGTGGTGCTGGCGATGCTGGCGGACAACAAAGTTGGGGAACATTCGTTGACCACCTTCGAGATGACCTGCGTCAGCTTGGCCACCTTCGTTGCCATAATGCTTGGCATTAGGCCGCTATCGGCTCGGATGGCGCGTTGGGCTCGGATCCGCCGTCTTCACAATCGGTTTGCGGGCGCACCTCTCCATCGGCTGTCGGCTCTCAAGAAGGAACCGCATGCGGCTGGAGAAAGTCCCAGCCAGTGAGCGATGACCCCGACCGCCAGCTGCAGATCCTCTGCAAGACGTTCCTGTCTGAGATCCGGTCCGATCAGCCCGATCTGAACCTCCGCCAACTCGCCGTGCTGCTGGTGGTCTACCAAACCGACGAACTGCAAACGGTCCGGGGACTGGCAAAGCATCTGAACATCAGCAAGCCTGCCGTGACCCGCGCGCTCGACCGACTGGGAGAGTTCGGTTTAGTTCGAAGGGAGATTGATCCGAAGGACCGGCGCAGCGTGTTGGTGCAGCGGACCGCCGGCGGGGCCGTGATGGTGAGAAGGCTGGAGGCGGCGATGGCACAAGCCGTTATCATCCTGGAGCCCAGGGCCACGGGCCAGGACAAAGCGGGGCTCTAGTTACGAATTCGATTTAGTCAGAACGACTGACACCTGTACTACGGGCTCTTTCAGCGCCTAACGCAATCACGTTGATTTTCTACTTTAAGTTGAATTTGGTTGAATTTTGTTCAGCATTACGTGGATACTGTGCAGCCAAATGCCGCCCCATCAGAACACAGGAAGGCTGCGGGAATGCTCGCCGATCGACCTCCAGCGTTAAACCTCGATGGAGAAACAATCAAAGCGTCTCAGCCGGCCATCCTTGTCGTTGAGGACCAGGCCCTGATCGCCATCCTGATCGGGGATATTCTTCAGGCAGCCGGATACGACGCCATTTTTGCCCACACCGGCGAAGCGGCACTCGCCATGGCCAAGATTGTGGAGCATTTATCCGCAGTCATTACTGACATTCACCTGATGCACGGGATCGACGGCCGCTCGGTGCTGAAGGAACTTCGGAAGAACAATCCGAATCTGCCAGCTGTGGTGGTCACCGGGTTCGACAAGTCAGCGCCAGAAGCAGACCTACGAGGGCTCGGCGGGCCAACAACCCGTCTTGTGAAGCCGTTCAGCTGTGACGAACTTCTCGTCAGCTTGGCTGGTGTCCTCTCCAGCACCGATGGCCGTGCGCCAAGGCGCATGGAGAGTGGACAGGCTGCCCGCCGAGACGAGATGCCCTCGCTCGCGCGTTTTTAAGCTGCCCGCGAGCACTCGACTTATCAGCCCCCGGACCACCCGCTCGTCAGCGTCTCGTAAGAGGGATAGCCGCCACTGCCGGCGCGGCTGATGGTGACGGTGCCCGGCTGCATGAGGGCGTTTCGCTTGGCGTCCCCGTGTATCGAGTTGTTCGCGTAGGTGTTTGCAGCGTTGCCCAGCCCCTGCGCCGCGTTGCCGTAGATGCTGCCCATGCCGCTCGCCGCGCTG
Organism: Belnapia rosea; assembly: GCF_900101615.1. Taxonomy (GTDB): domain Bacteria; phylum Pseudomonadota; class Alphaproteobacteria; order Acetobacterales; family Acetobacteraceae; genus Belnapia; species Belnapia rosea. The sequence continues at coordinate 18,811 of NZ_FMZX01000035.1, read as the reverse complement.
GCATCGGTCTGGGCGATGTCCCGCGCGGTCTGGACGCCGGTATTGCCCACGCCTGCCGCAGCGTTCTGGCCGAGCCCGACGACCTGGAGGAGCCGGTTGTAGTACTGGTCGAAGCTGGCGTTGCCGAGCTGCTGGCCACGCGCCTGCAAGGCCTTCAGCGTGGCGCCGGAGTGCAGCATGCCCTGAGCGGCCGCGCTGCTCTCGACAGCCCGCATGCCTTCGTTGAACTGGAAATCGTAGGCCGGGCTCTTCTGGAAGTTGGCCATCGCTGCATTGGCGGCGTCCTGACCGCTCAGCCCGAGCAAGGCCTGCGTCGGCGCCAGGGCGTTGGTGCCGGCCGTCATGTATGGGGCGAGGTTCGCCTGCGCCTGGTCCCGCGCGGCCCGCTGCTCGGCATTCGCGCTGTCCTGCGCGTCACCAATGGCATCGGCCTGCATGGCCGAGGCGGCGATGCTTCCGACCGCACCAACCCCGGCGGCCACGGACCTGCTCTTCGTCGTCACCCTCGCCGCAGCGGTTCACCACCTCGGCGTTGCCGCGGAGCACGACGTAGAATTTCGAGGTGTAGAACTCGGGCGCCCAGCCCGTGTCGACGTGGAGCAGGACGCGGCCGCCGGGCCGGATGCGGGCCAGCAGGACGTTCCCGAGCTCGACACCTTGGGACATGGCCATCAAGGCATGCACGACCGGCTGGATCGACGGCAGGCGGCGCTAGGCGCGATAGAAGACTGGGCGATGCTCCTCGCGGAAGGCGCCGGGGATGCGCACGTCCGAGTAGGCCCGGGCGCGGACCCAAATGTCGGTCATGCCTGCATGCGGCGAGCCCGCGACGGTGCGGCGCTCGGGATGCTGCTCCCAGAGCTCGGGCTGGGCATCCAACTCCACCAGCATGGGCCCAACATCGAGGCCTTCATGTATTCGCTGGAAATGCCACAGTACGGTCACCCCCGATTTGGGAGGCCTGTTGTCTGCTAGCATTTCGGTCGATGCCTACATGTCACACAGTCTACATTGGATATTCAACATTTTACATTTAAATCAGCGCGTAAGGGAATTTTTCAAACATGTTTTGCTTGTAATCTTTAGTGACTGCAGCAGTCTTGTGAAGATTTAGCGTCGCTAAAAGAATATCCAGATTGTAGATACAATCACATCCTCAAAATGAGATTTCTCGCGAGATAGTGGGTAGTTTTACAGCTATAGGTTGATTGGAATGGAATGATACAACCGGAGGTTAGATGAATGGGCCGCGCCGCTCTGCAACAAGAGCCTCATAGCGAAGGCGTCCTCATAGCCGACGAGCATGTCAGCGCCCGGATACGGGAAAGACGGGTGATGATGGGCCTGTCGCAGCAGCAACTCGCCCGCAGGATCGGCGTGACCTACCAGCAGGCGCATAAGTACGAGCGAGGGCTGAGCCGCATCTCGGCAGGCCGCCTGTTCGCCGTGGCACAAGCGCTTGCGACGGATCCCGCATGGTTCTTCGAAGGTATGCCGGAGCAAGATGGGGCCAAAGAGCAGGCCCCGCGCCAGCGTCTGCACTTGGAGCTGATGCGCAATTTCGCTTCGATCAAAGACGAGAAGCAGCAGGAAGCCATCAGCGGCATGGCCCGCACGCTGGCAGGCTCATAGCCGAGCTTGCAGGCGATCAGGCGCGGGAGCCGGAACGTGTATGGGGCGTTCGCCCTACATGCCTGATGCAGAGAACGACCCGCGGGTGCTCTATGCTGCTGACCGTACGGTATTGGCGGCAGAGCGGACCTACGCGGCCTGGGTTCGCACCGGGCTTGTGTCACTGGTGGCGGGGGTAGGAGCCAAGACCTCGCTTGGCAGCGTGTTGCCGGAATGGGCTATCTTGTTCAATGCCTCCCTCCTGGTGCTGTTCTCGGCTTTCTGCTTTGCGGTCGCGGTGTGGCGGGACCTACGTCCGGGTCACGACACGCCGCAACGCTCCGACCTGCGCCGCTTGCCGGCGCCGCTGCTCATCGTCGTAAACGGCGGCCTGCTGCTGGTGTCATTGGGTGCCCTGTTGGGTGTCTGGTTCGGACGGACAGGCGGGACCTGAGAAGCTGAAGGTCCGGTTAGGGGCGAGAGCCAGCCTACATGCCAGGTATTGAACGTTCAGGTGTGCCTCAAAGACGCGCGCCCTGATCTGCTCCCCACTCCTCCAGTGTCACCTCGACCGGCGCCATGATTACTGGCCCCACCCAGCCCATGTGGAGCCGGCGCGGCGGGCTTCCGGTGGTCGAAATCCAACCCTTGGTACCCATGCTGAGATCGGCGATGCTTGGAGTGTGGGCATTCGCAGTCGCCCAAGGATCAGCGCCAGCCCTCACTGAGTTGCCACTGCATTGCGAAGGCGATCTGGAAGTTCGGCGAATCCCGGTTGGTCCCTGCACCTGCGGCCAGACCGAGCACTGTCCCGCCCTTCAGCCTGTGGCGGATCCCGGCCTGGACCACGCTGTAATCCTGGTCTCCACGCTCCTGCTGCTCCCGCGCGTAGGTCACCACCAGCGCCGTGTCGCGGGACACTGCCTGCCCGACCGAGGCGTTGACGAAGAAGCGGTTCTGCCGCTCTCCCTGCTGGGGATCGATGCGCGCTACCCACCCAAGGTTGACGTGGACGCCGAGCGGTCGCTCCCCGCCCCGGACAGTTTTGCCGACCAGCGCCACAGCTTCAGTCTCGTAGCCAGGTCGGCTTGGTCCGTAGAGTGTCCGCACCCGTCCAAGCAGGGCCACGGCCGGAAATGCGCCCCGGTCGTCGCTGAGCTGGTACAATGCGCCGAACCGCGTGGCACCACCCCACAGTGCTCGGCCCGCATCATCCGAGCTGCCCGAGAGGTCTGTCACGGTGCCTAGCTTGCGCCGTGTCTCGAGGTTGCCGTAGGCGCCGGTCTGGCCGAGGCGGAGCTCGAGACCTGGGACAATGCCCATCTCAAGCTCCGCCTCCACTCCCCCAGTGTCGCGGACGCGGCCGCGGCGAGCCTGCTCATAGAACCCAACAAAGCCAATCTCCGCAGCGCCGGGCGGGGCGGCGATGGGATCGGTGATCTCGAAAGGGTCGTCCGCCAGCTCGATCGGCTCGTCCTGCGCTACCGCAGAGTGGACGGTAGCGGAGAGGAGCGGCAGCAATACCGCCGCACGGGCGAGAGTAGGCGGTAGGCGGTAGAGCATCGGAACTCCCGGTGGCAGAGGCGCCAATCGCAGCAGAGATGCCAAGCTTAGTGGTTGACCCCCAGACTGTGTCGCCCGTTCCGGCCCCGCTACTATCCCAAAAGAGGCATTCATAGGTGGCGGCGATCGGGGCCGAAGCCTAGGCTCGACCTGTCATCGCGCGACATCGTAACGAGGGCTCTACCGTGTTCGGAGCCATGGTCACATTCGCCGTATTGGGGATCGCCTCGGGCACTCTCTTGGCATGGCTCGATGGTGTTCCGTCTGCCACCTGGCTCGAGGAGGCAGCACTGGTCATGCTGGACGCGCTGCTTGGCTTCGCGCTGTGGTGGGGGATCTCGGGCTTCACACTGATGCTGCACACCGCCACCGTCGAAAGCGACGGGGTGGAGCGCTATGGCGCGATCCCATCCCCACTTCCTCGATCCGTCACTCAGCGCTGCATTGCCAAGGCCACCCATCCAGGCTTGTGGTTGCCGCTGGGGCTCTTGGTGACGTTCTGGGCTACATAGAGAGCCGACATCACCCTGGGCACGCCGCCTTAGGCCACGCTGGGCCGGCCAGGACGGGTTGCAGGGTTCGGCGGACCACCATTGTGGCCCAGCGGCACTGGCGGGCTCCACAGCGGCGCCAGCGCAGCCTCGCCCGCATGCGCGCGTACGCGATCGCGCGTAGTGGCCCCGAAATGCCGAGTCGCCGGCACCCTATGCACCACCGGACGGGAAGGGCAGCACCTCGGCCGAGGGCAACGGAGAAGGCCATTCTACGGCCGCGCGGCGTGCCGCACGCGCCGCAGCCCGGGCCGCCCTCGAGCTGTCCGGACCACAGAGGAACCCGCGCGTCTCGGGCGTCTCGAGCACAGAAGCGATGGCAGCCTGCCTGATCGCCTCCCAGACCGCCGCCTCCGTCTCGATCGCTGGCTGGCCGCCTTCCCCATATGGCTCCCGCACAACCAGTCCGTCCTTGCGCGTCTGGAGCACGGCGAGCTGGATCACCAGAGGCCCCACAGCCACCCGCGCCATAACCAGCGGATTGCGCCGCACGCCTGGCGGGACATAGGCGGGGAGCGGCCGGATCTGCCACGGCGTGGGCTCGATCATGCTTCGCCTCCTGCGATGACGGCGCTCAGGGTCGCACGCTCGCGCGCGCCCGCGCGCCAACGCGGTTCACGATGGCGGCATTGTCACATTGTTTGGTGACCGGGGGCGTTTGACCGCAAGACAGAGCTTGCGCGATCTGCGGTGGGAGTTCTCGGCACGATTGTTCAGGTAGCGGCTGGTCCGATGCCGCACACCGGGCAGGATCTCTCGCTGTGCGACGCCATAGCTGCGGAGCCCATCCGTGACGATCTTGCGCGGCTTGTACTTAAGGCCCATCAGCAGGCGTTTGAAAATGCGTTTGGCGGCCGTGGCGTTGCGGCGCTCCTGCACGAGGATGTCGAGCACGACACCGTGCTGGTCCACGGTGCGCCAGAGATAGAAGAGTTCGCCGTTGGTCTTTAGATAAACCTCATCCATGTGCCAGGTGTCACCCGGCCGCGGCCGACGCTTGCGGAGTTTGGCCGCGAGCTCGGTGCCGAAGCGGAGGCACCAACGGCGGATACTCTCGTAGCTGACCACCACGCCGCGCTCGGCCAGGATCAGCTCGATGTCGCGCAGGCTCAAGCTGAACAGGTGATAGAGCCAGACAGCATGGTGGATGACCTCGGCTGGGAAGCGATAGCCGGGGTAGGTGGTGGGCTCGACCGACATTCGACCACCTTGGCCCAACCAGTTCACTCCACCCAGCGCTCAGCTACGTGACAATGCCGGTTGCCGGTCCGGTCGGCCATCGCGCGGGTCAGCTCGCGGATCGCCTGCTGGCCCTTGGTGATGCTGTAGAGGTTGCACATCGCCGGTCCTCCCCGGGCTATCGCCGATGATAGACTGCTTAGCGGAAATCTCGGCTACCCGGGAGCTTCGGTCCCTGGCGTTGACTGCCGGGCTCCGGTCGGCGGACCTAGTCGGCACGGCCAAGCACCCGGTCCACCCAGTCGGTGTCACCAAGCGCAACGTCCGGCTCGGTCAGGCAGCCCAGCAGGTCCGAACGGTCGGTCAGGCGGCGGACGACGAGATGGATGATCGGCACCTCGGCGTGCTCCTCCTGCCGCTCGACCCGGCCCTCGGCGACCAGCAGCCGCCCGGCCACCAGCGCCGCCCGGTCGCGGGCGGCGACGTCGGTGTAAATCACCAAGTTGCCGACGCCATGCTCGTCCTCGACGGTCATGAACACCACCCCCTTAGCAGAGCCGGGCTGCTGCCGCATCAGGACCAGCCCGGGCAGCCTGATCAGGGCGCCCGAGCGCAGGCGATCGAGCCGGCGAGTATCGGCATAGCCCAGCCGGTCGAGCACCGGGCGCAGCAACGCCAACGGGTGCCGCCCCAGCATCAGGCCGGTCGACCGGTAGTCGGCGGCCACCTGCTCGCCTTCGCCTTGGTGCGGCAGCATCGCCGCCGGCTCGGGCATGAGTGGCGTCTGCGCTGCCATGGCCGCGGCAGCGGTTGCAGGTGCTGCGGCAAAGAGCGGCAGCGTCTCCGGCCCGCTGGCGACCCCGCGGGCGTCCCACGCCGCCTTGCGGCGGCTGAGGCCGGCGCCGGCAAAGGCATCCGCCTCCGCCAGGGCGCCGAGCGCCTGCACGCCGACCCCGGCCCGCCAGGCGGCCTCCTCGACCGAGGCGAAGGGTGCGCCGTTGCGCGCCTGCCGTGCCGCCAGGATCGCCTGCGCGGCCTCCTCCTGCAGCCCTGCCACCAGCCGCAGCCCCAGCCGCAGGGCGAGGCCGCCGACGCTGGCCGGCTGTGCCTCGAGACTGCTGTCCCAGTCGCTGGCATTCACGTCGACAGCCAGGATGACGACGCCATGCTCCCTGGCGTCGCGGACGATCTGCGCCGGGGCGTAGAAGCCCATTGGCTGGCTGTTCAGCAGGGCGCAGGCGAAGACCGCCGGGTAGTGGCACTTCACCCAAGCCGAGGCATAGACGAGATGCGCGAAGCTCGCGGCATGGCTTTCCGGGAAGCCGTAGCTGCCGAAGCCCTCGATCTGCTGGAATACCCGCTCGGCGAAGTCCCGCTCGTAGCCGCGGCGGACCATGCCGGCGACCAGCCGCTCGCGGTAGCGGGCCACGCCGCCGGTGAGCTTGAAGGTCGCCATGGCGCGGCGGAGCTGGTCCGCCTCCTCGGCGGTAAAGCCGGCGGCGACGATGGCCAGCCGCATCGCCTGCTCCTGGAACAACGGCACGCCGAGGGTCTTGCCGAGCACCCGCTCCAACTCGTCCGGCTCACCATGCTCGGGTGAGGGGGAGGGGTAGCTTACCGGTTCCAGCCCCTGCTTGCGCCGCAGATAGGGGTGGACCATGTCGCCCTGGATCGGCCCGGGCCGGACGATCGCCACCTCGACCACCAAGTCGTAGAATTTCGAAGGCCGCAGCCGCGGCAGCATGTTCATCTGTGCCCGGCTCTCGACCTGGAAGACGCCGAGGCTGTCGGCCCGGCGCAGCATGGCATAGGTCGCCGGGCAGTCGCGCGGCAGGCTTGTCAGGTCGTGGGCGAGGCGGTGATGCCGGCGCAGCAGCACGAAGCCCCGACGCAGGCAGGACAGCATGCCGAGGCCCAGCACATCGACCTTGAGGATGCCGAGGGCGTCGATGTCGTCCTTGTCCCATTCCAGGACGGTGCGGCCCTCCATCGCGGCATGGGTGACGACCGCCAGCTCGATTAGCGGGCCGCGGGTGATGACGAAGCCGCCGACATGGGTGGCGGTATGCCGTGGGAAGTCGAGGATCTCCTCGGTCAGCTCGAGCGCCATGGCCAGACGCGGATCGCCGGTGTCGAGCCCCTCCGCCTCGGCTAGGGCCATGAGCCCCATCTCGTGCCCCGGCCCCCAGCTTCCCTTGGCTAGGCGGGCGGTGATGTCCTCGCTGAGGCCCATGGCGCGGCCGACCTCGCGGACGGCGCTGCGGGTGCGGTAGCGGATGACGGTGGCGCAGATCGCGGCTCGCTCGCGGCCGTAGCGCTCATAAAGGTGCTGGATCACCTCCTCGCGCCGCTCGTGCTCGAAGTCGATGTCGATGTCGGGCGGCTCGCCGCGGCTGGCGGAGACGAAGCGCTCGAACAGCAGATCGTGCTTGCCGGGATCGACGGCAGTGACGCCGAGCACATAGCAGACGGCCGAGTTGGCGGCCGAGCCGCGGCCCTGGCAGAGGATGCCGCGGTCGCGGGCAAAGCGGACAATCTCATGCACGGTCAGGAAGTAGGGGGCGTAGCCAAGCTCGCCGATCAGCCGCAACTCATGGGCGATGCGATCGGCGATCTCAGTTGGAGCGCCGTCCGGCCAGCGCGTGGACAGCGCCTCGGTCACCCGGCTCGCCAGCGTGTCCTGGGCAGTCCGGCCGGGCTCCAGAACCTCGTCGGGATACTCGTAGCGCAGTTGATCAAGGGAGAAGCCCCCGCAGGCCTCCAGCACCGCCAGGCTGTTGGCCAGAGCCTCCGGCCAGTCGGCGAAGAGCCGCGCTATTGCCGCCGGAGACTTCAGGTGCCGCTCGGCATTGGGCTCGGCGGCATAGCCCAAAGCATCGACCGTGGTGTGCAGGCGGATGGCGGTCAGCACATCGGCCAGGCGATGCCGCGAACGGTGGTGGTAGCGGACATGGCCAGTGGCCAGCAGCCGGGCCCCGGCCTGCCCGGCGATCCCGGCCAGGGCGCCGATCCGTTGCCGGTCATCGCCGCGCATGGCGTGGAAGGCGGTCAGGTGCAGCGGCAGGGCGAGCCTGCCGCGCAGTACCGCGGCATCGCGTTGCAGCCTAGTGGCGAAGTTTGCATCGGGCTCGGCCGGCGGGACCGCCGCCAGCACCCAACCCTCGGCCGCGGCCAGCATCGCTGTGCGGCTGATGCTGCACCCACCTTTGGCCGCCTGCATGCGGCTGCGGGACAGCAGCGCGGTCAGGCGGCCGTAGCTCGCGCGGTCGCTGGGCCAGGCCAGCCATTCCGACCCGTCCTCCAGGAGCAGGCGGCAGCCGACCCGGAAGGGCAGCCCCCTGCCCTTGGCGGCGACATGGCCGCGGACCACGCCGGCGAGGCTGTTGGTGTCGCAGATGCCAAGGCCGGCAAGGCCGAGCGCCTCAGCGATTTCCACCAGCTCCTCCGGATGGGAGGCGCCATCGAGGAAGCTGAAGTTGGATTGGGCGGCCAGCTCGGCGTAGCCGGTCACGGCAGATAGCCATGCAGCAGCCAGCCCGACGCCTGCGGCGGCCCGCTGCGGCAGATCCAGAGCCGAACCCCAGAGGCCAGCTCGACCTGGTAATAGTCTCGCCGGTACAGGCCCGGCTCCGCACGCCACCATTCAGGCTCCAGCCGCTGCGGTCCTTCGATCCGCTGGATGACGTGGCGGCCGCTACGCCAGTGCAGCAGGGCCGGTGCCCCGGTTCGCCCTGGGGAGACGACCTCGACCGGCCGCGGCTGCCGGAGCAGCAGGACCGGCCAGGGCTGTGTCGCCCAGCCTAGTGGGATGGCGGGCGCCATGCCGTGAAGATCGCGCACCGCAACTGCATGCTCCGGCCAGTGGCTGGCGACGGGATCAATCCGTCGCACTCGCAGTCGCTGCCCCAGCCGGTCAAGCAGCTGGGCTAGGTCTTGGGCTGCCGTGGCATCGTCCTGATGGCGGCCCAAGCCAAGGCCAGTCTGGGTACCCGCCGCCATGGGATCCGTGGCCCGAGCCTCCAGCGCCATCCGCTCGAAGCCCAGGTCCGGCTCCAGCTGCCGCAGTCCCTCGGTGAACAGCCGGCGCAGGTGCCCCGGCTCTCGCACCGGCATCCCGGTGCCGATCGCCACCTCCTGCACCACCCCATCCACCCGCCAGACCACCAGCACGACGCTGCGAGCGCCAAGCTCGGACTGCCGCAGGCCGCGGCAGAAGCTGTCGAGCAGCCGGTCGAGCACGGCCTCGATGCTGTCACGGGTGGTGATCGGCTCCAGCAGGTTCTGCACCACCGTCAGCTCCGGGGACGGGGTTACGGGCTGCAGCACAACCCGCCGTCGTCCGGTGACGGCATCGAGCCGATCCAGCAGATCCTGCCCGAAGCGTCGCGCCAACGGCGCCCGTGGCAGCTCAAGCAGGTGGTGCACCCGTCGCAGCCCAAGGTGCTGCAGCCTGTCCAGCAGGGGCAGCGACAGGCGCAAGGCTGGGCCCAGCGGCAAAGGCCCCGCGACGGCGGTCTCAATGCCGCTGATGACGATGGGGTTGTCACCGCGCGCCCGCGCCAGGGCGGCGCTGGTGGCCAGGGCACCGGCGATGGCGCCGCGCGCCGCGATGCCAGCCCGGCCGAGGCGCGCCAGCGCATCCCGCAGCAGCGTGTCCTCATCGCCCAGCAGATGGGCGCAGCCGGTGATGTCGAGCAGCAGGCCATCGGGCGAGTCCACCGCCGTCAGGGGCGTATAGCGCCGGGCCCAGAGCGCCAGGGCTTGCAGCGCCTGCGCATCACCTGCGGGATCGGCAGGCTGCAGGGTGAGATCGGGCGCGATCGCCTGTGCATCGGCCAGCGCCTGCCCGGGCCTCAGGCCGGCGGACGCGGCGGCCGCATCGACGGCGACCAGGAGCCGTCGGGTGCCAAACCCGGCCCAGGTGGCGAGCGGCCGGTTGGGCGGTAGGGCTGGCGCGGCCCGGCGGAGCCGGTCGGTAGCGAAGCTGGGCAGGTGCAGCGCCAGGAAGCGCTCGGTCATCGCGCAGCTTGCCGAGCTGGGCGCGCTATCGTCGCGGCCAGTACCAACTGCCCCGCCGCGGCGTTCCAGGTCACGGCCCAAGGCCCGCCGGGACGGCCGGCTTTGGTGCGGACCAACTCCAGCTGCCAGCACTCTGCATCCAGCGTCGCCTCTGCCTCGGCTGGGTGGGCGCTGATCCGCCAGCGGGTGGTGGTGGCGCTGGGGGCAACGCTGCCGACATCCGGCCTTAGCAGCAAGCCGAGGGCGCCACCTGCCTCTGCGGCCAGCTGCAGCCGGCGTGTGGCCGTCAGATCCAGCGGATGATGACCTGCGGTCTGCTCTGGCGGCAGCGCCAGCACGGCGCCGCTCACGGCCGGACACCGGAGCGCCTCCTCCATCGCCCAGAGCGCGTCGGACCGGCGACTGGTCCGGGCCAGCACCAGCTTGGCCGGTGTCAGGCCGAAGCGTACCAGCCCCGGCGGCCAAGCCAGCAGCCCATCCTGCTCGAGCGCGATCCAAAGGACGGTGCCACCGGTGCGGGCCAGCAGCAGGGCGCACAAGGCGGCGCCACAACCGGGTGAAGTGGCAAGCACATCGTGCACCGCGGCCCGTGCCAGGCCGTCAACGGGCAGCCCGTCGCAGATCGGGATAGCGTCGCGGCTGTGCCTGTTGCGAAGGCTGCCCTCGAGCCGCGCTACGCGGGCTCGCAGGGCTGTCAGCATGGCGGCTTGGTCCAGCGGAATATCCGAGGGGGCTGAAGGCATAAGCCGGCGTCCGCATCGTCGTGGTCCGTCTCCCGGCAGCCGCCGGTCTGCGCTCAGGTGCTGTGTGGCGGGTGAGGGGGGCGCTTGAGGACGACGAAGTTTGCTCGCTCGAGCTGAGCCACAAGCTGATCAGCCAGCAGGCTGGCCGCCATCTCCCAGGCGGCGCCGCGGCGGGGCTTGCCGCGCTCGTCGAAGCGTAGCCCATAGGCCAGTGCAGAAGCGAGCTCAGCCTGGTCGACCGGCAACAGGGGCCCGGCAGGCGACCCCACGCGAGCGGCGGGCACGTCGGACGGATCGGGCGGAGGTGGGTTCTGCGAATCCATGCGGTGACGTTGGACGGCCAACGCGAACGAATCAAGAACAAATTTGTCGAGACGTCGCTCCTGCTGAGGAAGGCCGTGTCATGCACCTGAGCACGACCAAGACGTCCCACTCGAGGAGATTCTGCCGATCCTGTTGCGCGCGGAGGTCGGCGGCCTGGTGCTGCCCTTCGCCAATCCGCGGCACGCGCATGAGGTTCGCTGCCTGGAGCGCATGCCCATCGCCGACGACCAAGTGATGGTTGCGGGTGTGATCGACACGCTCACCAATTTCGTCGAGCATCCGGAAGTCGTAGCCGAGCGGATCCAGCGCGTGGCCCGAGCGGTGGGTGACCCGCGCCGGGTACTGGCCGGCACCGATTGTGGCTTCGACACCTCGGCCGGCCGCGGCCGGGTCGCCCCCGACGTAGTTTGGGCGAAGCTCCGCAGCTTGGCCGCAGGCGCGCGCCTCGCCTCCGCGCGACTTTTCCCCACCGCCGGCTGAGGGCGCAGCACATGTGCTGGATTTGTAAGGTGCAGCGCGAATTCGCTGAACTGGTGGCCACAGAGGAGCCGGCCAGACCGCCAGTCGGAACGGGAGGTGCTGCTCCCCCTCCTCCCGCTGCTGCAGTCAGCCCTTTGCCAAGCTCACATCTCGCAGCGCGTGGCCCATCGCCGCGTCAGACCGATCCTTGAAGGCGCCTCAGGCCGCCGCTGTCGTTGTGGCGTTCCTATGGTGAACTTGGCCATAACGCGTCCTTCCACGCGTGCTGGAAAATTGCACCACCACACTCCGGGAGTACACACTAAATGGTGCCGCATAAGGCGGGATATGAAATTTTCGGCTGGAACAACAAACCAGTGAAAAATTCATTCCGGTGTGATGCCTGCTCTGCGCATTAGCCCCTCGTTCTGCACCAAGTCGCGGCGGATCCGGTCACGCATTGCCTCCCGGCCCAAGGGCAGCGGCAGGAGTCCAAACTCGTCAGCAAGGCGCTGTGCTGCTGGCCGGCCGACAGCATCGCGCACCGCCTGCTCCAACGCTGCTGCAAGAGGTGGCGGCAAGTTGGCTGGGCCCGCCAAGCCCCACCAGGCACTGACGAGGAAGCCCGGTAATCCGAGTTCTCTTGTTGTCGGCACCTGCGGCATTGCCGCCAACCGTTCGTCATGCGGCGCAGCGAGAGCCCGCAAACGCCCTTCCATCACATGCGCCCGTGCCGGCGCGAAGGTCGTGAACATCATGTCCACCCGGCCAGCCAGGATCTCGGTCAGCGCTGGCGCCGGGCCGCCGAATGGCACATGCAACATCTCTATCCCGGTCCGCTCGGTCATCTCGAGCATCAGCAGATGTGCGGTCGAGCCGAGCCCCCAGGTGCCATAGGAGAGCTTCCCCGGCTCGCGCCTCGCAGCTTCGATCACTCGCTCAAAGCTACCCCAGCGCGGATGAGCCACCAGCAGGTAGGCAGAAGAGTATAGCAGGCTGATATGGGTAAAGTCCGCCAACGGGTCGTAGCCCAGGTTCCGGTAGGCGAAGGGTGCCTGGGTAAAGCCAGAATTGCTGCCGAGCAGCAGCGTCGCCCCATCTGGCCGCGCTCGGGCAACGTAGCGAACGCCGACCGTTGTCGAGGCGCCCGGCTTATGATCCAGCACGAAGCTGCTGCCAAAGCTCTCGCCTAAGCGATCCTGCAGGATGCGGCCGATCACATCGGTGCCGCCACCTGGGGTGAAGGGGATTACCAAGCTGACGCTGCGACCGTTTGGCCAACCCTCTGGGCCCTTCCCCTGGGCCTTGGCCAAGTAGGGGACGGCAAGGGCGGCCACCGTTCCAAGAAGCATTCGGCGAGAGCCATGGGGATGGGTCACCATGATCCCACTTCCGGACATGGCATGGGGGTCGCACGAAGCAGAAAAGCTGTCATCCGGACTTCCACCCTTGAGTATCCTGACGCTCGCTCAGAACGCAGGTCCCGTTTTCGTTGCCGCAGAGATTAGGCGAATTGCGCCGCAGGTGAAGCCGGAATCGACCATTCATGCCGCGTAATTCACCCTGTGCGACGGCACCAATAACAAGGCCTGAATCCTCCATCGCCGGGGCCATTTTTGCAGGCTGAAAACAGCTTTACTGTTTGAACGGTTGCCGGATGAGGGCAAGCGGGGGCGCATGGTAATCGAGATCGGGATGGGCAGCGCATTTGAACTGGCTGCTTGCTGAGTTCGGGTAGCAAACGTCCTCACTGGGACTCAACTCGACAGCGCTTGCTTTGCGCCTGTTTTAAGCGCAGTGGTCCTTCCTTTTTTACGAGGAGGCAGACATGGTGGATTCGGAGCGGAAGCGTGACGCGAAGGGCCACTTCGTCCAGGTCGGTCAGGAAAGCAATTCCAAAGCCGTTCTTGAAATGCTCGATATGTTGAGCGTCCCAGCGCTGCACGAGGTGATTCAGCGTGCCGAAGAGCTCAGGACTCAGAAACTGGATGGGGCGAAGCAGGAATTTCTGGCACGCGTGAAGGCTGAAGCCGAGGGGCTGGGCCTTTCCCTCGCCGATCTGGCACCTGCTGCGCAGCCGGCCCGGCGTGGCCGTAAGCCAAGGGAGGACAAGGGGACGCGAGCTTCTCCTCCGGTGAAGTATCGTGGCCCGAACGGTGAAACCTGGACCGGGCGTGGCAGGCAGCCTAACTGGCTCGGCGAGATGGAAGCCCAAGGCCGGCAGAGGGACGAGTTTCTTGTCGATAAGGGCCAGCAGGCGGAGGCGGCAGAATAAGGGAGGGCCGGGGCAACCCGGCCATTTCCGATAGGTAAGTGTGATGGGTGAATCCAGCCTGCTGCATATTGCCGGCACCTATAGCCAAGCCCGTGCCCGCGTTGCCGCAGTATTGGCCAGGATGAACACCTTGCCCTCGCGGATCAGCATCTCCACCGCACTGACCAAGGCGAACACCAATTCAACCTCGCCGGCCAGAGGCCCGGCGACTGAAGGACCGGTGCTGCAATAAGGCACATGGGACCGGCGTCCCTGTCAGGTCGTCAAACATCGCCGCCGCCGAATGTTGGGCGGTTTCGGCGCCTCGAGGCCCATGGTTCAGTTTAGAGCTGCTATCGGGTGTTTCGGAGCCGCCTACTTGCCTGATGGACGGAAGCGGCGCGATGCTGGCGGAAAGACGGTCGAGAAAGAGCCGTGCTGATGAGGAGGAAGGCGTATGACCCTATCCCGCCGCGCCGCAATCGGTGCCGGATTGGCCAGTGCAGCGATGTCCGCGGCCCCGCTTTCAGCACAGCCGCGTAATCCCGGTCAGACGCTGCGTGTTGGCCTTCTGCAGGACATGTCTGGCGCCTACCGCGATATCTCAGGACCCACCAGCGTCGTCTGCGCGCGCCAGGCCATCCGCGAGTTTCAAGCCGACAGCCCGAATATCGGCATCGACCTGCTCGTTGCTGACCACCAGAACAAATCCGATGTCGGCCTGGCGATCGCCCGCCAGTGGTTTGACCGGGACAATGTCGACGTGGTGCTGGGCGTCAGCAACTCAGCCCTGGCGATCGCCCTGAAGCCGGTGGTCGAGCAAAAAGACAAGGTGCACATTAACACCTCGGCCGCCACCTCGGCGCTCACCTCCGAATATTGCAGCCTAAACTCGATCCATTGGAGCTACGACACCTACTGCCTCTCGCACGCTACTGGCGAGCCCTTGGTGAAGCAGGGCTATGACAGCTGGTTCTTCATTACGCCGAATTACGCCTTTGGCCACATGCTGCAAGCCGATACGACGCATTCCGTTGAGAGCAGCGGTGGCCGCGTCGTCGGCGGTGTGACTTACCCCTTCCCCGAGACAACAGACTTCTCCGCCTTCCTGCTGCAGGCGCAGGCGAGCGGTGCAAAGGTCGTCGCCTTCCTCGGCGCAGGCACGGACTTCGTCAACGCGGTGAAGCAGGCAGCGGAGTTCGGCCTGATGCGCGGCAGGCTCCGCTTCGTCGGGCTGACCGGCTACATCAACAGCGTGATGTCGCTCGGCCTCGGCGCGGCGCAGGGTCTGACGCAAACGGAGACCTTCTACTGGGATCTGAACGACCGCACGCGTGCCCTCATGGCGCGGCTGCGGCCCGAATTGCCACCGAACACCTTCCCCTGCCACAACCAAGCCGGCGACTATTCCGGCCTGCTGCACTACCTGAAGGCCGCGAAGGCCATTGGCGTCGCGCGGGCGAAGGCGTCCGGGCGGGACATCGTCGCGACGATGAAGGAGATGCCGACCGATGACGACGCCTTCGGCACCGGCACCGTCCGCCGCGATGGACGCAAGCTTCACCCAACCTACCTGTTCACCGTAAAATCGCCTGCCGAGAGCCGTGCGCCGGGGGATGTCTACAAGGTCCTCGCCGTCACGCCAGCGGAACGGTCTTTCCGCTCCATCGAGGATGGCAATTGCATGATGGCGAAGTCCTGAGCCATGACAGATCCTGACATTGAGGCGATCCGCGCCCTGCTCGCCTCCCGCCCGCGGCCGACGGAGCTGGCCGAGCGACGGCGTAGGTTGGACGCCCTTGGCGCCCAATATGCACTGCCCACCGATGTGCGAATTGAGGCGGTCAGCGCGAATGGCGTCCCGGCCGAGTGGAACAGCACGCCCGGTGCCGAGGCATCGCGGGCGATGCTCTACCTGCATGGTGGTGGCTATGTCGCGGGCTCTCTGCTCAGCCATCGGTCCATGGTGGCGGAGGCCGGTCGGGCAGCTGGACTGCGCTGCCTCGCGCTCGGCTATCGCTTGGCGCCGGAGCATCCATTTCCGGCCGCGGTGGAGGATGCGGTGGCCGGCTATCGCTACCTGCTTGACCAGGGCTTCGCCCCGTCCCGCATTGCCATCGGCGGCGACAGTGCTGGCGGTGGGCTGACCGCCGCGATGCTGGTGGCACTGCGCGACCAAGGCCTGCCTATGCCAGCCTGCGCCTGGCTGATTTCGCCCTGGGTCGACCTCGAGAGCACAGGCGAGAGCATGGCCAGCAAGGCCGGCAGCGACCCGATGGTGCAGAAGCCGTACCTGCTGGAGATTGCGGATCTCTACCTTGGCGGTGTCAAACCACGCACGCCGCTTGCCTCGCCGCTGCATGCCGCACTGCACGGCCTGCCGCCGCTGCTGATCCAGGTCGGGGCGGCGGAGACCCTGCTTGATGACGCGGTGATGTTCGCACGCCGCGCCGGGGCCGAGGATGTCGCGGTGACGCTCGAGATCTGGCCGGAGATGATCCATGTCTGGCATCTCTTCCACCCTCAGGTCGCGGCCGGGCGCAAGGCGCTAGCCGCCGCCGGAGATTTTGTGCGGCGCCACCTCAGGTAGAGGTGGTGAACAAACTCAGCGATGCGTCAAGTTTAACAGGTGTTCCGGTTGGATAAGGGCCGCTATGGAAAAGGTGTCGTACCAAACGCCTATCCGAGCGTGATGAGCGGTGAGCCAATATCCGCATGGCGCCGTCAACTTGCCTGGGTGTTGGTGGGCTGAATCCAGTCTCGTAGATGACTGGAATAATTTCGTCCGCCGCCACCCCCCTCTCTGCCGGATACCGTTTCCCAACGGAGGTGATCAGCCAAGCGGTGTGGCTGTATTTCCGCTTTCCGCTTAACCTGCACATAGTCGATCAAATGCTGGCGGCATGCGGCATCGTAGTTAGCCACGAGACCGTGCGGCAGTGGATGCTCAAGTTCGGACAGGAGTTTGTTAACCGGATCTCGCCAAGATTGCCCCATGTTGGCGATAAGTGGCATCTTGGTAAGGTAACCTTTTCCATTTCCGCCGCGACCACGTCACCGCCGAGCAGTACCGAGCCGCACGAGCCCGGTTGTTGGAGACGTAGGCGGAGATCAGTGGGGGTGCCGCCGTTGCTTGAACCCTGCTGCGCCACGGCTCCCAAGATCACCTGCGCGGTGGCTTCAGGACCAGCAATTTGATGGTGCCCTTGAGCGCAGTGCCGAACGAAGCAGCGCTGTCCGCACCGACGCAGCGAAACACGCATCTCCGGTGTATCGATGAGCGCGGCCATATGGATTGGCAGGAGGTTGAGTTACAACCGGCGTACCCTAGTGGAGGCCGACGTCTCTCGATGGAAGCGCGTCATCGGTGACGGGCTGCGCCCGCAAACAGACCGGCGGCAGGCAACCGAGGTGGCCATTGCCACCAAGGTGCTGAACCACATGCTCGAGCTCAGGCAGCCAGAGTACGTCCCGGCCGCTGACCCGTGCAACACGGTGAATCTCGGATGGGATTGAAGCCCCGATTTCGCTCGTCGACCTCTCCGTGATGTTCAATAGCCCTCACCTGCGCAGCGGCATCTACGTCATTCGACCACCGCCCCGGCTGCCCGGACGACCTCGGCCCAGAAGGGGATCTCGCGTTGGATGAATGCGCTGAACTCCTCGGGCGAGGGAGAGGTCACGACCTGCAGCCCCTCGCCGGCTAGCTTCGCCACGACGCCCTGCTGGCCCAGCGCCCGGACCGTCGCCTCGAAAAGGCGCATCACCATGGGCGCCGGCAGGCGCGCCGGCCCCCACATCCCCCACCATCCCCCGATGTCGAGCTCCGGCAGGCCGGCCTCCTCCGTGCCGATAACCTCGGGGATAATGGGGAAGGAGCGGCGGGTGGTGAGCGAAAGCCCCCGAAGCTGCCCGGAGCGGATGAAGGGCAGCACCACGGGCGGGGTGCCGATGGTGAGCGGCACGTCGCCGGCCAGCACCGCCTGCAGCGCCGGCGCCCCGCCGCGGAAGGGCACATGGGTCAGCTCGATGCCCGCCACCTTCTCCAGCATAGCCCCGGCGAGATGCGACGGGGTGCCATTGCCCGGCGTGGCATAGGCCAGGCGCCCCGGCTCGGCCCGCGCCCGCTCGATCAGCCCGCGCAGGGAGGTGATCCCGGTCGCGGGCGAGACGGTGATGATCGTCGGGTAGTCGGCGATCTCGGTGATCGGCGTGAAATCGGCGACGGAGTTGAAGGGCACGCGGCGGTAGAGGGCCGGGTTGACCGCGTGGCTGAAATTGCCGCCGATTAGCAGACTCGTGCCGTCCGGCTCGCTGCGGGCGATGTATTCGGTGGCGATGTTGCTGCCCGCGCCGGGCCGGTTGTCCACGACGACCGTCTGGCCCAGCTCCCGCCCGACCGCCTCGCCCAGTACCCGCGCCACGAGGTCGCCGGACCCGCCCGGCGGAAAGCCGACGACGAAGCGGATCGGCCGGCCCGGCTGCGCGCGCAGCGGGGCGGGCGCGAGCGCGGCCGCGCCGGTGGCGGTCAGGAACACCCGGCGGGAGATCGACATGCCGCTTCCTCCTACGCCCGTAAGGGGCATCATTCTGGGTTATCCAGCAGACTAGACCCCGCAATGGGCCTTGTCGCCAAGTGGCGGTGGGCACCCGAAGTCCGAGCGCTTTCCGGCATTCGGCGGCTATCTCAGTGCCCGTTTTGGAAGAGTGACCCGGCTGGTTTGATTGGCTGACCGAGGCCGCTCTAGCAGCGTTGCACGCGGTTTCCTGCCTGGGGACCGTCATGTGGACGTCTGTGGATCGCGCGCTGGTTGGGGATTTCGGATCTGGCCAAGCGCTTACGGATGATCAGTTCAGGATCTTGGAGCCATTCATCCCGCCAGCCAAGCCCGGAGGGCGCCCGCGGACCACAGATGTGCGGCGCCTGCTCGACGGCCTGTTCTACCTCGTGCGCACCGGCTGCCAGTGGCGGCACCTGCCACCCCCTCCGGTCTTCCCACCCTGGCCCACGGTGTAGATGGTCTGTTTACAAATGACAAATTCTGCCTTGTCCGGCGTAGCTCGCTGGCGCTGCCGTGGCGGCGCGGGCCGTCCGGGGCTGACCGCGA
>NZ_FMZX01000040.1 GCF_900101615.1 Belnapia rosea | reverse complement strand
CGGCTTCAGCAGGTTGGAGGCGTCCATCGCGCCATCCGCCTTGCCGGCGCCGACCAGGGTGTGCATCTCGTCGATGAAGAGGATGATCTCGCCGGCGGCCTTCTCGGTCTCCGACAGCACGCCTTTCAGGCGCTCCTCGAACTCGCCGCGATACTTGGCGCCGGCCACCATCGCGCCGAGGTCGAGCGCCATGACGCGCTTCGACTTCAGCGCCTCTGGCACGTCGCCCTTGACGATGCGGAGCGCGAGGCCCTCGACGGTGGCGGTCTTGCCGACGCCGGGCTCGCCGATCAGCACCGGGTTGTTCTTGGTGCGGCGGGCGAGGACCTGGATGGCGCGGCGGATCTCCTCGTCGCGGCCGATGACCGGGTCGAGCTTGCCCTCGCGTGCGGCCTCGGTGATGTCGCGGGCGTATTTCTTCAGCGCGTCGAAGCTCTGCTCGGCGTTCTGGCTGTCGACCTTGCGACCCTTGCGGAGGTCGGTGACAGCGGCCTCCAGGCGCTGGGCATCGGCGCCGGCGCCCTTGAGCACACGGCCGGCCGGCGTGTCGGAGGCGGCGAGCGCCACCAGCAGCCGGTCCTGCGCGACATATTCGTCGCCGGCCTTCTGCGCCTGCTGCTGGGCGGCGTCGAGCACGCGGACGATGTCCGGCGTGAACTGCGGTTGGCCGGCGCCGCCGCCGGTGACCTTCGGTTGGCGGCCGATCTCGAGGTCGACGGCCTGCTTCGCCCGGGCGGGGTCGCCGCCGGCGGCGCGGATCAGCCCGCGGCCGCACCCTGTTCGTCGTCGAGCAGGGCCTTGAGCAGGTGCTCCGGCGTGACGCGCTGGTGGTACTCGCGGATGGCGATGGTCTGGGCAGCTTGGAGGAAGCCGCGCGACCTCTCGGTAAATTTCTCGACGTCCATGGTCAGCCTCCTCGGTGCGGTTACCCGCGCTTGCGGTTCCGGTCGTCGATCTCCTCGAAATCGGCATCGACAACATTGTCGTTCCCGGTCTGAGTCGAGGTTGTGCCTGCTGAGCTGCCAGCCTCCGCTTGCTGGGCACCGGCGCTGCGATGCACTGCCTCGCCGAAGCGCCCGAAGGCTTGGGATAGAACCTCGATCTGCTGCTGGATGCGGTCGGCATCATCCGCCGACAGCACGTCCCGCAGCTGCCTGATCGCATCCTCCAGGGCCTGCCGCTCGGCGCTGCCGACCTTAGCGCCATGCTCCTGCAGCTGCTTCTCAGCGGTGTAAATCAGCGCGTCGCCCTGGTTGCGCGCGTCGATTGCAGCCCGGCGGCGCTTGTCCTCCGCCGCATGCTGCTCGGCCTCGCGGACCAGGCGCTCGATGTCCTTCTCGGACAGGCCGCCGCTGGCCTGGATCTTGATCTGCTGCTCCTTGCCGGTGGCCTTATCCTTCGCACTCACGGAGACGATGCCGTTGGCGTCGATGTCGAAGGTCACCTCGATCTGCGGTATGCCCCGGGGTGCGGGTGGGATGCCGACGAGGTTGAACTCACCCAGCATCTTGTTATCGACCGCCATCTCGCGCTCACCCTGGAAGACGCGAACAGTCACGGCCGGCTGGTTGTCCTCAGCTGTCGAGAAGACTTGGCTCTTCTTGGTTGGAACGGTCGTGTTGCGGTCGATCAGCCGGGTGAACACGCCGCCCAGCGTCTCGATTCCCAGCGAGAGCGGGGTCACATCGAGTAGCAGGACGTCCTTCACCTCGCCCTTGAGCACGCCGCCCTGGATCGCGGCGCCGACGGCGACCACCTCGTCCGGGTTGACGTTGCGGGCGGGCTCTCTGCCGAAGAACTGCCTCACCGCCTCGATGACCTTGGGCATGCGGGTCATGCCACCGACCAGGACCACCTCGTCAACGTCCTTGGCGGTGGTCCCAGCATCCTTCAGCGCCTGCTTGCAGGGCTCCATGGTCCGGGCGATCAGGTCGTCCACCAGCGCCTCGAGCTTCGAACGCGTCAGGGTCATCACCAGGTGCTTCGGCCCGGAGGCGTCAGCGGTGATAAAGGGCAGGTTCACCTCGGTCTGCTTGGCGGAGGAGAGCTCGATCTTGGCCTTCTCGGCGGCCTCCTTCAGCCGCTGCAGTGCCAGCCGGTCCTTGCGCAGGTCGATACCCTGCTCGCGCTGGAACTCGCTGGCCAGATGGTCCACGATTCTGGCGTCGAAATCCTCGCCGCCCAAGAAGGTGTCGCCGTTGGTGGACTTCACCTCAAAGACGCCGTCGCCGATTTCAAGAATCGAGATATCGAAGGTCCCGCCGCCGAGGTCGTAGACCGCGATCCTCCCGGAACCCTTCTTCTCGAGGCCATAAGCCAGGGCCGCCGCCGTCGGTTCGTTGATGATTCGTAACACTTCGAGGCCGGCGATTCGACCGGCGTCCTTCGTGGCCTGGCGCTGGGCGTCATTGAAATAGGCGGGGACGGTGATGACGGCCTGCGTCACCTTCTCGCCGAGATAGGCCTCGGCCGTATCCTTCATCTTGGTCAGCACAAAGGCGCTGATCTGACCCGGGCTGTGGCGCTTGCCCTCGATCTCCACCCATGCGTCGCCATTTTCGCCTCGAACGATCTTATAGGGGACCAGACCGCGGTCCTTCTCCACGGTGGGATCATCGAAGCGCCGGCCGATCAGGCGCTTGACGGCGAAAATCGTGTTTGTTGGATTGGTGACGGCCTGACGCTTTGCGGGCATGCCAACGAGGGTCTCGCCACTTTTGGCGAAGGCCACCATCGAGGGTGTCGTGCGCATCCCTTCGGCGTTCTCGACGACCTTTGGCGTGCCGCCCTCCATGATGGCGACACAGGAGTTCGTGGTCCCAAGATCAATCCCGATGACTTTGGTTGCCATGTCTGCCTCCGGCGCTGCGAATTGCTGTTCCGGGTTATGGACGTGCTCGCCAGTTCGGTTCTGGCCGATGTTCATGCCGGTGTTTCCTGGCGGCGGCACCCCGGGCCGGAAGCCAGCCCGGAGGCCGGGACCTCACCCGCTGATCGGAATGCGCTTCACTTGGCGCTGCGCCTCCGGGCGCTTGGCCACGGTGACGGTGAGCACCCCATTGCGGAAGGAGGCGGCCACCTTGTCCGGATCAACATCCGGGCCAAGCTGCAGCGAGCGCTGGAACTGGCCGTGCCAGCGCTCGCTGTACACGGCGCCGCTGCTTTCGGCCTTCTTCTCGCCGCTGAGGATCAGCACGCCATCGTGCAGCGTGACCGCGAGGTCTTTCTCCTCAAGGCCCGGCAGCTCTGCGACGATCCTCACCTCCTGCTCGGTTTCACTCACCTCTACATGCGGCCCGGTCGCCGTCCAGCCAAGTGGGGCGAGCGTGGATGCAACCAAGGAGCCGCGCAAGAAACTGTCGAACACCCGGTTCATCTCGCGCTGCAGGGCAAGAAATGGGTTGTTCTCATCGTTTCCGCTCGGGACGGGGGCGGTGCGGTTGCGGCCCCACGGGGTGAGGTCACTCATCATCATGGTTGCCTCCATTCCCACCGGGAGCGGCAGGCACACAGCGCCGCGCGGCACCCGCACCTGCCGGCCCGGTGTCATATAGGTGTGTTTGTGTCGGTGAGGTGGTCTCCCTGGCTCAGGCGGCCTGCTGGCCCTCGATCTGCCGCGGACCCTGGGCCGAGCGATTGGCGATCTCGATCCGTCGCGGCCGCATCGCCTCGGGCACTTCGCGCTTGAGTTCAATCGTCAGCAGGCCATCGGCGAGGCTGGCGCCGTTTACCTCAACGAAATCAGCGAGGTTAAAACGCCGCTCGAAGCCGCGCGTCGTGAGACCCCGGTGGAGATACTGACCGCCCCGGTCCATCGACTTCTGGCCCGAGACCAGCAGCAGGTTCGGCTGGCCCTCGATCGAGATCTCGTCCGACTTGAAGCCGGGGACGGCCAGTGTGATGCGGTAGGCGTCCTCGCCGGTCTTCTCGATGTCGTAGGCCGGGAAGCTCTCATTCGGCTCGACACCCGTGGTCCGATCGAGCAGATCGAACAGCCGGTCAAAGCCGATGGTGGACCGCGAAAGCGGCGCAAAGTCGATCATCCTCATAGCCACATCCTCCTCTGAGCGACATGGATACGGGCACCGAAGCGCCTGGCCCGGCGCCCACCGAACCCGGTTGCGGCATTCGGCAACAAATGAACTAGGAAAATGCTGCACCGGTTCAAGCCCTCTGCCGCCCGTAATGCCTCCCACGACCCGAGCCGCCCGGCAATCAAACGGAGAGCTACAAAAGCCACCGGCGCGCCAGCCGCTGGGCCGGGTGGTGGCTGCCCAGGGTCCACAGCGCCGGAGGCGCAATCACGACCCGGTCTGGATCCGACAACACCGGACGCACCGGCGCCGCCATGCTGCGCAGGGCCGCGATGCGGTCCTTGAGCGTGGGATGAGTGCGGAGCCAATTCATCCAGAACGGGCCACGGGAGGTCAGGCGCTCCCAGTCGTCACCTTGCATGCGCCAGATCCGCGCCAGGGCTTCGGCCAAGGCTGCGACATCGCCGGTCAGCTCGACCGCGCCCGCATCGGCCAGGAGTTCTCTCCGTCGCGAGAGCGATAGGGTCAGAACATCGCTGAGCAGCGGCGCAGCCAGCAGCAGCACCATGGGTAGAGGTGCTGGCATCGCATCGGTGGCCCACAACGTTGGCAGGAAGACCAGGAGCACCAGCGCTCCGAGGCCGGCCATGCCGCGCGTCAAGGTGGCCGCTGCAGTCGCCAAGCGGAGGACCAGCAGATCGCCATGCCGGATATGCGCAACCTCATGCGCCAGCACCGCCGCCAGTTCACGTCGTGACAGGGCCCGCAGAAGTCTGGACGTTACCGCGATGACGGGTGCTTCTCGGCTGCCGGCCGCCATAGCCTGCAGCGTCGGCGAGGGAATGAGATAAAGGTGCGGCGGATGCGGCAGGTCGGCACGCCGCGCCAGCGCCGCCGATAGGGCGAAAAGGTCCGGCGCCTGGGCGGGCGAGAGACGGACCGCGCCAAAGGCCTGCCGGAAGAGAAGGTCGCCTGGCATCGGGTCGAGGAACAGAAAGGCCAGCGCTATGCCGGCGCCGAAGGCGAGCCCCTCCACACCGCCAACCAGCAACCCGGTCCACCCCGCCAATCCAACCAGGAACAGCAGGATCAGCGCCGAATGGAGCCGGTTGAGCCGCCGCTGTCGGGCCAAGGCCGCCGGGTCGAGCCGCAGCGCCGCGGCGCGCCGTGCCCGCTCAATCCACACCGGACAGCGGTCCCTCGCCCGGATGTCTCACCACCTCTACCTGGCCGCCCCGGAGCCGAGCCAGGATCTCCTGTTGCAACGGTGCCGGCAGCCCTTGGAGTGCCGAGTTCACCCGGTGCAGCGCATGTCGGAACCCATGCAGCTGGTCGAGCAGGTCAAGCACGATGGCGATGCCCTCGTCGTTCACTCCCATGCCCTCCCGCAGGTCGCGGATCAGGCGGGCGCGAGCGAGGTCAAGTTCGGAGAAGGGGTGCTCGGGGGCCGCCTGCTGGGGCGCCAGCCAGCCCGCCTTGATCCAGGCGTCCAGCGAGACGGCGTCGACCCGGGCCCGGAGCAGGAAATCGTGGATATCGAACATTCACCCCTCCATCCCGGCCCGCGGGTTGTGGGCCTTGCCGCCCTCCCAACGGGCAGCGAAAGTCTCCAAATCCGGGTCCGACCGGGTCGTGTCCCTGGACGTGGTGTAGGAGCGGTGCTCCTGGCGGGCTGTGCCGCGGCGTCAGACAGCTGCGACTGGCAGGCTGACGGCTGGAGTATCGCTCACGGCGGTGATGGTCTCCAGCGTCATATAGCGCGAGCGCTGGGTGGCCCATTCATCGGATTGCTCGAGCAGGAGCGCGCCGACGAGCCTGACGACGGCGGCCTCGTTGGGAAAGATGCCGACCACGTCGGTGCGGCGCTTGATCTCGCCGTTAAGCCGCTCGATCGGGTTTGTGCTGTGGAGCTTGGCGCGGTGTTCGCGGGGGAAGTCCATGAAGGCCAGGACATCCTCCTCGGCCGCGTCCATCAGGCTGGCCAGCTTTGGCACCTTGGGGCGGAGCTGGTCGGCAACCCGGCGCCATTGGGCGTGAGCGGCTGGGGCATCCGCCTCGGCATAGGCGGTGCCGATCCAGGCCGAGACAATGCGGCGCTGGGTTTTGCCCGCATGGGCGGCGGCGTTGCGGCCGAAATGCACGCGGCAGCGCTGCCATGTGGCCCTGAGCACCCTGGCCACAGCGGCCTTGAGGCCCTCATGGGCGTCGGAGATGACCAGCTTGACGCCGCGCAGGCCACGCCGGGCCAGGCTGCGCAGAAAGTCGGTCCAGAAGGTCTCCGCCTCGGAGGCGCCGACTGCCATGCCGAGCACCTCGCGCCGGCCATCGCCATTGACGCCGACCGCGATGGTGACTGCGACCGAGACAATCCGGCCTGCCTCCCTGACCTTCACATAGGTGGCGTCGAGCCAGAGATAGGGCCAGTCGCCCTCAATCGGGCGGGCGAGGAAGTCCTGCACCCGTTCGTCGATCTCGCCGCAAAGGCGGCTCACCTGGCTCTTGCTGATGCCCTCCAGGCCCATGGCGCGGACCAGTTCGTCCACCGAGCGGGTGGAGATGCCCTGCACATAAGCCTCCTGGATCACCGCCGTCAGCGCCCGCTCCGCCAGCCGCCTCGGCTCCAAAAAGGCCGGGAAGTAGGAGCCGCGCCGGAGCTTCGGAATACGCAGTTCCACCGTCCCGGCTCGGGTCTGCCAGTCTCGCCCGCGGTAGCCGTTGCGCTGGTTCACCCGATCGGCGCTGCGCTCGCCATGGCCAGCACCGCAAGCTCCCTCAGCATCCAGCTCCATCAGCCGATGGGCGGCGAAACCAATCATCTCCCGCAGGAAAGTGGCGTCAGAGCCCCGCTCCAACAGCTCTCGAAGGGCAATCCTGTCGTCGGTCATCGTGGCGTCCTTGGATCAGAGTTGCGTGTCGCAACACAACCCTACCGAGGACCAACCACGATGGCCGCCACCGTTGCGGTGGCAGCCTCCTACACCACGCCCTGGGACTGGACCTCCGACCGGTCCGGCAGCACGATCCGTAGCGTCGCAAACGCATCGCCGTGGGAACCGTCGGGTCGCCGCACGCCGCGCCCTCTCAGCCGCAGCACCGTGCCGGTGTTGGAGCCCTTGGGAATGGTGACAGCAACCGGCCCTGCTGGCGTCGGCGCCTCCACTCGGCCGCCGAGCACCGCCTCCGACAGGCTCACCGGCAACTCGAAATGGATGTCGTCGCCCTTGCGCGTAAAGTGCCGGTGCGACCCGACCTCGACCTCGACGAGCAGGTCGCCCGCAGGTCCCCCACCGATGCCGGTGTCGCCCTTGCCCCGAAGGCGAAGCACTTGGCCATCCCGTGTCCCGGGCGGCACCGTGACGTCCACGGTCGAGCCGTCCGGCAAGGTCAGCCGCTTCGTCGTGCCGTTGACCGCTTCCAGGAAGTCCAGCGCAAGTTGCCCGCGCAGGTCGCCGCCATGCATCCGCATCCCGGCACCGCGGCCACCGGTACGCCTGCCGCGGCCAAGGAGTTCGGCGAGCAGGTCGTCCGTGTCCATCATGTCAGCGAAGCCGGCATCGCTCGCATAGGATTGCTGCCCTGGACCGGCACCTCCGGTGAAGTCGCGGTAGAAATGTGTCGGCTGCGGTTGCTCGGCACCCGAGGCGTCGATCTCGCCGCGGTCGAAGCGTGCGCGCTTGTCGGGATCGCCGAGCAAGTCATGGGCCGCCGACACCCGCTTGAACCGCTCCTCGGCCGTACGGTCGCCCGGATTGAGGTCCGGATGCAGCTTCCTGGCCAGGCGACGGTAAGCACTGCGGATCTCATCCTGTGTGGCGTCACGCTTCACACCAAGGATGTCGTAAGGGGTCTCGCTCATGGTCGTCTGCCTTGCCCGTCAGGCCCCGGCCGAGGCATGGGACGCCCATTCGACGATCTGGCGCGCCGGCATGGCGCCCGCCCTGCGTGCCACCTCCTGCCCGCCCGCAAACAGCGCAAGCATCGGAATGCCGGAGATCCGCAGCTCAGCGGCTAGCCCGGGGGCCTCCTCGGTGGAGAGCTTCGCCAGCCGCATCCGTGGCTCGAGCGCGCGCGCCGCCGCCTCGAACTCGGGCGCCATCGTGCGGCAGGGGCCGCACCAAGAGGCCCAGAAATCAATCAGCAGCGGAATCCCGCTATGGCTGAGATGTCGCCGGAAACGCGCCTCCGACAGGGAGGCGGGGCGCCCCTCGAACAGCGGCGCGCGGCATTCGCCGCATCTCGGCACGTCGGTCAGCCGGTTGGCCGGAACGCGGTTGATCGTATCGCAGTGCGGGCAGACCACCTGGACTGGCTCAGGCATGTTCATGATCCTCATCGACGGCGCAGGACACCGGTTTGCAATCGGTTCGGCCTGGATCGTTGGTTCTCGAGCATCGGGCCGGAGGCCGGCCACCGCCAGTGTGACGCGGCAGGCGTCCTCCCCGGTTCGCTCGATCTCGTGGGGTGGGTAGCTCTTGATGGGTTCGGCCTGCAACGCGCCCGGCACCTCCTCGAGCATCCAGCCGGGTCCCATGCTGGACCGTAGCAGCCGGCCGAAGTCGATCCCGGGCCTCGTCGCCGCATGGTCCTTGCGAAGCACCATGGACACGCCGAGCACCTGTCCTCGGTGCCATCCGCCGAGCCTCGTTCGGGCACCCGGCCCGAGCATGGATGGTGCTCGCATTCGCCGGCTTGGCGCCCCGCAGCACCGTCGCCAGCACTGCCAGGCTAGGCGGCGGTGCAAGCAAGGCAGCGACCCAAAGGGGCGGCGCCCAGAAGAACGGGAAAGGGGCCGCCACGGCACATGCCATGGCTGCCGCAGAAGCCCAGTAGACCGGGCCGGGGTTACCCTGATGCCGTCCCAGCCGCACTTGCGATACCGACGGCATCGTCACGACTGCTTCGTGCTCTGCCTTATGCATGACGGCACCCTCCTTGCTGTCATGCCGTTGCGACCAGGCCGAGGACATTCAGCAGCCCGAGCAGGGCCAGTGCGTAGATGACCGCCCGCCCCAGGAGGTCCTTCATGTCCTCGATCAGAAGATCACGGCGCCAACGAGCAGACCTCCGGAGTGCCGGAGCGCGCTGCCCGTTGTCGGCATCACCCTCTTCCAGAGGCGACGTGGTACCGCAGAGCGGAGAGCGGTTGTTGCTGGGTCCGTTCCAGAGCGAGCGCTGGGTCTGGTCCGGCATCCGGTCGAAGCGCAGAGACGACCGGGACAGAAGGTCGAAAGGGTTTTCAGCCCACATCTCCACGTCCTCCTTGCGAAGCAACATGGCCATGGCGGCACTCGAGGTCCGTGCCACCCGCCAGGCCTCGGTCGAGCACCTGGCAGAGTTGTTGATAGTCTTCCGTTCACCCCGTTCAAGGCCTGGCGGCACGGCTCCCCGAAGTCCGGGACCAGTCACCCTGCCGACGCAGCCCTCTCGAAGCGTGGGAGAGCCGAGGTGATAGCCAGGGCCACGATCCCCTGCAATCCCTTGGCTCTCCACGGCCGGCCCCGGCCAGGGCCGACCGGCTAGATCGGCACAGAGTGCGCTTGCTCCCGCGCGGACGGCGCCTGTATCCGGTCGAGCAGGGCAAGGGCCTGCAGCACCTCATCGAGGCGCGAAGGCTCGCCACCGTCCAGCGGCGCCTCGTCCGCCGTGGCCTCGATCCGCCGTGCATCCCAGAGCCAGCGCGCGAGGATCTCGCGCTTTTCCTCCGTGGTTAGCAGCGGATGTGTGGCGACATCGCGCGGGCTGGCGAAGACCCTGGCAGGGTCGAGCAGCGCCGCGTCGAGGTCAGGCATCACGAGGTGCGGGCGCTCCCAGGCGAAGCAAAACAGGGGATCTCCCTGCAGGGTGGCATGCGCCGGAGCACCTGGCAGGTTTCCGGCCGTGCATTGTACCGAGCGTGGCTCCTGCGGCTCATGCACGGTGAAGGGCAAGCTCTCCCTCTGCGCGTAGACCACGGCGGCTTCCCGGCTCGGGAAGCTCAGCCGGACATGGCGCAGCGGATCCGTGCCGCCAATCCAGCCCATCAGCGGCTCGATGAACTCGGGCGAGCGCGGCTCGAACTCGAGCACCCAGTGACAGGTGTTTGCCCGGCCGGAGGTCATGGCCGATCGGCTGGGACGGTAGATGACGGCTCTGGCATCCGGCGGGAAGCTCGGCAGCGTCAAGCCGGGCATGCTCTCCATAGGCTTGGCCGGCTCGCCGGTGAGCAGGCGGGCGAGCTGGCCCTCCGCGACAATGTCACGGGTTCGGTGGTGACGAACGCTCATGGTTTGCTCTCCTTGCCAAAGGGGACCGCCAGGGCTAGGGCCGGGCTGGAACACCGGGATCCCGTTCGGCGGCCAGGGGCGACCGCGGATAAACCGGCACGGATGGTGGGCGACCACGCCCATCATCCTGATTGCCGGTCCTGTCCGACCAACATGCGCCCGGCACCGCACGGCGCCGGTGTTCAGGGAAACCCGGCCGGCTCAGGCGGCCTGCCGCTCCTCAATCCGCCGCGGACCCTGGGCCGGGCCGCCCTTGCCAATCTGGATGCGGCGCGGCCGCATCGCCTCCGGCACCTCGCGCTGGAGATCAATGGACAGGAGGCCGTCGGCGAGGCTGGCGCCCACGACCTTCACATGGCCGGCCAGTTCGAAGCGGCGCTCGAAGCCACGGCCCGCGATGCCGCGGTACAGGACTTCGCGCTGTTGCTCATCACCCTCGCCCCGGTTCTGCCTCTCGCCGGAGACCACCAGCAGGTTCTGCTGCGCCGTCACCGAGAGCTCGTCAGGGCGGAAGCCTGCTACCGCGAGGGTGACCCGGTAGCTGTCCTGGCCGGTGCGCTCAATGTCGCAAGGCGGGTAGTTCTCCCCGGCGCCGCCTCGCATCGCGTGCTGCAGCAGGTCGAACATCCGGTCAAAGCCCACGCTGGACCGGAACAGCGGGCTGAGGTCCAGGTCGGTCCTCATTTCCACATCCTCCTCCCGAAGCAACATGGATCTGAGCGGCGCCGCCACCCGGCGCCGTCTGCCGGGTCCCATCCGGGCACCTGGCGGATTGTCTGTGGTTCGCCGCCCGCCAGCTTCAAGACCCTGAAATGAACTGCCGGCGGACCGGATACGGTAGCGCCGGATGCGCAGCTAAGACCGATCCGCTTTACGTCTGACCCGGGCGTGAGTCGAGGCGATGCGACAGCGCGTTGGCGATGGCGCCTTCGGAGATCGGGAGGCTGAAGAGCTCGCCGGCCAGTCGCGCCAGCCGCTCGAAGCCGACATGATGGCTGTGGTGCAAATAGGCTAGCAGGGCATGAGTATTGTGGCCGAACGGCGTGCCCGGCGGCATGTCAGCCAGTGGCGCGGCGCGGAAGCGCTTGGCACAGGCGCAGCGCCCGCCGTGCAACCCGATCCGCGTTACCTGTGGCGCCACCGGCGGGACGTCCATGTGGCCGTAGCGCATACGGCAGCTCTGCTGCCCGCGTTGCAAATTCGCCTTGCCCCGCAAGGGGCATCCACACATGCGATAAGTCGCCCATCTCGCGTGTTTCACGGACTTGCCGTAATCGCGCGGCACATCGCCCAGGCTGCTGTCACCGTGAACGGTTGTGTTGCGAAGGCTGGACAGGGCTGCGAGTAGCCCCGCAGGCTCCAGATCAGGTGGCGACCTGGAACAGCTCGTCGACGAAGGTAGCTCGGGTCCGCATGTCGCGTCCGCGAACCTTCCGTACCTGCCCCTACCTGATCATCACCATGGCCTCGTAGCCTGCCAGTGTACGTCGCGCCGTGTGGAAACTGCCGAAGCCCTGCCCAGGTCTCACCAGGCGTTTTTCGCCCCGGTGGTCTTGTTCCACTATGTTATTGAGAAACTTGCATTGTCGTAGCCGCGAGCGTCGCCACAGCTCGCCGTCCTCTTTGATCTGCTCGACGGCGCATGGGCAAGCCGGGTTCTTGTCGACGGTAATGGTGCGCGGGTTCACCGTGTGAAGCTGCGCCAAGGCCTTGCGGAAGAAGCGCTTTGCAGCCTCGGCGTCGCGCTTGGCTGAGAGCAGGAAGTCAATGGTCTGCCCACGGCTGTCCACCGCGCAATACAGGTAGGTCCAGCGGCTCTTCACCCGGACTTAGGTCTCGTCCACTCGCCACGACCCGTTGCTTGAGCGCAGGTGCGGCCGCATCCGCTTCTCAATTTCCGGCGCGTAGGTCTGGACCCAGCGGAAGACGGTGGTGTGGGCGACTTCTACGCCGCGATCGACCAGCATCAGCTCAAGGTCTCGGTAGCTCACCGGGAACATCAGGTACCAGCGGACCGCCCAGAGGATCACCTCGGCGGTGAACTGCCGTCCCTTGAAGGACTGACCCGGCCTCCCCGAGGCCGCTCTCCGCCGTCTCGCCATGCCCCAGTTTGTACCTGCTCAGGGTGGCGCCGCAAGGATGCAACAGAACCGCGCCAGCTGCTGGTGCTCGGCGCAGCCTGGAGGCAGCGGACTGGGCTACACGCCTGCTGGCGCGGCGGCCTTTCAAGGTCGTCGCCGTGGCGCTGGCCAACAAAGCGCCTGCCAGCGCCGTCCGGGACGAGATCCCTGCCCTGCCCCCGTCGAGCCCAAAATCTGGCGGTTTGTCGCGGTGCAGCAAGACCTCTCCAGACATGCGATAGGGAGCGCTGCGCACCCGCTGCTGGCAGACGCGCCCGGAAGCTACGTGTTGGAGAAGGTGGCCCGGGTTGGCCGCACACCCTTGTGCCCGCCTCCAAACTGGCTGCACTGCAGGCACCTCAATATCCCACAGCGGCTCTGTTGTATGGGTCAGCCGTGCCGACGCCCTGAACCCTACGGCCGAAAGGGGCTGATCACTGTGCCCTAAGCGCTGCAAAGAGCAATGCAACAGCTCTGCTGACAACGGTATTTGAATCTGGAAGCGGAAACAAACACCAGGCCTAACGTTGTTCCGTTCCAAAGGACGGCAAACCGTTGGAGGCGACAATGGATGACTATGCACTGCCACAGTTGCTACGCGGAACAGTTTTGACCCTGGTGAGGCAGGACAGCCCAGATCTCACTGCTCGTCAGCTAGGCATCCTCCTCACCGTCTACCTCAAGCCGGAGCCCCACACGGTGCGCGGCTTGGCAGCAGGGCTCAACATATCCAAGCCCGCCGTGACCCGCGCCTTGGACCGGCTGGGTGAGTTGGATCTAGTCCGGCGCGAGTTGGACCCAATGGACCGCCGCAGCGTACTCGTACAACAAACCCCTGGAGGGCAAGCGTATTTGGCTGAGCTGCGCCGAGTGATGGCGGCGGCTGCCACAGACAACCTCGCAGCGGCCGCGTGAGCGCCTAACAACCAGAATGCTGCACAGACCGGCAGAAACAACCTCAACAGGGCATTGCCAAGTTGTTGGACTCTGTCGGAACGAAGCGGCTGGGACAAGCTGGGTTGATGACGCCCAAGCTCGCCACCTACTCCGGATACCGCTTTCTGGCGGAGATCATCAGCCACGCCGTGTGGCTATATCATGTCTTCAGCTTGAGCCTGCGCGACGTCGAGCTGATACGGGCCGAACGGGGCATTAGCGTTACCCACGAGAGCATCCGGAGCTATGCCGGAATTTGGGTGACGCCGTGATCAGGCGGCGTGTTGTGCTGGCGTGTTGCTGACCTCGACGCCGTTCCTGAATGTGACGCCTTGGATGACCTTGGGCAACTGGTTCTCGCCCTTCAGCTTGTGTCAAGTTTTGGCGGCGGCCATGACCAGCTTGAACACCATCAACCGGGCGGTGTCCTGTGACAGGGCGCCCTTGGTCCGCACCGTCCGGTGCCGCACGGTGGCAAAGACGCTCTCGATCGGGTTCGAGGTGCGCAGATGGTCCCAGTGCTCGGCAGGAAAGTCGTAGAAGGTCAGCAGTGCGTTGCGGTCCTTCGTCAGGCAGGCGGCGGCCTTCTGGTATTTGGCCCCGTACTTCTCGGCGAAGGTCGCGATTGCCGCCTCGGCCGTCGCGCGGTCCGGCGCCATCCAGACCTCGCGCAGGTCGGCCTTGGCTGCCGGCTGGACCGACTTCGGCACCTTGTCCAGGACGTTGGCGGTCTTGTGCACGGTGCAACGCTGATGCCGGGTCGTGGGCCAGACCTCCTCGAGCGCCTTCCAGAAGCCGAGCGCCCCGTCGCCGGTGGCCAGCTCGGGCGCGATCGCCAGGCCACGCGCCTTGAGATCGACCAGTAGCTCCCGCCAGCTCTGCGTGCTCTCGCGTAGGCCGACCTGGAAGCCGACCAGTTCCTTCCTGCCCTCCGGGGTAGCGCCGATCAGCACCAGCATGCATTCGGCCTGCGGCTCCATCCGCGCCTGCAGGTAGACCCCGTCCGCCCAAAGATAGACGTAGCGCCGCGCCGACAGGTCGCGCCGCTGCCAGCGCGCATGGTCCGCCTCCCACTCGCCCCGCAGCCGGGCCACCACCGACGGCGACAGGTTCGGAGCATCCTTGCCCAGCAGCGCCCCGAGCGCCTCCTGGAAGTCACCCATCGAGACCCCGCGCAGGTAGAGCACCGGCAGCAGTGCATCCAGGCTCGCCGTCCGCCGCGCCCAGCGCGGCAGGATGCTCGAGGTAAAGCGGATCCGCTCAGCCGCCGCGCTGGTGCCGCGGTCGCGCAGCTTCACCCGCCGCACCGCGACCGGGCCAATCCCGGTCTGCACCTGGCGCTCGGGGCCATGCCCGTGCCGCACCAGGCGCTCGCGCCCGTCCGGCAGCGCCACGCCCTTCATCGCCGCCAGGAACGCCTCGGCTTCCGCCTCAATAGCCTGGGCCAGCAGCCGGCGGGCACCGCTCCGCAGGACAGCGGTTAGCGGATCGTCGGCCTCATCGGGCTGCCGGAGTGGGACAACTGTGGTATGGCTCATCGTGGCGTATCGCTCCTTCGGGAGGTTCTGGCAGGCTCGTCACCCACCTCGATACGCCGCCTATCTCAAACCGCCATCACCCAGGTTCGGCCATAGCTCGAGCATCCGGAACTGGTGTCTGACATTCGGCGGCACCTTTGCTCGAAAGCTGCGCCGACGCCGGGGGACACCTGGCACCTTGATGAGGTGTACCTGGAAATAGACGGCGTGCTTCATTACCTCTGGCGCGCGGTGGATCAACATGGCGTTGTGCTCGACATCCCGGTGCAGGACTGGCGGAACGCTAGCGCGGCCAAGCGCTTCTTCAAGCGTATGCTCGCCGGTCTCAAGTTCAAACCCAGCCGCATCATCACCGACAGGCTGCGCAGCTATGGCGTGGCGCAGCGTGAGGTGCTGCCTGAGGTCAAGCACCGAACCATCCGTTATCTGAACAACAGAGTGGAGAACTCCCATCGACCGACGCGGCGCCGGGAGAGCCAGATGCAGCGCTTCAAGTCGCCCCGACAGGCGCAGCAGTTCCTCTCGTCCCACGCCATGATCTACGGCCATTTCTGACCGCGGCGGCACCTGATGACTGCCGTGCAGTACCGCCATGCCCGCGACAAAGCCTTCCGGATCTGGCACGAGGAGACATGCGTCCAGATCGCAGCGTAAGCCTGCAGGGCCGTTATGCCGCTCGGTCCAGCGCGACTATTGCTTGAACAACTTGGCAATTCCCGCGGAACTGCGCCGCCAAGCAAATGTGGCGAAGCGGCACGATCAATCGGAGTTCGCCAGGATGCCTCGGGCCGGCGCCATGTAGCGGTTCCAGGCTTCGGCGCATTCCGTGCCACAGCGTCGGACCCAACTGGGCAAGACCGTCTCGCGCATCAACTGATCCCGACGCTGCCGGTCGTGCGATGCATCATCGAGCACCACCATCTGGCCGCGAGTGCCGGTAGTGCAGTCCGGCCGCCCCGCGTTGCAGGCGAAGCCTTCCTCGGTCTCGCGATCGGCAGACTGCCAGATGTCCTCCTGCAGGCCAGCCAGCCCCTTTTGTAGCTGGGCCCGTACCTCCGGCGGCAGTGCCGCCCAGGCGCCGATGTTGGCACCGAAGAAGGAAACTCCCCAGCTCATCGCCTGCTGCGAGAGGTGTGAGGTGACGGTGTGCAGCCCGAGCGCATTGCCCGACAGGGAACCGGTGACAGCGCACTCTACGACCCCGCCGCGTACCGCGCCGACGATCTCGGCAAAGGGCACAATAACCGGCGTTGCACCAAGTGCCTGCATTAACTCACTCAGTCCAACCGAGGACACCCTGATACGCCGGCCAGCAAGGTCGCCGAAGCTGGTGAAAGGCTGGCGACAGAACATGACCTGCGCCGGATAGGTATAGACCGCCAGAAGCTGAATTCCGAAGCGCTCGCGCAGAACGGCCTCTAGCCGCGGCCGCCAGAGGGTCACTGTTTGCCGCAGGGTGGCGATGTCGGGGTTGAGCAGCGGCAGATCCATGGCGTTCAACTCTGGCTCTTCCGCGGCGGCTACCGCCAACGTCACGGTCCCAAAGGGCACCACGCCCAGCCGCATGAGCGGCAGCATCTCCGTCCCACGGATGCCGGTGCTGTTGTGGGGTGTGATCTCGGCACGAACCCGGCCCCTGGTCAGGCGGGGGACCTGTTCGGTCCAGAACGGTGCTTCATGGCGGGAATACTGGGCAACGCCGCCCAAACCACCGGCGATCTTGATGTGGATCGGCGGGTTGTCCTCCGCGGCAGATGGACCGGCAGCCGTCAGCAGCAGGCCGAGACAGGCCGCCCGTAAACCCCAACTCCAAAAAGACAGGGGCTGGGGCAAACCAAACTGGCGTGACGCCATGGCACCGCTACCTTCCCGAACTCGGCGACTGTCCACATCAGTGCGAACAGACCGTTAGATAGGTAGATTATATGCCACCGCATGGTCGTGCGATGCGCGAAGATGCGAGCACCTCCCGACACTGGGTTCCTGTCGCCGAGCGTCAAAAAGCCACCACTCTCCCGGCTTTTGCAACAAAAATACCTCCCGCCCGTGCGCGACACCCTAGCCGGCCGAGGTTGGTGCCCATTGTTCAGCGCCCAGGGCAGCAAAGGCCACATCCGCTGCAAATGTCTGAAGATCTTGCAGCACGGACCTCAGCAGCTTCGCCTCAGCGGTACATAATCCAGCGTCATTCTCATCATCTGATGCGAGGCGCGTCACCAACAGCTCCACCTTGCGTGTAAGAACTGCAAGCGACGGTGACGGCGCAGCAGCAAGACTGGCCACCAATCCAAGGCTGGTGCCGTCTGAGGCATCCTGCTCCAGCCATTCGTCAGCACCGACCTCGGCTGCAAGATCGTCGATCTTGGACAGCTGAGCCTGCGTGCTATGTGCCGTATCCACGAGACGCTTAGTGGGAAAGAGCAGGATCTCAGCCATGATCTGGGCTTCCTAAACCTGATTGAGAGAAGGCTAAGTCCTTGCAGGGAGCCCCGGGCTCATTAAGCCTGCGATGTTGCGGCTACGCTCAGGCTGTAGCCGCCATTCTCGGTCAGCAGCAGGCGCGGCTGGCCGGGATCCGCCTCCAGCTTCTGACGCAGGCGGTAGACATGCGTCTCGAGCGTGTGGGTCGAGACGGCGCTGCTGTAGTTCCAGACCTCGTTCAGCAGGGTCTGCCGCGCCACCGCCTTGCCACCAGCGCGGTAGAGGAACTTCAGGATCGCGCATTCCTTGTCGGTCAGCCGGATCTTGCGGTTGCGGGCTGTCTCCTGCAGCAGGCGGACGCTGGGGCGGAAGACATAGGGACCGATAAGGAAGGAGGCGTCCTCGGAGTTGTCGAACACCCGCAGCTGGGCCCGTACCCGGGCGAGAAGCTCCGGCAGGCGGAAGGGCTTGGCTAGGTAGTCGTTGGCGCCGGCGTCGAGGCCGCGAACCACGTCCTGCTCCGCATCGGCGCCGGTGACCATGATGACCGGCATCCGCCGCCCCTCTCGGCGCAGCTTGGCGCAGAACTCGCGGCCATCCGCATCCGGCAGGCCGACATCGAGCAGGATGGCGTCGTAGCGGGCGCCGGCGCTGGCCAGCTTGGCCTCCGCCTCGGCTGCGCTCTCCGCCTCGTCGGCGCTGAACTCGCCGCCGAGCAGGATCTGCTCGGCCAAGGTGGCACGCAGCGCGGCATCGTCCTCGACGATGAGGATCTGGCGAAGGGCGGACATGGGGGCCTC
Organism: Belnapia rosea; assembly: GCF_900101615.1. Lineage (GTDB taxonomy): Bacteria > Pseudomonadota > Alphaproteobacteria > Acetobacterales > Acetobacteraceae > Belnapia > Belnapia rosea. The sequence goes on along the minus strand of NZ_FMZX01000040.1, from coordinate 759 downwards.
CGGGGGTGAAGGGACAGAGCCGAACCTCGGCTCCGGAATATCGTCTACAGGTTGATGGGCTTGCACACGAATCACTCATTTGCGAGCATTGTATCTTAATTTAGACGTTTTCGGGCCGGGTGTGGCTGGGTATCGCTCCACCTACGACGCTAAAGCGGTTAGCGCTTCGCCGTGGCCACACCGCCCGGCTGGCCTGATAGCTGACGCCTGGGAAGCGGACGGCTCACTACTGGCAAGAATGGCAACTTGAGCCCGGATCTGCCGGGAGTTGCAGCATGTAGCCGGGCTGGCTGACTATCTGAGGGTTCGTGGTCGCTGGGCGTATCTGTACCGGGCCATCGACCGCGACGGCGACCTCGTCGACACCATGCTGAGCGAACACCGCGACATGGCGACGGCACAGGCTTTCTTCCGCTCGGCTAAGCTCGGCTTTGGCCATTCAGGCTGCGTGGCAAAGGGCATAGGCGATGCTCTCGCGGAGGGCTGGCGAGAGTTTCGCAGCGTCGGCCGACTGCCGGGACACGGCGAAACCCTGCTCGCTCCAGACTGCCCGCCGTACTGCGGCAAGGCTGTCGGCGAAGGTCGGCCGCTGTTTGTGGTACCAGGCGCTGGTCGAGATCCGGACCCGGGCACGGCAATCGAGGCGCGAGGCCAACAGGGTGACGATCGAGAACAGCCCGAGCAGGCAGGGCGTGGTGCGGGCGATCGCCTTGTCCGACCACTGACGTTGGGTCTCGACGCCGAGGTGGTCGCGCACCT
>NZ_FMZX01000001.1 GCF_900101615.1 Belnapia rosea | reverse complement strand
GTGCGCGACACTCCGTCGTAAACGGCAGCCAAGGCCAGCAGGCGACGGGCTTGGGCCGCATCCTTGGTCCGGCGAGCCGCAGCACGAAGCCCAGCTGCGTCAAAGTCAGCTCGGAGTGGGATGGGCATGGCGAAGCTCCCCTGTTCGCCATGTTGAATCAGAGCGACGCCAGTCTGGGAATCCCCAACGAGTCACGCTCTCGGAGACTTGGTATTAGGTGAAAGCGCGCAGCGCGAGGTAGAGGCCGAGCAGCCCGAGCGCTGCCTGCACCACCTTGCGGAACCGTGCCTCGGGCATGCCGCGCCGCAGGCGCTGGCCGAGGGCCATGCCGAGGAAGGCCGGCACCACCCCGGCCAGCGAGGCGAGGCCAATCTCCGGCGGCAGCAGCCCGCCACCGGCGAGGCCGATCGCCAGGGCACCCGTCGCCACGATCACGCCGAGGCCGAAGCCCTGGATGAATTGCTGAGGCGGCAGCCGCAGCGCGACAAGGTAAGGCGCCGCCGGCATCAGGAAGCTGCCCGTCATCCCCGTCACCAGTCCAGAGGCGAGTCCGACCAGAGGCGAGACCCACCGCTCCCGCTCCGGTCCGGGTTGGGGCACGGGCCAGCCGGAGAGGGAGAGCGCCGCCGAGGCCACCAGCAGCAGCCCAAGCAGGCCGGAGAGCATCACGGCGTCCGATCGCGCCAGGATGCCGGTGCCCGCCAGGGCCCCGAGCCCCGCCGCGAGCAGGAAAGGCCAGAGCCGCCGCAGCGCCGGCACCAGGGCCGGGCCGACGAAGCCCTGCCAGATATTGGTCGCCAGCGCCGGCACCAGCATCAGGGCCATCGCATCCGGCAGCGGCCGGACGAGGACGAGGAGGCCGAGGGTCACGGTCGGCAGGCCGAAGCCGGCCAAGCCTTTGACGAAGCCGGCAAGGAGGAAGGCGCCGATCACCGGCAGGGCATCGATCAGGGTCATGCCGGCAGTCTGGATGCGGCGCCCGCCGCTTGCTTCGGCACCGGCCGAAGCGCCAGCAGCGCGGCGAGTGGCAGGAGCCAAGCGATGCGCGCGCCGTAGCGGTCATGCGGGCCGGAAAGGGCTCCGGTCACCAGCGCATTCGCCAGCACGCCGACCAGCACTCCGACAACCAGCCCGAGCAGTGCCCGGTCCCCCGCCCGCCAGGCCCGCCAGCCGCCCAGCAGGGCGCCGGCGGCGCCGCATAGCAGGACGACCGGATGCACCAGCAGGAAGGGGGCCGCCGCCATCGGCAACTGGCCAACCGCCTGCAGCCCGGCGGCGAATCGCGCGCCCTCAGCCGTTGGGAAGCCGAGGCTCAATTGCCGACCGACCGATGCAGCCAGGTGTTCCGGCCCGAGCACGTCGCCCACCCTGTCCCGCCAAAGCTGCGCCCAGCCATTCGCCAGGGCCGCCCGCAGCACGCCGAAGGGCTCCCGCAGCAGCGTCTCAGCAAGGATGGCGCTGGCCTCCGGTGCGAGGCTGATCGGGCCGCCTGGAAGCGCGCCATCGCCGCGCGGGCTCCAGACCGGGCCGGTTCGGGACCACAGGAACTCGTCCGAGTCTTGTGGCAGGCGCCCAACCCAGCGGCAGAGCTCCCAGCCGGAGGCCGGGCAGCGCGCCGCGATAATCCGCGCGGCGGGCCCATCCGCCACCAGACGGGCGAGCGGGAAGACGGCGCCGAAGGGGGAGAGGGCAGGGCGCCCATGCAGGGCGAGATTGCCCGCCATCACCAACCCGAGCGCCACGCCCAGCGGCAGCGCGCAGCGCAGCACCGGGCGCCGCAGCGCGAGCACCGGTACCAGCAGCGCCATGCCGAGCGGCAGGTGGGAGGGGTGCGCCGCCATGGTGAAGGCCGCCAGCGCCTGGAGGCCAAGGCGTTCGGCCACCGACAGGCGCTCTCCGACGAAGCCAAGCAGGGCGATGGAGAGCACCAGGGCCGGCGCCAGGATATCCGGCAGCAGCAGCGCGGTGAACCAGGGCGCGGCCGTCCCGGCGGCGAGGCCGGCGCACAGCAGCAGGTGGCGCCCCGCGCCGGCCTCGCCAAGGAAGCCCCGCTGCACGAGCCGCAACAGCCAGGAGAGCAGCAGCCCCTGGGCCAGCGCCGGGCCCCAGAGGCCTATCCCGAGGCTGAAGGCGCGCAGCGCCAGCCCATAGGCGGGCGGCTTGTCCCAGACCGGCCAGCCCTCGACTGTCAGCGCAAGGAAGGCGCCGGTATCGCTGAAGACAAGCGGATAGCCGTTCAGCAGCGCCGGCCAGATCAAGAGCAGTGCCCCGAGGAGGAGGCTCACGCCGGGACGAAGAGCTCGATCACATTGCCCTCGGGATCGGCGACCCGCATCATCCTCGGCGGTGCCCCGGCCGGGCCCGGCGCATCCAGCACCGCGACGCGCAGCGTCAGCATGCGCCGGTGCCAGCGGTCCAGCTCGGCGTCCTCGACGGTGAGGGCGATGAGCGTGCCCGGCTCGCAAGGGCCAGCCGCCGAGGCGGGGAAGAGCACATCGCCCCGCGGCCGCAGCACCAGCGTCACCGGCCCCATGGCGAAGCTGAGCCCGGGCCCGGGGCCAAGTACCGGCAGCTGCAGGATGCGGGCATAGAATTCCCGTTGCCGCTGCAGGTCATGGCAGGCGAGTTCCAGGCGGGCCAGCGGGCCGAGGGTCAAGCCGCGGTCCAGCGCGCGGCGGCCGCGTCGTCAGCCGCCTTGGCCTCGACCCAGCGGGACTCGCCATCGGCGAGTTCCTCGCGCTTCCAGAAGGGCGCGCCGGTCTTCAGCCAATCGATCAGGAAGGCGCAGCTCTCGAGCGCCGCGGCGCGATGGGCCGAGGCGGTGAGCACGAGCACGATCGGCGCCCCCGGCGGCAACCGCCCGACCCGGTGGATGACAGTGATCCCGAACAGCGGCCAGCGCCCGGCGGCCTCCTCGGCGATTCGGGTGATCGCCCGCTCCGTCATGCCCGGGTAATGCTCGAGCACCATCGCCGCCAGCCCGTCATCGGCGCGGCAGAGGCCGACGAAGCTGGCGAGGCCGCCGATATCGCTGCGGCCCTCGGTCAGCCGCGCGGTCTCCTCGGCGAGGTCGAAGGGCGCCTCCTGGATGGCGATGCGGGGCGTCATCCGCCGGTCACCGGGGGGAAGAAGGCGATCTCGTCGCCCGCCGTCACCGGGTGGTCAGGCCCGGCGAAATCCTGGTTCACCGCGGCGCGGATCGTCTTGCGGTTGGCGAATGCGGCGGCATGGCCAGGGCTGCGTCCGGCCAGCCAGTCGATCAGCCCGGCCACGTCCCGCACCTCGGGCGGCGGGGCCACCTCCTCCTCCGCAACGCCGACATGCTGCTTCACCCAGGCGAAATAGAGCACGCGCACGGGTTGGCCTCAGCGCGGCGTGGGCATGGTCTGCACCTGACCGTTGGGGCCGACGAAGGTGGTGGTGTTGCCGTCATTATGCAGCGTGCCGGTGCCGCCGCCCGGGGTGACGTAGCCCTGCACCCGGCCGGTGCCGCCGGTGGTGGTGACGGGACCGGAGGGGGTCTGGATCACCCGCCCATCCGTCCGCGCCGGCGGCGGCGAGGTGGCGCCGACAGGCGGCGGAAGGACTGTGGCGCGCGGCGGATCCATCTGGCGGATCGGCGGCGGCGGCGGGGATGAGGAGCTGTTGATGCCGGGCGGGGCCCGTGGCGGAACCGGCGGGTCGGTCGGCTGCCAGGTCGAGCGGCCGGCCGGTGCCGACATGCGGTCCAGCTCGCCCGGACGATAGGCGGGGATGTTGCGCATGGCGGCGTCGGGATTGGCGAGGGTCGCGCGCGGGCCTTCCTGCGCCGGCCAGACATTGCCCTCCTCCGGCCGCAGCGAGGCGAGCTGCGGCGGCTGGCCGCTGATGCGGGCAATGGTCTCGCTCTGCTCCGGCGGCGTGGCGTCCATCCGGCCCCAGGGCATGCCGACGGATGCACCGGCATTGGTCACGCCGTTCACCGCCTTGTAGCTGGCCGTATTCGCCCAGCCGCAGCCCCCGAGCAGCGCGGCCAGGCCGAGTGCCGCCGCCGATCCGCCAATCCGTCGCATCGTCAACTCCTGTGGTCCCGGCCGAGCGTGCCGGCCGGGTGAATCGGCTGCACCATGCGCTGCCACCGGCCGCGCCTCAAGGGAAAGAGCGTCAAGGACGTATGGCTGGTTCCGTGCGGCGATCCGCCGGCTTGGGCGACGCCGTCGTCTCCGCATTGCGGATGCCCGCCAGCAGATAGTCCCAGCCGGTGACGAGCGTGAGGGCCGCCGCGGTCCAGAGCATCGCCTCGCCGATGAGCGCCACCGGCAGGAAGGAGAGATGCAGGACGGCGGCGCCGGTCTCGCCGGCCAGTAGCGTGCCCAGCGCGCCCATCTGGAAGCCGGTCTTCCACTTCGCCAACCGCGTCACCGGCAGGCCGATGCGCAGTTCGGCCAGGTATTCGCGGAGGCCGGAAACCAGGATCTCCCGCAGCATGATGAGAATCGCGGGGTAGAGCGACAGGCCCGGCAGGCGGCCGAGCCCGGCCAGCAGCATCAGCGCGGCGGCGACCAGCAGCTTGTCGGCGATCGGGTCCAGCATGCGGCCGAAGCCGGAGATGCTCTGGCGCTGGCGCGCGATCTTGCCGTCGAAATAGTCGGTGATGGCGGCGAGCGAGAAGACCAGGCAGGCGCCGACATCGCCCAAGGGCGTGCGCAACGCCACCAGCAGCACCAGCAGCGGGATGGCTGCGATACGCGACAGCGTCAGCAGGTTGGGCAGGTCGGTTGGCATGTCGGCGCAGTCATGGCGGAGCGGCGCGCGCCCGTCCAGTCATGCTGTGCCGCCCGATCAGCTCCCGCCCGGATGGAAATGCCCATGGATCTTCCGTGCCACGGCCGGGCCGATGCCGGGAGCATTCGCCAGATCCTCCAGCGCCGCGTTCCGCACCCCGCGGGCCGAGCCGAAATGATTGAGCAGCTTGCGCTTCAGGGCGCTGCCGACGCCCGGGATCTCGTCCAGCTCCGAGGTGGTCAATGCCTTCGAGCGCCCGGCGCGGTGGGTGGTGATGGCGAAGCGATGCGCCTCGTCCCGCAGCCGCTGCAGGTAATAGAGCACCGGGTCGCGCGGCGGGAGCTGGAAGGGCTGCTGCCCGGCACGGTGGAACCATTCGCGCCCGGCATCCCGGTCCGGCCCCTTGGCGACGGCGACCAGGGGAATGTCATGCGCGCCGAGCTCCGCCATGATCTCCCGCGCCGCGTTGAGCTGGCCGAGGCCGCCATCGATCAGCACCAGGTCGGGCCAGGTGCCGCTCTCCCGCTCCGGGTCCTCCTTCAGGGCGCGGCCGAAGCGGCGCTCAAAGACCTCGCGCATCATGCCGAAATCGTCGCCGGGCTTCACCGGGCCACGGATCGAGAATTTCCGGTAGGCCTGCTTCAGGAAGCCGCTCGGCCCGGCTGCGACCATCACCCCATAGGCATGCGCGCCCTGGATATGGGAGTTGTCATAGACCTCGATCCGCTCCGGCATGGAGGGCAGGTCAAAGAGGGTGGCGACGCCGGCCAGCAGGGTCTGCTGCGCCGTGCCCTCCGCCATGCGGCGCTCCAGCGCCTCACGGGCGTTGGTCTCGGCATGCTCGACCGCCGAGCGCTTGTCGCCGCGCTGCGGCCGGTGCAGCTCCACCTTCCGGCCGGCCTTGATGGACAGCGCCTCGGCGATCAGCCCCCGCTCCGCCGGCTCATGGCTCAGCAGGACGAGGGGCGGCGGCGGCAGGTCGTCATAGAGCTGGCCGAGAAAGGCGCCCATGACCTCCTCCGGCCCCTGCTCGCCCTTCGACAGGAAATAGGGCCGGTTGCCGTTGTTCCGCCCGCCGCGGAAGAAGAAGACCTGCACGCAGGTCTGCCCGGCAAGCTGGTGCAGCGCCACGACATCGGCATCGCCGATGCCTTCCATGTTGATCCGGTCACGGCCCTGGATATGGGTCAGGCCGCGGATGCGGTCACGTAATGCCGCGGCCCGTTCGAATTCCAGCGCCTCGGCGGCCTCCTCCATCTCGCGGGCGAGGTTCTTCTGGATGGAAGGCGTCTCACCGGAGAGGAACTGCTTCGCCTCCGCCACCAGCTCCGCGTAATCCTCCTTCGAGATGCGGTCGACGCAGGGGGCCGAACAGCGGCGGATCTGGAAGAGCAGGCAGGGCCGGTCGCGGCTGTCGAAGACCGTGTCCCGGCAGGAGCGCAGCAGGAACACCCGCTGCAAGGCCGTCAGCGTCTGGTTCACCGCCCAGGCGGAGGCGAAGGGCCCCCAATAGCTGGCGCCCTTCCGCCGTTCGCCGCGATGCTTGGTGATCTGCGGATAGGGGTGGTCCTCCGTCAGGACCAGCCAGGGATAGGATTTGTCGTCCCGCAGGACGATGTTGTAGCGCGGCCTCAGCCGCTTGATGAGATTGGCCTCGAGCAGCAGGGCCTCGGCCTCCGAGGCCGTAGTGATGACCTCGAGGCTGCGGGTCTCATGGACCATGCGGCGCAGGCGCTCGGGCAGGCGGCCGATCTGGGTATAGGCCACCACGCGCTTCTTGAGGGCACGCGCCTTGCCCACATAGAGGGCATCCCCCTTGGCATCGAGCATCCGGTAGACGCCAGGCGAGAGCGGCAGGGTGGCAAGCGCCGCCTCGATCACCCGCACGCCCTCCATCACGGGCGCCTCAGGGGCGGCCTCCTGAGGCATGTCCGGGGACACATCCGCAGGCATATCCGCCGCTTCGGTGTCGATCGGGGGCTCGGATCCGGCTTCCGTCATGCCGGGTGATAAGGGCAGCAGGAGTGTCGGGCACAACCCGTATTTCTCCACCGATCCTGTGGACAAGTCTGTGGACCGGATGGTGGTATCGAGCCGAAACTGGCTGTCATCCGCCAGTCATATGTGTTTGCGCGTTTTTTAAGCATCTGCGTAACATCTTGAAATCGCTCGTGTTTACGTTTTGGACGCGGTCATCGGCAGGTCAAGGGAGTTGTTGGGCTTGACAGGAATGCCGCCTTGGCTGCGTTCAATTTATCGGTGGATGGATTTTCGGGCGAACCGTTGCTGCCTCGCCGTGTCAGGCGCTCAGCCGCGGATCCGCTCGATCGTAACGCCTACGGTCGCGGCGTCCGGGAAGGCATCCGGCTTCTCCACAGTGACACGTGCCCGCACCACGCGCGGGTCCGCCAGCGCCGCGGCAGCGATCCGCTCCGCCAGGGTCTCGACAAGCAGGGTATGGCCATCCACGGCAGCGCGGGCGGCGCGCACGACGCTCTCGTAATTCACCACCCGCCGAAGGTCGTCGCTGCCGACCGAGGCCGGCGCCGCCTCATCCTCCACGGCCAGTTCCACGCCGATGATGACGCGTTGCGGTGCCGCCTTCTCGTGCGGATAGATGCCAAGCCGCGCCTGAAGGGCGAGGCCGCGGACGAAGACGAGGCGCAGCTGCCGCTCGGCATCGGGGGCAAATCCCATCCCGCTCATTCCTCCGGCGCCCCCGTCTCGGGGCAAGGAGCCCATTGCAGGTGCTGGCCGCCATCGAGGGCGATCATCTGACCGGTCATCGAAGGCAGGGCGAGGACCGCCAGTACGGCGCGGGCGATCTCTTCCGGACTGGTGCCGTGGCGAAGCGGGACCGAGAGACACTGCTTGCGGAACTGCTCCTCGGTCTGGCGGGGGCTCGGCAGCGCCGGGCCCGGGCCGATGCCGTTCACCCGGATGCGCGGGGCAAGCGCCAGGGCAAGGGTCTGGGTCAGGGTCCAGAGACCGGCCTTCGAGAGGGTGTAGCTGGTGAAATGCGGCGTCAGCGACCAGACCCGCTGATCGAGCATGTTCAGCACCAGCCCCTCGGCCCCGGCGGGCAACGCGCGAGCCATGGCCTGAGCAAGCAGGAAGGGCGCGCGGAGATTGGGCTCGATATGGCGGTCCCAGCTTTCCCGGCTCGCATCCTCCCACTCGTCGCGCTCGAAGGTGCTGGCATTGTTCACCAGCACGCCGACCGGGCCGAGCGCGGCGGTGGCCGCAGGCAGCAACGCCGCCGTCTCCGCCTCTGCCGCCAGGTCGGCTTTCAGCACCGTCGCACGGCGGCCGAACGCGCGGATCTCCTCGGCGGTACGTGCCGCCTCGTCGGCGCTGCCGGCGTAATGCACCGCGATGTCGAAGCCGGCCTCGGCAAGGCCGAGGGCAATGGCCCGGCCAAGGCGCTTGGCGCCCCCGGTGACCAGGGCCGCGCGGGGGATGGAGGGGGAAATGGGGAACATGGCGGCGCTGTAGCAGCCCTCCGGCCCGCTGTCGCCTGCCTGGTGGGGTGGTCAGCCGCCGGTGACGCAGGCGACAAAATCCCGCTGCGCCGCCGTCTCCGACCGGAAACCTCCAGCGGCGCATGGCGGCCTGGCACGGTGCCCGGATACAGCCGCCCTGGAATGCCAGCCGGCATGGGCAGGGGTCAGAAGCCGGCGGTCTCCGTCATGCGCGCGGCTTCAGCCCGCGGCCCTGCATCACCGCCGCCTCGCCGAAGCGTGCCCGCAGCGCCTCCACCGCCTGCCAGCGGGCAGCGCGGCGGGGCGCGTCCGGATCGGCCAGATCGCCGCGATCGGCGCCGATGGCTGGGGCGAGGGGCTGAGCGCCGATACCGATCAGCCGGAAGCGCGTGCCATCCGCCTCCCGCGCCAGCAGCGGCCGGGCAGCGGCGAAGAGCGTCTCCGGCAGCCGCGTGGGCGAGGGCAGCCGGGCATTGCGGGTGCGGAGCGCGAAGCCGGCCGTCTTCAGCTTGAGCACCACCCCGGCGGCGGCCAGCTCCTTCTCCCTCAACCGGCGGGCCAGTTTCTCGCACAGCCGCCAGAGCGGTGCTTCCAGCTCGGGGATCGCCGAGAGATCGTGGTCGAAGGTGGTCTCGGCGCTGATGCTCTTGGTGTCGCGCGCCGGGTTCACCGGACGGTTGTCCTCGCCGCGGGCGCGGGCGGCGAGGGAGGGTCCCTCCTCGCCGAAGCGCAGGGCCGCCTCGCGCGGGGTCAGCACCGCAAGCTGGCCGAGCCGGGTGAAGCCCGCCGCCTCCAGCCGCCGGGCGAGCGCAGGGCCGACGCCGGGCAGCAGCGTCACCGGCTGGGGCGCCAGCCAGGCCGCCGCCTCGCCGGCGCCGATCACGGCGAAGCCGCGCGGCTTGTCCCGCTCCGCCGCCAGCTTGCCCATCAGCCGGTTGGCGGCGAGGCCGATGGAGACGGTGACGCCGACCTGCTGCTCCACCGCGCGGGCGAAGCGGGCGAGCACGGCAGCGGGCGGGGCGCGGTGCAGCGCGTCGGTGCCGCGGAGATCGAGCACCGCCTCGTCGATCGAGAGCGGCTGCACCAGCGGCGTCAGCCCTTCCATCAGCCCGCGGATCTGCCGGGCGGCGGCCACGTATTTCGCCATGTCCGGCTTGATGACGACGGCATCCGGGCAGAGCGCCAGCGCCTTGAACATCGGCATGGCGCTGCGCACGCCGCGGGTACGGGCGATATAGCAGGCGGCCGAGACCACGCCCCGCTTGCCGCCACCGACGATGACCGGCAGGGCCAGCAGCTCCGGCCGGTCCCGCTTCTCGATGCTGGCATAGAAGGCGTCGCAATCGACATGGGCGACGGTGAGGGTCCACAGCTCCGGATGGCGCACCAGGCGGCGTGAGGTGCAGGCCGGGCAGGTGCCACGACCGTCAGGCACCTCGCGGAAGCAGTCGCGGCAGAGGCTCGGCATCAGCGGGGCCGCAGCGCCGGCATGGCGGCGAAGGCGGCGAGCAGGCCGAGGCCGATCCAGCCGGCCGGGCTCCGCATCCGTTCGAGCCAGAGCGTCTGGCCGCGCACCAGCACATCAAGGGCACTCTCGGCCAGGATCAGCAGCAGGAGGCCAGCGGCCCCCATGCCGAGCCGGGCGGGCAGCGCCGGCGGCACCGCCAGCCGGCCAGCGATCAGGGGGGCGAGAATCGCCATGCCGAGCAGCATCGGCACCGCCTCGATCGCGGCTGCGGCGGTGGCGCCGAGGCGGGGCGCGAGGACCAGCTCGCGCAGCAGGCCGAGCAGGGCGCCGAGCCCGAACATCGCCGCGGCATAGGCAGCGCCGGCGCGGAGCTCAGGCCGCATCCCAGAGCCTCGCCGCGCCGAGCACGCCGGAGCTGTCGCCGTGCTGCGCCCGGAGCAGGGGCGTCTCCACCACGTCGGAGAAGACGAAGTCGCGCCAGCGGCGCGGCACCTCCTCGTACAGATGCGCCATGTTCGACAGCCCGCCCGCCAGCACGATGCAGTCCGGGTCCAGCAGGTTGATCACATGGGCCAGCGCCCGGGCGAGCCGGTCGGCATGGCGTGCAAGCGCCGCAGCGGCGGACTGGTCTCCGGCCGCGGCTCGCAGGGGGAGGGGGCCGGCGTCGCGGGCGCCCCGTCCATCGGCATCGGCGGCGAGCGCCGGGCCGCAGAGGAAGGTCTCGATGCAGCCCCGCCGGCCGCACCAGCAGGCCGGGCCGGGATGCTCGGCCGGCGTCATCCAGGGCAGCGGGTTGTGCCCCCATTCGCCCGCGATGCGGTTGCGCCCCTCCACCAGCCGGCCGCCGATGACGATCCCGGCGCCGACGCCGGTGCCGAGGATCGCGGCGAAGACGGTGCCATGCCCCGCCCCGGCGCCGTCCGCCGCCTCGCTCATCGCCAGGCAATTGGCGTCATTGCTGAGGCGCACGGGCCGGCCGAGGCGCGCGGCGATGTCCGCATCCAGCCGCCCGCCATTCAGCCAGGTGGAATTCGCCCCGCGCACCAGACCCGTGGCCGGCGACAGGCTGCCGGGGATGCCGATGCCGACGGTGCCCTGCTGGCCGAGCTCCCGCTCCGCGGCCTCCACCAGCCCGCCGATGAGGGCGACCACCCCGGCATGGGCCGGTGGCGTCGGGGCGCGGCGGCGGAGCCGGATGGCGCCGGCCTCGTCGAGGGCCACGATCTCCGTCTTGGTGCCGCCGAGATCGATGCCGAGGCGTATCGCCATGACTGCTGCTTGTCATCCGAAGGGGCGGGTGCTGGACTCGCAGCATGTCGGAAACGCTGCTCGATGTGCAGGGGCTGTCCTGCCCCCTCCCGGTGCTCAAGGCCAACAAGGCGCTGCGCGGCCTGCCCGCCGGGGCGCGGCTGGTGGTGCTTGCCACCGACCCGGCGGCGGCGAAGGACTTTCCCGCCTATTGCGCCGAGACCGGGCACAGCCTGGACGAGGCCGGGGAGGCGGACGGGGTCTGGCGCTTCGTCATCCGCAAGAAGGAGACGGCATGAGCGTCCTGCTGCTGACCCATCGCGCCTGCCTGCGGCACGACCCCGGCGACTACCACCCGGAATGCCCCGACCGCCTGCGCGCCGTGCTGCGCGCGCTGGAGGCGGAGGAGTTCAGCGACCTGGTGCGCGCCGAGGCGCCGGAGGCAACGGTGGAGCAGCTGGTCCGCGTCCATCCGCGGAACTATGTCGAGGCCATCCTGGCGATCCGCCCGGCGGCCGGCGAGACCGTCGCGCTGGATGCCGACACGCTGATGAGCGATGGCAGCGCCGAGGCCGCGCTGCGCGCCGCGGGCGCCGCCGTCGCCGCGGTGGATGCCGTACTGGGCGGCCCCGCCGGGGGCAGCGTCCGCCGCGCCTTCTGCGCCACCCGCCCGCCCGGCCACCATGCCGAGCCGGCGCGGCCGATGGGCTTCTGCTTCTTCGCCAATGCCGTCATCGCCGCCCGCCATGCCCAGGCGATCCATGGCGTCGAGCGCATCGCCATCATCGATTTCGACGTGCATCACGGCAATGGCAGCCAGGCCTGCGTCGAGACGGATGGCAGCATCCTCTACGCCTCCTCGCATCAATGGCCGCTCTATCCGGGTACCGGCGATGCGCGGGAGCGCGGCGTCGGCAATATCTTCAACGTCCCGCTCCGCCCCGGCGCGGATGGCGCCGAGTTCCGCGAGGCCTGGCAGGGCCTGTTGCCGGCGATCGATGGGTTCGACCCCGGGCTGCTGGTGATCTCGGCCGGCTTCGATGCCCATGCACGGGACCCGCTGGCGCAGCTCCGCCTGCGGGAGCCGGATTTCGCCTGGCTGACGGCGGAGCTCTGCGCCATCGCCGAGCGGCGCTGCGGCGGGCATGTCGTCAGCCTGCTGGAGGGCGGCTACGACCTCGACGCGCTCGCCAGCAGCACGGCGGCGCATCTGCGGGTGCTGATGCAGGCCTGACAGCCCCGCCCGGGACCAGGGCGGCGAAGCCCGCCGCGGCTTGCGAAGGGATGTCCTGCCGGGGCATGCCGCACCCTTGTGCGGAACCTCGCGACGCGGTTGCCGTTCGCTCTGGCTGAATGTCCACTCCCGCCCCCCTCCTGTGCGAGGCCGATGCGTCGCTTCTTGCCCTGGCCAAGGCACTGCGAGACGGCGGCTACCGCTTCGTCACGCCGACGCCCGCGACCCATGCGCGGGTCAACCGGCGACCCGGCAACGAGGTTGCCCGTGACCTGCGCGGGGTGTTCGGCTGGAGCAGGCCGTTCTCGCCGGATGTGATGCCGGCCGAATTGTTCGCGCTGATGCAGCGTGCCGAGGTGGCGGTGCCGGAGTCCGAAGGCGGTCTCTGGCGGAGCTTGGTGCGGCTTTCCAGCCTGGACGGGGCGCTGTTCCTGCATTCCGCCTATCCGACCGATGCCGCCGATGCCGTGTTCTTCGGCCCCGACACCTATCGCTTCGCCTCGGCGATCCGGATCGAGTTGGCCGCCCGCGCCGCCCCCATCCACCGTGCCGCCGATATCGGTTGCGGCGCGGGTCCGGGCGGCATCCTCGTAGCCGCGGCCTGTCCGGGCGCGGCGGTCGCGATGCTCGACATCAACGATGCCGCGCTCCGCCTCGCGCGGATCAATGCCGTCCTGGCCGGCACGTCCAACGCCGCGGCCTTCCGCAGCGACCTGTTGTCCGGGGTACCGGGCGATTTCGATTGGATCGTCTCCAATCCGCCCTATCTGCTGGACCCGGCACGGCGTTCCTACCGGCATGGCGGCGGATCCCTCGGCGAGGGCCTGTCCATCGCCATCCTCGACGCGGCGCTGGAGCGCCTGGCGCCGGGTGGCACCCTGGTCCTCTACACCGGCGTTGCCATCGTGGAGGGGCATGACGCCTTCCACGCAGCGGCCGCGGGGCGCCTCGCCGGGATGGACATGGCCTGGCGCTACCGTGAGGCCGACCCAGACGTCTTCGGCGAGGAGCTTGAGGACGGCGCCTATGACCAGGCTGACCGCATCGCCGCAGTTGTACTCACCATCACGAAGCCAGGAGGGCGATGAATGCCGGAAGGCAGCCTGTATCCGATCACCACGCCCGAGGACGCCGCGCAGGACCGCCTGCAACGTCGGCTGTCCGGGCTGAACCGCCGCCGCTTCACCCCGGCGCTTCCCGACAGCGACTGGGACCAGGACCGGGAGGAGATGAGCGTCCTGGAGCGGGAGGAAGCCCGGTACCTGGAGGTGCGCCGTGCCGCGGTCGCCGCCCGCGCCGCCGAGGCCCCGACCGATCCCGACGGCTTCATCGCCTGGTTCGAAGCGCTGGACCGCACCGGCCCTGGCCAGGGCGACCCGCTCTTCCCCTGGCTGGCCGGGCAGGCCTCGATGGAGGAGATGCGCTGGTTCCTGACCCAGGAAGTCGCCGGTGAGGCCGGCTTCGAGGATCTGGCCGCCCTGACGCAGGTGCGGATGCCGCAACGGCCGAAGCTCGAGATCGCGCGCAACTACTGGGACGAGATGGGCCGTGGCAACCCGAAGGGCATGCACGGCCCGTTGCTGGACACGCTCGCCCACCGGCTCGGCCTCGAGCCGCGGATCGAGACGACGGTGTGGGAGGCGCTGGCGCTGGCCAATGTCATGGCCGGGCTCGCGGCGAACCGGCGCTACGCCTATCACTCGGTCGGTGCGCTCGGGGTGATCGAGCAGACGGCCCCTGGCCGCTCGGCCATGGTCGCGCGGGGGCTGAAGCGGCTGAAGGTGCCGGCGGGCGACCGGCACTATTTCGACCTGCACGCCATACTGGATGTGAAGCACTCATTGGCCTGGAATGCCGAGGCTATCCGACCGCTCGTCGCCGAGGATCCGCGCTATGCGACGGCCATGGCCGAGGGCGCGCTGATGCGGCTCGAATGCGGCGCGGCCTGTTTCGCGCGCTACCGGCAGGCCCTGCGCCTTCCGTTCTGAGGCTTAGAAGGGCGGCGGCGGGATTCCCCGCCGCCGGTCGTTCTGCCGGTTCCAGCGCTCGAACTGGTCGCGCGTCAGGTCGCGCCGCGCCTCGCGCGGGCCGTTGATGGCGCGGTCGGTCGCCTCCTTCTCGCGCTGCCGGGCCCACCAGGCGTCGAGCTGGCGCTGGCGCTCGGCCGGTGTCGCGGGGATGGGCGGGAGCTGCTGCGCCGCGGCCGGCAGCGCGGCGCCGATCAGGCCAAGGAGGAGGAGCCATCGCATCCCCATCATGTCGTGTGGCATGGCCGGCTTGCGAAGGGGCGCGGCGTGGAGGGAGGATGCGGCATGACCGATGCCCCGCCGCTCGCCGGATTGCTCGAGACCGCGCTCTATGCCGCCGACATGGCGCGGGCGCGCGGCTTCTACGAGGGCGTGCTCGGCCTTGCGCCGATGTTCGCCGATGAGCGGCTGACCGCCTATCCGGTCGGTGGGCGGAGCGCGCTGCTGGTCTTCCTCCGTGGCAGCACCACGGAGACGGTGCATCTGCCGGGCGGCACCATCCCGCCGCATGACGGCATCGGCGGGGTGCATGCGGCGCTCGCCGTCACGGCCGAGGCGCTGCCGGCCTGGGAGGCGCGGCTGGCCGGGCACGGCATCGCCGTCGAGGGGCGTACGCGATGGCCCCGCGGCAGCATCAGCATCTATTTCCGCGACCCGGACAGCAACCTGCTGGAGCTGGCGACGCCGGGGCTCTGGCCGGTCTGGTAGGGCGGGACCCTTCCGTGACCGACATGCGGGCGCAGCCAGTGTGCCGAGGCTTGCGGCACAGGCTGGCCCGGCCTATGGCGCCGGCAGCAAGGGGTCTTGGCGATGAGCGGCACCAATCAGCGGATCGACGGCAAGCGGCTGTGGGACAGCCTGATGAGCATGGCCGAGATCGGCGCCACGCCGAAGGGCGGCGTGAAGCGCCTGACCCTGACCGATCTGGACCGGCAGGGGCGGGAGCGGTTCCGCGGCTGGTGCGAGGCGCTCGGCCTCACGGTGCGGGTGGATGCCATCGGCAACATGTTCGCCCGGCGCGAGGGGCGCGACCCGACGCGGCTGCCGGTGCTGATGGGCAGCCATCTCGACAGCCAGCCCTCGGGCGGGAAATTCGACGGCGCGCTCGGCGTCATCGCCGGGCTCGAGGTGATGCGCTCGCTCAACGACCTCGGCATCACCACCGAGGCGCCGGTCGAGCTGGTGAACTGGACCGATGAGGAAGGCAGCCGCTTCGGCCATTCGCTGATGGGCAGCGGCGCCTGGGCCGGCATCTATCCGCTGGAGAAGGTCTATGGGCTGCGCGATGTCGAGGGCGTCTCGGTCGAGGAGGCGCTGACCTCGATCGGCTACAAGGGCGAGGTGCCGGCGAAGCCCTTCCCGGCGGATGCCTATTTCGAGCTGCATATCGAGCAGGGGCCGATCCTCGAGAAGGAAGGTAAGGCGATCGGCATCGTCACCGGGGCGCAGGCGCAGGTCTGGTACGATGCGGTGGTGACCGGGCAGGACGCGCATGCGGGCACCACGCCGCCCTCCGCCCGGCGCGATGCGCTGGTCTGCGCGGCGCGGATCATCGACCTCGTGGACCGCATGATGCGGGCGCGGGGCGAGGACGGGCGCGGTACCGTCGGGCAGCTGCATGTGCTGCCGAACAGCCGCAACGTGGTGCCGGGCGAGGTGCGGTTCAGCGTCGAATTCCGGCATCCGGATTTCGCCGAGATCGAGCGGTTGGCGGCGCAGTTTCCGCGCGAGGCGGGGTTCATCGCCCGCGACTGCGGGACGCCGCTGAAGCTGGAGGAGCTGTTCCGGCTGCCGGCGCAGCCTTTCGATCCGGGCTGCGTCGATCTGGTGCGGCAGGCGGCGGCCAGGCTCGGCCTGCCGGCACGGGAGATCGTCTCGGGCGCCGGGCATGACGCGGTCTATGTCGCGCGCAGCGTGCCGACGGCGATGATCTTCACCCCCTGCAAGGACGGGCTCAGCCACAACGAGGCGGAGAGCATCGAGCCGGGCGAGGCGGAGGCGGGGTGCCAGGTGCTGTTCGAGGCGGTGCTGGCGCGGGCGAACCGGGCGGTCTAGGGCCGGCCGTGGCTTCAAACCGCTTCAATTCCGCCGCCCCCGATGCGGCTCAAACCTTTGGAAAGCTTGGATTCAGGCGGCGGGATTTGAAGGTTTTAGGGATTGAGGCGGGTGGCCGGGCCACCGGGACGGCCGAAGCTTTAGGCGAGAATTCCTATACGCCCACCCTGCCGGGATGGCAAGCGCGGCTGGGTCAGCCGCCTACCCAACTCGCCACCGCATAGGCGACGGCCGCCGCCAGCCCGCCGATGCCGAGGGTCTGCAGGGCGCCCCGCAGCGGCGGCAGGCCGGTGGCGCGGGCCTTCAGCCAGCCGAAGCCGAGCAGGGCGAGGCCGGTCATCAGCGCCGAGACCTGCAGGGCGGCGTGGGTCTCGTCCAGCAGGATATAGGGCGAGAGCGGGATCATCCCGCCCACCACATAGGCGCCGCCGATGGTCGCGGCGGAGCGGGCGGCGCGGCCGGGCAGGGGCTCGGCGAGCTCCAGCTCGAAGCGCATCATGAAGTCGACCCAGCGGCGGCGGTCGGCGGCGATGGCCTCGGTCGCCCGGTGCAGCACCTCGCCGCGCAGGCCGTAGCGGTGGAGGATGACCGAGACCTCCCAGCGCTCGCGGTCCGGGTATTCGCGGATCTCCTGCTCCTCGCGGGCCCGCTCGGAGGCGAAGTGCTGGGCGTCGGTGCGGGCGGCGAGATAGCCGCCGAGGCCCATGGCGACGCAGCCGGCGGCGATCTCGGCGAGGCCGGCGGTGACGATCAGCGGGTTGGCGGCGACGGCGCCGGACAGGCCGGCGGCGAGGGCGAAGGGCACGGTCAGCCCGTCGGCCATGCCGATAACCAGGTCGCGCACCGTCGCGGAGGCGGTGAAGTGCTGCTCGCCCTCCGGCGGTCCCGGGGGCGGGGGCGGCAACTCCTCGCGTTGCAGGGCGGTGTCCATGCGCCCAGACTAGACTGCCGCGGCCTCCGTGTCGCCTCCGAGATCCCCCGCGGCCTGGCCGGGTTGCCGGCCCGGACCCGGCGTCCTATAGGGCGCGCAAGCCTGGAGGATACCCGTTTTGGCCAGCCTGGAGCCCGATTCCCAGCCGCAACCCAAGCCGAACCCGGCGCTTGCCCTGCAGGCCGAGATTCTCGCCCGACCGGCGACGGATGAACGGCGGATGGCGGATGCGATCCGGGCGCTCGCCATCGACGCGGTCGAGAAGGCGAAGTCCGGCCATCCCGGCATGCCGCTCGGCATGGCCGATGTGGCGACGGTGCTGTTCTCGCAATTCGTCAAATTCGACGCCGCCGACCCGCGCTGGCCGGACCGCGACCGCTTCGTGCTCTCGGCCGGCCATGGCTCGATGCTGCTCTATTCCATCCTGCACCTGACCGGGCAGCCTGGGATGACCATCGACGACATCAGGCATTTCCGCCAGCTGCACTCCCCGGCGGCGGGGCACCCCGAATTCGGCGAGGCGCCGGGCATCGAGACCACCACCGGGCCGCTCGGCCAGGGCATCGGCAACGCGGTCGGCATGGCGCTGGCCGAGCGGCTGATGGCGGCACGCTTCGGCAAGTCGCTGGTCGATCACCGCACCTGGGCGATCTGCGGCGATGGCTGCCTGCAGGAGGGGATCAGCCATGAGGCGGCCTCGCTCGCCGGGCATCTCGGCCTCGACAAGCTGACCCTGCTCTGGGACGACAACAGCGTCACCATCGACGGCGCGACCGATCTGTCCTTCACCGACGACACGCTGCGGCGCTTCCAGTCCTATGGCTGGGCGGTGCGGCGGGTCGACGGGCACGACACGGCGGAGGTGGCGGCGGCGCTGGCCTGGGCGACGCGGACGCCGCGGCCGGTGCTGATCGCCTGCAGGACCATCATCGGCTTCTCGGCGCCGAAGAAGGCGGGGACGGCGGCGAGCCATGGCAGCCCGCTCGGTCCGGAGGAAGCGGCGGCGGCGAAGTCGGCCCTTGGCTGGAACCACCCGCCCTTCGAGGTGCCGGACGGGCTGCGCGAGCGCTGGGAGGCGGCGGGCCGCCGCTCGGCAGGGACGCGGCGGGCCTGGCTGAAGCGGCTGGCCAAGCACCCGATGAAGGCGGATTTCGAGCGCGCCGTCGCGGGCCGGCTGCCCGAGGCCTGGCACGAGGCGCTGGCGGCGCTGCGGGCCAAGACCGCCGAGGACCGGCCGAAGATCGCCAGCCGAATCGCCAGCCAGCGCGCGCTCGAGGCGCTGGTGCCGGCGGTGCCGGAGATGGTGGGCGGCTCGGCCGACCTCACCGGCTCCAACAACACCAACGTGAAGGGCATCCCCTCCGTCACGCCGGAGAATTTCGCCGGGCGCTACGTGCATTACGGCGTGCGCGAGCATGGCATGGCCTCGGCCATGAACGGCATGGCGCTGCATGGCGGCATCATCCCCTATGCCGGCACCTTCCTGGTCTTCGCCGACTACATGCGCCCGGCGATCCGCCTCGCCGCGCTGATGCGCCAGCGCGTGATCCATGTGCTGACGCATGACAGCATCGGCCTCGGCGAGGACGGGCCGACGCACCAGCCGGTGGAGACGCTGGCCGGGCTGCGCGCCATCCCCAACCTCTTCGTCTTCCGCCCCGGCGACGCGATGGAGACGGCCGAGTGCTGGGAGCTGGCGGTGAAGCGGGCGGACGGGCCAAGCGTGCTGGCGCTGTCGCGCCAGAACCTCACCCCCTACCGCACCGAGGCCGGCGAGAACCGCTGTGCGCGTGGCGGTTACGTCGTCGAGGAGGCCAGCGGCACCCGCCGCGCAACCTTGATCGCCACTGGCTCGGAAGTGTCCCTCGCCCTGGTTGCCCGCACGGCGCTGGAGGCCGAAGGTATCCCGACGGCCGTGGTCTCGCTGCCCTGCTGGGAGCTCTTCGCCGCGCAGGATGCCGGCTACCGCGAGGCGGTGCTCGGCGATGCGCTGCGCGTCGGGATCGAGGCGGCGGTGAGTTTCGGCTGGGACCGCTGGCTGGGACCGGAGGGGCTGTTCATCGGGATGGAGGGCTTCGGCGCCTCCGGCCCGGCGGAGGAGCTGTTCCGTCATTTCGGCCTCACCGCCGAGGCGGTGACGGCAGCGGTGAAGAAGCGTATCGGTTGAGCATGGTGTCGAGCCCCCTGGCGGGGCTCCAAAAGAAGGACGACGATGATGGCCGTGAAGGTCGGGATCAACGGGTTCGGGCGCATTGGTCGCCTGGTGCTGCGCGCGATGATCGAGAGCGGGCGCGACGATGTCGAGTGCGTTGCCATCAACGACCTCGGCTCGGTCGAGGCGAATGCGCATCTCTTCCGCTACGACAGCGTCCATGGCCGCTTCCCGGGCGAGGTGCAGGTCGAGGGCAACTCGATGATCATCTCGGCCAATGGCCGCCGCTATGCGCCGATCAAGGTGACGGCCGAGCGCGACCCGACCAAGCTGCCCTGGCAGGGCGTCGATGTCGCGGCCGAGTGCACCGGCATCTTCACCAACTCGGACAAGGCCTCGCTGCTGCTGCAGTCGGGCGCGCGGAAGGTGCTGGTCTCCGCCCCCGTCACCTGGGCCGAGGCGCATGCCGATGACAGCGCCCAGGCGACCATCGTCTATGGCGTGAACCACAAGATCCTGAAGCCGAGCCACCAGATCGTCTCGAACGCCTCCTGCACCACCAACTGCCTCGCCCCCGTGGCGAAGGTGCTGCACGAGAAGTTCGGCATCCTGCGCGGCTACATGGTGACCATCCACGCCTATACGGGCGACCAGAACACGGTCGATACGCTGCACAAGGACCTGCACCGGGCCCGCGCCGCGGCGGTCTCCGCCATTCCGACCTCGACGGGCGCGGCGAAGGCCGTTGGCCTCGTGCTGCCGGAGCTGAAGGGCAAGCTGGACGGCACCGCCATCCGCATCCCGACGCCGAATGTCTCGCTCATCTCGCTCGACGTGAACCTGAAGGCGACCGGCGTGACCAAGGAGATGGTGAACGCGGCGATGAAGGAGGCGGCGGAGGGCGAGCTGCGCGGCATCCTCGGCTACAACACGGCGCCGCTGGTCAGCATCGACTTCAACCATGACAGCCATTCCTCGACCTTCGACGCGACGCAGACCCAGGTGGTCGATGGCGCGCTGGTGCGGGTGATGAGCTGGTACGACAACGAGTGGGGCTTCTCCAACCGTATGTCGGACACCGCCGCGCTGCTCGGCAGCCTCTGAGCCTGGACAACACGGCGCCTGCCCACCCGGCAGGCGCCGCATGAGGACCCACTGGATGGCCCGCTTCCGTACCCTCGACGACCTCGACCCCAAGGGCCGCCGCATCCTGCTGCGCGCGGACCTGAACGTGCCCATGAAGGACGGCGCCATCACCGACCGCACCCGGATCGAGCGGCTGGCGCCGACCATCCAGGAGCTGGCGGACCGGGGCGGGCGGGTCATCGTCTGCAGCCATTTCGACCGGCCGAAGGGCCAGCGCGTGCCCGAGATGTCGCTGCGGCCGATGGCCGAGGCGCTGTCGGTCGCGCTCGGCCGCCCGGTTGGCTTCGTCGATGACTGCATCGGCCCGGCGGCCGAGGCGGCGGCGGCGGCGCTGCAGGACGGCGAGGTGCTGCTGCTGGAGAACACCCGCTACCATGCGGGCGAGGAGAAGAACGACCCGGCGCTCTCCGCGGCGCTGGCGAAGCTTGCCGAGGCCTATGTGAACGACGCCTTCTCGGCGGCGCACCGGGCGCATGCCAGCACCGAGGGCGTGGCGCGGTTGCTGCCCGCCTATGCCGGGCGGCTGATGCAGGCGGAGCTCGAGGCGCTGGACGCGGCGCTCGGCAACCCGGCGCGGCCGGTCGTCGCCATCGTTGGTGGCGCCAAGGTCAGCACCAAGCTCGACCTGCTGGGCAACCTGACAAAGAAGGTGGATGTGCTGGTCATCGGCGGGGCGATGGCCAATACCTTCCTCGGCGCGCAGGGGCATGCCATGGGCAAGTCGCTGCAGGAGGCCGGGATGTACGACACGGCGCGCGAGATCCTCGCCGGCGCCAAGGCGGCCAATTGCGAGATCATCCTGCCGAGCGACCTGGTGGTGGCCGCCACCTTCGCCGAGAACGTGCCGACGCGTGAGGTGTCGGTCGATGCGGTGCCCGCCGACATGATGGCGCTGGATGTGGGGCCGGATACGGTGGCGGCGATCGAGGCGCGGCTGCGCCAGGCCTCCACCCTGGTCTGGAACGGCCCGCTCGGCGCCTTCGAGACGCCGCCCTTCGATGCGGCGACCGTCTCGGTGGCGCAGTCGGTGGCGGGGCTCACCCAGTCGATGGGGCTGAAGTCGATCGCCGGCGGCGGCGACACGGTCTCGGCGCTGAAGCATGCCGGCGTGGTCGAGCGGATGACCTATGTCTCGGCGGCGGGCGGTGCCTTCCTCGAATGGCTGGAAGGCAAGACCCTGCCCGGCGTGGCCGCGCTGGAAGTGGCGTAGTCCCAGGCAGGTGTGACCAAAGCTTACTGGACGGTTAACGGGGCGGGACGCCATGCTGCGGCATGCGCATCCCGCCCCGCGACCGTCGCCTTCCTGCCCATGCCTTTCGTGATCGGGCCTTTACCGTCGATTCAGGGCTGGAGGGCATGATCCGGCGCATGATCAGCACGAATGCGCTGGCTGCCTTCACCTCCCAGGTGGCCCAGACCCGACCGACCCAGCCGGTGCGCGGCGTCAACCCAACCCCGAACGGCCCGGCCGCCGAGGCCCAGCCGACCCAGCGGACGCTGGAAGCGGTGCCGGCCGCGCCGGGCCGGCCATTGCCGCGTGGCTCTTTGTTGGATCTACGGGTCTGAGCTTGCGCCGGCCGGGGGTGCCGCGCATCTTTATGCGATGGCGAGCTTTGTGCGCAGCATCCCCGAGGGTGAGGACCGCGAGCGGCTAACCTGCGCCGATTGCGGCTTCATCGCCTATGAGAACCCCAAGATCGTCGTCGGCAGCGTCGTCGAGGTGGAGGGGCAGGTCCTGCTTTGCCGCCGGGCGATCGAGCCCCGCCGCGGCTTCTGGACCCTGCCGGCCGGCTATATGGAAATGGCCGAGACGGTGGAGGAGGGCGCCAGGCGCGAAGCCTGGGAGGAGGCCCAGGCGCGGATCGCCATCGAGGGCGTGCTCGCCATCTATTCCATCGCCCGTATCGGGCAGGTGCAGGTGATCTTCCGCGCTGGCCTGGCCGAGCCGGGCTTCGCGGCGGGGCCGGAGAGCCTGGATGTGCGGCTCTTCGCCTGGGACGACATCCCCTGGGATGAGATCGCCTTCCCCTCGGTCCGCTGGGCGCTGCATCACTGGCGGGAGGCAGAGGGGGCGCCGCTCGGCCTTCCGGCCATGAACCCACCGGACGACATGCGCGGCATGCGGCCGCTGCCGGGGGATGGGTTATGAGGCTGGGTCCGGCCTTGCTGATGCTGGGCCTGCTCGCGGCGCCCGGGGCTTGGGCGGAGGAGGCGGCGGTCGTCGCGCCGGGCGGACCAGCGGCGGAGGCGCCGGCTCCGGCCGCGCGGCCGCCGGTGGTGCGGCGCCGCCCGGCGGCCCGGCCGGCCACGCGGAAGCCGCAGCCGCTCGACCTCTCGAAACATGCCGCCGTGCCGCCGCCGCCGCGCACGTCATCGCCGCTGGGCAGCCGGGCGCCGGTGCCGAACCGGGATATCGAGCGCCAACCGGTCCTGCCGGATGCGCGGACGACCCTCGGCCCGAGCCTGCTCTACCGGAACCTGCCGGGGCGGGGGCTCGCCGAGGAGGGCTCGCCGAACCTGCTGGAGGAGAAGCTCTACAAGCCGGCCCCTGGTGCCCGGCTGCTGGTGCCCTTCGCCTATTGAGGCCTGAGGCCCCGGCCGGCATCCCAGACCGGGTCCGGCGTGGTCCAGAGCACCGGGTCGCGCATGGCGGCGGCCAGCGCCCGGGTGACGGCGGCGAAGATGGCCTCGCCCTTCTCGGCCGTTGCCGCGCGCGGATCGCCGCGGACGCCGGTGCGGGGCGCGCGCTCCTCGAAGGAGTAGAAGCGGACGAAGCCGGCGGGTGGGTTGGGCGGCGGGTTGGAGAGGCTCTCGGCGATTCGCTCCTGGCGGACCTGCGCGGCGTCGAGGGCGAGCCAGAGGCTGGTCTCGCCCTCGCAGGCATGCTGCACGCCGGGCTGGGTGGTGAGGATCGCGGCGATCTCCTTCGCCGCCACCTGCGGCCAGGTGGTGGTGACGATGGGGATGCCGAATTCCACCGCCAGCTCCCGCCCGGCCACGGCCAGCGGGTCGATATTGCCGCCATGGCCGTTGACGATCAGCAGGCGGCGGAAGCCATCGGCGACCAGCGAGCGCACCACGCAGCGGAGCACGGCCTGGAAGGTGGCATGGTCGAGGGTGATGGTGCCGCCGAAGGGCAGGTGATGCTCCGAGAGGCCGAGCCAGATCGGCGGCAGCACGGCGACCGGCACCTCATCGGCGACGGCGGCGGCGGCGCGAAGGGCGAATTCATGAGCGCAGGCGCTGTCGGTCCAGACCGGCAGATGCGGGCCGTGCTGCTCGAGGCTGCCGATGGGCAGCACCACCAGCGCGTCGCGTCCGGCAAGGGCCTTGAGCTCGGGGCCGGTCATGCGGTCCCAGCGGATCTCGGTCGGCATCGGTGGTCCCTTTCTTCCCTACGGGGCGGCGGCGATGGCGGCCATCGCCTCGGCGACCGTCTCGCGCACCGCCACATCGGTGGCGAAGCGGAGCCCGGCGACGACGATGGCGGCGCGGGCGCCCGCCGCATGCCGTTCCTCCGAGGGGCGGAGGAGGACGATGCGGTCGAGCGCCAGATAGGTGCGGGCGCCATTCAGGTCGGTCAGCGCCACCAGGCGGAGTCCGGCGGATTGCAGGCGGCGCACGACCGCCTCCAGCGCCTCGCTGCTGCGCTGCTGCACATAGGCGGTGGTGTCGAGGATGGTCGCGCCGTCGAGCCGGGCGATGCGCACGACCTGCAGCGCGTTCAGGCGGACCGCGGCGCGGCCCTCCATGGGCTGCAGCTCGATGAAGCGGGCGGGCGGCTCCTGCGCCGCGGCGGCGGGGGCGAGCAGCAGCGCCAGGGAGGACAGGACCAGGGCGCGCCGCCGGATCACGGCAGGCCGACCAAGCCCCGGGCGTAGTCCCGCGCGGTGAAGGGGCGCAGATCGGCCGCCTTCTCGCCGACGCCGACGAAATGCACCGGCAGGCCGAATTCCTGGGCCAGCGCCACGACGACGCCGCCCTTGGCGCTGCCGTCGAGCTTCGTCACCGCGAGGCCGGTGACGGCGACCATCTCCTTGAAGACCTTCACCTGCTGCAGGGCGTTCTGGCCGGTGGTGGCATCGAGCACCAGCAGGACCGAATGCGGCGCCTCGGGATCGACGCGCCGCATCACGCGGATGACCTTGCGCAGCTCCTCCATCAGGGCGGACTTGTTGTGGAGGCGCCCGGCGGTATCGACCAGCAGCACCTGGGTTCCATCGGCGCGGGCGGCGGTCAGCGCATCGAAGGCGAGGCCGGCGGCATCGGCGCCTTCCTTCACCGGGGCGTGGACGCGGGCGCCGGTGCGGTCGCCCCAGATCTGCAATTGCTCGACGGCGGCGGCGCGGAAGGTGTCGCCGGCGACGAAGGCGCAGCGCAGGCCCGCCTCGCGGTATTGCTGGCCGAGCTTGGCGATGGTGGTGGTCTTGCCGGTGCCGTTGACGCCGACGACCAGCACCACATGCGGCGACCGGGCCGGCTCGATCGGCATGGGCGCGGCGACGGGGGCGAGGATGGCCGCGATCTCCTCGGCCAGCGCCGCCTTCACCTCCTCGTCCGTGACCTCCTTGCCGAAGCGGGTGCGGCGGAAGCCCTCGACGATGCGGTGGGCGGCGGCGACGCCGAGATCGGCAGCGATCAGCGTCTCCTCCAGCTCCTCCAGCGCCTCCTCGTCGAGGCGGCGCTTGCGGAACAGGGAGGTGACGCTGTCGGTCAGCCGGGCGGTGGAGCGGGAGAGGCCGGTGCGCAGGCGGGAGAACCAGCCGGTGCGGGCGGCCTCCTCGGCCTCGGCGGGGAGGACGGCCGGCGCCTCAGGCTGGGGCTCGCGCTCCGGCTCGGCCTCCTCCGTTTCGGCTGCGGCCTCGGCCTCCGCTTCGGCGGCCTCCACCTCGCGCAGGGCGGCGTCATCCTCGGCCGGGGGCAGGATCTCGGCGGGGGGCTCGGCCACCGTGCCGATGCGGGCCTGTGGCGATGGGGTGGTATAGGGTGGCGGCACCGGGACGGGCGGGACCGGGATTCCCGGCGAGGCCGGGGGCGGCATGGTCGGCGCGCCCTGCGGTGCCTCGGGCCCTGGCAGCTGGCCGGGCGCGGTGGTGAGCGGCGCTTCCGGCGGCGGCGGCGGCTCGGGCGCCTTGCCGCGGATGCGGCTGATCCAGTCCTTCAGCGCCATGGTCAGGCGGCCTCGGCCAGCAGGCCATCGGCATCGGCGCCGGTGACGCGCAGGTGGTGCAGCGCCCCCGGCTCCGCCCGGCCGGCGGCCAGGCGGATCGGGGCGAAATGTGCGGTGTGGCCGCGATCCTCACGCTCGAACAGCACCGCTTCCTCCTGACCCAGTCGCGCGGCGAAGAAGCGGGCCGCGCCCGCCGCCCCGGCCGCCCGCAGCCGGGCGGCGCGGGCCTTGCGCACCGGCACCGGCACGGGCGGCATGCGCGCGGCCGGCGTGCCGGGGCGTTCGGAATAGGGAAAGACGTGCAGGAAGGCGAGTTCCATCTCCGCGACGCAGTCGAGCATCTCGGCGAACTGCTCCTCGGTCTCGGTGGGGAAGCCGGCGATGAGGTCGGCGCCGAAAGCCATGTCGGGGCGGAGGGCGCGGGCTCGGCGGACCACGGCCAGCGCATCCGCCTTCAGGTGGCGGCGCTTCATGCGCTTCAGGATGAGGTCGGCGCCGTGCTGCATCGAGAGGTGGAGATGCGGCATCAGCCGCGGCTCCTCGGCGATGAGGCGCCAGAGGTCGTCATCGATCTCGACCGGGTCGAGGGAGGAGAGGCGGAGGCGCGGCAGCTCCGGCACCAGGGCGAGCAGGCGGCGGATCATCTGGCCAAGGCGCGGCCGGCCGGGCAGGTCCGGCCCGTAGCTGGTGATGTCGACGCCGGTGAGGACGACCTCCTTGTAGCCATGCGCGACCAGGGTGCGGACCTGCTCGACGATGGCGCCGATCGGGACGGAGCGGGAGGGGCCGCGGCCATAGGGGATGACGCAGAAGGTGCAGCGGTGGTCGCAGCCCTGCTGGACCTGGACGAAGGCGCGGGCGCGGCCGGCGAACTCGGTCACCAGATGGGCGGCCGTCTCGGTGGCGGCCATGATGTCCGTCACCGGCGCGGGGGGCGTGCCGAGGGCCCAGCTTTCCGGCTTCAGCTTGTCGGCATTGCCGATGACGCGGGTGACGCCGGGGAGGGTGGCCCACTTGTCCGGCGCGATCTGCGCGGCGCAGCCGGTGACGATGATCGGCGTGCCCGGATTCTCGCGGGCGGCGCGGCGGATGGCCTGGCGGGCCTGGCGCTCGGCCTCGGCCGTGACGGCGCAGGTATTGACGATGATGCCCTGCTGCCCGGCCTTGCCGGCGAGGTCGCGCATCGCCTCCGACTCATAGGTGTTGAGCCGGCAGCCGAAGGTCAGGAGTTCGAGCGTCACAGCGACCGTATCATTGGGGAAGACCGTCGAGGTCGATGGTGCCGGTGAAGGCGGTGGCGACGGGGCCGGTCATCAGCACATGGCCATCCGCGCGCCATTCGATATGGAGGTCGCCGCCGGGGAGGGTGACGGTGGCGGCCCGGCCGGTGAGGCCGCGGCGGGCGGCATTCACCAGGGCGGCGCAGGCGCCGGAGCCGCAGGCCAGCGTCAGGCCGGCGCCGCGCTCCCAGACGGTCAGGCGGATGTGCTCGGGGTTCAGCACCTGGACGAAGCCGATATTGGCACGGTCGGGGAAGAGCGGGTCGTGCTCCAGCCGGGGACCGAGCGTCTCGACCGGGACGGCGTCGAGATCGGGGACGAAGAGCGTCGCATGGGGGTTGCCCATGGAGCAGGCGGCGGCATCCTCCAGCGGCAAATGGAGGGTGTCCATGGCGCGGGCTAGGGGGATGTCCTGCCAGCCGAGGCGGGCGGGGCCCATATCGACGCGCCAGAGATCGCCGAGGCGCTCCGCCGGCAGGTCGCCGCTGATGGTGCGGACCACGACGCGGTCGGCGCCGGAGTCCCCGGCGACCAGGGAGGCGATGCAGCGGGTGGCGTTGCCGCAGGCGCCGGCCTCGGAGCCGTCCGGGTTGCGGATGCGCATGAAGACATCGGCGCCGTCCGTGCCCGGCTCCAGCAGGATGAACTGGTCGCAGCCGATGCCGCGCCGCCGGTCGGCGATGGCGGCGGCGCGGGCGGGCGTGACCGGCAGGGGCTGGGCGCGCGCATCCAGCACGACGAAGTCGTTGCCGAGGCCGTGCATCTTGCGGAAGGGAACCATCACGGGAGGAGATATGCCCTCTCCGCCGGAGGCTTCCAACCCTACCGTTTCAGGATGGAGCCCAGCACGCCGCGCAACACGGCCTGGCTGATCTGGCGGCCGACCGAGCTGCCGATGCTGCGGGCGGCGGATTTCGCCATGGATTCGGCGACGCCCTCCCGCCTGCCGCCGCGGCCGGTGAGGATGTCGCCGAGGATCTCGCCCATGCCTCCCCCTTGGCTACCGCCGCCAGCCTGGCGGGGCGGGATCTGCGGGATGCGGCTGCCGCGGGCTGGCGGGTGTTGCGGCTGTGGGCGCGGGGGCGGGGTGGCGCCGCCCCAGGGGTTGCTGTCGCGGGTCGGGGCGGGGCCGGTGCGCCAGGGGCCGGAGGCGGGGGCCGCTGTGGCGCGGCCCTGCAGCAGCTCATAGGCCGATTCGCGGTCCACTGCATGGTCGTAATGGCCGGCGAGGGGGCTCGCCTGCAAGGTGGCGGCGCGTTCCTCGGGCGTGATGGCGCCGATGCGGCCGCGCGGGGGCAGGATGCGGGCGCGCTCCACCGGGCTCGGCGTGCCGTCCTCCCGCAGCGTCGAGACCAGCGCCTCGCCAACGCCGAGATGGGTGATCGCCTCCTCGACGCGGAGCTTCGGGTTGGGGCGGAAGGTCTCGGCGGCGGCGCGGACGGCTTTCTGCTCGGCGGGGGTGAAGGCGCGGAGCGCATGCTGCACGCGGTTGCCGAGCTGGCCGAGGACGGTCGCCGGCAGGTCGAGCGGGTTTTGCGTCACGAAGTAGATGCCCACCCCCTTGGAGCGGATCAGGCGCACCACCGTCTCCACCTTCTCGACCAGCGCCTTCGGGGCGTCGCGGAACAGGAGATGGGCCTCGTCGAAGAAGAAGACGAGCTTCGGCTTCTCGATGTCGCCGACCTCGGGCAGCTCCTCGAACAGTTCGGAGAGGAGCCAGAGCAGGAAGGTGGCGTAGAGGCGGGGCGAGGCGATGAGCTTGTCGGCGGCGAGCACGTTGATGGCGCCGCGGCCATCGGGGGTGAGGAGCATGAGGTCGGCCAGCGAGAGGGCGGGCTCGCCGAAGAATTGCTCGCCGCCGGCCTGTTCCAGCATCAGCAGGCGGCGCTGGATGGTGCCGATGGTCGACTTGCTGACATTGCCGTAGGTCGCGCCGAGCTCGCTGGCGCGCTCCGCGACATGGGTGAGGATGGCGCGGAGGTCCTTGAAGTCGAGCAGCAGCAGGCCCTCGTCATCGGCCAGCTTGAAGGCGATGGTGAGCACGCCTTCCTGCGTCTCGTTCAGCTCCAGCATCCGGGCCAGGAGCAGGGGCCCCATCTCGGCGACGGTGGCGCGGAGCGGATGGCCCTGCTGGCCGAAGACGTCCCAGAGGATGGCGGGGGAGGGCTCATAGGCGAAATCCGCCTCGCCCAGCTCATGGGCGCGCTGCTCGAGCTTCGGGTTGGGCCGGCCGGGCTGGGAGAGGCCGGCCAGGTCTCCCTTGATGTCGGCGCAGAAGACGGGGACGCCGGCGCGGGAGAAGCCCTCGGCCAGGGTCTGCAAGGTAACGGTCTTGCCGGTGCCGGTGGCGCCCGCGACCAGCCCATGGCGGTTCGCGCGGGAGAGGAGAAGGGTGCAGGGGTGCTCGCCCCGGCCGATGAGGATGTTGTCCGGCATGAGATGGTTATAGGGCAGGAGGCTGGCGCTTGCATCCGGGGCGGTGCGCGGCTATACGCCCGCCTCTCTTTCCGCGCGACGGGCCTGTAGGGCATGCCCGGCCGCGGCTTCGCGCGCCCTCGCGGTGCGCATCCTGACCGGACAAGGAGGTCCAAATGCCCAAGATGAAGACGAAGTCTTCTGTGAAGAAGCGCTTCAAGGTGACGGCCACGGGCAAGGTGCTCGCCGGCCCCGGCAAGAAGCGGCACATGCTGCGCAACCGCTCCTCCAAGGTGAAGCGGCAGAACACCGGAACCCAGGTGCTGCGGCACCAGGATGGGCTGACGGTGTTGCAATGGGCGCCCTATGGGCTGGTCCGGTAAGGGGGTCTGAGCCATGGCACGCGTCAAGCGGGGCGTCACTGCGCACGCCCGTCACAAGAAGGTCCTCAAGCTCGCCAAGGGCTATGTCGGCCGGTCCTCCACGAATTTCCGCCCCGCGCTCGAGCGGGTCGAGAAGGCGCTGCAATACGCCTATCGCGATCGCCGCAACAAGAAGCGTGACTTCCGCGGCCTCTGGATCCAGCGGATCAACGCGGCGGTGCGCGAGCATGGGCTGACCTATTCGCAGTTCATCGCCGGCATCAAGGCGGCGGGGATCGAGCTGGACCGCAAGGTCATGGCGACGATTGCCTTCGACGATCCGACGAGCTTCGCGGCGCTGGTCGAGAAGGCCCGCGCGGCGCGTCCGGCCCCGGCGGCGACGCCGGCGGCCTGACTCCTTCCCCCTTGGGGGAGATCTTGCGCAAGGGCCGCTCCCGGAAGGGTGCGGCCTTTTGCCTGTTCGGGACCTGACGCATGAGCGATGACCTCGACACCCTGCGGGGCGAGACCGCCGACGCCCTCGCCGCCGCCGCCGACCTCCGCGCCTGGGATGCGGTGCGGGTCGGCACGCTCGGCAAGAGCGGGCGGCTGACCGGGCTGCTGAAGGGGCTCGGCCAGGTGCCGGCCGAGGCGCGGAAGGAGCGTGGGGCGGCGCTCAACCGGCTGAAGGCGGAGCTGGAATCGGCGATCGAGGCGCGGCGCGCGGCGCTGGAGGCGGCGGCGCTGGAGGCGCGGCTGGCCGCCGAGCGGATGGACGTCTCGCTGCCGCCGCGGGCGCATGCGCCGGGCGGGGCCGGGGAGGGCGGCATCCACCCGATCAGCCGGACGATCGAGGAGCTGACGGCGATCTTCGGCGCCATGGGGTTCCGGGTGGCGGAGGGGCCCGACATCGAGAGCGACTGGCTGAACTTCTCGGCGCTTAACATCCCGGACCATCATCCTGCGCGGCAGGACCACGACACCTTCTACCTGCCGGCGGGGGCGGATGGGCGGCGGCCGGTGCTGCGCACGCATACCTCGCCGGTGCAGGCGCGGACCATGCTGGGCCAGGAGCCGCCGATCCGCGTCATCGTTCCCGGGCGGACCTGGCGGGCGGACCATGATGCGACGCACAGCCCGATGTTCCACCAGGTGGAGGGGCTGGTGATCGACCGCGGGATCACGCTCGGGCACCTGAAGGGTTGTCTGATCGATTTTCTCCGCGCCTTCTTCGGCATCGGCGACCTGCCGGTGCGGTTCCGCGCCAGCTACTTCCCCTTCACCGAGCCCTCGATGGAGGTGGATATCGGCTGGAACCGCAGGACGGGCGAGCTGGGGAAGGGTGGCGACTGGCTGGAGATCCTGGGGAGCGGGATGGTGCATCCGCGGGTGCTGGCCAATTGCGGCATCGATGCGCGGGAGTGGCAGGGCTTCGCCTTCGGCATGGGGATCGAGCGCATCACCATGCTGAAGCACGGCATGCCGGACCTTCGCCCCTTCTACGAGAGCGACCTGCGCTGGCTCCGGCACTGGGCCACCGACCCGCTCTCGCCTCCCTCGCTGACGGAGGGTTTCTGAGATGAAGTTCACCCTGTCCTGGCTCCGCGCGCATCTCGAGACCGAGGCGCCGCTGGCCGATATCCTGGCGGCGCTGAACACCATTGGCCTCGAGGTCGAGGGGGTGGAGGATCGCGGCGCGGCGCTCGCCTCCTTCCGCATCGCCCATGTGGTGGAGGCGGTGCAGCACCCGAATGCGGACCGGCTGCGCGCCTTGAAGGTGGATGCGGGCGACGGCAAGTTGCTCTCCGTCGTCTGCGGCGCACCGAATGCGCGGGCGGGGATGAAGGGCGTCCTCGCCTTGCCGGGCGCCTTCATCCCGGGCACCGGCATCACTCTGAAGCGGGGTGAGATCCGTGGCGTCGCCTCCGAGGCGATGATGCTCTCGGCGCGGGAGATGGGGCTCGGCGACGACCATTCGGGCATCGTCGACCTGCC
Organism: Belnapia rosea; assembly: GCF_900101615.1. Lineage (GTDB taxonomy): Bacteria > Pseudomonadota > Alphaproteobacteria > Acetobacterales > Acetobacteraceae > Belnapia > Belnapia rosea. The sequence goes on along the minus strand of NZ_FMZX01000001.1, from coordinate 1,246,182 downwards.
GGAGGACGCGCCGCTCGGCGAGAGCTATGTGCGCTGGGCCGGCATGGATGACCCGATCATCGAGATCAGCGTCACGCCGAACCGGGGCGATGCGCTCTCGGTCCATGGCGTGGCGCGGGACCTGGCGGCGGCGGGGCTCGGGCGGCTGAAGCCGTTGCAGCCGGCACAGGTGGCGGCCGCCTATCCGGCGCCGCTGCGCTGGGAGATCGCCGACCCGCGCGCCTGCCGGTGGGTCCTGGGCCGGGGCATCCGCGGCCTGCGCAACGGGCCTTCGCCGCAATGGCTGCAGGATTGGCTGGTGGCGATCGGGCAGCGGCCGATCAACGCGCTGGTCGATGTGACGAACCTCTTCACCTACGGCCTCGGCCGGCCGCTGCATGTCTTCGACGTGGCGAAGGTGCGGGGCGGGACGCTGACCCTGCGCATGGCGCGGGAGGGCGAGGAGCTCGCCGCGCTGAACGGCAAGACCTATGCGCTGACGGCGGAGGATGGCGTCATCGCCGACGAGGCCGGGCCGGAATCGCTCGGCGGCATCATCGGCGGCTCCCATACGGGCTGCGACGAGGGCACGCGCGAGTGCTTCATTGAATGCGCGGTCTTCGACCCGGTGCGCATCGCGCTGTCCGGGCGGCGGCACGATATCCGCACCGATGCGCGGGCGCGGTTCGAGCGGGGGGTGGACCAGGCGCTGCCGCCCGTGGCGCTCGACCTGGCCACGGCGCTGATGATCGAGCTCTGCGGCGGGGAGGCGAGCGAGGTCGCCGCGGCGGGGGCGGAGCCGGACTGGCGGCGGAGCGCCATGTTGCGCTTCGAGCGGCTGGCCGGCCTCGGCGGCGCCGAGGTGGCGCCGGATGAGGCGGTCGGCATCCTCGAGCGGCTGGGCTTCATGGTCGAGGCGCGGGATGCCGGTTCGGTGACGGTGGCGGTGCCGTCCTGGCGCAACGACATCGCAGCCAAGGGCGCGCTGGACCAGGCGCCGGGCCTGCCGGCCGAGCGGGCCCGGGCCGCGGCCGAGGGCTGCGCGCAGGTGGAGCCGGAGGCGGACCTCGTCGAGGAGGTGCTGCGGATCCAGGGGCTGGACCGCATCCTCCCGGTCTCGCTGCCCGTGGCCGGGATCGTGCCGCCGCCGGCCCTGAGCGCGAAGCAGGCGCGGGCGGTGCTGGCGCGGCGGGTACTGGCAGCGCGGGGGATGCTGGATTGCGTCAGCTTCGGCTTCATGGAGGCGAAGGTCGCGGCGCTGTTCGGCGAGGCGCCGGCGGCGCTGCGTCTCGAGAATCCGATCGCGGCCGATCTCGACCAGATGCGTCCCACCCCGGTCGCCAGCCTGCTGCAGGCAGCGGCCCGCAATGCGGCCCGCGGCTACCCGGATGCGGCCCTGGCCGAGCTGGGTGCGGCCTATCGCAGCGCCTCGCCCGAGGGGCAGCTCCAGGTGGCCGCCGGGATACGCACGGGCCATACGCCGCGGCATTGGGCGGAAGCCTCGCGCCCCGTCGATGCCATGGATGCCAAGGGCGATGCGCTGGCGGTGCTGGCGGCGCTCGGCGTGCCGATGGCTGCCGTCAGCGTCACCACGGATGCGCCGGGCTTCTACCACCCGGGCCGGAGCGGCGTGTTGCGGCAGGGGCCGAAGACCGTGCTCGCCACCTTCGGCGAGATCCATCCGCGCGCCAGGGCCGCGCTCGACCTCGTGGGGCCGGCGGTTGGCTTCGAGGTCTTCCTCGATGCCATCCCGGAGCCGAAGCGGCGGAAGCGGGGTGCGCCGGACCTGCCGGCCTTCCAGCCGGTGCGGCGCGACTTCGCCTTCCTCGTCGATGAGGGTGTCCCGGCCGAGGCGGTGCTGCGGGCGGCACGGGGCGCGGACAAGGCCCTTGTCACCGAGGTGGTGCTGTTCGACCGCTATGCGGGGGACAAGCTGCCGGAGGGCAAGGTGAGCCTCGCCATCCAGGCCGTGCTGCAGCCGCGTGCCGCGACGCTGACCGATGCCGAGATCGAGGCGGCGGCGGCGAAGGTCGTGGCGGCTGTGGGCAAGGCGACGGGGGCCGTGCTCCGCGGCTAGAGCAAACTCCGACCGGATGGCATCATCCGGTCGGAGGAATGTTCCCGTCTCGACAAAAGCTTAGTCCGGCACGCGGGAGAAGGCGACCTTGTGCTCGGCATAGGCGTCGCGGTCACGTGGCGCCGGGCCGAAGAGCAGGCTATCGCGGCCGAAGCGGCGGTGGATGCGCGCCATCGCCTCGGCAAGGCGGGGGCTGGACCGGCCCGCCGCCCAGTCCAGCAGGTCGGGCGTGGCGTTGGCGGCGGGGATGAGGCCGGCGAGCGTCACCGCGACGCGCCAGTAGCGGATGGGCGGGAGTTGCCCCCAGAGGCGATCGAGCTCGCCCAGCACCACGCGGTCATCATCGGTCTGGCGCAGGCGGGTCTCGCCTTGCAGGCCCTGCTCGCGCGTGGCGCTGCCGCGGGCCGGCTCGACATGAAGGATCAGGATGGTGGCGAGGCTGGCAGCGGCGCGCAGCCGGGCCGCTGCCTTCATGGCCAGCAGGCGGGTGACGTGGTGGGCGGCCTCGGCCTCGCGCAGGGCGGGGGGCAGGACCCGGGCATGGCCGATGGAGCGCGGGATGGCGGGGGCGCGGGGCTCCGGCAGGTCGGCGCCGCGGAGGCCGTACCAGAAACGCTCGCCCTCGACGCTGTTCCAGATCAGCCGGGCGCGCTTGGGGCCGAGGCTCCAGAGGCCGGCCATGTCCGTGATGCCGCAGCGCGCGAGGCGCGCCGCCATGCCGCGGCCGATGCCGGGAATGTCGCGCAGGGCGAGGTGGAGAAGGGGGCCGGGGAGATCCTCCGGGCGCAGGGCGACGAGGCCGTCCGGCTTCTGCAACTCGGTCGCCAGCTTGGCGAGGTGGCGGCTGGGGGCGAGGCCGATGGAGCAGCGCAGGCAGGAGCCGATGTGCTCGGCGAGGCCCGCCTTGATCGCGCGGGCGAGGGCGAAGGCCGCCTCCGGCCGGCGCTGCGGGCCGAGGAGGCGGGCGGAGACCTCATCGATCGACCAGACCCGCTCGACGGGGAGGTGGCGGTCGAGCTCGGCCAGGATGCGGCGGTGATAGGCGGTGTAGAGCGCATGGCGGGCGGGGCGGAAGATGATGCCGGGGCAGAGGCGGCGGGCCTCGTGCAGCGGGGTGCCGGTCTTCACGCCATGGGTGCGGGCCTCGATGCTGGCGGCGATGACGCAGGTGTTCTCGCCGGGGGCGGCGAGGATGCCGACGGGGCGGCCGCGGAGCTCCGCATGGTCCTGTTGCTCGACGCTGGCGAAGAAGCTGTTGAAGTCGAGATAGAGCCAGCGGAAGGGTCGGGACGGGTCGCAATCCAGCAGGGGGTCGGTCACGGGCGCCTCCGATGGAGGCGGCAGTCTGGAACAAATAGCGAACTTTAGGCAAGGGGAATGATCGCTCGGGGCGGTGCCGAAAGGGCGGGGCGCGGGGCGCCCATCAAGCTGCTATAGCTTTCCCTTCGCGCTCCGCTGCCTTATCTGCACCCCCAAAGGCCGGACACCCTGACCCGGCCGCCGGAATCCCATGCCCGACACCCCGCTCGCCCGCATCCGCAACTTCTCCATCATCGCCCATATCGACCACGGGAAATCGACGCTCGCCGACCGGTTGATCCAGGCCACCGGCACCGTGACCGCGCGGGAGATGAAGGAGCAGCTCCTCGACAACATGGAGTTGGAGCGGGAACGGGGCATCACCATCAAGGCGCAGACGGTGCGCCTCGCCTACAAGGCGAAGGATGGGGAGACCTACATCCTCAACCTGATGGACACGCCTGGCCATGTGGACTTCGCCTATGAGGTGAGCCGGAGCCTGGCGGCCTGCGAGGGCAGCCTGCTGGTGGTCGATGCCTCGCAGGGCGTCGAGGCGCAGACGCTGGCCAATGTCTATCAGGCGATCGACGCCAACCACGAGATCGTGCCGGTCCTGAACAAGATCGACCTGCCGGCGGCGGAACCCGAGCGAGTGAAGCAGCAGATCGAGGACGTCATCGGCATCGATGCCTCGGATGCGGTCGAGATCAGCGCCAAGACGGGCCTCAACATCGAGGGCGTGCTGGAAGCGATCGTCACGCGGCTGCCTCCCCCCACTGGCGATGCCTCGAAGACGACGACGGCGCTGCTGGTCGATAGCTGGTACGACGCCTATCTCGGCGTCGTCGTGCTGGTGCGGGTGAGGGACGGGCACCTGCGCAAGGGCCAGCGCATCCGCATGATGTCGAACGGCGCGGTGCATACCATCGAGCAGGTCGGCGTCTTCACCCCGAAGATGATCGCTGCCGAGAGCCTGGGCCCCGGCGAGATGGGCTATGTGACGGCGGCCATCAAGACGGTGGCCGACACCAATGTCGGCGACACCATCACCGATGACCGCAACCCGGCCTCCGAGGCGCTGCCGGGCTTCAAGCCGAGCATCCCGGTGGTGTGGTGCGGGCTCTACCCGGTCGATGCCGACGACTTCGAGAAGCTGCGCGAGAGCGTCGGCAAGCTGCGGCTGAACGACAGCAGCTTCCACTACGAGATGGAGACCAGCGCCGCGCTCGGCCTCGGCTACCGCTGCGGCTTCCTCGGCCTGCTGCATCTGGAGATCGTGCAGGAGCGGCTGTCCCGCGAGTTCGACCTCGACCTGATCGCGACCGCGCCCTCCGTCGTCTACAAGCTGAGGCGGACGAACGGGGAGGAGTTCGACCTGCACAACCCGGCCGACATGCCGGACCCGAGCGTGATCGAGGAGATCCAGGAGCCCTGGATCAAGGCGACCATCATGGTGCCGGACGAGTATCTCGGGCCCGTGCTGACGCTCTGCAACGAGCGCCGCGGCCGGCAGGTGGAGCTGACCTATGTCGGCACCCGCGCCATGGCGGTGTACCGGCTGCCGCTGAACGAGGTGGTCTTCGACTTCTACGACCGACTCAAGTCGCTCAGCCGCGGCTATGCCAGCTTCGACTACCAGGTCGATGGCTACGAGGCCGGCGACCTGGTGAAGATCTCCATCCTGGTGAATGCCGAGCCGGTCGATGCGCTGTCCTTCATGGCGCATCGCAGCCAGGCCGACCGGCGCGGCCGGCAGATCTGCGAGCGGCTGAAGGAGCTGATCCCGCGCCAGCTCTTCAAGATCCCGATCCAGGCGGCGATCGGCGGGCGGGTGATCGCGCGCGAGACCATCTCGGCGATGTCGAAGGACGTGACCGCGAAATGCTACGGCGGTGACATCAGCCGCAAGCGCAAGCTTCTCGACAAGCAGAAGGAGGGCAAGAAGCGCATGCGGCAGTTCGGCAAGGTCGAGATCCCGCAGAGCGCCTTCATCGCCGCGCTGAAAATGGATGCCTGACAGGGTTGGGGGTTGATTCCTGAACCCCATGTCATCTAAGCGGCCCGATCGGAACGACGCCGCACCGGGAGAACTCCATGATTCGAATCGCTCGCCGTGCCTTGATGGCGCTGTCGCTGGTCGCCGCAGGGCCGGCGATGGCCCAGCAATTCCCCAGCCGCACCATCACCATCATCGTGCCCTTCGCAGCCGGCGGGCCGACCGACACGGTCTCGCGCCTGGTCGCCGAGGCGATGGGGCGCGACCTCGGCCAGACCGTGGTGGTGGAGAATGCCGGCGGGGCCGGGGGCACCATCGGCTCCCAGCGTGTGGCCCAGGCCCGGCCGGATGGCTATACGCTGCTGCTGCACCATATCGGCATGGCGACGACGCCTTCGCTCTACCGGCGCCTCGCCTATGACCCGGTGGGCGGCTTCGAGCCGGTCGGCCTGATCACCGAAGTGCCGATGACGTTGGTGGCGAAGAAGGATTTCCCGGCGAACACCCTCGCCGAGGCGATCACGGTGATCCGGCGGGAGCGGGAGAACCTCAATTACGCCAATGCGGGCATCGGCGCGGCGAGCCATCTCTGCGGCCTGCTGCTGATGAAGGCCGTCGATGCGCCGATGACGACCGTGCCCTTCCGCGGCACCGGCCCGGCCATGCAGGAAATCCTCACCGGCCGCATCGACCTGATGTGCGACCAGACGACCAACACCACCGAGCAGATCAATTCGAACGCGCTGAAGGTCTTCTCGGTGACGACCGAGGCGCGCATCCCGGCGCTGCCGAATGTGCCGACCTCGGCCGAGGCGGGGCTGCCGGCCTTCCAGGTCAGCGTGTGGCACGGGCTCTACGCGCCGAAGGGGACGCCGGCACCGGTGGTGCAGCGCCTCTCCCAGGCGCTGCAGGTGGCGCTGCGCGACGAGAAGCTGGTTGCCCGCTTCGGCGAGCTCGGCACCGCGCCGGTGGCGCAGGACCGGGCGACGCCGGAGGCGCATCGCGCCTTCTGGCAGGCCGATATCGCCAAGTGGCGGCCGATCATCCAGGCGGCGGGGCAATACGCCGACTGAGCAGGGTCAGCCCCCGCGCCTCAGGAAGGCCTGCAGGCGCGGGACCATGAAGTCGAGGAAGGCGCGGACCCGCTGCGGCAGCAGCGGGCCGCCGAGATAGAGCGCGTGGATCTCCTCCTCGTCGCCCGAATCAGGCAGGACCTCGACCAGCCGGCCTGCCGCCATGTCGTCGCGGACATGGAAGTCGCCGAGCCGGGCGAGGCCGGCCCCCGCCACCGCCAGGCGCCGCACCGTCTCCCCGTTATTGGCGAGCAGCGTGCCCGTCACCATCCGGTCGAGGATGCGCCCGCCTTCGCGGATCGGCCAGACCGGTGCGGTCCGGCGGAAATTGAAGGCGAGGCAGTTGTGCCCGTCGAGCTCGGCGATGCTGCGCGGCGTCCCGTGGCGCGCCAGATAGGCGGGTGAGGCGACGATCTTCCGCCGCGCCACGCCGATCCGCCGCGCGATGAGGCTGCTCTCGGTCAGAGCGCCGACGCGGAAGGCGATATCCGTCCGGTCCATGTAGAGGTCGACAAGCTCGTCCGAGAGGGAGAGGTCGACCAGGACCCGTGGATAGGCCTCCCAGAATTCGGGCAGCAGCGGCTCGAGCGCGAGGGTGCCGAAGGGGACGGAGGCGTTGACGCGGAGCGTCCCGCCGGGCGTGCCGGCGCCCTGTGCCAATTCGCGCTCGAAGGCGTCGAAATCGGCGAGCAGCGCGCCGCCCCGTTCGTAGAGCAGCCTCCCCTCATCGGTGAGCGCGAGATGGCGGGTCGAGCGCTCGATCAGCTTCACGCCGAGCCGCGCCTCGATGCGGGCGATCAGCCGGCTGATGGTGGAGGGCGTCATCAGCAGCTGGCGTGCCGCCTCGGAGAAGCTGCCGGCCTCCGCCACGCGCAGGAAGACCTGCAATTCCCCGATCCTGTTGTCCATCCGTGCCCCTCGGCCATGACGGAGGGGATCATGCGCCGGCTGTGAATTGGATTCACGGCTGATGTGGCGGCGGGCCGGCTTATCGCCTGCCCCCGGCCTCGCCATCCTGGGTGCAAGGCTGCGCCATTGCCGCGATCACGCCGGTTCAAGCCGGGGAGCGGCCCGGGCGCGCAGCATGACGAATCCCGAGGAGAATCCCATGCCTTCACCCGCAGCCGGCGACCCGTCGCCGCAACCCGGATCACGTGCCGCCGCCACCTGGCCGCTGCTGGCGCTCGCCGTCGGTGCCTTCGGCATCGGCACCACCGAATTCGCGCCGATGGGGTTGCTGCCCGTCATCGCCACCGGTGTCGGTGTCTCCATCCCGACCGCCGGGCTGCTGGTCAGCGCCTATGCGGTTGGCGTGATGCTCGGCGCGCCGGTGATGACGCTCGCGCTCGGGCGGATGCGCCGGCGCAACGCGCTGATCCTGCTGATGAGCATCTTCACCATCGGCAACCTGCTCTCGGCCATCGCGCCGGACTACTGGACGCTGCTGGCGGCGCGCATCGTCACCAGCATGAACCATGGCGCCTTCTTCGGCCTCGGTGCCACGGTGGCGGCGAGCGTGGTGCCGAAGGAGCGCCAGGCAAGCGCGGTGGCGACGATGTTCATGGGGCTGACCATCGCCAATGTCGGCGGCGTGCCGGCCGCGACCTGGCTCGGCCAGACGATCGGCTGGCGCATGGCCTTCGCCGGCACGGCGGGCCTCGGCATCCTGGCGATGGCGGCGCTCTTCCTCGTCCTGCCAAGGGGCGAGCTGGGCCGGATGCCCGATATCCGGCGGGAGCTGACGGTGCTCATCCGCCCGGCCGTGTTGCTGGCGATGGCGACGACGGTGATGGGCTCGGCGGCGATGTTCACCCTCTACACCTATGTCGCGCCGGCGCTTGAGACGCTGACCGGAGCTTCCGCCAGTTTTGTCACCCTGGCGCTGGTGCTGATCGGCATCGGCTTCACCATCGGCAACGGTCTGGGCGGGCGGCTGGCCGACTGGTCGCTGGATGGAGCGACCAAGATCTTCCTCGGCGCGCTGGCGGCGATCATGGCGGTGCTGCCGCTGCTACTGACGAGCCATGTCGGCGCGGCGATCGGCCTGCTCGCCTGGGGCGTCGCGACCTTCGCCATCGTGCCGCCGGTGCAGATGCGGGTGATGCAGGCGGCGGCCGATGCGCCGGGCCTCGCCTCCTCGGTGAATATCGGGGCCTTCAACCTCGGCAATGCCCTCGGCGCCGCGGTGGGCGGCGGGGTGATCTCGCTCGGCTTCGGCTATGGCGCGGTGGCCCTGGCCGGGGCGGTGCTGGCGCTGGCCGGGCTGCTGCTGGTCGCCCTCGCCTCGGGCGGCCGCAAGGTGCCTGCGGCGGCCTGAGATGGGCGATGCAGGACACCGGGGGCGCAGGCATGGCCCGCGCCCCCGGTTGCCCTTCGCTCAGCCCCGGATGAAGGCGAGCAGGTCCTCGTTGATGACATCGGCATGCGTCGTGCACATGCCGTGCGGGTAGCCTTTGTAGACCTTGAGGACCGCGTTCTTCACCAGCTTGGCGGAGAGCAGCCCGGCATCGGCGATCGGCACGATCTGGTCGTCATCGCCATGCATGACGAGGGTCGGCAGGTCGACCATCTTCAGGTCCTCGTTGAAGTCGGTCTCCGAGAAGGCCTTGATGCCGTCGTACTGCGCCTTGGCGCCGCCGATCATCCCCTGGCGCCACCAATTCTGGATCACGCCCTGGGAGACCGCCGCGCCCGGCCGGTTGAAGCCGTAGAAGGGGCCGCTCGGGAGGTCGAGGTAGAATTGCGCGCGGTTGGCGGCGAGCTGCTGGCGGAGGCCGTCGAACACCTCGATCGGCAGGCCGCCTGGGTTGGAGGGCGTCTTCACCATGATCGGCGGCACGGCGCTGATCAGCACCAGCTTCGCCGCGCGGCCGCGGCCATGGCGGACGACGTAGTGCAGCGCCTCGCCGCCGCCGGTGGAATGTCCGATATGGACGGAGTTCCGCAGGTCGAGATGCTCGAACACCGCCGCGGCATCGGCGGCGTAGTGGTCCATGTCATGGCCGTCTCCGACCTGCGTCGAGCGGCCATGGCCGCGCCGGTCATGCGCGACGACGCGGAAGCCCTTGCCGAGGAAGTAGAGCATCTGGGCGTCCCAGTCGTCCGAGCTGAGCGGCCAGCCATGGTGGAAGACGAGGGGCTGGGCGTCCTTGGGGCCCCAGTCCTTGTAGAAGATCTCGACGCCGTCCTTGGTGGTGATCATGCCCATCGGATTGGTCCTCGCAGTGGATGGAACGGATTGGCGAAGGCGTTGCGGCAGCCCGAAGCCCGGTGGGGGCCGAGCGGTCGATGCCGGGCGGTCAGCCTCGGGCCTGGCGGGCCGCCTGGCTTGTCTGGTTATGAGGCGATGATGCGAGCGGGCCGCAGCAGCGTCAGCGGTCCCCGGCGCGGGCGAGGAGGCGGCGGGCGCGTTCGACCACCGGCTCGTCGATCATCCGGCCCTCGAAGCTGACGGCGCCGATGCCACTGGCGAGTGCGGCCTCGAAGGCGGCGACCATGCGGCGGGCCTGGTCTATCGCCTCCGGGCTGTCGCCATACTCCTCGTTGATCACCGGGACCTGCGACGGGTGGACGCAGCTGGCGCAGGCGAAGCCGAGCTTGCGCGAGCGGCGGAGCATGGCGCGGTAGCCCTCCGGGTCGGAGAGGCCGGCGACGGTGCCGATGAAGCCGAGTGGCAGGATTCCGGCGGCGCGGGCGGCCAGCACCGCCATCATCTTCGGCACATAGAGCGCATCGGGCGAGGGCTCGGCACCGAGATCGGTCGCCAGGTCCTCGCCGCCGGCGCCGAGGGCGACGAGGCGCGGGTCGGCGCGGGCGATGGCCTCCATGGAGGAGAGTGCCTCGGCGGTCTCGACCAGGCCGATGCAGCGGGTGCGGCCGGGCGGGATGCCGTGGGCGGCCTCGCTCTCGGCGATCAGCTCCGACAGCAGGCGGACATGGTCGGGGCCCATCAGCTTGGTGAGGACCAGCGCATCGGCGCCGGCGGCGATGGCGGCCTCGATGTCGAGCGCGGCCATCCGCAGCGGACGGTTGATGCGGACGCAGGCCTCGGCGCCGCCCTGCCTCACGCGCGGGATGGCGCCGGCCAGCGCGGCGCGGGCGGCGGGCTTCTCGGCCGGGGCGACGGCATCCTCGAGGTCGAGGATGATGGCATCGGCGCCGCGGGTATGGGCGCGGGCGATGAAGCTCTCCCGCGTCGCCGGGACATAGAGCAGGGATCGCCAGGTCGGGAGGGTGCGCATGGGGGATGGTTGCCCCGGCGCGCGGCCCGGTCAATGTTTGCGGGCCATGCTTGCGGGAGCCTTGCATACGGCTGTATCCAGAGCCATGCCCCGTATAGCCGGAAGCCTCGCCGACCAGGCCTATGACCGATTCCGCGAGGGGCTGCGGAGCGGCGCCTTCCGGCCGGGCCAGCGGGTGGTGGAGGTGGAACTGGCGGACTGGCTCGGCATGAGCCGGACGCCGGTGCGGGAGGCGATCCGCCGGCTGCAGGCAGAGGGTCTGATCGCCCACCGTCCGGCGCGCGGCCTCTGCGTCGCGCAATACGACCATGCCGAGGTGGATGAGCTCTACGGCATGCGGGAGGCGCTGGAGGCCACCGCGGCCCGGCTTGCGGCGCGGCATGCCGGGCGACCGGACATCATGCTGCTGCAAAGGCTGGTCGAGGAGGAAGCACGCATCCCACCCGAGGCGGTGGCGGAGCACAACCGGCGTTTCCACCGCGCGCTGCACCAGGCGGCCCATAACCGCTACCTGCTGCGGGCGCTGGCCCCGATCAGCGATGCGCTGCTGCTGCTGGGCCCGACGACGCTGGAGGAGCCGGGCCGCGCCGCCGCGGCGCGGGAGGAGCATGGGCGGATCGTCGCTGCCGTGGCGGCGCGGGATGCGGCGGCGGCGGAGGCGGCGGCGCGGGCGCATATCGCCGCGGCGCATGAGGCAAGGCTGGCGATGGCGGCGGCGGAGCCGGCCTAGACAGCCGCTCCAGCCGATGTATACATCGGTGCACAAATTTTGGAGGGCGGGCATGGCCGAGGAATTCGATGTCATCGTGGTCGGCGGCGGGAACGCGGCTTTCTGCGCCGCCCTCTCGGCGCAGGAGCAGGGCGCGCGGGTGGTCGTGCTGGAACGGGCGCCGGAGGAGGAGGCGGGCGGCAATACCCGCTTCACCGCCGGCAACATCCGCTTCGCCTATCGCGGCGTCGAGGACCTGAAGGCGATCATGCCCGACCTGACGGAGGCCGAGATCGCCATCACCGATTTCGGCACCTATACCGAGGACCAGTTCTTCGACGACATGTTCCGCGTCACGCGGAACCGCACCGACCCCAACCTCTGCGAGATCCTGGTCCGCCAGAGCTTCGAGACGATGAAGTGGCTGCACGGCAAGGGGGTGAAGTTCGCGCCGATCTGGGGCCAGCAGGCCTTCAAGGTGGATGGGCGCTTCAAATTCTGGGGCGGGCTGACCGTCGCCGCCTATGGCGGCGGGCCGGGCCTGGTGCAGGCCGAGACCGAGATCGCCAGGAAGAAGGGGATCGAGATCCGCTACGCGACGCGGGCGCAGAAAATCCTTTATGACGGCTTCAAGGTGCTGGGCGTGCAGGTGAAGTCGCCCGGCCGCATCTACGACATCAAGGCGCCGGCGGTGATCCTGGCGGCAGGCGGCTTCCAGGGCGATGCCGAGATGCGTACCCGCTATCTCGGCCAGGGCTGGGAGCTGGCGAAGGTGCGCGGCACCCGCTTCAACACCGGCGACGGGATCAAGATGGCGCTCGAGATCGGCGCCTCGCCCTTCGGCAATTACTCCGGCTGCCATGCGGTGCAGTGGGACTTCAACGCGCCGGAATATGGCGACCTGGCGGTGGGCGACGCCTTCCAGAAGCATTCCTACCCCTGGTCGGTGCTGATCAACGCGAACGGCAAGCGCTTCCTCGACGAGGGCGCCGATTTCCGCAACTACACCTATGCGAAATACGGCCGCGTGGTGCTGGAGCAGCCGGGCAATTTCGCCTGGCAGGTCTTCGACCGGAAGGTCGAGAAGCAGCTTCGCGACGAGTACCGCATCAAGCAGGTGACGAAGGTGAAGGCGGATACGCTGGAGGAGCTGGCGGGCAAGCTCGAGGGCGTGGACGGCCGCGCTTTCCTCGAGGAGATCCGCGCCTACAACGCCGCGGTGCGGAAGGACGTGCCCTTCAACCCGAACATCAAGGATGGCCGCTGCACGGAAGGCCTCGCCGTCAACAAGTCCAACTGGGCGAACACCATCGATGAGGGGCCTTTCGAGGCCTATCAGGTGGGTTGCGGCATCACATTCACCTTCGGGGGCCTGCGCATCGATACCGAGGCGCGGGTGCTGGATGACGACCAGCAGCCGATCCCCGGCCTCTATGCGGCCGGGGAGCTGGTGGGCGGGGTGTTCTACTTCAACTATCCCGGTGGCTCGGGCCTCATCAACGGGATGGTCTTCGGCAAGCTGGCCGGCGCCACGGCGGCGGGCGACATGAAGACCAATGCCGGGGGGATGGCGGCGCCTATTCCAGCCTGACATTCGCCGTGCGGATGACGGGCGCCCAACGTTCGTACTCCGCGGCGACGAAGCGGTCGGTCTCGGCCGGGTCCATCCAGATCGGCTCGCTCGCCATCTCGGTGAGGCGGGTGCGGATGGCGGGCATGGCCAGGATCTCCCGCAGGGCCGGGGCGAGCGCCTCGATGACCGGGCGGGGCGTGCCGCGGGGGGCGAAGAGCCCGGTCCAGGAGCGGACGGCGTAATCCGGCACGCCGCCCTCCTGCATGGTTGGGATATCGGGCCGGCTGGCGACCCGCTGGTCCGTGCCGACGGCGAGGATCACCACCTGGCCGGACTCGGCCGGGCCGATCACGGTGGGCAGGTTGAGGAAGACCATCGGCACCGTGCCGGCCACGAGGTCGGTGATGGCCTGGCCGCCGCCGCGATAGGGGATATGGGTCAGGTCGAGCCCGGTCCTCAGCCGGAAGAGCTCCCCCGCCAGGTGGTTGGAGGAGCCGACGCCGGAGGAGCCGAAGCTCATCCCGCGCGGGTCCGCCTGCACCTTGGCGATCAGCTCCGGCACGGTCCGCACCCCGAGGCCCTTCGTGGCGGCCAGCACATTCGGCACATCGACCAGCATGGCGATGCCCTGCAGCGCCTCCCGGGGGTCATAGCCGAGGTCGCGGGCGATGAGCGGGTGGAAGACATGGTTGGAGGCGGAGGAGACAAGGAGGGTGAGCCCGTCCGGCCGGGCCCGCGCTACCAGCCCCATCCCGACGCTGCCGCCGCCGCCCGGGCGGTTCTCGATGATGAAGGGCTGGCCGAAGCGGGCCTCCAGCTGAGGGGTGAGCAGCCGGGCCACCACGTCATTCGAGCCGCCGGGCGCCCAGGGGACTATCAGCGTGACCGGCCTGCCGGGCCAGCCGGGCTGGGCCCGGGCGCCGCTGGCCAGCAGCATGGCCGGCGCGGCCAGCGCGGTACGGCGGGTGATAGCGGCCATGATGCTCCTCTCCGACCAGTCCTGATGGTCCGCGGCAGCATGCGCCACGCGGCGGCCGCAGGCGAGAGTGGCCGGCCTGTCACGCATGAGGGGAAGCCGGACCGCTGGCGATCCCGCCCTGCGTTTTGCGCTGCCGTCCGCCTCACTAAACCGTTACAAGGCGGCCGGGCAGGGGAGTCAGGGGGCGGATGCGGGCGGCAGCATGGATGGCGATCGCGATGGGGGTGCTGGCCGGCTGTTCGCCCCCGCGCTCCTCAGGCGTGACACCGCTGGCCGATGGCAACTTCCGGCTGGCCGTGGCGAGCCGCGACCTCGGCGGCGCGGCCCGGCAGGCGCTGAACGAGGCGGCCGCGCATTGCGGCAGCCTTGGCCGCCAGGCCCAGATGCTGCGCCGGCAGATCAACCCGACGGATTACGACCTGATCTATCGCTGCGCGGATGGCGCGGCGCCGCTGCAGGCCGGGGCGGCGCCGATCCTGTTGGCGCAGCCCATGCCGGCCGGCCCGGCAGCCCTGCCTGCCGCGCTGCCAACGGGCCGGGCCAGCCTGCTGCCGGCCGAGCCGCCCTCGCTGGCGGCGCTGACGGGCAGCCCGGTGGCGCCGGCATCCCCGCCGGCCGCGGCCGTCAGTAGCGGGCCAATCTTCAGCGAGCCGGTCTTCGCGCCGGTGCCGGACGTGTCGCCCCGCCCGCCGGCGCCACGGTCCTATGAAGCCCTGCCGCCCGTCACCGGCACGCCCGGAGGGCCGCCCCAGCGTCCGCTGACGCCCTTGCCGCCGATCGCCGAGCCTGCCCCGGTTGGGCCGCCGCCGCGCCTCGGGGCTGCAAGCGCCACGCCGCCGCCCGGCTTCTGGGCCATGCGGCGGAATTGAGCGGCGTGCTCAGCCGCGGAACAGGCTGACCAGGGACTGCGGCGCCTGGTTGGCGATGCCGAGCGCCTGGGTGCCGAGCTGCTGGCGGATCTGCAATGCCTGGAGGCGGGCGCTTTCCTTCGCCATGTCGGTGTCGATCAGCGCGCCGAGGCCGCTCTGCTGCGCATCCAGGATCGACTTGTTGTAGTTGATCTGGCTGTCGATGTAGTTCGAGTAGCTGCCGAAATTATTGAGCTGGGTAAGGGTGTTGGTGATGGCCTTGCCGACCGCGCCGGTCTTGGTCAGCGCGGCGGAGGCGGCGCCGCGCGTCCAGGTGCTGGCAGCGGAGACGCTGTTGAAGACATTGGTCAGCGCCTTGAAGCCGCTGAAGGTGTAGTAGGTGCCGCTGCCGTTGGTGACGACCTGCACGGCGAGGGTGCCCGGGTCGTTCAGCACGTTCAGGCCGTTATAGCTGGCGTCCTTGATGAAGGACTTGATGTTCTTCGTCAGCTCGCCGGCCTGGGACTGGTACTGGCTGCGCTGCTCCGGCGTGATGGTGCCGTCCGCCAGCTTCACCGTCACGGCCTGCAGCTTGTTCAGCGTGGAGGAGACGTTCTCGAGCGCGGCGTTCGAGACATCGAGCAGGCCCTTGACGCCGCCCAGCTGTTCATTGGCCGAGGTGGTGGCCGCAACCGCGCCGCGGATGCGCTCGGCGACCGCATAGGCCGCGCCGTCATCCTTCGCATCGGCAACGCGGTAGCCGGTCGAGATGCGCTTCTGGGTTGCGGATAGCTCGTCGCCGGTACGGTTCAGCGACTGGAGCGCCACCATGGCGCCGACATTGGTGTTCACGGAATTCAGCGGCATCGGGCTTTTCCCTTGGCTGGCGACCGCAATCCTCGGGCCGGTTGAGGCGATGATTCCCGTTCCGGGTAAAGAACCGATGAAGCGGGCCGGGGAATTCCGCGGCGCCGCCGATAATCCGCCCTGTCTTGATCCGGCCGGGCGGAATGGGGGATACCGGCGCCACGGCGCGCATCCGCGCCCTGAGGAACAGCATCGCCATGTCCGCCCCAGATCCGGTCGTCACCATCGGCCAGGTCCGCATCGGCAACCAACTGCCGCTCGCCGTCATCGCCGGCCCCTGCCAGCTGGAAAGCCGCGCGCATGGGCTGGAGATGGCCTCGGCGCTGCGCGAGATCGCCGCCGGGCTCGGCTTCGGCCTCGTCTTCAAGGCGAGCTTCGACAAGGCCAACCGCACCAGCGCCGGCGGCGCGCGCGGGATGGGGATGGCGCAGTCGCTGCCCGTCTTCGCCGAGATCCGCGAGAGCCTGCGCCTGCCGGTGCTGACCGACGTGCATGAGCCAGGCCAGTGCGCGCCCGTCGCCGAGGCGGTGGATGTGCTGCAGATCCCGGCCTTCCTGTGCCGGCAGACCGACCTGCTGGTGGCGGCCGCCGCGACCGGGCGGGTGGTCAACGTCAAGAAGGGCCAGTTCCTGGCGCCCTGGGACATGAAGAATGTCATCGCCAAGGTCACCGGCGCCGGCAACCCGCGCGTGCTGGCGACGGAGCGTGGCGCCTCCTTCGGCTACAACACGCTGGTCTCCGACATGCGGGCGCTGCCGATCATGGCGGCGATGGGCGCGCCGGTGATCTTCGATGCCACCCATTCCGTGCAGCAGCCGGGCGGGCAGGGCACCTCCTCCGGCGGCCAGCGGGAATTCGTCCCCGTGCTGGCGCGCGCCGCGGTCGCGGTCGGCGTCGCCGGCGTCTTCATCGAGACGCACCAGGACCCGGACCATGCGCCCTCGGACGGGCCGAACATGGTGCCGCTGCGCGACTTCCCGAGGCTGATCGAGACGCTGATGGAGTTCGACGCGCTGGCTAAGCAGCGGGCGGGGGCATGAACCCCATCGTCCTGATCCCGGCGCGGCTGGCCGCCACGCGCCTGCCGGGCAAGCCGCTGGCCGATATCCATGGCCTGCCGATGATCGTCCACGTCCTGCGCCGGGTGCAGGAGGCCGATGCCGGGCCGGTGGCGGTGGCGACCGACAGCCCCGCCATCGTCGAGGCGGTACGGGCAGCGGGCGGGCAGGCGGTGATGACCGGCGCGGACCACCCTTCCGGCTCCGACCGGATCCATGAGGCGCTTGGCCGGCTCGACCCGGACGGCCGGCATGACCTGGTCATCAACGTCCAGGGCGACCTGCCGACCATCGACCCGGCGGCGATCCGCGCCGCGGCGGCGCTGATGGCGGCGCCCGAGGTGGCGCTCGGGACGCTGGTCGCCGAGATCGTGCGGGAGGAGGAGCGCACCGCCCCGCAGGTGGTGAAGATGGTGGGCAGCCCGCTCGGCGGCGGACGGCATCGCGCGCTCTACTTCACCCGGGCGACGGCGCCCTGGGGCGAGGGCCCGCTCTACCACCATATCGGCCTCTATGCCTGGCGGCGGGAGACGCTGGCGCGCTTCGTCGCCCTGCCGCCCTCGGCGCTGGAGCGGCGGGAGCGGCTGGAGCAGCTGCGGGCGCTCGAGGCCGGCATGCGGATCGACGCGCAGGAGGTGGATGTGGTGCCGCTCGGCGTCGACACGCCGGAGGACCTGGCGCGCGCCCGGGAGATGCTCGCCCGCTGCGAGATGCCCGCCCGATGAGCGCGGCGCTGAAGCACGGCACGGATGCGGGCCGCATCCGCGCCACCATCGCCCGCACCATCGCGGTGGAGCAGGAGGGGATGGCGGCGCTCGCCACGGCGCTCGACGGCCCGCTCGGCGAGGCGCTGGCGCGGGCGGTGGAGACGATCTTCGCCGCCACCGGCCGCGTCGTCGTCACCGGCATGGGCAAGAGCGGGCATGTCGGCCGCAAGATCGCGGCGACGCTCGCCTCCACCGGCACGCCGGCGCTGTTCCTGCATCCGGCCGAAGCCAGCCATGGCGATCTCGGCATGCTGACGGCGGCGGACGTCGTGCTGGCGCTCTCCTGGTCCGGCGGCACGGCGGAGCTGCGCGACATCATCCATTACTCGCGCCGCTTCGGCGTCAGGCTGATCGCCATCACCGGCCGGGCCGAGAGCGCGCTCGGCCATGCCGCCGACATCCCGCTGATCCTGCCCGGCGTGACCGAGGCCTGCCCGCATGGGCTGGCGCCGACCACCTCCACCCTGATCCAGATGGCGATCGGCGATGCGCTGGCCATGGCGCTGCTGGAGCGGCGCGGCTTCACCCCGGCCGAGTTCCACCGCTTCCATCCCGGCGGCAAGCTCGGCGCTCAGCTGCTCACCGTGGGCGAGGTGATGCAGCGCGCGCCCGACCTGCCGCTGGTGCGCGAGGACGCGGCGATGGGCGAGGCGATCATCGCCATGACCGGCCACAGCCTCGGCTGCGCCGTGGTGGTGGATGCGGCGGGCGAGGTGGTCGGGATCGTCACCGATGGCGACCTGCGCCGGCACATGCATCCCGGCATCCTGGCCGAGCCGGTCCGGGCGGTGATGACCCGCGCGCCGCGCCATACCGTGCCGGAGGAGATCGCCAGCGCGGCGCTCGCCGAGATGAATGCGCGGAAGATCAACGTGCTGGTGGTGCAGGACGGGCGGCGCCCGGTCGGGCTGCTGCATGTGCAGCAGCTGCTCTCGGCGGGGGTGGTCTAGCCGCCCCCATGGAGGAGCCGGCGCGCCCCGACCCGGATGCGCTGCTGGCCCTCGCGCAACGGGAGGGGCGGGGACGGCTGAAGGTCTTCCTCGGCGCGGCGCCCGGCGTCGGCAAGACCTTCGAGATGCTGGCCGAGGCGCGGCGGCGCCACGCCGGCGGGGCGGATGTGCTGGTCGGCATCGTCGAGACCCATGGGCGGGCGGAGACCGCGGCGCAGCTCGGCCCGCTGCCGGTGCTGCCGCGTGCGGCGATCCCCTACGCCGGGCCGGGCGGCAGCCGCAGCCTCGAGGAGTTCGACCTGGACGCGGCGCTGGCGCGGCGGCCCGGCATCCTGCTGCTCGACGAGCTCGCCCATAGCAACGTGCCGGGCAGCCGCCACCCGAAGCGCTGGCAGGATGTGGAGGAGCTGCGCGAGGCGGGGATCGAGGTCTGGACGACGATGAACGTCCAGCATCTGGAAAGCCTCGCCGACCCTGTTGCCCGTGTCACCGGCATCCGCGTCGCCGAGACGGTGCCGGACCGCGTGCTGGCCGAGGCGGATGCGGTGGAGCTGATCGACATCCCGCCCGCCGAATTGCTGGAGCGGATGCGCGCCGGCAAGGTCTATCGCCCCGACCAGGCGGAGCGGGCGCTGCGCGGCTTTTTCCGCGAGGGGAATCTCGCCGCCTTGCGCGAGATGGCGCTGCGGCGCACCGCCGAGCGGGTCGATGCCGATGTCACCGGCTATATGCGCGCCCATGCCATCGCCGGCCCCTGGCCGAGCGGTGAGCGGGTGCTGGCGCTGGTCGGCAGCGAGCCGGGGGCGGAGGCGGTGGTGCGGCATGCGCGGCGCATCGCCGATGCGCTGCGGGCGCCGCTGCTGGCGCTGCATGTCGAGCGGCCCGCGGCGCCGGGCGATGGCGGCGCCGCTGCCGCCGCCCTGCGCGAGGCGGAGGCGCTCGGCGCCCAGGCCGAGACGGTGGTGGCCACGGACCTGCCCCGGGCGATCCTCGCCGAGGCCCGGGCGCGCAACGCGACGCATCTCGTCCTCGGCCGTGGCCGCCCATCGGCCTGGCGGCGCCTGACGGGCCGGACGCTCTCGGCGGCGCTGCTGCGGCAGGGGGTGGATTTCGCCCTGCACCTGGTGCCGGAATCCGCGCTGCCGCCACCGCCGCCGCGCGAGGCGCGGGCCTGGCCGGCATGGCTCGGCTGGGCCGCGGTGCCGGGGCTGGTCGGGGCGGCGACGCTCGCCGCCTTCGTCCTGGATGGCATCGTGCCGGAAGGCGCGATGGGGATGATCTATCTCGCCGGCATCGTCGCGGCCGCTGTGGGCTTCGGCGCGCCGCACGGCCTGGCGGTGGCGGCGCTGTCCTTCCTCGCCTGGAACTACCTGTTCCTGCCGCCGCGCTACAGCCTGACCATTGCGGCGGCGCAGGATATCGTCGGCGCCGCTGTCTTCAGCCTGGTGGCGCTGCTGCTGGCGGGGACGACGGGCGGCCTTGGCCGCTCGGTGCGGGCGGCGCGGGCGCGGCTGCTCGGGCTGCGGCGGCTGGTGGAGTTCAGCCGGCGCCTCGGCGCGCCCGGCACCCTCGGGGACCTGCTGGAGGCGGTGGCGCGGGAGGCGGAGCGGATCGCCGGCCGCCCGGCCTGCGTGCTGATGCCGCTGCCGCCCGCGCCCGGCCAGGCGGAACCGGAGCCGGTGCTGCGCGCTGCCATCCCCATCGATGCCGAGCCGGATGACGCCGCCATGGCCGCCGCTCGTTGGGCCATGGCGCATGGCCGCCCGACCGGGCGCGGGACGGATACGCTGCCCGCCGGCACGGCATGGCAGTTCCGCCCGATGCGGACGGCGCGCGGGCTTGTCGGGCTGGTCGGGCTGCGGCTGGGCGAGGCGGCACGGCTCGAGCCGGAGACGGACCGCAGCCTCGCCGCGCTGCTGGACCAGGCGGCGGTCGCCATCGAGCGCATCGAGCTGGTCGAGGCGGCGGCCCGCGACGCGGCGCGGGCGGAGACGGAGCAGCTGCGCCTGGCCCTGCTCACCTCGCTCGGCCACGACCTGCGGACGCCGCTGACCTCCATCCGCGGCGCGCTCGGCGCGCTGCGCTTGCCGGGCGAGGCGCTGGCCCCGGCGGTGCGGGACGACCTGCTGGCGACGGCGGAGGAGGAGACGGTGCGGCTGACCCGCACCCTGGCCAATATCCTCGACATCGTCCGGCTGGAGAACGGCCAGGTGGAGCCGCGGCGGGAGCCGGTGGATCTGGTCGAGGCGGTGGAGGCAGCGGCGGGGCGGCTGGAGCGCGCCACCGGCCGGCGGATCGCGCGACGCTTCGACCCGCGCCTGCCGGCCCCGCGGCTGGACCCGGCGCTGCTCGACCAGGTGCTCGGCAACCTGCTCGACAATGCGCTGAAATTCTCGGGCGCCGCGGGCGAGGTCTCGGTGACGGTGCGGCGCGAGGGGCATGAGGTGGCGGTTGCCATCGAGGATAGCGGGCCGGGCATTCCGGCCGAGGCGCTGGGTCGGGTTTTCGATCCCTTCTTCCGGGCCAGCCGCACGGACCGGATCGTCGCCGGCACGGGGCTCGGCCTCGCCATCGCACGCGGGCTGACCGTGGCGATGGGCGGGCGGATCGGGGCGGAGAGCCCGGTGGTGGCGGGCGGGCAGGGGACGCGGGTGACGCTGCGCTTCCCGGCATGAGTGGCGCGGGGCCGCGCGTGCTCGTCATCGACGACGAGGCGCAGATCCACCGCTTCCTCGGCCCGGCACTGGCGGCGGCGGGCTATGAGCCGCTGCGGGCGGAGACGGCGGCCGAGGGGCTGCGGCTGGCGGCGACGCGGGCGCCGGCCCTGGTGCTGCTCGATCTCGGCCTGCCCGATCTCGACGGGAAGGAGGCGCTGGCCCGGCTGCGCGCCTTCAGCGCCGCGCCGGTCATCGTCGTCTCGGCCCGGGACCGCGAGGCGGAGAAGGTGGCGGCGCTCGATGCCGGGGCCGATGACTATGTGGAGAAGCCCTTCGCCCTGGCGGAGCTGCTGGCGCGCATCCGTGCCGGGCTGCGCCGCGCGGCGGCGGCGGCGGGGGAGCCGGATCCGGGCGGGGTGGTGCGGCTCGGGCTGCTCGAGGTCGATCTCGGCCGGCGCCTCGCCCGCCTGGCCGGCGAGGCGCTGAAGCTGACGCCCCGGGAGTGGGAGCTGCTGGTCGTGCTGCTGAAGGCGGGCGGCCGGGTGGTGACCCAGCGCCAGCTGCTCACCGCCGTCTGGGGCCCGGCGCATGCCGAGGACGCGCAGTATCTCCGCGTCTATGTCGGGCATCTCCGGCAGAAATTGGGGCCGGCCGCCGCCCTGGTCAGGACGGAGCCGGCGGTGGGCTACCGCCTGGCGGAGGAAGGCTAGGCCGCCGCCGCACCCCAGCCGCGGCGGCGACGGCCAGCAGCTCCGCCCCGACCCACCATTCCTGCCAGGCGCCGAAGCTCAGCATGGCGGTGACGGCGCCGGCCGCCAGCATCGCCAGCGCCACCGGCGAGACGCAGGCCAGCGCCAGCGCGGCCGCCAGCGCCGCGGCGATCAGCACGCCGGGCCAGCCGAGCTCCAGCCGCAGCTGCAGCGCGCCGTTATGCGGGTGCAGCGGCAGCAGCTCGGCGCCGGACAGCCAGGCGGTCCGCTCCGTCAGGCCGAGGCCGAAGCGGACCATGGCCTCGGGGCCCGGATGGCTGCGGTGGCCGGGCACGGCGCGGCTCGCCTCCATCCCCCAGCCGAGCAGGGGGCGGTCGGCGATGCGGGTGATGACGAAATCCCAGATCAGCAGCCGGTGCGCCGCCGAGGGCGGGATGCCGGCGGCGGGCACGCCGCGGGCCAGCACCGGGCCGAGCAGCATCGGCATGGCGATGAGGGCGATGGCCAGGACGGCGCCGAGCGCAATGCGGCCACCACGCGGCAGCAGCAGGGCGAGGCCGCCGACCAGCAGGCCGGAGAGCACGGCGAGCTTCGCCGCCTCGCCGGGCAGCAGCACCAGCACGGTGGCGCCGGCCGCGATGACGGCCGCCCGCAGCCAGCGGCTCAGCGGCGCCGCCGCGACCAGCGGCAGCCAGAGCGCCATGGCGGAGGCGGCCGGCTTGAGGCCGAAGGCCAGCGTCGGCGGGATCTCCTTCAGCCCGCGCACGGCGGCGCGGATGGCATTGCCCGTCGCGGCATCGAGGCCTGCGAGCAGGATGCCGGCGGTGAGGCCCCCGGTCGCCGCCAGCATCAGCCGGCGCCTGGCGGCCTCGTCATCCTCCGCCACCGCCCGCGCCGCCGCGGCGCCGAGGGCGACGAAGCCGCCGAGCTGGAGCGAGGTGCCGAGGGCGCGCAGCGGCTCGATCGCCCAGAGCGCCGTCACCGCCGCCCAGCCGAAGAGGCCGATCGCGAGCCAGGCCGCGGCGCCGCGCGGCCAGGGCCAGGCGCCGTGCCGCCGGCGATGCGCCAGCACGGAGAGGAGGAGCGCCGCCACCGCGATGGGCGCCAGCGCCTTCGATTGCAGCACCCCCGCCGCCGGGCCGACCGCGAGGGCTGCGGCGACCGGCAGCGAGGGGGACCAGGCGAGGCGCGTCAAACGGCGGAGAGGCTCTCGCGGCGCACCTGCACCATGACCTCGTCCAGCGACTTCGCCACCCGGTTCAGCATCTCGTCCACCTCCTCCTCGCTGATGATGAGCGGCGGGGAGAAGCCGATGCTGTCATTGGTCATGGCGCGCATGATGACGCCGTTCTGCTCGCCGAGCTTGGTCAGGCGGGCGCCGACCTTCTGGGCCGGGTCGAAGTTCCGCTTCGCGTCCTTGTCGGCGACCAGCTCGATGGCGCCGATCAGGCCGGTGCCGCGCACCTCGCCCACCATCGGGTGGTCGGCGAAGCGGGCGCGGAGCTGCGCCTGCATATGCGCGCCAACTTTCTTCACATGGCCGCCGATATCCATCTCGTCATAGATCTTCAGCGTCTCGATCGCGACGGCGGCCGGCACCGGATGGCCGGAATAGGTGAATCCATGGCCCCAGGTGCCGACGGAGGAGGAGCCCTCGGCGATGCCCTGGAAGACGCGCTCGTTCACCAGCACCGCCGAGATCGGCAGGTAGGAGGCCGAGAGCGCCTTGGCGCAGACCAGGATGTCCGGCTGGATGTCGAGCGTCTGGCTGCCCCAGTAGCTGCCGGTGCGCCAGAAGCCGCAGATCACCTCATCGGCGACGAAGAGCACGTCGTACTTCTTCAGCACCGCCTGGATCTTGGGGAAGTAGCCGGCGGGCGGCAGGATGACGCCGCCGGCGCCCATGATCGGCTCGGCCCAGAAGGCGGCGACCGTCTCCGGCCCCTCGGCCAGGATCTTCTGCTCCAGCTCCTCGGCGAGGCGGGTGGCGAAATCCTCCTCCGACTCGCCGGGCAGGGCGTTGTGGTAGTGGTGCGGCGTCGAGACGTGGTGGAAGCCGGCGATCGGCAGGTCGAACAGCTTGTGGTTCGCCGGCAGGCCCGTCAGCGAGGCGGCCGCCAGGGTGATGCCGTGATAGCCCTTCAGCCGGGCGATGATCTTCTTCTTCTCGGGCCGGCCGATGGCGTTGTTCATGTACCAGATCATCTTGATCGCGCTGTCATTCGCCTCCGAGCCGGAATTGGCGAAGAACACCTTGCTCATCGGCGAGGGCGCGCGCTCGATCAGCATCTCGCTGAGGTCGATCAGCGGCTCGTGCGACTTGGCGGTGAAGGCGTGGTAGAAGGGGAGCTTCCGCATCTGGTCGGTCGCGGCCTGCACCAGGCGCTCATTGTCGAAGCCGAGGCTGGCGCACCAGAGGCCGGCGACGCTCTCGATGTATTCCTTGCCCTGCTCGTCGAAGACCCGCACGCCCTTGCCGCGGCTGATCACCAGCGGGCCGTTCTGCAGATGCGCCTTGTGGTCGGTGTAGGGATGCAGCGCATAGGCGATGTCGCGGGCGGCATTGGAATTGCGGGGCGGGGTCATGGCAGTGGCCTTCCTGACGGATGGGGGAGTGTAGGCGCGGAATGGCGGGCAACCCAAGTCCCGGCGACGCGGCGTGTTCGCGGCGCGGCCGAACACCAGGCCGCGAAGGTCTGGCCGCCCCCGTGGACGGCATCGGCCATCAGGTGGCAAGGTCCGCGGCCAAAGCAGAGTTCGAACCATGACCGAAATCAAGCCGCATGCCTCCCATTGGGGCTATTTCGATGCCGTGGTGGAGAATGGCCGCGTCACCGGCGTCCGCCCCTTCGGCCCGGATCCTTTCCCCGGCAGCCTGATCGAGGCGGTGCCGGATGTGGTCCACGCGCCGTCGCGCATCGACCGGCCCTATATCCGCCGTGGCTGGATCGAGGGGCGGCGGCGCGGGCATCTGCGGGGCGGCGATCCCTTCGTGCCCGTCTCCTGGGACGAGGCGACGCGCATCCTCGCCGAGGAGACGGCGCGCATCCGCGCGGAGCATGGCGCGACCTCCATCTTCGGCGGTTCCTATGGCTGGTCCTCGGCCGGGCGCTACCACCATGCGAAGACGCAGCTGCAGCGCTTCCTCGGGCTCGGTGGCGGCTTCACCTCCTCGGTGCATGCCTATTCCTATGCGGCGGCGCAGGCGCTGCTGCCGCATGTGCTCGGCACCAACGAGGTGCTGCTGGGCCGCACCACGGATTGGATGGCGATCGCGCGGCATGCGCGGCTGATGCTCTGCTTCGGCGGGCTGGCGGCGAAGAACGGCATGGTCGCCTCGGGCGGGCAGGGGCGGCACGAATACGGGCCGCTGATGCGGCAGGCGGCGGCGGCCGGGGTGCGCCTCGTCAACATCTCGCCCTTCCGCGGCGATACCGAGGCGGAGCTCGGCGCCGAATGGGTGTCGATCCGGCCGGGGACGGATACCGCGCTGCTGCTGGCGATGGCGCATGTGCTGGTGAGCGAGGGGCGCGAGGATCGCGGCTTCCTCGCCACGCATTGCACCGGCTGGCCGCAGCTGCGGGCCTATATCCTGGGCGAGAGCGACGGGCAGGCGAAGACGCCTGACTGGGCCGCGCCGATCACCGACATCCCGGTGGAGGTGATCCGCCGCCTCGCCCTCGACTGCGCGGCGCAGCCGACCATGCTGACCGCCGCCTGGTCGCTGCAGCGGGCGGATTACGGCGAGCAGCCCTACTGGATGCTGGTGGCGCTGGCGGCGATGCTGGGTGCCATCGGCAAGCCGGGGCAGGGCGTCGCCTTCGGCTATGGCAGCATCGGCGGCATGGGCGTGCCGCGGCGGGAACTGCCGGCCGTTTCCTCGCCCGGCATCCGCAACCCTGCGGGGCTCGCCATCCCCGTGGCGCGGGTGACGGAGCTGCTGGAGCGGCCGGGCGAGGTGCTGGAGTTCAACGGCCAGCGCATCACCCTGCCCGATATCCGGATGATCTGGTGGGCGGGCGGCAACCCCTTCCACCACCACCAGGACCTGCCGCGGCTGCAGCGCGCCTGGGCACGGGCCGAGACGATCGTGGTGCAGGAGCCCTGGTGGACGGCGCTCGCCCGGCAGGCCGATATCGTGCTGCCGGCGACGACGACGCTGGAGCGCAACGACATCGCCTCGAGCAACCGCGACCGCTTCGTCCGCGCCATGCACCAGGCCATCCCGCCCCAGGGCCAGGCGCGCAACGATACCGACATGCTGGCCGATATCGCCGATGCGCTCGGCTACCGCGACCGCTTCACCGAGCAGCGCGACGAGGGCGCCTGGCTGCGCCACCTCTATGGCCAATGGCGGGTGGCCTGCGGCCGGCTCGGCTTCGAGGCGCCGGAATTCGAGCGCTTCTGGGCGGAGGGCCATGTCGAGGCACCGCCCGTCGCGCCGGGCGAGGAATACACCCAATTCGCCGATTTCCGTGCCGACCCGGAGGGCGAGCCGCTGAATACGCCCTCCGGCAAGGTGGAGCTGTTCAGCGAGACCATCGCCAGCTTCGGCTATGACGACTGCCCGGGCCACCCGGTCTGGCGTGAGCCGCGCGAGTGGCTCGGCGCGCCGGCCGCGGCCGAGTATCCGCTGCACCTGCTCTCCTTCCAGCCGGCGACGCGGCTGCACGGCCAGCTCGACCCCGGCCGCGTCGCGGCGGCGGGGAAGATCCAGGGGCGGGAGCCGATCCATCTGAGCCCGGAGGATGCTGCGGCGCGCGGGCTGCGCGAGGGCGATATCGTCCGCGTCTTCAACGCACGCGGCGCCTGCCTCGGCGGTGTGCGGATCAAGGAGGGGATGCGGCCCGGCGTCGCCGCCATGGCGACGGGCGCCTGGTACGACCCGCAGGTGCCGGGGGACCCGGATGCGCTCTGCGTCCATGGCAACCCGAATGTGCTGACGGCGGATGTCGGCACCTCGCGGCTGGGCCAGGGACCCTCGGCCCAGTCCTGCCTCGTGCAGGTGGAGCGCTGGGACGGGCCGCTGCCGCCGGTGACCGTGCACCAGCCGCCGCCGATGGTGCCGGCATGATCGGCCGCCGCCCCCTCCTGGCGGCCGGGGCCGTGGCGCTGGCCCGCCCGGCCTCCGCCCTCGACCTCGGCCCGCTCGCCCTGCCGGTGAAGCAGGATGACACCGTGGCGCCCGGCTACCGGCGCGACGTGCTCGTCCGCTGGGGCGACCGGGTGACCTTCGATGCGCCGCGCTGGACGCCGCGCACGCCCGACCCGACCGCGGCCGCGGCGCAATTCGGCTGGGATGCCCGGGTGCTCGGCATCGCCGTGCCGCAGCAGCCGGCCGCCGATGGCGTGCCGCGGGCCATCCTCGCCGTTGCCCACCCGACCGTCGAGGCGGCCATGGCCTTCCCCGGCGGGCAGGACCAGCCGGCCGCGGCGGCCGCCATGCAGGGCGTGTCGCTGCTGAACATCGAGCGGCAGGCGGGGCGCTGGGTGGTGGTCGATGGCGGCTACCAGAGCCGGCGCCTCGGCATCTCCACCCTCTGCCGCGTCTCGGGCGGCGGGGCGGTGCGGGGCGTGCTCGGCGTCGGCGGCGGCTGCGTCACGCCCTGGGGCACGCTGCTGCTGGCCGAGGGCGACCCGGGCTTCTGGCAGGCCCGGCTCGGCGGGCTCGACCCGGCCATCGCCGATGGCTCGGGCTATGGCTTCGTCACCGAGCTGAACCCCTTCGACCCGCAATCCGTGCCGGTGAAGCGCCGCGCGCTCGGCCGCTTCGCCCATGGCGATGCCGCGGCGGCGCTCAGCCGCGACGGGCGGGCGGTGGTGTACCTGACCGACAGGCGGGTGGGCGGCTTCCTCTTCCGCTTCGTCTCCGCCGGCCCGGCGACGGCCGAGCATGCGCTGGATGCCGGCACCTTCTTCGTCGCCCGGGTGGAGGGCGACCGGCTGAGTTGGCTGCCCCTGCCGGATGGCGCCGGGCCCCTGGCCGCGGCCCAGGCGGCGGGCGGCAGCCCCTTCGATGCGCCCTCCGGCCTCGGCCTCGACCCGATGGGGCCGCGGCTGCTGCTGGCCTGCCATGGCAGCCCCGCCCGGCCCGCCGGCCATGTGCTGGAATTCTCGGCCGATGGCGGCGATGACGGGGGGGCGGGCGCGGCGGCCCGGCTGCTCTTCGCCGCCGGCAACCAGCGCAGCCCGCAGGCCCGCTACGGCGCCGCCGGCCTGCCGGCGGGCAGCGCCTGGCCGGAGAACCCGGATACGGTGACGGTGGATGCGCGCGGGCGGGCCTGGATCGGCACCAACCGGGGCGGGCGCGTGGGCCAGCAGGCGGAGGGGCTCTATGCCTGCGACCTCGCCGGGCCGGATCGCGGCGTGCCGGTCCCGATCTATGGGGCGCCGCGCGGTGCCTCGGTCGGCGGCGCGGCCCTGACGCCGGACGGGGAGACGCTGTTCACCGCCATCCGCCACCCCGGCGCCGAGCCGGGGGCCACATTCGACCGGCCCGGCACCCGCTGGCCCGAATTCGAGCCCGGCGTGCCGCCGCGCAGCGTGCTCGCCGGGCTGGTGCGCACCGCCGGCGGCGCGGCCGGGGGCTGACCCCGGCGGGCGCGGCACCCCGCAGGCACGAGGCGGTCAGCGCAGGCTGAACCGCACCGGGACCGTCAGCTCCACCGGATCGCCCGACATCTCGGCCGGCGGGGCGGGGAGCGGCGAGGCGTTCTGGATCATCGTCTGCACCGCCTGGTCCAGCGCCGGGTCCCCGGCGCTGCGCTCGATGCGGTAGCCGACCACCGTCCCGTCCCGCTTCATGCGGAAGCGCAGCAGGGCCACGCCCTGGGCGTGGCGCCAGCGCGCCTCGTCCGGATAGCGGCGATGGCGCTCCAGCGCCCGCATCAGCATGGCCGTGTAGCTGGGCGGCGGCGCGGATGCGACCGGGGCGGCGGTGGGTGCTGGCGCCGCGGGTGCGGCCGGGGCGGGTGGCGCCTCGGCGATGGTGGGCGTTGCCGGCCGCGGCGGCGGCGGGGGCCGGCGGGGCTGGACGACCGGCTTCGGCGCCGGCTCCGGTGGCGGCGGGGGCGGCGGCATCGGCAGCTCGGCGACCTCCGCCGGTGGCGGCGGCTCGGGCGGGGGCGGCTCCGCCTGGGGCGGTGGCTCGGGCGCCATGGGCTCGGGCGGTGGCGGCTCGGCCATGGCGACGGGCTCGGGCGGCGGCGGCTCCGGCGGCGGGGCGGGTTGCGGCGGCGGTGCCTCGGCGACCGGCTCGGGCGGCGGCTCGGCTTCGGGCTCGGGCGCGGCCGGCTCAGGCATCTCCACCAGCATCACCGGCGTCACCACCTCCGGCTCGGCCGGCAGCCCATGCAGCAGGGCCGTGGCGCCGGCGGCATGCAGCCCCAGCGAGATGGCCCAGGCGATATGGCGGGCTTGGGCCATGCGGCTCAGCGCCCCGGCGCGGCGGTGGGGGATGGTGCCGGCGGCGAGGCGTCGGGGGCAGGCGCCACCGGGTCGCCGCCCGGCATCGAGACCAGGGCGAGCTTCGAGATGCCGGCCCGCTGCACGAGGCCCATGACGCGCAGCACCTCGCCATAGTCGATGCCGCGATCGGCACGGAGATGCAGCGCGCGATCCGGCGCCTCGGCATGCAGCGCGGCGAGGCGGGGCTCCAGCGCCTCCTGCGGCACCGGTTCCTTGTCGAGGAACAGCGCGCCCTCCAGGGTGATGCTGAGCTCGAGCGGCGGCTTCGGCGGGCTGAGCGGGGCCGCGGCCGTCCTCGGCAGGTCGAGCGGGATGCCGGCGGTCATCATCGGCGCGGTCACCATAAAGATGACCAGCAGCACCAGCATGACATCGACCAGCGGCGTGACGTTGATATCGGAGACGGGGCTGCCCTCGTCATCCGAATCCCCGCCGGCGGGGAGCTGCATGCTCATGCGGATTCACCGGCCTTCCGCCGGCCGTCCAGCACCGCTGGGCGGCGGGCGAGGCGGCTGGCGAGGCTGGCGGCGGCGCCCAGCGCCTCCTGCCGGATGCGGGAGAGGCCGATGCTGTAGCGGTTGTAGGCGATCACCGCCGGGATGGCGGCGACGAGGCCGATCGCCGTGGCGAAGAGCGCCTCGGCGATGCCGGGGGCCACGGTGGCGAGGCCGGTATCCTGCTTCGCCGCGATGCCGAAGAAGCTGTGCATGATGCCCCAGACCGTGCCGAACAGCCCGACGAAGGGGCTGACCGAGCCGATGGTCGCCAGCAGCGGCAGGCCGGGCTCGGCGCGGCGCAGCGTCGCGGTGACGGCGGCGCGCATGGCGCGCTCCAGCCGGTCGCGGAACTCGCCGGCGCTCTCATGCTGGTCGCGGCCCTCGCGCCATTCCGGCAGGCCGGCCCGCAGCACGGCGCCGGAGAGGCTGTCCTTCGCCGCATCGCCCTCGGGGGGCTGGATGGCGCCGGAGGCGGCGAGCGCCGCGAGGCTGCGCGCCTCGCGCTTCAGCCGGCCGAACAGGATGGATTTCTCGATGATGATCGCCCAGCAGGCGAGCGATGCCAGCACCAGCATCGCCATCACCCCCTGCACGACCGGGTCGGCATTGAGGATGAGGCTCTGGATGGTGAAGTCGGGGACGGACGCGGGATTCATGCGGGTCTCCCTTGGGGGACGGCGAGACGGCGGCGGTTGCGGCGGCGAAGCAGCCAGGCTGCGAGGCCGGTGACGAAGAGAGCGGGCATGGCGATGCCCGAGGCGAAGACGAGGAGCCGCCCGGTCCAGCCGAGCAGCGCGCCGCCATGCAGCCAGCGCTGCATGGCCAGCACCTCCTCGCCGAGGCTGCGGGTGCGGGGGCCGCGCTCCTCGACCACCGCGCCGGACCAGGGGTCGATGGCGAGGAAGCTGCGGACCCTGACCTCGGTGCTAGCATCGGCCGGGCGCAGCGTCACCTGCCAGGCCTGGCGCTGGCGGGATGGCAGCGTCACGCCGGTCGCCACCTGGCCTGGCAGATGGGCGAGGGCGGCGGCGACGGCGGCATCGGCATCGACCGTCATCGGCTCGCGGCGCGGCGGCACCGGCGCGGGCGGCGTGGCCCCGGCGATGCCGAGCAGCGGGCGGAACCAGCCGGGGAAGATGATGGCGGTGCCGGAGACGGCGACGACCGACAGCACCACCGCCATCCAGATGCCGATGACGCGGTGCAGGTCGAGGTTGAGCACCACGCTTGGGCGCCGGCGGATGGTGACGAGGGCGGCGGCAAGGGATCCCTGGCGCGGCCACCACAGCCAGATGCCCGAGAGGCAGAACAGCAGCAGCAGCACGCCGAACCAGCCGACCGCCTCATGCCCGCTCCATTCGCGCAGCAGCAGCGCCTCGTGCAGCTGGCGCGTCACGCCGATGAAGCTGCCGCGGCCGTCGCGCTCGCCGAGCAGGGTGCCGGTGGCGGGGTCGAGGAAGGCCGTGGGGCCGGGCGGGGTGCCGCGCATGCGGGGCGGCGAGACGACCCAGACCGGCCAGACGGCATCCGGCGCGCGGATGCTGCCGGGCGCGCGGCCTGTGGCCTGCTCGGCCAGCTTCAGGATGGCGGCGTAGCCGAGGTCGGGGTTGGGCGGGCCGCCCGGGCGGAACAGGGCCGGGTTCAGCGCGGCGTCGATCTCGCGCTGGAAGGAGAGGATGCTGCCGGTCACGCCGAGCAGCAGCATCACCAGGCCGAGGATCAGGCCGAGCCAGCGATGGCCGAGCAGGAGGGCGCGGCGGATGGTCATGCGTCGGCCCAGCGGCGGAGCAGGTTGTGGTACACGGCGGTCAGCTCCGTCGGCGAGGAGTGGCCGGCCGGCAGGTCGCCACGGGCCCGGTTGATGGCCATGTCGAGATCGAACAGCAGGGCGCGCTGCCCGTCGTCGCGGACCATGCTCTGGATCCAGAAGAAGCTGGCGAGGCGGGAGCCGCGGGTGACCGGCGAGACGCGGTGCAGGCTGGTCGAGGGGTAGATCACCGCATCGCCCGCCGGCAGCTTCACCCGCTTCTCGCCATAGGTGTCCTCGACGATCAGCTCGCCGCCGTCATAGCTCTCGGGCGGGGCGAGGAAGAGGGTGCAGGAGACATCGGTGCGGATGCGCGAGGTGGTGCCGGTGACCTGGCGGATGGCGTTGTCCACATGCGCGCCGAAGGTCATGCCCGGGTCGTAGCGGTTGAAGAGCGGCGGGAAGACCCGCAGCGGCAGCACGGCGGAGATGAACAGCGGGTTCCGCTCCAGCGCGCCGAGCACGATGTCACCGAGCGCGCGGTGCTCCGGGCAGCCTTCGGGGATCTGCAGGTTGTCCTTCACCTGCGCGGATTGGTGGCCGGCGGTCACGCGGCCATCCACCCAGGGCGCACGCGCGAGCAAGGCCTGCGCTTCCGCAAGCCTTGCCGCGTCCAGCACCTCGGTGATGTGCAGAAGCACCTGGTCAGCGTCCTTTCGGTGCGCGGCTCAGTAGCGCGCGGTGAGGCTGGCGATGAAGGTGCGCCCGGCACCGGGGGTGATGTTCCCGGCGTAGACGCCCTCGTAGAAGCGCTTGTCGGTCAGGTTCAGGGCGTTGAGCCGCACGCCCAGCTGCTCGGTGATGGCCCAGGAGATGGCCGCGTCGTAGCGCATGTAGGCGGGGGCGATCACGGTATTGGCGTTGTTGCCGTAGCGCTTGTCGATGTAGCTGAGGCCGCCGCCGACCTGGACGCCGCGCGGCAGGTCATAGCTGGTCCAGAGCGTCGCGGTGTGGCGCGGCGTGTTCAGCAGCTCCTTGCCGACCTCGGCGGCCGTGCCGGAGCGGGTGATCTGCGAGTCGATGTAGGTGTAGCCGGCGATGACGTTCCAGTCGCGCGTGATGCGGCCGGCGGCCGAGATCTCGAAGCCGTCCGAGCGCTGCTCGCCGTTCAGCACGTTCAGCGTGCCATTGGCCGGGTCCGGCGTGCGGGCATTGGTCTTCTCGATGCGGAAGATGGCGCCGCGGATGGCGAGGTCCGGCGTGATGTCCCAGCTCGCGCCGATCTCGAAGGAGCGGTTCTTCTCGGGCTCCAGGTTGGTCGTGTTGGCGGCGAGCGTCAGCGACTCGGCGCTCGGGTTGAAGGAGGTGCCGGCCGAGAAGTAGGTGCGCACCGTGCTGATCGGCTTGAAGACCAGCGCGCCGCGCCAGCTGAACATGTCATCGGTGCGGTTGAAGTTGCTCCGCGCGCCCGTGGCGCCGGCGAGGCTGGTGTAGTCGGCGTCGAACCGGTCGTAGCGGCCGCCCAGCAGCACCTCGAAATACTCGCCGACGCGGATCTGGTCGGCGACGAAGGCGCCGAAGGTGTTGGCGGTGGTGTCGGTGTCGGTGTTGACCGAGAGGGTCTGGTCGAAGGCCTGGTAGAAATTCGGGTTGAAGAGCGTGGCGGCGGGCCGGTTGTTGCTGGTGAAGCGGGTGAGCTGCGAGGTCTCGCGCCCGACCTCGATGCCGGTGACGATCTGGTGCCGCAGCGGGCCGGTATTGGCCACGGCCCGCAGCTCGGTCTGGTTCTGCAGGATGGTGTCGGTGCCGCGCCGCACCTGGGGCTGGCGGTTGACCAGCACGGTGGAGAGGTTGGTCGCCGGCGTGATGGCGCCGATGATGCGGGGCGCCGTCGCGTTCAGGTCGCGGTCGTAATTGCCGTAGCGGAAGGTGTTGCGGAGGCTGATGCCGTCGGCGAAGCGGTGCTGCGCCGTCAGCGTCATCACATTGGTCTCGGTCCGCTCCCGATCGACGCCGGCGAGGCCGTAGAAGGTGCCGTAGGAGACGGGCGCCGGGCGGCCGCGCAGGATGGGCACGCCGAAATCGGGGATGTTGTCCTCCGACTGGTGGAGGAAGTGCAGCGAGACCTGCGTGTTGGTGCCGAGGCCCCAGGTGACGGAGGGGGCGACGCCCCAGCGCTCATTCCTCACATGGTCGCGCCGGGCGATGTCCTGGCGCGTCGCCATGGCGTTCAGCCGCACGCCGACCGTGCCGGAATACATGCCGATATCGGCGGTGGAGCGGAGGCCGAAGGGCGACATGCCGGTCAGCGACAGCTCGCCGAAATTGCGGGCCTGCGGCATGCGCGTCGAGAGGTTGATGGCGCCGCCGGTGGAGCCACGGCCGAACATGACGGAGGAGGGACCCTTCAGCACCTCGACGCTGTCGAGGAAGAAGGGGTCGCGGGTGTACTGCGCGCTGTCGCGGATGCCGTCGATGAAGAAGTCGTTGCGGGCGCTGAAGCCGCGCAGCGTGAGGTTGTCGCCGGAGAAGCCGCCCTCGCCGGCGGCGAGGCTGATGCCGGTCACGTTGCGCAGCGCCTCGCGCAGGGTGGTGGCGCCGCGCTCCTCGATCAGCTCGCGCGGGACGACGGTGATGCTCTGCGGCGCCTCGCGCACCGAGGTCGGCATGCGGACCACGGGGGTGTCGTCGGCCCGGTAGCGGGGCGGGTTGGCGCCCTGGACATTCATCTCCGGCAGGGCGACGGCACCGGCCGGCGCCGCATCCTGCGCCAGGGCACCGGGACCGGCGGCGAGCAGGCCCATGCCGGCCAGGCCGAGGCTCGGTTGCAGACGAGGAAGCGGTGCGCGGAGTGACATCAGGGCAGGTTCCCAGCGGAAGCGAGGCTGGGGTACCGCAACTGATAATGACTCGCAATGCCAATTCGCAACGCGACGTTGCAGGTCACGGTTGCCTGACGCGCCACTCCTCGGCCCAGAGGGAGGTCGGGTTGAGGTGCCCGGTCGGCCGCACGCCCTCCAGCCAGCGGGGCCAGACATGCGCGTCCGCACGGAACCAGAGCGGCAGCTGGGGCAGGTCCTCGGCGAAGATCGCCTGCAGCCGCGACCAGAGGGCGCGGCGCCGCTCCCGGTCCAGCTCCTGCGGGATGGCTTCCAGCAGCGCATCCATCTCCGGGTTGCGGTAGCCGGTGTAGTTCTGGCCGGACCAGTTGCGCGCCGCGGTCGGGATCTCCTCCGAATGCAGCGTGCTGCGCGGCACGTTCTCGGGCGATGAGATCCAGGCGAAGAGGGCAGCCCCGGTGAAGCGGCGGCGCGACAGCGTCTCGCCGAACAGCACGCGCGGCGGCTCGTTGCGGATGCGCGCCTCGATGCCCGCCTGCCGCCACATGCCCTGGATCACCTGCTGCACCGACTCGCGGGCGCGGTTGCCCGCCGTCGTCATCAGCTCGAGGGAGAGGCGCTCGCCGGCCGCGTTGCGGCGGATGCCGTCCGGCCCCGGGCGCCAGCCGGCCGCCTCCAGCAGCGCCGCGGCCCGCACCGGGTCATGCGGCCAGCGCTGCACCTGCGGGTCGTGCATCGGGTCGAGCGGGTTGACGCCGCTATCGGCCACCACCTGCCGGCCCTCGAACAGCCGGGCGACGATCTGCGCCCGGTCGATCGCCAGCAGCAGCGCCTGGCGGACCCGGCGATCCGCCAGCAGGGGCTGGTCGAGGCGGAGGTCGAGATGCTCGTAGATCAGCCCGGGCTTGTACTCGATGCGGAAGCGCCCGGCGGTGCGCCGCTCCAGCGCCGCCGCCTGCTCCACCGGCAGGCCGAGCTCGCCGGCGACCATGTCGAGCTGGCCGGCGAGCAGTTGCGCCTCCATCGCCGCGGTGTTCTCGATGGTGCGGATCTGGATGCGGCGGAAGGCCGGGGCGGGGCCCGCCCAGGCCTCGTTGCGCTCCAGCGTGACGCCGGCGCCGGGCTGCACGGCGGTGACGCGCCAGGGGCCCGACCAGAGGCCGGGATTGGTGGTCTCGGTGTCGTAGGCGGTGCGGTTGCGGTAGCCGCGCGGGTCGTCCTGCCAGCGGGCGCGGTCGATATGCGCCGGCAGCGGCTGGAAGTCGCCGGCCGAGTTGTACTCGAAGGTGACCTTGTCGTAGCGCAGCGTGACGGTGCGCGCGTCCTCGACGATCAGCTCATAGGCCGAGCGGTAGAACTCGGCCGGGCCGAAGCCCGTCGCGCCCTCGCGCCCCGCCTCCCAGGCGAAGCGGAGATCCTCGGCCGAGACCGGGCGGCCGTCGCCCCAGCGGGCATCGGCGCGGAGGCGGTAAGTGACGCGGATGCCGGGCTTGCCGTCCGGCGTCGTCTCCAGCCGCGCGCCGCCATTCCCGAGCGTCGGCAGGCTCTCGCAGCCGAGGCAGGCGAGCTGCCAGTCGGGGCCATAGGCGGTCAGCGGCCGGCGGGTGAAGCCGAGCACGTAGGATTTCGCCGCCATGGCTTCGATATTCGGGTGGAAGGTCGAGGGGTACTGGCTGATGCCGATGGTCAGCGTCTCGCGCGGCTGGGCGAGGGCGGGGCCGGAGGCGGCCAGCGCCAGCAGGACGGCGCCGGCCAGGGGCCGCAGGAGATCCGTCATCGGCGTCGCCACCCGCTACTCCGCGTCCTTCGCGCGGGCCTCCGCGGCCGAGCCGATGCCGCCATGGGACTTCGACCAGCTCACCGGGTCCTCGAGGAATTTCCGCACCTCCTTCAGCGCGGACTCGCTGAAATAGGGCCGCTCGCGGCAGACCTCGAGCACGTCCCACCAGGTGCAGAGATGGTGCAGCGAGAGGTTCATGCCCTTCATCGTCTCGAAGCTGCCGGGGAAGACGCCGTAGAAGAAGACGACGAAGGTGTGGTCGCAAAGCGCGCCGGCATCGCGCAGCGCCTGGGCGAAGCGGATCTTGGAGGCGCCGTCGGTGGTCAGGTCCTCGACGAGGAGGGTGTTCTTGCCCTCGGGCACGTCGCCCTCGATCTGGGCGTTGCGGCCGAAGCCCTTCGGCTTCTTACGGACATAGGCCATGGGCGCCATCATCCGGTCGGCGATCCAGGCGGCGAAGGGGATGCCCGCGGTCTCGCCACCCGCCACGGCGTCGATCGACTCGTAGCCGATATGGCGGCCGATCTTCTCCACCGCCAGGTCGCAGATGCGGTTCCGGGCGCGGGGGAAGTAGATGATCTTGCGGCAGTCGATATAGACGGGGCTCTTCCAGCCGCTGGTGAAGGTATAGGGCTCCTCGGGGCGGAAATTCACCGCCTTGATCTCGAGCAGGATGCGCGCCGTCGTCAGCGCGGCGTCCCGGTCCCAGTCGGAAGCATGTTGCATGGCCATGACGCATTCCCCTGCCGGCGGCGTTCGGCCCATCCGTAACCGCGGCGCGGGACGGCGTCCATGACCGAACCATCGGTCTGGGTGCTGGCCGATCCCCGCGCCGGGACGGCGGCGCAGGCCCTCGGCATCGCCGAACGGCTGGGCCTGCCCTTCCGGACGGTCGAGCTGCGATGGGGGCCGTGGGCCCGGCTGCCCATTGCCTGGCCGAGCCTCGCCGGGCTGGCGGCGGAGGTGCGGGGCGGGCTGCGGCCGCCCTGGCCGAGCCTCACCCTCTCGGCCGGGCGGCGCTCGGCCCCGGTCGCGCGCTGGCTGCGGCGGCACGGGGCGCGGGCGGTGCATTGCATGCGCCCCGGCCTCGGCGCGGCGGATCTCGACCTGCTGGTGGTCGGCGCGCATGACCGGCCGCGCCCGGCGCCGAACCTGATGGAGATCCTCGGCGCCTGCCATCGCATGGCGCCCGGCCGGCTGGCGGCGGCGCGGGCGGAGTGGGCCGGGCTGGCGGCCTTGCCCTCGCCCCGTGTCGCCCTGCTGGTGGGCGGGCCGGTGCGGGCGGAGGGGATGCGGCCGGAGGTGGCGGCCGCCATCGGGCGGCAGGTGGCCGGGATGGCGGCCAGCGTGCTGGCGACCACCAGCCGGCGGACCGGCGCGGCGGCGACCGAGGCGCTTTCGACCGTGCTGGCGGACCGGCCGCACCGGCTGTTCCGCTGGGGCGAGGCGGGGAGCAACCCCTATGCCGGCTTCCTCGCCTGGGCGGATGCGGTGGTGGTGACGGGAGACAGCGTCTCCATGCTGTCGGAGGCGCTGGCCACGCCGGTGCCGGTCTTCATCGCCGATCCGGGCGGGCTCGGGCCACGGCATCGGCGGCTGCGCGAGAGCCTGGTCGCCGCCGGCCAGGCGCGCATGCTGGGGGAGGGGATGTTCGAGCGGGTGCCGCTGGATGAGAGCGCGCGGGTGGCGGCGGCGATCCTCGCGCGGGGTTGGACATGACAAGGGGTTACCGGACGGGTGGCCGGGGCGAAATAGGGGACATGATTCAGGCCATCCTCCGCACCGCCTTCCCGCCCGCCCTGAGCCGGGGGACGCGACCCTTTCCCTGGCCATGGCGCGACCGGGCCGGGCGCCTCTCCGCGCTGCGGGCGGTTGTGCTCGCCCTGCTGCTGGCGCCGGCCGCCTGGCTGCTGGTGACCGCGCTGACCGAGGGGCTGGGGCCGGAGCCGGCCAAGGCGGCGCTGCGCGAGATCGGGCTCTGGACGATCCGGCTGCTGCTGGTGACGCTGGCGGTGACGCCGCTCGGGCGCATCCTCGCCGCGCCGCGTATCCTGGCGCTGCGGCGGATGCTGGGGCTGGGGACGCTCGCCTATGCGCTGCTGCACCTGCTGCTCTATGCGGCCTACCAGGACTTTGCGCTGCCGCGCATCGCCTCGGAGATCGCGCTGCGCTTCTACCTGACGATCGGCTTCGTCGCGCTGCTCGGCCTCGCGGTGCTCGGCTGGACCTCGACCGATGGCTGGATGCGCAAGCTCGGGCGGCGCTGGAAGCGGCTGCACCTGCTGATTTTCCCGGTCGCCGCGCTCGGGGTCTTCCACTTCTTCCTGCAATCGAAGTCGCAGCTCTGGGAGGCGGTGCTGGCGGCGGGGCTGCTCGCCTGGCTGATCCTCTGGCGACTGCTGCCGGCGGAGGCGCGGCTGCACCCGGTCGCCCTGCTGCTGCTGGCCCCGGCCACCGGGCTGGCGGCGGCCGGGGTGGAATATGCCTGGTACGCGCTGGCGACCAACCTGCCGGCCGGACGGATCCTCGCCGCCAACCTGGATGTCGCCTTCGGGCTGCGCCCGGCGGTCTGGGCCGCGGTGGCGGTGGTGGTGCCGCCGCTGCTCGCCCTGCCGGGCTGGATCAGGGCGCGGCGAGCGGGAAGAACGGCGCCAGGTTCCGCCGCACCCGGTCCAGCACCGGCTCATCCGCCGGCGGCAGCGGGAAATCCTGCCCGGTGATGGTCTCGAAGACGCTGACATAGATGCGTGCGGCCTCGAGCACGATCTCGGTCGGGATCTCCGGCAACTCGTCCCGGTAGGGGTCGCAGCGGGCGGTGACCCAGCGGCGGATGAAGTCCTTGTCGAAGCTCTCCGGCGGCTCGCCGGCCTCGAAGCGCGTCGCATAGCTGCCGGCGAACCAGTAGCGGCTGGAGTCGGGCGTGTGGATCTCGTCGGCGAGGATGATGCGGCCCTCGGCGTCGAAGCCGAATTCGTATTTGGTGTCCACCAGGATGAGGCCCTGCCGCGCCGCCAGCTCCCGCCCGCGGGCGAAGAGGTCGAGGGCGAGTGCCGAGACCTCGGCCCATTGCGCCTCGGTCAGCAGCCCGCCCTCGATGATGCGCTCCGGCGTCAGCTCCTCGTCATGGCCGGCATCGAAGGCCTTGGTGGTCGGCGTCAGGATGGTCTGCGGCAGCTTCTCGTTGGCGCGCAGCCCCTCGGGGAAGCGGTGGCCGTACATCTCGCGCCGCCCGGCCTTGTACATCGAGAGGATGGAGGTGGAGGTGGTGCCGGCCATGTAGTCGCGCACCACCACCTCGACCGGCATGATCCTGAGCCCCTGGCAGAGCAGGACATTCGGGTCCGGGTAGGCGATGACGTGGTTCGGGCAGATGTCCCGCGTGCGGTCGAACCAGAAGCGGGCGATCTGGGTCAGCACCTGGCCCTTCAGCGGCACGGCGGTGATGGCGCGGTCGAAGGCGGAGAGCCGGTCCGTCGCGATGATCAGGCGCCGTCCGTCCGGGAGGTCGTAATTCTCCCGCACCTTGCCGCGGTAATGACCCGGCAGTTCCGGGATCGCAGCGTCGCGGAGGACGAAGCCGGCATAGGGGGCGAGGTCGGCGG
This sequence comes from Belnapia rosea, assembly GCF_900101615.1. Classification (GTDB taxonomy): domain Bacteria; phylum Pseudomonadota; class Alphaproteobacteria; order Acetobacterales; family Acetobacteraceae; genus Belnapia; species Belnapia rosea. Next base: position 1,206,466 of record NZ_FMZX01000001.1, on the reverse strand, counting down.
TGCTGATCATCCGGCTTGGGGTCCTTGGCGGCGAAGGGCCTGAGCATAGCCCATCCGGTTGAGCCGCGCCGCCCTCTGCGCCATGGTGCCGGCGAGGAGACCAGCGCATGAGCACCCCCAGGAAACACCGTATCGCCGTCATCCCGGGCGACGGGATCGGCAAGGAGACCACGCCCGAGGGGCTGCGCGTGCTGGATGCCGCCGCCCGGCGCTTCGGCTTCGAGCTCGAGCTCAAGCATTACGACTGGTCCTGCGAGACCTATGCGCAGACCGGCAAGATGATGCCGGATGACGGGCTGGACCAGCTGCGGGACTCGGACAGCGTCTTCCTCGGCGCGGTGGGCTGGCCGGGCGTGCCGGACCATGTCTCGCTCTGGGGCCTGCTGATCCCGATCCGCCGCGGCTTCGACCAGTATGTGTCACTCCGCCCCTGCAAGCTGCTGCCGGGGTCGAAGTCGCCGCTGGCCAATCGTGGGCCGGAGGATATCGATTTCTACGTGGTGCGGGAGAATACCGAGGGCGAGTACAGCTCGATCGGCGGCCGCATGTTCCCAGGCACCGACCGGGAATTCGTCTCGCAGCAGAGCGTGCTGACCCGGATCGGCTGCGACCGGATCATGAAATATGCCTTCGAGCTGGCGATGACGCGCAAGCGCAAGAAGGTGACGAGCGCCACCAAGTCGAACGGCATCACCTTCACCATGCCCTACTGGGACGAGCGCTTCGCCGAGATGGCGACGAACTACCCGGAGGTGACGACCGACCAGTTCCATATCGACATCCTCTGCGCGCATTTCGTGCAGCACCCGGACTGGTTCGACGTGGTGGTCGGCTCCAACCTGTTCGGCGACATCCTCTCCGACCTTGGCCCGGCCGTCGCGGGCTCCATCGGCATCGCCGCCTCGGCCAATATCAACCCGGAGAAGGCCTATCCCTCGATGTTCGAGCCGGTGCATGGTTCGGCGCCCGACATCGCCGGCAAGTGGATCGCCAACCCGATCGGGCAGATCTGGTCGGGGGCGATGATGCTCGAGCATCTCGGCGAGAAGGCGGCGGCGGATGCCATCGTCCAGACCATCGAGCGGCTGCTGGCCGAGGGCGGGCCGCGCACCCGCGACATGGGCGGGCAGGCCGGCACGGTGGATGTCGGCAAGGCGATCGCCGAGGCCGTGGCGCGGGCCTGAGGACGGCGCGGCCGCCCCGGCCATGGCCGGGGCGGCCCCCTACCGCAGATTGCATCGAAGATTTCGATCGGTCCCGGTGATGCTCTCGATGGGCCCTTGAAGGATCGGGAGCGCATCGCTAGCATGCTCTTCTGTTGCGAGTGATTCTCAACTCGCTTGCGACCGAAGGAGTGGGTTGATGGGTCAACTGGCCATTGAGACCAGCGTCATAGCCCGCCGCTGCGAACGCGCGGTGGTGACCGCCTATCGCGAGCTGCGCGACACCGGCAATGACGACCTCTCAGCCTTCCGTGCCTGCACCACGCTCTATCGCGTGCATCACCCGGAGTCCTCGGTGCAGGAGGCACGCCGCCTGGTGGCCGAATGGATCGACCACCACGTCATCCGCGGCGATACTGGCCCGACCGACGGCTGCGACTGCGACTGATCCTCAGTCGGAACGCGCCCAGCGGATGGCCGCCCGGGCGAGCGCATCGATGCTGTCGGCCACGGGGAATGGCAGCGCCGGCCCGGCCGCGATGCCGAGCGGGATCTCGGTACAGCCCAGCACCACCGCCCGCGCGCCACGATCGACCAGGCGCTGCGCGACCTCGGCCAGCGGCGCATAGGCCTCCGCCACCCGGTTGGCCTTCACCAGACCGATTCCGGGCGTGACCCGCTCGGCCATCTCGGTCCCATCCGGCACCAGGCAGCTCCAGCCGCGCCCTTCCAGCCCCTGTTGATAGAGCCTCATGGCGAGCGTCGCCGCGGTGCCCATCACGCCGATCGGGCCGGAGGGCACGCCGAGCCGCTCCAGCTCCGCCGCCGTCGCCTCGACGATATGCAGGATGGGCAGCCGCGTGGCCGCCTGCATCTCCGCATGCCAGCCATGGGCGGTGTTGCAGGGGATGGCGATGGCGCCGCACCCCGCCGCCTCCAGGCCGCGGAGGCCGTGGAGCAGGGCCGGCAACGGGTCCGTCCCGCCGGCGAGGCGGGCCGCGGTGCGGTCGGGCACGCGCGGGTCGGACCAGAGCACGGCCGGGATATGCTCCTGGTCGCGCTCGGCCGGGGTCAGCAAGGTGAGGCGGAGCATGAAATGCGCGCTGGCCAATGGGCCCATGCCGCCCAGGACGCCGAGGATCTTGGTCATCCCGCCAGCATGCCCGATCAGGGCAGGCGCATGAAGTTGGCTGTTGCGCTGGCGCGGGCGATCAGCGCGCGCATATCCGGATTCTCATGCCCATGCTCGGCGGTCAGCGCGTCCATCGGGCAGTAGAATTCATGCGGCTGCGCCACCTGGTAGCGGACGAAGCCCTCGTAGTGGCGCGTCTTCAGCCCGAAGACGACCCGCACGTCGCGCACCGGCAGGATCATCGGCCCGGCCGGCTCCGTCCGCAGCATGCGGATCAGCCGCCAGCGCGGCGTCTCGTCATTCGGCTGCGCGGGGCCGAGCAACCAGTCGAGCGGGCAATAGGCCATCAGCGAGGAGGTGGTCGGCGAGAAGCGGGACCGCTTGTCGAGCAGGTTCTGCAGCGAGGAGCAGGCCTCGATGCAGAGGATGTCGACATAGGGGTCGACCGGGGAGGGTGAGAAATGCAGCCAGAGCCCGTCTGGCAGCGTCCGCAGCCGGTTGGAGCCGGGCAGCTTCAGGAAGGGCTGGTTGGTCGCCGCCCAGTCGCCGGGCCGCCCGCGAAGCCAGGTGCCCGGCTGCTTCGGGCTGGGCATCACCCCGGGCGGCCGTTGCGGCCATTTCCGCAGTTGCGTACGCACTTGTTGGTCGAGGGAGTGAGGTGGTGCGGACCGCAGAGTCTCGCTCATGAAATGTATCCCAGGCCGTTTATGCAACCAGCGCCGCATCTTGCGCTGAATTGATTCGAAAACGCAACATACAACCGGCAGGTTTTCGCCCTGTTCTGAGAACGACCAAGAATCGAGCCGAGAAACATTCGGAGACACTTAAAGAAAGGGCGGTAACGACTTGTCCCTTCTCAGAATTACACGGCTGCTATCCTGGCATCCTTCGCGCCCTGGGCTGCGGGTCCGGGCAGCGGACATGAAAAAACCGGCCGGGGTTGCCCCCGGCCGGCCTGTTGCAACCGCCGAATCCGCGATCAGCCGCGCTGGGTGACCGGCGTGTAGTCGCGCGTCCCGGCGCCGCTGTAGATCTGCCGCGGCCGGCCGATGCGCTGCGCCGGATCCTCGATCAGCTCCTTCCACTGGCTCACCCAGCCCACCGTCCGGGCGACGGCGAAGAGCACGGTGAACATGTGCGTCGGGATGCCCATCGCCTTCAGGATGATGCCCGAGTAGAAATCGACGTTCGGGTAGAGCTTGCGGGAGACGAAGTAGTCGTCCTCCAGCGCGATCCGCTCCATCTCCATCGCCATGTCGAGCAGCGGCTCGTCCTTGATGCCGAGCTCGGCGAGGACCTCGTGGCAGGTCTCCTTCATGATCTTCGCCCGCGGGTCGAAATTCTTGTAGACCCGGTGGCCGAAGCCCATGAGCTTCACATGGCTGTTCTTGTCCTTCACCTCCTTGATGAAGGCGGGGATGTTCTCCGGCGTGCCGATCTCGCCGAGCATCTTGAGCACGGCCTCGTTCGCGCCGCCATGCGCCGGGCCCCAGAGGGCGGCGATGCCGGCGGCGATGCAGGCAAAGGGGTTGGCGCCCGTCGAGCCCGCCAGCCGCACCGTGCTGGTGCTGGCATTCTGCTCATGGTCGGCATGCAGGACCAGGATGCGGTCCATGGCGCGCGACAGGATCGGGTTGTTGACATAGGGCTCCGCCGGCACGGCGTTGAGCATGTAGAGGAAATTCTCCGCATAGCTCAGGTCGTTGCGCGGATACATGAAGGGCTGGCCGATCGAGTACTTGTAGGCCCAGGCCGCGATGGTCGGCACCTTGGCGATCAGGCGGAAGGCCGCGATCTCGCGCTGGCGCGGGTCATTGATGTCGAGGTTGTCGTGGTAGAAGGCGGCCAGCGCCCCGACCACGCCGCAGAGGATCGCCATCGGGTGCGCGTCGCGGCGGAAGCCGTCGAAGAAGCGCCGCAGCTGCTCGTGCAGCATGGTGTGGTAGGTGACGTTCTTGCGGAAGTCGGCGAGCTGGCCGGCGGTCGGCAATTCGCCCTCGAGCAGCAGATAGGCCACCTCGATGAAGTCGGACTTCTCGGCCAGCTGCTCGATCGGGTAGCCGCGATAGAGCAGCACGCCGGCATCGCCGTCGATATAGGTGATCTTGCTCTCGCAGGAGGCCGTCGCACCATAGCCCGGGTCGAAGGTGAAGACGCCGAGATCGCCGTATAGCTTGCGGATATCGGCCACTGCCGGACCCAGCGTGCCGGTCAGCAGCGGCAGGGTGGTGGTGCGGTTGGTCCCGTCCAAGGTGACGGTGACGGACGCTTTCGCCGCCCCGGGTGCCGTGCTGCTCATTCGCTGTGTCCTCGGATGTTGCGGCCGCGCCAGGAGACGCGGCCGGATGGTGCAGTGCAGGATATCGGGTGGTGTCGCGGCTTGGCAACGCGGCCTGGAACGGGCCAGGAACGCCTTGGTTGCCAGCGGCTCAGCGGCGGTTGCGCCAGCTTTCGGCGGAGGGGCCGTCCGTGCTCCAGAGGCCGCGCCCGGCGCGGCGCGCCACGGCTTCAGCGGGCTGCAGCGCCATTGCGCCGGGCTCGGCGAGGGCCCAGCCGGCCTCGACCAGCGCCTGGTTCAGCCCGGCCTCGCCCGCCTCGCAGGTGCCGAGTGCCCGGCCATGCCGGTCCCGGCCGTGCAACACGCAATCCACGGCCCGGCCGCGGACCAGATGGGCCAGCGCATCGGCCGCGGCGGCGGCGCAATCCTCCGCGCCGCAGCGGGCCGCGCCACGCGCCGGCACGCTGAGGCCGGCGAGCCGCAGCACCCGGTCGCCGAGGCGGAGCGCGTCGCCATCCAGCACCATCACCTCGGGCGCCGCGGCCGACCAGCGCTGCTCCGGCGCGGCGGAGCCCAGGAGGTCGCGCGGAACGGCCACCGCCAGCAGGGCCGCGGCGCCGAGCAGGCCGCAACCCAGCGCGAACGCGCCCCACCGACGCGGAGCAGGGGCAGGGCGGAAGATGCGGCGCTGTCGCATGCGCCAAGGCCTAGCAACTTCGTGATCGGCCCGCAATCAACCATGTGGCAAGGAGTGCGGCGCGCCCCTCAACGTGCAAGCGCCGCCTCGTAGGCATTCGGTTCGGTGAGAAGGATGCGGGCGATGGCGGCATCGCCGGGGCGGCCCTCGGCGGGCGGGCAGGCGCTGCGGAGGGCGGCCACCTCGCTGGCCGGCACCGGGGCCCGCGCCGCCCGCTCCCGGGCCAGCACCGCGGCCATCGGCGGATCGTCGAGGCGGAGGCGGGCAAGGGCGGCGGCCGTGGCCTCCTCGCCAAGGCTGGTGCAGAGCGCCGGCAGCACGCCGAGCCCCTGGATCGGCCAGCCCTTCGGCGCCAGCACCCGCGACCAGGTCACCAGCAGCTCCCCCCCATTCGGCAGCGGCATGACAAGCTGGACGAGGCCCTTGCCGGTGGTGGCGCTGCCGACCACCACCGCGCGGCCCTGATCGGCCAGCGCCGCGGCCACGATCTCGGCCGCCGAGGCGGTGCGGCCATCGACCAGCACCACCACCGGGGCGCCGGCGGTGCGGTCGCCGAGCGCCGCCAGGTAGATCCGCGCGGCATCGGGGTGGCGGCCGGCGGTCTGCGCCACCACGCCGCCGGGCAGGAAGGCGCCGGCCACCGCCACAGCCTGGCCGAGCAGCCCGCCGCGATTGCCGCGCAGGTCGAGCACCACGCCGCGGGGCCGGGTGGCGCGGGCGCCATCGGGCGGGAAGCCCTCGGTCAGGGCCTGGAGGACGTGGCGGTCCGTGGCGGTCGAGAAATTATCGAGCCGCAGCCAGAGGATATCGTCCCGCCTTTCGACATGGACCGTCTCCGGCGGCAGCAGGCTGCGCAGCAGGCGCACCTGGAAGCGCCGTCCGCCGCGTTGCAGCCGGAGCACCACCTCGGTCCCGGCCGGGCCCTCCAGCAGGGCGGCGGCACCGGCGAGGTCCTGCGCCGAGACGGGCTCGCCATCGATCGCGATCACGCGGTCGCCGGGCCTGAGCCCCGCCTCGATGGCCGGGCCGCCCGGCGTCACCGTGGCCAGCACCACCTCCCGCCCCCGCCCGGCGGCAAGCCGCAGGCCGAGTCCCACCTGGCCGATGCGCCGCCCGCGCGCGGCCTGCGCCTCCTCCGGCGTCAGGTAGCGGCTATAGGGATCGAGATGGTTGAACAACTCCTCGAAGCCGCTGCGCAGCATCCGCTCCGGCCCGGCCCGGCGCAGCAGGGGGGAGGCCTGCCAGGCTGCCTCGAACAGGGCGGCGAGGCCGAGGGCAAGGGCCGGGGCCGCGGCATCCGGCGGCGCATTGGGCAGGGGCGGGGGCAGGGGGCGGGCGGCCAGCAGCCGGTCCCCCGCATTCAGCAGCAGCGTGCCGGACTGCATCTCGGCCTTCAGCTGCGGGTCCAGCACCTCGAGCCCGCGAAGGGTCCAGAGGCCGAGATCGGCGGGTGGCGCCGCGTCGAGGTGGCGCTCCAGCACCGCGCCGAGGGCGGCGGCGAGCACGGCCTGCACCGGCTCCCGCGGGAAGGCCTCCTGCGCCGCCGCGCCGTGCCCCAGCAGCACGGCCAGCAGCAGCAGGATCAGCGCCGCCGCGCGCCGCGGGGCTTCGGGGGCGGCAGGCCCTGCATGAGGTGGAAGACCAGCCCGCCGGTACGCGGAACCGCCTCGGCCAGACGAACCTCGACCGCCTGCCCCAGGGCAAAGCGAAGCCCGGTCCTCTGGCCCGCCAAGGCGTGCCGCGGCAAATCCTGCAACCATCGGTCGTCCGGCAGGGACGCGAGAGGAACAATTCCCGCCGCGCCATTCGCCTCCACGGTGACGAACAGCCCAAAGCGTGTCACCCCGGAAATGTGTGCCGGAAACACGTCTCCGATACGATGTGCCATATAGGCCGCAAGGTAGCGCTCGATGGCATCCCGCTCCGCCGCCGCGGCGCGGCGCTCGGTGGCGGTGATGTGCTCGCCGGTATCGGGGAAGCGGGCCGCCTCCTCCTCCGCCAGCCCATCCGGGCCAAGCCGCAGGCCGCGGATCAGCGCCCGGTGGACCAGCAGGTCGGCATAGCGGCGGATCGGGCTGGTGAAATGGGCGTAGCGCGGCAGGGCCAGGCCGAAATGGCCGATATTGTCCGGCGCATAGGCGGCCTGGGACTGGCCGCGCAGCAGCGTCTCGTTGACCAGCCGCTCCTCCGGCGTGCCACGGACGCGCTCCAGCACCCCGGCGAAATCGGCCGGGCGCACCCGGTCGCCGGGCGGCAGGCTGATGTCGAAGGTGGCGAGGAAGCTCCGCAGCCCCTCCAGCTTCTCATCCGAGGGGCGGTCATGCACCCGGTACATGCAGGGCTGGCCGAGCCGTTCCAGCTCCTCCGCCGCGCAGACATTGGCGGCGACCATGAATTCCTCGATCAGCCGATGGGCGGCGAGGCGGCTGCGGGGCTCGACCGAGAGCACCTGGCCGGCCGGGTCCAGCACGACGCGGCGTTCCGGCAGGTCGAGATCGAGCGTGCCGCGGCGGTCCCGCGCCGCCTGCAGCGCCTGGTAGGCGCCGAGCAAGGCCCCTCGCGTCCCGGCCGGATCCTCGCCGGACTCGAACCCCTCATAGGTGAGGCGGGCGGCGCTCCGCATGATCCCCCGGCCGAAGCGGTGGCCGGTCTTGGTGCCCGCCGCGTCGATGGTGATCTCGGTGAAGAGGCAGCCGCGGTCCTCGCCCGGCTTCAGGCTGCACCAGCCATTGGACAGCGCCTCGGGCAGCATCGGCACGACGCGGTCGGGGAAGTAGACGCTGTTGCCGCGCAGCCAGGCCTCGCGGTCGAGCGCGCTGCCGGGGCGGACGTAATGCGCCACATCGGCGATGGCGACCAGCAGCCGCCAGCCGCCGGAGGTAGGCTCGGCCCAGACCGCATCGTCGAAGTCGCGCGCATCCTCGCCATCGATGGTGACGAGGGGGATGGCGCGCAGGTCCTCGCGGCCCTCGGGCGGGGCGCCGCGGGCGGCCTCGGCCTCGGCCAGCGCCGCATCCGGCATCCCATGCGGGATGCCATGGACATGGATGCAGAGGAGGGAGACCGAGCGCGGCTCCCCCATCCGCCCCAGCCGCTCGACGATCCGGGCGGGGCGGAGGCCCATGGGCTTGCCGGGCAGGGGCTCGGCGAGGACCAGCTCGCCATGCTCGGCACCGCCGGCAGAGCCGGCCGGCACCTCCCACTCCGCCTTGTGGCGGCGGTCCACCGGCTTGATCCGGCCCTCCTCGTAGAGGCCGAGCAGCCGGGCCGGGGCGCTGCCGATGCGCTTGACGGTGGTGCCGTCATAGCGCCCGCGCCCGGCATTCTTCAGCCGTGCCAGCACCCGCTCGCCGGGGGCGAGGGCCGGCTGGCCCGGGCGTTCAGGGCGCATATAGACGATCGGCATCTCGCCCTGCGCCGGCTTCCAGCCGAGCGGGCGGGCAATCGGGTCGCCATCCGGGTCGGTGCCGAAGACCTCGACCACGGCCATCTCGGGCAAGCGGCCCGGAGCGGCGAGGCCGCGGCGGCCGGCGGGCATCGCCGAGCCCTCCTCCTGCAAGGCTTTCAGCAGGGCGCGGAGGGCCGAGCGCTGATCGGAGCTCAGCCCGAAATGCCGGCTGATCTCCGACTTGCCGACCTTGCCCGGCGCGGCCGCGATGAAGCGGCGCAGCTCCTCCTTCGAGGGGAGGGGGCGTTCCGCCATCAGGCCTTGGCGGCCGGCTTCCGCGCCGGCGCCTTGCGGGCGGCGGGCTTCGCCGCCGGCTTGGCCTTGGCGGCCGCGGGCTTCTTCGCCGCTGCGGCGGCCGGCTTGCGCGCGGCCGGCTTGGCGGCGGTGGCGGCCTTGCGGGGCGCGGGCCTGGCCGGGGCGGCATCGGCGGGCGCGGCGGCGCCATTCGCCTTGGCGGCCGGCTTGGCCTTCGCCTTGCCCTTGCCGCCCTTGGCCATGGGCTTCAGCTCCTTGCCCTTCTCGGCCAGCAGCGCGACGGCCTGCTCCAGCGTCGCATCCTCCATGGCGAGGTTGCGCGGCAGGTTGGCGACGACCTTGCCGTGCTGGACATAGGGGCCGAAGCGCCCCTTGCGGATCTCGACCGGTGCCTGGTCCTTCGGATGCGGCCCGACCAGCCGCACCTTCGCCCGGGCTTTCGCCAGCAGCTCCATGGCCCGGTTCATGCCGAGCGAGAGGACGTCATCCCCCGGCTCCAGCGACTGGAAGATGGAGCCCACCTTGATGTAGGGACCGAAGCGGCCGAGCCCGGCCTGGATCTCCTCGCCCGATTCCGGGTCCCGCCCGACGACGCGCGGCAGGGAGAGCAGCTTCAGTGCCCGGTCGAGGTCAAGCGTGTCGGGGTCCATATCCCGCGTCAGGCTGGCGCGGCGGGGCTTGGTCGGCTTGCCCTTGGCATCCGTGCCCCCCTCGCCGAGCTGGACATAGACGCCGTAGGGGCCGCGGCGGACCGTCACCTGCTCGCCCGAGGCCGGGTCGCTGCCCAGCTCGCGTGGGCCTTCGGTGAGGCCGGTCGCGCCCTCGCCCTCGGCGCCCGGCGCGATCAGCGGGCGGGTATAGCGGCATTCCGGGTAGTTGGAGCAGCCGATGAAGGCGCCGGTGCGGCCGAGGCGGAGGCCGAGCCGCCCGCCGGCGCAGGCCGGGCAGACGCGCGGGTCTGCGCCGTCGCCGCGCTCGGGGAAGAAGTGCGGCCCCAGCTCCTCGTCCAGCGTGTCGATGACGTCGCTGATCTTGAGGTCCTTGGTGGCGTCGACCGCCTTGCGGAAATCGTCCCAGAAGGCGCGCATCACCGCGCGCCAGTCGATCTTGCCGCCCGAGATGTCGTCGAGCTGCTCCTCGAGCCCGGCGGTGAAGCCGGTATCGACATAGCGCTCGAAGAAATGGACGAGGAAGGTGGTGACGAGCCGGCCGCGGTCCTCGGGGACGAAGCGGCGCTTGTCGAGCTTCACATAGTCCCGGTCCTGCAGCGTCTGCAGGATGGAGGCGTAGGTGGAGGGGCGGCCGATGCCGAGCTCCTCCATCTTCTTGACCAGCGTCGCCTCGGAGTAGCGGGGCGGCGGCTGGGTGAAGTGCTGGAGTGCCGAGATCTCGCCGCGCTTCAGCGGGTCCCGCTCGCGCATGGGCGGGAGGGTGCGGCTCTCCTCGTCCTCCTGGGCCCCGGTGACGAGGCCGGCGCGGGCATCGGCGGCGCGGTCGTCCTCATCCTCGCGGTAGAGCTTGAGGAAGCCGTCGAAGGCGATGACGGAGCCGGTGGCGCGCAGCACCGTCTTCCGTGCCGGGTCGGCGATCTCGACCGTGGTCTGGTCGAGCTCGGCCGACTGCATCTGGCTGGCGACGGCGCGCTTCCAGATCAGCTCGTAGAGCCGGCGCTGCCGGTCGTCGAGGAAGCGGGCGACGCGATCCGGCGTGTTGCTCACATCGGTCGGGCGGATCGCCTCGTGGGCTTCCTGGGCGTTCTTCGCCTTGCTGCTGTATTCGCGCGGCGCGCCGGGCAGGTAGTCGGCGCCGAAGCTGTCCTTCACATGGTCGCGGATGGCGGTGATCGCCTCGCGGGCCATCTGCACGCCATCGGTCCGCATATAGGTGATGAGGCCGACCGTCTCGCCCTGGATATCGACGCCCTCATAGAGCTGCTGGGCGGTGCGCATGGTCTGCTGCGCGCCCATGCCGAGCTTGCGGCTGGCCTCCTGCTGCAGCGTCGAGGTGGTGAAGGGCGCGGGCGGGTTGCGGCGGACGCGGCGCTTCTCGACCGAGACCACCGAGAAGGTGCCGGCCTCGACCGCCGCCTTGGCGCGCATCGCGCTCGCCTCGTCCGGCAGGTCGAATTGGTCGAGCTTCTTCCCGTCGAGATGCGTCAGCCGGGCGGTGAAGGGAGCGCCCTGGGGCGTGGTGAAGCGGCCCTCGACCGTCCAGTACTCGCGGGCCTTGAAGGCCTCGATCTCCGCCTCGCGCTCGCAGATCAGGCGCAGCGCCACGGACTGCACGCGGCCGGCCGAGCGGCTGCCCGGAAGCTTGCGCCACAGCACGGGGGAGAGGGTGAAGCCGACGAGGTAGTCGAGCGCGCGGCGGGCCAGGTAGGCATCGATCAGCGGCGCGTCGAGGTCGCGCGGATGGGCGATGGCGTACTGGATGGCGCGCTTGGTGATCTCGTTGAAGGTGATGCGCCGGACTTCGACGCCCTTCAGCGCCCCCTTCCGGGCCAGCATGTCCTGGACGTGCCAGGAGATGGCCTCGCCCTCGCGGTCCGGGTCGGTGGCGAGGAAGAGGCGGCGGGCGCCCTTCAGCGCGCGGGCGATCTCGTTGACCTGGCGCTCGCCACGATCCTCCGATTCCCAGTCCATGGCGAAGTCCTCGTCCGGGCGGACGGAGCCGTCCTTCGGGGGCAGGTCGCGGACATGGCCGAAGCTGGCGAGGACCTTGTAGTCCCCACCGAGATACTTGTTGATCGTCTTGGCCTTGGCGGGCGATTCGACAACGACGACGTCCGTCATGGACTCCCGATCCCTCGACCCTTGCGGCCGGGCGAATAAGTTGCGGTCCTGGCGGGGCTCCGCCCCATCCCGTCAGGCCTGGCCGGTGAGGGCCACGCGGTTGCCCGGCAGCATCTCCACCCGTCCGGCCAGTTCGAGATCGAGAAGGATCGCCTGGACCGCGGAGGGCGAGAGGTGGCAGCGCCGCACCACCTCGTCAACCGCAATAGGTGCGGCTCCAAGCATTTCAATGAGTTGACCGGCCTCGCCCGGGGGCCCAGGCGGTGCGGGCGCCGCCGGAGCCGCCGCGTCGGGCTCCGGGCGGGGCGAGAAGAGGGGGCGGTCATGCGGCGCGGCGGGCAGGTGCTCCAGCACGTCAGCGGCCGATTCGGTCAGGTGCGCGCCCTGGCGGATCAGGTCGTTCGAGCCGCGGCAGCGCAGGTCGAGCGGGTTGCCGGGCACGGCGAAGAGCTCCCGCCCCATCTCGAGGCCCAGCCGGGCGGTGATGAGGCTGCCCGAGCGCTGCGCTGCCTCGACCACGACGACGCCGAGGGAGAGGGCGGCGACGATGCGGTTGCGGCGGGGGAAGTGCTGGGCGAGCGGGGCGGTGCCGAGTGGGGCCTCGGCCAGCACCGCGCCGCCCTCGGCGGCGATGCGCGCCTGCAGCCCGGCATTCTCCGGCGGATAGGGGCGGTCGAGCCCGGTGGCGACCACGGCGACCGTCCGTCCCGCGCGCATCGCCCCGCCATGCGCCGCGGAGTCGATCCCGCGTGCCAGGCCGGAGGTGATGACGAGGCCCTCGGCGGCGAGCTCGGCCGCCAGCGCATCGGCCAGGCGGCGGCCGGCGGCGGAGGCGTTGCGGGCGCCGACGATGGCGACGGCGCGGCCGGTCAATGCCTCCGGCTCGCCGAGCAGGGCAATGGCGGGCGGCGGGTCGTAGAGCGTCCCGAGCAGCGGCGGATAACCGGAGAGGCCAAGGAAGAGGAAGCGGCCGCCGAGACGGGCGAGGGCTGCCATTTCCCGCTCCGCCGCGGCGGGCGGCGGCGGGACCAGCCGGCCGCGGCTGAAATCCGGCAGGGCATCGAGCGCCGCCGCGGCGGAGCCGAAGCGGGCCAGCAGGCGCTGGAAGGTCTGCGAGCCCAGACCCTCGGTGCGGGCGAGGCGAAGGCGGTCGAGCGCATCGGCGGTCATCGGTCCGCCAGGAACCATGGCCCCGGGCTGGAGTCCAGCAAATCGTTCCGGATTATTTACGACCGATGCGCGGCTCCGTGCCCGCCATCAGCCGCTCGATATTCGCGCGATGGCGGATGGCGACCAGCAGGGCGATTCCCGCGCTGAACAGGGCCAGGTCGTACCGCCCCGCCAGCAGGGCGATGGCCGGCGCCACGGCGCAGGCGGCCAGCGAGGCGGCCGAGGAGATACGGAGCGTGGCGGCAACGGCCAGCCAGACCAGGGCCGCGCCGAGGCCGAGCCACCAGGCGGCAGCCAGCAGCACGCCGCCACCGGTCGCCACGCCCTTGCCGCCCTTGAAGCCCAGCCAGACCGGGAAGGCATGGCCGAGCATGGCGCCGAAGCCGGCCGCCAGCCCCGCCTGCTCGCCCCAGAGGCTGCCGGCGATCCAGAGGGCCAGCGCCCCCTTGGCGATGTCGAGGGCGAGGGTGGCGGCGGCGAGCGGCTTGTTGCCGGTCCGCAGCACATTGGTCGCGCCGATATTGCCGGAGCCGATGGCGCGGATGTCGCCGAGTCCTGCGGCGCGGGTCAGCAGCAGGCCCCAGGGGACGGAGCCGAGCAGGTAGCCGAGGAGGAGGGCGAGCAGCAGGTTCATGCGGCGAAGACCCGGCGCCCCGCCTTCCAGGTGCCCGTCACCCGGCCTTCCAGCGCGCGGCCATCGAAGGGAGAATTCTGCGCCTTGCCGGGCAGGCTGCCGGCCTTCACCTGCCAACCGCGCTCGAGGTCGAACAGCACGAGGTCCGCTGCCGCGCCCTTGGTCAGGCGCCCGACCGGCAGGCCGAGCAGCGCCGCCGGCCGTGCCGTCAGCAGGTCGAGCGCCCCCAGCAGGGGCAGGTCGGCGCCATGGACGCGGGCCAGGGTGACGCCGAGCAGGGTGGCGAGGCCGGCGCCGCCCGCCTCGGCCTGGGCGAAGGGCAGGCGCTTGTCGTCGGCGTCATGCGGCTGGTGGTCGGAGACGATGGCGTCGACCGTGCCATCCCGCAGCGCGGCCACCACCGCCAGCCGGTCCGCCTCGGGCCGCAGCGGCGGGGAGAGCTTGGCATAGGTGCGCCAGTCGCCGATCGCCGTCTCGTTCAGGTCGAAATAGGGCGGCGCGGTGTCGCAGGTGACGGCCAGCCCCTCGGCCTTCGCCGCGCGGATCAGGTCGAGCGCCGCGCCGGTGCTGACATGGGCGAAATGCACATGGCCCCCCGTCAGCCGGGCGAGGGTGATGTCGCGCTGGACCAGCATCGCCTCCGCCGCCGCCGGGATGCCGGGCAGGCCGAGCCGCGTCGCCAGCTCGCCCTCCGTCGCGGCGCCGCCTGCGGCGAGCGAGGGCTCCTCCGGGTGCTGCACGACCATCCGGCCGAAGGCGCGGGCATAGGAGAGGGCGAGGCGCATCACCCGCGCATGGCCGATGGCGCGCCTGCCATCGGTGAAGCCGATGGCGCCGGCCTCGAGCAGCAGCCCGTACTCGGCGATCTCGCGCCCCTCGCAGCGCTTGGTCGCGGCGCCGTAGGGCAGGAGGGTGATGCTGCCCGTCGCCTCGCCGCGGCGGAGGACGAATTGCACGAGGGCGGGGTCGTCGAGCGCCGGGTCGGTGTCGGGCAGGGCGCAAAGCGTGGTGATGCCGCCCGCCGCGGCGGCCGCGGCGGCGGAGGCGATGGTCTCGCGGTGCTCCGCCCCCGGCTCGCCGATGGCGGCGCGAAGATCGACCAGGCCGGGGGCGAGGCAGGCGCCCTCGGCGGCGACGACCTCGGCGCCCTCGGGGCGGGAGAGGTTGGGGCCATGGTCGAGGATGAGGCCGTTGCGGATGAGGAGGTCGCCCGGCGCGTCGAGGCCGGTGGCGGGGTCGAGCAGGCGGGCGCCCGCGATCAGCACGTCACGCATTGCGGCGAAGGTCCCGCGCCAGCACGTCCAGCACCGCCATCCGGCAGGCAACGCCCATTTCCACCTGCTCGCCGATCACGCTGCGCTCCGGGTCGTCGGCGATGGCGCTGTCGATCTCGATGCCGCGGTTCATCGGGCCGGGATGCATCACGATGGCATCGGGCTTGGCCCAGCCCAGCTTCTCGCGGTCAAGGCCGTAGAAGCGGAAGAACTCGCGGGAGGAGGGGACGAGGCCGCCCGTCATCCTCTCCTTCTGCAATCGCAGCATCATCACCACATCGGCGCCGGCCAGGCCCGCCTTCATGTCGTGGAAGACCTCGACGCCGAGCCGCGTCGCCTCGGCCGGGATCAGCGTCGGCGGGCCGATGAGGCGGACGCGGGCATTCATCGCCGTCAGCAGGTGGATGTTGGACCGCGCCACGCGGCTGTGCAGCACGTCACCGCAGATGGCGACGACCAGCCCCTCGAGCCGCCCCTTGCGGCGGCGGATGGTCAGCGCGTCGAGCAGCGCCTGGGTCGGGTGCTCATGCGTGCCGTCGCCGGCATTGATGACGCTGGCCGAGACCTTCTGCGACAGCAGGGCGGGGGCGCCGGACTGGGCGTGGCGGACCACCAGCAGGTCGCAATGCATGGCGTTCAGCGTGGTGGCCGTGTCGATCAGCGTCTCGCCCTTGTTCACCGAAGAATTGGAGACGGACATGTTGATGACGTCCGCCCCGAGCCGCTTGCCAGCCAGCTCGAAGCTGGTGCGCGTCCGGGTGCTGTCCTCGAAGAAGAGGTTGATCAGGGTCCGGCCCTTGAGGAGGTCCCGCTGGGTCTTCCCCTGGCGGTTGAGGAGGGCATAGCTCTCGGCCAGGTCAAGAAGGGCGCCGATATGCGGCGGCTCCAGCCCCTCGATGGCGAGGAGATGGCCATCGGGGAGGATGGGGAAGGAGAAGGACATCCAGGACTCGCCACTCTCAGGTCGGCGGGACACTAGCCGCCGGGCGGCTGGCGTCCAAGGCCGCCTGGAGCATATAGGCGGCCGCCGCCGCATCCACCGCCGCCGCCCGCTTGGCCCGGCTGAGGTCGGCCGCCACCATCATCCGGTTCACTGCCGCGCTCGATAGCCGCTCGTCCCACATGGCGACCGGCAGGCCGACCGCGGCGGCGATGGCCATGGCCCAGTCCTTCGCCGCCTGGGCGGCCGGGCCGAAGCTGCCATCCATGGAGAGCGGCAGGCCGGCGACCAGCCCGCCCACCTCCTCCTTCCGGATGATGGCGGCGAGCTCCGCCGCATTCGCCGCCATCTTGCCCCGCCTGAGGCTGCCATAGGGGCTGGCCAGCAGCAGCGAGGCATCGGAGAGGGCGAGGCCCACCAGCTTGCTCCCGGGGTCGAGGCCGAGCAGGCGTTGCCCCCGGGGCAGGGCGGCGCGGAGGTCGGTCAGGTTGAACAGGGCCATGCGGCGCCTTATAGCCCCCTCTCTCGTGCAGACTGGAATGGCCCATGTCCCTCGATATCGCGACGGTACGGCGCATCGCCGCCCTGGCCCGCATCCGGCTGGAGGAGGGCGAGCTGGCCCAGGCCCAGGCGGAGCTGAACGGCATCCTCGGCTGGATCGAGCAATTGCAGGCCGTGGATACCGAGGGGGTGGAGCCGATGGCCGGCGGCGGCGCCGTGGCGCTGCGGCCCCGGCCCGATGCGGTGACCGATGGCGGCATCGCGGACCGGATCCTCGCCAACGCGCCCGACCGGCAGGGCGAATATTTCGGCGTTCCCAAGGTGGTGGAATAAGATGCACCCGACCGATTTCACCCTGCGCGGCGCGATCGACGCGCTGAACGAGGGCATCATCACCTCCGTCGAGCTGACGCAGGCGCATCTCGATGCCATCGCCGCGCTGAACCCGCGCCTCAACGCCTATATCACCGTGACCGGCGAGCAGGCGCTGGAACAGGCTCGGGCGAGCGATGCGCGACGGAAGGAGGGCATCGCCGGCCCGCTCGAGGGCGTGCCGCTCGCCATCAAGGACCTGTTCTGCACGGCGGGGACGCTGACCACGGCGGGCAGCCGCATCCTCGGCAATTTCACCCCGCCCTATGAGAGCACCGTCTCGGCCAACCTGCTGCGGGATGGGGCGGTGTTCCTCGGCAAGGCGAATCTCGACGAATTCGCCATGGGCTCCTCCAACACGACGAGCGCCTTCGGCCCGGTGGAGAATCCCTGGTCCCGCGCCAATGACCCGGATACGCGGCTGGTCCCTGGCGGCTCCTCCGGCGGGTCGGCGGCGGCGGTCGCGGCGCGGCTGGCGCTCGGGGCCACGGCGACCGATACGGGCGGCTCGATCCGCCAGCCGGCGGCCTTCTGCGGCATCGCCGGGATCAAGCCGACCTATGGGCGGTGCAGCCGCTTCGGCATCGTCGCCTTCGCCTCCTCGCTCGACCAGGCGGGGCCCGTCGCGCGCACCGTCGAGGATTGCGCCATCCTGCTGAAGTCCATGGCCGGCTTCGACCCGAAGGACAGCACCAGCGCCGACATCCCCGTGCCGGACTTCGCCGCCGCCTGCGCCCGCGGCGTGAAGGGCCTGCGCATCGGCGTGCCGAAGGAATACCGGCTGGAGGGCACGCCGCCCGAGATCGAGGCGCTGTGGGAACAGGGCCTTGCCTGGCTGCGCGAGCAGGGGGCGGAGACGGTCGAGATCAGCCTGCCGCACACCAAGTATGCGCTGCCGACCTACTACATCGTCGCGCCGGCCGAGGCCTCCTCCAACCTCGCCCGCTATGACGGCGTGCGCTTCGGCCTTCGCGTGACGGAGCCGAACAGCGACCTGCGCGACCTCTATGAGCGGACGCGCGCGCAGGGCTTCGGCGCCGAGGTGCGCCGGCGCATCCTGATCGGCACCTATGTGCTGAGCGCCGGCTATTACGATGCCTATTATCTGAAGGCGCAGAAGATCCGCGCCCTCATCAAGCGCGACTTCGACGACGCTTTCGGCAAGGTTGACGCCATCGTCACCCCGGCGACGCCCTCCGCCGCCTTCGGGATGGACGAGAAGCAGGACGACCCGGTGAAGATGTACCTCAACGACGTCTTCACCGTGACGGCCAACCTCGCCGGGCTGCCGGGCCTCGCCGTGCCGGCCGGGCTCGACGCCCAGGGGCTGCCGCTCGGGCTGCAGGTGATCGGCCGCTCCTTCGACGAGGAGACGGTCTTCGCCGTCGGCACGGCGATCGAGCAGGCGGCGGGCTTCACCGCCCTGCCGCGGCTTCGGGCGGGCGCCTAGCATGCTCGACATGGACCGCAGCGTCGGGGCGATCCGCGCCGCGGCGGCGGAACAGCGCTTCATCAGCTACGGCCAGATCGCCCGGGCGAGCGACGTGCCGTGGAGCATGTCCGTCCGCAGCCAGATGCGGCCGCATCTGGAGGGCGTCTGCGGCAAGATGTTGCAGGATGCGGGCGCCATGGTTTCGGCCATCGTCGTCAACCAGGATAACCTCGCCACCGGCACGCTCGACCCGCAATCCCTGGCCGGCTTCGCCGATTGCGCGAGGCGCCTCGGCTTCGGCATCGTCGAGGACCGGGAGGCATTCCTCCGTGAACAGCAGCGCCTGACCTTCGAATGGGGCGCAAGGACGGCAAGCGCATGACCTACACGATCGAAGGCCGCACCGGCCCCTGGGAAGTCGTCATCGGCCTCGAGGTCCATGCCCAGGTCACCTCGCAGGCCAAGCTGTTCAGCGGCGCCGCCACCGAGTTCGGCGCCGCGCCGAACAGCCAGGTCTCCTTCGTCGATGCCGGCTTCCCCGGCATGCTGCCGGTGATCAACGAGGAATGCGTGGCGCAGGCCGTGCGCACCGGGCTCGGGCTGAAGGCGGAGATCCATCTCTGGTCGCGCTTCGACCGGAAGAACTACTTCTATGCCGACCTGCCGCAGGGCTACCAGATCAGCCAGTTCGCCCATCCGATCGTCGGCACCGGCACGGTCGAGATCACGCTGGCGGACGGCAGCACGAAGCAGATCGGCATCACCCGGCTGCATCTCGAGCAGGATGCGGGCAAGTCGCTGCACGACCAACACCCAAGCAAGAGTTTCATCGACCTGAACCGGTCCGGCGTCGCGCTGATGGAGATCGTCTCCGAACCCGACATGCGCTCGCCGGAGGAGGCCGGGGCCTATCTGACGAAGCTCCGGCAGATCCTCCGCTACCTCGGCACCTGCGACGGCAACATGGACGAGGGCTCGATGCGGGCCGACGTCAACGTCTCCGTCCGCAAGCCGGGGGAGGGGTTCCGCACCCGCTGCGAGGTGAAGAACGTCAATTCCATCCGCTTCGTCATGCAGGCGGTGGAGGCCGAGGCGCGGCGCCAGGTCGAGCTCTGGGAGGAAGGCGGCACGGTCGAGCAGGAGACGCGGCTGTTCGATACCGGCCGCGGCGTGACGCGCAGCATGCGCTCCAAGGAGGATGCGCATGACTACCGCTACTTCCCCGACCCCGACCTGCCGCCGCTGGTGCTGGCGGCCGATTGGGTCGAGAGCCTGAAGGCCGCGCTGCCCGAGCTCCCGGATGCGCGCCGCGCCCGCTACGTGGCGATGGGACTATCGCCCTATGACGCGCATGTCCTGACGCTGGAGCGGGAGACGGCCGCCTTCTTCGAGGCGGTGGCCCGGGGGCGCGATGCCAAGACGGTGGCGAATTGGGTGACGGGCGACTTCTTCGCCGCCCTCAACCGCACTGGCCTCGGCGTCGAGGAGAGCCCGGTCAGCGCCGCCGCGCTCGGCGAGCTGCTCGACCTGATCGCCGACCGGACCATCAACGGCAAGATCGCCAAGGATGTGCTGGCGATCATGTTCGAGACCGGGGAGCGGCCGGGCGCCATCGTCGATGCGCGCGGGCTGCGCCAGGTGGTCGACACCGGCGCCATCGAGGCGGCGATCGAGCAGGTGATGGCGGCCAATGCGGGCAAGGTGGCGGAGTACCGCAGCGGCAAGGACAAGCTCTTCGGCTTCTTCGTCGGCCAGGTGATGAAGGCCATGCAGGGCAAGGGCAACCCGGCCCTGGTGAACGAGGTGCTGAAGCAGAAGCTGGGCTGAGGCGGCGGGCGCCTCAGCTCACGGCACAGGCTGGATACGAGGCGCGGCCCCCCGGGGGGTGGGGCCGCCCCATCGCTCAGGGTGCTGCGGCGACCGGCGTGTTGAGCGCCTTCGCCATGCCGGGGATCAGGATCGCGTCGGCCAGCGCCCAGGTGCCGGTGGTGACGAAGCCGAGCAGGCCGAGGCCGCTCCAGATCAGCGGCACGGACAGGACCGTGATGGCGGCCATGCCGGCCGCGGAGAGGTTGCGGCCCAGATAGAGGCGGTGCAACCCGAACAGGCCGAACAGGGCCCAAAGCACATAGGCAAGCCCCACCGACTTACGGCGCGCGGCCGGAAGCGTCATTGCCAGCATGAAGATCATCCCCCAAAGAGCTGCCCCGGAACCGTTTTCCCCATCCCGGCGGCAGCACGCATAGGTTGCGTCAGCGCCAAGCCTTTGGGAAGCGGCTACAATGTTCCGCACGCGGCTTCGTGAGCGCACGTGGCCTAACTGCCACGCTTCTGGTCGTTGCGGAGGCGGGAAAACCAGCCGGCAGGTGCTGCTATGCGGCCCGGCTTTGCCCTAGGCTTCGCGGGAGCACAGCGGAGGGCGCAATGATCGAGCTGCATACCTGGAACACCCCGAACGGCCGCAAGATCAGCGTCGCGCTGGAGGAGATGGGCCTGCCCTATACGGTGAAGACTGTGAATATCAGCAAGGGGGAGCAGTTCGACCCGGCCTTCCTCGCCTTCAGCCCCAACAATCGCATCCCCGCCATCATCGATTCGGAGGGGCCGGGCGGGCAGCCCATCACCGTCTTCGAGAGCGGGGCCATCCTCCTCTATCTCGGCGAGAAGACCGGGCGGTTCCTG
This sequence comes from Belnapia rosea, assembly GCF_900101615.1. GTDB lineage: Bacteria > Pseudomonadota > Alphaproteobacteria > Acetobacterales > Acetobacteraceae > Belnapia > Belnapia rosea. The sequence goes on along the minus strand of NZ_FMZX01000001.1, from coordinate 1,185,696 downwards.
CCGCGCGACCTGCGCGCCCGGGTGCCGGTGCTGGAATGGCTGATGTGGCAGATGGGCGGCTTCGGCCCGATGCCGGGCCAGGTCCACCACTTCCTGATGCAGCCGGACGGGCCGGCGAAGGAGTATGGGCTGAAGCGCTATGGGGACGAGACCCGGCGCCTCTACGGCGTGCTCGACCGGCGGCTCGCGGGCCGGGAATTTGTGGCGACCGAGGGCGAGCCGAGCGTGGCCGATTTCGCCATCCTGGGCTGGGCCTGGCGGCATGAGCGCCATCAGGTGCCCTTCGACAGCCTGCCGAATGTCGGCGCCTGGTATGAGCGGATGATGGCGCGCCCGGCGACGGCGCGGGGCTTCGAGGTCCATCTCGGCTGATCCGGGCAGGCTGTCCGCGTGGCAAGGGTCTCGGCAGAAATCGGCCGGGGAGATCCCCCTCTCCGGCACGCTGCGGCTGGTGCGTCAGGCCGCCAGCCGGTCGATCATCGCCACGCCGCCCTTCATGACGAAGGGGATGCGCTCGCCCTGGCCGGTGAGCACGCCGATATCGGCCAGCGGGTCGCCATCGACCAGGATGAGATCGGCCAGCGCGCCGGGTGCCACCACGCCGAGCGCGCCTTCCTGTTTCAGCAGCGCGGCCGCCGTGCTGGTCGCGCTGCGCAGCACCTCGGCGGCCGGCAGCACCTGGCGGCGGATGACGAACTCGTCCGACTGGCGGCGATGCATGGTGCCGAGCAGGTCGGAGCCGAAGGCCATCCGCACGCCGGCGCGGGCCAGGATCTCGAGGCTGCCGAGCCCGGCCTCCTTCACGCTGGCGAGCTTCGCCATGCTCGCCGCCGGCAGGCCGAGCGCCGGGCCCTCCTCCTCCAGCGCGTCATAGGTGACGAGGGTGGGCACGGCGAAGGCCTCGCGCTCCGCCATGAACGCGGCGGTCGGCGCGTCGATCAGGTTGGCATGTTCGATCGAGCGCACGCCGAGCCGCACCGCGCGATGGATGCTCTCTGGCGTATAGGCATGGGCGAGCACGTAGCTCCGCCAGGCCTTCGCCTCCCAGACCGCGCAGGCGATCTCCTCGTCGCTGTATTGCAGGGCGTAGATCGGGTCGGAGGGTGAGGCGACGCCGCCGCTCGCCATGATCTTGATGGCGTGCGCCCCGCGCTTCAGCTCGCCGCGCACCGCCTTCCGCACCTCGTCGACGCCATCGGCGATGACGCCGAGCGCCATGGCCGGCGCGCAGCAGCCGCAGAACTGGTCGAGCATGGTGTTCGGCCGCATGTCGCCATGGCCGCCGGTGGGTGACAGCGCGCGGCCGGGATAGAACAGCCGCGGCCCGGCGATGAGCCCCGTCTCGCAGGCGATGGCGAGGCCCCAGTCGGCGCCACCCGCATCGCGGATGGTGGTGAAGCCGCGCTGCAGGGATTGCCGCAACCGCTCCGCCGCCTGCAAGGCCTGCAGGCTGCGCGGCAGCCGCTCCAGCCGGCCGAGATCGGCCTCGCTGCCATAGGCATGCACATGCGCGTCGATGAGCCCGGGCATCAGCGTGCGCCCGCCGGCATCGATGACGCGCGCGGTGGCGCTGGTGATGGGCCGGTCCGCCACCTCCTTGATCCGGTCGCCCTCGACCAGCAGTTCGACCCCCTCGGCGAGCGTGTCGGCGAGGCCGTCGAAGAGCCGGACATTGCGGAACAGCGTGGCGTCCATGGGTCCCTCCTCCTGCGCGGCACGAGCATCGCGCAAGACGCCGCCTTGCGCCATCCAGCGGCATGGATGAGTATAACCCACTGAAAACAAAGAACAAATACCTGAATACATCAACAGCCGTGGATGATGCAGAGATGAATATCTGTCGAATTGTCGTCGTCGCATCGCTCCTCGCGGCGGCCAGGGCCGGGGCGGAGGAACCGGTCTTCGAGCTGCCGGACCTCGTCGTGCAGTCGCGCGGGCTGGACGCGGCGCGCAACGCCATCGCCCCGAGCCTCGGCGCCAGCCGCTACGAGATCGACCGCGAGACCATCCAGAAGCTGCCGCAGGGCGAGAGCGCCCGCCTCACCGACGTGCTGCTGCAGGCGCCAGGCGTGGTGCAGGAGGCCTTCGGCGACCTGCATGTCCGCGGCGACCACCGCAACCTGCAATACCGGGTGAACGGCGTTCTGCTGCCGGAGGCGATCAGCGGCTTCAACCAGCTGTTCGACGCGCGGGCGCTGCGCAGCGTCTCGCTCATCACCGGCGCGCTGCCGGCGCAATTCGGCTACCGCACCGCGGGCGTCGTCGACATGCAGCTCCGCTCCGGCCGCGAGGAGCCGGGCGGCAGCCTCGGGGTCTATGGCGGCAGCTTCGGCACCATCCAGCCGGGCGCCAGCTATGGCGGCAGCGCCGGGCCGGTCGAGTATTTCGGCTCCCTCTCCGGCCTGCGCAGCGACCGCGGCTTCGAGAACCCGACGCCGGGCCCCGACGGCATCCACAACCGCACGAACCAGATCCGCGGCCTGGTCCATACCGCCATGCCGGTCGGCGACCGCAGCCGCATCTCCCTCATCGCCGGCAGCATGCTCTCGACCTATCAGGTGCCGAACACGCCGGGCCTCCGGCCGGGCTTCACCGCCTATGGACAGTCCGGCTTCGACAGCGCCGGTTTGCGGGCGCGGCAGGTGCAGCGCAACAGCTTCGCCATCCTCGCCGGCCAGCACAGCCTGGGCGATGCCGACCTGCAGCTCTCCGCCTTCATCCGCCGCTCCTCCATCCGCTACCGGCCTGATGGCCTCGGCGACCTGCTCTTCGACGGCGCGGCGAGCGCGGTGGGGCGGGAGAGCCTTTCCTACGGCACCCAGGGCGACGCCGCCTGGCGCCTGCATCCCGATCACACGCTGCGCGGCGGCTTCTTCCTCTCGCAGGACACGACGCGGAGCGTGACGGACAGCACCGTCCTGCCGCTCGATCCCTTCGGCAATGCCTTCGACGCGCCCTTCAACCTGCGCGAGTCGGGGCGCGTGCGGCAGACGCTGTTCGGCGTCTATCTCCAGGACGAGTGGCGCATCGCCGAGCGGCTGACGCTGAATGCCGGCGGCCGCTTCGATACCGTCTCCGGCATCGTCGAGGCCTCGCAATTCAGCCCGCGCGCCAATCTGGTCTGGACGCCGGACGAGGTGACGACCATCGCCCTCGGCTATGCCCGCTACTTCACCCCGCCGCCGGCCGAGCTGGTCGGCACCATCGACATCGCCCGCTATCGCGGCACGACCCTGCAGCCCGCGACCCGGCAGGCAGACCCGGTGCAGGCGGAGCGGGCGCATTACCTCAACCTCGGCATCCGCCGCCGCGTCACCGAGAGCCTGACCCTCGGCATCGAGGCCTATGGGCGCACGGTCGAGGACATGCAGGATCTCGGGCAATTCGGCCGGGCCTATGTCTTCTCGCCCTACAACTACCGCCGCGGCCGGGTCTTTGGGACGGAGCTGACGGCGGATTGGCGCCAGGGGCCGTGGCGGCTCTACGGCAACCTCTCCATCTCACGCTCCGAGGGCCGGGGCCTCGTCTCCAACCAGTATTTCTGGTCGCCGGCGGAGCTGGCGCAGATCGGCCGCAAATGGGTCCGCACCGACCATGACCAGCTGCTCACCGGCTCCGCCGGCGGCGCCTATGAGGCCTGGCAGGGCGGCACCGTCTCCGCCTCCATGGTCTATGGCAGCGGCATGCGGAAGGGCTTCGCCAATAGCGAGGTGATGACGCCCTATGTCACCGTCAATCTCGGCCTCTCGCAGCGCCTGACCCTGCCGGATGGCGGCGACTGGACGCTGCGCTTCGACGTGCTCAACCTGTTCGACCGCGCCTATCAGCTGCGGGACGGCACGGGGATCGGCGTGGGCGCGCCGCAATACGGGATGCGGCGCGGATTCTTCGCCGGGCTGTCGCGGGCGATCTAGAGCAAACTCCGATCAGGCGGGAGCACCTGATCGGAGGCATTTGCTCGATCAAACAACAAGCCAGAGCGGCTTCCGTGAGCCGATGCGAACGGAGCACGCTCTAGCGGGACTGCTCAGAACAGCAGGCCCTTCTTCAGCATGCCGTGGATGCCCTTCTCGCCGTTGACCGTCTGCGTCACGCGGAAGTCGACGGCGAGCGAGCAGAAGGCATAGGCCTGCTCGCGGGAGAGGTTGGTGCGGCTGGTGATGAAGCCGATCATCTCGCGCAGCGCCTGCTTCATGGCCTGGTCGAGATCCTCGTTGAGACCCATGCTGATGTAATGCGTCGACGTCTCCGCCCGCGGCCGCTCAAGCAGCGGCGCTCCGCCCTGGGCCTTGTGCAGCTGGAAGGTGAAGGTGCCGTTCAGGCACATCTCGAGCGCGGTGACGCAGACCTCGCCATCGCCCTGGACCCCGTGCCCGTCACCCACCGAGAAATTCGCCCCCGGCACGAAGACGGGCAGGTACAGCGTGCTGCCTGCCATCAGCTCCTTGTTGTCGAGATTGCCGCCATGGATCCGCGGCTCCTTGCTGCCGATCCGCCCGAAGGCCGGGGGAGGGGCCACGCCCATCACGCCGAAGAAGGGCGCGAGCGGCAGCTCCGTCCCCCAGGGCAGCCGGCAGGCCCCGGCCGCACGGTCGACCGGGATGATCATCAGGGAGGTTTCGTGGAAATCCTCCGGCAGCGTCCCGACCAGCGGGCGGATCGTGTTGTAGCCCCAGTCCGCGCCCGGCTCGATCCGCTCGATCCGCACCTCCAGCATGTCGCCCGGCTCGGCGCCGGCGATGGCGATCGGCCCGGTGCAGATATGCCCCGGCGCCATGCCGGGATTGGCGGCGATGATGGCCGAGAGCGCCTCCGGCACGGTGAGCCCGCTGCCCGGCGGCGGCAGCACCTCCTCCCGCCCCGAGACGCATTGCACCTCGACCGTATCGCCCGGCTGGATGGTCAGCACCGGCGGGATCCGTGCGTCGAAGGTGCCGATGCGGACGGTATCGGGCGCGGCATGCAGGCGGTGCAGGGCCATGGGGAAGCTCCTTCGGGCGGAATGGGGGGCAAGTCTCGGCACCCCGACGGCCATGGTCAACCGGCCCCGGCTTCGGGCTAGGATCATCCCATAAGGGGAGAAACGCCAATGCTGGACCTGCCAGCCCTCGTCGCCGAGCTGAATGCTCTGCTGCGCCTCAAGACCACCACCATCGGCATGAAGATGTACGAGACGGTCGCCGAGATGGAAGCCATCCCCCGTATCCGCCGGCCGAAGACGGTGCATGCGACGGACCAGATCGTCAGCATGGCCTCCCGCCTCGGCTGGACGGTCGGCATCACCGGCGACGACCTGGTCGGCTCCCAATGCCGCGCCGTCATCGGCCTTGGCCCGCAGGATGAGGAATGGCGGCGGGGCGAGAAATATGTCGGCATCTGGCACGGCACCCAGCCCGATGCCCAGGCGCGGCAGGAGGCGCTGGATGTCGTCCCCCATGGGCGCTACCAGGCCATGGCGGTGAGCCCGCTCGATTCAGGCCGCATCCCGGACCCGGACATCGCCCTCGTCTATGCGACGCCGGGGCAGATGATCATCCTCATCAACGGGTTGCAGTACCGCAACTACCGCAAATTCGAGTGGAGCGTCGCCGGCGAGAGCGCCTGCGCCGATAGCTGGGGCCGCGCCCTGAAGACCGGGGAGCCGAGCCTGTCGCTGCCCTGCTATGCCGAGCGGCGCTATGGCGGCGTGCCGGATGAGGAGATGCTGATGGCGCTGAAGCCCGCCGATCTCCGCATTGCCGTTGATGGCATGAAGGCGCTGGCGAAGAATGGCCTGCGCTACCCCATCCCGGCCTATGGCATCCAGAACGACCCTTCGGCCGGCATGGGCGTCAGCTACGCCAGGCCCTGAGGGGCGGGCAGCCTCATCGCGCAGCGCAGGCCTGCCGGGGCGAAGTCGAGGTCCACTGTCCCGCCGATCTGCGCGCCGAGCCCGCCCTCCAGCAACCGCGTCCCCATGCCGCGGCGGCTTGGCCGGCCCGGCACCGGCGGGCCGCCGCTCTCCTCCCAGCGGAGCAGGTGCCAGCGCCGTCCCGCCGCATCGGCTTCCGCCTCGCCCCAGGCGATACGGACCTGGCCCGCCGGGGTGGAGAGCGCGCCATGCTTCAGCGCGTTGGTCGCCAGCTCATGCAGCGCGATGCCGAGGGCGACGGCACCGCCCGCGGGCAGCTGTACCGGTGGGCCGGCGATGGCGATCTGGCCTGGCTCCATATGCGGCGCCAGCGCTTCCCGCACCACCAGCTCGAGCGAGGTGCCGATCCAGCCCTGGCGGAACAGCGCGTCATGCGCACGGGACAGGGCGTGCAGCCGGCCGAGGAAGCGCGGGTGGAATTCCTCGAGCGCCGGGCTGTGGCGCCGGGTCTGGTCGGCCATGGCGACCACGACGGCAAGGGTGTTCTTGATGCGGTGCGTCAGCTCCGCCACCAGCGCGTCCTGCTGGTCGAGCGCCTGCTTCATCTCGGTGACGTCGATGCAGGAGCCGAAATAGCCGGCGAAGTGGCCATCGACATGATAGGGCCGGCCATTGTCGAGCAGCCAGCGATAGACCCCGTCATGCCGCCGCAGCCGGTACTGCATGCTGAAGTCGCGGCGCGCATCGAAGGCATCGGTATAGATCGCGATGCAGCGGTCGAGATCCTCCGGATGGACGCCCTCGGCCCAGCCGAAACCCATCTCCTCCTCCAGGCTCCGGCCGGTGAAGTCCAGCCAGGGCTTGTTGAAGAAGTCACAGGCCTTGCCGGGGTCCGCCCGCCAGACCATCACCGGCGCATTGTCCGCAAGGACACGGAACCGGGCATCACCGTCCGGCATGGGATGCTCCTTGTCCAGAACTGTCCGGGCGAACATGGGCCGGGGCTGCGCCAGCGCCAGGGGCATGCGCTAGGAGGAGGACTGGATCAGGGACAGCAACTCGCGACGGGTATCGAAATTGTCGCGGAAGGCGCCCAGCATGCGGCTCGTGACCATCGTCACGCCCGTCTGGTGCACGCCGCGGGTCGTCATGCATTGATGCGCGCTCTCGATCACCACCGCGACGCCGCGGGGCTGCAGCACGGCATCGATGGTGTTGGCGATCTGGGCGGTCAGCTTCTCCTGGATCTGCAGGCGCTTGCCATAGGCCTCGACCACCCGGGCCAGCTTGCTGATCCCGACCACGCGGCGGTCCGGCAGATAGGCGACGTGGCAGTGGCCGATGATCGGCACCATGTGGTGCTCGCAATAGCTCTCAAGCCGGATGTTCTTGAGCAGGACGATCTCGTCATAGCCCTCGACCTCGTCGAAGGTGCGCTCCAGCAGCGCCACCGGATCGACCTGGTAGCCCGAGAACAGCTCCTCATAGGCCCGCACCACGCGGGAGGGGGTATCGAGCAGCCCCTCCCGGGTCGGGTCGTCGCAGGCCCAGCGGATGAGGGTGCGCACCGCGGCCTCGGCCTCGGATCGGCTGGGACGGGAGGGCATCTCGGCAGGCGCGGTCATGGCGGGCTCCGGTCGTTGCGGCGCGGTCGGGTGCCGCGCCTTCAGCCCCCTACCTACTCCGCCGGTGCCGGTGCCGTCACGCCTTGGTGAGCCGTCCGGCGACGTCCGACGCCGTCGAGTGCCAGATAAACCACGGGTGTGGTGTAGAGGGTCAGGAGCTGGGAGAGCAGCAGCCCGCCGATGATGGTGACGCCGAGCGGTTGCCGCAGCTCGGAGCCGGCGCCGGAGGCCATGGCCAGCGGCACTGCGCCGAAGACGGCGGCCAGGGTCGTCATCAGGATGGGCCGGAACCGCTCGCGGCAGGCGGCCATGATGGCCTCGACGCCGCCGATGCCCTCGCTCCGCTCATGCTCCAGGGCGAAGTCCACCAGCATGATCGCGTTCTTCTTCACGATCCCCATCAGCAGGATGACGCCGATCAGGGCGATGACGGTGAAGGGCGTGTCGGTCACCAGCAGCGCCAGCAGCGCGCCGATGCCGGCCGTGGGCAGGGTCGAGAGGATCGTCACCGGGTGCAGCAGGTGCTCGTAGAGCACGCCGAGAACGATATAGATCGTCAGCAGCGCCGCCAGGATCAGCAGCGGCTGGTCGCGGGCGAAGGACTGGAAGGCCTTGGCATTGCCGGCGAATTCCGTCCGCATGCCGTCCGGCAGGCCGATCTCGCGCGTTGCCTGCTCGACCGCCGCGGCGGCCTGGCCGAGCGACATGTCCGGGGCGAGGTTGAAGGTGATCGTCGCCGCCGGGTACTGGCCCTGATGGGTCACCGCCAGCGGGGCGGTGCCGCGGCTGAGGGTGACGAGGCTCGAGAGCGGCACCTGCACCCCGCCCGCGCCGGGGACGTAGATGTCGTCCACCTGCTCGGGGAATTGCTGCATCCCCGGCTCCAGCTCCAGCACCACGCGATACTGGTTGCGGGCGCGGTAGATGATGGAGACCTGGCGCTGGGCGAAGCCGCTGTTCAGCGCCGAGGCGATGGCCGCGACGCTGACGCCGAGCCGCGCCGCCGCCTCGCGGTCGATCGCCAGCCGGGTGACGAGCCCGGCCCGTTGCTGGTCGGACGAGACATCGGTGAGGCCCGGCAGGGTGCGGAGCTTCTGCACCAGCGTCTCCGACCAGGTCTCCAGCCCCTCGAGATCGGGCGAGAGCAGGACGAACTGGAACTGCGCATTCCCGGCCCGGCCGCCGATGCCGATATCCTGCACCGCGCGCAGGAAGGTCTGCATGCCGGGGATGACGCCGAGTGGCCGCCGCAGCCGGTCGATCACCTGGGAGGCGGAGACATTGTCCCGCTCCGCCAGCGGCTTCAGGCTGAGGAAGATGCGCCCCTGGTTGCCCGAGGAATTGCCCCCGCCACCGCCGACCTGGGAGGCGATGCTGGCTACCGCCGGGTCCCGCATCAGCACCTGCACAACCCGCTCCTGCAGGATCTGCATCGCCTCGAACGAGGTGTCGGGCGGCGCCCGCGTCGTGCCGATGACGAGGCCGGTATCCTGGTCGGGGAAGAAACCCTTGGGGACGATGACATAGAGCCAGACCGTCACCCCGATCAGCCCGAGGGTCAGCACCAGCATGATCCGCCGGACGCGCAGCACATGGCGGAGCGACCAGATGTAGCCCCGCGTCATGCGCTCCATCCCCGCATCGACCAGGCGGATGACGAGGCCCGGCCGGTGCGGGCCTGGGCGGGCGAGGCGCCCCGCCATCATCGGCGTCAGGGTGAGCGAGACGACGCCCGAGATGCCGACCGCGATGGCGAGGGTCGCCGAGAATTCGCGGAACAGCCGCCCGACGATGCCCCCCATGAACAGCAGGGGGATGAAGACCGCGATCAGCGAGACGGTGATGGAGACGACGGTGAAGCCGATCTGCCGCGCGCCAAGGAGGGCCGCCTCCAGCGGCTTCATGCCGCGCTCCATCAGGCGCGCCATGTTCTCGATCATGACGATGGCATCGTCCACGACGAAGCCGACCGAGATGGTGAGCGCCATGAGCGAGAGGTTGTCGAGCGAGTAGCCGATCATCCACATCACCGCCAGCGTCCCCAGCAGCGAGAGCGGCACCGAGGCGCCCGCCGCCGCCACCGCCGAGGTCCGGCCGAGGAAGAGCGCCACGACGGCGATGACCAGGGCGATCGAGATCAGCAGGGTCTGCTGCACGTCATGCACGCTGGCGCGGATGGTCTCCGACCGGTCGCGGATGGTGCGGATATGCACCCCGCCCGGCAGCCAGCGCTCCACCTCCGGCAGCATGCGCTGAATGCCGTTCACCACCTCGATGACATTGGCATCCGGCTGCTTGAAGATGATCATCAGCACCGCCGGCCGCCCGTCGACCGAGCCGCCCTGCCGCCGGTCGCGCACGTCGAGCGCCACGCGGGCGATGGAGCTGATGCGGACGATGGCGCCATTGGCGGATTTCAGGATGATCCGGCCGTATTCCTCCGGCGTGTTCAGCCGGTCGTTCACCGCGATGGCGGCGGATTGCTGGGTGCCGTCGATCAGCCCGGTGGCCTGGGTGACGTTGTTGTCGTTGATGGCCCGGCGGATCTGCTCCATCCCGATGCCGGCCGCCTTGGCCGCCGCCGGGTCCACCGTGACGCGCACCGCCGGCTGCTCCGCCCCGGCGATGGCGACCTGGGCGACGCCCGGGATCTGGGCGATGCGGGGGCCGACCAGGCTGTCGGCCGCGTCGTAGACGGCGCCGGGCGTGGCGGTGTCCGAGCCGAGCGCCATGATGAGCACGGGCGCGTCGCCCGGATTGGCCTTGCGGAAATAGGGTTGGATGGCAAGGCCCGCCGGCAGGTCGCTGCCCGCCGCGTTGATCGCCGCCTGCACGTCCCGCGCCGCACCCTCGACGCTGCGGGAGAGGTCGAACTGGACGATGATGGAGGTGGCGCCGAGCGAGGAGGTGGAGGTCATCTCCGTCACGCCGGCGATGGCGCCGAGCCGGCGCTCGAGCGGCGCCGCGACGGAGGAGGCCATGGTCGCCGGGTCCGCACCCGGCTGCCCGGCGCCGATGACGATGGTCGGCAGGTCCACGCTCGGCAGCGGCGCGACGGGCAGGTTGAAGTAGGAGACGATGCCGGCGAGCGCGATGCCGATCGAGAGCAGCGCCGTGGCGATCGGCCGCCGGATGAAGGGTTCGGAGATCGACACGGCTACTCCGCCGCCTGCGCCTGCGGCGCCCGCACCAGCCGCCTCGCCCGTGCGCGCAGCCCCTCCATCGCCAGGTAGATCACCGGCGTGGTGTAGAGGGTGATGACCTGGCTCAGCAGCAGGCCGCCGATGACCGAGACGCCGAGCGGCAGCCGCAGCTCCGACCCCGTGCCGCTTTCGAGCACCAGGGGCAGGGCGCCGAGCAGGGCGGCGAGCGTCGTCATCATGATCGGGCGGAAACGCATGAGCGAGGCCTCGATGATCGCCTCGCGCGGCGGCATCCCGCGGTCGCGCTGCGCCTCGAGGGCGAAGTCGATCATCATGATGGCGTTCTTCTTGACGATGCCCATCAGCAGCACGATGCCGATCAGCCCCACCACCGAGAGGTCGAGCCCGAAGAGCTGGAGCGCGAGCAGCGCGCCGATGCCCGCCGAGGGCAGGGTGGAGAGGATGGTGATCGGGTGGATCACGCTCTCGTACAGGACGCCGAGCACGATGTAGATGACGATGATGGCGGTGAGGATCAGCCAGGGCTCGCCCGCGAGCGAACGCTGGAATTCCGCCGCGTCGCCGGCGAAGCGGCCGACGATGGTCTCCGGCATGCCGATCTCGGCCTCCGCCGCGCGGATCGCCGCCACCGCCTCGCCAAGGGAGGCGCCGGGGGCGAGGTCGAAGCCGATGGTGACGGAGGGGAACTGCCCCTGCTTCGTCACCGTCAGCGGCCCGGCGGCCCGGCCGATCCGGGCCAGCTCCGACAGCGGCACCTGCGGGGTGTTGCTGGCGGTGGCCGGCGTGCCCTGGGCGGTGGTCTGCTGCCCGGCCGTCGCCGGCACGCGCAGCATGCCCACCTTGTCGGGGTCGTCGCGGATGGCCGGGTCCGCCTCCAGGACCACGCGGTACTGGTTGTTCTGGGCGTAGATGGTGCTGATCTGGCGCTGGCCGAAGGCGTCGTAGAGCACGTCGTCGATCGCCTGCATGGTCACGCCGAGCCGCCCGGCCTTGTCGCGGTCCACATCGATGGTGACGCGGATGCCGCCGTCGCGCTGGTCGGAGGCGACGTCGCGCAGGATGGGCAGGGTGCCGAGCTTCCGCTCCAGCTGCGGCGCCCAGCGGCCGAGCTCCACCGGGTCCGGGTTCATCAGCGTGTACTGGAAGGCGGTGCTGCCCGCCCGGGCGCCGATCTGGATGTCCTGCACCGGCTGGAGGTGGACCACCACCTGGGGCAGGACGTCGAGCTTCGGCTGCAGCCGGTCGATGATCGCCCGGGCATCCGCCTGCCGCTCCTCCCGCGGCCGCAGCACGGCGCTGATGCGCCCGGTATTCTGCGCCGCGTTGACGACGCCGGCGCCGACCACGGAGGCGACGCCGGTCACGTCCGGATCGGCGCGGATGATCGCCGCCACCTCCTGCTGCAGCGCCGACATGCGGCTGAAGGAGACGTCGTCCGGCGCCTCGACGGCCGCGACCAGCAGGCCGGTATCCTGCTGCGGCAGGAAGCCCTTCGGCATCTCGATGTAGAGCCAGACGGTGCCGGCGACGGTCAGCGTCGCCAGCAGCAGCATCAGCCCCTCATGCCGCAGCGCCCGGCGCAGGCTGCGGCCATAGGCATCGCGGCAGGCATCGAGGAACCGCTCGGTCGCCTGGGAGAGCCGGCCCGGCCGTGCCTGCGCATGCGGCTTCAGCAGCCAGCCGCACATCATCGGCGTCAGAGTCAGCGACACGACCATGGAGACCAGCACCGCGATGGTCAGCGTCAGGGCGAATTCCTGGAACAGCCGGCCGACCACGCCCGGCATGAAGAGCAGCGGGATGAAGACGGCGATCAGCGAGACGGTCAGCGAGACGATGGTGAAGCCGATCTGCCGCGCGCCCTCATAGGCGGCGGCCAGCGGCTTCATCCCCTCCTCGATCAGCCGGACGATGTTCTCGATCATCACGATCGCATCGTCGACGACGAAGCCGGTGGCGATGGTCAGCGCCATCAGCGAGAGGTTGTCGAGCGAGAAGCCGCAGAGCGCCATCACCCCGAAGGTGCCGATGATCGAGAGCGGCAGGGCGATGCCGGGGATGAGCGTGGCCCGCAGGCTGCGCAGGAAGACGAAGATCACCGCGACGACCAGCACGACCGCGAGCGCCAGGGTGAACTGCACGTCATGGACCGAGGCGCGGATCGTCCCCGTCCGGTCGGCCACCACCGCCAGCCGCGCCCCCTGCGGCAGGGCACGCTCCAGCATCGGCAGCTGCTCGCGGATATCGGCGACGGTCTGGACGATGTTCGCCCCCGGCTGCCGCTGCACGTCGATCAGCACCGCCTGGCCGCCGTCGAACCAGGCGCCGGTGAGGGTGTTCTCCAGATCCTGCACGGCGGTGCCGACATCGCGCAGCCGCACCGGGGCGCCGTTGCGCCAGGCGATGATGAGGTCGGCGAAGGCCTCCGGCCGGTCGATCTGGTCATTCGCCATGACGGTGCTCGCCTGGCGTGGCCCGTCCACGCTGCCCTTCGGCGTGTTGACGTTGCCGGCGGCGACCGCCGTCCGCACATCCTCGAGCGACAGGCCATAGGCGGCGAGGCGCACGGGGTCCGCCTGGATGCGCACCGCGGGACGCATGTTGCCCTGCACCAGCACCCGCCCGACGCCGCTCACCTGCGCCAGCCGCTGGCCGAGCAGCGTATCGGCCGCATCCGACAGGCGATGCAGCGGCAGGGTCCCGGAGGTAAGGGCGAGGGTGATGATGGGCGGGTCGGCCGGGTTCACCTTCGCATAGGTCGGCGGGTAGGGCAGGTTGGCGGGCAGCGTCCCCCTGGCCGAGTTGATCGCCGCCTGCACGTCCTGCGCCGCATCGTCGATGTTGCGGCCGAGGTTGAACTGCATGGTGATGCGGCTCGTCCCCGGGCCGCTGGTGGAGACGATGTCGGTCAGCCCGGCGATCTGCGCCAACTGGCGCTCCAGCGAGGCGGTGACCAGCAGCGCCACCGTCTCGGGCGAGCCGCCGGGCAGGCTGGTCGTCACCTCGATGGTCGGGAAGTCCACCTCCGGCAGGGCGGAGACGGGCAGCCGCAGATAGCCGAAGCCGCCGCAGAGCAGCACGGCGATGGCGAGCAGCGTCGTCGCGATCGGCCGGGCGATGAAGGGGGCCGAGATGTTCACGCCCTACTGGCCCGCATCCGCCGCCTGGCGGGGGCGAAGGCGCCGCTGCCCGGGCGCCGGCGCATTCTCGGGCGCGCCCTCCTCGGTCGGGGTGACGGCCGTGCCGGGGCTGAGGCGCAGCGCGCCCGAGGTCACCACCTTCTCGCCCGGCTCCACGCCGCGCCGCACCACGGCGTCGGCCGCGGTCAGCACGCCGAGCTGCAGCATGCGCTGCTCCACCGTCTGGTCGTCCTTCAGCACGAAGGCGAAGGCGCCGTCCGGCCCGCGCTGAACGGCCACCAGCGGCACCGTGACCGCATCGGGGACGGTGTCGATCCGCAGCCGGGCATTGACGAAGGCACCCGGCCAGAGCCGGCTGTCCTCATTGGCAAAGACCGCCTTCAGCTTGATGGTGCCGGTCGAGGCATCGACGGCGTTGTCGAGGGTCTGCAACTCGCCGAGGATCGGGCCGGGCACCCCGGCCCGGCCGGCGCCCAGGGTCTGCGGCGCCCCGCCGCTCATCGACCGCAGGACCTGGACCGGCACCTTGCCCCGCTCCAGCGCCTCGAGCACCCGCCCGAGCTCCTGCTGCGGCAGGGTGAAGGTCACCGCGATGGGCTGCAGCTGGGAGATCGTGACGATGCCCGTGGCGTCGCCCGAGCGGACCAGATTGCCCTGGTCGACCAGGCGCAGCCCCACCCGGCCGTCGATCGGCGAGCGGATGGTGGTGAAGGAGAGCTGCGTCCGCGCGCTGTCGATCGCCGCCTGGTCGGCGGCGACGATGGCCTCGTACTGCGCGACTGTGGAGCGCTGCGTGTCCTGCTGCTGGCGGGAGACGCCCTCGTTCCGCGCCAGGGTGGTGTAGCGCTGGAGATCGAGCCGCGCATTGGCCAGCAGCGCCTCGTCCTGCGCCTTCTTGGCGACGGCCTGGTCGAGCGCCGCCTGGTAGCTGCGCGGATCGATCCGCGCCAGCACATCGCCCTTCCTGACCATCTGGCCTTCCTGGAAGGCGATCTCGACCAGCTGCCCGTCGACCTGGGCGCGGACGGTGATGGTGTTGAAGGCCTGCACCGTGCCGATGGCATCGAGCATGATCGGCACGTCCTGCCGCCGCGCCTCGGCGACCGTCACCGGCACCGCCCCGCCGCGGCCTGCCCGGCCCGCGCCGGGGCCAGCCGGGCGTGGCCCGGCCGCACCCGGACCGCCTGGGGCCTGGGCTGCCGCCTGCTCGCGGCCCTTCCAGTAGTACCAGGCACCCGCACCGGCGCCGCCAATCAGCCCGAGGGTCAGCAGGATCAGGAAAAAACGGCGCATGGGCGGGTCGGGAACCTCGGTACGGAATGTGGATGATACGGCGGGAGGGCAGCCTCCCCATGAGGTTATTCAGGTGACGAACTGCAACCTCAAATGCCGGTCCAGCCCCCGCCCAGCGCACGGAACAGCGCGACCGCCGCCTGCAGCCGGGCCAGCCGGGCATCGGCAAGCGTCACGCGGGCCGAGAACAGGGTCTGCTGGGTGTTCAGCAAGGTCACCTGGTCGATGGTGCCGGCCTCGAGCTGCGCCTCGCTGATATTGTAGGCCCGCTCGGCCATCCGCACCGCATTGGATTGCAGCGCCTCCTGCTCGGTGGTCTGGCGCAGCGCCACCAGGGCGTTCTCGGCATCGACCAGCGCATTGAGGATGGCATTGCGGTAGAGGGCCAGCAGCTCCTGGGCCCGCCCCTCATTCAGCTCGACCTGGCCGCGCAGCGCGCCGCCGCGGAAGATCGGCTGGACCAGCCCGCCAGCGATGTTGAAGATGACGGAGCCCGGCCGCAGCAGGTTCTCGAGCGCGAGGCTGCTGAATCCGCCCGTGCCGGTCAGCGTGACCGAGGGCAGCAGCTGGGCCCGTGCCACGACGATATTGGCATTGGCCGCGGCCAGTGCCGCCTCGGCGTTCAGCACGTCGGGGCGGCGCGCCAGCACCTCGGCCGGCAGGCCGGGCGTCACCTTCGGCACGGCGAGGCGGTTGAACACCCCGCCTTCCAGCCGCACCGTCTCCGGCGGCCGCGCCACCAGCGTGCCGAGGGAATTGCGGTTCTGCTCCAGCTCCTGCACCAGGGGCGGGATCTGCGCCTGCTGCTGCGCCACCACCGTCTCCTGCTGGGCGAGGTCGAGGCCGGTCGCGGTGCCGACGGCCACGCGCTGGCGGATCACCCGCAGCACCCGCTGGGCGATCACCAGGTTCTGCCGCTGGATCTCGAGCGTCTCCTGGGCCGAGAGCACGGCGAAATAGGTATTCGCCACCGAGGCCTGGGTGGTGAGCGTCACCGTCCCGGCATCGAAGCGGGTGGCCGAGGCGGATTGCTGCGCCGCCTCCACCTGGCCCCGGTTCTTGCCCCAGAAATCGATCTCGTAGCTGGCCGAGAAGGTGAGCTGGTCGTTCGAGCTCACCCGGATACGGCTGCCGCCGCCGCCGAAGCCCGCGATGGAGGCGGAGGAGGCGCTGCCGCTCTGCGAGCGCGTCGCCCGGGTGGTGAGGTCGAGCGTCGGCAGCAGCGTCGCGCCGGCGATGCGGATCTGCGCATCGGCCTGCCGGATGCGCGCCACGGCGGCGGCGATGTCGTTGTTCGCCGCCATCGCCTCCGCCATCAGCCCGTCGAGCTCGGCCGAGCCGAAGCCGCGCCACCAATGCGGGTCCGGCCACTGGATCGGCTCGGCCGCATCCACCGCCGCCATGCGGCCTGGCAGGGGGATGCCCGAGGAGGTGCCGGGCGGCGTCAGCCAATTGCCGAGCGTGGAGCAGCCGCCGAGCAGCAGCGCCGCGGCGGCCGGGGCCGCGCGGCGGAGAGGGGAGCGGGCCATCTCAGCCGCCTGGCCGGCGCGCGGCGGCGATCTGGGCGCGGCCCTCGGGCGAGACAGCGCTGAGCGCCTCGGCCAGGGTATCGCCGAAGGCGAGGTTGAAGGCCGTCATCCGCTCGGCCCAGATCGCCATGGCGCCGCGCAGGGCGGCCGGGTCATAGGGGTCGCGCCGGATCACCGCATCGACCTCGGCGCTGGCGGCGCGCATGGCAGCCAGCGCATCGGCATAGCGGGGCCGTTCGGCCGCCAGCACGGCACGGAAGCGGGGCCGGTCGGGTTCCGGCAAGGCCGCCTCGATCCGCCCGACCATGCGGTCGAAGCCGCGACCGCCCCGTGGCGGTGGCCCCGGCCGCCACCAGAGCAGCCCGCCGAGGACGAGGTTGAGCATCAGGGAGGCGCCGCAGAGGGCGGTGATGAGGGTCCGGCCGGATGGGCGGAGCATCAGAAGAGGTCTCCCGCGAGGGGCAGGGTTTGCAGGGGGCCGAAGGGATCCTCCGGCGCGGCGCGGGGCGGCGAGAGGCTGAGCCAGAGGGCGCAGGTCGCCATGGTGGCCAGTGCCCCCCAGCCCGCCGGCGCGGCGGGGCGGAGCAGCGCCAGCAGGCGGGGCAGGGGCCCTGGCGGCGACGGCAGCGGCGCGCGGGCGATGCGCCGGGCGATGCCGGCCTGCAGCCGGGCCACCGCCGCCGCATCCGGCTGCGGCAGGTCCCGCTGCAGCCGCGCGTCGAGTGCCAGCGCCGCCTGCAGCAGCCCGCGTGCCTCGGCCGAGCCGGCGAGCAGCGTGGCGGCAGCGGCGCGCTCGGTCTCCGGCCAGCCCGCCATCACCGGGCCATGCCGGTCGAGCGCCCGGGCGAATTGCTTGGTGTTCATTGGCCCCCCAATCGGCTGCGCAGCAGCAGCCGGGCACGCCGCAACAGGCCTTCCAGCGCGCGTTCCGAAACCTTCAGCACGGCCGCTGCCTCGGCCCCGCTCAATTCCTGCTCGTAGGCGAGGGCGATGGCGGCCCTTTGCCGGGGCGGCAGGCCCTCCAGCGCGGCGGCGAGCGCCGCCCGCGACTCGGCCGCCGATGCCGCCGCCTCGGGGCCCGGCCCCGGATCGGCCAGCTCGGCCACGGCGTCGAGCCCGGCCATGGGCGCGCCGGCGCGGCGCCGCGTCCGGTCGATCGCCAGGTTGACGACGATGCGGTGCAGCCAGGTGGTGAAGCGCGCCCGCCCCGGGTCGAAGCCGGCGGCGGCCTGCCAGGCGCGCAGGAAGGCCTCCTGCGCCACCTCCTCCGCCTCGGCCGCATCGCCGAGGATACGGAGCGCGAGGCGCAGCGCCCTTTCGCCATGCCGGCCGACCAGGAGATTGAAGGCAGCCCGGTCGCCCGCGCCGGCGAGCGCCATCAGCGCCGCGTCGTCGGCCGCCGGGTCGATCATCGGGCGCGGTGCGCAGCGTGGCGCCTCGAGCGGCAAGCGGGCGAAGGGGAGGGTGAGTAGCATCGGCATCCGGTTCCGCGGGTTGATACGATGCGGCTCCGGCCAACCCACGGCGCTGATTCACTTCCCCGGGTGGCGATGCTCATGACCCCGGCCTAGCCGATCGAAAACCGTGCGGGCAAGCAACCTGGCGTGTCCTTGCGACGCAGCGCGTGACATCCGCGACGCAGCGGGATCGTCGCGCGACCGGCCACTGGCATCTCCCCGGCCCTCACACGGGACCGGGGACGGGATGATGCAGAGGATGACGGAGATGTCCGGGCTTTGGACGACGCTGCGGCTGCGCTGGCTGGACGGGTTGGACCAGCCGCAGCCGGAGCATCGGCGCGAGGAGGCCGGCCCGGCCGCCTGTCCAGCCGACGGGACCCATCATCCCCTGCCGGTCCAGGCCTGGCGGCGGTAGCGCTCAGGGCGCCGGGAAGACCGCATCCGTCCGGCCGAGGAGGTGATAGGCGACCAGCCCCACCCATTCGCGGACGCTCCACTCGAATTCGCGCAGGCGGTCGGGGAGGGAGGCATCGGTTTGCGCGGCGAAGGTCGACCCGGTGCGGTAATTCACCGGCCAGGGGGTGATCTCCGTCCAGCCCGCCCGGCGGAACACGCCCATGGCGCGCGGCATGTGGCTGGCCGAGGTGACCAGCAGCCAGGTCTCGCCCGGCTTCGGCTGCACCAGCTGGCGGGTGAGGGTGGCGTTCTCCCAGGTGTTGCGCGCCTGCCGCTCCAGCACCAGCCGGTCGGCCGGCACGCCGAGGTCGCGCCAGAGCGCGGCGGCGACATCGGCTTCCGTCACGCCGCCATGCACCAGCGAGCCCTGGCCGCCGGTGAAGACCAGCCGCGCCTCGGGGTGGCGCCGCAGCAGGGCGACGGGCTCCGTCATCCGCTCGGCGGCGCCGTTCAGCGCCGGGATGCCGCGCGCCTCGGTCAGGTTCTGCTCGACGGCGCCGCCAAGCACGACGATGCCGTCGATATGCGCCGGCTCCGCCGCCGGCCGGGCGAAGCGGTCCTCCAGCGGCGCCTGCACCCACTGGTGCAGCGGCAGCGCCATCAAGGCGACGAAGAAGCCGAGCCCGGCCAAGGCCGGCCAGCGCCCCCAGCGCCGCCCGCGCCACAGCAGGGCGAGGCCGATGGCGATCAGCAGCAGCGCCGCGTTGCCGGGCTTCGCCGGGAACCACAGCAGCTTCGAGAGGAGGTAGGTCACATCCTCCACGGGCTAGAGCTCCTCGATCCGGCCCGGCCGCAGCCGGCCGCGCAGCAGGTCGGCGAGTGCCAGCATGTTGCCGCGGAAGCGCCCCCAGCGATCGGCCCACGGTTCCGGCCGTGGGCTGCGGGCGAGGTTCATCGCGCAGTGCCGCGCCATGCTCCGCAGCGCCCGGTTCCAGGGATAGGTCCCCTTGCGGGCGAGATAGACCGGGTTGGCGATCTGCGAGTAGCCGAGCTTCAGCCCCGGCGTCCGCCCGACCTTGGCGCCGAGATGCACGCCCCGCGCCCCGCCGAGCCGGAGGATCGCCCCGTGCCGGCCGATCAGCCGCGTCACATCGAGGTCCTCGTACCAGGCATAGGCCGGCAGTGCCTCGTCGACGCGGATGCCGTGCTCGCGCACCACCGCCATGCGGAAGGCCATGTTGCAGCCATAGCCGTTGAAATGCGGATGCGCGTCGAGCTGCCCGGCGGGCGGCGCATCGGCGGCGAGCAGCGCGCGGCCCTCCTCGACGGTATAGCCCGGCCCATTGGCGCCATCGGCGATGACGGTGCCGGTGGTGACGACCACATCCGGCCGCGCGGCGAAGACCGCCTCGGTCACGGCGCAATAGCCGGGCGCGGCGAGGAAGTCGTCGTCGAGGAAGAGCAGGATGTCGCAATCCGCCGCCCGGTCCATGATGGCGTTGCGCTGCCGCGGCAGCCCGGCCGGCGCGGTGAGGTATTCGATGCCGGGCAGGGGCGCGCCGACATCCTCCGGCGTCACATGGCAGACGATGATGCGGTCGGCCGGCCGCGTCTGCCGCCCGAGCTCGCGCAGCACCTCGGCGAGGATGGCCGGGCGGCCGCGCGTGGCGATGCCGATGGCGAGCCTCATCGCGCCGCCTCCGCCAGGGGCGCCAGCGGCAGGCCGTGATCCGGCCCGGGTGCGGTGAAGCCCGCCAGCCGTCCCCGCAGCGTCGCCCAGTAGTAGCGTGCCGCCAGCACCCGCCCACGCAGCAGGCCGAGCACCGCCCCGCCGAGCGGGCGGATGAGGAAGGGCAGCCAGACCCCCGCCGGCACCCGGTGCCGCCGCAGCACGAAGCCGAGCCCGCGCCCGTAGAGCGTCGCCCGCTCCACCGCGACCGGCGTCAGCCGCTTGTCGGGATGCACGACCTGCTGCCCCGGCTCATAGCGCGCCACATGCCTGGCGCGGATGGCGCGCAGCACCAGGTCATTCCCCTCGGCCGAGCCATAGGACGTGCCCGGACCCAGCCGCTCGTCGAAGCCGCCCATGGCCAGCGCCACCTCCCGCCGGAGAAAGAGGTTGAACTCGATCACGCTGGTCCAGACATTGGCCGGCGTGATCGGCCCGGCCTCCGCACGCCAGCGGCCGGAGCCGAGCCCGCCCTCCGGCGAGGCGGCCGGCCCGGTCAGCACGGAGAGCGCCGGGTCACCATCGAAGGCCGCCGCCACCTGATCCAGCAGGCCCGGCGGGTAGGTGCAGTCGTCATCCGGGAAGCCGACGATGGCGCCTCGCGCCAGGGCCAGGCCGAGATTGCGCGCATGGCAGGCATTGGCCACCGTGGAGCGCCGCCAGAGCAGCGGCAGCCGCCCCTCATAGGTGGCCATGATGGGCGCCAGCCGCTCGTCGGCATTCTGGTCGACGACGATCACCTCGACATCCGCGCGGCCCTGGGCAAGCAGGCTGTCGAAGAACTCGGCCAGCTCGGCATCCCGCCCGCGCGTCGCCACCACCAGGGAGAAGCTCACGGCAGCAGCGCCTCCACATGCGCGCGGAGCGCGGCGCGGAAGGCCTCCTCCGAGAAGCGCAGCGCGTTGGCGCGGCAGGCCTCGGGCGCGATCGGCGCCGGCAGCGCCTCGAAGCGCTCCACCGCCGCCATCACCGCCTCGGCGCTCTGCTCGGGGAAGAGCAGGCCGGTCGTTCCCTCCTGCACGATGTCGCGCGCCCCGCCGCGGCCGAAGGCGATGAGCGGCGTGCCGCAGGCCTGCGCCTCCACCATGGCGATGCCGAAATCCTCCTCGGCGGCGAAGACGAAGGCGCGGGCCGTCTGGGTCAGGGAGATGAGCTCCGCCTGGGGCACCCGGCCGCGCAATTCCACATTCGGCGCGCCGGCGGCGGCGGCCCGCACCATGGGCTCCGACGGCCCGTCGCCCGTCACCACCAGCCTGCGTCCGGGCATGCGGCGGAAGGCCTCGACCACCAGCTCGACGCGCTTGTAGGGCACCATGCGCGAGGCCAGGAGGTAATGCTCGCCGCGCGGCGCCGTCCCCAGCCCGAAGCGCGTGACATCGACCGGCGGGTGGATCACCGCCGCCTCGCGCCGCCAGACCTTGCGGATGCGCTCGGCGATGTAGCTGCTGTTGGCGACCAGGCTGTCGACGCCCGCCGCCGAGCTGCGGTCCCACAGCCGGAGCCGGTGCAGCAGCCAGCGGGTATAGGCGCCCTTCAGCCCGGTCTCGAGCCGTGCCTGGCGGAGATACTGGTGCTGCAGGTCCCAGGCATAGCGCATCGGGCTGTGGATATAGCTGACATGAAGCTGCCCCGGCCCGGTCAGCACGCCCTTGGCGACGGCATGAGAGGAGGAGACGACAAGGTCATAGCCCGAGAGGTCGAGCTGCTCGATCGCCAGCGGCATCAGGCCGAGATAGTTGCGGAACATCCGTCGCGCGAGGGGCAGGCGCTGGATGAAGCTCGTCGTGACCAGCTTGCCGCGCAGGAAGCCGCGCTCCGCCTCCGGCAGGAAGTCGCAGACGGCGAAGACATCCGCCTCGGGCCAGATCAGCAGAAGCTGCTCCAGCACCCGCTCGGATCCCGCATAGCTGTCGAGCCATTCATGGACGAGTGCGACCTTCACGCATCCCCCTTCGGCAGCAGCGCCACCAGCCGCTCCGCCGCCGCCCGCCAGGAGAAGCCGGCGGCGCGCGCCAGCCCTTCGGCGCGAAGCCGGGCGCCGAGGCCAGGCTCCTCCAGCAGCCGCGCGAGCGCGTCCGGCAGGCGGCGCGGACCGTCATTGTCGAACCAGAGCGCCGCCTCGCCGCAGACCTCGGGCACGGCGGCGGCATGGGCGGCGACAACCGGGCAGCCGCAGGTCATCGCCTCGAGCGGCGGCAGGCCGAAGCCCTCGTAGCGCGAGGGGAAGATGAGGCAGAGCGCCGCGGCGTAGAGCGTCCGCAGCTCGGCATCCGTCACCCGGCCGAGCGGCACCACCGCCTGGCCCTCCGGGTCGCCCGCATTGCGGAAGACATTGGCATCCGCCGCCCCGGCGACCGCCAGCACCAGCCCGCGCGCGGCGAGCAAGGCCTGCACCTCGCCGAGGCCGGCGAGTCCCTTATGCGCCGCGCGCGTGCCGACGACGATGGCGAAGCGCCCCGGCTGCAGCCCGTGCCGCGCCAGCACGCCGGCATCCTCCGGCTCGCGCAGGATATGCTCGCCCCCCTCATGCACCACGCCGATCCGCTCGGGCGGGATGCCGAGGTGATGCGCGATCCGCCCGCGCGAGAATTCGGAGACGGTCAGCAGCCGCGCCCCGGCCCGCGGCAGGGCCCAGTGCAGGCTGCGGTACCAGCTGCGGAAGGCGAGGGAGTAGCTCTCCGGCGTGTCGAAGGCGCCGGCATCATGGATGACGACCGCCTGCCGCCCGCCCGCCAGCAGCGGCGCGGTATTGCCGAGATTGACCAGCACCGCGCCCCGCGCCCGCGCCGGAAGCTCGACCTGTTCCCAGGCTTGGCCGCGCAGCCGGCCGAAGGCATCGTCGGCCAGATGCGCGAAGGGGGAGGGTGGGCCCCCCGCCGGGCGCAGCAGCCGCGCGCCGGGCAGCCGCCCTTCCGCTGCCATGGCGTCGAGCGCGCGGGTGATCTCGGCGGCGAAGCGCTGCACGCCGGTGATGCGCTGGGTCAGGAAGCGCCCGTTGACGGCGATCATAGAGCCCCCGGCTTCAGCAGCAGGCGCGGCTGGCGGATCAGCGCGCCGATCCGGCCTCGCTCCTCGATGTCCAAACTCTGTAGCCCGGCGATGGCGAAGACGCCGAGCGCCAACGTCGCCGCGATCAGCAGCGGCACGAGGCCCGGCATCGGCAGCAGCAGCAGCAGGCCGAGCCCGCCGCACAGCATCGGCAGGGCGAGCCGCCGCGCCGCCTCCGCCCCTGGCGGGTAGAGCCGCGCGACCAGCACGAATTTGCCGGCGCAATCGGTCGCGGCCCGCGCAGTCCAGGCCATCGCCGCACCCTCGATGCCGATCAGGTGGATCAGCAGCGCGGCCAGCGGGATGAAGATCACGGCCTGCAGGGCGGCGAATTTCGCCGTGGCATCCGGCCGGCCGATCGCATCCAGAAGCGCATTCGGCGCGAAGGCGACGCAGGAGAAGAAGATGCCGCAGCCGAGCCATTGCAGCACCCGCGCGCTGCCCGCAGCGAAGCCCTCGCCGAGCCAGAGCCAGAGGATCTCCCGTGCCCCGCCAACCAGCACCAGGCAGGCGGGGAAGACCAGCAGCATCACCAGCAGCCCGCCCCGCCGCAGCAGCGCCGCGGTCGGCGCCGGGGCGCTGGCGAAGGAGGAGGCGAAGGCCGGCAGCAGCGTCTGCGCCACGGCGACCGGCAGGATCCAGACCCGCAGCACGAGGTCGAGCGGAGTCGCATAGAAGGCGACGGCCGAGAGGCTGAGCAGCGCGCCGATCAGGAAGCGGTCGGCATAGAGCAGCGCCTGGGTCAGCAGGCCGGAGAAGGTCATCCAGCCGCCGAGCCTCAGCAGCGGGGCGACGAGCGCGATGCGCGGCCACCGCAGCCCGAGCCCCGGCACCAGGGGCCGGATCAGCCACAGGTAGGAGAGGGTATTGGCCAGCCGGCAGGCGACGAGGGCCAGCATCACGCCGATCAGGCTGTCCCAGACCAGCAGCACCAGCACCGGGCCGAGATAGTAGAAGAGGTTCACCGGGATGGTGACGAGATTGGCCGCCCGGAAGCGCTGATAGGCAGCGAGCACGCCCCAGAGTGCCGCATTCAGCACGACCAGCGGGGCCGCCGCGGCCAGGACCCGCATGGCGCCGATCGCCTGGCCGCGCAGCTCGGGCGGCACCTGCAGCAGGCGGTCCACCAGCACCGGCACGAAGAACCAGAGGCCGATGGCGACCACGAGGCTGATGCCGAGCAGCGTCCCCAGCGCCGCCTCCACCAGCGCCGCAGCATCGCCCCCACGGCCGGTGCCGATGCGCTCGGAGATGGCACGCGTCAGCGCCTGGCCGACGCCGAAGTCGAAAACCCCGAAGACGCCCACCATCGCCAGGGCCAGGGTGAAGAGCCCCCAGCGGTCGAGGCCGAGCTGATGGATGAGGACGGGGGTGAGGACCAGGGCGAGGAGAAGCGGCAAGCCGCGCCCCAGCCCGTTCCAGACCACACCCGCGACCATGGTGCGGCCGCGGGTGCGGGACTCTGCCGGATCGGCCATGATGCTGTAGGTCCCGCTGCCTGGGCCGCGCCGTGCCAGCGCGGCCTGGTCAGGTCAAGTGGCGGTTCAGTAGGCGCCGCGCCGCAGCAGCACCGCCGCCGGGGTGCGCAGCAGGATGCGGACATCCTCGAGCAGCGAGGGGTTGGTGGCGTAGCGGACGTCGAGCGCCACGCGCTGGGCATAGCTGGTGTCCGACCGGCCGCTCACCTGCCAGAGGCCGGTGATGCCGGGCCGCACCGCGAGGTAGTGCTCGGCGGCCGCGCCGTAATGCGCGGCAAGCTCGGCGGCGACCACCGGGCGGGGGCCGACCAGGCTCATATCGCCGCGAAGCACGTTGATGAGCTGGGGCAGCTCGTCGAGGCTGGTGGCGCGGAGGAGGCGGCCGATCCAGGTGATGCGGGGGTCATGCCGCAGCTTCCGGGTGGCCTCCCACTCGGCGCGCGCCGCCGGGTCGCTGGCCAGCAGCGCCTCCAGCCGGGTGGCGCTGTCCACCACCATGGAGCGGAACTTGAGGCAGCCGAAGCGGCGGCCGCCGCGCCCCACCCGCTCATGGGCATAGAAGGCCGGGCCGCCATCGGCGCGGACCAGCAGGGCGAGCAACAGGAAGACCGGAGCGCCGAGCAGCAGCAGGGCGCCGGCGCCGGCGATATCGAGGGCACGCTTCAGCCCGGGCTGCAGGCGAGGGGCAGCCTGTTCCATCGGCCGCACCGCAAGGGGGCCGAGGCTCGATTGCGAATGCGTCAGACCGCGATAGGACTCAACGCCAAGCATGGACGACATCTGGCTCTCCTCGGTCCCGGCGCCGTGTGGGGGTTGGCGCCGGTCAGTCCACCCGGGCGGTTGGCGAACCAGACCGTTCCGGGCATTGCGACTATGGGGACCAAGGAAGTGCGGGATTGCGACGCGCTTGCGGCCGGATTGTGGCATCGCACAACAAAACGGGAGCAGTGATCCGGGCCGGCGAAGCGGCCCCGGCGCCTCTCTATCCCGGGGTGGAATTGACACCGGCCACCCCGGGCGATGCCCGAGGCGGCCGGTGGCCGGCGCGATGAGGAGGGGCCGTTCAGCCTTCGGCGGTGGTCACCCTGATATGGATTCGCCCGGCGCCGATCTGGTGCGGCCGCGGCACCAGGGCAGTGATGCGTCCGCGCAACGGCAGGGTGGTGGCGGCGATGAGGTCATCGAGCGCCGCGCGCTCGGCCGGGGGCAGGCGGCCGAGCCGGATGCCCTCGGCCGACCAGGCCTCGATATCGCGCCCGCCACGCCGCGGCCGCAGCTCGATCGGGTCCCCCACGCGGGGGGCAAGCTGTCCCGGAGCGACATCCGCCGCATCCGTCAGATAGGTAAGCAGTTCAGGATCGGCGGAAACGGCAAACTCAGGTGACACGGCGGGAGTCCTTCCTCATTGCGGCGGCCCAATGCGGGAAGGATGCCGATCGATCCATCGCAACGAGATGACAGTAGAGAGAACGGGGTCTTAGAAACCCTTCCTTACATGAATGTGAACCAAGGCGGTCATTCCGCGGCCAGTGTCTCTACCGATAGTTGGGCAAGGGCGAGGGACGCCGTCAGCCCCGGGCTCTCGATGCCGAAGAGGTTGAGCAGGCCCGGCACGCCATGCGCCCGCGGCCCTTGGAGGGTGAAGTCCTGGCCCGGCGCGCCCGGCGGGACGATCTTCGGCCGGATGCCGGAATAGCCCGGCGCCAGCGCCCCATCCTTGAGGTCGGGCCAGTAACGGCGGATGGCGGCGTAGAAGCTCTCGCCCCGGCGGGGGTCCACCTCGTAGTCGATCTCCTCGACCCATTCGACATCCGGGCCGAACCGCGCCTGGCCGCCGAGATCGATGGTGAGATGCGTGCCCAGCCCGCCCGGCACCGGCACCGGATAGATCAGCCGGGAGAAGGGGTTCTTGCCAGTGAGCGTGAAGTAATTGCCCTTGGCGTAATAGGCGGCGGGGACGAGCTGGCTCGGCATTCCGGCCAGCGAGCGCGCCAGCTTCGGCGCATGCAGCCCGGCCGCGTTGACGAAGCTGCGGCAGCGCAGCGCCATCGGCTCCGCCCCGCCGACCTCGAGCTCGACGCCGCTCTCGGTCAGCCGTCCGCCGGTCACCGGGGCGTGGAAGACGAAGATCGCCCCGGCATTCTCCGCGTCGCCCTGCAGCGTCAGCATGAAGGCATGGCTGTCGATGATGCCGGTCGAGGGCGAGAGCAGGGCCGCCGTGCAGTGCAGGGCAGGCTCCAGCGCCAGCGCCTCGGCACGCTCCAGCCGGCGGAGGTCGGGGACGCCATTGGCCGCCGCCCGCGCCTGGATGGAGGCCAGCTTCTCGGCCTCCGCCTCGTCGGTGGCGACGATCAGCTTCCCGCAATTGGCATGCGGGATGCCGCGCTCAGCGCAATAGGCATAAAGCATCCGCTTGCCCTCGACGCAGCAGCGCGCCATCAGGCTGCCGGCGGGGTAGTAGATCCCGGCGTGGATCACCTCGGAATTGCGTGAGGAGGTCTCGGTCCCGATCCCCTCGGCGGCGTCCAGCACCAGCACCTCGCGCCCGGCCAGGGCCAGGGCCCGCGCCACGGCGAGGCCCACAACCCCGGCGCCGGCGACGACGCAGTCGAACTCTTCCATCCCGTCCCTGTCCCGATTCAGTCCCGCGCCAGGATGCGGCCCGTCCCGCCCCGGCGCCAATCGCCTTTGCCGGAGGGGCGCTCAGCGCCCCTGGAAGACCGGCTTCCGCTTCTCCTTGAAGGCCCTGAGGCCTTCGCGCAGATCCTCGCTGGCCTTCGCCTCGGCCATGCGCGCCCCGAGCGCCGCCAGGTCAAGCGCCTGGTGGCCGATCTCGTTGATCGAGCGCTTCACCCCCTGCACCGCAAGCGGCGCCAGCTCCCCAAGGCGGGCCGCGATGGCATCGATCCGCGCATCCAGCGCCTCCGGCTCGACCAGGTCGGTCAGGTAGCCGATGCGCAGCAGCTCCTCCGCGCCCTGCTCCTCGGCCAGCATGAAGAGCCGCTTGGCATGGTTGAAGCCAAGCCGCGAGACGTAGCGCCGCAGCCCGGTCTCGTAATAATGCAGCCCGATCCGCGCCGCGGGCATGAACATCCTGACCGCCGGCGTGCCGACCCGGAAGTCGCAGGCCAGCGCCAGGTCGGTGCTGCCGCCATAGACCCCGGCATGCAGCCGGGCGATGGTCGGGATGCGGAGCATCTCCACCCGGTCGACGAACTCCTCGAAGCCGTGGCTCGGCTCCGCGGCGCCGCCCGCGGCCTGCTGCGCCATGGCGCCGAGATGGGCGCCGGCCGAGAAGGCGCGGCCGGTCGAGGCGATCACCAGCACCCGCACGGCCGGATCGGCCTCGACCGCGGCGAGCAGGCGCAGGATCTCGGCGATATCCTCGGGCTGGATCCGGTTCATCACCTCTGGCCGATGGAGGCGCAGCGTCGCGCGGCTGCCCTCGATGGCGAGGCTCGGCAGGCTTCCCTCATCCCTGGTCGGGGCTGCCTGGGTCTCGGCTGCGCTCATGCGGTTCCTCCGGTCCTGCCGCTTTGTGCCGGTGGCCCGCGGTGCCGGCAAGAGCGATGGGGCAGGGGGTGCTGGCGCCCCGGCGGCGGCGGAGTCACTCTCGCGGCAAATTCGAGGACGCAGCACCATGGCCGACCTGCCCCAGACCGTGGACATCCATGAGGAGGGCCCCCGCGAGGGCTTCCAGATCGAGCCCGGCCCGATCCCCTCGGCCGAGAAGATCGCCCTGATCGAGGCGCTCTCCGAGACCGGCCTCCGCCACATCCAGATCTGCTCCTTCGTGAACCCGCGCCTCGTCCCCGGCTGGGCCGATGCCGAGGTGGTGGCGGGCGGGTTCCGGCCGAGGCCGGGCATCCACTACGCCGCCCTCTGGTTCAACGAGAGCGGCATGCGCCGGGCGCTGGCCTTCCGTGACCGGCTCGCCATCACCGGCTCCATCTCGCTTTCCGCCTCGGACGCCTTCTCGCGCAAGAACCTCAACCGCGGCCATGCCGAGAATCTCGAGGCGATGCGGAAGCAGACCGCCGCCCATCTCGAGGCCGGGGTGCCGGTGACGCGCGTCGGTGTCATGGCCGCCTTCGGCTGCAACTACCAAGGCGACATCACGCCCGCGCAGGTGGTGCAGACCGTGGCGGATGGGCTGGCGGTCGCCGCCGAGGCGGGCGTCGCCATCACCGATGTCTCGCTGGCCGACACCATGGGCTGGGCGACGCCGATCCGCATCGAGCGCGGAGTCGCCGCGGTGCGGGAGCGCTGGCCCGACCTCCGCATCGGCCTGCACCTGCATGACACGCGCGGCCTCGCGGTGGCCAATGCCCATGCCGGCCTCCGCCTCGGCGTGACCAAATTCGACAGCACGGTGGGCGGGCTCGGCGGCTGTCCCTTCGCCGGGCAGAAGGGCGCGGCGGGCAATATCTGCACCGAGGAGCTGGCGCTGCTCTGCGAGGAGATGGGCATCGCGACCGGCATCGACCTCGACGCGCTGATCGAGGTCGGGCGGCTGGCCGAGCGCATCGTCGGCCATCAGCTGCCCTCCGAGCTGCTTCGCGCCGGCAGCCTGGCCGCCTTCCGCCGGAAGGCCGCGGCATGAGCGTCAAACCCCTTGCCGGGCTTCGGGTCCTCGAATTCTCCCACACCATCATGGGGCCCTGCGCCGGGCTGGTCCTGGCCGATCTCGGCGCCGATGTGGTGAAGGTGGAGCCGGCCCCGGCCGGCGACCATACGCGGCGCCTGCCCGGCTTCGCCGCCGGCTTCTTCGCCACCTTCAACCGCAACAAGCGCAGCATCGCCCTCGACCTCAAGCAGCCCGAGGGCCGCGCCGCCGCCCACCGCCTCGTGGCCGGGGCCGATATCGTGCTGGAGAATTACGGGCCGGGCACGATGGAGCGCCTCGGCTGCGGCTATGAGCAGCTGCGCGCGGTCAATCCGCGCCTTGTCTATCTGGCGCTGAAGGGCTTCCTCGCCGGCCCCTACGAGCATCGCCCGGCGCTCGACGAGGTGGTGCAGTTCCAATCGGGCCTCGCCTACATGACCGGCCCGCCGGGGCGGCCGCTGCGGGCCGGCGCCTCCATCATCGACATCCTCGGCGCCGTCTTCGGCGTGACCGCGGCGCTGGCCGCGCTGCGCGAGCGCGACGCGACCGGCCAGGGCCAGCGGATCAGCAGCGCGCTCTTCGAGAGCGCCGTCTTCCTGATGGGCAGCCACATGGCCGGCCTCGCCGCCACCGGCGAGCCGCCGCCGCCCATGCCCGCGCGCCGCGGCGCCTGGGGCATCTACGATGCCTTCGAGACGGGGGATGGCGGCCAGCTCTTCATCGGCATCACCAGCGACCAGCAATGGGCCCGCTTCACCGGGGCCTTCGGCCTGGCGGAACTCGCCGCCGATGCGCGCCTTGCCACCAACGCGCAACGGGCGAAGGAGCGGAGCTGGCTGATCCCCTCCCTGCAGGAGGCGTTCCGCCGCTTCGACCAGGCCGAGCTGGCCCGCCGCTGCGAGGCCGCCGGCATCTCCTGGGCGCCGGTCGGCCAGCCGGCCGACCTGTTCGAGGACCCGCATCTGCTGGCCGGGGGCGGGCTGCTGCAGACCGCCATCTCCGCCCTCGGCGGCGGCGCCCGGTTCGGCCTGCCCGCCCTGCCACTGGAATTCGGCGAGGCGCGGGAGCGCGTCGCCCTGCACCGCCAGCCGCCGCGCATGGGCGAGCATAATGGCGAGGTGCTGGCCGAGGCCGGCTTCGCCGCGGCCGAGATCACCGCGCTCGCCGCTGCCGGCATCCTGGCGGAAGCCTCGGCGTAGCGAGCCTCCGGTGGCCGCTCGTGGCCGCCGCCCCGTGTCTGGCCCGCCATCGCCCTGGGTGGCGGCACACGGGGCGTTAATCGCCGGCTCCAACAAAGCCCCGGGCCGATGATCTGACGCTCGCGGAGGGGAAGGCCAGAGCCCGAATGGCCGCCCCAAGGGCGAACCGCTACGCGCCTTCGACGCATCGGCGGCCGATGGCCGCTGCAGGCGCATTGGCCTGCACTCCGGTCCTTCCAGCCTTCTTGGCGGCTCGCTCGATTTCCTTCGAGCGAACTGGTTCCTGATGAGATTGCAAAACAGCGAAATTGTGACCTTGGCCTCACAAACGCGTTGACTCACATCGTATACTACGCAAAACAGGCAAATAATATAAAAATAGAAACGTTTTGACGCCGGCAATCTCAGGAATGGGATAATAACGAATATGGCAAGTGATACCCTTCTGCTTAAGGTCAGCGAAACGGTTTACGGTGCGCCGGCTCAATTCACAGTTTCGGTCGATGGTAAGCAGGTCGGTTCAACCTACCAGACCACTGCCATTCACGGCTGGAAGTCCGACACCGTTACCCTGACAGGCGATTGGGACAAGGGCGAGCACACCGTACAGATCAAATACTTGAACGATTTCAGGGATGCCGGCGGCGACCGAAATTTGTTCCTGGACAGCGCCATCTATGACGGCGTGGCCGTCCCGGGCGCCCGTCTCAATATGTGGTCGCCCTATGACCCGAACACATTCAAGGTCACCGACACGACGGCGCTGGCACCGGC
Source organism: Belnapia rosea (assembly GCF_900101615.1). Taxonomy (GTDB): domain Bacteria; phylum Pseudomonadota; class Alphaproteobacteria; order Acetobacterales; family Acetobacteraceae; genus Belnapia; species Belnapia rosea. The sequence continues at coordinate 1,154,404 of NZ_FMZX01000001.1, read as the reverse complement.
CACATCGGTGCCGCCCCCAACGACCACGACCCCGCCTCCTACAACCACGACCCCACCCCCAACGACCACGACCCCGCCCCCTTCCACAACTGAACCACCGCCCTCGACCACGGCACCCACCGCCACGACGGACACGCTGGTCCTGAAGGTCAGCGCGACCGTGTATGGGGCGGCGGCGCAGTTCACCGTCTCCGTGGACGGCGTACAGGTCGGCGGGACCTATCAGACGACGGCCATGCATGGCTGGAAGTCCGATACGGTGACCCTGAAGGGCAACTGGGACAGCGGCGACCATTCGGTCTCCATCAAATTCCTCAATGACTTCAAGGATGCCGGCGGAGACCGCAACCTGTACCTGGACAGCGCGACCTATAACGGCGTGGCTGTTCCCAATGCCAAGCTGGATATGTGGTCCGCCTATGATCCGCATGTCTTCAAGATCGTCGACACGACGGCGCTGACGACGACGCCGCCGCCGCCGACGAGCACGCCGTCGACCGGCACCGAGACGCCGCCGCCGACAACAACGACGCCGTCGACCGGCACCGAGACGCCGCCGCCGACGACGACGACGCCATCCACCGGCACCGAGACGCCGCCGCCGACGACCACGACGCCATCCACCGGCACCGAGACGCCGCCGCCGACGACGACGCCGTCCACCGGCACCGAGACGCCGCCGCCGACGACGAGCACGCCATCCACCGGCACCGAGACGCCGCCGCCGACGACGACGACGCCGTCCACCGGCACCGACACGGCGCCGACAACCGGGGCTCCGGACCACCTGACGCTGCGCATGTCAGAGCAGGCCTACAACAACATCCATGCGCAATTCACCGTCACGGTGGACGGCAAGCAGATCGGCGGCACCTACACGACCACCGCCAACCACGCCAACAAGGCGAGCGAGACCTTCGACATCGCCGGCGACTGGGGGCCGGGGACGCATCAGGTGAATGTTCACTTCACCAATGATGCCTATGGCGGCTGGTCGGGCGCGGACCGCAACCTGTATCTCGACGGAGCCAGGTACAACGGCACGGAGATCATGGGCGTCGCCAAGGCGATCACCGGCGGCACGACGAACTCCGATGCGAATTTCACCTTCACCGAAGCCGCCGCCACCGCGCCGCCGCCGGTCACGACCACACCGACGCCGACGCCCGGCACCACGGTGAACCATGACGGGCTGACGGATCTGAACGTGCTGATCCGCGGCCAATCCAACGCCATGCTGCTCGACCAGTATGGCGGCGACGACGTCCTGAAGGCGGAGCTGCAGAAGGCGCTGCCCGGCGTCAGGATCAACATCCTCGACGGTGACAACAAGACGGAGTTCTCCGCCACCGCCTTCACCACCTGGGACACCGACGGCCAGCAGCAGAAGATGCACGACTACCTCAACGCGCTGCCGGCGGACATCAAGGACAACGAGACCATCACCGTCTGGATGCACAACGAGTACGACCAGAAGATCAGCGGGCTGACGACGGCGCAGTGGAAGCAGGAGGTGCAGACGGATGCGAACGGCATCCGCGACATCCTCGATGACCAGGGTGCCGCGAGCACGCCCTATCTGTTCGTGCCGATCCGCTATCCCTATGGCGGCAGCTTCCCCGCCATTCGCCAGGGCATGGATGAATTGTCCTCCGACCCGCAGTTCCATGCGGAGCTGTCCTGGGCGGCCTTTGGTTCGAACATCACCATGGCGGGTGGCCCGGAGGCGGGCTCCAACGGGTCCCACATGACCAGCGCCGACGCGGCGACGATCGGCCGTGACTTGGCGGCGCCGGTTCTCGACCTGTACCAAAGCATCGCCTGACCCGGCCTGTACCGGTCGATGGCCTGCTGAAGGTCATGAAGGGCGGGGCTGCCAGCCCCGCCCTTGTTCATGTCCGGGTCAGCGCGACCTCAGAGCGCTCCGCCAGGCGATCAGCGCGCCAATGCCGGGGAAGACGGCCAGCATGCCAAAGGCCATCGCATAGGAGTGCGTTACCGCCACCGCCGCGCCGAAGAGCGAGGGCCCGACGACCACGCCCGCGAAGGCGACCGACAGCACGCCGCCCGCCGCATCCCCCGCCTTGCCGGGAGCGGCCATCCGCGCCGCCTCGGCCAGCAGCAGGCCGTTCCAGCCCGCGGCGCAGGTGCCGAGCAGGCAGAGCAGCGCCACCAGCGGCGTGCCCGGCCCCGCCAGCGCCGCCGGCAGCAGCGCCCCGCCGAGGCAGGTGCAGACCCCGATCGCGGCCAGGGTCTTCATCCCCGAGCGCCACCAATCCGCGACCACCCCCCAGGCGATGCGGGCCCCGATGCCGACCGCCTGGCTTGCCGAGCTGACGAAGCCGGCGGCGACCGGCGTCCAGCCGCCCTCCTCGACCAGCATGGTGACGATGTAGGAGCCGAGGGCGAGCTGGAAGCCGGAGAAGCAGGCCGAGATCACTGCCAGCGCCGCCAGCCCCGGCCGCGTCCGGAGAGCCACGATTCCGCCGCCGGCCCCGGCGCCGATCGGGAAGCCCGGCTCCCGCTCGCTATCCCAATGCGGCCAGAAGGCGCCGCAGCCGAAGGCGGCGGCGGCCATCGCCAGCCCGACCGCCAGCACCGCGCCCTGCCAGCCGACGAGGCCCGCCAGCCCCGGCAGGATCGCCCCCGCCAGCGCGCCGCCGATCGGCACGCCGGTCTGCTTGATGGCGAAGACCCGGTTGCGCCGCGCCGCCGGCGTCAGCCGCGCCAGGACCTGGGAAGCGGAGGGGTTGGTCAGCCCATAGCCCATGCCGATGAGGAAGGAGCCGAGCACCGCCCCGGCCAGCCCCGCCAGGATGATGAGCAGGCAGGCCAGCGCCCCGGCCGAGAGGGCAATCTGGGTGCAGCGCGCCGGCCCGAGCCGCCGCAGCACCCCGCCCGAGAACATCGAGGCCGCGCTGGCGGCGGCATAGGTGCAGGCCACCTGCCAGCCGAGCCAGTGCGGCTCCGCGCCGATATCCCGCGCCGCCAGCGGCGCCAGCACCGGCAGGGTGAAGACGGCGAGCGTGGCGAGCGACTGCGCCCCCGTCGTCGCGGCGAGCGCTGCCCCCAACCCGGCCAGCCGCCTCAATGGATTACCGCACCCGCCGCAGGAAATCCGCCGAGAGCTGGTCCAGATCGGTGATGCCGAGCATCGCCATGTTCCGGTGGATTTCCTCCCAGAGCAGGGTGATGGCATGCCGCAGCCCGGGCTCGCCGGCCACCGCCGCCGCATAGAGGAAGGGCCGGCCGAGGAAGACGAAATCGGCGCCGAGCGCCAGCGCCTTCAACACATCCGTCCCGCGCCGGATGCCGCTGTCGAGGATCACCGCCATGCCATCGGCGACGGCCGCGATCTCCGACAGCACGCGGAGCGGCGCGATGGTGCCGTCGAGCTGCCGCCCGCCATGGTTGGAGACGATGACGCCATCGGCCCCGCAGCCACGGGCGATCTTCGCATCCTCGGCGGAGAGGATGCCCTTCACCAGCAGATGGCCGGGCCAGCGCGCCCGGATCAGCGACAGGTGTTCCCAGGACAGCCCGTCCCGCCGGCCGATGGCGCGGATCAGGTTGGCGGACAGGACGGGCGGCCCGCGCGTCGCGTCCATGTTCTCGAAATGCGGCATGCCGTGGCGCATCAGCGTCGGCAGCGCCGTGCCGAGGAGCCAGCGCGGATGGCTGATCCCCTCCCAGGCCAGGCGCAGGTTCGGCCGCAGCGGCAGGCTGTAGCCGTTGCGGACGTTGTTCTCGCGATTGGCCGAGACCGGCACGTCGGCGGTGAGGACGAAGGTGTCGTAGCCCGCCGCCAGCACCCGGTCGACCAGCGCCTCGATCCGCGCCGGCTCGCCCGGCAGGTAGGCCTGGTACCAGGCGGTCGGCCCCTCGGCCCGCACATCCTCGAGCGGGATGAGGGAGGAGGCGCTCAGGATCATCGGGATCCCGGCCGCCGCCGCCGCACGGGCGAAGACGATGTCGCCGCGATAGGCCGAGAGCGCCGAGGCGCCCATCGGCGCGATCCCGAAGGGCGCCGCGTAGCGCTTGCCGAGCAGCGTCGTGCCGGTCTGCCGCGAGGTCACATCGGCCAGCACGCGGGGGACGAAGCCCAGCTCCTCGAAGGCGGTTCGGTTGTCGCGCAGCGAGGCATCGGTCTCCGCCGCGCCGGAGACGAAGCCATAGAGCATCCGCGGCAGGTGGCGCCGCGCGGCCTCCTCGAAATCCGCGAGCGAGAGGAAGCGCCGCAGATGCGCCGGCAGGTTCGGCTCGGTCCGCCGTGCCGCGACCGTGGGCGTCGCCTCGGCCAGACTCTCCCGCATCTCCCCCTCCGGCGGCATGTCCTGTCGTCCTTCCCTGTTGGCCGACAGCCTCGGGCGAAAGTGGCGGCCGGTCAACGCGGTGCGGCCGGTTCCTCCGCATAGGCGAAGGCGGCACCGGTGACGGCGACCGACAGCACCCGCTCATCGCCGCTGACGCCATCCTCGAGCGGCGAGCCGCCGGCCCGCGAGTGCAGCCGCAGCAGCCGGCAGGGCATCGGCCCGCCCGGTGGGGTGATGCGGAGCGAGAAATGATGCGGCCCGCGCCGCTCCACCTCGACCAGGCAGGGTGCCCCGTCGAAGCTTGCCTCCAGCACTGGCGCCGGCGCGCCATAGAGATGGCCGATCTCCACCAGCGCAGCGGCGACCGGGCGAAGCGGCGCCGGGTTGCGCAGCAGCCCCTGGAGCGTCATCCAGCGGAAGGGGCCCGCCTCATCCTCCTCCGGCCCATGCCAGCCGAGGTCGAAGCCAGGGTCGCGTGGGTTCAGCACCGCCTCCGCCCCCTCGGCCGGCGCCGTCTCCGCCACTTCCTCGGTCTCGGGGGATGCCGCCGCGATCAGCCGGCGCAGCGCCGTGGCCGGCGCCTCATCCCCGGCCAGCCGGTCGAGCAGCAGGGTCGCGGCGGCGTCGATGAAGGCGTCGATCCGCTCCTGCTGCAGGCGGAGCTGGCGGTCGAGCACCGCCTGGCCCGCCAGCCGCGCCGCATCGCCCGCCTGCTCCAGCCGCAGCAGCCGCTCCTCCAGCTCGGCCAGCCGCTCCGTGCCGGGCAGGCTCGGCCCGAGGGCGAAGCGGGCGAGGATGGCACGGCTGCCCATCGCCTGCAGGGTGACGGCCAGGCCACTGCCGTTGAGGTCCGCGGCCTCCAGCGCCAGGGCGAAGCGGAAGGCGCAGCCGCCCTCGGCGAGCGGCACCGGCGGGTCCGCCTGAACCGCCCGGGCCGTGCTGCCGTTGATGATGGCATGCAGCGCCGGTTGCAGCAGCCCGTTCACCCGGTCGATCCCGGTGCCGCGCAGCATGCCGTGCTCCAGCCGCAGGTCCTCGATGCGCGGCCGGGTCGGGCCGAGCAGCGCCAGCGCCTCGGCGGCGGTGGCGACCGGCCAGGAATCGGCCAGCTCGGGCCCCTCTGGCGCGGCGGCGATGCGCAGCAGCGCGGGCAGCGGCACGCAGGGCAGGCGGGTGACGGGGATGTCGAGCACCGCCTCCGCCTCGACCGGCCCCGTCGGCACGGCCCGGCCGACCTCGATCCCGCGGCAGAAGATGCGGATGGGGCCATCCGGCGCGACCGGCCGCAGGGCGCGCAGCCGCAGCCCCTCCCGGCCGGCGCCGACCACGAGCAGGGGGGGCGTCGCGTCACTCATTGCGGCGGCGCTAGCATGCGGCGGAGCGGCCGGGCAAGCGCCGCCCGGCCCGTCAGCCGGGATGGGCCTCGGCCCATCGCGCATTCTGGGTGCGGCCGCCATAGCCATAGGCATCGCCATCGGCCGCATGGACGAGCACATAGCTCTCCTCATGCAGCGGCCCGAGCAGCGAGGCCATGCCGGCGAAGGCGGCGGCGACGAAGCGGGCCGTCTCCGCCTTGGTATTGGTCCCGGCCGTCACCTTGATGTCGAGCCAGACGGCGGCAAGGCCGGCTTCCGCCGGCCGGGTGCCGGCGATGAACCAATCCTCCGGCCGCGCCGGCTCCGCCAGCACGGCGGTGACGCCGGGGTCCTTGCCGAGATGCTCGGCGGCCAGCCGGGCGGCCAGGGCGGCGACCTCCGCCTGCAGGCCGGGCCGGGGGGCAGGGGTGACATAGCGGATGCTGATCATGGGCATGCTGGCCTCCTTGATGGCGAAGCGTGGAGGCCAGACTGCTACCCGTGGCGACCGGGTGGAACGCTATGCGTCACGCTGCTTACCATAGTATTTTCTTATGATGCTCGACCTCGACTCGGTCCGCCTCTTCGTCCTCGCCACCGAATTCGGCAGCCTCACCCGGGCCGCCGAGGCGGCGGGCACCGTCCAGCCCGTGGTCAGCCAGCGGCTGAAGGCGCTGGAGGCCATGCTCGGCCACAAATTGCTGGAGCGCACGCCGCGCTTCGTCCGCCCCACCGCCGCAGGTTCGGCCTTCCTCGAGCGCGCCCGCGCCCTGCTGGCGGCCCATGACGCGGCCTTGCGGCTGGGCGATGCGCCGCCGCTGCGCTTCGCCCTCGCGGCAAGCGACCATGCGCTCGGCCTCGCGCTGGAGCCGCTGTTCCGCAGGCTGCGCGCCGCCCTTCCGCCCGGTGCCGGCATCACCCTGCGGACCGGCCTATCCCAGGAGATGCGGGCCCGCTTCGAGGCTGGCGAGTGCGATGCCGCCGTGATCCGCCGCGAGGCCGGCGGCAGCGAGGGGGAGGTGCTGGGCCACGACCCCCTCGGCTGGCGGGGTGGGGAGGGGGTTGGCCTCGCGCCCGGCGAGCCGGTGCCGCTGGCGACCCTCGGCCCCGCCTGCGGCGTGCGCGGCGCCGCCACCCGCGCCCTTGACCGCGCCGGCCTGCCATGGCGCGAGAGCTTCATCGGCGGCAGTTGCGCGGCGCTGCTGGCGGGGGCCGAGGCCGGGCTCGGCATCGCGCCGATGGGCCGCATCGCTGCCGGCGCCGCGCCGGATCGCGGCCCGGCGCTCGCCCTGCCGCCGCTGCCCGCCTCGGAGATCGTGCTTTTCGCCCGCACCGGCACGCCTGCCCTGGCGGCGGCGGTCCGCGCGCTGGCGGCCGGCATCCGGGCAAGCCTTGGCTAAACCCGCGCTTCACGCGCAAATGCCGGCGATGGATCGCCCACCCCTCCTCATGGTCAGCCCCCTGCCGCCGGCGCGGAACGGCATCGCCGATTATGCGGCCGCGCTGCTGACCGGCCTCGCCACCCATTACGACTGCGCTGCCGCCTGCGAGGACTGGCTGGCCGAGGCGCCACCCGGCATCCCGGTCGTCGATCCGGCCCTGGCGCACCGGCTGCCGGGGGAGGGACGGAGGCTGCTGTACCAGCTCGGCAACAATCCTGGTCATGGCGGCGTGCTGTGGGCGCTGCGGGACCGACCCGGCGTGACGGTGCTGCACGATCCTGGCCTGCTACATCTCTACGAATCGACCGGGGAGGACCGCGCCAGCATCCTCGCCGGGATGCGGCATGCCGTGCCCGGCCTCGCCGCGACCTATGCGCGGCATCTCCGCGAGGATGGCGTCTCCACCCGCGCCAACCACCTGCTCTTCGACCTGGCGGGCGAGGTGCTGGCCCGCTCCCGCGCCGTCATCCTGCATTCCCGCTTCGCGCTGAACCGGTTGCGCCTCGCCCATGGGGCGGCGGCGACCGCCCATGCCGCCGTCATCCCCCATCTCCTGCCGCCCGGCAGGCCGCCCGACCGCGCCGCCGCCCGCGCCCGGCTCGGCATCGCGCCGGGCACCTTCCTGGTCGTCACCGCCGGTTTCGCCTCGCAGGCCAAGCGGCTCGACTGGGTGCTGGCGGCGCTGGAGGGGCTGCCGGCGCTGCGCTGGATCCATGCCGGGGGGGTGCCGCCCGCGCTTGCCCGGCGGATCGGTGCCCGGGCCACGATCACCGGCCATCTCGCCGAGGCGGAGTTCGACGCGCATATCGCCGCCGCCGATGCGCTGGTGAATCTCCGCTTCCCCTCGGCCGGCGAGAGCTCCGGCTCGGTCGCGCGCGGGCTGCGCGCCGGGGTCTGCTGCCTTGTCTCCGCGACCGGTGCCTTCACCGAATTGCCGCGCGAGGCAGTGATCCACCTGCCGCTCGCCGGCGGGGCGGGGGCGCTGGCCGAAGCCCTGGCCGGCCTTGCCGCCGCGCCGGAACGCGCCGCCGCCATCGGTGCCGCCGGCCGCCGCCATGCCGAGGCGGAAATGGCGCTGCCCGCCATCGCCGCGCGCTACCGCGAGGTGATCGAGGCGGCCTGGGCGGTGCCGCCGCCCGCGCCCCGGCCGCCCCCCCTGCTGCGGGTCGCCGCGGACCGGGCGCTGATCGCCGCCGCTCTGGCCGGCCGCTCCGGCCCCTGCCGCCTCCGCCTCGACGGGCCCGACCCTGGCTGGCTCGCCGAGTGCAGCCTGGCGCCGGGCGGGCTCGCCGAGGCCTTGCTGCCGCCGGGTGCCGCCCTGCGCGCGGCGCGGCTGGAGGGGACGGACCTGCTGCTCGACCTCGTCCTGCCCGCATGAGCGCCGCGCCACTGCTCGCCGCCCTGCTGGGGAGGGCATTGCCGGGCCTCGCGGCGCGGGATCTCGGCCTGCCGCTTGGCGCGCTGCTGCCCTGGCTGCCCGGTTGCCGCGCCGGCCTTGCCGAGGCCGAGGCGCTGCCGCCTGAGGAACGGGCCCTGCTCGCCGGCCTCCGCCAGTCCGGCCAGCCCCTGCTCGGCCTCGACCCGGCAGCGGATGCGGCGGCCGACCCCGCCTGGGATGGTGCCGCGGAGCGCCTTGCCTGGAGCCCGCTGCCGGACGCGGTGCCGGGTGCCACCATCACCCTCGTCGCGGGCGGCATGGGCGAGGCGGCGTTGCCCGAGGGGTTGGGCCGCATCCTGCTGGTTGCCGGGCGGGAGGATGCGCCGGAGCGGCACGACCTGCTGGTGCCCGAGCCGCGCCTTTCTGCCCTGTTCGAGCGGCTGTGCCAGGCGGCGGCGGCCCTCGCCGGGCCGGGCTGGCGTCAGGGCGGCCGTGCGCTGTCGCCCCGCCAGGCCAGCCTGCTGCTGCTGGCCCCGCCGCCCGGCCATGTGCCGGACCTGCTGCTCGCCGCCGCCGCCCTGCCGCATGACCTGCCTGGGCCGGGGGGCGCCGAAGGGCTGCCGCTCGGCGGCGTCCGGCAGATGCGCCTGCTGCTCGGCGCGCTGCCCGCCCTGCGCTGGCGGCTGCGCCTCGGCTTCGCCGGCGCGGAGCCGGGGGCGGCGGCGCTGTTCCTCGACGGGCTGCGCCATCCGGTTCGCCTTGGCTCCGGCGGCCTCGTCGCCAGCATCGAGCCGGTGCCCGGCCGTGCCCTGGTGCTCGGCCTTGCCTGGCGCGAGGGCGCGCCGCCCGGCCTCCGCCTCGTCACGCTGGAGGCGCGGCCATGACCGGACGGGCGCCGCGCCTGCTCATCCTGTCGCCCATCGCCTCCCATCCGGCCGATCAGGGCAATGCGGCGCGCATCCAGGGGCTCGGCGCGGCGCTGATGGCCCGCGGCATCCGCTGCGAATTCCTGCACCTGGCGACCGAAGGCAGCGCGCCGAGCCAGCAGGCGGCGATGGCCGGCTTCTGGCACGCGCTGCACGAGTTGCCGCCGCCCGTGACCGTGGAGCCGGGCCTGCCCGGCACCTGGGGCATCGACGACTGGTGCCCGCCCGATCTCGCCGGGCGTCTCGCCGCCCTGCAGCGCGCGCGGCGCTACGACGCGGTGCTGGTCAACTACGTCTGGCTCTCCGCGGCGCTCGACGGGGCGGGCGACGCCTTCCGCATCCTCGACACGCATGACCTGTTCGGCGGGCGCGACGCGGTTGCGCGGGAACAGGGCCTCGACCCCTCCTGGTTCTTCACGACGCTGGCCGAGGAATCGCGCGGCCTTGCCCGTGCCGACCTCGTCCTCGCCATCCAGGCGGAGGAGGCGGCCGAACTGCGCCGCCGGACCGGGCGGGAGGTCGCGGTGCTCGGGCATATGCCGCCGCTCCGATTCCTCGACGCGGCGCCGGCGCGGCCCGTCATGCCCTTCGGCTATCTCGGCAGCGCCAATCCCTGGAACCTCGCCGCGGTGCATGCGCTCGACGCCGCACTCGCGGGCGAGGCGGAACTGCCCTGGCTGCTGGCCGGCCGCATCCTGCGCCGGGCGGATCTCCGCCTCGCCTCGCGGCCGCGGCGGATGCCCAACCTCGCCGACGTGGCCGGCTTCTATGCCGCGGTCGACTGCGTGCTGAACCCGATGGCCGGCGGCACCGGCCTCAAGGTGAAGACGGTGGAGGCGCTGGCCTTCGGCAACCCCGTCCTCGGCACGGCGGATGCCTTCGCCGGCCTGCCCGCCGAGCATCCCGGCCATCGCTGCGGCGACCTGCCGGCGCTGGTCATGCTGATGCGGGAGTTCCGGCGGAGCGAGGCCTTCCGCGCCGAGCTGCGCCTGGCCTCCCGCCTCATGGCGTTGCGCCATGCAGCCGGGGTGAGCGCGGCGCAGGACGGGCTTGCGGCGCGGCTGCGCGCCGTGGCGGCATGAGCGTCTTGCGCAGCACCAGGATGACGGGCGCCAGGCCGCGGGCGGAGACGAGCTCCGTGGCGGCAGCCCCGCGCCCGAGGATGCCGCGGCCGGCGGGCTGCGTATCCGCCTTGCCCTGCCGGCGCGCTGAAGGCCGTCAGGTCACCCGGAAATTGGCGAACTGCCAGGGATCATCCCGGTCCAGCTCTTCCGGGAAGAGCCGGGCCCGGTCCTGCAGCGGCGTCCAATCCGAATAGGCGCCGACCAGCTCGCCCAGATAGGGGCGGCAGATCTCCAGCACCCGGGCATGATCGATCTCGTCCGATTCGACCACGCCGCGGCGCGGGTTCTCCATCGCCCAGATCACCCCGGCCAGCACCGCGACCGTCACCTGCAGCGAGGTGGCGTTGTTGTGCGGCACCAGCTTGCGCGCCTCGCCGATGGTGAGGCGGGAGCCATACCAGTAGGCGCCCTTCGCATGGCCCATCAGGAGCACGCCGAGCTCGTCCATGCCCCCGGTGATCTCGTCCGTCATCAGGCGCTTCTCGGCCTGCATCTCCCAGTTCTTGCCCGCCAGCTCATGCACCGACAGCACCGCGTCGTCGCAGGGGTGGTAGGCGTAATGCGCGGTCGGCCGGTACAGCACGCGCCCCCCGGCGTCGCGCAGCGTGTAGTAGTCGGCGAGCGAGATGCTCTCGTTGTGGGTGATCAGGAAGCCATGGAACGGCCCCTCCAGCGGCGTCCAGGTGCGGACCCGCGTCGAGGCGCCGGGCCGCATCAGGTAGATCGCCGCATCGCAGCCGAAGCCATGGCGGTGGCCATCGGCCGGCAATGCCTTCTCATGCGAGCCCCAACCGAGCTCGGCCGGCTGGCAGCCCTCGCCGACGAAGCCATCGACCGACCAGGTGTTGACGAATTCGCCCGGCTTCTTGGGCCGGTCCGCCACCTGCGTGTCGCGCTCGGCGATATGGATCACCTTCACCCCGAGCCCTTCGGCGATGCGCGCCCAGGCGGCGCGGTCGGCGGCCGGCGGCGGCGTGGCGACGGGCGTGCCGGTGTCGCGGGCGATGTCGAGCAGCGCCTGCTTGACGAAATGGCTGACGAGGCCGGGATTCGCGCCATGCGCCGTCACCGAGGTCGGCCCGCCGCGGGCCCGCTCGCGCAGCGCGATCGCCGTCTCCCGCATCGCGTAGTTGGAGCGCTGCGAGGGGGTGAGGGCAGGATCCGTATAGCCACCCGTCCAGGGCTCCACGACGGTGTCGAGATAGAGCACGTCGAGCTCCTGGCAGAGCTCCATCAGCGCGACCGAGGAGACATCGACCGAGAGGTTCAGCAGGAAGTCGCCCCGGCGCAGCAGCGGCGCCAGCAGGTCCCGGTAATTCTCCCGCGTCGCCGCCTCGACCACGAAGCGGATGCCGTATTCCTCGGCCACATCGCGCCCCCGCTCCTCGGCGGTGACGATGGTGATGCGCTCCTTCGGGATCTCGATATGGCGGAGGATGAGGGGCAGGACACCCTGGCCGATGCTGCCGAAGCCAAGCATGACGAGGCGGCCGGGGAAGCGGGCATGGATCATCGGAAGGCTCCTTCAAGGCACGCAGGAAACAGGGCCAGCCGCCCCACGCCGGGGCGGCCGGGTCGCAGCAACTGGAACGCGCAGATTGGCCTGGGCGGCCAGTGACACTTCCGCGTCAGCCCCTGCGGCAGGCGGCGTTCACGCCGCCTGCCTCAGCTTTGTCCGGTCATGCGATTCACGCCGCCGGCCGTTCCACCTGTGGCGATCGCATTCCAGCATCGGCCGGTCCCGGACCTCGACCAGCCGGGCCCGGTCGAAGCCGTTGAAGGCGGTGCGCAGGCAGGCGCCATAGGCCCCGAGCTGGCCGATCTCGATCCAGTCGCCCTCCCGCACATCCGCGGGCAGGGGGAAGGGGCCCTTCATGCGGTCGGCGCTGTCGCAGGTCGGGCCGAAGAAGACGAAATCCTCCTCCGGCACCGAGGCCCGCGGCCCTTCCGGCCGGATCAGCCGCACCGGGAAGGTGAAGCCCGGCACACCGGCATCGGACAGCGCGCCATAGACACCATCGTTCAGGTAGAGGTCGCGGCCGCGCCGCCCCTGCACCTGCACGACGACCGAGCCGCCGCCCGCCACCAGCGCCCGCCCGGGCTCGGCCCAGAGCACCGCGCCTGGCAGGTCGAGCGCCTCGAAGCTCGCCTCGATCTCGGCGAAGAAGGCGCCGAGTGGAGGCGGCTCGATGCCCGGATAGGCGACCGGGAAGCCGCCGCCGACATCCACCACCTCGACCGGCACGCCGGCGGCCTCGATGACCTCGCCGGCCAGCGCCATGGCCTGCCGCCAGGCCAGCGGGTCCATCATCTGCGACCCGACATGGAAGCAGAGGCCGAGCCGCGCCGCATGCGGCCGCGCCGCGCGCAGCAGCTCGGCCGCCTCCTCCGGCTCGGCGCCGAATTTGCCGGAGAGGTCGAGCATCGCCGTGCCCTTCGGCAGGCCGAGCCGGATGAAGAGGCCAAGCCCCTCGGCCGCGCCCGCACCGGTCTCGGCCAGGATCTTGTCGAGCTCCGCCGCGCTGTCGAGCACGAAATCCTGCACGCCATGCTCGCCCCAGGCGGTGCGGATCGCCCCGCGCGCCTTGATCGGGTGCATGAAGTGGATGCCGGCCTCGGGGAACATCGACCGCACCAGCGCCACCTCATTGGCCGAGGCGCAGTCGAAATGCCGCACGCCGCCCGCCCAGATCGCGCGCAGCACGGCCGGCTCCGGGTTGCACTTCACGGCATAGAGCACCTCGCCCGGGAAGCCGGCGACGAAGCCGGACGCCGCCTCGGCGATGGCGGCCGGGCGCAGGCAGTGCATCGGCTCTTCCGGCCGCTCGACGGCGACCAGCGCATCGACGGCGGGAAGGGCGGTCAGGGCGTCGTCGAGACGGCGGCGCAGCGGCGCAACCGCCGCACGGGTGCGGAGCAGGGACATGGCGCGATCCTCGGAGGCAGCAGGGCGATGGAATGCGGGCGGCGTGGCCCGATTTCAGGCGATGCGGATAGGACTTCGCATCGCGGCGACCCGTTCAAGCAACATAGGCAGATCCCTCGCGGCCCCAGCCGCCCAGGGGCGGCCGGCATGGACGAAAAGGACGCATCCCGTCGTTGCTGTGCCCGGTCTCACTCACCGGGCTCGCGGCACGTGCGATAGCGCCAGCGGCCGCCCGTCAGCGGCCGCGGCAGGAGAAATAGTGCCTCCCGGGCGGAATTGCCATGTCTTTTTTCCGGGGCTCGCCCGTTCTGCCGGCATGGCCGCCGGAAAGCCTCAAAGCTTTCAGGAATCTTGCCGGTCGAGTGCCTGCAGGGACAGGTATTCCCAGGCGAGGGTCGCGGCGGCCAGCGCCGTGATCTCCGCCACGTCATGGGCCGGCGCCACCTCGACCAGATCCATCCCGCGGAAATCGACCCCTCGCAGCCGCCGCAGCAGGGCCTGCGCCTGCCAGGAGGCGAGGCCGCCGATCTCCGGCGTCCCTGTCCCCGGGGCGAAGGCCGGGTCGAGGCAATCGATGTCGAAGGAGAGATAGGCCGGTGCGGTGCCGAGCACGGCCCGCACCCGCTCCGCCAGCCCGGCCGGGCCGATCTCCTGCGCCTGCTGGCCGGTGACGATGGTGACGCCCTGCCCGGTGGTCCAGTCCCAGGTGGCCCGGTCGACCGGTGAGCGGATGCCGACCTGGATCATCCGGCGCGGATCGACCAGCCCCTCCCGGATCGCATGGTAGAAGGGCGAGCCATGGGCATAGGCCTGGCCGAAATTATCCGCCCAGGTATCGACATGCGCGTCGCAATGCAGCAGCCCGAGCGGCCCGCCGAGCCGCCTGGACAGCGCGCGCAGCAGCGCGAGGGTGATGCCATGCTCGCCCCCCAGCGCCACCAGGTGCCGGCAGGCGGCGGCCTGCCGCTCGATCAGCGCCAGGCTGCCGGCGATGTCGCCCAGCGCGATGGCGAATTCGCCGATATCGGCGATGTCGAGATCCCGGGGATCGACCCAATGCTCGGGATGCACGCCATCCACCAGCATGCGGCTGGCGCGGCGGATCGCCGCCGGCCCGTCCCGCGTGCCGGCGCGATTGGTGGTGCCGATATCCATCGGCACCCCCGCCACGACATAGGCGGCCGCCGGATCCTGCCGCCCGATTCCGAGGAAGCCGGGCGGCGTGGCGAAGGTCGGCGGGCCGGCCATGCTACTTCACCGAGGAGAAGGCGGTCGGTGCCAGGAACAGGTTCTCCACCGAGGCGACGATCTGGCCATCCTCCTCGGTCTTGGCACGCGCGGCCAGCCAATCCGGGTCGGTGGCGAAGGTGTTCCACTTCTGCTCCCGCTCCGCCAGGCTGTCCCAGGCGAGGAGGTAGTAGAGATCCTGGTTGGAGGAGCCGACGAGGACGGTCCAGAACCCCGCCTGCCTGATGCCATGCTTCTCCCAGAGCTTCAGCGTGATGGTCTCGAAGCGCTTCAGCAGCGCCGGCAGCCGGCCCGGCACGCAGTGATAGATGCGGAGCTCATGGATCATCGCGGGTTCCTCCCATTGGACAGGCGAAGCCTAACCCGGGATTGGCGGGAGCCCTAGGCCCTGAGCTGCCTCAGGCCCTGAGCTTCACCGGCCGCGCCAGCGCCTCGAGCAGCGCCGGCACCTCCGCGGCGGGGCAGGGTTGGCTGAACAGGTAGCCCTGCACCTCGGCGACGCCCATCTCGCGCAGCAGGCCGAGCTGCGCCGCCGTCTCCACCCCCTCCGCCGTCGTCACCAGGCCGAGCGTATGGGCGAGCTCGATGATGGCCCGCAGGATCGGCGCCGCGGTTGGCGAGTGGCCGAGATCCTGGACGAAGCCACGGTCGATCTTCAGCTTGTCGAGCGGGAAGCGGCGGAGATAGGCGAGCGAGGAGTAGCCCGTGCCGAAATCGTCGAGCGCCACGCGGAGGCCCATGCCCCGCAGCTCGCGCAGCAGCGCCATGATCCGCTGGTTGTCGCGCAGCACCACCGCCTCGGTGATCTCGAGCTCGAGCCGCGATGCCGCCAGACCGGTGGCGGCGAGCGCCTCCGCCACCGTGCAGGTGAGGTCGCGGCCCTCGAGCCGGGCCGGGGAAAGGTTGACCGCGACACGGAGGGGCGAGGGCCAGCCGGCCGCATCGGCACAGGCCGTCCGCAGCACCCAGGCATCGATCGCGGCGATCGCGCCGATCTCCTCCGCGACGGGAATGAACTCCGCCGGCATGACGAGGCCCCGATGGGGGTGGTGCCAGCGCAGCAAGGCCTCGAACCCGGCCACGCCGCCGGCGGCGTGGAGGATCGGCTGGTAGCACAGCACCAGCTCGCCCCGCTGCAGGGCGCCGCGCAGATCGGCGGCAAGCCCGCGGCGGGCCTGCAGCCGCTCGGCCATCTCCCGGTCGAAGACGCGGCAGGTGCCACGCCCCGAATCCTTCGCCTCGTACAGCGCCGTGTCGGCATGGCGGATCAGCCCGTCGTTCGTCATCCCGTCCCGCGGGGCGATGGCGGCACCGATGCTGATGCCGACCGAGGCCCGTTGCCCGTCGAGGATGACATCCGCGCGGACGGCCTCGATCACGCGCCGGGCGAGCGGCAGGATCGCCTCGGCCGTCTGCAGCCCCGGCAGGATCGCGGCGAATTCGTCGCCGGCCAGCCGCGCGACCAGATCCCCCTCGCGCAGGCTGCCGCGGATCCGCGCGGCGACCTCCCGCAGCAGCCGGTCGCCCATCGCATGGCCCAGGCTGTCATTCACCTCCTTGAACCGGTCGAGATCGAGGTAGAGCACGGCGAAGCCAGCCTTGGGCAGGCCGGTGACCGCCCGGTCCAGCGCGATGCGGAACATGGCGCGGTTCGGCAGGCCGGTCAGGCTGTCATGCAGCGCCATGTGCTCGGATCGCCGGGCGAGCTCGGCACGCTCCCGCTGGGCCCGGAGCGAGGCGCGGATATCGGCATGGTGGCGGCGCACGATGGAACGCAGCGCGATGAAATAGACCAGCACCATCGTCGCCTGGGTCCAGTGCCAGGAGCCCAGCGAGACCGCGACGGCGATCTGCGGCAGCAGGATCGAGCTGATCTGCGCCAGGGCGAAGCGCGGGGTGGTGGCGTTGCGGGAGGCGATGCCGCCGACCGTCCCCATCGCCAGCGTGGCCGCGAGCGTCCGCGTCGCATCGTCATCCACCGAGGCATAGCACCAGGCGCAGAAGGCGCCGGTGGCGACCGACCAGATGATACCGACCACGAAGTAGCGCCGCGCCAGCCGCAGCACATCCGCCGGCTGCGGATCCCGTAGGCGCCGGAAGCCCAGCACCACCAGGATCCGTGCAGCGAGCAGGACCAGGTCCAGCACGAGGCAGATGATCGGCCAGGCGCTGTCCGTTCGGGTGGCGACGAAGCCGCAGAGGGCGAGTGGTGCGACATGGCCGACGCAAAGCGAGGCCAGCCGGTCGAACAACGGCGCGACCAGCGCCGCATCATCGGCTTCGTTCGGAGCCGCCTGCGTTTCGAGCCTGCTGCGGGAGGGGTCCGCAGGGGTGGGATGATGGATCACGGAACCTTCTGGCTCGGAATGAGCGGCCAAGCATGCGGGCCTTACCGTCATGACCCAAAATAGTAAATATAATGTAACAATGCGGGTAGCTTCCGATCCCCGGCCCGGCCCTTCCGGGCTTGCCGTGGCGGCGCAGCGCGGTCCAAATCATCCCGCCCGGTGTTCCCGGGCCAATCAGGAGGGGAGGAGGCTGGCCATGATGCTCTATGATTCCATCGGCCCCAATCCGCGCGTCGTCCGCATCTTCATGGCCGAGCGCGGCATCGAACTGCCGAAGACCACCGTGGACCTGCGCGGTGGCGAGAACCGCCAGCCGCCCTATCTGGCGAAGAACCCGGCCGGGCAGCTGCCCTGCCTCGAACTCGACGACGGCAGCGTGCTCGCCGAGATCACGGCCATCTGCGAGTATCTCGACGAGATCACGCCGGGCGCCTCGCTGATCGGCACGACGGCGCAGGAGCGGGCCGAGACCCGCATGTGGAGCCGGCGCATCGACCTGAACATCGCCGAGCCGATGCTGAACGGCTTCCGCTTCGCCGAGGGGCTGAAGCTGTTCGAGAACCGCATCCACTGCATCCCGCAGGCCGCCGACGACCTGAAGGTGACGGCGCAGAAGCGGCTGGCCTGGCTCGACGGGCTGATCGCCGGCCGGACCTTCATCTGCGGCGAGCGGCTCAGCCTCGCCGACATCATGCTCTTCGCCTTCGTCGATTTCGGCGCCCAGGTCGGCCAGCCGATCAACCCCGACCACCGGGCCATCGCCGCCCATCACGCGATGATGGCGGCGCGGCCCTCGGCCAAGGCCTAGAGCGGCTTCCGTTCGCCCTGGCTCACGGAAGCCGCTCTAGCCTGTTGTTTGATCGAGCAAATACCTCCGCTCCGGTGATTCCACCGGATCGGAGTTTGCTTTAGCCCTTGGTGAGGATCTGCTCCGCCAGCCGGGCCCAGTAGCTGGCGCCGATCGGGAGCACGGCGTCGTTGAAGTCGTAGCGCGGGTGATGGACCTGCGGGTCCGCCGGCCCGCGCCCGGCGCCGAGCATGATGTAGCTGCCCGCCTTGGCGTTCAGCATGAAGGAGAAATCCTCGCCGCCCATGGTCGGCTTCGGCATCTCCTGCACCTTGGCCTCGCCGGCGATCGCCCGGGCGGCGGCGACCGACAGGGCGGTGCTCTCCGGCTCGTTCACCGTGGCGGGATAGCCGCGGTCGAACACCGCCTTGGCCGTCGCCCCGAAGGCGGTGGCGATGCCGGTGGTGATTTCGAGGAAGCGCTGCTCCAGCAGGTCGCCGATCTCGGGCTTGAACCAGCGCGCCGTGCCACGCAGGAAGACCTCCTCCGGGATGACGTTCCAGGTGTCGCCGCCCTGGATCTGGCCGATGGTGATGACGCCCGATTCCGCCGGCTCGACATTGCGCGCGACAATGGACTGCAGGGCGGTGACGATCTGCGCCGCGACAACGACCGGGTCATTGCCCTGATGCGGCATGGCGCCATGCGCGCCCTTGCCGGTGACCGTCACCTCGATCTGCGCGGTCGCGGCCATGATCGGCCCCTCGCGCCACCAGAAGCTGCCTTCCGGCGCGCCCGGCCAGTTATGCATGCCGAAGACGCGCTCCATCGGGAAGCGCTCGAACAGCCCCTCCTGCACCATGACATTGCCGCCGCCGCCGGACTCCTCGGCCGGCTGGAAGATGACATAGACGGTGCCGGCGAAATTCCGTGTCTCGGCGAGGTACTTGGCGGCACCGAGCAGCATGGTGGTGTGCCCGTCATGGCCGCAGGCATGCATCTTCCCGGGCACGGTCGAGGCATGCGGCAGCCCGGTCTGCTCGAGGATGGGCAGCGCATCGATATCGGCGCGGAGGCCAATGGCGCGCCCCGTATCGCCCTGGCCGCGGATGACGCCGACCACGCCGGTCCTGGCGATGCCGGTGATGACTTCGTCGCAGCCGAATTCCCGCAGCTTCTCGGCGACGATGCCGCTGGTCCGCACCTCCTCGAAGGCGATCTCGGGATGGGCGTGGAAGTCCCGCCGCCAGGCCGTCATCTCGGCATGGTAATCGGCGATGCGGTTCAGGATGGGCATGAGGGGGCGCCTTGGCACGGGGAATGGGTGCCGCCTGCTATCGGGGCAGGCGGCACCCTGGCAAGGGGGGTCAGACGCCCTCGGGCCGAAGGAAGGCCAGGTCCGCCCCCTCGGGCGCCTGCAGCACCTGCTCATGCACCAGCTTGTCCCAGCCGCGCTTCGGCGCCGCGGGTGGCGTCCAGGCCGCCCGGCGCCGCGCCAGCTCGGCCTCCTCCACCAGCAGGTCGAGCCGCCGCTCCTTCACCGAAAGCCGCACCCGGTCCCCGGTCTCGACCAGGCCGAGCGGCCCGCCCGCCGCCGCCTCAGGCGCGATATGCAGGACGATGGTGCCGAAGGCGGTGCCGGACATGCGGCAGTCGCTCATCCGCACCATGTCCTTCACCCCGGCGCGGGCGAGCTTCTTCGGGATGGGGAGGTAGCCCGCCTCCGGCATCCCCGCCGGGGTCAGCGGCCCGGCATTCTTCAGGATGAGGATGTCCTGCGCCGTCACGTCGAGCGCATCGTCGTCGATCCGCTCGGCGAGGTCGGCGAGGCCGTCGAAGACCACGCAGCGCGCCTCGGTCTCGAAGAGGGCAGGGGTGGCGGCGCTCCGCTTCAGGATCGCCCCATCCGGCGCCAGGCTGCCGAAGAGCGAGACGAGCCCGCCGACCGGGCTCACCGGTTGGTTGCGGGCGCGGATATAGGTCCGGTCGACGAAGGGCGTCCCCGCATCGATCTGCTCGCCGAGCGTCTGGCCATAGAGGTCGATGCAGTCGAGATGCAGCAGGTCGCGCAGCTCGCGCATCAGGGCGATCATCCCGCCGGCCGCGTGGAAATCCTCCATGTAGCCCTCGCCGGTCGGCTTCAGGTCGACCAGCACCGGCGTCTCCTCCGAGAGCGCGTCGAGCCGCTTGAGGTCGATCTTCACCCCGGCCCGCCCGGCGATGGCGGTGAGGTGGATCAGCGCATTGGTCGAGCCACCGAGCGCCAGCAGCACGCGCAGCGCGTTCTCGACGCTCTTCTCGGTGATGAGCTGCGAGGGCTTCACCGGATGGGTGATGAGGCGCACCGCGAGCGCCCCGGCCTCCTCCGCCATCCGCAGCCGGTCGGAATGCACCGCCGGCGCCGAGGCCGCCATCAGCGGCATGAAGCCGAGGGCGGCGGCGATGCAGGCCATGGTCGAGGCGGTGCCCATGACGCCGCAGGTGCCGGCGCTGGTCGCCAGCTTGCCCTCGATCTCGCCGATCCGCTCGGCCGAGACATCGCCCGCCCGGTAGCGCGCCCAGTAGCGCCGGCAATCGGTGCAGGCGGCCAGCCGCTCGCCCTCGAAGCGCTGCGCCAGCATCGGGCCGGTGACCAGCATCACGCTCGGCACATCGGCGCTGGCGGCCGCCATGAGCTGGGCCGGCACCGTCTTGTCGCAGCCGCCGATCAGCACCGCCGCATCCATCGGCTGGGCCGAGAGCATCGCCTCGGTGTCCATCGCCATCAGGTTGCGGTAGTGCATCGAGGTCGGCACCAGCGAGGGCTCGCAGAGGCTGACGGTCGGGAAGGCCAGCGGCAGGGCCCCCGCCGCCAGCACGCCGCGCTTCACCGCCTCGACCATCTCCGGCACGTTGCGGTGGCAGTTGTTGTAGTCGGAGGCGGTGTCGGCGATTCCCACCACGGGCTTCTCGAGCATGGCCCGGGAATAGCCCATCGAGCTGGCGAAACTCCGCCGCAGGTAGAAGGCGAAGTCCCGGTCGCCGTAGTTGGCGGCATTGCGGGAGAGGCCATGGGGCGCTTTGGTCGGGGGGGTGGACAAGGGACGCTACTCCGGATTGAGGCCCGCACGCTGCATCAGCCTGCGGTTCGAAGGCAATTCGCGCTCGATCCGCGCCACGGCGGCGGCATTCCCCATGGCGGAAGGGGCGATGCCCTGGGTCGCCATGAAGGCCTGGATGCGGGGGTCCGCCAGGCCCTCGGTCAGCGCCCGCTCGATGCGGTCGGTGATGGCGCGCGGAGTCCCCACCGGGGCCTGCACGCCATACCATCCGGTATAGACGAAATCGGGGATGCCGAGTTCGGCGAAGGTCGGGACATTGGCGATGGCGGCCGGCCGCTCCGGCGTCGGCTGCGCCAGCCCCTTCACCCGGCCCTCCTCCAGATGCCCCTTGCAGGCGGCGTAGAGGGCGAACATGCAATCCGTCCGCCCGGCGATCGTATCGGTCAGCGCCGGTGGCGAGCCGTTATAGGGGACGTGCAGCATCTCGGCCCCGACCCGGCCGAGCAGGTCGAGCATCGGCAGATGCGCCGTGGTCCCGACCCCCCAGGTGGCATAGGACAGGGCATCGGGCCTGGCCTTGGCCGCCGCCATCAACGCCTCGAAGCTGCCCCAGCGGGGATGCGCGACCAGCACCGACAGGGTCTCGCAGACCTGGGTGATGTGGATGAAATCCGCCAGCGGGTCGTAGCCCGGGTTGCGCAGCGCCAGCGGCGTCAGGGTGAAGGTGGCGATAGTGCCGAGCAGCAGCGTCATCCCATCCGGCTTCGCCCGCGCCACGATCCGCGCCGCGAGGCTGGTCGAGGCGCCCGGCTTGTGGTCCATCACGAAGGTGCCGCCGAGTTTCTCCGACAGCACCTGGGTCACCAGCCGCCCGATCACGTCGGAGGCGCCGCCCGGCGCATAGGGGATAACGACCGCGACGGTCTGCCCCGCCGGCCAGGGCGCCTGGGCCAGTGCCGGCGCCGCCAGCACCCCGCCCGCTGCCGCGATCACCCCCCGGCGCCCGATCCCTGCGCGCAGCCCCATGGCCCGTTCCTCCTTGTCGTTGCGCCCAGGGTGCCGCCCGCGAGGGGGGGCTGGCAAGACGCCCTGGATGCTACGGTAATGGATTACCATGCCCCAAAACCCCAGCTTTCCCCTTGACCTGCGGTGCCCCGGCCGCCATAACCCGCGCCTCTAATAGACCGGACGAAGTTCCCGACCCATGCAACTCCAGACCCAGACGCGCTCGCTGAAGCCGGCCGAGGTCAAGAAAGGCTGGGTGGTCGTGGATGCGGAGGGCCTCGTGCTCGGCCGCCTCGCCACCATCATCGCCAATCGCCTCCGCGGCAAGCACAAGCCGCAATTCACCCCGCATGTCGATTGCGGCGACCATGTCGTCGTCATCAACGCCGAGAAGGTCCGGGTCACCGGCCAGAAGGCCGAGCAGCGGGTCTTCTACTGGCACACCGGCTTCCCGGGCGGCATCAAGCAGCGCACGGTGCGGGAGCGGCTCGAGGGCAAGTACCCGGAGCGCGTGATCGAGAAGGCCGTCGAGCGGATGATCACCCGCGGGCCCCTCGGCCGCCGCCAGATGGACAACCTCCATGTCTATGCCGGCGCGGAGCATCCGCATGCCGGCCAGCAGCCGGTCACGCTCGATGTCGGCGCCATGAACCGCAAGAATAAGGTGCTCTGAGCATGAGCGAGGAGACGACCGGCACACTCGCCGATCTGAAGAGCCTGGTGCAGTCCGGTGCCATCACCGGCGAGGCCCCGGTCCTGCGTGAGCCGAAGCGCGATGCCTTCGGCCGCTCCTACGCCACCGGCCGCCGCAAGAATGCCGTGGCCCGCGTCTGGGTGAAGCCCGGCAAGGGCGAGATGACCGTCAACGGCAAGCCCGTGTTGACCTATTTCGCCCGGCCGGTCCTGCGAATGCTGCTCTCGCAGCCCTTCCTGGTCGCCGACCGCTACCAGCAGTTCGACGTGATCGCGACCGTCGTCGGCGGCGGCCTCTCCGGCCAGGCCGGCGCGGTGCGCCACGGCATCAGCCGCGCGCTCACCCATTACGAGCCGGAGCTGCGGCCGATCCTCAAGAAGGCCGGCTTCCTGACCCGCGACCCGCGCGTCGTCGAGCGGAAGAAGTACGGCAAGGCGAAGGCACGACGCTCCTTCCAGTTCAGCAAGCGCTGACGGGTTCCCATCGCAGTTTTGCCAGCAAGACTGCGATGGGGTCCCCGGCCGGGCGGGCGCCGGTCGGCGCCAGCCACATGGCTGTCATACGACGAGGGGTGGGCCCGCCTGGGCCCGCCCCTCTTGCTTTTTGGGCCGCATTGGGCGGCACTGTGCCCCAGGCTGAGGGAGCCAAGGACATGGCGAAGATCCCGACGGTGTTCATCGATGGCGAGGCCGGCACCACCGGCCTGCAGATCCGCGAGCGGCTGGCGATCCTGCCCGGCCTCGCCGTGCGATCCATCGCCCCCACGCGCCGAAAGGATCCTGGCGCCCGCCGCGCGCTGATGGCCGAGGTGGACCTCGTCGTCCTCTGCCTGCCCGACGACGCGGCGAAGGAAAGCGCCACGCTGGCCGCCTCGCTCGGTGCCGACGCGCCCCGGCTCGTCGATGCCAGCACCGCGCATCGCATCGCCCCGGACTGGGTCTATGGTCTGCCGGAGCTGACGCCGGAGCAGTCCGCGCTCATCGCCGCGGCGCCGCGCGTCTCCAACCCCGGCTGCTACCCGACCGGCGCCATCCTGCTGCTCCGCCCGCTGGTCGATGCCGGGGTGATGCCCCGCGACTATCCGGTCACGGTCAACGCCGTCTCCGGCTATTCCGGCGGCGGCAACGCGATGATCGCCGAGTATGAAGGCCGCCGCGCGCCGGATTTCGAGCTCTACGGGCTTGGGCTCGGCCACAAGCACATCCCGGAGCTGCAGACCCATGCCGGGCTGACGCGGCGGCCGATCTTCATCCCCTCGGTCGGCGATTTCCGGCAGGGCATGATCGTCAGCATCCCACTGCATCTCGACACGCTGCCGGGCCGGCCGAAGCCCGCCGATATCGAGGCGGTGCTCGCCGCCCGCTATGCCGGCAGCGAGTATGTCTCCGTGGTGCCGGCGACCGCCAAGCTGGAGCCGGAGGCGCTGAACAACACCAACCTGCTCGAGCTTCGCGTCCATGGCAGCGAGGCCCATGGCCAGGCGGTGCTGACGGCGCGTTTCGACAATCTCGGCAAGGGCGCCTCCGGCGCGGCGGTGCAGAATATCGGCCTGATGCTCGGCATCCCGGTCGAGACGCGCCTGCCCGTCGCGGCGGAATAGGGCCAGGATTCCCCATGGCGCCGCGTGCCGGCGCCATGGGCACCGCATAGGGAGGAGAAGAATGCCGCACGGACCGCTCTACCCCTTCGAGGGCAAGCAGCCGGTGGTCGATCCGTCGGCCTGGGTGGCGCCGACCGCCGCCGTGATCGGCGACGTCACGATCGGGCCACGATCCAATATCTGGTATCACTGCGTCCTGCGCGGCGACACCAACTTCATCCGCATCGGCGCCGGCACCAACATCCAGGACGGCACCATCATCCACGTCAATGCCGGCAGGCAGGCGACCAGTATCGGTGATGACGTCACGGTCGGCCATGCCGCCATCATCCATGCCTGCACGCTGATGAACCGCGCCTTCGTCGGCATGGGCGCGACGGTGCTGGATGATGCGGTGATCGAGGAGGGCGGGGTGCTGGCCGCCGGCTCGGTCCTGCCGCCCGGCAAGCGAATCGCGGCGCTCGAGCTCTGGATGGGCAATCCCGCGAAGCTGGTCCGGCTGCTGACGGTCGAGCAGCGGGCCGGCTTCGACAAGACGGCGCCGCATTACGTGGAGCTTTCGGGGCGCCACCGCGCCTCGCTCGGCGGCGCCTGACGCCGAGCCCGGGCGGCTACTCCCCGACCACCGCCAGCCCGGGCATTTGCCCGGCTTGCCGAAGGGGGTAGCGGCTCGTTGTCCGGCCGCCTGGAGGTTGCCCTTAGGCTGGCCGGTAGAGCAGGCAGTTGGCCTCGTTCCAGTAGAGGTGGTCGTTGAACCACTGGACGGTGTTCGTCTTCCGCGCGCCGTTCGGGCCGCCCACCCCATCATCGGGGTCGTTGAGGTGGATCACCGTCCCGGTGATGCCGGTCACGACGATCACATGGCCGAAGCCGAACCAGTCGCCCGCGCACCAGAGCGGCCCGTAATCCATCAGCCAGCGGAACAGGCCGAATTGGTCGATGCGGTGGGCCCCGCCCGGCATCGGCACCGGCAGCAGCCCCTCGGCCCGTGCGAGCCGGCCCCAGGCGGGCTGCTGGATGCCACGATCGGCGATCCAGGCCCGCGGCAGGCCGAGGCGGGGGCCTGCCTCGCGGTAATAGGCCAGCATGCAGGCGCCGGCATACCAGCAGTCCATCTGCCGCACCTGGCCGACCAGCGGCACGTCCAGCCGCAGGGTGGGCCAGGAGCCCGCGCTGGTCACCGCGTCGCTGCGCGGCCGCCCGGCGCGGTGATTGCCGATCTGAAATCCGGAACCCGACATGGACGATGCTTTCCACAACCCCTGGTTATGGTAGCGCCATCAACCTCGCCTCGGCATGATATCACCTGGAGTTGATAGAGGGCGGGCGCGGCCACCCGTGCGGTTGCCCCGGGTGGCCGCATCGGGAGGCGCGGGGGCTCAGGCCGGCCGCACCCGCCGCGCCGGCAAGCCCGGCAGCAGGCCCCGGAGCCAGCTGATCAGCGGCCACAGCAACAGGGCGAAGCCCGCCGCCATGATCGTGCTCACCAGCCAGTTCGAGAAGAAGACGCCGAGGCTGCCTTCGCTGATCAGCAGCGACTGCCGGAAGGCCTCCTCCGTCCGGTCGCCGAGCACCAGGGCGAGGACCAGCGGCGCCAGCGGGTAGTCGAGCTTCTTCAGCACATAGCCGATGACGCCGAAGATCAGCATCAGCGTGATGTCGAACTCGGCATTGCTGACGGTGAAGGCGCCGATCGCGCAGACCACCAGGATGATGGCGGCGATGATCGAGAAGGGCACCCGCAGGATGGCGGCGAACCAGGGCACCGCCACCAGCACCACCAGCAGCCCGGCGATGTTGCCAAGATACATCGAGGCGATGAGGCCCCAGACGAAATCCTTCTGCTCGGTGAAGAGCATCGGCCCCGGCTGCAGCCCCCACATGATGAGCCCGCCCAGCAGCACCGCCGCGGTGGGCGAGCCCGGCACGCCGAGCGTCAGCATCGGCAGCAGGGCCGAGGTGCCGGCGGCATGCGCCGCCGTCTCGGGTGCGATGACACCCTCGATCCGCCCCTTGCCGAAGCTCGCGCCGTTCTTCGACATGCGCCGCGCCACGCCGTAGGACATGAAGCTGGCCGGGGTCGCGCCGGCCGGGGTGATGCCCATCCAGCAGCCGATCAGCGCCGAGCGCATCGCCAGCAGCCAGTGCCGCGGCAGGCTGGCCCAGACCCGCAGCACCACCTTCAGGTCGATCTTCGCCCGCTGCCCCTTGAACCGCAGCCCGTCCTCGATCGAGCAGAGGATCTCGCTGATGCCGAAGAGGCCGATGACGGCGACGAGGAAGTCGAAGCCGCGGATCATCTCCGTGCTGCCGAAGGTCATGCGCAGCTGGCCGGTGACGGTATCCATGCCGACGGCGGCCAACAGGAAGCCGAGCATCATGGCGCAAACGGTCTTCAGCGCCGGCCCCTTGCTCATGCCGACGAAGCTGGCGAAGGAGAGGAACATCACCGCGAAGAATTCCGGCGGCCCGAAGCGCAGCGCGAAGCCCGCGATCACCGGCGCGATGAAGGTGATCATCACGATGGCGACGAAGGCGCCGACGAAGCTGCTGGTGAAGGCCGCCGTCAGCGCCTCGGCGGCCTTGCCCTGCTGCGCCATCGGGTAGCCGTCGAAGGTCGTCGCCACGCTCCAGGGCTCGCCCGGGATGTTGAACAGGATCGAGGTGATGGCCCCGCCGAACAGGGCACCCCAATAGATGCAGGAGAGCATGATGATCGCCGAGACCGGCGGCATGGCGAAGGTCAGCGGCAGCAGGATGGCGATGCCGTTCGCGCCGCCGAGCCCTGGCAGCACGCCGATCAGCACGCCGAGCACCACGCCGACCAGCATCAGCAGCATGTTCTGCGGCTCGAGCGCCACGGCGAAGCCCTGCATCAGCAGGCCGAATTCTTCCATGGCTCAGTACCCCAGCGCGGTTTCGATCGGGCCCTTGGGCAGGGCGACGAGGAACCAGATCTCGAAGACGAGGAAGGTGACGAGGGCGGTGGCGAGGCCGGCCGCCACCGAGCGCCCCCAGCCGAAGCCGCCGAGGCGGTGCATGAACCAGGCGACCAGCGCCGCCGAGGCAAGGTAGATGCCGGTGATCGGGATTGCGGCGACGAAGATCGTCGTCGGCACCAGCACGGAGGCCACCAGCCGGAGCTGGTCCCAGGTGACGAAGAGCCCGCTCTCCTCCCGCGCCCGCACCGCCTGCACCAGCGTCCCGATGCTCGCGGCCACGAGGAAGAGGCCGATCCAGAAGGGGAAGGTGCCGGATTGCGGCCCCTCCGCCCCCCAACCGGCACCGATGCGCCGGCTGTCCCAGATCGCCGCGGCGCCGGCGAGGGCGAAGGCGAGGGAGGTGCCGATCTCGACCGCGCCCGTGCGCAGCCCGCGTTCCATGCTCATGCCACGAAGCCCGCTTCCTGCATCAGCCCGCGGTGCCGCGCCTCCTCCCTGGTCAGCCAGGCGCGGAAGGCCTCGCCGGTCAGGCTCGTCGTGTTGAAGGCGCCCTGCTGCATCAGCTCGCGCCATTCCTGCGTCTCGCGCACCTTGCCCAGCAGGTCCTCGTAGAAGGCGAGCTGCGCCGGCTGCACCCCGGCCGGCATGAAGATGCCGCGCAGCATCAGGTACTCGACATCCATCCCCGATTCCTTCGCGGTCGGGATGTCGGACCAGGACGCCGTCTCGGTGATCTTCTCCGTCCCCGCGAGCCGCTGGCCGTCGAAGACGCAGAGCGGCCGCAGCGCGCCGGAGCGCCAATGCGTCACCGCCTCGATCGGGTTGTTCACCGAGGCATCGATATGCCGGCCGACCAGCTGCACCGCGACCTCGCCGCCGCCGCGGAAGGGCACATAGGTGAGGTTCGCCCCCGTGGCCTTGGCCATGGCGACGCCGATGATCTGGTCCTCCTGCTTCGAGCCGGTGCCGCCGAGCTTCAGCCGCTCCTGCTTCGCCGCGGCGATGAATTCCTGCGCGGTCTTCCAGGGCGATTCGGCATTCACCCAGAGCACGAACTCATCGAGCGCCAGCATGGCGACCGGCGTCAGGTCCCCCCAGGAGAAGGGCACGCCGGTCGCCAGCGGCGTGGTGAAGAGGTTCGAGAGGGTGATGACGATCATGTGCGGGTTGCCCCGCGCGCCCTTCGCCTCGAGGAAGCCCTCCGCCCCGGCGCCGCCCGCCTTGTTCACCACGACCATCGGCTGGCGCATCAGCTTGTGCTTCGAGACGATGCCCTGGATCACCCGCGCCATCTGGTCCGCCCCGCCGCCGGTGCCGGCGGGGACGATGAATTGCACCGGCCGCGTCGGCTCCCATGCCCGCTGGGCGAGGGCAGGGGTGGCGAGAACGGCGGCACCAGCCCCGATCAGCAGCGAACGGCGAGAGCATCCCATGAGCGTCATTGCATCGTTTCCCTGGCCAAGCGTTGCGGTCCTGGAACCGCGCGATATGGCCTGGGTTGCGGCGGAAAGTGAGGTAAAGCAACGAAAAGCGTGTAAAGCGGGCAGGGTAGGTCGCGCCTCCCCGCTTGCCCGGCGATCGCGGCTGATGCAGAGAAAGGCCGAGCCGCCGGAGGAAACCACCCGCATGTCCGCCATCCGCACCCTTGCCGAATTGCTCGCGGCCGGTGCCGCCGACCGGCCCGCCATCCGCGCGCCCGAGCGCCCCGCGCTGACCTATGCCGGGCTGCGCGCGCTGACCGAGCGCAGCATCGCCAGCCTCAACGGCATGGGCATCGGCCGCGGCGACCGCGTCGCCATCGTCCTGCCGAACGGGCCCGAGATGGCCGCGGCCTTCGTCGCCATCGCCGGCGGCGCCACCACTGCGCCGCTGAACCCGGCCTACAAGGACGAGGAATTCGAGTTCTACCTGACCGACCTGAAGGCCAAGGCCCTCGTCGTCCAGCAGGGGATGGAGACGCCGGTCCGTGCGGTGGCCGCGCGCCTCGGCGTGCCGGTGCTCGAGCTCATCCCCGGCACCGCGGCGGGCGAGTTCACCCTCGAGGGCGGCACCGCCGCCTCAGCCACCCATCCCGGCGCGGCGGAGGCCGATGACATCGCGCTCGTCCTCCACACCTCCGGCACGACGGCCCGGCCGAAGATCGTGCCGCTGACGCATACCAACGTCACCGCCTCGGCCGGCAACATCGCCCGCACGCTGCAGCTCGGCCAGGCGGATGCCTGCCTCAACGTCATGCCGCTCTTCCACATCCACGGGCTGATCGCGGCGACGCTCGCCTCGCTCGCCGGCGGCGGCGCGGTGATCTGCACGCCGGGCTTCAACGCGCTGCGCTTCTTCGGCTGGCTCGATGCCGAGCGCCCGACCTGGTACACGGCGGTGCCGACCATGCACCAGGCGATCCTCCAGCGCGCCGAGCGCAACAAGGAGATCATCGCCCGCGCCCCGCTGCGCTTCATCCGCTCCTCCTCCGCCTCGCTGCCGGCACAGGCGATGAAGGATCTCTCGGTGGTCTTCGGCGCGCCGGTGATCGAGAGCTACGGCATGACCGAGGCGAGCCACCAGATGTGCAGCAACCCGCTGCCGCCTGGCCAGCAGAAGCCCGGCATCGTCGGCCTGCCCGCCGGCCCCGAGGTCGCCATCATGGCGGAGAACGGCACCATCCTGCCGCAGGGCGAGATCGGCGAGGTCGTCATCCGCGGCCCCAACGTCACCAAGGGCTACGAGGCGAACCCGGAGGCCAATGCCAAGGCCTTCACCAATGGCTGGTTCCGCACCGGCGACCAGGGGATGTTCGACACGGACGGCTACCTGATGCTGACCGGACGGCTGAAGGAGCTCATCAAGCGCGGCGGCGAGCAGGTCTCGCCGCTCGAGGTCGATGGCATCCTCTCGGAGCATCCGGCCGTTGCCCAGGCGCTGACCTTCTCCATCCCGCATCCGATGCTCGGCGAGGAGGTCGGCGCCGCCGTCGTGCTGCGCGAGGGCATGGAGTGCTCCGAGCGCGAGTTGCGCGATTTCGCGGCCAGGCACCTGGCGGACTTCAAGGTGCCCCGCAAGGTCGTCTTCCTGCCCGAGATCCCGAAGGGCGCGACGGGCAAGCTGATGCGCATCGGCCTCGCCGAGAAGCTCGGGATCACGGCGTGATCCGGTCGCGGAGCACCGGAGCGTAGCGAGGAGCGAAGCGTGAATCGGATCACCAGACCATGAAGATCTGCATCTACGGCGCCGGCGCCATCGGCGGGCTGATGGCGGCGAAGCTGGCCGCCAAGGGCGAGACGGAGGTCACCGTGATCGCCCGCGGCCCGCATCTCGCCGCCATGCAGGCCAATGGCCTCAAGCTGATCAGCGAGGGCGAGGAAAGCATCACCCGGCCACGCTGCGTCGCCACCGCCGAGGAGGCCGGGCCGCAGGACTATGTCCTCATCACGCTGAAGGCCCATTCGCTGCCCGGCGTCGCGCAGCAGATGCAGCCGCTGCTCGGGCCGGAGACCACCATCGTCTCCGCCGTCAACGGCATCCCCTGGTGGTATTTCTACAAGCTCGCCGGCCCCTATGAGGACCGCCGCGTCGCCAGCGTCGATCCCGACGGCGCGCTGTGGGAGGCGCTGCATCCCTCCCGCGTGCTCGGCTGCATCATCTACCCCGCCGCCGATGTGCCCGAGCCGGGCGTCATCAACCACACCTATGGCGACCGCTTCAGCCTGGGCGAGCCGGATGGCAGCCGCTCGGAACGCGCCTCGCGCCTCTCCGCCGCCCTGGTCTCGGCCGGCTTCAAGGCGCCGGTGCGGCCGAAGATCCGCGACGAGATCTGGGTGAAGCTCTGGGGCAACCTCGCCTTCAACCCGCTCTCGGCGCTGACCGGCGCGACGCTCGACGTCATCACCGGCGAGGGCGAGTTGCGCGCCGTCTGCCGCGCCATGATGCTGGAGGCGCAGGCGGTGGCCGAGGCGCTCGGCGTGCGCTTCGCCATCGATGTCGACAAGCGCATCGCCGGCGGCGCGGAGGTCGGCGCGCACAAGACCTCCATGCTGCAGGATCTCGAGCGCGGCCGGCCGATGGAGATCGACGCGCTGCTCGGCGTCATCGTCGAGCTGGCCGGGCTGGTGGACCGCCCGGCGCCGACCTGCCGGACGGTGCTCGCCCTGCTTCGCACCCGCGCCCGCCTCGCCGGCTGCTACTAGGCAAGCTGAAGCGGAAGCACGTCGGCGGCGGGGTTCGGCAGACGGCCTGGAACCTTGGGTTGCGTCACTGTCACGGCCGCGCCCATAGTCCTGCCGTCGGCGCCAGCGCATGCTCGGCCACCGGTGGGACGGGGCACGGCCCCGACCCTGGCTATTGGGGGATGCCCACCATGCTGAGAACCGTTCTGCCGCTCGCCACCATGCTCGCCCTCGGGGCCTGCGCCCTGCCGCCGCCGGAGACCGCCAGCCTGCCGGCCGATGCCGTCATCGGCGCGGGCGATCCGCTGCGCAGCGCGGTCGCCAATACCTCGTTTGCCTTCTCGAGCCAGTCCCTCCTGGCCGGCCGCCCGGCCCAGGCCGCCCGCGCCGTGGCGCAGATGGAGTGGCTCGCGGTCGAGATGCCGACCAACCCGCGCCTCACCAGCGTCTCGCCCAGCATCATCGGCCAGATGACGGCGGCGCGGGCGGAATGGCGCGCCGCCCTCGGCATCGCCCCGGATACCGAGGCCCAGCCCGTCATCAACTCGCTCTATGCCGCGGCCCGCGCGCTCGGCACCGGCGAGGCCAATGCCGTCGCCGCCTCCGCTCTCGACAGCGCCGTCTTCCCGCGCGGCGGCCAGGCGACGCTGACGCGCCTCGCCGCGTTGCCGAGCCTGCCGCTGACGAATTCCGCTGCCGTCACCGCCTCGGAGGCCATCCGCGAGCGCGACGCCACCGCGAGCCGCCGGCTTTGATCCGCGGCGCCGGCCTGCTTCTCCTGCTCGCCGCCGCCGGCTGCGCGGAGGTCCGGCAGCGCCCGCCCGCCCCGCCGATGGACCTCGCCGCCGGGGCCGCGGACCCGGCGCGCCAGGCCATCCAGGGCGCAGCCCAGGCTTTCGCCGATCGCGGGCGCGGCCTCTCCGGGCAGCCGGCCGCCGGTGCCCTGGCGGCGGCGCAGCTCGAATTCGCCACCGACGCACTGGCCCGCGACCCCCGCTTCGCCCCGGTGCCCGAGGCGGTACGCCGGCAGATGGAACTCGCCCGGACCGAGCTGCGCGACGCCCTCGGAGTGCAGGAGGCGGCACCGCCCCGCCCGGTGATCGACGGCCTGCTGGCCGCCGCACGCGCGCTCCGCGCCAACAACCAGTCGGCGGCCGCACGGGCCCTGCCGGCGCCGGTCTTCCGCCCCGGCGGCGAACGCTCCGTCGCCCGGCTCGGGGAGCTTGGCCCGCTGCCGCAGGCCTCCAACGCCACGGCGCTGCTGGCCCAGCAGATCGCCCAGCTGGATGCCGAAAGCGGCTGGAACGGCACCCGTCAGGCCGAGACCAGCGGCGTCAACATCACCACCTTCGGCCTCGGCGGCCAGGGCGGCGTGGGCTACTAGCGGCCCCGCCTGCGCACGCCTATCCTCCGCCGCAAATCCCCGGGGGAGGAGCCCAGCATGACCGCCACCATCGTCTCGCCGCGCCTGATGCGCATCGGCGGCGGCAGCGTCGGCCAGGCCGCCGAGGTGCTCGGCCTCTTCGGCCTCTCGCGCCCGCTGGTGGTGACCGACCCCTGGATGGTCTCCTCCGGCACGGTGGAGCGTGCGCTGCTCGCCCCGCTGCGTGCCGCCGGCCTCCGCCTCGAGGTGTTCAGCGAGACCGTGCCGGATCCGACCGACACCGTCATCGCGGCCGGCGCCGCGATGCTCCGCGGCGGCGAATTCGACTGCCTGATCGGCTTCGGCGGCGGCAGCCCCATGGATACCGCCAAGGCCATGGCCATCCTCGCCGCTGCCGCGCCGGGCACCCCGATGCGCAGCTTCAAGGTGCCCGCCCAGGCCGATCGCGGCCTCGTCCCCGTCATCTGCATCCCGACCACCGCCGGCACCGGCTCGGAGGCCACGCGCTTCACCGTCATCACCGATACCGAGACCGACGAGAAGATGCTGATCGCCGGGCTCGGCGCCCTGCCGCTCGCCGCCATCGTCGATTACGAGCTGACCTTCAGCGTCCCACCGCGCACCACCGCCGATACCGGCATCGACAGCCTGACCCATGCGCTGGAGGCCTATGTCTCGAAGCGC
Source organism: Belnapia rosea (assembly GCF_900101615.1). Taxonomy (GTDB): domain Bacteria; phylum Pseudomonadota; class Alphaproteobacteria; order Acetobacterales; family Acetobacteraceae; genus Belnapia; species Belnapia rosea. The sequence goes on along the minus strand of NZ_FMZX01000001.1, from coordinate 1,121,047 downwards.
GCCAACCCGCATGCCGACAGCCTGGCGCTCTCCGCCATGCAGCTCATCGGCCGGCATCTCCGCCCGGCCTACCACCAGCCGCGCAATGCCGCGGCGCGGGAGGCGATGATGCTCGGCGCCATGCAGGCGGGCCTTGCCTTCTCCAACTCCTCGGTCGCCCTGGTGCATGGGATGAGCCGGCCGATCGGCGCGCATTTCCACGTTCCGCACGGCCTCTCCAACGCCATGCTGCTGCCGGCGGTGACGGAGTTCGGCCTGAACGATGCCCTGCCGCGCTATGCCGAGGCGGCCCGCGCCATGGGCGTCGCCACCCGCGAGGACAGCGACGAGGCCGCCGCCTCCAAGCTGCTGGAGGAGCTGCGGGCGCTGAACCAGGAGCTCGGCGTGCCGACGCCGAAGGATTACGGCATCGGCGGCAACCGCTGGGAGGGGCTGCTGCCCCTGATGGCCCAGCAGGCCCTTGCCTCGGGCAGCCCGGCCAATAATCCGCGGGTGCCAAGCGAGGCGGAGATCATCGATCTCTATCGTCGCGTCTACGCCTGAGGGATCAGGCCCGAGGCCGCGGCGTCAGGCGGGGCCGCCCCGCCATTGCCCATGCCAGGCGGCCAGCGCGGCCGCCGGCAGCGGGCGGCTCACCAGATAGCCCTGGGCGTGGTGCACGCCGAGGCTCCTCACCATCTGCCAGAGGCGCTGGTCGGAGACGCCTTCCGCGATCACCTGCCGCCCGCCGCGCTCGGCCATCCGCACCATCCGCCGCACCTCCCGCCGCGCATGGGCACTGCGGGGCAGCTGCTCGACCAATGAGCGATCCAGCTTGAAGGCGCCGAAAGGCAGGCCAAGCAGCCAGTCCCGCTCGTCATGCAGGACGATATCGTCGAGCAGCACCCGGTGGCCGGCACGGCGCAGCCGCATCAGGGCGCGCCGCAGGGCGGAGCGGTCCCGCACCTCGGTCGTCTCGGTCAGCTCCAGCGCCACCTGGCCGGGATGCAGGCCGCCCACCCGGAGGGCGCGGTGCAGCCAGGCCGGCAGGTCCGGCAGCAGCAGCTGCCCGAGCGGCAGGTTGACGGAGATGGTGAGGCGCAGCTGCTGCCAGAGTGGGCCGAGCTCCGTCGCCGCCTGCGTCGCCACGACCATGGACAGCGCGCGGACGAGGCCGCTGCTCTCGGCCAGCGGCACGAAGCTGCTGGGCGAGACGAGGCTGGGTGGCCGGTGCCAGCGCGCCAGTGCTTCCACCATCACCGGCTTCCGGTCCCGCAGCCGCACCACGGGCTGGTAGTGGACGGACACCTCGCCATTGGTGAGGCCAGCCGCCAGGGCTGCCGCATCCCCATGCAGGGTCGAGGCCGGCATGCCCTGGAGGTTGTGAACCAGCCGTCGATTCGCTGGCCCGGCCGGCCGCATCATGATCAAGACATCTTCCTGACTGTCTGCCATCACGTTACAGAGTGAGGGCCCGGCGTACCATTCCTAAATTGGAATTTCTTCACGCTTTATTGAGACTGTCGAGGAAATTTCGATGTCGTGCCTGTAAGCCACGATTGACACATGGCCGGCTCCGAGCCCTCGGCGCCCGGCCCGGGTCAGACCCCGGCCGTAGCGCGCTTGGCCGGCGTCGTCGGCGCGGCCGGCGCATCGCCACCCCGCCGCAGCCGGTTCTCGCCCGTGTAGAGCACGATCGGCGCCGCGATGAAGACCGAGGAGGAGGCGCTGACGACGATGCCGAACAGCATCACCCAAGCGAAGCCCGCCAGCGTGTCGCCGCCGAACAGCGCCAGCGGCACCGCCGAGAGCAGCAGCGTCATCGAGGTGCCGAGCGAGCGGTTCAGTGTCTCGTTGATCGACTGATCGACCAGCTGCCGGAGCGGCATCTGCTTGTACTTGCGCAGGTTCTCCCGCATCCGGTCGAACACCACCACCTTGTCGTTGGCCGAGAAGCCGATGACGGTGAGGATCGCCGCGACCGTCGTCAGGTTGAACTCGACGCCGAACAGAACCATGAAGCCGACGGTCTTGGTGGTATCCAGCACCAGCGTGACGATGGCGGCGATGGCGAACTGCCATTCGAAGCGGAACCAGATGTAGATCAGCATCGCCAGCAGGCTGATCCCGAGGGCGATCATCCCGCCCAGGAACAGCTCGTCCGAGACCCGGTTGCCCACCGCCTCGACGCGCAGGATGCGCGCCCCCGGCGCCACCTGCTCGACACTCTCGCGCACCTTGTTCACCGCGGCCTGGGTGCCGCCCTCATCGGCCTGCACCGGCAGCCGCACCAGCACCGTCTCGGCATCGCCGAATTGCTGCAGCCCCACATCCCCGAGATCGAGGCCGGAGACCCTGGCGCGCAGTGCCGCGAGGTCGGCCGGCCCCGGCGTCCGCACCTCCATGACGATGCCGCCCTTGAAGTCGATGCCCTTCTCGAGCCCCGGATAGAAGGCGCCGGCGAGCGAGGCGGTGGACAGGATGGCCGAGACCAGCAGCCCCGCCCGCGCGCCCTTCATGAAGGGGATATGCGTCACATCCGGGATCAGCCGGAACAGCGGCCGCGCCAGCCTGCCCCAGAAGCCGCGCCCATCCTCCAGAACCGGGAGGGCCTTCGGCCGCGTCCAGCGGTACCAGGTCGAGACCATCAGCCGGACCAGCGTCGTCGCGGTCCACATCTGCACGATGGTGCCGATGGCGACCGTCACCGCGAAGCCCTTCACCGGCCCGCTGCCGAAGCCATAGAGGCAGGCCATGGCGATCAGGTTGGTGAGGTTGCTGTCCATGATGGTGCCGGAGGCCTTGGTGAAGCCCGCCTCCAGCGCCGAGAGCGGCGGCCGGCCGTTCTTCACCTCCTCGCGGATGCGCTCGTTGATGAGGATGTTCGCGTCGAGCGCGGTGCCGAGGGTCAGCACGATGCCGGCGATGCCCGGCAGGGTCAGCGTCGCCTCCATCACCGACAGGGCGGCGAGCAGGAAGACGATGTTCACCAGCAGCGCCAGGTTGGCGAACCAGCCGAACAGCCCATAAGCGAGGCCCATATAGAGGAAGACGAAGACGGCGCCCGCCGCCAGGGCCAGCATGCCGGCGCGGATCGCATCCGCCCCGAGCTCCGGCCCGACCGTCCGCTCCTCCACCACGGTGAGCGGGGCGGGGAGGGCGCCCGCCCGCAGCAGCACGGCCAGCTCATTGGCCGAGCGGGCGTCGAAACTGCCGCTGATCTGGCCGCGCCCGCCGGTGATCGGCTCGCGGATATTGGGGGCGGTGATCACCTTGTTGTCGAGGACGATGGCGAAGGGCCGCCCGACATTCTGCCGGGTGACATCGGCGAAGCGCCGCGTCCCGGTCGAGTCGAAGGTGAAATTCACCACCCACTGGCCGTTCTGGTTGTCCTGCCCGGCCCGTGCATCTGTCAGGTTGGCGCCATCCACCTCGACGCGGCGCCGCACCGCGTAGCGCTGCACCGGCTGGCCGGGGCGCGCCTCGCCATCGAGGAACTGCACCCCCGGCGGCGGGGTCGGGGAGGCCGGATTGGCCGCTTCGTCCAGCAGGTGGAAGGTCATCCGCGCCGTCTGGCCGAGCAGCTGCTTGATCCGGTTCGGATCCTCGACGCCGGGCAGCTGCACCAGGATGCGGTTCTGCCCCTGGCGGGCGATCAGCGCCTCGGAGACGCCGGTCTCGTCGATCCGCCGCCGGACGATCTCGATCGACTGCTCCACCGCCCCGGTGGCCTTGGCCCGCAGCCCCACCTCGGTCAGCGTCGCGGCCACCTGCCCCTCGGGCGTGGAGGTCACCTCGATATCCGGCGTCGTCGCGCCGAGGCTGGTCGGGATCTGGTTCGCCTGCTCCCGCAGCAGCGCCATGGCCGCCTGCACCTGGCCCGGGTCGCGGACCCGCAGGGTGACGCGGCGCTGCGCCGGCTCGGCCGCCAGGTTGACATAGCCGATATTCGCCGCCCGCAGCCGGCCGCGCGTGGCATCGGCCAGGCTCTCCAGCCGCTCCTTGACCACCGCCTCCATATCCACCTCGAGCAGGAGGTAGGAGCCGCCGCGAAGGTCGAGGCCAAGCGAGAACTGCCGCGCCCAGCTCGGCAGGGAGGCCTTGGGGAAGAGGTTCGGGGTGCAGAGCAGCACCCCCAGCAGGCAGACCGCCAGGATGGCCAGGGTCTTCCAGCGGGCGAAGAACATCATGATCGGGTGCTACTCATCGGAATGCGGGAACCGCCGGGAGGGGGCTCCGTCCCCGGTGTCGTCCCCTTTGGCGATTGGGCCGGAATGTGACGATGCCCGGCCAGCGATGCAACCCTGACGTCCCGCTGGTGTTCAGCGCCGGAATATACGTACCCCGATCCGAAGCGGAGCACGTCCATGGCCAGTATCCGGTCCCGGCGTTAGAGCCAGCGCGTAGGTTGCGGCTGCAACTAACGGCGCCACCTGTGTTTTCCAGTCTCTGCACTCTTCCGTGTCCCGTAAAAAGGCATACACCTGAGCCATGTCCGAGACTCCAGGCAGCACCCCGTCCGAACTGGCCGCCGAGCAGGCGCGGATCGGCGCGGAGTTGCTCGGTCTCGATGCCAGCACGGACCCGTTCGTCTCCGCGGTGCGCGCCACGCGCATGCCGATGATCATCACCAATCCCCGCCTGCGCGATAACCCGGTCGCCTTCGCCAACGACGCCTTCTGCCGCCTCACCGGCTACAGGCGGGAGGAGATCCTCGGCCGCAATTGCCGCTTCCTCCAGGGGCCGGAAAGCGACCCTGCCACCATCGGGCGGATTCGCGCGGCGATCGAGGCGGAGGAGTCGATCGAGATCGACATCCGCAACCACCGCAAGGACGGCACGGCCTTCTGGAACCGCCTGCTGCTCGCCCCGGTGCGCGATGCCGCCGGGCGCCTTGCCTATTTCTTCGCCAGCCAGCTCGACGTAACCCCGGAGCGGGAGCGGATGGCCGGGCTCGAGAGCCATAATGCCGCCCTTCTCGCCGAACTCAGCGAGCGCCTCCACTCGCTGGAGGAAAGCGAGGCCCGGCTCCGCTTCGCCACCGAGGCCGGCCGGCTCGGCATCTGGGAGCTTGACCTGCGGAGCGGCGCCATGACCGCCTCCGCCACCTGCCGCGCCGATTTCGGCATCGGCCCGGAGGTCGCCTTCACCTATGAGGTGCTGCGCGCCGCCATCTATGCCGCCGACCGCCCCCGGCTCGAAGCCGCCATCGGCGACTGCCTTGCCTCCGGCAGCGAATTCGGCCTCGAATGCCGGGTCGGCCGCCCCGATGGCCGCCCCGGCTGGATCGAGTTGCGCGCCCGCATCCTGCGCGACGAGGATGGCCGCCCGCTGCGCATGGCCGGTACCTCCCGCGACATCACCGGCCGCAAGCAGGCGGAGGCGCAGGACCGCGCGCAGCTCGAACTCGCCGACCGCTTCCGTGGCCTTGGCGAGCCGGCCGAGCTCGCCATCGCAGCCGCCGAGGTGCTCGGCCGCACGCTCGGGGTCAGCCGAGCGGGCTATGGCACCATCGATGCGGCGACCGATACGGTGACCATCGCACGCGACTGGACCGCGCCGGGTGTCGCCAGCGTGGCCGGCCGCCACGACCTGCGCCACTACGGGTCCTTCATCGAGGAGCTGAAGCGCGGCAGGATGGTCGCCGTCGCCGATTGCGCCGCGGATCCACGCACCAATGGGCGCCTCGACGCCCTGCGCGCCGTGGGCGTCATGGCCCTCGTCAACATCCCCGTCTCGGAGCGGGCCGGTGCCATCGCGCTGCTGATCGTCAACCATGCCATGCCGCGCGACTGGCAACCGGAGGAGCTGGCCTTCATCCAGGACGTGGCGGAACGGACCCGCCTGGCCATGGCCCGCCGCCAGGCGGAGCAGGACCTCCGCGCCCTGGCCAACTCGCTCGAATCACAGGTGAATGCCCGCACCGCGGCCCTGATGGAGACCGAGGCGGCGCTCCGCCAGTCGCAGAAGATGGAGGCGGTCGGCCAGCTCACCGGCGGCCTCGCGCATGACTTCAACAACCTGCTCGCCGGCATCGCCGGCAGCCTCGAGCTGATGAAGACGCGGATCGCCCAGGGCCGGCTGTCCGAGGTGCATCGCTACCTCACCGCCGCCCGCGGCGCCGCCGACCGCGCCGCGGCGCTGACCCACCGCCTGCTCGCCTTCTCCCGCCGCCAGACGCTGGAGCCGAAGCCGACCGACACCAACCGCCTGATCGCCGGGCTGGAGGAGCTGGTGCGCCGCACCGTCGGCCCCGCCATCACCGTCGAGGTGGTCGGCGCCGCCGGGCTCTGGACCGTGATGGTCGACCAGAGCCAGCTCGAGAACGCCGTCCTCAACCTCTGCATCAATGCCCGCGACGCCATGCCCGGTGGCGGGCGGCTGACCATCGAGACCGCCAATCGCTGGCTCGACGACAGGGCGGCCGCCAGCCGGGACCTGCCGACGGGCCAGTATGTGGCGCTCAGCGTCAGCGATACCGGCACCGGCATGTCGCCCGATGTCATCGCCAAGGCCTTCGATCCCTTCTTCACCACCAAGCCGCTCGGCCAGGGCACCGGCCTCGGCCTGTCGATGATCTACGGTTTCGCCCGGCAATCCGGTGGCCAGGTGCGGATCTATTCCGAGCTGGGCCAGGGCACGCTGGTGAGCATCTACCTCCCGCGTCATTTCGGCCCCTCCGAGGAGGCCGAGGCCGTGAGAGGCAGCAGTGACCCTCCACGCGCCGAGCGGGGCGAGACGGTGCTGATCGTCGATGACGAGCCCACGATCCGCATGCTGGTCGCCGATGTGCTGCTGGAGCTCGGCTATACCGCCATCGAGGCCGAGGATGGCGCCGCCGGCCTCAAGGTGCTGCGCTCCACGGTGCACATCGACCTGCTGGTGACCGATGTCGGCCTGCCGGGCGGCATGAATGGCCGCCAGCTCGCCGATGCGGGCCGCGACCTCCGCCGGGGGCTCAAAGTTCTCTTCATCACCGGCTATGCCGAGAACGCCGCCATCGGCCATGGCCATCTGGAGCCGGGGATGCATGTGCTGACCAAGCCCTTCGCCATGGAGACGCTGGCCAGCCGCATCCGCGAGATGATCGCCGCGCGCTGACCCCGGCCCCCGCTGCCGCCAGGGCGCACTCCGTCCGACGTGGCTCACGGAACGCACCCTAGCTTGTTGTTCGGTCGAGCAAATTACCCCGATCGGGTGGTCCCGCCCGATCGGGGTTTGCTCTAGAACCCCCGCTCCAGACCAGGGTGAAGCAGATCATGCCCCTTCGCATCGGCGTCCTCGGCACCGGCCATTTTGGCCGCTTCCACGCGCTGAAGCTTGCCGCCCGCGGGGCGCTCGCCGGCATCGCCGATGCCGACCCGGCCCGCGCCGCCGCCATCGCGGCCGAGACCGGCGCGCCGGCGCTCGCGCCCGAGGCGCTGCTCGCCGCGAGCGACGCCGTCGTCATCGCCGTGCCGACCGCCCATCACCATGCGCTGGCGATGCAGGCCATCGCCGCCGGCCGCCACCTCTTCATCGAGAAGCCGATCGCCGCCACGCTGGAGCAGGGCCGGGCGCTGGTCGCCGCCGCCCGCGCCGCCGGCCTCGTGCTGCAGACCGGCCATATCGAACGCTACTCGGCCGCCATCCGGACGCTCCGCGCCAGCGGGGCAGGCGAGGGGGCGCTGAGCTTCGAGGCGACGCGCGTCGCCCCCTTCCGCCCGCGCAGCCTCGATGTCTCGGTGGTGCTGGACCTGATGATCCACGACCTCGACCTGGTCCTCAGCCTCGCCGCCGCCCCGCTGGCCGAGGTGCGGGCGACCGGCGCGCGGGTGATGTCGGACCACGCGGATTTCGCCGTCGCCCATCTCCGCTTCGAGGGCGGCGCCCGCGCCACCATCACCGCCAGCCGGGTCAGCGTGGCGATGGAGCGGCGCCTCCGCATCCTCGGCCATGCCGGCGAGACGCGGGTCGATTTCCTCGCCCGCAGCCTGGAGCGCGTCCATCCCGGAGGCGCGGAGCCGGTCGCCACCATGCCGGGATGGGGCATCACCCGCGCCACCTGGACCGAGCATGACAGCCTGGAGGCCGAGCAGGCCGCCTTCATCGCCAGCATCGAGGCGGGTGCCCCGGTCGAGGCGAGCGGTGAGGTCGGCCTCGCCGCGCTCGACGCCGCGCTGCGGGTCGAGGCGGCGATCGCCGAAAATGCTGGCTGAACCGGTGTCGTTCCTATAACGTTCTCGGGTCGACACCAGACCTGCGGCCACGGCACGGCTCAATCCCTCAAATCTTCAAATTCCGCGGCAAAGCGCCCGATTTCAGACGCTTGGGTCGCATTGCTTCAAGTGGTTTGAGAGGAATTGAGCGGAGCGGCCTCGATCATCGCCAGCACCGCCGAGGCTGCCGCCTCGCTCGGCAGCCCCTCCGGTGGACGCAGCAGGCCGAGCATCTCGGCGAAGCCCGCCCGCTGCGCTGCCGCCGCCTGCGGCTCGCGCAGCAGCCGGATCAGCGCCTCGGCCAGCAGGGGCGGGGTGCAGCGTTCCTGGATGAATTCGGGCACGATCTCGCGCTCCGCCAGCAGGTTCACCAGCGAGGCGTGCGGCACCTTGATCAGCCGACGGACGATGGCGGCGGTGACCGGGTTGACCCGGTAGCCCACCACATGCGGCACGCCGCCCACCGCCACTTCGAGGCTGGAGGTGCCCGACTTGATCAGCCCCGCCGAGGCCGCGGCGAAGGCATCGTATTTGTCCGCATTCTCCCGCACCAGGATGGGCGGCACCGCCCAGCCGGCGCTGCCCTCGCGCACCGCCGCCTCGACCGGCCCGGCCAGCGCCACCACCGGCCTGAGGCCCGGCACCGCCTCGCCGGCCCGCCGCAGCGTCTCGCCGAAGATGCCGAGCAGCCGTCGCACCTCGCCCCGCCGGCTGCCCGGCATGACCAGCACCACCGGCACATCGGGCCCGAGGCCATGCGCCGCCCGGAAGCGCGCCGCATCGCCCGCATCGGCACCGCTCTCCAGCACGGGATGGCCGACGAAACTCACAGGGATGCCCGCCGCCTGGAAGAAAGGCGGCTCGAAGGGCAGCAGGGCGAGGATGCGGTCCACCTCCTCGGCGACGCGGCGCACCCGCCCCGGTCGCCAGGCCCAGACCTGCGGCGCCACGTAATGCAGCACCGGCACCCCCTTCGGCCGCACCCGCCCGGCGAGGCGCAGGGTGAAGCTCGGCGCATCGATGGTGACGAGCAGCGCCGGGCGGCGGGCCAGTACATCCGCCTCCGCCTCCGCCATGCGCCGGGCGAGGCGGCGGAGATTGGGCAGCACCTCCAGCAGCCCCATCAGCGACAGCTCGCGCATGGGGAAGAGGCTGGCGACGCCCTGCCCAGCCATACGCTCTCCGCCGATCCCGGCGAATTCGAGGTCGGGCCGGCGCCGCCGGAGCGCCGCGATCAGCCGCGCTCCGAGGATGTCGCCGGAGGCCTCGCCGGCCGCCATGTAGATGAGGGTCATGCGAACTCCGCAGCCAGGGGCGCGTCCAGCGGCCCTGCCGGCCAGTCCCGATGGTTCAGCACGGCGCCCTCGCGCCGCACCCGCTCGATCCCTGCGGGGTCGAGGGCGGCGAAGGTCCAGCCGGGCGCATCCAGCGCGCCTTGGGCGATGACACCATCCTCGGGGAAGCCGCGGTCGACGGGCCCGTAGATGGCGGCGCAGCCATGGTTCTCGTCGAGCGCCGCCGACCAGGGGGCAAGGCCCACGGTCGGCGCCACGGCGACGAAGCACTGGTTCTCCAGGGCCCGCGCCTGGGCGGAGAAGCGCACCCGGTTGAAGCCCTGGACGCTGTCGGTGCAGGCCGGCACCAGCACCAGCCAGGCGCCGGCCTCGACCTGGGCCCGGACATGCTTCGGAAATTCCGCATCGTAGCAGACCGAGAGGCCGAGCCGGCCCCAGGGCGTCTCGAAGACCGCGGGGCCGGTGCCGGGCGAGACGCCCCAGCGTTCGGCCTCGAAGCGCGTCATCATCCGCTTGTCCTGGAAGGCGAGGCGGCCGTCGGGGGCGATCAGCGGCGCCCGGTTCACCACCCGGCCGCCGGCCGCCATGGGCAGGCTGCCGGGAGCCAGCCAGACGCCGTGCCGCCGGGCCACGCCGCGCATCGCCTCGACCACGGCGGGGGCGATCTCCACCATGGCGCGCAGCTCCGCCGCCTCGTCGGCCTGCCCACCAACGATCTCCATCGGCGCGTATTCGGGCATGAGCAGCAGGTCGGCCCGCGGCGCCGCCTGGGCGACGAAGGCGTCGAGCCGGGCCGCATAGCCCTCGATCCCCGCCGGCCGTCCGACGGGCCAGGCGAGGGCGCCAAGGCGCAAGGTCGTCACAGCGGATCCTTCACCCAGAAGCCGAGTGCGTGCGGCGTCTCGGCCGCATCGCCATGCTCGCGCCAGCGGAAGACGCAGGAGAGGTCGGGCCGCGGGGCGAAGCCGCGCCGCCGCCAGAAGGCGTCGAGCGGGGTGTAGTCGGGCGGCCGGCGCGGGTCATTGGCGTTGCGGACCACCGAGCAGAAGGCCGCTGCCTCCATCCCGAGGCTTCGCGCATGCGCCTCCCGCGCGGCGAAGAAGCCGACCCCGGCGCCCTGCCCGCGATAGGGCGGCAGCAGCACGCTCTCGCCGAAATAGCAGTACCGCGCCGGGTCGAGCTCGCGCCGGCGGAAGGCCGCCTGCACCGGCGCATGGGCCTCCTCCATCGGCTGGCAGGTCGCCATGCCCACCGGCTCAGCGCCGTCGAAGGCGGCGATGACGGCGGCGCCGCGACCGGCCATCAGCGTCTGCAGGTACTCGGCCTCATGCGCCGCGTCGCCGTCATAGAGATAGGGCCACTCCGCGAAGACCGCGATGCGCAGCCGGGAGAGGGCGGGCAGCGCCGCCTGCAGCGCCGCGCCGTCCAAGGTTTCGAGGCGCAGCGCGCTCATCCCGTGATCTCGCGCTGCTGGCGCGCGCTCTCGGCGAAGGCCATCAGCCCCTTCTCGACGGTTGCCCGGTCGAGGTCGCGCAGGATGAAGACGAGGCGCGATCGGCGGTCCTCGTCCGGCCAGCGCTCCAGCATCGCCGGCGGGTGGAAGAGGTGCTGCACGCCATGGATGGCGACCGGCCGCTCCTGCCCCTCGAGGTTGAGGATGCCCTTGATGCGCAGCACGCTCTCGCCCCGCGTCATGGTCAGCACCTCGAGCCAGGTGGCGAGGCCATCCCAGGGCAGCGGCTCGTCGAAGGTGAGGCAGAAGCTGTGGATGCGGGCATCGTGCCGGCTGACATCGTGGTGGTGATGGTGGTGATGGTGGCCCTGCGCGGCGAAGGCCTCGGCATCCAGCCAGCGCCGCACATCCGGGTGCTTGCCGTCCGGATCATAGAGGCCGCAATCGAGCAGCGCCTCGGCCGGCGCATCGGCCCGCAGCAAGGGCGCACCCGGATTGAGCGCGCGCAGCCGCGCCTCCAGCGCCTCGACCTGGGCCGGGGCTGCCAGGTCGGTCTTGGTCAGCACCAGCCGGTCGGCGACGGCCGCCTGCTTCACCGCCTCCATCTGCACATCGAGCGTCGCCATCCCGGCCATCGCATCGACCAGGGTGACCACGCCATCCAGCCGGAAGCGGGCGAGCAGCAGCGGGTCGCTCATCAGCGTCTGCAGGATGGGCGCCGGGTCGGCGAGGCCCGTCGTCTCCACCACGACGCGGCGGATCGCCTGCCCGCCGTCGATGCGCGTGGCGAGGTCGCGCAGCGCCCGCACCAGGTCGCCGCGCACGGTGCAGCAGAGGCAGCCGGCGTTCAGCAGCACGGTGTCGCCGTCGAGCCGCTCGACCAGCAGGTGGTCGAGGCCGATCTCGCCGAATTCGTTGATCAGCACCGCGGTCTCGGCCAGCGCCGGGTCGCGCAGCAACCGATTGAGCAGCGTCGTCTTGCCGGCGCCGAGGAAGCCGGTCAGCACCGTGACAGGAACAGGTTGCTGACGCGGCCGATTCACGGCCTCGCCGGCGCTCGGCCGATCGGACGCGCTCATGCGCCGTACAATGCCTCCGGCGAGACCTCGGGCTGGGTCAGCTCCGCCAGCACGCCGTCGCGCGGCGCGAGGTAGAAGCAGCTCCGCCGCCCGGTATGGCAGGCGACCCCGGTCTGGTCGACCAGCAGCAGCAGCGCGTCGCCGTCGCAATCGAGGCGGATATCGACCAGCCGCTGCACCTGGCCGGAGCTCTCGCCCTTGCGCCAGAGCCGGTTGCGGGAGCGGGAGAAGTAGCAGGCCCGGCCGGTCGCCAGCGTCTCCTCCACCGCCTCGCGGTTCATCCAGGCGAGCATCAGCACCTCGCCGGTATCGTGCTGCTGGGCGATGGCGGCCACGAGGCCGCGCAGGTCGAAGCGGATCGACTCCAGGAGGGGGAGGCCGGCCACCGGCTCGGGGCTCTTCGGGGTGCTGCTCATTCGCCTATATAAGGGCAGGATGCCCGGATGGAGGAGCCCATGCCCGATGCCGCCCCGCTCGAGGCGAGCCTCGACCGCGCCGCGGCGCTCTGCGCCCGCCGCGGCGCCCAGCTGACCGAATTGCGCCGGCAGGTCCTGCGCCTGGTGCTGGAGAGCGGCCAGCCGGTCGGTGCCTATGCGCTGCTCGACCGGCTGAAGGCCAGCCGCGCCGGCGCCGCCCCGCCCACGGTCTACCGGGCGCTCGACTTCCTGGTGGAGCAGGGGCTGATCCACAAGGTGGAGCGGCTCGGTGCCTTCATCGGCTGTGCCGAGGTCGAGGACCATCCGGAGGATTGCGACTGCGGCGCGGCGCATGACCACCCGCACCAGTTCCTCATCTGCGCCCGCTGCGGCGGCACGACCGAGATCAGCGATCCGGGCGTCGCGCTGGCGCTGCACCGCGCCGCCGCCGCCGCCGGCTTCGACCTGCGCCGCAGCACCGTCGAGGCGGAGGGTATCTGCGCCGTCTGCCGTGGGGCGGAGGGCGCGCACCATGCCGCGCATGGGTGACCGGCCGATGCGGCGGCGCCTGCTGTCAGCCCTGCTGTCCGGGACCGCGCTGGTCTGGTCCCGGGCCCAAACTCAGGCCCAAACCCAGGCCCCGGCGCGCCCGGATGCGCGGAAGGCGGAGCTCGACCGCGCATTCGACGCACTACGCACCGCGCCCAACGAGGCAGGCGCCGCGCTGGTCGAGGCCCGGATCCGCGCCCTTTGGGCCCAGGGGGCCAGCCCGGCCGCGGCCCTGCTGCTCCGGCGGGGTGCCCGCAACCTTGAGGCAAGGCTGTCGGGTGAGGCACTCGAGGATTTCGATGCCGCGATCACCCTGGCGCCGGAATTCGCCGATGCGTGGTTCCTCCGCGCCCAGGCCTATCTCGGCGCGGGCGATCCGGCGGCGGCGGCGCGCGACCTGCAGGAGGTGCTGCGGCTGGAGCCGCGCCACTGGCCCGCTCTCGTCACCCTCTCGGCCATCCAGGACCAGGCAGGCGATGCGAGAGGCGCCCTGCGGAGCCTCTCCGCCGCGCTCGGCATCAATCCGCAGATGCCGGGCGGTGCGGCGCGCCTCCGCGAGCAGCGGCGGAAGGCCGAGGGCGAGGCCACGTAACCGCGAGCTTTCATTCCCATGCTGCATGGCAGCAATCCGGAATGATGAGTGGAATGTCATGTCTCCTCGGCTCAGATTGCCGCCATGCAATCTTTGCTGCCGCCGGTCGAGCGGCAGTCGGCCGAGGGTCCCCGGTTATGAACGAGCTTCTCTCCATCCTGCCTTGGGCCTTCGGCCTGGTGGCCGCCGCTGCGGCGCTGTCGCAGACCCGCTGAGCTTGCCGCGGCGCCATCGCCGGGGTTCCGCGGGCAGGTACGGATCATCCATCCGTAGCGGCTGGCCGCTTGCGGCTCAGGCCTCGATCAGGCCGCGGATCCGCCGGGCAAGGGCCCCGGCCTCGAAGGGCTTGGCGATCAGAGCCATGCCTGGCTCCAGCCTGTCGCCGGAGAGGCCCGCCGCATCGGCATAGCCCGTGACGAACAGGATGCGGAGCCCCGGCCGCAACACCCGCGCCGCATCGGCCAGTTGCCGGCCATTCATGCCGCCCGGCAGGCCGACATCCGTGACCATGAGGTCGAGGCGCCGGTCCTCGCCCAGCAGCTTGAGCGCCTCCCGCCCGTCAACCGCCTCCAGGGCGCGGTAGCCGAGGTCGCGCAACACCTCGACCAGCACGCTGCGCACCACGGGTTCGTCCTCGACGATGAGAACGGTCTCGCCCAGTTCGGCCTTCGGCGCGCTGGCGAGGCCGGCGAGCACGCTGTCGCGCACCGTGGTCGCGCCCCCCGCATAGTGCGGCAGGCAGAGCCGCACCGAGGTGCCCTCGCCGGGCGCGGTGCGCAGGCTGACCATTCCGCCCGACTGCCGGACGAAGCCATAGATCATCGACAGCCCGAGCCCGGTGCCCTGACCGATGGGCTTGGTCGTGAAGAAGGGATCGAAGGCGCGCGCCGCAACGGCCGGCTGCATGCCGCTGCCGGTATCCGTGACGGTGATGCCGATGTAATCGCCCGGTGATGCCTCCTCGCCGGGGCCGATCCGGACCGGGGCGGCGCTGATGCGGAGCCGCCCGCCCTTCGGCATCGCATCGCGGGCGTTGATGACGAGGTTGAGGATGGCGTTCTCGAGCTGGTTGGGGTCGCAGAGCGTCGGCGCGAGGTCGGGGGCGATGTCGATCGAGAGGGTGATGGACTCGCCGATCGTCCGCCGCAGCAACTCCTCCATGGAGCGGATGAGGCCGGGTATCTCGACCACCCGCGGGTCGAGCGGCTGGCGGCGGGCGAAGGCCAGCAGCCGCTGGGTCAACGCTGCCGCGCGCTCGGCCGATTCGGTCGCCGCGGCCACATAGCGTCCCGTCTCCGCCACCCGGCCCTCGGCCACCCGCTTCTTCAACAGGGCGAGGGAGCCGATGATGCCGGTCAGCAGGTTGTTGAAATCATGCGCGATGCCGCCGGTGAGCTGGCCGACCGCCTCCATCTTCTGTGCCTGGCGCAACTGCTCCTCGGCGGCGCGCAACGCGGCGGCCGCCGATTTCTCGGCGGTGACGTCGCGCCCGACGGCATGGATCAGCCCGTCGGCGGGCACCGCGGTCCAGGAGATCCAGTGCCAGCCGCCGTCGCGGTTCCGGTAGCGGTTCTCGAAGCGAGGAGTCGGCTGGCCCTGGGAGAGGCGGCGGATCTCATGGAGCGTGGGCTCGAGATCCTCCGGATGCAGCAGGTCGACAAGGTGTTGGCCGGGGAGGGAGGCCTGATCCCAGCCGAGAAGCAGCGACCAGGCTGGGTTGACCGCCGAGATGACGCCATCGAAATCGGCGATCAGCATGAGCTCCTGCGAGAGCAGCCAGATCCGGTCGCGCTCGCGGGTGCGCTCGGCGACGCGATTCTCCAACTCGGCATTGAGGCGGTGCAGGGCCGCCTCGGCGGCGCGCTGCTCCTCGATATCGATGTTCATCCCGACCCAGGTCAGGATGCGTCCTTCGGCATCCTGCAGCGGCACGCCGCGCGCCAGCGTCCAGCGATAGCCGCCGGCATGGTGGCGCAGGCGGTACTCGATCTCGTAAGTGCCGTGCGTCGCGACGCAGGCGGCCCATTCGGCAGCGACACGGGACCGGTCATCGGGATGCACCGCCTGCTGCCAGCCATGGCCGATCGAGTCCGCCTCGTCCTGCCCGGTGAAGGCGCACCAGGAGGGGGAGCGCTCCAGCATCCCGCCATCGGGGTGACAGGTCCAGACGATCTGGGCCGAGGCCTCGACCAGGGCACGGAACCGGGCTTCGCTCAGGGTGACCGACTGGGCCGCTGCCTGACGCTCGGAGATGTCGATCACCGAGCCGATATAGCCGAGATACTCCCCAGCCTGGCCGAAGCGAGGCGCTGCGGTGTCCAGCACATGGGCATAGGCGTCATCGGCACAGCGAAGCCGGTAATCGGACTGGAAGGCCTGCCGTCCGGAATTCGCGGTACGGAAACCGGCCTCGGCCCGGGGCCGATCCTCGGGATGAACGGCGTCCAGCCAGCCGAATCCCTCGCCGGCCGCTCGCTCCTGGCCGGTGAATTCGTACCAGCGACTGTTCAGGTAGCTGCAGCGCCCGTCCGGCTCCGTCGTCCAGATCATCACCGGGGCATGGTCCGCCATGGTGCGGAAGCGCGCCTCGCTCTCGCGCAGCGCGGCTTCCGCCGCGGCACGTTGCCGGCCGGCGAGAATCTGGCCGGTGGTCTCGGTGCAGGCGCAGAACATGCCGGCGACCATGCCCGCCTCATCCCGCACCGGGCTGTAGGAGAAGGTGTACCAGGTATCCTCGGGGTAGCCGTGGCGCTCCATCACGAGATGCAGGTTCTCGGACCAGGTGGCCTCGCCGCCCATGGCGCGGTCGATCAGCGGGGCGATGTCCGGCCAGATCTCCGCCCAGATCTGCTGGAAGGGGCGGCCGAGCGCCCAGGGATGCTTGGTGCCGAGGATGGACCTGTAGCCATCATTGTAGAGGAAGCCGAGCTGCGGCCCCCAGGCGACGAACATCGGCTGGGGGCAGGCGAGCATCAGCCCCACCACCGTCCGCAGCGAGGCTGGCCAGGTGTCAGGCGGCCCGAGGGGCGAGAGCGACCAGTCGGCCGCCCGCATCATCGCACCCATCCCGCCGCCACCCATGAGGAAGGCAGCGGCAGGGGATGGGGCCTCGGTGTCTGGTAACAGTTTCAGCGGAACCTCATGGCGGCGAGAAGCCGGGGCCAGCCCAGCCAGCCCCGGCACATAGGCACACAGGTTGTTCCGTCAACTCCAGCAATGAACCGAGTTGTCGGTCACATGCCGAGGGCGCGCTTGTAGAGGTCGAGCAGCGTCTCCTGCTCCTCCACCTCGGCGGGCTCCTTCTTGCGCAGCGAGATCAGCTGGCGGACCACCTTCACATCGAAGCCCGCCGATTTGGCCTCGGCGAAGATGTCCTTGATGTCGTTGGCGAGGGCCTTGCGCTCCTCCTCGAGCCGCTCGATCCGCTCGATGATGGACCGCAGGCGATCGACGGCGATCCCACCCACTTCCGGGTCGGGATCGGCCGCTTGCCGGGCGCGGCTGGCCCGGGCTTCGTCTTCGAAATCGATGTCGCTCATCTGTTGCTTGGCTCCAGGGCGGGCGGCGCTCCTACCGCGCCCAGGGCCGGGCAGCAACGAAGATCAACCATGGCCGGGGTTGGAGGCGGCGAACTGCGCCTTCTGTGCCTCGCCCGCCTCCTTCTGGTGCTTCGCCTGCCACTCCTTGTAGGGCATGCCGTAGATGATCTCACGCGCATCCGGGTCAGCCAGCGGGATGCCCTTTTCCTCGGCGGCGCCGCGGTACCACTTGGACAGGCAGTTCCGGCAGAAGCCGGCCAGGTTCATCAGGTCGATGTTCTGGACATCGGTCCGCTCGCGGAGGTGCTCGACGAGGCGGCGGAACGCAGCAGCCTCGAGCTCGGTGCGGGTGGCGGGGTCGATCTCGGGTGTCGGCATGGGTCTCTCCTCTTTCCGGCCCTAGATGGTCCATCCGGGCCCGCTTCGCCATACTCCGCACCGCAATCGGGCCTGCAAGCGGGAGGGAGTTGAGGCATGGCGGCATCCTGGGACGACGCGGCGGCACGGGCGGCACTGCATCGGGTCTTCGCCGCGGCGCTGGCGGCGGCGGATCCGCTGACCGTGCTGCCCGCCCATCTGCCGGAGCCGCCGCAGGGGCGGACCATCGTGGTCGGCGTCGGCAAGGCGGCGGCCAAAATGGCGCTGGCGGTCGAGCGGGCCTGGCCGGACCGGCCCCTTTCGGGCCTCGTCATCACCACCCATGGCGCGGATGTTGCCCCGCCGCGAGGCGGCGAAAGCCTGTTTCCGCCGCCCGGCCGGCGGATCGCGGTGCGCTTCGGCAGCCATCCGGTGCCGGATGCCGCCGGCGCGGCAGCGGCGGCGGAGATGCTCGGGCTGCTGCGGGGCCTGTCGGCGGATGACCTGGTGCTGTTCCTGGTCTCGGGTGGCGGCTCCTCCCTCTCCACCCTGCCGGCGCCCGGCCTCACCCTCGACGAACTGATGGCAGTGAATCGGGAGCTGCTGCGCTCCGGCGCGCCGATCGGGGAGATGAACTGCATCCGCAAGCACCTCTCCGCCTTCTCCGGCGGGCGGGTGGCGGCAGCGGCCCATCCGGCGCGGGTGGTGACGCTCGCCATCTCCGACGTCCCGGGGGACGACCCGGCGGTGATCGCCTCCGGCCCGACCGTGCCCGACCCGACCAGCTTCGCCGAGGCCCGCGCACTCGTCGCCCATTACCAGATGGAGCTGCCCGCCGCGGTCATGCGCCATCTGGAGGCGGCAGAGGAGGAAAGCCCGAAGCCGGGCGACCCGCGCCTCGGCACGCCCGACCTGCGGATGATCGCGACGCCGATGCTGGCGCTCCGCGCCATGGCGCGGGAGGCGGAGGCGCTCGGCCTCGCCCCCCTCATCCTCGGCGATGCGCTGGAGGGCGAGGCGGCCGTGCTGGGCAAGGTCCTGGCCGGCATCGCCCGCAGCAGCGCCGCGCATGGGCTCCCGGCGGCGCGGCCTTGCCTGCTGCTCTCGGGCGGCGAGACGACGGTGACCCTGCCGGCGGGGGCACGCGGGCGGGGCGGGCGGAGCATGGAGGGGCTGCTCGGCCTGGCGCTGGCGCTGGAAGGGCATGCCGGGATCTGGGCGCTGATGGCCGATACCGACGGGATCGACGGCAAATCCGACGCCGCCGGGGCTATCGCAACGCCGGATACCCTGGCGCGGGCACGGGCGGCGGGGCTCGACCCTCGGGCGATGCTGGCGGCGCATGACAGCTACGGGGTCTTCGCCGCGCTGACGGACCTGATCGTCACCGGGCCGACGCTGACCAATGTGAACGATGTCCGCGCCATCCTGGTAACTTAAAGATACCTTCAAATTTAAGGCGCGCCAGCTCCTAGGCGGCGCACCTTAACATTCCTAAGCTGGGCGCATGCGTGATCCAGCCCTGGAAGACATCCTCGCCCGGCGCGGCGCCGTTACCCGCATCGCCGGCGCGCTTGGCATCTCACCCGCCGCCGTCTCGCAGTGGCAGCGCGTGCCGGTGGAGCGCGTGGCGGAGCTGTCCCGCCTGCTCGACCTGCCACCGCACCGGCTGCGGCCCGACCTCCATCAGACCCCGCAAGAAGGGAACGCGCCCCGTATGGCCACCCGCATACCGCTACGCCGCCGCCGCCGGACCAAGATCGTGGCCACATTGGGTCCGGCAAGCTCCTCGCCCGAGGTGATCGAGCGGCTCTACCGTGCGGGTGCGGATGTATTCCGGCTCAATTTTTCCCATGGCACCCATGCCGACCATGCCGAGCGCATCGCCATCATCCGGACGCTCGAGCAGAAGGTGGGGCGGCCGATCGGCATCCTGGCCGATGTGCAGGGGCCGAAGCTCCGCGTCGGGCGCTTCCAGGGCGGGCGGGTGCAGCTGCAGACCGGCCAGCCCTTCCGCCTCGACCTCAGCCCCAATCCGGGCGATGTGCGGCGGGTGCAGCTGCCGCACCCGGAGATCATCAAGGCGGCGCAGATCGGCACCTCGCTGCTGCTCGACGATGGCAAGCTGCGGCTGCGGGTGACCCGGGTCCGCGAGGACCACCTGGAGACGGAGATCATGGTGGGCGGCCCGCTCTCCGACCGGAAGGGCGTCAACGTCCCGGACGTGGCGCTGCCGATCCCGGCGCTGACCGAGAAGGACCGCGAGGACCTCGCCTTCGTGCTCGACCTGGGGGTCGAGTATATCGGCCTCAGCTTCGTCCAGCGGCCGGAGGACGTAGCCGAGACCAAGGCGATCTGCGCCGGCCGTGCCCTGGTCATGGTGAAGATGGAGAAGCCGCAGGCGGTCGAGAATCTCGATGCCATCATCACGCTCGCCGATTGCGTCATGGTGGCGCGTGGCGATCTCGGGGTCGAGTTGCCGCCGGAGGAGGTGCCGCTGGTACAGAAGCGCATCGTCCGCGCGGCGCGGGCGCTGGGGCGGCCGGTGGTCGTCGCCACGCAGATGCTGGAGAGCATGATCTCCGCCCCGGCGCCGACGCGGGCTGAGGCCTCCGATGTGGCGACCGCGGTGTTCGACGGCGCGGATGCGGTGATGCTCTCGGCCGAGACCGCGGCGGGGCAATATCCGTTCGAGGCGGTCAACATGATGGACCGCATCGTGGCCCGGGTGGAGCAGGACCCGGACTGGCGGTCGCTCACCAACAACTCCCGGCCAGAGCCGGAGGCGACCAGCGCCGGCGCGATCGCCGCGGCAGCGCGGCAGGTGGCGCATACCATCCAGGCGCAGGTGATCGCGACCTTCACCTCCACCGGCTCGACGACCCTGCGCGTGGCGCGGGAGCGGCCGGATTGCCCGATCCTCGGCCTGACCGCCAGCATCGAGAGCGCGCGGCGCCTGGCCGTCGTCTGGGGCGTGCATCCGCTGGTCGCGCAGGAGCCGCATTCGATGTCCGACATGGTGGCGAAGGCGTTGCGCGCCGCGCAGACGGAAGGATTCGCCACGCCGGGGCAGGAGGTCGTGGTGACCGCGGGGGTACCCTTCGCCACGCCAGGCACGACGAATGCGTTGCGGGTGGCGAGCGTGAAATAGGGCACAGGGAGAGGCGGGATGAAGAAGCTGGTCAACGACCCGCGCCAGGTGGTGCGGGAGATGCTCGAGGGCCTCTGCGACCTGCACCCCGGACTCGCCTTGCTGGAGAACGAGGAGGTCGTGGTCCGTGCCGGGCTGCCGCCGCCCGAGGCGCGGCCGGTCGCGGTGCTCTCGGGTGGCGGGGCCGGGCATGAGCCGGCCCATGCGGGCTATGTCGGCCCGGGGCTGCTGGCGGGGGCCATCGCCGGTGATGTCTTCACCTCGCCGAGCGTCGATGCGGTGCTGGCCGGCATTCGCGCCGCGGCCGGGCCGGCCGGGGCGGTGCTGATCGTCAAGAACTACACCGGCGACCGGCTGAATTTCGGCCTCGCCGCCGAGCTGGCGCGGGCCGAGGGCATCCCCTGCGAGGTCGTGGTCGTCGCCGATGACGTGGCGCTGCGCGACATGGTCCCGCCCGACCGGCGGCGCGGCATCGCCGGCACCGTGCTGATCCACAAGCTGGCGGGCGCCGCGGCGGCCGCGGGGCAGGGGGCGGGGCAGGTGGCCGCCATCGCCCGCGCCGCGGCGGAGGAGCTCGGCAGCATGGGCGTCGCGCTCGGCGCCTGCACCGTCCCGGCGGCGGGCAAGCCAGGCTTCACCCTCGGCGAGGAGGAGATCGAGCTCGGCCTCGGCATCCATGGCGAGCAGGGTGTCGAGCGCGGGGCGATGGCCTCGGCGGATGCGCTGGTCGAGCGGATGCTCGGCATGATCCTGGCCGATCGCGGCCTCGGCGCCGGGGACCGGGTGGCGTTGCTGGTCAACGGCCTCGGCGGCACCCCGCCGATGGAACTCGCCATCGTCGCCCGCCGTGCCATCGGGCTGCTGCGCGAGCGGGAGCTGGTGGTGGAGCGCGCCTGGGCCGGCAATTTCCTCACTGCGATCGAGATGCCGGGCTGCTCGCTCTCGCTGCTGACGCTGGACGATGCCCGCCTCGCCCTGCTGGATGCGCCCGGCGAGGCGCCGGCCTGGCCAGGCGATGGCCGCATCGCGCCACGGCTGGTGCTGGCAGCCCCGCCGGCCGCACCCGCGCCCGCTGCCTCGATGGGGCCGCTGGCGCCTCGGCTGTGCGCCGCAGCCATGGCAATTGCAGCCGCGCTGGAGGCGGCGGAGCCGCGGCTCACCGAGCTCGACGCCGCCGCTGGCGATGGCGATCTCGGGATCAGCATGGCCCGCGGCGCAGCCGCCCTCAGGGCGATGCCGGATGCTGCTTGGGCCGATCCGCCCATCGCGCTGGCGGCGATGGGGGAGGCGCTGCGTCGTGCCCTCGGCGGCAGCTCCGGCCCCTTCTATGCCGCCGGCCTGCTGCGCGCCGCCCGGGTTCTGCCATCCATGCCGGGGCCGGCGGATTGGGCGGCCGCTCTCCAGGCAGCGACCGAAGCCATCACCGAGCTCGGTGGTGCGCAGCCAGGGGACCGCACCATGGTCGATGCGCTGGCGCCTGCGGCCAAGGCTCTGGCGCAGGGGGGGCTTGCCGCCGCGGCGGAGGCGGCCGAGGCCGGCGCGGCGGCGACCACCGCCATGGCCCCACGCCTCGGACGGGCAAGCTACCTCGGCGAACGGGCGATCGGCGTGCCGGATGCCGGCGCGGCGGCGGTCGCCATCTGGCTGCGGGCGCTGGCGAAGGCGGCTGGATAGGCGGGGCGGCACAGGCCTGCTGTTACTGGTTCCCTTGGCGGATCGCGGTTTGACCACCGGGACCCGCTCCCCCATGCTCGGCCCGGGACGGATCGCCGCAGCGCCAAAGGAACCCTTATCGATGTCCGATGCCATCCCCTTGCTCGATCTCGGCCCCGCCTTCGCCGGGGAACCCGGTGCGCTGGAGGCGACCGCCGCCGAGCTGCGCCGCATCTGCGAGACCGTCGGCTTCCTCTTCATCGCCAATCATGGCGTGCCCTTCGAGCTGGTGGACGCGACCTTCGCGGCGGCCGCGCGCTTCCACGCCCAGCCGCTCGAGGCGAAGATGGCGGTGAAGCTCGACGACGCGATGCAGGGCTACCTGCCCTACAAGAGCAGCACGACGCGGGCCAATGGCCTCGTCGCCGTGCGCAAGCCGAACGAGAACGAGGCTTTCTTCGTCAATCCGGAACGCGACCCGGCGCGCCCGGCCAATCGCTGGCCGGAGGCCATCCCCGAATTCCGCGAGGTGACGCTGCGCTACTTCGCCGCGCTCGAGGCGCTGTCGATGCGGCTGCTGCCGATCTATGCCCGCGCGCTCGACCTGCCGGCCGACTACTTCACGCCGCTCTGCGACCGCTCGCTCAGCTCCCTGCGGCTGACCCACTACCCACCGGTCGCATACGGTTCGGACGAGTACGGCATCGCGCCGCATACCGACTCGAGCTTCTTTACGCTGCTGGCGCAGAATCCGGTGCCCGGCCTGCAGATCCGCACCCAGGCGGGCGAGTGGATCTCGGCACCGGTCATCCCCCGGACCTTCGTGGTCAATACCGGCGACGTGCTGAACCGCTGGACCAACGGCCGCTTCCTCTCGACGCCGCACCGCGCCTTCAACACGATGGACGCGCCGCGCTACGCCATCCCCTACTTCTTCCACCCCAATCCCGAGACGATGATCGAGGCGCTGCCGACCTGCGTCGATGAGGCGAACCCACCGCGCTTCCCGGCGCAGACGGTCGGCGAGTACATGGCCTGGTTCCGTGGCCAGAATTACGCCCATTTCCGTAAGGATGCCGCCACCGCCGCATAGCGCGGCCAATAACGCCAGCCACGGCCCAACGCCCCGAAGGAGTGCGTCCATGAGGCTGTGCCGCCTTGCCCTGCTGCTCGCCCTGTTGCCCTTCGCCGCCTCGGCGCAGGAGCGCAGCCGCACGCTGCGGGTGTCGCTGAACACCGAGCTGCAGATCCTCGACCCGCTGATGACGACCATCAACGCCACGCGGGTCTTCGCCTATCTCGTCTTCGACACGCTGGTGAGCCTCGACGCCGAGGGGCAATACCGGCCGCAGATGCTGCAGGGCTGGGAGATCAGCGCGGACCGGCTGACCTACACCTTCACCCTGCGCGACGGGCTGGAATGGAGCGACGGCCAGCCGGTGACGGCCGAGGATTGCGTCGCCTCGATCCGCCGCTGGGCGCGGCGCGAGGCGCTCGGCGGCCAGCTCATGGCCGCCACGCGGGAGATGCGGGTGCTCGACGCCAAGCGCTTCGAGATCGCGCTCAACCGCCCCTTCGCCTTCGTCATCGAGGCGCTCGGCAAGGCGGGGCACACCATTCCGGTGATGATGCCGGCCCGCATCGCGGCGGGGGACCCGAACACGGCGGTGACCGAGATCGTCGGCTCCGGCCCCTACCGGTTCCTGCAATCGGAATGGCGGCCTGGCGAGCGGGCCAGCTTCGTCCGCAATCCGCGCTACCGGCCGCGGGAGGAGCCGCCCTCGGCGCTGGCCGGCGGCAAGGTGCCGAAGATGGAGCGGATCGAGCTTCTCAGCATCACCGATCAGGCGACCCGCGCGGCCGCGCTCGAAGCCGGCGAGCTCGACTTCCTGGAGATCCTGCCCTTCGATTTCATCACGAGGATGCGGCGGAACCGGAACATCGTGGTCGGGCAGCCGCGTGGCATCGACCAGTTCCTCTCGGTGCTGAACGTCAACCATGCGGTGCCGCCCTTCAACGACCCGGCCATACGCAAGGCGCTGCAGGCCGCGATCGTGCAGCCGGAGGTGATGGCGGCGATGGGCCTGCCGGACGACATGCTCGTCCCCTGGTGCGGCTCGATCTATATGTGCAACGCCGCCGGCACGACCGAGGCCGGGACCGAGGGGCTGCGCGCCGCCTCGACCGAGCGGGCCCGCGGCCTGCTCCGCGCCACCAGCTACCGGGGCGAGCCGGTGGTCTTCCTCCATGCGGCCGCCTCGGCGCTGCTCAACCCCATCGGCCTCGTTATGGCGGACCAGATGCGGCGGGCGGGCTTCAATGTCGACCTGCGCAGCACGGATTATGCAACGGTCGCGCAGAAGCGGCTGAGCCGGGCGCCGGTGGAGCAGGGCGGGTGGTCCGTGGCGCCGATCGTGCTGAACGGTGTGGACCTGGTGAACCCGCTGGCCAATCCGCTGATCGCCTATAACTGCGTCGAGTATCCCGGCTGGTACTGCGACCCGCGCCTCAAGGACCTCACCGCCCGTTACTCCGAGGCGGCGACGCCGGAGGAGCAGCGGGCCCTTGCGGATCAGCTGCAGACGGTGGTGCATGATGCCGTGACCTTCATCCCCGGCGGGCAGTTCGCCGGGCCGCCGGCCTGGCGGGCCGACCTGCGGGGCGTGGTGCCGTTCAGCTTCCCGGTCTTCTGGGGGCTGGAACGGCGGTGAGCCGCCTGCCGCCGGGGCCTTGCCCCAGGGCACCAGCCGTGCCATATGCCGCGCGCTGTCGCCGGGACTACCCGGCGCGGCAAATTCGCACGCGGCGCGCCCTTCCATTCGGCAGGGTCCGGTCCCGGTTCAACCGGGAAGGCGCCGCGGAGGCTCAACCGGACTGACAGGAAGGATCTCGCCCCCTATGGCGATGCCCCAGGTTTCCCTTCGCATGCTGCTCGAAGCCGGCGTGCATTTCGGCCACCATACGCGGCGCTGGAACCCGCGCATGGCGCCCTACATCTTCGGCGTCCGCAACCAGGTCCACATCCTCGACCTGCAGCAGACCGTCCCGATGCTCGACCGCGCGCTGCGCGCCGTGCGGGACGTGGTCGCGGCCGGCGGGCGCGTGCTCTTCGTCGGCACCAAGAAGGCGGCGGCCGAGTATGTGGCCGAGGCCTCGACCCGCTGCGGCCAGTACTACGTGAACCATCGCTGGCTGGGCGGCATGCTCACCAACTGGAAGACCATCACGGGCTCGATCAAGCGCCTGAAGCAGATGGACGAGCAGCTCGGCGGCAACATCACCGGTCTCACCAAGAAAGAGATCCTGATGCTGACGCGTGAGAAGGAGAAGCTCGACCGCGCGCTCGGCGGCATCAAGGAGATGGGCGGCCTGCCCGACATCATCTTCGTGATCGACGTGGTGAAGGAGAAGCTGGCGATCGAGGAGGCCAACAAGCTCGGCATCCCCGTCATCGCCGTGGTGGACAGCAATGCCGATCCGCAGGGCGTCGCCTTCCCGATCCCGGGCAATGACGACGCGATCCGCGCGATCAACCTCTATTGCGACCTGATCGCCGGCGCCGTGATCGATGGCATCTCGGCCGGGCTGCAGGCCTCCGGCGTCGACATGGGCGCGGTCGAGGATCTGCCCGAGGACGAGGCGCTCACCGCCGCCGCCGAGGAGGCGACTCCGGAGGAGTTCACCGCGGCCGCCGCGGCCGAGGCAGCTCCGGCGGAGGCAGCTCCGGCCGAGGCGCCGGCCGCCCAGGCCTGATGCTGCGCCCCGCCTCCGGGCGGGGCGTTTGGATGCGATGTCATGGCGGCCGTCCGGGATGGGCGGCCGCAATGAATTAGTTCTTACGTTGCGTGATTCACGCCTCCGGCCGTCCCAGCCTATGGCGATCACGCTCTATGGAGGTTTGATCCATGGCCGAAATCACCGCAGCGATGGTCCGCGACCTGCGCGACAAGACCGGCGCCGGCATGATGGATTGCAAGAAGGCCCTGGTTGAGGCCAATGGCGACATGGAAGCCGCGATCGACTGGCTGCGGAAGAAGGGCCTCTCCGCCGCCGCCAAGAAGTCCGGCCGTGTCGCTGCCGAGGGCCTGGTCGGCGTCGCCAGCGCGCCGAACGTCGCCGCGATGGTCGAGGTGAATGCCGAGACCGATTTCGTCGCCCGCAACGAGCAGTTCCAGAATTTCGTCGCCGAGGTTGCGGGCCTTGCCCTGTCCGTCGGCGAGGATGTGGAGGCGCTGAAGGCGGCCACCTATCCCGGCACGCGCCACAGCGTGACCGAGGAGCTGACGCGCCTCATCGCCACCATCGGCGAGAACATGACGATCCGCCGGGCCCGCCGCCTCGAGGTGAGCCAGGGCGCCGTCGCCACCTACACCCATAACGCCATCCGCCCCGGCCTCGGCAAGATCGGCGTGCTGGTTGCCCTCGAGGGCGCCTCGGAGATCGATGCGCTCGAGGGCCTCGGCCGGCAGATCGGCATGCATGTGGCCGCTACCCGGCCGGAGGCGCTCGACGTCTCGGTCGTGGACCCTGCGGCGCTCGAGCGTGAGAAGGCCGTGCTCTCCGAGCAGGCCCGTGCCAGCGGCAAGCCGGAGGCGATCATCGAGAAGATGGTCGAGGGCCGCATCCGCAAGTACTACGAGGAAGTGGTGCTGCTGGAGCAGGTTTGGGTGCATGACGGCGAGAGCCGGGTGAAGGCGATCGTCCAGAAGGCCGGTGGCAAGCTGACGGGCTTCGCCCGCTTCCAGCTCGGCGAGGGCATCGACAAGCCGGTCGGCCCGGATTTCGCCGCCGAGGTGGCGAAGGTGTCGGGCGTCGGCGGCGCCTGAGCCGCCAGGGTCCTGCGGGTGAGCCCTCTGCTCACCCGCATGTGGCATCGACGGCTCCATCGGGGCCTTGCGGGGCCGGGGGCCGCTGCATATCGTTCCTCGCCCCCGTGACGGTCCCATAATGAACAAGTTGCCTAGCTACAAGCGTGTCATGCTCAAGGTGTCCGGTGAGGCACTGATGGGCAGCCGCGACTACGGCCTTGAATCGGCGACGGTCCGCCGTATCGCCGAGGATGTGAGAGGCGCCGTGGAACTCGGGGCCGAGGTCTGCCTGGTTATCGGCGGCGGCAACATCTTCCGTGGCATCGCCGGTGCCGCAGCCGGCATGGATCGTGCCCAGGCCGATTACATGGGCATGTTGGCGACGGTGATGAATGCGCTCGCCATGCAATCGGCGCTCGAGAAGCAGGGCTTGCCGACACGGGTGCTGAGCGCCATCCCGATGCAGTCGCTCTGCGAGCCCTATATCCGCCGCCGTGCGATCCGGCACATGGAAAAGGGCAGGGTGGTGATCTTCGCCGCCGGCACGGGCAACCCCTTCTTCACCACCGATACCGCCGCCGCCCTGCGCGCGGCCGAGATGGAATGCGATGCCCTGTTCAAGGGCACCCAGGTGGATGGTGTCTATTCGGCCGATCCGCGGAAGAACCCGAAGGCCGAGCGTTACGTGACCCTCACCTATCTCGATATGCTCGCGCGCGATCTGCTGGTGATGGACGCGGCCGCGATCAGCCTCTGCCGCGAGAACAAGCTGCCGATCATCGTGTTCAATATTCACGAGCCCGGCGCCTTCACCGCAGTGATGCAGGGCGAGGGGAAGTTCACCACGGTTGTGGAGCAGCATTGACGCCAAGGCCCGCCCGCTTCCCGCCATCTTCGCGTGGTGAACTGGGCCTTGTCCGCAGGTGGCGTGCTGACGCCGAACGCGCCTCCGGCGCGATAAAGACGATGCGCCTCTGGCGTGATGAACAAGAACGCGCCTCTGGCGCTATGACCAAGGACGCGCCTCTGGCGCGATGGACGATGCCCTGGACCATGCTGCGTGCCACCCATGGCGCGGATCATGGTCCAGGGCTGACAGCACCGATCGGGAGTGACGGGCCATGCCGGCCGACCTCAAGACGCTGAAGCAGGATCTCACGCGCCGCATGGATGGCGCGATCGAGATGCTCAAGAAGGAACTCTCCGGCCTGCGGACCGGCCGCGCCAGCCCGGCGCTGCTCGAGCCGATCCGGGTCGAGGCCTATGGCAACAACCAGCCGCTGAATCAGGTGGCCAATGTCTCGGTCTCCGGGCCGGGCTTGCTGTCCGTGCAGGTCTGGGACAAGTCGGTGACCAAGGCGGTGGAGATCGCCATCCGGGACAGCGGCCTCGGGCTCAACCCGCAGACCGAGGGCCAGGTGATCCGGGTGCCGCTGCCGCCCCTGACGCAGGAGCGCCGCAACGACCTCATCAAGACCGCCGGCAAATATGCCGAGAGCGCCAAGGTGGCGATCCGCGGCGTGCGGCGGGATGGGATGGAGCAGATCAAGGCGCAGGAGAAGGACAAGAAGGCGCCGCTCGGCCAGGACGATGTGAAGCACTGGTCCGATGAGGTCCAGAAGCTGACCGACCAGTACATTAAGATGATCGACACCACCTTGGCCGACAAGGAGAAGGACATCAGGCAGGTTTGAGGCTCGTGTCCGGCGCTCCCAAACTCCAGTCGCTTCCCGAGGCTGCATCGCCCGACACGGCGTCCCCCGGCGCGCTGCCTTGCCATGTGGCCATCATCATGGATGGCAACCGGCGCTGGGCGGAGGCGCGTGGGCTGCCGGTGGCGCTTGGCCACAAGGCGGGGGCGGAGGCGGTGCGCCGCACCATCGAGGCCTGTGTCCAGCAGGGCGTCGGCTGGCTGACCCTCTTCGCCTTCTCCTCAGAGAATTGGCTGCGGCCAGCCGATGAGGTGAAGGCACTGACCGGCCTGTTGCGCCTCTATCTCCGCTCCGAAGTGGCAACCTTCGCCAAGGAGGGTATCCGCCTCCGGGTGATCGGTGACCGCGCCCGCTTCGGCACCGAGACGGTGCGCGAGATCGATCAGGCCGAGGCGGTCACCGCCGGAGGCACGCGGTTGAACCTCAATGTCGCCCTGTCCTACGGCGCGCGGGCGGAGATCGTCGCCGCGGCCCAGGCCATCGCGGCGGCAGCGCGGGAGGGGCGGCTCGACCCCGATGCAATCGACGAGGCGAGCTTCGCCCGGCATCTCTTCACCGCCGATATGCCCGATCCCGACCTGATCATTCGCACCTCGGGCGAGCAGCGGCTGTCGAATTTCCTGCTCTGGCAGGCGGCCTATGCCGAATTCGTCTTCCAGGACGTGCTCTGGCCCGATTACGGCGCCGAGCACCTGGCAAGGGCGCTGCGCGATTTCGGCCGGCGAGAGCGGCGCTTCGGCGCCCGCACGGGATGAGCGACCGCCGCGCGTGACCGAACCGGCTGCCCGGCCCGCCTCGCGCTGGCCCGACCTGCGCAAGCGCGCCCTCTCCGCCCTGCTGCTTGGCCCGGCGGCCCTGCTCTGCATCTGGCTCGGGGCGGAGGCCTGGACGGCGCTGATGGCGGCGGCCGTTGCCCTGCTCGCCTGGGAGTGGGTGCGGCTCTGTGGCTTCTCCTCGAAGCGGCTGCCGGGAATGGTGGTGCCGGTCACGGTGCTGCTGGCCGGGGTGCTGGCAGTGGGCGGGGCCTGGATCTGGGCCTTTGCGGTGCTCGCCCTCGGCTTCCTCGGCCTCTGGGCGGTGACGGAGCCGCCGCGCCTTCGCCGCGCCATGCCGGGGTTCTGGCTCGCCTTCGGTGTCCTCTATATCGGCCTCGCCGGTGTCTCCCTCATCCATCTCCGGGGCGACGAGGTGGCCGGTCTGCGGAACGTCATCTTCCTCTTCCTGATCGTCTGGTCGAGCGATATCGGCGCCTATCTGGCCGGCCGGGCGCTGGGCGGGCCGAAGCTGGCGCCCGCCGTCTCGCCGAACAAGACCTGGTCGGGGGCGGCCGGCGGCCTCGTCTCCGCCATGGCGGTGGGCGCGGTCTCGGCGTATGTGATGGAACCGGCATCAGTACCCTTTGTGCGGGTGCTGCTGATCGCCGCCATCCTCGGCCTGCTTTCGCAGGTGGGGGACCTGTTCGAAAGCTGGATCAAGCGGCGCTTCAATGTGAAGGACTCCTCCGCCCTCATCCCTGGCCATGGCGGCCTGCTGGACCGGCTGGATGGGGTGATCTCGGCTGCGCCCGCCGCGGCGCTGCTTGGGGTGCTGCTGGGGCCTGGGGAAGCCTTATGGCGTTGAAGCGCATTACCGTTCTCGGCAGCACCGGCTCCGTCGGCCGCAGCACCATGGCCCTGCTGGAGGCCGCGCCCCCTGGGCGCTATGCGGTGGAGGCGCTGGTCGCCGGGCGGGACGTCACGGCGCTGGCCGCCCAGGCCCGGCGCTTCGGCGCGCGGCTTGCGGTCGTCGCCGACCCGGCCTGCCATGCGGCACTCCGCGAGGCGCTTGCCGGCAGCGGGATCGAGACGGCGGCCGGGACGGAGGCGGTGGTCGAGGCGGCGGCGCGCCCAGCCGACTGGACCATGGCGGCCATCGTCGGCGCCGCCGGGTTGCGCAGCACCCTCGCCGCACTCGGCCGGGGCGGCACGCTGGCCCTCGCCAACAAGGAGAGCCTGGTCTGCGCCGGCGAGATCGTCCTGGCCGAGGCCCGGCGCTCCGGCGCCACCCTGTTGCCGGTCGATTCCGAGCACAACGCGATCTTCCAGGCGCTCGACTCGCGGGACCCGGCGGTGATCGAGAAGATCGTGCTGACCGCCTCCGGCGGACCTTTCCGCGACGCAGACCTCGCCACCATGCGGGCTGCGACGCCGGAGGTAGCGGTGCGCCACCCGGTCTGGTCCATGGGCGCCAAGATCTCGGTCGACAGCGCCACCATGATGAACAAGGGGCTCGAGCTCATCGAGGCCGCGCGCCTCTTCCCCGTGCCGGAGGAGCGGATCGAGATCCTGGTGCACCCGCAATCGACGGTGCACGGCCTCGTGCAATACGCTGACGGCTCAGTACTCGCCCAACTCGGCACGCCGGATATGCGGACGCCGATCGCTCATGCCCTGGCCTGGCCGGAGCGGATGGCGGTGGAGCTGCCGCGGCTCGACCTGGTCACGCTCGGGAAGCTGGAATTCTTCGCTCCGGATGCGGTACGTTTCCCCGCCCTTCGGCTATGCCGCTCGGCGTTGCAGGCGGGGCAGGGCGCCACCACCATATTGAATGCCGCGAATGAGGCGGCGGTTGCGCTGTTCCTCGACCGGCGGCTGGGCTTCCTCGACATCGCGGCGGTGGTCGAGGAGACGTTGCAATCCCTTGGGAATCCCGTGATCGACGGGCTCGAGGCGGTGCTGGCACTGGATGCGGCGGCGCGTGAAGTGGCCGGTCGGCTCGCCGCAAGGCGGGCGGCGGCCTGAGCAGGTCTGAGGAGCGACGGCGTTGGAATTCTTCGGCACTCTCTGGAACATGCTGCCGGCCTTGCCGCGCACGCTGATCGCCTTCGCGATCGTGCTTGGCGTCCTCGTCTTCGTCCATGAGATGGGGCACTACCTCGCCGCCCGGTGGCGGGGGGTTCACGTGGATGCCTTCTCCATCGGTTTCGGCCGGCCCCTGTTGCAGGGGCGCGACAAGCGCGGCACGGAATGGCGGCTCGGCTGGATCCCGCTCGGTGGCTATGTGAAGCTGCATGGGCAAGAAACGCCGGAGGATGTCTCACCCGAGACGCGGGCCGGCTGGCTTCCCGGACGCACCTTCCACGAGAAGCCGGTCGGCAGCCGGGCCATCGTCGTTGCGGCCGGCCCGGTGGCGAATTTCCTGCTCGCCATCCTGCTTTTCGCCGGGCTGTTCGCCACGGTCGGCCAGCCGGTCGGCGGCACCGGCATCAGCACGGTGGTCGAAGGCTCCGCCGCGGCGCGGTCCGGGCTGCGGCCGGGCGATTCCATCCTCTCGCTCGACGGCCAGAAGGTCGGCCGCTTCGAGCAGGTGCAGCGCTACATCCAGCCGCGGGCCGGGCAGCCCGTGGTGGTCGCCGTCAACCGCGACGGCGCGGAGGTCAGCGTGACCGTGGTGCCGGAGGCGCGCGAGGGTGCCAGCGGTTCAGTCGGCGTGCTCGGCATCCAGGGTGGCGCCTCCCGATTCGAGCGGCTGGACCCGGTCTCGGCCGTGGCGGCCGGCGCGGTGCAGACGGCCGACATCACCTGGCAGACGCTCAAGGGCATCGGCGAGATGCTGGTCGGCGAGCGCAGCGCGAAGGAGCTTGGCGGGCCGATCAAGATCGCCGAGGTCTCGGGCGAGGCCGCCTCGCTCGGCATCGTGCCGCTGATCAACCTGATGGCGCTGCTCTCGGTCAGCCTTGGCCTGCTGAACCTCTTCCCCATCCCGCTGCTGGATGGCGGGCATCTGGTCTTCTATGCGGCGGAGGCGATCCGCGGCCGGCCCTTGCCGCCGCGGGCGCAGGAATACGGGTTCCGCGCCGGATTCGCCGTGCTGGTTTCGCTCTTCCTCTTCGCATCCTGGAACGACATTGCCGGCGGTGCCATCGGCCGCTGGGTGGCCGGTCTCGTCGGCTGAGAGGGGCGGGCTTTTGCCCGATCTGCGGCGCGCCGCCTAACCCATTGAGCCGATTGCTGGCGAAGGCGCGAGGTGTGGGGTGGCGGCGGCGGAGGTGCGCGGCTATTCTCCGCCCGCTCGCTGAACCCCAACGTTACGGGCCCGCACTTTGTCCCCTTCCTTCCGCGTCCTCCTCGCTGCCACCGCCTGCATCGCCACGGGACTGATCCCGCCGGCGGCCGAGGCCCAGACCCGTCAGCCGGAGGGGAGCCGGGCCCGCGCCGGCCAGCAGCAGGCCCAGTTGCAGCCACGATCCCGACCGGCGACCCGTGCCACCCCGGCCCGGGCCATGGCGCCGGACGGCATCGTCCAGGCGGTCGACGTCACCGGCAACCAGCGGATCGAGGCGGATACCGTCCGCTCCTACATGCTGCTGCAGCCGGGCGATGCTTATGATGCCGACCGGCTCGACCGCAGCCTGAAGTCGCTCTACGCCACCGGCCTGTTCAGCGATGTACAGGTCCGCCGCGAGGGCGGCCGCGTGGTGGTCCAGGTCACGGAAAATCCCCTGGTCAGCCGCGTCGCCTTCGAGGGCAACCGGAAGATCTCGGACGACGTGCTGAACAAGGAGCTTCAGCTCCGCGCCCGCTCCGTTTTCACCACCCAGGCGGTGCAGGCCGATCGCCAGCGCATCCTCGAACTCTATGCCCGCCGCGGGCGGTTCGCGGCGACGGTCGAGCCGAAGATCATCCAGCGCGACCAGAACCGCATCGACATCGTCTACGAAATCCAGGAAGGCGATGCGGCGCTCGTGGCGCGCATCAACTTCGTCGGCAACGAATCCTATTCCGACAGCAAGCTGAAGGAGATCGTGGCGACGAAGGAGCAGGCCTGGTACCGCCTGCTCTCCTCCTCCGACCAATTCGATCCGGAGCGCCTCGCCTTCGACCGGGAGTTGCTGCGCCGCTTCTATCTTCGCAACGGCTATGCCGATGTGCAGATCACCAACGCCACGGCCGAGCTGGCACAGGACCGCACCGGCTTCTTCGTCACCTATTCCGTCGACGAGGGCGTGCGCTATCGCGTGGGCAAGGTCGAGGTCGTCTCCAACCTTCGCAACCTGGACGCTGCCAGCGTCCGCCGCCTCGTCGATCTGGACGAGGGCGACTGGTATGACGGCGATGTGGTGGAGCGCACCGCCCAGGCAATCCAGGATGCCGCCAATCTGCGCGGCTTCCCCTTCGTCGATGTGCAGCCGCGCATCAACCGCAACCGCGAGGATCGTCGGGTCGACCTGACCTTCGAGATCAACGAGGCGCCGCGCGTCTATGTCGAGCGCATCGAGATCAACGGCAATACCCGCACCCAGGACCGGGTGATCCGGCGCGAATTCCGCTTGGCGGAGGGCGATGCCTTCAACGCCGCGCAGATCAGGCGGAGCCGGCAGCGGCTGCGCGATCTCGGCTACTTCTCGGATGTGCAGGTCACCTCCTCGCCCGGCTCCGCGCCCGACCGTGCGGTGCTGAACACCCAGGTGGCCGAGCGGGCCACGGGTGAGGTCTCGGTCGGCGGCGGCTACTCGACGGATGCCGGCGCGCTGGCGGATGTCGGCCTGCGCGAGCGCAACCTGCTTGGCACCGGCATCGACGCGCGAATCAACGGCACCATCGCGCAGCGCCGCAGCCAGGTCGATTTCTCGATCACCGACCCCTACTTCCTCGACCGCAACCTCGCGGCCGGCGTCGACATCTTCTATGTGCAGCGCAACCTGCTGAACATCGCTTCCTACCGGGAGGAGCGGCAGGGCTTCACGCTCCGCATGGGCTACGCCTTCAACGACCGGCTGCGGCAGACCTGGGCCTATACCCTCACCAACCGCCGCATCACCGATATCGCGGAAGGCGCCTCGCGCTTCATCACGGAGCAGGCGGGCACCACCGTGCTGTCGCAGATCGGCCAGACGCTGACCTACGATCTCCGCGATTCGATCGTCGATCCGCGGCGCGGCGCCGTGGTGCGCCTCGGCACGGACTTCGCCGGCCTGGGCGGCGACGTTGCCTATCTGCGAGGCCGCCTCGACGGCACCTACTACGTGCCGCTCGAATCGCTGCTCGGCGACCCGGACTACCTGCTCTCCATCTCCGGCAGCGTCGGCTATCTCGAGACGCTGTTCGGCAAGAGGGACCGCATCATCGACCGCTTCTTCCTCGGCGGCGAGAACCTCCGCGGCTTCCGCATCGCCGGTGCGGGCCCGCGCGACACCGCGACGCGGGACAGCCTGGGCGGCCGCCTGCTCTGGACCCAGACGACGGAATTGCGCTACCCGCTGCCCCTGCCGGCGGAACTCGGGCTGGTGGGGCGCGCCTTCGTCGATGTCGGCTCGCTCTCGCAGACGGAGAAGGGTGCAGGCGTCGCCGATGATACCTCGCCACGGGTCGGTGCCGGTGTCGGCATTTCCTGGCGGAGCCCCTTCGGCCTCATCAACATCGATGTCGCCCAGGCGGTGGTGAAGAAGTCCTATGACGAGACCCAAGTCTTCCGGTTCGGCTTCGGCACCCGGTTCTGACCCTACGCTGTGAACCCGACCATCTGAACCCTGGGATTCCTTCGCATATGCCAGCCTTCCGCGCCTCGTCCGCCACTGCCCTCATGGCCTCGGCCCTCGCTCTCGCCGTCCTGGCCGGAGGGCCCGCGCTGGCTCAGCAGGATCCCGGCTTCTTCATCCCGAACCAGCAGGGCGGGCAACGGCCAGCCCAGCAGCAGCCCCGGCCGGCACAGCAGCAGCGCCCGGCGCAGCAGCCGCAGCGGCCGAGCACCCAGGCGCCGCAGCCCCTGCCGCCCGGACAGCAGCCCCCTGATGCCGTCATCGGCATCGTCGACGTGCCGGAGATCCAGCGCGTTTCCACTGCCTTCAACCAGGTGCGCGACGAGATCGAGCGCCGCCGCCAGCGGCTGAACGACGACCTGCAGCGCGAGCAGAACAACTGGCGCGAGCAGCAGCAGCAGCTTGCCAACCAGCGTGCCTCCCTGCCGCCCGACCAGCTCCGCGAGCGGGAGCGGACGTTGCAGGACAGGATCACCGACAGCCAGCGCATCTTCCGGGAGCGGTCCCGCGCCATCGAGCAGGCGGCACAGCAGGCGCTCGCGGAGATCGAGCAGGCCCTCGGCGGCGTCATCCGCCAGGTGGCGGCGAGCCGGAAGGTCAACCTCGTGCTGCCACGGCCGCTGGTCATCTTCAACGACCCGCCCTTCGACCTGACGGAGGAGGTGGCGCAGCAATTCAATCGGGTGCTGCGTAGCGTCACCATGCCCCCCGAGGCCACCAGCGGCGAGCAGCCGGCGGCGACGGCGCCTGCCGCGCGTCCGGCCACGCCGCCGGCGGCGCAGCAGCAGCGGCGCTGAGCAAGGGGGTCGGCCTTGGCTGTCGATCCGCGCTTCTTCGCCTCCGCTGGGCCACTCAGCCTGACGGAGATCCTGGCGGCTGCCGGCGGCCAGTGCGAGGGTGACCCGGCGCGTCGCTTCACCGGCGTCGCGCCCTTGCAATCCGCCGGCCCGGATGAGGTGAGCTTCCTCGACAACCGCAAATATCTACCATCGCTTGCGGAGACGAAGGCCGGCGCCGTGGTGATCGCGGACGCCCTGGCGAGGCAGGTGCCCCCGGGCACGCTGGCGATCATCGTGCAGGCGCCCTACCTGGCCTTCGGCCGGGTTGCCAGGCTGTTCCATCCCCCCGCGGCGCTGCGGCCCGGCATCCATCCGACCGCCGTCATCGCCGTGGATGCGGTGATCGGCGAGGGCTGCGAGATCGGACCCTATGCCGTCATCGGGGCGGGCGCGCGCATCGGGCCCGGTTGCATGATCGGTGCCCATGCCGTGATCGGTGATGGCGTGGAACTGGGCGAGGGCTGCCGGCTGCATCCGCATTGCAGCATCAGCCATGCGGTTGCCGGCCGCGGCGTCGTGCTGCATCCCGGGGCCCGGATTGGGCAGGAGGGTTTCGGCTTCGCCGCCACGCCGGATGGCCGGTTCGAGACGATGCCGCAGCTGGGCCGCGTCCTGCTCGGTGACTTCTGCGAGATCGGAGCCAATAGCTGCGTCGATCGGGGCAGCCAGGGCGATACGGTCATCGGTCCGGGCTCGCGCCTCGACAACCTGGTGCAGGTCGGGCACAACGTCCGCACTGGCCGGGGCTGCATTCTCGTCGGTCAGGCCGGCATCGCCGGCTCTGCGCTTCTCGGGGATTACGTGCAGGTCGCCGCCCAGAGTGGTATTGCCGGCCATATCGAGATCGGCAGCGGGGCGCGGATCGGGGCGCAGGCCGGGGTGATGAACGACGTGCCCGCGAAAACGGATGTCATCGGCAGCCCGGCTTGGCCGGTGCGGGAATTCTGGCGCGCCATTGCGCGGCTGCGGAAGCTGGGTTCGGCCCAGCAGGACGAGGGGAAGGCAGGCTAAGGCGATGGATGCGAACGAGGCGAGGGCGGCGGAGACGGCTGGTCCGGTCGGCGAGGACGGGCGGGTCGAGGCCTTCGACATCGCGCAGATCATGCGCGCCATCCCCCACCGCTATCCGTTCCTTCTGGTGGATCGTATCGTCGAGGTACGGAAGAACGTCTCCTGCGTCGGCATCAAGAACGTCACCATCAACGAGAATTTCTTCCAGGGCCATTTCCCGGAACATCCGGTGATGCCGGGCGTGCTGATCGTCGAGAGCATGGCGCAGACGGCGGCCGTGCTGGTGGTCGAGACGCTGGGCCCCGAGGCGCGGGGCAAGCTCGTCTATTTCATGTCGGTCGAGGGCGCGAAATTCCGCAAGCCCGTCGGCCCCGGCGACCAGTTGCGCATCCATGTCCGCAAGGACCGGCAGCGCGGCAACATCTGGAAATTCGCCGCCGAGGCGAAGGTGGACGGCAAAGTGGTGGCCGAGGCGACCTACACCGCCATGATCCTGGACCGCTGAGCCCTTGGCGCAGATCCATCCCAGCGCGGTCATCGCTGCCGGCGCGCAACTCGCGGATGACGTCCGCATCGGCCCCTTCTGCAGCATCGGTCCCGAGGCGGTGCTGGAGGCGGGCGTCGAGCTCGTCTCCCATGTCGTGGTGGATGGGGCGACGCGGATCGGCGCGGGCGTCCGCATCCTGCCCTTCGCCTCCATCGGTACCCCGCCGCAGGACACCAAGTACAAGGGCGAACCGACCCGCTGCGAGCTTGGTGCACGCACCCTGGTGCGCGAGGGCTGCACCATCCACCGCGCCTCGGTCGGCGGCAGCGGCGTCACCAGCGTCGGCGCCGGCTGCATGCTGATGGCGCAAGCCCATGTCGCGCATGACTGCGTGCTGGGCGATGGCGTCATCCTCGCCAACAACGTAATGCTGGGCGGGCATGTGCATGTCGGCGAAGGCGCCTTCGTCGGCGGCGGTGCGGCGGTGTTCCAGACGGTACGGGTCGGGCGCCTTGCCATGGTGAGCGGCCTCGCCGGCGTCACCAATGACGTGCCACCCTTCGGCTATGTCTTCGGCCTGCCGGCGCGGCTGGTCGGCTTCAACAAGATCGGCCTGCTGCGCCGGGGGGCAACGCGGGAGCAACTCCGCACCCTTCGCGTCGCCAACAACCTGCTCTTCAAGGACCCCGGCGAATTCGCGGCCAAGCTCGCCCAGGCCGAGGAGCGCTATGCGGGTGAGCCGCTGGTGATGGAGATCATCGCCTTCATCCGCGATGCCTCCCGCCGCCGCCAGTTGGTACGGCCGGGGCGGATGACCGCGCCGGAACTCGGCGGCGTGGACGAGGAGAACGGGGAGGGGGCGTGACACTCGGCCTCGTCGCCGGGGGTGGCGCGGTGCCGCTGCAGGTCGCCGCGGCGGCCCGGGCAGCGGGCCGGGACGTCTTCGCCGTGGTGATCGAGGGTTGGGCCGACCCCGCCGACTACCGGCATCTGCCGCATCTGGCGATCCGCCTCGGCGCTGCCGGACAGGCTATCGAGATATTGCGGGCGCGGGGCATCCGCCAGCTCGTCATGTGCGGGGCGGCGAAGCGCCCCTCCTTCCTGTCCATCCGTCCCGATGCCGGCTTGGCCCGGCTGCTGCTGAAGATCGGCCGCGCCGCCTGGCAGGGCGATGACGGCCTGCTCAAGGCCGTGGTGCGGGTGCTGGAGGAGGAGGGGTTCGAGATCCTCCCCGCCCAGGCCATCCTGCGCGACATCCTGGCGGAGGCGGGGCGTCTTGGCGCCGTGGCACCCGCGGCCATGGCGCTCGAGGATATCCGCCGGGGCATCGCGGTCGTGCAGGCGCTCGGCGCCGTCGATGTCGGCCAGGGCGCTGTGGTGCAGCAGGGCCTCGTCCTCGGTGTCGAGGCGATCGAGGGCACCGATGCCCTGCTCGCGCGTTGCGCCGGGCTCAGGCGGGAGGGACCCGGCGGAGTGCTGGTGAAGCTGGTGAAGCCGGGGCAGGATCGCCGCCTGGACCTGCCGACGGTAGGGCCGGCGACCATTGCCGGCGCCGCCGCGGCCGGTCTCGCCGGTATTGCCATCGAGGCGGGCGGCACCATCCTGGTGGACCGTGCCGCCACCATTGCGGCGGCGGATGCGGCGGGGCTGTTCCTGCTCGCCATCCGCCCGGACGAATTCCTCAAGGAGACAGCGCCATGAGCAAATTCCTGCACACGATGATCCGCGTCGGCAATCTCGACCGCAGCGTGAAGTTCTACACCGAGTTGCTGGACATGAAGGAGCTTCGCCGCCGCGACGTGCCGGACGGCAAGTACACCCTCGCTTTCCTTGGCTATGGCGAGGGCAATGCCGAGGGCCAGGGCGAGATCGAGCTGACCTACAACTACGGCACCGAGAAGTACGAGCAGGGCAATGCCTTCGGCCATCTGGCGGTCGGCGTGCCGGATGTCGCGGCCACCTGCGAGAAGGTGCGTGCCGGCGGCGGCAAGGTGACCCGCGAGGCCGGCCCGGTGAAATTCGGCACCACCATCATCGCCTTCGTCGAGGATCCGGACGGCTACAAGATCGAGCTGATCCAGCGCTGATCGCCGCGCCAGGCCGATGGCCGTCGATCCCTTCGGCCTGCTGCGCGACCTGGCCGAGACTCCCGAGCGGCTGGCCCGCACCCTCATCGGCCAGCCGCGCATCCGCCTGGCCGTCACCGGCCTGACGCGCGCCGGCAAGACGGTGTTCCTCACCGCTCTCGTCGCCAATCTGCTGGCGGCAGGGCGGGGGCGGCGGACGCTGCCGCTGCTGGAGCAGGCCGCAGGCGGGCGGTTGCGCAGCGTGCGGCTCGTACCTTCGGCGACCGAGGCGCTGCCGCGCTTCGATGTCGAGGCGCATCTCGCCGCCCTCGCCGCCGACCCGCCCGCCTGGCCGGGCCGTACCGACGACCTCTCCACCCTCGAATTGCAGCTGGAACTGGAGCGGAGCGGCAGCCTCGGCGGGTTGCTGGGCGGCCTCCTCGGGCGCCGCACGGTGACGCTGGAGCTGCTGGACTATCCCGGCGAGTGGCTGCTCGACCTGCCCATGCTCGACCAGGATTACGCGGCATGGTCGGCGGAGGCGTTGCGGCGCCTGCGCCGGGCCGAAGCCTCGGCCGCCGCCCGCGCTTTCCTCGACTGGGTCGAGGCCCTGCCGTCCGGTGCGCCGGCGGATGAGTCGCTGGCACGGCGCGGCCATGGCCTCTTCCGCGATGCGCTCCGCGAATGCCGGGACCGGCTGGGCTTCCGCTTCCTGCAGCCGGGGCGGGTGCTCAATCCCGGGCCGCGTGGCGAGACGCCGGTGCTCTGGTTCTTCCCCCTTCTCCAGCCGGGCGGACGAGGCCTCGCCGGGCTGATGGCCGAGCGCCATGCCGCCTATATCGGCGCCCAGCGGGCGGAATTCTTCGAGCCTTTCTTCCGCCGGTTTGACCGCCAGGTGGTGCTGGTGGATGTGCTCGGCGCGCTGCATGCCGGGCAGGCGGCCTTCGAGGACACGGCGGAGGCGCTCTCGGCCATAGCCGGGGCGCTCCGCCATGGCGGCAGCTGGTTCGACTGGCTGACCGGCGCCGGCATCGCCCGCATCGCCTTCGCCGCCACCAAGGCCGACCATGTGCCGGCGCGGCAACGAGACGCGCTGTCGGCGCTGCTCGGCCATCTGGTCGCCGGGCCGCAGGGCAGGGCGAGCGAGGCCGGGGTGCCGACCACGGTGCATGCGCTTGCCTCGCTCCGCTGCACCCAGGATGACGTCGCGGTGCTGGATGGCCGCCCGGTCGCCGCCGTGCGGGGCCTGCTGCTGGAGAATGGCCGCAGCGCCAAGGTCTATCCTGGCGAGATCCCGCTGCGCCCGCCGGAGCCCGGCTTCTGGGAGCACGGCTTCTTCGAGATGCCGGAATTCCAGCCACCGCGGCTGGACGCGGCGGGCGGCTCCGGCGTTCCCCATATCGGGCTGGATGCGCTGCTGGCGGCGCTGATCGGAGACCTGCTGTGAGCGATGCCCCCAAGGGTCCGCGCGTGATCCTGGAAGAGCCCGCCCCCCGGCTCGACTTCCAGTGGGAGCAGGCCGTGGTGCCGGTCGCGGCCCCGGCGCCCCGGGCGCGCTGGTCTGGCATCGGCCGGGCGGCAGCGGGGGCGGCGGTGCTCGGCTTGGGCCTCGCTGTCCTGGACGCGGTGAATTTCGTCGTCGATCAGTTCGGCCGTGGCCCGGTGCAGGGCTGGGCCACGCTCGGCGTGGTTGCCATCGGCTTCGGCCTTGTGGCCGGTGGCGGCTGGCGGGAATTGCGCAGCCTTGGCGCCTTGCGTGCCGTCGATCGCGCCCGTGCCGCTTTCGCCCGGCAGGACCTCGAAGTGGCGCGGGCCGAGGCGCTGCGCTGGGCCGCCGGCGTCGCCGAGGCCGCCAGCCTGCAGCCTGCTCTCCGGCAGGCGGGCAGCACCGAGGAGTTGCGGGCCCTGCTGGAGGGTGGCCCGCTGCGCCTGCTGGATGCCGAGGCGGCGGGGCTTGGGCGGGTCGCCGCGGTGCAGGCCTTCTCCATCACGGCCATCAGTCCCTCGCCGGGGCTCGATGCGCTGGTCTTCGCCTGGCGTGGCGTGCGGCTGGTACGGCAGGTGGCGGCGCTGCACGGGCTGCGGCCCGGCTTCGCCGGAACCCTGGCCCTGGTCCGCCGGACCCTGCTGGACGCCGCGACCGTGGCCGCGACGGATGTTGCGGTTGATGCGGCGGCGCGGGCGCTGCTCTCCAACAAGCTGCTGGAGCAATTCGCTGGTGAGGCCGCCGCCGGTGCCGTCGCGG
The DNA here is from genome assembly GCF_900101615.1 of Belnapia rosea. Lineage (GTDB taxonomy): Bacteria > Pseudomonadota > Alphaproteobacteria > Acetobacterales > Acetobacteraceae > Belnapia > Belnapia rosea. Next base: position 1,079,101 of record NZ_FMZX01000001.1, on the reverse strand, counting down.
CGCGCCGGATGCTGCGCCTGGCGCGCGTCGCCGCCGAAGCCTGCCGCATCGTCCCGCCCCGGGCTTGAGCCGCGCGCCGCCTGGAGCGAGCGCGAGGGACAAACCCCTGGCGCCTGCGTAGCCCAGCCGGCACGCCCAGGCGCAAGGTAGGGACTGTCAGCCTTCCGCCGTCTTCAGCCGGTCCCGGATGGCAATGACACGGTCCTTCAGCTCCTGGACCGCCGCCATGTCACCGCCGAAGGCACGGTCGATCCAGTCCGGATGCGCCGCGCAGGCCTTCTCGCGCAATGCGCGCCCCTGTTCCGTCAGGCTGATGCGGACCTGCCGCTCATCGGCGGTGTCGCGGGACCGGCGGACATAGCCGAGCGCTTCCAGCCGCTTGAGCAGGGGCGTCAGGGTGTTCGATTCCAGAAACAACTTGTCGCCGATGCTGCTCACGGTGCGGTTGTCCTCCGCCCAGAGCACGACCATCACGAGATACTGCGAGTAGGTGAGGCCGATCTTGTCGAGCATCGGCTTGTTCGCCCGGCCAATCGCCAACGCGGTCGAGTGCAGGGCGAAGCAGAGGAAATCATTCAGCTCAAGCTTCGATTTCGGCGTAGCGGCGTCGGTCATCGGCGTTCCTCCCGGTTCGTAAACCTCCTGCACCAAACAAATAGATCGTGAGCGATTAAATCGCTCGTGCGCGAAACGCAGCGCAGCCATGCAAGATGGTCGATCGTACGCGATCTAATCGCCTCGTATATAGCTCCCATCGAAGCCGCCGGTTTCTGGTGGCCAAAAAGGAGACCAACTTATGTTCCGCAACGCAGTAATCGCCTCCGTGTTCGTCCTCGGCACCGCCGGTGCCGCCCTGGCCCAGGACAATGGCCCCCACCTCGTTGGCGGTGGCGCGGATGGCGGACCGCGGGTGGAGTACGCGATCCCGAGCCAGAACGTCGTCGGCGGTGGGTATGCCCGCCTGACGGGTGAGGGCACCAGCCGCAGCCTCGCCTATTCCGGCCCGACCGCCATCCAGCCCCGCAGCAGCACCGTCGCCGAACTGGTCGGCGGTGGCCGCGAGCAGGCGCTCGTCCTCGTCCCGGCCCAGCAGGCCAGCCCGACCCTGGCCGGCCGCCTGGTCAGCAACGGCGGCTGATCGAATTGCCGGCTGATGGCCTCTCCCCCCGGGGCCCGCTTCAGCCGGCGATGACGCGCGCGACCCGCACCCCCCGCCGGGTCGCGCGCCCTTCTTCAGGCGGCAGGCGCCGTCAAACGGGGATGCGGAGCGCCGTCTCCGTCAGGGCGATGCGCCGTCATCTCCGGCGTGTCGCCCTGGAAGCCGAACATGGTCCATTTCATGATGAACTCGTTCGGCCCCGTCGGCACGATCTGCCGGATGCCAAGCGTGTTCATCTCCCGCTGCACGATCAGGTTGGGCCAGATCGTCGCCATGGTGACGGACCAAGGGCTGTCGAACTCGTCGACGAAATCCATCAGCCGCGGGTCGGCGAGGGTCATGCCCCCTTGAGGGCGCGCATCTCCTTCTTGGCATCGACCGTAAGCTTCGAGGCGTCGCTCTTGGCCGAGCACATCACGCCATGCCGCCCCGACCCGTCCGCCAGCATATAGTCGGGGAAGCTTTCCATCCCTTCCGCATAAGAGGCGAAGACCACGCCGCGATGCGTGGCGACGGAGAGCTGGCGCTCGGCAGGCCGGGAATCTGGATGTTGACGTCGAACTGGCTGGTCCAGAACCAGGGCATCGGCGCGGCACCGAAGCTTGCCATCGCCCTCCTCACGCCCTTTCCGGGCGGCGGATCGTCCCGGCGCTGCAGACCTTGTCGCAGGCCTTCAAGGACATCTTCGAGACCGCCTGCAAGGAGCAGATCCTGCTCATGCTGGCCCGCTACGACGTGCGGAACCCGGAGGCGCTGCGCCGGATGGTGGCGCAGGGCGTGCAGATCCGGCCCTTCCCGCGTCCGGCGATGGATGCCGCCTACCGCTACGGCAACGCGCTGCCGGGGCGCTGAGGCCGGACTCGCGGCTGGAGGGTCAGCCCTCCAGCCGTACATTGGCGATGCGGGCCACCTCGCGCCACTGCGCGATCTCGCGCCGGACGAACTCGCCGAATTCCTGCGGCGTCCCAGGCGCCGCGGTGCCTCCCAGCTCGACGAAGCGCGCCCGCATGGCGGGCTGGCGGAGAATGTCGCCCAGGTCGGCATTGACCTTCCGCACGATCTCCTCCGGCGTCCCGGCCGGCGCGCAGAGCCCGGTCCAGCCATAGGCGCCATAGCCCGGGGCCACCGTCTCGGCGATGGTCGGCACATCCGGCAGCTGCGGCGCCCGCTCCGGCGTCGTCACCGCGATGGGGATGACCTTTCCCGCCTGGATATGCGGCAGGGCGGAGGCGACGCTGTCGAACATCAGCTTGACGTTGCCCGACAGCAGGTCCGCCATCGCCGGCCCGCTGCCGCGGTAATGCACCATGTTCACCCGGATGCCGGTGCGGTGGACGAAAAGCTCGGCGGACATGTGCTGGCTGGTCGCCGGACCCGCCGTCGCCACGTCGACCAGGCCCGGCGCCGCCTTGGCCGCCGCCACCACCTCGGCGGCCGTGCGCAGGCCGAGCGAGGGATGCGCCACGATCAGCAGCGGCAGCACGACGACATTGCTGATGAAGGCGAAGTCCCGCTCCGCGTCATAGGGGATGCGCGGCAGGACGGAGGGGTTGACGCCCAGCGTGCCCGAGGTCCCCGCCGTCAGCGTGTAGCCGTCCGGCGCTGCCCGCGCACCCGCCTCCAGCGCCGGCGCACCCGCCCCGCCGCCGCGATTTTCGACGATGACGCGCTGTGGCCAGCGCCGGGAGAGCTCGTCGGCATAGAGGCGGGTGAAGATGTCCGCCGCCTGGCCGGGCGGGAAGGGAACGATGATGCGCACCGGCTTCTCCGGCCAAGCAGGCTGCGCCCGCGCGGTGCCGGGCAGGATGGCGGCGGCCGCCAGAAGGTGGCGGCGCGTGAGATGCGGCATGAACTGTCCCTCCCGAAGTCTTTGCCGCAGGATGGGGCCAAGGATCGGGAAGGGGAAGCGCATGGCCAGCAATTCGGTGCGGATCGCGGTGTTGCCGGGCGACGGAATCGGCACGGAGGTGACCGAGGCAACGCTCGCCGTGCTCGACCCGCTGGCCCGGCGCCACGGCATCGGCCTCTCGACCGAGGCATTGCCGGCCGGCGCCTTCCACTACCAGGCAACCGGCGATGCCTTCCCCGAGGCCAGCTTCCGCGCCGCCGAGTCCGCCGATGCCATCCTGCTCGGCGCCATGGGCTGGCCCGGGATCCGCCAGGCCGACGGTACCGAGATCGCGCCGCAGCTCGACCTCCGCTTCCGGCTCGGCCTCTATGCCGGCGTGCGGCCGGTGCGGGCCATCCCCGGCGTGCCGGTGGCGCTGGCCGACCCGCGCGCCGCGACCATCGACTTCGTCCTGGTGCGGGAGAGCACCGAGGGCCTGTTCCACTCGCGTGGCAAGGGGCTGGTGACGCAGGATCTGGCGGAGGAGACGCTCCGCATCACCCGCGCCACCACCGAGAAGCTGAGCCGCTTCTCCTTCCGCCTCGCCGAGCGCCGCGCCGCGAGGCTCGGCCGGGCAGGGCGGGTGACGCTGGTGGACAAGGCGAATGTCTTCCGCGCCTTCGCCTTCATGCGCGCCGTCTTCGACGAGGTGGCCACGGAATTCCCGGGCGTGGAGAGCGGCCACCACTATGTCGATGCGATGGCGCTCGACCTCGTCCGCCGCCCCTGGGCCTATGACGTGCTGCCGACCGAGAACATGTTCGGCGACATCCTCTCCGACCTCGCCGCCGGGCTGGTGGGCGGCATGGGCTTCTCCCCCTCGGCCGATATCGGCGACGAGCATGCGGTGTTCCAGCCGGCGCACGGCACCGCGCCGGACATTGCCGGGCAGGGCATCGCCAACCCGGCGGCCATGCTGCTCTCGGCCTCGATGATGCTCGACTGGCTGGCCAGCCGCGGCGCCGGCCAGGGCTTCGCCGATGCCGCTGCGGAACTCGATGCCGCGGTCGACGCGGCCTTCGCGGGTGGCCTCCGCACCACGGATATCGGCGGCGGGGACGGCACGGCGGCCGTGGTGCGGGCGGTGCAGGCGCAACTCGGCGGATGATCTCCCGCCGCGCGCTGATCGAAGGCGCGGCGGCGGCCGGTGGGTCCAGCGCTGCGGTCGCGGTGCTCGCCGCCCTGGGTGGCCTGCCCGCCGCCCCGGCCCGCGCGGCGGCGCCGGCCCTGCCACGTGACGGGCGCCGCGTGCTGGTCGTCGGCGCCGGCATCGCCGGTCTGGTCGCAGCCCTCGAGATGCGCCGCGCCGGCTGGTCGGTGCGGGTGCTGGAAGCAGGCGGGCGCGCTGGCGGCCGCTGCCTGACCCTTCGCGCCGGGGATGTGGTGGAGGAGGAGGGCACCATCCCGCAGCGCATCACCTGGGATGCGGCACCGCATCTCTACGCCAATCCCGGCCCAGCCCGGATCCCCCACCACCACCGCGGAATCCTCGGCTATTGCCGGGCGCTCGGCGTGCCGCTGGAGGTGCTGGTGAACGAGAACCGCGCGGCGCTGCTCGAAGCATCGGCCGGCCCCGTGCCGATGCGGCGCGTCCAGGCCGACCTGCGCGGCCTCGTGGCGGAGCTTGCCGCCAAGGGGCTGGAGCGCGGCACGGCCGAGGCGCCGCTCACCGAGGCCGATCTCGATGCCCTCCGCGCCATGCTGCGCCGCTTCGGCGCGCTCGGGCGGGACATGCGCTACCAGGGCAGCGCGCGTGCCGGCTGGGAGGCGGCGCCCGGCGCCGGCCTCGCCCCGCCGCGCGCCCTCGGCCCGCTCGACCCGCGCCTGCTGCTGGAGCCGGCGCTCTGGGAGGGCGCGGCCTTCGCCGAGGGGGTGGATTATGCCGCCACCATGCTGCAGCCGGTTGGCGGGATGGACCGCATCGCCGCCGCCTTCGCCCGGGAACTGGGCGAGGCGCTGGTCACCGGGGCGGAGGTTCTCACCCTGCGTCGCACAGGGTCCGGCGCCCGCCTCACCTGGCGCGGTGCCGATGGCGCGGTGCGGGAGGAGGAGGCGCCGCGCATCCTCCTCGCCCTGCCTGCGCCCGTCCTCGCCCGGCTCGATGCCGATCTCTCGCCGCAGCGTAAGGCGGGGCTCGCCGCGCTGCACGCCTCCCCGGCGGCCAAGCTTGCCTTCCAATGCAGTCGCCGCTTCTGGGAGGAGGACCACGCCATCTATGGCGGCATCTCCTGGTTGCCGCGCGAGGCGACGCAGATCTGGTATCCCTCGCACGGCTTCCATGCCGGGAAGGGCATCCTGATCGGCGCCTATATCTGGGAGGATTCGATCGGGGAGCGCTTCGCCGCCCGCAGCCCGGCGGAACGCGCGGCCGTCATCGCCGCCGATGGCGAGGCCCTGCATCCTGGCCTCGGCCGCGAGGTCGCGGCGCCGGTATCCGTCGCCTGGTCCCGCATGCCGCGCGCCCGCGGCGCCTGGGTGGACTGGACCGCCGAGCAGCGCCGCAGCCTCTACCCGCTGCTGCGCAAGCCGGAGGGCCCCTACCATTTCGCCGGCGAGTACCTCTCCTGGTTCACAGGCTGGCAGGAGGGCGCGGTGCTCTCGGCCTGGGCGGCGCTGGAGGGGATGGCCTAGAGCAAACTCCGATCAGGTTGAAACACCTGATCGGAGTAATTTGCCCGCCAAACAAAAAGATAGAGCGGGTTCCGTGAGCCAGTGCGAACGGAAACCGCTCTAGGCCGGTGCCTTGGGGCCGATCTCCAGCAGCATCCGCGCCAGCTCCTCCGGTGCCGTCACCATCGCATCATGCCCGGTGGCGATCTCCCGCCAATCCCAGCCCGGCTGAGCCCGCACCGCCTCCCGCGCCCAGGCGAGCGGCGCGTACCAGGGGTCGGTGCAGGCGATGTAGGTGCGGGGCAGCCCGTTGCCGGGCGGATGGGCGAGGCGCAGGGGCGTGGCGTAGGTGGCGGCCGGATGCGGCGTCAGCCGCCGCCGCACCCAGTCGGCGAGCGGGTGGCTCTCCGGCACGCCGAAGGCGCTGACCGGGGGCGGCATGGCGACGACTCCGCCGCCCTGTTCCATCACCCCGCGGCGGCGCTCCGCCGCCTGGGCCGGCGGCATGCGGCCCCAGGGCGTGTCGCCATCCCCCAGCACCATGGCGTCGAGATAGACGAGGTGGCTGATGCGCCCCGGGATGCGGTCCGCCGCGCCGGTGATGGCATTGCCGCCGAAGCTGTGGCCGACGAGGACCGCCGCCTCCACCTCCTCGGCCTCCATGTGCTCGACCAGGTCGGTGACGAAGGTGTCCAGCGTGATCTGCGCCGAGAGCAGATGCCGCCGCTCGCCGAGCCCGGTCTGGGTCGGCACCGTCACGCGATGCCCGGCGGCGCGCAGCCGGTCCGCCACCGCCCGCCAGCACCAGGCGCCATGAAAGGCGCCATGCAGCAGCACATAGGTCTTCGCCATCCGGTCCCCCAGGCTTTGGGCGGCAAGGATATCAGAAGTCGAAGCCGAGGATCGCCTTGCCCAGCCAGCGGTCGCTCGCATGGGTCAGCCCGTGGCCGAGGCCGAGATGCAGGGCGAAGCGGTTGGTGAAGCGGATATCCGTCGTGACGAAGAGCTGGTGCGCCTGCTTGGGCAGCCCCTCCCCACGGCTGATGCGCCCGAATTCCATGTAATGTTCGAGGCCGATCCAGACCGCGGGCGCCACCTGCCGCACCCCGCGCACCGCCGGGGCGAAGATCGGCCCGTCCCGGCCGAGCGGTATCTCCACCTCCGGGTTGAGGATGAGCTGCCAGGGACCGGTGCGCAGGTCGATGATCGGCCGCAGCGTCAGCGCCCAATCCGTCTCGGAGAAGCGCGCCGACTGGTGGCGGATCTCGATGTCCATGCCATAGGCGAAGGGCCGGTTGTCGGCGCCCGGGCTGATGAAGGTGTTGCGCAGCTTGAAGCCGCCGCCATAGGTGTCGCCGGAGAATTCCCGCGCCACCGGCACCAGCAGCGCCACCTCATGCCACGGGATCGTGGCATAGCCGAGTTCCGCCGTCGCCAGCACGCCGTTGCGCGGCGCGCCATCGCCCAGCCGGCCGCGCCGCCCCGCATTCAGGTGGATGTTGAGGTCGATGCTGCCGGGCTCGGCGATCCGGCCGTCGAAGACCTGGAACTCGTCGAAGCCGGCGGCTTCCGCCCGCCCGAGCAGGATCAGCAGCAACAAGGCGGCTAGTCGGCGCATCTGAAGTCCTCTGGGCAGCGGAAACGCCGGCGGTAGCGGCTGGTTCGGTCACTCAACGACCGGGTGCGATCACCGCCCAGGTCGTCGTCACATGCACGGCTGGCTCCTCGCTGCCCTCGGCGCGCAGCAGGATCTCGCCGAATACCATCCGCTTGCCGCGCTTGACGATGCGCGCCTCGGCCAGCACCGGGCCGCTGCCGGCGGGGCGGAGGAAATTCACCGTCATGGTGGAGGTCACGCTGTCGTCCCGCCCTTCGGTGAGCGACAGCAGGGCCGCCCACATCGCCACATCCGCCAGCCCCATGAGTGCCGGGCCCGAGATGGTATTGCCCGGCCGCAGCAGCCGCGCATCGGCCGGCAGGCGCAGCAGCGCCCGGCCATCCGCCGCCTCCAGCAGCTCGACCCCCCATTCCCCGGCGAGCGGCACGCCGCGGCGGATCACGGCGAGCATGGTATCGAGGTCCATCAACGTCCTTCCAGCACGCGGCCGATGCAGGGATTGCGGCCCATCCAGTAGCAGAGCTCCGCCGGCCGGGCGATGCGGTAGAGCGCCAGGTCGCAGCGCAGGCCGGGCGCCAGCCGGCCGCGGTCCGCGAGGCCGAGTGCCGCCGCCGCCTCCACGGTCACGCCGCGCAGCGCCTCTGTCACGGTAAGGCGGTAGAGCGTGCAGGCCAGGTTCAGCATCAGCAGCAGCGAGAGGGTGGGGGAAGACCCGGGATTCACATCCGTGCTCACCGCCATCCGCAGCCCCGCCGTCCGCATCGCGGCGATGTCGGGGATGCGCGTCTCCCGCAGGAAAAGCGTCGCCCCCGGCAGCAGCACGGCGACGGTGCCCGCCCGCCCCATCGCCGCCAGCCCCGCGGCATTCGCATGCTCCAGGTGATCGACGGAGAGCGCGCCGCATTCGGCGCCCAGCGCGGCGCTGCCCATGTCGCCATGCTGGTCGCCATGCAGCTTGACCGGCAGGCCGGCCCGCTGCGCCGCCGCGATCACCAGCCGCGCATCCGCGGTGTCGAAGGCCAGCGGGTCATGGAAGAGATCGACCGCATCGGCGAGGCCGATGGCGGCGGGCACCATCTCCTCCGCCACGAGCCGGGCATAATCGGCGCGCCGCCCGGCGAATTCGGGCGGCACGGCATGGGCGGCGAGCAGCGTTGCCTGTACCGCGACCGGCCGTTCCTCTGCCAGCCGACGGGCCGCGCGCAGCTGCCGCAGCTCCGCCTCGCGCTCCAGCCCATAGCCCGACTTGACCTCGACGGTGGTGACGCCTTCGGCGATGAGCGCATCGGCGCGGGGCAGGGCGGCCGCCAGCAGCGCATCCTCGCTCGCCGCCCGCGTCGCCCGTACCGTGGAGAGGATGCCGCCGCCCGCCTTGAGGATGGCCTGGTAATCCTCGCCCGCCAGCCGCCGCTCGAACTCATCCGCCCGGTCGCCGCCGAAGACGAGGTGGGTATGGCAGTCGATCAGGCCCGGCAGGATCCAGGCACCGCCGCAATCCGTGGTCTCGATCCCCCCGCCTGGCAGGGCCGCGCGCGGGCCGACCCAGGCGATCCGCCCATCCTGCGCGGCGATGGCGCCATTCTCGAGGATGCCGAGTCCCTTGCCCTGCATCGTCGCCAGGTTCGCGTTCAGCCAGACCCGGTCGAACATCAGCCCCACCCCACCAGGGCGGCGAAGCGGCCATGTTCCACCAGCGCCTTCACCGCGGCGATATCCGGCGCCATCGCCCGGTCCGCATCCCAGGCGGCGGCGACGTTGCGGACCAGCCCATGCGCCGCCTCCAGCGCTGGTGCGCTCTGCAGCGGGCGGTGGAATTCGAGGCCCTGCGCCGCGGCCAGCAGCTCGATCGAGAGGATGGCGGCGAGGTTGTCGGCCATGTCGTGCAGCCGCAGCGCGGCGCCGGTCGCCATGCTCACATGGTCCTCCTGGTTGGCGCTGGTCGGGATGCTGTCGACGCTGCGCGGCGCCGCCAGGGCCCGGTTCTCGGCCGTCAGCGCCGCCGCCGTGACCTGGGCGATCATGAAGCCGGAATTCAGGCCGCCATCCCGCACCAGGAAGGCCGGCAGGCCGGACAGCGCCGGGTCGGTCAGCAGGGCGATCCGCCGCTCGCTGATGGCGCCGAGCTCGGCCAGCGCCAGGGCCATGGTGTCGGCGGCGAAGGCCACCGGCTCGGCATGGAAGTTGCCGCCCGAGAGCACCTCCTGCCCGATCACCAGCGGGTTGTCGGTGACGGCATTGGCTTCCCGCTCCAGCACCTGCGCCGCGTGCCCGAGCAGGTCGAGGCAGGCACCGGCCACTTGCGGCTGGCAGCGGAGCGAGTAGGGGTCCTGCACGCGCGGGTCGCCCTCGCGGTGGCTCTCGCGGATCTGGCTGCCCGCGAGCAGCGTGCGCAGCGCCCCGGCGACGCGGATCTGTCCCGGCTGGCCACGCAGGGCATGGATCCGCGGGTCGAAGGGCGTATCGCTGCCGCGCGCCGCATCGACCGACATGGCCCCGGCGACCAGCGCCGTCGCCAGCAGGTCCTCGGCGGCGAAGAGGGCGGCGAGTGCAAGCGCCGTGCTCACCTGCGTGCCGTTCAGCAGCGCCAGCCCCTCCTTCGGCCCGAGCACGAGGGGTCTGAGCCCGGCCGCCGCCATGGCTTCGGCCCCGGTCACTATCCGGCCGCCGAGGAAGGCCTCGCCCTCGCCGACCAGCACCAGCGAGAGATGCGCGAGCGGTGCGAGGTCGCCCGAGGCGCCGACCGAGCCACGCGCCGGGATGGCGGGCAGCATATCGGCGGCAAGCAGGCCGAGCAGCGCCTCCACCACCGCCGGCCGCACGCCGGACGCGCCACGGGCGAGCGACAGCGCCTTCAGCGCGAGGATGAGGCGCACCACGGGCCGTGGCAGCAGCGGCCCGGTGCCGGCCGCATGGCTGCGCAGCAGGTTGAGCTGCAGCTGCGCCAGACCTTCGGCCGGGATGCGGGTGCTGGCCAGCTTGCCGAAGCCGGTATTGACCCCGTACAGCGCCTCGCCCGTCGCCATCCGGGCCTCGAGCGCCGCCGCTGAGGCCTCCACCGCCTCGCGCCAGCCCTCGGCGAGATGCAGTGGCCCGCCCTCCATGACGGCGCGCAGCCCGGCGAGCCCGGCCTCGCCGGGCCGGAAGGGCGGGGCGTCGGTACTGTCGGTCATGCCTCGGCCTACTCCTCCTGGGCTGACAGGCTCAGCGCAGCATGGGCAGGTCGAGCCCATGCTCCCGCGCACAGTCGATGGCGATGTCGTAGCCCGCATCGGCATGGCGCATCACCCCGGTGGCCGGGTCGTTCCACAGCACGCGCTTCAGCCGCCGCGCCGCATCGGCCGTGCCGTCGCAGACGATGACCATGCCGGCATGCTGGCTGAACCCCATGCCGACGCCACCGCCGTGATGCAGGCTCACCCAGGTGGCCCCCGAGGCGGTGTTCAGCAGCGCGTTCAGCAGCGGCCAGTCGGAGACGGCATCCGACCCGTCGCGCATCGCCTCGGTCTCCCGGTTCGGGGAAGCGACGCTGCCGGAATCCAGGTGGTCGCGGCCGATGACGATCGGCCCGATCTCGCCCCGCGCCACCATCTCGTTGAAGGCGAGGCCGAGCCGGTCGCGCTGCCCGAGACCGACCCAGCAGATCCGCGCCGGCAGGCCCTGGAAGCTGATCCGGGCGCGGGCCATGTCGAGCCAGCGGTGCAGATGCGCATCCTCCGGGATCAGCTCCCGCACCTTGGCGTCGGTCCTGTAGATGTCCTCCGGGTCGCCCGAGAGCGCCGCCCAGCGGAAGGGGCCGATGCCGCGGCAGAACAGGGGACGGATATAGGCCGGCACGAAGCCTGGGAAGCCGAAGGCGTCGGCCAGCCCTTCCTCCTTCGCCATCTGCCGGATGTTGTTGCCGTAATCGAGGACCTTGGCGCCGAGCGCCTGGAAATCGAGCATCGCCTGCACATGCGCGACCATGCTGCGGCGGGCCGCGGCGGCGACGGCGGCCGGGTCGGTCTCCCGCTTCGCCGTCCATTCGGCCAGCGTCCAGCCCGCCGGCAGGTAGCCATTGGCCGGGTCATGCGCGCTGGTCTGGTCGGTGACGATGTCCGGCACCACGCCGCGGCGGACCAGCTCGGGGAAGACCTCCGCCGCATTGCCCAGAAGCCCGACCGAGATCGCCCGCCGCTCGGCGCAGGCGGCGCGGATCATGCCGAGCGCCGTGTCGAGGTCGTCCGCCCGGTGGTCGAGATACTTCGTCTCCAGCCGCTTCTCGATGGAGGAGGGCTGGCACTCGACCGCCAGCACCGAGGCTCCGGCGAAGACACCCGCCAGCGGCTGCGCCCCGCCCATGCCGCCCAGCCCGCCGGTGAGGATCCAGCGCCCGCCGAGATCGCCACCGAAATGCTGCCGCCCGGCCTCGGCGAAGGTCTCGTAGGTGCCCTGCACGATGCCCTGGCTGCCGATATAGATCCAGGAGCCGGCCGTCATCTGGCCGTACATCATGAGGCCGCGGCGATCGAGTTCGGAGAAATGCTCCCAGGTCGCCCAGCGCGGCACCAGGTTGCTGTTGGCGATCAGCACCCGCGGCGCATCGGCATGGGTCTCGAAGACGCCGACCGGCTTGCCGGACTGCACCAGCAGCGTCTGGTCCTCGCGGAGCCGGCGCAGCGTCTCGACGATGCGCTCGTAGCTGGCCCAGTCCCGCGCGGCCCGGCCGATGCCACCATAGACGACGAGCTCGCCCGGCCGCTCCGCCACCTCGGCATCGAGGTTGTTCATCAGCATCCGGAGCGGCGCCTCCGTCGTCCAGTGCAGGGCGGTGCGTTCCAGCCCGCGCGGGGCGCGGATGGCGGGGGCGTTGCGGAAGCGGGCGGCGGCTGGATCGGTCATGGCGCCAGATTAGGCCGCGCCGCGTCGCGCGTCAGCCTCCCTGTCCCGCAACTCCAATGGGAGGCAGCACCAAGGCTTTCAAAACCCTTTGGTTTTCTTTGCGCCATCCTGCTGCCTCTGGCGCAGTTGTGGGTTGCGTCGCCCCGCCAAAACGTTCTGTTGCGGCGCAGCAGAGTGCGAACCCCCACAATCCAGGATGACCGCCTTGCCGGACTCCCTCGCCCCGCAGACCAACACCATCCAAGGCATGGAGCTGCCGCGCTGGCCCGGCCGTCTCCTCAGCCTGCTGGCCGTGGCGGCGCTGGCGACGCTGGCCGGGCTCGCCTGGCTATGGATCAGCCGCAACCCGATGCTCAGCACCTGGGACGAGGTGATGCACCTCAACCTCTCGATGGCCGATGCACTGGTGCTGCGCAGCGGCGACCTTGCCGCGCTGCGCGACGACCTGCTGCTGCAGGACCGCTGGCTGCCGCCGGGGCTTCGCCTGCTCGGCCTGCCCATCGCCGCGCTGTTCCAGGGCGATGCGCAGACCGCGCTCCGCTTGCTGGCCTCGGCGATGACGGCGGCGACCGCCTTCGTCATCTGGCTTGGCCTGCGGCCCGTGGCCGGCCTCGCCGGCGCCGCGGCGGGCGTGCTGCTCTACCTGCTCGCACCGCTCAACATGCTCGGCGCGCAGAGCTTCATGACCGAACTGCCGCTGCATTTCGCCGCCGCCTCGGCGCTCGCGCTGCTGCTGCGCGAGGCGGTCGCGCCGCGCGCCTCGATCTGGCGGCTCGGCCTGCTCGGGCCAGTGCTCGGCCTCGGCGCGCTGGCGAAGCTGACCTTCCTGCCGACCATCGGCCTCGCCTGGGTCGGCATCGCCGCCTGGCGCTGGTGGCAGGAGCGTGACACGGCGGCCCTGCGCCTCCGCCTGTTGTTGCCGGCGGTCGGCCTCGCCCTGGTCGCCTGGCCCTTCTACCTGCTGAATGGCGGCCGCTATGTCGGCTATGCGCGGCAGACGGCGGAGGGCTACGCCTTCTTCGTCCCACCCGAGGATATCGGCCAGCCCTTCGGCCTGCGCGTCGCCTATAGCCTCATCTGGGATGTGCTCGGCTTCGGCGGCCTGGCCCTGCTGGCCTCGGGCCTGGTGCTGCTCCTGCTGGCCTGGCGCCGGCTCGGCCAGGGCCAGCGCAGCTTCACGCTGCTCTCGGCCGTGGCCGCCCTGCCGGCCATCGGTGCCTTCGTCCTCTCCAACAACCAGACCGAGCGCTATGTCGGGATCAGCCTGATCCTCCTGGCCTATCCCCTGGGCCTCGCCATGGGCACCGCGCTCCGCGACCCACGGATGGCCCGTGTCGCGCGCGGGGCGACCCTGGTGATCGCGCTCGCCGGCCTTGCCCAGCTCGGCACCGCCTGGGCCATCGCCTTCGCCGGCCCGGTTCCCGGCCGGCCGCTGCGGCCGCTGGTCGAGGCGAGCTGGCGTGACAACACCGCCTGCGACCTCGCCGCCGTCACCGGCCTGATGCCCCAGCGGCCGGATGGGGAGCGCCTGCGCATCGGCCTCTTCGGCCTGACCACGGCGATCAACCCGAACACGGTGAACAACGCCTATCTCCGCCAGGGAAGGCGGGCGCATGTGATCGAGCTGGTGAACGACAGCGAGACCAGCATCAACTGGGACAAGCTGATGGCCGAAAGCGCCCAGCTCGACCTCGTCATCCTGCCCGAGATTTTCTGGCGCGGCGAGGCGGACCCCGCCAAGACCCCGGTGGGCGGCCGGCATGTGGCGGACCGCTCCATCCCGGATTACCGGGCGCGGCTGGAGGCGGCGAACCTCATCGAGGACCGCGGCGCCATCGCCAACGGCCCGGCCCCGGCCTGCGCCGCCCATGCGCTGCAGATCCGGCAGGACAACCCGGCGGTGCAGGCGGCGCGCGCCCGGCCCCTGCGGCCCGAGGCGCGCGACTGAGGCCGCCGGCCGGCGGTCAGCCCCGCCGGCCCAGCGGCATGAAGCGCCGGCCGAACCGCAGCAGGAGCCAGCAGCCCATCGCCCAGGCGGCGCCGAGGCACCACCCGGCCAGCACATCGCTCGGCCAGTGGACGCCGAGATAGACCCGGCTGCCGCCGATCAGCAGCGTCAGCAGCACGGCAACGGCCAGCACGTAGCCGCGCTCCCGCCGCCGCTTCGCCGCCCCGGCGAGCAGCGCCCCGAGGGTGAGGAAACCCACCGCCGAGAGCATGGCGTGGCCGCTCGGGAAGCTGCTGGTCTCGACCTCGACCAGATGCGCGACGAGGCTGGGCCGCGGGCGGTCGAATCCCTGTTTCAGCATCGCGTTGAGCAGCATCCCGCCAGGCAGCGAGATCAGCAGCAGCACCACCGACTGCCAGCGGCGACGCAGCACGAGCCAGCCGAGCGCGAGCACGGAGAGCAACCCGAGGACCGGGATGCCGCCGAGCGCGGTGATGTCCCGCATCGTCAGCTCCAGCCAGGGCGGGCCGATCGGGTCCGCCAGGTCATCCGGCCGGCGGAGGGCGCGCAGCACGGCCTCGTCATAGCTGCGGCCTTCGCCCTCCAGCACCTCCATCAGTTCCAGGAAGCCGAGCAGCCCGCCGGCGCAGATGGCGAGCGCCAGCAGCGGCGCCGCCTGGCCGGCAAGCCGGCCGAGCCAGGACAGGGGGCGCGGGTCGCCGGGCTGATCCATAGGGTGTCGCTCCTTTGGTTCGATGCTGCCGCAACCTCCGGCCGCTTCACCGGTTTCATCGGCGCAACAGGTCGGAGCCGGGACAATTCGTACTACCAACGAAAACCGCCGCGCCCTGCTGATCGTCAACCGCCGGGCGCGACGGGGCGACGAGGAGGCCGAGGCAGCGCATGACGCGCTGGAAATGGCCGGCATCGGCGTCACCCGCTTCGATCCGCCGGACGGGATGGCCTGTGCCGATGCCATCACCACCGGCCTGGCCCGGAACCACGCCGGAGAGGGCGGGATCAACTGCGTCGTCATCGGCGGCGGCGACGGCACGCTCAACGCCGCCATCCCGGGGCTCCGCAAGGCGGGGCTGCCCTTCGGCATCATGCCGCTCGGCACCGCCAACGACCTCGCCCGCAGCCTCGGCATCCCGCTCGAGCTGGAGGAGGCGGCTCGGGTGATCGCCGAGGCGGCGCCGCGCCCGGTCGATCTCGGCGAGGTCAACGGGCACCCCTACTTCAACGTCGCCAGCATCGGCTTCAGCGCCGAGCTGGCCGGCGAGCTGAAGGCCGATGCCAAGCGGCGCTGGGGCAAGCTCGGCTACGGCATCGCCGCCTTCCGCCTGCTGCGGCGCGCACGGCCCTTCACGGCCACGCTGATCCATGACGGGCAGGTGGAGCGGGTGAAGACCATCCAGGTCTCGGTCGGCAACGGGCGCCATTACGGCGGCGGCATGACCATCTCCGAGGATGCCCGGCCGGATGACGGGCTGTTCGACGTCTACAGCCTGGAGGTCGAGCATTGGTGGCGGCTGGTCGCACTGATCCCCTGGCTGCGCAGCGGCACCCAGGGCCGCTGGCACGACGTGCGCGCCTTCCGCACCACCGCGCTCGAGCTGCGGACGCGGAAGCCCCGGCCGGTCAATACCGATGGCGAGCTGACAACCCATACCCCGGCCGTCTTCCGCCTCCACCGCGCCGCGCTGCAGGTCTTCGCCCCGCCGGACGAGCCGCAGGACTGACCCGTGCCGCGGCTCCGGAGAAGCGCAGCCGCTGCCTGGTATCCAGCCGCCGCGCCTCCTGGGCGGAGGGAGCGTCATTCGGACATGGCTGGCCCCAGCGGCCATTCCGCAAAGGCCCCCGCGCCGCCATGATGCGGCATGCCAGGATTCCACGCCCCCGCCGCCCTACTGCCCGATGGCTGGGCCTCCGAGGTTCTGATCGCCGCCGATGAGGCAGGCTGGATCACCGCCGTCACCCCCGGCGCCGCGCCGGGCGGCGCCACCCGCCTTCGCGGCGCCCTGCTGCCCGGCATGCCGAACCTGCATTCACACAGCTTCCAGCGCGCGATGGCCGGCGCGACGGAGCGCCGCAGCCCCGAGGGACGGGACAGCTTCTGGTCCTGGCGCGAGGTGATGTACCGGTTCGGCGAGCGGCTCGGACCGGAGGAGGCGGAGGCGATCGCCGCCCAGCTGCAGGTCGAGCTGCTGGAATGGGGCTTCACCAGCCTCGCCGAGTTCCAATACCTGCACCACCAGCCGGACGGCACGCCCTATGCCGAGCCGGCGGAGATGGCGCTGCGCAACCTCGCCGCCGCGCGCCGCACCGGCATTGGCCTGACCTTGCTGCCGGTGCTCTACCGGCACGGGGGCATCTTCGGCCGTCCGCCGGCGCCGGGCCAGCGGCGCTTCCTCAACGACCTCGACGCCTATCTCCGCCTCGTCGGGCAATGCCGCGACGCTGCCGGGGAGGATCCGCAGATGGCGGTCGGCCTGGCCCCGCACAGCCTGCGCGCCGTGACGCCCGCGATGCTGGAGGCGGTGGCGCGCGAGCCGGGGCCGCTGCACATCCATGTCGCCGAGCAGCAGCGCGAGGTCGAGGAATGCCTGCTCGCCACCGGCGCCCGCCCGGTGCGATGGCTCCTGGACCATGCGCCGGTCGATGCCCGCTGGTGCCTCATCCACGCCACCCACATGAACCCGGCCGAGACGGCGGCGCTCGCCGCCACTGGCGCCGTCGCCGGCCTCTGCCCGACCACCGAGGCCTCGCTCGGCGACGGGTTCTTCCCGCTGCCGGATTTCCTCGCCGCCGGCGGCCGCTTCGGCATCGGCACCGACAGCCATGTCGGCACCGCGGTCCGCGACGAGCTGCGCCTGCTCGAGACCGGCCAGCGCCTGCTGCGGCAATCCCGGGCCGTCGCCACCACCGAGGCCCAGCCGCATCCCGGCCGCTTCCTGTTCGAGGGCGCGCTGCAGGGCGGTGCGCTTGCCTGCGGCCGGACGATCGGCGCCATCGCCCCCGGCCGTCGTTGCGACCTTGTCGAGCTCGACACCGGCCATCCGGTGCTTGCCGGCCATGCCGGGGACGCGCTGCTCGATGCCTGGATCTTCTCCGGCCAGGCCAACCCGATCCGCAGCGTCATCGCCGGCGGCCAGCAGGTGGTGGAGGCGGGCCGCCATGTCGCCGCACCGGAGATCGCCGCGCAATTCGGCCGGGTGATGCGCCGCCTTCTGGCCTGACGTTCCGCCCGCACATCCCCAGATAGAGGGGGTGAGCGCACCCCTCCTCGACATCCGCCGGATCTATTGCGAACCCGCCGCGGCGGCCCTGCCGCGCGGGCAGGCCATCCTCGCCCGCTTCCCCGCGGTCGAGCGGATCGAGGTCGCCTCCCACTGGCGCATCCCGGAGCTCCGCGAGGCCGAACCGGAGGAGTATCTGCGCCCGAAGCGCGAGGTGCTGGTCCTCGGCGTGAAGAAGGGCCTGGCCTTCCGCCCGAATGGCCGCAGCGCCGATTTCATCGCGCCCTCGACCTCGAATGGCTGCGCCATGGCCTGTGCCTATTGCTATGTCGCGCGCCGCAAGGGCCATGCGAACCCGATCACCGTCTTCGCCAATATCGAGCAGATCCTTGCCGCCACCGCCCGCCATGCCGCGCAGCAGGGGCCGAAGCGCGAGCCCAACCAGGTCGATCCCGATGCCTGGGTCTATGATCTCGGCGAGAATGGCGATCTCTCGGTCGATGCGCTGATCTCCGACAATGTGCGGGACCTCGTCGCGCTGTTCCGCAGCTTGCCCCATGCCAAGGGCAGCTTCGCGACCAAGGGCGTGACGCCCGCGCTGCTCGACTACGATCCGCAGGGCCGCACCCGCATCCGCATGTCCCTGATGCCGCCTGGCATGGCGAAGCTGCTCGACGTGCGCACGGCCCCCATCGCCGAGCGCATCGCCTTCATCCCGGAGCTGCACCGCGCCGGCTACGAGCTGCACCTGAACTTCTCCCCCGTCGTCCTGCACGAGGGCTGGGAGGCGGAATGGACGGCGCTCTTCGCGGAACTCGACGCCGTGCTGCCCGCTGCGGTGAAGCAGCAACTGGCCGCCGAGATCATCATGCTGACCCATAACGAAGCCCTGCATGAGGTGAACCTCGCCTGGCATCCGCGCGCGGAGGACCTGCTCTGGCGCCCCGACATCCAGGAGGAGAAGCGCTCCGAGGCCGGCGGGGTGAACCTCCGCTACCGCACCGGCTGGAAGGGCCGCTGGCTCTCCCGCTTCCAGGCCCTGCTGGCGCAGCACATGCCCTATTGCCGGGTGCGCTATGCCTTTTGACGCCGCACC
This sequence comes from Belnapia rosea, assembly GCF_900101615.1. Taxonomy (GTDB): domain Bacteria; phylum Pseudomonadota; class Alphaproteobacteria; order Acetobacterales; family Acetobacteraceae; genus Belnapia; species Belnapia rosea. The sequence continues at coordinate 1,060,665 of NZ_FMZX01000001.1, read as the reverse complement.
GCCGCGCCTCTGGGTGCCGAAGCGCGTCCTCGCCACGCCCGCCGCCCTAGCTTGGCCAGAGGGCGCCGCCATGGCCGAGCGCGCCGCCGCCCTCGGCGCCGAGGTGGTCGCCCTGAAGTCGGACCGGCTGACCGGCCTCCCCGACACCTACCGCGACGCCAAGACGACCCTCGCCCTCGTCGTCTCGCCGCCGAGCAAGCGCCGCCCGCAACCCATCCCGCCCAGCGCCGACTGGCGCTTCGACCTCGCCGCCGGCTGCCCGGCGCATTGCCATTATTGCTACCTGGCCGGCTCGCTCGCCGGCCCGCCCATCATCCGTGCCTATGCCAACCTGCCGGAGATCCTGGCGGAGCTGCCGCCGCTGCTGGGCGAAGGCCGCGTCACCTCCCGCAACGAGGCGAGGGCAGGGGAGGGCACCACCTTCGAATGCTCCTGCTATACCGATCCGCTGGCCCTCGAGCACATCACCGGATCGCTCGCCACGGTGATCCGCCGCTTCGGGGAGTGGGACGCGCCCGTCCAGCTGCGCTTCACCACCAAATACGATGCGGTGGAGCCGCTGCTCGCCCTGCCGCATAACCGGCGCACGCGCATCCGCTTCTCGCTGAATGCCGCCGGCGCCGAGCGTTTCGAAGGTGGCGCCCCGCGCATGCCCGCCCGCCTCGCCGCCCTGCGTCGCGTCGCCGAGGCCGGCTACCGCATTGGCCTCACTATCGCGCCCATCCTGCCGATTCCCGGCTGGCAGGCGCAGTATGACCAGCTGCTGGCCGACTGCGCCGTCGCGCTGCAAGGCATCCCCGGCCCCGACCTCACTGTCGAGCTGATCACCCACCGCTTCACGGAGTCCTCGCGGAAGATCCTGCGTGACTGGTACCCCGGCAGCCGCCTCGAGATGGACGATGCCGCGCGCAGCCGGAAGACGACCAAGTTCGGTGGCGTCAAATACGTCTTCCAGCGCGAGCAGATGGCCGATCTCCGCCGCAGCCTGGAAGCGAGCCTCGCCCATCGCCTGCCGGATGCCCGCCGCCTCTACTGGACCTGACGCGCCGCCGCCTGCCATGACGCGTCCGGGAAGGACACGCGCTCCACGGCCCACCGGCACTTACAGAGGCAGTTGTCACAACTACTCACGGTTTGGGGCCTGTTCCTGACAGCGGGCGGAACGGTTGAGACGGGGCGCTAGCGATCCTCAGCCCGATCGCTAAAGGTAGCCTCCCGGGACTGGCCGCACCCGATCCGCGCGGGTGGATGCAGACCGGATTGGTAGCCCCGGCTGCCCTCGCGGTGTGCCGACGAGGGGCCCACACGGACAACGGTATTGCTGCCTGGTCGTACCGACCGTAACAATGCCTCCGGGGGCGTGGCCTTGCACGCGCCTTGGGGAGAACTGCTATGACTGCGATCGCGACGGCGCCGACGGAAACCGGCGAGGTGCAGCTCGACCGCGACGTCTTCCTGCGTCGCCTCCTGCGCGAGCTCGCGGGCACGCTGCAGGACATCGTCGGCCTCGAGGAGGCTTCCGGCTACATCAGCGTCGTCGGTGCTGCCATGGGAGAGCACATCGACGCGGAGTACCGCCGCGCCCTCGCCGTCGAGCGCCTCTCCCGCGCGCAGGTCGCCGAGGTGTTGGTCGATCTCAAGCGGCGCATCCACGGTGATTTTTTTATCATCGAGGAGATGGAGGACCGCCTTGTGCTCGGCAACCGCGCCTGTCCCTTCGGCGACTTCGTCCTGGGCCGTCCCTCGCTCTGCATGATGACCTCGAACGTCTTCGGCTCGATCGCGGCGGAGAACCTGGGCTATGCCGGGGTCGAGCTTGAGCGCACCATCGCCCAGGGCCACGCCGGGTGCCGGGTTGTCGTCCACCTCCGGCCCACCGAGCAGGCCCAGCCGGGCCTCCGCGAGTACTTCCGCCGCGACCATGCCCGCGCCTGACGAGGGCGCCGCGCGCGTCCTGGAGGCCCTTCCCGAGCCGGCCCTCCTTGTCGGCGCGCCGGGCCGGATCGCCTTCGCCAACCGCGCAGCCCTTGCGCGCCTGGGCCCCGGCGCCCGGGCCGGCGAGGACCTCGCCGCGCTCTGCCCCGACGCCGAGGCCGGGGCAGCCCTTCGCCATTACCTGCTCCGCTGCTCTGGGTCGCGGAGTGCCCTCCCCGGCGCGGCAGCTTTGCGGGATGCCGCGGGGCAGACGATGCGCTTTCGGTGCGAGGCCGGGCTGCTGGTCCCCGGCGAGGAGGGCAGGACGCCCCTCCTGCTCCTGCGCCTTTCGGAGGCGGATGAACGCTTCACTGTGCTCACGCGCAAGATCCGCGAGCTCAACGAGGAGATCATGGAGCGCCGCCGCGCCCAGGCCCTGCTTGAGCAGGCCCTGGGCGAGCGCGACCTGCTGCTGCGCGAGCTGCACCACCGGGTGAAGAACAACATTCACATGCTCTCGGGCATGCTCTCGGCAGCGCGGCGTGAGGCCGCCGCGCCAGAGGCGGCGGCGGCACTCAACGAGGCCTCCCGCCGCCTGGCGGCCGTTGGGGCGGTGCACCAGATGCTTTACCAGGGCTCCGACCTCCGAGGCGTGCGGGGAGACGAGTTCGTCGACAGGGTCGCCACCCTGGTGGCGGAGGCATCGGGCGCGCGCGGACACCTGCTGATCGAGGCGGAGCCGGCCGGGATCGGGAACGACGCGGCCATTCCCCTCGCGCTCGTCCTGAACGAGCTGGTGGCGAACGCGGTCAAGCACGGGACGCGTACCGATGGCGCGCTAGGTCAAATCCGGGTCGGCCTCTCCGCGGCGCAAGACGGGAGCATCGAACTCTGGGTCGAGGATGAGGGGCCGGGCTTCGAGCCGACCGCCGGCGCGGCCAAGCGCGCCTCGGGCCTCGGCTTGGTGCGCGGCTTGGCGCGCCAGCTCGGCGGCACCTTCTCGGTTGAACCTGGCCGGGCCGGGGGTGCGCGCTGCGCCGTGCGCATCCGAGGCCAGCCAGCGCTGTTGGAGAAGGGCAAGGCATGACCATACCGACGTGGCACGCTGCGGCTGCCCCCAGGATCTGCCTTCCGGGCCTGTCGCCCTCCGGGTGGCCATTCTCGCTTCGCGCACAGGACGAGGGCCGCTCGGGGACGGGCGCGCCACCCCGCGGCCGCGTGTTGGTGGTGGAGGACGAGTACTTCGTCGCGCTCGCAGCCGAGGATGCACTGGCCTCCGCTGGCTTCGAGGTAGTCGGGGTCGCGGCAACGGCCGAGGAGGCGGTAGAGATCGCCGGCACCGAGCGGCCCGACCTCGTGCTGATGGACATCCGGCTGGCTGGCGCGCGCGACGGGATCGACGCCGCGTCGGAAATCCGCGGCCGCCTCGGCATCCCGAGCCTGTTCGCGACGGCGCACTCGGATGCGGCCACCCGGGCCCGCGGCGAGGGGGCAGCCGCACCTCTCGGCTGGCTGACAAAGCCCTACGCTCCAACCGAGCTCACCGCGGCCGTTGCCGCGGCGCTGGCCAAGCTGCGCGGGCAGGATGGCGAGGGCACCTGATCCCCTGACCGGCTCTAGCTGACTGCATCTGAACGATTTCGGAACAGTCGGGAGGGCGCCTAGTCTGGCTGCCGGGTGAGGCGCAGGCGTTCCACCGCGAAACCCTCGGACCGGGCGATGGCGATCGCCCGGCTCCACTCCGCCGGTGCCAGCCGCCGCTCGCGGGCGAGGACCCAGAGATAGCGCCGGTCCGGCGCCCCGACCACCGCCCAGCGGTAGCCGGGGTCGAGTCCGATGACCCAGTAATCCCCGTAGAATGGCCAGAAGAACGACACCCGCAGCCGCGCATCGCCGCTGCCGGGCACCGAATAGGCGCGGCCCGCCGCCTCGCGCGTCTGCCCGGCATCGTCGCAGCGGTTCAGCACGCCGATGCCGCCATCGTCGCGCGGCGAATAGGTGGCGGTCACCGCCTCGCAGGCCCGTCCGCCGCCATCCTGGAAGCGGTTCGGCAGCCGGGCGATCTCGTACCAGGTGCCGAGATACCGCCCGAGCTCCACCGCCGGCACGGTCCTCGGCGCATCCGCCGGCGGCGCCCCGGCACAGCCGGCCAGCAGCAGCAGGGCGCCGAGCAGTGCCGCCCTCATGGCACGCTGCCCTCCGGCAGGCCGAGCACATGGTCGAGCACCCCGCCCGCCGTGGTGATCCAGACCTCATCCCGCCGTGCCGCGATGGCCGAGAGCGCCCCGCGCAGCGCCCGCAGCCGGTAGGGCTGGCCGATGATATAGGGGTGCAGCGCGATCCCCATCACCTGGGGGATGCCGTCCCGCGCCACCTGCTCCAGCCGCTCCGCGAAATCGGCGCCGATCATGGCGGCGAATTGCTCCGCCCCGTCCTTGCGCGCCACGACCGCGGGGATGTCGTTGACCTCCTGCGGATAGGGGATGGCGAGCAGCCGCCCGCCACCCGTCTCCATCCAGATCGGCTGGTCGTCGGCGCACCAGTTCAGCGTATAGCGATAGCCCGCCTCGGCCAGCAGCTCCGGCGTCACCCGGCTCTCGGCGATCCAGGGCGAGAGCCAGCCGCGCGGCGCCACGCCCTCATGCCGCAGGATCGCCGCCGTGCTCTCGGCGATCAGCGCCCGCTCCGGACCTTCATCAAGCACCGACTGCCGCTCGCTGTTGGTCCGCCCATGCCCGGCGATCTCGTCGCCGCGGGCGCGATGCGCCGCCACCAGCTGCGGCGCGTGGTCATACATCGCGCTGTTCAGCAGCACCGTCGCCGGCAGGCCGAGCGCGTCCAGCAGCTCGATCAGCCGCCAGGCACCCACCCGGTTGCCGTAGTCGCGCCAGGCATGGTTCAGCACGTCCGGCTGCGGGCCGCCGGGCGCCAGCTCCGCCCCCAGCCCCTCGCCGAAGGCGAAATGCTCGAGATTGACGCCGAGATAGACGGCGAGCTTCGCCCCGCCGGGCCAGGCATAGCGGGGCCGCTCGGGCCAGGGATGGTAGCGGTAGCGGCCATGGCTGGGCAGCATAGGGGGAGATCCGCAATGGTTTGCCGAGATCTGCCCGCCACCTTGCGTCAACGCAAGGTGACGTGACCCCGTCCGGCAGCATAGAATGCGCCATGGCTTCCCCCTCGGCTGGGCAGCAGGAGGCGGCGCGCCTTCTGTTGCGTCGCGAATCCCGTGCCCTGCGTGGCCGTGTCCTGCTGCCCGTCCTGCTGGGGGTGGCGGCCACGGCCTGTGCGCTCGGCACCACCTGGCTGGTCGCCCGGTTGCTCGCCACGCTGCTTGGCGCCTCCGGTGCCGGCTGGCCGGAGCTGGCCGCCGCCGCGGCGCTGGCCCTGCTCGGCGCCGCCCTCGGCCTCGCCCAGGAACGCGCCCAGCTCGCCGCCGGCGAGACGGCGCGCACCCGGCTCCGCGACATGACCTTCGCCCGGCTGCTCGCCGCCGGCCCCGCCGCCCCGCGCGGCGTCGGCGAGGCCGCCTCGCTGGTGGTGGACCGGGTGGAGGCGCTGGACGGCTATTTCGGCCGCTGGCTGCCGACCGCCATGCTCGCCCTGCTGGCCCCGCTGATGGTCATCGCCGCGGCGACCTATGCCGACCCGCGCAGCGGGTTGCTGCTCGCCATCGCCGGCCTGCTCTACCCTGTGGCGATGGCGGCGACGGGCATCGGCGCCGCCCAGGCCAGCCGCCGTCAATTCGAGGCGCTGGAGCGCCTTTCCGGCCGCTTCCTCGACCGCATGCGCGGCCTGCCCACCCTCGTCCTCTTCAACCGGCAGGAGGCGGAGGCCGAGGCGCTGGGCGAGGCGGCGAACGAGTTGCGCCGCCGCACCATGTCCGTGCTGCGCGTCGCCTTCCTCTCGGGCACCGCGCTCGAGCTGCTCTCCGCCCTGGCGCTGGCCTGCATCGCCTGGCGCCATGGTGCGCTGGAGGGTGGCGACCCGGCCGCCGGCCTCTTCTGCCTGCTGCTGGTCCCCGCCTTCTTCGCCCCGCTCCGCGCCTTCGCCGCCGCCTATCACGAGCGCCTTGCCGCGGCCGGCGCCGCCGCCGCCCTGGCTCCGCTGCTGCTCGCCGAGGAGGACGCCGGCCTCGCCCTGGAAGAGATGCCGCCCCGCGTCGTCGTGACCTTCACCGATGTGCGGCTGACCTATGACCCCGCCCGGCCCCCGGCGCTCGACGGCCTCTCCTTCCGGGTGAATGCCGGCGAGACCCTGGTGCTGGCAGGGGCCTCCGGCGCCGGCAAATCCTCCGTCCTGCGCCTGCTGATGGGCTTCAACCGGCCGGAGGCGGGGCGCATCGCCATCAACGGCCAGGATGCCCTGGCGCTGAAGCCGGCCGAGCTCCGCCGGCTCTCCTCCTATGTCGGGCAGAAGCCGCATCTCTTCCGCGCCTCGATCCGCGACAATATCCGCTTCGCCCGGCCGGATGCATCGGCCGGGCAGGTGGAGGCCGCCGCCCGGGCCGCCCAGGTGCTCGATTTCGCCGAAGGCCTGCCGCAGGGCCTCGACACGCTGGTCGGGGAGGGGGGCTGGGGCCTGTCCGGCGGGCAGGCCCAGCGCGTGGCCCTGGCCCGCGCCTTCCTGCGCGACACGCCGCTCGTGCTGCTGGACGAGCCCACCGCCCATCTCGACCCGGGCACCGAGGCCGAGGTGCTGGAAAGCCTGCAGCGGCTCTGCATGGGGCGCACCGCGATCATCGCCAGCCATTCCGCCGCCGCCCGCGCGAGCCTCGGCCGGGTGCTGGAGATCAGCCATGGCCGTGCCCTCGGCACTGCCCGCGCCGCTCAGGGCCAGGGGTAACGCCATGACCGCCGACCTCCTCCGCATCCTCGGCCTCTGGCGCGGCCGCCGGGGCTGGCTGGTGGCCGGCCTCGCCGTCACCATCGTCTCCGCCCTGCTCGGCGCCGCCCTGCTGGCCCTGGCCGGGCAGGCGGTGGCCGATGTGCTGGGCGGCGCCGCCGTCGCCGGGGCCGTGGCCTTTCTCCTGCTCCGCCCATTGATCGCGCTGCGCCCCGCTGCCCGCTGGGGCGAGCGGATGATGACCCATGCCGCCACCTTCCGGGCCCTGGCCGATACCCGCGTCTGGTTCTTCCGCCGCCTCGCCGACCGCCTGCCCTCCGGCATCGGCCTCCGCCGTTCCGGCGACCTGCTGGGCCGGCTGGTCTCCGATGTCGAGGCATTGGACGGGCTCTACCTCAAGGTGATGGTGCCGGTCGCCGCCGCCCTCGCCCTGGTGCTGGTCGTGGTGGCGCTGCTCGCCGGCCACCCGCTGCTCGCCGCCGCGGTCGCCCTGCCGCTCGCCCTGGCCCTCGCCCTGCCGCTGCTGCTGGCCCCGGGCGCCGCCCGTGCCGCCGCCGAGGCTGCCGAGGCGCAGGGCCGGCTGCGCGCCACGGCGGTCGATCCGCTGATCGGCATCGAGGACACGCTCGCCGCCAATGCCGAGCGGCAGGCCGGCGCCGCCCTCGCCGCCGAGGCGGTGCAACTCGGCCGGGCCCAGCGCCGCCTTGCGGGCCGCGCCGCCCTGGCGGGCGCAGGCGGCACGCTGCTTGGCCAGGCCGCGCTGTTGGCCGCCCTTGCCTGGGGCCTCTCGGGCGGCGGGGCGGGCGTCACGGTGCTCGCCCTCTTCCTCGTATTGGCCACCGCCGAGACGATCGGCGTGCTGCCCCGCGCCGGCACCGCCCTCGCCGCCGCGGGCGCCGGCGCCCGCCGCCTCTTCGAGGCCGCCGATGCCCCGGCGCCGCTGACCGAGCCCGCCGTGCCCGCCGGCCTGCCCGGCGGCCACGCCATCCGCATCGAGGGCCTTCGCTTCGCCTGGACGCCGGACCGGCCCCTGGTCTTCGACGGGCTCGATCTCGATCTGCCGGAGGGCACCCGCCTTGCCATCCTCGGTCCCTCGGGAATCGGCAAGTCCAGCCTCGCCGCCCTGCTGCTGAAGCTGGCCGCGCCGCAGGCCGGGCGCATCACCCTGGGCGGCGTCGATCTCGCCAGCCTCGCCGCCGAGGATGTCCGCCGCCGCATCGCCTGCCTCACCCAGGATGCGCGGCTCTTCGACGACAGCATCGCGGCCAATCTCCGCATCGCCGCGCCCCTTGCCCCCGAGGCGGCGCTCTGGCGGGCGCTCGACCGGGCCGGGATCGGCGCGCTGGTCCGCGCCCTGCCCGAGGGGCTCGAAACCCGCTGCGGCGAGGGCGGCGCCCGCTTCTCCGGCGGCCAGGCCCGCCGGCTGGCACTCGCCCGCGTGCTGCTCTCCGCCGCCCCGGTCCTCATCCTCGACGAGCCGACCGCCGGCCTCGATGCGGAAACCGAGCGCGCCTTCCTCGAGACATTGGAGGAGGTCACGGCCGGCCGCACCGTCATCCTCATCGCCCACCGCCTGACGGGGGTGGAGCGGCCGAGCCGGATCATTCGCCTCGCCGGCGGCCGGGCCTTGCCTGCCGCGGGCTAGGGACCACCTCCAGCCCATGTCCAGCATCGCGCCTACCGCACCGCCGCCGCTCGACCCGGCGAAATTCCGCGACCCCCTGGTGACGGCGCGCGGCGAGGTGCGGGCGACCGTGGCGCTCACCGGGCTCCGCACCCTCTGGGTCAATACCGGCACGCTCTGCAACATCACCTGCCGCAACTGCTACATCGAGAGCAGCCCGCGCAACGACGCCCTGGCCTACATCACCGCCGCCGAGCTGCGCCCCTTCCTCGATGAGATCGGTCAGGACGGCCTGCCGGTCGGGGAGATCGGCTTCACCGGCGGCGAGCCCTTCCTCAACCGCGACCTTCCCGCGATGCTGGAGGATGTGCTCGCCCGTGGCCATCGCGCCCTGGTGCTGACCAATGCGATGAGGCCGATGCGCAACCATGCCGCCGCCCTGCTGGCCCTGCGGGACCGTCATGGCGATGCGCTGACGCTGCGAGTCAGCCTCGATCACCACAGCGCCGTGCTGCATGACCTGGAACGGCAGGAGGGCAGCTTCGCCATCGCCCTCGACGGGTTGCGCTGGCTCGCGCAAGGGGGCTTCCGCGTCCATGTCGCCGGCCGTGCCGATTTCGGCGGGCAGGGGGAGGCGGCGATGCGGGACGGCTATGCTGCCCTCTTCGCGGCCGAGGACATCCCGATCGACGCGGCGGATCCGGTGGCGCTGATGCTCTTCCCGGAGATGGATGCGGCGGTCGATGTCCCGGAGATCACCACCGCCTGCTGGGGCATCCTGAAGAAGAGCCCCGACAGCCTGATGTGCGCCTCCTCCCGCATGCTGGTGAAGCGCCGCGGCGCGGCGGCGCCCGCCGTGCTGGCCTGCACCCTGCTGCCCTATGACGCCCAGTTCGAACTGGGCGGGACGCTGGCCGAGGCCTCCCGCCCGGTCGCGCTGAACCATCCGCACTGCGCCCGGTTCTGCGTCCTCGGCGGCGCCGCCTGCTCGCGCTGAGGCTACCGGTTCACCCTCCGCAATGTGATGGGTTTGGTTCGGGCGGGCCATGCAAGAAGACGTGGCCACCGGGTTGCCCGATTCGGGCGTGATCGCAGCCTTGAGTTGAGGTGGCGCGTTTCTTCCTCGCCACTGTCTCGGAGTTGCCCCATGCGCCGTCGCTTCCTCGCCGCCGCCCTGCCGATGCTCGCCCTCGCGGCCTGCCAGACGCCCGGCCCCGCCCCAGTGGCCTCGCGCAGCGTGGTGTTCTTCACCGCCGACAGCGCCGCTCTCGACGAGAATGCCGCCAGCCTGGTGTCCGAGGTGGCCGAGCGCGCCAAGGCCAACCCCTCGGCGCCGGTCCGCATCCGCGGCTTCACCGCCCCCGAGGGCAGCGCCGGCTTCAACCGCAGCCTCTCCGAGGCGCGCGCGCGCAATGTCGCCGATGTGCTGGTCGCGGCCGGCATCGACCGCAGCCGCATCCGCATCGAGCCGCGCGGCCCCGTCGCCTTCGAGATGATCCCGACCGAGAGCCGGCGCGTCGAGATCCTGCTCGGCGGCTGATCCTCCGCGGCCCTGCCTGCTGCGCAACAACTGCTGACGCCGGGGACGGCGCGTGGCATGAAGGCGGCATGCCCGATGTCATGGAGCCCCCGACCCATCCGGGGGCCGTTGCCGACCCGGCCGAGCTGCTGCATCGGGTCTTCGGCCATCCCGCCTTCCGCGGCCGCCAGGAGGAGATCGTCCACCATGTGATGGCGGGCGGCTCCGGCCTCGTGCTGATGCCGACCGGTGGCGGCAAGTCGCTTTGCTTCCAGGTGCCGGCGCTCTGCCGCACCGGGCTTGGCGTCGTTGTCTCGCCCCTGATCGCGCTGATGGAGGACCAGGTGACGGCGCTGCGCCAGCAGGGCGTCGCCGCCGCCGCGCTGCATTCCGACCTGCCGGAGGAGCAGGCGCGGGAGGTGAAGCGGGACCTCGCCCGCGGCGCCGTCAAGCTGCTCTACATCTCGCCCGAGCGGCTGACGCTCGAGGGCACGCTCGACTTCCTCGCCCGCCGCCCGCTCGCCCTCTTCGCCATCGACGAGGCGCATTGCGTCAGCCAGTGGGGGCATCACTTCCGCCCGGAATATCGCGGTCTCGGCTTGCTCGCCGAGCGCTTCCCCGATGTGCCGCGCCTGGCGCTCACGGCCACGGCCGACCCGCGCACCGTCGAGGACATCCGCGCCCAGCTCGGCCTGCAGGACAGCCCCGTCTTCCGCGGCGGCTTCGACCGGCCGAACATCCTGATCGCCGCCGCGCCGCGTGACAGCGAGCGCGCCCAGCTCCGCGCCTTCGTCAAATCCGCGGGCGACGGCTCCGGCGCCGGCATCGTCTATTGCGGCAGCCGCGCCAAGACCGAGCAGACGGCCGAATGGCTGCGCGGCGACGGGCATGACGCGCTCTGCTTCCATGCCGGCATGGACCCGGCGGCGAAGCGCGATTCCCATCGCCGCTTCGCCCGTGGCGACGCGGTCATCATGGCGGCGACCATCGCCTTCGGCATGGGCATCGACCGGCCCGATGTGCGCTGGGTCGCCCATCTCGACCTGCCGCGCTCGCCGGAGAGCTGGTACCAGGAGATCGGCCGCGCCGGCCGCGACGGGCTGCCGGCCCGCGCCCTGCTGCTCTATGGCGCTGGCGACATCGCGCTCGCCCGCCACCGGATCGAGGAGAGCCCGGCGACGCCGGAGCAGAAGCGCATCGAGCGCGCCCGGCTGGAAGCCATGGTCTCGATCGCCGAGGCCGCCACCTGCCGCCGCCGCATCCTGCTACGCTGCTTCGGCGAAGAGGGACCCGAGCGTTGCGGCGCCTGCGATGTCTGCCAGGACCCGCCCCGCCTCTTCGACGGCACCATCCCCGCCCAGAAGCTGCTGAGCGCCGTGCTGCGCACCCGGCTGCCGAATGGCGGCCATTTCGGCCTCGGCCATGTGGTGGACGTGCTGCGTGGCAAGCTGACGCCGAAGGTCGCGCAATTCGCCCATGACCAGCTGAAGACCTTCGGAATCGGCGCCGACCTGCCGGACCTTGCCTGGCGCGGCGTGGCACGCCAGCTCGTCGCCCGCGGCGCCCTCGACGTCGCGGTCGAGAACCATGGCGAGCTGGTGCCGACCGAGGCCGCCCGCCCGATCCTCAAGGGCGAGGAGCGGGTGATGCTGCGCGCCGAGACGCTGACCCGGCCCGCCCCGCGCGAACGCGGCCGGGGCGCGGAGCCTGCCATGGCCGGCGATGCGCTGTTCGACGCGCTGCGCGCCTGGCGGAAGCGCGAGGCCTCGGAGCAGGGCCTGCCGGCCTATGTCATCTTCCAGAACGACACCCTGGCCGCCATCGCCGAGCGGCGCCCGCAGGATGCGGAGGAGTTGGCGATGATCCCCGGCGTCGGCCGCAGCAAGCTCGAACGCTATGCCGATGCGGTGCTGCGGGTGGTGCGGGACACGCTGTAAAACGGCGCGGGGCTACTTCTTCCGCCGGAACACCGCCAACAGCACTGCCATCGTCGCGGCGCCGCCGATGAAGTGACCGGTCTCGGCACGTTTCTGCTCGCTGCGGTCGCGCCCGCGATGGCGCGCCGGCTCGGCCAGCGCCGCCTGCGCCGCCGGGCTGCCCTGGAACCCCGCCCAGGCGCGTGTGAACTCCGCGCCCAGCATGAAGACCTGCGCCGAGTAATACACCCAGAGCAGCACCACCATGGCCGCACCGGCCGCGCCGTAGCTGGTCGCCACATGGCTGCTGCCGACATACCAGCCGATCAGCGACTTGCCGATGGTGAAGAGGAAGGCCGTCACCAGCGCGCCGACGCCGACATCGCGCCAGGAGATCTCGCGGTCCGGCAGGATCTTGTAGATGGCGGCGAAGAGCACGGTCACCATCAGGAAGGAGAGCAGGAAGTTGGCCGCCCCCAGCAGCAGCAGCATCTCGGGGAACTGGTCGCGGAACCAGGTGACGAGGGCGGAGAGGACGGCGCTGGCGATCAGCGAGACCAGCAGCAAAAAACCCGTGGCCGCGACCAGGCCGAGGCTCGCCAGCTTCGCCCGCATCAGCCGGGTCACCGCGCCGCCGCGCGGTGGGCTGGCCCGCCAGACGGCGTTCAGCGCCGCCTGCAACTCGCCGAAGACGCCGCTCGCCGTCAGCAGCAGGGTGACGACGCCGATGATGGTGGCGATGGTGCCCGTGGTGCGGTTGCCCGCCCCCTTCACCATGGCCTCCACCGCCTCCGCCCCGGTCACGCCGAGCAACCCGCGCAGTTGCTCGGAAATGGCGCCGCGCACGGCATCCTCGCCGAAGGCGAGTCCGGCAATGGCGGTGGCGATCACCAGCAATGGCGCAATGGAAAACACAGTATAGTAGGCGATAGCCGCCCCGCGGCTCATCGCCTCGTCCTCGATATAGCCCTCGACGCTTTCGCGCAGCAGCGCCCAGACCCGGTTCAGCATTCAACCATCTCCTGCCGGCGGACCAACATCCGCAGGCGGAAAGGGTTGCGCCGCGGCTCAGGCGGGCGCTGGCACCAGGTGCCCCTCCCGCACCCGGAGCGCCCGCTGGTGGTATTGAGCGACCGCCGGCCGATGCGCGATGGAAACCAGGGTGGTGCCCGGCAGCCGCTCCTTCAGCAATTCATAGAACCGGGCCTCCGCCTCCGGGTCGAGGCTCGCCGTCGCCTCGTCGAGGAAGAGCCAGCGCGGCTTCAGCAACAGGGCCCGGGCCAGCGCGATCCGTTGCTGCTCGCCGCCCGAGAGCCGCCGCTCCCAGGCATCCTCGTCGTCGAGCCGCCCGGCGAGATGCCCGAGCCCTGCCGCCTCCAGCACCTCGCGCACCTCGGCATCGGTGAATTCGGCCGCGTCGCACGGGTAGCAGACCGCCCGGCGCAGCGAGCCGAGCGGCAGATAGGCCCGCTGCGGCAGGAAGAGGACGCCGCTGGCCGGCCCATGAACCCGCCCCCGCCCAAAGGGCCAGAGCCCGGCCAGCGCCCGGAACAGCGTCGATTTGCCGCTGCCCGAGGGGCCGGCGATCAGCACCGCCTCGCCCGCCGCGATCCGCGCCGAGGCGCCCTCGATCAGCACCCGCCCATCCGGCAGGCCGACCGTCACATCCTCCAGCACCAGCGCGTCACCGCCATCCGGCACCGCCTGGATGCCGGTCCCCGCCGCCGCCCGCGCCGCCTCGATCGCTCCGATGAAGCCGGTGGCACGCAGCACCGTCGCCCGCCATTCCGTCAGGGCGGAGTAGTTGTCGACGAACCAGGAGAGCGCGCCCTGCACCTCGGAGAAGGCGCCCGAGGTCTGGGTCAGCCCGCCGAGCGGGATCCGGCCGGCGAAATAGGACGGGGCGGCGACGACGAAGGGAAAGACCACCGCCACCTGCGAATAGGCTGCGGTGAAGAAGGTCAGCCGCTTGGTCGCCACCATCAGCGCCCACCAATTGCCCATCACCGCGCCGAAGCGCTCGCGCAGCCCGCGTTTCTCATCCGCCTCGCCGCCATAGAGGGCGATGCCCTCGGCATTGTCGCGCAGCCGCACCAGGGCATAGCGGAAATCCGCCTCCACCCGCTGCTGCTGGAAATTCAGCCGGATCAGGCTGCGGCCAACGAGATGGGCGAGGCCGGTCCCGACCAGCGCATAGAGCAGCGCCACCCACACCATGTAGCCGGGGATGGTGATGCCGAGGATGGTCGCCGGGCCCGACAGGCCCCAGAGCACCAGGATGAAGCTGAACAGCGTCACCGTCGAGCGCATCAGCCCAAGCCCGAGGGCCAGGCTGTTGTCGACGAACATCCGCAGATCCTCGCTGATGCGCTGGTCCGGGTTGTCGGTGCCTGGGTCGGCGAGCGCCACGCGGTAATAGGCGCGGTCGGCCAGCCAGCGGTCCAGCACCTCCCGCGTCAGCCAGGACCGCCAGCGGATCTGCAAGGCCTGGCGGAGATAGAGGGCATAGACCGCGATCAGGATGTAGAGCGCCGCGACGAAGACGAAGCCCGGCATGGGCCCGGACTCCGTCTGCCGCCACCAGAACAGCAGGGCCCAGAAGGCTTCGGCGTCCTTCTCCTGCAGGCTGTTGAAGAATTCGCGGTTCCAGTAGCTCAGCAGCACGCTCATCCCGACCAGGGAGAGGTTCAGCACGATGACGACGCCGAGCAGCAGCCGCGCCCGCCAGCGCTCCTCGCTGCGCCAGTAGGGGGCCGCCAGGCGCCAGGCGTCCGACAGGAAATGGCCGATGCGGCGCATGGCGCAGTCACTCCAGGAGGCGAAGGGGTAGGGGGTCAGCGGCGGCGCAGCGCGGCCTCGAAGGCGGCCAGCCACCGCTCGACCCGGCGGCGGTTCACGCCGAGGTCGGACCAGCCGAAGAGGCTCCGCGAATAGAGGAACAGCCCGGCGCCGGCGGAGCCCGGCACCAGCTCGGCGGCGATGATGTCCGGGTAGTTCATCAGCCCGGAGCGCTCGACCCATTGCGCCTGGCGCCGCTCCGGCCAGTCGCGGATCAGGGTGGTGCGGGGGAAGCCCTCGCCGAGCCGGCGCAGCACCGGCCATGCGGTCGCCGCATCGACGGGGAGGGGAGGCACGGCGATATGGGCCTGCGGATGCCCGCCGGGTGGCGCGGCGAGGCAGGTATTGGGCGAGGGCGGCAGCACCAGCCGGGCGAATTCCACCGGCTCGGCCGGCGGCAGGCCACCGGCGCCGCGGCCGAACAGCGCCCCGATCGGCGCGCTCATGCGCCCGCCGGCCGGCGCAGGCGGATGACGCCGCGCACCTGTTCCGGCGGCACCGGCTTGCCCTTACGCAGGATCTCGATGCCGCCCTCGCGGCTGAGCGCGACCGCCGCCTCGCGCACCCGGCCCATCAGCGGCCGCCAGGCCTCGCCGGGGGCCAGCGCCCGCGCCACCTCGCTTGGACAGATGGACTTGCCCTCGCCGCGCTCGGCGGTCTGGCGAAGGATCTCGGCGGCGATGGCCGAGGCGTCTGGATCGGTGGTCATGATGCCGCGCACCATAGGCCGGCCGGCGATGCTGTCAGCCTGGATTTGCGCCACCGGTCCCCCCTCAACCGAGGATGGCCGCGGCCAGCGCCCGGCCGCTGTCGAAGGCCGCCTCCGCCCGCCCGGCGAGGCACCAGTCCCCGGCAAGGCCGAGCCGCGCCGCGGGCAGCCAGAGGCAGGGCTCGCCGAGCGGCTGCTCCACCAGCGAGTAGCGCCAGCGATGCGCCTGCAGATGGATGGGTGGGGGCGCCACCGGCAGCTCCGCCAGCAGCCGGGGCGCGACCTCCGCCGCATCGGCCTCCAGATGGGCCCGCGACCAGCCCGGCCCCGCCTGGATCACCCAGCATTCGGTCGCGGCGTCGCGGCCCGGCTTGCCGCTGTCCCGCGCCAGCCAGCCGACCGGGCCCGCCTCCGGCCGCAGCGTCTCCGGCCAGTCGGGCCGGGTGCCGAAGGCGGCGAGCACCGTCCAGCAGGGCGCGATACCGACCGCCGCGAGCCGTGCTCGCAGGCCCGGCGCCGGCCGCGCCACCAGCGCCGCGGCCTGGGCCGGCGGCAGCGTGACGGCGACCGCATCGAAGGGGCCGTCCTCCGCCGGTGCCGCCTCGGGCAGGGCCTGGCCGGGCCGGATGCGAGACGCCTCGTGATGCCGCACCATCCAGGCGCCGGGGGCACCGTCGAGCGCCACCACATGGCGTGCCGCCCGCAGGTCGAGCCCGCCGGCCAGCGCCCGCGGCAGTGCCGACATCCCCGGCACGCCGACGAAGCGCCCGGCCTCGCCCCAGCCGGCCGCACCAGCTTCAGCCAGCAGCGCGGCGAAGCCGGCTCCGCGCGCCGTCAGGTATTGCGCGCCATGGTCCCATTGCAGCCGCTGGCCGGCGGCCTCGGCCCGGCGCGTCGCCAGCCGCCCGCCGGCGGCACGGCCCTTGTCGAACAGGGTCACGGTCGCGCCGCGCGCCGCAAGGCCGCGGGCGCAGGCGAGGCCGGACAGGCCGGCACCGATGACGGCAATGCGGGGCTGGGTCATGCGAGCCCAGGAATGGGCCTGCAATCCGCATCCGCAAGGGCCAGGCGCTCAAGTGGGATGTCGATCCGGCAGACCAGCCCTGTCACCGGCCAGGACTGCCGCACCGTGCCGCCGAGCTGGCCCTGCACCGTCGCTTCCAGGAGGCGGGAGCCGAAGCCCCGCCGGCTTGGCGGCCGATGGACCGGCGGCCCGCCGGATTCCTCCCAGGACAGGTGCAGCATCTCCGTGGCGGGGTCGATCCGCCAGCGCAGCATCACCTGTCCCGCCGGGGCCGAGAGCGCGCCATGCTTGGCCGAATTCGTCGCCAGCTCATGCAGGATCATGGCCAGCGGCTGCACCGCCTGGGGGAGGAGTTGCAGGTCCGGCCCATCGATCGTCACGCGGCGCTGCCCGGCTCCAGCCGGCAGGAAGGCCATCACCTCCCCATCCGCCAGCGCCCGCAGGCTGCTACCGGTCCAGCCATCCCCGGCGAGGCGCGCATGCGCCCGTGCCAGCGCCCCGACCCTGGCCTCCACCGCGGCCGCATAGGTCGCCGCATCCTCCCGCGGCGTGAGCCGCAGGGTTGCCTGGACCAGCGTCAGCGCATTCATCGCCCGGTGCGAAACCTCGCGCGTCATCAGCGCCACACGCTCCTCGGCGCGGCGCTGGTCGGTGATGTCGTCCACCACGAGTACCAGCCGCGGTGGGTCGAGCTTCGCGTCGAGGATGGGCGCCAGGTCGAGCCGCAGCCAGGCCACGCCACCATCGGGGCGATGATGGCAGAGGGTCCGGCTCGCGCTGCCACGCTGCTGCAGCTCAAGCCGGTAGTCGCCGAGCGCCGTGGCGCCGAAGAGCGAGACGAGGTCGGTCTCGTTCAGCAGCGCGGCCTCCGGCATGCCGAGGATCGCGCAGAACCGCGCATTGACCATGAGGAGGATGCCCGATTCCAGCTCGGCCTGGCCCATGCCGATGCCGGCCGCCTCGAAGCTGGCACGGAAGCGCACGGCCTGGTGATGCAGCGCCGCCTCGCGCCTTTCCCGCGCCCCCGCCGCCTGGCTGAGGGCAGAGGCCGCGCGGTCGATCTCGCGCAGGCCCGTGCGCGTCAGCGGCGCTGCTGGCGGCGCCTCGCCAAGGGTGCCGAGCCAGGCGACGCCCCGGGCGATGCGCTTCGCCAGCAGCAGGGCCAGCAGCAGCCCGGCCAGGGTGAGGGAGATGCCGGCGAGCAGCGCCCAGCGGAGCGGATTGCGCAGCGTGCCGACGAGATGGTTCTCCGGCGCCGCGATGGCGATGCGGAAGCCGGACTCCCCGCCGCGCACCAGGGCAATGGAGGATTCGACGCCATCAACCCGGCGCGTCCGCACCACCCTGGGTTCCGGCCCGGCCTCGATCGCCGCCCGGACCGCCGGGATCACCGCCGAGCCGACGAATTCATCGTGGCGCTCGCTGCGGGCGACGACATGGCCCGTCCGGTCGATCACCGCAGCGACCCAACCCGCAGGAAGCCTCTGCCGGGTCAATGCCTCGGCGAGTTCGCTGGCGGGGATGGCGAGGCCGAGAGCATAGCAGAGGCAGGTTTCGGCCCCGTCGCGCCGGAGATGGACGGGCACGGCGACAACCACCTGCGCCTCGCCGCTGAGCGGCCCACGGGTCAGCTCGCCGATCTCGGTCTTCCCGCTCTGGAAAACCTGGCGGGCCGCCGGGGCTGCGAGGGCAGGCCCTTCCGGTATCCCCATGGGCAGCCGGGAGTTGAGCACCATCCGGCCATCCGGTGCCAACAGGCTCATCGGGCCAAGCCCGGCCGCCCTGGCGATGATGACAAGCTGCGGGCCGAATTCCACCGGGTCACCGCCGAAGAGGAGGGAGGGGACCGCTGCCAGGCCCAGGAGCAGGGCCTCCGCCGCCGCGAAGCGACCCTCGAGTGCGAGGCCGAGGGCGCGCGCAGTCCCGATCATCTCCGCCTCGGCCCAGTCCCGGGCGCGCGTTTCGGCCCGGTGGATGATCAGCCCGGTCACACCCAGCAGGCCGAAGGATACCATCGCGTAAATCGCCACCATGCGATGGCGCAGGCTGGCGCTCCGGGGCTGCTTCCCGACCCTGGTGATGAACGACATCCGCATCTCCCGCAGGCCGCGGGGCCCGCGATGTGCAAGACCCACCGGAGCCGGGCCGCGCCCGAAACTTGGGTCAGTCTGACTGGCTTCGTAACTCTAATTATTACGTCTCGATCAAATTTCGCGGATTTGTGATCGGTTTACCACAAAATCACACAACCGAAACGTGCATCAGAGGGTTGATAGTTACGAGAAGGATGAGCGATTCGCCTGTCAGGCGAATCGCTCCGTTGTTGGGCCCGGTTCTGGCACCGCCGCGATCTCACGGATGATCTTTCGCCGCACGGCTGCCTCGAAGGCCTGGAACCCCTCGGCGACGACGAGGAAGGCGCCCGGGCCACCGATCACCTCCTCCCGGTAATAGGTATCGAGCGGCGGCAGCGAGGCGGCGAGGGAGAGCGGGGCCGGTGTCTTGTCGAGCACCGCGAGGCCGTTCAGCACGATGCCCTGCGCCAGCGCCTCGGCCCGCGCATCCGCCACCGGGCGGCCGGAATTGTTCACCCCGTCACCCGAGATATCGACCACCTTGCGGGTGCCCTCGAAGCCCTGGCCGAATTGCCTGGCGGCATAGTCCATGGCACCGGAGATCGAGGTGTAGAGCCAGGTCCGCCTTGGCGCATTGCCGATGGCATCGGCGAAGCGGTTGGCCGAGGCAGCGCCATCCAGCAGCATCCAGGGCACCACCGTGTTCTGGATATGCCAGTCGGACCAGGTGAACATGGTGACCGCGATGGCCCCGACGGGTCCGCCCATGATGCCCTCGATCAGGCGCGGGTCACGGAAGGCCGCCTCGTAGCCGGAGAATTGCATCTCCTGCTCCTCGGGATCGACGGAGCGGCTGACATCGACGGCCAGCACGAGTTCCACATCGACCGGCGTCGCGGCCCGCGCCTGCCCGGCCCGCAGCAGGGCAGGCATCGCCAGGGCAGCGCCCAAAATCTCACGTCTACGCATACGACCCCTTTCAGGCCGATGGCCGGCGCGGTGCGCACCGGACCCCGGCGTGGATAGGCGAGGCCGTGACTGTCATCCTTCCCGAACAGAATCATCATACTGCAGATTTATGCTGCAGTGCAACATGGCCTCTGGGTGGCAGAAGCCGGCGCCAGGGATGGTGGTGGAGCCGCCGGGTACCCGGCGCGCAGCACCGCCTGTAGGTCCAGCGCCCCTGCCGCCGTCCCGCCCCGGCCTGCTCTCAGGCCAGCGCCATCTCCATCACCCGGATGCCGTGCAGCGCTTCCCGCCCCGACAGGTCCCGGATCTGATGCCGGCAGGAGGTGCCGTCGGCGACGACGAGCTGCCCGGACGGCACCGCCCGCACCGCCGGCAGCAGCGAGAGCTCCGCCATCGCCTTCGACACCTCGAGATTGGCCGCCTCATAGCCGAAGCTTCCCGCCATCCCGCAGCAGGAGGAGGTGAGGGGCACCACCTTCAGCCCGGGGATCATCGTCAGCATGGCGACGGCCGGCGAGAAGGCGGCGAAGGCCTTCTGATGGCAGTGCCCATGCACATGCGCGGCCTCGGCCACCGGCTTGAGCGCCAGCTTCGGCTTCTCGCGCGTCATGAACTCGCCGATCAGGACGGTCCGCGCCGCCAGCGCCTCCGCCTCCGCCCCTGGCAGCAGGGAGAGGAATTCGTCCCGCAGCGTCAGGGTCGAGGAAGGCTCGATGCCGATGACCGGCGAAGGGAAGGGGGCAAGCGCCGCCAGCGTTCGCCGCGCCTCGGCCCGCGCCTCCTCTACCAGCCCGGCGGCAAGCAGCGTCCGCCCCTCGTCGAGCGGCCGTGACCCGCGCGCGGGCCGCGCCACGGATGGCCGGTAGCCCGCCGCCCGCAGCACGCGGATCGCGGCACGCAGGTTGTCCGGTTCGAAATACCGGTTGAAGACATCCGGGAAGAGGATGACCTCGCCCTCGCGCCCATCCGGCGCCGGCAGCTCGGCATCCTGGAAGGCATCGCGCCGGAAGCGCGGCAGGCTGCGCTCGGCGGCGAAGCCGAAGATCCGCTCCGTCAGCCGCGGCAGGCCGGGGATCCAGCTCCGCGCATTCGCCGCCTCCGGCAGCATGGCGGCGAAGGGCGCCCAACGCGGCAGGGTGGCGATCAGCCGGTCCTTGGCCGATAGCCCGCGCTCCCGCGCCCGCGCCGCCATCGCCTCGATCTTCATCTTCGCCATGTCGACGCCGGTCGGGCATTCGCGCTTGCAGCCCTTGCAGGAGACGCAGAGCGAAAGCGCGTCATGCACAGCATCCGAGGCGAGGCCGCCCGGCAACTGCCCGGTGAGCGCGAGGCGCAGCGTATTGGCACGGCCGCGCGTCAGATGGGCCTCGTCCCGCGTCGCCCGGTAGCTCGGGCACATGACATTGGCATCCGACTTCCGGCAGGTGCCATTGTTGTTGCACATCTCGACCGCGCCGAGCATCCCGCCCGTCGTCTCGCCCTGGGGGGCCGCCCAGGGCGACCAGTCGAGCACCGGCGCGAAGCCCGGATCGGCGGCGTAGTCGGGTGCGTAGCGGAACAGCGTGCGGTCATCCATCCGCGGCGCCCGCACCACGCGGCCCGGGTTCAGCAGGCCGGCGGGGTCGAAGGCATCCTTCACCTCCTCGAAGGCCGAGGTGATGCGTGGCCCGAACATCGGCGCGTTGAACTCGGAGCGCACGATGCCGTCGCCATGCTCGCCGCTATGCGAGCCCTTGTACTCGCGCACCAGGGCGAAGCACTCCTCGGCGATGGCGCGCATGCGCCGCACATCCTCCGGGTCCTTCATGTTGAGCACCGGCCGCACATGCAGGCAGCCGACGCTGGCATGGGCGTACCAGGTGCCCTTGGTGCCGTAGCGTTCGAACACCCCGTTCAGCCGTTCCGTGTAGTCGGCGAGGTCGGGCAGGGCGACGGCGCAATCCTCGATGAAGGAGACCGGCTTCCCGTCCCCCTTCATGCTCATCATGATGTTGAGCCCGGCCTCCCGTACCTCGGCCACCGCGGCCTGGAAGGCGGGGTCGATGCAGCGCACGACGCTGCCGGGATAGCCGAGATCGCCCATCATCTCCTCGAGCGCATCGAGGCTGCGGGCAAGCGGCGCATCCTCCTGCCCGTGGAATTCGACGATCAGCAGCGAGTCCGGCTCGCCGCGCACCATGCGGTCGATGGTCGCGCGGAAGATCGGGATGGAGCGGCCGAGATCGATCATCGTCCGGTCCACCAGCTCCACCGCCTCCGGGTCGAGCGTGACCAGGTGCTGGGAGGCCGCCATGGCGGCGCGGAAGGTCGGGAACTGGCAGATGCCGAGCGCCTTGCGCGGCTTCACCGGCCATAGTTTCAGGTCCAGCGCGGCGGAGAAGGCGAGCGTCCCTTCGCTGCCGACCAGCAGCCGGGCCAGGTTGCCGCGCCCCTCGGCGCGTGCCGCCGGAGTGAGGCTCTCGATGTTGTAGCCGCCGACGCGCCGCAGCTGGTTGGGGAAGCGCGCGGCGATCTCCTCCGCCTCCCGCGCCCCGAGCGCGCGCAGCCGCTGGATGAGGTCGGCAATCCCTGCCGGCACATCGCCGCCGAGATTGTCCGGCAGCTCGCCGAAGCGGAACCGGCTGCCATCGGCGAGCAGCGCGTCGATCGCGCGCACATTGTCCGCCATCAGCCCATAGCGGATGGATTTCGCGCCGCAGGAGTTGTTCCCCGCCATGCCGCCGATGGTGCAGCGCGCCCAGGTGGAGGGATCGACGGGAAAGAACCTCTTCTCCTTCGCCAGCGCCGTGTTCAGCGCGCCGAGGGTGATCCCGGGCTCCACCCGCGCGGTGTCGCCCTCCACGCTGAGGACCCGGCGGAGATGTTTGGTGCAGTCGATCACCAGCGCCCGGTTCACCGTCTGCCCGCACTGGCTGGTCCCGCCACCCCGCGGCAGCACCGGCACCCCTGCCTCGCGGCAGATCGCCAGCGCCGCCTCGACATCCGCCAGGCTGCGCGGCACCAGCACGCCGACCGGCTCGATCTGGTAGATGCTCGCATCCGTCGCGTAACGGCCGCGATCGGCCGCGCTCCAGAGCACCTCGCCCTCGGTCTCGCGCCGCAGGCGTTCGGCCAACCGGCTGTCGCCGATCCGGTCCTTGGGGATGGTGAAGGCGTTCATGCGCGGTTTCTAATCCTGGGCGGCCCGCTTGTCCGATCTATAATGCTCATCAATCCGACAAGCCCTTCTCATTGGCGCGGACGCATGGATCGGGCGCATAAGCCGCGCCACAGCGGAGACCCAGAGCATGGCCTATTACCAATCCTCTCCCGCCGCCGGCCGGCATTTCCTGCAGATCCCGGGCCCGACCAATGTGCCGGACCGCGTGCTCCGCGCCATGGACAACCCGACGATGGATCATCGCGGCCCGGATTTCGGCCGCTTCGGCGCCCAGCTGCTGGAGAAGCTCCGCACCGTCTTCAAGACCGAAGGCCCGGTCATCATCTACCCCGCCTCGGGCACCGGCGCCTGGGAGGCCGCGCTGGTCAACACCCTCTCGCCCGGCGACCGGGTGCTGATGTGCGAGACCGGCTGGTTCGCCACCCTCTGGCGGGAGATGGCCGAGCGCCTTCAGCTCAGGCCCGAATTCATCCCGACCGACTGGCGCCGCGGCGCCGACGTGCCCGCCATCGAGGCGGCGCTGCGCGAGGACAAGGCGCACGGCATCAAGGCCGTCTGCGTCGTCCATAACGAGACCAGCACCGGCTGCACCTCCCGCATCGACGAGGTTCGCCGCGCCATCGACGCCGCCGGCCATCCGGCCCTGCTGCTGGTCGATACCATCTCCTCCCTTGGCTCCATCGATTACCGCCATGACGAATGGGGCGTCGATGTCACCGTCGCCGGCTCCCAGAAGGGGCTGATGCTGCCGCCCGGCCTGTCCTTCAACGCCGTCTCCGCCAAGGCGCTGAAGGCGACCGAGACGGCGAAGCTGCCCCGCAGCTTCTGGGACTGGCACCCGATGCTGAAGGCGAACGAGACCGGCTACTTCCCCTACACGCCCGCGACCAACCTGCTCTACGGCCTCGATGCCGCCATCGACATGCTGAACGAGGAGGGGCTGGACAGCGTCTTCGCCCGCCACGACCGCTTCGCCGAGGCGACGCGCCGCGCCGTGCGGCACTGGGGCCTCGAGGTCCAGTGCGAGGATCCGCGCCACTACTCGTCCTCGCTCACCGCCGTTCGCCTGCCGGAGGGCCATGGCGCCAATGCGTTGCGGGCGACGATCCTCGAGCGGTTCAACATGTCCCTCGGCAACGGGCTCGGTCCGCTGAACGACCGGGTCTTCCGCATCGGCCATCTCGGCGATTTCGGCCCGCTCTCCCTCATCGGCGCGCTGGGCGGTGTCGAGATGGGCCTCGCCGCCGCTGGCGTGCCGCATCAGGCCGGGGGCGTCCAGGCGGCGATGGGCTACCTGAACGGCAACGCCTGAGCGGCCGCGGCCGGAAGCTTCCGGCCGCGGCCAGATTGATCTGGCGCATTTCGCTTCCCTGGCACGTTGGCATGATGTCCTGCCCCGCACCCGGCCCCATCCTTGGGGCGGGCGCGCGGCGATATCCGGGACGACCCCAATTCGCGTGGCACGAAGCCGCGCCCAGAGGAGAGCCATGGCCGAGATCGACCATATCGTGGTGGGCGCCCGCACACTCGAGGAGGGCGCCGCCTTCGTCGAGGAGCATCTGGGGGTGAAGCCCCGGCCGGGCGGCGTCCATGCCGGATTCGGCACCCACAACATGCTGCTCGGCCTCGGCCGCGCCTGCTACCTCGAGGTGATCGCCCCCGACCCGGCCCAGCCGGAGCCGGAGCACCCCCGCCTGTTCGACCTCGATGACCCGGCGATGAAGCTGCGGCTGGAGGCCGGCCCCGGGCTGATCGCCTGGGTCGCCCGCACACCGGTGATGGATGCCGTCGTCGCCCGCCTCGGCCCCAGGGCCGGGGAGGTGAAGTCCATGTCCCGCGGCGACCTCTCCTGGCGCATGGCCTTCCCGCCGCAGCGCCAGGACATGGACAACCTGATCCCCGCCCTGATCCAGTGGCAGGGGGAGGGTGCCTCCGCCCGCCTGCCGGACAGCCATGCCCGCCTGCTGCGGCTGGAGGGGGAGCATCCCGAGGCGGATTCGGTGAATGCGGCGCTCGGCGAGCGGGGCCTCGAGGAGGCGCTGAAGGTGCGCCGCAGCCCGCATGCCAGGCTGGTGGCCCGGCTCCGCCGGCCCGATGGCACGGAGGTCACGCTCTCCTCCGGCTAAGGCCATCGGGACAAGGCCGGAGGCTGGCCCTGGCCGATCCGGTTGGTTTCCCTTGCCGGGTCCCGGCACCGCGCAGGGAGTTCTAAGCAGGGCCCGGCCTGTGCTATGCTCCCTTCCCATGCGGTGCAGGCTTGTTGGTCCTGCCGCCGCGCAGCGGTGGCCGTGGCCCGGCCCTCGTGCGTCATTCGGACGGCGCCAGCCAGGGGGGCGGCGCCGGCCTCGCTGGGGAAGGCAATCGGACCAGTATGGAGCAACTTACGCCGTCTCGGCGCCAGGGCCCGCAGGTTACCGAGAGGCTGGCATGACCGCTCGTATCCTCGTGGTGGATGACATCGCCGCCAATCTCCGGCTGCTCGAAGCCAAACTGCTCAACGAATACTACGAGGTCGCCCTGGCCGCCTCGGGGCCGGAAGCCTTGGCCACGGCCGCCCGCTGGTCGCCCGACGTCATCCTGCTCGACGTCATGATGCCCGGCATGGACGGGTACGAGGTCTGCCGGCACCTCAAGGAGAATGCCGCCACGGCCCATATGCCCGTGGTGATGATCACCGCCCTGATCGACCCGGTCGAGCGCGTCCGTGGCCTGGAGGCCGGTGCCGACGACTTCCTGTCGAAGCCGGTCGACGACGCCACGCTCTTCGCCCGGCTGCGCGCCCTGTTGCGGGTGAAGCAGGTCCAGGATGCCTGGCGCCTTCGCGCCGACACCGCCCGCGACCTCGGCTTCGAGCCGCAGCCCGACCCTTCACCCGACATCAAGGGCGCACAGGTCCTGGTCCTGTCCGAGCAGGTCGAGGAAACCCAGCTGGTCGCCTCCATCCTCGGCGCCGACGGCATGGTGGTGCAGACCGAGACCGAATCGGAGGCCGCCCGCCGCAGCCTGGTCGATGGCAATTTCGACCTCGCCGTGCTCTGCCTGCCGGGCGAGGGCGGCGATGTGCTGCGCCTTGCCTCACGCCTCCGGGCGCAAGGTGCGACGCGGGACCTACCCGTGCTGCTCGCCGCCGATGTCAGCCAGCGCGGCCTCGTGCTGCGCGGCTTCGATCTCGGCGCCAACGACCATGTGCTGCGCCCGATCGACCCGAACGAGCTGCGCGCCCGGGCCCGCAACCAGATCCGCCGCAAGCGCTACCAGGAGCGGCTGCGGGCCGATCTGGATCGCTCGCTCGAGATGGCGGTCACCGACCCGCTGACCGGCCTGCGCAACCGGCGCTATGTCCATCGCCATCTCGAGGGCGTGCTGCGTGGCACGGATGCCGCCGTGCTGCTGCTGGACGTGGACCGGTTCAAGTCGATCAACGATGGCTATGGCCATCCGGCAGGCGATGCCGCTCTCAAGGAGGTGGCGCGCCGCCTCAAGACCCATCTGCGCGCCGCCGACGTGGTCGCCCGCTATGGCGGCGAGGAGTTCATGGTCGTGCTGGCCGGCGCACCCACCGATTACGCCACCATGGTGGCGGAGCGCCTGCGCCAGGCGCTCGCCGCCGAGCCCTTCGACATCGCCGGCCTGCGGCTTGGCATCACCGCCAGCTTCGGCCTCGCCATCGCCGGGTCGGGCACCAGCGTGACCGCCGCGATCGCCGCGGCGGATACGGCGCTCTACCGGGCCAAGCAGGGCGGGCGGAATCGGGTGGAACAGGCCCGGCCAGAGGATTTCACCGAACCGCCCGGCAGCACGGACTGACCGGCCGCCAGGCAGGCCACAGGCAGGCATGGCAACAGGCGGGCGCCTCGCGGCCCCGCCTCGCCTTGGCCGATCCTGACCCGGTTGGGCCCCCGACGGGACCTTACTTGATCTTCGCTTCGCGGAAGACGACGTGCTTGCGCGCGACCGGGTCGTACTTCTTGAGTTCGAGCTTGCCGGTGGTGTTCCGGACATTCTTCTTGGTCACGTAGAAGAAGCCGGTCTCGGCGCTGCTAACGAGCTTGATCTGGATGGTGTTCGACTTGGCCATGGCGAAGCCCGTGAATCCTGAAATAACTGAAGGGGGCGCAACCTAGCGGCCCCCACCGTCACGTCAAGCCAAACCGGCATGGCGGCCGCCATCAGCGCCAGAAGGGGTCGGCGCCGAGCAGGTCATCCCAGGCTTCCAGCGCATGGCGCCTGGCCCGGCCGGTACGGGCAGCGGCGAACCCCTCCACGGCGCCGACCGCCCAGCCCGGCACCCCGGCGCCGAGCGAGCCCACCAGCCCGCGCGCGACCGCGACATCATTCGCCAGCCCCAGCTCCTCCTGCAGCGCGGCGAGCCGGCGCAGGAAGCGCCGTGCCGACTTGCCCGGCCAGAGAGGCGCGAAGAGCTCCGCCGCATAGCGCAGCCGCTTGGCATCCAGCCGCACCTCGTGCAGCGCCTCCGCACCGTGCTCGGCGATATCCTCGCCCCGCTTGCGCAGCCGGTGCCAGCGCTTGTCGAGCAATGTGGCGCCGAACTCGCTGAGCGGCTGGTCGAGCAGCGCCTGCTGCTCCGCCGGCCCCTGCCGCCAGGGCCGCAGCAGGACCAGCCCGAGCCCGGCCAGCACCAGCCGCGGGAAGGCAGGCCCCTCCAGCAGGCGGCGCAGCGCCCCATAGGCCTCCTGCCGCCGTGCCTCGCCGGCTTTCAGCAGGGCGAGCAGCCGCCGGTCGCCACCGACCGCCTCGGCCACCGCCGCGCCCGTCCCGGCCAGGAAGACATCCCAGTCCCGCGCTGGGCCGAGTGCGGTTGCCAGCGCCTTCAGCCCCGCGTCGAACTCCTTCACCTCGGCGCAGGCCGCGGCCGCGCCGAAGGATTTCAGCACCGAGCGCAGCCGCCGCAGCGCCACCCGCGTCTGATGCACGGCTTCGGGCCCGGCACCCAGCCGGCAGCCAGGGGCATGGCTGAGCATCACCTCCAGCAGATGGCCGAGCGCGCTGAGCAGCGCCGCTTCCACCGTCTCCGCATCGGCCAGCGCCGGGGGGCCGCGGCGGCGCGCCCTGGGCGATTCGCCACGGGCGAGGGCCCGGCCCTCCTCGGCGAGGCTGGCGCCGGGCGGCAGGGGGTGCAGGTCGGCCAGCGCCGCGGCCCGCGCCAGGACCGCCGCGGCCGGGCCGCGCAGCGTCAGCCGGGCAACCGGCATCTCGGCCGCCACGGCGCGCAGCTTGCCGGTCAGCAGGTCGGCCTCGACCTCGCCCAGGGCA
This sequence comes from Belnapia rosea, assembly GCF_900101615.1. Lineage (GTDB taxonomy): Bacteria > Pseudomonadota > Alphaproteobacteria > Acetobacterales > Acetobacteraceae > Belnapia > Belnapia rosea. Next base: position 1,032,801 of record NZ_FMZX01000001.1, on the reverse strand, counting down.
AACAGGCTGCGGCGGCCGCTGAAGGCGGCGATCGGGACGAGGGCGGCCTCCTCGGGAAGCGCCGCCTCCGCCGGCTCGGCCGGGCGGCCGGGCCACCAGGCCGCATCGGCGACGGGCATCGCCCGCAGCAACCGGCGCGGCCCGCGGCGTGGTGCCTCGAGCGCCAGCCCGTCGGTGGCCAGGGCACCATCCGCGGTATCGAGCCAGATCAGCTCCTCGGTCAGGCTGCGGGTGCGTCCGGCCCGGGCGGTGGTGATCGCGCCATGCCGCGGCAGCCGCTGGGCCGCCTCCGGGTCGAGCGCGAATTCCAGCACCGCCCGCGAGTCGGTTTCCGGTGCGGCAAGCGGCTCGCCGTTCTCCTCCGTGGCGGAGTCGGCATCATCGAAGCGGATCAGGCGGACACCTCTGCGGCTGGCAGGTCACGTGGGGCAAGGAAGCGCACCAGCCGCGCCCCGCCACGGTCGAGCTGGGGCCAGGGCTGGGCGATGGTGAACTCGGCCAGCGCCCCGGTCGGGTAGCCCTCCACCAGGCGCCGCGCATCGGTCCCGCCCCGGGACAGGACTTCCGGCCCGGCCAGCTCCAGGGCCAGCTCGTGCAGGCCGGGGTTGTGGCCGATCAGCAGCAGGCTGCGGGCCGTCGCCGGCGCCTGCCGCAGCTCGTCGAGCAGGCGGGGCCAGGGCGCCAGGTAGAGCGCGTCCATCGGCTCGATCAGGGCGCCGTCCTCGAAGGGCGTCAGCGCCTCCAGGGTCTGCAAGGTCCGCCGGGCGGAGGAGACGAGCACGATGTCGGGCGAAAGCCCCAATTCTCGCATCGCCTCCGCCATGGCAGCGGCGGATCGCCGGCCGCGCGTGTTGAGCGGTCGGGCATGGTCGGTGAGGCCCGGGTCGTCCCAGGAGGACTTCGCGTGCCGCAACAGCAGGAGCTGGCGCATCGCCGCCGATCCTGCCACTTCCCGCGCCGCTTGTCCTGCCCCTTCCGCTCCCGGCTCGCGGCCCCATCTCGGCCCGGCAGGGCAAGGAGCGGGCATGTCGGGACCGATCGCTATTCTTGGCGCCACCGGGGGGATCGGCGGGGCGCTTGCGCGACGAATCGCGGCCCGTGGCGCGGTGCCCTTCCTCATCGGCCGTGACGAGGGCCGCCTCTCCGCCCTGGCCGGAGAACTCGGCGCAGCCTCCGCCACCTGCGACGTCACCGACCCGGCAGCGCTGAAGGCCGCGGTCCAGGCCGCCGGCAGCCCGCTCTCGGGCCTCGCCTTCTGCATCGGCTCCATCGTGATGAAGCCGCTCAACCGCGCGATGCCCGCCGATTTCGCCGAGACCTTCGCCCTCAACGTCACCGCCGCGGCGATGGCCATCCAGGCCGCCGCCCCGGCGCTGGCCGCGGGACAGGGGAGCGTGGTGCTCTTCTCCTCGGTCGCTGCCCGCTCGGGCTTCCCCGGCCATGCGGTGATCGGCGCCGCGAAGGCAGCGGTCGAGGGATTATCGCTTGCACTCGCCGCCGAGCTGGCGCCATCGGTGCGGGTGAATTGCATCGCCCCCAGCCTCACCCGCACCGGCATCGCCACCCCCATGACGAAGAACCCCCAGATGGCCGAGGCCATTGCCAAGCTGCACCCCATCCCACGCCTCGGCGAGGCGGAGGATGCGGCGGCGCTCGCCGACTTCCTGCTCTCCGACCAGTCGGGCTGGATCACCGGCCAGGTGATCGGCGTCGATGGCGGCCGGTCGAGCCTCCGGGCCCGCGGCTGATGCGGCGCCGGCATCTGCCGCTGCTGGCCCTGCCCCTGCTGGCCCGTCCCGCGGGGGCCGCGCCGTCCGCCTATCGCTTCCGCATCATGCGGGAAGGCAGCGCGATCGGCACCCATCAGGTCACCATCGCGGAGGCGGGCGGCCAGCTCACCGCCCGCACCGAGGTCGCGGTCCAGGTGAAGCTCGTCGGCATCACCGTCTTCCGGCTTACCCATAGTTTCACCGAGGTCTGGGCCGGCGACCGGCTGCGCTCCATCACCTCCCACCATGACCGCAACGGCACGGTGAAGGACATGACGGCGCGTGCCGAGGGCGGCGCCATCCTCGTCCAGGGTCCCGAGGGCCCGCAGCGCCTCGCGGCCGAGGCTGCGCCGCTGAGCTGGTGGGACCCGCGCCGCTTCGACCGCCCGCTCTTCGACAGCGAGACCGGCAAGCCGCTTCGCCTGCAATGGAGCCGCTCGCCCATGGCCGGCGGGCTCGTCACCTGGCGCGCCACCGGCGACGAGGAGGGCGAGGGGCAATACGCCGCCGACGGCACCTGGCTCGCCTGGCGCACCCGGGGCGATGACGGCAGCCTCGTGATCTACGAGAGAAGCTGATGGGCGAAAGGGCCTGATGGGCCTGCTGCGGCTCGTCCTCGGCGACCAGCTCTCCGCCGGCATCGCCGCGCTCCAGGACCTCGACCCCGCCCGGGACGTGGTGCTGATGGCCGAGGTGATGGGCGAATGCACCTATGTGCCGCACCACAAGCAGAAGCTGGTGCTGGTGCTCTCGGCCATGCGGCATTTCGCCGCGGAGCTGGCGGCGCGCGGCGTCCGCCTCGACTACATCCGCCTCGACGACCCGGCCAATACCGGCACGCTGACGGGCGAGGTGGCACGCGCCATGGCCCGGCACAGGCCGACGGGCCTCGTCGCCACCTTTCCCGGCGAATGGCGCGTGCTCGAGGCGATGCGCGGCTGGGAGGAGGCGCTCGGCCTCCCCGTCGAGATCCGCGAGGATAGCCGTTTCCTCTGCCCCTTGCCGCGCTTCCGCCGCTGGGCCCAGGGCCGGCGCCAGCTGCGGATGGAATTCTTCTACCGCGAGATGCGCCGCGAGACCGGCCTGCTGATGGATGCCGATGCCGCACCGGTCGGCGGCCAATGGAATTACGATGCCGAGAACCGCCGCCGGCTCGAGCGCGGGGTGGTTCCGCCACCGCCCCGCCGCACCCCGCCCGATGCGGTGACGCGGGAGGTGATGGATCTCGTCGAGTCGCGCTTCCCGGCCAATTTCGGCACGCTCGACGCCTTCGCCTGGCCCGTCACCGCCGAGGAGGCGCAGGCGGCGCTGGAGGATTTCATCGCGGCCCGCCTCGCCCGCTTCGGCGACTACCAGGACGCCATGGCGAGTGGCGAGCCGGTGCTGTTCCACGCCCTGGTCTCGACCAGCCTCAATCTCGGCCTGCTCACGCCCCGCGCCTGCTGCGAGGCGGCCGAGGCCGCCTTCCGCGCCGGCCGCGCACCGCTCAACGCCGTCGAGGGCTTCATCCGCCAGATCCTCGGCTGGCGCGAATATGTCCGCGGCCTCTACTGGCTGAAGATGCCGGACTACGCGGCGACCAACGCGCTGGAGGCGACCCGCCCGCTGCCCTGGTCCTGGTGGGGCGGGGAGACACGGATGAACTGCCTGAAGCAGGTCGTCCGCCAGACCCGCGACCTTGCCTATGCCCACCATATCCAGCGGCTGATGGTCACCGGCAACTTCGCGCTGCTCGCCGGCCTCGATCCGGCGCCGGTGAACGAGTGGTACATGGCCGTCTATGCCGATGCCTTCGAATGGGTGGAGCTGCCGAACACCCACGGCATGGCCCTGCACGCCGATGGCGGTGTCATCGCCAGCAAGCCCTACGCGGCGAGCGGCGCCTATATCAACCGCATGTCGGACTACTGCCGCGGCTGCGCCTATGACGTGAAGGCGGCGACCGGCCCGGATGCCTGCCCCATGAACGCCCTCTACTGGGATTTCCTCGCCCGCCACGAACGGCGCTTCGGCGGCAACCCGCGCCTGGCCATGCCGCTGCGCGCGCTGCGCGCGATGCCGCCGGCGAAGCGCGAGGCCCTCCGTGCCCAGGCCGCCGCCTTCCTCGCCGGGCCGGAGATGCGCCCCGAGGCTTGACCCGCCCCCGCCGCGGCGCATCATCCCCGGCGCGCAGCAGGGCGGGGGAAGCATGGCCATCGAGATCGAATGGATGCGGCTGACCGCCGAGGAGCTGCGGGCCCGCGCCGCCGAGGATGCGCTGGTGATCATCCCCGTCGCCTCGCTCGAGCAGCACGGCCCGCATCTGGCGACCGGCGTCGACATCATCCTCGGCACCAATGTCGCCGAGGAGACCGCGCGCCGGCTCGGCGGCCCGGTCGTCGTCACCCCCTGCGTCTGGACCGGCCTCGCCGAGCACCACATGGAGTTCGGCGGCACCGTCACGCTGGACTACGCGAGCTTCGCCGGCGTCCTGCGCGGCATCGTCCGCTCCGCCGCGCGGCACGGGTTCAAGCGGATGATGCTGCTGAACGGCCATGGCGGGAATGCCGAGGCGGTCGCCGTGGCGGCCGGGGAATTCTCCATCGAATTCGGCATCCGCGTCGCCGCCGCCACCTACTGGCATGCTGTGCCGGAGGTGATCGCCCCGCTCCTCGAGCGCCAGACCGGCCTCATGCATGCCTGCGAGGCGGAGACGAGCCTGATGATGCATCTCCGTCCCGACAGCGTCCGCACCGAACGCCTGGAGGAGGCGCATGGCCCCGGCTCCACCCGCGTCGAGGGTCAGCCGCCCGGCCTGGCGCTGCGCCGCTCCTTCAAGGCGATCTCGCCCTCCGGCGTCATCGGCGATGCCCGCGTGGCGACGGCGGAGAAGGGCGCGCGGCTGCTTGACGCCATCGCCGGCCGCATGGCGGAGCTGCTGCGCAACCCGAAGCTCTGGGCCTGAGGGCGATGGCGGAGTACCCCCTCGTCACCGGCCATGCCGCCTGGGTGGCGCTGGCCACGCCGCCGCCCGGCATCGCCTTCGCCCGCGAGGAGGGCCGGCTGGACCCGGCCGAATACACGGCCCTGGTCCGCGCCTCCGGCCTGGTCCGGCCCGTGGACGACGCGGCGCGGATGGCAGCCATGGTCGCCGGCTCCAACCTCATTGTCACCGCACGCGACGCCACGGGGCGGCTACTGGGCGCCGCCCGCAGCTTCACCGACTTCGCCTATGGCTGCTACCTGTCGGATCTCTGCGTCGATCCGGCCGGGCAGGGACAGGGGATCGGCCGCGCGCTCATCGCCGAGACCAAGCGTATCCTCGGCCCCGGCTGCATGCTGCTGCTGCTCTCCGCGCCGGACCCGATGACCTGGTATCCGAAGCTCGGGATGGAGCGGGTGGCGAACGGCTTCATCATCCGCCGGGACGGCTGACCCTCAGCCGCCCTCCTGGTCCAGCGCATAGCCGGCCGACCGCACGGTGCGGATCACATCCGCCCCGCCATCGACGTTGATCGCCTTCCGCAGCCTGCGGATATGCACGTCGACGGTACGCGGCTCGACATGGATGTCGCGCCCCCAGACGGCATCCAGCAGCTGCTCCCGGCTGAACACCCGGCCCGGGTTCTGCAGGAAGAATTCCAGCATCCGGTACTCGGTCGGGCCGAGATGCAGGGCCTTGCCCCCCCGCGTCACCCGGTGCGCATCCTGGTCCATGCTGATGTCGAGATAGGTGAGCGTGCCCTTGGTGGCGATGTTGCCCGAGCGCCGCAGCAGCGCCCGGATGCGCGCCAGCAGGCTGTCCATGGCGAAGGGCTTGGCGATGTAGTCGTCGGCGCCGGTATCGAGGGCGCGCACCGCGTCCTGGTCCTCGGTCCGCGCCGTCACCATGATGATGGGTAGGTCCCGCGTCGCCGGCTTGCGGCGCAGCTGGCGGCAGACCTCGATGCCGGAGAGCGCCGGCAGCATCCAGTCGAGCAGGACGAGGTCGGGCCGCGCCTCGGCGACCCGCAGCAGCGCCTCCTGCCCATCCGCCGCCTCCTCCACGCGGAAACCCTGCTTCTCGAGATTGTAGCGCAGCAGCGTGATCAGCGGCGCTTCGTCCTCCACCACCAGGATGGTCGGCTTGGCATGGCCCTGGACCATGTCCGGCATCGGTAATGTTCCTCCCTATACCGGCGGCCGGATCACGGCATAGGCCGAGCCGTCACCCTTCGGCCGGTCGTCCGGCAGGTTCTCGCCGCTCACGGCGTAATGCACCGTCTCGGCGATATTGGTCGCATGGTCGCCGATCCGCTCGAGATTCTTGGCGATGAACAGCAGGTGGGTCGCCGAGGTGATGTTGCGCGGATCCTCCATCATGAAGGTCAGCATCTCGCGGAAGATGCCGTTATAGACCTGGTCGACGGGCTCGTCCGCAGCCCAGACCTCGTCGGCCCGCGCCGCGTCGTCGTTGACCAGCGCGTCGATCGCGCCCTTCAGGTTCTCCTGCACCAGCACCGCCATGCGGTTGAAGCCGTTCAGGCTGCCGATCGCGGGCTGCTGGGCGAGGACGATGCTGCGCTTCGCCGCGTTGCGGGCATAGTCGCCGATCCGCTCCAGCCCATGGCTGATCTTCAGGCAGGCGATGACGAGGCGCAGGTCCTGCCCGACCGGCTGGCGCAGCGCGAGGATGCGGATGCAGAAATTCTCGACCTCCCGCTCCAGCGCATCGATCGCGGCGTCGCGCCCGACCACCTCGGTGGCGAGGTCGGTGTCGCGCCGCACCAGCGACGCCACCGCATCCGCCACCTGCCGCTCGGCGAGGCCGCCCATGCGGGCGATCATCTCGCGCAGCCGCCGCAGCTCCTCGGCATAGGAGCGCACGGTATGCTCGGCCATCTGTTCCATCGATCTGGCCCCTCGCTCAGCCGAACCGGCCGGTGATGTATTCCTGGGTCTTCGGATGCTTCGGCGCGGTGAAGAGCTGCCCCGCAGGTGCCACCTCGATCAGCTCGCCGAGATAGAAGAAGGCCACCTGGTCGGCACAGCGTGCCGCCTGCTGCATGTTGTGGGTGACGATGGCGATGGTGAAGTCGCGCTTCAGCTCGTCGATCAGCTCCTCGATCTTCAGGGTCGAGATCGGGTCGAGCGCCGAGGTCGGCTCGTCGAACAGGATCACCTCCGGCCGCACCGCGATGGTGCGGGCGATGCAGAGGCGCTGCTGCTGCCCGCCCGACATCCCCATGGCGGAGCTGTTCAGCCGGTCCTTCGCCTCGGTCCAGAGCGCGGCACGGGTCAGCGCCCACTCCACCCGCTCGTCCATCGCCGACTTCGACAGCTGCTCATGCAGCCGGACGCCGAAGGCAATGTTCTCGTAGATGGTCATGGGGAAGGGGGTCGGCTTCTGGAACACCATGCCGACCTTCGAGCGCAGCTCGTTCAGGTCGATGGTATCGGCGATGATGTTCTCGCCGTCGAGCAGGACCTCGCCCTCGGCGCGCTGGCCCGGATACAGGCTGTACATGCGGTTCAGCACGCGCAGCAGCGTGGACTTGCCGCAGCCCGAGGGGCCGATCATGCCGGTCACCTGCCGCGCCGGGATGTCGAGGTGGATGTTCTTCAGTGCCTTGTTGGCGCCGTAATAGAAGCTGAGGTCGCGGATCGCCAGCTTGGCCTCGTTCAGCGCCGCGCCGGAGCGCGCCTGCATCGTGCCGAGGCCCGGGCGGGTAGTGGCGGTCCTGTTGTCCATCGCGGAGTCGCTCATGGCTGCCTGTCCTTCACTTGCCGCTGCGCAGCAGGCTGCGTGCGCCGATATTCAGCAGCAGCACGGCGAGGGTGATGATGAGAGCACCGGCCCAGGCCAGCTCGATCCAGTCCTGGAAGGGCGAGCCGGCATAGGAATAGATGGTGATCGGCAGGCTCGGCATCGGGGCCGAGAGATCGGTCGAGAAGGCATTGTTGCCAAGGCTGGTGAACAGCAGAGGCGCGGTCTCGCCGGCGATCCGGGCGATGCCGAGCAGCACCCCGGTGATGATGCCGGAGATGGCCGAGCGCCAGCTCACCAGCACGATCATCTTCCATTTCGGCGCGCCGAGCCCGATCACCGCCTCGCGCAGCGTGTTCGGGACGAGGCTCAGCATGTCCTCCGTGGTGCGGACCACGATCGGGATGATGATGATGGCAAGCGCCGCGACACCGGCCCAGCCGGAGAAGCCGCCGAAGGGCAGCACCAGAAGCTGGTAGACGAAGAGGCCGATCAGGATAGACGGCGCCGAGAGCAGGATATCCGAGACGAAGCGCACCACCTCGCCGAAGCGCGAGCCGCGCGAATACTCGGCGAGGAAGGTGCCGACCAGCATGCCGATCGGCGTGCCGACCAGCGTCGCCAGGGCCACCTGGATCAGGCTGCCGATGATGGCGTTCAGCAACCCGCCATCGGAGCCTGGCGGACGGGTCACCTCGGTGAAGACCGAGAGGTTCATCGCCCCGAAGCCCTTGACGAAGAGCGTGATCAGGATCGAGGCCAGCAGGACGAGGCCGATGCCGGTCGCCGCCAGGGAAAGGCTGCGGATGATGAGGTCGACGCGCTTCCGTCGCCGTCCGAGCCGTGCCGCGACGCCGAGATCCTTGACCGGGGCGAGGGCGGGTTGAGAGGTGACGCTCATCGGGTCAGGCCTTCAGCCGGGAGCGCAGCAGGAAGCGCGAGGTGGCGAGCACGATGAAGGAGAGGACGAAGAGGATGAAGCCGAGCGCCAGCAGCGCCGAGAGCTTCAGACTGCCCGTCTCGCTCTCGCCGAACTCGAGCGCCACCACCGAGGCGATGGTGTTGCCCGGCCCGAACAGGGTGGTGGTGATGCGGTTGGCGTTGCCGATGACGAAGGTCACCGCCATGGTCTCGCCCAGCGCCCGCCCGAGCCCCAGCATGATCCCCCCCGCGACCGAGATCCGCGTATAGGGCAGCACCACGCCCCGCATCACCTCCCAGGTGGTGGCGCCGAGGCCGTAGGCGCTCTCCTTGAAGACCGGCGGCACCTGCTCGAACACGTCGCGCATGGTGGCGGCGATGAAGGGCAGGATCATGATGGCAAGGATCAGCGCAGCCGTCAGGATGCCGGTGCCGAAGGGCGGGCCCTGGAACAGGAAGCCGATGCCCGGCAGCTCGCCCAGGCTGTCGATCAGCGCCGGCTGCACGTACTGCGCCATCAGCGGCGCGATGAGGAAGAAGCCCCACATGCCGTAGATGATGGAGGGTACGGCCGCCAGCAGCTCCACGGCCGTGCCGACCGGGCGGCGCAGCCAGGGCGGCGCCAGCTCGGTCAGGGTGAAGGCGACGCCGAAGGCCAGCGGCACGGCGAGGAGGATGGCGAGCACCGCCGTCACCACCGTGCCGTAGATGGAGACGCCGGCACCGAAGACCTCGGTCACCGGGTCCCATTCGGTGGACCAGAGGAAGGGCAGGCCGAAGGCCCGGAAGGCCGGCAGCCCGCCGAGGAAGAGCTCGACGATGATGCCGCCCAGCAGCAGCAGGACGAAGGCACCCGCCGCCTGGCAGGCTCCGGCGAAGAGCGCATCGCCGAGATTGCCGCCGCGGCGGGCCGCCGGCCGCGCGCTCGTGATCATGGTGGTGGCCTGCGACACGCGCGGCGCTCCCTGTCAGCCTGGGTTCAGCCGTTCCAGACGGGCTGGCCGTTGGCCTTCACCTCGGCCTTCCAGGCGGCGCGGATCTTGTCCTGCACCGCCGGCGGCAGCGGGATGTATTCCAGCTGCTGCGCCAGCTGGGCACCGTTCTTGAAGGCCCAGTCGAAGAAGTTCATCACGTTGCGGCTGCGCTCGGCATCCGTCGGATTCTTCGGCAGCAGGATGAAGGTCGGCGAGACGATCGGCCAGGAGGCGGCGCCGTTCTGGTCGATCAGGCTGGCGGCCATGCCCGGCGTGCTCCAATCCGCGCTCTGCGCCGCGGCGACGAAGCTTTCCTGCGTCGGCTTGACGAACTGGCCAGCCTTGTTGCGCAGCTGGGTGGTGACGAGCTTGTTCGAGATCGCATAGGCGTTCTCGACATAGCCGATGGCGCCGCGGATGTTCTTCACCGTGCCGGCCACGCCCTCATTCCCGCGCGCGCCCGTTCCGGCGGGGAAGCGGACCGAGGTGCCGATGCCGACCTTCTGCTTCCACTCCGGGGAGACCGCCGAGAGGTAGGACACCCAGACGAAGGTGGTGCCGGAGCCATCGGCGCGGTAGGCCGGGGCGATGGCCAGGTTCGGCAGGGTCAGGCCCTGGTTGAGCTCGACCAGCTTGGGGTCGTTCCACTTGGTGATCTTGCCGAGATAGATATCGGCCAGCAGCTCGCCGGTCAGCTTCAGCTGCCCATCCTCGATGCCGGGGATGTTCACGATGGCGACCAGGCTGCCCATCACTGCCGGGAACTGCAGCAGGTTCGCCTCGGTCAGCTGCTGTTCCGTCAGCGGCGCGTCGGAGGCGCCGAAATCGACGGTGCGGTTGCGGATCTGGTTGATGCCGGCGCCCGAGCCCACGGACTGGTAGTTCACCGTGATGCCGGTCGCGCTGCGGCCGGCCTCGGCCCATTTCTGGTAGACCGGGTTGGGGAAGGTGGCGCCGGCGCCGGTGATCTGGCCACCGGGCTGGCCACCTTGGGCGAAGGCGCGGCTCCCGAGGGCGGTGCCGGCAAGCAGGGTGGCAGCGGTCAGCAATTGGCGACGTTGCACGCGTGTCTCTCCACGAATGTGTTTGGCCGGACCGTTGCGTGGCCCGGCGGTTGGCGCCTTCCTAACGGCGCCATGAGACCGAGCGATTGCAGTTCTGTGAAGCTTCGATGACAGTAGGCTGGATGATGGCCGCCAGTCATCCGGTATACGATCCGGCCTCATCCGGGGCCCAGCTTGGGCGCCGCCGCTCGCGGAAGGCCGCGAGCCCCTCCCGGCCCTCCGCCGAAGCCCGCTGCACCCAGCCCTCATGCGCCAGCAGTGCCATCTGCCGCGCATCCAGCGTCATCCGGTTGACGCCGAGCAGGCTGGCCTTCGTCACCGCCGCCGCCCCCGGAGCCGCCAGCAGCACCTCGCCGAGGATCGCCTCCAGCCGTGCCTCCACCTCCGCCTCCGGCACCACCTCATGCACCAGCCCGATCCGCAGCGCCTCGACGGCATCGAAGCGCTCCCCGGTCACGGCATAGCGCCGCGCCTGGCGCAGCCCCATGGCCTGGACCATCTGCGCCGAGATCGGCGTCGGCGACACGCCGACCCGCACCTCGGTGAGGCCAAAGACCGCCGCCGGCGTCGCCAGCGCCACATCGACGCAGCAGACCAGCCCACAGCCACCGCCGAAGGCCGCGCCCTGCACCAGGGCCAGGGTCGGCCTGGGGAACTCGTTCAGCAACTGCATGGCGCGGGTGGTGGCGAGCGAGGCCTCGAAGGCCGCCTCCGGCGCATAGTCCGAGACCTCCGCCAGCCAGTGGATATCGGCCCCGGCGGCGAAGTGGCGCCCCGCCCCGCGCAGCACCAGGGCCCGCACCCCGGCATCCTCCGCCAGCGCCTCCAGCGCCCCGGTCAGCGCCGCCAGCAGCGCGGCATTGTAGGCATTGCCCCGCTGCGGCCGGTTCAGGGTGGCGGTGACAACCCCCCGCGCATCGCGGCTCAGCAGGACAGGTGATTCCTCCATGGGCTTTCCTCCTTCGGCGGCATCGTTGTGGTGGCATTGACAGCCGCTCCGCGGCCGGCGGAGCCTTGGCCCGACCGAGGGAGCCGCCGCCATGCATGCCACCCGTCCCACCCTATACGGCACCCGCCACGCCGTCTCCGCCGGGCATTACCTCGCCACCGCCGCCGGCTTCTCGGTGCTGGAGGCAGGCGGCAATGCGGTGGATGCGGGCTGCGCCGCCGGCATCGCCCTCGGCGTTCTGCTGCCCGACCTGGTGAATGTCGCCGGCGTCGCGCCGATCCTCATCCGCATGGCGGATGGCACGGTCGAGACCATCGCCGGCCTCGGCCCCTGGCCCGCCTCCATCCCCGCCAACCTCTTCATGCGCGAGCATGGCGGGCGCATCCCGGACGGCGTGCTCCGCACCGTGGTCCCGGCGGCGCCGGATGCCTGGATCACGGCGCTCGAGCGCCACGGCACCATGGGCTTCGGCGAGGTGGCGCAGCATGCCATCCGCCACGCGCGGGACGGCTTCGCCGTCTATCCGCTGCTGGCCGAGAACATCCGCACCCATGAGGCGGATTACGCCCGCTACCCGAGCAATGCCGCCATCTTCCTCCCCGGTGGCCGCCGGCCGGAGGTGGGGGAGAGGTTCATCCAGTCCGACCTCGCCCGCAGCCTGCAATACATGGCCGATGAGGAGCGCGCCGCGGCCGGGCGCGGGAGGCTGGCGGGCCTCGCCACCGCCCATGCCGCCTTCTACCGCGGCGACATCGCCCGCGAGATCGCCGGCTTCATGGCGCGCGAGGGCGGCTACCTGACCATGGCCGACCTCGCCGCCTACCGTTCACGCATCGAGCCGGCGGTGCGGCGCATGTGGCGCGGCCATGAGGTCCTCACCTGCGGCCCCTGGTGCCAGGGGCCGGCCCTGCTCGAGGCACTGCTGCTCTTCGAACGGGGCGGCTTCGCCGGGATGGAACATAACGGCCCCGACTACCTCCACCTCCTCGCCGAATGCGTGAAGGCCGCCATGGCCGACCGTGAGTACCATTTCGGCGACCCGGCCTTCATCGACGTCCCGATCGACCGCCTGCTCTCCGACGAGCATCTCGCGGCGCGGCTCGCGGAGATCGACCGAGGACGCGCGCGTCCCGGCATGCCGGGGCCGATCCTCGGCCCGGGCACCGGCGCGCATGCGCCGGCCGCCCGCGCCCTGCCGATGGCCGAGGCCGATACCTCCTACTGCGCCGTGGTCGACCGCTGGGGCAATGCCTTCAGCGCCACCCCCTCCGACGGATCCTGGAACTCGCCGGTGGTGCCCGGCCTCGGCCTCATCCCCTCGAACCGCGGCAGCCAGAGCCGGCCGGACCCGGCGCATCCCTGCGGCGTCGCCCCCGGCAAGCGCCCGCGCCTGACCCCGAACCCGGCCATGGTCGTCACCGCCGGGGGCGGCGTCATGCCCTTCGGCACCCCGGGCGGCGACGTGCAGATCCAGGCCATGCTGCAGGTGATGGTGAACATCCTGCATTTCGGGATGGAGCTGCAGGAGGCGATCGAGGCGCCCCGCATCGCCAGCTACTCCTTCCCCTCGAGCTTCGCCCCCTTCGACTACTTCCCCGGCCGCTTGGCCGTCGAGGACGGCATCCCGCAATCGACGCGCGACGCGCTCGCCGCCCGCGGCCATGAGGTGCGGGACTGGCCGCACCGCACCTGGCTCGCCGGCACGGTGGAGGTGGTGAAGACCGACCCACGGAGCGGCCTCATCGCCGCCGGCGCCGACCCGCGCCGCCCGGCCTACGCCATGGCAAGTTGAACGGGGAGGCGGGCAGAGGGCGCATAGCCCATTGCCCGCATGTCATGCCACCGGCAGAGTTATCCGAACGACCAAGACCAACCGGAGGCGTCCATGCATGACCTCGTGATCCGCGGCGGCACCATCATCGATGGCACCGGCGCGCCAGGCTTCACCGGAGACCTCGCCATCGATGGCGACCGCATCGCCTCCGTCGGCGGCAAGGCCGGCCCCGGCCGCCGCGAGGTCCGGGCCGAGGGCCGCCTCGTCACCCCCGGCTGGGTCGATGTCCACACCCATTACGACGGGCAGGCCACCTGGGACCCGGTGCTCGCCCCCTCCTCCTGGCATGGCGCGACCACCATCCTCTTCGGCAATTGCGGCGTCGGCTTCGCCCCGGTCCGCCCCGCCCATCACCAGGCGCTGATCGACCTGATGGAGGGTGTCGAGGACATCCCCGGCATCGCCCTCGCCGAGGGGCTGAAATGGGACTGGGAGAGCTTCCCCGACTATCTCGACGCGCTCTCCCGCCTGCCGCGCACGATCGATGTCGCGGCCCAGATCGCCCATCATCCCTTGCGCGTCTATGCCATGGGCGAGCGCGCCATCGCCCGCGAGATGGCGACCGCCGAGGATATCGAGCTGATGGCCCGGCTGACCGAGGAGGCGCTGCGGGCCGGCGCCTTCGGCTTCACCACCAGCCGCACCGACCAGCACAAGACGCCCGCCGGCGAGCTGGTCCCCGGCCGTTACGCGGAACATGAGGAGCTGATCGCGATCGGGAAGGCCATGGGCCGCGCCGGCCGCGGCGCCTTCGGCATGCTGTCCGACTTCGAGGACGAGGCGGCCGAATTCGGCTGGCTCCGGCAGGTCGCCGCCGACAGCCGCCGGCCCGTCTGGTTCCTGCTGACCGACCGCAGCTACGACCCGGATCGCTGGCGCCGGCTGATGGACGGCGTGCGCGCCGCCCGCAGCGATGGGCTGGCGCTCTCTGCCCAGGTCGCCGGACGCCCGGTCGGGCTGATCCTCGGCCTCGCCACCAGCCTCAACCCCTTCGCCCTGCGCGAGGGCTTCGCCGAACTCGCGCGCCTCTCCCCCGCCGAGCAGCTTGCCCGCCTGCGCGAGCCGGCAGTGCGCGCCGACATCCTGGCGCAGGAGGCGAGCCCCCGGCTGATGGAGATCCTGCCGCCGCTCTCCCGCCAGATCGCCACCCGCTGGGACCGCATGTACATCCTCGGCGACACGCCGGATTACGAGCCGCCGCCGGAGCGCAGCATCGCCGCCCTCGCGGCAGGGGCCGGCCAGTCGCCGGAGGCCTATTGCTACGACTACCTGACCGGCGGCGATGGCGGCCGCATGCTCTATTTCCCCGTCACCAACTACGTCCATGGCGACCTGGAGGTGGTGCGGGAGATGATCGAGGACCCGAATACCGTCCTCGGCCTCTCCGATGGCGGCGCGCATTGCGGCGTGATCTGCGACGCCTCGCTCAACACCACCATGCTGACGCACTGGGTGCGCGACCGCAGCCGCGGCCCCCGCCTGCCGCTGGAATTCGTCATCAAGCGCCAGACCAGCGAGACGGCCGACTTCTTCGGCTTCCACGACCGCGGGCGGCTGGCCGTCGGCAAGAAGGCCGATGTCAACGTCATCGACTTCGCCGCGCTCCGCCCGCACCACCCGGAGATGGCCTTCGACCTCCCCGCCGGCGGCCGCCGCCTGATCCAGCATGTCGATGGCTATGACATGACGATCTGCAGCGGCGTGCCGATCTTCGAGCGCGGCGAGGAGACCGGCGCGAGGCCGGGCCGCCTCGTCCGCGCCACGGGCTGAGCGGAGGGGCCGCGATGTCCGGCCGCAAGCCCCTCGTCCTCGGCGACCTCGCGGAAGCAGAGGGCGACGTGACGCAGAACCGCTGGGTCGGCGCCCGCTCCGCCCGCGCGCTGGAGGCAAGCCTCGGCTTCCATGCCGGTCGCCTGTCGGATGGCTGGTGGGTCCTGCTCCTGAAGGAGCGGCTGAAGCCCGCTGACTTCGACTTCGCCGGCATCACCCTGCGCTCGGGCGGGCGCCTTGGCCTGCCGGCCAGGGACCCGGCCGCCGATCGCGCGCGGACCCATGTCTCGGACCAGATCCTCGCCGAGCGCGGGCCGGCGGGCTATGCCGATCTCCAGGCCTCCGCCCTCGCCGGGGTCACCGAGAAGGGCGAGGACCGCATCGTTAAGGTCATCCCCGTCACGCCGCATTCGGAGGCGATGGCGCCGGCGGACCAATACCCGATGGGCGGCGGCGGCCTGCAATGGACGCTGCGGCGGCCCTGCAGCTTCCTGGTGGCGCTGCAGGTCGATGCCCAGGGCATCGCCCGCATTCCCGGCTTTTCCTGCTTCCTCGGCGAATCCGCGACCTATGACGACCGGGCGCGGATCGCCCGCTACCTGATGGAAGCCTGAGGCGGCTGCCTCAGGCCCGGCCGAGGAAGTCGAGCACCGCCGCGTTGAAGGCCGCCGGGTTGTCGCTGCTCATCCCATGCGCCGCATTCGGGATGACGACCCGGCTTGTATCGGCCATGACCTGCTCCAGCGCATCGATGACGGCCACGAATTGCGGCTGGGTCTGCGCGCCATGGACCAGCAGGGTCGGCAGCCGGATCGACTCCGCCGCCGCCCGCCCATAAGGCCGCCGCCGCTCGTCGATCTGGCCGAGCAGCGTATGCGCGTTGTCGAGGTTGATGGCCTTCCGCACCGCGCTCCGCCGCTCCCAGGCGCCGGGGCCGCCGGTATGTTCGGCGAAGCGCCGCATGGCGCCCTCGGTATCGCCGGCCTTCAGCAGCTCGGCCGCCGCGGCGAAGGCCCCGGCCTGCTTGCCCGCCCCGCCGGGCACCCCGCCCAGGCTCTCATCCAGCTCGCCCCCCGGCTCCGCCAGCACCAGCCGGCGGATCAGCTGCGGATGCCGCTCCGCGAGCCGGAAGGCGATATGCCCGCCGCGCGAATGCCCGACCAGATCGACCGGCCCCGCCCCGAGCGCCGCCATGAAGCCGGCCATGTCCTCGACATGCTGGTCGATCTTGAAGGTCTCGCCCACGCCGTCCCAGCGCTCCGGCCAGTAGTGCCGGAGGCTCGGCGCCACGGCATGGAAGCGTGCCCCGAGCGGCTCCATCTGCGGCGCCCAGTAGCGGTGGTCGTTCAACGAGCCATGGATCAGCACCACGGCCGGTCCGCTCCCCGCCTCCGCATAGGCCATGTCATGGCCATTGACCGTCAGGCTCGGCATCGCTTTCCCTCCCATCCTTCCCTGCGAGGATGCGGGGCCTGAACCATCGCCGCAAGGAGCCCCGATGCGCCGCCGCCCCCTCCTCGCCAGCCTCGTCGCCGCCAGCACGCCTGCCCTCGGCCAGCCGCGCGAGGTCGATCTCCTCCTGGCGCTGGCCGTCGATGCCTCCGGCTCCATCGACCCTGACGAGTTCCAGCTGCAACGCGAGGGGTATGCCGAGGCGCTGACCCATCCAAGCGTCCTCGGCGCCATCCGCGGCAGGCCACATGGTGCCATCGCCGTCGCCATGGTCGAATGGGGCTCGCCCGGCGGCGCGGCGACCGTGGTGGAATGGATGCGCGTGACCGACGGCGCCTCCGCCATCGCGCTCGCCGAGGCCGTGCTCCGCGCCCCGCGCAGCCCGCAAAGCTGGAACGCCATCGGCGACGCGCTCGACCATTGCGCCCGCCTCCTGGCCACCGCACCCTTCCAGGCGGCCGAGCGCGTCATCGACCTCTCCGGCGACGGGCCCGACCTGCGCTCGAACCGGGCCGCCACCGCAGCGCGGGACGCCGCCGTCACGGCCGGCATCACCGTCAACGCCCTGGCCGTCGCCGCCGCCGGCCAGGTGACCCGCGCGGGCGAGCCCCTGGCCGAGACCTATCGCCGCGAGGTCATCGGCGGCCCCGGCGCCTTCGTCGTCACGGCCGAGGACCGCCGGGACATCGCCCGCGCGCTGCGGGCCAAGCTGATCCGGGAGATCGCCTGACTACTCGATCCGCAGATTGGCCGCGCGGATCACCCCGCCCCATTTCTCGAGGTCGCTCCGGATCAGCGCCGCCATCTGCTGCTGGTCCTGGACCCAGACCGTGGCGCCCGCGCGCCTGATCTTCTCCGCCGTCTCCGCCGCCTGCACGATGCCGCTGATGGCGGCGGAGAGCCGGTCGCGCACCGCCTGCGGCATGCTGGCCGAGCCGATGAAGCCGAACCAGACATAGACCTCGTAGCCCGGCAGCCCCGCCTCGGCGAAGGTCGGCACATCGGGCAGCGCCGGGTCCCGCTCGCTGCCCGTCACCGCCAACGCCCGCAGCCGCCCGCCCTGGATGTTCGGCAGGACGTTGGGCAGGTTGTCCACCGTCATGTCGACGCGCCCGCCGATCAGGTCGGCGACGCCGGGCGCGCTGCCCCGATAGGGCACATGCACGAGCTCGAGCCCCGCCCTGGCGCGGAACAGCTCCGCCGCGAGATGCGGGCTGCTGCCGGCGCCGGAGCTGGCAAAGCTCATCCGCCCCGGCTGTGACTTCGCCCGCTCGATCAGCTCGGCCAGGCTGCCGATGCCGCTCTCCGTCCGCACCGCGAGGCAGTTCATCAGCCGCGCCGTCACGCAAAGCGGGGCGATGTCCTTCACCGGGTCGTAGCCGGTGTTGGAGAAGAGGAAGGGGTTCATCGTCAGGTTGGCGGTATTGGCAATGGCGATGGTGTGGTGGTCGGTTGCCTGCGCCGTGGCCGCGATGGCGAGCGAGCCGCTCGCGCCCGGCCGGTTCTCCACCACGCCGATCTGCCCCAGGGCCTCGCCCATCCGTTCGCCGACGAGGCGCGCCAGCGTGTCGTTGAAGGCACCCGGCGTATAGGGCACCAGGATGCGCACCGGCCGGTCCGGCCAGGCCTGGGCCCGCGCCGGCACCGCCAGCAGGGCGGGGGCGGCAAGCAGCCCCCGTCGCGTGATGGTCATCCCCGTCTTCCTCCCATTCTTGTTGAAAGGAAGGCTACACGCCCTGCAGCCGCCCGCGCAGTTCGAATTTCTGGATCTTGCCCGTGGAGGTCTTCGGCAGGGGGCCGAAGCTGACCCGCTTCGGGCATTTGAAATGGGCGAGGCGCGCGCGGCACCAGGCGATCACCTCCGCCTCGGTCGGCGGCTCGGCCCCTGGCCGCGGCGTGACGAAGGCGTGCGGCACCTCGCCCCATTTCGGGTCGGGCGCGGCGACGACGGCGGCTTCCATGATGGCGGGATGGGCGTAGAGCACCTCCTCCACCTCGAGGGTCGAGATATTCTCCCCGCCCGAGATGACGATGTCCTTCGCCCGGTCCTTCACCTCGATATAGCCATCCGGATGCATCACCCCAAGGTCGCCGGTATGGAACCAGCCGCCGGCGAAGGCCGCCTGGTTGGCTTCCGGGTTGCGCAGATAGCCCTTCATCACCGTATTGCCGCGCAGCATCACCTCGCCGAGCGTCCGCCCATCCGCCGGCACCGGCGCCATGCTGGCGGGGTCGAGCACGGCGGCCTCCTCCAGCATCGGGTGGTTCACCCCCTGGCGCGCCATGAAGCCCGCCCGCTCCGCCAGCGGCATCGCCTCCAGCCCGGGCTGCGGCAGGCAGATCGTCGCCGGGCCGTAGCACTCCGTCAGGCCGTACAGGTGGGTGACATCGAAGCCCATGGCCTCCATCCCGGCGATGACGGGGGAAGGCGGCGCCGCGCCGCCCGTGGCGATGGCGACCGGGCCGGGCAGGGGCCGGCGCACCGCCTCCGGCGCATGGATCAGCATGGTCAGCACCACGGGCGCGGCGCACATATGCGTCACGCCATGCGCGGCGATGGCGGCGAAGATCGCCCCCGGCTCGACCCTGCGCAGGCAGACATGCGTCCCGCCCTGCAGCGTCACGGCCCAGGTATAGGTCCAGCCGTTGCAGTGGAACATCGGCAGCGTCCAGAGATAGACGCTGCGCGGCGTGAGGTTGAAGGCCAGCGCATTGGCCGCCGCGTTCAGGTAGGCGCCGCGGTGATGCGCGACGACACCCTTCGGGTTGCCCGTGGTGCCCGAGGTGTAGGAGAGGCTGATTGCCTCCCACTCGTCCTCGGGCATCCGCACCGGCTCCGCCGGGTCGCCGCCGGCGAGGAAGGCCTCGTACTCCGTTGCACCCAGCGTCTCGCCATCCGGCGCCTCGCTGTCGGCGATGTCGACGACCGTCATGCCCTCCGGCACCGCGCCGCGGGCGGTGCGGGTGAACTCGCGGTCCACCAGCAGCAGCTTCGCCCCTGCATGCCGCAGGATGAAGCCGATCGCCGCCGCATCCAGCCGGATGTTCAGCGTCAGCAGCACGGCGCCGGTCATCGGCACGCCGTAATGCGCCTCCAGCATCTCCGGCGTGTTCGGCGCCATGATGGCGACCACATCGCCCGGCCCGATGCCCGCCCGCCTCAGCGCCGAGGCAAGGCGCCGGCTCCGCTCCGCCATCTGCGCATAGGTGAGGCGCCGCTGCCCATGGATGACGGCAACCCGCCCCGGATAGATCCGCGCCGCCCGCAGCAGGAAGGAGATGGGCGAGAGCGGCACATGATTCGCCGGCTGCCGCTGAAGGTCGCCGTCATCCACGATCGGCGCCCCATTTGAAGAAGTCCTTGCCCTGGCGCCTGAGGAAGTTGGCCAGCACCATGCGGTGCACCTCGCTCGCGCCATCGACCAGCCGCGCCTGCCGGGCATAGCGGTACATCCACTCGACCGGCGTGTCCTTCGAGTAGCCGCGCGCGCCGAGCAGCTGCAGCGAGGTATCGACCGCCTTGTGCAGCGCATCCGCCACGACGACCTTCGCCATGGAGATCTCCTTCCGCGCCAGGCTCCCCTGGTCGAGCAGCCAGGCCGCACGCATCGTCAGCAGCCGGCCGATATCGAGCTCCATCGCCGCCTGGCCGACCAGCTGCTGCACCGCCTCCTTCTCCACCAGCTTGCTGCCGAAGCTGCTGCGCTGCTCGATATGCGCCATGGCGATCTCGAGCGCCCGCCGCCCCATCCCCGTCCAGCGCATGCAATGGGTGAGGCGGGCCGGGCCGAGCCGGATCTGCGTCACCCGCAGCCCGTCGCCCACGCCCATCAGCACGTTCTCGTCGGCCACCTCGAGCCCGTCGAATTCCAGCTCGCAATGCCCGCCATGCTCCTCCGGCCCCATGATCGGGATGCGGCGGACGATCTTCCAGCCCGGTTGGTCCGCATGGAAGAGGAAGGCGGTGAGCCCAGTGCGGTCGTCATCCGAGGTACGCGCCATCAGGATGAAGTGCTTCGAGGTCTCGGCGCCGGTGATGTAGTGCTTGCGCCCGGTGATGACCCAGCGGTCATTCCCCCGCCGCTCGGCCTTGGTATAGGTCATCGACGGGTCGCTGCCGCAGCCATCGGGCTCGGTCATGGCGAAGCTCGACTGCACCTTCCCGTCGATGATCGGCTGCAGCCAGCGCTCCTTCTGCGCCTCGGTGCCGACCATGTTCAGCACGCGCATGTTGCCGTCATCGGGGGCGGCGCCATGGAAGACCACGGGGCCGAAGATGCTGCGGTTCATCTCCTCGTAGAAGGCGGCGATCGCGACCATGGGGAAGCCGCCGCCGCCGCGCTCCTTCGGCAGGTTGAGCGCCCAGAGCCCCTCCGCCTTGGCCTCTGCCCGCAGCCGCTCCAGCAGCGGCTTGGCGATGTTCTCATGCTCGTCATAGCTGGCCGGGTCGGCCTCCAGCGGGATGATGCGCTGCTCGACGAATTCGCGGATGCGCGCGCGGGTCGACTCGACCTCGGGAGACAGGCTGAAATCCATCTGGGCGTATCCTACAGAGCGTTCACGGAATGGCCGCCATCCACCACCAGCGCGGCGCCCGTCATATGGGCGCCGGCCGGGGAGGCCAGCAGCAGGAGCGGGCCGGTCAGGTCGTCGGGCTGGCCGAGGCGGCGCTGCGGCACCCGCTTCACCACTGCCTGGCCGGCGTCCGAGGCAAAGAATTCGCGGTTGATCGGCGTCTCGACATAGCCGGGGCAGAGCGCATTCACCCGGATGCCGTACCGCGCCCATTCGACGGCGAGCTGCCGCGTCATCTGCACCAGCCCCGCCTTGGAGGCCGTGTATCCAACGACGCCCTGGAGGATGCGCAGTCCGCCGATCGAGGCGATGTTGATGATGGCCCCGCCGCGCTTCGCCGCCACCAGCCGCCGCCCCGCCTCGGTCGCCACCAGGAAGCAGCCGCGGAGGTTGACCTCCACCACGCTGTCCCAATCCTCGGCCGTTTGCTGCAGGGCCGGCTTGGAGACGGCGATGCCGGCATTGTTCACGACGATATCGGGCGCCTGGCCAAAAGCCGCCTCTGCGGCATCGAAGGCCGCGGCGACGCTCTCCGGCCGCGCCACGTCGAGCGGCACCGCCACGGCGCCCGTGCCCAGCTCCGCCGCCAGCGTCTCCAGCGCCTCCACCCGCCGCGCCGCCAGCACCACCCGCGCGCCCGCGCCATGCAGCACCCGGGCGAAATGCGCCCCGAGCGCGCCCGATGCCCCGGTGACCAAGGCCACCGAGCCTGCCAGCCCGAACAGCCGTCCTGGATCGACCATCCCGTTCCTCCCGCTTGGCCGCACTTGACCACCGGGGCGGGCCAGGGGGCAAGCCTGTGGGCAAGCCTGGGCCGCCGGATGGGTCAGCGCAACGACCCGGCGACCTCCGCCTCGATCGCGGCCAGCAGCCGCACCGGGAAATGGCGCGGGATGCCCTGGCCGATCAGCACGATCCGCGTCCGGCGGTCGCCGCCCGGCCAGCGCTCCAGCCAGTCGGGCGGGTGCACCACATGCTGGATGGCATGCACCACCATCGGCCGCGCCGGCTCCTCCGCCAGCGCCACCAGCCCCTTCAGCCGCAGCAGCCTTGCCCCGCAATGCTCCGCCAGCGCCTGCATCCAGAGCGTCAGGGCAAGGGCCGGGACGGGCGCCTCCCGCTCGATGACGATGCTGCCGAGCCCGGCGCTGTGCCGCGCCTCGGGTCCCGGCAGCGGGATCGGGCTGCCGGGCGCGAAGAGCCAGCCGGGCTCCACCGCCCCATGCGCCGCCGCGCGCAGCGGCGCGTCCGGGTTGATCCCCGCCAGCACCGCGCCGAGCGCCGCCGCATCCCCGAGATCGGGCTTGGTGACGAGGATGCGGTCGGCCAGCATCGCCTGCCGCCGCGCCTCCGGGTGGCGGTCGAGCGCCGCCGCGCCGTGCAGCGCATCGACCAGCGTGACCACCGCGCAAAGCCGGTGCGTCTCCGCCACTGCCGCATCGGTCATCAGCGCGTGCAGGATCGGCGCCGGGTCGGCAAGGCCCGAGGTCTCGATCAGCACGCGCCGGTAGGCCGGCAGCTCCCCCGACGCCCGCCGCCGCGCGAGATCCATCAGCGTCGCGGTGAGGTCGGTGCGCACCACGCAGCAGAGGCAGCCGGTCGAGACATTGACCAGCACCTCCTCGCTCGCCGCCAACAGCTCATGGTCGAGCGGCACCTCGCCGAACTCGTTGACGATGACGGCGCTGTCCGCCCAGGCCGGGTCGGCCAGCACGCGCCGCAGCAGCGTCGTCTTGCCGGCACCGAGAAAGCCGGTGACGACGGAGACGGGGATCATGAACCCGCCACGCGGAGCCGCCGCGCCTCGCCCTCGCCGGCGCCGACCGCATTCCGCAGCCCCCGCAGCAGGCCGGTGACGGAGGTGCAGGGCCGCCGCTGCCCCGGCCGCTCGATCCACCAGCGGATCGGCAGGTCCTCCGCCGCCGCCGGCAGCACGCGGAGGCCGAACCCCTCCAGCGCCACGCCGCCCTCGATGACGGCAACGCGCCGCGGTGGCCCCTCGGGCACCTCCCACAAGGCCAGCGCATCCGCCACCAGGTCGCGCAGCTCGGGCGGCGTCACAGCGCCGCGCCGGCCCTGATCTCCTCCGGGATCGCACGCGAGACCCACTGCCCGCCGCGGTCGTCGCCGCACCAGCGGTCGCCCTCGACGACGATCTTCCCGCGCAGGATGGTCATCGCCGGCCAGGCATCCACCTGCCGCCCCTCCCAGGGGCTGTAGTCGCTCTCGTGCATGGCCTCGGCCCGCACCTCGCGCCGCAGCGCCGGGTCGAGGATGCAGATATCCGCATCCGCCCCCGGCGCGATGGCGCCCTTCCGCGGATACATGCCCATGATCCGCGCCGCATTGGTCGAGACCGCATCGACGAACTGCCGCAGGCTGAAGCCGCGCTTGCCGACCATCTCGGAGTACATCACCGCGACGCGCGGCTCGACGCCGGAATTGCCGCCCGTGGTGTCGTCGATCCGCCGGCCCTGCGTCTTGACCGCCAGCGAGCAGCAGAGCTCGTCGGTGGCGACGCAGTTGATCGTCCCGTCCATCGCCCCGCGCCACAGCTCGTCCTGGTCCGCCTGAGACTTGAGGGAGGGATAGGTGTGGTACATCTGCCCGTTCGGCCGCTTGTAGTCATCCGAGGTGTAGAGCATGTACTGGTGCAGGCTCTCGCCATAGGCAGGCTGGTTGCGCGCCCTGGCCTCGCGGATCGCCCGCACGCCATCGGCGGCCGAGACATGCAGCATGTAGAGCGCCGTCCCCGGCACCCGCTCGGCCAGCCGCAGCACGCGGCGGAAGGAGAGGTCCTCCGACAGCGTGTTGTGCACCTCCGCCATGTTCTCGAAGCCGGCGCGCCCCTCGCGGAACAGCTTGGCGTACATGTGCATGACGATGTCGTTGTCCTCAGCATGGATCACGCCGAGCCCGCCCTTCCGCGCCAGCACCTGGAACACCTCCCAGATGTCGCCGAAATCCACCATCCGCCCCTTGCGGCTCGGCGTGATGTCGGTGGTGAAGATCTTCACCGTCGGGTGCCCCGCCTCGATCGCCTCGGCGAGCTGCGCGGGCACCTCCGGCGGCAGGTCGCCCTCCACCATCGTGTGCAGCGCCCAGTCGCAGGCGCAGCCATCCGCCCGCCAATCGGCCATGCGCGCCTCGATGGCGCCCTGCACCGTCTGGCCATGCGTCCAGCGGGTGAAGTCGATGATGGTGGTCGTGCCGCCGAAGAGCGCGGCGCGGCCGACGACCGAGGGCCCCTGGGTCAGCGTCGGTGTGCCGTCCGGCACCACCACGGGCCAGAGGCAGTGGGTATGCGGGTCGATCCCGCCCGGCATGACGATCTGGCCGGTGGCATCCACGCGCCGGGCGCCGACCGGCAGGGGGAAGCTGCCGCGCTCCGCCACCGCCACCACGCGCCCGCCGCCGATCGCCACATCCGCCGGGCCGATCGCATGCGGCGTGACGACGCAATCCCCGCTGATGACCAGATCGACCATGCCCCACCCTCCCGATGCCGGCGCCATGCTGCCGCCGGCGGGAGGTGGCCGCAAGCTAGCCCGCCAACGCCCGGCCGAAGGCGGCGGCCCAACGTTCCGCGAAGCGCGGCACCACATCCGGGTTGATGATGCGCGGCGGCAGGCGCCCCTCCGCCGCGTCGGCGAAGGCCAGCGCCGCGATGCGGGTGATGTTCGCCCGGCTCTCCTGCGTGACGCCGGCGGTATGCTGCGTGACGATCACGTTGCCCATCTGCAGCAGCGGATGCGTGGGCGGCGGCGGCTCCTGCGCCCAGACATCGAGTCCGGCAGCGGCGATATGCCCGCTCGCCAGGGCCTCGGCCAGTGCCGGCTCGTCATGGATATGCCCGCGCGCGGTGGTGACGAAGATGGCGCCGCGCCTCATCCGCGCGAAGCTCGCGGCGCTCATCATGCCGCGGCTCTCCGGCGCGAGCGGCAGGTGCAGGCTGACCACGTCGCTCCCGGCCAGCAGCTCATCCATCTCCACCTTCCGCGCGCCGCGCGCGGCGATGGCGTCGGCGTCGAGATAGGGGTCGCAGGCCAGCACCGGGCAGCCGAAGGCCAGCCGCACGATCTCGGCCACGCGCGTCCCGACATGGCCGATGCCGACCAGCCCGACGGTCCGCCCGCGCAGCTCCCGCCCCATCAGCGCCTCACGGCTCTGCGCCTGCCCGGCCCGCATCGCCGCCTGCGCCTCCGGCATGCGCTTCAGCAGGGCGAGCATCATGCCGACCGCATGCTCCGCCACGCCCTCCGCATTGCCGCCGGCCTGGTTCACCAGCAGCACGCCGGCGGCGGTGCAGGCGGCGGGGTCCACCGTGTCGTAGCCCGCGCCGGTGCTGCCGACCATCAGCAGCCGCGGCAGCTCGGCCAGCAGGGCAGGGGTGACGTGGAAGGGCCGCGGCAGCTCGTCCCGCGAGGCCATGCAGTAGTAGCCGTCCACCTCGCGCAGCGCCGCCAGCACCGCGCCCTCCGGCTGGTCGAGCGGGATGCGCACCACCTCGAGCGCCGCGCACTGCGCCGCCGTGTCGAGAAAGGCCTGGTGCGGCAGGTGGGAGAGGTAGCCGACACGAAAGCGGCGCATGGCGTTTCCCTGGATGTTGCTTGCCCCGGTTGTATCCCCCGCCGCTCCGGGCGAAAACCCGCCCCCTGACATTTCAGGGGCCGGGCGCATGACATTCGGGATGACCATCGTCGTGCTGGGCGGCGCGCTCGCCGGCTTCATCCAGGGCGTCTCGGGCTTCGCCTTCGGCCTCGTCGCCATGGCCTTCTGGTCCTGGGCGCTGGAGCCCGCCATCGCCGGCCCGCTGGTCGTTTTCTGCTCGCTGATCGGCCAGGCGATGGGGATGCGCTCGCTGACGCTCTCGGCGGTGCCGCGGGCCATCCCCTTCATCCTGGGCGGGCTGCCCGGCGTGCCGGTCGGCGTGCTGCTGCTGCCGATGATCGACCCGCGCCTCTTCCAGGCCGGGCTCGGCGCCCTGCTGCTGATCTGGTGCCCGGCCATGCTGCTGGCGGCGCAGCTGCCGCGCGTCACAGCCGGGGGGAGGCTGGCGGATGGGCTGGCCGGCTTCCTCGGCGGGGTGATGGGCGGCATCGGCGGGCTGCCGGGCCCGATCCCGACCCTCTGGTGCGTGCTGCGCGGCTGGGACCGGGCGACGCAGCGCAGCGTCTTCCAGCTCGTCTTCCTCAGCATGCACACGACGACGATGGCCGGCTACCTGCTGACCGGCACCGTCTCCGCCCGCGCCGCCTGGCTCTTCCCGGTGATGCTGCCGATCGTCATCGCCACGGCGCTGATGGGGGCGGCGGCCTATCGCCGCCTCGGCGATATCGGCTTCCAGCGCGTGGTGCTGGCGCTGCTGGCGGCCTCGGGCGTGGCGCTGCTGGCGGGCAGCCTGCCGAAGCTGCTCTAGCCGGGTATCGCCACCGCCCCCTGCATCAGCCGCCGCTGGGTGCGGAACATCACCGCGCTCTCCGCATGCCAGCCCTCCGGCCGCCGCTCCACCTCGGCGCCCACCGTCAGCAGGCCGGAGGGATGCGCCACCCGGGTCTCCTCCGGCCGCCCGCCCCGCGCGGCCAGCCCATGCGGGATGCTGCCCTCCACCCGGCAGGCAACGGCGAGGCCCAGCGCCCCGGTCATCGGCACCGCCCGGTGCGGCCGCTCCATCGATAGCATCCGCACCGTCACGTCATGTCCGGACGGATCGAGAACCTCCCCGTCCAGCGTCCGCGCGGCCAGCGGGCCGGCGACGAGGGCGATGCGCGGCGCCGCCAGCCCCACCCCCTCGGGCGTCGCGGCCAGCCCCATGGCAACGCCCGCGACGCGGCGGATGCGGTCGAGCAGCGCCATCATCTCGCCCTGCGCCTCGATCGCCTCCGGGCCCTCGCCGCCGGTCAGCCCGACATCCCGCGCATCGATGAAGGCCGCCGGGTTGCCGGCATCGATCAGCGTCGCCCGCAGCGAGCCGAAGCCCGGCACCTCCAGCGCATCGGCCACCCGCCCGGTCGGCAGCAGCCCCGCGGTCTGCGTCCCGCCCGGCGCCAGGAAGTCGAGGCGAATCCGCGCCCCCGTCCCGGCGACGCCGGCGATGGCGAAGTCGCCCCGCACCTCCGCCTTGCCGTCCCGCACCGGGAAGCGGGCATGGATGATCTTCCGCGTGTTCACCTGGTGGATGCGCACCAGCGCCTCGCCATCGGCCACGCGCACCAAGCCTTCATCGACGGCGAAGGGCCCGACGGCCGAGGACAGGTTGCCGCAATTGCCCTTCCAGTCCACCACCGGCCGGTCCACCGCGACCTGGGCGAAGGTGTAGTCCACATCCGCCTCGGGGTGCGTCGGCGGCCCGATGATGACGGCCTTCGACAGCGAGGAGATCCCGCCTCCCATCCCGTCCAGTTGCCGCCCATAGGGATCCGGGCTGCCGAGCACCGAGAGCAGGATCGGGTCGATCTCCGCCCGATCCGCCGGCAGGTCCCGCGCATGGAAGAACACGCCCTTCGAGGAGCCGCCGCGGATGAAGACCGCCGGTATGAAAACCTGTGTCATTGCGCGCCTCCGGCACGACGGCTCACGCCGCCACCCTCCCTTCGAGCACCCGCCACACCTTCTCCGGCGTCACCGGCATGTCGATATGCCCGACCCCCAGCGCATCGCAGACCGCCGAGACGATGGCCGGCGGCGCCCCGCAGGAGCCGCCTTCGCCCGCCCCCTTCACACCGAGGTCGTTGTTAGGGCAGGGCACCACATGGAAGCCGAGGGTGAAATCCGGCGCGTCGGCGGCGCGCGGCATGCAGTAGTCCTGGAAGCTTGCGCTCAGGAACTGCCCGCTCTCCCGGTCATAGACCGCATGCTCCAGCAGCGCCTGGCCGATGCCGCTCATGATCCCGCCATGCGACTGGCCGTGCACCAGCATCGGGTTGATGACATTGCCAACGTCGTCGACGGCGGCATAGCGCACCAGCGAGACCTGCCCGGTCTCCTCGTCGATCTCCACCTCGGCGACATGGCAGCCATTGGGGAAATTGCATTCGGTGTTGCGGGTATAAAGCAGCTGCTCGTCGAGCCCCGGCGTCTCCCCCGCCGGCGGCGTCTGGGCGAGCTGGTAGACCCGGTCCCAGCCAACTTGCAGATCGGTCCCCGCCACGCGGAAGACGCCCCGCTCGAACTCCACGTCATCCACCGCCGCCTCCAGCAGATGCGCCGCCAGCCGGCGCCCCTTGGCGATCACCAGCTCCGAGGCGCGGGAGATGGCAACGCCACCCATCTGCGAGCTGCGCGACCCGCCCGTGCCGTTGCCCTTCTCCACCACATCGGTGTCGCCCTGCACCAGCCGGACCTTGTCGAACCCGACGCCGAGCTTCTCATGCAGCACCTGGGCATAGGCCGTCTCATGCCCCTGGCCATGGCTGAAGGTGCCGACGGTGACGGAGACGGTGCCGTCGCGCTCGAAGCGCACCCGGGCCCATTCGCTCGGCTGCCCGCCCGAGGCCTCGATGAAGTAGCCGAGCCCGATGCCGCGCCGCTTGCCCTGCGCCCGTGCCTCCGCCCGCCGCGCCGGGAATCCGTCCCAGTCCGCCAGCGCCAGCGCCCTGGCCTGTGTCTCCGCGAAGAGCCCGCTGTCGATTGCATTGCCGACGACATTCACATAGGGGATCTGCTCCGGCCGGATATAATTCCGCCGCCGGATCTCCTCCCGCCCGATCCCCAGCTCCGCCGCGCCGAGATCGAGCAGCCGTTCCAGCACATAGGCCTGTTCCGGCCGTCCCGCGCCACGATAGGCATCCGTCGGCGAGGTGTTGGTGAAGACGCAGCTCACCTGCGCGTTCAGCGCCTGGATGTCATAGACCGTGCCCATGATCCGCCCGCCCGCGACGGTCGGCACGCGCGGCCCGAAATCCTGCAGATAGGCCCCCATGGCGGCGAAGGTGCGGATGGTGACGCCGGTGATCCTGCCCTCCGCATCGAAGCCCATGCGCGCCCGCGTCACATGGTCCCGCCCATGCGGGTCGCAGAGGAAGGTCTCGCTGCGGTCGCTGGTCCACTTCACCGGCCGGCCCGTGCGTCGCGCAGCCCAGAGCACCATCCCGCTTTCCGGATGGATCTTGCCCCGCAGCCCGAAGCCGCCGCCGACATCGGGCGAGACGACCCGCAGCTTCTCCTTCGGCACCTTCAGGATCAGCCGCGCCAGCCCCTCCTGCACCCGCATCACACCCTGGGTCGGCGAATGCAGCGTGTACTGCCCCGTCGCCGCCTCATACTCGCCGAGCGCGACGCGCGGCTCCATCGGGTTGCCGACAAGGCGGTTGTTCACCAGCTCCACCGAGACCGTCCGCGCGGCGGCGGCCAGGCCCGCCTCGGCCTCCGCCTCCCGCCCGCTGTCCCAGAGCACGCAGAGATTGCTGCCATTCTCCTCCCAGAGCAGTGGCGTATCGGGGTCGAGCGCCGCCGCCGTATCGGTGACGCTCGGCAGGATCTCGTACTCCACCTCGATCAACTCGGCCGCGTCCTGCGCCATGGCCCGCGTCTCGGCCACCACCAGCGCCACCGGGTCGCCGACGAAGCGCACCTTCTCGGTCTGCAGGATCTCCCGCGGCGTCGAGAACAGCTTGGTGCCGCCCTTGCCCGGCACCTCGACCATCACCGGGAAATGCCCGATGCCGTCCTTCGCCGCATCCAGCCCCGTCAGCACCGTCACCACGCCCGGCGCCGAGAGCGCCTCAACCGTATCGATCGAGAGGATGCGCGCATGGGCATGGGGCGAGCGCAGCACATAGGCATGGGCCTGGCCGGGCCGGCCGATGTCATCGGTATAGGTGCCCCGGCCGGTCAGCAGCCGCACATCCTCCTTGCGCCGCACCGGCTGGCCGATCCCGAATTTATCCATGGCGCTGCCCTCCGCTTGGCCCAAGCAAAGCGGCCTGCCGCCCCTCTGTCGAGAGGGGGGTAGCGCCGGGCGCCGATCCGGGGCACCAATCGGTCAAGGGAGAACGTCCATGCCCAGCCTGCAATTCCCGCTCCGGGACACGCCCGCCGAGGCGCCCGCCCTCCGCGCCGAGCTTCGCGCCTTCCTCGCCGAGGCCGGGCGCGACTGGCCGCCCATGGTCCCCGCCTATTCCTGGATGGGCTTCGACCGCGAATTCTCCCGCGAGGTCGGCAAGCGGGGCTGGATCGGCATGACTTGGCCGAAAGCCTATGGGGGCGGCGAGCGCACCGCCCTCGAGCGCTACGTGGTGCTGGAGGAGATGCTCGCCGTCGGCGCCCCGGTCGGCGCCCACTGGATCGGCGACCGCCAGTCCGGCCCCCTCATCCTCCGCCTCGGCACCGAGGAGCAGCGCCGCGAATTCCTCCCCCGCATCGTCCGCGGCGAGCTGGCCTTCGCCATCGGCCTCTCCGAGCCCGATAGCGGCTCCGACCTGGCCAGCCTCCGTACCCGGGCCGAGAAGGTCCCCGGCGGCTGGAAGGTCAACGGCCGCAAGGTCTGGACCAGCAGCGCCCATCGCTGCGACTTCATGATCGCGCTCCTCCGCACCGCCCCGGCGCCGGACCCCAAGGCGAAGCACCAGGGCCTCAGCCAGTTCCTGGTCGATCTCCGCTCCTCCGGCCTCTCCATCCGGCCGATCCTCGACCTGGTGGGTCAGGACGGCTTCAACGAGATCACCTTCGACGACGTCTTCGTCCCCGACTCGATGCTGGTCGGCCAGGAGGGCAATGGCTGGGAACAGGCGACGGCCGAGCTCGCCTTCGAGCGCGCCGGGCCGGAACGCTACCTCTCCTCGCTTCCGCTGCTGGTCGAGGCGCTCGACGACCTCCGTGCCGAGCCCGCCGCGCCGGAGGCGGTCGGCCGGCTCCTCGCCCGCGCCGCCACCCTCCGCCAGATGTCCTTCTCCGTCGCCGGCATGCTGCAGGAGGGCCACACCCCCGCTCGCGAGGCGGCCCTGGTGAAGGATGCCGGCAACGACTTCGAGCAGGCCCTGCCGGAGACCATCCGGGGCCTGGTCGACCCGGCCCGCACGCCGCCGCAGGTGCTGGAGATGCTCGGCCTGATGACCATGGTCGCCCGCAGCTACAGCCTGCGCGGCGGCACACGTGAAATCCTGCGCGGCATCATCGCGCGCCAGCTGGGGCTCCGTTGAGATGAGCGAGATGCGCGACATCCTGGTCGAGCAGGTCGACCGCCTCCTGGCCAGCCGGTCGGAGCCCGCCACCCTCCGCGCCGCCGAGTCCGGCACCTGGCCTGAGGCGCTCTGGGACGAGGCGGAGGCGCTGGGCCTGCCGCTCGCCCTCGTCCCTGAGCAGCAAGGCGGCGTCGGCCTCGGCTGGGGCGATGCCGTGGCGCTCTGGCAGGCGATGGGCCGCCATGCCGCGCCCATCCCGCTCGGCGAGAGCATGGCCGCCGCCGCCCTGCTGGCCGGTGCCGGCATCACGCCGCCCACCGGCTTCATCGGCCTCGGCCTGCCCGGCGAGCCGGTGGCCTGGGGTCGCCGCGCCGGCCATCTGGTCCTGGCGCCGGGCGGCGAGGTCACGCTCCATGCCCCCGCCGACTGGCAGCAGGGCAGGGGCCTCATCGCCCGCGAGCCGGCCGACCGGCCGGTCCTCGCCGCCCCGCTCGCCGAGGGCCAGCTGCCCGCCGCCTATGGCCCCGATGCCGCCCTGCTCGCCGGCGCTCTGCTGAACGCCGCCCGCATCGCCGGCGCGCTGGAGGCGGTGCTCGACATGACGGTTGACTACGCCAATACCCGCAAGCAGTTCGGCCGCGCCATCGGCGGCTTCCAGGCCGTGCAGCAGCTCCTGGCCCGCTGCGCCGGGGAGGTCGCGGCCGCCGGCGTCGCCGTCGCCAATGCCGGCCGCGCCGCCGACCGCCATGGCCTGGGCGGGGCGGAGTTCGAGATCGCCGCGGCCAAGGTCGTGACTGGCGAGGCGGGTGGCACCGGCGCCGAGATCGTCCATCAGGTCCATGCCGCCATCGGCTTCACCGACGAGCACCCGCTGCACCTTTTCACCCGGCGCATCTGGGGCTGGCGCGACGGCGCCGGGCCGGAACGCCTCTGGGCCCGCCGCATCGGCGACGCCGCGCTCGCCCGCGGCGGCGACCGGCTCTGGGCCGACCTGACCAGCCGCGACGAGGACGCCATCGCATGACCGACTACGTGACCTATGAGCAGGACGGCCCGATCGTCACCCTGACGCTCAACGCGCCGGAGAAGCGCAACGCCATCTCCACCTTCGACGATTGCGATGACGTCGTCGCCGCCGTCCACCGCATCAACCGCGACCGCTCCGTTCGCGCCGTGATCCTCACCGGCGCCGGCACCGCCTTCTGCGCCGGCGGCGACCTCAAGGCCATGCGCGACCGCAAGGGCATCCTCGAGGGCAGCCATGCCGATGTCCGCGAGAACTACCGCCGCGGCGTCCAGGCCATGGCCAACGCCCTCTACGACTGCGACGCCCCCACCATCGCCGCGGTGAACGGCCCCGCCATCGGCCTCGGCCTCGACGTCGCCTGCATGTGCGACATCCGCATCGCCTCCGAGAAGGCGAGCTTCGCCGAAAGCTTCGTCAAGGTCGGCATCGTCCCCGGCGATGGCGGGGCGTGGCTCCTGCCCCGCGTCGTCGGCATGTCCGTCGCCGCCGAGATGAGCTTCACCGGCGACCTGCTGAGCCCGCAGGAAGCGAAGGAGGTCCGCCTCGTCTCCAGGGTCGTCCCGCATGAGGAGCTGATGGCCGCCGCCGGCGCGCTCGCCGCCCGTATCGCCGCCAATCCGCCCGAGATGGTGCGCATGACCAAGAAGCTGCTGCGCGAGGGCCAGCACACCCGCCTCTCGACGCTGCTCGAGATGTCCGCCGCCTTCCAGGCCCTGGCGCATACGACCGAGGACCACAAGGAAGCGGTCAACGCCATGCTGGAGAAGCGCAAGCCCACCTTCACCGGCCGGTAGCCGCCTCCGCCATGGCCGGGCCCCGAGGCCCGGCCGTCACGCCTTCGGCTCTTCCTCTGGCAGCCCCTTCGGCAGCCGCACCGCCCGGTCGAGCAGGTCGAAGCTCTCGCCCTGCAGCCGCTCCATCAGCGCGGCGATCTCCTCCGCCGTCTCGAGGCCGAGCCGCCGGGCCTGTTCCAGCATGGCGAGCATCGCCGCCGCCTGCTCCGGGGCCGCCTCCGCTGCCGCCAGCCGGCGCGCCGCCGCCGTCATCTGCTCCAGGGTCCGCTGGGCCGCCGCCGCCTGTTGCGCTGCGGCACTCTGCAGCCAGCCCAGCGCCAGCCGGTTCGCCGCCGTCATCACCTCCAGCGCATGCCGCTGCAGCGCGACCAGATCCGGCGGCTCGGCCGGGACCAGGGGCTGAAGGCCCCGCCGTGATGCATCCATGGACCACCCCCGCTGTCGTTCTACTCCCGTTCAGGTTGAGCTTGCCGGAACTCCCCCTGGCCCTTCCAGCGCGAAATCCTGGGGAGCCGATGCGGCCCTGCGGCGTTGCGCCCGCACGACCCCCATCCACCACCCGAACACAACAACGACGAGGCGAGCGACCATGGACCACCTCCAGGAGATGCTCCGCAACCAGCCCCACCAGCCATCGGCGATGGCGGCGATCCAGCGCTGCATCGAGGCCTGCAACGATTGCGCCCAGGCCTGCACCAGCTGCGCCGATGCCTGCCTGTCCGAGAAGGACCCGGGCAAGCTGATCTACTGCATCCGGCTCGACCTCGACTGCGCCGATCTCTGCGCCGCGACCGGGCGGATCATCTCCCGCCTCACCAAGCCGAACCGCGCGCTGACCGAGGGGGTGCTCGAGGCCTGCATCATCGCCTGCGGCGCCTGCGCCGATGAGTGCCGCGAGCATGCGGAGATGCATGCCCATTGCCGCATCTGCGCCGAGGCCTGCGACGCCTGCGCCGCCGCCTGCCAATCCCTGCTCGAAGCGATGCAGTAAGGAGATCCGGCATGGCCCGCCAGTCCAGGCCGCAGCGCGAGACGGTCGAGCGCGTGATGCGCGAGTTCAAGGAAGGCGAGCTGGAGACCAGCCGCGGCACCCCTGTCCGCTCGCAGCGCCAGGCCGTTGCCATCGCCCTGCACGAGGCCGGCGCCTCCCGTGACGAGAGCCCGGCCGGCAATCGCCGCAACCTTCGCCGCACCAAGGCCCGCGAGCAGGATGCCGGCCAGACCAAGGCCGAGCTCCTCGCCGAGGCCCGCCGCCGTGGCATCCCCGGCCGCTCGGGCATGGACAAGGCGGCGCTGGTGCGGGCCCTGAACGCCCATTAGGCATCGGGGGGAGGCGCATCGGCCCGGCCGGTGCTAGCCTCCCGCCGCCTCAAGCGGAGAGCCGACAATGTCCGACGCCAAGCTCGCCCCGAACCTCCCGCAATGGATGCTCGACCACGCCAACCGCTACATCGCCAGCGGCGGGACGGAGGGCCATCTCTACAAGATCTCGCCCCCCGGCTATGGCGACCTCACCGTGCCCGCGCTGCTGCTGACGACGGTCGGGCGGAAATCCGGAGAGAAGTACATCTTCCCGCTGTTCTACGGAAAGACCGGCGACAGCTACATCATCGTCGCCTCGAAGGGTGGCGCGCCGGAGCATCCGGGCTGGTACCGCAACCTCGTCGCCAATCCCGAGGTCGAGATCCAGGTCGGCACCCTGAAGACCAAGGCCCGCGCCCGCACCGTGACCGGCGAGGAACGTGCCCGGCTCTGGGAGAAGGCCGTGGAGTTCTGGCCGCCCTATGCCGATTACGCGAAGAAGACCGACCGGGAGATCCCGGTAGTCGTCCTCGATCCGGTGAACTAGAGCACACTCCGATCAGGTGGAATCGCCTGATCGGAGAAATCTGTCCGCTGAAACAACAGGCTGGAGCGGGTTCCGTGAGTCAGTGCGAACGGAAACCGCTCCAGCGACGGCGGCGCGGCCTCAGCGCCGCGCCTCCACCAGCCCTTGCTGCTGCACGAGTTCGGCGATCTGTACGGCGTTCAGCGCCGCGCCCTTCCGCAGGTTGTCCGCGACGCACCAGAACGCCAGGCCATGCGGCACCGTCTCGTCGCGGCGGATCCGGCTGACATAGACCGCATCCTCCCCCGCCGCATCGAGCGGCGTGATGTATCCGCCATCCTCGCGCTTGTCGACGAGCTGCAGGCCCGGTGCGTCGCGCAGCGCCTCGATCGCCTGCTCGACGCTGATCGGCGCCTCGAACTCCACATGCACCGCCTCGGCATGGCCGATGAAGACCGGCACCCGCACGCAGGTGGCGATGACGGCGATGTCGGGGTCGAGGATCTTCCGCGTCTCCACCGCCATCTTCCACTCCTCCTTGGTCGCGCCATCCTCCTGGAAGGCGTCGATATGGGGGATGACGTTGAAGGCGATGGGCTTGGTGAACTGCTCCGGCACCGTCGCGTCGTTCACGTAGATCGCGCGGGTCTGGTTGAACAGCTCGTCCATGCCCTCCTTGCCCGCGCCGCTGACCGACTGATAGGTCGAGACCACCACGCGCCTGACCCGCGCGATGTCGTGCAGCGGCTTCAGCGCCACGACCATCTGGATGGTTGAGCAATTCGGGTTGGCGATGATGCCCCGCTTGCCGAGCCGCTTCAGCGCCTGCGGGTTGACCTCCGGCACCACCAGCGGCACG
This sequence comes from Belnapia rosea, assembly GCF_900101615.1. Taxonomy (GTDB): domain Bacteria; phylum Pseudomonadota; class Alphaproteobacteria; order Acetobacterales; family Acetobacteraceae; genus Belnapia; species Belnapia rosea. The sequence goes on along the minus strand of NZ_FMZX01000001.1, from coordinate 997,139 downwards.
TCGTGGTCCATGCGGAAGCGGCTGGTGTTGTCGATGACAAGGCAGCCCGCCGCCGCCGCCCGCGGCGCATGCACCGCCGAGATCGCCGCCCCCGGCGAGAACAGCGCGATATCCGTGCCCTTGAAGTCGAAGCTCTCGAGGCTCCGCACCTTCAGCACCGATTTCTCGCCGAAGGAGACCTCCGCCCCGACCGAGCGGGAGGAGGCGAGCGCCACGACCTCGCGCACCGGGAAATCCCGCTCCGCCAGGGTCTTCAGCATCTCGCGCCCCACCGCCCCGGTGGCGCCGACGACCGCGACCCTGTAGCTCATATCCCGCTCCTGCTCTGGTGCATGAGGCGGCTTCTCTAAGGATTGCGCCCCGCGCATTCAAGGAAGCGGGGACAAATGCTTGATGATCGCCCCCCACGGCCCCAGTATTCCCCTGCCACCACACCGTATGGAGGGACTGATGGCCTGGAAAAAGCCGCGCGTGACCGAAATCTCTCTCGCTCTCGAAATCAACAGCTACGCCTGCGCCGAGATCGGCTGACACCTCGATCGAAGCCCTTGAAGCGCCGCGCCGGTCCTCCGGCGCGGCGCTGCTGCGAGAGGCTGGTCACGCGTATGTCAACCCGCTCCCGTCTCCTGCCCGCGCATGCTTACCGCCAGCGAACCGCCGGCAAGGGCGGAAGCGGGGAGGGACATGATGAAGCATCTCGGCATCCTGCTTGGCGCCGCCATCGTCATGGCCGCGCCGGCGCTGGCGCAGAACCAGGCCCAGCCCGGCCGCACCACCACCAATAGCGGCGGCGCCACGCCCGGCGAGACCAGCCCGGGGGTGCGCCCGCCACCCCCTGGCCCGGTGCCGAGTGCCGGCCAGTCCAACCTTGACCGCCTGGGTCAATTCCGCACCACCGGCACCTCGATGCAGATCGAGACCGTGCCCCAGGAGGGCCGCCGCGCCGATGCGCTGCGCCGCAACCTGGAATCGATCCGCCTGCCGGAAGGCTTCCGGATCGAGCTCTTCGCCGTCGTGCCCGATGCGCGCCACATCGCGATCGGGCCCTCCTCCGGCGTCGTCTTCGTCGGCACCCGCAAGCAGCGCGTCTGGGCCGTGACCGACCGAGACCGCGACCGTGTGGCGGATGAGGTGAAGGTCTTCGCCCCCTCCCTGCAGTTCAGCGTGCCGAACGGCCTCTGCTTCTCGCCCGATGGCATCCTGCATATCGTGGAGCACAACCGCGTCATCGCCTTCCCCGCGGCCGAGTTCTTCTACGAGACGCCCGACGTCGCCGCCGAGATCGTGGTGCCGCAAGGCGGGCTGATCCCCGCCGCCGAGGAGAGCTTCAACCACGGCGCCCGCGTCTGCCGCATCGGCCCGGACAACAAGCTCTACATCTCGCTCGGCCAGCCCTTCAACGTGCCGAGCCCGGCGAAGATGGAGGTCTTCAACCAAGTCGGCATGGCCGGCATCATCCGCATGGACCGCAACGGCCAGAACCGCGAGGTCTATGCGCGCGGAATCCGCAACAGCGTCGGCATCGCCTTCCGTCCCAATACCGCCGAGCTCTGGTTCACCGACAACCAGGTTGACGGCATGGGCGACGACACCCCGCCCGGCGAGCTGAACCGCATCACCGCCGCCAACCAGAATTTCGGCTTCCCCTGGTATGGCGGCGGCACCGTCCGCACCAACGAGTACCGCAGCGCCCAGGCTCCGGCGGAGACCGTGCCGCCCGTGGTCGAGACCACGCCGCATGCCGCCGATCTCGGCCTGACCTTCTATGAGGGCCGGATGTTCCCGGAAGCCTATCGCGGCGCCATCTTCAGCGCCCAGCACGGCTCCTGGAACCGCACCACGCCGATCGGCGCCCGCGTGATGGTCACCTTCCTCAATGCGGACGGCACGGTGCGCGAGCACAAGCCCTTCGCCGAGGGCTGGCTCGATACCGAGACCAACGAGTATCTCGGCCGTCCCGTCGATGTGGCGATGCTGCGCGACGGCTCGCTCCTTGTCTCGGACGACATGGCCGGCGCCATCTACCGCATCTCCTACGACCGCCACCGCTGATGCGCCTTGCCTGCCTCGGGCTGGCCCTGCTCCTGGCCAGCCCGGCCCTGGCGCAGGAAGGCGACGCCCGCGCCGGCCGCCGCCTTGCAGGCGGCCGCTGCGCCGTCTGCCACGGCAATGACGGCATCGCGGTCCAGCCCGACGCGCCCAACCTCGCCGGCCAGAACCCGGCCTATCTTTCGGCCCAGCTCCGCGCCTTCCGCGACAAGGCGCGCCTCCATGAGCAGATGAACCTCATGGCCGCCGACCTCACCGAGGCCGATATCGCCAACCTCGCCGCCTGGTACGCCGCCATCGAGGTGACGGCGACGCCCCCCGCGCGCTAGGCTCCGCCCATGTTCCGCGCCATCGTCCTGGGCGCCGCCGCCGGCGGCGGCTTCCCGCAATGGAATTCCGCCGGCCCCGGCTGCCTTCGTGCCCGCGCCGGCGACCCGGCCGCACGTCCGCGCACCCAGACCTCGCTCGCCGTCACCGCCGATGGCGAGCGCTGGGTGCTGCTGAACGCTGCCCCGGACCTCCGCGCCCAGATCGAGGCCACGCCCGCCCTCCATCCCCGCCCGGCGGGCGGCGCCATCCGCCATTCCCCCATCGCCGCCGTCGTCCTGACCGGCGCCGAGGTCGATACCGTCGCCGGCCTGCTGACGATGCGCGAGCGCCAGGCCTTTGCCCTCTATGGCGCTCCGCAATCCCTCGATGTCCTGGCCGGGAACCCCATCTTCCTCGCCGTGAACCCGGAGATCGTCCCCCGCCGCCCGCTGCCGCTCGGCACGCCCCTGCCGCTCGCCGACGCGGCGGGCGTGCCGCTGGGCCTTGATCTCGAAGCCTATGCCGTCCCCGGCAAGATCCCGCTCTTCGCCGAGGCGGGTAGGGACCCCGGCCGCGCCGATACGGGCGAGACCATCGGCCTCCGCCTCTCGGCCCATGGCCGCAGCCTCCACTTCATTCCCGGCTGCGCCGCCATGACGCCGGCGCTCGCCGCCCGGCTCGACGGCGCCGACGCGCTGTTCCTCGACGGCACCCTCTGGCGCGACGACGAGATGATCCGGGCCGGCGCCGGCCCCAAGACCGGGGGGCGCATGGGGCATATGAGCATCGACGGGCCCGAGGGCGTCCTCGCCACCTGCCGGGATCTCGGCATCCGCCGCCGCATCCTCATCCACCTGAACAACACCAACCCCGTCCTGCTGGCCGACAGCCCCGAACGCGCAGCGGTGCTCGCCGCCGGCTGGGAGGTCGCGGAGGACGGCATGGAGGTCGCCCCATGACCGACGATGCGCTGCTCCCGCCCGAGGAGCTGCACGCGCGCCTGGAAGCCATCGGCGCCGAGCGCTACCACGTCCACCACCCCTTCCATCACCTGCTGCATGGCGGGAAGCTGAGCAAGGCGCAGGTCCAGGCCTGGGCGCTGAACCGCTACTACTACCAGGCCAGCATCCCGGCGAAGGACGCCTCGCTGCTTGCCCGCCTGCCGACGCCGGAGCTCCGCCGCGAATGGCGCCGCCGCATCGTCGACCATGACGGCGACGGCACCCATCCCGGCGGCATCGAGCGCTGGCTGAAGCTGACCGACGGCCTCGGTCTCGACCGCGACTACGTCGTCTCGCTGGAGGGGCTGCTGCCCGGCACCCGCTTCGCCGTCGATGCCTATGTGAACCTCGTGCGGAGCCGCTCCGTGCTGGAGGCTATCGCCTCCTCGCTGACCGAGATGTTCTCGCCCGCCATCATCTCGCAGCGCGTCTCCGGCATGCTCCGCAACTACGACTTCGTCTCCGAGGAGACGCTGGCCTATTTCACCCCGCGCCTGACCCAGGCGCCGCAGGATGTCGATTTCGCCCTGTCCTACGTCAAGCGCGAGGCCCGCACCCGCGCCGAGCAGGAACAGGTCCTGGCCGCCCTCCGCTTCAAATGCAGCCTGCTCTGGGCGCAGCTCGACGCGCTGCACTTCGCCTATGTGGAGCCCGCCCTGCCGCCCCCGGGCGCCTTCCGCCCGTGACGCCTGACAGCATCCCCCGCCTCGCCCGCGGCATGAAGCTGCGCGAGGACAAGGCCCGCGCCCAATGGGTCGTGCTCGGCCCGGAGCGCATGTTCGTCCCCGACGAGATCGCCCTCGAGATCCTCCGCCTGCTCGACGGCAGCCGCAGCCTCGGCGCCATCGCCGACACCCTCGCCACCCGCTACGCCGCCCCGCACGACGAAATCCTGGCCGATATTGCCGCCCTGCTGGACGATCTCGCCGCCAAGGGCGTTGTCACGGCATGATCCAGCCACCGCTCGCCCTGCTGGCCGAGCTCACCCATCGCTGCCCGCTGCGCTGCCCCTATTGCTCCAACCCGACGGCGCTCACCCGCCCGGGCGAGGAGGTGGACACCGCCACCTGGGCCCGCGCCTTCGCCGAGGCCGCGGATCTCGGCTGCCTGCAGGTCCATCTCTCCGGCGGCGAGCCCACGGCCCGGCGCGACATCGAGGCGCTGGTCCGCGCCGCGAGCGAGGCAGGCCTCTACACCAACCTCATCACCTCCGGCGTGCTGCTGAACGGCACGCGGCTGGAGGCGCTGGTGGCGGCCGGCCTCGACCATGTCCAGCTCTCCATCCAGGATGCCGAGCCCGTCTCGGCCGACCGCATCGGCGGCTATCGTGGCGGCCATGCGCGGAAGCTCGAGTTTGCCCGCCATGTCACGGCGGCGGGTCTGCCGCTGACGCTCAACGCCGTCGTCCACCGCCAGAATCTCGACCGCCTGCCGCAGATGATCGCGCTGGCGCTCGAACTCGGCGCCGGGCGGCTGGAGGTGGCCCATGTGCAGTATTACGGCTGGGCGCTGGCCAACCGCGACGCACTGATGCCGAGCCGCGCGCAGCTCGATGCCGCTACCGCTGCGGTCGAGGCCGCCCGCGCCGCGCATCGCAGCCGCCTCGTCATCGACTACGTGGTGCCGGACTACTACGCGACGCGCCCGAAATCCTGCATGGGCGGCTGGGGCCAGCGCTTCCTCGCCATCTCCCCCGCCGGCCATATCCTGCCCTGCCATGCGGCGGAGAGCCTCCCGGGCTTCGCCTTCCCCGATATCCGCACCACCACGCTGCGCGAGGCCTGGGAGGCGTCGGAAGCCTTCAACCGCTTCCGCGGCACCGGCTGGATGCCCGCCCCTTGCCAGGGCTGCAGCCGCGCCGAGGCCGATTGGGGTGGCTGCCGCTGCCAGGCCTTCGCCCTCACCGGCGACGCGGCGGCGGCCGACCCGGCCTGCGCCCTCTCGCCCCATCATGCTCTGCTCGCGCTGGCGCTTGAGGACGCCGATCGGGCGGGGGAGGCGTTCACCTATCGCGAGCCGGGGCGCTTGCCTGCCGCGCCCGCCTGCCCACCTGTAGACTGAAATCCTGAAGAGGGGAGTCCGCCCATGTTCATGCGCGCCGCCACCACCGCCGCCGCCGCGACCACGACCGGCATGATCTTCGCCAGCCTCGCCTTCCTCACCGGCGTCGGCGTCGGCGCGGCCGCGATCGGCGGCGCCTGCCTCGCCCGCCAGGCGATGAAGCGGCGCGACAGCTGGAAGGACGACACCAGCGTCTCCGCCACCGACACGATGGCGATGCCGGACGAGGGCGAGCCGATGGCGGGCGCCAACCCGATCTGACCGCGCCGGGGTTCAGCGCAGGGCGCCGGCCTCGACCAGCGCCGGCCCCTGCAGCTCGGACCGGGCCTGCCGCACGATCTGCCATCCGCCGCTGAGGCCGAGGGCTGCCATGATCGTGGCGACGATCAGGTCCGGCCAGGCGGTGCCGGTGCCGAAGACGCCGGCCGCTGCCGCCAGCACGGCCAGGTTGCCGATGGCGTCGTTGCGGGAGCAGATCCAGACCGAGCGCATATTCGCGTCGCCCGTGCGGAAGCGGTACAGCATCAGCGCCACCCCGGCATTGGCGATCAGCGCCAGGAGGCCGACGACACCCATCGTGCCGGCCCCCGGCAGCGTCCGCGCATAGGCGTGCCAGGCGGTCGAGGCGAGCACCCCGGCCCCGAGCAGCCCGAGCGACCAGCCCTTCAGCAGCGCCGCCCGGGCGCGCCAGGCCAGCGCCATGCCGGTCACGCCCAGGCTGATCGCGTAGTTGGCGGAGTCGCCGAGGAAGTCGATCGCATCCGCCTGCAACGAGGCGGAGCCGGCCGCGACGCCCGCCACGATCTCCGCCAGGAACATGCCGCCATTCACCGCCAGCGCGATCCAGAGCGCGCGGCGCCATTGCGGCGTGTCGAGGGCGTTGGGGGAAGAGCAGCTATCCTGCCCGCAGCAGCCGGCCATGGCATCACCTCGTTGCATCCGATGCGATGCCCCATATGGGGCCTGTAGCCGCTACAGGGTCAAGGCGATGGCACATCTCTCGATCGGTGATCTGGCGAAGGCCACGGGCACCCAGGTGGAAACCATCCGGTACTACGAGCGCATCGGCCTCATGCCGGAGCCTGAACGCAGCCCGGGCAATTACCGCGTCTATGACCTGGCGCAGCTTCGCCGGCTGAGCTTCATCCGCCGGGCCCGCGACCTCGGCTTCCCGCTCGACCAGGTGCGCGCCCTGCTCGGCCTCTCCGGCGACGGGGCGCGTTCCTGCGCGGGCATCGACACAATCGCCCGCCGGCATCTCGCCGAGGTGGAACGGAAGATCGACGACCTCACCGCCCTGCGCGATGAGCTGGCCGGGATGATCGGCCGTTGCGGCCAGGGCAGCGTCTCCGATTGCCGCATCATCGAGACGCTGGCACCCGTAGCGCCCGGCCCGGCGCCGCTCAGTCCGGGATGATCGCCGTCGCCTCGATCTCGACCCGCGCCTCGGGCTCCACCAGCGCCAGCACCTGCACCAGCGTCATGGCCGGGAAGTGCCGCCCCATCACCGCGCGATAGGCGGGGCCCAGGGCGCGCAGGCTGTCGCGGTATTCCGCCATGTCGGTGACGTACCAGGTCAGCCGGCCGATATGCTCCGGCCCGCCGCCCGCCTCGGCCAGCACGGCGAGGATGTTGCGCAGCGCCTGCTCCACCTGGCCGATGAAGCCCTCGGCGAAACGCCCCTCCGCATCCCAGCCGATCTGCCCACCGATGAGCACGGTCCGCCCGCGTCCGGCCATGCCATTCGCATAGCCCTTGGGTTGCGGCCAGCCGGGCGGCTGAAGGGTTGCGAGACTCACGTGATGGCTCCCTGACGCAAGGCGAAGCGTTGCAGCTTGCCGGTTTCCGTCCGCGGCAGCCGGGCCACGAACTCGATCCGGCGCGGATACTTGTAGGGCGCGATCTCGGCCTTCACATGCTCCTGCAGCGCCTTCACCAGCGCCGCATCGCCGATGGCGCCGGGCTCCAGCACCACATAGGCCGTCACCACCATCCCGCGCTCCGCATCCGGGGTGCCGACCACGCCGCATTCGCGGACCAGGGGATGGCTCAGCATCGCCGCCTCAACCTCGGGGCCGGCGATGTTGTAGCCGGCCGAGACGATCATGTCGTCGCTGCGGGCCTGGTACCAGAAGTACCCATCCTCGTCCTGGATATAGGTGTCGCCGGTGATGTTCCAGCCATTCTCGACATAGTTGGCCTGGCGCGGGTCGTCGAGGTAGCGGCACCCCGTCGGCCCGCGTACCGCGAGCCGCCCCGGCGCACCGCGCGGCAGCTCCGCCCCATCGGGCCCAACGACCTTCGCCTCGTAGCCCGGCACCGGCAGGCCGGTGGCGCCGGGGCGGATCTGCTCCTCCCGTGCGGCGATGAAGATGTGCAGCATCTCCGTCGCGCCGATGCCATCCATCAGCCTGAGGCCGGTCGCCTCCCGCCAGGCCTCGAAGATCGGCCGCGGCAGCGCCTCCCCGGCCGAGACGCATTTGCGCAGCGAGGAGAGGTCATGCTCGCCTGCCTTCGCCGCCATGGCCCGGTAGGCGGTCGGCGCGGTGAAGCAGATCGTCGCCCTGTGGCGGGCGATCGCCGGCAGCAGGTCATCCGGGGAGGCCCGGTCCAGCAGCACGCCCGTCGCCCCGACGCTGAAGGGGAACAGCACCAGCCCACCGAGCCCGAAGGTGAAGGCCAGCGGCGGCGAGCCGATGAAGACGTCGGCGGGCTCCGGCCGCAGCACCTCGCGCGCATAGGCGTCGCAGATGGCCAGCATGTCGCGGTGGAAGTGCAGCGTGCCCTTCGGCTCGCCCGTGGTGCCGGAGGTGAAGCCGATGAGGCAGATATCCTCCGCCGCCGTGTCGCAGGCGGTGAACCCGGCGCTTTCGGCGACGCAAAGCCCCTCCAGCTCGCCATCACCCCAGTGCAGCACATGCCGCAGGTCGGGCGCCTCCGCCTCGGCCAGGGCGCCAGACAGCCTCGCATCGCAGAGGGCGTGGCTGATGCGCGCCTTCCGCAGCATCTGCCCGAGCTCCTTCGCCCGCAGCAGCGGCATGGTGGCGACGACGATGCCGCCCGCCTTCAGCACGGCGAAATAGGCCGCGACCATCCAGGCCGTGTTCGCCCCGCGCAGCAGCACCCGGTTGCCGGGTACCAGCCCCGTGCGATTCACCAGCACATGGGCGATGCGGTTCACCCGCTCGGCGAGCTGCCCGTAGGTCAGCGTCTCCGCCGGCGTCACCAGCGCCGGGTGATCCGCCCGCGTGGCGAGATTCGCGTCCAGCAGCACGCTCGCGCAATTCAGCCGCGCCGGGTAGCGCAGCCGCGGCAGCGTGAACCGGAATTCCGGCCATTGGTCACGCGGCGGCAGGCGCTCCCGCGCGAAGCCGTCGATATGCGCCGAGGCGGTCTCCATCATCATGCCATCCATCGCCACCTCCCTCCGGAGTGCAGTCGGCCGGCACTGCGTCCTGGTCCCTAGTCGCCCTTGAAGACGGGGCGTTGCTTGGCCGCGAAAGCCTCATAGGCACGGCGGAAATCCTGGGTCGTCATGCAGAGCGCCTGGGCAACGGCCTCCGCCTCGATCGCCTGCTCGACGCTCATCGCCCATTCCATCTGCAGCATGCGCTTGGTCATCGCATGGCCGAAGCTCGGCCCGGCGGCGATCTCGCCGGCCAGCGCCGCGGCCTTCGCGTCCAGCTCCTCCGGCGCATGCAGCGCGTTGAAGAAGCCCCAGGCGAGCCCCTCATCCGCGCCCATGGAGCGCCCGAGATACAGCAGCTCGCTCGCCCGCCCCTGGCCGATGATCCGCGGCAGGATGGCGCAGGCGCCCATGTCGCAGCCCGCCAGCCCGACCCGGTTGAACAGGAAGGCCACCTTCGCCCGCGGCGTCGCCAGGCGCAGGTCGGCGCTCATGGCGAGGATCGCGCCCGCGCCCGCCGCCACGCCATCGACGGCCGCGATGATCGGCTGCGGGCAGGCGCGCATCGCCTTCACCAGCTCGCCGGTCATGGCGGTGAACTGCATCAGCCCTTTGGTGTCGCGCTCCAGCAGCGGCCCGATGATCTCGTGCACGTCGCCGCCCGAGCAGAAATTGCCGCCCGAGCCGGCGATGACGAAGACCTTCACCTGCTCCTCCCGCGCCGCGGCGCGGAACAGCGCGCCGAGCTCGGCATAGCTGTCGAAGGTGAGGGGGTTCTTCCGCTCCGGCCGGTTGAGGGTGATGGTCGCCACCGGCCCCTCGACCGCGAGGCGGACATGCTCGGCCCGGTACTCCGCCAGCGGGATCATGGACCGTTCTCCTGCAAGCCCGATTGCACGCTCGCCTTGGCCCGGCCGAGCAGTCGGTGCAGCGCCTCGCGCTCGGCCGCGCCGAGCCCGCCCAGCAGCTCCGCCACCCAGCCCTCATGCGCCGCCGATTGCCGGGCGAATTCCCGCCTGCCGCGCGGCGTCAGCCGGAGGCTCTGCGCCCGTCGGTCCGTCGCGCTCACCCGCCGCTCGACCAGCCCCTCCTCCTCGAGCCGCGCGGCGAGGCCGGTGACATTGCCGTTGCTCACCATCATCCGCCGCGAGATGTCGCCAAGCGTCAGCCCGGCCGCATGCCGCTCCAGCTGCGCCAGCAGGTCGAAGCGCGGCAGCGTCGTGTCGAATTCCACCCGCAGCCGCCGCCGGATCTCCGCCTCGATGAGGTTGGCGCAGGTGAGCAGCCGCAGCCAGAGCCGCAGCTCATCCTTGTGCCCCGGCGGCGTGTCGGCCAGCGCCGTCTCGGCATCGAGCGGCATCACGCCTCGCCTCCCGCCACCGGCAGCGCCACGCCATTCACCGCCGCCGCCTCCGGTCCGCAGAGATAGAGCACTGCCGCCGCCACTTCCTCCGGCTGCACCAGCCGCCCTTGCGGGTTGTGCCGCGTCAGCTCCGCCCGCGCCTCCGCCTCGCCGCGCCCGGTCTTCGCCATGATGCGGGCGATGCTCTCGGCGACGATGTCGGTCTCGGTAAAGCCCGGGCAGACGCAATTGACCGTTACCCCACGCCCGGCCACCTCCAGCGCCAGCGCCCGCGTCAGGCCGAGCAGCCCATGCTTCGCTGCCGCATAGGCCGCGACATAAGGATAGCCCTTCAGCGCCGCCGTCGAGGCGATGTTGACGATCCGCCCCTGCCGCGCCTCCAGCATCCCCGGCAGCACCGCCCGGATGACGGCGGCCGCCCCGGTGAGATTCACCGCCAGCATCCGCTCCCAGAGCGCAGCGTCGGTCTTGAGGAAGGGCGCGCTCTCGGCCGCGCCGGCCGCGTTCACCAGCAGGGCGCAGCGGGGCAGGGGAGGAAGCTCCCCCGCCACGTCGCCGACCAGGAAGGTGCGCGCCGCCCCGGCCTCGACCGCCGCGCGCAGCGGCGCCTCGCGCCGCCCGAGCACCGTCACCCCGGCCCCCGCCGCGCTCAGCGCCCGGGCGCAGGCAAGGCCGATGCCGCTGCCGCCGCCGGTGACGAGCGCGGAAAGACCCTCCAGTGCTGCGCTGCGTGAAGCCATGATGCTTGAAGCCTAAAACATCGCCGAACGCCGTCGCAACCGCCAATTCCGGTTGCCGGCAAAATAGTTGAAGCCTAAACTATCGGGGCTCAGCGGAGGCCCCGGCCATGCGCATCGCGATCATCGGCGGCGGCCCCGCCGGTCTCTACTTCGCCATCCTCATGCAGCGCGACTTCCCCGATGCGCGCATCACCGTGGTGGAACGCAACCGCGCCGACGACACCTTCGGCTTCGGCGTCGTGTTCAGCGATGCCACCCTCGACGCCTTCGCCGCCGCCGATGCGCCGAGCTACCGCGCCATCGCCGAGAGCTTCGCCTACTGGGACGACATCGCAATCCACGCGAAGGGAACCGTGCACCGCATCGGCGGCAACGGCTTCTGCGGCTGCTCCCGTCGCACCCTGCTGCTCCTGCTGCAACGGCGGGCCCGCCAGCTCGGCGTCGAGCTGCGCTTCGGCGAGGAGGCGACGCCGGAGAGCTTCCCGGATGCCGACCTGATCGTCGCCGCCGACGGCATCAACAGCCCCATCCGCACCCGCTTCGCGGACCACTTCCAGCCCGAGATCACCCTGCGCCCCAACCGCTTCGCCTGGATGGGATCGACGCGCCCCTTCGACGCCTTCACCTTCTTCTTCAAGGAGCGGCCGGAGGGCATCTTCATCGCCCATTGCTACCAGTATGAGGCCAATGCCAGCACCTGGGTGCTGGAGACGGACCCCGAGACCTTCGCCCGCGCCGGCCTCGACACCATGGACGAGGCGCAGAGCGCGCGCTTCATGGAAGAGGTCTTCGCCGAGGAATTGGCAGGCCACCGCCTCGTCACCAACCGCTCCGCCTGGCGCCGCTTTCCCGCGCTGAAATGCGCCCGCTGGACGCGCGGCAACCTGGTCCTCATCGGTGATGCCAAGGCCAGCGCGCATTTCTCCATCGGCTCCGGTACCAAGCTCGCCATGGAGGATGCCATCGCCCTCCACCGCGCCTTCCTCCAGGGCGGCAGCGTCGCCGACAGCCTCCTGCGTTTCGAGCATGGCCGCCGCGAGGATGTGGAGAAGACCCAGCACGCCGCCGATGTCTCCCTCGTCTGGTTCGAGCATGTCCGGCGCTTCTGGGACATGCACCCGACGCGCTTCGCCTTCGGCCTGATGACCCGCAGCAAGGCCATCACCTGGGACAACCTCGCCCTCCGCGCCCCGGAATTCACCGCCGAGACCCAGTCCGTCTTCGCCGCGGAGGAAGGCGGCGACCCCGCGAAGCCGCCGATGTTCCAGCCGCTGCGCCTGCGCGGCATGGAGCTGCCGAACCGCACCGTCGTCTCGCCCATGTGCATGTACAGCGCGGAGGATGGGCTCCCGGGCGACTTCCACCTGATGCATTACGGCGCCCGCGCCGTCGGCGGCGCCGGGCTGATCTTCACCGAGATGACCTGCCCCTCGGCCGAGGCCCGCATCACCCCGGGCTGCGCCGGCCTCTGGACCGACGAACAGGAGGCCGCCTGGACCCGCATCGTCCGCTTCGTCCATGCCAACGGCCCGGCCAGGATCGCCCTCCAGCTCGGCCATGCCGGCCGCAAGGGCGCGACCAGGCTGATGTGGGAGGGCATGGACCGCCCGCTCGAGGAGGGCGCCTGGCCCGTCATCTCGGCCAGCCCCATCCCCTACCGCCCCGACAACCAGACCCCGCGCGAGATGACCCGCGCCGACATGGACGCGGTGAAGGCGGATTTCCTCGCCGCCGCCGAGCGCGGCCTCCGCTGCGGCTTCGACATGCTGGAGCTGCACTGCGCCCATGGCTACCTGCTGGCGAGCTTCCTCTCGCCCCTGACCAATCGCCGCACCGATGCCTATGGCGGCCCGGTCGGGAACCGCCTCCGCTATCCCCTGGAGGTCTTCGCCGCGCTCCGCGCCTTCTGGCCCGCTGGCTTGCCCATGTCCGTCCGCCTCTCGGCGACGGACTGGGCCGATGGCGGCATCTCGGACGAGGACACGCTGGCCATCGCCCGCGCCTTCGCCGCCGCGGGCTGCGACCTGATCGATGTCTCCACCGGCCAGACGGTGCATGACGCGGCCCCGGTCTATGGTCGCATGTTCCAGGTCCCCTGGTCGGACATGATCCGCCAGGAGGCCGGCATCGCCACCATGTGCGTCGGCAACATCACCACCGCCGATCAGGTGAACACCATCCTCGCCGCCGGCCGCGCCGATCTCGTGGCGCTCGCCCGGCCGCATCTGACCGATCCGAGCTTCACCCTGCGCGCCGCGGCGAGCTACGGCGTGGCCGACATCGCCTGCCCGCCGCAATACCGCTGGGGCAAGGACGCACTGCTGCGCAACGCGGCCCGCGACCAGGCCGATCTGCGCGAGCTGAAGCTGAAGGCCCGCCCACGCAGCCACGCCCCCGGATTGCCGCCCGCGCGCGCCGCGGAGTAGGCTCCGGGACAGGGCAGGGGAGGAGGAAGGCGGGCATGATCCTCATCGCAGGCGGTGGCGTCGGCGGCCTCACCCTCGCGCTGATGCTCCATCAGCGCGGCATTCCCTGCACCGTCTTCGAGGCCGCGGAGGAGGTGCGCGAGCTCGGCGTCGGCATCAACACGCTGCCGCATGGCATCGCCGAGCTCGATGCGCTTGGCCTTCTTCCCGCCCTCGACGCGGTCGCCATCCGCACGCGGGAGCTGCGCTACCTCAACCATCTCGGCCAGACCCTGTGGTCGGAGCCACGCGGCCTCCATGCCGGCCATCCGATGCCGCAATTCTCCATCCATCGCGGGCGGCTGCACGGCGTGCTCTGGCGCGCGGCGGCCGAACGCCTGCCGCCCGGCGCACTCCGCACCGGCGAGCGGCTGCTCGGCTTCACCCAGGATGCGGAGGGTGTCACGGCGCAATTCACCTCCGGCCCGCAGCGCGGCACCGCCCTCATCGGCGCCGACGGCATCCACTCCGCCCTCCGCGCCATCCTGCACCCGGCGGATGGCGGCATCCGCTGGCAGGGCATCCAGATGTGGCGCGGCGCGGTGGACTGGCCGGTCTTCGAGACCGGCGACGTCATGCTCATCGCCGGCGACCTCAAGGCGAAGCTCGTCTTCTACCCGATCGGGCCCGGCAGCACGCCGGAGCATCGCCTGACCAATTGGGTAATCTATGCCCCTGTCGCCAGCGGCGATACCCCGCCGCCGCGCCGCGAGGACTGGTCCCGTCGCGGCCGGCTGGGGGATGTGCTGCCGCTCGCCCGCCGCCTGAAGCTGCCCTTCCTCAATGTCGAGGCGCTGATCCGCGCCTCGCCCGCCCGGCTCGAATACCCGATGTGCGACCGGGACCCGCTGCCGAGCTGGACGGCAGGCCGCGTCACGCTGCTCGGCGATGCCGCGCATCCGATGTACCCCGTGGGCTCCAACGGCGCCTCCCAGGCCATTCTCGATGCCCGCTGCCTCGCCGACCTGCTGGCCGCGCAGCCCGCCCCCGCCGCGCTCGCCGCCTATGAGGCGGACCGCCTGCCGAAGACCGCCGCCATCGTCGCCAGCAACCGCCGCGGCGGGCCGGAGCGCGTGGTGGACGTGGTCTGCGAACGCGCCCCCCGCGGCTTCACCCGCATCGAGGATGTGATCCCCATGGAAGACCTCGCCGCCATCGCCCGCGGCTATGCCCAGACCGCCGGCTTCGCCCTCGCTGGCGCCGCAGGCGCCCGCTGATGCCCGGCACCATCCGCATCACCCATGCCGAGGCGCCGGGCACCGGCCGCGTCGCCCATGTCACCATCGACCACCAGGCCAAGCTCAACACGCTGAACCCGGAGCTGATGGGCGATTTCGTCGCCGCCATGGCCAGCCTCTCCGGCGATGACAGCCTGCATGCCGTCACCGTCACCGGAGCGGGGCCAAAGGCCTTCATCGGCGGCGCCGATATCGGCACCATGGCCGCCATCTCCGACGAGGCCGGGGCCGAGGCCTTCATCACCCTGGTGCATGACTGCTGCCGCGCCGTCCGCGCCTGCCCCGCCCCGGTCATCGCCCGGATCAATGGCTGGACGCTCGGCGCCGGGCTCGAACTCGCCGCCGCCTGCGACCTCCGCCTGGCCGCCGAGGGCGCCCGCTTCGGCATGCCGGAGGTCCGCGTCGGCATCCCCTCCGTGGTCGAGGCGGCGCTCCTGCCCGGCCTCATCGGCTGGGGCCGCACCCGCCGCCTGCTGCTGCTCGGCGAGACCATCGGCGCGGCCGAGGCGCTGGACTGGGGCCTGGTCGAGCGCGTCGTGCCGGATGACGCCCTCGACACCTCGCTGGAGGAATGGCTGGGCCTGCTGGGCGAGGCCGGGCGCGGGGCGCTCCGCCTGCAGAAGGCGCTCATCCGCCGCTGGGAGGACCTGCCGATGGCCGAGGCCATCGCCGCCGGCATCCCCGCCTTCGCCAGCGCATGGCGGACGGATGAACCGCGCCGCATGCTCGGGGCCTTCGCCCAGCGGCGGCGGTAACCTCTCTCCGAGCTTTGATGGTGCGGTGCAGCGACAAACTCCGCTGCCGGGCCTTTATCCTCATGCGTGCTGAGGCATGACACGCAGGAGCCGATGCTGCCCGAACCCCAACCCGAACCCGATGCCGGCTGGCTCGCCCTGCCGCGTTGCCGGCTTGGCAGCCAGGTGCTGCCCATGGTGCTGCTGCATCCCCGCCACGGCATCGCCATCCAGGGCGGCCCGCCCGAGGCCGCGTCGCTGGTGCGCGAGCGGCTGGAACGCGCCCGCTTCTCGGCCATCTTCCCGGGCGTGTTGCCGATCCTCCGGCTGGCCGAAGGCCAGTCGCCGGAGGCTGCCTTCGCCGGCCAGGAGCCGGTGAACCTGCCGGGTGGCGATGCCTGGTCCCTCTGCGCCCGCCGCGCGCTGGAGCGCGACGCACCACAGGGCCAGCTCGTCCCGCTCGGCAGCAGCCGTCGCCACCGCAACCGGCGTGGCCGGCGGATGGCGGTGGCCGCCGGCCTGCTGGCCCTGCTGCTCGGCGGCATGGCCATGTCGATGATCGGGATGAAGCCCGCCCAGTCCTCGCTGGTGGCCGCGCCGGCCGGCGCCCCGTGAGCGCCGGCCGGTAGCCTGCCTCGCTCAGCCCGGCGGCGGCAGGAACTCCACCTCGTATTCGGCGGCGATCCGCACCACCTCGGCCGGATCGCCGACATTGTGGATGCGGCTGAAAAGTTCGTAGAGCCCAAGGCTCGGCGCCACCCAGAACAGCGCCGTCACCGGGCTGCCCGACTTGTTGAAGATGCCATGCGGCAGCCCCATCGGCAGGCGGATCAGGTCGCCCTTGCCGGCATGCTGCGTCTGCCCGTCCAGCATCAGCTCGAACTTGCCGTCGAGGATGTAGATGAACTCATCCTGCTTCGCATGGATATGCGGCGGCACGAAGGTGCCGTCCGGGAAGTAGGTATGGAAGGCGAAGGAGGAGGCCGAATGCTGCATCGGCTTGTAGGTCTGGCCGAGGATGTTCCAGGCCACGCCGCCCTCGCCCTCGCCCGCCGGGGTGATCCCCGCGCTCATCATCGGCATCGTCATTCGCCCTCCTCCTCTGTCAGACATGCAGGTAAGTCTCGCGCAGGGACGGCGCGGCCGCCAGCGCCTCGCTCGTCCCGGTCCAGACCGTGCGGCCCTTCTCGACCACCACATGGCGGTCGGCCAGCCGCATCACCGCGCCGAGGTTCTTGTCGATGAGCAGGATGGCCTGTCCCTCCGCCTTCAGCGCCGCCAGCACCTGCCAGATCTCGGCGCGGATCAGCGGCGCCAGCCCCTCCGTCGCCTCGTCCAGCAGCAGCAGGCGCGGATTGGTCATCAGCGCCCGGCCGATCGCCAGCATCTGCTGCTCGCCGCCCGAAAGCTGCGAGCCCATGTTCCGCCGCCGCTCCTCCAGCCGGGGGAAGAAGCGGTAGATCGCCGGCAGCGTCCAGCGCGCCGGCCCGTGCCGCGCCGCCGCCGTCGCGGTGAGGTTCTCCTCCACCGTCAGCCGCGGGAAGACCTGCCGCCCCTCCGGCACCAGCCCGAGGCCAAGCCGCCCGATGCGATGCGCCGGCAGCCCCGGCAGCGCCGCCCCGTCGAAGCGGACCTGCCCACCCAGCACCCGCCCGCCGAGCCCCGGCAGCAGCCCCATGATGGCCCGCACCGTCGTCGTCTTGCCCATGCCGTTGCGGCCGAGCAGGGTCACGACCTCGCCCGCGCCGACGGCGAGCGACAAGCCCTGCAGCACCTGGCTCTCGCCATAGCCAGCGGAGAGATCCTCGACCTCGAGCATCACGCCACCTCGTCCTCGCCGAGATAGGCCGCCCGCACCGCCGGGTCCGCGCGGATCGCCGCCGGCGCGTCGGTGGCGATGATGCGGCCATAGACCAGCACGGAGATGCGGTCGGCCAGGGCGAAGACCGCCTGCATGTCGTGCTCGACCAGCAGGATGGTATAGGCCCGCTTCAGCCCGAGCAGGATGCCGATCAGCCGCTCCGTCTCCTCCGGCCCGGCGCCGGCCAGCGGCTCGTCCAGCAGCAGCAGCCGCGGCCGCATGGCCAGCGCGATGGCCAGTTCCAGCTGCCGCTTCTCGCCATGCGACAGCACCCCCGCCATCATGCCCGCCCGCGCGCCGAGCCCGACCTGGTCGAGCGCCGCCATCGCCTGCTCGTTGAGCGCGCGCTCCCCCGCCGCCGGCCGCATGAAGCGGAAGGAGGAGCCGCTGCGCGCCTGCACCGCCAGCGCCGCATTCTCCAGCACGGAGAAGCCGGGCAGGACGGAGGTAATCTGGAAGCTCCGCGCCAGCCCGAGCCGCGCCCGCCGCGGCAGCCCCATCCCCGTGACCTCGCGCCCGGCGAAGCGGATGCTGCCGGCATCCGGCCGCAGCGTGCCGGAGAGCTGGTGGATCAGCGTCGTCTTGCCCGCGCCGTTCGGCCCGATCACCGCATGGATGCCGCCCTCGGCCACGCTGAAGGAGACATCATCCGTCACCGCAAGCCCGCCGAAGCGCTTGCGCAGACCGGCAACGGCGAGGATCGGCTCAGCCACGCCGCAGCACCCCGACCAGCCCGCCGCGCAGGAACAGCACCGAGAGCACCAGCAGCGGCCCGAAGATCAGCCGCCAATGCTCCGTCAGATGGCCGAGCCACTCCTCCAGCAGCACGAAGGCGAGAGCCCCGAGCACCGCCCCCTGCAGCGAGCCGAGCCCGCCGAGGATCACCATGAACAGCAGGTCGCCCGAGCGCTGCCAGGCGAGGTAGGAGGGGGCGACGAACTCCGCCGCATTCGCCATCAGCACGCCCGCCAGCCCGGCGATGGCGCCGGCGATGCCATAGGCGATCAGCCGGTAGGGATAGGGCGAGAAGCCCACGGCCTGCACGCGCAGCGGGTTCTCCCGCGCCGCCCGCAGCACCCGGCCGAAGCGCGAGGCCAGCAGCATCTGCCCGCCGGCCAGCGCCAGGGCCAGCAGCCCGAGGCACAGGAAATGAAAGACCAGCCGGTTCTCCAGCCAGCGCTGCCCGCCGATGGTCGTCCGCCCATAGAGGGTATAGCCGTCATCCCCGCCATAGGCGGCGAGCGAGGCGGTGGTGAAGAAGGCCATCTGCCCGAAGGCGAGGGTGATCATGATGAAATGCACGCCGCTGGTGCGGATGGCGACCGCCCCCGTCACCAGGGCGAAGAGCGCCGCCGCCCCCATTGCCACCGGCACCACCACCAGCGCGTCGGTGATCCGCGCATCGTCCAGCACCACCACCGCATAGGCACCGATGCCGAGCATCGCCGCATGGCCGAGGCTCACCATCCCGGCGCCGCCGACCAGCAGCCAGAGGCTGACCGCCGCCATGGCGAGGATCATCGCCCGCGCCAGCAGCGTCAGCACATAGCCCTCGCCGAAGCCGATGAAGGGCGCCGCGGCCAGCGCCGCCAGCACCACCAGCGCCGCCCGCATCAGCCGCGCACCGGGAACAGCCCGCGCGGCCTGACCGCGAGGATCAGCGCCATGGCGATATAGACCAGCATGGAGCCGATCGCCGCCCCCGCCTGTCGTGCCGGCGAGGCCGCCATCACCAGCCGCAGCAGGTCCGGCATGAGCGACCGCCCGATCGTCTCGATCAGCCCGACCAGCAGCGCGGCGATGAAGGCCCCGCGCACGCTGCCGATGCCGCCGATGACGATGACGACGAAAGCGAGGATGAGCACCGTGTCGCCCATTCCCGGATCGACCGAGAGGATCGGCGCCGCCATCACCCCGGCGAAGCCCGCCAGCATCGCCCCGAAGCCGAAGACGAGCATGAACAGCCGCCGGATATCGACGCCGAGCGCCGCCACCATCGGCGCATGGGTGGCGCCCGCCCGCACCAGCGCGCCCACCCGCGTCCGCTCCACCAGCAGCCAGAGCAGCCCGGCCGTCGCCAGCCCGGCGGCGAGGATGGCGATGCGGTAGACCGGGTATTGCAGCCCGGGCAGCAGGGTGATCCCGCCCTCCAGCAGCGGCGGCACCGGCATCTGCAGGGGCGCCGAGCCCCAGATCGCGCGCACCGCCTGGTTGAGGAAGAGGATCACCCCGAAGGTCGCCAGCACCTGGCTCAGATGGTCGCGGTCATACAGGTGGCGGAAGACCAGCCATTCCAGCAGCAGCCCGCAGAGCAGCGCCGCCGGCAGGGCCAGCACCAGCCCCAGCCAGAAGCTGCCGGTCAGCGCGGCGAGGCTGGCGCCGAGATAGGCGCCCAGCATGTACTGCACCCCATGGGCGAGGTTGATGAAATCCATCACCCCGAAGACGAGGGTCAGCCCCGCCGCGACGAGGAACAGCAGCACGCCGAATTGCAGGCCGTTCAGCCCCTGCACCAGCAACAGGCCGAGGCTCATGGCCTCAGCGCATCCGGCACTCGGCGGCGTAGGGATCGGTGTCGTTCTCCAGCACCTTGCGCACCGTCTCGGTCTGGTACTTGCCATCCGCCCGCTTCGCCACCTGGCAGAGCCAGAAATCCTGCACCGGGTAGTGGTTGGCGCCGAATTTGAAGGGGCCGCGGACGGAGCGGAAATCCGCCGCGCGCAGCGCCGCGCGGAAGGCGTCCTTGTCGGCCAGCCGGCCGCCGACCTTGCGGATGGCGCTGTCGAGCAGCATCGCGCTGTCATAGCTCTGCGCCGCATAGGTGGCCGGCACATAGCCATAGGCCGCCTCGAAATCGCGGACGAATTTCAGGTTGGCCGCATTCTCCATGTTCGGCGCCCAGGAGGCCGCCGAGTAGAAGCCGAGCGCCGCCTCGCCCTGCGCCGGCAGCGTCGCCTCGTCCACGGTGAAGGTCGAGAGGAAGGGGATGTTCGCCAGCCCCGCCTGCCGGTACTGCCGCACCAGGTTCACCCCGAGCCCGCCCGGCATGAAGGTGAACAGCGCATCCGGCTTCGCCGCCGCGATCTTCGCCAGCTCGGCGGAGAAGTCGAGCTGCGTCAGCGGCACATAGACCTCGTCCACCACCTCGCCCTTGAAGCGGGACTTGAAGCCGGCCGCGGCATCCCGCCCGGCCTGGTAGTTCGGCGTCATGACGAAGACGCGCCGGTAGCCGCTGTCCTGCGCCGCCTGGCCCATCACGCTGTGGACCTGGTCGTTGTTGTAGGAGGTGGTGAAGAAATTCGGGTTGCAGCCGCGCCCGGCCAGGGTCGAGGGCCCGGCATTGGTGGAGATCAGGAAGGTGCCGGATTCCGTCACCGGCCGGATGATGGCGGCGAGGATGTTCGAGAACACCACGCCGGCGACCACATCCACCTTGTCGCGCTCGATCGCGGCGCGGACCTTGGTCACCGCCACCTCGGGCCGCAGCTCGTCATCGATGACCACCACCTCGGCCGGCAGCCCGCCGAGCTTGCCGTCGAGATGCTTCAACCCCTGGAGGAAGCCGTCGCGCAACTGGGTGCCGAGCGCCGCCTGCGGCCCGGTCAGCACCGCCACCAGCCCGATCTTCACGCCCGGTGATCCGCCGCCCCCTTGGGCCCCCGCCCGCACCGCCGGCATCGCCAGCGCCGCCCCCGTGCCCAGAGTCGTGCCCAGGAGGGCCCGCCTGCCGATGGTCACCATCCCCCATACTCCCCAGCATGATTGTTTTAAGCTTCAACCATCTCGCTTCGCCACTCAAGCCGCTTTGCGGCCCGTCGCGGTCCGGCCTGCATATTTCGGACCGCGATCATCAGTCCGCGAGACTTCATAGTATCGCAATGAACGATCTGGCCATTCATCTGTTGTGTTGCCAGTCGAGGCTGGAGACATCCGCGGGGACATCCATAGGTGCATAATAAAAACGACAGTCCAGCCGTTGATGATACTGTGACAGTTCCTCTTCTGGAGGAGCGAGCAACCCTCGAACGGCATGAGGTCGAGACCGGGCGCGTGCGCGTCCGTCTTCGCACCGAGGCCGAGGAGCAGCGTCTTCACGCCGATCTCCGATCCGAGGCGGTTGAGATCGAACGTGTCGCCATTGGCCGCGAGTTGGCCGCCGGCGAGGCACCGCCCGTGCCGCGGGAGGAGGAAGAGGGCAGGGTGCTCATCATCCCCGTCCTCGAGGAGGTGCTGGTCGTCGAGAAGCGCCTGGTGGTGCGGGAGGAGCTGCGCCTCCGCCGCACCAGCACCAGCCAATCGGTCGAAGAGCCGGTCACGCTGCGGCGTCAGCATGCCGAGATCGAACGGCTGCCATCCGGCGGCCCAGATACGAACTGACGACACGAACCAACGAACAGAGAGGCGTTTCCATGAGCCATCAGACAATCACCGCCGTCTTCGACTCCGTCGCCGAGGCCAATGCCGCTTCCCGCGATCTCGCCACCAAGGTCGGCGGCGTCCGCGCCGCAGTCTTCACCTCGCCCGCCGAGGCCACCGAGCTGCAGCACCTCGGCGTGAGCGGCGTGGACCGCAGCGTGCTGGAGGAGGCGATGCGCCGCGGCGGCGTCGTGCTGTCCGCTACCGTGCCCGAGGCGCAATTCGCGACAGCGGCCGATGTGATCGAAGGCGCCGGCGCCGTCGACCTCGACAGCCGTGAGGCGCAGTGGCGCCAGGCCGGCTGGAGCGAAGGCGAGGTCGTCGAGCATGGCGGCGCCGATACCGCCAGCATGGCCCCCGCCACGCCGCAGACCGCGGTTGGCAGCACGGGCAGCATGGCGACTGGGACCATGTCCACCGGCACGATGGCCACTGGCACCACGTCCACTGGCACCACGTCCACGGGCACCACGGCCACTGGCAGCACGACCGCTGGCCTCGCCGCCGGCCGGGAGGAGAGCATCCCCATCGTCGAGGAGCGCCTCCGCGTCGGCAAGCGCGAGACCGCCCATGGCCGCGTGCGCATCCGCTCCTATGTCGTCGAGACCCCGGTGCAGGAGCAGGTGACGCTGCATCAGGAGCATGTGCATGTGGAGCGGCGCCCGGTTGACCGCCCGCTCGAGGCCGGTGCCGCCGCCTTCCAGGAGCGCACCATCGAGGCGACCGAGACCGCCGAGGAAGCCGTGATCGCCAAGGAGGCGCGGGTGACCGAGGAGGTCGTGCTCCGTAAGACTGCCGACGACGAGACGCGGACGGTCCAGGACACCGTGCGTCGTACCGAGGTTGAGGTCGAGGATGACCGCCAGGCTGCTACCCGCAGCACGGGCACGACGCCGAGCCGCGATCTCTGATCTGCCTGGCCATCCGGGCGGCGCGCGCCACCAGTGCGCTGCCCGGATCGGCGAGCGGATCGAGCACGGTGAAGTGGTTGAGGCCGGGCAATTCCTCGGCGCTGCCACCCCAATGGGCGGCGAAATCCCGCGTCTGACGCCGGAATTCGCCGCTCTCCGCACCCCCCACCAGCGCATGGAGGTGGGCCCCTGCGGGCGCCGGCAACAGGGCAGGGGAGAGTGCCGCCGCTTCCGCCGCGTCGAGCCCCAGGCCCCGCGCGATGCTTGTCGGGAGCAGCGGTGCCAATTCGAAGACACCCGAGATTGGCAGCCCCGCCGGCACCAGCCCCGGCGGCAGGCCCAGCGCTGCCCAGTCCGTCGCCATCAGCCATGCGGTGAGATGCCCGCCGGCCGAATGCCCCGTGGCGAGCAGCCGCTGCACGCCGCGCCGGTGCAGCAGCCCGACCGCCGCCCGCATCTGTTCGATGATCCGCCGCAGCGGCACGCCGGGGCAGAGATCGTAGGAGGGAATGGCCACTGCCACGCCCTGCGCCAGCAGCCCGCGCGCGCAATGGCTGACGAAGCTTCGGTCGAGCGCCTGCCAGTAGCCGCCATGGATGAAGAGGGCGACCGGCCAGTCCATGCCGGGGCCCGGCCGGAACAGGTCGAGCCGTTCCCGCTCGCCCGCGCCATAGGCAAGGCCGAGATCCTTCTCGCCCCAGGCCTCGCGGAATGCCGCGGCATCCCGTGCCCAGCCGGCGATGATCGTCCCGCTCTCCGGCACCAGCGCCCGGTTGTTGTACTCGGCCTCCGCATCCATCGCGCTTGCCTCCGGCCCTCGCCAGGGCTATAGGAAAATTGTCACCGGCACTCCGTGCCCAGAGCCTGCGCGGAGGGTGGCCTCAAACCCTAAAATCCTCAAATCCGCCTGACGGAATGCAGCAATCTCAGGCAGTTGCGGCGGCCAGGGTCCCCTCCGCCTCAAGCCGTTTGAAGCGCCTCACCAGCCGCTGAATTGCCGCGGCCGCAGCCCCGCCTGGAACCAGCAGGTCATCGAGTAGATGTCATAGACCGGGATGCCGAGCGCCGCCCGCAAGGCCGCCGCATAGGGCGGCATGTTCGTGCATTCGAGCACGATCGCCCCGACCTCCGGATGCGCCGTCACCAGCGCCCGTCCGGCCTCGAGGATATCCTGCTCGGCGAGGCCGGTATCCAGATCCTCCTTCTCGGCCCGGATGAGCACGCGGAAGAACTCCCGGCCCGTCTCGGTCCCGGCGACCGGCGTATCCAGCGGCACCCCTGCCGCCTCGAGATGCGCCGGCGTCAGCGAAGCCTTGCTCACCGTGACCACGCCGACCCGGCGGCCGGGCGGCAGCATCGCCTGCACCCAGGGCACCTGCATCAGCGCGGAGGTGGCGACCGGCACACCGGCCGCCTCCGCCAGCTCGCGCTGGAACAGCGAGAGGAAGCCGCAATTGGTGGTGATGCCCTCTGCGCCGAGCTGCACCAGCTCCTGCGCGGCGGCGATGAAGTCCGGCAGCAGCCCGCGCGCGCCCTGCAGCACCACGCGCTCCGGCGTCGCTCCGCGGACGACGCGGAACAGCACGGGGAAGGGCCAGGTCTCGCCATTGCCCATGTCACCGGGAATGCGCGGAAAACGGGCTTCCAGCATCAGGATGCCGAGTGGCGCGCCATAAATCGATTTTCCGCCGCGCGCGACGCGGCTGATGGGGCTGGTCATGCCACCAGCCTATCGCACAGCATGACGCACCGAAACCGAAAGGAGAGCCGGGATGCTCCGCCTGCTGATCGCCGCCCTGCTGGCCGCCACGCCAGCCTTCGCCCAGCCAGCCTTCGCCCAGGATGTCTGGCCAAGCCGCCCCATCACCATCCTGGGCGGCTTCCCGAACGGCGCCGGCACCGACATCTACGCCCGCAAGCTGGCGGAGCCGCTGAGCCGCGCCCTCGGCCAGCCCGTGGTCGTCGACAACCGCAGCGGCGCGGGCGGCAACATCGCCTCCGATGCCGTCGCCAAGGCGCGCCCTGACGGCTACCTCTTCCTGCTCGGCACGGCGGGGACGCATGCGATCAATCCCGGCCTCTACCGCCAGCTGCCCTTCGATGCGCTGAAGGACGTCACGCATGTCATCCTGCTCGGCGACGTCCCGAATGTGCTGCTGGTCAATCCCGAGAAGCGCCCGCAATACCGCAGCTGCCAGGACGTGCTCGCCGCCGCCCGCGCCCGGCCCGGCGCGCTGAATTTTTCCTCGACCGGCAACGGCGCCTCGACCCATCTCGCCGGCGCCCAATTCGCCACGGTGACGGGGGCCGAGCTCACCCACGTGCCCTATCGCGGCCAGCCCGGTGCGATGGGCGCGCTGCTCGCCGGGGATGTGGACCTTTTCTTCAATCAAACCGGGCCCTCCATCGGTCCGGTGCGGCAGGGCCAGGTGCTGGCCCTCGGCACCACCACGACTCAGCCGGTCCAGGCGCTGCCCGGCGTGCCGACCCTCGCCACGGCCTGCAACCTGCCGGGCTTCGAGGTCAGCACCTGGTACGGCCTCTTTGCCCCGCCGGGCCTGCCCGCTGCCATCCAGACGCGGATGAATGCCGAGATCGGCCGCATCATATCCGCCCCCGAATTCCGTCAATGGCTGGTGGAGAATCAAGGCATCACTCCGCCGGAGGACATGACGCCGGAAGGTTTCCGTCGGATCCACGAGCAGGACATCGCCCGCTGGGGCGAGATCATCCGCAAGTCCGGCGCCAGCGTCGACTGATGCCGCAATCGGAATAGCGATAACAAATAGTGATTAAATTTGCGGCCACATCACCTGGCGTGTAACCTCGGCGCGCCACAACCAGGGGCGCGCCGCATGTCCTTCCTCGCACCGATCGCCGTGCCGGCTCCGCTCACGGCGCGAGCGCTGCAGGCGCTGCGCGAGGATATCCTGGCGGCACGGCTGGCACCGGGCGAGACACTGTCCGAAGCCGCGACGGCCTCCCGGCTCGGCCTCGGCAAGGCGCCAGTCCGCGCCGCCTTGGCGAGGCTGGCGGAGGAGGGGCTGGTGCAGCCCGTGCCACGCCGCGGCTGGGTGGTCTCGCTCGTCACCGTGCGCGACATCCATGAGGTCTTCGACCTGCGCCTCCTGCTGGAGCCCGAGGCGGCGCGCCGCGCGGCGCGGCACCCACATGCGCGGATGGGGGCCGAGGC
Organism: Belnapia rosea; assembly: GCF_900101615.1. Taxonomy (GTDB): domain Bacteria; phylum Pseudomonadota; class Alphaproteobacteria; order Acetobacterales; family Acetobacteraceae; genus Belnapia; species Belnapia rosea. The sequence continues at coordinate 971,392 of NZ_FMZX01000001.1, read as the reverse complement.
CCTGGCGCGGCTCGATGCCGTCTGTGCCGCCGGCTACCGGCCGGAGGAGGCGGAAACCGCGCTTGGCTTTCTCGAGGCCAACCGCGCGTTCCATGTCGCGGTCGCCGAACTCTCGGGCAATGCACGGCTCGCACGGCAGGTTGGCCGGCTGCTCGACGAGAGCACGCGCATGCTCGTCCTCGGCCTGCGCCGGCGCGACCGCAGCGGTGAGATGGCGCATGAGCACCGCGCGCTCATCGCCGCGCTGGTGGCCGGGGAAGCAGCGCAGGCGGCTGAGCTGATGCAGGCGCAGGTTGCCGCGAGCCGCGCCATGGTGCTGGAGGCCCTGACCGCCCCGGATGCCGGCCTCGCTGTCTGAGTTGCGCCGCGCGGGCCGTGGCAATCAAAGAGGATCGGTCGCAGCGGAAGGGACAGCTTCGCGCCAAGGTTGCAAGATTCTCAATCATCCCTGCTTTGTCTAAATCGATGAACTCCTGTCGCACTGCCGCGCTCTGAGGCGTGATGGCGGAGGCATGTGCATGGGCTGGCGCCGTTGGGCACTGGGGTTGGGTTTGCCGCTGCTGGCGATCGGCGTGTTCCTCGCGCTGTTCCGCTGGGACTGGCTGATTCCTATTGTCGAGGCCCGGGCCAGCGCCGCGCTGGGTCGCCCGGTGACGATCGAGCATCTGCATGTCTCGCTCGGGCTTATCACCACGATCAGCGCGGAGGGCCTACGTGTCGGCAACCCGCCGGGCTTCGAGGATGCGCCGCCCTTCGCCACGGTGCCGCGCGCCAGCCTCGATCTCGATGTCAGTGCGCTGATCCAGTCGCGGGAGATCGTCATCCCGCAGGTCACGCTTGACCGGCCTTCGGTCGAGGTGATCGGCCGGGCGGACGGGTCCAACAACTACAGCTTCAAGCTCGGCGGTAGCCCCCCCGCAGAGGGCGCAGAGCCGGGCGCGAGCCCGCGCATCGGTGCCCTTCGCCTGATCGATGGGCAGGCCCATGTCGCGATCAACAAGCTCCGCTCCGACTTCCGGATCAATGCCGCGACCGAGGACCCGGCCGGTGCCGAATCCCGCATCGTCGCCCAGGCCCGCGGCACCTATGCCGCGCAACCCATCACGGCTGACCTGCAGGGTGGCGCCATCCTCAACCTGCGGGACAAGGAAAGGCCCTGGCCGGTGCAGCTGGACCTCGCCAATGGGCCGACCAAGGTTGCCCTGCGCGGCACGGTGCAGGACCCGGTGGCCTTTGCCGGCGCCGATCTGCGCCTCGATATCAGCGGGCCAGACATGGCCCTGCTGGCTCCGCTCACCGGTGTCGCCATCCCAGCTACCACGCCCTTCCGCGTCACCGGGAAGCTCGACTACGCCGCCGGCGCCTTCCGCTTCTCCGATGTCGAGGGGCGGCTCGGGCGCAGCGACCTGAACGGCCGCTTCAGCATCACGCCAGGGGATGAGCGGCCGGTGCTGGATGCGGATGTCTTCTCCCGGCGCGTCGACCTGGCGGATCTCGGCGGCTTCGTCGGCACGACCCCCGGCCGGGTGGGGACGCCGGGCCAGACCGCGGCCCAGCGCCAGGCACTCTCACGTGCCGAGGCCAGCCCGCGCATGCTGCCGACGGCGCCCATCAGCATCCCCCGGCTGCGGGCGGCCGATATCCATCTGCGCTACCGCGCCGCCGCCATCGAAGGGAAGGGGATGCCCTTCGATAGCCTCGGCGTTACCGCCGATATCGAGGACGGCACGATCCGGCTGCACCCGGTGCAATTCGGCATCGGCCAGGGCCGCCTCGTTGGCGACTTCACCCTGACGCCGCTGGAGAATGGGGCGCTCCGCGCCAAGGGCGAGCTGGAATTGCGTCGGGTCGACATCTCCCGCCTGATGCAGGCGGCCGGCGCCGGTGGCTCCGGCACGCTCGGCGGCGTCGGACGGATCGAGGGCACGGGTCGCTCCGTGTCGGAGATCCTTGGCAGCGGCAACGGCGCGCTGACGCTGGTGACGGTCGGCGGCAACCTGTCCTCCCTGCTGGTGGACCTGTCCGGGTTGCAATTCGGCAACGCCCTGCTCTCGGCGCTCGGCGTTCCGGCGCGCACCGAGATCGAATGCCTCATCGCCGATTTCGGCCTTACCCGCGGCCGGCTCTCGACCAAGACCCTGCTGCTCGATACCCAGAGCCATGTGGTGAGCGGCGGGGGCACCGCCGATCTCGGCCGCGAAGCGCTGGATCTCTGGCTCAGGACCAACAGCAAGCGCTTCACCGTCGGCTCCTTGCCGACGCCCATCGGCATCGGCGGCACGTTCAAGAACCCCGCCATCCTGCCCGAGCTCGGGGAGTTGGCGGCACGTGGTGGCGCGGCGATCGGTCTTGGGATCCTCTTTCCGCCCCTCGCCTTGCTGCCGACGATCCAGTTCGGCGTCGGCGAGAACAACCAATGCGAGCGGCTGACACGTCGCGCCGGCTGATCAGCCGGTGGCACGGCCAGAGAGGCAGGTCTTCATGAATTCCCGCCGCGGCGCACCGCGCAGCTGCTGGCCGGAAGCCTGGCTGGCGCAGCTCCGCATCTTCGCCTGCTGGGCGCGCTGTGCCTCGCTTGGCGCGCGCCGCTCGGCGGCATCGGCCAGGCTCGGGGCCAGCAGGAGGGAGAGGACAAGGATCACCGGGCGCATCGCATCGTCTCCGTAACGAATAGGGCCTGGGTGCCATGGCGAGCGCTGGGGATCAAGCCGGAAGTCAGGCCAGTGAAGGGCTTCGAACAGGCCTGAGGCCACGGCGCAGGCATTGGGGAGCCAAGAGTCCGGTTCGGCAAGATCGTAACCGTTGCGGAAAGGACGGTGTCGTCGCCCTTCCGCGGAAGGGGGCGGGCACGGCGCTTGCTACCCTTGGCACATCCCAGGAGGAGAAGTGCCATGGACCCGGACCCCACAATCGCGGCGATCGCCCGCTGGAGCGGCATAGCCCCGCCCAATGAGGCGGCCAGGATCGGCCTTGCCGACAATGCGGCGCTGATCACCGAAATCGAGGCCATGCGTGGCACCATGGGCTTCGAGGAGGAGCCGAGCGACTTCAAGGCCGCATTGCGCGACTGCAGGGAGCCCACGCCATGAACGCGCCCGTCGCCGTGACCGACCTCGCCAGCCTCTCCATGACCGAGGCGGCGGATGCCTTCGCTACCGGGGAGGTCGCCGCCACCGCCCTCGTCGAGGCCTGCCTGGCCCGGATCGACGCCCATGATGCCGTGGTGAACAGCGTGATCCGGCTGGACCGAGAGGCCGCGCTGGAGGCTGCCGCCGCCGCCGATGCGGCACGCGCCGCGGGCCGGCCGCTCGGCAAGCTGGCCGGCGTGCCGATGATGCACAAGGATATGTACTATCGTGCCGGCCGCGTGAGCAGCTGTGGCTCGAAGATCCGGCGCGATTTCATCCCCGGTGTGACGGCGACGGTGCTGGAGCGGCTGGACGCCGCCGGCGCCATCGATATGGGCACGCTGAACATGGCCGAGTTCGCCCAGAACCCGACCGGGCATAACGCCCATTTCGGCCATTGCCACAATCCATGGGACCCGGCCTATTGCACCGGCGGCTCCTCCTCCGGCTCCGGCGCGGGCGTGGCGGCGCGCTTCTTCTATGCCGCGCTCGGCTCCGATACCGGCGGCTCGATCCGGCTGCCGGCGACGCTCTGCGGCGTGACGGGGCTGAAGGGCACGCAGACGCGGGTGTCACGCGCCGGCGTCATGCCGCTCTCCTTCTCCTGCGACAATGTCGGGCCCCTGGTGCGGACGGCGCGCGACGCGGCACGCTTCATGGCGGTGACCGCCGGGCACGACCCGCGCGACCCGACCAGCGCGCGGGAGCCGGTACCGGATTACGAGGCGGCGCTGACCGGCGACATCCGCGGTCTGCGGATCGCGGTGTGCGAGACCTTCTTCCTCGACGGCGCCGATGCGCCGGTCGTTGCGGCCTTCGAGGCGGCGCTGGATGCGCTGCGCGCCCGCGGTGCCGTGGTGACGCGGATCAGCGCCTCCTCCATGCGGGCGATCAACGCCTATACGGCGATGGTCAGCCGGGTCGAAGGCGCGGCGATCCATGCCAACTGGATGCGGGAGCATCCGGGCGACTACGCCATCCATCTGAGCGCGCGGCTTTTCGGCGGCTATGCCTTCCCGGCGCATCTCTACGTCGAGGCACTGTCGCGCCGTGGGCCCTTGCTGCGGCAATTCGTCGCCGAGGCGCTGACCGGCCATGACATAGTGGCGACGCCGACGCTGAAGACGCGGGTGCCGACCCTGGCCGAGACCGACATCGATGCCGATCCCGCCAATTGGTCACGCTTCATGGCGGTTTCGGCGAATACGCGGCCGTTCAACTATCTCGGCCTGCCGACCATCAGCATCCCCTGCGGCTTCGACGACCGCGGCCTGCCGATCGGGCTGCAGCTCGCCGGACGCCCTTTCGCCGAGGCGACGGTGCTGAAGGCGGCGGATGCGTTCCAGCGCGAGACGGGCTGGCACTGCAAGGCGCCCGCCCTCTGATCGGAAGAGCCCTGCCCGATCCGGGCAGGGCTGTCTCCGCCAGCTCAGGCGAAGATGATGTCGCTGGCCGCCAGCGCCGTGACATGCGGGAGGAAGACGTTCTCCGCAGTCGCGTCGAAGATGATCAGCGTGCCGGAGACGCCGCCCTCGCTGGCCGCGACCTTGTGCATCGCCGCCTGGTCGAAGCCCTCGAAGCGCAGCTTGTCGGCGCCAGGCGTGAAGTTGCCGATCACCACGTCGCCGTCGCCATGCTGGATGGCGAAGACATCCTTGGCCGTCGTGCCGTTGAAGGTCAGGCCCAGGCCGTCGGCTGATTTGGTGAAGTGGAAATCATCCGGCCCGTTGATTTTGAAGCTGCTCTCGTGCTTGCCGAGGGTGGAGCCGTTGAAGCTCGCATCCTCGACATAGAGGTTGCGGTCGCCGCCGGTGCCCGACGCGTCGTTGACGAAGCGCACGGTCATTTTGTGGGCACCCGTGCCCCAGTCGCCCTTGATGGTGAGCGTGTCCTCGCTGTCCGAGCCATGCAGCGCGCCCGCTGTCAGCGTGCCGCCGACCTGCTTGCCGTCGATGCTGACGGTGTACTGCGCGTTGCCGTTCCAGGCATCCTGGCTGATCTTCAGCACGAGCGTATCGGCACCTGCGCCGATGGTCTTGATGACGGCCGTGTCCCCAGGGGCCGGTGCCGGCGTGGGAGAGGGGCTGGCGACCAGCTTGCTGAAGCCGAAATCCACCGGGCCGCTGCGGGTGAGGTCGGCCGTGTCCTTGCTCAGCGCGGCGCCGTTGAAGGTGATGCCGTCGACATGCAGGTTGCGGTCGGTGGCCGCCGTGCCGCCCCAGGCGTCGTTGATGAAGTTCACGGTCACCTTGTGGCTGCCCGCGCCCCAGTCGCCCTTCACGGTGATGACGTCGTCCTGGCCCGCGGCATGCGAGGCGCTCGCGGTCAGGATCCCGCCGATCTGCTTGCCGTCGACGCTGATGGTGTATTGCGCGCTGCCGTTCCAGGCATCCTGGCTGATCTTCAGCACCAGGGAGTCGGCGCCTGCGCCGATGGTCTTGGCCACGCCGGTGACAGGCGTGATGGGTGTCGGTGCCGGAGGCGTCACAGGCGGTGTCGCGACCGGCGGCGTCGTGGCGTCGCCCTTCGCCAGACCGGAGACGATGCCCTTCATGGAATCGGACAGCCTGTCGGCAACCAGCATCGCGTCAGCCTGGCCCATATGGCTGCTATGCGCGTAGCCATCGCCATTCATGGTGAGGCCGGTCATCGCCGTGGTGTCGAAGCTGGCGTTGAACTTGGGGTCGGCGGAGAGCTGGCGCATGCCCTCCTGGATGTTCTTCGGGCTGGTCCCCTGCGCGTAGTTGTAGGGAACATAGGTGAAGACATAGGGCGTGGTCTCGGCAGACTGGCCGAGCGCGGCGCGGACCAGCGCCGCATCCGTCTTCACTTCCGACATCCAATTCGCGGTGGTGACGCCGTAGGTATTGCCGTCATATTCGTTGTGCATCCACAGCGTGACGGTCGGATTGTCCTTGATGCCTGCCGGCTCGGCCTTCACGTAGTTCAGCAGGCCCTGCTGCTGCCCGTCCGTATCCCATTTCAGGAAGGCGGTGCCGGAGTGGATGGTGGAATTCTTGTCGCCGTAATGCTGGATGATGTTGACGTTCACGCCCGGCAAGCTGGCCTCGAGCTGCTTCTCCAGCTCGCGCGCGCCGCCATTGGCGACGAAGAGCAGGGCGTTGCTCTGGCCACGGATGAGGATGTTCACGTCAGTCGTCATCGTTCCGTCCGGTCTGCCCCGCTCTCGGCGGGGCGGCCCACGGGGGGCCCAGTGGAGGGGCCCGATGGGCCCCGAGGGAATGGCTCGGGCGCCCAACCTCACGGCGCCGTGAGCACCGTATAGCGTATTCACGTATAATTGCACATTAAATCGCTCGTGGGTTGAGTGTGGGTCTTGGTGAGATCCTGGCAGGCGCGGGTTTCAACCCCGTAACGCCCTGCCTGCCCCGGATAACCCACCGGGCCGGCCGGAACGTCCACCAGCATTGGCCCAGGCGCTGGCAGCGCCCGGTCGGAGGGGCACCGTGCTCGGCCATTGTCCGGGCTCGAGGGCTGGTACCGCGGAAGGGCGGCAAAGCTGGTGGCGACATCGCCATGGGGCGGCCGAGTGCTGCATCCGGGATGGCCCGCCCATTCTTCTCGATGCCGCTCAGCGACAGCCTGGCATGCGGCCGGCTCGGTCAGTCAGCGCGGCGGCGCCTTTCGGCCATGCGAGCACGGACGCAATGCCGCGCACCGCCGCCAGCGCCGCGGCTACGGACTCCACCCCCACCATAATTCGCGCCCCAATCCTGGCTCCGTCAGCCTTGAATCTCTTGCGCTGATGCCAAATTCGCCGGCCCCGGCCGGGCGCTGGCCACCGGTTGGGCAAAGCGGTAGCGAAGCAGGCATTTCAGTACGGTACGGCGCTTGCGGCCGGGCTATGGTCCGTGCTGCTTTGCCGAACCGGGAACGCAGAATGGGGGCCGCATCGTCCGTGCCGCAGGCAAGAACCGCCGCTTTCGACGAAATGCGGGCAGAGGATGGCGTCCGCGCCGCCTATGCCGAGATAGATCGCTGGCTCCGCGCCACCCCGCGGGAGCAGCTTGATGCCAAGCGCCGCGAGGCGGAACTGCTGTTCCGCCGGATCGGCATCACCTTCGCCGTCTATGGCGAGGGAGGGGACCCGGAGCGGCTGATCCCCTTCGATATCATCCCCCGCATTATCGCCCGTTCGGAATGGGACCGCCTGGCGCTCGGGCTGCGGCAGCGGGTGCGGGCGCTGAACGCCTTCCTTACCGATGTCTATGGGAAGCAGGAGATCCTGCGCGCCGGCCGCATCCCGGCGGCGCTGGTGCTGGAGAATGAGGGCTATCGCTCGGAGATGGTGGGCATCGCCCCGCCGGGCGGCGTCTATACCCATGTCGCCGGCATCGACATGGTGCGCACCGGGCCGGACGAATTCTACGTGCTCGAGGATAATTGCCGCACGCCCTCCGGCGTCTCCTACATGCTGGAGAACCGCGAGGCGATGCTTCGGCTCTTCCCCAAGCTCTGCGCCCGGCACCGCGTCGCTCCGGTCGGCCGCTACCCCGAGGAATTGCTGGAGACGCTGAAGGCGGTGGCCCCGCCGCGGGCAGGGTCCGACCCCTGCGTCGTCCTGCTCACGCCCGGCCCCTACAACAGCGCCTATTACGAGCATTGCTTCCTCGCCGACGAGATGGGCATCGAGGTCGTGGAGGGCGCCGATCTCTGCGTCGACAACGATGTCGTCTACATGCGCACCACGGCCGGACCGCGGCGCGTCGATGTCATCTACCGGCGCATCGACGACGAGTTCCTCGACCCGAGCGTGTTCCGGCCGGACAGCCTGGTCGGCGTGCCGGGGCTGATGGGGGCCTACCGCGCCGGCAATGTGGCACTGGCCAATGCGCCGGGCGCCGGCATCGCCGACGACAAGGCGATCTACCCTTACGTGCCGGAGATGGTGCGCTTCTATCTCGGCGAGGAGCCGCTTCTCGCCAATGTGCCGACCTATCTCTGCGACCGGGAGGAGGACCGCAAATACGTCCTCTCCAACCTCGACCAGCTGGTGGTGAAGCTGGCCAAGGGCTCGGGCGGCTACGGCATGATGATCGGCCCGCATGCGACCCGCGACGTGCGGGAGGAATTCCGCGCCCGCATCCTGGCCAAGCCAGGCGACTACATCGCCCAGCCCACCTTGGCGCTCTCCACCTGTCCCACGGTGGTGGACCAGGGCATCGCGCCGCGCCATGTCGATCTCCGGCCCTTTATCCTCTCCGGCAAGGAGATCCGCATCGTGCCGGGCGGCCTGACGCGCGTGGCGATCCGCGAGGGCTCCCTCGTCGTGAATTCCTCGCAGGGCGGCGGCACCAAGGATACCTGGATCCTGGAGGATGAAGGGCCGGACGCGCCGGAGGCCGCGCTGCAGTCCCAGTCCCAATCCCAGTCCCAATCCCAGTCTGCGGGGGGCTGATGCTCAGCCGTACGGCCGACAGCCTGTTCTGGCTGGCCCGCTATACCGAACGCGCCGGCAATGTCGCCCGCGGCCTTGGCGTTGCCTCCCGCATGGCGGCGGTCAGCGCACGGCTCGGCGCCGAGGCGGATGAGTGGCGCTCGCTCGTCACCGCCACCGGCGGCGAGGGTGCCTTCTTCCGCAAGTATGAGGCGCCGACCGCGGAGTCGGTCGTCCACTGGCTGGTCTTCGACCCCGATAATTCCTCCGGCATCCTGCCCTGCATCGAGGCGGCGCGGCGCAATGCGCGGGCTGTCCGCACCGCGCTCACCGTCGATATGTGGGAGGCGCTGAACGACACCTGGAACCATCTCCGCGCCCTGCCGCCCGAGGCGATGGAAGGCGAGAAACTGGCCGACTTCCTCCGCTGGGTGCGGGAACGGGTGACGCTCTTCAACGGCGCGGCGCACGACACCATGCTGCGCAACGAGGCCTGGCGCTTCGTCCATCTCGGCACGATGCTGGAGCGGGCGGACAACACGGCGCGCCTGCTCGACGTGAAGCACCACCTGCTGACCGCGGAGGAGGAAGGCGCCGTCGACTACGTGCAGTGGCAGACCGTGCTGCGCTCGGTCTCCGCCCTGCGGTCCTACCAGTGGATCTACCGCGACCGGCTGAACCCGCGGCGCATCGCGGAGCTCATCATCCTGCGCCCGGAACTGCCGCGCAGCCTCATGGCCTGCTTCGCCGAAGTGGCGGAGACGCTGGAGGCGATCGCGCTCGGCCATGGCGGTCGGCGCGGCGAATGCCACCGCCTGGCGGGGACGCTGCAGGCGCAGCTTCGCTACGGCCGGATCGACGCCATCCTGGAGGAGGGGCTGCACGCCTTCCTCACCACGATGATCGAGCGGACAGCAGCGCTCGGAGGCGAGATCGACGCCTTCTACATCCGGCACTGAGCACGATGACCTATTGCGTCGGCCTCTACCTGCGCGAAGGCCTGGTCATGCTGTCCGACACCCGCACCAATGCGGGCGTCGACAACATCTCGACCTTCGGCAAGATGCAGGTGGAGGAGGTGCCGGGCGAGCGGGTGCTCGCCATGCTGTCCGCCGGCAACCTCGCCATTACCCAGACCGTCTGGAACCATCTGCAGGAAGGCGTCTGGGTCGGGGGCGAGAAGCTCACGCTCCGCACCGTGCCCAGCATGTTCCGCGCCGCGCAGCTGGTCGGCCAGGCGGTGCGCGAGGTCTTCGCCGCGGATGGACCCGCCCTCTCGGCCCAAGGCGTAAGCTTCGATATCTCCCTGATGCTCGGTGGGCAGATCGCCGGCGGGCCGTCGCGGCTCTTCCTGATCTATTCAGCGGGCAATTTCATCGAGGCGACGATCGACACGCCATTCCTGCAGATCGGCGAGCATAAATATGGCAAGCCGATCCTCGATCGCGCGCTGGAATACGGCACGCCGATCGCCGATGGCGTGAAGCTGGTGCTGGTCAGCATGGACAGCACCCTCCGCTCCAACCTCACGGTCGGGCTGCCCATCGACCTGCTGATCTACCGCACCGACTCCCTTGAGGTCGGGTTGCGGCGCCGCCTTACCGAGGATGACCCGTATTTCCGCATGGTGCGCGAGCGCTGGTCCGCGGCGCTGCGGGAAGCCTATCTCCGCCTGCCGCCGCCGGACTGGTTGCCCGCCTGACGCGCACGGGCGGCCATCGGTATGGCCCATGGCCAAGGCACGGGTGAAAACGGCTTCATCCGCAATCCAAAGTTGCGAAGGTTCTAGAACCGTCAAAACGTGGACATTAGGCTCCGGTCGTCGCCAGTGCCCACGAAGGTGCTGGCCAATGGAGTTTCGCGATGCCCGTGACCATCGATGAGTTGGTCGATACCCACTCGCCCGGCGTAGCCGTCAGCCTCGACATCTGTGCCCGCATCCTGCGGGATTCGGCCGGGGCCAGCGCCAATGGCAACCCGAATCCGGGCCATGCCGACATGCACCAGCTCGATGACGGCTTCGGCCATTTCGACTGGGAATACCGCGTCCGCGAGCAGCATTCGGTCTTCGCCTCGCCGCAGGACGCTGCCATCGCGCTCTATTCAGTGCTGATCTCCGCTGCCGCACGCTTCGTCCTGCTGAAGATGAAACTTGGCCGGAACGAGCGCATGACCATCTTCTCGGTCGCGGAGCCGGGCGCGACGATGCGTATCACCATGGCGGCCCTGCCGGGCATGCCGGTGGCCTTCGACTACACCATGGCCAATGTCCGGCTCGTCATGGATGTCGACAACGCCACGCGCCGCCTGCATGTGCAGACCTTCTTCCCGGTGAAGAACCTGGACCGGGAGTTGCGCCAGGCCTTCGGCGGGGGCGTGGTGACGCAGGCCGTCGCCTGGGGCGGGCGGGTGCGGTACTACAACGGCGACCGCGTGCTCGGCGAGAAGTCGCCCAACACCGCGAATGTCAACCTCAACCAGTACACCAACCTGCTGCGCTGAGCGGCACCCCGCGCTTGCATGGGGCGCGGCGAAGGCCGATCCTTCATGGCAAGAGCGGGGAAGGTGCCAGGGATGCGGATCGATCGCCGGACCGGGCTGATGGCCCTGGCGGGCCTGGCTGCGCCTGGCCGCCTCCGCGCCCAGCCCGGTTGGCCGAGCCGGCCCGTGCGCATCGTCGTCCCCTTCGGACTCGGCGGCTCCGCCGATATCGCTGCCCGTTTCCTCGCGGATCCGCTGAGCGTGGCGCTCGGCCAGCCGGTGGTGGTGGAGAACCGCCCGGGGGCAGGGGCCGTCATCGGCACCGATACCGTGGCGAAGTCGGCGCCGGACGGCCACACCCTGCTGCTGATGTCGAACACCCATACGGCGAACGAGACCCTGCTGCCGGCCCGGCCCTATGTGCTGATGCGGGACCTGGCGCCGGTGGCGGCCATCAACACCGCCGTGCATGTGCTGGCGGTGCATGGCTCGCTCGGCGTGCGGACCGTGGCGGAGCTGATCGCCAAGGCGCGGGCGGCACCCGGCACGCTCGACTACGCCTCCTCCGGCCCAGGCACGCCCTATCACATCGCCTCCGAGGTCTTCGCCGCCATGGCGGGGATCAGGCTGAACCACATCCCCTTCCGCGGCAGCAACGAGGCACGGACCGCACTCATCGCCGGCCAGGTGCCGATCATGTTCGACGCCATCCCGACCATGCGGGAGCAGATCACCAATGGCCGTGTCCTCGGCCTCGCCACCACGGGCACGGCGCGGAGCCCGCTGCTGGCGGACCTGCCCGCGGTGGCGGAGACCCTGCCGGGCTTCGAGGCCGCCATCTGGCTCGGCCTGATGGCGCCCGCCGGCCTGCCGGCGCCGATCGCCGAGCGGCTGCATGCCGAGATCGGCAAGCTCCTGGCTTCCGGCCCGGCGCGGGAAACCATGGCCCGCAATGGGGCGGAGCCCATGCCGATGAGCATCGCTGAATTCGACGCCTTCCTCCGCGGCGACATCGAGCGCCAGCAGGAATGGATCAGGATGGCGAAGATCCAGATGAGGTAGCAGCCATGGTATCCTTCAGCCTGAACGGCCATCCGGTCACCCTGGAGGTGCCCGAGGAGGCGACGCTGCTGCAGGCGCTGCGTGGCCCGGCCGGCCTCTCCGGCCCGCGTTTCGGCTGCGGCACGGAGCAGTGCGGCGCCTGCATGGTCCTGGTGGACGGCACCCCGCGCTGTGCCTGCACCCTCGCCGCCGGTGCCGTCACGGGCCGTGCGGTGGTCACCGTCGAAGGGCTCGGCACGCCGGAGGCGCCGCATCCGCTGCAATCCGCCTTCCTCGCCGAGCAGGCCGGGCAATGCGGCTATTGCCTGTCCGGCATCCTGGTCAGCGCCGCCGCCCTGCTGGCGCGCGACCCGGCGCCCGAGGAGGCAGCGATCCGCACGGCGCTGGAGCCGCATCTCTGCCGCTGCGGCAGCCACAACCGCATCCTTCGCGCCGTGTCGCGCGCCGCGGCGGAGATGGCCTGATGGGCGCGCACCGGCTGCCCGGCAATCTGCAAACCAATCGCCGCCTCTCGCAATGGCTGGCAATCCACGCCGAGGGGCGGGTGACCATCACCCCGGGCAAGGTGGAGCTGGGGCAGGGGATCCTGACCACCCTCAGCCAGATCGCGGCCGAGGAGCTCGAGGTCGATCTCACCCGCGTCGAGGCGCGGCCGGCATCGACGCCGGGCAGCCCGGATGAGGGCGTCACCTCCGGCAGCCTCTCCACCCAGGACAGCGGCGGGGCACTGCGTCATGCCTGCGCGGCGGCGCGGGCCATCTTCCTTGGCGTGGTCGCGCAGCGCGTCGGCGTGCCGCTGGAGACGATCCGGATCGAGGACGGCATCTTCCACGGCCCCGCTGGCCCGATCGGCAGCTATTGGGCGCTGGCCGACCAGGCGCTGCTGGACTGCGAGGCGCCGGCCGAGGCCAGGCCTCGCGCGCCGGGCGAGCGGCGGATCGCCGGCCATTCCATCCCGCGCCTCGACCTGCCGGACAAGGTCTTCGGCGCCGCCCGCTTCGTTCACGACCTGCGCCTGCCGGAGATGCTGCATGCGCGGGTGGTACGTCCGCCGGCGCGCGGGGCACGACTTGCGACTCTGCGCGACGGGACGCTGCCGGGCGATGCGCGGGTGGTGCGGGACGGCAGCTTCCTCGCCGTCCTCGCTGCGACGGAATGGGAGGCGGAAGCCGCCGCCGCACGCCTCGCCGCCCGTGCCGGCTGGGAGGCGGAGGACACGCTGCCCGAGCAGGCCCTGCTCATCGACTGGCTGCGCGAGGCCGCCGCCCGCGGCGAGCGCAGCCCCGTCGCCAGCCGCGCCGAACCTGCCCCGCCGGCCGCGCAGACTCTGCGGCGCAGCTTCCACCGGCCCTACCTGGCCCATGCCTCCGTCGCCCCCTCCTGCGCGGTCGCGCGCTGGGAGGGCGAGACGGTGGAGGTCTTCACCCACAGCCAGGGTCCCTACAACCTCCGCGCCGACCTGGCGAAGACCCTGCGCTGCGACCCGGAGCGAATCCTCATCCATCACCGCGAGGGCGCCGGCTGCTACGGCCATAACGGGGCCGATGATGTGGCGTTGGATGCGGTGCTCGCGGCACGCGCGGTGCCGGGGAGGCCGGTCAGGCTGCTCTGGTCCCGCGCTGAGGAGCTTGGCTGGTCGCCCTTCTCCCCGGCCATGCTGGTGGATGTGGAGGCCGATCTCGATGCGTCCGGCAATCTCGCCGGCTGGCGCAGCCATATCGTCAGCAACGGCCATTCCAGCCGGCCGGGACGCGCACCGGAGCCGACCCTGCTCTCCGCCGCGATGCTCGCCACGCCCTTCCCGGTGAAGCCGAGCATCAACCCGGCCATGGCAGCGGGTGGCGGGGCGCCGCGCAACGGCGTGCCGCTCTACCGCATCCCCGCCCTGTCCGTGGAGACGACGCGGCTGCTGGACATGCCGATCCGCAGCTCGGCGCTGCGCGGCCTCGGCGCCACGCTGAATGTCTGGTCCATCGAGAGCGTGATGGATGAGGCGGCGGCGCTGGCCGGTGCCGATCCGCTCGACTATCGCCTGCGCCATCTCGACGACCCGCGCGCCATCGCCGTGCTGCGGCGCGTGGCCGATCTCGCCGGCTGGGCCGGGCGCTCGCGACGCGAGGGGTTCGGCCTGGGCATCGGCTTCGCCCGCTACAAGAATACCGGCGGTTGGGCCGCCGTCATCGCCGAGGTCGAGGCGCTGGAGCGCGTCCTCTGCCGCCGCCTCTGGATCGCCGGCGATGTGGGGGAGGCGGTGAACCCCGATGGCGTGCTGAACCAGTATGAGGGCGGCGCCATCCACGGCGCCTCCGTCGCCCTGCTGGAGGAGGTGCGCTTCAGCCGCCGCACCGTCACCAGCGACCATTGGGACGGCTATCCGATCCTGCGCTTCTCCGAGGTGCCCAAGGTGGAACTCGCCCTGATCGACCGGCCGGACCAGCCCTTCCTCGGCGCGGGCGAGGCCAGCATGGCCCCGACCATCGCCGCCATCGCCGGCGCCATCACCGATGCGCTCGGCATCCGGCCACGCCAGCTTCCCTTCACCCCCGAGAACCTGGCCCGCGCATGAGCCGCCTGACCCTCAGCCTCGCCTGCCACGCATCGGACCGCACGCGGCCGCTGCTGGACGGGCGCGTCACCATCCCCGGCGTCGATCTCGTGCCGCTGGTGGGCGAGCCGGAGGATATCTTTCGGAGAGCTTTACGCGACCGGGCCTTCGACATCACCGAGCTGTCGATGGGCTCGCATATCGTCACCACGGCGCGGGGCGACAGTGCCTATATCGGCGTGCCGGTCTTCCCGAGCCGTGCCTTCCGTCATTCGGCGATCTATATCCGCACGGATCGCGGCATCGCCTCGGCCGCCGATCTCGCCGGACGGACCATCGGCCTCCCCGAATACCAGCAGACCGCGGCGCTCTGGGTGCGCGGCATCCTGCGCGAGCATTACGGCGTCGACACGCGCGGCATCGCCTGGCGCACCGGCGCCGAGCGCATCGCCATCACCCTGCCACCCGGCCTCGACGTGCAGCCCCTCGGGCGCGACCCTGCCCTGGCGCTCGCCGAGGGTGCCATCGACGCGCTCATCGCCCCGCGCCCTCCGAGCGTCCCCGGCATCGCCCGGCTCTACCCGGACTACAAGGCGGAGGAGATCGCCTGGCACCGCGCCACCGGCTTCTTCCCCATCATGCATTGCGTGGCGCTGCGGCGGGAGCTGGCGGAGCGCCATCCCTGGCTGCCGGTGGAGATCTTCCGCGCCTTCGCCCGCGTCCGGGACATCGCCCTGGGCGAGCTGCAGCTGGTGAACGTGCTGCGGGCCTCGCTGCCCTGGATCGCCGCCGCCTATGAGGAGCAGGCGGCGATCATGGGCGGCGACCCCTGGCCCTATGGCTTCGCCCGCAACCGCGAGGAGGTGGCGGCGATGATCCGCTTCGCGGTAGCGGATGGCCTCGCCACCGAGGCGATCCCGCCCGAGGCGCTGTTCCATCCAAGCACCCTGGCTGAGGTGGCGTGACGCCGGCTCAGCCGGTGCTGATGCCTGAGGCGGCGGCCACCTTCCGCCAGCGGCCGAGATCGGAGCGGACGGTCGCCGCCAGCGCCTCCGGCCGGCCCGGCCGCGCCACGGCGCCCTCCATATCGAGGAAGCGGCGATAGCCCGGATCGGCCAGGACCTCGTTCACCGCCGCGTTCAGCCGGGCGAGCACCGGGGCCGGCAGCCCGCGCGGCGCGAGCAGGCCCCAGAAGGCTTCCACCGAGTAGTCGAGGCCCGTCGCCTCGCGCACGGTTGGGACCTGGGGCGCGCTGGCCAGCCGCTCATCCCCGGTATAGGCGAGCACCGGCAGGCGCCCGGCCTCCACTTGGCCGCGCACCGAGGCGAGGGTGGTGATCATGAAGTCGAGCCGCCCGGCGACGAGGTCGATCTGCGCCGGGCCGATGCCGGCATAGGGCACCGCCTCGGTTTGCACGCCCGCCACCATGTCGAGATAGGCGCTGGCCATGTGGCCGATATTGCCCGGCCCGGCGGTGCCGTAGCGCAACTCGCCCGGATGGGCGCGGGCATGCGCCAGCAGCGCCCCGATGTCGCGGAACTCGCTGTTCGGCGCCGTCACCACCAGCATCGGCGCGGTGCAGATCGACGCCACCGCGTCGAAGCTGCCCACCGGGTCATAGGGCGTGCGCTGGATGGCCGCGCTGGTGGTGAAGGAGCTGGAGGCGATGAGCAGCGTGTAGCCATCGGCCGGCGCCTTGGCGACGAAGCCCGAGCCGACCGTGCTGCCCGCCCCGGCCCGGTTCTCGACGACCAGGGGCTGGCCCAGCCGCACCTGCAGCCCCTCGGCCAGCGGCCGGGCGATGGCGTCGTTGCTGCCACCCGGGGCGAAGGGGACGATGAGGCGGATCGGGCGGTCCGGCCAGCCGGCAGGCTTCGTCTCGCCCTGCGCGAGGGCCGGAGCGGCGAGGGCGGCGCCGGCTGCCGCCAGGGCCGCGCGCCGCGAGAGGAAATATGGCATGACCTTCCTTCCCCAAGGGACGCAGGCCTGCCCGCCCGCGCCCAACTTGTATTGTTGTACGATCAACAGTATTACTGCCGTCAGGAGGCCCGTCAACGCGCATGGACCGAGCCACGCCGAGGAAACGCCCCGCGACCGGGCCCGCGACCCGGAGCAGCGCCGCCGAGGCCGCCCAGCTGCTGGCCGAGGCCCAGCCGCGCTATGCCAGCCTGGCCGCGGCGCTGGCCGCCGAGATCCTCGACGGCCGCCGCGCCCTGGGCGAGTTGCTGCCGACCGAGCAGGAGCTCGGCCAGAGCTTCGGCGTCAGCCGCTCCACGGTGCGGGAGGCGCTGCGCCGCCTGCGCGACCTTGGGCTGGTGGCGGGCACCCAGGGCGTCGGCACCCGCGTCATCGCCAACCAGCCGCGCAGCAGCTACGAGCTGGCGGTGCGCTCGGCGACGGAGGTGATGGGTTATTCCGACCGCACGCTGCTGGAGATCCACGAATCAGCCATGGTCACCGCCGATGCGGCGCTGGCCGAGCGGATCGGCTGCGCGCCGGGCAGCCGCTGGCTGCACATCCAGGGGCTGCGCCAGCCGGTGCCGAAGGCCAAGGCACCGCCGATCTCCTGCGTCGACCTCTACATCGCCGAGCCCTTCGCCGACCTGGCCCAGGGGCCGGAAATCGTCACCACCCCGGCCTACCGCCTCATCGCCCGCGAGCGCGGGGTGAGGGTGGCGGAGCTCCAGCAGGAGGTCACCGCCATCGCGCTGACCCCGGCGCAGGCCGCGGCGCTGCGGGCCGAGCCGGGCTCACCCGGCCTGCACATCATCCGCCGCTTCCAGTCCGCCGATGGGCAGTTGCTGGAAGCGACGGTGAACATCCATCCGGCGGCCGACCGCTTCGTCTATGCGTTGCGGCTCGGCGCCCCGACGGAAGGCGGCTGACGGCGCCCGTCAGGCGGCCAGCAGCTCCGCCAGCGGGCGGATATCCGCGACTTCCTCGATCCGCCAGAGCTGTGCCAGCGCATCCCGCGCCCGTGCCGCGCCGAGCACCGGCTCCGCCAGGCCGAGGAATTTCTCCTCGAGCGCCGCATCGGTCAGCGGGTTGGAGGCAGCGCCATAGGGCTCGGGCACGTAGCGGTCGAAGCTGCGGCCATCGGCGAGGCGCAGCCGCACCTTCGCCGAGCGGCGGCGGGGATACTCGGCATCGCATTCGGCATCGGTCGTGACATGGATGCGGCGGGTGAGGCCAAGCACCGCCGGATCGGCCCGCTCCGCCGCGCCGAAATCGGCCAGCGTCACGCGGCGGCGCTGCAGGGCCGTGGCGATGACGAAGGGGAAGCTCATCTGCGCCGTCGTCATCTCCGACCAGCCGACCGCCGCATGCGATGCGGCAACGGCGTAGCTGCCGATCTCCACCGCCTCCACCGCCCCGGGCGCCACATCCTCCGCCGCGGCGATGTCGAGCACCGCATCGATCGCGGCATGGATGTGCCGGCAGCAGGCATGCGGCTTCATGTAGCAGTTGGCCACGGCGAAGCGCGATTGCGGATGGTTGTCGCCGGCCGCGAGGATGTCGATGCGGCGGTAATCCACCGCGCCGGTATCGCCGCCGGCATAGGCGTTGAAGTAGCCCTCCTTGAACTCCAGCACACCCCGGGGCCCGGGCAGCCCGGCCTCGGTCAGCAGCGCGGCGAGCAGGCCCTCGCGCGCCGCATGGCCGGGATGGACGCGCTTCACGTCGCCACCGGCGAGGAAGGTGAAGAGGCCGGAGGCGGAGGAGGCGGCGGCGCCGAAGGCATTCTCCACCCCATCGGCATCGAGGCCGATCAGCAGCCCCGCGGCGGCGGCGGCGGCGGC
This sequence comes from Belnapia rosea, assembly GCF_900101615.1. Lineage (GTDB taxonomy): Bacteria > Pseudomonadota > Alphaproteobacteria > Acetobacterales > Acetobacteraceae > Belnapia > Belnapia rosea. Next base: position 952,978 of record NZ_FMZX01000001.1, on the reverse strand, counting down.
GAAGACGCCGGCCGTGCCGGTATTGTGGAAGCCGCGCCAGCGCGCCCGCGGATGGCTGGCAGCCGAGATCCGGCAGGCCACCTCATAGCCCGCCACCACGGAGCGCAGCAGCGCCTGGCCGCCTGCTCCGCGCGCCGCCGCGACCGACCAGGCCGCCGGCACCACCACCGTGCCGGGATGGACGGAGCCGGCGCGGAAGCCGTCATCCAGCTCCAGCCCATGCCCGGCCGTGCCGCCGATATAGGCCGCCGAGAGCGCGTCGTAGCGGCGGGCGAGGCCGGGCACCGGCACCGTGCCCGGGGCGATGCCCCCCGCGGCCAGGGCCCGCTCCACCATCCGCGTCGCCTCCTGCGGCCCGCCCGCGATCATGGCGCCGAGCGTGTCGATCAGGTGCCGCCGCGCCGCGCGCCGCGCCAGGCTATCGACCGCGCCGAGGTCGAGCCCGGCGCAGAATTCGGCCAGGACCCGGGTCGGGCCAAGGTCTTCGGCTGTGCCGCCTTCGGTGGTGCCGGTATCGGCACCCTGCATCGGCATGTCCATGGCGGCGGTCCCCTGTTGTCATCTTGTACGAACAACTGTAGGAGGGATGGCGGCACGGCGCAACGCCGTCGTGCCCGTGCAGGGGAGGGATGGACAGTCGATGCCGGAGGCAAGCGGAACCGAAGGGCTGCGGCTGGACCGGGAGGGGCCTGTCGCCCGCCTCACCCTCAGCCGCCCGCCCAATAACTTCCTCGACGTCACCCTGGTGGCCGGGGTCGCCGATGCGCTGCTGGCCCTGGACGAGGACCCGGCCTGCCGCGTCGTGCTGCTGGCGGCGGAGGGCAAGCATTTCTGCGCCGGTGCCGACTTCTCCCGCCGCACCGACGGCACGGGCGCGGCCCGCCACCCGGTGAGCGGACGCACCCTGTACCAGGAAGCCTGCCGCCTGCCGCTGTCACGCAAGCCCATCGTCGCGGTGGTGCAGGGGGCCGCGATCGGCGCCGGGCTCGGCCTCGCCGCCATCGCCGATTTCCGGGTGACCTGCCCGGAGGCGCGCTTCAGCGCCAATTTCACCCGGCTCGGCATCCATCCCGGCTTCGGCCTCACCGCCACCCTGCCGCGGCTGGTCGGCGCCCAGCGGGCCGCGCTGCTGTTCTATACCGGCCGCCGGATCGGCGGGGAGGAGGCGGTGGCGATCGGCCTCGCCGACCAGCTCGTCCCGCAGGAGGGGCTGCTGGCGGCCGCGATGGCCCTGGCGGGTGAGATCGCGGCCAGCGCCCCGCTCGCCATCGCCTCGACGCGCGTCACCCTGCGCCAGGGCCTGGCCGAGGCCTTCACCGCCGCCGCGGCGCGCGAGGAGGCGGAGCAGGACCGGCTGCGCCAGACCGCGGATTTCCGCGAGGGCGTCCGCGCGACGGCCGAGCGCCGCGCCCCCGACTTCACCGGCAGCTGAGGCCCGCCATGCCCGCCCCGCTCTCCCAGACGCTGTTCCATCCGCGCTCCATCGCCCTGATCGGCGCGACGCCGGACCAGGCGAAGACGAATTCCCGCGCCCAGCGCATCCTCACCAAGGCGGGCTATGCCGGCCGCATCATCCCGATCAACCCGACCCGCAGCGAGATCGGCGGCCTGCCGGCCTACCCCTCGGTGCGGGAGGCGCCGGGCCCGGTGGACCATGCGCTGATCATGGTGCCGGCCGCCGCCGTGCCGGGCGCGATCGAGGATTGCGTCGCCGCCGGCATCGGGGTCGCCACCATCTACAGTGCCGGCTTCGCCGAGATCGGCGAGGAGGGCCGCCGCCTGCAGGAGCGCATCGTCGCCACCGCGCGGGAGGGCGGGCTGCGCCTGGTCGGGCCCAACTGCCTCGGCCTGCTGAACGTGACCGACGGCATCCCCATCACCCTCAACGCGGCGGTGGAGGCGGAGCCGCTGGTGCCCGGCTGGCTCAGCATGGTGTCGCAGAGCGGCAGCATGATGGGGGCGCTGCTCTCGCGCTGCGCCGCCCGCGGCCTCGGCTTCGCCAAGCTCGCCTCGGTCGGCAATGAATGCGACCTCGGCGTCGGCGAGATCGCCGAGATCCTGGCCGAGGACGAGGCGACGCGGGCGATCCTGCTCTTCCTCGAGACCTTCCGCGATTCCGAGGCGCTGGCCCGCGCCGCCGCGCGTGCCCATGCGCTCGGCAAGCCGGTCATCGCCTACAAGCTCGGCCGGTCGGAGCTGGGCCGCCGCATCGCCGTCTCCCATACCGGCGCGATGGTGGGCGGCGATGAGCTGGCGGCCGCCTTCTTCCGCAGCCACGGCATCCTCCGCGTCGAGACGCTGGAGGGGCTGGTGGAGCTGCCGCGGCTGGTGGTTGGCCACCGCCCCGGCACGGGCGGGCGGCGCCGGGCCGCGGCGCTGACCGGCACCGGTGGCGGGGCGGGGATGATCGTCGACCGCCTCGGCCTGCTGGGCGACGAGGTGCCGCCGCCGCCCGAGGCGCTGCGCGCTGCGCTCGGCGCGCAGGGCATCCCGGTCTCCGACTCGCCGCTGATCGACCTGCCCATGGGCGGCACCAAGGGCCAGTACCCGGCGGTGCTACGGGCGCTGCTCGCCTCGGAGCATTGCGACGCGGTGCTGGCGGTGCTCGGCAGTACCGCACGGCTGAAGCCCGAGAGCCATGTGGATGAGTTCATCCTCGGCGCCGGCCAGGCCACGAAGCCGCTGGCCGTCTTCTGCGCGCCGCAGGCGGACGGGGCGCTGGCGCATCTGGATGCCGCGGGCATCGCCGGCTTCCGCACGCCGGAGACCTGCGCCGATGCGCTGCATGCCTACCTCACTTGGCAGGCGCCGCGCCCACGCCCGGCGGTGCCGGATGCGGCGCTCGCGGCGGCGCATGGCCTGCTCGCCGCCCGCGCGGCTGGCGTGCTGGACGAGGCGGAGTCCTGCGCCCTCTTCGCCGCGCTCGGCATCGAGGTGCCGGCGCTGCAATTGCTGCAATCGCCCGGCGACTTCCGTGGCGAGGGCAGCTTTGCGGTGAAGATCCTCTCCCCCGACATCGCCCACAAGACCGATGCCGGGCTGGTGCGCCTCGGGCTGCAGGGCGAGGCAGCGGTGCGCGCCGCCGCCGGCGAGCTGCTCGACCGCGCCCGCAGCCAGTTCCCGGCGGCGCGCATCCGCGGCGCGCTGGCCGCGCCGATGCAGCGAGGCCTCGCCGAGGTCATCCTCGGCTTCCGCCGCGACCCGGAGGTCGGGCCCGTCGTGGTGCTCGGCATGGGTGGCGTGCTGGCCGAGCTGCGCCGCAGCTTCACCCTCCGCCTCGCCCCCGTCTCGGCGGCCGAGGCCGGGGAGATGGTGGCGGAGCTGGCCGAGCTGAAGCCGCTGGCCGGCTGGCGCAACCTGCCGCGCGGCGACCTCGCCGCCCTGGCCCGGGCGGTGGAGGCACTCTCCCGCCTCGCCGCCCTGCCGGCGGTGCAGGAGGCGGAGATCAACCCGCTCATCATCCGCGCCGAGGCCGAGGGCGGTGCCGTGGCCGTCGATGGCCTGGTGCGCCTCGGCTGACCGAGAAGGAATCCGACCATGGACATCACCCCGCCCCGGACCCACACCCAGACCAGCACCGACGAGCTGCAGATGCTGCAGGAGCTGGTGGCGAAATTCGTCGACCGCGAGCTGATGCCGCTCGAGCCCGCCGTGCTGCGGCGCGAGAGCGAGGGTGGCCGCTACACCCTCACGGCGGAGGAGGAGGCGCCGCTTCTGGCCAGGTGCCGCGAGCTCGGCCTCTGGGGCCTCGACGTGCCAGAGGATCTCGGCGGCGCCAACCTCTCCGCCGTTGCCTTGATGGTGGCGGAGGAGGAGGTGGCGCGGACGGTCGTCCCCTTCGCCTTCCCGCCGGACAGCCCGAACCTGCACATGATGCTCCAGGTGGCGAATGAGGATCAGCGCGAGCGCTACCTCCGCCCCTATGCCGATGGGCGCCTCAAATCCGGCATCGCCATCTCCGAGCCCGGCGCCGGCGGCGACCCGGCAGGGATGACCACGCGGGCGGTGAAGGAGGATGGCGGCTGGGTCATCAACGGCCGCAAGATCTGGGTGAGCCGCATGGGCTCGGCCGACTTCACCATCGTCATGGCGCGCACCGGCGAGGGCAAGCGGCAGGAGGGCGTGACGGCCTTCCTCGTCGACAAGGGCACGCCCGGCTTCATCGTCGAGCGCGAGATCCCGATGATCGGCGGCAGGCGGACCTATGAGCTGGTCTTCGAGGATCTGCGGGTGCCCGACAGCCAGGTGCTCGGCGAGGTCGGCCGTGGCTATGCGCCCATGCAGCTCCGCCTCAATGTCCGCCGGCTGCAGATCGGCGCGCGCTGCGTCGGCATCGCGCGCCGGGCGCTGCGGATGATGGGCGAGCATGCGCTGCAGCGCACCACCTTCGGCCAGCGCCTGGCCGACCGCCAGGCCATCCAGTGGTGGATCGCCGATGCGGCGACGCGCATCCATGCCTGCCGCCTGATGGTGCGGGACGGCGCCGCACGCCTCGATGCCGGGCAGGATGTCCGCACCGAGGCCTCGATGATCAAGGTCTTCGCCACCGAGATGGCGCAGGAGGTGGTGGACCAGGCGATGCAGACGCTCGGCGCCATGGGCATGACCAAGGAGATGCCCCTGCAGCTCCTCGCCCAGCAGGTCCGCGTCTCCCGCGTCTATGAGGGCCCGACCGAGGTGCACCGCATGGCGATCGCCCGCCGCGTGCTCAAGACCATCGAGCAGGTCTGAGCAAGGCGTCAGGCCATCGCCCGCTCCAGCGGGTGGTGGCAGGCGACCTCGGCACCATCCCGCAGGGCGAGGGCGGGGTCCTCCGCCCGGCAGGCCGCGCTGCTCCGGGCGCAGCGCGGGGCGAAGGCGCAGCCGGGCGGCAGCCGGGCGGCGCTCGGCGGCTCCCCGGCTAGCGGGGCCGCCTCGGCGGCGCGGCGGCCGGTGAGGCGCGGGGCTGCCTCCAGCAGGCTGCGCGTATAGGGGTGGCGCGGCGCGGCGAAGACCTCGGCAGTGGGCGCCAGCTCCACCACGCGGCCGAGATACATGATGGCGACGCGGTCGCAGAAGCGGCGCACCACCGAGAGGTCGTGCGAGATGAAGAGATAGGTCAGCCCGTAGCGCACCCGCAGATCCCGCAGGAGCGTCAGCACCATCGCCTGCACCGACATGTCGAGGCCCGAGGTCGGCTCGTCGAGGATGACCACGCGCGGCCGCAATGCCAGGATGCGCGCCAGCGCCACCCGGCGCAGCTGCCCGCCCGAAAGCTCGTGCGGATAGCGCCGCGCGGCTCCGGCATCGAGGCCGACCGCGGCCAGCACCTCCGCCACCCGGGCCGGCCGGTCGCCGATCCCCTGGATAGCCAGCGCCTCCTCCAGCGTACGGCCGATGCTCCACCAGGGGTCGAGCGCCGCCCCGGCATCCTGGTGGACATAGTGGATGGAATTGCGGACGCGCCGTGCAGCCTGCGGGGCGAGGCCGCTGACGCGCTTGCCATCCAGCAGGATCTCCCCGCCGCTCTCACGCTGCAGGCCGAGGATGGTGCGGCCGAGGGTCGTCTTGCCGCAACCCGACTCGCCGACGATGCCGAGCACCTCGCCGGGCGCGACGGCGAGGCTGACGCCGCGCACCGCCTGCACCGGTGGGATGGAGCGCCCAAGCCAGCGCCGCCGGCCGCCGAGCGAGACGGAGAGATCCTGCACCTCGAGGATGGGCGTCATGCGGCGGCCTTGGCCTCGTACAGGATGCAATCGACGCTGCGGCCCGGCTCCGGCCATTGCGGTGCCGGGCTGCGGCCCGTGCAGGCCGGGCGGGCCCCGGCGCAGCGCGGGGCGAAGCGGCAGCCGGGCGGCGCCCGCAGCGGGGAGGGGACGGCGCCGGGGATGCCGGTGAAGCCCTCGCTGCGGTCGGGGTGGCAGGCGAGCAGGGCGCGCGTATAGGGGTGCAGCGGGCGGTCCAGCATCGCCGCGGTCGGCCCTGATTCGACCGTCTGCCCGGCATAGATGACCGACACCTCGTCGCAGAGCTCGGCCACCACGCCGAGGTCGTGGGTGACGAAGAGCATGGCGATGCCGAGCTCGTCCACCAGCTCGCGCAGCAGGCGCAGGATCTGCTGCTGCGTCGTGACGTCGAGCGCCGTGGTCGGCTCATCGGCGATGACGAGGCGCGGCGAGCAGGCGAGCGCCGCCGCGATCAGCAGCCGCTGCCGCTGGCCCCCGGAGAATTGGTGCGGGTAGCGCGCGAGCGCAGCCTCCGGGTCCGGCAGCTGCACCCGGCGCAGCAGCTCGACCAGCCGCGTGCTATGGCTGCGGCGCTCGCCCGGCGCATGCCAGCGCATCACCTCCAGCAGCTGCGCGCCGATGGTGAAGAGCGGATTGAGCGCCAGGTAGGGGTCCTGCGGGACGAAGCCGATGCGGCTGCCGCGCACCGCCCGGTTCAGCTCCGCCTCCGAGAAGGCGCGGAGGTCCTCGCCCTCGAACAGGATGCTGCCGGCGACGATCTCGGCCGCCGGCGGCAGGATGCCGAGGATGGTGCGGATCAGGGTCGACTTGCCGCAGCCGGACTCGCCGACCACGCCGAGGATGCAGCCGGGCGCGATGCTGAAGGCAATATGGTCGAGGATGCGGGCCATGCCCTCATCGCTGCGGATGCCGACGCGAAGGCCGGTGATGGCAAGGGCCGGGACCGTCATTTAGCGCGACCGCCGGAGGCGCGGGTCGACCAGGTCGCGCAAGCCATCGCCCAGCAGGTTGAAGCCGAGCACCGCGATGAGGATGGCGAGGCCGGGAAAGGTCGCGAACCACCAGGCATTCGGCAGGTAGGTCCGGCTCTGCGCCACGGCGAGGCCCCAATCCGGGTCGGGCGGTGTCGCCCCCATGCCGAGGAAGCCGAGCACCGCGGCGACGAGGATGGTGAAGCCGAGGCCGATCGTCGCCCGCACGATGATCGGCGAGAGGATATTCGGCAGGATATGCAGCAGCAGGATGCGCGGCGTGCCGGCGCCGATGCCCTGCAACGCATCGATGAAGAGGGCATTGCGCAGCCGCTGCGTCTCGGCATGGACGATGCGGGTGAAGAAGGGCCAGTAGGTGAGGGTAAGGGCCAGCATCGCGCTCTCGACCGAGGGCCCGAGCAGCTGTGCCAGCGCAAGCGCCAGGATGAGCTGCGGCAGGGCGAGGAAGACATCCGTCACCCGCATGATCGCCTCGGCAAGCACGCCTCGCTCATAGCCGGCGAGGAGGCCGAGCGGCACGCCGATCGCCATCGCCAGCCCGACCACCACCAGCGCCACCTTCAGCGCGCCACGCGCGCCGAGGATGACGCGGGAGAGGATGTCGCGGCCGAGATTATCGGTGCCGAAGGGATAGGCGGCGCTCGGCGGCTTCAGCCGGCGCAGCAGGTGGGAGGCGCTGGCATCCTCCGGATAGGGCGCGATCCAGGGGCCGAACAGGGCGAGGATGACGACGAACAGGATGATCACCGCGCCGATCACGGCCGGGATGTCACGGAGGAATTTGCGCAGCACCAGCATCAGCGGCCCTCCCGGATGCGCGGGTCGATCAGGGCGAGGGCGAGGTCGGTGAGGATGTTGACCGCCGCGTAGATGACGCCGACGAGGAGGGTGACGGCCAGCATCACCTTGGCATCGGCGGTGAGGATGGCCTGCACGGTATAGCTGCCGATGCCGGGCCAGTCATAGATCGCCTCCACCACCACCGCGCCGGCGATCAGGCTGCCGAAGAGCAGGCCGATCTGCGAGACCGTGGCCACCACCGAATTGCGCAGCACGTAGATCCAGACCATGCGCCGGCGCGGGAAGCCCACCGCCCGCTCATAGAGCACGAAATCCTTCTGCAGCGTGTCGAGCACGCCGGCGCGGGTGAAGCGCGCGATGGTTGCCAGCCCGCCGACCGAGAGCGTCACGGCCGGCAGCACGAGGTGGCGCAGCGCATCCCCGAGGATGTCGAGGCGGCCATGCAGCAGGCTGTCGAGCAGCAGGAAGCCTGTCGGCCCGCCGGGCGGCGTCAGCCCGACGCTGAGCTGGCCACGCAGCGGCAGCCAGCCAAGCTGCATGGCGAAGAGCAGTTGCAGCATGATCGCCAGCCAGAAGGCGGCGATGGCGATGCCGCCCACCGAGAGGATGCGCAGCAGGAAATCCGGCCAGCGATTGTGGTTCATCGCCGCCACCACGCCGAGCGGGATGCCGAGCCCGGCGCCGATCAGCAGGGCAGCGAAGGTCAGCTCCAGCGTCGCCGGGAGGCGCTGGGCGATATCCGCCGCGACGGGCCGGCCGGAGAACTGGCTCGCGCCGAAATCGAGGCGGGCAACGCCGGCGAGGTAGCGGCCGAATTGCACCAGCAGGGGCTGGTCCAGCCCATATTGCCGGCGGATCGCCTCGATCTGCTCCGGCGTCGCATTGTCGCCGGCCAGCGCCACGGCCGGGTCGGCCGGCACGGTGCGGATCAGCAGGAAGGTGACGACCAGCAGGCCGAGGAGCGAGGGCAGGACCAGCAGCACCCGCCGTGCGATGAAGCCCGCCATCTCAGCCCTTCATCTGGAGCCAGCGCATCTCGGCCCCGCCGCCCGCCGGGCAGAAGCGGTAGCCGGAGAGGCGGCGCGCGAGGCCGCGCAGCTCGACGGTGTTGTAGACCCAGATATCGGCGCAATCGGCCATGACCTGCCGCGTCGCCTCCTCGTAGAGCGGCGCGCGCTCGGCCTGGGCGACGAGGCCGCGCGCCCGCTGCAGCAGCGCATCCACCTTCTCGTTCCTGTAGAAGGAGGAGGCCTTCCAGGTGCCGTGGAAGCGGCTGTCATACATCTGGCCGACCCAGTTCTCCGGGTCGACGAAATAGGTGCTGACCCAGTGGATCCACATATCCGGCGAGGTCTCGGGCTTCGCCGTGGCGGAGACGATGTTCGCCCAGGTATCGGCGACGATGCGCAGGTTCACGCCGATGGATTGCAGGTCGCTCTGGAAGAGCTGCGCCGCCTGGTTGGTCTGCTCGAGCTGCGACTGGATATGGATGCGGATCTGCTGGCGCGGGTTGAAGCCCTCCGCCTGGGCCAGCTTCAGGAAGTGCCGCGCCTTGTCCAGGTCATAGGCATAGCCCGGCGCATCCTTGGGCGCACCCCAGAGCTGGTTGGGGATCGGGCCGGCATTGCGGTCCGCGTAGCCCTTCAGGATCTCCTGGATGAAGCCGTCATAGTTGAAGGCATGCGCCATGGCCTTGCGCAGGTTGAGGCTGGTGAAGGGCGCGCGGGCATTGTTCATGCGGATGATGAAGGTCCGCATGGAGACGTCCTTCGCCACCTGCGCCACGCGGCTGCCCTGGATCTGCTCCACCTGGTCGGTCGGCAGGTAGCTGTCGGTCCAGTCGATGGAGCCGTTCAGCAGGCCGAGCACGCCGGTCGAGGTCTCCTTCGCCGCGCGCACGGCGATGCGCGGCACCGGGCTCGGATTGTCGGACCAGCCGAGGAAATGCCCCTCGAAGCGGGCCATGTCGAGGCGCTCGAGCGTCGTCAGGGAGCCGGGGACGAAGGCATAGGCGCCCGAGCCCGCCTCGTTGCCCGCGAGCCAGGCGGCGCCGTGGTCGCCATCCTTCTCATTGGCCCGCACGAGCCTGCTGTTGACGATGGCGACGATCGGGATGGCGGCGAGGAAGGGGCCATAGGCCCGCTCCAGCCGGAAGCGCACCGTCCGCGCGTCGGGCGCGGTGACGTTCTCGGGCTTGAGGATGCCGAGGAAGGCGCTGGCCGGCGCCTTGCCGAGGGCGAGCACGCGGCGGAAGCTGTAGACGACATCCTCCGCGGTCAGCGGCGCGCCATCATGGAAGCGGACCTCCGGCCGCAGGCGAAACTCCCACTCCAGCCCGTCCGCCGAGGCGGTGTGCCCCTCGGCCAGCCAGGGCTGCAACTCGGGCGGGTTGTTCTCGTAGCGATAGAGCCCGTCATAGGCGTTCAGCGCATAGCCCATCATCGGCACGTCGAAGAGCTGGTGCGGATCGAGATTGGCCGGCGGGCTGTCGGAGCGGACAAGGACGCCCGGCGTCGCCGCCCGCACCCCACGCGCCGCCAGCAGGCTGGCCATGGCGAGCGCACCGCCCTGCCGTCTGGTGATCTGCATCCCACTCTGCTCCCGATCGAGGCAGGCGCGCGCGCCGGCACGCCGTTGACGGGATCGGCAGCAAGATCCAGGCCAGAGCACCGAATGGCTTCTCGCGAGATCGGCACCGCGACCAATTCAGCCGTCATGGTTTGATCCCTATGCCGGCCGCGAGAGGACCCAGCCATGACCACACTGATCGTGAACGGTACGGAGCGCCGTTTCGAGGGCGACCCCGACATGCCCCTGCTTTGGTTCCTGCGCGACGAGCTCGGGCTGACAGGCACGAAATTCGGCTGCGGCCAGGCGCTCTGCGGTGCCTGCACCGTGCATGTCGACGGCACTGCGGTGCGCGCCTGCCAGACACCGGTCTCCGCCATCGAGGGCGCCAAGGTCACCACCATCGAGGGCCTCTCGCCGGATGGCGAGCACCCGGTGCAGGTCGCCTGGAGGGCGCTGAATGTCGCGCAATGCGGCTATTGCCAGACCGGGCAGATCATGCAGGCCGCCTCGCTGCTGAAGGACATCCCCAACCCGAGCGACGACGACATCGACACCGCCATGAGCGGCAATCTCTGCCGCTGCGGGACCTACCCGCGCATCCGCGCCGCCATCAAGCAGGCCGCCAAGGGAGGCCAGCCATGATCGCCAATCTCAGCCGGCGCGGCCTCCTGGGCGGCATCGCCGCGGGCGGCCTGGTGCTCGGCCTCGGCCTGCCGCGCGCGCAGGCGCAGCCGAAGGCCTTCGGCGCCGACGGCATGCCGAATGGCTGGCGCGACGACCCGAAGCTCTTCGTCGCCATCGCCGAGGACGGCATCGTCACCGTCACCTGCCATCGGCAGGAGATGGGGCAGGGGGTGCGTACCTCGATCCCGATGGTCGTCGCCGAGGAGCTGGAGGCGGACTGGGCCAAGATCCGCGTGACCCAGGCACCCGGCGATGAGGGCCGCTTCGGCAACCAGGACACCGATGGCTCCCGCAGCCTGCGGCATTTCTTCACGCCCATGCGCCATGTCGGTGCCGCCGCCCGCACCATGCTGGAACAGGCGGCGGCGAAGCAGTGGGGCGTGCCGGTCGGCGAGGTGCAGGCGTCGAACCACGCCGTGCAGCACAAGCCAAGCGGCCGCTCGCTCGGCTTCGGCGAGCTGGCCAAGGCGGCGGCCGAGCTGCCGGTGCCGGACCGGGCGACGCTGCGGCTGAAGGATCCCGCCAATTTCCGCCTCATCGGCCGCGACACCGTTGGGCTGCTCGACAACCGCGACATCACCACCGGCCGCGCCATCTACGGCATCGATGCCCGGATCGAGGGCATGCTCCACGCCGTGGTCGCGCGTCCGCCGGTCTTCGGCGGCAAGGTCACCTCCTTCGACGCGGCCGAGGCGATGAAGGTGCCCGGCGTGGTGAAGGTCGTGGCGATCGACCCGCCGGCCATCCCGTCGGAATTCCAGCCGCTCGGCGGCATCGCGGTCATCGCCCGCAACAGCTGGGCGGCGATGCAGGGACGGGACCGGCTGAAGATCACCTGGGATGACGGTCCGCATGCCGCCTATTCCTCCGATACCTACCGTGCCGGGCTGGAGGCGGCGGTGCGGCAGCCGGCCAAGGTCGTGCGCAATGCCGGCGATGTCGACCAGGCGATGGGCAGCGCGGCGAAGCGCGTCGAGGCGGAGTACTACATCCCGCACCTCGCCCAGACACCGCTCGAGCCGCCGGCGGCGCTCGTCCGCATCGCCAATGGGCAGTGCGAGGCATGGGCCTGCACCCAGGCGCCACAGGCGACGCGCACCAGGCTGGCGGAGCGGTTGAAGATCCCCGAGGAGAAGGTCACCGTCCATGTGACCCTGCTCGGCGGGGGCTTCGGCCGGAAGTCGAAGCCGGACTACGTGCTGGAGGCGGGGCTCTGCAGCCAGGCCATGGACGGCGCCCCGGTCAAGCTGACCTGGACCCGCGAGGACGACCTGCATCACGGCTACTACCACACGGTGTCGGTCGAACGGATCGAGGCCGGGCTGGATGCGGGCGGCAAGCCGGTGGCCTGGCTGCATCGCAGCGCGGCGCCGACCATCGGCTCCATCTTCGCCCCCGACCCGAAGCATGAGCTGCCGCTCGAGCTCGGCATGGGCCTCGTCAACACGCCCTTCCCGATCCCGAACATCCGGATCGAGAATCCGGAAGCGGTGGCGCATGCGCGGATCGGCTGGTTCCGCTCCGTCTCCAACATTCCGCACGCCTTCGCCATCCAGTCCTTCGTCGCCGAGCTCGCCCATGCGGCGGGGCGCGATCCGAAGGACTACCTGCTGGAGCTCATCGGCCCGCCCCGCGTCGTCGACCCGACCAGCCTCGGCGATGCCTGGAACCATGGCGAGGACCCGCAGCGCTACCCGATCGATACCGGCCGGTTGCGGCGGGTGGTCGAGACGGCGGCGCAGGGCATCGGCTGGGGCAGGGCGATGCCCGCCGGCAGCGGCCTCGGCATCGCCGGGCATTACAGCTTCGTCTCCTATGTCGCCGTGGCGGTGGAGGTGAAGGTCGATGACCGCGGTGCCCTCAGCTTCCCGCGTGTCGACATCGCCATCGATTGCGGCCCGCAGGTGAATCCGGAGCGCATCCGCTCGCAGATGGAGGGCGCCGTGGTGATGGGCGTCGGCCTCGCCACCTCGGCCGAGGTGACCTTCAAGGACGGCCGGGTCCAGCAGAACAATTTCGACGCCTATGAGCTGACCCGCATCGACACGGCGCCAAGGGAGATCAGGGTGCATCTGCTGCCTTCGGCCGATTACGGCCAGCCGCTCGGCGGTGTCGGCGAGCCGGGCCTGCCGCCCGTCGCGCCCGCCATCGCCAATGCCGTCTTCGCCGCCTCCGGCAAGCGGATCCGGCAGCTGCCGATCCGGGACCAGCTGACCACATGAGGGCGCTCCTCCTCGGCCTGGCCCTGGCGGTCCCCATGGCGGGCCAGGCCCTCGCCTCGCCCTGCACCGATCAGGTGGAGGCGCTGGACCGCCAGGTCACCGGCACGGTCGGTGCTGCCGCCTCCGCCTCCTCCGGCGGCCAGGGCGTCGCCGCGGCGCGGGAAAGCCAGGCGGTGCAGCCACCGCCCGGCAACCAGCCCGCCCCGCCGAGCGGGCCCTTCCAGAGCCCCGGCCGCGAGGCGCGCGACACGCAGCGCGCCGCGGATGCAGGCGCGGGCGGAGACGGGGCGATCCAGGCCAAGGCCAAGCTCAGCCAGGCCCGAGAGCTGGGTGGGCGTGGCGAGGAGCAGGCTTGCCTGGCCGCTCTGGCGGAGGCGCGCGCCCAGATGGGGCGATGAGGCCGCCGGGCCTCAGCCCTGCGTCAGCCGGGACAGCGGGATCGAGATGCGGCAGACAAGTCCGGTCGGGTCCCAATCCTGGTGGACGGTTCCGCCGAGCTGGCTTTGGATCGTGCCCGTGAGCACGCGCGAGCCAAATCCCCGCCGCTGCGGCGGCGCGGTGATCGGTGGTCCGCCCGTTTCGGCCCAGCGCAGCCGGAGGTCGCCCTGCGCGACCTCCCAGGACAGGCGGACGAGGCCACCCGCCGCCGAGAGCGCGCCGTATTTGACGGCATTCGTCGCCAGTTCATGCAGCACCATGCAAACAGCCTGGGCCACCGCCGGTCCGACCTGAACCGCCGGCCCCTGCGCCTCCACCCGAGGTGCCGTCGCCTCGGAGTCGCCGGCCGCGAGGATGAAGGCGGATAACTCGCTTGCGGCCAGTTCGCGCAGGTCAGCCCCCGCCCAGCGCCCCTCCGCGAGCAGGTTATGGACGCGGGCCAGCGACATGACGCGGCCTTCGATGGCCCGCGTGAAGCCTGCCGCATCCTCTTTCGGCGCCAGCCGCACCGCGGCCTGAACCACCGCCAGCGCGTTCTTGGCCCGGTGATCGACCTCTCGCGCGAGAAGCCGCAGGCGCTCCTCCGAGCGGCGGCGTTCCGTCACGTCGAGGCAGACGCCGACGAGGCGCAGTGCCTCGCCGGTGAGGGGCGCGCGGAGGAACTCGCCCTGCTCCAGGATCCACCGCGACGAGCCGTCCGGCTGCGGCAGCCGGAATTCCTCCCGGTAGGTGTAGGCATCCGGGTTGGCGCGCGCTGCCTCGAGATTGGCCTGCACCTGCGCCCGGTCCTGCGGGTCGATCGCGGCGAGGAAGGATTCGTAGGACGGCCTGACATGGTTGGGATCGAGGCCCATCACGCGGAAATACCGGTCCGACCAGAAGACATGTCCGGTACGGATGTCCCAGTCCCAGAGGCCGACGCCGCCCGCCTCCTGTGCCAGGCGCAGCCGGGCCTCGCTCTCGGCCAGGGCCGCTGTGCGTTGCGCCACCCGCGCCTCCAGCTCCGCATGGCTCGTCGCCAGGTCCCGGTTGCGGCGCAGCACGAGAAAGCTGAGACCGAGCAGCGCCAGTGTCGCCGGCAGCCCCACCGCCAGCTGCCCCGCCACTGTCCGGCGCCACTGGGCGATGACCGCTTCCTCGTCACGGGCCGCGGTGGCGAAGACCGGATAGCCATCGACGCGGCGGAAGGCGCCAAGGCGCCTGGTGTCGTCTCCGCCGGAGCGAAGGTGACGCAAGGCGCGGATCTCGCCGCGCTGCATCGCCGCCAGCATCGTGTCGTCGTCACGGAGACGGAGGTCGGTGACAGGCGGGCCGGCCGAGCGGGCCAGGAACAGGCCATCCTCCCGGATCAGGGCGAGCAGATCGGAGGGCTGCGGCCCGGCCAGGCGGCGCAGACCGGCATTGGCCTCATTAACATTGACCGAGGCATTGATGACGCCGTCATAGGCCCCGGTCGGCAAGCCGTTGCCGGTTCGCACGCGGCGGCGGGTCACCGAGAAGAAGGGTTGCCCGTTCACGCTGCCGATATAGACGGGGCTGATGTGAAGGCCCGGCGCATCGTCCCCGCGCAGGGCCTGGTTGAACTCGCGATGGGTGAAGGCCCGGCCACGCGGCACCGGGTAGAGATTGCCCGAGACGAGCGGAAAGGCGTCCCGGTCGAAGACGAAGATATAGGGCGGGCGATGGCCCATACCGAGCGAGGTGGTCGAGGCGCGGCCCAGCGCCTCGTGCAATTCCGGCTCGCGCCGGCGGATCGTGTCGTCGTCGAGCCCGGCGAGGATGTCGTCTGCCCGGTCGATCCGCAGCATCATGCCGTCGAAGACCCGGCGTGCATACTCGGCTGCGGCCTCCGCGGTGCGGGTCATCTCCGCTGCGGCCTCGGCCCAGGTCTGGCGCCAGGAAAGGTAGGCGGCGGCCGCATTCATCGCCAGCGGCAGCAGGACCACCGCGGGCAGCAGCAGCCGAAGCGACCCGCCGGCCAGCTGCCGGCGCCTGGTCGCACGCGCCTGGCTGGGGATCGGCTCGGCTGAAGTGAAATCCACACCACGCAGTGGAGATATCCGTTCCGTGATGGCAACTCACATTGCCTTGATCGCGCTCGCGCATCCGTACGGAGGTGCTGACGGTCACGTGACGGGTGGCCGCTGGCCGCAGCCCCGCATGACCAGTAGGGTGCCCGCATGCAGGATGACCCTTCCGAAACTCCCGAGATCGTCCCTTCGGAGAAGGCGCGCTCGGCCGCCTCGCGCCGCGCCGAGCAGCAGCGGCAGCGTTTCCGTATCGCCGAGCAGCGGGCGCGCAGCGAGTTGGCGGGGGGCCGGCCCTCCGATGACGAGGCGGCCCGGATGGTCGCGGAATACTATGCCCGCGGCGGCCAGACCACGGTCTGCCCGACCTCCGAGGAGATGGAGCAGGCCGACCCGGAGCAGCCTCGCTGACTCCAGCTCGCCAGGCCTGACGGCCCGCCTCGCCAGGCGCCCCACATCTTCGGCCTGATATCATCGGTCCGGGATGTGCTTTAGGCTGCCGGCATCGGGGAGGGACGGATGCAAGGCATCGATGCGCTGCTGCGGGCCGCGGTGGGGAGTGGGGCTGTCGCCGGCGTTGCCGCGGTTGCCGGACAGGCCGGCGGCACCCTCTATGAGGGCGCGGCCGGACTGCGCGCCGCAGGCGGCAGCACGCCGATGACGCCCGATACGGTCGGCTGGATCGCCTCGATGACCAAGGCGCTGACCAGCGTGGCGGCGTTGCAGCTCGTCGAGGAGGGGCGCCTCGCGCTCGATGCCCCGATCGGCACCATCCTGCCGGAACTCGCCGCGCCGCAGGTCCTGGAGGGCTTCACCACCGCGGGCGAGCCGATCCTGCGTCCGGCGCGCGGGGCGATCACCCTGCGCCAGCTGCTGACCCATACGGGCGGCTTTGCCTATGAGACCTGGCATGCCGATCTTGGCCGCTATGCGAAGCTGGCCGGCCTGCCACGGGTCGGGACCTGCCAGCGCAAGGCCCTCGCATTGCCCCTGGTGGCCGATCCGGGCACCGCCTGGAATTACGGCATCGGCATCGACTGGGCGGGGCTGGTGGTCGAGGCCGTCACCGGCCAAAGCCTGGGCAGCGTGATCCGAGATCGCATCACCGGCCCGCTTGGCATGGAGGACACCCATTTCCGTCTCGGCGCGGCGCAGCGCTCCAGGCTCTCCGCCATGCATGTCCGCGGCGCCGATGGCCGCCTCTCGCCAATCACCTTCGAGGTCCCGCAGGAGCCGGAATTCGAGATGGGCGGCGGCGGGCTCTATGGCACGGCTCCCGACTACCTGCGCTTCTGCCGCATGGTCCTGAATGGCGGCACGCTGGACGGCGCGCGCATCCTGGCGCCGGAGACGGTGGAGGCGCTCGGCCGCAACCAGATGGGTGACCTGCTGGTCGGGCCGATGACGAGCGTCGTGCCGGGTGCCTCCCATCATGCCGAGTTCTTC
The DNA here is from genome assembly GCF_900101615.1 of Belnapia rosea. GTDB lineage: Bacteria > Pseudomonadota > Alphaproteobacteria > Acetobacterales > Acetobacteraceae > Belnapia > Belnapia rosea. Next base: position 936,068 of record NZ_FMZX01000001.1, on the reverse strand, counting down.
CCTGGCCAGCCGAAGCGCTGGAGCCTCGCCTTCATGCTGAATGAGGAGGCGCATCCCGAAGGTGGCCGCGCGGCCGGGAGCATGGCCTGGGCCGGGCTGGCGAACAGCTATTACTGGATCGATCCGGTGCATGACCGGGCCGGGGTGCTGCTGACCCAGAGCCTGCCCTTCGCCGACCCGCAGGCGCTCGCGCTCTTCGCCGCCTTCGAACGGGCGGTCTATGCGGCAGGGTAGCGCGGGCATCGCATTCTTCTAGGATAGGCGCGACCGCAACATTCCCCTGGGGCGTGCATGCTTGTCCGGCAAGGCGATGCCAGGAACCTCCAGGCCGACCGCAACCTTGCCTGCACCCTCGCCCTGGTGGCGGGGGCGCTGAACACCGTAGGCTTCTACAAGATCGGTATCTATTCCTCCCATATGACCGGCGCGGTCTCGACCCTCGCCGACCGGTTGGCCCTCGGGGACTGGACCGGGGCGATGATCTGCCTCGGCCTCGTCGCCAGCTTCGTCGCCGGGGCAGCCGCCTCCACCCTGCTGGCGAATGAGGGCCAGCGCCGCGGCCTCGCCGGCATCCATGCGCTCAGCATCATGGCCGAGGCGGTCCTGCTCTGCGGCCTGGCCGCGGCCGATGCCTGGGCGCCGCAGCTCTGGGGCGGGCTGGGCTTCGTGCTCGGGATGAGCGCGTTGATGGGGCTGCAGAATGCGGTGGTCACCCGCATCTCGAATGCCCGCATCCGGACGACGCATGTGACCGGCATGGTCACCGATATCGGCATCGAGCTCGGCAACCTGCTCGACATCGCGCTGCGCCGGCGGCGGCGGGCGGAGGCGGCGGTCAACCTGGAGAAGCTTGGGCTGCACCTGCCGACGGTGCTCGCCTTCCTGCTCGGCGGCCTCCTCGGGGTGTTCGCCTACCGGGAGATCGGCGCCGGGATGCTGCTGGCGGTGGCGCTCGGCCTCGCCGGGCTGGCGCTGCCCGGGATCCTGGCGACGCGGCGTCCGGCCCCGCGGCGCGAGGCCTGACAGCCCGTCAGCGCCGCTCGCCCCGCGGGTCGAGCGCATCGCGCAGCCCGTCGCCCATCAGGTTGAAGGCCAGCACCACGAGGAAGATCGCCAGGCCCGGGAAGACCGCCAGCCAGGGCGCCTGGGTCAGGAAGCGCTGGGCGCTGTTCAGCATGCTGCCCCAGGAGGGCGCCGGCGGCTGCTGGCCGAGGCCGAGGAAGCTCAGCGAGGCCTCGGCGATGATGGCCTCGGCGATGGAGAGCGTCGCCTGCACCAGCAGCGGCGGGATGATGTTCGGCAGCACATGCACGAGGCCGAGCCGCCAGGGCGGGTTGCCCAGTGCCCGCGCGGCCTCCACCCAATCCGTGGCCCGCGCCTCCAGCGCCATGCCGCGCGCGAGGCGGACGAAGATGGGCGAGGCGGTGACGGCGATCGCCAGCATCGCATTCTCGAGCGCCGGGCCGAGAAAGGCGGCCAGCGCGATGGCGAGGATCAGGAAGGGCACCGAGAGCATGGCATCGGCGATGCGGGCGATGACCGCATCCACCCAGCCGCCGGCAAGCCCGGCGAGCACGCCGATCGGCACCCCGATCAGCAGCGCGACCGAGACCGAGATCACCCCCGCCGCCATCGAGGCCCGCGCGCCGTAGAGCACGCGGGAGAGCACGTCGCGGCCGTTCTCGTCCGTGCCGAACAGATGCTCCAGCGAGGGCGGCTTGCGGATCGCTGTCCAGGAGGTCTGCAGCGGGTCGGCCGGGGCGATCCAGGGCGCGAGGATCGCCGCCAGCAGGAAGAGCGCCACGACGACGAGGCCGAAGACCGCGAGGCGGTGGCGAAGGAAGCGGCGCAGCGCCCGGCGGCCCGGACTATCCGATGCGCCGCTCATGCGCTGCGCAGCCGCGGGTTGACGGCCATGTAGAGGATGTCGGCGATCAGCGAGAGGGTGACGAAGATCAGCGCCGTCGCCATCACCACGCCCTGCACCACCGGATAGTCGCGGTTGAAGACGGCATCGACGATCAGCTTGCCGAAGCCGGGAATGGTGAAGATCTGCTCGGTCAGCACCGCGCCGGCCAGCAGGCGCCCGAACTCGATGGTGCCGAGCGTCACCACCGGGATCAGCGCGTTGCGCAGCGCATGCCGCCCCACCACGACACGCTCGTCGAGCCCCTTGGCCCGCGCCGTGCGGACGTAATCCTGGGACAGGGCGCCAAGCATGGCGGCGCGGGTATGCCGCATCAGCACACCGGCGATGCCGGAGCCGAGCACGAAGGCCGGCATGATGGTGGTGGCGAGACTCTGCACCGGATCCTCGGTGAGCGGCACATAGCCGGAGGGCGGCAGCCAGCCGAGCTGCACGCTGAACAGCAGGATCATCATGATGCCGAGCCAGAAATTCGGCATCGAGATGCCGAAGAGCGCCAACCCGTTCGCCAGCCAGTCCACCGGCCGGTCGCGCCGCACCGCCGAGATGACCCCGGCCGGGATGCCGATGACCAACGCGATCAGGAAGGCCATGACCGCGAGCTGGAAGGTCACCGGCAGCTTCTCCAGGATGAGCTTCGCCACCGGCTCCCGGATGCGCCAGGAAAAGCCGAAATCGCCCTGCACCGCGCGGGCGACCCAGTGCAGGTACTGCTCCGGCAATGGGCGGTCGAGGCGCAGCTCGGCACGGATCTGCGCCAGCACCTGCGGGTCGCCACGCTCCTCCCCGGCGAGGGTCAGCGCCGGGTCGCCCGGCATCAGCTGCTGCAGGCCGAAGATCATCACCGAGAGGATCAGCAGGGTAGGGACGATCTGCCCCAGCCGGCGGAGGAACCAGGCCAGCATGCTAGTTCAGTCGCAGTCCCTGCGGGCGGATCAACCCGTCGGCGATGGGCAGGAAGCCCGAGAGCCGCGCGGTATGGGCGACGATGTTCTTGCGGTGCCAGAGATAGATGCGGCTGCGGTCCTGCCGCAGCGATATCTCGAAGACCTTGGCATAGAGCGCCCGCCGCGCGGCGGCATCGGTCTCGACCCGCGCCTCGTCGAGCAGCCGGTCCACCTCCGGGTTGGCATACTTGCCGTCATTCTGGCCGCCCTGGCTATGGATGAAGGTCCAGGTATTGCCATCCGGATCGACGCGGCCCGACCAGGCCACCAGATAGGTCTCGAAATCCCCCCGGTTGGCCGCCTGCAGGCTGCTGGCGAACTCCATCGCATTCAGCTTCAGCGCGAAGCCCGCCTCCTGCACCATGGCCTGGATCACCTCGCCCACCTGGCGGAGGTCGGGGTTGTTCGGCACCGTCATTTCGACCGGCACCGGCCCGGTGACGCCCGCCTCGCGCAGCAGGGCGCGGGCGCGCGCCACGTCGCGCCCCTCCGGCGCGAAGCCCGGCACATGGAAGGGGCTGGCGGGCGGGATGGGCTGGGCGGTCGGCGCATAGACGCCCTCATAGACCACCTGGCTGATCGCCTGCCGGTCGATAGCGAGCTCGAAGGCGGCGCGGATGCGCGGGTCGCGGGCGAAGGCCGTATTGGCGCGCGGCCCGTTGCCGATGTTGAGGACGATGCTCTGGTAGCCGAGCTCATCATAGGCGACGACCTTGAGGCGGCTGTTCCGCTGCACGGTCTTGATGTCGTCCGGCTCGATGGTCTGCACCATCTCCAGCGCGCCGGATTGCAGGTTGGCCAGCCGCACCGTGTTGTCGGGGATCGGCAGGAAGGTGATGCGGGGGATGTGGACGCGCCCGGCATCCCAGTAGTCAGGGAAGCGTTCCACGACGATGCGGTCCTGCGCCACCCGCTCGACCAGCCGGTAGGGACCGGCACAGACCGGCGCATTGCCGAAATTGCGCCCGGCCGCCTCGGCGGCCTTCGGGCTGACGATCATGCCGGCGCGGTCGGTGAGCTGCGACAGGAAAGGTGAGGAGGGCGCCTTCAGCCGGATGCGGATGGTCCTCGGATCGACCACCTCCGCCGCCTCCATCGTGCCGATCTCGCTGCGGCGGAAGCTGCCCTGCATCGTCAGGTGGCGGTTGAGCGAATAGCGCACCGCCTCGGCATCCATCGCCTCGCCGTCATGGAAGCGCACGCCCTCGCGCAGGGTGATGCGCAGCGTCTTCGGGTCCTCCCAGGCATAGCCGGTGGCGAGCTGCGGGACGATCTCCAGCCGCTCGTTGATGTCGAACAGCTTGTCGCAGAGCGAGGCGAAGACGATGCGGCCGACGAAGGTGCGGGCCAGCGTAGGGTCGAGGATGTCCGGATCCTCCCGCAGGCCGATGCGGAGCGTCTGCGCCTCCGCCGCGCCAGCGAGTCCGAGGGAGGCCAGGGCGGCGAGGAGGGTTCTGCGGATCATGCTTCGGTCCCGGCGGGTTGGAAGAAAGCCTGCAGCCGCCGCAGCCGGTCACCGCCCGGCTCGGCCTCCTGCAAGGGCGGCGCTGGCGGCAGGCGGTCCTGCAGGTGGCAGGCGGCGCGATGGTCGCCGCCCGCCAGGATCGGCGGCTGCTCGCGGCACAGGGCCTCGGCATGCGGGCAGCGGGTGTGGAAACGGCAGCCGGCCGGCGGTGCGATGGGGCTCGGCACATCGCCCTCGATCGGCGGGGCCTTAATGCCCCGTCCCGGCACGGCGGCGAGCAGCGCCCGGGTATAGGGGTGGCGCGGCGCGGCGAAGACCGTGGCCGCCGCGCCCTCCTCGACGATGCTGCCGAGATACATCACCGCCACGCGGTCGGCGATATGGCGCACCACGCCAAGGTCATGGCTGATGAGGACGAAGGTCAGGCCCAGGTCGCGGATCAGGTCGGCCAGCAGGTTCACCACCTGCGCCTGGACCGAGACGTCGAGCGCGCTGATCGGCTCATCGCCGATGACGAGCCGCGGCCCGCTGGCCAGCGCCCGGGCGATGGCGATGCGCTGCCGCTGCCCGCCGCTGAACTCATGCGGCCAGCGCTGCGCGCTTTCGGGACGCAGGCCGACCCGTTCCAGCAATTCGGCGACGCGGCTGGCCTCGCCACCGCGCGGCACGATGCGGTGCAGCCGCAGCGGCTCGGCGATGGCGGCGCCCACCGTCATGCGGGGGTCGAGGCTGGCGAAGGGGTCCTGGAAGATGAGCTGCATGTCCCGCCGCCGGGCGCGCAGCGCGGCGGGGGAGAGGGCGCGCAGATCCTCGCCGTCGAAGCGCACGCTGCCCGCATCCGGCTCGATCAGCCGCAGCGCCAGGCGACCGAGGGTCGACTTGCCGCAACCGCTCTCGCCGACGATGGCGAGCACCGTGCCGCGCGCGACGGCGAGGGAGACCCCATCCACCGCCCGCACCGCGCCGCGCGCCCGGCCGAGCGCATCGCGCAGCGGGAAATGCTTCCTGAGATCCCGCAGCTCGAGCAGGGGCTCGTTCATGCCGCCAGGACCTGGTCGAGCGGGGCGCGCCAGCAGGCCGTGGCATGGCCGGGCTCGATCTCGGCCAGCGGCGGCTGGCGGGTGCAGTCGGTGCCGTGGAAGGGGCAGCGCGGCGCGAAGCGGCAGCCCTCCGGCGGATGGAGCAGGTCGGGCACCGTGCCCTCGATGCTCGCCAGCCGCGACATCCGCCCCCCTGGCCCGCCCTCGATCCGCGGCGCGGCGCCGAGCAGCCCGACCGTATAGGGGTGCTCCGGCCGGGCGAAGAGCCGCGCGGCCGGGGCGCGCTCGGCTGCCCGCCCGGCATACATCACCACCACGTCGTCGGCATGGTCGGCGACGATGCCGAGGTCATGGGTGATCAGCACCACCGCCGTCCCGGTCTCCCGCTTCAGCTCGTCGAGCAGGGCGAGGATCTGCGCCTGCACGGTGACGTCGAGCGCCGTGGTCGGCTCGTCGGCGATCAGCAGGCGCGGCTTGCAGGCCAGCGCCATGGCGATCATCACCCGCTGCCGCATCCCGCCCGAGAGCTGATGCGGATATTGCCGGGCCCGCCGCGCGGCATCGGGGATGCGCACCCGGTCGAGCAGCGCGACGGCGCGGTCGAAGGCGGCGCGCTCGCCCAGCCGCTCATGCAGGCGGAGCACCTCCGCCACCTGCTCGCCCGCGGTGAAGGCGGGGTTGAGGCTGGTCATCGGCTCCTGGAAAACCATGGCCAGCTCCCGCCCGCGGCGGCGGCGCCATTCGGCCGGGTTCAGGGTCGACATCTCCCGCCCGTGCAGGCGGATGGAGCCGGAAAGCCGGGCATTGGGCGGCAGCAGCCCCATGATGGCCAGGGCCGTGACCGACTTGCCGCAGCCGCTCTCGCCCACCACCGCCAGCGTGCGGCCGGCCTCGACCGAGAAGGAGAGGTCATCGACAGCGCGGAGCGGCCCGCGATCGGTCCGGAAGGTGACTGCCAGGCCGCGGATGTCGAGCACCATCAGCGGCAGCAGGGCCGGCCCGGGGCCGGGCTAGAGCGGGGGGAATCCTGCGCCGGGATCGACGATCTCATGCCGTACTAGTGCCATGGCGGCGCCACGGCGCAAGATGCGATCGTGCGGCCGGACAGGGCTCAGCGCGCGCGGGAGGTCGCCGCCTGGGCGTTCCGCAGCGGGGCGAGGCCCTGCAACTGGTAGCCGCGTGCCGAGCCGGCCTCCGGCCCCTCGGCCAGCTGCTCGTAGCGGGTGCTGCGGCGCAGCTGCAGCCCGGCATAGGCGGTGCCGGTGTTCACGCTGTCATCGGGGCGGTTGTAGATGAAGCCGAAGGTCGGATAGACGCGCCCGAAGGCGCTGTCGTCCCGCCCCGACTGGACCCGGACTGCGGACCAGTCATTCGTGTCCGAGACGTCGATCACGCTGACATCCTGCATGACCGAGCCACGCGGGATGCCGGGCCCGCCCCAATTCGCATGGTCGATCCGCACCTCGCGTGGGCCGACCACGTCGCGCACCACGGCAACATGGCCGCGCGTCATGCCCGAGGTGGCGCGGAAGGCCATCACCGAGCCCGGCTCCGGCCGCTGGCCACGATCATAGATGCCGGCGGCATTCGACCACCAGTCGCCGCCATTGCCGCTGACCTGCATCCCGGTCACGGCACGGGCATAGGGAACGCAGGAGATCCCGGCCGCCGTCGCCACGACAGTACGCCCAGGGCTCCGCCGATGGGCGGCATGACCACGCATCTTGCCCGAAACCCGGTGAACCGCCGCCGGACGAACCGACATCCCGGCCTTGCGCACCGTGTCCCGGCCTGGCGCGCCCTGTTCGTGATCCCGCTGCGTGGCCATGGCGTCCCCCGACGCTGCCAGCGCACCGATCATCACGCACCACGCCATTGCCGTCCGATGCATCCGCATACCAATCCCCCTGTACGCGTGGACCGCTTGTCCTCGCGAGGCTGTAACCTCGTGACACAGAAGGGTTATGACGGGGTCAAAAGCTCGCGCAACCGCCAGCGGCGAAACATCACGAAATCCGCAGTGATTTGCCGGTAGTGCGCAGCGTTAATCGTCTATGAAGGGATGATCGTCCTAGAAGTGGTCTCAGAAATGAGCCATGCCACAGTGTGGTGGCAGATATGCAACAGACGCAGAAAGGGCGGCGCCCCGGCCGGAGCGCCGCCCTTTCCGATTCCCGTTTCCGTGATCCGGGTGGTGGATCAGCGGCAGGCGGTGATCATGATCTCCACCAGATGGCGCGGGTCCGCCATGTTCGCCTCGACGCAGGCGCGGGCCGGGCGGCCGGCATCGCCGAGCCATTCCACCCAGCACTTGTTCATCGCCTCGCGGTCGCGGATGTCCTTCAGCCAGATCTGGGCGCTGAGCAGCCGGGTCGTATCGGTGCCGTTGGACTCGAGCGCGGCGGTGATCTTCGCCAGGACCTGCTTGGTCTGCCCCGTGATGTCGAGGGAGAGGTCATCGGCGGTCATGCCGGCCAGGTAGACGAAATTGTGGTACTCCACCGAACCCGAAAGAATGGCGTTGCTGCCCTGGCGGGTGATCTTCGACATCGGCTGCCCCTCCGTTAAGGAATGGCGGTTCTACGGCGTGGTTACAGCAGCGACAAGCACTGGCGCCGCTCAGGCGACGGCATAGCTGCTGCCCGAGGCGGCGGCGCCGATCATCGTCTCGAAGACCGCGACGCCATGCACCGCCTCCTCGAGCGGCAGGGGATAGGCCGGGCCGCCCGCCACCGCCGCGGCGAAGGCCTCCAGCTCCGCCGCCTCGATATCGACCTTGGGGAAGTCCCGCACCCAGCCCTCGCCCTCGACCGGGGTGAAGGCGAGCCGGTCCTGCCCCTGCATCTCCAGCACGCCCTTGGTGCCGAAGAGCGCCACGCGCCAGTAGCGCGCGGTCAGCGACAACGTGGCGAAATTGCAGGTGGCGCCGGAGGCGAAGCGCGCCAGCATCGCGGTCGTGTCGTCGATATGCGTCGAGACGCGCGGGAAGGACTGCACGGTGACCTCGGCGACGGGGCCCATCAGGTTCACCAGCATGTCGATCATGTGGATGCCCATGGCGCCCATGCCGCCGAGCGGGCTCTCCGCGCGGTCGGCGCGCCACATGCCGGGCTTCCAGGCGAAGGCGCCCGGCCCGCTGATATGCCCCTCCGCATGCAGCACCGTGCCGAGCGCCCCCTCGGCCAGCATCCGCTTCATCTCGAGCGTCGTCGGCAGGAAGCGCCGGTTGTGGCCGAGCGCCAGCACCACCCCGGCCCGGCGGCAGGCGGCGACGCAGGCCTCGGCGGTCGCCTTGCTGAGGGTGAAGGGCTTCTCGACGAAGACATGCTTGCCGGCCGCCGCGGCGGCGATGACCTGCGCCGCATGCTGCTTGTGCGGGGTGGCGAGCACCACCGCCCGCACCTCCGGGTCGCCGAGCACCGCCTCGTAGGTCGGATGCAGGCGGATGCCCTGCTCGGCGGCCCAGTCGGTGGCCTTGGAGAGGGTGCCGGTGGTGCCGGCGACGAAGCGGAGCCCCGCCTCGTTCTTCCGCTGCACGCTCTCCACCAGGGTGCGGCCCCAGCGGCCCATGCCCACGATCGCGGTGTTCAGCATTATCGAATGTCCTGCGGGTTTGCGGCGCACCCTATCCGCGCCGCTGCCGCTCAGGAAGCCGCCAGGAATTCCCGCAGCAAGGCGACGGTCCGCTCCGGCTGCTCCTGCTGCACCCAGTGCCCGGCGCCGGGGACGAGGTGGCAGCCGAGCATCCGCGTGCAGGCCTGGCGCTGCATCCGCTCCAGGCTGCCAGGCACCTGATGGATGCCCCAGTCGCTGGCGCCGGCGATGAAGAGCGAGGGTTGCTCCAGCCGCCGCCCGGCCATCAGCTGCAGCTCCGCCTCGAAGCGCCCCTCCGTCCGGCAGCGGTACCATTGCAGCCCGCCCTGGAAGCCGGTGCGGGCATATTCGCCGGCATAGACGGCGAGCTCCGCCTCCGGCAGCCAGCCATTGGCGGCCACGGACTCGGGCGAAGGCATGTCCGGCGCGACCTGCTCCGCCATGCCCTTGCCGAGATCCATGATGTAGTAGCCGGGCATCGTTGCCAGCGCCTCGGCCGTCCAGCCGGCGAGCGGGGCGGGGCGGTTCTCCGCCCAGTCGGCGCTCTTCACGTGGTAATAAGCGCGGAGGAAGGCGGGCAGGCCCTGCGGCGCGTGCTGCATCTCCGCATTCGCGGGGCGCGTCGAATAGTACCACTGGTAGTGCTTGCGCGGCCGGGGCAGCGCGGCCAGGGCGGCATGGATGTCGGGCCCGGCGGCGCGGCCCGGCGCCGCCTCCGGCAGGCCGGGCGGGCCGCCGAAGGGCGCGCTCATCAGCACGACGCGGCGGAAGATGTCCGGACGCAGCAGCCCGCACCAGGCGGCGACCGGCGAGCCGAAATCATGCCCGATGACGGCCTCGACGCCGTCATGCCCGAGCGCGGCCAGCAGGCCCATCGCGTCGCGCACCAGGTTGAACATGCGGAAGGGGGCGAGGTCGCCATCATACTCGGCGCTCCAGCCCGTGGTGCGGCCATAGCCGCGCTGGTCCGGTGCGACGACATGGTAGCCGGCCTCGGCCAGCGGCCGCATCACCTTGCGCCAGGAATAGGCGAGTTCCGGGAAGCCGTGCAGCAGGAGGAGGCAGGGCCGGCCCGGCTCGCCCGCCTCGAGCAGGTGGACACGGAGGCCGTTCACCCCCTCGATGAAGCGCGCGCGGATGCCGGGCGGCAGGGGCAGGTCGTCCATGGTTTCCTCCGTGTCTTGGGTCCGGTCCTGGTTACCCGCGGCCCTCCAACTCCGCCACCATGACCGGCTTGCGGCTCCATCCCCAGGCGAAGACCAGCAGCGCCACCAGCATGGCGGCGATGGTCGGCCAGCGCAGGCCGAAGATCTCACCCGCCGCGCCGAGGGCCAGCGCCCCGCTCGCCGGGCAGGCGCGGACGATCATGCCCCAGAGGCTCAGCACCCGCCCGCGCATCGAGGGGTCGGCGGCATTCTGCACCAGGGTCTGGGTGGAGATGCCATGCACCGAGCCTGCCGCCCCCATCAGCGCCGCGCAGAGCAGGGCGAAGGGGAAGAAGCCCGTCGAGACGAAGCCGATGGTGAAGATCGCCTGGCAGGCGACCGCGCCGACCGAGAGCCCGACCGCCCCCTCCAGCTTGCCGCGGCTCGCCACCCAGAGGCCGGAGAACAGGGCGCCGATGCCGATGCAGGCGGTCAGCATGGCGAGGCCGTCGGCGCCACGCGCGAACAGCCGCTCGACGAAGGGTGGCAGGATCTCCTGCACGCCGCGCATCAGCACCGAGGCGATGGCGGCGAAGGCGAGCAGCGGCCCGATGCCCGGATGCCGGCCCGCATAGCGGAAGCCGGCGATCGTATCCGCCCAGACGCTGACCCCCGAGGGCGCGCCCCGGCGCTGCGCGGCATCGACCCGGAGGCTCGGCATGGTCAGCGTTGCGGCGAGATAGGCAAGGCTGTTGAGGAAGACCGCCGGGACGACGCCGGCCGTGGCGATCAGCGGCCCGGCGATGGCCGGCCCGACGAAGCGCGCGACATTGTAGCAAAGCGAATTGCAGGCCACCGCCGCCGGCAGGTCGGCCCGCGGCACCAGGCCCGGCATCAGGCTCTGCCGCGCCGGCTGGGAGAAGGAGGCGGCGGTGCCCTTGCACATCTCAAGCGCCAGCAGGAGGCCGATGCTCAGATGGCCGGTCAGCAGCAGCGCGCCGATCGCCGCCGCCTCCAGGGCGATCACCGCCTGGGACGCCATGGTGAGCTTCACCCGGTCCATCCGGTCGGCGACGGCGCCGGCGATCGGGCTGAAGATAACGGCCGGCGCCAGGTCGCAGAAGGCGACCATGCCGACCCAGACGGCGCTCTTGGTCATCTCCCAGGCCAGCCAGGCAACGGCGATCTGGTGGACCCAGAGCCCGGTCCAGGAGGTGAGGGAGGCACCGAAGAAGATGCGCGCATCCCGGTGCGACAGGGCCCGGCCCAGCGCACCGAAGGGGGCCAGGCCACGGAAGGCCATCGGTCCGGGCTAGCGCTGCTGCGGCGCGGTCCGCGTGTTCTCCTGCACGCAATCGGCGGCGATCCGGTCCCGCTCGTAGATGCGGCCCAGCCGGTCGGTCTCGGCACGGCGGGCATAGATGCTGGCATCGGTGCCGATGCGGGCATCCCGCTCATCCTCGCGCATGAGCTGGCCGCGGTCGCGGAAGGTGATGATGCGGTCGGCATCGCTGCGGCAGGCAGCGGCCAGGGCCGCCTGGTCGCGCAGCGCCTGGGGCGGCGGCGGCACGGCGGGGACGGCGCCCGGGCCGGGGGCGATGGCGGCGCGGCTCGGCACCGCATTGCCGGTCAGCGGCACCACGGCCGGGTCCGGCCCACCCGAGCAGGCGGCGAGGGATACGAGCAGGCCGGGGAGGAGCAGGCGTTTCATCAGGTCTTCCGTCATGCGATGCGGCCAGGGCTCGGATCGCCGCCCGCGGGCAGCGGCCGGGATAATAGCCGGCGCAGACCGGTTTCGTCGAACCGCGCCCCGCCGTCCAGCGGCATGGCGGCCGCGGCGGACAGAAGGGCGGGGTGCAGGTCGATCCCCGCAGGTGTTACCGCGAAAAGCGCCGTCATCCACGGCGCCCGGCCCAGCACCTCCACCAGCGCCAGCAGGCGGAGGCAGAGGCTCAACCCCCCGATCGTGTCGAGGCCGATCGCCGAGTCGATGGCCTCGGCCCAGGCGGCGGCATCGCGGTCGGCGATCGCCAGCTCCATGGGCTCTCCCCCGGTGCGGGCGAAGAGCAGGCGGCGGGGCTTGCCCCATTGCTGCCGGTCCGCCGCCTCCCGGGCGAGGTCCCAGGCGGCAAGAAGCTGTCGGGGCGCGACCGCGGGAAGGCGTTCGGGCGGCAGGGGGACGGCATAGGTCAGGGCGCCGTTGGGCGCCTCCGCCACGCGGATCGAAGGGGACATCGCTCCCAATTTGGGGGCGGGCGGGGGCCGGCGCCAGCAGCGTTGCGCTGCAGGCTCTTGTTTGTTCGCGCGATCAGGCTGCTGCCGCTTCGGCCGCCGGCGATCGCGTTCTAAGCTCGGCGCATGACCGATCCCGCCACCCTCTCCGCCGCCGAGGCCGCCCGCCGCATCCGCGACGGCCGCCTCTCCGCCACCGCGCTCACCGAGGCGCTGCTCGACCGGATCGCCACGCGCGAGCCCGGCATCCGGGCCTTCGTCCATCTCGACCCCGCCCTGGCGCTGCGCCAGGCGGAGGCGGTGGACCGGGCCGCGAAGGCCGGGCGGGTGGGGCCGCTGGCGGGCCTCGCCTTCGGGGTGAAGGACGTGCTGGATACCGCCGACCAGCCCTCGCAATACGGCTCGCCGATCTGGGCCGGGCACCGGCCGCGGACGGATGCCGCCTGCGTGGCGCTCGCCCGCCGCGCCGGGGCGGTGATCCTCGGCAAGACGGTCACCACGGAATTCGCCACGCGGCATCCCGGGCCGACCGCCAACCCGCACAACCCTGGCCATACGCCGGGCGGCTCCTCCTCCGGCTCGGCCGCCGGAGCCGCGGCGGGCTTCTTCCATGCCGGTTTCGGGACGCAGACGGCGGGCAGCATCATCCGCCCGGCCGCCTATTGCGGCGCAGTCGGCTTCAAGCCCTCCTTCGGCACGCTGCACCGGGCGGGGATGAAGGTAATGTCGGAATCGCTCGACACGATCGGCATCATCACCCGCAGCGTCGGCGACGCCGCCTTCGCCATGGCAGGACTCACCGGGGGCGATTACGGCGACCCGGAGGCGCGGCCCGGCCGGGCGCCGCGCCTCGGCCTCTGCTGGGGCCCGACGGCGGAGCAGGCGGCGCCCGAGACGCGGGAGGCAATCGAGCGCGTGGCCGCCGCCGCCGCAAGGGCCGGTGCCGAGATCGTCCCGATTGAGATGCCGGAGCCCGTAGCGGCGGGCCTCGCCGCCCATGCCCTGGTCATGAACGGCGAATCCGCCGATGCCCTGGCCTGGGAGCTGGACCATGCCCCGGCGCTGCTCTCGCCCGGACTGCGCGAGCGGATGGAATGGGGCCGCGACCAGCCCCGCGCGGCGAAGGAGGCCGGCCGGGCCGCCTTCGCCACGGCGCGTGCCGCTGTGGCCAGCGTCATGGCGGATGTCGATGCGATCCTGACGCCGAGCGCGCCCGGCGAGGCGCCGGAGGGGCTGGGCTGGACCGGCGACCCTGCCTTCAACTCGCTCTGGACCTTGCTGCACCTGCCCTGCGTCACCGTCCCGGTCGGCACCGGGGCCCGGGGCCTGCCGCTCGGCGCACAGATCGTCACGGCTTTCGGCCGGGACGGCGAGGCCCTGGCCTGGGCCGAATGGGTGCGGCAGGCGGCGGTGGCCTAGCTACCGCACCTTCTCGAAGCCCGGCGCCTTCTTCAGCGCGTCGGTGGTGTCGAAGTCGCGCAGCACCGCGTCATCGGCCATCTCCACCTCGGCGACCCGGTCGGCATGCTTGCCGACCAGGTGACGGGCGCCGACATCACCGCTGATCGTCATCATCTCCGGCAGGAATTCCATCGCCCAGAGCATCGGGTTGCCCTGCTTGCCACGGAAGGTCGGCATGACGATGGCGCGGCCCTCCTCCGGATCGAAGGCGGCCAGCAGCCGGTCGATCATCGGGCCGGCGACCAGCGGCATGTCGCCGAGGCAGACCACCACGCCGTCCAGATCCTTCGGCAGCGCCGCCAGCCCGGCCCTGAGGCTGGCCGAGAGGCCTTCGGCATAATCCTCGGCATGGGCGAAGATGACGGAGCGGCCGGGCAGCGCCGCCTCCACCCGCTCATGCTCGTAGCCCGTCACCACCACCACCGGCCGGGCGCGGGAGGCCAGCGCATTGTCCACCACGCGGGCGACCATCGGCACGCCCTGGTCGTCCTGCACCAGCAGCTTGTTGAGCGGCGCCATGCGGCGGCTGCGGCCGGCCGCCAGCACCAGCGCCGCGATCTTCCGGCCGCGCCGCGGCGCCGGCCCCGGCGCAGCGGTGCCCGGCAAATCGCGTGGCAGGGGCCGGGCCTCCATCTCCTTCAGCAGCCCGCCGACGCCCATGCCCATGACATCGGCCGGCGTCACCCGCAGCCCGGCGAAGAGACGCTGCAGGATCCAGTCGATGCCATTCAGCTTGGGCGACTTGGCGCAGCCGGGCAGCACCAGCGCCGGGATCTCGTCGATATGGCCGAGGCAGATCAGGTTGCCGGGGTCGACCGGCATGCCGAAATGGTCGATGGCGCCGCCGGAGCGGACGATGCCGGCCGGCCCCACATCCCGCCGGTCCACCACGGCCGAGGCCCCAGCGACGAGCAGCAGCTGGGCGCCGGCACGGCGCAGCCGGTTCAGCGCATCGGAGATCGCCTGGGTCTCGTGCCGGACGCGCTCATGCGGCAGCAGCGTGCCGCAGAGCGCCTCCACCCGGTCGCGCGTCACCTCGACCGCGCCCTCCATGACGCTCTCCTTCACGCCGGGCAGCTCGGTCAGCACGAGCCCGACCTTCAGCGGACGGAAGGGATGCAGCGAGAGGGCAGGCGGGCCGGTGCGGGCCAGCAGCTCCGCCACCTCGAGCACGGCGCCCGGCACGGCGAAGGGGATGACCTTGATGGTGGCCAGCATCTCCTTCGCCGATACCGGGATATGCGAGGTGAGGGTTGCGACCGTCAGCGATTCATCGAGCGCGTTCAGCCGGTTGATGGTGACCGGGTTGACCACCAGCAGCCCGGCCGCATCGGCGAAGAGATTGACCCGGCCGGTGGAGGCGCGGGAGCGGGCGAGCAATGGGCCCATCAGGGCATTGGCGAGGCGGTCCGCCGCCTCATCCTCCGGCACCTCGCCGGACTCGAGCCGCGCCGCGATGACGCTGCCCATGCCAGCGCCCTGCAGCGCGGCGATGGCCGCCTGGTCGAGCACCGTGCCCTTCTTCAGCACCCGGCCGGGCAGCCGCACGGTATGGGCGAGAATGGCGCCGCGCGCCTCGTCGAGCGGGGTGGGGCCGAAGATCATGCCGCGAGCGCCGGGCGGCGGGCGAGCGCCGCGCCCCGCCTCGTGGCGACCACCTCCGCCAGGATCGACAGCGCGATCTCGGGTGCCGTCACCGCCTCGATATTGAGCCCGACCGGGGCATGGATGCGGGCGATGGCCTCGGCCGAGTGCCCCATCTCCTGCAGCCGGGCGACGCGCTTGGCATGGGTCCGCCGGCTGCCGAGGGCGCCGATATAGAAGCAGTCGGATTTCAGCGCGGCATCGAGGCCGGGGTCGTCGAGCTTCGGGTCATGGGTGAGGGTGACCACCGCGCTCCGGCTGTCCGGCGCCAGCGCCGCCACGGCATCGTCGGTCCATTCGTGGATCAGCGTGATGCCGGGGAAGCGCTCGGCCGTCGCCCAGGCGCGGCGCGGGTCGACCACGGTGACGGCATAGCCGGCGGCCTGGGCCATCGGGACCAGCGCCTGGGCGATATGCACGGCGCCGATGATGATGATGCGCAGCGGCGGGTTGTGCGGGTGGACGAACCAGGCCTCGCCCTCAAGCGTGACATTTGCCGCCGCATCCTCGCGCAGCGCCCGCTCTGCGGCATCGGCGAGAGGCGCCGGCACCACCTCATCCGGCCAGAGATGCTGGGCGCCATCGGTGAGGCGGGTGAGCAGGGCGACCGGGCGCTTGGCTGCCTTCGCCCCCTCCAGCGCGGCGAGAAGCTCGGGTGTCACGAAAGCTTCTCCACGAAGACCTTCAGCTTGCCGCCGCAGGCAAGGCCGACTTCCCAGGCCCGCTCGTCGGAGATGCCGAAATCGAGCAGCTGCGGCGCGCCGCTCGCCATGGTCTGCTTCGCCGCATCCGCGACCGCGCCCTCGATGCAGCCGCCGGAGACGCTGCCGGCCAGCTTGCCCGAGGCGCTGACCGCGAGCCGCGATCCGGCCGGACGGGGCGAGCTGCCCCAGGTCTCCACCACGGTCGCCAGCGCCACCGTCTCGCCGGCCGCGCGCCAGTTGGCCGCGGTCGCCAGCACGTCTTCCGAATCGCTCATGCCACCAGTCTCCTCACGGGCTGCGGCCCGCTCAGCGTCGCCACCAGCGCACGCAGGCTCTGCAGGTTATGGACCGGGCGGAATTCGTCGACATGCGGCAGCATCGCCCGGATGCCCTGGGATCTGGGTTGGAAGCCCTCCCAGCGCAACAGGGGGTTCAGCCAGATCAATCGGCGACAGGAATGGCGGAGCCGGTCGGTGGCCTCGGCGAGCCCCTTGGCGCCCTCGCGGTCGAGCCCGTCGGTGATCAGCAGCACCACCGCGCCCTGGCCGAGCACCCGGCGGGCCCAGAGGCGGTTGAACAACTCGATGCTCTCGCCGATCCGGGTGCCGCCCGACCAGTCCGGCACCACATGGGAGATCATCTCGAAGGCCACTTCCGCGTCGCGGCTCTTCAGCTGGCGGGTGACATTGGTCAGCCGCGTGCCGAAGAGGAAGGAGCTGACGCGGTCCCGGTCATTCGTCACCGCATGCAGGAAGTGCAGCAGGATCTGCGCATAGCGGGACATGCTGCCCGAGATGTCGCAAAGGGCCACCAGCGGCGGCGGCCGCACCACGCGGCGGCGGCGCTCGAGGCTCAGCACCTCGCCGCCCATCCGGAGGCTCTCGCGCAGCGTGGCGCGCAGGTCCGTCACGGGCCCGCCCCGGTCGGGGCGGAAGCGCCGGGTCGGTCGCTCGTCGAGCGGCAGGACGAGGCGGCGGATCTCCTGCTTGGCGGCGGCGATCTCGGCGGCCGACATGGCCTCGAAATCCATGCCCTGCAGGCGTTCCCGCTCGCTCACCGTCATCGCCACCTCGACCGGCGGGCGCTCCTCGGGCGGCTGGGGCGGCGTCGGCTGCTGCGGCGGCGGCGTCATCGCCTCGGCCATGCGGCGGCTGGCGGGCGGCGGCTTGTCGCGTTCCTTGAAGCCATCGATCATCGCCATGGCCGCGGCGTTGCGGCCCGCCTCCGGGTCGCGCCAGAACAGCAGGAAGGCCTGGTCGAAGACCTCGAACTGGTCACGCCGATGGACCATGACGCCGCGGAGTGCCGCATGCACCTGGCGCCGGTCGCCGATCTCGACGAGCTGCAAGGCCTCAGCCGCCGCCAGCAGCTCGGCCGGGCCAACCGGCAGCCCGGCCCGCCGCAGCAGCCGGCCGAAGGCAAGCAGGTTGCCGGCCAGCGCACCGCGGCCGGCGCCGATGCCGGCGCTGGCCAGCTGCATCGCCTGGCCCAGATGGTCGGGCATGTCGCTCATGGCGCGGTCACGCCGCCTTCGACTCCGCGACCAGGCGCGCCACCTCGGCCCCGCGCAGCTTGGCGATGTCGTCCTGGTACTTCAGCAGCACGCCGAGCGTCTCCTCCACCGCCGCAGGCTCCAGCTCGGTGGCGTCGAGCGCGGCCAGGGCCGAGGCCCAGTCGATGGTCTCGGCCACGCCCGGCAGCTTGAAGTAGTCGCCGCCGCGCAGCCGCTGCACGAAGGCGACGACCTGAGCCGAGAGCGCCGCCGGCACATGCGGTGCGCGGATCTGCAGGATCGCCCGCTCCCGCACCGCATCGGGGTAGTCGACCCAATGATAGAGGCAGCGGCGGCGGATCGCGTCATGGACCTCGCGCGTGCGGTTGCTGGTGATGATGACGACCGGCGGGATCGCCGCCTTCACCGTGCCGAGTTCCGGGATCGAGAGCTGGAAATCCGCCAGGATCTCGAGGAGGAAGGCCTCGAAGGGCTCGTCCGCCCGGTCGAGCTCGTCGATCAGCAGCACGGCCGGGCCGCCCTCGGGGCTCAGCGCCTGGAGCAGCGGGCGCTCCTGGAGGAAGCGGCGGTCGTAGATGCCGCGCTCCAGCGTCTCCCGGTCAGCGGTCTCGCCGCTCGCCTCGGCCAGGCGGATGGCCATGAGCTGGCGCGCATGGTTCCACTCATAGGCCGCCGCCGAGAGGTCGAGCCCGTCATAGCATTGCAGCCGCACCAGGCGGCGCGGCAGGCCGGCCGCCAGGACCTTGGCGATCTCCGTCTTGCCGGTGCCCGGCTCGCCCTCGAGGAAGAGCGGCCGGCCCATGCGCAACGCCAGGTGCACCGTCGTCGCCAGCGCCCGGTCTGCGACATAGCCGCCGGCGGCGAGCAGCGCCTGGGTGGCCTCGACGCTCTCCGGGAGATCGCTCACAGGAAGAGCAGTATCAGGATGACCAGCATCACCGCGCAGCCGCCCCAGAATTGCAGCGGCAGGCCGAAGGGCTGGAAGGAGCCGAGCAGGCGCAGCGGCTGCACCGCGACGGGGTCGACCGGGCGCGGATTCGGGCGGTGCACCGGCTTGCCGGCGGCGCTCGGGCCGTCCGCGCCATGCTGGGTCAGCGGGCCAGGGCCGCCGGCGTCGCGGAGATACTCGGTATCCGTCCCGGCCATGGCCGGCGCCTTGATCTCGGCGCTGGCCTGGGAGGGGCTGGCCGAGGGCGCGCCAGGCTGACCGGTGCTGGCCGTCTCGGCGGCGACAGGCTCCGCCACGGGCTCCGGCGCCGGCGTCAGGTGGGCCGCGAAGCGGTTGAAGAACTGGTCCGCCATCTGCTTCGCGGTGCTGTCGATCAGCCGTCCGCCGAGCTGGGCCATCTTGCCGCCGACCTGCGCCTTCACGTTGTAGGTCAGCAGCGTCTCGGAAGGCCCGACCTCCTGCAGGGCCACGTCGGCGCCGCCCTTGGCGAAGCCCATGGCGCCGCCATTGCCCTCGCCGGTGATGGTGTAGCTCTCGGGCGGGTTGAGGTTCTCGAGCTTCACCTTGCCGCCGAATTTGGCGGACATCGGCCCGAGCTTCATCGTGACCTTGGCCTGGAACTGGTCGTCGCCGACCCGCTCGACCGATTCGCAGCCGGGGATCGAGGCCTGCAGCACCTCGGGGTCGTTCAGGGCTTCCCAGACTTGCTGGCGCGGCGCGGGGATCCGCCGCTCGCCGGTCATTTCCATGCGTGTCTCCTGGGTTTGCCGCGGACCTTAGTGGCCGGGCCGGGTGAGGGGAACCCCACCCCGTATCGGTCCGGGATGGTTGCTCGGGCCATGCGGGGCGCCAACGCGGAGCGATCGGGCCGGGTTCACCCCCCTTGGCGACCCGGCAGCGCTGGCCCAAGGAAGGGGCGGACAGGGCAGGGGGCAAGGGCATGGCAGAAGCGGTGGATGGCGCGGCATTGTCCCCCGCCTGGGGCCTGCCCTTCCTCGGGTTGCTGCTCTCCATCGCGCTGATGCCGCTGCTGGCCGGGCGGCTCTGGCACCGGCATGACGGCAAGATCGCGGCCGGCTGGACGCTGCTGCTCCTGCTGCCCTTCGCCGCCACCTTCGGGCCGGAGGTTGCCGCCGCCGAGGTCTGGCACGTGCTGGCGACGGACTACATCCCCTTCATCACCCTGCTGCTGGCCCTCTACACCACCGGCGGCGGGGTATTGCTGACGGGGCGGCTGGTCGGCACGCCGGCGGTGAACACCACGCTGCTCGGGGTCGGCACGCTGGCGGCCAGCCTGATGGGCACGACCGGCGCCTCCATGGTGCTGATCCGCCCGCTGCTGCGGGCCAATGCCCATCGGGCGCGGCGGACGCACAGCTTCGTCTTCTTCATCTTCCTGGTGAGCAATATCGGCGGGGCCCTGACCCCGCTCGGCGACCCGCCGCTCTATCTCGGCTTCCTCAAGGGGGTGGGGTTCTTCTGGACCACCACCCACCTGCTGGCCGAATTTCTCTTCTGCGCCGGGCTGCTGCTCGCGGTCTACTGGCTGATCGACAGCTGGATGTGGGCGCGGGAGCGGCCAGCGGCGGTCGCGGCGGAGGAGGCGGCCTACCAGCCGCTCCGCATCCAGGGCTGGGCCAATCTCGGCCTGCTGGCCGGCATCGTCGGCCTGGTGCTGCTGCAGGGGCTCTGGCAGCCGGGCAAGGTCACCGTCCTCGGCCTGCCGATCGGGCTGGAGCAGCTGGTTGCCGTCGCCGGCTTCCTCGGCATCACCGCGGCTTCCGTCCGGCTGACGCCGCGGGCGCTGCGCGAGGCCAATGGCTTCACCTGGGGGGCGATGGCGGAGGTGGCCCGGCTCTTCGCGGCCATCTTCCTCTGCATGGCGCCGGTACTGGCCATCCTGAAGGCGGGCGAGGCCGGGGCGGCCGGACCGCTGGTCGCCCTCGCCTCCGACGAGGCCGGCCGACCGATCCCCTGGGTCTATTTCTGGACCGCCGGCGGCCTGTCCAGCTTCCTCGACAACGCGCCCACCTATCTCGTCTTCTTCAACCTGGCAGGCGGCGACCCGCAGGCGCTGATGGGGCCCGGTGCGGCGACCCTCGCGGCGCTGTCCTGCGGCGCGGTCTTCATGGGGGCGAACAGCTATATCGGCAACGCACCGAATTTCATGGTGAAGGCCATCGTCGAGGAGCAGGGCGTGCGGATGCCGAGCTTCTTCGGCTATTGCGCCTGGGCGGTTGCCTTTCTCATCCCGACCTTCATCCTGGCCACCTTCGTCTTCTTCCGCTGAGGAACCGTCCCATGCCCTACGTCATCGGCGCCGACAATCCCGAGGAGCCCGCCGGTCACCGCTTCGCCCGGCTGCTGGAGCGGCCACAGATCCTCCAGCTTCCCGGCGCGCATAACGGCATGGCGGGGCTGCTCGCCAAGAAGGCGGGGTTCGAGGGCCTCTACCTCTCCGGCGCCGCCATGACGCTGTCCATGGGCATCCCCGATCTCGGCATGATCACGGTGGACGAGGTCGCCTTCCACATCCGCCAGATCGCCCGCGCCACGGCGCTGCCGCTGCTGGTCGATGGCGATACCGGCTATGGCGAGGCGCTGAACGTCATGCACATGGTCCGCACCTTCGAGGATGCGGGCGCCGCCGCGGTGCATCTCGAGGACCAGCTGCTGCCGAAGAAATGCGGCCACCTCAACGACAAGAAGATGGCCGACGCCCATGACATGGCGGCCAAGGTCGCCGCTGCCCGCAAGGCGCGCCGGCACCTCTACATCATCGCCCGCACCGACGCCGCCGCCAGCGAGGGCATGGATGGCGCGCTGGCGCGGGCCAAGCTCTACCTCGACAGCGGGGCCGACGCGATCTTCCCCGAGGCGCTGAACAGCCGGGAGATGTTCACCGAATTCTCCCGCCGCATCCGCGCCGAGGGCTACCCCGACGTGAAGCTGCTGGCCAACATGACGGAGTTCGGCCGCACGCCCTTCTTCACCGCCCAGGAATTCCAGGAGATGGGCTACCAGATGGTGATCTGGCCGGTCTCCGCCGCCCGCGTCGCCAACAAGGCGATGGAGGAGCTGTTCCAGTCGATCCGCGAGAATGGCGGCACCCACAAGCTGGTCGACCGCATGCAGACCCGCGCCGAGCTCTACGACGTCATCAACCTGCATGCCTATGAGGCGCTGGACAGCAGCCTGATCCAGACCATCATCCCCACGGCCATGCCGCAGCGGTAGAGCATGATCGCCGAAGGCTGGAACGGCCGGAGGCGTGAATCATGCGACCAGCAACAAGTTGGAGCCATTCCATGCGCACGGGCGTCTTCTATTTCCCGACCGATTACGGCATCGAGACCGGAGAGCTGGCCCGGGCGCTGGAGGAGCGGGGCTTCGACTCGCTCTTCCTCTGCGAGCACACGCATATCCCCGTCAGCCGCCGCTCGCCCTTCCCGGGCGGGGGCGAGCTGCCGCGGCGCTACAAGCACACGCATGATCCCTTCGTCGCCCTGTCCTTCGCGGCGGCGACGACGAAGACCCTGCTGCTCGGCACCGGCGTCTGCCTCATCCCGCAGCGCGACCCGATCATCACCGCGAAATCCGTCGCCAGCCTCGACCGTCTCTCGGGCGGCCGCTTCGTCTTCGGCGTCGGCGGCGGCTGGAATGTCGAGGAGATGGAGAATCACGGCGCCCGCTACCCGACGCGCTTCAAGCTGATGGAGGAGCGCATCCGCGCCATGCAGGCGCTCTGGACCGAGGAGGAGGCGAGCTTCCACGGCGAGTTCGTCGATTTCGACCCGGTCTGGTGCTACCCGAAGCCGGTGCAGCGCCCGCATCCGCCGGTCCTGCTGGGCGGCGAGACGGACTACACGCTGAAGCGCGTCGTCTCCTTCTGCCAAGGCTGGTTCCCCCGCGCCGGCGCCGGCTTCGACCCGGCCGAGGCCAGGGCCCGTCTGCACGCCATGGCGGAGCGCATGGGGCGTGACCCGGCGACTCTCTCCATGACCGTCTTCCGTGCGCCTCCCGAGGCCAGGGCGCTCGAGGCATACCATGCGGCAGGGATCGAGCGGGTGCTGCTCGAGGTGCCCGATCTCGACCGCGACGGCATCCTGCGCCGCCTGGACGAGCTCGCGCCGCTCGCCGCCTGAGGCGACGGAACCCGGGCGTCGCCCGGGCATTCCGCCGCCATGCCCCTGCTTGACCCCGAGGAGCGCGATGCGCTCCGCCAGGCGCTCGGCCTCGACCGCGCCGCGCGTCCCTACCGCAACCACCTCCCGGCGCCGGGCGACGACCCCTTGGCCGGGCGGCTGGTCGAGCGGGGCTTCCTGCAGCGCGGGCCGGCGACACCGGGCGGCCTCGTGATCTTCCAGGTAACCGAGGCCGGGGCGCGCCAGCTCGGCACCCGGCTGCCGGGGAGCGATCCGGGCCGCTGAGCCGCATTGACCGCGGCGCGGGAACATGCGGCACTCCGCCCATCGTGAAGGGGAGGGAACCCATGTTCCTCGAGCAACGCATCTACACCATGCATCCGGGCAAGCTGCCGGCCTGGCTGGCCTGCTACCGGGATATCGGCGGCCCTGCCTCCTCCCGCACGCTGACGCCGCTGATCGGCATGTTCACCGTCGAGTTCGGCCAGATCAACCGCGTGCTCTTCGTCCGCGGCTATGACGACATCGACGAGCGCGAGCGCGGCATGGGCCGCCGCGATGCCGATGCCGACTGGCAGCGCTTCATGAAGGAGAGCCGCGAGACCGGCGCGCTGGCCGCGCAGGAAGCCAAGCTGCTCAAGACCGTGCCCTTCTCGCCCCTGCAGAAGGTCGGCCAGCCCTTCGAGCGCAAGATCGAGGGCGAGCAGATGTGGGTCGACCACCGCACCTACGACTTCCACCCGGGCAAGGCGCAGGCCTGGATCGACGCCTATCGCGACATGGGCAAGCCGGTGCAGGACCGTCTCCTCGGCCAGCTCCTCTGGTTCGCCGTCACCGAATGCGGGCCGATCAACCAGGCCGTCTTCGCCTGGGCCTACAGCTCGCTCGGCGACAGGGACAAGCGCCGCGCGGCGATGGCGGCCGATCCGGGCTGGGCGGAATTCCAGAAGGCGACGGCCCCGCTCGGTGCCCTGAAGCAGCAGACGACGATGGTGCTGAAGCCCGTTCCCTTCTCGCCGATTCGCTGAGGACGCCCATGCTCCTGAAACGCTTGGTGGCCGGCGCGGCCATTGCACTCGGCCTCTCGGCCGCGGCCGAGGCGGGCCAGACCCTCGACGGGGTGAAGTCCCGTGGCATGCTGAATTGCGGCGTCAATGTCGGCGTCGCCGGCTTCTCGCTGCCGGACAGCCAGGGCGTCTGGCGCGGGATGGATGCCGATCTCTGCCGCGGCGTCGCCGCGGCCGTGCTCGGCGATCCGAACAAGGTCCGCTTCGTGCCGCTGACCGCGGTGCAACGCTTCACCGCGCTGCAATCGGGTGAGATCGACGTGCTCATCCGCCAGACCACGCTGACCATGTCGCGGGACACCTCGCTCGGCCTCCGCATGGTGGCGGTCAATCTCTATGACGGCCATGGCTTCATGGTGCGGAAGGATGCCGGCGTCACCGAGCCGAAGGGGATGGATGGGATGACCATCTGCCTCTCGCCCGGCACCACGAACGAGCTGGTGACGACCGACTGGTTCCGCGCCAACAACCTGCGCTTCACGCCCCTGCTGCAGGAGCGGATGCAGGACAACGCCACGGCGCTGCAGGCCGGGCGGTGCGACGCCATCGGCACGGATGCCACACAGCTCGCCGCCCTGCGCAGCCAGTTCACCACCCCGGCCAATTTCGTGATCCTGCCCGAGCGCTTCAGCAAGGAGCCCTATGGCCCGGTGGTGCGCCGCGACGACCAGGAATGGTTCGACGTGGTGCGCTGGACGCTCTCGGCCATCATCCAGGCGGAGGAGCTCGGCGTCAGCAGCGCCAATCTCGAGGCCATGAAGGGGAGCCCGAATCCCGAGATCCGCCGGTTGCTCGGGGTGGATCCGGTGCTCGGCAATGCGCTGAAGCTCGACCCGGCCTGGGCCCACAATACGATCAAGGCCATCGGGAATTACGGCGAACTCTTCGAGCGCCATCTCGGCCCGAAGACGCCGATCGGGCTGGAGCGGGGGCTGAACCGCCTCTGGACCGAAGGCGGGCTGATGTATTCCTGGCCCATGCGGTAACCTGTTGCCGGAGGGCCTGTGGCTTCACGGCCACAGGCCACCTGGCATCGGCCACGCCCGGGCCGGAGGCGAACGAATGCCGAACCCCGTAGCGGGGCGAGGCCTACCAAGGCGCCGTCACGAATGCCCCAAGCCTTATCCCAAGGCTTGCCCACAGGGCTGGGGATGAAGCTCCGCTTGACCGCCGGCGCCGGACCTCCCCACCGTCACGACGGGGAGGCCGCCTGAAAAGGCCCGGCACCGCTCCAAATCCCCGCGCCTCGGCTGTTGCCGCGGCGCGGGGGAGGGCCTAGTTTCCCCAACCGTCGGGGCGTGGCGCAGTCTGGTAGCGCATCTGCTTTGGGAGCAGAGGGTCGGAGGTTCGAATCCTCTCGCCCCGAGACCTTTCTCGAGGAAGCTCCATGTCCGGCCGCACCCAGCTTGCCCGCATCTTCGTCCTTCCGCGTTCCGCCATGCAATCCGGCCGGGGGCGTTCGCAGGGCTGGACGCTCGCCTTCGAGCCGGGTGAACGTCAGCGGCTGGACCCGTTGATGGGCTGGGCCGGCTCGGGCGATACCAATTCCCAGGTCACCCTCAACTTCGAGACCAAGGAGGATGCCATCGCCTATGCCGAAGCGAATGGCATCCCCTATGAGGTGGAGGAGCCGAAGCCGGTCCGCATCAAGGCCAAGGTCTATGCGGATAACTTCCGCTACGGCCGGGCGGAGAACTGGACCCACTAGAGCAAACTCCGGTCAGATGGAATCATCTGACCGGAGTAATTTGCTCGATCAGACAATAGCTTAGAGCGGATTTCGTGAGCCCCGGGCGAACGGAAGCCGCTCTAGTCCGAACGGATTGCGCCCGTAGCTCAGCTGGATAGAGCACGCGCCTTCTAAGCGTGTGGTCGTGGGTTCGAATCCCGCCGGGCGCGCCATCTTCACCCCTCGCCGGGCAGCACCTCCACCGTCCAGCCCGCGCGGAACTCGCCGCCGGGCGGGAGGGAGACGAGGCCGGGCTTGGACGCGAATTCGCCGTCCCAGCCAGCCGGGCTGGCGAAACCCTGCCAGGGCTCGATGCAGAGGAACCCCGCCCCCGGCTTCGACCAGAGGCCGAGATGCGGGAATCCATGGAAGGCGAAGCGAAGGGCAGGGCCGCCCTCGGCGCGGTAGTCGAGGCTCCGGCTCTCGACTTGGTCCAGGATCATCGCGTCCTCGGCGAACAGCGCCTCCGCCAGCGGCAGGCGGCGTCCCTCGATCGGGCTCGGCACCGGCCCGGGCCGCATCAGCCCGTCCACGAGGCGGCGAATCGGTGCCGGCTCCGCTCGGTCGAAGACCAGCTCATGCGGCCGGCCCGCGGCGCCCGGCAAGGGCCAGCGGAAGGCCGGATGGGCGCCGATCGAGGCGGGCAGGGGCGCTGTGCCCGGATTGCCCAGCCGGTACTCCACCACCAGGCGGGCGCCCTCCAGCGCGTAGCGGATCTCGAGCGCGAAGGCGAAGGGGTAGATGGCCTGGCTCGCGGCATCGTCGGCGAGGCGGAAGGCGCAGCGATCCGCCATCTGCTCGACGAGGGTGAAGTCGCGGTCACGGGCGAAGCCATGCTGGCGCATTGGGTAGCGCTGCCCGGCATGGGTCAGGGCATCACCGGCGAGCCGCCCGACGATCGGGAAGAGCACCGGCGCATGGCGCGGCCAGGCCGGCCCGCCATCCCAGAGGAAATCCTGGCCCGCCGCATCCCGCAGCCCATGGAGTTCGGCCCCGGCGGGCGACAGCTCGGCGGCGAGCGCGCTGCTGGCGATGCGGATCATGCGGTCCCCCGGATCACGGTGCGGATGGCGAAGCTCGACTGGATGCGGGCGACGCCCGGCATGCGCGACAGCGCCTCCTTGTGGATACGCTCATAATCCGCCGCATCACGGGCTTCCACCCGCAGCAGGTAATCGGCGATGCCGGTCATCAGGTAGCATTCCCGCACCTCGGCGCAGCGGCGCACCGCCTCCTCGAAACGCTTCAGGTGGTCGTCGGTCTGGCGGTCGAGGGTGATCTGCACGATCACCACCACCAGGTCGCGCGGTGCCGCCTCCTCGATCAGCGCGGTATAGCCGCGGATGATGCCGCGATGTTCCAGCAGCCGCACCCGGCGCAGGCAGGCCGAGGCGGAGAGGCCCACGGCCTCGGCCAGGTCGGCATTGCTCATCCGGCCATCGGCGCGGAGCAGGCGGAGGATGGCGCGGTCGGTGTCGTCCAGGGTCTGCATCGAATTTTCTGCGGATTCGCCGCAGATCATGCACCAAACCGCCCCTGTTTCGCAGCCTCTTCGATGCTCTGGCGTGAAATTCGGCAGGTCCGCGCCCTAGGCTGATGCAGCAGGGTGGCGGGAGGTGGCGATGCGCGTTGTGGTGCTCGGCAGCGGCGTGGTCGGGGTGACCAGCGCCTGGTACCTCTCCCGTGCGGGCCATGAGGTGACGGTCATCGACCGCCAGCCGGCCGCCGGCATGGAAACCAGCTTCGCCAATGCCGGCCAGGTCTCGCCCGGCTATTCCGCCCCCTGGGCTGGCCCCGGCATCCCGGTCAAGGCGCTGAAATGGCTGATGATGCGGCATCGCCCGCTGGTCTTCTGGCCGCAGGCGCGGGGCGGGCTCTATCCCTGGCTCGCGCGGATGCTGGCGAATTGCACGGAGGAGGCCTACGCCACCAACAAGGCGCGCATGGTGCGCCTTGCCGAGTACAGCCGCGACTGCCTGCGCGACCTGCGGGACGAGACCGGCATCGCCTATGACCAGCGCACCCAGGGCACCCTGCAGCTCTTCCGCACCCAGAAGCAGCTCGACGCCGTGGGCGGCGACACCGCGGTGCTCGACGCCTTCCAGGTTCCCTATGAGATGCTCGACCCGGCTGGCTGCGTCGCGGCTGAGCCGGCGCTTGGCCTGGTGCCGGGCAAATTCCTCGGCGGCCTCCGCCTGCCCGGCGACGAGACCGGGGATGCGCATGTCTTCACCCAGCGTCTCGCCGCCATGGCGGCCGAGGCCGGCGTCGCCTTCCGCCACGGCGTCACCATCCAGGCAATCGAAAGCGAGGGCGACCGCGTCACCGGCGTCGTCACCGACCAGGGGCGGGTAGCGGCCGATGCCTATGTGGTGGCACTCGGCAGCTACTCGACGGCACTGCTGCGGCCGCTCGGCGTCAATGTGCCGGTCTATCCGGTGAAGGGCTACTCGCTGACCCTGCCGGTCACCGACGAGGCAGCGGCCCCGGTTTCCACGGTCATGGACGAGACCTACAAGGTGGCGATCACCCGCCTCGGCGACCGCATCCGCGTTGGCGGCACGGCGGAGCTGGCCGGCTTCAACCTCAAGCTACGTGGGCCGCGGCGGGAGACGCTGGCCCATTCGGTGGGCGACCTCTTCCCGCGCGGCGGCGATATCGCGCAGGCCCAGTTCTGGACCGGCCTGCGCCCGATGACGCCGGATGGCACGCCGGTGGTCGGGCCGACGCGCTACCGCAACCTGCACCTCAATACCGGCCATGGCACGCTGGGCTGGACCATGGCCTGCGGCAGCGGCCGGCTGCTCGCCGACCTCGTCACCGGCCGCCAGCCGGAGATCGACTCCGCCGACCTGGCGCTCACCCGCTACGCGGCGGCTTGACGCCCGCCCGGGAGGTGGCCTGACTGGCCGCCTCTCGGGAGGCCTCCATGGAATACCGCACCCTCGGCCGCAGCGGCCTTTCGGTCAGCCGTCTCTGCCTCGGCACCATGATGTTCGGCGGCCCGACCGACGCCGCCACCAGCCACAGGCTGATCGCCCGCGCCGCGGAGGCAGGGATCAATTTCCTCGACACCGCCGATGCCTATAACGGCGGCCGGTCCGAGGAGGTGGTCGGGCAGGCCATCGCCGCCCGGCGGCATGACTGGGTGGTCGCCACCAAGATCGCCAACAGGGTGGGGCCAGGGCCCAATGAGGGCGGCCTCTCGCGCAAATGGGTCATCCAGGGCACCGAGGCCTGCCTCCGCCGCCTCGGCACCGACTTCATCGACATCCTCTACCTCCACAAGGAGGACCATGCGACGCCGCTCGAGACCACGGTGCGGGCGCTGGCCGACCTGGTGCGCGCCGGGAAGATCCGCCATATCGGCGTCTCCAACTACCGCTCCTGGCGCATCGCCGAGATCTGCCGGCTCTGCGACGAGTCGGGGATCGACCGGCCCGTCGTCTCCCAGCCCTACTACAACGCCATGAACCGCCAGCCGGAGGTGGAGCAGCTGCCCGCCGCCGCGCATTACGGCCTCGGCATCTTCCCCTACTCCCCGCTGGCGCGCGGCGTGCTGACGGCGAAATACCGGCCGGGCGCCGAGCCCGAGGCCGGCAGCCGCGCCGCCCGCCAGGACAAGCGCATGCTGGAGACGGAGCTGCGCGCCGAATCGCTCGAGATCGCCCAGACCATCCGCGAGCATGCGGAGCGGGTGGGGACCACGCCGGTGCATCTCGCCATCGGCTGGGTGCTGAACAACCGGCTCGTCACCGGCTCCATCCTCGGCCCGCGCACCGAGGCGCATCTGGACGACTACCTGGCCGCGCTCGACTATCGCTTCACCGCCGAGGACGAGGCGCTGGTGGACCGCCTGGTACCTCCCGGCCACCCCTCCACACCCGGCTACAACGACCCGCAATACCCGATCGAGGGCCGCGTGCCGGTGACCGGCTAGCCCTCAACCAGCGCCACATCGAGGAGGCGCTCCAGCACCTCCGGCTCCTGCGCCCCGGCGATGGCGCTGCGGCCGGCGACGACGAAGCAGGGCACGCCGTTGATGCCGAGGCGATGGGCGCGGAGGTTGTCGGCATGCACCGCTTCCACCTCGGCGACCGTCGCCAGGAAGCGGCGGGCGAGGGGGGCATCCAGCCCCTGCCGGCCGGCGATGGCGGCCAGCACATGGGCATCGCCGATATCGGCGCCCTCGGTGAAATAGGCCTCGAAGATCGCCTCCACCAGCTGGTCCGCCGCGCCGAAGCGGCCGGCCCAGCGCACCAGCCGGTGCGCATCCAGCGAATGCGGCACGCGGCGCACCCGGTCGAAGCGGAATTCGATGCCCTCGACGCGGCCAAGCTCGGTGATGGTGCCATGCAGCCGGCGGGCCCGGTCCTCGCCGCCGAATTTGCGCACGAGATAGTCCTGCCGGGCGACGCCCTGCGGCGCCAGGTCCGGGTTCAGCAGGAAGGGCCGCCAGAGCAGCTCCGCCGCCACATCCGGTCGCGCCCGCAAGGTGCGCCGCAGCCGCCGGATGCCGAGGAAGCACCAGGGACAAACGAGGTCGAAGACGACCTCGATAGGCAACCGGGCACGGGGCGGGGCGAGAAGGTTCACGCAGCCATCATAGGCCGAAGCATTGACCGGGGCGAAGGGCCAGCGCGGCTCCTGCCGATGCTTTGCGCTCACGTTGCCGATCCCAGAGGCTGGTGATTGACAGGTTTGGATAACGGTCCCAATCATAAGGCTATTAGTGGCGATCGTCATCTAAGGAAGCGCCGATGCAGGACCGAGCCCTCACCGCCCTCCTGCCCCCGGCGCCGCCCAGGCAGGCGGAGCCGAGCGAGCCCAACCCCACCCCCGCACACCGGTCCCCGGCCGCCGCGATGAATCCGCGGACGCAGATGCTGCTGCATGGGCGGATCGTGCCAACCCTGCTGCGGCTCGCCTGGCCGAATACGCTGGTGATGCTGGCGCAGGCCTCGGTCGGGCTGATCGAGACCTGGTGGGTCTCCCATCTCGGCACCGATGCGCTGGCCGGCATGGCGCTGGTCTTCCCGGGCTTCATGATGATGCAGATGCTCTCGGGCGGCGCTGTCGGCGGCGGCATCGCCTCCGCCATCGCCCGCGCGCTCGGCGGCGGCAGGCGGGAGGATGCGGATGCGCTGGTGCTGCATGCCCTGGTCATCAACGGGCTGCTGGGGCTCGCCTTCACC
This sequence comes from Belnapia rosea, assembly GCF_900101615.1. Taxonomy (GTDB): domain Bacteria; phylum Pseudomonadota; class Alphaproteobacteria; order Acetobacterales; family Acetobacteraceae; genus Belnapia; species Belnapia rosea. The sequence goes on along the minus strand of NZ_FMZX01000001.1, from coordinate 905,311 downwards.
GGCCTGCTGCTGGCCTTCGGCCCTGCGCTCTATGGCGCGCTGGGCGGGGAGGGCGGGTCGCTGCGGGCCGCGCTGGAGTATTCCGACATCGTCTTCGGCGGAGCGGTGCTGATCTGGCTGAGCAATGCCTTCGCTAGCGTGCTGCGCGGCACCGGCAACATGCTGCTGCCCTCGGTCGCCATCGTCATCGGCGTGCTGGTGCTGGTGCCGCTCTCGCCGCTGCTGATCCATGGCTGGGGAGCGGTGCCGGCCCTCGGCGTCGCGGGTGCCGGCTGGGCCGTGGTGACCGGCATGGGGCTCTCGACCGCCATCCTGGCCTGGGCCGTGCTCTCGGGCCGCAGTATCGCCCGGCTCCGCTGGGCGCGGCTGCGCTGGCGCCTGTTCGCCGACATCCTCAGCGTCGGCGCCGTCGCCTCGGTCAGCACCCTGCAGACCACGCTGACCATCGCCCTCACCACGGCCGTCGTGGCCCGCGCCGGCGGGCCGGACGCGGTGGCCGGCTACGGCACCGGGACGCGGCTGGAATACCTGCTGATCCCCCTGGTCTTCGGCCTGGGCGCCCCGCTGGTGGCGCTGGTCGGCACCAATATCGGCGCCGGGCAGACGGCGCGGGCGCTGCGCATCGCCCTGACCGGCGGCGCCATGGCCTTCCTGGCGACCGAGGCGGTGGGGCTGGCGGCGGCCATCTGGCCGGAGGCCTGGCTCGGCCTCTTCGGGCATGACCCGCGCATGCTGGAGACGGGCGCGGCCTATCTGCGGGCCGTGGGCCCGGCCTATGGCTTCTTCGGCCTCGGCCTCGCCCTCTATTTCGCCTCCCAGGGTGCCGGCCGGCTCGGCTGGCCACTGCTGAGCGGCCTGCTGCGGCTGGTGATCGCGGTCGGCGGCGGCTGGGTGGCGCTGCACCTGACCGGCTCGCTGGCCTGGGTCTTCCTGGCACTGGCCGCGGCGATGGTGGTCTATGGCGTGGTGCTGACAGCCATCATCGCCTCGGGCAGCTGGTTCCGCCGGCCGGGCTGATCAGGGGCGGCCCGCCTGGAGGGAGGTCACCAGCCCATCGCCGCCAGCCCGCTGCGCGGCGTTGCGCAGGGCGCGGGCGCGGTCGAGCAGGGCGGGTGCCCCTTCCGCCCCACCCCGGCTCAGCACCAGGCCGATGCTGCAGGTCAGCCGCAAGGCACCGATCGGCGTCGGCACCGGGTGGCCGCGGATCGCCCGCAGCAGCCGCTCGGCCGCGCTGACCGCCTGGGCGGGGAAGATGTCGGCGAGGCAGATGCCGAAGCCGCCATCCACCCGTCCCACCAGATCCTGCACGCGGATGCGCTCATGCATGCGGTCGGCGATGCCGAGCAGGGTCGCATCCCGCACCGCCGTGCCATGGCGGGCCGTGATCTGGTCCAGGTCATCGATGCCGAGGCAGAGCATGCCGACCTGCGGCCCGACCGGCTCGGCCATGCCGAGCACCGCATCCAGGAAATGCAGCAACGCCTCCTCGGTGACGGCGCCGGTGACCGGGTCCCGGTGGCGGCCATTCGGGTCGTCGCTGAGCGGGGCGGGCGTCATGGGGTCCTCTGTCCTGCCTCTGCATGGCGGGAACATCATTTCGCTGATTGCCATTGCCGCCTGATTAACCCCTTGAATAACCGTCGCATGCCCCCTTGCCGGGGGCGGCGGGAGACTGTCTCCTCGCCGGCCGAGCCGCCGCCCAAGGACCGAGGAGCCCGTATGTCCGCCTTCGATGCCATCGCCCGCCGCCAGGCCGAACTCGCCGCCATCCGCCAGGACATCCACGCCCATCCCGAACTCGGCATGGAGGAGCACCGCACGGCGGAGCTGGTGGCCCGCAAGCTCGAGGAATGGGGCATCGAGGTGCATCGCGGGGTCGGCGGCACCGGCGTCGTCGGCGTGCTGCGCTCGGGCAATGGCGAGGCTGCCATCGGGCTCCGCGCCGACATGGACGCGCTGCCGATGGAGGAGGCGAACGACCTGCCCTACCGCAGCACCGCGCCCGGTCGGATGCATGCCTGCGGCCATGACGGCCACACCACCATGCTGCTGGGCGCCGCGCAGTACCTGGCCGAGACGCGCGCCTTCAACGGCACGGTCAATTTCATCTTCCAGCCGGGTGAGGAAGGCTGCGGCGGGGCGCTCGCCATGCTGAAGGACGGGCTGTTCGAGCGCTTCCCCTGCGGGCAGGTCTTTGCCATGCACAACCGGCCGGGCATGCCGATCGGCGAATACGCCATCCGCAGCGGCCCGACCGCGGCCGGCGGCGCCTTCTTCGACATCCTTGTCGAGGGCCGCGGCTCGCACGGCGCGCGGCCGGAAGCGGGCATCGACCCGGTGCTGGCCGCCTGCCACATCGCCACCGCGCTGCAATCCATCGTCTCGCGCAACATGCCGCCGATGGAGACGGCGGTGGTCAGCGTCACCAAGATCACCGGCGGCGACGCCTACAATGTCATCCCGCAGACGGCGAAGCTGTCCGGCACGGCACGCTTCTTCAGCGACCGCGCGCGTGGCCTGATCGAGGAGGGGCTGAAGCGCGTGGCCGAGGGCGTGGCCGCCGGGCTCGGCGCCACGGCGAGCCTCGACTTCCGCCTGATCTTCGCCCCCACCGTCAACGCGCCGGAGCAGACCGAGCGCTTCGCCGCCGCGGCCGCCGAGTTGGTGGGCGAGGCGAAGGTTGACCGCACCAAGCCGCCGGGCATGGGCTCGGAGGATTTCAGCTTCATGATGGAGCAGGTGCCGGGCGCCTATCTCCATGTCGGCAATGGCGACAGCGCGACCGTCCACAACCAGCACTACAATTTCAACGACGATGCCATTCCCTACGGCGCCGCGCTGCTGGCCCGGCTGATCGAGCGCGAATTGCCGAAGGGGGCGGTGGGCTAGCCGCCATGCCCGACCTGGCCCTGCCGCGGCGCCTGGCGCTCGGGCTGCTGGGCGCTGCCGGCTTCCACGAACAGGCCGCGGCGCAGAACGGTGCGCCGGTGACGCTGCCCGGCCTCCGCCAGTTCGAGCTGGCGTCGCGGTCCGGCGGCAGGCCGCCCTGGCGCATCTTCCTCCGCCGCCCGGACGGGCCGGCGCCGTCCTCGGGCTGGCCGGTGCTCTACCTGCTCGACGCCAACGCGGTGATCGGGATCGCCGCCGATGCGCTCCGCGTCCAAGCGGCCTTCCCCGGCGAGACCGGGCTGCGCGACGCGGTGCTGGTCGGCATCGGCTACCCGACCGAGGCGCCCTACGACGATTCGCGTCGCCCCTTCGACCTGACGCCGCCGCCCGAGAAGGGCCGGACCGGCGGGGCGGAGCGCTTCCTCCGCTTCATCGAGGAGGAGCTGAAGCCCTTCGTCGCGTCGCAGCTGCCCGTCGATGCCTCGCGCCAGGGCCTCTTCGGCCATTCGCTCGGCGGGCTCTGCGTCGTCTATGCGCTGCTGACCCGGCCACGCGCCTTCACCCATTGGGTGGCGATGAGCCCATCGCTGCAATTCGACGCGGAGCTGATCGCCCAGGCCCAGCAACGCTTCGCCGCCCTGCCGCCGGCCGAGCGGGGCCAGCCGCGCCTGCTGCTCGGCGCCGGCGAGTATGAGGAGCGGCTGGCACCCTTCCAGGCCAATGCCGGCGACGCGGCGATGCGGCGCGAGAGCCTCGGCCGCACGCGCATCCCCTCCCGCGCGCGGGAGATGGCGGACCGGCTGCGCGACCTCGGCGTGGCGGCGCGCTTCGAGCAGATCCAGGGCGAGACGCATTTCTCCGTCCTGCCCTCGGCGGTGGGCCGGGCGCTACGCTTCGCCCTCGGGCCGGACCAGTGAGCCCCGCCTTGCAGCCGAAGCTTGGGGCGTGATATAGGATTATCTGCCCAAGCCCCACTTGCGTGCGGATCGCGGGCCTCCCCCGCCTCAATCGCTCAAACCCTCAAATTCCGGACCAAAACCGAGAATCTTCAAGGGTTTGGCAGGTTTCGGTTTAAGCGAGTTGAAGCGGTTTGAAGTCGTCCGAGGGAATTTCGGGCCGCAGCCAGACGGCGGTGTCGTGGAAGACGGCACCGCCGGCAGGCAGGGCGGGCTCGTCGCTCGTCAGCACGTTGATGCCGCAGGCCGCCCCGGCATAGGCATCGGCGGGCCAGACTCCCTCCGCCACCAGGGTGCCCGGCTGCTGGCCCGGTGCCCGCTGGGCATGCAGCACGACCTCGCCCCGCGCATTGCCGATGCGCACCGCCTCGCCTTCCGTGATCCCGAGCCGCGCGCAATCCTCCGGCGCGATGCGGAGCGTCGGCCGCCCCTCCCGGCGGAGCGCCGTCGGCGTCTCGGTGAAGGTGGAATTGAGGAATTGCCGGGCCGGGGCGGCGACGAGGCGGAAGGGCCGCTCCGCCGTGGCCGCATCCTCCAGCGGCAGGTGGTCGGGCAGGGGCGGCAGCCGCCCCTCCGCATCCCCAAGCGCCGCCCAGTCCGCGCGGAAGCGGAAACGCCCATCCGCATGGCCGAAGCCATCGAGGAAATGCGCCCGCTCGAAGGGCACCTGGATATCGACCCAGCGCCGCTCGGTCAGCGCCTCGGCGCCGGGATAGCCGGAGGCCCGCAGCGTGGCATCGGCCAGCTCCAGGCCGCTCATGCGGAAGCTTGGGTGGTCGAGGCCGAAGCCGCGGGCGAGGGCGCAGACCAGGTCGTGGTTCGACATCGCCTCGCCCGGCGGCTCGATCAGCTTGCGGCCGATCTGGACATGGCTGTGGCCACCCGCCTGGTAGATGTCGTCATGCTCCAGGAACATCGTGGCCGGAAGCAGGATGTCGGCATGGCGTGCCGTCTCGGTCAGGAATTGCTCGTGGACGACGGTGAACAGGTCCTCCCGCAGCAGCCCGGCGCGGACGCGGTTGCTGTCGGGGCAGACGGCGGCCGGGTTGCCGCTCTGCACCAGCAGCGCATGCACCGGCGGGCCGCCCTCGAGCGCCGCCGGGTCACCGGTGAGGATGCTGGCGATGCGGCTCATATCCAGCTCCCGCACCGCGGGGTCGCGCAGCGCCGTGCCCTCGATGAGCGACTTGTCCCACTGGTAGAGGTTGCGGTTGTTCCAGAGCGCGCCGCCGCCCTCATGCCGCCAGGCGCCGGTCACGGCGGGCAGGCAGGTGACCGCATGCATCGCCGCGGCGCCGCCCCGGCCCCGGGTGAAACCGAAGCCAATGCGGAGATAGGCGCGAGCCGTTCTGTTGTAGAGCCCGGCGAAGGTCTCGATCTGTGCCACCGAAAGCCCGGTGATGGTGGCGGCCCAATCCGGACCGCGGCTGGCGAGATGCGCCTCCAGCGTCTCGGCATCCGCGGTGTAGCGCGCCATGTAGGCGCGATCGGCAAGGCCGTCGCGGAAGGCGCAATGCATGACCGCACAGGCCAGCGCCGCATCGGTGCCGGGTCTCGGCGCGAGATGCAGGTCGGCGATGGCGGCGGTGCCGGTGCGGTAGGGGTCGATGACGACGAGCTTCGCCCCGCGCTCCTTCCGCGCACGCGTCACATGCGCCATGACATTGACCTGGGTTGCCACCGGATTGCCGCCCCAGACGACGATGAGGTCGGAGGCCGCCATCTCGCGCGGATCGGTGCCGGAGATGCGGCCGCAGCCCGCCATCCAGCCCGCGGCGGCGATCGACGAGCAGATCGTGCCCTTGCGGCCGGACCAGCGCATCGCGTGGCGCAGCCGGAAGACGCCGTCGCGGTTGACGAGGCCCATGGTGCCGGCGGAGCTGTAGGCCCAGGCCGCCTCGCTGCCATGTTCCGCGGTGACTGCGGTGAAGCCCTCCACCACGCGGTCGAGCGCCTCGTCCCAGCCGATGCGGCGGAATTGTCCGCTGCCCTTCGGCCCCGTGCGCAGCAGGGGGTGCGTCAGCCGGTCCGGATGGTGGATGCGCTCGGCATAGCGCGTGACCTTGTTGCAGATGACGCCGGCCGTATAGGGGTTGTCCGCGCCACGGACCGCGCCGATGCGGGCCGGGCCGAGAACCTCCACCTCGAGCGCGCATGTGCTCGGGCAATCATGCGGGCAGACGGATGGCCGGGTCTGGACGGTCATGCTGGGCACCTCCCTGCGGGCGAGGCTTGCAAGCCTCGCGCCAGCCCGAGCGGAAGTGTCTTGTCTTCGCTTGCCGGGGCAGCCTCTTATGGCCTTTGCATCGCCGGGGCCGCAATGCATCGCATGAGCCAAGCGACACCTGCCTGGATTGGCCTTTTCGACCTGTTCCGCATCGGGATCGGGCCTTCCAGCTCCCACACGGTGGGGCCGATGCTCGCGGCCGGGCACTTTGCGGCAGGACTGGCTAAACGGCCGGTGGAGCGCATCACCGCCGAACTCTTTGGCTCCCTTGCCCTCACCGGGCGCGGCCATGCCACCGATACCGCGGTGCTGCTCGGCCTTGCCGGTGCCCGCCCGGAGGACGTCGATCCGGATGAGGCGGCGGTGCTGGTGGAGTCGGTGCGGCATGCACGGCGCCTGACCCTGCCCGACGGGCGCCGGATCGGCTTCGACCCGACCGTGGATATTCTCTTCCGTCCGCGCGAGACCCTGCCTCTCCATCCGAATGCGCTGCGCCTGCGCGCGACCGCAAGCGGCGAGGCGGAGAGCGAAGGCGCCTATTACTCGGTCGGTGGCGGCTTCGTGCTGGACGCGGCCGGGCAGCCGCTCGGCGGGGCGGCGGGCAATGCGGCGGCGGTGCCGTATCCCTTCGGCGATACCGCCGAGCTGCTGGAGAGGGCAGAGGCCGCCGGCCTCACCATCGCCGGGCTGATGCGGGCGAATGAGACCAGCCTCCGCAGCCCGGCCGAACTATCGGCCGGCATCCTCCGCATCCGCGCCGCGATGCGGGCCTGCATCGACCGCGGCCTGCGTGGCGAGGGGGAGCTGCCAGGCGGCCTGCGCGTGCGCCGCCGTGCCCCGGACCTTCACCGGAGGCTCGAGGCGCGGGCGGCACGCAATGAGGCCGACCCGCTCGGGGCCATGGACTGGGTCAATCTCTGGGCACTCGCCGTCAACGAGGAGAATGCCGCGGGCGGGCGGGTGGTGACGGCGCCAACCAATGGCGCGGCCGGCATCATCCCGGCGGTGCTGCAGTATTATGAGCGCTTCGTGCCCGAAGCCGATGCCGCCGGGGTGGAGACATTCTTCCTCGCCGCCGCTGCGATCGGCGCCATCATCAAGCGCAACGCCTCGATCTCGGGCGCCGAGGTCGGCTGCCAGGGCGAGGTCGGCTCGGCCTGCGCCATGGCCGCCGCCGGCCTTGCCGCGGCGCTCGGCGGCAGCGACGCCCAGGTTGAGAACGCGGCGGAGATCGGGCTCGAGCACAATCTCGGCCTGACCTGCGACCCCGTGGCGGGTCTCGTCCAGGTGCCCTGCATCGAGCGCAACGCCATCGCCGCGGTGAAGGCGATCAATGCTGCCCGCCTCGCCCTGCATGGCGACGGGCGTCATCTGGTGAGCCTCGATCAGGTGGTCGCCACCATGCGGCAGACCGGGCTCGACATGTCCCACAAATACAAGGAGACCTCACTGGGCGGGCTGGCCGTGAACGTCATCGAGTGCTGATCGAACAAGACCGGCGCCGGCGGATGGGGTGGGATTCGAACCCACGGTGGGCTTGCGCCCACGGCGGTTTTCAAGACCGCTGCCATAGACCACTCGGCCACCCATCCTTTGCGCCCGGCGTCCGAGCGTCTACATCTAGCCTGCCTCCTGGGAAGGGACAAATGACCCGATCGGTTGCCGCCTTAATCCCCGCCCTTCTGTTGCTTGCCGGCACCGCCGCGGCACAGGACCTTCCAGCCCCGGACCGGCGTGGCTCTGTCAGCTTCGTGTCCGAGAATGACAGTTATGCCCGAAACACCGACCGTTGGTACTCCAACGGCTTCCGCTTCAACTGGGCCTCCGCCGAGGACAACCTGCCGGGGCCGATGGCGGCGCTCGACGATGCGCTGGGCAAGCTGTTCGGGCCGGCCCGCAGCCGCTGGGGGCTTGGCTTCGGCCAGAACATGTACACGCCGGTGGAAAAGCGGCTGAGCAACCCGGATCCGCGCGACCGCCCCTATGCCGGCTATCTCTATGGCGAGATCTCGCTCGACCGGCGGACCCAGACGACGCTGGACCGCTTCGGGCTGCAGGTCGGCGTGGTCGGGCCCAGCTCGCTCGCCCGGCCGACCCAGGACGTGGTGCATTCCATCCTCGGCGACCGCCAGGCGCGGGGCTGGCACTACCAGCTCCGCGACGAGCCGGTCTTCAACCTGAATTATGACCGCATCTGGCGCCTGCCCGTGGCCTCCTTGCCGGGCGGACTCGACGTCGATGCCCTGCCGAGCGTCACCCTCGCCGCGGGCACGGTGCAGACCTATGCCGGCATCGGCGGCCGCGTCCGCATCGGGCAGGGGCTGGACCGGGATTTCGGCGCACCGCGCATCCGCCCGACCATCGCCGACACGCCGGCGGCGGTGGGTGAAGGCTTCGGCTGGTACCTCTTTGCCGGCGCTGGCGGGCGGGCCGTGGCGCGCGACATCTTCCTCGACGGCAATACCTATCGTGACAGCCGCTCGGTGGACCACCGGACCTTCGTGGGCGACCTCGAACTGGGCGGCGCGATTTTCTGGCGCAATGTCCGGCTCAGCTACACGCAGGATTTCCGCAGCAAGGAATTCGTCGGACAGAGGAAGGATTTCGTCTTCGGCGCGCTGTCGCTCTCCGTCTCCTTCTGACGGTCCGCCCCCGCTGCCGGAGTGGGCCGTATGGCTTCCACCCCGGGGCGAGGCGAGGTCAGGCGAGGGCGAAGCGGATCGAGACCTCGGTGCCACCTGGGCCGGCCGATTGCTCGACGGCCCCGCCCACGCTTTGCGTCAGGCTTTCCACGATGCGCCGGCCAAGCCCGGTTCCGGCCGCCGGGGAATGGGCCGTGGCGCCGACTCCCTCGTCCTGCACCACCAGCAACCCATGGTCCTCGCGCTTCTCGAGGCGCACGGTGATCGGCCCTTCTTGCCCTGCGGGATAGGCGTATTTGAGCGCATTGGTCACGAGCTCGGTGACGATGACGCCGAGCGAGACTGCGCGGTCGGTCGGCACCTCGACCGCCTCGGCCTCGAGGGTGATGACCCGTCCGCCGACCGAGCGCCCGATCTCCTCCACCAATCCGAACAGGTAGTCGTGCAGCGCGACGCTGCGCACATCATCGGAGGTGTAGAGGCGGCGATGCACCTGCGCGACCGCGGCGATGCGGTTGCGCATGGCGGCCAATGCATCCCGTGCCGCCGGATCCTGCACCGATCCTTCCTGCAACCGGGTGAGCGAGGCGATGAGCTGCAGGCTGTTCGAGACCCGGTGGTTCACCTCGCGCAGCAGCATGGCGCGCTGATTGGCGAGTTCCTCGGCGCGGTCGCGCGCCTCGCGCACCGCGGCCTCGGCAGCGTCGTGTGCGCGCCGCAGCGCCTCACGCTCGATCGCGCTCTCGATCGCGGAGCGGAGCAGCAGCAGGAAATCTCCGCCCACCTCCTTGATGACGTAATCCGCCGCGCCGGCCCGCAGCGCGGCCACCGCGATCCGCCCCTCATCCGAGCCGGTGACATAGATGATCGGCGGCTGGTCCGGCAGCCGACGGAGCTCGACAAGGGTGTCGAGCCCATCCTGCCCAGGCATGTAGTGGTCGAGGCAGATGGCGTCGAAGCCACCCTCGGCCGCGAGTGCGACGCCGGTGGGGCCATCCGCCGCGGTCACCACGCGATAGCCATGCCGCTCCAGGTCGCGCTGCACCAGCCGGCGCAGGCCGGGTTCGTCGTCGATATAGAGGATGCGGCGGGAGGACGCGCTCATGGTCCGTCAGCTGGCCTCGGGCATCACGGAGTGGGCGGCACCTGGATCACGGCCAGGAAGAGGCCAAGCTGGCGGACGGCCTGGGCGAAGGTCTCGTAATTCACTGGCTTGGTGATATAGACGCTGCAACCGAGTTCATAGCAACGCCGAATCTCCCGCTCGTCATCGGTCGTGGTCAGCACGATGACCGGCACGGGGCGCAGCTGCGGATCGCCCTTCAGCTTCGCCAGGATGTCGAAGCCGCTCATATCCGGCAAATTGAGGTCGAGCAGCACCAGCAAGGGGCGGTTCTCCGGCCGGCCGTCGCCGACCAGGAAGTCGAGCGCGGCCGTGCCGTTGAGGAAATGCTTTACCTCGTTGAAGACACCAGCGCGCTTGAGATTCTTCTCGATCAGCCGGGCATGACCTTCGTCATCCTCGACCATGACGATGGTGACGGCCTGGGCGGCGGCGTTCATGCGATGGAGTCCTCTGGGCTGGGCGGCTGTGTGTTGGCCGGGGCAACGAGCGCCAGGGTGACGCGGAAGGTGGAGCCGAGACCGGGCGCCGAGCGGCATTCGACATCGCCACCGAGACGACGCGCAAGGGCGCGGACATGGGCCAGGCCAATGCCCTCTCCCGGCCTGTCCTGCCGGCCGGAGCGGCGGAACAGCTCGAAGATACGGCTATGGTCCTTCGGGTCGATGCCACGGCCGTTATCCTCGACCTCGACCACCACATGCCCACGGGCCGTGCGGCTGCGGATTGTGATGCGGCCCGGGCGCGCCGGATTGAGATACTTCACCGCATTGTCCACGAGGTTGCCGAAGATCTGCTCGACCGCCAGGCGGTCCGACCGGATCACCGGCAGGCCGGGGGCCACCTGTATGGTCGCACCCGCCTCGTCGATCTGGTGCTGCAGCGTGGCGACGATGCCCTCGATCAGCGGCTGCAGGGCGACCGCCTCCGGCTGCAAGTTGCGCCTGCCCTCGCGCGAAAGGCGGAGGATGGCGTTGATCAACCGGTCCATGCGCTGGGTGGAGGAGCGGATGAAGCCAACGGCCTCGGGGATATCCTCCTGCAGCGCGGCGCGGGCCTCGGGCGTAACCAGCTCTGGCGCCTCGGCCTCGGCCCTGGTGAGGAGCATGGAGAGCGGCTCGACCGCGGCCTCGAGCTCGGTCGTGAATCCCATGACGTTCACCAGCGGTGCTCGCAAGTCATGTGAAACAATATAGGCGAAGCGCTGGACCTCGTCATTCGCCGCGGCGAGAGCCGCCGTTCGTTCTTCCACCCGCGATTCGAGGGAGGAGTTGGCCGCGGTGACCTCCGCCTGGGCGGCCTCGAGCGCCCTGGTATAACGACGCGCCAGGATGCCGGCGCCGATCGTGACCCCGAGCATCAGCAGGAACGCCGCGCCTGCCCCAGCAAGCAGCAGCCGCCCGGTCCGCACGAGGTCGGCGCTGCGGGCATCGCCACGGGCCAGGCTGCGGGCCTCGATGCGGGCAATGGCGGCGCGGATGGCATTCATGCCCAGCCTGCCCCGATCCGTCAGCACGAGCGCCATGGCGCCGGCCCGGTCGCCGGCCTGGAACAGGGCGATGGTTTGCGCCAGCTCGGCAATCTTGGCTTCCGCCTGCTGCTGGAGCTGACGGGCGGCAACGGCGTCGCCACCATCCTCCTCGATCTGCTTCACGAAGGCGGGCATCCGGCGAGGCAGCGCCTCGATCGCCTGTCGGTAGGGCTCGAGATAGCGGTCCTCGCCAGTCAGCAGGTAGCCGCGCTGGCCCGTTTCGGCATCCTGGATGATGGAAAGGATCTGGCTGGCGGCAACACGGACATCCCGGCTTGCGATCACGCCCGTGGCAAAATTGCGGGTGGCCTCGACCAGCCAGACCATCCCCAGGCCCGAGGCGAGCACGGCCGCGAAGCCCACGGCCATCATCGCCAGGGAGATACGGCCGATGGTCGTCCTGGTGAGCGGCATGATGCCGGGGCAGCCTTTTCGAATGGAGCCTTGCGGATTACCCAGCCGCCCCGCCGGCCGCAAGCCGTGACGCCGAACAGTGAGCCTCGCCCCTTGCCGAGCCCAGGCCATCAGGGCCAGATGGGATTGTCCAAGCATACGGGAGGGCCTGTCGTGAACATCCTGGCCAATGGCGGGCCTAACCTGGTGCGGGCCGACCGCGAATCGGAAAGCGAGCGGCTCCGTCTCCTGCATGCGATCGAGCGCAAGCTCCTCTGGCTCTCGGCCTGGATGATTCACCACGCCAACCATGTGCGGCCAAGCCGGGATGGGCTGAAGGTCGGTGGGCACCAGGCCTCCTGCGCCTCAGTCATCTCGATCATGACGGCACTCTATTTCGAGATACTGAAGCCCGAGGACCGGTTGGCGGTGAAGCCGCATGCCGGCCCGGTCTTTCATGCGGTGAACACCCTCTTTGGCCGGCAGGACCCGGCGAGGCTGGCGACGCTGCGGCAGTTCGGCGGCATCCAACCCTACCCGTCGCGGGTGAAGGACGGCCCGGAGGTCGATTTCTCGACCGGCTCCGTCGGCCTCGGCGTGGCGCTGACGAGCTTCGGCGCGCTGGTGCAGGATTACGTCCAGCTGCACGGACTCGGCCGTCCGGGCGTGCCGCCCGGGCGGCACATCGCCATTGTCGGCGATGCTGAGCTTGATGAGGGGAATATCTACGAGGCGTTGCTGGAAGGCTGGAAGCACGATGTCCGCAATGTCTGGTGGATCATCGACTACAACCGCCAAAGCCTCGATTCCGTGGTGCAGGACCGGCTCTTCGGCCGGATCGAGGGCCTGTTCCGCGACATGGGCTGGAATGTCGTCACGCTGAAATATGGGCGGAAGCTGGAATCAGCCTTCGCGCGCGAGGGTGGCGAGTCCCTGCGCCGCTGGATCGATGATTGCCCGAACAGCCTCTATTCCGCGCTTACCTTCCAGGGCGGTGCGGCGTGGAGAGCTGCCCTGTTGACCGATCTCGGCCGCGAGGAGGGCATCCGCGCCATCATCGACCCGCTCTCCGACGAGGAGCTGGGCGCGCTGATGACCAATCTCGGCGGGCATGACGTAGCGGCTCTGCTCGAGGCTTTTCGCGCTCAGGATGCCGCGGGCGACCAGCCGACCTGCTTCATTGCTTATACCATCAAGGGCATGGGCCTGCCTTTTGCCGGGCACAAGGACAACCATGCCGGGCTGATGAGCAAGGAGCAGATGGCCGGCTTCAAGCGCGAGATGGGCATCGCCGATGGCGAGGAATGGCAGCCATTCGCCGGCCTCGACGTGCCCGAGCCGGAGCTGCGCGCCTTCATCGAGAGCGTGCCCTTCGCCCGGCCGCTGGCCGAGGAGGGACGGCGGCTGGCCTCCCCCACCGTGCCGGTGCCGGAAGCCTTCCCGCTGCCGCGCGTACCTGCGGGGCGGAAGCTCTCGACCCAGGCCGCCTTTGGCGAGGTGCTGGCCGAACTTGGCCGCGGGCAGGGGGCCGCCGCGCCCATCGCCAGCCGCATTGTCACCACCAGCCCGGACGTCACCGTCTCGACCAATCTCGGCGCGTGGGTGAACCGGCGCGGCGTCTTCGACCGTCACTTGAAGAACGACGTCTTCCGCGACGCCAAGCTGGCCTCCGCCCAACGCTGGGGCATGTCGCCGGAAGGGCAGCATATCGAGCTCGGGATCGCCGAGCAGAACCTGTTTCTGGTAATGGCGGCACTCGGCCTGTCGCACTCGCTTTACGGCGCGCGGCTCCTTCCGGTCGGGACGGTCTACGACCCGTTCGTCAACCGGGGCCTCGATGCCCTGATCTATGCCTGCTACCAGGATGCGCGCTTCATGCTGGTGAGCACGCCCTCGGGCCTGACCCTCGCGCCCGAAGGCGGGCAGCACCAGTCGGTCAATACGCCGCTCATCGGGATCGCCCAGGACCGGCTGGCGAGCTATGAGCCGGCCTATGCGGATGAGCTGAGCATCCTCATGCGCTGGGGCTTCGAGCACATGCAGAAGCCGGACGGCAGCGCCGTCTGGCTGCGCCTCTCGACCCGTGGGTTGGAGCAGCCGCAGCGCAAGCTCGATCCAGCGGCGGTTATTGCCGGCGGCCATTGGATGGTGCCGCCTGCGCCGGGCGCGCGCATCGCCATCGCCTATCAGGGACCGGTCGCGCCGGAGGCCCTGGCAGCCTTCGAGGAATTGCGCGGCGAGGAGCCTGGGGCCGGGTTCCTGGCCATCACCAGTCCGGATCGGCTGCATGCGGAGTGGCTGGAGGCGCGGCGCAAGGCGCGGAGCGGCTTCGGCCAGCCGAGCTGGATCGAGCAACTGCTCGCGCCTTTGGCGCCGGATGCCGCCCTGGTCACCGTGCTGGACGGACACCCGGCCGCCCATGCCTGGCTTGGCAGCGTGCGGGGCCAGCGCGTGGTCCCGCTCGGCGTCGACCATTTCGGCCAAGCCGGGGACATCCCCGACCTGTACCGCGAATATGGGCTGGATACCGACAGTATCCTCGATGCCTGCGCCCAGGCCTTGCTGGGCTAGGCCCGGCGCAGCGCCGGGGCCAAGGCGCGCTGGAAGAAGTCGAGAAAACCTGCCTGATCCGGCCCGATCTGGCTGAGGATCAGGTGGTCGAAGCCGGCCTTGCGGAACTTCTCCAGCACCTCCAGGTGCCGTGAGGGGTCGGGGCCGGCCGCGACGTTCTGCGCCATCATCTCGGGGGCGACATGCTCGGTCGCTGCGGCGAAGGCCTCCGTGCTGGGCAGCTCCGCCATCACCTTCCAGCCCGTGAGCGCCCAGCGGGAGTAGTGGCGGGCAGTCTTCAGCCCTTCCTCCTCGCTGGCGGCAAAGCAGACGGATACCTCGGCATAGCAGGGGCCCTTGCCGCCTGCTCCCCGATAGGCTTCGACCAACTCCGGCTTTGGCTCGGTGGCGATCAGCCCATCGGCCTTGTGAGCGGCGAGGCGGGCCGCCTCGGGGCCACCAGCGGCAAGGATCACCGGAGGCTTGCGCTGCGGCCGGTCGAATAGCCTGGCATGGTCCAGCTTGAGGTAGCGGCCGCGGAAATTGCTCAGCTCACCGCTGAGCAGGCCCTGAATGATCTCAAGTGCCTCGCCCAGCCGCTCATGCCGCTCGCCGACACCGGGCCAGCCCTCACCGGTGACATGCTCATTCAGCCGCTCGCCGGCGCCGAGACCAAGGACGAAGCGGTCCCCGCTAAGGATGGCGAGGGTCGCGGCGGCCTGGGCGATGATGGCCGGGTGATAGCGCATGATCGGGCAGGTGACAGCAGTCATCAGCCCGATCCGGCTGGTGGCCTGGGCCATGGCACCGAGCACCGACCAGGCAAAGGAGGCATGGCCCTGCTCCTCCACCCAGGGGGAAAAGTGGTCCGAGATGGCCGAAAAATCGAAGCCGGCCTGCTCGGCGGCGATCAGGTTCTGCACGAGGGCGCGTGGGTCATGCTCCTCCGCCATCAACTTGTAGCCCAGGTTGACCATGTGCTGTCTGCCTTGTCGGGGGGGTGATTCGGATGGCCTGCCAACGTGGCGGGTGCCGCATGGTTCGGTCTGCGCCAAGGGGACTTCCTGAGAGAGGCTCAGGAATGGAGGGCCACCGTGACGCTCTGGGAGCCGGGTAGGGTTCAGCCCTCAGCGGTCGGCAGCTAGCTCAGCCCATGCGTCCTGAAGCTGCCGAGTTCCCGGTATCTTGGCGCGACGAGGGAGCTTCGGACCATCGGTAGGACGCTCGACCTCAGCCTGATAGAATTTGGATACAATATAATATCGCTGTCACCCGGCCTTCACGGAGGTGTTGCGTCAGCCGCCTAGCCTCGGAGCAAGCGCTGCCTGCCTGCAGCCGGGGAAGGGGAACAGCATGAGTTCGTTCAACACATTGGATGGTGGGGTGCCGGAGGTAGTGGGCCACCGCGGGGCAAGCGGCTACCGGCCGGAGCACACCCTCGAAGCCTACAAACTGGCCATCGAGCTTGGGGCGGATGTGGTCGAGCCCGACATCGTGGTGACCAAGGATGGTGCGCTGATCGCGCGTCACGAGAACGAGTTGGGCGGCACGACGGATGTCTCGGACCGTCCGGAATTTGCCGACCGCGAGACGACCAAGATCATCGATGGCCAGGAGATCACCGGCTGGTTTGCCGAGGATTTCACCCTCGCCGAGATCAAGACGCTCTATGCGCGGGAGCGCATCCCGGAGGTACGGCCTGACAACACCGCCTATGATGATCTCTATTGCATCCCGACCCTCGACGACGTCATCAACCTGGTGAAGCAGGTGGAGGCGGAGACCGGGCGGGAGATCGGCATCATACCGGAGACGAAGCACCCGACCTTCTTCGCCCAGGAAGGCCGCTTTCTCGACGGCACGCCAATCCACCAGGACACCAGCCAGATGGTGATCGACGCGCTGGTCCGCGCGGAATTCACCGACCCGGAGCGCGTCACCATCCAGTCCTTCGAGCTGGCCAACCTGATCGACCTGCAGAAGGAGATCATGCCGGAGGCGGGCATCGACCTGCCGCTGGTGCAGTTGCTCGGCGGCTCCTACGACCTGGCCTTCAACTTCGACCCGGCCAAGGCCGCTCTCGGCGCAGATCCCACCATATACGACGAACTCGGCCTCGACCTCACCATGGAGAGCGCCATCAATGAGGATCTGCTGAGTGCCGAGGCGTTGCAGGCCATGGCGCGCGTCTATGCCGAGGCGATCGGGCCCTATAAGGATTACATCCGCCCGGTGGTGGAGCTTGAGACGCCCGTCGATGGCGATGGTGACGGCGTTGCCGAGATTACCCGCCAGCTCACCGGCGAAACCTCCTCGCTGGTCGAGGATGCTCATGCTGCGGGGCTTGAGGTCGTGCCCTATACGCTTCGCGCCGAGGAATCCTTCCTCTCCCTCAGGCCGGACGGCACCGTGGAGACGCTGACCGAGGAGGCGCGAGCCCTCATCAAGGCGGGCGTGGACGGCCTCTTCACCGACAACCCGGATATCGGCCGCGGCGCAGTGAACCAGGAATTCGAGGCGCATGGCTGGGAGGGCGCCGACTGGAACGCCATCGCCGCCGAGGCCACCCGGAATTTCGAGCGGACCGGCACCTGGTACGTCTCCGGCATCGGCTTCGGCGACCCGGATCGTGAGGCGGTGACGGATTGGGATGCGGTGGCCACTGAGGTCGAGGCGAATTTCGCCGCGACCGGGCAGTGGTTCGTCTGATCCGGTATCGGCGCGCCCCTGATCGGGGCGCGCCAGCCGGCTCAGCCCATATTCACCATGATGGTCTTCTTGTGGGTGAAGTGCTCGAGCATCGCCTCGAGCGAGGCCTCCTTGCCGAGGCCGCTGCTCTTCACACCGCCATAGGACAGGTTCGCCTGGACGACGAGGTTCTGGTTGATCTGGACGAGGCCGGCCTCCAGCCGGTGGGCCAGGTCGAGCCCGACCTTCAGGTTGTTGGTCCAGAGCGAGGCGGCCAGACCGAACTCGCTGTCATTCGCCTCGGCCAGCACCGCCTCCGGATCGTCGAAGGGGGCGATGACGGTCACCGGGCCGAAGATCTCCTCGCGTACCAGGCGGCTGTCGCGGCCGAGCCCGGTGAAGATGACGGGCTGGATGAAGAGGCCCTTCTTCAGCGCCTGGTCCTGCGGCATGGCGGAGCAGACATGGGCGGTGGCGCCGGGCGTTGCCTTGCCCTCCTCGATGAAGCCACGGACCTTCTCCAGCTGGCCCTCGCTCACGATGGTGCCGATATCGGTCTTCTCGTCGAGTGGGTCGCCCATCACCATGGCGTCGACGGCGGTCTTCATCGCCTGGACGAAGCGATCGAAGATCGGGCGCTCGACATAGATGCGGCTCGCCGCCGTGCAGCTCTGGCCCTGGCGGGTGAAGCGCATGGAGGTCAGTGCGCCATTCACCGTCTTGTCGAAGTCGCAATCGGCGAAGACGATCATCGGCGACTTGCCGCCGAGCTCCAGCGTCACCGGGATCAGCTTCTCAGCGGCGGCGCGGGCGACGATCTTGCCGGTCTCGACGCTGCCGGTGAAGGTGAGCTTCCGCACCAGCGGGTGCTCGACCAGTGGCGCGCCGCAATCCGGGCCAAAGCCTGACAGCATGTTGAAGACGCCGGGCGGCAGGATGCGGTTCATCAGCTCGCAGATGCGCAGCACGGCGAGCGGCGCCTCCTCGGCGCTCTTCACCACCACCGCATTGCCCGCAACGAGCGCCGGCGCCACCTTCAGCGCCATCAGCAGCATCGGCACGTTCCAGGGGATGATCGCACCGACGACGCCGAGCGGCTCCCGCACGGTGACGCTCAGCACATTGGGTGCGAAGGGCACGCTCTCGCCCTTCAGCTCGGAGCCCAGGCCGCCGAAGAATTCGAAGATGTCGGCGACGACGCCGGCCTCGACGCGGCTCTCGGTACGGAGCGCCTTGCCGGTCTCGAGGGCGATGAGGCGAGCCAGCTCCTCCTGATGTTTCTTCAGCAGGGCGGCGCACTGATAGACCAGGGCGCCACGCTTCCGCGCCGGCATCTTCGCCCAGTCCTTTTGCGCCTTGGCGGCGTTCTGCACGGCGGCATCGACATCGGCCGCATCGCCCTCGGCGGCGCGTGCCACCTCGGTGCCGGTCGCCGGGTTCACCACGGCGAAGCTCTTGCCGTTCCGGCCCGGCACATAGCCTCCGCCGATGAAGTGATGGCCGGAGAGCGCCTTCGCCAGCGCGAAGGGGTCGAGGCTGGGGGCCGAGGGGGTGGGCATGGGCCGGTCGAGCATTGGTTCCTCCCGGGTCGGGTGAGATGGGCCAGACCATGGGCCGCCGCCCCCGCAAGGGCAAGACGGGGACGCAAAACCCGGCTTCCTGCCCGGCCCGGTCTGGTGCATGAGGGGCTGGTCGGTGATGGGACGGGAGTGGAGAATGCAGGAACCGAGTGGCCCGCTGAAGGGTCTCCGCGTGCTGGACCTGACCAGGGTCCTGGCCGGCCCTACCTGCACCCAGATGCTGGGCGATCTCGGCGCCGAGGTCTTCAAGATCGAGCGGCCCGAGGCGGGCGACGACACCCGCGGCTTCGCCCCGCCCTTCGTGCCGAAGACGAAGGAGTCCGCCTATTTCGTGGGCGTGAACCGCAACAAGAAGTCGGTCACCCTCGACATCGCCAAGCCCGAGGGGCAGGCGATCATCCACCGGATGCTTGAGCACTGCGACATCCTGGTCGAGAACTTCAAGGTCGGCGCTCTGGCGAAATACGGCCTGGGCTGGGAGCAACTGAAGGCGAAGCATCCCCGGCTGATCTATTGCTCGATTACCGGCTTCGGTCAGACCGGGCCCTATGCGCCGCGGCCGGGCTATGACGCGTTGATCCAGGCCATGGGCGGCGTCATGTCCCTTACGGGCGAGCCGAACGGGACGCCGCAGAAGGTGGGGGTGCCGGTCGCCGACCTCTTCGCCGGCCTTTATGGATGCATCGGCATCCTGGCCGCGGTGAACCACCGGAACGCGACGGGTGAGGGGCAGCAGATCGATATCGGCATGCTGGACACCCATGTCGCCTGGCTGGCGAATCAGGGCATGAACTACCTGGCCACCGGCGAGAACCCGCCGCGCCTCGGCAACCAGCACCCGAACATCGCCCCCTACCAGGAATACCCGACCAAGGACGGCTATATCATCCTGGCGGTCGGTAACGACCCGACCTTCGAGCGCTTCTGCAAGGCGAACGGGCTGGAGCACCTGCTGGCCGACGAGCGCTTCGCCACCAACCCGAAGCGGGTGCAGAACCGCCAGCTCGTGACCGACACGCTGACTCCGGTGATGAAATCGAAGACCACTGCCGAATGGATCGAGGCTCTGGAGGCGTTGAAAATCGGCTGCGGTCCGATCAACACGCTGGAACAGGTCTTCGCCGACCCGCATGTGCAGGCGCGGAACATGGTGCTCGAGCTGCCGCATGCCACGGGCGAGACGGTGACAGTGATCGCCAACCCGGTGAAGCTCTCGGCGACGCCACCCGATTATCGCAGCCCACCGCCAGTGCTCGGCCAGCATACCGAGGAGGTACTGGGCGGGTTGCTCGGCCTGCCGGCCACGGAGATCGCGGTGCTGCGGGAGAGGGGTATCCTTTAGGCAGCGGGAGCGCTGCCGCCTTGCGCGCGTTGCTGATGGCATGATGCCATCCTCCGTGCCCTTCCGACCGCGTCCTCCCTGGCTCGGCGGCACCCTGCAGACGATCCGGGCCCTGCGTTGGCCCTGGCCGGCGCGGCTGTCGCCTGGCCATCGGCTCTGGCTGCCGCTGGCGGATGGGGATGCGCTGGCTGCCATGCTGCATTTGCCGGAGCGGGCGTCAGCGCGGCCGTTGGCGGTACTGGTCCATGGGCTGAACGGCACGGAGGACGATCCCTATCTGCGGGAGGCCGCGGCTGGGCTGCTCCGCCGGGGATTTCCGGTGCTCCGGCTGAACCTCCGTGGCAGCGCCCGCAGCCTCGCCCGCAGTACCAGCCACTACCATTTAGGCCGAAGCGAAGACCTGGCCGAGGCCCTCACCCTCCTGCCCGAAGCGCTGACAGGGCAGGGGGTGTTGCTGGCTGGTTGGTCGCTCGGCGGATCGCTGGTCTTGAACCTGCTTGGCCGGGAAGCTGCCAGCTTGCCCCGCATCCTCGGCGCCGCCGCCATTGGACCGCCATTGGAGCCGGAGCAGGCCTATGCGGCGATCGATGCCAACCCCGTGCTCGGCCGGGCCCTGTTGGCGCTTTACAGGCGGGAGGTACTCGCCGTGCCAGCGACCGACCTGCCGGAGCCCTTGCGCCAGGCCGCCCGCCAGGCAGGCTCGCTGACCGAATTCGAGGCGACGGTGACGGCACCGCGCTTCGGCTACCCGTCCTTCGCTGTTTTCTGCGAGGTCAACCGTCCGGCGGCAGCTCTGCCGCGGCTCCGGGTGCCGACGCTGGTGATCATGGCGGAGGATGACCCGCTGGTGCCCATCGCTGCGATGCGGGCCATCGACTGGTCGGCTTGCCCAGCCGCGCTGCCGCTGGCGATCGCCGGCGGTGGACATTGCGGCTTCTACGACCGCGATGCGGAGAGCCTCGCGGTACGGGCCATCGGGGCGCTGTTCGAGGGCGTCAGTAGCCCGGCCGGGGCGTGAGCTCCATCACCGCCTGGTCGAGCCCACCATCCACCAGGATCTCACCGCCGGTAATATAGGCGGCCCGGGCGCTCGCGAGGTAGATCACCGCATCGGCGATGTCCTGCGGAGCGCCGATCCGGCGCAGCGGCAGGATGGCCTCGCGCCGCTCCTTGACGCCGGGAGCCTGGTAGAAGCTCTCCGACATCGGCGTGCGGATCAGACCGGGGCTTACCACATTGCTGCGGATGCCATCCGGTCCCCATTCCAGTGCCAATTGCCGGGAGAGCATGGCCACCGCTGCCTTGCTCGGGCTGTAGCCGCCGCTGCGCGGTTGCGGGTTGCTGGCTGCAATGGAGGCGATATGCACCAGCGCGCCACCTCGCCCCAGCATCTGTGGCCGGAAGGCCTGGGCGCAGAGCAGGTAGCCGGTGAGGTTCACCGCGAGCAGCGTGTTCCATTCCTCGAGGGGAAGCGAAGCGAGGGGGCCGGCACGCAGGATGCCGGCATTGTTCACCAGGATATCGGCCGGCCCGAGCTTGTCGGCCGAGGCGCGGGCAGCATCGGCGATGCTGGCCTCGGAGCCTGTGTCGCAGGCAATGGCGGCGACCCGGCCGCCGGCAAGGGTAAGTTGCTGCTCCAGGGCCAGCAACCCGTCCCGGTCCCGGTCCAGCAGCGCAACAGCGGCACCCGCCTCGACGAAGGAGGTGGCGATCGCCCGTCCCATGCCGCCTGCGGCGCCGGTGACGACCGCGATCCTGTCGGCGAGGCCAAGCCAATCGGTGTTCATCGCTCGATCCTCCTGACCAAGAAGTCGGTCAGCGGCCCTTCAGCAGCCGCGCCGCCTCCACTGCGAAATAGGTCAGCACGCCATTGGCACCCGCGCGCTTGAACCCAAGCAGGCTCTCCATCATCGCCCGCTCATGCTCCAGCCAGCCATTGCGAACGGCGGCCATGATCATCGCGTATTCGCCGCTCACCTGATAAGCGAAGGTGGGGACGCCGAAGCGATCCTTCACCCGGCGCACGATATCGAGATAAGGCATGCCTGGCTTGACCATGACCATGTCCGCGCCCTCGGCAAGGTCGAGCGCAACCTCGCGCAGGGCTTCATCGGAATTGGCCGGGTCCATCTGATAGGTCTTCTTGTCGCCTCGCAACGCCTTTCCGCTGCCGACCGCATCGCGGAAGGGGCCGTAGAAGGCGGAGGCGTATTTGGCGGCGTAGGACATGATCCGGGTGTCGATCAGCCCCGCCTCGTCCAGTGCGCCGCGGATGGCACCGATGCGGCCATCCATCATGTCGGAGGGAGCGATGACGTCGATGCCGGCCTCGGCCTGATTCACCGCCTGGGTGACGAGCACGGCGACGCTGTCATCGTTATGGACATAATCGCCGGTCCGCGTCTCGCGGATCAACCCGTCATGCCCGTGGTCCGTATAAGGGTCGAGCGCCACGTCGCCGACCAAGCCGATCTCGGGGAATTCCCGCTTGAGCAGGCGGGCGGCGCGGCAGATCAGGTTCTCCGGGTTGAGTGCCTCGGTCCCCTCGGCATTCTTCAGCTCCGGCGGAGTCATGGGGAAAAGGGCGATGGCCGGGATGCCGAGCGCGGCCGCCTGTTCCACATGGCCCGCCAGACGGTCGAGGGTGACGCGCACTACGCCCGGCATGGAGGCAACCTCGGTGGTCTGCCCGGCACCCTCGCGGATGAAGATGGGCCAGATGAGGTCATCGACGCTGAGCATGGTCTCGGCGTTCAGCCGGCGGGTCCAGGCATCCCGCCGGTTGCGCCGCATGCGGGTGGCGGGGAAGGCCCCGACCGGGTTGCCGATGGTCATGCTGCCTCCAGCGCCTGGGCGATATCCGCGATGATGTCCTCGACATGCTCGATGCCGATCGAGAGGCGGACATAGCCGGGGGTGACGCCGGTCGCCAATTGCTCCTCGACGGAAAGCTGGCTGTGGGTCGTGGTCGCCGGGTGGATCGCGAGCGACCGGGCATCGCCGATATTGGCGACATGGTAGAGCATCTTCAGGCTGTCGATGAAGCGCGCGCCTGCCTCGGCGCCGCCGGCCATCTCGAAGCCCATCAGGCTGCCATATCCGCCATGCAGCGCAGCATCGGCACGGCGTTTTGCCTCGCCGGCCTGCACGCTGGGGTGGATCACCTTCGTCACCTTCGGATGGGAGGCAAGGAAGGCGGCAACCTTCAAGGCGTTCGCGCAGTGCCGCTCCATGCGCAGCGGCAGCGTCTCCAGCCCCTGGAGGAACATGAAGGCGTTAAAGGGGGACATGGCGGCGCCCATGTCGCGCAACAGGCAGGTCCTCATGCGCAGGATGTAGGCGATGGGGCCGAGCGGCTTCGCCGCCTGGGTCCAGACGGCGCCATGGTAGCTGGGGTCTGGCTGGTTCAGGGTCGGGAAGCGGTTGCCGCCGGCCTCCCAGTCGAAATTGCCGCCATCCACCACGATACCGCCGATGCTGGTGCCATGGCCGCCGATGAACTTGGTCGTCGAATGCATGACGATGGCTGCGCCGAGTGCGAGCGGCTTGCAGATGATGGGAGCCGCGGTGTTGTCCATGATGAGCGGCACGCCGAGGCGGCGGCCGATCGCGGCGACCTCGGCGATCGGGAAGACCTGCAGCTTCGGGTTCGGCAGCGTCTCCGCGTAGTAGCAGCGGGTGCGGGAGTCGGTGGCGCGGGCAAAGCCCTCAGGGTCGGCCGGGTCGACGAAGCGGACCTCGACGCCGAACTGCTTGAGCGTGTTGGCGAAGAGGTTCCAGGTGCCGCCATAGAGGTCGGTCGAGGAGACGATGTTGTCTCCGGCCGAGCACAGGTTGAGCACACAGAAGCTGGTTGCCGCCTGCCCGGAGCCGACCGCGAGCGCCGCCACGCCGCCCTCGATCGCCGCGATGCGTGTCTCCAGCGCGTCGCAGGTCGGGTTCATGATGCGGGTATAGATATTGCCCAGTTCCGACAGGCCGAACAGCCGTGCGGCGTGGCCGGTATCCTGGAACTGGAAGCTGGTGGTCTGGTGGATCGGCACGGCGACCGAGCCGGTGCTCGGGTCCGCCCGGTGGCTGCCGCCATGCAGCGCCAGGGTCTCAGGATTGGTGCTGTTCACCATGGGGTGCTCCTCCGCGGGGCCTATCCGTGCCATGTCCGGCGCCGGGACGGAAGCGGCATGAGGGGCGGGCACCCGGGCACCACCGGAGGCCCCGGCCCTGGCCGGGCGCAGGCCAGGGTTGCACCCAAGTCCTTGTGGGCACCATATCGCGCCTACCCCATGACATGGTAGGGACCAGCCCATGACCCCGCTCACCATCGCTATCGGCGGCGACCATGCCGGGCTGCCGCTCAAGACCGTGCTGCAACAGGCGCTGGTGGATGCCGGCTACAGCCTGATCGATGTCGGTACCAATTCCGCCGACAGCGTCGATTACCCGGACTTCGCCCATCGGGTTGCCGAGACCGTGGAGGCCGGCCAGGCCCGCTTCGGCGTGCTGGTTTGCGGCACCGGGATCGGCGTGCAGATCGCTGCCAACCGCCATGCCGCCATCCGCGCGGCGGTGCTGCATTCGACCACCGAGGCGCGGCTGACACGGGCCCATAACGACGCCAATATTGCCTGCTTCGGGGCCCGCACGACCGGGCCGGAAGTGGCGCTCGATGCGCTACGGGCCTTCCTCGATACCGAATTCGAGGGCGGGCGGCATGCCCGGCGCCTCGCCAAGCTTGCACCGAACGGGTGACGCCATGAACGAGACCACCGCCTATCGCAGCCCTGACCGCTTCTTCAGCGCCTCGGTTGCCGAAGCTGATCCGGAACTTGCCGAGGCCATCGGCCTGGAGCTTGGCCGCCAGCAGGACGGCATCGAGCTGATCGCCTCAGAGAACATCGTCTCCCAGGCGGTCATGGAAGCCCAGGGCTCGGTCCTGACCAATAAATATGCCGAGGGCTACCCCGGCCGGCGCTATTACGGCGGCTGCGAGTTCGTTGACGTGGCGGAGACGCTGGCAATTGAGCGTGCAAAGCAGCTCTTCGGCTGCGGCTTCGCCAATGTGCAGCCGCATAGCGGCGCCCAGGCCAATCAGGCGGTGTTCCTCGCCCTGCTCCAGCCGGGCGATGCCTTCATGGGGCTTGACCTCGCCGCCGGCGGGCACCTGACCCATGGCTCGGCCGCCAACCTCTCGGGCAAGTGGTTCAAGCCTGTCCCCTATACGGTGCGCCGCGAGGATCAGCGGATCGACATGGCGGAGGTCCGCCGGATAGCGCTTGAGAATCGGCCGAAGCTCATCATCGCCGGCGGCAGCGCCTATGCCCGGATCTGGGATTTCAGGGCGTTCCGGGAGATCGCCGACGAAGTGGGCGCCATCTTCATGGTGGACATGGCGCATTTCGCTGGCCTCGTCGCCGGCGGGGCGCATCCCTCGCCATTCCCGCATGCGCATTTGGCAACCACCACCACTCATAAGACGCTGCGTGGGCCACGTGGCGGCATGATCCTCACCAATGACGAGGCGCTGGCGAAGAAGTTCAACTCCGCCGTGTTCCCGGGCCTGCAGGGCGGGCCCCTGATGCATGTCATCGCTGCCAAGGCGGTTGCCTTCGGCGAGGCGCTGAAGCCCGAGTTCCGAGCCTACTCCCGCGCCGTAGTCGCCAATGCGGCGGCGCTGGCGGAGGAGCTGAAGTCCCAGGGCCTAGACCTCGTGACCGGCGGGACGGACAATCACCTGCTGCTGGTTGACCTGCGGCCGAAGAAACTCACCGGCAAGGCGGCCGAGGGTGCGCTGAACCGGGCCCACCTGACCTGCAACAAGAACGCCATCCCCTTCGACCCGGAAAAGCCGATGGTCACCTCCGGCGTCCGCCTCGGCACGCCGGCCGGCACCACCCGTGGCTTCGGCGAGGCGGAGTTCCGCACGATCGGGAAGCTGATCGGTGAGGTTCTGGACGGGCTCGCGCGCGCCAACGACGCGGCGGCGAATTCAGCGGTGGAGGATGGCGTGAAGGCCCGCGTCCTGGAACTCTGCCAGCGCTTCCCGATCTACCGGGGGTGATGGCCTCCGATGCGGTGCCCCTATTGCGGCAGTGACGACACCCAGGTGAAGGATAGCCGCCCGGCAGAGGACGCGGCGGCCATCCGACGCCGCCGCTCCTGCCCGGCCTGCGGCAGCCGCTTCACTACCTTCGAGCGCGTCCAGCTCCGCGAGCTGACCGTCCTGAAGACGGATGGGCGTCGCGCCCCCTTCGACCGGGAGAAGCTCGCCCGCTCCATCCGTGTCGCCCTCCGCAAGCGCCCGGTCGATGAGGACCGGGTGGAACGTATCGTCAATGGGATCCAGCGCCGCCTGGAAACGGAGGCGGATTCCGAGGTCACATCCCGCCAGATCGGCGAGATCGTCATGGAGACGCTGAGGGAAGTGGACCAGGTGGCCTATGTCCGCTTTGCCAGCGTTTACCGCAATTTCGGCGAGGCGAAGGACTTCCGCGCCTTCCTCGGGCAACTCGAGGACAAGTAAGGGGGAGGGGGCATCCCGCTCCCCCCCGTCGCCGGTTACTCGCCTGCCAGCCGCGCCGCCATCATCGGCGCGCCGAGTCGCAGCATGCCGTTCACATCGGCCGCCCGGTCGAGGGTGATCACCGCATCGGCCAGTTGCATCGCCCGCTCGCGCCCGAGCACGGCATCGACCAGCCCGTGGAACTTCGCCCGCAGCTCGGCCTCGGTGAGGAAATTCTCCGGCTCGCCCTTGGCGATCTTCACCAGCCGCACATGCTCCTGCCCGCGGGCCCGAAGGGTCAGCTTGCCGGACATGTATTCCGGGAAGAGGGCCTGGACCTCCGGATCCTCGACGCAGGTCACCTTCGGCAGCACGCTCCGCACCGCCGGGTCCTGCAGCAGCGCATAGCTGTCCCAGCCCATATGGCCGTGCACCAGGCCGCAGGCGACAACGAAGGGCCCGCTGAACTGGCCATCGACAACGTTCTGCGGGTTCTGCTTGTAGGCAAGCGGCGCGCCGACCAGCAGCATGCCCTTGTTCGGCAGCCCCATGGTGACCGCCTCGATCTCCTCCGCCTTGAGGCCGAGCTCCTTGTGGAATTCGATGGCGGCGTCGATGCCGGCATGGCCGTAGCGGCAGGAGGGGTAGGGCTTCACCGCCGTGTTCATCAGCTCGAACTGCTGGCCAAGGCCCTGCAGCGCCCGCTCCGGCACGGGGTTCGGCGCATAGGCACGCAGGAAGCCAGCCTTGCCCTCGAAGGCCTCGGCGGCGCCGCGGAACCCTTCGCGCGCCAGCGTCGCGGCAGCGAGGCCGTTCATCGCGCTCCAGCCGACCTGGAACCGCTTGGTCCAGGCGCCATTGGCAAGGAACTGGAGGCTGCCCGCTGCCTGGGACAACGCGATACCGAAGGCGTCCTGCATCCCCTTGGCATCCAGGCCGAAGACCCGGGCGGCGGCAGCGGCGGCACCAAAGGCACCGCAGGTCGCAGTCGGATGATAGCCGCGGTCGTAATGGTCGCCGCCCGGCAAGGCGAGGGCGAGCCGGCAGGTCACCTCATAGCCGGCGACGATCGCCGAGAGCACGGTACGGCCATTGGCGCCCACCATCTCCGCTGCCGCCAGCGCCGCCGGGATCACCGGAGCGCCGGGGTGGAGCGTGCCGGCCGCATGGGTGTCATCGAAATCGAGGCTATGGGCGAGGGCGCCATTCAACAGAGCGGCGCCGGCCGGGGTGTAGCGCGCGGAGTCACCAAGCACGGCCGAGCCACCTGCGGCGAGACCGAGGGCACGGGCCATCGACAGCAGGGCGGGGGTGCTCTCCGCATCATGCCGTCCACGGACGATATTGCCGACGAGGTCGAGGACCAGGAAGCGGGTGCGCTCCTGCACCTCGGGCGGCAACGTGGCGAAATCGAGCGAGGCACAATAATCGGCAATAATTTCTGTGACGGCGACCATGGCGTTTCCCCTGATTTCCGGGTGATCCTAACACCCTGGTTCTGGCTTCCAAGAGCACGTCATGGTTGCGGTGGCCCGTGCCTCATGGCACCTGTCCGGCCATGCTCCAGCGCCGACTGTTCCTGTCGATTCTCCCGGGCCTCGCCCTGACCCGCCCGGCCGCTGCCGCCACGAGCGGCTTCGATGCCTTTCTGGATGGCGTCCGCACCGATGCCCGGAAGGCGGGCGTCTCGCCGGCTACCTTGCAGCGAGCGCTGACCGGCCTGCGGCCAAATGACCGCGTGCTCGAACTTGACCGCAAGCAGCCCGAAGGGGCTCTGAGCTGGGAGGACTACCGGGACCGCATCGTCTCCCAGACCCGGGTCGAGAATGGGCGCCGTCACTATGGTGAAAGCCGCACCCTCCTGGCGGCCATTGGCACCCGGTACCGGGTCGACCCGCGCGTGATCGTGGCGATCTGGGGCATGGAGACGAATTTCGGTGCGAATACAGGCGGCTTCGGGGTGATCGAAGCGTTGGCGACGCTCGCCTGGGACGGTCGGCGCTCCAGCTATTTCCGTACCGAGCTGATCGCGGCGCTGAAGGTGCTGGATGGCGGCCATATCGCCCCGGCGCGAATGAAGGGCAGCTGGGCCGGCGCGATGGGCCAGCCGCAATTCATGCCGACCAATTTCGAACGGCTGGCAGTGGATTTCGACGGCGATGGCCGGCGTGACATCTGGGACAGCCGCGCCGATGCACTTGCCTCCATTGGCAACTATCTGGCCCGCAATGGCTGGCGCGGAGACGAGCCCTGGGGCCAGGCGGTGCTGGCGCCGCCGGGCTTTGATGGCGAGCGGGCGGAAACCGACGCCAAACGCCCGCTTCGCGACTGGAGCCGAATGGGCTTCCGCCGCATCGATGGCGGGGCGCTGCCGGGCTCGGAGATCGAGACGAGCCTGATCCTGCCCCGCAACGGAACGACCCAGGTCTTCCTCTGCCACCATAATTTTCGGGTCATCCGCAGGTACAATCCGCCGGTGAACTACGCGCTGGCTGTGGGGCTGCTCTCGGATCGCTTCGGTTGAGGGTATGCGTCGCCCTGACGTTCGCCATGCTGGCAGCGGGCTGCAATCGCCAAGCCCCGCCCGCGGCGTCGATTGGCCGCTACATGCTGGGCGAGCCCTATGCGATGGGCGGCGTCTGGTCCTATCCGCAGGAGGATTTCGGCCTTGAGGAAAGCGGCATCGCCGCCGTCCTGCCGCGTGGCCGCTCGGGCCAGCGAACCGTCAATGGCGAGGTCTATGACCCGGACCGCCTTATCGGCGCCCACCGTACCCTGCAGTTGCCGGCGATCCTCACGGTCTGGAATTTGGAGAATGGGCGGGAGGTCCGCATCCGGGTGAATGACCGGGGGCCGTCCCAGCCTGGGCGGATCGTCGGCCTCTCGCTTCGGACCGCGCAACTGCTCGGCATTCCGGCCAATGCCGCGGCTCAAGTGCGCATCCGGGTCGAGACCGGGCCGAGTCGTGCACTCGCTGCCGGCCTGCCCAGCCCGGAGCGGCCCGCGATCGCCCTCGCTGCCGCGCCGCGGCCCACGGTCGAGACCGAGGCGCTGCCTCCATTGCCCGGCACGCGGGAAGCAGCCCGGCGCGCGGTCCCAGGGCGGATGGCGGCGCAATCCCTGGCTGAGGCGGCGCCAAAACTGCCACCGGACCCGCTGCCGGAGACCGTCACGACCCGTCAGGCCATGCCAGGGCGCTTGATGATCGAGGCCGGAGTATTCTTCCGGCGTGACTTGGCGCAGCGCCAGGCGGCCCGGCTGGCCGGCCTCTCACCGCGCGTGGAGCCCGTCGGCGGGGGGCGCCAGCCGCAATTCCGGGTGGTCGCCGGACCTTATCCAAACCTCGCCGCCGCCGATCGGGCGGTCAGCGCCATATTGCAGGCGGGCTTGCCAGAGATCCGGCTGAGGGTTGAGTGAGGCGGCCAGCGGATCGGATATTCACTGGCAAAAGCGCCCGCCAAGCCACGCCAGACATTCGAATTCAGCAGGGATCACACAAGGCCTTGAGCCTCCGGGGGGCAACGGCGTATGCGAGACGGCCTGCACCGGAGTCTGCCTCGCCATGCCATCCCGCCCTGATGCCCCGCAGCCCGGCGTCCTGGGTTCCACGCGCCGCCGCAGCCTGATCCTGCCGGTCGCCGCGGCGCTGACCTCCGGCAGCCTGCCGGCCCTGGCCCAGCCGCGCTCCGGTGCCAGCCGCCCCGGCGCGGGACAGCGTGCCCCGACCGGCCCGGCGCCGACCCCGGCCAATACGCCGCTCGGTCCCTTCGACACCATCGCCCGCCAAGCCTTCATTATTGATGCCGACACCGACGCGGTGCTGCTCGAGAAGAATGCCGATGAGCGGATGCCGCCATCCTCCATGTCGAAGCTGATGACCATGTACGTGGTCTTCAGCATGCTGAAGGAGGGCCGCCTCAAGCTCGAGCAGGAGCTTCCGGTCAGCGAGCGCGCCTGGCGGATGCAGGGCAGCAAGATGTTCGTCCAGATCGGCAGCACCGTACCGGTCGAGGCGCTGATCCGCGGTGTCATCGTACAGTCGGGCAACGATGCCTGCATCGTGCTGGCCGAGGGCATCTCCGGCTCTGAGCAGCAGTTTGCCGAATTGCTGAACGAACAGGGCAAGCAGATCGGCCTGACCGACAGCACCTTCCGCAACGCCACCGGCTGGCCGGACCCGGAGCACCGGATGACCTGCCGCGACCTCGCCCGGGTGGCGCGGCGGATCATCAACGACTTTCCCGAATACTATAAGTACTACAACGAGCGCAGCTTCACCTGGAACGGCATCAGCCAGGAGAACCGTAACCCGGCCCTCGCCAAGGTGCCCGGTGCCGATGGGCTCAAGACCGGCCATACCGAGGAAGCGGGCTACGGCCTGACCGCCAGCGCCAAGCGCGGCGACCGCCGCCTCATCATGGTCTTCAACGGGATGCCGACCATGCGGGCACGGGGCGAGGAAAGCGAGCGCCTGCTCGAATGGGGCTTCCGCGAATTCGAGAATGTCGTCCTTTTCCGCGCGGCCGATGTGATCGAGGAGGTGCCGGTGCATCTCGGCGACCGGCGGACGGTCCCGCTGGTCGGCGGCAAGGATGTGGTGGTGACCCTGCCGCGGCAGTGGCGGCAGCGCCTGCAGGCACGGGTGAAGTATGAGGCGCCGATCGCAGCGCCGGTGCTGAAAGGCCAGGAGCTGGGCCGCCTCGAGGTGTCCGGTCAGGGCGTGCCGAATCTGTCCCTGCCGCTGCTGGCTGGGGCCGATGTGGATCGGCTGGGGCTGGTTGCGCGCATCCCGGCAGTGATCGGCCGGTGGTTCGGTAGCTGATGGCTGGTCGTGGCCGCTTCATCACCTTGGAGGGCGGCGAGGGGGCCGGGAAATCCACCCAGGCGGCCCGGCTGGTCGCTGCTCTGGCGGCCGACGGCATCCCCGTCATTCGGACCCGGGAGCCGGGTGGAGCGCCCGGAGCCGAGGCGATCCGCGGGATCCTGTTGGGGCAGGGGAGTTGGGACAGCATTGCCGAGTGCATGTTGCATTTCGCAGCCCGGCGGGAGCATGTCGCCCGCACCATCCGGCCGACACTCGAGGCCGGGACCTGGGTGGTGTCCGACCGATTCACCGACTCGACGCTCGCCTATCAATGCTTCGGGCAGGGCGTGTCGCGCAGTGTCTTCGATGCGCTGGCCGCTGTTGCGCTGGAGGGGTTGAAGCCGGATCTGACCCTGGTGCTCGAGATCGCACCTGAGGAAGGGCTGGCTCGCGCCGCGGCCCGTGGTGACAGCAATCGCTACGAGGCGATGGATACCGCCTTCCACGCCCGGGTCCGCGCAGGCTTCCGTGCGATCGCGGCCGAAGACCCTGGGCGCTGCCTGCTGGTTGACGCCAGCGACAGCCCTGAGGGCGTGGCCGCCGTCATCCTGAAGACCGTCCGCACCCGCCTGCTGCCGTGACGCCGCCCGAGCCCCGCGCCAATCCCGAACTGGTCGGACATGACGACGCGGCCCGTACCCTGGAGGAAGCCACCCACTCCGGGCGCCTGCCACATGCCTGGCTGATCGCCGGCCCCTCCGGAGTCGGGAAGGCGACGCTCGCCTACCGCTTCGCCCGCTGGCTGCTGGCGGGGCAACCCCCGACTCCGCCGGGTGCGGTGCCGCTCTTCCTGCCGGCGGAGCATCCCATCTTTCGGCGCATCGCCGCTGGCGCCCATGCTGACCTGTTCAGCATGGCGCCCAATGCCGGCGAGCGGGGGAAGAAGGAAGTTCTGCGAGCGGAGGATGCCCGGGCTGCCCTTCGCTTTATGGCCATGACCGCCGCCGAAGGCGGCTGGCGCGCCGTGGTGGTGGAGGAGCTGGAGCGGGCCGAGCGCGAGGTGGTGCCCAATATCCTGCTGAAGACGCTGGAGGAACCGCCACCCCGTACCGTCCAGCTCCTCGTCACCAGCGCACCGGACCGGCTGTTGCCGACCATCCGCAGCCGCTGCCGCCGCCTCGACTTGGCACCGCTGCCGGATGCCACGATGGAAGGCCTGCTCGGCCGCTGGCTGCCCGAACTCGGCGGGGCGGAGCGTGCCGGGCTTGCCCGCATCGCCGATGGCTGCCCCGGCCGCGCGCTGTTGCTGGCCGAGGGGGAGGGGCTGGCGCTGCAGTCCCTGGTCGAGGAGGTGCTGGCAGGGCTGCCGCGCCTCGACCCGCGCCGCGCCCAGGACATCGCCGACCGCGTGACCGGCCGGCGCGATGCCTCGGCGCTGACAACCTTCATGCTCCTGCTCCGCCGTGCCATGGCCGCCGGGCTGCGTCAGGCGGCGCGGGAGGGCAGGGCACTGCCCTGGGCGGAGGGGCGCTCGCTTGCCGAGTGGTCCACCCTGTGGGAGAAGCTGGGCCGCCTCGCGGATGAGACGGAGCGGTTGAACCTCGACCGCAAGCAGGCCGTCCTGAGCAGCCTCGGGATGCTCACGGTCCGCTGAAAGACGCAACCATGGCAACGAAATACTTCACCACCCCAATCTACTACGTGAACGACAGGCCCCATATCGGCCATGCCTACACGTCGCTCGCCACCGACGTCACGGCGCGCTGGGCGCGCCTCTCGGGCCATCAGGTCTTCTTCCTGACCGGCACGGACGAGCACGGCCAGAAAGTGGAAAAGGCGGCCCAGGATGCGGGGATGGACCCGCAAGGCTTCACCGACCGGGTCAGCCAGCATTTCCGCGACCTGGCGGCGACCATGGGCTTCTCCAATGACGACTTCATCCGTACCACCGAGCCTCGCCACAAGGCCGCCTGCCAGGCGCTATGGGAGGAGCTGGTGCGGCGCGAGGAGATCTATCTCGGCCATTACGAGGGCTGGTACGCGGTGCGGGACGAGGCCTTCTACGGCCCGGACGAGATCGAGGAGCGGGACGGCAAGCGTTTCGCCCCGACCGGCGCGCCGGTCGAATGGGTGAGGGAGCCGAGCTACTTCTTCCGCCTCTCGAAATGGGGCCCCTGGCTGCTCGACTTCTACCGCGACAATCCGGATTTCATCGCCCCGGCCTCTCGCCGGAACGAGGTCATGCGCTTCGTCGAAGGCGGGCTGCAGGATCTCTCCATCAGCCGCACCAGTTTCACCTGGGGCATTCCCGTGCCGGGCGACCCGGCGCATGTGATGTATGTCTGGTTGGATGCGCTGACCAATTACATCACCGCGGCAGGCTATCCGGACGTCTCCGCCGAGCGCTGGCGCTTCTGGCCGGCTGATGTGCACTTCGTCGGCAAGGACATTGTCCGCTTCCATGCCATCTACTGGCCGGCCTTCCTGGCAGCCGCCGGGCTCGCCCCGCCGCGCCGGGTCTTCGCCCATGGCTGGTGGACCAATGAGGGGCAGAAGATCTCGAAAAGCCTCGGCAACGTCATCGACCCGCTGAGGCTCGTCGAGGAATACGGGCTCGACCCGGTGCGCTACTTCCTGCTGCGCGAGGTGCCCTTCGGCAATGACGGCGACTTCTCCCGCGCCGCGCTGATCGGCCGGCTGAACGGGGAGCTGGCGGATACGCTCGGCAACCTGGCCAACCGTACCCTCTCCCTCATCCAGCGGAATTGCGGCGGCACCTTGCCCGCCGCAGCCGAGGCAGCGCCCGAGGATGCCGAACTGCTCGGCGGCCTCGCAAGCCTGCCTGGTCGGGTCGGCGCCCTGGTGGAGCGGCAGGAATTCCATCTGGCCCTGGAAGCCATCCTCTCCGAGGCACGGGCTGCGAATGGCTACATCACCCTCCAGGCCCCCTGGGCGCTGAAGAAGACGGACCTGGTCCGCATGGCCGTGGTCCTGCGGCATCTGCACACCGCGCTGCGGGTCTTCGCCACCGTGCTGCAGCCATTCATGCCGGGCACCATGGCAGCGATGCTCGACCAACTCGGCGTGTCGGCGGAGGGCCGGGGGCTCGCTGCCCTGGCACAGCCCTTGCCTGAGGGGACGGCGCTGCCGCCGCCCACCCCGTTGTTCCGTAAGGTCGAGAGCTGAAGGATGCTGGTCGATAGCCATTGCCACCTCGATTACTTCACCGAGGCCGAGATCGAGGAGTTGGTCGGCCGGGCCCGTTCGGCGGGGGTCGGGCTGATGGTCACCATCGGCGTCCGCGTCGGCCAGGCAGCCGCAGTGAAGGCGTTGACCGAACGCTTCCCGGATGTCTGGGGCACGGTCGGCGTCCATCCGCACAATGCCGGAGAGCCTGAAGGGCTGCCGACGGTCGAGGAGATCGCGGCGCTGGCCGACCATACACGCATCATCGGCATCGGTGAGAGTGGACTCGACTATTTCTATGACAAGTCACCACGCGACCTGCAGGCGGAGGGCTTTCGTCGGCATATCCGCGCGGCGCGGATGACCGGCCTGCCGATCGCCATTCACGCACGCCAGGCGGATGACGATATCGTCCGTATCCTGCGCGAAGAGCGCGAGTCGGGCGGCCCCTTCGACTTCCTGTTGCACTGCTTCTCTTCTGGAGCCGAGCTGGCGCGGCAGGCGGTGGCAATGGGTGGCTATATCTCCTTTTCCGGCATCCTGACCTTCCCGAAATCCCAGGAAATCCGCGCGATCGCCGCCGAGTTGCCGTCCGAACGGCTACTGGTGGAGACGGACAGCCCCTATCTCGCCCCCGCTCCGCTCCGCGGGAAGCGCTGCGAGCCGGCCTATGTGGCGCACACCGCCCGCGTCTTGGCTGAAACCCGCGGTATCACCCAGGCCGAGGTGGAGGCGCTGACTACCGCGAATTTCCGCCGCCTGTTCCGTCGGGTGGCCTGAGCTCGTGCTGCGCGTCACGATCCTCGGCTGCGGCGGCTCCGGAGGCGTGCCGCTGATCGGTGGGGTGGGCGAGGGGGGTGAATGGGGTGAATGCGACCCCACCGAGCCACGCAACCGGCGAACTCGCACATCCGCTCTTGTCGAGAGCTCGGATGGGCAGCGGCTGCTGATCGATGCCGGGCCCGATCTCCGTCAGCAACTGCTTGCAGCTGGAGCCGGCCGGCTCGATGCGATCATCTTCACCCATGCTCATGCCGATCACTGCCTCGGCATCGACGACTTGCGTCAGATCAACCGCAACATTGGGCGGGCGCTCGACGCCTATGGGACCAAGACGACCCTCCAGAAACTGGATGACCGTTTCGACTATGCCTTCATCGGGCCGACGCCGCCGTTTTTCTACCGGCCGGCGCTCGAGGGAAAGCGCGTGGCCTATGGCGACCGCTTCGAGGCAGCCGGGCTGCCGGTGGAGGTCTTTCGTCAGGACCATGGTGTGATGGACACGCTTGGCATCCGCATCGGCCGCTTCGCTTATTCGACCGATGTCGTGATGTTGCCGGAGGAGAGCATGCCGGCGCTGGAGGGACTGGATACCTGGGTGGTCGGTTGCTTTCAGCCCGGGCCGCACAAGGTGCACGCTAACTTGGAACAGGTGTTCCAGTGGGTCGAGCGGCTGAAGCCACGGCGAACCGTGCTGACGCATATGGGCACCGCCATGGACTATGCGCGGCTGTGGCGCGAACTGCCGCCAGGGATTGAGCCTGCGCATGATGGGCTGGTGCTCGAAGTGCCGCTGGACTGAGGCGTCCCGGTTACAGAGGCTGACCAGAAAGACACGGTCAACACCCCGAACACGCTGCCCACAGGCTTACCCACCAGCTTATCCCCAGGCTATTTCTTTCCATAATATATCTTATGCGACTAAATTTCATGGGGATAACCCATGGGGATAATTTGCCTGAATTGCTCCTGCGACCGGTTTCTGCGACGGGAAACCCACCCTTCTAGCGGAAGCCCCACCATGGCCGAGACCCCGACCCCTGAAGCCGCCTTGTCCCGGCTGCTTGCCATCATGGCTCGATTGCGGGCGCCGGATGGCTGCCCCTGGGACCAGCTGCAGGATTTCCAAACGATCGCGCCCTATACGATCGAAGAAGCCTTCGAAGTGGCTGACGCGATCCGTCGCGGACCGGATTTCCCGGCGCTGCTGGACGAACTCGGGGATCTGTTGTTCCAGGTTGTCTATCACGCCCGCATGGCGGAGGAGTTGGGCCATTTCGCCTTCACCCAAGTCGCCGAGGCGATCAGCGACAAGATGGTCCGCCGCCATCCGCATGTCTTCGGCGAGGCCGCGGCCCGGGATGCCGGTGCGCAGGTCGCCGCCTGGGAAGTGCAGAAGGCTGCCGAGCGAGCCGCCCGGGCGGAGACCGGGGCGCTGGCTGGAATTCCGACCAACCTCCCTGCCCTGACCCGTGCTGCCAAGCTGACACGCCGCGCCGCAAGAGTCGGCTTCGATTGGCCGGATGCGGCCGGTGTCCTCGACAAGCTCGAGGAGGAAGCGGCGGAGCTACGGGCAGAGTTACCCAAGGCCGACCCCAGTCGGCTCGCTGACGAGGTCGGCGACTTGCTGTTCGTCCTCGCCAACCTGGCCCGGAAGCTTGATCTCGACCCGGAGGAATGCCTGCGTGGTGCCAATGCTAAATTCGAGCGGCGCTTTCAGGGCGTGGAGACGCGTTTGGCGACCCGCGGGCTGACTCCGGGCGACACCTCGCTTGAGGAGATGGAAAGCGAGTGGCAGGCCGTGAAAAAGGCTGAAAAACAGTAATGTAAAGCGCTTAACATGCGCTGAACTCGCAGCCTACGCCGTTGGAAATATTTTTCATGCGATTGTAAATAATTCACAAATTGCTGAAAATTTCTCGCCGCTTGGTGTCACGTTCGGCCAGCGCAGAAGAGTTCGTGAACATAAAGCGAACTCTTTTGTCTGGGTCAGGTATGGCGCTGCCTGTTCGGCAGAGATCATCCCCATCGGCTTGCGAGCACACGACACCCAGGGTGGTCGCAGGTTGGAACACGCAAGGCCCCTGCCCCGTCGCTCATTCCACCAGGCTCAAGGCACAAGGTTGCCAAGCCGGTGGCTGGGACGACGAACAGCTTCCCAGGAAGCGGTCAGAGCTCGGGGCTGGATCGGGAGCAGGGTGGAAACGATACTTGGAAGGAAGATGCTTCCCTGGCGGAGGCGTCTTTAGCCTTTGCCGCTTACTCAGCCAGTAAAGCTTCCCGCAGGGACTCCCAGCTGGACCGGTCCGGGGCGACGATCAGCCCGCCCGTGGTGCGGTCCGGCCCATAGGGGCTGCCATCGAAGCGAGCGGCATAGCCGCCGGCCTCGCGATGCAGCAGCCAGCCCGGCGCGTGATCCCAAGGCATCAGCTTGTTGTAGATCAAGGCATGGACATGGCCGCCGGCGGCAAGCCGGTACTCATGCGCGGCGCAGCGAAAATTCACACTGGCTGCCAGCCGAGGGAGACGGCTGGTAATGCGGCTGCGCATCGGCTCCTGCATCCAGCTCCAAGAGACGGAGGCAACCATCCGACTGACCGGTACTGGCGCAGCCACCTGCAGATCCCGCCGATGTCCATCCGGTGCCTCGATCCAGGCGCCCTCCCCCCGCAAGGCCAGGGCTGTATCATCGCCAAGTGGGTCGTGAATCCAGCAAGCCGCGATCTCGCCCCCGATGATCGCCGCGGCCATGCAGCCGAAGAGCGGCAGGCCGGCGGCGAAATTGGCCGTGCCGTCCACCGGATCAACGACGAAAGCCAGACCCGCCCCGGCAAGCGTATCGAGCACCGTCGGGTCAGCCGACGTCGCCTCTTCGCCGACGACAACGCAGCCAGGGAAGCGCTTCAGCAGGCCCGCGGTAATGACCCGCTCCGCCGCCTCATCCGCATCCGTGACAAGGTCAAGAGGGCCGCTCTTGGTTCGTACGGCCCCAGTGGAAAGGCGGCGGAAGCGCGGTAGGATCTCGGTGCGCGTTGCCTCCCGCAGCAGTTGGGCCACCTCGCCCATTACCCGGGCGTCAAGCCGAGGGGTCATGGCGAGGGCTGCTCAAAGCGGGCGCGGTCGCTTGGTGAGAGACGCACGGTCACCTGCACATCCTTTTCGGTATCGGCACGTTCGATCACTTCGCCATGTCGATAGAGCCATGCGAGCCTCGCCCCGTCTGCCGATGGGATGGCGTAGCGGACCGTCTCCATATTGGCGGAGAGACGGGCATCGAGCGTCTCGAGCAGCTGCGGCAGCCCCTCACCCGTCAAAGCCGAGACGGCAACGGCCGAGTCGGCAGCGCCGCCAGGCACCGCGCCGACGCCACCAAGCAGATCGGCCTTGTTCAGCACCTCCAGCACCCGGCGCTGCCAGCCCTCGTCCAGAGGCGCATTGGCGCCCTCGGCCATCTCCTCCAGCACGCGGAGCACATCGGCCCGCTGCGCCGCCGTGTCGGGATGGGCCACATCCCGCACATGCAGGATGATATCGGCGGCCGCGACCTCCTCGAGCGTCGCCCGGAAGGCCTCGACCAACTGGGTTGGCAACTCCGAAATGAAGCCGACGGTATCCGACAGGATGGCTCGCCGGCCGGATGGCAGGCGGATGCCGCGCATCGTCGGGTCGAGGGTGGCGAAGAGCTGATCCTGAGCATAGACGCCGGCGCCGGTTAGGGCGTTGAACAGCGTCGACTTGCCGGCATTGGTGTAGCCGACGAGCGCGATGACCGGATAGGGCACCTTCTCCCGCTGCCGCCGGTGCAGGCCGCGGGTGCGCCGCACCTGGTCCAGTTCCTTCTTCAGCTTCACCATGCGGTCGGTGATCAGGCGGCGGTCGATTTCGATCTGCGATTCGCCTGGGCCGCCGAGGAAGCCGAAGCCGCCGCGCTGCCGCTCCAGATGGGTCCAGGACCGCACCAGGCGAGTGCGCTGGTAGTCAAGATGGGCGAGTTCGACCTGCAGCGCGCCCTCCTTGGTGCGGGCGCGCTCGCCGAAGATCTCGAGGATCAGGCCGGTGCGATCGATGACCTTGCAGCGCCACTCCCGCTCGAGGTTGCGCTGCTGCACCGGGGAGAGCGCAGCATCCACCACAACCAACGCCACCCGTTGGTCGTCGATCGCCTGCCGCGCCGCGGCGACCTGGCCCTCGCCCAGATAGGTGCTGGGGCGCCGTTCGCGCAGCGGGTAGATCGCCTGATGGACGATGGTCACGCCGATGCTGGCGGCAAGGCCAACGGCCTCCGCCAGGCGGGCCTCCGCTGCCCGGGGCGCCGCCTCATGCTGTTGCGACCCTATGCTCCGGGGCTGCCGCTCATATGGCAGGATGACGGCGGCCCGGGTTGGACCGGTATCGGATCCATCGCCCCGGTCATTCGCCGGAGCGGGAAGCCCTTGTTCAATCTCCGCCGACAGGGTTGGCCTCACGGTTCATGGTCAAAGTGGTGCCCTCGCGGGACACGCTCGCGCCTTCACGCGCGGCCGCGGTGGCATCGAAGAGCTGGATCGGTGCACCCGGCATCACGGTGCTGATCGCATGCTTGTAGACCAATTGGGTATGACCGTCCCTGCGGAGAAGGACGGAGAAATTGTCGAACCAGGTAATAATTCCCTGAAGTTTGACGCCATTCACGAGGAAGATCGTGACCGGCGTCTTGCTCTTGCGAACGTGGTTCAGGAACACGTCCTGCACGTTCTGGGACTTCTCGGCTGCCATGGCTCGGTCCTTCTTGTTCTTGGCGGCCACTCGAATGGCGGCGCGCCCGAGACGGGTTACCCCGCCGGAGGGCGCACCATCCATCCTCGGGCTGCTCTTTGCAAGGCATGCGAGGTCCCGGCCGCACGCATGGCAGCCCAAGCTGCCACCGGCACTGGCATCAGCCCGGAGAAGCGCCTCGGAGATAGGCAGTGAGCGCCATGGCGTCGGGAAAGGCAAGGTCCGGCGCAGCAATTTCTGGCCCGCCATCATGTGCCGCATCGCCGAGCAGCACCGCCGTGCAGCCGGCTCGCCGAGCCGCCTCCATGTCGAGCGCCGTGTCACCGACATACCACACGGAGTCGGCCGGCAGGCCAAGCGCCGGCAGCGCCATGCGGAAGGGCGCCGGGTCGGGCTTATCGATGGCCGCATCCCCTGCCCCGACCAGGATACGGAACCGCGGTGCCCAGCCGAGATGCGCTGCCTCGGCCCGTAGCAACGGCCCTTGCTTGTTGCTGATGACGCCTTGCGGCAGACCAAGCGCGGCAACGGCCTCGACAACAGCCGCCGCCCCCGGCATCGGCTCCAGGACAGCGAGGTGCCGGGCGCGCACCTCGGCATAGAAGACGTCGCGCGCCACTTCCCATTCCGCCCCGAACATCTCGGGGAAGGTTTCGCGCAGCGAGCGGCGGACGCGGCCCCTCACCTCCTCAACCGTCCAGCGCGGCAGGCCGAAGCGGTCAAAGGCTGCGTTCAGCCCGGCGGCGATGGCGAGCCAGCCATCGACCAGGGTGTTGTCCCAGTCCCACAGGATACCCCGTGGCAGGCCGTGCGAGGCGGCGCTCATGCGGCGTTCCTGAGATCGCCCTTCACATGGCGGGCGAAGAGTTCGAAGAGATGACGCACCACGGGCCCGACCTTCCCGTCCCCGACCGGCTGCCCATCGAGGGCGACGATTGGCTTCACGAAGGACGTCGCCGAGGTGAGGAAGGCTTCGCGGGCCTGCCGGGCCTCCTCGAGGCTGAATTCCCGCTCCTCGAAACGGATGCCGCCTGCCTGCATCTCGGCCATCAGCGCAGCCCGGGTGCAGCCGGGCAGGATGACTTGGTCCAGATGGCGCGTCCGCACCACACCCTCGGCATCGACGATCCAGAAGGTGGTCGCGGCGCCCTCGGTCACGATCCCAGTCGCCTCGTCATAAAGGATGGCCTCGATCGCACCCTGCTCCCGTGCTGCCTGGCGGGCCAGGCAGTTCGGCAGCAGGTTGATCGATTTGATGTCCCGCCGAGCCCAGCGCAGATCCGGCAGGGTGATGGCTTTGGCGCCCCAGCGGTCGACACTCGCTGGATAGGGTGGGATGCGCTTCACCGTCACCACCAGCGCCGGCGGCAGGGGGCTGGTCGGGAAGGCATGGTCGCGTCGCGCCACGCCGCGCGTCACCTGCATGTAGAGCAGCCCCTCGGTCACCCGGTTGCGGCGGGCGACCTCGGCCAGAATATGGCGCAGCGCGAGGCGGGACATCGGCATCGGCAGGCGGATCTCGCGCAAGGATCGCTCCAGCCGCGACAGGTGCAGATCTTCGTCGATGAAGCGGCCGCCATAGAGATGGACGACCTCATAGATGCCATCGCCGAACTGGTAGCCGCGATCCTCGATATTCACCTCGGCCAGCCGCTGATCCACATAGCGGCCGTTGACGTAAGCGATGCGCGACATGGGGTATCCCGACTAATCGTTCCGCCAGGAGATCACAGGGCCGGCCCGGCTGGCACCCGGTCCTCGGCCTGGACGCCGAGGAATTTCAGTTTCCGGTGCAGGGCGCTTCGCTCCATCCCGACGAAGTTGGCGGTGCGGCTGATATTGCCGCCGAAGCGGAGCAGCTGGGCCTCCAGATACTGCTTCTCGAACAGCTCCCGCGCCTCGCGCAACGGAAGGGTCATGATCTCCGAGCTGCGGTCGAGCTTCAGCATGGCCGGCGCGGCCGAGCCCACCTCCGGCGGCAGCATCTCGGCGCGGATCGGCTCCCGGGCTTCGCCGGGCGCCATGATGAGCAGCCAGTCGATCAGATTCCGCAGCTGACGGACATTGCCAGGCCAGTCATAGGCCTGGAGCGCCGCCATGGCATCCTCGGCCAGCTCCCGCGGCGGCATGCCGGAGGTCTCACCGGAGCGGGCCATGAAGTGCCGGGCCAGGGCCGGCACATCCTCCCGCCGCTCGCGCAGGGCCGGAATCCGCAACGGCACCACGGCAAGCCGATAGTAGAGATCCTCGCGGAAGCGGCCGGCGGCGATCTCGTTCTGGAGGTCCCGGTTGGTGGTGGCGATGACGCGGACATCCACCTTCACCCGGGTAGCCCCGCCGATCCGCTCGAAACCCTGCTCCTGCAGAGCGCGGACGATCTTGCCCTGGGTCTCGAGTGGCATGTCGGCCACCTCGTCCAGCAGCAGCGTGCCGCCATGGGCGCGCTCCAGCACACCGGCGCGGCGCGGGGCCGCCTGGGCATCCGTCCCAGCCTCGAGACCAAACAACTCCTCCTCGAAGCGGGCCGGATTGAGGGTTGCGCAGTTCAGCGCAACGAAGGGTCCGTCGGCACGGCGGGAACGGGCATGGATCATCCGTGCAGCCACCTCCTTCCCCGCTCCGGCCGGTCCGCTGACCAGCACCCGGCTGCCGGTCGGCGCCACGCGCTCGATCGCGGCGCGCAGCTGCGCCAGGCTAGCCGAAGTGCCGACCAACTCGGTCTCCGGCCCGGCCCGCAGCCGGAGCTCGGAATTCTCCCGTCGCAGCCGCGCTGCCTCCAGCGCCCGCGCAACGACCAGCAGAAGGCGATCCGAGTTGAACGGCTTCTCGATGAAGTCGTAGGCGCCCTGCTGGATGGCCCGCACCGCCGTCTCGATGGTGCCATGGCCGGAGATCATCACCACCGGCACCTGCGGCTCTTCCCGATGCAGCGCGGCCAGGATGCCGAGGCCGTCCAGCTTCGAATTCTGCAGCCAGATGTCGAGCACGACCATGGACGGCCGGCGCTGCTTGAAGGCAGCCACCGCCTGGTCGGAATTCGCCGCCTGCCGCGTTTCGTAGCCTTCGTCCGAGAGAATGCCCTCGATCAGCGCCCGGATATCAGGCTCATCGTCCACGATCAGGATTTCATGCGCCATGCGCGCGCCTCATGCTGCCATCCGGCCAAGGGTCAAGCGAGTCTGTCTCCATGCCGGCCAGGGGTTCCCCGCTGCGCTCTGCCATGCGCTCCCCCCCAGGCCGCCAGGGCAGGGTGAGCACCGCCCGGGCACCACCGCGCCCCGACGCCACCTCCTGGGGTCTGTCCTCCAGTCCCAGCCTGCCCCCATGG
Source organism: Belnapia rosea (assembly GCF_900101615.1). Lineage (GTDB taxonomy): Bacteria > Pseudomonadota > Alphaproteobacteria > Acetobacterales > Acetobacteraceae > Belnapia > Belnapia rosea. Next base: position 862,038 of record NZ_FMZX01000001.1, on the reverse strand, counting down.
TCCTCCATGATCTTCTTCACGATGGCAAGGCCGAGGCCGGTTCCTTTCGGTTTATGCGTCACATAGGGCTCCGCCAGCCGGTCACGCTCATCCCCTTGGGGCAAGCCGATCCCATCATCCTCGATGGCGATCGCGACCGTCTCCTCGCCCGGCTCGATGCGCACGGTGATGTGTCCAAGCAGCGATCCCGGCTCGGCGCCCGCCTCCCGCTCCGCCTGTGCCCGCATGGTGACCGCATCGGCGGCGTTCATCAGCAGATTCGTCAGCGCCTGGCCGAGCAGCCGGCGGTCGCAGGGGATGACGGGGCCCCTCGCCGGCCGGTCGCCCTCCACCTCGCCGGGCAACTCGATCCTGTAGGCGATGCCGGGATGGGCATCGCGCTGCAGCACCAGCGCCTCCCGCAGGACCTGGGACAGGTCCTCCGGCCGGATGACCGGCTGGGGCATGCGGGCGAAGGCGGAGAATTCATCGACCATTCGGCCGATATCGCCGACCTGCCGGACGATGGTGTCGGTGCAGGCGACGAAGGTCTCGGGATCATTGCTGATCTGCTTCAGGTAGCGCCGCTTGAGCCGCTCGGCCGAGAGCTGGATCGGGGTCAGCGGGTTCTTGATTTCATGGGCGATCCGCCGTGCCACATCGGCCCAGGCCGCCTTGCGCTGGGCAGAAAGCAACTCGGTGATGTCATCGAAGGTCACGACGAAACCCGAGATCTCGCCGCCGCCGCCGGCCTGGCGCTCCTCGCCGATCTGGGCGAGCAGGGTGCGGCGGTGGCTCGGCGGGCCGATGCGGATCTCGGCGGTCCGGCTGCGGTCCATGCCGCCATCGGCGGAGGACAGCGCGCCGGGGGCAAGGAGCGGTGCGAATTCCGGCGCGACCTCGGACATCGGCCGGCCGATGGCGGCATCGAGGTCGATACCGAGCAGCTCGCTCGCCCGGCGGTTCGGCAGGTTGATCCGCCCATCGGTCTCCAGCCCCACCACGCCCGCGGAGACGCCGGCGAGCACCGTCTCGATAAAGCGCCGCCGCTCGTCGATCTGCCGATAGGCCTGCAGCAACTCCGACCGTTGGGCGGCGAGCTGGTTGGTCATGCGGTTGAAGGCGCGGGCGAGGCTGGCGATCTCCTCATCCGCCGCCACTTCCTCCACCCGCGTCGAGAGGTCGCCGCCCCGCACCCGCTCGGCGGCGACGATGAGCCGCCCGATCGGCCGGGCGAGCTGGTTCGCCAGGACGAGGCCGATCAACACCGCGGCCAGCAGCACCAACAGCGCCGCGATGGCGAAGATCATGACGAAGGTGATCTGCAGGCCGGAGCGATTGTTGTCGAGCTCGACATATTCCGCCACCGACTTCTCGACCGACTGCTGGTGCGACAGCACCATGGCGTCGAGCGGCCGGCCGATCAGCAGCATCCAGCCCTCGCCGAAATCAAGCGCGACCACGGCCCGCACCCGGTCATCCGCCGGCAGCACCGCCACGTCGCCGAGCCGGGCCTGGGCGATGGCATCCTCCGGGGGCGGGTCCAGCGTGAAGCTGGTGGTGTAGCCGGCATGGGCGATCACCTGCTGGGTCGCCGGGTCGAAGACCACCGCCTCGGTCAGGTTCCGGAGCGCCGTGTGGGTCGCCAGGACGCGGGCGAAGGCAAGGCCGTTATCCGGCAGCAGGACCCGGGCGCGGGAGAGGTCGGCGGCCATGGCAATGGCATCGCCGCGGATGGTGTTGCGATGCTCCTCCAGATAGCCACGGCTGGCCTGCAGGCTCGCCTCCAGCGCCGTCCGCACCCGGTCGCTGAACCAGGTCTCGATGCCGAGGTTGAAGAAGAGCGCGGCGAAGGCCGCGACCAGCATGGCCGGCACCACGGCGACGACGCCGAAGAGCAGGACGAGGCGCACATGCAGCCGGGAGCCGGCCGAGCCCCGCCGCCGCTCCGCCCAGACCCGCACCAGCCGCCCGGCCAGCGAGGCCATGAGCAGCAGCAGCACCGCCAGGTTGACGAGAACGAGACCCACCACGACGCCCGGCTTGGTCGGCCCCAGCGGGCTGCCATCCGAGAGCACCGAGAATGTGGCGATGCCGAGCAGCAGGGCGCCGACCGCGAGGCCGAGCGTCATCCCCCGGCCCAGCAGCACATCGGCGATGCGGCGGGGCAGGCCGCGCTGGCGCGGCTCGCCAGCGGCCATCAGCCGAGCCCGCGCACCACGGGCAGGTCGAGTTCCCGGATCTTCTTCCGCAAGGTGTTGCGGTTCAGCCCGAGCATGGCCGCGGCCTTGATCTGGTTGCCACGCGTGGCGCCGAGGACGAGGCGCAGCAGCGGCCGCTCCACCTCCGCCAGGACGCGGTCATAGAGGTCGCGCACCGGCAACCCGTCCTTGTGGGCGGCGACGAAGGCCTTCAGGTGCCGCTCGACCGCCTGTTCCAGGGTCTCCGGGCCCCGCATCCCGGCCTCGGCCGGCGGCTCGGCCTCGGAGAGTTCGGCGCCGACGGCCTCTGCATCGATCGTCTCCTGAGGGTAGAGGGCGGCGAGGCGCCGCATCAGGTTCTCGAGCTCGCGCGCATTGCCTGGCCAGGCATGACCCTTCAGGCGCTCCACCGCCTCGAGGCTGAGTTGCTTCAGCGGCAGGCCGGAGGCGCGGGCACGTTCAAGGAAGTGGCGCGCCAGCAGCGGGATGTCCTCCATCCGCTCGCGCAAGGGAGGCAGGCGGATAGGGACGACGTTGAGGCGGTAGAAGAGATCCTCCCGGAACAATCCCTGGCGGATCGACTGGCGGAGATCCCGATGGGTGGCCGCCACGATGCGGACATTCGCCTTGATCGGGTTGCGGCCGCCGACGGTGGTGAACTCCCCCTCCTGCAGCACCCGCAGGAGGCGGGTCTGCGCCTCGGGCGGCATGTCGCCGATCTCGTCGAGGAAGAGCGTGCCGCCCGCCGCCTGCTCGAAGCGGCCGATGCCCCGGTTGAGCGCGCCGGTGAAGGCGCCGCGCTCATGGCCGAAGAGCTCGCTCTCGATCAGCTCGCGCGGGATCGCCGCCATGTTGATGGCGACGAAGGGTCCGCCCCGGCGCCGGCCGTAATCGTGCAGGGCGCGCGCCACCAGCTCCTTGCCGGTGCCCGACTCGCCGGTGATCATCACCGTGAGGTCGGTGGTCGTGAGCCGGGCGACGGTGCGGTAGATCTCCTGCATGGCCGGGCTGCGGCCGACCAGGGGCAGGCGCTCCTCCGGCTCCTCCTCCTCGGCGGGGGCCGGGGCCTGGGGGGCGGCGAGCGCGCGCTCGACCACCGCCAGCAGCTCCTTCAGGTCGAAGGGCTTCGGCAGGTATTCGAAGGCGCCGCGCTGAGCTGCCTTCAGCGCCGTCATGAAGGTGGACTGCGCCGACATCACCACGACCCGCATGTCGGGGCGGATGCGCTTGATGCGGGGCACGAGGTCGAGCCCGTTCTCGTCCGGCATGACCACATCGGTGATGACGAGATCGCCCTCACCGTCCTCGACCCAGCGCCAGAGGGTGGAGGCGGAGGAGGTGGCCCGCACCTGGTAACCCGAGCGGCCGAGCGCCTGGCTCAGCACGGTGCGGATCGCCCGGTCATCATCGGCGATGAGGATGGTGCGGCTATCGCTCATGAACGGTCCATCTGCTTTCCATCGAGACGCAGCCCCGTAGGCGGCATGGCCAGGGAGAGGCGGAAAATGGTGCGGCCGGGGCGGCTGTCGCATTCGATCAGCCCGCCCTGGTCGGCGACCAGCTTGGCGACAAGGGCGAGGCCAAGCCCCTGCCCGCCCCGCTTGGTGGTGACGAAAGGCTCGAAGAGCGTTGCGCGCACCGGCTCGGGAATGCCGGGGCCATTGTCCCGGACGATCACCTGCAGCGGCACATGCACCCGCTCCTTGCTGCCGGGCACGGCGATGCGGACCCCGTGGTGATAGGCAGTGGCGAGGACGATCTCGCCGGAGAGCGGGTCGACCGCCTCGGCGGCATTCTTCACGAGGTTCAGCAGGATCTGCACGAGCTGGTCCCGGTTGCCCCAGACCGGCGGCAGGGACGGGTCGTATTCCTCGGTGATGCGGAGATGCGCGGCGAAGCCGGTCTGCGCCACCCGCCGCACATGGTCGAGCACCTGGTGGATGTTCACCGGCGCCAGCTCCACCGGGCGGTCGGAGAACATGTCCATGCGGTCGACCAGGTTGCGGATGCGGTCGGCCTCGTCCTGGATGAGCTGGCAGAGTTCCCGGTCGCCGTCATCGGTGCTGGACTGCTCGAGCAGCTGCGCCGCGCCGCGGATGCCGGAGAGCGGGTTCTTCACCTCATGCGCCAGCATCTCCGCCATGGCGGAGGCGCCGCGGGCGGCGCCCAGGAAGTTGAGCTGGCGGTTCATCATCTGCGCCGTGGAGCCGTCCTGCAGCGTCAGCACGACGGCGCCCGGCATCTCCGGCAGCGGGGCCCCATGGGCGGCGACGCCGCGGCGGTTGAGGCGCGGGCTGTCGAGCGTCAGGTCATGGTCGGAGACCGGCGCCTCATGCTGGCGGACCTGGGCCAGCAGGGCGAGGAGCCGGCTGTCTGGTGGCAGCAGGTCGCCGAGGCGGAGCACGGCGAGCGAGCCGAAGGAGAGCTGGAAGAACAGCTCGGCGGCCGGGTTCACGTAGCGGAAGCGGTCCTCCTCGTCGAACACCACGGCAGGCATCGGCAGGGCGGCGAGGATCGCGCCGAAATCCGGCAGGGGCACCGGCCGGCCGGGCTTCGGCGGCAGCGCGGCGACGCGTGCGCGGGTGGCGAAGGCGCCGCTCATGCCGCCAGCTGCTCCAGGCCCTGGGCGTGGAAGCGGGCGCGAGCGGCCTCGAGCCCCAGCTCCAGCAGCGGCTGGTAGAAGCCCTGGATCAGCCGCACCACCTCGGCCGCCGTCTCCACCTGGTTGACCTGCGAGCGGAATTCCGCCGAGCCCGGCAGGCCCTTGGAATACCAGGCGACATGCTTCCGTGCGAGGCGGAGCCCGGTCTGGGTGCCGTGATGGGCCAGCATGTCCTCGTAATGCTCGAGCAGCACGGCAAGCTGCTCGGCGAGGCTCGGCTCGGCCGGGGTCTCGCCGGTGCGGAGGTAATGGGCGACCTGGCGGGGCAGCCAGGGGCGGCCATAGCAGCCGCGGCCGATCATCACGCCATCGGCGCCCGACTGCCGCAGGGCCTCGGCGGCGTGCTCCGGCGTCAGGATATCGCCGTTGACCAGCACCGGGATCGCCACGACCTCCTTCACCCGGCGGACGAAGGCCCAGTCGGCGGTGCCGGTATAGAGCATCTGCCTCGTGCGGCCGTGGATGGTGACGAGGCGGATGCCGCAGGACTCGGCGATGCGGGCGAGGTTCGGGGCGTTCAGCGAGTTGTGGTCCCAGCCCATGCGCATCTTGAGGGTGACGGGGACGGCGACCGCCTTCACCACCGCCTCGAGGATGGCGGCGGCGCGGACCTCGTCGCGCATCAGCGCGCTGCCGGCCTGCTGCCCCACCGCCACCTTCTTCACCGGGCAGCCGAAGTTGATGTCGATGATGGCGGCGCCCCGATCGGCGGCCAGCCTCGCCGCCTCCGCCATCACCACCGGCTCGCAGCCGGCGAGCTGGACGGCGGAGGGGGCGCCGAAGCCGTCCACCTCGGCCATCTTCAAGGTCTGCCGGTTCTCCCGGACCATGGCCTGGGAGGCGATCATCTCGCTCACCACCATGCCCGTGCCGAGGCGGCGGGCGAGGCGGCGGAAGGGCAGGTCCGTGACGCCGGACATGGGGGCGAGATAGACGGGGACGTCGATCCGGACATCGCCGACCATGATGGACGGCAAACCGCCTGCTTCCAGGGCAGTTGCGCGGAAGCCGGCCTGAGACTCGGGCATGCTGGTGCTCATGATTTGGGCAAACTAGGCCAAGAGGCGTGGTTCGGCAACGCCCGCCGGGCCGCCTGTCGAGAATCATTCCAATTTTCTGTGCCGGCCCGGAGGCGACTGGCCCGATTTCGCCGGCCGTCATTCTGCGATAGGGTCCGCGCGATGAGCATCGCCGCCCTCCTGATGGCCGCCGGCAGCGGCACGCGCTTCGGCGCCGACCAACCCAAGCAATACCTGCCCCTGCTGGGCCGCCCCGTCATCCGCCACGCGGCGGAGGCGCTGCTGGCGGAACCAGGGGTCGAGCTGCTTTTGCCGGTCTGTGCCGCAGGCGAGGAGGCACGGATCGCCGCCCTGCTCGAGGGGCTTCCGGTGCTGCCGGCGGTGGCCGGTGGGGCGACGCGGCAGGCGAGCGTCCGGGCCGGCCTTGAGGCCCTGGCCAATCGACAGCCGCCGCCGGAGGCGGTGCTGGTGCATGACGCGGCGAGGCCTGTGGTGCCGCGGGGGACCATCCCTGCCCTGCTTGCGGCGCTGCGTGGGGCGCCGGGTGCCATCCCGGCCCAGCCGGTGGCCGATACGCTGAAGCGGGCCGAGGGCGGCGTGATCGGCGAGACGGTGCCGCGGGCCGGGCTCCACCGGGCGCAGACGCCGCAGGCCTTCCGCTTCGATGCCCTGCTGGCCGCGCATCGCGCGGCCGGTGCCGAGGCGACGGATGACGCCCAGCTGCTCGAGCTGGCCGGGGAACGGGTGGTGCTGGTGGCGGGATCGGAGACCAATGTGAAGATCACCTTCCCCGAGGATCTGGAGCGCGTGGCTGGGTCGATGCTCGGGCGGCTGGTGCCGCGGGTCGGCACCGGCTTCGACGTGCATCGCACCGAGACGGGGCGGCGGATGGTGCTGTGCGGCGTCGTCGTTCCCTGCGAGTTCGGCCTAGAGGGACATTCGGATGCCGATGTCGGCATCCATGCGCTGTGCGATGCGATCTATGGCGCCCTCGCCGAGGGCGATATCGGCCGGTGGTTCCCGCCTTCCGAGATAACGTGGAAGGATGCCGACAGCGCGCAGTTCCTGATCCATGCCGCCGGGCGGGTCGCGGCCCGGGGCGGCATCATCGCCAATGTGGATGTGACGCTGCTGTGCGAGCGGCCGAAGATCGGGCCGCACCGCGAGGCAATGCAGGCAAGGCTGGCGGAGCTGCTCGGCGTCGATCCCGGCATCGTCGGGGTGAAGGCGACCACGACGGAGCGGCTGGGCTTCACGGGCCGTGGCGAGGGCATCGCGGCGCAGGCGGCGGCGATGGTGCTGGTGCCGGTTTAAGCACTTCAAACTGGCTCAATTCCTGCTGAGTTGTAGACTGAGAAAGTAGCCACAAGTCACTGCTTACAAAGCATTGTGGCGGAAACCTCGGCGGGCGATTTGAGGGTTTGAGCCTTTGAGGTGGTGGGTATGATCCAGGCGCGGCTTGGGCTTGGGTGGCCCCGAACATAGCAAAATCGGAACGATCATGTCCAGTTCGGCATGCGGATCGCTCCGTCCCTGCCATGCGATGCCGCACCCTCCTTGCCGCCAATCTCCTTCCCGCCGTTGCCCGGGCGCAGGCGCCCGCTTGGCCCGACCGGCCGCTCCCTTCACCGCGGGCGGGCCGACCGATGTGGCGGTTCGGCTGCTGGTGGAGGCGCTGAGGCGGCGGTTGCCGCAGCGGGTGGTGGTAAACCGGCCAAGGGGCAAAGGGGCCGTGGAACGGGGCGGTCTTCCTGACCGCCACCGTCGCGCATACGGTGCCGCTGCTGGTGGCACCAAGAGCAAGCCCCACCAAGGGCTTGCCCGGCCTTCTTGACATGCTGCGAGAGAAGCCGCGAGCCTATGACTATGGCAGCGCCGGCAATGGCTCCGTCCAGCATATGGCGGGCTCGCGGTGGACCACATCCCTTATCGGGGCAACCCAACGGCCCTGACCGATCGGGTGGCGGGGCGGCTCGACGCCGGCCGCCGTGGATGCCTTCGTCGCGGCGGGATCGGACAAGTGGCGGGGCGTGATGCGGGCGGGTGGTATCAAAGCCGGTTAAGCCGCCCATATCATTAGCTTGAACAGCGGTCTTCCACCTTCAGGTTATCAGTGAAGGCGGTGGCGTATGGTCCTGATCAGGCGACGCTCTGGCGTTCGGTGGCATCCTCCGCGGCCTGGCGCAGCTCGACGACGGTGGCGGACATCGCCTCCTCCTCCTGCGGGCGGCCCACCGTCTGGCTGCGCTGGAACTCGACGGCGCAGACCACCTGGGCGAGGTTGACGGTTGCCTGCACCGCGCCGGGGACCGGGGCGCCGAGATAGTGCTTCGACTGCCAGGCCGTATCGGCCATGGCGGGGACGCCGGCATGGTCGAGCGTCAGGTCGAGCAGGATCGTCCCATCGGAGGAGAGATGGACCGCGCGCAGGCCGGCGACGCGCAGCACGTCACCGGTGGTCAGCAGCAGGCCGAAACTGCCCTGGTCGGAGCCGAGCATGCGCTCGACGAACCAGGCGGGGAGCAGGGCCGCATCGGTCGCGGGGTCGGCGAGGCGGGTCCAGCTCGGCATCGGGATGGGCATCCTTCGGTTGCGGTCGGGTCGTAACGCGGCTGCGACGCATCTGTTCGCCGCCCGGGTCTTCTGGCAGGGCTCCGGCCCTGAGGGATCATGCGAGGAGGGCCTGCGATGCGGGAGCTGACCGAGGCCGGGATGCGGCAGGTGGAGGAAATCGCCCGGCAGCAGGGCGTCAGCCGGGAGGCCGCGCTGGTGCTGCTGCATGCGCTGGCCGATGGCGGCGGGGCCATGGCGCAGTTCAGCCATCCGGAGCTGGGCGGCATGGGCCAGTGGTCGCGGGGCGGCATGATCATGATCGGCGACATGTTCAACAACGGGCTCAAGGCGCGGGTGGATGCGCTCTGCGTCGCCCTGGCCGGGCTGCTGCATGGGCCGGGGCCGGTCTTCGCCCCGGCCATGCCGGGGCGGGCCCTGGATGGGCAGGCCGGTGGTGGCGCCTGGTGGCCGGCGGAGCTGGGCTCGCCCGCGGCCAGCGGGGCGCAGAACAGCATGGCCTATGCCTATTTCCCGGCGGCGCGGCGCCTCGCGGTGCGGCAGGATGGGCAGGTGCGGATCTTCGACACTGACGATCACCGGATCAGCGGGGTGTCGCAGCAGCAGGGTGGCGGCCAGGTGCTGGCCTTCACCGGCGACCGGGGCGAGGTGCGGCTCGAGGCGTTGCGGGAGGTCGGCGGGGAGGCACCCTCCCCGGTCGCGGCGGCCGTCCCGGAAAGTGGCGGCGAGGCACCCGAGTCAGGGGTCGCATCCTTATCGACTCCGGGCGGGAGCCCGATCGAGCTGATCCGCCAGCTGGCGGAGCTGCACCGGCAGGGCGTGCTGACCGAGGCGGAATTCCAGGCGAAGAAGACGGAGCTGCTGGGGCGCTTATAAGAACAGGTCACACCGCTCTCGTAATCGCTGGATTATTGCAGAATAGGTATTATTGTAGGGCTTTGGTTTCAAACCTCATTCCGAGATTGCTATGGCTCGACAGCATTGCCCGCCCGTCCTTCTGCCCAATGGCGGCGGCAATGCCGTTGCTCTGCTGCCGTATCGCCAAGGCATTAAAGACGAAGCTGAGATTCAGATGCTGGTGCACGAGCATCCCAGTTGCCTACCGATCGGTGAAATTGACCCAATGTTCCTTGGACCAGTGGCGATCTGCCGAGAGTTACAGACGCCAGCCGGTCCCATCGACAATTTCATGGTAACGCCATCAGGTTTACCGGTCCTCGTAGAGTGCAAGCTATGGCGCAATCCTGAGGGCAGGCGGGAAGTTGTTGGCCAGATTTTGGATTACGCTAAGGAACTGAGCCGCTGGTCGTCTTCCGATCTGCAACGAGAGGTTCGACGGCGACTGAAGCTTGCCGGAAACCCTCTTCTGGATCTAGTGCGGGCAGCGAGGCCTGATCTCGATGAGATCGAATTCAACGATGCGCTCACCGCGAATCTGAGGCGTGGGCGTTTCCTACTGTTAATTGTGGGAGACGGGATCAGAGAAGGTGTCGAGGCAATTGCAGAGTATTTGCAAGAGCATGCTGGCCTTCATTTTTCCCTCGGTCTAGTTGAGATGCCAATCTTCGTTTTGCCTGACGGCAGCCGACTTTTGACACCGCGGCTACTGTTACGCACGGCTGTCGTAACCAGGACAGTAATTTCTGTTCCGGATGGATATGGATTTCAAGAGGAGGAGCAAGGGGCGCAGCTGGATGCCGATCGGAATCAGCGGAAATCACATGATGAACGATTCGCCTTTTGGGCAGAATTTCTGAACGGCCTGGAGTTAGACGACCCGGAGCAGCCACGGCCCCGGCCGGCAAAAATGGGGTATCTCGCTTTCCCGTTACCGGCACCCCAGGGAAGCAGTTGGTTGACCGTGTTCCGTGACCTGAAAGCAGGAGAGGTCGGCGTCTTTTTGTCCGCTAACCGCGACTCACCCGGCGAACTTGCCATGCGAGCCATCGCCGAAGACTGGCCACAGGTACGGAATGAGTTAGGTGGCGTTGCTCAACTCGTCGATAAAAACGGTCGACCACGCATCATCGCTACGCTCTCAGGCATTTCGTTCGACCAAGCCGATGAACGCAAATCAGCGCTCCTATGGCTCCAGGAGCGCGTGAATAGCTTCGTCAATGTGTTGAGGCCACGCGTCCGCTCTGCCGTCGTCGGTTATCGAAGGGATGCCGCCTGAGCCAGCCCGGCATCGAACAAGCCAAACATGTTGTTCTACTCGGCCACCTGCGCCCGGACCCAGGCCATGAACTCCGCATCGCCGTCGGCCGCCGGCAGGGCGAGGATGGAAGGCAGTGCGTAGCTGTGCAGCGCGCGGATGCGGGCGCGCAGGGCCTCGAAGCGGCTGGCGGGGGTCTTGAGGATGAGGGCGGCCTCCGCATCCTCCTGGATCGCGCCTTCCCAGCGGTAGATGGCGGTATGGCCGGGGAGGAGGTTGGCGCAGGCAGCCAGGCGCTCCTCCACCAGCGCCCGGCCGATGCGGTGGGCTTCCGCCGCATCGGCCGCCGTGACGTAGACCCAGAGGATGGGGTCCGCAGCCTCCATCAGGTGCGTTCGAGGATGGAGACGTAGTTGGCGACCGCGGCGCCGCCCATGTTGAAGACGCCGCCCAGCTCCGCCTTCGGCAATTGCAGGGCACCGGCGGTGCCGGTGAGCTGCATCGCGGTCAGGACATGCATGGAGACGCCGGTGGCGCCGATCGGGTGGCCCTTGGCCTTGAGCCCGCCGGAGCGGTTGACCGGCAGCTTGCCATCGGCCGCTGTCCAGCCCTCGAGCACGGCGCGGGCGCCCTGCCCTTCCGGCGTCAGGCCCATCGCCTCGTATTCGATCAGCTCGGCGATGGTGAAGCAGTCATGCGTCTCGACGAAGGAGAGGTCGGTCGCGGCGCCGAGCCCGGCCTGGTCCAGCGCGCGGGACCAGGCCTCGCGCGGGCCCTCGAAGCGGATGATGTCGCGCGAGGCGATGGGCAGGTAGTCATTCACCTGCACGGCGGCGCGGAAGCGCACGGCCTTCTGCATCGCCCTGGCCGTCTCGGCATCGGTGATGACCATGGCGGCGGCGCCATCGGAGACGAGGCTGCAATCGGTGCGCTTCAGCGGGGGCGCGACGAAGGGGTTCTTGTCGCTCTCGGCGCGGCAGAAGGCGTAGCCGAGGTCCTTGCGCATCTGCGCCCAGGGGTTGTCGACGCCGTTCTTGTGATTCTTGGCGGCGATGGCGGCGAGCGCGTCGGACTGGTCGCCATGGCGCTGGAAATAGGCCTCGGCGATGCGGCCGAAGACGCCGGCGAAGCCGCCGCGGATGTCTTGCTCCGTCTTGCGGTAGCTGGCGTTCAGCAGGATCTCGCCGACCTGGGGACCGGGCGTCGCGGTCATCTTCTCGGCGCCGAGCACCAGGGCGAAGCGGCCGCGCTTGGCGGCCAGGAAGTCGAGCGCGCCATGGATGGCGGCCGAACCGGTGGCGCAGGCGTTCTCGTAGCGGGTGATCGGCTTGAAGCGCAGCTCGGGGATGGATTGCAGCACCAGGGAGGCGGGGAAGCCCTGATTGGTGAAGCCCTCGCCGAAGACGCCGAGGAAGCCGGCATCGATCTCGGCGGGCGAGAGGCCGGCATCCTCGATGGCGGCGCGGCCGACGCGGGCCAGCAGGCTCTCGATATCCGGCTCTTCCAGCTTGCCGAAGGGGGTATGGGCCCAGCCCACGATGCAGGCGTCGTTTGTCTCGGCCATGGATTTGCTCCGTTCCTCTGGCCCGAAGATAGGCGCGGCCCATGGCCGCGCCTAGTTCCCCGGCGTCAGAGCTCGGCGCGGACGGCCTCCGCGGCCCGGACTAGGTTCTCAAGCGCCGGCCGCACCTCGCCCCAGCCACGGGTCTTGAGGCCGCAATCGGGGTTGGCCCAGACCCGGTCGGCGGGCAGGTGGCGCAGCGCCAGGCGGAGAAGGTCGGCCATCTCCGCCGCCGAGGGGATGCGGGGGCTGTGGATGTCCCAGACGCCCGGACCGATGCCGCTCGGCCAGGCGAAGCCGGTGAAGGCCTCCAGTAGCTCCATCCGGCTGCGCGCCGTCTCGATGGAGATGACATCGGCATCCATCGCCGCGATCGCCTCGATGATGTCGGCGAACTCGCTGTAGCACATATGGGTGTGGATCTGCGTCTCGTCGCGCACGCCGGACGAGCAGAGGCGGAAGCAGGCGACGGCCCAGCGGAGATAGCCGGCGCGGTCCGTGGCGCGGAGCGGCAGGCCCTCGCGGAAGGCCGGCTCGTCGATCTGGACGATGGGGATGCCGGCCGCCTCCAGGTCCAGCACCTCGGCGCGGATGGCCTCGGCGATCTGCCGGCAGACGGTCTCGCGCGGCAGGTCGTCGCGGACGAAGGACCATTGCAGCAGCGTCACCGGCCCGGTGAGCATGCCTTTCATCGGACGGCCGGTGAGCGACTGGGCATAGGCGCTCCATCGCACCGTCATCGGCTCCGGCCGGGCGACGTCGCGCCAGATGATGGGCGGGGCGACGCAGCGGCTGCCGTAGCTCTGCACCCAGCCGTTCCGGGTGAAGGCGAAGCCGGCGAGGCGCTCGCCGAAATACTTCGCCATGTCGTTGCGCTCGAACTCGCCATGGACGGGGACGTCGATGCCGAGCTCCTCCTGCCAGCGCACGGCCTCGGCGATGTGGCCGCGCATCGCCGCCTCGTAGCCGGCCTCGTCCAGCGTGCCGCGGGCGAGGGCAGCGCGGGTGGCGCGGATCTCGGCGGTCTGCGGGAAGGAGCCGATGGTGGTAGTCGGCAGCGGCGGCAGGTTCAGCCGGACCTGCTGGAGCGCGGCACGGGTGGCATAGGCGGTGCGGGGCGGCGGCTCCGGCGCGAGGGCGGGCGGCGGTGCCTCGGCGCGGCGCTCGGCGGCGACGGCGTCGCTCTCGCGCAGCAGGGCGGCTATGGCGGCCTCGCCCTCATCGAGCGCGCGGGCCAGGGCCACGACCTCGCCAAGCTTCTCCTCGGCGAAGGCGAGGCGGCGGCGCAGCGCCGGGTCGAGCGCCGTCTCGCCGCGCAGGCCGTGGGGGACGTGCAGCAGTGAGCAGGAGGGGGCGACCATGAGCCGGTGCCCGGCGGCGCGGCCGGCGAGGTTCAGCGCAGCGCGCAGGTCGGTCCGCCAGACATTGCGGCCATCGACCAGGCCGAGGGAGAGGGTCTGGTCGCGGCGCGCCAGGGCGAGGGCCAGGGCGAGCTGGCCCGGGTCCCGCACCAGGTCGAGATGCACGCCCTGCACGGGCAGGCCGAAGGCGAGCGGCAGGTTCTCCCGCAGCCCGCCGAAATAGGTGCAGAGCAGCAGGCAGAGGCCGGGCGCGGCCTCGGCGAGGCTGCGATAGGCGGTCTCGAAGGCCTCGGCGGCGCCGGCGGGAAGGTCGGTGGCGAGGCAGGGCTCGTCGATCTGGACCCAGGCGGCGCCGGCCTCGGCGATGCCGCGGAGCGCGGCGGCATAGGCGGGCAGCAGGGCGGGCAGGAGGGCGAGCGGGTTGGTGCCGTCGGCGCTCTTCGCCAGCATCAGGAAGGAGACCGGGCCGAGCAGCACGGGTCGGGTGCGGCAGTGCTGGGCAAGGCCCTCGCGCACCGCATCGGCCCAGGGGTTCGCGGCGAGGTGGAAGCGCTGCCCAGCGGAGAGGCGGGGCACCAGGTAGTGGTAGTTGGTGTCGAACCACTTCGTCATCTCGAGCGCGGGCGTGTCCCCGGCGCCGCGGGCGAGGCGAAAGAGGCTGGCGAGCGGCAGCGGCCCCTCGCCTTCCGCCGAGAAGGTGCCGAGGGCGGCGGCGGTCTCCAGCACATGGTCGTAGAGGGCGAAGTCGCCGGAGGGGATGTGGTTGATCCCGGCGCCCTGCTGCAGCGCGCGGCTGGCGGTGCGGAGGCGGACGGCGGTGGCCTGCAGCTCGGCCTCGGAGGCGGTGCCTGCCCAGAAGGCCTCGAGGGCGAATTTCAGCTCGCGGTGCGGGCCGATGCGCGGATAGCCGAGATTGGCGGCGATGGTCATGGCAAGCCTGTCTCCTGCCCGCCGGTGCACCCAGCCCGGTGGAAAAGGTGGCGGTGCCGCGACAGGCGGTCACCGGCGATGGCAGGTCTCCTGGCTCGCGGGTCGCCGCCGCCGGCCGCGCCTTCCCGCACCCGGATGGGTGCAGTGGCGGCCCCGATGGATCGGGGCATGGGCCGGCGGCTCTCCGCCTACAGTTGCTGGGGCAGCGGCCGACCCTGCCGGCCTTCCCTCTTCGCCCGCTCGCGCGGGACCATCGCCGCATAAGGATATCCTTATGAGTTTATGAGTGACAAGCCCTGCTGGACGGGGATGGGGCGCTGCTCCCCTGATGAACCGGATGGGCTGCGGATCGTTGTCTCTGCCGAGTAACAGGAGAGCATTCCGCATGAGTATCTTCAGCCGCATCCTCGACAAGCTGCGTGGCCATGCCCAGGCCGCCCCCGCCTCCGATGCCGGTACGGCCGTCGCGCCGCCGCAATCCCCCGGCCCGACCGATGACCTGCCGGCCGCAGGTTCGGCCAGCGCGGCGGCGCCGGTCGATGTCACCGGCATCCTCGACGGCCTCCTGGCGCAGCAGCGGCAGAAGCTCGACTGGCGGCACTCGATCGTCGACCTGATGAAGCTGCTCGAGCTCGACAGCAGCCTCGAGAACCGGAAGGAGCTGGCGAAGGAGCTGAACTACACCGGCGACACCAACGACTCGGCCAAGATGAACGTCTGGCTGCATCAGCAGGTGATGCGGAAGCTCGCCGAGAATGGCGGCAAGGTTCCGGCCGAGCTGAAGGACTGACCGCACTGCTGGACCCCTGCCCCGACTGGCGGCAGATTACCGCCGGAAGCGGCAGGGGTTGCAGCAATGAAGACACGGGCAGCGGTGGCCTGGGCGGCAGGAAAGCCGCTCAGCATCGAGACCATCGAGATCGGCGGCCCGAAGGCGGGCGAGGTGCTGGTGGAGGTGATGGCCACCGGCCTCTGCCACACCGACCAGTACACGCTGAGCGGGCGCGACCCCGAGGGGCTATTCCCCGCCATCCTCGGCCATGAGGGCGCGGGGATCGTCCGCGAGGTCGGCGCTGGCGTCACCAGCCTGAAGCCGGGCGACCATGTGATCCCGCTCTACACGCCGGAATGCCGGCAGTGCAAAACCTGCCTCAGCCAGCGCAGCAACCTCTGCACGGCGATCCGCGCGACGCAGGGCCGCGGCGTCATGCCGGATGGCACCAGCCGCTTCTCCTGCGAGGGGACGCAGGTGATGCATTATATGGGGTGCTCGACCTTCGCCAATTTCACCGTGCTGCCGGAGATCGCGCTGGCGAAGATCCGGGAGGACGCGCCTTTCGACAAGATCTGCTATATCGGCTGCGGCGTGACCACGGGCGTCGGCGCCGTCATCAACACGGCGAAGGTCTGGCCGGGCGCCAATGTCGCGGTCTTCGGCCTCGGCGGCATCGGGCTGAACGTGCTGCAGGGCGCGCGGATGGTGGGCGCCGACAAGATCATCGGCATCGACCTCAACCCAGGCCGCGAGGCGATGGCGCGCCAGTTCGGCATGACGCATTTCATCAACCCGAACGATGTCGGGCACGACCGCGTGGTGCAGGCCATCATCGACCTGACCGGCGGCGGGGCCGACTTCTCCTTCGAATGCATCGGCAATACCAAGGTGATGCGCCAGGCGCTGGAATGCACGCATCGCGGCTGGGGCGAGAGCATCATCATCGGCGTTGCCGGCGCGGGCGAGGAGATCAGCACGCGGCCCTTCCAGCTCGTCACCGGGCGGAACTGGCGCGGCACCGCCTTCGGCGGCGCACGGGGCCGGACCGACGTGCCGAAGATCGTCGACTGGTACATGGAGGGGAAGATCGACATCGACAGCCTGATCACCCACACCATGCCGCTCGACCAGATCAACCACGGCTTCGAGCTGATGGAGCGCGGCGAGAGCATCCGCAGCGTGGTCGTCTACTGATGCGGCGGCGCGCGCTGGTCGCGGGGCTGCTGGCGGCACCCGCGATCGCGCGCGCCGATGCGGCCTTCCCGGACCGGCCCATCCGCCTCGTCATCCCCTGGCCGCCGGGCGGCACGAACGACATCGTCGGCCGGCTGGTGACCGAGGGGATGGCGGCACGGCTCGGCCAGCCCGTCGTCATCGAGAACCGCGGCGGCGCGGGCGGGATGCTCGGCGCCGATGTCGTCGCCAAGGCGCCACCGGATGGCTATACGCTGGTGCTCGGCGGCAGCGGCAGCCTCACCATCACCAGCCTGGTGCAGGCGCGGGTGCCCTATGACGTCGCCACGGCCTTCGCGCCGATCGGGCTGATCGGGCTCGGGCCCAATGTCATCACCGTTCATCCCGCCGTCCCGGCGCGGACCCTTGCGGAGCTGCAGGCGGTGGCGCGGGCGGCCTCCCCGCCCCTCGTCTATGCCTCGCCCGGCGTCGGCAGCACGGGGCATGCGGCGGGGGCGATGATCGCCCAGGCGCTCGACGTGCCGATGGAGCATATCCCCTATCGCGGCACCGGGCCGGCGCTGAACGACCTGCTGGCCGGGCGCGTGCAGGTCTTCACCAATGCGCTGGCGCCGATGCTGCCGGCCATCCAGTCCGGCACGCTGCGGGCGATCGCCATCGCCGGGAGGGCGCGCAGCGCCGCCATGCCGGGGCTGCCGACCACCGGGGAGCAGGGTTTCCCGCAGATCGAGGCGGCGACCTGGTTCGGCCTGCTGGCGACGGGCGGCACGCCGCCCGGGCGGGTGCTGCGCCTGCATGCGGCGCTGGGCGACACGCTGGCGGAGCCGGAGGTGCGGCGGCGGCTGCTGGAGGGCGGCCTCGAGGTGGAGCCAAGCGCGAGCCCGGAGGAATTCGCCCGCTATTTCGCCGAGGATCGTGCGCGCTGGGCGCCGGTGGTGCGGCATGCGGGGATGCGGGTGGATTGAAGTGGCGCCTTCGCAGCGGGTGATCGCCTGCGCCCGGAGTGCTGCGCTTCGAGGCCTGGTGCTTGCGTTGCCATGGGTGTCAGGGGATCGTCGAATCCAGATTGGCCATGCCGGTCCGTAGCCGCGGCACGGTCCAGTTCAGGAAGCTCCGGACTTTTAACGGTAGAAGCTCGGCCATCCCGTAGACCAGGCTCACCGGCATCGGCTCCGGCACGAAATCCGCGAGAAGCGTCCGGAGTTGGCCGGACCGCAACTCGTCCGCGACCTGGTAGGACAGCACGCGGATCACGCCGAAACCGGCCAGTGCGGCCTGTATGGCGGCCTCCGTCGTGTTGACGGCAAGTCTGCGGCGTGGCTCGACCGTGAAGGCGGCGCTGTCCCGCCGATAGCGCCACTCGGGGGATTGGGCGAAGCCCTGGAAGCTGATGCCGTCATGCTGCGCCAGATCCTCGGGCAGGCGTGGCACGCCCCGTCGGGCGAGATACCCTGGCGACGCGCAGATGACGCGGCGCACCGCCCCGACGCGCGTGGCAACCAGCCCGCTGTCCTCAAGGTGCCCGATGCGCAGGGCAACATCGATGTGCTCGTCGGCCAGGCTGACCTGGCGATCGATCAGCATAAGTCTCAGGCTGATCTCGGGCTGCTCGTCCAGGAACGCGAGGGCGACCGGCAGCAGGTGCCGTTGGCCGAACATGACCGGAGCAGTGACGTGCAATTCGCCACGCGGGGCGCTGTACTCGCCTGCGGCCTGCCGTTCGGCCTCCTCCACCTGCTCGATGATCCGCTTCGATGCGGCGACATAGGCGCGCCCGGTATCGGTGAGCTCGACATGGCGACTGGTTCGCACCAGGAGCCGGGTGCCGAGGTGCCGTTCGAGGTCAGCCACCTTGCGGCTGACCGTGGCGAGTGGCGCCCGCAGGCGGCGCGATGCGGCCGAGAGACTCCCCTCCTCGACAACGGCCAGCAGCACCGACATCGCGTCGAACCGGTCCATGCTGCCTCCCATGAAACGGGAGGCGTGCTCCCATTCGGGCAGGATATCGCGTCACGGTGGGAAGGCCATAGCCTTCCGGCCAGGCAAACACCGCCCATCAGGCAGGCCCACCGAGGCCGCGGACCTGATCAGAAGGAGCAAGCCATGACCGGTCTGTCCCGCCGTGCCCTCACGCTCGGCCTTCCCCTCGGTGCCCTGGCCACCGGAACCCTGCCCCTTACTGGCCCGGCGAGCCACGCCGCCGCGGCCAGCCCGGCCGTCATCCCGCCCCGGGCGCAGATCCGGGTCGGTCGCTTCACCGTGACCGCACTGGCGGACGGCTATGCGGACATGCCGTACAGCTACTTCCCGGGCCGCACGCCTGAGCAGGTCGAGCAGGCGGCGCGGGCACAGTTCGTGGCCCGGCCCGGCGGCGTCCGCTTCCTGTTCAACCAGTACCTGGTCGAGGATGGCGAGCGCCGGATCCTGATCGATGCCGGGCCGGCCGGTTCGCTCGGCCAGACAGGCATGCTGCCGCAGGCGCTCGCCAGCCTCGGCCTGCGCCCCGACCAGATCGACGCGGTCATCGTGACCCACATGCACCAGGACCACATCGGTGGGCTGGTTGCCGGCGGGCGGAACAGCTTTCCCAACGCCGAGATCTACATCGACCGGCGTGACGTGGCGCACTGGACGGATCCGGCCAAGCGGAGCGGCGCCCCGGACTACCTGCAGGCCAGCTTCCGGCTGTCGGCCGAGGTGGTGCGACTCTACCCGCGGCTGCAGGCCATCGACGGCGAGCGCCAGATCACACGCGGCATCTCCATCGTCGACCTGACCGGCCATACGCCCGGCCATATCGGCGTGCGGATCGAGGATGCCGGGCAGAGCCTGGTCATGGTTTCCGACATGGTCTTCCCGGTGGTGCATCCCCTGGCAACCGACGTGAACTTCCTCATGGAACAGGATCACGCAGCGGCGCAGGCCATGCGGGCGCGGTTCTTCCCACGCGCCGTGGAGCAGGGTGCGCTGATCGCCGCCACGCACATGGCCTTCCCGGGGCTCGGGCGCATCGTTTCCGACCGGGGAAGCCTCCGCTGGCAGCCGGCCGACTGGGCGTTCCAGGCATGAAGGGACCGCGCCCGTCGACCGGGCGGTGAAGACCACGGTCGGGGCGGCCGGTCGGAATGGCGCGCAACACGAGTGGACGCTCGGCCTGCGCGCGATGCGATGGCTGTCTGGCATGCGGAGAACGAGCGGCTGCGGCGCCAAACGCGGGCAGAGTGTCAGGCTGGGACGGCCAGTCTCCGCGCCGGATTTTGGGAGGTGGCCCAGCCGCGCGGACGGACTTATGCTCGCCGGGCAAAACAAAATCAGGGAAACGTCGCCGTGGAACGTCGCACTCTCCTACTCGCCGGTGCGGGCCTTGCCGCGCCGCGCCTGGGCCTCGCCCAGGCACAGGGCCCCTACCCCTCCCGCCCGGTGCGGCTGGTGGTGCCCTGGCCGCCCGGCCAGGCCACCGACCTGATGGCACGGATCGCCGCGCAGCAGGTCTCCGCCCAATGGGGCCAACCGGTGGTGCCCGACAACAAGGCGGGCGCGGCGGGCATGATCGGGACGGATAACGTCGCCAAGGCCTCGCCGGATGGCTACACCATCCTCGCCGCCTCGACCGGGCCGATCACCACGGCGCCGCTGGTGCAGCGGACGCCCTATGATCCCGAGAAGGATTTCGCGCCGGTCGCCATGATCGGCGTCTCGCCCTACCTGCTGACGGTGAACAACAACTTCCCGGCGAAGGACGGGGCGGAATTCATCCGCGTGGTGAAGGCCAATCCGGGGAAGTTCACCTATGCCTCCTCCGGCACCGGCGCGGCGGCGCATCTCATCACCCTGATGTTCCTCAGCCAGACGGGGCTGCTGGATACGGTGCATGTCCCCTTCCAGGGCAGCGGGCCGGCGCTGACCTCGGTGGTGGCCGGGCAGGTGGATTTCGCCATCGACACCCTGGCGGCGACGGGGCCGCTGGTGAAGCAGGGGGCGCTGCGGGCGCTCGGCATCACCCTCGGCGCGGGCAGCGTGCTGGCGCCGGGCATCCCGCCGCTCGGCAGCCTGCCGGAGGCGGCGGGCTTCGATGTCGGCGCCTTCGGCGGCTACATGATGCCGGCCGGGACGCCGCCCGAGATCGTCGCCCGGCTGGCGGAGGAAACCGAGCGGGCGATGGCGACGGATGAGGTGCGGACGCGCCTCGCCACCATCGGCTTCCAGCCGGAGCCGCGGGGGACGCGGGACTTCACCGCCTTCCTCAAGACGCACCGCGAGCAGTTCCGCAAGGTGATCGAGGCGAACCGAATCAAGGTGGAATGACGCCTCCCGCCGCGGCGCCGCACGGCTTCCGTGTCGATCGCTCGCGGCTGGATATCGCGCCGGGCTGAGAGTGGAGGCATCCTCCCCGCCGGTTACCGGGGGGATGGGCCGCATGCTGGATTTGGTCGGGTATCTGGATCGCTTCTCGGCGCGGCCGGGCGAGGCGCTGGCGGTGAAGGTCTCGGCGGCGACGCCCTATCGCGCCGATCTGGTCCGCATCCGTCATGCCGACCCGAACCCGGCGGGGCCGGGGATGAAGCTGATCCCCGTGCAGGCCGATTGGGCGGGCGCCTATCCGGCGCGGGTGCAGGCGGTGACGCTCGGCTCCCATGGCGCGGCGGAGGGGGTGCTCGAATTCGGCACGGGCTTCACCCTGCTGCTGCGGATGCAGCCCTGGCTGCCAGGGGGCGAGGTGCTGGGGCTGGAGATTGGTGGGCATCGCCTGCGGCTCTCGCTCGAGGCCGAGGGGCTGCGGGCCGAGGCGGATGGGGCGTCCTGCCGGGGACCGGCTCCCCTGCCCCGGCGCTGGTACGAGGTGGCGGTCACGCTGGGCGATGGCGCGCTGCGGCTGAGCCAGCGGGCGCTGGCGCCGGTCGCCGGCCGGGCGGATGAGGGCGAGGCGGAGGCGGCACTCGATACGGGCGCCGGCTGGTCGGGGCCGGCGCGGCTGCGCTTCGGCCGGGGCTTCAACGGACGGCTGGAAGACCCGGTGCTGCTGGCCGGCACCGCGCCGGCGGGGCTGGATGCACCGGAGGCGCTGCTGGCCGGCGGGCGGGTGCGGGCCTGGTGGGACTTCTCCCTCGGCATCGGCTCCGAGGCGATCACCGACCGGGGGCCCGGGCGGCTGCATGGCTGGCTGGTGAACCAGCCGGCGCGGGCGATGCGGGGCAGCCGCTGGACCGGGGCCGAGCATGCCTGGCGCCATGCGCCGCGGCATTACGCGGCCATCCATTTCCACAGCGACGACCTGGCGGATTGCGGCTGGGACACCGCCTTCGAGATCAGCATCCCGCCGGACCTGCCGAGCGGGGTCTATGGGGTGCGGCTGCGGGCCGAGGGCGCGGAGGATGTCATCCCCTTCTACGTCCTCCCGCCCAAGGGCGCGGCGCGGGCGCCGATCGCCTTCCTCGCCAGCACCTTCACCTACCAGGCCTATGCCAACCATGCGCGGGGCAATCTGGACGACGCCTTCCGGGCGCGCATCGCCGGGTGGGGGGCATACCCGCACAATCCGGACGAGCACCACGACTTCGCCCACAGCACCTATAACCGGCACCCGGATGGCAGCGGGATCGGCTTCTCGACGCGGCTGCGGCCGATCCTCACGATGCGGCCGGGCTTCCTCACCTTCGACGATCCGCGCGGCTCCGGCCTCCGGCATTTCCCGGCGGACAGCCACATCACCGACTGGCTGGAGGAGCTAGGCTTCGGCTTCGACGTCATCACCGACGAGGACCTGGACAATGAGGGCCTCGGCCTGCTTGCGCCCTACAAAGCGGTGGTGACGGGGAGCCACCCGGAATACCACACGCAGGGCACGCTCGATGCGCTGCAGGCCTATGTCGATGGCGGCGGGCGACTCGCCTATCTCGGCGGCAATGGCTTCTACTGGAAGGTGGCGCGGCGCGGGCCGGTGATCGAGCTGCGCCGCGCCGAGGGCGGCATCCGCGCCTGGGCCGCCGAGCCGGGCGAGTACTGGCACCAGTTCGACGGGACGTTGGGCGGGCTGTGGCGGCGCAACGGGCGGCCGCCGCAGCTGCTCTGCGGGGTCGGCTTCTCCGGCCAGGGCGCCTTCGAGGGCTCGCATTACCGGCGGCTGCCGGTGCCGCCGCATCTCGCCTGGATCATGGCGGGGATCGAGGAGGAGGTGATGGGCGATTTCGGCCTCTCCGGCGGCGGCGCGGCGGGGTTCGAGCTGGACCGGGCGGATGCGCAGCTCGGGACGCCGCCGGGGGCCGTGGTCCTCGCGCGGTCGGAGGCGCATCAGCCGCATTTCGTCACCGTGCCGGAGGAGCTGCTCGGCCGGCTCACCACCGTCACCGGCGAGCCGGCACCGGCGCTGGTGCGGGCCGAGATCGTCTATGGTGAGACGGCCGGGGGCGGCGCCTTCTTCTCGACCGGCTCCATCACCTTCGGCGGGAGCCTCTCGCACAATGGCTATGCCAACCCGATCTCCCGCCTGCTGGCGAATGTACTTCGCCGTTTCACGGCATGACCGCCCCGATGGCCGGTTGCTCAGGCCGTGACCTTCTGTTTTGCCCCTTGTCTCACGCCCCAGGCTCAGACCGATCGGATCGACGCCATGCAGGATAGTGCCCCGCAAACCACCTACCGGGCCGATTACCGTCCGCCCGCCTTCCTGATCGACACGGTGGAGCTCGATTTCCGGCTGGACCCGGCGGCGACGCTGGTGCGGGCGCGGCTGGCTTTCCGGCGCAACGGGCCGGGGCCGATGCGGCTCGATGGCCAGGGGCTGGCGCTGCTGGAGGCGCGGATCGACGGGGCGGTGCTGCCGGAAGCGCGGCTCGGCCTCGGCGCCGACGGGTCGCTGACCGTGGCGGACGCGCCTGACTCGGGGATGCTGGAGACGCTGGTGCGGATCGCGCCGGAGAAGAACACCGAGCTGTCCGGCCTCTACACCTCGGGCGGCAATTTCTACACGCAATGCGAGGCGGAGGGCTTCCGCCGCATCACCTTCTTCCCCGACCGGCCGGATGTGATGTCGCGCTACACCGTCACCATCACCGCCGACCGGGCGCGCTGCCCGGTGATGCTGTCGAACGGCAACCCGGACGGATCGGGCGGCAACGAGGACGGAACGCATTGGGTGCGCTGGATCGACCCGCACCCGAAGCCGAGCTACCTCTTCGCCCTCGTCGCGGGCGACCTGGTCGATGTGCATGAGAGTTTCGTCACGAAGTCCGGGCGGCAGGTGGCGCTGAACATCTGGGTGCGCCGTGGCGACGAGGACCGCTGCGGCCATGCGATGGACAGCCTGATCCGCTCGATGAGGTGGGACGAGGAGGTCTTCGGCCTCGAATACGATCTCGACGTCTTCAACATCGCCGCCGTCTCCGACTTCAACATGGGGGCGATGGAGAACAAGGGGCTCAACGTCTTCAACACGAAATACGTGCTGGCGAAGCCGGAGACGGCGACGGATGGCGACTACCAGGGCATCGAGACCGTCATCGCCCATGAGTATTTCCACAACTGGACGGGCAATCGCGTCACCTGCCGCGACTGGTTCCAGCTCTCGCTGAAGGAGGGGCTGACGGTCTTCCGCGACCAGGAATTCTCGGCCGACCAGGGCAGCCGCGCGGTGAAGCGCATCCGCGACGTGCGCGGGCTGCGCGCGGCGCAATTCCCCGAGGACGCCGGGCCGATGGCGCATCCCGTGCGGCCCGACAGCTATATCGAGATCGACAACTTCTACACACCGACCGTCTATCAGAAAGGCGCCGAGGTGGTGCGGCTGATCCATACGCGGATCGGCGCGGCCGCCTTCCGGCGGGGCATGGATCTCTACATCGCCCGCTGCGACAACCGGGCGGTGACGATCGAGGATTTCGTCGCGGCGATGCAGGAGGCCTCGGGCGTCGATCTCAGTGGCTTCATGGGCTGGTACGATCAGGCGGGGACGCCCGAGCTCACCATGGAGGACCGCTACGAGCCGGAGGCGCGGCGCTGGGTGCTGACGCTGCGGCAGGCGGTGCCGCCGACGCCGGGACAGCCGGACAAGCACCCGGTGGCCATCCCCGTTGCCATGGGGCTGCTCGATGCCGGAGGTGCGGAGCTGCCGACGCGGCTCGCGGGCGAGAACGAGGCGAAGCCGGGCACGCGGCTGCTGATGCTGGAGGCCGCCGAGCAGAGCTTCACCTTCGAGGATGTCGCGGCGCCGCCCGTGCCCTCCCTGCTGCGCGGCTTCTCGGCGCCGGTGAAGCTGAAGGGCGTGTCGCAGGACCGGCTGCGCTTCCTCGCCGTGCATGACACCGACCCCTTCGTCCGCTGGGAGAGCGGGCTGCAATACGCGACGGCGCTGATGCTGCAGATGGTGGCGGCGCGGCAGCGTGGCGAGGCGCCCGGCTTCGACCCCGCGCTGGAGGAGGCGGTGCGCAACACGCTGCGCGGGGCGGAGGCGGACCCGGCCTTCGCCGCCGAGGCGCTCTCGCTGCCCGGCGAGGGCTTCGTCGCCGACCAGATGGAGGTGGCCGACCCGGCCGCCGTGCATGCGGTGCGCGAGGGCCTGCGCCGCGAGATCGGGCGGCGCTGCGGCGATGTGCTGCGGGCGACCTATGACGCCCTGGCCGAGGCGGGCGAGTACCGCGTCGATGGCCGGAGCATCGGGCGCCGCGCGCTGCGCAATGCCTGCCTCGCCTATCTGGTGGCGGCGGGCGAGACCGGGCTGGCCGAGGCGCAATACGCGGCGGCGGGGAACATGACGGACCGGCTGGCGGCACTCTCGCTGCTGGCGGATGCGGAGGGGCCGGCGCGGGAGGGGCCGCTCGCCGATTTCCACGCGCGCTGGCGCGGCGACGACCTGGTGCTGGACAAGTGGTTCTCCATCCAGGCCATGTCGTCGCGGGCGGATACGCCGGCCGCGATCCGCACGCTCTATGCCCATCCGGATTTCGACCTGCGCAACCCGAACCGGGCCCGCTCGCTCATCGGCGCCTTCGCCAGCGGCAACCCGCTGCATTTCCATGCGGAGGATGGCGAGGGCTACCGCTTCCTCGCCGATGCCGTCATCGCGCTCGACCCGATCAACGGCTCGATCGCGGCGCGGCTGGTGGGGCCGCTCGGCCAGTGGCGGCGCCAGGCACCGGGGCGGGCGGCACTGATGCGGCGGGAGCTGGAGCGGGTGCTGGCGGTGCCGAAGCTCAGCAAGGGCACCTTCGAGAAGGCGTCGAAGGCGCTGGCTTAGGCGAAGGAGGAGACGAGGATCGAGGTCGCCATCAGCACCAGGGTGATGGCGGCAATCAGGCGGATGGGGCGGTGCCAGGCAAGCGCCGCCCGCTGGCAGGCCGGCTGCGCCAGCAGGGCGGCACAGCCGAGTGACACCGCGAGCGCCGTCGCTGCCACCGCCAATGGCGCCAGCAGGCGAAGGTCGCCGCCCTGGCTCAGCGGGCCGAGGAATTGCGCGGCGAAGAAGGCGGCGGTGATGGGGTTCGTCACCGCGGTACAGAAGCCGGCACCGAATTCGGCACCCTGCGCCCGGTGCGCAGCCCGCACCGCGTCGGGTGGTTGCGCACGGGCGATCGAGAAGGCGACCCAGAGCAGCATGGCCGCGCTGAGCAATCGGCCGGCCAGGCTCCAGTCCGGCGTCAGGGGCGCGGCGCCGAGCGTGGCGCCCATCGCCGCATTCAGCGTGCCGGCGCCAAGGGCGATGCCGAGGCAGAGCGGCAGCGCCCCCCGCAGGCCTCGCAGCGCGGCGACACCGGCGACGACCAGCAGGTTGGGCCCCGGCGTCACCAGGATCGCCAGATAGGCCAGCAGGAAGTCGCGCACCGTCATGCCGTGTCGGCGCAATCCATCCCGATGAGGAGGAGGCCGTAGCTGGCCTGTTCCGGATCGGAGCTGGCCGGGCCGACCGGGACGGGCTGCGGGGCGTAGCGTGGGCGGCACTCCACCAGGCGTGGATGCGGCAGGCCGATATCGGGCGCCTCGCCGGATAGCGGGGCGGCGACGGGCCGGGGCGGAGGCAGGGGGCGGGCCTCGTCCGCCGCCATCAGGTCGCCGGGCAGGAGGCCCAGCAGGAGGATGGCGAGGCGAGCGGAGATGTTGCTGCACATGATATTGGCACCTTTCTCCAAGGGCGCCGTGAGGATGACAATAAGACCCAGGAATCCGAGGGAATATTTGGAATTTCCGGCAGTCGTGAATTTCATGTACTTGCCGCTTATTTCGGTATTTCGCAGCGAATACTAATGTCTTTTTCCTGGGGCCGAGACTCGAGTTGTATACGAAGTTGGGACAATCCTCGGCGCTAGGTGAGGCAGGGTGGGCTTTCTGGTAGAGAGGCGGGCGGGTGACGGCAGCGGGCCGCCCCGGCAGGCGGAACGGGCAGGCACCGAGGATGGACACGCAACCGGCCGGACGGGTCGTCTTCTCTCAGCTCTACAATGAGTCGGATGCCTTCCTGCGGCCCTGCATCGAGGGATTCCTGGCGCAGACCGGGCCGGAGGCGGTGCTGGTGCTGAACCTGCCGATGGGCCGCGTGGTCGATCCCGCGATGCACGGGATCAGCAGCCGCGTCTTCCTCATCAACGGCAAGGTGCAACGCCATCCCTTCGGGCACACGCTGCTGGGCGGGCATCTCGAGTGCTTCGCCTTCGCCCGGGAGAGGCTGGGCGTGTTCGGCCATTTCTGCACCCTGGCCTCGAACAGCCTGCTGGTGCGCCGCTTCGACCTGGCTGCGACCCTCGCCTCGCTGGCGGAGAGCCGGCATGAGGCGCCCTTCGATATCGAGGCCCTGCCGGAATTCTGGCATTGGGCCAAGATGCGGCAGACGCCGGAGCTGCTGGCGGCGCTACGGCGCGACTGGGGCATCACCCGCTGCATCGGCCAGCAGATCGAAGGCCTCTTCGCTACGCGGGAGGACTGGGAGGAACTCGCGGCGCGGACCGATGACGTCGCCCGCTTCGGCGCGGCGATGCGGCCGGAGTTGCCCCTTCCCCTCGAGGAAATCCTGCCTGGCATCTGCTTCACGCATTTCGGCTCCGGTCATTTCACCTGGATCTGCCATGTCTTCTGGGACCGGCTGGGGCCTGCGCAGTCGATGAACGGCAATGTCGGTCCGGCGGATGTGCTCGGCATGGCGGAGCGCTTCCCCCCGCATATCTGCGCGCTGAAATGGTTCGAGCGGAGCCCGGCGGCGGTCGAGACCGCAGCGGTGCTTCAGCCCTGGAGCCGGCTGGCGCTCGGCGAGCTGGCCGAGGCGGTGGCGGCAGGCGATGCGGACCGGCTCTTCATCCAGCGCGGCGTGCTGGAGCGCCTAGCCGACGCGGTGCGGCAACGGCAGGGCTTCGCCCCCTACTGCGCCGTGCCTGGCTGGGCGGCGGAGGGGGTGCTGGCGCGGTTCTCGGCCGAGGGGCTGCGGGCGGAAGGCCAGCGGATCGCCCTCGAGGGGGTGCCGGACGGGGCCGCCTTCCTCAAGATGGAGCACGGCGCGCAGGCGCTCGACCTCACCCTGGAGCTGGCGCAGGAGGGGGCGGCGACGCGGCTCAGCCTGCGCGGCCGCAGCCTTGGCGGCGAGGCGTCGGGGCCGGCGGGCTTCCTCTATCTCGCCCCGCTGCGGCCGGGCCGGGCCTGGAGCCTCAGGCTGCGGCTGCCGCAGGCCGCCATCGCCGAGGCGGAGCGGGTGCCGCAGGCTCTGCGCTTCAGCGGCGATGCCGGCGCCTTCGGTGCCTGGTCGCGCATCCGCTACCAGTTCGACACGGCGGCGGAGCGCGAATACTATTTTCGCCAGGAGGCCTGGTCCGCAGCGGAAGCAGGCTGGTTCGGCATCCCCGTCTTCGGCGACATGGCGCTGGACCTGCTGCTCGACGCGCCCGCCTGAGGCGGGCGGCCGGCCCGGAATGGGGGAGGCGCAGCATGGCCATCCAGGCATTCGATGATGCCGGTGTTGCGGCGACGCGGCAGGAGGACCGGCCATGACCGGGATGAGCCGCCCTCCCCGCCGCCTCCCCTCTCCGCGCGCCATGGTCGTCGCGCCGCAGCCCGAAGCGGTGGAGGCCGGCGCCGCCATGCTCGCCGCAGGCGGCAATGCGCTGGATGCGGCGCTGGCCTGCGCGCTGACCCAGGGCGTGGTCGACCCGATGATGTGCGGCATCGGCGGCATCGCCACGCTGCAGATCCTCGACCCCGCAAGCGGGACGCATCGGGTGCTGAACGGGCTCGGCACCTGCCCCGGTGCCGCGCGCGAGGATATGTGGGCGGCGGATTTCCTCGGCGAGTGCCCGGACGGCTTCGGCTACCGGGTGAAGGGCTATGCCAATGAGTGCGGGCCACTGGCGGTGACCGTGCCCGGCGCGCTCCGCGTCTTCGCCGATGCGCATGCCCGGCTGGGGCGGCGGCCCTGGGCGAGCCTGTTCGAGGCGGCCATCGGCTTCGCCGAGGAGGGCTGGATCATCCGCCCGCATGTGCATGCCATGTTCACCCTCGACGAACGGCCCTATGGGCGGCTGAGCTATGTCGAGAAGCTCGGCCATACCGGGGAAGGCCGGGCGCTCTACCTGCGCCCCGATGGCACGCCGAAGCGGCTGGGCGAGACGGTGCGGAACCCGGCCCTGGCCGATACGCTGCGCGGGCTGGCGCGGGAGGGCGCGGAGGACTTCTACCACGGCGCGCTGGCGCGGCGGATCGCGGCGGCGATGGAAGCCTCGGGCGGGCTGCTGAGCCTCGCGGATCTCGCTGCCTTTCGGGCGGCGGAGAGCGCGCCGCTGATGGTGCCCTATCGCGGCTTCCAGCTTGCCCTGCCGGAGCCGCCGGCCGGGGGCGTCGTGGTGGGCGAGATGCTGCGCATCCTCGAGCGCTTCGACCTCACGGCACTCGGGCACAACACGCCAGATTACATCGCGCTGGTCGCCGAGGCGATGCGCATCGCCGGCATCGACAAGGAGGCGCATGTAGGCGACCCGGCCTTCCGCCCGGTGCCGGTGGAGTGGCTGCTCTCGGACGCCTATGCCGATGAGTGCGCAGCGCGCATCCGGCGGGGGGAGCGGGCGAGCTTGGTGCGCGCCGTCAGCGACGCGCCGAACACCACCCATGTCTCCTGCACCGATGCGGAGGGCATGGTCGTCTCCATGACGCATACGCTGGCGGTGCCCTCCGGTGTCATCGTGCCGGGGACTGGCTTCATGCTGAACGGGGCGATGAACTGGATGGACCCGCGGCCGGGCCGCGCAGGCTCCATCGCGCCGGGCAAGCGGCGCTACTCCTCGATGACGCCGACCATCGTGCTGCAGGATGGGCAGGCGGTCGCGACGCTCGGGGCGCCGGGCGGGGCCTGGATCACCGTCGCCGTCGCGCAGGTGCTGCTGAACCTGCTCGATTGGGGGATGGGGATGCAGGAGGCGGTGATGGCGCCGCGCTTCTCGGCCACGGGCGAGACGATCGACCTTTCCAACCGCATCCCCCGCGCGACGGAGCGGGCGCTGCAGGCCATGGGCCATGCGACGAAGCGCAGTTACCAGAGCTACGCCTTCGCCGGGGTGCATGGCATCACGCTGTGGGACGGCGTGCCCGAGGGCGGCGCCGACCCGCAGCGGGATGGCTACGCGGCTGGCGTCTAGCGCGGCTTCCGTTCGCACTGGCTCACGGAAGCCGCTCTATCTTTTTGTTTGGCGAGCAAATTACTCCGCTCAGGTGTTCCCACCTGATCGGAGTTTGCTCTAGCGGTAGCCGGGATCGCTGAGGTTGGTGAGCGGGAAGGCGCTGTGGACATGCGGCTGCACCACCGGCGCGACCGGGTGGAGATAGCTGCCATCGAGCTCGCCGAAGCGGGTGACGCCGAGCAGGCCAAGTACCTCATGCACCTCCTCCTGCAGGAGCTGGAACATGCGGGTGACGCCGGCCTCGCCGGCCGCGGCAAGGGCGTAGCAGTACATCCGCCCCATGCCGACCAGCTCGGCGCCGAGGATGACGGCCTTCACGATGTCCGATCCGCGGACGAAGCCGCCATCGACCCAGACCTTCGCCTTGCCGTCCACGGCCTTCACCACCTCGGGCAGCACGGCGAGCGACCCGCGGCCGTGGTCGAGCTGGCGGCCGCCATGGTTCGAGACATAGACCACCTCGACGCCATGCTCCACGGCCAGCACCGCATCCTCGGCGGTGGCGATGCCCTTCAGCGCGAGCGGGGTGTTGGGGAAGCGGCTTTTCCAGCGCTTCACATCGTCCCAGTTCAGCGCGGCCTGGAAATGCTGGCCGGTGGCGCGCGCCCGCCAGGGCTTGATGAAGCGCTTGGCGATGTCGCGCTCTCGGCGGCTGTAGATGGCGGTGTCGACGGTGAGGCAGAAGGCGTCGTAGCCGGCATCGATGGCGCGCTGCGTCACCTCCTCGATCCAGGCCCAGTCGCCACGGACATAGAGCTGGAAGACCTTGGGCCCCTGCCCGGCCTTCGCCATCGGCTCCAGCCCCGGCATGGAGACGGAGGAGACCATGATGGGCACGCCGAACTCGGCCGCGGCACGGCCGGCGGGGGCGCCGCCCTCGGGGTCGAAATTCTCGAGCCCGCCGACCGGGGCGAGCATCACCGGCAGGGTAATGGGCTTGCCGAGGAAGCGGCCGGAGCAGTCGATGTTGGAGACGTCCCGCAGCACGCGCGGGCGGAAGGCGAGGCTGTCGATGGCGGCGCGGTTGCGCATCATCGTCGTCTCGGTCTCGGTGGCGCCGACCAGGTAGTCCCAATTGCCGGGGCTGAGGCGGCCCTTCGCCTCCTTGACGAATTCATGCAGCGTCTGGAAAGGGCTTTCCGCCGTGTTGGACATGGTTACTTTCCTCCGAGGTAGTCTTTGGTCCAGCGCTTGTAGTCCGCGTCGCGGGTGATGCGGCCCATCAGCTCGGTGCCCGGCAGGCCGGGCAGGTCTGCGGGCTGCACGCCGTCGCGGAGCGCCTTCAGCGTGGCATAGACGGCCTGTTGCGCGGCCATGATCGGCTGGTGGCCCTGCAGGGCGATGCGGACGCCACGGGAGGCGAGGTAGTCGCGGTCCTTCAGCTCCGTCCCCTCGATGCCGCCGAGGATGATGGGGCGGGTGGCCACCGCAGCGACGGCGTCGAGCTCGGCGCGGGTCCTGATGCCGGTATAGAACAGGGCGTCGGCGCCGCTGTCGGTATAGGCCCGGGTGCGGGCGACGGCATCCTCGATGCCATTCACCGAGACGACGCCGCTGCGGGCGACGATGACGAAGGAGGGGTCGTCGCGGGCGGCGAGTGCCGCCTTCACCTTGCCGAGGCCCTCCTCCAGGGAGATGAGCGTGACGCGGCCATCGCCATGGGGGCGCGGGAGGACGGTATCCTCCAGCGTCATGGCGGCGACGCCGGCATTCTCCAGCTCCTCCACCGTGCGCATGGCGTTCAGCGCGTTGCCGTAGCCATGGTCGGCATCGACCAGCAGCGGCAGGGTGCGGACGGCGCGACAGACGCGGCGGGCCTGCTCGGCAAATTCCGAGAGGGTCAGGACGATGAGGTCCGGTGCGCCGAGCACGGTGAGCGAGGCGGTGGAGCCGGCATACATGCCGACCTCGAAGCCGATCTCCTCGGCGATGCGGGCTGACATCGGGTCGAAGACCGAGCCGGGATGCACGCAGACGGGGCCGGCCAGGACATTGCGGAAGCGTTGGCGGCGGTCGGTGACGGAGTTCAAGGCGCTGTTCCTCCAGGGCGGGCAGGTTGACCCGGCGCCGCGCATTGTGGCTGTCGTGACGGGCTTCGATGAGTGGCAGGCCCCGCGCCGCCTGGGATGCCGATGCGGCGCGTGGCCATGCGCTTCTCCGACCTCCTTCGCTACGGCTTGTGGAGGACCACCGGCTGCCGGGTGAAGCTGCGGCGGCCGGCCTTGAAGGCGGCGAGGGTCGGCGCGACCTCGCGGATCGCCGAGACCGGGTCGGGCGCGTCGATCAGGGTGAGGTCGGCGGGGTTGCCGACCGCGATGCCGTAATCAGGGCGGCGCATCAGCCTGGCCGACTCCGTGGTGAACATCGCCCAGGTCTCGCGCAGATCCTCCGGCATCGCGTGCTGGGTGACGTTGGCGTAGAGATTCGCCATGCGGATGAGCTGGCCGTCGCCCAGCGGGGTGAAGGCGTTCAGGATGTTGTTCGAGGAGATGGAGCAGGTGACGCCCTGCCGGTGCAGGCGGTTGGCATCCGCCACGCTGCGCTCGATCCGGTGGTCCTTGTCGCGACCGCCGAGATAGAGGTCGGTGGCGGGAAGGACGGTCAGCGCCACGCCGGCATCGGCCATGCGCCTTGCCATCTCGTCCAGCTCCGGCAGGGGCATGACGGAGAGCTTCGTCAGATGGCCGCAGGCGACGCGGCCGCCCCAGCGGTACTGCTCGGTCAGCTCGCAGACCAGGCGCGTGTCGAGATGGGGGGCGGAGGAGCCGCTATCGACATGCATGTCGATATCCGCGTCGTATTCGCGGGCGAGCTCGAAGACGCGGCGGATCTGGCCGGCCGGGTCGCTGTCGTAGGAGGGCGCGGCGCCGACGACGCGGGCGCCGTTGCGGAGGGCGGCCACCATCAGCTCGTCGGTGCCGGGGTTGTTGAGCAACCCCTCCTGCGGCATCACGCAGATCTCGATGTCGATGGCCCATCCATACTCGTCGACCAGGGCCTTGACGCCCTCGAAGCCGCGGAGGCCGACCTTCGGGTCCACCTCGGCATGGGTGCGCATCAGCGTGGTGCCGTGGCTGATGCACTTCTCCAGCGTGCGGCGGGCGCGGGAGGTGACGTCCTCCACCGTGAATGTGTGCTTGATGGCGCTGGTGCGTTCCATCGCGTGATGCGGGAAGCGGGCGGTCTCGCAGGCGCAGCGGTCGATGGTGCAGGTCTTGTCGAGATGGATATGCGTCTCGACGAAGCCGGGGGAGACGAGGCGTCCGTCGCAGTCGATCACCTCCGTCGCATCGCCGTCGAGGCCGGGGGCGAGGGCCGCGATGCGGCCGGCGGCGATGCCGATATCCGTCGCGGTGCCGTCCGGCAGGCGGGCGTTGCGGAGGAGGAGGTCGAAGCCCATCACAGCTTCTCCGCGGCGGTGGCGTAGGGGATGTTGCGGCCGCCATAGCGGCGCACGCGGATATTCGCCTGCTCGGCATGGCCGGCGAAGCCTTCCAGCATGCAGAGGCGGGAGCAGGCCTCGCCGATCATGGCGCTGGCCTCGTCGGTGAGGACGCGCTGATAGGTGACGGTCTTGAGGAACTTGCCGACCCAGAGGCCGCCGGTGTAGCGCGCGGCCCGCTGCGTCGGCAGGGTGTGGTTGGTGCCGATGACCTTGTCGCCATAGGAGACATTGGTGCGGGGGCCGAGGAAGAGGGCGCCGTAATTGGTCATGTTGGCGAGGAAGTAATCGTCGTCGCGGGTCATCACCTGGACATGCTCGGAAGCGATGCGGTCGGCCTCGCGCACCATCTCCTCAAGGCTGTCGCAGACGATGACCTCGCCGTAGTCGCGCCAGGACTGGCGGGCGATCTCGGCGGTGGGGAGGATGGTCAGCAGGCGATCGACCTCGGCCATGGTCTCGCGGGCCAGCTTCTCGGAATCGGTCAGCAGGATGGCGGGGCTGGTGGGGCCGTGCTCGGCCTGGCCGAGCAGGTCGGTGGCGCACATCTCCGCATCCACCGTCTCGTCGGCGATGACGAGGGTCTCGGTCGGGCCGGCGAAGAGGTCGATGCCGACGCGGCCGAAGAGCTGGCGCTTGGCCTCGGCGACGAAGGCATTGCCGGGGCCGACCAGCATGTCGACCGCGGCGATGCTCTCCGTCCCGAGCGCCATGGCGCCGACCGCCTGCACGCCGCCGAGGCAGTAGATGACATCGGCCCCGGCCAGGTGCTGGGCCGCGACGATGGCGGGCGCCGGCCGGCCCTTGTAGGGCGGGGCGCAGGTGACGATGCGGGCGACGCCGGCGACTTTCGCCGTCACCACCGACATATGGGCGGAGGCGAGCAGCGGGTACTTCCCGCCCGGGACGTAGCAGCCGACCGAGTTCACCGGGATGTTCTTGTGGCCGAGCACGACGCCGGGCAGCGTCTCCACCTCGATGTCCTTGAGGGCGGCCTTCTGGTGCTCGGCGAAGTTGCGGACCTGGGCCTGGGCGAAGCGGATATCCTCGAGGTCCTGGCCGGTGAGCTGGGCGAGGCACTCCTTGATCTCGGCGTCGGTCAGCCGGTAGTCGGCACGGTCCCAGCCGTCGAACTTGACCGAGTATTCGCGCACGGCGGCGTCGCCGCGCTGCGCGATGTCGGCCAGCAGGCCCTCGACGATGCCGCGGACCTTGGTGTCCGCATCGGCCTTGTCGGCAGCGGAGATGCTTTGCTTGAGCCAGCGTGCCATTGAATCCGTTCCTATTCGGCGGTCCAGCCGCCATCGACGAGCATGGCCGAGCCGGTCATCAGGGCGGAGGCGTCGGAGGCGAGGAAGACCACCGCCCCCATCAGGTCCTGCACCTGGCCGACGCGGCCGAGCTTGATCCTGGAGAGCACCCAGTCGGCGAATTCGGGGCGCTCGAAGAAGGGCCTGGTCATCGGCGTCTCGATGAAGGTGGGGCCGATGGTGTTGGCGCGGATCCCGAGGGGGCCGAGCTCGATCGCCATCGCCTTGGTCCAGCCCTCCATCGCCCATTTGCTGGCGCAGTAGACGCTGCGGTTGGGCCCGCCGACATGGCCCATCTGCGACGAGACGTTGATGATGGAGCCGCGTACCCCCTCGGCGGCCATGCGGCGGGCGACGGCCTGGGCGGCGAAGAAGCAGCCGCGGAGGTTGAGGGCGAGGACGCTGTCGAAATCCGCCTCCGTCACCTCGAGGAAGGGCGCGTGGCGCGCGGTGCCGGCATTGTTGACGAAGGCGTGGAAGGCCGGGAGGCCAGCGATGGCGGCCCCCACCGCCGCGGTATCGGCGATGTCGAGCACCAGCGCCCTGGCCTGGCCGCCGGCGCTGCGGATGGCCTCGGCGGCGGCCTCGATCTCCGCGGCGCTGCGGGCGGCGAGGGTGACGGAGGCCCCTGCCCCGGCCAGCGCCGCGGCGGCGGCCAGGCCGATGCCGCGCCCCGCGCCGGTGACGAGGGCACGGCGGCCATCAAGGCGGAAGCTCGGAGTCTCGGGCAGCGCGATCATCCCGGCAGGCTACACGCCGTGGCGGCGCGGTCCAGGCCCCTTGCCAGCCCGGACGGCCCCGGCGAAGCTTCGTTGCACGACCGCGAAGCACGCGGCGACCGGAGGAGACATCCATGAATCGTCTGTTCACCGCGCTGGTCGGCGCGGCGCTGGGCGTCGTCGCCCTGCAGGCGCAGGCCCAGGCGCAGACCCGCTGGGTGATGGCGACGCCCTATGCGGAGGCGAATTTCCACACCCGCAACATCCGCGCCTTCCTGGCCGATATCGAGCAGGCGACGGGCGGGAAGCTCACGGTCCAGGCGCATCCGAACGGCACGCTGCTGCCCATGCCGCAGATCAAGCGCGGCGTGCAGACCGGCCAGGTGCAGCTCGGCGAGATCCTGCTCTCGGCCTATGGCAACGAGGACCCGTTCTTCGAGGTCGACAGCGTGCCCTTCCTCGCCGACACGGTGGAGGCGGCAGGGGCGCTGCACCGGGCGACGGAGCCCTATATCCGCACCCGGCTGGAGCGGCAGGGGCTGACGCTGCTCTACACGGTGAACTGGAACGGCCAGGGCTTCTATACGCGGGAGCCCCTGCAATCGGTCGAGGCGCTGAAGGGGACGCGGCTCAGGGCCTTCAACAACCTCACCTTCCGCTTCGCCGAGTTGCTCGGCGCCCAGCCGGTGACGGTGCAGGTGCCGGAGATCCCCCAGGCCTTTGCCACCAATGTGGTCAATGTGCTCTTCACCTCGGCACAGACGGGCGTGGACGCCAGCGCCTGGGACTTCGCGCGGAATTTCACCGATGTCGGCGGGATGCGGCCGCGCAACGCGATCTTCGCCAATAGCCGGGCGCTGGCGGCGCTCGACCCGGCGCTGCGGGCGGCGGTGCTGGAGGCGGCGAAGCGGGCCGAGATGCGCGGGGCCGAGTTCTCCCGCGCGGCGGAGGTGGAGATGGTGGAGAAGCTCCGCAGCCATGGCGTGCAGGTTTCGGCGGCCTCGCCGGCGATGCAGGCGCAGCTCCGCGGGATCGGCGAGAAGCAGACGCAGGAGTGGCTGACGCGCGCCGGGAATGATGGCGGGCAGATGCTGGAACGCTACCGCGCCCTTACCAGCCGCTGAGGCCGCCCGCATACTGCGCCGCAGCATGGTGGATGGAGGCGGCGATGGTGGCCTTGGTGACGGGCGCGCAGCAGGGAATCGGCCGGGCCTGCGCCCTGGCCCTGGCGGCGGCGGGGCATGATGTCGCCGTCAACTGGCTCGACGACCGGGCTGCGGCCGAATCCGTCGCAGAGGGCGTGCAGGCAGCCGGGTGCAAGGCCGCGCTGGTGCAGGGCGATGTCGGCCAGGGCGCCAGGGCCTGCGCCGCACTCGTCGAGGCCGCCGCCGCGGCGCTCGGGCCGGTCGAGGTGCTGGTGAACAATGCCGGCATCTTCCCGCGCGCCGAATTCCTCGCCATGGAGGAGGCCGAATGGGATCAGGTGCTGGCCGTCAACCTGAAGGGCAGCGCCTTCTGCGCCCAGGCGGCGGCGCGGGGCATGGTGGCGGCGGGAATCGGGGGCTGCATCATCAACCTCGCCTCCTCTGCCGTGCGGGGGACGCCGGTCGGCGTCCATTACAGCGCGACCAAGAACGGTGTCGTCGGCATCACGCGCTCCATGGCGCTGGCGCTGGCGCCGCATGGCATCCGGGTGAATGCCATCGCGCCGGGACTGACCGATACGGCGCAACCGCGCTACGGCAACACGGATGACGAGGTTCGGGCGATGGGGGCGGCGCTGCCGCTCGGCCGGCTCGGGACGCCGGAGGATATCGCCGCCATGGCGGTCTTCCTCGCCTCGCCCGGCGCGAGCTGGATCACCGGGCAGGTCTATCACGTGAATGGCGGCGGCTACATGCCCTGATCATTCCAGGAGCAGGTCGCGCAGGCGGTCGAGGCGCCGGGCGTCGAGGCCGAGGCCGCGTTCCAGCAGCAGCGGCATCTCGCCGCCATGGGCCTCGATGGCGGCGTCCAGCGCCGCCTCGAGCAGCACCGGATGGGTGTCGTAGAGCGCGTCGGCCAGCGGCTTCGGCGTGCCGGGCGGCAGGGCGAGGTCGCGGCGCCAGAGCCGGTCGGTGGCCCGGTAGTCCTCCAGCACCGTCTCGCGGGTCGCGCCAAGGGCGGTGAGGATCAGCGCCGCCCCGAGGCCAGTGCGGTCCTTCCCCGCCGAGCAATGGAACAACAGGGCATGGCGCCCTGGCTGCAGCAGCAGCTCGAACAGGTTGCGATAGGCGCCGATGAAGCGGGTGCCGTAGTCGAGATAGGCGCGGCGCAGCAGGTCCACCACATCCTCGCCGGTCGAAAGCTCCCGCCGCATCAGGTCGGCGAGCGAGGCGCCGACCGTGGGCTCGATCGGCAGCGGAATGCGCTCCGCCCCATCGGGCAGGCGGGAGGGGCGATGGGCCGCCTCATCGACGCCGCGCAGGTCGCAGACCGTCCTGAGGCCGAGTGCGGCGATGGTGGAGACGTCACGCTCGGTCAGATGGGCGAGGGTGGCGGAACGATAGATCAGCCCGTGACGGACCCGGCGGCCATCGGCCACCTGCCAGCCGCCGAGGTCCCGCAGGTTGGAGGCGCCGTCGAGCGGGACGGCAATGGGCAGGTCCTGGGTCATGGCGGCGGCTCCTCGGCGGTTGCTGCACTTCTAAAGCCGGGGCGGCGGGCTTGCACCAGCGGAAGCCGCCCCTGCCCGCCCCGACCCTGGGCGGGTTGACGCCGGGCGGAAGCGGCAGGGACACTCCCGTCCAACAACCGGAGGAGCGCAGCCATGCCGTCATCATCCCTGTTCGACCTGAGCGGGAAGGTCGCCATCGTCACCGGCGGGTCCCGCGGCATCGGCCGGGCCATCGCCGAGCGTATGGCGGAGCACGGGGCGAAGGTCGTCGTCTCCTCCCGCAAGCTCGATGCCTGCCAGGAGGTGGTGGATGGCATCACGGCGAAGGGCGGCGAGGCGGTCGCCATGGCCTGCAATATCGGCCGGAAGCCGGAGCTCCAGGCGCTGGCGGATGAGACCATCGCCCGCTGGGGCGGCGTCGACATCCTCGTCTGCAACGCGGCCATCAACCCGCATTTCGGGCCGGCCATGGGCATCCCGGACGAGGTCTTCGACAAGATGATGGCGACCAACATCAAGTCGAACATGTGGCTGTCCCACATGTGCATCCCGAGCATGGAGGCGCGGGGCGGCGGGGCCATCGTCATCATCTCGTCGATCGGGGGGTATCGCGGCTCGGTCAATCTCGGCGCCTATGCGATCACCAAGGCGGCGGACCTGCAGCTGGCGCGGAACCTGGCCTGCGAATGGGGCCCGAAGAACATCCGGGTGAATTGCATCGCCCCCGGCCTGGTGCGGACGGATTTCGCCCGGGCGCTCTGGGAGGATCCGGTGAACTACAAGAAGCGGACCCGGGACACCCCGCTGAAGCGCATCGGCGAGCCCGACGAGATCGCCGGTGCCGCCGTCTTCCTTGCCTCGCCGGCCGGCAGCTTCATGACCGGGCAGAGCATGATCATCGATGGCGGCGTGACCTGCGGCGTGCCGGCGAACGCCGAGGAATAGCGCAGCCTTGCCGTCTTGGCGCGGCAATTGCTTGGCCTGGGCGGCGCCAGCCGCCCAGGCCAGGGCAGGACCAGGGATGGTTACTGACCCGTGATGCCCCTGTGGCAAAGTGTTGCAGGGGTTGGGCAAGGCTTGACGAACCATGACCTGATGGCCACCAGCCTCCGGCATGAAGCGTCACAGACGCGGCAACCCGCGGGGATTTGCCTGGGCACCTGATGCGCCCGGGTTTGACTTACCCATGGCATGGCGGAAGGGCCTCGGACGCGACTGCGCCAGCCACCTCCCTTTGCCGTGATTTGCAGTCTACAGGCCGCAGTGCGCCGCAGCAATAAAAGTTTACCGCAGTCGGTCCGGGCATTCCGCACACTGTCTGCGTTGCCATCTAACTGGCAGCGCTTGCAGGGGCGGCCGATGAACAGCATGCAGGACATCTTCGCCGATTATGCCCGGGCCTATGAATCCCGGCGCGAAACAGACATGTCCATCTCGGAATATCTGGAAGGCTGCCGGAAGGATCCGGGCTTCTATGCGAGTGCCCCAGAACGGATCCTCAAGGCGATCGGCGAGCCGATGGTGGTGGATACCGCGAAGGACACCCGCCTCGGGCGGATATTCCTGAACCGGACCATCCGCGTCTATCCCGCCTTCTCCGAATTCTATGGGATGGAAGAGACGATCGAGCGGATCGTCGGCTTCTTCCGCCACGCGGCCCAGGGCCTGGAGGAGCGGAAGCAGATCCTCTACCTCCTCGGCCCGGTGGGTGGCGGCAAATCCTCCCTCGCCGAGCGGCTCAAGGCGCTGATGGAGGCGGAGCCGATCTATGTCCTGAAGGCGGGCGACGAGGTGAGCCCGGTCTTCGAGAGCCCGCTCGGGCTGTTCGACCCGGAGCGGATGGGCCCGATGCTGGAGGACCGCTACGGCATCCCGCGCCGCCGGCTCACCGGCCTGATGAGCCCCTGGGCGCTGAAGCGGCTGGATGCCTTCGGCGGCGACATCTCGCAGTTCCGGGTGGTGAAGGTGAGGCCCTCGCGCCTCCGGCAGATCGCCATCGCCAAGACCGAGCCGGGCGACGAGAACAACCAGGATATCTCCTCGCTGGTCGGCAAGGTGGATATCCGGAAGCTCGAGATGTTCGGGCAGAACGATCCGGACGCCTACAGCTTCTCGGGCGGGTTGAACCGGGCGAACCAGGGCGTCCTGGAATTCGTCGAGATGTTCAAGGCGCCGATCAAGATGCTGCACCCGCTGCTGACGGCGACGCAGGAGGGGAATTACATCGGCACCGAGAATATCGGCGCCCTGCCCTTCCAGGGCATCATCCTGGCCCATAGCAACGAGTCGGAGTGGCAGAGCTTCAAGAACAACAAGAACAACGAAGCCTTCATCGACCGCATCTACGTCATCAAGGTGCCTTACTGCCTCCGCGTCACCGAGGAGCAGAAGATCTACGAGAAGCTGGTCTCCTCCTCGGAGCTCTCGGCCTCGCCCTGCGCCCCGGCCACCTTGGAGATGCTGGCGCGGTTCACCGTGCTCTCGCGGCTGAAGAAGCACGAGAACTCCAACATCTACGCCAAGATGCGGGTCTATGACGGCGAGTCGCTGAAGGAGACCGACCCGCGGGCGAAGAACCTGCAGGAATACCGGGATGCGGCCGGGCCGGATGAGGGGATGGAGGGGGCCTCGACCCGCTTCGCCTTCAAGGTGCTGGCGGCGGCCTTCAACTACGACACGACCGAGATCGCGGCCGACCCCGTCCACCTGATGTACGTGCTGGAGCAGACGATCCGGCGCGAGCAGCTGCCGGACGAGACGGAGAAGCGCTACCTGGAGTTCATCAAGGGCGAGCTGGCGCCGCGTTATGCGGAGTTCATCGGCAACGAGATCCAGAAGGCCTATCTCGAGTCGTACAACGACTACGGGCAGAACCTCTTCGACCGCTACGTGGCCTATGCCGATGCCTGGGTCGAGGACATGGACTTCAAGGACCCGGATACCGGCCAGATGATGAACCGGGAGCTGCTGAACCAGGAGCTCACCAAGATCGAGAAGCCGGCCGGCATCGCCAATCCGAAGGATTTCCGCAACGAAGTGGTGAAATTCGCCCTTCGCGCGCGGGCCAATCGTGGTGGGCGGAACCCCTCCTGGACCTCCTACGAGAAGATCCGCGAGGTGATCGAGCGGCGCATGTTCAGCCAGGTGGAGGATCTGCTGCCGGTGATCTCCTTCGGTTCGAAGAAGGATGGCGAAAGCGAGAAGAAGCACGGGGAGTTCGTGCAACGGATGGTCTCGCGGGGCTATACCGAGAGACAGGTTCGCCGGCTTGTCGAATGGTATATGCGCGTGAAGCAGGCCGGCTGAGCCCAGACACGGATCGCGAGGCGCCTGCTCGATGCAGATCCTGGACCGCCGCCTGAACCCCAGCGGCCGTAGCCTACCCAACCGGCAGCGCTTCCTGCGCCGGGCGAAAGCCCTGGTGCAGGAGGCGGTGCGGGATGCCTCTGCCAAGCGTGATATCCGCAGCGCCGACGAGGGGGGCGAGGTCAGCATCCCCCTCCACGGCATCCGCGAGCCGAGCTTCCATCACGGCTCGGGCGGCACGCGTGACCATGTGCTGCCCGGCAACAAGGAGTACCGCGAGGGGGACGAGATCCAGCGCCCCCCGAGCGGCGGCGGCGGCAGCGGCAATGAGGGCTCGCCCGACGGCGGCGGGGAGGACGCCTTCCGCTTCGTCCTCACACGGGAGGAATTCCTCTCGCTCTTCCTCGATGACCTGGAGCTGCCCGACTTGGCCAAGCGGCGCCTCGTCGAGGGCTCGGACCCGGCCTGGCACCGGGCGGGGTATTCGGTGGCGGGGACGCCGTCGAACCTGTCGCTGGCCCGGACCATGCGGAACAGCCTGTCGCGCCGGATCGCGCTGAAGCGGCCGAGGCCGGAAGCGGTGGCGGCGCTGGAGGCGGAGATCGCAGCGCTGGAGGGACAGCCCGGGAGCGACGACCGGATCGCCAAGCTGAAGGCGGAGCTGGAGATCCAGCTCCGGCGCAGCCAGCGTATCCCCTGGATCGACCCGATCGATGTGCGCTACCGGCGCTTCGAGCCGGTGCCGCGCCCCGTCGCGCGGGCCGTCATGTTCTGCCTGATGGATGTCTCGGGCAGCATGACCGAGGAGATGAAGGACCTCGCCAAGCGCTTCTACACGCTGCTCTATATTTTCCTGCAGCGGCGCTACAAGCAGGTGGAGATCGTCTTCATCCGCCACACCCACGAGGCGGCGGAGGTGGACGAGGAGACCTTCTTCCACAGCCGCGAGACGGGCGGGACGCTGGTCTCGACCGCGCTCGAGGAGATGCGGAAGGTGGTGGCGGACCGCTACCCGCCATCCGACTGGAACATCTATGCCGCCCAGGCCTCCGATGGCGACAATGCCGCCGGCGACAGCCAGCGGACGGCGCGGCTGCTGATCGACACCATCCTGCCCGCCTGCCAGTACTACGCCTATATCGAGGTCGGCCGGGACGGGGACCATGGCATGCCGGGCTTCCCCCGGGGGCCGACGGATCTCTGGCGGACCTATGAGCAGCTCGTCAGCGCCGGCGCGCCGATGGCGATGAAGAAGGTGCGCGGCCGGCGGGACATCTTCCCCGTCTTCCGCGAGCTTTTCGCCAAGCGCGGCCTGCTGGAGGAGGCCAAGGCATGAACGCGCCCGTATCGACCAGCCCGCTGCTCTATGAGGGCGCGGACTGGGACTTCGCCACGCTGATGCGCATCCACGATGCCTGCGAGGTCGTGGCGGTCCGCGACCTGGGTCTCGATTTCTACACCAACCGGATCGAGATCATCAGCGCCGAGCAGATGCTGGACGCCTATGCCAGCACCGGCCTGCCGCTTTTCTACCGGCACTGGTCCTTCGGCAAGCAGTTCGCCCAGCATGAGGCGCTGTACCGCAAGGGTCTGCGCGGGCTGGCCTATGAGATCGTCATCAACTCCGATCCCTGCCTCTCCTATGTCATGGAGGAGAACACGGCGACGCTGCAGGCGCTGGTGATCGCGCATGCCGCTTTCGGCCATAACCACTTCTTCAAAAACAACCGGCTGTTCAAGGAGTGGACGGATGCCAAGGGCATCCTCGACTACCTCGAATTCGCCAAGGGCTACATCGCCGAGTGCGAGGACCGCTACGGCGAGATCGCGGTGGAGCGGGTGCTTGATTCCGCCCATGCGCTGATGAATTACGGGGTGCACCGTCATCACCGCCGCACCATCGACCTGCGCTCCGAGGAGCAGCGGGAGCGCGAGCGGCGGGCGCATGACGAGCGGATGTACAACGTGCTCTGGAGCACGCTGCCGGAGCGGAGCAGCAGCAGCGCCGTCGCCGACGACGTCGAGAAGCGGCGGGCGCTGCTGCAACTGCCGCAGGAGAACGTCCTCTACTTCCTGGAGAAATCGGCGCCTCGGCTGGCGCCCTGGCAGCGCGAGGTGATCCGCATCGTCCGCAACGTGGCGCAGTATTTCCATCCGCAGCGCCAGACCAAGATGATGAACGAGGGCTGCGCGACCTATGTGCACCACCGCATCCTCAACACCCTTCACCGCGAAGGGCAGCTGACGGATGGGGCGCTGCTGGAGGCGCTGCATTCCCATACCAGCGTCATCATGCAGCCGGATTTCGACGACCCGCGCTATTCGGGCATCAACCCCTATGCGCTCGGCTTCGCCATGATGGAGGATATCGAGCGTATCTGCCGCGAGCCGACCGAGGAGGACCGCGCCTGGTTCCCGGATTTCGCCGGCTGCGGGGACCCGATGCCGGTGCTGCGGCATGGCTGGGCGGAATTCCGGGATGAGAGCTTCATCCTGCAATTCCTCAGCCCGCATCTGATGCGGAAGATGAAGCTCTTCCATCTGAAGGATGACGCCGCCCAGCCGGCGCTCCGCGTCGATGCGATGCATGACGAGCGCGGCTACCGGCGGCTGCGCCGCGCGCTGGCGAAGCAGTACGATCCGGCCTGGACCGATCCGGATATCCAGGTGGTGGATGTCGATCTCTCGGGCGACCGGCGCCTGATCCTTGAGCATCGGGTTCAGGATGGGCGTCTCCTGGAGGAGCAGGAGGCCCGGCAGGTGCTGCGGCATCTGGCCCATCTCTGGAGCTATGACGTGCTGCTGCGCGAGGTGGACCCGACCACGGGGGCCAGCCTCAGGGAGCATGCGGTCTCTCCACCACGGTAGTGGTTAAGCTTGTGGTCGCGGCATGGAGGCCGGTAGCTTCGCCGGCATCCATCCGGAGTGATCCATGTCCACGACGACCAGCCACGTCACCGCACGCGGCGGCGATTTCGACCTTGTCCTGCTGATCGGGCGCATTGCGCTTGTCCTGCTGTTCCCGATCAGCGCCTATTTCAAGATCATCGGCTGGCCCGGCATCGTCACCACGCTGACGCAGCAGGGCGCCCCCCTGCCCTTCCTTGGCGGCGTGATCGCGGTGGCAGCGGAGATCATCCTGCCGCTCCTCATCATCATCGGGTTCCAGACACGCTGGGCGGCCTTCGGCCTGATCCTCTATACCCTCGGCACCAGCGCCATCGCGCATCGCTTCTGGGAATTCACCGGCGGCGCGCAGATCGGGCAGATCTTCA
This sequence comes from Belnapia rosea, assembly GCF_900101615.1. Classification (GTDB taxonomy): domain Bacteria; phylum Pseudomonadota; class Alphaproteobacteria; order Acetobacterales; family Acetobacteraceae; genus Belnapia; species Belnapia rosea. The sequence goes on along the minus strand of NZ_FMZX01000001.1, from coordinate 817,282 downwards.
GCTTCTTCAAGAATCTCTCGATGTGCGGCGGCTTCCTCATCCTGGCCTGGACCGGGCCCGGCCGTTACGCGGTGCAGCCCCGGCCCTGACGAGGCGGACTGGCCTCGGATCGTGGCGATGGCGGCGGGAACCCCGCGCCGCCATCGCCACGCCTTGGGCAGGCGATGGGTGTCAGCGCTGCTGAAGCGCCGCCAGGGTCGCCGCCATGAAGCCGTCCAGCCTGGTCTGGTCCACCCAGCGGAGCACGGCAACGATGTCCGCCTCGGGCTCGACCCAGGTGACGTTGCCGCCGGCGCCGGAGAAGCACCAGCTCCGCGCGCTGGCCGAGGGCCAGCGGGTACGGCCGGTGTTCAGCCACCAGAGCAGGCCGTAATGCGGGTTCAACGCGCAGGCCGTGGCGCATTGCGCGACCCAGCCCGCGGGCAATAGCCGCCTGCCCTCCCAGACCCCGTCCTGCAGCGTGAGCTGGCCGATGCGGGCCTGATCCTCGGCATGGATGAAGACGCCGCCACCCCAATGGCCGCCGCCGGAGACGCTCTGCATGCGCCGGCCGCCGATCTCGACCCAGGAGGTCTCGTAGCCATGCCAGCGCCAGTCCCCGGAGGCGCCGATCGGCTGCATGATGCGTTCGGCGAAGACCTCGGGCAGCGGGCGGCCGAAGACGCGCAGCAGCGCGAGCGACAGGCGGTTCACCCGGACGTCGTTGTATTCCCAATATTCGCCCGGCCGGTGCAGCGGCCGCGGCACGCCTTTCCGGCCCTGGCCCTCGACGGTGAGGTTGCGGCCCCGGTCGATGATGTCGGACTTGCCGAAGAGGGTGCCCTCCCATTCGGAGGTGTTGGTCAGCAGGTGCCGCCAGGTGATCCCGGCATTCTGCGGCCCCTCGAAGCCGCCATCATCGACCAGGGCACGGACCGGGGCATCGAGGTCGGGGATCAGCCCGTCACCCAGCGCAAGGCCGGCCAGCAGGGCGAGGTAGGACTTCGCCACCGAGAAGGTCATGTCCACCTGCCGGGTATCGCCCCAGCGGGCGACCAGACGGCCGCCACGCAGGATGAGGCCGTTCGGTGCGCCACGCGAGGCGACCGGGCCGATGATGGCATTGTCGGGCGGCGGTTCGAAGAAGCCGGCCTCGATATGGGCGCGGATGTCGCGCGGCCAGGGAGACTCATGCGCCAGGGCGAATTGCATCGCGGGCGCGAAGGCGGGATCGGGCTCGGAGTCGAAGAGGGTGGGCATGGCGGCAAGCCTAGGAGCCCCGTCATGGCGGCGCCAGGGGCGGCCGATGGAGTGACGACAGGCATTCCCACGAAAGCGTGAGATGCCTTACATGGCCGGCGCGCGATGCCTTGTCCCGCGCTCCGGAGAATACCCATGCCGCAGGGCAACCCAGCCGCACTCTCGACGACCATCCGCAGGACGACGCTCGGCCGCCTGGGCGAGGTGCTGCGGCCTCGCCGCCGCTTGGTGCCGGTCGGCAAGCTCGGCGGGCCGACGGGGCCGGCCGAGGCCGCGGTCCGGGCCATGGCGCAGGCGGTGCCGATGGGCGGCGGCACCCTGCTCTGCCGCACCCTGGGGCGGCACAAGATGCTGGTGGATGCTGGGGACTTCACCCTGGCGCCGCACCTGGCCATGGACGGGTTCTGGGAGTGGTGGACGACGCGCTTCCTCATCGAGCAGCTGAAGCCCGGCCAGGTCTTCGTCGATGGCGGCGCCTGCTACGGCTATTTCAGCCTGCTGGCGGGCGAGCTGGTGGGACCGAACGGCAAGGTGCTGGCCTTCGAGCCCAACCCGCGCTCTGCCAGCCTGTTGAGGCGGAACCTGGCGCTGAACGGCATGGGGGACCGTGCCGAGGTGGAGGAGGTGGCGCTCGCCGGGCCCGGCTCGGGGCGGGTGATGCGGCTGGCGATGCCGGAGGGCAGCCCGATGAACTCGCACCTGCTGCCGGAAGACCTCTCCGGCACCGGCGGGAGCCAGGGTGCGAACCAGGGTCCGGATCTGGCGATGGTGGCGACCCGCCCGCTCGACCGCCATGCGGTGGCACGGCCCGACTTCGTGAAGCTCGATCTTTGTGGAGCGGAGGAGGCGGCCTTCGAGGGCATGCAGGAGCTGCTGGCGGCGAATCCGAAGGTCCAGCTGCTGGTCTGCTTCAACCCGGTGCGCTGCATGGCGCCGGCGGCCTTCCTCGAGCGCCTGGCCCGTCAGTTCCCGCTGCGCCGCCTCACCTCGGATGGCACCATGGCCGATTGCGCACCCTCCGACGCGTTGCGCGGCGGCGACGTGATGCTCTACCTGGCACGCTAGTCCGTCCAGCCCCGGCGGTCATGCCCGAGGGACCGGCACCTCGCTCGGGCCGTCCCGGGTGTCATGGCCCGGGACGGCTTGAGCCTCGGGATCAGCCGGCAGCGGCCTGACGGCCCGGCGTGGGCGCCGGCAGCTCGATCTCGATGGCGAGGGTGGACATGTCCCCGCCCCGGTCGAGATCCAGCTTCACCTTGCCCGGGTCGATCGCCACATAGCGGGCGACGACCGCGACCAGCTCCTGCTGCAGCCTGGGGAGGAAATCCTCCCGCGTGCGGCCGATGCGCTCATGGGCGAGCACGATCTGCAGGCGCTCCTTGGCGGCGGACGCGCTTGGCGGTGGCTCGTCCTTCCGCGCGGCACGAAAATAATCGAGCCAACTCATCACGCGGCCCTCCCCCCGAACAGGCGCCTGAACAGGCCGGGCTTCTTGTCCGGCTCCAGGAAGCGATGCGGCAGGTCCTCACCGAGGAAGCGGCCGACCGCATCCTTATAGGCCTGACCGGCGACGCTTTCCGTATCCATGATCACCGGCGTGCCGGTATTCGAGGCCTTGAGCACGCTCTCGTTCTCGGGGACGACGCCGAGCAGCGGGATGGCGAGGATCTCGCGCACATCCTCGAGTTTCAGCATCTCGCCGCGTTCGACCCGGTTCGGGTCGTAGCGGGTGACAAGGAGGTGCTCCTTGACCTTGTCCTTCTTCTCCTCGGCGCGCTTCGACTTGGATTGCAGCACGCCGAGGATGCGGTCGCTGTCCCGCACCGAGGAGACCTCGGGGTTGGTGACGACGATCGCCTGGTCGGCAAAGTACAGGGCGAGCAGCGCGCCCTTCTCGATACCGGCCGGGCTGTCGCAGAGGATGTAGTCGAAGTCGGCCGAGAGCTCCTCGATGATAGTCGAGACGCCCTCGCGGGTCAGCGCATCCTTGTCGCGGGTCTGGCTGGCCGGCAGGATCGCCAGCGTATCGACGCGCTTGTCCCGGATCAGCGCCTGGTTCAGCCGCGCCTCGCCCTGGATGACGTTGACGATGTCGAAGACGACGCGCCGCTCGACACCCATGATGAGGTCGAGGTTGCGCAGACCCACGTCGAAGTCGATCACCACCGTCTTCTTGCCCCGTTGCGCGAGGCCGGTGGCGAAGGCGGCGCTGGTCGTGGTCTTGCCGACGCCCCCCTTGCCGGAGGTGACAACGATCACTTGCGCCATGGACGCTCCCCCTTACTCATCCCATCACCCCAGCGGCGCGAACCGCATCTCCTCGCCCTCGAGCCGCACCTGGGTGGGCTTGCCGATGGGCGCATCCCCGAGGCCCTCGCGCACCGCGTAGTAACCGGCGATGGCGACCAGCTCGGGGTCGAAATTCAGCGCGAAGATCCGCGCGGTGGCGTCGTCGGCGGCGCCGGCGACGGCCCGGCCGCGCAGCGCGCCGTATACATGAATATTGCCGTCGGCAATGATTTCCGCGCCGGCATTCACCGTCGCCGTCACGATGAGGTCGGCGCCCTGGGCATAGATGCGCTGGCCGGAGCGTACCGGCTCGGTCACTAGCATGGCGGCGCGGCCGGAGCCGAGGAAGTCGGGGCGCGGCACGGCCTCGGCCGGCGGTGGCGGCGGGGCGGCGGCGGCCACGGCCTCTGGCGGCGGCGCGGCCGGCTCGGTCTCGGCACCGCCGACGGCGCGGAGCGGCGGCAGGCCCGCGGTCTGCGCCGCCTGCTTCATCGCCTGGGTGCCGCCCGAGGTGCCGATCGGCACGATCTCAAGCTTGTGGAGCCCTTCGACCAGGCCGCGGAAATCGACCTCCTCGGGCGCCGCCTCGAGATCGGCGAGGCCGATGACGATGGGGGCGAAGCGCAGGAAGCCGGGCGCGCGGCGGAACTGGTCGCCGAGCGCAGGCAGCACCGCATCCGGCCGCGGGTCCAGCAGGCGCAGGACGAGCAGGTTGAAATTGCCGGCGCGGAGGCGGAATGCTTCAGGAAGCGTCTGGCTGCTCAAGGCGCTCTCGGACCTGCCGTGGCGGGCAAAGGGGTTGCGGGGCCGGGCGGCGTCGGAAGCCGCCCGTTCCATGGTCTATAGCGGCCACATCGCGGGCGGCGAAGCCCGAATACGCCGGTCCATCACGGATTGGCGCGGCGCGTGGCCGGGCCATAATGGCTGGCGAACCCAAGGAGCGTACCTTGCAGCCGCTGACCCTGATCGAACCGTTCCGCGCCTTGTTCTATGCGCCCTTCTATCTCGCCGAGGCGGAGGGGCTGTTCGCCCGGGAGGGGATCGACCTGCGGATGGTCACGGCCGGCAGCACGGATGCCGCAGCGGCGATGCTGCTGGCCGGCAAGGCGGACCTCGCCTGGTCGGGCCCGATGCGGCCCCTGCTGCTGCGCAGCCGCGACCCCGGCTGCACCCTGCGCAGCTTCTGCGCGGTGGTGATGCGGGACCCCTTCCTGCTGGTCGGGGCTGCGCCGCGGCCGGGCTTCGTGCTGGAGGAGCTGCCGGGGCTGCGGCTCGGGCTGGTCTCCGAGGTGCCGACGCCAGTCTGGTGCCTGCGCGGCGATCTGGCGCAGGCGGGCATCGACCCCATGGCGATCGGCGAGCCTGCGGGGCCCGGCATGGCGGAGAATGCCGGGGCGGTGGTCGCCGGCGCACTGGATGTCGCTCAGCTTTTCGAGCCTTTCGCCTGCCGGGTCGAAGATGCGGGCGGTGCGGTCTGGCATGCCCAGGCGAATCGGGGGCTGACCGCCTATACGGCCTTCTATGCGACCGAGGCCGGAATCGCGGCGCGGCGGCCGGCGCTGATCGGCATGGTTCGCGCCATGCGCGCGGCGCTGGCGCGGATCCGGCAGGCGCCGGCCGAGGCGGTGGCGGCCGCCATTGCCTCGCGCTTCCCGGAGGTGCCGGAGGCGCATCGGGTGCGGGCCATCGCGCGCTACCAAGCGCTTGGCCTGTGGGAGGCGGGGCCGGCCTTCCCGCGCAAGGCCTTCGACCGGCTGGGCGCGGCGATGCTGGCGGCCGGGGCCATCGCCCATGTGCCGCCCTTCGAGGACTGCGTCGATACGGCGCTCGAGGCGGAGGCCCTGGCATGAGCCGCCCCCCGATCGGGACCCGCGCGGACTACCGCTGGTTCACCGCCATCCCGACGCGCTGGATGGACAATGACGTCTATGGCCATGTGAACAACGTCACCTATTACAGCTGGATCGACACCGCGGTGGCGCAATTCCTGATCGAGCAGGGCGTGCTCGACCTGGCGACGAGCGCCGAGGTCGGCCTCGTCGTCGAGACCCAGTGCCGCTACTTCGCGCCGATCGCCTTCCCCGACCTGGTGACCTGCGGCGTCCGCTGCGGGCGGCTCGGCACCGCCTCCATCCGCTATGAGGTCGGCATCTTCCGCAACGATGAGCAGGAGGCGAGCGCCGAGGGCCATTTCATCCACGTCTATGTCGCCCGTGCGGAGCAGGGCCGGAGCGTCCCCCTCCCCGGCCGGCTGCGCGAGGCGGCGACGCGGCTGCTGCTGCCCGGCGGCTGATGCCGGGCCAAAAACCCAATCCAGAGGAAACGACCATGCCCGAACTGACCCGCCTCGCCATCCTCGACGACTACCAGGGCGTCGCGCTGACCCGCGGCCCCTGGGACCGGCTGCCGGAGGGCCTCACCATCGAGGTGTTCCGCGAAACCGTCACCGATCCGGAGGCGCTGGTGGCGCGGCTGGCACCCTTCGATGCCATCCTGATGATGCGCGAGCGCACCCCCTTCCCGCGCGCCCTGCTGGAGCGGCTGCCCAACCTCCGCCTGCTGGTGACGACCGGGGCGCGGAACCGCAGCATCGACCTGGAGGCGGCGGCGGAGCGTGGCGTCACCGTCTGCGGCACGCCGGGCTTCGGCAACCCGACGGTGGACCTGACCTGGGGGCTGATCCTTTCGCTGATGCGGCGCATCCCGGAGCAGCAGGCCTCGCTGCGGGCCGGGGGATGGCAGATCGCGCCGGGCGGCAGCGTCGGCGTGACGCTCGAGGGCAAGGTGCTGGGGCTGGTCGGCCTCGGCAACCTTGGCGCGCGGGTGGCGAAGGTCGGCGCCGCCTTCGGCATGGAGATCCTCGCCTGGAGCCAGAACCTGACGGCCGAGCGCGCCGAGGCGGCGGGCGCGCGGCTGGTGGACAAGGCCAGGCTGATGGCGGAAGCGGATGTGATCAGCCTCCATCTCGTGCTGTCGGACCGGTCGCGCGGCATCGTCGGCGCGGCGGATATCGCGCGGATGAAGCGTTCGGCAATGATCGTGAACACCAGCCGCGGGCCGCTGATCGAGCAGGAGGCGCTGATCGCGGCCCTGGCGGAGGGGCGGATCGCCGGCGCCGGGATCGATGTCTTCGACCAGGAGCCGCTGCCACCCGGTCACCCCCTCCTGGCCGCGCCGAACACCGTGCTCACCCCGCATCTGGGCTATGTGACGGAGGAGAATTACGCGCAGTACTTCCTTGGCGCGGTCGAGGCGGTGCAAGCATTCATCGCCGGCCAGCCGATCCGCGAATTGCGCGCGGGATAGGCACCCTGCCGCCTGCTTGGGCGGAAGGCGGGCCATGGAACGCCATGCTGGGCCGGCGGGATCGGCATGGACGTTGCATGCGACGGGGCAACGTCCGTTTGCTGGAGGATCGCCCCCATGGCCCTTGCCCGCCGCACCCTGCTCGGTGCCGCCTCCGCCGTCCTGGCGGCGCCGGCGCTGCATGCCCAGGGGGTGACCGTGAAGATGGGCGCGCTGCGCCTCATCCATTCCATCGCGCCCTATCTGTATGAGCGCTTCCAGCCGGCGGGGATGCGGATCGAGGTCATCCCCTTCGAGAGCCCGACCGAGGGCAAGAATGCGGTGGTGACGAAATCAGTCGATTTTGGCGCCTTCGGCATCGCCGCCGGCATCCTCGGCGCCGCGGCGCGGGAGCCGGTGACGGTCATCGGCTCCTGCTGCGACCGCGGCATGGCGGTGGTGGCGAAGAAGGATGCGGGCATCGACAAGCTGGCCGACCTGCGCGGCAAGCGCGTCGGCATCTGGCCGGGCTCGACGCAGGAGGTCTTCATCCTCGAGCGGCTGCGGATGGAGGGGATGACGATCCGCGACGTGCAATCGGTGCGCGTCTCCTTCTCCGAGATGCCGATCGCCCTCGCCCGCGGCGATGTCGATGCCTATGTCGGGGCGGAGCCGGGGCCGGGCGTCTCGCTCGCGGCCGGGATCGGCAAGATCGTCGAATACCCGTATTCGACGCCGATGGGCTCGCTGAACATGATCTTCGCCACCCATCCGGACACCATCGCCCAGCGGCCGGAGGTGGTGCGGGCGATGCTGAAGGTGCACCGGCAGGCCAGCGAGTTCGGCATGGCGAATCGCGACGTCACCATCGAGACGGCGGTGGCGAAGCTCGGCATGCGGCGTGACGCGCTGGAGATGAGCCTGCCGAATGTCGAGCTGAATTGGCAGATGACGCCCGGGATGGTGACGCGGGCGAAGACCTATGCCGAGCAGATGCTGAGCCTGAAGCAGATCCGCGCGCTGCCGGATTTCGCCACCTTCTTCAACGCCACCTTCTCGGACGAGCTGGCGAAGTCGGCGGCATGACGGCGCTGGCGGCGCGCGCCGCGGCCTCGCGCCAGGCCCTGCTGGCGGTGGCGGCGCCGGTGATCGGGGTGCTGGCCTGGCACATGGCGACCAGCGGGCCGGGCTATCACCTCATCCCGCCGCCCTCCGAGGTGGCGGTGCAGTGGTGGGACCTCGCCTTCGGCGGGATCTGGGACGATCTCTATTCGGGGACGCTCTGGAGCCACATGATCGCCAGCCTCAGCCGCGTCTATGGCGGCTTCGCCCTGGCCGCGCTGGTGGCGCTGCCGCTCGGCATGCTGATCGGGCGGGTGCCCTTCGTGCGGGACCTGCTCGATCCGTCCTTGCAGATCCTGCGGCCGATCCCGGTGACGGCCTGGCTGCCGCTTGCCATGATCGTCTTCGGCATCGGGCCGCGCAGCGCCTTCTTCCTCGTCTTCCTCGGCGCCTTCTACCCGATCCTGCTCAACACGATCTTCGGGGTGCGCAGCGTCGAGGGGCGGCTGTTCGAGGCGGCGGCGATGCTCGGCGTCGGGCCGCAGGCGGTGTTCTGGAAGGTGGTGCTGCCGGCCTCCCTTCCCTCCATCTTCACCGGGCTGCGGCTGGGGCTGGGCTTCGCCTGGGTGGTGATCGTCGTCGGCGAGATGACCGGCGTGCAGACCGGGCTCGGCGCCATCATCATGGAGGCGCGGCAGCTCTCGCGCACGGAGATCGTCATCTCCGGCATGGTGACGATCGGCGTGCTCGGCTTCCTCTCCGACCGGGCGGTGCAGCTGCTCGGCCGTCGCCTGCTGCGCTGGAGTCCGCAACATGGGTGAGACCTTGGCGAGGCCGGCAGCCGCAGCGGGGACGGTGCTTCCCATCCTCGACATCGCGCATGTCGACAAGCGCTTCGCCTTCGGGGCGGAGACGATCACCGCGCTCTCGGATGCGACGCTGCGGGTCGAGCGGGGCGAGTTCATCTGCCTGATCGGCCCCTCGGGCTGCGGCAAGTCGACGCTGCTGCGGATGATCGCGGGCTTCGAGGCGGTGAGCGCCGGGTCGCTGCTGATGTGGGGCAAGCCGGTGGCGGGGCCGGGGCCGGACCGGGGGATGGTCTTCCAGGATTACGGTCTCTTCCCCTGGCTGACGGTCAGCCAGAACATCGCCTTCGGCCCGGTGGCGCGCGGGCGACCGAAGGCCGAGGCGGCGGCGACCGCCCGGCGCTTCGTCGAGATGGTCGGGCTCACGCGCTTCGCCGATGCCTATCCGCACCAGCTCTCGGGGGGCATGAAGCAGCGGGTGGCGATCGCCCGCGTGCTCGCCAACGATGCCGAGGTGGTGCTGATGGACGAGCCCTTCGGCGCGCTCGACGCCATGACGCGGGAGCGGCTGCAGGAGGAGCTGCTGGACATCTGGGCCAAGGCGCGGCTCAGCATCATCTTCGTCACCCATGCGATCGAGGAGGCCATCCTGCTCGCCGACCGGGTGGTGGTGATGTCGCCTGGGCCGGGGCGGATCATCGCCGATGAGCGCATCGCCCTGCCGCGGCCGCGCGACCCGACGGGGGTGGAGTTCAACGCGCTGCGGCGGCATCTTTCGGGGCTGCTCGGCAGCCTGCATTAGGGAACCCACCATGGCCTATGACCCGCTGCCGCCCTTCTGGGCCGGCGCCAGCCTCGCCGAGCGCAGCGCCGCCTACGACAACAGCACGGCGGTCGCCGACAGCCCGGCGCTGATCGCGGCGCGCAATGCCGAGGCGGCCCCCTTCCGCGCGGCGCGGGCCGGGCATCTCGACCTTGCCTATGGGCCGACGCAGCGGACGGCCTGGGACCTGTTTCCGGCGGCCGAGGCCTCCGCGCCCTGCCTCGTCTTCATCCATGGCGGCTACTGGCAGCGCAACCGGCGGGAGGATTTCTGCGCCTTCATGGCGGGTGCGCTGGAGCGGGGCTGGTCGGCGGCGCTGCCGGGCTATTCGCTCGGGCCGGAGGCGACGCTGACGCAGATCGTCGGCGAGATCCGCGCCGCGCTCGACTGGCTGCAGGCACATGGGGCGGAGCACGGGATCGGCGGCAAGGTGGTGCTGTCGGGCTGGTCGGCGGGCGGGCATCTCACCGCCATGGCGCTCGACCATCCGGTGGTCACGGCGGGGCTCGCCATCTCCGGCATCTTCGAGCTGGCGCCGATCCGCGATACCGACCTCAACGAGAAGCTGGCGCTGACCGAGGCGGAGCTGGCCGCGCTCTCGCCCATGCGGCTGCCGGTGGTGCAGAAGCCGCTCGCCATCGCCTATGGCACCGGCGAGCTGCCGGAGTTGCGGCGGCAGTCGCGCGACTTCCACGCGCTGCGGGCCGAGGCGCATGCGCCGGGGCCGCTGATCCCGGTGAGCGGGGCGGATCATTTCCGCATCCTCGAGGCGCTGAAGGCGAAGGATGGCGAGATGCTTCGGGCGGCGGAAGACCTGCTGAGGTTCGGGTGATGCTGCCCGCCGCCTTCACCCTCCCGGCGCTGGCCAGGTATATCGCCTCGGGCGGCAGCCCGGTGGCCATAGCGGCCGAGGCATTGCGCCGGATCAAGGCCTGGGGCGACCCGGCCCTCTTCCTCGCCCGCGTCCCGGCCGAGGCGGTGCTGGCGCGGGCCGAGGCGCTGGCGGCGGAGGGGAAGCGGGGGCGGCCGCTCTTCGGTCTGCCTTTCGTGGTGAAGGACAATATCGACTGCGCCGGCCTGCCGACGACGGCGGCCTGCCCGGACTACGCCTACCAGCCGGCCTCGGACAGCCCGGCGGTGGCGCGGCTGCTGGCAGCGGGGGCGGTGCTGCTCGGCAAGGTCAATCTCGACCAATTCGCGACGGGGCTGAACGGGACGCGCAGCCCCCATGGCACGCCGCGCAACCCGGTCGTGCCCGATTGCATCCCCGGCGGCTCCTCCTCCGGTTCGGCGACGGCGGTGGCGGCGGGCATCGCCGCCTTCTCCCTGGGGACGGATACCGCCGGCTCCGGCCGGGTGCCGGCGATGGTGAACAACATCGTCGGGCTGAAGCCGAGCCTCGGGTTGGTGCCGACGCTGGGGGTGGTGCCGGCCTGCCGCTCGCTCGACTGCATCTCGATCTTCGCGCTGGCGGTCGAGGATGCCGCGACGGTGCTGGAGGTGATGGCGGGGCCGGAGCGGGAGGACCGCTATTCCCGCCCTGCCCCGGCGGGCTGGCGCGCGGTGCCGGCGCCGCAGCCGCATTGGCGGCTGGCGGCGCCGCTCGTGGAGCAGCTGGTCTTCGACACCCCGGCGGATGCGGCGCTCTATGAGGCGGCGCTGGCGCGGGCGGGCGGGCCGGTGGCGCGGGTCGATATCGCGCCCTTCCTGGCCATCGCCCGGCGTCTCTATGACGGCGCCTGGGTGGCGGAGCGGACGGCGGCGCTGCGGGGGATGGTGACGGAGCGGCCGGGCAGCCTGCACCCGGTGACGCGCGGCATCCTCGAGGCTGGGCTCGACAAGCGGACGATCGACGCCTGGGACGATCTCGATGCGGCCGCCGAGGCGCGGCGGCTGGCGCGGCGCCTCTTCGAGGGCATCGACGCGCTGATCCTGCCGACGGCGCCGGGGACGCCGGCCCTGGCCGACCTGGCGGCGGAGCCGGTGGCGGCGAACAGCCGACTCGGGACCTACACGAATTTCGTCAATATCTGCGACCTGGCGGCGCTGGCCGTGCCGGCGGGCTTCCGCCCGGATGGACGGCCCTTCGGTATCACCTTGGTAGGCCCGGCTTTCGCCGAGGCGCGGCTGGCCGGGCTCGGGGCGCGGCTGCATGCCTCGGCCGGGGTCGGGCTCGGGGCACTGGGCGGGGCGGTGCCGGCGCCCTCCGCACCACCGGCCCTCGCGCCCGGGGAGCTGCCGCTGCTGGCGATCGGCGCGCATATGGCCGGGCTGCCGCTCAATCCGCAGATCCTGCGGCATGGCGGGCGGTTCCTGGCTGAGGCGCGGACGGCGCCGCTCTACCGGCTGCATGACCTCGGCAAGCGGCCGGGGCTGGTGCGGGTGGCGGAGGGCGGCGTCGCGGTGGCGGGCGAGGTCTGGGCCTTGCCGGCGGCCTCGGTCGGGCCCTTCCTGGCGGAGATCCCGCCGCCGCTCGGCTTCGGCCGGGTGACGCTGCAGGATGGGTCCAGCCCGCTCGGCTTCCTCTGCGAGGCGGTGGGCGTGGCCGGCATGCCGGATATCTCGGCTACGGGCGGGTGGCGCGCCTATCTCGCCACGAGGGAGAACGCTTGATGGATGTCGATCTGCCCGAGGTGGTGGCGGAGGTGCGGGCCGCCTTCGCGGAGTATGAGCGGGCGCTGGTGACGAATGACGTGCCGGTGCTGCAGGCGCTGTTCCGGCGCGATGCGCGGACGCTGCGCTACGGCCCGGCGGAATGCCTCTATGGCTGGGAGGCGATCGCCGCCTTCCGCAGCGGGCGCTCACCGGTGGGGCTGGAGCGCGAGCTGGAGAACACCGTCGTCACCACCTATGGCCGCGACTTCGCCGTGGCGAACACGGAATTCCTGCGGGCAGGGAAGCGCGGGCGGCAGAGCCAGACATGGGTGCGCTTCCCCGATGAGGGCTGGCGCATCGTCGCCGCCCATGTGTCGCTGATGGGCTAGCCCTTCAGGAACTGCTCCGCCGCGTCGGCGAGGATCTGGCAGCAGAGCGCCAGGTCCTCCTCCTTGGTGTCCTCCGCCCAGTGATGGCTGATGCCGCCGATGGAGGGGGTGAACAGCATCGAGACCGGCATGACGCGGGCGATGTACTGCGCGTCATGCCCCGCGCCGCTCGGCATGCGCTGCCAGAGGCCGGGAGCGTTCCGCTCCGCCGCGGCGTCGAGGGCGGCCATCATCGCCGTGTCGCAGGGCGCGGGGAGCGACTTGCTGACATTCGCCAGCGTCGCGGTGCAGCGCTCGCGCCGGTTGCTCTCCTGCACGCAGGCGCGGAGGCAGGCCTCCATCCGATCGAGCGTCGCCACCTCGATGTCGCGGAACTGGAAGAGGATGTCGGCGCGGCCGGGGATGATGCTCGGCGCGCCGGGCTCGACGGCGATGCGGCCGGTGGTCCAGGTGCTGCGCTCGCCGCAGGCTTTCGGCATCTCCTGGTCGATCATCGCCAGCAGGCGGACGGCGGTGAGGCCGGCGTCGCGGCGCTCGGCCATGGTGGTGCCGCCGGCATGGTCCTGCATGCCCTCGATGGTGATGCGCCACTGCCAGATGGCGACGATGCCGGTGACGACGCCGGCGCGGAGGCCGGCGCGCTCGAGCTGCGTGCCCTGCTCGATATGCATCTCGAAGAAGCCCTTGTGACGGCCTGGCTCCAGCTGCATGCGGGGCTTGCCCGCGAGGCCGGCGGCGGCCAGCGCCTCGCGCAGCGGCGTGCCGTCATTGCGGCTGCGGCTGCGGTCGATCTCCTCCTCGGGCAGCGCGCCGATGATCGACTTGCTGCCGAGGAAGCCGCCCTCGAAATGCCCCTCCTCATCGGCGAAGGCGGCCACGTCGACGGGCAGCCCGGCACGGGCCAGGGCGAGCGCCGCCATGACGCCGAGCGCGCCGTCGAGCCAGCCGGCCTGGTTCTGGCTCTCGATATGGCTGCCGGCGAGGAGATGCGGGCCCGGGCCGCGGTGGCGGCCATAGACATTGCCGATGCCGTCGATGCTCGGCTCCAGCCCGATCTCCGCCATGCGCTCCATCAGCCAGCGGCGGCTCTCCATATCCTCGGGGGAATAGGTCGGACGGTGCACGCCAGTCTTGTAGCGGCCGATCTGCCGGAGCTCGTTGAGGTCCTTGAGGAAGCGTTCGGCATCGATCTGCGGCATGGATGGTCCTCGGTTGCGCCGCGGCATGCTCGCGCCGAAGCCGTGGGCACGCAACCGGGTGGCGGGCGGGCAATGAGGGTCCTGGGGATGGCTTGGGCCATGCCATCGGCGTTGCGCAGCGCCTCCTGCCTGCGGCTTGGGCAGGCACGGTCTGGCGGCCGCGCTTTGCCGCGCAGGCGGGTCTTGCCGGCGGCTGAGGCTGCCGCAACGATCAGGCCCCTGCCGCAGGAGTACCCCATGACCGCCCTCGCCCCGACGCGCCGTGCCGCGCTGGCCGCGCTGCTTGCCGCCCCTGCCCTGTCTCCCGGTCGTGCCCGGGCGCAGGGCTGGGCGCCGAGCCAGCCGGTTCGGGTCATCATCCCCTTCACGCCGGGCGGGACGATGGATCCGGTGGTGCGGATCGTGCAGAACCTGCTGACCCAATCGCTCGGCCAGCCGGTGGTGATCGAGCACCGGCCGGGCGGCGCCACGGTGATCGGCACGCAGGAGGTGGCGCGCTCCGCCCCCGATGGCCACAGCATGATCATGATCGCCAACAGCTTCGCGGCGAATGTCACGCTGCGGCCGAGCATGCCCTACAAGCCGCTGACGGATTTCGCACCGCTGGTGATGGCGACGGTGGTGCCGCATGTGCTGGTGGTGCATCCCTCGGTCGCCAGGGATTTCGCCGGTTTCCTCGAGGCCGGGCGGAAGCCGGGGCCAGGCTTCGCCTTCGGCTCCTACGGCATCGGCACCTCCAACCATCTCGGCGGCGAGCAATTCCGCGAGGCGGCGAAGCTCAATGCGACGCATGTGCCCTATAACGGCGCGCCGCAGGCGATGACCGACCTGATCGGCAACCGGCTGCAATTCATGTTCGCCAACCTGCCCGACGTCATCCAGCCGGCGCAGCTCGGCCAGATGCGCGCGGTCGCCATCTCGGCCGAGGCACGCGTCAAGGAACTGCCGGAGGTGCCGACCATGGCGGAGCTCGGCTTCCCGCTGGTGCTCTCCGACAGCTGGTTCGGCCTGATCCTGCGCGCCAACGTGCCGGCGCCGGCACGGGCGCGGCTGGAGGCGGCCTGGATCGAGGCGCTCAACCGGCCGGAGGTGAAGGGCAGGCTGGAGGAGCTGGGATTCGCCGTGCTCGCCCGGCCCGGCGCGCAATTCGGCGAGGAGATCCTGCGCTATACCAAAACCTATGCGGAGGTGATCCGCGCCAACAACATCAAGGTGGAGTAGCAGGGATGGAACCGCTCGAGCACATCTTCCCCGAGGGGCAGCACAAGGTCCCGGCGCCGCTCTCGCCGGGGGTGAAGGTCGGCAACCTGCTCTTCATCTCCGGCATCCCGGCCTATGCGGCGGACGGCACGCTGGCGGTCGGCGACTTCACCGCGCAGATGACACAGACCATGGCGAACATCACCGGCATCCTGGCGGCGGCGGGCGCGGGCTGGGACCGGGTGGCGAAGGTGAACGTGCTGCTGACGCGGCGCGAGGATTTCGCCGAGATGAACCGGATCTATGCCGGGCATTTCCCGGACGGGAAATACCCGGCGCGGACCACGGCCATCGTCTACTCGCTGCCGCGCCCGAATTTCCTGCTGGAGATCGAGTGCGTCGCGGTTCTGTAGCTAATCCTCGATGATTGCCACCGCCCGCGTCCAGCCGGCGGAGCCGCGATGCACCTTCACCGGGAAGCAGACGACCTGGAAGCCGTCCGATGGCAGGGCTTCCAGGTTGTGCAGCTTCTCGAGATGCGAGTAGCCGATCTCGCGCCCGGCACGGTGACCCTCCCAAATAAGGGAGGGGTCGCCGCCTTCGGCGATCTTGCGCCGCGTGTGGCTGAACGGGGCGTCCCAGGACCAGGCATCGGTGCCGACGAGGCGGATGCCGCGTTCCAGCAGCCAGAGCGTCGCGGCCTTCCCCATGCCGCAGCCGCGGTCGATGTAGTCCTCCTCGCCGTAGCGGGTGCCGGCGGCGGTGTTGACGACGACGATCTCGAGCGGCTTGAGATCGTGGCCGATGCGCTTCAGCTCCGCTTCGACATCGCCGGGCTGCACGACATAGCCGTCCTCCATGTGGCGGAAGTCGAGCTTCACCGCCGGGTTGAAGCACCATTCGAGCGGCACCTCGTCGATCCGCCAGGAGGGCTCGCCGCCCGGCACCAGCCGCTCGTTCATGCGCGAGAAGTAGTGGTAGGGCGCATCGAGATGGGTGCCGTTATGGGTGCTGATCTCGACCCGCTCCACCGCCGCGTACTCCCCGTTCGGCAGGGCGGAGACGGGCACGCCCATATAGGCGGCCATGCGGGGTGCCGACATGTGATGGTCGACATAGTCGATCTTCGGCAGCATCTCCGGCGGGTCCGACCGGATGCCGGCCTGGAGGGGGACGGAGATGTCGATGAAGCGGCGCGCCATGGGACCTCTCCTGCTCAGAACAGCGAATAGCCGCCGTCGATGACGACCGTGTCGCCGGTGTGGAAGGCGCTGGCGCGGCTCATCAGGTAGATGGCGATGCCGCCGAAATCCTCGCCCGTTCCCCAGCGGCGCATCGGCACGCGGGGCAGGACGTTGCCGGCGAATTTCGGGTCGGCGACGGAGCGGGCCGTCATGTCCGTCTCGATCCAACCGGGCAGGATGGAGTGCGCCCGGATGCCGTGACGGGCATGCTCCACGGCAAGCGCCCGGATCATCGAGACCATGCCGCCCTTGCTGGCGCCGTAATGCTCGTTGCGCGCCGCGCCCTCGATGGCGGCGAGCGAGGCGGTGCCGACCAGCACGCCGCCCTTGTCGCCCGCCTCGGCGCGGGCCTTCATGTGGCGCGCGGCGGCGCGGAAGGTGAGGAAGGCGCCGGTGAGGTTGACGCGGATGACCCGGTCCCACTGCTCCTTCGTCCGCTCGACGAAGGGGCTGGAGCGGCCGCCGGAGATGCCGGCATTGGCGAAGCAGCCATCGACCCGGCCGAGCTGCGCGAGCGTCTCGGCAAAGGCGGCCTCGACCTCGGCCTCCTCGCCGACATCGCAGCGCAGCGCCAGGATGCGTCGGCCGGTCGCTTCGAGCCGGGCGCGGGCGGCCTCGTTCTTCTCCGCATTGGTGCCCCAGATGGCGATGTCGGCACCGGCCTGGGCCAGCGCCTCGGCCATGCCGAGGCCGATTCCGCCATTGCCACCGGTGACGAGGGCCACCTTGCCCGTGAGGTCGAAGGGCGCGTAGGCCATGGATGTCCTCCCGTAATTCGGCCGGCAGGTTGCACCCTCGGCCCGGGGACGCCAAGGAGGGGGGTAAAGGAGTGCCCGCCATGCCACAGATCACCTTCCTCCTGCCCGATGGGCGCGCATTGCCCTGCGAGGCGGGGGATGCGCCGACCGTCATGCATCTGGCGATCCGCCATGACCTGCCGGGCCTGCCGGCGGAGTGCGGCGGGCAACTCGCCTGCGCGACCTGCATGGTGGATGTGGCGGAGGAGTGGCGTGGGCGCGTGCCGGCAGCCGGGCCTGACGAGCACGACATGATCGAGGACACGATCGGCAGCGTCCCCGAGGGCCGGCGCCTCTGCTGCCAGATCGCGGTGACACCGGAGCTCGACGGGCTGGTGGTGCGCGTTCCGGAGCGGCAGGGCTAGAGCGATGACGGACGAACCGGAGATCACCACCCTCGGGACGACACTCGTCTACCAGAACCGCTGGATGCGGGTTCGGGAGGACGCGATCCGCTGGCGGGATGGCTCCACCGGCATCTATGGCGTGGTCGAGAAGCCCGATTTCGTCGCCATCCTGCCGCGCGAGGCGGATGGCTCCGTCCATCTGGTCGAGCAGTACCGGTACCCGATCGGGCGCCGGGTCTGGGAATTTCCGCAAGGAGCCTGGGAAGGGAAGCCGGAGGCCGACCCGCTGGAGGTGGCCCGGGGCGAGCTGCGCGAGGAAACGGGGCTGGTCGCCGGGCGGATGACCTATGCTGGCCGCTTCTTCCAGGGCTACGGGTACTCGACCCAGGCCTGCCATGTCTTCCTCGCCGAGGCGCTGAGCCAGGGCGAGGCGTCGCTGGAGCAGGAGGAGCAGGGCCTGGTGACGCGCCGCGTCCCGGCGGCCGAGTTCGAGCGGATGCTCCGCGACGGCGAGATCGAGGACTCGACCACGCTCGCCGTGCTGGCGCTGCTGCGCGCGAAGGGCCTGCTGCCCTAGCCACGCCCGAAGCTCGGCTGCCGGGCGATGTTGCCCGGCCCCGCTCTCTGGCTAGCGCAGGCCGGGCAGGATGGCGCTCAGGTCGATCGCATGTCCCATCGCCAGGTATCCCGCGCGGTTGGGATGCAGGCGGTCGCCCGGTCCGCCGATGGTGCTGTCGGGCACCATCTCGGCGCGCAGGCCGCCGGTGGATGGGTCAAGCGTCGCCGCATCGAAGTCGATGACGCCGTCGAACAGCCCGCCCTCGCGGATGAAGGCGTTCAGCGCCCGGCGCTTCTCGTCCTGCTCGCGGAAGCCATGGGCCTGGCCCTCATTGCCGAGGGCCGAGGTCAGGGTGGCGCCGATCACCCGCAGCCCGGGCAGGCCGGCGCGCATCCGGCCGACCGCCTCGCGCATCGCCGCCTGCACCGTCTCGACCGAGGCATTGCCGTTGCGGCTGAAGTCGTTGATGCCCTCGAGCCAGATGACCGTGGTGATGCCGGAGAGGGAGAGCACGTCCCGCTCCAGCCGCTGGCTGGCCGAGGGGCCGCCGGGCGCGGGTTTCTGCGGCGCGTACTCGGCCGGGCCGGCCACCTGGTTGCCGCCGATGCCGGCATTCACCACGGCGACGCGGTTGCCATGGCGGGCGAAGAGGCGGCGCGCCAGCACATCGGGCCAGCGGTCGTCGCCGTTCAGCGTGCTGGCGGTGCCGTCGGTGATGCTGTCGCCGAAGCAGAGCACCACGGGCGTGCCGGCGGTGGCGCGCATGTCGATCGCGTCGAGGAAGAACCAGCTCGTCGTGCTGAAGGGGAAACCCGCCTCGCCCTCGTCATGGCCGAGCGAGCCGGCGCCGGGCGGGGTGGCGTAGGAGGTCTGCAGGGCCTTGGCGTGCCAGGTCATCGGCCCGCTCTCGCCGGCGACATGCAGGCTGACGGCGAGCTTCCGGCCCTGCATCTGCCCGGCCTCCGCCTCCGGGACGAAGGGGAGCGCGACGGCATCGCTCCAGGCGCTCTCGCCCGGCGGGATGGTGATGGCAGCCCGCCCGCCGAAGCGGACGGGCTGGTTGCTGCCGGGCACCAGGGCGGCCCCGCCGAGCTGCAACCCGACATGGACGCCGTCGAGGACGAGGGGTTGGGTACCGAGGGCGTTGGAGAAGCGCAGGCGCATCTCCCGGCTCCAGAGGCTCGGACGCAGCACGAGGCGAAGGGTCTGGTCGCGGGCGCCGCGGGCGGGCTCGGGGAAGGCGAAGCGCTGATCCGGCTGGGCGGAGGGGTTGCCGGCGGGATAGGGCCCCTGGACCGAGGCAGCCCAGCTGGTGGCCCAGGCGGTGGCAGCATTCTGGGCGGCGGCGGGCAGGGCCGCGCTCATGGCGAGCAGCAGCGCAAGGGCGAGGCGCATCCGGTATTCTCCTGGCATGGTGGCCAGTCTGCGGCCCGGATGCGGGGGCGTCCACTCACGCCGGGAGGCGACCGAAGACGGTCTCGGCCTCGATCTGCAGCACATTCTCCGGGCGCGGGAAGGGTGCCGGCGGCGCGTCACCCTCGGCGCGGCTGCGGCCGATGCGGGCGAAGAAGCTTTCGAGCCCATGCGGCAGGATCAGCCACAGGAAGGTGAGCGGCCCCTCCCCGGTATTGTGGAAGCTGTGCGGGCGGTTGCGGGGAAAGAAGAAGCAGGTGCCGGGCCGCATCGGATGCACCTCGCCCTCGACATGCGCCTCGCCGCTGCCCTCCTGCACCAGGATCACCTCCTCATTCGCATCGTGCAGATGCTCGCGGACATGGCAGCCGGGATCGACCGTCTGGGTGCCCATGGCGAAGGGTGTCTCGGCGCCGGTGACGGTCGGGTCGAGCAGGCAGCGGACGAAGCCATTGGCCGGCACCGGCTGCCAGTAGCTGGGCCCCTCCCCGGGCTGGCGGATGACGAGGCGGGCGGGGGTGTCGGTCATGGCGGGGCTCCTTACCCATGATCATCGGCATCGCGGCATCGCACGGCAAGCTTGCGGAGGCAGTGCCGGGCATGGAACGGTTGCGCCGCAACAAAAAAGCTGGGGGCTGCTGGGATGATGCGATGGATCCTGGGCTGGGCGCTGCTGCTGGCGCTCGGCGGTGCCGCGCAGGCACAGACGCGATGGGTGATGGCGACGCCCTATGCGGAGAATTTCCACACGCTCAACATCCGCGAGTTCATCGCCGATCTGGAGCGGAGCACGAATGGCGGGCTCGCGGTGCAGCTGCATGCCAATGCCTCGCTGCTGCCGATGGGCCAGATCAAGCGCGGCGTGCAGACGGGCCAGGTGCAGCTGGGCGAGGTGCTGCTCTCGGCCTATGCCAATGAGGACCCATTCTTCGAGGTGGATGGCGTGCCCTTCCTCGCCTGGACCTGGCCGCAGGCCGAGGCGCTGAACGTGGCGACCGAGCCCTATATCCGCGCCAGGCTGGAGCGGCAGGGCCTGACCCTGCTCTACATGGTGCATTGGGATGCGCAGGGCTTCTACTCGAAGGCGGAGTTGAAGAGCCTCGCCGACCTGCGCGGCACGCGCTTCCGTGCCTATAACAACGTCACCGCCCGCATGGCGGAGCTGATGGGGGCGACGCCGGTGACGGTGCAGGCGGCCGAGGTCTCGCAGGCCTTCGCCACCAACGTGATCCAGTCGATGTTCACCTCGGCCCAGACGGGGGTGAACGTCACCGCCTGGGACTTCACGCGCTACTGGTACAATGTCGGCGGGATGCGGACGCGGAATGCCGTCTTCGCCAATAGCCGCGCGGTGGCGGCGCTCGATGCCCCGTCGCGGGCGGCGCTGATGGCGGCCGCGGCGCGTGCGGCGGATCGGGGCAAGCAGATGGCCAAGTCGGCGGAGGTGGCGATGGCCGAACGTCTCCGCACCCAGGGCATGCTGCTGCCGAGCCCGAGCGAGGAGATGATGACCGCGCTCAAGGCGATCGGCGAGACGCAGACGGCTGAATGGGTGCAGCGCGCCGGACCCGAGGGGGCCGAGATGCTGGCGCGCTACAGGGCCGCCTCGCCCTAGCCTGGGTTGGGCCGGCTGGCCTCAGCGCCAGCCGCGCCCATAGCCACCGCCGTAATAGCCGCGGTTGTAATGGCCGCGGCCATAGCCGCCGCCATAATAGCCGCCGCCATAGGCGTAGCGGGACGGCCCGCCATAGCCGTGGCCATAGGCATTCCCCTGGCGGTAGCCATAGCCCGCGGGATAGACCGCGCAGCCCGAGAGGGTGGCGGTGACGGCGAGGAGGGCAAGGCCCTTCAGGATCCGGCTGGTCATGGTGACCTCCTTGGAGGCCAGGGCGGGATGCCTCGGTGGCCTCATTGCCCGAGTGGAGCCCCGGGTCATGGCTTCAGCGCGGCCTTCCGGTGCTGGTTTCGGGGCAGCACGGCCTTGTTTCCGCCATGCGATCGTCGGCCTCGCCTTACCTGCGAGGTCATGGCGGCGCGGCGGGCGTCTCGCTAGCCTTCCCCGCATGGAGACGCAGGACAGGCGGGATGGCCCGCGCTTCGGCATGATGTTGCGGGAATGGCGGCGGGTGCGGCGGCGCAGCCAGCTCGACCTCGCCCTGGATGCCGAGATATCGGCGCGGCATCTGAGCTTCATCGAGACCGGCCGGGCCAGGCCGAGCCGGGAGATGGTGCTGCGCCTGGCCGAGCAGCTCGACATGCCGCTGCGGGAGCGGAACCTGCTGCTGCTGGCCGCCGGCTTCGCCCCCGTCTTCCCCGAACGCGACTACCAGGACCCGGCGCTCGGCCCGGTGCGGGCGATGGTGGAGCGGGTGCTGGCGGGGCATGAGCCTTTTCCCGCCGTCGCCATCGACCGGCACTGGCGGCTGCTGGCGGCCAATGCGGCGGTGGCGCCGCTGCTGGCGGGCTGCGATCCGGCGCTGCTGGCGCCGCCGGTGAACGTGCTGCGGCTCAGCCTGCATGAGCGGGGCCTCGCCCCACGCATCGCCAACCTGCCGGAATGGCGCGACCATCTGCTGGCGAGGCTGCGGCGGCAGGTGGCACAGGCCGCCGACCCCGTGCTCACTGCGCTGCTGGAGGAGCTGCTCTCCTACCCCTCCCCCAGCTCCGACCGGCGGGTGGCGGGGGAGGATGCGCTGGCGGGCATCGCGGTGCCTTTCCAGCTTGCCACCGAGGCCGGGGTGCTGAGCTTCCTCAGCACCACCATGGTCTTCGGGACGCCGCGCGACATCCAGCTGTCCGAGCTGGCGATCGAGGCCTTCCTGCCGGCGGATGCCTTCACCCTGGCGGCGCTCGGGGGCGGGCGGGCTACACCCGGCGGGTGAGGCCGGCGAGGGTGACGGCAAGGCGATCGGCGAGGCCACGCGTCGGCGGGACCGCCTCGCCGCGCGCCAGGCGGCGCAGGTCGCGCCGGGCGAGCACCAACGGCAGGGCAGCGGCGATGGCGGTGCGGGGCAGCCGGGGATGCAGGGCGCGCACCTGGTCGAGGCCACGCCCGGCCAGGGTGGCGACGACAGGCACGGCCGAGCCGGGATCGGCGATGACGGCCTCGGCGGTGAGGCCGGCGGCGGCGAGGGACTCGGCCGGGAGCAGGCAGCGGTTCTGCGCCGCCAGCGCCGCGGTGCTGCGCAGCACGCCGGCCAGCCCATAGGTGGCCCCGGCCTCCTGCAGCGCAGCGAGTGCCGGGCCCTCGGCGCCCAGCAGCCGGCCGGCGGCGACCGCGAAGCCGCCGGCGCTGGCGCGGAGATAGGCGCCGAAGGCGCCATCGGTCGGGATGCCCTCCTCCTCCGCCTCGGCCTCGCGGGCATCGGCCATGGCCTGGAGCGAGTCCGGATCGAGCAGGCCGGCGGTGATCGCGTCATGCAGCGGGCCGGCGATCTCGTGGCGGCGCGGTGGCTTGCCGGTCGCCGCCTCCTCCACCGCATCGCGCCACCATTGCAGGCGGATGAGCGCGATCATCGGCGTGCGCGCCGCCTCGCGGGCCCGGGCCAGCTCGTGGTTGAAGGCGATCAGGGTGAAGAGGGCCTCCCGCCGCTCGGCCGGGGCGAAGAGCGCGCAGAGGAAGCGGTCCGGGTCATGGGCGCGGGCGAAGGCGCCGATCGGGGAAAGGGCCTCGGGGGAGAGCGTGCTGGGCATCGGAGGCTTCATGCCCGCTTGCTTGACGCGCGGGAAGCCGCCGCCTAGCTCTGGCCCCAGCCCCCGGGCTTGCCGGGTGCCACACCCACATAACGGGAGAGACCCAATGGCCTTCAGCCTGCCGCCGCTGCCTTACGATACCAGCGCGCTCGCCGCCCAGGGCATGTGCCAGGAGACGCTCGAGCTCCATCACGGCAAGCATCACAACGCCTATGTCACCGCGCTGAACGGTCTGGTCGAGAGCAAGGGCCTCGCCGGCAAGTCGCTGGAGCAGATCGTCGCCGAGGCCGGCAAGGCCGGGGCCGATGGTCTGCCGGTGCTCAACCAGGCGGGCCAGCACTGGAACCACATCCTGTTCTGGCAGGTGATGTCGCCGAAGGGCGGCGGGGACAAGCTGCCGGCGGCGCTCGCGGCCAAGATCGACCAGGATCTCGGCGGCCTCGCCCAGTTCAAGGAAGCCTTCAAGCAGGCCGGCGTGACGCAGTTCGGCTCCGGCTGGGCCTGGCTGATCGTCGGTGCCGACGGCAAGCTGAAGGTGACGAAGACCCCGAACGGCTCCAACCCCGTCGCCACCGGCGAGGGCACACCGATCCTCGGCGTCGATGTGTGGGAGCACGCCTATTATCTCGACTTCCGCAATGTGCGCCCGAACTACCTCGACAACTTCCTGAACAAGCTGGTCGACTGGGAAGTGGTCGAGACCCTGCTGAAGGATGGCGGCCTGAAGTCGGGCCAGAGCGCCTAACTCTCCAGGACAACGCTGCGCGTTGCCGCGGGAGCCCCGGTCGAAGGGGGCTCCTGCCTAGAAGGGCACCCTTCCGCGGCTGGGCCGCGGAAGGGTCTCCCCCGGTTCAGCTCAGGGCCGAGACCGGCACCACCACGGCGAAGCGGTCGGCCAGTTCGGCGAGCGCGATGCGGTGGATTTCGGCGCCGCTGAGGGCGGGGCCGCCCATCGGATCCGGCAAGGGCCGGGTCGCCGCGGCATCGGCCGCGATCGTCACCCGGTAGCCGAGATCAAGCGCCGCGCGGGCGGTGCTGCTGATGCACATATGCGTCTGGAAGCCGGCGAGGATCAGCTCCTTCCGGCCGATGCTGGCGATCGCCTCACCCAGGCTGGTGCCGGCGAAGGCATTGGGCAGCGGCTTCTCGATCACCGGCTCGCCCGCGCGCGGGGCGGCTGCGGCAAGGATGGCGCCGCCTTCCGAATTGCGGTCGAAGAGGCTGCCGGGGCGGCCCTTATGGGCGATATGGATGATGGCGGTGCCCGCAGCGCGGGCTGCCTCCAGCAGCGCCGTCAGGCGCTCCAGGGCGGGCTCGATGCCCTCCAGCGGCAGCTTGCCGGTGCGGTACTCGCCCTGGGCGTCGACGACGACAAGGGTCGCATCGGCGAGTCGTGGCGGGGCAAGCGGGGCGCCCGCCATCTGCAGCAGGGTCTTCGGTTCGGTCATGGGCATCTCTCCTCCGGCGATTGAGGGGAGCCTGCCTAATCGACGAAGCCTGGTCCACCGGCGATGCCCGGCGCGAAGCGGGCGAAAGGCTCGGCCAGCGGCTCGGGCCAGCGGGCGAAGCGGCCGGGGGCGAGGTAGACGGCCTCGCCCTCGTCCAGCAGCAGCAGGAAGAGCTGCTCGGCCTGCCAGTCGAAGGCGAGGAAGAGGCCATGCTCGCCCTGGCGCCCCCAGCCGACCAGCCAGCGTTCGGCGACCAGGGCCACCGCCGGGCCGGGCATGCGCAGCCCCTCATAGACCGCGCGCTGGCGACCGCGGGCGGCGCTGCGGAGCGGCAGGGACACGGCAGGCTCGGCAGCCAGTGCCACGAGGCTGCCGCCGATGGCGCGCCGGGCCTCGGGCTCGGCGGCCCATGCGGCGGCCGGGGCAAGCAGCAGCGCCGCAAGCCCCCGGCGGGCGATCAACCCTTGGCGGCCGGGGTGTCGGCGGCGCCGATCGGCTTCAGCACGTCGCCGATCGTCTGGCGCAACACGCTGACGCGGACATTCGGGGCGATCTCCACCTCGACCTCGTCCACGCCTTCCTTCACGGTCACGACCTTGGCGATGATGCCGCCGGCCGTCAGTACACGGTCGCCGCGCTTGAGCGAGGCGAGCAGGGCACGGTGCTCGCGCTGCTTCTTCTGCTGCGGGCGGATCAGCAGGAAGTAGAAGACGCCGAAGATGAGCAGCAGCGGCGCAAGCTGCGTGATGAGCCCGACGGCGCCGCCGGCGGCGTCCTGGGCATAGGCGGGGGAGATGAGCATCCCGGGCGATTTCCTTGGTTGGGCCGGCTTGCCGTGAGCGGCGGCCGCAAACTAGCTTTCGCCCCCCGCCCGTCAAGTCCGCCCGAATTGGAAAGCATTATGGACACCGCCCTGCTGACCCGCATCGCCGAGGCGCTGGAGCGCCTCGCGCCGCCGCCACCGCCGCCACCGAGCCTGGAGGGCGCCGATGCCTTCGTCTGGCACCCGGAGCCCACCGCGCGGCTTTCCCCGGTGCCGAAGGTGGCCCGCGTCGAGATCATGCTGCTGCAGGGGATCGAGCGGCAGAAGGGCATCCTGCTCGAGAACACGTTGCGCTTCGCCCGCGGCTTCCCGGCCAACAACGTCATGCTCTGGGGCGCGCGGGGCATGGGCAAGTCCTCCCTGGTGAAGGCGGCGCATGCCGCGGCGCTGGCGGAGCGGCCGGGCAGCCTGGCGCTGATCGAGATCCAGCGCGAGGACATCCGCACCCTGCCCGCACTGCTGAACATCCTGCGCGCGCAGCCGCGGCGCTGCCTCGTCTTCTGCGACGACCTCTCCTTCGAGCGCGAGGATGCCGACTACAAGGCGCTGAAGAGCGTGCTGGATGGCGGCATCGAGGGGCGGCCGGCCAATGTGCTGTTCTACGCCACCAGCAACCGCCGCCACCTGATGTCGCGCGACATGATCGAGAACGAGCGCAGCACCGCCATCAACCCGGGCGAGGCGGTGGAGGAAAAGGTCTCGCTGAGCGACCGCTTCGGCCTCTGGCTCGGCTTCCATAATTGCGACCAGCCGACCTATTTCGCCATGGTCGAGGGCTATGCGCGGGCACTGGGCCTTGAGGTCGGCGAGGAGGAGCTGCGGCGCCAGGCGAATGAGTGGTCGGTGACGCGCGGCGGGCGGTCCGGGCGTGTCGCCTGGCAGTTCATCCAGGATCTGGCGGGGCGGATGGGCGTCGCCGCCTGAAGGTTGAGGAGGGCTCTGCCCTCCTCAAGCTCCTCCCGCCAAGGGCCGAAGGGCCCTTGGAACCCTCGAGTCAGGCGATGCGGTCCGTTCCACCCATCCAGGGGCGGAGGACTTCGGGCACAATGATGCTACCGTCGGACTGCTGGTGGGTTTCCATAACCGCGATGAGGGCACGGCCGACGGCGACGCCGCTGCCGTTCAGCGTGTGCAGGAAGACGTTGCCCTTGCCTTCCGTGGGCTTCATCCGGGCATTCATCCGCCGGGCCTGGAAGTCGCGGCAGTTGGAGCAGGAGGAGATCTCCCGCCATGCCCCCTGCCCTGGCAGCCAAACCTCGAGATCATAGGTCTTCGCCGCGCCGAAGCCAGTATCGCCGGCGCAGAGCACGATGCGGCGCCAGGTGAGGCCGAGCTCGGTCAGCACCCGCTCGGCGCAACGCGTCATCCGCTCATGCTCCGCCGCGCTGTCCTCGGGGCGGGTGACGGAGACCATCTCGACCTTGTGGAACTGGTGCTGGCGGAGCATGCCGCGCGTATCCCGACCCGCACTGCCGGCCTCGGAGCGGAAGCTCGGTGAGAGGGCGGTGAAGCGGAAGGGCAGCGAGGCTTCGGGCACGATCTCCTCGCGGACCAGGTTGGTCAGCGGCACCTCGGCGGTCGGGATGAGGTAGCGGCCATCGGTCGTCTTGAAGAGGTCTTCCTCGAATTTCGGCAGCTGGCCGGTGCCGTACATGCTGGCGGCGTTAACGAGATAGGGCACCGCCGTCTCGGTGTAGCCGTGCTCCGTCGCGTGGAGGGTCAGCATCCACTGGCCGAGGGCGCGCTCCAGCCGGGCGAGGGCACCGCGGAGGACGGTGAAGCGGGCCCCGGCGAGCTTGGTGGCGGCGGCGAAATCCATCAGGCCGAGCGCCTCGCCCAGCTCGAAATGCTGCTTCGGCGTGAAATTTGGCCGTGGCGGCTCGCCCTGCTGGTGCAGGACAACGTTGTCCGACTCGTCACGGCCGTCGGGGACGTCCGCGTCGAGGATGTTGGGGAGAGTGGCGAGCCGGTCGTCGATCTCGAAGCGCCGGGTCTCGAAGGCTTCGAGGAATTGGCGGAGCTCACGGGCCTCGTCCTCGAGCGCCGCCGTGTCCTCGCCCTTGCGCTTCCGCATGCCGATCTGCTTCGCCAGCTCGTTGCGGCGGGTCAGCGCCTCCTGCTGGCGCGTCACCTCCTCGCGCCGGGCGGCGTCGAGGGCCAGCAATTCGGCGCTCAGCGGGGCGAGGCCGCGGCGGGCCATGGCGGCGTCGAACCCGGCCGGGTCGGCGCGAAGGGCGCGGATGTCATGCATGGTTCAGGTCTTCGTCCCGCCGTCCTTCTTCCGCCCCATCCAGGTCGCGGCGATGATCGAGATCTCGTAAAGGGCAATCATCGGCACGGCGAGGCCGATCTGGCTGATGACGTCGGGCGGCGTGATCACGGCGGCGAACACGAACATGCCGACGATGGCGTAGCGCCGGCCCTTCTTCAGCGACTCCACGCTCAGGATGCCGACGCGGCAGAGCAGCGTCAGCAGCACCGGCAGCTGGAAGGCGATGCCGAAGGCGAGAATCATCTGCATGACCAGCGAGAGATATTCGCTGACCTTGGCCTCGAGCTGGATCGGCAGCGCGCCCTCGCCCGGTGGCGTCTCGAAGGTGATGAAGAAGTGCCAGGCGAGCGGGAAGATGAAGTAATAGGCCAGTGCCGCGCCCAGGACGAAGAGGAAGGGCGAGGCGACCAGGAAGGGCGTTATCGCCCGCTTCTCGCTGCGGTAGAGGCCGGGCGCGACGAAGAGCCAGAGCTGCGTCGCCCACATCGGGAAGCTGAAGAAGACCGCGCCGAAGAAGGCGACCTTCAGATAGGTGAAGAAGGCCTCGTAGAGGGCGGTGAAGATCATCCGCCGCTCGCCATGGCCCTGCGATTGCAGGATGTCGGCCAGCGGCCGCGCCAGGAAGCCGTAGATCTGCGCGGAGAAGTAATAGCAGACGGCGAAGGCGATGCCGAAGGCGCCGACCGACCAGAGGAGCCGCGTGCGCAGCTCCATCAGGTGGTCAAGCAGCGGCATCGGCTTGTCGTCGATGGGGTCGTCCTGGTCGCGCGGCACGGGTCTGGGTGCTCAGCTCTGCTGGGTCGGTTGGGGCGGGGTCGCGGGCGGCTCGGCCGGCGGCACGAAGGCGGGCGGCGGTGCGGCGGCGGCTGCCGGAGACGCCACCGGGGCGGGCGGCACGGCGCTCGGCGGGATGAAAGCCGGGGCGGCAGGCGGGCGCGGGGCCTCGGCGGCGGCTTCGCCCGCCGGGGCCGGTGGGCCGAAGCTCTCGGCGGCCGGGGTGGTGGAAGCCGAGGGTGACGTGTAGCCCGGCTTCAGCGGGTCGTCGGTGAAGGTCTTCCGGATCGACCCGTCCTTGTCCACCGCCTTGGTGAACTCGTCACGGACGTTGAAATTGCGGATCTCGTTGATCGACTGCCGCACCTCGTCGAGATTCGCCTCGCGCACCAGCTCGTCGGCCTGGCCCTGGAACTCGCTGGCCATGCGGCGCAGCTTGGCGATGCCGCGGGCGACGCCGCGGATGGCTTCGGGCAGGTCCTTCGGGCCGATGACGACGAGCGCCACCACGCCGATCAGGGCAATCTCGGACCAGGCTAGATCGAACATCGTGTCTCCGGCCGCACCTCGTCGCGCGCGCCGCCTCCGTTAGCAGGATAGCCCGCCCACGCCAATCTAGGGAGGAGGCGCGGGAAATACGAAGGCGCGTTCGGGATCCAACGAGACCTTCACCTGCTCTCCACGCCGGAGCCGGAGCCCGGGGGGCAGCCGCGCATGGAGATGGACCACCCCGCCCGCCCCGTCCGGCAGCGCCAGATGGACGAGGCTGGTGGCGCCGAGCAGCCGGCAGGCTTGGACCTCGGCGCCCAGCCCCTCGGCCGTGCCGAGGCGGAGGCCCTCGGGGCGGAGCAGCACCTCGGCCGGCCCATCGGGCAAGGAACAGGGCAAGGGCCCGAGCGGCGTCTCGACCCGGCCGCCTGCAACCCGCGCCGGCAGCCGGTTCACCTCGCCGAGGAAGGTGGCGACGAAGGGGCTGGAGGGGCGGAGATAGAGCTCCTCCGGGGTGCCGAGCTGGACCACCCTGCCCTCCCGCATCAGCGCGATTCGGTCGGCGAGGAACATGGCCTCCTCGGCATCATGGGTGACGATGAGGGCGGGGATGCCGGCGGTCTGCAGGACATGCAGCGTGTCATCCCGCACCTGCTCGCGCAGCCGGGCATCGAGGCTGGCGAAGGCCTCATCCAGCAGCAGCACCTGTGGCCGCGGTGCCAGCGCCCGGGCGAGCGCCACGCGCTGCTGCTGGCCGCCCGAGAGCATATGGGGATAGGCATTGGCCAGCGCCTCCAGCCCGACCCGGGCCAGCGCCTCGGCCACCAGCCAGGTCCGTTCGCCGCGCGGGACGCGGCGCAGGCCGAAGGCGACATTCTCGGCGACCGTCAGATGCGGGAAGAGCGCGTAGTCCTGGAAGACGAAGCCGACATGCCGGGCCTCGGGCGGCAGTTCCCGCCCCGGCTCGCCGACGAGGGCGTCGCCGAGCTCGATCCGGCCGGCCTGCAGGGGCTCCAGCCCCGCGACGAGGCGGAGCAGCGTGGTCTTGCCATCGCCCGATGGGCCGAGCAGGCACAGGATCTCGCCCGCCGCCACCTCCAGGTCGACGCCGCGCAGCACTGGCTTCGCCCCATAGGCGTGGTGGATGCCCGAAAGGCGAAGGCTCATGCCGAGAGCTGGGGCGCCGGCTCGCTGACCAATTCCTCGCGCCGCGGCAGGTCGGTCAGCGCCTTGAGGCCGAATTGCTCGAGGAAGCGGGGGGTGGTGCCCCAGAGGCTCGGGCGGCCGGGGACCTCCTTGCGGCCTCTCGGGGCGATCAGGCCGCTCTCCAGCAACGCCTCCAGCGTGGTCTGGGACAGCGAGGCGCCGCGGATCTCCTCGATCTCGGCGCGGGTGACGGGCTGGTGGTAGGCGATGATGGCCAGCGTCTCCATTGCCACGCGCGGCAGGCGGCGGGGCACCTCAACCACCTTGGTGATCGCCGGCGCCAGGTCGGCGGCGGTGCGGAAAGCGAAGCCGCCGGCGACCTCCACCAGCTCCACCGGCCGGCCGGCGGTGGTGGCGAGGAGCGAGGTGATGACGGCCCGCGCATCGACGTCGGGCGGCAGCGCCTGCTGCAGCCGGGCAGGCTGGATCGGCCGGTCGCTGGCGAAGATCAGCGCCTCGGCGATGCGGAGGGCATGGGCGAAGAGGGCCGGGTCGGCCTCCGGAAGCGCATCCGGGGCGGGTTGGGGATCAGGCGGCTCGGACATCGGGGATCGCTTCGCTGGGTGCGGCGCGGCGGAGCAGGATGGGGCCGAAGGCCCTCTCCTGCTGAAGCTCGATGGCGCCGCCGCGGGCGGTCTCGAGGGCGGCGATGAGGGTGCTGGCGAGCGCGGCGCGGCGCTCGACCGGGTCGGTCAGGCCATCGGGGAGGAAGCGGTGCAGCACGGCCCAGTCCGGCAGGGCGCCGATCAGCCGGCCGAGCCGGGCCAGCGCATCCTGCACCGTCCAGAGCTTGCGGTGCTTCGGCGTATAGGGGCGGCGGGCGAGCGCGCGGCGGCGGGCGGCGGCATAGGCCTGCAGCAGGGCCGGGAGATCGGCATGGATGCCGCTGCGGTCCTCGACACGCAGCTGCTCGGCGGCGCCGCGGGCAAAGACCTCGCGGCCCAGCTGGTCGCGGCCGGCGAGCCAGGCGGCGGCGAGGCGCATGCGCTCCAGCTCGGCCAGCCGGTCGGTGAGCGCCGCGGCCAGGGCCTCGGCGTCCACCTCCTCCTCCGGGTCGGGCGGCACCAGCAGGCGGGATTTCAGCCAGGCGAGCCAGGCGGCCATCACCAGCCAGTCGGCGGCGAGTTCGAGGCGGACGCGGCGGGCCTGTTCCAGCACCGCCAGGAATTGGTCGACGAGGGCGATGATGGAGATCTTCTCGAGATCGACTTTCTGCGCCCGGGCAAGGTCGAGCAGCAGGTCGAGCGGGCCTTCGAAGCCATCGAGGCGGAGATGCAGGACCGGCTGGGTCATCACCCTCCCCCTCCGTTGCCGGTGAGCAGGAGCACCAGGTCGAAGGCGCCGGCCACCACATGGCGCAGCGCCCAGCCCACCGGGTCGTAGCCCTCGGCGAGCCGCGGCAGCAGGAAGACACCGAACAGGACGATGAGGATGCCCCAGCGCTCCAGCCGCATATAGGGCACCGCCAGCGCCTGCGGCAGCAGGCCGGTGACGATGCGCCCGCCATCCAGCGGGGGGATCGGCAGCAGGTTGAACAGGCCGAGGACGAGGTTGGCGAGGATCGAGAGCTGGACGAAGCGGAGCCCGGCGAGGATCGCCTCCCGCGGCAGGCTGCCTTCGAGGGCGACCAGCGGATGGACCAGCAGGCCGGCGATCAGGGCGAGGCCGAAATTCATCAGCGGGCCGGCGGCGGCGACCAGCATCATCCCCTGGCGCGGGTGGCGCAGCGCCCAGATGTTCACCGGCACCGGCTTCGCCCAGCCGAACATGAACTCCACCCGTCCGAGCGTCGCCAGCTGGCCGAGCAGGAGGATGCCGGGCAGCAGCACCGTGCCGACCGGGTCCACATGGCGGATGGGGTTCAGGCTGAGCCTGCCCGCGAGCTTGGCCGTGGGGTCGCCGAGGGCCAGGGCGGCATAGCCATGCGCCGCCTCATGCAGGGTGATCGCCAGCACGGAGGCGAGCACCGCCGCCGCGAGCTCGGGCCACCAGCCGAGCAGATCGGTCACGCGGCGGCCGTGAGCTGGGCAT
Organism: Belnapia rosea; assembly: GCF_900101615.1. Classification (GTDB taxonomy): domain Bacteria; phylum Pseudomonadota; class Alphaproteobacteria; order Acetobacterales; family Acetobacteraceae; genus Belnapia; species Belnapia rosea. The sequence goes on along the minus strand of NZ_FMZX01000001.1, from coordinate 785,299 downwards.
CCCGGAGGGCGAGCAGGCTGGCGGCGTCGAGCGGGGCGCGGGCGGCCAGCACCCGGGCACGGGTCTCGGCCAGCCGCGCCTCGGCCGAATCGGTGATCAGCGGGCAGGCCTCGAGCAGCGCCGCCCCCTCCGCCAGCACGCCGTTGCAATGCAGGACGAGGTCGCAACCGGCCTCGATCGCCTGCTGCGCCAATGCGCCGGGTTCGCCGTGCAGGGCCTTCATGCAGAGGTCGTCGCTGACCAGGATCCCGGGGAAGCCGATGGCGCGGCGGATGACCTCCCCGATGACGAGGGGCGAGAGGGTCGCCGGGCGCTCCGGGTCCAGCGCGTCATAGACGATATGCGCGGTCATGGCCCAGCCGGCGAGATCGGCGAGCGCGGCGAAGGGGCCGCAATCCTCGACCAGCATCTCGCGCGGGGCGGTGACGCGGGGCAGCTCATAATGGCTGTCGACCAGGGCGCGGCCATGGCCGGGGACGTGCTTCACCACCGGGATGCAGCCGGCCTGCTGCAGGCCCTCGGCCCAAGCGAGGCCGAGGCGCGCCACCTCCTCCGGGTCGTCGCTGAAGGCGCGGTCGCCGATGATGCCATGGGCGCCGGGCATCCGCAGGTCGAGCACCGGGGCGCAGACCACGTCGAAGCCGGCCTCGCGGCAGATCAGCCCGTGCAGGGCGGCATTGGCGCGGGCGGCCTCCTCCGGCGCGCCCTCGAAGCGGGCGGCGGGCGGGAAGTCCGGCCAGTGCGGGGCACGGAGGCGGGCGACGCGGCCGCCTTCCTGGTCGACCAGGACAGGCGCGGCCTCGCCCAGCTCCTCGCGGATGCTGGCGGTCAGCGCGCGCAGCTGGCCGGGGTCGGCAATGTTGCGGGCGAAGAGGATGATGCCGAGGGGCGGCGTGGCGCGCAGCAGCGCGGCCTCCTCCCCGGTCAGGCTGTGGCCAGAGAGGCCGATGATGGCGGCGCGGGCACGCAACGTCACTCTGTCAGCCCCCGATCGGTGTGCAGGGGGCGGCCTTGGCCTGGACCGCGGCGCAGAGCGTCCGGGCGGCGGCGGCACTGGACAGCCCGCCGGCGCGGAGCCGGTAGAGCGGCGGCTTCCCCTCCCGCTCGAAGCGGGTGATGACGGGCTGTAAGGCGGCGAGCTCTGGGATGCGCTGCTGCAGGCGCTCCCATTCGCCACGCGCCGATTCCTCGGAGCTGAGAGCCGCGAGCTGGACCATGGCGCGGCCATTGGCGACGGGGCTGACGGCGTTATGGGCCGGGGCCGCGACGGGCGTCGGGGTGACCGGGCGAGGCGCGGCCGGTACCGGCACCGGGGCAGCCGCCTGCACGGCCGGGGCAGGTGCGGCGGAGCGCGGCGGGGCTGCAGGCGGCGCAGCAACCGGGGGCGCGAGGGCGACCGGCGCGGGAGACGGCACGGCCACCGGCGGTGGGGCTGGCTCGGGCGCCACAGGGGCCGGCGGGGCGGCCTGCTGGCGCAGCAGGTCGAGCGCGGGGCTCTCCGGGCCACGGTCGAGCCGGGCCATGGCGGTGCTGCTGCGCTCGGCGGCGCGGCGGACGGAGGGCGGCTCCAGCACCAGCTGGTCCTGGTTCGGCACGACGAGGCCGCCGGGCGCCTCGGGCCGGATCTTCACCGGCCGCGCATCGGGCTCGATGGTCGGAACCGCGCGGGGCCCCATGCGGGAAACCCCCCAGGTGATGGCGCCGCCAATGGCGACAGTACCGAGCAAGCCGCCGGCGACCGCCAGCATGCGCCAATTCGGGCCCGGCTGAACCGGCCGGGCGCGCCAGGATGGAACCGTGATATCGCTCACCGCATCTCCTCGACGGGCGTGACCCCCATCACATGGAGGCCAGAGCGGATGACCGTCGCCGTGGCGGCAACCAGCGCGAGCCTCGCCCGCGTCGCCTCCGGCTCATCCCCCCGGATGAAGCGGAGGGTCGTGTCCTCTCGTCCCCTGTTCCACAATACATGAAAATCGCCGGCCAAGTCATGGAGAAAGAAGGCGATACGGTGCGGCTCGCGGGCCAGCGCCGCGGCTTCTACCGTGCGCGGCCAGGCGCAGAGGCGGCGGATGAGGGCAAGCTCCGCTGGGTCGGTCAGCGAATCGAGCGGGGCATCGGCGAGGTCCGCCGGGTCCTCGGCGCTGCGCAGCACGCTGCGGCAGCGGGCATGGGCATACTGCACATAGAAGACCGGATTCTCGCGTGACTGCTCGACAACCTTGTCGAGGTCGAACTCCATCTGCGCATCCGCCTTACGCGTCAGCATGGTGAAGCGAACGGCGTCACGGCCGACTTCCTCGATGAGGTCGGCGAGAGTCACATAGGTGCCGGCGCGCTTGCTCATCCGCACCGGTTCGCCGCCCTTCATCACCTTGACGATCTGGGCGAGCACCACGTCGAGCGGCACCGGCTGCCCGGCCGAGAGTGCGGCGACGGCGGCCTGCATGCGCTTGACGTAGCCGCCATGATCAGCGCCCCAGACATGGACCAGCTCGTCGAAGCCGCGGGCAAGCTTGTCGGCATGGTTGCCGATGTCGTTCGCGAAATAGGTGTTGCTGCCGTCCGACTTGCGCAGCGGCCGGTCCACGTCGTCGCCGAATCGCGTCGAGGCGAAGAGGGTCTGAGGGCGCGGCTCCCAGTCGTCGGGGACCTTGCCCTTGGGTGGCTCGAGCACGCCCTCATAGACCAACCCGCGCTCCGCAAGGGTGGCGATGGCACGGTCGGCGACGCCGGCGCGGACCAGCTCCGCCTCGCTAACGAAGACGTCGTGGCGGACGCCGAGGGCGGCGAGGTCCTGGCGGATCTCGGCCATCATCGCATCGACGGCGAAGGGGCGGACGGTGTCGAGCCAGAGGGCCGGGTCGGCGGGAAGCGCGCCGGGGGCGAGCGCGTCGCCGTAACGGGCCTTCAGCGCCTCGCCGACGGGGATGAGGTACTCGCCGCGGTATTGCAGGCCGCCTGGGGTATTGGCGGCGTATTCCTCCTCGGTCAGCACGGTGCCGAGGGCCTGGAGGTAGCGCCAGTAGGTGGCCCAGGCGAGGGCCTGCACCTGCGCCCCGGCATCGTTGATGTAGTACTCCTTGGTGACCTCCCAGCCGGCCTTGGCGAGGAGGTTGGCCAGCGCATCGCCCACCACCGCGCCGCGGCAATGGCCGACATGCATCGGGCCGGTGGGGTTGGCGGAGACATATTCGACATCGACGCGCCGGCGGGCGCCGATGGCGCTGTCGCCATAACCCTCCCCCGCCTCGAGGATCATGGGCAGCTGGGCGCGGAGGAAGCCCTCGCGCAGGCGGAGGTTGACGAAGCCCGGCCCTGCCGGGGCGGCGGATTCGACCTCGGGCAGGGCGGCCAGGCGCTCGGCCAGGGCAGCGGCGAGCTTCGGCGGCGGCTGGCGGGCGGGTTTCGCCACGACGAGGGCGGCATTCGTCGCCATGTCGCCATGGGCGGGGTCGCGTGGCGGCTCCATCTGCACCTTGGCGAAGGCCTCGGCGGGCAACTCCGGCAGGAGGTCCTGCAGGGCGGCGACGGTGCGGGCGCGGAGTTCCGCGAAGATGTCGGTGCTGGTCATGCTGCGCTGCGTTTAGCCCGCGATGGCCCGGAGTGGAAACACTCAGGGCGTGAATCGCAGGCTCAACCCGGTATGTTGGGGTCCGTCAGCCGCCGATGTTCCTCCAGCGCGTAACGGTCGGTCATGCCGGCGATATAGTCGCAGACCACGCGGGCGCAGGTCGGGCTGCCCGCCTCCCCCGCCCGCTCCCGCCAGTCATCCGGCAGCATCTGCGGGCCGCCATGCAGAAGCTGGAAGAGCAGCTGGCTGACCCGCTTGGATTTCTGCATCACCCGGTTCACCCGCCAGTGGCGGTACATGCGGGTGAAGAGGAATTCGCGGATCACCTGGTTGGCCTCCGCCATGGGGCGGGAGAAGGCGATGACCGGCTCGCTGGCGGCGCGGATATCGTCGGCGTTGCGCGGGTCGAGGGCGGCGATGCGGCGCCCGGCCTCGTCCACCACGTCCTGGATCATGGCGTTGATGACGCGGCGGACCGTCTCCGTCACCAGCCGGTCCCGGGCGATGCCGGGATGGGTGGCGAGCACCTCGCGGTAGGCATCGCCCACCAGGGGCAGGTCGGCGACGTCCTCCAGCGTGAGGATGCGGGCGCGGACGCCATCGTCGAGGTCGTGGTTGTTGTAGGCGATGTCGTCGGCCAGCGCCGCCACCTGGGCCTCGGCCGAGGCATGGGTGGCGAGGTCGAGCGGGTGCTGGCGGTCATATTCCGCAATGAAGGCCGAGGGGCGGCGGAGCGGCCCATTATGCTTGGCGAGGCCCTCCAGCGTCTCCCAGGAGAGGTTCAGCCCGTTGAAGGCGGCGTAGCGGCCCTCGAGCTGGGTGACGACCTTGAGCGACTGGGCATTGTGGTCGAAGCCGCCATAGGGGCGCATCTGGCTGTCCAGTGCCTCCTCCCCGGCATGGCCGAAGGGCGGGTGGCCGAGGTCATGCGCGAGGGCCAGCGCCTCGGCCAGGTCCTCGTCGAGGCGGAGGCGGCGCGCCAGGCTGCGGGCGATCTGGGCGACCTCGATGCTATGGGTCAGCCGGGTGCGGAAATAGTCGCCTTCATGGAAAATAAAGACCTGCGTCTTGTATTGCAGGCGGCGGAAGGCGCCGGTGTGGATGATGCGGTCCCGGTCGCGCTGCCAGGGGGAACGGGCATCGGCCGGTTCGGGATGCAGCCGTCCGCGGGACTGGCGGGGATCGACGGCCCAGGGGGCACGGGCTTCAAGGGCGCGGGCATCGGGGGCGCGGGCATCGGCGCGCGGTTCGAGCGACATGCGCCTGCCTAGCATGTCCCGGGTGAAGGTTGGAAATGCACCCTGCCCGCCCCTATCTTCCCGGTAACCGTTTTGGGTGGCAGGCCGGGCCCGGCCTGCCGCCAGGAGAGTTCGACAATGCCCGATGGTGCAGACCTGCCCCGTTTCCGCGTGACCCCGAGTGCCGCCGCCCAGGTGGCCGAGATCGTCCGGCGAGAGGGGCGGCCCGAGTCCGGCCTCCGCGTCTCGGTGAGTGCCGGGGGGTGCAGCGGTTTCCAGTACGGCTTCGCGCTCGATGACAAGGCGGGCGAGGATGACCTCGTGGTGGAGGCCGGCGGCGTCCGCGTCTTCGTCGATGCCGTGTCGCTCGACCTGCTGGCGGGCTCGGAGCTTGATTGGAATGATTCGCTGATCGGCGCCCATTTCGTGGTGCGCAACCCGCAGGCAGTCTCGGGCTGCGGCTGCGGCGTGAGTTTCGCGCTGGGCTGAGCCGGCCCCCTTACCAAGCGGCGCGCGGCGGGCGATGGTGGGGCATGCTCCGCCTCGCCAGCTTCAACGTGAACTCGATCCGCCGCCGGGCGCCGCACGTGCGGCGCTTCCTCGATCGGCATCAGCCCGACCTGCTCTTCTTGCAGGAGCTGAAATGCCGGACCGAGGAATTCCCCATGGGCGAGTTCGAGGGCAGCGGCTACCGCATCCAGGCGATCGGCCAACCAGGGGGGCGCAATGGCGTCGCCGTGCTGGGCCGGATCGATTTCGAGGTGACGGGCGATGCCCTGCCGGGCGAGGCGGAGGATGACCATGCCCGCTTCGTCTCCATCCGGGCAGCGGAACTGGAGGCGGCCGGGATCTACCTGCCGAACGGCAATTCCGGCGGCGAGGCCGGCTTTCTCTACAAATTGCGCTGGATGGAGCGGCTGCGCGACTGGGTTGCGGCGCGGCTCGATGCCTTCGTGCCGGTGGCGGTGCTGGGCGACTTCAATGTCTGTCCGACACCGGCCGACCTGGCGCCGGGCGGCCTGCCGCCGACCGATGCGTTGGTGCGGCCGGAAAGCCGGGCGCGATTCCGGGCGCTGACCCATCTCGGCATGACGGATGCGTTGCGGGCGCTGCACCCCCAGGACGCGCCCTTCACCTACTGGGATTACGGCCCGGCCTTCAACATGAACCGCGGGCTGCGGATCGACCACGCGCTGCTGAGCCCGGAGCTCGCGGAGCGGCTGACTGGCTGCGGCGTGGATACGCTGGCCCGGTCCGAGGACCAGCCGAGCGACCATGCCCCGGTCTGGTGCGACCTGCGATAGGGGCTGCCGCCCCTTTAGCGCCAGCCGCCCGGCACCCAGACCCGGCCGCGCGGCCGGTCATCCCAATGACCATGGCGCCACCCGCCGCGACGGGCGCGGACCCATTGGCCGGGCACCCAGACATAATCGCGGCGCGTCCAGACCCAGTGACCCGGCTGCCAGACCAGGCGTGGCCCGGGCGGGCGGCCGGGAGGAGGCTCCAGCCGCAGGGGCGGCGGCGGGCGGAAAGGCTGGGCGGAGGCGGTGCCGGCATGCGCGACCGGTGCGGCGAGGCCGGCCAGCAGCCCCGCGATGCGGCGTCGGTTGAGCAAGGGGAGACCCTACCAGCGGCGCCAGCCATAGCCGCCATAATAGGGGCGGGAATAAACAACCGGCGGTGGCGGCGGCGGCGCGTAATAGGCCCGGCCGTAATAGGGCCGGGCCGGCGCGATGACGCAGCCGGAGAGCAGGGTGAGCGCCGGCAGCAGGAGCAGCGGCAGAAGGCGTTTCATGGCGATCACTCCTCATGGCGGACGCGGATTCAAACGCTGCGTCTGTGACGAAAGCGGGGCATGGCGGATGAAACGCCCGCCATGCCTGCGCCAACACCCTCTCGTGCCTTATTGGTCCGCGTAGCAATGGGTTTCGGCGGCACCGCCCGGATGGGTGACGGCGCCGAGATGGGCCGGGCCGACGAGCTGGGCGTATTTCCACAGGGCGCCGGCATTGTAGTCCGTGCGGCGGGGCTGCCATTCGCTGCGGCGGCGGGCGAGTTCCGCCTCCTCCACCAGCATGTCGATGCTGCCGCGCTCCGCATCTATGACGATGCGGTCGCCGTTGCGCAGCAGGGCGATGGGACCGCCGACCGCCGCCTCCGGCCCGACATGGCCGATGCAGAAGCCGCGGGTCGCGCCGCTGAAGCGGCCATCGGTGATCAGCGCCACGCTTTCGCCCATGCCCTGGCCGTAGATCGCGGCGGTGGTGGAGAGCATCTCGCGCATGCCGGGGCCGCCCTTCGGGCCCTCGTAGCGGATGACGATGACGTCGCCCGGCTTGTAGGCGCGCTGCTCGACGGCCTGGAACGCCTCCTCCTCGCTGTCGAAGCAGAGGGCGGTGCCCTCGAAGCGCAGCGTCTTCATGCCCGCGACCTTCACGATCGCGCCGTCCGGGGCGAGATTGCCCTTCAGCCCGACGACGCCGCCGGTCGGTGAGAGGGCCTTGCTCACGGGGTAGATGACGTCCTGGTTCTCGGGAAAGATGACGTCCTTGTGGTTCTCGGCGAGGGTCTTGCCGGTGACGGTCATGCAGTCGCCATGCAGCAGGCCGGCCTCGAGCAGCGCCTTGATGATGACGGGGATGCCGCCGACCTTGTGGACGTCGTAGGCGACATATTTCCCGCCCGGCTTCAGGTCGGCGATGTAGGGCGTGCGGCGCATGATGGCGACGACATCGTCCATGGTGAAGGCGATGCCCGCCTCATGCGCGATGGCGGGCAGATGCAGACCGGCATTGGTGCTGCCGCCCGTGGCGCCGACGATGACGGCTGCGTTCTCCAGCGACTTCAGCGTGACGATGTCGCGCGGGCGGAGGTTGCGGCGCACCAGCTCCATCACGGCGCGGCCCGACTCGGCCGCCCAGCGGTCACGCTCCTCGAAGGGCGCGGGGGTGCCGGCGGAGCCGGGCAGCGCGAGGCCGATCGCCTCGGAGACCGTCGCCATGGTGTTGGCGGTGAACTGCCCGCCGCAGGCGCCGGCGCTCGGGCAGGCGACGCATTCGAGCTCGTGCAGTTCCTCCTCCGAGAGGTTGCCGGCGGCGTGCTGGCCGACTGCCTCGAAGACATCGACCACGGTGACGTCGCGGCCCTTGTAGGTGCCCGGCAGGATCGAGCCGCCATACATGAAGACGGAGGGGATGTTCAGGCGGAGCATCGCCATCATCATCCCGGGCAGCGACTTGTCGCAGCCGGCGAGGCCCACCAGCGCGTCGTAGCAATGGCCGCGCACCGTCAGCTCCACCGTGTCGGCGATGGCGTCGCGCGAGGCGAGCGAGGACTTCATCCCCTGGTGGCCCATGGCGATGCCGTCGGTGACGGTGATGGTGGTGAACTCGCGGGGCGTGCCGCCGCCAGCCTTCACCCCCTGCTTGACGCTCTGCGCCTGGCGGTGGAGGTCGATGTTGCAGGGCGCCGCCTCGTTCCAGCAGGTGGCGACGCCGACGAAGGGCTGGGCGATCTCGGCCTCGGTGAGGCCCATGGCGTAGTAGTAGCTGCGATGCGGGGCGCGCTCGGGGCCGACGGTGGTATGGCGGCTCGGGAGCTTCGACTTGTCCCATTCGGTCATGGCGTATCCTCCGGTTTCGCCCGAGAGGGTCGCAAAGTCTCGGGATAAGGCAAGCGGAGATGGCAGGAGCCGCGGCGCGGCCCCTGCCGCCCCGTCAGATCCGCGACCAGCCCAGGCAATTCGCCACCGGCAGGCCGGTGCCGACCAGCATCGCGCCGCGGCGGTAGAGCGCCCAGGCGCTGCCGGCCTCGCCGAGGTCGACCGCGACCAGTTCCCCCGAGGCATCGGCCCAGACGATGCGGCCATCGGCGGCGGCGACGGCGTCGACCGCACCTGCGAGGCCGATCCCCGGCCGGAACAGGACCAGGGCCGTGGTGGCATCCGTGGGCGGCAGCGCCGCCACCGGCGCCGCGCCGATCACGGCCAGCGCCAGCATCGCCGCCACCCGGAGGCCACCCCGGCCGGGCGGCCCCGCATCGCCCCGCCGCAGCAGCCATGCCCCCGCCAGCAGCGGCGGCAGGCCGGTGACGGCGAGCCAGCCGATATCCCAGGCGAGCGGGTTCGGCACATCCACCCGGATGCGGTGGATGCCGACGATCCAGTGGAAGCCGACCACATCGACCAGCTGCCAGATGCCGAAGCCGAGCAGCGCCCAGCCGAGCAGCCGCATCCCCGGCGTCTCGCCGAGCCCCGACCGGGCCCGCCAGAGCAGGAAAAGGCCGAGTAGCGCGATGGCGTAGACGGCGACGTGGAACAGCCCGTCCCAGAGTATCTGCACACGGATGTCGCGCAGCGCCTCCCCGCCGACGAGGCTGAGGAAGTGATGCCATTGCAGCACCTGGTGCAGCAGGATGCCGTCGAAGAATCCGCCGAGGGCGAAGCCAAGGACGCCGAGAGCGAGTGGCAGGCGTTGAGCCGGCATGCGGTGTCTCCCCTGATGGGGGGCGAACGCCGCAGCACGGCCTGCGATCACGGCGTCCCGGCGGAACGACTGCTCAGCCGGCCCGCCGCAGGGCGGCCGACCGTGCCGCATGGTCGGCGCGCCGCCAGCCCGCAGGCTCGTCCCGGCCCGTCCCCGGCGAGGCCCGCCCCGTCACCAGCCGGTCGGCGACCGCGCCGGCGACGAAGGCGTAGACACCCTTGTGCAGCAGATCGACCACCTGTTCGTCGCGCGGCCAGGTCCAGGGCGGCGCACCGATGCCGGTGGCGTTCTCCAGGCTCTGGTCGTTCAACAGGCGCAGGTTGAGGAAGAGGAAAGAGCCGAAGGGCCCGCCGACGCCGCCCCGCGCCATCACCGCGCGGACCACGCCGAGCAGGATACCCTGCCCCCAATGCATCGCCCAGTTGAGGCCCTGCCGCTCGCGGTCCGGGCGCGCGGGACGGCCGAGCAGCCGTTCCAGCGTATGCGCGGGCACGAAGGAGTTCGGGCGCCCGGTCACCGCCTGCTCCAGCTTCTCCCCGAGTGTCATGGCGGCGACGCCGGCCGCCCCCGCCAGCAGCCCGGCGGCGAGCAGCGGCATCGCACCTCCGCGATCGTGGTCCATCCTTGCCATGCGACTGGTCCCCTTCCCGGACGGGCGAACTGCCCCTCCCTGCCGCCTAACGCCTGCGGAGCGGCCTCGGCTCACCGCCGCGGTGGCCGATATGCCGCGACCCGGCTGCTGGCAGCTCGGGTATCGTGAGGGGACATCGCCAGCGGCGACCGCCTCCGCAATCCGGAGGACTTCGAGATCAGGCCGCTAGTCGGTGATGCGGGCCATCGCCGCATCCAGGCGCGCCATCTCGGCCCGGAAATTGGCCAGGCGCTCGCGGTTCTCCTCGACCACCTCCTCCTTGGCGCGGGCGACGAAATCGGCATTGGCGAGCTTCGCCTCCACCTTCCTCGCCTCGGCCTCGGCCTTGGCGCGGTCCTTGGCGAGGCGGGCGCGTTCGGCGGCGAGATCGATGACGCCGGCCAGCGGCAGGATCAGCGTTGCCTCGCCGAGCACGGCCTGGGCGACGCCCTTCGGCACATCGCCCTCGAGCGGCGCGATCTCCGTCACGCGGCCGAGGCGGCGCACCGCCTCGATCCAGCGGCCGGCGCGGGCGAGGCTGTCCGGCGCCGCGTCCTTCACCAGCAGCGGCGTGGTGACGGAGGGGGCGATGTTGACCTCGGCGCGGAGGGCGCGGAGCTCGGAGATAAGGCGGACGATCCAGTCCAGCTCCTCCCGCGCCGCGGCGGCCTCCGCCACCGGCACCGCCTCGGGCCAGGGGGCACGGATCAGGCTGCAATCGGCCCCGTAGCCGAAGCGGTCCCACAATTCCTCGGTGACGAAGGGCATCACCGGATGCAGCAGGCGGAGGATGAGGCCGAGCACATATTGCGCGGTGCCCTTCACCTCCTCCTTCTCGGGCCCGTCCGGGCCGTTGAAGACGGGCTTGGCGAATTCCAGGAACCAGTCGCAGAACCCGCCCCAGACGAAGCGGTAGCTGGCAGCGGCATAGTCGTCGAAGCGGTAGGCCTCGAGCGCGGCGGTGGCCTCGGCGACGGCGGTGTTGGCGGCGTCGAGGATCCAGCGGGCGAGCGGCGTGCGCGCCGTGGCGGGATCCCAGCCCGGTTGCGGGGCGATGCCGTTCATCTCGCAGAAGCGGGCCGCGTTCCACAGCTTGGTGGCGAAGCTGCGGTAGTCCTCGACGCGCTTGCGGCCGAGCTTCACGTCGCGGCCGGGGCCGGTCAGCGCGCAGATGGTGAAGCGCAGCGCGTCGGCGCCATAGGCGTCGATCAGCTCCAGGGGATCCATGACGTTCCCCTTGGACTTCGACATCTTCTGGCCCTTCTCGTCGCGGACGAGGCCATGGATGTAGACATGGCGGAAGGGCACGTCGCCCATGAAGTGGATGCCCATCATCATCATCCGGGCGACCCAGAAGAAGATGATATCGAAGCCCGTCACCAGCACGTCGCCCGGATAGTAGCGGGCGAGCTCCGGCGTCCGCTCCGGCCAGCCAAGGGTGCTGAAAGGCCAGAGGGCGCTGCTGAACCAGGTGTCGAGCACGTCCGGGTCGCGCTCCAGCGGCACGTCCTCGCCGTATTTGGCGCGGGCGGCAGCGCGGGCCTCCGCCTCGGTCTTCTCGACGAAGACCGCGCCGTCCGGCGCGTACCAGGCGGGGATCTGATGGCCCCACCAGAGCTGGCGGGAGACGCACCAGGGCTGGATGTCGCGCATCCAGGCGAAGAATGTGTTCTCCCACTGCTTCGGCACGAACTGGGTGCGGCCGGACTCCACGGCCTCGATGGCGGGCTTGGCCAGGGTCGCGGCATCGGCGTACCACTGGATGGTCAGGCGCGGCTCGAGCGGCACGCCGCCGCGGTCGCCATGCGGGACCTGATGGGTATGGGGCTCGACCTGGACGAGGTCGCCGATCTCCTCCAGCCGGGCGACGATGGCCTTGCGGGCAGCGGTGCGGTCCATGCCCTGGAGGGTGTCGAGGAAGACCTGGTCGGCGCCGGTGCCGAACTCGGCGCGGATCTCGCCGAGATCGATGCGGGCCTCGGCATCCAGCACCGAAGGCATGGGCAGGCCGTGGCGGCGGCCGACCTCGAAATCGTTGAAGTCATGCGCCGGGGTGATCTTCACCGCGCCGGTGCCCTTCTCCGGGTCGGAATACTCGTCGGCGACGATCGGGATGCGGCGGCCGGTCAGCGGCAGCACCGCCATCCGGCCGACCAGCGCGGCGAAGCGGGCATCGCCTGGATGGACGGCAACGGCGGTGTCGCCGAGCATGGTCTCAGGCCGGGTGGTCGCCACCACGATCTCGCCGCCGCCCTCGACGGGGTAGCGGATATGCCAGAGGCTGCCCCTGACCTCGCGGCTCTCCACCTCGAGGTCGGAGATGGCGGTCTGCAGCTTCGGGTCCCAGTTCACCAGCCGGCGGTCGCGGTAGATCAGGCCCTGGCGGTGCAGGGTGACGAAGACCTCGCGCACCGCCTCGGACAGGCCCTCATCCATGGTGAAGCGCTCGCGCGGCCAGTCGAGGCTGGCCCCGAGCCGGCGGAGCTGGCGGGTGATGGTGCCGCCCGACTCCGCCTTCCATTGCCAGACGCGGTCGAGGAAGGCGGCGCGGCCCATGCCGCGGCGGTCCTGCTGCCCCTCGCTCGCCAGCAGGCGCTCGACCACCATCTGGGTGGCGATGCCGGCATGGTCGGTGCCGGGCTGCCAGAGTGCGTCCCTGCCCTGCATCCGGCGCCAGCGGACCAGCGTGTCCTGGATGGTGAAGGTGAGCGCATGGCCCATATGGAGGCTGCCGGTGACGTTCGGCGGCGGAATCATGATGGTGAAGGGCTCGGCGCTCGAGGCCGGGTCGCAGGCGAAGGCGCCCGATCGCTCCCAGCCTTCATAGAGGCGCGTTTCGAAGCCGCCCGGGCTCAGGGTCTTGTCCAGCATGGGCGCATCCGTCCCCTGCCGGACCGGCGCCGTCAAGTGGGATGGGCGCGGGGCTGGGCCTAGCCCAGCGCGCGGCCCACCAGGCGCTCGATCTCGGCGCGCACTAGGCGCTCGACGAGGCCGGGGAGGTGCTGGTCCAGCCAGTCCTTCAGCAGCGGGCGAAGTTCCTCCCGCACCACATCCTCGATGCTCGGGCCACCGCGCGTGACGGCGGCGCCCCGGTCCTGGGAGACCGCGCGGAGCAGGTTGCCGATCGCGGCGCTGGCGGCAGCGGCCACGGCGGGGGCGACCAGGGCCTCGGCGGAAAGTGGCTGAGGCTCGGCCGCGGCGGGGAGCGGGTCGGGCGCCGACGCCGGCGAGGGCCTGGCCTCCGCCATGGGGGCGGGCGGCGGTGGCTCGGGCGGGGCGGCGGCTATGGGGAGGGCGACCGGCGGCGTGGCCTCGGGCTCCTTCACCAGCATCTCCTCGGTGAGGGTCAGGGGTTCGGTGACCGGTGGCGGCGGGACGGAGGCCGCCGGCATGGCGGCCTCGTCCTCGTTCAGGATGCGGCGGATGGAGGCCAGGATGTCCTCCATGCTCGGATCGGCGGGGTGCGCCCCCGGCTGGACCGGCCGCTCCTCAGGCATCAGCGGCGTTCCGCCACGCCGGAATAGTCGCCGAGCCCGGCCCAGCGGTTGCGCACCTCGTTGTAGTAGGCGCGCATGTCGTAGGGATCGACCGCAAGGCCGAGATCGCCCGCCGTCAGGCGGCCGATCGTCGCCGCCAGCGCATAGGATTGCGAGACGACGGTGGAGAGCGCCTGCACCAGGCTGGTGCGGGCGTTGAGCAATTCCTGCTCGGCGTTCAGCACGTCGAGGGTCGTGCGGCTGCCGACGATCGCCTCGCGCTGCACGCCGTCGAGGGCGATCTCGGCGGCGCGGATTTGGGCGCGGACACTATCGACCTGGGCTTTCGAACTCTGCAACTGCTCCCAGGCCTGGGTCGCCTGCTGGACAACGGCGCGGCGCTGGTCATCGACGGTCTGCCGGGCCTGCTGCGCGCTCTGCCGGGCCTGGCGGACGGCGGAGTATTCCGCGCCGCCCTGGTAGAGCGGCACCGTCAGGTTCGCCGTGACCTGGGCGAAGGTCTGGCGGCTGTGGTTGAGCACCTGGTTGTCGTTCCGCCCCGCCTGGGTGCTGACGCTGAGCTGCGGCAGCAGGGCCGAGCTCTGGATGTTGACGTTGTCCCGTGCGCCGGCCTCATCGAACAGGGCTGCGACGACGTTCGGGTTGTTCGCGGCGGCGGCGAGGGCGGCTTCCTGGGCGTTGCGGAAGGGCACGCGCAGCGGCTGCGGCGCCAGCAACTGGCCGGGCGGCAGCCCGACCAAGCGCAGGAAGGTGGCGCGGGAGATCTGCAGGTCGCCCTCGGCCCGGGCACGCTGCGAGCGGGCGCCGGCGAGGCGGGATTCCGCCTGGGCGACGTCCGTCCGCGTGATCTCGCCGACGCGGAACCGCTCATTCGTGGCGCGCAGCTGCTCGGTCAGCACCTGCTCGTTGTTGATGTTGAGGCGCAGCAGCTCCTGGTCGCGGATGACGGCGACATAGGCGGTGACGGTGTCCTGCATCACCTGCTGCTCGGTCGCCAGCAGCCGGGCGCGCTGGGCGAGCACCTGGTTCTCCGCCCGGCGGGTGGAGGCCACGGTGCGGCCGCCCCGGAAGATCGGCTGGGTGACGACGACGGTGTTGGTGGCAATCGTCCGGTCGTTGCGGTTGGTGACACCGACTTGCCGCTGAGGATCGGTTGGATCGACACCTTGAGAAAGTGTGCGGATGCGGCCGTCGAGGTAGCCGAAGCTGTTGGTGATCGAGACGGTCGGCCGCCAGCCGGCCAGGGCCTGCGGCACGTTCTCGTCCACCGCGCGAAGCTGGGCGCGGGCGGCGAGCAGGGTCGGGTTGTTGGCATAGGCCTGGGCCAGCGCATCCGCCAGCGTCTGCGCCCGGGCCTGAGGCGCCTGCGCCACCAGCGCGATCGGCGCCAGCAGGGCGGCGGTCAGCACCGAAAAGGGGCGGGTCGAGTTCATCGTGGCCTGATCCTTGCGGAGCGATATTAAAATGGTCCTACAGCACTCGCGCGCCCGTTGCGAGGCGAAGCTGGCGCAGCGGGAGGCTCCGGACCCGCTTCAGAAGACGAAGCCGGGCCTCCGGGCGAAGGCCGGGAGCGGGGCGGTGGCACAGTCGAAGGCGACGACGGTCGAGAAACCGCCGCCGATGCGCTGCCCGAGCACCGCCTTGCCCTGCCGCCTGCCGAAGCCGAGGACGCCGACGAGGCGGCCGCCCTCGGCGAGCTGGTCAGAGAGGTTCGTGGGGATCTCCGGGACCTCGCCCTCGATCAGCACGACGTCGTAAGGCGCGCCGGCGGCGAAGCCGGCGGCCGGATCGGTGGCCTCGAGCCGCACGGCACCGGCCGGCAGGTAGTCCGGCAGGACGGCGCGGGCGATCTCGAGCAGCGGGGCATCGGCCTCGAGCGCAGTGACGCGGGCCCCCATGCGCGCCAGGACGGCGGCGCCGTAGCCAGTACCCGCCCCCACCACCAGGGCGCGGTCGCCCGGACGCACGGCCGCGAGCTGCACCAGCCGGGCCAGCACCATCGGCTCGATCATCGCGCGGCCGCCCGGCAGCGGGACGTCCTCATCCGTATAGGCGCGGGCCATGACGGTCCGGGGGAGGAAACGCTCGCGCGGCAGCTCGCGCATCGCGTCCAGCAGGCGGGGGTCGGTCACCTTGTTGGGGCGAAGCTGTCCGTCCACCATGCGCTTGCGCGCATCTGCGTAGTCCATGAGGCGCAATCTCCAGCCGCCTCCAAGGGGCGGTCCTTCGGGTCGGGTGGTTTATAGGGGGCGCTCCGGTCCGCCGCCAAGCGGCCGTGTTGCGGCGCACGCTTGACCTGCCGCGCCTGTGGCCCGATAGAGGCGCGGCGCACGAGGCTTGCCTCGGCGGTCCGGTGGCCGAGTGGTCAGGCACAGGTCTGCAAAACCTGCTACGGCGGTTCAATTCCGCCCCGGACCTCCAGGCGCGCTTTTCTGCGGTGCCCCCGGCCTGGGGGGCTTTCATCACCGGCGGGGCCCTGCTATAGGCGCCGCCTCTTGGCTGATCCGGCGTGGCGCAGCGGTAGCGCAGCGGACTGTTAATCCGTTGGTCGTTGGTTCGAATCCAACCGCCGGAGCCAATATCCTCCTTCATGCTGCAATCATCGGCTGCCTGGCGGCTGCGTGTTCCAGTGACGCGCAGGGGAGGACCGGTGCTTGCCGACCTCCCCTGCCCCGCCCTATCGGTGGTGCATGGACACCCCCCGCATCGGCCATAATGGCGGCCCGCCGCTCGACCCCGAGGAATCCTGGCGCGGCTATGTCTGGCGCCGCGCCCACAAGAAGGCCTGGAAGACGCCGCCGCGGGAGATCGCGCTGCGCCGGCTGGCGCGCGCGGAGGAGCTGGGGATGAGCTACAAGGACTACACGCTCGAGATCCTGGAACGCGGGCGCTATCTGTGAGGGCAGCCTGGGGGTTGCGCCTCGCCGTTGCGCTGGGCGGCCTGGTGCCGGTCTCGGCGGGACTCGCTGGCGTGCTGGCGGGGCCTGGGATGCTTGGCGCCCCCTCCGGGCCCGATGAGGACAGCCATTGGCGCTATCTCTCGGGCCTGCTGCTCGGTATCGGCCTCGGCTTCTGGAGCACGCTGCCTGACCCGGCGCGGCACACGGGGCGCTTCCGGCTGCTGACGGCGATCGTCCTGCTGGGCGGAGTCGGGCGGCTTTGGGGACTTGTCATGCGGGGCTCGCCGGGCCTGCCGATGCTGCTGGCACTCGGCATGGAGCTCGTGGTGACTCCCCTGCTCTGCCTGTGGCAGGCGCGCCTGGCCGCGGCGCGATGAGGCGGGCGCTGGTCGTTGGCCTCGCCGCCGTGCTGGCGCTGGGCCTGTTCTTCCGCCACCAGATCGGCAATGGCTTCACCCTGCTGTTGGGTGACCGGCACGACGCCGTCATCGAGCTGGCGATTCTCGAGCATTGGGTGAACGTCCTCGCCGGGCGGTCCGCCTGGGACCGGACCGACTACTTTTTCCCGGTGCCCGGTACGCTCGGCTACAATGATGGCTACCTGCTCTTCGGCCTGTTGCAGGCCGGCTTCCGGGCAGCCGGTGCGGACCCCTTCCTCGGGGGCGAGCTGGTGAACGCGACGATGCGCCTCATCGGCTTCCTCGGCACCTATGCGCTGGGGCGGCGCGCCTTCGGCCTGGACTGGGGCTGGGCGCTGCTCGGCGCGGTCCTGTTCACCATCAGCAACAACCTGTTCATCCGCGGCAACCACGCCCAGCTCTTCAGCGTGGGCCTGGTCTCGGTGGTGGGGCTGCTGCTGCACGGCATGCTGGCCGCGCTGCTCCAGCGCCGGTGGGGGGCGATGCTGCTCTGGGGGGCCGGCTTCGCGCTCGGCTTTGCAGCCGTGCTGATGACCGGCTTCTACATGGCCTGGTACTGTGCCTGGTTCGGCGGGACCCTGTTCCTGGCCTGGCTGCTGGTCGCCGGACCGCCGGCGCGGCGGCGGCTGTGGGAGGCGATCCGCGCCGGGGCCTGGCCGCTGGCCGGACTCGCCCTGCTGGCAGTGGCAGCCGAAATCCCCTTCCTGCTGCTCTACCTGCCGAAAGCGGCGGAGACGGGGATGCACCCCTGGGCCGATGTGCTGAAGCACGTCCCCTCCCTGCTCGACATCATCCATGTCGGCGAGGCGAATTGGCTCTGGGGCTGGCTGGTGCGCGCCCTGAACGGGGCGTTCCGGCCAAGCTTTCCTTTCTGGTCGGAGTTGATGACCGGGATGCCGCCGCTGCTGCTGCTGGTCTTCGCCGCGGCGCTGGTCTGGCTCTGGCGCGGCGGTGGCGAGGCACCCCCGGCCCGTGTGGCGCTGCTGCGGGCCCTGGCCATCGCCGTGCTGGTGACCTGGGCGCTGACCCTGCAGGTCGGCGGGGTGACGGGCTGGTCGCTCGTCTATCGCTTCGTGCCGGGGGCCAAGGCGGCGCGCGTGGTCGCGCGCTACCAGATCTTCCTCACCCTGCCCGTGGTGGTGCTGGCCATGGCGGTGCTCTCCGCCGAGGCGCGGCGGCTGCCGCGGCTGGCCGTCGCGGCACTGTGTACCCTGCTGCTGGCGGAGCAGCTGAACGGCCATGCGCCGCTCTTCCTCGACCGGCCGCTGGAGGCGGGCCGGCTGGCCGCGGTGCCGCCGCCGCCGCCCGCCTGCCAGGCGTTCTATGTCTCCGCGGCGCGGCGGGAGAGCCGCTTCGGGGAGGAGGTGGACAATCCCTACAACCACAATACCGAGGCGATGCTGGTGGCGGCGGTGCGGCACCTGCCGACGATCAACGGCATCTCCACCTTCAACCCGCCCCTATGGCCCGAAGCCAATCCCGGGGATGCCGATTACCTGCCGCAGGTGCGGGCCTATGCCGCGCATTGGGGTGTCACGGGCCTCTGCGCGCTCGACCTGCAGCGCTTCACCTGGAGCGAGGCCGATTAGGCGCCGTCGCCGCGCCGGCTTGCGCGGCGGCCGGTAGCCGCCTGAGTGGATGGGTGCGGTCCAGAGCCAGGGCCGCATCTCGCCAACCGCCACGCCGCTGCCCGGCACGGTGCCGACCCCTGCCAGCACTGCGTCCAGGGCCGGCCTGTGGCGGCTAGCCCAGACGCGATGCGGCCGGGCCGGTCAGCAGGGCCGGCTCGCCGGCGACGAAGCAGGCGACAAGGCGGGGGCCAGCGGGATCGACCACCACCAGGTCGCCGCGCATGCCCGGATGCAACGCGCCACGATCGGTGAGGCCGGCGGCGGCAGCCGGGTTGGCGGAGACCAGGGCCCAGGCTTCGGCAAGGCTCATCCGGCCGCGCTGCGACATGGCGAAGGGCGCCTCGAACAGGGCGGGCCAGTGGTAGTCGCTCGCGAGTACGGTCACCAGCCCGCGCTCCGCCAGGGGCGCCGCGCTGGCCCAGCCGAGATGGCTGCCGCCCCGCACGACATTGGGCGCGCCCATCACCACCGCCTCGCCCTGGGCGCGGGCATCGGCGGCCACCTCCTCCGACATCGGGAATTCGCAGAGCCAGGCGCCGAGGGCGCGGTAGAGGGCGCGATCGGCCAGCGTCGCGTCGTCATGGCTCAGCATGGGGATGCCGGCGGCCGCCGCTGCGGCGGCAAGGCGTGCGCGGGCGGCGGGCACGTCCGGGCGGCGCGCGGCAACGATCTCGATCAGGGCGCGGAATTCCTCGGGCGACAGGCCCGCGCGCCCGGCATATTTGGCCAGCTCCTTGGCATGGCCAAGCTTCTTCAGGATGGAGGGGGTGTGGTCGTTGAATCCGAGGAGATGCACCCGCCCGGCGGCGATATCGGCCAGCGCATCCTCCATCGCCTCGAGATTGTCGGCCTCGAAGCGCAGATGGATGCGGAGGTCGAGCGGCAAGGGCCTCGCCGCCTCCAACGCCGCCATGAGCTGCCGCCACATGGCGAGCGAGCGCAGGCCTGGCTCCCAGGACAGGGTGACGCCGAGGAAGGCCGTGGTGATGCCGGCCGCCAGAAGCTGGGCGGCACTGTCACGCAGCGCCAGCGCCGGCGGGAAGCCGATGCCGGGGCGCGGCTGCAGCGCACGCTCATGCGCATCGCCATGGATGTCGACGAGGCCGGGCAGCACGAACCAGCCGGTGGCGTCGAGCCGGCGGGCCGTGGGCGGCGGTGCGGCGGCCACGTCGGACCCGGCCAGGGCGAGATCACCCGGGGTGATGGCACCGCCCCGCAGCACCGCGCCGCCGGTGATGTGCCAGCCGGCCATCTCAGCTTTCCACCACGATCTGCATGCGGCCGGCGGCATAGCAGGCGAAGCTCACCTCGACGGGCTCGCCCGCCGGATCGACATTGAGCGCCTCGGTGACCAGGACGGGACGGGTGCGGGACTGTTCGAGCAGCGCCGCCTCCTCCGGGGTCGGCATGCGGGCGCTGATGCGGGTCGCCTGGCGGCGGTAATCGGGCAGGCCGAGCCGCGCCAGGGCCGCCGTGATGGAGGGATCCTCCGCCAGGATGGCGGCGATGCCGGGGAAGCGTGCCAGGGAGAACCAGTGGCTGCCGATGACGACGGGGCGGCCATCGGCGAGGCCGAGCCGCTCGGCCAGCACCACGGGGCGGCCGCGGCGGATCTTCAGCTGCTCGGCGATATGGGACTCGGCCGGCAGCTCCTCGATCCGCAGCATCCGGCCCTGCGGTTCCCGGTTCTGGCGGCGGATGGTCTCGGAGAAGCGGGTGCGCGGGCCGACGGGGTAATCGAGCACATCCTCGGCGACGAAGCTGCCACGGCCCTGCTCGATGCGCACCAGCCCGCGCGCCTCCAGCTCCTCCATGGCGCGGCGGACCGTGTGGCGGTTGACCGAGAAGCGCGTGGAAAGTTCCGCCTCGGTCGGCAGGCGGGCGCCGGGAGGGAGGCTCCCGGTGGCGATCTCACGCTCCAACGTGCCGGCGATCTGCCGCCAGAGGGCGACACCCTGGCCACGGGCGAGAGCGGCACCAGTATTCATCAAAGGTTCAACCATCGTTTCCGCCCGCTATGCCAGCTTCAGTCATCCTAAATAACTGGACGTCTGATTGTCTAGACTTTATGGTGTATTCATGGTCGATGAACCGCAGGGTGGTGTGGCAGCGCGCCGCCGATGGATGGGCGTACTCGCCCGGGCCGATGCCGCCAGCATTGCGGCCAGGCTGGACGACGCCCCCGCCCTGCCGGCGCATAGCCGGCTGCGCGGGCCGGAGACGGGGCTGGTGATGGCCCGCGGCCGGCAGGGTGGCGATGGCGCACCCTTCAATCTCGGCGAAGTCACCGTCACCCGGTGCAGCGTGAGGCTGGCGGACGGCACGGTGGGCCATGCCTATGTCGCCGGACGGGATGCGCGTCAGGCGGAGCTCGCGGCGGTGCTGGATGCCGCGCTGCAGGATCCCGCAGCCCGCCCGGCCCTGCTGGCAGCGGTGATCGAGCCGCTGGCCGCCGAGCAGGCGGCGCGGGCCGCGCGCGACGCGGCCAGGGCGGCCGCCACCCGGGTGGAGTTCTTCACCATGGCGACGATGCGATGATGACCCTCACGCCCGGCTTCGCCGACCCGGTGCCCGATGCGCAATCCTGCTTCCGCGCCCTGCTGGAGGCCATGGCACGGCCGGGCCGGGTCCAGCGGATCAAGGCGCTGCCGGAGGCTCCGGTGCCGCTCGCCCCGGCCGCGGCCGCCGCCCTGCTGACCCTGGCCGATGCCGAGACGCCGGTCTGGACCGATGGCGGCCCGGCAGCGGAGGCCTGGCTGCGCTTCCATGCCGGCTGCCCGCTGGTGGCCGGGCCGGGCGACGCTGCCTTCCTGCTCGCGGTGGGCGGCATGCCGGCGCTCGCCTCGCTGGAGGCCGGCACGGAAGAGGAGCCGCATCGCTCGGCAACGCTGATCCTGCAGGTGGCGGCGCTGGAGCAGGGCGAGGGCTGGCATCTCTCCGGCCCCGGGATCGAGCATGTTCACCGGCTGCGCGTCGAGGGGCTGCCGCCCGGCTTCCTGGCCGAATGGTCCGCCAATGCGGCACGCTTCCCACGCGGGGCCGATCTGCTGCTCTGCGCCGGCACGCGGCTGGCGGCCCTTCCGCGCACCACCCGTATCGAGGAGGCCGGTTGATGGCCTATGTGGCAGTCAAGGGCGGCGAGCGGGCGATCGAGGCCGCCCATGCCTGGCTGGCGGAGGAGCGACGGGGCGACCCGGCCCTGCCGGAACTCACCCTGGCGCAGATCGAGGCGCAGCTGGGCCTGGCCGTCGATCGGGTGATGGCGGAAGGGGCCTGCCATGATCGCGGCCTCGCTGCGCTCGCCATCAAGCAGGCACGGGGCGACCTGATCGAGGCGGCCTTCCTGCTGCGGGCCTATCGCACCACCCTGCCCCGCTTCGGCGCCAGCAACCCCATCGAGACCGATGCCATGCGCATCCGGCGCCGGATCAGCGCGACCTACAAGGAATTGCCGGGCGGGCAGGTGCTGGGCCCAACCTTCGACTACACGCACCGGTTGCTGGACTTCGCCCTGGCCGCCGAGGGCGGCACGGTGCCGCCCGCACCCGAGCGCAGGACCGATGCCGTGCCGATGCCGCGCGTCACCGGGCTGTTGGCGCAGGAAGGATTGATGGCGCCCGAGCCGCCCTCCGAGGCGGAGCCGCCGGACCTGACGCGGGAGCCGCTCGGCTTCCCGGCTGACAGGCCGCTGCGGCTACAGGCGCTGGCCCGTGGGGATGAGGGCTTCCTGCTGTCGCTCGGCTATTCGACGCAGCGCGGCTACGGCAATGCGCACCCCTTCGTCGGCGAGATCCGCATGGGGGCGGTGACGGTGGAGTTCGAGCCGCCGGAACTCGGCTTCCCGATCGAGCTCGGCGAGATCACGGTCACCGAATGCCAGATGGTGAACCAGTTCGCCGGCTCCCGCACCGAGCCACCGCAATTCACCCGCGGCTATGGCCTCGTCTTCGGCCATGGCGAGCGGAAGGCGATGGCGATGGCGCTGGTGGATCGGGCGCTGCGGGCGGAGGAGCTTGGCGAGCCGGTCGAGGCGCCGGCGCAAAACCAAGAATTCGTGTTGTACCATTGCGACAATGTCGAGGCGACGGGCTTCGTCGAGCACCTCAAGCTGCCGCATTACGTCGATTTCCAGAGCGAGCTGGAGAAGATCCGGCTGTTGCGGCGGGAGGCGGAGGGCGAATGACGGCGCTCGGCTATAATTTCGGCTATCTCGACGAGAACACCAAGCGGATGATCCGCCGCGCCCTGCTGAAGGCGGTGGCGATCCCCGGGCATCAGGTGCCCTTCGGCGCGCGGGAGATGCCGCTGCCCTATGGCTGGGGGACGGGCGGCATCGCCGTCACCGCCAGCGTGATCGGCGCCAGCGACCGGCTGAAGGTGATCGACCAGGGGGCGGATGACACCACCAATGCCGTCTCCATCCGCCGCTTCTTCGCCAGGGTCGCCGGGGTCGAGACGACGGAGCGCACCACCGACGCGACCATCATCCAGACGCGGCACCGCATCCCGGAGACGCCGCTGCGCGAGGGACAGATCCTGGTCTACCAGGTGCCGATGCCGGAGCCGCTGTTCCGGCTGGAGCCGCGTGTCGCCGAGACGAAGCGGATGCATGCCCTGGCCGATTACGGGCTGATGCATGTGAAGCTCTACGAGGACATCGCCCGGCATGGGCATGTGGCGATCAGCTACAACTACCCGGTGCTGGTCGGCGGGCGCTACCTGATGTCGCCCTCCCCCATCCCGGCCTTCGACAACCCCAAGATGGACCGCATGCCGGCCCTGCAGCTCTTCGGCGCCGGCCGGGAGAAGCGGATCTATGCGGTACCGCCCTATACGGCGGTACGGAGCCTCGACTTCGAGGACCATCCCTTCCAACCGGTGCGGGCGGATGCGCCCTGCGCGCTCTGCGGCAGCCGGGAGAGCTATCTCGACGAGGTGGTCGTCGACGACCGGGGCGGGCGGATGTTCGTCTGCTCGGACACGGATTACTGCAGCACGCGGCAATCCCATCAGGAGGCGGCGGAATGAGCGGGCTGCCCCTGCTGGAGGCAGCCGGCCTCAGCCTCCGCTTCGGCCCGGTGCCGGCGCTCGAGGACGTCTCCATCGAGGTCTATCCCGGCGAGGTCGTCGCCATCGTCGGCGAGAGCGGCTCTGGCAAGACGACCCTGCTGCGCGTCCTCTCCGGCATGATGCGGCCGGAGGCGGGGGTGGTGCGCTACCGCGACCCCGAGGGCACGGTGCATGGGGTGCAGGAGATGGGCGAGGCGGCGCTGCGGCGGCTGCACCGCACGGATTGGGGCTTCGTCCATCAGAACCCGCGCGACGGGCTGCGCATGCGCGTCTCGGCCGGAGGCAATATCGGCGAGCGGCTGATGGCGGTGGGCGCACGGCATTACGGCAATATTCGCGCCGAGGCGGCGGAGTGGCTGCGGCGCGTCGAGATCGAGCCGGGGCGCATCGATGGCATGCCGGCGCTGTTCTCGGGCGGCATGCAGCAGCGGCTGCAGATCGCCCGGACGCTTGTGACGCGGCCGCGGCTGGTCTTCATGGATGAGCCGACCGGCGGGCTCGATGTCTCGGTGCAGGCGCGGCTGCTCGACATGATCCGGGCCCTGGTCGCCGATCTCGGCCTCGCGGTGCTGATCGTGACGCATGACATCGCCGCGGCACGGCTGCTGGCGCACCGGCTGCTGGTGATGCGGCGCGGGCGGGTGGTCGAGCAGGGGCTGACGGACCGGGTGCTGGACGACCCGCAGCACGAATACACGCAACTGCTCGTTGCCTCGGTGCTGGCCGCATGAGCTGGGCGATCCACACGGAGGGGCTGGCCAAGTCCTTCACCCTCCATCTCCAGGGCGGCACCTGCATCCCGGTGCTGGAGGGCGTGGAGCTCGGCGTGGCGCCGGGCGAATGCGTGGCGCTGGCCGGGCCTTCGGGCGCCGGGAAGTCGACGCTGATGCGCCTGCTCTACGGCAATTACGGCGTGGGCGCCGGGCGCATCCTCATCCGGCACCAGGACATGGAGGTCGATCTCGCCACGGCGGATGCGCGGCTGGTGCGGGCGGTGCGGCGGGAGACGCTTGGCTATGTCAGCCAGTTCCTCCGCGTCATCCCGCGCGTGCCGACCCTCGATATCGTCGCCGAGCCGATGATGGTGCGGGGCCTGCCCCGCGAGGAGGCAAAGGCGCGGGCGGCGGCGCTGCTGGCGCGGCTCAACCTGCCCGCCCGGCTGCATGGCCTGCCGCCGGCGACCTTCTCGGGCGGCGAGCAGCAGCGGGTGAACCTGGCACGCGGCTTCGCGCCGGGCTATCCCGTGCTGCTGCTGGACGAGCCGACGGCCAGCCTCGATGCCGCGAACCGGGAGGTGGTGGTCGGGCTGATCGATGCGGCCAAGTCGGCCGGCACCGCCATCATCGGCATCTTCCATGACACCGAGGTGCGCGACCGCGTCGCGGACCGCCTGTTCGAGGTCCACCCCATGCCGGTCGCCGCCTGATGCCCGAGACCATCCTCACCAATGCCCTGCTCGTCCTGCCGGAGGATGTCGTCCCCGGCACGCTGGTGATCCGCGACGGGCTGATCGCCGAGTTGCAGCCCGGCCGCAGCACCCTGCCCGGCGCGGTGGATTGCGGCGGCGATCACATCATCCCCGGCGTGGTCGATGTGCATACCGACAATCTGGAGCGGCAGGTGCAGCCGCGGGCCAATGCCCGCTGGCCGAGCCGCTCGGCGCTGCTGGCGCATGACGCGCAATGCGCGGCGGCCGGCGTCACCACCGTCTTCGATGCGCTCTGCCTCGGCGATCTCGGCTTCGACCCGGGGCGGATCCGTACCTTCTACGAGGGGGTCGAGGATTTGGCGGCGCTGGTGCCGACCGGGCTGCTGAAGGCCGAGCACGTGCTGCATCTGCGCTGCGAGCTGCCGGCGCTCGACATGAAGCCGGCGGTGGAAAGCGTGGTGGACCATCCGCTGGTCGGCATGGTCAGCCTGATGGACCACTCGCCGGGCGTCGGCCAGTACCGCGATATCGACCGCTACAGGGTACTGCGCCAGCGGCAGAAGCAGATGAGCGATGCCGAGGTCGACCAACGCATTGCCGAATTGCTGGAACGCCGTGCGCGGCTGCGCGAGCCGCAGCGGCGCTGGCTGCTGGACCGGGTGGCGCATCGCAACCTGCCGCTCGCCAGCCATGACGACGACGATGCGGCGGAGGTGGCGCGCAATGCCGAGGACGGCATCCGCATCAGCGAATTCCCGGTGACGATGGCGGCGGCGCAGGCAGCACGGGAGATCGGCGTCGAGGTGATCGCAGGCGCGCCGAACATCGTCCGCGGCGGCAGCCATTCGGGCAACGTGGCCGCCGCCGACCTGATCCGCGCCGGGGCGGTGGATGCGCTGGCCAGTGACTATGTCCCGGCCGCGCTGGTGGAGGCGGCCTGGATCGCCGCGGCGACGACCGGCATCTCCCTGCCCGCCGCCGTTGCCATGGTGACGGAGCGGCCGGCGCGGATGGCGCGGCTCGAGGATCGTGGCCGTCTGGCACCGGGCCTCCGGGCCGATCTGGTCCGGCTGCGGCCGCTCGAGATGCTGCCGATGGTGCGCGCGGTCTGGCGCGGCGGGGAGCGGGTGGCATGATCGGCGCCCCGGCCCCCGAGGCACGCCTCGCCCTCTACTGGGCACCGGAGACGGAGGACCCGCTGCACCGGCTCGGTTCCACCTGGATCGGGCGGGATGCCGAGACGGGGGCGCCGATGCCGCAGCCCACCCTTCCCGGCTTGGATATGGCCGAGCTCACGGCCGACCCGCGCGGCTACGGGCTGCATGCGACGCTGAAGGCGCCGTTCCGCCTGACGGTCAGCTGGGCCGAGGCGGTCGCGGCCGCGGAGGCACTGGCGGCGCGAATCGCGCCCTTCGACCTGCCGCCGCTCGCCGTCGAGAATCTGGATGGCTTCCTGGCCTTGCGGGAGACGGAACCGTGCCCGGCCCTGCGCCCCCTGGCCGATGCCTGCGTCGAGGCACTCGAGCCCTGCCGCGCGCCGCCGGACGAGGCCGAATTGGCACGCCGCCGCCGGGCCCGGCTCAGCCCGCGGCAGGAGGCGCTGCTCGGGCGCTATGGCTATCCGTATGTGATGGAGGAGTGGCGCTTCCACGTCACCCTCAGCCGGCGGCTGTCGCCGGAGGAGATGGCGGTCGTGCGGCCGGTGGCGACCGAATTCCTCGGCGAGGCGCCTGCGCGGCCACGGCGGGTCGGGGCCATCGCGCTCTTCACCCAGGCCCGGGCCGGGGCGCCCTTCCTCATCGCTGAGCGCCTGCCGCTCAGGGGATAGCGCGAAGCGCGGCGACCACCCGGGCGATGCCCTGCTCGACCGGGCCGTCATTCATCACCTGCACCACCGTGAGGCCGGGCGGCAGCGGGGCCTGGCGGGTGAGGCGGGCGGCGATATCCTCCGCCGTCTCGCGGCCCCGCGCCGCGAGGCGTTCCGCCAGCACGGCCGGCGGGGCGGTGATCTCCAGCACCAGCAGCGGGAGGCGGCGCGCGGCCTCGGCGAGGATGGTGCGGGAGAGATTGGCGATGGCAATCCGGCCCGGCAGCCCGGCCGGGATGCCGTAGAACAGGCCATGCGCCTCCCACCAGAAGGCGAAGCGGCCGGCCTCGCGCTCGGCTTCGAATTCATGGCGCGTGAGCGGGCGATGGGCCTCGCCGCCGGCCTCGGCCGGGCGGGTGATGGCGCGCTGGACGAAATGGAAGCGTGGCTCGCCGGCCAGGGCCCTGCGGGCGCCGTCCATCAGCGTATCCTTCCCCGCCCCGGAGGGCCCGACCACCCCGACCAGCATGCTTGCCTTCCGCATCGCCCGGGCGTTCTCTGCCCCTCTGAACGCCGGCAGGCAATGCCTGTCGCGCGGGCTTATTGTTGTATCGCATGAGTCACGCCTCCGGTTGTTCCAACCTCGGGCGATCATGCTCGAGGAGACCGCAACACGATGTTCACGACGCGGCCTGAGATCGCCGGCACCTTCGGCGCTGTCGCCACCACCCACTGGATCGCCTCCCAGGTCGGCATGTCCGTGCTGGAGCGGGGTGGCAATGCCTTCGACGCGGCCTGCGCCGCCGGCTTCACCCTGCAGATCGTCGAGCCGCATCTGAACGGGCCCGGGGGCGACTGCCCGATCATCCTGCACAGCGCCAGGCTCGGCGCCCAGCAGGTGATCTGCGGCCAGGGCCCGGCGCCGGCGGCGATGACGGTCGGCAAGCTGAAGGACGAACTCGGCCTCGACATCGTCCCCGGCACCGGCTTCCTCTGCGCACCCATCCCTGGCGCCTTCGATGCCTGGGCGCTGATGTTGCGCGACCATGGCACCTGGCGGCTGCGCGACGTGCTGGACTACGCCATCGGCTATGCGGCACGCGGGGCGCATGTGGTCGGGCGCATCTGCGCGACCATCGAGACGGTACGGCCGCTCTTCGAGACGGAATGGAAGAGCTCCGCCGCGCTCTGGCTGCGTGGGCTGACGCCGGGCGGGCTCTACACCAACCCGGAACTGGCCGAGACCTATGCGCGGGTGGTGCGCGAGGCGGAGGCCGCCAGCAGCGACCGCGAGGGGCAGATCGAGGCGGCGCGCAACATCTGGTATGGCGGCTTCGTCGCCGAGGCGATCGATCGCTTCGGCCGCAGCTTCGCCGCCCTCGACACCTCCGGCCGGCGCCATCATGCGCTGCTGACGGGGCAGGACATGGCGGGCTGGAGGGCTGGGGTGGAGCAGCCGCTGGCCAGCCTGTACCGGGGGCATACGGTGCTGAAATGCGGGCCCTGGAGCCAGGGGCCGGCCATGCTGCAGACCCTCGCCCTGCTCGAAGGCATCGATGTCGCCGGCATGGACCCGGTCGGGGCCGAATTCGTCCATGCCGTGACCGAGGCGATGAAGCTCGCCTTCGCCGACCGCGAGGCCTTCTACGGCGATCCGGACTTCACGGATGTGCCGATGACGACGCTGCTTTCGGCCGAATACAACGCGGCGCGCCGCGGGCTGATCGGGCGGGAGGCGAATAACGACTTCCGCCCGGGCTCGCCGGATGGCCGGGTGCCGCGGACGGATTATGCCGGTGCGGTGCAGCGGGCCGGGGCGCTGGCCATGGCGGCGGGCACAGGAGAGCCGACGGTCTCGCGCCTCGGCGCCTCGGGCGGCGATACCTGCCATGTCGATGTGATCGACCAATGGGGCAATTTCGTCAGCGCGACACCCTCGGCGGGCTGGCTGCAGAGCTCGCCGGCCATCCCGGGCCTCGGCTTCTGCCTCGGCTCGCGCTGCCAGATGTTCTGGCTGGACGAGTCCCTGCCGAATGGCCTGAAGCCCGGCAAGCGGCCCCGCACCACCCTCTCCCCCAGCCTGGTGCTGCGCGACGGCAAGCCCTGGATGAGCTTCGGCACGCCGGGTGGCGAGCAGCAGGATCAGTGGCAGCCGATCATGCTGGCGCGCATGCTGGACCATGGCTTTGGCATCCAGCAGGCGATCGACCTGCCGAGCTTCCACAGCGAGCACTGGATCAGCAGCTTCTGGCCGCGCGGCGCCCGGCCCGGCAAGCTGGTTCTGGAGGGCCGCTATGCACCCGCCGTGCTGGAGGAGCTCACAGCCCGCGGCCATGCGGCGGAGATGGGCGGCGACTGGTCGGAGGGCCGGCTGACCGGCGCTCGGCTCGAGGCGGATGGGCAAATCCTCGCCGGGGCCAATCCGCGCGGCATGCAGGGCTATGCGGTGGGCCGCTGAGCCCTGCGGCATCGGGAACTCGCGCCCCCGGTGAAATCCATCGCGGTTCCTCCCCGTTTTTTGTATGATGAGTGGCAGGGGACGTAGCGCCCGTTCAGCTTCCGGCAGGGTGTCTCCAGCAAGATCATGAACGCGATGGATTCCGTCCGCCGGTCCGGCTGGCATTCACCTTGGGCACCCCTTCTGCCGGCTGCCCTTCTGCTGCTGGTCAGCCTGGCCGGCCTCCTCGTTGTCGGCCTGTTGCCTGCTGAGGGTGCCAGCCAGTACGCCGTGCTCGGCCCGCCCTGGAGCAGGACCGGGGAGATGTTCGCCCTGGTGGATACGGCCGGTGGCGCCGTGCTCGATACCGGGGGCTGGCGCAACGTCGTCATTGCCCATTCTGGCGATCCGGGCTTCGCCTCGGCGCTCTACCGCGCCGGGGCCTGGCTGGTGCTGGATGCAGTGACGCTGCGCGGCTGCCTGGGCGGGCTCGCATCATGATGGTCAAGGGACCGGTCTGATGGATGAAATCGATCGGCTGCGGCGGCGGTTCGGGGCGATCCTCCTGCCGCTGCTGTGGCTGCACGCGCCGTTCATGGCGCTGGCTGCCCTCGCCGTCGGGCGCCCGGCCTGGCCTGCCGCCCTGTGCAGCGCGGCGATGGCCGGGCTGGTGCATCTCTGCTGGGCCCGCTGGGGCAGCGAGCCGGTCACGCGCTACCTCTCGGCCGTTGCGCTGATGGGACAGCCGGCGCTGCTCGTCTATCTGCTCTCCGGCCATGGCTGGCAGATGGACATGCACATGTACTTCTTCGCCGCCCTTGCCCTGCTGATCGGATGGTGCGACTGGCGCGTGGTCGTCGTCGCGGCGGTGACGGTGGCGCTGCACCACCTGATGCTGAATCTCCTGCTGCCCGCTGCGGTCTTCCCGAGCAATGGCGACCTCAACCGGGTCTGGCTGCATGCCGCGATCGTCGCCTTCCAGACGGCGGTGCTGGTCTGGCTGGCCAATCGCCTGGTCGGCAGCTTCTCGCGCATCGGCGCGATGAGCGCGGAGATCATGCGCACCAACGAGACGCTGGAGCAGCGCGTCGCGACGCGCACGCGGGAGGCCGAGGCGGCGAACATGGCGAAGAGCATGTTCCTCGCCAATATGAGCCACGAGATCCGCACGCCGATGAATGCCATCCTCGGCTTCAGCCATCTCGTGCTGCGCAGCGAGCTGACAGCGAAGCAGCGCGACCACCTGCAGAAAATCAAGACGGCGAGCGGCGCGCTGCTCGGGCTGATCAACGACATCCTCGACTTCTCGAAGATCGAGGCCGGCAAGCTCACGCTCGACCTGGCGCCCTTCGACCTTCGCCAGTCGCTCGACAGCATCATCGGCATCACCGCCGACCGGGCGCAGGAGCGCGGTGTCGCCCTGCAGGTGCGGATCGACCCGGCAGTGCCGCGGCGGCTGGTGGGCGACTCGCTGCGGCTGAACCAGGTCATCCTCAACCTGCTGACCAATGCGATCAAATTCACCGATCGCGGCGAGGTCGTGCTCTCCATCGGCTGCCGGTCGGCCTCGGAGGCCAGCGTTGTGCTGAAGGTCGCGGTGACCGATACCGGCATCGGCATGACCGAGGAGCAGCGCGCCAGGTTGTTCCGCCCCTTCACCCAGGCCGACAGCACCACCACGCGCAAATTCGGCGGCACGGGACTCGGCCTCGCCATCAGCCAGCAGCTGGTGGAGCTGATGGGTGGGCATATCGAGGTGGAGAGCAGCCCGGGACTGGGCAGCCGCTTCCATTTCGCCACGCCGCTCGGCACCGAGCCGGCCATGGCCGCGGAGGAGCGGCTGACACCGGATGAGTTGCAGCGGCTGCGCATCCTCATCGTTGACGACAACGCCGCCTCACGCGAGGTGCTGCAGGAGATCTTCGCCAGCTGGTCCGTCCCCGTGGACCTGGCCGCCTCCGCGACCGAGGGGCTGAGCGCGATCGAGGCGCAGGCTGCGCGGGGCGAGCCTTATGACCTGGTGCTGCTGGATTGGAAGATGCCCGGCATGGACGGGATCGAGGCCGCGCGGCGCATCCGCAAGGAAAGCCGGCCGGGCGCCTCCCCGGCTGTCGTCATGGTGTCCGCCCATGGTCGGCAGGAAGCCCTGGCCGAGGCGCAGACGGCCGGGATCTCCGCCTTCCTGGTGAAACCGATCGATGCGGCCATGATGCAGGACGTCATCCATGGCCTGATCGCAGGCCGTGGAACCAGCGCCGTGGCGCCGCCGCAGCACCGGGCCGAGGCGGTGCCGATGGTGGCGCCGCATCTGCGTGGCGGCCATGTGCTTCTGGCCGAGGACAACGAGATCAACCGCGAGCTGGCCGTGGAGCTGCTGGGCGATGCCGGGCTGCATGTGGACATCGCGGAGAATGGCCGGGTGGCGCTCGAGAAGGTGCTGGCTGCCGAAGGCCGCTTCGCCGCGGTGCTGATGGATGTGCAGATGCCGGAGATGGATGGCATCGAGGCTACCCTCGCGATCCGCCAGCGCTTCGGCTCCGATTCCCTTCCGGTTATCGCCATGACGGCCCATGCCTATGAGCAGGAGCGGCAGCGCTGCTTCGATGCCGGGATGAACGACCATGTCGCCAAGCCGGTCGACCCTGCCCAGCTGGTGGCGGTGCTGGATCGCTGGCTCAAGCCCGGGCAGGCGGCGCCGGTGGCCGCAGCGCGGCCCATGGCGGCCGAGGGCGAGTTGCCCGCCTCCCTGCCGCCATTCGACCTCGACGCCGCCCTGCTGCGGCTGAACGGCAAGCGCGGCCTGCTGCGCAAGCTCATCGCCGATTTCGGGGTGAAATTCGGGGATACCGTGCCGGCGTTGCGAGGCGCCATCGGCCGTGGCGACTGGGCGGAGGCACGGCGGCTGGCGCATACGCTGAAGGGTGTCGCCGGCTCGCTCGAGATCCGCGCCGTGGCAGAGGCGGCGCGGCTGATCGAGGATGCCGCCCATGCAGGGCGGCCGGAGGGGATCGAGGCGCTGCTCATCCGCCTCGACCAGGCGATGACGCCGGCGCTGGCCGCGGCCGGCAGCCTGCGGGCCCCGGCCGCCGTGGCCCTGGCCGATGATGGCCAGCCCCTCGATCCGGTATCGCTGGCGCCGCTGGTGGCGGAGCTGAGGGGCCTGCTGCAGCGGCGCAGCCTGCGGGCCCGTTGCTTGCTGGAGACGATGGAGGCCTCGCTTGGGGCCAGCGGCGCCCAGCTTGGGCCGCTGAAGGCGGCGGTGGGTGCCCTCGATTATGTCGGGGCCGAGGCCCTGCTGGAGGGGCTGGTGCGCCAGCCCATGCTGTCCGGGAAATGGCCGTCATGAACCAGCGTTCCGTCGTCCTCATCGTTGATGACGAGGTCTCGAATATCGAGATCCTCAGCGCGATCCTCGAGGATGACTACGAGATCTGCTTCGCCACCTCCGGCGAGGAGGCCCTGGCGGTGGCGCGATCGGCCTCGCCCGACCTCGTGCTGCTCGACGTGCTGATGCCGGGCATGGATGGCTATGAGGTATGCAGCCGCCTGAAGGCCGACCCGGTCCTCGCCGATCTGCCGGTTATCTTCACCACGGCGCTCGGCGAGCAGGCGGCGGAGCTGCGCGGCCTCGAACTCGGCGCCATCGACTACCTGCACAAGCCGGTCTCGCCCGTGATCGTCCAGGCACGGGTGCGCAACCACCTCGAGATGAAGCGGATGCGCGACGAGCTCGCCCAGCTCGCGGTGACCGATGCGCTGACCGGACTCGGCAACCGGCGGCGGCTGGAGACGACGCTGGTGCGCGAGGCGGCACGGCTGGCGCTCGACGCGGCCGAGCTTTCCGTCATCATCCTCGATATCGATTTCTTCAAGCGGTTCAACGACAGCTACGGCCACAGCGCCGGGGACCGCTGCATCGCCATGGTCGCGGCGACGCTGAACCGCGCCGTGCATCGCGCCTCGGATCTCGCGGCGCGGTTCGGCGGCGAGGAATTCGCCTGCATTCTGCCGGGCACCTCGCATCATGAGGCGATGGAGGTCGCCCGGACGATCCGCGACCGGGTCCGGGGGCTCGGCATTCCGCATAGTGGGTCGGAGACCGCGCCCTTCGTCACGGTGAGCCTGGGGGTCGCCACGGCCACCTGCTTCCCCGGCCTCGATCCGGCGAACTGGATCAAGGCCGCGGATGCACAGCTCTACCTGGCGAAGGCCGCTGGGCGGAACGCCGTCTTTGGCCGCGTCTTCGACGAGCGGAGCCTGCGCGGCGCGGACGGGATGCTGGACGCCGCCGACGCGTTGCGCGTCGGCGACTGAGAGCGTCCTACCGCGTCCGCGGCCCGACGCGGCGGGGCGCCGGGACGCGGGCCGGCTGGGCCACCGGCACCTTCGCGGCGGCCTTGCGGGCCTGTTCGCGCAGCTGGGCGATGGTCGAGCGGTTCGTCACCTGTTCCGGGTTGGTCCGCACCTCCACCACCGCGGGCTTGCCGGAGGCGATGGCGCGCTGCACGGCGGGTACCAGCTCCTCAGTCGTCTCCACGATTTCCCCATGTCCGCCGAAGCTGTCGATGAATTTGGCGAAGTCCGGGTTGGTCAGCGTGGTGGCGGAGACGCGGCCGGGATAGTGCCGTTCCTGATGCATGCGGATGGTGCCGTACATCTGGTTGTTGAAGACCAGGATGATCGGGTTGACCGCGTGATGGAAGGCGGTTGCGATCTCCTGCCCCGTCATCAGGAAGCCACCATCGCCGACGAAGGAGATGACGGTCCGCTCCGGATGCACGATCTTGGCGCCGATCGCCGCCGGAACGCTGTAGCCCATCGCGCCGTTGGTCGGGCCGAGGAAGTCCTGGCCCTCCGTCAGATGCATGAAGCGGGTCGGCCAGGTGGCGAAATTGCCGGCATCGGTGGTGAAGATGGTATCGGGCGGCAGCGCCTTCTCGAGCTCCTGCAGCGCAATGGCGAGGTTCAGGGGGCCGTCATAGCTTCCCGGCCTGGCCTGTGCCTCGCGGGCCGCGCGCAGCTCGGCGCGCCAGCCGGCCCAGGCGGGGTTGGCGATCGGCCTGGTCGCCTTGGCGGCGGCAGCGAAGGCGTTCATGTCGGCGGTGATGCCGAGCGCCGGCCGATAGACCCGGCCGATCTCGGACTGGTCGGGATAGGCATGGATGATGGGCGTGCCGCCCGCCATGTCGAAC
Source organism: Belnapia rosea (assembly GCF_900101615.1). Classification (GTDB taxonomy): domain Bacteria; phylum Pseudomonadota; class Alphaproteobacteria; order Acetobacterales; family Acetobacteraceae; genus Belnapia; species Belnapia rosea. The sequence goes on along the minus strand of NZ_FMZX01000001.1, from coordinate 750,990 downwards.
AGGGTGTAGCCCTGGGACACCGTCTCGCCGATACGGGTGCCGATGGCGAGGAAAAGGTCGCATTCGCGCACCTTGGCGACCAGCGTGGCATCCGCGCCGACGCCGAGGTCGCCGACATAATGGGGCGAGGTGTTGTCGAATAGCCCCTGGCGGCGGAAGCTCACGGCGACGGGGATGTCGTTGGCCTGGAGGAAGTCGCGGATATCGGCGCGGCCTTCGGCGCTCCAGCAGGCACCGCCGCCGAGCACGGCGAGCGGGCGCTTGGCTTCGGCCAGCATCGCCATCATGCGCTCCATTGCGGCCGGAGCGGGATGCGGCGGCGCGACCATGGCGGGGCCGATATCCGGCACCGCCACCATCTCCTTCTGCATCTCTTCCGAGATGGCGACGACGACGGGGCCCGGGCGGCCGCTGGTGGCGACGTCGAAGGCATGCGCCATCAGCTCGGGGATGCGGGCCGCGTCGTCGATCTGCGTCACCCATTTGGCGAGCGGGGCGAACATCTTGCGGTAGTCGACCTCCTGGAAGCTCTCCCGGTCGGTCTCCTCGAAGGGAATCTGGCCGATCAGCAGCACCAGCGGCGTGCTGTCCTGGAAGGCGACATGCACGCCGATGGCGGCATGGCAGGCGCCGGGGCCGCGCGTGACGATGGCGACTCCCGGCTTGCCGGTGAGCTTGCCATAGGCCTCCGCCATATGGACCGCGCCCGCCTCGAAGCGGCAGGTGACGAGCTGGATGCGGTTGCGCTGCGCGTAAAGTCCGTCGAGCAGGTCGAGATAACTCTCGCCCGGAACGCAGAAGGCGTGGCTGACGCCCTGCGCCACCAACGCATCGGCCAGGATGTGCCCGCCGAGCCGCGCCTCGGTCCGCCTTGCCTGCGTCATGCCTGTTGTCTCCATCCCCTTGGGTCCTTGCGTGGCGGGACCATAGCGAGGCCCCGCGCCGCCGTCACCCTGCGCCGAGCGCGCCACTCGCCGTACCGGCATAGAGCTGCCGCAGTTCCCGCTTCAGCAGCTTGCCGGCGGTGTTCTTCGGCAGCGAGTCGGCGATGATGATGCGCTTCGGCAGCTTGTAGGGCGCCAGCAGGCTGCGGGCATGGGCGAGCAGCACGGCCTCCACATCGGGCGGCGGATCGGCGCGGAGGACGACGACGGCGGCAACCGCTTCGATCCATTTCGGATCCGGCACTGCGATGACGGCAACCTCGGCGACGGCGGGATGGGTGAAGAGCGCTTCCTCCACCTCGCGGCTGGCGACCAGCACGCCGCCAGTGTTGATCAGGTCCTTGGTGCGATCGACGATGGCGAGGTAGCCCTCCTCATCGATCGTCGCCACGTCGCCACTGTGGAACCAGCCGCCCTCGAAGGCGCGGGCCGTTTCTTCCGGCATGTTCCAGTACCCGAGCAGCAATTGGGGCGAGCGGTGGACGACCTCCCCGCGCTCGCCGGGGGCTACGTCGCGCATGTCGGGGTCGACCACCCGGGTCTCGACATTCAGGACAGGGCGGCCGATCGAGCCGGGCCGGGCCTCATGCTCCTCCGGCCGCAGGACGGTAGCGAGGGGTGCGATCTCGGTCTGGCCATAGCAATTGTAGGGCCGGGCGCCGGGCAGCCGGGCACGCAGCTCCTGCAGCACGGGCACGGGCATGATGCTCGCGCCGTAATAGACCTTCTGCAGGCAGGCAAGGTCGCGCCGGCCGAAATCGGGATGCTGCAGCAGGGTGATCCAGACGGTCGGCGGCGCGAAGAAGGCGGTGATGCGCTCGCGCTCGATGAGTTCGAGGCAGGTGGCGGCGACGGGCGCGTCGATCAGCAGGGTCGGGATGCCGGCCAGCATCTGCGGCATGGTGAAGGCGTGCATCTGCGCCGTGTGATAGAGCGGCAGGGCGGCAAGCGCGCGGTCCTCCCGCGCCATCTCCAGCTCGATGATGCAGGTCGCGTATTCGGCGAGAAGGCCGCGATGCGACATCATGGCGCCCTTCGGCGCGCCGGTGGTGCCGGAGGTGTACATGATCTGGACGAGGTCCTCGTCGCGCACCGCCTCGCCCAGCGGCTCCGCCGAATCCCAGGCCGGGTCGAGCGCGGCGGCGAGTATGTCGATCTCCCCTGCCCCGGCCCCTGTCCCGGCATCGATGGTGCCGCCCTGCACGCCGGGTACGGCGGCGCGGGCAGCCTCCGCCACCTCGGCGAGCGCCGGCTGATGCAGCAGCAGCGCGGCACCCGACTGGCGGAGGACGTATTCCACCTCTTTCGGAGTCAGCGCGAAATTGATCGGCACATGGACGAGGCCGGCGCGCGCGCAGCCGAGCCAGAGCAGGAGGTAGGCATCGGAGTTGCGCCCATAGGCGACGACGCGGTCGCCAGGCGCAAGGCCCGCGGCAAGCAGGCGGCGCCCAACGCGGCCCGCCGCCTGGTATAGACCCGCATAGCTCCAACTCCGCCCGGCATAGCGGAGTGCGGGCCGATTGCGGAAACGGCCCGCAGCGCGCGCGAGCGCATCGCCGATGGTGTTGCGCCTGGCGCGCGCGCCTGTCTCGCTCATGACGTTCTCCCCGTCTTTGCCGGGGAGTGTAGCCGCTGGCGGCTAGGACTCCAGCGTCGCATCCAGCGTGATGGTGGCGTTCAGCACCTTCGAGACCGGGCAGCCGGCCTTGGCTGCGTCGGCAAGCTTGCTGAACTCCTCCTGTGACAGGCCAGGCACCTTGGCCTTCAGGGTGAGCGCGACGGCGGCGATCTTCCAGCCCGCGCCCTCCTGCTCCAGGGAGACCTTGGCGGCGGTGTCGAGCGCCTCCGGGACATGGCCCGCGCCGGAGAGCTGGAAGGCGAGCGCCATGGTGAAGCAGCCCGCATGCGCGGCGGCGATCAGCTCCTCCGGGTTGGTGCCGGGGCCATTCTCGAAGCGGGTCTTGAAGCCGTACTGGCTGTCCTTCAGCACGCCGGACTGGGTCGTGAGGCTACCGGTACCGTCCTTCCCGCCGCCCTGCCAATGCGCGTTGGCGCTGCGATGGATGCTGGCCATGGCTCTCTCCTGTGCTTGTTGCGACGACTGAGATGGGACGCGGCCGTGCCGCTTCCAGTCGTTACTCCGCAGCAGGCAGCGGCTCGGCCTGCTGCCGGCCGCGCAGCATGGCCATCTCATTGCGCAGCATTGCAACCTCGGCGCGCAGTTCGGCCAGTTCCTCGCCCACCGGGTCACAGGGTGCTTCCGCCAGGCCGTAGCCAGGGCTCGGCGCACGGCGGGGGGTCAGCACCCGGAATTCCTGCGGCGGGCGAGCGGGGATGCCGACCACCGTCTCACCAGCCGGCACTTCGGCGACCACCACGGCATTGGCGCCGATACGCGCATTGTCGCCGATGCGGATGGGGCCGAGCACCTGGGCACCGGCGCCGATCGCAACGCCATTGCCGATCGTCGGGTGGCGCTTGCCGGGCTGGCCGGACAGGCCGCCGAGCGTCACGCCGTGATAGACCAGCACATCATCGCCGATCTCCGCCGTCTCGCCGATGACGACGCCCATGCCATGGTCGATGAAGAGCCGCCGGCCGATGGTGGCGCCGGGATGGATCTCGATGCCGGTGATGAAGCGGCTGGTGTGCGAGATGGCACGCGCCAGGGCGCGCAGGCCCATCCGGTAGAAGCCATGCGCGAGGCGGTGCATCAGCACCGCATGCAGGCCGGCATAGCAGGTGACGGCCTCGATCCAGGTCGGCCGCGCCGGATCGCGGGCGCGGATGGTGCGAGCAAGTTCGAGGATTTCCATGGACCGTCCCTATTCGAGCCAGGTTGGCACCGGCAGTCCGCGCTCGCGGAGAAACGCCGGGTTGAAGATCTTGCTTTGATACCGCGCTCCCCCGTCACAAAGGATAGTGACGATGGTGTGACCCGGCCCCATCTGCCGCGCCACGGCGATCGCCGCCGCGACATTGACGCCGGCAGACCCGCCAACGGAAAGACCCTCATGCAGTTGCAGGTCATAGACCTGCTCCAGCGCGACCGGATCGGCGACCTGCACGGCATCGTCGATGAGGGCGCGGCCCTGCTCGAGATTGCCCGGCACGGTGGAGGCCTGGCCGATGCCTTCGGTCACGGAATTGCCCTCGGCCTTCACCTCGCCGGTCTTGATCCAGCTGTAGAGGCCGCTGCCCATCGGGTCGGCGAGGATGATGCGCAGATCGGGCTTACTGGCCTTCAGTGCGCGGGCGACGCCGGCCAGCGTGCCCCCGGTGCCGCAGGCGCAGGTGAAGGCGTCGATGCGGCCCCCGGTCTGCGCCCAGATCTCGGGGCCAGTGGTTTCCTCATGCGCCGCGGCATTGGCGAGGTTGCCGAACTGGTTCGCCCAGACCACGCGCTCACCCTGTGCTGCCAGCTCCTCGGCGATGCGGCGGGAGGTGTGCACGTAGTGGCCGGGGTCGCGATAGGGCTTCGGCGGGATCAGGCGAAGATCGGCGCCGATCATGCGGAGGAAGTCGAGCTTCTCCTTCGACTGCGTCTCCGGCACGACGATGATCGAGCGGTAGCCGCGGGCATTGGCGACGAGCGTAAGGCCGATGCCGGTATTGCCCGCCGTCCCTTCCACGACGATGCCCGGCTGTCCGGGGATCAGCTGCCCGCGCCTCTCCGCATCCTCGATGATGCCGAGGCCGGCGCGGTCCTTCACGCTGCCGCCGGGCTGCATGAATTCGGCCTTGCCGAGGATCTCGCAGCCGGTTGCCGCGCTGGCACGGCGGAGGCGGATGAGGGGCGTGTTGCCGATGGCACCGGCGAGGCCTTCTACGATTCGAGCGGGCGGCGGAACGCTCATGATAAATCCGTCTCCTGGCATTTGGCTGATCTGCGCCCGGCGGCGGGACGGATTCAAGGGGGCTGGCGATATTGCGATCTCGCACCGTCTGCTGGGCCTTGACCGCGAGGCGCCGGGAGTCAGAACATAAGACGAACCCAGCATGACCCATCCTCCCGACGACGCCCAGGCCCCCATGGACCGGCTTGCCCTGCGGGCAGCCCTGCAGGCCCGGCATGCGCGGCAGGGCGGAGCACCCCAGGGCGATCTGTCCCTGTGCCCGGAGATCGATGCGGCACTGCCCGGTGGGGGCCTGCCGCGCGCGGCGCTGCATGACGTTCTGGGGGCCGAGTCCGCGCCGTCGGCCGAGTTTGCGGCCCTGCTGCTGGCCCGCGCTGCCGGGCCCGTGGGAGGCAGCGTGCTCTGGGTCACCGATGGGGCGGCACCCATGGGCCTCGCGCGCTTCGGGCTGATGCCGCGCGAGCTTGTCCTGGTGCGTGCGGAACGGCTGGCGGATGCGCTCTGGGCCATGGAGGAGGGCCTCGGCGGCGGAGTCGCGGGCGCCGTGCTGCAGATCGCGGATGATCCTGGCCCGGCGGCCCTGCGGCGCCTGCAACAGGCGGCGGGTGCGGGCAGCGCCCTGGGGTTGCTGCTGCGCGCCGATGACGCTGGCAGCGAGTCGGGCGCCGTCACCCGCTGGCGGGTCGGCGGCGGCACCGCAGGACTCGGCGATCCGCGCTGGCGGCTGGAACTGCTGCGCTGCCGCGGTGGGCGCCCTGGCCAATGGGACGTGGTGTGGCGCGCTGCAGCCGAGCAGCTGGAAGTCGAGGAGTCCGAGTTGGAGGTCCTGCCCGTCCGGCATCGTGGCCGGGTGCGCCAGGGCTGCACGATGAGGTGATCGCCAATCGCCTATTTGCGAATGGTTCTCAGTTGCGATAGCCTCCGCGCATCCGCCGGAGAGACCGACATGGCGACACATGGCCTTCCCGCCTGGCCCTGGGCCGATACCGAGACCGAGGCACTGCCGCCCGCCGAGGCGCTGTTGCTGGAGGGGATGCGACGCTGGGCACTGGCCGCCCGCACCGGGGCACCAACCCTCGCCGCCATGCGGCTGCCCTTCATTGTCGAGGATGCCCAGGCGGCGCTGCGCCCGCTGGACGCGCTGATGCGAGCGGTGAGCGCCAATGGCATGCCGGGCATCGCCTGCCCGCTCTGCCCCCGAGCCACGCCGAGCGAGGCCGAACTGCTGCTCGCCCTCGCCCTGGCGCAGCGCGGCTGCCGCAGCCAGGCCCTTGGCCTGCTGCTCCGCTACCTGCCGCCGGCCGCCGCCTATACGGCGATGCCGGAGGCGCTGCATGTCGGCGTTGCCCTGCGGGCCGCCGGGCTGCTGCTGCGGAATCCGCTGCGCATGCGCTGAGGATGGCGGGGCCGCTCAGTGGCCTCCGCCGGGCCCCGATCGGGGTCGCGAAACGATGGCGACGCAGGGGATGGCGATGAGGAAGAGCATCGCCATCAGCACCAGCACGTCGTTATAGGCGAGGATCAATGCCTCCCGCTGCACCAACCCCTGCAGGCGCCGCAGTGCGACCAGGTCAGCGGGCAGGTCCGGCTGGACCAGGGCGATGCGGCTGGCCAGGTTGTCGAGCCAGGGCTGCACGTTCGGCCGCGCCCAGCCGACCCCTTCCGCCAGATGCTGGCGATGCGCCGCGCCGCGCCAGGTGACGATGCTGTTGATCGCCGCGAGCCCGACCGCGCCGCCGAGGTTGCGCATCAGGTTGTAGAGCGCCGCGGCATTCTTGATCTCGGCGGGTGGCAGGGTGCCGAAGGCGATCTGGTTGATCGGCATGAACATGAAGATCAGCGCCGTGCCGCGCAGGCCAAGCGGCACGGCCATCTCCCAGAAGCCACTGAGCGCGGTGAGCTGCGCGATCCAGAGGCATGACACCATGAACAGGAGCATGCCGAGCACCAGCAGCAGCCGCATGTCCATCAGCCGGGCCAGCCGCCCGGCGATCGGTGCCGACAGGAACATGCAGAGGCCGGTGATGAAGAGCGTCTCGCCGATCTGCATCGAATCGTAGCCCCGGACGCGGGCGAAGAAGAGCGGCAGCACATAGACCAGGCCGAAGAGCCCGACGCCGACGATGCAGCTGAGCACGCAGCCCATCAGGAAATTCCGGTTGCGGAAGGCACGCAGCTCGATGATCGGCTCGGGCCGCGTGAAGGCGCGCCAGAGGAACAAGGCACCGCAGAGCGCGCAGAGCATGGCGAGCTCGGTGATCTCCCGGTCGTCGAACCAGCCCCAGCGCGGCCCCTCCTCCATGACGTATTCGGCCGAGCCGAGGAAGCCGGCCATGAAGAGAAGCCCCCACCAGTCGAAGCGGGCGAGCAGGCCGGGCTCCGGCCGGTCGATGTCGAGGGTGAGCCAGACGGTGATGCCGACCACGGCGCCGATCGGCAGGTTGATCAGGAACAGCCAGTGCCAGGACAGCGCCTGGGTCAGCCAGCCGCCGAGGCTCGGCCCGATGGTCGGGGCGAGCGTCGCCGTGAGGCTGATGAGCACGCTGATCTTCACCCGGTTGGCACCGGGGTAGAGCAGGAAGCTCGTCGAGAAGCAGACCGGGATCATCGCCCCGCCGGTGAAGCCCTGCAGCGCGCGGGCGATGACCATGGCGGGCAGGCTGTCGGCCAGGGCGCAGGCGGCGGAGAAGATGGTGAAGCCGGCGCAGGACAGGGTGAAGAGCAGCCGGCTGGAGATGGCCCGCGAGAGAAAGCCCGAAAGCGGGATCATGACGATCTCCGCGATCAGGTAGCTCGTCTGGATCCAGCTTGCCTCGTCCGGCGCGGCCGAGAGCCCGGCCTGCACCTCGGCCAGCGAGGCGGAGACGATCTGGATGTCGAGGATCGCCATGAAGAGCCCGACCACGGTGGCCGCGAAGCCGATGCGGTGGCGGAGGCTCGGGCCGGTCATGGCGTGCCGCGCCACGCCCCCCAGCGCGCCGCAGCCGCGGACCATAGGCCGCGCGGGGCGGTCGGGTCCTCCCGCGTATCCACCTCCGCGGCCACCGACAGGCCGGGGCGGAGCAGGTCGAGCTTCGCCGCCTCCTCGCCATCGAGCACCAGCCGCACGGGGACGCGCTGGACGATCTTGGTGAAGTTGCCGGTGGCATTCTCCGGCGGCAGCAGGCTGAACAGGGCGCCCGTGGCGGGGGCGAGGCTGTCGACCCGGCCATGCAGCTCGAGGCCCGGCATGGCATCCACCCGCAGCCGGACCGGCTGGCCCGGGCGGAAGCGCGGCAGTTGGGTTTCCTTGAAATTGGCCGTTACCCATTGCCGCTCCGGCGGCGGGGCCACGGCGATGAGCTGCTGCCCGGTGCGGACGAAATGCCCGAGCTGCGCCGCACGATTGCCGACGATGCCGTCGAAGGGCGCACGGATGATGGTGTTGGCCAGATCGATGCGGGCCCGCTCGGCGGCGGCTGCCATGCCGTCCCGCCGGGCCTCCTGCTGGGCCTGCATCGCCTCGAGCACGTCGAGCTGTTGCCGGGCGACGCTCAGCTGGGCCAGGGCGGCCGCCACGGCGGAGTCGGCCTTGCGCTGATCGGCCACGGCACGCTCATTGGCCTGCCGGCTGGTCCAGCCCGCGCCGACCAGCTCGCCGGTGCGGCGGGCATCGGCCAGGGCGCGAACCTGCTCGGCGCGGGCCTGTTCCAGCTGGGCCTCGGCGCTTTCGATCTGGGCGCGCTGCTGGGCCAGTTGCTGGCGGTTGGTCGCCATGGCGGCCGTGGCCTCGGCAAGCGAGGCCTCCGCCTCCGCCAGCCGGGCGCGCCAGAGCGCCCCATCGAGCTCGATGAGCGGGTCACCGGCGGCGACGCGCTGATGGTCCACTACGCGGATGGCGGCGACATGCCCCTCGATCCGCGCCGCCAGGACCGCGATGTCACCCTGGAGATAGGCGTTGTCGGTCGATTCCAGCCAGCGGCCTACCATCAGCCACCAATTGGCCGCGAGCCCAAGGCCGAGCAGTATCAGGAGGAGCAGCGGCCAGCGCAGCCAGCGGAACAGCCTGCGCCGCCGGGTGGGTCGCGGCGTCGTGCCGGCCGGTGTTCCGAGCCTGGTCTCGCTGAGGACGTTCATCCCAATCCGGATAGGGTTCCCGTGTCACGAGAACCCCAATCCGGCGCGAGGTCAATCGGCGGCGGCCAGGGTGACCAGCTCGGCTCCTTCCTCCACGCTGTCGCCGGGCGCGCAGCCGATATGGGCCACGATCCCGTCCGCCGGGGCGCTGATGCGGAGCTCGGTCTTCATCGCCTCGATGACAGCGAGGACCTGGCCGCGCGTGACGGCATCCCCCTCGCTGACCAGCACCTGGACGACACGGCCGGGGATCGGGGAGGACAGGCGCCCCTGCCCCGCCGTCTCGCCGCCGGCCGGGGCATAGGGGTCGAGGTGCCGCAGGGTCCATTCGCCCTCCGGCAACAGGACCTGCACGGCATCACCGTCGCGGAGGACGGTGATGCGATGGGCAATACCATCCACCACCACCTGCAGGGCGCCATCCGGAAGGCGGTGGCCGGCCAGGTTGAACTCACCCTGCCAGCCGGCACCCGTCCGGGTGAGGCGGAGGCGATGGCTCGTCTCCCCCTCCGCCAGGAGCAGCAGGCGCGAGCCGGCGCCTTGCAGCCGCCAGCCATCCTGCCTGTCCCAGGGGCTCCGCTGGGTGGCCCCGGAGGGGAGCAGCGCATCCAGCGCGGCCGCGGCCAGGGCGAGCCGCGGCGCCGGGCCTGCGGGTGGCTGCAGCGCGGCGGCATGGCGCAGGATGAAGCCGGTATCGAGTTCCGCCGCCTGCATGGCCGGGTGAGTGGAGAGGCGCGTCAGGAAGCCCAGATTGCTGGTGATTCCGGCCACCCGGCACTCCGCCAGCGCCGCCGAGAGCCGGGCGAGCGCCGCCTGCCGGTTCGGCCCCCAGGCGACCAGCTTGGCGATCATCGGGTCGTAATGCGGGGTGATGGCGTCCCCCTCGACGACACCACTCTCGATCCGCAGATCGGCGGCCGGCGCGGGAAGGTGGAACTGCCGCAGCGGCCCGATCGAGGGGCGGAAGTCCTGGGCGGGATCCTCGGCGTAGAGGCGCACCTCCACGCTATGGCCATGCGGTGCGGGCGCCTCCGCGAGCGGCAGCGACTCGCCGGCGGCGATGCGGAGCTGCCATTCGACGAGGTCGAGGCCAGTCACCATCTCCGTCACCGGATGCTCGACCTGGAGCCGGGTATTCATCTCCATGAAGAAGGCATCGTCGCCCTCGACGATGAACTCCACCGTGCCGGCCGAGACATAGCCAACGGCGCGAGCCGCCGCGATGGCGGCCTCGTGGAGCCGGGCGCGGAGCGCGGGCGGCAGGTCGGGGGCCGGTGCCTCCTCCAGCACCTTCTGGTGACGGCGCTGGACCGAGCAGTCGCGGGTATGGAGATGGATGGTGTTGCCGTGGCTGTCGGCGAAGACCTGCACCTCGACATGCCGGGGCCGTTGCAGGTAGCGCTCGAGCAGCACGCGATCATCGCCGAAGGCGGCCTTGGCCTCGCGCCGGGCACCGGCGAGTTCCGCGGCGAAATCCCCGGCCCGCAGCACCGGCCGCATGCCCTTGCCGCCGCCGCCGGCGCTGGCCTTGATCAGCACGGGGAAGCCGATGCGCGCGGCCTCGGCGGCCAGGCGTTCCTCCTCCTGCGCTTCGCCATGGTAGCCGGGGACGATGGGGACGCCGGCCGCCTCCATCAGCCGCTTCGACTCGGCCTTGCTGCCCATGGCACGGATGGCCGAGGGCGGCGGGCCGACGAAGCGGATGCCCGCCGCGGCGCAGGCCTCGGCGAATTCGGCATTCTCGGAGAGGAAGCCATAGCCGGGATGGATGGCCTCCGCCCCGCCCGCCCTGGCGGCGGCGAGGATGCGATCGGTGCGGAGGTAGCTGTCCGCTGCCCGTGCGCCGCCGATCGGGTGGGCCTCATCGGCCTGGAGGACATGCTGGGCCCCGGCATCGGCCTCGGAGAAGACGGCGATGCTGCGGATGCCCATGCGGCGGGCGGTGCGGATGATGCGGCAGGCGATCTCGCCGCGATTGGCGATGAGGAGGGTACGGATCACATGCGGAACACGCCGAAGCGTGTCTCCCCGATCGGCGCGTTGCAGGCGGCGGCGAGGCCGAGGCCGAGCACGTCCCGCGTCAGGGCCGGGTCGATGATGCCATCGTCCCAGAGGCGGGCCGTGGCGTAATAGGGCGAGCCCTGCGCCTCGTACTGGGCGCGGATGGGCGACTTGAAGGCGTCCTCCTCCTCGGCGGACCAGTTTCCGCCCTTCGCCTCGATATTGTCGCGGCGGAGGGTGGCGAGGACGCTCGCGGCCTGCTCCCCGCCCATGACGCTGATGCGGCTGTTCGGCCAGGTGAAGAGCAGGCGCGGCGAATAGGCGCGGCCACACATGCCGTAATTGCCGGCGCCGAAGCTGCCGCCGATGAGGACGGTGAATTTCGGCACGGCGGCGGTGGCGACGGCGGTGACGAGCTTGGCGCCATCCTTGGCGATGCCGCCGGTCTCGTATTTCCGTCCGACCATGAAGCCGGCGATGTTCTGCAGGAAGAGCAGCGGGATGCCGCGCTGGCAGCACAGCTCGATGAAATGCGCGCCCTTCTGCGCCGACTCCGAGAAGAGGATGCCGTTGTTGGCGAGGATGCCGACGGGGTGCCCCCAGATGCGGGCGAAGCCGCAGACGAGCGTCGTGCCGTAGCGGGCCTTGAATTCGTCGAGTTCCGAGCCGTCGACGATGCGGGCGATGACTTCCCGCACGTCATAGGGCTGGCGCACATCCTGCGGGATGATGCCGTGCAACTCGGCCGGATCGTAGCGCGGCGCCACCGGCGCGGCGAGATCCAGCCTCGCCTCCCTCCGCCGGTTCAGCCGGCCGAGGATGCGGCGCGCCAGGCCCAGCGCATGCATGTCGTCCAGCGCGAAATGGTCGGCGACGCCGGAGAGGCGGGTATGCACATCGGCACCGCCGAGATCCTCCGCGGTCACCACCTCGCCGGTCGCCGCCTTCACCAGCGGTGGGCCGCCGAGGAAGATCGTGCCCTGTTCCTTGACGATGACCGCCTCGTCGCACATCGCCGGCACATAGGCGCCGCCGGCGGTGCAACTGCCCATCACCACCGCGATCTGCGGGATGCCGAGGGCCGACATATTGGCCTGGTTGTAGAAGATACGGCCGAAATGCTCGCGGTCGGGGAAGATCTCGTCCTGGTTCGGCAGGTTGGCGCCGCCGCTATCGACCAGATACACGCAGGGCAGATGGTTCTGCAGCGCGATCTCCTGCGCGCGCAGATGCTTCTTCACCGTGACCGGGTAGTAGCTGCCGCCTTTCACCGTGGCGTCGTTGGCGACGATGACGCATTCCTGCCCGGAGACGCGGCCGATGCCGGTGAGGATGCCGCCGGCCGGCACATCCCCGCCATACATGCCATGGGCGGCAAGCGGCGAAAGCTCGAGGAAGGGCGCGCCGGGATCGAGCAGCCGCTCCACGCGCTCGCGCGGCAGAAGCTTGCCGCGGGAGGCATGGCGCTGCCGGGCAGCCTCGGGCCCGCCCTGCGCCGCCTGCGCGGTGCGGTCGGCGAGATCCGCCAGAAGGCCGCGCATGGCTTCCGCATTGGCGCGGAATTCGGCGCCGCGGGTGTCGATGGAGGAGGCGAGGATGCTCATGCGGTCTCGCGGAACAGCTCGCGGCCAATCAGCATGCGGCGGATCTCGCTGGTGCCGGCGCCGATTTCATAGAGCTTGGCATCGCGCAGCAGCCTCCCCGTCGGCGTCTCGTTGATATAGCCCATGCCGCCCAGGATCTGGATGGCATCGAGGGCGATGCGCGTTGCCGCCTCCGCGGCGTAGAGGATGGCGCCGGCGGCGTCCTTCCGCGTGGTCTGGCCGCGGTCGCAGGACCGCGCCACGGCATAGACATAGGCGCGGCAGGCATTCAGGGCGGTGTACATGTCGGCGACCTTGCCCTGGATGAGCTGGAACTCGCCGATCGGCTGGCCGAACTGCTTCCGCTCATGGATATAGGGCACGACCACGTCGAGCGCCGCCTGCATGATGCCGAGCGGGCCGGCGGCGAGCACGGCGCGTTCGTAGTCGAGGCCGGACATCAGGACCCGCACGCCCTCGTTCAGCCGGCCGAGGATGTTCTCCTCCGGCACCTCGCAATCCTCGAAGACCAGTTCCGATGTGGGCGAGCCGCGCATGCCGAGCTTGTCGAGCTTCTGCGCCGGACGGAAGCCCTTGAAGCCCTTCTCGATCAGGAAGGCAGTGATGCCGCGCGGCCCGGCCTCCGGATCGGTCTTGGCATAGACCACCAGCGTCTCGGCGTAATGCGCATTGGTGATCCAGAGCTTGGTGCCGTTCAAGACGTAGCGGTCGCCGCGCCTGTCGGCACGGAGGCGCATGGAGACCACGTCGCTGCCCGCACCTGGCTCGCTCATCGCCAGTGCGCCCAGATGCTCGCCGCTGATGAGCTTCGGCAGATAGCGGCGCTTCTGGTCTTCGTTGCCGTTACGGCTGATCTGGTTGACGCAGAGATTGGAATGCGCGCCGTAGGACAGGCCGACCGAGGCGCTGGCCCGGCTCACCTCCTCCATCGCCACGCAATGGGCGAGGTAGCCCATATTGGCGCCGCCATGCTCCTCGCTGGCGGTGATGCCGTGCAGGCCGAGCGCGCCCATCTCGGGCCAGAGGTAGCGAGGGAATTCATCGGTGCGGTCGATCTCGGCGGCGATGGGCGCGATGCGGCTCTCGGCGAAGCCACGCACGCTGTCGCGCAGCGCGTCGATCTCCTCGCCGAGCCCATGGTCCAGGCTCGGGATGGTGACATTGGCGGGCATCAGCCCCCTCCCTCGGTCAAGCGGCCCCGCAGGACGCCCCGCATCACCTTGCCGGTGGCGGTCAGCGGCAGCGCATCGGTGAAATGGACCCGGCGTGGATAGACATGAGCCGCGAGCCGTTGCTTCACATGATCCTGCAGGCGGCGCGCGAGATCCTCATCGGCGATGACGCCAGGCGCCGGGACGATGACGGCGGTGACAGCCTCCGTCCGCAGCGGGTCCGGAAGGCCGATGACGGCGGCCATGGCGACAGCGGGATGCGCCGCCAGGCAATCCTCGATCTCGCCCGGGCCGATGCGGTAGCCGGCCGAGGTGATGACATCGTCGTCGCGGCCGACGAAGCGGAACCAACCATCATCGTCCTGCTCGCCCTGGTCGCCGGTCAGCAGCCAGTCGCCGGCGAATTTGGCGGCCGTTGCCTCCGGCTTGTTCCAGTAGCCGAGGAACATCACCGGGTCTGGCCGACGGATCGCGATGGTGCCCTGCTGCCCGGGCTGCAGCGCCTGGCCCGCCGCATCGACCACGGCAACCTCATGGCCCGGCACGGCGCGCCCCATCCAGCCCGGACGCGGCGGCATGAGGGTGGCGCAGGAGGAGATGACGAGGTTGCATTCGGTCTGGCCATAGAATTCATTGATGGTGCAGCCGAATGCGGCGCGGCCCCAGTCGAGCAGTTCAGTGCCCAGGGTTTCACCGCCGCTGCCGATGCTGCGCGGCCGCGCACCGAACCGCGCCGCATCCGGCACCATGCGGAGCATCTTCAGCGCCGTGGGCGGCAGGAAGGCGTTGCGCACGCCATGCTCCGCCATGAGGCGAAGGGCGAATTCCGGGTCGAATTTTGCCATGCGATGCGCCAGCACCGGCACGCCATGAAAGAGGCTCGGCAGCAGCACATCGAAGAGGCCGCCGATCCAGGCCCAATCCGCAGGTGTCCAGAACAGGTCGCCCGGCTGCGGGAAGAGATCCTGCGGCATCTCGACGCCTGGCAGATGACCCAGCAGCACGCGGTGCGCGTGCAGCGCCCCTTTCGGCGCACCGGTTGTGCCGGAGGTATAGATGATGACGGCGGGATCGTCGGCCGCCGTGTCGCAGGGGGTGAAGGCATCGCTGGCGCGCGCCATCTCGGCCCGCAGGTCGAGCGCCCCCTGCCCTGCCCCGTCCGCACTCAGCACCAGGCGGAGAGCGGGCAGATCGAGGCCGGCGAGCTTCGCCAGCCCGACCGCATCCGTCACCAGCGCCGCCGCGCCGCAATCTCGCAGGCGGTACTCCAGCGCCTGTTCCTGGAAGAGCTGGAACAAGGGCACTGCGATGGCGCCGAGCTTGTAGATCGCCAGATGCGCCAGCGCCGCTTCAGGAACTTGCGGCAGCAGCACCCCGACCCGATCGCCGGGGCCGATGCCACGCGCAGCCAGGAGATTGGCGAGGCGGTTGCTCTCGGCGCGGAGCGTATCGAAAGTGATGCGCTGCAGCCCGCCATCGGTGCGGAGATGGATCAGCGCCGTGCGGCCCGAGCCATCGGCCCAGCGGTCACAACAGGCGACGCCGATGTTGAAACGCTCCGGCACCTGCCAGCGGAAACCCTGGCGGATGGCTTCGTAGCTCTCGCCGTGGGGCAGCATCAGCCGGGCACCGGACGGGTGTCGTCGATGACCTTGCCGTCATTCGGCAAGGTCCCCGGCGGCACGCATTCGACCACCCCACGCAGCTTGGTCGCGGATTGCAGCGCCTCGGCCAGCGCCTGCGCCGCCCCGGTCGGTGCTTCCGCGCGCAGCAGCATGACATCACGCTCGCCATCAAGGGAGATCACCAGCCTCGCCTTGGCGGCGGAGGGCACGGCGCGCAGGGCCGCCGCCACCTGTTCCGGCCGCACGAACATGCCACGCACCTTGGCGGCCTGGTCGGCCCGCCCCATCCAGCCGCGGATGCGCCGGTTGGTCCGGCCGCAGGGCGAGGTTCCGGGAAGGATGGCCGAGAGATCGCCGGTGGCGAAGCGGATCAGCGGGTGGTGCGGGTTGAGGGTGGTGACGACGACCTCCCCGACCTCGCCATCGGCCACCGGGTCCCCGGTGCCGGGCCGGACGATCTCGACGACCACGCCCTCGTCGATGATGAGGCCTTCGCGTGCCTCGCTCTCATAGGCAACGAGGCCGAGATCGGCCGTGCCGTAGCTCTGCAGCACGGTCAGGCCGCGTTCGGCATACCAGGCACGCAGGCTCGGCAGGTAGGCGCCGCCGGTGACATGCCCGAGCGTCAGGGAGGAAAGGTCGAGGCCCATGGCCTCGCCGCGCTCCAGGATCGTCTTCAGGAAATCCGGCGTGCCGCTGTAGCAGCGCGGGCGGAGCTGCGCCGCCGCCTGGGCCTGCAACTCCGTATTGCCGGTGCCGGCCGGAAAGACGGGGCATCCGAGTGCACGGGCGCCGCCTTCGAGCATGCTGCCCGCCGGCGTGAAGTGGTAGGCGAAGCAGTTGTGCAGCAGATCCCCGGCCCGGAGGCCGGTCGCATGCAGGGCCCGGGCATAGCGCCAGTAATCCGGCACCGCGGCCTCCGGCTCGTAGATCGGCCCCGGCGAGGCGAAGACGCGCGCCAGCTGCCCGAAGGGCGTGGCGACGACGCCGCCGAATGGCGGGCTGGCCACCTGCTGGGCCAGCAGCTCCGACTTCCGGGTCACCGGAAGCCTGGCCAGGGGGCCGTCCGGCAGCGTCGCGTAATGCGGCGCCGTGGCGCGGGCATGGGCCAGCTGCCGCGCCAGGGCCGCTGCCTGCGCCGCTTCCCGCTCATCCGCGCTGCGGGTCTCGAGCGTGTCGAAATGCTCCGTCACAGCCACCGTTTCCGCCGCTTGTAGGATTTCAGGTTCTTGAAGCTCTTCCGCTCGGCACCGTGGCCGCCGAGGTAGAATTCCTTCACATCCTCATTGTTGGCCAGCGCCTCGGCCGTGCCATCGAGCACGACCTTGCCCTGTTCCATCACATAGGCATAGCTCGCGACGGACAGGGCCATGCGCGCATTCTGCTCGACCAGCAGGATGGTGATGCCGAGTTCCTCATTCAGGCGCCGGATGATGCCGAAGACCTCCTTCACCAGCAGCGGCGAAAGGCCCATCGAGGGCTCATCCATCAGGATGAGCTTCGGCCGCGCCATCAGCGCGCGACCGATCGCCAGCATCTGCTGCTCGCCGCCGGACAGGTAGCCGGCGAGGCCGGTACGCTCCCGCAGCCGCGGGAAATAACCATAGACCCGTTCGATATCGGATTTGACCTCGCCATCGGAACGGGTGAAGGCGCCGAGGCGGAGATTCTCGAGGCAGGTCATGTCGGCGATGATGCGGCGGCCCTCCATGACCTGGAAGATGCCGCGGCGGACGATCAGATGCGGGTCGATGCCGTCGATCCGCTCGCCGCCGAAGCGGATCTCACCCCGCGTGACCTCGCCCTCCTCCGTGCGGAGAAGGCCGGAGATCGCCTTCAGTGTTGTCGACTTGCCGGCCCCGTTGGCACCGAGCAGCGCGACGATCTTGCCCTGCGGCACCGTCAGCGACAGGCCACGCAGCACGAGGATGACGTCGTTGTAGACGACCTCGATATTGTTGACCTGGAGCAGCGGTGCCGCCTCCATGGCCGCCTACCAGCCGAGGGTTTCGCGGGTGCGCGGCAGCTCCACCACCGTCACCGGCTGCAGCTTCATCGTTCCGCTCTGCATCAGCTCGGCGACGCTCCCCTGGCTGGTGTCGCCGGTGACGACGGCGCGGTAGAGGCCGACCCGCAACGTGCCGCGGTGGTCCTCGGCGGTGAAGGTCGACGGGTTGCAGACGCCTTCGAAGCCCTTCGGCACCCAGCCCTGCCGGGCGTAGAAGCCGTTGCGGATCCGCTCGCCCGTCAGCTCGCCGCCACTGGCCGAGGCGGTGTCCATCGCTTCCACCATCAGCATGGCGGCGCAGGCACCGGCCATGTAGTGGACGGGGCGGTAGGCATTGCCGGAAGCATCCGAGATGCGGCTGATCTGGCGGAGCGTCGCCATGCCGGGCGCGTCCTGCCCCCAGACGACGGCGGTGCGCACCGGGAAGACGACGCCATTGGCCGCGGCGCCGGCCGCCTTCATCGCATTCTCGTCCATGCCCCAGACATTGCCGAGGAACTGGACATTGACGCCCGCCGTCTGGCAGGCCCGCAGGACGGAGATGTTGGAGCCCGCGGTGTTGCCGAGATAGGCGTAGTTGGCGCCCTGGCTCTTCAGCGTCAGGCATTGCGCGGTGTAGTCGCCCGGCGTGAGCGCGAAGACGATGGCGGGCAGCACCTCGAAGCCGAGCTCGGCGGCAAGCGCCTCGCCGGCGGCCTTCGGCGAGTTCGGATAGGGGTGGTTGCCGCCCATATGGACGTATTTGGGCTTGCCCTGCCCGCCGCGTGTCTTCCAGTCCTCCGCCGCCCAGCGCAGCATGGCGCGCAACCCGTCGGAATAGGAGGGGCCGTAAAAGAAATTATAGGGCGCCGGCTCGACTCCCTGCCGGCCGGACTTGCCGCCCGCATCGGTCAGCGCCGCGGAGTAGGAGCCGGAGACGAAGGGGATGCGGTCGCGCGTGACGAAGCGCACCAGCGCTTCGGTATCAGCCGTGCCCCAGCCCTGGATGGCCACCACGCGATCGCGGTTCCAGGCCTGGTACTGGCTGACCGCGCGTGGCGCCTGGTAGCCGTAGTCGAAGCCGAGCACGTTGAGCGGCCGCCCGCCGATGCCGTTGCGGCTTGCATTCACCCAGGCGAGCGTATCAGCGACGCCCTGGCCATAGGGCACGCCGACATCGCTGGTGGCGCCGGAGTTGTCCATCAGATGCCCGACCGGGATGCGCTGCTGCGCCGCCGCCGGAGCGATGATGGCCGCGGTGGCAGCCAGCCCGAGCAGGGTCTTCCTTGGCGTCATTGCTTCCCCCTTTGTGTTTGTTCAGTGCGAATACGGGTAGAGCTTCCAGTAGGACTTGATGAGGCGCCAGCGCCTGGCCAGCCCATCAGGCTCGAAGATCAGGAAGAGGATGATGGCGGCACCGACCGCCATCTCCCGCAGGAAGGAGATGGAGGCGCCGAGCTTCAGCGCGCGATCGATGGCGCTGCCGGAGAGCAGGTCGGCGCCGGCCTGCACCACCTCCGGCAGGATCACCATGAAGGCCGAACCCATCAGGCTGCCCATGACGCTGCCAAGGCCGCCGATGATGACCATGCCGAGGAATTGGATGGAGAAGAGGATGTTGAAGGCCTCGACGCTCACGAAGAGCAGGTAGTGCGCGTAGAGCGCCCCGCCGATGCCGGCATAGAGCGAGGCGATGCCGAAAGAGAGCGTGCGGTAATAGGCGAGGTTGATGCCCATCACCTCGGCGCTGAGATAATGGTCCCTGACCGCGATCAGCGCCCGGCCATCGCGCGTCCGCATCAGGTTGGCCGCCGCGAGATACATCACGACGACATAGGCAATGACGACGTAGAGGTAGCTTTCCTCCCGGTCCGCCACCCAGCCGCCGAGCGAGAACGGCTCCGTGATGCGGCCGGCGACGCCGCCGGTGAACCACTGGGCGCGGGCGAAGAAGTCCTCGAGGATGAACTGGGCGGCGAGCGTCGCAATGGCGAGGTAGAGCCCCTTGAGCCGCCCGGCGGGCGCGCCGAAGACCAGGCCGACCAGCGCCGTCATGACCCCGGCGAGCGGGATGCAGAGCGCGACCGGGATGTGCCAGCGCTCATGCAGCCAGGCGGAGGCGAAGGCGCCGAAGCCGAAGAAGGCGGCATGGCCGATGCTGATCTGGCCGGTGAAGCCGACCAGGATGTTCAGCCCGAGCGCAGCGATGCCGAGGGTGCCGATATTGATCAGCAGCCCGAGTTCGTAGCGCCCGAGGAAAAGCGGTGCGGTGCAGAGCAGGGCCAGGCCGAGCAGCATGGCGAGGCGGCTGTTCCGCGTCGGGAAGATCGTCATGTCCTCCCGGTAGCTGCTGCGGTAGTCGCCGGCCGGTGCGAGGTCCATCAGACGCGCTCGATATTCTTGGTGCCGAACAACCCATAGGGCTTGATCAGCAGGATGATGATCAGGGCGTAGAAGGGCGCGATGGTCACCATGTTGCCCCAGTTGAGCCACTCGGCATCGAGATACTGCGCCCAGTTCTCCAGCACGCCGACGATCAGCCCACCGAGAACCGCGCCGATGACGCTGTCGAGCCCGCCAAGGATCACGGCCGGGAAGACCTTGATGCCGTAGAAGGAAAGCGCCGAGGACACCCCGTTGACCACACCGACCACGACGCCGGCGACGGCAGAGACCACGGCCGAGATCGCCCAGGACATGGCGAAGACCTTCGGCACCGAGATGCCGAGCGATTGCGCCACCTGCTGGTCGAAGGCCGTCGCCCGCATGGCGAGGCCGTGCTTCGAGGCGGTGAAGAACCAGGCGAAGCCCGCCATGATCAGCACCGAGATGCCGAGCGACATGAGGTAGACCGTCTGCACCTCGAGCCCGAGCAGGTTGACGCGCTCGGTGCTGAAGATCGGCGGGAAGGGCTTGGCGAAGACGCCGAAGATCCACTTCATCAGTGCCTGGAAGAAGATGCCGAGGCCGATCGTCGCCATGATGACGCTGATGACCGGCTCGCCAATCAGTGGCCTGAGAACGACCACCTGCAGGATCATGCCGAACAGTGTCATGAAGGCCAGGGTGAGGAGGAAGCCCGCCCAGAAGGGCAGCTGCCATTCGGTCAGCATCCACCAGCAGACCCAGGCGCCGACCAGCAGGAATTCGCCCTGGGCGAAGTTCACGACCTGGCTGGCCTTGTAGATGAGCACGAAGCTCATCGCGACGACGCCGTAGAGGGCGCCGACGATCAGGCCGTTCAGGGTGAGTTGCAGCAGCAGCGTCCAGTCCATGGGCCCTACTCCGCGGCCTGGGCCAGGGCCGGCTCGCGCATCGAGACCACATGAAGCGTGGTGCGGATGCGCTGAGTGGTCCCGTCCTGGAAGGCGATGGTGGTATCCACCGGAATGGCCGGCTCGCCCGCATAGATGGCGTCGATGATGGTGCCGTATTTGCGGTTGATGACGCCTCGGCGGACCTTGCGTGTCCGCGTCAGCTCCTCGTCATCGGCATCCAGCTCCTTGTAGAGCAGGATGAAGTCGCGGATGCGCTGCGGCTCCGGCAAGGTCATGTTCACCCGGGCGACCTCGGCGCGCAGCAGGCCGAGCACCTGCTCCCGTGCGGCGAGGTCGGTATAGGTGGTGAAGGCGATGCGGTTGCGCTCCGCCCATTTGGAGACGATGGGGAAGCGGATGCAGATCATCGCCGCGAGATGCGGCTTGCCGTCGCCGAGCACGACGGCCTCTGCGACATAGGGGCTGAATTTCAGCTTGTTCTCGATGTATTGCGGGCTGAAGCGGTCGCCATGGCTGGTGGTGGCGATGTCCTTGATCCGGTCGATCACGACCAGATGGCCGGATTTGTCGAAGTAGCCGGCATCGCCTGTATGCATCCAGCCGTCACGGATATCGCCGGTCTCGGCGAGGCCGAAATAGCCGCTGAACATGTTGGGGTGGCGGGTGACGATCTCGCCGACGCCGTTATGGTCCGGCTGGTCGATCCGCATCTCGATGGTCTCGTCGAAGCGGACGCCGACCGTGTCGAAATTCACATCCTCCGGCCGGTGCAGCGTATAGGCACCCAGCAATTCGGTCTGGCCATAGAGCTGGCGGAGTGGCACGCCCATGGCGAGGAAGAAGCGGAAGGTGTCCGGCCCCAGCGCCGCGCCGCCGGTCGCGGCGGAGCGCAGGTTGGTGAAGCCAAGCCGGTCCCGCAGCGCACGAAAAAGCAGCTGGTTCGCGGCGGCGGAGCGCTTGCCCCGCTCCAGAGCCGCCAGGCCACGCTGCATGCCGAGCTCGAACATGCGCCGCTTGAGCGGCGAGGCGTCCATCACCTTGGCCCGTACCTCGGCGGCGATCTGCTCCCACAGGCGGGGCGCGAAGAGGACGAAGCTCGGGCCGATCTCACGGAAATCGGCCATCATCGTCTCGGGCTCCTCGACGAAGTTGACCTTCATCCGGGCGATGAGGCCCCAGCCGAGAACATAGATCTGCTCCATGATCCAGGGCAGCGGCAGGACGGAGACGTATTCGTCCTGGGGCCCCTTCGGATCGGCCTTGAGGTAGCTCTCGCAATGCCGCACCAGCGCACCGCCACGGAGCATGGCGAGCTTCGGCCGGGCGGTGGTGCCTGAGGTGGTGCAGAGGATGGCGATGTCCTCGCCGCGCGTCGCCTCCACCAGCCGCTCATAGGCGGCCGCATCCTCGGCATGGGCGGCCTCGCCGAGGCGGACCAGCTCGGCCGCCGGCAACAGACGCGGGTCGGCGTGCTTCCGCATGCCGCGAGGGTCGGAGTAGATGATGTGGCGCAGCGCCGGCGCACGGTCGCCCATGCCGAGAAGCTTGTCCACCTGCTCCTCATCCTCGGCGATCACCGCCCTGGCGCCGCTATGCTCGAGGAGATAGGCCACCTCGTCGTCCAGCGCGTCGCGGTAGATGCCGAGCGAGCGGGCGCCGATCGCATGGGTTGCGATCTCGCCCATGACCCAGTCGGGCCGGTTGTCGCCGATGAGGCCCACGACATCGCCGGCGCCGAGGCCAAGGCTCTTCAAACCAAGGGCGAAGGCGCGGGTGCGGCCATGGTACTCGGCCCAGGTGAAGGCGCGCCAGATGCCGAACTGCTTCTCCCGCAGCGCCACCTCGCCGCCATGCTCGCGGGCGTTGCGGGAGAGGAGCTTGGGGAGGGTATCGGTCATGGCGCCAGCGCTTCCTCCGGCTCGCTCACCACCTCGTCCGCCTCGCCGAGGTAGGCGCGTCTCACATGCGGGTCGGCGAGCACGGCCTCGGGCGTCCCCTCGGCGATCTTCTTGCCGAAATCGAGCACCATGACCCGGTGGGAGATATCCATTACCACGCCCATGTCGTGCTCGATCATCAGCACGGTCATGCCCCATTCCTCGTTGAGGTCGAGGATGTAGCGGGCCATGTCCTCCTTCTCCTCGAGATTCATCCCGGCCATGGGCTCGTCGAGCAGGATGAGTTTCGGGCGGAGCGCGATGGCGCGTGCCAGTTCCACCCGCTTGCGCAGGCCGTAGGAGAGCGTGCCGGCCGGCGCCTTCCGCACATGCTGGATCTCGAGGAAGTCGATGATCTCCTCGACCTCGCGCCGGTGCGCGATCTCCTCCCGCTGCGCGCCGCCGAACCAATAAGCCATGCCGGAGAGGAAGCCGTGCCGCATCAGGTGGTGCCGCCCGACCATGATGTTGTCGAGCACCGTCATGTGGCCGAACAGCGCCAGATTCTGGAAGGTACGGCCGATGCCGATGGCGGCGCGCCGGCGCGTCGGCATGCGGGTGATGTCGGCGCCATCGAAGCGGATGCGGCCGGATGTCGGGCGGTAGCGGCCAGAGATGCAGTTGACCATGGAGGTCTTGCCGGCGCCGTTCGGCCCGATGATCGAGAAGACCTCGCCGGCCTTGACCTCGAAGGAGACATCGGTCAGGGCGCGCACGCCGCCGAACCGCAATGTCACCCCATCGGCGGCGAGGATCGTCGCGCCGGGCTCAGCCATGATACAGGCGATGAGGCGCAGATGCGGCCACGATCGATCCCTCCCCGGCGGGGTTATGGTCCCCGCTGCTAAACGAACATATGTTCGTTTATCGATTGACCGCAAGAGGTTTCGCATCCCAGCCTGATGCGAAGGGAGAGAGACGTCCACACGCATGGCACGCATCACGAGGTCGAACGGCGAGCGCACCGCGGCCGCCATCCGGCAGGCGGCGCTGCGGCTGATTCACCAGCAGGGCTTCGCCGCCATGAATCTGCGCGAGCTTGCGGCGGCGGTCGGCATCAGCCCGGCCTCGCTCTACAACCACATGACGACGAAGCAGAGCCTGCTCTTCGACCTGATGCTGGAGCATATGACGGCGCTGCTGGAGCAGACCGATGCGGCGCTGGCGGCGGCCGGGCCGGAGCCCCTTGCCCGGCTCGAAGCCTTCATCGCGCACCACGTGCTCTACCACCTGGAGCGGAAGCGCGAGGTCTACATCGCCAATTTCGAATTGCGCGCCCTCGATCCGCCCAATGCCGCGCGGATCATCACCATGCGCCATGACTACGAGGCGCGGCTGATTGGCCTGCTGGAAGAGGGCGCGGCAGCAGGGTTGCTGAACCTCGGGGATGCGCGGATCAGCGCCTATGCCATGTTGGCGATGCTGACCGGCGTCTGCACCTGGTACCGCGCCGATGGCCGGCTACAGCCCGCCGAGCTGGTGGCGCTGCATACGCGCCTGGCGCTGGAGGGCGTCAGGCGGAAGGGTTAGCGCAGGCCGTCCGTGCCAACGACCTCGGCCGTCGTCAGGCCGCCGATGCGTGGCAGTGGCCGGCCGCCATCCGTCAGGGCGAGGCAGAGCAGGATCTCGCGGGCCCGCGGCGCATCCGGCACCCGCGCCTCGATGGCGTCGAAATGGCTGCGGACGAAGGCGGCATCCTTGTGGCCGAGCGGCACGTCGATCGGCGTGCCGGGCCCACCCGCCTTCTTGGCCGAGGGGATCAGCGCCGGGCCCCGGCCCAGCGCCGCCCGCACCGGCGCGCCCATCTTCGGGTGGAGCAGGGCGGCGGCATGTTCCAACTCGCCCGCCTCGCCCACGATCGCGGCCTTGCCGAAGCTCTCCACCTGCTCGCCGGGGATGCCGAGGGCGGCAATGGCGCGCTCGGCCAGGAGCGCGCCCAGCGCCTCACCCTGGGCGATGAGGTCCGAAAGGTCCTCCTGGTACCGGCCAGCGAAGGGGTTCTCGATGACGGCGCAGGCGACGGCGCGGCGGATCGGCCGCGGCAGATCCCGCCCCATCTCGCGCCGCGTCTCGTCCAGCAGCACCACGAGCTTCCGGATCACCGTCGCCATCGCCTCAGGCCCTTCCCGCCAGTTTCGTCAGACGCGCGCCATGGCCGATGACGGCGCCGAGCGAGCCGAGATTGCGCCGGTCCGCCAGAGCCGCCACGGCCGCGAAGGGCCGCCCCTCCTTCAGCCGCGCGAAGGAGTCGCCGATCGAGACCGAGAAGTGCAGCATGATGCTGGCGTCGCGGTAGCAATCGGTGGTGCAGGCCTGGCAGCCGTCGCGCATGACCTTGTCCGGCGTGAAGTCCCAGACGGAGGACAGCGGCTCCTTCCAGTCCTCGCAGCGCCAGAGGTCGTAATTCCAGTCCAGGTAGAAATACTTGTAGCCGGCATGGCAGATGAAGCGCTCGCCCTGGCCGGTCAGGCGGCGGCGCATATCGGCGATGGCCGCGCGCGGATTGTGGACGGGGATCACCGCCCGGGCCTTCTCCACCCCATCGAAGGCCGCCAGCAGCTCGGCCGAGGACATGTCGACCAGTTCGCTATTCTCGGAATAGACGAGGGAGGAGGAGCCGAGCGCCGCCTTCCGCGGATAGGAGAAGGTGACGGCGGCGAAGCCGAGCTCCTTCAGGAAGCGGCCGAGCGCCTCGTAATCCTTCACCAGCCGGGTCATGGCGACGCTGGCGATCGGCGTCACCCCCTTGGCGGCGAGGCGGGTATTGGCCTCCCTGATCCGGGTGCAGACGCCCTTCAGCCCGCGATTCTCCTCGTGGAGATGCGCATGCTCGCTGTCGATAGAGACGAAGAGGGTGGTGATGCCGGTTGAGGCCAGGTCATCCACCTTGGGCGGCAGCAGCCAGCCATTGGTGACGAGGGTGGGCTGCGTGCCCTGGGCCGTTGCCTCCCGCGCCATCTCGATGATCTTCGGGTGCAGCAGCGGCTCGCCGCCCATGAAGGTCACGAAACGGACATTGGCCTGCTCGCGCAGCCGCGTCAGGGCGGCCGGGAATTTCTCGGCGTCCAGCCAGCTCCGGTGTTTCACAAAACCCTTGTTATGCGCGAAATTGCAGAAATCGCAGGTCGCGTTGCACATGTTGGTCACGGAGACATTGCAGATCGCCGGTCCGCCCTGCGGCACCAGCCGCAGCAGGTCGATCACGCCAGATGTCTTGCTTGCCATCAGCTGTCCCCCGGCCTGAAGCGGCCCGCGCAGTGTCCAGAACACGCGAGCCGGTCCGGCCTGTTGTCAGTCGCGGAATCCCGCTCCGAGGCCATCAGGCCCCTCCGCGATCCGGTCCAGCGGAGCGCATAGACCCGCTTTCGGCCCGCTGCCAAGCGATAAGGCCGGGCAGGCTGAGGCAGACCTCCCGCGTCCGTCGCACCAGGGCCACGGCCAGCGCCGCCGCTGGCGGCACGCCGACCAGCGCCGCGGCGCCGATGATGGCCCCCTCCTGCACCGCCAGCGCCCCCGGCAGCATGAAGCCGACATTCCGGAGCGCCTGGGCCAGGCTCTCGATCACCAGCGCATCGGCGAGCGAGATGGGATGGCCGAGCAGCCAGAGCACGCCCGCGATCTCGATCGCCCCGAGCAGCCAGGAGATGGTGTGCCAGAGCGTCGCCACCGCCAGCCGGGGCCAGTCGGCATGGAGCTGGAGGATGGCCTCCTGAAGCTCCCGGATCCAGGCCGGGTCGATGGCCGGCCAGCGCCTCGCCAGCCGGGCCAGCAGCCGCTCGAGCAGGGTCAGCGGCAGGCGGCGCTGGAACAGCACCATGGCCGCAGCCCCGGCGAGGGCGATGCCGAAGCCCGCCAGGGCGAAGCCGAGCAGGCCCGGCCCATCGCCGACGCCAAGCAGCAGCGCCACCCCGGCCAGGGTGAAGAAAAGCTGCGACACGGCCTCGAGCGTCAGGTCCACGGTCGCGGTCGCGCCCGCCATCCGCCCGGGCACCCCTCGCCTCGCCAGCAGCCGGGCCGCAGCCGCCTGGCCGACCAGGGCCCCGGCCGGCACCAGCGCATTGGCCGATTCGCGGTACCAGCGCAGCAGCGCCATGGCGGCGAAGGGCGGCCGGAGCCCGGGCGGCAGCAGGGCCCGCCAGGCGGCCGCGGTCAGCAGGATCTGCGGGATATGGACGGCGGCCGAGATGCCGACTGCGGCCGGCAGCTCCGCCAATATGGCCCCGAGCCCCGGCAGCTCCCCGGCATTGAGGGCCATGACCGCCCCCAAGGCCAGGATGCCGAAGACCAGCCCGTTGCGGACACCCTGCCGCCAGCCGGGGATCAATGCCCGAGCATCTCGGGGACGCGCTCGGCCGGTGGCGTGTTGCGGCTGCGGCCGCAGCGCATGGCGCCGTCGATCATCACGCCACCGATCCCCGGAATATCGCCCAGTTCGATGCTGTGCAGCAGGTCCCGTCCGGCGGTGTGCTGGGCGCGGTCGAGGAAGACGAGATCCGCGGCGCGGCCCGTCTCGATCATCCCGGCATCGAGGTTGCGGATGCGGGCCGTGTTGCCGGTCGCCATGGCGAAAGCCTGCTCCGCCTTGATCCCGCCGAGCGAGGAAAGCAACGAGATCATCCGCAGGATGCCGAGCGGCTGCACGCCGGAGCCGGCCGGGCTGTCCGTGCCGAGGATAACGCGATGGAGCTGCCCGAGGTCCCGCGCAGCCTGCACGGCGGCAATGGCGACACGCTCGTTGCCATTATGCACAAGTTCGATCGCCCGGCTGCTGCGCTCGCAGAGCTCGCAGACATGCGCCTCGGGCAGGCTGGTATGGCCGCCATTGATATGGCCAATGATATCCGCATCCGCCTCCAGCACCGTGTCCTTGTCGATCAGCCCGCTGCCGGGGATGGAGGGGCCGCCGGTATGGATGGTGCTCTGGATGCCGTGCTTGCGGGCCCAGGCGACCATTTCCCGCGCCTCGTAGCCGGCCTTCACCGAGCCGAGCCCGACCTCGCCCAGCAGCGTGACGCCGGCGGCGGCGAGCTCGGCGAAGTCGCTCTCGACCATGCCCTTCTCCAGCACCGGCGCACCGGCCAGCACCTTCACCCCGGCGGGGCGGGCGTTGAAGAAGGCGCGCTGCGCGGTGATGGCCAGCGCCTTCAACCCGACGATGTCCTTCGGCCGGCCGGGCAGATGCACCTCGCCGGCCGAGATCATGGTGGTGACGCCACCATGGAGGTTGCTCTCGACCCAACCCATCTGGTTCTGCCGCGGAGTCCAGTCACCGATCACCGGGTGGACATGGCTGTCGACCAGGCCCGGTGCGACGGCGCAGCCATGCGCGTCGATGACGAAATCAGCGGGACCGCGCGCGGCCAGTTCGGCGGCGCGGCCGACGGCCAGGATCCTGCCGTCCTCGATCAGGATGGCATCGGCCTCGAGGATCGGGTTGGCGAGGTCGCCCGAGAGCAGCAGGCCGATATTGCGCACCAGGGTGCGGCCCCGCGCCGGACCCGAAGCCTGTTCCACGGCCATCGCCTGATCCCCCACCAACTGCGCCCAGTCTAGCCCTCGGCGTTTCGTAAGCCTAGAAACGAAATGCCAGGCGGAGGAGCGGATGGAGGAGCCGGAGGACTACGTGCTGGAGGATCAGGTCGGCCACCTGCTGCGCCGGGCCTATCAGCGGCACCTCGCGTTGTTCCAGGGGATCATGGGGGAGGATGGGCCGACCTCCATGCAATTCGCCGCCCTGCACATGCTGTGGCGGCGTGGGCCGCTGTCGCAGAACCTCCTGGGCCGGCTGCTGGCCATGGACCCGCCAACGGTGAAGGGCGTCGTCGCCCGCCTCATGGCGCGCGGCCTGGTGGTGCGCGAGCGGGACCCGTCGGATGCCCGGATGCTGCTGGTCGCGCTGACGCCTGTGGCGCTCGCGGCCCTGCCGGGCTGGGTGGAGAAGGCCAAGGCGGTCAGCGCGGCCACCCTCGCGCCGCTGCCGCGCGATGAGGCGGCGCGGCTCTCCGCCATCCTCCGCCGCATGGGTTAGCCGCATATTTCCGTTGTGAGGCCGAGGAGAGGCTGGCAAAGTCGTTAGCCGAACAACAATCCGGCAGGCAGATGGCGGCCTATCGCAGACCCGAATCCCTGGCAGAGGCCCTGGCCCTGCTGGCCGAGGCCCCTGCCCCGCCCCTGCTGCTCGCCGGAGGGACGGATCTCTACCCGGCCCGCGCCGCGGCTGAGGCCTGGGGACGGATGGAGTCCCGGCCCGTGCTCGACCTGTCCGCCATCCGCGAGACGGCCGGGATGAGCGACGCAGGGGACCATACCCGCATTGGCGCCCGGGTGACCTGGGCCGCGCTGCGCGAGGCGCCCTTGCCGCCCTGGTTTGATGCCCTCCGCTCCGCCGCCACCCGGGTGGGCGGGGCCCAGGTGCAGAACCGGGCCACCCTGGTCGGCAATCTCTGCAATGCCTCGCCGGCGGCGGATGGGGTGCCGCCGCTGCTGGCGCTCGACGCAGCAATCGAACTGGCGAGCAGGCGTGGCACGCGGCGCCTGCCACTCGGCGAATTCCTGGCCGGCAACAGGAGGACGGCGCTGGCGCCGGACGAGATCGCCACCGCCGTGCTGGTGCCCCATGCGGCGCCTGGAGCGCGGGCGGGCTTCGAGAAGCTGGGTGCGCGGAGCTATCTCGTCATCTCCATCGTCATGGCGGCGGCAGTGATCGAACTCGCCGAGGGCCGCATCGCGCGGGCAAGGATTTCGGTCGGTGCCTGCTCACCGGTGGCGCTGCGGCTCGCCGGGTTGGAGACGGAACTGCGCGGCATGACGGTGGCGGAGGCGCCGGCGGTGCTCCGCGCCGATCACCTCGCTGCGCTGAGCCCGATCGACGATGTCCGCGCCACGGCCTCCTATCGCCGCCAGGCGGCGCAGGTGCTGCTGCGCCGCCTGCTGACCCGCCTCGCCGCCCCTGCCATCCGGGAAGCCGCATGAACGCCCCGCCGCCGCGCCTCCCCAAGCTCACGGTCAATGGTTGCGACCATGCCGTCGCCGCGCCGCCCGATGCGCGGCTGAGCACCGTGCTGCGCGACCGGCTCGGCCTCACCGGCACCAAGCTGGGCTGCGATGCCGGGGATTGCGGCGCCTGCACCGTGCTTGTCGATGGTGCCCAGGCCTGCGCCTGCCTCGTCCCCCTCGCCCAGGCCGAGGGCGTGGCGGTGCTGACGGTCGAGGGGCTTGCTGCCCTGCCCATGGGGATGGCGCTGCAATCCGCTTTCCAGGCGCTGGGCGCGGCGCAGTGTGGCTATTGCACCCCGGGCATGCTGATGGCGGCGATGGCGCTGCTGCAGGCGGTGCCGCGGCCGGATGAGGCGCAGGTCATGGCTGCGCTCGGGGGCGTGCTCTGCCGCTGCACCGGCTACCGCAAGATCATCGAGGCGGTGATGGCGGCGCATCGCTTCCTGGAGGCGCCGGCCGCGGTGCCGCCGGCAGCCGGAGCGGCGGTCGGCAGCCGCATGGCGCGGGCCGATGGCTGGCCCAAGCTGGACGGGACGGAGCGCTATGGCGCCGATAGCGCGCCGGCCGATGCGCTCTGGCTCCGCCCGATCCGCAGCCCGCATGCGCGGGCGCGCTTCACCCTGGGCGACATGGCGCCGCTGGTGGCGCGGCATCCGGGCCTCCACCGCGTGCTCACCGCCGCCGATGTCCCAGGCCGCAACGGCTATGGCATCTATCCCGACATCAAGGACCAGCCGGTCTTCGCCGAGGGGCTGGTGCGGTATCGCGGCGACATGGTCTGCGCCCTGGTCGGGGAGCGGGAGGCGCTGGACGCCATCCGCACGGACGAACTCCCGCTGACCTGGGAGGTGCTGCCGCCGCTTGCCGATCCGCTCGCCGCCCTGGCCGAGGGTGCCCCACCCTTGCATCAACGCTGGCTGGACAATGTGCTGACCACCGGCCGTGTGGTGCAGGGCGACGCCGCCGCGGCGCTCGCCGCCAGCGCGCATGTCGCCGAGGGCGCATGGCAGACCAGCTTCGTCGAACATGCCTATATCGAGCCGGAGGCCGGCTGGGCGCAGCGCATCGGTGACCGCATCGAGGTGCATGCCTCCACCCAGGCGCCCTACATGGACCTCGAGGAGGTCGCGGGCGTGCTCGGCCTGCCGCATGAGTCGGTGCGGATCGTCCCGACTGCCTGCGGCGGCGGCTTCGGCGGCAAGCTGGATGTGGCGGTGCAGCCGATGCTCGCCATCGCCGCCTGGCTGCTGCGCCGCCCGGTCCGTGCCACCTGGTCGCGCGCCGAGAGCATGGCGAGCAGCACCAAGCGGCACCCGGCCCGCATCACCGCCCGCGCCGGCTGCGATGCCGAGGGGCGGCTGACGGCACTGGAATTCGAGGGCATCTACGATACCGGCGCCTATGCCAGCTGGGGGCCGACCGTGGCCGGACGGGTGCCGGCGCATTCGACCGGCCCCTATCGCGTGCCGCATGTCCGCAGCCGGGCGCGGGCGGTGCTGACCAACCACCCGCCCTCCGGCGCCTTCCGTGGCTTCGGCGTGCCCCAGGCCGCCATCGCGCAGGAGGCGTTGTGGGACAGGCTGGCGGATGCGGCCGGGATCGACCGGCTGGAATTCCGCCACATCAACGCACTCCGCGCCGGCGACAGCACCGCCACCGGTCAGGTCATCACCCATTCCGCCGGCCTCGCCGCCTGCCTCGAGGCGCTTCGGCCCCGCTGGACGGCGCTGCGGGCGGAGGCGGCCACGGCGAATGCCGGGGGCGGCCCGCTGCGCCACGGCGTCGGCATCGCCTGCATGTGGTACGGCATCGGCAATACCGGCATGTCCAACCCCTCCACCATGCGGGTCACGCTGGAGCCGGGTGGGCGCCCTACCTTCCACAATGGCGCGGTCGATATCGGCCAGGGCAGCACGACGGTGTTGCTGCAGATCGCCGCCGATGCGCTCGGCCTTCCGGCCAATGCCTTCGCCCTGGTGCTGGGCGATACCGACCTGACGGCCGATGCCGGCAAGACCAGCGCCTCGCGCCAGACCTTCGTCAGCGGAAGGGCGGCGATGGAGGCGGGGCTGGCGCTGCGCGACGCCATCCTGCTCAGGGCCAATGCGGGGCCGGAGGCGCGGCTGGCGCTGGCGGATGGCGTGCTGATGGTCGATGGCCGGCCGCTCCATCTCGACACGCCGCTCGAGGGCACCGGCCGCTTCGACCCGCCGACCACGCCGCTCGATGCCAATGGCCAGGGCGTGCCCTATGCCACCTACGGCTTCGCCGCCCAGATCGCGGCGCTCGCGGTGGATACCGAACTCGGCATCGTCCACCTCCAGCGGATCGTCGCCGCGCATGATGTCGGCCGTGCCATCAACCCGCTGCTGGTCGAGGGGCAGATCGAGGGCGGGATCGCCCAGGGCATCGGCCTGGCGCTGATGGAGGAATACCTTCCCGGCCGCACCGAGAACCTGCATGACTACCTGATCCCGACCATCGGCGATGTGCCGGTGATCGAGACGATCCTGATCGAGGACCCGGAGCCCCTGGGCCCCTATGGCGCCAAAGGGATCGGCGAGCCGGCGCTGGTGCCGACGGCGCCCGCCATCTTCTCCGCCATCCGGGATGCGACGGGGGCCGAGATCACCCGCGTGCCTGCCCTGCCCCATCGCATCCTGGAGGCCCTGCCGCGATGAGCACCGACCGCACCGCCCTCTTCGGCGCGCGCGAGGGGAATGAGGGGATCGTCCGCTGCGATGCCTGCCCCGTGCTCTGCCGTATCCGCCCGGGCCGCTCCGGCGCCTGCAGCCGCTATGCCAACCAAGACGGTGCCCTGATCCGCACCGACCCGCTGGTGCTGATGCAACGGACGGTGGAGACGGGCGGCGAGACGGTGCCCTTCCTCGAAGGCTCCGAGGATTGGGCTGGCGGGCTGGCGCCGCGCGAGGAGATCTTCGTCTCGGCGATCGGCGCCGGCACCACCTATCCGGACTACAAGCCGGCACCTTTCATCGTTGGCTCGCGCCATGCCGGCGTCGATACCGTCACCGTCGTCACCGAGGGCATCTTCAGCTATTGCGGCCTCAAGGTGAAGATCGACACCGACCGCCATCTCGGCCCGGAGACGGCTGCGGTGCGCGTCGATGGCGAGCAGATCGGCCATGTCACCACCGCCGAGTATGGCAGCCAGATGCTCAGCCTCGGCGGCGTGCGGCATCTGACGGGCGGCTCCAAGCGCGAGGGCAACGTCACCTGCGCCGCCATGCTCACGCTCTGCAACAAGGGTGCGGTCGAGGTCTCGATCGATGGCGGGGCGAAGCTCGTGCTGCAGGCGGGCCAGGCGCCGATCGTCGACGGCGTGCCGGAGCGGCGCATGCGCGTCGGCTGCGGCAGCGCCGCCATCGGCATCTTCGCCCAGCAATGGCATGGGCATGTGGATGAGGTGATCGTCGTCGATGACCACATCACCGGCGTGCTGTCGGAACACCAGGCCGGCAAATGCCTCGACGTGCCGCCGAGTGGCATCCGCGTGCGCGGCCGGCGCTCCACGCCCGGGCGTTATTTCCAGGTGGCGCATCCCGGCAACGGCTGGGGCGGGACGGATATCAAGGACCCGCTCGCCGTCATCGAGAGCATCGACCCGAAGACCGCCTGGCCCGGCCTCCGCCTGCTGTTAACGAGCACCACGGGCGAGGACCACCTCTATGTCGAGCTGGACGAGGCGCTGCGGCCCGTGCCGGTGCCGATCCCGTCCGCGGTGCTGAAGACCGTCGAGCGGATCGGTGAGAATTGCGAACCGGCGATGACCTCGGTGCTGTTCATGGCAGGCGCCGGCGGCTCGCTCCGGGCGGGCGTCACCGAGAACCCGGTGCTGCTGACGCGGGAGGTGCAGAGATCCCTCGTCCGCGTCACCATCGGGGGCGCGCCCTGCACGCTCTGGCCAGGGGGCGGCATCACGGTCATGGCCGATGTGCTGCGGGTGCCGGATGGCGCCTTCGGCTATGTCCCGACACCGGCCCTGGTGGCGCCCATCGAATTCACCCTCCGTGCCGATCTCTATGCGCGTCTCGGTGGGCATGTGGACCACGCGGTGCCGCTCGAGCAGCTCCTCGCCGACCATGGCGATGCCGCGCGGCAGGAAGCCTGGATGGAGGTCAATCCTTGGCCGGCGCCCTAGCCGCTATCCTGCCCGATGGCAGGCTGCATCTGCAGGACGGCCCGATCGATCTGGTGATCGGGCTGGAGGGCACGCGCGCCGCCATCGGCGAGGCTGCCTCCCGCGCCAATGCCGCCTTTCAGGGCCTGCTGGCCGGGCTGGTGGCGGAGCTGCCGCTGCTGCGGGCGCCGCTCGGCCCCGACCGCCTGGTCATGCACGGGCCGGTGGCACGCCGCATGGCGGCGGCGGTCTGGCCATTCCGCGCCGACTTCATCACCCCAATGGCCGCCGTGGCAGGTGCCGTGGCGGAGGAGGTGCTGGCGGCCCTCGCGAAGACAACCGGCCTGACCACCGCCTATGTCAACAATGGCGGCGACATCGCCCTGTTCCTGGCCCCTGGCGCCATGCTGCGCGTCGGCGTGGTGCCGCATCTGGCGCAGGCGGCGCCGGAGGCGCTGATCCGCATCGGCGCGATGGATCCGGTGCGCGGCATCGCCACCAGCGGCTGGCCGGGCCGCAGCTTCTCCCTCGGCATCGCCGATGCGGTGACGGTGCTGGCGCGCAGCGCGGCCGAGGCGGATGCCGCGGCGACCGTCATCGCCAATGCTGTCGATGCCGAGCACCCTGCGATCCGCCGTGCCCCGGCCTCCTCCCTCGACCCCGACAGCGATCTCGGCGACCGCCTCGTCACCACGGGCGTCGACCCCCTGCCCGCGGAGGTGGCGGAGGCCGCGCTCGATGCCGGTGAGGCACGGGCGGAGGCGCTGCTCTCGGCGGGGCTGATCGAGGCCGCGGCCCTGGTCCTCGGGGATGCCGTCCGCGTGGTCGGCTCCGCCGGGCTGCTGGCTATACCGACAGATACTGTTCCCTGACCTCATCGGCCGCGAGCAGTTCCGGGATGCTGCCGCTCCAGCGGATGCGGCCCTTCTCGATGATGGTCGCGCGGTCGCTGACCACCTGGGCGAAATGCAGGTTCTGCTCCGAGAGGAGGATGGACAGCCCTTCCGCCTTCAGCGCCCGGATGGCCTCCGCCATGCGCTCGATGATGACCGGTGCCAGCCCCTCGCTCGGCTCGTCGAGCAGGATGAGCCGCGGATTGCCCATCAGGGTGCGGGCGATGGTCAGCATCTGCTGCTCGCCGCCGCTCATCCGCCCACCCGGCCGGTCCTGCATGGCACCGAGGCTCGGGAAGAGGCCGAAGAGGCGCTCCGGTGTCCAGGGGCGCAGGCCCGCGGCGGCCGGGCGGCGGCCGACCTCGAGATTCTCGATAACGGATAACTCGCTGAAGATACGGCGTTCCTCCGGCACATAGCCGAGGCCGCGGCGGGCGATCTCGAAAGGCTCCTGCCCGGCGATCTCGGCGCCCTGGAACCGCACGCTGCCAGCGGCCGGGGGGACGAGGCCCATGATCGCCTTCATTGTGGTCGACTTGCCAGCGCCATTGCGCCCGAGCAGCACCACCACCTCGCCTGCCCCGACATCGAGGGTAACGCCGTCGAGGATATGCGCACGGCCGTAATAGGCTGAGACGCCGGAGACCTGCAGCATCAATGCGCCCCCGTCACCGCGCCGGAGCCAAGATAGACCTCCCGCACCTTGGGGTCGGCGCGGACGACCGCCGGCTCACCTTCGGCGATCAGCCGGCCACGATCCAGCACCAGGATGCGGTCGGCATGGCTGAAGACGACGTCCATGTCATGTTCGGTGAAGAGGACGGCGATGCCGCTCTCCCGCGCGATATCGGCGGTCAGCGCCATGAGCGAGACACGCTCCTGCGGTGCCATGCCGGCGGTCGGCTCATCCATCAGCAGCAGCTTGGGCTCATTGGCGAGGGCGATGGCGAGTTCGACCCGCTTCAGGTCGCCATAGGCAAGGATGCCGCAGGGGCGTGCCGCCTGGTCGGCCATGCCGAGCCGGTCGAGCAGGGCGCGGGCGGGTGCCGCATCCATCCGCGCCACGGGCCGCCAGAGCTGGCCCAGCCGACGGTGATGCGAGAGCAGCGCCATCTGCACATTCTCCAGCACCGTCATGGAGCCGAAGGTCGCGGTGATCTGGAAGGTGCGCCCGACGCCAAGCCGCCAGACCTGGCGCGGCGCGATGCCGGTGATGTCCCGGCCCATGAGCCGCACCCGCCCGGCATCCGGTCGGAGCTGCCCGTTCAGCATGTTGAAGCAGGTGGACTTGCCGGCGCCGTTGGGGCCGATCAGGGCCAGCATCTCGCCCGGCTCGACTGCGAAGGTGACGCCCTGCACGGCGCGGACGCCGCCGAAGCTCTTCGTCAGCCCCTCGACCTCAAGCGTCGCCATGGCGGGCCTCCCACCGTGCCCGGGCTGCTCCGGCGAGGCCTTGCGGGAAGAACAGCACCAGCAGCACGATGATGCAGCCGAGGATGAGCCGCCAGAGATCCGTCAGTCGGACGAGCTGCTCCTGCAGCCCGGTGAAGGCCAGCGCCCCGATGATCGGGCCGGAGAGCGTCTGCACCCCGCCCAGCAACACCATCAGCAGCGCATCGACGCTGCGCGGGATACCCATATAGGTCGGGAAGACGCTGCCCTTGCCATAGGCGAAGAGGCCGCCCGCGATGCCCGCCGCCGCCGCAGCCAGGGCGAAGCCGAGCCAGCGGATGCGGAAGGCATCGATACCGATCGCCTCGGCGCGCAGCGTGCTGTCGCGCTGGGCCCGCAGCGCATAGCCGAAGGGGGCATGCACCACGCGGCGCAGGAACAGCGTCGCACCGAGGCAGAGGGCCAAGGCGAGGTAGTAGTAGACCAGCTTCGGCGCCGCCCAGGCATCAGGCCAGACGCCCAGGATGCCGTTGTCGCCGCCCGTCACCTCGACCCATTGGAAGGCGACCGACCAGGCGATCTGGGCGAAGGCCAGGGTCAGCATCGCTGCATAGACGCCGGAGAGCCGCACGCAGAAATAGCCGAAGACAAGGCCGAAGATGCCTGCCATCAGGGGCGCCAGCGCCAGCCCGGCAAGCATCGGCGCGCCGAGCCACTGCGCTGCCAGGGCGGCCCCATAGGCGCCGAGGCCGAAATAGGCGGCATGCCCGAAGCTCGCCATGCCGCCAGGCCCCATGATGAGATGGAGGCTTGCGGCGAAGAGCACGAAGATGGCGAGTTCCGTCAGCACCGAGACCGCGTAGTCGCCGAGGAAGGGGGGCAGCACGACCGCCACGGCGAGGGCCGCCAGCGCCAGCCAGCGCAGCGCCGGCGGCGCGGGGCCGATGACCGGCTCCGCACTTCCCTGCCCGCCCCGGGCTGCCGCCTCGGGCTTGCCGAGCAGACCGTGCGGCCGCACCACCAGCACCAGCGCCATCACCAGGAAGACCAGCACCAGGGTGATCTTCGGCACGATGAGGATGCCGAAGGCATGCAGCTCGCCGATCAGCAGGGCCGCCAGCGCCGCCCCGGAGAGGCTGCCGAGCCCGCCTACCACCACGACCACGAAGGCTTCGGTGATGATGGAAAGGTCCATATGGAGGTTGACGCTTTCCCGCGGCAGCTGCAGCGCGCCGCCGAGCCCGGCGAGCAGGCTGCCGAGGAAGAAGACCGAGGTGAAGAGCATGCGCTGGTTCACGCCGAGCGCGCCCACCATCTCCCGGTCCTGCGTCGCCGCACGCACCAGCGTGCCCCAGCGCGTGCGGTGGAAGAGCAGCCAGAGCAGGGCCAGTACCACCGGCCCGACGCCGATCAGGAACAACTCATAGAGCGGGAAGCGGAGGCCGACGATCTCGACGCTGCCGCGCAGGCCGGGCGCGCGCGGGCCGAGCAGGTCCTGCGCGCCCCAGGTCATCAGGGCGAGATCCTGCACGATCAGCACCACGCCGAAGGTGGCGAGCAGCTGGAAAAGCTCCGGCGCGCGGTAGATGCGCCGCAGCAGCAGCACCTCCACCAGCAGCCCGATCAGCCCGACCAGCAGCGCCGCGCCGATCACCCCGCCCCAGAAGCCGAGATGGCCGCGCGGCAGGGTGGTCACCAGCGTCCAGGCCAGGTAGGCGCCCAGCATGTAGAGCGAGCCATGGGCGAAATTGACAACCCGGCTGACGCCGAAGATGACAGTGAGACCGGACGCCACCAGGAACAACGAGGAAGCGCTCGCCAGGCCGCTCAGGGCCTGGAGGACCAGATTCTCCAAGGCTGCCTACGTCAGGCCTGGGGCCGCAGCGTCCGGACCACGTCATCCGATGGCAGGTAGTCCTTCCCATCGGCGTAGCGCCAATCCGCCATGCTGCCCTTGCCGTTCTTCAGCACGGTGCGCCCGACGAAGGCCCCCATGGTGGACTGGTGGTCGATGGCGCGGAATTCCACCGGCCCGAGCACGGACTGGAATTTGAGCCCGGACATGGCCTCGACCAGCGCCTCGGTCTCGAGGGTGGGGGTCTTCCGCAGCAAGGCCGCGATTGCCATCACCGTATCGTAGCCGACAACGCTGCCGAGCCGCGGATAATCGTTCCACCGCCGGCGATACGCCTCCCGGAAAGGCGTGTGGGAGGGCGTGTCGATCTGCTCCCAGGGATAGCCGGTAACGATCCAGTCCTCGGGTGCCTCGTCGCCGAGCGGGTCGAGATATTCCGGCTCGCCGGTCAGCAGGGAAACGACGCGGCGGCGCTCGAACAGGCCGCGTGTGCTGCCCTGGCGGACGAAATTGGTGAGATCAGCACCGAAGGTGACGTTGAAGATCGCCTCCGGGTTGGCCGCGGCGAGGGCCTGCACGGTGGCGCCGGCATCGATGCGGCCAAGGGCCGGGAATTGCTCAGCGACGAATTCAACATCGGGCTTGGCGCGGCTCAGCAACTCCTTGAACCAGCGGACGGCGGATTGGCCGTACTCGTAGTTCGGCGCGACCGTGGCCCAGCGCTTGGCCGGCAGCTTCGCTGCCTCCTCCACCAGCATGGCGGATTGCATGTAGGTGCTGGCACGGAGGCGGAAGGTGTACTTGTTGCCGCGGCTCCAGACGAGCGCATCGGTCAGCGGCTCGCTGGCGACGAAAAGCCTTTTGTTCTGGTTGGCGAAATCAGCGAGCGCGAGGCCGACATTGGAGAGGAAGCCGCCGGCCAGGAGCGAGACCTTTTCGGCATTCACCAATTCCCCGGCGAGCCGGACCGCATCCTCGGGACGGCCCGCATCGTCGCGGAAGACCGTCTCGAGCCGGCGGCCATTGATGCCGCCTGCGGCGTTCACCTGCTCCTGCGCAAGGAGCCAGGCATTGCGGTAGGGCTGCAGGAAGGCGGGCTGGGCGGTGTAGCTGTTGATCTCGCCAATGCGGATGGCCTCGCCCTGCGCTCGGGCCAGGCCCGGCGCCGCCAATGCCGCCACGCCGGCTCCCGCCAGAATCTGGCGGCGCCCCATTGCCCGTCCCACCATGCTGCCCCCGGTCTCGCTGCAACTGCGAAGGCGATATGGAACCGCAATATCCATTATCGTGCAAACGAATTGCGAGGCCCAATCGCCCTACTCGACCTCCACATAGCGCAGATAGGGCTTCTTCGCCTCCCATCCTTGAGGGGAAGAGCGCCTTCGCCGGCACGTCGAAGTCGGTTGGTGAGATTCAGGCTGTCGATGAGGCGCGGCACTCGCCGAGATTCCGTTCCCTGCGCGGCAGGCGGACAAGGAAGAGGCGGACCTTCTGCAGGTCGATGACGAAGACGGTGATGGAGGGATCCGCCCGGAGGTGCACCATGCTATTGAGGCCAGCCATGGTCCGCTCGGGGTCGGCGATCATCGGGAACCCACCCCTTTATGACGGGCGGGTGCGCGGCATGGCGCACCCGCACCGGGCAAGCTTGCCCGTCCCGTGAGCTTTCACCGAACGGGCACTGACTTGTCAGGCGGCGGCGACGAGGCCGCCGGTCTCGGCCAGGTAGCGGACATAATGGTCGGCATCGCCGAACATGCTGTCATTCACCGTCAGCCGCTTGAAGTAGTGGCCGCAGGCATACTCGATGGTCATGGCAATGCCGCCATGCAGCTGGATGCTTTGCTGGCCGACGAAGCGGGCCGAGCGACCGATCTGTACCTTCACCGAGGCCATGGCCTTGCGGCGCTCCAACGGATTCCGCTCGGCGGCCGACATGGCGGCGAAGTAGGACATGGAGCGGGATTGCTCGAGCGCGACCAGCATATCCGCGGCGCGATGCTGCAGCGCCTGGAAGCTGCCGATCGGGCGGCCGAATTGCTGCCGCGTCTTCATGTAGTCGATCGTCATGTCATGCGCGGCCTGCATGGCGCCGACCGCCTCGCCGGCCAGCGCGGCAATGCTTTCGTCCACCACCTGGTCGACCAGCGGCAGGCCGTCCTCCGGATTGCCCAGCACGGCGAGCGCCCGGACATTGGAGAGCTCGATCTCCGCCGCCCGCTGCCCGTCCACCGTGCGATAGCCGCGACGCTGCACGCCCGGATCCTTGGCATCGACGAGGAAGACGCCGATGCCTTTCAGGTCGCGCTGACCGCCGGCCACGCGTGCGGTGAC
Source organism: Belnapia rosea (assembly GCF_900101615.1). GTDB lineage: Bacteria > Pseudomonadota > Alphaproteobacteria > Acetobacterales > Acetobacteraceae > Belnapia > Belnapia rosea. The sequence continues at coordinate 710,858 of NZ_FMZX01000001.1, read as the reverse complement.
GATCAGGCGGTCGGCGCTGTCGCCATGCACCACATAGCCTTTACGGCCATTGATGACCCAGCTGCTGCCATCCTTCTTCGCCGTCGTGGTCACGTCGAACAGATCGTAGCGCGACTGGCGCTCCACCTGGGCGAAGGCCAGCAGCATCTCGCCCGCGGCAACCTGCGGCACGAGTTCGTTCCGCAGCTCCTGCGAGGCACCGTGGCGGAGGAAGCCGCCGCCGATGACGACGGTGCTCAGCCAGGGTTCGAGCGTGATGAAGCGGCCGATCTGCTCGGCGACCAGCAGCGTCTCCACCGGGCCGCCGCCGAAGCCGCCCTCATCCTCACCGAAGGGCAAGCCGAGCAGGCCGAGCTCGGCGAACTGCGCCCAGATCTCGCGGCTCCAGCCGTCGGGCGACTTCATGTAGCCCTTGCGCTGCTCGAAGCCGTATTTGTCACCGAGCAGCCGCGCCACGCTGTCCTGCAGCAGGCGCTGTTCTTCCGTCAGGTCGAAATCCATGTTCCCTCAGAGCCCCAGAAAGGCTTTGGCCATGATGTTGCGCTGGATCTCGTTCGACCCGCCATAGATGCTCTGCTTGCGCCAGTTGAAGTAGACGCCGGCGAGGCCGAAGGCCCAGTCGGGCGCGACATCCACGTCGTTGCTCCCGTCCTCCTCGTCCGGGTCGCCATCGGCCCAGGCATAGGGGCCGGCTGCCTTCATCAGCAGCTCGGAGCACATCTGCTGGATCTCGGTGCCCTTGATCTTGAGGACCGAGGTCGCCGGGTCCGGCTTCTTGTCCTTGCGCTTGGACTCGGTGGCGATGACGCGCATGACGGTCATCTCGAGCGCCTTCAGCTCGACCTCGATCTCCGTCACCTTGCGGCGGAAGTCGGGGTCCTCCATCAGCGGCCGGCCGCCATCCATGCTTTCCTGGGCGATGACCTTCAGCCGGCGGATGCGCTCGCGCGAGGCGCCGACGCGGGCCTGGCCGAAACGCTCATTGCCGAGCAGGAATTTCGCGCAATCCCAGCCGCGGTTCTCCTCGCCGACCAGGTTCTCGGCCGGCACCTTCACGTCGTCGAAGAAGACCTCGTTCACCTCATGCCCGCCCTCGATGGTGATGATCGGGCGGACGGTGATCCCCGGCGTCTTCATGTCGCAGAGCAGGAAGGAGATGCCTTCCTGCTTCTTCGCGTTCGGGTCGGTACGGACGAGGAGGAAGATCCAGTCGGCATGCTGGGCAAGGGTCGTCCAGGTCTTCTGGCCGTTGACGACGTAGTGGTCGCCCTCGCGCACCGCACGGGTCTTGAGGCCGGCGAGGTCGGAGCCGGCGCCGGGCTCGGAGAAGCCCTGGCACCACCAATCATCGAGGTTCAGCATGCGGGGCAGATACTTCTGCTTCTGCTCCTCGGTGCCAAACTCGATGATGACCGGCCCGCACATGTTGATGTTGAAGCCGAGCGGGGACGGTGCCGGGGCCTGCTGCAACTCCTCGCGGAAGATGTAGCGCTGCGCCAGCGTCCAGCCGGGGCCACCAGCCTCCTTCGGCCATTCCGGCGCGGCCCAGCCGCGGGCGTTCAGCTTACGCTGCCAGTCCACCACCTGCTGCTTGGTGGGAGACCTGCCGGCGACCATCCGCTCACGCGTCTCGGCCGGCAATTCCTTGGCGATGAAATCGCGGACCTCCTGGCGGAAGGCGATCTCCTCGTCGGTGAAGCGGAGGTCCATGGCCTCTCTCTCCTTTTTGCTGGTTCAGGCGGCGCGCTTGAGGCTGGCAAAGCTGCCGCCCTCGGCCGCGAGTTTCTCGATCAGGGCGCAGGGCTGCAGGTTCCGGTCGCCGGTCACCTCGGCGTAATGCGCCAGCTTGTCGCGCACCGCCTTCAGGCCCATCCGGTCCGCCCAGAACATCGGCCCGCCGCGGAAGGCGGGCCAGCCGAAGCCGTTCGTGAAGATCACGTCGATATCGATGGGACGGTAGGCGACACCCTCCTCGAGGATGCGCGCGCCCTCGTTCACCATCGGCAGCAGCAGGCGCTCGAGGATCTCCTGATCCTCGATCTTGCGGCGGCGCACCTGCATCTTCTCGGCGGTATCGAGGATGATCTGCTCGACCTCCTTCGAGGGCATGCGCTTGCGGTTCTCGTCGTAGTCGTAATAGCCCTTGGAGGTCTTCTGCCCCAGCCGCCCGGCGGTCACCACGGCATCGGCGATCGGCGCCACAGTGCCGCGCGCCTTGCGTACCGCCGCGCCGATATCGAGGCCGGCGAGGTCGCCCGTCGCCAACGGCCCCATCGCCATGCCGTAGCCTTCCATGACACGGTCGATATCCTGCGGCAGGCAGCCCTCCAGCAGCAGCTTCTCCACCTGTGGGCCACGCTTGCCGGTCATGCGGTTGCCAACGAAGCCGTCGCAATTGCCGACCAGCACGGGCAGCTTGCCGATGCGCTTGCCCACCTCGGTTGCCGTGGCGATGGCCGTGGCGTTGGTGGCGGAGCCGCGCACGTTCTCCAGCAGCCGCATCACATTGGCCGGGCTGAAGAAATGCATCCCGATGACGAGCTCGGGCCGCTTGGTGGCGGAGGCGATCCCGTCGATATCGAGGGTCGAGGTGTTGGAGGCGAGCACCACGCCCGGCCGCGCCGCCTTGTCGAGCCGCGCGAAAACCTCCTTCTTGACCTCCATGTTCTCGAAGACGGCTTCGATGACGAGATCCGCCTCGCCCACGGCCTTTTCGAAGTCGGTGCTGCCGGAGAGCAGGGCGCGGCGCTTCTCGTACTCCGCCTGCGACAGCCGCCCGCTCTTGACGGTCCGCTCCCAATTCGCCTCGCAGCGCTTCAGCCCGCGTTCCAGGGCCTCCTCCGACGTCTCGACGATGGTCACCGGCAGGCCGAAATTCGCCGCCGACATGGCGATGCCGCCGCCCATCGTGCCGCCACCAATGACGACCAGCTTGTTGACGGTCAACGGCTTGGCATCCGCCGGGAGGTCGGGCACGCGCTGCGCCTCGCGCTCACCGAAAAAGATGTGGCGCAACGCCTGGCTCTGCTCGCCGGAAACCAGGCGTTGGAACTGGTCGCGCTCGACCTTCAGCCCCTCCTCGAAGGGCATGGTGAAGGCGGCACGCACCGCCTCGACGCAGCCGAGGGGGCTTTCCTGGCCCCGCGTCCGCGCTGTCAGCGGCTTCACCGCCGCGTCGAAGGCGGCCGCGTCATAGCCGGCGATCTTGTCGTTGCGGTTGCGGGCCAGGGTGAAGCTGCGCCCGGCATTGGCCCGGGCCCATTCGACCGCCCCCTTCTCCAGCGGCCCTTCGACCACGGCGTCGATGAAGCCAAGCTTCACCGCCTGCTCGGCGCTGACCGGCTCGCCGCCCACGATGATCTTCAGCGCGTCGAGGCCGATCAGCCGCGGCAGGCGCTGGGTGCCGCCGGCGCCCGGCACGAAGCCGCGCTTCACCTCGGGCAGGCCGACCTGGGCGCCCGGCGCGGCCACGCGCGCATGGCAGGCCAGCGCCAGCTCCAGGCCACCGCCCAGGGCGTTGCCATGGATGGCCGCGACCACCGGCACCGGTGAGGCCTCGATCGCATCGAACACGTCGGTCAGCGAGGGCGGCACGCGCGGCTTGCCGAATTCGGTCATCTCCGCGCCGGCACTGAAATTACGGCCCGAGCCGATGATGACGACGGCCTTGGCACCCCCCGCCGCTTTCAGCCCGTCGAGGAGGCCGGCCCGTACCTCGGTCCGCAGCGTGTTGACCGGGGCATTGGCGATGCGCAGCACATGCACATCCCCATCGCGGGCGTGCTCGACGTATTGCGACGCTTCGGCCATGACGTTCCTCATTCTTCGGCGTGTGATTGGCCGCGCATCCTGTTGCCCGGCCCCTTCCCCTGTCAACGGGGACAGTTAGCCGGCTAACCGCCTATCGCACCGGCTTGCTGCAACCCGGCATAGAGCAGCGCCACCACCCCCATGACGGCATAGGGGCTTGCCCCGCGGAGCAAGGCGAGGGTGCAGGCGCCGAGCGTCGCCACCTCGAGCCACCCGGCGCCATCGGCCTGCAGCAACGTATAGACGCCGGCGAAGATCAACCCGACCGCGATGGGCGCCAGCCCCCGCTCGATCACCCGCCGCACCGGGCTGTCCCCGCGCCGCCGCCACCAGTGGCCGACCGCCAGAAGCAGGCAGGAGGACGGGCCGTAGAGGCCGACCGCACCGACCAGCGCACCTGCAAACCCTGCTGCCTGCCATCCGACCAGGGCGCAGATCAGGGAGCCTGGACCCGGCGCGGCGCGGGAGATGGCGAAGAGGTCGATGAACTGGCGGTCCGTCATCCAGCCATGCACCTCGACCGCCTGGCGTTGCATCTCGGCGAAGATCGACGGGCCGCCGCCGAGCGAGACCAGCGAGAGCGGGGCAAAAACCATCAACAGGGCAAGAAGCCGCTCACCCACGGGCACGGGACCCGGCCCAGGCCAGCGCGATGCTGGCCGGGATCAGCACGGCCACCACCGGGATCATCGGCCAGCGCAGCAATCCGACTGCAACGAAGGTCGCCCCCGCCATGACCCAGGGCCAGGCGCCCCGCATATGGCGGGCGGTGCGCAGCCCCGTGGTCAGGGAGTTGGCCAGTCCGGCGGCCGCCACTCCGCCCAGCACGACACCGAAGCCCGCCATGCCAAGCCCCCAGCCGTAAAGCAGCGCAAGGCCGAGGATGAAAAGGAACGGTGGCCCCAATATGCCAAGGAAGGCCATCGCGGCCCCGGACAGCCCACGCAGCTGCTGGCCGATATAGAGCGCGAGGTTCACGCTGTTCGGCCCCGGCAGCACCTGGCCCAGCGCGACGCCGGTGAGAAAACCCTCCTCGCTCAGCCAGCGGCGCCGCACCACCACCTCGCGGTGTATCCAGCCGGCGAGGCCGCCGCCGAAACTTGCCATGCCGAGGGCGGCGAAGACCCGAAGTATGTCGAGCAGCCTGGCCTGCGGTGGGTCTGTCTCCGGCACCGCATCCCCCGATGATTGCGCCGGGCCAGTGTTCCGCCGATCCAGGCGCCTGTCGAGGCCGCCTGCCCCAGGATTGCCACGGCAGGGCCACCGGATGGCCGCTTCCGTAACGGTTGATGCAGCCTTTCCGGTCGTCGCGCGTTGCGAGGGCGCATCGGAGGTGGATGGTGATGAAGTTCAGGCCTGGGCTCTTGGTCCTCACGACGCTCCCGCTCGTCGCCTGCGTGCAGGTGGAGCAGACGCCCTATTACGCCACACCGCATTCGAGTACCGCCGCGGGCGCCGTCACCGGCGCGGCCGCGGGTGGCTTGCTCGGGGCGGTGCTCGGACAGGGCGGCGGCGCCATCGTCGGCGGGGCAGCGGCGGGCGCCCTGGTCGGCGGGTTGGTCGGCAATTCGGCGGACCGGCGGGAATCGGCCGCCACCCAGGGCTACTACGCCGAGCCGCAATACCAGCCCCAATACCAGCCGCAGTATCAGCCCCAGTACCAACCCCAATATCAGCCGCAGCCCCAGGCCGACCCCTATGGCCGACCCTATGCGGTACCGCCGGTGGCAGGCTGGTAGCAGCGGCGCTTCCTGCCCGCGGCTTCCATCGGCATGATCATGGGAGAACAAGACGCGGAGGATCGCCCATGCACCGACGCCAGTTGCTGGCGGCCGCCGCGGCCCTGCCAGTCACCGCATGGGCACAACCCGGCTGGCCGAGCCGGCCGATTCGCCTGATCGTCCCGTTTCCGCCCGGCGGCCCCAACGACCTCGTTGCCCGACTCTATGCCCAGCCGCTCTCGGCCATGCTCGGGCAGCCTGTGGTGATCGAGAACCGGCCCGGCGCCGGCGGCGTGCTCGGCGTCGATGCCGTGGCCAAGGCGCCGCCCGATGGGCATACGCTGGTGCTGACCAGCAGCGGCGCCCTCGTCATCATCCCCCATGTGACGGCGACCATGCCCTACCGGGTGCCGCAGGACCTCACCCCGGTCAGCATCGTCACCCTGGTGCCGGAAGCGCTGGTCGCCGCTCCGGGCCTTGGCGTGACCGACCTAGCCGGGTTGCTGGCGCTCGCGCGGCGGCCAGGGACGCGGCTTGCCATCGGCACCGCGGGCGCTGCGGGCATTTCCCATCTCGCCGCGGAGATGCTGCGGCTGCAGACCGGCATGGAACTCACCGTTGTACCCTATCGCGGCGGCGCGCCGGCGGTGACGGACCTCCTGGGCGGGCAGATTCAACTGCTCTTCGCCGACCTGCCTGTCGTGCTGGCGCATCTGCGGAGCGGCGCGCTCCACGCCCTCGCCCTCGCCAGCACCGCCCGCAGCCCTCTCCTCCCCGACCTGCCGACCACCTCGGAAGCCGGACTGCCGGAGATACTGGCAGATAATTGGTACAGCCTGCTCGGCCCCGCCGGCCTGCCAGGCGCGATCGTCGAGCGCCTGTCGGCCGCGCTGAAGGCCGCAAGCGAGATGCCGGCGGTGCGCGACGGGCTGCGCGAGCAGGGCGCCGCCGCCCATTGGACGAGCCCGGACGCATTCGCCGCAACCATCGTCACGGAATCAGCCCGCTGGCGGCGCACCGCCGAGGCGGCGGGAATCCGAATCGATTAGCTTCGATCTGTCGAGCGGCTTCCGGCCCGATGGTCACGCCGGACGGAGGTCGCTCTGGCGAACGGCCCGGCGGATCAGCGAAGCCTGTGCAGCAGCAGCATGGCGCCGCCCGCCAACAAGCCCCAGAAGGCGCCACTGATCCCGAAGATCGAGAGCCCCGATGCCGTGACCACGAAGGTGATGATCGCCGCCTCCCGGTGCGCCGGGGCCGCGACCGCTGCATGCATCGCGTTGCCGAAGGCACCGAGCAGCGCCAGCCCGGCCACCGCCTGGATCAGGACCGGCGGCGCCGCCGCCATGAAGGCGACCGCCGCACCGGCCAGGAGCCCGAAGCCGACATAGACGAGCCCCGCCACCACCGCCGCCCACCACCGGCGCGACGGATCCGGCTCCGCCTCCGGGCTGGCGCAGAGCGCCGCGGTGATGGCGGCGAGATTGACCGCATGTCCACCGAGCGGTGCTCCGGCGAGGGTGAAAAGCCCCGTTACCGCGAAAAGCGGCCCAGCCTCGGGCCGGTAGCCATTGGCCGTCAGTACCGCCATGCCGGGGATGTTCTGCGACGCCATGGTGACGATGAAGAGCGGGAGGGCGATGCCGATCGCCGAGGCCCAGGTGAAGCGTGGAGCGATCCAGACCGGTACCGGCCCGGCCGCGGCAAGGATGCCCGGCGGCAAATCGACGGTCGCTGCGATGACCGCGCCCGCCACCGCCAGCGCCGCGGGCACCGCCAGCAACCGGTTGAACCGGCCGACCAAGGCCCAGGCCAGGATGATGGCGAGGCCCGCCCAGGGCGCCTCGGCGATGACCCGCACGGGTGCCAGGCAGAGGCCCAGCAGCACCCCGGCCAGCATCGCGCTGGCGAGCGGCGCCGGGATCGACGCCACCGCCCGGCCGAAGGGCCGCCACAGCCCCGCCAGTACCAGCAGCGCGCCGCTGATCAGGAAGGCACCGACCGCGACGGGGAAGCCGCCTTCCGGCGTGGCGGAGGCCGCCAGCAATGCCGCTCCCGGCGTCGACCAGGCCACGCTGATGGGCATGCGCCGCCACAGGCTCAGGACGATGCCACAAAGCCCCATGGCCATGGAAAGGGCCATCAGGCCGGAGGCGGCCTCGGCCGGGCCGGCACCCATGGTGCTCAGCCCTTGCAGGACCACGGCGAAGGAGGAGGCGAAACCGACGAAGCCGGCGAGCAACCCGGCCGCAAGGGCCGGCAGCGAGGGCATGCAGGATTTCCAGGCAGTGCAGTGAGATCAGCGATAAAGCACGCTGTCCTGCCCGAAGCCAGAGCACCCCCCAGCATCAGGCGGGGGCGGCGGCGCGCATCAGGCGCCGCGCTTCGCCCTTTGGTCGGTCATTTGCTGCGGGGCACCGCCTGCGCCCTGGGGCTTCACGGTGCGGCTGAGGTCGCCGAGCGCCTTCGCCAGCATGGCAGCCCCCACGGGCGGCACGAAGATCGAGGTCGTCGCCGCTGCGGCATGCCGGAACTGCAGAAGGATTCGGCCATCCTCGGTGGCGCTCGCCATGCAGCCGGTGGTGTCGAGCGGTGGGCGGTCGGTCGAGATGATGGCCTTGCGCAGCGCATTGCCCTGCACGATGCGCTGCCGATGTGCATCATCCGCAGCGCTTCGCAGGTTCAACAGCAATGCCTCGGCAGTCTCCAGCGGGATGGATAACGAAAGCGGGCCTTCCGCCGTATCGAGAATGATCCGGACCCCGTTGGGATCAACACCCACCTCGTCCGAGACGTTGATGACTTGGTGGTGATTCATTGTTGTGTCCCGGACTATTGGCCGCCGCGTCGAGCCGTACAGAATGCACGTCCGCCCGCGCTCCGATCCAGCATTAAAGTAGGATCAGCCGTCCAGGTTTTGCATGGCACGTTTGGGGGGCCGCCCTGGTGAGCCGGGTGGGATTCGAACCCACGGCCACGAGATTAAAAGTCCCGTGCTCTACCAGCTGAGCTACCGGCTCACAGGCACCGCATGGACAGGCGGGCGCCCCCAAAAGCCCGGGGGCGTCCATCTGTCAAGTCTCAGGTCGCCGGAGCGTCCGCAGCGATGGTCGCCTTGACCAGCTTGTCGGGGCCCTGGACCATCCCATTGCCACCACCGCCGCGCTTGATCTTGTCGACCACCTCCATGCCGGAGACGACGCGGCCCCAGATGGTGTACTGGCCATCGAGGCTCGGCGCCGGTCCGAACATGATGAAGAACTGGCTGTTCGCGCTGTCGGGGTTCTGCGTGCGCGCCATGCCGCAGGTGCCGCGGACGAAGCGGGCCTTGGCCGGCGGCGAGAACTCGGCGGGAAGATCGGCATGGCCAGCATCGCGGGCGCCGCCCGTGCCGGTGCCGGTCGGGTCGCCGCCCTGGGCCATGAAGCCCTCAATCACGCGATGGAAGGGCGTACCATCGTAGAAGCCGGCGCGCACCAGGGTCTTGATCCGCTCGACATGCTGCGGCGCCAGGTCCGGCCGCAGCTCGATGGTGACCTTGCCGTCCTTCAGCTCCAGGATCAGGGTATTGTCCAGCGCCGGGTCAGGCGTGGCGGCGGCGGGGGCGGCGGCGGGGGCAGCGGCGGGCTCGCCGATCGGGGGCTCGCCGGGAATTTCGGCCGGGCTGCCAGCTTCGTCACTCATGGCGGTACTCCTCTGTTATTTCGGGTGTCAGGCGGTGACGATGCGTGCGCGGATGATCTTGTCCGGCCCGCTGACGGTGCCGCTGCCGGGGGCGCCGCGCTTGACCTTGTCCACGGCGTCCATGCCGGCGATGACCTTGCCCCAGATGGTGTACTGGCCATCCAGGCTCGGCGCCGGTGCGAACATGATGAAGAACTGGCTGTTCGCGCTGTTCGGGTTCTGGCTGCGCGCCATGCCGCAGGTGCCGCGCAGGAAGCGGTACTTGTTGGTGAACTCGGCCGGAAGATCGGGCAGGTCCCGTGCGCCGCCCGTGCCGGTGCCGGTCGGGTCGCCGCCCTGGGCCATGAAGCCTTCGATCACCCGATGGAAAGGGGTGCCGTCATAGAAGCCGCGCCGGACCAGCAGCTTGATCCGCTCGACATGCTTCGGCGCCACATCGGGCAGGAATTGGATGGTGACCGTGCCGTCCTTCAGCTCGAGCTGCAGGCGCTCCTCCGCCTGGGCCGAAGCCGTGGTGGCGAGGCTGCTGGTCGTGGCCAGGGCGGCAAGCCCGGCCAGGTCGCGTCGGCGCATTCGTCTCTCCTATGAAGGCCGGACCGGTATGGAGACCGGGCCGGCTCAGCCCGCCCGGGGCTCGCGCACCCGGGCCAGGGTCCGCTCCAGTGTCAGTTTCGGCACGAAGCTGCTGATGTCACCCCCGAGCCGCGCAATCTCCTTCACCAAACGCGAGGCGATGAATTGGTTCGTCTCGCTGGCCAGAAGGAAGACCGTCTCGATGCTGTCATCCAGCCGGCGATTCATACCCGCCATCTGGTATTCGTAATCGAAATCCGTGACCGAGCGGAGGCCGCGCAGGATCACCCCGGCGCCGACCTGGCGGGCGAAGTCGACGACCAGCCCCTCGAAGGGCAGCACCTCGACCCGGGTGCCGCTGCGCCCGGCGATCGGGGCAGCCTCGGCCCGCACCAGCTCCACCCGCTCCTCGAGTGGGAAGAGCGGGCCCTTGCCGGTGTTGATGGCGACACCGATCACCAGCCGGTCGAGCAGCCCTGCCGCCCGGCCGATGACATCGAGATGCCCGTTCGTCACGGGATCGAAGGTACCGGCGTAGAGCCCGACGCGCTCAGGCATCGGAGGGCGTGCCCGAATCGACCACCGGCTCGGTCGCCGCCAGCGCGCCGGTCTGGGCAGCGCCGGAATCGGGCCCGGCCTCGCCCTGATCGTCCACCACCGGGAAGCAACTCGTCACGCGTTCCCCCTCATTCAGCCGCAGCATCATCACGCCGAGGCCGCGGCGCCGCGTCAAGCGCACCTGATCGGCGGGAAGACGGATGAGCCGGCCGGTATCGGTCACCAGCATGACGTCATCGCCGGGCCGCACCGGGAAGGTGGCTACCACCTCCCGCCCCGTGCGCCGGCTGAAGACCATGTTCTCGAGCCCCTGCCCGCCCCGGCCAGTGATCCGGTAGTCATAGGCGAGGCTGCGCTTGCCGAAACCGCCATCGGTGATGGTGAGGATGATCTCCTCCTGGTCCTCCAGTTCGCGTGCCCGCTCCGGCGTGAGGGTGATCTCGGCCACGGCCTCCTCCTCGCCCTCCTCGGCGGCCGGCGCTGCCTCCACCTCCTCACCGACATTGCCGATGGCGCGGCGGCGCTGGGCGGCATTGCGGATGGCTGCCTCGCGCTCGGCAGGCGTCGCCTCGACATGGCGCAGCACCGAGAGCGCGATCACCTCATCCCCCTTGGCGAGGCGGATGCCGCGCACGCCGCTGCTGTCGCGGCTGGCGAAGACGCGGAGCACATCGTCGGTGGCCTGGAAGCGGATGGCGCGGCCCTTGCGCGTGGCGAGCAGCACGTCGTCGCCCTCGCGGCAGGTCTGCACGCCGATCAGGTTGTCGCCATCCTCGAGCTTCATGGCGATGAGGCCGGCGGCGCGGACATTGCGGAAGTCGGACAAGCGGTTGCGCCGCACGCCACCCGAAGCGGTGGCGAAGACGAGGTGCAGCCCGTCCCACAGGCTCTCATCCTGCGGCAGCGGCAGCACGGCGGTGATCTGCTCATTCTCCTGCAGCTGCAGCACCTGGCGGAGGCTGCGGCCCTTGCCGGTGGCGCCACCCTCGGGGAGCTGCCAGATCTTCTCGCGGAATGCGATGCCGCGGCTGGTGAAGAACATCACCCATTGGTGGGTGTGCGCAATGAAGCTGCGCACCACGACGTCGTCCTGCCGCGTGCCGGCCGCGCTGCGCCCGCGCCCGCCGCGATTCTGCGCGCGGAAGACATCGAGCGGCGTGCGCTTCACATAGCCGTCCCGCGTCAGGGTGACGACCATGTTGCCCGGCTCGATCAGGCTCTCATCGTCCAGATCGGCGACGAAATCGACGATCTGGGTCATGCGCGGCGAGGCGATCTGGGCGCGCACCGCGCGCAGCTCCTCCGCCATGACCTCCATCCGGCGCGGATGGCTGCCGAGGATCTCGAGCAACTCACGGATGCGGCCACCGACCTCCTCCAGCTCGGCTGCGATCTTCTCGCGCTCAAGGCCGGTGAGGCGGTTCAGGGTCAGGGCCAGGATGCCACGGGCCTGCGCCTCGGTCAGGCGCACCGTGCCCTCGGGCGTCACGATATTGCCGGCATCCTCGATCAGCGCCAGCAGCACGCCGACATCGCCCGCCGGCCAGTCCCGTGCCATCAGGGCGAGGCGAGCCTCGGTCCCGTCACGGCTGGCACGGATCAGGCGGATGACCTCGTCGATATTGGCGACCGCGATGGCGAGGCCGATCAGCAGATGCCCTCTCTCGCGTGCCTTCGCCAGGCGGAAGCGGGAGCGGCGAAGGATCACCTCCTCGCGGAAGGCGATGAAAGCCTTCAGCGCCGTGATCAGCCCCATCTGCTCCGGCCGGCCATTGTTCAGGGCCAGGAAATTGACGGGAAAGGAAGTCTGCAGCTGCGTCATGCGGTAGAGCTGGTTCAGCACCACCTCCGCCGTCGCATCCCGCTTCAGCTCGATGACGATGCGCATCCCGTCGCGGTCGCTCTCGTCCCGCATGTCGGAGATGCCCTCGATCTGCTTGCCGCGCACCAGCTCGGCGATGCGCTCCTGCAGGGTCGATTTGTTGACCTGATAGGGGATCTCGCTGACGACGATCGCCTGGCGGCTGCCGCGCATCTCCTCGATCTCGCAGCGTGCGCGCAACGGGATGGAGCCCCGCCCGGTCTCGAAGGCGGCGCGGATGCCGGAGCGGCCAAGGATCAGCGCGCCGGTCGGGAAGTCCGGACCGGGCATGATCTCCATCAGTCGGGAGAGCGGCGTCTCGGGATCCTGGATCAGCTCGAGCGTCGCGTCGATCACCTCGCCTGGGTTGTGAGGCGGGATGTTGGTCGCCATGCCGACCGCGATGCCATTGGCACCGTTGACGAGGAGATTCGGGAAGGCCGCCGGCAGGGCCCGCGGCTCACTCTCCGATTCGTCGTAATTCGGCTGGAAGTCGACGGTGTCTTCGTCGATCCCCTCCAGCAGGGCGGTCGCGGCCTTGGCGAGGCGCACCTCGGTGTAGCGCATCTGCGCCGGCGGATCGCCGTCAACCGAGCCGAAATTGCCCTGGCCGTCGATCAGCGGCACCCGCATGGAGAAGGACTGCGCCATGCGCACCATGGCATCGTAGATGCTGGCATCGCCATGGGGGTGGTACTTACCCATGACGTCGCCGACCACGCGGGCCGATTTGCGGTGCGGCTTGTCGGAGGTATAGCCGCTTTCCTGCATCGCATAGAGAATGCGGCGATGCACCGGCTTCAGCCCATCCCGGGCATCGGGCAGCGCACGGGCCACGATCACGCTCATGGCGTAATCGAGGTAGGAGCGGCGCATCTCCTCCTCGAGCGCTACCGGGGCAGTGTCGCCCGGCCCTCCAGCTGCGCCGTTCTCGGTTTCGCTCACGCGTCTCGGTTTCCTTGGGGCTCGGCCGGCCCTGCCGGAATGGCAATGACCGGGCGCCCGGCGGGCCTCGGCCCGCGGGTTCCATGACCCTTATATAGGCATTCAAGGCCACTTCGCCAAATCGCCCGGTGTGATTGACACCCCCGGAGGGGAGCGAAACACTTCCGTCTTCATTGCGCTGGAGGCTGCCTCATGCTCCCCATCACCGGCTATGCCGACCGCTGGAGCGTGAAGCCGGGCGAAACCATCCATTTCATGGTCAGTGTTCAGGGTGGGGCGGATTACACCGCCCGTATCGCCCGCATCCACTGTGGGGATCCGAATCCTGCTGGCCCCGGGTATCGCGAGATGCTGATGCCCTCCACCATCGAGGGCACCCATGCGGGGATGGACCAACCCATCCGCCGCGGCAGCTATGTCGACATCCCCGCGGTCGATCTCGGCCACGGCGGGCGGAAGGTCGGCCTTGCGGCGACGGTCTGGCCGACCCTGCCGGAGAAGCCGGGGGTGGTGCTGGCCTGGCAGGGTGGCGGTGTCCGGTTGGCACTCGGCCTCGGACCGGAGGGTGCCTTCTGCGAGGTCGATGGGACAAGGGTTTCAACCGGCCTGCCACTGACCGGCCGGGCCTGGCACGACATCGCCATGGTGCTCGACCCGGAGAGCCGCACCGTCACCCTCTGCCAGCAGCCTCGCAAGCCTCGGCTGGACCGGAGCGAGGCAGCCACGGCGACTGGCACCTTCCCTGCCCTGCCCATGGGCCTCGGCAGCGCCGCCATCGGGACGGACCTGCCGGCAGGACGGCATTTCAACGGCAAGATCGAGCGCCCGCGCCTCTCTGCCGGGCTGGATGCCGCCGCCCTGCTCGCGGCACAGGCGGCGGGTGCGGCCTTGCCCGAAAGTGGCTTGCTGGCCGAATGGGATTTTGCCATCGGCATCACCGGCGACCATGTCGCCGATATCGGCCCCGGCCGCTGGCATGGGCGTTGCATCAATCTGCCGACCCGCGCCATGACCGGCAGCCGCTGGACGGCCGCCGTACAGCGCTGGACCGAGGCGCCGGAACAATGGGCCGCCATCCATTTCCACGAGGACGATATGGGGGATGCCGGCTGGCAACCCTCGCTCAGCCTCACCATCCCGGCGGACTGGCAGAGCGGCGTCTATGCCCTGCATCTGGAAGGCGCCGGCTGGCGGGACAACATCCCGTTCTACATCCGTGCCGCGCAGCCCGGGCTTCGTGCCAAGGTCGCCTTCCTGGCTCCGACCTTCACCTACACGATCTATGGCAATTTCGCCCGCCCCGGCCGCCAGGCCCAGTTGCGGGACCGCGCCATCACCTGGGGCGCCCTGCAGCAATCGCCGGACGGGCACCCGGAATACGGCCTCTCGACCTATAACTGGCATACGGATGGCAGCGGCGTCGCCTATGCCTCCATGCGGCGGCCAATGATCGACAAACGGGTCAACCACATCCAGACCATGGACCCCTCGCCCGGCGGGTCCGGCACCTACTGGATCACGGCCGACAGCTACATCATCGATATGCTGGACCGCGAAGGGATCGACTACGAGGTCGTCACCGACCACGATCTGCATGCGGAGGGTGCCGCGGCGCTTGCCCCCTACAGCGTGGTGCTGACCGGACAGCACCCGGAATACCATTCAGAGCAAACACTCGACGGCGTCGCGCACTACATCGCCGGCGGCGGCCGCTTCCTCTATCTCGGCGGCAACGGCTTCTACTGGAAGGTGATGCCGCATGCTGACGGGCCATGGGCGCTCGAGATCCGGCGCGCCGAGGGCGGCATCCGCCTCTGGGCAGCCGAGCCGGGCGAATCCTACCATGCCTTCGACGGCAGCTATGGCGGGCTCTGGCGCCGCCTCGGCCGGCCGCCGCAAAGCATCGTCGGCATCGGCTTCAGCACCCAGGGCGACTATACCGGCCACCCCTACCATTTCGCCCCTGGCATCCTTGATCCGCGCGTTGCCTTCCTGCGCGAGGGCATCGACGCCAGGCCCGGCCAGGAATTCGGCGAGCGCGGCCTCATGGGCGGCGGTGCCGCGGGGCATGAGCTGGATCGGGCGGATGTACGGCTCGGCACCCCGCACCATGCCCTGATCGTGGCGACGGCGATCGTAACCGAGCCGAGCTACGCCCTGGTGAACGAGGAGCGTTACGACCATACGATCTGGCCACGCCAGCATGACGAGGTGATGCGCTCCGACATCACCTTCTTCGAGGCACCAAAAGGCGGTGCGGTACTGTCCTTCGGCTCGATGAATTACATCGGCGCCCTGCCGATAAACGACTACACCACACCCGCGGCGCGGCTGGTGCTCAATGCCGTCCGCCGCTTCATGGACCCCGCGCCCTTCCCGGGCTTCGGCTAGGCTGGAACGCCCCGGTTCAGAGAAGCCGGCTCAGAACGGGATGTCGTCATCCAGATCGCTGGCGCCGCCCTTCGGCTTGTCCCAGCCACCACCACCGCCGCCGCCCCGGCTTGCCGGAGCCCGGTCGCCACCCGAGCGCTCATAGCCACCGGAGGACCGGCCGCCAGCAGAGCCGCCACCGCCCTCGCCCAT
The DNA here is from genome assembly GCF_900101615.1 of Belnapia rosea. Lineage (GTDB taxonomy): Bacteria > Pseudomonadota > Alphaproteobacteria > Acetobacterales > Acetobacteraceae > Belnapia > Belnapia rosea. The sequence continues at coordinate 695,123 of NZ_FMZX01000001.1, read as the reverse complement.
CTCGCCACCGCCGCCGCGGCCATCGAGCAGGGTGAGCTCACCCCGGAAACGGCTCAGCACCACCTCTGTGACCTCACGCTCGTTGCCGTCCTTGTCGGTGTATTTCCGGCTTTCGAGCTGGCCCTCGAGATAGACCTTGCTGCCCTTCTTCAGGAATTTCTCGGCGATCTCGCCGAGCTTCTGGTTGAAGATGGCGATCCGGTGCCACTGGGTCCGCTCCTTCCGCTCGCCCGAGGCGCGGTCGGCCCAGGACTCGCTGGTGGCGATGGAAAAACTCACCACCCGGTCGCCGGACTGCATGTTGCGGACCTCGGGGTCACGCCCCAGATTGCCCACCAGAATTACCTTGTTGACGCTGCCGGCCATGCCGTCCGAACCCTTGGAAACTGGAAGGGGAGGACCATGCCTGCCGAAGGCCCTTCCCGCCAGTCCCATATAATGGCATCACTACCAGAACACAAGGCGAACGTGGGCGCCGCGCCCCGTGGAGCAGGACCCCGCATGCCCACCCCTTCCCCGATCACCGGCGCCGGCTTCCTTCGCATCCGCGGCGCGCGCACGCACAATCTCAAAAATCTGGACCTCGACATCCCGCGGGGCACGCTGACGGTGATCACCGGGCTCTCCGGTTCCGGCAAATCATCGCTTGCCTTCGATACGATCTATGCCGAGGGGCAGCGCCGGTATGTGGAGTCGCTCTCGGCTTATGCCCGGCAGTTCCTCCAGCTCATGCAGAAGCCGGATGTGGACAGCATCGAGGGGCTGAGTCCGGCGATCTCGATCGAGCAGAAGACGACGAGCCATAATCCGCGCTCGACCGTCGGCACCGTCACCGAAATCCACGACTACATGCGCCTGCTCTGGGCCCGCGTCGGCGTGCCCTACTCGCCCGCCACCGGCCTGCCGATCGAGGCGCAGACCGTCTCCCAGATGGTCGACCGCGTCATGGCGATGCCGGAGGGCACGCGGCTGCTGCTGCTCGCCCCCGCCGTGCGCGGCAAGAAGGGCGAGTACAAGAAGGAGTTGGCCGAGTTCCAGCGCCGCGGCTTCGAGCGGGTGAAGGTCAATGGCACGCTGTACCAGATCGCCGAAGTGCCCGCGCTCAGCAAGAAGCTGAAGCACGACATCGAGGTGGTGGTCGACCGCATCGTGGTCCGCGAGGGCATCGCGCCGCGCCTGGCCGACAGCTTCGAGACCGCCCTCGCCCTCGCCGACGGCATCGCCTATGCCGAGAATGCCGACAGCGCCGAGCGCACCGTCTTCAGCGCCAAATTCGCCTGCCCCGAAAGCGGCTTCACCATCGAGGAGATCGAGCCCCGCCTCTTCTCCTTCAACAGCCCGCAGGGTGCCTGCCCGACCTGTGACGGGCTCGGTACCCAGACTTTCTTCGACCCGATGCTGGTGGTGCCGGACGACCTCCGCACGCTTGCGGAAGGCGCCGTCGCTCCTTGGTCCGGCGCGCAGTCGCCCTATTACGACCAGACGCTGGAAAGCCTCGCCCGGCACTACAAGGTCTCGACCGCGGCGCCCTGGTGCGACCTTCCGGTCAAGGTACGCAACGCCATCCTCCATGGCAGCGGCGAGGAGGTTGTCACGCTCCGCTACAAGGATGGTCTCCGCAGCTACGACGTGAAGAAGCCTTTTGAGGGCGTGCTGCCCAATCTCGAGCGCCGCTACCGCGAGACGGACAACCCTTGGGTGCGCGAGGATCTTTCCCGCTACCAAGCCGCCAAGCCCTGCCCTGCCTGCGACGGCTACCGGCTGAAGCCGGAGGCGCTCTCGGTGAAGGTCGCGGGCCGCCATATCGGCGAGGCGGCACGCCTGTCCATTCGCGACTGCGAGCAGTGGTTCGGCACGGTCTTCGACACGCTGACGCCACAGCGCCAGGAGATCGCCCGCCGCATCCTGAAGGAGATCGCCGAGCGCCTGAAATTCCTCGTCGATGTCGGGCTCGACTATCTCTCCCTTGGCCGGTCTTCAGCGACGCTCTCGGGTGGCGAGAGCCAGCGCATCCGCCTGGCCTCGCAGATCGGCAGCGGGCTGACAGGCGTACTCTATGTGCTGGATGAGCCAAGCATCGGCCTCCACCAGCGTGACAACGAGCGCCTGCTCACCACCCTTCGCCGCCTGCGCGATATCGGCAATACCGTCCTCGTCGTCGAGCATGACGAGGATGCCATCCGCGCCGCCGACCATCTGGTCGATATCGGCCCCGCCGCCGGCGCCGGCGGCGGCCGGGTCATCGCCCAGGGCACGCCCGCCGAGGTTACTGCCAACCCCGCCAGCCTCACCGGCGACTACCTGGCCGGCCGGCGCCGCATTGCGGTGCCGGAGACGCGGCGGAAGATCGACCGCAAGCGGGCGGTGAAGGTCATCGGTGCCAGTGGCAACAACCTGAAGAATGTCACCGCGGAATTCCCACTCGGTACCTTCACCTGCATCACCGGCGTCTCGGGCGGCGGCAAGTCCACCCTGGTGATCGAGACGCTCTACAAGGCCGCCGCCCGTCGGCTGATGGGCGCGGGCACCGTGCCCGGCCCGCATGAGAAGATCGAGGGCCTCGACCAGCTCGACAAGATCATCGACATCGACCAGTCGCCGATTGGCCGCACGCCGCGCTCCAACCCGGCGACCTATACCGGCCTCTTCGCCCCGATCCGCGACTGGTTCTCGGAGCTGCCGGAGAGCCGCGCCCGCGGCTACAAGCCCGGCCGCTTCAGCTTCAACGTCAAGGGCGGCCGCTGCGAGGCCTGCCAGGGCGACGGTCTCGTCAAGATCGAGATGCACTTCCTGCCGGATGTCTACGTCACCTGCGATGCCTGCAAGGGCAAGCGCTACAACCGCGAGACGCTGGAGGTGAAGTTCCGCGGCAAGTCGATCGCCGATGTGCTGGAGATGACGGTGGAGGAAGGCTGCGAGTTCTTCTCCGCCGTCCCTGCCATTCACGAGAAGCTGAAGGTGCTGCGCGAGGTCGGGCTCGGCTACATCCATCTCGGCCAGCAGGCGACAACGCTTTCGGGCGGCGAGGCGCAGCGCATCAAGCTGTCGAAGGAGCTATCGCGCCGCGCCACCGGCCGCACCCTCTATATCCTCGACGAGCCCACCACGGGCCTGCATTTCGAGGATGTGCGGAAGCTGCTCGAGCTGCTGCATCAGCTGGTCGATGCCGGGAATACGGTGGTGGTGATCGAGCATAATCTGGAGGTCATCAAGACCGCGGATTGGCTCCTCGATCTCGGCCCGGAAGGGGGCGATGGCGGCGGCCGCATCGTCGCCGCCGGCACGCCGGAAGACGTCGCGGCAACCGAGGAGAGCCATACGGGGCGGTTCCTGGCGCCCTTGCTCGCCCAGGCGGCTCCGGTGAAGAAACGGAAGCGGGCCTAACCGGGCAGCTTGCTCCGCTTCGCTCCCATCCCCCGCATGAAGCGGTCGCGGATCTGCGGCGGGTCACGCTCCGTCTGCGAGACCGGTGGCTGGTCATCCAGCTTCACCGCGATGAAATGCGGGCCGTCGGCGGTCAGGCAATGGCCGATCTGCCGCTCGAAATCCGCTTCATCCGCCGCCCAGCCTGCCCCGGCCAGGCCGCAGCCGCGGGCGATGGCGGCATAGTCTGCCCGTGTCGCCGGCGTGCCTTGCCCGCCGGTGATCTGGTACATGCCGTTATCCATGAGCAGTATCGCCAGGTTCTTGGGCGCCAGCATGGCAACGGTGGCGAGGCAGCCGAGCTGCATGAGCAGCGAGCCATCACCTTCCACCGCGAAGACCTTCCGCCCAGGCTGCGCCAGCGCCACGCCGAGGGCGATGGGAACTGCCAGCCCCATGCTCCCGAGCATGTAGAAATTCTGCGGCCGATGGCCTGCGGACCAGAGATCGAAATTCGTGTTCCCGATCCCGCCGATGACGGCTTCCTCATGCTCCAGCCGCGCGACCAGCCGCTGCATCAGGTCGAAGCGGTACATCCGCTTCAGGTTATGGGCCGCGATCATGCCACCACCTGCCGTGTCACCGCCTTGCCACCGGTCAGCAAGGGCGAGAGGATCAGCGCCGCCGGCAGTTGCGTCAGATGCGCCTGGCGGATGGTGCGATCCATGATGAACTCGCACTCGTCCTGCCGGGTGATGACGTGATGCTCCATCGCCAGCGCCTCCAGCGTTGGCCGCATGGTGCGCCAGACGGCCGCCTGGCCCTGGTTGAATTCTCCCATCGTGCCCCGCTCGCTGACCATCAGCAGCACCGGGATCTGGAAGGCGCAGGGCAGGCTGGCCAGGACGTTGGCGAGGGTGGCGAAGCCGCTGGTCTGCATCAGCACCATGCCCTTGGTGCCCGCCATCCAGGCCCCGGCGACGATGCCGACGGCCTCCTCCTCCCGTGCCACGGTGAAGGCGTGGAAATAGGGGTCGGCATGCAGGGCCGCGATCAGCGGCTTCAGCACATTGTCCGGCACATAGGGGATCAGGCGCACCTCGTTCGCCTTCAGCACATCGAGGGCGATCTGGTGCCAGGCTCGCTCCATGGCGTCAGACCGTCTCGCCCGGCGGATAGTTCAGCTCCACCGCCACACCGTCCGGGTCGTGCAGGAAAAGCTGGGTTTGCCGGTCGCGCGGGATGATGCGCTCCTCATGGACGATGCCGTGGGACCGAAGCCGCGCCTTCATCTCGGCCAGGCCGGTGCAGGAGAAGGCGATGTGATCGAACAGCCCTGTCGGCCCCGGCTCCCGTGCCTGATGGGCGTCCTGGGCACGAGGACCGATCAGGTGGACGGTGGGCTGCCCGCCGCAATAAAGCCAATAGCCGTCGAAGCCGAGCGGCGGGCGGTCGCCGATCTCAAGGCCGAGGATATCCACGTAGAAATCCTTGGTCCGCTCCAGATCGGCGGGGCGGATGGTGTAGTGGTTCAGCCCGTTCAGCGGCATCGCACCCTCCTTGCCAGACGGTCGGTCGAGCAGCCCAATCTCGATGCCCGGCGCGACGACTGTCAAGGCAACGGTGTGGCCTCAGGCCGCCTTGGCCTGGGTCGCCACCTTGACCAGCGCGCCCAGCAGCTCCTTCGCCACGCGGATGCGCTGCGGCAGTTCCATCTCGCGCAGCAGGGCCAGCTTGTGGTCGGGCCGCAGCTTCACCAGCCCTTTCTGCGCCGTTACCCAGGCAATGAGGCCGCCCGGGTTGCGGAACTGGTTGCGGTGGAAGCTGAGCACCACGCCTTTCGGCCCGGCATCCAGCTTCTCCACCCCCGCCGCCCGGCAGAGCGACTTGATGGCGACGACCTGCAGCAGGTTCTCCACCTCCGCCGGCAGCGGGCCGAAGCGGTCCGCGAGTTCGGCCGCCATGGCCTCCACCTCCGCCTCGCCGGCAAGCGAGCCGATGCGGCGGTACAGCCCAAGGCGCACCGGCAGGTCCCGCACATAGTCCTCGGGGATCAGCACCGGCAGGCCGAGATTGATGTTCGGCGTGAATTCGCGGGCGTAGTCACCTTCGGACTTCTTTTTCCGCCCCTGTCCCGCCTTCAGGTCGGCGACCGCCTCCTCCAGCATCTGCTGGTACAGCTCGATCCCCACCTCGCGGATATGTCCGCTCTGCTCGTCGCCCAGCAGGTTGCCGGCACCCCGCAGGTCGAGGTCATGCGAGGCGAGGGTGAAGCCGGCGCCGAGATTGTCGAGCGTCTGCATCACCTCCAGCCGCTTCTGTGCCGCGGCCGAGAGCCGGTGCGAGGGCGGCCAGGTGAGATAGGCATAGCCGCGCTGCTTGCCGCGCCCGACCCGCCCGCGCAGCTGGTAGAGTTGGCCGAGGCCGAACATGTCGGCACGGTGGATGATGAGGGTGTTCACCGCCGGCATGTCGAGCCCGCTCTCGACGATATTGGTCGAGAGCAGGATGTCGTGCTTGCCGTCGCCGAACTCGGTCATCACCTGCTCGAGCCGCGTCGGCGCCATCTGGCCATGCGCCTCGGCGATGCGTGCCTCGGGCACGATCTCCCGCATCCGGTCGGCGACCTTCGCCATATCCTCGAGGCGGGGGACCACGCAGAAGATCTGCCCACCGCGGAAGCGCTCGCGCTGGATCGCCTCGCGCAGGACGACGCCGTCCCAGGGCATGATGAAGGTCCGCACCGCCAGCCGGTCGACCGGCGGCGTGGCGATCAGGCTCATCTCCCTGACGCCGGTCAGCGCCAGCTGCAGCGTACGCGGGATGGGCGTTGCCGTCAGCGTCAGCACATGGACATCGGTCTTGAGGTTCTTCAGGCGCTCCTTGTGGGCGACGCCGAAATGCTGTTCCTCATCGACGATGACGAGGCCAAGCTCGGCGAATTCGACACCCTTTGCCAGCAGCGCATGGGTGCCGACAACGATGTTGATGGTGCCATCCTTCAGCCCTTCCTTGACCCTGGCTGCCTCCTTCGGCGTCACCATGCGGGAGAGCTGCGCGACATTGACCGGCAGGCCGGCGAAGCGGGCGGAGAAGCTGCGGTAGTGTTGCCGCGCCAGCAGCGTGGTCGGCACGACGACCGCCACCTGCACGCCGGACATGGCGACGACGAAGGCCGCCCGCAGCGCGACCTCCGTCTTGCCGAAGCCGACATCGCCGCAGATGAGCCGGTCCATGGGCCTGCCGCTTGCCAGGTCCTCCAGCACGTCGCCGATGGCGCGTTGCTGGTCCTCGGTCTCGGCAAAGGGGAAGCGGGCGCAGAATTCGTCGAAGGAGCCCTCGGGCGGCGTCGCCAACACGCCCTCCCGCATCTGCCGTTCGGCGGCGATGCGGATGAGTTGCCCGGCCATGTCCTGGATGCGCTGCTTGGCGCGGGCCTTGCGCGACTGCCAGGAGGAACCGCCGAGCTTGTCGAGCGCGACTCCTGCCGTCTCCGTGCCGAAGCGCGACAGCACCTCGATATTCTCGACCGGCACGAAGAGCTTGTCGCCGCCATCATAGATCAGGCGGAGGCAGTCATGCGGCGCGCCGTTCACCTCGATGGTCGAGAGCCCGTCATAGCGCCCGATACCGTGCTCCTGATGGACCACGAGGTCACCCTGCTCGATTCCTGTCGCGTCGGCAATGAACTGATCAGCCCGCTTCCGCCGCCGCGGCGGCCGGGCGATGCGCTCACCGAGCAGATCCTGCTCGCCGACCACCGAAAGGCCGAAGCCAAGCCCGGTCGCCCCGGCGGGGGCGAGGAAGCCTCGTTCCAGGCCAAGGACCGCGAGCCCCACGATGCCCTTCGGCAACTTGCCGAGCTCGGCCAGGCTTTCCACCGGCTCTGCGGCGACGTGGTTCTCCCGCAGGAGGTTGCCCAGGCGTTCGCGCGAGCCCCGGGTCCAGGCCGCAACCACTGGCCGCCGACCCTGCTTGACCATGGCCTCGGCATGCTCGGCATAGGCCGCGAAGACGTTCTGCCCGGCCGCCCGCGCCTCCGTGAACAGCCGTCCGGGCCGGCCACCGGCCTCGATCCCCTCCGCGCCATCCGCTTGGGCGAAGGGCGAGAAGCGGAAGAGAGAGCCCTCGGCCAGCATCTGCTCCCAGCCGCGCCGGTTCAGGTACAGCGTGCCGGGCGGCGCCGGGCGGTAGGGAACCTCTCCCTCATTGATCCTGACCGGAGCCCGTCTCGCCTCGTAATGGTCAGCGATCATCTCGAGGCGTGCGGTCAGCACATCCTCCGCCTGGTGGTCGAGGCTGACCGAGGCGTCCGGCAGATAGTGGAGCAGCGTCTCCATCTGCTCATGGAACAACCCAGCCCAATGCTCCATGCCGGGGTGCTTGCGGCCGGCGCTCACCGAGACATAAAGCGGGTCCTCGGCCGCCGCATTGCCAAAAAGGTCGCGCCAGGCGGCGCGGAAGCGGCTGATCGACTCCGCATCGAGGAACACCTCGCCGACCGGCCTGAGCCAAAGCTCCGTCAGCGCCTTGCCACTGCGCTGGGTGCCGGTATCGAAGCGGCGCAGGCTCTCGATCTCGTCACCGAACAGGTCAAGCCGGATGGGGTCCGGCTCGCCGGCGGGGAAGAGGTCGATGATGCCGCCGCGCACGGCGTACTCACCCGGCTCCATGACAGTGCCGGTGCGGCCATAGCCATTGGCCTCAAGGAAGGCGGTCAGCGCCTCCGGCTTCACCCGCCCACCCTTCCTCAACTGCAAGGTCGAGCCGGCGAAGGCCGCCCGCGGCGGCACCTTCTGGACCAGCGCATTGACCGTGGTGACGACGATGCGCGGCCGGTCGCCCGGCTCCAGCAGCCGCGTCAGGGTCGAGACCCGCTCGGCGACGATCTCCGGATTCGGCGAGACGCGGTCATAGGGCAGGCAGTCCCAGGCGGGAAAGCGCAGCACCTCGACCTCCGGCGCGAAGAAGGCCAGCGCCTCCACGAGCCGGGCAGTGCGGGCATCGTCGCGGCAGACATGAAGGATCGGGCTGGCGGACTCCACCCGGCGTCGCGCCAGCAGCAGCGCATCGAAGCCCTCGGGCGCGCCATGAACCGTCAGGCCGCGGGTCACCGTCTCCGCCTCGCTCATGGCCGGCGCAAGGCCTCGGGAAGCCCGGCGCCCTTGCCCGCACATTCGATGGCCATGCGGTCGAGCATCGGCGTGCGGCATTCGGCGGGGATGGGTCGGCGGCCGCTCAGCCAATCCGCCAGATCGACATCCGGGTATTCCAGCACCGCTTCCAGCTCATCCAGCTCGGCCTCCGTGAAGCCGGCGACGAGGCGTTCCACGAAGGCGCCGATCATCAGGTCGGCCTCCTTGGTTCCACGATGGCGGGCGCGGAAGAGCAGGCGCCTGCGGCGAGGGTCAAGTTCGGTTGGTTCGGTGGCGGAGGGATCGCTGGGCATGTCGCTGTCTGGCCTGGGGGCTGGCATATAGAGGCGCATGGGAATCCTGTCAGCCCGACGCGGCAGCCGCATCGGCGGTTCCACGCGATGAATCCGGAACAGACCGATCTTACCCCCCTGTTCTCGCCCTTGGGCAGCCTGCCGGGGGTAGGGCCGCAAATCGCCAAACGCATGGCGGAGGCGGTCGGTGGCACGCGTGTCCTCGACCTTCTTTTTCATTTGCCGGAGCGCTACGCCACCCGCGTCCGGGTGGTCAGCCCCGCCGAGGCCCCGCCGGAGGCTGAGGTGATCCTCCCTGCCCTCGTCGTCTCCCACCGGGCTGCCCGGTCCCGCACCGGACGGTCCTATGTGGAAATCCGGGCGGAAGCGGGCGGGCGGCCCCTCCTGGTCCGCTTCATCAATGGCCGTCTCGAATGGCTGCGCCAGTTGCTGCCGCCGGGGATGGAACGTCTGTTCGCCGGCAAGGTGAAGGCGGAGGCCGGCGCCTATTCGATGATCAACCCCCTCACCGCCACCGGGCCGGAGGGGTTGCCCGAGCTGGAGCCGGTCTGGCCCCTGGTCCAGGGCCTTCGAACCGCCCAGCTGGCCAAGGCCATGGCGCCGGCACTCGGCCGGATTCCGGCGCTGCCCGAATGGCATGACCCGGCCCTGCTCCGCCGCGAGGGCTGGCTTGGCTTCGAGCCGGCGCTGCGGGCCGTCCAGGCGCCTGCCACCGCGCCACCGCCGATCCACCGTACCCGCCTTGCCTATGACGAGGCATTGGCTGGTCAGGTCGCCCTCGCCCTGGTCCGACGTCGGGTCCGCCAGCGGCCCGGCCGGGCGCTGGAAGGTGACGGCCATCTGCGGGCCCAGGCCCTGGCCGCCTTCGGCCACCCCCTCACCCCCTCCCAGGCCCATGCGCTGCGGGAGATCGATGCCGACCTTGCCGCGCCGCACCGGATGCTGCGGCTGCTCCAGGGGGATGTCGGGGCCGGCAAGACGCTGGTCGCCGCACTCGCCATGCTCCGGGCGGTCGAGGCCGGCACCCAGGCTGCGCTGATGGCCCCGACCGAGCTCCTCGCCCGCCAGCATGCCCGCACCCTCGGCCGCCTCTGCACCCCGGCCGGCGTCCGGGTCGAATTGCTGGCCGGCAGCGTGAAAGGCGCTCAGCGCAAACGGGTGCTGGGGGGCCTCGCCAGCGGCGCCGTGCAGATCGCCATCGGCACCCATGCCCTGTTCCAGGAAGGCGTCACCTTCCGCGACCTCGGCCTCGCCGTGGTCGACGAGCAGCACCGCTTCGGCGTCGCCCAGCGCCTGTTGCTGGCCGAGAAAGGCGGCGAGGCGGATATGCTGGTGATGACGGCGACGCCCATCCCTCGCACCCTGCTGCTCACCCAATGGGGCGAGATGGCCGTCTCCCGCCTGTCCGGCAAACCGGCCGGGCGGCAAGCCATCACCACCACCCTGCACGGGCTGAAAAGCCTGCCCGACATCGTCGCCGGCATCGGCCGGGCGATGGAGCGCGGCGCCCGGGTCTACTGGGTCGTCCCCCATGTTGCCGAATCCGAGCTGGTGGACATGGCTGCGGCCGAGACACGCTTCGCCGAATTGTCCGAACGCTTTCCCGGGCAGGTCGGGCTCGCCCATGGCCGCCTCGACCCGGATATCCGGGAACAGGCGATCCGCGATTTCGCCGCCGGCCGGACGAGGCTGCTGGTGGCGACCACCGTCATCGAGGTCGGGGTCGACGTGCCCGAGGCGACCGTGATGGTCGTGGAGCATGCCGACCACTTCGGCCTCGCCCAGCTCCATCAGCTCCGCGGCCGGGTCGGTCGGGGCTCGGAGGCCAGCTACTGCATGTTGCTCTATGACGAGGCCCTTGGTCTCGCCTCCCGCGAGCGCCTCCTGATCCTGCGTGACACGGAGGATGGCTTCGCCATCGCCGATGCCGATTTCCGCCTGCGCGGCGGTGGCGAGGCGCTCGGCACCAGGCAATCCGGTGCGCCGGTCTTCCGCCTCGGCCTGCCGGAGGCGGATGCCCAGGACGGCCTCGTCACCATGGCCAACCGCGACGCCGCGCTGCTGCTGGAGCGGGACCCAGGCCTCACCGGCCCCCGGGGCCAGGCGGTGCAGGTGCTGCTTCGGCTCTTCGGCAAGGAGTCCGCGATGGAGACCTTGCGGGCGGGTTAGGCCGCCCCGCGCCTCGAGGGTCTTGCAATACCGGCACATCCCGGTAAGTCCCGCGGCCGGGTTGCATTCTGGGGGGTTATGCCTTGGCCGCGCTGATCGAGATCGAGCGCCTGACCAAACGCTTCGCCGGCTTCACCGCGGTGGACGACGTCTCCTTCAGCGTGGAACGAGGCGAGGTGCTGGGCTTCCTCGGCCCGAACGGCGCCGGGAAGTCAACCACCATGCGCATGCTGGCCGGTTTCATGCCACCGACCTTCGGCACCGCCCGCATCTGCGGCGCCGATGTGGTGGACCAGCCGGTGGCCGCCAAGCGCCATCTCGGCTTCCTGCCCGAAGGCGCGCCGACCTATCCCGAGATGACCGTCACCGGCTTCCTCGCCTTCACCGGCCGCATCCGCGGCTTCCGCGGCAGCGAGCTGGCCGACCGCACGGCCCATGCCATGGCCCTCACCCAGCTCGAAGGTGTCCGCCTGCAACCGATCGAGACGCTTTCGAAGGGCTTCAAGCGCCGGGTCGGGCTGGCCCAGGCCCTGCTGCACGACCCGCCCGTCCTGGTGCTGGACGAGCCGACCGACGGCCTCGACCCCAACCAGAAGCACGAGGTACGCGACCTGATCCGCCGCATGGCGCCCGAAAAGGCCATCGTCATCAGTACCCATATCCTGGAGGAGGTCGGCGCCGTCTGCACCCGCGCCATCATCATCGCCCGCGGCAAGGTCGTGGTCGATGCGCCCCCCTCGGTACTGGAGGAACAGGGCAGCACCCTTGACGAGGTATTCCGCCGCCTCACCCTCGGGCAGGAGGCGGCCTGATGCGCCCCGCCCTGATCGTCGCCCGCCGGGAGCTGGCCGCCTACTTCGCCACGCCCGTCGCCACCGTCTTCATCGTTATCTTCCTCGTGCTCGCAGGCGCCCTGACCTTCACGCTCGGCAATTTCTTCGGCCGCGGCCAGGCGGATCTCATCCCCTTCTTCTCCTTCGTCCCCTGGCTATTCCTCTTCCTCGTCCCGGCGCTGACCATGCGGCTCTGGGCGGAGGAGCGTCGGCTCGGCACCATCGAGCTGCTGCTGACGCTGCCCTTGCCGCAATGGCAGGCCGTGCTTGGGAAGTTCCTGGCCGCCTGGGCCTTCTGCGGCATCGCACTGGCGCTGACCTTCCCGCTCTGGATCACCGTCAACATTCTCGGCTCCCCCGATAATGGCGTGATCCTCTCGGGCTATGTGGGCTGCCTGCTGGTCGCCGGTGCCTATCTCGCGCTCGGTGCCGCGGTCTCGGCGCTGACGCGCAACCAGGTCATCGCCTTCGTCCTGGCCGTTGCCCTCTGCTTCATCTTCGCTGCGGCCGGCAGCCCCGTGGTGACCGAATTCCTCGACACCCGCCTGCCCGTCCTGGCCGAGATCGCCCGCAGCCTCTCCGTCGCCGAACGCTTCGGCGGCTTCACTCGCGGCATCATCGCCGTGCGGGACCTGATCTACTTCGCCAGCTTCATCGGCTTCTTCCTTTTCGTGAATGCCGTCGTGCTCGACCATCGGAAGGCGGACTAGGCGCATGAGCGACACCACCGCAGCCGCAACGCCATCGGCACCGCGCCGTGGCAGCCGCCGTCTCGGCACCTCCGCCCTCGGCCTGCTGGCCGCCGGCATGCTCGCCATCGGGGTGAACATGCTGGCCGACCGGCTGCTGCCGCGCGCCCGCATCGACCTGACCAGCCAGGGCCTCTACACCCTTTCTGACGGCACGAAGCAGATCCTGGGGGGACTGCAGGACCCGATCACGCTGCGCCTCTTCTACTCCCGTCGCCTCGGCGCCGAGATCCCGATGTACGGCGCCTATGCCGACCGGGTGCGGGAGATGCTGGCGGAGTACGTGTCCCTCTCGAAGGGCAAGGTACGGCTCGAGATCCTCGATCCCGAGCCCTTCTCGGAGACCGAGGACCGCGCGATGGCCTATGGCCTCCAGGGCGTGCCGGTCGACCAGGCCGGCGAGCAGGTCTATTTCGGCCTCGCCGGCACCAACCTCGTTGATGACGAGCGAGTCCTCGCCTTCTTCCAGCCAGACCGCGAGCGCTTCCTCGAGGCCGACCTGACCCGGCTGGTCTATGAGCTTTCCAATCCACGCCGCCCGACCATCGGCGTGATGTCGCCACTGCCACTGAATGGCGACCCGCGGGCGATGATGCTGCGCCAGCCGCAGCTCGGGCAGCCTGCCGCGGTGATGACCCAGCTGCGCCAGTATTTCACGGTGAAGGACATCCCACTCGACACGCAGGTGATCGAGCCGGATGTGCAGGTGCTGGTGCTCGCCCACCCGCAGGGGCTGGGCGAGGCGGCGCAGTATGCCGTGGACCAGTTCGTCATGCGCGGCGGCAAGCTCTTCCTGCTGGTTGACCCCCATTCCGAAAGCCAGGCCGCGCGCCCCGGCCCGACCGGCCAGCCGCCCGCCAACACCGCATCCTCCCTCGACCGGCTGCTGAATGCCTGGGGCGTGGACGCACCGTCCGACAAGGTGGTGCTCGACCTCCGCGGCGCCTGGCGGGTCCGCGCCGGGCCCGGTGACCGCGTCCAGGCGGTCGACTATCTTGCCTGGTACAATCTCCAGGGCGACAGCCTGAATCGCTCCGAGGTCTCGCTGGCCCAGCTTGACCAGATCACCGTCGCCTCCGCCGGTGAACTGCGGAAGCGGGACGGCAGCACGGTGGAGTTCACCCCGCTGCTGACGACCTCGGCCCAGAGCATGGTGGTGGATGCCACAAGGGTCAGCCAGGAGCCGAACCCGACCCGGCTGCTTGCGGATTTCCGTGCCGATGCCAGCCGCCACGTGATCGCCGCCCGCCTCCGTGGCGAGCTGCCCTCCGCCTTCCCGGACGGGCCGCCGGCCTTGCCGGAGGGGCAGCAGCGCGCGGAAGGCTTCCCGGCGCATCTCGCCCGCAGCCAGGGCCCGGCCAACCTCGTCGTGATCAATGACAGCGACATCCTGGAAGACCGCTTCTGGGTGCGGATCCAGGACTTCTTCGGCCAGCAGATGGCGACGCCGATCAGCGGCAACGGTGCCTTCGTCAGCAACATCGTCGATACGCTGGGCGGGTCGGATGCGCTGATCTCCCTCCGCTCCCGCGGCGAGAGCCTGCGCCCCTTCGATCTGGTCGAGGATATCCGCCGCAACGCCGATGCGCAGTACCGCCAGACCGAGCGCCAGCTGACCCAGAAGCTGGAGGAAACCGAGCGGCGCCTGCGGGAGCTGCGCCAGGGCACGCCGGCCGCGCCAGGCGCCGAGCGCAACCAGAACCAAGCGGTGATCACGCCGGAGCAGCGCGCCGAGATCGACCGGGCACGGGAGGAGATCATCGGCACCCGCCGCCAGCTGCGCGCCGTGCAGCTTGAACTGCGCCGGGACATCGAGGGGCTGGAGACCACGCTCCGTGTCGTCAACATCGCCCTTGTCCCGGCCCTGCTGACGATATTCGCCATCGGCCTCGCGGTGGTGCGCCGCCGGCGCCGCGCCGCGGCCCGGGCCTGAGGAGGCACGCATGCAACGCCGGACCCTGTTCCTCCTGGGCGGCGGCGCCGTCCTCACCGTCGGCGGCGCCCTGCTGCTGACGCCCAGTGCGCTGCACGACGAGGTGGCGCCATCCGCTGCGAATCTCGCCTTCCCCGGCCTCGCCGCCCGGCTGACCGAGGCTGCCCGCATCGAGATCCGCAAGCATGACGGCAGCCTCACTCTCCTGCGCCAGGACGAGGCCTGGGTGCTGCCGGAACGGGGCAACTATCCCGTTCGTCCCGAGCGGGTGCGGGAGCTGCTGGTGGGCCTGACGGAGCTCCGCCTCGTCGAAGCCCGCACTGCTGATCCGGGCCAGCATGACCGTCTGGGCGTGGACGACCCCAATCGCCCGGGTAGCACCGCCTTGCTGCTGCGGGTGCTCGCGGCCGGTGGCCAGCCCATCGCCGAGCTCGTCATCGGCCGCCGGCGCGTCCGCACTCAGGGCAATGTGCCGGAGAGCGCCTACATACGCCGGCCGTCCGAAAGCCAGGCCTGGCTGGCCGAAGGCCGCCTGCCCGCCGACGCCGACCCGCAGCTCTGGGTCGATCGGGACATCGCTAATATCGCCCAGGACCGCATCCGCCGCGTCACCATCCGCCGCGAGGGGGAGCCGGAGCTGGTTCTCGCCCGCGGTGAGGGGCCGGAGGCAAAGCTCCGCCTCGAACAACCGGTGGATCCCCGTCCGCTCGACGACGTCTCGCTGGACGAGGTGGCGCGCGGCTTCGAATACCTGACCTTCCTTGAGGTGAAGCCAGCCGCCGAGGCCCCCGGCAGGCCGCTCGGCGCCTCCCGCTTCGAACTGGCGGATGGGATGATGGTCACCGTCCTCCCCGCCCATGATGGCGAGACGCTCTGGATCCGGCTTGAGGCTGAAGGCCCGGAGAGTGCCTCGCTTCAGGCCCGCTGGCAGGCCTGGGCCTATCAGGTCGGCGTCTGGAAGGAGAAAGCCTTCATCCCCCGGCTCGAGGATCTGCTGCCGCAGGCCGCCCCATCTCCGCCACCGACGCCTGGCCGATGAGCCCCCGCGAATACCCAGACCGCCCCTGGGTCGGCATCGGGATCATCGTGTTCGATGGGGAGCGCGTGCTGCTCGCCCGCCGCGGCAAGCCGCCCCGCATCGGCAGCTGGTCCCTCCCCGGTGGTGCCCAGCATCTCGGGGAACGGGCCGAGGCAGCAGCGCGGCGCGAATTGATGGAGGAGACGGGCATCGAGGTCGGCCCGCTGCAACTGGCTGCGGTCGTCGATGCCATCACCACCGATGAGGGCGGCGCCACCCGCTACCACTACACCATCATTGATTTCTGCGGCTGGCGCGTGGGCGGCGAGGGCCGGCCCGGCGACGATGCCTCCGCCATCGCCTGGGCGCTGCCCGAGGAGCTTGCCCAGTACGATCTGACGCCCGACGTATTGCGAGTGATCGCAGAGGCACGCCAACGGTTGTAGCCTCCAGCAAAATGGAGGCCGATCCATGCCGGGACGTCGTAGTATCCTCACCGCAGGCGCCGTGCTGCTCGCCGTGCCTGCCATGGCACAACCCATTGCCGGGGGACGCCCGCTCCGACTGATCGTCCCCTTCCCGCCGGGCGGCGCCGTCGACATCCTCGGCCGCCTCATCGCCGAGCGGCTTGGCCCCACGCTCGGCCAGACCATCGTCGTCGAGAATCGTGGCGGGGCCGGCGGCAATATCGGCGCCGATGCGCTCGCGAAATCCGCACCGGACGGCTCAACCATCGGCCTCATCAGCGCCACGACGCTCTGCGCCGCACCCTTCCTGTACAGGTCGATGGCCTTCGACCCGCAGAAGGACCTCGCACCCATCTCCAATGTCACGACCGGCCCGGTGCTCTGCGTGGTGAATGCGGAGACGGCGGCGAAGCGCGGCTGGGGCGATTTCGCTGCGCTCGTAGCCTGGTCCAAGGCGCATCCGGATCAGGTGACCATGGGCTCCTCCGGCACCGGGACGACCAGCCATCTCACCATCGCCGCGGTGAACCAGGCGACCGGTGCCCGCATCACCCATGTGCCCTATCGGGGCGGCGGCCCGGCCATCTCCGACCTGCTCGCCGGCACGATCGACATGATGTTCGACGTGATGCCCGCGCTCATGCCGCATGTGGAAGCCGGCCGCTTCAAGCCACTTGCGGTCAGCAGCGCGGAGCGCCTGCCTTTCCTGCCAGATGTGCCTGGCATGCGGGACCTGGCGGGCCTCGGCCTCGGCGATATCGACATCCAGAGCTGGAACGCGGTGATGACCAGCGCCGGCACGCCCGCTCATGTTGTCGCCCAGCTGAACGACGCGATCCGGAAGGTCGCCGCCGACCCGGCTTTCGTCGAGCGGCTGCGGCCTCTCGGCTACCGGGTCCTCGTCAGCGACTCGCCCGAGGTGCTCGCCGCCCGTATCCGTGCCGAGACGCCGCGCTGGAAGCGCCTGGTCGAGATTTCCGGCGCCCGTTTGGACTGAGGGAGGTCAGCCCCAGAGCCGTTCCCGTTGGAGGTTGGCATAGAGGCCGCCGACGAACTCACCATACCCGTTGAAAAGCTGCGTCGGCACCCGCTCACCGGTCCCGAGGACCCGTTCGCTGGCCTGGCTCCAACGTGGATGCGGCACCTCAGGGTTGATATTGGCCCAAAAGCCATATTCCTGCGGCTGGATCGCTTCCCAGAAGCTCTTTGGCCGTTCCGCGACCAGGCTGATCCGCGCCAGGGACTTGCCGGCCTTGAAACCGTATTTCCAGGGCTGATGGAAGCGGATCGGTGCGCCATTCTGCGGCAGCAGCGGCTTGCCATAGGCTCCGACCACGAGGAAGGAGAGTTCGTTACCCGCCTCTTCGAGGGTGCAACCCTCGACATAGGGCCAGGGGTACCAGGATTGCCGCAGCCCCGGCATCACCGCGGGCAAGGCCGCCGTCTCGAACCGCACATATTTGGCCCCTGACTGGACGCCGACCGCCGACAGCATTGCGGAGAGCGGGAACCCCGTCCAGGGCACCACCATCGACCAGGCTTCGACGCAGCGGAGCCGGTAGACCCTCTCCTCGATCGGCATCGACCGCAGCAGATCATCGACCGAGAATTCACGCGGTCGATCCACCAGCCCATCCACCTTCACCGTCCAGGGCTGCAATGGCAGCTTCTGCGCTGGCCGGTAGATGCCCTTGTCGGTGCCGAACTCGTAGAAGTTGTTGTAGGTGGTCGCCTCTCGCTCGCCCGTGACGGCCCGTCCGGGCTCGTAGCGAGTGTTGCGCGCCGGTGTCGGAAAGCCGTCGGCCCGGGCGAGGCTTGGCAGGCCGATTGCGGCTGTCCCGGCCAGGGCCGCGCCTTTCAGCGCCGCGCGGCGGCCAAAGACGAGGGATTCGGGCGTGACCTCCCGCTCGGGGATTTCCCAGCCACGGCGCTTGAAGAAGACCATGTCGTCACTCCGGGTCTTGGGGAAGGGCAGCCTCGCCCATCCGATGTGGCATCGCACAGGTGTTTCGCCAGAGCCACAGGGAGGGTTACCAACACACGCATCACGCGAATTGGATTGTATTCCATATCCTGCACACTATCCTGTGATCACTAACGGCCCTCCATGATCACGTAACGGCGGAGCAGCGCATGCACATCCTCCTCGCCTCTCCTTCGGCTAGCCCGGCGACGCTCGCCGCAGGCCTCGCCGATCTCGGCCTCCGCTGTGACGACATAGATGCGCTGGACGATCTGCCCTCGGTGCTTGCCCTGAGCGGCCCCTATGATGCGCTCGTGCTCCGGATCGACGGTTCCGTGCGGGACCTCCAGGCAACGATCGCCGATCTTCGCCGTCGCGGCCTGAACCTGCCGATCGCGGTGCTCTGCGGCCGCACCCCGCAGCCGGCCGAGGAGGAAGCGCTGCTGCATGCCGGTGCCGATGACGTGCTTGCCAATCCGATCCATCTTCGCGTGCTGACCGCCCGGCTGCAGGCGCTGGCTCGCCGTGCCCGTGGCCATGCCAGCGCGCGTCTCGTCTGCGGCAATGTCACGCTCGACCAGGCGCAACACGCGGCCGTCGTCGATGGCCGCCGGGTGAACCTCACCGCGCGCGAGTTCGACTTCCTCGAGACGTTGATGCTCCATAAGGGCGTGCTCCTTACCAAGGAGCGCTTCATGACCAGCCTGTATGCCGATGGCATGGCGCCGGATTCGAAGATCGTCGACGTTTTCGTCTGCAAGCTGCGCCGGAAACTGGCCGATTGCGGCGCGGCGGAAATGATCCGCACGGTCTGGGGCCGTGGCTATGTTGCCTTCGAGCCGAGCCCGACCGCCGTCGAAGCGGCGCGCAGTGCCCGCCGCCCGGAAGCGGCGGTCGACCCGGTGCCGCGCGGCTGGACGCGTCGTAGCCAGGTGCTCGCCACCGCCTGACGGCTGCCTCAAGCCGCCAGATCGATCCCGAGCTCCGTCCAGATCGTCTCGAAGAGCTCGGCATAGCGAGGCAGGGTGCGGATCCGCAGGGGATGCCGCATCTCGCCCGGGATCTCGGCCGCATGGGTGGCCTTGACCCGCCCAGGCCAATGCCGAACCAGACGACGATCGGCGGCGCGAGGGCGATCTTCGGCAGGCCGTTCAACGCGACCATGATCGGCCGCAACACCGCCGCCGTGGTAGGCGAAAGCCGGAGCAAGAGTCCAGCCGCCGAGCCCGCAATGCTGCCGATGAGGAAACCGAGCACCGTCTCCTCCGCGGTGACCCAGGCATCGCGGAGCAGCTTGCCCTCCGCAAGCCCCTTCCACAGTTCCCGGCCGATGCCGCTCGGCTGACCATAGAGATACACCGGCAACCACTCGGCCCGGATCGCCAATTCCCAAAGCGCGCAGAACCCGACAATGAGAAGCACCTGCCAGAGCAGGATGCGCAGCCGAGCGCGCTCCACGAGACGGCTTGCGCACCGGCACCGCCACTCCGGCGAGTTCAGTCGCCGACATAGGCGGTTGTGGCGATCTCCACGAGGAAGTCGGGCCGCACCAGCGGTGCCTGGATGCAGTAACGAGCCGGCGGAGCCTCTGGGAAGTATTCCTTGTAGACCGCGTTCATCGACGCGTAGTCGGCCAGGTCCTTCAGGAATATCTGGTTGAAGACCACGCTCTTCAGGCTGCCACCGCCAGCCTCGAGCACGGCCTTGATCGAGTCGAGCACATACCGCGTCTGCGCCGCGGCATCACCGATGCCCATCGTCTCGCCATTCGGGCCGATGGCCAGCGTGCCGGAGACATAGAGGAAGCCGCCCGCCTTCGTCCCCGGGCTGTAGGGCGCGAGCGGAGGCGGAGAGCCGGGCGGGATGATTGGTTCGATTGGCATGCTGTGTCTCCTACTCAGGGTTCAACCGCCTGGCCGCAACTTGGCCACAGCGCGTTCGGCCTCCCATTCGGCCTTGGAGATGGTCGGATCCTTCGGGATGGCGCTCCCGGCCTTGAGCAGGTTGTCGGCGGCTGAGCGGATCACCGCCTCCGCACCTGCGGGAGCTCTGCAAACGGGCGGGCCCCCTCGCCCACCGCATTCGCCGACATGCCGGCACCCGTCACCACGATGGCTGCATTGCCGGAGAGCACGGCCGGGATGGCGAGCGCAATGCCGCCGGCCGAGGCCATCGTGACATCAAGCCCGTGCTTGTGGAAGAAGCCACCATGCTTCGCCGCATAGCCCGAGACATACATGCCGAGATGGATCGCTTCGGAGACCCGTAGCGGCTGGAGTGATTGGGCACCGACAAAAACCAGCGGAGAAGGCAGTCGCACTGCCACCGAGCAGGATGGTTCGCCGTCGCGCACCAAGGATCGCCGGGCTGCCTTGGACTGTGCTGATGCCTGCTGGCATTCGCCACCTCCATCTGTTGCAGTGCAACAATGCGTGGCGACGCGGGGAGGTGGAAGACCTTCAATCCACCCTGCCTGGCATGGTGCTTGCGCTACCCACCCGCCGCTCGCATGGCGTGAGCACGGGACGCCGAGATATGCCGCAACGCATCGTAAACCTGATTCTCCTGGGACTTTTCCTTCTCTTTCCAATGGAAACCGTGGCCGTTCCCGCCGGGTCCGAAAGCGCCAGCCGGGCTTGCGACACTGCAATCGCTGCTGCCGAGCGGGAGGCAGGGCTGCCTGCGCGCCTACTCGCCGCCATCGCCCGCGTCGAGTCCGGCCGGCGCGACCAGGTGACCGGTGCCGTCACGGCCTGGCCCTGGACCATCAATGCCGAGGGGCGCGGCAGCTTCTTCCCAGACAAGGCGGCAGCGATTGCCGCTGTGCGGGCACTTCAGGCCCAGGGCGTACGCTCGATCGATATCGGCTGCATGCAGGTGAACCTCCGGCACCATCCGCAAGCCTTCGCCAGCCTGGAGGATGCCTTCGATCCGCTTGCCAATGCGCGCTACGCCGCTCGCTTCCTTACCGAGCTCAAATCCTCACGCCCGGACTGGATGGCCGCCGCCGCAGCCTATCACTCCCAGACGCCGGAATATGCCGAGCCGTACCGGGCCCGCGTCGCCGCAGCCTGGGCCCAGGAGCAGGCGCGGCCCCAGCCCGCACCGGTTACCCCGGCAGTGCCGGTGTTTCGCCCGAGCCAGCCCGGCGGGGGGTTCATGCTGTCAAACGGCGCCGAGCGTATGCCGGCGATCACCAACCCCAATCCTGGCGGTGGCCGCAGCCTTACCGCCTATCGGGCCGCCCCGATCCCGATCGCGGGGCGTGCCGTGCTGATGCCGCCGCGCCTCTAATCAGCATTGCCAAAGATGCGCTGGATCACCCGGTCGCCGACGCGAAGCCCAAGCCGCTCGGCCGTTCCCGCCGCCAGTTCCAGCGTCGCCCGCACCGGCCCGCGGCTGTCGATCGCCGCCAGGGAATAGGGCACCGTCCGCTCGGCAATCCGGTGGATATGCCCATTCGCTGCAATGAAGACCATGTCGAGCGAGGTGATGGTGTTGCGCATCCACATGCTGGATTCTCGCGGCTGTCCCCAGTCGAACAGCATCCCTTCATTCGGGCCGACACTCGGGCGGAACATCAGCCCGACCATCTGCTGGTCCATGCTCAGGGCCATCTCGACGCGGAATTCATGACGCTTGCCATCGCGCGTCACGATGATGAGCGGTTCCTCGGGCAACCGGGGCTGCGGCTGGTTCTGGGCCAGGGCAGGCGTGGCGAGGAGGCCGGCAAGGCCAAGGAGCGAACGGCGGAGCATGGCGCACACCATGGCACCGCTGCGGCCGACCGGCCATACTCCCGGCATGGAAGACCTTCGCCGGATCCGCACCCCGAGGCTCGAGATCGCCTATACGGAGCACGGCCCGCCCGATGGGCCGCCTGTCGTCCTCCTGCATGGCTTCCCTTACGCGCCAGCGGCCTATGCCGAGGTGGTGCCACCCTTGGTCGCGGCCGGCCGGCGCTGCATCGTCCCCTATCTGCGCGGCTATGGCCCCACGCGCTTCCTCGCGGCAGAGACGCCACGCTCCGGCCAGCAAGCAGCGCTGGGGCAGGATCTGCTCGAGTTGCTCGACGCCTTGGCGATCCCACGCGCCACAGTTGCCGGCTATGATTGGGGCGGCCGCGCCGCCTGCATCCTGGCGGCGCTTTGGCCCGAGCGCGTCTCGGGCCTCGTCTCCTGCACCGGCTACAACATCCAGGACATCGCCGCCTCTGCGCGCCCCGCGGCGCCAGAGCAGGAACGCCGGCTCTGGTACCAGTATTATTTCCATAGCGAGCGTGGCCGCGCTGGGCTCGAGGCCGATCGCCGCGGCATCGCCCGCCTGCTCTGGCGCCTCTGGTCACCGGAATGGCACTTCGATGAAACGACCTTCGCCGCCAGTGCCGCCGCCTTCGACAACCCTGATTTCGTCCGGGTCGTCATCCAGTCCTACCGCCACCGCTTCGGCTATGCCGCTGGCGACCCCGCCCTGGAGGAAGTCGAAGTCGCCCTCTCCCGTCAGCCTCGCATCACCGTCCCGACCATCGCGCCGCATGGCGGCGCGGATGGCGTTGGGCCGGCCGAAGCCTCAGCCGGTCACCACCGCTACTTCACCGGTCCCTATGAGCGCCGCGTGCTGCCTGGGATCGGTCATAATGTTCCGCAGGAGGCGCCGGAGGCCTTCGCCCGGGCGGTGCTCGATCTGCCAATCTAGCACCGCCTCCGTCACCCAGCGCAGCCGCGGCTTCAGCACCCTGCCAGTAACTCACGCAGCATGGCCGGGTACTGCATGACATCTCACGCTAGGACATCACCAATATCTTCTGGGTTCATGATGTATACGGCGCCGGCAGGTCGCGCGTCGCTGCCGCGGCCACCCGCTGCACCGCTGCCCGCACCACACCGGGCCGTGGCACATCCCGCAGCGTGGTGAACCAGTGCTCCGGCGGGTTCCGCCCCGCTGCCCGGCCGAAGCGCAGTCCTCGCAGTACCTGCTCAGCCGCCAGCGGCAAGCGTTCGGGAATGGGAAAGTCGTTGAGCATGGCCCAGACCCCTGCCCAGCAACGCCCGACCGTCCAGGGATTGTAGCCGCCACCGCCCAGCACCAGCAGCCTCGGTGCCGCCCCCATCAGCGCCCGCACCACGCCCCAATGGGCATTGTTGGAGAGGGAAAGGCGTGACAGCGGATCCTCGTCCAGGGCATCCGCCCCGCATTGCAGCATGATGGCCTGCGGCCTGAGGTGGCGGGCGATGGGCAGGATCGCCTGATGCAGCAGCCACAGCATTTCGGAATCGTTGAAGCCGGCCGGCACCGGCAGGTTCCGCGCATGCCCGCCTGCGCGATCCTCGGCAAGCCCGGTAAAGGGCCAGCGACCCGCCTCATGGACCGAGAGGGTGAAGACGCGTGGATCGTCCCGGAAGGCATCCTCCACCCCATCACCGTGATGCGCATCGATATCGATATAAAGAATGTTGGTGAGCCCGGCATCGATCCAGGTGAGCAGCCCCAAGACCGGGTCGTTCAGGTAGCAGAAGCCGCTTGCCTGGTCCGGCCGCCCATGATGCGTCCCACCGCCCGGGCAATAAACCACCCCACCCCCAGCCGTGAGGCGGGCCGCCAGCATGCAGCCCCCCGCGCTCGTCGCTGGCCTGGAGAAGACCTCCCGATAAACCGGGTTGCCATGCGCGCCGATATGGTAGCGCGCCTGATCATCCGGGTCGGCTTGCTGCGCCGCCTCCGCCCGCTGCAACGCTGCGATGTAGTCCGGCGCATGGAAGCGGGCGAGCTCCGCCGGGCTCGCCTTCGGCGCCTCGATCCATCCCCCTCCCGGCAACCATCCCATGGCTTCGATCAGGTCGAGCGCCGTTGAAACCCGTGGGATCGCCAATGGGTGCTTCGGCCCATAGGAAGAATGCCGGTAGATCTCCGAACCGATGAGAAGCGGCGTCACGTGGCGGCGGGTACCCCTGCGGCAATGGCCAGGAAGTCAGCCGCGACCAGGCTGGCACCGCCCACCAGCGCCCCATCGACATGGGCGAGCGCCAGGATGCTCGCGGCATTCCCCGGCTTGACCGAACCACCATAGAGGATGCGCAAAGCACTGCCGGCCTCGCTGAACCGGGACTCCAGATTGCCGCGGATGGCAGCATGGATGGCCGCGATATCCGGCTCGGTCGGGGTCCGCCCGGTGCCGATGGCCCAAACCGGCTCATAGGCGACGACGCCACCCGCCGCGGCGAAACCGTCAGGCAGGCTGCCGGCCAGTTGCCCGGTGACCACAGGCTCCGCCTCGCCCGCCAGCCGCTGCGCCTCGCTCTCGCCGACACAGACAATGGGGATCAGGCCCGCAGCCAGTGCAGCCTCCGCCTTGGCCCGCACCACGGCATCCGTCTCGCCATGATCAGCCCGGCGCTCGGAATGGCCGAGGATCACATAGGTTGCCCCGACGTCCCGCAGCATGGGCGCGGCCACATCGCCGGTATGGGCCCCCTTGGTCGCCGCATGACAGTCCTGCCCGCCCAGCGCCACCCCGCCCTTGGCCAGGGCTCCGCCCACGGGCACCAAGTAGGGAAAGGGTGGGCAGACCAGCAGCTCGGCTCCCGGCTTCGCGCCGGTCTGCACGGCTTCCGCAAGGGCGGTTGCCTCCCGCAGCGTCCCGTGCATCTTCCAATTGCCGGCGATCAGCGGACGCACTCCGGGGGTCATGGCGGGATCCTCTCTGTTGAGAGAAATGCGGTATCCGTCACCGCTTCGTTTGGCAACGGCCGAGGGCTCGGCTATGGACCCAGCCCGGATCACAGACGGACCATCATGCTCACTGCCCTTCGCCGCCTCGCCTCCACCTGGGTCGCCAAGCTGCTGTTCGTTCTGCTGATCAGCTCCTTCGCGGTCTGGGGCATCGGCGACACGATCCGCAATTTCGGCCAGGACACCGCCGTGGCCCGGGTCGGCGGCACGCCCATCGAAATGGACGAGGCCCAGGCGGCGGTGCGCCGGGAGATGCAGCGCCTCTCCCGCCAGGTCGGCGGCCAGTTCGAGAACGATCCGCGCATTCGCCGTGCCGTGGCCCAGCAGGCGATCGAGCAACTCGTCCTCGACCGGGTGCTGCGCGGAGAGGCGCGGGACCTCGGCATCACCGTGCCGGATGAGGCGGTGCGGGATTTCATCTTCTCGATCCAGGGCTTTCGCGGCATGAGCGGGCAGTTCGAGCGCGCGGTCTTCGAGAATTTCCTCCGCACCAATGACATGACCGAAGGCACCTTCCTGGCCCTCGTCCGCGCCGACCTTGCCCGCCAGCAGCTCGCACTCGCGGTCCGCTCGGGTGCCACCGCGCCGGAGGTGCTGACAAAGCCGCTGTTGCAGTGGCAGCTGGAACAGCGGAGTGCCGCCCTCGTGACCCTCCCCCTCGCCGCCGCGCCAGAGCCGCCGGCACCGGAGGAAGCGCAGCTCCGCCGTTTTCATGAGAATAATCCGGACCGCTTCTCCACGCCCGAATACCGGGAGGCGAGCGTCGCCGTGCTGACCGCCGAGCGCATCAGCCGTGAGGTGGAGATCTCCGACGCCGACATCGCCGCGGCCTACGAGTCCCGCCGCAACCAGTTCGAGACGCCGGAGCGCCGGGCGCTCGCCCAGGTCCTGGTGCAGGACGAGGAGAAGGCAAAGGCCATCGCCGCCGCATGGTCCGGCGGCGCCGATTTCGCCGCCGTCACGCGGGAGGCAGAGGCTGCCGGCGGCCAGGCGCTGGAGCTCGGTTCGCTCGACCGCGCCGGCCTGCCCTTTCCGCAGCTCGCTGAAGCAGCCTTCGGCACTGCGGTGGGCAGTGTCACCGCGCCGATCAGGACCGATTTCGGCTGGCATATCCTCAAGGTGGAGAGCGCCGAACCCGGCGCGACCCGTCCTCTCACCGAGGTTCGTGACCAGATCCGCACCGACCTGACCGCCGAAAAGGCCGCCGACCTCGCCTTCGAGCGCGCCAACCAGGTCGAGGACGCGCTGGCCGGCGGTGCGACGCTGGCCGAGGTGGCGCAACGCTTCAATCTCGGCTTCGCCGCCATCCGCACCGATGCCAATGGCATGGACCCGGAAGACAAGCCGGTCGAGTTGCCAGTGATCGAGGCGGCCCGTGCCCCCCTGCTGCGCGCCATCTTCACAGCCGAAAAAGGCGCCGCTCCCCGCCTGGCCGAAACCGAGGCCGGTTTCGTTGCCGTGGATATCAAGGAGATCAGCCCGCCTGCGCTCCGCCCCTTCGAGAGCGTCGAGCCGCTGGTGCGCGAGGCCTTCATCGCCGAGGCGCGGCGCCGCTCCCAGGAGGAGCGTGCGGCCGGTCTGCTCGCTGCGGTGAAGGGGGGCAAGTCGCTGGCCGATGCGGCGCGCGAGTCTGGGTTCGGCGTCCGCGAGGTTGGCGCCATCACCCGGGACCAGCGCGACGGCGCCATCCCGCCCGAGTTGCTGGCGCCGCTCTTCGAGCTGAAGGCGAATGAGCCGACCATGGCCCAGACTCAGGATGGCTACGCTGTCGCCCAGTTGCTGGAGGTCACCCGGCCTGATCCCGGCACAGATGCAGCTGCCCTTGCCCGGCTGAAGGCCGAAGTGACCCAGGCCATGGCCGGCGACCTCGAAACCGAATATGTCGCCGCGCTGCGCAACCGGGCGGACGTACGGATCAACCCGCGCCTCGTCGACAACCTCGCCCAACCCTGAGAGAGGACCCAACCCATGCCCTCCCCCGATTTCGCCGCCTTCAGTGCTGGTCTTGCCGTCGGGCAGGCCCAGGTGCTGTGGCGGGAGCGGGTGGCGGATCTGGACACGCCCGTCGGGGTCTTCCTGAAGCTCGCCGCCGGTAAGCCCAACAGCTTCCTGTTGGAGAGCATCGAGGGCGGCGCCGCCCGCGGCCGCTATTCCGCGGTCGGGCTGGAGCCGGACCTCATCTGGCGTTGCCGCAACGGCCAGGCCGAGCTCAACCGCCACGCCCTCGCGGCGCCGCATGCCTTCGAGCCGGCCGGCGCAGATGCGCTGGAGAGCCTCCGTGCCGCCGTCGCTGCCACGCAGATGGCCTTGCCTGCCGGCCTGCCGCCCATCGCGGTCGGGCTCTTCGGCTATCTGGGCTACGATATGGTCCGGCTGATGGAGCGGCTGCCCGAGACGGCGCCGGACGTGCTTGGCGTGCCCGATGCGGTGCTGGTCCGCCCAACCCTCGTCGCCGTCTTCGACCATGTGCGGGATGCACTGAGCCTCTTCACCACGGCCTGGCCCACCCCGGGCCAGGACCTCCAGGCCGTCTGGGATGCCGCCCAGGCCCGGCTGGATGAGGCCGAAGCCGCCCTCGATCGCCCATTGCCGCGCCCTGCCGCCCCGGTCAGCCTGCCGAAGCTGCCGGAGCCTGCCAGCAACTTCACCCGCGAGGGTTTCGTTGCCGCTGTCGAGCGAGCCAAGGACTATATCCGCGCCGGCGATTGCTTCCAGATTGTCCCCAGCCAGCGTTTCTCGGTACCGTTCGCCCTGCCACCCTTCGCGCTGTACCGGGCGCTGCGCCGCATCAACCCGGCTCCCTTCCTTTTCTTCTTCGACTTCGCCGGTTTCGCCGCCGTCGGCGCCTCGCCAGAGATCCTGGTGCGTCTCCGCGATGGCGAGGTGACGATCCGTCCGCTCGCCGGTACCCGCCGCCGCGGCGCCACACCGGAGGAGGACAAGGCGCTGGAGGCCGAGCTGCTCGCCGACCCGAAGGAGCGGGCCGAACACCTGATGCTGCTCGATCTTGGCCGCAATGATGTCGGCCGGGTCTCGGCCATCGGCACCGTCCGCGTGCCAAGCCAGTTCCAGATCGAGCGTTACTCCCAGGTGATGCATATCGGCTCCGAGGTGCGCGGCCGGCTCCGCCCCGGCCTCTCGGCCCTCGATGCCCTGGCCGGCGGCTTCCCGGCCGGCACGCTGACCGGCGCCCCCAAGGTCCGTGCCATGCAGATCATTGAGGAGCTGGAGCCCTCCCGCCGTGGCATTTACGCCGGTGGCTTCGGGTATTTCGGCGCCGATGGCGGCATGGATACCTGCATCGCCCTCCGGACCGCCCTGGTGAAGGATGGTGTCATGCATGTCCAGGCCGGCGCCGGCGTGGTCGCCGACAGCGACCCGGTGGCGGAGTACGAGGAGACCCAGCAGAAGGCCCGTGCCCTGTTCCGGGCCGCCGAGGAGGCGGTGCGCTTCGCAGCCGGCCGGCGCGCATGACGCGCCCCTGCCCCGGCGCCCGCGCCACGACGAGCCGCCCCCGCTGGCAGCCGCCACCCGGCGCGACCGACTGCCACATGCATGTCTTCGGCCCTTACGACCGCTACCCGCTCTCGCCAGGCCGCTCCTATACGCCACCCGAGGCTTCGCTCGCCGCATACCGCGCGATGTGCGCCACGATCGGCATCGAGCGCACCGTGGTCGTCCAGCCCAGCATCTACGGCACCGAGAATGACGTCAGCCTCGACGCTGTCGCCGCGCTCGGCCCTGATCGGGCACGGGCCGTCGTGGTGGTGGATGACAGCTTCGATCTATCGAAGCTCCGCGCCATGGCCGATCGCGGTGCTTGCGGCGTGCGCTTCAACGCGGTCAGCGGCAATGGCACCTCACTGGCGCAACTCGCAGCCCTGGGCGATCGCCTCGCCGAGCTTGGATGGCATCTGCAACTCTACGCGCATCCTGCTGAAATGCTTACCCTGGAACCGGTGCTGGCTGCCCTGCCCTGCCCCCTCGTCATCGATCATATGGGGGGTGTGAAGGCCGGGAAGGGCGGCATCGACGATCCGGCATTCCGGGCACTGATCCGACTCTTGGAAGGCGGCGCCTGGGCTAAGCTCTGCGGCTACCGGTCCTCCTCGGCCGGCGCTCCCTATGCCGATGTGGCCGCCATGGCCCGGGCCATGATCGCCGCCGCCCCTGATCGCTGTGTCTGGGGCACGGACTGGCCGCATCCCTCCCTCGCCGCGCCGGAGGATGTGCCTGATGACGGCGTCCTCATGGATGCCCTCGGCGACTGGGCGCCGAGTGCCGCAC
This sequence comes from Belnapia rosea, assembly GCF_900101615.1. GTDB lineage: Bacteria > Pseudomonadota > Alphaproteobacteria > Acetobacterales > Acetobacteraceae > Belnapia > Belnapia rosea. Next base: position 666,163 of record NZ_FMZX01000001.1, on the reverse strand, counting down.
AGCGGCAGGCAATCCTGGTCGATAACCCAGCCCGCCTCTACGGCTTCTGATCTCGCTTGCGCGCTGCTCGCCGGCGTGGCACGACATGGGTCATGGTCCAACACGCGATCCCCGTTACGCGATTTTGGTACCGCTGGTACACACCGGCGGCCTAAGGATCAGCGCACCCTCGCAGACCCGACAAGCCGCCACCCGCTGGCGGCTTTCGTGTCTCTGGACCCTCACGATGCCCCGCCAGCCTGTGACGGCGCCACCACCAGGAGGCCCAGATGCAGCGCAGCGATTTCGATTTCGATGTGATCAGCGGACCCGCCTTGCCGCCGCCCCAGCGACCCTTGGGTCCATTGGCGCCAGCGGCCCCGCCACCGCCCTCGCTTGACCCGGCAGCGGCACGGCCCGAAAGTCCGAAGTCATGATCCTGCTGATCGACAACTACGACAGCTTTACCTTCAATCTCTATCACTTCCTGGGCGACCTTGGGGTGGAGATTGAGGTACGTCGCAATGATGCCCTGACGAGTCAGGAGGCGCTTGCCCTCCGGCCTGAGGCGATCCTGTTGTCGCCTGGCCCTTGCACTCCGAACGAGGCCGGGATCTGCCTGCCCCTGATCGGTGCCGCCGCCTCGGCGGGCATCCCTCTGATGGGTGTCTGCCTCGGCCATCAGGCCATCGGCCAAGCCTTTGGTGGGACGGTCATCCGTGCGCCCGATCCGGTGCATGGCAAGGTCTGGGACGTCCACCATCGCGGCACGGACATCTTCGCCGGCCTTCCCGACCCCTTCCGGGCCACCCGCTACCACTCGCTGGTGGTTCGCCGCGAGGATCTGCCACCGGAACTCGAGGCAACAGCCTGGACGGAGGATGGGCTGATCATGGGCCTCGCCCATAGGAGCCTGCCGATCTGGGGCGTGCAGTTCCACCCGGAAAGCATCGCCTCCCAGCATGGGCATGACCTGCTGCGGAACTTCCTCTCCCTCGCCAAGGCTCGGGTGCCGGCGTGAACACGCTGAAGCCGGTCCTCGCCCGCCTCGCCGCCGGCGAGCGCCTGGTGGAGAGCGAGGCCGAAGCTGCCTTTGGCATCATCATGGCTGGCGAAGCGACACCGGCCCAGATCGCCGGCTTGCTTATGGCCATGCGTGTCCGTGGTGAGACGGTTGCTGAACTCACCGGCGCGGTTCGCGCCATGCGGGCACGGATGACCGCGATCGAGGCGCCGCCCGGCACCATCGACATCGTCGGCACCGGCGGCGATAGCTCCGGCAGCCTCAACATCTCGACTGCGACGGCGCTTGTCGTCGCGGGCTGCGGCGTACCGGTCGCCAAGCATGGCAACCGGGCCCTCTCCTCCCGCTCCGGCGCGGCGGATGCGCTGGCGGCCCTTGGCATCAATCTCGATGTTCCGCTTGCTCGCCTGGAATCGGTTTTGAAGACTGCCGGGATGGTGTTCCTGATGGCGCCGCGCCATCACGCCGCCCTGCGGCATGCAGCAGGCCCCCGGGTTGAGCTCGGCACGCGGACGATCTTCAACCTCCTGGGGCCCTTGGCCAACCCAGCCAGGGTCCGGCGCCAGCTGACCGGCGCTTTCCAGGCGTCCTGGCTGAGGCCGATGGCCGAAACGCTCGCCCGGCTGGGGACGGAAGCGGCCTGGGTGGTTCATGGCCAGGGCCTGGACGAGATCGCCCTATCCGGAGAAACCCAGGTGGTGGCGCTGGAAGGCGGCGCTATCCGGGAATTCAGGATCGCCCCCGAGGATGCCGGCCTGCGCCGTGCTCCGCCCGAGGCAATCCGCGGCGGCGAGCCGGCCGAGAACGCCCTCGCCCTGACTGCGTTGCTGGAGGGCGCCCCCGGGCCCTACCGCGACATCGTGTTGTTGAATGCCGCCGCGGCCCTGGTCGTCGCGGGTCGGGATACCGATTTAGCATCCGGCGCGGCGCGGGCTGCGGAGGCCATCGACAGCGGGGCCGCTTCTGCCGTACTGGCCCGCTTGAAGGACGCCACGACAGAATGAACGCCCCCCATATCATCCTCTCTGAACCCCAGACTGTGCCGGATACGCTATCCCGCATCCTCGCCGACAAATACGAGGAGGTCCGGGCGCGCGCCGTTGCCACGCCGCTTGCCGAGATGGAGCGGCAGGCCCGGGCAGCTCAGGCCCCGCGGGATTTTGTCACCGCCCTCTGTCAGGCTGTCGCCGATGGCCGTGTCGGTCTGATCGCCGAAATCAAGCGCGCATCCCCCTCGGGCGGCCTGATCCGCGACCCCTTCGAGCCGGCGATCCTGGCGGATGACTACGCCCGGGCTGGCGCCACCTGCCTCTCGGTCCTCACTGACGCTCCATGGTTCCAGGGCCATGCGGATCACTTAAAGGCCGCCCGCGCCGCCTGCGCCCTGCCGGTACTGCGCAAGGATTTCATGGTTCATCCCTGGCAGGTTTTCGAAGCCCGAGCGATGGGCGCCGACTGCATCCTGCTCATCATGGCCGCCCTCTCGGATCAGCAGGCTGAGGAGCTGGAGGACATCGCGCGAAGCCTCGACATGGGCGTGCTGGCCGAGGTGCATGATCGCGCCGAAATGGACCGCGCCCTCGGTCTGCAAACACGGCTGATCGGCATCAACAACCGTAATCTCAAGACCTTGCAGACCAGTCTTGAGACTTCAGAGGAGTTGGCACCTCACGTGCCGGCAGACCGTATCCCGGTTGCCGAAAGCGGCATCAGGACACCGGATGACGTCCGCCGCATGGCCGCGGCTGGCGCCCGCTGCATCCTCGTCGGCGAGAGCCTGATGCGGCAGGCGGATGTCACTGCGGCCGCCAGCGAACTGGTCCAGGCTCTGTAGATGGAGGAGTTGCCTCCCGCCCTGACCCATTTCGACGCGGAGGGGCGCGCCGTCATGGTCGATGTCGGCGCCAAGCCGGAGACGGCGCGCCAGGCGATTGCCCGAGGCCGCATTGTCATGGCGCCATCGACCCTCGACCGCATCCGCGAAGGCCAAATGGCGAAAGGCGATGTACTCGCGGTGGCGCGCATCGCAGGCATCATGGCTGCCAAGCGGACTGCAGACCTCATCCCTCTCTGTCACCCCCTGATGCTGTCGAAGGTCACCGTCGACCTGACGCCAGCAGCGCCTGATGCAGTTGAAATCGAAGCCGTGGTTGCCCTGAATGGGCGGACCGGTGTCGAGATGGAGGCGTTGACAGCGGTGACCGTCGCCGCCCTTACCGTCTATGACATGTGCAAGGCGGTCGATCGCAGCATGCGGATCGAGGCAGTCCGGCTGAGCCATAAATCAGGCGGTAAATCGGGCACTTACGAGGCAGGTTGATGATTTCGGTCGAGGAAGCCAGGGCCCGTATCATTGGCGCCCTCGCCGCCACGCCGGCCGAAACGGTGCCATTGCCAGCCGCCTGGGGTCGTGTGCTTGCCCGCCCGGTTCTGGCCCGGCTGACGCAGCCGCCCGCCGATGTTTCAGCCATGGACGGCTATGCGGTTCGGGCCGAGGATGCTGCGGCCGGCACCTGGCTCGCCGTTATTGGCGCTGCACCCGCTGGCCATCCCTTCGCCGGACAGATCGGCCCGGGACAGGCGGTTCGTATCTTCACCGGCGGCGTGGTTCCGCCGGGAGCCGATGCCATCCTCCTGCAGGAGGATGCAAAGGCCGAAGGCGCCCGGGTGCTGGTCCAGGAGACCGTTCGCCCCAACCGCTGGATCCGCCGCCGTGGCCTCGACTTCGCCGAGGGCGAGGAGGTTCTGTCTACCGGCCGGCGCCTGACCGCTCGTGACATCGGTCTCGCTGCCGCTGGGAATGCGCCCTGGCTGGCGGTGCATCGCGCCCCGCGGATCGGCATCCTGGCGACCGGCGACGAGATCGCCCTGCCTGGAGATCCGATCCCGGCTGGTGGGATCGTCAGCAGCAACGCCCATGCCCTCGCCGCCCTTATCCGGGCCGGCGGTGGCGACCCATTGGTCCTGCCGATCGTCCCCGATGACAGCCAGGCCATCGCCGAGGCTGCCCGCGCTGCACGCGCCTGCGATCTGCTCGTGACCACCGGCGGAGCCAGCGTCGGTGACCATGATCTCGTGCAGAGCGCCCTTGGCCCGCAGGGCTTCAGCCTCGACTTCTGGAAGATTGCCATGCGGCCTGGCAAGCCACTGATCTGGGGGCAGCTGGGCCCGACTCCGGTCCTGGGCTTGCCGGGCAACCCGGTCTCTGCCCTCGTCTGCAGCGTGCTGTTCCTGATTCCGGCGTTGGATCGCCTTTCCGGACTGCCAGGTAATCCCCCGAGAACGATCCACGCGCTCGCCGGAGCTGACCTGCCCGAGAACGACCGCCGCTTCGATCACCTTCGGGCACGGCTCGAGCCAGGACCGGAGGGTATGCCCATTGCGGTGCCCTTCCCCGTGCAGGACAGTTCGATGATGAAGACGCTAGCCCGGGCCGAGGCCTTGATCCTCCGTGCACCCGGTGCCCCCGCCCTCGCGACCGGTGCTCCGGTCGAGGTGATCCCTCTCGGCGATCTGGGCTTCTGATCCTATCAGGCTGAGCCTCATTGTTATGTCGTGATGCCGCCAGCTCGGATACAGTTGACCGGATAATGGAACTTCCGTAGAACATCCAGGCGATTCGTGGTTTGTTCGCCACCACGCAGGGTTCAGCCCACGGAGGGGATGATGCTTACCCGCAAGCAGCATGAGCTGCTGATCTTCATCGACAAGCATTTGCGCGCAACCGGCTTCTCTCCCTCCTTCGAGGAGATGAAAGACGCGCTGAAGCTGAAGTCGAAATCCGGCATCCACCGTCTGATCACCGCCTTGGAGGAACGGGGCTTCCTGCGCCGGCGCGCTCACCGGGCCCGGGCACTTGAAGTGATCCGCCTCCCGGAGAATATCGCACCCCGCCGCTCGGCGGAGCCACAGGCCCCGACGCCTCCCGCCGCTGCACCCGTCTTCTCACCCAATGTCATCCATGGCCGGTTCGCTCCGAACCTCGCCGGGGTGCAACGGGCGGCAAATGAGGCAGCCGCGGTCCAGCTTCCGCTCTACGGACGCATCGCTGCCGGGTTGCCGATCGAGGCGCTGCGGGACAGCGGCACGAGCGTGGAGGTTCCGGCGGCCCTGCTCGCCAATGGCGAGCACTACGCGCTTGAGGTTTCGGGCGATTCGATGGTTGAGGCGGGTATCCTCGACGGCGACACGGTGATCATTCGCCGTGGCGACATCGCCGATAACGGCTCCATCGTGGTAGCGCTGGTGGATGAGAACGAGGTGACGTTGAAGCGGCTGCGCCGGAAAGGCAATTCGATTGCCCTCGAGCCGGCCAACCCTCGCTACGAGACCCGCATTTTTGGTCCGGACCGGGTGAAGGTGCAGGGCCGTCTCGTCGGCTTGCTGCGGCGTTACTGACCTAATCCGCTACAGCCAAAGGCGCCGCCGAGGTCAAGCCGCGTGGTATAGGCACAGGCGGCACCCAGGGCCGCTCGCCGCGATGGGCACGGTCACTGACCACCTGGACTCCCTGCGGCTCGAGCCAGATCGCATGCGGGCCGTTGCGCCACACGGCAAAACGGTCAACCACATGAGCGAGGCAGGGCCCGCGGACAGGCTCGGCGGAAATGACCACGGCAGCGCTGCCGCAGGCCTCCGCAGGCGAGTCGCCACGCAGCAGTATGGCAGTGGGATGGGCGAGGCCAGGCTGCAGCAAGCAGGCGCCGACATGGCAGCGAAGCACCCCGCCGGCCAACTCCCCCTCTCGCGGCAGGGTTTCGGCAGTGCCAGCGCCGTGCAGCCGCTGCCAGCTCTCGCGGACCAGCGACGCGGCGCCAGATGCCTTCTGCAAGAACAGGCCATCACCCGCCCGCATGGCGATAAGCCGGCCATCGCCTGAGATCAGCAGGTCTGGCGGCCGGTCCATCGCGCCACTTGCCAATCCCAGGGCCAGCAGCGGCACGCCTGCCAGGCGCCAACCTGTCCGCCACAGACAGAGCCAGACGAGGCCTAGGGAGCAGAGGCCAAGGCCCCAGGCCGGGATCGGCGGCATCGTCAGCGTGGCCCCCGGCCAAGCTGCCACCGCATGGGCCACAGCGAGCGTCGCCTCCACGCCAAGGCCCATCGGCACCAAGGCCAGCGCCTCCAGCCCGAAGGGCATCAGCAGCGCCGCGAGCATTGCCGCGGGCATCACCAGCAGCGTGGTAAGCGGCACCGCGACGGCATTGGCCAGGACGCCGTAAAGTTGCAGGCGGCCGAAGTGGTGGAGGCTGAAGGGCATCGTCGCCAACCCGGCGAGCAGCGAGGTTGCCACGACACCAAAGGCCGCCAGCACCAAGCGGCGGCGCCAGGCGGCTCGCGGTCCGGCCATCGGTAGGCGCGGGCGCATCCAATCCCAACCGGCAATCAGCGCCAGTACTGCGGCGAAACTCATCTGGAAGCTGGCGCCGAGGATGGCGGCCGGCTGGATGACAACCACACCCGCGGCCGCCAATGCCAGCCCGCGCAGGGTCAGGGCACGGCGACCCGCCAGCAGCGCCAGGGTGGTCACCGCTGCCATGGCGAAGCTCCGCTGCATCGGCACCTGTGCCCCGGTGAGCAGCATGTAGGCTGCCCCAAGAACCAGCGCCGCCGTCGCGGCAATTGCTTTGCCCGGCATCCGCATCGAAAGGGCGAAGCCGAGGCGGACCAGGGCAAAGGCCAAGCCCATCACAGCCACGATATGCAGCCCGGAAACCGAGAGGAGATGCGCCAAGCCGGAATCCCGCATGGCGGCCAGGTCAGGGGCTGGGATGGCGCTCTGTCCACCTGTCATCAGTGCAGCGGCGATTGCGCCGACCGCGCCGGGCAATGCTGTCGTCACCCGCACCTCGATCGTGCTGCGCAACCCGGCGAAAAACGGTGTCTCTTCGCCTGCGGTGACTTCCGCCATGCCCAGGGCATAACCATTCCCGCCGAGCCCGGAGAAGAAGGCTGCACGCTGAAAATCCCAGCCCCCCGGATGGGTCGGCGCACCCGGTGGGCGGATCATGGCCCGCAGCCGCAACTGGTCGCCAGGGGCCGGCTGTGCCGGATCCTGGGCCTTCAGCCGAACGCGCACTCGTCGCGGCTGGGCGGGCCCATCGTCGAAATGTGGTGCGTCCAGCGTCACTCGCCGTCCCTCGGGAAGCAACTCCACCTCGGCGACACGCCCGGAAAGGATAGTGGCCGTCCGCGGCGGCTCGAGCATCGGCGGCTGCCGTCCGGCCTGCCAAGCCGCCAAAGCGAAGCCCAAGGCGCCGGCGGCAACCCAGCCAGCCATCAGCCCGGCAATGGGTCGGCGCGCCCCTAGCCAGAGCGCTAGCAGCAGCAAGGGAGGCGCGAGCCACCTGGCCGCCGGTGGAGGTTCCGTCGGCAAAGCGAAATAGACCAGCACACCCGCACCGAGGGCCACAGCCAGCCATAAGGCAAGCCGAGGCCGTTCGTCCGCGAGGAGATTTTTCCACGCGACCGTCGATCCGAGCCTACCGGGCCATCGGGGGGCTGGCCGGGCAAAGGCTAAGGACATTTTCGTTGTCCATACTAAGCTTCAGGATCGATATTGCAACTATTACGTGAGGCTCAAAAATGATCCGCACTTAAGGTTGTAGGTTAAGAAATGAACCGGTGGTTAAATCCGGCCATGATTTGAGTCTGGAGCCTTTCGTTCCGCCTTAGGCGTCCTGGCTCCGCCTTGTCGATCGGGAGGGGACCATTTCCTGGCTGACCTTGCCGGTCTAAGCTGCGCTCCAAGGAAGGATGGATCGCTGCCATCCCCGTCACCCGGAGGAGGCCTGCGATTACCGCGCCGCACAATGCGGCCGGGCAGGCCGTCACCGCCATCGCCAGGCCCGATCATGACCGTCCGTACCCGCTTTGCGCCCTCGCCCACCGGCTTCCTCCATATCGGTGGGGCACGCACCGCCCTCTTCAACATGCTCTTCGCCCGGCATCATGGTGGCCAGTACCTGTTGCGCATCGAGGATACTGATAAGGCGCGCAGCACCGAGGCAGCCGTGCAGCAGATCCTCAACAGCCTGGCTTGGCTTGGCCTCAGCCCGGACGAGGAACCTGTCTTCCAAAGCCACCGCGAGGCACGCCACGCCGAGGTAGCGCGAGAGCTCCTTGCGGCCGGCAAGGCCTATCTTGCCTTTGACACGGCTGAGGAGCTGGCGGCGATGCGCGAGCAGGCGATGAAGGAGGGCCGCCCGCCGCGTTACGACGGCAGTTGGCGTGACCGCGACCCTTCCGACGCCCCGCCGGACCGCAAGCCAGCCATCCGGCTGAAGGCTCCCCGCCAAGGTTCGACGATTGTCGAGGATCTCGTCCAGGGCCGCGTCGAAGTCCAAAATTCCGAGTTGGACGACATGATCATCCTCCGCTCCGACGGGACGCCGACCTATCTGCATGCCGTCGTCGTGGACGACCACGACATGGGCATCACCCATGTCATCCGCGGTGACGATCACCTGACCAATACATTCCGTCAGTGCATGGTCTATGACGCCATGGGCTGGCACCGCCCCTATTTCGCCCATATCCCCCTCATCCATGGGGCGGACGGTGCCAAGCTGTCGAAGCGCCATGGCGCGGTCGGCGTGATGGAGTTCGAGGCGCAGGGTTTCCTGCCCGAGGCTGTCTGCAACTATCTCCTCCGGCTCGGCTGGGGCCATGGCGATGAGGAGATCGTCCCCCGTGACCGCGCCATTGAGCTTTTCGACCTGAAGGACGTCGGTCGGGCCGCCTCCCGCATGGACTATGCGAAGCTTACCCATCTGAATGGTGTCTATCTGCGCGGCGCCGAGGATGCCCGCCTGACCGAGGAGGTGCTGAAGCGCCTCGCCCACCGCGGGATCGATTACGGCACTCTCGGCGGGGACCGCGTCCGCGCCCTGATGCCAGCGTTGAAGGAGCGCGCAAAGACCCTGGAGGAACTGACCTCCGCGGCGGCTTTCGCCGCCCAGGAAGGCCCGCCCCCGCTGGAGCCGAAAGCCGCCACCCAACTGACACCCGAGGCCAAGGCCCTGCTTGCCGACCTCGCGCAATTCCTCACCGACGCGCCTTGGGAGCAAGCCGAGCTGATGAACTGGCTGCGTGACTATGCCGAGGTGAAGGGCATGAAGCTCGGCCAGGTCGCACAGCCCCTGCGCATCGCCCTGAGCGGCAGTACACAAAGCCCACCCATCGATGCCGTCCTGACGGCCCTGGGGCGGACGGAGGCGATGGACCGGATCCTCGCCGCCGCCGAGTAGCAGCGCTTCGGGCGCCTGCTAACCTAGGACTCCGCAAGCTCCGGGAAAGGCACGATCGTGCTCTTCACCGTGCGCATCGCCATCGCATCCGCGATCGCGCGGGACACCCCATCGGTGTCGAAGGGGTAAAGCGTCTGCATCTCCGTCCAGGGATAGCGGTCCCTCGCCCGGTCCAGCATGCGGATGCCGAGCGCCAGGTCATTCTCGGTAAAGGCCCAGGAGCCGATGATGACCACGTCCTTGGCAACGAAGCGGTGCCAGTTGGTGGCGATGCTTCCTGCATCGGTGAACTGGCCCATCTCGATCAGCGCCGCGCCATCCCGAAGCATCTCGATGCCCTCGGGGCCGGCGCTTGGGTGGCCGGTGCAATCCATCACCAGATCGGCTCCATGACCGCCAACGATGTCCCGTACCCGCGCCACTCGCGCCTCAGGGGACGGGTAGGCCTCGATATCGACCGTCGCCTCGGCCCCGAAGCGCCGCGCCAGGGCCAGGCGTGGCGCCTCGGGCGCGCCAACGCAGATCACCCGCCCTGCCCCCATCTCCCGGGCAGCGGCGATGGCGAGGATGCCGATCGGCCCGCTGCCCTGGATGACGACCGTATCGCCCCAGCGGAACAGTCCCATCCGCTGCGCCCGGGCGAAGCCGCGGATGCAGGAGGTCAGTGGCTCCGACAAGGCGCCGAGCCGCAGCGGCATGCTGTCCGGCAGCTTATAGATCTTGGTCCCAGGCAGCGCCTCGAGATCCACATAGACATATTCCGCCCAACCTCCCCAGAGATGCGGGGGCCGGTCGAAGCCCAGGTAGCGCCCGTAATAGACCGGCGTCTGGCAGCGGTTCGAATTCTCCGGGTAGTGCCGGCAGTAGTAGCAATCGCCACAGGGCATAAATGGCGGCACCATGATCTTGGACCCGACCTCGATCGGCAGGTCCATCCAGTCGGTCTTCAACTCGGGCCCAATCTCCCGGACAATCCCGGTCATTTCGTGGCCCAGGGTGAAGGGCCATGGCAGCGGCTTCGGCCAATGCCCCTTCAGGATGTGGAGATCGGTTCCACAGACCCCGCAGGCGCCGATCTGGATGAGCGCCGATTTCCGTCCCACCTTGGGCCAGGGCACCTCGCGGATCACCGGTGGTGCACCGGGCCCATCGAAGGTCGCAACGCGGATGGGTTTCATGGTTTGTCCTCCCCTGTTCCTGGGAGGCTAAGCCGCCTGGGCCATCCCCGCCAACCGCGGCAACATCACGCGGAGCGGCGCCTCGGCTACCCGCACCTCGACTGGTAGGCGGCCGGCAGGGTCCCCATCCGCCTGGACCGCCACAGCTTCGCCCTCGATCCGCAGCCGGGTCGCGTGCCGCAGGGTCAACCCCGGCATCCGTGGCAGCAGATTGAGCGGCAAGGCCGCCCCATAAGCCGCCGCCGCCATCGGACCCGATCCGTGGAACAGCGCCACCTGGAAGCCGGGCCGCGCGATCTCCGCGGCCGGCGCCAGCAGATGCCGCCCGGCATATAGCCGCCCTTTGCTGACAATGACGGAACTCGCACGTGCCTCGCCATCCTCGAACACCACGCGGAGCGGAGGGAATTGGTATCGGCCGAGTTCCCGCATCGCCTGCCAGACATAGGCACCGCGCCCGATCCGGTGCTTGAGACCAAGGTCGAGATTGGCGACCACCGCCGCATCGAAGCCTGCGCCCAGCATCTGCACGAAAAGCCGCGTGGTCCTGTCGGTGAAGAGTGCCTCGCCAGGATGCACCAGACGGGGCTCGCCTTCGGTGAGCAGCCGTGCCGCGGCGTCGGGCCGCACAGGGATGCCGAGTTCCCAGGCAAAGACATTCGCCGTCCCAAGCGGGAGCACGCCAAGCACGGCGCCATGCCCTGCCAGGCCGGCAGCCACCTCGGCGATAGTACCATCGCCGCCAGCAGCCACCACCAGTCCGCAGCCCTCCGCCGCCCCGGCACGGGCCAGGGCCTTGGCATGGCCGGTATGGGTGGTTTCCATCACGACGAATTCCTGACCCACATGCCGCAGGACCGCCAGCGCACGCTCCAGCCGCTGCCGGCGCCGCTGCCCGGCTGTGGGGTTGAAGATGATGATCATGCCCGGCTTATCGCAGCCAGGGATGACGATCCGGTGTCATGACGCGGTCATCGGTCTGACAACAGCGCCCTTTCCAGATGCGACATGTCATGGCCGTGCCATATCGCGGCTTCGTGCCCGCCGTTACTGAATGGTTTCATGAAGGGTTCACGACAGGATTGGCAATGGCGCGTTACGGGCGTGTTCGTGATTGTGTCCGGGGACTCGTCAGCCATCGCACCCCGGCCAGAGCGAGGGCATAGCCATGCAAGCCGCTGAGGCCAGGACCCGTTACCGCAGTGTCTTCCTCTCCGATACGCATCTCGGCATGCGCGGCTGTCGCGCCGACTACCTGGCGGACTTCCTCCGCCATACGGACTGCAACCGGCTCTACCTCGTTGGCGACATCGTCGATGGATGGCGGCTCCGCAAGTCTTGGTACTGGGACAGTGACCATGACGAGGTTCTGCGGATCCTCCTGAAGCTCGCGCGTTCGGGCACCGAGGTGCTCTACATTCCAGGCAACCACGATGAGATGTTCCGCAATTGGCTTGGCCAGGGCCTTGAGGTCGCCGGCGTGCGGCTGCTGCGCGAAGCCGTCCATGAAGCCGCGGATGGCCGACGCTTCCTCGTGATCCATGGCGACGAGTTCGACGGCGTGATCCGCTACGCCAAGCTCATCGCCCATCTGGGCGACTGGGCCTACGATATGGCCCTGACGCTGAACCGCTGGTTCAATGCCGCACGGCGCAAGCTTGGCTACCCCTACTGGTCGCTCTCCCAATGGCTGAAGCGTCAGGTGAAGGAGGCCGTGAAGGCGATCGACCGATTCGAATTGGCACTGGCCAATGAGGCCGGCCGGCGCGGCCTCGATGGCGTCATCTGCGGCCATATCCATCATGCCGAGATGCGAGAAGTCCACGGCATCACCTATATGAATGACGGCGACTGGGTGGAGAGTTGTACCGCCCTTGTCGAGCATGCCGATGGCCGCTTCGAGCTGATCGACTGGGTGCGCGAGATGCGCCTCCGTGCCGAGCGGCAGGCTGGCGGCGAGCGCCTGGCCATCGCCCGTGCTTGATCAGCCCGTCGCCCTGCCGGAGGCGGCAGCCATGAGCGCCCCGCTCCGCCTGCTGATCGTCACCGACGCCTGGGCACCGCAGGTGAATGGCGTCGTCCGCACCCTCAGCACCATGACCGAGATGCTGCGCGCCCATGGTGACACGGTCGAGGTGATTGGGCCCGACCGCTTCAACAGCCTGCCCATGCCCGGCTACAAGGAGATCCGCCTGGCAGTGGCACCGCGCCGCAAGCTGGCGCGGCTGGTCGATGCCTATATGCCCTGCGCCGTACATATCGCCACGGAAGGGCCGCTGGGCTGGGCGATGCGTGGCATCTGCCTGCGCCGAAACTGGCCCTTTACGACCGCCTTCCACACCAAATTCGCTGAGTACCTGAAGGCGCGGGCCGGCGTGCCGGCCGCTTGGTCCTGGCGGGTGCTGCGCCATTTCCATGCCCCTGCACAGGCGGTCATGGCGGCCACCCCCAGCCTCCGCCGCGACCTCGCCATGCGGGGCTTCACCCGGGTCCGCCCCTGGACCCGTGGCGTGGATCTCTCCCGCTTCCGGCCGGAGCCGCGCGAGCCTTTCGACGGCTTGCCACGCCCGATCTTTCTCTATGCCGGCAGGGTTGCCGTCGAGAAGAACCTTGCCGCCTTCCTCGCCCTCGACCTCCCCGGCACCAAGGTGGTGATCGGCGACGGCCCGCAACGCGCCGAGCTGCAGAGGCGCTACCCGGCTGCACAATTCCTCGGCTACCGCGAGAACGGCCAGCTAGCCCGCTCCTATGCCGGCGCGGATGTCTTCGTATTCCCCTCCCGCACCGATACGTTCGGCCTCGTGCTGCTGGAGGCGCTGGCAAGCGGCACGCCGGTTGCGGCCTTCCCCGTCACCGGCCCGCTCGATGTCGTCACTGATCCCCGCATCGGGGTGCTGGACGAGGATCTCCGTGCCGCCTGCCTGCGCGCGCTGTCGTGCAGCCGCGATGCGGCCCGCAGCCATGCCGAAGCCTTTTCCTGGAAGGCTTCGATGGCGCAATTCCGTGAAACCCTGGTCCGGTTCGGTGGCTAGGTCACCGCTCCGTCGGACAAAGAGGAACGAGAATGTCCAGCAGCAGCCTTCAACGCCACGAAACCGCACATGCCATTTCCAACTTGCCGTTGTTCTTCCGTCGCTGGCTGGCCGACCCATTGCAGATGGGCTCCATCGTACCGTCCTCCCGCACACTCTCGAGCCGCATCGCCAGCCTCGCCGCGGCCGATGGTGACGGCATGGTGCTTGAGATCGGCGCCGGTACCGGCGTCATCTCGCGCGCGCTGCTCGATGCCGGCGTCGCCCCCGAGCGCCTTGCCCTGGTGGAAATCGTCCCCGACATGGCGGAGCACCTGCGTCAGAGCCTGCCCGGCACCACGGTGCTCTGTGCCGATGCCTTTGCCCTGCCACAGCACCTGCCGGAGCGCTTCGCCGGCCGCGTCAGCAGCGTGATCTGCGGCATCCCGCTGGTGCTGCTGCCGATCGAGCGTCAGCGCCTTTTTATCGAGGGCGTGGAGTGCATCGCTCCTGGCCTCGGCTTCCTACTTTACACCTACTGCATCACCTCGCCTCTCCCCTACAGGAAGCTCGGCCTGAGCGCGAAGCGCGAGACTTGGACCCCGAAGAACTTCCCCCCCGCCAGCGTGTGGCGCTACCGCCCTCTGCCACGCGGCTGACATGCAACTGCCAAGCCGGTGCAATATGCAACGGCTAGGAGCCCTCCCTGAACCGATCAGGAGACAGGCTCCATGCGCCAGTTGCTTCTCGTTACCACGGCCTTGCTGCTGGGCAGCCAGGCCTTGGCGGATACTCGCTTCGAGGCGAGCCTCGCAGGGCACGCCGTGCTTCCCGCCTTCACCATGGCCGTACCGCCTGCCGATGCGCCACGCGATGCCATGGTCTCGGGTAAGTTCACCGGCCCGGGCAATCTCCGTACCGACCGCCCGGGCGCCATCCCCGGTACCACCGGTCCGGCGCCCGCTGGACGCCCGACCGGTACGGCCCTCCCCTTTATCGGCCAGCCTATCCAGGGCTTCTCAGGTATCAAGCCAGTGGCGGGCCAACCAGGCGCCTTCTGGGTGCTGAGCGACAACGGCTTCGGCAACAAGCGGAACAGCCCGGATGCGATGCTGATGCTGCACCGCATTCGCCCGGACTGGCGGGGCGGCCAGGTCGCGGTCGAGCAAACCATTTTCCTCTCCGATCCGGAACGCCGCGTCCCCTTTCGCATCGCCTATGAGGGCACTGAGCGTCGCTACCTCACCGGCGGGGATTTCGATATCGAGAGCATTCAGCCGGTTGCCGACGGCTTCTGGCTCGGCGATGAATTCGGCCCCTTCCTGATCAAGGTCGATTTCGAAGGGCGGGTGCGCCAGGTGGTCGAGACGGTAATCGATGGCCGCCCCATCCGCAGCCCGGACCACCCATCGCTGCAAGTGCCCGCCACGACCTTTGAATCCCAGCGCAGCGGCGGGTACGAGGGCCTCGCCCAAAGCCCCGACGGCAGCCGCCTTTACGCCTTGCTGGAAAAGCCGCTGCTGACGAATGGCCAGCCTGAAGGCCGCTTCCTCCGCATCGCTGAATTCGACACTGTCCGTGGCGCCTGGACCGGTCGGCAACTGCGCTACGGCATCGAGCCCGGCACCACCTCGATCGGCGACTTCAACATGATCGACGACCGCCGTGCCCTCATCATCGAGCGCGACGATGGCGAGGGAGATCCCTCCCTCGCTTGCGCCGCCGGCGCCAGCCCGCCCGGCTGCTTCGCCGCCCCGGCGCGGCTCAAGCGAATCTATCTGCTCGATCTCGGTGCCACCGATGGCGATGGCTTCGTGCGGAAGATCGGCCATATCGATCTGATGGCTATCCGCGATCCGGAAGGCCTGGCCCGCACCCAGGGCGACCGCGGTGCCAACGAGGCACGTGACCGCTTCACCTTCCCCTTCTTCACCATCGAGAATGTTGCGGTGGTGGATGACGAGCATATCGTGGTCGGCAATGACAACAATCTGCCCTTCAGCGCCGGCCGTCACCTGACTCGCGCCGATGATAACGAGCTCATCCTGCTCCGCGTCCCGGAACTGCTCCGGGCACGCTAGCAGTGCGTTTGGATGGCGCGGTCCAGGGCCGCGCCATCCACTCAGCGCAGATCGTCGAGTGCCAGGTTCAACACCAGTACATTGGCCCGCGACTCACCGAAGAGCCCAAGTTCCCGCCCTTCGGCATGTTGTGCCAGCAAGGACCGCACCCGCACCTCGGGAAGCCCTCGCGCAGCCGCGATGCGCGCTACCTGGCGGGCAGCGTTCTCCAGGCTGATATGCGGGTCCAGGCCGGAGCCAGAAGCCGTCACTGCATCCGCTGGCACCGGCGCTGCCCCCTCCGCGGCCACCCGCTCCTTCAGTACCTTCGCCAAGGTCGCACTTGTCGGCGCCATCTGGGAGGCTGCCGAGGCTGCGGCATTATAGGGCGCTGGCCGAGTACTGCCCGGCTTTGCCGGATCCGCTTCCGTCGTGGCTGAAGGGCGCGGGTGGAAATACCGATCTCCGGTGAACTGCTGACCGAGCAGCATCGAGCCGATCAGCTTTCCGTCCCGCTCCAGCAGGCTGCCATGTGCCTGTACAGGGAAGGCCAGCTGAGCCACCCCGGTGAAGCCCAGCGGCAGGGCCAAGCCACAGAGCAGGGTCGCCATCCCCACCACCGCGAAAGCTGGACGCAGATATGCATTCATCTCAGGCCATCCCGAACAGGTTAAGGAGCAGATCGATGAACTTGATGCCAATGAAGGGTGCTACGACTCCGCCCAGACCGTAGATCAGCAGGTTACGCCGCAGCAGCGCCGCCGCACCGGCCGGTGCATAGCGCACACCGCGGAGCGCCAGCGGCACGAGCGCCACGATGATCAGCGCGTTGAAGATCACTGCGGACAGGATCGCGCTCTCCGGCGAGGTGAGGCGCATCACATTCAGCGTGCCAAGCTCCGGGTAGCTCGCTACGAAGATCGCCGGGAGGATCGCAAAATACTTCGCCACGTCGTTGGCTACGGAGAAAGTCGTCAACGCTCCTCGGGTGATCAGCAGTTGTTTGCCGATCTCCACGACCTCGATCAGCTTCGTAGGGTCGCTGTCCAGGTCGACCATGTTGCCCGCCTCGCGAGCGGCCTGAGTCCCAGTCTGCATGGCGAGTCCAACATCGGCCTGGGCCAGGGCCGGGGCGTCATTGGTGCCGTCGCCTGCCATGGCCACCAACCGCCCCTCGGTTTGAGCCGTGCGGATATAGCCGAGCTTCTGCTCCGGTGTGGCTTCCACGAGGAAGTCGTCCACCCCCGCCTCGGCCGCGATTGCCGCCGCCGTCAGCCGGTTGTCTCCCGTCACCATCACGCTGCGGATGCCCATCCTCCGCAACTCGGCGAAGCGATCGCGAATACCAGGCTTGACGATGTCCTTCAGCTCGATCGCCCCCAACACTCGGCCATCCTTGCTGACGGCAAGCGGCGTCGCCCCCTGCCGCGCGATCCGGTCCACTGCTTCCGCCAGGGCAGGCGGCACAGTCGCATCCAGGCTCCGCGCCAGGCTGTCGACCGCTCCCTTGCGGTACTGGCCACCCGGCAAATCAAGCCCCGAAAGGCGCGTCTGCGCTGTGAATGGGACCACCCTTGCGCCCGCCGGCACGGCAGGTGCTGCCATGCGGTAGCGCTCCCGCGCGAGGACGAGGACCGACCGGCCTTCCGGAGTCTCGTCGCCAAGGCTTGCTAGGACGGCCGCCTCCACAAGCTCCCGCTCGGTGACACCGGGCGCCGGCACAAAGGCCGCAGCCTGGCGGTTGCCGAAGGTGATTGTGCCCGTCTTGTCGAGCAGCAGTACATCGACATCGCCGGCGGCTTCGACGGCGCGCCCGCTGGTCGCCAGCACGTTGAAGCGCACCAGCCGGTCCATGCCGGCGATGCCGATGGCCGACAGCAACCCGCCGATCGTTGTTGGAATGAGCGTCACGAGCAGCGCAGCCAGCACCGGCACAGAGGGCGGCGTCCCGTTCCAACTCGCCAACCCGACCAGTGAAGCCACGGTGATCAGGAAGATGATCGTCATCCCTGCCAGCAGGATGTCGAGCGCGATCTCATTCGGCGTCTTCTGCCGCGCGGCGCCTTCGACCAGCGTGATCATCCGGTCGAGGAAGGTGCTGCCCGGCGCCGCCGTGATGCGTACAACCAGCCAGTCGGAGACGACGAGCGTTCCGCCCGTGACGGCACTGCGGTCGCCCCCCGCCTCGCGGATGACCGGGGCGCTCTCCCCCGTCACGGCCGCCTCGTTCACCGAGGCGATACCCTCGACGATCTCGCCATCGGACGGGATGATGTCGCCCGCCTCCACCAGCACGAGGTCGCCGGGCTTGAGCTCGGTCGCCCCGCGCGGCTGCCAGAGCGCTCGGTCATCCGGGCGCGCCAACAGCTTGGCCCGCGCGTCGCCACGAGCTTGGCGAAGGCTCTCCGCCTGTGCCCGTCCACGCCCTTCGGCAAGGGCCTCGGCGAAGGTAGCGAAAAGGACGGTCAGCCAAAGCCAGGCAGCGATCCCCGCCTGGAAAGACCAAGCCTCACCACGCCCAGCCGCCAGGGCCGCCAGCAGCGTGGCGAGGATGGCAACCACCTCGGTGACGAAGATGACCGGGTTGCGCACCAATCGAGCGGGGTTGAGCTTGCGCACCGCGTCGAGGCTCGCACGGGCGAGCAGGGTCCGGTCGGTGAAGGCGGCAGCGCGCAGTCGGCGCGTGGCGGCGCCCGGAGGCATCATGATGTCCATGGAATCCGCGCCTTCAGAAGGTCTTGCCAGCAAGCAGGGAGAAGTGTTCGGCAAGCGGGCCGAGCGCGAGTGCGGGCATGAATTGCAGCCCGCCGAGGATCAGGATCACCCCGGCCAGCAGCCCGGCGAAGAGCAGTCCATGAGTCGGGAAAGTGCCCGGGCTTGCCAGCGCCCGTGGCTTGGCAGCGAGCGATCCGGCAATGGCCATCACCGGCACCACATAGGCAAAGCGGCCAAGCATCATGGCGATGCCGAGCGTTGTATTGAGCCAGGGCGTATCCGCCGTCAGTCCGCCGAAGGCCGAGCCGTTATTACCCGCTGCGGAACTGAAGGCATAAAGCATCTCGCTCAGCCCATGCGGTCCCGCTGCCTGGATGGAGGCGATAGCCGCGGGCAGCACCAGCGCGACGGCGGTGAAGCCAAGAATCGCCACGGGCAGCACCAGCACGGCGAGCATCGCCAGCTTGATCTCGCGCGCCTGCACTTTCTTGCCGAGATATTCCGGTGTCCGGCCTACCATCAGCCCAGCGATGAACACCGTCAGCAGCACGAAGACCAGCATTCCATAGAGGCCTGAACCCACCCCACCCGGCAGTACCTCGCCAAGCTGGATCAGGAAGAGCGGCACCATCCCGCCAAGCGGCGTGAAGCTCTCAAGCATCGCATTCACCGCACCGCAGGAAGCTCCAGTGGTCGTAGCGCTGAAAAGTGCGACCAGCGCCTGGCCGAACCGCACCTCCTTCCCTTCCATATTCCCCTGCGCTGCATCGATGCCGAGCGCCAGATGCAGTGGATTCCCGCCGGCCTCGCTCGCATAGATCGCCAGCGTTGCCATCAGCACATAGCCAAGCATGACCAGCAGCAGCGCCCGTCCCTGCCGGATATCGCCGATGATGGCGCCGAAGGTCAGTGCCAGGGCGAAGGGGATCACCTGGTGTGCCCATATCTGCAGCCCTGTCGCCAGCGCCGTCGGCCCTTCGAACGGGTGCGCTGAGTTGGCGCCGAAGAAGCCGCCACCATTGGTCCCCAGGTGCTTGATCGCAACCTGGAGAGCAGCAGGACCGAGCGGGAGCATCTGTGTCGCGCCCTCGATCGTCGTCGCTTCCGCAAAGGCCGAAAGCGTCTGTGGCATCCCCATGGCAACGAAAGCGAGGCCAACCAGGATACTGAGCGGCACCAGCAGGTAGAGCGTGACGCGCACCAGATCGGCCCAGAAATTGCCGAGGTCTTGCACCCCGCCCTTGGCGAAGGCGCGTGACACGGCCAGTGCCAACGCGATGCCGGACGCAGCGGAGAGGAAATTCTGCACCGTCAGCCCGGCCATCTGGCTGAAGTTGCTCATGGCCACCTCGCCGCCATAAGCCTGCCAGTTCGTATTCGTCACGAAAGAAGCTGCGGTATTGAAGGCGAGCCAGGGTGACAAGTCACCAAAGCCCTGAGGGTTGAACGGCAGCCCTCCCTGCAGCCGCAGCAACGCATAGAGCAGCACGAAGCCTGCCGCGTTCGCCGCCAACATCGCCAGGGTATAGGCTCGCCAGCCCTGGCCTTTCGCCGGGTCGATACCGGCCGCGGTATAGAAAAGCCGTTCCAGCGGCGCGAGGACGGTGATGCGTCCTGCGGCGAGGACAGCAATATAGCGCCCGAGCGGGATCGCGGCCGCGACCACGCAGGCAAGGACGAGCGCGATCTGCGCCCAGCCAATCCATGTCATGGGATCAGAGGTCCTCCGGCCGCAGCAGCGCCCAGAGGAGGTAGAGAAGCAGGCCCGCCGAAACCGTGCCGCCCAGGATCAGGTCCAGCATGGCGGCTAAACACGGTCGCAGGCGTCGGCATAGGCAGCCATCAGGCCGAACAGGCCCAGGCCGAGTGCCAACAGGAAAAGGTCCAGCATCAGTCGCTCCGCGCCGGCGCTCATGGGCCGGCTGAGGCGGGAGACTGATCGTGGTACCCGGAAAGCCGCTATGTGGAAGCGGCGCCAGGGGTATAAAGCCGGCGTAAAGGCGGGGGAGCCCCGCCGAGGTCAGGCCCCGCGCTTTGCCCCACGCCAGGGCGCCCGAGGCCTGCTAGCCCGCCGCACCACCTGCGCCCCACCTCGGGCAGCGGCGCTTTCGCCCGCCATTTCGAGCGTCACCTCAGCCTCGGCCGCCGCCGCCTGCTGGGTTGTCTCCTCGAATTGCGGGGTATCGCCTTCGATCAGCATGGCGATGGCGCCATGCGTCTCCTTCACCGCCTCATCCTGGCGGATGGCGACATGCGGCTGCCCATCGATGGTGAAGATGCGGCGTTGCATGGTCAGCCGGGCAACCTGCTCCTCCGTCGCGGGCAGGAAGGTGCAGCCACGGGCCTTCGCCGCGGCGATCTGCTGAGGGTTCAGTTCCATGGAGTTTGCTTAGAGCAAACACGCCGCGGACGGAATCGCCCGAATGCATGTTTCTGCCCGTGCCTTGTCCGGGATGCCCCGTCTCATCACGAAACTGCCCGCCACAAGCCTCCAGTTCGACCGGCGCCAGAAAACCAACCTGTTTCACATCAAGGAAACTACAGGGTTTCCATTCAGTCTGGACATTGTCCATTCCTCCCCATCTGCGGATCGGCAGCCAGCATCAGCTTTCGCCGCCCAACAGGCGCTGATCGCTCCAAGACTGGCCCGGCCGCAAAATATTGTTACCTTTTGCAAGGTGCTGGGCGGAGGCTGGACGGATCGGACAATGCTTGCCACGGCGCCCGGATAAAAAAGCGAGGCAACATGAGCTCAGGCGCAACCCTGCCGCGTCGGTCGAGCGAGGCTGAGCGGCGGGTCGCATCGATCCAGGCGGCTGAGGCGATTTTCCTGGCCCAGGGCTATGCTGCGACGAGCATGGACGACATCGCCCAGGCCGTTGGCATGTCGAAGAAGACCCTTTACCAGCTCTTCGCCTCGAAGGAGGCGCTGTTCGACGCGGTGGTGGAACGCTTCTGCGCGCCCATGCAGGCTGCCGCCGAACCTGCCAAGCCGGGTGACCGGCAGGCGCTGGTGCTCATGCTGGAGGACGCAGCCCACCATATCCTATCCTCCCGCAGCGTGTCCCTGTGCCGGGTGATCGCCCCCGAATTGAAGCGCGCGCCGGAGCTCGCCAAGGCCATCGAGCGCAACCGGAGCGGGAAGGTCACGGCCGTGCAGCGCTGGCTGGCCGAACAGGCCGAGGCCGGCTGGATTCACGTTGCCGATGCGGAGGAGGCCGCAGGCATGCTCATCGGCATGATCATCGGGGAGCCGCATATCCTCATGCTGCTCGATCAGCGCCCACCACCGGATAGCGAGGAGATCGCCGCACGTGTGCGCCGTGCCGTCACCCTCTTTCTCGACGGCGCCATCGCAGGAGATCGTTGACGCCATTGCGGTTGCAGCGCAGCATCATACCCCCTCTGCCGGAGGCACCCCGATGCACCGCCGCAGCCTGCTCGTTGCCACCGCCGCCCTGGCCGCGCCGCGGCTGGCCGCCGCCCAGAATGCCCCAGGGCGCCGCATCCTCCGCTTCGTGCCCCAGGCCGATCTTGCCCTGCTGGACCCCATCCACAGCGTCGCCTTCGTCACCCGCAACCACGCGCTGATGGTCTTCGACACGCTCTATGGATGGGATGCCGAGTTGCGCCCCAGGCCGCAAATGGCCGAGGGACATACCGTCGAGAATGACGGGCGCATGGTCACCATCCGCCTCCGCGATGGCCTGCGCTTCCATGACGGGGAGCCGGTGCGCGGCCGCGATGCCGTGGCCTCCATCAAGCGCTGGGCGACACGGGATGCCTTCGGCCAGGCCCTCTGGGCCGTCACCGATGAACTCGATGCCCCCGACGATCGCAGCCTTCGGTTTCGCCTGAAGAAGCCTTTCCCACTGCTGCCGGACGCACTCGCCAAGGTCGGCACCCATGTCTGCGCGATCATGCCGGAGCGCTTTGCCTCCCTGCCCTCCTCCCAGGCGATACCGGAGCTGATCGGCAGCGGCCCATTCCGCTATCTGGCCGAGGAACGCCTCGCCGGTTCCCGCAATGTTTATGCGAAGTTCGAGGGCTACCAGCCACGCCAGGAGCCGCCCTCCTACCTTTCCGGCGGCAAGGTGGTGAATTTCGACCGGGTCGAATGGCAGACCATCCCGGATGGGGCGACTGCCGGCGCTGCCCTGCAACGCGGCGAGGTCGACTGGATCGAGATGCCGACCATCGACCTGGTCCCGCAGCTCAGGCGCGTCCGCGGAATCAAAATTGACATCCTCGACCCGCATGGCTCGATCGGCTTCTTCCGGCCGAATTCCTTGCATCCCCCCTTCGACAACCCCGCCATCCGCCGGGCCGTCCTGCGCGCCACGAACCAGGCCGATTTCATGCTCGCTGCCGCCGGCGAGGACCGGCAATTCTGGCGTGTCCCTTACGGCTTCTTTGCACCCGGCAGCATCATGGCGAGCGATGAGGGCATGGAGGCCCTGTCCAAGCCGCTCGACGCCCCTGCCGCGAAGAGGGAATTGGAAGCCGCCGGCCACAAGGGCGAGAAGGTTACCTTCCTGGCCGCCACGGACTTCCCCGTCATCAACGCCATGTCCGAGGTGCAGGGGGATCTGCTCCGCCGGATCGGCATCAACCTCGACTATGTCGCCACCGATTGGGGTACCGTCGTCCGCCGCGTGCTGAACCAGGACCCACCGGACAAAGGCGGCTGGAACGGGACGGTCAGCTTCACCGCCGGCAGCGCCCAGGTGAACCCGGCCGCCAACAACCTGATCCGCGGCCATGGCCGCGCCGCGCTCTTCGGCTGGCCCAGCTCGGCACCGCTCGAGGAGATGCGCAATGCCTGGTTCGACGCGCCCGACGATGCGACCCGTGCCGAGATCGGCCGCCGCATGCAGCGCCAGGCCTTCCAGGACGTGCCCTACGTCCCGCTCGGCCAGTTCTTTTCGCCGACCGCGCTGCGCGCCGACCTCGACGGCATGCTGAAGGGCATCGCCCTGTTCTACGGGATCAAGCGAAGCTGACCCCTGGCCCTCCCGGCCGTCCCGGTTCACCATCGGGGACAAAAGCGGGGAGGACATCATGGGACGCTTCCAGGGCAGCACCGTACTCATCTCGGGCGGTGCCCGCGGCCAGGGCGCCGTCGAAGCCCGGCTGATCGTGGCCGAGGGCGGTTGCGTCCTGCTCACCGATATCCTCGACGCCGAGGGCGAGGCGCTTGCCGCCGAACTCGGCCCCGCCGCCCGCTTCCTCCATCACGACGTGACCGAGGAGGCAGGCTGGGCGCGTGCCGTATCCGCGGCTGAGGCGCTCGGCCCGCTGCGTGGGCTGGTCAACAATGCCGGGATCTACATCCCGAAAACCCTTATGGAGACCGATGCGGCGCTTTTCGAGCGCCATACCCGCATCAACCAGCTTGGCTGCTTCCTCGGCATGCAGGCAGTGGTGCCGGCCATGGAACGCGCTGGCCACGGCTCTATCGTCAACATCTCCTCGACCGCAGGCCTGCGCGGATCGCCCGGCGCGATCGCCTACAGCGCAACCAAATGGGCGCTGCGCGGCATGACCAAGGCGGCCGCCATCGACCTGGCGCCCCGCGGTATCCGGGTCAACTCTGTCCATCCCGGCCCGATCGACACCGAAATGCTGAAGATCCGCACGCCGGAGGAGAATGCGGTCCGCACACGGCTCGTGCCGATGCAGCGCAACGGTACAGCCGAGGAAGTGGCAAAGCTCGTCCTTTTCCTCCTGTCCGAGGACAGCAGCTACATGACTGGCGCCGAACTGGCGATTGATGGCGGTGCCTCGCTGTGACTGCCGTCCCGCGCCGCGGCCTGATCCTCACCGCCGGCACCCTGCTGGCGCCTGCCCTCGCCCGCGCCCAGCCACGCAGCATCCGCGTCATCAATGCCTATAGCGCCGGCGGCACGGCGGATGTGGTCTGCCGGATCATCTGCGCCGCGCTCGGGGCCCGGCTTGGCCAGAACTTCGTGGTCGAGAACCACCCCGGCGCCGCAGGCACCGTTGCCGCCCAGGCCGTCGCCCGGGCACCCGCCGACGGCGCCACGTTGCTCTATGACGCGACCGCGCATTCGGTGAACCCGTCGCTCTTCGGCAACCGGCTGCCATATGACACGCGACGGGACCTGCTGCCGGTCTTCCTGACCATGGTCACGCCGAATACGCTGATGTCCAGCAACGGCTTCGGGCCGCAGACCCTGCCTGCCCTGATCGAATTCGCCAGGTCGCAGCCTGGTGGGCTCGATTGCGCCACGACCGGCATCGGCACCGCCCAGCATGTCTCGCTGGAATTGCTGAACCACATGGCCGGCATCCGGATCGCCCATATCGCCTATCGTGAGATGGCATCTGCGCGAAACGACCTCATCGCCGGCCGCGTGCCCCTGCAATTCAGCAATGTGCCGACCACCCTGCCGCTGCTTCAAGCGGGGCAGGTGCGCTGCCTTGCCCATACCGGCCCCGCGCCGGTCGGCGTTCTGGCCGGCGTACCGGGCCTTGCCGAGACCCTGCCCGGCTACGAAACCTGGGAGTGGAACGGCCTCTTCGCTCCGGCCGGCACCTCAGCCACGCTGATCGGCGAACTCAACGCCGCGCTGAACGCGGTCATCCGCGAGCCTGCCACGCTCGACCGTCTGACTGGCCTCGGCGCCCTGACCCGCCCCAACTCGGTCGAGGATTTCGCCGCCTTCCGCGAACAGCAATTCGCCTTCTTTGCCAGAATGGTGCAGATGACCAACATACGCATCGACTAATGCCGATGCCGCGCGGGCCGCGAAGGGCACTCGCCCTGCACGCTGCCGCTGGTACACTCGGTTCGCATGATCGGATCCGCACCCCTCGTCATCTGCCTTGGCCATGTGGTCGCCGACCATAGCTTCTGGGTCGAGGATATCCCGCAGCCCCCGGCCAAGCAGACGGCCAGGCGCTACAGCCTCGGCGTCGGTGGACTCGCCGCCAATGCGGCCATCGCCGTCGCCAGGATGGGCGGCCGCGTGCGTTTTTGGGGCCGTGTCGGCGACGATCGTAATGGCGGCCCACTGGCCGAGGAACTCGCAGGCTATGGTGTCGATACCAGCGCCATCCGTATCGCGCCCGGTGCCCGCACCCCGGTATCCGCCGTGCTGCTCGACCCGGTGGGCGAGCGCGTCGTCATCGCCTTCCGCGGCGAGGGGCTCGACCTCGATCCCGGCGTGCTGCCGATGGAGACACTGGGACAGGCGCAATCCCTGCTTTGCGACCCGCGCTGGCCCCGCGCCGCCGAGGCCGCCCTGCGCGCCGCTCGCGAGCGCGGCATCCCAAGCGTCCTCGATGCGGAGAAGAGCGAGGCACGCCTGCTCGCGACATTGGTCCCGCTGGTGGACCACGCCATCTTTTCCGTGCCGGGGCTGCAGATCTTCGCCCCCGGCACCAGCCCGACCGAGGGGCTGCGCCGGGCGCTTGCCAGCGGTGCCAAGCTGGCGGCCGTCACCCGCGGCGAGCGCGGCACGCTCTGGATGGCCGAAGGCATGGAGACACCCAAGGAAACCCCGGCCTTTCCCGTCGAGGCCACCAACACCTCCGGTGCCGGCGATGTCTTCCACGGCGCCTATGCTCTGGCGATCGCCGAGGGCATGACGCTGCCCGAAGCCATGCGCTTCGCCTCCGCAGCCGGCGCGCTGCGGGCCCGGGACGGGGTGACGGCCGACCGCGCCGCCGTCGAGGCGTTGCTGCTCAGTCGAGCGTGATGCCGCGCGGTGCTGCGACGCGCGTCCAACGCTGTCGGCGCCAGACCAGCTAAGGCCAGCAACGAACGCTGCCCCATCAGGGCGCGATGGATCGGCCGAGCGACTGCATCAGGCGGTTGGCATTCGCAAACATCGCAATCGAATGGATCAGGTCGAGCACTTCCAGATCATCAAGCCCGGCCTCCCGCAATGGCTTGAGATCCGCCGCACCAATCGCTCCCGGCTCGGCCGTCAGCTTCGCCGCAAAATCAACAATGGCCCGCCGCCGCGGCGAAAGATCCGTTCCGATCCCCTCCTCCAGGAGCCGCTGCATCTCCGCCGGCTCCCTGGTCAGCTCGGCGAAGCGCCGCGCATGCACCGAAGTGCAGTAGATGCAGCCATTGACGATGGAGACGACGGTCGTCGCCAGCTCCCGTTCCGCCCGGGGCAGCCCTCGCGCCGCATACATCACGTTGTTGAACAGCGCGCCCCGTTCGCCGAGCGAGGCAGGATCCTGAGCCAGCGTGAGGAAATAGGTCGAGCGTCGCTGCGCGGGTGGGCAGGCCTCGAGCGCCGCCAACTGCTCGGGCGTCGCGCTCTCCGCCTCGACTGGCGGGATGCGCGGCTCCCAGCTGACCTCCTCCATGGTGAAGCGCGTCATGCCGCCTGCTCCTCCTGCATCGCCCGCAAGCCGGCGAGCAGCCGGATCTGGAAGGGGACGAAGGCGATGAGTTGGGTCACCGCCACGATGTCCTGCGGCGACATCCCCTGCGCCGCGAGTGCGTCGATATCCGCTTGGCCGCAGCACTCCGGCGCCTCGGCCACCATCTCGGCGTAGCGCACCAGCAACTCGGTCCGCGGCCCGGCCGGCGGCGTCCCGGTTGTGGCGAGGATCGTCCGGCATTCCGCGATCAGCGCCGCATCGCCACCGCGCTGCGCCACGAACAGGGCGAGCGCCGCCCGCTCGGCATGGCTGACCCCACCCGGCGTCTCGGGCAGCACCAGCTCCCGCCAGGCGCCCTGGGCATGCCGCCGGATCGCCTCCCGCTGCAGCCGCAATGCGGCGAGTGGTGAGCCGGGCTCGATGCCCAGCAGCCGCTCGATCAGGTCATCCTCGGCCATGCCCTACTCCTCTCCGACCATCCATCGTCCAGCAGCTGCGTCGCATAAGCCTCCAGCGCGCGGAGTCCCGCTCAGCGCCCTCGCCGCCGCCGCATCATATCGACGGCCAATCCCAACCACCTCTGCCATCGCCTTGATGCCGCTCTGCAAGGCCGGCGTCACCCGGACGGAGGTGATCGACACCAACATTTCGCTGAGCGCCATATGCGCCGGCTGCGGCGTAACCCCTATCCAGCGAGGCCCCCGTTCAGGCCTCACTGTCAGGCCCATCGACGCGGATATTCCCTTCGACTGGGGCGTGGCAACGCCGGAGGAGCTACCGGCCCCGGCGCTCATCGCCGCACTGGGAGTGGCAAGGAGGGAGGCACTGCCTCCCTCAGGCTCTATTCACCCAGGACCGGAAGGTCCTTGGAAATCCTGAATCATCCATGCAGGGCGGTCGGGACATCCTGGCCGAAATAGGCCCGTTCGAGGCGATGCGGCAGGTCGTCCTCATCGGCGCGTGCCTCCAGCACCAGCTGGCCTTGCGCCATGGCACAGACCCGGTCCGAGACCGCCAGGGCCTTCTCGATCAACTGCTCCACCAGCAGCACGGCGGTGCCCCGCGCCTTCAGCGCCCGCACCACGCCCAGCACCCGGTCCACCAGCACGGGCGACAGGCCCGCCGAGGGCTCGTCCAGCATCAGCAGCCGCGGACGCTGCACCAGCCCCTGGGCCACCGCCAGCATCTGCTGCTGCCCACCGCTCAGCGCTCCGCCCTTGTCCTGGCGCTTCGCCGCGATCTCGGGGAAATACTCAAGCGCCTCCTCCACCCGCTGCATCCGCTCCCGCCGTGGCAAATCGTAGCCGGCCAGCAGCAGATTGTCGGTGACGGAGATCTGGGTGAAGACCCGATGCCCTTCGATCACATGGACAAGGCCCTGCCGCACCGCAACGCGAGGGTCGGTGCCAGCCAGCTCCACCTCACCGAACCGCACCCGGCCCGAACTCAGCGGCAGCAGGCCGGAGATGGCGCGCAGCAGCGTCGTCTTCCCCGCCCCGTTCGGTCCCAGCAGCGATACCACCTCGCCCACACCGATGCGCAGGTCGATCCCATGCAGCACCGCGATCTTGCCGTAGCCGGAGCAGAGCCCCGCCACCTCCAGCAGCGGTTCAGGCGCCGAGATAGGCACTGACGACCTCCTTATGGACGCGGATCTCGGCTGGCGTCCCCGCCGCCAGAACCCGCCCGAGATTGAGCACCGTCACCTGATCGCAGATGTCGAAGATCAGGTCGGCATGATGTTCAACGAGCAGCACACCGACACCCCGCCGGCTCACCGCCCGGATCAGCGCCCCGAGCCGCTTGATCTCCTCGACCGACAGCCCCGCGGCCGGCTCGTCAAGCATGAGGAATTCCGGCCGCAACATGAGCGCCCGGGCAATCTCCATGAAGCGCAGCTCGCTGTGCTGCAGCCGGTCGGCCCGCACCCCGGCGAGGCCCGCAAGCCCCACCGCCTCCAGCGCCAGCCGCGCCCGCTCCGCCATGACGCGCTCCTCAGCGCGTTGCCGCGGCAGCGACAGCATCGCCTCGAGGAAGCCAGCCCGGCCCTCGATGGTAGCGCCGATCATGACATTCTCGAGCACCGTCGCCTCGCCGATCATCCGCGGCGTCTGGAAGGTGCGGGCGATGCCGCGCCCCGCCCGTCCCTCCGGCTGCCCGACCGGCAGCTCCGCCGTGCCGATGGCCATGCTTCCTGCCTGCGGCCGGTAATAGCCGGAGATGACGTTGAGCGTAGTTGTCTTGCCACTGCCATTCGGCCCGATCAGCCCATGCACCTCACCCTGACGCAGATCGAGATCGAGACCGTCGATGGCCCGCACGCCGCCGAAGGCCAGCACGATGCCGCGGAGCGAGAGTACGGCCCGTTCGCCCCGCTCCCCGATCAGCGTCGCCAGTGCCTCGGCCCGCGGGCGGATCGTCCGGTCCTCGGGCAGCGGCCGCCGGCTGCTGCGGTCGATCAGCGCCGCGATCCCGCCCGGCATCGCCAGCACGATCACCAGCAGCAGCGCCGCATAGAGGAAGGTGGACCAGGCCGCGAGCGGCGCCGCCACTTCCGGCAGCAGCGTCAGCAGGATGGTCCCCAGCAGCGGCCCGAGGATGGAGCCGCGCCCACCAATCAGGATGGCGATGAAGAAGAGCAGCGACAGGTCGAAGGTGAAGGCATCCGGCGTGATATAGGTTTGCAGCGTGGCGAAGAGGCCGCCCGCGAAGGCCGCCAGCGCCCCGGCGAACAGAAAGATCATCACCAGCAGCCGCGGCTTGGCGATACCGCTCGCTTCCGCCGCCACCTCGGAATCCCGGATCGCCACCAGCGCCCGGCCGAACCGGCTGCGGGCCAGGTTCGCCGTCGCCCAGGTGCAGACCACGGCGAGGGCGAGGCAGAAATAGTAGAAGCCCCAGGCCGTATCCATCGGCGCCGGCAGGGCCGGGCCGGGAATGCCGATACCGCCGCCCGTCACGTCCTGCCAGGCCAGCGTGATCTGGGTGACGATGGTGGCGAAGCCCAGGGTCGTCATGGCGAAATAGAAGGTCCGCAGCCGCAGCGCCGGCAGCCCGACCACCACGCCGGCCACCGCCCCCGCCGCCGCGGCAATGCCCAGCGCGACAAAGGCCGGCAACGGCTCCATCACCGTTCCGGCAGTGAAGACGCTCGCTGTATAGGCCCCGATCGCCAACAGGGCGACATAGCCGATGGCGAGCTGCCCGGCGAAGCCGACGATAAGGTTGAGCCCCGCGACCAGCACCCAGTAGATGCAGGCGCGCGTCGCAATCAGCGCCCAGTACTCGTTGCCGGTCAGCGGCAGCAGCAGGGCGAGCGCCAGGAGCGCCAGGAAAGGCCAGAGTCGCGCCATCCTCAGACCCTCCGCGCCTGCGGCGCGCCGAACATGCCCTGCGGCCGCGCCAGCAGCACGACGATGAACAGGGTGAAGACCGCGACCGAGGAGAAGATGCCCCCCACCATGAAATTCGCCGCCTGCTGAAACAACCCCAGCAGCAGCCCGCCGATCACGGCGCCCCGGTTATTCCCCAGGCCGCCCAGCGCGACCGGGATGAAGCCATAGAAATTCAGCAGCGGCCCGTTGGCGAAGAAGGCCAGCAGCAGCTGTCCGCCCGAGAAGCCGGCCAGCGCGCCCACCGCCCCGGCCAGCGCATAGCTGGCCATGCGCAGATTCCGCTCCGGCAGGCCAAGGGCCCGGGCCGCGAAATTATCCTCGGCAATGGCGACGAAGGCCCGCCCCACCAGCGTGTAGCGGTACAGGTATTCGAGGCCGAGGATGGTGACGATGCAGGCCACCACGGGCAGCCAGTATTTCTCGTCCCAGATCCCGGCCCCGAGCCCGAGCAGCCGAGGGAAGGGCTGCGGCTCGGTGCTCCACTCCAGCGCCGTGGCATGCTGGATCAGCAAGGCCAACGCCAGGGTCGAGAGCACATAGAGGTGCTGGTCGAGGCTTTTCAGCACCGGCCGGACCGCCACGATCTCCGTCACGACCCCGATCAGCGCACAGACCGCCAGCGTCGCCAGCAGCCCCGGGATCACCGGCAGGCCGAGCCGCAGGATGAAGAGCGAGCCGAACACGCCGCCCAGCATCCCAAGCTGGCCCGCGGTGAAGCTCATCACCCGCGAGGTCGAGAACATGGTGTTGTAGGTGATGCCGATCAGCGCATAGACCGCGCCGACCGCCAGTCCCGAAGCAAGGATCGAGGCGAGCATGCGGCTCAGCCGTAGCCCGGCGCGAGCGCGAAGGTGCCGTTCTTGCCCGAGGAGGCCGCCGACATCACCACATCCTTCACCGGATAGCCGTTATGGTCCGTCGCGGTGAAGCTGTACTCGCCGAAATAGCCGGGATAGTCCTTCAGCCCGTTCCAATGGCCGGTGATCGCCTCCTTGGTGACGGAGCCGGTCGCCTCCACCGCCTTCGCCACCAGATCGACGGCGTCGATCCCGCAGGCTACCCACCAGAGAAGGGTATCGTGCAGGTTCACCTTGCCCTGCAGGCGCTGCAACAGCTCCTCGTTCCGCGGGGGCAGCTTGCCGGAAGCGTCGTAGCTGCAGCTCTTGTAGCCGATGGCGTAGACCTTTTCCCAATTGGCTGGCTTGTCGATCAGCGCGCCGATCTCGCCCGAGGCCAGCGCCGGGTGGCCGATGAAGGGCACGTCCCAGCCCATATTGGCACGGGTATTGAGCAGCCGTGCGATCATCCCGGTCGAGACGCTCCAGATGATGATCGCCTGCGCCCCGGCATTCCTGGCCCGCAGCATGTCCGGCGTCATGTCCGGCTGCGTCGCGTCGATATTCGCCTTGTACACGACCTCCGCCCCATCCTTCTGAAAGGCAGTGGCCGAGGCATTGGCGGCGCTCACGCCGTAACCCGTGGTGTCCCCGATGACGGCGACCTTCTTCACCTTGGCGATGTTCAGCGTGTAGCCGCGCACGGCATCGTCCCATTGCGTGTTGGACGGCGCAATGCGGAAGGCGTTCGGGTATTTTGCCGGGTCGATCAGGCTGTCCACCACGCAGGGATGAATGTTCGGCATCTTGGCGCGGGCCATGATCGCCGTCACCGCAAGCGACTCGCCCGAGTTGGTCGGTCCCCAGATCGCATGCACGCGAAGCTGGCTGATCATCTCCTGAGTCGCGTTCACCGCCTTGGTCGGGTCGCCCTGGGTGTCGCGGGTGATGATCTCAACCTTGCGGCCCTTCACGCCGCCGGCGCCGTTGATGGCCTCGGCGGCGTACATCACGCCACGATTGAAGCCGACGGCCGGCGCCGAGCTTGGCCCGGTAAGGGCGGCCAGCCAGCCGATCCGGATAGGCTCGCTCTGCGCGAGGGCAGGCACGGCAAGGCCGGTGGCGGCGGCGGCGAGGCCTAGGCCGCGGCGAGTGATGGGCATGGTTCTCTCCCTTGATGTTCTTGTGGTTCAGAGTGCGATTCGGGTGGGCGGCAGCCGTGTCGTCCGCGCCAGGATATCGGGGTCCGGGTCCGCGCCGAGCCCGGGCCCCTGCGGCACCCTCACCTGGCCATCCGGGCAGCGGACCCAAGGGTCGAAGGGGTTCGGCTCCATCTCGAGCCAGAGCACCTCGATCATCGGCCGCTCGACCAGCGCCGCCGCCACATGCAGCGTGGCCACGAAGCCCGGACCGAAATAGGGGCTGTGCGGCATGACGGTGACCCCATGCGCCTCGCAGAGCCCGATCACCCGCCGCATCTCGCCGATGCCGCCGACCTTGGTGACGCTCGGCTGCGCGATCTCGATCGCGCCCGCCTCGATCAGCGTCTGGAAGCCAAAAAGGCCCGCCGTGTTCTCGCCTGCCGAAAGCGGGATGCCATACTGCCCCAGGCTGGCGAGGCCGCCTGCATCCTCCGGCGGCCAGACCGGCTCCTCCAGCCAGAACAGCCCGTCGCCGGCAAGCGACCGTGCCATCTCCCGCGCCACGGGCGGCGTCCAGGCACAGTTCACGTCGAGCATGATCTCGGCACCCGGCGCGGCCCGCTTCGCCGCCAGCACCGCCTCCCGCGTCACCTCATGCAGCTTGATGTGCCGGTAACCGCGTGCTGCCGCCTCCGCCGTGTTGCGCGCGACGAGGTCGAGATCCCCGCCATAGGAGAGCAGGCTGGCATAGGCCGGCATCCGTTCCGGCGCCGCACCGCCGAGCAGCCGCCAGACCGGCTGGCCGCAGCGCTTGCCCATGATGTCCCAGAGGGCGATCTCGACGCCGGAGAAGGCATAGACGAAAGACCCGTTGCGCCCGAGCAGATGCACCCCGTGCAGCACCCGCCGCGTCAGCCCGTTGATGTCGGCCGAGTCCTGCCCGAGCACCAGCGGTGCGACGATGGTGTCGAGCGCCGCCTTGGTGGTGGCGATGGCGGCATGGCCGAAGGCCTCGCCCCAGCCGACCAGCCCGTCCTCCGTCTCCACCCGGACAAGCAGGATCTCCATCCGCTCCCAGAGCTGCCCGGCGAAACGCCCATGCGGCCCGCCCATGGTGAAGGGCATGGAAATAACCGAGGATTCGACCGCGGTGATTCGCATAGGCTCGGATGATCCCCCATGGCCCTCTGTCCGGGGCCGCTGGGACGCATCCTGCGGCGGCCGGGCGCGGAGTTCAACCGGGGGGCCGGGATTACCGTCCCTTGAACACGGGCTTGCGCTTCTCGGCGAAGGCGCGCTGCGCCTCCCGCGTATCCTCGCTTGAGGCCAGCGCCACGGTCTGCGACTGCTCGAACCGGTAGCCATCCTGCAGCGGCAGTTCCTCCGTGACCTGGAAGGAGCGCTTGGCCGCCCGTACCGCCAGGGGCACCTTGCCGGCGATCTCCCGCGCGATGCCGAGCGCGGTCGGCATCAGCTCCGCATCCGGCACGCAGGCCGAGACCACGTTCATGCGCAGCAGCTCCGGCCCGGTGATGCGGCGCGCCGTCATGATCATCAGGCGCGCATCCGACTCGCCGAAATGCCGGCGCACATGCCGCACCCCGCCCGCCAGACCGACATCCACCTCGGTCATCGAGAGGAAGGCACCTTCCGCCGCGACCAGGATATCGGCTGAGAGCGCCAGCACGCAGCCCGCCCCGATCGCCGCGCCGTTGATGGCGGCGATCACCGGCACGCCGCACTCCATCACGCAGTCGAAGGCCGCCCGCACCAGCCGGTTGTGCCGCGGATAGGCACCCCGCTCGCCCGCCAGGCCTGGCCGCTCCTTGAGGTCGGCTCCGGCCGAGAAGGCCCGCCCCTCCCCGGTCAGGACGATGGCGCGCACCTCCGGGCTGTCATGCAGCATGTCGAAGATGCGGATGATCTCCTCGCGGAAGCGCGCATTCTGCGCATTCACCGGCGGCCGGCGCATGGTGACCGTGGCGACATGCTCCGTCACCGCCACGCCGAAGCACTCCAACCCTTCGAAATTCATACCTGCATCCTTCGCGTGAAATCCACCAGCGCGGCGGCTACCGCCGCCGGCTGCTCGGGCAGCAGCGCATGCCCCGCCCGTTGCACCACCACCATCGCGACCCGCGGGCCAAGCGCCTCGCGCAGCCGCGCCTCGGTCGGCACCGGCGCGATGCTGTCTTCGGCGGCGGCGAGGTAGAGCACCGGCACCCGCTCGGCGACGCGCTTCCAGCCCGCATCGGCCGCCGCCGTCGCCGCCCGTTGCATCCGCGCCACCGGCGCATGCCAGCCGGCGAGCCAGACGCGCGCATCATGCCCCGGCGCGAAATAGCCGCGCTGCAGATGCCCCAGCCGCTCCGCCTCCGGCAGCAACGGGTCGAAGCTTCCATCGATCGAGGCGCGGATCGCCGGGTCGAGCGCGGTGTCGATCGAGGCGGCCAGCAGGGCGACGCCCCGCACCAGATCCGGCCGTGCCGCCGCCATGGCTCGCGCTACCCAATTGCCGAAGGCATGCCCGGCGACGACCGCTGGGCCCGTTGCGGCCGCTGCGAGCGCCGCCGCCGCATCTCCGGCCAGGTCGTAGAGCGTCAGCCCCTCCATCGGCCCGGCCGAGCCGCCGATCCCGCGTGGCTCCGGCTGCACCACCCGGAACCCCGCCGCGGCCAGCAGCGGCGCCACCACGTCGAAATCCTCCGCCCCGCGCCCGAGCGAGGGCAGCAGCAGCACCGCCGGCCCCTGCCCTTCGGCCCGCCAGGCGATCCGCGCCGCGCCATGGCTGGCGACGCCCCGGTCCATATCCCCCTCCCGCGGCTTTCGCCGCAGCATCGGCTCGGGCATGCTCGACGGCAACACGTCCAGGGAAGAAATACCATGCAGCGGCATGCGCTGCCGGCTCGCTTCGACCCGCTGCCGGCCGGGACCGTCCCGATCGTCCCGACGCCCGGCTATCCCGGCACCTTCACCCATACGCCGAGCCAGCCACCGATCCGCCGCCCGCCCGGCCGCGGCGAGATCGCCGGCCCCATCGCCCTGCACCGCAAGCTGCCCTGCGGCGAGGCAAATCTCGCCGAACCCAGCCCGGGCCGCCCCGCGCTCGGCCAGCTCATCCACCTCGCCGGCCAGGTGCTCGACGAGGATGGCCGCCCGGTTGCCGATGCCGTGGTCGAGCTGTGGCAGGCCAATGCCGCGGGCCGCTACGCCCATGCCAATGACGTGCGGGACGCGCCGCTCGATCCGAATTTCCGCGGCCATGGCCGGGTGCGGACGGATGCCGAGGGCCGCTACGGCTTCTTCACGATCCGCCCCGGGGCCTACCCGGTGCCCGGCGCCGCGGTCTGGTGGCGGCCGCCGCATATCCATTTCTCCGTGCTCGGCCCGTCGAGCCTCGCCCGCCTCGTCACCCAGATGTTCTTCCCCGGCGACCCGCTGAACCCGCTGGACCACATCTTCATGGCCGTGCCCGATACCGCGGCGCGCGACCGCCTCCTCGCCCGCCCCCTGCCCCCGGCGGAAGTCGGTGCCGGGTGGCTCGGCTACCGCCATGACATCGTGCTGCGTGGCCGCCAGGCGACGCCCCCACTGGCCTGATGGGGGGCGCCGTGATCCCGCTTTCCTGCCACACCATCGGCCCCTTCTTCCCCCACCCCTTCGTCCAGGAGGGCGACAACGACCTCACCCGCATCGCGCCCGACGCCCCGCCCAGCCGCCGCGGCAGCCGCATCCGCCTGCAGGGCCGCGTGCTGAGGGAAGGCGGCCTGCCCTGCGTCAATGCCGTCGTCGAGGCTTGGCAGGCCGATGCCGCCGGCCGCTTCCGCCATCCCGCCGATCCGGGCTGGCAGGAGGCCGACCCGGAATTCCTTGGCTGGGGCCGCGCCGTCACGGATGCCGAGGGCCGCTACGAGTTCCACACCCTGCTGCCCGGTGGCTTCCTCGACCGCGCCCCGCATGTGAACCTGCTGGTGATGGCCTCCGGCCTCATGCGCCCGGTCTCGACCACCCTGTTCTTCCCCGGCTTCTCCGAGGCCAATGCCGCCGATCCGGTCCTCGGCCTCCTGCCCGCCGCCCGCCGCCCGCTCCTGGTAGCGACGGAGGACGGCTCCGGCGGCTTCCGCTTCGACATCCTGCTCCGCGGCCCGGCCAGCGAGGAAACGCCCTTCTTCGAGGATTGACCCGGCGAACGTTGGCCGCCTCGCCGTGTTAAAGCCCGAATTCCTCCCGGAGACCCACCATGAGCCTGTTCACCATCGAAGTCGCCGGCCGTGCCCTGCTCGTCTTTCCTGAGAAGGACAGCGCGGCCGCCGAGGAACTCGCCACCCATTCCATCGGCCCGGACCTGCAGGATTTCGAGGAGGATGGCGAACCCCTCTGGGACGGGGAGGAGCCGCTCTCGGTCCGCCCCGCCACAGCCTCCGAATCCGCGCTCTGGGACCAGGGCCTCGCCGAGGCCAAGGCAACCGACAGCGCCGACCAGTTCGATGCCGACAGCTACGCCGTTCTGCTGGTCGAGGTGGATGCCGAAGGGGAGGAAGACGAGGCCTGACCGGGCCGCGGCCCTGGCCGGCAGGCGCCGGCCAGGGCAGGTTCCAGCCAGGGGGCTCAGCGCCGCCCCACGGCCTCCGCCGCGCTCAGGATGAAGGCGCGGATCTGCAGCACCTGCGCCTCGTCCAGCCGCCCGGCGAAGCGCGGCATGCCGCTGCCGAGGAAGGCGCCTTCCAGCACCACATGCGGCAGTTCCTCCAGCAGCTCGCGGCGCGCATAGCCGAGATTGGGCACGTTGCCGCCATTGTTGACGCCCGGCGCGCCATGGCAGCCGGCGCAATTGGCGATGTAGAGCCCCGTCCCCGCCTGCGCATCCGCCGCCGTGTAGCTGATGCCGCCGACCAGCGGCCGCCGCTCCGCCTCCACCACCGCCGGCATCGGAGCCGTGCCGCCGAGCCTGAAGGTATAGACGCGGCCGGGCGTCACCCGGTCCGTCGCCCGCTGCACGATGCCATAGACCCCGCCCCAGCCGACCGCGATGGAGACGTATTGCTCGCCATCGATTTCATAGGTCGAGGGCGCGGCCACGACGCCGGAGCTCACCGGCACCTCCCACAGCTTCTTCCCGTCCCGCGCGTCATAGGCGATGAAACGCCCATCCGCCGTGCCCTGGAAGACGAGGTTGCCCGCCGTCGTCAGCGTGCCGCCATTCCAGGGCCCGCCATACTCCACGCCCCAGGCTTCCTGCTGCCGCACCGGGTCCCAGGCGACGAGGCGGCCGAAGGGCTTCGCCTTCGGCTCCACCGCATTCAGGTAGAAGCCGAGATTCCAGCCCGAGGCGCTCTGGAAACGGTTGGGCGCTGCCGCATTCATCCGCCAGCCCTGATCCGGCGAGAGGGTCAGCGGCACGCCATGCACCGGCATGTAGACGAGGCCGGTCTGCGGGTTGAAGGACATCGGGTGCCAGTTGCGCGCGCCATAGGCGGTCGGGATCGCCTCGAAGGGCTCGGTCGCGCTGCGCGCGGCCGGGTTCTCCACCGGCCGCCCCTCGCTATCGAAGCCCGTCGCCCAGTTCACCGCGGTGAAGTTGCGTGCCGAGATGAACTCGCCGGTCTCACGGTCGATGACGAAGAAGAAGCCGTTCTTCGGCGCATGCATCACCACCTTGCGCCGCCGCCCGTTGATGTCGAGCTCGGCCAGGATCATGGGCTGGGTCGAGGTGAAGTCCCAGTTGTCGCCCGGCGTCTCCTGGTAGTGCCAGACATAGGCGCCCGTCTCCGGGTTCAGCGCGACGATCGAGCTGAGATAGAGGTTGTCGCCACCCGCCGGGCTGCGCAGGTTGCGGTTCCAGGGTGAGCCGTTGCCGGTGCCGACATACATCAGGTTGAGCTGCGGGTCGTAGGCCATGGTGTCCCACATCGTCCCGCCGCCGCCGGCCTCCCACCAGCGCCCGGCCGGGTCCCATGTGCGCATGGCGCGCGCCATGCTCTCATCCTCCGGCGGCTTCGACGGGTCGCCGGGGACGGAGAACCAGCGCCATTTCTGCTCTCCCGTCTCCGCATCGAAGGCGGTGAGGTAGCCGCGCACGCCATATTCGGCGCCCCCATTGCCGATGACGACCTTGCCGGCGAAGACGCGCGGCGCCCCGGTGATGGTATAGGCCCGGCTGCGGTCGATGATCGTGTCCCGCTCCCAGAGCTTCTGCCCCGTCGCCGCATCGAGGGCGAAGAGCCGGCCGTCATAGGAGGCGACATAGACCTTGCCGCGATGCACCGCGACGCCACGATTGACCACGTCGCAGCAGCCCCGTTCGCCATGCTCCCTGGGCACCTGCGGGTCGAAGGTCCAGAGCGGCTGCCCGGTCCTGGCATCGACGGCGTGGACGACGCTCCAGGAGGCGGTGACATACATCACCCCGCCGACCACCACCGGCGTCGCCTGCACGCCGCGACGCGAGCCGAGGTCGTAGGACCAGGCGAGGCCGAGCTGCCCGACCGTCTCGCTCGTAACCGCCCGCAACGGGCTGAACCGGTTCTCCGAAAAGTTGAGGCCATAGCTCGGCCAGTCCCGCCCCGTCGCCGCATTGGCGATGATGCTCTGCTGGTCGACGCCCGAGGTCGCCGCGCGGATGCGCTCCGGCGTCAGCCCCTGGGCGGCCGCCACACCAGCGACGGCGCTGGCCAGCAGCGCCGCAAGGGCGGCACGATGCATGGGCATGGACATTCTCCCTCCGTATCCGGGTCCCGAGCCCGGTTGGGAGAAAGCCTAAGCGGTAGTATACAAACCGTGCAACCGCTGCGTGTGGAGGCTGACGGAGGGGATGAAACCCGAGACCTGCGCCCCGCCCCGCACCGGGCTTCGCTGCCGCCAAGCCAGCCGAAGCGAGAGCGAGTAAGCGGGTGGTCCGGATGGTGCTGGACCACGGAGACAACCACGCCACAGCCGAAACCCTGCGCAAGTCGGTGCGGCAAGTGGAACACGACCAGGGTCTGCGGACCGGCTCGACGACGGCGAACAGGCGGGGATCAGGGCGCTGGAGCGTGAGGCCCACGGGGTCGAGCCGATCTGCAGGGTGCCGCCCGCCCAGACAGCGGAGCACTACTATGCTCAGCTCGAGGCACCCGCCATGGCGGCGTGACCCAAGCTTACCGGCCACCTGCAAAGCCGGACCGGTTCAGCGCAAGCCAGCACAAAGGTTGCCGAGGTAGTAGCAGCCGACAATCACTGTGTGACTCCGGAATGACCTCGTCCGACGCCATCCGTGCCCGCGCATGGCCACCAGGGGCGGATGCCACGGTTGACGTGGCGCTGGTCCCCGGGGTGAGTTTGCCGTTATCACTCGAATGGTTCGGCAAGACATGCACTCCGTAGAGATCTTCGAGCTCATCGTCGGCATGTTCATGGCGGTGCTGGTGCTGCAATACGCGGCCCATCGCCTGGGGCTTCCGCCGGCGGTTGCGCTGCTGGTGGGCGGCGGTGCACTGGCCTTCATGCCGGGCCTGCCGACCGTCGAGCTCGATCCGGAGTTGATGCTGGTCATATTCCTGCCGCCACTCCTGATGGATGGCGCCTGGTTCACCGCCCTGGCGCACTTCCGACGCCATCTTGCCGGCATCGCCTCGCTCGCGGTCGGCGCGGTGCTGTTCACGACGGCGGTCGTTGCGGTCGTTGCCAAGATGATCCTGCCGGACCTGCCCTGGGCGGCCTGCGTCGCGCTGGGCGCCATTGTCTCGCCGCCCGATGCCGTTTCGGCCAGGGCGATCCTGCAGCGCGTGAAGCTGCCGCGCCGGCTTGGCACCCTCCTGGAAGGCGAAAGCCTCATCAATGACGCGACTGGGCTCGTGCTGTTCCGCTTCGCGGTGGCGGCGGTCGTCACCGGGACCTTCAGCCTCGGCGACGCCATCGGCAGCTTCGCGATCCTTGTCGGCGGTGGGATCGCGGTCGGCGGCGCAATCGGCGCCGCCTGGGTCCTGCTGCTACGCCGGCTCGGTGACGAAACCCTGATGATCGCCGCCTCGATGCTGGTGTGCTGGGCGAGCTATGTCGCCGGCGAGATGCTGAACGCCTCCGGCGTCATTGCAACCGTCACGGCTGGTCTCGTCTGTGGCTGGTACCAGCATACCATTCTGACAGCGAGCGTCCGCATCCGTGCCCTCTCGTTCTGGCAGGTGATGATCTCCCTGCTTGAGGCCGCGGTATTCATCCTGATCGGCTTGTCGCTGCGCGGGGTCATCGACCGCGTCGGCGGGATCGGTGTCGTGCTGGAAGACATGGCCTGGTCGGTCGCGGCGATCATCGCGGCCGTCACCTTCGCTCGCTTTGCCTGGATCTTCGGCTCGGATGCCGTTCTTGGAATTCTGAACCGGCTGGGTTGGCGTGGGGTGGAGCCCCTTGGCCCGCAGGCCGCGAGCGTCATGAGCTGGGCGGGCATGCGCGGCGTCGTGACCCTCGCCGTGGCCTTGACCCTGCCCGAGACGATGCCGGGACGCGACCTGATGCTGGTGACGGCCTTCGCGGTGATCCTGGTGACGGTACTTGTCCAGGGGACGACGCTTGGTCCTGTCATTCGCCTCGCCGGATTGCGGGAGGACGAGCGCAGCAAGCCACCGCTCGACCTTTCTGGTGCGGAGGTAGCCATGCTCAAGGCGCAGTTCGCAGAGGTCGAGCGGGCGGCCTACGCATCCGACGGTTCGCTTCTCCACCCACGCCTGCTCGACAGCTACCGGCGGCGGGCGACTCTCTCGGCGGAGTTCCTCGGAAGCCCGAAGGAACGCGACCAGGCGATTGCCGACCATTACGACGTCATCCTCGCCGCCGTGGCAGCCGGACGTGCCGAACTCGTCCGCCTGCATCGAGCACGGCAGATCGACGACGAGACACTCCACAATCTGGAGCGTGATCTCGACCTTGAGGAACTCGTGGCGATCGCTGCCAAGGGCTGACCGGTGTTCTTCGAAGCTGCTCACGCATTGCTGCTGGCAATAACTGCTTCGGAGCAACCAGGATGAAGGCCGAGCGAATGGCAAGGTTCAGCCAAGAGCGGGGCGCTGTTGCACAGGCCAGCGATGTGGGCGCGGTTCCCCATCTCGTTTGAGGTCCCGGACGCGGAGGTGGTGCATGGCGGGAAACAGCCACGCTGTTCCCGCTTCTCTACCACCCGGATGGTTGGGCGACAGGCTGGGCATTGCTGTGCTTCGATGGTCGGCCGTGGGCCGCACGCCCCTCGCTGTCCGAGGGCGCCCAGGACGTCGCAGCCTTCAACGGCGAGGGGCGTAGGCCTCCATCGGGAGAGGCGCCAATAATGGAACCCCTCCCGACGCTTCACGCGGTCAGGCCAGCTCTGGAAGCCGCGCGATCATCTTGTCCAGCGTGATGGGGTAGTCCCGCACACGGATTCCCGTCGCGTTGTAGGCCGCGTTGGCAATGGCCGCACCGACGCCGCAGAGCCCGAGCTCGCCCACCCCCTTGGCCTTCATCGGCGAGGAGATCGGGTCAACCTCATCGAGGAAGATGACCTCCTGGTGCG
This sequence comes from Belnapia rosea, assembly GCF_900101615.1. GTDB lineage: Bacteria > Pseudomonadota > Alphaproteobacteria > Acetobacterales > Acetobacteraceae > Belnapia > Belnapia rosea. The sequence continues at coordinate 624,690 of NZ_FMZX01000001.1, read as the reverse complement.
GGATGTCGGCATGCACCGGCACCTCGTAGCCCGCGAGGTCGTGGTTGACGAAGAAGCCGTGACGCTTGTCCACCGCCAGCTCCTCCATCAGCGCCGCGCCCACGCCCATGGTCATCGCGCCGATCACCTGGCTGCGGGCGGATTTCGGGTTCAGGATCCGTCCCGCCGCGCAGACGGCCAGCATCCGCCGCACCCGCGTCTCGCCGGTGGCCGCATCCACGCCGACCTCGACGAAATGCCCGGCAAATGTGGATTGCTGGTACCGCTTGGCCAGGTCGCCGTATTCGATCTGGTCTTCCGCCGCCATGCCGTCCGCACCCGCCGCCTCGCCAAGCGGCACGCTGCGGTTGCCGGAGCGCACCTGGCCATCGACGAACTCCGCCTCCGCCGAGTTGAAGCCAAGCTTCCGGGCCACGGCCTCGCGCAGCGTCATGCAGGCGGCATAGACGCCCGCAGTGGAGTTGTTGGCGCCCCACTGCCCCCCCGAACCCGCGGAGGCCGGGAAGCTGGAATCCCCGAGGCGCACACGCACCTGGCCCAGCTCCACACCCATCATCTCCGCCGCCGTCTGGGCGATGATGGTGTAGCTGCCCGTGCCGATATCGGTCATGTCGGTCTCGACCGTGACCACGCCCTGGCCGTCCAGACGCACGCGGGCGGCGGATTTCATCAGCAGGTTGTTGCGGAACCCGGCCGCCACGCCCATCCCCACCATCCAGCGCCCCTCCCGCCGCTGTCCGGGCGTCGCGCTCCGGCGGCTCCAGCCGAAGCGCTCGGCACCGAGGCGCAGGCATTCCACCAGCTGGCGCTGGGAGAACCGGCGCTCCGAATCCTCCGGATCGACCTGCGTGTCGTTGAGGATGCGGAACTCGACCGGGTCCATCCCCAGGCTCTCCGCCATCTCGTCCATCGCAACCTCGAGCGCCATCAGGCCCGGCGCCTCGCCCGGCGCGCGCATGGCATTGCCTTCCGGCAGGTCGAGCACGGCGAGACGCAACGAGGTCAGCCGGTTCGCCCCGGCATAGAGCAGCTTGGTCTGCGAGACGGCCGTCTCCGGCTGCCCCCCCTCGAGGTCGCCCGAGATGCTCTCATGCGCGATGGCGGTGAGCTTGCCGTCCCGCCCCGCGCCCAGCCGGATGCGCTGGATCGTCGCAGGCCGGTGGGTGGTGTTGTTCGCGACCAGGGGGCGGGTGAGCGTGAGCTTCACCGGGCGTCGCGCGGCCTTCGCGCCCAGCGCCGCGAGAACGGCATCGGCGCGCAGGAAGAGCTTGCCGCCGAAGCCGCCGCCCACATAAGGCGAGTCGAGCCGCACATTCTCCGCCGGGATGCCCAGCGTCTTGGCCAGGTCCCGCTTGCCCCAGGCGATCATCTGGTTCGAGGTCCAGATGGTGAGCTTGTCGCCCTCCCAGGCGGCGATGGTCGCGTGCGGCTCCATCATCGCGTGGCTCTCGTCGGGCGTGGTGTAGGTCGCATCCAACTTCACTGCCGCCGTGGCGAAGGCGCCCTCGAAATCGCCGACCCGTTCCTCAGGTGGTGCCCCGCTGCCCTCGCCGCTGTCGCCCGGCACGAGCTTCGCCTTCGGTGCCTCGGCGGCCAGGTCGAAGCGGCCGGGCTGGCGGACATACTCCACCCGGATCGCCGCGGCGGCGTCGCGCGCCTGCTCGAAGCTCTCGGCCACCACCACAGCAATTGCCTGGTGGTAGTGCTGGATCTCCGGCCCGCCGAACAGCGAGGCGGTGTTCATCGGACCCTTCTCGAGCCGCGGCATGTCCAGGGTGGTGACGATGGCCAGCACCCCCGGCGCCTTGCGGGCGGCGGCGGTGTCCATGGCGTCGATCCGCCCCTTGGCGATGGCCGAGCCGAGGATGAAGCCATAGGCCTGGTTGCGCACGGCGTCGTGCCGCTCATAGGCATAGGGGGCCTGGCCGGTGGTCTTGAGCGGCCCGTCGATGCGGTCCAGCGGGCGGCCGACAACCTTGAGCTGGTCGATGGGGTTGTTGGTCGCTGGGGTGTCGAACTTCATGGCTCAGCCCTTTGCATCGGCCAGCACGGAGGCGAGCGCTCGCTCCGCAAGGGTCAGCTTGAACGCGTTCTCATGGGTGGGCCGCGCGCCGCCCAGGATCGCGGCCATCGCGGGCTTGGCGCCGCGCGTCAGCTCGCCCTCGGCAGCCTCGACGCGCCAGGGCTTGTGCGCCACGCCGCCGAGCGCCACGCGCCCCGTGCCGTCCCGCTGCACCACGGCGGCCACCGAGACCAGGGCGAAGGCATAGGACGCGCGATCCCGCACCTTGCGGTAGAACTGCTGTCCACCCAGGGGTGGCGGCAGGGTCACGGCGGCGATGAATTCGCCCCGCTCCAGCGCCGTCTCGATATGCGGCGTCTCACCGGGCAGGCGGTGGAACTCGGCCATCGGGATCTGGCGGGCCGTGCCATCCGGCCGCACCGTCTCCACCACCGCGTCCAATGCCCGCATGGCCACGGCCATGTCGCTGGGATGGGTGGCGATGCAGGCCTCGCTCGCCCCGATCACGGCGTGGTGCCGGGTGATGCCGCCGATGGCGGAGCACCCGCTGCCGGGCTGGCGTTTGTTGCAAGCCATGTTGGTGTCGTAGAAATACGGGCAGCGCGTGCGCTGCAACAGGTTGCCCGCCGTCGTCGCCTTGTTGCGGAGCTGGCCCGTGGCACCTGCCAGCAGGGCGCGGGACAGCACGCCGTAGTCGCGCCGCACGCGCTCATCCGTGGCCAGATCCGTGTTGCGGACCAGCGCCCCGATGCGCAGCCCACCCTCCGGCGTCGCCTCGATCCGGTCCAGGCCGAGGCCGTTGACGTCGATCAGATGGCTCGGCACCTCGATCTGCAGCTTCATCAGGTCGAGCAGGTTGGTCCCGCCCGCGATGAACTTGGCGCCCGGGTTGCGCGCGGCAGCCGCGGCGGCCTCGGCCGGGGTCCGGGCGCGCTCATAGGTGAAGGGCCTCATGCCTGCCTCCCCGCGACCTCGGTGATCGCCTCGACGATGTTGGAATAGGCGCCGCAGCGGCAGATATTGCCGCTCATCCGCTCGCGGATCTCCTCGGCCGTAAGCTGGGGGGAGGCCATGAGGTCGGCGGTCACGTGGCTCGGCACGCCCGCCTTGATCTCCTCCAGCATGGCCACCGAGGCGCAGATCTGGCCCGGGGTGCAATAGCCGCACTGGTAGCCATCATGCTTGACGAAGGCAGCCTGCATCGGATGCAGCGTCTCGGGCTGGCCCAGCCCCTCGATGGTCGTGACCTCGTCACCCTCGTGCATGACGGCCAGGGTCAGGCAGGAATACACCCGCCGCCCGTCCACCATCACCGTGCAGGCGCCGCACTGGCCGTGGTCGCAGCCCTTCTTGCTGCCGGTCAGTTGCAGGTGCTCGCGCAGCGCGTCCAGCAGCGTCGTCCGGGTGTCCAACTCCAGGGAGCGCAACTCGCCATTCACGCGGAGCGATACGCTTGTCATCGCAGGAGTTCCCGCATCGGTGGAGGAGTTGCCGGCCGAGGCCGGCTGGGCATCGGCCCCTTCGGGCGTCGTGGCTCCCGCCGTGGCGGCAGCAGCGGCCACCAAGGCTCGCCGGGTGAGTGAGAGGTGGCTAGAGCTCTCCATGCTTCCTGGTCCTTCGATTGCTGTTCAGGTGCTGTTGCAGGGTGCGCTGACCCCGGTCATGCGAAGTAACCCGCTCATGCGGGAAAAGACGCAGGGCATGTGCGAAGGTCCTGGCGTGGAAGATCGCCGCACCTCCTCCGCCTCCACGTCGCCACGATGGCGAGGCCGTCCTTGCATCCGCCAGCCCGCCCCGGCCTGGGAACGCAGCACCACGGCGCGATTACGGCACCGTCATTCCACCATCCACGGTGAAAGCCTGTCCAACGACGTAGCTTGCCCCCGGGCTGCACAACCACAATGCGGCCGCGGCGATCTCCTCGGGCTTGCCTATCCGCCCGACCGGCTCCTGCGCGATCACGTGCGCGCGTCCCTCCGGAGTGCCGCCGCTGAAGCGGTCCATCATCGGTGTCTCGATGATGCCGGGGCACACGGCGTTGATGCGGATGTCCGATGCCGCATGATCCAGCGCCGCCGCCTTCGTGAGGCCGACGATGCCGAACTTCGCGGCGCAATACGCAGCCTGGCCTGCGAAGCCCTTCACCCCGGCGCCCGAGCTTCAGCATCAAGGGGATCTCGTGCTTCATGCAGAGGAACACGCCGCGAAGGTCGATGCCGACGATCCGGTCCCACTGCTCCTCCGTGAGATCGGCCGCTGCCAATATCGGCTGCTCGACCCCGGCATTGTTGAAGGCGATGTCGAGGCGGCCGAATGTCTCGGCTACCTTGCCGAGCGCGGCCTTCACCTCCTCGGCCTGCATCACGTCGCAGCGGATGGCGAGCGCCTGTCCCCGGCCGCCTCGATCAGGCGGGCTGTCTCCTGGTTGCCTTGTTCCGATATATTGGCAACCACCACCCTGGCGCCCTCACGCGCGAAGGCCAGTGCCGCGGCGCGGCCGATGCCATTCGCCGCCCCGGTCACGAAGGCGACCTTGCCTGCGTAGCGCCCATTCTGGTTGGTCGTCATGCCCTGCTCCTTCCTGGCTGCTCCAAGGATGCGAAGCCTTGGAGCAGCCCCCGTCTCGGCCAGAGAGGTAAGGACTGCGACCGTGGCGGATTAGGCGCTGAAACCTGCATGGACCTTGAAGCAGGACTTCTTAATGCTCCGGCCAGACCTCACCAGGGTCGCTTGGCAGCAGGGCTGGCCTCCCGCCGGACATCTCCCTTGATGCATCGCCCTCCAAGGCATAGGGTTGCGATATGTCCAGGCAGCCCGCCCTTCCTGCCCTTCCCCGCCCCTCGCCGGACCTCACGGACCGCGCCTACTGGGCGGGGACCATCAAGATGGCGCTCAGCCGGTTCTTCGTCCTGCAGGTGCTGCATGATGGCCCCGCGCATGGCTACGACATCGCCCGGGCGGTCGAGCGGACCACGAATGGTTGCTGCTCCCCCTCCGAGGGCGCCCTCTACCCGACGCTGCGCGAGTTCGAGCAGGGCGGCTATGTCACCTCCGAAACCGAGGTCGTCTCCGGCCGCGAGCGCCGCGTCTACACCCTGACCAGCAAGGGCCGGGAGGCCTTCCGGGTTGGCTTGGACGCCTGGATGGACGCCACCACCGCCCTGACCGAGACCGGTCGGGCCGCCCAGGCCCGCAGGGAGACAGGGCCCGGCTGCAAATGCTGAGCCTTTCATCGGCTCAATACATCGCCCACCGAGGCATGAAGGAGGATGGGACATGAGTTCGTGCTGTGGCGGCGCCAGCCGCGCTGAGCCCCGTGCCGAAGCTTCCGCCGGCACCTCGCGGCTGCCTGTCGCCGTCATCGGCGGCGGTCCGGTCGGCCTCGCCGCGGCGGCGCACCTGCTCGCGCGCGGGCTCGAGCCTGTCATCCTCGAGGCCGGACCGTCGGTCGGCACGGCCCCGCTGGACTGGGGCCACGTCCCTATGTTCTCGCCCTGGCGCTACAATCTCGACCGGGCCGCGGGTGCCCTGCTGGAGCGGCACGGCTGGACGGCGCCGGAGGCGGAGGAGTTCCCGACCGGCCGCGACCTCGTCGAGCGCTACCTGAAGCCACTGGCCGCGCTTCCTGACATCGCCACCCGCCTGCGATTGAACACGCGCGTCACCGGCATCGCCCGCCTCGGCGCGGGCAAGGTCCGCAATGCCGGGCGCGAGCAGCAGCCTTTCGAGCTGCGGTTCATCGGCGCGGATGGACGGGACAGGCGGCTCCTCGCCAGCGCGGTCATCGTCGCTTCGGGAACATGGGGCAGTCCGAGCCCCGCAGGCGCCTCCGGCCTTCCCGCCATCGGCGAGCGCGAAGCGGCCGACCGGATCCGCTACGGCATGCCCGACATCCTCGGCACCGACCATGGCCGCTACGGTGGACGGCGGACCCTGGTGGTCGGTTCCGGGCACTCGGCCATCGGCACCCTGCTCGATCTGGGCCAGCTCGCGCGTCAGGCGCCAGGCACGGCGGTGCTCTGGGCCACACGCAGCGCCGACCTGACGCGAGCCTATGGGGGCGGCTCGGCCGACCAGCTGCCGGAGCGCGGCGCCCTGGGCCAGCGGCTGCGCCACCTCGTCGAGAGCGGCGCCATTGAGCTGCTCGCGCCATTCCCCGTGGACGAGATCCGCCGCACGGAGGGTGGAGCCTTGACGGTCCAGAGCGCCGAAGGGCGTGCGGTGGAGATGGACGAGTTGGTCGTGGCGACCGGGCTGCGCCCGGATCTCGGCATCCTCCGCGAGGTTCGGACGGACCTCGATCCGGCGCTCGAGTGCCCGCGCATGCTGGCACCGCTGATCGACCCGAACCTGCACTCCTGCGGCACGGTCCGCCCCCATGGCGCCGAGGAGCTGGCGCAGCCCGATACGGGGCTTTTCCTGGCGGGGATGGCCTCCTACGGCCGGGCCCCGACCTTCCTGCTGGCCACTGGCTACGAGCAGGTCCGCTCCATCGCCGCCTTCCTCGCGGGCGACGTCGCCGCCGCGCGCCGGGTCGAGCTCGACCTTCCCCAGACGGGCGTCTGCAGCTCGGACCGCCTGCTGCCCGCCGCACCGGAGGCCGGGTCCTCCTGCTGCACGCCGAAGCCCGCGCCGGCCGCGGACGCGCCCTGCTGCGGGAGCCAGGCCCGGCTCGGGGTCGCCCAGGTCGAACCGGCCAGATGAGCCAGGTCGCCATGGCCGGGGGCGCGGCCCCGGTAGACCCGGCCGCCAGCCGCCCGAGGCTGGTGGTGGTGTCGGCGGTCGGCGTGGCGCAGATCCTGGCCTGGGGCAGCAGCTACTACCTGCCCGCCGTCCTTGCGGGACCCATCGCCGCCGAGACCGGCTGGCCGCTCGGCTGGGTGGTGGGCGCGCTCTCCGTCGGCCTGCTGGTCTCGGGCCTTGTCTCGCCGCGGGTCGGGCACCTCATCGAGCGCCACGGTGGCCGCCCGGTGCTGGCGACGAGCGCCGTCCTGCTGGCGCTCGGCCTGCTCGCCATCGGGCTCGCCCCGACGCTGCCGCTCTTCATCGCGGCTTGGCTGGTGATCGGGGCCGGGATGGGTTGCGGCCTGTACGACCCGGCCTTCTCCGCGCTCGGCAGGCTCTATGGCGAAAGCGCGCGCCCGGCGATCACCCAGGTCACGCTGTTCGGCGGCTTCGCAAGCACCGTGTGCTGGCCGCTGACCGCCTTCCTGGCAGCCCATCTCGGCTGGCGCGGCGCCTGCCTGACCTATGCCGCGCTCCTGGCCGTGGTGGTGCTGCCGCTCTACCTGCTTGCCCTGCCGCGGGAAGAGGACCGTGCGCCCAAGCCCGCCGCCGCGGATGCGCCGCTACCCGGGCACCTGCGGCCGGAGCAGCGGACCGCCTTCCTTCTCCTCGCCGCGGGCTTCACCCTCGCCTACGGCACCATGACGGTGATCGGCGTGCACCTGCTGATGCTGCTCCAGGCCCAGGGAGTGGCGCTTGCGGCGGCGGTCGGTCTCGGCGCGCTGATCGGTCCGGCGCAGGTCGGCGGGCGCGTGCTCGAGATGACCTTCGGCAAGAAGGCGCACCCGATCTGGAGCCTGGTCGCCTCCTCGGTGCTGGTCGCGGTTGGTCTCGGCCTGCTCGTCGCCACGCCGGGCATCGCCCCGGCCTGCATCGTGCTGTACGGCATGGGTAGCGGCATCCGCTCCATCGTGCGCGGGACCGTGCCCCTGGCGATGTTCGGCCGCGAGGGTTACGCCATCCTCATGGGCCGCCTCGGATTGCCGACGCTGCTCGCCACGGCCGCAGCGCCCCTGGTCGGGATATGGCTGCTCGAATGGGTTGGGCCGAGTGGGACGCTCGCATTCCTGTTCGGGGCAGCGCTGCTGCACCTCGCCCTCGTGGTGCCCCTCGTGCCGCTGGCTCTCAGGGGTGCAAGGCGGCCGTAGATGGGGGCACTCCGGGCTCGCGTCGAGCGTAAGTGGCGGCTTTGGAGAATGCAGCGACGCCGTCGATCACCTCCTCTATGCCCCATACCCGCAGTTCGCAAAGCCTGGGGCCCGGCTCCCGCTGACGGGCCGCTTGCGCGGCCCGCCAGGACTATGAAGCTAAGGTGCCGCCAGGGTCACAGGTACCACTGCCCGGTTGCCTCGAAGTTTTCCGTGACATGGGCGGCGATGGCGTTCCAGTCGACCACGTCGTTCGGGTTGAGCCCAAGGTCGTCCACCGCCGCAAGCACGTCGGCGGCTGGGGCCACGCCGCTGAGCTCACCCGACGCAACGGGCAGGACCAGCTTGTACCCGTCCGTGCCATCCACCTCGCCGGTCGTACCGGCGCCTTGGTTGGCGTTGGTGGTCAGGCCATGGATGACGATCTCCTTGGCCTCGAGCGGCGTGATGCCGTCGAGGATCGCACTCGCGTTCGGATCGTCGGCCGCGAAGGTGAAAACCTCGCGGTAGCTGAGCTTGCCGTCGGCGCCAACGGTCGGGAACATCGCCTCGTCCGTGTGATCATGGCCGTCCGTGCCATGGTCATGGGCGGAGTTCTCGGGGTTCAGCGTGAGGTTGAGTTGGATCGGGCCGTAGGTGGCGAGCCCTTCCGCCAGTTCCACGAAGCCGTCCCCGTCGCTGTCCTGGGCGATGGTGGGCGACTTGGCGTCGGTGTCGTCATTGAAGCCGTGGATGTGCTGGATGTGCATCGGGCCCGGCTCCAGGCCGCTGGCCTGGATGTCCACTGTCAGGGTGCGGGTGTCCTGGTCGATCAGCAGCACGGCCCGGCCGTCAACGCCCGAATTGTTCAACGCCGTCAGGTCGGTCGAGTAAAGCAGCTTGCCATCCTGGACGTAGGTATCGTGTGCCATGTCTTCCTCCTGGGTCGTATGGACCCAGCTGCCTTACGGCACAGGAAACAGGCCGGATGCGGAACATCAGGGAATATAATGGCGTCGGTGAATTGTATTGCTGGGGCTGAAAACCCTGAACGTGATTTTGTACTGAAGACGGTCCATTACGGAAAGCCCGAGACAGGCCTCGTTATTACATTTATCCAAAGGATGAAAACGACTGGTTCGTGGGGAAGGACGACCCATCCTCCTCTCCTACACCGCCGGTTCGCCGCGCCGATCAGAGGGAACGCGCATGCCGCGCCCTGCCTGCAAGAATTGCGCGGCGACTGGCTTCGGGCGCTTCAGCGTGGCAGGCCGGCAGTTCATCCTCCTGCGCCGGGCCCCTCCGCGAAGGGACGCTCGCCCAGCTCAATCACCAGGATCCGCAGCGTCTCGCTCATCAGCGCGATGCTCGCCTCCAGCAGGTCCAGCATCGCGTCCCGCATCTCCAGCTCCTGGACCGTGTAGGTGCCGCCCGCTCCGAACAGCAGCAGGGTGCGGTCGCGCTCGGCCTGCGAGCCGGCTGGGCCGAACCTCTCCCCGGCCCGCCACTCGGCCGCCACCGTCTCGGCGGGGGCCGAACGGTCCGGCGCATCCACCGGGCGCCGCGTCAGGTATCGCCAGACCGTGCGCGGGAACAGTTCGGAGCGCGGCGGCCGCTCCCAGACCTCGCGCAGGAGGTTGCGCTCGGTCCGCAGCCTGCCGGAGGCTTCCCCGAACAGCAGGGCGGTCGCCACCGAGGCCTCCGTCGTACCACCGACGATTCCGGCGATGTCCCCGCCCGCCGAGGCGCCACCCAGCGAAAGCCCGCCCGACAGGGCCGCCGTCGCCGCGCCGACCAGGATGCTGGCCAGACCCAGTCGCCGGGCACGGCGGTCCTCCGTCGCCTGCAGCCGCACACGCAGCGCGTCTCCCCGCTCCCCCTCGCAGTCGATCACGGCGAGCGTGCTCGAGACGTCGAGCATGGCCAGTTGGATCCGCTCCGAGATGGCCATGCGCAGGCGCAGCAGCCGGAGCTCGGCATCGGGGCCGCGGGCCCGTGCCGCCTCCGTCTCGGCCGAGAGCAGCCGCTCCAGCAGGGGCAGGGCACCGATGACCTCGGCGATATCGATGGCGTCACGCGAGAAGCCCCAGGCCTCAAGCCGGGCGGAGGCCGACCGGAGCGCCTCGGGCGACGGCACGACCTCGATTCCGGTGGCGTGCCGCGTCCGCGTCACCGGCGCGCAGACCCGGTCGAACCCGCTCACCACCTCCTCGCCTTTCGGCCCAGACAGCGATCCGCAGCCGCCGAGAAGCGCGAGGGCAAGCGCGGCGACAGCGCCGGGGGCCAGGCGACGGTGCCGAAGGACCCGGGCGTTCCGGTCGGCCTTGGCCCTGATGGCCGCGCGGCCGCAGGCGTGCATGCAGTCATCCCTCTCGGCGGCACTGGAGCAGGCCCACCCTTGCAAGGCCCGGGCCTGCCACGCCGAGTTGGACACCCGGAGCGGCTTCCTCGGTTTGACAGAGGTCGGCATCATCGACCAGATGGAGGAGATCGCGCCTATGCTGTCGGTCACCGCCGCCTGCTCCCCGGCGGCCTGGACGCGCTGATGTTCGGCTGCCTTCCCCTTTGCGGCCGGTGCTATGGTCTCCCCGCTCCACGCCGGACCGGCCGACCGCCCGGCTGCACGAAGAAGGATACACGGATGAGACGGCGGCATGTCCTGGCGGCGCTCGCCGCGACCGGGACGACCCACGGTGCTTCTGGCCAGCCCGCCGGCAGGCCGCTGCTTCGGGTCTGGCGCGATCCGAATTGCGGCTGCTGCACCGGCTGGGTCGAGCATATGAGGGCAGCCGGGTTCCAGGTCGAGGACAACCTCGTGGCCTCGGCGGCGCCTGTCCGCCGCATGCTCGGCATTCCGTCGGACCTGCTCTCCTGCCATGCGGGCCTGATAGAGGGCTATGCGCTGGAGGGGCATGTGCCCGCCCAGGCCGTGCTCCGGCTATTGGGGGAGCGCCCGGCGGGCCTGCGCGGCCTGGCCGTACCCGCCATGCCAACCGGCTCTCCGGGGATGGAGGTGCCCGGCGAGCCGGACGACACCTACGATGTCGTAGCCTTCGACGGCACAGGAGGGCGCCGAGCCTATATGCGCTTCCGGGGCAGCCGGCCGGTCTGAGTGGCACCACCCGGCGGGGTGGTATCCGGTACGCCCGCTACTAGCTCGGTGGCCACAGCATCAAGCAATCCCTCGGGACGGCTGAAGTCCGCAGATGGACACATCCGGGAGGACATCCCGAACGCTCGCAAACCATCATGCACAAAGGGAACAGGCCGCAGCTAAGCCATCGGAATGGCGGAGGGGATGGGATTCGAACCCACGATAGAGGTTGACCCCCTATAACGGTTTAGCAAACCGTCGCCTTCAGCCACTCGGCCACCCCTCCGCAGGTGCAGCACGGCTCACGACGCATGCAAGCGGGTACATACAGAAGGGGTGCCTCAAGGTCAAACCCCACGGAGGAGCCTTGAGGCATCCGCGAGGAGGCTACCGCACCAGTGGGCAGCCGCCCTCCTCCAGGGGCCGGAAAGCCTTCTCGGCCGGCACCGTCCCAACCAGCTTGTAGTAGTCCCAGGGGCCCCGGCTCTCGGCCGGTGACTTCACCTCGAACAGATAGGCGGGGTGGATCTTCCGCCCATCCGCCCGGATCGTACCGGGACCGAAGCAGTCGTCATCGGTCGGCATCGCCTTCATCCGCTGCACGACCTCAAGTCCGCTTGCCTTGGCACGCGCCGCCCCCAGCTCCGCCACGGCCTTCAGGTAGTGCAGGCAGGCTGAGTAGGTCCCGGCATGTTCCTGGTTCGGCCAATTCTGCGGCGCCTTGGGCTTCACCCGGTTGAGGAAGGCACGGGTGCGGTCATTGAGGTCCCAGTAGAAGACCTCGGAGAGCAACAGCCCCTGCGCCGCGTCGAGCCCGATCGCATGAATGTCGGTGGTGAACATGACGAGGCCCGCCAGCTTCTGCCCACGCCGGCCGAGGCCGAATTCCCTCGCCTGCTTGATGCAGTTCACCGTATCCGCCGCGGCGGTGGCGAGGCCCACGATCTTGGCGCGCGAGGCCTGGGCCTGCAGCAGGAAGGCCGAGAAATCCGTGGTGCCCGGAAAGGGGAACCGCGCGCTGCCCAGCACCTTGCCGCCCGCCGCCTGGACGAAGCGGCCGGTGTCGCGCTCCATCTGGTGGCCGAAGCCGTAATCGGCGGTGAGGAAGTACCAGCTGTCGCCGCCCGCCTGCACCGTCGCCGTGCCGACGGCATTGGCGAACATCCAGGTGTCATAGGTCCATTGGATGGTGTTCGGGCTGCAGCTCTCGCCGGTCAGGACGCTCGAGGCCGCGCCGGAGGCCAGCTGCACCTTGTCCTTCTCCCGCGCCAGGTTGGCGACGGCGAGCGCAATGGCGCTGTTGTTGACCTCGCAAACCATGTCGACGCTGTCCTGGTCGAACCAGCGCCGGCAGAGGGCGAGTGCGGCGTCGGGACGGTTCTGATGGTCAGCCTGCACCACCTCGACCTTGAAGCCGCGCGCCAGCAGCCCGCTATCCTCCACCGCCTGCTGCGCGCAGGCGACCGAGGTGGGGCCGGAGGTATCCCGGTAGGGACCTGAGAAATCCGCCAGCACGCCGATGCGGATGGTGTTGGGGTCGCGCGGCTGGGCGAAGGCACGCAGCGGCAGCGCCGCGGCTGCGCCGCCCAGGGCCCGGCGGCGGGTGAACGTCATCGGCTGTAACCTCCCGGGTTTTCCGCATGATGGCCGAGGCCGAAGCATTCCGCCAGCCGCTTGACCCCCGCCGATTCCCTCAGCAGGTTGTGCCGCGGGAGGCGAAAGGGGGCGTTGATGGCAGGGTCGCACCTGCAGAGGGGGCTGTTCGGGCTGGCGGTGACGGGGGCCTATGGGCTTGTCCTGGCGCCGGTGCTCGCCGTCATCGTCATCAGCGTCTTCGCGCAGGAGATCGTCTCCTTCCCGCCCGAGGGCGTCACCCTTGCCTGGTATGCCAATGCCTGGGAGAGGCGGGAATTCGCCCGCGGCTTCGTCACCTCGCTGCAGGTGGCGCTGGCCGCCACGGCCATCGGCGTCCCGCTCGGCACCGCCGCCGCGCTCGCCCTGGCCCGCGCCCGGCTCGGCGGGCTGCGCGGCGCGTTGAACACCCTGCTGCTCGGCCCGCTCGCCGTCCCCGGTGTCGTCGCCGGCACCGCGCTCTACCTCTTCTACGTCCGTGCCGAATTCTGGGTGGATGACGACATCAAGGGCACCATGGCCGGCCTCGTCGCCGCGCATGCGCTGCTCACCATCCCCTGGACCGTCCGCCTCGTCTCCGCCTCGCTGCAGGGGCTGGATGCGGCGGTGGAGGAGGCAGCCGCCAATCTCGGCGCCCGTCCCCTTACCGTCTTCCGTCGCGTCACGCTGCCGATGCTGCGGCCCGGCGTCGTTGCCGCCTGTCTCTTCAGCTTCATCCAGAGCTTCGAGAATCTTGAGCTCACTCTGCTGCTGGTCGGCCCGGGCCGCACCACCCTGCCCGTCGCCATGCTGAACTACCTGGAATTCCGCGTGGACCCAACGCTGGCCGCCGTCGCCACGGTGCAGATCCTTCTGGTCGGCGCGCTGATGCTGATCACGGACCGCTTCGTCTCGCTGAGCCGCGTAGTCTGAGCATGGGCACCCTCACCCTCGACGCGCTGAGCCGCCGCTACGGCGCCACCACCGCCGTGGAGCGCGTCGACCTCGACGTCGCCGAGGGCGAGCTGGTGGCGCTGCTCGGCCCCTCCGGCTGCGGCAAGACGACGACCCTGCGGATGGTCGCCGGCTTCATCCCGCCGAGCGGCGGCCGCGTGCTCATCGCCGGGCAGGACGTGACACGCACCCCGCCGCATGGCCGCAACACGGGCATGGTCTTCCAGTCCTACGCCCTCTTCCCGCATATGACGGTCGGGCAGAATGTCGCCTTCGGCCTCGAGATGCGGAAGATAGGCCGCGCCGAGCGCGAGACCCGCGTGCGCGAGGCGCTGCGCCTCGTCCGCCTGGACGGCATGGCGGACCGCCTGCCCCGCCAGCTCTCCGGCGGCCAGCAGCAGCGCGTGGCGCTGGCCCGCGCACTCGTCGTCAACCCTGCCGTCTTCCTGCTGGACGAGCCGCTCTCCAACCTCGACGCCAAGCTGCGCGCCGAGGTCCGCTTCGAGATCCGCGCCCTGCAACAGCGCCTCGGCCTCACCACCCTCTTCGTCACCCATGACCAGGAGGAGGCGCTGACCATGGCTGATCGGTTGGTGGTGATGGAGCGCGGCCGGGTGCGCCAGACCGGCACGGCCGAGGATCTCTACGAACGCCCGGCCGATGCCTTCGTCGCCGGCTTCATCGGCCGCTGCAACCTGCTGCGCGGTGCGCCCGAAGGGCCGGGCCATTTCCGCGCGCATGGCGGCGCCCTGCTGCCCTGCCTCGCCGCGCCGGCGCCTGGGGCCAGCGTGCTCGCCCTCCGGCCGGAGCGCATCGCCGTTGCCACCGAAGGCGAAGGGTTGCCGGCGCGCCTCGCCACCGTCACCTATCTCGGCGCGCAGACCGAATACCATCTCGACCTCGGCGGCACGCCGCTGGTCGCCATCGCCCCGACACCGCCCGAATCCAGCCGGCACCGCGCCCTGGCCCCCGGCGATGCCGTCCTCGCCCATTGGGATCCCGCCGAGGCGCGGCTGCTGCCCGCCGAGCCGGGCGACCTGCCCGACGACACCCCCTGACCCCCGCCGGAGACCCCCGCATGTTCACGCGCCGCAGCGCCCTCGCCGCCGCCCTCACCGCCGGCCTGCCCGGCCTCGCCACCGCGCAATCCGGCCAGGTCGTGGTCGGCACCTGGGGGGGCGACTATGGCGACCTGCTCGCCGCCAATATCGACAAGCCGATCCTCGGGCCCCGCGGGCTCGAGGTGGTGCAGGATGTCGGCCCGCAGGACCCGCGCAAGACCAAGCTGATCGCCGAGCGCCAGGCCCGCCGCGGCAGCATGGATGTCTGCTGCCTCTCGGATGTGGACATGTTCACCATGGCGCAGCAGGGCGTCTTCGAGCCGGTGGAGGAGGGCCGGGTGCCCAACCTCGCCCGTGCCATCCCCTCGCTGAAGCGGCCCTACTCCGCGCCACACATCTATTCGGCGAAGGTCATCCTCTACAACCCGGCCAAGGTCCCGACGCCACCCCAGGCCTATGCCGATCTGTGGGACCCGAAATACCGCGGCCGCGTCGGGCTGGTCGACATCCTCCACCTGCAGAACATGGAGGCCGCCTCCCTGGTCGCCGGCGGGACCGAGCACGACTACGAGCCGGGCAAGAAGAAGCTGATGGAGCTCCGCAGCCTCGACGTGAAGGTCTATCCCTCGAACGAGGCGCTGGCGGCGGCGCTGAAGTCGGAGGAGGTCTGGCTGACCATCATGTGGCTCGCCCGCGGCTTCATGTGGAAGAAGGCCGGCATCCCGGTCGAGCATGCGGTGCCGGCCGAGGGCGCCACCAGCATCTGCTTCGAGATGGCCGTGCCGAAGAACGCCCGCAACCGTGACGGCGCCATGGCCTATCTCAACGCCGCCCTCGACGCCCGCGCCCAGACCGCCTTCGCCGACCGCATGGGCTATGCGCCGACGGTGACCGATGCCCAGCTCCCGCCGGAGCTTGCCAGGCAGATCAGCCTCACGCCGGAACAGCAGGCCAAGCTCCGCACGCCGGACTACGAGTACATCGCCAGGAACCAGGTCGCGCTGATCGATTTCTGGAACAAGGAGTTCAAGCGCTAGGCCGGGTCGCAGGCATGGCCGCCCTCCTCCTGCCGGCGACGCTGCTGGTGCTCGGGCTGCTGGTCGCGCCCATGGCGATGCTGTTCCGCATCAGCCTCAACGAGTACAGCGCCGCGCAGATGATGCAGGAGGCGCTGACCGCCGAGAACTACCTCCGCGCCATCGCCGACCCCTATTACCGCGATGTGCTGGGGACGACGCTCGGCGTGGCGCTGGCCTGCACCCTGCTGGCCCTGCTGCTCGGCTTCCCTGCCGCCTATTGGCTCGCGCGGATGCAGAGCCGCTGGAAGAGCCTCGCCGTCATCCTGACGCTCTTCCCGCTGCTGGTCGGCAATGTGGTGCGCGCCGCCGGCTGGATGGCGCTGCTCGGCCGCGACGGCGCCATCAACGCCGCGCTGCGCAGCCTCGGCCTCATCACGGAGCCGCTGGCCCTGCTCTACACCACGGGCGCCGTCATCGCCGGCATCCTGGCCGTCGTCGCGCCCTATATGATCCTGACCCTCGCCGCGGTGATCGAGGGCATCCCCCGCCAGGTGGAGGAGGCGGCGGCCAATCTCGGCGCCGGGCCGCTCACCGGCTTCCGCCGCGTGGTGCTGCCCCTCGCCCTGCCCGGCGTCGCCGCCGGCTGCGTCCTCGTCTTCATCCTCTGCATGAATGCCTATGCGACGCCCGTCCTGCTCGGCGGGCCGCAGTTCAAGATGATGGCGCCCGCCGTCTACGACCAGTTCGTGCGGGGCACCAACTGGCCCTTCGGCGCCGCCCTCGCCTTCATCCTCCTCGTCGTCACCCTGACCCTGACCATCATCGGCAGCACGGTCCTTGGCCGTCATTCGCGCTCCCGTTGAACGAGAGGATCCATACCGGTTGCCAACCCGGGGATATTGCAGGTCCGGCTCCGCAACGGCCCTGCAAAGACCCCGCACAGACGGTATTCGTCCTGCATGCGGCCAGTTTATAATATTGAATTTGCAGCATATTTTCTTGCCCCTATGCGGATGGTGCCGCATCCATCCACACCGTTTCACGTTCCTCCGATGCGGGTCGCGGCCAGGGCGCGGCCACCCAGTCAACCGAAGGGAACGAGATCATGGCCAATAGCGGCAACAGCAACCCGGGCAACTTCGCGAATGACCGTGAGAAGGCCTCCCGTGCTGGCCACACCGGGGGCACCCATCAGGGTGCCCAGAACAATCCCGGCAACTTCGCCAACGACCGCGAGAAAGCAGCCGAGGCCGGCCATATCGGTGGCCAGCACCAGGGCAAGGAAAACAACCCGGCCAACTTCGCCAATGACCGCGAGAAGGCCGCCGCGGCCGGCCGCATCGGTGGCCAGCACCAGGGCAAGTCCAACAACCCGGCCAACTTCGCCAACAACCGCGAGAAGGCCGCCGAGGCCGGCCGCATCGGTGGCCAGCACAGCCATGGCGGCGGCGCCCAGGGCAACGCCGGCAACTTCGCCCAGGACCGCGAGAAGGCCAGCGAGGCCGGCAAGAAGGGTGGCCAGAACAGCCAAGGCGGCCGCAGCTAGGCGGCGGGCCTGGGCCTGGGCCGGCAGCGATGCCGGCCCTTTTCGCTTTCCGCTTCCGCCGATCGCTTAGCCTGCTAAGCTTCCCTCCAAGAATGGAGGAAGCCCATGGGACCATTGAAGGGCCTGCGCGTCCTGGAATTCGCCGGCATCGGCCCCGGCCCCTTCTGCGGCATGGTGCTGGCTGATCTCGGCGCCGATGTCATCCGCCTCGAACGACCGGGCGCACCTCCGGCCCCACCCGAGGATTTCATCACCCGCGGCCGGCGCACGGTCGGCCTCGACCTCAAATCCCCCGCTGCCATCGCGGCCGCCCTGCGCCTCGTCGAATCTGCCGATGCCCTGATCGAGGGCTTCCGCCCCGGCGTGATGGAACGCCTCGGCCTTGGCCCCGAGCCCTGCCTCGCCCGCAACCCGCGCCTCGTCTATGGCCGGATGACCGGCTGGGGCCAGGAGGGCCCGCTGGCCCAGGCCGCCGGGCATGACATGAACTACATCGCCCTCACCGGCGCGCTGCACGCCATCGGTCGCCCCGGCGAGCGCCCCGTCCCCCCGCTGAACCTCGTAGGCGATTACGGCGGCGGCGGCATGCTCCTGGCACTTGGCCTGCTCGCCGCCCTGCTGGAGGCGAAGACCAGCGGCCGTGGCCAGGTGGTGGATGCGGCCATGGTCGATGGCGCGGCGATGCTGATGGCGCCGATCTACGCCATGAAGGCTCGTGGCCGCTGGACCAACGAGCGCGGCACCAACATGCTCGATGGCGGCGCCCCCTGGTACGACACCTATGAGTGCGCCGATGGCCGCTACCTCGCCGTCGGCCCGATCGAGCCGCAATTCTTCGCCCTGATGTGCGAGAAGCTCGGCCTCGACGCCAGCCGCTTCCCCGACCGCATGTCCCCCGCCGCCTGGCCCGCGCTGAAGGGCGAGCTCATCGCCATCTTCCGTGGCCGCACCCGCGACGATTGGACCGCCCTGTTCGAAGGCACGGATGCCTGCGTCGCCCCCATTCTCGACATGGACGAGGCGCCGGCCCATCCGCACAACCGCGCCCGCGGCACCTTCCTCGACCGGGGCGGCGTGGTGCAGCCCGCCCCCGCCCCGCGCTTCAGCCGCACCGTGGCGGAACCCGGCGTCCCGGCCCGGCCCGATACCGAGGCGGTGCTGGCCGAAGCAGGCTTCAGCGCCACCGAGATCGCCGCCCTGCGCGACGCCAAAGCCATCTGAACGGGAGAGACGCACGCCATGGACACCAACCCCGCCCTGCCCGGCCGCAGCCTCGCCGGCCCGCGTACCGTCTACAACACCGACCACGAGATGTTCCGCGACCAGGTGCGCCGCTTCTTCGAGCGCCACATCGTCCCGCACCACCGCCAGTGGGAGCGCGACGGCATCGTCCCGCGCTCGGTCTGGCTGGAGGCAGGCGCCGCCGGCCTGCTCTGCCCCATGCTGTCGGAGGAGTATGGCGGTGCCGGCGCCGATTTCGGCTACAGCGCCATCATCATCGAGGAGATCGCCCGCACCAACTGCACCGGCCCCGGCTTCCCGCTGCATTCCGACATCGTCGTCCCCTATATCGCCGACCTGGCGACGGAGCAGCGCAAGCGCGACTGGCTGCCGGGGATGGCGCGCGGCGAGATCATCGGCGCCATCGCCATGACCGAGCCCGGCATGGGCAGCGACCTCAAGGCCATGCGCACCACGGCGCGCCGCGAGGGCGACGAGTATGTCATCAACGGCTCCAAGACCTTCATCAGCAACGGCCAGCTCGCCGACCTCGTCATCGTCTGCGCCAAGACCGACCCCGCCGCCGGCCGCAAGGGCATCAGCCTGATCTGCGTCCCCGCCGGCACGCCGGGCTTCACCAAGGGCCGCAACCTCGAGAAGATCGGCCTGCACGCGCAGGACACCTCGGAGCTGTTCTTCGAGGATGTCCGCGTCCCCGTCGGCAACCTGCTGGGCGAGGAGAACCGGGGCTTCAGCTACCTCATCCGCAACCTCCCCCAGGAACGCCTCGTCATCGCCGTTCGCGCGGCGATGGGCATGGAGGTGATGCTGGAGAAGACGGTCGACTACGCCAAGGAGCGCCAGGCCTTCGGCCAGCCGGTGATCGACTTCCAGCACAACCGCTTCAAGCTGGCCGATGCCAAGGCCCAGGCGACGATGTTCCGCGTCTTCGCCGACCACTGCCTTGCGCTCCACCTGCGCGGCGAGCTGACGGTCGAGCTGGCGGCGACGGCGAAGCTCCTCGGTGCCGAGCTGCAGAACCGCCTCTTCGACGACTTCCTGCAGATCCATGGCGGCTACGGCTACATGGCCGAATACGAGATCGGCCGCGCCTGGGCCGATGCCCGCGTCGGGCGCATCTATGGCGGCAGCAGCGAGATCATGCGGGAGATCATCGGCCGCACCCTCTGACCGAGGCGCCCATCCCCGCCGCCACCCGGCGGCGGGGCAAGATCCAGAAGACCACCCGGGACGAACGATCCATGCCCTCCGCCACCCGCCGCGCCCTGCTCGGCGCGGGCCTCGCCCTGCCCGCCCTCGCCGCCCGCGCCCAGACCCGCTTCCCCGAACGCCCGATCACGCTCCTGGTCCCCTTCCCCGCCGGCGGGGCAACGGATGTGCAGATGCGCGCCCTGGCCGAGGCCGCGACCCGCGCCTTCGGCCAGACCGTCATCACCGACAACCGTCCGGGCGCCGGCAGCACCCTCGGCCCCGCCACCGTGGCCCGCGCGAAGCCGGATGGCTACCTGATCTCGCAGATGACCCTGCCCGCGCTGCGCCTGCCCTTCATGCAGCGCATGGCCTATGACCCGCGGCGGGACTTCACGCCCATCATCCACCTCACCGGCTACACCTTCGGCATCGTGGTGCGCGGCGACAGCCCGTGGAAGACCTGGCAGGAGGTGGTGGCCGATGCCCGGCGCAACCCCGGCCGCCATCGCTGGGGCAATACCGGCGCCAATGGCACGCCGCATCTGGCGATGGTCGACCTCGCCGAGCGGGAGAAGCTCGACGTCGTCCATGTCCCCTTCCGCGGCGAGGCGGATGCCGTCCCGGCCCTGCTCGGCGGCCATATCGAGGCGACGGCCGCCGGCACCGGCCTCTACGAGCTGATCAAGGAGGGCAAGCTCCGCCTGCTCAATGTCTGGACGCCCGAGCGCCGTCCCGGCTTCCCCGAGGTGCCGACCCTGCTCGAGCTCGGCTACCAGGGCATGGTCATCACCTCGCCCTACGGCCTCGTCGCCCCGGCCGGCCTCGACCCGGAGGTCACCGCCGCCCTTCATGAGGGCTTCCGCCGCGCGCTGCACGACCCGTCGCATCTCGCCGTGCTCGCCAAGCTCGACCAGCCGCTGCAATACCTGAACAGCGCCGACTACGCCCGCAACATGGCGGAGACGATCGACATGGAGGAAGCCCGCGTGAAGCGCCTCGGCCTCGGCGCGGGCTGACCTCCCCTGCGCGGCGTCGCGGGCTCCCGTCAGCCCGCCGCCGGCAGGTAGCGCTCCTTCAGGATCCGGCGCAGCAGCTTTCCCGCCTCGCTGCGCGGCAGCTCCTCGACGAACTCATAGCTCTTCGGCCGCTTCACGCCGGAGAGCCGCTCCCGGCACCAGGCATCGAGCTCCGCCGGCGCGACATCGGCGCGCGGCACGATCACCGCATGCACCTGCTCGCCCATCTCCGCATGCGGCACGCCGACCACGGCGACCTCGCCCACGGCCGGATGCTGCGCCAGCACCGCCTCGATCTCGGCCGGGTAGATGTTGACCCCGCCCGAGAGGATGAGATCCGCCCGCCGGTCGGAGAGGAACAGGTAGCCATCCTCGTCCAGCCAGCCAAGATCGCCGAGTGTTGCCCAGCCGCGCTCGTCATAGCAGGCCGCCGTCTTCTCCGGGGCATTGTGGTAGGCGAAGCGCGGTCCGCCCTCGAAGCGGATGGTGCCGGTCTCGCCCGGCGGCAGCTCCCGCCCGTCCTCGCCGGTGATGTGGATCGTCACGCCATTCACCGGCTTGCCGACCGAGCGCGGCTTCCTGAGCCAGGTCTCGCTGTCGATCACCGTCGTGCCGATACCCTCGGAGCCGGCATAGTATTCCTTCAGGATCGGCCCCCACCACTCGATCATCGCCCGCTTCACCGGCACCGGGCAGGGCGCCGCCGCATGGATGGCGCAGCGGTGCGACGAGAGGTCGTGGCGATGCCTCACCTCCTCCGGCAAGGCCAGCAGCCGCACGAACATCGTCGGCACCCACTGGCTATGGGTGATGCGATACCGCTCGATCATGGCGAGGCATTGCGCCGCGTCGAATTTGCGGAGGATGACGACGGTGCCGCCCTCCTGGATCGTCCGGCTGACATAGCCGAAGGGCGCGGCATGGTAGAGCGGCGCCGGCGAGAGATAGACCACGTTCTCATCGAAGCCGTAGAGCGACTTCCAGGTCATGTCCCACATCGGCGCGTCGCGCTGCTCATAGGGCAGCATCGGCCGGCGGATGCCCTTCGGCAGCCCCGTCGTCCCGGAGGAGTAGAGGAATTCCCGCCCCAGCGGCCGCTCCGGCAACGGTCTCGCCGCATCCTCCGCCGACACGGCCGCCTCATAGCTCGCATAGCCCGCGATGCCGGCGCCGACCGCATAGCGCGGCCGGTCACCGAGCGCGCCTTCCGCCACCAGCGCCGCTGCCAGGCCCTCCAGCTCCGGGCTCGCCACCAGGAGCTTCGCGCCGCTGTCATTCAGCACATAGGCGACCTCATGCGGCCGCAGATGGATGGAGAGTGGGGTGAAGTACAGTCCCGCCAGCCGCGCCGCCTCGGCGAGCTCGAGGAATTCCGGCCGGTTGTCGAGCAGCACCGCGATGCCGTCGCCCGGCTGCAGCCCGAGGCCGAGCAGCCAATGCGCCGCCTGCCGTGCCCGTGCCTGCAGGGCGCCATAGCTCACCACCACGCCGGTATCAGGGAAAATGGCAGCCGGCTTGCTCGCCTGGCGCTCCGCCCAACTGGCCAATTGCGGCATCCGTTCCTCCTCTTGCGGGGAAGGGTGCGGGTAGCCTCGCGCCCCGTCAATCCACCGGCCACATGGACGCGAATTTGCTCGACGCGGCTGCTGCCGCTTGTGCGATCCTGCGGTACCGTCGAAGCTGCGGTACCCGATTGGGGAGGAAAAGAATGATCCAGCTCCGCCGCCGCGTCCTGCTGGGCACGGCCGCCGCAGCATTGGCTGCACCCGCGCTCGTCACCGCCACCGCCCGCGCCGCCGCGCCGATGCGCAACGAGCTGCCGCCCGCCTGGCATCGCTTCAAGGTCGGCAGCTACGAGCTCACCGTCATCTCCGACGGCTCGCTGCCGCTCGGCAAGCCTGAGCCCGCCTTCCCCGCCTCGCCGCCGGAGGAGATCCGCAACCTGCTGACCAGCAACTTCCTCGACCCCGCCTCGGCGACGCTCGAGCAGAATGTGCTGGTGCTCAACACCGGCCGCCAGCTCATCCTCTTCGACACCGGCATGGGCGAGAGCATGGGCGCGGCGAGCAAGATGTTCGGCCCGACCACCGGCCGGCTCCTGGCCAACATGAAGGCGGCCGGCATCGATCCGGCGCAGATCGACATGGTGATCCTGACCCATGCGCATTGCGACCATTGCTGGGCGCTGGTCGATGCCAACGGCAACCGCAACTTCCCCAACGCCCAGGTGGCGCTGAGCGAGACCGACCTGCGCTTCTGGACCGACGATGCCAACAAGAAGGGCCCCGACTTCATGGTGCCCTTCATCGACGGCGCCAAGAAGAACCTCTCGGCCTATCGCGACCGCATGGTGATGGTGCAGGACGGCAAGGAGGTCACCCCCGGCGTCACCGCCTATGCCACGCCGGGCCACACCCTCGGCCACATGGTCTATTTCATCTCGGACGGCAACAACACCGTCGTCAACACCGGCGACCTGGCGCACCACCAGATCCTGCTGCTGAAGAAGCCGCTCTGGGAATTCTCCTTCGACACGGACCCGAAGCTTTCCGCCCAGTCGCGCCTCAAGATGCTGACGCGCCTCGCCACCGACAAGCACCCCGTGCTGTCCTACCACTTCCCCTGGCCGGGCCTCGGCCATGTCGGCAAGGCGGGCGAGGGCTTCGACTGGTACCCCGCCCCCGTCAACGTCACCAACCTGTAGGGAGGCCGACAGGCATGACGCTGGCCGAACTGCGCGAGGCCGAGGCGCCGCCCGAGATCGGCGCGCTCTACGCCCGTCTGCGGGAGGCCAGCGGCGTGCCGCTCGTCAACCTCATCCATCGCCACCTGGCGACGATGGAGGGCGTGCTCCCCTGGCTCTGGGCCGCCATCCGCCCGCCGCTGGAGGATGGCAGCCTCGCCGGCGTGCGGGAGCGGTTGGCGGCTGCCATCGACCTGCCGCCCCTCGCGCCCCTCCCGGCGGAGGCCTGGGCCGCCGCCGGCCTCACCGCCGAGGCGCGCCCGGCCGTCGCCAACCTCGTTGATGTCTATAACCGCGGCAACCTGACGAACCTCATCCTGCTGACTGCCATCCGGCGCAGCCTCGAAGGCACACCGGCGGAACCCGCACCGCCCCCGCCGCGCCTCGCCCCGCCCGCCATGCTGCCGGCCCCGCCGCCCCTGCCCCGCCTCGGTACGCTGCCGCCCGGCCTCGCCGCGCAGGTCGAGGCCCTGGCCGCGCGCCATGCCGGCACGGTCGTGCCGAGCCTCTACCTCCACCTCGCCCATTGGCCGGCCCTCCCCGCCGCCCTGCCCGGCTGGGCCGGCCCGCTGCTGGAGCCCGGCCGCATCGCCGCCGCCCGCGCCGCCACCCTCCGCCTCGCGGAGGCGGAGGCCGATGCGCTCCGCCCCGCCCTGGCCCCGCCCGGCCCCATCCCGCCGGCGCATGGCGCGGCGGCACTCGCCGTCATCACCCGCTTCACCCGCGCGGTGATCCCCGACATGGTGCCGATCGGCCTCGGCCTCCGCCGCCTGCTGGCGCCCGGCTGAAGACGCCCCTGGCCTCCCGTCGCACCCCGCGATAAGCCAGGGCGATGAGCCCCGCCCGCCGCCCCTTGCTGCTCGCCGCCCTCGCCGCCGCCGCCGCGCGGCCGGCCCTGGCGCAATCGCCGGTGCAGGCGCTGAACGCGCTGGCGGCGCGCGCCAATGCCGGCACCATCGGCGTCGTCGCCGGCGGTATCGACGGCACCTATGCCCGTATCGCCGCCGACCTCGCGGCGGTGCTGGACGATGGCGATGCGCTGCGCATCCTGCCCATCCTCGGCCGCGGCTCGCTGCAGAACATCAGCGACATCCTGGCGCTTCGCGGCATCGATATCGGCATCGTGCAGTCCGACGTGCTGGCCTATGCGCGGCGCGAGCGCCTGCTGCCCGGCCTCGACGCGCTCATCCAGTACGTGGCCAAGCTCTATGACGAGGAGGTCCACATCCTCGCCGGCCCCGGCATCGCCACGCTGCAGGATCTCGCCGGCCGGCCGGTCAATATCGATCTCCGTGGCAGCGGCACGGCGATGACCGCCAGCATCCTCTTCGAGGGCATCGCCATCGAGCCACGCCACGCCCCGCAGGACGTGGCGCTGGAGCAGCTCCGCCGCGGCGAGATCGCGGCCCTCGCCTATGTCGCCGGCAAGCCCGCCCGCCTCTTCGCCAGCCTGCCGGCCGGCCAGCCCCTGCACTTCCTGCCCGTGCCGATGACGCCGCGCCTGCTGGAGACCTATCTCCCCGCCACGCTCAGCCCCACCGACTATCCCGGCCTCATCGAGGGCAGCCCGGTCGAGACCATCGCCGTCGGCGCCGTCATGGCCTGCTATGCCTGGACGCCGGGCACCGAGCGCCACCGCAAGCTCGCCCGCTTCACCGAGGCCTTCTTCGCCAAATTCCCGGCCTTCCTGCGCCCGCCCCGCCATCCGAAATGGCGCGAGGTGGATCTCGCCGCGCGGCTGCCCGGCTGGACCCGCTTCGGCGCGGCACGCCCCTGAGCATGCCCGTGAACCCGCAGGACGAGGATGACGATGAGGCCGGCCCGCCCGGCCTGCCCCCCGGCACCCCCTTCTACATGACACCCGCCGGCCATGCGGCGCTGGCCGCCGAGCTGCACCGCCTCTGGGTGGAGGAGCGGCCCAAGGTGGTCGAGGTCGTCTCCTGGGCCGCCGGCCTCGGCGACCGCTCGGAGAATGCCGACTACCAGTACGGCAAGCGCCGCCTGCGCGAGATCGACCGCCGCGTCCGCTTCCTCCGCAAGCGGATGGAGCGCGTGCAGGTGGTGGATCCGGCGGCACAGACCCGGCGCGACCGCGTCTATTTCGGCGCGACCGTCACCTATGCCCGCGAGGACGACCGCGAGGTCACCATCACCATCGTCGGCGTGGACGAGGCGGACAGCTCGGCCGGCCGCATCTCCTGGGTCTCGCCGGTTGCCCGCGCCCTGCTCGGCGCCGGCATCGGCGACCTGGTCCGCGTCCGCACGCCGCAGGGCATGGAGACGCTCGAGATCGTCACGATCCGCTATCCGCCCGCCTGACCGAAACGTTCGCGCGCCGCCGGCGTTGGCGCTGCATGACCGAACAGGCCAAGCGGCCCACCCCACCCGGCTTCCCCTCGCACGGCGCCGACGAGCTGCCCGCCGTGACCGTGGACACGGCCAATGCCACCCTCCGCACCCCGGACGGCTTCCTCGGCGACCGCGCCAGCAGCACCGCCTTCCGCGCCATCCTCGCCGAGTGGCGCGAGCGGCTGAAGGAGGTCGACAAGGAGGACCCCTTCGGCGACGCCCCGCCCGAGGCCATCGGCCGCCGCCAGCTCGACCACCTCCTCGCCGAGGGCGACCCGGAGCATGCCGGGCTGGTCCATGGCATCGTCGAGGAATTCGCCCAGTCCTTCGCCACCGTCATCAAGCGCCTGCTCAAGCTGAAGGAGTGGCAGGGCACCGAGCGCATCGTCATCGGTGGCGGCATGCGCGGCAGCCGCGTCGGCGAGCTGGCGATCGGCCGCGCCGCCATGCTGCTGAAGGGCGAGGAGATCGCCATCGACCTCGTCCCCATCCGCCACGACCCGGATGAGGCGGGGATGATCGGCGCGACGCAGCTCGCCCCGCCCTGGATCTTCCTCGGCCATGACGCGCTGCTCGCCGTCGATATCGGCGGCTCGAACATCCGCACCGGCCTCGTCCGCCCGCATCTGAAGAAGGCCTCCGACCTCTCCGCCGCCTGCCTCTGGGACAGCGCGATCTGGCGCCACCGCGACGACAAGCCCAATCGCGAGGCAGCGATCGACCGTCTGATCGAGATGCTGCAGGAGATGCTGCGCAAGGCCGAGAAGCGCGACCTCGCCGTCGCTCCCTTCATCGGCATCGGCTGCCCCGGCCATATCGAGGCGGATGGCAGCATCGCCCATGGCGCGCAGAACCTGCCCGGCAATTGGGAGAGCGACCGTTTCAACCTGCCCGCCCGGCTGCATGCCGCCCTGCCCAAGATCGGCGGCCACGATACCGTCGTCGTCATGCACAACGACGCCGTGGTGCAGGGGCTCAGCCAGGTGCCCTGGATGGGCGACGTGAAGCACTGGGGCGTGCTGACCATCGGCACCGGCCTCGGCAATGCCCGCTTCACCAACCGCAAGGGCTGAACAGCTCCTTCCGGCCATCCCCTTCCCCCTGCCTGGACAGCGCCAGCCACCCGCCCGATGCTGCCCCGCAGCATCAAGGAACCACGACCGGCATGGCGGATATCCTCGCCCGGCTCGACGCCCTCTCCCGCCACATCGAGACGCCCTGCGGCGAGGGCCGCATGGTCTGGCGCCTCTGGGGCGAAGCCGGGAGGGAGGCCGGCCCCGCCACGCCCCTCGTCCTGCTGCATGGCGGCTCCGGCTCCTGGCGTCACTGGACGCGCAACATCGAGGCCCTCTCGCGCGATCGCCTGCTGATCTGCCCCGACCTCCCCGGCCTCGGCGACAGCGACATGCCGCCACCGGCCGACAGCCCCGCCCCCGTCGCCGCCATCCTCCGCGCTGGCCTCGAGCAAATCCTCGGCGGCCGAGGCTATGGCCCCTGGCGCTACGACCTCTGCGGCTTCTCCTTCGGCGCGCTGCTCGCCGGCCATCTCGCCGCCCAGGCGGGGGAGGAGTTGCGCAGCGTCACCCTGGTCGGCGCGGGCGCCCTCGGCCTGGCACGCCAGATCACACCCCTGGTCAAGGTCCGCAGCGAGACCGGCGAGGCCCGCATCGCCGCGCACCGGCACAACCTCGCCTCGCTGATGTTCGCCGACCCGGCCAATATCGACCCGCTGGCCCTGGCCATCCAGGAGGCCAATACCGTCGCCGCCCGCTTCCGCAGCCGCGGCTTCGCCAGCACCACCAGCCTGAAGGACGCCATCGCCCGCGCCCGCGCCCCCGTCGCCCTGCTCTATGGCGAGCGCGACGCCATCGCCTGGCCGGAGGTCGAGAGCCGCTTCGCCGCCCTGCGCGCGGTGCAGCCCGAGGCCTGGACCGGCATCATCCCCGGCGCCGGCCATTGGGCCGCCTATGAGGCGGCGGAGAGCTTCAACGCGATGCTGGGAGACATGCTGGCGCGGCGCCTGGGGACACTGCACCGATGACCCGGGCCGGACGCGGGGATGCCCCGAACCGTGGTCCCTGAGCCATCCAGGCAGCACGGCGACCGCCCTGCCATGGCCGAAAGCTGATCAGGGCAGGACCGGTGAGGAGGCCCGCCGGATCACCGAAAGGCTCCCGTCGGTCTCCAGGACCGCCGCAGCGGCGTCATCGAGCGATGCGATGCCCTGCGCACGGGCGGCGGCCTGGACCTCGTCCTCGGTCACCCGTTCCCGCCGCATGGCCTCACGGAGGAACTGGCCGTCGCGGAGCAGCAGGCAGGGCTCCGCCTTGACGAGGCTCCGCACGCGGTCCGAGCGGACCGAGAGCCAGGTGATGGCGTATTGCAGCAGGACGAGGAGCGTGAAGGCGACGACGCCTTCGGCGAGGGCAACGTCCTTGCTCAGCAGCACGGTCGCCAGGGTCGAACCGAGCGCCACCGTCACGACCAGGTCGAAGGCATTCATCTTGGAGAGCGTGCGCTTGCCCGTCACCCGCAGCAGCAGCACCAGCGCCGTATAGGCGAGGGTGCCGATGATCACCACCCGAAGCAGCCCCATCCAGTTGTCGAAGAACATGCCGCCTCGCTTTTTGCCTCGGACTCAACTTCCGGGGCGCCTCACCGTTGCGGCCGGGTAGCGGGCTTCCGCCGGGAGCCGGGGAGAGATGATGAGCAGGACCGGCGAGGGGCGCCTGATCGCCTGGGGACTGGCCGCCACCCTCCTGGCGGCGAATGTGGCGGGCTACGTCTTCGACCTCTATGCCGCCTTCTGGTGGTTCGACCGGCTGCTCCACGCAGCCACCATCCTCGCCCTGACCTTCTGGCTCGCAGTCTTCTTCCTCGGCGAAGGCATCCGGGAAGGGCGGACCGTCCTCTTCGTCCTCCTGGTCGCCGCCACGGGCGTCGCCCTCGGGGCGCTCTGGGAGGTCGCGGAATGGATGTTCGACCACTTCGCCTCCGGCGACGTCATCAAGGGGAAAGACGACACGGTGATCGACATCGTCATGGACACCATCGGCGCGGCGGCGGCCGCGGCCCTGGCGCACCGCTTCCGGCCGGATGCCGCACGGCTCGCCACGGCGCCGGGGGAGCCCCACCGTCGCTCCCGTCCCGCCCCGCAGGAGGCGGCGCGGGCCGCGGATGACAGGCGCCTGCCCCACCAGGGGACGCCGTGAGCACGTCCCTCCGCGAGCGAATCGAGGCGCTCGGGGATGCCTTCTGGCTCCGCCCGGCGATCCTCGTCCTCCTTGGGGTCATCCTCGGAGAGGGGGCAGTCTGGGCTGAGCAACTCGATGGCCTCCGGTCCCTGCTCCCCGAGAGCTGGCTCTACGCGGGCGGCGAGGCGGGCGCCCGGGCCCTTCTGGGCGCCATCGCCACCTCCACCATCGGCGTCGCAGGCACCACCTTCTCCATCACGGTCGCAGCGCTGTCCCTTGCCTCGGGCCAGATGGGGCCGCGGCTGCTCCGGAACTTCGTCCGCGACGCGGGCAATCAGGTGGCCCTCGGGGTGTTCCTCGGCACCTTCGCCTATGCCCTGGTCGTGCTGCGGACGGTGCGGTCGGTGGAGGAGGGGACCTTCGTGCCCCATCTCGGTGTCACCGGTGCCCTCCTCCTCGCCCTCGTGTGCGTCGGCACGCTCACCTGGTTCGTCCACCACATCGCCTCCGGCATCAATGTCGAGACCGTCATCAACACCGTGCATGCCGAGCTGCGCGAGGCGGTGGCCCGGCTGACCCTCGACCGGCCCGACGCCGGACCGGCCGGCGCTCCCCTGCCCGCCTGTCCCGTGACCGCGGAGCAGAGCGGCTACCTCCGCGCTCTCGACGAGGAGGAGCTCGCGGCCTGGGCGGCGGAGCGGGGAGCGACCCTCGATCTCCTCGTGCGGCCGGGTGACTACATCTTCCCTGGAACACCCGTGGCCAGGGTGTCGCCACCGGCGCTGGCGGCGGAGGCAGCCGGACCGGTGCGCGACGCCCTCAGCCTCGGCGACCGGCGGGCTGCGGCACAGGACCTGGAATTCGCCGTGCGGCAGCTCGTGGAGATCGCGGTCCGTGCCCTTTCCCCCGGCATCAACGACCCGTTCACGGCGATCGCCGTGCTCGACCGCTTCGGCGAGCTGCTCTGCCGCATGACGGACCGGCACCTGCCGGGGCCGGCCGTGCTCCGCGACGGGCGCGCCGTCCTGCTCCGGCGCGTGGTGGACTATGACGGGCTGCTCGACGCCATGTTCCACATGATCCGGCAGAACGGCGCGGGCTCGGCCGCCGTCCTCCTTCGCCTCATGGAGGTGCTCGGTGCCGTGCTGGCGGCGGAGCAGGCCCCCGAACGCCGCGCCACCTTGCGCCGTCACGCCGGCCTCGCCCTCACCGCAGGCCGGCAGGAGCTGACGGAGCGCGCTGCGCTGGCCGCCCTGGAGGAGCGCTACTCCGCCCTGCCGGCCCCCTGACATACCCTGGGGTATGCGGACCGGACGGGGTTACCCCTTTGGCGATCTCCCCCAGCCCGTTGCCTCCCACCCACCCGCTCGCCATCATCCCCGCATCAGGGGAGACCGAGCCGCCATGCCCACCACCCGCCGCATCCTCCCCGCCCTCGCCGCCACCCTCCTCGCCACCCCGGCCCTCGCCCAATGGGCGCCCACGCGCCAGGTCCGGCTGATCGTCCCCTTCTCCCCGGGCGGCGGGGCCGACACCACCGCGCGCCTCTTCGCCCCGGCCTTCACCGCCTTCCTCGGCCAGCCCGCGGTGGTCGAGAACCGCGCCGGCGCCGGCGGCACGATCGGCGCCGCCGAGGTCGCCCGCGCCGCGCCGGACGGCACGACATTGCTCGTCGATGCCGCCAACCAGGCCGTGGCTCCCTTCATCTTCCGCAACCTGCCCTTCGACTACGCCACCGGCTTCACCCCGGTCAGCCGCGTCACCGTCTATCCGCTGATCGCCGTGGTACGCCCGGAGAGCCCCTTCCGCAGCCTCGAGGCGCTGCTGGCCAGGGCCCGCGCCCAGCCCGGCCGCATCACCTACAGCTCCTCCGGCAATGCGGTCTCCAACCACATCGCCACCGCGGTACTCGCCCGGCGCGCCGGGGTCGAGCTGAGCCATATCCCCTATCGCGGCGGCGGCCCGGCGCTGGCCGCCATCCTCGCCGGCGATGTCGATTTCGGCTTTGCCACCGTGGCGAGCGCAGCAGCCCTTGCCCAGGAGGGAAGGCTGCGCCCGCTCGCCGCCTCCTCCGCCAGCCGCATCCCCGCCCTGCCCGAGGTGCCGACCGTCGCCGAGCTTGGATTTGCAGGCTATGACCAGACCGAGTGGAACGGCCTCTACGGTCCCGCCGGCCTGCCGCCCGCCATCGCCGAGCGCCTGCACGAGGCCTGCCAGGCCGCCCTGCGGGACCCATCCGTGGTCCAGCGCCTCGCCGCGCTCGGCGCCATCGGCCTTGGCAACGGCCCGGCGGAATTCGCCGAATTCCTCCGGCGCGAGCGTGCCGCCATGGCCCTCCTGGTCCGCGAGGCCGGCATCACCGCGGACTGATTTCTTGCGGTTTCGCACCGAAACCGCTATGACCATCACCGGCCGGGGCGGCACTGCGCCCCGGGCGTCCCTCAAGCCCTCAATTCCTAAAAATCGCCGGCCGGGGCCAATCATTTCAATGGTTTGGCACCATCCGCCTCAAACCGTTTGAGGCGGTTTGAGCCCTATCGGCCCGCCATCAGCCCTTCCCAGCGCTCCACATCGCGCAGCACGTAGCGGTCGGACTCCTCCGGCGGCACCGCCAGGACCCGGTCGACGCCGAGTTCCATCCATTTCCGCCGCAGCGCCTCGCCCTGCTGCACCCGCTGGACGGCGGCATGCAGCGCCGCCTTGATCGGCGCCGGCGTCGCTACGGGCACGAAGATCGCCTGCCAGACCACCATCTCGGCCTCGACGCCGATCTCGCGCCAGGTCGGTACCTCGGGCGCCGCCGGGCTGCGCTCCGGCCCGCTCACCGCGAAGGCCCGCGCCTGGCCGCCCTTGTAGGTCTGCAGCCCGGTCAGCGCGATGTCGAAGACCAGCGCGATGCGCCCCGCCGCCACATCCAGCGTCGCCGGCGCCCCGCCGCGATAGGGGATCTCGTTCATGGCGAGGCCGGTGGTGCGGAGGAAGAGCAGCGCCGCCATGCCAAGCGTCCCGCCGCCGCCGGTCGAGCCGTAGTCGAAGCGCCCGGGCGCCGCCCGCACGGCGTTGATGAAGCCCCGGCCGTCCTGCGCCGGGAAATCCTTCGAGACCAGCATCACCATCGGCATCTCGGAGATGATGGAGACGGCCGAGAGCTGGCGGATCGGGTCGATCGGCGCATTCGGCACCACGGCCCGCAGCACCGCATGGCTGGTGTTGTTGAAAAGGATCGTATGCCCGTCGGGCGTGGCGCGGGCGACATACTCCGCCGCCACCATCCCCGCCCCGCCGACACGGTTCTCGACCAGCACCGGCTGCGGCAGCACCTGGCCCAAGGCCTCCGCCAGCACCCGCGCACCGACATCGGTCGCGCCGCCCGCCGTATAGGGCACCACCAGCCGCACCGGCCGTTCGGGAAAGGTCTGCGCCAGGGCGGGTTGCGCGACGAGGCAGAGCGCGGCCAGGCCGAGCCAGCGGGGCAAGCGAATCATGCGGTATCCTCCCGGTTGTTGTCCCCGGTTAGAGCATGGAACGATGGCTCAAGCCCACTCCGCCCGATGCGTCCCGAGCGGCACGGAGGGCAGCGCCCAGAAGGACGGCGTCACCTCCAGCCCTCCGGCATGCCGCAACGCCGTCAGCCGGCCGAAGCCGCTCTCGCTCTCCTCCAGCAGCGGCCCGAGTTCGGCCATCGCCGGCACCGCTGCGCCGAAGCCGTCGAAGCGGCCCAGCCCGCGCAGCCAGGTCGCGGTGCCGGCGAGCGAGACGCGCACCAGCCAGGAGCCACCCTCCTCCGCCCGCCGCAGCAGCGCCGCCAGCGTGCCGAAGGCGAGCAGGTAGCCCGAGGCATGGTCGAGGGCCTGGCAGGGCAGCACCCGCGGCTCCGGCAGGCTGCCCGCCGCCTCCGCCTCGGCATGGTTGAAGCCGCTCGCCGTCTGCACGAGCGAGTCGAAGCCGCGCCGCCCTCCCCAGGGCCCGACCTCGCCATAGGCCGAGAGCGAGGTGCAGACGATGCCCGGCCGCAGCGCCGCCAGCGCCTCGGGCGAGAAGCCATGCCCGGCGATGGCGCCCGGCCGGTAGCCCTGCAGGAAGACATCGGCGCCCGCCGCAAGCGCCCGCAGCCGCTCCCTTCCCTCGGGCGCGCGCAGGTCGAGCGAGGCGCTCCGCTTGCCACGGCCGGTATCGACGATCAGCTCATCGAAGCTCGGCAGATGGGCGGCGCTGACATGGAGGACATCGGCGCCATGCGCGGCGAGCGTCCGCCCGCAGACCGGCCCGGCGATCACCCGTGTCAGGTCGAGCACGCGGATCCCGGCCAGCGGCCGGGCCATGGCAGGCGGCAGCGGCACCGGCGGCGCCTCCCCGATCCGCTCGATCCGCAGCGGCGGCAGCGCGCCGACCGCCCGACCCTGCGGGTGCGCGTCCCATTCGGCGAAGCTGCGCATCGCGGCGACGCAGAGCCCGGCCCCGGCCGCGGCCTCCTCGAAGGCGAAGGCGTCCCAGCGGCCGAGCGCCGCGGCCACCGCCGCCCGGTTGCCCTCGCAGCCGAGCAGCCGCAGCGTCCCCGCCCGGTGATGCGGGAAATTCGTGTGCAGCCGCACCACGCGCCCGTCGCCGCAGCGATAGGTGCCGGCGATGTCGTCCCAGCGCGCCCCGGCATCGGCGCCGGTCAGCGCGAGGTAGCGCTCGGAGAGGAACTCCAGGGCCGCATGACGCATCTCGACCGAGACCGCTTGCTCCGGCCCACCCCGCGCCCGGTGCAGCGCGGCCACCGCCGCCGTCGTGGCGGCGATGCTCGCCTGGGCCAGCGCGCCGACATGGAAGGAGGAGGGCAGCGACGGCTCCTCACCGGTGAGGCGAAGCTCCGGCAGGTGCGCCGGATCCAGTCCGGCGCGGCGCCAGAGATCCTGCAGGGTGGCAAGCGGCAGCGCCTCGGCCATGGGAACCTCGCTGACAGGGCTTCAAGAGTTGCTCAACGCCTACGGGAAACGCCCGCGCGATCCCGCGTTATCGCGATGGGCAGGGAGTCTATTCCTGCCCCCACGACAAGGAAGAGGGAAACGACCGATGGCGAACCAACAGGGCAGTGGCGGCGGCAAGGGCAACCCGGGCAATTTTGCCAATGACCGCGAGAAGGCCCGCGAGGCGGGCCATATGGGCGGCATGGCCCAGGGGAAGGAAAACAACCCCGGTAACTTCGCCAACAACCGCGAGAAAGCGGCCGAAGCGGGCCGCAAGGGCGGTCAGAACAGCCATGGCGGGCGTTCGTCGGGCTCCACCAGCCAGGGCTGAGCGAGGCGCCGGGGCGGTCCCCCGGCGCTACTCCGCCGCTGCCGCCCTGCGCGGCTGGAACTCGGGCGCAACCCGCGTCATGAACAGCCGGATCGATTCGTTCGCCACCTCGGCCGGCATGGGGCCGAGCCGGAATGAGCAGATCACCCCGCCGACGCCGGTGCGGTCGATCTCCGCCATCTTCGCCGCGACCGTCGCCGGCGAGCCATGGATCAGCGCCGTCTCCACCTGCACCCGTGCCGGCGGCACCGTCTCCTTCACCATGCGGATGCCCTGCTCGGCATAGACGCGCTCGCGCATCACCCGCCGCTGCTCCTGCATCGCCTCGAAGGCCGGGACGCCGATGCGCTCGGCCTCGGCATCCGTCTCGGCGACGACGACATTCCGCCAGACCCAGCTTTCCGCCATGCAGCGGGCGACCTGCGCCTCGTCATGCCCGGCCTCGGCGAGCGCGGTGCGATAGGCGGCGAGGCGCTGGCGCGTCACCTCGATGGACTGGACGTTCATCATGAAGGGCAGGCCGCGCTGCGCCAGGTGCAGCGCACCCTCCTCGGAGGAGGCGGCGCGGATCACCGCCGGGTGCGGCTTGGTGAAGCAGTCCGGGCGCAGGCGCGGGGCATGGATATCCCAGAACTGGCCTTTGTGGGTCACGCCCTCCGGGCTGGTCCATGCCTTCAGCATGATGGCCTCCGCCTCGGCATAGCGCGCATGCGCCTCCTGCCAGTCGATGCCATAGCCTTGGTACTCGTAGACGTTGTAGGCCGTGCCACGGCCGAGGCCGACGATCAGCCGCCCCTCGCCGAGATTGTCGAGCAGCGCGATCTGCTCGGCGAGCCGCATCGGGTGGTGCAGCGAGACCTGCGCCACCGCGAAGCCGACCTTCACCCGCTTCGTCGCGGCGAGCACCGCCGCGGCGAAGGTGGTCGGGTCCACATAGGCGCAATTGCCGTCGAAATGGTGTTCGGCCAGCCAGATCACCTCGACGCCGAGCTCGTCGCAGAGCTTCGCCTCCTCCAGGCACTCGCGGATGACGCGGGCATCGCTCGCCGGCTCGCGGCTCTCGGTGAAGAGGAAATTGCTGAATTTCAGCATCGAGCGCTCCGTCCGGCTGTCCGCGCCAGCCTAGCGGCATTATGCCGCATCGCAACAGCCGGGCGGCCGAGGCCCAACAAAGCGTAACCGCGCTGGCGCGGACGGCCCGGCCGGTCCATATGGGCGATGCCGCCCGGAGTTCCTTGCACCCATGAAGATCAATGTCGAGGTCGACTGCACGCCCGAGGAAGCCCGGCATTTCCTCGGCCTGCCCGATCTGCGGCCGATGCAGGACGCGGTGCTGGCCAAGATGCAGCAGCAGATGGTGGACGCCGTCGATGCCCTCTCGCCTGAGGCGCTGCTGAAGACCTGGATGCCGCTCGCGCCGCAAACGCCGGAGCAGATGCGCGATGCGATGGCCGGGCTCTTCCGTCTTTTCACCCCGATGGGCGGTGGCTCCAAAGGGTCGAATCAGGGCTGATCCTCCCGCGTGGGCGCACCGACCCTCCGAGCCGAGCCCGCGCTGAGGCCGGGCCGACGCCGCATCCCGCGGCGGCAGCGGCCCTGGCGCCGCCTGCGCCCGGGGCTGATCGGCTCGCTGCTGCTGCATCTCGGCTTCCTTGGCCTCGTCATCCTGGCGATGCTGTCGCGGGAACGCCCATCCGAGCCGCTGCCGCCCCCCTCCTTCGAGGTCCAGTACCAATCCGGCGCCCCCGGCCGCCCGGGCGAGGAGGACGGCGAGGCCCGGCCGGAGCAGGAGGCGCCGCCGCCCGCCCCCTCGGCCCCGCCTTCGGTGCCGCAGGCCGCCACGCCACCGCCGACGCCCGAGGCCACGGCACCGCCTGCGCCACCCTTGCCGCTGCCGCCGGCCCCGCCGCCGCCAGCGGTGCCCCGCACCCAACTCGTCGAGCCGGCCCCGGCACCGCCGCCCCCGCCACCGGCCATGGCCGAAGCCCTGCCGACACCGCCCCCGCCACCACCCGCCCCGCCGCGCGAGCGGCCGAGCACGCCCCAGCCAGCCCCGCCGCAGGCCGCCACACGCCCGCCGGCGGCGCCACAGCCACGTCTCCCCGGGGTCTGGATGCCGGAGGCGCGGAACCTGGCGCCGCCCAGCCCCCCCGCGAGCCAGGGCGGGCCGCGCTCGCGGCTCGACCTCTCGCCTGGCCCGCTCGCCTCACGGGGGCGGAATTCGGTGGAGCCAGAGGCGGATGTGCGTGGCGCCGAGGTCGGTCCCGACTGGCGCAACGCCTTCCGCCGCTGGGTGGACGAGAACAAGCGCTACCCGGAGAACGCGGTCGTCGCCGGCCACCAGGGCCGCAGCCGGGTGCAGATCATCGCCGATCCGAACGGCAAGGTCCGCTCGGTCCGGCTCATCGGGCCCTCCGGCTCGGTTTGGCTGGATGCCGGGCTGGTCTCGATGTTCCGCGGCGCGACCATCCCCGCCTTCCCCCCCGGGGCGGACCCGAATGGCGTGACGATCGACTTCACGATGAACTACATCCTGGTCCGGTGAGGGGCGGCTCAGCCTTCCTTCCCCTCCGGCGCTGCCTCCAGCCAGACCGCCTGCTGACGGCGGACCGCCGTGCGCAGATGGTCGTCCGGCGTGGCCCGGCCACGGTCCGGCTGCAGGGCGTCGAGTACCGGCACGACCTGCACGCGCACCCAGCGTTCCATGGCCTCGTCCCGGGCCTGCAGCGCCCGGAGGGCCGCACGGATCACGGCCCCCTTCGACCGATAGGCCCCGGAGGCGACCAGCGTATCGATGTAGCGCGCCTGATCGGGCGGCAGGGCGACGTTGCGTTTCACGGCTTGCGGCACGGCATCGGT
Organism: Belnapia rosea; assembly: GCF_900101615.1. Lineage (GTDB taxonomy): Bacteria > Pseudomonadota > Alphaproteobacteria > Acetobacterales > Acetobacteraceae > Belnapia > Belnapia rosea. The sequence continues at coordinate 587,593 of NZ_FMZX01000001.1, read as the reverse complement.
TCTCCCCGATGCCGAGGCTAGGCCCAAAGATTTCACGGTGTCATTGCATTTCGGCGGCTGACGAGCATTCGTCTGGACTTTGCCGATGCTGCGTTGCAGCATCCCGAACAAACTAAGGACACGCCAATGACCGTGGTAACTCCCCCTCCGGGCCGCGAGCTCCTGGCGCGCGGCGCCGAAACCATGTCCCGCGTCATCGATCAGGCCCGCACCCTCGCCGATGTGGCGAGCCGCCAGGCGGCTACCCTTGCGCCGGCCGCCCTGCCGCCGAGCCTGCCCCCGCTGCCGGCCAACCCGGCCACGCTGCTGCAGGATGCGGCCGAGTATGCCGTCGATGCGGCGCAACGCGGCATCCTCTATCTCGATGCGCTGCGCCAGGCCGGCAACACCTTCTACGAACATGAGGCGGAAGGCTGCCCGCCCGTGCTGTTTTTTCCCTGGGACATGGTGGTGGATGGGCGCACCCTGCCGCGCCCCTGCAACTATGCGCTCGTCCGCATCCGCCAGCCGGAGGGCGCAGCGCCGCTCGATCCGAAGCTGCGGCCCTTCGTCATCATCGACCCGCGCGCCGGCCATGGCGCCGGCATTGGCGGCTTCAAGTCGGACAGCCAGGTGGGCGTCGCCCTGCGGCGCGGCCATCCCGTCTATTTCGTCATCTTCTTCCGCGACCCGGAGCCGGGCCAAACCATCCTCGACATCACCCATGCCGAGGGCATCTTCCTGCGCGAGGTGGCGAAGCTGCACCCCGAGGCGCCGAAGCCCGTCGTCATCGGCAATTGCCAGGGCGGCTGGGCGGTGATGATGCTCGGCGCGTCGCAGCCCGACCTCACCGGCGCCATCGTGCTGAACGGCGCGCCGCTCTCCTACTGGGCGGGCGAGCGCGGGCGGAACCCGATGCGCTATCTCGGCGGCCTCGCCGGCGGCTCCTGGCCCGCGACGCTGCTCGCCGATCTCGGCAACGGGAAATTCGACGGCGCCAACCTCGTGCTGAATTTCGAGAGCCTGTCGCCGGCCAATACCTGGTTCAAGAAGTACTACAACCTCTACGCCAATGTGGACCGGGAGACGCCGCGCTTCCTGGAGTTCGAGCGCTGGTGGGGCGGCTACTTCCTGATGAACCGCGACGAGATCCGCTGGATCGTCGAGAACCTGTTCATTGGCGACAAATTCGCCCGCGGCGCCATCAGCGCGGGCGGCGGGGCGACCTTCAACATGCGCGCGGTCCGCAGCCCGGTGGTGGTCTTCGCCTCGGCCGGCGACAACATCACCCCGCCCGGCCAGGCGCTGCGCTGGATCGCCGATGTCTACCGGGACGAGCAGGAGATCAAGACGCTCGGCCAGACCATCGTCTACCTGATGCACGAGGATATCGGCCATCTCGGCATCTTCGTCTCCGGCGCCATCGCGCTGAAGGAGCATACCGAGATCGCCGAGACGCTGCAGTTGATCGACAGCGTGGCACCCGGCCTCTACGAGATGCTGATCACCACCGAGGGTGGCAACGGGGGCTGGCAGGTCGAGCTCAAGGAGCGGACCATGGCCGATATCCGCGCCCGCAGCGGCGAGGCGAAGAACGAGGCCTTCCCCGCCGTCGCCCGCATCTCGGCCCTGAACCAGTCGATCTATGATCTCTTCGTCTCGCCGGTGGTACGGCAATTCGCCACCGAGCGCACGGCGGAGATGCGCCGCCAGCTCCACCCGATGCGGCTGCGCCGCACCGTGTTCAGCGACCGCAACCCGCTGATGGCCGCGGTGCCGGCGCTGGCCGAGCAGGCACGGGCGAAACGCGCCCCGGCGCCCGTGACCAACCCCTTCCGCCTTTGGGAGAACCTCTGGGCCGAAAGTGTGGAGCGCAGCTTCGACCTGTACCGCGATGTCCGCGACGGCTGGACGGAATATGCCTTCCACGCCGTCTACGGTGCGCTTGGCACCATGGGCGTGGCCGAGGCGGAGATGCCGGAAGCCCCGCCGCCCGCCACCGAGGCGGCGGCACCGGAGGTCCGCGAGGCGCTGGCCCGCATGGCCGAGGGCGGCTATGCGGCGGCGGTCATCCGCATGATGGTGCTGCTGGCGCGTGCGCGGGGCGGTGTCCGCCGCTCCCGCCTCGTGCGCTCCAATGCCCTGCTGACGACGGAATCTCCTTTCGCCGAGATGACGGCGACGGAGCGCCAGGCGATGATCCGCCAGCAGACCGTGATCGCCAGCATGGCGCCGGCCGAGGCCATATCCAGCCTGCCCTTGCTGCTGCCGACGCCGGAGGAGCGCGCCCGCGCGCTCGCCTCGGTCGAGGCCGTGGCCGGACCGGAGGCTGAGCTCGGCGAGGCGGCCCAGGCCATGCTGGCCCAGCTGCGCACGGAACTCGCCATTCCGGCCGGCGCCAGGGTTGAGGCCGGGGTGCCGATCGGTTTCGAGGCCGCAGCCATCCCCGATTAGGGTTTCCAGCCTCTCCGGCCGGGCCTAGGCTTCCTTCCAAGAGAAACCGGGAAGGAAGCGCGCCATGGCAGAGGATTTGGTCATCCGAGGTGGCACCATCGTCGATGGCACGGGCAAGCCGGGCTTTGCCGCGGATCTGGCCGTGAGCGGCGGCCGGATCACCGCCATCGGCCCGGACCTGCCGCCGGGCCGCAAGGAGATCGATGCCACCGGTCGGCTGGTGACGCCGGGCTTCGTCGATATCCATACCCATTACGATGGCCAGGCGGTGTGGGACAGCCATCTGGCACCCTCCGCCATCCACGGCGTGACCACGGCCGTGATGGGCAATTGCGGCGTCGGCTTCGCCCCGGTCCATCCCGGCCAGGAGATGAAGCTGATCGAGCTGATGGAGGGGGTGGAGGACATCCCCGCCCCCGTCCTTTCCCAAGGGCTGAACTTCACCTGGGAGAGCTTCTCCCAATATCTCGCCGTGCTGGAGGGCAAGCCGCGCGACATCGATATCTGCGCCCTGGTCCCGCATGCCGCCGTCCGCGTCTATGTCATGGGCGAGCGGGCGCTGGCGCTGGAGCCGGCGAACCAGGCCGACATCGCCGCCATGCGGCAGATCGTGGCGGAGGCGGTGCGGGCCGGCGCCTTCGGCTTCTCCACCAGCCGCACCATCAGCCACAAGACCCTGGCCGGTGACCCGACCCCGACCCTCCGCGCCCAGGAGGATGAGCTGACCGGCATCGCCATGGCGCTGAAGGAGGTCGGGGCCGGATTTCTCGAGGTTGTCTCCGACTTCAACCTGCCGGATGCGGCGACCGAATTCGCCATGCTCCGACGCGTTGTTGAGGCCTGCGGGCGGCCGATGGTCTTCTCGCTCACCCAGCGGCACGACCGGACCGAGGTGTGGAAGGAGCTGCTGGCGCTGTCGAACAAGGCGGCGGCCGAAGGGGTAAGCATGCGGCCGGTCTTCCCACCCCGGCCGATCGGCATCCTGATGGGGCTGCTGGGCAGCCAGAACCCCTTCAGCGGCGCGCCAAGCTACAAGGCGGTCGCCCATCTGCCGGTGCCGGAACGCGTGGCGGCCATGCGGGACCCGGCGACACGCGCCCGCATCCTCGGCGAGGACCGTATTGCGGGCAGTAATTTCCCGCTGATCACCCGCCTCTCCTTCGAGCGGATGTTCCCCTTCGGCGACCCGCCGGACTACGCCCCGCCACGCGAGACCAGCGTGGCCGCCGAGGCCGCGCGGCAGGGAAGCAGCCCGGAGGAGGTCGCCTATGACATGCTGCTGGCCAATGAAGGCCGGAATTTCCTCTTCTGCCCGCTGACCAACTACGCCGATTACACGCTGGGGGCCTCGGCTGAGCTGCTGCGGCACCCGAACACCATCGTCGGCCTCTCCGATGGCGGCGCCCATGTCGGCTTCATCTCCGACGGCAGCTTCCCCACCTTCCTGCTGAGCTACTGGGGCAAGCAGCGCGGCGTGCCGATCGAGGAGCTGATCCGGCGGCAGACAAGCGACACGGCCCATGCGGCATGCCTCTCCGATCGCGGCGTGCTGAAGCCCGGGATGCGCGCCGATATCAATGTCATCGACCTCGACGAATTGGCGCTCGACCGGCCGGGCATGCTCTACGACCTGCCGGCCGGCGGGCGGCGGCTGATGCAGCGGGCGCGCGGCTATGACGCCACGATCGTCGCCGGCGAGGTCACCTATCGCCGGGGCGAAGCGACCGGTGCCCTGCCCGGCAAGCTCGTGCGCTGCGCTGCCTAGGATGGCCGATATCGCGCGCTTCGCCCCGCCGCGGGATGGCCGCCCCTTCCCGCCTCTCTCGGTCGCGGTGCGGCATGAGCGGACGCTCTACGTCTCCGGCATCGGGCCCTTCGCGCCCGACGGCACGCTGGCGGCGGGCGACTTCGCTGCGCAATTTGCCGAGGTGATGAAGTCCCTCCACGCCATTCTCGCGGAGGCGGGGACGGACATCACCCGGGTCATCAAGACCAACGTGCTGCTGACCCGGGCCGAAGATGTGCGGGAGATGAACCGGCTCTACGCCGCCGCCTTCCCGGCCGGGCATCTGCCGGCGCGGACGACCTGCGTGGTCGCTGCCCTGCCGGTGCCGGAATTTCTGCTCGAGATCGAATGCGTGGTGGCGCTCGGCTGATGCAGGCCGTCTGGTACACGCGGACGGGCCCGGCGCGGGAGGTGCTGCAGTTCGGGCAGCGGCCGCTGCCCGAGCCGGCGCCGGGTGAGGTGCGGGTGCGGCTGGAGGCCTCGGGCGTCAACCCTGCCGATACCTACCGGCGCGCCGGCACCTCCTACGCCAATGAGTGGCCGCTCATCATCCCGAACAGCGATGGCGCCGGCCTGGTGGAGGCGCTGGGCGAGGGCGCACCGGCCGCGCTGCTGGGGCAGCGGGTCTGGCTCTACAACGCGCAGCGCGGGCGGCCTTTCGGCACGGCGGCGGAGTTCACCTGCGTGCCGGTCGAGAACGTCATCGAGCTGCCGGAGGGGATCGGCACCGAGACCGGCGCCTGCCTCGGCATCCCGGCGATGACAGCGCATCGCTGCCTCTTCGCCGACGGGCCGGTGACGGGGTTGCGGGTTCTGGTCTCAGGCGGCGGCGGGGCGGTCGGCAATTATGCGGTGCAATTGGCGCGCTGGGGCGGCGCGGCCTGGGTTGGCGCCACGGCGAGCGGTGGCTGGAAAGCCGAGGATTCCCAGGCGGCCGGCGCCGAGGCCGTCTACGATTACCGTGCCCCGGATTGCGCGGCGCGCATCCTGACCGCGACGGGCGGCGTCGATCGCATCGTCGAGGTCGATGTCGCCGGCAACCTCGCCCTCTGGTCCGAGGTGGTGGCGCTGAATGGCAGCGTGATCGGCTATGCCAGCCGCGGCGGTCCCTCGCCTGCCATCCCCGTCTCCGCCGTGCTGATGCGGAAGAACGTGAACCTGCGTGGGGTGGTGCTGAACAGCGCGCCCGCCGCCGCGCGGCGCCAAGCAATGGAAGACATCAATGCCTGGCTGCGGGCGGGATTGCGGCTGCATCGCATCGCCGCCACCTTCCCGCTGGCCGAAACCGCAGCCGCGCATGAGGCCGTGGAGTCCGGCACCAAGCGCGGCACGGTGGTGGTGCTCCCTAACCGCTGAGGGTCAGGCCGCCATCCACCACCACCGTCTGGCCCGTCACCATGGCGGCGCCGGCCAGGAGGAAGAGCATCACCTCGGCCAGGTCGTCCGGCGTGCAGCGGCGCTTGAGCAGGGCCTTGTCGATGCTGCCGCTGCGTTGCTCATTGGTCCACTCGATCATCCAGGCACTGTCCACCGCGCCGGGTGCGACGGCGTTGACGCGGACCTCGGGCGCGAGGGCGCGGGCCAGGTTCTTCGTCAGGCTGATGACGCCGGCCTTGGTCGCGCCATAGGCCATGGAGGAGCCGGGGGAGTTCAGGCCGGCGATGGATGCGGTGTTCACCACCGCGCCGCGCGCCGCCTTCAGCGCGGGCGCGGCCGCCTTGGTACAACGGAACACGCCGACGAGGTTCACCTGCAGCAGCGTCTGCCACAGATCATCGGTGATGCGGTCGAGCTCATGGCTGGCGATGCTGGTGCGGCTGCCTGGCGTGCCCGCATTGTTGGCGAGGAAGTCGAGCCGCCCGAGATCGGCCACGGCCTGCTCCACCATCCGCACGCCATCGACCGGATCCCCGACATTGCCGGGGGCGGCGATGACGTCGAGGCCGGCCTCGCGCAGCCTCGCCACCTGCTCCGGCCCACGCGGGTCATCGGCCAGGTGGTTCAGCGCGACCCTGGCGCCGTTGCGGGCGAGCTGCGTCGCCAGCGCCAGGCCAATGCCGGAGGCAGCGCCGGTGACCAGCGCCGCCCTGCCCGCAAGCTCGTAACGGATCATTCGCTCCGCTCCAGCCCCGCCATGGTGCCGATCTCCCGCATCGCCTGCTTGAGCGCGATCAGGCGGCGGTCGCGCGCCTCAAAGAGCGCGGCGGGATCGCTTGGCCAGTCGTAGTAGCCGGCGCCGGCCAGCACGCCGGTGCGGCCCTCGGCGACCAGCCGGTCAAGCGTGTCGCTGCGGCCGCGCACCGGCGGGGGCGAATAGCTCTTGTTGGCGAGGATCGCCTGGGTCAGTGGCAGGCCGGTGAAATCCGCCTTGGCAAAGACGCCGAGGATGGGCAGGCGAAGCGCCAGGCCGTGGATGATGGCGGCGTCGATCTCCGGGGCCGTCGCCACGCCCTCGTCGAGCAGATGCTGCACCTCGAGGCCGATCGCCGCCTGGATGCGGTTGGCGACATAGCCGGGGACGAACTTCTTGAGCCCCAGCGGCTGCTTGCCCATGTCGCGCAGCATAGTCATCACCCCCTCGAAGGCGGCGGGCTCGCAATGCGGCCCGGGGATGACATCCACCAGATCGACCAGATAGGGCGGCGTGTACCAGTGGGCGATCAGCGCTCGCGCCTGCCGCGCTTCGGGGATCAGCGGGAAGACGTCGAGATGGCTGGTGTTGCTGGCGATGACGGCCTCGGCCGGCGCCAAGGCGTCGATCCGCTCGAACAGGGCGCGCTTCGCCTCCGGCGTCTCGATGATCGCCTCGACGACCAGCTCCGCCCCGTCCAGCGCCGCGGCGAGATCCGCATGGCGGGTGACGTGCTGGGCGAGATGCGCCGAGGTCCAGTCGGCCGGCGCCTCGCCGCCCTCGACAAGGGTTGCCAGCGCCTTCTCCATCAGCCCCTGCGCGCGGGCGAGCGTCGCCTCGTTGCTGTCGGTGAGGCGCACCTGATGCCCGCCCAGCGCGAAGACCAGCGCCAGCGCATGCCCCATCGTCCCCGCGCCGATGACCGCGACCCGTGCCATGCCGTCTTCTCCCTTGTCGTCCCGATTCTGCGGCCGATACTGCCGCCATACGGGAGGAAACAGAATGGCAGATCTGCTGATCCGGCAGGGGCAAGGCCCCGGGCTGCGCTACCAGGATCTCGAGAATAGTGCGGATATCTGGCACTGGCTGGAGGCCCCGCCGCAGGAGGCACCGGATGGCATCCCCTATGCGTTCATCGCCTCACTCGGTGACGTATCCCGCCCTGCCCCCTTCCTCTACACGGTCGAGCTCGACATCGCCGAGGCGGACCTGCCGGCGATCTTCGACTGGTATGAGCAGGAGCACCTGCCGATGCTGACGGGCTGCCCCGGCTGCATCGGCGGCACGCGCTACCGCCGGCTGGATGGCGGGGCGCCGAACCTGCTCGCCGCCTATCGCTTCGAGCGGCCAGAGGTGAACCAGACGCCGGAATGGCTGGCGGCACGCTCCACGCCCTGGACCGAACGGGTGCGGCCGATGTTCCGCGCCTCCCGCCGCTTCACGCGCCGGCTGCTCGGCTGACATAGCCAAGCGCCTGGTCGCGGGCCACGGCCCCGGGCAGGCGCCGGGCCGGGTCGCCGAAGCCGCCGCCACCCGAGGTTTCCAGACGGATTCGATCGCCCTGGCGAAGGGGGAGGTTGTCGGATTTCGGCGGCACCGGGCTCTCGGCGCCGTCGCGAGTCAGCACCAGCTTGCCGACCCGCGCCGGCGCGCCACCGGCGAGCCCATAGGGGGCATGGACGAAGCGGTCCATGTTCGCGGTGAAGAAACAGCGCGGGCTGTCCACCCGCCATTCCCGCAGGAGGCCGAGCCCGCCGCGATGCTCGCCGGCGCCGCCGGAGCCGGGCAGCAACGCATAGCGGGTGATGGTCAGCGGTGCCTGGGCCTCGATCATCTCGATCGGGATGTTGCTGTTGTTGTGCATCCCGGCCGAGAGGGCGTTGACGCCATCCTTCCTTGGATGCGCGCCGGTGCCGCCGATCTCGATCTCAACCAGCACTTCGCGCCGCTCATCGGCCGCCACGGTCTGGAAGGTGCAGACGTAGGAATTGCCGTAATAGGCCGCCGGAATCCGGTCCGGCACCGCCTGATGCAGCGCGCCGAACATGGCGTTGAGCAGCCGGTGGGTGACGGCGATGCGGTGGACGACCGGCGCCGGCGCGCGGGCATTCACCACCGAGCCCTCCGGGGCGATGGTGCCGATCGGCCGGTAGCAGCCGGCATTGGCGGCGAAGGGCTCGTCGCAGGCGCACATCACGGCGAACATGACAGCGGCGTTGCTGCTGGCGAGCGTCGCATTGGTCGGCCCCTGGACCTGGGGCGAGCAGCCGGAGAGATCGACCGAGATGCTGTCGCCCCGAATGGTCAGCGCGACATGCAGCCTGATGGGTTTGTCGAGATCGATGCCGTCATCGTCGAGCCAGTCGGTGAATTCATAGGTACCGTCCGGCATGCGGGAGATGGCGGCACGCATTGCCTGCTCGCTCATGTCGAGGATGCGGCGCCCGGCCTCGATCATGCCCTCGGCGCCATAGCGGGCGGCGAGACGGCGAAGCGCGGCGGCGCCGACCTCGAGCGAGGCGATCTGGCTCTGCAGGTCCCCGAGCAGCAGGTCGGGCTTGCGGATATTCTGCCGGATCATCGCCCAAACACCCTCGTTCCGTCGCCCGTTCTCGATCAGCTTCAGCGGCGGGATGCGGAGGCCTTCCTGGAAAATCTCGATCGCCTTCGCCGCATAGCTGCCGGCAACCAGCCCGCCCACATCGATATGGTGGCAGAGCGTGCCGACGAAGGCGATGCGGCGGCCCTCGTGGAATACGGGCTTGAAGGCGCAGATATCCGGCAGGTGCTGGCCGCCGCAATAGGGGTCGTTGGAGATGACGACGTCATCCGGCCCCCAGCTCGCAGGATCGACGTAGCGGTCGAGGATCTCCCGCAGGAAATGCGACATGCTGTTGAGGTGGCTCGGGATGCGGGCGGATTGGGCGAGGTTGTTGCCCTCCGCATCGAAGACGGCGGTGGAGTAGTCGAGCAGCTCCCGCACGATGGTGCTGCGGCTGGTGCGCCAGACGGTCACGTCCATCTCGGCGGCGGCAGCGGTCAGCGCGTTGCGGATGACCTCGATCTCGATCGGTCCCAGGGGCGTTTGGGGCATCACGCATCACTCCGGGCGATGAGAGCGCCGGCGGCGCCGAGCCTGGCGGTCCAGCCGCTGCCGATCCAATGGGTGGCGAAGGGTTCCTCGACGATGGCGGGGCCGGTGATCCGGTCCTCGGGCGTCAGCGCCTCGCGGTCCCAGACCGGCAGGTCCTGCCAGTCGCCATCGGCGAAGGCGCGGCGATGCCCCTTCAGCGCCGGGCGCCCGGCCGGGCCCGGCTCCGCCGCATCCGGCTTCGGCAGGCGGCCGGTGGCAATGGCGCGGAGGGTGACGATTTCCACTGCCTCCTGCTCATCGGCATAGCTGAAGCGCTGACGGTGCATCACATGGAAGCGGGCGAGCAGCGCGGCGAGGTCCGGCATGTCCGGCCAGGGCACCAGCAACTCGAAGGCCTGACCGTGATACCGCATGTCGGCGGCGATCGCGACCTCGCGCCGTTCGGGCGGCACGCCGTCGCGAGCGAGGCCGGCTTCCGCCTCGGCGCGCAGCGCGGCGATGCTCTCCTCGATGGCGGGCAGGCTCGCGGCCACCGCCGGCATCACGCGAGAGCGTGCGGTATCCTGCACCAGGTCGCTGTAGAGGATGCCATAGGCGGAGAGTGTGCCAGGCTCGCGCGGGAAGATCACCTCGCGGATGCCCATCTCGGCCGCCACATCGGTCGCATGCAGCCCGCCTGCGCCGCCGAAGGAGAGCAGGGCAAAGTCGCGCGGGTCGAGCCCCTTCTCGAAAAGGGAGAGCCGCACCGCCGCGCCGAGATTGGCATTGGTGACGGTGAGCATCCCCTGCGCCGCCTGCTCTACCGACAGGTCGAGCGGGGTGCCGACCTTCCCGGCGATGGCCTCCCGCGTGCCCGGCATGTCGAGCTTCATCATGCCGCCGAGGAAGTAGTCGGGGTCGAGCCGGCCGAGGGCGAGGTTGGCATCCGTGACCGTCGGCTCCGTCCCGCCGCGGCCATAGGCGACGGGGCCGGGGCGGGAGCCGGCGCTGCGCGGGCCCACCGTCAGCCGGCCGCCGCTATCGACGCTGGCGATGGAGCCGCCACCGGCGCCGATGGTCCGCATCTCGACCATGGGCAGGCGCACCGGCAGCCGGTCGATCTCGCCCTGGGTGACGACGGAGACCCGGCCACCCTGCACGACGGAGACATCGTAGCTGGTGCCGCCCATATCGACGGCGACTAGGTTCGGCCGCGCCAGCAGCTCGGCGATACGGCCCGCCGCCAGCGCGCCGCCGGAGGGGCCGGAGAGCAGCAGCCGAGCCGGCTGCTCGGCTGCCTGGCGCAGGCTGCAGACCCCGCCATTGGACTGGACGAGGAAGACCAGCGGCTGGAAGCCGCCCTCGCCCAGCCGTGCCTCCAGCCGGTCCAGATAGGCCTTTACCACCGGCATCAGCAGGGCATTCAGCACCGTGGTGCTGCTGCGTTCATACTCGCGGATCTCGGGGCTGATCTCGGAAGATAACGAGATGGGCAGCGCGGGCCTCGCAGCGGCGATCAGCGCCTTCAATCGCTGCTCATGGGCCGGGTTGACGTAGCTGTGCAACAGGCAGACCGCCACCGCCTCAGCGCCAAGCGCATCCAGCCGCGCGACGAGGCCGGGGATCGCCGCCTCGTCCAGCGGCCGCTCGGCGCTGCCATCGGCACGCATCCGCTCCGGCACGCCGAGGCGGCGGTCACGGTCGATCAGGCAAGGGAAAGGGTCAGGATCGACCTTGTAGAGCTCCCGCCGGACATGGCGGGTTATCTCGAGCACATCCTCGAACCCCGCCGTGGCCAGCAGCACGCCCCGGGCGAGCTTCCGCTCCAGCACCGCATTGGTGGCGATAGTGGTGCCGTGCAGCAGCAGCCCGACCTCGGGCAGGGAGAAGCCGAAGCGATCCGCCGCCTCGGTCACGCCGCGCAGCAGGCCGATGGACGGGTCCTCCGGCGTGGTCGGCGTCTTCCAGGCGCGCACGGTGCCGTCGCGGGCATCGAGTATCTGGAGGTCGGTGAAGGTGCCGCCGATGTCGACGGCGATCCGGATGGGCTGATCGCTCATCCCATCACCCGCGGCAACCACAGCGCGATATCGGGCCAGATCATCATCAGTACCACCGCCAGAAGATAGGCTGCGAGAAAGGGCATCACGCCCGCGAAGACATCGGTGATCGGCCCGGGCCGCGGCCGCATCCCCTGCAACACATACATCACCGTGCCGTCCGGCGGGCTGATCTGGGCGATCTCGACCAGCATCGTCACCATGACCCCGAACCAGATGGGATCGTAGCCCAGCGCCTGCACCACCGGGAAGATCACCGGAACGGTGGTGATGATCATGGAGAAACCCTCCATGAAGGTGCCGAGCGCGAGGTAGAGCGCCAGGATGGCTGCCATGATCGCCCAGGGCGGCAGGGGCAGGCCGCCGATGAAGCTGGCGAGCGTCTGCGGCACGTTGATCGTGGTCAGCAGGTAGTTCAACAGATAGGCGCCGAAGATGATGAGGCCGAGCAGCGCCGTGTTGCGCGCGGTCGCCTCCGCGCTGGCGTTCAGCAGTCGGAGCGAAAGCTTGCCCTCGGTCCCGGCGAAGACCGCGGCACCGACCACGCCGAGCGCGGCCGCCTCGGTCGGCGTCGCATAGCCCGCATAGATGGAGCCGAGCACCAGCAGCATCAGCAACAGCGTCGGCACGAGATCGACCAGGGCCCGCAGCTTGAGGGCGAGCGGCAGGCGCTCCGGCTTCGGCAGCGGGTGCCGCAGCCCGTGGATTGTGATGACGAGGATGAAGAGGCCCGTGACGAGGATGCTCGGCAGCAGCGCCGCGATATAGAGGGCACCGACCGAGGTTTCGGTAATGAGGCCGTAGATGATGAAGGTGATCCCCGGCGGAATGAGGTTGCCGAGCGCCCCGCCGGCGGCCAGCGAGCCGAGCACCATCCGCTGGCTATAGGCCGAGTTGTTGAAATAGGGCAGCGCGACCGAACCCATGGTCGCCGCCGTCGCCACGGAACTGCCGGAGATCGCGGAGAAGACGGCGCAGGAGACGATGTTGGTGTGGAGCAGACCCCCCGGCAGCCGGTTCAGCCAGACATTCAGCGCCCGGTAGAGCCGGTCCGACAGGCCGGCGCGCAGCAATATCTCCCCCATCAGCAGGAAGAGCGGCACCGCCACCAACACGAAATTGGAGGACGGCCCCCAGAGCGTCTGCCCGGCGAAGGCCCACCAGGGCCGGTCGGAGAAGGTGAGGCCGATCAGCACGCCGAGCAGGCCGAGCACCGCCGCGACATAGACGCCGGCGCCGAAGAAGACGAGGAAGGCGCCGGTCAGCGCCAGGATCTCGACGACCGGCACCGCCTGCCCGCCCGTCGCCGCGGCGAAGACCGCGACGCCGAGCAGGACGAGCATCAGGATGACGGCGATCATGAGTGGCGCGCCATCTCGACGGCCTCGAGCGCCTCGGCCGCCTCATCGTCGATGCTGCGGGAGCCGAGCAGCCGGTCGAGTTCCTCCGGCCGCCCGGCCAGCAGGGCAAAGGCCCCGTCCAGCGCCAGCACCAGGATCATCACGCAGAAGACCAGGATGCCGAAGGCCCACAGGCCCTGCGGCAGCACCAGGGGTATGCGCAGCGCGCTGTTGTCATGCGCATCGAAGAGGATGCTCTCATCCACCAGCGACCAGGCCGCCCAGGCGCAGAACACGGCGAAGACGCCGAGCAGCAGCAGCGACAGCAGGTGCAGCACCGCCCGCAGCCGCAGCGGCAGGCGGTTCACCCAGACATCGACGCGGATATGCGCCCGCCGCGCCAGCGTATGCGCCAGCGCCCAGGCGATGCCGCCTGCCAGCATGTAGCCCGTCACCTCCACCGTCGCGGCGGAGGAGATGCCGAGGAAGCTGCGGCCCAATATGTCGAAGGTGATGAAGACCGCGCAGGCCAGGTAATTCCATCCTGCGACATAGGCCATGCCCGCCGCCAGGGCGGCGACGCCGCGCCGCAGCCCCCTCACCCGCCGGCCCGGACGCCGGAGATGGGGGCGATTATTTGGTTGTAGACCTCGCCGCAGCGCGCGCCGCAGCGGCGGACGAAGCCGGGCAGCACGGTCTTCTCCAGGATCTCGCGCAGGGCGGCGCTGTCGGCGGCAGTCGCCGTCACCTCGGTCATCGGCCGGCCGGCGAGGCTGTGGATCCGGCAAGCATCCGCCTTGCCGATGGCGCAGTCGAGTCCGTCCCGCGTCGCCGCGGCGCCGAGCTCCCACTGCTTCTCGCTCACCTCGCGCAGCGCCCCCTCCATGAAGGCGCGCACCTGCGGGTCCAGCCGGTTCCACCAGGCGATGTTCACCATGTAGCCGGCCAGCGCCCAGGAAACCGGAAGGTTCGAGACATGCGTCGTCACCTCCGGCCAGCGCGCGGCAACGCCACTGCCGGTGCCGGTGATGGCGCAATCGACGACGCCGCGCTCCAGCGCCGAATAGACCTCGGGGAAGCCGATCGAGACCGGCTGCGCGCCGAGGGCGGTGAAGAAATCCACCAGCGAGTTGCCGAAGGTCCGCACCTTCCGCCCGCGCAGGTCGGCGAGGCTGGTGAAGGGCGCACGGCAGAAGACGACCTGCGCCGGGAAGGGATAGATCACCATCAGCCGGGCGCCGAAACGCTCCAGGTCGCGGTTCACCACCGGCAGCATGGCCTCGGCGATGCGCTTCGCCGTGCCGATATCCGGGGCGAGGCCGGCGAGATCCACCATGTCGAGGATGGGCACGTCACCCGACAGCGTCGTCAGCGTGCTGGCGCCGATATCGGTCTGGCCGGACCGCACCAGCCGCACCAGTTCCGTGCCGGAGAGGTTTCGCTCGGCATGGGTCGAGAGCTGCACCTCGATCCGCCCGCCGCTGCGCTGGCCCACCGCCTCGCGCAGCACGGGGATGTCGACGCGGGTATATTGCGGCTGGGTCGGCAGCGGCTGGGTCACGGCGACCACCGTCACCTTCGGGCCGGCCGGCAGGCTCTCCGGCACCTGGGCGCGGGCGGCACCGGCCAGGGCGAGGGCCGCCGCGGCGGCAAGCAGGATCGATCTCATGCGGAAGCCACTCCCAGCTCAATGGTGATGTTGCCGAACCCGTCCAGCGCCGCGACGGCGCCGGGCGGGACCAGGCAGGTGCAGTCGTATTCCTCGATGATGAGCGGGCCGGCCTGCGGCGCGGCCAGCACGGCGCGGGCCAGCACCGGCGTCTCCAGCCAGCCATGGGCGCGGCCGAAATAGGCCGGGCGCGCCGGCTCCGGCGGCGGCGCGGCCCCGGGCGAGAGCCTGTCCGGCATGCGCGGCCGCTCCGGCAGGCCGCGGCCGAGCACCTGCAGCGCCATGACCTCCACCGGCTCGCCGGCACCGGCCCGGTGGCCGTAGGTGCGCTCATGCTCGGCGCCGAAGCGCTCCGCCAGCACATCCGGCCCCTCGCCCGCCGCGAAGCCCACCTGCAATTCGAAGGATTGGCCCTGGTAGCGCAGCGTCGCGGCGCGCTGGGCGGTGATGCGCGCGGCGGGGAAGCCCTGGGCGGCCAGGCGTGCCCTCGCCTCCTCGGCCAGCGCCGCGCTCGCCATCTCCAGCGCGTCGGGATCAAGGCCCTGCGCCAGGCGCCGCCAGGAGCGGGAGAGATGCACCTCGACATCCGAGGCCAGCAGCCCGACCGCCGAGAAGACGCCGGCCGAAGGCGGGATCACCACCCGCCGCATCCCGAGCGCCTCGGCCATGCCGGCGGCGAAAAGCGGCCCGTTGCCGCCGAAGGCGACCAGGGCGAAGCCACGCGGGTCCCGCCCTCGCTCGGAGGAGACGGCCTTGATGGCGCGGATCATGTTGGAGGCGGCGATCAGATGCGCGCCATGCGCCGCCTCCTCCGGCGCGAGGCCGAGTGGCCCCGCCACCTTCCCGGCGATGGCGGCGCGGGAGGCGGCGGCGTCGATCGGCAGCGCGCCGCCCACCAGATGGTGGGGATTCAGATAGCCAAGCACGACATTGGCATCCGTCACCGTCGGCTGGGTATTGCCGCGGCCATAGCAGACCGGGCCGGGCAGCGCACCTGCGCTCTCCGGCCCCACCTGCGGCGCGCCGGCCGCATCCAGCCAGATCAGCGAGCCGCCACCGGCACCGACCTCGGCGAGGTCGATGGCAGGAACCTTGAGCTGATAACCCGCACCGGAGAGCAGGCGGGAGCCGACCATGATGCCGGCGCCAACGCTGTATTCGCCAGCCCGCGCCACCTCGTAGTCCTCGATGACGCCGGCCTTGGCCGTGGTGCCGCCCATGTCGAAGGAGATCACGCGCGCCAGGCCGGCTCGCCTTGCCAGGGCCTGGGCCCCGATGACGCCGGCGGCCGGGCCGCTCTCCACCACATGCACCGGCAGCCGCGCCGCCTCCGCCGCCGGCATCAGCCCGCCGGAGGATTGCATCAGCAGCAGCGGCGCCCGCAGCCCCGCGCCTTGTAGGTCGCCGATCAGGGCATTGAGATAGCGGCCGAGCACCGGGCCGATATAGCTGTTGATGACGGTGGTGGAGCTGCGCTCGTACTCCTTCATCTCCGGCAGCACGTCGACGCTGAGCGAGACCGGCAGGCCCGGGGCCAGCTCGCGGATGATGGCGCCGATCCGCCGCTCATGCGCCGGGTTGGCGTAGGAATGCAGCAGGCAGACGGCGATGGCCTCAACGCCCTCGCGCAGCAGCGCCTCCACCGCCACCCGTGCCCCGTCCTCGTCGAGCGGGGTTTCCACCTCACCGCGGTGATTGACGCGCTCCGCCACGCCGAGGCGGAGGTGGCGCGGCACCAGCGGCGCCGGCTTCTCCCAGCGCAGGTCATAGAGGCGCGGCATGCGGAGGGTGCGGATCTCCAGCACGTCGCGGAAACCCTCCGTGGTGATGAGGCCGGTGCGCGCGCCCTTGTGCTCGAGGATGGCGTTGGAGGCGACCGTCGTCGCATGCAGCACCTCCTCCACCTCTCCGGCGGCGAAGCCGGCCTCGGCGAAGAGCATCGCCAGGCCCTCGACGATGGCGCGGCCATAGTCGCCGGTGCTGGAGGAGACCTTCTTCGTCCGCAGCGCGCCCCCGTCGCTGATGGCGACGAGGTCGGTGAAGGTCCCGCCGATATCGGCGCCGACACGCCAGCTCATGCCGCGCGCTCCCGCGTGATGGCAGGCAGCGGGCCACGGGCGGCCCGGCATTCGGCCCGCAGAGCCTCGGTCGCTGCCGTATCCACGACCCAGCCGGGCGTCATGACCACGCCGTAGTCATGTCGCGCCGCATGCAGTGAAACCAAGCCATTGCGGGCATCGCGCAGCACCAGTTGCGGGTCGCGGGCCAGCGGGTCGCCCCAGCCGCCACCGCCCGGCACCTCCAGGCGGAAGAGGTCGCCATGGCGGAGGGTGATGCAGAATTTCGAGGGCAGTGCCTCGGTCTTCCCCTCCCGCGTCAGCCAGTTCATCGAGGGTGCCCCGGCCCCGCCGCCTTGCAGCCCGAAAGGCAGGAAGGCACGGCGGTCGGCGCGGACCTGCAGCACGCCCTCGGCCTCGAGGAACCGGTACTCGCGGCAGAAGGGCGCGCCGCCGCGATACTGGCCGGCGCCCATGGTGTCGGGGATGAATTCGTAGCGGGTGATCTGGATCGGCTGCTCCGCCTCCGTCACCTCGATGGACGGCGAGGCCATGTTGGCGAACATGTGGCTGTTGCCGTCGCAGCCATCGGCGAAGGGCCGGCCGCCCCAGGCGGAGCAGGTGAAGTCGACATAGATGAAAGGTGCCCGCTCCGGCGTGTAGCCGCCGATGGAGACGCCGATATTGCCGCCATCCCCGGCGGCGCCGACGCGCTCCGGCAGCATCTGCGCCAGCGCGCCGAAGAGGCAGTCGACCATGCGGAAGCCGGTGAGGCCACGCGCCGCGCAGGCGGCGGGCAGCACGCCATGCGCCACCGTGCCGGGCGGCGCGATCACCTCGATCGCCCGGAAATACCCCTCATTGTTCGGGATGTTCGCTGGCAGGATGCTGCGGATGCCGCAGTAGGCCGCCGAGCGGGTGAAGCTGAAGGTGTTGTTGATGGCGCCCTTCACCTGCGGGCTGGTGCCTGTCCAGTCCACCACCATGCGGTCGCCGCGCTTCTCGACGCGCACGCGCAGCGGGATGGGCTTGCCGACCTCGACGCCGTCATCGTCGATATGGTCCTCGAAGCGCCACTCGCCGTCGGGCAGGTCGAGCAGCGCGGCCCGGGTCAGCCGTTCCGCATAGTCGAGCAGCTCGTCCATGTAGAGCCGCGTCGTCTCGCGGCCATAGCGCGCGACCAGCTCCTTGAAGGCCCGCTCGGCGATGGTGCAGGCGGCGAGCTGGGCACGGAGATCGCCGAAGACCTTGACCGGCACGCGGACATTGCGCTCTATCATCATATGGAGGGTGGGGTTAGGCCGGCCGCGCTCATAGAGTTTGAGCGGTGGGATGCGCAACCCCTCCTGGTAGATCTCCGTGCTGTCGGAGGCGTTGGAGCCCGGCACGCGGCCGCCGACATCGGTGTGGTGGCAGATGGTGGCCGCGATCGCCACCCGCTCGCCCGCGACGAAGATCGGCTGGAACAGGAAGATGTCGGGCAGGTGCATGCCGCCCTCGAAGGGGTCGTTGAGGACGAAGATGTCGCCCTCCTGCATGTCCTCGCCATAGCGGCGGATCACCGCCGCCAGCGCCTCGGGGATGGAGCCGAGATGGCTCGGCAGCGTCAGCCCCTGCGCCACCAGCCGTCCTTCCGCATCGCAGAAGGCGGTGCTGTAGTCCATGTTGTCCTTCAGCACCGCGGAGTAGGTGGTGCGATGGACGGTGAGCGCCATCTCATCCGCGATGGAGAAGATGGCGTTCTTGAACAGCTCGAACTCGATCGGGTCGTAGTCCCGCCCTGTCATGCGCCACCTCCGCGCCGGATCGCGCGGAGCATGGCATGGCTGCGCCGCCTGTCCATGGCCGCGATGGCGCCAATCCGGCGCCTCGCGCATCGTCTGCATCTGGCCTGGGCAGCCAAGCTCAGCCGATGGGCAGTGGCGGGGGAGTTTGCAGCGCGGCATGCTGTGCTAGCCTCATCGGTGATGGATGGGGCTGATGGCCATGCAGCGGCGGATCGGGCGCAGGAGTGTGGTCGTGGCTGGCTTGGCCTTGCCGGCCCTGGCATGTCCCGCCAGGGCGGAGACCTATCCGGCGCGGCCGATCCGCATGATCGTGCCCTTCCCACCCGGCGGCGGCGTCGACCTCACGGCGCGGCTGCTGGCCGAGCCGCTGCAGCGGGAGCTGGGCCAGACCATCGTCATCGAGAATCGCGGCGGCGCCGGCGGCGTGATCGGCGTCGAGGCGATGGCGCGCGCCCCGGCCGATGGCTATACCCTGTCTCTCACCGGCGCGGGCACGACGACGGCGGGGCCGCATCTCCGCCCCCTGCCCTATGAGGCCGTGGGCCTCACCCATGTCACGCGGCTGGTGCGGATGCCCTTCATCCTGGCGGTGCGCAACGGGCTGCCGGCGCGGAGCCTGACGGAGTTCATGGCACTCGGCCGCAGCGGGGATATCCGCTGGGCCTCGGGCGGCATCGGCACGAGCCAGCATCTCGCCGGTGAGTTGTTCAAGCAGATGTCCGGCCTCGCCATGGTGCATGTGCCCTATCGCGGCACCGGACCGGCGCTGAACGACCTCGCCGCCGGCATCGTCGATGCCTATTTCGGCGACCCGGCAACGCTGACGCTCATCCGAGGCGGGCAGGCGCGCGCTATGGCCGTCACCTCGCCAGAGCGCTGGCCGCTGCTGCCCGAGACGTCGGCAGCGGCCGAGGCCGTACCGGGCTATGAGGCGGAGAATTGGTACGGGCTGGCGGCACCGCCCGGCACGCCGCAGGGGGTGCTCGACACCCTTTCCGCCGCGGTGCGGAAGGTGCTGGCGGATCCGGCGACCGCTGCCAGATTCGATGCAGCGGGACTGCACCCGGCCCCGCTCTCCATCGCCGAGTACCGCACCTTCCTGGCGCGCGACACCGAGACCTGGGGCCGTGTCGTCAAGGCCGGCAATATCCGCGTGGATGGCGACTAGCATGCTGAGACTGGCGGTGGATATCGGCGGCACCTTCACCGATCTGGTGCTGGAGGAGGACGGGCGGAGTTGGTCCGCCAAGCTCCTCACCACCCCGGCGGCGCCGGAACGCGCGGTGCTGGAGGGAACGCGGCGCATCCTGGCGCAGGCCGGGCGCGAGGCGGCGGCGCTCGGCCTCGTCGTGCACGGCACGACGCTCGCCACCAATGCGCTGATCGAGCGCAAGGGTGCCCGCACGGCACTGGTGACGACCGAGGGCTTCCGCGACTCCGTCGAGATCGCCTGGGAGCACCGGTTCGAGCAATACGACATCCATATGGAGCGGCCGGAACCGCTGGTGGCGCGCCCCTGGCGCCGCGGCGTGCCGGAACGCGTCGCCGCCGATGGCGCGGTGCTGAAGCCGCTGGACGAGGCGGTGCTGCGCGCCATCGCCGCCGATTTCCGCCGCGACGGCATCGAGGCCGTCGCCATCTGCTTCCTGCACAGCTTCACCCATGAGGCGCATGAGCGCCGCGCCGCCGAAGTGCTGGCGGAGGAACTGCCAGGCGTCGCCCTCTCGCTCTCCTGCGAGGTGGCGCCGGAGATCCGCGAATACGAGCGCGCCTCCACCACCATCGCCAATGCCTATGTGCAGCCGCTCATGGCCGGCTATCTCGGGCGGCTGGAGAGCGGGCTGCGCGAGGCCGGCATCGCGGCGCCGCTGCTGCTGATGATGTCCTCGGGCGGCGTCACCACCGTCGAGACGGCACGGCGCTACCCGGTCCGGCTGGTGGAGAGCGGGCCGGCGGGCGGCGCCATCCTCGCCCAGGCCGTCGCCGCGGAATGCGGGCTGGATCGCGCCGTCGCCTTCGACATGGGCGGGACAACGGCGAAGCTGACGCTGCTGGATGGTCTGGAGCTGCAACGCTCCCGCCAGTTCGAGGTGGCGCGGGCCTATCGCTTCGTCCAGGGCAGCGGCATCCCCGTGCGCATCCCGGTGATCGAGCTGGTGGAGATCGGCGCCGGCGGCGGCTCCATCGCAAGGCGGGATGCGCTGGGACGCATCCAGGTCGGGCCGGACAGCGCCGGCAGCGTGCCGGGCCCGGCCTGCTACGGCAATGGCGGCACGGAGCCGACGGTGACGGATGCCGATGCGGCACTCGGCCGGCTCGACCCGGCGCGCTTCGCAGGCGGCAGCATCCCGCTGCATATCGACCGCGCCGAGGCGGCACTGACCGCGCTCGGGGCGGATGCGGCGCCCGGCGTCGCCGAGATCGTCGACGAGACCATGGCGAGCGCCGCCCGCGTGCATGCCGTCGAGAACGGCAAGGACACGGCGGAGCGCACGCTGATCGCCTTCGGCGGCGCGGCGCCGCTGCATGCGGCGCGGCTGGCGCGCAAGCTCGGCATGGCGCGCGTGGTCGTGCCGGTCGGCGCCGGCGTCGGCTCGGCGCATGGCTTCCTGCGGGCGCCGATCGCCTATGAGGTGGTCCGCACCCGGCATCTGCGCCTCGATGCCCTCGACGTCGCGGCGCTGGAGGCGCTGTTCGCGGCCATGCGGGCGGAGGCGGAGGCGGTAGTGCGCCTCGGCGCGCCGGAGGAGGCGCTGGTCGAGACCCGCACCGGCTTCATGCGCTATCGCGGCCAGGGGCATGAGATCGCGGTGCCGATCAGCAGGCTCGAGGCCGGGGCGCTGCGGGCCGGGTTCGATGCCGCCTATGCCGCGCTGTTCGGTCGCACCATCCCGCGGCTGGAGGTGGAGGCGCTAACCTGGACGTTGGCGCTCGCCACCAGCCGTCCCCTGCCCGCCCCCGCTGCCGATCCGCCGCCCTGCCCGGCACCCGCCCCCGCCGCCTGGCGCATGGTCCTCGACCCGGCGACCGGCCTCCGCGAGGAGGCGGCGCTGCATGAGCGGGCGGCGCTCGCGCCCGGCATGACGCTCGCCGGCCCGGCGCTGATCGTCGAGGACGCCACCACCACCGTCGTGCCGCGCGGGGCCACCGCGCGCGTCAATGCCCTCGGGCAGCTCGTGCTGGAGATCGCGGCATGAAGGATATCCGCCTGCAGGTGATGTGGAACCGGCTGCTCTCCGTCGTCGAGGAGCAGGCCCGGGCCCTGGTGCGCACCGCCTTCTCCACCAGCGCACGGGAGGCGGGCGACATCTCCGCCGGCGTCTTCGACCTCGAGGGGCGGATGCTCGCCCAGGCGGTGACCGGCACGCCGGGCCATGTGAACTCCATGGCGCGCAGCGTCGTCCATTTCCTCCGCGAATTCCCCGTCGAGACGATGAAGCCGGGCGACCACTTCATCACCAACGACCCGTGGAAGGGCACCGGGCATCTCTACGACATCGTCATCACCTCGCCCGCCTTCCATCAGGGGCGGCTGGTGGCGCTGTTCTCCTGCACCACGCATGTGGTCGATATCGGCGGGCTCGGGCAGTCGCCGGATGGGCGGCAGGTCTATCATGAGGGGCTGTTCATCCCGCTGCTGCCGCTGGTACGTGGCGGCGTCTGGGATGAGAGCCTGATGCGGGTGGTGCGGGCCAATGTGCGCGAGGCCGTGCAGGTGGAGGGCGACATCCATGCCCTCGTCGCCTGCAACCTGATCGGCGAGCGGCGGCTCTCCGCCATGATGGCGGAGCATGGCATCGCCGATCTCGACGAGCTCGGCGCGCATATCATCGAGCGGTCCCGCGCGGGGATGGAGCGGGCCATCGCCGCGCTGCCCCAGGGCGCCTGGGACGGGCATATGCGGATCGATGGCTATGACACGCCGATCGACCTGCGGGCGCGCGTCACCATCGCGGGCGACCATGTGGCAGTGGATTTCGCCGGCAGCTCCCCCGCCTCCGCCTACGGGATCAACTGCCCGCTCTGCTATACGGAGGCCTATACGGCCTTCGGGGTGAAATGCATCGTCGGCGCCGGCATCCCCAACAATGCGGGGACGCTGGATGCCATCCGCGTCACGGCGCCGGAGGGGAGCATCGTCAACGCGCTGCACCCGGCGGCGGTGAATGCGCGCTCCACCATCGGGCATATGCTGCCGGACGTGGTCTATGGCGCGCTGCACCAGTGCATCCCCGGCCGGGTGCCGGCGGAGGGGACGAGCAACCTCTGGAACCTCAAGCTCGGCGCCGGGCACGGGATGACGGGGACGGCGGAGGCGGGCCGGGCCAGCACGCCCTTCATGGTGACGACCTTCCATTCCGGCGGGGCCGGGGCGCGGCCGCGGCAGGACGGGCTGTCGGCCACCCCCTTCCCGTCGGGCGTCCGCAACGTGCCGGTGGAGATCACCGAGACGGTGGCGCCGGTGGTGATCTGGACCAAGGAGTACCGGCCGGATAGCGGCGGCGCGGGGCGGCAGCGCGGCGGCCTCGGCCAGGTGATGGAGGTGGAGCACCGGCATGGCGCGCCCTTCGGCATCTTCGCCACCTTCGAGCGGGTGCACTACCCGGCGCGCGGGCGGGAGGGCGGGCTGCCCGGAGCGGCGGGGCGGCTGACGCTGGCCGATGGGACCGTGCTGAAGGGCAAGGGGTTCCAGGTGATCCCGGCGGGCGGGCGGCTGGTGGTGGAGATGCCAGGGGGCGGCGGGTATGGGCCGCCGGAGGAGCGGGATGCGGCGGCGGTGGAGCGGGATGTGAAAGCAGAATTTGTAACTTAGCTAGCTTGTTACAAACTGGATAAATATCACTTACAGCACTTCTTTCGAAGTTTCGCCATATAAAAAGATTGGCTTAACCTCTCTTACAGCAGGAAATAGTGCAAACATTTCCTCCGTTATATGACAGGGGATGCTGAACGTGTAGGGGATAGTCCGACTTTGTATAAGGTAGCCCACAAAAAGCTGAAACAATGACAAACTCGAAGGAATAGGATGAAGTTCACGCTTTTCCAACGCTCCTTTAAATTTGTCTAGGCACACCGACAACTGGACTTTCGGTCTTATTTTTGCAACAAAATCAGCGATATTGTTGCAAAATCTAGACATGTCTTTTGGAAACAGCGCAGATGGAAGTTCACCATTCTCAAAGAAGCCTTCGAATGCTTCTTGAATTTTTATTTGTTCTTCGAGCTTTGACCATGGACTTGAATCAGTGGCAGCTGCAACTGCGTCGAACGCCGTTACCACAGAATCTAAATTCTCAATAACAGCTTTTAGTTGTGCCGCAACTCGCAAGCGCTTCCAATCGATTCTATTTGTCTTATATGCTTGATCGTGAGTTGCTACGGACCAAGCATGTTCAAACGCAGTCCGTAACTGGACTTCAAAAATTATCTTAAATACGCTGGAATCCGGGTTAGCTATTACTGCATCGGGGCTGGGCTTTAAACGGCAATACAACCTGGGTGAGTCGAACCGGAAAACGTCGGGAGATTTCTCAGATTCGTTTCTCAGCTTTTCTCGTACTAAATCAAATTTTCCTTTCAAAAAATCCCTAACTTCATCCTCATGCTTGCTGCTTGGAACGATAATCGTGAATGCTACTAAGTCGTCCAGGTCGGCAAATTTCGAGTATCTCCCGGTCTCAATTTTTTCAGCTGTTGACTCGATTGTTTTTACCCTACCCGTAAAGGGGAAATTTTTTGCGTCGGAAAATGTCGAGAGTGTCGCCCGAGCACGGTCATGAACAAACTTGAGAGATCTCTCGATGTCGGAGAAGTGCGTTATGAGCGCGCTGGGAACAATCATTTTTAAGGTACCGCGAACTGCCCTAGAATTACCTTTTGCAGTGCTCCAATGCGAGACAGACGTGCGCCTGGATCATTGGATGCGGATCGAGCGGCGGCGTAGTAAGCCTCCGCCTCGATTGATCGCGAGCGGCGCGAGTCATCGTCTACCAACTCGGCAAATGCCAGCAAACGCTCACGCGCCGATGCAGGATCAGGCCATGACTCTTTTTCAAGCTGATGCAAGGCCCCGAACAGAGCATAGAAATCCGCTTGATTTCTAATGCGGCTCCTGACTAATGATCCGCTCGTATCTACACGTGTTAGAGTTGCCAAGTAAGATATGATTTCCTTAAACCGTTCAGTTGTTTCCGTCTCTGAAGGCCATTCGAGATCACGAAGGCTATATGCTTCATCAAGTTGGTCTTGTGAAAACGAACGCGGACCGTCCTCGATATACAAAAGCAGCGTTCCAACGAATTCGCTATCACGCATTTGTTTGCGTGACTGCTGGGCAATATTCGGAAAATTAGGCGGCAACTCTTTTACGGTCCACTCGCTAAGCGCCTCAACCGAGTTCATAAAAGATCCGCCAAAGCGAGCATGCCTCAGTTCCTGTCGGGACAAACGCGCGACGTTACGGTTAATTCGATTAAAAATCTCCGTAATCAATCTCTCATCTTCGGCTGGAATAAACTCCACGGCAAATTGATAGCGCCATGTTCTAAGTTTTAGTTCGTCATCAAGTTCAGAGAAGTTTTTCTCGCGAGCGGAACTGAGGCTTGCATCTTGATAAACAGGGAACTCGTTGTTACAAAATTCAAATAGAGTTAAGAGTCTCTGCTTACCATCTACAACCTTATAACTAGCGATACCTTCCAAAGATATTTGTTCGTAGAGAAATATCGCTGGGCATGGATAATTATTAAGAACTGTGTCCACAAAAAAATCTTTATATTGCTGATTCCAGACGCTGCGTCTTTGATATGGTGGATCTAAATCAAGCAGCCCTCTTTTATAAAGATCATTTAGCCAAGATAATGTCTGATAGTTGGTTTTGCGTAGCATGTCCGGCACCTCTTTTACAGATTAACCGTCGCCATCTTTCTCGAAGATATAGGTTGCCGCTGATTGAACCAAAAATTTATCCGAGTTTACATCTTGCCTCCGAACACCACCATCCCCCGCGGCGCATGCTGCCCGATCGCCTCCCCCCCGTCTCAGCCGGGATGGCAAAGAGATGCGCCAGCGCCGTGGCTCACCAGCGCCGCCCCCGCCCCGGCCATCATCGCCGCGGCCGCGGCCCCGTCCCCGGCCGCTTCGCCGATGATCAGCGCGCCCGGCCCTGGCCTCCTCCCGGCCGGCCCCGCATGGCCGCCTTGATCTCGGCAAGCCGGGCGTGGAAGCGTTGCCCGGCCGAGGCCAGGGAGAGGCGGTTCTCCGCATCGGCCTTGGCCCGGGCCCCGAGGGAAGCGGCATAGGCCGGGTCGTCATAGAGCCGCCGCATCAGCCGGGCGGCATGGTCCACCGAAGGCTCCGCCCAGCGCGAGGATGCATCATAGGGCGGGATCTCGCGGCCGAGGGTGACGATGTCGCAATCCACCAGGAGGCTGTTCCCGTCATCCATGAAGTCCAGGTTCCCGGAATAGCGGGTGGCGATGACGGGCTTCCCGAGCAACATGGCCTCGGCCATCGTCAGGCCCAGCCCCTCGCTTCGGTGGAGGGACACATAGGCATCGCTCGCCTCCATCAGGGACAGGATCTCGTCGGGGGTCATGACCCGGTCCAGGACGGTGACGTTCGCCCCCGCCGCCGCGGCGTGAAGCTCCTGCACCTGGTCGTCGAACCGGCCGAAGGAGGTGGTCTTCAGGATGAGGTCCACGGGCTCCGCCGGGTCGAAGGCCTGCCGGAAGGCGCGGATCAGCCCCAGGGGGTTCTTGCGCTCCATGACGCTGCCCATGTGGAAGGAGAAGAGGAAGGTGAAACGCCCCTCCTCTCGCCCGCGCAGGCCGAAGGCGCTGAGCGGCCTCGGCGTGAAGGTCCCGACGCGCACACCCGGGAACAGGGTGCGGACGGGTATCTCGAGCTTCTCGCGCAGGCCCTTGGCCACGAATTCGGTGGCAGCCCAGACTTCATCCACCATGCGCGCCGTCTCGGCCCAGTACTCGGGCACGCTGTCGAACTCCCAGTACCAGTAGCCGATGCGGTAGGTCCTCGGCATACGCTCGGCCAGGTCGGCCCGCGCATAGGCAACAGAGAAGAAGGGCTCCGGCTGGGTGTGGATGATCGTGACGTCATGCACCTCCAACCCACCGAACTCGGCATGGTGTGGATCGTCGCCGGGGTCGGTGCGGACATCACGGCGGGACACCAGGCCGCCCTGCTCCTCGATGGCGTCCGACATGGCCTCGGCCGAGACGCGCAGGCCGGACGGGTAGCAGAAATGAGCGAGGACATTCGCGCCCGGCCGAGCCAAGGCCGCCGGCGTGCCATCGTCCAGCCTCGCCGCACACCAACGGGCGAGATCGTCCGACAGGCCCGCCGATGAGGCGAGCCAGTGCAGCAGGCCATGGGCGCCCTGCTCGGTGTCGAAGGCATTCGGATGGGCTTCCCGCCAGGATGGGCTTGCCGCATAGGCCAGCCGGATCTCCTCGGCGGGCGTCAGGCCCGTGCGCCAGTTCTCCGGCCGCAGCCAGACCGTGTCCGGCGGGATGCCGTGACGCTCCGAGAGCCAGGCTGCGAAGCGCTCGCGGCCAAATACGGTCAGCCCGGCTGGATGCGCCTGCTGCCAGCCTGGGGTGAAGCGATAGGTACGGATGAGCGCCCCGCTCGGGTCCTCGGCGGTCCGAAGGAGGAACCACCAGATCTCCTCATGGCGCAGCTTCGCTTCGGTGCCATGAGACAGTAGCCAGGAGGCCAGGCCCCGCCGTCCGGAGGGCAACAGGCCGAGCGGAAAGATCGTGCGGATATCGTCCCGCCACATATAGGCCTGCATGACCCGCGCCGATGGCTCCTGCGCGAAGGCAGCATGAAGGTGCCCACGACGCTCTGGTGAGAGGCCCAGCGCATCCCCGCCTTCGGTGCGGAGCCAGCGGGCGAAGGCTCCGTCCGCTCCCTCGGAGAGCGCGCGCGGGAAGCGCATCCGCAGATCCCGGCGGCCGCGCAGCAGATCCAGGATGAGGCGTGCCGCCGACCAGCAATCATGCACCGAATGCGCCGGCTGCGGCGGCCAGAGGATGGCGTCGCGGGGCAGACCCGCGGCTGCGCAGACCTGTGCGTCATCGTCGAGGTCGAGCGGCGGCTCCGGCAGGGGTTGCGAAGCCAGATGCGCTGCGGCGTCACGCTGCAGGTTCTCACGCAGGCTCGGCTCCCCGGGCGCCCGCAGATGAGGGACTGGGTTGTAGGGGCTGAGCCCCGGATGGAGGTAGGGGTCCTCGATCAGGCCGAGGCGCAGCACCTCATGGGCCGCGCGCGCCATGTCCTCGGCCGGGTTGGTGCGGCCGCGCGACATGCCTTCATGGTGGACCAGCGTGGCGAAGGGCGTATAGGCGGTCCGCCAGCCGGCCCTGTGGGCCCGTAGCGCAAGGGCGACATCGCTATTGGCGATGCGGTAGGCTTCATCGAAGCCGCCGACAAGGTCGTACACCTCCCGGCGCACCATCTGGCAGGCGCCCATGACCGCAAGCCAGTTGCGCGTATGCCCTGGCGAGCCGAGGACGCCCCACTCCTCCTCCGCGGCACGGTGGTACATCAGGCCGTAGAGGTGGATGCCGATGGCGACACCGGCATGCTGGAGCTCTCCGGTGGGATAGCGGAGGCGCGTGCCGGCAATGCCGACGCCGGGCAGCATGACGACGCGCACCAACTCACCCAGCCAGTCGGGGTCAACGACCTCGATGTCGTTGTTCAGGAAGAGCAGCACGCTGCCACGGGCAACAGCAGCGCCACGGTTGCAAGCGGCGGAATAGTTGAACGGCCCGTTCGCGTGCAGCACGCGGATATTGCCGCGGTGCTCCAGCTCTTCGTAAAGCGCCCAGGTCCGAGCATCATCCGAGTTGTTCTCGACGATGACGATCTCGACCTGCCGGTAGTTCGTGCTGTCCAGCACGCCCTCAATGCAGCGCCGCAGGAGGTCCGGGCTGTTCCGGTTCGGGATGATCACGGATACCAGCGGCGGGTTCTCGACCTCCCAGCGGGACCGCTGCGTCCCGTCGGGTTGCGTCTCGACGCGCACGCCGGCGATGCCACGCCCCTCCCAGAAGGCACGCAGGGCCGCACGGTGCTGGGATGCAGCCTCGCTGCCGGGGGCGGGGCGTTCCCGGTCACCGCCCTGCGGGCGGTGGCAGAGCACGCGCGTGAGGCGCTCAACCCGCATCCCCATTTGTTCGGCCAGGTCGGCAGCACGGAGGTTGAGGCCCCACTCGGCACCAGCAGCTTGTCCCTCGAGGAAGCCACCGGCCTGGACCGCCAGCTCCCGGGACAGCAGCGTCAGCCGGCCGAAGTAGTTATAGGCCTGCAGAAGCTCCGGCGACCATGACGGCTTGAACTGCGGTGAGGCCCGTCTCCCGTTGGGCAGGAGCTCATCCTCGTCGGCGTAGAGCAGCGCCAACTCCGGGCAGCGTGCCACAAGGCTCGTGACCTCGCTCAGCGCGCCATCCGCGAGAACATCCCCAGCATCCAGGACCGCGATCCAGTCTCCACGGACGGTGGCGAGCAGTGAGGCGAGGATGCCTCCGCGGTCAGCCTGCGGTCGGCACGAAACCGCCCTGACGCGTCCATCGCTGCTCATTCCAGCAGGTAGTCGGGCCATACCATCGTCCGGCACGGCAACCAGCACCTCCCAATCCGTCTCGACCTGACGCCTCACGGATTCCAAAGTCGCCTCAAGGCGAGCGGGGTCACCGCCATGAGGCAGGAGGAAGCTGAAGCGCGGCTCGCCGGAGTTCCGGACTGCGGTAGGAGTCCCGGATGGAACAAGGGCTGCGCCTTCGAATGCCTCGATCCAGCGTCCATAGGCATCGCCCTCCTGTACCGAGAGGTTCGCGGCAGCCCTGGGCGCAGCCGGAAGCGGCACCACGATCGTCGGCGACACGGCAAGCTGGTTGCGGGCGCGGATATACTTGAGGCGGCGACCCAGCTTCCAGGGGGTTGCAAGCCACCAGGCCGCCTTGAGGGCGCGGCGCCCATGCCATCGCGCGGAGTGCGGCAGGGCCTCCGCCAAGCGTCGTATGGGCTGTGTCGCCTTCCAGGAGGTGGAACTCAGCAGTGCCTCCCGCTGCAGCACCGCCTCGTCCGCTCGCGCCCGGGCCTCGCTGACGGCTGCGGCCATCTCGGATGTGCTCCGGGCACCGGCTTCGGCCTGCTGCCGCAAGCGGTCCAGCTCGGCACCGAGTTGCTGCCGGAGCCTCGCTTTCTCGGCTTCGTGGCCCTGCTGCGCGGCCGTCAACTCAGCCCGCAGCTGGGCAAGCTGCCGTTCTGTCTCGGTCGCCCGCTTGGCCTCCGCCGAGTGTGCTTCCGCAGCCTGACGAGCGGTCTGCTCAGCCGCGGCGAGTTGGTGAACCGCCGAATCAAGCTGCTGCGCGACCGCATCCCGCTGCTGCGCCACCGAATCCCGCTCCGTGTGAGCGGTACGCAGGGCGCCGTCGAGATCGGCGATCAATTTATCACGGAAGGTAAGGCCACGGGCCAGCGTGATGGACCGTGATTCGGCGTCCCAACGCTCACCTAGCCTGGCGAAGCGCGAGCGGATTGTCGCGATTTCAGCGGCGGAAAGCCCACAAAGGGCACGCAGGCTCGTCGGCACGTTCGGCCCGACGCACAACACCCCCAGCCCATGCCCATGAAGGAATTCGAAAGCGGGCCAGCGCGCGGACAGTTCGGCCCAAAGGCGCCAGACGCCGAAATCCGCCTTACGCTCATTGGTGTCATGGAACAGCACCACGGCGCGATCCGACAGCTTCGGGAACCAGCTCTCGAAATCATGCCGCACGGCCTCGTACGTGTGCAGGCCATCGATATGCAGGAGGTCCACCGAACCGTCGGCGAATTTGCCGACCGCTTCGTCGAAGGTGCAGCGCAGCATCTGCGAGAATGCCGCGAAGCGGCTGTCATGATAGCGGACGAGATCCTCATACACGCTCTCGTCGTACTGACCCGCGTGCTCGTCGCCGCGCCAGGTGTCGACGGCGTAGCACCGCGTGCCCAACCTCTCCGCCTCGACAGCCTGGCAGAAAGCTGCGTAGGAGATGCCGGCATGGGTGCCTAATTCTACGAGGATGCGCGGACGCGCTACATGCACCAGCCAATGGGCGAAGGGCAGATGCCCGAACCAGGCACTCTCCCTGTCCAAACGCTCGCAGAAGCGGAAGGGGACCTCGAGTTCCGGGCGGGCCAGTATGTCCAGGATTCCATCGCGCTGAATCGTATTCTTGGCGGCGTCCGTATCGGGATAAGTCACGCAATGCTCCTGCTGCGAGCAAAGCGCCTCTCTTTAGCAATCCGGTTCATGAATAAACCTCGGCAATTCGGAGTAATTCTAAAGGGATGGGACCTCAGGTCAACCTTGGCCGGCAGTCCCGGACGGGCCTTCTCCGCCGATATCATTGGGGATGCGGCTGGGATCGAGGTGATGGTCGCGCAGGCCAGCAGTAGGGGGTGTTCCTGCTAATTGCCAGCATTGGCGGGGCCTGCCGCCCATGGGCCATGGGGGTGGCCTTCATGCCCGATGGACCACCCTCCCTCCGAATACCACCAACCCCCGCGGCGCATGCTGCCCGATCGCCTCCCCCACCGTCTCAGCCGGGATGGCAAACAGATGCGCCGGCGCCCCCACCGCCAGGGCCGGCGCCTCCTCCCCCATCGCCGCCGCCCCGGCCGCGCTCACCATGTCGAACAGCTCGGCCAGCGCCGCATCCGTCCGCGCATCCAGTCGCCAGCCGATGATGGCGGCGCGCTCCAGCATGTCCCCGGTGCCGTAGGGGCTCCAGAGGTCGCGCAGGTTGTCGTTGCCGCAGAAGACGCGGACGCCCTCGGCCCGCAGCCGCAGCAGCGGCGGCAGGGGGGCGCCGCCGGCGCCGTGGCTCACCAGCGCCATTCCAGCCTCGGCCATCATCGCCGCGGCCGAGGCCTGCCGGCTCTCGGCCAGGGCGCCGAGGCAGAAGCCGTGGCTGATCGTCACCCTCCCCTGCATGCCATGCGCCCGCGTCCGCGCCGCGATCTCGGTGAGGGAGAAGAGGCCCAGCTCTCCCGCCTCGTGCAGGTGGATGTCGAGGCCGACGCCATGCCGCTCCGCCAGGCGGAAGAGGATGTCGAGCTGCCCCTTGGGGTCGCGGTCCACCTCGCAGGGGTCGAGGCCACCGAGCAGGTCCGCCCCGGCGCGCAGCGCCGCCTCCAGCAGCGCCTCCGTCCCCGGTGCGGTCACCACCCCCGCCTGGGGGAAGGCGACGGTCTGGATGCGCACCTGCCCCGCATGCCGCGCCTTCGCCTCCAGGATGCCCTCCAGCATGGAAAGGCCGAAGGTCGGCGTGATATCGGCATGGGTGCGGATCAGCGCCGTGCCCTGCGCGATGCAACGGCGGATGAGATTGCTTGCGCGCTCCGCAGGCGGCAGGGGCAAATGCGGCATCAACCGCTGGTCGGTTTCGATGCGGCTGGCACGCGTTGGCCCGGCCGCATGCGGCATCCAGGGCAGGCCCATCAGCGTCTTGTCGAGGTGGAGGTGCCCATCCGTCAGCCCCGGCAGCAGCAACTGCCCGCCAAGCGCATGCGTCTCCCTCGCCGGGGGCAGCGGCGATCCGGGCGACAGGATGGCGGCGATGCGGCCGCCGGCGCAGGCGATGGCCATGCCGGTGCGGCCATCCGGCAGACGGGCCTCGGTGAGGAGCGTGTCGCAGGGTTCCATGCAGCCATGGGAGGCGAAAGCAGGGCGCCCGGCAAGACGGCTGCGGGCGCGCATGGCCGCGGCCCCACCCAAGGCTGACGGCGTTGTCCGACACAGCATGACATGATAGGGCTCCAGCCCTCTCGGTTGGCCCCGGTGGTGTCGCACACCGTCCTGGCCCGGGCCCAAGCCGGCGGCCATCCTCGGCAGCCCGCGCCCGGTCATTATGCAGGCCGTCTGCAGCTCATTCTGGCTGAGGGGGGGCGGGCATGGCCCTTTCCTCGCCGGACCCGGTCCAAGGATCCTTCTGTTGCGTCAGGCTTCCACACGAGCGGCCCCTGAGACCACCCCCAAGCGACCAGGGGGCACGACCAGCACGCCCGAGTGTGACATCGAGAGCCTGCGGGCCGCATTGGCCAGATCGCGCGTCGAGCAGCGCCGGCTTGCTCTCCTGGCCGAAGCAGCCCTGCGCGAGCGGGACCTCATCGCCCGTTCGACCATCTGGCGTGCCACCTACCCATTGCGTGTCGCCCTCGATGGCATCGCAAGGTTACTGCGGCGCTGGAGGCCCGGCATCAGAGATGCTGCCCAGGAGGGTCATCACGCCCCGGCGACGGACATGGCGCAATATGCACGTTGGATCGCCGCCTGCGATACCCTGTCGGATGAGGACAAGGCACTGATTGCGGCGCATCTGCAGCAGCTGCGCCACCGGCCACTGCTGTCAGTCGTCATGCCGGTCCAGGATGCCGCCGAGGCGCAATTGAGCGAAGCGATCGGCTCGGTCCGCAACCAGCTCTATCCGCACTGGGAGCTGTGCCTGGTCGAGGAGGACACCACGCCGCCCGCGCTTCGGTCCTTCCTGCTGTCCATCACGGCTACGGATCCGCGCATCCGCTGCGTGGGGGCCACGGGGGCTCGCTCATTCGCCGCCCGCGTCAATTCCGGGGTACAGGCCGCGCATGGCGAGTTCGTCACCCTGCTGCAGCCCCATGACCTGCTGTCGGAGCGTGCTCTTTACGAGGCGGCGGTGGCGCTTGATGCACATCCGGGGGTCAATCTCATCTTCTCAGACGAGGACTGGTTCGAAGACATCGCAGGAAGCAGACAGCGACGGGACCCCGCCTTCCGCCCCGATTGGGACCCTGACCTGATCCTTGGGCAGGATGCCGCCTTTGCCTTCGTGTTCTGGCGCCGCAGCTTGCTTGGCTGCCTCGGCGGCATGCGCGAGGGGTTCGAGGGCAGCGAAGTCCAGGATCTGGTCCTGCGGTCGGCAGCGGAAATCGGCGGGGAAGGAATTCACCACCTACCGGCCGTTCTCTATCATCGGCGACTTGGGCAGCCAGCGCCCGCGGTCGCAGCCGCGTCGCGGCACCGCGCGATCGCCGAGCATGTTCACCACCTGCCTCGGGGCTCGGGCGCTGCGGTGCTTCCGCATCCGCGTGGCATCGAAGGGCAGCGTATCCGATGGCCCCTGCCCGACCCGCTCCCCAAGGTCAGCATCATCATCCCGACGCGGGACCGCGCCGAGCTTCTCGAACGGGCGACGGCGGGTGTGCTCGCGCGTACCGACTACGATGCGCTGGAGGTGCTGATCGTCGACAACGGCTCGACCCGGCCGGAGGCGCTGCAACTGCTGACACGGCTGGACGCCGATCCGCGCGTGCGCGTCCTGCGATCCGATGCGCCATTCAACTACTCGGCCCTGAACAACATGGCAGCCCGCCAGGCGCAAGGTGAGATCCTGCTGCTCCTGAACAACGACATCGACGTGCTCGATGGTGGCTGGCTGCGCGAGATGGTCTCGCACGCGCTGCGGCCGGATGTCGGCACCGTCGGCGCAAGGCTGCTGTATGGCAACGGGACGGTGCAGCATGCGGGCGTCGTGCTGGGCATGGGGAGCTTCGAGGGCGGTGGAGGCGTGGCCGGCCATTTCGCCCTGCACGAGCCGGCAGAGGCACTCGGCTACTGCGCCCTGTCGGTGCTCACCCGGACGGTCTCTGCCAATACCGGCGCCTGCCTTGCTGTACGGCGCGAGCTGTACGACGTGGTGGGCGGGCTCGACGAGGCGAACCTGCCAGTCGCCTTCAACGACGTGGATTTCTGCCTGCGCTTGCGCGAGCGGGGCTACCGGAACGTCTGGACGCCCTTCGCCGAGCTGCTTCATCTCGAATCCGCCTCACGCGGCAACGAGGATACGCCGGAGAAGCGGGCCCGCGCCACCGCGGAGGCACGCTACATGCGGGCGCGCTGGGGTGAGATCCTCGATGAGGATCCCTACTACAACACGAACTTCTCCCGCCTCAGCCACACCGTAAGCTTGGCCATTCCGGCTCGCCGCCTGGCACCCTGGCGCCTTGCCTCCGCAGAGTGACGAATGGCGACCCCGAAGGGCTGGAGGTCGTGGGTGGTGCTATCCCGTCCTGGCCATTTAGCGGAGGCTTTTTGCTACTCGTGGCGTCTCATATCACAAGACGAGAGTCGGACAGAGATCAGTGGTGTATTTTCTGGGACAGTGGCCGCCTGTATTGGAATTTCTGCCTGATACGGGTAAGGACGCGCCATAGGCCGTCATGGGATTGAATGGAATGCCGCGCGCACTTATCACCGGTGTCACCGGCCAGGACGGGGCGTACCTGTCGAAGTTGCTGCTCGATAAAGGTTATGAAGTCTTCGGTCTGCTGCGTCGCTCTTCTTCGAGCGACGTCCTCGATGAGCGGCTTCGTTGGCTGGGCATTCTTGGCCGTGTCCGCATGATGGACGGCAACCTCATCGACCTCTCGTCCTTGATTCGCATCCTTAACGAGGTGAGGCCGGATGAGGTATACAATCTCGGCGCCCAATCCTTCGTCAAGACGTCCTGGAACCAGCCGCTGCTCACCGGGCAGGTGACAGCCCTTGGCGCCAACAACTTGCTGGAAGCGGTACGGCTCGTCGCGCCGGGCGCGCGCTTCTATCAAGCCTCCTCCTCGGAGATGTACGGCCTGATCCAGGAGCCGGTGCAGAGCGAGAAGACGCCGTTCTACCCGCGGTCGCCCTATGCCGTGGCGAAGCTCTATGCCCATTGGATGACGGTGAACTACCGCGAGAGCTTCGGCCTGCACGCATCCAGCGGAATCCTCTTCAACCATGAAAGCCCGCTGCGCGGCATCGAATTCGTCACGCGCAAGGTCACCGACGGCGCTGCCCGGATCAAGCTTGGCTTGGCCAAGGAACTCCAGATGGGGAACCTCGACGCCAAGCGCGACTGGGGGCATGCCCGGGACTATGTCGAGGCGATGTGGCTCATGCTGCAGCAGGAGAAGCCGGACGATTACGTCGTCGCCACCGGCCGAACCGTTACCGTGCGTGACATGGTGCGCATCGCCTTCGAGCATGTCGGGCTGAACTACGAGGAATTCGTCAAGGTGGACGAAGCCTTCCTTCGGCCTGCCGAGGTGGATGTGCTGCTCGGCGATCCCTCGAAGGCAAAGGAGAAGCTTGGCTGGGCGCCCACCACCACGCTTGAGGAGATGATCCGCGAGATGGTCGAGGCGGACCTGTTCCGCCATCGCGCACGGATGCGCTGATCCCGATGCCGCATCCTGACCTCGCGCCATGACGCAGCCCGGACGCATCCTGCTGACAGGTGCCGGCGGCTTCGTCGGCAGGGCGTTGCTGCCTGCGCTGCGCGCCGCGTTTCCGGAGGCGGTGCTGATCGGCGCCGGGCGGGAAGGAAAAGTGCCAGGTACCGATATCGGCCTGACGCTTGACCTGCGGGAGACAGCAGGTCTCCCCGACGCCATCGCCGAGGCACATCCCGATGCAGTAGTGCATCTCGCTGCCCAGGCCGATGTCGCCGCCTCCTTCCGCGATCCGGGGGAGGCATGGCGGGTGAACCTCCTCGGCACGATCGCGCTCGGTGAGGCCGTGCTGCGCGCGGCACCGGAGGCGTCCTTCATGTTCATCTCCTCCGGCGAGGTTTACGGGCTCAGTTTCCAGTCCGGCCAGCCGCTCGCCGAAGATGCTGCGCTTCGGCCCGCCAATCCTTACGCTGCGAGCAAGGCAGCGGCTGACCTCGCCATCGGCGAGATGGCCTTGCGGGGCCTTCGGGCCGTGCGGCTTCGCCCCTTCACCCATATAGGTCCGGGCCAGGCGCCCAATTATGTCGTGGCTGCCTTTGCCCGTCAGGTGGCGCGGATCGAAGCAGGGCTGCAGGAACCCGTCCTGCGCACTGGCGCCCTGGATCGCTGGCGCGACTTCCTCGATGTGCGCGATGTCTGCGCCGGCTATACCCGCACCCTCGGACTGCTCGACCAGTTGGAGCCGGGCGTCGCGATCAATCTCTGCAGCGGCCATCCGCGCCAGGTCGGGGATATTCTTGGCCAACTTCTCGCCTTGGCCGGCATCACCGCGCGCACCGAGGCGGATGCCGCAAGGCTGCGTCCGACCGATGTGGTGCGTGTTCAGGGAGATCCTTCCCTTGCCCGTCAGCTCCTGGCCTGGGAGCCGCAGATCGCCTGGGAGGACACGTTGCGTACCGTCCTCGATGACTGGCGTGGCCGGGTCGCGGCGGGCGAGTAGCCCCGCACGCGACCGGGCGACTGGCCGTCCGGTTCCACCCTTCGGCCTCACGTTTCGGAACGGACTGCCCTGATGCCGAAGCCCCTTTCCTTCAAGCCGCAGGCGCTGCGCGACCTCGCCGAGATCGATGGCGCCGATGGTTGGTGGCAAGCCCTCGGCGCTGCCGCGGGCTTCCGCCTGGCGCCCTCGGACGGCAGCCTGCCGACGGGCTGGCTCCAGCTCACCATCAGCCTTCAGGCCCCGCGCAACGCCTTCAGGGTGCCGACCGTCACCTTCGACGACGGCACCGGATTCAAGCCGCTGCAAGGCGTCATGCCGCACCGCCTGGGCGATGGACGGCTGCGGGTGATGATCCATGTACCGCCCCAGGCGATCGCGCTGGCCATGGGCGCCCCCGTGGCACAGGGGCCGTTTCGCCTTGGGCCGGTGGAAGCGCGGCCGATGCACCGTCCAATCGCCGGGATGAGGCTGGCGCTGTCGCTCGGCCAGCACTGGTTGCGGGAACCGCGTCAAGGCCTGCAGGCAGCCCGCAGCCTGGGCAGCGCCTTGCGCCTTAGCGGACGGGCTGGGCTGCGGCAGGCAATCGGCCGGGCGATGCTGGAGCGGGATCCGGTCAAGGTCCCACCCACAGCGCAGGACGCGGAGCGGTACCAGCGCTGGAGCGCCGAGCAGGAGACGCTGGCGCCTTTCCTGGCCAGTGGCGCGCCGGCTCGGCGGATCAGCCTGCTCCTGCCGGTATCCCGTGGCCAGACCGCGCAACTGTCCGCAACCCTGGACAGCGTCATGGCGCAGCAAGGCGTCGAATTGGAATGCCGCATCGGCTTCGCACCGGATGCCGAGGAGTTCACGCTGGGGCCGGACCGGTATCGCCGTATCGGCCCCACCTCATCGAGGCTCGGAACCGCGGAGCGTGGCGCCATGCTGGCGGCGCTGGCGGCTGGGGCGACCGGCGACCTGTTGATGGTGCTCGACCCCGGTGATCGGCTGGCGCCCGATGCGCTCTTCACCCTCGCCACGGTCGCTGGGGCCGATATCGTCCATGGCGACGAGGACCGCATCGGCCAGGGCGGCCAGCGCCACAGCCCGTTTCTGAAGCCGGAATGGTCGCCGGAGATGCTGGAGGCCTTCAACTATTTCGGCCGGCCGACCGTGCTGGACCGCGAGGCAGCCGAGCAGGCCGGTGGCTTCGCGGCCAAGGCGGGCGCCGCGGCGGAATGGGACCTGCATCTCCGGATGGTCGCCCGGTCAGCCAAGGTCGTCCGGATCCCCCGCATCCTGTGCCACCGCCCGGCCGATGGGCGAACCGAGCGGCCGGCGGCCGATCTGGCCGAGGCCGCCGAGATGCGGGCGGCGATCGCCGCGCATTGGCGCCGCGTGGGCATCGACGCCACGATCGCCACCCAGCCCGATGGCACGCAGCGGTCCACCTGGGCGCTGGCCGAGCCGCCCCTGGTCTCCGTCATCATCCCCAACCGCGACAAGCCGAAGCTCCTGGAGCAATGCCTGCGCGGCCTCCTGGACGAGACGAACTACCCGCGGATGGAGGTCATCGTCGTCGACAGCGGGTCCACCGATCCGGAGACGCTCGACCTCTATGCCCGGCTGGAGGCAGAGGGGCGGATCAGGGTCCTGCCCTTCCACCTGCCCTTCAACTACTCCGCTGCATGCAATGCCGGAGCACGCGCGGCGAGCGGCGAGCTGCTGCTCTTCCTCAACAACGACATCGCCGTCACCTGCCCCGACTGGCTGGAGGAGATGGTGCGCTACGCCCAGCGGCCCGGCGTCGGCATCGTCGGCACCATGCTGGTCTATCCCGATGGCCGGCTGCAGCATGCCGGCGTCACCATCGGCATGCATCTTTGCGGGCTGCTGTTCCGCCTGGCGCCGGAGGCCGAATGGGGTCCCTTCGGCTCGCCCCTCATCCCCCGAACGCTCTCCGCCATCATGGGCGCCTGCCAGATGGTCCGGCGGGAGGTCTTCGCCGTGATCGGCGGCTTCGATGAGACCTATGCCATGGCGAACAGCGATGTCGCGCTCTGCCTGGCGGCACGGGCGGCCGGCTGGCGCACTGCCTATACGCCCTTCGCCCGGTTGATCCATCACGAGGGGGCCAGCCGCGGGCACCACAACCCGCCGGAGGATATGACGCGGACCGCGATCGATATCCGGCGCTTCGGCTACCGCGAGGATCCCTTCTTTCATCCGGCGCTGGATGCGGACAGCAACATCCCGCGCCTCCGCTTCGGCCAGGAGCTTGGCAACGCGGCCTGCCTGCAGCGCGACCTGCGGCGCCACGGCGCCGGCCTCGCGGCGCCGGTGCCACTCGATCTCTACAACGATGCCGAGGTCATCGAGGCGCTGGGCCTGCCCGCATCGATGGTGTTCTGGACGCCGGAGCCGGCTGCGGCCATCCACGACATCTGGTCGGCAGCGCGCTGGTGCCTCGACCTGCTGCGGCGCCGGGCCGATCTGCGCCAGCGCTTTCCCGATGCGCTCTCGGCCGGGGCGACTGGCGCCTTCGCCCGCTGGGTCATGGGCGATGGCGCGCGGGAGCTCGCCTTGCCCGACAGCGCGCTTGGGCCGATCGGGCTCGCGCTGGCAGGCGATCTCTCGGCGCAAGCCCGCCAAGCAGTGCTGGTGAGGCGCGGATTGCAGGAGGATCTCGCCCTCGCCTTCCTGCCGCCCGGCCGCATCGGCCTGCTCACTTTCCTGCTGCGGCGCGAGCAGGATCCGCTGCGGCTCGAGGAGGCGTGGTGGCTCGCCCTCGAATGCGCCGAGGATCCGGCGCGCGAGCTGGCCCGCAGCTACCGGTTCAACCCAGGCTGGCAGGCGCTCTTCCCGGATGGGCTGACGGTCTTCGGACGGGAGCGCATGGCCGCCTGGTTCCGCGCCACCTACCGCAGCGAGGCCGGCTGGACCGATCCGGCCGCCTGGCCGGAGACGCTGACCCCGGCCGAGCAGATCCGGCTTGGCTGGAACAGCCGCAGCCATTGGCGGGAGCACCACCCCGCACCCTTCGACAGCCCTGGGGCGGCATATGCCCTGCTGGGCTGGCTGGCCGGGCCCGAAGCCGGGCTGACGGCGCCGGAGCGCGCCTGGGTCGCCGCGCAGCCGGCCGAGGCACTGGCGGAGGCGCTGGCAGTGCCTGGCCTCAACGTCGTCGGCCATCTGTGCTACCCGTCGGGACTGCGCACCTCGACGCTCTCGATCATCGAGGGGCTGCGCCAGGTCGGCTACGACCTTTCCCTGCGCGACGTGCCGGTCGATGCCACGAACGACCTGCCACGCCATGCCGAATTCGACGGTCTCGAGCTCCACGACGTGACGCTGCTGCACATCCAGCCGGAGCCCTTCTTCCATCAGGCCTTCGCCCGCTCGGGCCTGCAGCCGAGGCGGCAACGCACCCATCGCATCGGCTACTGGTACTGGGAGCTGGACTCGGTACCCGAATCCTGGTCCCCGGCGGTGGCCGAGGCGGATGAGCTCTGGACCGCCACACGCTTCGTCGGCGATGCCCTCCGCTCGCGGTTCGACATACCCGTCTTCGAGTTCATGCCGGGGCTCGAGCTGCCGGTCTTCACCCGCCGCAGCCCGCAGCATTTCGGGATCCCGCCCGGGCGGTTCACCTTCCTCTTCACCTTCCACATGATGAGCATCATGGAGCGGAAGAACCCGCTCGGCCTGGTGCGCGCCTTCCTGCAGGCCTTCACCGCCGAGGAGCCGGTGACGCTCGTGCTGAAGACCTCCTATGGCGAGAAGCACCCGGCCCTGATCGCCGAGCTTCATGCAGCGGCGGCGGCATCCGGCGGACGCATCCTCATCATCGACCGGGTCTTCAGCGCGGATGAGACGATCGCGCTGATGGACGCCTGCGACTGCTACATCTCCCTGCATCGAAGCGAGGGGCTCGGGTTGACGATGGCGGAGGCGATGCTGCTGGCCAAGCCGGTCATCGGCACGCGCTATTCGGGCAACCTGGACTTCATGGACGACCAGAACAGCCTGCTGGTCGACTACCGCCTGGTCGAGATCGAACGCCCGGTGCCGCCCTACGAGGCCGGGTCACGCTGGGCGGAGCCATCCGAGGCGCATGCCGCCCTGCAGATGCGCCGGGTCTGGGAGGATCGCAACTTCGCCCGGGAGCTTGGCGCCCGCGCCCAGGTCCAGCTGCGGAACAGCCTGTCCATGCGGGCGGCGGGCCAGCGCATGGCCGATCGGCTGGCCGTCATCCGGGCTGCGCGCCGAGCAAGGCAAGCGCCCATCGGGTGAGTCCGCCTGATGGGCGCTTGCCCTGTCCCGGGCAAGCCAGTGCTGGCGCAGGACGCGCACCGGTCCCGTTTCAGCGACGGGCCGGCGCCGCTGCGCCGATGGCACGGATCGAGCCGGCCAGCGCTGCCAGGGCACGGGCCGTTCGCCCGGTCGCCATCTCCTCCTTCGCCAGGACGATGCCTGCCAGCGCTGCCTCCAGGGCGGGCGTCAGCCCATCCCTGGTGATGAGGCGGTGCAGCCGCGTCTCGGCCAGCGCCAGGTTGACCGCGCCGGCGCGCGGATGGTCCTCACGCAGGTCATGATCGGCACCGAGCAGCAGCTCGAGGAGCCGTGCCGCCTCGGGCGAGGCCGCCGGCAGCGGCAGCAGGTGCGGCACCGGCGGGTCATCCGCATGCGCCGTCCGGGGCTGGTAAGGCACCAGGCTGGCGATGAAGGCGTCGAGATAAGGGTGGCGTTCGGTTTGGTTTTGCATGGGACGATGCCTTGCAGGGGGCGATGCTTCGCCGCCCCTATCAATTGGACATCACCCCACGAAATGGTCAGCACGGCTGCGTGACGGAGCTGAAGCTTCGGTCACGCGCCCCTTACGCCGAGGCCTACTCCTTGTAGTCCGGCTCCTTGCGATCGAGGATCCGCTTCAGGGCGGAGAAGTGCCAGTCGCTGTTGGAGCGGCCGCCATACTTCACCGAGTTGTCCCGGAAGGCCGCCATGGTGTGGTCGATGACATCCTGCGGCAGGTGGCGCAGCGGCTTGTTCGTCCACATGGCGTAAAGCTGCACCTGCGCCACGCGCTCGATGTAGTAGAGCCGGTCATAGGCTTCCGCCACGGTGCGCCCGACGGTGGCGACGCCATGGTTCGCCATGATGAGGATCTTCTTGTCGCCGATGACGCCGGCAAGCCGCTCGCCCTCGGCCGGGTCGTAGGCGAGGCCCGTATAGGTGAGGTCATAGGCCGTGCTCAGCATGGTGCCGAGCTCGGTCTGGCCGATCGGCAGGATGCGCGGGTCCTCAAGGCGGGACAGCGCGCTGGCGAAGGGCATGTGCGTGTGGAAGACAGCGGCGGCTTCGGACAGCATGCGGTGCATCGGCGCATGGATGCAGTAGGCGGAGCGCTCGATCTCGCCCTCGCCGGCGAGGCGCTCGCCATCGTAGCCGATCTCCATGAAGCAGCTCGCCGTCACCTCGGACCAGTGGAGGCCGAAGGGGATCTGGTAGTAGCGGTCATCCGTGCCGGGCACGCGCAGGGTGAAATGGTTGAAGATACCCTCGTTGAAACCGTGCATGACGGCGAGGCGATGCGCGGCGGCCAGGTCGACGCGGGCCTGCCAGCGCTGGTCGGCCAGCGTGAGATCCTGGGCGGGGACGGATTCCAACGGCATCGGGCGGCTCCTTCGGCGAGAGGCCCGATGGTAGGCCTCTCCCCTGGCGAGGCAAGCGTTCACCGCGCCAGGGCGGGGTCCCGGCGCCGTCGTTCCGCGGCCTGGGCGACCGCCATGAGGCCGAGCGCGCCGCCGCCGACCAGCGGTAGGTCCAGCCAGGGGACGGCGCCGGGGAAGGCCCGGAACAGGCTGGCCGCCGCGTAGGAGAAGAACAGGCCGAGGCAGAAGACGTTGAGGCTGTTCCGCCCTGCGGCCGCCAGCGCCTGCGCCGGCCAGGCCCGCGGCGTCATCGGCCGCGGCGGGATCAGCACCACGACGACGTAGGCGAGCGGATTGAACTCCACCTCCGTCCCGCCGAGGCCCGGCAGGTGCCAGCCCCAGGCCTGCACCGCCCCGTAGAGCGCCAGCGGGGGCAGCAGCGCCCAGGCCCCCACGCGCTCCATTCCGCGGATCAGCAGCGCCAGCGCCAGCATGCAGAGGATGAAGACGGGGAGAATGCCCATGTATTGCGGCTGGTAGAGCAGGATGGCAGCCGCAGGCAGGGCGAGCCATGGCTCCACCAGCAACCACGACCAGCCCATGGCGGCAGCCTCGCCGGGCCAGCGGAAGGCCATCTCGGTGGCGATGACCAGCGCCGCGAAGCCGCAGACCACGATGAGGTGGGTCCGCCAGAGCCTGGCCACGCGCAGCATCAGGTCCCGCCAGGCGGCGCGAGGGCCGGCGCGGTGCTCCTTCAGCACAAGGACCGAGCCGAGGGCAAAGCCGGACAGGAAGAGGAATTGCTCCGAGCTGTCTGACAAGCCCCAGGCGGCCGAGATGCCCCAGATACCGATCAGCGAGCCATGGGCATGCGAGGCGAAGATCTGCAGCTGCAGCCAGCCGCGCAGCAGGTCGAGCCGGGTATCGCGCGGCGGGCGTTGCAGCATGGCGGCCTCCCTCAAGCGGCGCTCGGACGTGGCCCGAGGCCGAAGCGCGCGGCGAGGATCTGGAGTTCGTCGCGGTGGATCACGAGGATCAGCAGCGCCATCGTCCAGGTGAAGCAGGCTTCCTTGAACAGGCCGCCGCCGTCGCCGTAGGGATCGATGCCAATGGGCCCGATGGTGTGGAAGAAGATCGCCCCGCTCATCAGGCCGAGGGCCAGCAGCGCACCGGGGATTCGCGTGCGCGGGACCAGCACCAGCACCGCAGCGGCGATCTCGAGCAAGGCGACGCAGAGGCGGATCGGCCTCTCATGCGCCGGGATGCCGAACCAGTTGGCCAGCGGCTGGAAGACGCCGTCGATCGAGCCCTGGTTGCCGGTGAGCTTGTACTGCTCGTACCAGAGGAATTCCCCGGCGATCCAGAGCGAGGCGGCCCAAGTGACGAGGCGCAGCGGGAGGGTCTTGCCCATGGCGGCATGCTCCTGCGCGCGGCACCCGTGGAGGCGCCGCGCGGCATCGTCACTTCCGGTCGTACTGCACTTCGATCATGTTGCCGCTGCCGACGGTCAGCCGCGGCACCGCGCCGTCATTGCCGACGCGCATGCCGGGTGCGGCGGTGTCGTAGACCACCTCCAGCATGCCGTTGACATTCTCGAGCCGCAGCACGCGCTGTGACTGCGGCAGGCCCGGCTTCATGTCGTAGACGAGGGTGACGGAGCTGTCGTCGTTCACCATGACCTGGCGCAGCACGCGCTCGCCCATCATCGGGCCGAGCGGCATGCGCTGGCCGGGCTGCATCGGCGCGGATTGCGCGAAGGCGAAGGCGGGCGCGGCGATCAGCGCAAAGCCGAGCAGCGCGGCGAGGCGGCGGGTCTTGGACATGGCGTTCACTCCAGCCAGGTTGCGCTGGAGGTTTCGTCGCCCGCTCCCGGGTGGTTACGGCGACGGCCGGGAAATTTTGCCCTACCCGCAGCCGGGCAGCGCGATGCGGTCCGCCGGGCCGATCAGCTCGAAGCGGTAAGGCTCCGCCGCCTCCGGTTCGAGCGTCACCACCACCGCGCGGGTGTCGCCATCGCCGGGGACCATCACGCGGGTGAGGTTGGGCACGCCCGGCGCCGGATGGTCACGCAGCCAGAAATGGCTGTCGCCATGCAGCAGCAGCACCGGCTTGCCGAAATCGCGTGCCGCCGCGGCCAGCGCATCGCGGGTATCGACATGGCCGGCGACGGTGCCGCGGCCGCAGCGATCGCGGTAATACAGGTCCGCCTGCATCGCGACGACGACCGCCCGACTGCCGGCGGCGGTGGCTACGGCGAAGCCCTCGCGCAGCCAGGCCAGGTTGGCGGCGTTGCGGGCGGGGTATTCCTGCGCCGCACCCGGCGGGGTACCCGGCGCGCCGTCGCGCGGGCGGTTGTTGTCGGAGCCGGGGACATGCAGGGTGAGGAACGTCACCCCGCCGCGCTCCCACCGCGCATTCTCGACATAGAGGCGATGCTGCGGATCGAGATCGGACTGGCGTTGCAGCCGCATCGGCGCGGCGCCGAGGCTTACCGGCGCGCTGAAGAAGCGGGCGCGCAGCAGCCGCAGCCGCTCGACGGGGTCGAAGCCCCCGGCGCGGGGCTGCCAGCAATCGGTCCACTCGTTGTCGCCCGGCGTGTAGACCAGC
The DNA here is from genome assembly GCF_900101615.1 of Belnapia rosea. Lineage (GTDB taxonomy): Bacteria > Pseudomonadota > Alphaproteobacteria > Acetobacterales > Acetobacteraceae > Belnapia > Belnapia rosea. The sequence continues at coordinate 542,761 of NZ_FMZX01000001.1, read as the reverse complement.
GGCCCCCGGATGCGGGCGAACCAGCGCGCCGTGCGATCAAGGATGATCGCATCGCTGCAGGCCTCCCCACCCGCCTTGGTGTCGCCGAGGAAGACGCTGAAGTCGGGCCGCGCGGCGTTGATCGCCCCGGTCAGCGCCTCGACGCGCGCCACCTCGCCGCGGCAGGCCTCCGGGTCCCGGTTGCAATAGGGCATGTCGCCGAAGGCGGCGAAGCGGACCGGCTCGGCCGCGGCGGGCGTGGCGAGCAGCAGGAGCAGCGGCAGGAGGACGAGGCGCATGGCGGCCAGCAGTAGCGGAGGCGGCCCGGCCCGGCCAGTGACCAAGTATCGGCGGTGCCGGTTCACGGGAAAGCGACGAGCGGCTCCCCCGAACGGGTGAGGCGAGGCCGGGTGGCCGCGCCCCACCCTTGGAAGCCATCGGAGACACGCACGATGCAAGGCCTCGCTCGGCTCGCCGTTCCCTCCCTCATCCTTGCCATCCTGGCCGGCGCCCCCGCCGCCTGGCCGCAGCCGATGGCCGACAGCTTCGAGATCACGCTCGCCATGCCGGAAGGGCGCGGCCACCGCGTCGCCGTCATGCTCACCACGCCGGCGCCCGGCCGCGCCCTGCCCGGCATCGTCATCCTGCCGGACGAGGCCGGGCTCGACGGCCGCACCGCGCGCCTGGCCGATGTCATGCTGACGGAAGGCTGGGTGGCGATCGAGATGGACCCGGAGCCGCTCTCGCCCGATGGCGCCGCCGTGCCGCCGCCGCCCGCGCCTCGCCGCCTGGGCCAGCTGCTGCGGGCGCTGCATGGGGTGCTGCGGTCGGATATCCGGGTCGATCCGGAGCGCATCGCCGTGCTCGGCCTCGGCACCGGCGGCCGCGGGGCGCTGCATGCGGCCCAGGACGGGGGCGGGCCGGGCTTCGCCGCCCATGCGGCGCTCTACCCCGGCTGCGCCGGCCTCTCGGCCGAGATGGAGGCCGCGCCGGGAGCCCCTGCCCTGCTGCTGCTGCCCGGCGCCGAGGAGCCGGAGGGCGCCTGCGCCGGGCTGGGCGCGGCCGTGCTGCGGATGCCAGGGGCGACCTATGCCTGGGACCATTCCCTCGGTACCGGGATTTGGCGCTGGAGTGCCGCCGGCTCGGTTCCGATCCGCCCCGATCGCCCGACCACGGAGGCCGGCGAGGCCAAGCTGGTCAGCTTCCTTGCTTCCGCCTTCAGCGGCGTCCGTTGACGCTGACAGCCTCAAGGAAGCCCCGCAACCAGGGCGGCGAGCGCCGCCTGGCTCCGGCAGCCGGTCGCGTCGAAGCAGCGAGCCAGTTGGCTGCGTACCGTTTCGGGCGAGAGCGACAAGGCGGCGGCGGTATCCGGCACGCCAGCGCCGCCGGCGATGCGGCGCAGCACCCGCGCTTCGGCGATGGTCAGGCCGAAGGCGGCCTGCAGCACGTCCGGTGCCGGCGGCGTCGCGGCGCCGCCGACCAGGACGGCAACGCTCGCATGCGCGTCACCGAAGAGATGTTCCTCGGCGCCTGGCAGCGGCGTCACCAGCACCGGCCAGGCCGGATTGCCACGGGCACGGCTGATCCGCATGCGACCGCCGAGCCCTGCCGCCACCGCGGTTGCGATCAGCCGTCGCAACTGGCAGCCCTCGGAGGCCAATGCCGTGCCGAGCCGTCCAGGCCCGGCCGGCGCCGGGACCAGCCGCAGGCCGTCCGCCTCCCGCAGCAGCGCCTCGCCGGCAGGGTTGGCATGGCGCAGCCGCCCGGCTGTATCGAGCAGGAGCACAGCACGAGGCGCGGTATCGAGCACCGCGGCTGAGGCTGAGCCGGTGATACGGGCGGCCTGCAGCGTGCCCGCAAGGTCGAGCGCCTGGCGCAGATGCGGCGCAAGCCGGGCAAGGCGGCGCAGCAAGCCTGCCGACGCATCTGCGGCGCGGCGGTCGAGGCGGAACGCGAAACCGCCGCCGCCCTTGCCGCCGCCCCAAGGGGCGTAGTTCAGCATGGCCAAGTCCCCGATGCGCTGCGGCGCCAGCCCTTCGTCCTGCACCGCACCGTGCCGCGGCGCGGCGGTAGGCCACAAGGCGTGGTCGAGCATGGGGCCGGCCTGTGGCGCCCATGGGGTGCGGCGGGCACAGCCGTCTCGGAGATAGAGGCTGGCCAGCGCCGGGTCGAGCCGGCCGGTCACCACGAAGGCGGTCCCCGGCTCATGGCCATGGCGTGTCAGCATGCCGCCAATGGCGCCCAGGTGGTCGGCGAGGTCGGTCAGCGCCTCGGGCCACAGCGTGGGATTCCGCACCGCGGCATGCACCCGGAGCAGAGCCTGGTCGAAGCCGACCCGCCGCATCACGTCGCCTCCCAGCCCAAGGCCGGCAGGCTGCCCGAAACAGCCGGCAAGATTCTTCACAAGAGTTGCAACCATTCCGAATCGGTAGATCACGAATCGCGGAAAGCGGCGCGGTTGCCTTTCGCGCCCCGCCGGGCTACCGCCCCCGCCATGCGCACCGAGGATTTCGATTTCGACCTGCCCGAGCGGCTGATCGCCCAGGCGCCGGCCCGGCCGCGCGATGCCGCGCGGCTGCTGGTCGTCGGGCGGGACGGTGCCGGAGATCGCGGCATGCGCGACCTGCCCGGCCTGCTGCGCCCGGGCGACATCATGGTGGTGAACGACACGCGGGTGATTCCGGCCCGGCTGCGCGGCCAGCGGGGTGATGCCGCCGTCGAGATCATGTTGAACCGCGCCGAGGGCGGCGGCCTCTGGGAGGCGCTGGTGCGCAATGCCAGGCGGCTCCGGCCGGGCGATACAGTGGCGATCGAAGGCGCCCCTGCCCTCGCCCCGCGCGTCGTCGAGCGCCGGGAGGGCGGCATGGTGCTGCTCGATTTCGGCCCCGATCAGGCTGCCCTTGCCATGGCGCTGGAGGCCGCGGGCGAGGTGCCGCTGCCGCCTTATATCGCCCGGCCCGAGGGCCCGCGCCCGGAGGACCGTGAGGATTACCAGACCATCTTCGCCGCCCGCCCCGGCGCCGTCGCCGCCCCGACCGCGAGCCTGCATTTCACCCCGGCCCTGCTGGCGGCGATTGCCGCGCGCGGGGTCGGCCAGGCGGTGGTGACGCTGCATGTCGGCGCCGGCACCTTCCTGCCGATGCGCGCCGAGGACCCGCGCGAGCACAAGCTCCACCCGGAATGGGGCGAGGTGACCGAACAGGCCGCCGCCGCCATCAACGCGGCACGGGCGGCGGGCGGGCGCGTCGTGGCCATCGGCACCACGGCGCTGCGGCTGCTGGAGACGGCGGCGCAGGCGGATGGGCGAATCGCGCCCTTCCGCGGCCTCACCGACATCTTCCTGCTGCCGGGCCACCGCTTCCGCGGCGCCGACCTGCTGCTGACCAATTTCCACCTGCCGCGGAGCACCCTCTTCATGCTCGTCTCGGCCTTCGCCGGCACGGCGCGGATGCGGGCGGCCTATGCCCATGCCATCGCCGAGGGCTACCGCTTCTACAGCTATGGCGATGGCAGCCTGCTCAGCCGCGAGGACGCCGCATGACCCTCCACTGGACCTCCGTCGCGCGGGACGGCGCGGCGCGCGCGGGCGTGCTGCACACCGCCCATGGCATGGTGGAGACGCCGGTCTTCATGCCGGTCGGCACCGCCGGCACCGTCAAGGCGATGACCGCCGATGCGGTGCGGGCGACCGGCGCGCGCATGGTGCTCGGCAATACCTACCACCTCATGCTGCGGCCGGGAGCGGAGCGGTTGGCGCGGCTCGGCGGCCTGCACCGCTTCATGGACTGGCACGGGCCGATCCTCACCGATAGCGGCGGCTTCCAGGTGATGAGCCTGGCGGGTCTCCGCACCATGGATGAGGAAGGCGTGACCTTCCGCAGCCATGTCGATGGCGCACGGCACCGGCTGACGCCGGAGCGCAGCATCGAGATCCAGCACCTGCTCGGCGCCGATGTGACGATGTGCTTCGACGAATGCACGCCCTTCCCGGCGACCGAGGAGGAGGCGGCGAGTTCCATGCGCCTCTCCATGCGCTGGGCCGCCCGCTCCCGCGCCGCCTTCCGGCCGCGTGAGGGGCACGGGCTCTTCGGCATCGTCCAGGGCGGGGTGCATCCGGTGCTGCGGGCGGAGAGCGTCGCCGCGCTGACCGCGATCGGCTTCGAGGGCTATGCGGTCGGCGGCCTCGCGGTGGGCGAGGGGCAGGCGGCGATGTTCGCGACCCTAGACTGCACCACGCCGCTGATGCCGCAGGAGGCGCCACGCTACCTGATGGGCGTCGGCACGCCGGGCGATATCCTGGGCGCCGTCCGGCGCGGGATCGACATGTTCGACTGCGTGATCCCGACGCGATCGGGCCGTACCGGCCGGGCCTATACCAGCGGCGGCATGCTCAACCTCCGCAATGCCCGCCATGCGGAGGACCCCTCGCCGCTCGACCCGGCCTGCGGCTGCCCGGCCTGCGCGCGGCATTCCCGGGCCTACCTCCACCACCTCATCAAGGCCGAGGAGATGCTCGGGCCGATGCTGCTGACCTGGCACAACATCCAGTACTATCAGGATTTGATGCGGGGCATCCGGCACGCCATATGCGAGGGGCGCCTGGCCGATCACGCGGCGGCGCTGGAGGCGGGATGGGCGGCGACGCCCCCACCCCCCGCGGAGGAGAAGGATGGCTGAGGCGACCACCGATACCACCGGCCTGACCCTGCTCGGCCGGCCCGCCGGCCTGCCGGCAAGCCCGGAGGAGGCGCGGCTGGAGCGGGTGCCGAACCCGCATCCCGGCACGCGCTACTGCGTGCGCTTCGCCGCGCCGGAATTCACCTCGCTCTGCCCGCTCACCGGCCAGCCGGACTTCGCCCATCTGGTGATCGACTACATCCCCGGCGAGTGGCTGGTGGAGAGCAAGTCGCTGAAGCTCTATCTCGGCAGCTTCCGCAACCATGGCGCCTTCCACGAGGCCTGCACCGTCGCCATCGCGCGGCGACTGGTCGACGAGCTGTCACCGGAATGGCTGCGCATCGGCGGCTACTGGTATCCGCGCGGCGGCATCCCGATCGACATCTTCTACGCGACCGGGCCGGTACCGGAAGGTGTCTGGGTACCGGATCAGGGCGTGCCGGGATATCGCGGCCGGGGCTAGAGCTCCGCCTCGATCTCCTCCGCCGTCATGAAGGGGAAGCGCATCCAGAGGGTGCTCTTCGGGTCGCCCAGCGCTTTGCACCAGGCCGGGATCTTGCCGGCCGGCGCCGTCTTGATGCCGGTGACTGCTCCGCCATTCGGATATTGCCGGACCTGTGGGTTCATGAAGGCGTGGCCGGCGCTGAGATGGCCGTAGACGCCATAACCTTCCTGTGCCCAGGGCTTCATCGCCTCCGAGATGCGCCAGGCATAGCCGCCATCCACGGCGCAGGAGCAGGCATAGAGCACCACCTTCACCGAGTACTGCCCGCAGGCCCAGACCGCGTTGGTCAGCTGATCGATCGACTTCAGCCCGAAGCCGGCCGAGGGCATGCCGTCCTTGTAGCCATGGCCGAAATAGACGATGGCGTCGTACCAGCCCCCACCGGCGCCGATGCAGAGCGCGTTCAGGATCTGCGCCCGCCGCTGGTCGGCCGGCAGATGGTTGTCGAATTTGTACATCGTCACGTCGCAGCCGAGCTTCTTGTAGTATTTCTCGTACATGGCGGCGCCGGGCTGGAAGGCCCCGGTCGCGTCATTACCCTGCGGGTTATGGATGTCTGGCGCCTGATTATGCATCGGATAGAAGACGAAGCTGCGCTGGGGGGATTCCATGGCTGGCACCTCTTTCTTCCCGTGCCATGTAACCCGATATTCTGGCGTGACGGCCGTCAGTTGCGCGTGAATATTGTTGCGGCGCCCCAGGCGCCGCGCCCCCTGCCAGCATGTGCCATCGGTGCTAAGGACCGCCCGTGACCAAGGACCTGATCCGCGCCGAGGCGCAACGCCTCGGCTTCGATGCCGTGGGCTTCGCCGCCGCCACCCTGCCGGCGGAGGCGCGCGCCCGGCTCGACCGCTTCCTCGCCGAGGGGATGCACGGGACCATGGGCTGGATGGAGGCCCGCGCGGAGCAACGCGCCCATCCCCGCGCGCTCTGGCCCGAGGCGATCAGCATCGTCTCGCTCGGCCTCAGCTATGCGCCGGCGGAGGACCCGCTGGCCAATCTCTCCCGGCGCGACCGCGGCAACATCAGCATCTACGCCCGCAACCGCGACTACCACGACGTACTGAAATCCCGCCTGAAGGCCCTCGCCCGTTGGATGGTGGCGACATGGCCGGAGGCGCTGGTGAAGGTCTTCGTCGATACCGCGCCGGTAATGGAGAAGCCGCTGGCGCAGGAGGCAGGCCTCGGCTGGCAGGGCAAGCACACCAACCTGGTTAGCCGGCAACACGGGTCCTGGCTCTTCCTCGGCGAGGTCTACACGACGCTCTCCCTCCCGGCCGATCCGCCCGGCGCGGATCGTTGCGGCCGCTGCAGCGCCTGCCTCGACATCTGCCCGACCCGCGCCTTCCCCGAGCCGCGCCGGCTCGATGCGCGGCGCTGCATCAGCTACCTGACCATCGAGCATCGCGGCCCGATCCCGGAGGAGCATCGCGCGCCGATGGGCAACCGCATCTATGGCTGCGACGACTGCCTCGCCGTCTGTCCCTGGAACAAGTTCGCCCGCGCCCATAGCGAACCCGGCTTCGCTCCGCGCGCCTCGCTCGACGCGCCGCGCCTGGCGGAGCTGGCGATGCTGGACGATGCCGGCTTCCGCGCGCTGTTCACCGCGAGCCCGGTGAAGCGCATCGGGCGGGACCGCTTCGTGCGCAACGTGCTGGTGGCGATCGGCAATTCCGGCGATCCTGCCCTCCGCGCCACGGCCCAGGCCCTGGCCGAGGACCCGGACCCGGTGGTGGCGGAGGCGGCACGCTGGGCGGCACAACGGTTGGAGGCGGCATGATGCGGGACGACGCGGCGCTGGTGCTGTTCAGCGGCGGGCAGGACAGCGCCACCTGCCTCGCCTGGGCGCTCGCGCGCTTCGCCCATGTCGAGACGGTCGGCTTCGATTACGGCCAGCGCCACCGGGTGGAGCTCGAGATGCGCGACGTCTTCCGAACCCGCCTGATGCGCGAGAATGCCGGCTGGGCACCGAAGCTCGGCGAGGACCACATGCTGGCGCTCGACGCGCTGCGCTCCGTCTCGGACACCGCGCTGACGCGTGAAACCGAGATCGCCATGCAGGCCGATGGGCTGCCGAACACCTTCGTCCCCGGGCGCAACCTGCTCTTCCTCACCTTCGCCGCGGCGCTGGCCTATCGGCGCGGGCTGAAGCACCTGGTCGCCGGCATGTGCGAGACGGATTACTCCGGCTATCCCGACTGCCGCGACGACACGCTGAAAGCGCTGCAGGTGGCGATCAACCTCGGCATGGAGCGCCGCTTCGTGCTGCACACGCCGCTGATGTGGCGCGACAAGGCGGCAACCTGGGCGCTCGCCGAGCGGCTGGGCGGGGCGCCGCTGGTCGAGGCCGTCCGCGAGGATACCCATAGCTGCTACCTCGGTGACCGCAGCCGCCGGCATGACTGGGGCTATGGCTGCGGCACCTGCCCGGCCTGCGACCTGCGCCGCGGCGGGTGGGAGCGCTGGCGGGCCAGCCTCACGGCGGACTGACCGGGCCGCCAAGGCACCATGCATCGGGCATTGCGATGAGGCGGGGATGCGCCTCCTCCTCGCTCTCGCCACCCTGCTGACCCTCGCCGCCTGCGGCCCGCTGCAGCCGGCGAGTGGCCCGCCCAGCTACAACGAACGCAATCTCGGCGGCACCAATAGCGGGGCCTGAGGCGCAAGCCCCTGGTTGCTACACCCCCGGGCGGCCGTGCTCACCCCGCCTGGCCTTTCTTGTGCGCGATCAGCGCCATCAGCCGCCGGTCCCGCCAACCGCTGCGGTCCTCGATGGCATCGAGCGGCAGGGCAGCGCGGCGCACCTCGGCAACGCGCTCGACCGTCGCGGCATCGTAGTCGAAAGGCGTCTGCTCCTCGGTGATGCCGCCCATCAGCGGGCCGAAGCGCTCGGCATAGTCGGCCACCCCGCCGGGCGCGTTGAGGTCGATCGTCTCGAATGGCCCCATGAAGGACCAGCGCAGGCCGAGCCCGTCCTTCACACAGGCATCCACATCCTCGACCGACATCACCCCGTCCCGCACCATGCGGAAGGCCTCCGCGACCAGCGCCGCCTGCAGCCGGTTGAGCACGAAGCCCCGCGTCTCCTTCAGCGCCACCACCGGCACCTGGCCGACGCGGTCCATCAGCGCCCGCGTCCGGGCAACCACCGCGGGGTCGGTCCAGGGTGCCCCGACCAGCTCGACCAGCGGAACGAGATAGGGCGGGTTCACGGGATGGGCGACGAGGCAGCGGCCGCGCCCGGCGAGGTTGCCGGTGAACTCGCTCGCCGGGATGCCGCTGGTGGAGGAGGCCAGCACCACCTCCGGCCCACAAAGCCGGTCGAGCTCGGCGAACAGCTCCTGCTTCGGCGCCAGCCGCTCCGGCCCGTTCTCCTGCACATGGGTGGCGCCGGCGACGCATTCGGCAAGTGTCGGCACGGCGCTGATGCGGGCGGCGATCGCGGCCGGCGCCTCGGTCACCAGCCCGGCGGCATGCAGGTCGGCCAGCCGCTCGGCGATGAGGCCGAGCGCCCCCTCGGCCACGCCCGGCGCCTTGTCCCAGAGCCGCACCGGCACCCCGGCCCGGGCGAAGACCATGGCCCAGGCGCGCCCGATCAGCCCCGCCCCCACCACCGCGACCTGATCCATGAAAATCTCCTTCCGTGACGTTCCGTTGCGTCCGCGCGCTTGATCCGGGCGCGGCTGGGGGCGATCTAACGACCCGCCATGGCCGAACGCAACGCAACCCCTGCCCCATCTCCGCTGGCAACCGCCCCACGGTCGCCGCTCCCGCTGACGACCCCGCTGGTCTGGGCCTGGGGTGGCGTGCTGCTGACGGTGACCACCTGGCTCACCGCCATCATCGCCTTGTTCCGCAGCATTGGCGGGTTGTTCTCCTGATGCTGCAACAGGCTCTCGGCGCCTGGGTCGGCCTCCGCACCCGCTGGCGCGGGCTGGCGCTGCCCATATTCGCCTCCCCGCTGCTGCCGGCGGCGCTCCTCTTCGCCATCGACGGGAACGAGCGGGCGGTGACCGGCTCCGCCCTCGGCTTCGGGCTCAGCCTGCTGGCGGCACGGGCGCTGCGCCGCGGCCGCACCGGCGATGGCAACCGCGCCTCCTGGTTGATGGCGGCCGGCACCGGGCTGGCCGCCGGCCTGGCCGGGGATCTCGGCACGCCCATGTCGCTGATCATGGGGGCTGGCGCCCTGTTCGGCACGCGGATGATGTACCAGGCCCTGCCGGAGACCGCCCCGCCACCACCGCCTGAGCCGCCGCCGCCCGCCCCCGCCCCGCCCGGCCCGATCGAGGAGAGCCGCGCCCGCCTCGCCCGTATCGAGGCGGTGGCAGCGCGCCGGGCGGACCCGAAGCTGCAGGGCGTCGCCTCCGCGATGGAGGGGGTGCTCGACGACCTCACTGCCCATCCCGACCGGCTGCCCCAGGCTCGCCGCTTTCTCGCCGTACATCTGGACGGCCTGGAGCGCATCACCGACCGGCTCGAGGCTGGCGCAGCACCGCCCCCCGGCCTGCCCTCGCTGCTCGATGAGTTGAGCCGGACGGCGGGGGAACTGCGCGAGCGGCTGACGCGTGAAGAGAGCGCGGCGCTCGAGATCCAGGTGAAGGTGCTGTCCGACCGCTTGCGCGAGGAAGGCTTCCGATGAGCAACACGACCGAGAAGACAGTCGCGCTGGAGCCGGTGCTGCCGCCGCGCGAGGCGGAGGTGGCGCGGCTCGCGGCCCATCTCGATATCGCCGACCCGGCCAGCATCCTCCGCTTCGGGCAGGAGGCGCAGAACCGCGCCACCATCGCCGCGGATGCCATGCTGGAGGGCGCCCGCAACCGCGAGGCGGGCGAGGCCGGCGTTACCCTCTCGACGCTGATCGGCACGCTGCGCGGCTTCGACATGCGCGGCCTCGGCGAGAAGACGGGCTGGCTGGCCCGCCTCTTCGGGCGCGCCAGGGCCGAGACGGCGCGGGTGCTGCAGCGCTACGAGAGCATCAAGAGCCAGGTGGAGGCGGTGGGCGACAAGCTCGACACCCATCGCACCCGGCTGCTCGAGGATGTGGAGAAGCTGGAGCGGCTCTACGGCGCGACGCTCGAATGGTTCCATGCCCTCGGCGACCATATCGCCGCCGGCGAGACCGTGCTCGGGCGCATCGAGCAGGAGGCGATACCCGCCATGGCGAAGGAGGTCGAGGGCGGCGACTCGACCGCCGCGCAGAAGCTGCGTGACCTCCGCTCGGCCCGCGACGAGCTGGAGCGGCGTGTCCACGACCTGCGCCTGACGCGCCAGGTGGCGATGCAGGCGCTGCCCTCCATCCGTCTGATCCAGGAGAACGACAAGGCGCTGGCCGCCAAGATCCAGAGCGTCATCGCCAATACCGTGCCGCTCTGGCGCCAGCAGCTCGCCCAGGCGCTGGCCATCCAGAACATGCGCGAGGCCGGGCGCACGCTGAAGGAGGCGACCGACCTCACCAACGAGCTGCTGACCGGCAATGCCGAGCGGCTGCGCCAGGGCAACATGGAGGCCCGGCAGCAGATCGAGCGCGGCGTCTTCGACATCGAGGCGGTGAAGCGGGCCAATGCCTCGCTGGTCGCGACCATCGAGGACAGCCTGCGCATCGCCAACGAGGCCCAGTCGCAGCGTGCCAGCGCGACGAAGGAGCTGGAGAAGGCCGAGGGCGAGATCCGGCGGGTGCTCACCGCGGCCCGCGCCTCCGGCTCCCCCTCCCGGCCGCTCTGAGCGGCCCACCGGGCCCGCGGGGTGCGGGCCCGGCCAGCGAGGCTTACTGCACCATCGTGCCGTAGAAGGCCTCGCGCACCTCGTTGGCAGCGGGACCCCCATTGGTCGCGGTCTGCGTCATGACGATGATCGCCAGCCGGTTCACCGGGTCGATGAAGAAGCCGGTGCCGTAGATGCCACCCCAGCCATAGGTGCCGGCGGGCTGGCGCGTCTTCGCTGCCGCCGGGTCGGTCACCACGCTGAAGCCGTAGCCAAAGTCATAGCCCGGGCCACGCAAATTGACGGGCAGGCCGCCGGTCTGGCCGCGCGTCATCGCCGCCACGGTCTCGGCCCTGAGGATCCGCACGCCGTCCAGCTCGCCGCCGTTCAGCAGCATGCGGGTGAAGCGCGCATAGTCGCCGATGGTCGCCGTCGCGCCGGCGCCGCCCGAGGGATAGGCCGTGCGGCTGAAGGCGCGTTCCGGGTCCGAGACCCAGGTGCCGCGCGACAGCGGATAGGGGATGCGCTCGCCGGAGCGGATTGGCCGGAGCGCGCCATCGACCGGATGCATCGCCGTCACCATGCGGGCCCGCTCGCTCTCCGGCACATGGAAGGCGAAGCTGGTCAGCCGCAGCGGCCCGGCGATCCGCTCCTGGATATAGGCGTCGAGCGGCTTGCCGCTGACCCGCTCCACCACCGCGCCGAGCACATCCGTCGCCAGCGAATAGGCCCAGAGCGTGCCGGGCTGCGCCTGCAGCGGGGCACGCGCCAGGCGGCGCATGTTGTCGCGCGTGCTGCGGCCGGGCGCGGCAAGCCCATCATCCACCCCCTCCCGCGCATAGGCCTCGACGATGCCGGGGACATTGAGGAAGTTATAGGAGAAGCCGCCCATATGCCGCAGCAGGTCGCGGATCGTCGGCTGCCGCGCCGGCACCAGCCGGCCATTCGTCTCGCGTATCCTGAGGTCGCGGAACTCCGGCAGGTGCTTCGCCAGCGGGTCCTCGAGGCGGAGGCGGCCATCCTCGACCAGCGTCATCACCGCGACGCTGGTGACGGGCTTGGTCATGGAGGCGAGGCGGAACAGGCTGTCGGGCCCGATCGGCTCCGCCGCGCCCGGCACGCGCGGGCCCTGGGCGCCCTGGTAGAGCACCTCGCCATCCGCCCGGACGACGACGGCCGAGATGCCGGCGACCTTGCCGCTCTCCACCTGCTGGCGCAGTGCGGCATCGAGCACGGATTGGCGCGAGGGCTGCGCCGCGACCGGCGCCTCCCTCTGCCCGGCACAGGCGACGAGCGGCAGCAGGGCAAGCGCCCAGAGATGGCGACGCAGCATCATGGCATCTTCCCCCAACCCGATTCTTGCTTGGACACGCGAAGGCTATGTCGGCCGCGCCGGCCGGGCAATGCGCGCTCTTGACGGCATCTCAGGCTTCGTGACGAAAGGGTAGAGACCAGGGAGGTTCATAACCATGCTCACCCGCCGCGCCGCGCTCGGCACCGGCCTCTTGCTGGCCGCGCCCGCCATCGCCCAACCCAGCTGGCCGAACGGCCCGATCCGCCTGGTCGCCCCCTTCCCGCCCGGCGGCAGTGTCGATGCCATCTCCCGCCTGCTGCAGCAGCCGCTCTCGGCCTCGCTCGGCGTGCCGGTGGTGGTCGAGAACCGCGCCGGCGCCTCGGGCGCCATCGGCACGCGCGACGTCGCCCGCGCCGCCCCCGACGGCAACAGCTGGGTCCTCGTCTTCGACACCCATGCGGTGAACCCTGCGCTGATCGCCAATCTCGGCTTCGACACCCAGAAGGACCTGGCGCCGGTGCTGCTGATCGGCACCACGCCCATGCTGATCAACGCCTTCCACACCCGCCCCTGGCAGGATTTCGGGGCGCTGGTCGCGGCGGCCAAGGCGAAGCCGGAGACGATCACCTACGGCACCATCGGCAACGGCTCCCTCGCGCATCTGACGATGAAGCTGGTGGAGCGGGAGCTCGGCATCAGCCTGGTCCATGTGCCCTATCGCGGCGGCGGGCCGCTCGGCGTCGCCGCCAGCTCGGGCGAGGTGGACCTGCCGACGGCAACCGGCACCATCTTCGTCCCGCAACTCGAGGCGAAGACCATCCGCCCACTCGCCAGCACCGGGACAAGGCGCTCCAGCGTCGCGCCGCAGGCGCCGACGCTCACCGAACTCGGCGTGAAGGTGACGGCGGAGGCCTTCTGGGGCGTGCTCGGCCCCGCCGCCACGCCGGCGCCGATCCGCGCCCGCATGGAGGCGGCGCTGCGCGATGCCCTGGCCGTGCCGGCGGTGCGCGAGCGCCTTACCGGCACCCTCGGCGTTGATGTCGACCCCAAGGGCGAGGCCGAATTCGCCGGCTTCCTCGACCGGTCGATTGAGACCTGGGGCCGCGTCGTGCGCGAGAACGGCATCCGGCCCGATTGATGCGCCGCCGCAGCCTCCTGGCGGGACTCGCCCTGCCCGCCCTCGCCCCGGCCCTGGCCCGGGCGCAAGCCTGGCCCCATGGCCCGATCCGCATCATCGCCCCCTTCCCGCCCGGCGGCAGCGTCGACACCATTGCCCGGCTCCTGGTGCCATCGCTGCAATCCGCCCTCGGCGTGCCGGTGGTGGTGGAGAACCGCTCCGGCGCGGCCGGCGCCCTCGGCACCGGCATCGCGGCGCGGGCGGCGCCGGACGGCCAGAGCTGGGTGCTGGTCTTCGACAGCCACGTGACGGTGAATGCGCTGAATCCCTCCGCGGGCTTCGACGCGCGGCGTGACTTCGCGCCGGTGATGCTGATCGCCAGCGCCCCCATGCTGCTGACGACGCCGGCGAACCGTCCCTGGCGGACAGTGGCGGAGGTGGTGGCCGCGGCCAAAATGCGGCCAGAGGCCACCACCTATGGCACGGTCGGTGCCGGCAGCCTCGCTCATCTGTCGATGGAGGTGCTGCAGCAGCGTGGCGGCTTCCGGCTGACCCATGTGCCCTATCGTGGTGGCGGGCCGCTGGCGACGGCGGCGGTCGGCGGCGAGATCGACCTCGCCATCGCCTCGCGCGTCGGGCTCGGCGGGCAGGTCGGGACCAGGCTGCGGGCGCTGGCGCAGACAGGGGCGAAGCGCTCGCCCTCCCTGCCCGACCTGCCTACTATTGCCGAATCCGGCTTCCCCGGCTTCGATGCCGAGGCCTTCTGGGGGATGCTTGGCCCGGCCGGGGTACCGGCGCCGATCCTCGCCCGATTCCATGCCGCCCTTGCCGCCGCGCTCGCCGAGCCAGCGACGCGCGAGCGCCTGGTGGAAGGCCAGGGCGTCGATATCGTGGCCTCCTCCCCTGAGGGATTCGGCGCCTTCCTCGACCGGCAGATCACCACTTGGAGCCGGGTGGTGAGCGAGCGGGACATCCGCGCGGATTAGGGCAGCCGGCCTGCGCGGGACGTTTCCGGTCCGAAAATTCCCCTGGCCAGCCTCAACGAGGCCGAAATAATATTGGCTGGTGGAGGAGTGCTGGGATGGCTGGATCCGACTTGCGGCGCTTTGCTGCGGCAGAGATCGTTCTGACCAGGGAAGACGCCTACGCCGTCATCCGTTTCTTCTGGAATGATGTCGGCGTGCTCCCGGAGGCATTCACCGATGCCGATGTGAATTTCGCTCAGGGCCTGCTCGTCGAAGCCGTCGATGCGACCTATGCCATGGGCTACGTCCAGATCGTGTTCGACACCTTCTTCATGAAGGTGCCGCGCGACCTGAACAACCTGTTCGGCATGTTGAAGAAGGTGGCGAAGGCTTCCGCGAAACACTGGTGGAGGCATGCGACGGAGAAGGATCTCGCCGATCCGAAGATCTACGAGACCGTCCGGATGACCTTGGCTCGCAATTTCCGCCTATCCTGGGAGATCCGCAAGCAGACGGGCGAGTTGACCTACTGAGGCCTGCTGCCCCTGCCTTGCGGCGCTTGACCGCCGCGCCACTCCGCTGTCCCATCAGGCCAGCCAAGAAGGAGGGACAAGTCCATGCGCGCCTGGGCCGTGGTCGAGACGGGACAACCGTTGCAGGAAATCGAGATGCCGACGCCCGAGCCCAAGGGCGCCGAGGTGCTGCTCGAGGTGACGCATGCCGGCGTCTGCCATTCCGACCTGCATATCTGGGAAGGCGAGTACGACCTCGGCAGCCGCGGCAAGATGCGGCTGACCGATCGTGGGGTGAAGCTGCCGCTCGCCATGGGGCATGAGATCGTCGGCCGGGTGGTGAAGCTCGGGCCGGAAGCCGAGGGCCAGGGCAGCAAGGTCGGCGACATCCGCGTCGTCTATCCCTGGGTCGGCTGCGGCAAATGCGCCGTCTGCCAGCGCGACGAGGAGAACATGTGCCTCAATGGGCGCAGCCTCGGCGTCTACCAGAATGGCGGCTATGCGACGCATGTGCTGGCGACGCATGTGAAGCACCTGATCGACATCGAGGGCGTCGACCCCTCGCTGGCGGCGACCTACGCCTGCTCGGGCGTCACCGTCTATTCGGCGGTGAACAAGCTGATGCCGCTGGAGCCGGATGAGCCGGTCGTGCTGGTCGGCGCCGGCGGACTCGGGCTGAACGCCATCGCCATCCTGAAGGCGCTCGGCCATCGGCGCATCTGCGTGGTCGACGTCGCCGAGGACAAGCTGGCGGCCGCGAAGAAGCAGGGCGCGACCGACACCGTGCTCGCCTCCGGCGAGGACACGACGCAACGCATCATCGAGGCCTGCGGCGGGCCGGTGGCGGGCGTGGTCGATCTGGTGAACGGCACCCAGACCGCGCGCTTCGCCTTCGATGCGCTGCGCAAGGGCGGCAAGCTGGTCCAGGTCGGGCTGTTCGGTGGCGAGATGAACATCCCGCTGCCGCTCATGCCAATCAAGGCGCTCACCGTCCAGGGCAGCTATGTCGGCAACGTCAAGGAGCTGCGGGCGCTCATCGACATCGCCAAGCGGGGCCAGATCCCGCCCATCCCAGTCGAGAACCAGCCGCAGCGCAATGCCGATGCCGTGCTGCACCGGCTGAAGGAGGGCAAGATCACCGGCCGCGTGGTGCTGGTCGCCGGATAGGCGGTCAACCCTCCTCCGGGATGTCCCAATTCTCACCCCAGCGGTCGAGATAGGTGATGTCCCGGAGTGGGCCCCGGCCGACCGGGCCGAAGCGGCCCATCGGGTAGCCGATGGGCAGGATGGCGTAGGAATGCACGCCAGGGGGCAGGCCAAGCGCCGCCTCCGCCTCCTTCTCGTACAGCAGGTGCCGCGTCGTCAGCGTCGCGCCGAGGCCCAAGGCCCGCGCCGCCAGCAGCATGTTCTGCACGGCGGGATAGATCGAAGCGCCGGACCACCGCGTCGGCTTCTCCTCGGCGATGCAGGCGACGATCCAGACCGGCGCCTCGTGGAAATGCTCGGTGAGGTACTCGACCGCGGCATGCTGTCTTGCATAGCGCTCCGCCGTGGTGCCCGGCGGTGGGGCGCTGCCGGCATAGCGCGGCCCGATCACCTCGTCATAGGCGCGCTTGTACCAGACCTGCACCGCCTGCTTGATCGCCTGGTCCTTCACCACCAGGAAGCGCCAGCGCTGGGTGTTGCCGCCATTGGCCGCCGAGGCGCCGGCGCGGAGGATCCTGGCGATCAGCGCATCCGGCACCGGATCCGGCTTCAGCCGGCGCATGGCGCGGGTGCCGTGCAGGATCTCGAAGACATCGGTCATGGGCAGGCTCCTCCTCCGCCCGCCGAGCCTGTCATGGCAGGCTCAAAGCGGCCAGGGGGCGCCGGTGACGGGCTCGCCCGGCGGGTCCGGCAGGGCGGGGATGGCGGCGATGGCACGCTCGTGCTCGCCCGGCCGGCCGCGATACTCCTCCGGCGCCTGCCCCGGCGGATAGGCGCCGACCACCAGCAGATCGGCGCTGGCACCGAGGTTGCGGTGGCCGGTGCCGGCCGGCAGCACCACCACATCCCCGGCCTCGAGGTCGAGTGCCTCGCCCCCTTCCCCGCCCAGCATCACCCGCACGCGGCCACGGGCAATGGCGAGCGCCTCATGCGCATTGGGGTGGTAGTGGTGATAGGGGTAGATGCCGTTGCGCCAGGCCGGCGGCCAGCCATGGCGGGCGAAGAGCGCCTCCGCGGCCTCCGGCTGGCCGGGTGGGATTGCACCGCGATACAGCAGCGCCGGCAGGCGCGGATTGTTGGGAATGGTCCCGTCATCGGCGAAGACCAGCAGTTCCGGCGTCATGGCGAACCCTCCTGCCGGCTGAAAACACCTCGTCGAAAATCGTTCCAATTCGCCGTGAGCGGAATAGGCTCACAAGCCTGAGGGAGGAACTGACATGTCAGGACTGATCAGGCTGCGGGGCTTCATCCAGGCCATGACGCGGCTGGCCGATGCCGATACCAGTGAGCGCGCCTGGCTGACGGAGGGCGCCGACCTGCTGCGCGGCCTTGTCGCCCAGGATGACTGGCTGCCGGACTCGATGGCCGAGGACGGCCCCACCTACCGGCAGTACCTGCTGCACTGCGACCCGGCGGAGCGTTTCTGCGTCGTCAGCTTCGTCTGGGGGCCGGGCCAGCGGACGCCCATCCACAACCACACCGTCTGGGGCCTGGTGGGGATGCTGCGCGGCGAGGAGGTCTCGACCGAGATGGTGCCTGACCCGGCGGGCGGCCCGATGCGGCCCGGCCGAGTGGACCGGCTCCGGCCCGGCGAGGTGGTGCCGGTTTCGGCCGATACCTACGACATCCACATCGTCGAGAATGCCTTCAGCGACCGTGCCAGCATCAGCATCCATTGCTATGGCGGCAATATCGGCGCGATCCCGCGCAGCGTCTTCGACCCGGCGACCGGCGCGGCGCGGCCCTTTATCTCCGGCTACCACAACAGCGCCGTGCCCAATCTCTGGGACCGCAGCCGCGAGCTGGCCGCCTGAGGCGGTTGGCGCAGCGCCCGGCTTCGATCAGCCCTGCATGGGCCGGTGATTCACGCCCCGGGTGTTTCCACCCAGGGCGATCGCGGGCTATCACCCCGGCATGACCGAAACGCCCGAAGGACAGGCCATGACCGAAACCCTGCCGGATCGCCTGGCGACCGACCCCCGCAGCCCGTTCCACGATGCGGCACTGCTGTCGCGGGGCATCGGCATCCGCTTCAACGGCGCCGAGAAGACCAATGTCGAGGAATACTGCGTCAGCGAGGGATGGGTGCGGGTCGCGGTCGGCAAGACGCTCGACCGCAAGGGCAACCCGATGACCATCAAGCTCAAGGGAACGGTCGAGCCGTATCTCCGGGAAGAGGCCTGAGCCCCCTGGGCCCGGGGACAAAGCCATCCCCGGGCCGGTGAGCCTGCCTTACAGCTTCACCTTCAGCCAGTTGCCGATCTCGCCGACGATGCCGCGGCGGAAGGCCAGCACGCAGATCACGAAGATTACGCCCTGGATCACCGTGACCCAGGCGCCGAGCTCTGCCAGGTAGTTCTGCATCGTCACGATCACCGCGGCGCCGATCACCGGCCCGAAGACCGTGCCAAGCCCGCCCACCAGCGTCATCAGCACCACCTCGCCCGACATCGACCAATGGACATCGGTCAGGGTGGCGATGCCGAAGACGAGCGACTTGGTGGCGCCGGCCACCCCCGCCAGCCCGGCGGAGAGGATGAAGGCCAGTAGCTTGTAGTCATCCGTCCGGTAGCCGAGCGAGGTGGCGCGCGGCTCGTTCTCGCGGATGGACTTCAGCACCATGCCGTAAGGCGAATGGATGATCCGGTGGATCATCAGGAAGCCGAGGATGAAGATACCGGCCACCAGCCAGTACATCGCCATGTCCCTGTCGAGCGACACCACCCCGAGCAGGCTGCCGCGCGGAATGGCCTGGATGCCGTCCTCGCCGCCGGTGAAGGGGGCCTGGACGCAGACGAAATAGATCATCTGCGCCAGCGCCAGGGTGATCATGGCG
Organism: Belnapia rosea; assembly: GCF_900101615.1. Taxonomy (GTDB): domain Bacteria; phylum Pseudomonadota; class Alphaproteobacteria; order Acetobacterales; family Acetobacteraceae; genus Belnapia; species Belnapia rosea. The sequence continues at coordinate 523,970 of NZ_FMZX01000001.1, read as the reverse complement.
AAGTAGATGCCCTGGCGGCGGATCGCCACCCAGCCGGCCACCGCCCCGAGCGCCGCCGCCGTGGCGCCGCCGATGATGATGGCGAGTTCCGGCGTCGCCCCCCAGACCTTGGCCGCATGGCCGGCGAGGTAGCCCCCCATGCCGAAATAGGCGGCATGGCCGAAGCTCAGGAGCCCGACATAGCCGATCAGCAGGTTGAAGGCGCAGGCGAAGAGGGCGAAGCAGAGCAGCTTCATCAGGAAGACGGGGTAGAGCACGAAGGGGGCGATGGCCAGGAAGACCAGCATCACCCCGAGCGCGCCGAACTGCGCCCGTGAGAAGCCCCAGATGCCATGCGCCTCCTCCGCCGGGGCGGGGATGGCATTGGCGGTGATGGTCGTTGAGTCGGCCATGTCAGGCCCTCCCGAACAGGCCGGCGGGCCGTGCCAGCAGCACGATCGCCATGATGACGAAGATCACGGTGGCCGAGGCCTCCGGGTAGAACACCTTGGTCAGCCCCTCGACGATGCCGAGGCCGAAGCCGGTGATGATGGAGCCGAGGATCGAGCCCATCCCGCCGATCACCACCACCGCGAAGACGACGATGATGAGGTTGGTGCCCATCTGCGGGTTCACCGAATAGATCGGCGCCGCCAGCACGCCGCCGATCGCCGCCAGCGCCACGCCGAAGCCGTAGGTCAGCGTCACCATGCGGGGCACGTTGACGCCGAAGGCCTGAACCAGCGGGGCGTTCTCGGTTGCGGCACGGAGATAGGCGCCGAGCCGGGTCTTCTCGATCAGCAGCCAGGTGGTGAGGCAGAGGATGAGCGCCGCGATGACCACCCAGCCACGATAGATCGGCAGGAACATGAAGCCGAGATCCCAGGCGCCCTGCAGCTCGGCCGGGATGCGATAGGGCAGGCCGGAGGAGCCGAACTGGTTGCGGAACACGCCCTCGATGATGAGGCCGAGGCCGAAGGTCAGTAGCAGCCCGTAGAGGTGGTCCAGCTTGTAGAGCCGGCTGATCATCAGCCGCTCCATCACCACGCCGGTGAAGCCGATGATGATGGGCACCAGGATCAGCGCCCACCAGTAATTCAGCCCGGCCCATTCGAGCAGCATCCAGGCGGCGAAGGCGCCCATCATGAACTGCGCGCCATGGGTGAAGTTGATGATGTTGAGCAGCCCGAAGATCACCGCCAAGCCCAGCGACATCATCGCATAGAAGGCGCCGTTGATCAGGCCGAGCAGCAACTGCCCGAAGAGCAGTGGTGCGGGTATGCCGAAGATGTCGTCCATGCGCGTCGTCGGTCCTTAACTACGGATAAAGGGGCAACCGCCTTCCGCCAGCGGCCGGGCGGCCGCCTCGGCGGATGTGGTCGCCACGAGCTTGTGCACGTCGAAGGGGCCGCGGCTCTCGGCCGGGCTCTTCACCTGGAAGAGGTAGCCGGGCGTCAGCTTGCGCCCATCGGCGCGAATGGTGCCGGGGCCGAAGGCATCGTCATCCGTCGGCATCGCCTTCATGCGTTCCACCACCTCGAGGCCGGAGGCGCGGGCGCGGGCCGGGCCGAGATCCTTCACCGCCTTCAGGTAATGCAGCGTCGCGCCGTAGCAGCCGGCGCAGGAGGCGGTCGTGACCCGGCCCTGGAGCTTGCCCCGCACCCGCTCGCTGAAGGCGCGGGTACGGTCGTTGAGGTCCCAGTAGAAGCTCTCGGTCATCAGCAACCCCTGCGCCTCCGGCAGGCCGAGGGAGATGCTGTCCACCACGGTCATCAGCAGCGCCGCCAGCTTCACCCCCTGCCGCAGCAGGCCGAATTCGCGGGCCTGCTTGATGCAATTGACGAGGTCGGCGCCGGCATTGGCGAGGCCGATGACCTTCGGCTTCGTCGCCATCGCGCCGAGCAGGAAGGAGGAGAAGTCGGTCGTCGCCGGGAAGGGATAGCGGGCGGCGCCGAGCACCTTGCCGCCCGCCGCCTCGATGAAATGGCTGGTATCGGCCTGCAGCGCATGGCCGAAGGCGTAGTCGGCGGTGATGAAATACCAGGTATCGGCGCCCTGCCGCACCATCGCATCGCCCGTGCCCTTGGCCAGCATATAGGTGTCGTAGGTGTACTGGATGCTGTTCGGGCTGCACTGCGCCCCGGTGAAGACGGTCGAGCCGACGCCGGAGCCGAGCACGACCTTGTTCTTCTCCCGCGCGATGCCGGAGACCGCCAGCGCCACCGCACTGTTCGGCAGGTCGATGACCGCCTCCACCCCATCACGGTCGAACCATTGCCGGGCGATATTGGCGCCGATATCGGGCCTGTTCTGATGGTCGCCGACGATGACCTCGACCGCCATCCCGGTCGCGGCCGAGAATTCCTCGGCCGCTTGGCGGGCACCGGCGAAGCTGCTCGGCCCCGTCAGGTCGCGATAGGGGCCGGACATGTCGGTGAGCACGCCGAGGCGGAGCGGCCCCGGCTGGGCTCGCGCCGCCCCGGCCACGGCCATGCCGGCCCCGGCGAGCAGCAGGTCGCGGCGCTGCAACGGCATGGCCCGCCCTCCCCCTTAGCTGCGGATGAAGGCGCAGCCGCCTTCGTTTAGCGGGCGGAAGGCTTCCTCCGCCGGCGTCGTCTGCAGCAGCTTGTAGTAGTCCCAGGGCGCCTTGCTCTCGGCCGGCGACTTCACCTCGAACAGGTAGGAGGGGCAGAGCTTCCGCCCGTCCTCGCGGATGCGCCCGGGCCCGAAGGCGTCGTCATCGGTCGGCATCGCCTTCATCCGGTTGACGATCTCGACGCCCGAGGCCTTGGCCGCCGCCACGCCCATATCCGCCACCGCCTTCAGGAAGTGCAGCGTGCAGGAGTAGTTGGCGATGGAGGCCATGTTCGGCTTCACATCCTTCAGCCGCGGCTGCAGCCGCTGCGTCACCGCCCGGGTGCGGTCGTTGAGGTCCCAGTAGAAGCTCTCGGTCAGCACCAACCCCTGGGCCGTCTGCAGGCCGATGGCATGCACGTCGGGCAGGAACATCAGCAGCGCGGCCAGCTTCACGCCACGCCGCGTGATGCCGAACTCGGCCGCCTGCTTGATGCTGTTGATGGTATCCGCCCCGGCATTGGCAAGGCCGATGACCTTGGCGCGTGAGGCCTGCGCCTGCACGAGGAAGGAGGAGAAGTCGGTTGTCGCCGGGAAGGGGTAGCGCACGGCGCCGTTCACCTTGCCGCCCGCCGCCTTGATGAAGCCGGTGGTGTCCCGCTCCAGCGCATGGCCGAAGGCGTAGTCCGCAGTGATGAAGAACCAGCTGTCGCCGCCCGCCTTCACCATGGCGCCGCCGGTCGACTTCGCCAGCATGTAGGTGTCGTACATCCAGTGCACCGTGGTCGGGCTGCACTGGGCGCCGGTGAGGTCGGAGGTCGCCGAGCCGGTGTTGATATAGGCCTTGTTCTTCTCGCGGGCGACGTTGTTCACCGCGAGGCCGACCGAGGAGGTCGGCACGTCGATGATGAGGTCGACGCCCTGGTCGTACCATTGCCGGGCGATATTGGCGCCGACATCCGGCTTGTTCTGGTGGTCGGCGCTGACGACCTCGACATTGAAGCCCTTGTTGCCGAATTCCTGCACCGCCTGCCGGGTGCATTCGATGCCATAGGGGCCGCTGATGTCGCGATAGGTCCCCGACTGGTCGTTCAGCACGCCGATGCGGATGGTGTTGGCCGCCTGCGCCCGGCCAAGCCGCGGCAGGGCCGGCATCAGGGTGGCGCCGACCGAGGCGGTCAGCAGGCTGCGGCGTGTTGGGGTCATGGACAGTTCTCTCCTCGTCTCAGCTACGCACCAGCGAGCAGCCGCCTTCGTTGAGTGGGCGGAAAGCCTCCCCGGCCGGTGTGCTCTGCAGCACCTTGTAGTAGTCCCAGGGCCGCTTCGATTCGGCCGGCGACTTCACCTCGAGCAAGTAGGACGGGCAGAGCTTCCGCCCATCGGCACGAATGCTGCCCGCGCCGAAGGCGTCGTCCTCGGTCGGCATCGCCTTCATGCGGTTCACCACCTCGGTGCCGGAGGCCTTGGCCGCGGCGACGCCCATCGCCTGCACCGCCCGCAGGTAGTGCAGCGTGGCGGAGTAGCAGCCGGCATGGATCTGGTTGGGATAGAGGTTGGGCATCTTCGGCAGCACACGCTGGGTGAAGGCGCGGGTGCGGTCGTTGAGATCCCAATAGAAGCTCTCGGTGCAGACCAGCCCCTGCCCCGTCTCGAGCCCGATGGAATGCACATCAGTGATGAACATCAGCAGCGCTGCGAGCTTCGTGCCGCGCTTGGTGATGCCGAATTCCGCCGCCTGCTTCACGCAGTTGATGGTGTCGGAGCCCGCATTGGCGAAGCCGATCACCTTGGCGCGCGAGGACTGCGCCTGCACCAGGAAGGAGGAGAAATCCGTCGTCGCCGGGAAGGGCGTGCGCACCGCGCCGAGCACGCGGCCACCCGCCGCCTTGACGAAGGTGCTAGTATCCCGCTCCAGCGCATGGCCGAAGGCATAGTCCGCGGTGATGAAGAACCAGGTATCACCACCCGCCTTCACCATGGCGCCACCGGTCGATCTCGACAGCATGTAGGTGTCGTAGGACCAGTGGATCATGGTCGGCGCGCATTGCGCCCCGGTCAGGTCCGAGGTCGCCGAGCCGACATTGATGTTCACCTTGTTCTTCTCGCGGGCAACATTGTTGACCGCGAGGCCGACGGAGCTGGTCGGGACGTCGATGATCATATCGACGCCCTGGTCGTACCATTGCCGCGCCAGGTTCACGCCGACATCCGGCTTGTTCTGGTGGTCGGCGAAGATCAGCTCGACATTGAAGCCCTGCTGGCCGAACTCGGTGATCGCCTGCTGCGTGCAGGCGACCGAGCCGGGGCCGGTATTGTCCTTGTAGGTGCCCGACATGTCGTTCATCACGCCGATGCGAATGGTATTCGCCGCCTGCGCGTGTGCCAGCCTCGGCAGCGATGTCACCGCGGCTGCGGTGGCACCGGTGGCGAGCAGGCCTCTCCTTGTCATCTGCATCATGTCCGTCCCCCTGTTGGCGGGGCCGGGCGGTACATGGCCGCACGGTCTCCCGTAACTGCGACTCAGCTCCTGACGAGCGGGCAGCTGCCTTCGTTGAGCGGGCGGAAGGCCTCCTCCGCCGGCGTCGTCTGCAGCAGCTTGTAGTAGTCCCAGGCGCCCTTGCTCTCGGCGGGCGTCTTCACCTCGAAGAGGTAGGACGGGTGCAGCTTCCGGCCGTCCTCGCGGATGCGCCCCGCGCCGAAGCAGTCGTCATCCGTCGGCATGGCCTTCATCCGCGCCACCGTCGCCGCGCCATCGGCCTTGGCCTGGGCCGCGCCCATATCGGCTGCCGTCTTCAGGTAGTGCAGCACGGCGCTGTAGCAGCCGGCATGCGACATGGCGGGCATCGAGCCGGCGAGCTGCGGCCTCACCCGGTTGGTGAAGGCGCGCGTCCGGTCGTTGAGATCCCAGTAGAAGGTCTCGGTCAGCACCAGCCCCTGCGCCGCCTGCAAGCCGAGCGCATGCACGTCGTTCAGGAACATCAGCAGCACGGCCACCTTGGTGCCGCGCCGGGTGATGCCGAATTCAGCGGCCTGCTTCACCGTGTTGACGGTATCCGCCCCGGCATTGGCCAGGCCGATGACCTTGGCGCGCGAGGACTGTGCCTGCACGAGGAAGGAGGAGTAGTCGGTGTTGCTCAGCGGGTGCCGCACCCCGCCGACGATGCGGCCGCCCGCCGCCTTGACGAAGGCGGTCGTGTCCCGCTCCAGCGCATGGCCGAAGGCGTAATCGGCGGTGATGAAGAACCAGCTGTCGCCGCCCGCCTTCACCATCGCTCCGCCGGTCGACTTCGCCAGCATGTAGGTGTCATAGGTCCAGTGGACGGTGTTCGGCGAGCACTGCGCGCCGGTGAGATCCGCCGTCGCCGAGGTCGAGTTCAGGTAGACCTTGTTCTTCTCGCGCACCACGCCGTTGACTGCGAGGCCCACCGCGCTGTTCGGCACATCGACGATGACGTCGACGCCGTCGCGGTCGATCCATTGCCGGGCGATGTTGCTGCCGACATCGGGCTTGTTCTGATGGTCGCCGATCAGCACCTCGACATTCAGGCCGCGGCTGCCGAAGTCCTGGATCGCCTGCCGCACGCAGGCAACCGAGGTCGGGCCGGAGATGTCGCGGTAGACGCCGGACTGGTCGTTCAGCACGCCGATCTTCAGCGTGGCGCCCGGTGCCCCCTGGGCGCGGGCGCCCTGGGCGAAGGCGAAGGGGGCGGCAGCGGCGCCGGTCAGCAGGCTGCGGCGGTCAAGCGACATCGGGACAGGCTCCTGAAGCGATATCAAACACCGAGATATTCATGCAGCCGCCCGAGCGAGGCGTTCAGCTCATCATTCCGCACCATGTCCACCACGCGGCCATGCTCCATGACGTAGTGACGGTCGGCGACGGTCTGGGCGAAGCGGAAATTCTGCTCGACCAGCAGCACGGTGAAGCCACGCGCCTTGATCTCGCGGATCATGGCGCCGATCTGCTGGACGATGACCGGGGCGAGGCCCTCGGTCGGCTCGTCGAGCAGCAGCAGGTTGGCGCCGGTCCGCAGGATGCGCGCGATCGCCAGCATCTGCTGCTCGCCACCAGACAGCTTGGTGCCCTGGCTGCTGGCGCGCTCCTTCAGGTTGGGGAAGAGCTTGTAGATGGTGTCGAGATCGAGCCCGCCCGGCTTCACCACCGGCGGCAGCATCAGGTTCTCGGTGACGTTGAGGCTGGCGAAGATGCCGCGTTCCTCCGGGCAGTAGCCGACCCCGGCCCGCCCGATGAGGTCGGAACGCATGTTGATCGTCTCGCGCCCCTCGAAGCGGATGCTGCCGGAGCGACGGCCGACCAGCCCCATGATGGCGCGCAGCGTCGTCGTCTTGCCGGCGCCGTTGCGACCGAGCAGCGTCACCACCTCGCCCGGATGCACGTCGATATCGACGCCGTGGAGGATATGGCTCTCGCCATACCATGCCTCGAGCTTGCGGACCTCGAGCAGCGGCGCGCCGGTGGCGCCGGGGCGGGCGCGTTCCAGGGTCTCAGCCATGGGCCATCGCTCCTTCCGGGGGGGCTTCGGTGCCGAGATAGGCGGCAACCACGTCAGGGTTGCGTGACACTTCGCCGTAGTCGCCCTCGGCCAGCACGCTGCCGCGGGCGAGCACGGTGATGCGGTCGCAGAGGCCGGAGACGACCTTCAGGTTGTGCTCCACGAGCAACACGGTGCGACCGGCCGAGACCCGCTTCACCAGCGCGACGATGCGGTCGACATCCTCATGCGTCATGCCCGCCGTCGGCTCGTCCAGCAGCATCATCGCCGGGTCCATGGCCATCGTCGTGGCGATCTCGAGCGCCCGCTTGCGGCCATAGGGCAGTTCGCCGGCGGCGATGCGGGCATAGGAGGTGAGGCCGACATCCTCGAGCAGCGCCATGGCGCGGTCATCGAAGCTGCGCAGCAGGCTGTCCGAGCGCCAGAAGTCGAAGCTGCCACCACGCTGACGCTGCAGCGCCATCCGCACATTCTCGAGCACCGAGAGATGAGGGAATACCGCCGAGATCTGGAAGCTCCGCACCAGGCCGAGCCGGGCCACCTCGGCCGGCTTCATCCCGGTGATGTCGCGGCCGTCATAGCGGATGGTCCCGCGCGTTGGCTGCAGGAATTTGGTCAGCAGGTTGAAGCAGGTGGTCTTGCCAGCCCCGTTCGGGCCGATCAGCCCATGGATGCTGCCGCGCCGGACCTTCAGGGACACGCCGTTCACGGCGATGAAACCCCGAAATTCCTTCGTCAGCCCATCGGTTTCCAGGATGGAATCAGTCACCCGGATCGTTCTCCCCGTCGCGGTCGCAACAGGAAGACCCTGGCGCCGTCGTTGCGGCTAGGTATGACCGTGCAGCGCGCCAGATGCAAGGGAGGCTGCGGCTTTCCGCCCGTTTCTATTACGTTATCAGACCCCGCCTCACCCCCTGAGGCGGAGCGCGAGCGGCGGGTCATCGGTGGCGATGGCGTCCATGCCGAGGGCGAGGCCCCGGCGGATGGTCGGCGCGTCATTCGTGCCCCAGGCGCTGACACCGAGGCCGGCATCCCGTATCGCGGCGACGGATGCGTCGTCCCAGTCCTCGATCGCCAGGCCCAGCTCCTCCGCATGGCAGGCGCGGGCGAGTGCGATGGCGCCCTCGGGCCCCATGCCACGCCAGGGCCGCGCGCTCATCAGCAGCACGCTGCGCCGGAAGCCACCGGCAGCGGTGGCGGCGGCGATCGTCATCGGCTCGAAGCTCATCACCACCGTGTGCCGGCGCATCCCGGCGGCATCAAGCACGGCGAGGCAGGCCGGCACGATTCCTGGATAGGGCCGACCGGTCGCATCCGACTTGATCTCAAGGCGCAGCACCCGTCCGGCCTCGCGGACCAGCGCCACCGCCTCGGCGAGGCTCGGCACCCCTTCCCCACCCGTGCCCTTCAGCCGCAGCGCCTGCAGCTCGCCCAGGCGCCGCGCGCGCACTGCGCCAGTGCCGTCGGTGGTGCGATCGAGTGTCGCGTCGTGGATCACCACAACCTCACCGTCCGCGGCGAGATGCACGTCGAGCTCAAGCTGTTCGGCCGGCAGGGCCAGCGCCTGCCGGAAGGCGAGCAGGCTGTTCTCCGGCCAGAGGATCGCCCCGCCACGATGGCTGGCGATCTCCGTCATCCCTCCAGCAGCCATACCGAGAACAATGCCTCCGGATCGGTCCAGTGGCGGCTTATGCGCCAGCCGGCAGCGGCCGCCAATGCGGCGAGGCGCTCAGGGCGATACTTGTGGCTGCTCTCGGTGTGGATCGTCTCGCCGGCATCGAAGTGGATCACGCGGCCGCCGAGCCGCACAGCCTGGGCACGCTCGGCGACCAAGTGCATCTCAACCCGTTCCAGCGCCGCGTTCCAGACGGCGCGGTGCCGGAAGCCGCCCAGATCGAAATCCGCCCCCGCCTCGCGGTTCAGCCGATGCAGCAGGTTCAGGTCGAAGGCAGCGGTGACGCCCGCCGCATCGTCATAGGCGGCCTCCAGCACCGCCTGCGCCTTGACCAGATCGGCGCCAAGCAGCATCCGGGCTCCGGCGCCGAGCGTCCCGCGCGCCCTGCGCAGGAAGGCGATCGCACTCTCCGGCTCGAAATTGCCGATGGTCGAGCCCGGGAAGAAGCCGAGGCGCGGTGCCGTGCCGAGTCGACGCGGCAGCGCAAAGGGCAGGGTGAAGTCGGCAACCACGGGCAGCACCGGCAGGCCAGGTTGCGCCAGGGCGATCCGGTTCGCCGCCCCCTCCAGCCACTCGGGTGCGATATCGACCGGGACATAGGCCGCCGGCGCCGTCAGCCCATCCAGCAGCAGCGCCGCCTTGGCCCCGTCGCCAGGGCCGAACTCCACGACCGCGCGGCCCGGCCCGACCGCCTCGGCGATGGAGCCGGCCTGCTCGGTCAGGATCCGGATCTCGGTGCGGGTGGGGTAGTACTCCGGCAGCCGGGTGATCTCCTCGAAGAGCCGGCAGCCCTCGGCGTCATAGAGCCATTTGCAAGGCAGGGTCTTGCGAGGGGCGGACAGGCCGGCGAGGGCATCGGCGATCAACGCGGCACGCTGCTGCTGCGCCGCATCCTGGCTCTGCGCGCTGCTCATGCTGCGTCATCCGCCAGACGAAGCGCAGTGAACTGCCAGCGCGCATCGGCTGGAAAGAAGTTGCGGTAGCTCTCCCGCGCATGGCCCGGCGGCGTGGCGAGCGACCCGCCCCGCAACACCATCTGATTGATCATGAACTTGCCGTTGTACTCGCCAACCGCTCCCTCCCAGGGGTGGAAGCCGGGATAGGGACGATAGGCGCTGCCGGTCCATTGCCAACCGATGCCCTCGGCATCGCGCAGACCCGGCACGGCACACGCCGCCTCCCATTCCGCCTCGGTCGGCAGCCGCTTGCCGGTCCAGCGGGCATAAGCCTCCGCCTCATACCAGGAAACATGCCGAACCGGTGCGCCGAGCTCGAGCGACCGCAAGCCGCCCAGCCCATATTGCAACCAGCCCCCCTCGCGTCGGTGCCAATACATCGGCGCCTGCCAGGCCTCCGCCTGACATCGCGCCCAGCCCTCGCTCATCCACAGCGTCGCCGTGCGGTATCCGCCATCGGCGATGAAATCGAGCCACTCGCCATTCGTCACCAGCCGATCGGCGATGCGGTAGGGGTCGAGCCAGACCTTGTGGCGCGGCGCCTCGTTGTCGAAGGCAAAGCCGGCGCCGGCATGGCCGATCTCCTGCACGCCCTCGGGTCCGGACAGCATCCGCATCGGCCCGCTCGCCGCTACCGGCTCACGCCAGTCCGCCTCATAGGCAGGCAGCAGCGGGTTCTGCGCCAAGGCATGCAGGACGTCCGTGAGCAGCAACTCCTGGTGCTGCTGCTCATGCTGCAGGCCAAGCTCGACCAGCGGCAGGACCTCCGCCGGCGGGTCCTCCAGCAACCGGACCATGGCTGCATCGACATGGGCGCGATAGGCGCCGACCTCGGCTGCCGAGGGGCGCGTCAGCATGCCGCGCTTCGGGCGGGCATGGCGCGGCCCGGCGGCTTCGTAATAGGAGTTGAACAGAAAGCCGAATTCCTCGCGGAAACGTCGGTATCCCGGCTGGTGGGGCAGCAGCAGGAAGGTTTCGAAGAACCACGTGACATGGGCCCGGTGCCACTTCACCGGGCTCGCATCCGGCATCGACTGGATCGTCTGGTCCTCAGCCGAGAGCGGCGCCGCCAAGGCCTCAGTGTGGTCGCGGATGGCGGTGAAACGGGCCACCAGAGCGGCGTGGGACGACACCGGGCGGGTATCGAGAAGGGTCATAGGCGCTCCTGCTTCCTTATCCCGCAAGCCGGGACCGCAACGGCCGAGAGGCCTTGCCGGTTCCGTTGAGATGGGAGCCGCTTCGCGCCGGTCCAGCCAGAGGTTACCAGAAGCCTAACACGCGGGCGTGACACTTCATCGAGCGGCGGTGGCCCAGGCCTGACGCAGGACTCCACCGAGGGCGCGGGCGAAGCGCGGTGCATCGACCAGCGGCGAGGCCGCGACACGCCCCCGCAGTCCCTGCCGCAGGGCGGCGAGGCCGTCCAGGTCGCAGGCCCGGGCAATGGCCTGCGTCACATACTCATCAGCAGTCCCAGCCACCCAATCCGCCAACCCGACATTGCTGAGATGGCTGAGCGCATGCCGGCCACAGAAGCTGTCACCCGCCAGCGCTAGAACCGGCACGCCCATCCAGAGCGCCTCGCAGACGGTGAGGCCACCCGCGTAGGGAAACGGATCAAGCGCGATATCGATGTCGCCGTAAGCCGCCAGCAACTCGCGATGCGGCAGCCCACCCTCCAGCGCAACCCGGCCGAGCGGCAGCCCTGCCCTGGCCAGCCTTTCGCCGACACGTGCCCGCGTCGTCGCCTCGCCGAGCGCATGGGTACGCAGCATCAACCGTGCCGTCGGCAGGGCAGCGAGTATGCGTGCCCAGGCGGCGAGCACCGGCGCCGTCACCTTCGCCAGGTTGTTGAAGCAGCCGAAGGTCACGCCGTCCGCCGCCAGCGCCGGCAATGGCGTAACCGGCGGCGCATAGGGGGGTGGCAGGTAGCAGACATAGCCATCCGGCAGCCGCAGCAGGCGCTCCGTGTAATGGGGCTCGGCACCCAGCGGCGTCTCCCAACGGTCGGTCAGTATCCCGTCGCAACCGGCAAGGCCGAGGGTCGAGAACTGCGCGCCGACCCATTTCAGCTGCACCGGCGCCGGTCGGTATTGCAGCACGAAGGGGCGTCCCCCCTCCCCATAGCCGCCCATTTCGATCAGGATGTCGATGCCATCCTCGGCGATCAGCCCGGCGATCGCGGCATCCTCCATGGCGCCCACCTCCCGCCAGCGGGCGCAGCGAGCCCGGAACCGCGCCGCCAGCGGATCCGCCCGCGGCTTCAGCGCATAGGCGAAGAGCTCGAATTCGACCTCTGGCAAGGCTTCCAGCCCCGCCAGGGTCAGCCAGCCAACTGGGTGCTGCCCGAGACCACCCGAGAGCAGCCCAACCCGGAGACGGCCCTCCCCCAAGCGCCGCCGCACGACCAGCGGGGCCTGCAGCGGCATCGCCTGGCCGATCGCCTCCGCCGCAGTGCGCAGCCCGGCAGCCGTTCCCGCCTCAGGGTGGTACGGCAGTACCGCGATGCGGTTCACCAGCGCCGGCACGCCGCCTCCCGCCAGCGCCGCCTCGGCCGTGGCCAGTGCCGCTTCCTGCTCGCCAATCGCATTCAGCGCCAGCGCCCTGTTTTGCAACAAGGTTGGATGCGGACCGAAATCCCGGATCGCCGCCTCTAACAGATCCAGCATGGCTGAAAGGCGGTTAGCCTTCCACAGCACCGTCGCCAGCCGGTTCCGCAGGTCAAGATCTCCCGGCCGCGCGGCGATGGCGGCGCGCAGCGTGGCCTCCGCCTCGGCAGTACGCTCGGCCCCGGCCAGGGCATGGCCGAGCGCGGCGAGAATCTCCGGCACCTCGGGCGCCAGCAGCTGCGCCGTGCGCAGATCGGCGAGCGCCGCCGCCGGCCCCTCGGCTGCCTCCCGCAGCCAAGCCCCGGCGAGTGCCCAGCCGGCAGCGAAGGGGTCCGCCTCGGCGCAGGCCGAGACCTCCGCCAGGGCCGCCGTCATCCCGCCCAGGGCGAGGCTCGCCTCGGCAAAGAGCCGGGCCGCTGCCGCATGGGCCGGCCGCATCGCCAGCACCTGCGCTGCCCCCTCCCGCGCGGCATCGGCGTTGCCCTCCGTCAAGGCGAGCCGCGCCAGGGCGAGGATCAGTTCGGGCTCCGATGCATCGAGCCTATGCGCTGTCTCCAGCAGGGCACGCGCCGCGGCGCGGTCGCCGGCCTCCTCGGTTAGGGCGGCAAGTGCCGCATGAGCCGGGATATGGGCTGGGTCGCGCGCCAGGGCCGCACGGAACAGCGCCATCGCTGAAGCCGGATCGCCACGGAGCCCGGCGATGGTGCCGAGCCGGAAGGGCGGTTCCGCCAGGTCCGGCAATGCCGCCATCGCCATCGCCAGATGCCCTTCGGCCTCGGCAAGCCGACCCAACGCCTGCAGGGCGAGGCCGAGATTGAGCCGCGCCCATTCCCCATGCACGGGATCGTCCAGCGTTGCGGTGAGCGGCGCCAGCGCCTCTGCGGGAGTCCCCGCGCGCAATGCCTCCAGCCCAGCCCGGTAAGCCACGGCACCCATCTCAGTGCGGCGCCGGCCGGGCAAGAACGAGCAATCCCGGCACCGCATGGTCCGTCTCCAGCCGCAGATCCTCCATGCGCTGCTCCACCGGCACGAGACCGGCCTCGCTGAGGCAGCGCGCCAGATAGTCCGGCGCATGGGCGTAGCGGCCGGAGGGGCCAAGTCGCCAGGGCGGGCCGTAGGGTTCCGACCGCTCGAGGCTGAAGATCAGCATCCCATCCGGCGCCAAAGCCGCCCTGCACCGGCCGAGCACCTCCTCCAGCCGCCCGAAATAGATGAAGACATCGGCGGCAACGATCAGCGCCTGGGGCGGCACGCCCTGCTGAAGGAAGGCGCCGATCTCGCACTCATGCAGCCCGGCATAGAGTTGCTTGGCAGCCGCCAGTTCCAGCATCCCGCGCGAGAGATCGATGCCGGTCAGTGGACCGCCAAGGTAATCCGCCAGGGCCACGCCGACGAGGCCGGTGCCGCAGCCAAGGTCGAGCACGGGGCCGAGCCTCTCCTGCCCCGCCGCCACGGCCGGGCAATGCCGTTCGACCATGCGCCGGATCAGCCCAGGGACCCGGTAGCCAAGCGAGAGCAGCGAGGCCTCAAAGCGTGGCGCATAACCGTCGAACAGGGCAGCGACATAGCTCTCGGTCGCCCGCTCCGTCCCCTCGCCCGTCGCAGCGGCGGCCAGATGCGCGAGATAGCCATTGCCGGGCGAGAGCCGCGCGGCGGCGGCGAAATGCGGTGCAGCCTCCCCCATCCGCCCGGCCGCGACCAGCGCATGCGCCAGCACGCTGTGCAGGGAAGCCTCGGCGATGCCACTCCCGAGCCCGGCCCGCGCCATCGCTACCGCCCCCTCGGCATCCCCCGACAGCAGGGCATTCTGTGCCTGCAGCGCGGCCAGCCCTGGCTCTCCTGGCTTGGCCGCCAGTAATTGGGTGAATTGCTCCGCCGCGGCCGCATGCCGGCCGGCAAGCATGAAGGCTTGGCCCAGGCGGCGGCGGAAGCCGGAATGGCTTGGCTCGGCCTGCATCGCCTCACCGAGGAACCAGATCGCCTCATCGAAAAGGCGTTCCTCGAGGAGGGCGGTTCCGAGCAGGGCCTTGGCGCCAGGGTCCCAGGGCGTTGCCATGACCGCAGCAGCGGCATCATCGATCGCCGCCTTGGCCGCGCCGCGTGCAAGCCGGATACGGGCACGAAGCTGCCGTGCGGCAGACCATTCGGGATCCTCGGCCAGTGCGAGATCAGCCGCTGCCTCGGCCTCCGCCAATCGCTCCAGTCCAGCCAGCGCCTCGGCCCGCAGCAGGGCGGCGGCGGTGGCGAGTCCAGGCAGTCGCGCCAGGCGGTCCAGCATGGGCAGCGCTTCCGCCGGCCGTTGATCCTGCAGGAGCTGCCGGGCACCGGCATGCAACCTGACGCCCAGGCTTTCGTCGGGCATGGCGAGCATCGTCATGGCGGCCTCCCTCCTTTATCTCAGCGCCAGAGGGCGGCGGCGAAGTGGTCATTCATCTCGGCGATAAAGTCGAGATCGGGCTGCTCGGCGCCGCATTCCCGCAGCACCGCCATGGCGACACCGGCAATGCGGGCGCGCAACTCCACGGGCAGGTTGTTGGTCGGGTCGACCACGGCCACCTGTACGGCATCCCACAAGCGGCGATTATCGGCGATGGCACGGGCATGGGCAAGCGGACCGCCATTGCGGCTGTCCCGGATAGCACGGTTGGCGCGGGCGAAGACTTCCGCCTCCATCTGCTTGGTGGAGAGGCGGCGGCGATAGGCGGCGGCGCCCTGCCTCGGCTGGGCTTGGGCTTCGGTGTCGGGGATCATGCGCCACATTCCTTCCTGGAGGGATACGCGGCCTGTGCCGGGAGCCGGCCTCCTGCCGGCTTGGCCACGACCCGCTGGCGGGACCGGGCCTGCTGACGCAACGGCCTAGGGATTCAGCGGAACAGGCTCAGCAGCGTCTGCGGCGCCTGGTTGGCGATCGACAGCGCCTGGGTGCCAAGCTGCTGGCGGATCTGCAGCGACTGCAGCTTGGCTGACTCCTTTGCCAGGTCTGCATCGACCAGTGCACCGATGCCGCTCTGCTGGGCGTCCATCTTCGCCTTGTTGTAGTTGATCTGGCTGTCGACGAAGTTCGAATAGCTGCCGAAATTATTCATCTGGCTCAGCGTGTTGGTAATCGCCTTGGAGACGGCGCCCGTCTTGGTCAAGGCTGCCGACGCATCGCCGCGGGTCCAGGCATTGGCGCCGGAGACGATGTTGAAGATGTTGGTGGCTGCCTTGTAGCCGCTGAAGGTGTAGGTCTCGCCCGCGCCATTGCGCACCACCTTGTTCGCCAGCGTCATCGGGTCGTTCAGCACATTGGTGCCGTTGTAGGTAGCATCCTTGATGAAGGACTGGATGTTGTTCGTCAGCTCCTTCGCCTGTGACTGATACTGCGTGCGCTGCTCCGACGAGATGGTGCCGTCCGCCAGCTTCACTGCCACCGACTGCAACTTCTGCAGGGTGCTGGAGACATTCTGCAGGCTGGCCGCCGTGACATCGATGAGGCCCTTGGCGCCACCCAGCTGCTCATTCGCCGAGGTATTCGCCGCGACCTCGCCGCGCACGCGCTCGGCGACGGCGAAGGCGGCGCCATCGTCCTTGGCGTCGGCGACGCGATAGCCGGTCGAGATGCGCTTCTGGGTGGAGGTCAGCTCCTCGGCCGTCTTGTTGAAGGAGGCCAGCGCCACCTGGGCACCGGCGTTGGTGATGACGGAGTTCAGCGGCATTCGGGTTTTCCCTCTGATCGCAGGTCCGGTTCGTCCGAAACCATGCGGCCATCCTCCACGCCCGGGGTGAAGATGCGGTTAAGGTGCCGGCCTGCATTGCCGGCGCTGTCAGCCAGGGTCGAAGGCGTATGCGGCAAGATCGGCCGCCAGCATCGCGGCGGCGGTAGCGCGCGGCGTGAGCAGCGCCAGCGTGCCCGCGCTGCCCGCCAGCTCGTAATGCCGCAGCAGCGGTGGCCGGTAAGCGGCGCGACTCCAGAAATCATGCACGAGCAGCAGGGCACCGGGCGCCAGGCGCGGCAGCCCAAACAGGGCGCAGGCGATGCGGAAGCGGCCATCGACCAGCACAAGATCGACCGGCCCCGCCACGGCCTCCCACGGGTCCCGCCAATAGGCCGGCCAGCGCGGCAGGCAGGCCGGGTCGGTCGGCCAGCCCCAGGCCGCGGTCGGGCCGATATCGACATGCATCAGCCGCAACCGGCCCGCCGCCATGGCCTCGGCATTGGCCGGCTCCACCGCCACGCGGTCGAGCCAGGCGCGGTCGCTATCGACCGAGAGCAGCCGCCCCAGCCCGGCCGCCAGCAACAGGCCGGTACTGCCGCCGCAGCCGAATTCCAGCCCGGCCTGCCGCCCGGCCGCCGCGGCGCAGAGCAGGGCCTGCTCCGCCTGACTCATGGCGGGCAGGAGCCCGGTCAGGGGCTCTGAGATGGCGTCCACGCGGCGGCTCCGTTCTGGGGCGCCGCCAGACTGCACTGCAGAGGGTTATCGAAGCCTCAAGGCCACCGCCGTTCAGACGAAGACCACGTCACCCGCCCCGAGTGCCGTGACGCCGGGCAGCGTCACGCTGTGGCCCGCCGCATCGAAGGTGACGACAAGGCCGCCCGCCCCTGGCGCGACCGTGACGCTCTCCGCCCCCATCCCCTGGAAGGCGAGCCGGTCCTCGCCCGGGGTGAAATCAGTGATCGTCGCCGAGCCCGCGCCGGCGACGATCCGCCACTGGTCGGCACCGGCGCCGCCGGCATGGCTGCCCCCGCCGCTGCCGGCGCCGAGGCTGAACGTATCGGCACCGGGACCGCCCGCCAGCACGGCGCCCTCGGTCACCGGCGCGTGGATCACCCCATCCGGCGCCAGCCCCTCCGCTCCGACCCAGATTGGCATGCCCTGGTCGTCATAGACGGCATTGCCGCGCCCACCGCCATCCGCCCCTTCCAGCCGGCCATAGCCGTAGCCGTAATGGAGCCGGGCATCGGCGGGCAGCGGTGAGTCGAAGCGCAGCAGCAGCGTGTCGGGGCCGGTGACGCTGGCGGCGCTCGCCTCCACCTCGCCGGTGGTGCCGAGGAGCGACCAACCGGTGCCGCTCGCGGCATCCGCGTCGAGCGGCAGCAGCGCACGCGCCGCATCATGTGCCACCCTGACCGCCACTTCGTCGTCGCCGGCCACGACGGCCTGCACCACCTGTGGCCCGAGGTCGTCGACCGCGCCGCCGGCCAGCGCCACCGGCGAGCCCGGCCGTGCATACTCTGCCCAGTCCTGTGCCAGGGAGAAAGCGATCCGCTCCGCCGTCTGCAGCCCATCCTCGTTCGACTGGTGCGCCCCGCCATAGTCGCGCGTGGACCAGTCGCCATCGGTGTTGTCGAACCGCATGTCGGCGTCGAGCGCGCGGGCAGCGATATGGGCGTTGAAGGCCGGGTCGGCCGCCAGCTCCTCCATGCCGATGCGGATGGCCTGGTGGCCGGCATCGGTCCCCTGGGGATAGGGAATGGCGCTGACGAAGTGGTAGGCGAGCGTCTCGGCGGATTGCCCATAGGCTGCCCGCAGCATCGCCGCCTCGCTGCGGACGGCGCCTTCCCACTCCGTCGGGGTCAGGCCGGCATCGCGGCTGTCATACTCGCTGTGGAACCACACGACCGCAGTCGGCTCGGCCTTCTGCTCGGGGGTGATGCGGCCGACGACGTTGAGCAGGCTCTGCTCCAGCGCGGCCGGCGCCCAGTTCTGCCCGTCACCCGCTGGCGTCAGCCACTCGCCGAGGAAGGCGGTGCCGCTGAACACGGTGCTCGTTTGCCGGCCCTGGCTGGAATATTCGAGATGCACCCGGTCATTGGTGCCGTCGAAGCCGAGCAACTCCTCAACCTTCGCCACCATCGCCTGGGCACCGCCATTGTAATCGCCCATGAGTTGGGCATTGGACTGGCCACGAAGCAGGATGTTCAACTGCAATGAAAAACCTCACGATGTCATCGATCCAGGCCAGGAATGGCCCGCAGATGGCGCCGTGATGGATCAATACTGTCGAACAGCCTACACGCGATGGCGTGAGGCATTCACGGTTGCATCGCCGCGGTGAGGATCGCCTGCGGCCCAGCCTCCGCCTGCTGTTCCATGCGGAACACCAGCTCCGCCGAAACCCAGGACAGGGCCAGCGCCAACATTCCCACCAGGCAGGCCTCCTGCAATGGCCCGAGGCCTATGATGGTGATGCGCAGCCCACCCGCCACCGGGCAGGGCCGCGCCGGCCCGTGGGCACGGCGCGGCGGCGGGGGAATGTGGTTCGGGTCCAGCGGATGGATCGTCGGCATACACCGATGAGAACAAAGACCGAACTTTGAATCAAGTGTTAATGTTCGCGACCTGTTCGCTATTTCTCCTGCGGCAGCCGGATCCCGGTCAAGGCCTGATAGGCACGGATGACGAAGGCATCGTCCTTGCCACCATGCCCCTGCGCGCTCGCCGCGATGAAGAGCTGCTGCGCCTGCGCCGCCAGCGGTGCCGGGAAGGCGACCGAGCGCGCCAGGTCACCCACCAGCCCGAGATCCTTGACGAAGATGTCGACCGCGGAGCGCGGCGTCTCGTCGCCCTCCAGCACATGCGGCATGCGGTTCTCGAACATCCAGGAGTTGCCGGCCGCGCCGATGACGATGTCGAACAGCGTCCGCGCGTCGAGCCCCGACTTGATGCCGAGCGCCATCGCCTCGGCCGCGACCGCGATATGCACGCCGGCCAGCAGCTGGTGGACCACCTTCATGGTGCTGCCGAGGCCGGGCGCATCGCCCAGGGTCCACACCTTCTTCGACACCGCGGCGAGGACGGGCCCCGCCTTCGCCATGGCGGCGGGCGAGCCCGAGGCCATGACCGTCATCGCCCCCGCCCGCGCCCCGACCGCGCCGCCCGAAACCGGCGCATCGACATAAAGCAGCCCCTTGGCCTCGGCCATGCCAGCCAGCCGCCGCGCATCCTCCGGCGCCATGGTGGAGGAGACGATGAGCACCGCCCCCGGCGCGAGCCGCGGCGCCGCCCCTTCAGGGCCGAACAGCGCCGCCTCGGCCTGATGCGCATTCACCACCAGCACCAGCACGACCTCGGTCCCCTCCGGCAGGTCGGCCGCGCGAGGCACGGCCTTGCCACCGGCCGCGGCGAATTCGGCACGCGCGCCCTCGCGCGGGTCGACGCCGGCGACGTGGAAATCCGCCACCTTCAGCAGGCTGAGCGCCGCGCCCATGCCCATGCTGCCCAACCCGATCACGCCGACCTGCATGCCGCCCTCCCCTGTGCTTGCCGCCCAGGCTCCGGTGCCCATGGGCGGCCGTCAAGCGCGCTGGCCGGCGCCCCTTCACCGGTCTAGCCTGCCCCCACTCAAGGGGAAGGAAACGGCGATGAACCTGCATGCCATGCTGCGCCGCCGTGCGGCGGAAGGGAGGCCGGTCACGGTCGGGGTCATCGGCGCCGGCAAATTCGGCTCCATGTTCCTGGCCATGGCCATCCGCACCCCGGGCATCCATGTGGCCGGCATCGCCGACCTCTCCATCCCCCGGGCGCGGGAGGCGCTGGCGCGGGTCGGCTGGCCGGCCGGGCAATACGCCGCCGCCTCGCCCGATGCGGCGCTGGCTGCCGGCACCACCCACCTCACCGAGGATGCAATGGCGCTGATGGCGGAGCCGCGCATCGAGGTCATCATCGAATGCACCGGCCACCCGGCCGCCGGCATCCGCCACGCGCTCGCCGCCATCGACCACGGCAAGCATGTCGTCATGGTGAATGTGGAGGCGGATGTGCTGGCCGGCCCGCTGCTCGCCGCCCGCGCCCGCGCCGCCGGGGTCGTCTATTCCCTGGCTTACGGGGATCAGCCGGCGCTGGTCTGCGAGCTGGTCGACACCATCCGCGCCATGGGCCTTCCCATCACCGCCGCCGGTAAAGGCACGAAATACCTCCCCGTCTTCCATGAGAGCACGCCGGAGACGGTCTGGGGCCATTACGGCCTGACGGAGGAGCAGGCACGGCTCGGCGGCATGAACCCGCAGATGTTCAACTCCTTCCTCGACGGCACGAAATCGGGGATCGAGATGGCCGCCATCGCCAATGCCACCGGCCTCGCCCCGCCGCATGACGGGCTGCTCTTCCCGCCCTGCGCCACGCATGACCTGCCGCGCGTCTTCGCCGGCGCGGGGGGCGTGGTGGAGGTGATCTCCTCCCTCGAGCGCGACGGGCGGCAGGTGGTCGGTGACCTCCGCTGGGGCGTCTATGCCGTCTTCGAGGGCGAGACCGACTATATCCGCCGCTGCTTCTCCGAATACGGCGTCCATACCGACCCGTCCGGCCGCTTTGCCGCGCTCTGGCGCCCCTATCACCTGATCGGGCTGGAGCTCGGCGTCTCGGTCGCCTCGGCAGCGCTCCGCCGCGAGCCGACCGGCGCGCCCGAGGCCTGGCGCGCCGATGTCGCCGCGACCGCCAAGCGCGACCTGGCGGCGGGCGAGGTGCTGGATGGCGAGGGTGGCGCCATGGTCTGGGGCAAATGCCTCCCCGCGGAACGCTCGCTGGCACTCGGCGCCCTGCCGATCGGCCTCGCCCATGGCGTGCGGCTGCTGCGGCCGGTGGCGCACGGTGCGACGGTCGGCTGGGCCGATGTGGCGGTGGACGAGGCGAGCGAAGCGGTCCGCATCCGCCGGGCGATGGAGGCCGAGGCGGCGCCGGCGCGGGCCGCGGAATAGGCTCGGCTCAACCGAGGCTCAGCGCCATCAGCACCTCGTCATGGTCGTGTCCCGCGACCCGCAGCGCCCGCTCCTCCCGCCCATAGGCGTGGAAGCCGAACCGCTCATAGAGGCGGAGCGCAGCCTCGTTCCCGGCGGTGACCGTGAGGCGGACCTCCTCCGCCGTCCCGCGCGCCGTCGTCAGGGCGGCCGTCAGCAGCGCCGTGCCGAGGCCGCTGCCGCGCGCCCCGGACTGGACATAGAAGCCCCAGATCACCGCCTTGTGGCGCAGCTTGGCCGTGGCGGGCCGCATCAGCCCCACCATCCCGAGAAGCGCCGCATTCGGCCCCGCCGCGGCCCAGACCTGGCTCGTCTCCAATCGCTCGGCGAACCAGTCGAGCGGGCGGGCCGCCTCCTCCGCCCAATCCGCGGCGAAGGCCTCCGGATGCAGGCGGAGGGCTTCCAGCCGCAGCACCCGGTAGGCGGCGGCATCGGCGGGGCCGAGCCGGCGCGGCGGGGAGGCGCTCATGGACGGAAAGCGTCGAAAAGTTCGGTAGTCGAGGCGAGGCGGTCCGGGTGGCGCGCCATCTCCCACATCCGCTCCCACCGCCCGCCATGGCTCGGCTCGACGCTGCGGCGGAATTTCTCGCGCAGCGCCGCCTCGGGCAGCGGCCGGTCCGGGTCGCCCGGCGTACCGCAGACGACGCGCTCGCGGCTGGAGCCATCCGCCAGGCGCAACGTCAGCCGGCACAGCCGTTCCGCCGGCAGCCGCGCCGTATAGGCGGGATCCTCGACCACGCCCACCTTGGCGGCCAGCGCCCGCGTCGCCGGATCGGCGATGGCATCCCGGGAAAAAGCCTCGATCCAGGCATGGCCACGGAGGATGCGTGTCGCCACGGTGAAGGGGATGGAGAAGCGCCCGGCGATCGGCGCCGCCGGAGCGCGCTCGGCCAGCGTCGCAGCGGAGGCGAAGGTCGCCACCTCGATCGCCTCGACCTGCCCGGCCTCGATCGGCGCCTCGGCCAACAGCAGCTCGACCGCCTCGAGCGCACCTTGGGTCTCCCGGCAGCAGCTCGCCTGCTTCAGGAAGCTCTCCAGGATGAACCATCGCCCCTCGGCCGCCACATAGGCCACGGCGTCGAAGGCTTCGCCGATCACCCCGCCGAACACCACGGGGATGCCCCCCGGCTCGCCGGTCACGCCCGCCTCCAGCAGGTCGGCCGCCAGCAGCCCGTTCTGTGCCGCCATGCCGGCATAGACATTCCGCACCGAGCCGCCGCGCAGCGAGGCGGTGCCGCTGGTGGCAAGGCCAAGGCTCGCCGCGAGGTCGAGCGCCGCCTGCCGCCGTGCCGGGTCGTAGCCGCGCAGGCTCGCCACCGCTGCCGCCGCGCCGATCACGCCCCAGGTGCCATGCGGATGCGCCGCCGGCCGCAGCCGCATCGCATGGCCGACGCGCGAGCCGGCCTCGTAGCCCTCGATCACCGCCGTCAGCAGCGCGGCGCCGCTCGCCCCGAGCGCCGCCGCCTCGGCCAGGGCCGGCGCCACGGCATGGATCGCCGGATGCCCACCCGCCGGGTAATTGCCCTCATCCAGCTCCACCGCCGTGCCGGCGAAGCCGGTGAGGAAGGCAGCCATCGGCGGCGGCGCGGCGGCGGCCGCGCCCAGCAGCGGCACCCCGCCCGTGGCATGCCGCTCGACCATCACCCGCACCTCCCGCTCGGCATGGCCGGCGAGGATGGCGCCGAGCGTATCGGCCAGGATCAGCCCGGCATGGGCGCGGACATGGTCGGGAACCGGCATAGGGGCGGCCTCATTCGAGCCGCGCCAGCTTGCCCTGCCGCACCAGCCCCTGCCAACGCTCCACATCCGCGGCGAACCAGCGGCCGAACTCGGCCCCCGTCGGCGGCAGCGGCATGGTGGAGGATTGCCGCAGCTTCTCCTGCACGCCGGGAAGCGAGAGCGCATGCAGCACGGCGGCCTCCAGCCGCTGCCGCGCCGGCTCCGGCGTTCCGGCGCGGACGAAGAAGCCGAGCCAGATAAGGAATTCGAATCCCGGCAGGCCCGATTCCGCCAGTGTCGGCACATCCGGGAATTGTGCCGAGCGTTCCGGCGCGGTGATGCCGATGGCGCGCACCGCGCCTGCCGTTACCTGCCCTGCCGAACTGCCCATGCCGTCCAGCAGGAAGCCGATGCGCTGGGCGATCAGGTCAGGATAGACAGCGCCCGAGCCGCGATAGGGCACATGCGTCATCTCGACATCGGCCTGCGCCGCCAGCAGCACGCCAGCCAGGTGGCTGCCCGTGCCGGGGCCGGAGGAGCCAAAGGTCACCTCCCCCGGCCGCGCCCGGGCCGCGGCCAGCACGTCACCGAGGCTGCGGAAGGGACTGTCAGGCGAGACCACCATCAGGCTCGGCACCGCGCCCAGCGCGGCCACCGCCACCAGGTCCCGCAGCGGGTCGAAGGAGATGGCCTGCAGCGCCGGCGCCGTTGCCAGCGAGATGGAGCCGAGCAGCATGGCATGGCCATCGGCCCGGACGCCATTCGCCACATGCGCCGCGCCGATATTGCCGCCGGCACCGGGGCGGAGCTCCACCACCACGGGGTGGCCGAGGAACTCGCTCATCGGTGGTGCCAGGACCCGCGCCAGCACATCGGCCGAGCCGCCCGGCGCATAGGGCACGACGAGGGTCACCGGACGGTCCGGAAAGCCCTGGGCACGGGCAAGGGCCGGCGCGGCGGCCAGCGCCAGCAGCGATCGTCGGTACATGGTCGTCATTCTCCCGGCTGGAGCGACGGCCGTTTCCTGCCCTTCCGAAGTGCGGGCACCGGCGTTCGGAGCGACCGCAGGCATCAACCGCACTATATGACGATAATCTAAGGCGGATTGACGCCAGGTCAATCCACCTATTCGAATGCCGAAATTCCCGCCCCTATTTCACGAAAAAAATTCGCACATCAAGCCAGCCGTTCCCGAGCCCAGGCGGCGAGCTGCGCCTTGTCGATCTTGTTGGTCCCCATCAGCGGCAACGCCTCCACGAACCAGACGCGGCGCGGGTGCATATAGGCGGGGGCATGGGCCAGGGCGTGGGACTTCAGCGCCGCCTCATCCACAGTGGCCCCGGCGCGGCGCACGACGAAGGCGACGGGCTTGGTCCCCTTGATGTCGTCGGGCACCGGGATGACCGCCGATTGCTCGACGCCCGGATGCGTCTCCAGCACCTTCTCCACCTCGCTCGGGAAGATGTTCTCGCCGCCCGAGATGAACATGTCATCCACCCGACCGACCACGGTGAAGAAGCCGTTCTCGTCGCGGTGGAAGACATCGCCGGTGACGTAGAACCCGTCCTCGGTGATCGGCGGCCTGAGGTCCGGCCGGTTCCAGTAGCCGTTCATCATGCCGGGGCATTTCTGCTCCAGCACGTTCTGCGCGTTCAGCCGCAACTCGACCGCCGGATGCGGATAGCCGACCGAGAGCGGCGGCGTCGGCAGCCCGTCCGGATGCAGGCCGAAGACGACCGGCCCGCATTCCGTCGTGCCATAGCCATTGACGAACCTCGCCTGCGGAAAGGCCGCCTTGATCGCCGCCAGCAGCGCCGGCGAGGTCGGCGCCGAGCCGCAGCGCACATGCCGCACCGAGGAGGTGTCGGTCGCCGCCAGCAGATCGCGCTCCTGCAGCAGCATCGCCATCATCGGCGGCACGCCGGTGATCCAGGTGGCGCGATGCTCGCCGATCGCGCGGAGATAGGCCCGCGCCTCGAATTGCGGCAGCAGCACCACGGTGATGTGGGCGGCGGAGGCGAGCTGGGCCAGCGCCAGCCCGTTCATGTGATAGAGCGGCGCCGCGATCAGCGCCCGCTCCTGCCGCATGTCGGCCCCTTTCAACCGCTGCTCCACCACCCAGAGATGCGACTGGTGCGAGAGCACAACGCCCTTCGGCCGGCCGGTCGAGCCGGAGGTGTAGAGGAAGAGCGCCGGCTCGGCGGGCTCCGGCGTCACCGCCTCGAAGGGGCCGGGATCGAGCAGCGCCTCCCACTCCACGCCGCCCAACTCTACGCGCGGCAGGCCGGCCGGCACCGCCGCCAGCCGGGCCGCATCGGCGAAGACCAGGCTGGCGCCGCTGTTGCCGAGGACGTACTCGACCGTCGCCGGCGGGAAGCGCCAGTTCACCGGCACCGCCACGAGGCCGGCCCGCATCGCACCGTTCAGCGCCGCCAGGAACTCGGTCGAATTGGCGGCGAGGATGCCGATGCGGTCGCCGCGCCGCAGGCCGCGCCGCAGCAGCCCGCGCGCCACGGCATTGCTCAGCGCATCCAGCTCGCCATAGGAGACATGGCGCGCGCTGCCGCCCGCCATGTCGATCAACGCCGTCTTGCCCGCATCCGCCGCCGGGTCGATCAGCGCGCCGAGATTGCGGAAGCCGGTCACTTCGGCGGGGCGGTGAGGTAGACGCCGCGGCCGGAGGCGCAGAGCTTGCCGTCGAGGTCGAAGATCGAGGCCTCGGCGACCGAGAACATCCCGCCCTGGCGCACGATCTTGCCCTTGCAGACCAAGTCGCCCGGCATGGCCGGCCGGTGGTAGTCCACCCGCATGTCGACGGTCGGGATGCCGCGTCCGAGCGCCGCGCCCAGCGCCCAGTCGGCGGCGAGATCGACCAGCGCGGCGAGGATGCCGCCATGGGTGTAGCGGCGGTCCGGGTTCACCACCCATTCCTCGCGCCAGGTGGCACGGATCTCGATCTCGCCCTCGCCGAAGGACACCACCTTCAGCCCGAGCCACTGGTGATAGGGCGCGCGGGTGACGAGCGCCTGGAGTTCCTCGAGCGTCATGGCGTCACCACCACCTTACCCATGACCTTGCGGTCGCGGATGAGCGCCAGCCCCTCCGCCGCCCGCTCCAGCGGCAGCACCGTGTCGATGACGGGCTTCATCTGCCCCTTCTGGATCAGGTCCATGAGCGAGGAGAAATCCTCGTTGTAGAAGCTGTTGCTGCCGATCACCTGCAGCTCGAAGGTCCAGATGAAGCGCAGGTCCTCCTTCGGGTCGAAGCCCGCGGTCGCGCCGCAGACAAGGATCTTGCCGCCGCGCTTCACGCAGCGGAGGCCAGGACCCCAGGTCTCGCCGCCGGTGTAGTTGATGAGCACATCGACGCCGCCTTCGTAGCTCCGGCGCTGCGGCTTGCCGAAGCGCTCCACCGCCCATTTGGAGAAGTCGACCTTCTGGTAGTCGATCGCCTCGTCGGCGCCGATCTCCAGCATGCGCTGGCACTTCTCCGGCCCACCCGCCGCGGCCACCACATGGGCGCCGAGATGCTTGGCCAGCAGCACGCAGCCCGTGCCGACGCCACCCGAGGCGCCAAGGATGAGGACGTTGTCGCCCACTTTGATCGTCTTGTGGGTGACGATCATGCGGTGCGCCGTGCCGTAGGCGACCGGCAGCGCCGCGGCCTGTTCGAAGGTCACGCCCTCCGGCAGGCGGATCAGCTGGTCGGCGGAGACAAGGCAGTATTCCGCCATGCCGCCATCCAGCATCTCGCCCATCAACCCCTTCTTCTTGTTGATGGGGTTGACCAGCACGCGGTCGCCCGGCGCCCAGCCGGAAACCTCCGGCCCGACCTCGGTGACCTCGCCGGCCATGTCGAGGCCGATGACGACCGGCATCGGGACCTTGATGCCCGGCATGCCCTTCACGGTGAAGACGTCATGGTAATTAAAGGAGGAGGCGCGGACGCGGATCACCACATGCCCCGGCACCGCCGTCGGCGTGGGGTAATCGGTTTCCAGCGCCAGCACGTCGAGATCGCCATGCTGGCGGAGTACGAGGGCTCGCATCGTCCCGGACCATCCTTCTTCGAATTGGCCGGAAGACTGCGACGGGCGCGGCCGGGAATCAACCCGCCGCGCCGCCCGGCTCAGAAGGCGAGCTGCACCTTCATCGCCCGGCTCCGGTCCGCCGCCAGTTCGAAGGCGGCGACGGCATCGGCCATCGGCATGGTCGCGGTCAGCAGCGGCCTCGGGTCGATGGCGCCGCGCGCCAGCACCTCCACCGCCTGGGCGAATTCCTCATGGAAGCGGAAGGTGCCGCGCAGCGCGACCTCCTTCGCCACCAGCGCCGAGAGCGGCAGGCCGACATCACCGCCGAGGCCGAGCTGGACGATCACCGCCCCCGGCCGCGCCACCTGGATGGCCGAAGCCAGCGCCGCCCCGCTGCCCGAGGCCTCGAAGACCAGGTCGAAATAGCCCTTGTCGATCGCATAGGGCAGCAGCCCGTCCGGGTCCTCGCTCATCGACAGGGTCCGGTCCGCCCCCATCCGCCGAGCGGTCAGCAGCGGCGTCGAATGCAGGTCGGTCACCACCACCTCCCGCGCCCCGGCATGGCGGGCCACGGCGATGGCGAGGTTGCCGATCGGCCCCGCCCCCGTCACCAGCACCCGCGCGCCCAGCATCGGCCCGGCCTGCCGCGCGGCATGGAGGCAGACGGCCAGCGGCTCGGCGAAGGCGGCGAGTGCCGGCGCCATCCCCGCCGGCAGCGGCACGGCGCGCTCCGCCTCGCAGACCAGCAGCTCGGAGAAGCCACCCTGGACATGCGGCATCCGCATCGCGCTGCCATAGAAGCGCATGTCGAGGCAGTGGTTCGGCCGGCCGGCCAGGCATTGCCGGCAGGCACCGCAGGGCAGGCTCGGATTGACCGCCACCGCCTGGCCGGGCGAGAGGCCTTGCACCCCCTCCCCCAGCGCCTCGACGATGCCGGCGATCTCATGGCCCAGCACCATCGGCTCCCGCAGCCGCACCGCGCCGAAGCCGCCATGCAGGTAGTAGTGCAGGTCCGAGCCGCAGATGCCGCCCGCCTTGATGCGGATGGCGACCTGCCCGGCACCTGGGGCAACGGCCGCCGCCTCCTCGATGCGGAGATCCTTTGGCGCGTGGATGACGACGGACTTCATGGCCTGATCTCCGTCGGCAGGGGCCGGCCGGCGAAATGCGCGGCCAGGTTCTCCTGCATCAAGGCGCCCATCGCCCTGCGGGTTTCCTCCGTGCCGCTCGCTGCATGGGGGGCGAGGACGACATGGGGGAAGGTGGCGAATTCCGCGTCGACTGCCGGCTCGTTCCAAAACACGTCGAGCCCGGCGGCGGCGATGCGCCGGCTGCGCAGCGCCTCCAGCAATGCCGGCTCATCCACCACCGAGCCACGGCTGACATTGACGAAGATCGCGCCCGGCCGCAGCGCCTCGATGGCAGCGCGGTCGATCAGCCCCTGGGTCGTCGGCCCACCCATCGCGCAGCAGACGAGGATGTCGACCTCCGGCGCCAGCGCCGCCGGGCTCGGATGGAAGGTATAAGGCACGTCCGGCTTCGGCGTGCGGCCGCTATAGCTGATGGCCATGCGGAAGCCCTCGGCCCGTCGCGCCACCGCCGAGCCGATCCGCCCGAGGCCGACGATGCCTATGCGCTTGCCCCAGACCCGGGTGGTCAGCGGCATCGAGCCCTCGCGCACCCAGCTGCCATCCCGCACCCAGGCATCGGCGGCCGGGATCCGCCGCGCCGCCGCCAGCAGCAGGGCGAAGGCGAGGTCCGCCACATCCTCGGTCAGCACATCCGGCGTGTTGGTGACGGGAATGCCGCGGCGGGCGCAATAGGCGCGGTCGATCGCATCCACCCCGACACCGTAGCAGGCGACAATCTCGAGCCGCGGCAATTGGTCCATCAAGGCGGCGGAGGCGCCGATCTCGCCCTTGGTCACGATGCCACGGATGGCGGGGCCATGCTCCGCGATGAAGGCGGCCTCGCTCTTCGCCTCGTAGAGCAGGCGGAGGGTGTAGCGCTCCGCCATGGGCTCCAGGTCCCAATCCGGCAGGACGCCCATCACCAGAAGCTCCGGCTTGTCCAACTGCGCCTCCCCTGCAACTGTCCCGGCGGGAGTTAAGGGAAGCCGCCATGTCGCTCAAGCTCTTCGACCTCACCGGCCGCAGGGCCCTCGTCACCGGGTCCAGCCAGGGGATCGGCCTGGCGCTGGCGCGGGGGGTGGCGGAAGCCGGCGCCAGCATCGTGCTCAACGGGCGCGACCCGGCGAAGCTGGACGCAGCGGCGGCCGGCCTGCGCGCCGCCGGCCTCACCGCCGAGATCGCCAGCTTCGACGTCACCGACCCGGCCGCGGTCGAGGCCGGGATCGCCCGCATCGAGGCCGGGATCGGCCCGATCGACATCCTCTTCAACAATGCCGGGGTCAATCTTCGCGGCCCGCTGGACGAGATGCCGGACGAGACCTGGCGCACCGTGATCTCGACCAACCTCGACAGCGCCTTCTACTGCGCGCGGGCAGTGGCGCGGCGGATGATCCCGCGCGGCCGCGGCAAGATCATCAACACCTGCTCGGTGATGAGCATGCTCGGCCGCCCCGGAACCGGCCCCTACACCGCGACCAAGGGCGCGCTCGGGATGTTGACCAAGGCGATGTGCGCCGATTGGGCGCGGCACGGCATCCAGGCCAACGGCATCGCACCCGGCTATTTCAGCACGGAGCTGACCGCCCCGCTCCGCGCCAACCGGGAGTTCGACGACTGGCTCTGCAAGCGCACCCCGGCCGGCCGCTGGGGCGAGCTGCCGGAGCTGGTGGGCGCCGCCATCTTCCTCGCCTCCGACGCCTCGGCTTATGTGAACGGCCACCTTCTCTATGTTGACGGCGGGCTGACAAGCGTGGTCTGACAGCGCCCTGGGAATCCAGGTACGGGGAAGCAACGAGAATGATCACGCGTCTTGGCCTTTTCGCCGCCGCGGCCGCCGTGCCGGGGCTCGCATTCCTGTCGAACCGGGCCGAGGCGCAGCAGTCCGGCCCGATCACCACCGCCGACATCATCAAGCGCGGCAAGGTCCGCATCGGCGTCGTCACCGGCGCGCCGCCCTTCGGCATGGTCGACGCGACGGGCAACGCGGTCGGCTATGATCTCGACGTCTCGAACCTGCTGGCCAGGTATCTCGGCGTGCCGGCGGAGATCTCCTCCCTCACCCCGCCCTCCCGCATCCCGGCGCTCGAGGCCGGCCGCGTCGACTTCCTCTGTGCCACGCTCGGCGCCACGCCGGAACGGGCGCGTTCGGTCATGTTCACCATGCCCTACAGCGCCTTCCGCATGGTGGTGATGTCGAAGAAGGACAGCGGCATCTCGAAGATCGAGGATCTGGCGGGCAAGCGCGTCGGCGTCCCCCGCGGCACGCCGCAGGAGCAGGCGCTGCTGCGCCGCGCGCCGCGCGGCACCAATGTCGTCCGCTTCGAGGATGACGCGACCTCCGCCCAGGCGCTGATCGTCGGGCAGGTGGACGCCATCGGCATCCCCGACACCATCGGCGGCGACATCGCCAAGGGGCGGCCGGAAGCCGGCATCGAGGCGAAGTTCAACCTGTTCAACCAGCCCAACTGCATGACGGTCCGAAAGGACCAGTTCGAGCTGCGGCAGTGGCTGCAGAACACCATCTACTTCATGAAGACGAGCGGCGAGCTGGACGACATCTCGACCAAATGGACCGGCAGCCCCCTGCCCGCCGACCTGCCCGTCTTCTGATCGCGTGAACGGCTTCCAGTTCCAGTTCGCGCCCGTCTTCGCGCGGAGCGACGTGCTGCTCGAAGGGCTGTGGCTCACGCTGCAGCTCTCGGCCATCGGCATCACGCTCGGCGCGCTGCTCGGCATCCTGCTGGCGATGCTGCGCGGCCTCGCGCCGCGGGCGCTGCGCTGGCCGGTCGATGCCTATGTCGAGCTGGTCCGCAACACGCCCTTCCTGGTGCAGCTGCTGATCATCTTCTTCGGCCTGCCCTCGATCGGCGTGCGGCTGACCGCCGAGCAGGCGGCCATCGGCGCCATCATCCTCAACCTCGGCGCCTATTCCACCGAGATCGTCCGCGCCGGCATCGAGAGCGTCCACAAGAGCCAGATCGAGGCCGGGCTGTCGCTGGCCATGACGCGCTGGCAGGTCTTCCGCCATGTCGTCATCGCCCCGGCGCTGGCCCGAGTCTGGCCCTCGCTCTCCAGCCAGTTCGTGCTGATGATGCTCTCCACCTCGGTCTGCTCCTTCATCTCGGTGCAGGAGCTCTCGGGCACGGCGGCGAATGTCGAGAGCGACACCTTCCGCAGCTTCGAGGTCTACATCACCGTCACCGCCATCTACCTGGCGCTCGCCCTGCTGATGCGTGGGCTGCTGACGGGGCTCGGCATGGTGCTCTTCCCGAAGGGCTCCGGCCTCGGCCGCATGCGGACGCAATCCGGCCGATGATCCGCACCTTCTCGGAATCCGAGTTCCTCTTCATCGTCAGCTCGGCGCGCTGGACGCTGCTGCTGACGCTGCTCTCGCTGCTGCTCGGCGGGCTGCTCGGCTTCATCGTGGCGCTGGCGCGGACCTCGCAGCTCGCCCCGCTGCGGATGCTGGCCGCCGGCTGGATCGGCATGATCCAGGGCATCCCGGTGCTGATGCTGCTCTTTCTCTCCTATTACGGGCTCTCGATGGGCGGCGTCGACATGCCGCCCATCGTCGCCGCCTCGGTCTCCATGGCGATCTATGCCAGCGCCTATCTCGGCGAGATCTGGCGCGGCTCCATCCAGTCCGTCGCCTGGCAGCAATGGGAAGCCTCGGCGGCGCTGGCGATGTCGCGGGCGCAGCAATACCGCTACGTCATCCTGCCCCAGGCGGTGCGCATCGCCGTCGCACCGACGGTCGGCTTCATCGTCCAGCTGGTGAAGAACACCTCCATCGTCTCGATCATCGGCGTGGTGGAGCTGGCGCGCGCCGGCAACCTCGTCAACAACGCCACCTTCGCCCCCTTCAAGGTCTTCGGTACGGTGGCGGCGGTCTATTTCATCATCTGCTGGCCGATCTCGCTGCTCGCGCGGCGGCTGGAAGGAAAGCTCAATGCCCGTCGTTCAGGTTGAGGGCGTCCGCAAGAGCTTCGGCGCGGTGGAGGTGCTGAAGGGCATCGACCTCACGGTCGAGCGTGGCGAGGTCATCGCCATCATCGGCCGCAGCGGCTCCGGCAAGTCCACCCTGCTGCGCTGCATCAACGGGTTGGAGGGTATCCAGGCCGGGCGCATCGAGGTCTCGGGCCACAAGCTCGATGCCTCGGGCCGCGGGTTGCGCGACCTCCGCAAGGATGTCGGCATCGTCTTCCAGAGCTACAACCTCTTCCCGCATCTCCGCGTCGGCGAGAACATCATGCTCGCCCCTCGCGTCGTCCTCGGCGTCGGCAAGGCGGAGGCCCGGCAGCGGGCCGAGGAGGCGCTGGCCGAGGTCGGCCTCGCCGAACGCTTCGAGGCCTGGCCGGACAACCTTTCGGGCGGCCAGCAGCAGCGCGTCGCCATCGCCCGCTCGCTCGCCATGAAGCCGAAGGTGATGCTGTTCGACGAGGTGACCAGCGCCCTCGACCCGGAACTGACCGGCGAGGTGCTGCAGACCATGGAGCGCCTCGCCCAGCATGGCATGACCATGCTGCTCGTTACCCATGAGATGGCCTTCGCCCGCCGCGTCGCCACCCAGACCATCTTCATGCACCAGGGCAAGGTGTGGGAGGTCGGCCCCTCCGAGCGGATCTTCGGTGCGCCGCAGACGCCGGAGCTGCGCCAGTTTCTCGGCACCGGGCTGAAATAGCACGCCCAACCCGCCGGCCCGGCTTGACGGCGGCGCGGCTTGGTAGAACCCTAAGCTAGCTATCGATCGACAAGGGAGGGCGCCCAGCCCCATGAGCATCAACGGCAAGGCCTATATCGTCGGGGCCTTCGAGCACCCGACCCGAAAGGCCGACAACCAGTCCGTGGCCCAGCTCCATGCCGAGGTCGCCTATGGCGCCCTGCAGGATGCCGGCCTGACGAAGGACGACATCGACGGCTTCTTCTGCACCGGCGCCGCGCCGGGACTCGGGCCGCTGAACATGGCGGACTATCTCGGCCTGACGAAGCTGCGGCACTTCGACAGCACCGATGTCGGCGGCAGTTCCTATGTCATGCATGTCGGCCATGCGGCCGAGGCCATCTCCATGGGCCTCTGCGACATCGCCCTCGTCACCCTTGCCGGCCGGCCACGGGCCGAGGCGATGGCCACCGGCACCGCGCCGCGCACCTGGGGCGCCAACGTGCCCGACGACCCCTTCGAGATGGTCTATGGCCGCACCGTCGCCAATGTCTATGCGATGTGCGCCATGCGCCACATGTACGAGTTCGGCACCACCTCCGAGCAGCTTGCCTGGATCAAGGTCGCGGCCAGCCACCATGCCCAGTGGAACGAGCATGCGATGCTGCGGAAGGTCGTCACCGTCGAGGACGTCATCAACTCCCCGATGGTCTCCGACCCGCTGCACCGCCTCGACTGCTGCGTCATCTCCGATGGCGGCGGCGCCCTCATCCTCGCCAAGCCGGAGATCGCCAAGTCGCTGAAGCGGCCGCTGGTCAAGGTGAAGGGCCATGGCGAGGCGACCAAGAACCAGAATGCCGGCTACACGGATGTCACCTTCTCCGGCGCCCGCTGGTCCGGCCCGCGCGCCTTCGAGGAGGCGGGCGTGACCCCGAAGGACATCCAGTACGCTTCGATCTATGACAGCTTCACCATCACCGTGCTGATGCAGCTGGAGGATCTCGGCTTCTGCGAGAAGGGCCAGGGAGGCAAGTTCGTTTCCGACGGCAACCTGATCTCGGGCGTCGGCAAGCTGCCCTTCAACACCGATGGCGGCGGGCTCTGCAACAACCATCCGGCCAATCGCGGCGGCATGACCAAGGTGATCGAGGCGGTGCGCCAGCTCCGCGGCGAGGCCCACCCCAAGGTCCAGGTCCCGGGCTGCACCCTGGCGCTCGCGCATGGCACGGGCGGCCTGCTCGGCACCCGCCATGGCAGCGCCACCGTCATCCTCGAGCGGGAGTAATCCTCAATGCCCACCCCTGCTTCCAGTCGCGCCCTTCCCGCCATCGCGGTGGACCCGACCAACAAGCCCTATTTCGACGCGGCCCGCGAAGGCCGGATGCTGATCGGGCTCTGCAAGGATACCGGCAAGCATTTCTGGTACCCACGCGGCTGCTCCCCCTTCACCCTCTCGAACAATGTCGAGCTGGTGGAGGCCAAGGGCACCGGCACCGTCTACACCTTCACAGTGATGCGGACGAAGGAGCCCTACTGCGTCGCCTATGTCGAGCTGGATGAGGGCATCCGCGTCTTCACCAACATCGTCGATTGCGACCTCGACGAGGTGAAGATCGGCCAGAAGGTGAAGGTGGTCTTCAAGCCAACCACGGGCGACAGCCCGCCCGCGACGATGTTCACCCCGGCCTGATGCGGCCTGGCCCGGCCCTGGGCGGCCGGGCTCATCCCCGCCCCTCGCGCCGGTCCCGCTCAGCCAGCACGGGGTCGCGCACCGTCGGCGGCCCGTAGCCGCCGGCGCCGGGCGTGACGATAGCCATCCATAGGCCCGACTCCAGGCTGCCCTGCCCCTCGACGATGATCGGCTCGGCCAGGACGATATCGGGCAGGTGCGTGCCCCCGCCGGCATAAGCGTCGCTGAAGACGAAGACATCGCCCGGCCGCAGCTCCGCCTCCGGGTGCCGCGCCAGGATGGCCGGCACCGCCTCCAGGAAGCTGCCGAGATGGATCAGGATATGCTCCGCCTGGCAGAGCGTCCGCCCCGCCCGGTCGAAGAGCGCGGTCGAGCAGTCCCGCCGCTCCTTGATGTTGGTCGAGAAGCTGGCGCGGAACAGCGCCTCCCCCATCTCCTCGGTGATGGAGGCCAGGGCGGAGCCGATCACCTCGACGGTGACGGCGTCGGGAGGGTGCATGGCGGGGAGGCTCCCTCGCCCTTGCCGCCGGGTCAATCGCCGACCGATACTGCCGCCGCAGCAAGGGAGGCAACCATGGCCATGACGGGCGAGAACACGCCCCCGGTGACGCGCCGGGACGAGGGCGCAGTGGCGATCCTGACTCTGGACCGCCCCGCGGCGCGCAACAGCCTCTCCCGCGCCATGCTGTCCGCGCTGCAGGCGGCGCTGGACGGGGTGGCCGCTGACCGCGCCATCCGCGCCGTCGTACTCGCCGCCGAGGGTCCTGCCTTCTGCGCGGGGCATGACCTGAAGGAGATCACTGCCCGCCGGGCCGACCCGGATGGCGGCGCCGCCTTCTTCGCCGACACCATGGCCGCCTGCTCGGCCGTCATGCAGGCCGTAGTCGCGCTGCCGCAACCCGTGGTCGCCGCCGTGCAGGGCATCGCTACCGCTGCCGGCTGCCAGCTCGCCGCCAGCTGCGACCTCGTCATCGCCGCCTCCACGGCGAAATTCTGCACCCCCGGCGTCGATATCGGCCTGTTCTGCTCCACCCCCGGCGTCGCCCTCGCCCGCGCCGTGCCGCGCAAGTCGGCGATGGAGATGCTGCTGCTCGGCGAGATGGTCCCGGCCGAGGAGGCGCAGCGCCTGGGCCTCGTCAACCGCGTGGTCGCGCCCGAGGCGGTGCTGCCGGCCGCACTCGACCTGGCGGGGCGCATCGCCGCGCGCTCGGCGGTCGCGGTGCAGATGGGCAAGCGCGGCTTCAACACCCAGGCGGCGCTGCCGCTCGCCGAGGCCTATGACGCGGCCGGGCGGGTGATGGTCGAGAACCTCCTTGCCGAGGATGCGGCGGAGGGCATCGGCGCCTTCGTGGCCAAGCGCCGCCCCGAATGGCGTCATCGTTGAGGAGACGGGACCGATGGCCGCGCTGGATTACGAGACCGGGCTGGAGCGGTGCACCGCCAACCACCAGCCACTGACGCCGCTGCTCTTCCTCGAGCGCGCGGCGGCGACCTTCCCCGACCATGTCGCGGTCGTGCACGGCACGCTGCGCCGCCCCTATCGCGCGCTGCGCGAGCGCTGCCTCCGCCTCGCCTCCGCCCTCGCCGGCCGCGGCATCGGGCGGGGCGACACGGTGGCCGCCCTGCTGCCGAACATCCCGGAGATGGTCGAGGCGCATTACGGCGTGCCGATGGCCGGCGCCGTGC
The DNA here is from genome assembly GCF_900101615.1 of Belnapia rosea. GTDB lineage: Bacteria > Pseudomonadota > Alphaproteobacteria > Acetobacterales > Acetobacteraceae > Belnapia > Belnapia rosea. Next base: position 488,035 of record NZ_FMZX01000001.1, on the reverse strand, counting down.
TGAACACCATCAACACCCGCCTCGATGCCGACACCATCGGCTACATCCTGAACCATGGCGAGGCGAAGGCCATCCTGGTGGACCGGGAATTCATCCCCGTCCTCCGCGCGGCGCTGGCCATCAGCGGCGCCACCCCGCTCGTCATCGAGATCGACGACCCGGAAGCGCCCGATGCCGCCCGCGCGCAGAGCCTCGGCGGCCTCGACTACGAGGCGCTGCTGGACGAGGGCGACCCGGGCTTCGCCTGGGCGATGCCCGCCGATGAGTGGGACGCGATCGCGCTCAACTACACATCCGGCACCACCGGGCGGCCGAAGGGCGTCGTCTACCACCACCGGGGCGCGCAGCTCCTCGCCACCGGCAACGTCCTCTCGGCCAGCATGGCGCGGCATCCGGTCTATCTCTGGACCCTGCCGATGTTTCATTGCAACGGCTGGTGCTTCCCCTGGACGGTCTGCGCCGTCGCCGGCACGCATGTCTGCCTCCGCGCCGTCCGCGGCCCGGCAATGTGGCAGCTGATGGCGGAGCATGGCGTGACGCATATGTGCGGCGCGCCGGTGGTCATGGCGACGCTGCTCGACACGCCGGTGGAGGAGCAGCGGCCGCTTGCCCATCAGGTGCAATTCGTCACCGCCGGCGCGCCACCGCCCGAGGCGGTGCTCGGCCGCATGCGCGAGGCAGGCTTCGCCGTGCTGCATGTCTACGGGCTGACGGAATGCTACGGCCCCTCCGTGGTGAATGAGTGGAACACCGCATGGGACGCCCTGCCCCCACCGGAGCAGGCGAAGCTCATGGCCCGCCAGGGCGTGCGCTACCTGGCGCTCGAATCCCTCGACGTGCTCGACCCGGCGACGATGCAGCCCGTCCCCGCCGATGGCGCGACCATGGGCGAGGTGATGATGCGCGGCAACGTCGTCATGAAGGGCTATTTCAAGGACCGCGCCGCGACCGGGGCCGCCTTCGCCGGCGGCTGGTTCCACACTGGCGACCTCGCGGTGAAATATCCGGACGGCTATATCCAGCTCCGCGACCGCTCCAAGGACATCATCATCTCGGGCGGCGAGAACATCTCCTCGATCGAGGTGGAGGACGCGCTCTACAAGCACCCGGCCGTCGCCCTGGCCGCGGTGGTGGCACGCCCGGACGACAAATGGGGCGAGGTGCCCTGCGCCTTCGTCGAGCTGAAGCCCGGGCTGGAGGCGACGGAGGCGGAGCTCATCGCCTTCTGCCGCCAGCACATGGCCGGCTTCAAGGCACCGAAGGCGGTGATCTTCGCCGAGCTGCCGCGCACCAGCACCGGCAAGATCCAGAAGCACATCCTGCGCGGGCAGGCGCGGGGCGGCTGAGGCCCCGCGCCTGCTGCGTCAGCGCACCAGCAGCAGGCGGGACAGCAGCCCGCCGATCCCGCCGATGGCCATCACGGCCGCCATCGGCACCGCCGTCCCGTTGTGGAGCGCGCCGACCAGCGCGCCCGCAAGCGCCCCGCCGCTGAATTGCAGGGTGCCGATCAGCGCCGAGGCGCTGCCCGCCGCCCGCCCCTGCGAGGCCATGGCGAGCGCCGCGGCGATCGGCATCACCATTCCGATGCTGGCGACATAGACGAAGAGCGGCAGCGCCACGCCGAGGAAGCTACCGCTGCCGGACAGCGCCGCCAGCACCACCCCGGCCCCCGCCATGGCAAGCAGGCCCCAAAGCAGCACGCGCTCCGGCGGATGCCGCTGCGACAGCATGGCGTTGAGCTGGGAGACGCCCATGATGCCGAGCGCATTCGCCCCGAAGACGAGGCCGTAATGCGCCGGCGCCACCCCGTGCAATTCCATGAAGACGAAGGGCGAGCCGGCGATATAGGCGAAAAGCCCGCCCATCGGCAGCACACCCGACAGCACCAGCCCCATGAAGCGCCGGTTGCCGAGCATCCGCGCATAGACCGTGACGATGCCGACCAGCCCCTCCCGCCGCCGTCGCTCGGGCGCCAGCGTCTCCGGCAGGGTCAGCGTCACGACGAGGGCGAGGCCGAGCCCATAGGCCACCAGCGCCCAGAAGATCGCCCGCCAGCCGCCCCAGCCCAGCAGCAATCCGCCGATGGAAGGAGCCAGGATCGGCGCCAGCGTCACCACCAGCATGAGGCGCGACATCAACCGGATCGTCGCCGTCCCCTCCGTCACGTCGCGGAGGATGGCGCGGGCCGTGACCATCCCGGCGCAGCCGCCGAGCCCCTGGACGAAGCGCCAGACGCTCAGCCACCCCGCATCCCCGGTCAGCGCGCAGCCGATCGAGCCGAGGACGAAGATGCCGAGCCCGGCGAGCAGCGGTGGCCGGCGCCCGAAGCGGTCGCTCAGCGGACCGAAGGCAAGCTGGGCGATCGCCATTCCGGCGAAGAAGGCGGCCAGGGTCTTCTGCACCGTGGCTGCATCGGTCCGGAGCCCGGCGGCGATGGCCGGGAAGGCTGGCAGGTACATGTCCGTCGCCAGCGGCCCGAAGGCGGACATGGCGGCGAGGATGAGGACGAGGAAGGCCGAGACAGGTGGCATGCATCCCGGTTAGCACCCTGTGCTGCACTGCACCATGGGTCTGGCCGTAAGCTTCGGCAGGCCGCAACGAAGCGATCTTGCCGCAAGCCTGAGCATTCTTGGCCGTGGCATGCCTACCAAAGGGGCGGTGCCGTCCCGATTCGCCCCTTTTCGCGGCATACGACCCCTCCATCCCCCAACGCCCCGCCGATAGGATAGCCGCCTGACGAAGCGGAGCGAGCCCATGGATGTCGGCATCTTCCTACCCATCGGCAACAATGGCTGGCTGATCTCCAGCACCTCGCCGCAATACATGCCGAGCTTCGACCTGAACCGCGAGGTGACGGAAAAGGCGGAGCGCTACGGCTTCGAATTCGCCCTCTCCATGATCAAGCTGCGCGGCTTCGGCGGGCCCAGCCAGTACTGGGACCACAACCTCGAAAGCTTCAGCCTGATGGCCGGGCTGGCGGCGGTGACCAAGCGCATCAAGCTCTTTGCCTCGGTCGCCGTCCTCACCATCCCGCCCGCCGTGCTGGCTCGCATGGCGGTGACGATCGACAGCATCAGCCACGGACGCTTCGGGGTGAACATCGTCTCCGGCTGGCAGAAGGCCGAGTACGAGCAGATGGGCATCTGGCCCGGCGAGGCGCATTTCGCCCGCCGCTACGAATACTGCTCGGAATACGTGAAGGTCATGCAGGAGCTCTGGTCCACCGGCCGCTCCGACCACAAGGGCGATTTCTTCACGATGGAGGATTGCCGCGTCAGCCCGCTGCCGACCAGGAAGATCGAGATCATCTCCGCCGGCCAGTCGAATCGCGGCATGCAATTCGCCGCCGACTATGCCGACTACAATTTCATCAGCGCCGGCGGCATCAACGACGTCTCCCAGGTCCGCCAGCACACCGACCGGCTGCTCGCCGCCAATGCCGCCGCCGGCCGCCACTGCGGCGCCATGCTGCTGATGATGATCATCGCCGACGAGACCGACGAGGCGGCGATGGCGAAATGGCACCACTACGTCGCCGGCACGGATCTCGAGGCATTGGCCTGGCGCGACGCGCAGGCGGCCGCCGACGTGAAGGCCGAGGCGCACAGCACCGTCGGCCGCATGGTCCGCTCCGACCGCGTGCCGACCAACATGCTGCGCCTCATCGGCTCCTACGAGACGGTGGCGCGGCAGCTCGACGCGCTGGCCGAGACGCCGGGCCTGCAGGGCGTCATGCTGACCTTCGATGACTTCCTCATCGGCATGGACCAGTTCGGCACCCGCATCCAGCCGCTGATGACGAGCCGCCGGCACGTCACCCAGGCGGCGGCCTGATGATCGAGGATGGCCGGACGGCACGCCAGCTCTACGCCGCGCTCCGCGCCGAGGCACGCCCGCGCTTCGGCTTCGGCCAGCGCGCGGCACTCGTCAATGTCGATGTGCAATGCGCCTATACCCGCCCGGCTGATTACGTCACCGCCTACGAGACGGATCCGGACCAGATCCTGCACATGAACAGCCTCGCCGCGCTCTGCCGCGCGCGGCGCCTGCCCGTGGTCTGGACCTATGTCGCCTATCTGCCGAGCGGCGAGGATTGCGGCGTCTGGGGCACGCGGAGCGACACGCCGGACAGCCTGCAGAACATCAAGGAAGGCTCGCCCCGCGCCGCGCTCGACCCGCGCGTGGAGCGCGCCCCGGGCGACATCCTCATCAACAAGCGCATGGCCTCCGCCTTCTTCGAGACCAATCTCCGCTCCCTCCTCGCCTTCCACCGCATCGACACCGTCATCGTCACCGGCGGCTCCACCTCGGGCTGCGTGCGGGCGACGGTGGTGGACGGGCTGTCCTGCGGCTTCCGCATGATCGTGCCGGAGGAGGCGGTGGCGGACCGGCACGAGAGCCCGCATTTCGCCAATCTCTACGACATGGCGGTGAAGTACGCCGATGTGCTGCCGGTCGCCGAGGTGCTCGACGGCCTTGCCGCCATGACCGGTGACTGACCATGCCGCCTGGGCTATGACGCGCAGTGAAGGAGACCCCCCGATGCTCGACCAGGCCGCCATCGATGCGCTGTTCCTCAAGGCGCGCACCCAGAACAAGTGGACCGACCAGCCCGTCTCCGAGGCAGAACTCCGCCAGATCTACGACATCCTGAAATTCGGCTCGACCTCGGCCAACTGCTCCCCCGCGCGCTTCGTCTTCGTCACGACGAAGGAGGGCAAGGACCGGCTCGCCCCCTGCCTCTCCTCCGGCAACCTCGCCAAGACGATCAGCGCACCGGTCTGCGTCATCGTCGCGCAGGACATGGAATTCTACGAGAAGCTGCCGCAGCTCTTCCCGCATGCCGATGCGCGCTCCTGGTTCACCTCGAGCCCGGAGCTGGCGGCCGAGACCGCCTTCCGCAACGCCACGCTGCAGGGCGCCTACCTGATGATGGCGGCGAAGCTGGTCGGCCTTGATGTCGGCGCCATGTCCGGCTTCGACAAGGCGAAGTGCGACGAGGCCTTCTTCGCCGGCACCAAGGTGAAGTCGAACTTCCTGGTCAATCTCGGCCATGGCGACCCGAGCGGCGTCTTCGACCGCCTGCCGCGCCTCAGCTTCGAGGAAGCCTGCACCATCGCCTGAGGCAGCACCGGGCCGGGGGCAACCCCGGCCCGTCTCGCCTCAGGCGGCGTCGATCACCGACGCCACCAGCGCCGCCACGTCGAGCAGTGCCGCGTCGCCGAAGCGTGGCCCGACGATCTGCACCCCGACCGGCATGCCATGCGGCCCCCGCGTGCAGGGGATGGCGATGCAGGGCACGTGCAGCAGCGTCCACATGCTGTTGAAAACCGGGTTGCCGGTATCCTGCCGCCCGAGCGGCGCCTCGCCCACCGCGGCCGGCGTCAGCACCGCGTCGAAGCGTGGGAAGAGCGCATCGAACAGCTTCCGGCACTCCGCCGCCAGGTTGTAGGCGCCGGCCAGCTGCGCCCCGCTGATGCCGGCGAAATTCTCGACGCGGTCGCGGAAATCCGCATGCAGTCTCGCATGGGCGGCGACGTATTCCTGCAGGAAGGCACCCCGCCCCTCGCCCAGCAGCACCACGCGCTGCGCTTCGGTGATGCCCTCGAAGGCCTGGGGCAGCGCCAGCTCCTCCACCACCGCCCCGGCCGCTTCCAGCCGCTGCCCGGCCAGCATCAGCGCCTCGCGCGACTCCGCTGCGGCGAGGTGCCAGTTCGGCCCCCGGCACAGCCCGATCCGCAGCGCCTGCAGCTCCTTCTCCAGCGGCCGGTCGAGATCGAAGAGGCGGAAGGCCTCCGCCACCAGCCGCAGGTCGGCCGGCTCCCGCCCATACCAGCCGATGGTGTCGAGGGTATGGGAGTAGCGCTTGGCCCCCTCGGTGTTCACCACCCCATGCGTCGGCTTCATCGCATAGACGCCGCAGAAGGAGGCCGGGCGGATCGTGCTGCCGCCGGTCTGGGTGCCGAAGGCCAGCGGCACCATCCCATCGGCGACGGCCGCCGCCGAGCCGGAGGAGGAACCACCCGGCGACCGCGCCGTGTCATGCGGGTTGCGCGTCAGCGCCCGCCGGCCGGCGGCGGCGAATTCGACCGTATCGGTCTTGCCGAGGATCACCGCCCCCTCGCCCCGCGCCACGCCGACGCAGGCGGCATCCCGCCCCTGGCGCAGCCCCTGGTAGATCGGCGAGTTGTAGGTGGTCGGCATGTCGGCGGTGTCGATCATGTCCTTCACGCCGATCGGCAGCCCGTGCAGCGCTCCCATCACCGAGGATTTGTCGACCTCCCGCGCGCTGCTGATGGCGAGGACCGGGTCGAGGAAGGACCAAGCCTTCACCACCGCCTCGCGCTCGGCGATGCGCTCGAGGCAGGAGCGGGTGAGCGCCTCGGCGGTGAGGCGGCCCTCGCGGAGCTTCACGGCGGCGGCGGCGGCGGTGAGCTGCCAGGGTTCCATGCCTCGTCCTTTCCTGTCAGCCGCGGACCCGGAAGACGGGCATCGGCTCTTCGATTTTGTCGGCAACCCGCGGCAGGGCCGCCGCCTCGGCCACGATCCGGGCGAGTTCCGCCATGCGCGCCCGCTGCTCCGCCGTCAATGCGCCGAAGCCAATGCGGATACAGAAGGCCGCGATCTCTTCCGGGGCCGTTTCATCCGCCGCCTCCGCCCGGCCTCGGCGGCGGAGAGCAGGCAGGGCTCCTCCATGCCGCTCAATCCCCCGCCGCCGGCGCCGCATCTGCCAGGTGCCGCCGGTGCAGCAGGCGGAAGACCGGCGGCGTCAGCGCCGCCACCAGGGCGATGCGCGTCACCTGCATCGTCACCACCAGCGGCACTTCGAGGCCGAGGGTCTTGGCCGTCAGGCTCATCTCGGCGATGCCGCCCGGCGCGGTGCCGAGCAACAGGGCGCCGAGCGGCTTGCCCGCCAGCAGCGCCAGGCCGAGCCCGGCCAGGGCGCAGCCACCGATCAGCAGCCAGACATGCAGCAGCGCCGCCGGGACGAACCGCCGGCACCGCGCCAGCATCGACCGGCTGAACCCCGCCCCGAGGCTGGCGCCGAGCGCCACCTGGGCAATCGCCGTCAGCCAGAGCGGCACACCCGACAGCACATGGCCCGACGCCGTCAGCGCCGCGCTGGCCGCCAGCGGCCCGAGCATCCAGCCCGCCCGCATCCCGCAGCGGAGCAGCAGCAGGGCGGCGGCGAGGCCAAGGGCAAGGAGGGCGGCGAATCCTGGCAGCGAGAAGGGCAGGCTGGCGGCGATCTGCGGATGGTCGCCATGCAGCCCGGTCAGCGCCATGACATTCGGCACCAGGACCACGACCGAGACCACCCGCAGCAGCTGCGCCAGCGCGACCGGCGCGCCGGCGCCGCCATAGGCTTCCGACAGCATCGCCATATCGGCCGCGCCGCCGGGAATGGAGGCGAACCAGGCCGTTGCCGGGTCCACCTGCCCGGTCCGCGCCAGGATCAGCGCCAGCCCGCCGCCGATGCCGATGGTGACGAGGGCCGCCGCCACCAGCAGCGGCAGGTTGGCGAGCAGCACGGCCGCCGTCGCCGGGGTGAAATAGAGGCCGAGCGCACTGCCGACCACGATGAAGCCGGTATTCCGCGCCGGCCTTGCCGCCTCGGCGGGCAGCCCAGCCAGCCTGGCCCCCGCCACCGCCAGCAGCGAGCCGATCAACCAGGGCAAGGGCAGGTGGAGGGCCGCGAAGACGGCACCCCCCACCCCGCCCAGCATGGCACCGAGCAGCAGCCGCCCCATGCGCGCCGCCGTCATCGGCCCGAAGCCCAGGCCAGAACCCGCCATCCCGTCATCCATCCCCGCTCCGCCGGACACGAAGATGGTATGCAATGGGCGTGCCGGCTTGGGTACCCTCTCAGCCGGCCTGCAAGGGCAGCGCCACGAAGGCCCGTCCGCCCTCACGCTCGATCTGCAGCGCGATCGCCGGTCGCTTGTCGCGCCGCGCGGCGCTCACCGCCTCCGCCACGTCGCGCGGCCCGGCCACCGCCCGGTCGCCGGCGCGGAGGATGACATCGCCCGGCTGCAGCCCCTGGGTGGCGGCCACGCTGTCCGGCCGCACCTCGGCGACCACGGCACCGCGTCCGCCCCGCTCGCGCGGCGCCAGCGCCATGCCGAGATTGGCCGGGGACTGTGCCGCCGCCGGCCCGCCCCGCGCTTCCTGCTGGTCCGGGATGTTCGCCAGCGTCACCCGCTCCTCCACCGGCTTGCCGTCGCGCAGCAGGGCAAGGCTCACCGTGGCGCCGGGCTTCTGCCCGCCCACCGCCTCGGCCAGGTCGCGCGGCACGGCGACGGGGCGGCCGTTGAAGCCGGTGACGATGTCACCCGGCTGCAGCCCGGCCTTGGCCGCCGGCCCGTCCGGCTCCACGCCGCCGATCAGCGCGCCCTTGTTCTCGTTGAGGCCGAGGGCGCTGGCCAGCGTCGGGTCGATCGCCTGCATCGAGACGCCGAGCCAGCCACGCTCCACCCGGCCGGTCTCTTTGAGCTGGGCGATGACCGACTGCGCCATCGAGGAGGGCACGGCGAAGCCGATGCCGATATTGCCGCCGGAGGGCGAGAAGATCGCCGCATTCACCCCGACCACATCGCCAGCCGCGTTGAACAGCGGGCCGCCCGAATTGCCGGGGTTGATCGAGGCATCGGTCTGGATGAAGTCGTCATAGGGCCCGGCGCCGATCTGCCGCCCGCGGGCGGAGACGATGCCGGCCGTCGCCGTGCCGCCGAGTCCGAAGGGGTTGCCCATGGCCAGCACCCATTCGCCGACCCGCAGCTTGTCGCTGTCCCCGAAGCCGACGGTCGGCAGGTTGCTGCCGGCCTCGATCTTCAGCAGGGCAAGGTCGGTCTTCGGGTCGGTGCCGACGACCTTGGCCGGAAGCTGCCGGCCATCGGCCAGCTCCACCTTCACCGAATCCGCCTGGCCGACGACATGGTTGTTGGTCACCACATAGCCGGCCGGGTCGATGATGAAGCCGCTGCCCTGGCCCATGGTGCGCCGCTCGCCGCCGCCGGGCTGGCCGCGGAAGAAGCGCTCGAAGGGCGTGCCGCGGAATTCGGGCGGCATCTGCGCCGAGGCCGCCTCGGCATGGCCGGTGACGGTGATGCGCACCACGGCCGGCGCCACCCGGGCAGCGAGATCGGCGAAGTCGGGCCCGACCGGGCGCGGCAGGGCAACGGCCGTCGCCGGGGCCGTGGCAGCGGCCGGCTGGGCGGTGGCACGCGGCACGAAGGGCGTCAGCGCGGTGGTGCCGAGCGCCAGCGCCAGGGCGCCGGCGGCGAGGATCTTGGTGGGGGTCTTGATGCTGGGCATCGCAATGGCTCCTTCCGGGGCCGGCCGCTCCGAGGCAGCCGGGATGCCCCTATCAAAGCCCCATCCGCCTCCCGGCTTCCTGCCCTGAACCATACGGTTTTGTATGATCGTCCCGCCCCGTCATCAGCCGTGCGGCGTCAGCGCACCAGCACGCGGTCGACGATATGGACGACGCCGTTGCTGCAGGGGATATCGGCCTGCACCACATGCGCCGGCTCCACCTGGCGGATGCCGCCGGCGCCGAAGCCGCCGCGCTCCGGGGTCAGCGTGTACTGGCCATCCGCCCCACGCTCGATCACCAGCATGTTCCCGTTGCGGGTCCTGACCGTGACGCGGTTGCGCCCCTCGACCTCGCGGGCGAAGTGCCGGCCGTCGATCATCTGCGCATTCACCACTGCCGGGCCGCGCACCGGGTCGATATCGGCACCGGGCTGCGAGCCCATCAGGTCGTTGCGGATATTGACCGGCACCCGGTCGATCGCGCCGTTATCGGGTGCGAGCACGGTGAAGGGGCCGGCGCCATGCAGCAGCTCGGCCTGGCCGGTGCGGTTCAGCGCATCGACGAAGCTGCTGAGGCGCGAGTCACCGGCCATCACCGCCATGCAATCCTGCGCGCGGGCGGCACCGGCACCAAGCAGGAGGCCGGCCGCGGCCAGCATGGAGAGGGAGGGAAAGCGCATCTTGGAAAATGTCCTGGGTTGCATCCGGCCCAAAACCCGTCCCGCCGGGGGAGTTCGCATTCGATCCGCCTCCTGCCTATTCTCCGCGCCGGCCATGGGTGCGGAGGCGGCGTGAAGATCCTGCTGGTGGAGGATGATGCGGAAACGGCCGGCTTCATCCGCCGCGGCCTGACCGAGGCCGGCCATGTGGTGGACCATGCCGCCGACGGCCCCGATGGCCTCCACCTCGCCATGAGCGAGGGGCACGACGTGCTGGTGGTGGACCGCATGCTGCCGCGCCTCGACGGGCTCGGCCTCGTCCGCGCGCTGCGTGCCGCCGGCATCCGCACGCCCGTGCTCTTCCTCACCGCCCGCACCGGCATCGGCGACCGCGTCGAGGGGCTGGAGGCCGGAGCCGACGATTACCTCGGCAAGCCCTTTGCCTTCGCCGAGCTGATGGCGCGCCTCAACGCCCTCGCCCGCCGCCCGCCCATGGCGACGGAGGCGACCACGCTGCGCGTCGGCGACCTGGAGATGGACCTGCTGCGCCGCCAGGTCACCCGCGCCGGCCGCCGGATCGAGCTGCAGCCGCGCGAATTCCGCCTGCTCGAGTACCTGATGCGCCGGGTCGGCCAGGTGGTGACGCGCACCATGCTGCTGGAAGGCGTCTGGGACTTCCATTTCGACCCCAAGACCAGCGTGGTCGAGACCCATGTCAGCCGGCTGCGCGCCAAGCTCGGTGGCGAGGACCAGCCGCCCCTCATCCACACCATGCGCGGCGCCGGCTATGTCATCCGCGCGCCCGACTGAGTCTCCCAAGGTCGCCGGCATGGAGCAATCCACCCGCTGGTGGCGCACCACGGCCTTCCGCGTCACGCTGCTGCACCTGCTGCTGACGCTGCTCGGCACCGCGGCACTCTCCGGCGTCGCCTGGTGGGCGACCACCGGCTTTGCCCTCCGGCAGCTCGCCCAGGAGGTCGACCGCGACAGCGGGGTGCTGGCCCAGGCGGCGCGGCTCGGCGGGGTGCGGTCGCTGGCCGTCTCCATCGAGGCCCGGCTCGGCGCCGACCGCAGCGGCACGCAATACTACCTCCTGGCCGCCCCGGATGGCGAACGCCTCGCCGGCAACCTCGCCAGCGCCCCCCGCGCCCCCGGCTGGGCCACACTGCGCCTCGAAGGCCTGAAGGAGGCCGAGTCGCCGGAGCTGCTGGCCCTCGGCACCCCGCTGCCCGGCGGCGGCTTCCTCATCGTCGCACGGGATGTCGGCCCGGTGCGCCAGCTCGAATCGCTCCTGCTCGGCGCGGCCGGCTGGGTCGGCGGCGGCGCCATGCTGCTCGGCCTGATGGGTGGGCTGCTGATGGGCCGTGGCGTCACCCGCCGCGCCGCCGCCATGGATGCCGCGCTCGCCCGGGTCGAGGCCGGCGAGATCGCCCATCGCCTCCCCGTCCGCACCGGCGGCGATGAGTTCGACCGCCTCGCCCGCCGCATCAACGCCGCACTCGACCGGGTGCAGGGGCTGATGCAGACCCTCCGCCAGGTCACCGACGACATCGCCCATGACCTGCGCACGCCCCTCACCCGCCTGCGCGGGCGGCTGGAGACCGCCCTCCGCGCCCCGGACGATGCCGGCTGGCGCGCCGCGACGGAGGCCGCGCTGCAGGATTGCGAGAGCCTGCTCGAGATCTTCGCCGCCCTGCTCCGCATCGCCCAGGTCGAGAGCGGCGCCCGCCAGGCCGGCTTCGCCCCGCTCGACCTCTCCGCCCTCGCCGCCACCGTCGCCGAGGTCTACGCCCCCGCCGCCGAGGAGCGCGGCCAGCGCCTCGAGACCGCCATCGCCCCAGGCATCACCGCCCATGGCGACCGCGAGTTGCTGACCCAGGCCCTGGCCAACCTCCTCGAGAATGCCGTGAAGCATGGCCGGGAGGGCGGCCGCATCCGCCTCGCCCTCACCCCGGACCCCAGCCTCGTCGTCGAGGATGACGGCGAGGGCATCCCGCCCGACCAGCGCGAGGCCGTGCTCCGCCGCTTCCACCGCCTGGACGCCGCCCGCAGCCGGCCCGGCGCCGGCCTCGGCCTGGCCCTCGTCGCCGCGGTGGCGGAGTTGCATGGCGCCCGCCTCACCCTCGGCGATGCGCGGCCCGGCCTCCGGGTCGAGCTCGCCCTTCCGGCCCCTTCGCGCCCCGCCCCGGGCGGCCCATAGTGCGCCGCATGACGGATCGGGAGCATATGGCCGCCGCGCTGGCGCTGGCGCGGCGGGGCCTTGGCAATACCTGGCCGAATCCCTCGGTCGGCTGCGTGCTGGTGCGGGAGGGGCAGGTGATCGGCCGTGGCTGGACCCAGCCCGGCGGCCGCCCCCATGCCGAGGTGGAGGCGCTGGCCCGTGCCGGGGAGGCCGCGCACGGCGCCACCGCCTATGTCACTCTCGAGCCCTGCTCCCATTGGGGCCGCACCCCGCCCTGCTGCGACGCGCTGATCCGCGCCGGCATCGCCCGCGTCGTCGTCGCGACCGGCGACCCGGACCCCCGCGTCGACGGCCGCGGCCTGCAGCGCCTGCGCGAGGCGGGCGTGATCGTTGAGCTCGGCCTGCTGGGCGAGGAGGCCCGTGCCCAGAATGCCGGCTTCTCCCGCCGCATCACCCGGGGCCTCCCCCTCGTCACGCTGAAACTGGCGACGACCCTCGACGGCCGCATCGCCACCGCCTCGGGCGAGAGCCAGTGGATCACCGGCCCCGAGGCCCGGCGCGAGGCGCATGCGCTGCGCGCCCGGCATGACGCCATCCTGGTCGGCAGCGGCACGGTGCTGGCCGATGACCCGGAGCTGACCGCCCGCCTCCCCGGCACGGCGCGCGTGCCGCTGGCCCGGGTGGTGGCCGACAGCCGCCTCCGCACCCCGCTTGCCTCCCGCCTGGTGCGGACGGCGCGCGAGGTGCCGACCTGGATCGCCACGCGCACCAACCAGCGCCCCGGCGTGCTGGCCCCCTATCAGGAGGCCGGGGTGCAGATCCTCCCCATCCCCCGTGCCAGGCCAGGGCTCGACCTCGCCGCCCTGCTCGGCGCGCTGGCCCAGCGCGGGGTGACGCGGGTGCTGGCCGAGGGCGGGGCGGGGCTCGCGGCCGGGCTGCTGCGCGGCGGTTTCGTCAACCGCCTCGCCTGGTTCCACGCGCCGGGCATCATGGGCGGCGATGGCCTGCCCGCCGTCCAGCCCTTGCCGCTTGCCCTGCTTTCCGCCATGCCCAGATTTCACAGGATTGCCAGCCGACCGCTGGGCCAGGATTGGCTGACCGAATTCGAGGAGTGCGGGCGATGTTCACCGGGATCGTGACGGATCTTGGCACGGTGCGGGAAATCCAGCCGCTGGGCGATGGCAACGACATGCGCATCGTCATCGGCACCTCCCCCGCCTTCCTGGCCGATCCGGCCCCCGCCGTGATCGGCGCCTCCATCGCCTGTTCCGGCTGCTGCCTGACGGCGGTGCAGCTGGGTGGCGACTGGTTCGCGATCGATGCCTCGGCCGAGAGCCTCTCCAAGACCACCCTCGGCCGCCTCGCTCCCGGCAGCCGCATCAATCTCGAGCGCTCGCTCCGCATGGGCGACGAGCTCGGCGGCCACCTCGTCTCCGGCCATGTCGATGGCGTCGCCGAGGTTCTCTCGGCCGTGCCGGAGAACGGCTCCGTCCGCTGGCGGTTCCGCCTGCCGGAGCACCTCGCCCCCTTCGTCGCCGCCAAGGGCTCGGTGGCGATCGACGGCGTCTCGCTCACCGTGAACGAGGTCGACGGGGCGGTCTTCGGCGTCAACGTCATCCCGCATACGGCGGCCGTGACCACCTTCGGCACGCTGCAGCCGGGCGGCCACGTCAATATCGAGATCGACACCCTGGCGCGCTACGTGGCGCGCCTCGTTTCCTTTCAGGGACTTTCCGCCAGGGGAGAAGTGGCATGACCGGCGCGGTGGCGACCAAGACCATCAATTTCGCCGAGTTCATCTCCCCGACCGAGGAGCTGATCGAGGAGGCCCGGCGCGGCCGGATGTTCATCCTGGTCGATGACGAGGACCGGGAGAATGAGGGCGACCTCGTCATCCCGGCCCAGTTCGCGACGCCCGACGCCATCAATTTCATGGCCCGCTTCGCCCGCGGCCTGATCTGCCTGGCGATGGACCGGCGCCGGGTCGAGCAGCTCGGCCTGCCGCTGATGGCCCAGGCCAACGGCACGCGCCACGCGACGGCCTTCACCGTCTCGATCGAGGCGAAGGACGGCGTCACCACCGGTATCTCGGCTGCCGACCGCGCCCATACCGTCGCCGTCGCCATCAACCCGGAAATGGGGCGGGAGCATATCGTCACCCCCGGCCATGTCTTCCCGCTGGTGGCGCGCGACGGCGGCACGCTGGTCCGCGCCGGCCATACCGAGGCCTCGGTCGACCTTGCCCGCCTCGCCGGCCTCAACCCCTCGGGCGTGATCTGCGAGATCATGAACGACGACGGCACCATGGCGCGGATGCCGGACCTCGTCGCCTTCGCCCAGCATCACGGCCTGAAGCTCGGCACCATCGCCGACCTGATCGCCCATCGGCGCCGCACCGAGCGCCTGGTCCGCCGCCTCTCCGAGGGCCATATCGACCACCCGGTCGGCGGCGACTGGCGCCTCGTCGTCTATGCCAACACCCTCGCCCCCGGCGAACACCTGGCCCTCATCCGCGGCGATGTCAGCGCCCCCGGTCCCGTGCATGTGCGGATGCATGCCGCCAACCTGCTGCACGACATCGTCCTCGGTGCCGGCACGGCGGACCTGCATGACTCCATGCGGATGATCGAGACGGCCGGCCGCGGCGTGATCGTCATCATCCGCGACTGGCGGCCGGACAATATGAGCGAGCAGGTGAGGAACAACCGCGACCGCCGGGTGGCGCCGCCCGAGATCCGGGACTATGGGATCGGCGCGCAGATCCTGGCCGATCTCGGGGTCCGCGACATGATACGGCTATCGAACAACCCTCGGCCCATCGTCGGCCTCGAGGGTTATGGCCTGCGCGTGGTGGAGACGCGCGCGCTGGTCAGGAAGGATGATTGAATGAGTACGATCGATGCGCCGGAACGCCAGGCGCGGCCGCTGGACGGGCCGGCGCCGCATCTGCTGGTGATCCAGGCGCCCTATTACGCCGATGTGGTGGGCGGCATGCTGCGCGGCGCCCAGCGCGTCTTTGCCGAGGCGGAAGCCACGGCGGAGGTCGTCGAGGTTGCCGGCGCCTTCGAGCTGCCGGCGGCGCTGCGCATGGCGCTCAGCCAGCCTTCCAAGGGCGCGAAATCCACCCGCTATGACGGCTTCCTGCTGCTCGGCTGCGTGGTGAAGGGCGAGACCGACCATTACGACTTCATCTGCGCCGCGGTCTGCCAGGGGGTGATGAATGTCTCGACCGAGCGCGGCGCCGCCATCGGCTTCGGCCTGCTGACGGTCGACAGCCTCGCCCAGGCCGAGGCCCGCTCGGCCGATGACCGCCACAACAAGGGCGCCGAGGCGGCCCATGCGCTGCTCGGCCAGGTGGCGCTGCGGCGCCGCTGGGGCCTCGCATGAGCGGCACCTGGAAGACCTCCAACCTCGGCACCAGCGAGCTCGACAGGCTCCGCGCCGAGATGGAGGCGGAGCAGGCCGGCACGCCGGAGGCGCCGAAGCCGGGTGCCCAGCCGGCAACCGGCAAGCCCGTCACCGCCAAGCCCCGCGGCAAGCGCCCCGCCGGCGGCCCGCAGGGCAAGGGCGGCCGCCCGCGCACCGGCGCCCGCGTCGCCGCCGTCCAGGCCCTCTACCAGAGCGAGCAGACCGGCGAGTCGGCCGAGGCCGTCATCCAGCAATTCCTCAGCCACCGCATCGGCGGCGGCTATGAGGAAGGCGGCGTGCCCGAGGCGGACAGGCCGCTCTTCGGCACCATCGTCCGCACCGCGGCGAAGAATGGCGATCGGCTGGACGGCATCATCGCCAACCATCTCGATGCCGACTGGCCGATGATGCGGCTCGACCCGGTGCTGCGCGCCCTGCTCCGCGCCGCCTGCGCCGAATTCGCCGAAGGCGGCGGACAGCCTCCGGCCCGCGTCGTGATCAACGAGTATCTCGACATCGCCCATGGCTTCTTCGGCGGCGAGGAGCCGCGCTTCGCCAATGGCGTGCTCGACGCGCTGGCCCGCAGCCTGCGGCCGGAGGAATTCGCCGCCGGCCGGAAGTAAGCCGTGGCCGCGCCGCCCGCCGAATTCGCCCTGATCGCCCGGCACTTCCTGCCCCTTGCCGGGCCGGAAGCCCTTGGTCTCGCCGATGACGCGGCCCTGCTCGACCCGCCCCTTGGCCGCCAGCTGGTGCTGGCTGCCGATGCCATGGTGGCGGGCGTGCATTTCCTGCCCGGGGATCCGCCCGAGACCATCGGCCGCAAGCTGCTGCGGGTGAACCTTTCCGACCTCGCCGCCATGGGGGCCACGCCGCTCGGCTACCTGATGACGACCGCCCTGCCGCGTGATCTGCCGCCAGGCTGGCTCGCCGGCTTCGTTGCCGGGCTGGCCGAGGACCAGCGGCAGTTCGGCCTTTCCGTCCTTGGCGGCGATACCGTCTCGACCCCAGGGCCCATCAGCCTGTCGCTGACCATCTTGGGCACCGTTGCCCCCGGTGCCGCGCTCCGCCGCGCCGGCGCCCGCCCAGGCGACGAGATCTGGGTCTCCGGCACCATCGGCGACGGGGCCCTCGGACTCCGCGTGCTGCAGGGGCACCTCCCGGCCGATGCCGAGGGCCATCTCGCCCGCCGCTACCGCCTGCCGGAGCCCCGCCTCGCCCTCGGCGCGGCGCTGGCCGGCCATGCCCGGGCGGCGATGGATGTCTCCGATGGCCTCGTCCAGGATTGCGGCCATCTCTGCCGCGCCGCCGGCTGCGGCGCCGTGATCCAGGCGGATGCGGTGCCGCTCTCCCCCGCCGCCCGCGCCCTGGTCATGGCAGACCCGGCGCTGCTGCCGCTGGCCCTGGCCGGCGGCGATGATTACGAATTGCTCTTCGCCGCCCCGCCCGGCGCCGGCATCGCGGCCCTCGCGGCCCCGACCGGCATCCCGGTGACGCGGATCGGCCAATTCACCGAAGGGCCCGCAGAGGTCCTGGTCCAAGGACCGGAGGGTGCCCCCATGGCGCTCCCGGTGGGGGGATGGAGCCATTTCTAGCAACGATGCGGCGATGAAACGCCAGGTCTGGCTGCTTTTCTGCTGCCAGGCCCTGATGCAGGCCGCGACCGTCGGCCAGGCGGTGATGGCGGCGCTGATCGGCCACAGCCTGGCCGAGGACAAGTCGCTCTCCACCCTGCCCGTCGCCATCCAGATGACGGCGACCATGGCGGCCTCCATCCCGGCCGGGATGGTCTTCGCCCGGCTCGGCCGCAGACCGGGCTTCATCCTCGGCGCGCTCGGCGCCATGGCCGGGTCCCTCACCTTCGCCGCCGGGGTCTGGATGGGGGATTTCGTCCTCTATTGCCTCGGCGCCGTCCCTGCCGGCCTCGGCTTCGGCATCGCCCAGCATTACCGCTTCGCCGCCGCCGAGGTGGCCTCCCCAGGCTACCGCCCGCGCGCCATCAGCCTCGTCATGACCGGCGGCATCCTCGCCGCCAGCCTCGGGCCGGAGCTGGTGAAGGCGACGCGGGATTCGCTCCCGCCCTATCTCTTCCTCGGCACCTATCTGGTACTGGCCTGCCTGCCGGTGCTCTGCATCGCGCTGCTGTCGCAGGTCCGCCTGCCCCCGCCGCCGCCCCGCCACGCCAGCGGCGCCCGGGTTTCCGAGATCATCGCCCGCCCCGCCTTCCTCACCGCTGCCATCACCGGCATGGTGGCCTATGGCACCATGAACCTGCTGATGACCTCGACTCCGGTCGAGATGATGCTCTGCGGCTTCGGCGTCGGCGCCTCGGCGACGGTCATCCAGATCCATGCCGTCGCCATGTACGGCCCGGGCTTCGTCACCGGCCGGCTGATCGCCCGCTTCGGCGTCCGCCCGGTGATCGTAGCCGGCGCCGCGCTGACTGCCCTCTGCGTGGCGATCGGTCTCAGCGGCGAGAGCTTCGCCCATTTCGGCCTGGCGCTCGGCCTGCTCGGCATCGGCTGGAACTTCATGTTCGTCGGTGCGACCAACCTGCTCGCCACGGCCCACGCGCCGGAGGAGAGGGTACGCGCCCAGGCGGCGAACGACACCATCGTCTTCGGCACGGTCGCCTGCACCGCCTTCCTCTCCGGCGCGGTGCATGCCGAGGCCGGCTGGGCGGTGCTGAACCTCACCGTGCTGCCCGCCCTCATCCTCGCCCTTGGCGTCATCGCCTGGCAGCAGCTTCGCGGCACCCGCGCCGCGGCGGGCTGAGGGTCCGGCCCCAAGGGTCGGGGCGGGTCCCGTAAGACAGGGCGCATACGGACCGCCCGTTCCCGGCCCGGCTGGCGCCACGCCAGCGTGACGTCCGGCGCGGCCCATGTCCACCGCGGCCGGTCAGTCCGGCTGGATGTTGTTGCGACGGATGACCTCGCCCCATTTCTCCGATTCGCTGCGCATGAAGGCGCCGAACTCCTCCGCGCTGCCGCCGCCGGGGATGGCGCCCTGGTCGTGCAGTCGCCGGCGCACCTCCTCATCCTGCAAGGCAGCGATGGCGGCCCGGCGGATGGCGGCGAGCGGCCCGTCTGGCATGCGCACCGGGGCGAAGAGGCCATGCCAGTTGCTGGCATCCACCGTCGGCAGGCCGAGCTCGGCGAAGGTTGGTACATCGGGAATCCAGGACAGCCGCTCCTTCGTCCCAACCGCGAGCGCGCGCATGGCGCCCGCCTGGATCTGTGGGATCAGCACCGGCAGGTCGGCGAAGCCAAGCTGCACCTCGTTGCGCAGGATGGCGGTGGCGAGCTGGCCACCGGAGTTGTAGGCGATCTGCACGATGTCCAGCCCCGCCGCGGCCCGGAACTGCTCGCCCGCCAGATGCGGCATGGAGCCGTTGCCGGTGGTGCCGAAGTTGAGCGCGCCAGGCCGCGCCTTCGCATCCGCGATCAGCTCCCCGAGGCTGCGGTAGGGGGAGGAGGCAGGCACCACCAGCGGCTCCGGCACCAGCACGCCAAGGGTGACCGGCGCCAGATCGCGCAGCGGGTCATAGGGCGTGCCGCGTCCGAGCTTCGGCGCGATGGCGAGTGCCCCGGCACTGCCGATGCCGAAGGTGTAGCCATCCGGCGCGGCCTTCGCCACCACGTCGACACCGGTCATGCCGCCGCCGCCGGGGCGGTTCTCGATAATGACCGGCTGGCCGAGCGTCGCCGCCATGTGCGGCGCCACGATGCGGGCGACGATATCGCTCGGCCCGCCCGCCGCGAAGGGCACGATGAAGCGCAGCGGGCGGGACGGGAAGCCGTCCTGTGCCCGCGCCGGCCGGACGAAGGGCATGCCCAGCAATGCGGCCAGGACCTGGCGCTTTCTCATAGGTCGTTCCTCCGGATTGCTCGAATGTGGTCAGGCGAGGCCAGGCAGGCGGTAGAACCGGGCGGCGCTGCGCCAGAACAGGTCGGCCTTCTCCTCGGCGCTCGCGCCGGCCGCGATGCGCTTCATGGCGTTCCAGCCGACGGCATAGGAATGGCCACCCTTGTCCACGGGGAAATTGCTCTCGAACATGCAGCGCGCCGCGCCGAAGGTCTCGATGCAGCGCTCCATCCAGGGGCGCCAGGCCTCGGCCAGCTGGAGCGAGGTCGGGGCGCGTTCGCCCGCCTCGAAGCCGAAGCCCGGCAGGCGCATGCCGAGGCCGCCGAGCTTGACCATCACGTTCGGGCAGCCGGCCAGCTCCCGCAGGTTCGCCGACCACGCGGCGAAGACCTCGTCCCGCTTCCCGGCATAGCGGCCGATGCCAAGCACGCCGCCGCAATGGTCGAGCACGATCGGCACCTGCGGGAAGGCGCGGGCCAGTCCGGCCAGGCGGGGGATCTGGTGGAAGTAGAGCCAGGCGTCGAAGCCGAGGCCGAGTTCGGCGAGATGGGCGAAGCCGGCGCGGAAGGCGGGGCTGTCCAGCATGTCCTCGGCCGGCTGGTAGGCCGGGTTCAGCATCGCCGGGTCGGGATCCCAGGTGGCGATGTGGCGGATGCCGCGGAACCGCTTGCCGCCGGCGCGGAGATGCGCCTCCAGCACCGGGCGCACCCCATCGCCGAGCCGCAGGTCGGCGGCGCCGACGATGCCGGCGCAGGCGCGCACCGCTCCATAGGCGCCGCTGGCGCACATGGCGGCGACACCGTTGGCGAATTCGGTCTCGCCCACCGCGCGCATTGGCTCCGGCCCCTCGGCGCGCAGCATGGAGCGGGAGGACTGGATGTAGACTGTCGCCCGCACGTCATGGCCGCTGCGGAGGTCGACCAGCAGCTCGTCGAGCAGGTAGCGCCAGCCCGGCTGGTCCCAGAGATGGTGATGCGGGTCGATGATCGGCTGGCCCGGGTCCAGCGCCTCCTCCCGCGTCATCGCCAGCCAGTCCTCCCGCACCGGGATCTGGTGCCCATGCGCCGGGCCGCTCATGCGCGGTGCTCCGGGTCATCGAGTTCCGGGGCGAGGCTGCCGGGCAGGCCCAGCTCGAAGGCGTTCAGCGTCAGCGCGACCAGGCAGTAGTAGCCGAGGATGCCCACCAGCTCGACCATCCCGCGCTCGCCGAGGGCGTCGAGGCCCTGCCGGTAGAGCGGCGCCGGGACGCGGCCGCTGGCCAGCAGGGCGGAGGCGACGTCGTAGGCCGCCCGCTCCCGCGCATCGGCCAGCGCCGGCACCCGGCGCGCGGCGATGGCGGCAATGACCTCGGGGGCGAGCCCCGCCTTCAGCGCCTCGCGCTTGTGCGCGGTCCATTCGTGGTGCGAGGTCCAGTGCCGGGCGCAGACCAGGATGGCGAGCTCCGACAGGCGCGGCTCCAGCGTGGTCTGGTAGCGCAGCAGCTCGCCGAGCTTCTGGCCGCGCGCGGCGAGCTCCGGGTTGCGGATCCAGGCGATCATCGGCGCCGGTACGCGGCCGCGGATGCCGGCCATCGCCTCGGCGCAGGCGGCGCGCTGCTCCGGTGTCATCGCCGCCTCGGGCGGCAGGTCCAGGCGGGGCATGCGGTCAGTCCTCCATGTCAGGCGAGGGCCAGGATCGAGGCGGGGTCGCCGCCGAGGGCGTGGGTCAGGGCCGCGGCCTCGCGCAGCACCAGCGCCAGGCAGCGCGCCTCGGCTGCCGCGCCGAAGCGGTAGCGCGGCATGGTGATGCCGAGCGCGCCCGCGACGGCGCCCCGGCCGTCCAGCACCGGGGCGGCGATGGCCACGACGTCCGGCAGGCGCTCGCCATGGCTGACGATGGGCAGGCGCGGACGCGGCTCGGCCTCCAGCGCCACCAGCGCGCGGCCATAGGCGCCGATGCCGAGCGGCGCCATATCTCCCACCTGCGCCACGGTACGGACCGGTTGCGGGCTGTCCTGGCGGAACAGGCAGCGGCGCCGGTCGCCCTCGCGCACGAAGAAGGCCGCGCTTTCCTGGCTCTCGCCCCGCAGGCGGTCGAGCGCGGGCATCACCTGGTCTTCCAGCCGCAGGCCGCGGCGGAACCGCTCGCCCAGCACCAGCAGTTGCGGCCCGAGCGCATAGCCGCCCTGGGCGAGGCGCCGGACGACGCCATGGCTCTCGAGAGTGCCGAGCAGGCGGAGCGCCGTGGTCAGGTGCAGCCCGGCGCGGCGGGCGACCTCGGCCAGGGGCAGCATCGCATCCCCGTCCTCGAAGGCGCCCAGGATAGCGAAAGCGCGATCCACCGCGCGCACATTGCCCTCAGCCTCCGTCGCCTCGCGCGGCTGTGGCTCGGCAGCAGGCATCGGCACCTCGCCTGACATCCCCATCATTCAGCCTTCATAGCGTCTCCTTCCATTGTATGGAAGTCGCTTGCGCAGGATGAAAGGCCGATGGTAGCGATGCCGATGGCGGGGAAGGCAGGGCATCGCCCCCTCCCCGGCCGCGTCGCCCGGCGCCGGCACCAAGGGGGGATTGAGCATGTCGCAGCGTTTTGCGGGCAAGGTCGCCATCGTCACCGGCGCCGGCTGCGTCGGATCTGGCTGGGGCAACGGCCGCGCCATCGCCACCGGGCTGGCGCGCGAGGGCGCGACCGTGATCGGCGTCGACCGCAACCCGGAGAGCATGGCGGAGACGGCCGATCGGATCGCGGCCGAGGGTGGCCGCTTCGAGGCGGCGCAGCTCGACGTGACCGACGGCGCGGCCGTCGCCCGGCTGGTGGCCGACATCGCCGGGCGGCATGGGCGGATCGACGTCCTGGTGAACAATGTCGGCGGCTCGGCAGCCGGCGGCCCGGTGGAGATGGCCGAGGAGGTGTGGGACCTGCAGGTCGACACCAACCTCAAGAGCGTCTTCCTCACCCTCAAGCACGTGCTGCCGGTGATGGAGCGGCAGGGACAGGGCGCGGTGGTGAACCTCGCCTCGACCTCCGGCATCCGCTGGACCGGCGCGGCCCAGGTTGCCTATGCGGCGTCGAAGGCCGGGGTGATCCAGCTCTCCCGCGTCGTCGCGGTGCAGTATGCGGCAAAGGGCATCCGGGTGAACACCGTGGTGCCGGGCCAGATGCATACCCCGATGGTCGAGGTCCGCCTGGCCGGCCAGCGGTCGGGCGGGGACGTGGACGCGCTGGTGCGGCAGCGCCTGGCGCGCATCCCGCTGGGCTTCGCGGGCGACGGGCGCGACACGGCCCATGCGGTGCTGTTCCTCGCCTCCGACGAGGCGCGCTTCGTGACCGGGACGGAGCTGGTCGTCGATGGCGGAATGTCCGTCCGCTGCGGCTAGGGCCTGGCCGGCGAGGCTGGGTGTTTCCACCCGTCGGAAGTTTGCTCTAGCCTCGCCCCAAGGCCTTCGCCCGACGAGGACGCCACCCTGTGGCGGCGGGACGAAGCGGGAACCGGCAACGACCACGGGAGCGAGAATGACCGACATCCGATACCTGGCGCCGCGGACGCTCGACGAGGCGGTGGCCGCCTTCGCCGCGGCGCAAGGGGCCGCCCGCATCCTGGCCGGCGGCACCGACCTGCTGGTGCAGATGCGCGCCGGCGTGGTCCGCCCCGGCCTCATCGTTGACATCAAGAAGATCGGCGAGATGACCGAGATCGCGGAGACGCCCGAGGGCGGCTTCCGCATCGGCGCCGCCGTCCCGGGCGCGACGCTCGCCGAGCACCCGCGCTTCGGCAAGGCCTGGCCGGGGGTGCTGGAGGCGATCAACCTCATCGGCTCGAAGCAGGTGCAGGGCCGCGCCTCGCCCGGCGGCAACCTCTGCAACGGCTCGCCGGCCGGCGACAGCGTCCCCGCCATGATCGCCGCCGGGGCCGTCGTCACCATCCAGGGGCCGCAGGGCCGCCGCACCATCCCCGTTGAGGCCGTCCCGGCCGGGCCGCACCGGACCAGCCTGGCGCCGGGCGAGATCCTGGTGAGCTTCACCCTGCCGCCGCGCCCCGCCGGCGCCTCGGATGCCTATCTGCGGATGATCCCCCGCACCGAGATGGACATCGCCGTCGTCGGCCTGGGCGCCAGCCTGACCCTCAAGGACGGCGTGGTGACCGATGCCCGCATCGGTCTCGGCGCCGTCGCCCCCACCGTGCTGCTGGTCGAGGAGGCGGCGAAGGCGCTGATCGGCAGCCGGCTGGACGATGCAGCGCTGGAAGCGGCCGCCGCCGCCTGCCGCGCCGCCTGCCGGCCGATCGACGACAAGCGCGGCACCATCGCCTACCGCACCAGGGTCGCCGGCGTGCTGCTGAAGCGCACCGTCGCCATCGCCGCCGCCCGCGCCCAGGGAGGGAACTGATCCATGGCCAAGACCCATGTCAGCACCAGCATCAACGGCGAGCCGGTGGAATTCCTCGCCGATCCCGGCAGCAGCCTGCTCGATGCGCTACGCAACACGCTAGGCCTGACCGGCACCAAGGAAGGCTGCGGCACCGGCGATTGCGGCGCCTGCAGCGTCACCGTCGATGGCCGCCTGGTCTGCTCCTGCCTGGTGCTGGCGGTCGAGGCCGAGGGCGCCGAGATCGCCACCATCGAGGGCATGGCGCAGGGCGAGGCGCTGCACCCGCTGCAGCGCAAATTCCTCGAGATGGCCGCGCTCCAATGCGGCATCTGCACGCCCGGCGTGCTGATCTCGGCCCGCGCCCTGCTGGAGAAGAACCCCGACCCGACCGAGACCGAGGTGCGCTTCGGCCTCGCCGGCAACCTGTGCCGCTGCACGGGCTACGACAAGATCGTCCGCGCGGTGATGGAAGCCGCCGCCGAGATGCGGGAGACCGTCTGATGAACGTCATTACCGACAAGCTCCGGGTCGAGGACAACAAGTGGATCGGCCAGCGCACCATCCGCCCGGACGGAGCGGACAAGGTGACGGGCCGCGCCAGCTACGCGGCCGACAACACCATGCCTGGGATGATCTGGGGCAAGGTGCTGCGCAGCCCGCACGCCCATGCCCGCATCCGCTCCATCGACACCAGCAAGGCGGAAGCCCTGCCAGGGGTGAAGGCGGTGGTCACGGCGAAGGACATCGTCGACTTCCCGCTCGAGACCTCGGTCCTGCTCGGCATCCAGGACATGCGCTGGATGTGCCGCAACGTGATGGCGCGCGAGAAGGCGCTGTTCCATGGCCACCCCGTCGCCGCCGTCGCCGCGATCAACGAGGAGGTGGCGGTCGCCGCCTGCGCGCTCATCGAGGTGGACTACGAGGTGCTGCCGCATGTCATCGAGATCGAGGACGCGATCCGCGATGACGCGCCGATCCTGCACGACTTCGCCAGATTCGAGGGCAAGCCTTCCAACATCGCCGGCACGATGACGGCCAAGCTCGGCGACGTGGAGGCCGGCTTCGCCGAGGCCGACGTGATCGTCGAGCGGACCTTCCGCACCCGGCCGATCCACCAGGGCTATATCGAGCCGCAGGCCTGCACCGTCAGCTATTCCGCCGATGGCCGCGCGACGATCTGGAGCAGCAGCCAGGGCCAGTTCATGGTCCGCGCCATGACCTCCCTGCTGACCGGCGTGCCGCAGAGCAACATCCGGGCGATCCCGGCCGAGATCGGCGGCGGCTTCGGCGCCAAGACCATCATCTATCTCGAGCCTGTCGCCCTGCTGCTGTCGAAGAAGTCCGGCCGCCCGGTGAAGATGGTGATGACGCGGGAGGAGGTGATGCGGGCCACCGGCCCGACCTCCGGCTCCTTCAGCACGGTGAAGATCGGCGCGAAGCGGGATGGCACCCTCGTCGCCGCCAAGGGCGATTTCTACATCCAGGCGGGCTGCCTGCCCGGCGGGCCACTGCGCGGGCCGGTCGGCTGCGCCTTCGCGCCCTACGATATCCCGCATGTGCTCTCGGTCGGCTATGACGTCGTCTCCAACCGCTCCAAGGTCGCCGCCTATCGCGCCCCGGGCGCCCCGCTCGGCGCCTATGCGGCCGAAAGCGTGATCGACGAGATCGCCGAGCAGCTCGGCATGGACCCGCTGGAGCTTCGCCTGAAGAACACCGCCCGGTCCGGCACCAAGGCGGCCTATGGCGCGACCTTCGCCAAGGTCACCTTCGAGGAGACGATCGAGGCGATCCGCGACCATGAGCATTACAAGGCGCCGCTCGACCGCAACCCGCGCCCCGGCGTGAGGCGCGGCCGGGGTGTCGCCTCGGGCTTCTGGTACAATGCCGGCGGTGAATCCTCGGCGCAGGTCAACATCACCGAGGACGGCAACGTTGTCGTCACCACCGGCCATCCGGATGTCGGCGGCTCCCGCGCCTCGATCGCCAACGTCACCGCCGAGCTGCTCGGCGTCGACCACGGCCGCGTCTCGGTGCTGATCGGCGACACCGCCAGCATCGGCTACAGCAACCTGACCGGCGGCAGCCGCGTCACCTTCGCCTCCGCCATGGTGGTGACGCAGTCGGCCGAGAAGGTGATCGGCCAGCTGAAGGAGCGCGCGGCCAAGATCTGGAAGATCGACCCCGAGGCGGTGCATTGGGAGAATGGCGAGGCGCGGCCGGCCGGCCCGAATGCCGGCCAGTTCCCGCCGCTGACGCTCGCCGACCTCGCCGCCCGCGCCAGCGAGACCGGCGGGCCAATCGGCGCCGGCGTCCAGCTCAACACCGCGGGCGCCGAGCCCGGCTTCGCCACCCATGTCGTCGATGTGGAGGTGGATGTCGATCTCGGCATCGTCCGGGTGCTGCGCTACACCGCGGCGCAGGATGTGGGACGCGCCCTGCATCCGAGCTATGTCGAGGGCCAGATCCAGGGCGGCGTGGTGCAGGGCATCGGCTGGGCGCTGAGCGAGGAGTATCTCTACGACCGCCAGGGCCGGCTCGAGAATGCCGGCTTCCTCGACTACCGCATGCCGGTCTGCTCCGACGTTCCGATGATCGAGGCGGTGATGCTGGAGATCCCGAACCCCAAGCACCCGCAGGGCGTGCGCGGCGTGGGCGAGGCGCCGATCGTCCCGCCGCTGGCGGCGATCTCCAATGCCGTCCACGACGCGCTCGGCACGCGCTTCTACAGCCTGCCGATGTCGCCGCCGAAGGTGCTGGCACGGCTGGACGAAGCCTGACGCTGCCGGCTTCCAGTTAGTGTCCTTCCGCGGCTCCGCCGCGGAAGGCAATGCCGGATCCTGGACGCCGAGCGACCATCGAGGGCCCCGCAAAGCCGCGCAGCGGTTTTGTGGGGAGTTCTAGGCCGCGTCGGCCAGGATCATGTCGGCCGCCTTCTCGCCGATCATCATCGAGGGCGCGTTGGTGTTGCCCGAGGTCAGGGTCGGCATGACCGAGGCATCGGCCACCCGCAGCCCGGCGATGCCGTGCACCCGCAGCCGCGCATCGACCACGGCCATCGGGTCGGCGCCCATCCTGCAGGTGCCGACCGGGTGGTAGGTCGTCTCCGCCGTCCGCCTCACCCAGTCGAGGATCTCGTCGTCGCCGGCGCAGGCCTCGCCTGGGGCAATCTCCGCGACCTGCAGCCGGGCCATGGCGGGCGCGGTCATGATCCGGCGGGCAAGGCGCACCGCCCGCACCGTCAACTCGGCATCGACCGGCGAGGAGAGGAAGTTGAACCGGATCTCCGGCGGCCGGCGCGGATCGGCCACGGTGATGTGGATGTGCCCCCGGCTCTCGGGCCGCATCGGATGGGCGTAGCAAGTCATGCCGGACTGGCGCGACAGCCGCGGTCCGCGGGGGCCCGTCTCCATCAGCATGGGCACCCAGCCCAGCAGCAGGTCCGGCGCTTCCAGCCCCTCGCGTGACCGCAGGAAGGCCCGCAGTGGCGCGCCGACCATGGCCAGCATCCCCTCCCGCCTCAGGGCGAAGCGCAGCGCCTGGCGGGCCAGGCCGATGCCGCGGCCGGTGTCGTTGTAGGTGTGGCCAGGCGCGCCGACCGCCCAGCGGGTTCGCGGCGCGTAATGGTCGCGCAGGTTCTCGCCCACGCCGGGCAGCGCGTGGCGTACCTCGATCCCGAGGTCGCGCAGCCGGTCCGGCTGGCCGATGCCCGACAGCTCCAGCAGCTGCGGCGCGTTGATGGAGCCGGCGCTGACGACGACCTCGCGCCCGGCCCGCGCCTCCCGCACGGCGCCGCCGACCGAGTAGCGGACGCCGACGCAGCGCGCACCTTCGAGCAGCAGCGCCTCGGCCAGCGCGCCGGTCTCGACATGCAGGTTCGGCCGGCGCCGGGCGGGTGCCAGGTAGCAGGCGGCGGTGCTCATCCGGCGGCCGGCGGCGATGGTCGCCTGACTCATGGCGATCCCGTCCTGGGTCGCGCCATTGTAGTCCGGGTTGTGCGGGATCCCGACCTCCCCCGCGGCGGCGATCAGCGCGGCGTGGAGCGGCTCGCAGGGCCGCGGGTTGGTGACGCGCAGCGGGCCGTCCCGGCCGCGGAACCGGTCATCCCCGCCGCCCTCGTAGCGCTCCATGCGCTTGAAGAAGGGCAGGACATCGGCATAGCTCCAGCCCGGATTGCCCATCTGCGCCCAGGTATCGAAGTCCTGCGCCTGGCCGCGCACGAAGGCGAGGCCGTTGAGCGAGCTAGATCCCCCCAGCATGCGGCCGCGCGGCACGGGAAGGCGGCGGCCGCCGGTGGCAGCCTCGGGCTCCGAGGCATAGAGCCAGTTCACCGCCGGGTTGGCGATCATCCGGGCATAGCCGACCGGGATATGCGTCCAGGGACTGCCCGGCGGGCCGGCCTCCAGCAGCAGGACCCGGTTGACGGGGTTGGCCGAGAGCCGGTTCGCCACCACCGCGCCGGCGGATCCCGCGCCGACCACGATGTAGTCGTAGGTTTGCACCATCGTCAGGCCGCCGCGGCCTGGCGGTGGCACGCCGCCGCCCTGACCAGCATCGCCCCCTTCTCCGCGATCATGATCGTGGGCGCGTTGGTGTTGGTCGAGGTGACGGCCGGCATCACCGAGGCGTCGATCACCCGCAACCCCTGTAGCCCATGAACCCGCAGCTGGTCATCCACGACCGCCATGGCATCCGGCCCCATGCGGCAGGAGCACGCGGCATGGAACACCGTGGTCCCGGTCTGCCGCGCATAGGCGAGGAGCTCATCATCCGACCGCAGCTCCGGCCCGGGCAGGGTCTCCGCCACCAGGTAGCGCCGCAGGGCGGGGGCATTGAACCAGTCGCGGACCCGCCGCATGCCGGCGATGATGGTGCGCCGGTCGCGGTCCTCCGCCAGGTAGTTCGGGTTGATCGAGGGCTGGTCGTGTGGGTCGGCGGTGCGCGCCAGCACCTGGCCGCGGCTCTCGGGACGCATCTGCCAGAGGCCCGAGGTCATGCCGGGCTTGCTGTCGAGCTGCCGCGACACGCCGGGCGCATAGCTGGCCGAGGCGAAGAGCGCCTGCACATCCGGCGTCGCGGATTCCGGCAGGACCTTCATCGAGGCGGCGACGAGGGAGGCGGCATAGGTCAGCATCCCCCGCCCGGCGGCGACGTATTTGAGGACCTCGCTTGCGAAGCGCAGCCCGCGGGAGCGCTCGTTGAGCGTGGCGATGTCCCTCACCTCCGCCTGCACGCGCACGAGGAAATGGTCCTGGAAGTTCCGGCCGACCCCGGGCAGGGCGTGCCTGACCGGGACGCCGATGCGCCCGAGATGCAGAGGCTCGCCGATGCCGGAGAGCTGCAGGATGTGCGGCGAGCCGATGGCGCCGGCGGAGAGGATCACCTCCGCCCCGGCCATCGCCTGCGCGATCGCGCCGCCGCGGGAGAACTCGACGCCCACCGCCCGGGTGCCGTCGAGGATGATCCGGCGCACCAGCGCATGGGTGACCACCTGGAGGTTGGGCCGCCGCAGCGCCGGGCGCAGGTAGCTGCGCGCCGCCGAGGCCCGCCGCCGCCCGCCGCGGGTCTGCTGCACCCAGCCGATATGCTCGCCGAGGCCGTGCGGCAGGTCGTTCAGGTCGTCGCGGTGCTCCCAGCCCAACTCGGTGCCCGCCCGGATCGCGGCCTGGCACAGCTCCGGCTGATCCCGGGTGCGGGAGGTGTGGAGCGGCCCGTCCTGGGAATGCACCGCATCGGCCGGGCCCTCCCAGCGCTCCGACTTGCGGAACAGCGGCATGACGTCCTCCGAGGACCAGCCGCGGTTGCCGAGTTGCGACCAGTGGTCGTAATCCTCCGGCTGCGACCGGATGTAGATCATGCCGTTGATCGAGCTGGAGCCGCCCAGCACCCTGCCCCGCGGATAGGGGATCTCCCGCCCGTTCAGCCCGGCCTCCTTGTCGGCCGTGAAGCCCCAGGTCAGCGTCGGGTGCTGCAGCAGCTTCATGTAGCCGGCAGGGACATGGATCAGCGGGTGCCAGTCGCGCCCGCCCGCCTCGATCAGGATGACGCGCGTTGCCGGGTCTTCGGTCAGCCGGTTGGCCAGCACGCAGCCGGCCGAGCCGGCGCCGACGATCACATAGTCCGCCTGCATCTACTGCGCCGCCGCCGCCTCGAAGAATTTCCGCTTCAGGCCCTTCTGGTTCTCGTAGATGGAGCCCTGCTTGTCGGCGGGCGGCAGGGGCAGGCGGACCGGAACATCGGCGAGGCGCGGCGCGAGGCTCGACCGGCCGGCGGCCATCAGCGCGTCATAGGCCTCGAGCCCCTCGGGGAAGCCGAGCAGCGGCCAGGCATCGGCGGCGCGGAACTGGAACAGCAGCAGCCGACGCTCCTTGTTCGAGGTGTTGGGCGCCGAGCCGTGCACCGCGCGCACGTGGTGCACGGTGATCGAGCCCGCCCGGCCGGTCAGGGCCACGGCCTTCGCGTAATCCACGTCCCGGTTGGCCGGGTCCATGGCGCCGCAGAAGCGCCCCTCCGCATGGTGGTCGAAGACCGGCCCCTTGTGGCTGCCGGGGACGATCAGGAGGGGGCCGTTCTCCGGCTCCATGTCGTCCATCATGACGCCGACCGCGGCGAGGTCGTCGTTGGTGTGCGGGTAGAAGGCCCAGTCCTGGTGCCATTCCACCGCGGCGCCGAAGCCCGCCGACTTCATGTTCAGCTTCGCCGTGTCGAACCGGATGTCCGGCCCCCAGAGCGACTGCAGCACGGCGAGGATGCGCGGGTGCCGCACCAGCGCCGCATAGGCCGGATGGTGCAGGTGGGGCGACTTGATCCGCCGCACCCGCGGCATGGCCGGCGAATGGCTGTCCTCGAGGTCGTAAATGGCGTCGTGGGTGGCGACGCCACGGGCGCGCTCGACGAAGCCGTCCGTCACGCGGCGCAGCTCGGCCACCTCGTCCGGGGACAGGATGTCGGGGACGACGATGGCGCCGACCTCGTCGTACTCGCGTTTCTGGGCATCCGTGAGCATCGGTTCCTCCCTTGGAGCCTTTTCCGCTCGGCTGCGCTCGCGGACGCGGCTCCAGCCTGTTGTCTGGGCGAGCAAATTTCCCCTTCGGGGTTTGCTCTAACGATACCAGCGCCGCGCGGCGCGCACCGCGTCGCGCAGGCTGTCGGCCGGGCGGGCTTCACCGGTGGCGACGCGGGCGAACATGTCGACCAGCACCCAATTCTCGGCGACGGCCCCGGCGGCCGGGGTGATCGGGCCGGCATAGCCCTCGTAGAAAGGCGTATCCATGGCGTCCCGGTAGACGGCGAGCTTCGGGTCCGACGACCAGACCGCGCTCTCGCCATAGGCCTTCAGCGGCTGCGACCAGTAGCCGAGGCAGCCGGTCAGCCAGGGGTCATACTGTTCGGCCTCCATCATGAAGCGCAGATAGGCCTTGGCCGCGTTGGGCGCCGGGGTGTAGCGCGGCACCATGCCGACCAGGGTCAGCGCCGTCTCCGGCGCCTTGCCCGCCGCGCCGTGCGGCATCTCGGCATGCCCGGTGTCGGCAGCGAGGGCGTTCTGCGCCGGATCGGTCGAGGTCTTCAGCGAATAGTAGACGGAGACGCCGTTCTGGGTGAGGCCAATCTCGCCGCCGATGAAGGCGCGGTTGTTGCTGACGCCGCTCCAGCCCATGGTCCCCGGGATCATCGTCTCCTGCATGGCGCGGGCATAGTCGAGCGCCCGCAGCGTCTCCGGCGTGTCGAGGGCGACCTTCCCGGCCTCGTCCACCAGCCTGCCACCATGCGACCAGAGCAGCCAATTGGCATAGCCCGGCGCATCGCCCGGGGCGTGGCTCAGCGGGAAGCCGCAGGGATGGCCGATGCGCTTCAGCGCCTGGCAGAGCCGGAGGAACTCGCCGAGGTCGTTCGGGATGCCGTCGAACCCGGCCGCCTTCACCCAGGAACGGCGGTAGACGGCGGGGCCGGTGGTGCCGCCCATGGGCAGGCCGAGCCAGGCGCTGCTGCGCCAGCGCTGGCCATAGACCCTGGCCAGGTCGTACCAGCCGCCGTACCGGGCGCCGAGATACTCGGCCAGGTCGGTCACCTCCAGCAGCTTGTCGGCGTAGATGTGCGCGTCGGCGCCGAAGCCGATCAGCACGTCGGCGCCCTTGCCGGTGTTGAAGGCAACGGCGACCTGCACCGGCATGTCCGGCCAATTCACGTAGTCGATCCGCACCTCGATGCCGGTCTGCTCGGTGAAGCGGCGGGTGTTCTGGTTGAAGATCGCCTCGTCGGGATCGATGTACTTCGCCGGCCGGAGCACCCGCAGCCTGGCGCCCGGCTCCGGCACGAGGCGCGGCGCCGGCACGTCGGCCACGGGGATGGCCCGCGCCGGCAGCGCCGCCCCGGCCAGCATTCCCGCCGCCAGGCCCATGGTCTGGCGACGCCCGATGATCGGTCGCATGCACGTCTCCGCCCAAGGGTGTTGCCCCCGTTGCGGACAGGGTATCGGCAGGAACGGGCCGCCGTCGAGCGGGAATGCCGGACGGGGCCCCGGCCAGTCCGGACAGCGCGGCGGAAACGCCCGCCCGCCCGGCGCGGCGCGCTGGCTATTCCTCGGGCTCGGTGGTGAAGAGCAACGGATAGCCCTGCTTGCGGCCCATCTCCGTCGCCGCCGTCGCCTTCTCCTCTGCCACCTCGCGGGTGAACACCGCGACCACGCAGACGCCGCGTTGGTGCGCGGTCATCATGACCCGCTGCGCCTGCCCATCGCCCATGCGGAACTCCGCCCGCAGCACCGTGACCACGAAGGCCCGCGGGGTGAAGTCGTCATTCACCAGCAGCACCTTGTGCAGCTTCGGCCGCTCGACCTTCAGCTCCGGCTTCACCCTCGAGATGGTCGTCGTATCAGGTTCCGGCATCGTACCGCTCCCGTCGGCCGTGACAGGTCAGCTATGCGTCCTTCGGCGCGGCTGCAAGCCCGCCACAGGGCTTCGGCACCGCTCGGGTCGGCAGCGTCGTTGTCGTGAAGCGCTGGAGGTGGCTATCATTCGTTCCAAGTCGACGAAATCCCCGGCCAAACCGGGGAATCTCGGGAGGGGAGTGATCGCCCATGCCAGTGTGCGGCGCCGGCGGAGGATCGCCTGCTGTTGCTAGATGCATCAGGCGACGGTCTATCGTGGCGGCGGTCGCCGCGCCGGTCCTCCTGGCAAGGGCATCCGGGGCACGTGGACAAACCGAGAGCTACCCGTCCCGGCCGATCACGATCATCGCCCCGCTAGCGGCCGGCAGCGCGGCCGACTCCCTGATACGGGATCTCGCGCAGCAGCTCTCCGGCCTGCTCGGACAGCCGGCCATGGTCGTGAACCGGGTCGGTGCCGGCGGCAACATCGGCACCACCGCCATCGCACGCTCCGCGCCCGACGGCTACACGATCGGTCAGGTCAGCCAGGGCAACATGGTGATCAACACCGCCCTTTACCGGGACGCCGGTTACGACCCGATCCGCGACTTCGCGCCGATCGCGGTGGTGGCGGCGATGTCCAACGTCATGGTGGTGTCGCGCCACAGCCCCTTTCGCTCGGTCCGTGAGGTGGTCGAAGCGATCCGGGCGAAGCCGTCGGGCATGGTCACCTATTCCTCGAGCGGCGTGGGTACGAGCATGCACGTCGCGGGCGCCATGTTCGCCCGCGCGACCGGTACGGAGCTCACCCACGTCCCCTACACGGGCGCGCCCGCCGCAATGACGGCGATCATTTCAGGCGACGTCGACACAGGCTTCTTCAACATCCCTGCCGCGAAGGGCCTCATCGCAGCAGGGGACCTCCGCCCGCTCGCCATTACGACCGCGCGGCGTTCGGCCTCGCTGCCCGACCTGCCCACGCTCGAGGAGGCAGGGCTACGGGATTACGACGTATCGACCTGGCTCGGCTTCGTGGCGCCAGCGGGCACGCCACCGGCCATCATCGAGCGCATCCATGGGGCGCTGGATCAAATCCTTTCGCGGCCCGCCCTGAGGGAGAAGCTGACCGCCCAGGGCTTTGACCTCCCGCCTCTGCGCCTTGGCGGCCCAGCGGAATTCTCACGGCTGATCCAGGATGACCTGGCGAAATGGCCGGCCATCATGCGTGCGGCCGGCGTGAAGCCCGAGTAGGTCCCGCACGGGCAGGCAGCGTCAGCAGGGGCTCCAGCGGGGGCCTAGATCGAGGAGGTGTTCCCCTTTGCCCCCAGAAGCAGCAAGCGTCCGCGCAGCCCCCCTCGCCCGGGTCCTGGCCGGGTTCGTCGTGGGCACCCGCCATGAGGCCATCCCGCCGCTCGCGCTCGAGCGGGCCAAGATGAGCCTCGCCAGCACGATCGCCAGCGCGGCGGCGGGATTGTCGATCCCCTCCGCAGCGATCGTCCGCTCGATGGAGCTGAACGCGGGTGGGGCGCCGGCCGCCGCGGTGTGGTTCACTCCGGCGCGGCTCCCGGTACGCGCTGCGGCGCGAACCAATGCCGTCTGCAGCGATGCCGCCGCCGCCGACGACAGCGACCTGCGCAGCATCGCGCATATCGGCACCATCGTCTCGACCGTCTCGGTCGCCCTTGCCGAGGAGTCAGGCCTCGGCGGGGCGGAGGTGCTGCGGGCCATGGTGCTCGGCTACGAGGTTGCTGGCCGGATCGACGAGGCGCTCACGCCAGGCCGCATGCGCCGCGGCTTTCACGGGTCGGTCTCGACGGTGTTCGGCGGGGCAGTGGCGGCCGGCACCCTGCTTGGGCTCGACGAGGAGCGCATGACTCACGCGATCGCGCTCGCCGCGACCTCAGCCGGCGGCATGGCGATCGCGGCCGATACGAGCTGGGCGCGTGAGTGGCATGCGGGCCTTGCGGCCATGCTGGGGCTGGATGCGGCGCGGGCGGCGGCGCAGGGCTTCCGCGCGGAGCCGTCCGTGCTCGAGGCTCCCCGGGGCTTCCTCTCGGCGATGAACGGCGAGGCGGTCGAGACGATCACCCAGGACCTCGGCGCGTCCTGGGACATCGTGACGGACATGGCGATCAAGCTGATGCCCGGCGCACACCCGTTCCACGCCATCGCCGAGGCGGCGTCAGACGCGGCCACGGCCGGGGATGTCCGTCCCGATGAGGTCGAGCGTATCGTCCTGACCGCGGCACAGCTTGCCGATTGGCATGGGCCGACCCATCCGACGGACCTTGTCAGCGCAGCCCACAGCTTCGTCTACTTCGTCGCCGCCGCGGTGGCCGACCGTGGATTCCGATGGGAGCACATCGAGCCGGCCAAGATGGCCGACCCGGTGATCCAGAGCCTGCTCGCCCGTGTGGTGCTCGACCCGAACCCTCCACCGCTGCCGGACCGATTTCCGCACCGCCACGGCGGTACAGTGACCCTTGTATTGAAGGACGGGCGCGAGGTCAGCAGCACCTGCAGGGCGCCGCGTGGGTCGAGTGCTGGCGGCCTCGAATGGGCCGATGTCGAGGCGAAATACCGGCGCCTCGTGCCGCGTTGCGGCCTGCCCCCCGACGCCGTCG
Source organism: Belnapia rosea (assembly GCF_900101615.1). GTDB lineage: Bacteria > Pseudomonadota > Alphaproteobacteria > Acetobacterales > Acetobacteraceae > Belnapia > Belnapia rosea. The sequence goes on along the minus strand of NZ_FMZX01000001.1, from coordinate 452,776 downwards.
AGGCGAGCCTCGCCTGCCTCCGTTCCTTCGACACGGCAGGAGATGTCGGCGCGCTGGCGCGCAGGCTGGCCCTCCCGTCCACGGGGAAGCTTGATCGGCGCTGATAAGTGCTGCGGTCTCGCTTGCGGCGGCTGGGCTCTGGCGTGCGACAGGCATCATCAAACGGAAGGCCGCCCACCTTTTGTCAGGGCATTGGCCGCAAGGGTTACTGGGAAGAATAGCAGGGTGGGATGATGGAAGCGGACTATCTGGTGATTGGCGCCGGCTCGGCCGGCTGCGTGGTAGCCGCGCGTCTCGGTGAGAGCGGCGCCCGTGTGGCGCTGCTGGAAGCCGGCCCGAAGGACCGCCACCCTTGGATCCACATCCCTGCCGGCATGATAAAGCTGCTGAGGAACCAGAAACTGGTGAACTGGGGCTATCTGAGCGAGCCCGAGGCTGGGAGCAACAACCGCGCCATCAAGTGGCCGCGCGGCAAGACGCTGGGTGGCTCCTCGTCCATCAACGGCATGCTCTATGTGCGCGGCAACCCCGCCGACTTCGACGGTTGGGCGCAGATGGGTGCACGGGGCTGGAGCTATGATGAGGTGCTGCCCTACTTCCGTCGCTCGGAGACATACCGCAACAGCGGCGATCCCGAATACCGCGGCACCAGCGGCCCTTTGCAGGTGGAGGACTATCGCACCATCCTGCCGCTGACGCACCGCTTCGTTGAAGCCGCGCAGCAGGCCGGCCACGCCTTCCGCAAGGACCTGAATGGCAAGGAGCAGGAAGGCGTCGGCTACTCTCAAATGACGCGTATCGGCAAGTGGCGCGGCTCCACCGCCCGCACCTTCCTAGCTCGTGTCAAGGGCAAGGTACGTGTGGAGACCGATGCTCAGGCCACGCGCCTGCTGTTTGAAGGATGCCGCTGCGTTGGCGCCGAGTACATCCAGGGAGGCGAAACAAAGCGCATCCGTGTGACGAAGGAAGTGGTGCTCTCGGGCGGCGCGGTGAACTCGCCGCACCTTCTGCAGGTGTCCGGCCTTGGCCCAGCCGATCATCTGCGATCGCTGGGTATCACGGTGCTGGCAGACCTGCCGGGCGTTGGCGCCAACTTGCAGGACCACTACGTCACGCGTGTGCAGCATCGGGTGAAGCAGGCGATATCTATCAACCAGCTGTCGCGCGGCTTGCGGCTGGCCGGCGAAGTGGCGCGCTTTTTCCTGCGCGGCAATGGTGCGCTGACCTTCGGTGTCACCACTGCGCAGGTTTTTGCCCGTTCCCGTGAAGGCTTGGCCTCGCCAGACCTGCAGCTTCTGTTCACGCCAGCGACCTACGAACTTGGCAGCGTCATCAGTACGCTGGAACAGGAACCTGGCATGACCGTAGCGATCTGTCCGGTGCGCCCGGATAGCCGCGGCAGCGTGATGGCGAACTCGGCCGACCCGCTGGTGCGACCGCTCATCCGCCCCAACTACCTCAGCGCCGTCGGCGACCAACGGGTGCTGGCGTCCGGGCTGAAACTGGCCCGCCAGATCATGTCGCAGCCCGCTATTGCCCAGCACAGCGTGCGCGAGCTGCTACCTGGGCCGGAGGTGCAAAGCGAGGAAGAGATGCTGGCCTTCGCGCGCCAGTACGGCACTACCATCTACCACCCAGTCGGCACCTGCCGCATGGGTGAGGACCCGCGTGCAGTGGTGGACAGCAGGCTGCGGGTGCAGGGCATCCAGGGTTTGCGCATTGCCGATGCCAGCGTGATGCCGACACTGACCACAGGCAACACGAACGCGCCAACCATCATGATCGGTGAGAAATGCGCCGCGATGATGCTGGAGGAAGCACGGTGATTGGCAGCGCAAGGGGGCACCGTCACGGTGTTGGCCACATCTGACCGACTTGCTCAGCCGAGGGCGACGCGGAAGCGGAGTTCAGGCCATAGCGGTACTCCCGCTGACATGGACCCACATCCCGAACCCAAGCGTCCTTGCGGTTCGATGTTCGTTGGCAGCGACCTGGTTGCGGCGGAGACGAGTGAGGCTGGCGATCCAGTCATGGGCGGAGAGGAGACGCCGTGCCCGCCGCCCGGAAGGACCCTCACCGAAGTGTCGTTGTCCCGTACAGCGCAATAGGATTAATCTCGATCAATTATTTGCTTGGCTCGCGCATAGGCTGGACATCAAAACGGATTCGAGTTCAGGCTAATTCATGGCAGGAGGCTTCCGATGACCTTATCCCCTTTTGCACCATACAGCCTGAGCGCCTTCAATATTTCGCAGGCATCTGAGAACAAGATCCACGACGACACCGTCGCGGCACGGCTAGGCTTCGCCGGTGCTCTTGTCCCCGGTGTCGAGGTTTATGCCTATGCGACCCACTTTCCCCTAGCCCTCTGGGGCCGGCCCTGGCTTGAGCGCGGCACAATGGACTGCAAACTCTTGAAACCGGTCTACGACGGCCGGATCATCACGGTCGCTGCAAGCCGGTCTGTGACCGGCCTCGATTTCACCGTGGAAAGCGAGAAGGTCTTCTGTGCGTCTGGCTCGGCGAATCTGCCTCCCGAACCGATGGTTATGCCGGACCTGGCCGATTTCCCGGTTGTGCCTGCCAGGCGTGAAAGGCCGCACGTAAACGCTTCGGTGTTCCCCGTTGGGGAATGGTTAGGCGCCGATCCGTTCGAGGTTACGGAGGACTACGCTTCAAGCTATCTGCGCGATGTTCGCGAAACAAACCCTATCTATTCCAACGAAAAGCTCGTTCATCCTGGCATCATCCTGCGGATGTGCAACTGGTCCTTGTCTCACAACGTGCAGATGAGCGCCTGGATTCACATCGCCAGCGCGGTCCGCAATCTGGGACTGGCCCGCGTTGGTGACGTCCTTACCACCCGGGCCAAGGTACTGGCGAACTACGACCGCAAGGGCCACAAAATCGCCGAGCTCGACATCCTGGTCCTTGCAAACGACTGCACGCCAGTTGCTCGAGTCCATCACTCGGCGATCTACTGCCCGCGCCAGCTTGCCGAGTTGATCTCATCGGACTGAGCCGCCGCCAAGACAACACAATCAGTCGTTAGCGTTGGGCCGCTCGTGCTTGCTGGCCGAAGGCTGAGCACTGCCCACTCCTCGGCCATCAGCCCGAACGCCCCCCTCCAGACAGGCGGCTCAACGCCAGCAATGCGCCTGCGTTCAGGCGCCAACGGACCCTGAGCGATACCGGCAGTCAGGTACGACCGCCTGTGACGATGCTTGCCGGTGATGTACCTGACTCGCTCGCCGGGGTTTTGTCAGGCCTCGCTCCAGGCGGCCTGTTTGGCTGTCCAAGGTGCCGCGGGTAAGATCCGGGACCAGCGCGGCGGGAAGCAGGGATGGACTGCCTGGCTTGCGGCTCTGCTGCTGTGACGGAGCGGCCGGAGCGCACCGCCCGAGGCTACCGCCGGGACTGCGGCAAGGGGTACAACAAGCGCAGCGGTGAGGTGCTGAACCACACACAGTACTCATCGGACGTCATCGCAGCGAAACACCTGAAGGGCGTGCCGGACCGGAAGACGTTCCCGAAGCCCCCTCATCGCTGAGGCTATCAAGGAGATCTCACAACCAGGCAGCCAATGCATGTGATGGTCGCAGCTTCGTGAAAGACGGGAGAAGGTTCGAGGAAGGACAGCCACAGGCCGGTGCTGCATCGGATTGGTCGGCCGAGTAGCCTAAGATTGCATTGCGGTCAGGATGCCCCCGCGTTATCTAGAACGGAACAGCAATGGCGGCAGGGCACTTCAAAACTGACGCCGTTTTACAGGGAGAAAACATGTCTGATACCGAGACATCGATCCCAGGGCGTCGTGGCCTGTTGAAGGTCGCCGCGATCGGCGCCGCTGGGACGGCTGTACTGGCCATGCCGAATGTCAGCCGCGCCCAGACCGTGACATTGCGCTTCCAGTCCACCTGGCCGCAGCGCGATATCTTCCACGAGTTTGCCCAGGATTACGTAAGCCGCGTCAACGCCATGGCTGGCGGCCGGCTGCGGCTGGAGTTGCTGGCAGCCGGCGCCGTGGTCGGCGCCTTCCAGCTGCTGGATGCGGTCTCGGCCGGTACTCTTGATGGCGGGCATGGCGTCTGCGCCTACTGGTTCGGCAAGAACAAGGCCTTCAGCCTCTTCGGCACCGCGCCGCCCTGGTTCGGCGATGCCAACCAGATGCTCGGCTGGTTCTACCAGGGCGGGGGAGAGGCGCTGTACCGCGAGCTCACCCAGGACGTGCTGAAGGTGAATACGGTCGGCTTCCTGTCCGGCCCGATCCCGACCCAGCCGCTCGGCTGGTTCAAGGCTCCGATCGAGCGGGCGGACCAGATCCGCGGGCTGAAATACCGCACCGTTGGCCTGGCCGCTGATGTGATGAACGAGATGGGCGCCGCTGTCGTCTCCCTGCCGGGTGGGGAGATCGTGCCGGCGCTGGAGCGCGGGGTAATCGACGGGGCGGAGTTCAGCAACCCTTCCTCGGACCGGGTCCTCGGCTTTCCTGACGTGGCCAAGACCTACATGATCCAGAGCTACCACCAGCGGGTGGAGAGCTTCGAGATCCTGTTCAACAAGACCAGGTACGACAGCCTGCCGGACGAGCTGAAGGCGGTGATCCGGCATGGCGCCGAATCCGCCTCGGCCGAGATGAGCTGGAAGCTGCAGGACCGCTTCTCGCGCGACCTTCAGGCCATGGCGCAACAGCAGGGGGTGAATGTCCGGCCAACTCCGCGCCCGGTGCTGGATGCGCAGCTGCAGGCCTGGGACCGGGTCATCGCCAGGTTGGAGGCCGACAATTCCTCCCCGGTCAATGGTCCGCTGTTCAAGAAGATATGCGACAGCCAACGTGACTGGTGCCGGCGGGTGGGTAATTTCTTCCTGCGCTACGAAGCCAGCCCGGTGATCTCCTACAATCACTTTTTCGCCCGCCAGGGCTGAGCTGCGCCAGGCCAGCCCCGCCGTCCGGCGATGCCGGGCGGCGGGTTCCGTTCGGATTGGGGGAACGCGCATGCAGCGCCTGCTGCTCGGCATCGACCGGCTCAGCACCTTCGTCGGCCAGACCTTCGCCTGGACAATCCTCGTGCTGACCGGCATCGTGGTCTACGAGGTCTTCGTTCGCTACGTCTTCCGCGCCCCGACCAGCTGGGGCTACGACGTATCCTACATGCTCTACGGCACGCTGTTCATGATGGCCGGCGCCTATGCGCTGTCGCGCAACGGGCATGTGCGCGGCGATTTCCTGTACCGCAATTTCACTCCGCGCACCCAGGCCTGGTTCGACCTGGTGCTGTTCATCCTGTTCTTCTTCCCGGCGATCTTCGCCTTCATGATCTCCGGCTGGCACTTCTTCGCCGACAGTTTCCGGCAGAACGAGCGCAGCATGTTCTCCCCGACCGGGCCCGTGATCTGGCCCTTCAAGCTGCTGATCCCGGTGGTCGGTGTGCTGCTGCTGCTGCAGGGGCTGGTGGAGGTGGTGCGCTGCATCCAATGCATCCGCAGCGGCGCCTGGCCGCAGCGCCTCTCGGATGTGGAGGAGCTGGAACAGCAGATCCTGGCCGCCGCCGCCGAGAAGGACCCCGAGCTCCTGGCGCGCGAGATGGCCGAGAGCGGACGAATCCCCGGCGAACGCGCCGCTGACGACCACACCGGACGATAGCCCCCATGAGCGACGGCGTGTTGGGTCTTACCCAACTTTTCCTGTTCCTGTTCTTCATCATGCTCGGCTTTCCCATCGCCTTCACCCTGATGGCGATGGGCCTGTTCTTCGGCTATCTCGGGATGCAGGAACGCATCTTCGACCTGCTCGTGCAGCGCACCTACGCCATCATGGCGAATGACGTGCTGATCAGCGTGCCGCTCTTCGTCTTCATGGGTTACATCATCGAGCGGGCGAACATCCTCGACCGGCTGTTCCGCAGCCTGCAGATGGCCTCGGGCAACATCCCCGGCAGCCTGGCGGTGGCGACGCTCGCGACCTGCGCGCTCTTCGCCACGGCGACCGGCATCGTCGGCGCGGTGGTGACCTTGATGGGGCTGCTCGCGCTGCCGCCGATGCTGCGCGCGGGCTATGACGTGAAGCTGGCAACCGGCGTCATCGCGGCTGGCGGTTGCCTCGGCATCCTGATCCCGCCTTCGATCATGCTGATCCTGTTCGGCGCCACCGCTGGCGTCTCGGTCGTGCAGCTCTATGCCGCGGCCTTCATCCCGGGCGTGATGCTGGCGGGCCTCTATGTCCTGTATGCGGTAGGCATCGCCATCGTGAAGCCCGGCGTTGCGCCGCGGCTGCCGCCCGAGGAAGTGGCAGTGCCATTCACGACCATCCTGCGGTCGCTGATGAGCTCCTTCCTGCCGCTTGCGCTGCTGATCGCCCTGGTGCTGGGCTGCATCCTGCTGGGCCTCGCCACGCCTTCGGAGGCGGCGGCGATGGGGTCGCTCGGCGCCATCATACTGGCCGTGATCTACCGCAGCTTCACCTGGGGCAAGCTCAAGGAAAGCGTGTTCCTCACGGCCCGCACCTCCGCCATGGTGTGCTGGCTCTTCGTCGGTTCTGCGATATTCTCGTCGGTCTTCGGCTATCTCGGCGGCCAGGCGCTGGTGGAGGAATTCTTCAAGTCGCTGCCGCTGAACCAGTTCACCTTCATGGTTCTGGCGCAGTTGCTGATCTTCATCCTCGGCTGGCCGCTGGAATGGACCGAGATCATCGTCATCTTCGTGCCGATCTTCCTGCCGCTTCTGGATGATTTCGGCGTGGACCCGCTGTTTTTCGGGGTGATGATCGCGCTGAACCTGCAGACCAGCTTCCTCTCGCCGCCTGTCGCCATGGCGGCCTTCTACCTGAAAGGCGTGGCGCCGAAGCATGTCCGGCTGGAACAGATCTTCGCCGGCTGCATGCCTTTCATCTACATCGTGGTGATCTGCATGATCTCGGTTTACGTCTTCCCCGGGCTGGTGACCTGGCTGCCCGAACAGCTTTATGGTGGTGCCGGCGATGCGCCGACGATCAACATGGAAGCGCCGCCGCCAGGAGGATTTGCAGAGGAAGAGATCGCATTGCCACCGGCGCAATAAGCCGATGCACGACGCGGCGCGGCGACAGGCGGCAGCCTGCCTGGCTGAGGCTTTCGAGACCGGCAATCCGCTGGCTGCGCTGCCGGACAGCGTCGTGCCGGACAATGTCGCGGAGGGCGACGAGCTGGCGGCCCTGATGCTGGACGAGCTCGGCCTCGTCAGTTGCGGGACCCGCTTGGCTTTGGCCATGGATGGAGTGCGGCTCGCCGGGCCAATGCTGGAGGGACGGCTGCTGCCCAGCGGAGCCAGCCTGCCCCTGGCTGTATCACGGCACGCGCAGGTCACTGCGGCACTCGTTGCGGTGCTGGCCGAAGCGTTGCCCGAGAAGGGACAGGGGCTTCCGGCCTTCGCAGCGGTGCACCCGGCCATCGACGTGACGGGCAGCCGCTTCCTTGACCCGCCGACCAGCCTGGGCCTGCTGGCGGCCGATCTATGCGGCCTCGGTCACGTTGCCGCCGGCCGGGGCGGCACCCTTCCGGCAAGCAGCGTTGCCGTCACTCTGGCTGCAGCAGGGCGGCGACCGCGTGGGACGACTGTGGACCTACAGGCGGCGCTGGCGCTGGCCGTGGAGGCAGCTCGGCAATCGGGCGGGCTTCCGGCTGGGGCGGTGCTGGTGGTGACCGGGCTTTCTCCGGTGGTAAGGCCGGAAGCGGGGCTGACCCTGGCAGCCAGCTTCGCGGGGCTCGGCCGGGCCAGGCTTGGTTTCGCCTGAGGCCGCCATCGGTTCGAGTGAGGATGCCGGCACTGCCGCGATACTGCGAGGCAGGCGGCGGCTGAGGTGACACGGCGAAAGTGATCCGGAGCTGGTGTTCGTCTTTCGGCGAATTTTCCCTGCTGGATGGGGAGATTGGCCATGACGCGGCGGTTTGGTGATCGCCAGCGCCGAATACCAGGGCTGCCCGCCCCTGGTGGTCCGCGGCTCGGCCTGCCACGCCGCGACCGCGTCCTTCGAGAACCACATGGCGAGGCTGCCACGCTGGCGGAGCGCGGCGTCATGGTCCGCCCAGTTCGTCACCCTGTAGCGCCGTTTCGGTATGCGGTGCCAGCGATCGGCATTCATCTTGAACGGCAATCGGGATGCCCGCTGCATCGTAGAGCGGCTGCCAGCAGGTTGTGGGCTGACCCGCGGCGCAGGCACCCGCATGTAGGGCCCTGTCCGGCGGCAAGGAGCCTTCTCGCAACTTACAATCGGCTTCTTTTGCAGCCTCCCGGGCCGAGCCGCGAATCCGGCTGGGCAGAGGTCCGGTCAGCCAGCCACCTCCTTCGCCTGCAGGATGGACGTCGTGAAGACATGGGCAGCATTCACACGCCAGCGCGGATCATCCCGCAGCCGCGCCATGAAGCTGCCATGCCCGGCCTGGCTACGACCGACCAGGCAGCCCGCACCGATGCCGCCCACCCGCTCACGCGGCGCGTCGTGGCCGCCATGCTGGTCGATGAGGAAGATGCCACGCTCTGGTGGATCACCGTCGCGCCGGAAGTCCCTGTTGGCATCCCGCGTCACCAGCACAGGCAGGACCTGGATGAGCGCCTCCTGCTCCAGCTCGGTGCCGATCGCCGTGCGGCCGACAACCCAGGCGCGATGCTGGCCTGCGGCAAGGCGCGGCGCGCCTTCGGGCTCAGCCGGCGTTTCCACCGCCAGGCGACCCGAGGCGGTCGTCGCGGACCAGGCGCCCACGATCTCCGGGTACCCTCCGGACGCGATGCGCAGCAGCAGCCGCAGATCGTCGAAGGCGTCGCGCCGGCGCGGCACCTCGCGCCCCTGCTCGTCCATGCCCTCGACATAGACAATATTGACGCAGTCGGGATGGCGACATAGCCAGTGGTTGTGCCGGATCAGAGCCGCGACAATTCGTCCTGCCAGGCTGCTATCAGGCTGCAATGGCAGCACGGGAGCCTGCTGGAGCAGCGCAGCAGCGACGGGTGGCGCCAGCGCGTTGTTGAAAGGCAGGCAAACTGCGCGGCAGAAGGCGCCGAGCGCCCATTGCGTGACGGGGTCGAGGAGGCCGTCTGCAGGCGGGTCGAGCAGTCCATGATGTACGAGCCGTGCCTGCATCTCTGCCACCAGACCGGGCCGGCGCACCAAGCGCGCAGCCTCCAGAGGCTCCGAAGTTTGTGCAAAGGCGCCCAACTGCTCCATCCCGCACTCCCGGCCTTCCGTACCCTCAGCGCCGGTGATGCGCCGACGTTCCGGGCAAACAAGCCGGACGGTTTTGCGTCGCTGGGTTGAACCGGACGAGGGTAGGTGATGCGCGTGTCGGCAGCCGGGCCGCGGGTCCATCCCGGCGACAGCCACCATGCCTCGTTGCGGGATAGCCACGAGGTGCACGGTCATGCCGAGGATCCACCGGACGTGCCTGCCTTCGGCGGTCTGATCGAGCCAGTGCCCGCTTCAGCCGCTCGCGCTTGAAGCGGGATTGGGGACGAGGATCCGGATTCTAGACGTCAACCTACGCAACGTGAGGTGGCGGTGGGCAAAGCTCAGGGCGGCGCGGCGTTTCGGGCCTGCCGCCCTGTTGGTCCAGCGCCATCTGTCAGCTCACGCTGCCCTCCAGAAGCGTCCCGAAGCGGTCATAGGTCTTTCCATTGAACCGCTGGAGCTGCATCTGCCGGATCGGCCGATAGTTGGTCGGCGAGGAGTTTAGCTTGATGCCGGGCAGCAGCGTCGGGATCTCCACGTCTTTCAGGCTGGTTGCTTGGCGCATGATGTTCTCGCGCGAGGCATCCTGGCCGCATTGTTGCAACACTTGCACCATCGCCTGGGCCGCGCTGTAGCCATAGACCGAGTTCGCATCCGTGAGATCGGCATCTGGCATGTAGCGCGCCATGAAGGCCCGCCATTCGAGCATGCCGGGGTCCTGCGCCCAAGCCGGGTCGGTCGGGTCTTTGAGGTAAGCCGCGGTGGTCAGCCCCACCGCTTTCTCCGGCCCGGCCGGCTGGATCACGACGCCCACAGAGTTCGCGCCATAGTGCACGCAGGTGGTCGGCTTCCAGCCGATCTCGTACAGTTTGCGGATGGACATGGAGGCGAACTTTGCGGTCACCGCCAGCACCAACCCCTGGCAGCCGCTGCTTTGCAGGCTGATGATTTGCTGGTCGATTGTGGGATCGGTGCTCTCGTAGCTCAGCACCTTGGTTGCTTCTTCGAACTTCGCCCCCAGCACGTCACGCACGCCATGGACGTAATCGCGGCCGAAATCGTCGTTCTGATGCAGAATGGCAATTCGCCCGCCCGGATGTGTTGCCAGGATGTGCTTGGCATAGAGTTGTGCCTCGATGCGGTAGCTGGGTGGAAAGCCAATAGTCCAAGGGAACTCTTGGTAGTTGCTCCACTTGTCGGCACCGGTGGAGGGAAAGAGGTTCGGCACCTTGCGTTGGTTCAGGTAGCGCAGCACGGCGCTATTGGTCGGTGTGCCGAGATTGCTGAATAAGCAGGCCACTTGGTCCTGCTCCACCAGTCGCCGCACCTGCTCCACCGTCTTCGGCGGGCTGTAGCCGTCGTCATAGGTGAGGAAGCGGATCCTCCGCCCAGCGACGCCGCCATTATCGTTCACCTTGCGAAAGTAGGCGTCCATGGTCTTGCCTTGGATGCCGAGGCCGGAAACCGGACCGCTATAGGACATGGTATTGCCGATGCGGATTTCGGTTGCAGTGACGCCAGGCGAGGTCTGGGCGGCGGCGATGCGTGGCGCACCAAAAGGGACGGTGATGGTAGCGGCCGCGCCGCCGAGCACCATGCGACGGGTTGTCATGATGTTTCTCCCTCCGCTGTTGGGCAGAGCCGGATGACCGGCCGCACCTGAGCGAGCCTAGCACCACCCTTGGTGCTTTCGACGAGAAACGGCCTTGTTGCACAGGTCGACGAAGTGGTCGCATTGAGGCCCATTCGTGATCCGGATCATGCGGTGCGGACATGCTTGAGGCGTCCAAGCTCCACCATTCGGTTCAGCATCTCTGCGGCGATCGCCGCCTCGGTCGCCTGTTCGAGCAGCCGACCAATCCGGGAGCCATCGTCGGCATCCCTGTCGGTCAGCGTCGAGGCAATTCTCCGCCCGGTGTTGGCGTCGGTGGCAAGATGCCGCACTCGCCAGGCCCGGCGCCGCTTGCTGCCGTGCCTCTGCTTCAGCCGCAAGGTCGCCAACGATAAAGGATTCCGCCGAGGCAAGAAGATCGGCGCAGCCAGGAGTTGCAGGAGGATGCCCGAAAACCAGAACGTCTTCGCGTCACCCGCGTTTCGGTTGTCCGGCCATAGGGGCCATGAGGAAGTCAACGATGTCCGAAAGCCCGCCCTTCGTGAAAACTCGCCGGCAGACGGTCAGGGTTGGCTTAGGCTTGGCAATGGGGGCCATGGCTCCTGCCGTCCACTCTGTCCAAGCACAGCAAACCTCGGTTGGGCGGCCCATTCGGCTCGTCGTTCCCTACCCAGCCGGTGGTGCCGTAGACCTGGTGGGGCGACTGTTCTCGGAACGCATGGAACCGCTTCTTGGCCAACAGGTGGTGGTGGACAACCGCTCCGGTGGAGCCGGCATCGTCGGAGCCGATTACGTCGCCAAAGCTCGCGCGGACGGCACGACTCTCGGCGTGATCGGCATGACCACCCTTTGCGCCTACAAGACGCTCTACAGCCATCTGCCCTTCGATCCCGACACTGACTTTTCCCCGATCAGTCAGCTGAGCGCCGGCACTGTCGTATGTGCCGTCAACAAGCAGGCCGCAGCACGACATGGCTGGACCGATTTCCGCCGTCTGGTCACTTGGGCCCGTGACAACCCGGAGGAATTGCGCTTCGGTACTGCGGGTGTGGGTAGCACTGCGCACCTGACCATGGCAGCGCTGCAGAAAGCCGCCGCTGTACGAGGATTGCACGTCACCTATCGTGGGGCTGCCCCTGCGGTTGCCGACCTGCAGGCTGGCGTCATTGATATGATGTTCGAGCTGACGCCGGCCCTGATGCCACTCATTTCCCAGGGCGAGGTAGCAGCGCTGGCCGTCGGAAGTGCGCGACGGATCGCGTTGCTTCCCTCCGTCCCAGGCATGTCGGAATTCGAAGACCTTGGACTGGGAGCGCTCGACATTGGCGCCTGGGAGGCGCTGATGGCTCCTGCCGGAACAGCCCCGGAGGTGATCAAACAGCTGCATGCCGCTGCCCTGCGAGCGGGCAGCGATTCCAGGCTAGGGGAAAGGATGCGAGAGGTCGGCTTCATCGCCGATCCGTCTGTCACACCACAGGCCCTCGCCGACAAGATCAAACACGAGACGCCGATCTGGCGGCGGCTCGTGGAAGCCTCAGGCGCGAAGCTTGACTGACGGACGGCATAGGGCGGCTTGGCAATCAGGGAACTCTTTCCAGCTGGCGACCGGACCAGATCGGCATGCCAAGCCCTCGCCAAGTTGACGGTGCACCCGGCCATCAATCTCGGCACACGGGCGGCTCACCTGGCTCTTGCTGATGCCTTCATGCCCATGGCCCGAACCAGGTCGTCCGCCGAGCGAGTGAAGATGCCCTGGACGAAGATGCCCTGGACATAGGCCTCTTGGGTTGAACGCATGCGTTCAACCGCCGTGAGCGCCTTCTCCGCCAGCCGCCTCGGCTCCAGAAAAGCCGGAAAGTAGGAGCCGCGCCGCAGCTTCGGAACGCGCAACTCCACCATGCCAACCCGGGTTTGCCAGTCCCGCTCCCGACAGCCGTTCCGCTGGCTCACCCGCCAGGCGCTGCGCCCGCCATGGCCAGCGCCACGGGCTCCCTCAGCATACAGCTTCATCAGCCGATACGCGGCAAAACCGGTCATCTCCCGCAGGAAAGTAGGGTCGGAGCCCTTCTCCAACAGCTCCCCCAATAGCGATCCTCTCGTCGGTCATCGTGGCGTCCCTGGGTCAGAGTTGCGTGTCGCAACACAACCCTACCAAGGACGAATTGCGATGATCGCCACCGTTACGGTATCGGCCTCCTACACCAGCACCCGGGACACGACCCTCCAGCACTGCCCACTCCTCATCCGTCAGCCCCAACGCCACCTTCCAGAAAGGCGGCTCAACACCAACGACGCGCCTGTGTTCAGGCGCTGGCGGGCCCTGGCTTTGCCAGAAGGGCGCGCACAAGCGGTCGGTACTTTCGTTGCAAAGCGCGTGGCGGTTTCGCTTGCCGGCTGATCTCACCCTGTGGCGTACAGGTCGAGGCTCTGCGCCAGCTCTTCCCACTGTCGGAGAGTCCGCTCGACCGACATGCGGAAGGCCGGCGGATCCTCGTAGCCGGGAACGGTGTCGATGGCGTGCAGCCGTCGTATCATCTCTGTGCTGGTTGCGACGGTGCGGAAGGCGGCGGACAACTGGTCCAAAATGGGCTGAGGTACCCGCGCCGGTGCGAAGAGGCCAGTGAAGCCGGTGAAGTCGAAGCGGCGGGAATAGCCAAGCTCAAGAAGCGTCGGCACCTCAGCCGCGAGTGAGGGCACACGATCCGGTCCCCCGGTTGCCAGCGGCCGGATGCGCCGCGTGCGGATCATCTCACCTGAGGCCGTCATGCTGTGGAAGCCGCCATGGAAATTGCCCGCCAGCAGGTCCTGCAGCATGGGGGCCTCGCCCCGATAGGCGACCTGGGTCACGCGGAGCCCTGCTTCCTGCGCCAGGAGCAGGGCATAGGCGTGCCCTGTCGAGCCCTGCCCGTAATTGCCGAAGGCGAGCTCGCGCCCGCGGCCCCACGCCACGAATTCGGCGAGCGTCGTCACGGACGCCGGCACGGTCGGCCCGATGCAGAAGGTGATGGCGGTGGTGCCGAGGCGTCCTACCGGGAAGAAGTCACGCATCGGGTCGTAAGGGAATCGGCGGAAGGTCACCGGCGCCTGCACATGAGTTGTGATATTGTAGAGCAAGGTGTAGCCGTCCGGAACGGCCTTCGACGCGACCTCTGCTCCTACCATCCCGCCAGCCCCGGCACGGTTCTCGATCAGGACCGGCTGGCCGAGCTCGGCCTGCATGCCCTCGGCCACCATGCGCGCCCAGACATCGGTTCCACCGCCGGGCGGAAAGGGTACGATGAAGCGGATGGGCCGGTCCGGGTAGCGTAAACCGACCTGGCCATGCCCCTGGGCGCGGGCGATGGCGGGAATGGCAAGCGCCTGGGTCACGACGCCCAGGAATGAACGACGGTACATAGGTGAACCTCCCCTGTGGTGACCGCTCTCCGGCGGTTGCGCACAGACGTCATGAAACATGCGTTGCCGGTGGGTACGGAGGGAAATCAGCAGGCTCCGGAGGTCGTGAGACAGGGTGATCCCGTCGGCCTCCCGTCCTCTGCAACGCCAATCGGCCGGACTTGGATGTCGGGGCTCGGTAGCCATTGGATCATGCTTGCTGTGACAGCCTGGACCAACACCCGGCACCGTCATGAACCTGTGGCAGATGGCATCGTCACGCGTGGTGCGGACAACCTGGTAGTGCAGACGCTCGCGGATCCAGCGTGAGTGATTGGCCAGCCACTTCCGCACCTTTGGTTGCTTGTGGGTGCCGTAGGTGTCGAGGATGGCGTGGGTCATCTTGCCAGCCGGAACCGTGCGCTCGACGGCGTTCAGGAAGCAGACGAACTACTTGTGGCTGTGCCGCAGGCATCGCCAGGTTATTGAAGCGATCGCTGCGTTGGATCGAGCGCCATCGCGGCTGGCAGGATCACGCTGCCATCTGAACACAGGTTTCCTCAGACAGCCCCGGAAGGCCTTTTCGCGGGCGCCGTGGTACTGCCCCGCGCTCATCAGGTGCCGCCGGACGTCGGACACCAGCTTCGGATGCTCTCGTGCGTGACGCTGATGCTCCGCTCGGCCAGGATGAGCTCGACGTCGCGCAGGCTGAGGCTGAACAGTTGATGAAGCCACACCGCAGGGCTGATGATCTCTGCTGGGAAGCGATATCCGGAGCAGGTGGCGGGCTCTGGCATCATCCCACCGGATTGGCCCAGCCACCTCGTTCCGGACAGAGTCCAAGAACTTGGCAACGCTCATGCGGCGGAACCGGATGAGGCCGCATCTCGTTGCATTGCCGGCACCCACATAAATCGAGGTCGGAGATGGTAGCCAACCGCGAACGCCTGGAGCTGCTGGCCCGTCTCGGTTATGCCGCGCGCGGCGTCGTGAGCCTGATCATCGGCGCCCTGGCCTTGCTCGCCGCTATTGGGCGCGGAGGAGGTGCCACGGATTCGAAGGGCGCTCTCCAGACCATTCTGTCCCAGCCGCTTGGGACTGCTCTCCTCGCTGTCGTCGCGCTCGGCGTCTTCGGCTTCGCCCTCTGGCGAACCTTCCAGGCGATCCTGGACGCAGACGGGCGCGGCACCGGCCCAAAGGCCATCGCCGCCCGCGCCGGGCAGGCGGTCTCGGCCATCATCTACGCCAGCCTTGGGGTGTTCGCTGTGAGTCTGCTCCTCGGGGGGCGGCAAGGCGATGGCGGCGGGACCTCGACGGAGGATTGGACTGCTTGGCTGCTGGTCCGGCCGTTTGGCCGGTGGTTGGTCGGCGCCGCCGGGCTGGCGGTGTCTGGTTCGGCGCTGGCCATGGGATACAAGGCTTGGACCGCCTCTTTCAGACGCTATCTGACCTGTGACGCCGGCGCTGCGCGCTGGGTGGTCCCGCTTGGGCGTGCGGGATATGCGGCGCGATCGGTGGTGTTCCTGATAGTCGGCGGCTTCCTTGTGGTTGCCGCTTACCAGGCAGACCCGAGCGAGGCGCGTGGTCTCGGCGGTGCCTTGCTTGCTCTTCAGGCTCAGCCTTTTGGGCGGGCGCTCTTCACCTTGGTCGCACTTGGCCTCACCGCATTCGGCGCCTTCGAGCTTGCAGAATCCAGGTATCGGCGAATTAACGCACCTGACGCCCGCGAGGTTGTCGCGGCGGCAAAGCCCATGGTGATGTAACCCTGACCGCCACCGTTGGTGCATCTGGTGGCTCTGTTCCACGCATCATCGTCGGCGGACAGTTCGGTGTCAGCTGTCGCATAGGCTGCTGGTGCTGCGCCCGTTGCTCCGTGGCAACTGCTATTGATCCGGCCTGGGTTCCCTGAGGGCAAGTAGGATCGGCCCAGACCGGCCCGGCCCGCAGCGTGGCGCTGGCATGAGCGGCTGGCCGTCCTCGGTGAGGGTTTCGCTGGCCGTCAGGGAGGCCGGCGCGTCGAGCATGCCGAGCGGCGCCAGCGCTGGGGCCGCATGCGCCAGGGCGGCAGGCCGGAGGTGCGGCAGCGACAGGTCGAGATGCCAGCGCTGCGGCGCGTCTTCCAGCGAGGCGGCCAGCCGAAGGGGCACCGTCTCCTCCCCCGATGCGAGCTTAACGCTGGCCGCGCCCCGCAGCGCATCATCCGCAGGCCGTCCCAGCGCGAGGTTGAGGTTGCGGAGCGCCCAATCGAGCCCGAGCGCCCGGTCCTCGACCACGATCCGCCCGTCCGTGATCCGGAGATCGCGGAGCGCTGCGAGGAGCGCCTCCGGTGATGGGCCGGAGGCCGGCGCCGCGGCCTCGCCCTCCGGCTGCCCCGGGGCCAGGGACAGCGTACCGCCGGCCTCGCAGCGCAGGTGGAGCACCGGCGCGTCCAGCACCACCCGGCTCGGTGCGAGGCGCGCGCAACAGCCCGCCGAGCGGGAATGCCACCTGCGCCTTCGGCACCTCGAATCACGGCGTCCCTCCCTCCCCGCGCGCATGCACCTGCGACAGGAGGATCTCGACAGGGGCCAGGCCGCCATCCTCGAAGCCGGTCCAGGCGATGCGCGTGCGGCCCACCTCGACGTGTAGGGCACCGCCCTCCAGGGCGGCCTCGATCCGCGCGGCGAGGAAGGGCGCCTCGATCGCCCCCCGCTCCAGGCGCCAGGCGAGCGCCCCG
This sequence comes from Belnapia rosea, assembly GCF_900101615.1. Taxonomy (GTDB): domain Bacteria; phylum Pseudomonadota; class Alphaproteobacteria; order Acetobacterales; family Acetobacteraceae; genus Belnapia; species Belnapia rosea. Next base: position 435,877 of record NZ_FMZX01000001.1, on the reverse strand, counting down.
AGCCACGACAAGTGCGATCCTGCGCAGCATCATGCCGTCCCTCTTTACTGGGATTGCGGCGCCGGCCCTGCCGGGGACCGCAGCCAGGGCCCGAGCAGGAGGATGGCGCCGAGGGCAAGCGCGAGGCCGGCCACGGTCGCGGCGATGACCAAGGCGGGCAGCGCGCCATAGTCCCCGCGCGCCACCGGGAAGGCGGCGTTCAGCCCGCGCGAGAAGATGTTGCCCGCCTGCAGGGCCAGGTTCATCAGCGAGGCGACCAGCGCGAACCAGGTGGCCTGCCGCCCCGGCGGCGCATGCACCGCGATCAGCGTCAGCACCGGGATCATGCCGAGCTGCGCGAGCGGCGCCGAGAGCGCGGTGTCCACCAAGCCGATGGTACGCGCGCCGATGCCGAGATGCGCCTCGGTCCAGTGGTGCAGGCCGAAGAGCATGCCGATGGTCGGCAGTGCCAGCAGGGCGCCGAGCGCCGCGAGCCAGCCGAGCACCATGCCGAGCGGCAGCCGCACGATGCGCCCGCCGAGCAGCAGCGAGCCGGCGATGGCGAGACCGGTGCCGATCTGCGCCAGCACGCCGAAGAAGCCCTGGTCGTAGCCGAGCACGTCCATCTGCCACCATTGCAGGCCGGGCCCGGCCGGCGGCGCGGCGCGGAACGCGAAGATCACCGCCGCGGCCGCCGCCATGGCGCGCCGCGTCGCGGGCGGGATGCCGGCCATGGTGGTCCGCAGCAGCCAGGCGATGACACCGAGCGAGAGCAGGAGACCGATCTCCGGCGCATAGGGCGGGTCGAACAAGCCGAGCGCGAGCAGCGCCGCGGCGAAAACGGTCCCTCCGCCGAGGATGCGCCGGTCGGGCCGGAGCGGCGCATCCTCGGCGGTTTCTTGCAGCAGCACGGCGCCGATGACGGAGAGCAGCGGCACCGCCGCGCCGATCAGGAAGACGATGGCCGCCGGCAGCGCCTGTGCCGCCCAGCCTCCGATTCCGGCCACCGCGAAGGCCCCGCCCATCACCGCGACGCGGCCGAGCACCTGCACGTCGCCAAGCTCGGCCTGCACGACGGCTGGGTCGCGCGGCATGCCCTCCGGGTCCGTGCGGTCCACCACCTCCGTCGTCAGCGCATCGGCGACGCAATCCTGCACGACAAGGCCGATGACGACGAGGAGGGAGGCGGCGACATAGACCGCTTCCGCCGAGGCGGAGCCGGTGCGGCCGGCGGCGGCGGCGGCCAGCGCGAGAGAGGCCGCCACCTGCAGCAGGGCGCCGATCAGGATGTAGCTGCGCCGCCGAGAGCCGAAGATCGGCACGGTGTCGACCAGGTGCCCGACCACCATCTTCAGCGTCCAGGGCACGGTCAGCCACGCGGCGAGCGCGAGCAGCGCCGGTGCCGAGAGCCCGAGGCGCTCGCGCACCCAGAAGGTCTCGGCGATCGCGGCGAAGCCGCTTGCCCCGGCCGCCAGGTAGACGAGCAGCGGCGGCGCCGTGCGTCGGTTGAGCCGGCGCAGCGGGGCGAGCAGCCCGGGAGGCCCGACGTGGTCCGGCATGCGTGCCAGGCGCCGCTCAGCCGTTCCGCTGGTCGCGTTCGTAGATGCAGCCACCAGCGATACCGGCGGCCGTGCCTGTCAGCGCGCCCCAGCCGAGTTTGCCGGACAGCGAGCCGAGCCGGGCGCCAGCCGCGGCACCGAGGCCGGCATCCGCGGCGATGCCGGTCTTCGGATCCTGCATGGGCGGTACTTGGCAGGCGCTGCCGAGCGGCTGCGCGCCGAAGGTGAGAGCGGGCAGGCCGATGGGTCGCATGGTTGTTCTCCTGTGCTCAGCGGGCCCGGCCCGAGAAGGCCTAGCTGGAGTCGGGGAAGCAGAACAGGGCTTTCGCCGGGTCGTCCTTGGCATATTGGGTGTTGTCGCGGGCCTGTGCGACGAAGCGGTCTACTGCCGCCTGCCGGTTCGGCGGCGTGGTGCAGTGATGGGATTGCCGTGTCACGAGGCCGCCCGCCACCACGGGTGGCGAGGTGGAGTAGTAGGCGCCCGGCCGGACATTCGGCATGTTCGCCCAGAGATTCACCTGCCCCGTGCCGCCGCCGAAATCCCGGCAGACCGCGCCGCTCTCCGGATCGAGCGCCACCAGGCGACCATCGGCGGTGGGCAGGAAAAGGCGTGCGGCGCAGTCCGTGGTCCTGGCTGTCTCGGCCGCCACGGGCAGGTTCGGGACCGTGGTCCGGGCCGCCTGCAGCCGCGCAGGGTCGGGTGCCGGTGCGGTACCTGGCGGCAGGTCGGCGGCGTAGGCGAGGCCCCGGCCAGTCAGGTGCTGCAGCGCGAGCCCGTCGAGCAGGCGGGTGTCGTGGCGCCACAGCTCTGCGCCGGTGGTCGCGTCCAGCGCCACCACGTCCTGGTGCGGCGTGCAGAGGAAGAGCCGGTTGGCGATCTTGAGCGGCATGACCTCGAAGGTCGTCTCCACGGGGTCCCCTGGACGGCCGCGCATGTCACCGGAATGATAGTGCCAGGCGACCTGGAGCTGTTCGACATTCGCGGGCGTGAGTTTGTAACCGGAAGAACTTCTTGCGGCTGACATGAGCGGCGCAGCCGCGCCTGCCGCTATTCCACCGTGACGCTCTTCGCCAGGTTCCTGGGCTGGTCGACATCGGTGCCCTTCAGCACCGCGACATGATAGGCCGGCAGTTGCACCGGGATGGCGTGCAGGATCGGCGCGGCGAAGGAGTCGATGTCGGGCAAGGTCACCACCTGCTCCGCGAAGCGCGACAGGGCCGTCGCGCCGGCCGCATCCGTGAAGGCCATCACCCGCCCGCCACGCGCCGCGGCTTCCTGCAGGTTGGACGCGGTCTTCTCGAAGAGCGGGCCGGAGGGACACAGCGCGGTGGGGCCATGCTTCATCTCGCCCGCGGCGTAGCCTTCGGCATGGATGGAGCTGAGCTCCTTCAGCTTCAGCGCACCCTCGAGCGTGATCGGGAAAAGCGGCCCGCGGCCCAGGAACAGCACATCCCGTGCCTTGGCGACTTCGGTGGCCAGTTCGCGGATGCGCGCATCCTGCCCGAGGATCGCCGCCGCATGGCTTGGCACCGCGAGCAGCGCCTGGGTCAGCCGTCCCTCTTCCAGGGTCGTCATCTGCCGCCGCCGCCGCGCGAAGTCGATGGCGAGGCAGGCCAGCACCGCGAGTTGCGCGGTGAAGGCCTTGGTGGATGCGACGCCCACCTCAGGCCCGGCTACGGTCAGCAGTGCGGCATCGCTTGCCCTGGCCATCGTGCTTTCCGGCACGTTGACGATGGACAGCACCGTCTGCCCGCCCACCTGCAGCAGCCTGAGCGCCGCCATCGTATCCGCCGTCTCGCCGGACTGGGATACGAGGATCGCGGCGCCGCCATCGGCCAGCGGCGGATCGCGGTAGCGCAGTTCGGAGGCGACATCGGCGTCGCAAGGAAGGCGTGCCAGCCCCTCGATCGAGTAGCGGCCGACATGCGCCGCCAGGAAGGCGCTGCCGCAGGCGATGAGCGTCAGCCGCGAGAGGCTGGCGGGATCGAAGGGCAGCCGCGGCAGGCGCACCTCCAGCGTTCGTGGATCGAGGTACTGCCGGAGCGTATCGCCGAGGACGGCAGGGTGCTCATCCCTTGCCGAGCACGGCGCCGGAGATCGCCGTCTGGACCACGGGACGCTCCACCGGCCCGCCATCCGCGGCGAGGAAACGCGCGCCCTCGACGGCCACGACGGCCCAGTCGCCCTCCTCGAGATAGGCGATGCGCCGTGTCAGCGGGGCGAGCGCATGCGCGTCGGAGCCGAGGAGCATCTCCCCATCGCCGTAGCCCACTGCGAGGGGCGCACCCTGCCGGGCGCCGAGCAGCAGCCTGGGATGCCCAGCGAAGGCCGCGACGAGCGCGAAGGCACCCTGCACGCGCCGGAGCGCCGTGGCGAAGGCCGGCTCGGGCGCCAGGCCATCGGCCAGGTATCGGTCCAGCAGGCAGACGAAGGTCTCGGTATCCGTCTCGGTCTCGAACAGCGCGCCCTGGCTTTCCAGCTCGGCGTGATTCTCGATAATACCGTTATGGACGACGGCGACGCGGATGGTCGCGTGCGGATCCCGCCTGGGGGGGGAAACACGGCGAGGTCCATGCCGGCGATGCCCGGGCTACGCCCCCACCCGGCCGGGACGCGCCGCAGTGCGGGCCCAGGCCCCGGATGCTCCGGCCCCGCGCCCTGCACGCCCGGCCGCGGTCCGAGAGGGGCGTTCACGCATGGTCAGGCGTCGTCGCAGGGGCCGCAGCAGCCTCGGCGCCTGTCGTCCAGGGCTACCGGCCCGTCCCCGCGCCCGGCGCGCCGGGGCTGGTCGGCAGCGAGGCACCCGGCCCGATCCGGCCGACATTGCCGAACAGCGCCTGCAGCAGCGTCCGGTCATTGCCCGGCGTCGGCGTCTCGCGCGCGACCATGGCGACGGGCTTGCCCTCCTCCGGCCCCAGCACCTTCACCTCACGGACCACGCCGCCGGAATCGAAGGACACCACGACGGTCTGCTGGTCGGTCACCAGCAGCTCCCGCCCCGGCCGCTGCCGGGTGCGGCTGCTGATATAGTACCAGACCGGGTCGCCGAAGGTGCTGCTGTTGGTCGGCGAGCCGAGCAGCGCCTGCACGTCCTGCCGGGTCTGCACCCCGGGCGTGATCTCCTTCAGCTGATCCTCGGTCACCCGGTTGCCGCGCTGGACGGTCGGCGCGTCGAAGATGCTGCAGCCTGGCAGGGCCAGCGGCAGCAGCAGCACGCCACAGGCCAGGGCCGCGGCACGCAGCCGCCGCGTGGCGGAGTCGTTGACCGGATGGCAAGGGCGATCCATCTCTGCGTCCCATCGTGAAATCGTGCCGGCGGCAAGGTGTCGCGGGCAGCGGCGGGGTGCCAGCCCCGGCGCGAATGCCACCACGCCACGGCAGGGTCAACCACGCCGTGGCCGGACCGGGAAGGACAACACCACCCATGGGCCTGCTCGCCCTGTTCCGCCGCAAGCCGCATGAGCGGACCGGCTTCGAGCTCTACGGCGCCGCCGTCACCGCGGCGCGCGACCCATGGTTCTTTGGCCCCCTCGGCGTGCCGGACACGCTGGACGGGCGGTTCGACCTGGTCGGCCTGCATGTCGCCCTGCTGATCCGCCGCCTCCGCACCGATCCGGACCCGCTGGGCGCCGCCCTCGCCCAGGCCGTCTTCGATGCCATGTTCGCGGATATGGACATCAACCTGCGCGAGATGGGCGCCGGCGACATGAGCATCGGCAAGCGGGTGAAGCGGATGTGGGAGGCCTTCCACGGCCGCTGCCTCGCCTATGAGGCGGCCCTCGATTCCGGTGACGAGGCGGCGCTGGCCGCCGCCATCGAGCGCAATGTCTGGCGCAGCGAGGCCGCCGCACGCGACCCCGCCCTGCGCCTCGCCCGCCATGCCTTCCGCAGCGCCGAGGCTCTGGCCACCCAGCCGCTGGCCAGCCTGCGGCGCGGCGAGCCCCCCTTCCCCGCCCCAAGCGAGCCCGCCGATGCCGCCTGACGCCGCCCCCGAATTCTCCCGCCCCGTCCCGCTTGGCACCGTCCCCCATGCGGGCCGCCGCATCGCCCTGTCGGCCACGCCCGGGGAATGCGCGGCGCTGGCCGCCCGATTCGGCATCCTCGGCCTCGACAGCCTCGCCGCCGAATTCCAGCTCATGCCGGAGGAGGAGGGCACGGTTCGCGTCCAGGGCCGCATCGCCGCCAGCCTCACCCAGGCCTGCATCGTGACCCTGGAGCCGGTGGCCCAGACGGTGGACGAGGCGGTGGCCTTCCGCCTCCTCCCCCCCGGCCGCGAGCCGCAGGACGGGCCGGACGATCTCGACGAGATCGAGTGCCCGGACGGCGTCGCCGATCTCGGCGAGGCGGTGGCCGAGCAGCTGGCCCTCGTCCTCGATCCCTATCCGCGTGCGCCGGGTGCGGAACTGCCCGCCGAGGCCACCGACGGCTCGGCCGGCGCCTTCGCCGCCCTGGCCTCGCTCCGCAAGAACTAAGGCCCCGGTTCCGGCAGCCGTCGCGGCTTTCACGGCGAGGCCACCAGCCCCTCGGCCAGGGCAGCAGGCGCGGGTCAGGGCCGCGTCCATTCCGTGCCACCGTGCTTGCGCCCCCGGGGGGGCGGTGCTACAGCCCCGCCCTCCCGTTGAAACGCCTTGCGTGTTGCAAAGAAAGGCTCGGCGCCATGGCCGTCCCGAAGAAGAAAGTTTCGCCCTCCCGTGCCGGCATGCGGCGGAGCCATCAGGCCCTGACCAAGATGGCCCATGCCGAGTGCTCCAATTGCGGTGAGCTCAAGCGCCCGCACCATGTCTGCTCCTCCTGCGGGCATTACGATGGGCGGGAGGTGGTCCCGGCCGGCGATGCGCTGAAGGCCGCCATTCGCCACTGAGCCACAACCGGCACCCTGGCGGGGATCGGCATACCGTGTCGCAAAGCATTGGGCCGCAGGATAGCAGCGCCCCGGGTTTCTCCCTGGCGATCGACGCCATGGGGGGCGACAACGCGCCCGACATCGTCCTCGATGGTCTGGAACTGGCCGCGGAACGTCATCCGCAGGCCCGTTTCCTGCTGGTCGGTGACGAGGCCCGGATCGGCGGCATGCTCGCCCGCCGGCCTCGCGCTGCCAAGGCCTGCATGCTGCGCCATGCGGCGACCGTGATCTCCGCCGAGATGAAGCCGACCGCGGCGCTTCGCCAGGGCCGGCAGAGCTCCATGCGCATCGCCATCGACGCCGTTGCCGGTGGCGAGGCCAGCGGCGTCGTCTCGGCCGGCAATACCGGCGCGCTGATGGCGCTCGCCAAGATCGTGGTGAAGACGCTGCCGGAGATCGACCGGCCGGCGCTGGCCGCCATCGCCCCCTCCGCGCGCGGCGACGTGGTGCTGCTCGACCTCGGCGCCAACGTCCAGTGCGATGCCCGCAACCTCGTCGAATTCGCCGTCATGGGCGACAGCTTCGCCCGTGCGGTGCTGGGCCTGACGACGCCGAGCTTCGGCCTGCTCAATGTCGGCTCCGAGGAGCTGAAGGGCGACGACCGGGTCCGCGCCGCCGCCGAGACGCTGCGCGAGAGCCATATCGGCGCCAATTTCCACGGCTTCATCGAAGGCCATGACATCGCCGCCGGCACCGTCGACGTCGTGGTGACGGATGGCTTCACCGGCAATGTCGCGCTGAAGACCGCCGAGGGCACGCTGAAGCTGATGCGCGACCTGCTGCGCCAGGTCTTCACCAGCAGCATCCCCGCCCGCGCCGGCTACCTGCTCGCCCGGCCCGCGCTCGACCGCCTGCGCGAATGGATGGACCCGCGCCGCTACAACGGCGCCATCCTGCTCGGCCTGAACGGCGTCGTCGTGAAGTCCCATGGCGGGACCGACGCGCTCGGCTTCGCCCATGCTGTGGATGTCGCCATGGACATGGTGACGCACCGCTTCAATGACCGCATCCGCGAGGGCCTGGCGCAGATCGGCAAGCCGGTCGCGGCACCCGCCTCGCCCTAGGGCCGGTCCCTGCGCTGCGGCGCAGCGGATAGGCCCTGGGCTGTTGTTTCATACCAGCGGGCCACGCCATGCCGGTGACGCATCGGAGCGGCGCTCGCTCTAGGGAAGGCCTTCGGGATGATCCGTTCCGTGATCGCCGGCTGCGGCAGCTACCTGCCGGAGCGTTGCGTGCCCAACACGGCGCTCGCCGCCGAATTCGGCATCGAGACCTCCGATGAGTGGATCACCGAGCGCACCGGCATCCGCCAGCGCTACATCGCCGCCCCGGGCGAGTCCGCCTCCTCCATGGGTGCCGCCGCGGCGCGCCAGGCGCTCGAGCGGGCCGGCATCGAGGCCAGCCAGGTCGATGCCATCATCGTCGCCACCGCGACGCCGGACAGCGCCTTCCCGGCAACCGCCGTCCGCGTCCAGCAGCAGCTCGGCATCACCCGCGGCTTCGCCTTCGACATCGCCGCCGCCTGCACCGGCTTCGTCTATGCCCTCGGCGTCGCCGATGCGCTGATGAAGACCGGCCAGGCCCGCTGCGCCCTGGTCATCGGCACCGAGGTCTTCTCCCGCATCGTCGACTGGACCGACCGCGGCACCTGCGTGCTCTTCGGCGACGGTGCCGGCGCCGTGGTGCTGACCGCGGAGCAGGGCACGGATCGCGGCATCCTCTCCACCCATCTCCATTCGGATGGCCGGCATGGCGACATCCTGCTGGTGGATGGCGGCGCCGGCTCGACCGGCGGCACCGGCCTGCTCCGCATGGCGGGCAAGGAGGTGTTCCGGCACGCCGTCTCGAAGCTCGCCGCGGTGGTGGACGAGGCACTGGCCGCCAACGGGCTCGGCCATGCCGATCTCCGCTGGCTGGTTCCGCATCAGGCCAATCTCCGCATCATCGAGGCGATGGGGAAGAAGCTGAACCTGCCGCGCGAGCGCGTGGTCGTCACCGTGGACCGCCACGCCAATACCTCCGCCGCCTCCATCCCGCTGGCATTGGCCGAGGCAGCCGGCCGCGGCCTCATCGAGCGCGGCGACCTGATGGCGCTCGAGGCCATCGGCGGCGGCCTCACCTGGGGCGCGGCGCTGGTACGTTTCTGACCACGGCACTGCGACTTTCGTGCCACGCTGTTGCGCTTTCGCCAAGCTGCGGTTGACGCCCGCGGAGGATACCGGTTTCCTAATGGCCAGAATGGCTTGCGGGAACCGGTTGCCGGATGAATACGCTCACGCGCGCGAACCTGGCCGAGGCGATCTATAGCCAGGTTGGGCTGTCGCGGAACGAATCGGCGGCCCTGCTGGAATCCGTGCTGGAACGGATTTCCTCCGCGCTCGAAGCCGGCGAGGCGGTGAAGATTTCGGCCTTCGGCACCTTCATGGTCCGCCAGAAGGGCCAGCGAGTCGGGCGCAACCCGAAGACCGGCGTGGAGGTCCCCATACTGCCCCGCAAGGTGCTCTCCTTCCGACCCTCCCAGGTGCTCAAGGCCCGCATCAACGGCCAGGCCGCGCCCGACTCGGACAACGCGGCGTGAGCGAGCAGCTCCCCCCGCGGCCGCGCAAGGCGCCGACCGCCTTCCGCACCATCAGCGAGGTCGCCGAGGATCTCCATATCCCGCAGCATGTGCTGCGCTTCTGGGAGACGAAATTCCCCCAGCTCAAGCCGCTGAAGCGCGGCGGTGGCCGGCGCTACTACCGGCCGGAGGATATCGGCCTGCTCCGCCGCATCTCCGATCTGCTCTACACCCAGGGCTACACCATCAAGGGCGTGCAGCGGCTGCTGCGCGAGGGCGGCCTTGGCGAGGCCGAGATGGCCCTGCCCGAGCCCACCGAGTCCGCCCCCGACAGCCTCCGCGCCATCCTCGAGGATCTGGAGGAATTGGCCGAGGAGCTGCACGGCCTGGCCGGCCGCTGACCGCCCCGCCGCATCGCCCCGCAGGCCGGCCAATTCCCGGCGATCGGCTCTAGCCTCGCATGGCGGAGGGTGCTATCCCCCCGCCCGGTACGGATCGTAGCGCAGCCTGGTAGCGCACTTGTCTGGGGGACAAGGGGTCGTGGGTTCAAATCCCGCCGGTCCGACCATTCCCCCCTCCCTCCCCAGCAGCACCCGCGCCGGCCTCAGGCCTTGGCCAGCTTGCGGATCGCGCTCGCCATCGGCCGCCGGCCCTCGCCCATATAGCCCTCGTGGTATTCCTCGATGCGGGCCGGGTCGTAGAGGTAGTTCACCATCAGCCCTGCGCTCTCGCGCATGCCCTTCTCCGAGACATCGCCGCGCCAGTTGATCCGCTCGATCCGGGCGCCATTGGAGAGGTGGAAATGCTCCACCGGGTCCCGCGCCCGCTGCGGATTCCGCGCCGAGGCCGCGTGCACCAGATAGCCGGCGCAGAGCCGGGTCAGCACCGGCTCCAGCGCCTTGGCGATGGCCTCGTCACGCTGCCAGCCGCGCCGGGCAAGGATGCGTGCCAGGGTCTGCGCCGGCGTCTCCGGCGCGACCGAGGGTGCGCTGGTGGTTGCCGCCCCGCCTTCGGCCGGGGCCGGCAGCGCCAGCATGGCAGGCGCCGCCGCCCGCAGCGCCGTCAGCTCCTCCTCCGAGGCCAGCGCCGGCTCCGCCGCCGCGATCCGCTCGTTCAGCCAGCGGCAGAAGCCCGGGATGGGCGAGAGGGTGGCGAAGTTCTTCAGCCCCTTCAGCTCGCCCCCAAGCAGCGCCACCACCCGCTTGATCAGGAAATTGCCGAAGCTGATGCCATCCAGCCCGCGCTGGCAGTTGTTGATCGAGTAGAAGATCGCGGTATCCGCCTGGGCCGGGTCGAGCACCGGCGCCTTTTCGTCCAGCAGCTTCTGGACGCTCGCCGCCAGCCCCTTCACCAGCGCCACCTCGACGAAGATCAGCGGCTCCTCCGGCATGCGGGGGTGGAAGAAGGCGTAGCAGCGCCGGTCGCTGTCGAGCCGGTTCTTCAGGTCGCGCCAGGTGCGGATCCGGTGCACGGCCTCATAGGTGACGAGCTTCTCCAGCAGCGCGGCCGGGCTGTTCCAGTCGATCCGGCGCAACTCGAGGAAGCCGACATCGAACCAGCTCGCCAGCAGCCCGCGCAGGTCGCTCTCCAGCGCCCCGAGCACCGGGTCGCTATCCATCACCCGCAGCAGCTCGCCACGCAGATCGACCAGGAACTTCATCCCGTCCGGGATGGTGGTGAACTGGGTCAGCAGCCTGAGCCGCGGCGGCTCCAGCGCGCGGCGCAGCTTGGCCTTGGCGCTGGCGCGCTCGGTGGGTTCGGCCGCGGCCAGGACCCGCTCCATCGCCTTCCGCGTCGCCGCGTCATCCGAGTCGAAACCGGCCAGGGTGCGCAGGAACTCCACCCGCCCCGGCGCATCGAGGGTGAGATAGGCCTGGGCCAGCTTGGCCGCCCGGTTGCGGGCCGAGAGCTCTCCGCCCCGGTCCTCGAGGCAGGCGCGCATCTGCTCGGCGATGCCCTCTGCCTCCGTCCCGGACACCCGATCGGCCATGTCCCGCCACAGGCTGGTGACGCGGCGCAGGGCGCGGTCGAAGAGACCAGCCTGTTCGAGCACTTCAGACATCGTCGAGCCTCCCGCGAAGCGGAATGAAATCCCGGGTAATCTAGCGCGATCGGAGGCCGCCGTCAGGCACCGCTTGCAGCCGCGGCGGCACTTGGCAGCAGCGTGATGAGATCCTCAGCCAGCAGCCCGGGCCCATGCCGCCGCGCCGCCTCGCCCTGCAGCCAGGCCCCGGCCGCCGCCGCCTCGAAGGCCGCCATGCCCTGCGCCAGCAGCGCGGCGATGCTGCCCGCCAGCACATCCCCGGTGCCGCCGGTGGCGAGGCTCGGCGGGGCATTGTGGTTGACGATCGCCCGCCCATCCGGCGCCGCGACCACGGTATCCGCTCCCTTCAGCAGCACCACCGCGCCGGTCAGCGCCGCCGCCCGCCGCGCCGCCGCGATCTTGTCATCGCCGATCGGGCCGAAGACCCGGTGGAACTCCCCCGCATGCGGCGTCAGCACCGCCGCCCCCGCCAGCGCCTCCGGCGCCCCGGCCGAGGCGCCGAGCGCCCCGGCATCCGCCACCACCTGCCGCCCGGCCGCGAGCACGGCGCGGAGGGCCGCACGCGTCGCATCATCCGGCTCCAGCCCCGGCCCGATCAGCCAGGTGCCGCGCCGCGCATCGCCGAGCAGCGCCTCGATCGTCGCCTCGCTGACCAGGCTGCCCGGCTCCGCCGCGCGATAGAGCATGGCCGAGGCGGCATCCGGCGCCCGGAGGGTGACCAGCCCTGCCCCCATCCGATGCGCCGCGCCGGCGGCCAGCCGCGCCGCGCCCGTCATCGCCGCGCCGCCGAGGATGCTCAGATGGCCCCGGCTGTATTTGTGGGACTCGGCCCCGGCCACCGGCAGCCGCCACAGCCTCGGCCCGTTCCGCCAGGCCTGCGGCGCAATCCTGCCCAGCACGCTCGGCGGCAGGCCGATATCCGCCAGCACCGTCTCGCCGCAAAGCTCCCGCCCCGGCAGCAGCAGATGCCCGGGCTTGAGCCGGAAGAAGGTGACGGTCATCGCCGCCCGCGGCGCGAAGCCGCGCACCTGACCCGTCGCCCCATCGAGGCCGGAGGGCGTATCGACGGCCAGGATCGGCGCCTCGCAGGCCCGCAGTACCTCCGCCGCCAGCCCCTCCACCGGCCGGCCCAGCCCGGCCCCGAAGACGGCATCGATTACCAGCCCCGCCCGGCCGGCTTCCGCCACGCTGAAGGGCACCAGCGGCCCCCGCCAGCGCGCGGCGGCCGCCGCGGCATCGCTGCCCGCGCGCGGCGGCGCCAGGGCGGCGACGGTGACGGGCCAGCCCGCCGCCTCCAGCAGCCGCGCCGCGACATAGCCATCGCCGCCATTATTGCCCGGCCCGGCGAGCACCAGCACCCGGCAGGGCCGGAATCGCCGCCGCGCCGCCCGCGCCACCGCCCGCCCCGCCGCCTCCATCAGCCATGGCCCGGGGATGCCGGCCTCGGCGGCCAGCCCATCGGCCCGGCCCATCTCGGCCGGGGTCAGCAATTCGGGCGCTGCATCCAGGGGCATCGATCCGTCCTCCGTCTGAACCACAGGGGGCGCCACGCGTCCTGATGGGGCAAGTTCCCAAGGAGCCGCGCATGCCCCGCCTGAACCTCTCCACCGTCATCGCGCCGCTGCTGGTCATGATCCTGGTGGCGCTGACGATCCATAAGATCAGCGCGCCGCCGCCGAAGGGCCCGCCGCCGCCGACGACAGCCGCGATGCGCGAGACCAGCGGCGGCGGCGCCCGGCCCGCCGAGCCGGCCGCCGTCAATACCCAGACCACGAACTCCGGCGGCTGAAACGGGACCGTTCGCACGGCCCCGACATCCGGCCGTGCGGATGCCCCGGACTGGCCTGGCCGGAGAGATCCGCGGAACCATGCCGCAAGCCGGTGCGGAGTCCGCCAGCGCTGGCGGGGAAGCCCCGGCCTAGGCTAGGCGTGGCAGGATCGCTGCCACCACCGCCTCGAACATCTCGGTGGTGAGCCGCCGGGTCGAGGTGTTGTAGCGGCTGACATGGTAGCTGTCGGCCAGCAGCAGCCCGCCCGGCAGCGGGTGCAGCGCGCCATGGGAGAAACGCGTCGCGCTGCGCTTCAGATCCAGCGCGCGCAGGCAGGCATCATGCGCCAGCACGCCGAGCGCCAGCACCACCCGCAGCCTCGGCATCCCCTGCAGCTCCCCCTGAAGGAAGGTGTTGCAGGCACGGATCTCGGCCGGCTCGGGCAGGTTGGCGGGCGGCACGCAGCGCACCGCATTGGTGACGCGGCAGCCGGTCAGCTCCATCCCGTCATCCGGCCGTTCGAGGTAGGTCCCGCGTGCCAGGCCGTATTTCAGCAGCGTGGCATAGAGCAGCCGCCCCGCATGATCCCCGGTGAAGGGCCGGCCGGTGCGGTTGGCGCCGCGCTGCCCCGGCGCCATGCCGAGCACCATCAGCGGCGCCTCGCGCGGGCCCCAGGAGGGAACGGGCGCGTTGTGCCAATCCGGCCAGGCTGCCCGGTTCGCCTCGCGCAGCGCGGCGAGGCGGGGGCAGAACGGGCAATCGCGGTCCGGCTGCTGGGCCGGCGCCGCTCCTGCCAGCTCCGTCACTCCGGCAGGTCCGGCGCTTCGCGGAAGGGCTCGGCCGGGGTCGCCCGCGACACGCTCGCCCGCGCCGGCGCGCCGCCCTGGGGGGCACCGCCGACCGCCCGCTGCCGCGGCTCCACCTGGCGGCGGGTGATGTGCTCGGCGAGCTCGGTCAGGTCGATGAAGGCATCCGCCTGGCGCCGCAACTCGTCGGCGATCATCGCCGGCTGGGTGCGGATCGAGGAGATGACGGTGACGCGCACGCCACGCCGCTGCACCGCTTCGACCAGGCGCCGCAGATCGCCATCGCCCGAGAAGATCACCACATGATCGACATGCGGGGCGAGGTCGAAGACATCGACCGCCATCTCGATATCGACGCTGCCCTTCACGCGGCGGCGGCCATTGGCGTCGGTATACTCCTTGGCCGGCTTGGTGACGACGGAATAGCCGTTATACCCGAGCCAATCGACCAGCGGCCGCAGCGGGGAGTATTCCTCGGTCTCCAGCAGGGCGGTGTAGTAGTAGGCGCGGATCAGATAGGCACGCTGACGGAAATGGGCGAGGAGATTCTTGTAGTCCACGTCGAAGCCAAGAGTACGGGATGCGGCGTAGAGATTGGCGCCGTCGATGAAGACGGCGAGCCGTTCGATACGGTCGGGCTGCAAGTTCGTTGCTTTCGAAATATGGGTCACGCCAATCTGGCCAGCTGAGTGTAGGCGAACATTGCAAGCAGTTAAGCGACAAAGCGTTGTGCTCATCGCCGTTGGCGCGAATTTGCCCGGATATTCCGGGGATGGGCCGCTCGAGACCTGCCGTGCCGCCGCGGCGGCGATGGATGGACTTTGCGGGTTGCGCCTCACGGCCCTCTCCCGCTGGTACCGGACGGAGCCGGTGCCGCCCATGCCGGGCGCCCCCCGGTTCGTCAATGGGGTCGTCAGGCTGGAGGGCCCCATGCCCGACCCGGCCGCGCTGCTGGCGGCGCTGCACGCGCTGGAGGCGGCCGCCGGCCGGCAACGCCCCTTCCCCAACGCCCCGCGCACCCTCGACCTTGATATCGTCGCGATCGACGACCTGCGGCGCAGCGCGCCCGATCCGGTGCTGCCGCACCCCCGGGCCCATCTCCGGCGCTTCGTCCTGCAGCCGCTCGCCGATGTCGCCCCGGGCTGGGTCCACCCGGACACCGGCCGCAGCGTCGAGGACATGCTGGCCGCCCTGCCGGCCGAGGACCTGCCGGAGCCCATTCCCGGCTGAACCCTGCCGCGGCGCTTGCGGAAGCCAGCCGGCATGTCTATCTGGAAGGTTCATCTCTCAGAGTCTGCGCTGCTCCTGGCCGGTTCATCCCGGGAGCGGCTCGATTGAACCTAAGTGAGGCCGATATGGCGCGCGTCACCGTCGAAGACTGCATTGTCCAGATCCCCAACCGGTTCGAGCTCGTCCTCACCGCCGCCCAGCGGGCCCGCAACATCGGCCGCGGCGAGGAGCTGACGCTCGACCGCGACAACGACAAGAACCCCGTCGTCGCCCTGCGCGAGATCGCCGAGCAGACGATCGATCTCGGCTCGATCGAGCAGGACCTCATCAAGTCCCTGCAGCGCGCGCCCGAGCCGGAGCCGGCAGAGGAGGAGGTGCTCGACCTCATCGCCACGGACGAGAACATCTTCGGCGTCATGGACGTCAACGAGGAGCTGCCCGTCGAGGGCGCCGGCCTCGAGGACATGTCGCCCGACGACCTGGAGGCTGCGATCGCCGCCGAGCTGGGCGGCGGCCGCCGCTGAGGCGCCGCCTTTGACCGAGCGCGACACCGGGCCCGCTTTCGCCCCGGTGCCGCGCGCCCCCGAAGGCCCGGCCACCGGTACCGCCAGCACGACCACGATCGCCAATCCCACCCTGCCTCCCGGCTATGCCGAGGCAGCGGTGCTCGCCGAGCGCGTCCTCGCCTATGACCCGCGGGCCGATATCGGGCTGATCACCCGCGCCGGCCAGCTCGCCGCCGAGGCGCATGCCACGCAGCGGCGCGACAACGGCGACCCCTACATCACCCACCCGCTGGCCGTCGCCGGCATCCTCGCCGATTACCGGCTCGACAGCGCCACCATCGCCACGGCCCTGCTGCACGACGTCGCCGAGGACACGGCGGTCGGGCTGAAGGAGATCGAGCGCCGCTTCGGCCCCGATGTGGCCCGCCTCGTCGATGGCGTCACCAAGCTGACGCGGATCGAGCTGCAGTCGGAACGCACCAAGCAGGCGGAGAATCTCCGCAAGCTGGTCCTCGCCATGAGCGAGGATATCCGCGTCCTCCTCGTCAAGCTCGCGGACCGGCTGCATAACATGCGGACGCTGCATTTCGTCCCGCAGCAGGCGCGGCGGCAGAAGACGGCGCGCGAGACGCTCGAGATCTTCGCCCCGCTCGCCGAGCGCATCGGCATGGATGCGCTGAAGACCGAGCTCGAGACGCTCTCCTTCCAGGCGCTGCACCCGGAGGCGCGGCAGACCATCGCCGCCCGCCTCACCTTCCTGCGGGGCCAGGGCGCCGACCTGATCCGCGAGATCGAGCAGGACCTCAAGCGCGTCCTCGCCCGCCACGGCGTCTCGGCGCTCGACGTCATGGGGCGGGAGAAATCGCCCTATTCCATCTGGCTGAAGATGCAGAAGAAGAACGTGGCCTTCGAGGCGCTCTCGGATGTCATGGCCTTCCGCGTCATCGTCGAGGACCGCGCCGCCTGCTACGTCGCGCTCGGCGCGGTGCATGACGCCTATCGTGTCGTCCCCGGCCGCTTCAAGGACTACATCTCGACCCCGAAGACCAACGGCTACCAGTCGCTCCACACGGGCGTCACGGTGCCGGAGCGGCGCAACGCCAAGATCGAGGTGCAGATCCGCACGCGGGAGATGCACGAGGTCGCCGAATTCGGCGTCGCCGCCCACTGGATCTACAAGCAGGGCCCCGAGACCGCCGGCGGCACGGCGCGCAAGCGCTACCCCTGGGTCCGCGCCCTGCTCGACATCCTGGAGAATGCCGAGGGCGTCCAGGAATTCCTCGACGACACCAAGCTCGAGCTGCATCGCGAGCTGGTCTTCTGCTTCTCCCCCAAGGGCGACCTGATCGAGCTGCCGCGCGGCGCGACACCCGTCGATTTCGCCTATGAGGTCCATAGCCAGGTCGGCGACACCTGCGTCGGCGCCAAGGTCAACGGCAAGATCGTCCCGCTCCGGCACATGCTGGAGAATGGCGACCAGGTCGAGATCATCACCGCCCGCGGCGGCCAGCCCAACCCGGCCTGGGAACGCTTCGTCGTCACCGGCAAGGCGCGGGCCCGCATCCGCCGCTTCGTCCATGCCCGGCAGCGCGAGGAGAACCAGGAAAGCGGCCGCGCCGCCATTACCAAGGCCTTCCGCCAGGAGGGGCTCGATTTCTCCGAGAAGCTGCTGGAAGGCGCGCTCAAGGCGCTGAAGCAGCCCGGGCTGAACGAGCTCTATCTCCTCGTCGGCTCCGGCTCCCTCTCCGCCCGCGATGTGGTGCAGGCGGCGGTGCCGGAACTCCGCACACCGCCCCGCATCGCCGACCCGCTGCCGCTGGCCCGCCCACGCGGCCGGCTTGGCGCCGGTCCCCTGCTCGGCCGGATCGACCGCCCCGGCGCCGCCCGCAGCCAGGCCCCGGCCGGCATGCCCGTCACCGGCCTCGTCAGCGGCATGCCCTACCATTTCGCCGGCTGCTGCCACCCGCTGCCGGGCGAGCGCATCCTCGGCATCGTCACCACGGGCAAGGGCGTCACCATCCACGCCACGGATTGCCCCAGCCTGCAGAATTTCGCCGCCGCGCCGGAGCGCTTCCTCGATATCGACTGGGACGAGGGCGCGATCGGCCACCATGTCGGCCGCATCATCGTCGAGACGCGCAACAAGCCCTCGGCGCTCGCCGCCCTGACCGAGACCGTCGCCCAGCAGGACGGCATCCTGGCCGGGCTCAAGGTGAACCACCGCGACCCGGAGAGCTGCGAGATCGCCCTCGATGTCGAGGTGCGCGACCTCCGCCACCTGGAGCGCATCATGGGGGCCCTGCGGGCGCCTGCCGACAACCTCCGGGTGGAGCGTGCCCGCGGATGATTCTTGGCCTCGGCAATGATGTCGTCGATATCCGGCGCATCGAGCAGACCATCGCCCGCCATGGCGACCGCTTCCTCGAGCGCGTCTTCACCGAGGTCGAGCGCGCCAAGGCCGAGCGCCGCACCGAGAAGCTGCGCGCCAGCACCTATGCCAAGCGCTTCGCGGCGAAGGAGGCGGCCTCCAAGGCGCTCGGCACCGGCTTCCGCGCCGGCGTCTTCTTCCGCGACCTCGGCGTGGTCAACCTCCGCAGCGGCCAGCCGACCCTGCAGATGACCGGCGGCGCCGCCGAGCGCCTCGCCGCCATCACCCCGCCCGGCCACCGGGCGGAGGTGGCGCTGACCATGACGGACGAATACCCCTATGCCAGCGCGGTGGTGATCATCTCGGCGGTCAGGCTGGCGGAGTAGCCAGCGCCGCCTCCACCGCCCGCAGCAGCGCCGGCGCGTCCGGCTCCGTCGCGGTCGGGAAGCCCTGCACCCGCCGCCCATCCCGCGCCACCAGGTATTTGTGGAAATTCCACCGCGGCGCCCCGCCCCCGCGCGCGGCGAGGAAGCCGAAGAGCGGCACCGCCTGCGTGCCCCGTACATGGACGGGCATGGTCATCGGGAAGGTGACGTCGTAATTCGCCTCGCAGAACCGCTTGATGGTCCCCGCATCGGCGCTTTCCTGGTTGAAGTCGTTCGAGGGCACGCCGAGCACCACCAGCCCCCGTGCCGAGAACCGGTCGTGGAGCTTCTGCAACCCGGCATATTGCGGGGTGAAGCCGCAGAAGCTCGCCGTGTTCACCACCAGCATCGGCCGCCCGCGGAAGCCCCCGAGGTCGAGCGGCCCGCCCTCGATCGCCTCCAGGCGGAAGTCGAAGGCACTCGCCTCCGCCGCGCCGGCCGCGCCCGTCATGCCGAGCCCCGCCAGCGCCAGCGCCGCTCGCCGGGTGAGCTCAGCCATAACGCTCCTCCAGCCAGGGGTCGCCGTTGTTGTGATAGCCGCGGACTTCCCAGAAACCCGGCCGGTCCTCGCGCAGCAGCTCGATGCGCGTCACCCATTTGGGGCTTTTCCAGAAATAGAGCCGCGGCAGCACCACGCGCACCGGCCCGCCATGCTGGCGCGAGATCGGCTCGCCCTCCCAGCTATGGGCCAGCAGCACCTCGTCGCGGACGAACTCCGCCAGCGGCACATTGGTGGTGTAGCCGTCATAGGAGGTGAAGGCGACGAAGCGCGCCTCGTCCTTCGGCCGCGCCATTGCGATCAGGTCGCGTGCGCGGACGCCCTGCCAATGGTTGTCATAGCGGCTCCACTGCGTCACGCAGTGGATGTCGTTGACCAGCTCGGTCTGCGGCAGGGCCATGAATTCGGGCAGGGTCAGCCGCACCGGCGCCTGCACCAGCCCCTCCACCCGCAGCCGCCAGCGGTCCGGCGCCACATCCGGCTGCACGCCGAGATCGAGCACCGGCCAATCCCTCACCAGGGTCTGGCCCGGCGGCAGCCGGTCCCGCGTCGGGTCGCCCGGGGTGCCGGTCAGCAGGCGGCCGTCGCGGGCCCAGGCCTGCTTGGTGTCCACCAGCTTCTGGCGGATGCCGCCGGTCAGGGGGATGTCGTCGTCCTCGGCCATGGCATTCTCCTGCTGCCCCTAGGTATCGGCAGCGGCGGCGGATGCAAGGGGCCGGGCCAGAGCAAACTCCGATCAGGTGGAATCACCTGATCGGAGTAATTTGCTCAATCAAACAATAAGCTAGAGCGGGGTCCGTGAGCCACTGCGAACGGAAACCGCTCTAGCCCCTGGCCCGCATCAGCCGCGCCTTGTCCCGCGCCCAGTCGCGCTCGGCGATGGCGTGGCGCTTGTCGTGCTTCTTGCGGCCCTCGGCCACGCCGAGCAGCACCTTGGCCCGGCCCTTCTCGTTGAAATGGATCTGCATCGGCACGATGGTCGCCCCCTCGCGCGCGATATTGCCGATCAACTCCTGCACCTGCTTGCGGTGCAGCAGGAGCTTCCGCGGCCGCGTCGGCTCGAAGCGCGCAACGGTGCTGCCCGCCTGCCATTCCGGGATGGTGCAGTTGAACAGCCACATCTCGCCATCGCGCTCACCCGCCCAGGCCTCGGCGAGCGTCGCCCGCCCGGCGCGGAGCGACTTCACCTCCGGCCCGACCAGCGCCAGGCCCGCCTCGATCGTCTCACCGATCGTGTAGTCGTAGCGCGCCCGCCGGTTCTGCGAGGCGATACCGTGCGAGATCAGCCCCTTCTTCGTCTTCTTCTCTGCCATGGGGCATATCTAGTTGAGGAGGCCCACCGATACCATGGCCTCCCGCACCCGCTTCCGCACCGGCTCGGAGACCGGCGCCATCGGCAGGCGGCAATGGTCGCTGCCCTTGCCGAGCAGGCTCGCGGCATACTTCACCGGCCCCGGCGAGGTCTCGGCGAAGAGCGCGTCATGCAGCGGCACCAGCCGGTCCTGGATGCCCATCGCCTCGTCGGTCCGCCCCTCGCGCCAGGCCTTCTGCATCTCGGCGCAGAGCCGGGGGGCCACATTGGCGGTGACGCTGATGCAGCCGGTGCCGCCGGCCGCATTGAAGGACAGCGCCGTATGGTCCTCGCCGCTGAGCTGGATGAAATCCGCCCCGCAGGCCCGCCGGGTGTGCAGCGGCCGCGCCAGGTTGGCCGTCGCATCCTTCACGCCGACGATATTCGGGTGCCGTGCCAGCCGCGCCATGGTCTCGACGCTCATGTCGATCACGCTGCGCGGCGGGATGTTGTAGATGAAGAGCGGCAGGTCGGCGGCATCGGCCACCGCCTTGAAATGCAGGTACATCCCCTCCTGCGTCGGCTTGTTGTAGTAGGGCGTCACCACCAGCGTGGCATCGGCCCCGGCCTCCTTGGCGTGCCGGGCGAAGTCCACCGCCTCGGCGGTGCTGTTGCTGCCCGCGCCGGCGATCACCGGTACCCGGCCACGCGCCACCTCGACGCAGAGCTCGACCACCCGCTTGTGCTCGGCATGCGACAGGGTCGGGCTCTCGCCCGTAGTGCCGACGGGGACCAGCCCCTCGGTGCCCTCGCTGATCTGCCACTCCACCAGCTCCTGGAAGGCTTTCTCGTCCAGGGAGCCATCGCTGCGCATCGGCGTAATCAGCGCGACCATCGATCCCCTGAACATGACCCATTCCCTCCGTGTCGTTCCCGCATGCTGGCGGATGGCGGAGCCTAGTGGTCAGTGGCCACAGGAACAAGGCCGCGCGGGACAGCGGCGGGGCGGATCGGCTACAAGCCGCCGATGCGCCGCCGCACCGTCCTCGCCCTGCCCGCCATGCTCGCCATGGCTCCCTGGCCACCCGCCCTCGCCCAGACCGCCCCCGGTGGGGCCGAGGCCCTGCGCGCCGCCGGCCGCCAGGCCATGGCCCTCGCCAATGCCCAGCGATGGGCCGAGGCCGATGCCGCCGCGCAATCGGCCGACCCGCTGATCCGCAAGCTCGTCACCTGGATGCGGCTGCAGTCCCGCGGCAGCGGGGCCGGCGCGCCGGAGATCGTCGCCTTCACCCTGGCCAATCCGGACTGGCCGGCCCAGGACGCCCTCTCCCGCCGCGCCGAGGAGGCGCTGGCCCTCGACCCGAACGACACCCTCACCGCCGAATACTTCGCCGCCCGCACGCCCCGCGGCCTCGAGGGCTACCAGCGCCTCGCCGATGCCCTCGCCCGTGCCGGCCGCGGCGAGGAGGCGGCGAAGATCATCCGCGTCGGCTGGCAGGAGGCCCTGGCCGACCCGCTCGCCGAGCCCGCCTATCTCGACCGCAACGCCGCCAGCCTGACGCCCGAGCACCATTGGCAGCGCTTCAACCGCCTTGCCCTGGCCCGCGACGCCGCCGGCGCCGGCCGCAGCCTCGCCTATCTCGACCCGGCCCGGCAGGGTATCGCCGCCGCCCGCCTCGCCTATGCGGCCGATGGGGCGGATGCCGATCTCCCCGCCCTCGCCACCGCGGCCGCCAGCGACGCGGCACTCGCCTTCGAGCGCGCCCGCTGGCTCCGCCGCCGTGACCGCGATGCCGAGGCCGCCGCCTGCTGGGCGACGAGCCCCGCCCCCTCGCCCGAGATCGCCCGCGCCGCCTGGCCCGAGCGGCAATTGCTCGCCCGCAAGCTGATCCGCCTCGGCGATGCCCGCACCGCCTATGCCGTCGCCGCCCGCCATGGCATCGAAGTCCCCGGCGAGCCACGGCAGGAGGCCGAATTCCTGGCCGGCTTCATCGCCCTGCGGCGGCTGGAGGATGCCGCCTCCGCCGAGCGCCACTTCCTGCTGCTCTCCGAGGGCAGCCGCAGCGTCATCACCCGCGCGCGCGCCCTCTACTGGCAGGGCCGGGCGCTGGCCGCCCGGGGCGACACCGCCACCGCCCGCCAGCGCTATGCCGCCGCCGCCGAATTCCCCGTGACCTTCTACGGCCAGCTCGCGGCCCTGGCGCTTGGGGAGGATGGTGCCGCCCTCTCCGCCCGCATCGCCCGCACCCCGGCCCCCGCCCCCTCCACCCGCCAGGCCACCGCCTTCCAGGAACGGGAGCTGGCCCGCCTCGTCCTCGCGCTCGCCGATATCGGCGAGACCCGGCGCGCCCGCACCATCCTCCTCCGCATCGAGGAGGGCGCCACGGACCCGGCCGAGCGCGTGCTCGCCGCCCAGCTCGGCACCCGCATCGGCCGGCCGGACCATGCCGTCTGGGTCGCCCGCCGCGCCGGCGCCACCGGGCTGATGCTGCTCGCCGATGGCTGGCCGACGCCCTACCCGGCCCCCGCCGAGGGGCCGGAGCCGGCGCTCACCTATGCCATCACCCGCCAGGAGAGCAATTTCGACCCGGAGGCCGTCTCCTCCGCCAATGCGCGCGGGCTGATGCAGCTCCTCCCCGGCACGGCGCAGCAGGTCGCCCGCCGCCTTGGCCTGCCCTACACGCCAGGCATGCTCACCACCGACCCGGCGATGAACATGCGCCTCGGTGCCGGCTACCTCGCCCAGCTGCTGGAGCGGTTCGGCGGCACCCTCCCCTTCGCCATCGCCGGCTACAATGCCGGTCCCGGCCGGGTGGATGAATGGATCGGCACCTTCGGCGACCCGCGCAGCGGCGTCATCGCGATGCTCGACTGGATGGAGCTCATCCCCTTCGCCGAGACCCGCAACTATGTGCAGCGGGTGATCGAGAACATGGCGATCTACCGCGCCCGCGACGCCGCGGCCGTTGGCCAGCCGCACCCGATGACGCGCTGGCTCGCGGCGTGAGCGCCCTGCCGCGCCGCATCGCCTTCAGCGCCCGCGACGGCCTGCGCCTCTCCGCCCTCGAATGGCCGGGCGACCCGGCCGCCGTGCCGCTGCTCTGCCTGCCGGGAATCGCCCGTACCGCGCTCGACTTCACCGCCATCGGCCTCCGCCACCGCGGCCGCCGCCGCGTCGTCGCCCTCGACTATGCCGGCCATGGCGAGAGCGGCCGCGCCGCCGACCCGGCCCGCTACCGGGTGGAGGTCGCCATCCGCGACCTGCTGGACGCGATGGCGGCGCTCCACCTCCACCGCGTCGCCCTGCTCGGCACCAGCTTCGGCGGCATCCTCGGCATGGCGCTCGGCCTGCTGCGGCCGGGCGCGCTCGCTGCCCTCGCCCTGAACGATACCGGCCCCCGCCTCGAGCCGCTCGGCCTCGATGCCGTCCGCGACTTCATCGGCCGTGACCCCGCCTTCGCCAGCATCGAGGATGCCGCCGCCTTCCTGCGCCGGATCCTGCCACCGCTCGGCATCCCCGAGCAGGGCTGGCGCGCCGTCGCCGAGACCACCTATGCCCGTGGCGCGGACGGCCGCCTGCACCCGCGCTGGGACATCCGCATCCTTGAGGCCATGCCGCGCGAGGCCGGCCCGACCGAGCTCTGGCCGCTCTTCCATGCCCTGCCCGGCATCCCGCTGCTGCTGATCCGTGGCGAGGAGAGCCTCGTCCTCTCCGCCGAGACCGCCCACCGCATGCGGGAGGCGCGGCCGGATATGGACTTGGTCTCCCTCCCCGGCATTGGCCATGCGCCGACCCTGCTGGAGCCGCCCTGCCTCACCGCCCTCGACCGGTGGCTGGCCCGGCTGGCGTGATGACCACACCCCGCTTCGTGGCGACCATGGGCGGCATCGGGCTGATGCGCCCCGCCCCCGGCACCTGGGGCTCCGCCCTGGTCCTGCCCCTGGTGCTGCTCGGCCCGATCCCCTGCCTGCTGATCGCCGCCGCGCTGACCCTCGCCGGCACCTGGGCCGTCGGCCGCCTCCTCGCCACCGACCGCGGTGCCGATCCGGGATGGGTGGTGGTGGATGAGGGCGCCGGCCAGCTCCTCGCGCTCGCTGCCCTCTCGACGGAGCCGACCGGCTGGGGCGTCATCCTTGCCTTCCTGCTGTTCCGGCTCTTCGATGTCTACAAGCCCGGCCCGGTCGGCTGGGCGGACCGGCAGCACGGCGCCTTCGGCGTGATGCTGGACGATATCGTGGCAGGCGCGATCGTGGCCGGGCTGATCCTGCTGCTGCGCCTCACCTGGCCGGAGCTGCCCCTATGAAGATGCCCCTCTGATGCTGCCCGACGAGACACTCGACGCCGCCCGCACCCTCCTCGCCCTGCTCGAGGCACGCGGCCTGACCCTGGCCACCGCCGAGAGCTGCACCGGCGGCCTCATCGCCGCCGCGCTGACCGCCATCCCCGGCTCCTCAGCCGTGGTGACGCGGGGCTATGTCACCTATTCCAACGAGGCCAAGGCGGCGATGCTCGGCATCCCCATGGGCGTGATCGAGGGCTATGGCGCGGTCAGCGAAAGCGTTGCCCGCCGCATGGCCGAGGGCGCGCTCCGCGCCAGCGGCGCCGACATCGCCGTGAGCTGCACGGGCATCGCCGGCCCGGGCGGCGCGACGCCAGGCAAGCCGGTCGGCCTCGTGCATATGGGCGCCGCCCGGCGGGATGGCCGCACCACCCTGCTCCGCCGCGTCTTCCCCGGCGACCGCACCGCGGTCCGCGCCGCGACGGTGGCGGCGGTGCTGGAATTGGCGCGCGGGCTGGCTGAATAGCCCGGCCTATTCCAGCCGGAAGGCATCCGCGATCCGCCGCACCGTCCCGTCGGCCGCCACCAGCAGCAGGTCGAAGCGCACGCCGGCCGTGCCGCGGCCCGGATTCTCCGCCAGCCAGCACTCGCCGGCCCGCAGCAGCCGCTCCCGCTGCCGCCGCAACAGCGCGGCCGCCGCCTCCGTCAGGCTCGGCCGCGCCTTCACCTCGATGAAGGCCAACACCCCCTCGCGCTCGGCGACGAGGTCGATCTCCCCCGCCACCGTCCGCACGCGCCGGCCGAGCACCAGCCAGCCCGCGGCGGCCAGCGCCGCCTCCGCCGCGGCCTCGGCCCCGCGACCGGCAAGCTCGGCCCGCCCGCCGCGGAGCCGCCGCCCGGCCTCGCTCAGCGGCTGACCGCCGCCCGGATGGCCGCCACCGCCTCCTCGATCATCGGCGCCGTCACGTCGAGATGGGTACAGGCCCGCACCCGCCCGCCGAGCCCGCTCACCGCGATGCCCTGCAGCGCCAGCCGCGCCTGCAGCGCCTCCACCGTCAGGCCGGTATCGCGGACATCGAAGAAGACGAGGTTGGTATCCGGCTCCTCCACCACGATGCCCTCGATCTGCCGCAGGCCCCGCGCCAGGGCCTTGGCATTGGCATGGTCCTCGGCCAGACGGTCCACATTATGGTCGAGCGCGTAGAGGCAGGCCGCAGCGCAGATACCCGCCTGCCGCATGGAGCCGCCGAGCCGCTGCTTCCATCGCCAGGCCTGGCCGATGAACTCGGCGCTCCCGCACAGGACCGCGCCCAGCGGCGCCCCGAGCCCCTTGGTGAAGTCGAGCCAGACGCTGTCGTACTGCGCCACCATCTCGCGCGGCGCGATGCCGGCGGCGACGCAGGCATTCATCAGCCGGGCGCCATCCATATGAGTGGACCAGCCCTCGCCATGCGCCACATCGGCGACGGCATTGAGCTGCGCCAGCGGCCAGATCGTGCCGCCGCCGATATTCGCCGTCTGCTCCACCTCCAGCAGCCGCTGCGGCGGGGCATAGCGCGTCTTCGGCCGGATCGCGGCGCGGACATCATCGGCCGTGAACTGCCCCCGCGCGCCCTTCAGCGGGTAGATCTGCACCCCGGTCAGCGCGGCATGGGTGCCGCCCTCGCTATGGAGGATGTGGCTCGTCTCATGCGCCACCACCTCATCGCCCTTGCCGCAATGGGTGAGGATGGCGATGACGTTGCACATCGTCCCCGACGGCAGGTAGATCGCCGCCTCCTTTCCCATCAGCGCCGCCATCCGGTCGCAGAGCGCATGCACGGTCGGGTCGTCGCCATGCTGCTCGTCGCCGACCTCGGCGCGCATCATGGCCTCCTTCATCGCCGGGCTTGGGCGGGTCTGGGTATCGGAATAGAGGTTGATGCGGACGGGCGGGGCACCGGCCGGCGGGCGGGCGGGGGCGTGGACCATGGCGGGAATCCCTCTCAGATCGCCCGAACCTGCGACCGCCACGCGCCGCTGGCAACACCCCGGCTGGGGTCAGATATGCCGTGCCCAGACCGGTGCGATCGCCGGCCGCGCCGCAACGGCCTGGGCCAGCGCCTCCACCTTCGGGCAGTTGGCCGGGATCCATTGCCGGCCACCCATCCAGCGCGAGACGAAGGCCAGGTAGATATCGGCGACCGAGAACCGCCGGCCCAGCAGGAACGGGGCCGGCGCCACCTGCGCCTCCACCAGCCGCCAGATCTCCCGCCCCATCTCGAAGGCCCGCGCGCGGATCGCCGGCGCATGGGATGGGTCTGCGCTGAACCGCTCGGGGTAGTCGCCCCGGGTGACGCAGGGGTAGAACTCGCCCGCGATCAGCGCCATCCAGCGCAGCGCCACCGCCCGGCCGGTCTCGCCCGGCGCCGGCAGCAGCCCGGCCTCGGGGTGCCGGTCCACCAGGGTGAGCAGGATGACGAGGCTCTCCGTCACCACGGTACCATCCGGCAGGATCAGCGTCGGGACGCGCCCCATCGGGTTGATCCGGCGATAGTCCTCGGCCAGTTGATGGTCGCCCTCGAGCGGCACCGACCGCAGCTCCACCGGCGCGCCGATCTCGGCCAGCGCCATCTCCACGGGGGCCGAGCCCGACCCCTTGTCGCCATAGAGGATGTAGGTCATGGCGCGGAGCCTGCCGCACCCGGACCGGCCCCTGCCAACATAAAAACCTGATGCCGCGGATCAGCGCCGCTGATTACGCCGCCGGCACCGGGCTCGGCTGCGCGCTCGGCCGGCCATAGAGCTGCATCGCCCGCCGCTCGAAGGCACGCACCATCAGCCGCACCGCCTCGTTGAAGACGGTGCCGATGACGGCCTGCAGCAGCCGCGAGCGGAATTCGAAATCGACGAAGAACTCCACCTGCGTGCCGTGCGGGTGCGGCACGAACTTCCAGTGGTTGTTGAGGTAGCGGAAGGGCCCGTTCATGTACTGCACATGGATGTCGTGCGGGCGTTCCAGCTGCACCTCGCTGCGGAAGGTCTCGCGGAACAGCTTGAAGCCGATGGTCAGGTCGGCGACCAGCTTCTCCTCCGTCTGCGAGATCACCCGGGCACCAACGCACCAGGGCAGGAATTCAGGGTAGCGCCGCACATCCGCCACCAGGGCGAAAAGCTGCTCCGGGGTATAGCGCAGGACGCGCCTCTCGGCATGGGTCGGCATGAAGCTTAGGTGGCCATGGCCAGGCGGGCGGCAAGCTGTCGTTCCCGCGCCGTGCGCAACGCCGCAAAATCCCGGTCCGCATGGTAGCTGCTGCGGGTCAGCGGCGTCGCCGAGACCAGCAGGAAGCCCTTGGCGCGGGCCATCCGGGCGTAATCCTCGAACTCGTCCGGCGTCACGAAGCGATCGACGGCCGCATGCTTCACGCTTGGCTGCAGGTACTGCCCGATGGTGAGGAAATCGACCTCGGCACTCCGCATGTCGTCCATGACCTGCAGAACCTCCACTCGCTCCTCCCCCAGCCCGACCATCAGGCCCGACTTGGTGAAGATGGTGGGGTCCAGCCGCTTCACCCCGTCCAGCAGCCGGAGCGAATGGTAGTAACGCGCCCCGGGGCGGATATTCGGGTAGAGCTTCGGCACCGTCTCGAGATTGTGGTTGAAGACATCCGGCCGCGCCTCGACCACCACCTCCAGCGCCCCGTCCTTCCGCAGGAAGTCCGGCGTCAGCACCTCGATCGTGGTTTCCGGCGTCGCCGCCCGGATGGCCCGGATGGTCTCGGCGAAATGCCGTGCCCCGCCATCCGCCAGGTCGTCCCGGTCGACGCTGGTGATCACCACATGCCGGAGGCCGAGCGTCGCCACCGCCTCCGCCACCCGCCGCGGCTCATCCGCGTCGAGCGCCTTCGGCAGCCCTGTCGCCACGTTGCAGAAGGCGCAGGCGCGGGTGCAGGTCTCGCCCATGATCATCATGGTCGCGTGGCGCTGCGACCAGCACTCGCCGATATTCGGGCAGGCAGCCTCCTCGCAGACCGTGACCAGCTTCTGGTCCCGCATCAGCGCCCGGGTCTCATGGTAGATCGGGTGATTCGGTGCCTTCACCCGGATCCAGCTCGGCTTGCGCTGGATGGGGTTGTCCGGCCGGCCCACTTTCTCCGGGTGCCGCACGGTCTCGCGCGGCGCCTCGGAATGCCGGATCTCGATGCGGGTCGCCATCAGCCTGAAGCACCTGCCTGCGATGTAAATCCCCCGCCTCGCGGCGGGGGAGGCCCTACATGTGGATCACCCGGCCATAGGCATCAAGCACCGCCTCATGCATCGCTTCGGAAATGGTCGGATGGGGGAAGATGCTGTGGATCAGCTCCTCCTCCGTGGTCTCCATGGTCTTGGCGATGGTGTAGCCCTGGATCATCTCCGTCACCTCGGGCCCGACCATATGGGCGCCCAGCAGCTCGCCGGTCTTGGCGTCGAAGATGGTCTTGATGAGCCCTTCCGGCTCGCCCATGGCGATGGCCTTGCCATTGCCGATGAAGGGGAAGCGCCCGACCCGCAGCTCATGCCCGGCCTTCTTCGCCGCCTCCTCGGTGAGGCCGACGCTCGCCACCTGCGGCCGGCAATAGGTGCAGCCCGGAATGTTCAGCACCTCCATCGGGTGCACGCCCTTCACCCCGGCGATGGTTTCGACGCAGAGGATGCCCTCATGGCTCGCCTTGTGCGCCAGCCAGGGCGCGCCGGTGAGGTCGCCGATGGCATAGATGCCCGGCTCCCCGGTGCGGCAGTACTGGTCGACCACCACATGGGCGCGCTCGACCTTCACCCCCGTTCCCTCGAGGCCGATATCCTCGACATTGCCGACGATGCCGACCGCCGAGATCACCCGGTCGGCCGTGACCTCCTGCACCTTGCCGCCCGCCTCGATCACGGCGGTGACGCTGTCCTCGCCCTTGCGCAGCCCCTGCACCTTGGCGCCGGTCAGGATCGTCATGCCCTGCTTCTCGAAGGCCTTGCGGACGAAGGCGCTGATCTCGGCATCCTCCACCGGCAGGACGCGGTCCATCACCTCGACCAGCGTCACCTTGGCGCCCAGGTTGAGGTAGAAGCTGGCGAATTCCGAGCCGATCGCGCCCGAGCCGATGACGATGAGCGATTTCGGCATCGAGGGCGGCACCATCGCCTCCTTGTAGGACCAGACGAGCTTGCCGTCCGCCTCGAGGCCGGGCAGCGTCCGCGCCCGCGCGCCGGTCGCCAGGATGATGTGCTTGGCGGCGAGCTCCGCCACCGGCTTGCCGTCCTTCGTCACCGACATGCGGCCCTTGCCGGCGAGCCGGCCCTGCCCGTCGAAGACCGTGACCTTGTTCTTGCGCAGCAGATGCTTGACGCCGCCCGAGAGCTGGTTGGCGACGGCGCGGCTGCGCTTCACGATCTTGCCGATGTCGAAGCGGATATTGTCGGCCGCGAAGCCATAGGCGTCGAGCGTGTGGAGCAGGTGGTTGATCTCGCTCGACCGCAGCAGCGCCTTGGTCGGGATGCAGCCCCAGTTGAGGCAGATGCCCCCGAGATGCTCGCGCTCCACCAGCGCCGTCTTCATCCCGAGCTGGGTGGCACGGATCGCGGCGACATAGCCGCCCGGCCCACCGCCGAGAACGATGAGGTCGAAATTCTGGGTCTCGGCCATGGTTCAGTCCTCCCGCGCGGCCAGCGCCTGGAGCGCCGTGCCGCTGAGCCGTTGCAGGGTCCACCCCTCGCGCGGCAGGGCGCCGATGGAGCGGTAGAAAGCGATGGAGGGCGCGTTCCAGTCGAGCACCGACCATTCCATCCGGCCACACCCGGCAGCGAGCGCCCGCCGCGCCAGCTCGCCGAAGATGGCCCGGCCGATCCCCCGCCCGCGCAGCCCCGGCTCGACGAAGATATCCTCGAGATAGAGCCTTGGCTCGCCGTCGAAGGTGGAGACGCTGTAGAACCAGAGAGCGAGGCCGACCGGCCTGCCCTCCCACTCGGCGATCAGCGCCTCGGCGCGGCGCGGCGCCTCGAAGAGAAGGCGGCGGAAATGCTCCTCCGTCGCCGTCACCTCATGCAGCAGCTTCTCGTAGTCCGCCAAGGCCCGGACGAAGTGGAGCACAAGCCCCTCATCGCCCGGCACGGCATCCCGAAGCCGAAGCGCGGCCGGCATCACAGCATCAGGCTCAGCGGATCCTCGATGACGCCCTTCAGCGCCTGCATGAACTCCGCCGCCAGCGCGCCGTCGATGACGCGGTGATCGACCGAGAGGGTGCAGGTCATCACCGTGGCGATCGCCAGCTCGCCCTTCTTCACCACCGGCCGGGGCTCGCCGGCCGCGACCGCGAGGATGCCGGCCTGAGGCGGGTTGATGATGGCGCTGAAGTCCCGCACGCCATACATGCCCATGTTCGAGATGCTGAAGCCGCCGCCCTGGAATTCCTCGGGCTTCAGCTTGTTCGCCTTGGCCCGGTTGGCCAGGTCCTTCATCTCGTTGCTGATCGCCGAGAGCCCCTTGCGGTCCGCCTGCTTGACGATCGGCGTGATCAGCCCCGTCGGCGTCGAGACGGCGACCGAGATATCGACGTCGTGGAACTGCAGGATCGCCTCGTCGGTCCACATGGCATTGACGCTCGGGAAGCGCCGCAGCGTGGTCGCCACCGCCTTGATGACGAGGTCGTTGACCGAGAGCTTGAAGGCCCCCGGCCCCTCCTTCGGCGACTTGGCGTTGAGGTCGGCGCGCAGCTTCAGCAGCGCGTCGATCTCGAAATCCATCGTCACGTAGAAATGCGGGATGGTCTGCTTCGATTCCGCCAGCCGCCGGGCAATGACCTTGCGGATGGTGCTGTTCGGCACCGGCGTATGCGGCTGGGTGACGACCGGTGCGGGTGCCGCCGCCTTGGGCGCCGGAGCGGCCGCGGGGGCCGGAGCCGCCGCGGGTGCCGCCGCCGGCTGCGCCGCAGGCGCCGCCTTCGGCCGGTTCAGCGCCGCCTCGACATCCGCCTTGACGATCCGCCCCGCGGGCCCGCTACCACTGATGCCGCCGAGGTCGAGCCCCGCCTGCTGCGCCATCCGTCGCGCCAGCGGCGAGGCGAAGACCCGGTCCTGCCCCTCCGCATGCCCATTGGCGACAGGCGCCTTCGGTGCGGGCGCAACTGCCGGCGCGGCCGCCGGCTTCGGCGCCTCGATCGGCTGCTCCGCCGCCCCCGCCACCTTGCCGCCATCCGCCTTCACCGCCT
The DNA here is from genome assembly GCF_900101615.1 of Belnapia rosea. Taxonomy (GTDB): domain Bacteria; phylum Pseudomonadota; class Alphaproteobacteria; order Acetobacterales; family Acetobacteraceae; genus Belnapia; species Belnapia rosea. The sequence continues at coordinate 404,446 of NZ_FMZX01000001.1, read as the reverse complement.
CCAGCGCCGGCCCCGAGGGCGACTCATTGCCCGCCGAGGCGGCCGGCTTCGGCGCCGGCGCATCGCCGACGCTCTCGCCCGGCTCCACCAGCACCGCGATGGTGTCGTTCACCTTCACGCCCTGGGTGCCATCGGCGACGAGGATCTTGCCGAGCACGCCCTCGTCCACGGCCTCGACTTCCATCGTGGCCTTGTCGGTCTCGATCTCGGCGATGATGTCGCCGGACTTGACCTGGTCGCCTTCCTTCTTGAGCCAGCGCGCCAGCGTGCCTTCCGTCATGGTCGGCGAGAGCGCAGGCATCAGGATGTTGGTCGCCATCTCCCCGCTCCCCCCTTACTTGTACGTCACGCGCTTCGCCGCATCGACGATCTCGGGGATCGTCGGCAGCGCCAGCTTCTCCAGATTGGCGGCATAAGGCATCGGCACGTCCTTGCCGCAGACGCGCACCGGCGGCGCATCCAGCCAGTCGAAGGCCGCCTCCATCACCTGCATGGCGATCTCGGTGCCGATATTGGCGTAGGGCCAGCCCTCCTCGACCGTCACCAGCCGGTTCGTCTTCCGCACCGAGTTGGCGATGGTCTCCGCATCCAGCGGCCGGATGGAGCGCAGGTTGATCACCTCCGCCTCGATGCCCTGCTTCGCCAGCTCCTCCGCCGCCTGCATCGCCCAGGTGACGGCGATGGAATAGGCGACGATGGTGACGTCCTTGCCCGCGCGCTCGACCTTCGCCTTGCCGATCGGCACGATGAAGTCGTCAGCGGTCGGACAGTCGAAGCTGTGCCCGTAGAGGATCTCGTTCTCCAGCACGATCACCGGGTTCGGGTCGCGGATCGCCGCCCGCAGCAGCCCCTTGGCATCCGCCGAGGACCAGGGCGCCACCACCTTCAGCCCGGGCACATGCGCGTACCAGCTCGCATAGCACTGGCTGTGCTGCGCGGCGACGCGCGCCGCCGCCCCGTTCGGCCCGCGGAAGACGATCGGGCAGCCGAGCTGGCCGCCCGACATGTAGAGCGTCTTGGCGGCCGAATTGATGATCTGGTCGATCGCCTGCATGGAGAAGTTGAAGGTCATGAACTCGACGATCGGCTTCAGCCCCGTGAAGGCCGCGCCCACCGCCATGCCGGTGAAGCCATGCTCGGTGATCGGCGTGTCGATCACCCGCCGGGGCCCGAACTCGTCGAGCAGGCCCTGGCTGATCTTGTAGGCGCCCTGGTACTGGGCGACCTCCTCGCCCATCAGGAAGACCTTGTCATCGGCCCGCATCTCGAGCGCCATGGCGTCGCGCAGCGCCTCGCGCACCGTCATCGGCTTGGTCGGGCCCCAATCCTTCTCGGGCGCCGCCGCGGCCTCGCCCATCTTGGCGGCGCCTTCCTTCCGGTCCGCCCCGCGCTGGGCGACCGCGCCGTAATCCTCGGCCTGCTTCGCCACCTCGCCCACCTCGGGGCTGGCGGCCGCCGGCGGGGCCGGCTGCTGCGGCATCGCGGTGTCATGCCCCGGCGCCGCGCCCTTCGAGCCGCCCGCGCCGCCGCCATCCAGCTCGGCGATCGGCGAGTTGACGGCGACGCCCTCCGTGCCCTCGGGCACGACGATCTTCGTCAGCGTCCCCTCATCGACCGCCTCGACCTCCATCGTCGCCTTGTCGGTCTCGATCTCGGCGATCACATCGCCGGACTTCACCGCATCGCCTTCCTTCTTCAACCAGCGGGCCAGCTTGCCCTCCGTCATGGTGGGCGAGAGCGCCGGCATCAGGATCTCGACACCCATCTCAGCGCGCCTCCAGCAGGACATCGGTCCAGAGCTCGCTCTCCGGCGGCTCCGGGCTCTGTTGCGCGAAGTCGGCCGCCTCCTGGACGATCGCCTTCACCTCGTCATCGATCGTCTTCAGCGCCGCCTCGTCGAGCCCCTGCTCGAGCAGCAGCTTGCGCGCGGTCTCGATCGGGTCCGATTGCTCGCGCATCTTCTGCACCTCCTCGCGGGTGCGGTACTTCGCCGGGTCGGACATCGAATGCCCGCGGTAGCGGTAGGTCTTCATCTCCAGCAGGTAGGGCCCGTTCCCGGCGCGGCAGTGGGCGGCCGCGCGCTCGCCCGCCTCCTTCACCGCCATGACATCCATGCCGTTCACCTGCTCGCCGGGGATGCCCCAGGGGGCGCCGTTCTTCGACAGGTCGCGCGAGGCGCTGGCCCGCTCCACGCTGGTGCCCATGCCGTACTTGTTGTTCTCGATGATGAAGATCACCGGCAGCTTCATCAGCGCCGCCAGGTTGAAGCTCTCGAAGACCTGGCCCTGGTTCGAGGCGCCCTCGCCGAAATAGGTCAGCGAGACGTTCCGCGATTCGCGGTACCAGTTGGCGAAGGCAAGGCCGGTGCCGAGCGAGACCTGCGCGCCCACGATGCCATGCCCGCCGAAGAAGCCCTTCTCGCGGCTGAACATGTGCATCGAGCCGCCCTTCCCGTGGGAATAGCCGCCGATGCGCCCGGTCAGCTCGGCCATGACGCCGCGCGCCTCCATGCCCGTCGCCAGCATATGGCCGTGGTCGCGGTAGGAGGTGATGACCTGGTCGCCCGGCTCGAGGCAGGCCTGCATGCCGACGACGACCGCTTCCTGCCCGATATAGAGGTGGCAGAAGCCGCCGATCAGCCCCATGCCGTAGAGCTGTCCGGCCTTCTCCTCGAAGCGCCGGATCAGGAGCATGTCCCGATAGGCCTGGAGCAGCTGGTCCCGCGTCATCGGCGGCGCCGATGCCGCCTTCCCGCGGCGCTTGCCGCTTGTGGCTTCCGCTGCCTGGGCCATGCGGACCCTCCCCCTGCCTGACGATTGCGACAGGGCAGGAATTACGCGCGCCATGCCCCGACGACAAGCGAGGCCGCGTAGAAAAACCGAGGCTGTGCAACGAAATACGTCGATTAACCAGATTTTGGTTAATGGACTTTATGTGCAGCGCAGCAGGCTTTCCACCCGTTGCCGGAAGGCCCCGAGGAAGCGCAAGAACCGCAAAGCGGTTCCGCCCCGGCGCAGTTTCCGGTTGCGCCGGGCCCTGCGGACCGGGATAACAACCTCGCGTTTCCGTGATGCCTGGAGCCCAATTCATGCCTGGCTGGCGAGGCTGGCTGCTCGCTCCCCTCCATGTCCTGGCGCTGGCGACCACGGCGAAATCCTTCCGGGACAACCCCGTGCTCGGCAGCGCCTGGCTCAACCGCCGCGGCCTGCACATCGCCCGCAAGCGCCTCGCCCGCCGCCTGGCCGAGCGCCGCCGCACCCGCCTCGCCCCGGCCCTGCCGCCGGAGGACATCGCTGCCTTCCGCCGCGACGGCTATCTCGCCATCCCCGATTTCCTGCCGCCCGCGCTCTTCGCCCGCATGCGCGACGAGCTGTTCGGCCAGGAAACGCCGGCGCGGGAATTCATCGACGGCTACACGCTGACCAGGCTGATCCCGCTCGATGCCGGAACGCTGCCCGGGCTGCCCGCCACTGCCCGGGCCCTCGCCACGCCGCGCTACCGGGCGCTGCACGACTATATCGGCTCCCACCGCCTGCCCCCGCATCGCTTCGTGCAGACGGTCTTCAGCGGCGTGCGCGATGCCCCGGTCGATGTGCAGAGCCACTTCCACACCGACACCTTCCACCCGACGGTGAAGTCCTGGCTCTTCCTCACCGATGTGCCGGGCGATGCAGCGGGCTTCACCTATGTGCCCGGCTCCCACCGCCCGACGCGGCGGCACCTGGCCTGGGAGCGGCGCGTCTCCATCACCGCCGCGCAGCATGCCGACCGCCTCACCGGCGAAGGCTCGCTCCGCATCGAGGAGGCGAGGCTGGCGCGCCTCGGCTATGCGCCGCCGCGCAAGCTCGCCGTCGCCGCCAATACGCTGGTGATCGCCGATACGGCCGGCTTCCACCGGCGGGGGATCAGCGAGGGCGCTGCATGCCGCATCGCCATCTGGGCCTATGCGCGGGGCAACCCCTTCGCGCCCTGGGCCGGGCTCGGCCTTGCCGGCGCCGGCGGGCGCCGCATCCGTGCCTTCTGGGCGGCGCAGGACCTGCTGGCCCGCCTCACCGGGCGGGGCAATGGCTGGCGCTGGGTCGGCCTTCGCAGCCCCGCCACGCCGCCCTCCCCAGCCCCCTGACGGATCAGAACAGGCGGCGCTGCGAGTCGTAGGGGATGACGATCTCGTCCTTGCCGACGAGGTTCAGCAGGGTCCGCGCCCGCTCATCGAGCTGGTCGCGGTCGATCCGCTCGCCGCGCAGCCCGTTCACCCGCCGCTCCATGGAATCACGCTCGGACTCGGCCCGCACCAGCGTGGCGCGTGCATCGGCGATCTCCTGCTGCTTCCGCTCGCGCGCCAGCAGCCCGCTATCGCCATGCAGCGAATGCCATACGAAATAGCCGCAGAGCAGCGCCAGGCCGACCGGCGGCAAGGCATCGGCCAGCTTGCGCTTCAGCACGCGCCCGAAGGACATCGTCCAGAATCCCCCAATTTCCCAGTCTATAAGCACCAGCCACCTGGGGAATTGGCAAGCGCCATCGGCGGGCGGGACGCGATTTCCCGCCCGCCGTGGCCTGGCTGCGTCGGAGTTCAGCGCCGCAGGATGGTCCGCCCCGCATAGCGTGCGGCGGTGCCGAGCTGCTGCTCGATGCGGATCAGCTGGTTGTACTTGGCCAACCGGTCGGAGCGGCTGAGCGAGCCGGTCTTGATCTGCCCGCAATTTGTAGCGACGGCGAGGTCGGCGATGGTCGCATCCTCGGTCTCGCCCGAGCGGTGGCTCATCACCGCCTTGTAGCCGGCGCGATGCGCCATCTCGACCGCTTCCAGCGTCTCGGTCAGCGTGCCGATCTGGTTCACCTTCACCAGGATCGCATTGCCCGTCCCGGTCTCGATGCCCTGGCGCAGCCGCTCCGGGTTGGTCACGAACAGGTCGTCGCCCACCAGCTGCACCTTCTGCCCGAGCCGCTCCGTCAGCAGCTTCCAGCCCGCCCAGTCATCCTCGGACATGCCGTCCTCGATGCTGATGATCGGCCACTTGGCACAGAGCGTGGCGAGGTAGTCCACCATGCCGCCCTGGTCGAGCGTCTTGCCCTCGCCTTCCATCTTGTAGACGCCGTCATGGAAGAACTCGGTCGAGGCGCAGTCGAGGGCGAACATGATGTCCTCCCCGACGCGGTGCCCCGCCGCCTCGCAGGCCTTGGCGATGAAGGACAGCGCCTCGTCGGCCGAGCCGATATTCGGGGCGAAGCCGCCCTCGTCGCCGACATTGGTGTTGTGGTGCGCGTCGTGCAGCTGCTTCTTCAGCGCCGCGAAGACCTCGGCGCCGATCCGCACCGCATCGGCGACGGTGCCGGCCGAGACCGGCATGATCATGAATTCCTGGATGTCGATCGGGTTATCGGCATGCTGGCCGCCGTTGATGATGTTCATCATCGGCACCGGCAGGGTGCGGGCGAACACGCCGCCGACATAGCGGTAGAGCGGCTGGCTGAGCTCCTCGGCGGCGGCCTTCGCCGTGGCGAGCGAGACGGCGAGGATGGCATTGGCGCCGAGCCGCGCCTTGTTCGGCGTGCCGTCCAGCTCGATCATCGTCTCGTCGATGCGGACCTGCTCGCTGGCATCCATGCCGGAGAGGGCGTCGAAGATCTCGCCCTCGACATTGGCCACCGCCTTGGTCACGCCCTTGCCGCCGAAGCGCGCCTTGTCGCCGTCGCGCAGCTCGACCGCCTCATGCGCGCCGGTCGAGGCGCCGGAGGGAACGATGGCGCGGCCGATCGCGCCGCTCTCCAGCACCACCTCGGCCTCGACCGTGGGGTTGCCGCGGCTGTCGAGGACCTCGCGGGCGATGATGTCGACGATGGCGGACATGGGGCGCTCTCCGGGCTGTCTGCGCGCCGATACCGGCCCGGCCGCCGGGCGGCAAGCCCCCAACTTTCCGGGAGTGGCCCGGCCGCGTCAGCCGGGCCTACTGGCCCCCGCCGTCACCGCCGCCATCCCCCGCGCCATCACCGCCGCCGCCCACGCCCACATGGTCCTCCCGGCCGTCGCCGACGCCGCCATCCTGCGCACTGCCCTCCCGCGCGCTCATCACGAGAAGGCCGATGCAGGCCACCGCGAGCGGCGCGGCGAATCCGGCCCAACGCCCGCTGAGCAGCAGGGCGAGCGCCAAGGCCCCGGCCGCTGATCCCGCCAGCCGGAGGCGCCGCCGGTTCACCCGCGCCGGCTGCCCTCGGTCAGCGCCGAGAGCCGCGCCACGGCGAGCTCGAGCTGCGCCACCCGCCCCTCGGCATCCGGCCCGCTCACCGCCAGGGCGGCATGGGCCTGCTCGATCGCCGCCAGCAGGTCGATGATCGAGGCGAGGTTGCCCTGGGCCGGGTCATTGTCCCGCGCCTCGGCCACGCTCCGGAAGATGCTGTAGCGCTCCGCCACGCCGATCCTGGAATCGGTCCGCAGCGCGGCGAGGAAGCGCGCCTGCTGTGCATCCAGCCCCTCGTGCCGGGCACGGATGGCACCCCGCGTGCCGAGGCCCGGCTCCGCCCCGACCACCGCCCGCAGCATGGCGATGACGGCGACCACATGCGGCTGCCCCTCCTCGACCAGGGCGGCGAGGCTCGGGCGCTCGCGCTGCGCCGCCAGCACGCCGGGCAGGTCGGCCAGGGCGGTGATGCCGGCGAGCCCGGCCTGCCGCACCGGCTCCAGCACCGGCGTGCCGCTCGCCGCCTGCACGGCCGCCAGCCCGTTCGCCGCCGCCCGGGCCAGCACCTGGCCATTGCCAACCGTCGCATCGCGCACCGGCTGGCCGGAGGCAGCCTGGGCCAGGACATGGGCGTAGTCGCCGAGGGCGAGGAAGGCCGGATCCATCACCCGGCCTGCCGCCTCGGCGGCGCCTGCCGGCGGCGCGGTGAAATGCCCGGCCGGCGCCCCCCGCCCGCCGACGGCGAAGGCGATGGCGCTGTCCTCGCGCTGGGCCATGCGCTCGAAGCTGTCCATCCGGTCGACCGCGCCATCCACCGCCTCCTGCGCCTGGTCGAGCGCCTGGGCGAAGCGCAGCGACGCGCTGGCCGGTGGCTCGGCCCGCTCCCCCATCTGGGCGCAACCCGCGAGCAAAGGGAGGGCGAGAAGGATGAGGCGAGACCGGACCATGCAATTCCCCTTTTGGCAGATTGCGGGCGAGAGAGACGCCCGGCGGGCGCCGAGGTCAAGCGCCGTCGGGCAGCATGCCGGCTGCCGGCTTTCCGGCAGGTGAGGCCGGCATGGACGCACCCGGCATGGACCGCGCCCCGAGGCACGGTCCATGCCGGGATCTCAGACCAGCCGCGCCTGCCGCACCGCCGCGCCGATGAAGCCGCGGAACAGCGGATGCGGCGCGAAGGGCTTCGACAGCAGCTCGGGGTGGAACTGCACGCCGATGAACCAGGGATGGTCCGGGTACTCGACGATCTCGGGCAGGTCGCCATCGGGCGACATGCCGGAGAAGCGCAGGCCCGCCTCCTCCAGCTGGTCCTTGTAGTTGACGTTCACCTCGTAGCGGTGCCGGTGCCGCTCCTCGATCTCGGAGGCGCCGCCATAGACCTCCCGCACCAGCGAGCCGTCGGACAGCCGCGCCGTATAGGCGCCGAGCCGCATCGTGCCGCCGAGATCGCCCATGGCATTGCGCCGCTCCAGTGCATTGCCGCGCAGCCATTCCGTCATCAGGCCGACGACGGGATGCTCGCAGGGGCCGAATTCAGTGGAGGAGGCGCCCTTGAGCCCGACCAGGTTCCGCGCCGCCTCGATCACCGCCATCTGCATGCCGAAGCAGATGCCGAAGAAGGGGATCTTCCGCTCGCGCGCGAAGCGCACCGCCTCGATCTTGCCCGGCGTGCCGCGCTCGCCGAAGCCGCCCGGCACCAGGATGCCGCTCGCCCCTTCCAGCCGCTTCACCGCCTCGTCGCCGCTGCGGTCGTCGAAGACCCCGGAATCGACCCAGTCGAGCTTCACCCGCACATTGTGCGCGATGCCGCCATGGGTCAGCGCCTCGTTCAGCGACTTATAGCTGTCGAGCAGGTTGGTGTACTTGCCGACGACGGCGATGGTCACCTCGCCCTCGGGCTGCTTCAGGGAATGGACGATGCCCTCCCAGCGCCGCATGTCCGGCTCGCCATAGATCGACAGGCCGAAATGGCGCAGGACTTCCCGGTCCAGCCCCTCGGTATGGTACTGCAGGGGCACGCCATAGATGCTGCTGGCGTCCAGCGCCGGGATCACGCTTTCCGGCCGCACGTTGCAGAACAGCGCGATCTTGCGCCGCTCATTCTCCGGGATCGGCCGGTCGCAGCGGCAGAGCAGGATCTGCGGCTGGATGCCGAGGCCCAGCAGCTCCTTCACGCTGTGCTGCGTCGGCTTGGTCTTCAGCTCGCCGGCCGAGCCGATGAAGGGCACCAGGGTCAGGTGCATGAACAGGCTCTGGGTCGGCCCCAGCTCATTCGCCAGCTGCCGCAGCGCCTCGAGGAAGGGCAGCGATTCGATGTCGCCGACCGTGCCGCCCACCTCGACCAGGATGAAGTCGTAGCCGTCGGTCTCGGCCTGGACCACTTCCTTGATCTTGTCGGTGATGTGGGGGATCACCTGGACGGTGCCGCCCAGATAGTCCCCGCGGCGCTCCGCCGCGATGACGTCGGAGTAGATCCGCCCCGTCGTCCAGTTGTCTGCCTTGGTCGCATGCACGCCGGTGAAGCGCTCATAATGGCCAAGATCCAGGTCGGTCTCGGCACCGTCATCGGTGACGAAGACTTCCCCATGCTGATAGGGCGACATGGTCCCCGGATCCACGTTCAGATAGGGATCGAGCTTGCGCAGGCGGATCTTGTATCCGCGCGCTTGCAACAGGGCCCCGAGAGAAGCCGCTGCGATGCCCTTGCCGAGGGAGGAGACCACGCCGCCGGTGATGAATACGAACCGCGCCATGGGCGCCCACCATACCGGGCCTGCCGCCGCTCCGCTACCCGCGAGGATGGAGGCTGGCGCTGGGTCAGCCATGCAGCGGGCGATCTTGCAACAGTGCGACTCCGGCGCCCATCGCGTGCGATCCCCAGCGGGCCAGGAATCTCACGTTTTCGCGATAAAGCATCGAGGCTGCCAGGAGGGTCAACGACCCCGTCCATGGCCAGGGCCCCGGAGGGCCGCCGGTCAGTTGGTCGGCACGCTCGGCGCCGCCGGTGCCACCGGGGCGGCAGGGGTCGTCGCGGCCGGCGGCGCGGGCGCATCGAGGATGGAGCCCTGCAGCCCCGTCCCCCGCCCGAGCAGGGCCAGCGCCAGGGACAGCACGAAGAAGGCCGTGCCCAGGATGCCGGTGGTGCGGGTCAGCAGGTTGGCCGTGCCCCGCCCGCTCATGAAGGAGCCCATGCCCTGGGAGGAGCCGATGCCGAGCCCGCCGCCCTCGCTGCGCTGCAGCAGGACCACGCCGATCAGGGCCAGGGTGACGAAGAGGTGGATGATGAGGAGAACGGTGGCCATGGGCTGCTGCGACTGTTCCGGAATTCAGAGGCCGCCTTCTACAGGCTCGCGGCCATGGAAGCCACCCTCCCGCGCCCGGCCGTCCCTTCGGCGGCCTCGGCCAGGTCATGGCTGGCAAGGTTCTTCCCCTTCGCCTCGACCTCGAGATCGGTCCAGGCCAGGTGCCCGACCGCCCAGGCATTGATCGCCCGGTTCCACATCCGCTCGGAATGCGCCCGGAGTTCCCGCGCCGGAACCCCGGCCGCGACCAGGGCGCGGTAATCCGGCAGCAGCTCCGGGTCGAGCCCGCCCGGCAGCAGCCCCTCGCGCGGCGCGCTCAGATGCCCCATCGGCCGCGTGCCCCGCCAGCTCTGCCGCACCAGGTCGATGCGCGGGTCCTCCGGCGCGATGTGCTCGCCCGCCGATTGGCACCAGTGGTGATGCAGGTCGAGGACGATCGGCAGGGTGTCGGCCAGCGACAGCAGGTCGTCGAGCCCGTAGGAGATCTCGTCATTCTCGACCGTCAGCAGCCCGCGGGTCTCCTCCGCCAGCAGCGCGAAGCCCCGCCGGAACCCCGCGACGCCCGGCGCCCGCGCCCCGCCATGGATGTTGATATGCGCCCCCTCCGGGTGCCAGCCGCCGGCCAGCCCCAGCATCCGCATCACCTCGGTATGGTAGTCGAGCTCGGCGATGCTGTTGGCGAGCGCCCGCGGGTTCTCGGTCGAGAGCACGCAGTACTGGCCGGGATGCATGGACAGCCGCACCCCCGCCGCCCGCGCCCGGGCGCCGATGGCGGTGAGGCCCCGCTCCACCGCCTCGCGCAGCACCGGCTCGGCATAGCGCGGCTGCGCCACCGGGTGGGTATAGACCGGCAGCACGCTCGAGATGATGCGGAGGCAGCGCTCCAGCGGCGGCGCCGCGGCCGCCTCCTCCACCTGCGCGGCGAGCGCCGCCATGTTGCCCTCGACGAGGCCGAGCAGCTTCGCCGTCGCCTCCGCCGGGCCAAGCCGGCTGAGCGCGGCGACCGTCGTGTCGCGCAGGTTCATCCCCGCCGCCGGCCGGCTATCGCCCGCCGGCGGCACCCATTTGCAGCACCATCCAATTCGCATGGAGGGCGAACGCGCCGCGGGCTTGGCGGGTTCGCCTTGCATGCCCGCGGGAAAGTTGCTATACAAGAATGATCAACACCACTCCCGCCTCAGCCCCTGCGGAGGAATGCGGGATCAGCCGAGAAACACGTCATCGGCGGTGAGGCCGCGGACGCCCAGCAGCTCGATCTCGACCGTCACGCCCGGCACGGGCTGCGGGTATTCGGGCGGCGGCAAATTGAACTGGGTGTAGATCTGCACGATGGTCCGGTCGCCCTCGACCTCGTAGCGGACCTGCATCCGGTTGCCGTCCTCCGGGCTGACCCGGAAGGCCTCGTTGCCGATGAAGACCGGCGGCGGCGTGTCCCGGGGCAGGAAGCCGCTGCGGTAGCCGGACAGGTCGAGCACGTCATCATCGGCATGCCGGAAATCGGTGACGACATCCCGGTTGCCGGGGCCGACGCCGCTGTCGAGGGTGAAGCCGGCAATGCCCTCCCGCCCGAACAGGAAGCGGTCCGCGCCCCGGCCGCCGGTCAGGACATCGAGGTCGTATCCGCCTTGCAGCGTGTCGTCCCCAGAGCCTCCGTAGATGGAATCCTTTCCGCCCCCGCCCCGGATGCTGTCCCGCCCCGCCCCGCCACAGAGCAGGTCGGCGTCATCGAGCGCCTCCCAGCCCTCGGCGCCGGACGGGCTCGGCGGCCCGTAGCCCCAGCCGATGATGGTATCGTTCCCCGAGCCCCCGAAGGCGGTGTCCTCGCCGTATCCACCCTGGACAAGGTCGTCGCCCCTGCCGCCGAGGAGCAGGTTGCGGCCTGGGGTGCCGCCAACTTCCACCGGGTTCGGGCCGCCCGGCCTGGCATCGCCGACGACACGGTCGTTCCCGTCGCCGCCCGAGACGAGATCATCGCCCGCACCGCCGAAGACGCTGTCATTGCCGCTGCCGCCGAACACCGCGTCCCGGCCATCGAGACCGTCCAGGGTGTCGTTACCACCAAGACCCGCCAGCAGGTCCCAGCCATTCGTCGCAGGCAGGGTATCAGGACCGGACCCGCCAAATCGGATGCTCATTTCGGTTCCCTCCGGATGATCCATTCTTTTGCATGGATCTTCTTTCTCAATAATCCGGTGGTCGCCCGTCCTGCATTCCTTATTCATCGGGTCGCCCTGCCAAGCAGGCTGGCCGGGCTTCAAGTCTGCATGAGGCGCTGCTGGCCGAAGGCGCCCGGGGATAAAACCCTCAAATCCTCAATTATCTGGGCCAACCCATTGATTTCAGGGTGGCGGCATGGCTCGGCCTCAACGGATTTGAGGTGGCCGGGGCGCCTTCAGGCGTCCACGACCACGTATTCGTCCTCGACCTTCACCGGGAAGGTCTCCGCCACATAGGGGCCCTCGACCAGCGTCGCCCCGCTCGCCACCTGGGCGGGGAATTGCCGCACCTGAACCCGCTTCGGGTCGAACCAGGACTTGCCGGTGCGGATGTCGAATTCCCAGTAGTGCCAGGGGCAGCGCACCATCTCGCCGCGCCGCGAATAGCGGTACTCGCCGGGTGCCGCGCTCTCCACATGCCCGGAGACCAGCCCGGCGCAGAGGCTGCCCCCCTGATGCGGGCAGCGATCCGACAGCGCGTAGAACTCACCGCCGAGGTTGAAGACGACGATGCGCTTCCCCTCGGCCTCGATCAGCTTCCGCCCGCCGGCGGGGATCTCGCCCACCGGCGCCACGACGATCCGAGCCATGGCCTAGAACCCGTACAGCGCCCGGGCATTGCCGCCATAGATCCCGCGCCGCCGCTCGGCCGGGATCACGCCGGGGATGGCCGCGCGTGGGTCGTCGAAATCCCAGTGCGGGTAGTCGCTGGCGAAGAGGATGTGGTCCCAGCCCACCCATTCGCAGGTATCGAGGATGTGCTGCCCCCGCTCCGGCTCCTCCATCGGCTGGGTCGAGACCCAGATATGGTCGCGGATATACTCGGAGGGCGCCCGCTTCAGGTGCGGCACCTCCGACTTCAGGTGGCGCCAGTGCTTGTCCAGCCGCCAGCCCACCGAGGGCAGCCAGGCGAAGCCGCATTCGATCAGGATGACCTTGAGGCCCGGGAAGCGCTCGAACACCCCCTCGGTGACAAGGGAGATCACCTGGTTCTGGCAGGAGGTCGCATGCTCGCTCACCTCCTCGATATAGAAGGAGGGCCAGCCGCCATTGGTCATCGCCCAGCCGCTATAGCCGAAGGCATGGAAGGCGACCGGCAGCCCGGCCTCCACCGCCGCCTCGTAGATCGGCCAGTAGCGCGGGTTGCCGGCCGGCTCCGCCGTGCGGCTCATCATCAGCACCTGGCAGAAATTCGGGTCGCCCGCGCGCTTGCGGATCTCGGCGGCCGAGGCCTGCGGGTCCTCGTAGGGCACGACGACGCTGCCGCGGAGCCTGGGCTCCTTCCGCAGCCAAGCCTCGAGCTGCCATTCATTGGTCGCATGTGCCATGGCGGCGGAGAAGCCGTTGTTCCGGTCCCCCTGCCCGCTCGGCTGCAGCGGGTTCAGCACCCCGTAGTCGATCCCGTAATTGTCGAGCAGCTGGAAGCGCAGGAAATCGAGGTCCGAGGCCGGCGTCCCGCCATTCGGCGGCCAGGCGTCGCGGCGCGAGGCCAGCGGCTGCGCCTTCGGGAAGGGCGGCTGCCCGGCGGTGAAGCCGTGCCGGGCCCGCATCCCCCAGGTCTGCAGGTGCTCCCACCACCGCTCGCTGAGGAAGGGCCTGAAATCCTCGATGGCGTGTGGCCGGGGGTGGATGTCGACATCGACGAGGCCCAGCGTGGCGGCGGCGGGCTTGCCGGGGGCGGCGATCGGTTGGATGACGTTCATGCCACGACTCCTTCGCGCAGGCGCTGATAGGTGGCGAGCGGATTGTCCCGCATCAGTTTCGGCCAGAGGCTCTCGGGGATGCCCGGCGGCATCGCCGCATCCCCGTCATATTGCCAGTGCGGCCAGTCCGAGGCCCAGAGCAGCAACGCATCGGAGCGCAACTGGTCCATCACCCGCTGGACGATGGCGCCATCCTCCGGCGCATCCAGCGGCTGGACGGTCAGCCGCACCTGGTCACGGACGATCTCAACCGGCAGCCGGTCCACCCAGGGCACCTCGAAGCGCACGCCCTTCCAGGTCTTCTGCAGGCGCCAGAGGAAGCTCGGTAGCCAGGTCACGCCGGATTCCAGCAGCACCACCCGCAGGTCGGGGAATTTCGAGAAGGCGCCCTCGGTCAGCAGGCTGGCGAGCGTGCTCTGGAAGGCCTGCTGGTTCGCCGCGTATTCCTCGAGATACCAGCTCGTCCAGCCAACCGAGGTCTGCGGGTGGCGGTAGGCGCTGCCGGCATGGATGCCGAGCGGCAGCCCATGCCGCGCGCAGGCCTCCAGCACCGGCCAGTAGTGCCGCCGCCCAAGCGGCACCTCGCCCATCACCAGCACCAGCACCTGGACGAAGCGCGGGTCGGGCGCCAGCCGCTCGATCTCGGCCACCGAGGCCTCGACGCTCTGCAGCGGCAGCACGATGGAGGCGCGCAGCCGGTCGTCCCGGTCGAGCCATTCCGCCCGCGTCCAGTCGTTCAGCGCCCGGGTGAAGGCTGCCGCCATGTCCTCGTTGAAGACCAGCTGCACGCCGTAGAGGGGGTTGAGGATGCCCATGGCGGTGCCGAGCCGGTCCATCGACTGGGCCCGCAGCAGCTCGACCGTCCCGGCGCCCCGGCCATCGGCACCGCGCCAGTCCTGGCGGATGGTCTTCGGCGAGCGCACCGGCCAGGACTGGGTGTCGAGGGTGGTGATCCCCCGCTCCTCCACCTGGTCGCGCCAGAACTCGTCCATATAGGGCGTCAGCGCCCGCATATCCGGCACCATCGGGTGCAGGTCGCAATCGATCGGGCGGAAGCGGCTGAACATCGCCTCTCGTTATCCTCCCAGGTCGGCCAGCCCGAGGAAGGCCGCCGCCAATCTTGCCTGGCCTTCGAACATCGCCCGGCCGGTGACCGTATCACACCCCGCCGCGGCCGCCGCGTCCAGCAGCGCCGTGCGCTCGGGGGTTGGAATTACGTCGGCGACCACCTGGCCGGGCGACAGGCGGCCCGGCTCCACCGCCAGTGCATCGCCGGGCCGCAGGCCGAGCGGCGTCGCGTTCACCACCAGCCCGTAGCCGGCCGGGTCCGGCAGGGCGGTGGCCACCCGGCAGCCGGGGAAGGCGGCCGCGACCGCCTCCGCCAGCGCCCCCGCCCGCCCCGGCGCCGTATCCGACAGGGCGAGCTCCGTCACCCCCGCCCGGGCCAGGGCGAAGGCGATGGCCCGCCCCGCCCCACCGCAGCCGACCTGCAAAGCCCGCATCCCGGCCGGCTCATGGCCCTCGGCCCGCAGCCCGGCGACGAAGCCCTCGCCGTCGAACATCTCGCCCTCCCAGGCGCCGTCCGCCCGGCGGCGCACCGTGTTCACCGCCCCGGCCAGCCGCGCCAGCGGCCCCAGCGCATCGAGCAGCGGCACCACCGCCTGCTTGTGCGGCATGGTCAGCACCACCCCGTCGAGGTTGCGGAGGCGCGTCAGCCCACGCCAAGCAGCCGGCAGGTCGGCAGCCGCCACATCCAGCGGCACGAAGGCGGCATCCAGGCCCGCCTCGGCGAAACGGTCGTTCCACCAGGCCGGCGAGCGCACCACCCCGACCGGGTCGCCGAGGATGGCGAAGAGCCGGGCCGCACCGGTGATGGGCATTGCGCTCCCCCTCTGCTGGACCTTGCCGTCGCGCTTCGCCCATCCTGGCGCCGAAGCCGGGGAGGAGGAAGGACATGGCGAGCGGCAAACGTCCGGTGGCGCTGGTGACCGGCGCGCGGCGCGGCATCGGGGCGGCGACCTGCATCGCCCTCGCCGCGCAGGGCTACGACATCCTGGCCGTCGACAAGGAGCTGGAAGGCGCACGGGAGACCGGCCGCGCCGTCGTCGAGGCGGGTGGCGATTTCGACTTCCGCTTCTGCGACCTCGCCGACCCGAAGGCCCTCGCGCCGCTGGCCGACTGGGCCTGGGCCATGGGCGGCGGGGTGGAGGCGGTGGTGAGCAATGCCGGCGTCGGCACGCAGCAGCGCGGCGACCCGCTCGACCTCACGCCGGAGAGCTGGGATCAGGTGATCGCGGTCAATACCCGCGCCCCTTTCTTCCTCACCCAGGCCCTCGCCCGGCGGATGGTGGCGGAGGTTGCGCCGCTGCGCGGCCCGCGGGGCATCGTCTTCATCACCTCGGCCAATGCCGTGCTGGCGAGCCCGGACCGCGCCGACTACTGCGCCAGCAAGGCCGCGCTCTCGATGCTTGCCCGCTGCTTCGCCCTGCGTCTGGCGGAGGACGGTATCCCGGTCTTCGAGGTCCGCCCTGGCGTCATCCGCACGGCGATGACCGCCCCCGTCGCCGAGCGCTACACCCAGCGCATCGCCGATGGCCTCTCGCCCATCCGCCGCTGGGGCGAGGCGGAGGATGTGGCCCGTGCCGTCGCGGGCCTGCTCTCGGGCGCCATTCCCTTCTCGACGGGCGATGCCTTCCATGTCGATGGCGGGCTGCATATCGGCCGGCTCTGACCGCCTCCCCCATTGCCGCGCGGCCGCACTCGCCGCAGGCTGGCGAACCGGATCACGGAGATGCCGAATGGACCAGCCCGTCCTCGACCTGCCCTTCGATGCCGAGGCCATGCTGCCCGGCCTGCGTACCTGGGTGGAATGCGAGAGCCCGACCTTCGACGCCGCCGCCGTCGCCCGCATGATGGAGATCGCGGCGCGCGACCTGGCGCTGATGGGCGCGCGCATCGAGACCATCCCCGGCCGCATGGGCTACGGCCCCTGCGTCCGCGCCACCTTCCCGCACCCGAATCCGTCGATGCCGGGCGTGCTGGTGATGGGCCATCTCGACACCGTCCACCCGGTCGGCACGCTGGAGCCGCTGCCCTGGCGCGTGGAGGGCAACCGGGTCTACGGCCCCGGCGTCTATGACATGAAGGGCGGCAACTGGATCGCCATCGAGGCCATCCGCCAGCTCATCCGCGCCGGCATCGCCACCAGCCGGCCGGTGACGGTGCTGCTGACCAGCGACGAGGAGGTGGGCTCGCCCTCGACACGCGACCTGATCGAGGCCGAGGCCGCGCGCCACGCCGTGGTGCTGGTGCCGGAGCCGGCGCGGCCGGATGGCGGCGTGGTCACCGGCCGCTATGCCATCGCCCGCTTCAACCTCCGCGCCACCGGCCGGCCGAGCCATGCCGGTGCACGCCTCGCCGATGGGCGCAGCGCCATCCGCGAGATGTGCCGCCAGGTGGTGGCGATCGAGGCGCTGACGACCGATGCCGTCACCTACTCGGTCGGCGTCATCCATGGCGGGCAGTGGGTGAATTGCGTGGCGACGCATTGCGACGCCGAGAGCCTCTCCATGGCCAAGCGGCAGGAGGACCTCGATGCGGCGGTCGAGACCATGCTCTCGCTGCGCCCGACCGGGAACGACGTGCAGCTCGAGGTGCGGCGCGGCGTGACGCGCCCGGTCTGGGAGCCGGATGCGCGGGGCATGGAGCTCTATGGCACCGCTCGGCGGATCGCCCAGACTATCGGCTTCGACATCAGCTCGCAGAGCGCGGGCGGCGGCTCGGACGGCAACTTCACCGGCGCGATGGGCATCCCGACGCTCGACGGGCTCGGCGTGCAGGGCGCCGGCGGACATACGCTGGAGGAGCATCTGCTGCTCGACAGCCTGGTGCCGCGGGCGCGGCTGCTGGCCGGGCTGCTGCAGGTGGTGTGAGGCGCTCAGGCGGCGAGGAGCGCCGCCTCCAGCGGCGCCGGGTCGAATCCGAAGTCCTGGTAGCCCTGACGCAGCCGGGCGACATACCCAGCGGAAGGCGGGCCAGGGCGATATCGGATCTCGCGATAGACCCAGGCCTCGCCGCCCCCCGGCAGTGCGAGGCGGGTGCGTTCATAGGTATGTGGGCCCTCATAGCCGTCGAGCACGACCAGATGACCGGGCGTCACCTGCCAGAGGCCGACCGGGCAGGTCGCCGCCGGGTCAGGCTCGATCAGCGCGAACCGGCGCAATACGAGGCGCCAGCCAGGCAGCAGCACCGCGCCGGCGACCGTGGCGCCGGGGCAGCGCGCCTGCATCTGCGCATGGGAAAGGTTGCTGCCATAGGCGGCATAGAGTTCGGGCATGGGCGAAACAGTCATCGGCCCGGTGTCATGGCGCAAGGGGGGCGCGCGGGATAGGCTCGGGCCATGAGCGACATGGCCGGCGACAGCCCGAAGCAGACCGAACGCCCCGACTGGTCCCGCGCGGAGCGGGCGCTGCGGCGCGACCCGGTGCTCAAGCGCGTCATCAAGCAGATCGGCCCCTGCACGCTGGAGCCGGTAACGCGTGAACCCTATGAGGCGCTGATCCGCGCCATAGCGCATCAGCAGGTCCATGGAAGGGCGGCGGAGGCGATTCTCGGCCGGCTGCTGGCCTTGCATCCGGGCCATTCCTTCCCGCCGCCCGAGGCGATTCTCGCCATGGAAGTGGAGACGATGCGCGGCTGCGGTTTCTCCGCGGCCAAGGTCGCAGCCATCCGCGACATCGCCGAGAAATCCATCGGCGGGCTGGTGCCGACGCGTGCCGCCTGCGCACGCCATGGCGATGCGGAGTTGATCGAGCGCCTGGTCGCCATCCGCGGTGTCGGACGCTGGACGGTCGAGATGCTGCTGATCTTCACCCTCGGCAGGCCGGATATCCTGCCGGTCGATGATTTCGGTGTACGGGAGGGCTGGAAGGTCGCCGCCGGCCTTGAGGCGCAGCCCAAGCCGAAGGAATTGGCCACAACCGGCGAGGCCTGGGCCCCCTGGCGCAGCGTCGCCGCCTGGTACCTCTGGCGCGCGGCGGATGCAGCGAAGCGAAGCGTCTTCAAGCCGCAATAAAATGGGTGGTCGAGTGGCGGACCCGCATTCAGCCAGCCGCCGGATCGAACCGCCCTCGACGGACCGGATGATTTCCCGCCCGGCGAACCGAACCCATGCATAGTCGAGCGTTGTGCTCGGCACACCAGGCATCTAGAGCGGTTTCCGTTCGCAGTGGCTCACGGCCCCCGCTCTAGCTTATTGTTTGATCAAGCAAATTACTCCGATCAGGTGATTCCACCTGATCGGAGTTTGCTCTAGGGACGCGATGGCAGCTTGGACGGTCGCACCTTTTTGCTGCGGTGAATCGCGGCCCAGTTGAAGGCGGAAGCCGGCCCGAACCGGGCGGCGGAGTTCCAGCCAGCCCATCCGGTCACGCCACGAGAAAGCCCCCGAATGAAGCTTTGCATCCGCGCCGTGGCGTGCCATTCGAACCTCGCCGTCGGAACTTCGCTTTCCAGCAAGAGACAATGGCTTACATAGGGGCTCAGGCGGGAGACGGCCCTTGGCCGCCCTGGACCCGGATCGAATGTTCCGGCCTTTGGCATCAGCCCGCCCCATATGGGCGGAACCCGCCAGGCGATCGAGGCCGGCGGCGCGTGTGGGTAGGACAGGACCAGGCATGACGATGGATGTGGCGGCCTATGCCGGGCTCTCAAGCGGTGCGGGAGCTCAGGCGGAAGCCCTGGCGAGGACGGCGCCTTCGCCCCTTCGCGGCCGCGGGCGGCTGCTGCCCTGGCTGCGCGAGCAGCGCCGCGGCGGCGTGCCGGAGCACCGGCTGGAATTGGTCCGCTACCGGATCGCGCCGGCGAGCTGGCCGCGAGACCTGCCGCTGTCGATCGTCATCATCGCCGACCCGCATGCAGGCGGGCCGCATACGCCGCCGGAGCGGCTGGCGCGTGCGGTCGGCATGGCCAATGCGCTGCGGCCCGATCTGGTGGTGCTGCTCGGCGACTACCTGGCCGATGGGCGCTTCATCGCCAATCGCCCCACCATGCGGCAGGTGGCTGAGATCCTGGCCGGGCTGCGCGCGCCGCTCGGCGTGCATGCGGTGCTCGGCAACCATGACTGGTGGGAATGTGCAGCCGCCCAATCGGGCACCCGTGCGCTGCCTGAGGCGGCTGAGGCCTTCGCCGCGGCCGGGCTGCCGGTCATGCACAATGAGCTGAGGAGGCTGGAACATCGCGGCCGGACAGTCTGGCTCGCCGGGCTTGGCAGCCAATGGGCCTATCGGCACCGCGGCGTCATCCATGGAGCGGACGACCTGGAAGGTACGCTGGCCGGCATCCCGGCCGGGGCGCCGAGCATCCTCCTGGCGCATGAGCCGGATATCTTCCCGCTGGTGCCGGAGCATGTCGGCGTCACCCTCTCCGGCCATACCCATGGCGGGCAGGTCCGGGTGCGGGGCTATTCGCCGCTGGTGCCGAGCCGCTATGGCAACCGCTACGCCTACGGCGCGGTGGTGGAGGATGACCGGCACCTGATCGTGTCGGGCGGAATCGGCAATTCGATGCTGCCGGTCCGTTTCGGCATGCCGCCGGAAGTCACCCTGGTCGAGTTGGCCTGACGGCGGCCCCGGCCGTACCGGGGCGGCCATCCACCGAGGCCCGATCAGGGATGGGGCTGCGCCGCGAAGAGGGGCACCTCGGCCCGCAGCGGGCTCGCGCTTCGACCGAGGACTGCCCAAGCGTGAATCCGATTGGCTGATTCCATGGCGGCCGGAGGTGCTGCAAGACCCTCTACAACCGCTTCGTGAAATGGAGCCGTCTGGGCGTGGTCAACCGCATCCTCGCGGGACTGGCAGGCCGCGTGGGCGAGCCGGACCGGCTGATGATCGACGCGACCCACCTCGAGGCACATCGCACTGCCGCCAGCCTGCTCCAAAAGGGGCTGTTCCCCGCCGTATCGGGCGTACCAAAGGCGGCCTGAACTCAAAGCTTCACGCCGTCAGCAATGGTCAGGGCTGCCCCACAGTCCTGCTCCTCTCCGAGGGCCAGATGAGCGGCCACAAGGGTGCAGCGCTGTGCTGTCCAACCCACCTCGTTCCAAGGTGCTCATCGGCGACGAGGGCTACGATAGCGGCCGCTTCCGCCAGGCTCTTGCCGCCCCCGGGATCACGCCCTGCATATCCTCAAGCCGCAGCCGAAAGGTGCCAATCCCCACGACAAGACCCTCTATCGGCAGAGACACCGCACCAAGAACATGCTCGGGCACCTGAAGGATTGGCGGCGCATCTCCATGCGTTATGACCGATGCGCCCACACCTTCATGTCTGCGACCGGCCTCTCCAGCACCGTCCTCTTCTGGATCAATGAGGTCTGACCTTAGGCGCTACCCGCAGCCGGCAGGGCGGCCAGATCGCCTGGCGCCAATGCGCGCAGGAAATCCTCGCCCCAACCCTCGGGCGAGGCACCGGCGATTGACTCCCAGGCGGCCTGCCACCGTTCCTGCCGCTCGGCGCGGGGCATGTCGAGGGCGCAGGACAGCGCCTCGGCCATGCCCTCGGCATCATGGGGATTGACCAGCAGGGCGGAGGAGAGCTGGGCGGCGGCGCCGGCGAAGCGGGAAAGGACCAGCACGCCTGGATCGTTCGGATCCTGGGCGGCGATGAATTCCTTCGCCACAAGGTTCATGCCGTCGCGGATCGGCGTCACCAGACAGACCCGGGCGAGGCGCATGAAGCCGGCTACCGTGTCGCGCGTCTGCGGCCGGGCGAGAAGGCGAAGCGGCAGCCAATCCGGCTCACCGAACTCGCTGTTGATGGAGCCGGCGGCGCTGTCGACTTCCTGGCGGAGACGGCGATAGGCGAGCACATCCTCCCGCGAAGGGGCAGCGATTTGCAGCATGGTGGCGCTACGGGCCGGGCGCCGGGCGATGACGCGGCGGAAGGCTTCCAGGCGCTCCGGCAAGCCCTTGGTCGGGTCCAGGCGATCGACGCCGAGGACGAGTTGCTGGCCCTGAAGCGAACGGGCGAGCAGACGGGCCGGCTCCAGCGCGGCCTGGGAGGCGGCGGTGGCGGCGAATTCGCGGGCGGCGATCTCGGCCGGGAAGACGCCGAGGCGGACCTCACGCCCGCCAATCTCCATCTGCTGGTCGCCGGTACGGACGGCGCCGGCGAATTCGCTGGCGGTCGACGCGAAATTGTCGCGGTCGCTGGCGGTCTGGAAGCCGAGCAGATCGGCGGCCAGCACATCCTGCACCAGGCCGCGGATACCGGGGGCTACGGCAGCCGCATCGGGCGCCGGGAAGGGCACATGCAGGAAGAAGCCGGTGGGGTTGCGCACCCCCTGCCCGCGCAGCGCGCCCGGCAGCGACATCAGGTGATAATCATGCACCCAGATACGGTCATCCTGATGCAGGAGCGGCGCCAGATTATCAGCGAAGCGACGGTTCACCCGGCGATAGGTGTCGAGATCCTGGCGGCGGAAGGCCATGAGATGCGGCAGCGAATGCAGCATCGGCCAGAGCACGCCATTGGAATAGCCAGTGTAAAAGCCGCGATGCTCGGCCTCGGTGAGGTCGAGCGTCGCATAGCCAACGGCCCCGCGCTGGGAGAATGCAGGCGGGCCGACGCCTTCGGTCACGGCACCGCTCCAGCCGAACCAGAGGCCGCCGCGCTGCTGCATCAGGCCGAGCAGTGCAACGGCGAGCCCCCCGGCATGCCCAGCATTACCGGACGGCACGGGCACTCGGTTGGAGACGACGACGATGCGGCTCATCCCACCTCCAGCAAGGCGACCGGCAGACGGGCGAGGATTTCAGCCAGAGGCAAACGGTCCCCGGCTTCGCCCCCGGGCGCACCGAGGACCGCCCCGGTCAACGCATCCCGCCAGCGGTGTTCCCCCACTGGACGCGGCAACACGAGTTCGGTTCCGCGCCATTCCTCTGCCGGCACGAGCGGCAGCGACCGGTTGCCAAGCAGGGCGGCCGGCAGGCGGGTGACGACGGCGATGACAGCATGGCCACGATGGATCCGGGCAAAAGCCAGAACATGGGCGGCCTGCGGCCCCTCGACGGCGAGGGGAAGGTAGTCGCCTTGCGCGAAAACAGCCGGCCGGGCCGCTCGCAGGGCCAGGGCACGAGCCAGGATGGACTGCTTCACCCGCCCGTCGCGCCAATGCTGCAACAGGTCCTGCGGCGCCGCATCGGCCTCCAGCGCCACGCGCCTCGCCTCATAATCGACCGGACGGCGGTTGTCGGGATCGACCAGGCTGAGATCCCAGAACTCGGTGCCCTGGTAGAGATCCGGCACGCCGGGCGCCGTGCAGCGCAGCAGGAGCTGCGACAGGCCGTTGATCGCCCCTGCCGGCGCGATGCGCTCGGCGAAGCCGGCAATCTCCTCGCGGAGATGGCTGGCACGGTCGGGCGCCATGCAGGCAGTAATGAATTCGCGGCAGGCCGCCTCGTATTCGCCAT
The DNA here is from genome assembly GCF_900101615.1 of Belnapia rosea. Classification (GTDB taxonomy): domain Bacteria; phylum Pseudomonadota; class Alphaproteobacteria; order Acetobacterales; family Acetobacteraceae; genus Belnapia; species Belnapia rosea. The sequence continues at coordinate 381,580 of NZ_FMZX01000001.1, read as the reverse complement.
TGGGCACCGCCCATTCGGTACGGCGCTTCGCCTCGCGCAGTGCCTTCTCCTGCCAGGCGGCGACACGCTCAAGGAAGGCGTTGAGGCCCGCCTCGTCATTCGGTGCGAGGTCGAGTGGCCAGGCGCTGACCAGGGTCTGATAGAGCATGAGCTGGGCGCTCATCCCCGGTGCGGCACCATCGTCCAGCGTTTTGCGGAGCGGGGCGTTGAGGCGCGTCCAACGCTGGATAGCGGCGGACCATTCAGCCGGAATCTCGGACAGGACGGCGAGCCGGGCGCGGACATCCTCGCCACGCTTGTGGTCATGCGTTGCCGTGGCCAGCAGGGCGCGGGGGAAGTGCTTCACCCGCGACCGGGCGGTGGCATGGAAGCCGGCCGGAGTGACAGCGAAGCGACCGGGATCGGAGCCGACCTCGTTGCGGGAAATCAGCCGGCCATAGCGGTAGAAAGCGGTGTCCTCCACGCTCTTGGCCGTCGCGGGAGCGGAGAGCTGCTGGAAGCGCACCGCGGCGGAGAGGCGCTCGCGCCGCTGGGAAGGCGGCAGGCTGCGCGGCGGCTCCCCGCCCAGCCAGCCATCGAGCAGTTCGAGCAGCGGGCGTTCCGTGGCACGCACGGTCCGCCGCGCACCGGCGAGCGCCCAGTCGAGGATGCGCTTGTCCTCGGCACTGCGGCCACCCGAGGAGATGTAGAGCCGGTAGATGGGAAAATGGACCAGCACCTCGGCGAGCGCCCGGCGCAGCGCTGTCAGGGTGAAATCCCGCGTCACCAGATCGCGCGACGCGACACGCTTCAGCGCCGCAGCGGTGGCGTTGAGCTCGGAGGCGAGATTGTCGCGAAGGATCTGCCGCTTGGCCTCGCGCACCTCCGTTTCGAAATCGGGCGCACGGCCGGTCTGCTCGGACCATAGGGCGGTCAGGGGCCCCTCCCCCGCCGGGTCATGCAGCACGCCACTTGCTTCGTCCATGAAGTCGTAGCCGGTCGTGCCATCGACCATCCAGTCGGTGCGCAGCGTCTCGAAGGGGGCAAGGATCTTCTCGACCCAGATCAGCGGCGGCTGATTGGGGCGGACGGTCTGCATGCGGCGATACAGCTTGCGGCAATAGCCGCGCGGATCGGCCAGGCCGTCCACATGGTCGATGCGGACGCCGTCGATGGTGCCTTCGGCGTAGAGCTTCAGCACCAGCTCATGGGTCGCGTCGAAGACCTCGGGCAGCTCGACACGAAGGCCGGCCAGCGAGGTGATGTCGAAGAAGCGGCGCCAGTTGATCTCGTCCGCCGCGGCCCGCCACCAGGCGAGGCGGTAATGCTGGCGCTCCAGCAGGCGGTGCAGGGCCTGACGGCCGGCCTCCTCCTTGGCGTCGAAGGCGGCCAGCGACCGGGCAATGCCGGCGCTGCCCGCCTCGGTCGCGGCGGCCTCGGCCAGCCGGGCACGGCAGGCCTCGGCCTCGCGCCGGGACAGGGTACGATCGCGCTGGTGCAGGCCGATGCGTCCGAATTCCAGGGCGAGCGCCTGCAGGCCCGGCTCCTCCGAGGCTTGCAGGATGTGGTGGTAGTGCTGCGGCGCGATCGGGAAGCGATGCTCGTAGTACTCGGCATAGAACCGGCCGGTTTCCGCCTCGAACTTCAGGACGAGATTGCCGGAGGCCAGAACCTCGCCATAGGGGTCGCCCAGGAAAGGGGCCAGCAGGCGGTTGGAGAGGGAGCGATCCGGCGGCTCCCAGTCGATGTCGAAATAGGTGGCGAAGGGGCTCTGGCGTCCCCATTCGAGCACATCGAGCCACCAGGCATTGTCGGCGCCGCCGACACCCATGTGATTCGGCACGATATCGAGGATGAGGCCGAGGCCAGCCTCCTTCAGCGCCGCGGAGAGGCGGCCGAGCGCAGCCTCGCCGCCAAGCTCGGGGTTGATCTGGCCATGGTCGACGATGTCATAGCCATGGGTCGAGCCCGGCCGCGCCTTGAGGATGGGCGAGGCATAGAGATGGCTGATGCCGAGCCGGGCCAGGTAGGGCGCCAGGGGCACGGCATCGTCGAGGGTGAAACCTGCATGGAATTGTAGCCGGGCAGTCGCGCGGATGCGCGCGGGAGAAATATCCCGTAGCGGGGTTGGCACGGGCATCAGTCTCCTTTGGGGCGGGCTTGGGCAAGAATATCGATCCGCCGGGCGACGGCGGGATCATCCAGCAGATCGGCCGCATCGCCGGGCATGCGGCGCTGCCAATTCGGATGGCCCTCGACGGTGCCGGGCAGGTTGGGCTGCTCCGGCAGGCCCAGGGCATCCTCGATGGGCAGAATGGCCAGGGTGCAGGCGGCGCTCGCCATATGGGCGATGGCAGCCTCGATCACGGGTTCAGTCTCCTCGGCGGCGGGCTCGTCGCCGGTCGCGGCACCGCTTTCGAGGAAGGCACGCCAAAGAGCGCTGCGGTCCTCGGCACGGCGGGCCTGTTCCTGCTTCGCCGTATCCGCATCCGGGAAGAGGTTGAGCCGGTCGCGCCAGCCGATATCGAGACCACGCCACCAGCCGGTAACGGTCGGCAAATCATGAGTCGTGGTCATCGCCGCGGCATCGGGCGACCAGCCATGCGGCGGGCGGAAGCTGCGATCCTGCTCCTGCTCGAACCAGAGTACCCGCATGCCAAGGATGCCGGCACGGGCCATCTCGCCTTGGAAGCCCTCCGGCAGGGTACCCAGATCCTCGCCGATGACGATCGCCTGGTGGCGGTGCGATTCAAGGGCGAGGAGGCGCAGCATGTCCTGCATGGGATAATGCAGATAGGCGCCACCCTCCGGTCCGATACCGGCCGGCACCACCCAGAGCCGGGCCAGGCCCATCGCATGATCGACGCGCAACCCGCCGGCGTGACGGAAGGTCGATTTCAATAGCTCAATGAAGGCGCCGAAGCCTCCGGCGCGCATCTCGAGCGGCGAAAAGGCGGTCAGGCCCCAGTCCTGCCCGAGCGGAGAGAAGATGTCAGGCGGGGCGCCGACCGAGAGGTTCGGCAGGATCTCGCGCTGGCGGGACCAGGCATGGCTGCCGCCGCCATCCGTGCCGACGGCGAGATCCGCGATGAGGCCGACCGGCATGCCCGCCTCGCGCGCCGCCTGCTGCGCCGCGCCGCGCGAGGCATCGGCCAGCCATTGGCAGAAAGCATGGAAGGCCACTTCCTGCGGGTTGTCGCGGGCGAAGCGCTGCACGCCGGGGCTCTGTGGCGTGCGGAACTCCTCGGGCCATTGGCGCCAATGCCACAGACCTGACTCGCCTCCAAAGAAGTGCGCGTGCAACGCCTCGAACCGGGCATGGTCCTCAAGCGCGGGACCGGCCTCGCGCCGATAATCGACAAAGCCGGGATGGTCCGCAGCAGCCTCGAAAATCTCGCGGAAATAGGCCAGCTTCCCGGCAGCGGCGGTCGTCCAGTTGACCAGCGGTGCGTCCTCGGCCGCCAGCCGGGAGGGCACGCCTAGCGCCGCTGCCGGATCGGCATGCAGCACGTTCAGCATGATGCGGCTGGAGGGAGCGTAGGGGCCGTATTTGTTGGGATCGGCGCTGAACAGCGCATGGGCAGGGCTGACCGCAAGCGCCGTGGCGCCTCGCCGGCCCGCAGCATGGGCAAGGGCCGCAACGCCGCCGAAATCGCCGATACCGCCATCACCCTTGCGGCGCAGCGAGTAGATCTGCGCGGCCAGGGCCCAGGGGGCAGCGCCGTTATGGACCTCCGCGCCCAGGTCGTTCAGCGTCACGCAGCGTGGTGGTGCCGCGGCGATGGTCGAGTGGCCGCCATCGAGGGTGAGGCGATGATAGCCGGGGGTGGAAATGGCGGGGAGTCGCGCCTCGCCGCCCCAGCCTTGTTCCAGCTGCCCCTCCACCCGGCCGCCACCTTCGATCTGCAGCACGAAGCGGTGGCCGGGCTGACCGCCGGGAATGGCGACACCATCAGGGCCGATGGTTGCCGTCAGCAGCGGAGGCAGGCGCTGGTCGAGCTGGCGCAGCAGGTTGCGTGCCTCGGCCGCATCCTCAGGCAGGCCGAGGGCAGCAAGGACGGCCCGCATGGTTTCTGGCGCGATGGCCTGGGACTGGCCATGCACGTCGCGCCAAGTGGTGGCTATGCCGGCGGCTTCCGCCAGATCCCGCAGGTCGTCATCGGAACTCATCATATCATCCTTGGTCGAGCAGGGCGACCGTGCAACGCGGCGGCAACTCCCCGGTGGCCAGCGTTCCGGCGGCGCCTGCCATGCTTTCGAACAGCACCTCGCCCTTGGCGATGGCGCGGGCGGGGCCGGTCCCGAGATTGCAGGCGATGGTCAGCACGCTGCCATCGCCCAGCCTCCATCGAGCCACCACGGCCGCATCCGCCACCGCATGGGCACCGAGCGCCTTGGCCCCAGGCAGATGCGGCACGATCCGGGAATGACGCAGGGCGAGCAGGCGGCGATGCAGCGCCAGCATCGCATCATGCGGCGGATGTGATGCCTCGGCGAGATCCGGGATGGATTGGCGGAATGTGCTCTCCGCATTGGGGTCCGGAATGGTCTCGCGCTTCGCCGGGTCCTGGAAAGCTGCGAAATGCGCAAATTCCTTGCGCCGTCCCTGGGTGACGAGCGGCGCCAGCTCCGCATTGTGGTCGGTGAAGAACAGGAAGGGCGCCGTTGCGGCCCATTCCTCCCCCATGAAAAGCAGTGGGATCTGCGGGCAGAGAAGTAGCAGGGCGGTTGCCGCCTGCAGCGCCATCGGGTCCGCCAGGGCGGGCAGGCGCTCGCCAAAGGCACGGTTGCCGATCTGGTCGTGGTTCTGCAGGAAGAGCACGAAGGCAGTGGGCGGCAGGTCGGCGCTCGGTTCGCCCCGTGGGGCGCCGAGATGATTGGAGAGCTGACCCTGGAACAGGAAGCCTTCCGACAGGACCTTGGCGAGTTTCTCCGCGCCCTTGTCGCAGAAATCCTCGTAATAGCCCTCGCGCTCTCCGGTCAGCAGCGGGTGGAGGATGTTGTGGCCGTCATCGTTCCACTGGGCGTCGAAGCCGCCCCTGGGACGGAGGTGGCGGGCAGCATTACGCTCGTTCTCGAGCACCAGATGGATGTGCCTGTCGGGAAATTCCCGGCGGATGCGCGCCGCCAGCACGTCGAGCCAGTCAGCCTCGGCGATGGCATGCACGGCGTCGAAACGGAGGCCATCGATGCGGAAATCGCGCAGCCAGTAGAGCGCATTCTCCTCGAAGAAGGCCCGCACGGCAGACTGACGAAAATCGATCGCGGCACCCCAGGGCGTATGGATGCCTTCATCGAAGAAGCGCTTGGCATAGACATGCAGATAGGCGCCATCCGGCCCGAAATGGTTGTAGACCACATCGAGGAAGACCATCAGCCCAAGGCCATGCGCCGCATCCACCAGCGAGCGCAGCTCGTCCGGCGTGCCGAAGGCGGTGTCCGGCGCATAGGGCAGGACACCGTCATAGCCCCAGTTTCGCTGACCGGGAAAATCGTTGATCGGCATCAGTTCGATGGCGGTGACGCCGAGCTCATGCAGCCGGGGCAGTGCCGCCTCGACGCCGGCGAAGCCGCCCATGGCGCCGGCATGGACCTCGTAGATCACCGTCTCGTGCCAAGGCCGCCCGCGCCAGCCTGCATTCCGCCAGGCGAAAGCCTCGGGATCGACGACCACCGAGGCATCATGAACATCGCCTGCCTGCAGACGCGAGGCCGGATCGGGCACCAGCAGATCGGGCGAGACCCGGAAGCGGTAGCGGGCGCCGGGGCCGACCGGCGCCTCGGCCACATACCACCCCTCCCCGGCTGGTGGCATCGGCTGGGGGGCCAGGCCTTCGATCTCAAGCACCACATCCTCGGCTTCGGGTGCCCAGAGGCGGAAACGGGTGCGGTCGGGGGCGAGCAGCGTGGCCCCCCAGGTGTTGGTCATGCTCATTCGCGTGGCAGCCGGGTGGCGAGCAACACCACCGAATGGGCCGCAACCGGCACGGTCTCGCCTGACACTGGATACTCCTCGGCTTCGGGATCGGCGGTATCGAGGACGACAGCCCAGCCCATGAGAGGTGGCGGCAGGGTGAAGTCATGCGATGCGCCGTCGGCGTTCATCAGCAGCAAGGTGGCGTCGACACAGCCATCCTCGGCAGCGGTAGCGCGACGTAGAGTCAGCGTCCGGGCCTCGGGCTCGTTCCAGGCATCCGGCGTCATCGTCTGGCCATGCTGGTCGAACCAGGCAATATCGGGGAGGCCAGGGCGCACCTCGGCTCCACCATGCAGGAAGACGGCCGGGCGCAACGGTGGGAGGCGGTGACGCAGCGCGATGCAGCGCGCGGTGAAGCGTTGTAGCGCCTGCGCCTCATCGGTTGCGGCGCGATGCCAATCGAACCAGCTGACTTCGTTGTCCTGGCAATAGGCGTTGTTGTTGCCTAGCTGGGTGCGCATCATCTCGTCGCCGCCGAGCAGCATCGGCGTACCGGCCGAGGCAAAGAGCGTGGCCAGCATGGCCCGGGCCACGGACTGCCGCGTGGCATTGATTTCCGGATCGTCCGTCTCGCCTTCGACACCCCAGTTGTTGCTGTGGTTGTCGGAATGGCCGTCGCGGTTGTCCTCGCCATTCGCCTCGTTGTGGCGCTGCTCATAGGCGTTGAGGTCGTAGAGCGTGTAGCCATCGTGGCTTGCGAGGAAATTCACGCTGGCCCAGGGACGGCGGCGACGGCGGTCGAACAATTCGGCCGATCCGGTGAGGCGGGCGGCTAGGTCGCTGCGGAGACCGCTGTCGCCGCGCCAGAAGCGCCGGACGCCATCACGGTAGCGGTCGTTCCATTCGCCGAAGCCGGGAGGGTGGTTGCCGACCTGATAGCCACCCGGGCCGATGTCCCAGGGCTCGCTGATGAGCTTCACGCGGGAGAGGACTGGATCCTGCCGGATGGCGTCGAAGAAGCCGCTACCAGGCTCGAAGCCGCCAGGCTCCCGCCCGAGGATTGTGCCGAGGTCGAAGCGGAAGCCATCGACATGATACTGCTCGACCCAGTAGCGCAGGCTGTCCATTACCATCTGCAGCACGCGCGGATGGCTGATGTTGATGGTGTTGCCAGTGCCGGTGTCGTTGATGTGGTACCGCGGCTCATCCGGCATGAGCCGGTAGTAGGAGGCATTGTCGAAGCCACGCCAGCAAAGGGTCGGCCCCATCTCGCTGCCTTCGCAGGTGTGATTGTAGACCACATCCATGATGACCTCGATGCCCGCCGCGTGCAGCCGGCGGACCGCGACCTTGAGCTCGTTCCGCATCCACGGCTCGATCAGGTAGCGTGGCTCCGGCGCGAAAAAGGCGAGCGTCGAGTAGCCCCAATAGTTCCGCAACCCTTTGGAAACTAGGAAGCGGTCCTGCAAATAGGCCTGGATCGGCAGCAACTCGATCGCTGTGATGCCGAGGCGCTGGAGATGGTCGATGAAGCGCGGGTCGGCCAAGGCGGCGAAGGTCCCGCGCTCCCGCGGTGCGACATCCTCGCGCAGCATGGTGAGGCCGCGGACATGGGCCTCGTAGATGACAGTGCGGTCCCAGGGGATGCAGGGCGGCCGGTCGTCGCCCCAATGGAAGCTGTCATCGACGACGACGGATTTCGGCATGGCCGGCGCGCTGTCCCGCCGGTCGAAGGTCAGGTCAGCCCGGCCAGCGCCGACGCGGTAGCCGAACAGCACGTCGGACCAGCGAAGCTCGCCCGAGATCTGCCGCGTATATGGGTCGAGCAACAGCTTATGCGGGTTGAAGCGATGACCCTGGCGCGGCTCATAGGGGCCGTAAACGCGGTAGCCATAAAGCTGCCCTGGCCGGGCTTCCGGCAGGTACCCATGCCAGACCTCGTCGGTGCATTCGGGCAGCGGCAGGCGGGCGACCTCCCGCCGACCTGCGGCGTCGAACAGGCAAAGCTCGACGCGCTCGGCATGAGCGGAAAAGACCGCAAAATTCACGCCCAGCCCATCCCAATTCGCGCCCAGCGGGTTGGGCCGGCCGGGCAGCAAGCGGGTCGGGATAGGAGGCATGTTACCCCTGATGCGTGAGGACAATCACCGCAAGCGGCGGCAGGAAGAGCGAAAGCGACTGGTCGAAGCCATGGCAGGCGACCATTTCGGCCTGCACCGAACCGCCATTTCCACTGTTCGTTCCGCCGTAGGCCGCACCATCCGTGTTCACGACCTCGTGCCAGACGCCATTGGTCGGGACACCGACCCGATAACCATGGCGCGGCATCGGCGTCATGTTGCAGACAACGAGCGCGGGCCGGTCCTCGGGCCCACCGAAGCGGAGCCAGGCGAAGATGCTCTGGTCGCGGTCATTGCCTACAACCCAGCGGAACCCTTCCGGCGACGCATCCTGGCGATGCAGGGCGGGGATGCTGCGATAGGCCGCGTTGAGATCATGCAGCAGGCGCTGGATACCACGATGCCGCGCATCATCGAGTAGCCCCCAGGAAAGGGCGGCGTCGTGGTTCCATTCGGTGGGCTGCGCAATCTCGCCGCCCATGAAGAGCAGCTTCTTGCCCGGATGGGTCCACATGAAAGCGAGATAGGCGCGTAGATTGGCGAATTTCTGCCACGGATCGCCTGGCATCTTCCCGAAGAGCGAGCCCTTGCCGTAGACGACCTCGTCGTGGCTGAGCGGCAGAATGAAGTTCTCGCTCCAGGCATAGACCAGGCCGAAGGTCATGCTGTCATGATGGTAGCGGCGATGGATCGGATCCTCCTCGATGTAGTGGAGGGTGTCGTGCATCCAGCCCATGTTCCATTTGTAGTGGAAGCCGAGGCCACCTTCCTGTGTCGGGCGGGTGACGCCGGGCCAGGCGGTGCTTTCCTCCGCGATCATGACAGCGCCCGGGCAGCGCTCGGCGACGACAGCGTTGAGCTCCTGCACGAAGGCGACGGCCTCCAGATTCTCCCGCCCGCCATAGCGGTTGGGGATCCATTCGCCGGCAGGCCGTGAGTAGTCGCGGTAGAGCATCGAGGCGACGGCATCCACGCGCAGCCCGTCGATATGGTAGTGCTCCAGCCAATGGATGGCGCTGGCGAGCAGGAAGCCGCGCACCTCATTGCGGCCGAAGTTGTAGATCGCGGTGTTCCAGTCGAGGTGGAAGCCTTCACGCGGATCGGAATGCTCGTAGAGCGCGGTGCCGTCGAAGCGGTAGAGCCCATGTGCATCGGTAGGGAAATGCGCCGGCACCCAGTCGAGGATGATGCCAAGGCCCGCGCCATGTGCCCGGTCGACAAAGCGAGCAAAGCCCATGGGAGAGCCGAAGCGGGCACTCGGTGCGAACATGCCGAGAGGCTGGTAGCCCCAGGAGCCTCCGAAGGGATGCTCCATCACCGGCAAAAACTCGATATGCGTAAAGCCCATCCCTTGCGCATAAGGAATCAACCGGTCCGCCAGCCGGTCCCAATCGGGAGATTCGCCTTCCGCATCGCGCCACCAGGAGCCGGGATGGACCTCATAGACCGAGATCGGCGCATCGGGCGCCTGCCGCGCGCCGCGCTCCGCCATCCAGGCGGCATCGGACCAGAGGAAAGGCGTTGGATCGGGGATGCGGGAGGCGGTGGCAGGTGGCATCTCGGTCGCCACCGCCACAGGATCGGCTTTCAACGGCAACATGGTGCCGTCGGCACCGATCAGCTCGTACTTGTAGGTCGCACCGGGACGAAGGCGGGGGATGAACAACTCCCACACCCCGGCCTCCCGTCGCAGCCGCATCGGGTGGCGCCGTCCATCCCAACCATTGAACTCGCCTACAATGGAGACACGCTGCGCATTCGGGGCCCAAAGCGCGAAACGGACACCCGCCACGCCATCCACCGTCATGGCCTGGGAACCGAAGACCTTGGCCAACTCGAAGTGGCGCCCCTCCGCAAAGAGGTGCAGGTCGAGCGGACCAAGTAGCAGACCGAAGCTGTAGGGGTCCTCCACCTCCTGCACCGAGCCCGGCCAGTCGATCCGCAACCTGTAGGGCACCTGACGCGAAACGCGGCCGGCGAAGAGACCCGTAGGGTGGATCTGCTCAAGCCGGCCCAGTTCCTCACCATCGTCGCGGGCGAGCACCGTGATGCCGCGCGCGCCGGGCTGGAAGCTTCGGATCTCCTCGCCATGCGGACCGAGGATGGCGAAGGGGTCGCCATGGCGGCCGGCGACCAGGGCATCGAGGCCCGGGATCATGCCGTAATCCTTTCCGCGAGGGCAGCGAGGCCGCGGAGAGGGACGCCAATCCAGGCTGGGCGGTTCGCTGCTTCGTAGAGTACTTCATAGGCTGCCTTCTCGAGCAGGAACAGGTCGAGCAAGGCAGCTTCGGCGCCAGCCGGAACCCAAGGGTTCTCGGCAGCATGTTCGACGGCGCGATAGGCCTCGAGGAAGGACTTGGACGCCTCGCGCTGCCAACGCTGGAAGAGAGCTGCACGCCGCTCCGCCGGCGCGGCGGTGGCGGCGCCCGAGGCCTCGCTCGCCGTGGCGACGGAGGCGGCGTAGTCGAGGCTGCGCAGCAGGCCGGCAACATCGCGCAAGGGGCTGCCCTTGGCGCGACGCTCCTCCAGCGAGCGGGCCGGCTCGCCTTCGAAATCGACGATCACCGCGTCGCCCTGCGCGACCAGCACCTGGCCGAGATGGAAATCACCATGGACGCGAGTCTTCAAGGCACCATCAGCCGACTGAGCCAGGCGGCGCGCCGCTTCGTGCAGTGCATCGCGCTTCGCCACCAGCGCGGCGGCAAGCGGCGCGACATCCTCGGCCAGACTGCCACGACCGAGCAGATCAAGTGCCGGGTCGAGCTGCTCCAGCGCACCGGTGGCCCAGGCCGAGCGGTCGGCCTCGGTCGCCTGCTCCGGCTTGAAATCCGGGTTTTCGGTCGGGCGCGCGAGCGTTGCGTGCAGCTCCCCAAGCCGACGGCCCAGTGCTTCGGCGAAAGCGAGATAGCCGGCGAAGGCATCCTCGGGCGCCTCCTCGGTCAGCGCAGCCTCATCCACGGCCCGGTGCAGCCAATCCTGCGTCCAACCCCAGCCATCACCCTGGTTGCGGACGAAGCCCTGGGCCAGCATCAAGGTATGTGGCGTTCCGTCGGGCGCGATGCGAACCACCTCGCCCAGCAACGGCGCAGTGTTGCCGAAGCCGGCTTCGGTCAAGTACCGCGTGACCTCCGCTTCCGGATGGATGCCGGGGTTGATGCGCCGGATGATCTTCAGGACGATCTGCTCGCCATAAATAAGCGAGGAGTTGGACTGCTCGGCCGAGAGACGGCGAATCTCCGGCGTCTCGGGCAGCGGCACCTCGGCAAGGCGAGAGGTGGCGCTGAAGCGGATCTCCCCCTCCTCCGTCGGCAGGCTCAGCCCCTGCTGCAGGGCATGCAGCACCGCCGCCGGCATGCGGTCGTCGGCAAAAGCATCCGTGAGGAAGCCAACACGGCGCACCTGGCGCAGCCGCGACAGGGCGAGCTGCGACGCAAGTGGGCCGGCACCCTCGACATCTTCCACGCCGGCCAGCGGCAAGGCGTAGCGTTCGGTACGGCCCGATACGCTCACCTCCACCTCGGCCATAACCACCGCGCCGTTGGCCTCCGGCAGGCTGGCGATCGCGCCGAGGCGCAAGCCCTCGATCCGTTCGCCCTTGCTGGCGAACCAGCGGCGCTTCGGCAAATACTCGGGGAGGACAAGCTGTTCCAATTCGCGCCTGACGGCGGCTCCGAGAAGTTCTTTCACATCGGCCTTCAGGACAAGGGTGCGGAGGTCAGGCAGCGGTTCCGGCGAGGGCTCATGCCAGGGCGGCAAGGCCTTCTCGGTGGCGAGGACGAACCAGTAGAAGCCGTAGGGCGGCAGGGTCAGCAGATAGGGCAGCTGGCCGATCGGCGGGAAGCTCGTGCCGCCCAGCATCTCCACCGGCACACGGCCCGCGCAGCCGGAAAGGTCGAGCTCCACGGCCTGCGCTGCGCGGGACAGGTTGAAGACGCAGAGGATTGTGTCGTCCTCGAATTCCCGCACATAGGCCAGCACCTTGCGGTTCGCCGGATAAAGCAGCCGCATCTCGCCGCGACCGAATGCCCGGCTGCGCTTCCGGACGGCCAGCATGCGCCGCATCCAGTTGAGCAGGCTGTGCGGGTCGCGCGACTGGGCTTCGACATTCACGGCCTGGAAGCCGTAGATCGGGTCCTGCAGTGGCGGCAGGATGAGCGCCGCAGGATCGGCCTTGCTGAAGCCGCCATTGCGGTCGGGCGACCACTGCATCGGCGTGCGGACGCCGTCGCGATCCTTCAGGAAGATGTTGTCGCCCATGCCGATCTCGTCGCCGTAGTAGATCACCGGCGTGCCGGGCATGGAAAGCAGCAAGCCGTTCATCAACTCGATGCGGCGGCGGTCGCGCTGCAGGAGGGGTGCGAGGCGGCGGCGGATGCCGAGATTGATGCGTGCGCGCTTATCGGCGGCGTAGGTGGACCAGAGGTAGTCACGCTCCCGATCCGTCACCATCTCGAGCGTCAGCTCGTCATGGTTGCGCAGGAAGATGGCCCATTGGCAGCCTTCCGGAATATCCGGTGTCTGGCGCAGGATGTCGGTGATCGGGAAGCGGTCTTCCTGCGCGATGCCCATATACATCCGTGGCATCAGCGGGAAGTGGAAGGCCATGTGGCACTCGTCGCCCTGGCCGAAATATTGCTGCGTATCCTCCGGCCATTGATTGGCCTCAGCCAGCAGCATCCGTCCCTCGAAGGAATGGTCGAGCTTGCTGCGGATGGTCTTCAGGACTGCATGGGTCTCGGACAGGTTCTCGTTGTTGGTCCCCTCGCGCTCGACCAGATAGGGCACGGCATCGAGGCGGAGGCCATCCACTCCGATATCGAGCCAGAATTTCATCACGTTCAGCACTTCGGCCAGAACGCGCGGGTTGTCGAAATTCAGGTCCGGCTGGTGGCTGTAGAAGCGGTGCCAGAAATAGGCCTTGGCCTCCGGGTCCCAGGTCCAGTTCGACTTCTCGGTGTCGAGGAAGATGATGCGCGTGCCGTCATATTTCTGGTCGGTGTCCGACCAGACATAATAGTTGCGGGCCGCCGATCCGGGCTTGGCGGCGCGGGCGCGCTGGAACCAGGGGTGCTGGTCGCTGGTGTGGTTGATGACCAACTCGGTGATGACGCGGAGGCCGCGCGCATGCGCCTCCCGCACGAAGCGGCGGGCATCGTGCAGGTTGCCGTAGCTGGGGTTGACGCCCCGGTAGTCGGCGATGTCGTAGCCGTCGTCGCGCAGCGGGCTCGGGTAGAAGGGCAGCAGCCAGAGCGTGTCGACGCCAAGCTCGGCGATGTAGTCGAGCTTCTGCAGCAGCCCGGCGAAGTCGCCGATGCCATCGTCATTGGCATCGAAGAAGCTCTTCAGATGGAGCTGGTAGATGACGGCGTCACGGTACCAGTGCGGATCTTCGGGCAGGCTCATCTAGATTCCCCCTGCCGGGCGGACCCGCCAGATGCCGAAGGGGAGTTCGCCGGGATCAAGCCTTATCTGCTGCATCTTGCCTTGCCAGGTGAAGCGGTGTCCGCGCATCAAATCCTCTGCCTCCAGCGCCGCATGATCGGGCAGGTCCCATTCCCAAAGCGGCAACTCGACACTCGCCTGCTGGACATGGTGCGGGTCGAGGCTGACAGCGACAAGGATGCAATTGTCCCGCTCCGCCGTTGCCTTGCGGTACCAGAGAACATTGTCGTTGAAGGCATTGTGGAAGGCGAGACCCATCTGGGTCTGCAGCGCCGGGTTGGCGCGGCGGATGGCGTTCAGGCGGGTGATCTCCTCGACGATGTCGCCGGGCGCACGCTCGGGCCAGGTGCGGAGTTGGTACTTCTCCGAGTCCAGGTACTCCTCCTTACCCGGCATGGCGCGGGCCTCGCAGAACTCATAGCCCTGCACCATGCCCCAAAGGCCGGAGAGGGTGGTGGCAAGGGCGGCGCGGATCAGGAAGCCCGGCCGGCCGGAGCTCTGCAGGAAGAGCGGGTTGATATCCGGCGTATTGACGAAGAAATGCGGGCGGAAGAAGTCCTTCGGCGCCGTCGTCGTCAGCTCCGTCAGGTATTCCTCGATCTCCTGCTTCTCGTTGCGCCAAGTGAAGTAGGTGTAGGACTGGCCGAAGCCAAGCTTCGCCAGCCGGTACATCACCTTCGGCCGGGTAAAGGCTTCGGCGAGGAAGACGGCATCCGGATGGCGTGCGCGGATATCGGCGATCAGCCACTCCCAGAAAGGGAAGGGTTTGGTGTGCGGGTTGTCCACGCGGAACAGGCGAACACCCTGGTCGCACCAGAAGCGGACGACGTCGCGCAACGCGATCCACAGCGAGGGTACGGCCCCCTCGTTGTAGAAATCGACATTGACGATGTCCTCGTACTTCTTCGGAGGGTTCTCGGCATAGCGGAGCGAACCGTCCGGCCGCCAGTCGAACCATTCCTTGTGCTCGCGCAGCCAGGGGTGATCCGGGCTGCACTGAATGGCGAAATCGAGCGCCAACTCGAGCCCATGCGCCGAGGCTTCTCTGACAAGGCGCCGGAAATCCTCGAGCGTGCCGAGTTCCGGATGCAATGCATCATGCCCGCCGTCTTCGGAGCCGATGGCATAAGGGCTTCCGGGATCCTGCGGCCCAGGCGTCAGCGTGTTGTTGCGGCCCTTGCGGTTCTTCTTCCCGATCGGGTGGATGGGCGGGAAGTAGAGTACGTCGAAGCCCATCCGTCGGATGCGTGGAAGCTGGCGGATGACGTCGTCGAAGGTGCCGTGGCGTACAGGATCTCCGGATTGGCTGCGGGGGAAAAGCTCGTACCAGCTGGCGAAGCGGGCGCCGGTGCGCTCGGCCTCGACCGGGATCTCGGCGCTGCGGAGGCGGAAGGGGCGGTCATCGGCATCCGCCATCAGCGCCGCGGTTTCGGGCGCAAGCAGCAGGGCGAGGCGTTCCCCCTCCCCTGCCCCCTTCAGCTTGGCGGCAAGCTCCGCCACGGCGCCACCGGCACGCTGGCCGGCGGCCTCCACCAGCAGGCGGCCCTCCTCCAGCTCCAATGAGACGGGCACGCCGGCATTGTGCTTCTTCTGCAACTCGTCGGTGAAGGTGGCGAAGGCGTCGCGCCAGGCCTCGACGGCGAATGAGTAGCGGCCCATCCGCTCCAGCGGGAAGCTGGCGGCCCAGCGATCATTGCCGAGCGGGCGGAGGCGTGTCTCGCACCAGGTATCCTCGTCGGCGGCGCGCCAGAGCAGGGCGGCAGCGAGCTTGTCGTGCCCGTCGCAGACCACGTCGCAGCGGACCTCGATGACTTCACCCACGGTGCGCTTCACCGGGAACCGGCCGCCATCGACCACGGGCTCGATGGCCTCGATGCCAAGCCGTGGCATGCGGGCACCGGCCTCGGCGGCCACCTCGGCGGCGGGACGGATCGGGCGGGGCGGGATCGCTTCCAGGATGCGAACCTCGCCCGGCTGCAGCAGCAGGGCCCCACCAGGCTCCAGCCCCGGCCCCTCGGCGGGAACACAGGGGGTGAAGCGGGTGAAGACGCCGCCGGTGCCGGGCAGCAGTGCCGTCGCCGTCACGCTGGCAGGGCGATGCAGGTCCGGGTTGGCGAGCACGAGTGCGGCGCGTCGGGCGGTCCGGACATCCGGCCCGGCAGCGCGCAGCAGGGCCGTGGCAGGAGCACCGGGGCCGGCGAGCGGGCGCAGATCCGCCTGGGCGAGCGGCCGGTCGGCCAGCATTGCATTGGCGGCCCGGATCGCGTTGGAGAGGTCGAAAGGCGCATGCTGGACGATCCAGTCCCAGTCGCCGGGCCGGTCGCGGGCCGGGTCGAGCGGGCGGCGGGCGCCATATTCGAAGCCCATCGGCACCAGCAGCCCGGCACCGATGCCGGCGGCCAGCCGTAGGTGGCGCAGCGCTGCGCGCTCGGCCATGGCCGGATCAGGATCGCGCGCGGCGAGGCGGGGGCCGAACGGGGCCTCCACCGTGGCGATGGCAGGGGCGATGGCGGCGAGGCGGGCAGCCTCCTCCGTCAGCCAATCCTCCCGCAGATCCCACCAGGCGAGGCTGTCGAAGGTGGCGGTGAAGCCGACCCCGGTCAGGTCGGGCAGGGCGTCGGCAGGCAGGCCGACGGTCCAGGCCAGGAAGCGCGCCTCGGGAAGGGCACTGGTGAGGCGGCGCCAGACACGGCCCGGGGTGCGGGCGGGCGCGTCGCAGCGGAATCCGCTGACGCCGGCGGCGGCGAAGCGGCGCAGGCGTTCCTCCCACCAGGCGCCAAGGCCGGCGACCACATCGGGGTCATCCCAGCGGGCGCGCAATGTATCCCAGTCGGGTGGATCGAGGCGCGGATCAGGCGTCCCGGAGGGGACAATGGGGGCAAACCAGTCTGCTTGTTCCCGCGCGAGTCGGCCGTCAGCCGCGACACGATCCAGCACCAGGTCGAGATAAAGCTCGAGCCCATGCGCCTTGGCCTTCTCAGCCAAGACGGCCAGGGCTGCACTGCTGTCGCCTTCCGCTTCCAACGCGGGATGAGGCGAGTCCGGGTCGGCGATCTGATAGAGGTGGCCGCTGCCGCCCGGGGCAAAGGGAGGTGGCAGAAGGACGCCGCTGAAACCAAGCGAGGCCGCCCGTTCGAACGCCGCGTCGAAGGCAGGGAGCGGCCCAACCAGCAGCGGGTGCAACATGTAGAGGCGCGGCACGGCAGGGCCGGCCGGAGCAGGCTCAGGGTCCGGCTCGGGCGGGGCGATTACGGGGAGGGCGGGTATGATGGCGGCTGGTGCCTCGACTGTTTTGCGCTTCGCGGCCGGTGCCGCGCGTTTCGCCTGCTTCGGCTTGTCGGTGCGTCGCTCCGCCATCCAATCCCCCAAATCCAACTCAGCGGCGCAACGCTGTAACGGCGAAAGGGTCCGCCTTCTGTTCGATCACCGATGCGCGAGCCAATGCGCGGACTGGCCGGCATGAAAACCGCATGGAACGATGCCATGCCCAAAGCAGGAGCCGCCTCTATGCTCGACCCGGACCGTTTCGACCCCGCTGCCCATGTCGCTGCGGCTGCCCCGGCCGTGGGGCTCACCCTCGATGCGGCCCGCCAGGCGCGGGTTGCCGCCGCCTTCGCACTGGTCGTCCGGGTCGCGGCACCGGCGCTGGCGGTGCCTCTGACCGAAACGGACGAACCCGCCCCGGTATACCGGCCATGAGTGGACCAGCCCTCGATATCGCGGCCCGGGTGCGCGCTGGCGCCGCCTCCGCGCGTGCTGTGACGGAGGCGACGCTGACCCGCATCGGGGCACAGAATCCCGCAGTGAACGCCTTTACCGCCGTGCTTTCCGAACGGGCACTGGCTACCGCCGATGCCGTGGATGCGCGCATCGCCGCGGGGCAGGACCCGGGGCCACTGGCCGGCGTGCCCTATGCAACAAAGAATCTCTTCGATCTGCAGGGCATTCCGACGCTGGCCGGCAGCAGGATCCGCCGGGATGCGCCGCCGGCCATGCGGGATGCCTTTCTCGTCCGCCAGATGGATGCAGCTGGGGCTATATGCGTCGGCGCGCTCAACATGGACGAATTCGCCTACGGCTTTACCACCGAGAACAGCCATGATGGGCCTTGCCGCAATCCGCATGATGCGAGCCGCATCGCTGGTGGGTCCTCCGGTGGGTCCGGTGCGGCAGTGGCGGCGGGGCTGGTGCCGATCACCTTGGGGACGGACACCAATGGCTCGATCCGCGTCCCTGCCTCGTTGAACGGCATCTTCGGGTTGAAGCCGACCTATGGGCGGCTGTCGCGTCATGGCTCCTTCCCTTTCGTCTATGCGCTCGACCATGTCGGGCCCTTCGCGCGGAGCGTTGCCGACCTCGCCGCGGCCTATGATGCGTTGCAGGGGATCGACACGGAAGACAGCCATCAGGCGTTGCAGCCGCCGGAGCTGGTAACGCCGCAGCTCGGAGCCGGTCTGGGCGGGCTGCGGGTGGCGCGGCTCGGCGGCTGGTTCGCGCGGCTGCAATCCTCGTCGGCGCGGCAGGCGGTGGCGGCAGTGGCCGAAGGGCTGGGCGCGACAGCGGAGGTCGAGTGGGCAATGGCGGAGGCGAGCCGCGCGGCGGCCTTCATCATCACCGCCTCGGAGGGCGGGGCCCTGCACCTGCCGACCCTGCGCACCCGGCTTGAGGAGTATGAGCCGCTGATCCAGGACCGGTTGCTGGCCGGGGCGCTGATCCCGGCTGCCTGGGTCGGTCATGCGCAACGGGTAAGGGCCAAGGCACGCGACGCGATGCGGGTGCTGATGACGGATTGGGACATCCTCATCGCTCCGGCCACGCCGGTGCCGGCAACGCCAATCGGGCAGGAGTTGCTGGTGCTCGATGGGGTTGAACTTCCACTCCGGCCCTCGATGGGGCTCTTCACCCAGCCAATCAGTGGTGTCGGCCTGCCGGTGGTGACGGTGCCCGTCCAGCGGGTTGAGGGCGCGCTGCCGATCGGTGTGCAGCTTATTGGCAAGCCCTGGGCCGAGGCGCTGCTGTTCCGCGCCGCGGCGGTGCTGGAGGCTGCCGGCATCTGCGCCGCACCGGTGGCGCCGGCCTTCGCTGAAGGTGCGATCTGAACGCGATGCCGGGATTGACCGGCGCCGTGCTGGCCGATCAGATCGCTCAGCGTTATCCGGGACTGCCTGTGGCGCCCCTCACCGGCAATGCCGGGATACCGCCACTCGAGCCGGCTTCCGGTGTGCCCGTGTCACGGAAGCCGCTTGGGCCGGCGGAGCTGGCGGCTCGCCTCCGCGAGTTGGCGGCCGCCACGACCGACACCTGATCAGCCGCAGAGGCGGCCGAGGGCAGTCGTCAGGTCATCTGGATCGTAAGGCTTGGCAAGAACAGGCACCTCGGCATGACCGGGCGGAAGACCATCGGCGCCATAGCCGGTGGCGACCACGAAAGGCACGCCGCGGGCCGCCAGCGCATCGGCGACTGGGGTCGAGGTCTCGCCTGCCAAGTTAAGGTCGAGAACGGCGACATCAGGCATGTCCCGCTCGAGCAGCGCCAACGCCTCAGCCACGGTTGCCACTGGCCCGAGCACCAAAGCGCCCGCATCCAGCAGGGCGTCCTCTACCAGCATCGCGACCAGCGCCTCATCCTCCACCACCAGAACGCGCCGCCCGTTGAGCCTGGTCATTCCGTCTGTCCCTTCGTGCGAAGCTCCCGTGCCAGCCAACATGCTTGGAGTCGAAACCCTCCAGAACCCGGATGGGTACCACGACACCAGAGCCAGGTTGGCGGCCAGGCTTCTGCCTTGTCCGGCTTTACCATAAACTGATCCATCAGGCTGCGGGATAGAGAGCAGCCCGAACCAGCGGCACTCGACCACTGGTTGTTGCCAGCAAGATCCTGTTCGCCACAATGATGGCGCTGGCTGGCCGCGTCAGTCGGCCATGCCATGGATCGCGCGCCAGACCCGCTCCGGCGTCGCCGGCATGTTGATATGGCTGATGCCGAATTCCGAAAGGGCGTCGACCAGGGCATTCATGACGGCTGGCAGCGAGCCGGCACAGCCTGCCTCGCCGCAGCCCTTGGCACCGACCGGATTCGTCTTGCAGGGCGAGGGATGGCTTTCGAAGCCGAAATTCGGCAGATCCCCGGCGCGGGGCAGGCAGTAGTCCTGGTAGCTGCCGGAGAGCAGCTGGCCCTCCTCGGAATAGGCCACGTGCTCATAGAGCGCCTGGCCAATGCCCTGGACGATGCCGCCATGGGCCTGCCCCTCGACCATCAGCGGGTTCACGATCACGCCGAAATCATTCACCGAGACGTAGCGCACCACCTCGACAATGCCGGTGTCGGGATCGACCTCGACCTCGCAGACATGGCAGCCATTGGGATAGGCCTGCGGCGCCTCGCCGAAGACGTGGCGGACGTTCAGGCTTTCCGGCAGGTCGGGCGGCGGGTTGTTCGCCGTGCGGATGCGCTCCGCGAGGTCCATGATGCCGATGGACCGGTCGGTGCCGGCGATGGCGAAGCGGCCAAGGCCGTTGGCGTCCCGCTCGAACTCGATATCGCCGACCGCGGCTTCGAGCATATGGGCCGCGGCGAGCCTGCCCTTCTCGATGACGAGCTGCGCTGCCTCCATGATGGCCGCACCCGAGGCCATGAGGGATTTCGAGCCGCCGGTGCCGCCACCGGCGATCAGCAGGTCACTGTCGCCCTGCATGAGGCGGATGCTCTCGAAGGGCACGCCGAGGCTCTGGTGCAGCACCTGGGCGAAGGGCGTCCAATGGCCCTGGCCGTAATCGAGAGTGCCGGTGATGATCGTCACCGTGCCGTCCTCGTTGAAGCGGATCTCGCCCTGTTCCTTCATCGGCGGGGCGGTGCATTCCAGGAAGTTGCCGATGCCCCGGCCGCGCAGCCTGCCGCGGGCCTTGCTCTCGGCGCGGCGGGACTCGAAACCGTCCCAGTCGGCAGCCTCCAGCGCCTTCTCGAGCACCGCGGTGAAGTCGCCGCTGTCATAGACGGAGCCGGTCGAGGCGCTGAAGGGGAAGCTGTCCGACTTGATGTGGTTGATGCGGCGCAGGTCTATGGCGCTGCGCCCGGTCTCCTTCGCTGCCTGTTCCAGCAGGCGCTCGAAGAAGTAATTGCCCTCGGGCCGCCCGGCGCCACGATAGGCGGAGACGGGGGTGGTATTGGTCACGAGGCAGCGGGTGCTGACCTCGATCAGCGGCGTCGCATAATTCGACTGTACGTTCTTGACGAAATTGCCGGTGCCCATCAGCGGCCCGACAGTCGCCAGATAGCCGCCCATATTGGCGAAAGCGGTGAGGCGAACGGCGAGCGCCCGGCCCTCGGCATCGAGGGCGAGTTCCGCCTCCACCTCATGATCGCGGCCATGCTGGTCGGAGAGGAAGGAGCCGGTGCGTTCGTCGGTCCATTTCACCGGACGGCCGAGGAGCTTCGCCGCATGCAGGAGGCAGGGATATTCCGGATAGGCGCTGGCCTTCATGCCGAAGCTGCCGCCGACATTGCCGGTCAGGATGCGGACCTTGTCGGTCGGCACCTTGAGGATATCGTTCGCCATCTGGGCCCGCAGGCCGAAGACACCCTGGCTGCCGACGTGGAGGGTGTAGCGGCCGCTCTCCGCGTCATACTCGCCGATGGCGCTGCGGGGCTCCATGGCGCAGACGACGACGCGGTTGTTGCGGATGGACAGCTTCGTCACATGGGCGGCGGCGGCGAAGGCGGCGGCCACCTTGCCGCTGTCGCCATGATGGAAGTCGAGCACCTGGTTGCCCGGGACATGGTCGTAGAGCTGCGGCGCATCCGGCGCCGCGGCGGCCGAGGCATCGGTGACGGCCGGCAGGATGTCGATGTCGAGATAGACCGCCTCGGCCCCGTCGCGTGCCGCCGCCTTGGTCTCGGCGACGACGAAGGCGACCGGATCGCCGACGAAGCGCACCTTGTCCGTGGCGAGCGCCGGGCGTTCGATATTGATGATCGGGCTGCCGTCGCGGTTCTTCATCGGCAGGGTGCAGCGCATGGCGCCGTACCCGGCTTCCGCGAGGTCCGCGCCGGTGAAGACGCCGAGCACGCCCGGCACTTCCTTCGCCGCCGCCGTATCGATACCCTTGATGACACCATGGGCGTAGGGGCTACGGACCATATAGGCCCAGACCTGGCCGGGCAGGTCGATATCGTCGGTGTAGCGGCCGCGGCCCTGCAGCAGCACCGGGTCCTCGTTGCGGGGAACAGGCTGACCGACACCGAATTTGAGCCGGGTGGTGTCGGGCATGGCGGTATCGGGCATGGGTCTCGCTCTCGCCGTTGTCGTGCTTGAGATCGAGCCTAAGCCAGCTTTGCCAAGGGCGCGACCCCTCCCCTGCCGGTCCAGCAGCGGGTAAGGCAGGGGAATGAGCGTCTACATCATCGCCCTGATCTGCCTTTCCCTTGCCGGGGTCATTGAAGCGAGGAGCACGACGCCTGGGCTGCGGCCCGTGGCAGCGGCGGCAGACCGCGCCTTCCACATCTTCGGCCGGTCCGCCTTCGCCTTCTGGTTGGTGCTGCTGGCCTGGGGCTCCTGGAACCTGCATTGGTCCCAGCCCCTCGCCGGCCTGGTTGCCTCGCTGGCCGCCAATGCGCTGGTGGTTCAGTCCGGCGCCCGGCCCTACTGGCCGGGGCTGGCGATGGGGCTCTCGCTGGCCGGCCTCTTCCTCACTGTCGTGGTGCTGTCGTGGTAGCCGCCAGCAGCCTGCCCTACCAGGCGGGCGGCAGGTGCAGCGCAACCACATCGCCCTCATGCCCCGGCACGGCCGGGAAGCGCGTGAGGACTTCGGGGTCGTGGCCAGGGATCACCCGTGTCTCGTCGCCTTCCGCCAGGCGGCGGGCGATGCGCCAGCCCTGGGTCATGGCGCCAAGATCAAAGATGATCGGGAAGGGATTGCCCTGCCGGTCATTGGCGTAGAAATGCATGGCGTCCGAGGCGATCACCACCGGGCCGCGCGCCGTCTGCACCCGCACCACCTGCAACCCGTCGGAATGGCCGCCGACGCGGTGGACCGTCACGCCCGGCGCCACCTCCCCTGCCCCGTCATGGAACACCACCTTGTCGGCGAAGAGGGCGCGGACCATGGAGACGACGTGGTCGGCCTCGAAGGGCAGGCGGATGCAGGCGGTACACATGTGCCGGCCCGTGGCGAAAGCCATTTCCCGGTCCTGGATATGAATCCGCGCACCGGTGAAGATGTCGATGCTGCCGGCATGATCGTAATGGAGGTGCGTCACCACCACGTCCTGCACCCGGGCCGGATCGCTGCCCATCGCCCGCAGGCCATCGGCGACGGAACGGCTCAGCTTGCGCCCGCGCCGCTCGGCGCACGCGGCGTCGAAGCCGGTATCGACGACGATCTCGTGGCCCTCGGCATTGCGCAGCAGCCAGACGAAATAGTCGAGCGGCATCGCCTCATGCGGGTCGGCGACCGGCAGCAGGAAATTGGCCTGCGCCGTGCGGTCATGCCGGCCGTACCGGATGGCATAGGCCTCCCAAAGCGGTTCCGACGCTGTCATTTGTTCCCCCCGAGGATCTCGCCGGCCAGCTTCTCCGGCAGCTGGGCGGAGGCGGTGTGGTTGTTGCCGGGCCCGAGCGAGGCCAGCGCCGCCGCCCACATCTCGCGGCAGAGGGCGGCGAAGGGCGTCGGTGTCTCCGTCTGCCGGCCGACCTCAAGGGCGATGCCGAGATCCTTCACCATGAGCTCGAGCGCGAAGCCATCATCGAAGCGCCGGCTGAGAACGAATTGCTTGAACTTCCGCTGGCTGCTGTCGGACATGCCGGAGGACGCGTTCAGCACATCGACCATCTTCGCCGGATCGAGGCCGAAGCGCTGGCCGATGAGCATGACCTCGACGCCCATCAGGAAATTACCCGCCGAGGCGAGGTTGTTCAGCGCCTTCATCGCCTGGCCGGCGCCAATGCCGCCGCAGCGGTGCAGGCTGGTGCCCATCGCCTGCAGCACCGGCGCAGCGCGGTCGAGCAGGGCGTCCTCCCCGCCCAGCATGATGGCGAGGCTGCCGTTCCGCGCCCGAGGCACGCCGCCTGAGACTGGGGCATCGATCATGCCGATGCCGCGCGCGGCGAGATCGGCGGCGATCTCCCGTGTCTTGCCGGGCTGGCCGCTGGTCATGTCGATGACGAGGGCGCCGGCGGCGAGGACCGGCGACAACTCGGCCGCCACCTCGGCCACCTGCTTGCTGGTGGGCAGGATGGTGACGACGGCATCCGCCCCCTCGCCCGCCTGGGCAGCGCCGGCGGCCGGCTGGCCGCCGATCTCCCGGGCGAATTGTCCGGCCCGGCCCGGCACGGCATCGCTGACCGTAACCGCGAAGCCGGCCTTCACCAGATTGGCCGCCATCGGCCAGCCCATATTGCCGATGCCGACGAAGCCGATGTTGCGGATCGGCGCGCTCACTTGAGGGCGCCTTCCTTCACCAGCACCTCATGCGCCGCCTTGAAGGCATCGAGCCCGGCGGGGATGCCGCAATAGGCCGTGGCATGCAGCAGCGTAGCCTTGATCTCCTCGACCGTTACGCCGTTGTTCAACGCCCCCTTCACATGCAGCTTGATCTCGGGGGCGCGGTTGAGCGCCGTCAGCATGGCGAGGTTGATCAGGCTGCGGGTCTTGCGGTCCAGTGTCGGGTCGCCCCAGGCCCAGCCCCAGGCGATGGCCGTAGTGGCCCGCTGGAAGGACATCATGAAGTCGTCAGCCTTCGCCATGGAGGCATCGACATAGTCTGCGCCCAGCACCTCGCGGCGGATCGGCAGGCCCTTGTCGAACAGGGCGCTATCCTCGGACATCGTATTCCTCCGTCTCGTTCTGCGGGGAGGCTCGCCCGCGCCGGGGCCGCGGTCAACCGGCAGGCCCGAGGTTTCGGGGGCGGGAGGGCGAACCCGGGGGCCGCACCGATGTTCCTGCCGCCGGACCCAGGGGTGAACAATGCAGGACGGACCAACGAGGAACGAGGCCAGGGGCGGCACCCACCGCATCGCCCACCTGTCCGATCTGCATTTCGGGGCCGAGATCCCGGAGGTGGTGGAGGCTCTGGTGGATACGCTCAATAGCGATCCGCCGGACCTCATCGCCATCAGCGGGGACCTCACCATGCGGGCCCGGACCAGGGAATTCGAGGCCGCCCGCGCCTTCATCGCCCGGCTGCGAGCGCCCGTGATGGCGGTACCCGGCAACCATGACATCGTCGGCTATTGGATGGCCGAGCGCTTTCTCGACCCCTTCGCCCGCTGGCGGCGCTTCATCGAGCCCGAGACGGAGCCGGTTTTCCAGAATGAGCGGATCGGCGTCGTTGGGCTGAACACGGCGCGACGGGCGGGCTTCTACCTGGATTGGTCGCGCGGCCGGGTCGGCCATGGGCGATTGGCGCGCTGTCTGGCGCGGCTGGAGGCGCTGCCGCCGGGGCTGCTGCGGATCGTCGTCGCGCATCATCCCTTCCTCCCGCCCCGGGCCGCACCCGAGTCCCGGCTGGTCGGCGGCGCGGCACGGGCACTCGAAGGGTTTGCCCGCCGGGACGTTCGGCTGGTGCTCTCCGGCCATCTGCATGTCGGGGATGTGGCGGAGCCGGCAGCGGTCGTGCCGGACGATGCCGCCAGCGGACGGCTGACGGTCGTGCTCTCCGCCACCAGCACCTCACACAGGCTGCGGGGCGAGCCGAATGCCTATAACGAGATCCGCATCGCGCCGGACAATCGGGTGGAGATCCTGGCCCGTACCTGGGACGGGACCGGCTGGATGGCCTCACCGCCGCAGCGCACCGATGTGGCGCCAGCGGAGATCCTGACGCCGACTCCATGACGGCCCCCTTCCGCCGCCCCGCCTCCCAGGGGAATATCCCCCTGCCCTGACCATGGGCGGAGGGATGCCAATGTTCTTCGAGGGATTCACGCTGGAGCACCGCGAGGCGAATGGCCAGCGGATCCGGATGCGCCGCGGCGGCAGCGGGCCGCCGCTGCTGCTGCTGCACGGCAACCCTCAGACCCATGCGATGTGGCACAAGCTGGCGCCAACCCTGGCACGGCGTTTCACCGTCATCGCGCCGGATATCCGCGGCTATGGCTTCTCCGCCAAGCCGCCGGCCATGCCCGACAGCGCCGGGATGGCGAAGCGCGCCATGGCCCAGGATCTGGCTGCGCTGATGACGGATCTGGGCCATGAGCGCTTCACCGTCGTGAGCCATGACCGCGGCGCACGGGTGGCGCATCGCCTGGCGCTCGACCATCCGGCGCGGGTCGAGCGGCTCTGCACCATGGATATCATTCCGACCCTGGCGCATTTCGAGCGCACCACCATGGAGTTCGCCCTCGGCTACTACCATTGGTTCTTCCTCGCCCAGCCGCATGACAAGCCCGAGCGCATGATCCTGCGCGATGTGGAGGACTGGTTCGACCTGCACACCTCGCGCGAACCGAAGGACCGGAGCTTCTTCCACCCCGAGGCCCGTGCCGATTACCTGGCGGCGCTGCGCGAGGAGGGAACGGTCCGCTCCATCTGTGAAGATTACCGGGCGGCCGTCGGCATCGATCTCGAGCATGACCGGGCCAGCCGTGCCGCCGGGCAGAAGGTGCAATGTCCGTTGCTGGCGCTCTGGGGCGCCAAGGGCTCCATCCCCAAATGGTACGAGCCGCTGGCTATCTGGCGTGACTACGCCAGCGGCGAGGTCACTGGCGGCGGGGTCAATAGCGGCCACTACCTCGCAGAGGAGGCACCGGAAGAGGTGCTGATCTGGCTCGGCCGCTTCCTGAGCTGAGGCCGCTCAGACGGCCTTCCAGAAAATAATGGTTGCATGGGCGGCGCCGGTCTCGTCCAGCGCATAATCGGGGATGCGGCCGGCCTCCTGCCAACCGAGGCTGCGGTAGAGCGGCTCGGCATTATCGCCTGCCAGGGTGTCGAGGACGAGCAGGCGGCGGCGGAGGCGCTGCGCGGTCTGCTCCGCTCGCTGCATCAGCGCCCGGGCGACACCACGGCGCCGGGCGGAGGGGTCCACCAGCAGCTTGGCGAGATCGGCCCGGTGCGGCTGGTTTTGCGGCGTGTCGAGGTTGAGTTGCACCGTCCCAACCAGCTCCCCCTCCAGCCAGGCGGCCAGGAGGATGCGGCGGTTGGCGGCAACATCGGCCGCAACCTTCTTCCAGAAGCCATGCGCCATCTCCGGCGCCAGCGGCCGGATGAAATTGACGCTCGCGCCGCTCTCGACGCAGGCAATGAGGATCTCGGACAGGCGCCGCTCCGCGCTGGCCGCTGCCGCAGCGTCAAGCGCCTCCACCACCAGCCCGGCGGCCGGCTTCGCATAGCGGAATTCAAGCGACTTCGAGATGTCGTCGAGGATGCGGATCGCGCCCTGCCGCAGGTAGCCGCGCTTCTCGTAGAAGCGGTGGGCGGCGTCGAAGCGAGTATCGGTCCAGAGCACCAGGCGCTGGGCACCCGCGGCACGCGCATGCGTCTCAGCCGCTTCCAGCAGGCGCTGGGCGAGGCCGGTGCCGCGCTCCGTAGCCTCGACATACATGCGGCAGATCTCGAAAGCCTGGTCACTGTTGAGCGGCCGGGTGCCGACCATGCCGACCACCCTCCCCGCCTTTTCCGCCGCCCAAAGCTGGCCGCCGGCCTTGGCGAAGTAGCTGGCGAGCGCCCGCAGTTCCGGCGCCTCCCGGTCCACATCGAGGATGCAGTTGGGGAATTCCGCCCAGCAATCGCCGATCAGGCGGATGAAGCCGGCCCTGTCCTCGTCACGGCCCGGCCTGATCTCGGCCGGGCTCATCGGAGCTCCCGGCAGAACTCCTGGATTCGGCTGCAGGCCTCGGTGAGGCTGGCCGTGTCGGTCGCGTAGGAGATGCGCATATAAGGGCTCATCCCATAGGCCGTGCCCTGGACCGCGGCGACGCGCTTCTCCTCGAGCAGGGCCGTGACGAAATCGGTGTCGGTCTCGATCTTCCGGCCGCCCTTGCTGGTCTTGCCGAGACAGCCGGCGAGATTCGGAAAGACGTAGAAGGCGCCCTCGGGCTTGTGGCAGGTGATGCCGGGGCAGGCGTTCAGCATCTCGACGGCCAGGTCGCGGCGCTGCCGGTAGACCTCGGCGTTGCGCTTGACGAAATCCTGCGGCCCATCCAGCGCCGCCGCCGCCGCAGCCTGGCTGATGGTGGAGACGCCGGCCGTCGCCTGGCCCTGCATGTTGAACATGCCCTTGATGAGCGACGCCGGCCCGCCGCCGAAGCCCACGCGCCAGCCGGTCATCGCATAGGTCTTGGAGCACCCATTGACCGTCAGGGTCCGGTCCTTCAGCCGTGGCTCGACCTGGGCGATGGTGTGGTACTCGAAGCCGTCATAGAGCAGGTGCTCATACATGTCGTCGGTCATGACCCAGACATGCGGATGGCGCAGCAGCACATCGGCGATGGCCCGCATCTCGGCCTCGGTCGGCACCGCACCGGTCGGGTTGCCGGGGAAGTTCAGCAGCACCCACTTGGTCTTCGGCGTGATGGCGGCCTCGAGATCCTCCGGCCGCGGCTTGAAGCCGTTATTCTGCGGGCAGGGCACGGTGACGGGCACGCCGCCGGCGAGCTTCGCCATATCGGCATAGCTGATCCAGAAGGGAGACGGGATCACCACCTCGTCGCCCAGGTCGAGCGTCGCCATGAAGGCGTTGAAGATCACCTGCTTGCCGCCATTGCCGACGATGATCTCGTCGGCGGCGTAGTCGAGGCCGTTGTCGCGCTTGAACTTGCGCGCGATGGCGGCCTTCAGCGCCGGCGTGCCGCCCTGGGGCGGATACTTGGTGTCGCCCCGTAGCGCTGCCTGATGCGCTGCCTCGATCGCATGCGGCGGCGAGGCGAAGTCGGGCTCGCCATTCGAGAGGCTGATGACCTCGATGCCCTGGCTGCGCAGCTCCCGCGCACGCTGGGTCATGGCGGCGGAGGCGGAGACCTTCACCTCCGCGAGGCGCTGCGCGAGTGAGGGCATGGCGGCCTACTTCATCCCTTCGCAGAAGCGGCGGATGCGGGTGCAGGCCTCCTTCAGCACCTCGTCGCTCGTCGCGTAGCTGATGCGGAAATGGCCGGGATACATGAAGGCCGCGCCATGGACGCAGGCGACGCCCTCCTCCTCCAGCAGCGCCGTGCAGAAATCCTCGTCGCTGGCGATGGCCTTGCCGCCCTTGGTCGTCTTGCCGATGCAGCCCTGCATGCTCGGGAAGACGTAGAAGGCGCCCTCCGGCTTGTGGCAGTAGAGGCCGGGCGCGGCGTTCAGCTCCTCCACCATCATGTCGCGGCGCCGCTTGTAGGCGACACGCATGGTGTCGATGCTGTCCTGCGGCCCGGTCAGCGCCTCGACGGCCGCCGCCTGGCTGACGCTGCTGGTGTTGGAGGTGGACTGGCTCTGCAGCTTGTCCATCTGCTTGATGAGATGCACGGGCGCCGCGGCATAGCCGATGCGCCAGCCGGTCATCGCATAGGCCTTGGAGCAGCCGTTCATCGTCACCGTGCGGTCGCGCAGCCGCGGCTCGACCTCGAGGATCGTCGCCGGGCGGAAGCCGTCATAGGCGAGCTTCTCGTAGATGTCGTCGGTGAAGACCCAGACATCCGGGTGGCGCATCAGCACGTCGGTCAGTGCCTTCAGCTCCTCCGCATTGTAGGCGGCGCCAGTCGGGTTGCAGGGGTTGTTGAGCAGGAACCACTTGGTCTTCGGCGTGATCGCCGCCTCCAGCTGCTCCGGCCGAAGCTTGAAGCCGCTGTTCTGGTCGCAGGCGACGATGACCGGCTTGCCCTCGGCGAGCTCGACGATGTCGGGGTAGCTCACCCAGCACGGTGCCGGGATGATGGCTTCGTCGCCCGGGTTGATGGTGGCGAGCAGCGCGTCGAAGATCACCTGCTTGCCGCCGGTGGCGATCAGGATCTCCTCCGGCTTGAAGTCGAGGCCATGATCCGCCTTGAAGCGCGCACAGACGGCCTGCCGCAGCGCCGGCGTGCCGGCGACGTCGGTATACTTCGTCTCGCCGCGCTCGATGGCGGCGATTGCCGCGTCCTTCACGTTGCGCGGGGTGTCGAAATCGGGCTCGCCCGAGGACAGGCCGACGATGTCCTTCCCCGCCGCCTTCAGCGCCCGGGCCTTGCTGGTCATCGCAATGGTCAGCGAGGGGGAGATGCGGTCGAGGCGGTCGGCAATGAGCTTCATGGGTCGTGGCCCTGGATCTGGCGAGGGGCGCGAACCTATCCCCCTCCGGGGGCCGCTTCAACCCGGCCTCGCACCTTGCCGTGAGCCTATTCCGTCCCCCGGCGTCGCAGGGCCAGCCCGGCCAGGCCCACCGCCAGGGCGGCTACCGCGAGGATCAGGGCGGCCAGGGCATTCACCTCCGGCGTCAAACCCACCTTGAGGGCGGAGAACACCATCATCGGCAGGGTCGTGCCGGCCGGCCCGGAGACGAAGCTGGCCACGACCACATCGTCGAGCGAGAGGGTGAAGGCGAGCAGCCAACCCGCGGCCAGGCTCGGCGCGATCAGCGGCAGGGTGACGGTGCGCAGCACGGTGAAGGGCCCGGCGCCGAGATCGGCAGCCGCCTCCTCCAGGCTGGCATCGAGCGCCACCAGCCTCGCCTGCACCACCAGCGCCACATAGGCCATCCCGATCGTCGCATGGGCGAGCAGGATGGTGACGGCGCCGCGGCCGAGCCGCCAGCCGAGCCAGGCCTCCGCCGCCGCCTGTGCCATGACGAAGAGCAGCAGCAGGGACAGGCCCGTCACCACCTCCGGCAGGACGAGTGGCGCCCCGGCCAGCACGCCGAGCAGTGCCCTTCCGCGGAAACGGCCGAAGCGGGCGAGTGCCCAGCCGGCAAGGCCGCCGAGCAGGGTGGCGAGGGTCGCCGCACCGGCGGCGATGCGGAGGGAGAGCGACGCCGCCTCCCGCATCCGCTCATTGGCGGCCAGCGCCACGAACCAGCGCAGGGAGAACCCGCCCCATTGAAAGGGGATGCGGTCGGCGCTGAAGGCATAGGCGACCATCAGCAGGATCGGCGCCCAGAGGAAGCCGAGGCCGATGGCGAGGCCAAGGCACCTCATGCCCGTCGCCCCAGCCGCTGGAAGAGCAGGATCGGTGGCAGCAGCAGCACGAGCAGCGCCAAGGCGAGGGCGGCGGCCAAGGGCCAGTCCCGGTTCTGGAAAAACTCGCTCCAGAGGACCCGGCCGACCAGCAGCGCCTCCGGCGGGCCGAGCAGGTCGGGGATGACGAATTCCCCGGCAGCGGGGATGAAGACCAGCAGGAAGGCCGAGGCCGCCGCCGGCAGCGAGAGCGGCAAGGTGACGCTGCGGAAGACGGTGAAGGGCGTGGCGCCGAGATCGGCCGCGGCCTCTTCCAGCGCCAGGTCCCGCCGCAGCAGCGCGGTCGCCAACGGCAGCACGGCGAAGGGCAGATAGGCATGGACCATGCCGGCATGGAGCGCGGCCTCGGTGTACAGCAGGCGCAATGGGCCGATGCCGAGCAGGCCAAGCATCCCGTTCACCCAGCCGCCATCCCGAAACAACCCGATCCAGGCGCCGAGCCGCGGCAGGAAGCCGGTCCAGAAGGGCAGCAGCACCAGCAGCAGCAGAGGCAGCCGCCAGCCGGGCCGCGCCCCGGCGATGCCAAGTGCCATCGGATAGGCCAGCAACAGGCAGAGCGCGGCCGTGACGAAGGCGGTCAGCAGCGAGCGGAGGAAAGCCTCCAGGTAGTAGGAATCGGCCAGGAGCGTAGCGAGACTTTCGCTGCTGCCCTGCCAAACGGGGCCGCCCTCCCAGGCAAGCGGCGGGATGAAGGGCGGCACCCCAGGTCCGGCTTCGGCGAAGGCAATGAGGCCAAGGATACCGAGCGGTGCCGCTACCAGCAGCAGCAGCCAGGCGAGGGGCGGCCCAAGGATGAGGAGATGTCGCCTCACGCCGCGAGGGGCACCAGCGCCTCGGCCGGCCAGCCGAGAACGAGTTGGGCACCCGGCGCTGGCGGCGCAGCATCGACCGGGAGCGCGACGCGCAACTCGGTCCCGCCCGGCAGCGCGACCAGCGCCATCCAGCCATCGCCGCGATAGGCGAGGTCCCGCAACCGGCCGGTTGCGGCATTGGTCGCCGGAGGAGTGCCCGGCAGCAGGCGAATCCGTTCCGGCCGCAGGGCGACTGCCAGATCCGCCCCGGCCGGCCGGTCATGCGGCAAGGCGAGGCGGCAGCCGGCCGCCTCCACCAGGCCATCAGTGGCAACCCGGCCTTCGAGGATATTAGCCGCGCCGAGGAAGCGGGCCACGAAGCGGGAGGCGGGCCTCTCATAGAGTTCCGCGGGCGTGCCGCATTGGGCGAGGCGCCCGCCCTCCAGCACGGCGATCCGGTCGGCCAGCGCCAGGGCCTCGCCCTGGTCATGCGTCACCATGACGAAGCCGGCACCGGTGCGCCGCTGCAGCGCCCGCAACTCAAGCCCGGTGCGCTCGCGCAGACCGGCATCAAGGGCGGCGAGCGGCTCATCGAGCATCAGCAGCCGTGGCCGCTTCACGAGCGCCCGTATCAGTGCCACGCGCTGCCGCTGGCCACCGGAAAGCTGGTGCGGCTTACGCCCGGCCGTTCCCTCCAGCCCGACCAGCGCCAGCCCCTCCGCTACGCGTCGAGCAATCTCGGCCCGCGCCACGCCCTCGCGTCGGAGGCCGTAGGCGACGTTGTCGAAGACCGAGAGATGCGGGAAGAGGGCATAGCTCTGGAACATCATGCTGACCGGCCGCGCATGCGGCGGCAGGCCGGCGAGATCCCTGCCCTCCAGCAGGATCCGCCCCGCATCCGGCGCCTCGAACCCGGCGACGAGGCGCAGCAGGGTTGATTTCCCCGAGCCCGAGCCGCCCAGCAGGGCCAGGAATTCGCCCGGCCGCACATCAAGGTCGAGGCCATCCAGCGCCAGGGTCTGCCCGAAGCGCTTGCTCAACCCTTCGGTCCGTAGCAGTGCCACGCTCAGCGACCCGCCCGGAAACGGCTCCAGAGCCGGCTGCGCAGGCGCTCCGCCGCGGGCCCCGGCGTGCCGGGCACGAAGGCCTGGGCGAGAAGCGCCTCGGGCGGAAAGGCGGCAGGATCCTCGCGGACTGGCTCGGCGATCAGGAAACGACTCGCCGGGACCGCATTCGGGTAGCGCACATGGCTGCTGACGGCGGCGATGATCTCCGGCCGCAGCAGGAAATCGATGAAGGCGTGAGCGGCAGCCGGGTTCGGAGCATCGGCCGGGATCGCCAGCATGTCGAAGAACTGGTGCGGTCCGGTCTTCGATACGACATAGCCGATCTCGACGCCCCGCCCCGCCTCCCGCGCCCGCGCCGCCGCCTGGATGACGTCGCCGCTATAGGTCAGCGCCACGCAGATCTCGCCGGTGGCCAGCATGTTGAGCAACGCGCCGGAGCCGGGGATGGCGCGGAGTTGCGGGCGGATGGCAAGCAGCGCCGCCTCGGCGGCGCGGAGATCGCCGGCATCCCCGCTGTCCGGGTCGCGGCCGAGCCAGCGGAGGATGGAGGGCACCACATCCGCCGCGCTGTCCATCACGGCGAGGCCGCAGCCGGCGAGGCGCCGGGCGTTCTCCGGCTTGAGCAGCACATCGAGGCCGTCGAGCGCCAGATCCGGTGCCAGCGCCCGCACCTTGTCGAGGCGGATCCCGAGCCCGACCGTACCCCAAAGATAGATCGCCCCATGGGCATTGCCGGGATCGACCTTGGCGACACGCTCCATCAGCGCCGGATCGAGGTTCCGCCAATTGGGCAGCTTGGTGCGATCGAGCGGCAGCAAGGCGCCGGCGCGGACCAGCCGGGCGAAGGTCGGCTCGCTGGTCGGCACGATGAGGTCGTATCCGCTGCGCCCGGCGGAGAGTTTGCCCTCCAGCGTCTCGAGGCTGTCATACACGTCGTAGCGGATGCGGATACCCGTCTCCTGCTGGAACCGCTGGACGACATAGGGATCGATGTAATCCGTCCAGTTGTAGATATTCAGCACCGGCTGGGCCCGCGCCATGAGCGGGGCCAAGAGCAGGGCAGCGAACAGGGCAAGACGGCGCATCCGGGCTCCCGCAGGATTCGAGCGGGCCGAGAGTAGGGCCAAAGGCCTTCCTTTCGAACTAGGACATTTTTCCTTGACAATAGAGTAACGATCCGGTATCTCCACCTCGCCGACGGCCGACATGCGCCCGGCGCCCTCCCCGCACATTCCCGCGCCCATCCAGCCCGCCGGCAGCACTGCCTTCCGGTGGGTGGCGCCTGTTGAGACGGAGACACCCGTGCCCTTCAGCTCGGCCAATCTCACAGCCCTCATCCAGGGCAACAACTTCACCCTCTGGCAGTATCGCACCGCCGACAGCCGCGCGGCGGTCACCGCGGCGGGCTATTTTGCCGCGGTCGCCGGCAACCTCAAAGCCGGTGACCTGATGGTGCTGCAGGCCGCGGATGCGATGGCGCTGCTGCCGATCCGCACCGGCCCCGCGCTCGGCACCGGCGTCACGCTCGATGGCGCAGTAGGGCCGCTCAACACGATCCGCAGCGTGGCCCAGCGCTTCGGCTTCGGCCAGGCGGCAGCGGCAGTGGTGCGGACCGTCATCCTCGCGCCCTTTGCCGCCAGCATCGTGGCCGGCACCAGCATCCCCGTCTCCGCCACGGTGCTCGGGCCGATCAGTCAGGTTGTGTTCAGCCTGCGCGACGGCACCGGCGCCATCATCCCGCCGGTGCAGGTCGTGGCGGTGGTCAGCGGCGGCGCCTCGGCCAGCTTCCCGACGCCCGCCCTTGGCACCGGCTACCGCATCCGGGTCGAGGACGCGGCCGATCCCTCGCTCGGTGTGGTCTCGCGCAGCTTCAATGTCGGCGCCGACCTCAGGCTCATCCTCGCCGAGAACGACACCAAGCTGCTGAGCGAAGCGGGCGACGTGCTGAAGCAGTAGCCGGCCCTCTTCCCCGCCTCCCCATCCTTCACCCGCAGACGGTGCCGGCCCTGCCGGCGCACGCCGCCTGCCCATCCGGACCGGAGCCCGATGCCCGACGCAAGGATCAGCGAACTGCCCCTCGCCGCCACGCTGGGTGATACCGACATCGCCCCGCTGGTGCAGACGAGCGGCAGCACCACCGAGACCCGGCGTGCCACGCTCGCCCAACTGCGCAGCGCGGTCCTCACCGACCGCGGCGCGCATGTACGCGACTACGGCGCCAAGGGCGATGGGATTGCCGATGACGGGCCTGCCTTCCAGGCGGCGGTCGATGACCTCAAGACCAAGGGCGGCGGCACGCTGTTCCTTGGCCCCAAGGTCTACCGCATCGCCTCACCTGTCGTCGTGAACGGCGCCACCATCCGGCTGCAGGGCGCCGGCTTCACCGAGGGGCCCGGCGCCGGTCAGGGCACCTGGCTGAGGATCACGACCACTGGCTTCACTCCCTTCACCTTTACCGGGGCGAACAGCCGTGGCGCCGGGCTGTGCGACATCGCCGTGCAGCAGACCCACAGCGCGTCTCAGGTAAGCGGCTGGGCGCCGACTGCCTATGACTATATCTTCCGCGTAGAGGATTGCTTCGGCGGCATCGACTTCGACAACGTCTTCCTCTGCAACGTCAACAAAGGGATCTATTGCCGCAACTCGGGCCGCCTCGACATCCGCCGGCTGCGAGGCCAGATCCTCACCACGGGTCTCGAAATCGACGAGTGCTACGATATCCCGCGCATCCACAGCCTCCATTTCTGGACCTTCTGGACTTCGAACACCCATGTTCTGGCCTGGCAGCAGGCCAATGCGGATGCGATGATCTTCCGCCGCAGCGACGGCGTCTTCATCGATCAGGCCTTCGCCCTCGGCTACCGCAGCATGTTCCGCTTCGGCAGCTCGGCTGCCGGGGTGACGACCAAGTTCTACATCGGTCAGGCCTATGCGGATTTCGTCAAATACGGGCTCTGGGTCGAGGCCTCCCAGGTTGATGGCCAGGTCGGCAACTTCACCTCGCACAACGAGATCTTCAACGCGGCCGGGGCGCCGCTGCCGGGCTCTGCCGCGATCCAGGTCGATGGCTCGAACACCCGCGTGCAGGTTGGCAATCTTCGCATCGATGCGGTCGAAGACAGCCCGATCCGGGTGAATGGCACCGGCAACCGGCTCGACCTCTTCTCGCTGCGCTGCACCCGCTTCAATACGCGCAACAACGGTGCCGCCGCGATGCAGATCGCCGACAGCGGTGCGGCGACGCCGAATGCGGTCTATCTCGGCTCTCCGCCCCTGCTTGAGAATGGCGGCACGGTGGTGAACAGCGGGACCAACGCCGTCCTCGCTACCGGCGCCCCCGCAGGCAGAGCGGCACGGCCAGGACTGACGCTGGGCAGCGCCGATACAGGCCTGTTCCTCGCCGGCGCCGGCACGCTCGGCGCGGCGGCCGGTGGGTCCGAGGTGCTGCGCGCCTCGGCGAATGGCGGAATCACCCTTGGCGGTGCACCTGGCAGCCATGCGGTGGAGGTTGCGGCGCCTGTTGGCACGGTGAACCGCCTCCTGCTGAGCGGCGGCGCGGCCGGCAACCCGGTTTCCGCCCAGGCCCAGGGCGCGGATGCGAATATCGGCCTGCAGCTTGGCGGCAAGGGCAGCGGCAGCGTCGCCCTCAGGGCCAATGGCGCGACCGCATTCGAAGCTGGGAACGCAGCAACGCCGGCGGTGAACTGGCTGCGGGTCGATGGTGGAGCGACAGGGGCTCCGGTGACGCTCTCGGCCCTTGGCAATGACGCCGCGGTCGGCATCACGCTGGCGCCGAAAGGTGGCGCCCTGGCGCGAGCCACGACGCCGGCCGGTACGGACAACTCGACCGCCATCGCCACCACGGCCTTCGTGAAGGCGCAGAACTATCTGGCCAGCGGGGCGGTAGCGAGTGTCGCGGATGGCACGGCGGCGGCACCGGGGCTCGGCTTCGCCGGCAACGCGGCAACCGGTCTCTCCCGCGCCGCGTCCGGGGCCGTGTCGCTCTCGGTCAATGGGCTGGAGACGGTGCGGGTGGCGCCGGTTGCCAGCGCGGTCAACCGGATCGGTCTCTACGGCAGCGCAGCCGGCATTGCGGCGGCCATGCTTGCCGAGGGTGGCGATACCAACATCGGCCTGGTACTCGGCCCGAAGGGAAGCGGCGCGGTCTGCGCCACCGTACCGGACAGCACCGCCGCCGGTGGCAATGCACGCGGCGTCAACGCGGTCGATTGGCAAACGGTGCGCGGCGGCGCGGGCAATGTCGCCAGCGGCTCACAATCCGTCCTGGGTGGAGGTATTTCCAATACCGCATCCGCCACGGCGGCCACCGTCGCCGGCGGCTGGAGCAACACCGCGGACGGCACGCAATCCTGGTGTCCGGGCGGGCGCAATGCGTCGGCGCGAGGCACCATGGGGAAGGGCAGCTGGGCCAGTGGCAGCTTCTCCGTCAATGGCGATGCCCAGGCGGGCGAAAGCATCCTGCGCCGGCAGACCACCGACGCCGTCGCCACCCGGCTGACGGCGGATGCCGCAGCCGCCAGCGGCACGAACACGGCGAACCTCCCGACCAACGGCAGCTACCGGGTGAAGCTGCTGGTCATCGCCCGGCAGGTCGGCGGCACGGCAGGCACGGCGGGTGATACGGCCAGCTGGGAGGTGAGCCTGCTCATCCGCCGCGGCGCCACGGCTGCGGCGACCGTGCTGGTCGGCGGGGCCGCACTCGGCAGCGGGCCGGCACTGACGGCAGTGACCGCCGGGACGGGACTCGCCCCCGGCATCGCCGACGCCGCTGCCTCCGCCTGGCGGCTGACCCTCGATGCCGACACCACCAACGGCGCCATCGCCGTCAGCGGCACCGGGGAGGCGAACAAGACCGTCAACTGGGTCGCCCGCCTGCTGTCGGTCGAGACCGTCGGCTGAACGCGACCCACTCTTTACCTTTGAGGACATCCCGATGGCATTCCTGAAATCGATCGAGATCGGCCGTACCGGGCTGGTCGCCGGCTATTGGCGCCTGACCCACAGCCAAGCCGACCATGTCGCACAGGTCATCGAGTTCCGTTTCTGCGGCTATCCGGACAAGGATGCGCGCGACGCCGGGAAGGCACCCTTGCCGAGCATCGGCTTCCGCCTCGCTCCGACAGAGCTTGGCCTCACCTCCCTGCACGCGGTGACCACCGCGACCCTCTATGCCGCCGCGCGCCAGCAGCCGGCGGATGACGGCATCACCTGGTTCGCCGACGCGATCGATTGCTGACCGGCATTCCGTTCCCTCCCCCCTTGCCCTCACTCGCCCCAGGAGAGTCCCATGGCTGACCTGACCGATTACGCGAAGAACCTGCTTGGTCGTGCGCTGTGCGCCCGGAGCCCGGCCCTGCCCAGCCAGGTCTTTCTCGGCCTCGGCACCGGCGGCAGCGATCCCACCGGCCTGACGGGAGAGCCGGTGGGTAATGGCTATGCCCGGCAGAAAGTCACGTTCAGCGGCATCGGCGCGCAGCAGAACACGGATGCCATACGCTTCACCTTCACCGCCTCCGTCGGCACGCTGACCCATGTCGGCCTGTTCGATGCCGCGAGCGGCGGCAATCCGCTGACCTGGTCGGCCCTGAGCAGCGCGGCCGCGGTCACTGGCGCGGGAACGGTGACGATCAATGCCGCGGGGCTGGTGCTGATGCCGAATTGAGTCAGACGGGAGGCTCTGCCACGGCGGAGCCTCCACCTGACCCGCAAGCGCTCGATACCGCCCGCCGATGCGCCGAAGCGGTCATCATGCCCGCACCGTACCATCCTCGCCATGGCCGTCGGTCCGTCGCGGCACGCTGGCCGGAGTCACCTCGCTCGTGGTGCCAAGCGGCCGGGAGTGGCTGTTCTCAGGCCAGGTTTCCAACCAATGCCTCGGCATGGGGATTATGCAACGACCTCGGCGCAAGCCTGCCCCTCCCCGCAGAATACATCCCGGAGATTAGCCCCACGGGCGGAACGGCGGCGCCGGCGAGCCGTTGACCGGCCGGATTTCGGCAATTCTGTCGGCTTCCGCACGTCCGGGGAGATGCGATGCCGGCCCGCCTTCGTGCCTGGCTGATGAGCCTGCTGCTGCTGGAGTTGGGCTTCGCCTGGACCTTCGGTGCCGTACTGCTGGCCAGTGCGGACGCCATGGCGCAATCCCGATCGAGCGGCGGGTATGCCCGCCCGGGTTCAGGCTATGGCCGGACACCATCCTTTGGCGGATCACGCGCCGCGCCGCGAACCCCTTCGGTCAGCGGTGGGTATAGCCGTCCCAGCCTGCCGGGCGGCGGCAGTGCTCGCCGGCCATCCGTAGGCAGCGGCTCCGCCTGGGACCGGTCCTACTCGCGGGAGCGCTCGAGCGAGGCGCTGGACCGCCTGCGGCGACAGAGCCAGCCATCCCAGTTGCCGCCGGCCCAGCCCCCGCTGCGCCCCGCGCCCTCCGCCCCTACTGATTCCGGCTGGTGGAGGCGTGGCGGCACGATGGGCGGCGGCACCATGGGTGGCGGTACGATGGGAGGAGGCTGGCCCGCGCCACGCGGCGTTCCTGGCGGCTGGGGTGGAGGCTTCGGCGTCCCGGGCCAGCGCAGCTTCGGCGTCTGGGACGGCGTGCTTCTTTGGTTCCTGCTGAACAATCTGGGCCGCGCCGGTTCGACCGACTTCTTCCATAATCACCAGGACGATCCCGGCTATCGCGAATGGCGGCGGGAGGCTGAACAGCGAGCGCAGACCGATGCCCAGACCCGGGCCCGGCTGGATGAGCTCGACCGCCGGCTGTCGGAACGCCAGGGTCGGCCGCGCGATCCGAACGCGCCGCCGCCCGAGGTACCACCCGACATCTCGACGGCACCCCGGCCGGATGTCCGGACCCCCAGCACCTCGGCGCCGCTCCCCTCCCCGTCTTCCCCGCCGGCAGAAGCTGGTTCCGCAGGTGGACTTTCCTCGCTGGGCCTGCTGGCGATCCTCGGGGGGGGCGGTGCCCTGTTCCTGCTGGCGCGGCGCCGGCGGCAGGCGGCGGTGCCGAGCTCTGTCACGACGCAGGGCGCCACGCGGCCAACCCCCGATATCCGCTCCGCAGCGCCACGCTTCCGGGTAGGGATGACCGTCACCTGCGACCCGACGCCCTTCCTGCTCGGCTCCGGTGCCCTGCAGGTACCGGTGCCTGCCTTCGCGGAGGGCAATACACAGGTCAGTATCCAGGCGGTAGGGCGCATCCGCGAAGGTGCGGAAGAGCTCGTGCGCCTCTACCTGCCGGATGGCAGCGGCTTCTTCCAGCTGCATGCCGATGCGGCCGGTCAGATCGAGGAGTGCCGGTACTTCGGCCTGCTCGATGAGGTCGTGCCGGCCGATGAGGCGGAATGGGGCGCCTGGCTCGACCCCCAGCAGGGCATGATCGGCTGGCCCGAATTCCAGACCAGGAACGGTAAGCTCTATGCCCGCATCTGGGCACCTGGTGACCGCCCGGTGCCGCCCCGGGTCATGACCGAGGCCATCGAAAGCCTGGACGGCACCCGCCAGATACAAAGCCGCGCCATGCTCTATGCCGCCCCGACAGACATCGCCGCCCCGGGCCCGCAGACCGAATACATCCTGGTTTCTGCGCAGGAGGAGGGCGGCCGCGCCTGGATCGAGATCCGCGCGGGCATCGACATCAACCCCGCCTCCCTTTCCCTTGTTTAGAGCCGAAGGACGCCCGCCTTGGACAGCATCCTCGACACCCTATGGAACGGCCTTCCCGTCCTGCTCGCCCAGCTTGGTGTGGCCCTGGCACTGCTGGGACTCGGGGCTGGCTGCTACATGGCCGTCACGCCTTTCCGCGAGGCCAGGCTGGCGCGGGACGGCAACGTCGCCGCCGGCATCGTCCTGATGGGCGCTCTGGTGGCCCTGGCCATCCCGCTGGCGGTGACCCTGGCGACCAGCGCCTTTACGCTGGACATCCTTCTCTGGGGCCTGGTGGCGGTGATCCTCCAGCTGCTGGCCTTCCTGCTCACCACCGGCCTGTTCCGCGGCCTGCGCGGGATGATCGAGGCCGGAAACATCGCCATGGCCTGCGTTGTTGTCGGCATCCAGCTTGCCGTGGCGCTGGTCAATGCCGGCGCCATGGCTGGCTGACCGCAATCGGATCGGGAATAGAAAGGAAGAACAAGGTCATGATGGGATTCATTCGCAACCTCGTCGGCGTGAAGACGGACCAAGCCGTGCAAGGGGCAGTCGAGGCGCTGGTGCGCTGGGACCCCCAGGCCGCCACCGAGGCGGAGCTGCGCACCATGGAGGACAATCTCGACCAGCTTGGTCGTCAGGTCGCCGAGGCCCGCCAGGCCTATGATCGCGAGCAGCGGGAGGCCGACACCATCGGCCGCCTCTCCCAGCAACGCATGGCGGCGGCAGAGCAGCTGCAGCAGCGGCTGCAAACCGAGACGGACCCGGGCCAGAAAGCCAGTCTCGAGCGCAGCCTCGCCACGCTGGTCGGGATGCTGGAGCAGATGGCACCCGATATCGACCGCGAGGCGCAGGACGCGCGGGACGCTGGCAGCTTCCTGCAAATGCTCGAGGAAACCTACAACCAGGCCGGGCAGAAGCTGAAATCTGCCCGTGACGCGCTGAACCGCGCCCAGCGCGACATGAGCCGCGCTGACCAGCAGCGGGAGGCGGCGGAACGCCGGGCCGAGGCGGCTCGCCAGGCGGCCGGCCTGTCCAGCGCGACCAGTGGCCTGTCTGTGGCGCTCAAGGCGATGCAGGACAATGCGGCGCGCAACCTCGCTGCGGCGGAGGCTGCCAATGCCAAGGCGAAGCTGCTGCGTCCCTCGAAGCCGGAGGAGGAGGATCCGAACATCGCCGCCGCCATGGCCGCTGCCTCCGGCAAGGCACCGGCGCCGACGAACCTGTCGGACCGGCTGGCCGCGCTGCGGCAACGCCAGCCCGCAGGCCTGCCGCGGCAGATCTCAGGGCCCGAACGCGGCTAGCATCCTGCCCACGACGTTCGTGGCCTTCGGTCACGGACGCCGTGGGTAAGCCGGCCTCCGGCATCGGAAGCCACAGCCCTGGCGTGCGAGTTCAACCCGGCACCGTCCCTTCAGGAGACGAGCCCTAGCTCCCGCGCCTTGATTTGCAGGGCCAGCACCTTCGAGAAGATACGGCATTGCGCGAGGCCGCCTGCAAGGAACCACAAATGCGGCTGGCCCGTAGGGCGCCACATGCCCTGCAATTCGCCCTCCTCGTCGAAGCCCCAGACGCGGCCGATGCGCTCGCCTACGGCATCGCCGAGAATCTGCCGCGCCGCCGCGGCCTGGCCCTGATAACCGGTGGCCAGCACGATCAGGTCGGCAGGCTTCACGCTGCCATCCTTCATGATGGCGCCGTCAGGGCCGAAGCGGTCGATGTCATCGTACTGCATCAGGCCGATGCGCCCGTCGATGATCATCCCGGAGCAGCCGGCATCGAAGTAGTAACCACCGCCGCGGCTCTGGTACATGATCTGCCAGCCAGTATCGTCCTCGCCGAAGTTCAGGCGGAAGCCCCGTGCCGCCAGCCCCTCCAGCAGCGCCCCGTCTGCCACGCGGTTCTTCGCGGTCATGAGCTGGTGCGCGCGCCGATAGACCGGAAATGGGAAGGATGTCGCCAGCAGGTCGAGATCCTCGAAGGGGATGTCCTCGTCATAGAGAGCATACGGCGCCTGCGCCTCCTTGAGGCTTACCACCAGGGTCGGCCGG
This sequence comes from Belnapia rosea, assembly GCF_900101615.1. Taxonomy (GTDB): domain Bacteria; phylum Pseudomonadota; class Alphaproteobacteria; order Acetobacterales; family Acetobacteraceae; genus Belnapia; species Belnapia rosea. The sequence goes on along the minus strand of NZ_FMZX01000001.1, from coordinate 339,435 downwards.
CGCTGGATCAGCGTCACCTCCGCCGCGCCGGAGACACAGAGATCCTGCGCCACGTCATGCCCTGAGGTGCCGGTGCCGAGCACCAATGCGCGCTTGCCCTTCCAATCGAGCCCGCTGCCATGGCGCCCGGAATGCTGCACCGTCCCACGGAACTCCCCCAACCCCGGAAGGTCGGGGATGATCGGCGTGGTGCTGACGCCATTGGCAAAGATGAGATGCCGCGGCCGCATCCGCCGCTCGGTGCCATCGCCACGCCGCACGGTCACGTCCCAGCACTGCGCCGATTCATCCCAATCTCCGCCCGTGAGCTCCGTCTCCGTCCAGACGTTGAGCTCCATCGCCTCGGCATAGATCTCGAACCAGTTGGCCAACATGTCCTTCGGGATGAAGACAGGCCAGGACCGTGGAAACGGCATGTAGGGGAGGTGATTGACCCGTGTTTCGTTGTGCAGTGTCAGCGCATGGTAGCGGCGGCGCCAGCTATCGCCGATGCGCGCTTCCCGGTCGACGACAAGCGTGTCGACACCGAGCAGCGTCAGGCGCGTCGCGACGGACAGCCCCGCCTGGGCCGCACCGACCACCAGCACGGCGGGATCCCGATCGGCATAGGCACGCGCCTTGTTGCGCCGATCCAGCCAATTCTCGCCGCCGAAATTCCGTCGCCAGTCCACCTCCTGCCAGCGCCTGCCATTGGCCGGATCCTCATGCCCCCTGATCTCGTCCAACGAGGTCATCAGCGTCCAGGCGCGCAGTTCGCCGGCATCGGCGAGCAGGCGGACGACGCCGTTGCAGGGCCCGATCGAGCTCTCGAAGGCGAAGATGGCCTCGATCGCCTCGATACCCGCCCGCGTCACGCGCCGCGGCGGTGTGCGGCCGGCGGCCAGCGCCATGCCGCGTGGCGCCGCCTGCACCAGCCTCGACACCATCCGCGCCGCAATGGCCTCGGCACCGGAGGTGGTGTGCAGGTCCCAGTCGAAGGCGAGGATGTCGCGCCAGTGGCATTCCTCGGCGAAGAGTGCGGCGATGCGCGAAGCCTCGCCCGAGGCCAGAGCGGCCTCGAAGCCCTGAAGCCAGGAATTCGCCGCCGCTTCCGCCAACATGCCGGTCTGGATCCCATCCATGGCGCTGCCTCCTCCGATGCCCCGCCATTGCTGCTGCGAGGACGCTTGGCCCGAAGGCTAGGCGTGGCCCGGCGCCCCGGCAAGAAGCGACGCGCCAGGGCGAAGCGGGGATGGCGGCCTGGATCCGCCCTGCTCGCAACGGCAGGGAGACAGCGGCCTCATACTGGATCCGTTACAGAACCTCCGCGCCGGGGCTGCGTTGCACGTCCGGTTCCGTCTCGCTGCCGGTAGCTGGGCGACTATCCCGAGGAATGTCGTCTGTCATGCCTGCGCCCCGGTACCGCATCCTTGTCCTGCTCGGCCTCGCCTCGTCGCTCGGTGCCTGCGTCACGATCGACCAGCTCGGAGCCGGGCGCATGCGCGACGTGCCAACCGGACAATTATGCGAATGGCGCGGCAACCCGATCAGCGGCCGCCAGATGACGCGAGAGCTGGCACGCCGGGGCGAAGCCTGCGCGCCGCCCGGGACAATCCCTGCCCAGGCCGCATCGGCGGCGATGCCCGCAAGCCGTCCGGACGAGATCGCCCCGATCCCGGCCCCGGCCGAGGCACTGCCAATACCGGCAGCGGAGGCCATTCCGCCGGAGCATGAGGCGGAAGGGCTGCAGCCTCAGGGACGGATGGAGGCATCGATGCCGATCGCACCCTTGGTCACCTCCGCCTGCGCCGAGCGGGCTATCAGGCGGGGCGGCGAAGCTGCGGCAAGTCCGACGCTGCGCGCCGTCAGCTTTACCAACCGGTGCGGCTTTCCCATCAAGGTGCTGTATGCCGGCGACAGGTCGAAAATCCTCTCGCAAGCAACCGCTTTGCTGCAGCCCGGCGAGCAGACGGATTTCGCCCGCATCGAGGATGACTTCGATCTGCCTGGATATGTGGTGTGCAGCTACGCCAACGCTCAGCTCTCGGTGCCATGCCGGATCAGCGCCGAGCATCGATGATGGCTGAGTGGTCTCAGCCATGGGACGAACATCGCCTTGGCGGACTCGCGGCGCGACAAGCCGGTCAGCTTGCAGCGAAACCGTAGGCCGCTGCCGGCTCCCATGGGCCGCCACGGTAATGCCAGAGAGCAAGGCCGATCGCCTCTGCATCGAAAGGCTGGAATTCGGCGCGCATCGCGTCATGCAGCGCACGCGCCTCGGCTGCGGGCACCTTGTTCTGGATGGTCACATGGGGCCGCAAGGCCTGGCGATCCTGCGGCGTCAGCCATTCCTGCCATGCTTCGGCCAGCGCCGCGTGCAATGCCATCAGCTCGGCGGCCCGCAGGCGATAGGCGACGCCTTGCCCCATCATCCACAGGTCATGAACCGCAAGGCGGAAGGGCCGCTGTGACGCGCAGAGCGCCTCCAGCCTGGCCTCGATGTCACGGATGGCGCCGCCCGGCAGGTGATGGAACAGCGTGAGATGGGCGGCGAGGTGGTTCCGCGCCGGTGGGAAATGGGCTTGCCGCTCCCTGTCGAATCTCGCCTGCGCCACGGCATCGAGGCGCAGGGTGAGAATCAGCGGATCGGCAGCGGCGGTGCCCGGCATGGCTACATGCATCCATACAGCCGCATGCAGGCATAGTATCGCTGCAGGCACTGGCCCATGCAGCCGGCCCGGTCCGTCGGCGTGAAGGCGGGTGCGCTGGGATTCGTGCTCCACTGCTGCGGGCAGGCGATCTGGCAGGAACTCTGCTGGGTGAGGCAACCATTGGCGAGCGTCTGGGCGCAGCGCGGAGCATTGCGGCCATCGGCCGGCGGTGCAGCAGGCGCCTGCGGTGCCACGGTCCCGGCGGCACCTCCGGTGGGCGGCAGCGGCGGAGGCTTCGACCCGCTGTCAGGTTGAGCGGGAGCCGCCGTCACGGGCGGCAGCGGGTCCGGCTTGCCGAACTGAGCCTGTGCAACCTCCGTGACCGGAATCAGCAAGGCGAGCAGCACCCTGAACAGCCAAAGACGCAATGCCGCCCCCTCCCCTCGCTTTCGGCACCATGCTTTAGTCCTGGAACGACAAAGGCGAATGTCCCGAAGGCGTGAGTCCGCCATCCGGAGCCCCAGCAACGCCGGAGAACAGGATCATCGGCTAGGTTCGACCGGAACGGCTGCTCCGGCGTCGGCCTGTGAGGCTGCAACCCATCTGCCTGCAACGCCGGGTCGCCGGGGGCGCTAAGCTCCGGTGACATCCGGCAAAGGAGTCCAGCCCTTGGACAGGATCGAAGCTTCGTCCATTGCCGTGCGCAACCAGCTGCTCCGGGCGTTGCCGACCGACGATCTGGCACGCCTCGCGCCTGCCCTCAAACCGGTGGAGCTGATTCACAAAACAACGCTTTTCGCGGCCGACGAACCCATCACCTCGGTCTGGTTCATCGAGGCGGGCGCGGTGTCGCTGCTGGCCCAGATGCAGGATGGTGCCCTCGTCGAGGTCGGCGTCACCGGCCGGGAGGGGATGGTCGGGCTGCCTCTCGTTTTGGGTGCGGACGCCTCGCCCAACCTCGCCCTCGTCCAGATGCCGGGCAGCGCGCTCCTGCTCCCGGCCGCCGCGCTGCGCGAAGCGCTTGACGCAAGCCCTGCTCTGCAGGCGCTCCTGTTACGCTATGCGCTGGCCTTGCATGGACAGGTCAGCTGGACCGCGGCTTGCAATGGCCGCCATGTGATCGAGCAGCGCCTGGCCCGCTGGCTGCTGATCGCGCACGACCAAGCCGATGGGGACGATCTGCCGCTGACCCACGAGGTCCTGTCCCAGATGCTCGGCGTGCGCCGCGCCGGCGTCTCTGTCGCCGCTGGCATGCTGCAGCGGGCCGGGCTGATCCGGCTTGGCCGGGGTCACCTCACGGTCACCGATCGGCCTGGTCTCGAGGCCGCCGCCTGCGAGTGCTACCGGTCGGGCCTCCGCGAGTTCGAGCGCCTGCTCGGCCCGAGCTTGCGGCGTAGCTGAAACCGGACCGCGGCGGCTCTGAGGGGGACCAGGTATGGGCGCCGTGGAATTCGTCGCGCTGCTGCTGGCAGGCGTTGGGCCGGTCCTGGCCCTGGCGCGATGGTTACGGCTTCCCCCGACCATCGCCCTCTTCGGTGCCGGTCTGGCGGCAGGCCTGATACCCGGGCCGGCCCCCATGAGCGTGGATCCGGATCTGGCGATCGGCCTGTTCCTTCCACCGATCATCTATGCCGGCACGGTGCGCGCCACGCCGCAGCTGCTGCGCCATGTCCTGCTGCCAGGGGTGATCACGGGCGTGGCGGTCGCGCTCACCACCATACTGGCCGTGGCCGGTTCGGCGCATTGGGTGCTGCTGCCAGGTCTGAGCTGGACCGGGGCGGTGCTGCTCGGCGTAACCGCATCCCTCTTCGACACTCGCCTGTTCCAGGAAGCGGATGCCCATCCGCATGTTCCCCGCACCCTTGCCGATGCGCTGAAGGCCCGGGAGATGGCCTCGCGCATCGTGGCGCTGACCGCCCTTGCCCTCGCGCTGAGCACGCTCCGGCAGAATGAGGCACCGGCCTTCGGCGAGGCGGCACTCACCATATCCTGGCAGTGGCTGGGCAGTGCCCTGGCCGGCATGGCGATCGGCCGCAGCGTGCTCTGGCTGCGGGACCGGGCCGGCCCGGCGCCGATCGAGATCGCGGTGTCGCTCGCCACGCCCTATCTCGGCGCCCTCGCGGCCCGCGGCCTTGACCTCTCCCTCGCCGTGGTGGTCATCGCGGCGGCCCTGACGGTCTCCGCCGCCCGGGTGAACCGTGAGACCGGAGAGGCACGCTCCTCCGCCGAGGCACGGATCAGCGCCATGGCCTTCTGGGAGGAGGCAAGCCTGCTTCTCTCCTCGGTGCTGTTCTTCCTGGCCGGCCTTGGCCTGCCGGGGGCAGTGGGCGAACTCGGGAGCTGGCCGGTCTGGCGCGCCGTGGCGGCGGTGGCGGGCATTCTCGCCCTCGTGCTCGGCATCCAGTGGGTCGGCTCCCTCGCCTCGACCCGCCTGCCCCCGCTTCGGCAGGCGCTGGCCGAGGAGGGTGTTTCCGGCCGGATGACCGCGGCAGGGGTGATGGCCTGGGCCTCCACGCGCTCGGTGATCGGCCTGGTCGTGGTGCTGTCCGTTCCCGCGGCCTGGCCGGATGGACGGCCCTTTGCCGAGCGGGAGCTGCTGCTGGTGGTGGCCAGCGGCGTGATCCTCGGCTCCGTGCTCCTGCAGGGGCTGACGCTGCGCCGCATCATCCAGGGCGCCAAGCTATCGGGGCGCGGCCAGGCGAAACGCGAGGAGGATCGGGCCCGCCAGGTCGCCACCGATGCAAGGCACGAGGTCGGGAAAGATGCGGTGCATCCGGAAGGCCTCGCCGCGGAACGCCGTGCCCTCCTCGGCCTGCGGGAGCACGATGAACTCGGCGACGAGGCCTTGCGCCGCCTGCTGCGCGAGGCCGATCTGCGCAAGCGCGCCAGCGAGAGCGACGCCTCACCCGGAGCGGCACCACCCAACCCCTGAACCGCGGCGTGTGGCCCCACAAGGGCGCTTCGCAGCGTGCTGGCCCAAGGAGTGTGGCGGCCTACTCCTCCGGCAGCTTCAGGACATCCCGCAGCGGTATGACGGCCAGGACCTGCCCGGCCTCGTCCGCGATCTCGAACCGCCGCCCATCCACCACCTGGCCCATCCTGAGCCACTCGGCCACGAGCGAGCGAGCATCCGCCAGGGCTTCGGCCCGTGCCGCATCGAGATCGGGCAGTTCGCTGCCTTCGGGGTCCCGCACCAGGCCCGCATCGTCGCGCAGGTGAAAATAAAATCTCGGCATCCGGGCAATACGCTGGCGGCGGCCGAAAGTTGGCGATCGGTACGCTGGGGTTCGGCGGGGCCATTGTCGCATCGCACCACGCGCGGCCTATGGGAGCAAAGCGGCCACTGATCGCGTGCTGTACCATATCGTGCAGATGCAAGCTGTCGGCACGGCGGCAGTTTGCATGGCCAACAATGATGTCCGGGCAGAGGATGAAGCCAGGGCGATTCCGCCGGTCGCGTCAGCTCGCGCCGGTCCTCCATCCCGGAGGCGAAGCTCGGCTTGCGCTCGCCAGACCTGGAGGGAGCGAAGCCTGGCCCGAAGCTGTTGCCACCGCAGCTGCAGCAATTCCATCGCCCAAGGGAGAACTTCGCTTGCGTCCACATGGATTAATGCGCCAGGGCAATCCATCGTACATGATAGGCAGGACGCTCCCATAGCCGAAGCCGTTCCCGCGGATGCCGCTTCGGGTGTCAGCGGGCGCCAATCGCCGGCCTTTTTCCGAAGCCTGTGCAAAGTGAGGTGACGCCATGGGCCATGCATCTCGGCCGGTATCGGCGTCGCGGAACGGATTGCTTCGGGGTCTGCCGGCCGACGAGATGGCGCGGCTGTGGCCGCGGCTGGACGTCGTCCCCCTGGAGCTGAATCAGGTTCTCCATCGAAAAGGCGGCACCATCGCCGGCCTCTATTTCATCGAAACTGGTTGCGTGTCCCTGATGGCCTCGCTCGGGGATGGAAGGCGTCGAGGCAATGGCGGTTGGCCGCGAGGGGCTGGTGGGGATGCCTCTGCTGCTGGGCAGCGAGCAGGCGGAGCTTCATGCGATGGTACGGATACCCGGCACCGCGCTTCGGTTGAGCGCAGCCGCCTGGACGGAGGGTGCGGAGAGGCTGCCGGGCCTACGCATCCTGCTCAACCACTACATCCTCATTCGGCATGTCCAGGCCACCCAGATCGCGGCCTGCACCGGCCGCCACTCCATCAGCCAGCCGCCTGGCCCGGACGCTGCTGACGGCCCAGGACCATGCCGAAGGCGGCACCTTCCCGATGACGCATGAGGTGCTGTCGATGCTGCTCGGCGTCCGCCGCTCCGGCGTCACGACGATAGCCGGCGCCTTTCAGCAGCAGGGGCTCATCCACCACGGAGGCGGCCGCATCACCATCACCGACCGCGCCGGCCTCGAGCGCGCAACCTGCGAATGCTATCATGCCATCCAGAGCGTCTTCGGCCGGCTGCTGCCACTTGGCCCATGCCAGGAGCCCGAGGCGGCGGCCTAGGCTGGCACCGCACTCCCATCCAATACCGGATTTCGCTCGAGCGTGTACGCGACCGAACAGACGGCATGTAAAGCAAGGCTGTCAATACAGCCTATCGGACGTACTCAGGATACAGGCGCCAGTGTCAGCCGGACAGCAACTATACCGGGAGCGCACATATATGCATATTATGACAGAATATCGCCATAGGCCTGCGCTTCGTGGACAGCGTGTTCTTGTCGTCGAGGACGAAGCTCTGGTGGCGATGCTGGTTGAGGACGGCTTGTTGGATGTGGGAGCGACCGTGCTGGGTCCAGCCAGTACCGTCGAGGAAGCCCTCAGCATGATCGAGACCGCAACTTCGGATGGCGGACTGGCAGCTGCCGTGCTCGACCTGAATCTCGGTGGCTGCTCTGTCCTGCCGGTGGCGGACAAGCTCGCCTCGCTCGGTGTGCCCTTCGTCATCGCCACCGGATGCGGGGAAGGCTGTGATACCGGCGGGCATACCGAAGCACCGCTGCTGCACAAGCCCTTCGACCTCGGCAGGCTCACCTCGGCCGTGCAGGAGTTGCTGTAGCTTCGCCGCCGCAGTTCAGCCGGCAAAATCGACGACTTTGACGCTAATCCCAAGTTCACCGCACGGATAATGCGGCGTCCTTTACCTAAGTTGGTGCCAGCTCTGCCCACAACCACTACACATCCGGTATCACCTGCAGGAACCCTCCGGGGCAGCTGACAGAGAGAGACCAGTGCTCCCGCCGATTGCTGTCCAGGAGCACCTCATGGCCTTGCCGGACCAGAGCACACCTGTGGTTGCACCCCATAACCGCCTGCTTGCGGCCCTGCCACCCGAGGAATTCGACAAGCTCCGGCCCGGCCTTGATCTTGTCGACCTGGAGTTGCGCACGGTGTTGCACCGGGCGGACGACGTTATTGCAAGCGTCTACTTCCTGGAAAGCGGCTGGTGTTCCGTACTGGCCTCGATGCAGGATGGAGACAGCGCCGAGGTTGGCCTGATCGGCCCTGAAGGCTTGGTTGGCCTCCCGGTCCTGCTGGGCGAGGATAGCAGCGAGCTGGAGGTCATGGTCCAGCAACCAGGCCGCGCGCTGCGGCTCGGCACGGCCGCATTCCGCGAGGCGCTGGACAGCCTGCCCGCCTTCCGCACCCTGCTGCTACGCTACGCTTTGGCGCATCACCTGCAGGTAGCCCGGAGCGCGGCGTGCAACGGCCGGCACCAGATCGACCAGCGCCTCGCCCGCTGGCTGCTGATGGCGCATGGCCGGGCCCAGAGCGATACCTACGCCATGACGCATGAGTTCATGTCGATGATGCTCGGGGTGCGCCGGGCGGGCGTCACGGTCGCGGCGGGCGTCCTGCAGAGGGCAGGGATGATCCGCTACGGCGGCGGCCGTATCACCATCGAGGATCGGCCAGGTCTCGAAGCCTCGTCCTGCAGATGTTACGCCGCAAGCCGGCGGGCACAGGACCGCCTGTTCGCGCCCGCATCCGCGCCCAGGCAGGAGCATCGCCGCTGATCCGGCCGTCCGGCTTGGCTTCCGCCTGACCCGGCACCACTGGCGGCCGGCCACGCTACTTCGGCACGACCACGCCAGCATCACCCTCTCCATCTCGTGGAACATGCAGGACGAAGGTGTGCTGCGCACCCAAACCGTGACTGAGGGCTGGCGCGATGTTGTCACGCGGATCGCCTTCGTAATCTACGAGATGCTCTTCCGCCTCCTCGCAGTCGGCACGACGTAAAATTACACCTTCGAAATTCTGGTCACTCAGACCGACTTGGCAGATGCCACCGGTCTCATACCCGTCCATGCCATCACCGCAGGCTAAGGCGTGCTCCACGGCGGCGACACGCCGAAGGCGATGTACTTTCGTGCCCAGGGGGCACTGGCATCGCTTTACGCAAATGAATGAATGACAGCATCAGGATCTCGGCGGCCATCGCAGCAGCGGGCGGCCCGGAGTAGCGCATTCCCGCAGGCGCGAGGCGGGACAATCGCTAGCCAAGACCGTTACCGTGGGTCGCCAAATCCAGACCTTGAGCACTGCGAGGGCCGGGGGGAACTGCAGCCAGGATCCGGACGCCGCCTCGCATGCAGTCGCTGCTCGGACGGGATAGGATGGTGCTGCCAGAGAGGATTGAACTCTCGACCTCTCCCTTACCAAGGGAGTGCTCTACCACTGAGCTACGGCAGCAGGCCGGCGCTTCCTAACGGGTCGGCAGGCGCGCCGCAACCCCCCCGATGTCCCTTGTCGACCCCGTAACCTTCATCTTCCATTCACAGGTCCAGGGACACCATCGGTTTCCTGGATTCGGGCAGCTCTATATCCGGCAGCTTCTCACCGTCTCCGGGATCGAGTTGACCATTTTGTAACCCCAGGTCTATTGATGTTGCACTGCGGCGTTATGTTATAGATACAAAATGTTTCGATATGGTAGCGTATCCGTCCGGAGCCCAAGGGGGCCGCATGGCGGCCAAGGCGCGGCAAACCGACCAACCTCCTCGCAGGCGGAGAGGCATTGCATACCATTCTCGACATTTCCCGTCTCATTTCCTGCGTGCGAAGGAGGTCTCCGTCCGGGATCGATCGCGTCGAGATGGCCTATGCGCGGCGGTGGATCGGCGAATCGCCATTGGTGTGCAGCTTCGCAGCCCAGAGCGCCTGGGGCTGGTTCGGCCTGGTGCCGCGTGACCTCGTCGCCGCCCTCATCGAGGCCCTGGACCAGACCTGGATGTTCGGCCCCGATTCCTCGGGTGCCCTCCGCCGAGCTCGCCGTATCGCGGCCGCCTTGCATGCCCGCCTCGCCATTGGCACCGGCCGGGCCGGTTTGCAGACCCTGCTCGAGCGCAACCGACGCACGGTGTTCCTGCTCGTGTCGCACCGCTCGCTCGAGAGCGAGGCGCCGATCGCCGCGCTGCGCCGTGCCGGGGCCCGCTTCGTCCCGTTGATCCACGATCTCATCCCGCTGACCCATCCGGAGTATTCCCGCACCCGGCAGGTGGCCCGGCATGCCCAGCGCGTGGCCACCACCGCCGCGCAGGCCGACGGGATCATCGTCAATTCCGGTTTCACCGCCGCGACGCTCCTGCCTCGGCTGGCGAGGCATGGGCGCGCCGATCTGCCCATGGCCGTGGCGCCGCTCGGTGTCGACATGCCCCGGATGCCGGCGCCCTTGCTGCCGCCCGAGCCCTATTTCGTCTGCCTCGGCACGATCGAGCCACGGAAGAACCATCTCCTGCTGCTGCATGTCTGGCGGGAATTGGCCGGTCGTGCCCGTGAGGGCGCTGGACTCCCTCCCCCAAAGCTGCTGGTCATCGGCCGCCGCGGCTGGATGAACAGGAATGTGGTCGACCTGCTGGAACGGTGCGATGCACTGCGCGGCCCGGTGCAGGAGATCGGCACCCCGTCGGACAGCCAGGTGGCCTCGCTCGTGGCCAATGCCACGGCCCTGCTCTTCCCGAGCTTCGTCGAGGGCTACGGCCTCCCGGTGGCCGAAGCATTGGCGCTCGGCACTCCGGTGATCTGCAGCGACACCGCGCCGCTCCGCGAGGTCGGCGGTGACGTGCCCGACTATCTCGATCCGCTGGACGGGCCGGCCTGGCGCAGCATGATCGAGGCCTATGCCGAGCCGGGCTCCCCTCTGCGGGCCGCCCAACGCGACCGGCTGCGGCGCTGGTCCCGGCCGAGCTGGAGCGACCACTTCGACCAGGTGGACATCCTGCTCGACCGTGTCGTCGGGGCCCCTCGCCCCCTGCCCTGCCCTCTGCCGCAACCCGAGATCGTGCCGGACCGGGAAGCCAGCCTGGCATGACCGCCACACATCAGGGGACAGGCCGGCGGCGCCAGGACGGCGCGATCGCGATCCTCGGTGCCGCCTGCCGCCTGCCGGGTGCGCCGGATCTCGACGCCTTCTGGACACTGCTCGCCGAAGGGCGGGACGCCGTCACGAGCGTGCCGGCAGACCGCTTCACCAGCGGCGCTTTCCTCCATCCGCGCCGTGGCGAGCCCGGCAAGTCCTACACCTTCGCGGCCGGCGTGCTGGAGGATGTGGCAGGATTCGACGCCGCCGCCTTCGGCATCTCCCCACGCGAAGCAGCGGAGATGGACCCGCAGCAGCGCCTGCTGCTCGAACTCAGCATCGAGGCGCTGGAGGATGCCGGCATTCCGGCCTCGCGCCTTGCGGGCAGCGACACCGGCGTCTTTATCGGCGGCTCGCTAACCGATTATGCCGATCTGCGGGTGTCCGATCCGGCCGGCGGCGACCGCTACTTCATGACCGGCAGCGCATTGTCGATCCTGGCCAACCGGCTGAGCAACATCCTCGATCTGCACGGCCCGACACAGACCTTCGACACCGCCTGCTCCTCCGCCCTGGTTGCTCTGCATTGGGCTTGTGAGGCGTTGCGCAGCGGGCGCGTGCCAACCGCACTGGTTGGCGGGGCGAATATGCTGCTCACGCCATTCCCCTTCCTTGGTTTTGCCCGGGCGGGGATGCTCTCCCCGGCGGGGCGCTGCCACGCCTTCGACGCCCGGGCAGATGGTTATGTCCGCGCCGAGGGCGGCGGAATGGTGGTGCTCAAGCGGCTCGAGGACGCGCTGGCGGATGGCGATGCGATCCGTGCCGTCATCCTCGCCGCCGGGGTCAATGCGGCAGGCCATACACTCGGCCTGTCGCTGCCGAGCCAACCCGCCCAGGCACGGCTGATCGAGGCGGTAATGGCCGAGGCCGGCATCGATCCGGACCGGATCGGCTATTTTGAGGCCCATGGTACTGGCACCGCCGCTGGCGACCCGCTGGAGGCGGGGGCCATAGGTGCCGCGATCGGCCGTCGCCGCGCCACGTCCCTGCCGATCGGCTCGGCCAAGACGAATATCGGCCATACCGAGCCGGCCGCCGGCATCGTCGGCCTGCTCAAGGCGATGCTGATCGTGGAGCGGGGCCAGATCCCGCCGTCCCTCCACTTCCAGACGCCTAATCCAAACATCGATTTCGCCAATCTCGGCCTCCGCGTGCCGGTGGCGGCGGAGCCGTTGCCGCGCCGCGCCCGCGCCGTGGTCGGCGTGAACAGCTTCGGCTTCGGCGGCACCAATGCCTGTGCCCTGGTCGGCGCGGCACCGGCATCGCGGCGGCGGCCGGCCGGGCCTGAGGGGATGCTGCCGCCGCTGTTGCTCTCGGCGCGCAGCGCAGCCGGGCTCCGGGCCCTGGCGGATCGCTGGCAGGCGCTGCTGGCCACCACCCCGGCTCCGGCCCTGCCGGGCCTGCTGCGCGGTGCCGCCAGCCACCGGGACCTGCTGCCCCACCGCCTGGCCTTGCGCGGCGCTGACCCAGCGGCGCTGGCCAGCGGCCTTGCCACCTGGCGTGCCGGGGAGGCTGGCGCTGCGGCTGCCGGCATTGCCGGTCCACAGGCGGGCATCGCCTTCGTCTTCAGCGGAAATGGCGCCCCCTGGCCCGGCATGGCTCAGGCCGCCTTGGCGGCGAGTCCCGTCTTCCGGAATGCGGTCGCCGAGGCCGATGCTGCGCTCGCGCCCCATCTTGGCTGGTCGGTCGCCGAGCAGCTCGAAGCTGGCGTCAGCGGAGAGGCGGTCGCGGCCACGGATCGCGCCCAGCCGCTGCTCTTCGCCGTGCAGCACGGCATCGTCGCCGCTCTGGCGGCGGAGGGCATCCGCCCGGCCTTCTGCCTCGGCCATTCGGTCGGCGAGATCGCCGCCGCCGCCGCCGCCGGCCTGCTGCCCCTGGCGGAAGCAGCGCGCCTCGTCGTGGTCCGCAGCCGGCATCAGAACATGACGCGCGGACAGGGCCGCATGGCGGCGCTGGGTGCCTCGCCGGACGCCGCCCTGCCGGTACTCGGCGAATGCGGGCCGGGGCTCGAGATCGCCGCGGTCAACGCGCCGGCCTCCATCACCATCGCCGGTCCAGTCGATGCCCTGCACCGGCTTTCCCAGGCCGCGGCGGCACGGCGCTGGAGCTATATCGCCCTCGATCTCGACTATGCGTTCCACAGCGCTGCGATGGACCCGCTGCAGGAAGGATTGCTACGCGATCTCGCCGGCTTGACGCCTGCTCAGCCGAGCAGACCGATGATCTCGACCGTCACCGGCGAGGCCCTCGCGGCGGCCGCCTGCACGCCGGAGCATTGGTGGCGCAACCTGCGGGAGCCGGTGCGCTTCCTCGGTGCCATGGAAACCACCGCGCGCCTCGGCGCCGGGATCTATCTCGAGATCGGGCCGAATCCCATCCTGCAGAGCTATCTGCGTGAATCGCTGCGGCATTGCGGCAGCGAGTCCGGCATCCTCGCCAGCCTGTCGCGCCGTGATCCGGCGGGTGACCCCTTCCCCGGCATCGCCGATCGCGCCTTCGCGCTCGGCGCCGACCCGAGGGGCGGGCCGCGCTTCGCCGGCCCCGCAACGCGGCGCGGCCTGCCGCTCACCCCCTTCGACCGGCAGCGGCACTGGATCTCGCTGTCGCCGGAGGCCACGCCGATCGTACAGCCCCGGGCCGAGCACCGTCTGCTTGGTTTCCGGCGCATGACGGAGCCGGGGCTCTGGACGCGGCATCTCGACACGCTGGTGGAGCCTTGGCTCGCCGATCACCGCCTGGCCAGCCAGCCCGTCCTGCCCGCCGCAGCCATGGCGGAGATGGCGCTCGCCGCTGCCCTGGCCTGGTATCCTGAGGCCGCCGCGCTGGAGTTGCGCGACCTCGTCATCCTGCAGGCCATGCCGCTGGAGGCGGAGCGTTCACGCGAGATCCGCTCGACCCTCGATGCCGCGGGCGCCTTCGTCCTCACCAGCCGGCGCCGTCTCTCGGACGATCCCTGGACGCTGCATGCCGAGGCGCGGGTCGCTGCCCTCCCCCGCCTGCCGGACGCCGGAGCGGAGGAACCCGCCCCGGCGCAACGCCTCGACCGGACGGCCCTGCTCGCCCTGGCCAGCGGCCTCGGACTCGACTACGGCCCGGCCTTCCAGTCACTGGAGGAGGTGGCGGTCGATGCTGCGGCCGGGTTCGCCCGCGCGCGGCTGGTGCGCCCAGCCGCCGCGCCGCCCGATACGGGCTTCCTGCTGCACCCGGTGCGGCTGGACGGCGCCCTGCAGGGATTGCTCGGCCTGCTGGCCGGCGCCTCGGTCGAGGCCGGTACAGGGCTCGTACCCGTGCGCATCGGCCGGCTGGTGCTGCGCCGAGGCGCCGAGGCACCAGCCGCAGCCGCCATCCGCCTGACGGAGCGCGGCAGCCGCAGCGCAACCGCGGACCTCGTGTTGCGCGATGCGATGGGTGGCGTGGTGGCCGTACTGGAGGGCTGCGCCTTCCTCCGCATCCGCCTGCCTGGCCAGGAGAGCCTGCTGTCCGGCGCCTTCCGGGTGGCGTTGCTGCCCGCGCCCGGCGCCGAGACGCCCGAATCACCGGAGCTTGCCGGCCCGGTCGCTGTCGCGCTGCGCCAGGATGCAGCGCTCGATCTCGGTGAGGCCGCGCTGCTTCTGGAAGGATTCTGCGCCTCTGCCGCGCATGCGGCGCTGAGTGCGAGTGAGGCCACCGGTCCCTATGCGCGGATGCTGCTGGCCACGCTCGCCGAGGACGGTCTTGCCACCTCCAGGGCAGGTACGCTGCAGCCCCTGGAGGCGCCAGACCTGCCGGCGGCCGGCGAGATCTGGCGCCAGGTCCTGCTGGAGCAGCCGGTTCTGGCGCAGGACCTCGCCTGGGCGGCACAGGCTGCCGAGCAGCTGCCGCTGGCGCTTGCTCACCGGTTGGCCGGCGAGGCAGGTGCCCCGCCACCATCCAATTCGGCGGGATACGACCGGCTCGCCCGGGTGCTCGCCGAAGCGGTCGGCGCCTTCGCCGCGGCCTGGCCGGCCGGCCGGCCGCTGCGGGTGCTCGAAGTGGCAGCCGGTGCCGGCCCGCTGACAGCGCATCTGCTCCGGGTACTGGCGGCCTCCGGCCGGCGCGTGCTGCTGACGGCCGCGCCACTGCCCGAGCAGTCGGCCATGCCGCTGCCGCCGGGCGCCGAGGGCATCGAATTCGCCATCCAGGCCTGGGACCCACAGGGAGCGGAGCCACCGCCGCTGGCGGCCGATCTCGTGGTCGGGCTGGCAGCCGGTGCAAGGCTGCGCCTCGGAGCGAATCTCGCCGGGCCACTGCGCCAGGCCGCGGCACCAGGCGGCACGCTGCTTCTCGCCGAGCCCATGTCCGGCTGGCTGTGGAATTTCTGCTGCGGGCAGGAACCGGGCTGGTGCGGTGCGGCGCCGCTCGCCAACGCGGCCGAGTGGTCCGCTGCCCTCGCCGCCGAAGGCTGGACGGCGCCGCTGACCGAGCCGCTACGCGCGGCGCCCTGGCCGGCGCTGCTGATCGGCGGCCGGGCGGCCGCGGGTGCCACCCTGCTCGCCGCGCCGAAGCTGCGGCGCGTTGCGCTCTTCGCCGATGCCGCGGCAGCACCGCTGCGCGGGGCGGTGGCGGCGGCGCTGCAATCCCGCGGCGCCACGGTCACCGGCGGCAGCCTTGCCGAGGCCGCGGCACTGCCACCCCATGCTCTGGCGGACAGCCTGGTGGTGGCGCTGGCCGGTGGCGGCCAGACACCGGAGGAGATCGCCACCTCACTCGCCGCCCTCGCGCGGCTGGCGGCGGCGGCCGAGGGCAGCGCTGCCGGATTCCGCATCGTCACCCAGGGTGGCCAGCAGCCGGATGGACCCGGCACGCGACATGACCCGTCTGCGGCCGCCCTCTTCGCCCTTGGCCGGGTGCTGGCGAATGAGCACCCGGCGCTGAAGCCCCGGCGCATCGATCTCACCCCCGGCCTCGCTCCGGAGCAGGCGGCAAGGCGCCTCGCCGTGGAATTGCTGACCGAGGTGGACGACGAGGCCGAGGTAACCCTCACCGAGGCGGCACGGTTGGTACCGCGCCTCCGGCCCGGCCTGCCGCCTGCGCCGCCGGCCGGCGGCCCGCAGCGGCTTGAGATCCGTCAGCCCGGCCAACTCGGCAGCCTGAACTGGACATCCGCCACGCTGCCACCGCCCGGGCCAGGTGAGGTGGTGGTCCGTATCGAGGCAGCGGGGCTCAATTTCCGCGATGTCATGTGGGCCCAGGGCCTGCTGCCGGAGGAGGCGCTGCTCCCGGGCTTCGCCGGCCCCAGCCTCGGCATGGAATGCGCCGGACGCGTCGAGGGGGTTGGCGAGGGCGCGCCCTTCATGATCGGTCAGAGGGTCTTCGGCGTGGCGCCCGCCGCACTGGCGACCCATGCCCGCACCCGCGCCGAGGCGCTGGTGGCGATGCCCGAGGGGCTCGATGCGGTGGAGGCCGCGACCATCCCGGTCGCCTTCATGACGGCGGTGCATGCGCTTGAGGAATTGGCTGGGCTCGAACCTGGGGAGCGGGTGCTGATCCATGGCGGTACCGGTGCCGTGGGCCTTGCCGCCTTGCAGGTCGCGCTCGCCTGCGGCGCCAGGGTGGCGGCCAGCGCCGGCAGCCCGGCCCGCCGCGCCTTCCTTCGCGCCGCCGGGGCCGAGTTGGTGCTCGACAGCCGCGATGCCGGCTTCGCCGATGCGCTGCGGGCGCGCTGGCCCGAGGGCGTGGACGTGGTGCTCAACTCCCTCGCCGGGACAGCGATGGAGCGCTCGCTCGGTCTGTTGCGCCCCTTCGGCCGGTTCATCGAGCTCGGCAAGCGCGACTTCGCCGAGGGCAGCCGCGTCGCGCTGCGCCCATTGCGGCGCAACGCCACCTATTTCGCCGTCGATGTCGACGAGCTGGCGCGTGCCAGGCCCGTACGGGCGGCACGGCTGCTGGCCGGGATCGCCGAGCGCCTGGCGCAGGGTGGGATCCGGCCGCTGCCTGCCACGACCTACCCCGCAGCCTCGGTCGAGGCGGCGTTTCGGGCGCTCCAGGCGGGCGGGCATATCGGCAAGCTGGTGATCCATCCGCCAAGCCTCTCGGTCGAGGCGCCCGGGGCGTCCCCACTGGCCCGCGCGGCTGATGGCACCATCCTGGTCATCGGCGGCACGGGGGGCTTCGGCCTCGCCACCGCGCTCTGGCTGGCTGGCCAGGGCGCGCGGCACCTCGCCCTGGTGTCCCGCCGCGGCGGGCAGGCGCCGGGCGCCGAGGCCGCGCTGCGCGACCTCGCGGCGCGGGGTGCCATTGCGACGCTGCATGCCTGCGACGCCACCGATGCGGAGGCGCTGGGTCGATTGCTGGCTGAGCTCCGCGCTTCGGCGCCGCCGATCCGCGGCGTCGTCCACGCCGCCGCCATCGCCGGGGACGGGGCCGCCGCCCTGCTCGATCCTGGCCGGGCCGCCAGGGTGCTGGCGGCGAAGCTGTCGATCGCCGATGCTCTGGACCGGTTGACCGCCCAGGACCCGATCGAGCTCTTCCTGATGTATTCCTCCGCTACTGTCCCCATCGGCAACCCCGGCCAGGCCGCCTATGTCGCCGCCAATGCGGCGATCGAGGCCCTGGCGCGGCGACGCCGGGCCCAGGGACGGCCCGCCAATGCCATCGGCTGGGGCCCGATCGCAGATGCGGGCATGCTGGCGGATGATGCCGCCACGGTAAAGATCCTCGAGCGCCGCCTCGGCACCAGCGCGATGCGGGCGGAGGAGGCGCTTGGCACGCTGCCTGCGCTGCTCGCCACGAATGCGGCGGCGTTGGGCCTCGCCCGCATCGCCTGGTCTGCCGCCCGCAGCGCCCTCGCCATCCTGAATGAGCCGGCTTTCGAGACTGTCCGGAGCCTCGCCGCCCCCGCACCCGATGCCGCTGATCTGCGCGCCCGGCTCCGCGAGGCCAACGAGGCCGAGGCTCTGGTCCTGCTACGCGAGACCATGGCTGCGGAACTGGCAAGGATCCTCCGCCTGCCGGCGCAATCGGTCTCGGCCGAGGCACCGCTCGCCGGACTCGGCCTCGACAGCCTGGGCGGGATGGAATTGCGGACGGCACTCGAGCAGCGGGTCGGCGTGGCGATCGGGCTGGACGGGATCGGGGACGGGCTCACGCTCGACGGCCTGGCGCGGCGCGTCCTGGCGCAACTGCAGGCCGGGCCACGGGACGAGGCGACGGCGGCGCTGCTCGCCGCCCATGAGCCGGATATCGCCGCCGGCCTGGAGAATGCGGCATGACGACCGGTTTCGGCCTTTCCGCCAGCGCCCGCAGCGCCCTGCTGAGCCGCCTGGCCCGGCGCGGCAGCCCACCGGCGCCGGAGGCGGAGCCTGCATCGCCCGGCCGCGATCTCGGCACACTACCCGGGATGCGGGATTTCGAGACGATGCGCGAGGCCGGCGCGGCGCTTGGCATGGAAAGCCCGTTCTTCCGCCAGCATGACGGCGTCGCTGGCGCGCACAGCAGCATCGGCGGCCGCCGCTACATCAATTTCGCCTCCTACAACTATGCCGGCCTGAACGGGGACCCACGCGTGGCGGCCGCCGCCAAGGCGGCAATCGACCGCTACGGGATCTCGGCCTCCGCCTCCCGCCTTGCCTCAGGCGAACGGCCTGTCCATGCCGAGCTCGAGGTGGCGTTGGCGGCGCATCACGGGACCGAGGCCTGCCTCGCCTTCGTCAGCGGCCATGCGACGAATGTCACCGTCATCGGCCAGCTCCTTGGCCCCCGCGACCTGTTGCTGCACGACCGGCTCATCCACAACTCGGTCGCCGAGGGCGCGCGGCTGAGCGGCGCCCGGCGCATCGCCTTCGCCCATAACGACCCGGATGCGGCCGAACGGGAACTCGCGGCGCAGCGCCGCCGGCACGGGCGCGTGCTCCTGGTGATCGAGGGCCATTACAGCATGGATGGCGACCTGCCGGACCTGGCGCGCTTCGCTGCCATCGCCCGCCGCCATGACGCGCTGCTAATGGTGGACGAGGCGCATTCCATCGGCGTGCTCGGCGCCACCGGCCGCGGCATCGCCGAGCAATGCGGCGTGGACCCAGGTCTTGTCGATATCTGGATGGGAACGCTGTCGAAGACGCTCTCCTCCTGCGGCGGCTATATTGCCGGGCGCCGGCGGTTGACCGACTGGCTGCGCCATACCGCGCCAGGTTTCGTCTATTCGGTAGGCCTCGCTCCGCCCCTCGCCGCCTCGGCGCTCGAATCCCTCCGGCTGCTCCAGGCGGAGCCCTGGCGCGTCGCCAGGCTGCAATCCAATGCCGCGCTGTTCCTGCGCCTTGCCCGGCAGGCTGGTTTCGATACCGGCAGCTCGGCTGGGCTCGGCATCGTGCCGATCATCCTCGGCAGTTCCCTGCAGAGCGCACGGCTTGCGGCCGCCTCCTTCGAAGGGGGGGTGAACGTGCAGCCCATCCTCTTCCCTGTCGTGCCCGAGGGGTCGGCGCGGCTGCGCTTCTTCCTCTCGGCGGAGCACAGCCCGGCCGATATCGAGGAGAGCATCGCCACCCTCGTCGCGGCCCGCGATTCGCTGGCGATACTGAAGGCGTCCTGATCCGCCTTGCGCATTGCCCTCTTCACCCTGGAGAGCGCCCTGAGCGCAGGGGCAGTTGAGGATCTCATCCTCGCCCTTGGGGAGGATCTCGTGCTGATCGGCCGGTCGCAGCCCTTCCGCCGTGCGGCGAACCATCCGGTGCGGCAGGCCTGGCGACATCTTCGCCGCTCCGGGCCACGGCTGCTCCCCTACCTCGCCGTCAATTACGGCCTGCGCCCGCATCCCGCCCGCCTGGCGGCGCTGGCCAAGGCGGCAGGCGCGCCGCTGATCGAGGTGGAGGATGTGAATGGGCCCGCCATGGCCGAGGCCATCCGCGCGGCGCGGCCAACGCTGCTGGTCTCCTGCCATTTCGACCAGATCTTCACGCCCGAGACGCTGGCGCTGGCGCCATGCGGGGGCATCAACCTGCACCCCTCGCTGCTGCCACGGCATCGCGGGCCGGTTCCAACGATCTGGGCCCTGGCCGAGCCGGAGCCGGAATTCGGCGTCACCATCCACCGGCTGGTCCCGCGGATCGATGCCGGCGCCATCCTCGCCCAGCGCGCCGTGCCGCTGCCGCCGGGTATTTCCGCCAGCGGCGCCGCCCGCGCACTGCATCAGGCCGGCGTGCCGCTGCTGACAGGCAGCATCGCCGATATCGCCGCCGCCCGGGACCGAGTGCGTGAGGTGTCTCCCCTGCCCTACTGTCCCTTCCCACCGCCGCGGCTCCTTCGTGGGCTGGCACGGCGTGGGCGGCAGCTTGTCGGTCCAGGTGACGTCCGCACCGCGCTCCGGCTTGCGTATCGCCATTAAATTACGATATCAAACTGAAAATCCCTGGCCTCCCGCAGGACCTTGCGACGGGGCACTCGCCGAGGCAGGCAAGACCGGGCATGGCATACATCAAGGCGCACCACCCCGAAGCGGCCGCCCCACGCCGCTTCCTGTTCCTGCAGGGACCGATCAGCCCCTTCTTCGCGGAGGTTGCGGAGGGCCTCCGGGCGCTGGGGCATGATGCCTGGCGGATCAATCTCTGCCTTGGCGACCGGCTGTTTTGGGAGGGGCCAGGGGCCGTGGACTACCGCGGCCGGTTTCAGGACTGGCCCGGCTTCCTCGCCGGCTTCCTCGACCGCCACCGCATCACCGATCTCGTGCTGCTCGGCGAGCAGCGGCCCTACCACAAGCCCGCGATCGCCCTGGCCCATTCCCGCGGCATCGCCGTGACGGCGACCGATTTCGGCTATCTCCGCCCCGATTGGGTGGTGCTGGAGCGGGACGGCCTGGGCGCGGACAGCCGCTTTCCGCGAGACCCGGCCGCGATCCGCACCCTCGCCGCGCAAAGTCCGGAACCCGATCTGCGCGAGCACCACCGCGACAGCTTCGCCACCCAGGCGCGGTGGGACGTGTTGTTCCACCTCGCCTCGCTGCTGCCGTTGCCGTTTCCGCATTACCGCAGCTTCCTGCTGCACCCTCCCATCCCGGCCTATCTCGGCACGGCGCTCCGCTTGCTGCTCCGCAAACGGGAGACGCGGGCGGCAGCACGAAGCCTGGCCGAGCTCGGCACGCTCGGCGTGCCGCTCTTCCTCTTCGCCATGCAGATGGAGACGGACTATTCGATCCGGGCCTATTCCCGCTTCCCGGATATGGACAGCGCCATCGCCGAGACGGTGGCGAGCTTCGCCCGCCATGCACCGCCCGAGGCGCGGCTGTTGGTGAAGGTCCATCCGCTGGATCCCGGGTTGAAGGCCTGGGCGCGGCGGGTCCGGCGGATCGCCGCCGCTGCCGGCGTCGCCGATCGGGTGCACTATCTGGGTGGGGCGCTGCCCATGGAGGTGGTGATCGAGGCTTGCCGCGGCACCGTGACGGTGAACAGTACGGTCGGGGTGAAATCCATCGCCATGGGCCGGTCCACCCTGCCGCTCGGCCAGGCGGTCTATAACGTGCCGGGCCTCGCCTGGCAGGGCGGGCTCGACCGCTTCTGGCGCGAAGCGGAGCCGCCGGAGCCAGGCCTCGCCGCCGATTTCATCCGTGCCATCGCCGCCTGCCTGCATGTCCGCGGCTGCTACTACACGCGCCCCGGCCTCGATGTTGCCGTGGCAGGCACGGTACGGCGGCTGCATCTCCGGCTGCTGAACCGGCCGATGCCCGAGGCGGCTACAACATCGCCAGTGCCCGCTTCCGCCTAGGCGGCGGGAAGGCGGCATCCAGCGCCGCCAGATCCTCCGGCGCGAGGCGGAGTCCGGCCGCGGCGGCATTCAGCCGGACATGCGCAGCATCGGCCGCTTTCGGGATGCTGATGACCTGCGGCTGCCGCAGGGTCCAGGCGATCGCCACCTGGGCCGGCGTCGCCCCAAGCCGCTCCGCCACCGCCTGCAGCGCCGGATGGCGCAGCAGCGCCCCGCCCTGGCCGACCGGGCTATAGGCCATCACCGGCATGCGGTGCCGCTGGCAGAAAGGCAGCAGGTCGAACTCAACCCCGCGATGCTCGAGGTTGTAGAGCACCTGATCCGTCGCGCAGTCGGCCAGCGCCGGGCCCAGTTCCTCCAGGTCATCGATATCGAGGTTCGAGACACCCCAACGGTGAATCTTGCCCGCCTCGCGCATCCGCTCCATCGCCTCGACCGTATCCTCGAGGGGTACGGAGCCCCGCCAATGGAGCAGATAGAGGTCGAGGAACTCGGTTCGGAGGCGCGCGAGGCTGCGCTCCAGCGCCGCCACCAGCTTCCTGCCACCTGCATTATGAGGATAGACCTTGGAGACGAGGAAGATATCGCTGCGCCGCCCGGCGATGGCCTCGGCCACCACCTCCTCGGCGCCGCCTTCGGCGTACATCTCGGCGGTATCGATCAGCGTCATGCCGAGATCGAGGCCAAGGCGGAGCGCCTCGGCCTCGCGCCGCCGGTCGGCGCCGCGCTCGCCCATATGCCAGGTGCCCTGGCCAAGGGTCGGAACCAATGTCCCGTCCGCCAACTCAACCGTTGCTACCATTCCGCGCTTCTCCGTCCCGGCCTATGCTCGGCCTCATGCTGCGTATAGTCCCATCATGCCTTGCCCTGCTCCTCCTGGCCTGCCGCCCCGGCCTAGCGCAGCCCATCGAGGAGATCGGGAGCTGGCGCCTCGCCTGCGCCACCGACCGGATGACCGACCGTGCGAGCTGCCTGCTTCGCCACCGGGAGGCGGTCGAGCGTGCCTCGGACACCGGCGTGGCCTTCGAGATCATCGACCGGGGCGGCCGGCTGGTTCCAGCCGTCACCGCGCGGGAGCTGACGCTGGACAGCGTGACGCGTGGGTTGCTGGCGATCTCGGGTGCGGCACAGCTGCGCTTTCCACCGAATCGCATGGTGGAGATGCCGTGCGGACTCGAAGGCCGCAACATCGTTTGCGCTCCGCGCGCCGAGGATGCCGCGCGGATGGAAACCGAGGTGCTGCAGGCGGACCGTGCCCTGCTGCGCCTCGTAGGTCCCGGGAGCGGCAGCAGCACGGCCGATCCGGTGGAGCTCCGCCTCTCCGGCACGCGGGAGGCGGTGGCCCGCTTCGCCCGCCAAGCCCCACGCGAGGCCATGCCCACCACGGAGCCCCCGCTGGGCGTCGATGCGCGGGAGTTGCTACAGCGTCTCTTCCGGCTGTTCGGGCAGTGACCATGCGGGCTGAATCCTCCCCGGCTGACCTCCTCGATCATATCGCCCGGGGCGACCGTGGCGCGCTCCGGGCGCTTTTCCAGCAGCAGGCGACACGGCTCTTCGGCATCGCCCAGGCCATCCTGCGCGATCGGGAGGCCTCGGCGGATGCGGTGCAGGACGCCTTCCTCCGTATCAGCCAACGCGCCGCGCAATTCGATCCGGCACGCGGCGATGCGTCCGCCTGGCTCGGTGCCATCGTCCGCCACGCGGCGCTCGACTTGGCGCGGAAGCGCGGGCGGGAGTTGCCGACCGACGACCCCGCCCTCGGCGACCAGGCGGTGGCCCCCGAAGCCCTGGAGCGGGTCGCCGCCAGCGCCGAGGGGCGGCGCCTGCGGGATTGCCTTGCGGCGCTCGACGAGAAGAATCGCAAGGGCATCCTCCTCGCCTTCGTCCACGGGCTGTCACATGCCCAGGTGGCGGCGCGGCTCGACCTCCCGCTCGGCACCGTGAAGGCCTGGATCCGGCGCGGCCTCCTGCAATTGCGGGAGTGCCTCACATGATCCCGACCGATCCACAGGAACGCGACATCCTCGCCGGCGAATACGTGCTCGGTACGCTCGACGCCCGGGCGGCGGCAGAACTGGAGGCGGCACTGCCCGCCGATGCCGCCCTCCGCACTGCGGTACGGGCCTGGGAGGCCCGCCTAGGTCCCTTGACGCAACTGGCCGAGGCGGAGGCGCCACCCGCGGGTCTGTGGGACCGGATCGAGGCAGCCCTGCCGGGGGCGGCCCGCCCTGCCGCCGCCCGCTCCGCTGCGCGGTACAGCCGCTGGCTCGATCCCTGGCGTGGCTGGGCGATCGGCGCCAGCGCGGTGGCAGCCGGGCTGGCGGCACTGCTCGTCACCCGTCCCGCGCCCGAGCCGGCGAGGCTGATGACCGTGTTGCTGACTCAGCGGGACCAGCCGGCCTGGGTGGTCGAGGCCAGTCCTTCCGGCACATTGCGGCTCGCCTCGCTCAACCCGCGTCAGCTCGAGCCGGACCGGGCGATGCAGCTCTGGGCCCTGCCGCCCGGTGCGACGGCGCCGACCTCGCTCGGCCTCATCCCCCCCGAAGGCAGGCTGACGGTCAGCGCGGCCAGCATCCGGCCGGAACCGGGCATGCTGATCGAGATCAGCCTCGAACCGCCGGGTGGTTCGCCCACCGGACGACCGACCGGGCCGATCCTCTTTATCGGCCGGCTGACCGCCGCGGGCTCAAGCTGAATTTCAATCCTTGGCCGTTACACGTTTTTCAGAATGCGTAACGGTTTAACAATTGCTAGAAGCGTGCTGCCGGCGTCGCGTGAATCGAGACCGGTCGCCCGTGCCAATCCTGGCACATGCGTCTTGTGCGGAGACATGCATGCCCGGCCACGTCCTGCCCTGTGCCTTGCTTAGTCAGGCTTGGCACTCTCCTCTCGTTGGCCGGGAGGCCTGAACGATGTCGGATATGAACTCAGCCCGCCCCCGTCGTGGGGCGGAACCGCGCGAGCAGGACCAGCAGGGCCGCCTGTCGCAGCTGGTCCAAGGCGGTATCTTCCTCGGCGTGATGCTGCTGCTCTTCGTTCTTGCGGGTTTCCGAGGCTAGGGCGTTTCCGTTCGTGGTGCTCATGGGAACGCCGCTACCCGCCGTGTGACGAAGTGGATTACGCCGGCCAGGGCCTCCACCTGACCGGCCTTTGCCCGGGAATTTTTATCGCGCGTCCGTGATGGCGGAGGGCGCATCTGGCTCAGCCATCCCTCCGTAAAGCAGCCAGCGGCACCGAAATGGTCGCCGCGTCCTTTCGGAGAGACGCTGCCATGACCCGCACCACCCGCATGATGCTCGCTGCCGGCGCCGCCTTCCTTCTTTCGGCCGCCGGGGCCGAGGCCGCGACCCTGGTCGGCCTCACCGCCGACAACCATCTTCTCCGCATCGACAGCCAGAGCCGCCGCGCCATGACCCCGATCCGCGTCACCGGCATCGAGGGCCGGCTGCTTGGCATCGATGTGCGTCCGGCCGATATGAAGCTCTATGGCCTGACCGATGCCGGCCAGATCGTCACCATCGACGCGACGACCGGCCGCGCCACCCTGGTGAGCCGCCTGTCCGAGCGCTTCGAGAGCGGCGGCCGCGCCACGATCGACTTCAACCCGGTCGCCGACCGCCTGCGCGTCATGGGGATGAGCGGCGTCAATTTCCGCGTCAATGTGGAGACCGGCGCGGTGGTGAAGGACGGCACGCTGAAGTACCAGGCCGGCACGCCCTGGGCGGAGACGACCCCGCGTGTCGTCGCCGGCGCCTATACCAACAGCATGCCGGGTGCGACCGCGACCATGCTCTACACCGTCGACACGCTGAGCCGCAGCCTGAACCTCCAGGCCCCGCCGAATGACGGCGTGCAGCAGCCGCGTGGCGAGATAGCGGCCAACCTGCCGGTCGGCGTTGCCTTCGACATCATGCCCGAGGCAGGCGGCGGCAACATGGCGGTGCTGCTCGCAAGCAACACGCTGCACCATGTCGATCTCTCGAACGGCAAGGCGATGCCGGTCGGCGCCGTCAGCGGTTTGCCGCAGGCCGAGGTCATCGACATCGCGGTCATGCAGTAGGCCTCTGCGGGGCGGCGGGCAGCCGCCGCCCCGCATCCCATCAAAAGCCGACCTTGTCGCCGCCCTTCAGCGCCAGGATCTGCCGCGCCTCGGCGGGCGTGGCGATCTCGAGGCTCAACTCCTCGAGGATGCGGCGGATCTTCGCCACCTGCTCGGCATTGCTCTTCGCCTGCACGCCCTTGCCGAGCCACAGCGAGTCCTCGAGACCGACGCGCACATTGCCGCCCAGCATGCCGGCCATGGTGGTGAAGGGCATCTGGTTGCGCCCCGCCGCCAGCACGGACCAGACATAATCCTTGCCGAAGAGCCGGTCCGCCGTCTCCTTCATGAACAGCAGGTTGCGCGGCTCGGCGCCGACACCGCCGAGGATGCCGAAGATCGTCTGGGTGAAAAGCGGCGGCTCCACCACCTTGCGGTCGAGCATATGGGCCAGGTTGTAGAGATGGCCGACGTCGTAGCACTCGAACTCGAAGCGCGTGCCGTGGCCCTTGCCCAGCCGCTCCACGATCTGCTCGATATCCTTGAAGGTGTTGCGGAAGATGAAGTCGGTCGTGCCCTCGAGGTAGGGCCGCTCCCACTCGTATTTGAAATTCTTGATCCGGGCGGCACTGCCCGAGATGTTGAAGTTCATCGAGCCCATGTTGAGCGAGCACATCTCGGGCTTCGCCTGCAGCGGCGCGGCGAGACGCTCATCCACCGACATGCCGAGCCCGCCGCCGGTGGTGATGTTGATCACCGCATCGGTCGACTGCTTGATCACCGGCAGGAACTGCATGAAGACCTTCGGGTCCGGCGTCGGCCTGCCGTCATTCGGGTCCCGCGCATGGAGGTGGATGATGGCCGCGCCTGCCTCCGCAGCGGCGATCGACTGCTCGGCGATCTCCTGCGGGGTGATGGGCAGGTAGTCGGACATGCTGGGGGTGTGGATCGCCCCGGTGACGGCGACGCTGATGATGACCTTCGACATGCGGTCTCTCCTCCCGATGGATATGCCGGCACTATCGGCGGGACGCGGCACGGCGTGAAGGCTTCACGCCGTGCCCGGCGCGGGCCAGACTGCGCCGGATGGTCTGGCTCGATGCATGGCCCCGCGGGGCGGCGCTCGGATGGCTGCTGGGCGCGGCCTTCGCGGGCGGCCTGGCACGGGGCTTCTCGGGCTTCGGGGCGGCGCTGATCTTCGTCCCCCTCGCCTCGGCGGCACTCGGGCCACAAGGGGCGGCGCCGCTGATGCTGCTGGTCGAGGTCCTGGCGATCCTCCTGCTCACGCCGACCGCCTGGCGGCTGGCGGATCGGCCGCAGGTCGGGCTGCTGGCGCTCGGGGCGCTGGCCGGCACCCCGATCGGCGCCGCCCTGCTGGTCTATGCCGACCCGCTCGCCCTGCGATGGGGCATCGCCATCGGCATCCTCGGCCTGCTTGCCCTTCTCGTCTCCGGCTGGCGGTTCCAGGGTCGGCCGAGCCTTGCCGCGACGCTCGGCGTCGGGCTCGCCGGCGGGGTGCTGGGCGGGGTCGCCATGGTGAGCGGTCCGCCGGTGATGGCCTATCTGCTCGGCCAGCCCGGCCCGGCCTGGCGGGTGCGCGCCTCCTTCGGCCTGTTCCTCGCCGCCGGCGGCGTGCTCGTCGGCCTTGCCTATGCCGCGGCGGGGCTGCTGACGCCGGCGCTGGCGGCGCCCTTCCTGGTTGCAGCGCCGGTCTATGGGATCGGCATCTGGCTGGGGACACGGATGTTCGGCCTGGCCAGCGAGCGGAGCTTCCGCCTCGGCTGCTATGCCATGATCGGGCTGGCCGCCCTGCTCGGCTTGCCGCTCTGGGACCGGTTCTTGCGATAGGAGGCTGCGGGATGGACCAGTATTCGCCACGGGATTTCCATGCGCTGCGCTGGCACGAATCCGTGCCGCGCTTCGCCGCCGGGGCGGATACGCCCCGTGCCTGGCTGGAACGCTGCCTCGAGACCATTGCGGCGCGGGAGCCGGTGGTGCAGGCCTGGGCCACCCTCAACGAGGCAGGCGCCCGGGCGGCGGCGGATGCCAGCACCGCCCGCTGGCGCGAGGGGCGGCCGCTCTCGCCGATCGATGGCATGCCGATCGGCATCAAGGATCTGCTCGAGACGCGGGACATGCCGACCGAGATGGGCTGCGCCGGCTATCGCGGCCATTTTCCGAAGCGGGACAATGCCGCCGTCTGGGCGCTGCGCCAGGCGGGCGCGGTGGTGCTGGGCAAGACGGTCACCACCGAGCTCGGCGGCTCCCACCCCGGCCCGACCACCAACCCATTCGATCCGGCACGTACGCCGGGCGGCTCCTCCTCCGGCTCGGCCGCAGCGGTCGGGGCGCGGATGGTGCCGGCGGCGATCGGCACCCAGGTCGGCGGCTCCATCATCCGGCCGGCGGCCTATTGCGGCAATGTGGCGCTGAAGCCGAGCCAGGGCGGGATCAATCGCGGCGAGCGCCAGGCAACCAGCCAGAGCACCCATGGCCCGCATGCCGGCTGCATCGAGGATATGTGGCAGGTGGCGATCGAGATCGCCGCGCGCTGCGGTGGGGATCGCGGAACGCCCGGGCTGATGGGCCCCGCCGTGCCGCCCGCCGCCGCGAGGCCCGAGCGCCTGATCGTCATGGAAACGGAGGGGTGGGCAGCGCTGGACGCGGCAAGCCGGGCGGCCTTCGAGACCCTGCTGGAGCGGCTGCAGGCGGCTGGCGTCACCCTGCTGCGCCGGCGCGACCACCCCCTGATCGAGGCCTTCGAGGCGGGCATCGCCGAGGGACGCGCGATCTGCGGTGCCATCACCGGCTGGGAGAACCGCTGGGGCCAGCGCAACCTGCTCGACCAGGACCCGGAGGCCATCAGCCCCCGCGGCAAGGCAGTGCTGGCCCGGGCCGAAGCCATGACCCATAGCGACTACCAGGCAGCCCTGGCCCGCCGGGAAGAGGCCCAGGCGCGCTTCATCCGCATCGCGCCGCTGGCCGATGCGGTCATCGCCCTCGCCTGCCCCGGCCCGGCACCCGTCTGGTCGGGGGACCAGCCTGGCGAGCCGCTCGATCCACGACCGACCGGCGACTTCGTTTTCAATGCACCCTCCTCCATGCTCTTCGCCCCGGCCGTGACCATCCCGTTGCTGGCCGTGGGGGGAATGCCGGTGGGCGTGCAGGTGATGGGCCAGATTCACCAGGATGCGCGCGTCACCGGCCTCGCCCGCTGGATGCTGGAGAATATCGATCCGATTTCAGGCTGAACCCTTGCCGGGTTAATGTGTTTCGCTTCCGACAAGTCGGGAGCAGGAACGATGCGGTTTCACGGAATCATTCTGGCGGGGCTGGTCGTGGCCGGTAGCGCGGCCGCCCAGCAGGCACCCTCTCTGATCTATATGCAGCCACTTGCTCCGGCGGCGGTGACGCAGGTGCAGGAGCGGCTGCGGCAGGCAGGCCTCTATGCCGGCCGGCCGGACGGCGTCTGGGGCCCGGACAGCCAGGCGGCGCTGGAGCGCTTCCAGCAGAGCCGCGGCCTGCAGGTTTCCGGTCAGTTGAACCAGGCGACGGCGGCGACGCTCGGCCTCGGCCCGTCCGAGTTGCTGGCGGCCGGCCCAACCGCCGGCCCCGCACCCGGCACGCCAGCCGCCATGGCGACCGATCCGCTGAGCCCAGCCGCGGTGCGCAACATCCAGAACCGGCTACGGGCGATGAATTTCTATCGCGGCCCGGTGGATGGCGCCTGGGGAGCCGGCACGCAATCCGCCATCGAGCGCTTCCAGCAGGGCCGTGGGCTCCAGGCGACAGGACAGGTCAACCCGGCGACGGCGGCGGCGCTCGGCCTCGATCCCAACAACCTCGCCGCCCCTGTGCGGTAGGGGTTTCTTTGCCATCACCCGTTAGCCTGCCGGTCTCGCACGGCTCACGGGTGATGGCAGCCTCATGTCCAGATCGACCGCCGAGGTGAAGAACTGGATGACCATGTTCCGCTGGATCGTGAAGGTCATCCGCGATGACTACGGGATCGATGAGGCGAAGCTGACCCGGCATGCCAAGCTCGAAACCGAGCTGGGCCTCGGGCTGGAACAGGTCGAGGACGTGCTCCGGATCATCGACGAGAGTTTCGGCATCCGCTTCCCGGAGGGAACGCTGGACGAGGTCCTCCGGCTGGAGGAGCTCTGCATGCTGGCGAGCTGGCTGAAGGGCTTCTACAAGCAGCCCGACTTCATATCCGGGGGCTTCGCGGTGACATGTCGTGCCGCGAACCCGGGGATGCCATAGCCACTACGGCGCCGGGCGGATGCCCATGGCAATGGTGCGTTCGTCCATCCGAGGCTCGTGCCGCAGCCCGCGGCGATGGGCCCAGGTGTTGACGTACTGCACCAGCTGGATCATCGGCTCCTCCTCGGCATAGAGCGCCACCGCCTTGCGCCAGATCGCCTCCCGCTCCGCATCATCCATCGTCGCCGCGCCGCGCAGCAGCAGCGCGTCAAAGCGCGGATCGGAGTGACGCGTCATGTTCGAGGCGCCGGTCAGCCGCTGCCGGTCATAGGTTGAGACGATGGCCAGCAGGTAGTTCGACCCCTCTCCGGTCGAGCTGCCCCAGGCGCCGAGCTGCATGGCATGCTCCTGCCGAGACCGGCGCGGCACGAAGGCGGCGAAGGGCATGGCGTCCACCTGGGTGCGCACGCCGATGCGCGTCCACATCTGCGCCACGGCCTGGGCAAGGCGGCTGTCATTCGGCCAGCGGTCGTTCGGCGTGGCGAGTACCAGCCGGAAGCCCTCGGGGAAGCCGGCCTCGGCGAGGAGGCGGCGGGCGCCTTCCGGGTCGAAGGCGCGCGGCCGGATGTCGGGGTTGTAGCCGAAAGCGCCGCGCGGCAGCCATTGGGCGGTAGCCTCGGCCGCGCCCTCCATCACGCGCTCCACCAGGGCCTCGCGGTTGATCGCCATGGACAGGGCGCGGCGGATGCGGGCGTCGTGGAAGGGATTGGCCGGCAAGGGGGTGCCGGCATTGTCCGTCACCAGCGGCGTCGCGCCGGTGCGGGAATAGTCGGGCGAGAGGAAAGCGGTGCGGGTGCTGGGGCTCTCCGTCACGACGAGCTTCGGGTCGCGGCGCAGCCGGGCGAGGTCGCTGGTCGGAATCTGCTCGATCAGATCCACATCGCCCGAGAGCAAGGCCGCGGTACGGGCACCATCATTCAACAGGAAGCGGATGGTGACCCGCGCCCAGGGCTCCCGCTCGCCCCAATAGGCGTCATGCCGCACCAGCTCCACCCGGTCGCCGGACCGATAAGCCGAGAGCCGGTAGGGCCCGGTGCCGATGGAGGCGCGGCCGCTGTTGTAGTCCTCGGTCTGGGCGCCTTCGGCCGCGTGCCGCGCGATGATGCTGACCGAGGCAAGATCCAGCGGCAGCAGCGGATGGGGCTGGTGGGTATGAATGTGGATGGTATGGGCGTCCACCACCTCGACGCGGGCGATGGCCCGCAGGAAGCCACCGAAGCCGCCCGGGCTGTTCGGCACATCCGGCACTCGGGCGAAGGTGAAGACCACGTCATCGGCTGTGAAAGGCCGGCCGTCATGCCAGGTGACACCACGCCGTAGCTTGAACGCCCAGACCGTATCGCTGATCGCCTGATAGCTCTCGGCCAAAGACGCATAGGGCTGCGCCTGCCCATCCCGGTCCACCAGCCGGTCGAAGATCTGCATCCCGAGCGCGTTGTTCGGCCCGAGATTGTGGTAGTGGGGGTCGATGGTGGTGACCACGGCCGCATTGCCGATGGTCAGGCTCTGGGCGGCGGCGTCCTGCATCCAGAGGAGGCAGGCCGCCAGCGTAAGCAGTCTTCGCATGGAACGCTCCCGGGCTTTTGCCCGGGAGCCTACAGCATCAGGTCTCCCGTTCGACCATCATCTGCTTGATCTTGCCGATCGCCGCGGCCGGGTTCAGCCCCTTCGGGCAGGTCCGGGCGCAGTTCATGATGGTGTGGCAGCGATAGAGCCGGAACGGGTCCTGCAGGTTGTCCAGCCGCTCGCCCGTCGCCTCGTCGCGGCTATCCGCAATCCAGCGATAGGCCTGCAGCAGCACCGCCGGGCCGAGATACCGGTCGCCGTTCCACCAGTAGGAGGGGCAGGCGGTCGAGCAGCAGAAGCAGAGGATGCATTCCCACAGCCCGTCGAGCTTCGCCCGCTCGTCCTTGCTCTGCAGGCGCTCGCCATCCGGCGGCGGCGGGGTCTCGGACTTCAGCCAGGGCTCGACGCTGCGAAGCTGGGCGTAGAGCTGGGAGAGGTCCGGCACCAGGTCCTTCACCACCGGCAGATGCGGCAGCGGGTAGATCTTCACCTCGCCCGAGACATTGTCGTCGATCGGCTTGAGGCAGGCGAGGGTGTTCAACCCGTCGATATTCATCGAGCAGGAACCACAGATGCCCTCGCGGCAGGACCGCCGGAAGGTCAGCGTGGTGTCCACCTCGTTCTTGATCTTGATCAGCG
Organism: Belnapia rosea; assembly: GCF_900101615.1. Lineage (GTDB taxonomy): Bacteria > Pseudomonadota > Alphaproteobacteria > Acetobacterales > Acetobacteraceae > Belnapia > Belnapia rosea. The sequence continues at coordinate 307,232 of NZ_FMZX01000001.1, read as the reverse complement.
CGTCGAGGACCATCGGCCCGCACTTCTCGAGATCGATCTCATAGGTGTCGGTACGCGGGTTCTCGCCGCTATCCGGGTCCCAGCGGTAGATCTTGAAGGCCTTGACGTTCTTCGCCCCAGCCTCAGCCTTGTGGGTCTTGCCGGGCTGGATCGTCGAATTCTTCGGCAGCGTGAAAGTAGCCATTGGGGGTGCGGTCCTTTAGTACACGCGCGCCTTGGGGGGGAAGACCTGGACCTCGTTGGTCAAGGTCCGCATCTTCACATCGCGGTAGTCGAGCTTGACCTCGCCATTCTCGCCGACCCAGGCCAGGGTGTGTTTCATCCAGTTGGCGTCGTCGCGCTCGGGATAGTCCTCCTGCGCATGGGCGCCGCGGCTCTCCTTGCGGGCATCGGCGCTGACGACGGTGGTGACGGCATTGCCGATCAGGTTGTCGAGCTCCAGCGCCTCCACGAGGTCGCTGTTCCAGATCAGGCTGCGGTCCGCGACGCGGATATCCGCGTAGGCGGCCTGGACCTTCTTCATCTTCTCGACGCCCTCGGCCAGCAGCTCCGAGGTGCGGAAGACGGCGGCATGGGTCTGCATCGTCTTCTGCATGTTGCCGCGCAGCTCGGCGACGGGGGTGCTGCCCTTCGCGTTGCGGACGCGGTCGAAGCGGTCGAGCGCCTTCTCGCCGGCGCGGGACGGCAGCGCCGGCTGGGAGGCACCCGGCTTGATCGTCTCCGCCGCCCGGTGCGCCGCGGCGCGGCCGAAGACGACAAGGTCGAGCAGCGAGTTGGTGCCGAGCCGGTTGGCGCCATGGACCGAGACGCAGGCCGCCTCGCCCACCGCCATCAGGCCGGGGACGGTGCGATCCTGGTCCTGTGCGGTCGGGTTCAGCACCTCGGTGTGGATGTTGGTCGGGATGCCGCCCATGTTGTAGTGGACGGTGGGCAGCATCGGGATCGGCTCCTTCGTCACGTCCACGCCGGCGAAGATCTTCGCCGTCTCGGAGATGCCGGGCAGCCGCTCATGCAGCAGGTCGGCGCCGAGATGCTCGAGATGCAGGTGGATGTGGTCCTTCTGCGGCCCGACGCCGCGGCCCTCGCGGATCTCCATCGACATGGCACGGGAGACGACGTCGCGCGAGGCGAGGTCCTTCGCCGTCGGCGCATAGCGCTCCATGAAGCGCTCGCCCTCGGAGTTGGTCAGGTAGCCGCCCTCGCCGCGCGCGCCCTCGGTGACGAGGCAGCCGGAGCCGTAGATGCCGGTCGGGTGGAACTGGACAAATTCCTGATCCTGCAGCGGCAGGCCGGCCCGCAGCGCCATGGCATTGCCGTCGCCGGTGCAGGTATGGGCGGAGGTGCAGGAGAAATAGGCCCGGCCATAGCCGCCCGTTGCCAGCACCGTGGTCTGGGCGCGGAAGCGATGGATCGAGCCGTCCTCGAGGCACCAGGCCGTGACGCCGCGGCAGGCACCCTCATCGTCCATGATGAGGTCAAGGGCGATGTACTCGACAAAGAATTCGCAGTTATGCTTCAGCGACTGCTGATAGAGGGTGTGCAGGATGGCATGGCCCGTCCGGTCGGCCGCGGCACAGGCGCGCATGGCCGGGGTCTTGCCGTAATTCTGCATGTGGCCGCCGAAGGGCCGCTGGTAGATCTTGCCGTCCTCGGTGCGGGAGAACGGCACGCCGTAATGCTCCAGCTCGATGATGGCGGGGATCGCCTCGCGGCACATGTATTCGATGGCATCCTGGTCGCCGAGCCAGTCCGACCCCTTCACGGTGTCGTACATGTGCCAGCGCCAGTCATCCTCGCCCATATTGCCGAGCGCGGCGCCGACGCCGCCCTGGGCCGCGACGGTGTGGCTGCGGGTCGGGAAGACCTTGGTAATGCAGGCGGTCTTCAAGCCCGCCGCGCCCATGCCGAAGGTGGCGCGCAGCCCGGCACCGCCGGCGCCGACCACCACCACGTCATAGGTGTGGTCGACGATCCGGTAGGAGCCACGGGACGGCATCGTGATAGCGTTCATCGCATCGATCCATTCATCTCAGGGGGCCGGCCTCAGACCGCGATCCGCAGGACCGCGAGCGCCGAAGCCAGCGCCAGCAGGACACAGATGGCCTTGACTGCCAGAATGCCACCCATCTTCACCCATTCCTGGTTGGCATAATCTTCGATGATCACCTGCACGCCGGCGGCGGTGTGGTGGAAGCTGAGGCCGATGGTGGCCAGCAGCAGCACCGCGTTCCAGGGCCGGCCGATCCAGGCCACCGTCTCGACATAGGAGGCACCGGCGAGCGTCGCCGCGGACAGGGCGAACCAGATCGTCAGCGGCAGCAGCGCGATCGAGGTGACGCGCTGCATCCACCAGTGATGCGTGCCGCCCTTGGCGGAGCCGAGGCCGCGCACGCGGCCGAGCGGCGAGCGCATTGTGGTGTTGTTGGCATATTCATTAGCCATGGCGATGCGTCCCTCAGCCCCAGGCGATGATGGCGATGACCCAGGTCAGCACGGTGGCCACGGCCGTGCCGATCAGCACCCAGCGCCCGGTGCGGTAGGTGTCCTGGATCTGGTAGCCGTAGCCGGCATCCCAGGCGAGATGGCGCACCCCGTTCAGCGTGTGGAACCAGGCGGCCGCCGTCAGGCCGAACAGGCCGAGCATGCCGAGGAAGGAGGACATGAACCACTGTACGTCGGCGAAGGCCTCGGGGCCAGCCGCGGCGGCCACCAGCCACCAGACCATCAGCAGAAGGCCGACCGACCAGGCCGCGCCGGTGATGCGGCTGCTGATCGACAGGGCGCTCGTCATCTGCAGCATGTCATAGACCTGCAGGTGCGGCGAGAGCGGCCGTTTCACGGGCGAGCCATCTGATCGGCGACCGTTCATGGTCGCGTCGCGCGAGTCCTGCATGATGGGCATCTGGTCATCCACTCCGGGGGTGCGCGTGCCACTTCGGCCACGGCGCGCATCGATTAGGGGCTATTATTGTGCTCTGCGGCAAAGCGTCAATTCCACGAGACGAAGACGGAAGGATCACCACCTCGGCCTATAGGAATGTTATCCTGTTCCCATGGCCGATTCCCAACCCCCCGACCCCGCCCGTCGCCCGCTCAGCCAGCGGCTGCAGCCCCTCGTCGAGGCTCTGTACAAGCTGATCCTCGCCAGCTCGGCGATGCTCGCGATCTGGAAGGCGCTGCACTGACCGAGCGCTGTGCGGCCTGCCGGGGTTCCCTTCTTGGTCAACTGGTGGCTTTCAATCCCGCGACTCCGGCGAGGATGAGGACAAGGCAGAGGATGCGACCGGCGCTTGCCGGCTCACCCTCCATCGCCATGCCCCAAAGCGCGGTGCCTGCTGCGCCGATGCCGACCCAGACGGCATAGACCGTCCCCATCGGCAGCAGCTGCAGGGCCCGCGACATGCAGTAGAAGCTCACCGCCATGGCGGCGACGGTTGCCAGGCTCGGCAGCAGGCGCGTGAAACCCTCGGTGTATTTCAACAACACCGCCCAGAGGATTTCGAGGCCGCCGGCGATCGTCAGCCAGATCCATGCCATCAATCAGCTACCCCATCCTGGCCAGCCGCTGCGCCGGCCGCAATTGCCACCCGATCGCGGCCAGCAGGACGAGCGAGAGCAGCAGGAAGCCAACCGCCCCCAGCATCGGCGCCGCGGGCGAGCCTGTCCTGTCCCTGAGCCATCCCGCGAGCGGCGGCAACAGCGCCAGGCCGCCATAGAACATCATGTAGTGGATGCCGACACCGAAGGCCCGGCTCTCGGCCGAGAGCACGCGGCCGAGCAGCGCCATGATGAGGCTGGCCGGTGGCCCTGCCAGCAGGCCGAAGCCGATCAGCGCCAATGCCGACGGCGCCCCCGCCAGCAGGGCCAGCAGGGCAGCCGCCATCGCCGCCATGCAAAGGCCGCAGGCGAGCAGCGGCCGGCCCAGCCGCTCCGCCAGCGCCCCGCCGAGCGGCAGCAGCGGCAAGATCGCCCAGCCGACCAGCGAGGCCACCGCACCGGCCGATGCGGCGCTCTCCCCCGCCGCGACCAGGAATGCAGGCAGGAAGCCGAGCACCACGGCATAGGCAGCGTTGTAGGTCGCCCAGAGGGCGCCGACCGTCAGCAGCGGCAGCCACTCCCCCGGCAGCAGCCGCCCGGCCCGTGGGGCGCTTGCCGCAGCCGGCCTCTCGGCCGGCACGCCCCAGGCAATGGCGAGCAGCCCGGCCGCGCAGAGCAACGCCGCTGCCAGCAGGCCCATCCGCCACGCCTCGCCGAAAAGCGGCAGCAGCAGGAGAGCCAGGGCGATGCCGATCGGCCAAGCCGAGAGCATCACCCCCATGGCCGGCGCCAGGCTGCGGCCGGCGAAGCGGTCGAGCACCAGCTTGGCGCAGGCGATGGTCAGTAGCGCCGAGCCGCCGCCCGAAACCAGGCGCCCCGCCATGGCCGACCAGAAGCCTGGCGCCGCCGCCATCGCCAGCCCGCCGAGTGTCATCAGCAGCAGCCCGAGGCGAAGAATTCGGCCGTCGCCGAAACGCGAAAGCAGCCATCCAGCCGGCAGGGCCAACACGACGCCGGCCAGGGAATAGGCGCCGATCAGGCTGCCGAGGCCGGTGTAGTCGGGCACCAGCGGCCCCACCAGCAGCGGGCCAAGTGCCCCGACCGCCTGGAATTGCAGCCCCATCGAGATGCGGGCAAAGCCGAGCAGCAGCAGCTCGGTCCATCGGTTGAGCCGCGCCATCAGGCGGCCGGCTGCGGCTCGGCGGGGCCGAATTGGGTGCGCACCAGCCGGGCATAGAGGCCGCCAGCGGCCATCAGCCTGGCGTGGCTGCCCTGTTCCACGGCCCGGCCCGCCTCCATCACCACGATGAGGTCGGCATCCCGCACCGTCGCCAGCCGGTGGGCGATGACGAGGGTCGTCCGCCCCTGGCGCAGCCGGGCCAGGGCGGCGGAGACGAAGGCTTCATTCTCCGCATCGAGGGCGCTGGTCGCTTCATCGAGCAGCAATACACGCGGGTCGCGCAGCAGGGCGCGGGCCAGCGCCACGCGCTGCTTCTGCCCGCCCGAGAGCCGCCCTCCGCCCGGGCCGAGGGGTGTCGCATAGCCCTGGGGCAGGCCAGCGATGAAGTCATGCGCCGCCGCCGCACGGGCAGCCTCCTCCACCTCGGCCGAGGTCACGCCCGGCCGGCCGCACGCGATGTTGGCGAAGGCCGTATCGTCGAAGATCACCGCATCCTGGCCCACATAGGCGATGGCATCGCGCAGCGAGGCGAGCGTCACCGCCCGCACATCCGCGCCATCGATCCGCACCGCGCCGGCGCTCGCGTCATGCAGGCGGGGCACCAGGGCGAGGGCGGTGGACTTGCCTGCCCCCGAGGGCCCGACCAGCGCCACCGTCTGCCCCGGCTCCGCGGTGAAGCTGAGCCCCTCCAGCGCCGGCTCGGCCGTGCCGGCGTAATGGAAGCCGACATCGGCGAATTCGATGCGCCCCTGGCCCGCCGGCAGTGGCTGCGCCTCCGGCGCCTCCACCACCAGCCGCGGCCGATCCATCACGGCGAAGACGCGGGAGAGGCCGGCCAGCCCTTCCTGCAGGGCAGCATTCAGCGAACCGAGGGCACGCACGGGGCGGGAGGCAATCAGCAGCGCGGCGACGAAGCCGGTGAACTCGCCGACGGTCCCCTCCCCCTGCGCCACCCGCCAGCCGACGAAGGCCAGCACGGCGGCGACGGCGATGCCGCCCAGCGCCTCCAGCATCGGGTCGAGGCTGGCCCGGATGCGGGCGATGCCGAGCAGGGATGCTCGCAACTCGGCGAAGGTCCGGGCCGCCCGCCCCTCCTCCTGCGCCTCCAGCCTGTAGGCACGGACCACGCGGGCGGCGCCGAAGCTCTCGGTGAGCTGCGCCGCCGTCTCGCCCATCCGCTCCTGCATGCCGCCCGAAGCGCGGCGGATGCGCTTGCCGAGGCGGAGGATCGGCACCACCGCGATCGGATACATCACCGCGGCGATCAGCGACATCTGCCAGTCCAGCCAGACCATGGAGGCGACGAGGCCGATGACGGTGAGCACATCCGCCCCGCCATTGATCGATTTCGTCAGCGCCTCGCGGATCGCCGCCGCATCCACGGTGAAGCGGCTGGCATGGCGTGCGGGCGCATCGGCGGTGACGGCGGCCAGGTCGGCCCGGGTCAGCGCCCGGAACAGGTCATTCTGAACCCCCTCGATCACCCGCAGCACCACCGCCTGCACCGAGACGGCCTGGCCGAATTGCGCCAGTGCCTTCAGGCAGGTCACGGCGATGATCACGGGCGGGATCATCCAGGCGATCGTGGTGTCGCCAGAGGAAAAGCGGTCGAAACCCTGCTGGATCACGATCGGGTAGAGCGCCGTCAGGCCCGCCAGCAGCAGGGTGCAGAGGATGGCGAGCAGGATGCCTCGCCGGTGGTGGCCCAGGTAGTCGCGCCCCAGTCGGGCGATAAGGGCGCGGGAAGACGGGTCGATGGCCATGCCGGGGGGTTTAACCTCTGGTCGCCCCGGCGGCCAACTCCCGCAGCCGGAGGAGGCAGGTCTCGCGGTCGGCGACGCAGCCGCCCTCCAGCCACCAGGCGCGGAGCGCGGCCAGCAGCCGCCCCACAACCGGGCCCGGCGGGAGCCCGGCCGCCAGCGCATCGCGGCCTTGCAGGGGGAAGACCGGCTGCGGCAGCGCCTCGATCCGGCGACGCAGCTCGGCCCAGCCCTCGCCATCCTGCGCGGCCTCGGCCAGCCAGGCGCGGCCCAGCACCGCGGCCTGGCTGCCGGTCGCCAGCAGGCGGCGCAACGCCGCATCGTCATCGCCGGGCACGGGCCGAGGCGGGCCAAGCAGGGCTTCGAGCGTGGCGCGTTCCTCGCCGGACAGGCGCAGCCGGCGGGCTACCCCATCCACCGCCTCCCGAGCCAGCAGCGCGGCGATCCGGAGCAGCGGCTCGACCGGCGCGCCGATCTCCACCAGCCGCCCGAGCAGGCGAGGCTCGGCCGCCTCGGGCAGCACGGCGCCGAGCACGCCCGTCTCCGCCATCAGCGCCAGCGCCTCCCGCGGGTCAGGGGCCTGCAGCAGCCGCTTGATCTCCATCCAGACCCGCTCGGCCGAAAGCCGCGCAAGCCCCGGCACCGCCGCCCGGATCGCCGCCACCGCCGCCGGATCCGGCGCGCCACGGCCGTAGCGGGCCTGGAAGCGGAAGAAGCGCAGGGCCCGGAGGTAGTCCTCGCGCAGCCGCGTCGCCGGGTCGCCGACGAAGCGGACGCGGCCGGCCGCCAGATCCTGGCGCCCGCCGAAATAGTCCCAGAGGTCGCCCGCGGCGGAGAGCGACATGGCGTTGATGGTGAAGTCGCGCCGGGCCGCATCCTCCCGCCAGTCGGTCGTCCATTCGACCTCCGCATGGCGGCCATCGGTCGTCAGGTCGCGGCGGAGGCTGGTCACCTCCACCGGCTCCCGCTCCAGCACGGCAGTCACCGTGCCATGGGCCAGGCCGGTCTCGAAGACCTTGAGCCCGGCCTCGCGCAGCCGCGCGGCGATCGCCTCGGGCGGCAGCGGCGCCGCCACGTCGACGTCATGCACGGGCCGCCCGGCCAAGGCATCGCGCACCGCCCCGCCGACCGCCCTCGCGCCCGGCAGGGCGGCCAGCACCGCGGCCGGCGCACCGCGTCCCAGCAAGGCGGGCGGCGGGATGCGCTGCATGGGGGGGTCGCTCATCGCCGCGGCTCGGACCGATGCGGGATGACCTGGCCACCCGGCCCGAGCTGGGCCGGGACATAGACGCTGTCCGGCGCGATGCTCACCGAGAACCCATACCAGATGGCGCCACCGAGGCCGCAGAGAATGCCGGCCGCCAGCAGCCAGACCACCCGCGCCGGCACCGGCCGGCCGGGATTGAGCCGGCGCCAGAGCAGGAAGCCAGCGAAGGGCGTGACGAACAGAAGCAGCTCGATAAGTAAGGCCAAGGATTATCCGCGCAGGACCCGGGCGAGGTTGACCAGGATGGCCGCCGTCGCCCCCCAGATATAATGCCGCTCATGCGGCCAGACCCAGAATTCCCGCATACGCCCCCTGAACTCCGCCCGGCGCCGCTCCGGCGCCTCTGGGTCCAGCACGACGGAAAGCGGGAGCTCGAAGGCCTCCTCCACCTCGCCGGGCTCCGGTGTCAGGTTGAGCGGCGGCGGCACCAGGCCAACGATCGGGGTGATACGGAAACCGGTGCCCGTTGCATGGGGTGGCAGCCGCCCGAGCAATTCGGGCAGGCGGGGATCGAGCCCGACCTCCTCCGCCGCCTCTCGCACCGCCGCGGCCTCCGGCGTCTCGCCGGCTTCGATCCGGCCGCCCGGGAAGCTCACCTGCCCGGCATGGGAGGACATCTTCGCCGCCCGCAGCGTCAGCAGCACGCCGGGCCGCGGATGGAGGACGATCGGCACCAGCACCGCGGCGCCGATCATCCGGGCGGGACTCAACCCTTCGGAGTCATCGGAGGCGGTAGCGCCGGCCCTGGCTAGCGCCGCCGGATCAGCCATGCGCGCCGCGATCTCGGCGGCGGTCATCGACGCCTGGTCACTCCGCCGCCGCCTCCAGCGAACGGACCTCGTCGATCGGGAAGAAGACGCCTTCCGACCAGACACCCAGCATCTCGCGGCCATCGACCATCTCGGTCTGGCCGAGCGCGACCAGCTCATAGAAGACGGCACGGTTGATTTTGGCCTCGAGGCCGGGGCGGATCGTCACATAGGGGCGCGGCTCCCGCGTGCGGGGGCAGAGATGCACCCGGATCGGGTGCTCGGCATTGGCGGTGACGATCTCGTCGAGATTGGTGCGGAAGCTGAGGCATTGCCGCGGGCTGCCATCGCCGCAGTCGCAATCCTTCCAGCACATCTCGACGGCGACGAAGGGGGCGTCCTCGACCTCGATGCGGCCGCGCTCCACCGGCGTCTCCAGCCAGTAGCTGCCATCGGCCTCGCGCCGAAGCACGCTGGCGAAGAGGCAGACCAGCTCCTTCCGGTTGATGGGACTGCCCTGATAGTACCAGGTTCCGTTGCGGTCGATCCGCATCTGGAAGTTCTGAGGCTGCGGGCGCGGTCGCGCCAGCTTGCCTGCTTTCCCTGCCGGGACCTGCGTCGCGGCCCGGCCGATCACTCCGTCCTGCACGCCGCCCTCCCCATTCACCGCTTTGTCCATGCCCTGCGAGGCCATAGGCTACTGCCGCTCCCTGTCCCGTGACGCCATCTGTCCCCGGGGCGCCTCGCTTTCGAAGCGCTGGGGGTCATATAGGGATCGAGCCCGGGATGGTTGAAGTGGCGGATACAGGATTGAGTAACCATTCGGCAGATGCCGCAACATTGGTCGCCGATGTCGAGGCGCTCGGTGATCGCCTCCGCCAGGTCCGCGACTCCATCGGCCGCGTCATTTTTGGTCAGCAGGCCGTGGTGGACCACACGCTCATCACCCTGCTCTCCGGCGGGCATGCGCTGCTGGTCGGCCTGCCCGGCCTTGGCAAGACCAAGCTGGTCGAGACGCTGGGGGCGGTGCTCGGGCTGGATGCCAAGCGGGTGCAGTTCACGCCCGACCTGATGCCGGCGGACATCATCGGCTCAGAGGTGCTGGAGGAGGGCGAGGCGGGCCGGCGGGCCTTTCGCTTCCTGCCCGGTCCGGTCTTCTGCCAGCTGCTGATGGCCGACGAGATCAACCGCGCCAGCCCGCGCACCCAGTCCGCCCTGTTGCAGGCGATGCAGGAGCAGCGGGTGGCCGTCGCCGGCGTGGCGCATCCCCTGCCCGCTCCCTTCCATGTGTTGGCGACCCAGAACCCGATCGAGCAGGAAGGCACCTATCCGCTGCCCGAGGCCCAGCTCGACCGCTTCCTGCTCGAGGTCGAGATCGGCTATCCGGATGAGGCCGCCGAGCGCGCCATGCTACTGGCGACGACCGGCGCCCGCGAGGCGAAGCCTGTCCAGGCCCTCAGCGCCGGCGAGCTGATGGCCGCCCAGGCGCTGATCCGCCGCATCCCGGTCGGCGAGAGCGTGCTGGATGCCATCCTCACCCTGGTCCGCGGCGCCCGGCCGGAGGGATCGCCCATCGAGGCCGTCCGCCGCCAGCTCGCCTGGGGCCCGGGCCCGCGCGCTGCCCAGGCGCTGATGCTGGCGACCCGGGCGCGGGCGGTGCTGGATGGCCGCCTCGCCCCCTCGGTCGAGGATGTGCTGGCGCTGGCCGAGCCGGTGCTGCGCCACCGCATGGCCCTGACCTTCTCCGCCCGCGCCGATGGCGTGCAGCTGGCCGATGTGATCACCACGCTGAAGGACCGCATCGCCTGAACGCGCCGCGAACCCATCGGGCGGGGACCCTGCGGGCGGAGGCGCTCGGCGCCCGCCTGCCACCCCTGGTGGTCGCGGCCGACCGGGTGGCGGCGACCGTCATGCAGGGCGTCCATGGCCGGCGGCGCAGCGGCCAGGGCGATGCCTTCTGGCAGTTCCGTCCCTTCCTGCCTGGTGACTCGGCCACCCGCATCGACTGGCGGCAAAGCGCCAAATCCGACCGCCTCTTCATCCGCGAGACGGAGTGGGAGGCGGCTCAGACGGTTGCCCTCTGGAGCGATGCCTCCCGCTCCATGGAATGGCGATCCTCGCCAGGGCACGCCTCGAAGCGCGAGCGGGCGGATCTGCTGCTGGCGGCCCTTGCCTCCCTCGTGCTGCGCGGCGGCGAGCGGGTGCGGCTGATCGGCGGCGGCGGGCGTAGCCATAGCGGGCGGGCGGGGTTGACCTCGGTGGTCGAGACCGTCTCCGCCATCGGCAAGTCCCGCTCCCTGCCCCCCGTTGATCCCAGCCTGCCGCGCCATGCCCGTGCGGTGCTGATCGGCGATTTCCTGACCCCGCTGGAGGAGATCCATGCCGCGGTGGCGGCGCTCGCCGCCCATCCGGTGCGCGGCCATATCCTGCAGGTGCTCGACCCGGAGGAGGAAACGCTGGGCGAGGGCAACCGCCTCTATAGCGGCCGCGTCCTGTTCGAATGGCGAGGCGATGGCTCGGTACTGGTGCCACGGGTGGAGACGGTGCGCGGCCTCTATGCCGAGCGGCTGCGGCAGCACCGCGCCGGCCTGGCGGCCATTGCCGCCGCGGCGGGCTGGACCTTCATCACCCATCGGACCGACCAGCCCCCGGCACAGGCTTTGCTGGCGCTGTGGCAAGCCCTCGCGCCAGACTGAATAGCGACCACATAGGTGGAGTGATGAATTCGAGGGTCGAGCTTGGGCGCCTCCCCGTGAGACCCGGATGTTGAGTCTGGGTCCGATCGCTTTCGCTGCGCCCTGGCTGCTGCTGGCCCTGCCGGCGCTGCCGGTGCTGTGGTGGCTGCTGCGGGTGACGCCGCCGGCACCGCGCCGCATCGCCTTCCCCGCGCTCCGCCTGCTGCGGAACCTGCCGGTCGCCGAGGAGACGCCCTCCCGCACCCCATGGTGGCTGCTGCTGCTGCGTATCCTCGCGGCCGCCCTGCTGATCCTCGGCCTGGCACGGCCGGTGCTCGGCCCGGGTATCGGCACCGCCGGCGAGGGCACGCTGCTGCTGGTGGTGGATGACGGCTGGGCCTCGGCGGAGGATTGGCCGGCCCGCATGGCGGCTGCCGGCGGGGCGCTGGACCGCGCCGGCCGCGAGGGCCGCCGGGCCGCCCTGCTCGCCACCGCCCCGGCCGAAACTGCCGATCCGCCGCGCGTGCTCGGCCCGATGCCGGCCGAGGATCTCCGCAGCCGCCTCGCCGCGCTGCGCCCGAAACCCTGGGCACCGGACCATGCGGCGGCACTGGCAGCCTTCCAGGCCTGGCGCGCGGCCAATGCCGGCCCAGTCACGAGCCTCCTGGTGAGCGATGGCGTGGAGCATGCCACGGCCACCATTGCTCCGTTGCAGGAAGCCCTGGCCGCCGCCGGGGTGCTCACTGTGGCGCGGGCCGAGGCGCGGCCGGTGCGGCTGCTTCCCCCTCCCGTGGCGGAAGCCGACCGCCTCCGCCTCAAGCTCCAGCAACTGCCGCTGCCGGTGGCGAGCGAGGCGGTGGTCCTCGCCCGCACCGGCGACGGCCGCGCGCTTGGCCGGGCCGTGGTGCCGGTCGCGGCCGGCGCGACCGAGGGCGAGGCCGCGCTCGAGCTGCCGGTCGAGATCCGCAACCAGGTGGTGCGGCTCGAGATCGAGAACACCGCCGGCCCCGGCGCCGTCACGCTGCTCGACGAGCGGTTCCGCCGCCGCCCGGTCGGCCTGCTGCCGGCGGTCGAGGACAGCGCCGATGCACCGCTCATAGGCGACCTCTTCTATCTCGACCGCGCGCTCGCTCCCTATGCGGAGCTGAGGCGCGGCTCGCTCGAGCGGTTGCTGTCCCGTCCCATCGCCGTGCTGGCGCTGGCGGACCGGCCCGTCGCCGATGGGCCGGAGCGCGAGGCGCTGACCCGCTGGGTGGAGGGCGGCGGCACGCTGATCCGCTTCGCCGGCCCCCGCCTCGCCGACCATCCCGATACCCTGCTGCCGGTGCCGCTGCGGGCGGAGCGCCAGCTCGGCGGCTCCCTCTCCTGGGAGCAGCCGCAGCATCTCGCGCCCTTCCCGGAAGGCTCGCCCTTCGCTGGCCTCTCCATACCGGGCGAGGTCATGGTCGAGCGGCAGGTGCTGGCCGAACCCTCGCCCCGCCTGACGGAGCGGAGCTGGGCGCGGCTGACCGACGGCACGCCGCTGGTGACGGCCGAGGCGCGCGGCGCCGGGCGCATCGTGCTGTTCCATGTCACCGCCAATGCGGAGTGGTCGAACCTGCCGCTCTCCGGCCTATTCGTGCAGATGCTGCGGCGCATCGTGGCCCTCTCGGCCGGCATCAGCGGCAGCGAGGGCGAGGTGCCTCTGGCGCCGATCGAGACGCTGGACGGCTTCGGCCGGCTCGGCCCGGCGCCACCCGCCGCCGCGGCCATCCCGGCCACGCAGATCGAGGCGACCACGCCCTCGCCCCGCCATCCACCGGGCTGGTACGGCACGCCGGGCAGCGACCCGTCGGCGGTGGCCTACCGCCGGGCGCTCAATCTCGGCGGCTCCATCCCGCCGCTCCGTGCGGCGCCGCCACCGCCGCCCGGCGCCGGGCAGCTCGGCATCGGCGGCGTGCCGGCGGAGCGGGATCTCGGCCCCTGGCTGCTGGCGGCGGCGCTGCTGCTGCTGGCAGCCGACCTGCTGGTTGGCCTTCGCCTGCGGGGGTTGCTGCGGCCGGGCTTCGCCCTGCTGGCGCTGCTGCTGGTGGCGCATCCCGCTGCGGCGCAGGAGGCCGACCCGGCGCCGGCGCTCGCCACCCGGCTCGCCTATGTCGTCACCGGCGATGCGGCACTCGACGATGTGCAGCGGATGGGCCTCGTCGGCCTCTCCGACTTCATCAACCGGCGCTCCGCCGCGGCGCTGGCCGATCCGGCGGCGGTGGTGCCGGGGAGCGATGACCTCTCCCTCTTCCCACTGCTCTACTGGGTGGTGACAGCCGAGGCGCCCACGCCCGATGCCGCGGCCATCGCCGCGCTCAATGCCTTCATGCGCAATGGCGGCATCATCCTCTTCGACACGCGGGACGAGGGCTCGGGCGAGGGCTTCACCCCCGGGGCGCGGGCCGCGCTGCGCCGGGTGACGCGCGACCTTGCGATCCCGCCCCTTGCCCCGATCGGCGAGGACCATGTGCTGAAGCGCTCCTTCTACCTGGTGCCGGACCTGCCCGGACGCTTCGCCGGCGGCCAGGTCTGGGTGGCGCGGGATCAGGATCGGGCGAATGACAGCGTCTCGCCCGTCATCATCGGCGGGCATGACTGGGCCAGCGCCTGGGCGATCGATGGCCGCGGGCAGAACCCCTTCGCCACCATCCCCGGCGGCACGCGGCAGCGGACGCTGGCCTATCGCTTCGGGATGAACCTCGTGATGTACGCGCTGACCGGCAACTACAAGGGCGACCAGGTGCATGTGCCGGCCATCCTGGAAAGGCTCGGCAACTGATGCAGCAGGCCCTCTCGGGCATCGACTTCGCCCCCGTCCTGCCGCTCTGGCTGATCGCCGCGCTCGCCGTGCTGGCGGTGCTGGCGCTGGTGCCGGCCGTGCTGCGCCGGGCGCGCGGCGCCGCGCTCCGGGCGCTGACCTTCGCCCTGCTGCTGCTGGCGCTGGCCAATCCGCGGCTCGTCGAGGAAACGCGGGAGACGCGGCCCGACATCGCCCTTCTGGTGGTGGACCGCAGCGACAGCGCCCGCATCGGCAGCCGCGCGCCGCAGATCGAGGCCGCCCGCGCCGGCATCGAGGCCCGCGCCGGCAAGCTGCCCGATCTCGAGCTGCGTACCGTGGAGGTGCCGGAAGGCGGCAACCAGGGCACCCGCCTCCTCACCGCCACCGAGCGGGCCCTGGCCGATATCCCGCGCGCGCGCCTCGCCGGCATCATCGCCCTCACCGATGGGCAGGTGCATGACGTGCCCGCCACGGCGCCCACCGAGGCACCCTTCCATGCGCTGCTGCCCGGCCGTCCCGGCGAGACGGACCGGCGCCTCCGCGTCGTCGAGGCGCCGGGCTTCGGCATCGTCGGCCGGGAGGTCGAGCTGCGGGTCGCCGTCGAGGATCTCGGCGTGCCGAATGCGGCGGGTGCGGCGCGCCTCTCCATCCGGCGCGATGGGGCGCCGCCGCGCGTCGAGAGCGTTCCGGTCGGGCGCGAGCACCGCATCGCCATCCCCATCGAGCGCGGCGGCCCGACCGTCGTCGAGCTGGCCGCCGAGGCGCGGCCGGGCGAGGTCTCGGAGCTCAACAACCGCGCCGTCGTCACCATCACCGGCGTGCGCGACCGGCTGCGCGTGCTGCTCGTCTCGGGCGAGCCCCATGCCGGCGAGCGCACCTGGCGGCGCCTGCTGAAGGCCGACCCGGGCGTCGACCTCGTGCATTTCACCATCCTCCGCCCGCCGGAGAAGGACGACCTGACGCCGCTGAACGAGCTGGCGCTGATCGCCTTCCCGGTGCGGGAGCTGTTCCAGGTGAAGCTCCGCGAGTTCGACCTCGTCGTCTTCGACCGCTTCGCCAATCGCGGCATCCTGCCGCCGGCCTATCTCCGCAACATCGCCGATTATGTCCGGGGCGGCGGCGCCCTGCTGATGTCGGTCGGCCCGGAATTCGGCGGCCCGACGAGCCTCGCCAATACCCCGCTCGGCGCCGTGCTGCCGGCGCGGCCGGCCGCGGGGCCGGGACAGTCGGCCGTGGCGGAGGGCGCCTTCCGGCCGAGCGTGACCGCCCTCGGTGCCCGGCACCCCGTCACCGAGGGCCTCAGCGGTGCCAATCCGGATGAGCGGCAGGCGGCACGCTGGGGCCGCTGGTACCGCAGCCTGCGCGTTGACCAGCGCGGCGGCGCGGCGGTGATGGATGCGGCCGATGGCGCGCCGCTGCTGCTGCTCGACCGCGTCGGCGAGGGGCGGGTTGCCCTGCTGCTCTCCGACCATATCTGGCTCTGGTCGCGTGGCCATGACGGCGGCGGGCCGCAGGCGGAACTCCTGCGCCGCGCCGCGCATTGGCTGATGCGCGAGCCGGAGCTGGAGGAGGAAGACCTGACCGCACGCATCGAAGCTGGCCAGCTCAGCATCCAGCGCCGCAGCGTCGAGGCGGGACCACCGCCGGAGGTGACGATCACCGCTCCCGATGGCAGCACCCAGCGCCGCCGCCTTGAGGCGGGACAGGGTGGCCATGCCGCGGCCCGGCTGCCGGCCGAGCAGCCCGGGGTCTGGCAGGTCTCGGATGGCAGGCGCACCGCCTTCGCCGCCGCGGCGGCCGCCAACCCGCCAGAGGTGGCCGATCTGCGCGCCGATCCCGGCCGCCTGTCGCCGCTCCTGGCCGCGACCGGCGGCGCGGCGCGCTGGCTCGGAGTGGCGGCGGAGCCGGCGCTGCCGGAGTTGCGCCGCGTCGGGCCAGGGCGGGATGCGCGCGGCGGCGATCCGCAGACCGGCTGGATCGGCCTTCGCCGCAACGGCGACCATACCGTGACCGGCATCGCCGCCATGCCGCTGATGCCGCCCTGGCTGGCCCTGCCCCTGGTGCTCGGCCTTGCCGTCTTCGCCTGGCGGCGGGAGGGACGATGATGCGCCGCCTACTGCCCCTGCTCCTGCTCGCCGGCTGCGCCACCGGCCCGAGCCTCGAGACCCGCCTCGCCGCCACCATCGGCCAGAGCGAGTTGCAGGTCGTCGAGGCCTTCGGCGTCCCCAACCGCACCTATGACACCGGCGGCCTCCGCTTCCTGCAATATGAGGAGCGGCGCCAGGTGCTGCACCAGCTCGACCCCTATTGGGGCTGGGGCTATCCCTATGGCCGCTTCGCCCCCTACTCGCTGGCCGGGCCGGTGCTGATGACGCGGTCCTGCGACATCACCTTCACCCTGAAGGAGGGCCGCGTGCAGGCCTTCACCACGCGCGGGGACGATTGCCGGTAGGGCAGGCGCGAGCCAGCCACCCCGACGGGCGCAAGACCCTGGAGCGGAGCCACGGGATTGGGTAAGGATCGGGGATGCGCTCCCTCATCCTCGTCCCGCCCCTGGCCCTGATCGCCGCCCTTGCCCTGCCGATCCCGGAGGCCGCGGCCCAGTTCGGCCGCGGTGGCCGGGCCGGCGGGTTGGCGGACCCGCAGCCCGAGGCCGCGCGGCCGCCGCCGGCCGCCCTGCCCGGCCTGCAATACCGTCGCGCACCGGAGCCCATCCCGGCCGATCCAGGCCAGAACCTGGCGCCGAATGCGGCGCTCTTCGACGCCATCAACCGCGGGGACATCACGGCCGCCCGGGAGGCGGTCTCGCGTGGCGCGGATACCGAGGCGCGGAACGTGCTCGGGCTGTCGGCGGTGGATGCGGCCGTCGATCAGGGGCGGAGCGACATCCTGTTCTTCCTGCTGTCGGTCCGCGCCGGCAGCGGCCCCGGCTCCGCGCCGCCGCCCGCGCCCGAGCCCGTCACCCCGGCGGCCGCCCGCCCAGCGCCGCGCCGCGGTGCCGCGCCCCAGGCGATGCCCGCCCCGGAGCGGGAGGTGCCGAACCCGGTGCAGCGGGTCGCCAATCCGCGGCTCTGGGCGAATGACGGCGGCGCGCCGAACCCGGCCATCGGCTTCCTCGGCTTCGATGCCGGCCGCCCGGCCGGGGCGACGCCGCCGCAGATGCCGGCCGCGGCACCGCATCGCCGGGCGGGGCGGGGCTGAGGTTCAAGGACCTCAAACCGCCTCAATCCGCTTGAGGCGGCGCTTGCCAAACTGTTGAAAAGCCTCGATGCCCGCCCTGGATTTGAGCGTTTGAGGGATTGAGGCGGGGGTGCCTCCGCGATCCAGACGCAAGAAGGAATTGGGCAGATAATCCTATATCACGCCCCCTTCCGCGTCGCAACAAGGCTTGGTGAGGGCCGGTGGCGGGGCCGGGCAAGACCTCCGGCCAGGGCCTTCCCCGTCAACGGCCTTTGCGTCAGGCCCGCGCCGCCGGCAGGCTGTGCAGGGCCGCCTCGAAGGCTTCGAGCGTCTGCGCCTCGTCGCGCGGCTCATGCGCGGTGGAGAGGTAGAACTTGCTGTCGCCCTTCAGGATGCCGGCAGCCCGCAGCCCGGTATTCACATGGCGCTGCACCGCGGCGTCGCCGCGCAGCATGCCGCGGTAGTCGCGCGGCGCCTCGGCGGTGAAGACGAGGTCGAAGAGCGGCGGCTCGCCGATGGCCAGCCCCGGCACGCCATGGTGCCGCAGCATCCCCTCCATCTCGCCCATCATCCGCCGCCCCATGGCGAAGACGCCGTCATAGGCGCCCGGGCGGCGCAGCACCTCGAGGGTGGCGAGGCCGGCGACGGCCGCGACCGGGTTGCCGGAGAGGGTGCCGACCTGCATGAGGAAGCCGTCATCGCCGACGAGGCCGCGGTCGAAATGCGCCATGATGTCGGCGCGGCCGGCGATGGCGGCGAGGGCGAAGCCGCCGCCGACGATCTTGCCGAGGGTGCAGAGGTCGGGCGTCACCCCGTAATAGGTCTGCGCCCCGCCGTAGCAGAAGCGGAAGCCGGTCACGACCTCGTCGAAGATGAGCGGGATGCCGTATTGCGTCGCCAGGTCGCGCATGCCCTGGAGGAAGCCCGGCGCCGGCGGGATCAGCCGCTGGAAAGGCTCGAGGATGATGGCGCCGAGCTCGTCATGATGCTCGGCGATGAGGCTGCGCGCCGTCTCCAGGTCGTTGAAGGGGGCGACCAGCACCTCCTCCCTGACGCTGCGCGGGATGCCGGCGGAATCCGGCACGGCGACGGGGAAATTGGCGAGCTGCTTCGGCGCCAAGCTCATCAGCCCCCAGTCGGACATGCCGTGGTAGCCGCCCTCGAATTTCAGGATGCGGTCGCGCTTGCGGAAGGCCCGCGCCACGCGCAGCGCATACATGTCGGCCTCCGAGCCGCTGGAGACGAAGCGCACCTGATCGGCGCAGGGCAGCGCCTCTACCAGCGCCTCGGCAAGGCGGATGCCATGCTCGTTGGTAGCGAAGAAGGTGGTGCCGCGCGGCAGCTGCTCCTGCACCGCCGCCAGCACCTCCGGATGGCCATGGCCGATGAACATCGGGCCGGAGCCGAGCAGGTAGTCGACATATTCGCGCCCGGCGACGTCCCAGACCCGGCCGCCACGGCCCTCGCGCAGGATGACCTCGGGCGCGAAATTGCCGAAGCCCCCGGCGGGCAGCACGCGCCGCGCCGCTTGCGCCAGCGCCGTCTCGGTCTCGCTCGGGGGCAGGATATCCATCGCCATCGGTCCTTCGGCTGGGAGATAGTCAGCCTAGGTGCTCTGCAATCCCGGGGCCAGAGCGGTGCGGGTCATCGGCGGGGAGGATCGGCCGGATATAGTCGCGCGACTTCCATTCGGGCGCGGCCTGCGTGCCATCCTGCCGCGGCAGGTAGGCGGAGGGCGTGGCGGTGTCGAGGTCCGGGATGTAGCGCGGACAATTGGGGAAGATGTCGGTCACCGCGACGCGCACCAGCCGACGGGCGCCGGGGATGGCGGCGATGCGGGCCGGATCCTCGACCAGCGCCGCCCGGCCGCGCAGCCGCAGGCGGAGCGAGCGACCGTCGAAATTCATGAAGAGCAGGCCGATGGCCGGGCTCAGCGCGATATTGCCCAGGGAGAGATACATGGAATTGCCGTCGTAATCGGGGAATTCCAGCTCGGCGGGACCGGTGGCGCGGACGAAGCCGGGCGGCCCGCCCTTGAAGCTGCAATCGACCGCGCCCTCGGCGGCGCTGGCGAGGAAGAAGAAGGGCGCCGCCTCGATGACCGCCACATGCTCGGGCGAGAAGCGGTCCTGGCGGCGGCGGGTCTCCAGCGCATCGGCCACGCGGCGGCCGTCGAAGCGGTCCTGCAGGGCGCGGTTGCCGGCATGGAACAGGTGCGACATGGCTTCCTCCTCGATCTTCGTCGAGGAGCTTACTGGCCCCTGTCACCCGGCGCAGCGAGCATTGCGAGGTGACCGGCATGCTCATCGAGGGCGGCGCCATCGGGGGCGTCCGCACCACGCTGGGCGAGATCCGGGCGCCGAAGGTCGGGCTTGCCGTCGCGGGGCAAGCGGTGGCGGCTGCGATGCCCGCCTCCCCTGCCCCCACCACGACGGTTTCGACGCGCTGCCGAAGCGGGAAGGCCTTGCCGGCCAGGGAGGTCGGGTCGCTCATGCGGCCCCGACACGGCGCCAAACTGAAGCGCCGCCGCAGGACTCGCGCAGGTTTTCCGTCAGCCGCTACGGGCTAGACGTGGAAGCTCTCGCCGCAGCCGCAGCGACCCTTCTCGTTCGGGTTGGTGAAGGTGAAGCCGGCCGACATCGCCTTCTGTTCGTAATCCATGGTGGTGCCGATCAGGAACAGGCTGGCCTTGCGGTCCACCAGGACCGTCACCTCCTTGTCGGTGACGCGCTCATCCGTCGGCTCCGGCGCATCGACCCAGGACAGGTCGTAGGACAGGCCGGAACAGCCCTTGGTCTTCACCCCGATGCGGAGCAGGCGCCCGGCCTCGCCGGCGGCGTAGAGGCCGCGCAGCCGCTCGGCGGCGGCATCGGTCAGCTGCATCAGCGGCGGCAGGGCGCGGCGGGTGCGCGGCGGGGTCTGGGTGGTCGTGCTCATGGCGGCCTCCCTCAAAACATGTTCATGGCGAGGCGGGCGTCTTCGCTCATCCGGCCCTGGTCCCAGGGCGGATCCCAGACGACCTCGACCTTCACATCGGTCACGCCCGGCACCATGCGGATGCTCTCCTCCACCTGGCTCGGCAGTTCCTGCGCCGAGGGACAGGATGGCGTGGTGAGCGTCATCTCGACCTTCACCTGCCCGTCATCCTCGATCTCGACGGCGTAGATCAGGCCAAGCTCATAGATGTCGACCGGGATCTCCGGGTCGAAGACCGTTTTCAGCATGCTGATGACGGCATCCTCGCCCACCTTTGGCGCCGGCGGCGGAACCTCGCCCTCGGGTGTCCAGGCGCCATGCGTGGTGGTGGCTTCGTCACTCACTCGTCGCCTCCTTCGCGCCGCCATCGAGCGCGGCGTTGAGCGTGTGCCAGGCAAGCGTTGCGCATTTCACCCGGCTCGGAAATTCATGCACGCCCGAGAGGGGCTGCAGCCGCTCCATCTCCTCCTCCAGCTCGGCACCGCATTCGGGGCAGGTGCCGGTCATGGCGAGGTTGCGGAACCGGTCCCCCAGCATATGGGCCTCGGCGGGGGACTTTCCCTTGACGGTTTCGGTCATCAGGGATGCGCTGGCCATGGAGATGGCGCAGCCGCGGCCCTGGAAGGCGGCATCGGCGATCGAGCCGTCCGGCGCGAGCTTCACGAACAGCTCCATCCGGTCGCCGCACATCGGGTTGTCGCCGCGGGCGGAGCGGTCGGCATCCTCCAGTCGGCGGAAATTCCGCGGCTTCCGCCCATGGTCGAGGATGACCTCCTGGTAGAGGTCGCGGAGGTCGTCGAACATCAGGCGAAGAACTCCCTGGCCTTGGTCAAAGCCTCGGCGAGATAGTCGATCTCGCCTTCGGTCGTGTAGAGCCCGAAGGATGCCCGGCAGGTGCCGCCTTCGAGGCCGAAGCGCGCATGCAGCGGCTCCGCGCAATGCCGCCCGGCGCGCACCGCGATCCCGGCCCGGTCGAGCAGCGTCGCCAGGTCGTGCGGGTGGGCATTGTCGAGCGCGAAGGAGAAGACCCCGCCGCGGTCCTGCGCCCGGCCGAGCAGCGTCAGCCCCTCGATATCGGAGAGCCGCCGCATGGCATGATCGACCAGCGTGCGCTCATGCGCCTCGAGCGCCGGCATGCCGATCGCCGAGACATAGTCGATCGCCGCATGCAGCCCGACCGCCTCGACGATGGGCGGCGTGCCGGCCTCGAATTTGGCCGGCGGCTCCGCCCAGGTGCTGCCCTCGAGCGTCACGCTCGCGATCATGTCGCCGCCGCCGAGGAAGGGCGGCATGCGCTCCTGGTGCTCGAGCCGCGCCCAGAGCACGCCGATGCCGGTCGGCCCATAGAGCTTGTGCCCGGTGAAGGCGTAGAAATCCGCGCCCAGCGCCTGCATGTCGACACGGCGGTGCACGGCGGCCTGGCTGCCGTCGAGCAGGACCTTGGCGCCCTTGGCATGCGCCATGGCGACGATCCGAGCGGCCGGCGTCACCGTCCCCAGCACGTTCGACATATGGGTGACGGCGACGAGGCCCACCTTGCCGTCGGCCAGCTTGGCCTCGAGGTCGCCGAGGTCGAGCTCCCCGGCATCGGTCACGCGGCAGATGCGCAGCTCGATGCCCCGGTTGTCGTCCCGCAGCATGTGCCAGGGGACGAGGTTGGCGTGGTGCTCCATCTCCGAGATCAGCACCGCCTGCCCCGGTTGCAGCACCCCGCGGCCCCAGCCATGGGCGACGAGGTTGATCGCCGCCGTGCTGTTGGTGGTGAAGATCACCTCGCGCGGGTCGGCCGCGTTGATGAAGCGGGCGACGGCGGTGCGCGCCGCCTCGTAATCGGCGGTGGCGGCCTCGCTCAGCCGGTAGGCGCCGCGATGCACATTGGCATAGCGCTCCTCCATGCTGCGGACCATCGCCTGGATCACCTGGCGCGGCTTCTGGGCCGAGGCGCCGCTGTCGAGGAAGACAAGCGGCCTGCCACGGTGCTGCTGTGCCAGGACGGGGAAGTCGGCGCGGATGCGCTCGACATCGAAGCCCGGCTGGACCGGCGCGTTCATGCGGCTTCCTTCTCCCACCAGCCGGCGACGGCGCTGTCCAGCGCGGCGCGGGCGGTCTCATCGGTGACGCCCTCGATCGCTTCCTGCAGGAAGGCCTCGACCAGGATGCTGCGCGCCTTGGCCTCGGGGATGCCGCGGGCCCGCAGGTAGAAGAGCTGGTCGGCATCCAGTGCGCCAACCGTCGCGCCATGGCTGCACTTCACGTCGTCGGCATAGATTTCGAGCTGCGGCTTGCTGTCGATCTCGGCATCCGGGCTCAGCAGAAGCGCCTGGTTCATCTGGTAGCCGTCGGTGCGCTGGGCAACCTGGTGGACATGGATCTTGCCCTGGAAGACGCCGCGCGACTTGCCCTGCAGCACCGTCTTGTAGGTCTGCCGGCTGGCGCAATCCGGCGCCGCATGGTCGAGCACCGTCGTGGTGTCGGCATGCTGGCCGTCGCGCAGCAGCTGCGCGCCGTTCATGTGGCAGGCGGATTTCGGCCCGGCGAGCACGGCATGGATCTCGTTCCGTACCAGCCGCGCGCCGGCATTCAGGGTGAAGTTGTCGTAGGTCGCGCCGGACTCGATGCGCGCATAGACGGTGCCGAGCTGGAAGCCCTTCACCCCCTCGCGCTGGATGCGGGCATGGGTCAGCACGGCGCCCTCCGCCAGCTCGATCTCGAAGACCGGGTTGTGCAGGTAGCGCGTATCCTCCGGCCCGGTCGACTCCTCGATGAGGGTGAGGCTGGCGCCGGCTTCGAGCCGGATGAGGTGGCGCGGGTGGAAGGCGGCGGGCCGCTCGCTGCGGCTGGCGAGCGAGCGCAATTCCAGCACGCCGCCGGCGACGCCGGCCGGCACCGTCACCACCAGCCCGTCCTCGAACAGCATGGAGTTGAGCGCGACCAGCGGCTCCTCCGCCGGACGGGCCAGGGCGCCGAGGCGCCCCTCGAGCCGTGGCAGCTGCTCCGCCAGGCTGCCGACCGCGAAGCCGGCGCCATCGAGTTGCGACAGCTCCTCGCGGAAGCGGCCGTCGACGAAGACGGCACGGCGCTCGCCACGCGGCGCCGGCAGCGTGTCGCCGTCGCCGAGGATGGTCAGCGCCTCGTCGAAGGCGGCGTCGGAGACGGGGCGGAGGTCGGTGTATTTCCAGGCCTCGACCCGGCGGGTCGGGAAGCCGGCCGCACGGAATTGCGCGGCGGCGGCCTCGCGCAGCGCCTGCACCCAGGCCAGCCGCTGCCCCGGGAGGCGCGCCCGCAGCCCCTCGAAGCGATGGAGGAAGCCCTCGGCGCCGCTATGCACGACGGTGTTCATGCCGCGGCCTGCACCGAGGCATAGCCCGAGGCCTCGAGCTGCTTCGCCAGCTCCGGCCCGCCGGTCTGCACGATGCGCCCCTGCATCAGCACATGCACCTTGTCAGGCACGATGTAGTCGAGCAGCCGCTGGTAATGGGTGATGACGAGGGCGGCGAAATCGGGCGCCCGCAGCGCGTTCACGCCATCGGCCACGATCTTCAGCGCATCGATGTCGAGGCCGCTGTCGGTCTCGTCGAGGATGGCGAGGCTCGGGCGGAGAAGCGCCATCTGCAGCACCTCGTTGCGCTTCTTCTCGCCACCGGAGAAGCCGACATTGACGCCGCGCTTCAGCATGTCCTCCGACATCTGCAGCTCCTTCAGCCGGGCACGGGCCAGCTTGAGGAATTGCATGGCGTCCAGCTCCGCCTCGCCCTTGCCGCGGCGAATGGCGTTGAGGGCGGTGCGGAGGAAGTTGGCGTTGCCGACGCCGGGCAGCTCCACCGGATACTGGAAGGCGAGGAAGACGCCGGCCGCGGCGCGCTCCTCCGGCTCCAGTGCCAGCAGGTCGACGCCGTTCAGCGTCGCGCTGCCGCCCGTCACCTCATAGCCCTCGCGCCCGGCGAGGACGTAGGAGAGGGTCGACTTGCCCGAGCCGTTCGGGCCCATGATGGCATGCACCTCGCCGGTCGGCACTTCCAGGTCGATCCCCTTGAGAATCGGCTTGCCATCGACCTCGGCGGTCAGTCCTTCGATACGCAGCATGATGTGTTCCTTCGGAACAGCGGCCGATTCAGACCTCCGCGCCCTGCGGCGCTCCGGTCATCGGCCGCTGATTAGCCAACCGACCCTTCGAGCGAAATCTGGAGAAGCTTCTGGGCCTCGACGGCGAACTCCATCGGCAGCTCCTTCAGCACCTCGCGGCAGAAGCCGTTGACGATCAGCCCGACCGCATCCTCCTCGGACAGGCCGCGCTGGCGGCAGTAGAACAGCTGGTCCTCGGCGATGCGGCTCGTGGTCGCCTCATGCTCGACCTTGGCCGACATGTTGCGGTTCTCGATATAGGGCACGGTATGCGCCCCGCACTGGTCGCCGATCAGCAGGCTGTCGCACTGGGTGAAGTTGCGCGCGCCGGACGCCGTCGGCGCCACCCGCACCAGGCCGCGATAGGTGTTCTGCCCCTTGCCGGCCGAGATGCCCTTCGAGACGATGGTCGATGTCGTGCGCTTGCCGACATGGATCATCTTCGTGCCCGTATCGGCCTGCTGGTGGTTGTTGGTGATGGCCACCGAGTAGAACTCGCCGACGCTGTCATCGCCAAGCAGCACGCAGGACGGGTACTTCCAGGTGATGGCCGAGCCGGTCTCCACCTGCGTCCAGCTCACCTTGCTGCGCTTGCCGCGGCACTGCGCGCGCTTGGTGACGAAGTTGTAGATGCCGCCCCGGCCCTCGGCATCGCCGGGGTACCAGTTCTGCACCGTGCTGTACTTGATCTGGGAGTCATCGAGCGCGACCAGCTCGACCACCGCGGCATGCAGCTGGTTCTCGTCCCGCATCGGCGCCGTGCAGCCCTCGAGATAGGAGACGACCGCGCCCTCATCGGCGATGATCAGCGTCCGCTCGAACTGGCCGGTGCTTTTGGCATTGATGCGGAAATAGGTGCTGAGCTCCATCGGGCAGCGCACCCCCTTCGGGATGTAGACGAAGCTGCCATCGGTGAAGACCGCGCTGTTCAGCGCCGCATAGAAGTTGTCGCCCGGCGGCACCACGGTGCCGAGGTACTGCTTCACCAGCTCGGGGTGCTCATGCACCGCCTCGGAGATGGCGCAGAAGATGATGCCGTCCTTCGCCAGCCGCTCCTTGTAGGAGGTGGCGACGGAGACGCTGTCGAACACCGCATCGACGGCGATCGGCATGCGGCCGCCTTCGGAGGGGCTGTCGCCCGCGCCCTCGACGCCGGCCAGGATCGCCTGCTCCTTCAGCGGGATGCCGAGCTTGGCATAGGTCTTCAGCAGCTCGGGATCGACCTCGTCGAGCGACTTCGGGCCGTCCTTCTTCTTCGGCGCCGCGTAGTAATAGGCGTCCTGGTAGTCGATCGGCGGGTACTTCACCGCCGGCCAGCGCGGCTCCTGCATCTTCTGCCAGGTGGCGAAGGCCTTCAGGCGCCACTCGAGCAGCCATTCCGGCTCCTTCTTCTGGGCGGAGATGAAGCGGACGGTGCTCTCGTTCAGCCCTTTCGGGGCGAAGTCCATCTCGATCTCGGTCTCGAAGCCCCACTTGTAGGTGCCTTCGGTGACGGACTGGACGGTGTCGAGGGTCTCGGCAACTGCGGGCATGGTGGGTTCCTACTCGGCGACGAGCTGAGCGAAATGGGTCGCGGGGGCGCAGCGTGTGGGGCCGGCCAGGTCAGCGAGGGTGATATCGGACAAGGCCCGGCGGATGGCGTCGTTGACCGGGTCCCAGCGGCCGCGCACGGCGCAGATGCCCTGCGCCTCGCACTGCCCCTGGCCGCCATCCACACAGGCGGTCAAGGCGATCGGGCCGTCTATGGCGACGATCACCTCGGAGAGCGGCACCGCGGCGAGCGGCCGGGTCAGCCGGTAGCCGCCGCGGGCGCCACGAAGCCCCTCCACAAGGCCGGCTTGGCCCAGTATCTTGAGCACCTTGGCGACGGTCGGCTCGGCGATGCCGGTCGCCAGGGCGAGGCCCGGTGCGGTCTGCACCTGACCATGCGGCAGGGCGCCGTCCCGCGCGAGGCGGGCCATGACGACCACGGCATAGTCGGTCAGTTTCGAAAGCCTCAACACGGCGCATCCCTCATGCCGTCTAAATAGGACCGTATGGGTCCTCTTTGAAGCCCCCCCTCGCCCGAATCCCCTGGCCGTGCCTACCCTGCCGCCCGCCACGGGGAGCCACCGATGCCGACCATCACCACCGATGACGGGGTTGAGCTGCACTATGAGGAGGCGGGCAGCGGCACGCCGCTGGTCTTCGTCCATGAATTCGCCGGCGATGCCCGCAGCTGGGAGCCGCAGCTGCGCTTCTTCGCCCGCCGCTACCGCTGCATCGCCTTCAACGCCCGGGGCTACCCGCCCTCCGCCGTGCCGCATGAGGCGGGGGCCTACTCGCAGGACCGCGCCACGGACGACATCGCCCAGGTCATCGGGGCGCTCGGCCTCGCCCCGGCGCATGTGGTCGGCCTCTCCATGGGGGCCTTCGCCACGCTCCATCTCGGCCTGCGCTACCCGCAGCTCGCCCGCAGCCTGACGGCGGCCGGCGTCGGCTACGGCGCCGCACCGGGCAAGCGCGACCAATTCCGCGCCGAGGTGGACGGCACCGCCGACCGCATCGCCGAGGAGGGGATGTGGAAGATGGCGAAAACCTATGGCAGCGGCCCGACGCGCCTGGTCTTCGAGGAGAAGGACCCGCGCGGCTATGCGGAGTTCGTCTCCCAGCTCGCCGAGCACGACACCGACGGCTCGGTGCTGACCATGCGGGGCGTGCAGCGCGAGCGCCCGAGCCTGTTCGAACTCGAGGCCGAATTCCGCCGGATGAAGGTCCCCACCTTCATCCTCTGCGGCGACGAGGACGACCCGACGCTGGAGCCCGGCCTCTTCCTCAAGCGCTGCATCTCCACCAGCGCCCTGATGGTCCTGCCCCGCTGCGGCCACACCATGAATATCGAGGACCCGGACGCCTTCAACCGCGCCGTGCTCGACTTCATCACCTGGGTCGATGCCGGCCGCTGGTGGGAGCGCAACCCGGCGACGCTGGCCGGCGGCATCATCGCGGGCGGGGCGAAGGCCTGAATTCCCGTCGCCGGGCAGCCGGCTTGCGCTAGGCTCCCCGCCAAGGGCGAACAGCCCAGGGCAGGGAGGCCAGCATGAACGTCATCACCCGTGACCCTTCGGCCGGGACGCCGCTCGCGCGCCTCGACCCGAGCGACCCTGCCCTCTACCAGAACGAGGCCTGGGGGCCCCTCTTCGCCCGGCTGCGCCGGGAGGAGCCGGTGCATTACTGCCCGGAGAGCCGCTTCGGCCCCTATTGGTCCATCACCCGCTACAAGGACATCATGGCGGCGGAGGTGAACCACGCCGCCTTCTCCTCGGAGGCCGGCGGCATCCAGCTGGTCGACCAGCCGAAGGAGCTGTCCCGGCCGAGCTTCATCCGGATGGACCCGCCGCGCCATGACGAGCAGCGCAAGGTGGTCCAGCCCATAGTCGGCCCCGGCAACCTGGCCAATATGGAGGTGCTGATCCGGGAGCGGACCTGCCGCGTGCTGGACGGGCTGCCACGGGGCGAGGAATTCGACTGGGTCGAGCGCGTCTCGATCGAGCTCACCACCATGATGCTGGCGACGCTCTTCGACTTCCCCTTCGAGGAGCGCCACAGGCTCACCTACTGGTCCGATGTGGCGATCTGCGACATCACCGCCCCCGACCCGCTGGTGCCCACGGAGGAGGCCCGCTTCGCCGAGCTGAAGGTGATGGCCGAGACCATGGGCGCCCTGTTCAAGGCCCGCCGGGATGGCCCGCCCGGCTTCGACCTGCTCTCCATGCTCGCCCATGGCCCGGCGACGCGGGACATGCCGCTCCGTGAATTCATGGGCAACCTCGCCCTGCTGATCGTCGGCGGCAACGACACCACCCGGAATTCCATGACCGGCGGCCTGCTCGCCCTGCACCAGAACCCGGGCGAGTTCCGCAAGCTCCGCGACAACCCGGCCCTCATCCCCGGCATGGTCTCCGAGATCATCCGCTGGGTGACGCCGGTGATCCATATGCGGCGGACCGCGACCCGCGATATCGAGCTCGGCGGCCGCACCATCCGCGCCGGCGACAAGGTTGCGATGTGGTACGTCTCCGGCAATCGGGACGAGACGGCGATCGAGGAGCCGGACCGCTTCCTCATCGACCGCCCGCGCGCCCGCCAGCACCTCTCCTTCGGCTTCGGCGTGCATCGTTGCGTCGGCAACCGGCTGGCCGAGCTGCAGCTGCGGATTCTCTGGGAGGAGATCCTGGCCCGCTTCCCGGCGATCGAGGTGCTGGGCCCGCCACGGCGGATCTATTCGAATTTCATCCATGGCATCGCCAGCTTGCCGGTACGCATCCCCCGCTGAGCCCGGATCGGCACCCCCCAGGCTTCACGCCGCCCCCGGCGGGGTCTAGAAATAGTTAGCCAGCTAGCCTGACCGCCGGTCGCTCCGGTGCCCGGCGGTCAGGCTGGCTTGTGATCGAGGCGAGCAGATGGCTCGGCGGGGCGTGTTGTCCCGGCCGGAGCCTGCTCTTGGGAGAGGAAACGCCATATGGGCATGCTGGACGGTAAGGTCGCGGTCGTCACCGGATCGGGCGGCGGCGTTGGGCGGGAGATCGCGCTGCACATGGCGCAGGCCGGCGCCAAGGTCATCATCAACGATATCGGCGCCAGCCTGACCGGCGAGGGCCTCTCGGCCACCCCGGCCCAGCAGACCAAGGCGATCATCGAGCAGCGCGGCGGCCAGGCCGAGATCAACACCGACAGCGTCGCCTCCTGGGAGAGCGCCGGGAAGATCGTCCAGTCGGCGATGGACCATTTCGGCCGCATCGACATCGTCGTGAACAATGCGGGCATCCTGCGCGACCAGATCTTCCACCGCATGTCGGCGGAGGAGTGGAACGCGGTCATCGACGTCCATCTCAACGGCTCCTTCTACATGTCGCGCCATGCGGCGACGCATTTCCGCAAGCAGGAGAGCGGCGCCTTCGTCCACATCACCTCGACCTCCGGCCTGATCGGCAATTTCGGCCAGGCGAACTACTCGGCGGCGAAGCTCGGCATCGTGGCGCTGTCGAAGTCGATCGCGCTCGACATGAAGCGCTACAACGTGCGCTCCAACTGCCTCGCCCCCTTCGCCTGGAGCCGCATGACCAGCTCCATCCCGGCGGAGACGCCGGAGCAGAAGGCGCGGGTCGAGAAGATCATGCGCATGGGCCCGGAGAAGAACGCCCCGCTCGCCGTCTTCCTGGCCTCCGACGCGGCCAAGGAGGTCAACGGGCAGATCTTCGCCCCGCGCATGAACGAGCTGTTCCTGTTCAGCCAGAACCGGCCGATCCGCGGCATCCATAGCGGCGAGGGCTGGACGCCGGAGAGCCTGGCCGAGCATGCCCTGCCGGCGCTGCGGAGCTTCTTCGTGCCGCTGGAGCGCTCGGGCGAGGTCTTCTCCTGGGATCCGCTGTGACTTCCCCACGACACCGCTTCGCGGCGTCGCGGGGGCCCCGGTAACGGGGCTCGTGCCCCAGGCTTCGGCAACCCCTCCGTGGCGAAGCCACGGCGGGGTTCCACCAGCCATGAAGGAGAGGCTGTGACGCCCGAGAGCCTGATCCGTGGCCGCTACGGCCTCGCGCCCGATGCGCCGCTGCCCTTCGAGCCGCCGCAGGAGGTGGCCCCCATGCTGGCCGCCCTGCTCGACCGGCGCGTCACCCGCCGCTACGCGGCCGATCCGGTGCCCGAGGCGCTGCTGCGGACCGTGCTGGCCGGCGCGCAATCCGCGCCCAGCAAGTCGGACCTGCAGCAATACTCGATCATCCTGATCCAGAACCCGGACAAGATCGCCCGCATCGCCGACTGGATCGGTGGCATGGACTGGATCAAGGGGGCGCCGGTCTTCCTGCTCTTCTGCGGCGACATCCGCCGCGGCCGCCGCGTCGCGGCGCTGCATGGCCGGGCCCATGCGAACGACAATGTCGACACCTTCCTCAATGCCACGGCGGATGCGGCGCTCGCCCTTGGCTTCACGGTGATGGCGGCGGAGGCGGCGGGGCTCGGCACCTGCCCGATCTCCTATGTGCGCAACCACGTCGAGAAGATCGGCCCCATGTGCGGCCTGCCGGACGGCGTCTTCCCCGTTGCCGGGCTGACCCTCGGCTGGCCGGAGGGGGCGCGCAACTGGCTTTCGCCCCGCCTGCCACAGGCGCTGGTCGTCCACCGCGAGACCTATGGGGATGAGGGGCTGGAGGCCGCCCTTCCCGCCTATGACGCCGCTCGCCCTCCGGCCCGGCCACGCTACCCGGAGATCCATGGGCCGAAGCCCGAGGGCTGCGGCTGGAGCGAGAATGCCGCCCGCCAACTCTCGGTGCCGGAGCGCTTCGGCCTCCGCACCTGGCTGAAGCTGCAGGGGCTCTCGCTTGACTGAGCTCCCGACCGCGGACAATCCCGGTGGCGTGGAGGAGGCAAAGCGCGTTGCGACGCGCTCCGTCACGCCCCGCCATGCCGCCAGCCTGATCCTCTGGCGCGAGGGGCCGGACGGGCCGGAGGTGCTGATGGGCCTCCGCCATGCCTCGCACCGCTTCATGCCGAATGTGCTGGTCTTCCCGGGCGGCCGGGTGGACCGAGCCGATCATCGTGCCCCGGCCCTTGGCGAGCTGCCGGATTTCACTCGTGCCTGCCTGGAACGCCAGGCGCCACCCTCGCTCGCCCGTGCCCTCGGCATCGCCGCCGCCCGCGAGCTGCATGAGGAAACCGGCCTTGTCCTCGGACGGATGGAGGGGCAGCGCCTGCTCCCCGACCTTGCCGCGCTCGACTATCTCTGCCGCGCGGTGACGCCGCCCAACCGCTTCCGCCGCTTCAATGCACGCTTCCTGGTCGCCCGCGCCGAGGCGGCCCATGGCGCGCTCCGCGGCAGCGGCGAGCTGGAGGAGCTGCGCTTCTTCGGCTTCGAGGAGGCCTTCCGGCACAAGATCGCCAGCATCACCAGCAAGGTTCTGGCGGAATTCCGCGCCTGGCTCGCCCTCGATGCGGCCGGGCGGCAGGCGCGGGAGCTGGTCTGCTTCCGTGGGATGGACCAGCGGACGCCGGAGCGCTGAAATCGTCAGCGCGTGGGTGGCAGAGCCTCGGTCCCCTCGCCGGCGGCGACCAGCGCGGGCGAGGCAGGTTTGGCCTCCACGCCCATCGCCATCGTCATCGCCTGGTGCGCGCGGCGGCCGATGATCCGCGCCTCCTCGAACATGGTGGCGAATTGGAAGGCGAGCATCAGCATGGCGATGCCGAAGGCCAGCCGGTGCCGGCGCTCGAGCCCCGTGGCCAGGCGATGCACGAGGTCCGACAGGCCACGCCAATGGATCACCGCGGCAGTCGCGGCCATGCCGATCGCGGCGCCCGCGACCAGGTCGCTGAAATAGTGGATGCCGCCATAGAGGCGCGGGAAGCAGACGATCACCACCGACCAGGCGAAGCAGGCGAGCCCCACCCGCCGGTCCGCCCGCCAGACGGCGAAGGACAGCGCGAAGACGACGGCGGCGGTATCGCTCGGGAAGGAGCTCCAGTCCTGGAAGACGTCGCGCGGCTGGTCGATCGGCATGGTGAAATCGTCGAGCGCATACATCGGCCGGGGCTTGTTCGGCGCGTTGTTCTGGATCAGCCGCGATATCACCATGGCGGTAAAGGCGCCGATGGTCCCCTGGAGGAACAGCCGCTTTCCCGCCTCGCCACGCCAGGAACTCAACCAGAGCGAGAAGAACACCGCGACAATCGGCAGCGCCTTGACGGTATGGTAGAAGAATATCTGCGTTATAAGCTTATCGAAGAAGGCCGAGTGACCGGCGAATTCATTGACGCTGCGCGTCACCCATAAGTCCAACTGCTCAAGCATGGTCGGCACGATCCAGTGCGTGGCGTTACAGTGTAATCAGAACTGCCACAGAATCGTCTCGAAGCCGCAGGAAATCTGGCGCAAAACCTTCACATTTACGGGGCTTCCCAAGCCTCGCCCTCGCGCCGGGCCAGCCCCTCGCCTTCCAGCTTGATGAGGTGGCTCAGCAGGCTCCGCCCCGCGGGACCGACGAGACGCGCATCGAGCGGGCCATAGACCGGCGGGACCAGATCGGCCGGCCGGGCACGCCCTGCCGCGCGCAGCGCCGCCAGCACCTTCGCCTCCCGCTCCTCCCGGTGGTCGGCCAGGGCGGCGAGGAAGGGCTTCGGCTCGGTCAGCGGCGGGCCGTGGCCGGGCAGCAGCATGCGGTCGTCGCGTGCCATCAGGCGCCGCAGGTGGCGCATGTAGTCGGCCATGTCGCCATCGGGCGGGCTGACCACGCTGGTGGACCAGCTCATCACATGGTCGGCGCTGAACAGGATGCCGGTGCCTTCGAGGGCGAAGCAGAGATGGTTGGCGCAGTGGCCGGGCGTGTGCAGCGCGCGCAGCCGCCAGCCCTCGCCCTCCAGCACCTCGTCCTCGGCCAGGCGCACATCCGGGTGGAATTGGTGGTCGCCCCCCTCGCCGCCCGCCTCGCGCGGCGTCACATGCGGGCCGAAGCCATAGGTCATCGCCCCGGTCGCCGCGACCAGGGGCCGCGCGCCGGGCGAGTGGTCGGAATGGGTATGGCTGACCAACACGCGGGTGACGCGCTCGCCCTCGGTGGCCCGCAGGATGGCGGCGAGATGCGCCTCGTTCTCCGGCCCAGGGTCGAGCACCGCCACCTCGCCCTCGCCGATGAGGTAGGTGTTGGTGCCGCGGAAGGTGAAGGCGGAGGGGTTGTTGCAGACCAGGCGGCGCACCCCCGGCGCGATGCGCTCCACGGCGCCATGCGCCAGGCCGTCCTGCTTCAGGAAAGGGATGCTCATGGGCGTACTTCCTCCGGGCCGGCCTTCGCCCGACGGCGGACCAGCTCCCGGTGCAGGATGTACAAGCCGGCGGCGACGATCAACACGCTGCCCGCCAGCATGGCCGGGCCGGGCAGGTCGCCGAAGGCGATGAAGCCGAAGAGCATCGACCAGAGCAGCGCCGAGTAGGAGTAGGGCGCCAGCGCCGAGACCTGCGCGCTGGCCCAGGCCTCGGTCAGCAGCCACTGCGCCGCGCCGCCGATGAGCCCCATCAGCACCAGCAGGCCGAGTTCCAGCGGCGTCGGCGCCACCCAGTAGAAGGGCAGCAGCGCCAGGGCGAAGCTGCCCATCAGCAGGGATTGCCAGAGGGTGATGGCGGTCGAGCTCTCGGTCGCGGAGAGCTGGCGGACCAGCAGGGTGGTCAGCGCCGAGAACATCCCCTGCGCCACCGCCGTCGCCACGCCCATCACCGGTGCGCCCGTCATGCCGCCGAGCGCCCCCTGCCCGGCCGCGATCACCAGCACGCCGCAGAAGCCGATCACCACCGCCGACCAGCGATGGAGGCCGACCCGCTCGCCGAGGAAGGGGATGGCCAGCATGGTGACGAAGAGCGGCTGGGTGTAGCCAAGCGCCGTCTGCTCGGCGAGCGGCAGCAGGGTCAGGGCGAAGAAGCCGCAGGACTGCGCCGCGATGCCGCTGCCCGCCCGCATCACATGGCCGCCGAAGCGCCGGGTGCGGAGCGAGCCGAGGCCGAGGCCCGAGCGCATCAGGATCAGGAACAGGACCGGCAGGGCGAAGACGCTGCGGAAGACCATCAGCTCGGCGACGGGGATGCGCCCGCCGAGCTCCTTCACCAGCACGTTCATCAGGGTGAAGAGGGCATGCGCGGCGAGCATGCAGAGGGCGCCCCGCCGCAGGTCATGGCGGAAGGCCATCAGCCGGGCCTCGCCGCGCGCTCGGCGGCGCGGCGCACGCGCTCGCGGTGGACGTTGTAGAGGCCCGCGCCGATCACCACGGCGGCGCCGCCGAGGGTGGTCCAGGCCGGCACCTCGCCCCAGATCAGGAAGCCGAGGCCGATGCCCCAGAGCAGCGGCGTGTACTCGAAGGGGGCGATGGCCTGGATGGGCGCCAGGGCGAAGCCGCGGGCGAAGAGCATCTGCGCCACCGCATTGGCGATGCCAAAGGCGATCAACGCCAGCAGGCCGATGAGGCTCGGCAGCACCGGCGGCGGCCCGCCCGCGGCCGGCCAGAGGAAGGGAAAGGGCAGGCCGAGCAGGCCCACCGGCACATGCGCCAGCAGCAGCCAGAAGGCGATGGCATAGGGCCCGTCGGTGCGGGTCAGCACCCGGGTCCAGATGCGGGTCAGGGCCATCACCGCCGTCGCCACCAGCAGGATGGCCGATTCCGGGCGCCACAGCTCGCCCCCTGGCTGAAGCATGAAGATCACCCCGCCGAATCCGACCATGGTGCTGGTCCAGCGCCGCCAGCCGACCTTCTCGCCGAGCAGGGGGATGGCCAGCAGCGTCATCAGCAGCGGCGAGGCGCTGGCCACCGCATAGCTATCGGCGAGGGAGACGCCGGAAGCCCAGCAGTAGTACCAGGTGATCGAGACGCCGCAGTGGAACAGGCTCCGCACCGCGAGCAGGCGGCGGTTGACCGGGATCAGCCCCCGCCCCCGCGCCAGGATGAAGACCAGCAGGGAGCCGATCAGCCCGCGCCAGACCAGCGCCGCGGCCGGCCCGACCTCGGGCATCACCCATTTCACCGCGGCATCGGCGCAGGCGATCACGCCATAGCCGAAGGCGACGAGCGCGAGGCCGCGCATCGCCTCCTCGCCGGTCGGCGCGGCGCGGTAGGTCTCGGCCATGGCGAGGGGGGCCGGGGCGACGCGCATCAGCCGGCCCGCCGCAGGAGGCGGTAGCCCTCGACCCCGCCGGCCGGGCGGTAGCGCCGCAGCACCGCGGCGAAAGCCGGGTCGCGGGAGAGATACTCCAGCACGTCGAACTCCTTGCCGCAGGCCGGGATGCCGGCATGGCGGGCGACCAGAATGGCATCCGGCGGCGCCGCCGAGACATCCTCGACGGTGCGGCGGAAGAGCAAAGCCTCGGCCGGCGGCATGGCCCCGATCTCATGGTAGCGGGCGCCGCCCTCCGGGCAGGCGCCATAGACCCCCTGCAATAACCAAAGGTTCATGGTTCGCAAGGTCGAATGGGCGCCGGCGTAATTGAGGGCGGGATAGACGGGGAAGATGTCGGGCGAGAGGACCAGCACCCGCCCGCCCGGCGCCTCGCGTCCGACCAGCGCGGCGAGTTCGCCGGCGCGGGACCAGCGCCAGGTGATCTCCCGCCAGGGCGCCTCGGCCCCGGCGAGGTTGTGCAGGAAGAGGATGAAGGCCGCGGCCACCGCCGCGCCCGGCGCCGCCGCCAGCGCCCGCCTGGCCGGCAGCGCCCGGTCGAGCCAGCGCGCCGCGAGCAGCACGGCCAGCAGCCCGGCCATCATCCGCACCGGCACCGCGTGATAGGTCCAGCCCTTCTGCTGCACGATGGCGGCGAGCGCCGCGCCCAGCCCGGCCGCCGCGACCACCTGCGGCAGCGCGCCGAAGCCGCCCCGCGCCGCGACCAGGGCAAGCGGCAGCAGCGCCGCCAGCGCCGTGCCAAGCCGCTCGCTCAGGATCACCTGCCACCAGGCGAAATCCCCGAGGCCCAGATAGTAGTCCCGGACCAGCGGCAGGACGTGGTGGAGGTAGTTCGGGAAGAAGGCCGGAATGCTGGCGAGGTAGAGGAGCCAGAGTGCCGCCATCCCCCAGGGCACCGGGTCGCGCAGCGCCCGTGCAGGGCCGCGCCGCAGCAGCACTACCGCCTCCACCAGCGCCGGGATGGCGAGGAAATGGGGCTTCAGGGCGAAGCCCAGCGCGGCAAGCAGCGTGCTGGCCAGCCGCATCCCCGCCCCGGCCGGCTCCCCCTCGGCCCGCCGCGCCGCGACCAGCAGGTAGGGCAGCGCGGCGACCGCCATCAGATGCTCCCGCTGGCCGAAGTCGTAGCCCGCCGCGACGGCCAGCATCGGCAGCGCCACGGCGAGGCAGGCGCCCTCCATCCCGCCGCGCGGGGCGAGGCGCAGCGCCATCCCGGTGGCGAGGGCGCAGACGGCCAGCAGGCAGGCCAGCATCGCCGCCACCGGGCCCAGCGGCGTCCAGGCGGAGATCGCCACCGGGGCCAGGGTCAGCAGGAAGATGAGGGGCGGGTTGACGTCGATGAGGTCGGCATAGAGCCGCTCGCCCGCCCACCAGCGGCCGGTGAAATCCAGCAAGGCGGCCACGTCATGGTTGAGCGGCGGCGCCAGGACGGTCAGCAGGAAGGCCAGCGCCGGCAGCCAGGCGGCCAGGCGCAGCAGGGCGGGTGCAGCGGTCGGGATGGGCGAATCCGGCATGCCTTGTTTTCGCCGTGGCGAGCCTTCAGAAGCGCCCGGTGGAACCCGCCGAATACGAGTTGATGGATGCGGCCGAGCAGGGGATGTGGTGGTACCGCGCCCTGCACGCGCATGCCATCGGGCAAATACGCCCCTTGCGCGTCGCGGGCGCCGGCCTGCTCGATGCCGGTTGCGGCACGGGCGGCTTCCTCGCCCGGCTTCGCGCTGCCCGGCCGGAGCTGGCCTCCACCGGCCTCGAATACTTTCCCGCCGCCGCGGCCCGCGCCCGGGCCAAGGCCGGGGTGCCGGTCGCCATCGGCTCGGTGAATGCGATGCCCTTCGCCGATGCCCGCTTCGGGGCGGTGGTCAGCCTCGATGTTCTCTGCCACGCCGCGGTCGAGCCGGAGGCGGCGCTGGCCGAGATGGCCCGCGTCCTGATGCCCGGCGGCGTGCTGGTGCTGAACCTGCCGGCCTTCGACTGGCTGCGCTCGGCGCATGACCTGCGGGTGCAGAACAGCCGGCGCTTCACCGCCGGCACTGCGCGGCGGATGCTCGCGGCGGCCGGCTTCACCGCCATCCGCACCGGCTACTGGAACGCCCTGCTGCTGCCGCTGATGGTGGCGCAGCGGAAGCTGCTGGCCCGCGCGCCTCACCATGGCTCGGATGTTGCCCCGTTTCCGCCTTGGCTCGACCATAGCCTGCATGCCGTGACCGTGCTGGAACGCCGGCTGATGGGGTTGGGTCTGCCCTTTCCCGCCGGCGGCTCCGTGCTCGCCACCGCCACCCGCTCATGAGGTTTTCCCCGATGGGATTCGAGGATCGCAGATTGTCCCAGGCCCTGCCTGAGCCGGCCCTGCCTGAGCTGGCCGTGGCGGAGGCGGCCCTGCCGGGCGGATACCCGGTCGGCCTCTCGGTCGTCGTCCCGGTCTACCGGGGCGCCGCGACGGTCGGCCGGCTGGTCGAGGCGCTCTCCGCCCTCCGCCCGGAAGGCGGGCTCGAGGTGGTGCTGGTGAATGACGGCAGCCCCGACAATTCGGGCGAGGTCTGCCGCGCGCTGGCGGCGACCGCCACCATCCCGCTCACCTATATCGAGCACGCGCGGAATTTCGGCGAGCACAATGCGGTCATGACCGGCCTCCGCCATGCGCGCGGCGCCTATGTCATCACCATGGATGACGACCTCCAGAACCCGCCGGAGGAGGTCCTGAAGCTCTATGACCATGCCCGGCTCGGCGGCTGGGACGTGGTCTACACCCGCTATGCCGAGAAGAAGCACGAGGGCTGGCGCAACCTCGGCAGCCGCTTCGCCAACCGCGTCGCGGACATGCTGCTCGACAAGCCGCGTGGCCTCTATCTCTCCTCCTTCCGCTGCATGAGCGCGCTGGTGGTGGCCGAGATCGCCCGCTACCGCGGCCCCTATCCCTATGTGGACGGGCTCATCATGCAGGTGACCCAGCGCATCGACAGCATCGAGGTCATGCACCTGGCCCGGGCCGAGGGGCGCTCCAACTACACGCTGAAGCGCCTCGTGCTGCTCTGGATGAACCTCGCCACCAATTTCTCGATCCTGCCGCTGCGCCTCGCCATCCTGGCCGGCGTGGCGATGGGCCTGCTCGGCCTGCTGGGCGCAGTCGCGGTGGTGATCGAGGCACTCGTCGGCAGCGGCACGCCGTCCGGCTGGGCCTCCTCCATGACCACCACCCTGCTGCTCGCCGGGGTGCAGTTCCTGATCCTCGGCGTGCTCGGCGAGTATGTCGGCCGGGCCTTCCTCTCGGCCAATGGCAAGCCGCAGGGGGTGGTGCGCGAGGTGCTGCCGCCGCGGGCGCCCGCCGAGGCGCGGCTCGTCCAAGAGGACCCTGCGCAGTGATGCTCTATTGGCTGGCGCTCGGCGCCGCCATCCTCACCTCGCTCGGCGGCCAGGTGATGCTGAAGGCCGGGGCGGTGGCGGAGGGGCATTTCGTCGCCCAGCTCCTCCGCCCCACCACCATGGTCGGCCTCGTCGCCTATGGCGGCGCGGCGCTGCTCTACATCATCGCCCTGCGGAAGATCCCGATGAGCATCGCCCTGCCCTGCACGGCGGCGAGCTATGTGGCGGTCGCCATCATCGGCCACCTGATGTTCGGCGAGAGCCTCGGCACGCAGAAGCTGGCGGCGATCGGCCTTATCTGCGGCGGCGTCCTGCTGCTCGCCAGCGCCCCCGGTTGACCGCCCAGGGCGGGCGGGAAACGATGCGCCCCACGCTTGAGGAAACCCGCATGACCGAACTCTGGCGGCTGTCCGCCACCGACCTCGCCGGCCGCATCCGCCGCCGCGAGGTCTCGGCCCGCGAGGCCACCACCGCGGCCCTCGCCCGGCTCGATGCGGTGAACCCCAGCCTCAACGCGGTCATCGCGCATGACCCGGCGCAGGCCCTCGCGGCGGCGGATGCGGTCGATGCCACCATCGCCCGCGGCGAGGAGCCGGGCCTGCTGGCCGGCGTGCCAGTGACCGTGAAGGTGAATATCGACCAGGAAGGCTGGGCGACCACCAACGGCCTGCGCATCCAGGAGGAGCTGGTCGCCCGGCAGGACAGCCCCGTCGTCGCCAACCTGCGGCGTGCGGGGGCGGTGATTCTCGGCCGGACGAACACGCCGGCCTTCTCGCTGCGCTGGTTCACCCGCAACTCGCTGCATGGCGCGACTCGCAACCCGCGCGATGCCGCGATCACGCCGGGCGGCTCCTCCGGCGGCGCCGCGGCCGCGACCGCGGCGGGCATCGGCGCCATCGGCCATGGCACGGATATCGGCGGCTCCATCCGCTACCCGGCCTATGCCTGCGGCATCCATGGCCTGCGCCCGACCATCGGCCGCATCCCCGCCTGGAATGCCAGCGGCGCGGACCGCTTCATCGGCGGCCAGCTCATGGCCGTCTCGGGTCCGCTGGCCCGCAGCATCGCCGATCTCCGCCTCGGCCTCGCCGCGATGAGCGCGGCCGATGCGCGGGACCCCTGGTGGGTGCCCGCCCCGCTCGAAGGCCCGGCCTATCCCCGGCGCGCGGCGCTCTGCATCGCCCCGGAGGGCATGCCGGTCGAGCCCGCCGTCGCCGCCGCGCTGCGCGATGCCGCCGCCCGCCTCACCGCCGCCGGCTGGCAGGTGGAGGAGATGGATTCGCTGCCGCCGCTCGGCGAATGCGCCCGGCTGCAGGCGACGCTCTGGCTGGCGGAGACGCGCCGCGGCGGCGGTGCCGCCTTCGCCCGCGAGGCGGATCCGGATGCGCTGGCCGTTTATGGCTTCATGGAAAGCCTCAGCCCCGCCCCCGACCTCGATGCCTTCCAGGATGCGCTGCAGCGCCGGCTGACCCTGCTGCGCGAATGGCTGCTCTTCCTCGAGGCCCATCCCGTGGTGCTGATGCCGGTCTCCGGCGCCCTGCCCTTCGCGGATCATGCGGATGTCGAGAGCCTGGAGGGCTTCCGGCGCATCCTCGCGGCCCAGCTGACCCAGGTCGGCCTGCCGTTGCTGAGCCTGCCGGGCCTTGCGGTCAGCACCGGGCTGGTGGGCAAGGTGCCGGTCGGGGTGCAGCTCGTCGCCGGCCGCTACCGGGAGGACATCCTGCTCGCCGCGGCCGAGGCGATCGAGGCCGGCGGCACACCGCCCTCGCCCATCGACCCGGCCTGATGCGCCATCTCCTGCTTCTCGCCCTGCTGGCCGGCTGCGCCGGTCCGCAGGGCGCGCGTTGTGGCCCGAGCCAGGCCGTGGTCGAGAACGCCTCCTCCCAGCCCATCGAGCAGCTCTATCTGAGCCCCGAGGGCGGGCCGGACTCGGCGGCCGACCTGCTTGGCCAGTCGCCGCCCCTGCCGACCCCGGGCAGCATGCCGGTGACACTCGAAGGGCGCGGCCCATACCGGCTGCGGCTGGTCTGGGTGACCGGGCGGGCCTCCGAGCTTGGCAATATCGATGGCTGCCGGACGCGCCGCATCACCATCCGCGATGGTATCCTGCAGGCCGGCTAAACCTTGACTTGCCGGGACCGGGGCCGCGCTCCTATCGTCCCGCGCCCAAGCAAGGATCTGCCGGAATGCCGGGACATGCCCTGGCTGTTTTGTCCCTGGCCTTTCTGGCCCTCGCCGCCTGTTCCCCGCCACCGCCGGTCCGGAACGCGGCCGAGGCATCGGCGCGGGGCGGCTGCGAGGTGCCGGTGCAGGTGGTGAATGCCTCCTCGCGCACGGTGGACCGGCTCTTCCTCGCCCGGCTCTCGCAGGAGGGCTGGGGGACCGACCGGCTCGGCCAGGAGGTGCTGCGGCCCGGGCGCAGCGCCAGCTACCGCGCCTCGGTGCCCGGTGCGCAGGATCTGCGGGTGGTCTGGGCCGATGGCCGTGCCGCCGAGCTGCGCCGGATCGATCCCTGCGCCACCGGCACGATCCGCGTGGAGGATGGCGGGCTGCGGGCCGGCTGATCCGGCCGCCGTCAGCCCTGCCGCAGGGCGGCCAGCCGCTCCTCCGCCTCCTCGCGCGGCATGTCGAGTGCCTGCTCGGACACATCGCGCCCGAACCCGGCCCGCGCCAGCGCCGCGAGCGCCTTGAGCCGCGCCTCGCGCGCCATGGGCTCGACCGCGAAGGGGCCGGTCCGCCGCCGCCGGCATTGCGCGAGGGCGGCGTTCAGTTCCTCCTCGGGCAGGGCCGCGCTGGCGACCTCGCGCGCCACCCCCTTGCCGGCGAGATGCGCCGCGATCGCCCGGCGAGATCGCCCCGCCCGCGCCAGGCGCCGGGCCCGCGCCGCGGCGAAGGCGGCATCGTCGACGGCGCCCAGGGCGACCATCTGCCGCGCCACCTGGGCGGCCAGCGCCCGCGCCGCCGCCAGGCCGGAGATATCCTGCCCCTCCGCCTCGGCCCGCCTCGCCCAGCGGTCGATGCGGCGTTCCAGCACCCGCCGCAGCCCCTGCTCGGTCGCGGCGAAGCGGGCGAGATGGGCGAGCGCCGCCTCGCGCAGCCGCGCCTCGCCGGGGGCCGGGCCGGCGGGGATGGGCTGCCGCGCGGGCCGGGGCGGTCGCTCCTTCGTCATGTCCGCCACTCTGCCACGGCGAAGCCGGGGCTGGCGAACACGGCGCGGGCCGGGCAATAGGCTCGGGACCCAACACGGAGCACCGCCATGGCCCGCTATCCGACCAACGGCCTCACCCTGGACCAGGCCAATGCCATCATCGCCGCCGCCCTCGCCAAGGGGCATGAGCTCGGGCTGATGCCGCTCACCGTCGTCGTGCTCGATGCGGGCGGGCAGGTGAAGGCGATGCAGCGCGAGGACGGCTCCTCCCTGCTCCGTCCGGAGATCGCCGAGGGCAAGGCGCATGGCGCGCTCGCCCTCGGCCTCGGCGGGCGGGAGCTGGCGCGGCGGGCGCAGGCGATGCAGGGCTTCATGAACGCGTTGTCCGATCTCGCGGGCGGCAAGGCGGTGCCGGTGCCCGGCGGCGTGCTGGCCTGCGACGCCTCCGGCCTGATCCTCGGCGCCGTCGGGATCAGCGGCGATGTCTCGGCCCAGGACGAGGTCTGCGCGGTGGCCGGCATCACCGCAGTTGGGCTGGTGCCGGATACTGGCGACCCCGCCTGACCCGGCGGGCTGAACGGGCGCGCGATCGAGGCAACCTCGGCTCGTTCCGCTGCGTTGTCGCGGCCTCACCCGGCCGGTCTCAGGACAAAAGGCCGGTGCAAAAGAAGGTGACGCCGATGATGAAGACCCGCGACTCGCTTCTCGCCATGACCGCCGCCGCCGCCATGCTGGCGCTGCCGGTCCTCGCCCAGGGCCAGACGCAGGGCCAGGGGCGCGACGCCTCGGGCGGCACGCTCGCCCAGACCAGCCCGCAGACCAACCCGCGCGACGGAACGCCCGGCAATCCGCCGAGCACCGCGACCCAGCGTGGCGCCGATTCCGTCACCGGCAACCGCACGCCTGCCGATGGGACGCCGGGCAATCCGCCTGGTACCGCGGTCGGCCGTGCGACGGACCGCGCCCTCGGCACCAATACGACGGGCGCGCATCCGGAGAATGAGCGCAACCGTGCCGCCTCACCGGCGACTACCGGCGCTACCAGCGGTGCGCTGGCCGTCGATAGCGGCGCACTCCGCAACGGCCGCCGTGCCAGCAAGGTGATCGGCTCGGCGGTCTATAACGAGAACAACGAGAGCATCGGCGAGATCGACGACATCCTGATCCCGCCGGGCGGCAACGCCCCGGTGGCGGTCATCTCGGTCGGTGGTTTCCTCGGCATCGGCGCCAAGCTGGTGGCGGTGCCTTACGACCGGCTGAACATGGCCGCCAGCAGCAATGGCCGCTGGACGCTGACCGGCGCCACCAAGGACAGCCTCGGCAGCCTGCCGACCTTCACCTATGAGGGTGCGCCCGAGCGGCGTGGCTGAAGCGGCGTCGACAGGCGGGGGGAGCCATTCCCCCGCCGATCTCTGAGAAATTCAGCCGGGATGGTTTGACGTTGCGGCCCGATTGCGGCCAAATCCGCGGCTTCTCCCCGAAAAGCCTGCGATCCGCGCCGGCTGGGGGAGAACTGGAGCCCATAACCCCGTGATCCCGTCCCTGATGCCCACCTACAACCGCGCCGACCTCGCTTTCGAGCGGGGCGAAGGTGCTTGGCTGTGGACCGGTGACGGGCGACGATTCCTCGATTTCGGCTCCGGCATCGCCACCGCCTCCATCGGCCATGCGCATCCGCATCTCGTGCAGGCCATCGCCGAGCAGGCGGCGCGGGTGATGCACACCTCGAACCTCTACCGGATTCCGCAGGCGGAGCGCTTGGCGGCGCGGCTGGTCGAGACCTCCTTCGCCGACAGCGTCTTCTTCTGCAACTCGGGCGCCGAGGCGAATGAGGGGATGATCAAGGCGGTCCGCAAATACCATGCGGAACAGGGCCATCCGGAGCGCTTTGTTACCATCTGCTTCGAGGGCGCCTTCCATGGCCGGACGCTGGCGACGCTCGCCGCGACGGGCAACGAGAAGTACCTCGCCGGCTTCGGCCCGCCGGTTCAGGGCTTCAAGCATGTGCCCTTCGGCAACATGAACGCGCTCCGCGACGCCATCGACGGCACGACGGCCGCCATCATGGTCGAGCCGATCCAGGGAGAGGGCGGCGTGCGCCCGGCCTCGCTCGAATTCCTCCGCCAGCTTCGCGCCGCGGCCGATGAGTTCGGCCTGCTGCTCGCGCTCGACGAGGTGCAGACCGGCATGGGCCGCTCCGGCAAGCTCTGGGCCCATCAATGGGCCGGGATCGAGCCGGATGTCATGTCCTCCGCCAAGGGCATCGGCGGCGGCTTCCCGCTCGGCGCCATCCTGGCGAAGGAGCGGGTGGCGCAGTACCTCAAGCCCGGCACGCATGGCAGCACCTATGGCGGCAACCCGCTGGCCTGCGCCGCCGGCAATGCCGTGCTCGACGTGATCCTCGCCCCGGGCTTCCTCGATGGGGTGGACCGCGTGGCACGCCATCTCTGGCGCGGCATGCTGGACCTCGCCCATCGCCACCCGGCGGTGGTCGAGGGCGTGCAGGGCGCCGGGCTGCTGCTCGGCCTCAAGCTGCGGCCGGAGATCTCGAATGGCGAGATGCAGAACGCCGCGGTGGCCGAGGGCCTGCTGACGGTGGCCGCCGGGATGAATGTGCTGCGCCTGGCGCCGCCGCTCATCATCACCGAGGCGGAAGCCGATGAGGCCCTCAGCCTGCTGGAGCGCACCTGCCTGCGTTGCACGCCGTCCCAGGCGCGGGACGCCGCGAAATGAGCGCTGCGCTGAAGCCCATGGCCGGTGGGGGGGATCCTCCCCCCCGCCACTTCCTCGAATTGATGGATTTCGAGCCGGCGACCCTTCGCCGCATGCTCGACCTCGCCGCCCAGACGAAGCGCGGCCTCGGCGCCAAGCCGCTGGCCGGCAAGACCGTCGCGCTGATCTTCGAGAAGCCCTCGACGCGCACCCGCGTCAGCTTCGAGGTTGGGATCCGCCAACTCGGCGGCGACGTCGTCTACCTCAACTCGCGCGACATGCAGTCCTCCCGCGGCGAGGAGCTGAGCGACACGGCGCGGGTCCTCTCCCGCTATGTCGACGCCATCATGATGCGGACGGACA
The DNA here is from genome assembly GCF_900101615.1 of Belnapia rosea. GTDB lineage: Bacteria > Pseudomonadota > Alphaproteobacteria > Acetobacterales > Acetobacteraceae > Belnapia > Belnapia rosea. Next base: position 262,719 of record NZ_FMZX01000001.1, on the reverse strand, counting down.
ATGTGAGCCGCATCCGCGAGATGGCCATGCACGCGACGGTGCCGGTGATCAACGGCCTGACCGATATCTCGCATCCCTGCCAGCTCATGGCCGATGTGCTGACCTTCGAGGAGCATCGCGGCCCGATCGCCGGCCAGACCGTCGCCTGGATCGGCGACGGCAACAACGTGGCGCAGAGCTTCATCCAGGCCGCCGCCCGCTTCGGCTTCACCCTGCGCCTGGCGACCCCCGCCGCTCTCCGGCCGCCGCAATGGGTGGTGGACTGGGCTCGCGCCCAGGGGGCGACGATCGAGCTGACCGAGGACCCGGTGGAGGCGGTGCGGGGCGCCCGCTGCGTCGTCACCGATGCCTGGGTCTCGATGAATGACGAGACCGGGGACGGCTCCGCGCCCAACCGGCACAACCTGCTGGCGCCCTATCAGGTCACGCCGGAGCTGATGCGGCATGCCGCGCCGGACGCGATCTTCCAGCACTGCCTGCCCGCCCATCGCGGGGAGGAGGTCGCGGCCGAGGTGATCGACGGACCGCAAAGCGTCGTCTTCGACGAGGCGGAGAACCGCCTGCATGCGCAGAAGGGCGTGCTGCTCTGGGCGTTGGGCGCCGGCTGATGGGCCGGGGCGGGTGGGCGTAGCCCATCCGCGACCCTATCTATGGGGCCGAAGCACCAAGGTTCCCGACGTTGCCTGACCCGACCCAACCCTCCGCCAAGCCTGATTTCCTCCAGCATGACCGGCCGCCGGTGCCGGATATCAGCGTCCCGCGCGGCATCCTCCCCTTCCATCTGGAGGACAAGCCGGTGCGCGGCCGGCTGGTCCGGCTGGGCCCGCTCGCCGATGCGCTGCTGACGCGTCATGACAACCACCCCGCCGTCACCCGCCTGGCCGGGGAGGCGTTGGCGCTGACCGCAGGCCTTGCGGGCGCCCTCAAATTCCGTGGCAGCTTCTCGTTGCAGGCCAAGGGCGATGGCCCGGTCTCCATGCTGCTGGCCGATTGCACCGAGGGCGGTGCCCTGCGCGGCTATGCCCGTGCCGATGCCGAGGTGCTGGACCGGCTGCTCGCCCGCGACCCGGTCGGTGATGCGGCGGCGCTGCTCGGGCGCGGCTACCTTGCCTTCACCTGCGACCAGGGCCCGGAGATGGACCGCTACCAGGGCATCGTCGAGATCCATGGCCTGACGCTGGCGGCGATGACCGGGCATTACTTCGAGACCTCCGAGCAGCTCCGCGCCCATATCCGCCTGGCCTGCGACCGGACCGAGGCCGGCTGGCGCGCCTCGGCGCTGATCCTGGAGAAGGTCGCCGGCGAAGGCGGCATCGCCCCCGAGCTTGATCGCGATGCGCAGGACGAGGCCTGGCGGACCGCCCTCGCCCTGGTCGGCACCCTGACGGATGCCGAGCTGCTGGACGATGCCCTGCCCTCGCATACCCTGCTGCATCGGCTCTTCCATCTCGAGGGGCTGGCGCTCGACCGACCACGGCCGTTGTCCTATGGGTGCCGCTGCTCGCGCTCCCGCCTCGCCGGCGTGTTGTCGCGCTTCGGGCAGGATGATCTGGACCACATGGCCGAGGCCGATGGTGCCATCACCATGACCTGCGAGTTCTGCAACCTCGACTTCCGGTTCGATCGCGCGGAAGTACAGGGTGGCGGCGCGGCGGGATGAGCCGTTACATCCCCGGCATCATGTTCCGTGCAGGAGGTTCCGTCATGCTCGACCGGCGCAGCGTCATGCTGTTCCCCCTCCTCGCCGCTGCCTGCGCGGGCACGCCGGAGCCGGTGCCGATTCCGCCTGGCCCGCTTGGCTACAAGCACCTTACGCCACTGCCGCTGAACGTCGCCGGCATCGACATCGCCGAGGACCAGCCACCTGGCGTGCCGGGCGATATCGGCGCCCGGCTCTCGCCCTCGGCGGCGGAGGCGGTGCGGATCATGGCGCGGGACCGGCTGATCGCGGTCGGCACGACGGGCCAGGCGCGCTTCGCCATCAGCCAGGCGCAGGTCATCCAGGGTCCCTCCTCGCTTAACTGCCTGCTCGGCTGCCGGCTGGAGGTCGTCTCCAGCCTTGGCAGCCGGCTTGGTTTCGCCGAGGCGGCAGTCACGCGTGGGGTGAACGGGCCCGAAGCCAACCGGCCCCGGGCGGCGGATGCGCTGCTGCGCCGGGCGATGGAGGACCTGAATGTGGAGTTCGAATTCCAGCTGCGCCGCGCCCTGCGGGACTGGATCTCGGCCACTGTGCCGAATGCCGATGGCGGCATGGCGGCCCCGGGACCCGGCCCGATCGGCGTCGAGGATCTGCCCGCTGAGGGAGCGAGGCGGCGCGAGACGCTGCCCTGATACCCCTGCCCTGGTAGCGCCGGCCTGATAACGGAGCGCAATCATCCGGTGGAACCTTGGGCTCCGCCGGGCGATCAGGCGCCATGACATCGCTCCTGCGCATTGCCACCCTGGCCCTGGCCCCGCTCGCCCTCGCCGCCTGCATGGTCCGCGTTCCGGTGAGTGAGCAGCCAGCGGCCTATTCCCAGGCCCCGGCCTATGCGGCGCCGCTGCCGAGCAGCGGCTACGTGGCCGCGCCGGCGGTGGATTCCTACTGCGCCGAGGCGGTCGGCGAGGCGCAGGATGCCGCTGCTGTCGCCGCGGCCACCGGGCGTGGCCGTGACGCCAACCGGGCTCGGCGGGCCGAGGGCTACGCCCGGCGCGACTGCCGGTAGGCGCTCCGCGCCGGCCGGCGCTCAGCCTTCCGCCACGCCGCGCTGCCCGCCGATGATCGCCAGGAATTCGCGGCGGGTCGAGGCATCGTCGCGGAAGGCGCCGAGCATGCGGCTCGTCACCATCGTGACGCCCGGCTTGTGGATGCCACGGGTCGTCATGCACTGATGGGCTGCCTCGACCACGACAGCGACGCCTTTCGGCTTCAGCACGTCGTTGATGCAGTTGGCGACCTGGGCGGTGAGCTTCTCCTGGATCTGCAGCCGCTTGGCGTAGACCTCGAGTACCCGGGCCAGCTTGCTGATGCCGACGACGCGGCCAGCGGGCAGGTAGGCGATATGCGCCCGGCCGATGATCGGCACCATGTGATGCTCGCAATGGCTCTCGATGCGGATGTCGCGCAGGACCACCATCTCGTCATAGCCATCCGTCTCCTCGAAGGAGCGGGCGAGGAGATCCACCGGATCTACCGCGTAGCCGGCGAAGAACTCCTCATAGGCGCGGGCGACGCGGGCGGGGGTGTCGATCAGCCCCTCGCGGTCAGGGTCGTCGCCGGTCCAGCGCAGCAGGGTGCGGATGGCGGCCTCGGCTTCCGCCCGGCTCGGCCGGCCCTCAAGCGTCGCCTTGGCGTCGATGATGTGGTTCGGCGTCTGGATGTTCACGGTTCCAATCCCCCTAAGCTCGCGGATCTGCCTGGCCCGTGGGCCGGGTAGTAACCCAGTGTTATACTCGGACATGGGGCCATTCTCCGAACCCGCAATGGTTCGGGCCGGCGCTCAGCTTCCCGTAGGAGGTGGGCCCGAGGGCGCGCCGGGAGGCGGCGGGGCCCGGGGCGGCGGCGGCGGCAGGCTGATCGCAGTCGCCTGCAGGTTGCGCAGCAGGCTGGAGCCGCCACGGCCGAGTTCGACCTTCCGCTGCAGCAGGATGCCGGAGACGCCTTCCAGCCAGTAGCGCACGGTGAAGCTCTGTGCGGCATTGGCGCCGGTGCCATTGACCATCCGCTCGAGCACCACCGTGTCGAACCGGCCGGCCGGACCCTGGAGGGCCTCGAAGCCCACCACCCGCCAGCGGGTCTCGAACGGGTACTGGATGCCGCTGCCGGGCGAGGAGACGGTCGCGGTATAGCTGGCATTGGCGCCGGTCTTGGCCGGGAAGAGGCTCCGCATGCCGGCCAGATGGCCGCGCCCCTCACTGTTGGTCTCCTCCACCAGCCCCCAGACCAGCCGCAGCCCGCTGCCCGTGGCCGTCCGCGCGGTGCAGATGGCCGGGTCCGATGGGTCCGTGCCGGTGAAGACGAGGCTGCGGCCGTCATCCCAGGCCACCCGGCTCCCGGCCTCCGGGCAGGCGAAGACCCAATCCTTTTCGGCCTGCGGCGTCGGCGTCTTGCAGGCAGTGAGGGCGAGCGGGAGCAGCAGCAGGCTTCGGCCAAAAGGGATGCGCATCTGCTTCTTTTCGATTGCGAGTATGCAACTAGCCTTAACCGTTCCTTCAATGCCCTGAGACAAATTCCAGAATTGGAGACGGTGGAGAGACTCGTGGGAATTTGTCTTGAGGGCCGATATCGATCCGTCAGGCCGGAGGGCGAATGATGGGGCCAGATACCATAACTAGGTCAAGCGTCCGTGATGACGCTTGGGACGAGATCTGGGACGCCTATGACGCCGGGCATCCGCCAGCCCCGTCGCCGGCTCTGCCACCAGCTCGCCGGCCCATCCGCCGTACCCATGGGCTGCCCCTGCTGCTGGCTGGTCTTATTTTGTCCCTGCTCGCGGGCACGGCCGTCACGGCCATGCCGATGCAGGCGGCGCGGGAGTTGGTGGCCGTGCTCCGGGCCGCGGACCATAGCGCGCTGGCCCCGATGGTGGACTGGCCCGCCCTGCTGGCCGGCCTGCCATCGGCCGATCCGCAGGAGGAGGACTTCCTCGCTGCCCTCAGCCACCATGTGCATCGCCATGCCGCGACGCCGGAGGGGCTGGTGGCGCTGATGCAGGCCCGGCTCGGGCCCGTATGGCCGACGCCCGAGCTGGCCGCGGTCGGCTTCGGCACGGCGCGGCTGGTGCTTCCTGCCCCTGGTCAGCCGGGCCGCGGGATCGCCCTCTCCCTCGCCTTGCGGGAGATGCTGCCGCCCCGGTGGAAGCTCGTTGGGGTCGAGCCGCTCGGCTGATGCATCGCAGCCGCTTGCCCCGGCCCCCCGGGCGGGTCTAGCTGCCGGCGTGCTAACCTCTTTCCTTGCGCGCCTCGTCGCGCTGCCCTGGCGGCGCCAATTGGCGGCCGCCTTCGGGCTTGGCCTGATCGCTGCCCTGGCCTTGCCGCCGGTCCATGCGGTGCCGGTGCTGCTGGTCTCCATTCCGGGGCTGCTCGCCCTGACCGGTGCCGCGCCGACCGCGCGCCGTGCCGCCTGGCTTGGCTTCGCCTGGGGATGGGGCCATGGGCTTGCCGGCATCTATTGGGTCACGCATGCGATCCTGACGGATGTGGCCAGTTTCTGGTGGCTGGTGCCGCTGGCGGCGCCGGCGGTGGCGGTGCCCCTCGCCCTCTTCGTCCTGCCGCCGGTCCTGGTGGCGCGCGCGCTGCCGGCGGGCTGGCCGCGGCTGCTGGGCTTCGCCGGAAGCTGGGTGCTGGCGGAGCTGGCACAGGGCTTCCTCCTCACCGGCTTCCCCTGGAACCTGATGGGGACGGTCTGGGCCTTCGCGGCGCTGCCGGTGCAGGCTGCGGCGCTGGTTGGCGTCCACGGCCTGTCCCTGCTCACCGTGATGCTGGCCGCGCTGCCGCTGGTCGCGGGTTGGCGGGGCTGGGCCGGGGCGGCAATCGGCCTCCTGGCCCTGGGCGGGTTCGGCGCCTGGCGCCTGGCGCAACCGGAGGCGCCGGCCCCTGGGGTGCAACTCCTGCTGGTACAGGGCAACGTGCCCCAGGAGGTGAAATGGCGACCCGAGCAGCGCATGCCCAATTTCGAGCGCTACCTGGGGTTGACCGCCGAGGGTGCGCGACACGCGTTGGCCGAAGCGGATGGTCGTCGCCTGGTGGCGATCTGGCCCGAGACGGCGAGCCCGTTCCTCCTCGCCCAGGACCCGGATGCTCAGCGCATGGCGGCCGAGGCGCTGCCCCCTGGCGCCACGCTCCTGGCGGGCACGGTTCGCGCGGAATGGGCGCCGGACGGCACCCTTGCCCAGGTCTTCAACAGCCTGGTTGCGCTCGATTCGGCTGCCAAGGTGGAGGCCGTCTACGACAAGTCGCATCTGGTCCCCTTCGGCGAGTACATGCCACTCGCCGGGTTGCTGCCGATCCGCCTCGTCACAGGAGGCATGGATTTCTCGGCCGGGCCGGGGCCGCTGCGGCTGGCGCCGCCCGGCCTGCCGGCCTTCGGCGCCCTGATCTGCTACGAGGTGATCTTTCCCGCGGCCGTCACGCCCGCGCCACGGCCGGATTGGCTGGTGAACATCACCAATGACGGCTGGTTCGGCCATTCGGCCGGTCCCTGGCAGCACCTGGCCGCGGCACGGCTCCGGGCGGTGGAGGAAGGGCTGCCGCTCGCACGCGCGGCGCAGACGGGCATCTCGGCCCTGTTCGATTCGCGCGGGCGCCGCCTGGCGATGATCCCGCTCGGTGCGATGGGAACGGCCAGCATCGCCCTGCCGGGTCCCGACGCGCCGACGCCCTTTGCCCGTTGGGGGCTGGCGATTCCCCTGGCGGCGTCACTGCTCTGCCTGGGCCTCGCTTGGCTGCTGCGGCCGGTGGTTGTATCTGGAACGGCTTCGCCACCCGCGCCACGGGCGTGATCTTTATTGAGAATTCTCAAAAGTATTGACGCTTTGTTGCCGCGCCCGTAAAACCTTCATCAGGGATGTGCTCCTGCCGTTGCAGCTCATGCCTCGGCCACAGCCTGGGGTCGCACACGGTTCAGGGCGGCCCGGAATGGGATGAGACAGACGATGCCGAGTGACGACAACCTCGAACGCACGGCCCGTGAGCCCCGCCCGAGCCCCATCGATGTCCATGTCGGCACCCGGGTGCGTCTGCGACGCACGCTGCTCGGCATGAGTCAGGAGAAGCTCGGCGAGGCCCTGGGCCTGACCTTCCAGCAGGTCCAGAAATACGAGCGCGGGGTGAACCGCATCGGTGCCAGCCGGCTGTTCGACCTCGCCCGCGTGCTCGATGTGCCGATCGGCTTCTTCTTCGATGACATGCCGGATGCGATGGGCGGCAGCATGAACGGCGTCCGCCGCGCCATGGGCTTCGCCGACAGCCAGGACGCCTTCGAGGACGATACCCTGCACCGGCGGGAGACGCTGGAGCTGGTCCGTGCCTATTACCGGATCACCGACCCCTCCGTGCGCAAGCGCGTCTTCGACCTCATCAAGAGCCTGACCCCGCCGGACTGACCGCCCCAGGCTGCCGGGCAAGCTCGCTGGTGGTTACTCCCTCGGCGCGGGCTGGCCATCGCCACCGAAGGGAGGCATCGTCGAGGGACGGTGGGAGGAATAGGAGGCGACGGGCGGGCTCTCGTCCTGCATCACCTCCCGATCCGGCTCCCGCAATTGCGGATTGTCGAAGACCGGCTCCCGCACGCGGCGCAGCGCCTCGCCGAGCGCGCCGGCCAGGTCCCGCTTCTGTTCATCGCCGAGCAGCCGGCCGATCTCCACATCACTGCCGCGTTGCCGCAGCACCAGCAGGCTGACCCGTCCGGGGCGCTCCTCCAGCCGCAGCCTTGCCCAATAGGGATCGACGGCGATCTCCTCCCGCCGGCCGCGGCCATCGGTGCGATGGATGGTCAGGCGCTCCCCGGTCAGGATCAGCACCTCCATGGCCCGGCGGCTCCGGCGGCGGTGCAGCGCCATCAACCCCAACACCATCCCCGCCTCGATGCCGGTGAAGCCGAGGACCGGCCAGGCGCCCAGCGCCAGGAAGACGCCGCCCGTTGCCGCCGAGACCGTGAGCAGGGCCGTCGAGAGCACGCGCATGCCGCGAGGTCCGAGGCTACGCGCCGGGGTGCAGATCGCCTCGAAGAGAACAGGTTCGGCGGGGGCTGGCATGGTGTACCGGGAGATGGGATGAGCAGCGCATCCTGCCATGGCACCAAGGCCGCCGATGCCCCGCCCGATTGCGAAAATCCCCGGTCAAACCCGTGCGAGAGCGCCCCGCCCACCCTTGCACGGTACCGCACAGGCGCCGCGCCGGGCTCGGCGCATGTCGGCGGCCCAGGCCGGCGAGTTCCTGCGCGCCCTCGCCATGCACAATCCGAAGCCCGAGACGGAGCTGCTCTACTCCACTCCCTTCACCCTGCTCGTCGCCGTGGTCCTCTCGGCGCAGACGACGGATGCGGCGGTCAACCGCTGCACGCCTGCCCTCTTCGCCGCGGCGCCCGGCCCGGCCGAGATGGCGGCCCTCGGCGCTGAGGGCGTCGCCCCCTTCATCCGCAGCATCGGCCTCTGGCAGGGCAAGGCGAAGAACGTGGCCGCCCTCTCCCGCCTGCTGCTCGAGCGTCATGGCGGCGAGGTGCCCGCAGACCGGGCCGCGCTCGAGGCGCTGCCGGGGGTCGGGCGCAAGACCGCCAATGTCGTCCTGAACGTCGCTTTCGGTGAGAGCACCATGGCGGTGGATACCCATATCTTTCGTTTGGGCAACCGCACCGGCCTCGCCCCCGGCAGGACGCCGCGCGAGGTGGAGGATGCGCTGGTGCAGCGCTGCCCGCCCGAACTGCTGCGGGATGCCCATCACTGGCTGATCCTGCATGGGCGTTACGTCTGCAAGGCGCGCCTGCCGGAATGCTGGCGCTGCCCTGCGGCCTCGCACTGCAATTATCGCGACAAGGTGCCGGCGCCAGCAGCCTAATTCGGCTGCCGAATGGCGCCTCCCCTGCGTCACCGGGAACTGGCGGGGCGCCTGCTGCGTTGCAACGTCATAACCGATCCGCACGCCCAGCCTGCCTCAGGCACGGTTTGGAAGCCCGGTTCGATCCCGCCGGCGGGTTCCCCGCTGGTGGTCCCACGGCGACTACAACTGAAGGGACCCCGAATGACCGATGCCCCGCCGGGCAGCGCTGCCCCTCGCTTGGCCTCCGGCCTGACGACGGCTCGCCCGACCCCATCGACATTGCTGCTGTGCCTCTCCCACCTGCGCTGGAATTTCGTGTTCCAGCGGCCGCAGCACCTGCTGACGCGAGCAGCCCGGGGTTACGACGTCATCTTCCTCGAGGAGCCGATATTCCAGCCTGGAATCTCGCCGCGCCTCGACCTCAACCGTACGCCGGAGGGCGTGACGGTGGCGGTGCCGCTGCTGCCGGAGGGGCTTTCGGCCGCCGCCATCATCGCCACCCAGCGTTCCATGCTGGACGACCTGCTGGCGCCCGAAGCCGGGCGGCCGCTGATCGCCTGGTTCTACACGCCGATGGCGCTGGAATTCGCCGGGCACCTGCATCCCGACGTCCTGGTCTATGACTGCATGGATGAACTCTCCGCCTTCCGGGGCGCACCGCCGCGGATGATGGAGCTGGAGCAGGCGCTGCTGAACCGCGCCGACATGGTCTTCACCGGGGGCCGCAGCCTCTACGAGGCGAAGCGCAACCGGCATGCCCGCGTCTCCTGCTTCCCCTCCTCGATCGACACGAAGCATTTCGCCAGCGCCCGCGCCAACGCTGCGGCACCGCAGGATGTCGCCAGCCTGCCGGGCCCGCGCATCGGCTTCTTCGGCGTGGTCGATGAGCGGATGGATGCGGGCCTTGTCGGCGAGCTCGCGGCGCTCAGGCCCGACTGGACCTTCGTGATGATCGGGCCGGTGGTGAAGATCGACCCGGCCGACCTGCCGCACCTGCCCAACATCCACTGGCTGGGCGGACGCGACTACAAGGAGCTGCCGGCCTATCTCGGCGCCTGGGATGCAGGCTTCATGCCCTTCGCGCGCAACGAGAGCACCCGGTTCATCAGCCCGACCAAGACGCCGGAATTCCTGGCGGCCGGGCTGCCCGTGGTCTCCACCCCGATCACCGATGTGATGCGGGACTGGGGCCCGAAGCCGGATGGCACCGGCGGCCTGGTGGAAATCGCCGAGGACGCCCCCTCCTTCGCCGCTGCCCTGGCGATGGTGCTGGAACGGCCTCGCGCGCCCTGGCTGAAGCAGGTGGACCGGCGGCTCGCGCAGATCTCCTGGGATCGCACCTGGTCCGAGATGCAGGGCGAGGTGGAGACCGCGCTCCGCGCCGCGACCCGCACGTCGCGGGTGCTGACGGCGGCGGAGTTGGTGAAGCGCGCCGCGGCGGGCGACTGAGACGTCACCCGGAGGCTTTTCCGGTCCGGGATCATGCACAACCTCCCGCGGCATCGTCGTGGGAGGACAGGATGACGAAGCGCTGGCCCCGGCGCCTCAGGCCAGCGAGAACAACCGGCCAAGCCTGGCCGCGGGCCGGGTATCGATTCCGGCTTCCCTGAGGCAGGCCCAGATGCCGACCGAGGCGGAGTCCAGTACCGGCAAGCCGAGTTCCGCCTCCAGGCCCGGCACCAGCGACAACCCGGGCAGGTTGGTGCTCCAGATCAGCACCGCATCCGCCCCTGCCGCCACCTCTCGCACCAGCGTGGTGATGGAAGCCGGATCGACGGCGCTCGCCGCCGCATTGTCGCGGATCCCGAGCCCCTTCAGCCCCACCACCTCGGCCGGCAGGCCGGCGGCATGGGCCGCTGCCTCGTCGATCGGTCCCTGCGCCACCATGCCGAATCGGCGGATGCCGAGACGGTCCAGCAGCGATGCCGTCGCCAGCGCCGTGGTCGTTGCCGGGCATCCGGCCGCCTCCGCCATGGCCGCGGCCAGGGCCCGGTCATGCTCGAGGCCAAGAGCGGCACCGCGCGTTCCATTCCAGCACACAGCGCCGACCCCGGCATGGCCCAGCAGCCGCGCCGCCTCGCGGAAGCCGGCAATGTCATAGCCATCCCGCGGCTGGCCGAGCCCCTGCCCCCAATAGGGGATGCGCGCGACGCAGCCATCCACCCCGGGGAAGAGCGGCAGGATGCCGGCAAGCGTCCGCTCCACCATCCGGTTCGAAGAGGGCAGGATGGTGCCGATGGCGGGGCGGGGCATGCAGGGGTCTTTCGGCTGGCGAGGCTTGGGGCACAGCTTCGCCCATGGCAGGTCCAGGCACCATCCGCCAGGTCTGAGCCGAAGCAGTTGCAGCCACCGGGCCTTGCTCTAGGCTTCTTTCCAGAGCGCCCCAGCAAGGGGTGCCGCCTGGGGAGTTCCGTCCATGCCCATCACCCGCCGCGCCGCGTTCGGCGCGACCGCCGCCCTGCTGCCGATACCGGCCCTGCGTGCCCAGCCGGCCGATGTGATCCGCATCGGCGTGCTGACCGACCTCGCGGGACCCTATCGCGATGTCACCGGCCCGACCTCCGTTGCCTGCGTGCGCCAGGCGGTGGAGGAATTCACCGCCGCCAATCCCGGGCTGCGGGTCGAGGTCATCACCGCCGACCACCAGAACAAGCCCGATGTCGGCATCAACACCGTGCGGCAGTGGTTCGACCAGCGCGGCGTCGATATCGTCACCGATGTCGGCAACAGCGCCATCGCCCTCGGCATCAACCCGGTCTGCGTCGAGAAGGACAGGGTCCATCTGAACGCCTCCGCCGGCACCTCGGACCTGACGGGCCGCGGCTGCACGCCGAATTCGATCCATTGGGCCTATGACACCTGGTGCCTCTCCAACACCTCCGGCACGGCGCTGACCAAGGCCGGTGGCGACCGCTGGTACTTCATCACCGCCGACTACGCCTTCGGCCACGCCATCGAGCGCGACACCACCCGCTTCATCGAGGCGGCGGGCGGGAAGATGATCGGCGCCTCCCGCTACCCCTTCCCGCAGACCACGGATTTCTCCGCCTTCCTGCTGCAGGCGAAGGCCTCCGGCGCCAAGGTGCTGGGCCTCGCCATGGCTGGCGACGACCTGATCAATTGCGTGAAGCAGGCGCAGGAATTCGGGCTGACGCGCAGCATGAAGCTTGCCGCCATCATCGGCTCCATCACCGGGGTGCTGGCCGCCGGCCTGCCGACGATGCAGGGCATGTATATCGCCGAGACCTTCTGGTGGGATCTCGACGAGCGCACCCGCGGCTTCACCCGCCGGGTGCAGCAGAAGCTGCCCGCCGGCGTCTTCCCCAACTACGTCCATGCGGCGAATTACAGCGGGGTGCTGCATTATCTGAAAGCCGTCCAGGTGCTCGGCATCGCCCGTGCCAAGGCGAGCGGGCGGGAGGTGGTGGCGCAGATGAAGCGCATGCCGACCGATGACGACGCCTTCGGCCAGGGCAGTATCCGCGAGGATGGGCGGAAGCTTCACCCCTCCTACCTGCTGGAGGTGAAGAAACCGGGCGAGAACCGCTATCCGGGTGATGTCTACCGGCTGGCGGCGACGGTGCCGACCGATCAGGCCTTCCGCCCGCTCAGCGAGGGCGCCTGCCCGATGATCCGCAGCTAGCTTTACCTGCCATGGAGGTTGTCCCTCCGGGGCCGGGGCTGCGCAGGGCTAGCCGGGATGGATGAATCCATAGGCCGGGTAGCCCGTCGTGCCATAGCCATTCGCCGGCGGGTACCAGACGCGCAGGAGGGACCAGTCATTGCCGGAGGAGATATCCAGCACCGGCTGGTCCCGTGCCACACGTCCCTTGCCGCGTCCTGAAGCCCAATTGGCATGATCGACCCGGATCTCCCGCGACGAGACCACCCGTGAGACCACCGAGACATGGCCCTGCGGCAGGCGCGAGGTGCGCATCAGCACCAGCACGCTGCCGGCCCGCGGTGACCGGCCCCGCCCATAGCGTTCGGCGGCCCCTTCCCACCATTCCCAGGCATCGCCGCGGATCGGCAGGCCGGTGCGCGCCCGGACATAGGGTACGCAGCTCCAATCCCCGGGCGGCCCGGAGGAGCCGACGGTCCGGGGGCTGCGCGCCGTCCCACAGGCCGCAAGTGCGAGCAAGGCGAGCAGCATCAGCCAACGCATGACGCGAATCCGGTCCCCCAAAGGCCCCCCGGCCCAGGCCATCCTAGCGGAAACCGCTGAGCGAGCGAGACTGGAATCCTACCGTTCCAATGGTTTGCGACGCATTACTGTAACGCCATCATCAAGCTCTCGCTCTCGTGCTCCGAGTATGCGAAAGACGGACGCCTGCGGGGGGAAACTCCTTCTGTGCCGGTGCCCGGGGGGGGTGGCCGGCCGGATGGATGGGGCCCGCATTGCCAGGAAGGGCCAGGTGATGACCAAATCGAACAGGCGGCCTGAGCGCCGCCATGGCGCCGCGCCGGTTGCGCTGCTGATGGCGGGCGTGTTGCTCGCCGCACAACCCGCCAGCGCCCTGCCGCGCTGCGCCTCCGAGACCGACCAGACCGTCTTCGAGGTCGAGGCACTGAAGACCGAGTTGATGGTGGTCGCCACGACCTGCAAGCAGGAAGACCGCTACAACGCCTTCGTGCAGAAGTACCAGCCGGCGCTGGCGCAGAACGGGCGCGCCTTCGGCCAGTATTTCATCCGCACGCATGGGGGTACGCGCCCCGGCCAGCGGCAGAACGACATCTACATCACCGAGCTCGCCAATGTGCGGTCCAATGTCGCCCGCTCGCTCGGCAGCGACTTCTGCATGCGCAATGGCGGCCTCTTCGACGAGGTGATGGCGCTGCAGAGCGTCAATGACCTTCCCGCCTATGCCGCCGGCAAGGACCTGCTCTCCTCCGGTGCCACCGCCTGCCAGGGCGCGCCTGCTCACCGTGCTGCCGCTGCCCCGGCCCGTCGTACCGCTGGAACCCATACGCGATGACCCTGCGCCTTTCCCTTGCCGGCCCGCTTGCCCTGGCCGCCCTGCTCGCCGCCTGCGCCGAGCAGCAGGTCGCCCGCCAGCCTGCGTCCGGCGCGCGGATCTATGCCAATGACCTGGCCGGTGGCGCCAAGGTCTGCACCGTGCCGCAGCCTGCCGTCGTGGCGGCCGGCCAACAGATCGAGACGACCATGACGGTCGACAATGACGGCGGCTGGTGCGGGATCACCGTGGCGCAGTCCGGGCCGAAGCCCTTTGCCTATGGCACGGTGGCGACGCGCCCGCAGCACGGCCGGCTGCATATCCATACGGTCGGCGACAGCACCCGCGTGGACTACATCCCGAATGCCGCCTTCGGCGGGACGGACAGCTTCGCGGTGCAGCTGAAGCCGGGCGATGCGACGATGCGCGTCGCCGTGACGGTGAACTACACCGCGCCGCCGGCCCCGCCCGCCCCGCCTGCCGCTGCCCCGGCGAAGCCCAGCCGGACCCCGGCGCGCCGCCGCTGAGAGACAGGAAGCCGGGGGAATGTCCTTCCCCCGGCTTCCCTTCATCGACTGAAGCGGTTTCCGTTCGCACTGGCTCACGGACCCCGCTCTGGCTTCTTGTTTGAGCAAGCAGATTGCTCCGATCAGATGCCTCCATCTGATCGGAGTTTGCTTTAGGGCCCGTTCGCGGCCGGAGCGGTCACCCAGCCCTGGAAGGGCGGTTCTCCGCAATCTCCACACCAGAGTTCCCGGTTCAGGCCGATGAGATGCAGGCGGGCGTCACGGCCTACCAGCGCGATGAGCCTGGCACGGCTATAGGTCTGGGACCGGCAGCCGCAACGAAGGCAGAGCGCCTCGTCGCGCGCCAGGTCATTGACCGTAAGGGCGAAGGCCGGATCCATGATAGGCACAAAGATAGAACATCCATCCCGGAACGGCAAGGCCTTACTGCCATCCCCGGATCGTTCCATTTTCAGGTCGCAGTGGCGACGCAGCCAGGGCCGTTGCGGTTGAAGCTGGTGATCCGGCCCTCCCGCGATTCGAAGACCAGGACGCAGCCATCCACCCCGCCACCGCCGCCAAAGCCGAGGCCCAGCCCCGTCCCGACCCCGACGCCGCTGCCGAAGCTGCCAAAGCCGAGGCCGATGCTGGGGAAGACGGCGGGGCGGCTGGAGGGCCGGGCGAATTCATACTGCAGCAGGCGCCGGCCATCGCCGTCATAGGTGCGGCTGGGCACGCCGAGATTGGCCACCACCTCTGTCTCCGGCCGGCCCACATAGGTGCCGATGCGGCGGTCGAATTCCGCCGTGGTACCGGAGGAACAGGCTGCCAGCGCCAGCAGCGGAAGGGCAGGAAGAAGGCGACGGGGCATGAGTGGCTCGCTCTCCCGCGGCGACGGGATTGCAGCCGCGGTCCAGGTTAACGCCCGGGCCAGGGAACCGGATGCGGCCTTCCGTGAGATGTGCGCGCCTTCAGCACCGCGCCGAAGGCTCCAGGCCCCGAAAGTTCAGCGCATGTTGGGCGGGTTCGCCTGGTTCGGCGGCGGCAGGGGCGTTTGAGCCGTGGTGCCCGGGCCGGTGCGGGCGGCACCACCCCCCTGATCAGTCCGCGGTCGTCCATCGGTGACCTCGCCGGGTTTCGGCGCCGGCGGCGGCGTCTCGGGCGCTGGGCGGGGGATGGGACGGGTGACGCCCTGGGCCGGGGCCGTGCCCTGGGCCGCGGCAGCAAGCGGCTGGGCCACCAGCAGCATGGCCGCTAGGATGGCATGGATCGGCGCGGTGCTGCGTGTCTGGATCGGCATGGGCGGCCAACGCGGGGTGGGCCAAGATGGTTGCCGCACCAGCGAACCCGGCCCTGGCTGCCGCGTTGCGCTCCAGTCCGGGTGTGCGTGAAGCCCGGGAATGGGGCCTATATGACCGAACAGAATGATCCCCCGCCGACTGCGCGCCGTCGTTTCTTCGGCGCTCTGGGCCTTGCCGCCGTCGCCGCACCGGCCGCCGCCTTCGAGGTGGATGGCGGCACCGGCGGGCTTCCCCCGGCCAGGGAGTCCGAGGCCGAGAAGCGCAAGGCGCGCTACCGCGAAACAGATCATGTGCGGGCCTATTACCGCACCAACCGGTACTGATCCCATGCTGATCCGGCGGAGCGAGGGACAGGCCGCGCGGCAGCGGCTATCGGAGGCCTATCGGGGCCTCAGCACGGGCGGGACGGACCGCCGTGGCTTCCTGCGGCAAGCGGGGCTGGGTGGTGCGGGGCTGGCGGCGCTCGGCGCGCTCCCCCCGACGCTCACGCGCGCAGCCGAGGCGCCGGCACCGGACCGTGCGGCGCCGATCCAGCGGATAAAGAATGTCTGCACCCATTGCTCGGTCGGCTGCAGCGTCATCGCCGAGGTGCAGAACGGCGTCTGGACCGGGCAGGAGCCAGCCTTCGAATCCCCCATCAACCGCGGCACGCATTGCGCCAAGGGGGCGAGCGTGCGCGAGCTGGTGCATGGCGACCGGCGGCTGAAATACCCGATGAAGCTGGCCGGCGGCGAATGGCACCGGCTCTCCTGGGATCAGGCGATCGAGGAGATCGGGGCGAAGCTGCTCGAGATCCGCGAGCGCAGCACGCCTGAGGCGGTGTTCTGGCTGGGCTCCGCCAAATTCACCAATGAAGCGGCCTATCTCTTCCGCAAATTCGGCTCCTTCTGGGGAACCAACAACACCGACCACCAGGCCCGCATCTGCCACAGCACGACCGTCGCGGGTGTGGCGAATACCTGGGGCTATGGCGCCCAGACCAACAGCTACAACGATATCCGCAATGCCAAGACCATGATCATCATGGGCGGCAACCCGGCGGAATCGCACCCCATCGCCACGCAGCACATCCTGGCGGGGCGGGAGCTGAACCGCGCCAACCTCTTCGTCGTCGATCCGCGCTTCACCCGCACGGCGGCGCATGCGACCGACTATGTGCGCATCCGGCCGGGCACCGACATCCCCGTCATCTGGGGCATGCTCTGGCACATCTTCGAGAATGGCTGGGAGGATCTCGAATTCATCCACCAGCGCGTCTACGGCATGGACGAGATCCGGCGCGAGGTGGCGAAGTGGCACCCGCAGGAGGTGGAGCGGGTATCGGGCGTCCCCGAGGGGCAGCTCAAGCGCATGGCGCAGATCTTCGCCACGCAGAAGCCCGCGACGCTGATCTGGTGCATGGGCGCGACGCAGAAGACGGTCGGCACGGCCAATGTGCGCGCCTTCTCCATCCTGCTGCTGGCGACTGGGAATGTCGGCAGCGCGGGCACGGGCGCCAACATCTTCCGCGGCCACACCAATGTGCAGGGGGCCACGGATATGGGCCTCGATGTCTCGACCCTGCCCGCTTATTACGGGCTGGACGAGGCGGCCTGGCGGCACTGGTGCCGGGTCTGGGAAGTCGACTACGAGTGGATGCTCTCCCGTTTCGTCGACAAGAAGATGATGGAGATGCCCGGCATCCCGAGCACGCGCTGGTTCGACAGCGTGGTGCTGCCGAAGGAGCAGATCGAGCAGCCGACCAACTGCAAGGCCATGTTCGTCATGGGCCATGGCGGCAATACCGTGACCCGCATGCCGGAGGCGGTGAAGGGGCTGGAGCAGCTGGAGCTGCTGGTGGTGGCGGACCCGCATCCGACGACCTATGCGCAGCTCTCCGACCGCGCCGACGGCACCTACCTGCTGCCGATCTGCACCAGCTTCGAGACCGTCGGCAGTCGCACCGCCTCCAACCGGTCGCTGCAATGGGGCGAGAAGGTCGTCGAGCCGATCTTCGAGAGCCGCAACGACTATGACGTGATGTATGCGCTGGCGCGGCGGCTCGGCTTCGCCGAGCAGCTGTTCAAGAACATCAAGGTCCACAACGGCGTGGTGGAGGTGGAGGACATCCTCCGCGAGATCAACCGCGGCAGCCTGGCGCTGGGCTATACTGGCCAGTCGCCGGAGCGGCTACGCCACCACATGGCGAACCAGCAGCATTTCGACGTGACGACGCTGCGTGGCCAGCCCGGCTCGCCGGTGGCGGGCGAGGTCTATGGCCTGCCCTGGCCCTGCTGGGGCACGCCGGAGATGAAGCATCCGGGGACGCATATCCTTTACGACACCTCGCTGCATGTGAAGGAAGGCGGCGGCACCTTCCGCGCCCGCTTCGGCGTCGAGCGCAACGGCGAGACGTTGCTGGCGGAGGGGAGCTACAGCAAGGGGTCGGAAATCCAGGACGGCTATCCGGAATTCACCGTCGCCGTCCTCAAGCGCCTCGGCTGGTTCGACGAGCTGACTGCGCATGAGAAGGAGTCGATCGCCCGCGTCGGCGGGGCGAATATCGACCGCGTCTCCTGGTCGACCGATCTCTCGGCCGGCATCATCCGCGTGGCGATGGAGCATGGCTGCCTGCCCTATGGCAACGGCAAGGCACGCGCCGTGGCCTGGAACCTGCCGGACCCGGTGCCGGTGCACCGCGAGCCGATCTACACGCCGCGCCTCGACCTGATTCCGACGCCGGCGCAGGCGGCTGTCCTGGCATCCAACCCGCAGGCGATCGCGCCGACCGGCACCTATCCGACGCTGCGCGACCGCCGTGGCTATCGCGTGCCGCATCTCGGGCTCAGCATCCAGATGCGCTCGCATCAGGTGGCGAAGGATTTCCCGATCATCCTCACCTCGGGACGCCTCGTCGAATACGAGGGCGGCGGCGAGGAGACGCGCTCGAATCGCTGGCTCGCCGAGTTGCAGCAGGACATGTTCATCGAGATCAACACGGCGGATGCGCAGGCGCGCGGCATCGGGCCGGGTCAATGGGTCTGGGTGCTGGGGCCGGAGAACAGCGCGCATATCCGGGTGAAGGCGCTGGTGACGGACCGCGTTGGCCGGGGCGTCGCCTTCATGCCCTACCACTTCGGCGGCTGGTGGCAGGGCGAGGACCGGCGGCGCTTCTACCCGCCCGGCACCGACCCCATCGTGCTGGGCGAGAGCGCGAATACGGTGACCACCTATGGCTATGACCCGGTGACCTTCATGCAGGAAACCAAGGTGACCCTCTGCCAGATCAAGGCGGCCTGACCATGGCGCGGATGAAATTCCTCTGCGACAGCGACCGTTGCATTGAATGCAACGCCTGCGTCACCGCCTGCAAGAACGAGCATGAAGTGCCCTGGGGCATCAACCGGCGCCGCGTCGTCACCATCGGTGACGGCAAGCCGGGCGAGCGCTCCATCTCCATGGCCTGCATGCACTGCACCGATGCGCCTTGTGCCGCGGTCTGCCCGGTTGCCTGCTTCTACGGCACGGAGGATGGGCTGGTGCTGCACGACAAGGATCTCTGCATCGGCTGCGGCTACTGCTTCTACGCCTGCCCCTTCGGCGCGCCGCAATACCCGCGTGTCGGGAATTTCGGCGGGCGTGGCAAGATGGACAAGTGCACCTACTGCGCCGGCGGGCCGCAGCAGGACAACTCCGCCGTCGAATACATGCAATACGGCAGCAACCGCATCGCCGAGGGCAAGCTGCCGCTCTGCGCCGAGATGTGCTCGACCAAGGCGCTGCTTGCCGGCGATGGCGAGATCATCGCCAGCATCTACAAGGAACGGGTGCAGCAGCGTGGCTACGGCTCCGGCGCCTGGGGCTGGCGGACTGCCTATAAGGAGGAACTGCCGGCATGATGAGGCTCCTCGCGGCGCTGCTGCTTCTCCCACTCAGCGGGGCGTTGGCCCAGCAGCAATCAGGCGAACCCTCGGGCGGGGCGCCATCGGTGCAATCGGCGGCGCCCGAGGTTGGCGCGGGGCGCGGCGGCACCGGCAACGCCAATCAGCCGGCGAGTTCGGATCCCCAGTCCGTGACCGGCGGACCACGCCCGGAGCGCGTCGCGCCGAAGCCCCGGGTGCCGGTCGAGCCGATCACCGCCCCTGTCCCCTACAGCGCCCGCGGCGGCGTCGAGGCCGGGGCGCTGGAGGCCCAGCATGCCGAGAAGGGTGGGGTGATCTCCGGCGCCGTCAGCATCCCGAACCAGGCGGCCGGCATCCTCATCCAGCCCGAGGGGCGGGACTGGCGAGGCTTCCGCACCCGCATCCTCAGCATCGCCGGCGCCGTCATCCTGCTCGGCACGGTCTTCATCCTGGCCGGCCTCTACCTGCTGCGCGGGCCGCAGCGGATCGATGCCGGACGGTCGGGACGGACGATCCACCGCTACGGCGTGTTCGAGCGGATGAACCACTGGATGGTCGCGGTGAGCTTCGTACTGCTCGGCCTCACCGGGCTCAACATCACCTTCGGGCGGGCGGTGCTGCGGCCGGTGATCGGGGCTGAGGCCTTCACGGCGCTGACCTGGACCGGGCAGGCCGTGCATCAATTCCTGTCCTTCCCCTTCGTCATCGGCCTGCTGGCGATGGTGGTGCTGTGGCTGCGGGACAACCTGCCGAGCAAGGTCGATGTGGCCTGGGTGAAGGCGGGCGGACCGATGGCCAAGGGGCATCCTCCGGCGGGCCGCTTCAATGCGGCACAGAAGGCGCTCTACTGGTTCGTGGTGGGTGGCGGCATCCTGGCCTCGGTTTCGGGCTATCTGCTGATGGCGCCCGGCCTGCTCGACAACGTCACCAGCCAGCAATGGGCGCATGTGGTGCATGGGCTGATGGCGATGGTGATGATGGCCGCCATCATCGGCCATATCTATATCGGTACCATCGGCACCGAGGGCGCCTTCGAGGCGATGGCGACCGGGCAGGTCGATTACAACTACGCCCGGGAGCATCACAGCCTCTGGGTCGATGACCGGCTCGCGGAGGCAAGGCGGACGGCGGTGGGCGCCGACTGACGCCGGTCAGGCGCCAAGCTGGTCCATCGGCTTCGATCCGGATGGCGGCGAAGATGCTGGCGCCTGGATCGGCCGGCAGCGTCATGGAGAGCCGGGACAGGACAAGCGGGACTGTCCACGAGGCCCGGAGCGTTCCTCAGCAATCGCGGAAGCGCTCCGGGCGTGGCCTTTACCCTTTCGCCATGCCGCGCAGCATCTGGATGATGCCGGAGAAGTCCGCATCCCCCTTCCCGTCCTCGAGGAAGCGGCGATAGAGGGCCAGCGCCTCGGCCCCGAGCGGCGTCACCGCCCCGGCCGTGGCCGCGGCCTCCTGGGCGAGGCCGAGATCCTTCGCCATGAGCGCGGCGGCAAAACCGGGCTTGTAGTCGCGGTTGGCCGGGCTGCTGGGGACCGGGCCGGGCACGGGGCAGTAGGTCGTCAGGGCCCAGGACTGGCCGGAGGATTTGCTCGCCACGTCGAACAGGGCCTGATGGGTGAGGCCGAGCTTCTCAGCCAGCACGAAGGCCTCCGCCGTGATGATCATGTTGGCGGCGAGCATCATGTTGTTGCAGGCCTTGGCCGCCTGGCCGGCACCGGCGCCGCCGCAATGGACGAGGGTGCGGCCCATCGCTGAGAGGATGGGCGTGGCGGCGGCATAGGCCTCGTCCGGCCCTCCGACCATGAAGGTGAGCGTGCCGGCTTCTGCACCCATGGTCCCGCCGGAGACAGGGGCGTCGAGCATCGGATGGCCGGCGCCGGCGGCCACCTCCCGCGCCGTCGCCACATCGATGGTGGAGCAGTCGATCAGGACGGCGCCGGGCGCAGAGGCCGCAGCCATGCCGCCGGTGCCGAGCCAGGCCTCCCGCACATGGCGGCCGGCCGGCAGCATGGTGATAACGAATTCCGCACCGGAGGCGGCTTCGGCGGCGCTGGCCGCCGCGATGCCGCCAGCGGCGGCGAGAGCGGCAAGCGCCTCCGGCACGAGGTCGAAGCCCATGACCTGGTGCCCGGCCTTCAGCAGGTTGCGCGCCATCGGCCCGCCCATATTGCCGAGCCCGACGAAGCCGATGCGTGCCATGGGTATCCCCTCCCCTTATCCGTGCTTCCCGCGCGCCGCGGGACCGGGGGAGTGTGCCGTGCCGTCGCCGGGGCTTCCAGCCGGGGCAGCCCCGAAGCAGTATTCCACCGCCCCGCAACTTCGGCCCGCCATGGCGCATCCGCTGTGGGCCGGCTCCTGCCCCTGATGGCCAGGCTGAACCGCAGCCGCCCCGGGGCGCTTCTGCCGCAACAGGCGGATGAAGGAGGAATCATGCGGCGGATCATCCTGGCGGCTTTCGGCATCGCGGCGATGGGGCTGGCCTCGGCGCAGGCGCAGGACCTGCAGGACAGGCTGGGGCGGGCCTGGCAGGAATTGCAGGGTGGGCAGCAACTGCCCCCGCCGCGGCCCGATGCCCGCGACGACCCGCGCTACGATCCCCGCCATGACCAGCGTGGCGACCCGCGCGCCGGTCGCGGCCGGGACGAGCAGGACCGGCGCTACAGTGAGCAGGATGTGCGCGAGCGGGTGCGGGTGCTGGACGAGGCAGACCGGCGGCTCGATGCGCAGCAGCGGCAGATCGACGAGGAGCGGCGCCGGATCGAGGCGGAGCGGCGGCGGCTGGTGCGCTAGAACACAGCCTGACCAGCCCGGGTGGCCCCCGCCCCGTTCCGGCTATGGACCGCGCCATGCGCGCAGGCTATCCGCCGATGCAAGGGGACTCAGGGAGGCAGCCATGCGGGTTCTGGTGATCGGTGGCGGCATCGGTGGCCTGGCGACGGCCCTGTCGCTGCATGCTGCCGGCATCGAAGCCGAGTTGTACGAGGCGGCGGCCGAGATCCGCCCGCTGGGCGTCGGCATCAACCTCCAGCCGCATGCGGTGCGGGAGTTGACGGAGCTTGGCCTCGGCCCGGCCCTGGCGGAGGCCGGCGTCGCCACCCAGGAGTTCCGCTACGCCAACCGCTTCGGCCAGACCATCTGGGCCGAGCCGCGTGGCCTCGCTGCCGGCTACCGCTGGCCGCAATACTCGATCCATCGCGGCCGGCTGCAGATGCTGCTCTGGGAGGCGGCGCGTGCCCGGCTGGGCGAGGCGCGGCTGCGGCTCGGGCGGCGACTGGCTGAATTCACCCAGGATGCTGCCGGCGTCACCGCGCATTTCGCCGATGGCGAGGCCGTGCGTGGCGACCTGCTGGTCGGTGCCGATGGCATCCACTCGGCCGTCCGTGCCCAGCTGGTGCCGCAGGAAGGGCCGCCGAAATGGAACGGTGCCCTGCTGTGGCGCGCCACCAGCCTCGCCCTGCCCTTCCTCACCGGCGCCACCATGGTGCAGGCCGGACATCGGGACACGAAATTCGTCTGCTACCCGATCGGGCGGGTCGAGGATGGACGGGCTGTGGTGAATTGGATCGCCGAGCAGCGCTTCCCCACCGATACGCCCTGGGCGCGGGAGGACTGGAACCGTCCGGCGCGCAAATCCGACTTCCTGCCGATCTTCGCCAATTGGCGCTTCCCCTGGCTCGACGTGCCGTCGCTGATCGAGGCGGCGGAGGCGGTCTATGAATTCCCGATGGTTGACCGCGATCCGCTGCCGCGCTGGACCGAGGGGCGGGTGACGCTGCTCGGCGATGCGGCGCATCCCATGTACCCGATCGGCTCGAACGGAGCCTCGCAGGCGGTCCTCGATGCGCGTTTCCTGGCCCTGCAGCTGGCGACGCAGCCCGGGGTGGCGGCGGCGCTTGGCACCTATGAGGCGGTGCGGCGGCCGGCGACGGCGGCGGTGGTCGAGGCCAATCGCGGCGACGGGCCGGACCGCGTGATGGACATCGTCCATGCCCGTGCCCCCGGCGGCTTCGAGCGCATCGAGGATGTGGTGCCGCAGGCCGAGCTGGAGGCGACGGTGATGGGCTACAAGCGCATCGCCGGCTTCGACCCGGCGACCCTGAATGCGCGGGAGAGCTGGAGCGTCAGACCGGAACCTCTCCCGGCGGCTTGAGCGCGGTGAGGACGAAGCTGCTGCGCGTCTCCTTCACCCCCGGCATGCGCAGCAGGGCCTTCAGGGCGAAATCCGCATAGGCCTCGAAATCCGCGGCGAGGACGTGGAGGAGGTAGTCCATCTCGCCGCTCATCGCATAGGCGGCGAGGACTTCCGGACGCTCCGCCAGCGCCTTGTGGAAGCGGTCCACCACCTCCTCCGCATGGCTCTCGAGCGCGACCATGACGAAGGCCTGCAGCGGCAGGCCGAGCCGGGCCGGGTCCAGCACCGCGCCGTAGCGGGCGATGATGCCGGCCTCCTCCAGCCGCCGCACCCGGCGCTGGCAGGGCGTCGGCGAGAGGCCGACCTGCTCGGCCAGCGCCACCACGGGCAGGCGGCCGTCGCGTTGCAGAGCGCGGAGGATGCGGCGGTCCAGCGCATCCAGCTCGATGGTGGATTTCGCCATGAGACGGGCCTCGATGGAGTGGATTCCCCCAAGCATAGCCCCTCAATGGGCCAATTTCGCCGGAAATCCCTCGCTGGCTTGGCTTAACCTTCGATCAAGAATGGGAGGTCCGTCATGGATGGGCTGGTCGAAGGTCTGCCAAGCGGACTGCGGGGCGACTATGCCGCGGCCGAGGCCGATTTCACCCTGGCGCAGGACATGGCGCGCTACGCGCCGGAGGACCACGCCACCTGGCGGACCCTCCATGCCCGCCAGGTGGCGCTGCTGCCGCGCCATGCCGCTGCGGCCTTCCGCGACGGCCTTGCCCGCCTGCCCTTCGCCGAGGGCGTCCCCGATTTCGCGCAATGCTCCGCCCGGCTGCGGGCGGTGACCGGCTGGTCGCTGGTCGCGGTGCCGGGGCTGATCCCGGATGGCGCCTTCTTCGGCCACCTCGCGGCGCGGCGCTTCCCCGTCACCTGCTGGATCCGCCGGCCGGAGGAGCTGGACTACATCGTCGAGCCGGACATCTTCCATGACGCCTTCGGCCATGTGCCGCTGCTGACCCAGCCGGATTTCGCCGACTTCCTCGCCGCCTATGGCAGGCTCGGCGAGCAGGCGGCGCGGATGGGGGCGCTGAAGCCGCTGGCGCGGCTCTACTGGCACATGGTGGAATTCGGGCTGATCCGCGAGGGCGGCGCGCTGCGCGCCTATGGCGCCGGCATCCTCTCCTCCTCGTCCGAGACGGTGCATGCGACGGAAAGCCCGGCGCCACGCCGGCTGCGCTTCGACCTGCGCCGCGTGCTGCGCAGCGACTACTTCATCGACGACCTGCAGCCGACCTACTTCGTCATCGATGACTATGCCGAGCTGTTCGCGGCCATGCAGGCACTGCCCGGCCTGCTCGCCAAGGCACGGGATGCCGCGCCCATTCCGCCCGGCGCGGCCGCGCCCGGCGACCAACCCATCTGAGGAGACCGAGCATGGACATCCCTCCCGATCGCACCGCCTTCGCCGGCGCCATCTCGGACCAGAACCCGATGGGCACCGATGGCTTCGAGTTCGTTGAATTCACCGGCCCCGACATGCCGGGGCTCGAGGCGCTGTTCGGCCGCCTCGGCTTCACCCGCGTCGCCGTCCATCGCAGCAAGCAGGTGGCGCTGTGGCGGCAGGGCGACATCAACTTCATCCTGAACGCCGAGCCGGAGAGCTTTGCCCAGGCCTTCCAGAAGGTGCATGGCCCCTCCGCCTGCGCCATGGCCTTCCGCGTCGCCGATGCGGCCCGCGCCTATGAGCGGGCGATCTCGCTGGGTGCCAAGCCCGTCACCGGCAAGGTCGGGCCGATGGAGCTGAATATCCCGGCGATCGAGGGCATCGGCGGCTCGCTGCTCTATTTCGTCGACCGCTACGGCGCGCGCGGCAGCATCTATGACGTCGATTTCCGCTGGATCGACGACGCCAACCCGAAGCCCGCGGGCCAGGGCCTGACCGTCATCGACCACCTGACGCATAACGTGCATCGCGGGCGGATGGATGTGTGGTGGGGTTTCTACGAGAAGCTCTTCAATTTCCGCGAGATCCGCTACTTCGACATCGAGGGCAAGCTGACCGGGCTGAAGTCCCGCGCGCTGACCTCGCCCTGCGGCCAGATCCGCATCCCGATCAACGAGAGCAGCGACGACAAGTCGCAGATCGAGGAATACCTCCGCGCCTATAACGGCGAGGGCATCCAGCACATCGCCCTCGGCACCAACGACATCTTCGCCAGCGTCGAGGGCATGCGGGGGGGCGGCATCGAGTTCATGGACAGCCCGGACACCTATTACGAGCTGCTGCCGAAGCGCATGCCCGACCTGACCGCCGAGGAGATCGGGCGCCTGGCGCGCAACCGCATCCTCACCGATGGCGCGCCGACACCGGAGGGCGGGCGGCTGCTGCAGATTTTCACCGGCACCGTCATCGGCCCGATCTTCTTCGAGCTGATCCAGCGCAAGGGCGACCAGGGCTTCGGCGAGGGCAATTTCCGCGCCCTGTTCGAGAGCATCGAGCTCGACCAGATCCGCCGCGGCGTATTGGCGGCGGAGTAGCCTCAGCGGCGATCCCCTGCCCGGGATACCGGGCGGGGGGCGGCCTTGGGGTTCTCGGCGGTCAGGTCCCGGTAGAGGCAATCGACCTCCGCCGCCTGGGCGGATCCGGCAGGCGGACGCCCAGACGCCTTGATGTCGGCCGGTCGGGGCTCGTGCTTCTGCCACCCCCATTCCGGGCCGATCCGCCGCGGGACCTCAGCGGATCCTGCTCCGGCAGCAGGCTGCCATGGCTCGCTGCGGTCAGGATTGAACGAGAGCGCCGGACCGTGCCGCGGCCTCATCCAGAAGGGTTTGTGCACGGCGCGCGGCCTGGCGGCGGGCTGCCGCCGCTCGCGCCTCGCGCAGCTGTTCGAGCGCCCGTTCGGCAGCGCGGCGCCCGGCAAGATCCTGCCTGGCCAGTGCGGCACTGTCGGCGGCGAACTGGGCGGCACGGGCCGCGCGGTCCCGCTCGGCCAGGGCGCGAGGGAGCCAACGGCTGTAATCCCCCCCATCGCCCTGCCCTGCTTCCGTGGCCAACGCCGCCTCGGCGGCTGCGGCGCGGGCCTCGGCGGCGGCAAGGCGGGCATTGGCCTCGCCGAGCAGGCGCCGGGCCTCGTCGCTCTCCAGCCGGCGGAGTCGCGTGAGGGTGGCCAGGGGGTCACACGCCATCGGCCGTCTCGAGCGCGGTGGCGAGTGCCGCGAAGGCATCGGTGATGCCGCTCCGCTCGCCCTTGCCCTGGGCCAGCATGGCCTCGATGCGCGGGGCGAGGCGGAGGGCCTCGTCCACCGCCGGATCGGAGCCGGCGCGATAGGCACCCAGGCGCACCAGATCCGCCATTTCGGCATGCAGGGCGAGGATGGCGCGGGCGCGCCGCATCAACGCCGCCTCCGCCGGGTGGAGGCAGCCCGGGACGGTGCGGGAGAGGCTGCGGAGGATGTCGATGGCCGGATAGCGGCCACGCTCGCCGATCGCACGGTCCAGCACCACATGCCCGTCGAGGATGCCGCGTACCGCATCGGCCACCGGCTCGTCATGGTCATCGCCCTCCACCAGGACGGTGAAGAGGCCGGTGATGGCGCCGGGGCAGCCTTCGGCGCGCGGGCCGGCCCTTTCCAGCAGGCGCGGAAGCTCGGCGAAGACGCCGGGGGTGTAGCCGCGCGTGGTCGGCGGCTCACCGGCGGCCAGGCCGATCTCGCGCAAGGCGAGGGCGAATCGGGTGACGCTGTCCATCATCAGCAGCACCTGGCGGCCAGCATCGGCGAAATGCTCGGCGATCGCCATGGCCGCGAGGGCGGCCTCACGCCGCATCAGTGGCGGGCTGTCTGAGGTGGCGCAGACGACGATGCTGCGGGCGAGGCCGGCGTGGCCGAGGTCATCCTCGATGAACTCGCGCAGCTCCCGCCCCCGCTCCCCGACCAGGGCGATCACGGCCACATCGCAGTCGGCGCCGGCGGCCAGCATCGACAGCAGTGTCGACTTGCCGACGCCCGAGGCCGCAAAAAAGCCGAGGCGCTGCCCGCGCCGGCAGGTAGCGAAGGCATCAAGCGCCCTGACGCCCAGATCGAGCCGCGCACCGAGACGGGCGCGGGTGCCTGCCCCCGGTGGCGGCGCACGCACCGGGCGCGGCTGCGGGCCATGCCGGAGCGGCCCCCGGCCATCCATCGGGCATCCCAGCGGGTCGATGACCCGGCCAAGCCAGCTGGCATCGACGGGGAGGCCAGCGGAGGGCGCCAGCACGGCGGCGCAGCCGGGGGCGATGCCATCGAGTGGGGCGAAGGCCATGGCGGTGGCGCGTCCGGACTGGAATCCCACGACCTCGACGGGAACGGCCGGGCGCCCTGGCGGTACCAGCCGCAGCCGGGCGCCAACCTGCAACCATGGCGCGAGTCCCTCTAAGGTAAGCTGAAGCCCCCCTGCGGCGACCACCCGCCCATGCAAGCGAAGGGGGTCCAGGCGGCGAAATGCTTGCCGCAGTTCGGGTAATGGCGGTTTTGCCTGCACATTCATGGGCTTCGAGCCATTTTTTGATGTTTTTGAAACACTGTCTCCACTCTTTGTACGTCTCAAAGATGAATAGGTTCTTCCAAATGCGCGCAATACTGGTATCTCTATACACGTAAAACGTGTGGGAAACCGCAACATGCGAGTGCTTCTGGTTGAGGACGATCTGACCGCATCCCGCGGGATCACGGCCATGCTCAAGGCCTCCGCCATGGTGGTGGACGCCGTGGATAGCGGGGAGGAGGCGCTCGAGATGGTGCGCCTTTACGACTACGACGTCGTGATCCTCGATCTCTGCCTGCCCGACATGGAAGGCTATGAGGTCGTGCGGCGCCTGCGCGCTGGCCGGATCGAGACGCCGGTGCTGATCCTCTCCGGCCTGACCAGGCCCCAGGCGAAAGTGAAAGGGTTCGGCGTCGGCGCCGACGACTTCATCACCAAGCCCTTCGACGGGCAGGAGTTGGTCGCCCGCATCCAGGCGGTGGTGCGGCGGGCCAAGGGCTTCGCGCAGCCGAGCCTCTCGGTCGGTAGCCTCACCCTCAACCTTGGCTCGCGCGAAGTAACGGTGGATGGCCAACCGGTCCACCTGACTGGCAAGGAATACGCGATCCTCGAATTGCTGACGCTGCGCAAGGGCATGGTCCTCACCAAGGAGGCCTTCCTCAACCACCTCTATGGGGGGATGGATGAGCCCGAGGTGAAGATCATCGATGTCTTCATCTGCAAGCTGCGGAAGAAGCTGGCCCAGGCCGGGGCCGACAACCTGATCGGCACCGTCTGGGGCCGCGGCTATGTCTTGCGCGATCCGGATACCCGCCTCGCCCCCGGTTTCGTCACGCAGCGTCCGGCAGTGGCCGCCACGCGGCAGGTCGCCTGACTGCAATAAGGCCCGGTGGAAGATGTCCACCGGGCCTTGCGCGGGGCAGCCAGCCTCAGCCGGCCAGCGCAGTATCCCGGGGCCGCTCATAGGCGCCCCGCTCGCCCGCTACCGGCACAAGCCGTTCGGTCAGGCCGAGCACCGTCTCCGCCCCGCCGAGATAGAGCACGCCATCCGGCTGCAGCTGCGCCGCCAAGGCGTTGAGGACGCGCGACTTGGTGGGCGCGTCGAAATAAATGAGCACGTTGCGGCAGAAGATCACGTCGAACCGGCCGAAGCTCCGCAGGTCGCCGAGCAGGTTGCCGCGTTCGAACCGCGCCATGCCGCGCAATTCGGGCGAAGCTCGCCAGCGCCCGTCCTCCTGACGGAAATGCTTCACCAGCAACCGGGCCGGCAGGCCGCGCTGCACCTCGAACTGGGTGAAAAAGCCCTCCCGCGCCCGCGCCACGACACTCTCCGCGATATCCGTGCCGATGATCTCGGCCCGGCGGCCGTCGAGTGAGATCTCCTGCAGCAACATGGCGATGGAATAGGCTTCCTGGCCGGTCGAGCAGGCGGCGGACCAGATGCGGAGCGTAGCGCCGACCGGCCGGGCACGAGCCAGGGCCGGGAGCACCTTGCGGAGATGGTCGAAAGGCTTGCCGTCGCGGAAGAAGCTGCTCTCGTTCGTCGTCAGCGCCTCCGTCACCGCCTCGGCAAGGGGAGCGGAGCGCGGATCGCGCAGCCGCGTTGCCAAGGCATCCAGGCTGGCGAGGCCATCGCGCTTGAGTAACGGGCCAAGCCGCGTCTCCAGCATGTAGCCCTTGTCCGGCGTCAGCACGAGACCGGAGCGGGATTTCACCAGCCCGGCGATGAAGGCGAAGCTTTCGGGACTCATGCCATCACTCCTTGCCGGGCGACCCTGGGCCGGGTCTCGACGGCGGCCAATATCTGATCCGCCAGCCCTTCCGGCGGCAGCAAGGCACGGGCCAGGCCAGCACGCGCGACGGCGCCCGGCATGCCCCAGACCACGGAACTGGCTTCGTCCTGTGCGAGGACGGTCCCGCCTGCTGCGGCGATTGCCTGGCAGCCCAGCAAGCCGTCCTGCCCCATGCCGGTCAGGATGGCGGCGAGAACCGTGCCGCCACAGGCCGCGGCGAGGCTGCGCAGCATGGGATCGACCGCAGGCCGGCAGAAATTCTCAGGCGGCGCATCGGAGAGGCGGGCGACGAGGCTGCCATCCTGCTTCGCTTCCACCAGGAGATGGCGGTCACCAGGCGCCAGGTAGAAGCGGCCGGGCTGCAACCCCTCCCCGTCCCGCGCCTCGGCGCAGACCGGACCACCGAGGCGGCCGAGATGGTCGGCCAGCATGGCGGTGAAGCCGGCCGGCATATGCTGGACGGCGACGATGGGCACGGGCAGCGGCCTCACCAGGCCCCGCAGCAAGGCGGTGAGCGCCTGTGGGCCACCGGTGGAACAGCCGATACCGATCACCTTCAGGCCACGGGTTGGATTGAGCGGCGCGGGACGCAACAAGACTGCCGGCCGAGGCGTTGCCGGGATACGCCCGACGCGGGCCCATCCCTTCACCTTTGCCAGCAGTTCCGCCTGGAAGCCGGCATCGCGCAGGCCACCACCGGCAGCGCCCGGCTTCGGGATGTAGTCAGCGGCGCCGGCACGAAGGGCCGCCATGGTGGCGCTCGCTCCTTTCTGTGTCAGCGCGCTGGCGACGATGACGGCGGGCCGCGGCTCCTGCCGGAGCAGGAGAGGGAGCGCGGTCATGCCATCCATCACCGGCATCTCGAGATCGAGCAGCACGACCTGCGGCCGTCCGGCGGGCGGGAGCGCCGCGAAGGCGGCGACCGCCTGCTGGCCGTCCCCGACGCGGGACACCACCCGGATGCCAGGATCGGCCTCGAGCACACGGGCGAGGGCGGCGCGCACCGTCGCGCTGTCATCGCAGAGCATCACCCGGACAGGGGCGGGATTCATGCCGCCTGATCCTGCAGCAACCCGGCCTGGATGAGCTTGTCCCGCAGCAATTCCTCGTCGAAGGGCTTCATGATGTATTCCTGGGCGCCCGCGCCGAGCGCCTCGACGATGCGGTCCATCGCCGCCTCTGTCGTGCACAGGACGACGACCGGCTCCTCCGGGCCGAATTCGGCCCGGGCGGTGCGGAGGAAGGTGATCCCGTCCATCACCGGCATGTTCCAATCGAGCAACACCACCTCCGGCATGGCCGCGCGGCAGGCGGTGAGCGCCTCGGCCCCATCGCCGGCCTCGGCGACGGTAAAGCCGAGCTTCTCCAGGATTCGCCGGGCCGCCTTGCGGACGGTGCGGCTGTCATCCACCACCAGGCAGGTGGCAGGGCTTGCGCGGGTCATATGCGTCTCTCCCTTTCCGGGGACGGAGGGCTCAGCCGATCGCCAGGATGCGCTCGACATCGATCACGATCAGCAACCGCTCGCCGATGCGGTGGACGCCGTGCGACACGTCGCGCCAGCCGGCATCGAGCGTCACCGGATTGGGCGCCCGCTCTGCCCGTGGCAGCGGCAGCACCTCGCCGACCTGGTCGGCGAGGAGGCTGTAGAGTTCCGCGTCACGCTCGACGACGACGCTCATGGCGCCGCGATGCCCCTCCGGTCGCGGCGGCAGCCGGAGACGGCAGCGCAAGTCGATCGCGGTGACGATGCGGCCACGGAGGTTGAGGCTGCCGGCCACCTCCGCCGGCGCCAGGGGGATCCGGGTGATGGACTGCACGCCCAGCACATCGCGGATGGACAGGACCGGCACGCCGCAGAGCTGATCCGCCACGGTGAGGGTAAGGTAGATCTCCTCCGATGCATCGGCCGGAAGGCCGCCGCGCGTAATCAGGCCGGGCGCCGGGACAGTGGTGGTCTGGGTCTGCATGAAGCCTCTCCTCAGCCGGCGACCGGCGCGCTCAGGCACTGCCTGAGGCTGTCCAGCAGGGCGGCACGGTCGAATTTCGCCACGTAATCGGTGAAGCCGGCAGCGCGGCCGCGCTCGATATCGGCCGGGTCGGAACACCCGGTGAGGGCGATGAGCGGAAGGCTGCGCCAGGGGCCGCTCTCGCGCAGCGCATGGGCGAGAGCGAAACCGTCCATGCCCGGCATGGCGATATCCGAGATCACCGCATCGAAGCTCGCGCCGGCCTCGCGGAGCCGCAGCGCCTCCTCCGCATCGGGGACGGCGGTGACGGCATAGCCTGCGGCGCCGATGGCGGGCACGACGAGGTTGCGGAAGAAGGCGCTGTCCTCGACAAGAAGGATACGCCGGCCGGCACCTGCCGCCGGCTCGGCGCCACCGAACCAGTCCTCGCCGGCCTGCCGCAGCCACCAGGCGGTATCCAGCATCTCCGTCACCTTGCCGCCAATGACCGTGGTGCCGAGGAAGCCCGGGCGCTCACCGGCACCGTCGATGGTCATCACCTCCTCGACCACGTCGAGGATCTCGTCGACCATGAGGCCCATCGTCCGGTCGCCATCGGAGAAGACCAGCACCGGCTGGCGCTCCGGCGCCATCGCCTGGTCCCAGTGCCCTGACATCGGCACCAGCGGCATGAGCTTGCCGCGATACTGCACGAGTGGCCGGCCACCGGCATTCTCGATTCGTGCGCGCTCGACATCCTCGAGCCGGGCGACGAGGCCGAGCGGCACCGCCTTCGGCGTGGCATCCCCGGCGCGGAAGAGCAGCAAGGCCGTCCGCTGGTCGGAGCGATGGGCGATGACCTGACGCTTGCCGTCCCGCTCCGCCTCCCCTTCCCCGCTCTCGGCGCCGACGCCGGTCGCCCGTGCAATGCCGTTCGGATCGAGGATCATGATGACGCTGCCATCGCCGAGGATGGTATTGCCCGAGAACATCGTGACGTGGCGCAGGATGGGCGCCACGGGCTTCACGACGATCTCCTCCGTATCGAAGACGCGGTCGACGATGATGCCGAAGACATGCGCGCCGACCTGGGTGACGATGACGAAGGCGCTTTCCTCGGTGGCCGAGCTCTCGAGCTGCAGGAGGCCAGCGAGGTTGACCAGCGGCAGCAGCCGGTCGCGGAGGCGCAGCACCGCGCTGTCCTTGATGCGCTCGAGTTGCGGCGCGCCCTCGCCGCCGACGCGAACCAGCTCAACGACGCCGATCTGCGGGATGGCGAAGCGCTCGCCACCCGCCTCGACGATCAGGGCGGAGACGATGGCGAGGGTGAGCGGGATCTTGACGATGAAGGCGGTGCCGCGGCCCTCCTTCGAGCGGACCTCGATCGTGCCGCCGATGCGCTCCATGTTGGTCTTGACCACATCCATGCCGACGCCACGGCCGGAGACCGCGGTGACGGCCGCCGCTGTCGAGAAGCCTGCACGGAAGATGAAACGCTGGATCTCCCGTTCGGGCATGGCCGCCAGTTCGGCTTCGGTGGCCAGGCCCTGGGCCAGCACTTTCTGGCGGATACGCTCCGCATTCAGGCCGCGGCCGTCATCGGCGATCTCGATGATGATGTGGCCGCCCTCATGCGAGGCGTTCAGCATGATGCGCCCGGCCTCGGGCTTGCCGGCGGCCACGCGCTGCTCCGGCGTCTCGAGGCCATGATCGGCGGAGTTGCGGACCATATGGGTCAGCGGGTCCTTGATCAGCTCCAGCACCTGGCGGTCGAGTTCGGTCTCGGCGCCGCGCATCTCGAGCTCGATCTTCTTGCCCAATTCGACGCCCAGGTCGCGCACCAGGCGCGGCAGCTTGGCCCAGGCATTGCCGATGGG
This sequence comes from Belnapia rosea, assembly GCF_900101615.1. Taxonomy (GTDB): domain Bacteria; phylum Pseudomonadota; class Alphaproteobacteria; order Acetobacterales; family Acetobacteraceae; genus Belnapia; species Belnapia rosea. Next base: position 229,298 of record NZ_FMZX01000001.1, on the reverse strand, counting down.
CTGCATGCGCGTCTTCATCACCCCCTCCTGCAGGTCGGAGGTGATGTGCGACAGGCGCTGCAGCGGGACGGCGAAGGCGTTGTCGGCACCGTTGCGGGAGAGCTGGAGCAGCTGGTTACGCGTCAGCACGAGTTCGGAGACCAGCATCATCAGCCCCTCCAGCACCTCGACCGTGACGCGGATGGTCTGAGGCGGGGCATTGGCGCCGGCGCTCTCCGGCTCGGTGGCGGGCGGCGCGGCTTGCGGGGCGGCAGGCACCATCGCGGCCGGCGCCCGGGCGGGGGGCGGTTCGGCCTCCGCAGCCGGGGCCGTCACGGCAATGGGGGCGACAACGGGCGGCGGCGCGATGGCATCGCCGCCCGCGACGGCATCGAGGGCGGCGATGAGGGAGGCATCATCCCCCTCCGGCTCGGTGCCCGTGCCCTCCAGGGCGGCGACGATGCCGCGGATGCAGTCGATCGCGCCGAGGATGACGGAGATGCCCGCCTGCGTCGCACGCAGCGTGCCGTCGCGGTACCGGCCGAGGACATTCTCCGCGGCATGGGCCACGCCTTCCATCCGCGTCAGTCCGAGAAAGCCGCAGGTGCCCTTGATGGTATGGACGATGCGGAACACCTCGGAGAGGGTCGCCATGTCCTCCGGCGCCCTTTCCAGGCGGACGAGCGCGGCGTCGAGCGCGCCCAGCCCCTCTTGCGTTTCGGTCAGGAAGTCGGTGAGCAGGTCATCCATGGCGGTCCTCGAGGCGGTCTACGGGGAGCAGACTGCGCCGCGAGGGGCGAAGAATCGGTAAAGGTGTTCAGCCCGGCGTGAGCATCAGCGGCTGGGCGGCATGCCCGGCGCCGAGGCCGAAGGCGGCCGTCCAGCCGGCCTCGGCCAGAAGCGCATGCAGCAGCGGCGCCAGCACCGCGCGCGGCCCCTCGGCCAGGGCCGCATCGGGTGACCCGCCGGCCAGCAGCGCCACCCAGCGCGGCGCCCAGGCTGCCGGGCTGTGGCCGATATCCGCCACGGGCAGCACCAGCAGGCCCGAGTCGCCATCGCCGGCAAGGCGGACCGTACCGCCCCGCGGCAGGGCCTCGGCAGCCAGCAGGGCCGCGTTGAGCGCGATCGGAACGATGGGCGCCAGCAGCGGCACCCCTGGCGCAAGGCCCGACAGGTCGAAGCGGACCCGCGGGGCGGCCGGGGCGCCACCCAGCAGCGTCTCCAGCGCCGCAGGCTCCATGGCGATGGTGGGGCCACCCCATGCCGCAGCATAGAGACGCATGCGCAAGCGGAGCGAGATGGCGCTGTCCTTGGCCACCTCCAGCAATTCGTCGCCATGCTCGGGCAGCAGGTCGAGCGCGCCGGCGAGGCTGCCGACCGCACCGCCTAGGTCGTGGCAAAGCCGGGCGCTGAGCAGTCTCGCCAGTCTGGTATCGGGTCCGGGGATCATGGGCGGGTTCCTGTTGGCCGCCCAATGGGCTAGCTTGTCCGTATTAGCGAAGCGTTGCGTGGCCTGTCCTGGACTTGGCCTGTCCTCAGGGAGGATCGAGGTGCCGAGCCTACTCGAACCGGGCATGCGGGTGCGTCATCCGGGCCAGCCCGACTGGGGCATCGGCCAGATCCAGTCGGTGATCGGGGATCGGGTGACGGTCAATTTCGAGCATGCCGGCAAGGTGCTGATCAATGCCGCCCTGGTCACGCTCGAGCCGCTGGCCGAGCCATGGCCCTGACGGGACCCAGCGCCGCAGGCCCGGAAGGGCGCGGGGGGTTGCAGCCAGCGGGGGTCGCGGCCCAAATGACGCGGAAGCGCATCGCCGTTCCAGGGGAATATCATCCATGATCGATCCGTTTGGCCGGCGGATCTCCTATCTGCGCGTCTCCGTCACCGACCGGTGCGACCTTCGCTGCGTCTACTGCATGGCGGAGGACATGACCTTCCTGCCGAAGCGGGAGGTGCTGACGCTCGAGGAGCTCGACCGGCTCTGCGGCGCCTTCATCGACCTCGGGGTCGAGAAGATCCGGCTGACGGGGGGCGAGCCGCTTGTTCGGCGCGGTGTCATCGGCCTGATCCGCAACCTCGGGGCGAGGATCGGCGGCGGTGGCCTGCAGGAGCTCACCATCACCACCAACGGCACGCAGCTGCCGAAGATGGCGGATGACCTCTACGCGGCCGGCGTCCGCCGCATCAATGTCTCGCTCGATACGCTGGACCCGGCCGTCTTCAAGGCGGTGACCCGCTGGGGCGAGATCGGCCAGACGCTCGATGGCCTCTTCGCCGCGAAGGCGGCCGGGCTCGCGGTCAAGATCAACGCGGTGGCGCTCAAGGGCGTGAACGAGGGCGAGTATGACCGCATGCTGGCCTGGTGCGGCGAGCACGGCTTCGACCTGACCCTGATCGAGACCATGCCGCTCGGCGACATCAGCGGCGACCGGATGGACCAGTACCTGCCCCTTTCGGTGGTGCGCGACCGGCTGCGGGCGCATTGGACGCTGGAGGCGACCGACTACCGTACCGGCGGCCCGGCCCGTTACTACACGGTTAAGGAAACCGGAAGGCGCATCGGCTTCATCACCCCGATGACGCATAACTTCTGCGAAAGCTGCAACCGGGTCCGCCTGACCTGTACGGGCACGCTGTATATGTGCCTCGGTCAGGAGGATGCGGCCGATCTGCGTCAGGTCCTGCGGGACCCGGAAGCCGGCGAGGCCGGGCTGCGGGCCGCGATCGAGGCGGCGATGCTGCGGAAGCCCAAGGGCCATGACTTCGTCATCGAGCGGCGCCAGGCGAAGCCGGCCGTGGCCCGCCATATGAGCGTGACCGGAGGCTGAGCGCCCATGGCCCTGTTGCAGGATCTGGCCTCCCGCCTCGCCATCCCGGGCCTGCCGGACTGGACAGGGCTGCTCGCGCTGCTGCTGCTGCTGCTCGTGGGCCTTGCCTATCTGCTGATGCCCTTCAGCGTCTTCGGCCTGAAAGGGCGGCTCGACTCGATCGAGGCGCAGCTCGATGAGTTGCAGGGCGAGTTGCGCCTGGTCTCGATGCGGCTGGCCGATGCGCCGCGCCGCAGCTCGGCCGCGGCCGAGGATTGGATGGACCTGCCCCCGGTCCAGCCGGAGCCGGTGCGCCAGCCGAGTTGGCCGCAGCCGGCGCGGCGCGGCCGGGCGGAGCCTCGGCTCGACTGACCGGTCCCGACCCCGCGCTTGCCCTCGGGCCCTGGCCGGGGCTTGATGCGCCGGTCCGGCGGAGAGTGGCGATGCGCGTCAGCGTCATCCAGATGAATCAGGGTAGCGAGAAGCAGGCCAATCTCGACCAGGCACGGCGGCTGGTGGACGCTGCCATCGCCTCCGACCGGCCGGGCCTCGTCTCGCTGCCCGAGACCTGGACCAATCTTGGCGGCGGGCGGGAGAGCCGGCAGGCGGCAGCGGAGCGGTTGCCAGCGCCGGGCGAGACGGGCGGCGCGGCCTATGAGCTGCTGCGCGGCCTGGCGCGCGGACATGGCATCCATGTCCATGGCGGCTCGATCATCGAGGCGCCGGGGCCGGGCGATGACCCGGAGAAGCTCTATAACACCACCGTCGTCTTCGACCCGGAGGGGCGGGAGATCGCCCGCTACCGCAAGATCCACATGTTCGACATCGTGGCGCCCGACGGCACCGGCTACCGTGAAAGCGCGCTCTATGGGGCGGGCGAGAGGCTGGCGACCTTCGAGGCGGGCGGCATCACCTTCGGCTGCACCATCTGCTACGACATGCGCTTCGCCGAGCAGTATGTGGTCCTGCGCCGGATGGGGGCAGAGGCGATCCTGGTCCCCTCCAACTTCACCCTGCAGACCGGCAAGGATCATTGGGAGCCGCTGCTGAAGGCGCGCGCCATCGAGACCCAGTGCTGGATCATCGCCGCTGCCTCGACCGGGCAGTATCTCGAGCGGGGCCAGCCGCGCTCGGTCTACGGGCATTCGCTGGTGGCCGACCCCTGGGGGCATGTGGTCGCCCGCGCCTCCGACGGCACCGGCTGGGCGACGGCGCGAATCGACCCCGCCATCACCGCGCGGGTACGGCGGGACATGCCGGTGATGGAGCACCGGCAGGCGCGCCGGATCGACCTCGACGCCGCGGCGCGCGGCGCGTGACGGAACTCGCGCCGGCACCTTTCCCGCAGCCGGTCAGCCTCGGCCCCGACGCCTTCGCCGGGCGCATCGCCTTCTTCGCCGCCGCGACCGAGGTCGCCGCCGCCGCCAAGGCCCGCCTCGTCGCCCGGTATGGCGATTCGCCGCTGGATGGCGCGCGCGCCGTTGTCTCGCTCGGTGGCGATGGCTGCATGCTGGAGACGCAGCACCGCCTGCTCGGCCGCAACCTCCCGGTCTATGGGATGAATTGCGGCAGCGTCGGCTTCCTGATGAACGACTACCGCGAGGAGGTGCTGCTCGAGCGGCTGGCGGAGTCGCAGGCGGCGACGCTCCATCCCTTGCGCATGCGCGCCACCTCGGCCGATGGCACGGTGCGCGAGGCGCCGGCGATCAACGAGGTCTCGCTGCTGCGCGAGACGCGCCAGGCGGCCAAGATCCGCATCCTGGTCGATGGCAAGGAGCGCCTGCCGGAGCTGATCTGCGATGGCGTGCTGGTGGCGACGCCGGCGGGCAGCACGGCCTACAACCTCTCGGCGCATGGCCCCATCGTGCCGCTCGGCGCCAACCTCCTGCCGCTGACGCCGATCTCCGCCTTCCGTCCGCGGCGTTGGCGCGGCGCGCTGCTGCCGGGGGATGCGGCGGTGGTCTTCGAGATCCTCGAAGGGCCGAAGCGCCCGGTGGCCGCCGTCGCCGACTATACCGAGGTGCGCGACGTGCGCCGCGTCGAGGTGCGGGAGGACCGCAGCCTCTCCCTCACCCTGCTCTTCGACCCGGATCATGGCCTCAGCGAGCGGATCATCGCCGAGCAGTTCACGGTGTGAGGGGCTTCGGCTAGGTTCTCCATGGATGGCAGCGCTCCCGAAATGGCGGGCCCCGGCGAAAGACCGGCCTCGGATCGCCGCCTCATCCTTTGCATCGCCATCGGGCAGCTGATCGGCTGGGGTACGCTCTTCTCCGCCTTCCCGCTGTTCGGCGCACCGATCGAGGCGGAACTCGGCTGGACGCGGACGGAGTTCAATGCCGGGCTGACGCTCGCCCTGCTGGTCTCAGGCCTCGCCGCGGTGCCGGCCGGGCGCTGGGTGGACCGGCGTGGTGGGCGCTGGCTGCTGGCACTCGGCGGCTGGGGCGGCGCGGTGTTGCTCGCGGCCTGGTCGCAGACCTCCTCCCTCCCCGTCTACTGGGCCATCTGGGCGGGGATGGGGCTGGTGCAGGCGGCGGCACTCTGGGCGCCGGCGATGGCAGTGGTCGTCAAGCTGGCGCGGGAGCCGGTGCGGGCCATCACCGGCATCACCTTCGTCACCGGCTTCACCGCTACCGTCTTCGTGCCGCTCACGGCGATGCTGATCGAGCTGTGGGGCTGGCGCGATGCCCTGCTGGTGCTGGCGGGGCTGCAGGCCATCCCCGGTGTCCTGGCGCTCTGGCTCCTGCCGCCCGACCAGCCGCAGGCAGGGGTGCGGGACGGCGGCAGCTTCGATCTCGGCCGGGCGATGCGGACGCCGGCTTTCCTCGGCCTGGCCGGGGCGCTGGCGGCGCATGCCTTCATCGGCGTCGGGCTCGGCGCGCATGCGATCCCGCTGCTGCGTGAGCGGGGGCTGCCGGAAGCCTCCGTCATCGCCCTCGTCTCGCTGCACGGGCCATTCCAGGTGGCGGCGCGGGCGGCGCTCTTCGCCCTTGGACGGCGGGTGACGATGCGGGGCGTGGGGCGCCTTGCCTCGGCCCTGCTCCCCGTCGCCATGCTGCTGCTGGCCGTGGCGCCGCCCGAATTCGGCTGGCTGATCCTCTACATCCTGGCCTGGGCCATGGCGGACGGGCTGATGACCATCGTCCGTGCCGCCGGCGTCGCCGAGATCCTCGGACGGGAGGGCTATGGCGCCATCACCGGTGCGCTGAGCGCCGTGACCGTGCTGCCGCGCACCCTGGCGCCGGTGCTGATCGCCCTGATCTCGGAGGGCGCGGGCGGCTATGGCCCGGTCCCCTGGCTGCTGGCTGGGTTGGGAGCCTGCGGCGCCGCCTGCTTCGCCCTGGCGGCCGCTCAGCGCAGCCGCTGATCCTGGCGCAGATTGGTGCCGACCGAGCCGCCGATATAGGGGCCGCTCGTCCCGCCGCCGCCGGACTGGCAGGCGGCGAGGACCAGCAGGGCAAGGAGCATGAGCGCCCTCATGCCGCGTCATTCAGGTGGCAGGCGCTGCGATGGCCGGGCGCGATCTGCTTCAGGGCCGGACGTTCGATCCTGCAGCGGTCGAAGGCAAAGGGGCAGCGCGGGTGGAAGTGGCAGCCGCTCGGCGGGTTGAGCGGAGACGGGATCTCGCCCTTCACCCCGGCAAAGGCGCGCTTGCGGGCCTCGATGCGCGGCACCTCGGCGAGCAGGGCCTTGGTGTAGGGATGGTTCGGGTGGCGGAAGACCTCCTCCGCCGGCGCCTCCTCCACCACCCGGCCGAGATACATGATGACGACACGGTCGGAGAGGTGCTCCACCACGCCGAGATCATGGCTGATGAAGAGGTAGGTGAGGTCCAGCTCCCGCCGCAGCTTCATGAAGAGGTTGAGGATCTGCGCCTGGATCGAGACGTCGAGCGCCGCCACCGCCTCGTCGCAGACCAGGAATTCCGGCTGCACCGCCAGCGCCCGGGCGATGCCGATGCGCTGGCGCTGGCCGCCGCTGAACTGGTGCGGGTAGCGCCGCTTCAGCGCCGGGTCGAGGCCGGCGCGGCGGAGTTGCTCATCGACATAGATCTCGATCTCGTTGCGCCGGGCCATGCCATGGAAGAGCGGCGCCTCGCCAACGATCTCCTGCACCTTCAGCCGCGGATTGAGCGAGGCATAGGGGTCCTGGAAGATCATCTGGGTGCGGAGTTTGGCATTCCGCGCCTCGGCTGCGTTCAGGCTCCGCAGGTCGCGCCCGCGCCACAGGATGGTGCCATCGCTCGGCGGCATGATGCCGGCGACCATGCGGCCAAGGGTCGATTTGCCGCAGCCGGACTCGCCGACGAGGCCCACCACCTCGCCCTTGCGGATGGTGAGGTCGACGCCGTCCACCGCATGCACCACCTCGTCCCGGAGCTTGGCGCCGAGGCGCTGCGCGATACGGCCGGCGAAGTCGAGCGTCTTCGAGAAGCGCTTGGAGACGCCGCGCAGCTCTATGATCGGCTCGGCCAGGGTCGCGACGGCGGGTGGCGCGGTCAATGTCTGGCTCATGCCGCGACGGCCTCCTGATGCGGGTGGATGCAGCGGGCATGCTGGCCCGGACGGTATTCCGCCATGGGCGGTGGCTCCGCACAGCCCGGCTCGGCGCGGGGGCAGCGGGAGCGGAAGGCGCAGCCGGCCGGCAGGTTGAGCAGGGAGGGAGTCATGCCGGGGATCTGCCGCAGCGGTTCGCCCCGCTTGTTGCGGCTGGGCACGCTGCCGATGAGGCCGAGCGTGTAGGGATGCAGCGGGGCGTCGAGCACCTGCGTCACCGGCCCGCTCTCGACCACCTTGCCCGCATACATCACCGCGATGTCGTCGGCGAGGCCGGCGACGACCGAGAGGTCATGCGTGATCCAGACCAGGGCGGTGCCGAACTGGGCGCAGAGCTTCTGCGCCTCGGCGAGGATCTGGCCCTGGATGGTGACGTCGAGCGCCGTGGTCGGCTCGTCGGCCACGATGACGTCGGGCTTGTGCAGCAGCGCGATGGCGATGGCGACGCGCTGGCGCATGCCGCCGGAGAATTGATGCGGGTAGGCCTTCAGCCGCTCGTCCGGGCTCGGGATGCCGACCTGCCCGAGCGCGTCGCGCGAGCGCTGGCGGGCTTCCTCACGGCTGACCTTGGCATGCGCCTGGACCGTCTCGATCATCTGCGTGTCGATCCGCAGGACCGGATTGAGGGTCATCATCGGGTCCTGGAAGATCATCGCGATGCGGTTGCCGCGCAGGCCCCGCATCTCGGCTTCCGGCAGCGTCGCCAGGTCGCGGCCCTTGAACAGGATCTGCCCACCGGCGATGCGGCCGGGGGCATCGACCAAGCCGAGGATGGAGAAGCCGGTGACGGTCTTGCCAGACCCGCTCTCGCCGACGAGGCCGAGCACCTTGCCGGATTCGACGGTGAAGGAGACGTCGTCCACCGCCTTCACCACGCCGGCGCGGGTGAAGAAATGCGTCTTGAGGTTCCGTACCTCGAGGGTAGGGGCGCTCATTTCTTCAGCCTCGGGTTCAGCACATCCCGCAACTGGTCGCCGACCAGGTTGATGGAGACGATGGTCACCAGCAGGGCGATGCCGGGGTAGAAGCTGATCCAGTACTTTCCGCTCAGCATGTACTCATAGCCGTTGGAGATGAGGAGGCCGAGCGAGGGCTCGGTGATCGGCACGCCGAGGCCGAGGAAGGAGAGCGTTGCCTCGAGCGCGATGGCGCGGGCCACCTGCATGGTGCCGACGACGATGAGCGGCGGCAGGCAGTTCGGCAGCAGGTGGCGGAAGATGATGCGCCGGGTGGGCAGCGCCAGGCATTGCGCGGCCTCGATATACTCCCGCCGCCGCTCCACCAGGGCGGAGCCGCGGACGGTGCGGGCGTAGTAGGCCCATTCCACGATGACCAGGGCGAAGACGACGTTGAGGATGCCCTTGCCGAGGAAGGCAAGGATCATCAGCGCCGCGAGGATCGCCGGGAAGGAGAGCTGGAGGTCGACCAGCCGCATGATGAGGCTGTCGGTCCGCCCGCCGGCATAGGCCGCCAGCATGCCGAGCGAGGCGCCGACCAGGCAGGCGATGATGGCCGAGCCCGCGCCCACCATGAGCGAGATGCGCAGCCCGTACATGATGCCGGAGAGCATGTCCCGCCCCTGGTCATCCGTGCCGAGCCAGTAGGTGAAGCCGGCGCCGCCGACCGTGCCCGGCTCCATGCGCCCGTCCATGATGTCGAGCTGGGCGAGGTCATAGGGGTTCTGCGGCGCGATCCAGGGCGCCAGCACCGCGATGGCGACGATCGCCAGGAAGACAACGAGGCCGAAGAGCGCGATGCGGGAGGCGACGAATTCCGAGACGAAGCGCTGGAGCGGCGTCTCGACCTTCGGGACCGGCGGCGCGGCGGCGATGGTGGTGCTCATGACTTGCTCTCCAGCCGCACCCGGGGATCGAGCAGGGAGTAGGTGATGTCGACCAGCAGGTTGATGGTGATGAAGAGCAGCACGATCATCATCAGGTAGGCGACCATCACCGGCCGATCGAGCACGTTGATGCTGTCGATGATGAGCTTGCCCATGCCCGGCCAGGCGAAGACGCTTTCCGTCACCACGGAGAAGGCGATGGTGCCGCCGAATTCGAGGCCCACCACGGTGACGACCGGGATCAGGATGTTCTTGAAGACGTGGACGAAGGTGACGCGGGCCGGGCTGAGGCCCTTGGCGCGGGCGAATTTCACGTAATCCATCAGCATCGTCTCCCGCACGCCGGCGCGCGTGAGGCGGATGACGAGGCTGATCTTGAACAGGGCGAGGTTCAACGCCGGCATGATGAGATGCGCGATGCCGTCCCGGGTGAGGAAGGACCAGCGCATGCCGAGAATGGTGACGGTCTCGCCCCGACCGGTGCTCGGCAGCCAGCCGAGCTGCACGGCGAAGACCATGATGAGCATCAGCCCGACCCAGAAGGTCGGCAGCGAGAAGCCGAGGATGCTGGTCGCCATGATCCCCTTGCTCATCGCGCTGTTCGGCCTGAGCCCGGCATAAAGGCCGAGCGGCAGGCCGATGATCAGCGCGGCGAGCGTCGCGCCGATGGCGAGCTCGAGCGTCGCCGGCATGCGCTCGAGGATGAGCTTCAGCGCCGGCTCGTTGAAGACGAAGGAGCGGCCGAGATCGCCCTGCAGCGCATTGCCGAGGAAGACGAGGTACTGCCGCCACAGCGGCAGGTCGAGGCCGAGCGCCTTGATCGCTCGTTCGCGTTCGAACTGGTCGGCCTCGGGGCTGATGAGGATCTCCACCGGGTCGCCCACGGCGAAGACGCCGAGGAAGACCAGCAGCGACATCACGAGGACGACGGCGGCCGCCTGGATCAGGCGGCGGAGGAGGAAGGCGGTCATCGGGCGGCAGCCGGGCGCACGTCCTGCGCGCGCGTCAGCTCATCGGCCCGGGCCTCCATGGCGAAGCCGCGGCGCATGGCCCAGGCATTCCTCTGGATATGCATCGGCACGATGCCGACATCCTCGAAGACGACGCGCGTCGCCTGCTGCAGCAGGGCCTCGCGCCTGGCGTCATCCAGCTCGCGCATGGCCTGCTCCAGGATGCGGTCCGCCTCGGGGTTGGAGTAGCGGCCGCGATTCGAGGCACCGTAGCCCTTCTCGCGGTCGAAGGTGGCGGTGAGGTTGCGCAGCGGGTTCGAGGCCTCGCCGGAGCTGGTGCCCCAGCCGATCAGGAAGGCCGACAGCTCCTGCCGCGCCGCGCGGCCGACGAAGGTGGTCCAGGGCTGCGCCTCGACCGCGGTGCGGATGCCGGCGCGGGTCCACATCTGGCCGATGGCCTGGATGATGCGCGCATCGTTCGGGTAGCGGTCGTTCGGCCCGTGCAGGGTGATGCGGAAACCCTGCGGATAGCCGGCCTCGGCCAGCAGCTTCCGCGCCGCCTCGGGGTCGGGCCGGGGCGGGTTCAGCCCGGGGACATAGCCGAAGCTCCCCTCGGGGAGGAATTGCCCGGCCGGGATGGCGGCGCCCTCCATCACCCGCTCGGTGATCGCGCCGCGGTCGATCGCCATGGACAACGCGCGGCGGACGCGGACATCCTTCAGCGGGTTGCGCGCGATCGGCTTGCCTTCGTTGTCGGTGACGAAGGGCGAGGCATCCTCGCGCATATGGTCGAGGCCGAGAAAGATGAGGCGAAGGCCGGTGGTCTCGGCCAGGGTCAGCCGCTGATCGCCGCGCAGCTTGGCGAGGTCGCTGGTTGGCACCTGATCGATGACATCGACATCGCCGGCGAGCAGGGCCGCGGTGCGGGCCGCGTCATTGGTGATCATGCGGTAGTTGACCCGCGCCCAGGCCGGCTGGGTGCCGAAATAGGTGCTGTTGCGCTCGAACTCGATGCGGTCGCCGTTGCGGTGGCTGACCATGCGGAAGGGGCCGGTGCCGATCGCCATCGGGCCGGCATTGAAGCCCTCGGTCGTCGCCGTCGCATGAGTCTCCCGATCGAGGATCATGACGCTGGCGAGGTCGGTCGGCATCAGCGGATAGGGCACGGCCGTGTGCAGGTGCAGCGTATGGCTGTCGACGATCTCCACCCGCGTGATGGGCCGCGTGTAGATGGCGTAGGAGGAGGGCGAGTTGGGCACCTTCGGCACCCGCTCGAAGGTGAAGGCAACATCCTCGGCGGTGAAGGGCGAGCCGTTATGGAAGGTGACGCCCTGCCGCAGCTTGAACTCCCAGACCGTATCGGAGATCGGCCGCCAGCTCTCGGCGAGGTCGGGGACGATGCGGGCACGGCCGTCCGTCGCCGTCAACGCGCTGAAGATCATCCCGGCCACCGCCGTATTGGGCGAGAGCTGGTGATAATGCGGGTCGATGGAGGTGACCGGAGCGCCGACTCCCATGGTGAGGGTCTGCGCCGCGGCAGGCCCCAAGGCCAGGCCGGCAATTGCCAGACCAGCGGCCAGACCGGCCGCGTGACGAATTCCAGTCATTATGTCCCTCGGAAGCCCCAGCGGCTGAAAACCTAGCATTCCGGTCATCCTCTCGCCAGCTTCCCGCCAAGGGCCGCAAGCAGGCGGCACAGACGGTCAGGATTCGGGCGGGACGCCCAGGGTTGCGGCAGGCGCGGGCGGGGTTGGCGCGAATGCGTGCAGCGCAGAGCCACCTCCCTTGCCATTGATGCCACGGGGTCGCACGCTCGCAAGGCGGATGCCAGCCGTTGGCGGAGGCCGCAACGGCCGGTAGTCTCCTGCCCGATCCTGGAGACACCCATGACCCTTCGCCTCACCCCCGGCCTTGGCCTGGCCGCCCTGATGTTCAGCGCACCGGCCTGGGCGCAGACTGCGGACACCACGCTCAATATCGGCATCGGCGGGGCGGTCACCTCCATCGACCCGCATTTCTACAACGCCTCGCCGAACAACAGCCTGTCGCTGCACATCTTCGACCGTCTGGTGGAGCGGGATGCGCGGGCGCAGCCCTTTCCGGGCCTCGCCGAGAGCTGGCGCGTGGTGTCCGACACGGTGTGGGAGTTCAAGCTGCGGCCGGGCGTGAAGTGGCATGACGGGCGCGACTTCACCGCCGAGGATGTTGCCTTCACCATCCAACGCGCGCCGAACGTTCCGGGCAGCCCGGGCGGCTTCGGCGGCTTCGTCCGCGCCATCGAGCGCGTCGAGGTCATCGACCCGCTGACCATCCGCTTCCACACCGCGCGGCCGCACCCGCTGCTGCCGACCGAGCTCGCCTCCGTCGCCATCATCGCCCGCCATGCCGCGGAGGGTGCCGGCACCGAGGATTTCAACAGCGGCAAGGCGGCGATCGGCACCGGCCCCTATCGCCTCGTCGCCTACCGCTCCGGCGACCGGACCGAGCTGGTGCGGAACGAGGCCTATTTCCGCGAGCGCGAACCCTGGGCGCGGGTGAACTACCGCTTCATCGGCAATGACGGCGCGCGCACGGCCGCGCTGCTGGCCGGCGACGTGGATCTGATCGACCAGGTGCCCTCGACCGACCTCAACCGCATGAAGCGGGACCCGAAGGTCACCGTCTCCGAGATCCAGGGCCTGCGCCTCATCTACCTGGTGATGGACCATTCGCGGCAGCGCGACGTGCCCTTCGTCAGCGACAACGAAGGCAAGCCGCTGGCGGCGAACCCCTTCAACGACCTGCGCATCCGCCGCGCGCTGTCCATGGCGATCAACCGCCAGGCGCTGTCGGACCGGGTGATGGAGGGCACCGCCCAGCCCACCGGGCAATGGCTGCCCGAGGGGACCTTCGGCTACAACCCGGATGTCCGCCCGACCGCCTTCGACCCGGACGGTGCCAAGCGCCTGCTGGCCGAGGCGGGCTTCCCGCAGGGTTTCCGCATGACCCTGCACAGCCCGAACGACCGTTACCCGAATGACAGCAAGACCGCGCAGGCGGTGGCGCAGATGTTCACCCGCGTCGGCATCCGCACCGAGGTGGAGGCGGTGCCCTGGGCCAGCTTCTCGCAGCGCTCCAACCGGCAGGAATACGCCATCCGCCTCTCGGGCTGGGGCAGCGTGACCGGCGAGGCGAGCTATGCGCTGGTCAACATCCTCGGCACCTTCGATCGCGAGCGGCGGACCGGCGCCAGCAACAGCGGCCGCTATTCCAACCCGGCGCTCGACGACCTCACCAGCCGCGCCGCCGCTACCATCGACGACGCGGCCCGCGAGAGGATGCTGCGCGAGGCGGTGAAAACGGTGACGGATGATGTCGCCATCATCCCGCTCTTCCAGCTGGTGAATTCCTGGGCGCTGCGCCGCGGCCTGCGCTACGAGGCACGGATGGACGAGCGGACCACCGCCATGGCGGTGCGGGCGGAGTAGGCGCCGGTGCTGCGGCCCGCGCTTCTCGGCCTCCTCGCGCTGGGAGCGGCCGGCTGCATCCCGCGCCCGCCCGCGCCGGCCTCGCCACCAAGGGTGACAGGCGCCGATCCGGCCGATTCCTGCGGGCCGCAGGTCGTCGTCTTCGTCTCGGCAGGCGATCTCCTCGGCGAGCCGCCGCGCCGCCAGGACCCGCCGGGCGCGGCGGAGCTCGCGGCCGAGTTGCGCCGGGAGAATGCCGCGCTCGAGCGGCTGCAGATCGCCTTCGACGCCCTGCTCTATTGCCGCTGGACGGAGGTGCGGGTGATCCGGGCCGATGCCGCCAGCGGGGCGATCCGCTCCGCCGAGGCCTCGCGGCGCCTGGCCAGGGCGAGCGGGCATGTGAACGGCGACCTGGCCCGCGCCCGGCAATTCCGCAACCGCCTGACCGAGCGCAGCACCCGAATCGAAGCGGCGGTGGAGCGCCTGGCCCCGGGCACGAATGCCGCCCTCCTCGCCGAGCGTGCGGCGCGCGAGGCACCGGCCCGCGCGGTGGCCTCCGCCCCCATCGCGCTCAGGCTGCGGCCCGATCTCGGTGCCCCACAGGTCGGCCGGGTCGCGGCGGGCACCGAGGTCTCGCTGCGCCCATCGACCGGTGGATTTGCCTATATCGATGCCGGGATCGGCGCCCAGGGCTATGCCCAGTCAGGCGGCTTCACCCTGCTTCAGGCGCGCCGGGCACCGGTGGCGGAGGGTACGGGCCCCGGCCGGGAGCTGCGCGAACTGGCGGCCAGCAACCTCGCCAAGCGGGACAATTTCGCCGAGAGCCTCGACCTCGCCGAACGCTCCGCCGCCTCTGGCTTCGAGACCGGGCTCTGAGCCCGGGCCTCGGGGCCGGCGGGGCCTATTCCTCCGTCGCCGGCGCGACGGGCAGGATGGAGGTTTCCTTCACCGTGGCGATCGCCAGCAGCGTCTCCACCCGCTGCACGCCGGATTGCGCCCGCAGCTCGTCATTGAGGAAGGCGTCGAGGGCGGGCAGGTCGGCCAGCCGCACCTTCAGCAGATAGGTCCAGTCGCCGGTGATGGCGTGGCATTCCAGCACCGCATCCTGCCGCCGCATCGCCTTGCGGAAGGCGGCTTCGTCCCGGCCCGGAGCGACGGTGACGAGGATATGGACGAGCAGCGGGCAGCCGGCGGCGACGGGGTCGATATCGGCGCGCCAGCCGCGGATGACGCCGCGCTCCTCCAGCCGCTTGACCCGTTCCGCGGTGGCGGAGACCGAAAGCCCCGCCACCTTCGCCAGCTCCGCCAACCCCGCGCTGCCATCGAGTTGCAGCGCGACGGTGATGTTCCTGTCGATCTCATCCATGACGCAAGACTATGCGCCCGAAGCAACCTTGGGAACGGAAAGAATCAGACGTAGTGCTCGGCCAGCGGACGGAAGCCGTTGAAGGCCTGGCTGGCATAGGTGGTTACATAGGCGCCCGTGGACAGCAGCTCCACCCGATCCCCGCTGTCGAGGGCGAGGGGCAGGCGGTAGTTGGACTTCTCGTAGAGCGTGTCCGTGCTGTCGCAGGTCGGGCCGGCGATGGTCACGGGACCATCCACGCTGCCGTCATGCGGCGTGCGGAAGGCGTATTTGATCGCCTCACCCTCGGTCTCGGCCAGCCCGCCGAAGCGGCCGATATCGAGATAGACCCAGCGCACCGGATCATCCTTCGCCTTGCGCGAAACCAGCACCACCTCGGCGCTGACCACGCCGGCATCGCCGACGATGAAGCGGCCCGGCTCGATGACGATATCCGGCAGCGCGTTGCCGAAATGCTCGGCCATCGCGCCCATGATGGCGGCGCCGAAATCGTCGATCTCCGGCACCTCGGAGCGGTAGCGCACGGGGTAGCCGCCGCCGAGATTGACCATGCGCAGCTTCACGCCCGCATCGCGCAGGTCGGTGAAGAGCATGGCGACCTTGGCGATCGCCGCCTCATAGGCATCGGTCCGCGTCTGCTGGCTGCCGACATGGAAGCTGAGGCCGAAGGGGTCGAGGCCGAGCTCGCCGGCCAGGATCATCAACTCCCGCGCCATCTCCAGCTCGCAGCCGAACTTCTTCGACAGCGGCCACTCGGCGCCGACATTGCCGACCAGGATGCGGCAATAGACGCGCGCGCCGGGGGCGCTGCGGGCGAGCTTGCGCAGCTCCGCCTCGCTGTCGAAGGCGAACATGCGCACGCCGGCGGCATAGGCCGCGCGGATGGCGCTCTCCTTCTTGACGGTGTTGCCATAGCTGATCGCCTCCGGCCGTGCACCGGCGGCGAGGCAGGCCTCGATCTCCTCGAAGCTCGCGGCATCGAAGGAGGAGCCGAGCCCCGACAGGCGCTCCAGCACCGGCGCGGCCGGGTTTGCCTTCACCGCATAGTAGATGCGGGCGAGCGGCAGCGCGGCCATCAGCCGGCGGTAATTCTCCTCGACCCGATCAACGTCGAGGACGAGGCAGGGTGTGGCCGGCGCGACATCGCGCAGGAAGCGGGAGACCTTGGGGGTCATCGCACCATCCTTCACAAACAGGAAGGACCGGCCCGGTTCGGGCGGCGGCCCCAGATTGACGAAACGGTCGAACGAACCAGCGACCAAGTGAGCCGCAGGGCTTGCGCCCCACGGGGTTGCCAGAACGCTTGACGTCGTTGCGTAAACCTTGCGCCGCGGTGACCTTATCGTTGCGCCGTTGTGGAGGGGCGCGGGGTTCCGTGGGCCTGGGGCCAGAGGCACGTGCGTACTGCGTCTGCGGCGGCATATAGGCCCCGCCCCCAGGGGTGGAAAGTGGAAAATGCAGGACTGGCCGGATTTTTTTCCAGCCTAGCCGCAGGCCTGCAGGAAACTCCGCCGGAAGGCCGCTGGAGTTCCCGCTGATCCCCCTGCCCCAAGGCAAAAGAGCCGGGGAAATTGCCGGAAGCGACTCGGCAACGGTTCGCCGGCTACCGAATCAACCCCGTCACCGGGCTCGACGGATCGGCCGCGTATTGCCGCGGCATGCGTCCGGCGAGGAAGGCGTGGCGCCCGGCCTCGACCGCCGCCTTCATGGCGCGGGCCATTCGCACCGGGTCCCTGGCATGGGCGATGGCGCTGTTCATGAGCACCGCGTCGCAGCCGAGTTCCATGGCGAGGGCGGCGTCCGAGGCCGTGCCGACGCCGGCATCGACCAGCACGGGCACCTTGGCATTCTCGATGATGGCGCGGATCATCACCGGGTTCTGGATGCCGAGCCCGCTGCCGATCGGGGCGCCGAGCGGCATGACGGCGACGGCGCCCATATCCTCGAGCCGCTTGGCCGCGATCGGGTCGTCCGAGCAATAGACCATGACCTGGAAGCCGTCCTTCAGCAGCGCCTCCAGCGCCTCGAAGGTCGCCCGCATATCCGGGTAGAGGAAGGGCGGCGGGCCCAGCACCTCGAGCTTCACCAGATTCCAGCCGCCCGCTTCCCGCGCCAGGCGGAGGGTGCGGACGGCATCCTCGGCGGTGAAGCAGCCGGCGGTGTTGGGCAGGTAGGTATAGCGCCGGGGGTCCACGTAGTCCTGCAGCATCGGCGCCTTCGGGTCGCCGAGATTGACCCGCCGCACCGCGACGGTGACGATCTCGGCGCCGCTGGCATCGATGGCGCGGCCCGTCTCCTCAAGGTCCTTGTAGCGGCCGGTGCCGACGATCAGGCGCGAGCGGAAGCGCAGGCCGGCAACCTCCCAAGCGTCGTCGAGTGGCACGGCGGATGTCGGTGTTCCGTCCATGGTCAGCCTCCGCCGATGAAATGCACGATCTCCAGCCTGTCGCCCGCGGCGAGCCGGGTGGCGGCGTAGGTGGAGCGGGGAACGATCTCAAGGTTGCGCTCGACTGCGACCTTCCGGGTATCGAGCCCGATATGGTCCAGCAGCTCGGCCAGGGTGACGGGCGCCGGCACCTGCCGGGGCTCGCCATTCACGGTAATCTGGATCTGCTCCTCCATGCCGGGAATGTGGCGAAGCCGGGGGCGGAGGACAAGGCGGGGCGGCCGGGTCCGTCGCCTCGCCAGGGGCTGGCCGGGTGGGCGCGGCGGCGTCGCGGGCTCGGCTTGCGGGTGGAAAGCCCTCCGTGCTAGCGCAACCGCTTCCCACTCCGCTGGATGCAGCCCCCATGTCGCCCCCGCTGGTCGTTGTCCTGAATGGCCCGAACCTCAACCTCCTTGGCATGCGGGAGCCGGACAAGTACGGCACCGCGACGCTCGACGATGTCGAGGCGCTCTGCGCCGAGATTGCCGAGGGGCTGGGGCTGGCGATCGACTTCCGCCAGACCAATGGGGAGGGCGAGTTGATCACCTGGGTCCAGGAATGCCGCGGACGCGCCGCCGGCATCGTCATCAACCCGGCGGGCTACACCACCACCTCGATCGGGCTGATGGATGCCCTGCTGGCGGTCGACCTGCCGGTGATCGAGGTCCACATCACCAACATCCACCGCCGGGAGGAATTCCGGCAGCACAGCTTCGTCTCCAAGGCCGCCACAGGGGTCATCGCCGGGCTCGGCGTCCAGGGCTATGCCCTGGCGCTCGAGGCGATGGCCGGGCTGATCGGCGCCGAGGATCCGGACGACGAGGCCTAGGAACAGGCATGAGCAACGGCATCCAATTCGATCCGGAGGCGATTCGCGCCCTGGCGCAGATCCTCCGGGATACCGACCTCACCGAGATCGAGCTGGTCGAGAAGGACAGCCGCATCCGCGTGGCGCGAGAGCCGGCGGCACCGGCCCCCGTCGCCAGCTGGCCCGCCGGCATGCTGCAGGCGCCGATGGCAGCCCCGGCCGCGGCGCCGGCCGCGACGATCCTTGCCTCCGAGGCCTCCGAGGTGCCGGATGCCAAGCATCCCGGCCTGGTCGCCTCGCCGATGGTGGGCGTCGCCTATCTGTCGCCCGAGCCGGGGCAGCCGAATTTCGTCACGGTCGGCGCCAAGGTGGCGCAGGGCCAGACCCTGCTGCTGATCGAGGCGATGAAGACCTTCAACCAGATCCGCGCACCCCGCGCCGGCACGGTGACCCGCATCCTGATCGAAACGGGCACGCCGGTCGAATATGGCGAGCCGCTGTTGATCGTCGAATGATGTTCGGGAAGGTCCTGATCGCCAATCGCGGCGAGATCGCGCTGCGGATCCATCGCGCCTGCCAGGAGATGGGCATCCGCACCGTCGCCGTGCACTCGACGGCCGATGCCTCCGCCATGCATGTGCGCCTCGCCGATGAGAGCGTCTGCATCGGCCCACCCCCGGCCCGCGACAGCTACCTGAACGTGGCGGCGATCCTCTCCGCGGCGGCCATCACGGGCGCGGATGCGGTGCATCCCGGCTATGGCTTCCTGTCGGAGAATGCCTCCTTCGCCGAGATGGTGGAGGCGCACGGCCTCGCCTTCATCGGCCCCTCGCCCGCGCATATCCGGATGATGGGCGACAAGATCCAGGCCAAGGACGCGATGCGCCGGCTCGGCGTGCCGCTCGTCCCCGGCAGCCTCGGCGCCCTGTCCTCCATCGAGGAGGCACGGCAGGTCGCGGCCGAGGTGAAGTACCCGGTCCTCATCAAGGCTGCCGCCGGCGGCGGCGGGCGGGGCATGAAGGTCGCCCATTCCGAGGACGAGCTCGAGGAGGCCTGGCGCGTCGCCCGCACCGAGGCCAAGGCCGCCTTCGGCAATGACGAGGTCTATCTCGAGAAGTACCTCGACCGGCCGCGCCATATCGAGTTGCAGGTGCTGGCCGATACCCACGGCCATGTCGTGCATTTCGGCGAGCGGGACTGCTCGCTGCAGCGCCGGCACCAGAAGCTGGTGGAGGAGGCCGGCTCGCCCGTGCTGAACGCGGCGGAGCGCGATGCCCTCGGCGCCCAGGTGACACGGGCCCTGCGCGAGCTCGGCTACCGCAATGCCGGCACGCTGGAGTTCCTCTGGCAGGACGGGCAGTTCGCCTTCATCGAGATGAATACCCGCCTGCAGGTCGAGCATCCGGTGACCGAGATGGTCTGCGGCATCGACCTGGTGAAGGAACAGCTCCGCGTCGCCGCCGGCGAGGCGCTGGGCTACGACCAGTCCGAGATCCGCTTCCATGGCCATGCCATCGAATGCCGGATCACCGCGGAGGACCCCGACACCTTCGCCCCCTCTCCCGGCCGGGTGCACACCTATCACGCGCCGGGCGGGCTCGGCGTGCGGGTGGATAGCGCGCTTTATTCCGGCTATGCGGTGCCGCCGCATTACGACAGCCTGATCGCCAAGCTCGTCGTGCATGGCGCGACCCGGTCCGAGGCGATTGCCCGGTTGCGGCGGAGCCTGGCCGAGATGGTCGTGGACGGCATCAACACCACCCTGCCGCTGCACCTCGCCATCATGGAGGACCCGGAATTCCAGGCCGGGAACTACACGATCCACTGGCTGGAGCGCTTCGTCGCCCGGAGGCTCGCGCAGGGCTGAAGGGGAAACGGTGGCGGTGGCACGGGCGGCTGGCTATCCTGCCGCCATGTCGCAGCACCGCATCGCCGGAGCCTGGGTGTGCCTAGCCGAGCGGCCCGCCTGCCCGCATCCGGGCCAGGTGGCGGCATGCCCTCCCCTGCATGCCTGCGCGAATGGGGACTGAGGTGCAGCCCGGCCTGACAGGCGCCGTCCCGATGGCACGGCTCGGGAAGGGCCGGCCAGGGACCGGCAATGCGGGGACCGGCAATCCGGTGATCGGCGAGTGAGCCGGCGCCATATCGACATCACCCCGGACCTCATGCTCCGCGCCTACCGCGCCGGGCTCTTCCCCATGGCGGAGAGCCGTGGCGGCGACCGGCTCTACTGGCTCGATCCGGAGCGGCGCGGCATCATCCCGCTCGATGAGGGGTTCCACCTGCCGAAGCGGCTGATGCGCACCGCGCTCTCCAGCGGCTTCGAGGTCACCGCCGACCGCGATTTCGCCGCGACCATCGCCGGCTGTGCCGCGGCCGCGCCGGGGCGGGAGGATACCTGGATCAACCCCGAGATCGAATATCTCTTCCTGTCCCTCTACCGCCAGGGCCATGCCCATTCCATCGAGGTCTGGCAGGCGGGCCGGCTGGTCGGCGGGCTCTATGGCGTGGTGCTTGGCGCCGCCTTCTTCGGCGAGAGCATGTTCAGCCGGGTGCGGGATGCCTCGAAGGTGGCGCTGGTGCATCTGGTGGCACGGCTCCGCCTCGGCGGCTTCACCCTGCTCGACAGCCAGTTCCTGACCGAGCACCTGGCCCAGTTCGGCGCCCACGAGATCCCTCGCGCCGATTACAAGCGCCGCCTCGCCCATGCCGTGGCGATGCGGGCGGACTGGTTCATCACCCCCGATCCCGGCCTGCTGGAGGCCGAAATCCGCGCCCTCCGCCCCAGCCACGCCGCATGAGCGATGCAGCGGAGGTGCCGCCACGGGCCAGGCGCGTGCAGGGCGGCAGCGCGACGGCCGATGTGGTGCTGTCGGCCCATGCCGGGGGGAATGCCGCCCTCTTCCCGCAGATCCTCGCCCTCCATGTCCCGCCCGGCTCGGTCATCGCGGATGTCACCTATGGCCAGGGGGTGTTCTGGCAGCAGGTGCCGAAGGGGCTCTACCACCTCCTGCCCTCCGACCTCGCCACCGGGACGGATTGCCGCGCCCTGCCCCATGCCGATGACGCGCTCGACGCGGTGGTGCTCGACCCGCCCTATATGGAAGGGCTGCTGCGGCCGAAGGCGGCGACGCGGGGCGGGCTTGGCACCCATGCCGGGCTGCGAACCTATTACGCCGCCGGCGGTGCGGGTGAGGCTCCGGGCGGCGGCCGCTGGCACCAGGCGGTGCTCGACCTGTACCTCGCCGCGGCGGCGGAGGCCCGGCGGGTACTGCGGGACCATGGGATCCTCATCGTCAAATGCCAGGACGAGGTCAGCGCCAACCGGCAGGAACTGACCCATGTGCAGATCGTCGCCGGCCTGGCCGAGCTCAGCTTCTATGCCCGGGACCTCTTCGTGCTGGTGCGGCCCAACCGGCCGGGGGTGGCGCGGCTGCTGCGGCAGGTGCATGCCCGGAAGAACCACAGCTATTTCCTGGTGTTCCAGAAGGTCCCGGCCGGGCAGGCGGTGAGCCGCTACCGCAGCAGGGATCTGCCCCCCCGCTAGCCGGGCTTGGCGGACGGTCGGTAAGGGCGCAAGAAGCGCGCCCTTGTACCCTCCCCTCGGAGCGCCTGATGTCCGACCGCCTCTCCCTCCCCAAGGGCCGCATCCGCGTCCTCCTGCTGGAAGGCATCTCCGACAGCGCCGTGGAGTTGCTGGCCGCCGCCGGCTACGAAAACGTCACCCGCGTGGCGAAGGCACTGGACGGCCCGGCGCTGGCCGAGGCGCTGCACGGCGTCCACCTGCTCGGCATCCGCTCGCGCACCCAGCTCACCGGCGCGGCGCTCGGGGCCGCCGACCGGCTGATCGCCGTGGGCTGCTTCTGCATCGGCACCAACCAGGTCGATCTCGAGACGGCGGCGCGGCTCGCCATCCCCGTCTTCAACGCGCCCTTCTCCAATACCCGCTCCGTCGCCGAGCTGGTGATGGGCGAGGTGGTGATGCTGCTGCGCGGCATCCCGGACCGCTCCCGCTCCGCCCATCAGGGGGGCTGGGACAAGTCGGCCGAGGGCAGCTTCGAGGTGCGCGGCCGCACCCTCGGCATCGTCGGCTACGGCAATATCGGCAGCCAGCTCTCGGTGTTGGCCGAGGCCTTCGGCATGCGGGTGATCTATTTCGACCACACCACCAAGCTGCCGCATGGCAATGCGCGGCCCTGCGCCAGCCTCGGCGACCTGCTGGCCGAGGCTGATATCGTCACCCTCCACGTGCCGGAGACATCGGACACGGTCGGCATGATCGGCCCGGCCCAGGTCGCCCGGATGAGGACCGGCTCCATCCTCATCAACAATGCCCGCGGCTCGCTGGTCGATCTCGAGGCGGTGGCGCAGGCGCTGCGCGACCGGCACCTGCTCGGCTTCGCCGCCGATGTCTTCCCCGAGGAGCCGGCGCGCAACGGCGAGCCTTTCAGGAGCCCGGTGCAGGGCCTGCACAACGTGATCCTGACGCCGCATATCGGCGGCAGCACGCAGGAGGCGCAGTCCCGCATCGGCCAGGAGGTCGCGCGCAAGCTGATCGATTTCAGCGACACCGGTGCGACGATGGGGGCGGTGAATTTCCCGCAGGTGCAGCTCCCGGCACGGGCGACCGGCGCGCGCTGGATCCATGTCCACCGCGACACGCCGGGCATGCTCTCCCGCATCAACGAGGCCTTCGGGCGGCGCGGCCTCAACATCGCCGCGCAGTACTACCAGACCCAGGCCGAGCTCGGTTACGTCGTGGTCGAGAGCGTCGAGGCGCGCGACCAGGCGGAGTCAATCCTGGCCGAGCTTCGGGCCCTGCCGGGCACCGTCCGGGCCCGGCTGATCTACGAGCGGGAGTAGTGGGCGCCGCCCCCTGCCCTACCGCATAGGCGGCGAGACCATCAGCCCGCCGCGGGTCCAGAGGTCGTTCAGCCCGCGCGGCAGCCCCACCGGGCTGCCCTTGCCCAGGTGCCGCTCATAGATCTCGCCGTAATTGCCGACCGCCTTGATGGCGTTCAGCATCCAGGCGCGGTCGAGGCCGAGGGTCGGGCCGAGATCGCCCGTCTTGCCGAGCAGGCGCTGCACCGCCGGGCTCGGGCTCTCGGCCAGCATGCGGTCGGCATTGGCGCGGGTGATGCCGAGCTCCTCCGCCTCCACCAGGCCGAACATCACGTAGCGCACGATGTCGAACCACTGGTCATCGCCCTGGCGGACGGAGGGGGCGTAGGGTTCCTTGCTGATGCGCTCGGGCAGCAGCACATGCCTGGCCGGCTCGGGGAAGGCGCTGCGGACGGCGGCGAGTTGGCTGGCATCGCCGGTATAGCTGTCGCAGCGGTTGCTCTCATAGGCGCGGCGGGCCTCGTCCTTGTCGGCGAAGATCACCGGGGTGAAGCGGATGCCCTGGCTGCGCGACCAATCCTGCAGGTTCAGCTCATGCGTGCTGGCCGAGACGAAGCAGATGGTGGCGCCGTCGAGCTGGCGGCTGCTGGTGATGCCGCTCTCGGCATGCACGAGGAAGCCCTGGCCGTCGTAGAAATTCGGCGCGGTGAAATTCAGCCCAAGCATCGAATCGCGGGCGAAGGTCCAGGTGGTGGTGCGGGTCAGCACCTCGACCTGGCCGGAGCCAAGGGCCGGGAAGCGGTTCTGCCCGGTGAGGTGCTGCCAGACCACCTTCTCCGCGCTGCCGAGCACCGCGGCGGCGATGGCGCGGCAGACATCGGTATCCATGCCCTGCCAGACGCCGCGGCTGTCCGGCTGGCTCCAGGCCGGGTCACCGGTCGAGATGCCGCAGGACAGGGCACCGCGCGCCCGCACCGTGGCGAGGGTCGGGCCCGGGCTCGACGCCTGTTGCGCGGCGGCGAGGCCCGGCGCCAGCAGCGCCGTGGCAAGCAGGATGGTCTTCAGCATCGACAGTCTCCGAAGGGTCAGGGCCGGACCGGCCGCGGCAGCCGGATGCGCTGCGCCAGCGCCATCACCCCCGGCACGCCAAGGGCGATGGCAAGCCGCACCGCATCCGGCACGCCATGATAGAATGCGGCGAAGAGCCCCGCCGCGCCCAGCAGCAGCCGCAGGGGTGGCCCCATCGGCGCCAGCAGGAAACCCGCATAGGCCGCGCAGATCGCCGTCAGCGCCCCCAGCTGGATGCCTGTCGCCACCAGGATGTCGAGCAGCGAGCCGCGCAGCATGATCCCCGGGTCGTAGAGGAAGGCGAAGCCGACGGTGAAGCCGGCGATGCCGAGCCGCGTCGCATGCATGCTCGCCATCAGCGGCGAGGCGCGGGCGATGGCCGCCGCCGCGAAGGCCGCGGCCGCCACGGGTGGCGAGGCATCGGCCAGCACCGCGAAGTAGAAGATGAAGAGATGCGCCGGCAGCAGCAGCTCGGCCTGCGAGAAGCCCAGCGCCTTGGAGCCAAGATCGAGGATCTGCGGCACGCCGATGGCAGCCGCGATGATGTAGCTCGGCGTGGTCGGGATGCCCATGCCGAGGACGAGGACGGTGATGGCGAGCAGGATCAGCAGCAGGGCGAAATTCCCCCCCGCCAGATCCTTGATGATGCCGCCGAGCGCGACGACGAGGCCGGTCGCCGTCAGCGCCGAGACGACGATGCCGGCCCCGGCGATCGAGACGGCGAGCGGCGCCATGGTGAGGCCGGCATTGGTCAGGCTCTCCAGCACCTGCCGCCAGCCCATGCGGCTGCGGCGGCGGAGCGCGGCGATGCCGACCATGGCGAGGGTGGCACAGAAGGCGGCGTAGTTGCCGCTCCAGCGGTCCATCATCAGCCAGACCAGGACGGCGATGGGGATGACGAGATGGGCATCCTGCGCCACCTCGCGCCAGGCGGGGATGTCGCGCAGCGCCATCGGCGCCATGCCGGCCTTCTTCGCCTCGAAATGCACCGCGGCGAGGATGGCGAAGTAGTAGAGCACCGCGCCGATCGCGGCGGCGACGACGATCTCGCCGTACGGTATGCCGGTGATCTCGGCGAGGACGAAGGCGGCGGCGCCCATCACCGGCGGCATCAGCGCGCCGCCGACGGAGGACGCGCTCTCGATCCCGGCGGCGACGACCGGGCGATAGCCGATGCGGATCATCAGCGGGATGGTCATGGCGCCGGTGGTGATGACGTTGGAGACGCTGCTGCCGCTCATCGTGCCGAACAGGCCGGAGGTGACGACGGCAACCTTCGCTGGCCCGCCGGTGTAGCGCCCGGCCGCGGCGGCACCGAGATTGGTGAAGAGGCGCCCCGTGCCGCTGCCCTGCATGAAGGCGCCGAAGACGATGAAGACGGCGATGGTGGTGGCGACGATGCCGGTCAGCGGCCCGTAGACGCCGCCCGCCGTCGGCACCAGCCAGGAGGCCTCGAGGATCTCGGCCGCCGAGAAGGGCCGGCTGTTCAGCAGGCCCGGGATGTAATGCCCGAAGGCCATGTAGGCGACCGAGATGACGATCATCCAGGCGAGCCCGACCTCGACCGCCCGCCGCGTCGCCTCGAGCAGGGTGACGATCGCCAGCACGGCGAGCACCATCATCTCCCAGCCGAAGGGATCGACATATTCCATCCGGTCGGAGACCTCGGCCCAGTGCCACATCACCCAGGCATGCGGCGCCGCGGCGGCGATCACCCAGAGCCAGTCGGCGAGGCTCGGCCGGCGCTCGGGCGAGCGCCCGGGCCGCGCCGGGTAGAGCAGGAAGAGCGGCGGGACGAAGACGAGCAGGTGGAAGGCGCGGAGGGTGATCGGCTCCGGGAAGCCGAAGCCGCCGAAATAGAGGTGGATGGCCGAGGCCGCGGCCAGCCACAGGGTGACGATCAGCTTCAGGGGTCCGGCAAGGTCGCGCATCATGGCTCCGCAGTATGCAAGGACCTTGCCGGTTGGCCTCAGGCCGGCAGCGCGCCGGCTTCCCTGAAGGCCTTGATCGCGCCGGGGTGCAGCGGCACGCCCTTGTACCTGGCCGAGGCCACCGGGTCCCAGGCGGCCATGCTGGCATGGATGGCGGTCAGCCGCGCGCCCTTGTTGCGGATCAGCGTGCGGGTGACCTTGTAGGCCACCTCCTCGGACAGGCTCTCATGCACCATGAGCACGCTGTCCATCAGCGTCACCGGCACGTCGCCCGATTGCAGCGCCGGGTAGGTGGCGGCCGGGATGATCCCTTCGGCATAGGCATACTGGTCGATGAGGTGCTTCCGGATATCGGCCGGGAATTCGACCAGCTGGCCGGTCCGCCGCCCCTGGGCGATCTCGCTGAAGATGGCGGCCGGGCGGGCCAGGGCGGCGAAGAGGTAATCCACCTGCCCGTCCGAATAGGCGGAACCGATATCGGCGTAGCTGCCGTTCAGGTAGCGCCCACCCTCGGAGCGGATCCTGTCCGGGCTGGTGCCGAGGAATTTCAGGATGCGCTGCAGGGTCATCTCATCGGTGGAGGAGCGCTGCGGGCAGCCGATGCGCAGCCCCTTCTGGGTGAGGATGGCGCGCATGTCCTGCGGACCGCCATCGGTGCGGCGAAGGAAGTGGAATTCCGTCGGCGAATAGCCGGTGCCGAGGCAGCGCAGCGCCTCGTGCTTCTCCGAATAGGGCTCCTCCCCTGCCCGGGCGGCGGCGGCGAAGGTGTCGATGCCCCAGCCCATCTGCGACTGGCCGCGGTTGACGCGGGTGGAATTGGCGAGGCCGCCGCCCGGGACGACGCGGATCTGGACATCCGGGTTCTCGTCCTTGATGAGCGCCGAGAGGCCGGCGGCGATGGTGTACCAGCCGCCGCCGAGCGAGCCGGCCACCCATTCCACCGTCTGCTGTGCCCGCGCGGTGCGGATGAAGGGCAGTGCCAGCGCGCAGCCAGCCAGGCTGCGTCGCGTCCAGATCGGGCTCATCATCATTCTCCCAGCCGAAACCGGGGCGGGATCATGCGGCCGTGAGCGGGCCGCCGCAACCGGCCTCGATCAGCGGCACATCAGGACGGGCATGTCGCTGTTTTCCAGGATGTGCCGGGTGACGCCGCCGAGGATCAGCTGGCGCAGGCGCGAATGGCTGTAGGCGCCCATGCAGAGCAGGTCCGCCTCGAAGTCGCGCGCCGCGCCGAGCAGGCCGGCGCCGACATCCTTGGTCAGCGGCTTGAACAGCACCGGCTCGGCCTCGATCTCGTGCCAGCGGAGATAGCTGCGGATGCCATCCACCTTGGGGCCGCGGCGCTGGTACTCGTCGGCATAGAGCAGCCGGACCGCATTGGCCCGGTGCAGCCAGGGCAGCGCGGCGGCGATGGCGGCGGCGCTCTCGGCCGAGCCGTTCCAGGCGCAGCAGACGCGGGTGCCGATGGTCTGCGGCACCTGGCGCGGCGCGATCAGCACCGGCCGGCCCGAATCGAAGAGCACGGCATGCAGCGCGTCGGAGGAGGAGACATCCTCATCCGCCTCCGGATGCGGCACCACCGCCATGTCGTAGAGGCGCGACTGCTGGGCGACCACATCCTCCTCGCGGCCGGCGATGCTCTCGAAGGACAGGGTCGGACCGTCCGTCTTCAGTGCCGTCTCGGCGCTGTCGGCGATGGCGACGCCGCCGGAGGTCACGGCGAAGCGGTCGAACAGGGCGCGGACGCGGCCGGCGCGGTCGCCGCTCTCCCGCTCGGTCGCTGCCATCATCTCCTCAATCATCGCGCCGGACAGGCCCTCGCCGGCCAGCGGCGCGACATCCCGGGCATCGACCCGGACATGCAGGCAATGCACATGCGCATTCCAGATGCGTGCCACCATCAGGGCGGTGGCGAGCGCAGCTTCCCCGGCGGCGGTGCCGGTGAGGGGCAGCAGCAGACGACGATAGGCCATGGCGCGTCTCCTAACGGCGCAGGAAGGGCGGTTCTAGCACGGATCGGCACCGTTGCAGCCCAGCGCTTCGCGGGCCGCCGGAAGGGGATCCCCACTGGCGTCGAGCACCCGCCAGGTGAGCGGCCCGGGGTCCCGCCCGGCGGCGGCGGCCAGCACCGCCACATCGGCATCCGAGGCATCGCCGGTGCGTGCCGCGATGCGCGCCTCCAGCACGGCGCGCGGCGCGGCCAGCCAGAGCCCGTCGAAGGGCAGGCCCGCATCCCGCGCCGCGGCCTCGATCGCGGCCCGCTCCTCCGGGCGGAGGAAGACGGCGTCGGCCACCACCGCATGGCCGGCGCACAGCACCGCCCCGGCCTGGGCCGCGAGTTCGGCGAAGACGGCCGCGCTGGCCTCCGGCGTGTAGGCCGAGGGCGGCAGGCGGTGCTCGGGCGGCACGCCGGCCAGGCGCTTGCGGATCTCGTCGGAGCGCAGCACCAGCGCGCCAGGGGCCGGGCCGAGGCCGGGCGCCAGGGCGCGGGCCAGCCGGCTCTTGCCCGTGCCCTGCAACCCGCCGATCGCCACCAGCCGGGGCAGCGCGGGCCGCAGCAGCGCTTCGGCGCGGGCGAGGTAGCCGAGCCCGTCGCCGCCCCGCTTCGCCTCCGCATGCGCCCGGATGACGGCGCGGACCGAGAGCCAGAGCGGCAGGGCGCCCGCCAGCCCGGCATCGCCGCTGCGGGCGACATACCGGTTGAGCAGGCGGTTGGCGGCGGCCCGGCCGAGCCGGTGCTCGCAATCCATCAGCAGGAAGGCAAGGTCGTAGCCGGTATCGATGGTCGCCAGCGCCTCGTCGAACTCGAGCGCGTCGAAGGGCGTCACCCGTCCCTGCCAGAGGCAAAGGTTGCCGAGATGCAGGTCGCCATGGCAGCGGCGCACCCGCCCCTCGGCGGCACGCGAAGCCAGCAAGGCCGCAAGCCGCCCGTGCATCGCCTGCGCCGCCCTGGCCCAGGCCTCGATGCGTGGCGCAGGCAGGCCGGCGGCGAGGGCGGCACGGGCATTGCCGGCGATCACCGCGGCGAAGTCCGGTGACGCCTGGGGCGGCAGCGCCGCATGCATGGCGGCGACGGCATCGGCCATGGCATCCAGCTGCGCCGGCTCCAGGCCCTCGCCGGCCATGCGGTCGAGGAAATGCCCGGGCGCGAGAGGTGCCATGCGGAGCACCCACTCCACCGCCTCACCGGCCCCGCCGAGGGCAAGGCCGCCATCGGGGGGGCGCGTCACCGGCACGACGTCGCGGTAGAGGTCGGGGGCGAAGGGCGCGTTCAGCACCAGCTCCCGCCGCAGCAGCCGCTCCCGCTCGGCCAGGGTTGTGAAGTCGAGGAAGCCGAGGGCGACCGCCTTCTTCAACTTGTAGGCATCCTCCGGCCCGACGAAGACGGCGGAGATATGCGTCTCGATCGGCGCTGCGCCGGTCAGCCGCCCGAGCAGGGCGGCAACCTCCGCCTGCCCGGCCGGGATGGTCATGGGTAGAGCGCTTCGATCCGCCAGCCTTCCCCCTCGCGGTGGAAGACCTGCCGATCATGCAGGCGGAAGGGCATGTCGCGCCAGAACTCGATCCGGCGCGGCAGCACCCGGAAGCCCGACCAGAAAGGCGGGCGCGGGATCTCGCCGATGCCGAATTTCAGCGTGAATTCCGCCACCGCCTTCTCGAGCGCGAAGCGGCCCTCCAGCGGCCGGGATTGCCGGCTGGCCCAGGCACCGATACGGCTGCCGCGGGCGCGGGAGGCATAGTAGGCATCCGCCTCGGCATCCGAGACCTGCTCGACCCGCCCCTCGACCCGGACGCTGCGCTGCAGCGTCTTCCAGTGGAAGCAGAGCGCCGCCTCGGGATTGGCCGTGAGCTCCCCGCCCTTGCGGCTCTCGAGATTGGTGTAGAAGACGAAGCCGCGGGGATCGATGCCCTTCAGCAGCACCATGCGGGCCGAGGGCCGCCCATCGGCCGTGCTGGTCGCAAGGCAGACGGCATTCGGGTCGTTCGGCTCGGATTTCGCGGCTTCCGCCATCCAGGCCTCGAAGCGGGCATAGGGGTCGGCGTCGCTTCGATCCATGGCGGAAATCCCGGGTAACGAGGGGTGCGGGCCCTAAGGCTTGCCCGCTGGCCGGGGGTGTGCCACCACGCCAAAGCGATCACAACACCCACTACCAGAGCCGGTCCCAACCAATCATGCCCGACGCGCCCCTCGCAGACGCCCCAACCGGCACGCTCATGGCGGGCAAGCGCGGCCTCATCATGGGGGTCGCCAATGATCGCTCCATCGCCTGGGGCATCGCCCGCGCGGTCGCCGCGCAGGGGGCGGAGGTGGCCTTCACCTATCAGGGCGAGGCGCTGGAGCGCCGCGTGCGCCCGCTGGCCGAAAGCATCGGCAGCAGCCTCGTCCTGCCCTGCGACGTGACCGACGATGCCAGCGTCGACGCCACCTTCGCCACCCTCAAGGAAAGCTGGGGCGGGATCGACTTCCTGGTCCATGCCATCGGCTTCGCCAACAAGGATTACCTCCGCGGCCGCTATCTCGACACGCCGCGCGAGGCCTTCCTCCAGGCCCTCGACATCTCGGCCTATTCCTTCGTCTCGGTCAGCCAGCGCGCGGTGCCGCTGATGAAGCCGGGCGGCGCGCTGCTGACGATGAGCTATCTCGGCGCCGAGCGCGTGACGCCGCATTACAACGTCATGGGCGTGGCCAAGGCGGCGCTGGAGGCAAGCGTCCGTTATCTCGCGGTGGATCTCGGCGGCATCGGCATCCGGGTGAACGCCATCTCCGCCGGGCCGATCAAGACGCTGGCCGCCAGCGGCATCGGCGACTTCCGCTACATCCTGAAGTGGAACCAGTATAACGCGCCGCTGAAGCGCAACGTGACCATCGAGGAGGTGGGCGGCGCCGGCCTCTACCTGCTGAGCGACCTGTCGGCCGGGGTGACCGGCGAGGTGCATCACGTGGACAGCGGCTTCCATGTGGTTGGCATGAAGTCGGTGGATGCGCCGGATATCAGCACCGTCTGACCGCCCCGGCGCATGTCCCACAATAGCTTCGGCCATCTCTTCCGCGTCACCACCTGGGGCGAGAGCCATGGCCCGGCCATCGGCTGCGTCGTCGATGGCTGCCCGCCCCGGCTGGCGCTGACCGAGGCGGATATCCAGCCCTTCCTCGACCGGCGCCGCCCGGGCTCCTCGCGCTTCGTCACCCAGCGGCAGGAGCCGGATCAGGTCCGCATCCTCTCCGGCACCTTCGAGGGGCTGACCACGGGGACGCCGATCTCGCTGCTGATCGAGAACCAGGACCAGCGCAGCAAGGACTACGGGGAGATCAAGGACCGCTTCCGCCCTGGCCATGCCGACCTCGCCTATGAGCTGAAATACGGCATCCGCGACTACCGGGGGGGCGGCCGCTCCTCCGCGCGGGAGACGGCGATGCGCGTGGCCGCCGGCGCCGTTGCCCGCCGCGTGCTGGAAGGCGTCACCATCCGTGGCGCGCTGGTGCAGATGGGCGATGACCGCATCGACCGCGCCGCCTGGGACTGGGCGGCGGTCGAGGAGAACGAGTTCTGGTGCCCCGACCGCGCCGCCGCCGCCCGCTGGGAGCAACGGCTGCTGGAGGCGCGCAAATCCGGCTCCTCCCTCGGCGCCGTCATCGAGGTGGTGGCGGAGGGCGTCCCCCCGGGCCTCGGCGCGCCGATCTATGGCAAGCTCGATGCCGATATCGCCGCGGCGCTGATGGGCATCAATGCGGTGAAGGGCGTCGAGATCGGCGAGGGCTTCGCCGCCGCCGCCCTGACCGGCGAGGCCAATGCCGATGAGATGCGCATGGGCCCCGATGGCCGGGTGATCTTCGGCGACAACCACGCCGGTGGCGTGCTGGGGGGCATCTCCACCGGCCAGCCGATCATCGCCCGCTTCGCGGTGAAGCCGACCTCCTCCATCCTCACCCCCCGCCGCTCGGTGGACCGCTTCGGGCAGGAGGTGGAGGTGCTGACCCGGGGCCGGCACGACCCCTGCGTCGGCATCCGCGCCGTGCCGGTGGGCGAGGCGATGCTGGCCCTGGTGCTGGCCGACCACCTCCTCCGCCACCGGGCGCAGAACCCGGATGCGCCGGGCGAGGCCCGGCTGCCGCGGAACTAGGGCCAACAGCCAGGCCAGTTCTAGGCGAAGACGAAGTCGCCCGCCGCGAGCGCCGACTTGGCTATGCCCGCGAGCGACAGGCTGTCGCCCCCGCCGAAATCGATCACCGCCCCGCTCGCTCCGTCGCTGGTCCGCCCGAGCAGCTGGGTGAAGCTCGAGACGCCGAAGCCGGAGAGCCGGATCTCATCGGCACCGGGGGCGAAGTCGCCGATCCGGTCACCACCCGAGCCACGGGCGACGACGAAGAGATCCGCGCCCTCGCCACCGAAGAGGATATCCGCGCCGGCACCGCCGTCGAGCGTATCGGCCCCCGCGCCGCCGAGCAGCCAATTCCCCGCCGCATTGCCGGTGATGACATTGGCCAGCTCATTGCCTCCCCCGGTCTGGGCGGTCCCTTCCAGCACCAGGTTCTCGACATGGGCCGGGAGGGAGTATCGGCCGCCGGGCATGCGGAGATGGACCGTGTCGGTCCCCTGCCCCGCGACCTCGGTCACCATGTCGGCGGCACTGTCGATCACATAGAGATCGTCGCCCGCGCCGCCGGCCAGCCAATCCGCCTCGCCATGGCCGGAGGCGCCGTCGAGCCGGTCATTCCCGTTGCCGCCCAGCAGGCGATCAATGGCTGAATCGTCGCCGCCGGCGAGGGAGTCGTTGCCGTCCCTGCCAATCAACGTATCCGCGCCCGCGCCGCCGTCGAGGCTGTCGGCGCCGGCCCCGCCATCAAGGCTGTTCGCCACGGCATTGCCGGTGATGGTGTCGGCGCCCGAGCCGCCGGTGGCGTTCTCGATCACGGCCCCAAAGGCGATCGCCAGGTTGTTGTGTCCGTCATAGGCCGGCGTCGGCGCCTCGGTGGCGAAGGCCGGGATCTCCAGGCGCTTCTCCGCCACGCTGTCGCGCATGGCGATGCTGGAATAATGGCCGTCGCGCAGGTCGATGACGGAATCGAGGGTCTGGTTCGAGGTATCGATCCTGTCCGTGCCACCGGCATCCCAGATCGTCTCGAAGAACCGGGCATGGGTGGCCCAGGCATAGCTGTCATTGCCCGTGGCATGCGCCATGTTGGCGCCGTAAAGGAATTGCGCCGCGGCGATGTCGTACAGCATCGGCCCGCTCGGGTAGAGCGGCTGGGAGACATAGCGGTAGTCCGCCGCGGTGCCGGTGACGCTGACGACATTGGAATTCTTCGGCGGATCATAGGCCATGACGGTATGGCCGAGATCCTCCTCGGAGGCGGGCAAGGTGTGGCTGCCCTCGAAGGGATGCTTCAGGCCGATTGCATGGCCAATCTCATGCACGATGGTCTCGAGCCCGTACTGGCCGGGCGCGGTGTGCGCATTCTCCGGGTAGCGGCCGAGATAGATGTCGCCGGCGAGGTCGGTCGGCTCCCCACCCTCGAAAGCGGGGTAGTATGAGTAGCCGCCATACCCCATCTCATGGCTGCCGATGCGGATCTCGCCGCCGCCCCCGGAATCGGGCACTTCGGTGAAGGTCAGGTTGGCAACGTCGGCCCAGGAGTCGAGCGCCGTACGGACCGCCGCCTGCATCGAGCCGCTGAGGGGAGTGAAGCCGGGATGGGTAGCGGGATCGTCATAGGCCGGCACTGCCCGGGTGAAGCTGTAGGTAATGCTGGCCGGGGTGCCGATCTCGTCCGGGGCATTCCAGCGCGCCGTCGGCTGGCCATCCAGATAGGCGAGAAGCGGATCGAATTTCGGCATACAACCTCGTGCCAGGAACAGAAAATGGGAAGAGAGCCAGAAGCGCAGCAGGCCCGAACGGGGTTCCGTGGCGCGAGGCAAGCTCCCTTGACCTTTTCCCCGGCGAGGCGTTTAGCAGTCGTAGCGAGTAGGGATGAGACGAAGCCATGACCTTCGCCGATCCGCAGCCGGCGCAGCTTCGGCAGGGAAGTAGATTCCCTGCCTCCCCAAGCCTGACCGCCGCCAATCCCGGTCTCGATGCCTTCGTGGCGCTCTGCGGCGAAGCGGCCTGGGCAGCCCGCTTGGCCGATATCGGCAACCGCGCCCAGACCGGCTCCCTGACCGGCCGCGCCGCGCAACAGCGGCATGCGCTCGAACTCGCCCTTGCCCGCATCTCCGGGCGGCAGGCCCTGACGCGCGCCACCAGCACCGAGCGTCGCCTTTGCGCCTTCGCCGAGGAAGCGGTGCGCCTGGCGGACAGCCTGCCGGAGGGCCCCCGCGCCCGCCTGCGCGACCAGATCCTCGCCGGGCTCACGGGGGAGGCAACCCTCATCCCCATCTTCCATCTCCTTCGCACCGCTGCCCTGCTGCGCGAGAGCGGCTTCTCCATCCGCTTCACCGGCCTGGCCGAGGGTACGTCGCATGACCTGCTGGTGGAGCGGGATGGCGCCAGTGCCGAAGTGATCTGCGAAACCGTCTCGGCGGAGGAAGGCAGGCCGGTCCATCGGGGCCACTGGTATGCGCTGGTCGACCGCATCACGCCCGGGGTGCAGGCCTGGCTTGCTGCCCATCCCGGCCGCTACCTGCTCAAGATGACCTTGCCCGAAGGTATTTCAGGCCCGGACGACCTGGCGCGGCTGCACCAGCAGATCACCGGGATGCTGGCATCGGAGCGGCGCCAGGACGCCGCGGCCCAGGCCGTGCTGAAGCTCGACCCGCTGATGCTGGCCGGTACCCAGGCGGCAGGCCAGACGCAGGCCAGCCTGTCCGCCCGCCTGCGTGCCCAATTCGGACCCGAGGCGCATCTCGCCATCACCACCGATCCTGGCAGCGGCAGCGTCTTCGTCATGGCAGCCCGGGCCGGGCGCGAGAACGAAATCGCCAGCGCCGTGGCCCGGCGTCTCGGCCGGATGGCGGAGGACCGGCTCTCGGGCCACAAGCCCGGCATC
Organism: Belnapia rosea; assembly: GCF_900101615.1. Taxonomy (GTDB): domain Bacteria; phylum Pseudomonadota; class Alphaproteobacteria; order Acetobacterales; family Acetobacteraceae; genus Belnapia; species Belnapia rosea. Next base: position 194,293 of record NZ_FMZX01000001.1, on the reverse strand, counting down.
GCCGCCGTCTTCCTCGAGGATCTCGACCGGGCCGAGTGGCGCGGGCTGCGCGAGCAGCTCGAGCTTGAGGGTGCTGTACGGCGGTTCCTGACCACGGCACCGGCCCGCCGTGTCGTTGCCGTCACCTGCGCCTCCCGCTTCGAGATGTTCGGCGCGGCGCCACCGGATGCAGCCATCGAGCCGGCGCTGCGCTTCCGCAACCCGGCGCATCCGGCCGCGAAGCTCCAGGCCCTGGCGCCTGCCATTCTCTCCTCAATGTGACGGGCAAATCAGCCGGATTCCGGAAGGAAACCGTCTTCAATCTGCCACGTTTCCAGCCGGCACCGACCGACGGTGCCGGCAGCCAGGCTGGCGGCGCCAGAGAGGATGGAGACGCATGAACGACCGCGAATTCCAGGCCAAGCTCGACGAGTTGGACCAGTTGCTGAACGACCCCGATGTGCGGATGGACCCGCACCGGGTCTGGACGTTGCTCGCCGAGATCAGCGCGGCTGAGGCTCAGATCGCGGCCGAATAGGGACACGAGGCCCGCCTGCCGCGGCTGGTCCGCGGCAGGCACCCCACCCAGGCGCCTTGTTCAGGCGACCTCGAACAAGCCAGCGGCGCCCTGGCCGCCGCCGATGCACATGGTAACGACCACATAGCGGCCGCCACGGCGCTTCGCCTCGATCAGCCCATGGCCGGCCATGCGGGCACCACTCATCCCATAGGGATGGCCGATGGCGATGGCCCCGCCATCCACGTTCAGCCGCTCATCCGGGATGCCCAGCCGGTCACGGCAATAGATCACCTGGCAGGCGAAGGCCTCGTTCAGCTCCCAAAGATCGATATCCTCGGCCTTGAGGCCGTGCTGCTTCAGCAGCTTGGGCACGGCGAAGACCGGGCCGATGCCCATCTCGGCGGGGTCGCAGCCCGCGACGGCCATGCCGCGATAGATGCCGAGCGGATGCAGCCCGCGACGGGACGCCTCCCCCGCCTCCATCAGCACCGCCGCCGAGGCACCGTCCGAGAGCTGGCTGGCATTGCCCGCCGTGATGAAGCGTCCCTGCTTCACCTGCTGTCCATCGGCCAGCACCGGCTTCAGCCCGTTGAGGCCGGCGAGCGTCGTATCCGCCCGGTTGCCCTCATCCTTCGTCAGCGTCACCGGCTTGTGGCTGATCTCGCCCGTCTCCTTGTTGGCGACGGCCATGATGCTCGGCAGGGGCACGATCTCGGCATCGAAGCGCCCGGCCGCCTGGGCCGCGGCGGTACGCTGCTGGGAGCGCAGCGCGTACTCGTCCTGCGCCTCGCGCGAGACCTTGTAGCGCTCGGCGACGATCTCGGCCGTCTCCAGCATGGACATGTAGAGCTGCGGCACATGCTCGGTGAGCCAGGGGTCGCGCGTGCGGTAGCGGTTCATCTTGTCGTTCTGCACGAGCGAGATGGATTCGAGCCCGCCGCCGACGGCCACCTGCATGCCATCCACCACGATCTGCTTCGCCGCCGTGGCGATGGCCATGAGGCCGGAGGAGCATTGCCGGTCCACCGTCATGCCGGGGACCGTGTCCGGCAACCCGGCCCTGAGGGCGCATTGCCGGGCGAGGTTGCTGCCCTGGCTGCCCTGCTGCAGGGCGGCCCCCATGGTCACGTCCTCCACCTCGGCGGGGTCGATCCCGGCCCGCTTCACCGCCTCGGCGATGGCATGGCCACCCAGCGCCTGGGCCTGGGTGTCATTGAAGGCGCCACGATAGGCCCGGCCGATCGGCGTGCGGGCGGTGGAGACGAGGACGGCGGTGCGCATTCTTGATTCCTCCCGATAGACGGCGACGGCTCAGGCGCCGAGGATCTTCCAGATCCCGTCGGCATGGATGACGGTCCGGTCGCCAACCGTGACCAGGCCCCGCACGAACACCACGGAGCGGGTGGCGCGCAAGATCTCCGCGCGTCCCTCGACGAAATCCCCCGGCCGGGCCGGCGAGATGAACTGGGTGCTCAGCTGCACCGTGGTGCAGGGCTTGCGGCCGGCCGCCTCCCAGACGGTCATGCCGAGCACGTCGTCGGCGAAGCTCATCAGCATGCCGCCATGGACGACGCCGCCATTGTTCAGGTGGCGTGGCTCGGCCGGGAAGCCGTAGCGGAAGCCACCCTCCTCCCGCCTGTACCAGAAGGGGCCGATCAGGGCGGGGTAGCCCTCGGGCCGCATGGGTTTCCAGCCGGCATCGGCTGGGTCGAAGGGGATGGGTGAGTCGCTCATCCCGCCAGCTTATCCCGCAGCGCAGCAATCAGGAACTCGCGGTTCCCCTCGGGGCCGAGCAAGGGGCTCGGCTCCACCCCGAGCACCCGCCAGCCCGGCAGCGCGCCCCACCACTCCTCGATCTTGTGGCAGACGCTGCGATGCACGGCGGCATCGCGCACCACCCCGCCCTTGGCGATGGCAGGCCCCACCTCGAATTGCGGCTTGATCAGCGCGACCGCCCAGGCGCCCGGGGCGCAGAGCGAGAGGGGCTGCGGCAGCACCACCTGCAGCCCGATGAAGCTGGCATCGCAGACCAGCACCTCCGGCACGGCGTCGAGCTGGGAGGCCTCCAGGTAGCGGGCGTTCACCCGCTCCATCACCGTCACGCGAGGGTCGTTGCGGAGGGTCCAGGCCAGCTGCCCGTGGCCCACATCGACGGCGAAGACCCGCGCCGCGCCGTGATGCAGCAGCACATGGGTGAAGCCGCCGGTCGAGGCGCCGACATCGAGGGCAACCTTTCCCTTCGGCGAGAGGCCGAAATGCCGGATGGCGTGGTCGAGCTTCACCCCGCCCCGGGAGACCCAGGGGTGATCCTGGCCACGCACCTCGAGCGGCGTGCCGGGGGCGAGGAACTGCCCCGCCTTCTCCACCCGCTGCTCGCCCGAAAAGACCTTGCCGGCGAGGATCAGCGCCTGGGCCCGGGTGCGGCTTTCGGCCAGCCCCCGGTCCACCAGCGCCTGGTCGGCCCGCTCCTTGGCGATGGCCTCAGGCCCGCGCCGGCTGCACGGCAGCACTCGAGCCGAGCGCGGACACCGCCATGGCGACGATCTGCGCGGCGTTCAGCCCCGCCTCGTCATACTGCTTCTTCGGATTCTCGTGGTCGATGAAGCGGTCCGGCAGGACCATCGGCCGCACCTTCAGCCCATGGTCCAGCATGCCGCGCAGCGCCAGGTGGTGCAGCACGAAGCTGCCGAAGCCGCCGACCGAACCCTCCTCGATGGTGATCAGCACCTCATGCTCGCGCGCCAGCCGCTCGACCAGGTCGGTGTCCAGCGGCTTGGCGAAGCGGGCATCGGCCACGGTGGTGGAGAGGCCGCGCGCGCCCAGTTCATCCGCCGCCTTCAGGCATTCGCGCAGGCGCGCGCCGTAGGAGAGGATGGCGACCGAGGTGCCTTCCTTGAGGGTGCGTCCCTTGCCGATCTCGAGTGGCGTGCCGCGCTTCGGCAGCTCGAGCCCGAAGCCCTCGCCACGGGGATAGCGGAAGGCGCTCGGCCGGTCGTCGATGGCCGCCGAGGTGGCGACCATGTGCATCAGCTCCAGCTCGTCGGCCGCAGCCATCAGCACGATGTTCGGCAGGCAGCCGAGATAGGCGATGTCGAAGCTGCCCGCATGGGTCGCGCCATCGGCGCCGACCAGCCCCGCCCGGTCCATGGCGAAGCGGACGGGGAGCGACTGCAGCACTACGTCATGCACCACCTGGTCGTAGCCGCGCTGCAGGAAGGTGGAATAGATGGCGCAGAAGGGCTTCATGCCCTCCGTCGCCATGCCCGCGGCGAAGGTCACCGCATGCTGCTCGGCGATGCCGACATCGAAGCTGCGCTTGGGGAATTTCCTGGCGAAGGCATCGAGGCCCGTGCCCGCCGGCATCGCCGCGTTGATGGCGACGATCCGGCTATCCGCCTCGGCTTCCGCGATCAACGCATTGGAGAAGACCTTGGTGTAGCTCGGCGGCCCCGGCGGCGGCTTCTGCTGCTCGCCGGTGACGACGTTGAACTTGACGACGCCATGATACTTGTCGGCGCTCGCCTCGGCTGGCGCATAGCCCTTGCCCTTCTGCGTCACCACATGCAGCAGCACCGGCTCGCCGAGCTCGGTATCACGCAGGTTGCGCAGGATCGGCAGCAGGTGGTCGAGGTCGTGCCCATCAATCGGCCCGACATAGTAGAAGCCCAGCTCCTCGAACAGCGTCCCGCCGGTGAGCAGCCCGCGTGCGTACTCGTCCGCCCGCTTGGCGGCGCGTTCGATCGGCGCCGGGAAGCGCCGCGCCAGCTTCGCCATCATGTCGCGGATGGAGAGGAAGGGCCGCGAGGAGACGACCTTCGATAGATAGGCGCTCATCGCGCCGACGGGCGGCGCGATCGACATGTCGTTGTCGTTGAGGATGACGATGAGGCGCGACTTCTCCGCACCCGCATTGTTCATCGCCTCATAGGCCATGCCCGCGCTCATCGCGCCGTCGCCGATGACGGCGACGACGTTGCGCGGGTCGCCCTTCAGCTCGCTCGCCACCGCCATGCCGAGGCCGGCGGAGATGGATGTCGAGGAATGCGCCGCGCCGAACGGGTCGTACTCGCTCTCGCTGCGGCGGGTGAAGCCGGAGAGGCCGCCGCCCTGGCGCAGCGTGCGGATGCGGTCGCGCCGCCCGGTCAGGATCTTGTGGGGATAGGCCTGATGGCCGACATCCCAGATCAGCCGGTCCCGCGGCGTCTCGAAGACGGCGTGGATGGCGACCGTCAGCTCGACGACGCCGAGCGATGCGCCGAGATGCCCGCCGGTCTGGCTGACCGCGTGGATGGTCTCGGCCCGGAGCTCGGCGGCGAGCTGCTTGAGCTGCTCGGCCGAGAGGTTGCGCATGTCGGCCGGGATCTTGACACGGTCGAGGAGTGGGGTTGCGGAGGGTACGGACATCAGTTCCTCCGCTCGATCACGAAATCAGCGAGCATGCGCAACAGGTCTGCCCTCTCTCCGAAGCCGTCAAGATGCGATTTGGCCTGGTCGACGAGCCGGTCGGCCTGCAGCCGGGCCCGCTCGAGGCCGAGCAGGGAGACAAGGGTCGCCTTGCCGGCCTCGGCATCCTTGCCGGTCCGCTTGCCCGTCTCCTCGGCCGTGGCCGTGGCGTCGAGCAGGTCGTCGGCGATCTGGAAGGCGGCGCCGAGGTCCCGCCCGTAGCCCAGCAGCGCATGGCGCTGCGAGGCGGCGGCCTTGCCGAGGACGGCACCCGCTTCGGCGGAGAATTCGATCAGCTTGCCGGTCTTCAGCGTCTGCAGCCGGCCGATCGCTGCCTCGTCGAGCTGCTGGCCGCCCTCCTCCGCCAGCATGTCGAGCATCTGGCCGCCGCACATGCCGCGCGCGCCGGAGGCCTGGGCGAGGCAGCGCACCAGCTCGGCCCGCACCGCCGGGTCGGGATGCGTATCCTCCTGCGCGAGGACGAGGAAGGCCTGGGTCTGTAGGGCATCGCCGGCGAGGATGGCGGTCGCCTCGTCGAAGGCCTTGTGCACGGTCGGCTTGCCGCGGCGCAGGTCGTCATCGTCCATCGCCGGCAGGTCGTCATGCACGAGGCTGTAGGCATGCAGCATCTCGATGGCGCCGGCGACGCGGAGCGCGGCATGGCGCGAGACGCCGAATTGCCGGGCGCCCTCCAGGACCAGGAAGCCGCGCAGCCGCTTGCCGCCGCCCACGGCGGCGTAGCGCATGGCGGCATAGAGCCGGGCCTCGGGCCCCTCCTCGGTCGGCAGCAGGATGTCCAGCGCCTGGTCGATCTCCTCGGCTGCCCGCGCCATGGCGCGGCGGAGATCCTGGGTCTCGGTGGTCATGCTCATTCCTGGGTGGGCCTCATTCCACGTCGCGGAGGGTGGGGCCACCCGGCGCATCGACGATCGCCTGCACCTTCGCCTCCGCTTCCGCCAGCTTCTGCTCGCAATGCCGCCGGAGCGCGGCGCCGCGCTCGTAATCGGCGATGGCCTGGGCCAGCGTGCCCCGGCCACCTTCCAGCGACTTCACGATCTCTTCCAGCTCCGCCAGAGCGTCCTCGAAGGACAGCGTGCGAAGGTCCTCCGCCGGCGGGGGCTGCCGCCGCGCAGGGGCCTGCTGGCCGTGCGCCTCTCCCATACGGGTCTCCTAGCTCGAACCCCCAGCATACAACCCTTGCCCGTTTGGTAACACCGGCTGCTTGCATCCCAGGCCGAGCGTTTCCTTTTTGACACGTAGCGGGTCAGACACTCGACGTCCCGCAACAAGCTTTCGCATTTTCAACGGCATGGCTTGTCCGTTTTGTGCTCACGAATACGTCATCGCTGGGCCCGACCAGCGTATACGACCAACGGTTGCGCTGTGTATCAGCGGGCGCCCACCATTCCCGAAGCGCGAGACCACATCGCGCGAACCACCATGGTAACCCCCGGCACCAAGACTGGCACCGGGTAAGGCGCGGTTAATGCGCGAGGCCAGGAGGGAAGGAAACGGCATGAGTTCGACGACACTGGACGGCGGGGCAACACCCCTGCCCGGGCCCGCCACGGCCGGTGGCCCGCTGGAGGAGCAGCACATGCGCTCCGCCGCCTACCGCAACGTCGCGGCGGAAGGCGGGCGGCTGACCGGCACGCACTGGCACATCGCCTGGGCCAATGGCCTCGGCTGGGGCTTCGATGGCATGGACGGCGCCATCTTTGCCCTGGTCGCCCCGCTGGTGATGCAGGAATTCGCCGTTGGCCTGCCCGAGTACCGCAGCGGCGTGCAGATCGCCATGCTGGTCGGCATCGTCGGCCTCTATCTCTGGCCCTGGCTTGCGGACCGCTATGGGCGGCGGACGCTGCTCGCCATCAACATCGCCATGTTCTCGCTGATGATGCCGCTGGTGGCACTCGCGCCAACCTGGGGCTTCTTCGTCGCCGCCTATGCGATGTGCCGCTTCGCCCTCAACGGTGAGTGGGCCATCGGCTCGATGCTGGTGGCGGAGACCTGGCCGGCGCGGCTGCGCGGCCGGATCGTCTGCGCCGACCGCGCCGCCTGGGGTGTCGGCGCCGCGCTGGCCGGCACCATCACCGCCGTCGTGGTGGGCGCCTGGGGCTGGCGGGCGGCCTTCGTCCTGCCGGCGGCGGTCGCGCTGCTGGCGATCTATGTCCGCCTGCTCTGCCCGGAATCGCCCTACTGGGTCCGCACCATGGACCGCAAGCGACGCATCCGCGCGCAGCTGGCCGGCGGTGGCCGGCTGAATGCCGATGACACGGCCTGGATTGGCAAGGCGGAAAAGGTCGGCATCCGCCAGCTCTTCCTGCCCGACATGCTGCGCAACACCAGCCTCGCCACCTTCGTCGCCACGACGAACCTCATCGCCTTCTCGACGGTCGGCCTGTGGATGCCCCTTTTCCTCAAGGAGGCGCATGGCTGGAGCACGGCGGAGTACAGCAGCTTCTACATCGCCTGGGGTCTCATCGGCGTGGTGGGGATCGCCGGGGCCGGCTGGATCATCGACGTCTTCGGGCGGCGGCTCGGCTTCCTGCTGATGCTGCTGGAAGGGGCGCTGTTCATCACGCTCTGGATCTACACCGACAGCCGTCCCCTGCTCTGGACCTATGGCCTGCTCTGGAGCATCGGCTTCCTCGGCGTCTGGGGGCCGGCCACGACCTACACGACCGAGATCTACCCGACACGCATCCGGGGCGTCGGCAACGGCTTCTCCTGGGCCGTCGCCTTCTTCATCGGCTATGTGCTCTGGCCCTTCGTCGCCGTCTGGCTGCGCGAGAGTACCGGCAGCTTCGCCGCCGCTTTCCTCATGATCCCGGTCTTCATGCTGCTGCAGGGCGCCGTTATCTGGTTCTGCAGCCCGGAGAATGCCGGCAAGGAGCTCGACGGCATTCATGTCTGAGCCATGACAGGGGGCGCTGCCCGGCGCTACAGCCCGAGCAGCGCCCGCGCCGTGCCGCCGGCGAGCGCCGCCCGCGTCGCCGCGTCGAAGCTCTCGACCGAGCAGATATGGCCGATCGGGTCGCTCTCGGCCATGTCGAAGGGGAAGTCGGTGCCCATCATGATCCGGTCGGCGCCGTAGAGCCGCACCAGGTATTCCAGCTGGTGCGGCGTGAAGACGATGGTGTCGAAATACACCTTTCGCAGGTAATGCGTCGGCGGCTGCGGCAGCGTGCCGCGGCTGTCGGAGCGGGCGCCCCAGGCATGGTCGATCCGCCCGGAATAGGCCGGCAGGAAGCCGCCGCCGTGCACGGCGAGGATCTTCAGCGCCGGATGGCGCTCCAGCACGCCGTCGAAGATCAGGTAGTGCAGCGCGACTGTGGTATCGAGCGGGTTGCCGAGCACGTTGTTGAGGTAGAAGCGCGTGAGGCGCCCGCCCTCGCTGAAGCCGTTGGGATGGATCATCACCAGTGCGCCGAGCCGCTCCGCCGCCGCCCAGAATGGCTCGAAGGCGGGGTCGGAGAGTTCCCGGTCGCCGATGGTCGTCAGGATCTGCACGCCCTTGAAGCCGAGCGGGCCCATGCAGCGCTCGAGCTCGCGCACTGCCTCCCCGGCATCCTGCATCGGAACGGAGCCGAGGCCGAGGAAGCGGTCCGGCCGCGCGGCGCAGAAGGCGGCGATGCCGTCATTCACCATCCGCGTCGCCGGCACCGCGATGTCGAGCGGCACGGTGTAGTAGCATTGCGGCGGCGGCGGGGCGCAGACCTGCAGGTCGATGCCCATCCCATCCAGCTCCGCCAGGCGCGGCCCGTGCTGGGTGAAGACCGTGCGCCGGTCGGCATTCTGCCGGGCGTTCAGCGCCGCGGTCTCCGGCGTTGCGAAGCGGCTGAGCGGGATTGTGGAGGGGTCGAGATGGGGCGCGACGAAGGCGCCGGCCTCCGGCACCAGCACATGGGCGTGGATGTCGATGGTCAGGCTCGCCGGCCGTGTCTCCCGGCCCGGTCGGCCGTGGATGCGCGCGGCGGTCGCGCCGTAGTGGTTGCTGGGCCCGGTCATCGCCTCGTCTCCGCTTGCCGCCGTCGAGGCTAGCCGCCAGGCGGCGGCGGAGCCATCCGTCCCGGGCCTTGGCGCGGGCGGGGCGCCGGCCCACCATCCAGGCAGGAGGGCCGCATGCCGATCGAACAGGCGCTTGAATGGATCAGCCAGCACCGCACGGGGGTGGTGATCATGGTCGTCGTGATGATGGTGACGATCGCCGCCCGGAACCGAAAGTAGCGGCGGCCGCGGCTCTCGCTTGACGGCGACCCCGCAGCCGGGCTTCGCTCTGTTCCGCACGCGCCCCGGCAGAGGGCAGCGGCACCAGGGAGAGACGCCAGATGAAGGCATTCGGGAGCACCCGTCGCGGCCTGCTGCAGGCCGGCGCGGCCCTCACCATTCCCGCCACGGTGGCGCGCGCCCAGGGCCCGGCGCGCGGGGGCGACCCGCTCCGGGTCGGGGTCATGACCGACCTCTCCGGCCCCTTCGCCGGTGCCGGCAGCCAGCCGCTCTTCTGGGGCGCCGAGGTGGCGATCGAGTTGTTCAACGAGCGTGGCGGGGTCGATGGCCGCCCGGTCCAGGCCATCACGGCCGATAGCCAGAGCAAGGCCGACGTCGCCATCAACGAGATGGAGCGGCTGCTCGGCCAGGAACGGCTGGAGGTGGTGACGGGGATCTATTCCTCGGCCCATGCCGTGCCGCTCTCGGGCCGGTTCGAGCAGGCGAGGAAGATGATGTGGATCACCTCGGCCATCGCGACCGCGGTGCTGAAGGACAAGAATTTCCGCTATGTCTTCCGCCCCACCGTGCATTCCGACCAGTATGGCGAGGGCTCTATTTCCGCCATCGCCGACAACGCCCAGGCGAAGCTCGGCATCGCGCCCGACAAGGTGAAGCTCGGCGTCATCTACGAGGATGGGCCCTACGGCACCGGCGTCGCCGCGGCGATCGAGGCGAATGCCAGGCAGCGCAACATGCCGATCGTGCTGAAGGAGGCCTATTCGGCAACCGCGCCCGACCTTTCGACCCTGGTGACGAAGCTGCGGCGGGAGCGGCCGGATATCGTCCTGCAGGTTGGCTACAACCCGGATATCACGCTTTTCCTCCGCCAGGCGAAATCGGGCGGGCTGCGCTTCAAGATGCTGATCGGCCATGGGGCCGGCTGGTCGCAGATCGACCGGCTGAGCGAAACCTTCGGCCAGGACGTCAACTACATGTGCAACGTGGACCCGGCCGCGACCCAGATGCTCGACTGGAGCAAGCTGCAGCCCGGGGTCGGCGACCTGGCCAAGACCTTCATGGACCGGTTCCAGGCCAAGCATAAGCTGAGCGACCCGCCGACCCATGCCTCCATGGGCTTCAACAACACCTGGATCTTCCTCGAGCACGTGCTCAAGCCCGCCGTGCGGAAGACCGGCGGGATGACCGCCGATGCGCTGCGGGAGGCGGCGCTCGAGGTGGACGTGCCGACCGGCGGCACCATCCAGGGCTATGGCGTGAAATTCGCGCCTCCCGGCAACCCCATGGCGGGGCAGAACGAACGCAGCATCGCGGTGGTCATGCAGTTCGAGAACGGCAAGTCGAAGGTGGTCTGGCCCGCGGCGCTCGGCCAGCCGGTCGTCATGCCCCTGCCCGCCAGCAACGCCTACGCCGCCCGATGAGCGCGGCTCCGCTGCTGGAGGTCGCCGGGCTCACCAAGCGGTTCGGTGGCTTCACCGCGGTCGACAATGTCTCCTTCGCCGTAGGCCGGGGCGAGATCCTCGGCCTGCTCGGGCCGAACGGCTCGGGCAAGAGCACGAGCTTCAACTGCATCGCCGGCATGCTGAAGCCGAGTTCGGGCTCGGTGCGGCTGGCCGGGGAGGAGATCGGCGGGCTGACGGCGGACGAGACCTGCCGCCGGGGTATCGGCCGAACCTTCCAGATCCCCCGCCCCTTCCGCGGTCTCTCCCTGCTGGAGAATGCCGTGCTCGCCGCGCATTACGGCGCCGGCGGGCATATCAGCCGCGACGAAGCGGAGACCCGGGCGCGCGATGCGCTGCGCCTCGCCCAGCTGCCCGACGACCCGCATGCGACGACGCAGGGCCTCGGCGCCGCCGGGCTGAAGAAGCTGGAGCTGGCCCGGGCGCTCGCCACCCAGCCGCGGCTGCTGCTGGCGGATGAGAGCCTCGGCGGGCTGGACACCGCCGAGATGCACCAGGCGGCCGCCATGCTGAAGCGCATCCGCGACGAGCGTGGCATCACCATCGTCTGGGTGGAGCACATCATGGGCGTGCTGCTCTCCGTCGTCGATCGCGTCGTGGTGCTCGACCATGGTGCGGTGATCTTCCAGGGAACGCCCGAGGCGGCGCAGGCCGATGAGCGCGTGGCCGAGGTCTATCTCGGCCCGCCCGAGAGTCGCGCCGCATGAGCGCCGCCCTCGACACCCGCGCCGCGCCACAGTCGCCATCGGGCGGGACGCTGGAGCTTTCCGGCATCCATGCCGGCTATGGCGACTTCCAGGCCCTGTTCGGCATCAGCCTCCGCGTCGAGCCGGGCGAGGCGGTGGGCGTCGTCGGCCCCAACGGTGCGGGCAAGACGACGCTGCTCCGCGTCATCTCCGGCCTTATCCGCCCGACCGCCGGCACGCTGCGCTTCGGCGGGCAGGATCTGGCGCGGACGCCGCCGCACCAGCTCCCCGCCCTCGGCATCGCCCATGTGCCGGAGAACCGCCGCCTCTTCCCGCACCTGACCGTGGAGGAGAACCTGAAGGTCGGCGCCTTCTCCCCAGCGGCGCGGGCGCATTTCGCGGAGCGGCGGGACCGGGTCTACGACCTCTTCCCGAAGATGAAGCAGCGGCGCCACCAGCTGGCCGGCACCATGTCGGGCGGCGAACAGCAGATGTGCGCCATCGGCCGGGCGCTGATGTGCGCCCCGCGCATCCTGCTGCTGGACGAGCCATCGGCCGGCCTCGCCCCGATCGTGGTGAAGCAGGTCTTCGACCTCGTCCGCCGCATCCGCGAGGAGGGGCTGACGGTGCTGATCGTCGAGCAGAACGTGGCGCAGGTGCTGCGCGTCGTGGACCGCGCCTATGTGCTGGAAACCGGCCGCGTCGCCGCCGAGGGACGTTCCTCCGAGCTCGCCGCCGACCCCGCCATCCGTCGCAGCTATCTCGGGGGGCACTGACCGTCCGATCGGCGGAGGGCGCAGCCCGACGACGTGAATCGGCCGGTTCTCACAAGGAGGACCCATGGATCCCTTCCTGCTGGAGGCCATCGTCAACGGCATCCTGCTCGGCGGCGTCTTCGCCCTGCCGGCGCTCGGGCTGAACCTCGTCTTCGGCGTCGTGGACGTTGTCTGGCTCTGCTATGCGGAGCTGGTGATGGTCGGCATGTATGCCGTCTGGTTCCTCTATACCCAGCTCGGCTGGCCGCTGCCGCTCGCCTTCGGCGCCTGCCTGCCGGTGGTCGCGCTGCTCGGCGTGCTGCTGCACCTGCTGGTGGTGCGGCCCCTGCTGGCAGCGCCGCCGATCAACCAGGTCCTGGCGACGGGCGGCGTGCTCTTCCTGCTCCAGGGCGCGATGACGCTGATCTTCCGCACCGATTTCCGCAGCCTCGGCGTCGACATGCCGCCGATGGAGGTGGGCGAGATCTTCGTCAGCGGCACCAAGCTGGCGGCCTTCTGCGCGGCGCTCCTGGGAGCGGCGGTGCTGTGGGCCTTCCTGAAATTCACCTATGTCGGGACCGCCATCCGCGCCATCGCCCGCGACCGGGAGGTGATGCCGCTGATGGGCGTCGATCCGCAGCGCATCTACCTGATCGCCTCGGCGGTGGGCGGGGCCCTGGCCGGGCTCGCCGCCTGCCTGCTGGTGGTGCAGCTCGACGTCCATCCCTTCGTCGGCCTCTCCTTCGGGCCGATCACCTTCATGATCTGCGTCATGGGCGGGCTCGGCAACATGCTGGGCGGCTTCCTGGCCGCCTTCCTCATGGGCATCATCGTCTCGGTCGGCGGCTTCTGGGGGACGACCGAATTCTCCTATGTCGTTGCCTTCGGCTTCTTCATCGTCACCATCTTCGCCCGGCCGAGGGGGCTGTTCGCCCGATGAGATACGTCATCCCCCTGCTGCTGGCGCTGGCCTGCATCCCGCTGCTCTCGCCGCCCGACTACTTCATCCATCTCGGCGTCACCGTGCTGCTGACCGCGGTCGCCGGGACCGGCTGGGCCATGATGGGGCGCTACGGCCTCGTCTCCTTCGGCCATGGCGCCTTCCTCGGCATCGGCGCCTATACCATGGCGCTGCTCTGGAACATGGCCGGCCTCAGCCCATGGATCGGCATCCCGGTCGCGGTCGGGCTGGCGGCGCTGGTCGGCGTCATGCTCGGCTATCCCTGCTTCCGGCTGAAGGTCGTCGGCCATTACTTCGCGCTGGTGACTCTGGCCGCCGGCGAGATCGTCCGCATCCTCATCACCGCGCTGCGCGAGCATACCGGCGGCTCGCTCGGCATGACGCCGGACCGGGTGCCGGCCGACCAGGCCTTCCTGGCGATGCAGTTCGACAAGGCGGGCTTCTGGTGGCTGGCGCTGCTGGCCTGGGCGGGCGGGCTGCTGGCCTGGTGGCTGCTCGACCGGTCCATGGCCTCGAAGGCGCTCGCGGCCATCTCCGAGGACGAGGAGGCGGCCGCCTCCATCGGCATCCGGGTGACGCGGGAGAAGCTGCGCGTCACGGTGATCTCGACAGCCCTCGCCGCGCTGGCCGGCGCACTGACGGCGCAGTACCGGATGTACCTCAATCCGGAATCGCTCGCCGGCCTCGGCATCTCGCTGCAGATCGTCTTCGGCGCCATCGCCGGCGGCATGTATGCACCGCTCGGGCCGACCGTCGGTGCCATCATCACCATCGGGCTGGAGGAGGGGCTGCGCATCGCCTTCGGCACGGAGTTCACCGGCGGCGCGCCGCTGATCTACGGCATCCTGCTGGTGCTCTTCATGATCTACCTGCCGCGCGGCATCGTCGGCATCGTCGAGCGCAAGCGGCGCAGCGCCGCCGCACCGCTCGGCCTGCCGGTCGCGGCGAAGTAGCGGTCAGGCCGGGCTTTCGGCCAGGAGGCGGAGGCTGCGGGGGGCGAGGTCGCCCGCCGCCCCGGCGCTGTCGGCCAGAACCGTCCAGGCAAAGCCGTGGCGCGGCACGGGCGGGACCAGCGCCACGGCCTCCGCGTCGCCATTGATGGCGACGAGCACACGATCGCCCGCGGCGTAGAACGCCACCGCGAGGCTCCGGCCCCCGTCCCAGTCCGGCGGGCCACCCTCCGCTCGCCGCCACTCGACATCGGGGATGCCGGTCTCGTCAACGGCCTCGCCGGTCAGGGGTCGGCCGTCATGCAGCGCCGGATGGGCCAGCCGCGCCTGCACCAGCGCGGCGGTGAATTCCACGAGGTCCCAGTCGATCCCCTCCCAGTCCAACCAGGAAAGGGGGTTGTCCTGCGCGTAGGCATTGTTGTTGCCGCCCTGGCTCCGTCCCGCCTCGTCGCCCATGGAGAGCATCGGCGTGCCGCGCGCCGCGAGCAGCAAGCCGAGCAGCGCCCGGACATCGCCGGCCCGGCGGGCGAGCACCCCGGCATCCTCCGTCGGCCCCTCGACGCCATGGTTCCAGGAATGGTTCTCCCCGGTGCCGTCCCGGTTCTCCTCGCCATTCGCCCAATTGCGACGCTCGGTGAAGGCGACGAGGTCGGCCAAGGTGAAGCCGTCATGCGCGGTGATGAAATTGACGCTGTCCGTCACCGGCCGGTCGGCGCCGAAGATATCGGCGGAGCCGGCGAGGCAGGTGGCGAATTCGCCGAGCAACCCGCCATCGCCCCGCCAGAAGCGGCGTGTGGTGTCGCGGAAGCGGTCATTCCATTCGCCCCAGCCGGCGGGAAAGCGGCCAAGCTGGTAGCCGCCCATCCCGATATCCCAGGGCTCGGCGATGATGAGCAGCTCGCGCAGCACCGGGTCCTGGCGCATCGCATTGAGCAGCGGCGCCTGCGGGTCGAAGCCGTCCTCCCGCCGCCCGAGGGTGGCGGCGAGGTCGAGCCGGAATCCCGCCACCCCGGCCTGCACCGCCCAGTGCCGCAGCGCATCCATCACCAGGCGCATCGGCCAGGGCCGCTCCAGCGCCAGCGTATTGCCGGTGCCCGCGTCATTGGCATAGCCGGCGCCGCGCGTGCGGTAGAAGGCCGCATTGCCGAGTCCGCGCAGCGAGAGGGTCGGCCCCTCCGCATCGCTCTCGCCACTGTGGTTGAAGACGACATCGAGGATGGTGCCGATGCCGGCCGCCCGCAGCGCCGCAACGGCGGCCCGCACCTCCGCCATGCCGCCCGGGGCCAGGCGCGGACAGGGCACGAGCCAGGCAACCGGGTTGTAGTTCCAGTAGTTGGTGAGGCCGAGCGGCGGCAGGTGCCGCTCATCCACCCCAGCCGCCACCGGCAGCAACTCGACATGGGTGACGCCGAGCGCCTGCAGATAGGCGATGGCGGCCGGATGGGCGAGGCCGGCGAAGGTGCCGCGAATGGCCTCCGGGATGGCCGGGTGGCGCATGGTGAAGCCGCGGACATGCGCCTCGTAGATCACCCTAGGGCCGCCCGGCAGGGATGGCAGCGGCATGGGCGGCGGGGCTGGGGCGGCGATGATGGCCTTCGGGACGAAGGGCGCGCTGTCGGTCTCGTCCGGCCGCTCACCCGTGTCGAACAGGGCGGGATGCAGGCGGAAGCCGCGATCGAGCGCCGTCGCCCAAGGGTCCACCAGCAGCTTGGCCGGGTTGAAGCGATGCCCCTCGCCCGGCGCCCAGGGCCCATGCGCGCGGAAGCCGTAGCACGCCCCGGGCCGCACACCCGGCACATGCCCATGCCAGACGGCACCGGTGCGGTCGCGGAGGCGATGCCGCGCTACCTCCCTCTCGCCTTCGAAGAGGCAGAATTCGATGGCGGTCGCATCGGGCGCCACCACCCCGACACGCAGGCCCCCCTCCTCGGCCAGGACGCCGACCGGCGGCTCAGCCATGGATCAGGGACCGGAACAGCGCCGCATATCGCCCCGCCGAGCGCGCCCAGGAGACATCCGCCTGAAGCGCGTTGCGTTGCATCCGCGCCCAGCCCGGCGCATCGCGGTAGAGGGCGGCCATGCGATGCAGCGCCGCAGCCAGGGCCTCCGCCGAGGGCGGGGCGAATTGCACCCCGGTCGCCGCGCCGGCCGCCAGCGCGGCCTCATTGGCATCGATCACCGTATCGGCGAGGCCGCCGACCCGTGCCACCACCGGCGGCGCGCCATAGCGCAGCGCGCAGAGCTGCGCGAGGCCGCAGGGCTCGAAGCGGGAGGGCACCAGCACCGCATCCGCTCCGCCATAGCCCAGCCGTGCCAGCCCCTCATCGAAGCCGATCACCGTGCCGACCCGGCCGGGATGGGCGGCTGCCGCCTCCAGGCAGCGCGCCTCCAGCGCCCGGTCACCGGTGCCGAGGATGGCGAGTTGCCCGCCCTCGGCCAGCAGCGCCGGCAGCGCGTCCAGCACCAGGTCGATCCCCTTCTGCCAGGCGAGCCGCCCGACGAAGAGGAAGAGCGGCGCCCCTGCCTGCTCCGCCAGGCCGAACCGCGCCTGCAGCGCCGCCTTGTTGGCCGCCCGCGGCGCCGGATTCGCCGCCGAGAAGCGCGCGGCGAGATGCGGATCGGCCGCCGGGTCCCATTCCGCGGTGTCGAGGCCGTTGAGGATGCCGCTCACCATGGCGCCGCGGCTCCGCAGCAGCCCGTCGAGGCCCATTCCGCCCTGCGTCGTGCGGATCTCGGCGGCATAGGTCGGCGAGACGGTGGTGATGCGGTCGGCGTAGAAGAGGCCGGATTTGAGGAAGCCGACCTCGCCGAAATACTCCACCCCCTCCACCGTGAAGGCCGCAGCGGGCAGGCCGAGCCGGGGGAAAAGACCCGCCGGGTATTGGCCCTGGAAGGCGAGGTTGTGGATGGTGAAGACGAGGGGCATCGCGCCCCGCAGGTTCAGCCGCAGATAGGCGCCGGCAAGGCCCGCCTGCCAGTCATGCGCATGCAGCGCGTCGAACCCCTCGGCGGCGGTGGCGGCGGCCGCGCCGAGGGCGGCGAAGCGGATCGGATTGTCCGCCCAGTCCCGCCCATCCGGCCCGAGATAGGGATTGCCGGGCCGGGCGAAGAGATGCGGCGCATCCAGCACGAGCAGGTCGAGCCCCGCCGCCTGCCCGCGCAGCAGCCGCGCCGGCCCGCCGAAGAAATCCGGCCAGTCCCGAGCCGTCTCCGTCGCCTGAAGCGCCGCAAGCACTGCCGGATAGCCGGGCAGCAGGGTGGTGACGCCGATCCCCTCACCCGCCAGCGCCCCCGGGAGCGCGCCCACGACATCCGCCAGCCCACCCGTCTTCACCATCGGGAAGCATTCCGAGGCAACCGCCAGAACGCGCAGGCTCATGCCTCGAGCTTGTCCAGCATCGCCTGGGTGATGAGGCAGATCCCCTTGTCGGTGCGGCGGAAGCGCCGCGCATCCTCCTCCGGATCCTCGCCGACCACGAGGCCCGGCGGAATCCGCACGCCGCGGTCCACCACCACATTGGTCAGCCGGGCATGCTGGCCGACATCCACCTGCGGCAGCACCACGGCGCCGTCGAGACGCGACCAGGAATGCAGGCGCACGCCGGTGAAGAGCAGCGAGCGATGTGCCGAGGCGCCTGAGATGATGCAGCCGCCGGAGACCAGGGAGGAGATCGCCTCGCCGCGCCGCCCAACGACATCGTGGACGAATTTGGCCGGCGGGGTGATCTCGGCATAGGTCCAGATCGGCCAGTCGCGGTCGAAGAGGTCGAGCGGCGGCACGATATCGGTGAGGTCGATATTGGCCTCCCAATAGGCGTCCACCGTGCCGACATCCCGCCAATAGGGCTGGAACTCGGAGGAGGAACGGACGCAGGACCGCTCGAAGCGATGCGCGACGGCTTTCCCGTTCCGGACGATCCAGGGGATGATGTCCTTGCCGAAATCATGCTCCGAGCTTGCGTCCTCGGCATCCCGCCGCAGCAGCTCCAGCAGGTAGCGCGTCTCGAAGACATAGATGCCCATGCTGGCAAGCGCGAGGTCCGGCCGGTCCGGGATGCCGGGCGGGTCGGCCGGCTTCTCGACGAAATCGACGATCCGTCCGGTGGTGTCGACCTTCATCACGCCGAAGCCGCGCGCCTCGAGCCGTGGCACAGCCATGCTGCAGACCGTCACGTCGGCGCCCTGCTCGACATGCTGCTGCAGCATCTTCTCATAGTCCATCTTGTAGATATGGTCGCCGGCGAGCAGCACGATGTAGCGCGGCGCCATGTCGGCGATGATGTCGGTGTTCTGGAATACCGCGTCGGCGGTGCCGAGATACCAATTCTGCTCCGAGACCCGCTGGCTGGCGGGGAGGATGTCGAAGCTCTCGTTCCGCTCCGGCCGCAGGAAGGTCCAGCCGCGCTGCAGGTGGCGGATGAGACTATGGGCCTTGTACTGCGTCGCCACCGCGACGCGGCGGATGCCGGAATTGATCGCATTCGAGAGGGCGAAGTCGATGATGCGGGACTTGCCGCCGAAATAGACCGCCGGCTTGGCCCGCCGGTCCGTGAGCTCCATCAGCCGGCTGCCGCGGCCGCCCGCCAGGACGAAGGCCATGGCCGAGCGGGCCAAGGGTCCCTCAGCGCGTTCCGGCCCATACTCACGGCTGCTCGGCATGCTTTTCTCCCCTCCCAGGACGGCAGGCGCAGATTGCCGGGAAATGGTCCGCACGACACCTGCGAATCAGCATCCCGGCCATCACGCCCGCGTCCGTGGAATGGGTCAGCGCCGGACCGGCACCTGCCAGATCTCCTGTGCGTAGTCGCGGATGGTCCGGTCGGAGGAGAACCAGCCCATATGCGCCGTGTTCAGGATGGCCGAGCGTTGCCAGGCCGCTTGGTCCGCCCAGCGCGTCGCCACTTGGCGCTGCGACTCGAAATAGGCATCGAAATCGGCGGCGACCATGAAGTAGTCGCTGCCGCAGAGCGCATCGACGAGGTCGCGGTAGCGGTTGCGGTCGTCTGGCGAGAAGACGCCCGAGCGGACCGCCTCCAGCACCTCCGACAGGCGCGAGGAGGCGGCAATCGCGGCCGAGCCCTGTACGCCCTCGCGCCGCCGCGCCTCCACCTCCTCGGTCGTCATGCCGAAGATGAAGATGTTCTCCGCCCCGACATGCTCCAGCATCTCGACATTGGCGCCGTCCAGCGTACCGATGGTCAGCGCGCCGTTCAGGCCGAGCTTCATGTTGCCGGTGCCCGAGGCCTCCATGCCCGCCGTCGAGATCTGCTCCGAGAGATCGGCCGCGGGGACGATCATCTCGGCCAGCGAAACATTGTAGTTGGGCAGGAACACCACCTTCAGCAGGTTGCGCACCGTCGGGTCGCTGTTGATCACCCGCGCCACGTCATGCGCCAGCTTGATGATCTGCTTCGCCCGGTGGTAGCTCGCCGCCGCCTTGCCAGCGAAGATCTTGACCCGCGGCACCCAGTCCCTCGTCGGCTGTGAGCGGATCGCGTCATAGAGCGCGATGGTCTCGAGCACGTTCAGCAGCTGGCGCTTATATTCGTGGATGCGCTTGATCTGCACGTCGAACATCGCGTGCGGGTCGACCCGGATATCGAGCTGGCTGCGGATGAGGGTGGCCAGCGCTTCCTTGTTCTGCCGCTTCACGGCGAGGAATTTCTGCTGAAAGGCGGCATCGCCCGCCAGCGGCGCCAGGTCCTTCAGCGCCTCGGCATTGTCGAGGAAGGCGGGCCCGATCGCCTCGGTCAGCAGCCCGGTCAGCCCCGGATTGCACTGCTGCAGCCAGCGGCGAAAGGTGATGCCGTTGGTCTTGTTGACGACCTTACCCGGCTCGAGCGCGTGGAAGTCCTTGAACACGGTCCGCTTCAGCAGGTCGCTATGCAGCGCCGAGACGCCATTCACCTTGTGCGAGCCGACAAAGGCCAGATGCCCCATCCGCACGCGACGCCCATGGTCCTCCTCGATCAGGGAGACGGAGGACAGCAGCCGGGTATCGCCCGGATGCTTCGCCCGCACGCGATCGAGATGGAAGGCGTTGATCAGGTAGATGATCTGCATGTGGCGCGGCAGCAGCCGCTCCATCAGCGGTACCGCCCAGCTCTCCAGCGCCTCCGGCAGCAGCGTGTGGTTGGTGTAGCTGACCGTGCCCTGGGTGATCTCCCAGGCCTCGTCCCAGGCGATGCCGTGCAGGTCGAGGCAGATGCGCATCAGCTCGGCGACGGCGATGGCCGGATGGGTGTCGTTGAGCTGGATCGAGACTTTGTCCGGCAGCGACTTGAGGTCGCCATAGACCCGCAGATGCCGGCGGACGAGATCCTGCAGCGCGGCGGAGGCGAAGAAGTATTCCTGCTTGAGCCGCAGCTCCTGGCCGGCCGGGCTTTCATCCGAGGGGTAGAGCACCTTGCAGATGCTCTCCTGCCGCACCCGGTCGGCCAGGGCGCCGACATGGTCGCCATAGTTGAAGGCATCGAGCTTCAGCGGGTCGGCGGCGCGGGCAGACCAGAGGCGCAGCGTGTTCACATGCTGGCCGCGCCAGCCGACCACCGGGGTGTCATAGGCGACGGCCTGTACCGTCTCGGCCGGATGCCAGACATGCCGCATCCGCGCCTCGGAGACGATGACCGCCTCGACCGCGCCACCGAAGCCGATGTCATAGGCGATCTCGGGCCGGGCATATTCCCAGGGATTGCCGAAATTCAGCCAGTCCTCCGGGTATTCCTGCTGCCAGCCGTCGCGGATGATCTGGCGGAACAGCCCGTGCTCATAGCGGATGCCGTAGCCGAAAGCGGGGATGGCCAGGCTCGCCAGGCTCTCCATGAAGCAGGCGGCGAGGCGCCCGAGGCCACCATTGCCGAGCGCCGCGTCGGGCTCCGCCTGGCGCACCTTCTCGAAGTCGACGCCGAGCGGCGCCAGGGCTTCGGACACCAACTCGGTCAGGCCGAGATTGGTCACGCCATCGCGGAGCAGGCGCCCGATGAGGAATTCGAGGGACAGGTAATAGACCTGCTTCTGCCCGCCCTCATAGGCGGCCCGTGTCACGCTCAGCCAGCGGTCGACGATCCGATCCCGCACCGCCAGTGCGGTTGCCATGAACCAGTCGCGGTCCCGCGCGCCAGCCTGGCTCTTGCCGAGGTCATAGGTGAGTTTGCGAACAATCGCCGCGCGCATGGCATCGGCATCGAGCGCTTCAGCCGGCAAGGGAACATAGGAATTGGCCAGCGTGTCCACGGATTTCTAAACCTTTACAAGAACCCTGACGGCATCGCCGCGCGTCTTACGTAATAGTGCCAGACCCTTGCACGAAACTGAACCGAGATGATTCAGCCGGGGCTTCCGGCATTCGGAAAGAACAGCTGCTCGCCATGGATCCGATAGCCGGCGATGGCCGCCTGGCCGGCCGGGCCGGTGATCCAGCCAATGAAGGCCTGCGCCTCGGCAGCCTTCACATGCGGGTGGCGCTGCGGGCTAACGGCCAGCACACCGTACTGGTTCAGCAGCCTCGTGTCCCCTGCGACCAGAATCCGCAGATCCTGCCGGTTGCGGAAGGCGAGCCAGGTGCCGCGATCGGTCAGCGCATAGGCATTCTGCGCCGCCGCGGTGTTCAGCGCCGGCCCCATCCCCTGCCCGACCTCGCGATACCACTGCCCACGTCCGGTGACCGGATCCGCCCCCGCCTGCTGCCAGAGACGGAGTTCCGCCGCATGGGTGCCGCTGCGGTCGCCCCGTGAGATGAAGGGCGCGCGGGCAGCGGCAATGCGGAGCAGCGCCGCCGCCACGTCATGCGTCTCGGCGATATGGGCCGGGTCGGTGCCGGGGCCGACCAGGACGAAATCATTGTACATGACCTGCCGCCGCGGCCCGCCATGGCCCTCGGCGACGAAGCGCTCCTCCGCCGCCTGGTCATGCACCAGCAGCGCATCGGCATCGCCGCGGCGGCCGACATCGAGCGCCTGCCCGGTGCCGAGCGCCACCACCCGCACGGTGATCCCGGTGTCGCGGGCGAAGATCGGCAGGACATGGCCGAAGAGGCCGGACTGCTCCGTGCTGGTGGTCGAGGCCAGGGTGATGGAGCGATCCTGCGCCCATGCCGGCAAGGCGATGCCACACAGCAGCAGGGCCGGCAGCCAACGGCGTGTCACCACAGGAGGTCTCCTTGCAGGAAGGCGGCGGCCTCCGCACTGGCGGGGCCGTTGAAGAAGGGGCGTGCGGGGCCGGCTTCCACCACCCGGCCCCGGTGCAGGAAGACGACTTCCCCGGCCAGGCGACGGGCCTGGCCCAGGTCATGGGTCGTCATGACGATCTTCGTCCCCCGCGCCGCGATGCCGGCGATGATCTCCTCGACGGCGCGGGTCGCGGCCGGGTCGAGGCTGGCGCAGGGCTCGTCGAGGAACAGCACCGGGGGCGCCAGCGCGGCGGCGCGGGCCAGCGCCAGGCGCTGCTGCTCCCCGCCCGAGAGCCGGCGCGCGGGCCGGTCGGCCAGCGCCGCGAGGCCAACCTCCTCCAGCGCCGCCGCGGCCCGCCTGCGGCGCTCCGCCCATGGCAGGCCGGCCAGCGCCAGCGGGTAGCGGATATTCGCCCCCACGGAGCGGCGCAGCAGCACCGGGCGCTGGAAGACCATGGCGCCGCGGGTCGGGGCCTCTGGCGTGATGCGCCCCCTGCCCGGCCGCAGCAGCCCGTGCAGCAGGCGCAGCAGCACGGATTTGCCGGCACCGTTCGGGCCCAGGATCAGCAGCGGCGGGCCGGCCTCGATGCGAAGCGAGACATCCTGCAGGATGGCAACGCCGCCCGCGGCATAGGACAGCGCCTCGGCCTCGATCGGCAGCATCAGCCCGCCCGGCGCAGCGCGGCATCGCGCAGGAGCTGGGCGAGCGCGTTGACGCCGAGCACGATCACCATCAGCACCAGGCCGAGGGCGAGGGCCAGCGGCAGGTCGCCCTTGCTGGTCTCGAGCGCGATCGCCGTGGTCATGGTGCGCGTCGCGCCCTCGATATTGCCGCCGACCAGGATCACCGCCCCCACCTCGGCGCTGGCCCGGCCGAAGCCGGCGAGCAGCACGGTGAGCAGGGCGAAGCGGCCATCCCAGAGCAGCGTCGGCACCGCCCGCCAGGGCCCGGCACCGAAGGACCGCAGCGTCTCCGCATATTCCTCCCACAGCGCCTCCAGCACCTGCCGCGACAGGGCGGCGAGGATGGGGGTGATCAGCACCGCCTGGGCGATCACCATGGCCTGCGGGGTGAAGAGCAGCCCCCAGGCGCCGAGGGGCCCGGAGCGGGAGAGCAGCAGGTAGATCATCAGCCCGGCGACCACCGGCGGCAGGCCCATCAGCGCATTCAGCGCGACCACCACCGCCCGCCGGCCGGGGAAGCGCGCCACCGCCAGCAGCGCCCCAAGCGGCAGCCCAACCAGGGCGGCGATGCCGAGCGCGGCAAGGCTCACCCGCAGCGACAGGCCGAGGATGGCCAGCATGTCCGGATCGCCATGGCGGACCAGCGCCATGGCGGCGACGAAGGCGGAGCCCAGATCCTGCACATCCATCCCCTGGAAGCGGCCGGAAGGTGCTGGCGGCCGGTGGCGCCGTCAATCTCCCCTTGCAGCCCGCGGCGGCGGCGGCTCTGCTGCCCGCCAGAGCCGGATCGACCTCATCCTGGTCAAGCCGGTCCGGATCCCGCTTTCGTCGCGCCGGCGCTCTCACCTCGGGTATCCACCCCGGGACGATCGCGGGCCAGGAGGACCCATGGACAGCCTGCTGCCCCTCGCCGCCCGTGCCGGCGCCCTGCTGAAGTCCCGCGGCGAGACCATCGCCGTCGCCGAATCCTCAGCCGGTGGCCTTGTCTCCGCCGCGCTGCTCGCCGTGCCCGGTGCCTCGGCTTATTTCCTCGGCGGCACCGTGGTCTACACCCGCAAGGCACGGGAGGAGCTGCTGGCCATCCCGCCCGAGCGGCTCGATGGCGTGCCGCCCTCGACCGAAGCCTATGCGGCGATGATGGCCGAGGGGATCCGGCTGCGGCTCGGCACGGTCTGGGGCCTGGGCGAGACGGGGGCCACGGGCCCCACCGGCAACCGCTACGGCTATGCGGCCGGGCATGCCTGCCTCGGCGTTGCCGGGCCGGTCGCGCGGAGCCTGACGGTCGAGACCGGACATGGCGACCGCATCGTCAACATGCGGGAATTCGGCGCCCGGCTGCTCGGCCTGCTGGTCGAGGCGCTGGAGGCCGCGCCGTGACCGGCCATTTCGCCTGGCATGAGCTGATGGTGCCGGATGTCGAGGCGGCGGTTGCCTTCTATGGCGCGGTCGTCGGCTGGGGGCGGCGCGCTGCCTCGACCCCGGCGCAGCCTTACACGCTGCTGACCGCCGGCGATCGCCCGGCGGCTGGCCTTCTGCCACTGACCGGGGAGGCACGCGCCAAGGGTGCCATGCCTGGCTGGGTCGGGCATGTGCTGGTCGAGGATGTGGACGCAACCCTCGCCCGGGCCGTCGAGCACGGCGCCGTGGTGCATGTCCCGCCACGGGATATCGAGATCGGCCGCTTCGCCGTGATCGGCGACCCGCAAGGTGCGGTCCTTGCCCTGTTCGCCGGCAGCCTGCCGGAGCCGCAGCCCATGGGCACGCCCGGCCATGTCGCCTGGAACGAGCTGGCAGCGACCGACTGGCCCACCGCCTTCGAGTTCTATGCCGCCCTCTTCGGCTGGCAGCGGGTGGAGGCCGTCGATATCGGACCCATGGGCACCTACCAGACCTTCGGCCCAGGTGGGACAGCGGTGGGCGGGACGGCGATGGGCGGGATGTTCAACAAGCCGGGCTTCGTCCCACGCCCCTTCTGGGCCTTCTACATCTTCGTCGGCGACATCGATGCCGCGGCCGCGCGGGTCGGCAAGGCCGGAGGCCAGGTCGTCAACGGCCCGATGGCGGTGCCGGGCGGCGGCTGGATCCTGCAGGCCCTCGACCCGCAGGGCGCCTTCTTCGCGCTGCTCGGGACCCGGAGCTAGGGCGGCTTCCCTTCGCATCGGCCAGCGGAAGTTGCTCTGGCCTGTCGTGCGATCGAGCCAGTAACTCCGATCAGGTGATGCCACCCGATCGGAGTTCACCCTAACCCCGGAACTGCGCCCCGGCATCCACATCGATGGTGGTGCCGGAGAGGTAGCCGCCGCGAGGGCTGGCGCAGAACACCGCCAGATCGGCGATCTCCTCCGGCTTGCCGGCCCGGCCGAGCGGCAGGCCGGCCAGCATCTCCTCCCAGCGGTTCTCATCACCGAACTTGGTCTTCGCCCGTGACCTGGAGAGGGTGATGATCCGGTCCGTCATCGTCGCCCCCGGCGCGATGCCGACCACCCGCACGCCCTTGTCGGTCGACTTGCCGCCCAGTGCCGCGGTGAAGGCGATGAGCGCCGCATTGCCCGAGGCGCCGCAGATATAGTCCGCACGCGGCGCCCGCCCGGCCATGCCGATGATGTTGACGATGGTGCCGTCACCCTTCGCCTCCATCCGCGGCAGGTAGAGACGGCACAGATGGATGTAGCCGAAGACCTTCAGCGCCCAGGCCTCCTGCCAGCGGGCGAGGTCGATATCGGCCAGCGTCCCGCCCGGGATGGCGCCGGCATTGTTCACCAGCACGTCGATCTCGGGATGGGTGGCCGCCAGCGCCTCGCGCGCCCCGGCATCGCCGAGGTCGCCGGCATGGATGGCGATGTTCACATTGTGCCGGGCGCGGATGCCCTCCGCCGCCCGCTCCAGCGCCGACGCATCGCGCGAGGCAAGGACGAGGTCACAGCCCTCGGCGGCAAAGGCCGCGGCACAGGCGAGGCCGATGCCCTTCGAGCCGCCGGTGATCAGCACCCGCTTGCCGGCGATATTCATCTCCATGGCCCCGTCCCCCAATGCTTATGGGGAAAGCCTAGAGCCGCGGCGCCACCCCGGAAACCCCGCTCGCCAGCTCCAGCTGGGAGAGCGCCAGCAGATAGGCATAGCGCGCCTGGTTGGCCTGGATGCGGGTGGCATTCAGCACGCGCAGCGCATCCAGCACGTCGAGCAGGGTCCGCCCGCCGGCGACATAGGCCTGCTCCGTGCTGCGATAGGCCTGCTCGGCACGGCCGAGCGCCCCGCCGGCATAGAGGTTCAGCAGCGCACGGGCCTGTTCCACCCCCGCCCAGGCAGCGGCGAAATCGGCGCGGGCCTGCAGCAGCGTCGCACGGGCCACCGCATCCGCCTGGCCCTGCTGGGCGGCGGCGGCGGCGACGTTCCCCTCGACGATGCGGGAGGTGAAGATCGGCACCGAGAGCTGCACCCCGAAGCTGTTGAGCGCATTCAGCCGGTCCCGCGAGTCCGGCAGGTCCTGCGACAGGGCGGAGCGGCTCCAGCCCGCATCCACCGTCACGTCGCGCGAGCGCGTCGCCTCGACGAGCTGCCGGTTCGCCGCAGCCGCCGCCGCCTGGCGCTCGGCCGCCACCACATCGGGCCGGCTGGCGACGCCCTGCGCCAGCTCCTCCCGGCCGATGCCGAGATCGGGGATCGCGTCGAACCGCCCGCGCACATCGAAGGCGACCGGCGAGAGGATGGTCCGCACTGCGGTCGGCGCGCTGGCGGGGCCGGGCGGCGTGCCGGTGCGCCCGCCCTGCTGGCCGGGCGGCGGGCCGAGGGACCCGGTCGCCGCCGGGTTGATGCCGAGCGCCGGGATCTGCCCCGCCCCCGGCTGGAACAGCGCCGGGTCGGCCGCCAGCAGGGCCGCGACCGCCGCGACGCCGGCGGCATAGGCCTGGGCATTGCCGGTCACGTCACCCTCGAATTGCAGCCGGCTCGCCTGGAAGCGCAGCAGGTCGCCCTCGGGGATGGCGCCGTCCCGGAATTGGCGGCGCAGCAGCTGCTCGGTGCGGTCGAGGCTCGCGCGGTTGCCGAGCGCCACCTCGAGATTGGCCCGCGCCAGCAAGGCGCCGAGGAAGGCCTGGCGGAGCAGGAACATCTGGCTGCGCAGCGCATCCAGCACCTGCGCCTCGGCCCCCTCGATCTGCCGCTCGGCGAAGCGGGTGCGGAGCGTGCGCTTGCCGCCGCGCTCGACCAATACGGTCAGCCCGACATTGATGTTCCTGGCAGGGCTGAGATAGCGCGCCCCGCGCAGCGCACCGTTCCGGGTCTCCCCGAACTGGGCGAAGCTGTTGCCGACCGAGACGGTGGGCGATGGCCGCGAGGAGGCGACCAGGCGCTGCGCCCGCGCCGCATCGACGCCGCGCCGGGCGGCCAGCACGGCGAGGTTGCGGTCGACCAGCGCCGCCTCCGCATCCTCAAGCGTCAACGGCCGGGCACCGGGGCCGATGGGCAGCGGCATGCTGCCCGGCGCCGGGGCCTGGGCCGGCGCCTGGGCATGGGCGGGAAGCCCGGCGAGCAATGCGCCGCCGAGCAGCGCGGCGCGGAAGCAGAGCCTCATGCCCGCACCGCCGCGCCGGGCGCCGCGGCCTCCGCCTGGCGGATGTGCCGGGGCTTGCCGAAGAGGTCGATCATCGCCGGGAAGACCACCAGGATGAAGAGCGGCACGAGGCCGATGCCGCCGACCACCACCAGGGCAAGGGGCTTCTGCACATCGGCGCCGATGCCGGTGGCCAGCGCCATGGGCAGCAGGCCGGTGAAGCTGGCGAAGCAGGTCATGAAGACCGGCCGCATGCGGTCCCGCCCCGCCTGGTCGAGCGCAGGCCGCCAGGGCATCCCCTCCAGCCGGAGATGATTGAAATGGGAGAGCATGATGATGCCTTCCATCACGGTGATGCCGAACAGCGCCAGGAAGCCGATCGCCGCAGGCACGCTGAAATTGAGCCCCGCCACCGCCAGCGCCGCCACGCCGCCGGTGATCGACATCGGCACGATGCCGAAGACCAGCAGCGTCTCGCGCAGGCTGTTGAACTGCACGTAGAGCAAAACGAGGATCAGCGCGAGCGCCGCCGGGACCACCACCAGCAGGCGGCCGATAGCCTCCTGCAGGTTGCGGAACTCGCCGACCCAGTCGAGGCGGTAGCCGGGCGGCAGCTGCACGCGCTGCTCGACAAGCTCCTGCGCCTCGGCGACCGTGCTCGCCGGGTCCCGCCCGCGGACGGAGAAGCGGATCGGCACGTAGCGCGAGGCATCCTCGCGGTAGATGTAGGAGACGCCGGAGACAAGGCGGATGCTTGCCACATCGGCCAGTGTCGCGCCGCGCGGGCCGCCGACCGGGATGCGGCCGATCGCCTCCAGGCTGTCGCGGAAGGGCGCGTCCAGCCGCACGACGATCGGGAAATTGCGGTCGCCACCCGGCTCGTAGAGGCGCCCGGCCTCCCGCCCGCCGATCGCCGCCTGCACCACCTCGTTCACGTCGTCGATGGCGAGGCCGTAGCGGGCGGCGCGGGCCCGGTCGATCTGCAGCGCGACGGTCGGCTGGCCGAGCGAGCGGAAGACGGCGAGGTCGGCGACGCCCTCGACACCGGCCATCACCTGGCGGATCTCCTCCGCCTTGCGGGCGATGATGTCGAGCTCCGGCCCGAAGACCTTCACCGCGTTGGCCCCCTTCACCCCGGAGGCGGCCTCCTGGACATTGTCGCTGATCGCCTGGGAATAGCTGAACTCGACGCCGACGAACTGGCTCGAGAGACGTGCCTGCATGGCATGCACCAGCCCGTCCCGGTTCGGCGCCGTGGTCCATTGCTGCGGCGGCTTCAGGGGGAGGAAGAACTCCGCATTGAAGAAGCCGGCGCTGTCGGTGCCGTCATCCGGCCGGCCCTGCTGCGAGGTGGCGGTGATGACCTCGGGGAATTCCATCAGCACGCCGCGGATGCGGTTCACCGTGGCATTCCCCTCCTCGAGGCTGATCGTCCCCGGCATGGAGGCGCGGACCCAGAGGTTGCCCTCCTCCAGCGTGGGCAGGAATTCCGCCCCGAGCAGGGACATCAGGAAGATCGAGGCGCCGAAGAGCGCGGCCGCCAGCATCAGACAGAGGGCACGGGCCCGCATCGCCGCGGCGTAGAGCCGGGTATGGCCCCAGCGCAGGACGCGGACCAGCAGGGTGTCCCGCTCCCGGCTGTCCTCGCGCAGCAGGGCGGCGGCCAGCGCGGGGGTGATGGTGAAGGTCGCCAGCAGCGCGCCGATGATCGCATAGGCATAGGTCTTCGACATCGGGCCGAAGATGCGGCCCTCGATCCCGCCGAGCGTGAAGAGCGGGATGAAGGCGGCGATGATGATCAGTGCCGAGAAGAAGATCGCCTTGTCCACCTCGCCCGCCGCGCGGAGGACGGTGAGCGACAGGCCCGACAGGTCCCGCGAGCTGGCCGGCGCGATGTAGCGGTGCGCGGGGTTCCGGCTGAGGCCGAGATGCCGGTAGATGTTCTCGACCATGATGACGGTGGCATCGACCAGCAGGCCGAAATCGAGCGCGCCGAGGCTGAGCAGGTTGGCGCTCTCGCCGCGGGCCATCATCAGCAGGATGGCGAAGAGGAAGGCGAAGGGCACCGTCGCCGCCACCACCAGGGCACCGCGGAAGTCGCCGAGGAAGAGCCACTGGATGAGGAGGATGAGGGCGACGCCCTCGATGATGTTGTGGACCACCGTACGGGTGGTGATCTTCACCAGATCCTCGCGGTCGTAGAGCGGGACGATCTTCACCCCCGGCGGCAGCACGCCGCCGGCATTGATCCGCGCCACCTCCTGCTGCACGCCGCGGATGGTCGGCAGGGTCTGCTCGCCGCGGCGCATGAGCACGGTGGCGAGGACCACGTCGTCGTTGCCCTCCTGCCCGGCGATGCCGAGGCGGGGCTGGTTGCCGATCTCGACGGTGGCGATGTCGCCGAGCAGGACGGGCATGCCGCCCTCGGCCGAGACCACCACGCTGCGGATGTCGTCCAGCCCGCGGATCAGGCCGATGCCCTGCACCACCGCCGCCTGCGGCCCGATGCGGATGGTCCCCGCGCCCACGGTCGCATTGCCGGCGCGCACCGCCTGGATGACCTGCGGCAGGGACAGGCCGAGCGCCGCCATCCGCCGGAGGTCGACCACCACGTTGTAGCTCTTGGTCAGCCCACCGAAGGAGGTCACGTCCACCACCCCGGGGACGCGCTTGAAGCGGCGGTCGAGCACCCATTCCTGGAGGGTCTTGAGGTCGGCCAGCGAATAGCCCGGCGGCCCGACCAGGCGGTAGCGCATGATCTCGCCGATCGGCGAGAGCGGGCTGATCTGCGGCTGGACGCCCTCCGGCAGCCCATTGAGCTGGCCGAGCCGGTTCAGCACCTGCTGCAGCGCCTGGTCGTAGGTGTAGTTGAAGTTGAACTGCACCCGGACGTCGGAGAGCCCGAAGAGGCTGGTGGAGCGCACCGAGGTGAGGTTCGGCAGCCCGGCCATCGCCACCTCGACGGGGATCGAGACATAGCGCTCGATCTCCTCGGCCGACTGGCCGGCATTCTGGGTGATGATGACGACCTGGGGCGGTACCGGGTCCGGATAGGCTTCGATGTTCAGCCTGGTGAAGCCGATGAGCCCGATAACGATGAAGGTGAAGAACAGCAGGATGACCAGCGGCCGGCGCTGGAGGGAGAAGGCGACAATCTGACGCATGCTGGTCTTTCCGACTGGGCCGGGGCAGCCGGCGGCTTATTCTGCCGTGGCTGCCTGCCCGGCTGCCACGTCCATGCGGAGGCTCAGTCGATCCGTGCCGCGCGGTCGATGAAGAGGGCGCCGCCGGTGACGACGCGGTCGCCGGGCTTCAACCCTTCGGTCACCTCGACCATGTCGCCCGAGCGGATGCCGGGCGCGATCTTGCGGAGCAGGAAGCGGTTGCCGTCCAGCGCAACCCA
This sequence comes from Belnapia rosea, assembly GCF_900101615.1. Taxonomy (GTDB): domain Bacteria; phylum Pseudomonadota; class Alphaproteobacteria; order Acetobacterales; family Acetobacteraceae; genus Belnapia; species Belnapia rosea. The sequence goes on along the minus strand of NZ_FMZX01000001.1, from coordinate 163,506 downwards.
GACGCTGGCCTCGGCGCCGCGGTAGATGATGGCATTCACCGGGACGCCGACATTCTCCTCGCCCTCGCCGACCGAGATGCGGAAGGTGGCGAACATCTCGGGCTTCAGGAGGTTCTCGGGGTCCTTCACCTCGGCGCGGACGGTCATCCGCCGGGTGGAGGGGTCGAGCCCGGCGCCCATGGTGGCGATGCGGGCATCGAAGCGATGGCCCGGCAGGGCGCCGACGCTGACCTCGACCGGCTGGCCAAGCTTGATCATCGGCGCATCCAGCTCCCGCACCGCGGCGACGAGCCACATGCTGGAGAGGTCGGCGATGGTGAAGACCGGGTCGGCGGCGCCGGTCGAGAGCCACTGGCCGGGGCCGACCCGGCGCTGGACGACGGTGCCGGCGATCGGCGCGGTCACCGGGATGATGGCATCGACCTGCCGGGTCTGCTCGATGCGGGCGATCTGGTCCATGCCGCGACCGAGGACGCGCAGCTTGTCCCGCGCCGCGGCCAGGCTGGCCTCCGCGCTGCGCAGGTCGGCGATGGCGCCGAGCGCGGCGGTGCGGGCCTGCTCGACGTCGCGCTGCGAGGCGGCGCGGGCGCTGAAGAGGCTGTTCTGCCGGGCCTCCTCGCGCCGCGCCTGGTCGAGCGTGGCGCGGGACTTGTTGGCCAGATCGGCGGCCGAGAGCAGGTCGTTGGCGGCACCGGCGAGGTCGGTGGTCTCGATCTCGAAGAGGGTGTCCCCGGCCTTCACCTGGTCGCCCATGCGGACCATGGCGCGGACCACCCGGCCGTTATAGGGCGAGAAGACCGGGGTGGAGCGGTCCTCGTTATAAGCGATGCGGCCCTCGGCGACGCGCTCGGCCCGGAAGGCGCGGGCATGCATCTCCTCGATCCGGAGGGCGCGCATCTCGGTGTCGGAGAGGCGGAATTCACCCTGGGACAGCGGCTCGTTCTGACTGGCAACGGGCGAGGTCGGCACCGCCCCGGCGGCCTTCCGGCTCGCCTCATAGGCGTAATAGCCGCCACCGGCCACGATGCCGGCCAGCGCCAGCAGCAGCCAGAGCCGGCCGCGCCCGCGCGGCGGGGCCCGGGCGGGTTCCGGCGCCGGTTGCGGGGCGACGGGCTCGGGGAGCGGCTTCTGCGACGCCGCGGCATGCAGGCTCACGGCGTCCACCGTCGAGGCGAAGCCATCGGTCCCCTTCGGCGGCGGCAGGTGTCTGGCGTTCATGGCGTTCCCGGAGCCTGGCGATGCGTCTTATTCCGATGGTACCCAGCCTGCCTTCGGCAGAACCTTCCGGCCAAGCTGGTCCGGCATCGTCACGATACATCATGCATGAGGCGGACTTACACAGACATTGCGCGAAACCTGAAACCTGCGCCATCTGTGGCCAACAATTCCCTGAAAACGTCTCATAAAGGGAACGCCTCCGCCAGACCTCATTGGGTGCCGGCCCGCCACATGCGATGAGGATCACTCCAGCCGATGCAGAGGACCGTGATGATCGATACCAGCCAATTTCTCGCGGATCTGGACCGTCTGCGGCAGATCGGCACCTACCGCACCGGCGTCCACCGGCCGACCTTCAGCCCCGAGGACATGGAGAGCCGGCGCTGGCTGGTCGCCGCCATGGAGGCGGTGGGGCTCGAGGCGCAGATCGACGGCATCGGCAATGTCTTCGGCCGGCACCGGGGCCCGGGGCCGCATCTGCTGGCCGGCAGCCATCTCGAGACGCAGAACCAGGCGGGCTGGCTGGACGGGGTGCTGGGCGTGGTCGCGGCGCTGGCGCTGGCGCGGGCCGGGCTGCCGGTCGATGTCTGCGCCTATGCGGATGAGGAGGGGCATTGGGGAGACTTCCTCGGCAGCCGCAGCCTGGTCGGCGCGCTGGACGAGGCGGCGCTGGACGCGGCGCGCAACCGGCATGACGGCCGGCCGCTCCACGAGGCGCTGCGGGAGGTGGGGCTCGCAGGGCGGGAGCGCCTGCGGCTCGACCCCGGCCGCTACAAGGGGGCCTTCGAGCTGCATATCGAGCAGGGCACGCAGCTCGAACGGGCCGGGATGCGGATCGGCGTGGTCACCGGCATCGTCGGCATCCGGCAGTGGCGGATCACCATCACCGGGCAGCAGGACCATACCGGCGGCACCACCATGGCAGAGCGGCGCGATGCCGGGCTGACGGCGGTGCGGCTGCTGGCGGCGGTGGACCAGGAATTCCCGGGGGTCTGCGCCGAGCGCAGCGTCTGGACCACCGGCCGCATCCTGCTGGAGCCAAATGCGCCGCAGATCATCCCGGGCCGGGCGGAGATCACCTTCTCCTTCCGCGACCTCTCGCCCGAGGTGATGGACCGGATGGAGGACTGCCTCCGCCGCGTGGTGCAGGAGAGCAACCGGCGGGAGCGCTGCCCGGCGGTGCTGGAGCCGATCGGGCACACCCTGCCCTCCCCCTGCGACCCCGCGATGCGGGCGGCGCTGCGGGAGGCGGCGGCGGAGCTCTGCCCCGGCGCCTGGGCGGAGATGCCGAGCGGGGCGATCCATGACAGCCAGATCCTCGCCCGGGTGATGCCGGTGGCGATGCTCTTCGTCCCCTCGATCGGCGGGATCAGCCACCACTGGACCGAGGACACGAAGCGCGAGGACCTGGCCCTTGGCCTCGAGGTGCTGGCCGGGGGCGCGCGGCGCTTCCTGGCCGGCTAGGGGATTGGCCGGGCCGGGGCCCGGCCAATCCGGCTAGATCATCAGCTCGATCAGGAAGGGGCCGGGGCGGGAGAAGCTCTGCGCCATCAGGTCGCCGAGCGCCTCGAGCGTCGTCGCCTGGGCCGCCTCGACACCCATGCTGTTGGCGAGCTGGACCCAGCCGATATCGGGGTTGCCGAGATCGAGCATGTCCATCGCCGTGCGGCCGGGATTGGCGCCGACATTCTGGTACTCGCCGAGCAGGATCTGGTACTTGCGGTTCGAGAGCAGCACCGTCGTCACCGGCAGCCGCTCGCGCGCCTGGGTCCAGAGGCCCTGCACCGTGTACATGGCGCTGCCATCGGCCTGCAGGCCGATGACGCGCCGGCCGCCGCCGGCGATGGCCGCGCCGACCGCGACGGGGATGCCGTAGCCGATGGCGCCGCCGCAATTCTGCAGCCAGTCATGCGCCGGGGCCGCGACCGTCTCGGGGAAGAAGCCGCGGCCATAGGTGACGGATTCGTCGACGATGATGGCGCCTTCGGGCATCAGCGCGGCGACGGCGCGGGCCAGGCCCTCGGGCGAGAGGGCACCGCGCGGCGCCTCGGGCCGCCGCCCGGCGGAGGGGATGGCGGCGGCGGGGGCGCCGAGCTCATCGGCCAGCGCGGCCAGCGCCGCCTCGGCATCCTGCTCGTTGCGCGTCAGCACATGGACGGCGGCATCAGCCGGGTAGAGGCGGCTCGGCTTGCCGGGATAGCCGAAGAAGCCGATCGGCTCCTTGGCATTGACCAGGACGAGGTTCTGCACATCGGCCAACGCGGCCAGCGCCTGATCGACCACATAGGGCACGCGGTCGAGCGGCAGGCGGCCCTGGCCACGCTGGGTGCGGGCGTTGGAGCCCTCGGCCAGCAGCCGGCAGCCGGTGGCGGCGGCGATGCGGTGGGCCTGCTTCTGCGCGCCCTCGGTCAGGGCGAGGCCGCCGAGGAGGAGCAGGACGCCCCGCTTCTCCCGCAGGATGCGGGCGACCTGCTTCACCGCATGCGGGTCCGCGACCGGGGCGGCAGGCACCGGCAGGGCCTCGGCGACGACGCCGCCCTCGTTCCAGGAGCTGTCCGAGGGCAGGATCAGCGTGGCGATCTGGCCGGGCGAGGTGCGGGCGGCCTGGATGGCGGTCGCGGCATCGGCGCCGACATCCTCCGACCGGGTCGAGGTGCGGGTCCAGGCGGAGACGCCGCGGGCCCAGCCCTCGGTATCGGCGGTCAGCGGCGCATCGAAGGGACGGTGATAGACCGCCTGGTCGCCCACGATGTTGACGATGCCGGAGCGGGCGCGGCGCGCGTCGTGCAGGCCGGCGAGGCCGTTGGCGAGGCCGGGGCCGCAATGCAGCAGGGTGCAGGCCGGCTTCCCGGCGATGCGCCAGTAGCCATCGGCCGCGCCGGTGACGATGTTCTCCTGCAGGCCGAGGACGCAGCGCATGCCGGGGATGCGGTCGAGCGCCGCCACGAAATGCATCTCGCTGGTGCCGGGGTTGGAGAAGCAGACATCGACCCCTCCCCCGAGAAGGGTCTTCACCAGGCTTTCGGCTCCGTTCACGGCGCGGTCCTCTCCTCAACTTGGGGCGCAGGGTGCGCGGCCTTGCGGCGATGGGCAAGATGGGGCGACACATGGCATTCTGTTGCGCAACCGAGGGGGAGAGCCGCGATGGCCGTGCAACGCTTCATCGTCTCGCGCCGGGTGGCGCTCGGACTCGCCGCCGGACCCCTGCTGGTGGCGGCGGGCGAGGCCCGGGCGCAGCCACGGCTCGACCGGCTGAGCTTCGTGACCAATTGGCGCGCCCAGGCGGAGCATGGCGGCTTCTACCAGGCGCAGGCGGCCGGGCTCTACCGCGCTGCCGGGCTGGAGGTGGAGCTGCGCTCCGGCGGGCCGCAGATCAACCCGGCGCAGCTGCTGATCGGCGGGCGCGTCGACATGGCGATGGGCAACGGGCTCGGCGCGCTGGGCTTCGTGCGCGAGGGCATCCCCTTCCTCTGCATCGCCGCCGTCTTCCAGAAGGACCCGGTGGTGATGATCGGCCATCCCGGCCAGGGCATCACCGGCTTCGAGTCGCTGAAGGGCAGGCCGGTGCTGATCAGCGCCGAGCCGCGCGTCACCTGGTGGCCCTATGTGCGGCAGAAATACGGGCTGAGCGACGAGCAGGTGCGGCCCTATACCTTCAGCCTGGCGCCCTTCCTGGCCGACAAGCGGGTGGTGCAGCAGGGCTATCTCGGCAGCGAGCCCTTCTCGATCCGCCAGCAGGGGGTCGAGCCGGTGGTGCTGCTGGTGCATGACAGCGGCTTCCAGGACTACGGCACCACCATCCATATCGGGGCCAGGACCCTGGCCGAGAAGCGCGAGCCGGTGCAGCGCTTCGTCGATGCGACCATGGCGGGCTGGGACCAGTACCTGAAGGGCCAGGCCGGCGGCTTCGACACCGAGGGCGCCAACCGGCTGATCCGCGCGCAGAACCCGGAGATGGGCGCCGACCTCATCGCCTATGGGACGGCGATGATGAACCGGGAGGGCATCGTGCGGTCCGGCGATGCCGCGAGCCTCGGCATCGGGGCGATGACGGAGGCGCGCTGGGCGGCGCTGCATGCGGCCGCCGCGCAGGTGGGCGTGGTGCCGCAGGGGCTGGACTGGCGGCGGGCCTTCGACCTCGGCCTGGTCAACCGGGGGATCGGCAAGGCCTGAACGCGCCTCGATCCCGCTCAAACCGCTTGAGGCCGAACCAGGCAAGTGCCTGATCCACCTCGTTTCGGCTTGACAATTTTAGGATTTTAGTCCTTTATGCCGGTCCCGGCAGGGGCCGGGATGGAGGCGTGCATGATCATCCGGGTGTCGCCGCAATGGCAGCTGACGATCCCCAAGGCGTTGCGCGAGGAATTCGGGCGGGTGCGCGAGGCGGAGGCGCGGATGGAGCGCGGGGTGCTGATGGTGCGGCCGGTGCTCGCCCCCTCCGCCGATTGGGTGGCGACGCGCTTCGCGCCGCAGGGAATCACCCGCGAGGTGCTGTGGGAGGCGATGCGGGTGATCGAGGGGCGGCGGCGGAAGACGGAAGGCGGCACTTGATAATATTCCTATAGCCTGGATCGGGTGGCGAAGGCAAGCCTTGCCGCCCGCGCTGTCCTCCCGCCATTCTCCCCCATGATGCCCGCCCTGCCCTGCACCCCCGCGTGACGCTCGTCGCCCTCGATGGCGTCGGCAAGCGCTTCGCCAGTGGAACGGAGGCGCTGGCCGGGGTCGACCTGCGGATCGGGGCGGGGGAGTTCCTTGCCATCCTCGGGCCCTCGGGCTGCGGGAAATCGACACTGCTGCGGCTGATCGCCGGCCTCGCCGAGCCGAGCCGCGGGCGCATCACGCGGGCGGCCTCGCGGCAGGTTGGCTTCGTCTTCCAGGAGGCGACGCTGCTGCCCTGGTCGGATGCCCTCACCAATGTCCGCCTGCCGCTGCGGCTCGCCGGGCTGCCGCGTGCCGAGCAGGAGGCGCGGGCGGCGGCGGCGCTGGAGCAGATGGGGCTCCGGGGCTTCGAGCGCGCCTATCCGCGGGAGCTGTCGGGGGGCATGCGGATGCGCGTCTCCATCGCCCGCGCCCTGGTGACGCGGCCGAGCCTGCTGCTGATGGACGAGCCCTTCGCCGCGCTCGACGAGCTGACGCGGCACCGGTTGAATGACGACCTGCTGGCGCTCTGGGCCGGGAGCGGGGTGACGGTGGTCTTCGTCACCCATTCGGTCTTCGAGAGCGTCTACCTCGCCTCCCGCATCGTCGTCATGGCGGCGCGGCCGGGGCGGGTGGCGGCGGAGCTGGCCGTGCAGGCGCCAGCGCCACGGCCGGCGGGGTTCCGCACCTCGCCCGACTACGCCGCGCTCTGCCGGCAGGCGACGGAGGCGCTGGAGGGGGCGCTAGGGGAGGCGAAGCCGCGATGAGGCTGGTGGATGCGCTGGCGCCGGCCGCCGTCGGGGTGGCGGTGCTCGGGGCCTGGGAGGGGCTGGTCCGCCTTTATGGCGTGCCGGCCTATGTGCTGCCGGGGCCGGCCGCCATCGCCGGGGCGCTGGCGGAGGATTGGCCGCTGCTCTCCGGCTCCCTCCTGGTGACGCTCAGGATCGCGCTGCTGGCGCTGCTGCTGGCCGTCTCGCTCGGCGGGCTGCTGGCGGTGGCCTTCGCGCAGTCGCGCTGGGTGGAGCGGGCCTTCTTCCCCTATGCCGTGGTGCTGCAGGTGACGCCGATCGTCGCCATCGCGCCGCTGATCCTGATCTGGGTGGATGACGTCACCCTCAGCCTGCTGATCTGCGCCTGGATCGTCGCCTTCTTCCCGGTGCTGTCGAATACCGTGCTCGGGCTGAACAGCGCCGACCGCAACCATGTGGAGCTGTTCCGCCTCTATGGCGCGACGCGGTGGCAGACGCTCTGGCTGCTGCGGCTGCCGGGGGCGCTGCCCTTCTTCCTGGCCGGCCTCCGCGTCGCGGGCGGGCTGGCGCTGATCGGGGCGGTGGTCGCGGAATTCGTCGCCGGCGCCGGGGGCACCGGGTCCGGCCTCGCCTTCCGCATCCTCGAGGCCGGGTACCAGTTGAAGATCCCGCGCATGTTCGCCGCGCTGGCGCTGATCTCGGCGCTCGGCATCGCCATCTTCGCGGTGCTCGGGCTGGTGCAGCACCTGCTGCTGCGGCGCTGGCACGAGAGCGCGATGCGGCCCGAGGGCTAAAGCTAGGGGGTGGAGCAAGGGATCGGGAGCAGGGAAAGATTACGACTCCGCTTCACCGCCAGCGCCGCGCGGGAAGGACGGGGCGTGCCGGGCGACGATCGTCAGCCCTCGGGCGGCGCCTTGGCCTGGGAGAGCGCGGCATTCTGGTAGCGCGGGTCCTGCGTGACCTCGCGGCCGAGCCAGTCGGGGCGGGCGAAGTCCTGGTCCGGGCCGGCCAGTTCGATCTCGGCCAGGACCAGCCCGGCGAGATGGCCGGCGAATTCATCGACTTCCCAGACCAGCCCGTCATGGCGGATGCGGGTACGGGTCTTCTCGATGATCGGCGGCGGGCAGAGCGTGGCGAGCATCGCCTCCGCCTCCGCGGGCGGGATCCTGTACTCGTATTCCGCGCGGGCCAGCAGGCCGGGGCCCTTGATGGTGAGGAAGGCGGCCTCCCCCGCCTGGCGGATGCGGACGACCGGCGTGCCGGCATGCAGGTAGCCCTGCCGCAGGCGGAGGCCGGGCTCCGTCGCCTGGCCGCGCCAGCCCTCGCCGGTGACGAGGAATTTGCGTTCGATCTCGGTGCCCATGCCCTGGGTATGTAGGGCATGGAGCGGGCCGGGGGAACGCCAGGCTTCAGGCGGGCGGGATGCGGATCACCATGCCCAGCCCCGGCATGGCCCCGCCGAGGACCGGTGCATTGGCCTCCAGCAGGCGCCGCTCGTCGCCGCCGAGATGGCGGGCGGCGAGTGTCGCCAGGGTCTCGCCCGGCTGCATGGTGTGGAACAGGCTGCGGCCGGGGCCGAAGCGCGTGCCGGTCTCGACCTGGGCGTGGTGGATGGCGGTCTCGGCCGCCTCGGTGCTGGCGGCGCCGGCCGGCAGCCGGGCGAAGGCGCCGAGGCTGTCGAGCAGGCCGGGCGTGCGGGCCGGCACCAGCTTGTCCTCGACGCGTGACACGCCCTGGAGGTTGCCGGCGGCAAGCACGAGAAGCTCCGCCGCCTCGCCATCCGCGACCTGGCCTTCGAGCGTCACCGCTTCGCCGCGGCGGGTGATGCGGACGCCGCTATGGGTCAGGCCGAGCCGGTCGAGATGGGCGGCGATCGCCTCCGGCTCGGCGCCCTGGGCGGACAATCCGGCTTCGGCGGGGAATTCGTAGCTGGGCATCGGCATCTCCTTCGGCCCGGGCAACGTGTGACATCGGGGGCGGGTTGCGCCGGGGGCCAGGGGCCCTCACCTTCCGGCGCATGGAACCGCCGCTTCTCGTCCAGCCCGACCCCACCGATCCGCGGCTGACCCGCCGCGTCTCGGGCCTCGACCAGACCGGCGCGCGTGTCGAGGCGAGCGTCACGGTGGAACGGCCGCTGACGCTCTACCTGAACGGCCAGGAGATCGTCACCATGATGACGATCCTCGACCGGCCGGAGGAGCTGGCGCTCGGCTACCTGCTGAACCAGGGGATGCTGCGGCGCGACGATGCCGTGCAGGGCGTCGAGTATGACGAGGATCTCGGCGTCGTCGTGGTGCGGACGGAGCGGCGCACGGACTACGAGGAGAAGCTGAAGAAGAAGACGCTGACCAGCGGCTGCGCGCAGGGCACCGCCTTCGGCGACCTGCTCGAGGATTTCGCCGCGCGGCGGCTGCCGCCGGCGGAGCTGCGCACCTCCTGGCTGTACCGGCTGCTGCACCGCATCAACACGCTGCCGACGCTGTATCTCGAAGCCGGCGCGATCCATGGCTGCGCGCTCTGCGAACAGGACCGGCCGCTGGTCTATATGGAGGATGTCGGCCGGCACAATGCGGTGGACAAGATTGCCGGCTGGATGTTCCGCGCGGGCTGCGAGCCGGGCGACAAGATCTTCTACACCACCGGCCGGCTGACCTCGGAGATGGTCATCAAGACGGTGCGCATGGGCATCCCCATCCTCGTCTCGCGCAGCGGCTTCACCGCCTGGGGCGTCGAGCTGGCGCGGGAGGCGGGGGTGATGCTCATCGGGCGCTGCAAGGGGCGGCGCTTCACCGCGCTCTCGGGCGAGGAGCGGATCGTCTTCGATGCCGACCTCGCCTATGTCGAGGAGGAGAGCGCGAAGCACTGGCGGAAGAATGGCCGGGATGACTAGCGTGCTCGCGGTGGTGCTGGCCGGCGGGCTGGCGCGGCGGATGGGCGGCGGCGACAAGCCACTGCGGATGCTCGGCGGGCAGCCCCTGCTGAACCATGTGCTGGCGCGCGTCGGGCCGCAGGTGGCCGGTGTCATCCTCAATGCCAATGGCGATGCGGGGCGCTTCGCCGGCTATGGGCTGCCGGTGGTGGCGGACCCGGTGCCGGACCATCCGGGGCCGCTGGCGGGCATCCTGGCCGGGCTCGACTGGGCGGCGGCGATGCGGCCCGAGATCGCGGATGTGCTCTCGGTGCCGGGCGACTGCCCCTTCCTTCCGGCGGACCTTCTCGCGCGGCTGCGGGCGGCGCGGGCGGCGGCGGGGGTGCCGATGGCCTGCGCCGCCTCGGGCGGCTGGACGCACCCGCCCGTCGCGCTTTGGCCGGTTGCGCTGCGGGGCGAGCTCCGGGCGGCGCTGCTGGCCGGGGAGCGGAAGATCGACCGCTGGACCGCGCGCTTCGGCTGCGCCAGCGCGGAATGGCCGGCCGAGCCCTTCGATCCATTCTTCAATGCCAATGCTCCGGACGATCTGGCCGAGGCGGAGCGGCTCTTGTCTTCCGGCCTGGCCGGACCCATAGGAACCGCGAGCAGAACCATTTCGGGAGATCTCCCATGAAAGCCTTCCTCGCCGGCGTCATCGCCGCCGCCGCGCTGGCCATTGCCGCCGCCACCATCCTCGACACGGAAGTGCAGCGCAGCGCGACCGAGCATTTCCAGACGGAGGGCGTGCGGCTCTAACCCTCACGGCACGGAGGCCGGGCTGACCCTCCCCGCGGGTGCCGGGGTCATCTTGTTGTGACCGATCACGGCGCTGTACCGCCCCGTCACTGGGATGCTGATATTATCGCGGTCAAGCACCGAGGCCGGACCCACCGGCTCGGACCGGGGGCGGAAGCGTGGCCAACCTCTATGCTCTGGGGGAAGCAGCCCGGCGGCGGCGCTGGGTCGGCCATGCCGTGGCGGTGGCCGGGACCGCGCTCGGGCTCGGGTTGCGGCTGGCGCTCGGCGAGTGGTTCCAGGGCTTTCCCTTCATCAGCTTCATCCCTGGCGTGCTGGCCGCCGCCTGCCTTGGCGGGCTGGTGCCGGGTGTCCTGGCAGTTCTGCTCTCCTCCCTCGCGGTCTGTTACTTCCTGATCGAGCCCGTCGGCAGCTTCACCCTCGGCTCCGTCTCCGCCTGGATGGGCCTTGGCTCCTTCGTGGCGGTGGGCGGCGGGCTGGTGGGGCTGGCCGACCTGGCGATGCGGAGCGGCATCCGCCTTGGCGAGACGAGCCGCGCACTCGCCGCCGCCAATGCCCGGCTGGAGCAGACGGTCGCCGAGCGCATGCGGGAGCTGACGCTGCTGAATGCCGAGTTGCGGGCCGAGATGGAGCGCCGCGACGGCAGCGAGGCGCAGCTCCGCCATCTGCAGAAGCTGGAAGCGGTCGGCCAGCTCACCGGCGGTATCGCGCATGACTTCAACAACATGCTGGCGATCGTCATCGGCAGCCTCGATGCGATGCGGCGCCGGCTGGCGCAGGGCCGCACCGATATCGAGCGGCATCTCGACGCCGCGATGGAGGGCGCGCGGCGGACCGCGACGCTGACCCACAAGCTGCTGGCCTTCTCCCGCAACCAGCCGCTGGCACCGGCCGTCGTCGATGCGAATGCGCTGGTCGCCGGGCTGGAGCACCTGCTGCGGCGGACGCTCGGCGAGACGATCGGGCTGCGATGCGCCCTGGCCGATGACCTGTGGCGCTGCCGCGTCGATCCGGGCCAGCTCGAGAATGCCCTGCTGAACCTCGTCATCAATGCGCGGGACGCAATGCCGGAGGGCGGGCGGCTGACCATCGAGACGCAGAATGCCTGGCTCGACGATGCCTATGCGGCGGAGGAGCCGGATCTGCTGGCCGGGCAATATGTGATGATCGCGGTGACCGATACCGGCTGCGGCATGACGCCCGAGGTGGCCGCACGGGCCTTCGACCCCTTCTTCACCACTAAGGGCGAAGGGCGCGGGACAGGGCTTGGGCTCAGCCAGGTGCATGGCTTCATCAAGCAGTCGCAGGGGCATGTGCGGATCTATTCCGAGCCGACCCATGGCACGACGGTGAAGGCGTATCTGCCGCGGCACCGTGGCGAGGAGGCCAGCCCGCCCCCGCCGGCGGACCGGGCCGAGCCGCCGCCGCGGGGCCAGCGCGAGCTGGTGCTGCTGGTGGAGGACGACCCCGCGGTGCGCCGGGTGCATGCCGGGATGCTGCGGGAGCTCGGCTATGCGGTGCAGGAGGCGGCGGATGGGCCGGAGGCGCTTGCCCTGCTGGAATCGGCCGAGGGGCTGCGGCTGCTCTTCACCGATGTGGTGATGCCGGGGATGAACGGGCGGGTGGTGGCGGAGCGGGCGCGGATGCTGCGGCCGGGCCTGCCCGTGCTCTACACCACCGGCTATGCGCCGAACGCCATCCTGCATAACGGCGTGCTGGATGCGGGGATGGCGTTGCTGACCAAGCCCTTCACCCTCGACCAGCTGGGGCGGAAGCTGCGGCAGGTGCTGGAGGAGGGCTGAGGCCCCCTTGGCCTCGCCGGCGCCAGCGGACAGGATGGCCGCAAGACCGGTGCGACGTCCCGTCGCGGCCGGCGCCATCCTGGGAGGCGTGACGCCGATGCGGTCCCTGCTCGTCCTGAGCCTGCTGCTTGCCTCGCTCGGCCCGGCGCGGGCGGAATACCCCGAACGGCCGATCACCATGGTGATGCCCTATTCGCCCGGCGCGGCGGATGTGCTGATCCGCGCCATGGGCGAGCATATCCAGGCGATGCTGGGCCAGCCGCTGGTGCCCGCGACACGCGATGGCGCCTCGGGCGTCGTCGGGATGCGGGCCGTCGCCGGGAGCGCGCCGGATGGCTACACCCTCGGCCATACGCCGATGACGGCGATCGTCGTCCAGCCGCATCTGCTGCGCGACGCGGGGATCGGCCCGGACAGTTTCGAGGGTGTCTGCGGCACCAATGAGAATGTCATCACCGTCGCGGTGCGGGCGGACAGCCCGGTGCGCGACCTGCCCGGCCTGGTCGAGGCGGCGCGGCGGCGGCCGCTGACCTTCGGCAGCCCGGGTCCGAATTCGCTGCCGCAGCTGGCGGTCTGGCGGGTGCAGCGGGCGACGGGGGTGGAGATGAACCACGTCCCCTACCGGGGCGAGGCGCCGCATGTGAACGACACGCTGGCAGGCCGGCTCGACTTCTCCGCGGCCATCGTCAGCTCGGTGGCGGAGCTGGTGAAGGCCGGGCGGATGCGGATGCTGGCGGTCTTCTCCGAGAACCGGCATCCGGCCTTCCCGGATGTGCCGACCGCGCGCGAGCAGGGTATCGATGCGCTGCAATTCTCGCAGGTGGGCATCTATGCGCCGCGCGGCACGCCCGCACCGGTGCTCGACCGGCTGGAGGCGGCCTGCCGGGCGGCGCTCGACCAGCCCGCGGTGCTGCGTGTGCTGGCGAATACGGCGAGCCCGGCGCGCTTCCTGCCCCGTGCCGCGCTGACGCGGATGATCCGGGAGGAATACGCCAACTACGGGCGGATCCTGCGCGCGCTCGGCGTCGAGCCGCAATAGGCTCAGCGCACCAGCACCTGGGCGGCCTCCCGCGTCTTGTGCACCGCCTCCCCTGCCTCGCGCACCGCGTCGGCGATGCCGCCGATGTTGGTGGAGACGGTGGAGACTGTGCCCGAGGCGTTCCGCATGGCCTCGGCCAGGCTGCGGGTGACGGCGTTCTGTTCCTCGACGGCGGCGGCGGTCAGGGTGACGCTGTCGAGCACGGTGGAGACCGCGTCGCGGATCGCCTCGAGCGCGCCGGCGACGTTGGTGGAGGTGGCCTGGATGCCGTCGATCTCGGTCGAGATCTGCTCCGTCGCCTTGGCGGCCTGGACGGCGAGGTTCTTGACCTCGGAGGCGACGACGGCGAAGCCCTTCCCGGCCTCGCCGGCACGCGCCGCCTCGATCGTCGCGTTGAGGGCGAGGAGGTTGATCTGGCTGGCGATGTTGCGGATCAGCCCGACGATGCCGCCCATCGCCTGGGCGCCCTGGGCCAGGCTGTCGGTCGTGCGGGCCAGGGTCGTCGTCTGCTCCGAGGCGCATTCGGTCGCGTTGCGGGAGCGGGCCATGCTCTCGCTGATCTCGCCGATCGAGGCGGCGAGCTGCTCGATGCCGCCGGCCGCGCTCTGCACATCCTCGGCGGTATGGCCAGCGGCGACGGCGGCGGTCTCGGCGCCGGTGGTGGAGCGCTCGATCGCCCGGTCGATCTCGGCGAAGTTGCGGTCGATGAGCAGCTTCAGATTGGCGAGGAGGTGGATCTGCGCGGTGATGTCGGTGGCGAATTTCACCACCTTGGTGACCTTGCCCTTGGTGTCGAGGATCGGGTTGTAGGCGCCGTCGATCCAGACCTCGCGGCCACCCTTGCCGAGGCGGCGGAACTGCGCGGCCTGGTATTCGCCGCGCTGCAGCGCCTCCCAGAAGCGGGCGTAGTCGGGGCTGTCGCGAAGGGCCGGCTCGACGAAGATGGTGTGATGGCGCCCGCGCACCTCCTCCAGCGTATAGCCCATCGCCTTGAGGAAGTTGTCGTTGGCGTCGAGGATCGTGCCATCCGGGTTGAACTCGATGACGGCCTGGGAGCGGCTCACCGCCATCATCTGGGCGGCATGATCGAGGCCGGCCAGACGATCCCGCGCATCGGCCCATTCGACGACGAAGCCGATCCGCGCCTTGCCCTCGAACAACGGCGTGGTGCGGAGGTCGAGCACGCGGTCGCCGAGGCGGATCGTCTCCTCATGCGGGGCGCGCATCGTCTCGAGCCTGCGGCGCTGCTGGGATGGATCCGGGTGGAAGGCGTCGATCGCACTGCCGATCAACGCATCGGCCCGGAAATTCTGCAGCTGCTTGCGCAGGTCCTCCTCCGCCTCCCGCACCATGGCCATGGCGGAATGGTTCATGTAGACGATCATGCGGTTCTGGTCGGCGACCATGACGCTGGTGCGAAGCGGATCCAGCGCTGCGATCCGGGTGTTCAAACCCTGGGGTTTGCGGAAGGGATTGTGCATCGTCTCATCTCCTTGGCTGCGTGATCCATTTTGATCGACAAGGGCTAAGAACGGGTTAGCGCCCTCGTTGCGCTGGCGCTGCGGGCCGGGTTCCGGCATGGTCCGGCGCCTATGGACGGGATGTCGCCGATTCTGGACTGGGACGGGGTGCTGGCCCTGCGCGAGGGTGGCCCCTGCCCGCCCGGCGCCGGGCCGCTCGGCGCCCTGTTCGGCCCTCTGCTCGCCCCGCCCCGCGCGGCGGATGGCTGCCTCGTCGTCGGGCGGCTGGCGCAGACCCTCGACGGGCGGATCGCCACCGCCTCCGGCTCCTCGCAATGGATCGGCGGCGAGGGCGATATCCTGCACACGCACCGGCTGCGCGCGCTCTGCCATGCCGTGGTGGTCGGCGCCGGGACGGTGCGCCATGACGACCCGCGGCTGACGACGCGGGACTGCACAGGGCCCGACCCGGTGCGGGTGGTCCTCGACCCGGAGCGGCGGCTGTCCGCCGGCTACCGGGTGTTCCGCGAGGGGCCGCCGACGCTGCTGGTGGTGGCCGAGGATGCGCCGGGCGGCGAGCGGCTGGGCGAGGCCGAGGTGGTGCGGGTGCGGCGCGCGCCCGAGGGCGGCGGGCTCGACATCCCCGGCATGCTGGCGGCGCTCTCGGCGCGCGGCCTGTGGCGCATCTTCGTCGAGGGTGGCGGCGTGACGGTCAGCCGGTTCCTGGCGGCGGGCTGCCTCGACCGCCTGCATGTGACGGTGGCGCCGGTGCTGCTCGGCTCCGGCATCCCGGCCTTCACCCTGCCCGAGGCGGGGCGCATTGCCGATGGGCTGCGCTTCCGCTGGACGGTGCATGACCTGGCGCCGGATGTGCTGTTCGACATCGCGCTCGACAGGGTGCGGCCGCGGGTGTGCCAGGAGCCGGCCCCATGACGGCCAGGGCCCTGTGGTGTGTTGCACCGGGCGTGGCGGAGTTGCGGGAGGAGGCGCTGCCGCCGCGCGCGCCCGACCAGGCGCTGGTGCGGATGCTGGCGAGCGCCCTCTCGCGCGGGACGGAGCGGCTGGTGCTGCAGGGCCGGGTGCCGAGGAGCCAGTGGGCGGCGATGCGGGCGCCGCTGATGGGCGGCGCGTTCCCCTTCCCCGTCAAATACGGCTATGCCGCCGTTGGCCTCGTCGAGGCGGGGCCGGCGGCGTTGCAGGGCCGGCGGGTCTTCTGCCTGCATCCGCATCAGGACCGCTTCCTGGCGCCGGCGGCGATGTGCATCCCCATCCCCGATGCGGTGCCGGACCTGCGGGCGGTGCTGGCGGCCAATATGGAGACGGCGCTCAACATCCTCTGGGATGCGCGGCCGCTGCTCGGCGAGCGGGTGCTCGTCATCGGCGCGGGCGTGGTCGGGCTGCTGGTGGCGGCGCTGCTGGCGCGGCTGCCGGGCGTCGAGCCCCTGCTCTGCGATGTCGATGCCGGGCGGGCGGGGCTCGCCGCGGCGATGGGGGCGCGCTTCGCATCGCCGGGCGAGGTGCCGGAAGGGTTCGAGCTGGTGGTGCATGCCAGCGCCGACCCGGAGGGGCTGCGCCTGGCGCTCGGCCGCGCCGGCCTCGAGGGCCGCATCCTGGAGGCGAGCTGGTATGGCGACAGGCCGGTGAGCCTGCCGCTCGGCGAGGCCTTCCATGCGCGGCGGCTCTCGCTGCTGTCGAGCCAGGTCGGCCAGGTGGCGCCGGCGATGCGCGGGCGGCGGAGCCATGCGGAGCGGCTGGCCCTGGCCCTCGCCCTGCTCGATGATGCACGCTTCGATGCGCTGCTGGCGCCGCCCGTGCGTTTCACCGAATTGCCGGCCGCCCTGCCGGGGCTGCTGGAGGGGCAGGTCATCTGGCCCTGCCCCACGATCTTCTATGGTGAGTGACCAAGCATGTTCAGCCTGACCGTCTGCGACCACATCATGGTCGCCCATAGCTTCCGCGGCGCGGAATTCGGCCCGGCGCAGCGGCTGCATGGCGCGACCTTCGCGGTCGAGGCGGAGTTCCGCGCCGAGCGGCTGGATGCGCTGCACCTGCTGGTCGATATCGGCCTCGCCAAGGTCGAATTGCGCCGCGCGCTGGATGGGCTCGACTACCGCAACCTGGATGCGGAGCCAGCCTTCGCCGGGTTGAACACCACGACGGAATTCCTCTGCCACCACATCCACGGGCTGCTGGTGGCGGCGCTGAAGGCGGGACGGCTCGGGCCGCAGGCGGAGAATGTCACGGGCCTCAAGGTGCTGCTGCGCGAGAGCCCGAATGCCTGGGCGGCCTATGAGGGCCCCATCGGGGAAGGCCCCACTGCATGAGCGCGGCGCCGATCGCCCTGCTCGTGCCGGGCCCCTTCGGCACCGTCTCGGGGGGCTATAACTACGACCGGCGGCTGGTCGAGGGGCTGCGGAGCCTCGGCCAGGAGGTCCTGGTGGTGGAGCTGGACGGGCGGCATCCCCTGCCCGACCAGGCGGCGGAGGGCGCGGCGCGGCGGGCGCTGGCCGGGCTGCCGGCCGGGGCGCGGATCGTCATCGACGGGCTCGGCCTGCCGGCCTTCGCGCCGCTGGCCGATGCGCTGGTGGCGCGGCGGGCCGTGGCGCTGATCCATCACCCGACCGCCCTCGAGGGCGAGACGGCGCAGCGCGAGGCGCTGCGGGCGGTCGAGGCCTCGCTCTTCCCCCGGCTTGCGCGGCTGGTGGCGACCTCCCGCCTCACCGCGGCACGGCTGGCGCGGGATTTCGGCGTGGCGCCCGGGCGGATCGGCGTGGTGGAGCCGGGGACGGACCCGGCGCCGCGGGCGCGCGGCTCGGGCGGGCCCGGCGTCGTGCTGCTCTCGGTCGGCACTCTCATCCCGCGCAAGGGGCATGACGTGCTGCTGCGGGCGCTGGCCGGCATCCCGGATGTGGACTGGCGGCTGACCATCGTCGGCGCGGCGCGGGATGCCGTCCATGCCGCCGGGCTGCAGGCGCTGGCGGAGGAGCTGGGCCTCGCCCAGCGGGTGGATTTCGCCGGCGAGGTCGAGGGGCCGGCGCTGGCGGCGCTGTATGACGGGGCGGATGCCTTTGCCCTGGCCTCGCACTGGGAGGGCTATGGCATGGCGGCGGCCGAGGCGCTGGCGCATGGCCTGCCGGTCTCGGTGACGGCGGGCGGGGCGCTCGGCGAGCTGGTGCCGCTGGAGGCGGGCAGCGTCTCGCCGCCGGGCGACGTGGTCTCGCTCGGCAAGGCGCTGCGGCGCGTGCTGTTCGACACCGAGCTGCGGGCGCGGATGGCCGAGGCGGCCTGGGTGGCCGGGCAGCGCCTGCCGCGCTGGGACGACCGGGCGGCCGCCTTCCTTGCCGAGCTGGAGCGCGCGGCATGAGCGAGGAGTTCGACCCCGACTGGCTCGACCTGCGCGAGCCCTTCGATGCCATGGCGCGCAGCGCGGCGCTGGCCGACCGGCTGCTGGCCCGGCTGCCGGCGCGGCCCCGCTTCATCGACCTCGGCGCCGGCACGGGCAGCCTGCTGCGCTTCCTGGCGCCCCGGCTCGGGCGGGCGCAGGCCTGGACCCTGGTCGATGCCGACCGGGTTTTGCTGGAGGCGGCCTTCGACACCATCGCCGACCGGGCCGAGGCGGTGGGCTGGACCATCTCCTTCCCCAACAAGCGGACGCTGCTGGTGCATGCGCCGGGCGGGGCCTGGCGGGTGGAATCGCTGGTCGCCGACCTCGCCGAGGCACCGCGCGGCCTGCCGCTCGCCAATGCGGATGCGGTGGTGAGCTCGGCGCTCTGCGACCTCGTCTCCCGCGCCTGGGCGGAGCGGCTGGCCGGGGCGCTGCGCGTGCCCTTCTACGCCGCCCTCTGCGTGACCGGGCGGGACCGCTTCGCCCCGCCGCACCCGGCCGACCGGGTGGTGGCGGACGGGTTCCGGCGCGACCAGGGGCGGGACAAGGGGTTCGGCGGCGCGGCGCTCGGGGCCCGGGCGCCGGCGGTGCTGGCGGAGGTCTTCGCGGCGCGCGGCTTCGCGGTGGAGGGCGCGCCGAGCGACTGGGAGGTGCGCGGGCGCGGCCCGGCGCCGATGCCGGGGATGGGCGAGGCGGCCGGGCGGTTCCTCACCGAGTTGGTCCTGGGCCATGCCGAGGCGGCGCGGCGGCAGGACCGGCGCGGCGACCGGCGGATCGAGGCCTGGCTGGAGGCGCGGCTCGACCAGGTGGCGGAGCGGCGGCTCTCGGCGCGGATCGGGCACCGGGACCTGCTGGCGTTGCCGCAGGGCAAGGGGTGACGGCCATGGCGGAGCGGCCCGTCGCCATCATCGCCGCGGAGGCGCCGGTGCGGCCGCGGCCAACCGGCTTCCCGCCGGACCTGGCCGCCAGGCTGGAGGGGCGGGAGAAGCAGCCGCTCGGCGATGTGTTCGGCCTGCGGAATTTCGGGGTGAACCTGACGCGGCTGGCGCCCGGCGCCGCCTCCTCCATGCGGCATGCCCATAGCCTTCAGGACGAGTTCATCTATGTCCTGGAAGGCAGGCCCATCCTGGTGACGGATGCGGGGGAGACCCAGCTCGAGCCCGGGATGTGCGCCGGCTTCCCGGCCGGCACGGGCGATGCGCACCGGCTGGTGAACCGGACGGCCGGGGATGTGCTTGTGCTCGAGGTCGGTGACCGCACGCCGCTCGACCGGGTGACCTACCCGGAGGATGATCTGGTGGGCGAGGCCGACGAGGCCGGCCGGTTCCATTACCGGCGGAAAGACGGCACCGCGATCTAGGCGGCCCGTCCCGTGCCGGACCACGGGTGAAGCCGCTCCAGCCTTTGTTGTCGCGGGCAAACATGAATTTGCTCCAGGGAGGATACCCATGCCGCTTCTCGGCTGCATCGCCGATGATTTCACCGGCGCCACCGACCTCGCCAACACGCTGGTCAAGGGCGGGATGACCGCCGTGCAGGTGATCGGCGTACCAACCGGCCCGCTGCCCGAGGCGGATGCGGTGATCGTCGCGCTGAAGTCGCGCACGGCGCCGGTGCGGGAGGCGGTGGCGGAGAGCCTCGCCGCCTGCGAGGCGCTGCTGGCGGCGGGCGCACGGCAGATCTTCTTCAAGTACTGCTCGACCTTCGACAGCACCGACGAGGGCAATATCGGCCCGGTGGCGGATGCGCTGGTGCGGCGCCTCGATTGCGGCTTTGCCCTCGCCAACCCCGCCTTCCCGACCAATGGGCGGACGATCTACCAGGGGCATCTCTTCGTCGGCGGCGCGCTGCTGAACGAGAGCGGGATGGAGAACCACCCGCTGACGCCGATGCGGGATGCCAACCTGGTGCGGGTGCTCTCGCGGCAGACGGATGGCACGGTGGGGCTGGTGCCCTTCGCCGTGGTGGAGCAGGGCGCGGCGGCGATCCGCCGGGCGATGACCGGGCTGAAGGAGGGCGGGCGGCGCTACGCCATCGTCGATGCGGTGACGGATGCGCATCTGCTCGCCATCGGCGAGGCGGCGGCCAAGCATGCGCTGATCACCGGCGGCTCCGGCGTGGCGATGGGGCTGCCGGGGAATTTCCGCGCCGCCGGCCTGCTGCCGGAGCGCGGGGCGGCGGCGAGCGAGCTGCCGCCGGCGCAGGGCTATGCGGCGGTGCTGGCCGGCTCCTGCTCGCGGGCGACGCTCGGGCAGATCGGCTATGCGCGGGACCATGCCCATACGCTGGAGCTCGACGTGCTGGCGACGCCGGATGTGGCGGCGCTGCAGCGCCAGGCGCTCGATTGGGCGGCGGACAAGCTGGGCGAGGCACCGGTGGTGATCGCGGCCTCGGCGCCGCCGGAGCGGGTTGCGGCCCTGCAGGCGCGGCTCGGGCGCGACAAGGCCGGGGCGCTGGTTGAGGACACCCTGGCCGGCATCGCCGAGGCGCTGGTGGCCCGTGGCGTCGGGCGGCTGGTGGTGGCCGGTGGCGAGACCTCGGGCGCCGTTGTCTCGCGGCTCGGCGTGCGGAGCCTCCGCATCGGGGCGGAGATCGACCCGGGCGTGCCCTGGACCTATGCGGAGGTCCCCGGGCTGCATCTCGCGCTGAAATCGGGGAATTTCGGTGCGCGCGACTTCTTCCTGAAGGCATTCGGCCAATGAGCGAGGACGACCTCCGCGATGCGATCGCGGCGCATGGGCGGCTGCTCTTCGGGCGTGGCTTCTCGGTGGGCTCGGCGGGCAATATCAGCGTCCGGCTGCCGGACGGCTTCCTGATGACGCCGACCAATTCCTGCCTCGGCCGGCTCGACCCGGCGCGGATCAGCAAGCTCGACCGCGAGTACCGGCATGTCTCGGGCGACAAGCCCTCGAAGGAGGTGTTCATGCACCGCGCCTTCCTCGAGGCGCGGCCGGAGGCGGAGGCGGTGGTGCATCTGCACTCGACCCATGCGACGGCCATCGCCTGCCTCGCCACGCCCGGCGAGCCGGCGCCGATCCCGCCGCTGACGCCCTATTTCGTCATGCGTATCGGGCGGGTGCTGCCGGTCATCCCCTACTACCGGCCGGGTGACGCGGCGATGGAGCCGGCGATCGCCGCGGCGGCCCGCGATGCGCGGGCGGTGCTGCTGGCCAATCATGGGCCGGTGGTGAGCGGAAAGTCGCTCGACGATGCGGTCTATGCGGCGGAGGAGCTGGAGGAGGCGGCGAAGCTCGCCCTGCTGCTGCGCGGCCAGCCGGCCCGGCTGCTGACCGAGGCGCAGGTCGAGGACCTGCTCGGCACCTTCGGCTGATCGGTTGCCCCCGGCACGGCCTTGGCTTGGCTCGCCCGGCAACGTAACAAGGCGCCTGGAGCAAGCTCCGATCGGATGGAATCCTCTGGTCGGAGGTACTTGCCCGTTGAAACAACAAGCCAGGGCGGGGTCCGTGAGCCAGTGCGAACGGAAACCGCGCCAGCGCTGGGGGAGCCCGTCCCATGACCACCCGCCCGATCCGGCGGCGCGCCGCGCTGGCCGGCGCGGCCCTGCTGCCCTTCGCCGCCCCGTTCCCCCTGGCCGCGGCCCCGGCGGACCGGCCGCTCCGCATCCTGCTCGGCTTCCCGGCGGGGGCGGGGCCGGACCTGCTCGGGCGGTTGCTGGCGGAGGGCATGCGGGAGGGCTGGCCGGCCGGCATCCTCGTCGACAACCGCCCCGGCGCGGGCGGGCTGATCGCGGCGCAGGAGGTGGCGAAGGCCTCGCCGGCGGATGGCGGCACCGTGCTGCTCGGCGAGGTCGGGCAGCTCGCCATGGCGCCGAGCACCTATGCGCGGCTGCCCTATGACCCGGCCCGGGACTTCACGGCGGTGGCGGCGCTGGCCTCGGTGGACTTCGCCCTCGTCGTGCCGCCCGGCCTGCCGGGCACCGACCTCGACGCCTATCTCGACTGGGGGCGGCGGCAGCCGGCGCTCTACATGGGCACCTTCGGCGCGGGCAGCCCGGGGCATTTCGCCGCCGCCATGCTGGGCGCCGCGGCCGGGCTGACGGTGGAGCCGGTGCATTTCCGCGCCACGGCGGATGCGGTGTCGGCGCTGCTCAACGGCAATGTGCAGGGCATGTTCGGCAGCATCGCCGTGGTGGCGCCCCATGTGCAGGCCGGGCGGATGAGGGCGCTGGCGATGACCGGGCCGGAGCGCTCGCCGCTGCTGCCCGGCGTGCCGACCATGGCGGAGCTGGGCCGGCCGGCGCTCTCGGTCAGCGCCTGGTTCGGGCTGGTCGCGCCGGCCGCGGTGCCGGCGCCGATGGTGGCGGAGATCGAGGCGGCGGTGCTGCGGGCGATGGCCGCGCCCGCGCTGCGGATGCGGCTGCAGGAGGCGGGCTTCCGCCCCTCCCCCGCGGGAGGGCGCGAATTCGCCGCGCTGATCCGGGCGGAGACGGCGCGCTGGGCGCAGGTGGTGCGGGAGACGGGGTTCCGCGCGATCGAGTAGGTCAGGCGGCGTAGATGCGGATGCGGACGGCGGCCGGCCGGCGCTCGCCATAGCCGAGGAAGATGCCGCGGTGCAGCCAGGCATGGGCGGGCGCGGCGGTCTCGAAGACCGGCACCGTGCGGAAATAGACGCGCTCGGGCGGGACGGGCTCGCCCCGGAGGAGGCGGGCCATGTCCTCCGGCGCGGCGTGGCGGAGACCGCTGTTCACCACATGCACCAGGGCGCCGTCGGCGAGGCGGATGGTGTAGCGGGCAACGATCTCCGTCACGCCGTCGGGGCGGATGAGCTGGTGGTCGGTGCCGCCCGGCAGCACCTCGCCGGCGAGGCGCGGCCCGGCGACGCGGCCGCCGAGGATCGGGACGACGCGGCGCTCCCCCTGCGGGCCGGGGCCGAGGATGATGGGCGCGGCGACATCGAATTCGGCCGCCGCGACGAAGTCGAGGCTGGGTGGCATGACGCGTCCTCCGGTGGCCGGGAAGCCTACCCCTTCGCCCATGTCTCCAGTAGCGCCACCGCCTCCGCCACCAGGGCCTGGCGGGCGGGGATGCGGCCCGCGCCGATCGGGGCGCCGGCCTCGCGGCGGAGCGCGGCCACGTCGCCGCCGCGGCGCCGCTCCTTCGGTACGCCGGCCAGGATGCGGCCGCTATCGGCGAGGGAGGCGGCATAGACCACCCGCGCGATGCCGGTGATCTGCATCGCGGCGACGCAGAGGGCGCAGGGCTCGCAGGAGGTGAAGACGGTGCAGCCCCCGAGGTCGAGCGTGCCGAGCCGGGCGCAGGCATCGCGGATCGCCTCGGTCTCCCCATGCGAGGTCGGGTCGAGCCGGCTGCGGGAGCGGTTGAACCCCTCCCCCACCACCTGCCCGTCGCGCACCACCACGGCGCCGAAGGGCTCGCAGCCGGGGGTGGCGGCGGCCTCGGCGGAGAGGGCGATGGCGCGGCGCAGCGCCTCCTCGTCAGTCATTCCTGATCCCCATGGCCCGGACGGCGGCACCGATGGTGTTCACCTGCCCGGCGACGAAGCCGGCGAATTCGGGCTGCGTCTTCACGCCGGTGATGATGCCGACGGTTGCCAGCCTCTCCTGGATGGCGGCGGTCTGCAACAGGGCGGAGACCTCGCCGTGCAGGCGCCGGGTCACCTCGGGCGGCAGGTTGGCGGGGCCGGAGAGGCCGAGCCAGTTCTGGGCGAGCAGGTCGGGCAGCCCCGCCTCGCCGGTGGTCGGAACCTCGGGGACGCTCGGCGCGCGGGCGGGCGCCGTCACCGCATAGGCGCGGAGGCGCCCGGCGCGGATGTTCTCCACATTCTCCGGCAGCGTGTCGAAGGAGAGCAGGATGGAGCCGCCGAGCAGGTCGGCCTGCATGGGCTGCGAGCCGCGATAGGGCGCATGGTTCAGCGGGATGCCGGTCTGCTGGCTGAACATCGTACCGACGACATGCCCGACCGAGCCGGCGCCCGAGGTGCCGAAGGTAGCGGGCTGGGGCTGGGCGCGCATCCAGGCCATCAGCCCCTTCAGGTCCTGGGCCGGCACCTGGAGGTTGGTGACGACCACCATCGGCGTCGCGCCGATATAGGCGATATGGGTGAAGGAGCTCAGCGGGTCATAGCCCGGGCGCGCGTAGAGCGGCGGCGAGGTGACGATCGGGGCGGTGTTGCTGAGCATCACCGTCGTGCCGTCGGGAGGCTGCTGGGCGACATGGGCGGCGGCCAGCGTGCCGCCGGCGCCGGGGCGGTTGTCCACCAGCACCCGCTGGCCGAGCCTTGGCGCCAGGGCCTCGGCCAGCACGCGGGCGGCGATGTCGGAGGAGCCGCCGGGCGGGAAGACGACGACGATGCGGACCGGGCGGGTGGGCCAGGCCTCCGCCTGGGCCGGCCGGGCTGCCTGCCCAAGGGCCATGCAGAGCATTGCCCCGAAAATCCGCAATCCGCGTCTGAACATGGCGCACCCCCTGGATCACCGGGTGGTGAGCAAGGGGTGGGCCAGTGACCCGCCCCCCCGTGACTTGCGGCGCCGTCGCGGCTAGAAGCCCGAGGCCCGACCGGCCGGGGGACCCATCATGCTGACCACCTATTCCGTCGAGGCCGGCCAGCTCGTCGTGCGCGAGGGGGCGCAGGCCACCGAGACATTGGGCCGCGCCGTCTGGATCGACCTGCTGACCCCGACCCAGGAGGAGGAGCGGCAGGTCCAGGCCGCGCTGCGCCTCGAGATCCCGACGCGGGAGGAGATGCAGGAGATCGAAAGCTCCTCCCGCCTCTACCGCGAGGAGGATGCGCTCTTCCTCACCGCGCCCTTCCTCTACGGCGTGGAGGGCGGCGAGCTTGGCTCGACCGCCATCACCTTCGTCCTCGGCAACTCGGCGCTGGTGACGGTGCGCTACGCGACGCCGAAGGCCTTCGCGGTCTTTTCCGCCCGCTGCCAGCGCACGCCGGTGCAGCTGCTGACGACGCCGGACGGGGTGATGCTGCACCTGTTCGAGCAGGTGGTGGACCGGCTGGCCGACATCCTCGAGCGCATCGCGGCCGAGATGGACCGTGCGAGCCAGGCCGCCTTCCGCACCGCCAAGGCCAAGGTCAAGGCGACCACCAAGGATGCCGACCTGAAGGACGCGCTCATCACCCTCGGCCAGGTGGGCGAGGTGACGACGCGGGCGAGCGAGACGCTGCTCGGCCTGTCGCGCATCCTCACCTTCCTCACCGCCGAGAAGGCGACGGCGGTGCGGCGCGAGAACCAGCCGCTGATCAAGACGCTGGTGCGCGACGTGCGATCGCTCGTCGAGCATGCGAATTTCCTGAACAGCAAGGCAAACTTCCTGCTCGACGCGGTGCTCGGCATCATCAATGTCGAGCAGAACGCCATCATCAAGACCTTCACCGTGGCCTCGGTGGCGCTGATGCCGCCGACGCTGATCGCCAGCATCTACGGCATGAACTTCCAGGTGATGCCGGAGCTCACCTGGAAGTTCGGCTACCCGATGGCGCTGGTGGTGATGATAGTCTCGGCGGTGCTGCCGATCCTCTACTTCAAGCGGAAGGGATGGCTCTGATTCCTGGCCGCGTCCGGTTGGCGGCGGCGCTCCTCGCCGTCGCGGCGGGGGCGGCGCGGGCGGAGGAGGTGCCGCCCTGCCCCGCCGGCGCGCCCGAGATCCGCATGACGGTGACGGACCCGGAGCCGGTGATCAGCCGGGCGCTCGGCATCGACGCGCTGCATGGCGAGACGGGGCTGCCGCGCAGCCCGCTGCTGCACCACCTGGCGCTCACCACCTCCCGCGTCGAATGGAGGAGCGAGATCGACACCCGCTACCGCAGCGGCACGGGCGGGGTCTGCGCCCGGCCGGCACGGGTTGCCCTCGCCCTGGTGCAGAACGAGCACCTGGTGCGGATCGCCGGCGAGATCCCCCGCGGTGGCTGCCTCTGGCGCGAGGTGCTGGCCCATGAGCGGCGGCATGTGGCGGTGAACCGGCGCACGCTGCGGGCCGCGGCGGCGCAGGCGCGGGCCGCGGCAACGGGCTGGGCGGTGCGGGCCGAGGGGCGCGGGGCGACGCTCGACGAGGCCATGGCCGGGCTGCAGGAGGGGTTGCGGCACGCCATCGAGCCGGCGCTGGCCGCGATGCGCGACGCGCGCGAGCAGGCCCATGCACGGATCGACAGCCAGGCGGAATACGAGCGCCTGGGCGAGGTCTGCCCGGCCGACCAGCGGCGGCTGCGGGAGGTGTTCCGGGCGGCAGTACGTTGAGCGGCGCGGCGATGCTCCCTCAGGCGCGACCCTTGCGTTGCGCCTCTGTCCCTGCACCATGGGCGCCATTCTGTCGTGTGATTCACGCCTCCGGCCGTTCCAGCCTTCGGCGATCACGCTCCATGGGAGGATTCCGGCTTGCCTGCGACCCATCACATCGAACCGACGCTCGAGACTATCCGCTGGGGCGGGTTCGACGCGGCCTTCCCGCCGGTGAAGACCGTCGATCCGGGCGACCTCGTCATCCTCGAATGCGTCTCGGGCGCCCCCGACGTGATGCCGCCGGCGGGCAGCGGCCTCGCCATCCCGCCGCGCCTGGCGGCGATCCATGCCGCGGCGCCGCCACGCCATGGCCCGCATATCCTCACCGGCCCGGTCGCGGTGCGGGGCGCCGAGCCGGGGGATTGCCTCCGCGTCGATATCGAGCGGATCGACCTCGGCTGCGACTGGGGCTTCTGCGCCTTCCGGCCGCTGGCGGGGACCTTGCCGGAGGACTTCCCCTACAAGCGGGTGCTCCACATCCCGGTCGACCGCGAGGCGATGACCTGCCGCGTGCCGGTCGGCCCCGGCGTCACCATCCCGCTCTCGCCCTTCTTCGGGGTGATGGGCGTCGCGGGGCCGGAGGAATGGGGCACCATCTCCACCAAGGAGCCGCGGGCGCATGGTGGCAACCTCGACAACAAGGAAATCGGCGCGGGAGCGACGCTGTTCCTCCCGGTCTTCACCCCCGGCGCCAACTTCTCGGCCGGCGACGGGCATGGCGTGCAGGGCGATGGCGAGGTCTGCATCAATGCGCTCGAGATCTGCCTGACCGGGCATTTCCGCCTCAACCTCGAGAAGGGCGGCGGGGCGAAGGACCCGGTGCTGCGCTTCCCGCGCGCCGAGACGCCGACGCACTACATAAGCATGGGCATGCACGAGGATCTCGACCTCGCCATGAAGCAGGCGCTGCGCGAGATGATCGCCTTCATCGTCTCGCGCACCAACCTCTCGTCAGCGGACGCCTACCAGCTCTGCTCGCTCGCCGTCGATTTCCATGTGACGCAGACGGTCAACGGCGAGAAGGGCGTGCATGGCATGCTGAAGAAGGGGCTCTTCTTCTGAGTCAGCCGCCCCTGACGAAGGCGGCGAAGGCCTCGGCATAGTCCGGGTGCCAGCGTGACAAGGGCGGGCGGTTCTCGACGATATCGCCCGCCGACCAGAGGATGCGGCGCTCGTCCAGGGCCCGCGGCACGTCGTTGTCGGGGCAGAGGATGTAGAAGTCGCCGGCCTCCAGCCGCTCCAGCATGAAATCCACCGTCTGCTCCGGCGTCCAGGCGGCGGCGGGCTTCTCCGCGCGGCCCTTGGCGGTGAGGCCGGTGAAGACGAAGCCGGGGATCAGCAGATGGGCGCCGATCCGGCAGCCCGGCGTGTTGCGCAGCTCGTGCTGCAGCGCCTCGGTGAAGGCGCGGACGCCGGATTTGGCGACATTGTAGGCCGGGTCGCCGGGCGGCGTGGTGATGCCCTGCTTCGAGCCGGTATTGATGACGAGGCCGGGGCGGCCACGCGCGATCATGCCGGGGACGAAGACCTGGCTGCCATGGATGATCCCCCAGAGATTGGTGCGCAGGATGCGCTCCCAGTTCTCCGCCGGTCCGAGGATGGTGCTGCCGGGCTGGATGCCGGCATTGTTCATCAGCACATCCGTCCCGCCGAAGCGGGCGCGCACCGCGGCCTCCAGCGCGGCGACCTGGTCCGGGTCCCCGACATCCGCCTGGTGCGTCATCACCTCGGCGCCGGGGGCGGCGGCCACGATGGCCTCCGCCGCCGCGCCCAGGCGGTCCTCGCCGAGATCGGCGAGGACGATGCGGAGGCCGGCCTGGGCGAAGCGCGTCGCCGCGGCGAGGCCGATGCCGGCGGCGCCGCCGGTGACCACCGCCACGGCGCCGGGCACCAGGGCCGGATGCGGCATCAGAAGAAGCCGCCGACGCGGCGCTGGGCCTCGCGCGCCAGGCGACGCATCGGACGCTGGCCGGGGATGAGGACGCGGCCGCCACCCATCCGCCGCGCGGCGGTGGCGCCGAGCACCAGGGCACCGATGCCGGCCAGCGCCGCCGCCGTCATCACCGGGTGGAGCTGGGCCTCAAGGAAGAGGCTGGTCTTCCGCACCGGGGCGACGGGGCGGGTCAGGCTCTTCTCGGTGCCGTCCTCGCGGGGCTGGTAGAGGTTGTCGGCGCGGCTCGCCTTCGGGCGCTTGTCGGTGACCTGGGCGGGGTAGCCGATCGCCTCCATCACCAGGTCGGTGGCGCGGGGGAAGAGCGCGCCCATCAGCGCGATGGCATGGCCGCCGAAGCCCACCACGATCTCCCGCTTGCGGTGCGCGCAGGCATGCAGGATGGCGCGGGCGACGAGGGCCGGCTCATAGGCGGGGGGCGGGACGCGGACGCCGGGGCTGTCGAGGTAGTTGCGGGCATGGTCCTGGAAGCCGGTCTCGATGCCCGAGGGCTTGATGAGGGTGACGCTGATCGGCGCGCCGCTCCGCTCCAGCTCCATCCGCAGCGCGTCGGTGAAGGCGCGGACGGCATGCTTGGTGGCGGAATAGGGGCCCTGCAGCATCATCGCCCGGTCCGACAGCACGCTGCCGATATTGACGATGGCGCCGCCGCCGCGCTGGCGCAGGGCGCGGGCGGCGATGGTGCTGCCATGGACGACGCCCCAGTAATTCGTCTCGAACAGGCGGTGGTGGTCGGCCAGCGGCACCTTCTCGATCTCGCCATAGATCGAGGTGCCGGCATCGTTCACCCAGGAGTCGAAGCCGCCGAAGACGCTCTCGACCTTGCGGGCCGCGGCCTCCAGCTCCTCGAGCTTGCCGACATCGGCGACGGCATAGTCAGCGCGGGCGCCGCGGTTGCGGAGATCCTGGACGATCTGCTCCATCGCCTCGCCGTTGCGGGCGATGAGGAAGACGCGGGCACCGGCCTGGGCGGCGGCGCGGGCGGTGGCGAGGCCGATGCCGGAGCTGGCGCCGGTGATGACGATGGTCTGCTGGTTGAGCGGCTTCAGCCGGAGCTGCGGCATGGGGGGGACCTCGGGGGTTGTTGGGGGAGTGCGGGGTCAACCGCCCTCCCCCTCACCCGGTTCCCGGCTAGATCGTCAGCGTACCGGCCTTGGCGGCGGCGTAGCGGGCGGCGACCTTCTCCCAGTCGACGACATTCCACCAGGCTTCGAGATAGGCCGGGCGGCGGTTCTGGTACTTCAGGTAGTAGGCGTGCTCCCAGACATCGTTGCCGAGGAGGACGCGGCCGCCATCCATCAGCGGCGTATCCTGGTTGGGCCGGCTGGCCAGCGCCAGCTTGCCGCCGCCATCCACGGTGACGAAGACCCAGCCCGAGCCGAAGACGCGGGCGCCGGCACCGTTGAAATCCGCCCGCAGCTTGTCGAGCCCGCCGAGGTCGCGGGTGATGGCGGCGGCGAGGTCGCCCGATGGGGCACCGCCCTTCCCGCCCATCACGCCCCAGAACATCGTGTGGTTGACATGGCCGCCGCCATTGTTGCGGAGCGCGGTGCGGATGCCCTCGGGCATCTCGCCGAGCTTCGCCAGGATCTGCTCGATCGGCATGGCGGCGATCTGGCCGTGGTCCTTCACCGCCGCGTTGAGGTTGGCGACATAGGCGGCGTGGTGCCGGCCATGGTGGATCTCCATGGTCTGGGCGTCGATATGCGGCTCATTGGCATTGGGCGCATAGGGCAGCGGCGGCAGGGTGAA
This sequence comes from Belnapia rosea, assembly GCF_900101615.1. Classification (GTDB taxonomy): domain Bacteria; phylum Pseudomonadota; class Alphaproteobacteria; order Acetobacterales; family Acetobacteraceae; genus Belnapia; species Belnapia rosea. The sequence continues at coordinate 133,576 of NZ_FMZX01000001.1, read as the reverse complement.
GGGGCCGGAGGCGGCCGGCGCCGCCTGGGACCAGGCGCGGGGGGCGGCGAAGACGCTCGCCAGGGCGGCGGTACCGAACAGGGCGGTGCGGCGGCTCAGCAGTGCGGACATGGGCGCTCTCCTCATTGTTGCGGGGGGCAGATGGGGCTCCCTGCGGGCGAACCAAGGCGGCATCACCGCAATGCCCGGTAGGCAAAGGCCGCGTAGGGGTCCCAGGCGACGGAGGCCGGGCCGCCGGGGACGGGCATGCGGCTGCCGGGCGGGCGGCGGGCGACCAGCATGCCGCCCTCCCCTAATTCGAGCAGCAGGCGGACATGGTCGCCGAGGAAGACGGTGTCGCGCAGCGCGGCCGGCAGCGCCCCCTCGCCCATCTCCTCCGCCGGCAGGGCGGCGACGGCGACGCGGTCGGGGCGGATGGCGACGATGCAGCGGCTGCCCGGCCCGCCGGCATCGGCGACGCGCGCCTCCACCAGCGGGCCGCAATCGAGGCGGATGCCGCATTCGCTCTCCTCCCGCCATTCCACCGTGCCGGGCAGCCGGTTGTTCTCGCCGAGCAGGCCGGCGATGAAGGCGGTGGCGGGTTCCTCGTAGAGGGCGCGTGGCGCGGCGCATTGGGCGATGCTGCCCTCCTCCAGCACGGCGATGCGGTCGGCGAGCGCCATCGCCTCCTCCCCTTCGCGCGTCGCCAGCAGCACGGTGAGGCCGCGGGCGCGGAACAGCCGGCGCAGCTCGAAGGCAAGCGCCCGGCGCGGGGCGGGATCGAGGCCGGCGAAGGGGTCGTCGAGCAGCAGGATCGGCTGCTCCGGGGCGAGCGCGCGGGCGAAGGCGGCGCGAAGCTGGGGCAGCGGGCCGAGCTGGTCGGCGCGACGGCCCTCCAGCCCGTCGAGCCCGAGGGCGGTGAGCGCGCGGGCGATGCGCGCCGGCCTGTCGCGGGCGGCGATGTCGAAGCCCGGCAGGGGCTGGCCGACCGCCTCCTGCAGGGTACGGCGCGGCGGCATGCCGGGTTCGAAGGCCGAGAGGCCGCGGCGCGGCGCGGCGAGCGGGGCGAGGTCGCGCCCGGCGAGCAGCATCCGCCCGGCATCGGGCCGCTCGGTGCCGGCCAGCAGGCGGAGCAGCATCGACTTGCCGGCGCCGGCCGGTGCCAGCAACGCCAGGGTTTCGCCCCGTGCGAGATCGAAGCTGACATCCTGCAACCCGGCAGCGGATTTCCGCACCCCCTCGAAGCGCAACAGCGGTGCATCCATCAGTCGCTCTCCCGATGGCGGAGGCATCGCCGGGCAGGACGCCGGTGTCAACGCGAAGGCGGAACCCATGGCCGGCAGGCCGCGTTGCTGCGGCAAGTTTCCACCTCGCAAGGAGCGATACGATGTCTGCAGCCAACGACATGTCCAACGACGCCCGCCGCCTCAAGGAGCAGGCCGCCGCCTCGGCCGACCGGGTCACGACGGATGCGCAGGAAGAGCTGGCGAAGCTGCGCGCCCAGGTGGAGCGCCTGATGCAGGAGCGCGTCACCCCGGCCCTGGCCGGCGCTGCCGACCAGGTGCAGGACTACGCGACCCGCGCCCGCGAGGCGGTCGAGGATCGCGCCGATGCGCTGTCCGACACGGTGCGCGAGAAGCCGCTGATGGCGGTCGCGATCGCGGCCGTCGGCGGCTACCTGATCGGCCGGCTGATGGGTGGCAACACCTACGTCTATCCGCGCGATCGGCACTAAGTACCGATGCGCCTGTTCAGCCTCCTGCGCCTTGCGGCGCAGGCCGAGTCGCTGCGATGGCGGCGGACCGGCCGCGGCGTCGCCATCCAGGCGGCGCTCGGCGCTGCGGCAGCCGTCTTCGGGCTGATGCTGCTGGTGATGCTGCATGTCGCGGCGCTGATCTGGCTGGCGGACGGGCGCAGCGGCACCTCGGCGGCATTGATCGTCGCCGGCGTCGATCTGGTGATCGCCGCGGTGCTGGGCTGGCTGGCCGCGCGGCATGCGGAGGATCCGATCCAGGTCGAGGCGCAGCGGGTGCGGGACGATGCGCTGCGGCAGGTGGGTGATACCGCCTCCCGTGCCATGGTGCTGGCGCCGCTGCTGCGCAGCCGCAGTGCCAAGAAGGGGCTGATCGGGGCGGCCGTGACCGCGGCCGTGGTCGGCTTCATCGCCAAGCGGTGACGGAATGGCGGCCGGGCCGATCAAGGCCCGGTCGCCGCGTCATCGGTATCGATCCCCCGCCCTCCTGGCGCGTTCGGCCAGTAACAGGCAGCGAGGGGATGGCGGCATGGACCGCGAGCTTCACCATCATCTGACGACATTGCTGGACGGGTTGCGCCCGTTGCTGGCCATGGCCGAACGCGATGGCGTGCCGGGCCAGGCGGCGGCGCGGCTGCGCATGGCTGCGGCCGAGATCGAGGAGGCGCTGGAGCCGGGCACGCTCCGCCGGCGCGCCGATGACGAGCGCGCCGTGGACGCGGCCAATGACGAGGCGATCCGCCGCGGTGAGCGCGAGCGTGGCGCCTGGGGGATCGACGAGGCATGAGGCCGGCCGGGGACAGGTCCGTCGAGGACAATGCCGCGGAAGGGCGCTTCGAGATGGCGGTCGGCGATGCGCTCGCCTTCATCGCCTATCGGCGGGAGGGCGGCAGCGTCGCGCTCCTCCATACCGAGGTGCCGGAGACGCTGGAGGGCCAGGGCATCGGCTCGGCGCTGGTGCGGGGCACACTGGACCGCTTGCGGGCGGAGGGAAAAAACGTCGTCCCGCTCTGCAGCTTCGTCGTGCGCTTCGTCGAGCGGCATCCCGAATACGGGGACATGATCGTCGGGAGATGAGCGGGATGCGGGGCCTGGCGCTGGCGCTGGCCCTGGCCCTGCCGGCGATCGCGGCACGGGCGCAGGATGCCGCCTGCACGGCGCCGGCGGCGGCGCAGGTGCTGGAGTGGCGCAGCGCGGTTCTCGGATTGCGGATGCGCTATCCGGCGAGCTTCCCGCTCGAGGCCACGGGTCCGGACACGGCGCGGTTCGTCAGCCTCGACGGGCAGGCCAGCGCAACCGTCACGGCGATCGCCAACGGGTTGGGGCAAAGCCTCGCCGAGGTGATGCGCGAGGCGCGGCAGGACATCATCGAGAACAGCGGCGGAGAGATCACCTATACCCGGACAACGCCGAGTTGGTTCGTCCTTTCCGGGTACATGGCTGGCCGGATCTTCTACCGGCGCAGCCTGGTATCGGCGGATGGCGGGATGATCGGCACGCTCTGGGTGGAATTCCCGCGCGCCTTGAAGCCCTGCTTCGAGGCGGCGGTGACCACCATGTCCCTCTCCTTCCGCGAGTGGCCTCGCTAGTCCGGCAGGATGGCGGCGTGGGCGAGACTGCTCAGCACATCCATGCGCTGGTTGTGGAACACCTCCGTCTGGCGGCAATTCGAGAAGAAGGCGAATGAGGTGCCGCTCGTCGGGTCCGCCCAGCAATAGGAGGAGCCGACGCCGCCATGGCCGAAGGTGCGTGGGTGGGCGATGGTGCCGAGGCCGCGCGCGACGGGCGTCTCGCCGCGCGAGTGGGGGCCGAGGCCACGATGCATCGGGATGCCCATATAGTCGTCGATGCGATCGCCGGTGAAATTGCGCGTCACGAACTCGATCATGCGCGGGGAGAAGAGGCGGGTGCCGTTCAGCGCGCCGCCGCCGGCGAGCATCTGGTAGAAGGCCGCCATGCCGCGCGCCGTGCCGTAGCCGCCGCCGCCCGGAATGCCGGCGGCATGATGGGCGGAGGTGTTCTCCGCGGCGCGGGGGACGAAGGCGCCATCCTGCTTCGGGTCGTAGATCTCGGCGGCGCGGGGGAGCTGGGCATCCTCCATGCCGATGACGACGTCATCCCCGAGGCCAAGCGGGGCCAGGATCCGCTCCTGGATGAAGGCGCGGAAGTCCTGGCCGGTGATGGCCTCGATCAGCACCGCCGAAACCCAGTGCGCGGCGGCCGGGTGGTACTGCACGCGGCTGCCGGGGGTCCATTCCAGGGTGAAGGCGCTGACGGTCTGGCGCAGCAGGGCATGGTCGGCCCAGCAGGCTTCCGGCACCACCGCCGAGGGGAAGCCGCCCTGATGGGTGAGGAGCTGCAGGATGGTGATGTCGCCCTTCCCGTTCGCCGCGAATTCCGGGACATGCAGGGCGATGGGGTCGGAGAAGCGCAGCCTCCCCTCCTCCGCCAGCAGCCAGAGCGCCGAGGCGGTGACGACCTTGGTGTTGGAATACATCAGGAAGAGGCTGTCGGCCGTGGCGGGCGTGCCGAGCCGCGCCTCGCCGAAATGGCGGAAGAGGGCGAGCTTGCCATGGCGGGCGACGGCCACCTGGGCGCCGGGGTGATGGCCCTCGGCGATATGCCGCTCGATGACGGCGCAGAGCCGGGCGAGCGGGCGCGGGTCGAGGTTCAGCGCCTCGGGGTGGGATTCGGTCAGCGGGAAGGCCATGGACATGCTCCCTCGGTTATTTCCGAGGGAGCCTAGCACCGCCGGACCGCGATGCTAGTCGGGCTGGATGCGGGCGCGGCGGATGGTCTCGGCCCAGCGGCTGGCATCGGCGCGGATGAGGGTGCCGAGGGCGTCGGGACTCTCGTTCACCGGCTCGAGGCCGAGGGCGGCGAGGCGCTCGGCGACCTCGGGCCGTGCCACGACCTGGCCGATCGCCGTGTTCAGCCGGGCGATGATGGCGGGGTCGGTGCCGCGGGGGGCGACGATGCCGTGCCAGCCCACCGCCTCGCCGCCGGTCATGCCGGCTTCCGCGAGGGTCGGCACCTCGGGCAGGCCCGGTGCCCGCGTGGCGGAGGAGACGAAGAGGCCGCGCAGGCGCCCGGCGCGGACATGGTCCGTCACCGCGCCGATATTGATCATCACCCCCTGCAGGCTGCCGCCGAGCAGGTCGTTCACCGCCAGCGCGCCGCCGCGATAGGGCACATGGGTCCAGCGCATCTCGGCCGCCGCCTGGATCTGCTCGCCGAGGAGATGGGCGAGGCTGCCATTGCCCGGCGTGCCGACCGCGACAGGGCCGCGGCGGGTGGCGCCGACGAAATCCTGGAGACTCGTCGCGCTGCTATCGGCGCGGACGACCAGGATCTGCGGCACGCGGACGGCACGCGCCACCGGGGCGAAACCCTCGACCGGGTCGAAGCCGAGATGCGGGAAGAGGGTGCGGTTGATGGAGAGGCTGTCGGAGCCGGCGAGCAGCGTATAGCCGTCGTGCCTGGCGCGGGATGCCGCCTCGTAGCCGATATTGCTGCCGGCGCCGGGCTGGTTCTCCACCACGACATTCTGCCCCAGCGCCTCGGTCAGGTGCCGGGCGAGCAGGCGGGCGACGATGTCCTGGCTGCCGCCGGCGGCGACCGGGACGATGATGCGGATGCTGCGCTCGGCCGGCCATGCCTGGGCGAAGGCCGGGGTTGCGAAGCTCGCGGCGGCGAGGGCGAGGAGGCTGCGGCGGTGCATCAGGCGAGTTCCAGTTTGCGGCGGAGCAGGGAAAGCGGGCGGTCCGGCGTCTGCGCCGCCTGGTAGGCGATGCGGATGGCGTCGCGGGAGCGCGCCCAGGTGGCGGGGTCGGTGCCCTCCGCGACCTCGATGGTGCTCACGCCGCAGCGGAGCAGCATGGCGTACTGGTCGGGGAGGACGTGGCCGGTCGCGCGGACCTCGCCGGTGAAGCCGTGATGCTCGCGCAGGGCCCGGATCTGGGTGAAGGCGCGGCCGTCCTTCGACTTCGGCAGGCGCACCGCGACCAGGGCGAGGCGGTCGAGGAAGGGGGCGATCTCCTCCGGCTGCGCCTCGGGCGGCAGGGCGACGCCGAGTGGCGCGTTGCGGCCGGCGAGCGTGGCGGCCTCGGCGCGCAGGCGGGCGAGGCTGACGATCGCGGGGCCGTCGGGCAGCGGCGCCTCGTCCTCGACGAGGCTCCAGGCATCGGGGCGGAGCTCGCCGGCTTCAAGCAGGGGCATAGAGGGCGTCCTTGAAGGGCGTGGCGCCAAGGCGGCGATAGGTGTCGATGAAGCGCTCGCCCGGGGCGCGATGGGCGATGTAGGTGGTGATGAGGGTCTCCACCGCGTCGACGACCGTGTCGTAGGAGAAGGCGGGGCCGATCAGGTCGCCGATGGCGGCGTCGTTGGTCGCCGAGCCGCCGAGGGTGATCTGGTAGACCTCCTCCCCACGCTTATCGACGCCGAGGATGCCGATATGGGCCACGTGGTGGTGGCCGCAGGCATTGATGCAACCGGAGATGTTGATGAAGCACTCACCGATGTCGTGCTGGCGGTCGAGCGAGGCGAAGCGCTCGCTGATGCGCTGGGCGATGGGGATGCTGCGGGCCGTCGCCAGCGCGCAGTAGTCCATGCCCGGGCAGGCGATGATGTCGCTGATCAGGCCAATATTCGGCGTCGCCAGGCCGGCGGCGCGGAGGCCCTCCCAGAGCGCGTACAGGTCCTCCTGCCGGACATGCGGCAGGACCAGGTTCTGCACATGGGTGACGCGGATCTCGCCGAAGGAGTGGCGCTCGGCGAGGTCGGCGATGGCCTCCATCTGCTCGGCGCTGGCATCGCCGGGGATGCCGCCGATCGGCTTCAGCGAGATGGTGACGGAGGCGTAGCCCGGCTGCCTGTGCGCCCGAACGCTGGCCGAGGCCCATTGGCGGAATTCGGGATCGTCGGGGAGCGACTGGTCCTCGAGCGCGGCAAACGGGGGCGGGGCGAAATGCGCGGCGATGGCGGCGACGACCTCCGGATCGAGCCGGTACTTGTCGCGCGGCATGCGCTCATACTCGCGCTCGACCATCTGCGCGAACTCGTCGCCGAGGTCGCGGACCAGGATCTTAATGCGGGCCTTGTAGATGTTGTCGCGCTGGCCGAGCGCGTTATACACGCGCAGCACGGCTTCCATATAGGCGAGGAACTCGGCCTCCGGCACCCAGTCGCGCAGCTTGCGGGCGATGATGGGGGTGCGGCCGAGACCGCCGCCGGCATGGATCTCGAAGCCGACCTCGCCGCGCTCGTTGCGCTTGGCCAGCACGCCGACATCATGCACCTGCGCCGCGACGCGGTCGTTCGGGCTGCCGGTGATGGCGATCTTGAACTTGCGCGGCAGCCAGGTGAATTCCGGGTGCAGCGTCGACCACTGGCGCAGGATCTCGGCATAGATGCGCGGGTCCACCACCTCATCCGGCGTGGCGCCGGCATATTCGTCGGTCGTGGTGTTGCGGATGCAGTTGCCGCTGGTCTGGATGGCATGCATGTCCACCTCGGCGAGCGCCTCGAGCATCGCCGGCACGTCCTCCAGCTTCGTCCAGTTGAACTGGATGTTCTGGCGGGTGGTGAAATGGCCGAAGCCGCGGTCCCAGCGGCGGGCGATGGCGCCGAGTTGGCGGAGCTGCGCGCTGTTCAGCAGGCCGTAGGGGATCGCCACGCGCAGCATGTAGGCGTGGAGCTGGAGGTAGAGGCCGTTCATCAGCCGCAGCGGCTTGAACTCGTCCTCGGTCAGCTCGCCCGCGAGGCGGCGCTCGATCTGGCCGCGGAATTCCACGATCCGCTCGCGGATGAACTCGCGGTCGATCTCGTCATAGCGGTAGGTGCGGGCATGGGGCGGGTAGGTCAGGGCGTTCATGCTCAGGCGGCCTCGGCTGCGACGCTTGGCCCCTGCACGCGCAGGCGCTCGCGGAATTTCAGGGGCGTGGGGCCGTCGAGGGCCACATCCACGGCATAGACGCCGACGACCTGCTGGTCCCGCTCGCCCTGGCGGGCGAGATCGAGGCCGGATTCGGCGGCCTCCGGCGCGAAGGGCGTGGTTTCGGCGATGTGCTCGGCCCAGCGGCCCTCGGTGCCGAGCCAGACCACGCGGCCATCCCGCAGGCGGTTGGCGGTGAAGACCACGGGAGCGGTGGCGGGGCGGGCCTTCGCCTTGGTGCTCATCGGGTAATATCCTGCGGGGCGGGTGATTGCCTGCTATTTAACGACCGTCAGTGTGGGCAACAAGACCCCCTCACCTGATTGCGTGATATCTACCCGCCAGATTTCACTACAGATTTTCGTATTTCAAGCGGCATCGCCCCAGGCGCCAGCGGCGCCTAGGCTGGCACGGTGCAGCCCTTCCTCCGCCCCGCCCTGGCCGGCGCCGCAGCCACCGCTTCCGGCAACGGGCTGGCGCGCTTCGCCTATGTGCCGCTCTTCCCCGCCATGGTGACGGCGGGCTGGGTCGATGGCGGGCAGGCGGGGGCGCTCGGGGCGGCGGCGCTGCTCGGCTACCTGATCGGCACGCTCGGCGGCCGGCCGGTGGCGCGGCGGCTCGGCGTGCCCGGCCTGCTCGATTGCGGCATGGGGCTGGTGGTGCTGGCGCTCGCGGCCTGCGCCTGGAATGGCGGCTTCGCCTGGTTCCTGCTCTGGCGGACGCTGGCCGGGATCGGCGGCGGGCTGCTGATGGCGCTGGCCGGTCCCGCCACCCAGGCCTCCGTGCCGCCGGCGCGGCGCGGGGCGGCGGGCGGCGTGGTGATCGCAGGCGTCGGGCTCGGCATCGCCACCGGGGCGGTCGCCGTGCCGGCGCTGCTGCCGGGCGGCCTCCCGGCGACCTGGCTCGGGCTGGCGGGGCTGGTGGTGGCGCTCTGGGCCTTCGCCCATCCGCGCTGGCCGCGCATGGCGCTGACCGGCGAGGCGGCGGAGGCACCCCCCCGCGCCCGGCTGCTGATCGCCACCTATGGGCTGCATGGGGCGGGGATGGTGCCGCCCATGGTCTATCTGGCCGATCTGGCGGCGCGTGGGCGGGGCCTCGGCCTTGGCATTGGCGCGGCGGTCTGGCTGGTCTTCGGCCTGGCCGGGGTGGCGGGGGGCATCCTCTCCGGGCGGGTGACGGACCGGATCGGCGGGCGGCCGGCGCTCCGCCTCTGGCTGCTGGTGCAGGCGGTGGCGCTGGCGCTCACCCTGCCGCCCTGGCCCGCCCTGGTGCTGCCGGCCGCGGCGGCGGCGGGCTTCGCCGCGATCGGGGTGACGACGGTGACGCTGACCGTCTGCCGCGAGCTGGCGGGGCCACGGGCAACCGGGCTCTGGGTGCGCTGCACGGCCGGATTCGCGGTGACGCAGACGCTGGTGGGCTTCGGCCTCGCCGCCCTCTTCGCCGCGACGGGCGAGAGCCACCTGGCGGTCTTCGCCATGGGGCTCGGCTTCTCGCTGGCGGCCTTCGGCGGGGCGGTGGGGCTCGCCAGAGCATGATCGTCGCAGGCTGGAACGGCCGGAGACGTGAATCATGCGACGAAACAATAAGCTAGGCCATGCTCCGCGATCCAGTGATCGTGGAGCATGGCTTAGGATGCCGGCCGACTGAACCGACGGGGACCGCCCATGCGCCGCGCCTTGCTGCTCGCCTTCTGCTTCGCCCTCCCTGCCTGGGCGGAGGAGCTGCCGGTCAGGGCGGTGACCCTCTCCAATGCCGGCCTCGCCGAGATCGAGCGTGCCGGGCGGCTGGAGGCGGGGGCGGGCATCACCTTCCGCGTCCCGCTCGAGGATGTGGATGACGTGCTGAAGAGCCTCGTGCTGCGCGACCCGCTGGGCGTGGTGGAGGGGTTGCGCCTGCCGGCGCAGGAGATCGAGGCGGAGGCCTTCCGTGGCCTGCCGCTGCGGCCGGGCGATTTCGAGAACCGCGCCAGCCTGCTGCGCGCCCTGCGCGGCCAGGTGGTGGAGGCGGGCGGCAGCACGGGCCGGCTGGCCGATGCCGAGGAGGCCGAGGGCGGCCTGCGCGTCTCGCTGCTGACCGAGCGCGGGCTGCGCCTTCTGCTGTTGCGCGAGGGCGAGGAGGTGCGGTTGGCCGATGCCGGCCTCGCCGCCCGCATCGCCCGCGCGGCCGAGGCGCTGGCGGCCTCGCGCGCGGCGGATGAGCGGAGCATCGAGATCCGCCTGCGCGCCGATGCGGCGCGGGAGGTCGCCTTCGCCACCGTCACCGGCGCACCGCTGTGGAAGCCCTCCTACAGGCTCTTCCTGCCGGAAGCGGCGGGCGAGGCGCGGCTGCAGGGCTGGGCCGTGGTGGAGAACCGCTCCGGCGCCGATTGGGAGGGGGTGCGGCTCTCGCTCGTCTCCGGCAATCCGGCGGCCTATCGCCAGGCGCTCTACACGCCGATCCGGATCGAGCGGCCGGAGCTGCCGGTGCGCGGCGCCGAGCAGGTGCAGGTGGCCGCCGATACTGGCGCCCGGCCGCCGCCGCCCGCGCCGATGGCCACCATGCCGGCGCCCGCCGGGCGGGCGATGCGGCTGGAGGCGGCCCCCTCCCCCGCACCGGCGCCGGTTGCGGCGGTGCCGCAGGCGGTGGCCGAGAGCGTGGCGGGGAGCGTTGCCTTCACCCTGCCCGCCCCCGTCTCGATCCGCGGCGGGGAGACGGCAAACCTGCCCTTCCTCGATGCGCGGCTCCAGGCCGAGCGGGTCTGGTGGGTGCAGGATCTCGGGGCGCGCAACCCGTTGAGCGCGGTCCGGCTCGACAATGCCGGCGGGGCGACGCTGCCGGACGGGCTCGCCGCCGTCTTCGATGCGGCGGGCGGCTATCGCGGCGATGCGGAGCTGCGGGCGGTGCTGCCGGGCGAGCGGCGGCTGCTGGCCTTCGCGCGCGACCGGGACGTGCTGCTCTCCTCCGCGGCCGCGAATGCCGAGCGGCCGGCAGGGGTGGAGCTGCGGCGGGGCGTCGTCCTGCTCATCGCGCTGCGGCGGGAGGAGGTGGCGCTGGCGGTCGAGCCGCGCGGCGCGCGCGGGCGGCTGGTGGTGGACCTGCCGCGGCGCATCGGGGCGCGGCCGCTCTTCCCGGTCGTGGCGGAGGGGGATTTCGGCCTGCGGACGGAGACGATGCTGGAGGGCGCGCCGGTGACGCTGCGCTTCGCCTGGGAGCGGGAGGGGCGGAGCGAGGTGCCGATCATCGACCCCGGCCTCGGCGACCCGGTGCTGCTGCGCTGGCGGGAGATGGATGTGGAGGCGAGCCTGCGCCGCCTGCCCGGCGGGCCGGGCAGCCTCGAGACGCTGCGGGCGGTGCTGGAGCGGCTGCCCGCCGATGCGCCGGGGCGGCCGGGGCTGGAGGCGGTGGTGGCCGGGCTCGGCGAGTCACGCCGGCTGCTGGACGTGGCGCGCGGCGCCATCCGGCAATATGCCGTGGCGGAGGCGGCGCTGGGCCGCGCCCGCGCCGCCGCCGAGGACCGCAGCGGCGCCGAGCGGGAGGAAGCGCGGCGGCGGCTCAACGCCGCGAGCCTCGCCGCCGAGCAATCCGGAGCCGCGGCCGATGCCGCCTGGGAGGCCTGGCAGCGGCAGGTGGCGGAGGTGCTGGGACGGACGGGCTAGGTCCCGCCAGCGGCCTGATTGTCCTGTCGTTCGTGGGCATCCGGCATTGCCGGCGATCGAACAGGCTGTCCTGCCGCAGGCTGCCCTGCGCTGGTTGGGCTATCGAGGGGCGCCTTCCATGGCGTCGACGGGCTCCTCGAAGGCGATGAACAGCACGCAAGCTTCGGCCGAACGGCAGGCCGCGCTATGCGGGAGCCGAGCCGGGCCGAAAGCGTATGTGCCGGGCCGCATCACAACCGCGTCCTGCCCATCGAACTCCACCAGCAACTCGCCCGCGATCAGGACCATGCGCTCCGCGGAATTGTGCCAGTGGCGCTCGGCTTTGCTGTTGCCGGGCAGCCGGAAGAACACATCCGCATTGTGCTTCGCCGGATCGCCGTGCAGGACGGCGATCTGGCAGCCCGATGGCATGAAGCTCGGGCACGGCCCCCATTGCAGGCCGGGTCCCGCAAGGTCGCGGGTGATGGCCCGCTCGGCCGGCTGGGCCGGTGCGGATGACGGCGTCAGCGCGGCAAGCCCGGCGCCTGTCAGCACCATGGCGAGCCCCTTCGTAATATGGTCCTTCATCTGGGCCGATCCTCCCGTTCCCTTGGCGGCCGAGGGGGGGCCTGAGCCGCAGCGCGAGCCTAGGAGCTTCCGTGCCGGGGTGACATCAAACTCTGCCGGCACCTGAGGCCGAACAGGACAGCCGGCGTTCCGAGATGTTCGTGGATGGTGCGATGGCGGCCCAGATGTTCATGCGCTGGTCGTGCCCAGGGCGCTTCCGTTCGCATCCGCTCACGGAATCCGCCCTATTCGGCCTTGATGCCAGTGGCGGGGATCACCTCCGCCCAGAGCTTGATCTCGCGTGCCAGCCGGTCGCGCAGCGCCGCCGCGTCGCCCGGCATGATCACGACGCCCTGCGGCACGACGCGGCTGGCGAGGGCCGGGTCCGCGAGGCTGGCGCGAAGCGCGGCGTGGAGGCGCGCCTGCACCTCGGGCGGCGTGCCGGGCGGGACGAAGAGGCCCTGCCAGAGCACGCCGGCGCAGCCGGGGAAGCTTTCCGCCACCGATGGCAGGTCGGGCAGGCTGGCCAGCCGCTCCTCCGAGGAGATGGCGACAAGGCGGATGATGCCCTCCTTCACCAGCGGCTCCGCATCGAGCGGCGAGGCGTAGAAGACCTGGATGCGGTTGGCGCGCAGGTCGATAAGCGCCGGGCCGGCGCCGCGATAGGGCACATGCTCGAAGCGGGCGCCGGATTTCAGCATCAGCAGCTCGGTCAGCAGGTGGTTCACCGAGCCGCTGCCGGAGCTGCCGTAGTTCAGCTTGCCGGGATTGGCCCTGGCATAGTCGATCAGCCCCTTGAAGTCCTGCACCGGGACCGAGCTGTGCACCGCCAGGGCGAAGGGGGTGTAATAGACCTCGCCCACGGGCTGCAGCTCCCGCATCGGGTCGCGCGGCGTGAGGCCGGGCTGCAGCGCCAGGTTGATCGCCAAGCTGTTGGTGCCGATCAGCAGCGTGTAGCCGTCCGGCCGGGCCTGGGCAACGGCGGTGGAGGCGATGGAGGTCGCGCCGCCGCTGCGGTTCTCGACGACGACGGTCTGGCCAAGCTCCCGCCCCAGCCGCTCCGCGATCATCCGCACCATGACATCGGTGAGGCCGCCGGGGGCGTAGCCGATCAGCAGCGAGAGCGGGCGGTTCGGATACGCCGGCTGGGCCAGGGCGGGCGCGGGCATGGCGAGGAGCGACCCCGCCTGGAGGAGGCGGCGCCGGGTCGTGGCGATCTGAATCATCGGGTGGGTTTTTCCCCTTGGGACTCGGCGGCCCAGCGCCGCAGGTTGTCGCAGAAAATCGCGGCGACGCGCTCGGCCAGGCCCTCCCCGGCGGCGGCGCTGTGGGGCGAGACGATGACGTTGGGAAGGTCCCAGAAGGCGCTCCCGGACGGCAGCGGCTCCTCGGTGAAGACGTCGAGGAAGGCACCGGCGAGGTCGCCGGAGCGCAGCGCGGCAAGCAATGCCGCCTCGTCCGCCACGCCGCCGCGGGAGACGTTCACCAGTCCGGCGCCGGGAGGCAGCAGGGCAAGGGCGGCGGCGTCGATCAGGTTGCGGGTGGTCTCGGTGAGCGGGCAGGCGAGTATCAGCCAATGGGCACGGGGCAGCCAGCCCGGCAGGGCCGCATAGGACGCGGCCTCGGCGAAATGCGGCGGCGGCGGGGCCGTGCCGTCGCGGCGGATGCCGATGGGGGTGAGGCCGAAGGCGGCGGCGAGGCGGGCGATCTCCTGGCCGATCGGGCCGGTGCCGACGATCAGCGCCGTCTGGCTGGCGAGGTCGGGCGGCTCGCCCTCCCCGTAGATCGGCTCCCAGGCATGGCGGGCCTGGGCCTCCATCACCCGCGGCAGGCGGCGGGCCAGCGCGAGCAGGCCGGCGATGGCGGCCTGCGCCACGGCCGGGGCGCTGGCACCGCTGGCGCCGACCACCTCGATCCCCCGCGCGCGCATCGCCTGGTAGGGCGCCATGTCGGTGCCGGCGGAGAAGGTCTGCACGCGCCGCAGGTCGGGCGCCGCGAGGATCAGCGCGACGAAACGCTGGAAGCGTTCGGTGAGGCGGAAGCGGGTGCCGCCGAGGAAGAGGTCGCGGGAGACGAAGGCCATCCCGATGCCCGCGGTATCGGGCAAGGGGCCCTCGGGGGCGACGGGGACGAGCTCCACCCCCGGCAGGGCGGCGCGGATGCGCCCGCCGTGCCGGGCCTCGGCGACGTCGGAGAGGAGGACGCGCATCAGTCCCGGTAGCTGGGGTCGATGCGGTCGAGCTTGCGGAGCAGCGCCGGCCAGTCGAGCAGGCCGAAGGGCCGGCGGACATGCGGCTGGTAGTTCATGTAGGTCTTCTCGACGATGTCGGGCGGCACCTGGATCATCGGGCTGTTGCAGGACATCGCCGCGATCTGCGTCCTGCAGGAGAGTTCGAGCCGGTGCAGCGCGTTGAAGGCCTCGGGGATGGTGGTGCCGACGGTCAGCAGGCCGTGGTTGCGGAGGATCATCGCGTTGTTGTCGCCGAGGTCGCGCACCAGCCGCTCCTGCTCGGAGAGGTCGAGCACCACGCCGTTGAAGTCGTGGTAGCTGACCTTGGCGAAGCGCATGCTGGTCTGGGTGTTCGGCAGCAGGCCGCATTCGAGCGTCGAGACCGCCATGCCGGCCCAGGTATGGGTATGGGCGACGCAGGCGAGGTCGTGGCGCGCCTTGTGGATCGCCGAGTGGATGACGAAGCCGGCGCGGTTCACGCCGTAATCCTGGCCGGGGAATTCCGGCTTCAGCAGGATGTTGCCGTCGTAATCGACCTTCATGAGCGAGGAGGCGGTGATCTCCTCGTAGAGCAGGCCATAGGCGTTGATGAGGAAGGCATCCTCGCCCGGGACGCGGACGGAGACGTGGTTCGCGATCAGGTCGCTCATCTGGTAGAGGTCGACCAGGCGGTAGCAGGCGGCGAGGTCGATGCGGGCCTGCCACTCCTCCGGGCTGACCTTATGGCGCAGCGAGGGGATGCGGTATTCCGTGCTGTCGAGCATCGTTCTTCCTTTCCTGGACGCGGCCGCCATCCCGCACCCGATCGGCCGCTTTGTCCAGACACCGGCGGAACCCGGGCGGGCGCGGGCCGCTGCTGCCGCGGCACAGCGCAGGAGAGAGCCGCATGACCGGGACCCGATTCAAGCCGCCGGGGCCGCTCGGCTATGGTGGCGCGCCGCTCGGCAACATGTTCGCCGCGGTGGACGAGGCGACGGCGCGGGGCGCGCTGGAGGCGGCCTGGGAGGGCGGCATCCGCTATTTCGACACGGCGCCGCATTACGGCTCGGGCCTGTCGGAACATCGCTTCGGCGAGGTGTTGCGCGACCGGCCGCGGGAGGAGTTCGTGCTCTCGACCAAGGTCGGGCGGCTGCTGCGGCCGGATGCGGCGCGGCCGGAGAACCCGCCCTTCGTGCATGGCCTGCCCTTCCGGGTGGCGCTCGACTATTCCTATGACGGCACGCTGCGCAGCATCGAGGACAGCCTGCAGCGGCTCGGCCTCGACCGGATCGACATCGCCTTCATCCATGACATCGCCGAGGATGCCCTGGGCGCGCGCTGGACGACGGTTTTCGACGAGGCCATGGCCGGCGCGGCGCGGGCGCTGATCCGGCTGCGGGAGGAGGGCGTGATCCGGGGCTGGGGGCTCGGCGTGAACCGCGTCGAGGCCTGCGAGCGGGCGCTCGCCATGTCGGACCCGGATGTCTTCCTGCTGGCGGGGCGCTATTCCCTGCTGAACACGCCGGCGCTCGGCTCGCTCTTTCCGGCCTGCGCCGGGCGTGGCGTGCATGTCGTCATCGGCGGGCCGTATAATTCCGGGCTGCTGGCGGGCGGCCGGCACTACGAATATGCCGAGGCGCCGCCCGAGATGGTGGCGAAGCGCGACCGGATGGCGGCGATCGCCGCGACGCATGGCACCGACCTGCGGGCGGCGGCGCTGCAATTCTGCGCGGCGCATCCGGTGGTGGCGGCGGTGATCCCCGGGGCGAAATCGGCCGGGCGGGTACAGGAAAACCTCGCGCTCATGGCGCAACCGGTCCCGGCCGGTTTCTGGCAGTCCTTGCAGGCCGAGGGGCTGCTTCCGGCAGGGGCGCCGACACCCTGAAAAAAACCGCGGCAGTTCGGCCCTCGCGCCCGGATTTTGGCGACATTATCATGCCATTATGGTTCGTTATCGAAATCAAGCGTCTATACAACCTGCGATGGAAACATTACGATCTGCCCGACACTGACGGTAGCCTGAGAACAATGCCGCGAACCGCCGCCATGCCGCCCTCGCCCCTGCCGCTCGGGACCCTTCCGGCGAATGCTGTGCTGGTCGAGCCCATCCACCTGCGGCTGAAGCAGGCCCGGGTGGAGGCCGGCGTCACGCTGGCGCAGATGGGCCTGGCGCTCGGCGTCAGCCCGCAGCAGGTGCTGAAATACGAGCGCGGGCAGAACCGGCTCTGCGCCGACCGGCTGCCGGTCTGGGCGGCGCTCTGCGGCGTCTCGGTCGAGGAGCTGCTGGGCGATGCCGGGCGCCACGCGCTGACGTTCTTCGCGGGGGATGGGGTGATGAGCCTGGTGCAGGCCTTCACCGCCATCTCCGACCCCGGCGTGCGCCAGGCCCTGATCGAGACGGCGCGGGCGCTCGCCATCGCCGACCGGCAGCGGCGCGAACGCCCGGCTGCCGTATAGGGCAACTTCCCCCGCATCGGCTCGGGGAAGCGGCTTCGCCGTGGTGCTTGCTCCCGTCTCGCTCTACCGGCCCCGGAAGACGGGCTTGCGTTTCTCAGCGAAGGCGGCGGTCGCTTCCCGGTGGTCCTCGGTGGCGCTGACCACGCCGACGCAGCTCGCGGCGAAGGAGAGCGCCTCGCGGAAGCCGCTGGTCTGGCCCTGCTGCACCATGCGCTTCATCAGCCGGATGCCGACCGTGGGGCCGGACGCGAGCCGCTCGGCGACCGAATAGGTGTGCGCCATGAGCTGGTCGTCCGGCACCGCCTTGTTGATCAGGCCGATGCGCTCGGCCTCCGTGGCGCCGACGAAATCGCCGAGCCAGAGCATCTCGAGCGCCTTCGGCATGCCGACCAGCCGCGGCAGCAGCCAGGCGCCGCCATCGCCGGCGACGAAGCCAACCTTGATGTAGGTCTCGGCGAAGCGGGCGCTCTCGGCGGCGAAGCGCAGGTCGCCCATCAGCGCCATGTCCATCCCCGCCCCGGTCGCGGCGCCGTTCACCGCGACGATATAGGGCTTGTCGAGCTCCATCAGCGTCAGCGGGATGCGGTGGACATGGTCGGTGAGGTATTTGGCGCGGTCCCAGGGCTGCTGGCCGCCGGCCGCATTGGCCGCCATGCGCTTCACGTCGCCACCGGAGCAGAAGATGCGGCCGGCGCCGGTCAGCACCACGCAGCGGATGGCGTCATCGTGGATGCATTCGCGCAGCGCCGCCTCCCAGAGCGACAGCATCTCGGTGGTGAAGGCATTGCCGCTGTCCGGGCGGTTCAGGGTGATGGTCGCGATGCCGCCCTGGGTCTCGAAGAGCAATTCACTCATGCGCCGTGTCCTCCGTCTCGCCCGGCATCCTGCCCCGATCGACGATGAGCGGCCACAGCCCGGCGGCGCCGGCACGGCGGGCCTCGCCGCCAAGCCAGGTGGCGGTGGCCGATTCGGTGCCGAATTCGCCGCCCCAGGCGGCGAGGCGGCGGGCCAGGGCCGGGTCACGCCCCGGTGCGGCGAGGCAGGCCTCGGCCGCGGCGGCGACGCGCAGCCGGGCGCAGGCGATGGCGAAGCGGCCGGGGTCGCGGGCCGCCCGCCGCACCGCATGGCGGGCCATGGCGGCAAGGGCGCGGGAGGCCGCGCCGCGGGCCAGGACGCCGATCGCGCCCAGCATGGCGGCGGCGCGGAACAGGGCGCCGAGGTCGCGCAGCCCGGCGGGCGTCAGCCCCTGACCGGGCGGGCCGGCGGCAAGCACCGGCATCTCCTCCAGCAGCACCAGGTCGCGCGGCTCGCCGGCGCCATTGGTCCCCGTGGTGCCGATGGCGGGGCGCCCGGCGAGGATGGTGCGCGGCCCCTCCCCGTCCTCCAGGACCAGCACGGCGGCGCCCGCATGGCGCGCCCAGGGCAGGCGACGGAGCTGCCCGGTAAGCAGGCCGCCCAGGAGGCGCGGCGCCTCGCCCTCCGTCACCGGGCCGATCGTCAGCGGGCCGAGCGGCGGGGCGAGGCCGGCCCGGGCGAGCGCATGATGGCCGAGCAGCGTCTCGGCCACCGGCAGGGGCGCGGCCGCGGCGCCGGCCGCCTCGACGATGGCGAGCAGGCCGGGCAGCCCCAGCCCCTCGCCATCCAGCTCGGGCGGCAGGGCGGCGCGCAGCACCGGCCCCTCCTCCAGCGCCGTCCAGCAGTCGAGGTCGAAGCCGGGCGCCGTGCCGGTCCCGGCCAGCAGCCGGACCGTCTCCGCCACCAGACGTCCCGGGGGCCGCATCGCTGGCCGCACAGCCTGGGCGGGGCGCCGCAGCGCGGGCAGCGGGATCAGCGGCGGCGGCTCGGCGAGGCGGGGGCGCGCCTCCTCGGGCAGCAGGCGGCGGAGGGCGGCCAGGGGTGCCTCGGCCTCCAGCGCCGCCAGGGTGGCGAGGCGGCGCGACGGGCGGCCGGCGCGTGACAGCCCCATGGAATGGAGGGTGGCGCAGGCGGCGACCAGGCGGCCGAGCACCGGGTCCGCCTCGGGCGGGGCGTCGGCCCCGGCGAGGGCGGCGAGCAGCGGGAGGTGGCGCAGCCAGCCATCCGGCGCAGCGCGGGCGACGGCGGCGGCTTCCGCCCAGAGGGCCAGCCCTTCCTCGGCCGGGCCGAGCAGGCGGTCCTCGGCGAGGAAAACCTCCTCGAGGGCGAGGCGCCCGGCGCCCTGCGGCACGAGGCCGGGCAGCGCGAGGTCGAGCAGGAAGAGGCTTAGGCCGGGCCCCTCGCCATCGCCGGTGCGGGCGAGCAGCAGCATCCGCCCCCCGGCTTCACCGATGACGTGGCAGCGGCCGGTGAGGCGCCAGCCGCCCGGCGCGGGGCGCGCGCGGCAGCGGAGGGTCGCGTCGCCGGGCAGCGCCGCCTCGGTCAGGCCGATGCAGGCGGAAAGCCGGCCCGTGGCGAGGCGGGGGAGCAGCTCGGCCTGCTGGCCGGGCGTGCCGGCGGCGAGCAGCAGGGGCCCCACCAGCCATTCCGCCACCCAATGGGCGCGCAGCGGGGCGCCATGGGCCAGCAATTCCTCGGCGATGATGTGGCGGTCGGCCGCGCTGCCGCCCTGGCCGCCCAGGGCGCGGGGCCAGCAGGTGCCGATATAGCCGCGGGCGCCGAGGCGTGCGGCGAAGCCGGGGTCCGGTGCCGCCCAGCTTCCCGCCGCGGGGTCGAAGCCGCCCGCGGCGATCTCGGCCGCGAGGAAGCCGCGCAATTCGCGCCGCAGCCCCGCCGCATTGGCCTGCCTCATCCCTGCCCCTCCGCCATGGCGGAGAGGTTAGCGGAACGGGTTGCGCTGGGGAGGGTGGATCAGGAGCCTGCCTGCGCGGCGCGGACGGCGCGGCGCAGCTTGGCGATGCCGGTGCGGAGATGGCCGTTGCCGCAGAGCCGCATGCCCTCCGCCGCCAGCGAGCGCGAAGGCTCCTGCGTCGCGGCCGGCATGCCGGCGAGCCGGGCGGCGAGGCTGCCGCAATACTCCAGCGTGTCGGTCGTCACCCGCGGCCCCGGCTCCGCCGCGGCGGACATCGCCAGGACCATCAGCAGCGCGGGCGGCGTGAGGACGGTATTCATCGACGACCAGAATGCGGCGCCGCGCCTCATCGGGCGATGGGCAGAGGATGACGCTTCGGTCATGGCAGTCACGGCTTCGGCAGGCGCAGCACGACGCGGAGGCCGGGCGGGGTGCGGTCCGGCGTGGCATCCTCCAGCCGCAGCTCGCCCGCATGCAGATTCACCACTGCCTGCACCAGCGAGAGGCCGAGGCCGGAGCCAGGGGTGGCGCGGGCCTTGTCGGCACGGAAGAAGCGCTCTCCGGCATGGGCGCGGTCCTCGGGCACAAGGCCGGGCCCGTCATCCGCCACCGCGACCTCGATCGCGGCCGGCAGCAGGCGGGCCGCGAGGGTCACGGTGCCGCCGGGGGGAGTGAATTTGATGGCGTTGTCGAGCAGGTTGGCGATGGCCTGCAGCAGCAGGTCGCGGTCGCCGACCAGCTCCAGCCGCTCCGGCAGGTCGGTGGCGAAGTGCTGGCCGCGCGCCTCGGCCGCCACCTCGTAGATCTCGGCGGCATCGGCGAGGACGGGGACGAGGTCAAGCGGGGCGAAGGCGGCGCGGCGGGCGCCGGCCTCGGCCTCGGCGATGCGCAGCAGGGCCTGGAAAATGCGGCTGATGCCGTCGAGATCGGCGATGCCTTGCTCCACCGCGGCACGCAGCGCGGCCTCGTCCGGCACATCGGAGAGGGCGTCCTCCAGCTTGGCGCGGGCGCGGGCGATGGGCGTGCGGAGGTCATGCGCGATGGCGTCGGAGACGCCGCGCACGCCCTCCATCAGGGTGACGATGCGCTCCAGCATGCCGTTGAGCGTCTGGGCGAGCCGGTCGAACTCGTCGCCGCGGCCCGAGAGGGCGATGCGCGAGGCGAGGTCGCCGCCGGCGATGGCCGCGGTGGTGGCGAAGACAGGCCGCATCCGCGTCTGCAGCGCATGGCGCAGCATCCAGGCGCCGAGGAGTGCGAAGAGCACGACCGCGCCGGAGGCCCAGAGCACGCCCTCGGTCAGCAGCCGGCGCAGCTGCTCCCGCTCCGACTCGTCGCGGCCGACGATGAGGCGGAGGCCGGGCAGGTCGAGCCGGTGCAGCCGGGCCTCCGCCGCGACGCCGTCATGCAGCACGCGGGTGCGGAACCAGGCGCCCTCGGCCGCCGGGGCATTCGGCCAGCGGTCGAGATTGCCGGCGAGGCGCCGGGTGCCTTCCGCCTCCAGCAGCAGGTAGAGCGACTCGTTCTCGACATCGACGGCGAGGCGCTCCTCGATCGCCTCGGCAAGGCCGGTGGCGCCGGCCTCCCGCCAGCGTTCGGCCAGCGCGATGGCATCGGCGCGGATGGCGGCATCGGTCTGCCGGTCGAGCGCGCCGGCGGTCGCCCACCACAGCACGGCGACGAGGGCGATGGCGGCGGAGGCGAACATCGCCGCGAAGAGCAGGGCGAAGCGGAAGCCGGCGCTGCGCAGCAGGCGCGGCGGGCCGAGGGCGAGGCCGGGGGCCAGCGCCTGATCGCCGCGACGGAAACTGGTTTGGCTCAGGGCTCGGCCCGGATCATATAGCCGGCATTGCGCACGGTATGGATCAGCGGCTTGTCGAAGCCCTTGTCGAGCTTCTGGCGCAGGCGGCTGACATGCACGTCGATGACGTTGGTCTGCGGATCGAAATGGTAGTCCCAGACCTTCTCGAGCAGCATGGTGCGGGTCACCACCTGCCCGGCATGGCGCATCAGATGCTCGAGCAGGCGGAATTCGCGCGGCTGCACGTCGATGCGCTTGCTGGCCCGGGTCACGGTGCGGGACAGCAGGTCGAGTTCCAGATCGGCGACGCGCAGCTTGGTGGCCGGGGCATCGACCGAGGGGCGGCGGCCAAGCGCCTCGACGCGGGCCAGCAGCTCGGCGAAGGCGAAGGGCTTGGTCAGGTAGTCGTCGCCGCCGGCCTTGAGGCCCTTCACCCGCTCATCCACCGCCGAGAGGGCGGAGAGGAAGAGGACCGGCGTGCGGTTGCCCTGGCTGCGCAGCGTCTCGACCAGCCGGACGCCGTCGACGCCGCCGGGCAGCATGCGGTCCAGCACCAGCATGTCGAACTGCTCCGAGGCGGCGAGGAAGAGCCCGTCACGGCCATTGGTTGCGTGCTCGACGGTGTGGCCGGCCTCCTGCAGCCCCTTCTTCACGAAGCGGGCGACCTCGGCATCGTCCTCGACCAGCAGAATGCGCATGGCGGCGGGTGTCCTTGTGGGAGCCGGAGCTTAGACCAGACCCGGCCCGGTTTACATTATACGAGCAACATCATTTGCCCGCTTAAACAACAAGCTAGGCAATGTCCCGCAGCCGGCGGGCCTTCAGCCCTGGCCGGGCCGGCGGCCGACCTGGACGGGCATCTCGCGCTCCCGCCCCTCGCGCAGCACGGTGAGGCGGATGGTCTGGCCCGGCGCCACGGCGGCCACGGTGCGGACCAGGGCGCGGGAGGTCTCGACCCGGTCGCCATTGATGGCCACGACAACATCGCCCTGGCGCAGCCCGGCGCGGCCGGCCGGGCTGGTGCGCTCGACGCCGGCGATGAGCACGCCACGGCGGGCCGGGCGGCCATCCTCCGGCACCAGGTCCTGCACCGAGACGCCGAGCCAGCCGCGCTCCACCCGCCCGTCGCGGCGGAGCTGCTCGATCACCGGCCGGGCGAGGTCGGAGGGGGTGGCGAAGCCGATGCCGGCGGAGGCGCCGGAGGGCGAGTAGATGGCGGTGTTGATGCCGATCACCTCGCCCGCCGCGTTGAAGAGCGGGCCGCCGGAATTGCCGGGGTTGATGGCCGCGTCGGTCTGGATGAAGTCGTCGAAGGGGCCGGCGCCGATCTCCCGCCCGCGGGCGGAGACGATGCCGGAGGTGACGGTGCCGCCGAGGCCGAAGGGGTTGCCCGCCGCCAGCACCCAGGAGCCGACGCGGGTGGTGCCCGAGGCCCCCCAGGAGACGGCGGCGAGCGGCTGGGGCGGCTCCACCTTCAGCAGGGCGAGATCGGTCAGCTCGTCCGAGCCGACGATGCGGGCGGTGAGCTCGGTGCCGTCCTGCAGGGCGACGATGACGCGGGTGGCGTTGCCGATGACATGGTTGTTGGTGACGATATAGCCCGCCGGATCGATGACGAAGCCGGAGCCGGCGCCCGCGACTTCCTGCCGGCGGTTGCGCAGCCGGTCGCGGAAATAGCGCTCGAGCGGCGTGCCGCGCAGCTCGGGCGGCAGCTGGGCCACGGTGGTCTCGCCGGTGACGGCGATGTTCACCACGGCTGGCAGGACGCGCTCGGCCAGGTCGGCGAAGTCGGGCAGCAGGCCGCGCTGGGCGCTGGCCGGCCAGGGGGCGGTGGCGCAGCCGGACAGCAGGGCAGCGGCGGCGAGGCCGGCATGGCGGCGCGTCAGCAAGGCGGGCATCGGGGGCGAAATCCTTGGGGGATGGGGCAGGACTCGGTGCAGCCCCGATTCTGGGAAGATGGATGCGATCCTTCAACCTCCGGCGGCAAGGCGGCGGCTATCCGCCGCGTCCGGGGCGCGGTGGGTCGGCCGCGGCGCCGGCCGGATCCTCGGGCCAGTTATGCTTCGGGTAGCGGCCACGCATCTCCTTCCGTACCTCCAGCCAGCCGCCGCGCCAGAAGCCGGCGAGGTCGCCGGTGACGGCGATGGGGCGGCCGGCGGGCGAGAGCAGCGCGACCTGGAGGGGGACGCGGCCTTCGGCGAGCGGCGGCAGCCCGGTCAGGCCGTAGAGGTATTGCGGACGGGCCTCGAGCGTCGGGGTCTCGCCGGTATAGTCGATGGCGGCGCTGCGGCCGGCGGGCAGCGGCAGCCGCGCGGGCAGCGCGGCATCGAGGCGCTGGCGGCGCTCCCAGGGCAGGCCCGCCAGCAGCATGTCGGGCAGGTTCAGCCCGGCGAGGTCGGCGAGGCGGGAGCGGCCCTGGAGATAGGGTGCCAGCCAGTCCTGCACGGTGGCGGCGAGGGCCGCGTCGGAGAGGTCGGGCCAGGCATCGCCCTCGACCGCGCGCATCCAGCGCAGCCGGGCCTGGAGCTGGCGGGCGGCCGGGCTCCAGGGCAGGTCGCGCAGACCACGCTCCGCCACCGCCCCGGCCAGGGCGGCGGCGACGAGCGCGGGGTCCGGGTTGGGCAGCGGCTGCTCCTCCAGCACCAGCGGGCCGAAGCGAAGGCGGCGGCGGGCGAGGACGGCGCCGGCGCGGGCATCGAAGGCCGCCCCCTCCTCGCGACGGAAGCGGTCGGGGAAGCGCCCCTCCAGCACCGCGCGGTCGAGCGGGGCGGCCATGCGGATGCGGGCCTCGGTGCCCTGCAATTCCAGGTCGGCGACCGCGAGCAGCGGGGATTTCGCCAGGGGGTCGGTCGAGGCCAGGCGGGCACCCTGGCCCGAGGCGAGGCGGAAGGCGCCGGCCATGACGCCGCGCATGGCGGCGATGCGGTCGGGGAAGCCGGCGGCGAGCAGCGCACCCGGATCGCCCTCGGGCAGCGCGCTGCCATGCAGGCCGAGGCGGCGGCGATGCAGCGCCCCGGCGCGGCGGATGCGGTGGATGGTCGCGCGATCGGCATTCGGGTGGTCGGCGCCATGCAGCAGGTCGAGGCGCAGGGTGATGTCGCTCGGCACCTCCTTGCCACGGATCGGGTCGCGCTCCTCCAGCAGCGCGGCGAGGTCGGCGGCGAGCGCCCCCTCCCCCTCCCCCTCGGCGGCAGCCAGCATCCGGGCGAGGCGGGGATGGGTGCCGAGGCGTGCCATGCGGCGGCCGGTCGGGGTGATGCGGCCCTCGCCATCCAGCGCGTCGAGGTCGCGGAGCAGGGCGCGGGCGGCGGCCATCGCCCCGGCGGGAGGCGGGTCGAGCCAGGCGAGCTCGGCCGGGTCGGCGCCCCAGGCGGCGAGGTCGAGGGCGAGGCCGGAGAGCTCCTCCTCCAGGATGGCCGGGCGGTCCTGCGGGGCAAGGCCGCGATGCAGCGCCTCCGACCAGAGGCGGATGGCGACACCCGGCGCGGTGCGGCCGGCGCGGCCGGCGCGCTGCTCGGCGGCGGCCTTGCTGATGCGGATGGTGACGAGGCGGGCGAGGCCGGTCGCCGGGTCGAGGCGCGGCGCCCGGCGGAAGCCGCCATCGACGACGATGCGGACGCCGGGGACGGTGAGCGAGGTCTCGGCGATGGAGGTGGCGAGGACGACCTTGCGGCGGGGGCCGGGCGTCAGGGCGCGGTCCTGCTCGGCGGGCGGCATCTCGCCATGCAGGGGGAGCACATCGGCATCCACGCCGGAGAGGCGTTCCTGCGTGCGGCGGATCTCGCCCCAGCCGGGGAGGAAGGCGAGGACGTCGCCGGGATGCTCGCGCAGCGCCGTCCGGATGGCGCCCGCCATCGCCTCCGGCAGGTCGCGCGCGTCGGCGAGGTCGCGCGGGCGGTGCTCGACGGCGACCGGCCAGGCGCGGCCGAGGCTCTCGATCCGGGGCGCATCGCCCATCAGCCCGGCGAAGGCACCACCGTCGAGCGTCGCCGACATCGCCAGCAGCCGCAGCTCCGGGCGGAGGCCGCGCTGGAGGTCGAGGCAGAGGGCGAGCGCCAGGTCGGTATCGAGGTTGCGCTCATGCGCCTCGTCGAACAGCACGCCGGCAACGCCCTCGAGCCCGGGGTCGGATTGCAGGCGGCGGACCAGCAGGCCTTCCGTCACGACCTCGATGCGGGTCGCGGCCGATACGGCGCGGTCGAGCCGGGTCGAGAGGCCGATGGTGCCGCCGGGGGCGGCCTCGCCCAGCAGCTCGGCCATGCGGCGGGCGGCGGCGCGGGCGGCGACGCGGCGCGGCTCGAGCACCAGCAGCTTGCCGCCCCCGGCCCAGGGCTCGTCGCGCAGGATAAGGGGCACGAGCGTGGTCTTGCCGGCGCCGGGCGGGGCGATGAGCAGGGCGTTCGATCCGGCGCGGAGGGCGGCCGTCAGCGCCGGCAGCGCCTCGGCGACGGGGAGGTCGAGGGGAAGCATGGCAGGGGGATAGGGCAAAGCGCCCGGTTTGACACCGTCGCGCGACAATTCACCGGCCCGCGACATGCGGCTGCGACAGGAGGGCGCGAGAACACCTCACCTTTTCGCGCCAGAAGGACCCACGCCGATGACCCTGCCCCGAGTTGCCGTGCGGTGCCGTTCCGGCCTCCCGGCCATGGCCCGGCTGGGTGGCCGGAGCTGATTGAGGCACTTGCAAGACATGACACGCGGGGGTTGCAAAAACCCCTTGCTCGCGCTGCCGTGATCTGTATACCGTATGCCATCGCGCAAATGTGAGGACTGGCCATGCAGACCAAGCTCCCAACCGCCAAGCCACGGCGCCTGCCCGCCGCCACCGCCGACGCCGCCGATAGCCGTCGCCGCTCGCTGAGCGCGATGATCGCCCATAAGCGCCGCTGCCGCGAGGCCGGGGCGCCGGACAGCGCCACCATCGGCCAGATGGTCAATGCCTTCCTCGCCGCCGGCGGCGCCATCACCGCCTGCCCCCCCGCCTATGTCCTGCCGGTGCAGAACGGCGCCGGACGCCAGGGCTGACCTTCAGGGTCGGCCCTATCCCGGGCCGGCTTGCCATCTGCCGACGGATACCGCCCCCCATGTCCGAGATCATCGTCTTCCCCCTCGCCCGCCCCGCCGCCCGGAGCACCGAGGATGTCGTCAAGCTGGCGGACCGGCTGCACAAGATCGAGCGCAGCGAGAGCGGAGACGAGGCGATCATGGACCTGCTGGTGGATGCCGAGCTGGCCGCGCTGGACGCGCTGGCCGCCGCACCCGCCGGCACCCATGCGGATGTGACGCTGAAGCTCGCCACCCTGCTGCGCCGCGTGGAGGCCGAAGGCGAAGGGCTGCTGCCGGATGGCGAGATGGCACTGCTGCGGGGCGCGCTGCGCGACATGCGCCGGCTGGCACGGCGGCTGGAAGCGGCGCGGGCCTGAGAGCTTCCCCGCCACGGGCCTTCCGCGGCGGGGTTGGATTTGAGCGAGGTTTTTCAGCGTGATCCGGGGGCCAGGGCCGCGATGCGTCCCTGGCCCTCTATCTTTGAGGCGCCGCGGGTTTTTGGGGTTGCGGTTCGCGCCGGGCGTCCCGTTCTATCGCGCCATGCGAGTGTTCATTGCCCTGTTGATGCTGCTGCCCCTGCTGGCGGCCCCTGCCCGGTCGGCGGAGAGCGATGCCGTGCGCTCGCCCCGCGCGACCGTGACGCTGGTGGCGGACCGGGTGGCGGTGGCGCCGGGCGAGGCCTTCCATCTTGGCCTGCGGCTGCGCCTGGCGCCGGGCTGGCATACCTATTGGCGCAATGCCGGCGATGCAGGCGCCGCGCCGGAGATCGACCTCACCCTGCCCGAGGGCGCGAGCGCCGGGGGGATCGACTGGCCGGCGCCGCGGCGCATCGCCACCGGCCCGCTGATCAGCTTCGGCTATGAGGACGAGGTGCTGCTGCCGCTGCGGGCCCGGGCGCCGGTGACGGCGGGGCCGGAGGGCCTCGTCATCGAGGCGGAGGCGCGCTGGCTGGTCTGCGCCGATCTCTGCATCCCGGAGGAGGGACGGTTCCGGCTCACCCTGCCGCTGGCTCCGGCGGGCCGGGCCGATGGGGCGCTCGCCGCACTCTTCACCACGGCCGAGGCGGCGCTGCCGCGCCCCTCGCCCTGGGCCGCGCGGGCGGCACTGGCCGGGGCGCGGGGGAGCCTGACGCTGGAGGGCGAGGGCCTCTCGGCGGCTGCGGTGCGGGAGGCGGTGTTCTTCCCCGAGGAGTCCGGGCTGATCGAGAATGCGGCGCCGCAGCCGCTGCGGGCGCGGGATGGCGCGCTGACCCTCGCCCTGGCGCGGCCCGAGGGCGCCCCGGTGCCCGCCGCGCTCGGCGGCGTCGTGGTGCTGGTCGATGCCGCGGGCGTGCGCTCGGCCTATGCCGTCGCGGCGCCGGTCGGGGGCGTGCCGGAGACGGTCTCCACCCTGCCGCTCTGGCAGGTGCTGGGCTCGGCGCTGCTGGGCGGGCTGCTGCTGAACCTCATGCCCTGCGTCTTCCCCATCCTGGCGATGAAGGCGATGGCGCTGGCCCGGCTGTCCGGCGCCGCGCGGGGCGCGGTGCGGGCGCATGCGGCAAGCTACACGGCGGGCGTGCTGCTGAGCTTCCTCGCCCTGGCCGGGCTGCTGATCGGGCTGCGGGGCGCGGGGGTCGCCGCCGGCTGGGGCTTCCAGTTCACCGCGCCCGTCTTCGTCGCCGGCCTCGCCTGGCTGATGCTGGCGGTGGGGCTGAACCTCTCCGGCGTCTATGCGGTCGGCGGGCCGGCAGGGGCCGGGGCGGGGCTGGCGGCGCGGGGCGGGCATGCGGGCAGCTTCTTCACCGGGGCGCTCGCGGTGCTGGTGGCGACGCCCTGCACGGCGCCCTTCATGGCGGCGGCGATCGGCGCCGCGCTCGCCCTGCCGCCCGCCGAGACGCTGCTGGTCTTCGCCGCGCTCGGGCTCGGGCTGGCGGCGCCCTATGCGGTGCTCGGCCTCTTCCCTGGCCTGGCCGGGCGGCTGCCGCGGCCGGGCGGCTGGATGGAGGCGCTGCGGCAGGGCCTGGCCTTCCCGATGTATGGCGCGGCGGCCTGGCTGGCCTGGGTGCTGACGCAGCAGGCCGGGCCGGACGGGCTGCTGGTGCTGCTGGTAGGCGCGGTGCTGATCGGCTTCGCCGCCTGGGCGCTCGGCCTGGCGCAGCGCGGCGGTGGCCGGGTGGGACGGGTGCTGGCCGGTGCGGCGATGATCGGTGCGCTAGCCCTGCTGCCCGGCCTGGCAACGGCGCCGCCGGCGGCGGCGGGCACGGAGGCCTCGGCGGAGGCTTGGTCGGCGGCGCGGGTCGCGGCGCTGCAGGCGGAGGGGCGGCCGGTCTTCGTCAACCTCACCGCCGCCTGGTGCATCACCTGCAAGGTCAATGAGCGGCTGGTGCTGCGAAGCGGCGCGGTGCAGGCCGCCTTCGCCGGGCGGAACCTGGCCTACCTCACCGGCGACTGGACGCAGGGGGATGCGACGATCGGCGCCCTGCTGCGCGAGCATGGGCGGGAGGGCGTGCCGCTCTACCTCGTCTATCCCGCCGGCGGCGGGGCGCCGCAGGTGCTGCCGCAGGTACTGACCGAGGGCATCGTGCTGCGGGCCGTCGAGGCCGCGGCCGGCTGAACCATCGCTGACGGGGCTTGTTCAAGACTGTGTTTCGACATATCTAAGTTTTCGATATGTCGAAACACAGTCGGAGTTTGCCCATGAAATCCCCTTTCAGCGACCGCCATGGCTGGCGCGGCCCCTGCGGCCATCGCCACGCACGGGGCGAGTTCGGGCCGCATGGCGGCCGGCACCATGGCGAGGGGCACCGGCACGGCCGGCCGGGCGGCGGGCGGGGCCACCGGCTGCTCGAGCATGGGGACCTGCGCCTGCTGGTGCTGGCGCTGATCGCCGAGGCGCCGCGCCATGGCTACGACATCATCAAGGCGATCGAGGAGCGCGCGGGCGGCGCCTATACGCCGAGCCCGGGCGTGGTCTACCCGACCCTCACCCTACTGGAGGAGATCGGCCATATCGCCATCAGCAGCGAGGCGGGGCCGCGCAAGCTCTATGCCATCACGCCCGAAGGCCAGGCCTGGCTGGATGCCAACCAGCCGGCCGCCTCGGCGATCCTGGCGCGGCTGTCGGAGCATGGGGCGGAGGGCGGGCTCTCGCCGCAGATCCTGCGCGCCATGGAGAACCTGAAGCTCGCGCTCCGGCTGCGGTTGCGGCGCGGCCGGCTGGAGCAGGCGGAGGTCGCGGCCATCGCCGCCGCGATCGATGCCGCCGCCGTCGCGGTCGAGCAGGCCTGACGCCGATGGCACGGTCCGAAGCCCGCGTGGCGATCGAGAGCCCGGCGCGCTATCTCGGCCAGCTCTGCAAGCATTTCGCCCATCGCCTGCCGGTGACGCAGGAGCCGGGGCATGGCGCCATCGCCTTTCCCATGGGGCTGTGCCTGCTGGAGGCGGAGGGCGGCGTGCTGCTGCTGCGCGCCGAGGCCGAGGATGCGGCGGCGCTGGAGCAGGTGCAGGAGGTGGTGTCGCGGCACCTGATGCGCTTCAGCTTCCGCACGCCGCCGGAGATTGCCTGGGTGGCGCTCGGCGCGGCCTGACGCCCGGCGGATATCATCGAGCCGTCGCGGCGGCGACATTGCGGCGTCACGGAACGCAGGCTATCCGCTGCCTCTTATGGAAGCCGTGGCCCGCGACCCGATCGACGCCCTTCGCCCCCGCCGCCTGCGGCGGAAGAAGCCCCTGCGGTTCAAGAGCGGCCTGCCCGGTGGGCGGCTCTTCGACGTCTTCGACGAGAGGCCGCTGGGCGGGCGCATCCGGGCGGTCCGGCGGATCGTCTCGGTGCTGCTCTGGACGCTGGTCTCGATCCCCGTCCAGGCGGTGCTGATCGCGCTGCCGGGGCGGGGCAAGGTGGTCTTCGCCCGGGTCTACCACGCAGGGCTCTGCTGGCTGATCGGGCTGCGCGTGCAGGTGGTCGGCAAGCCGGCCGAGGCGGGGCCGGTGCTGTTCCTCGCCAACCACTCCTCCTGGCTCGATGTCCTGGTGCTCGGCGCCGTGCTGGAAGGCTGCTTTGTCTCCAAGGCCGAGGTCGGCACCTGGCCGCTGATCCGCACCGTGGCGCGGCTCGGCCGCACCGTCTTCGTCAGCCGCAGCCGCGGGCGGACGAGCAGCGAAGCGGGGGCGATGAGGGCGAGGCTGGCGGCCGGCGACAGCCTGATCCTCTTCCCCGAGGGCACCAGCAGCGACGGCGCGCGGGTCCTGCCCTTCCGCAGCTCGTTCCTGGCGACCGCCGGGGCAGCGCGGCAGGTGCAGCCGGTCTCCCTCGTCTATGACCGGCTGGGCGGGCTGCCGGCCTGCCGGCGGGACCGGCCGCTTTTCGCCTGGTATGGCGACATGGAGATCGGCAGCCATTTCTGGCGCCTGGCCCGCCGCAGCGGCGCGCGGGCGACGGTGGTGCTGCACGAGCCCTTCAGCCCCGACGCCCTGCCGGACCGCAAGGCGATGGCCGCGGCGAGCTGGGCCACCGTCTCGGCCGGCGCCGCGCAGCTGCGGCAGAACCGCCCGGCGGCGCCGCTGGCCACGGTTTGAAGTACCGGCGACCGGCCATGGCGCCCGGCGGCCCCGCGCCGCCCGGCAAGCGACTGTGACCACGGCGCGCTTGACCCCGGCGCCCGGCAAGCCCGACCCTTGGCCCATCATGCGATTCTCGCCCTTCCCCGGGGCGATGCCCCGGCCCCTCGCCGCTTGACCGCGGCACCCCGCCTGCGCATTTGCGCAAGCAGCCCCGGCGCCATGGCGCCGATGGGGTGGCTTTTGCGGTGGGGTTGGGGCTCGGCATGACAGCAAATGGTGCAGCGACACGGCGGCGGCTCTTCCTCCGCACCTGGGGCTGCCAGATGAACGTGTATGACAGCGGCCGCATGGCGGATGTGCTGGCCCCGCTCGGCTATGCGCCGGTGGATGCGCCCGAGGGCGCCGACATGGTCATCCTCAACACCTGCCATATCCGCGAGAAGGCCAGCGAGAAGCTGTTCTCCGAGCTTGGCCGGCTGCGCGAGATGAAGCGGGAGCGGGAGGCGGCCGGCGCCGGGATGGTGCTGGCGGTTGCCGGCTGCGTCGCCCAGGCGGAGGGGGCGGAGATCACCCGCCGCGCCCCCTGGGTCGATATCGTGCTCGGGCCGCAGACCTATCACCGGCTGCCGGAGATGGTGGCGCGGGCCAGCCGCGCGGCCGGTGCGGTCATCGAGACCGAGATGCCGGTCGAGCAGAAATTCGACCACCTGCCCGAAGGCGCGGCCAGCCAGGGCATCACCGCCTTCCTCACCGTGCAGGAAGGCTGCGACAAATTCTGCTCCTTCTGCGTCGTGCCCTATACGCGCGGCGCCGAGTATTCCCGCCCCGCGGCGGCGGTGCTGGCCGAGGCGCGGCGGCTGGTCGCGGCCGGGGCGCGGGAGATCACGCTGCTCGGGCAGAACGTGAACGCCTATCACGGCGAGGGGCCGGGCGGCCGGGTCTGGGGGCTCGGGCGGCTGCTGCGGGCACTGGCCGAGATCCCCGACCTGCTGCGGCTGCGCTACACCACGAGCCACCCCCGCGACATGGATGAGGACCTCATCGCCGCGCACCGGGACGTGCCGGCGCTGATGCCCTACCTCCATCTGCCGGTGCAGTCGGGCAGCGACCGGGTGCTGGCGGCGATGAACCGCGGGCACACGGCCGCCGAATTCCTGGCGGTGGTCGAGCGGCTGCGGGAGGCGCGGCCGGACCTCGCCTTGTCCTCCGACTTCATCACCGGGCATCCGGGCGAGACGGCGGCGGATTTCGCGCAGACCATGGCGCTGGTCGAGCGGGTCGGCTTCGCCGGCGCCTACAGCTTCAAGTATTCGCCCCGGCCCGGGACGCCGGCCGCGGGCGCCCCCCTCCAGGTGCCGGAGGCGGAGAAGGATGCCCGCCTCCAGGCGCTGCAGGCGCTGCTGCGGGAGCAGCAGGAGGCGTTCAACCGCTCCCGCATCGGGCTCACCATGCCGGTGCTGCTCACCGGGCCGGGCCGGCATCCGGGCCAGGTCGCGGGACGCTCGCCCTGGCTGCAGCCGGTGCACCTCCTGGGCCCGGCCGCGCTGATCGGGCGGGAGGTGCCCGTCCGCATCCTCGCCGCCCATCCGAATTCCCTCTCCGGCCTGCTTCTGGCCGAAGACGCCCCATCCCCAAGCCTGCGTGCAGAGGAGCCCGCCCCCGCTTGAACACCGCCCCCATCGTCTTCCGCGCCGGGGAGGCCCGCGGCCCGCGGCCTGCCTCCCTTCCCCCCACCTCGCCGGAGCAGCGGAGCGTCACGCTGCAATTCGACGATAACGCGTTGCTCCCCCTTCTCTACGGGGAACACGACCGCCATCTGGCCCGGATCGAGCAGCGATTGGGTGTCCGGCTCGGCTCGCGCGGGAATCGGCTGACCATCGCCGGTGGTGCGGCGCGGACCGAGGTGGCGGAAGTGGCGTTGCGTGCCCTGTGGCGGCGGCTCGAGAAGGGCCAGCCGGTCGGGACCGCTGAAGTGGAGGCAGCCTTGCGTATGGCCGAAGGGGATGCGGAGGGCGACCCGCGCCTGCCGCTGCAGGACCGGCCGGAGATTCGCACCCGCAAGGGAGCCATCGCGCCGCGCACGCCGGCCCAGGCAGGCTATATCGACCTGCTGGCGCGCCAGGAGATGGTCTTCGGCATCGGCCCGGCCGGCACCGGCAAGACCTACCTGGCCGTGGCCCAGGGCGTGGCGCTGCTGCAGGCCGGACGGGTGGACCGGATCGTGCTCAGCCGTCCGGCGGTGGAGGCGGGGGAGCGGCTCGGCTTCCTGCCGGGCGACCTGAAGGAGAAGGTGGACCCCTATCTCCGCCCGCTCTATGACGCGCTGCATGACATGCTGCCGGCGGAACAGGTGGCGCGCCGCATCACCTCGGGCGAGATCGAGATCGCGCCCCTGGCCTTCATGCGCGGCCGCACCCTGGCGCATTGCTACGCCATCCTCGACGAGGCGCAGAACACCACGCCGGCGCAGATCAAGATGTTCCTGACCCGCATGGGCGAAGGGACGCGGATGGTGATCACCGGCGACCCGACCCAGGTCGATCTGCCGAGCGGTCAAAGAAGCGGGCTGATCGACGCGCTGAACATCCTCGACGGGGTGGACGGCATCGGGGTAGCCCGCTTCGACGAACGCGACGTGGTGCGGCACCCCTTGGTGGCGCGGATCGTCGCGGCTTACGGGCGGGCCGACGGGCAGGCAGGACAGCCTGGCCGGGGGCCGAAGAAGGAACGCGATGGAACCGGACAGTAGTCGTCCCGAAGACGAGACCCTGGAGGATCCCCTCCAATCAGCTTTCGGGATGCAGGACAGGGCCGCACCGGTGGTGCAGGTCGATGTCGTGGTGGAGGACCCGGCCTGGCGCCGGTTCCTGCCACGGGCCGAGGCGCTGGCGCGGCGTGCCGTCGCCGCCGCCCTGGCGGAGAGCGGGGCCGAGGGCCTCGTCACCGTGCTGCTGGCCGATGACCGCATGCTGCGCCGGCTGAACGGCGAGCATCGCGGCAAGGACAAGCCGACCAATGTGCTGAGTTTCCCGGCCGGCGCGCCGGGCCATCTCGGCGACATCGCCCTCGCCCTCGGCGTGGTGCGGCGCGAGGCGGAGGCGGGCGGCAAGGCGCTGGCCGCGCATTTCGCCCATCTCGTCGCCCATGGCGCGCTGCACCTCATCGGCCATGACCACCTGGCCGCCGGCGAGGCGCGACGGATGGAGCGGGCCGAGGCGCGGGCCATGCACCGGATGCGGCTGCCGAATCCCTGGAGGAATGCGGCATGAGCGCCTCCAACGGGAATGGCCAGCAGGGGCGCGACGGCCTGCTCTGGCGGCTGCAGGGGCTGCTGCGGCGGCGCGAGGCGGAGAGCGTCCGCGACCGCATGGAGGAGCTGATCGAGGAGCCGCACCTGCCCCAGGGCGTGACGGAACCCGGCCAGCGCGGCACCGACCTCGATGCGCAGGAACGGGCGCTGCTCGGCAACGTGCTGAAGCTACGCGACAAGACCGCGGGCGACGTGATGCTGCCGCGGGCCGACATCATGGCGATGCCGGAGGACTACACGCTGGAACAGGCCATCAAGCTCATCCAGCGGGACGGGCACAGCCGCTACCCGGTCTTCCGCAAGCAGCTCGACGACATCGTCGGCATGGTCCACATCAAGGACGTCTTCGCCAGCGTCGGCAACGATGCGTCCTTCGACATGAAGGCCATCCTGCGGAAGCCGCTCTTCGTGGTGCCGAGCGTCCCCGTGCTCGACCTGCTGCTGCAGATGCGCCAGGCGCGGATCCACATGGCCCTCGTCGTCGACGAGTATGGCGGCATCGACGGGCTGGTGACGATCGAGGACCTGGTCGAGACCATCGTCGGCGACATCGCCGACGAGCATGACGAGCCCGGCCCGCCGCAGCTGGTGGAGAAGCCCGATGGCACGATCGAGCTGGATGCGCGGACGCCGGTCGAGGTCTTCGAGGCGAAGCTCGGCCCCGTGCTGACCGATGAGGAGCGCGCCTCCGACATCGATACGATGGGTGGCCTCGTCTTCACCCTGGCCGGCCGGGTTCCGGCCAAGGGCGAGCTGGTCTCGCATTCCTCGGGCCTCGAATTCCGCGTGCTCGAGGCCGATCCGCGGCGCATCCGGCGGCTGCGGGTCCGCCGGCCCGGCGCGCAGCAGAAGCAGGCGGCGGAGTAGCACGGAGGGCGGTGCGATGGCGTTCAAGGGCAAGCCGCCGGGGACCGGGTCGGGCGAGATGTCCCGCACCAGCAAGGCGTTGCGGCCAAACATCGCGCTGACCGAGCAGGAGGCGCGCAAGGCCCGCGCGCTCCGCCGCCAGGGCGAGGCGCCGCCTGCCATCGCCGCCAAGCTCGGCCTGCCGCTCGAGGAGGTGGAGAAGGCGCTGCTGCAGATGCGGAGCCCCCGGCCGGAGACGACCCGGGGCACGCTGAACGTGACGCTCGCCGCGCATCGCTTCGTCATGAGCGAGCGGCAGGGCGACGAGCCGCTGTGGCAGACCATGGACCGGCTGCTCGACGAGCTGATCCGCCGCCGGGCGGATGCGGCGAAGCGCGCGGCGGCCCGGCGTGGCGGCCAACCGGTGGATGACTGGCTGCCGGGGCTGGAAGGCCCCGGGCTCGACCGCTCGGGCTGAAGGACTCTTTCGCTGCGGAACCGCTTCCTCGCCCGGGCGTTCCCGTTCAGCGCCCAGGGCGCCGTTGCCGGCCCCCGCCGGCCGCGCGTGATCGGCTGCCTCCCCTTCGGGCGATGAGCCGGATTTGGTGGAGCGGATGACCGATCAGCCTGACAGTGCCGATCCCATGGAGGTTGATCCGCCGCGGGTCTCGACCGGCAGCGCCGGGCTCGACGATATCCTCGGCGGCGGCCTGGATGCCAATCGCCTCTATCTCTGCGAAGGCCGGCCCGGTGCTGGCAAGACCACCCTGGCCATCCAGTTCCTGCTCGAGGGCGTCAGGCAGGGCGAGCGGGTGCTCTATATCACCCTCTCCGAGACCGAGCGCGAATTGCGGCTGGTGGCCAAGCGCCATAGCTGGTCGCTCGACGCCGTCACCGTCTTCGAGCTGGTGCCGCCGGAGGCGAGCCTCGACCCGAACCGGGAGCTGACCGTCTTCCACCCCGCCGAGATCGAGCTGAGCGAGACGACCCAACTCGTCTTCGACCAGGTGCAGGCGCTCGAGCCGGCGCGCATCGTCTTCGACAGCCTGTCGGAGCTGCGGCTGCTGGCGCAGAACTCGCTGCGTTACCGCCGGCAGATCCTGGCGCTGAAGCATTTCTTCACCGGGCGCGATTGCACCGTGCTGATGCTCGACGACATGTCCTCGCAGGCGGACGACCTGCAGCTGCATTCCATCGCCCATGGCGTGGTGACGCTGGAGCAGGTGGCGGTCGATTATGGCGGCGAGCGGCGGCGGCTGCGGGTGCTGAAGATGCGCGGCATGCCCTTCCGCGGCGGCTACCACGACTTCACCATCCGCCGCGGCGGGCTCGAGATCTACCCCCGGCTGATCGCGGCGGAGCACCGTGGGCCGGTGGCGACGGGCGTGGTCAGCGGCGGCCAGCCGGCGCTCGACGCCATGCTCGGCGGCGGGCTCGAGCGGGGGACGAGCGTGCTGCTGCTCGGTCCCGCCGGCGTCGGCAAATCCTCGCTGACGCTGATCTATGCGCTCGCCGCCGCGTCGCGCGGCGAGCATGCGGTGATCTATGCCTTCGACGAGAGCCGGGCCACAGTCCTCGCCCGCGCCACGGCACTGGCGCTGCCGCTGGAGGCGGCGATGCGGGATGGCCTCGTCCGCGTCCAGCAGATCGACCCGGCGGAGCTCTCGCCCGGCGAATTCATCCATCTGGTCCGCACCGCGGTGGAGCAGGACCATGCGCGTGTCATCATCATCGACAGCCTCAACGGCTATCTCAGCGCCATGCCGGATGAGCGCTTCCTGATCCTGCAGATGCATGAGCTGCTGAGCTACCTGAATCAGAGCGGCGTGCTGACGATGCTGGTGCTGGCGCAGCATGGGCTGACCGGCCCGACGCAGACACCGATCGACCTGAGCTATCTCAGCGACTCGGTGCTCATGCTGCGCTACTTCGAATTCGAGGGCACGGTCCGGCGCGCGCTCTCGGTGGCGAAGAAGCGGAGCGGCGCCCATGAGCACTCGATCCGCGAATTCCGCCTGGGGCGGGGCGGCGTCGCCATCGGGCCGCCGCTGCGCGACTTCAGCGGGATCCTCACCGGCACGCCGCTCTACAGCGGCACCAGCGCACCGCTGCTCGACGATGAATCAAGTCCTCGCTGACGTCGCCGCCCCGCGCGTGCTGGTGCTGGCGCCCACCGGGCGGGACGGCACCGCCTCGGCGGACCTGCTGCGGCGGGCAGCGCTCGCCGCCGAGGCCTGCCCCGGCCTGGATGCCCTGCTCGCCGGGCTGGAGCGCGGGGCGGATGCGGTCTTCGTCGCCGAGGAGGCGCTGATCGGCCAGCCGATCGAGCCGTTGCTCGACTGGGTGGAGCGGCAGCCACCCTGGTCCGACATGCCCTTCGTCATCCTCACCAGCCACCGGCAGACGCCGCCGGTCGTCGCCTGGCGCTCGCGCCTCGTCCCGGCGCTGCGGAACGTGTCGCTGCTCGAGCGCCCGGTGCAGGCCATCACCCTCACCAGCACCATGCAGGCGGCGGTCCGTGCCCGGCGGCGGCAATACGAGGTGCGGGCGCATCTCGCCGAGCGCGAGCAGGCGGCGCGCGGGCTCGAGGCGCTGGTCGCTGCCCGCACGCAGGAGCTGGAGGCGGCCAACGCGGCGCTCCGGGCACAGATCGCCGAGCGCGAGCGGATCGAGGAATCGCTGCGCCACGCCCAGAAGATCGAGGCGATCGGCCAGCTCACCGGCGGCGTCGCGCATGACTTCAACAACCTGCTGATGGTGATCTCGGGCGGCCTCGACATGCTTGGGCGGCAGCGGGACCCGCAGCGGCGGAAGGTGCTGATGGATGGCATGCGCCAGGCGGCGAGCCGCGGCGCCGGGCTGACGCGGCAGCTGCTCGCCTTCTCCCGCCGCCAGCCGCTGAAGGCCGAGCCGGTCGATCTCCGCCGCCAGATCGGCGGCATGCGCGAATTGCTGGACCGCAGCCTGCGCGGCGATGTCCATGTGTCGCTCGATTTCGCCGAGGGGCTCTGGCCGGTGGAGGTCGATCCCGGCGAGCTGGAGCTCGTGATGCTCAACCTCGCGGTCAATGCGCGGGATGCGATGCCGGCGGGTGGCACCATCGCCATCCGCGGCGTGAACCGGCCGGCCTTCGATGCCGAGGGGCTGCGCGGCGATTTCGTCGAGCTGTCGGTCGCCGATACCGGCACCGGGATGACGCCGGAGGTGCAGGCCCGCATCTTCGAGCCCTTCTTCACCACCAAGGATATCGGCAAGGGCTCCGGCCTCGGCTTGCCGCAGGTCTATGGCTTCGCCCAGCAATCCGGCGGCACGGTGCGTGTCGAGACCGAGATCGGGCGGGGCACGTGCATCCGCCTGCTGCTGCCGCGCTCCACCCGCGTGCCGACGGCGCTGGAGCGGCATCTGCTGGATCTGCAGGCGGCGCGGCCCACCCATGAACGCCTCGGCCATGTGCTGCTGGTCGAGGATGACGACGAGGTGGCGGCGCTGGTCGGGCAGATGCTGGCCGAGTTGGGCTTCGAGGCGACTCGGGCGGCGAGTGCCGCGGCCGCGCTCGGGGCGCTGGCCGATGGGCGCGACATCGACATCGTCTTCTCCGATGTTATGATGCCGGGCGGGATGAACGGGGTCGATCTGGCGCGCGAGGTGAAGCGGCGCCAGCCCAACCTGCCGGTGGTGCTGACCACCGCCTATTCCGAGGCCGCGAAGCAGCATGCCGAGGCGGAGGGGATCGCCGTGCTCCCCAAGCCCTACCGGCTGGAGGAGCTGGCGTCGACGATGCGGATGGCGCTCGGACGGTAGCACCTGCCGGCCCCGGCCGCGTTGGGGCCGCATGGATGACACCGGCAAGGCCCCCTTCGATATCGATCTCGTCTTCCGCCTGCTGCGGGAGGCGGTGGCGAAGCTGCCCAAGGCGGCGATGTTCGAGCTGCGGGACCGCGGCCATGGAACGCCCTTCGAGCAGCTCGTCGCGGCCCTGATCTCGGCCCGCACCCGGGACGAGGTGAGCCTGCCCGTCTCCGAGCGGCTCTTCGCCGTGGCGCGGACGCCGGAGGCGATGGCGGCGCTGGACGAGGCGCGGCTCATCGGGCTGCTGCATGGCGCCACCTTCCCGGAACCCAAGGCACGGGACATCCTCGCCCTCTCCCGCCATATCGCCGCGGCGGGCGCGGTGCCGGACACGCTCGAGGGGCTGATGGCGCTGCGCGGCGTCGGGCCGAAGATCGCGGCGCTGACGCTCGGCATCGGCTTCGGCAAGGCCGCGATATCGGTCGACATCCATGTGCACCGCATCGTCAACCGCTGGGGCTATGTCGCGGCGGCGACGCCGGAGCGGACGATGCGGGCGCTCGAGGCGGTGCTGCCCGAGCGCTACTGGATCGAGATCAACGAGCGCCTGGTACCCTTCGGCAAGGCGATCTGCACCGGCGAGCGGCCGCGCTGCGGGGGCTGCCTGCTGGTTCGGCAATGCCGGCAGGTGGGGGTGGTGCCTACTCGTCCCGGCGCGGACGGGCCAGCAGCCGCGCCATCGCCTCGGCGACCGTCGCCTCGCCGGCCAGCAGCGCGGTGACGGCGGCGCAGACCGGCAGCTCGACACCGGCGGCGGTGGCACGGGCCAGCAAGGCAGGCGCGGTGGCGGCGCCCTCGGCGACGCTGGTCTTGCCCGCCAGCGCCTCGGCCAGGGTCTGGCCACGGCCGAGGGCAAGGCCGAGGGCGGTGTTGCGGCTGGAGGGGCCGGTCGCCGTCAGGAGCAGGTCGCCGAGGCCGGAGAGGCCGGCGGCGGTCTCCGCCCGCCCGCCAAGGGCGGTGACGAGGCGGGAAAGCTCGGCGAGGCCACGGGTGATGAGGGCGGCGCGGGCATTCTCGCCCAGCCCCGCGCCGATCACCGCGCCGGCGGCGATGGCGATGACATTCTTCGCCGCCCCGCCGACCTGGACGCCGAGCGGGTCGTCGCTGCCATAGAGGCGGAAGCCGGGCGTGGCGAGATGCGCGGCCGCGGATTCGCGCAGCGCGGGGTCGCGGCTGGCGAGCACGGCGGCGGTGGGCAGCCCGGCCGCGACCTCATGGGCGAAATTCGGCCCGGAGAGGATCGCCGCCGGATGGGAGGGGCGGATCTCCTCCAGCAATTCGAGCGGCAGGCGGAGGCTGCCCTGCTCCACTCCCTTGGCGGCGAGGATGAGCGGCGGCAGCGCCTCGGGCAACCGGGCCAGCAGCGGGCGGATATGCTGGGTCGGCACGGCCAGCAGGGCGAAGTCCGCCCCTTCCAGCGCGCCGGCATCCGCGGTGACGGCGATGGCGGGATCGAGCGGCGTGCCGGGCAGGTGGCGGGTGTTCTCGCGTGCTGCCTGCATGGCGGCGGCACGGCCCGGATCGCGCGCCCAGAGCACCACCGCGCAGCCCGCCCGCGCCGCCTGCAAGGCGAGCGCCGTGCCCCAGGCGCCGGCGCCGATGATGGCAATGCGCGGCACCGCCCTATTCCCCGGTGACGCGGGTAACGGCCCAGCCCTCGCCCGGCTCACCCTGGCCGAGGCGGTCCAGCAGCGCTGGGAGGATGGCGGCGGCCTGGTCCTCGAAATGCCAGGGCGGGTTGGCGATGAGCAGGCCGCAGCCGTTCAACCGCTGCGGATCGGTTGGCTCGCGCAGCCAGAGCTCGGCGGCGATGAGGTCGCGGGTACCGGAGTCCTGCAGCGCGGTGTGGAAGGCGCGGACCGGGGCGCGGTGCTTGATCGGGTACCAGCAGGCCTGGATGGCGGCGCGGAAGCGATGGGAGACGAGGGCGATGCCGGCGGCCATGCGATCGAACTCCCCCTCCTGCTCGAAGGGCGGGTCGACCAGGACGAGGCCGCGCCGTTCCGGAAATGGCGTGAGGGCCCGCAGCGCCTCCCACCCGTCCCGCCGGTGGATGGAGACCTGCGCGTCCCGCCGGAAATGGGCACGGAGGGCGGCATGGTCCTCGGGGTGCAGCTCGCAGGCGGCCAGATGGTCCTGCGGCCGCAGCAGGGCACGGGTCAGGGCCGGTGAGCCGGGGTAGCGCGCCGGGGCGCCGGCGGCGCGGACCAGGTCGAGATAGTCGGCCAGCGGGCCATCCTCGATATCGAGCAGGCGCAGGATGCCGCGCTCGGCCTCGCCGGTGCGCCCGGCTTCCGGCGCCGCGAGGTCATAGGTGCCGATGCCCGCATGGGTGTCGAGCACGCGGAAGGGCGCCGGCTTCGCGGCCAGCGCCCGCAGCAGGGCGACCAACAGGGCGTGCTTCATGCAATCGGCGAAATTGCCGGCATGGAAGGCGTGGCGGTAATTCACGCCCGCAGCGCGACGGTGGCCCCATGCCGGGTTTCCTGCGGCTGGCAGAAGGCGGCAATGGCTGGCGCGACATCGGCCGGCTGCGGCAGGCTGGCCGCGTCCTCGCCAGGCATGGCGACGGCCCGGAGGCGGGTGGCGACGGGGCCGGGATCGACGAGGTTGACGCGGAGCGGGGTGCTCTCGACCTCGGCCGCCCAGGAGCGGGCCAGATGCGCCTGCCCGGCCTTGCCGAAGCCGTAGAGGCCCCAATAG
The DNA here is from genome assembly GCF_900101615.1 of Belnapia rosea. Lineage (GTDB taxonomy): Bacteria > Pseudomonadota > Alphaproteobacteria > Acetobacterales > Acetobacteraceae > Belnapia > Belnapia rosea. The sequence goes on along the minus strand of NZ_FMZX01000001.1, from coordinate 92,208 downwards.
GCGCGCGGCGCCTCGGCCACGGAATCGGCGAGGAAGACCGCGCGGCCTGCCGGCGCCGCGCGCAGCGGCGGGTCGCAGGTGCGGATCAGGCGCCAGGTGGCGGTGAGGTTCACCGCGACGGCCTGCTGCCAGTCGGGCGGCATGATATGGGCGACCGGGGTGAGCTTCGAGAGCAGCCCCGCGGCATGGACCAGGATGTCGAGCCGGCCGAAGCGGTGGACGATGGAGGGGCCGAGCATGTCGATCTTCTCGGCATCGCGGGCGAGGTCGAGCGGGAAGAGCGTCGCCTGCCCGCCCGCGCCGCGGATGGCGTCGTCCATCTCCTCGAGCGCACCCTGGGTCCGCGCCGTCAGCACGCAATGCGCGCCGAGCCGGGCGAGTTCCAGCGCCACCGCGGCCCCGATGCCGCGGGAGGCGCCGGTGACGAGGGCGACCGATCCCTCCAGCGGCCGCGTCATCAGCCGACCCGCAGCAGGGAGAGCTGCTGGTCGCTGTTCGCCTGGGCGTCGCTCAGCGGGATGGCGTAGTCGCCGGTGAAGCAGGCATCGCAATAGGCCGGCTTGGCCATGTCGCGGCCCGGCTTGCCGAGGGCGCGGTAGAGGCCGTCGAGCGAGATATAGGCGAGGCTGTCGACACCGATGATCCTCGCCATGCCCTCGAGGTCATGCGTCGCGGCGAGCAGCTTGCCGCGCTCCGGCGTGTCGATGCCGTAGTAGCAGCTATGGGTCGTCGGAGGGGAGGAGATGCGCATATGCACCTCCCGCGCCCCGGCGGCGCGGACCATCTCGACGATCTTCTTGCTGGTGGTGCCGCGGACGATGCTGTCATCGACCAGGATGACGCGCTTGCCCTCCAGCATCGGGCGGTTGGCGCTGTGCTTCAGCTTCACGCCGAGATTGCGGATCTGGTCGGTCGGCTCGATGAAGGTGCGGCCGACATAGTGGTTGCGGATGATGCCGAGCTCGAAGGGGATTCCGCTCTCGACCGAATAGCCCATGGCCGCCGGCACGCCGCTATCGGGCACCGGGACGACCACATCGGCCTCGACGCCGCTCTCGCGGGCGAGCTCGGCGCCGATGCGCTTGCGGGTCTCGTAGACCGGGGTGCCCTCGACCACGCTGTCGGGGCGGGCGAAGTAGATGTACTCGAAGATGCAGAAGCGGTCGGCCTGCTTGCCGAAGGGCTTGATGCTGTGGACGCCCTTGTCGTCGATGATGATGATCTCGCCGGCATCGATGTCGCGGACGAATTCCGCGCCGACGATGTCGAGCGCGCAGGTCTCGCTGCACAGCACCCAGGAGGTCGGCACGCCGTCCGTGCCGCCGAGCCGGCCGAGGACGAGGGGGCGGACGCCGAGCGGGTCCCGCGCGCCGATCAGGGCGCCGTCATGCAGGGCGACGAGGCTGTAGGCGCCCTGCACCTGGCGCAGCGCGTCGATCAGCCGGTCCACCACGGTGGAGTAGAGGCTGATGGCGATGAGGTGGATGAAGACCTCGCTGTCCGTGGTGCTCTGGAACAGGCAGCCGCGGTTCACCAGGCTGCGGCGGAGCGCGAGCGCGTTGGTGAGGTTGCCGTTATGCGCGACGGCGAAGCCGCCGAAGGCGAAATCGGCATAGAGGGGCTGGACGTTGCGCAGCGCCGTCTCGCCGGTCGTGGCGTAGCGGTTGTGCCCGACCGAGGCGCGGCCGCGGAGGGATGCCATGATCTTGGCGTCCGAGAAGGTGTCCCCGACCAGGCCGCGGCCGCGATGGGCGTGGAAGATCCCGCCCTCGTCGAGGCTGACGATGCCGGCGGCCTCCTGCCCGCGATGCTGCAGGGCATGCAGGCCGAGCGCGGTCAGCGCCGCCGCGTCATTGGTGTTCCAGATGCCGAAGACGCCGCATTCCTCATGGAACTTGTCGTCGTCGGGGCCGGCGAGCCGCATGGACTGATCGGTCATCAGGGGGTCCTCACGTCCGGTTGCGGGCAGGCGGCCGCTCGAAGTCTTCCTGCGTGGGCACGGGGCGGGCCGGGGGGGAGGCCACGCGGGGGCGGTAGTCGGGGGGGAGCTGCGCCACGAGCCACTGCGCACCTTCGATCACCAGCGGCAGGGCCCGCGCCTCTCGCACGGGCTCCGGCCAGCGCTCGGTCGCCGGCAGTACCATGCCGCCGAGGATATAGGCGAGCACCACCAGAAAGGCACCCCGGGCGAGGCCGAAAACCAGGCCCAGCGCCCGGTCCGTCCCGCCGAGGACGGAGTTCTGCACCAGCCGGGCGACCTGCGCGATGAGCACCTTCAGCACGATCAGCACGACGAGGAAGACGCCGCCGGCAGCCAGCGCGTCAGCCAGCCATGGGGGATCGACCGTGCCCTGGAGCAGGGGCGCGACCGTCGGGCGCAGCATCAGCGCCAGAGCGGCGGCGCCGATCCAGGCCCCGACGCCCAGCACTTCCTGCACCAGCCCCCGGAGGAAAGCGAGCACGGCCGATACGGCCAGCACCGCCAGGACCACAGCATCGACCCATGTCATCGTGCCGCCGCATATAGCGACGGGGGCTGGGGGTGTCCAACCGCGGCGGAAGCGGGGCAGGACCGCGCCGGGCGCCAGTGTGGCGGAATTGCTGCAATGCACCGCCCAACGCCCTGCCCGGCCCGCACCTTACCCCGCCTTGGCCGGCTCCTTCCGCACCGACCGCCCGGCGAAGGGCGCCACCAGGTCGGCGAGATGGCCGATCTCGGTGAGGCGGAGCCCGTCCGGCGCGCTCGGCGTCCGGCCACCGCGGGCGACGCGGCGCGGCAGGACCGAGGCGGCGAAGCCGAGCTTCTGCGCCTCCCGCAGCCGCGCCTCGGCCTGGGCCACCTGGCGGACCTCGCCGGAGAGGCCGACCTCGCCGAAATAGACCGTCTCCGGGTCGGTCGGCCGGTCGGTCGCGGCGGAGACCAGCGCCGCGGCGACAGCGAGGTCAGCGGCCGGCTCGGCGATGCGGAGGCCGCCCGCGATGTTCAGGTAGACGTCGTTCATGCCGAGGGTGAGGCCGCAGCGCGATTCGAGCACCGCCAGCAGCATCGACAGCCTGCCGCTGTCCCAGCCCACCACCTGCCGGCGCGGGCTGCCGCCGGCCGATGGGGCGAGCAGCGCCTGGACCTCGACCAGCACCGGGCGGGTGCCCTCGATGCCGGCGAAGACCGCCGAGCCGGAGACATTGCCGCGCCGCTCGGCCAGGAACAGGGCGGAGGGGTTCGGCACCTCGACCAGGCCGCGCTCGGTCATCTCGAAGACGCCGATCTCGTCCGTCGCGCCGAAGCGGTTCTTCACCGCGCGGAGGATGCGGAACTGGTGGCCGCGATCGCCCTCGAAGTAGAGCGTGGCATCGACCATGTGCTCCAGCACGCGGGGGCCGGCGAGCGTGCCCTCCTTCGTCACATGGCCGACGAGGATCAGGGCGAAGCCCTGGCTCTTCGCCAGGCGGATCAGCTCGGCGGCGCAGGCGCGGACCTGGGCGACGGTGCCGGGGGCGGAATCGAGGGCGTCGAGCCAGAGGGTCTGGATCGAGTCGATCACCACCAGCTCGGCCTCCCGCTCCTGCTCGAGGCTGGCGACGATGTCGCGCAGCGCCGTGGCCGCGGCGAGCGCCAGCGGCGCCTGCTCGAGGCCGAGCCGCAGCGCGCGGAGCCGGACCTGCTCGATCGCCTCCTCCCCGCTCACATAGAGGGCCCGGTGGCCCCCGGCCGCGATGCGGGCCGCGGCCTGGAGCAGGATGGTCGACTTGCCGATGCCCGGGTCGCCGCCGACCAGCACGGCCGAGGCGGGGACGATGCCGCCGCCCAGCACGCGGTCCAGTTCCGCGAGGCCGGTCGGGATGCGGGGCGGCGGGGCGGAGCTGCCCTGGAGGCCGACGAATTCGACGCGGCGGCCGCCCGCCACCTTGGCGGCCGGGCCGGGGCCGCGCGCCGTCGCCGGGGCTTCCTCCTGCAAGGTGTTCCACTCGCCACAGGCGTCGCAGCGGCCGGCCCATTTCGGATAGACGGCGCCACAGGCCTGGCAGACATAGCGGGCGCGGTCCTTGGCCAAGCAGCATTCCCCATCGGCACGAAACGGGAACATGGGCCAGCGCCGCCCGCCATGCAAGCCTGGACCACGCCTGCGGCGCAGCGCAGGCTGCAGGCATGAGCAGCATCGTCCCCTTCCCCATCCATGTCTGCGGCATCGAGGAGCTGGAGGGCCATTGCGCCACCGGCGTCAGCCATGTGCTCTCGATCCTCGATCCCGACCGGGCGGAGCCGGAGGCCTTCGGCAGCTTCGGCGAGCATGCGCGTCTGGAGCTGCGCTTCCATGACATCATCGAGCCAACAGATGGCCAGGTCGCACCCGGGCCCGAGCATGCGGCGGCGATCCTCGAATTCGGCCGCGGCCTGCTGGCGGAGCCGACCTCTCGGCTGCTGGTGCATTGCCATGTCGGCATCTCCCGCTCGACGGCAGGGATGGCGCTGATCCTGGCCCAGGCGAGGCCGGAGGCGAGCGCCGAGGCCATCCTGCAGGGCGTGCTCGGCATCCGCGAGAAGACCTGGCCGAATCTGCGGCTGCTCGAGCTGGGCGACGCGATGCTCGGGCGTGGCGGCACCCTGCCCCGCGCTGCGGCGGCGATCTACCGCCACCAGCTCGCCATCCGGCCGCATCTGGCCGAGGTGATGCGGAAGGCCGGGCGCGGGCGGGAGGTGGATGCGGCGGAAGCTGCCTGACCCCTACCCGACCAGCCCCGCCATCAGCCCGATCCGCACGGCGGCGGAGAGGCTGCGGACGCCGAGCTTCTCCATCACCCGCGCCCGGTGCACCTCGACGGTGCGGGGGCTGATGCCGAGCTCATGGGCGATGGCCTTGTTCGGCTGCCCGGCGACCAGGGCGACCAGCACCTCCCGCTCCCGCGGCGAGAGCTGGGCGACCTGCCGCACCGCCTCGGCATCCGTCGGCATGGCATGGTCGGCCAGGGCGGTGGCGACGGCGCCGAGGATCGCAGTGTCCTCGTAGGGCTTCTCGATGAAATCGACGGCCCCGGCCTTCATCGCCCGCACCGCCAGCGGGATGTCGCCATGGCCGCTGACCAGCACGACCGGCAACGTGATGCCGCGCCGGCGGAGGGTCTGCACCAGGGTGACGCCATCCATCCCGCCCGGCATGCGGACATCGGCGATGACGCAGCCGGCCTCGGCCGGCAAGGCGGCCAGCAGCGCCTCGGCCGAGGCGAAGCCGCAGGTCTCGTAGCCGGCGGTGCGCAGCAGCAGGCCGAGCGAATCGCGCACCGCCGCATCGTCATCGACGACGGGCACGAGCAGCGGTGTGGCGGGGAGCCTCATGCCTCGGCCGAGGGGGGCGCCAGGGAGGGTACGAGGGGCAGGGACAGGGTGAAGACGGTCCCGGAACTGCCGGCGGCGGCGGCGACGGCGATGCCGCCCCCGCAGGCCTCGGCGATCCGCTGGCAGATGGCCAGCCCCACCCCCATGCCGTCGGGCTTGGTACTGACGAAGGGCTCGAACAGGCGCTCCCGCACCGGGGCGGGCAGGCCGGGCCCGGTGTCGCCGACGGCGAGGTCGATCCACCATCCGCCCTCGGCCATGCGCCGGGTGGCGGTGACGGTCAGCTCCCGCTGCGGCAGCCCGCGCATGGCCTCTATCGCGTTGCGGACCAGGTTGACCAGGACCTGCTGTACCGCGACGCGGTCCACGAGCGCCCCGGCCAGCGCCTCCTCCACCTCGACGCGGAGATGGAGGCCCGCGGTCTCAAGGCCGCCGAGGGCGAGGCGCACCCCCTCCTCCACCACCGCGCTGAGGGGCTCCGGCACGGCGCCGCCATTGCGCCGGGTCATGAAGTCGCGCAGGCGGCGGATGATCTCGCCGGCCCTGAGCGTCTGTTCCGCGGCGCCGCGCAGCGCATCCCGCAGCAGTGGCAGCCGGGGCAGGTCGGGCGTGGCCGCGGCCAGCCGCTCGGCGGCGCGCAGGTAGTTGGTCGCCGCGGTGAGCGGCTGGTTCAGCTCATGCGCGAGGCCGCTCGCCAGGACGGTCGCCGTGGCGCGGCGGCCGAGGCGCTGCATCTCATCCTCCGCCCGGCGCAGCTCGGCCTCGGTCCTGCGCTGCTCGGTGACGTCCTGGATCAGGGTGATGATGCCGGCGACCTTGCCCTGGGCGGGGTCCCGCCAGGGCACCTTGGTCACCATCAGGCAGCGGTCGGTGAAAAGGCGCCCGTTGTACTCCTCGGTGACGGCCCGGCCGGCCCTGAGCGCCGCTGCGTCATGGCGCCGGGCGCGGGCGGCCAGCGCCTCCGGCAACAGGTCATAGACGCGGAGCCCGACCAGCGCCCCGGGCGGCAGGCGGAAGAAGGCATGGGCCGCGGCATTGGCGACGAGGGTCCGGCCATCGAGCCCGACCACCTTCACCATGTCCGGGGTGCCGTCGATCACCGATTGCAGCAGCTCCCGCTCATGGCGGGCGGCGGCGGCCTCGCGCTGCAGGGCGGCATGGGCGGCGGTCAGCGAGTTGGCGAGCAGGGCGAATTCCCGGACGGCCGAGGGCGGCGGCGCGAGGTCCGGCGGCAGGCCGGCGATGATGCCGGCGGCGCGCTCGGTCAGGGCCGCGACCGGGCGCAGGCAACGCCGGGCAAGCATCATCGCCAGGGCGGCGCCGGCGAGCAGGGCGAGGATGGTGCCGAGGATCAGCGGCGCGGTCGGGCCGCGCCAGCCATACTCGTACTCGGCCAGTGGGATGCTCACCAGGACCAGCCATCCCGGCGCATGGATCGGGCGGGCGAAGCCATGGATCTGAGCCACGCCCTGGGGGCCATTGCCGAACAGGATGCCGGATTGGCCCTGGGGTGGCTCGGCCAGGATCCAGCCCGGCAGCCTTTCGCCGACCTCCGGCTGGGCCGAGGCCGAGCGGGCGAGGATGGTGCCGTAATGGTCGACCAGCAGCGCCGAATCATGGCGGCGCGGCAGCTGGCTCTCCAGCAGCCGACCAAGCCGCTCCAGGTCCAGCCCGACGCCGATGGCGGCCGTGACCTGGCCGTCGATCCTGGCCGGGGCGTAGGCGCCGGCGAGCCACCGTCCGGCGAAGGGGCCGAACCAGCCGCGCCCGATCTGCGGCGTGCCCTCGGCGAAGATGCGGGGGACGGCATCGGCCGGGCCCGAATTCGGCGGGGCCGGCGGCAGCGGCACGCCGGGCGGCTGGCGGGAGCTGGCCAGGTTCTCGAGGCGCGGCGGCGGGCCATAGATGAAGACGCCGGTGCCGAGCCGCTCCGCCACCGCGCGCAGCCTCTCGTCGAGGGTCAGGGCCCGGCCATCCGTCGCCATCGCGGCCAGCGCCGCAGCCAGGTTGATGCGGCCATAGAGTTCCGCATCGACTGCCTGCGCCGCGGTCCGGGCGGCGGCTTCCAGCTGCTCACGGAAGGTGCTGCGGTATTCGTCGATCTCCTGCCGGAGCGCGATGGCGATGCTCAGGCAGGCCGGCAGCAAGGCGGCGAGCAGCATTGCGACGAGATGCAGCCGGAAGGAGGTGCTGCGGCGCGGCAGCGGCAGGCTCAGCCCGGCGGCGGACCAGGGGTTGCCGAGGCCGCTACGCTCCTCCGGGCCGATCCGTCCCATGCCACCTCCTCACGACCGCGGAACATATACGCATTTTTCCGAGGTCGCGGTATCGCCAGCTTCGGATCATTCTGGCCTCGAACGAACAGGCCGGGATCCCTGGGGCGATGATGACGGACGAAACGCATGTGCTGGGCGGCAGGAGCCACCTGCCGGAAGGCCCCACGACCGATGCGGTCCTGCGCCTGACGCAGATGAGCAGGGCGGAGGCAGAGGATCTGAACCTGTTCATCGCCCCGGCCCGGCTGGCCCGGTCGCGGCGGATGCTGGCGGCGGGGCTGTTCGCGCCGGGCGCCCAGCCGGCGCCGGATGCCTGCAACGACAACCGGAACTGAGGCGGGCTGGCGAGGCCGCGCCGAAGCGTTCAGAAATCCGGGTCGGAGTAGTGCTCGGGCGGCGCGAGGCCGCTGATCCGGTCGGCGAGGACCCCGCGGAAGCACGGGCGGGACTTCATCCGCGCATACCAGTCGTGTGCCGGCTCGCTGAGCTCCCACTTGACGTCGCCGATATAGTCGAGGGCCGAGAGATGCGCGGCGGCGGCGAAGTCGGCGAGGCTGAGCTGCGAGCCGGCCAGCCAGGCACGGTTCTCGGCCAGGTGGCCGATATAGTCCATGTGCTGCTTCATATGCTGGTAGCCGGCCCGCATGGCCGTCGCATCCGGGTTGCCGCGCCCGAGCAGCCGCTTGGTATGCTTCTCGTAGAGCAGGTTCCGGGTGACCTGATCGTGGAATTTGCCGTCGAACCAGGCGACCAGCCGCCGCACCTCGGCCCGCTCGGCCAGGGTGCGGCCGAGCAGCGGCAGGTCGGGATAGGCCTCGTCCAGGTACTCGCAGATGGCATAGCTGTCGGCGATGACGAGGCCGTTCTCCTCCAGCAGGACCGGCACGGTCCCGGCCGGGTTCATCTGCTCGAATTCCGGCCGCCTCTCCCAGATCCGCTCGATGCGAAGCTCGAAAGGGATGCGCTTTTCCGCCAGGGCCAGGCGTACTTTGCGGCAAAAGGGCGAAAGGGGGATGTGGTACAGGGTTCGCACGGCTCGGCCTTATGGCATCGGCGGTGCGGCGGCGGAAGGCATCCCGCGCGCGATCCTGGCCGGCGGACCCAATTCGGCATCATAATGGGTGCCGTGCCGGGAGGACGGGCGGTATGACCTTGAAGGCTTCCATCGCCGAGCTGGCGGTGTTCCAGCGCCTCAACCAGGCGCGATCGCAGGTGGGGCCGGCGGAAGTGCTCTTCGCCCAGGAGAGCGATATCGGCCCCGAGGATGTGGCGACCTTCAAGGAAGCCACCCGGCGCTACGGTCTTCTCATCGTCATGCGCTGCCCGAAGCGGGGCGCGGTCGCCTTCCAGGGCATCTTCCGCCCCAAGCGCTGGGCGGACGGGCATGACAGCGGGGGCAACACGGTGAAGTCGGGCGAGAGCGGGCTCGGCGTGCATCCCGAGCGGCGCAACATCTTCGTCTCGGACTACGACATGATGAGCCTCTGGACGAAGGCGCAGGAAGGCGGCTACCGCAAGCTCTTCGCCTCCTCCCTCACCCCGGGCGCCAAGCAGGGCGCCTGGCAGCGCGAGGCCATGGATGCGGTGCGGCTGCTGAACACCGGGCTGCAGAGCCGGCTGCAGCACGGGGCGCAGGACGACTTCACCCCGCCGCCGGACCGCAAGCACCCCGGCGTCAAGCCCGACACGCGCTTCGCCGCCTTCCGCGAGGGGCAGGCGAGCTACCTGCCCGACATGGCCGCCTGCCGGGCCTATTACGGCGAATGGGGGCTGTCCTGGCCCTATGACGACGGGGGCAATTTCCTCGGGGCGGCGAAGCCCTGAGGGATGGCGGGGGCGCCACCGGCGCGCCCCCTGCCCTTTGCCCTCTGCCCTCTGGCGGCCTACTCGGCCGCCACCGCCGCGGCATCCTGCATCGGCACCGGCAGGTACTTGGCGTACTCCTTCGGCACCACATGCCAGAAATGGCCGCGCTGCTGGCCCCAGTCGTTGAGCAGGCTGGCGGCGAGGCGGGAGCCGGTCTCGGCCACGTGCCGGCCGATCAGCCGCTGCAGCTCCGCCTCCCAATGGGTGGAGGCGAGGCGGGACCAGAGCAGCGTGTCGGGATTGACCCGCCGCTCGAAGCTGCCATCCGGGTCGTAGACGAAGGCCATGCCGCCGGTGAAGCCGGCACCGAAATTGTCGCCGACCGGGCCGAGGATCACGACCGTGCCGCCGGTCATGTATTCGCAGCCATTGGCGCCGCAGCCCTCGACGACGGACAGCGCGCCGCTGTTGCGGACGGCGAAGCGCTCACCGGCCTGGCCCGCGGCGAAAAGCTCGCCGGCCGTCGCGCCGTAGAGGCAGGTATTGCCGATGATGGTGTTCTCGGCCCAGACCAGCGAGGAGGAGGGCGCGGGGCGAACGACGATGGAAGCGCCGGAGAGGCCCTTGCCCACATAGTCGTTCGCATCGCCCAGCACCTCGAGCTTCAGCCCGCGCACCGCGAAGGCGCCGAGCGACTGGCCGGCCGTGCCGCGCAGCCGCACCGTCAGGTGGCCGGGCTGCAGGCCCGACATGCCGAACTTCCGCACGATCTTGCTGCTGATCTTGGTGCCGATCGCGCGGTGCGTGTTCCGGATGTTGTACTGCAGCTGCATCTTCTCGCCACGCTCGAAGAGCGAGGCGGCGTCGCGGATCATGTCGGCGTCCAGCGTCTCCGGCACCTCGTTGCGGCCCTCGAGGGTGCAGTAGCTGGCATGGCCGCCGGCATCGGCCTGGACCAGCAGCGGGTTCAGGTCGAGGTCGTCGAGATCCTCCGAGCCGCGGCTGACCTGTTTGAGCAGGTCGGTGCGGCCGATGACATCGGTCAGCTTGCGCATGCCGAGCGAGGCGAGGATCTCCCGCACCTCCTCCGCCACGAAGGAGAAGAGGTTGATGACCTTCTCCGGGCTGCCGGCGAATTTCTGCCGCAGGGTCTCGTCCTGGGTGCAGACGCCGACCGGGCAGGTGTTGCTGTGGCACTGCCGGACCATGATGCAGCCCATGGCGACGAGCGAGGCGGTGCCGATGCCGAATTCCTCGGCGCCGAGCATGGCGGCGATGACCACGTCGCGCCCGGTCTTGATGCCGCCATCGGTGCGCAGCTTCACCCGGTGGCGCAGGCGGTTGAGCTGCAGCACCTGGTGCGTCTCGGACAGGCCCATCTCCCAGGGCAGGCCGGCATACTTGATCGAGGAGACCGGCGAGGCGCCGGTGCCGCCGGAATGGCCGGAGACGAGGATGGCATCCGCCTTCGCCTTGGCGACGCCGGCCGCGATGGTGCCGATGCCGCTGCGCGACACCAGCTTCACCGTCACCGTCGCATCCGGGTTGATCTGCTTCAGGTCGTAGATGAGCTGCGCCAGATCCTCGATCGAGTAGATGTCGTGATGCGGCGGCGGCGAGATCAGCGTCACCCCAGGCGTCGCGTGGCGCAGCCTGGCGATGATGCCGCTGACCTTGAAGCCGGGCAGCTGGCCGCCCTCACCGGGCTTGGCGCCCTGCGCGACCTTGATCTCGATCTCGCGGCAGGCGTTCAGGTACTCGGCGGTGACGCCGAAGCGGCCCGAGGCGATCTGCTTGATGGCGCTGTTGGCGTTGTCGCCATTGGCGCGCGGCCGGGCGCGCTCCGGGTCCTCGCCGCCCTCGCCGCTGTCGGACTTGGCGCCGATGCGGTTCATGGCGATGGAGAGCGTCTCATGCGCCTCGGGGCTCAGGGCGCCGAGCGAGATGCCGGGCGCGACGAGGCGCTTGCGGATCTCGGTGATGCTCTCGACCTCCTCGATCGGCACCGCGCTGCGGCCCTCGCTGCGGAAGTCGAGCAGGTCGCGCAGCGCCACCGGCGGCTGCCGGCGCACCGCCTCCGAGTAGCGCTTGAACTTGGTGTAGCTGTCGGTCTCCACCGCATCCTGCAGCGTGTGGATCAGCCCGCCATCGAAGGCATGGCTCTCGCCCCGCAGCCGGCGCTTGTAGAGGCCGCCGACCGGCAGGGTGACGACATCGGCATCCCAGGCGCGCCGGTGCAGCGCCAGCACGCGGCGGGCGATGCCCTGCAGGCCGATGCCGGAGATGCGGCTCGGTACGCCGGGGAAGAAATCCGCCACCAGGGCGCGGGAGAGGCCGATCGCCTCGAAATTCATGCCCCCGCGATAGCTGCTGATGACCGAGATGCCCATCTTGGACATGATCTTCAGCAGGCCCTTGTCCACCGCCTTCTTGTAGTGGGCGACGCAATCCTCGAGCGAGGTATTGCCGAAGAGGCCGCGGCGCTGGCGGTCGGCGATGCTCTCCTGCGCCAGATAGGCATTCACCGTCGTCGCGCCGGCGCCGATCAGCACCGCGACGTAATGCACGTCGAGGCATTCGGCCGAGCGGATGTTCAGGCTGGTGAAGGTCCGCAGCGAGTGCTTGACGAGATGGGTGTGCACCGCGCCCACGGCGAGGATCATCGGGATCGGCGCGCGGTCCGGACCCTGGTGCTCGTCGGTGACGATCACATGGGCGCAGCCGGAGCGCACGCCCTCCTCCGCCTCGCGCCGGATGCGGTCGATGGCGCGGCGCAGCCCGGCCTCGCCCTCAGCGGAGGCGAAGGTGCAGTCCACCTCGCAGGCCGTCCCGCCCATATACTCGCGCATCGCGGCGAATTCGGCGTTCGAGAGGACGGGGCTGTCCAGCATCAGCATGTCGCACTGCGTCGGGTCCTCGTCGAGGATGTTCCCAAGATTGCCGAGCCGAGTCTTGAGCGTCATCACCCGCGTCTCGCGCAGGCTGTCGATCGGCGGGTTGGTGACCTGGCTGAAGGTCTGGCGGAAGTAGTGGTGCAGGCCACGGTACTGGCCCGACAGCACGGCAATGGGCGTGTCGTCACCCATCGAGCCCACGGCCTCGGCGCTGTCCTCGACCATCGGGTGGAGGATGCTCTCGAGCTCCTCCATGGTGTAGCCGACGGCGAGCTGGCGGCGGCGCAGCGCCTCGCCCTGCAGCTTCACCGGCTCGCCGTCGCCGGCGCGGACGATGCCGTCGATCCGGGTGGTGCGCTCGGTCCACCTGCCGAAGGGATGGCGGGCGGAGAGCGTGTCCTTCAGCTCGGCATCGCGGAGGAAGCGGCCCTCCTGCAGGTCAACGCCGATGCACTGGCCGGGGCCGACGCGGCCCTTGGCGACGATCGTATCCTCGGAGACCTTCACCATGCCGGTCTCGGAGCCGACGATCAGCAGCCCGTCCGCCGTCTGGGTGTAGCGCAGCGGGCGGAGGCCGTTGCGATCGAGCCCGGCGATCACCCAGCGGCCATCGGTCGCGGCGATGGCGGCGGGGCCGTCCCAGGGCTCCATCACCGCGTTGCAGTAGAGGAAGAGGTCGCGATGCGCCTGCGGCATGGTGGCGTTGCTGCCGAGGCTCTCGGGGATGAGCATCGACTTCGCCATCGGCGCGTCGCGCCCGCCGCGGACCAGCAGCTCGAAGACGTTGTCGAGCGTCGCCGTGTCGGAGCCGCCGGCCTGCACCACCGGCTTGATGTCCTCGAGATGCGCATCCAGCAGCGGGTGGGAGAGCCGGGTCTCGTGGCTCTTCATCCAGTTGATGTTGCCGTTCAGCGTGTTGATCTCGCCGTTATGGGCCAGCATGCGGAAGGGCTGCGCCAGCTTCCAGGTCGGGAAGGTGTTGGTCGAGTAGCGCTGGTGGTAGATGGCGAAGCGCGAGGTGAAGCGCGCATCCAGCAGGTCCGGGTAGAATTCCGTCAGGTGCTCGGCGAGGAACATGCCCTTGTAGATCAGCGACCGGCAGGAGAGCGAGCAAAGGTAGAGTTCGCTGATCTGGGCCGCGATGGCCTGCTTCTCGATCCGCCGCCGGATGACGTAGAGGTCGCGCTCGAAGATCGCCTCCTCGCGCTGCTCCGGGTCGTAGATCAGGATCTGCTCGATCTCGGGCCGGGTCGCATTCGCCTTCTCGCCGATGCAGCCGATGCTGATCGGCACCTGCCGCCAGGAATAGATGCCGTAGCCGGCCGAGAGGATCTCCGTCTCGACGATCTGGCGGCAGCGCTCCTGCGCGCCGAAATCGGTCTTCGGCAGGAAGACCATGCCGACGCCGATGCGGCCCGGGCGCAGCCGGTCGCCGCCGCGCTGCACGACCTCGCCGAAGAAGTCCTGCGGGATCTCGATATGGATGCCGGCGCCGTCGCCGGTCTTGCCGTCGGCATCCACGGCGCCGCGGTGCCACACGGCCTTCAGCGCGTCGATGCCGGCCTGGACCACCTGGCGGGAGGGCTTGCCGTTGAGCGCGGCGACGAGGCCGACGCCGCAGGCATCATGCTCGGTGGTGTCGATCCATGCCTCGTCGCGCAGGCGGGCGGCGCTGGCCTGGAAGGCGCGGGCGAATTCGGTTCCGGTCTCGCTCATGGCTCTCACTCCGCCGCGGTGGCGAGCGCGGCGCCCGCCTTGGCTGTGACATAGGCCTCGATCTGGTCCGCCGCGTCGCGCCCGTCGCGGATCGCCCAGACGACGAGGGAGGCGCCGCGGACGATGTCGCCGCCGGCAAAGACGCCGGGCAGCGTGGTCATCATCGTGCGGTGGTCGACCTTCACCGTGCCCCAGCGGGTGACGGCGAGGGCCGGCTCGCCGAACATGGCGGGCAGGTCCTCGGCATCGAAGCCGAGCGCCTTGATGGCGAGGTCGCAGGGGACGGTGAACTCGCTGCCGGGAATGGGCGCGACCTGCTGCCGGCCCGTCGTGTCCGGCAGGCCGAGATGCATGCGCGTCGCCCGCACCGCCTCGACCTTGCCATCGCCGATGAAGGCCTCGGGGGCGGCGAGCCAGGTGAACTCCACGCCCTCCTCCTCGGCATTCTTCACCTCGCGCATGGAGCCCGGCATGTTGGCCTTGTCGCGCCGGTAGAGGCAGGTGACCGCGGCCGCACCCTGGCGGATGGCGGTGCGGACGCAATCCATCGCGGTGTCGCCGCCGCCGAGCACGACCACGCGCTTGCCCTTGGCATCGAGCGCGCCGGAGGCGAAGTCGGGCACGCTGTCGCCGAGATTGTCGCGGTTGGAGGCGGTCAGGTAGTCGAGCGCCGGGACGATGCCGGCGAGGCCGCTGCCCGGCGTCTCGATGTCGCGCGCCTTGTAGACGCCTGTCGCGATGAAGACCGCGTCATGCTTCGCGCGCAGCTCGGCAAGGGTGATGTCGGTGCCGATCGCGACATTCAGGTGGAAATGGATGCCGCCTGCCTCGAACTGCTTCCAGCGGCGGAGCACGACCTCCTTCTCCAGCTTGAAGTTCGGGATGCCGTAGATCATCAGCCCGCCGACGCGGTCGTAGCGGTCATAGACATGCACCTGCCAGCCGCGGCTGCGCAGCCGCTCGGCGGTGGCGAGGCCGGCCGGGCCGGCGCCGATGATGCCGATGCTGTGCGACCGCTCCTGCCGCGGGCTCGGCGGCTTCACCCAGCCATTCGCCCAGGCGGTGTCGTTGATGTATTTCTCAACGGCGCCGATGGTGACGGCCTCGAAGCCCTTCTCGATGACGCAATTGCCTTCGCAGAGCCGGTCCTGCGGGCAGATGCGGCCACAGATCTCGGGGAAGGTGTTGGTGGCCGAGTTGACCTCATGCGCCTCCTCCAGCCGCCCCTCCGCCGTCAGCTTCAGCCAGTCCGGGATGTTCTGGTTGAGCGGGCAGTGGATCGAGCAGAAGGGCACGCCGCACTGGCTGCAGCGGCTGGCCTGGGCGGAGGCGGCCTCGGCCGCGAATTCACGGTAGATCTCGCCGAAATCGCTGCGGCGGGCTGCGATGTCACGCTTTTCGGGCTGTGCCTGGGAAAGGCGCACGAATTGCAGCATCCGTTCGGCCATGGCGGCGTCCCCGCTTTCTCGATCAAGGGCGATGCGGGCGCGCGGCGCCGCAGCCGCCTCGGCTGACAACGCGCGCAGCTTTACGGCTCCGCGATATGGGAGGCGAGTCTTTTTTGGCCGTTAGGTCAGTAACTATGACATAAAAATCGCAGCCGGCTTTCGGGAGGAAAGTTTCGCTTAACCCCTCCCGATTCATTTGGTCCGAATTGGACCTTTCAGCCAGCCGGTTGCGGCCGGCGCCCGCCGCCGGTGCGGAAGCGCCGCAGATAGCCCGGCACCACCGCTTCGATCGACTTCGGCGCGATGCCGAGCGCGGCGAGGCCGGGCGCATCGGCGGCCGCCACATTGTCCCGCTGCAGCATGAGCAGCTGGTCCTCGGTCAGCGGCGCGTTCGGCAGGTAACGCCCGAGGGCGACCTGCAGCTTCACCAGCCCTTGCGGCAGATCGACCAGCGGGCGCCGGTGGCCCGTGGTGTCGAGGATGAAGCGCAGCAACTCGCGGAAGGTCAGCACCCGCGGGCCGGCCAGCTCATAGGTCTTGCCGACCGCATCCTCGCGCGTGGCGGCCGCGACCACTGCATCGGCCACGTCGCCGACATAGACGGGCTGGAAGCGGGTGGCGCCGGCGACCACCGGCATGATCGGCAGGAACCGCGCGAGGCTGGCGAATCGGTTGAAGAACTGGTCCTCGGGGCCGAAGACGATCGACGGGCGGAGGATCGTCGCGCCGGGGAAGGCCGCCCGCACGGCCGCCTCGCCTTCCGCCTTGCTCTTGCCGTAGCGGCTCGGGCTGGCCGGGTCGGCGCCGATCGCCGAGACATGCACCAGCCGCTCCACCCCGCCGGCGGCGGCCAGGCGGGCCACCCGGCCGGCGCCCTCGGCCTGCACGCGCGTGAAATCACCCGCCTTCCGCTCGGCCAGGATGCCGACCAGGTTCACCACCAGGTCGGCGCCGGCGACGGCTCGTGCCACGGCGCCGTCATCGTCGAGGCTGGCGGCGAGCGGGACGATCTGGCCCACCATCCCCTGGGTCTGCAGGAACCGCGCCCGCGCCGGGTCCCGGCCCGCGATGCGCACCACCCAGCCCTGTGCCGCCAGCCGCTGGACCACGTAGCGGCCGATGAAGCCTGCCCCCCCAAAGACGGTGGCAACTTGGCGAACGGTGGTCTGACGCATGCGGCGGCGCTCCAGGCTAGGGCGATCTCGGATCGGGTCGGCTATCGGCGGGCGGACCATAGGTCTGCCGCGAAGCCGCGCCAAGCGGGCCGCTGCAAACCCGCTTGACGGCCGGCTCGGCCCCCTCTATCAGCGCGCTCCCGGCGGCGATTTGCCGCTGGCTCCGCAGCCTGTGCCCAGGTGGTGGAATTGGTAGACGCGCTGGCTTCAGGTGCCAGTGACCGCAAGGTCGTGAAGGTTCGAGTCCTTTCCTGGGCACCATTCCCCGCTTCGGGGACCGCGCATTGGGTACGACCCTCTTCTCCCCCCAGCCGGCCGGCCGCGGCGGCGGCACCGCCGCAAGGAAGACCGCCGTGATCCGCCTGCATCGCCACGACCTGCCCGATGGCCTCGATTTCGGCCGGGTGGTCGCGATCGACACCGAGACGATGGGGCTGAACCCGCATCGCGACCGGCTTTGCCTGGTGCAGCTCTCCGCTGGCGACGGCAATGCGGAGCTTGTGCAGATCGTCCCGGAGCGGCTCGGCGGGCGCGGGGCGGACTGCCCCAACCTGAAGCGGCTGCTGGCCGACCCGGCCGTTACCAAGCTCTTCCACTACGCCCGCTTCGACTGCGCCGCGCTCTACCGGAATCTCGGCGTGACCGTGGCCCCGGTGGTCTGCACCAAGGTGGCCGCCAAGCTGGTGCGGACCTTCACCGACCGGCATGGGCTGAAGGATCTCTGCAAGGAGCTGCTCGGGGTCGAGATCTCGAAGCAGCAGCAGAGTTCCGACTGGGGCGCGCCGGAGCTTTCCGCCGAACAGCTCGCCTATGCCGCCTCCGATGTGCTGCATCTGCATGCGCTCTGGGCAAAGCTCGAGGGGCTGTTGCGGCGTGAGGGCAGGATGGAGCTGGCCGAGGCCTGCTTCCGCTTCCTTCCAGCGCGCGGCGCACTCGACCTCCTCGGCTATGGGGATCCCGATATCCTGGCGCATTGAGGCCGGCCGGAGCCTGTCGCCTTCGCAATGATGAGGCGGTTGTCAAGAGCGCCACACATTCCTGGCATGATTCTTGTCCAGACGGAGCGCCGTGCGTTGACCCCTGCGCCCTGCCAGCCCATAGATGCGGCGTGCAGCACCAAGCCACCCCTCCCCTGCCGGCCCTGTGCCAAGCGCGCCCGTGATGGCGGACCGCCCCTCCCCGGCCGCCCCACTGGCGCCGCGCGCCGCCATGCCGGCGGACCGCGCCATGCTGCCGCTGTCGCGCGAGCGCCGGAGCTTCAGCCAGGGGCAGATGGCACGGCGCCGCTTCATGGTGCGCTGGAGCAAGCGGCTGCTGCCCGCCCTCGCCCTTGGATTGCTGGCGGTGGTGGTGTTCTGGCCGGAGATCGAGGGCAATGACGACCGCTCCCGCGTCAGCTTCAGGCGCATGGTGCAACCCCGGGCGGAAGGGTTACGGGTCGTCAATCCGCGCTATCAGGGAGTCGATTCGCTGAACCGCCCCTTCACCGTCACCGCCCGCATTGGCCAGCAGCCGGGCGCCGAGCAGGTGCTCGACCTCGAGGAGCCCCGGGCGGATATCCTCCTCTCCGACGGCGCCTGGGTGTATCTCCAGGCCCATCAGGGGCGCTTCAACCGCGCGGCCAACCATCTCGACCTGAGCGGCGAGGTGACGATCTACCACGACAGCGGCGTGATGATGCTGACCGAGAGCGCAGCGGTGGAGACCGAGGCCGGCACGGCCAGCGGCGATGCGCCGGTGGCGGCACAGGGCAGCTTCGGCACCATCACCTCCGACGGGTTCCGCATCACCGAGCGCGGCGCGGTCGTCGTCTTCACCGGCAATGCCCATGCGGTGCTGGAGGGGCGCCAGCCATGAGGCGCACGTTGCGCGCCGCCCTGCTGGCGCTGCCCCTCACCTTATCCCTGTCGCTCGCCGCGCGGGCGCAGGGGATCGACATGTCCCAGGGCGGGCCGGTCGATGTCACCGCCTCGGACGGCATCGAATGGCGCCAGGCGGAGCAGGTGGTGATCGCCCGCGGCAATGCGCGCGCGATCCGCGGCAATGTCACCGTGTATGCCGACAGGCTGCTCGCCCGCTACCGGCCGCAGGGACGGCCGAATGCCGGGCAGGCCGCGGTGCCGGCCGCATCGGCCGGCAGCCCGGACCAGGCGCTCGGCGGCGGCAGCAACGAGATCTGGCGGCTGGAGGCGGAAGGCAATGTCCGCATCGCCACCGAGACCGACACGGCACGCGGCGACCGCGCCGTCTTCGACATCGACCAGGCGGTGCTGGTGCTCACCGGCCGCAACCTCTCGCTGACCACGGCGCAGCAGGTGATCACCGCCTCGGACAGCCTGGAATACTGGTCGGCCCGCAAGATGGCCGTTGCCCGCGGCAATGCCGTGGTGGTGGACAATGCCGAGGGGCGGCGGATCACCGCCGATACCCTCGTCTCCTACATGCTCGACGGGCCAGGCCAGGGGCAGCCCGCTGCCTCGCCGCCACCGCCGAAGCCTGGCGAGAAGCCGGTGCCCGGCGCCGGCAAGCTCGACCGGGTGGAGGCCTTCGGCAATGTCGAGATCCGCACCCCGACCGATGTGGTCCGCGGCGACCGCGGCGTCTACAGCGCGGCGAGCGGCATGGCCCGGCTGCTCGGCAATGTCCGCATCACCCGGACCGACAACCAGATCAACGGGCAGGAGGCGATCGTGAACCTCCGCACCGGCGTGGCGCGGCTGGTCTCGGCCCCCGGCGCCCGGGTGCAGGGGCTGATCCTGCCGAACCAGAACCAGGAGCAGCCGGGTGGCCAAGGGGGCGGCCAGGGTGGTGGCCAGGGCGCCAGCCCGCCCGCCGGCCGCGGCGCCACACCCCAACCCGCAGCCCCGGAGCGCCGCAGCCGATGAACCAGACGACGCTACCCGAGGGCAATGCCGCACCGGCCCTCCGTGCCATCGAGGGCGAGGGCGGGCTGGTGGCGACCGGCCTCGGCAAGCGCTACCGCAAGCGGCCGGTGGTGCGGAACGTCTCGATCAACCTCAAGCGTGGCGAGGCGGTCGGGCTGCTCGGGCCGAATGGCGCGGGCAAGACGACGACCTTCTACATGATCACCGGCCTCGTCCAGCCGGATGAGGGCCGCGTCGTCATGGACGGGCATGACGTGACGACCCTGCCGATGTACCGCCGCGCCCGGCTCGGCCTCGGCTACCTGCCGCAGGAGGCCTCGATCTTTCGCGGCCTCTCGGTCGAGGACAATATCCGCGCCGCGCTCGAGGTGGTCGAGCCGGTGCGCGACCGGCGGGAGCAGATGCTGGATGCGCTGCTGGCGGAATTCGGCATCGCCCATCTCCGCCGCGCCCCGGCCCTCGCCCTCTCGGGCGGCGAGCGGCGGCGCTGCGAGATCGCCCGCGCACTGGCGACGCATCCGTCCTACATCCTGCTCGACGAGCCGCTGGCCGGCATCGACCCGATCGCCGTCGGCGAGATCCGCGACCTGGTGAAGCACCTGAAGAATCGCGGCATCGGCGTGCTCATCACCGAGCACAATGTGCGCGAGACGCTCGAGATCATCGACCGGGCCTATATCCTCCATGACGGCAAGGTGCTGATGGAGGGGCTGCCGCATGACATCGTCGCCCATGAGGGCGTGCGGCGCGTCTATCTCGGCGAGAGGTTCAGTCTCTAGGGCATGCGGGACATCCTCACCTCGCCCCCTGCAGGCCGGAGAGTCTGAGCATGTCGATGGCGCCGCGCCTCGACCTGCGGCAATCGCAGTCGCTGGTGATGACGCCGCAGCTGCGGCAGGCCATCAAGCTGTTGCAATCCTCCAATCTCGAGGTCACCGCCTTCGTCGAGGAGGAGCTGGAGCGGAACCCGCTGCTGGAGCGGGATGAGCGCGTGCTGCCCGGCCCGGATTCGGGGCATCGGGTGGACACCGCGCCCGCCATGACGGAGGGGCCGGACAGTCATGCCGCCGCCGTGTCCGAGACCCTGCCGAGCGAGGCGGCCGGGCCGCTCGATGCCGAATGGGACAATGTCTATGACGCCGGCGGCGGCTATGAATCGCCCTATGGCCGCGGCGGCCGGGCCGATTTCGGCGAGGACCTGTCGGGCGTCGAGGATCTGGCCGCCGCCGGCCGCAGCCTCCGCGAGCATCTCGGCGAGCAGGTGCGGATCGCCTTCCAGAGCCCACAGGAGCGCCTGATCGCGGCGCAGCTTCTCGCCCTGGTGGACCCGGCCGGCCGGCTCCCGGTCGAGGATGCGCAGATCGCGGCGGTGCTCGGCTGCGAGGAGGCGGCGGTTGCCGCCGTGCGTGGCCGGATGCAACGCTTCGACCCGACCGGGATGTTCTGCCGCAACCTGGCCGAATGCCTTGCCGTGCAGCTCGCCGAGCGCAACCGGCTGGACCCGGCCATGCAGGCGCTGCTCGACCATCTCGACCTGGTGGCGCGGCGGGACCGTGCGGCGCTGATGGCGGTCTGCGGCGTCGATGCCGAGGATCTGGCCGATATGCTGGCCGAGCTCCGCCGGCTGGACCCGAAGCCCGGGGCGAGCTTCGACCACGCCCCTGCCCCGGCCCTGGTGCCGGATGTGCTGATGCGCCGTGCCCCGGATGGCGGCTGGCTGCTGGAGCTCAATCCCGACACGCTGCCGCGGGTGCTGGTCAATCGCGGCTTCCATGCCCGCTGCCAGGTCGGCGCCCGCAACAAGGAGGAGAAGGCCTTCCTCGCCGAGCGGCTGCAGAGCGCCAACTGGCTGCTCAAGAGCCTCGAGCAGCGGGCCAACACGATCCTGAAGGTCGCCAGCGAGATCGTCCGCCGCCAGGACGGCTTCTTCCGCCATGGCGTCGAGTACCTGCGCCCGCTGATCCTGCGCGACGTGGCGGAGGAGGTGCAGATGCACGAGAGCACCGTCTCCCGCGTCACCGCCAACAAGTACATCTCGACGCCGCGCGGCACCTTCGAGCTGAAATACTTCTTCACCACCGCCATCGCCGGGACGATGGGCGGCGAGAGCCACAGCGCCGAGGCGGTGCGGCACCGGATCCGCGGCATGATCGAGGCGGAGGACGCGGAGGCGGTGCTGTCCGACGATGCCATTGTCGAACGGTTGCGCCAGGAAGGCGTGGACATCGCCCGGCGGACCGTGGCCAAATACCGGGAGGCGCTGCGCATCCCATCTTCGGTGCAGCGCAAGCGGGAGAAGGCCGTCCCGGCCTGATCCTGCCGCGGGGCGCATCCCGCGCCCCCGGCGCATGCCGGGCAGCCCTTCCGCACACGGAAGGAGGTCTGTCCACATGCACATCACCGTCGCAGGCAAGCAGGTCGAGACCGGGGAGGCGCTGAAGGCGCATGTCCGGGAAGGGCTGGCGACCATTGCCCGCAAGTATTTCGACCACGCGCTGGAAGCGAACGTCACCTTCCGCCGCGACGCGAAGGGCCGGATGGGGGCCTTCTTCGCCTGCGACATCAACCTGAAGGCCGGCCGCAACCTCTTCATGCGGGGCGAAGGCGCCGGGGTGGATGCCCACAAGGCCTTCGAAATGGCGGCCGAGCATGTGGCCAAGCGCCTTCGCCGCTATCGCCGCCGGGTGAACGACCACGCCCGGAGCATGGCCGAGGACAGGCCGGGCGAAGCGGCGACCCAATACGTGCTGCAGGCCGAGCCGGAGGAGGCGGAGAGCGACGCCGCCGGGGCCGAGGAGGAGGAGGTCCGCGGCGAGCACAGCCCGATCATCGCCGAGCAGCCGACCGACATCGCCCGCCTCACGGTCAGCGAGGCGGTGATGCGGCTCGACCTCACCCAGCAGCCGGTGCTGATGTTCCGCAACAGCGGCTCGGGCGCGCTGGCCGTGGTCTATCGCCGGCCGGATGGCTGCGTCGGCTGGATCGACACCCAGCCCGGCTGAGCCGGGCGCGGTGGTGCGGGTCAGGCAGGGGGCAGCAGGCCGCGCGCCTCCATCTCCGCCCGCACCATCGCCTTGGTGATCTTGCCGTAGCCGGAGCGCGGCAGCGCCTCCCAGACGAAGACGCGGCGCGGCAGCTTGTAGCGGGCGACGCGGCCGTCGAGCCAGGCGAGCAGACCGGCCTCGTCCACCGCCGCGCCGGCGCGGGGGACGATGACGGCAATGCCGATCTCGCCCCAGTGCCGGTCGGGCACGCCGACCACGGCGACCTCGGCGATGCCGGGATATTGCAGGATCACCTCCTCGACCTCGCGCGGATACACGTTGGAGCCGCCGGAGATGTACATGTCGGAGGCGCGGCCGGTGATGGTGAGGAAGCCTTCCGCATCCATGTGGCCGAGGTCGCCGGTGCGGAACCAGCCGTTGCGGAAGGCCTTGGCATTGGCCTCGGGGTTGTTCCAGTAGCCGGCGAAGACGGCAGGGCCGGAGACGCAGATCTCGCCCTGGGCGCCGGGCGGCAGCGCGCCGCCCTGCTCGTCCTGGATCTCGATCTCCATCCCCGTGCGCGCATAGCCGCAGGTGCCGCTGCGGGCATGGGGGCCGTCATCCGGCTCGTGCAGGGCGGGCGGCAGGACGGTGATGTTGCCGGTCACCTCGCCCAGGCCGAAATACTGCACGAGGACGCGGCCCAGCTTGCGGAGGGCGTGCTTCTGGTCCTCGCGGTACATCGGCGCGCCGGCATAGATGACATGGCGCAGCGAGGCATGGTCATGCGCATCGACCGCCGGATGCTCGACCAGCATCTTCAGGATGGTGGGCACGGTGAACATGTTGCTGACCCGGTGGGCCTCGACCAGGCGCCAGGCCTCGGCGGCATCGAAGCGCTCGCCGGGCATCAGGATGCTGGCGGCGCCGCGCGCCACCTGGGTCAGCCAATGGATGCCGGCGCCATGGGAGAGCGGCGCGACGACGAGCGAGGCATCCGCCTCCGTCGTGCCGGGCAGCAGGTCGGCGAGATGGTTGGTGATGACGAAACCCATCTGGCCATGCGTCAGCACCGCCGCCTTGGGCCGGCCGGTGGTGCCGGAGGTGAAGAAGAACCAGCAGGGCTCGTCATACTCGACCGTGGCGACGGGACTCGGCCGCCCCTGCCCCGCCGCGATCAGCCCCTCATGCGTCGCCTGGCCGAAGCCGGCCTCGCCGATGCTGGCCAGCAGGCGCAGATCGGGCAGCACGGCGGCCACGGCGGCGGCATGGCCGGGAAAGACGGACTGGCAGAGGAAGGCGCGGGCGCCGGAGGCCTCGGCGAGGAAGGCCACCTCCTCCGGCACCAGCCGGACATTGGTCGGCACCCAGACGGCGCCGAGGCGGAAGGCGGCGAACATCGTCTCCAGCAGCTCGTTGCCGTTCCGCGCATGGACGAGGATGCGGTCGCCCTTGCCGATGCCATGGGCGGTGAGCGAAGCCGCCAGCGCCGCGCAGCGCCCCTCGAATTCGCGCCAGCTCCAGCGCCTGTCGCCCCAGGCGATCGCCAGGTGGTCCGGCAGGCGCCGGGCGGTCTGGGCCAGGAAGCCGGCCAGGTTCATCACCCGGCGGGAGACGGGCAGGCCGGTCATCTGGTTCATGGTGGTGCGGGCTCCCTCGGACCGTCCCAGCATACCGCCGGACGGCCTGGCAGGGAGGTCTCAGTCGAGGAAGGGATCGACCAGCCCGAGGAAGCCGGACGGGTTCTCGGCATGCACCCAATGGCCGACGCCGGGCACCGTGGCGAAGCGCGCGGCCGGGAACAGCGCCTGGAAGCGCGGGTGGGACTCGGGCCGGATATAGCCCGAGCGCTCGCCGTTGATGACGAGGGTCTGTCCCTCATAGCGGCCCGGCAGCTCGGGGAAGGACTCGATCACCGGCATCGCCGCGCCGATCTCGGCGAGGCCGAGGCGCCAGCTCGGCGGGTCGTCCTGCATGCGGAGATTCTGCACGAGGAAGGCGCGGATACTCGCCTCCGGGATGGCCGCGGCGAGGGCGGCATCCGCATCGCGCCGCGTCAGGCCCGACTGCAGCGGGACCGCCTGCATCGCCTCGACATAGGCACGCAGCGCCGGCGGATAGGTGACCGGCGCGATATCGACGACGACAAGGCGGGAGACGTGCTGCGGCGCCGTCAACGCCAGGGCCATCGCCACCTTGCCGCCCATCGAATGGCCGATGACCGCGGCCGGTGCCGCGCCCATGGCCTGCATCGTCTCCGCCACATCCTGGGCCATCGCCGGATAGTCCATCGCGGCGGCGCGGCGGGAGGCGCCGTGGTTGCGGAGGTCGAGGGCGAGGACGCGGTGCCGTGCCGACAGGTGCCGCTGCACCGCCCCCCAGTTCTGCGCCGCGCCGAACAGCCCGTGCAGCAGGATCACGGGCGGCCCGTCGCCTGCTTCCACCAGATTGAGGCGCATCCGCCCTCCTTCCCTAGCCTCTTGCGGCCAATACCACGCTGACCGCGATCAGTCCGCCACCGGCCAGCACATCCCATCCCAGCGCCTCGCCCAGCCAGAGGTTCGAAATAAGGACGCCGAGCGCCGGTACGACGAGGAAGCCGACCGAGGCCAGGATGCCGGAGAGGCGCCGCCCCGCCTCGATGGTGGACCAGGTGCCGATCGGCGCGGCGACGGCGCCGACGAAGGCGGCATGGGGCCAGGAGGGACCCTCGATGCCACCCCCCGGCTCCCGCAGCAGGGCGAGCGGCAGGACCAGCAGCGTCGCCACGCCGAAGCACCAGGGCAGGAGGTCGAGCACCGGCCGGCGCGGCGGCAGGCGGCGCGTGACGAGGATGGCGATGCTCCAGGCGAGGCTGGAGGCCAGCAGCATGGCATAGCCCGGCAGCGCGTCGAGCGAGCCGGCCGCGCCCAGCATCGTCCAGGGCTGCATCAGGATGCCGACGCCCACAAGGCCGACCGCCGCCGCCAGCCATTGCATCCGCGAGACACGCTCGCCCAGCACCCAGACCGAGAGCGGGATCAGCCAGAAGACGGTGACATTGGTGAGGATCGCCATGCGCCCGGCGGGCACCCAGGACAGGGCGATATGGGTCAGTGCGAAGAAGCCGCCGAGCTGCAGCAGGCCGATCGCCAGGATGCAGGGCCAGTCGCCCCGCACCGGCCAGCGCAGCCGCCCAAGCGCCGCCAGCAGCAGCGCCGTCACCGCCCCCGCCATGACGCAGCGGTTCAGCGCGAACCAGAGCGGCGTCGCATGGGCGAGCGCCACCTTGGTGATCGGCCAGACCCCGCCGAACAGCACCACCGAGACGGCGAGGTAGCGAAGCCCCTGCAGCCGGGTCGCCATGGGCGGCGCGGGGTTGGCGGCGGCGCTCACCGCCCGCCCCGCCATGGCCGGCCCCCGGCGGGGCCCAGGAGCCTGCTCAATC
The DNA here is from genome assembly GCF_900101615.1 of Belnapia rosea. Lineage (GTDB taxonomy): Bacteria > Pseudomonadota > Alphaproteobacteria > Acetobacterales > Acetobacteraceae > Belnapia > Belnapia rosea. Next base: position 66,265 of record NZ_FMZX01000001.1, on the reverse strand, counting down.
GGCGACCTTCAGCATGATCTTGCCGATATGCGTGCTGCTCTCCATCAGCGCATGCGCCGCGGCGGCCTCGGCCAGCGGGAAGACCTTGTGGATCGGCGGCGCCACCTTGCCGGCATCCAGCATCGGCCAGACCTTCTCGCGCAGCGCCGCGGCGATCTCCGCCTTCTGCGCCGTGGTGCGCGGCCGCATGGTGCTGCCGGTGACGGTGAGGCGCCGGGTCATGATCGGGCGCAGGTCGGCCTTCGGCACCTCGAATCCGCCGAGGAAGGCGATAATGACGAGGCGCCCATCCATGGCGAGGCACTTCAGGTTCCGGTTGAAGTAGTCGGCGCCCACCATGTCGAGCACGACATTGGCGAGCTTGCCGCCCGTCGCGCGCTTCACCTCCTCGACGAAATCCTGGGCGCGGTAGTCGATGGCATGGTCGGCGCCGAGGTCGAAGCAGGCCTTGCACTTCTCCGCGCTGCCGGCGGTGGCGATCACCGTCGCGCCGAAGGCCTTGGCAAGCTGGATGGCGGTGACGCCGATGCCGCTGCTGCCGCCATGGACCAGCACCGTCTCGCCGGCGGCCAGCCGGCCATGGCCGAAGAGGTTCGCCCAGACGGTGAAGAAGGTCTCCGGCAGGGCGGCGGCGCGGATGGCGTCGAACCCCCGCGGCCAGGGCAGGCACTGGCTGGCGGGGGCGGTGCAGTACTCGGCATAGGCGCCGCCATTGGTCAGGGCGCAGACCCGGTCCCCCACCTTCCAGGCGGAGACCTCGGCGCCGGTGGCGACCACCTCGCCGGCGGCCTCGAGGCCGATCAGCGGGCTGGCGCCGGGCGGTGGCGGGTAGCTGCCCTGGCGCTGGGCGACATCCGGGCGGTTGACGCCGGTCGCCAGGACGCGGATCAGCACCTCATCCGCCTTCGGCTGCGGCACCGGGGCGGATGCGGGGACGAGCACCTCGGGCGGGCCGCCATCGCCATGGGTGATCGCGGTCATCGACTGGGGCAAGGTGGCCATGGCGGTCTCTCCCGGAGTTGCCGCGAGGTTTCCGCGCGGCATGGCGCGGCGTCAAGCGGGCGCTCCGCCAAGGGAGGCCTTGCCAGGATAGCGGGGCATGCGATGAATCGCCCGCGCGCCTGCCGCGAGAGGATGTTGATGCCGAGGATCGCCCGTCGCCCGCTGCTTGGCGGCCTCGCCGCCCTCGCCGCGCCGCGGCCGGGATGGGCGCAGGGCGCGCCGCCCGCCAATGAGCTCCGGCTCGGCGCCCTGTTCCCCCTCACCGGCAGCCTGGCCCTGCTCGGCGATGAGAGCTTCCGCGGGCTGGAACTGGCGGCGGAGGAACGCAACGCGGCCGGCGGGCTGCTGGCACGGCCGATCCGGCTGGTGAAGGGAGATGCCGCCGGTGCGGACCAGGCCGTGTCCGAGCTGCGCCGCCTGCAGGGGGTGGAGAAGGTGGCGGCCTGCTTCGGCACCTGTGCCTCGCATCTCGGCTTCGCTGCGAGCCAGGCGGCGGAGCTGCTTGGCTTCCCCTATTTCGAGCTTGGCGCCATTGCCGACACCATCACCGAGCGCGGCTTCCGCACCCTGTTCCGGCTCTGCCCTCGCGCCAGCGATTTCGCCCGCGATTCGGTGGCCGTCATCCCGGATGCGCTGGCCGCCGCCTGGTCCACGCCGCCCGAGGTGCTGCGCATCGCCATCCTGCATGAGGAAGGCACCTACGGCCAGGCGGTGAGCGGCGCGCAGGAGGCGCAGTTGAAGGCGCGCGGGCTGAACCAAGTGGAGCGCATCGCCTATCCGGCGCGCAGCGTCGATCTCTCGCCCCTGCTGCAGCGGCTGCGTGCGGTCGGCGCCGATGTGGTGCTGCACACAGGCTACCAGAACGACATCGTGCTGTTCTATCGCGGCATGAAGGAGGCGGGGTGGCGGCCGCGCATGGTGATCGGCGCCGGCGCAGGCTACAGCCTGACGGATACGGCGCGCTCGATCGGCCCCGAATTCGACGGCACGCTGGATGTGGACTTCCCGCAATTCGCGGTGAACGAGGCGCTGGCGCCAGGCGCCCAGGGCTTCGCCGAGCTGTACAAGCGGCGCTATGGCAGCGACCCGCGCTCCGGCCATTCGCTGGCGAATTACGTCGGCGCGCGGCTGGTGCTGGATGCGGTGCAGCGCGCCGCCGGGCTCGAGCGCGACAAGCTGCGCGCGGCGCTGCTGGCGACCGATGTGGCGGAGGGGACGACGCCCAATGGCTGGGGCGCCCGCTTCGACGAGAAGGGCCAGAACCTCCGCGCCCGCCCCTTTCTCGCGCAGTGGCAGGGCGGCAAGCTGGTGACCGTGGCTCCGGCCGAGGCGGCGGTGGCGCCGCTCCGGCCGGTGATGAGCGCCCCCGGCTAATCCACCTTGATGCCGGCGTCCTTGATGATCGCCTCCCATTTGGCGATCTCCTCGGCGAGCCAGCGCGTCGCGGTCTCGGGCGTGCTGTCGCTCCTGAGCGTCATGGTGAGGTCGGTGAGGCGGCGCTGCACGCTCTCCTCCGCCGCAGCCTTGTTGAAGGCGGCGTTGATCGCCTGCACGACGGGCGCCGGCGTGCCGGCAGGCGCGAAGACCATGTGCCAGGTATAGCTCTCGGCATTGGCGACGCCGCCCTCGGCGAAGGTCGGGATGTCCGGCGCCTGGGGCAGACGCTGGGCCGAGGAGATGCCGATGGCGCGGGCATCGCCGCGGCTGGCATAGGTCAGGCCGCCGGCCGCGACATCCATGAACATCGCAAGCCGGCCCGAGAGCAGGTCCGGCATGCCCGCGGCCGAGCCGCGATAGGGGATGTGGTTGACCCGGAGGTTGCCGGCGCGCTTCAGCAGCAGCTCCGTCGCCAGGTGCACGGCGCCGCCGATGCCGCTGCTGCCGTAGTCGTACTCGCCGGGCTTGGCGCGGAAGAGTGCGACCAGCTCCTGCATGGTCTTCGCCGGAAGGGCGTTGTTGACCAGCAGGATCATCGGGATGACGCCGAGCAGGGCGACCGGCTGGAAATCCGCCACCGGGTCGAAGGGCAGGCGCGGGAAGAGCGGGCGCAGCACCGAATGGGCGATGGTGCTGTAGAGCAGCGTGTGGCCATCCTTCGGCGCGCTGGCCACCGCCTCCGTCCCGACGACGACGCCGGCGCCCGTGCGGTTCTCGACGACGACGCGCTGCGGCAGCTGCTTCGACACCTCCTCGGCGAAGAGGCGCGCCGGGATGTCGGTCGGGCCGCCGGCCGCGAAGGGCACGATCAGGCGGATCGGCTGGTTCGGCCAAGCCGGTTGTGCCCGCGCCGCGGCGGCAGGCAGGATGGTGGCGGCGGCGAGCAGGCTGCGGCGATGCATGGATGAAACCCCCGTTGGGCTTTGCTGCCCTTGGGGGTCATCTTGGCCCCGGCAGGCTAGGGGTCAAGCCGCTTGCCGGTGCCGCCATCGAAGACGTGCAGCGCCTCGGCGGGGAAGGCGACCGGCAGGCTGGACTGGCCCGGCGCGGGTCCGCCGAGCTTCACCACCAGCGCCTCGCCGCCCGGCAGCCGGCCATGCAGCACGGTCTCGGAGCCGAGCGGCTCGACGAGGTCGAGCGGCAGGTCGAGGCCGCCCTCCGCCACCGCCACATGCTCCGGCCGGATGCCGATGGTGAGCGGCATGCCCTCCCCGCCCGCGCGCGGGCCATCGGCGAAGCGCAGCACCGGCCCGGCCTTCAGCGCGACGGCATGGCCGCCCTCGGCGAGGGTGCCATCGAGGAAATTCATCGCCGGGCTGCCGATGAAGCCGGCCACATAGGTATCGGCCGGCCGCGCCCAGATCTCCATCGGCGTCGCGATCTGCGCGGCATGGCCGGCATGCATCACCACCAGCCGGTCGCCGAGCGTCATCGCCTCGATCTGGTCATGGGTGACGAAGAGCGAGGTGACGCCGAGGCGGCGCTGCAGCCGGCGGATCTCGGCGCGCATCTGCACGCGCAGCTTGGCATCGAGGTTGGAGAGCGGCTCATCGAAGAGGAAGAGCTTCGGCTCCCGCACGATGGCGCGGCCCATGGCGACGCGCTGGCGCTGCCCGCCCGAGAGCTGGCGCGGCCGGCGCGTCAGCAGCGCCTCGATGCCGAGCAGCCCGGCCGCCTCGGCGACGCGGCGGGTGATCTCCGCGCGAGGCAGGCCACGGATCTTGAGGCCATAGGCCATGTTCTGCTCGACCGTCATATGCGGGTAGAGCGCGTAATTCTGGAAGACCATGGCGATGTCGCGCTCGGCCGGCTCCAGCGCCGCCACCTCGCGCCCGGCGATGCGGATGCTGCCCGAGGTCGCGGTCTCGAGCCCGGCCACGATGCGCAGCAGGGTGGACTTGCCGCAACCCGAGGCGCCGACGATGACGATCATCTCGCCATCCTCGACCGCGAGGTTGATGCCGTGCAGCACATGGGTGGCGCCGAAGGACTTCGTGACGCCGGTGACGTCGAGGCTCGCCATTACTTCTCGGTCTCCGTCAGGCCCTTCAGGAACCAGCGTTGCATGAACACCACCACGGCGACGGGCGGCAGCAGCGCCAGCACCGCCATGGCCATGATGACGTTCCATTCGTTCTGCGCGTCGCCGGTGCCGATCATCTTGGCCAGGCCGACGACGATGGTCTCGAGGCTGCGGTCGTTCACCACCAGCAGCGGCCAGAGATACTGGTTCCAGCCATAGATGAAGAGGATGACGAAGAGCGCCGCGATGTTGGTCACCGAGAGCGGCAGCAGGATGTCGCGGAAGAAGCGCATCGGGCCGGCGCCGTCCATCTTCGCCGCCTCGACATACTCGTCCGGGATGGTGAGGAAGAACTGGCGGAACAGCAGCGTCGCCGTCGCCGAGGCGATCAGCGGGATGGTCAGCCCGGCCATGGAGTTGAACAGGTCCATGCTGACGATCACCTGGTAGGTCGGGATGATCCGCACCTCCACCGGCAGCATCAGCGTCATGAAAATGGTCCAGAAGGCGATCATCCGCCCGGGGAAGCGGAAGAACACCACCGCGAAGGCCGAGAGCAGGGAGATGACGATCTTCCCGACGGCGATGCTGAGCGCCATGATGGTGCTGTTGAGCAGCATCCGCGAGGCCGGCGTCACCGTGAAGCGGCCGGAGCCGCCGCTCACCCAGGCGGCACTGTAATTCTCGGCCGCATGCGTCCCCGGCAGCAGCGGCACGTCGCCACGGCCGATGGTCGAGGCGTCATGCGTCGAGCCGATCAGGGTGATGTAGATCGGCGCCGCGAAGACCAGCACGCCGATCAGCAGCCAGAGATGCGGCCAGTATCGCCGCATCAGTAATGCACCTTGCGCTCGATGAAGCGGAATTGCACCGCCGTCAGCGCGATGACGAGGACCATGAGGATCACCGACTGGGCGGAGGAGCTGCCCAGGTTCACGTTCTGCACGCCCTCGACATAGACCTTGTAGATCAGCGTCTCCGTCGCCTTGCCCGGCCCGCCGCCGGTCAGCGCATGGATGACGCCGAAGGTGTCGAAGAAGGCGTAGACGAGGTTGACGACGAGCAGGAAGAAGGCGGTCGGCGAGAGCAGCGGCAGGATGATGGTCCAGAAGCGCCGCACCGGCTTCGCCCCGTCGATCGCCGCCGCCTCCAGCACCGCGCGCGGGATGGATTGCAGCCCGGCGAGGAAGAAGATGAAATTGTAGCTTACCTGCTTCCAGGCCGCCGCGACGATCACCAGCAGCATCGCCTGGTTGCCGTTCAGCTTGTAGTCCCAGGCGAGGCCCGCCTGGTTCAGCGCCCGCCCGACCAGCCCGATCGAGGGGTGGAAGAGAAACAGCCAGAGCACGGCGGCGACGGCCGGCGCCACCGCATAGGGCCAGATCAGCAGGGTGCGGTAGAGGTTGGCCCCGCGGATCGACTTGTCCGCCTGCACCGCGAGGAAGAGCGCGGTGCCCATCGCGAGCACCGCGACCGAGGTCGAGAAGAGCAGCGTGTTCCAGGCCGCGCCGCGCCATTCCGGCTCCGCCAGGACCTCGGCGAAATTGCGGAGGCCGACGAATTCCGACCGGGTGCCCCAGGGATCCTCCTGCAGCAGGGACTGCCAGATGGCGGCCCCCGCCGGCCAGAGGAAGAAGATGGCGGTGATGACGAGCTGCGGCGCGAGCAGCAGCAGCGGCAGCGCCGTGCCCTTGAAGATGGTCTTGCGCACGGCGCGTTCCTGATCAGCCGCGGTTCTGCCGCTCGAAATTCCGCAGCACGGCATTGCCGCGCTGGACGACGGCATCCATCGCCTGCTGGCCGTTCTGCTGGCCCTGGAAGGACTTCTCCATCTCCTCCTGGACGATGTTGCGGATCTCGACATAGCCGCCGAGGCGGATGCCCCGGGTGTTCGGCGTCATCTCCCCGCCCCGCAGCAGCTGCTCGATCGGCACGTCGGAGCCGGGGTTCTTCTCGTAGAAGCCGGCAGACTTCGCCACCTGGTAGCTGGCGCGGCGGACCGGGACATAGCCGGTCTCCATATGCCACTTGGCGTCGATCTCGGGGTTGCTGAGATAGCGGTAGAACTCCGCCACGCCCTTCCATTCCGCGGCGTTGCGCCCGCCCTGCGGGCCACGGTTCAGCGCCCAGAAGCTGGCGCCACCGATGATGCTGTTGTGCGGCGCCCCGGCGACGTCGCCGTAATAGGGCAGCATGGCCGTGCCCCACTCGAAGCGCGCCTCGCGCGTGATGCGGGAGCGGAGGCCGGAGGAGGCCATGGCGATGCTGACCTCGCCGGCGGGGAAGAGCGCGTCCGGCGCATTGTCCCGCCCGCCATACTTGAACAGCCCGTCCCGCTGCCAGGCGATCAGGTTGTTCATGTGGCGCACCATCAGCGGGTTGTTCACCTGCATGGTGGCGCCGAGCCCGTCGAAGCCGTTGCCGAGGCTGGCCAGCGGGACGTTGTGGATGGCCGAGACCTGCTCCACCTGGATCCAGGCGGGCCAGGAGGTGGTCATCGGGCTGGCGATGCCGGCGGCCTTCAGCTTCTTGAGGGCCTCGGCCACCTCCTCCCAGGTCTTGGGCGGCGCCTCGGGGTTCAGCCCGGCCCGCTTGAAGTGGTCCTTGTTGTACCACATCACGGCGGTGGAGCTGTTGAACGGCATGCTCATCTGCCGCCCGTCCGAGGCCTGGTAGTAGCCGCGCACCGCCGGCAGGTAGTCGTTGAAGTCGATGGTGACGCCCGCCTCCGACAGCAGCTCGTGCACCGGCTTCACCGCGCGGCCGGCCGCCATCATCGTGCCGGTGCCGACCTCGAACATCTGCACCACATGCGGCGCGGCATTGGCGCGGAAGGCGGCGATCGCCGCCACCATCGTCTCCGGATAGGAGCCGCGGAAGGAGGGCACCACCTTCACCCCCGCCTGGGAGGCGTTGAAGCCGGCCACGATCTGCTCGAGCTGGCCGCCGAGCGGCTGCGGCAGGCCGTGCCAGAACTGGATCTCGACCGGCGCCTGGGCGGCGGCGGGGCGGCTGCGCGTGGCGGCAATGGCCGCGGCGGCCAGGCTGGCCTGGGCCAGGAAACGGCGCCTCATGGCGTGACTTCTCCCAATCGATCTCGTTACCGGGGCCGCGAGGTAGCGGCGCCAGGTTGCGGCTCCGTGCCAGTCCTGTGACAGATAGATGAAGCTCGTGTGGCGCGGCAAGCCAACTAGGCGGTCAGCTTTGCGTAGAGCTCCGGGTCGGTCGCGCCCTCGGTCCCGAAGAGGAGGATGCGGCTCTCGGCACCCAGGCCGAGCGCGGACCGCGAGAAGGGCTCCCGCGCCGCCAGCAGCATCCCGGCCAGGCCGGCGACGGCGCTCTCCCCGGCCACCAGCTTCGGCTGGCGCCGGGCCAGCAGCCGCATGGCATCGACGGCGCTGGCATCGGGGATGGACATGAAGGCGAAGCCGGCCCGCTCCAGCTCCTGCCAGGCGAGCAGGCTCGGCTCGCCGCAGGCGAGGCCGGCCATCAGCGTATCGAGATCGCCCTCGATGGAGGTGGCCTCCCCCGCCTCGGCGCTGGCCATCAGGCAGGCCGCCCGCTCCGGCTCGACCACGATGATGCGCGGGCCGTCGAGCCCGTAGCGGGCGCGCATCTGCACCGAGACGGCCGCCGCCAGCCCGCCGACGCCGCCCTGGATGAAGACATGGGTGGGCGGCGCGGGGATCGACTCGGCGGCCTCCTCGGCCATCAGCCGGTAGCCCTGCATCACGTCGCGCGGCACCTCGGTATAGCCGGCATAGGAGGTGTCGGAGACGACGAACCAGCCCCGGTCGTTGGCCTCGCGCTGGGCGGCGCGGACGGCATCGTCATAGGTGCCCGGCACCACGCGGATCTCGGCGCCATAGGCGGCGATGGCGTCGCGCCGCCCCTGGCTCACCCCCTCATGCACGAAGATCACGCAGCGGGCGCCGAACCGCCCCGCCCCCCAGGCAACGCTCCGCCCATGGTTGCCATCGGTCGCGCAGGTGACGGTGATGGCGCCCGTGGCCTCCTTATAGGTGCCGGTGGTGAGCTCGGCCCCGGTCGCCGCATTGGCCACGCCCCGCCGGGCGAGCTCCGCCTGCAGCAGCCGCATCACGGCATAGGCCCCGCCCAGCGCCTTGAAGCTGCCGAGGCCGAAGCGCCCGCCCTCGTCCTTCCAATGCACGGCGGCCACGCGGGCGGCCCGCGCCACCTCCTCCAGCGGCACCAGCGGCGTCGGGGCATAGCCCTCCCAGCCGGTGATCTCCTCACGGGCGCGGCGGAAGCCGCCTTCCGGCAGCACGACCACGCCCGGCGTGCCGACATGGCGGTTGAGGATGAGGCGGAAGGGGCGGTTCGGGATGCTCATGGCCGGCGTTATCGCGCGGCCCCACGCGGCCCGCTACTGGCCGCTTGCACCCGCCGGTCGGCGGCGCGACATCTTCGCGGGCACAAACGGGAGAGCGCCATGCAGATCACGATCCTGGGCGGGGGCGGGTTCCTCGGCCGCAAGCTGGCGGCACGGCTGGCGCAGGACGGGGCGCTCGGCGACGAGGCGATCACCGGCCTCACCCTCTTCGACCTGCAGGCGCCGCCGGCGATGGAGGCGCCCTTCCCCGTCCGCTGCCTCGGCGGCGACGTGGCGGATCCGGCGCAGGTCGCCGCCGCCATCCCGGCGGGGACGCGGGTGGTGGTGCATCTCGCCGCCGTCGTCTCCGCCCAGGCCGAGGCGGATTACGACCTCGGCCTCAAGGTGAACCTGCACGGCACGCTGGCGGTGATCGAGGCCTGCCGGCGCCTGTCCGCCGCGCCGCGGGTGGTCTTCACATCCTCCGTCGCCAGCTTCGGCGGCGGGCAGGAGGCGCGGCTGGAGGATGACGCGCGGCAGGTGCCCGGCAACAGCTATGGCGCCGAGAAGGCGGCGGCCGAGCTGCTGCTGCAGGATGCCTCGCGGCGCGGCATGCTCGATGCCGTCAGCATCCGCCTGCCGACGGTGATCGTCCGGCCGGGCCGGCCGAACAAGGCGGCCTCCTCCTTCGTCTCGGCCATCCTGCGCGAGCCGCTGCTCGGCCTCTCGACCGAGCTGCCGGTGCCGGAGGAATTCGCCGTCTGGATCTGCTCGCCGCGCCGCGCCATCGACTGGTTCCTGCATGCGATGACGATGGACACCGCGCCGCTCGGCCCCGACCGCGGCATCAACCCGCCGGGGCGGAGCGCGACCGTCGGGCTGATGCTGAGCGCGCTCGAAAGCGTCGCCGGCCCGGAGGCGCGGGCCCTGGTGAAGCATGCGCCGGACCCGGCGATCGAGGCGATCGTCGGCGGCTGGCCGGCCAGCTTCACCGCCGAGCGGGCGCGGCGCCTGCTCGGCTTCTCCGAGCAGGAATCGCTCGAGGAGATCATCCAGGGATTCATCGAGGACGACCTGGCGGCGACCCGCGCCGAGCGGGGCCTGTAGCCCAGTGCTGGAGATCGCCCGCTTCCTTCTGCCGGATGCGCCGGAGCGCGTCGCCCCCTTCAGCCATGCGGTGCGGGCCGGCGATTTCCTCTTCGTCACCGGGCAGATGCCGACCCTGCCCGGCGGCGGCCACCGCATGGTCGAGGGTGGGATCGAGGCGCAGACACGGCAGGTGATCGGGAACCTCAGGACCGTGCTCGCCGGCTGCGGCGCCGCCTGGGAGCGGACGGTCTTCGCCCGCGTCTACCTCACCGAATTCGCCCGGGACTATGCGGCGATGAACGCGATCTGGGAGGCGAGCTTCCCGCCGGGCGGGCTGCCGGGGCGGACCTGCGTCGGCGTCACCGGGCTCGCCGTCGGCGCGCTGGTCGAGATCGACCTGGTGGTGGCGATGTAGTGTCCCGCCCCGTCCGCCGGGCGCCGCCTGCGGATGGCAGGGATGGGGTGGCTATTCCTCCGTCGCGCCCTGCGCCAGCAGCGCGGCGCGCATGGCGGGCGGGATCGGCACCTTCTCGCCGCTGCCATGGCGGACCAGCACCAGCACCGCGCGGCAGGTGAAGACGAGGCCACCCTTCCAGATCGCATAGTCATGCGTCAGGCTGCTGCGGCGGAGCGTCCCCGGCCGCATCGTCACCGCCACCTCGTCGTCGAAGGCGAGCGGGCGGAGGTAGCGCACCTCCATCTGCCCCACGACCGGCCCCGGCTCACCGATGGCGAATCGGCCACCGAGCGAGAGCCAGTGCGAGACCCGGAGGTCCTCGCAGAGGGTGAGATAGGCCGTGTTGTTGGCATGGGCGTACTGATCGCATTCGGACCAGCGGATTCGGTGGCGCCGGGTGACGGCCCAGCCCCCCTCGATCCCGAATTCGGCTCCATCCACGGCATCCGGCATGGCGTTTCCCCCTCTCGGGCAGCCTGGCACAGCGGCGCGCGAGGGGGGAGATGTTGACAGCCTGTCGTATTCGGTAATAATTCGGAATAAATCACCCGTTTTGCGACAATCAATCCGTGATCGATCTTCCCAAACCAACAGGTTGAATTTAAACTTCAGTTCTTCGCGATCATACGGGGATCACACGTGGCAGTTCCGGACCACCGGCCGCGGCAAGACGCGCCGGACAGCTTGGTCATCGCCCTGGTAGAACCCCGGCGCCTCTTGCCCGTCCAGCCGCGCACCATGGTCGAGCAGGCGGCGGAGTCCATCGTCGCCGCCGCCGCCCGCGGCCTGTTCCTTCCCGGCGACCGCCTCGTCGAGGCGGAGATCGCCCGCGACCTCGGCATCAGCCGCGTCCCGGTGCGGGAGGCGCTCCGCCTGCTGGAGAGCCAGGGCATCGTCGTCAGCACGCCCTACAAGGGCATGCGGCTGATGCAGGTGACGAATGCCGGCGTCGCCGCGCTGATGCGCGTCCGCCTCGCGCTGGAATCCCTGGCGATACGCGAGGCGCTGCGCCAGCCAGGCCCCGCCGCGCGCTTCGCCGCGCTCGAAGCCGCGGCCCTCGGCTATGACCAGGCCTGCCGGCTCGACGACCCGGCCCTCATCGTGCTCGCCGATGGCGAGTTCCATGCCGAGCTCTGCCGCCTCTCCGGCAATGCCCCGCTGCTCGCGCTGTGGCAGGGCCTCGCCCGCCAGCTGGCGGTGATCTGGGGCCTGGCGCGCCAGACCGCACCCAGCGAGGCGCCCGCTGCCGGACACCAGCAGATCATCGCCGCCCTCGCCGCCGGGGACGAGGCGGATGCGCTCGCCGCGCTCGAGGCCCATATGGACTGGCACCTCGACTTCGATTTCGAGGCGGTGGTCGCGGAACGCCGCAAGCCGCCGGCCGGCCTGTAGAGCATCGGGGGTTGCCGGGGCGCCGCGTCGGCAGGACGATGCGACGAAGCCGATCCCCGGAGTACCCCCCATGACGGATGCCTACCGCCTTCCCGAGCACGTCACCCAGAACTGGTCCCTGCACAAGCCGGCGGCGCGGGGCGCGGGCGGGATGGTCGTCTCCCAGGTGAAGGTGGCGGCCGAGGCCGGCGCGGCGATGCTGGAGGCGGGCGGCACCGCGGCCGATGCCGCCGTCGCCACCGCCTTCGCCCTCGCCACGCTGGAGCCCTGGAACAGCGGCCTCGGCGGCATCGGCTTCGCGCAGGTGATGAAGCCCGGCATGGCGCCGGCCGAGACCATCGATTTCGGCCCGGTGGCGCCGGCGGGGCTCGATGCCTCGGCCTTCCCGCTGACCGGGCGGATGAAGCAGGACCTCTTCTCCTGGCCGGAGGTGGAGGGCGACCGCAACATCCACGGCCCGCTCTCCTTCGTCATCCCCTCCTCCGTCGCCGGCTATGCGCTGCTGCATGAGCGGCACGGGCGGCTGCCGATCCGCGAGGTGCTGGCACCGGCCGTCGCCCTGGCCCGGCGCGGCCTGCCGGCCGACTGGTACACCACGCTGAAGGTGGCAAGCTCGGCCAGCGTGCTGCGCCTCTATCCCGAAAGCGCACGCATCTACCTGCCAAACGGCCTGCCGCCGACGACGCCCTACCAGGGCGCGCCGGGCTTCTTCCCCCTCGGCAACCTGCCGGCGACGCTGGAGCGGCTGCAGCAGGCCGGGCTGCGCGACTTCTACGAGGGCGAGGTCGCGGCGCAGATGGCCGCCGATATCCGCGAGATGGGCGGCGTGCTCTCGGCCGCCGACCTTGCCGGCTGCCGGGCGCGGGTGCTGCCCGCCGTCGCGGTGCCGTGGCGCGGCAGGACGCTGATGCTCTCGAACGGCCTCACCGCCGCGCCCACCATGCGCCGGGTGCTGGAGCTGATGGCCGATGTGCCGCTCGGCGCCGAACCCTCCGCCGCCTGGTATGGCAGCTTCGCCCGCGCCATGCAGGCCGCCTATGCCGAGCGCCTCGCCGGCCTCGGCGATGCCGAGCCGGAGGGCGCCGATACCTGCACCACCCACCTCACCGCCTGCGACAAAGACGGCATGATGGTGGCGATGACCACCACCCTGCTCTCCTCCATGGGCAGCCGCGTCGTCCTGCCGCGCTCCGGCGTGCTGATGAACAACGGCGTCATGTGGTTCGACCCGCAGCCGGGCACGCCCAATGCCATCGCCCCGGGCAAGCGGCCGCTGACCAACATGTCGCCCGTCATCCTCGCCGCGGGCGACCAGCCGCAGATCGCCATGGGCGCCTCGGGCGGCCGGCGCATCCTGGCCGCCGTGCTGCAGCTGCTCTCCTTCGTCGCCGAATTCGGCATGGACCCGGAGGCGGCGGCCCACCATCCGCGCATCGACGTCTCCGGCCCGGAGGGCGTCACCGCCGACCGCCGCCTTTCGCCCGAGGTGCTGGCCGCGCTGCCCGGCACGCCGATCGTCGTCGAGCATGCCGTGCTGCCGCTGAACTTCGCCTGCCCCAACCTGATCCAGCGCGGGCCGGCCGGCGAGGTCACCGGCATCAGCGACGCGCTGACGCCTTGGAGCGGCGCCGTCGCGGCCTGATCCGGCACGCCGCTTGCTCCCGTCCGGCCAGGACGGGGGCATGTGGCCGCGCCGCGGGTTACCGCTGCGTCATCTTGAGGCAAGCAGCCCTGCCCCTGCCGCAAAGGAGCGCAGAGCATGCAACGCCGACATCTTCTGGCCGCCGCCGGCCTCGCCGCCCCCACCATCCTCCCCCGCATCGGCCAGGCGCAGGGGAATGGCTGGCCGAACCGGGGCTCCATCCGCCTGGTCGCGCAATTCCCCCCGGGCGGGCTGGTCGATACCATCTCGCGCCTGATCGCGCCGCCCCTTGCCCAGGCGCTCGGCCAGACCGTCGTCGTGGAGAACAGGGCGGGCGCCGGCGGGGTGATCGGCACGGATTTCGTCGCCAAGGCACCGGCCGATGGCTACACCCTGCTCGTCAGCCATGCCTCGGTGCATGTCTTCTCCACCGCGACGCTGCCCACCCTGCCCTTCAACCCGGTCAGTGACTTCACCCATCTCGGCATGCTGGTGGAGGCGCCGAACGTGTTGCTGGTGAAGGCCAGCTCGCCCTACAGGACGCTGGCCGACTATCTCGAGGCCGCGCGGCGGGTGCCGGTGCGCTACGGCTCCTCCGGCATCGGCTCGGCGCCGCATCTGCTCGGCGTCATGCTCGGCGCGGAGGCCGGGGCGCGCAACCTCGACCACGTCCCCTATCGCGGCAGCGCCCCGGCGATGCAGGACCTGATGGCCGGCAACATCGAGAGCATGATCGACCCGATCACCACCAATGTCGCCATGCTGAAGGACGGCACGCTGCGCTGCCTCGGCGTGTCCGCGCCGCGGCGCCTGGCGCAGCTGCCGGACATCCCGACCTTCGCCGAGCAGGGCTTCGGCAAGCTGACCTCGAGCCAGTGGCTCGGCCTCTCGGCGCCGAAGGGCCTGCCGCAGCCGATCGCTGAGCGGGTGACGGCGCTGATCCCGCAGCTGCTGGAGACGCCCGTGCTCCGCGCCCGCTGCGAGGAGCTGGTGACGCTGCCGCGCAACCCGCCGCCGCTCGGCGCGGATTTCGTGACGCTGATACGGGAGGACATCGCCGTCTGGACCAGCATCGCCCGCCAGTTCAACATCGTGGCGAGCTGATCAGCCGCCCGCCTGGTCCCTGACATGGCGCGCCACCTCCTCATGGGTGGCGAACCAGACATCGCCCTTGGCCCGCATATGCTGGACCAGCCGGTCCAGCAGGCCGATGCGGCTGCGATGGCCGATGACATGCGGGTGCATGGTCAGCAGGAACATCCCGCCCTCGGCATGGGCGCCGTCGAATTCGGCGCGGAAGATCTCCTCCACCGCCGAGGGCGCGGTGTAGGGGCGCAGCGCGCTGAAGCGGACGAAGTTGAAATAGGGCGCGTCGTCGCGGATCCATTCGGGCGGCAGCTCGACGATGCCGGTCGGATTGCCGTGGTCGAGCAGCTCATAGGGGTCGTCATCGGCCATCAGGCTGCTGTCGTAGAGCAGGCCGAGCTCGCGGATGATGGCCAGCGTATCCGTCGAGAAATCCCAGCTGGCGGTGCGGATGCCGACGGGCCGGCGGCCGGAGAGGGTCTCCAGCACATCCGCCGCACGGAAGGTCAGCTCGCGCTCCACGCCCGGCGGCAGGGCGGTGTTCGCCTCATGGATCCAGGAATGGATGCCGATCTCATGGCCCTCATCGGCCACGGCGCGGATCTCGCCCGGGTGCAGCAGGGCGGCGACAGCGGGGTAGAAGAAGCTGGCGCGGAGGCCGTGGCGGGCGAGCAGCGCGCGGATGCGCGGCACGCCCTGGCGGTTGCCGTACTGCCCCTGGCTGATGCGCATCGGGCTGCTGTCGGCGTCGCGCAGCGGGATCGTCTCGTGGTCGGCATCGAAGGAGAGGGTGACGCAGCAGCGCGCACCGCCTGGCCAGGACCGCGGCGCCAGGCTGCGCCCGGCGCGGGCATTGCCGACGAGATGACGCCAGTGCGGCTCGGACCATTCCCAGGGCTTCTCGGTCTGCGTGGTCATCGGCGGATCTCCTTGCGGGCCGGCACATCCTGGCATGAGGATTGCTGACTGACGGACGGCTTACCGGACAGGGTCGCAACAATGCATATCGGCGTCTTCATCCCGATCAACAACAATGGCTGGCTGATCTCGGCCACCTCGCCGCAATACATGCCGAGCTTCGAGCTCAACAAGCGCGTGGTGCAGATGGCCGAGGGCTACGGCCTCGACTTCGCGCTCTCGATGATCAAGCTGCATGGCTTCGGCGGGAAGACCGAATTCTGGGACCATGGGCTCGAGAGCTTCACCCTCATGGCGGGCCTCGCCTCGGTGACCTCGAAGATCCGCCTCTATGCCTCGACCGCCGTGCTGACCATCCCGCCCGCCATCGTCGCCCGCATGGCGACCACCATCGACAGCATCTCGGGCGGGCGCTTCGGGGTGAACATCGTCTCCGGCTGGCACAAGGTCGAGTACAGCCAGATGGGGATGTGGCCGGGCGATGCCTATTTCGGCAAGCGCTACGACTACAGCACCGAATACGTCCAGATCATGAAGCAGCTCTGGGAGACCGGGACCAGCGACCTCAAGGGCGAATTCTTCCAGATGGACGAGTGCAAGATGAGCCCGCCGCCCTCGGTGCCGATCAAGCTGGTGGCCGCCGGGCAGAGCGACCGCGGCATGGAGTTCGCCGCGCAGTATTGCGACTTCAACTTCGCCCTCGGCGAGGGCGTGAACGAGCCGCAGAAATGCATCGACGTGCCGCGCCGCATGCTGGCGGCGGCGGCGAAGACGGGGCGTGATGTCGGCTCCTACATCCTCTACATGGTCATCGCCGACGAGACGGACGAGGCGGCGATGGCCAAGTGGGACCTCTACAACCAGGGCGCCGACCGCGAGGCGCTGGCCCATCTGCTCGGCCATGCGGCGCAGGACGTGAACACCGAGGCGACCTCCATGGCGGCTGCCATCCAGCGCTCCCCCTCGCCGATCAATTTCAACATGGGCACGCTCGTCGGCTCCTATGCCAGCATCGCGCGGATGCTGGACGAGGCGGCGGCGATGCCGGGGGTGAAGGGCATCATGCTGACCTTCGACGACTTCCTGGTGGGGATGGAGAATTTCGGCACCCGCATCCAGCCGCTGATGCAGTGCCGCAGCCATGTGAGGCTGGCCGCTTAGCGGGCTTCCGGCCAGCCCCGGGCGGGTCCAGACTGGCGGACCCGCCCGAGGTGACGCATGACCGAGACCGACCCCGCCCTGATGTCCGCCGAGACCCTGCTGGCGCTCTATGCCCGGCGGGCCCTCTCGCCGGTCGAGGCGCTGAAGGCGGTGATGGAGCGGGTGGCCCGCTACAACCCCTGGGTCAACGCCTTCGCCACCCTGAACCCCCGCGCCCTGCAGGCGGCGGGGGAGAGCGAGGCACGCTGGGCGGCCGGCCGGCCGATCGGCCTGCTCGACGGCATCCCGTCCACGGTGAAGGACCTGCTGAACCTCACCGGCTTCCCCACGCGGCGCGGCAGCAAGACCACCGATGCCACGCCCGCCACCGAGGATTCGCCATCGGTGATGGGGCTGAAGCAGGCGGGCGCCGTCATCCTCGGCAAGACCACCACCACCGAATTCGGCTGGAAGTCGCCTGGTGACTGCCCGCTGCACGGCATCACCCGCAATCCCTGGAACCGGGAGCGGACCGTGGGCGGCTCCTCCTCCGGGGCCGGGGCGGCGGGGGCGGCCTGTTTCGGGCCGCTGCATATCGGCACCGATGCCGGCGGCTCCATCCGCATCCCGGCCGCCTTCTGCGGGCTGGTCGGGCTGAAGCCGAGCTTCGGCCGGGTGCCGCAATGGCCGCTCGGCGCCTTCGCCAATGTCGCCTGCGCCGGGCCGATGACGCGGACGGTGCGCGATGCGGCTCTGATGCTCTCCGCCATGGCGCGGCACGACCTGCGCGACCCCTTCTGCCTGCCGGACGAGCCGCGGGACTGGCGCCAGGGCATCGAGTCCGGCGTCACCGGCCTGCGCATCGGCCTGGTGCGCCGCCTCGGCTTCGACGCGCCGCTCGATGCGGATGGGGAGGCGGCGCTGGCCGGCGCGGCCCGGATGCTGGAGGAGCAGGGCGCCATCGTGGAGGAGGCCGATCCCGGCCTGCCGGACACCCGCGCCATCTTCGGCCGGGTCTGGGGCGTCGCGCTGGCGCGGCTGGTCTCGACCATCCCGGAGGAGCGGCGCGGCCTGCTGGATGCCGGGCTGGCCGAGGTCGCCGAACGGGAGGGCGGCATGAGCGCGGTCGATTTCCTCGGCGCCGAGGCCCTGCGGATCGAGGCGGCGCATGCGGCGGCGCGCTTCCACCAGCGCTACGACCTGATGCTCTGCCCGACCACGCCGAGCGCGGCCTTCGCGGCCGACCAGCCGACCATCCGCCCGGCCGAGGCGCTGTGGCGCGACTGGGCGCCCTGGACCTTCGCCTTCAACCTGACCCGCCAGCCGGCGATCAGCCTGCCGATCGCCCTCGACGAGCATGGCATGCCGCGGGCGGTGCAGCTCGTGGCCGCGCTCTACCGCGACGACCTCGTGCTGCGCGGGGCGCGGGCGCTGGAGCAGGCGGCGGCCATTCCCCTGGCCGAGCCGGGCTGATTCTGCTTCACCGGAGACCAGATCGGAGGACAGGGCATGCGGTTGGTGACCTATAAGCGGCGCGGCTGGGCGGGCGGCAAGGTGGGCGCGCTCCGGGCGGATGGCGCGGTGCTCGACCTCTCGGCCGCGGATGCGCAGGTCTCCTGGGACAACATGCCGGCGCTGATCGCCGGCGGCCAGGGCATGCTGAAACGCGCCCGCGCCGCGGCCGAGGCGGCGCCGGTGGTGGAGGATGCGATCCTGCTGGCGCCGATCCCCCGGCCGCTGAAGAACATCTTCTGCGTCGGCAAGAACTACCACGAGCATGCCAAGGAATTCGCCGGCTCCGGCTTCGACGCCACGGCGAAGGAGGTGGTGCCGGAGGCGCCCGTCGTCTTCAGCAAGCCGCCTACTGCGGTCAGCGGGCCGGGCGACACCATCCCCGCCTTTCTCGACCCGACCGGATCGACCGACTACGAGGGCGAGCTGGCGGTCGTCATCGGCAAGGCCGGGCGCGGCATCAAGGCGGCCGACTGGGCGCAGCACGTCTTCGGCTACACCATCGTCAACGACGTCACCGCGCGGACGCTGCAGCACAAGCACCGGCAGTGGATCCTCGGCAAGGGCATCGACGGCTTCTGCCCGATGGGCCCCGCAATCCTCACCGCCGACGAGGTGCCGGACCCGCGCGCGCTGCGGCTGACCACCCATGTGAACGGCGAGAAGCGCCAGGACGCGCCCGTCGCCGACCTGATCTTCGACATCCCGACCCTGATCGAGACCATCAGCGCCGGCATCACGCTGGAGCCGGGCGACATCATCGCAACCGGCACCCCGGCCGGCGTCGGCATCGGCTTCCAGCCGCCGCGCTTCCTGAAGGCGGGCGACGTGGTCCGCATCGAGGTCACGGGGATCGGCGTGCTGGAGAACCCGGTCGGATGAGGCGCCGGGCGGTGCTGGCGGCCGGGCTGGCGTTGCCCCCGGCCGTGGCCGCGCCCGCCCGGGCACAGGACTTCCCCGGCCGCGCCGTCACCATGGTCGTCGCCTTCCCGCCCGGCGGGCAGGCGGATGTGGTCGCCCGGCCGGTCGCGGCGGCGCTGGAGCGGCGCTGGCGCCAGCCGGTGCCGGTGGCGAACCGCCCCGGCGCGGCGGGCGAGATCGGCAATGCCTTCGTCGCCCGCGCCGCGCCGGACGGCACAACGCTGCTGATGGCGCTCTCCTCCCTCGCCATCCTGCCCGAGGCGGCGCGCCTGCTCGGCCGGCCCCCGGCCTATGAGCTGGACCAGCTCGCCCCCATCGCCCTCTTCACCGCCGACCCGACCCTGCTGGTGGTGCCGGCCGCCTCGCCCTGGCGGACGCTGGAGGAGTTCATCGCCGATGCAAAGGCCCGCCCGGGGCAGATCAGCTACTCCTCCTCGGGCAATTACTCGGCGCTGCATGTGCCGATGGCGATGCTGACCACGGCCGCCGGGCTCGACATGCTGCATGTCCCCTTCCAGGGCGGCGGGCCGGCGCTGACGGCGCTGCTCGGCGGCCAGGTCCAGGCGCTGGCCAGCGGGCCGGGCCCGGTCGCGCCGCATCTGCGCGAGGGGCGGCTGCGGGCACTCGCCGGCTGGGGCGCCCGCCGCCTGCCGGACTGGCCGGAGGTGCCGACGCTGATCGAGCGCGGCTTCCCCGAGGCGGAGTACTATATCTGGGCCGGCGTCTTCGCCCCGGCCGGCACCCCGCCCCCGCTGCGGGAGGCGCTGCGCGCCGCCATGGCCGCCGTCGCGGCCGAGCCGGAGACGGGCCGGGCGCTCGCCGCCGGCGGCAACACGCTCGACTACCGCGACGGCGCCGCCTTCGAGGAGTTCCTCCGCCTCGACAGCGCCCGGCTGATCCGCGCCGTGCGGCGCATCGGGCGGGTGGAATAGCAGCCCGGCGCTTGCCCCGCCCGCGCCCCGGTGATGCAATCGCCGGCACCCATCCGATGAGGCCATCATGACCGCCAACAGCCCCGAATCCGCCATCACCACCTGGCTCGCCACGCAGGAGGGGGCGATGCTGCGGGTGCTGGAGGCCATGGTGAACACCGATGGCGGCAGCTACGACAAGCCGGGCGTCGATGCGGTCGGCCGCATCGTGCAGGATTTCATGGCCGAGCGCGGCATACCCGTCGAGGTCATCCCCCAGGCGCAATATGGCGACTGCCTCAAGGCCCGGGTCGCGGGCGGCGAGGCGCTGTCCTCGGGCAACGAGAAGCAGCAGATCGTGCTGATGGGCCACCGCGACACGGTCTTCCCCAAGGGCGAGCCGGCCCGCCGCCCCTTCCGCATCGAGAACGGCATCGCCACCGGCCCCGGCGTCGCCGACATGAAGGCCGGCCTCGTGATGAACATGTTCGTCCTCGCCGCCTTCCAGCAATTCGGCGGGGCGCCCGGGCCGCTGCTCGGCCTCTTCACGGGCGACGAGGAGATCGGCAGCCCGGAGGGCCGCGCGGTGATCGAGGCGACGGCGCGCGAGGCACGGGTCGTCTTCAACTCCGAGCCCGGCCGGCCCGGTGGCGGCGTCGTCACCGGCCGCAAGGGCGGCGTCTTCTCCGTCTTCGACATCGAGGGCAAGGCGGCCCATTCCGGCGGCAATTTCGAGGCCGGCATCAGCGCCATCGGCGAGCTGGCGGCGAAGGTCACGGCGCTGCACGCGCTGACCGATCTCGGGCGCGGCATCACCGTGAATGTCGGCCTGGTCTCCGGCGGGCAGAGCGTGAACACCGTCGCCCCCTGGGCCCAGGGCCAGATCGACCTGCGCTACCGGGAGCCGGCCGACCGCGACGAGGTGATGGCGAGGATCCACGCCATCATCGAGCGGTCCTATGTGCCCGGCACCCGCGCCCGGCTCGCCATCCGCGGCGAATTCCTGCCCCTCACCCAGAGCGCGGCGGCGGCGAAGCTGTTCGACATGTACCGCTCGGCGGCGGGCGAGAGCGGGCTCTCCGTCACCGGCGAGTTCAGCGGCGGCTGCGCCGATAGCGGCTTCACCGCGGCCGTCGGGGCGCCGACCATCTGCGCCGTCGGGCCGGTGGGCGGCAAGGCGCACAGCCCGGAGGAGTATCTGGAGGTGGCGAGCCTCGTGCCCCGCGCCCAGGCCATGGCGCGCGCCATCCTCCGGCTCGACCGCGCCGGGCTGTAATCTTTCCGCAAGATGACAGCCTCTCCATACTAGGCTATGCCCCGGGCGCCTCAACCGTCCGGGAGCGAACCGATGTTCGGCATGTTCAAGTCGCAATCCGCGGCCTTCGACCTCAACCCGCGGAATTGCCTCGCCGTCTCGCTGATCTACTGCATGGCATCCGATGGCGAGATGGATGAGGAGGAGGTCGGCCACCTCCTCTCCGTGCTCGGCCGCGGCGCCACCCGGCAGCAGCTCGAGGCCGCGCTGCGCTATGCCCGCACCGTGCGGCCGGAGCAGTTCCTGGCCGATGCCACGCCGCGGCTGCGGCCCGACCAGCGCCTCTGCATCCTGCTCAACATGATCGACAGCGCCATGAGCGATGGCGAGGCGGAGCAGGGCGAGCAGGACCTGGTCCGCCGCTTCAGCGAGGCCTGGGGCCTGTCGGAGGAGGCGCTGATGCCGCATTTCCGCACCCTCGTCGCCAAGAACCAGCGCACGGTCCTCGACGCGTGAGGTGGGGGGCGCGGCAGCGCCCCTTTGCGGCCCGCCCGGTTTCGCCTAGTTAACCCGTTGAATCAGGGAGGCCAGCATGGCGGATCGGGTCGAGGTTGCGGGTCTCAGCGTCGTACGCGCGCTGCACGACTTCATGGAGCAGGAGGCCCTGCCGGGCACCGGGGTGACGCCGGAGCGGTTCTGGACCTCCTATGCCGCCATCCTGCGCGACCTCGCCCCGCGCAACGCGGCCTTGCTGGCCAAGCGGGATGAGATCCAGGCGAAGATCGATGCCTGGCACCGCGACCATCCGGCGCGGCCCGTGGACCTCGCCGCCTATACCGCTTTCCTCCAGGAGATCGGCTACCTCGTGCCCCAGGGCCCGGCCTTCCAGGTCGGCACCACCAATGTCGATGCGGAATTCGGCCATGTCGCCGGGCCGCAGCTCGTCGTGCCCGTCTCCAACGCCCGCTACGCGCTGAATGCGGCCAATGCCCGCTGGGGCAGCCTCTATGACGCGCTCTACGGCACCGACGCCATCCCGGAGGAGGGCGGGGCCGAGCGCGGCCGCGGCTACAACCCGAAGCGGGGCGAGCGGGTCATCGCCTTCGCCCGCCAGACCCTCGACCGCATTGCCCCGCTCGCCGGCGGCGTCTCCCACGCCGAGGCCAAGGGCTACGCCATCACCGCCGGAGCGCTCGCGGTCACGCTGAAGGATGGCCGGGCCATCGGCCTCGCCCAGCCCGGACAGTGCATCGGCTATCTGGGCGAGCCGGCCGCGCCCTCCGCCATCCTCTTTGTCCATCATGGCCTGCATGCCGAGCTGGTGATCGACCACGACCACCCGATCGGCAAGGACGACCCGGCCGGCGTCGCCGACCTCGTGCTGGAATCCGCCGTCACCACCATCGTCGACTGCGAGGACAGCGTCGCCACGGTGGATGCCGAGGACAAGGTGCTGGTTTACCGCAACTGGCTCGGCCTGATGAACGGCTCGCTCGAGGCGAGCTTCGAGAAGGGCGGCAAGACCCTCGTCCGCAAGCTGAATGCCGACCGCACCTTCCTCAAGCCCTCGGGCGGCGCCGTCACGCTGCATGGCCGCTCGGTGATGCTGGTGCGCAATGTCGGCCACCACATGATGACCGATGTGGTCACGCTCGATGGCGCCGAGACGCCGGAGACGATCCTCGATGCCATGTGCACCGTGGCCGTCGCGCTGCATGACCTGCGCGGCCAGGGCCGCGGCCGCAACAGCCGCGCCGGCAGCGTCTACATCGTGAAGCCGAAGATGCACGGGCCGGAGGAAGTGGCCTGGGCGAACGAGCTGTTCGGGCGGGTCGAGGACGCCTTCGGCCTGCCGCGGGCGACGCTGAAGATGGGCATCATGGACGAGGAGCGCCGCACCACGGTGAACCTCATGGAGTGCATCCGCGCTGCGAAGGACCGCGTCGCCTTCATCAACACCGGCTTCCTCGACCGCACCGGCGACGAGATCCACACCTCCATGGCTGCCGGCGCCATGCTGCGCAAGAACGACATGCGCGGCACGCCCTGGATCAAGGCCTATGAGGACTGGAACGTCGATGTCGGCCTTGCCTGCGGGCTGCGCGGCCGCGCGCAGATCGGCAAGGGCATGTGGGCCGCGCCCGACGCGATGGCCGAGATGCTGAAGCAGAAGGTCGGCCATCCGAAGGCCGGCGCCAACACCGCCTGGGTCCCCTCCCCCACCGCCGCGACGCTGCACGCGCTGCACTACCATGAGGTCGATGTCGCGGCCCGGCAGGAGGAGCTGGCGCAGGGCGGCCGCCGGGCGAAGCTCGAGGACATCCTGACCATCCCGCTCGCCACCGACACCAACTGGCCCGCCGATGCGGTGCAGGCGGAGCTCGACAACAACGCCCAGGGCATCCTCGGCTATGTCGTCCGCTGGATCGACCAGGGCGTCGGCTGCTCCAAGGTGCCGGACATCAACAATGTCGGGCTGATGGAGGACCGCGCCACGCTGCGGATCAGCGCCCAGCACATCGCCAATTGGCTGAAGCACGGCATCGCCACCGAGGCGCAGGTGATGGAGACGCTGAAGCGCATGGCGAAGGTGGTGGATGGCCAGAATGCCGGCGACCCGCTCTACACGCCGATGGCGCCGGACTTCAACGGCGTGGCCTTCAAGGCGGCCTGCGACCTGATCTTCCAGGGCGCGACCCAGCCCAATGGCTATACCGAGTTCATCCTGACCGCCCGCCGCCGCGAGGCGAAGGCAGCGGCTTAAACAGGTTTCGCGCGGCGGGCCTCCCGCCGCGCGATCCAGCTGGTGCTGGCGAAGATGATGAGGCCGCCGATCCAGGTCGCGGTCCCCGGCACGTCGCCCCAGATGGCGAGGCCGAAGAGCGAGGCCCAGACCAGCTCGAGGAATTTGATCGGCTGGGTCACCGACATGTCGGCCAGCTTGAAGGCGCGTGTCAGGCAGATATGCCCGGCCGTGCCGATGGCGCCGCAGAAGGCGAAGGCCGCCCACTGCCCCGGGCTCGGCCATTCCCAGTTCGGCAGGGCGAAGGGCAGGCTGAACAGCGCCACGGTGAGGGATTGCCAGACGACGATGACATGCGGCGCATCCCTCCGCGTCAGCGCCTTGGTGATCAGGAAGGAGGCGGCGAAGAGCGGCGACGAGGCCAGCATGATGAGGCTGTAGGGCCCGGCCCCGCCGGAGAGGTTGGGCGAGACCACCACCAGCACGCCGCAGAAGCCGATCAGCGCCGCCAGCCAGCGCGCCGGCACCATCGCCTCCTTCAGGAAGAACACGGCGCCCAGCATGATGAAGAGCGGCGTGGTGAAGCCGAGCGCCGTCATGTCGGCCAGCGGCACATGCGGCACCGCGATGAACCAGAGCAGCAGGCCGGAGGTATGCACCGCCCCACGCCAGAGCTGCCCGGCCATGGCGGCCGGCCGATAGGCCGCCCAGCCCGCGCGCCAGATGAAGGGCAGCATCACCAGCACGCCGAAGCTGTAGCGCAGGAAGCCGGTGAGGAAGGGGTCGAGCTGCTGCGCCAGCAGCCGCAGCGTGCCGTTGAGCAGGATGAAGAGCACGCCCGAGGCGAGCATCCAGAGGATGGCCCGCGCGGTGTCGCCCATCGCGGCGATGCGGGGCAGCGCGAGGCTCAGGCGGCCCGGGCTCACGCGGCCGGGCTCACGCGGCGAGGAAGTCGAGCGCGGTCAGCGCATGGACGCGGGCCACCTGCACCAGCTCCTCCACCAGCACGTATTCGTCGGCGCCGCCCATGTTGTGCGGCGTCGGGCCATAGACGATGGTCGGCAGCCCCGCCATGCGGAACCAGCGCGCATCCGATCCGCCGACGCGCATGTTGACGGCGCAGGGCGCGCCCAGCACCTCCGCGGCCGCCGCGGCGGCCCGCCGCACCAGCTCATGGCCGGGGTCCGTATGGTTCGGCTCGAAGCGCCGCAGCACCCGCCAGGCGATACCCTCGCGCCCGTCCAGCGCCGCGGCGAGCGCCGCCTCGACCGTGGCGCAGCCGACGCCGACCGGCAGGCGGATATCGGCGCCGGCCCGGGCGCTGGCGGGGACGAGGTTGGTCGAGGTCCCGCCCTCGATGCGGCCGATATTGACAGTGACGCTGCCCAGCACCTCCGCCTCGCCCGCGCCGGAGAGCGGCTCCGAGACGGGCCGGGCCGCGGCGATGGCGGCGGTCACGGCGGGCGGCGCCTCCGGCCGCAGCGCGCGCAGCCCGCGCACCGCATCCAGCGCCGCGCAGAGCCGGTCGAGCGCATTCACGCCGAGATGCACATGCGCCCCATGACTGGCGCGCCCCTCCGCCTCGATCTCGATCCAGAGGAAGCCCTTCTCGCCGAAGCGCAGCACGCGCGGGCTGCCGGCATCGCCGATGATGACGGCATCGCCCGTGGCATGCGGCAGGCTGTCCATCAGCCATTTCGTACCCAGCGGCCCCATGGATTCCTCGTCGCCGGCCAGCGTCAGCACCGCCTCGCCGCGCCAGAGACCTGGATGCGCGCCCAGCAGGGCCAGCGCCGCGATGGACGCCGCGATGCCGCCCTTCATATCGGCCGTGCCGCGCCCGTAGAGCCGCCCCTCGCGCATCTCGCCGCCGAGCGGCGGCACCGTCCAGGGCAGCGCCTCGTTCACCGGATAGGTGTCGAGATGGCCGTTGAAGACGAGGCGGCGGCCCGGCGCATGGCCCCGCACCCGGGCGACGAGGTTGGTCACCAGATCCGAGGTCGGATGCAGCGTGACCTCGGCCGAGGGCACCGCCTCGCGGATCAGCCCGGCGGCGGCCTCGGCCACGGCGCGGGTGTCGCCGGGCGGGTTGGGGGATGGGATGGCGACCAGGGCCCGGGTCAGGGCGATGACGCGGTCCTCGCAGGCGGCGGCCTGTTTGGCGAATGCGGTACGGCTCATCCGGGAAGCGTAGCGGATAAAGCCTCGGCTGCCGCCATGCCGCTCGCCCAGGCGCCGCCCACCGTGCCGGCATAGCGGGTATGGCAGGCCTCCCCGGCGAAGCGGATGCGGCCATCGGCGAGGCGCGCCCCGGCCAGCACCGCCCGCGCCCCGGCCGCGCCGACCAGGGCATAGGTATAGGCGCCCTGGAACAGCGGGTTCTCGCCCCAATCCGTGGCGACGGCCGGGTGCGGGAAGGCCCGCGCCACCGCGGCGGCGCCGAAATACCGGGCGAGGTCGGCGCGGGCGAAGGCCTCCGCCGCCGCCGGCCCCTCGCGGGCCAGCGCCCAGGCCGCCTCGCCGCCGAGGAAGCCGACCGCATGGTCCCGGCCGAAGGGCGCGACCAGCCAGGACATCGGGTGGTCCCCCGCTCCCTCGAGCCGCCGCCCCAGCCGGGCGAAGGGCCCGAGGCCGAGCCCTTCTCCGCCCCGAAGGGCGATCTTCGACAGCAGGGCGAGCGGCAGGCCGGCGATGGCCGCCTCCACCTCCGCCGGCAGGCCGGGCTCGAAGCGGAGGCCGCCCGCCGCCAGCACGCCGGTCGAGACGGTGACGATGCAGCCGCGGGCGCGCAGCGTGCCGCCCGGCCCCTCCAACGTGATCGCGCCATCGGCCCGGATGCGATGCACCGGCGCGCCGAGGCGGACCGGCAGCCCCTCCGCCAGCCGCGCGACCAGCGTGCCGTACCCCTCGGCGATCTGCGGCGTCTCGCCATCGAGGCCGGTATCGATGTAGTCGCGCAGGCTGTTCTTCCAGGGCTCCACGCCGCAGATGGTGGTGCCGAGCCAGTGGGAGGCCGTGGCGTCCCAGTACCCGCCATGCGGCACCGCCTCGGCGATGGAGACATCGGGGCCGCCCTGCGCCGCGCGGGCCTCGGCAGCCTCCTCCCAGGCATCGCAGGCCGCGTCATGCGCCGCCTTCTCGGCGGGCGTCGCGTGGCGGTCGCCGATGAGGAGGATCTCGCGCCGCCGCCGCTCGCCCTCGCGCAGGGTGAAGCCGAGGCGGCGGGCGACCGGCGTCAGCGGGTTGTGCTCGGCGACATGCAGCCAGGAGGCGCCATGGTCGAAAGGCGCGCCGAGGCTGGCGCTCTCGGTATAGGCCCGGCCGCCGACGCGCATGCCGGCCTCCAGCACCAGGCAGCTGCGGCCGAGCGCCGCCAGCCGCGTCGCCGCGCCAAGACCGGCGGCGCCGGCGCCGACCACGGCGATATCGATGTCGAAGGGCATCAGACGATCCTGAAGCGGCATACCTCTCCAGGCTCGACGCGCAGCCGGCCCTGGCGTTCCAGCCGGCGGAGATGGGCCAGCGTCTCGCCCACGGTGAAGCCGATCTGCCCCATCTCCTGCGCCGCGCGGGGGAAGAGGATCTGCGCCGCCTCATAGGCGGTCAGCGGCTCGCGGCATCCCTCGGCCAGCGTGTCCAGCCGCTCCGCATGATGGGCGGCCAGCATGTCGAGGCGGCGGTGCAGCGTGCGGAAGGGCTCGCCATGGCTCGGCAGCACCAGCGTATCCTCCGGCAGGCTGCGGAAGCGGTCGTTGCTGGCGAGGAAGTCGCCGAGCGGGTCGGCCTCCGGCTCGCCCGGATGCAGGCCGATATAGGGCGAGATGCGCGGCAGGATCTGGTCCGCCGAGATCAGCACCCCGCGCTCCGCGCTGTAGAGCGTCGCCATGTCGGGCGCATGGCCGGCCCCGGTCGTCACCCGCCACTCGCCGCCGCCGATGGTCACGGCACGCCCATCCTTCAGCGCATGGAAGCTGCGCGGCAGCTCGCCCACCGCGCGCTGGTAGAGTGCCCCGCGGCCCTCGACGAAGGTGAGGAATTCGGGCGGGCAGCCGGCCTGGGCATAATGCTCGATCTGCTGCGCCATCATGTCCGGGCCGCTGTCGTACCAGAGGGCGCGGGCCATCAGCCATTCGATGCGGGTCATCATCGGCAGGATGCCGAAGCGCTCGCAGAGCCAGCCGGCGAGGCCGATATGGTCCGGGTGGAAATGGGTGACGAGCAGTGCCGTCAGCGGCCTGCCGCCGAGCGCCGGCTGGGCCAGCACCTCGTCCCAATGCGCGCGGGTGGTACGGCTGGCGATGGCGGTGTCGATGGCGAGCCAGCCGCCCTGGTGCTCGAGGAACCAGATATTCACATGGCCCGGGGCGAAGGGCAGCGGCATGCGGGCTCGCAGCAGGCCGGGCTGGATGGTCCGCACCTCGCCGGGCGGCGGCGCCTCGGGCGCCAGCGGCGCCGGGACGTAGGGCGGGGGGTTCGTCTGATCCGGCATCCTGCTCCTCCGTCGGAGGGAAAGGATAGGTCCCTACCGACCGGCTTGTCGATGCGGCCGCCACGCGCCGCTTGCATGGGGGCTGCGCGCGGCCGCTATCCTGACCTGGTGACGACAAGGGGAGTGCGGCGGATGACGTCGGAGACCTTCATCCTGCTCAGCGGCAGCCTGACCTTCGGCGTGCCGATCGTCCTCGCCATCCGGGAGCTGCGCGGGCTGCGGCGCGGCGGCGGCGGGCACAGCGAGCCGGCGGCGCCTCGCCCGGCGCCCCGGCCACGGGGCGGCAGCGGCCGGCCCCTGCCCGACTGCCTGATCCCGAAGCCGCGGCCGGCACGGCCCCCGCGGGTGCGGGAGCTGGCCTAGCTCCTCCGGCTCAGGCAGCCCTGCGCGCGGCGGGCACGCGCCGCATGGCGCCGCCCGGCACCGCGCCGGGGATGGCGGCCGCCATGTCGGCCGCCACCAGCAGCCGGTCCCAGGCCACGCCCGTCTCGACGCCCATCCGGCCGAACATCCAGGCGACATCCTCCATCGCCACATTCCCGGTCGCCCCCGGCGCGAAGGGGCAGCCGCCAATGCCGCCCGAGGCCGCATCGAAGACCCGGACGCCCGCCTCATAGGCGGCGATGACATTCGCCACGCCCATCCCGTAGGTGTCATGCCCGTGGAAGGCGAAGCGCCGGCCCCAGGCCTCGATGGCACGGCTGAAGATGCGCCGCACCTGGTCCGGCGCCGCGTTGCCGGTGGTGTCGCAGATCGCGATCTCCATCTCCGGGTCGAGCGCCACCACCTGCTCCACCAGGTCGAGCGCCGCCTGCTCCGGCACCACCCCCTCGAAGGGGCAGTGGAAGGCACAGGAGAGGTTGAAGCGGATCGGCGTGCCCTGCGGCGCCTCGCGCACGATGGCGGCGAGATCGGCCAGGCTCTCCGCCCGGCTGCGGTTCAGGTTCGCCTTGTTGTGGCTCTCGGTGACCGACATGAAGAGGCCGAGCCGATCGGCCCCGGCCGCCATCGCCGCCTCGAAGCCCCGCCGGTTCGGCACCAGCACGGTGCATTCCAGCCCCTCGAGCTGCTTGGCGAATTGCAGCACGGCACCGGTATCGGCCATCTGCGGGATGGCCCGGGGTGAGACGAAGCTGCCCACCTCCATCCGCCGCAGCCCGGCCTCGTAGCAGGCCTTCACCAGGGCGATCTTGGTCTCGGTCGGCACGAAGGTGCCGATGGATTGCAGCCCGTCCCGTGGAGCAACCTCCGACAGCGCGATCCCGGTCATCCCTCACCCTCCTTCAACAATTCCTCGAAGACATGCCGGTTGTGCGCCCCGGCGGCGGGGCCCGTCCAGCGCACCATGTCGCGCGGCGCGACGCCGTCGAAGCGGAAGGGCGCCGCCGGGTGCAGCACGCGGCCGAGCAGCGGGTCCTCGACCGGCATCACCATATCACGCGCCCGGAAATGCGGGTCCTCGGCGCAGTCCCGCATGTCGTAGAGGCGGGAGCAGGGCACCTCGGCCCGTTCCAGCACCGCCTCGGCCTCGGCCGCCGGCAGGGTGCGCGTCCAGTCGGCGATCATCGCATCCAGCTCGGCGACATGCTCGCAGCGCAGCCCGTTGGTGGCGAAGCGCGGGTCGGCCGCGGCCTCGGGCCGGCCGATCGCCGCCATCAGCCGGCGGAAGATAAGGTCCGAATTGCCGGCGATGCAGAGCCACTTCCCATCGGCGCAAGGGTAGGTGTTGGTCGGCGCCGCCGTCTTGATCGCGGCGCCCTGCGGCTGCCGCACCCAACCGAACAGCCCGTATTCCGGCAGCATCCCCTCCATCAGCGAGAAGACGCTGCTGACGAGGTCCACGTCGATGACGCGGCCGCGCGCCTCGGGGTTGCCCTTCACCTGCCAACAGGCGGAGACCAGCCCCATCGCCGCATACATCCCGGCCAGGTCGTCGCTGATGGAGACGCCGCAGCGCGGTGGCGGCAGGTCCGCCTGGCCGGGATTGGCGGTGAGGTGGCGAAGCCCGCCCATCGCCTCGCCGATCGCCCCGAAGGCCGGCTTGTCCCGATAGGGCCCGTCCTGCCCGTAGCCGCTGATGCGGGCGATGATGAGGCGCGGATTGACCGCATGCAGCGCGTCGGGGCCGAGCCCATAGCGCTCGAGCTGGCCGGGGCGGAAATTCTCGACCAGCCCATCCGCCCGCCGCACCAGCTGGCGGAGCCTGTCCTTGTCCGCCTCCTTCTTCAGGTCGAGCGTGACCGAGAGCTTGTTGCGGCCGTGCACGCTGAACCAGACGGCATGGCCCTCGACGGTCGAGCCCCAGCCGCGCACGGGGTCGCCCTCCGGCGGCTCCACCTTGATGACCTCGGCCCCGAGATCGGCCAGCAGGCGCGTGGCGAAGGGCGCCGCGATGTAATGCCCGAGCTCGACGATGCGGAGCCCGGCGAGCGGCAGGCCTTGTGGCGACGGCATGGTTCCTCCCCCGGCGACGCTCCTGCCTGCATAGACCGCGCCCGGCGCCGACAAAAGCCGCGATGAGGGAAACGAAATTTTCATCCCGCCTGCTCATCATGCGCCGAAGGCCAGCGATGGCCGTTTGCGCCGCAACGTCCTGCTTCCCCCCGATGACGGCAGGCGTCCTCCCCTCCCGGCGGCGCATCGACTTCGGGGGCGGCACCCGCGAGGGTTCCGCCCCCGCTTCTTTTGCGCCACCATCGCCGCAGCGCAGCATGAGGGGATGCAGGGGATGGCCGAAGACGCCGCAACCTTGGCGAAAGCCGCCGGACTCGATCGCGCCTGGCAGGACCACCGTGCCGATGTCGAGGAGGCGATCGCGCTTGCCGCCCGCTTCCGGGGCGGCTTCACCCGCCCCGCCAGCCCCGCCGCCGAGCCGATGCCGCCCTACCGCGCGCCGGTGAAGCCCGTGGTGACACCATGAGCGCGCCGCACGCCCTGCCGCTGGCCGAGGCCGCGGCGCTCATCGCCGCCCGCCGCCTCTCTCCGGTCGAGTTGCTGCAATCCTGCCTCGACCGCATCGCCGCGGTCGAGCCACGCCTGAACGCCATCATCCGCCTCGTCGCCGAGGAGGCGATGGCGGATGCGCGGGCGGCCGAGGCCGAAATCGCGCGCGGCGGCCCGCGCAGCCCGATGCACGGCATCCCGGTCGGGCTGAAGGACATCATCGACCTCGCCGGCCACCCGACCACCTGCCACTCGAAGCTGCAGATCGACCGCGTCGCCGCCGGGGATTCGCATGCCACCGCCCGCCTCCGCGCAGCAGGCGCCATCTTCCCGGCGAAGCTGGCGACGCATGAATTCGCCATCGGCGGCCCGGCCTTCGACCTGCCCTTCCCGCCCGCGCGCAACCCGTGGAACACCGCGCACCATCCCGGCGGCTCCTCCTCCGGCTCCGGCACGGCGGTCGCGGCGCGGATGCTGCCGGCCGCGCTCGGCACGGATACCGGTGGCTCGGTCCGCCACCCGGCCAGCCATTGCGGCCTGGTCGGGCTGAAGCCGACCTATGGCCTCGTCTCCCGCCGCGGCGTCTTCCCGCTCTCCTTCACCCTCGACCATGTCGGGCCGATGACGCGCACGGTGCGCGACAACGCCCTGCTGCTGAACGCCATCGCCGGCTACGACCCGGCCGATCCGGGCAGCGCCGCCCGGCCGGCGGAGGACTACACCCGCGACCTGCATCTCGGCCTCCGCGGCCTCCGCATCGGCTTCGTCCGCCACTTCCACGAGCATGACCAGCCGGCGACGCCGGAGATGGGCGCCGCGCTCGAGGCCGCCGCCAGCCTGCTCGCCGCCGAGGGGGCGAAGGTCACCACGGTGATCCTGCCCCCGCTCGGCGAGTTCGCCGGCGTCAACCGCACCATCATGCTGCCCGAGGCGACGGCCATCCACGAGGCCTGGCTGCGCGAGCGGCCCGGCGACTACGCCCATATCACCCGCCGCCGCCTGCTGCCGGGGATGTTCGTCACCGGCGCCGACTACGTCCAGGCCCAGCGCCGGCGCCGCGAACTGGTCGGTGCGGTGGAGGCGGCCTTCGCCGAGGTCGACCTGCTGCTCTGCGCCAGCTCGATGGACCCCGCCTGCCGCATCGACGACGCGGCGGAGGTGGAGCGCACCTATCCCCGCCAGGCCCGCACGCCCTTCAACGTCACCGGCCACCCGGCCATCAGCGTGATGTGCGGCATCAGCCGCGAGGCGGGCCTGCCGCTCGGGATGCAGCTCGTCGCCCCCGGCTTCCAGGAGGCCCTGCTATACCGCGCCGCCGCCGCCTATGAGCGCGCCGCCCCGTGGCGGGAGATGGCGCCGCCGATCTAGCCCTCCGGCGCGATGCGGAAGCGGAAGCGCCGGACCAGAAGGTCGGCCAGCGGCGCCGGCAGCAGGGCAAGCCCGCGCAGCGCGGCGCCGAGGGTCCAGGGCATCACCGCCCGGCCCTCGCCGCGCAGCAGGGCCCGCACCAGCCGCGCCGCGACCGCCTCCACGGGCAGCTCGAACGGGTGCCCACCCAGGAAGCGGGCCGACATGGCGCTGCGGAAGAAGCCCGGCGCCACCACCGTCACCCGCAGCCCCGCCGGCCCATGCGCCGCCCGCAGCGCCTCGCCATAGGCCCAGAGCCCCGCCTTGCTCGCCGAATAGGCCGGGCTGTCGGGCAGGCCGCAGAAGCCGGCGACCGAGCCGACAATCAGGACCGAGCCCCGCCCCCGCGCCAGCATGGCCGGCAGCACCGGCTCGATGAGATTGACCGCGCCGAGCAGGTTGACCGCGATCTGGGCACTCGCCGCGGCATGCCCTTCCGGCTGGCCGTCCGGCCCGGTGCCGCCATTGATGCCCGCATTGGCGATCACCGCCTCGATCGGCGCCGCCGCATCCCATCCGGCGAGGCAGACGGCCATCGCCGCCGCATCCCGCACATCGAGCCGGGCCGTCGCCACGCTCGCGCCCTGGCTCCGGCAATCGGCCGCCGTCGCCTCCAGCCCTGCCCCGCTGCGGGCGATCAACCCCAGCCGGCGCCCGGGTGCCGCCAGTCGCCGCGCCACCGCGGCACCAAGTCCGCGCGACGCGCCGGTGATGACGATATGGGCCAGGCTTGCCTCTCTGGCCGCGACCATTATAATGATATCATAACGAATCGATCCGGCAGGTTGTGGCACGACGGGCGGCCTCGGTCGCGTCGTCGCCGGCCATGTCTTTGGTTAAGGCTTCGTTTACGGAGCCGGCGGTAGAAGGGCGCTCACGGCAAGCCTGTCAGCGGCGATCAAGCTTGTCACTGGCTCGTGTTTTGGTAAACTTTTCGGGGGAGCCATTGATCGTGATGGATTGCACTTCTGGCGCTGATGGTTCCATGCGGTCCCGCATGGCCGGGCTTGTCCTCGCGGCGCTGGGAGCGATCTCACTCGGTGGTTGCGCCGGAATGACCACGCCCGGGGCCTCGGCGCCCGTCATGCCGGCCGCGGTTGCCGCCCAGCCGACGGACCCGGTCGTCGCCTTCGCCGCCAATGCCCAGCCGGGCAGCGAGACCATGCTGGCGCTGCCGGGCAGCGGGACGACCCGCCTCCGCCTGCTGCGCGCCTACAATGCCGCAAGCGGCCGCGAATGCCGCGAGGTGCTGGTCGGCGGCGGCACGGGCGAGCGCGCCCGCCTGGTGTGCGGCGCCGAAGGCCAGTGGGCCGAGGCGCGTCCCCTGCTGCGTGGCGGGGGGCTGCAACGGCCGTGAGCGGCGCGGTCCTGCCCGCGCGGCCCCACCGTCGCAACAGCCTGGGCAGCGTGGTCGCCTGCCAGCGCCGCGTCATCGGGGCGCTGCTGCTGCGTGAGCTCGGCACGCGCTTCGGGCGGGACAATCTCGGCTATCTCTGGCTCTTCCTCGAACCGGCGATGCTTGGCGGCGCGATCGGCGGCCTGCACTACTTCGTCGCGCATGGCATGCCGGGCGGGCTGAACCCCTTCGAATTCTGGGTGATCGCCTACATCCCCTTCTATGTCCTGCGCGGCGTGCTGAACCGCGCCCCCGTCGCCATCCCGGCCAACCAGTCGCTGCTCTACCACCGCCACGTCACCGTGCTCGACATCCTCATGGCGCGGAACCTGCTGGAAGGCGCGGCGACGCTTGGCGCCATGATCGTCTTCCTGATCTTCTTCGGCATCGTCTTCGGCCACTGGCCGACCGACCCCTTCAAGATGCTGTTCGGCATGGCGCTGATGCTGCTGCTGGCGCATGGCATCTCGCTGCTGATCTCGGCCGGCGCGATCTATACCGAGCTCTTCGACCGGCTCGTCCATCTCGTCACCTATCTGGCCCTGCCGCTCACCGGTGCCTTCTGGATGGTGTTCTGGCTGCCCTATGAGATGCAGAAGGCGGCGCTCTGGATCCCCAGCGTGCATATCTTCGAGCTCATCCGGGACGGGCATTTCGGCACCTCCGTGCCGACGCATTACGATATCGGCTATGTCCTGACCTGGATCGCCGTGCTCAACCTGCTCGGCATGGCCGCCATCCGCCGCGCCCGGCGCGACATCGTGCTCTAGGCGATGATCCGCCTCCGCAACCTGCACAAGAGCTACAAGACCCATCTCGGGCCGCGCCCGGTGCTGCGCGGCATCGATGCGGTGTTCCGCCCCGGCGAGAAGGTCGGCATCCTCGGCCGCAATGGCGCCGGCAAGACGACGCTGCTGCGCCTCATCGCCGGCGTCGAGCATCCGACCAGCGGCGCGATCGACCGGCAGATGAGCGTCTCCTGGCCGCTCGGCTTCGCCGGCGCGATGCATTACAGCATCACCGGCGCCGACAATGCCCGCTTCATCGCCCGCATCTACGACAAGCCGATTCAGGAGACGGTCGACTTCGTCGAGGATTTCTCCGAGCTCGGCGAGTATTTCCGCCTGCCGGTCCGCACCTACTCCTCCGGCATGATCATGCGGCTCGGCTTCGCCCTGTCGCTCGCGGTCGATTTCGAATGCTACCTGGTCGATGAGGTGATCGCCGTCGGCGACACCCGCTTCGGCGAACGCTGCCGCAAGGCACTCGCCGAACGCCAGGAGAGGAGCGCCCTGCTCCTCGTCTCCCACCAGGCGGAAACGGTGCGGAATTTCTGCACCACGGCCGCGGTTCTCAACGATGGTAGGCTGACCCGATATGACGATCTGGACGAGGCGATCGCCGTCTACCAAGCTGTCTGAGGCCGCGGATGCGCTGGACTCGGCCGGCTGGTCGGGGCCCGTCGCCGCCCCTTCGGCCGGCGCAAGGCTGCGGCGCTTCGCCAGGCGGCACTCCTATGCGCTGACCGTGCTCCTGCCCACCCTCCTGGCGGGTGCCTACCTGGTCGGCGTGGCCACGCCTCAATTCGACTCCGAGGCGCGCTACCTCATCCGTGGCCGCTCCGCCCCCTCCATGCCGGCGGGCGGCCTCGGCGACATCATGTCCGGCGGCGGCATCCGCCCCTCGCAGGACGATGCGATGGGCATCCGCGACTACCTCGAATCCCATGACGCCGTCGCCGCGCTGCGCCGCAAGGTGCCGCTGGTCGATATCTTCCGCCGCCCCGAGGCCGACCCCATCGCCCGGCTCTGGTGGGAGGAGCCGAATGCCGAGCGCCTGCTCGACTATTTCCGCCGCATGGTCACGGTCGAATACGACACCACCAGCGGCATCACCGCGCTCCGTGTCCGCAGCTTCCGTCCCGACGATTCCCAGTCCATCGCCCAGGCGCTGCTCGACCTCTCGGAAGGCATGGTGAACCGGCTGAACGAGCGGATGCAGCAGGACAGCCTCCGCGTTGCGCGCGAGGAGCTGACCCGCGCCGAGGCGCGGCTGACCGCCGCGCAACTCGGCATGAGCCAGTTCCGCGAGCGCGAGCGCGCGGTGGACCCGACGCGCTCCGCCGCCGTCGCGGCCGAGACCATCGGCAAGCTCGACTCCGCCCTCGCCCAGGCCCGCGCCGAGCTCGGCGAGGCGCAACGCTTCGCCCGCGGCGACACCCCGCGCATCACCCAGCTCCGCAATCGCGTCGAGGCCCTGAACGCCCAGGCCAGGGAGGAGCGCGAGCGCATCAGCATCGGCGAGGCAGGCCTCTCCCAGCAGGTCGGCGAGTATGAGCGGCTGAACCTGGAGCGGGAGCTGGCGCGCGGCCAGCTCGCCTCCGCCACCGCCTCGCTCGAGAAGGCGCGGGTCGATGCCCAGCGCCAGCAGCTTTTC
Source organism: Belnapia rosea (assembly GCF_900101615.1). Taxonomy (GTDB): domain Bacteria; phylum Pseudomonadota; class Alphaproteobacteria; order Acetobacterales; family Acetobacteraceae; genus Belnapia; species Belnapia rosea. Next base: position 29,733 of record NZ_FMZX01000001.1, on the reverse strand, counting down.
CTCCTCCGCGTGGTCGAACCCAACCTCGCGGAATACGCCCGTTATCCGAAGGCGACCCTTACCGTGCTCTATCTTTTCCTGTCTCTCTCCGTCGCCTATGGCCTCGCCTGGCTGCTGATCGCCGGGATGCGTGAACATGCGGCCTGATCCCATGCGGCATGGCCTTCTCGCCGCGGCGCTGCTGCTCTCGCTGCCTGCCGCGGCACAGACCCCGCTGCAGGCCTGGCAGTCGAGCCAGCAGCAGCAATTGCTGAACCAGTCCACCGCCGGCCTCGCGGCACAGAACCGCGCCGGCATGGTGGCGCCCAGCACCGGCGTGGTGCAGACGCTGCCGAATCTCCTCCGCTCGGAACGCATCGTCTCCCGCCCCGGCGAGGTGACGGAATCGGAGGGCGGGCCGGTCGCCATCGGGCCGCTCGGCGATGGCCAGCGCGCGGCCGGCGTCACCGCCGTCTTCGGCGCCAGCCTCTTCACCCGTGAGGCGACCGCCGTCTCCGACGCGCCCAACCCGAACTACGTCATCGTCCCTGGCGACCGCGTCTCGCTCCGCGTCTGGGGCGCAGTCGAGGCGGAGGCGATGGGCGTGGTCGACCCCTCGGGCAACCTCTTCCTGCCGAATATCGGCCCGATCCGCATCGCCGGCACCCGCGCCGGCGACCTGCAGCGTGTGGTCGAGACCGAGGTGCAGAAGGTCTATACCAGCCAGGTGCAGGTCTATGCCGTGCTGCTCTCGACCCAGCGCATCGGCGTCTTCGTCACCGGCTTCGTCCGCACCCCGGGCCGCTTCGGCGGCTCGGCGGCGGATAGCGTGATCGACTTCCTGGTGCGGGCCGGCGGCGTCGATCCGGGCCGCGGCTCCTACCGCGAGATCGCCATCCAGCGCGGCGGCCGCACCGTCGCGAATGTCGACCTCTACCGCTTCCTGACGCAGGGCACCCTGCCGCAGGTCCGCCTGCAGGAGGGCGATACGCTCGTCGTCGCCCGCCAGCGGGCCGTGGTCGGCGCCGATGGGGCGGTCCGCAACAACTACCTCTTCGAGGTGCCGGGCCGGGCGATGACGGGGCGGGAGCTGATCGACTATGCCCGCCCCCTCCCCTCCGCCACCAATGCCGTGGTGCGCGGCACGCGGGGCGGCCAGCCCTTCTCCCGCTACGCGACGCTGACCGAGCTGGCCGGGCTGGCCCTGGCCGATCAGGACACCGTCACCTTCATCACCGACAGCCCGGCCCGCACCGTGCGCGTCACCGTCGAGGGCAGCCGCATCGGCCCCTCGGTGCTGGTCGCCGAGCGCGACACGCAGCTCTGCCAGCTGCTCGACCACATCGCGGTGGACCCGGTGCTCGCCGATACCCGCTCGGTCTTCCTGCTGCGCCCCTCCGTCGCGCAGCAGCAGCGCCGGGCCATCGACGAGGCGCTGGACCGGCTGGAGCGGCAGCTCTTCCTCGCCGTATCGCCGACGACCGGCGTCGCCGCCATCCGGGCGAGCGAGGCCAACCTCGTCTCCTCCTACATCCAGCGCGCACGGCGCACCCAGCCGGAAGGCCGCGTCGTCGTCTCCGACCGCGACGGCCGCTGCGCGCCGGTGCGGCTGGAGGATGGCGATGTCGTCGTCATCCCGGAGCGCTCGCAGATGGTGCTGGTCGCCGGCGAGGTCAGCGCCCCGCGGGCGGTGATCTGGCGGCCGGAGATGAGGCTGGCGGATTACGTCCGCAGCGCCGGCGGCTTCTCTGCCCGCGGCAACGAAAACTCGATCATGATCCGCCGCGCCAGCGGCGAGCTGGTGCTGGAGCCGCAGGAGGCGCCGCGGCCGGGCGATGAGCTCATCGTCCTGCCCCGGCTCGACCCGAAGGCCTTCCAGATCGGCAGCGACCTGCTCGGCCTGCTCTACCAGATCGCCGTCTCGACCCGGATCTTCCTGTAGCACCGGACCGTCGCACATCTCCCGGGCTCAGCGCCCGGGAGGCTTCAGGCCTTGTCGAGGCTCAGGCCTCGACCATCCTCGGCAGTGCCAGCCTCTCGAGATAGTCCAGCCGCGCCGCCAGGTCGTCGCGCCGGCAGGCCATCAGGCTGCGCAGGCCGATGCCCACCTGCCGGTCGGGCGTGCCGTCCCGGCCCGGCAGCATCACGCCCAGATCTGTTTCGATCTCGACCTCGACCTCCCCGCCCATGCCGAGCTCGACCTCCAGCATGCAGAAGAGCGCCTCGCCCGCCCCGGCCTCGATGCTGCGGAAGCGGCCCGGGGCCGCGCCCCGCAGCCCGGCGCGGATGCGGAAGCTCACCGGCTCCGGCGGGCCGAGCATCTCGAGATAGAGGCGCAGCCGCCCCGCCTCGCCCTGCGGCGCCAGCGGCAGGCGCAGCAGGCTCTGGCCCGGGCAGGTCCAGACGCCCCACTCCTCCAGCCGGCTCCAGCCCTCGCCGTCCCGCAGCACATCGGCGATGCCCATGGCGAGGCCCGGCTCCGGCCCCGGCAGCAGGCGCAGCGGATGCACCGTCCCGAGCTCGATCCGCAGCCGCTCGCGCGGTGCCGGCAGGCGCAGCCGCCCGGCCTCGCGCACGGCATGCCGGATATCGGCCGCCAGCGCTGCCCAGGGCCGCGGCGGCGGCGCCGCGGCGATCACCGCCTCCTGCGCAGCGCGGAAGCCGGGCTCGAAGATCAGCCGCTCCAGCTTCGCCACGAGATCGGGCTCGCTCTGCGGGATGAAATAGACCGCGCTGTCCTGCCCGGCCTCGCGCAGCGAGGAGTGGTCGGGCACCAGCGGCACCTTGCCCGCCGCCAGGCTCTCCGTCACCGGCAGGCCCCAGCCCTCGTAGAAGCTGTTGTAGAGGGTGAAGAGGCAACCCCGGTACAGCGCGCCCAGCTCGGTGTCCGGCACGCCATGCAGCAGGTGCACCTTGGCCCGCAGCGCCGCCGAGTTGCGGTGCAGCTGCAGCGCTGCCTCGGCCAGCCAGCCCTGCTTGCCGACGCAGACGAGGTCCGGCACCGCCTCCGCCCCATGCCGGCGCAGCAGGCTCAGCCAGGCATTGAAGGCCAACAGATGGTTCTTGCGGGATTCGATGGTGCCGACGAAGAGCACATAGGGCCGGCCCGAGCGCAGCATCGGCGGCAGCGCCGCGGTCCCTGCGGGCGGGTCGGCCGCGTTCAGCGGCACGGTGAAGCAGGGCAGGTCGAGCCCCGGCAGCAGGCGGTTCAGGGCGCGCCGGAAATCCGCCCGGGTGCAGTCCGAATTGGTCAGCACCGCATCGGCATGCAGGCAGACCGAGGCGAACCAGCGGGCGAACTCATCCACCAGCGCGCTCGAGCAGTGTTCCGGCACCAGCAGCGGGATGCAGTCATGGATGAAGGGGATGTAGCGCAGCCCGGAACGGGCCTGCGCCTGCCGGACCAGCCGCAGGTAATCCGGGATCCACCAGGAGGTGCCGAGATTGACGAGGCTGCAGCCCGGCGGGAAATCGAGCGGCGCCCCATCCCGCAGCGCCTCCTCCACGGCCTGCAGCGCCCCGCGCCAGGCGGCGTCCTCGATCGAGCTGCCCTCGCGCGACAGCAGGGCCAGCCGCAGGAAGAGCGCCGGCGGCACCGGCTTCCACTGCCCCGCGGCGGCACAGAAGCCAGCGATCGCCACGCCCTCGGCATCGGCCGCGTCCAGGGCCTCGCGGATGATGTTGAGCTGCACCCGCTGGATTCCGGTCGGGGCCCGGTTGTGGCGGAAGTAGTCGAGCAGATCCGAGGCATCGAAGACGACGGACCCGACGCCGGTCTGCCAGGACGCCTCCGCCGGCACCGGCAGCGGTGGCGGCTCCGCCGCCATCAGCCCGGCGCTGGCGGGCCCGGCATGCAGGGCCAGAAACTCGCCGCGCGCCGCGTCATTCGCCGGATCGAGGGTCAGCGCGCGGGCATATTCCTCGACGGCCTCCTCCTGCCGGCCAAGCAGCTTCAGCGCATGGCCGATCTGGAGGTGGATGTCGGAGTCATGGGGGCATTGGCGCTCCGCCTCGCGATAGGCGAGCAGCGCGGCATGCGGGTCTCCGGCTTCCTTCAGGCAGTGGCCGTACTGGACCCGGATGCCCCAATCCCTCGGGCGGAGGCGCAGGAAGGCGGCATAGCCCTCGGCGGCGGCGTTCCAGTCCCGGTTGTCCCGCAGGGCATCGGCACGGGCGAGCAACTCAGCCGGATCGGCCGCGGCGTCGGCATCACCGCCCCACGTCATCATATCCATCCGATGGCTCCTACCGGTCGGTCGGTTCAGCAGGCGGACAGCCGCATGCCGGACCGCGCCCGGTATCCCCTATCGGCGCCTTGCGCTCAAGCAAATGCGAGCAGCAGTATCAGAACCGGAGAAACCAGCAGCAGGATGGCGCTCGCGCGCAACAGGAGCACGGCAAAATCCACCATGCCAGCAGCGGCGATGCTCCGCAGCGGGAGGACGACTTCCGCGGCCGTCAAGTCTGCAACCCTTCCGGATGACCGTGCCACGTCAGGCTCCCGAACCATTATGGCGATAAAGCACCCCGCTTCATCGCCTTATCGAGATATCCGGGAAATATGACGGCTTTGGAAACGCTATAGCGCCTCGCATGGTTCAAATTTTTGTGCTCATGGAACACGCCATACCGCATCGGACAGTGCCAGCATGACCGCGAAGTCCCGGCCCCGCATCTTCCTCGATGGCTACAACCTCGCCCTCGGCCAGGGCACCGGGGTCGCAACCTATGCGCGCAACCTCAGCCTTGGCATCGGCGCAATCGGGGCCGAGGTGGGCGTGCTCTACGGCACCCGTGCCGCACCCTCCACCAACCCGCTGATCCGCGAGATCGCCTTCTTCGACGAGCGGGTGGGCAACCCGCCGGCATGGCTCGTCGCCCTGCGCCGGGCCAAGCGGATGCTGCGCGCGCCCTTCGGCGAGCTCGCCGTTCCGGTGCCCATCACCGGGCAGGTCATCGCCACCACCTTCCGCGACCGGCTGCCGCATTTCGATGAGATCTGGAACACCCAGGACCTGTTCCAGCAGGCCCATGCGCATTTCCGCATCTTCGGTCGGGAGCTTCGGGTGACCATCCCGGATCGCCCCCAGCTCATGCACTGGACCTATCCGCTGCCGCTCCGCGCCATCGGCGCGCGCAACATCTACACCCTGCACGACCTGGTGCCGCTGCGCCTGCCCTACACCACCCTCGACAACAAGCGCCGCTACTACCGGCTGAACCGCCGCCTCGGCCAGCGCGCCGACCATATCGTCACCGTCTCCGAGGCCTCGAAGCGGGATATCGTCTCGCTGCTCGGCGTGCCGGAGGACCGGGTGACGAACACCTACCAGGCCGTCGATATCCCCCGGAAATTCTCCGACGTGCCGATGCCGGACGTCGCCGCCGAGGTGGCCGGCAGCTTCGGCCTCCAGGCCGGCGGCTACTGGCTCTTCTTCGGCGCCATCGAGCCCAAGAAGAATGTCGGGCGGATGATCCAGGCCTTCCTCGCCAGCGGGGTCGAGGGGCCGCTCGTCATCGTCGGCAAGAAGGCCTGGAAGTCGGAGGAGGAGCTCCGGCTGATGTTCGACGACCATATCCGTTACCTGGTGCAGGAGGGGATGACGCTCCGCACCCGGCACAAGATCATCCTGCTCGACTATGCCCCCTTCCGCCTGCTGGTGAACCTCATCCGCGGCGCACGGGCGGTGCTCTTCCCCTCGCTCTATGAGGGCTTCGGCCTGCCGGCGCTCGAATCGATGCTGCTCGGCACGCCGGTGATCACCTCCAACACCGCCTCCATGCCGGAGGTAGTGGGCGATGCGGCGCTGACGATCGACCCCTACGACATCACCGCCCTCGTCCAGGCGATCCAGGCCATGGACCGCGACGAGATGCTGCGGGCCCGCCTCGCCCATGCCGGCCCGCAGCGGGCGGCGCTGTTCAGCGCCGAGCGATACGCGGCCCGGCTCGCCAGCCTCTATGAGCGGCTCGGCGTCCCAACCGCCGCGGGAGACAGGGCCGAGGCGGGTAGGCTTCGCCTGGCGGTGTGAAGCGGCTAAGTCGTGGGTCCATCACATCGCTCAGGATATCGCCCTGCTCAAGGGAACTTGAAACCGCATCGGCGATCGCTCGGCTAAACCGTCAGTAGGCGCTGCAAACGATCCTCCACCACCGGGGATGCAGGCGCCGACGAGACGAGGCGGCGATGGATCAGGCGCTGAGAACAGGCAACGGCATTCGCGTTCTGGTAGCCGAGGATGAACCCTTGGCCGCGATGGTCGTCGAGGACGTGCTCACCGAGCTCGGCTATGAGGTCCTGCTGGCCTCCGATGGGGTCGAAGCCTTGCACCTGGCCGAGCGTCACGCCTTCGACGTGCTGGTGACCGACCTCGCCATGCCCCGCATGACCGGCTGGGACCTGATTCCCCGCCTGCGCCTCCAGCGCCCCGACCTGCCCGTGGTCGTCATGACCGGCTTCCTGCCACCGAACGGGCGGGAGCTGCTGATCTCCACCCAGGGCGGACCCCTTGGCCTGGTGCTGAAACCCTTCGAGATCCGCCACCTGGTGACCGCGATCGAGAAGGTCACCGGCCAGCAGCAGGCCGAGGTCCGCCCGACCCAGAATCAGGCCGCGGCCCTGCTGTCGATGTACTGAGCAGCCCTGCGGCCCGGCGATGCCGCCGGGCCGCACAGGGCCTCATTGGGCGAGGAAAGCCCGGATCCGGTCGCCGACCGGCGCCATGGCGGCAACGCCGTTCAGATGGCCAAGCGGCCCCGCCAGCTCCGCCGTCTCCACCTGCTTGCCCGTCCCCTTCAGCGTCTCGACCATCTCCCGCACGCCCTCGGCGAGGAAGACCCGGTCGGTCGGGGCCGAGACCACCAGCCAGCGCGCCGGCCCGCCCGACAGCGCCGCGGCGAAGCTCGGATACTCGTTGAGGAAGAGCTGGTTGGCCCGGACCATGTAGAGGAAGGAATTGGCATCCGAGGTGCGCGCCCGCGCCGCCGCCGCATCGTCGAGCCAGCGCTCGATCGCGAAGCGGTCGCCGATCCGCCGGGCCGGGTCCTGCCCTTCCGGCACCCCCCGGTCATACTGCTTCGCCCAGAGCCGGTCCCGCGCATGCAGGGTGACGATCTTCCAGGCCTCCGCCAGCCCACGCAGCGGCGCCTCGCGCCCCTGGCCATAGTAATTGCCTTCGGCCCAGTTCGGGTCGAGCCGGATGGGCGCCTCCCAGACATCGAGCCAGCCCTGCATCCAGGCATCGATATCGGCCGCGATCACCGGCATGACGCGCTCGATGAAGCCGGGATAGGCCGCCGCCCATTCGATGCTCTGCAGCCCGCCATTGGAGGGCCCCGCGACCATCGCCAGCCGCTTCACGCCCAGGCTGTCGAGCAACCGCTTCTGGCTCTCGACGAAGTCACGCATCGAGACAACGGGAAAGGTCAGGGCATAGGGCCGGCCGGTATCCGGGTTGATGCTGGCAGGCCCCGTGGTGACGGTCGCCGAATCCGGTACGTTGACATTGACCAGCGTGTCGGCCGAGACGACGAAATACCTGTCGGTGTCGATCGGCTTGCCGGGGCCGATGATGGCATCCCAGTAGCCGGCCGGGCCATTCGCCGAGAGCCGGCCGAAGGCATGGCTGTTGCCGCTGAAGAAATGGCAGATGAGGATGGCGTTCGTCCCCTCCGCGTTCAGCCGGCCCATCGTCTGGTAGCCGATGCGCAGATTGCCGATCGTGGCGCCGCCGCGAGTCTGGTAGGCGCCACCCTCGAAGACCCGCTTCTCCAGCACGTCCTGCGCCATCGCCGGCCCCATCCACAGGCCAAGCGCCAAAGCCAGCGCCGGCCATCCACGCCGAATCATCCTCGTCTCCCCCAAAGCAAGCTTCGGCCCATGGTGGCGGCGCGGCTTGCGGCCGGCAAGCTCACAACCGCTGATATGGCAGCGGAATACAACAGGGATACCGTTGCGCCGCTACCGCTGCCCGCCTAGCCTTCCACACCAGCGCCCCTCGAAGGGCGCGGATAAAGGGGGGCTACCGTCTGATGACAGTGACCTTGTTGCTCGTGATCCTGTTGGGTGCGCTGTCCATCGCCTATGGCGTGGTGACGGCGCGGCAGGTGATGGCGCTCGATGCCGGCACCGCCCGCATGCAGGAGATTGCCCAGGCAATTCAGGAAGGCGCGCAGGCCTATCTGCGGCGCCAGTACACCACCATCGGCATCGTCGGCGTCGTGCTCTTCGTGATGATCATGCTCTGGCTCGGCATCGGGGTCGCGGTCGGGTTCCTCATCGGTGCGGTGCTGTCGGGGCTGGCCGGCTTCATCGGCATGAACGTCTCCGTGCGGGCCAATGTCCGCACCGCCCAGGCCTCCAGCACATCGCTGGCGGCCGGGCTCGATGTCGCCTTCAAGTCGGGTGCCATCACCGGCATGCTGGTCGCGGGCCTCGCCCTGCTCGGCGTCGCCGTCTACTTCTTCATCCTGGTCGTGCTCGTCGGCCATGCGCCGAACAGCCGCCCGGTGATTGACGCGCTCGTCGCGCTCGGCTTCGGTGCCTCCCTCATCTCCATCTTCGCCCGCCTCGGCGGCGGCATCTTCACCAAGGGCGCCGATGTCGGCGGCGACATGGTCGGCAAGGTCGAGGCCGGCATCCCGGAGGACGACCCCCGCAACCCCGCCACCATCGCCGACAATGTGGGCGACAATGTCGGCGACTGTGCCGGCATGGCGGCCGACCTGTTCGAGACCTATGCGGTCACCATGGTGGCGACGATGGTGCTCGCCGCCATCGCCTTCCCGGCCGATACGCTCGCGCTCGGCATGCTCTACCCGCTGGCCATCGGCGCGGTCTGCGTCGTCACCTCCATCGCCGGCACCTACTTCGTCAAGCTGCCGGCCAACAACTCGATCATGGGGGCGATGTACCGGGGCTTCATCGTCACCGGCATCCTCTCCCTCGTGGCGCTGCTGCCGCTGACCTACCTGATCTTCGGCACGGGCACGCTGACCGTCGCCGGGGCGAGTTTCACCGCCTTCTCGCTCTTCCTCTGCGGCCTGGTGGGCCTCGCCGTCACCGGCCTCATCATCGTGGTGACGGAGTACTACACCGGCACCGACTACCGCCCGGTCAAGGCCATCGCCGAAAGCTCCGTCACCGGCCACGGCACCAACGTCATCCGCGGCCTCGCCGTCAGCATGGAGAGCACGGCGATCCCGGCGCTCATCATCATCGCCGGCGTGCTGTTTAGCTACAACCTGGCGGGCCTCTACGGCATCGCCATCGCGGTGACGACGATGCTGGCGCTGGCCGGCATGGTGGTGGCCCTCGATGCCTTCGGCCCGGTGACCGACAATGCCGGCGGCATCGCCGAGATGGCCGGCCTGCCGAAGGAGATCCGCGTGACGACGGATGCGCTGGACGCCGTCGGCAACACCACCAAGGCGGTCACCAAGGGCTATGCGATCGGCTCCGCCGGCCTCGGCGCCCTGGTGCTCTTCGCCGCCTATACCCAGGACCTCGCCTATTTCTCGGCGAATGCGGACACATTCCCCTACTTCGCCGGGATCGGCACGCTGACCTTCAGCCTGACCAGCCCCTATGTGGTGATGGGCCTGCTCTTCGGCGGGGCGCTGCCCTTCCTCTTCGGCGGCATGGCGATGACGGCGGTCGGCCGCGCCGCCATGTCGGTGGTCGAGGAGGTGCGCCGCCAGTTCAAGGAGAAGCCGGGCATCATGGCGGGGACGGAGCGGCCCGATTACGGCCGCGCCGTCGACATCCTCACCAAGGCGGCGATCAAGGAGATGATCATCCCCTCGCTGCTGCCGGTGCTCTCGCCGCTGGTCTGCTATTTCGGCGTCCAGGCGATCGCCGGGAAGGCGGCGGGCTTCGAGGCGCTGGGCGCCATGCTGCTCGGCGTCATCGTCACCGGCTTCTTCGTCGCCGTCTCGATGACGACCGGTGGCGGCGCCTGGGACAATGCGAAGAAATACATCGAGGAAGGCCATCATGGCGGCAAGGGCTCGGACGCCCACAAGGCCGCGGTGACCGGCGATACCGTGGGCGACCCCTACAAGGACACCGCCGGCCCGGCGGTGAACCCGATGATCAAGATCACCAACATCGTGGCACTTCTGCTGCTGGCGATCCTCGCCCACAGCTGAAACGGAAAGGGCCGGCGGATCGCTCCGCCGGCCCTGGCTGATCTACCGTCCGGCCCGGGCCAGCGAGAGGATCGCCCGCTGCGGCTTGCCGGACGCTTCCGCGATCCGCCTGTCCTGCGTCTCGATCTCGGTCCGCGCCGGGTCGTCGCCATCGAGGCCGCCCAGCAATTCGGTCGGCACCTTGCGGTTGGAGGCACGGCTGCCATCCGCATAGGCAACATCGAACAACACGTATTTTCCATCATCGCGGCGCTTGGCCATGATCCGCTCCTCATGCCGCTGCAGCGGCTTCCAGGACACGACCATCCTGCGTCGGAACGCCGATCAAGCCCTGGCCTGGTGATGTGACGCGCGGTTCACGCCTCCGGTCGTTCCAACCTCCGGCGCCCGCGCCCTACTTGTCCTGCTCTGCAGGCTCATCCTCGGGCGGCAGGCCCTGGGCCTCCCGCTCCGACTTGCGGCGTGCGACGGCTTCCTCGCGCTCGCGCTGCTTGGCTTCCTGCTTCGCCTGCTTGCCGCGATTCACCTCGGCCCGCTGCTGGCCGTAATTCGGTCTGCGCGCCATCGGCGACTCCTGGGGATATAGCCCGGCCACGGCCGGGATTGGAATTAGCTGAAGACGGAGGGCGGACCCCCGCGCAGCTGGCTTTCCAGCACCACGCGCTCATGCCCGTCCTGCTGATGCTTCACCCGATATTCCCGATCATTCGCCGGGCCGGGGAGCTGCCGCACCACGGTGTAGAGGCCGCGGGGCACGTTGCCGTCGAAACGGCCGGCAATAAATTCGACGTTTTGGCCGATGGTATAGAGATGCGTCGCCATGCTGGCCTCCTTCCATCGCAAAAAAGAGGCGGGCCGAAGCCCGCCCCAGTCGCTCAGTCGAGCTTCAGGTTGCAAGCGGAGAGCTTGCCCTGCTGGCCGCGCTGCACATCGAAGCTGAGGCGCTGGCCGTCCTGCAGGCCCTGGAGGCCGGAGCGCTGGACATCGGAGATGTGGACGAAAACGTCAGCGGTGCCGTCCTCGGGCTGGATGAAGCCGTAGCCCTTGGTCGCGTTGAACCACTTAACAGTGCCGGTAGACATGCGGGGAATCCCATCATGCAAGGGTGCCGCCCCACGCCATCGCGGGACGGGCCAATCTGCCTTTGAGGGACGGAAACCAGGCTCGGCACCCCGAAGGGAGCAAACGAAACAGGCCGAACCAGACGGGTTGACGCCTAAGATATGGCCCTATCCCGCCGCCAATGCAATGGGCAGGCTCAGCCGATCCGCAGGCGCGACGGGATGGGCAGGCCGAGATGCAGCGGCACGTTCCAGACCTCCCGCACCGTCCGCAACCGGGTGAAGCCGGTGGCGAGGTAGTTGGGCAGCGCCCGGGGGTGGTCCGCCGTGCAGGTATTCACCGTGAGCGCCCGCGTGCCCTGTTCCCAGGCCTCGGCCACCGCCTGGCCGAGGAAGGCGCGGCCAAGCCCGGCGCCGATGGCATGCGGCATCAGCCCGAAATAGGAGAGGTTCACCAGCGGCCGGTTGCGCCGGTCGAGCTCGTAGAAACCCGCCGGCTCGCCATCCTTGTAGAGCACATGGATGGTGACCCCCGGGTCGGCCAGCACCCGGCCGAGCTCGGCATCGGTCAGGGTCCGCCGCAGCCACCACACATAGTCATGGCCGACCGTGTCATAGAGATAGCGGTAGAAGCCGATGGTGCAGCGCCGCGCCTCCGTCACCTTCACCCCCGGCGGCAGCGCCGGGGGCGGATCGGCGGGGCGCCGGTCCATCCGCAGGAAGGTGACATCGACGGCGACAGCCGCCGTCCGCTCCGCCGCGATGCTCACGGCTAGTTATCGAGGAAGCTGCGAAGCTTCCGCGACCGGCTCGGGTGCTTCAGCTTCCGGAGCGCCTTCGCCTCGATCTGCCGGATGCGCTCGCGTGTCACGTTGAACTGCTGGCCGACCTCTTCCAGCGTGTGGTCGGTGTTCATGCCGATGCCGAAGCGCATGCGCAGTACGCGCTCCTCGCGGGGCGTCAGGCTGCTCAGCACCCGCGTCGTCGCCTCACGCAGGTTGGACTGGATGGCGGCATCCAGCGGGATGATCGCCGCCTTGTCCTCGATGAAGTCGCCGAGATGGCTGTCCTCCTCGTCGCCGATCGGCGTCTCGAGGCTGATCGGCTCCTTGGCGATCTTCAGCACCTTCCGCACCTTCTCGAGCGGCATGCCGAGCTTCTCCGCCAGCTCCTCCGGCGTCGGCTCCCGGCCGATCTCGTGCAGCATCTGCCGCGAGGTCCGTACCAGCTTGTTGATCGTCTCGATCATATGGACCGGGATGCGGATCGTCCGCGCCTGGTCGGCGATCGAGCGGGTGATGGCCTGCCGGATCCACCAGGTGGCATAGGTGCTGAACTTGTAGCCGCGGCGGTACTCGAACTTATCGACCGCCTTCATCAGCCCGATATTCCCCTCCTGGATCAGGTCGAGGAATTGCAGGCCGCGATTGGTGTATTTCTTGGCGATGGAGATCACCAGGCGCAGGTTGGCCTCGATCATCTCCTTCTTCGCCTGGGTCATGTCCCGCTCGCCGCGCGAGACGGTGGCATAGACCCGGCGGAATTCCGCGATGGGCAGGTTGGTGTCGTTGGCGATGGCGCCCATCTGCGCGCGCACCGCCTCCACATCGTCCCGCGAGCGGAGGATGAAGGCCTTCCAGGGCTTGCCCGAGAGCTTGGCCAGCCGGTCGAACCAGGCAGGGTCGAGCTCCGAGCCGCGCCAGTTCTGCAGGAATTCCTCCCGCTTCACCTTGGCGCTCTCGGCCAGCCGCAGCACCTGGCCCTCGAGGCTGGTGAGCTTGCGGTTGATGGTCTTCAGCTGCTCGACCAGTTCCTCGATCCGGTTGTTGTGCAGGTGCACCTTCTGCACCAGCGCCACCAGCTCCTGCCGGGTCTTCTCATAGGTCTTCTCGGAGCGGCTCTGCAGCTCCTCGCCCGCCGTATAGGCCTCCATGCGCTTCAGCTGCAGCTTCTGCAGCCTGGCATAGCCCTGCTCGATCGCCTCGAAGGCGGCCAGCGCCTCCGGCTTGAGCTTCTCCTCGAGGGCGGAAAGCGACAGGCCGAGCCCCTCACCCTCCTCGCCTTCCTCGAATTCCTCATCCGGGTCGGGCGGTGCCGCGCCTTCCGGGCTGTCGGCGGCCGCGGTCGCCTCGAGGTCGATCACGTCGCGCAGCAGCATGCGCCCGCCGCGGACGGCGTCGTGCCAGGCGATGATGGCCTTGAAGGTCTGCGGGCTCTCGCAAAGCCCGCCGATCATCATGTCGCGCCCGGCCTCGATGCGCTTGGCGATCGCGATCTCGCCCTCGCGGGACAGCAGCTCGACGCTGCCCATCTCGCGCAGGTACATCCGGACGGGGTCGTCGGTACGGCCGAGGCTTTCCTCGTCGACGTTGCCGCCGCCCTCCTCGTCCTCCTTCTCCTCCTTGTCCTCGGTGGCAGGCTTGGCGACGGCGCTGGCCTCGCCATCCTCGCTCTCCTCGGACTCCACCACATTGATGCCGATCTCGCTCAGCATCGCCATGGTGTCCTCGATCATCTCCGAGGAGACCTGATCGGAGGGCAGCGCGGCATTCAACTCGTCATAGGTGACGTAACCGCGCTCCTTGCCGCGGGCGATCAGCTTCTTGACCGCGGCCGTCATGGTGTCGAGCAGCACGCCCTCCACCACCTCGTCGCGCGTCTCGACCGTATCCGTACCACCTGCGGCCTTGCTCGCCATGCCTGCGCTCCATGCCTGCGACGGGCGACCCGGCCAGCGGATCACCCGTGCAAATGCCCTATCTACTATATGGTACCCGACTCTGCCGGTTCATCGGCCTCGCCACGGCGCAGCGCATCCAGCGCTTTGTTCAGGCTGATGAGACGCTGCTGCGCGATGGGATCATTGGTTTCGACCAGCATCCTCTCCGCCTCGGCCCGGTCCTCGATCAGCTCTGCCTCACCCCGCAGCAATCCAAAGAAGTGCCACCAGGCCTCCAGGGCGTCCTTCGGCTGGGCCTCGGGATCGGCAGCCTGACAGAGCCCCTGCTTCCTGGTCGCCCAGGACACAACCGACTCCCAGCCCGTTTCCCGCAGGTGGTCCATCAGGCTCGTCAAGTCAAGGTGATCAGCGGTCGGGAGCCATGCCAGCAATGCATCCCGCAACCGCGCGCAGTCTCCCTGTGGCAGGTCGAGCACGGCCAGCGCCTCCTCCACCTCGGGCAGCAGGGACGGATGGCGGATCAGGATCGCCAGAAGGTTGCGGGTGCGTTCCAGGCGGATCGCCTCATGGTCGATGGCGGCGCGCTGCAGGCCGGGAATGCTGACGAGCTCGCCAGGCCGGCCCCGTCGGTCGCGGGACGGCCTCGGCCCATAAGCCGCCCCGCCTGCCGGTTTCTGGGCCGGCCGGGCGCCACCCCGGCTACTCTCGAAAAACCGGTCGAGCCAGCTCCGCCGGTACTCGCCGGCCAGTATCTTGTCCGGGATGCTCTTGGCCGCCGCCTCCAGCCGGTTGCGGAAGGCTGCCCGCTGCTCCGGCGTCGCGGGCGGCGACGTCCCGGCCAGCAGGTCGTAGAGCGCGACCGAGAGCGGCTTCGCCTCGGCCAGCACGGCCTCGAAGGCAGCCGGCCCGCCTCTCGCCACCAGCGTATCCGGGTCCTCGCCGCCGGTGAGCGCCGCAAGCCTGAGGCTCCGATCCGGCGCCAGCAACGGCAGCGCCACCTCCGCCGCCTTGGCCGCTGCCTTGGCCCCCGCCGCATCGCCGTCGAAGCAGAGCACCGGCTCGGGCGAGACCTGCCACAGCGCCTCCAGCTGCTCGGCGGTCAGGGCGGTGCCGAGCGGTGCCACCGCCCCGCCGAACCCCGCCTGATGGAGCGCGATGACATCCATATAGCCCTCGGCCACCACCACCGGCGCGCCGCGGAAGGCCCCCTCCCGCGCCAGGTCGAGCCCGTAGAGACTGCGCCGCTTGGAGAAGAGCTCCGTCTCCGGCCCGTTGACGTATTTCGGCTGCCCGTCGCCGAGGATGCGCCCGCCGAAGCTGATGGTCCGCCCCCGCCGGTCGCGGATCGGGAAGATCACCCGGTTGAAGAACATATCGACCAGCCCCGCCTCGGGCCGGTCCGGGTCGCGCGGCTTCATCAGCCCGGCGGCGACGAGCTGCTCGGGCGTGATCCCCTCGCCCTTGAGGTCGGCAGCCAGCGCCCCCCTGCCCTCGCCCGACCAGCCAAGGCCGAAGCGCGCGATGGTCGCCTCCGTCAGCCCGCGCTGGCGCAGGTAGTCGAGCGCCGCACGCCCCTCGGGCAGCATCAGCCTTCGGCGGAACGCCGCCTCGGCCGCCGCGCAGACGCCATAGAGGTCGCGCGCCCGCCGCTCCCGCTCCGCGGCCTGGGGCGTCGCCTTCGGCACCTCCAGCCCCGCCTCGCCGGCAAGGCGCTCGACGGCCTCGGGGAAGCTGGCGCCCTCGGCGCGCATCAGGAAGGTGATCGCATCCCCATGCGCGCCGCAGCCGAAGCAGTGGAAATGGTCGTCATAGACGTAGAAGGAGGGTGTCTTCTCGTTGTGGAAGGGGCAGCACCCCTTCCACTGCCGCCCGTTCCGCGCGAGGCGCGTCTTGCGGCCGATCAGGCCCGGCAGCGGCGTCCGGGCCCGCAGCTCCTCGAGGAAGGCGGGCGGGAGGGCCATCGGCCGGGCGCTGCGGTCAGTCCGCCTCGTGCTGGTCCGGGGCGGCGGCGCTGTTGAGCAGGATGTAGCGCTCGATGCCGATCAGCTTGATCAGGTCGAACTGGCGGTCGAGGAAGTCCACATGCTCCTCCTCGTTCGCCAGGATCTTCAGGAGCAGGTCGCGGGAGACGAAGTCGCGGACGCTCTCGGCATAGGCGATGCCCTCGCGCAGGTCGCCGGTCGCCTTCTCCTCGATGGCGAGGTCGGCGCGGAGGATCTCCTCCACCGTCTGCCCGACCAGCACCTGGTTCAGCCGCTGCAGGTTGGGAAGGCCGCCGAGGAAGAGGATGCGCTCGATCAGCCAGTCGGCGTGGTGCATCTCCTCGATCGATTCCTTGTACTCGTGCGCGCCGAGCTTGGTCACGCCCCAATGGCGGAGGATCCGTGCGTGCAGGAAGTACTGGTTGATCGCGGTCAGCTCGTTGGTGAGCTGGGTGTTCAGATGCTCGATGACCTTGGGGTCGGCCTTCATGGCGGCTCCGGCACGAAAGGGCGCCAGGGGCCATGGGCTCCTGGCGCGCGCTGAGGATGGGCCGACTTGTATAGCAGAACGCGCCGTCAGGAAGCCCGGCTTTGCGCTGGCGGCGCGGCGAGGTCGCGGATCATGCTGAGTATCATTCGCGTACACGTCCCGCACTGCGCCTTGCAGGCGCAATGGGCATAGACGTCGCGCGGCTTGCTGGCGCCCTTCTCGACCGCCTCGGTCACCTGCTTGTCGGAGAGCGCGTTGCAGAGGCAGAGGATCATCGCCGCCTCCCTCAGCGCCAGCCGGCGCGCTGCATGATCTGCAGCGCCTGCGTGGCATTCGCATTCGTCCGCTCGGCATCGACCGGCTCGGGCCGGAAGCTGCCCATGGCGCGCAGCGCCGGGTGCAGCGGCGCGTCGGCGACGGCCGGATACTCCATGTTGCCGAGGGCGAAGCGCTCCTGCGCCGGGCCGCTCGTCAGGTATTCGAGGAAGCGCACCGCCGCCTCGCGGTTCGGCGCCGTCTTCACCAGCCCGGCGCCCGAGATGTTCACATGCGTGCCGCGGTCGCCCGGCGCCTGGTTCGGGAAGATGACGCCGATGCGGGAGAACAGCGCCCGGTCCTCGGCGCGCTCGGAGGCACCGATCGCCGCCAGGTAGTAGGTGTTGGCGATGGCGAGCCCGCACTGCCCGGCCGGGATGGCGCGGAACTGGTCGCGGTCGCCGCCCTGCGGCGGACGCGCGAGGTTGGCGGCGAAGCCCTTGGCCCACTCCTCCGTCCGCTCCGGCCCGTTGGCGGCCAGGATCGAGGCGCCGAGGCTCGTATTGTAGGGATGGCTGGCGGCACGGACGCAGATCTGCCCGCGGAAGCGCGGATCGGCCAGGTCCTCGTAACGCGCCAGACCCTCGGGCGTGCCGCGCTCCTTGTCATACATGATGACGCGGGCGCGGGTGGAGACGGCGAACCACAGGCCCTGCCCGTCGCGCAGCGCTGCCGGGATGCGCTGCTCGATCACCGGCGAGCGCAGCGGCTGCAGGATGCCGGAGGAGGCCGCCCGTGCCAGCCGCGCCGCATCCACGGTGATGAAGACATCGGCCGGGCTGTTCGCGCCCTCATTGCGGATGCGCTCGATCAGCTGGTCGGCATCGCCCTCGATCAGCCGCACCCGGATGCCCGTCTCCTTCGAGAAGGCCTCATAGAGGGCGCGGTCGCTGTCGTAGTGGCGCGAGGAATAGAGGTTGACCTCATTGGCCGAGGCGGCCGGGCCGGACCATGCCGCGAGGCAGGCAGAGGCGGCGAGGGCAAGCAGGCGTCGCGTGGGGCGAACAGGCATGCGGACGTCTTCTCCGGACTGGCGGCCCGTTGATAATGGAAGTGAGAACCATTCGCAAGTCACTTCCGGGGCCGCTTCAGGCAGATTGGCGGCCCGCAGGCCGCCCCGCCTTGATCCCGCGCAATCCGGGCTGGAAGGGTTACGGGCTGGCTAGGCCGCGCAGGAAGCTGCTGCGCCCGCCTGCCGCCGCCATCAGCATGGTGTGGTCGGAGCCGGCGAGGACGAAGCGCGCCCCGAGGCGGATATAGGCCGCCGCCCAGGTCTCGTCGTAGACGCCGCCCATGCCGAGCACCTTGCCGGCCGAGGCACAGGCCGCCGCCACCTTGCCATAGGCCGCCTGCACGTCCGGATGGCCGATCTGGCCCGCGATGCCCATGGAGGCCGTCAGGTCGGAGGTGCCGATCAGCAGCACGTCCACCCCCGGCACCGCGGCGATGGCCCCGGCATTCTCCACCGCTTCCGGCGTCTCGATCATGCAGGCCACCAGGATCTCCCGGTTCAGCTCGGCCTGCGCCTCGGCGACGGGCGGCGGCTGGAACCCATAGGCGAAGGGCGGCCCGCCCCAGCTCCGGGTGCCGAGCGGCGGGAAGCGGAAGGCGGCCGCCACCGCCCGCGCCTCCTCGGCGGTATCGACATGCGGCACGACGACGCCCATGGCGCCGTTGTCGAGCGCCCGCGTCCCCTCAAAGAGCGCATCCTTGCAGCAGCGGACGATGGGGGTGATCCCCTGCCCGAGCGCGGCGAGGGCGATCTGCGTCGCCTCCTGCACGCTCATCGCGCCATGCTCCATGTCGATGAAGAGCCAGTCATAGCCGGTGGCCGCGGCGATCATCCCGACCGCGCTCCCGCGCAGGTGGTGCACCCCGAAGCCGAGCGAGACCTCGCCCGCCGCGAGCCGCCGCCTGACGTGATTCGGCACGATGGGCATGGCGCCCTCCCCCTTTATCCGTTGGGGGAAGCGCACCATGCCCCGCGCCCAGGGTCAATCAGCTGCGGTCGATCAGGCCGCCCGGCGCCGCAGCTTGCCGAGGCGCGCCACATCGGCGAGGCGCCGGTCGAGGAAATCGAGCGCATCCTCCACGCCCGGCTCGTCGTCCCGCATCCAGTAGGCGAGCGTCGCGCCATAGACGCCGGCCAGCGTCGCCCGCCGCGTGTACCAGGAGAAATCGGCCGAGCTGTCGCCCGCCGCATACCAGATCGCGTTCACCGTCTGCGCCGTGGTGCGGAAGGCGGCCGGCGTGTTCCAGGGCAGCGCCAGCAGGCTGAGCGCCCGCCGCAGCGCCTGCTTGTGCGGCGCGACGGCCAGCAGCCGCAGCTCCACCAGCCGGCGGATGCGCGCCGGCACCCGCAGCGTGGCGATGTCCTCCGCCGCCGCGGCCGCCTCCATCTCGCGGTTGGAGAGGTCGATCCAATGGGCGACGGCCCCTACCGGCCCGGTCGGGAAATGGCTCTCGGCCAGGGCCGGGTCCTCGCCGATGGCGGCCAGCCCGGCGCGGATCGTGGCCCAATTCCAGCCCTGCCCGGCCGCGATGGGCAGCATGGCCCGCAGCGCCCGGTCGCGGATCTCGGACCGCTCGGTCATCGCGCCGGGCTCCCCGCGGCGCGGGCCAGCTCCTCGGTGAAGCCGAAGAGGGAATGGTCGGTCATGCGCATGGGGTAGAGGACTCCGTCCAGATGGTCCGTCTCGTGTTGCATCACCCGCGCGGTCATCGCCTCCGCCTCGCCTTCCACCGGGTTGCCCTCGGCATCCAGCCCGCGATAGCGGATCCGCCGCGGCCGCTCCACCGAGCCGCGCAGGCCGGGGATGGAGAGGCAGCCCTCCCAGGCGGTCTCCAGCTCCTCTCCCAGCGGCTCCAGCTCAGGGTTCACCAGGGCGGAGACCCCGGTCGGGCCGCGCCAGACGAAGAGCCGCAGCGGCACATGCACCTGCGGCGCCGCCAGGCCGATTCCCGAGGCATCGAGCATCGTCTCCGCCATGTCGGCGATCAGCCGGCGGATCTCGGGATGGGTCGGGTCGTCCACCGGCTCCGCCGCACGCAGCAGCACCGGGTGGCCCATGCGGGCGATCTTCAGTATGGCCAAGGCAAACCTCCCTCCGGGAACCCAGGGCCGATTTGGGGGCGGAAGGCCCGGAGCGGGAGGGGGCTTCCCGCACCAGCCCTTCCCATGCTAGGGAATCACCCCTCCGCATCAGGGTGGGGATGGCGAAGGTGGCCCGGTTCGTCCGAGCCGCCTGCAACCGCGCCCCCTGAGCGGCGATTCCTGTTTCCCCGTCAAGCCCATGGAGGCAAGGCCGCGTGCAAGTCGTCGTTCGTGACAACAACATCGATCAGGCGCTGAAGGCGCTCAAGAAGAAGCTTCAGCGCGAGGGTGTGTTCCGCGAGATGAAGCTGCGCCGCCACTACGAGAAGCCCTCCGAGCGCCGCGCCCGCGAGGCCGCCGAGGCCGTCCGTCGCGCCCGCAAGGTGGAGCGCAAGCGCCTGGAGCGCGAAGGCTTCTAAGCCTACCAGGCCCGGCCTTGCGCCGGGCCCTGGCTTGCATCCGCGGCGCGGCAAGGCACACTCCCCTCAAAGTACGAGGGGGAGATATCCATGCCGCCACCGCAGGCCACCATGCAGTTGCATTGGTCGAGCCGCTCTCCCTTCGTCCGCAAGGTCATGGTCTGCGCCCATGAGCGCGGATTGGACGCGCAGATCGAGCGCATCCCGACCGTCGTCGCGCTGACGAGGACCGACCGCTCCCTCCTGCCGCGCAACCCGCTCGGGCGCATCCCGACGCTGGTGCTGCCCGATGGCGGCATCCTCTTCGACTCCATCACCATCTGCGAATACCTGGATGGGCTGGGCAATGCCCCGCGCCTCTTCCCCGCCCCGGGCCCGGGGCGGATCGACGCCATGCAGCGCCATGCGCTCGGCACCGGCTTCATGGAGATGCTGCTGCTCTGGCGCGGCGAGTCCCTGCGGACCAGCCCCGACCCCGCCATCATCGAGGGCTTCGAGTTGAAGCGTGCCGCGGTTCTGCCCGCGCTGGACGCGCTGGTGCCCCGTCTGGAGGCCACCCCCTACGATATCGGCCATGTCGCGATCGGCTGCAGCCTCGCCTATCTCGACTTCCGCTGGCCGGAATTCGGCTGGCGCAAGGCGCATCCGGCCCTCGCCGCCTGGCAGGCCGGCTTCGAGGCGCGCCCGGCCGTCCGCGCCACCGCCCATATCGACGCCTGAGGGAACACCACACAGGGAACGCCCCATCATGCAGAGCCTCCGCATCGGCGACGTCACCATCACCAGCATCATCGAGCGCGACGGCCCCTGGCGCCGGCCCGAGGACATGTTCCCGGCCTATGAGCCGGAGCGCGGCCGGGCCTTCCTCGCGGGCATGGACCCGGTCGTCTTCGACCAGGCCAGCGGCCGCATGGTCATCACCTACCAGACCTTCGTGGTCCGCACACCGAAGCACACCATCCTGGTCGATACCTGCACCGGCGAGGACAAGGGCTTCCCGCCGCCGATGGACTTCCCGAAGGCGCCCTGGCTGGAGGGCTTCCGCGCCGAGGGGCTGCGCTTCGAGGATATCGACTACGTCTTCTGCACCCATCTCCATATCGACCATTGCGGCTGGAACACGCGGCTGGTGAACGGGCGCTGGGTGCCGACCTTCCCGCGAGCCAAATACGTCTTCCACCGGGGCGAGTACGCCGCCTGGGAGGAGGCCACCGCCCGCGGCGCCAACCCGCCCGGCAACGTCTGGCGCTACAATTGCGAGCCCGTGGTCGCCGCCGGCCAGGCGCTGCTCGTCGATGACGACTTCGCCCTCGACGACTGCATCCACCTCTCGCCCTCGCCGGGCCACTCGCCTTGCCATTGCTGCATCAACATCACCTCGGGCGGCCAGCGCGCCGTCGTCACCGGGGACCTGATGCACCACGCCCTGCAGATCCGCGAACCCGCCTGGTCCACCATCTTCGACTGGAATGCGGAGCAGGGCATCGCCTCCCGCCGCCGCTTCCTCGCCGAGGTGGCTGAGACCCCGACCGTCGTGCTGCCCATCCACTTCCCCGGCCGCACCGCCGGCCGCGTCACGGCGGCGGCGGATGGCTTCCATTACCGCTTCCTGGAAGGCTGAACCGCCATGGCCCGCCTGCCCTATCTCGAAAAATCCGATCTCGCCCCCGAGGACCAGCCGCTGCTGGCCCGCGACATCAACCTGCACAAGATCCTGGTCCACAACCCCGCCGCCGCCCGCGCCTTCGGCGCCCTCGGCGGCTATCTCCGCCACGGCACCACCCTCGATGCCCGGCTGCGCGAATTGGCGATCCTGCAGGTGGGCTGGCTCGCCCGCTCACCCTACGAGTGGTCGCACCACATCAAGATCGGCCATGATTTCGGCGTTACCGATGCCGATATCGCGGCCCTCATCCAGGAGAGCCGTGGCGAGGCCTCGGCGCTCGAGCCGCTGGCGCGGCTGGTGCTGCAGGCCGCGCGCGAGGTGCATGACGGGCCGGGCATCGCCCCCGCCACCTTCGCCGCGCTGCAACAGCAGCTCGACCCGGCCAGCCTGACCGACCTCGTCCTCACCGCCAGCTTCTACTGTGCCGTGGTGCGCGTGCTCGCCTCCTTCGAGATGGATGTGGAGGAGAGCTACATGCCCTATCTCCGGCAATTCCCGCTGCCCGCGTAACCGGCCAGGCGCCGCAACGAGGCCGGTTGCACCTCGGCCCGCCGCGGCCTCGACGGCACCGGCCCGTTGCATCGCCCGGCGAGGGCCGGCCAGCCTGCCCGTCCTCGGGCGCCCCATGCTCTTACCCCTGGGCAACCGCCCACAGGCATGGGATGACCGCATGACAAAAACCCTTGGGGGAATCAGGACGCCATGAGCGCCACGCAGCCCGCCCGGAAGCCCCGCGGCCGCCAGTTCTTCGCCAATCCCGGCCCGACCAATATCCCGGATTCCGTGCTGCTGGCCGGTGCCCACCAGACCGTCGACTTCAACGACCCGACCTTCATCGAGGTCTACGAGGCCTGCATCGCCGGGCTGAAGCGCGTGCTGAAGACGCAGCAGAACATCTTCCTCTACACCGGCTCCGGCCATGCCGCCTGGGAAGCCTGCCTCGTCAACCTGCTCTCGCCCGGCGACACGGTGCTGATCGTCGAAAGCGGCTACTTCTCCGAATCCTGGGCGAAGATGGCAGGGGACCTCGGCATCGAGGTGCAGACCGTCGCCGCCGACTGGCGCCATGGCGCCGACCCGGCCGCGGTGCAGGCGGCGCTGGCCGCCGACCGCGAGCACCGCATCAAGGCCGTCTGCGTCGTCCACAACGAGACGGCAACCGGCATGACGCTGCCGGTGCAGGAGATCCGCGCCGCCATCGACGCCGCCGGCCACCCGGCGCTGCTGCTGGCCGACACCATCTCCTCGCTCGGCTCGCTCGATTTCCGCATGGATGAATGGGGCGTCGATGCCGCGGTCGGCGGCAGCCAGAAGGGGCTGATGCTCCATACGGGGATGAGCTTCAACGGCGTCTCCGACAAGGCGATGGAGGCCCACAAGACCTCGCGCCTGCCGAAGCACTACTTCAACTGGACCAACATGCTGGCGCGGCCGCACAAGAGCTTCGTCGGCACCGTGCCCGTCAGCTTCTTCTTCGCGCTGCAGGAGAGCCTCCGCCTGATCGAGCAGGAGGAGGGCCTCGAGAACGTCTTCGCCCGCCACAGCCGCCTGGCACGGGCCGTGCGGGCTGCGGTGCAGCACTGGTCGGGCAATAACGGGCCGCAGCTCTTCTGCACCAACCCGGCCCGCTACTCCGACAGCGTGACGGCGATCCTGATGCCGGAAGGCTTCAATGCCGACGACCTGCGCGGCGTGGCGCTGAAGCGCTTCAACGTCTCGCTCGGCGGCGGCCTCGGCCCGCTCGGCGGCAAGGTCTTCCGCATCGGCCATCTCGGCGACCTGAACGAGCCGATGATCCTCGGCACGCTCTCGACCGTCGAGCTGGCGATGAAGGTCGCGGGCGTGCCGCACACGCCGGGCGGCGTGGATGCGGCGATCGCCACCCTCGCGGCCTGATCCGGCCACCCCGGGCCTGGGCACCGCGCCCAGGCCCCTTTCCGTCATACGGCCTGCGCTCAGGCCAGGGCGAAGTCGAGCAGCACCTCCGGCTTGAAGGCAAGGCCATGCCCGGGCGTCTCCGGCGCATGGATCATGCCCGCCTCGATCCGCGGATGCTCCACCCAGAGATCGTCGAGCAGCCCCATCTGCTCCGCCCAGGCCGCATTCGGGATGCTGGCCAGCAGATGCACGTTCAGCTCCGGGAAGAGATGCGGCGCGATCGTCATGCCCCAGGTCTCGGCGACGGTGGCGATCTTGCGGAGTTCGGTCAGCCCTCCACGCATCGGGTCGGGCTGCAGGATCGGCAGCCGCGGGTTCTGCAGGAAGGGCTTGAGGTCCGCTCGGCCGAAATGCGTCTCGCCCCCCACCACGCGCGTCGTCAGCGCCTCGGCGCAGCGCAGATAGCCGGCATAGTCATCCGGCAGCACCGGCTCCTCGATCCAGTAGGGGTCGTAATCCTGGAAGGCACGGCCCGCGATGATCGCCTGGTCGGCGGTCCAGCCCATGTTGATGTCGATCATGATCTCGACATCGGGCCCGACCGTGTCGCGCACCAGGCGGAGGTTCCGCACATCCTGCCGCCAGTCGCCGATATGCGCCGCCTGCATCTTGATGGCCTTGTAGCCGGCATCGGCGAAATGCCCGGCCTTCGCCGCCATCCCCTCGCCCAGCGCGCCGCGGAAGCAGCCGCTGCCATAGACGGGGATCTCGCTCCGCACATGGCCCCAGAGCCGGTGCAGCGGCAGCCCCGCCGACTTGCCGAGGATGTCCCAGAGCGCGATGTCGATGGCCGACTGCGCCATCATCGTCACGCCGCCCCGGCCGCCGGTCACCGTCATCCGCCAGAGATCCTGCCAGATCCCCTCCACCTCGGTCGCGCTGCGGCCGATGACCTGCGGTGCCATCGCCTCCTCGATGCAGCAGGCGATGGTGCGCTGCAGCGGCAGGGTCAGCAGGTGCAGGTAGCCCATGCCGGTGATGCCGGAGGCCGTCTCCAGCTCCACCACCACCAGCTCGCGCATCGGGCCGAGTGCATGGCCTTTCATCCAGGGGTCGTTGGCCCAGGGCATCCGCAGCAGCGTGGTGCGCACGGCGCGGAT
This sequence comes from Belnapia rosea, assembly GCF_900101615.1. GTDB lineage: Bacteria > Pseudomonadota > Alphaproteobacteria > Acetobacterales > Acetobacteraceae > Belnapia > Belnapia rosea. Next base: position 4,860 of record NZ_FMZX01000001.1, on the reverse strand, counting down.
CGTCAGGTCGTTCATGGTGGCGTCTCTCCCTCGATCTGGCGCCAGAGCCTGCGCGTGAGCAGCAGCGCCAGCAACCCCTCCGCCCCGCTGAGCGCGGCCGCCGCCGGCGCGCCGATCGCATCCGCCAGCAGGCCGATATGGACGAAGCCCACCGGCCCGATCCCGATGCAGACCGAGAGCAGGCCGAGCACGCGGCTGCGCAGCTCGACCGGGGCCAGCCGGTAGACCAGCGTCGCCTGCATGATGCTGAAGCCGGCCTGGCCGAAGCCGGTCAGCAGCAGCGCCACCCCGGCCGCCCAAGGATGCGGCGAGAGCGCGAAGAGGATCTGCATGGCGAAGTACATCGTCACCCCGGCGAGGTAGCAGCGCGCATAGCGCGACGGCCCCACCCAGGCCGCGACCGCCAGCGCGCCGAGGAAGGCGCCGACGCCGTCCATGCTCGCCAGCACCCCCACCCCCTCCGGCCCGAGCCCCAGGTGATGCTGCGCCACCACCGGGATCAGGCTGGTGAAGGGCCAGCCGAAGATGTTGAAGATGACGGTGACGGCCAGCGTCGCCATCAGGCGCGGGTCGGCCCGCACCGCGACCAGCCCCTCGCGGATGCGCGCGGCGACGCCGATGCCGTTCTCGGCGCGCACCCCGCTGCGGTAGCGCAGGCGCAGCATCGCCCAGACCGCCAGCAGGTAGAGCCCGACCGAGACGAAGAAGGTGCCCTCGATCCCGACCGCGGCGAAGATCAGCCCGGAGAGGGTCGGCCCGAGCATGCGGCTGGCATTGTTGCTGCCGACATCGGCGGACATGGCCATGCCCATCCGCGCCGCGCCCGCCACCTCGCCCACCATCACGCGCCGCACCGGGTTGTCAGCCGCCCAGGAGAGCCCGTTGATGAAGCTCGCCACGGCGAGGTGCCAGACCGCGAGCATGTCCCAATGCGCCAGCAGCGCCAGCGCCAGCGAGGTCAGCAGGCTGACGAGCACGATGCCGAGCAGCGCCGTCCAGGCCTCCACCCGCTCGGCCAGTGCCCCGAGCACGGCACCGAACAGCCCCATCGGCAGGACGCGCAGCATGCCGATCATGGTGACGAGGAAGGCGGAACCGGTGGCCTGCCAGACGAAGAGGCCGACGGCCAGCGTCTCCAGCCAGCGCACCAGGAAGATGACGACCCCGACCAGCCAGAGCCGGCGGAAATCCGGCATGGCGAAGAGTCGCGGCGGGGCAGCCGCGCATGCGGTCACGCTGATGGTTTCCTCCCGGACCTTTCGCGCATGGTGGCCCGAAGGCGCCGCGATGGCCAGCCGCAAGCCGGGCGACAGCATCGGGCCCGGACCAGGCGGGACATCCCCTGGCCCGCCGGGGCTCGCAGCGCCCGCGGGACGCGTTGGAACATGCAGCCCGGTGTTCGGAGAACCAGTCTCAAGACCCGTCGTTGGTATCGGACCTTGGGTCTCGCCGGCCGCTGGACGCCGGCGGTTCCCGGAAACCGGGCGATGAAAACCGGGCGATGGCGTGACTGGGGAGGCAAGAATGCGCGTCGACTTACCCGGCAGTGGCCGAGGCTGGATGGCCCGGCCCTGGCGTCGGCTCCTGCGTGCCACCGCCGACAGGGTTACCTGGCTCGACAGGATCCGCAACGAGCGCCGCCTGCGCCGCCAGATGCAGGACGCCTTGGGCTATGCCCCCGATCTCCGCCATCCCAGGACCTTCAACGAACGGATCGCCCGGAAAATCCTGGACGACAGGAACCCGCTGATCCCGCTCACCCTGGACAAGGTCGCGGTGCGGGACTGGGTCGCCGGCCGCATTGGGGAGGCGTTCCTCGTCCCGCTGTTCGGCGTCTGGGAGCGGGCACGGGACATCCCGTGGGACGACCTGCCCTCCCGCTTCGTGGCGAAGACCAATCACGGCTGCGCCTACAACATCCTCGTCAGCGACAAGGCCAGCCAGGACCGCGAGGCCGTCATCCGCCAGCTCGATGCCTGGATGGCCGAGAACTACTACGATTGCGCACGGGAATGGGGCTACCGCTCGATCCCGAGGCGCATCCTCGTCGAGGAATTCCTGCGCGGCAGGCAGGGCGGGGTGCCGGAGGACTACAAGCTCTTCGTCTTCGGCGGCCAACCCCGGCTGCTGAAGGTCATCCACGGCCGGTTCACTCCGGAGGAGCGGCATTTCTACTACGACCCGCAGACCTTCCAGCCGCTCGACATCGGCTGCTTCCGCCCCGCCGACTATCCCGGCGATGCCGGCCCGCCCCCCGAGGCCCGTCAGCTCCACGACCTGGCGGCCCGGCTGGGGGCGCCCTTCGACGCCGTGCGGGTGGATTTCTACCTCATCGACGGGCGCCCGCTCTTCGGCGAGCTGACGCACTACACCGGGGCGGCCTCCCTCTCGCTCGGCTCCTACGAGAAGGACCTCGAGGTCGGCGAGATGTGGGCCGAGGCGCTGCGGCTGAAGGGCAAGGCCGGGGCGGCCCGCCGCCGATGGCCTGGCCGTGCGGGCCAGCCGGCGCCGGGCTGAGCCACGCGGCCCGGCGGCGCTGCCGGGCGGGGCGGCCGGCGCCGGAGCCTCACCCGCCCGGCGCCCAGCCCTCCGGCGCCATCTCGAAGCCGGCGAAGTCGAAGGCGGGGCTGACCGTGCAGCCGACCAGCGTCCAGGCGCCGAGGCTCCGCGCCGCCTGCCAGCACCCCTTCGGCACCAGCGCGAAGAACTGCTCACCCGGGCCCAGATCCGGCCCGAGCCTCACCTCCTGGGCCCGCCGCCCATCTGCCGACAGCCCGAGCGCCAGCGCCGCCCCGGCATGCCAGTGCCATCCCTCGGCCGCATCGACGCGGTGCCAGTGGCTCCGCTCACCGGCGGCGAGCAGGTAGAGGATCGCCGTCCCCGCCCCGCGCCCGCCACCGGGCGGGGCGTCGCGCCAGGTCTCCCGGTAATGCCCGCCCTCCGGATGCGGGTGGAGGCCGAGCGCGGCGATCACCGCCGCCGCCTCCAGGCCCCCATCACGCAGGTTCAGCGGAAATTGTCCTTCGCGGTGCGAATTTCGGCCAGCCGCACCACGTCGCCCGCGCGGAGGAAGGGATTCTCCTCCCGCTCCTGCCCGATGGTCGTCGGCACCGTCGCCTGGCCCGCGGCGCGCTGGGCCTTCACCTCCTCCGCCCTCGCCTGCAGCATGGCGTTCTCCGGCTCCACGGTGAGGGCGAAGCGGGCATTGCTCTCGGTATATTCATGCCCGCAACAGACCAGCGTCGCCACCGGCAGGGCCGCGAGGGCCTGCAGCGAATGGAACATCTGCTCGGCCGTCCCCTCCAGCAGCCGGCCGCAGCCGAGCGAGAACAGGGTGTCGCCGCAGAGCAGCACGGCGCCCTCCGGGAAATGGAAGGCGACATGGCCGACCGTATGGCCCGGCGTGTCGATCACCACCCCCTCGGTGGCGCCGATGCTCACCCGCTCGCCAGGCTTCAGCGCCTGGTCGAGCTTCGGCAGCCGGTGCGCATCCGCCGCCGCGCCGACCACGCGGGCGCCGAACCGGGCCCGCACCGCCTCGACGCCGTCGATATGGTCGCCATGGTGGTGGGTCAGCAGGATCAGGTCGCAGCGCCCACCCGCCGCCTCCAGCGCGGCGATCGCCGGCCCCGCCTCGCCGGGGTCGCAGACCGCCACCGTCCCGGTCGCCGCATCGCGCAGCATCCAGGCGTAATTATCGGAGAGGCAGGGGATGGCGGTGACCGAGACCGGCATGGCGGAGATCTCCTTGACGCTGCCCCGTGAACTCCGGGGGCGATCCGTCCTATATCCCTCCCATGCGCCATGAGGTCCACGGGCTGCGGGATTTCTATGCCACCCAGGCGGGGCTGGTCGCCGCGCGCCTGCTGCGCGAGAGGATGCGCCAGATCTGGCCGCGCCTGCCCGGCGGCACGGCGGTGCTCGGCCTTGGCTATGCCAGCCCCTTCCTCCGCCTCTGGCAGCGGAACGGCGCCCGCTGCGTCAGCCTGGTGCCGCCGCATCTGCCGCATTGGCGCTGGCCGCGCGGCGCCCGCAGCCGCACCGCCATCGGCGAGGGCGAGGCGCTGCCCTTCCCCGACCTGTTCTTCGACCGCATCCTGATCGTCCACGGCCTCGAACATGCCGAGAATGGCCGCCGCCTGCTGCGGGAGGCCTGGCGGGTGCTGAAGGATGACGGCCGCCTGCTGGTGGTGGCGCCCAACCGCCTCGGCCTCTGGGCGCATCTCGAACGCACCCCCTTCGGCCACGGCGAACCCTTCTCCACCGGCCAGCTCGAACGCCTGCTGCGTCGCCAGCTCTTCGCCGTGACGCGGCGGGAGGCGGCGCTCTTCATCCCGCCCTTCCGCACCCGCCTGCTGCTGCGCGGCGCGGGTGCCTGGGACCGCCTCGGCAACCGCCTCTGCCCCGGCTTCGGCGGGGTGACGCTGATGGAGGCGACCAAGGACTTCTCCGAACTCATCCCCGCCGGGGCGGTGCCGGCCAATGCCCGGCGCCGCCGCATCGTGATGGCGGAATCCGCCTAGGGTCTGTGACCGGACTGTCTGACTAACCGATCTGGCTCCGATCTGGTCTCTGGCCGCGCCACCTTGGAAGGTCTTGAGGCTTTCAAGGAACGCGGCCATGACCAGGACAAGCCTGGACGACGCCCAATGGGTGTCGCTGATGCTGGTGATGCAGCAAATCCCCCTTGTCTGGAAGCGTGATGACGTGGCACTGCGCCGCTTCGTTGAGGCGGCGCTCTGGATTTGCCGAACCGGCGCGCCGTGGCGCGACCTGCCAGACGGGTTGGGTCTCTGGTCGAGCGTCTATCACCGCTGGCGGCGTTGGTGTCTGCGCGGCTGGTGGGAGGTGATCTTCCAG
>NZ_FMZX01000004.1:110776-270664 GCF_900101615.1 Belnapia rosea | reverse complement strand
GCGCAGGCAGATCACGGCGCAGGCGAGGGTTGTGAGGGCGAGATGGAGGTCGGCGCGGCGCTCGTAGCGGACAGTCAGGCGTCGGAACCGGGCCAGCCAAGCGAAGGTACGCTCCACGACCCACCTATGGCGGCCCAGCCGGGCGCTGCTTTCGATACCACGCCGTGCGATGCGTGGCGTGATGCCGCGGGTGCGGCACTCACGGCGACAGCGGCGGTGGTCGTAAGCCTTATCGGCGTGGAGCTTGGTGGGCCTACGGCGCGGACGTCCCCTGTGCTTGGCCCGCACGCCCGGTACTGCATCCAGGGTGGGCGCCAGCATACGGCTGTCGTGGCGATTGGCGCCGCTCAGCGTCAGGCCAAGCGGCGTGCCCTGGGCATCCGTGACGAGGTGGCGCTTCGTGCCAGGCTTGCCGCGGTCCGTCGGGTTCGGCCCAACCTCGGCGCCCCCCTTTTGGCGGGCAGGCTGGTGCTGTCCAGCGCCGCCCGGCTCCAGTCCAGGGCGCCCGCGTCCTGCAGTCGCTCCAGCAGCACACGGTGCAGTCCTCTCCAGACCCCGGCGGCATGCCACTCGCCCAGCCTTCGCCAGCAGGTCTTGCCGCAGCAGCCCAGTTCGGTCGGCACCTCATGCCACTGGATGCCCGTTCGCAGCACGAACAAGATGCCCGCCAGCGCCGCACGGTCGGGCGCACGCGGCCTGCCACCTCTCGGCTTCGGCCGCTCCCGCGGCAACAGCGGTTCCACCACCCCCCAGAGGTCATCAGAAACGAGGAGAGCCATCCCTCCTCAACGCCTCAGCCCGGGTTTTGTTCTTAGCTCTAAGTGCTATTGGCGCCGTCACCCCGGAGGCACAGCGGGCCAGCGCGCTGGAGGTCGCGCGCAATGTCCGCCTTCGTGGGCCTCACGGCATCGCTCGCCTGTGCCCGTTGCCGGCCCCGGGCGGCAAGCCCCTCACTGTGACCGTGACGTCCTCCAGGCGCCGCGCCCAGCCCGCCGCCACGGTTTCCCTCGATCCGGTCTCGGCGTCCCTGCAGATCACCCGCCCTCCAGCCATCTCGAACCCGAGGGCGCGCCGGGCTATACCGGTCACCACCACTGTGTTGCCCGGTCCGCTCCCGATCAGCACGGGCGTCTTGCCCAGCGCCACCACGACCCGCCCGGTCCGGCCCCAGCGGATCTCGACCCGCGGCCCGCGTAGCATCGCCTCCGCCAGCACGATCATGCCGCCGAGCAGCCCGCCGAAGGCGGTCAGCCCGAGGATCCGGGCGATGGGCTCTGGACCGCCCGCCACGCTGATCGCGACGAAGAGGAGGCAGGCGAGGACGCCTCCCGCCAAGCCGCCCGCCAAGCCGCGCCAAATGCCCAGATTTGGTATCTCCGGTCCGACCACGGCCCCGAGGCAGCCGCCGGCCAGGCCCCAGACCGACGTGCGGAAGCCCTCGCGCCAGAGCATAGGGATGCCGGTGCCGCCGGCGGCGATCGTGTCGGCGTAGACCCACTGCCCGAGCGCGAAGGCGGCGAAGCCGCCTAAGCCGCCGAGGCCTGCGGCCAGCAGCACCGTGCCGTCTAGCCGCGGCCCAGCCCGTAGGTGGAGGTCGAGCCCGAGCCGGATCCCGAAAGCCATCCCGAAGCCTGCCGGTGCGAACCACGCCCCGGTGAGCAGCGCGAGCTGCAGCGCACCGCCCCGGTCGGCGAATTTCAACAGTTCGCCGGCGGCCGCGCCCAGGCCCGCGCCCGCCGCCCCGAGCAAGACGATCAGCGTACCCTTCGGAAAGGCGCTCCCCGCCGCAACGGCCGGGCGACGCGCTCTCCCGGCGGCCACTACCGCCGCCTCCGGAAGGCGGTGCCGCGGCCGAGATGGCGCGGCAGGATCGCCCTTGGTCGTGGCCGCGCCGCCCAGATGAGGGCGGCGCCGGCCCAGGCGGCGGCCGCGAGCGCCAGGAGCAGCGTCGGCACCAGCCAGCCGGTAGCCGAATAGCCGCCGAATGCCGGGCTGCGCAGCGCCGCAACGACCTGCGCCCACATCCCCCCAAGGCCGATGGAGAAGAAGGCGCCGCCGATGAGCCCGAGCGCCCAGGCGAGGAAGGCGTGCATCGCCGACTACGCGACCGGGCTGCGCCGGGGGCGGTGCCCGGCGGTTCCGCTGGAGCTGGCCACGGCTATCCGAGGAGGACGTGGAGCGAGTCTACGGTGCTGTCGGTCCCCCTCCTGTCCTTCTCCTCTGTCTGCTTCACGTCGTCGACCACCGCGCGCAGCGGGGCCGACGCGGGCCGCGGCGAGTGGGCCACGTTCCGCACGCCTGCCGGGTTCTGGGCCGGGACTGGCGGCACCGGGCCTGACCGCCTGGCGAAGGCCGAGTAGAGCTCCTCGGACTGCGATTTCTCGACCGCTTCCTGGTAGAGCCCCACGCGCTGGCCTGCGGTGTCGAGCGCGGCAGAAACTATCTCGTCGTCCCGGCGGCGCTGCGCCAGCAATTTGTCGAAGCGGCTGCGGGCCTCCCCCTGCGTCGCCTGCTTGCGGCGCACGTCGGTGAGCAACGCGTCGAACTGTTGGCGCCGGCACCCGCGCAGCTGCGCCACCGCCGCCCGCGCCGGGGCGAAGCTGCTCCCGTCACGCACCTCGTCCTGGTAGATCGCCGCCGCAAGCTGCTGCCTGTTCTGGTGCGCTTGCTGCTGCCGCTGGAGGTAGCGGGTGCCCGCGGTCGCCGTCACGCCCACCAGCGCCGCCGCCAAGCCGGCTGCGGGCTTGCCGGTCGCTAGCCCGGTGACCACGCCGGCGGCGGTGCCGACGCCGACGGCGAGGAGAACGTCGTCCGGCTGCAGTCCGCTGCGCTTCACGTCGGCGATCGGCTGCCGGTAGCTGCTGCAGGGGTCGTCCGCCGTCACCACCGGCCCGCTTAATCCCGTGGCGCAGCCGCCGATCGTCAGCGACGCCGCGGCCAGCATCGCGACCGCCCGCGCCGCACGGCCGTGCGGCGCGATTCCCCCATTCGAATGCATGTCCCGCCCTACCATCGTGATCTCCCCCCTTGCGTCACGGCTCCATGAACCGGCGCTGCAGGTCCAGCCGCCATTCCGGCAGCCGCCTTTCGTCCGGCACCCCGCCTATCCGCCGTACCTCGCTGAGGTGGCGCTGCACGAACTGCAGGGCCCGCTGCCAGTCACGGTCCTCGCGCCGGCCTGCGGTGCCCGCCACCGCCTGGAACGCCGTGTCGACTGCCGGACCCGGCTCGCGCGCGAGGACGGCGAGGCTCTCAACGTACTGGCCGAAATTCAGCTCGTTGGTGCGGCGCAACCGGGCGAGGTCGCCCTGGGCCTGCAAGAGCGCCGCCGCGTAGGCCCGCCGCTGCTCGTCCGGGAGCGGCTGCCCGTCGTCCCGCCGGCCGGTCCTGACCCGCTCCCGCAGCCGCTCCATCAGCGTCGGCGCGATCTCGACCCGGCGGAACAGGTTGTTGTAGCCGAGCGCCAGGCCGACCTGGTTCTCCACGAGCTGGCGGTGGATGCGACGGTCGCGCTCGTTGATTTCCGCGTTGCCGCGGGCCAGCTCGGCCTGCAGCTGCTGCACTTGGCGCGACACCTGCTGCGGGTCGATGGCACTGCGCTCACTCACCTGGCGCATGCTGGCGAGCTGGGCGGCCATGGCCTCGCGCGACCCGGCGCCGGCCCCACTGGCCGCGCCCAGGCGCTCCATCGAGGCCTGCAGGGCGCGGTCGGCCTCGGGATCGGAGACGAGCTCCTCGAAGTCGCCGTTGCGCTTTTTGACGAAGATCGGGCCAGAAAGCGCCAATCGGAAGCCGAGCGTCGCCGACCGGAAGGCGCCACCGCGGTCGTAGAACGGCATCTCCCGGCGGCTGGCGACTCCGATCGACGCCCGCGGATCGTTCGCGTTGCTCCCGCGGCTGACGAAGCCACCGGGCATGGCCGCGAGCCCGTCCGGGCGGACGGGGCGGAAGAGGTCTGCCGTCATCTCCTCCGCGTTGCCGAGCACGTCGTAGAGCTCAAGCAGGTTGGGCAGCCTGCGGCCGACCGCGTGCACCTGCTGACCTTCGGCGGGCTCGTTCTCGGGTGAGGTCAGGCTGGCGACTTCCTCGATCTCCGGCGACTCTCCACCGCCGTTCCGCCGCACCTGCGGCAGGCGCTCTCCCTGGCTCGCCGCCGTGGCGACCCCGCCCCGCGCGGCGTACTCCCACTCCACCTCGGTCGGGAGCCGCAGGAAGGAGGGAGCGGCTTCGACCCAGGGCAGCGCCTCCGGCGGGAGCTTGTTCCGGATCCTCTCATCGTCCATCCGCACGAGGTAGCGGGTCAGCGCGTCGGCGAATGCCACGGCGTCGAACCAGGTCATGCCGGTCGCCGGCGGCACCTGCGTGCCCCGCATCTCCCGCGCCGCGGCCCTGACCGCGTCGCACCGCCCCTCCTCCGGCTTCGGTTCGAGCAGGCCGGCTTGGTAGATCTGCCACTGGAGCGCGGTGACCTCGTACTTGCCGATGTAGAAGTGGCGCGATTGCCCCCGAGGCTCGGCCAGCGTGCCGGTGACGTAGGTCCGCCGCGGACCGGACATCGCGCGGGCACGCGGGTCCTCCTGCTGCGTGCTGCCGAGGAAGACCTCGTCGTGGTCCAGTAGGTCCTGTGGACGGAAGCTGACCCTGCGCATCACCAGGAAGCGGCCGCACGGCAGCGGCAGCGCCAGCTCCTCTGGGAGTTCCGCGGCGGGACGTCGCTCCTGGCAGGAGTAGGGCCGCCTCTGCCGTCGCTGCGCCTCGGCCGCGCCGGGGTCGTCCAGCCGACACCAGAGATCCTCCGCGGGCTGCGCCAGCGGGTGTCGGGCGGGCAGGACCGCCAGGGCGATCCCGCCGGCGATCAGCAGGGCGCACCGGCGCATCACAGCCTCCGCAGCGTGAGGGCGGGGTCGACCCGGACGGCGAGGGCGCTCGCGCCGATCGAAGCGAGCGCGGCGACTAGCAGGGTCAAGAGGAGGACCGAGAGCTGCGCGCTGGCCGGGAGGCGGTAGACCACGAGGTTCTCCGCCACCGTGCCGCGCAGCACCCACGATACCAGGGGCGAAGCAGCGAGCGCCATCCCGACCGCTGCGAGCGCACCGAGCATGCCGACCACGACCGCCTGGACGAGCGGGAATGCAGCCATCGCGGCAGAGCGGAAGCCGATCAGCCGCAGCACCGCGAGTTCGTGCCGCTTGCGCTCCACATTGGCCCAGAGGCTGACGGCCAGGCCGAGCGCGGCCCCGCCGCCGCCCAGCGCGGCGATGAGGCCGAACAGGAGGCCGAGCGCCCGGTCGAGCCTGCGGACCAGCGCGATCTCCGACGCGGCGGTCTGGACCCGCACCCCCTCGGCCGCCAACCAGGCGCGCAGCGGCTCCACCGCATCGATGTCGGCGGCAAATAGCCGGAAGCCGGCGTGGAGCCGCTCGCCCGGCTGGCGATCGCGCCCGGCGGCGCCGAGGGCCGCGGCGGCGTGCCCTTCGCGGTAGTCCTCGCTCGCCTCGACCAGCGCCGGCGGCAGCAGGGCGGCGTCCCGCGCGAGCCGAGCCTGCGCGAGGACGGCCAGGACGCGCAGCGGCAGGAGCACCAGCTCCCGCCGCTCCTCCGTGACCCGGGCGAAGCGGCCGACGACGCGGTCGCCGGGGCTCGCGCGCAGCCTCTCGGCCGCGGTGGCGGAGAGCACGACGCCGTCCTCCGGCAGGTCGCCGAGAGTGAGCCCGGCGAGCAGCGGGTCGCCGGCGCCGCTCGGCAGCATGTCCGCGAGCACCGCCTCGCCGTCCTCCGCCGCTCCCTCCCGCGCCAGCGGCAGGATGGTTGCGAGGAAGCGCGGGGTGGGCTGGACGTACCTGGCGCCCGGGCGGGCGCGGAGCGCCGCGAAGAAGCCCGCGTCGAAACGCCCCTGCGTCAGCGGTCGAAGCTCCAGCGTTGTCGGGTTGCGGCGCAGTTCGTCGCGCATGGTCTCGATCACCCCGAACCGGAGGCCGAACAGGACCAGCAGCGGCCCGACAACCGCGGTGACCGAGAGGACGAGGCAGAGGCTGAATCTGAGGTCCTGCCGGAGGTCGTTCCAGGCGAGCATGGAGCTCGTCAGCAGCATCGTGCGGGACACGCGGGGGCGGCCTCAGCCCGCATCCGGCGCGAAACGCACCCGGCCGCCGGCTTCGACGCAGCGCAGCGTCGGGACGCCGTGCCGCCGCACGAGGCCCTGGTCGTGGCTCGAGACCACGAGGGAGGCGCCGCCCTCGCGGCACGCCGCGACCAGCATCGCCATCGTCGTGTCCGCAGTGCGCGCGTCGAGCGACGCGGTCGGCTCGTCCGCAATGAGCAGCGCCGGCTCGTGCGCCAGTGCGCGTGCCACGGCGACGCGCTGCCGCTGCCCGACCGACAGCTCGCCCGGCCAGCGCGGCAGCAGCGCGGCGATGCCCAGCCGCTCGGCGATCTCCGCAGTGCGCCCTGCGCCCGGCAGCCCGAGAATCCGGCGCGGCAGGCCGATGTTGTCGCGGACTGTGGCGAACGGCAGCAGCCCGCCGGTTTGCAGGACGTAGCCGATCGCCCGGCCGCGCCAGGCCGCCAGCGCGTCCGCGCTCCCACGCAGCAGCAGCGCGGCCAGGTCGGCCTCGCCGCCGCGCCCGCGCAGCACGAAGCTGCGGAGCCGGTTCGGCCTGAGGATGAGCGATAGGGCATCGAGCAGCGTGCTCTTGCCGCAGCCCGAAGGGCCCGTGAGCGCGACGGCGCCTCCCTGCGGCAGGCCGAAGCTCTCCTGCTCCAGGACGAAGTCCACACCTTGGGGGCGGCGGTCCACCACGAGGCCTTCCACCGCGAGTGTGAGGCTCACGGCAGGTACTCCAGGGGCATCGGGTAGACCTGCTGGCCCGGGTCACCGCCCGCGAGGTCAACCCAATTCCGTTGGTCCGCGTCCATCTCGCGATAGGCGCGCAGCTTGAACTCCAATTCGTCTAGCAGCTGCTGCTGCTCGTCGCGGGTCATCTGGCTCCAGCCCTGCGCGGTTAGGCCGAGGAAGCGGCTGCGATAGGGGAGCAGCTTGAGGAAGCCGGGGAGGACACCCGAGTCACCGACGCTCTCGGTGTTGTCCTTGAAGCGTTCGGGATCCTGGGCGGTCGAGGCGGAGAGCGCCTGGAGCATGCGGAACATGTTCGCGGCGGTCATCTCCTGATTGGCCGCCGTCTCCGCGATGCGGCGGGTCGAGAGGGCCAGCTGGCTCAGCTGGTTGCGCGTGAGATAGACCGAGACGCGCAGCGCATTGAGGTCCGGGTCGGTCAGGTCGCGGTCCGCCGCCCAGGCGGTGGCGACGGGGCGCGACCGGGTGGCGGCTCGGGCGCCGATGTAGCGCTGCTGCGCGCTGAACAGCTCGTTCACCACCAGCGCGCCGTACCCCTCCGCGCCCTCGCCGTTGCTCCCCGCCTCGGGGGCGGGGATCGGCCGGTTCCGGGACCATGCCTGGAACACCGGCTGGAGAGAGCGCTCGAATTCGGTCATGTAGCGGTCGAACTCCGCCGGCGTGCCGGCGCGAAGCTGGCGGTACTTCATGGAATTCGCGTCGCCCGTGAGGCCGAGCTGCTGATACTGCTGGCGGGCCGGGCCGACATTGCCAAGACGCCGGCCCTCGGCCGAGGCGATGTGGAGCGGCAGGATCGAGATGCCTTGGCGGTTCGCGGCCTCAACCACGTTGAGCAGGCTGGTGCCGCGGAACATCGCGCGGGGATCCCGCCCGCTCAGCGCGCCAGCGTCGCTCACGAAGACCAGGAGCTTGGGCTGATCGGCGAAGGGCGCCCAGTCCAGTCGCTGCACCGCCGTCCAGAGCCCGGCGACCGCATCCTCGTTGAAGGAGTGCGTCGAGACCTTCGCCTCCTCAAGCCCACGCAGCGCCGCCGAGACTTGCTCCAGGGGCGCTGCGGGGTCGAGCTTCTGGACTACGCTCACTGTGTATCCCAGCCGCGAGCGCTGCGGCTCCTGATCCATGTTGTTGCGGAAGGCGACGACTCCGACGGTCACCTTGCCGTCCAGTCCGGCGCCGCGCAGGCCGCCGAGCACGCGCTCGATCGCCTCCCGGGTGCGGTCGAGAAAGGGTTGCATCGAGATCGTGGTGTCGAGGACGAAGACGATGGCGCCGCCAAGCCGGTCGAGGCCAGGCGGGGAGGGTGTCGCCACCTGCCCGGCATTGACCAGCGCGACCTGCAGCAGCGTCGCCGCCTGGCCGCCCGCGAAGCGGGTGCGTCGGTGCCCGAGGATGGGAATGAGGTAGGGGCTGGAGCGGAACTGCTGCTGACCGCGGGGCAGCGGCGGCTCGATCGAGACGACGGACGGGTCGATACGGCGGTTGGCATCGGCGGCCTGCTCGAGCCGCTCCACCAGCGGCCCCGGGTCGGGCGCGTCCACAAGGTCGGCGACGTCCTGCTGCCGCTCGAAGAACAGAACGCGGCGGCGCCTGCCCTGCTGCGCGTACTGCATGGCCATCATCATCGACCAGTCCTGGGCCTCGGCGGCTTTCAACCAGCCCTCAGGCCCACGGCGGAGGTCCTTGCCGACCTCGAGCCATTCGCCCTGCTGCCCGTAGACGTAGAGGATGCTGAAAACGGGGAGCGCCACGCCGCGCGCGGCGCTCCCGGGCGACGCGGCCAGCCGCGCGCCCGGCGCGGAGGTGAGGACGCGCTGGAAGACCTCCGGCGCCTCGCGGAGCGGCAGCGGCCTCCGCGCCGCATCCTGCGTCTGGCTCGCGACCGGGCCCGCGGCGAACAGCAGGCCGATGGCCAGCGAAAAGGTCCGAATCATCCGCATCGCGGCCAGTTCTCCAGGAGGTCGGTGGCCACCCGCTCCCCGCGCTCCGCCTCTGCCTTGACCGCGGGACGGAGCCCCTCCAGCGCCGAGGCGGCCTGGGGATGGTTTAGCCCGCAGGCCTGGCGGTAGAACTCCACCGCGTTGATCAGACTCGGCTCGAGCTGCCTCGGCCGGCCGGGAGCGAGGTCGTGCGGGTCGTACAGTCGGCCCATCGCGTAGATCGCGGCGGCATTACCGCGCCGCCGGAGGTCTACCAGCAGGGAGACCGCTTCGTTCTTCCGGCCCGACGCCAAGCAGTCTTCTGCCATGGCGAGCGCGGTGTCTGGGGGGAGGGCCGAGGCACCGGCGCGATCGGCGCACGCGGCTGGACTCGGCGCCCTGAGGCCGACCACGGCGGCACCGGCCAGCGCGAGGGCCAGCACGCCTACGCCCGCGAGCACGGGCAGGCGCCACGCCGCCCGGGCTGCCGGGACGATCGGCCCGAAGTTGCATTCGGAGCAGTGCCAGTCCGCGCGAGGGTGGCGCTGGACCTCCTTACTGGCCGCGAGTTTGCAGCGGGAAGGATTGTTCCGGCAGACTGCGGCGAGCATCGCGCCGTCGCGGGTTGTCGTGGCCACGTCTCAGTCCTCCAGCCTGAGGAGTTGCCGCGCCTTGAGCGCCGCATCGCGCATCCTCACGTACGCCTCACTGCCATCGCCGCTCGTCCGCTCCACCTCCTGCACCATGTCGACGAGCTGGCGATCGAGCTTGCGGCGGTCGTCGATGTGGCGCAGTTCCGGGGCGCCGAGCCGCTGGCTGACCATCTCGTCGAGCCGCATGACTTCGGCGTGGGCGAGGGAGTCGGGCAACTCGTCGAAGCTGCCCGCCAGGCGGTCGCGGTAGGTGAACCCATCCTTCACGTATCGCAGGACGACCTGCCGCCGGCCCGCCTCGTCACGGTCCTCGAGCACCAGACCGAGGGCACGGCCGAGGAGCAGGGTGGCGTTGGCCTTGGCCGGTGCGACCGGCTCGACGAACAGGTCCGGCAGGTCGGCTGCGGCGTCCTCGGAGTGCACCTCGAGCCGGGCGACCTCGTTCAGCCCGCGCAGCCGGGCAAGGTACTCCTGCTTCAGAAATCCGACCGTCGCGATGAAGCGGGCGGGCAGAGCCGTGTCGATCGACATCACGGTGAGCGCGTTCGGCCGCGAGGTGGTGTCTTCGGGGATGCTGATGTTCAGCCCGGTCTCGCGGAATACCCGGTCGAGCTGCTGGCCGAAGGCGGCGAGTTCAGGCGGCTGCGGCCGCTGGACGATGACCGCGGAAGCACCCTGCCCGAGCGCGGCTTCGCGCGGCGCGCCGACGGCGTCGGGCGACATCACCCGCTGCGTCTCGTCGTAGCGCAGGAAGGGCTGCGCCTGGTCGACCAGGCGCCGCACGAACTCCTGCATCCTATCGCGGTCGCCACCGAGGTCGTTCCGGAGCCGCTGCAGGAGCTTGACCCCGAGGACGCGGTCGCCGTCCGACTGCGCGAACCGGTCGTGGATCCGCGCGACCTGCCGGTTGCACTCCTGGAATACACGCTGGTCCAGCGCCTCCGCCCGCAGCTCGTCGAGGATCGTGCCGAAGGTCGTGCTGTCGCGGATCCTGGGCGTGTCGAGCAGCAGCTGCTGGACCGACGCCGCCATGCGGCCCATCTCGTTCTTGTCCCGCGCCATGCGCTCCGCCATGGCCATGACCTTCGCCGGGTCGAAGTAGCGGTCGGGCTCGGTGCGCCCGGCGCTTCCGGCGGGGCGGAGGCGCGAGGCGATCTGGTCGAGCGCGTCCTTCAGCGCGCCCTCGAAGAGCTGGCGCAGCTCGCCCACCTTCGTCTCCAGCTGTGCGAGCTCCTGCAGCACTACGGGCACCAGCTCCAGCGCGAACTCGTCGGCGGCGAGGTCGGTGCGGATGCGCTGGTAGGTTTGGTTCGCCTCGCCGTAGTCGGCAAGGACCTGGCGGCGGCCCATGGTCCGGCCGATCAGGCCCTTGCGGGACCAATCGGCCACGATCTCCTCCATGTGCTCCTCCGCAAGCTGGAGGCCGTTCCGGGCCGCGTCGAGCGCGGCGGCGCGGGTGGTGCGGCGTGCGGAGAGGGAGAGCCGCAGCGCCTCGATGGTCGCGGCGATCCCCGCTAGGGACCAGCCCTCGTGGCCCTCGCGCCACCGGCGGAGCAGGTCGGCCTCGAGCGAGGCGACCATGGTCCGGGCGATCACCGCGCGGTCGAGCAGCCGATCGCGGAAGTAGGCTGCGACACCCTTGCGCCGGAACCCTTTCTCGTACCCCTCCTCCATCAGCTCGTGGAACTTGGGGAGCAGCTCGCCTGCCGGGTACTTCTCGGCTTCGAGTTGCTCGTGGATATAGTTGCGGTCTGACAGCCATTCTCCCTCGAAGTTTGGCTTCCAGCCCTCCTGCTCGGCGCGGCGCTTGTCCTGCGCCAGCACCGGCGCCTCCCCGCGCAGGTGGGCGTCGGCGAGGTGCCAGGTCTCGAGCAGCGCAGGGTCCTCGGCCCGGTCCCGCCAGCTCGCATTCGGCGGCCGGTCGAGGAAGCCGAAGCTGTCGCTCCAGTTGTTGTGCAGCAACGCCAGCACCGCGGAGCGCACGAGGGACTGGGTGAGGTACTCCTCGATCTCGGACTCCGGGTACTCCACCCGCCGGATGCCGAAGGCGGAGAAGCGCCTAGCCCTCTCGCCGACGGCCGTGCCGGGGACCGTCTCCGGCCCCATGTTGCGATTCTCGTTGCTGAAGATCGGCGACTGCTGGCGGGGGCTTTCGGCGATTCTCTCGTATAGGAAGTCGGCGATCATCGAGGGCGCCTCGTGCTGCACATTGATCGTCGCGCCGGCGCGGTTCTCGTTCGAGCAAAGATAGATGCCGCCGATCCGGTCGACCGGCAGGGTCAGGCGCTCGCCGGTGCCGCGGAGGTCGTAGGGCCGGTACGCCCGGGCGCCTGCGAGGAGGGCGGCGTTCAGCTCGAGCAGGGCGGCGTAACCGTTGGCGTAGTAATTCCCGTCGTTCCAGAGCGAGCCCTGCTCCGGGAGCAGCGCGAAGAGCGAGATCTTCACGTCGTCGCCGACCCCCTCGCGGTCGTTGGCAAGCATCGCCATCGCGTCGAGAAAGCTGCCGCCCCCGGTGCCCCCAGCCAGGCCGGTGACCAGGTGGACATGCAACTTGCGGCCGCCGGTCCGCCCGCCTGAGCCGTCACCGGCCGGCTTGTCCCGCAGCCTGATTGCAAGCGCCTTGATTGCCTCGCGGAACTCCGGGGCTTTCATAGCGAAGAGGAATCGGCCGAGGCGGCGGCGCTGGCCGCCCGCGCCGGCGTCGATGACGTTCCCGGGCACCTGCGCCCAGGCCTTCCGGTCGCCGATCCAGGGCGCGATGGAGGGAAACGCGCGGCGGTTCTCCAGCACGTCCCAAACGCGGGCGCCGCCGATCAGTAGGCGGCTGGCGCGCGGCAACTGGACGGACTCGCCCAGCACCCGCCAAGCCGGGTCGTTGTCGCCCATCATTTCGGGGCTGCTGTCGACGTAGAGGTATTCGATGTTGACGTCCGGGATGCCGTGCGGGCGGTGCAGCTGCCAGATACGCTTCCTCAGGGCCCTTATGACGCGGCCTCCTGTGCCGCCCAAGCCGAGGATGATGTGGTTCCGTGACGTTTCATCGCTCATCTCGAACCACCCAAAGTTCCGCGGAAGCAAACTAACATTCGAATCTCAATCCGTTCGATACTCCTATTCGAACCTTTCGGTCTCCTGATGATGGTCAATACATCACCTTTTCCGGAGTTTTTCTGTAACTGGATTTGTTTTTTGTTCATCGCTCCGGTACTGGACTAGCGTTTTTGGTTCATTTTTGTTTCGACAGGAATACTTCTCCCGCAGGTGGATAGCGCCCGACGAAAGAGGGCCAGCCGCGCTATTGTCGCTCCATACCGCATGCGGGCCGGGCTTGCGTCCGTACCTGCCGCGGTTTCCCCCTATAGGAATGGGACTCGCAACCACCCGCTTGAGCAGAACGGCGCGCCCAGTCGGATCAACGGTCGGCGCGGTGGCAGGCCTGGCCGGCTCGGCTTCGCCGGGCCGCACCGGACGACACGACCGCCGGGCGCGCCGCGCGCGGGCCTGGCCGTCCCTGATCCTGGCTGTACCCACGGGTCGAGCTCGGCGCCTCCGGCCCGGCGCTCCTACGGCAGCGAGGAATGGAGGCGCCTCTCACGAGCGCACTGGTGGCTTTGGCTGATTAGCATGGTCAATGCCCCATGCTAACCAGTCGAAGCGACGGGTTGCCACCGGATAGCCACTCACCTCGACGAGGCTAGCCGTGGCTTTCTAAGTGCTTGAAAAATTGGCGGACCCGATACGATTCGAACGTACGACCTTTGCCTTCGGAGGGCAACGCTCTATCCAGCTGAGCTACGGGTCCAGCGCGCCCCTCCCTTAGCCCAGGCAGCGGCGGGAAGGAAGCCCCCTTCGCCCAAGGCTTGCTCAGAGGAATTGCGGCACCTGCGGGACGCCGAGCAGGTGCCGCCCCACCATCTCCAGATGCCAGGGTGTGGCCTGGAGATGCTGGGAGATGCAGAGGGCATCGCGGAACCGGCGCTCGAAAGGCTCGGCCTCCAGGATGGCCGTGGTCCCGCCCGCCCGGTAGCAGGCGACGGAAACCTCGGTTGCATCTCCCATGACGCTGGTCGTCGCCAGCCGCACCGCCATGCGGGTGTCGAGGCTGAGCTCGCCCATGGCCTCGGCCTCCGCCCAGGCCTCCCGCACCGTGCCGAGCAGATAGGCACGGCCGGCCCGCAGACGCGCCTCGAGCTGGGCGATCTGCGACTGCACGCCATGGTTCTCCGCCATCGGCTGGGCCGCGGCGCGGGCCGACTTGCCGCGCGCCAGGGCGATGCTGCGGTCGAGCAGGCTCCGCGCCGTCCCCAGCGCCGTCGCCGCGAAGCCAGTGGCGTAGCAGAGATGCGAGCTGAAGGCCGTGATCGTCCCCCGGTCCCGCCGCGCCTCGGGACGGTCGCGGAAGCAGGCATGGCTGTCCGGCACGAAGAGATCCACAACCTCGTAGCTGTCGCTGCCGGTGCCGCGCAGCCCCATCGCCGCCCAGTCGCCGATGATCCGTGCCTGCCCGCGCGGGAAGAGCACGGTGACGAATTGCGGTCGGCCAGGACGCGGCGTGCCGTCCGGCTCCGTCACCGGCACATGCGCGCCCATCAGGCTGGCATGCCGGCTGCCGCTGGCGAAGTCCCAGCGCCCGGTCACCCGATATCCGCCGGGCACCGGTACCGCCGTGGCGCGGTTGTGCTGGGCACCCCAGGCGAGTGCGCTGTCACGGTCGCCGAAGCAGCGTCGCGCCACCTCGGGTGCCAGGAAGGTCGCCGAGGTCAGGGCGGAGACATTCCCCTGGTTCACGCACCAGGCCGTGCTGGCATCACCGATCGCCAGGGCCTCGACGACCTCGGCATAGACCGGCAGCGGCAGCGCCTGGCCGCCGATGGCGGGGCTGGTCAGCAGGCGGAAGAAGTCATTGGCCCGCAGCGCCTCCAGCACCGCGGGTGGCAGTTCCCGCGCCTGCTCGATGGCGGGGGCGGCGGACTCCAGCAGGGGGATGAGGGCCCGCGCATGCCCGACCGGGCCAGGCCGGGTCAGGGCCTCGGGCACCTGCGGCGCCAGGGTGCCGAGTTCGGCAGCAGCCATGATCCCGTCTCCTCCCGAGGCTTTGGGAAGGAGGCTAGCATGGCGACCCCGCCCGCC
Organism: Belnapia rosea; assembly: GCF_900101615.1. Classification (GTDB taxonomy): domain Bacteria; phylum Pseudomonadota; class Alphaproteobacteria; order Acetobacterales; family Acetobacteraceae; genus Belnapia; species Belnapia rosea. Next base: position 256,112 of record NZ_FMZX01000004.1, on the reverse strand, counting down.
AAGCGAAAGCCGGAGGCTCAGCCCGCGACCGCGGCCCTGGCCCTCGCATCGCCCTCCTCCGGCGCGAAATGCGGGATCGCCGCCAGCAATTCAGCCGTATAGCTGGCCCGGGGCGCGGCAAAGAGCACCTCGCTCCTCCCCTCCTCCACCAGCTTGCCTGTCTGGAGAACGATGGTGCGCTCGCACATCATCCGCACCACGTTCAGGTCATGGCTGACGAAGAGATAGGCGAGCCCGCTCTCCCGCCGCAGCCGGTCCAGGAGGTGGAGCACCACCGCCTGGACCGAGACGTCGAGCGCCGCCGTCGGTTCGTCCAGCACCAGCAGCCGCGGCCCCGCGGCGATCGCCCGGGCAATCCCGACCCGCGCCTTCTGCCCGCCCGAGAGCTGATGCGGAAACCGCCCCAGCAAATCCCCCGGCAGCCCGACCCGCTCCGCCGCCTCCTCCACCCGCGCCCTGAGCCCCGCCCCATCCCGCAGCCCGAGCAGCCGACGCAACGGATCGGCGATGGAGTCGAAGGCGGAGAAGCGCGGGTTGAGGCTCTCCCCGTGATCCTGGAAGACGAGCTGGATGGCCCGCCGATAGGGGCTGCGATGGAACCGCCCTGCCGGGATGGCGCCGATCTCCTCCCCGTCGAAGCGGATGCTCCCCTCGCTGGGATCCAGCAGCCGGCAGACCAGGCGCGAGATGGTGCTCTTCCCCGAACCGCTCTCCCCGACCAGCCCGAGGCTCTCCCCGGCATCGAGATGGAAGGAGACCCCATCCACCGCCGCCGCCGTTCCGAAGCGCTTGCCGAGCTCCCTGACCTCGAGCAGGGGCTGGCGCGGGCGCAGCGGCATGGGCTGCGGCTCCGGCGCGCCGACGAGGCTCGCCACCGTCGAGTCCCGCCGTGGCGAGGCCGCCACCAGCCGCCGCGTATAGGCATGGCCCGGCGTGCCGAAGAGCCGCGCCGGCGGCGCCTCCTCCACCACCCGACCCTGCTCCATCACCGCGATCCGCCCGCAATATTGCGCGGCAAGGCCGAGATCATGGGTGATGAGCAGCATGGCCATGCCCCGCCGTGCCGTGGTCTCGGCCAGCAGGTCCATCACCGTCTTCTGCGTCGTCACGTCGAGGCCGGTGGTCGGCTCATCGGCAATCAGCAGGCTCGGCTCACAGGCGATGGCCATGGCGATCATCACCCGCTGGCACATGCCGCCCGACAACTCATGCGGATAGGCCGCCAGCCGCGCCACGGGGTCGCGGATACGCACCGCCTCCAGCAGCGCGACGGCCCGCTCCCGCGCCTCCCGCGCCGAGATGGATTCATGCGCCCTGAGCACATCCGCGATCTGCAAGCCGACCGGGCGGATCGGGTTCAGCGCCGCGCGGGGGTTCTGGAAGATCATGGACATCGCGGCCCCGCGGAGCGGCGCCAGCACCCGCCGCCCGGCCCGGGTGATGTCCTCGCCGCGGAAGCGGATGTGCCCGCCAGCGATCCGCCCCGCCCGGTCGAGCAGCCGCATCACGCAGAAGGCCGTCACCGACTTCCCCGAGCCGCTCTCCCCCACGATCCCGAGCGTCTCTCCCACCCCGACCGACAGCGAGACCCCCTTCAGCGCCTCCACCGGCCCGTTGCGCGTGGCGAATTCGACGCGGAGGTCGCTGATCTCCAGCAGGCGGCTCATGTCCGCATCCGCGGATCGAGGATGTCGCGCAGCCCGTCGCCCAGCAGGTTGAAGCAGAGCACGGCGAACATCAGCGCCGCCCCGGGGCAGGCCACCAGCCACCATTTGCCGGTGGTGATGAAGCGCGCGCCCTCCGCCACCATGATCCCCCATTCCGGCGTCGGCGGCCGGACGCCGAGGCCAAGGAAGGAAAGCCCCGCCGCATTCAGGATCGCCCAGCCGAGGTTGAGCGAGATCTGCACCGCCATGGCCGGCAGCACATTCGGCAGCAGGAAGCGCAACACGACCTCCACATGGCTGTTGCCCGAGGCCCGTGCCGCCTCCACCCAGCCGAGGTTGCGGCGGATGTTCACCTCCGCCCGGCTGAAGCGGATATAGAAGGGCAGGTTGATGATCGCCGTCGCGTAGATGATGTTCTCGACCCGGTTGCCGAGCGCCGCGACCATCGCCATGGCGAGGACGAAGAGCGGGAAGGCCATCAGCACATCGACGAAGCGGCCGACCCAGGCATCCAGCCGCCCGCCGGCATAGCCGCAGAAGCTGCCGACCGTGGCGCCGATGAGGAAGGAGAGGCTGACCGCCGAGGCAGCGATGGCGAGGTCGAGCCTTGCGGCCACCAGCACCCGGCTGAACACGTCCCGCCCAAGCTGGTCCGTCCCGAACCAGTGCGCCGCGCTTGGCGGCTGCAGGGCAAGGGGGACATTGGAGGCCACCGGGTCATAGGGCGCGATCCAGGGCCCGAGCAGCGCCGCCAGCACCATCAGCCCGCAGCCGCAGCCGGCCAGCAAGGTGACCGGGTTGCCGCGCAGCACCCAGCCGACATGCCGGAGCGTCGCGCTCATCCGATCGACACCCGCGGGTCGGCCAGGCCATAGAGCAGGTCCACCACCAGGTTCACCAGCACGAAGATCGAGGCCATCAGCAGCACGAAACCCTGCACCGGCGCGTAGTCGGAGGAGAGCAGCGCATCCAGCGCGTAGGAGGCGACGCCGGGCCAGGAAAACACTTTCTCCACCAGCACATTCGCCCCGAGCATGGTCGAGAAGACGATGCCCATGATGGTGATCACCGGCAGCAGCGCATTGCGCAGCGCATAGACGAGGATCACCCGGCGCCTCGACAGGCCGAGTGCTTCCCCGGTGCGGACGAAGTCGCTGGTCAGCACGGCGAGCATCGAGGCCCGCGTCATCCGCGCCAGGGGTGCCAGGACGAACAGCGCCATGGTGCAGGCCGGCAGCACGAGCTGGCTCGCCGCCGCCCACCAGGCCTCCCAATCCCCCGCCAGGGCTGCATCCACCAGCAGGAAGCCCGTCACCGTCGGCGGCTGCGAGGCGAAGATGTCGATCCGGCCGGTCGGGTCGGGCGCGATGCCCAGCAGGTAGTAGAGCACGTAGATCAGCAACAGGCCGGAGACGAAGGTCGGCACGCAGACGCCGAGGGTGCAGAGCATCCGCACCCCATGGTCGAGCAGCGAGCCCGGCCTGAGCGCCGCCAGGATGCCGAGCGGCACCGCGAGCACCAGCGCGATCAGCAATGCGCAGAAAGTGAGCTCCAGCGAGGCCGGCAGCCGGCCCCGCAGGTCGTTCAGCACGGGCTGCCCCGTCGTCATCGACCGCCCGAGATTGCCGGTCGCCACATCCCGCAGATAGAGCAGAAGCTGCTCCGGCACAGGCTTGTCGAGGCCCATGCGGCGCCGGATGTCCTCGATCTCCGCCTGCCCCGCATTCGGGCCGGAGGCGAAGAATATCGCCGGGTCGCCCGGCAGGACCCGCATCAGCAGGAAGGTGAAGACCAGCACGCCGAGCAGGGCCGGCAGCGAGGACAGGAAGCGCCGCCCCGCCCGGCCCGCGATGCCCCTCATGTCAGGCCCGGCGCAGGTCGCGGTAATCCACCTGGCGGTGGTACTGGTAGGTGTAGCCATCGATCGCCTGGGTCATCACCGCATCCTGGTTCGGCTGCCAGAGCAGGATCAGCGGCACCTCCTCCGCCAGCACCGCGATCATCCGCCGGCAGAGCCGGTCATACTCGGCCGCGTCCTGCTCGAAGCGGGCCTTGGCGGTCAGCGCGGTGATCTCGGCGTTGTTCCAGCTGCTGTAGTTCCAGCGCTGCTCGCCGGTGAAGAAATTGCGGAAGAAGTAGTCGGTCGAGGGAAGCCAGGCGATTGAGGTCTCGGTCAGGAAGGGCAGCTTCTTCTCGGTCACCAGGGTCGAGATCTGCGCATCCGGCAGCTTCTGGATCTCGATCCGGATGCCGATGCGGGCGAGCGATTCCTTGATCAGTGCCGCCATCGGCTCGCTCGTCGCCGCCGAGCCGACATTGAAGGAGAAGGTGGTGTCGAGCCCGTTCGGGAAGCCCGCCTCCGCCATCAGCGCCCGGGCGCGGGCGAGGTTGGTCTTCATCGGCAGCGGCTGCGGGAAGCGGGCGGTCGGCGGCGTCTCGCTCCAGTCGGCGCCGAACAGCGCCGCACCACGCTCGAAGAGCGCCGCCTTGAAGATGTCGCCATAGGGCAGCGCCGCCGCCACTGCCTGCCGCAGCTTGATGTTGTCGAACGGCGCCATGCGGGTGTTGAAGGCGACCATGGTGAAGGCGTTGAATTGCGGCGTCGAGACCACCTTCACCCGCGGCCGCTGCGCCAGGGTCGGCACGTCGCTCGCCTGCAGGTCGATGGAGAGGTCGGCATCGCCCCGCTCGATCAGGTTCGCCCGCGTCGCCGCCTCGGGGATGGTCTGGTTGATGATGCGGCGGAAGAAGGGCAGCTTGCCGTCGGGCGAGCCCTTCCAGTTGTCGTTTCGCCGCAGGATCACCTGCTCGCCCGGCTTGAAGCTCTCGGCCATATAGGCGCCGGATCCGGCGGCATTGTCCTTCAGCCAGTTCTGCGCCCAGGGGTCCTCCGCCGTGGCATGGGCCTTCGCCACCTTGCTGTTGATGATGATGCAGTAGAGCGTGCAGAGATTGGGCAGCGCCAGCCGGTCCGGCCGCTCGACCCGTGCCTCGACCGTATGCTGGTCGATGATGCGGAACTGCTCGGCCCTGGTCCAGGAGCCGGTCTGGATCTGCACCGCCGCCAGCGAGCGCGCCGACACATGGCGGTCGAGCGACCACTTCACATCCTCCGCCGTCACCGGCGTGCCATCGTGGAATTTGGCGTCCCGCCTCAGGTGGAAGGTGAAGGTCGTGCCGTCCGCGCTGGTCTCCACCCGCTCGGCGAGTTCGCCACGGATGGTGTCCGGGTCGAACACCCAGCCGGCGCCGCTCTGCTTCCGGCCGAAGGAGACCAGCCGGTCATAGATATTGACGCTGATGCCGAAGGCCTCGCGCGTCGAGCCCGGCATGGTGGGGTCGAGCGTGTTGACCGTATTGCCGGTGACCTGCCGCAGCGTCTCCGCCCGGCTCTGCGCCATGGCCGGCCCGGCCAGGGGCGCCGCCGCCAGGCCAGCCGTACCGGCGAGGATATCCCGACGCGTGATCTTCATCCCATGTCCCCAGACCAAAGCCGCATTGTGTCAGCAATCGCCGTACCACTCAGATTCTAGGCAGCCAGCCACCCGCCATCCACCGCCAGCGTCGTGCCGGTGGTGAAAGCGGCAGCATCGCTGGCCAGGAACAAGGCAGCCTCCGCCACATCCTCCGCCCGGCCGAACCGCCCCATGGCATGCCGCGCGCGGGAGGCGGCCATCATCGGCTCCGGCTCCTGGTGCCGGGCGAAGCTCCGCCGGAGCAGCGGCGTGTCGATGGCGCCGGGCACCAGCGCGTTCACCCGGATGTTGTCGCCGACGAAGTCCAGCGCCATCGTCCGCGTGAGGCTGAGGATGGCGCCCTTGGCCGCGATATAGGCCGTATTGCCCCGACCGCCCGCCAGGGCGAGCTGGGAGGCGGTGGTGACGATCGCGCCGCCACCCTGCCGCTGCATGGCCGGGATCACCGCCCGCGCCCAGAGCCAGGTGCCGCCGACATTGGCGCGGAACACCGCATCCCAATCCGCCGGGTCGGTGGTCAGCACCGTCCCGCCGCAGGAGAAGCCGGCGAAGGCGCAGAGGATGTCGATGCGCCCGAAGCGGCCGAGCGCCGCCGCCGCGTCGCGATCCGCGCTTCCCGGCTCGCCCACATCGGAGACAAGCGCCATGGCCTCGCCGCCCGCCGCCTCGATCAGGCGAACGCTTTCCGCCGCCCCGGCCGCATCGCGGTCCACCACCACCAGCCGCGCGCCCTCGCGCGCGAAAAGCTCCGCGCTCGCCCGGCCGAGGCCGGAGCCGCCGCCGGTGATGATCGCCACCTTGCCCTTCAATCGCATGCTCACCCTCCGCAGGATGAGCATTGCCCAAGGGGTGGTCATCACGCAACGCGGCAGGCAGGATGCCCGCCGCAGCGGATAGGGCAGCGCATGGCAGGCTGGCAGGTCGGCATCGATATTGGCGGCACCTTCACCGACATCGTCGCCGCACGAGGCGCCGAATTCCGCACCGCCAAGGTGCCCTCCCGCCTCGCCGACCCCGTCGGCAGCATCTTCGCCGCGCTGGAGGCGATCGGGATCGAGCCCGCCGGGATCGCCGACCTGGTGCATGGCACCACCCGCGTCACCAATGCCATCGTCGAGGGCAGGCTGGAGCCGGTGACGCTCCTGGCGACCGCTGGCTTCGAGGATGTCATCGAGATCGGCCGGCAGAGCCGGAAGGACCTCTACCGGCTGGAGGTGCCGCCGAAGCCGGCACCGCTCGTCCCGCCCGGGCGCCGGATCCCGGTCGCCGAGCGCATGGCGCATGACGGCAGCATCCTCCGCCCGCTCACCGACATCGACGCAGCGGTGGATGCGGCGCTGGCGACCGGCGCCCGCTCCATCGCCGTCATGCTGCTGCACAGCTACGCCAACCCGGCGCATGAGGCGGCGCTGGCCGAGCGGCTGCGCGGCCGGGTGCCCTACCTCTCGCTCTCGCATCAGGTGAACCCGGAGGCGCGCGAGTACGAGCGCTGCGTGGCGACGGTGCTGAATGCCGCCGTCATGCCGCTCGCGGCCGAGTACCTCGCCCGCCTCCGCGCCGAGCTGCCGGCCAGGGTGCAGCTTCATGTCATGCATTCGGCCGGCGGCATGGCCTCGCCCGAGGCGGCGGCGGAACGCCCCCTGCTGATGGCCCTGTCCGGCCCCGCCGCCGGCGTCGCCGCGGCCGCCGTCGTGGCGCGCGAGACGGGCGAAGCCGCCCTGCTCTCCTTCGACATGGGCGGCACCACCACCGATGTCGCGCTGATCCTCGATGGCCGCGCCGAGATCACCCTCGATGCGAAGCTGGCCGACCAGCCGCTGCGCCAGCCGATGGTCGCCATCGAGTCCATCGGCGCCGGTGGCGGCTCCATCGTCCAGCACGGGCCGGGCGGCCTCTCCGTCGGCCCCCGCAGCGCCGGCGCGGAGCCGGGCCCCGCCTGCTATGGCCGGGGCGGCACCGCGCCCACCGTCTGCGATGCCAACACCATCCTCGGCTACCTCAACCCGCGCCGCCGGCTGGGCGGCACCATCACGCTGGACGCGGCGCGCGCCGCCGCCGCCTTCGCGCCGCTGGCAGACAGGCTCGGCCTCCCGGTGGTGGAGCTGGCGCTCGGCGTGCTGCGCGTGGCCGATGCCACCATGGCCCGGGCGCTCAACAAGATCACCGTCGAGCGCGGCGTCGATGGCCGTGGCGCCACGCTGCTGGCCTTCGGCGGCATGGGGCCGATGCATGCCGCCGGCCTCGCCGCGACCTATGGCATCCGCCGCGTGCTGGTGCCGCACGCCTCCTCCGCCTTCTCCGCCCTCGGCTGCGTCGCCGCCGAGATGAGCTACACGCGGCAGCGCACCCTCCGCCTGCCGGGCGAGGATTTCGATGCCGCCCGGCTGGCCGGGGCCCGCGCGGCGCTGCTGGATGAGCTGGCCGCCCCCCTCCTCGCCCAGGGCGTGGCGCGGGAGGCGCTGGCGGTGGAGGAGACCGGCCTCATCCGCTACCGCGGCCAGTCCTATGCGGTGGACGTGCCCCTGCCTGGGCCAGTCGATGGCGCGGGGCTCGGCCTCGCCTTCGAGGAGCGGCACCGCGCCCTGTTCGGCTTCGCCTCCGGCGAGGCCTGGGAGATGCTCGGCCTCCGCCTCCGCGTCGCCGCGCCCCGCCAGATGGACCTTGCCGCGCCAGCCGCCGAGGCCGCCCCGCCCCGCCCCTTCGCCACCGATCCCTGCTGGTTCGCCCCGGCCGGGCCGGTGCCGACGCCGCGCTATGAACGGGCGGGCCTCGCCCTGCCGCACCGCATCGCCGGCCCCGCCATCATCGAGGATGACTGGTCCACCATCCTCGTCCCGCCGGGCTGGTCCGCGGCGGCGCAGCCCGGTGGCCATATCCTGCTGCTGCGGGAGGATGCATGAGCACGCCCGATCCCTTCCGCCTGGAAGTCCTCCGCCACGCCCTCACCGGCATCGCCGAGGAGATGTCCTTCGTCGTCATGCGCGCCGCCCGCTCGCCCCTGCTGCGCGAGGCCGGCGACCTGTCCTCGGCGCTGACCGATGCGCGCGGCCAGCTGGTCGCGCAGGGGCGCGACATCCCCGTCCATCTTGGGGTGATGAGCTTCACCGTCGGCGCCTTCCTCGAGCGCGTGCCCGCCGAGCGCCTCCGCCCCGGCGATGTCTGGTTCACCAACCTGCCCGAGCTCGGCGGCAACCACCTGCCGGATGTGAAGGCCATCCGCCCCGTCTTCGCCGAGGGGCGCCTGCTGGCCTTCGCGGTCAGCCTGGCGCATTGGGCCGATATCGGCGGTGCCTGGCCCGGCTCCTATGTCGCCGCGGCGACCGAGAGCGTGCAGGAGGGCCTGCGCCTGCCGCCGCTCCGCCTCTTCACCGCCGAGGGGCCGGATGAGGAGAAGATCGCGGTGGTGCTGAACAATGTCCGCGGCCCGGCCGAGCGCGAGGGCGACATGCTCGCCCAGCTCGCCGCCACGGCGACCGCCGAGCGCCGCCTGCTCGACCTCTGCGCCACCCATGGTGCCGCGACGGTGGAGGCGGCGATGGCGGCGCTGCACGACCGGTCGGAGGCCGCCATGCGGGCCGCCATCGCATCGCTCCCGCAGGGCGTCTTCGAGGGCGAGGATTTCCTCGACGATGACGGGCCGGGCGGCGCGCCCGCCGCCATCCGCGTGCGCATCAGCGTCGAGGGTGACCGGGCGAGCTTCGACTTCTCGGCGACCGATGACGCCCTCGCCGGCCCGCTCAACACCACGCCCTATGTCACCGCGGCCGCCGTCTATTATGCGATGAAGGCCATCGCCGGGCCGGAGATCCAGCCCAATGGCGGCTGCTACCGCCCGCTCACCGTCGTGACGCGCCCTGGCTCCCTGCTCGACCCGCCACGCGAGAAGCCGCTGGTCGGCGGCAACCACGAGACCTCGCAGCGTCTGGTGGATGCCATCTTCCGCGCCTTCGCCGAGACCATCCCGGAACGCCTCTCGGCCGGCGGCTCCACCACCGCCGGGCTGCTGATCTTCGGCGGCGCCGGCCGCGACGGTGCCTGGAAGACCCTCTACGAGCCGCATGGCGGCGGCGAGGGCGCGCGCCACGACAGGCCCGGCAGTGCCGCCACGCGCGTCCACCTCACCAACACCAACAACACTCCGGCCGAGATCATCGAGGCGGAATTCCCGATCCGCATCGAGCACCACACCCTCCGCCCCGGCTCCGGCGGCACGGGGCGCCATGCGGGCGGCGCCGGCACCGAGCGCGACTACCATGTCCTCGCCCCGGAGATGTCGCTGACCACCATGTTCGAGCGCCGCGTCATCCCGCCCTGGGGCCTGGCCGGCGGCGCCCCCGGCGCCCCCTTCCGCTGCCTGCTGCGCCGCCCGGATGGGACCGAGGAGGAGTTGCGCGGCAAGGCCAACCTGCTGGTGCGGGAGGGCGATCGGGTTATCCTCCAGACCAGCGGCGGCGGCGGCTATGACCCACCGGACTGACCCGGCCGCACCAAGGGAGGACAACCAAGAATGCAATCCCGGATGGACAGCCTGGCCACGCGCCTGGCCGAGCCCGACCTCGCCCGCCATGGCCGCCACCTCACCGCCGAGCTGCTGCTCGGGATCGGCGACGAGGCCTGGCTGCTCTCCCTGCATGACGGAAGCCTCGCCGCGCTCCGCCCCGGCCCTTTCCTGATGCCACGCTCCACCCTGGCGCTCCGCATCACCGCCGAGGGCTTCGCCCGCTTCGCCGCGCCCAGCCCGGAGCCCGGCTGGCACGACCTGCTGGCGCTGCGCCGCCAGGGCGCCCTCATGGTGGAGGGCGACACCGACCTGTTCTTCGCCCATCTCCTCTGGTTCAAGGGGGTGCTGGCCCATCTCGCCGGCCATCCACGGCCTGCGGTGGCCGCCGCACCGGCCTTCGGCAACGTCACCGTCGAGCCCATCACCGGCCGCTATCTCCGCCTCGACATCGCCGGCCGGCCGCATCGCCTCTATGTCGAGGAGGCTGGCTCCGGCCCGCCCCTACTGCTGCTGCACACCGCCGGCAGCGATGGCCGGCAATGGCGCGACCTGCTGAACGATGCCGACATCACCGCCCGCTTCCGCTGCATCGCCTTCGACATGCCGCGGCATGGCAAGTCGAGCCCGCCGCCGGGCTGGGAGCGGGAGGAATACCGCCTCACCACCGCCGGCTACACCGGCCTGGTCATGACCGTCGCCGCCGCCCTCCGGCTCGAGCGGCCGGTCGTGATGGGCTGCTCCATCGGCGGCCGCATCGTGCTCGACCTGGCGGCGGAGCACCCGGATGCCCTCGGCGGCGTCATCGGCCTGCAGGGCAGCGCCTTCACCGGGCGCTACTACGACCTCGGCGCCCTGCACCACCCGCACATCCATGGCGGCGAGGCCTGCAGCGCCATGGTCTCCGGCCTGGTCGGCCCTGCGTCACCCGAAGCCTCGAAATGGGAGACCCTCTGGCACTATGCCCAGGGCGGCCCCGGCATCTTCCGCGGCGACCTGCATTTCTACGCCGAGGAGGGAGACCTCCGCCCCAAGCTGGCGCGGATCGACACCACCCGCTGCCCCGTCGCCCTGCTCACCGGCGAGTACGACTATTCCTGCCGGCCGGAGGACAGCCGCGCCACCGCCGCCGCCATCCCCGGCGCGACGCTCGAAATCATGCCCGGCCTCGGCCACTTCCCGATGAGCGAGAATTGGCCGGCGCTGAAGCCGCACCTCCTGCCGGTGCTGGAGCGGATGGCCAGGGCGTGATGTACGCCTCCGGCCGTTCCGGCCCCCGGCGATCCCGCCCTACCCCACGGTAATCCCCGCCTCCCGCACGACCCGTCCCCAACGCTCCGTCTCGCGCCGCATCAGCGATGCGAGCTCGGCGGGGGTGGAGGTGGCGGCATCCGCCCCGGCCTGGGCCATGCGCGCCCGCACCGCGGGCTGCGCCACCGCCTCGCCGAGCGCCGCCTGCAGCCGCGCCACCACCGGCTCCGGCGTGCCGGCCAATGCCAGCACCGCGCCCCAGGAGGTGCTCTCGGCCCCCGGAAGGTCGATCTCCGCCATGGTCGGCACATCCGGCAGCAGCGAGACCGGCGCCAGGTCCCGCGCCGGGTCGAAGCCGAGGGTCGGATAGAGATGCGGGTTGATCGTCAGCGTGCCCGTCGTGCCCATCACGATCGCATGCCCGTCGGGTGCGCTGCGGACGACATTCTCCATGCCGATATTGCCGCCGCTGCCCGTGCGGTTCTCGACGATGACGGGCTGGCCGAGCCCCTCCGTCAGCCGCTCCGCCAGGATGCGCGCCGCGACATCGGTGCCGCCCCCGGCCGGGAAAGGCACGACGAAGCGGATCGGCCGTTGCGGTGCCCAGGCTTGTACGGGGCCCTGGGCCCGCGCCAGCCCGGGCGCGGCCAGCGCCGCACCCAGCAGGCTGCGACGAAGCATCATAGCCTCCTCCCTTCTTGCGTCAGCAGGCGGTCGCGTGCCGCGCCTTGATCGTCTCCAGCACCGTGTCCGGATCCTCGGCCCACCAGCGGCGGGATAGGATCTCCACCTCGCAGGGCCCGGCATAGCCGGCGGCCTCGGCCATGGCGCGGATGGCGGGGATGTCGATCACCCCGTCGCCCATCATGCCGCGGTCGAAGACGAGGTCGGTCGTCGGCATCAGCCAGTCGCAGGCATGGAAGGCGGCGATCCGCCCCCGCGCCCGCTGCATCTGCCGCGCCAGGTCCGGGTCCCACCAGACATGGTAGACATCGAGCGCGATCCCGACGCCCTCGCCGAATTCCTCGGCGAGGTCGAGCGCCTGGCCGAGCGTCGAGAGCACGCTGCGGTCGGCGCAGGTCATCGGGTGCAGCGGCTCGAGCGCGAGGGTGACGCCGGCCGCGCGCGCCGCCGGCAGGATCGCGGCCAGCCCGTCGCGGAACATCGCCCGCGCGCCCGGGAGGTCCTTCGAGCCGGGCGGCAGGCCGCCGCCGAGGACCACGAGGCAGGCGGCGCCGATCGCCTGCGCCTCCTCGATGGCACGGAGGTTATCCTCGATGGCGGCCCGCCGCCCGGCGGCATCGGCCGCGGGGAACATCCCGCCGCGGCAGAGGCCGGAGACGAACAGCCCCGCATCGCGGATCTGCCGCGCCGCCTGCGCCACGCCCAGCTCGGCGAGTTTGTCCCGCCAGGGCGAGATGCCCGGGATGCCGTGCCGCGCGCAGCCCTCGATGCATTGCGCGAGGCTCCAGCGGTCCCGCACCGTCACCGTGTTGAGCGAGAGAGGCCCCGGCGCGCTCATGCCACACCATGCACCGCCAGCAGCGCCCGCATCCGTGCCACGGCAAGGTCCGGGTCCTGCAGCAGCCCCGCCGCATCGGCCAGGCGGAACAGCTCCGCGAGGTGCCCGATGCTGCGCGCCGATTGCTGGCCGCCGAGCATGGTGAAATGGTCCTGGTGGCCAGCCAGCCAGGCCATGAAGACCACGCCCGTCTTGTAGAAGCGCGTCGGCGCCCGGAAGATGTGGCGGCTGAGCGGCACCGTCGGCGCCAGGATGCCGTGGAAGCCCGCGAGGTCCCCGGCCGAGAGCGCCGCCAGCGCACCGCCCACCGCCGGCGCGATCGGGTCGAAGATGCCGAGCAGCGCATCGGAATGCCCCTCGGCATCGCCGGCGATGAGCTCGGCGTAGTTGAAGTCGTCACCGGTGTACATCCGCACGCCAGGGGGCAGGCGGCGGCGCATGGCGATCTCCTTCTCCTTGTCGAGAAGGCTGATCTTCACCCCGTCCACCTTGGCGGCGTGGGAGGTGATGACGGCCAGCGCCGTCTCCATCGCCTTGTAGTGCTCGCCCGCGCCCCAGTAGCCCTCGAGCGCCGGGTCGAACATCTCGCCGAGCCAGTGGATGATCACCGGCTCCCTCACCTGCGACAGGATGCGGGCATAGACCCGCTCGTAATCCGCCGGCCCGCGCGCCGCCTTCGCCAGGGCGCGCGAGGCCATCAGGATGATGCGGCCGCCCATCGCCTCGATGGCCGCGCATTGCTCCTCATAGGCGCGGATGACGTCATCCACCGTGACGTCGGGCTCCGGTGCAAGGTGGTCCGTCCCCGCGCCGCTCGCCATCACCGCGCCCGGCACGTCGCGCATGGCGTCGAGGCTGCGGCGCACCAGCTCCTGTGCGCCGGCCCAGTCGAGGCCCATGCCGCGCTGCGCGGTATCCATCGCCTCGGCGACGCCGAGGCCGAGCGACCAGAGATGGCGGCGGAAGGCGATGGTGCGGTCCCAATCCACCTTGATGTCGAGCCAGGGATCCTGCTCGGCCAACGGGTCCGCCACCACATGCGCCGCTGCCAGCGCCATGCGCGGGAAAGGCGGCCTCGCCTTCGGGAAGACGCGCGGCTCGCTCAGCGTGAACCGCTCGACGCCCGTGCCCTTCGGCAGGTCGATGCTTGGCACGGCTCAGCCCTCCAGCGCGGGGATGTCGATCCAGCGGCGCTCGCGCCAGCTGCGGAGCCCCGCCTCGGCAAGCTGCACGCCCTTGGCCCCGGCGAAGAGATCCCACGGGAAGGTCGCGATCTCGCCGGCGAGATGGCGCAGGAACATCTCCCACTGCACGCGGAAGCCGTTCGGGTAGTCCTGCGTGCCCGGCACCTCCTGCCAGCCGGCGAAGAAGTCGATCGGCTGCGGCACGTCCGGGTTCCAGACCGGCTTCGGCGTGTTGACCCGGCTCTGCGTCCAGCATGTCTGCAAGCCGGCGATGGCGCTGCCATGCGTGCCGTCCACCTGGAAGGTGGCGAGGTCGTCCCGCCGCACCCGCGTCACCCAGCTCGAATTGATATGCGCCACGACGCCGCCCCGCAGCTGGAAGGTGGCATAGGCCGCGTCGTCTACATCCGCCTTGTAGGGCTTGCCGTCCTCGCCGATGCGCTCCGGGATATGGGTGGCGCCGAGGCAGGAGACGGCCTCCACCTCGCCGAAGAGGTTGTCGAGCACGTAGCGCCAATGACAGAGCATATCGAGGATGATGCCGCCGCCTTCGGCCGCCTTGTAGTTCCAGCTGGGCCGCTGCGCCGGCTGCAGGTCGCCCTCGAAGACCCAGTAGCCGAATTCGCCCTTCACCGCGCAGATGCGCCCGAGGAAGCCGCTGTCGATCACCATCTTCAGCTTGCGCAGCCCGGGCAGGAACAGCTTGTCCTGCACCACGCCATGCTTGATGCCGGCCGCCTTGGCCAGCCGCGCCACCTTGAGCGCATCCTCCAGCCGGTCGGCCGTCGGCTTCTCGACATAGATGTGCTTGCCGGCGGCGATCGCCCGCTCGATCAGCCCGGCGCGGAGCTGCGTCGTCGCCGCGTCGAAGAACAATTCGTCGCCAGGATCGGCGAGGCAGGCATCGAGGTCGGTCGAGACCCGCTCGACCCCATGCGCCCGAGCCAGGGCTTCCAGCCGTTCCCGGTTGCGGCCGACGAGGATCGGGTCCGGCACCAGCCGGTCGCCATTCGCCAGCCGCACGCCGCCATCGGCGCGGATGGCGGCGATGGAGCGGATGAGATGCTGGTTGGTCCCCATGCGGCCGGTGACGCCGTTCATGATGATCCCGATGCGGCGTTCCGCCATCACCTCGTCCTCCCTGGGCTTCTCGGGTAACCATCCAGTTACCCAAACCCGGAGTCAAGGCCGCAGATAGCCCAGCACCACCTCGACCGCATGCCGCTCCCGCGCCGCCAGCGCCGCCTCCGTCCCCAGCTCGGCGCCCAGCACGGTCGAGAGGGTGTGCTGGTTGGCAACGAAGAAATGCCCGAGCCCGACGATGGTGATGTAGAGCTGCACCGGGTCCACGCCCTGGCGGAAGACGCTCGCCTCCACTCCGCGCGCCAGCACCGCGCCGATCTGGCCGAGCAGCGGCGAGTAGAGCGCCGGCACCCCCTCCGAGCGCTGCAGGTAGGCGGCGCGGTGGATGTTCTCCTGGTTCAGCAGCGCGACGAATTCGGGGTGGGCAGCGGTGTAGCGCAGGTTGAACTCCACCAGCCGGCGCATCGCCTCCTCGGGCGGCAGGGCCTCGACGCGCAGCCCCCGCTCCTCCGCCCGCTTGGCGGCATAGGCGGCCTCCAGCACGACCAGCCAGAGCTCCTCCTTGCTGCCGAAATAGGCGTAGAGCATGCGCTTGTTGGCCCCGGCCCGCAGCGCGATCTCGTCGACGCGGGCGCCGGCCAGGCCCTTCTCGGCGAATTCCGCCAGCGCTGCATCAAGGATGCGCTGGCGCGTCGCCGCGGCGCGGGGCGAAAGCCCATCCATCAGGCGGCCAGCGCCTTGGCGAGCAGCGCGGCGGGGACCGCCTCGTCGGTATCGGCCAGCGGGTCGCGCGGCAGGACGCGGTGCACCAGCACCAGCCGGGCGAGCGCCAGCCGCTCGGCACAACCCAGGCGCCCGGCCTCCCAGACCATCGCCGCCGCGCTGGTCAGGTGGTAGAGCGCGCTCGCCGCCTGCCGCGCCAGGGCGGGATTTTCATGCGCCCTCTCCGCCAGCGCCGCCGCGCGGTCGAAGGCCGGCAGCGCCTCGGGCAGCGCCGCGCCGTTGCCGAGCAGCCCATGCAGATGCGCGCGCAGCACCGGCAGCGAGCCCTCGCGCTGCGCCGCCCGCAGCACGTCGAGGGCGACGATGTTGCTCGTCCCCTCCCAGATGCTGCCGAGATGGGCGTCGCGTACCAGCCGCGGGTCGGCCCATTCCTCGATATAGCCGCAGCCGCCGCGCACCTCCATCGCATCGCCCGTCACCCGCCGCGCATCCCGGCAGGCACGGAATTTCAGCAGCGGCGTCAGGATGCGGAGCAAGGCATAGGCCCCGTCCTCCCCGGCATCGCTGCGGCGCATTGCCTCGGCGGCCTGGAACACCATGCTGCGCGCCTGCTCCATCGGCAGGACCAGCTTCAGCAGTTGCCGCCGCATCAGCGGCATCTCGATCAGCGGGCGGCCGAAGGCGATGCGGTGCCGGGCGACGAACATCGCCTCCGTCACCGCCCGCCGCATGAGCCCGGCCGCGCGCATGCCGTTCGACAGGCGCGAGGCGTTGACCATGTCGGCCATCTGCTTGAACCCCGCCTCCGGCTCGCCGACGAGGAAGGCCGTGGCGCCCTCCAGCCGGATCTCGCCCGAGGCCATGGAGCGCGTGCCGAGCTTGTCCTTCAGCCGGACGATCCGATAGGCATTCGGGCTGCCATCCGGCCGCTCGCGCGGCAGCAGGAAGAGCGAGACGCCGCGCAGCCCTGCCGCCCCGCCCTGGCGCCGTGCCAGCACCAGCGCCACCCCGGCATCCGGATTGCTGCAGAACCACTTGTCGCCGGTGAGCGCCCAGCTGCCATCCGGCCGCGGCTCCGCCATCACCGCCGTCGCCGCGATATCGGAGCCAGCCCCCTGCTCCGTCATGAACATCGCGCCCTGGCGCAGCGCATCGAGGTCGGTCGAGATCAGCCCCGGCAGGTAGCGGGCGACGAGCTCCGGGTCGCCGAAGCGGCGCAGCGTGCGTGCCAGCGCATCGGTCATCGAAAGCGGGCAGCAAAGGCCGAATTCCGCCTGCACGAAGAGATAGCTGAGGGCGTATTTCGCCGCCGGCGGCATCGGCGCCGGCCAGCCCAGCACGCCCGGACGGTGCGACATCGCAGCCAGCCCGAACTCGGCGAAGGCCACCTGCTCCAGCGCCCGATAGGCGGGGTGGTAGTCGATCCGCTGCGCGTCCTCGCCGCGCCGGCTGCGGTGCAGCAGCTCCGGCGGGTTGCGGTCGGCCTCCCCGGCCAGCGCATCGAGGCGGCCACCCGCCAGCGCCCCCATCCGGTCGAGATGCGGTGCGAGATGCGCCAGCAACTCCGGCGGAAGATAGAGGCCGAGCAGCGGGGCCAGCCAGGGATCGGCGCGGTAGAGGTTCAGCCCCTGGCTGTCCGGCACCGCCTCGGCCCCGGTCGGGGCCGGCATGAATGGCAAACTGTCCATAACCGCAGCATGCCGTGAGCGAGGCCCCGCATGCTAGGCTCCCCGCAGGGAACGAGAACAGTTCCCAGGGAGGAACAAGCCATGACGATCGCCGCCGTCATCCGCGAAAAGGGCCGCAACGTCATCTCCGTCTCGCCGGATGCGAGCATCACCGAGATCGCCGCCATCATCGCCTCGCGCCGCATCGGCGCCCTGGTGGTGCTGGCCGACCATGGTGGCCTCGTCGGCATCGTCAGCGAGCGCGATCTGGTGAAGGCGCTGGCCCGGCACGGTACCCAGGTCCTCGCGCTGACGGCGAGCGACCTGATGACCCGGCAGGTCACCACCGTCACCATGCGCACCACCATCGACCAGGCGATGGAGATCATGGATGCCGGCTATTTCCGCCACCTCCCGGTGATGGACGGAAGCGAGCTTGCCGGCATCGTCAGCATCCGCGACCTGGCGAGGCACCGCATCCTGCTGCACCAGCGCGACCTCGAGACGCTGCGGGCGACGGTCCGGCCGCAAGGCTGACCGTCCTCAGCCGAGGACCGCGCGCTCGATCCGGGCCGCCACGTCGAGCAGCGGCCGGTCGCCGCGCGCGGCCCGGCGAGTTGCAGCCCGAGCGGCATCCCCGGCAACCTCCTGGCGCCGGGGATGACGAGGCGGTCTGGCTCTCCATCCTGCATGACGTGAACCCGCGCGCGGTCCCGGCACGGGTTCGCGGCGTGGTGCGGGCCCAGGGCTGGTTCGTCGATTTCTCGCCGCTGAATATCGTCCGGCGGAACATTCCCGGTGCCATGCGCTGCGGCATGGCACTGGCCTTGACCTCGCTGTTCCATGCTGTCCTGTTCCGCGGCGGTCGTGACGCCCCGATCCTGCGCGCCGGGAGCCGGCCGCGCGGCCTTCCCCTCCGGAGTTCGGTCGCTTCCCATGCCCTACCGCGCCGGCCTCCCCTCGCTGCATGGCACCGGCCAGGGGGTCCAATGGCTCCTGCTGCTCGCCCTGTCCGCCTTGCTGGTGCTCGCGCTGGAGATGCTGCACCTATCGGCCGCCCTGCTCCTCGGGCCGATGCTGGCCGCCATCCTGCTCGCCGCGGCGGATGGCGCGGTCCGGGTGCCCGCGTCGGGCTTCATCGCCTCGCAAGGGGTCATCGGCTGCATGATCGCGCAGAGCCTCACCACGCCAACCCTGGTTGCGATGCTCGAGGCCTGGCCGGTGCTGCTGGTGTCGGTGCCGGCGGTGGTGGCGGTCAGCGTGCTGCTGGGCTGGCTGCTCGCCCGCTGGCGCGTGCTGCCGGGCAGCACGGCAGTGTGGGGCTCCTTCCCCGGCGCCGCCTCGGTGATGGTGCTGATGGCCGATGCCCATGGCGCCGATGCCCGCCTCGTCGCCTTCATGCAGTATCTGCGCGTGGTGATGGTGGCGGCGGCGGCTTCCGGCGTCGCGCAGCTCGCGGCCGGCCCGTCGGGGCCGGTGGAGGAGATGTCCTGGCTCGCCCGGGCCTTCCCGGCCGTGGCCTGGATGCCGCTGCTGGCGACCCTGGCGCTGGCCCTGGGCGGGTCACTCCTGGCGCTGCGGTTGCGCGTGCCGGCCGGGCCGCTCCTGGTGCCGATGATCCTCGGCATGCTGCTGCAGGATGTCGGCGCGCTGCGGGTCGAGCTGCCGCCCTGGCTGCTCGCGGCCTGCTACGCGATGGTCGGATGGAATATCGGGCTGCGCTTCACCCGGCCCATCCTGCTGCATGCCGCCCGCGCCCTGCCACGCGTCTTCGGCGCCATCCTGGCCCTGCTGCTGGCCTGTGGCGGCTTCGCGGCGGTGCTGGTGGCCGCCGCCGGGGTCGACCCGCTGACCGCCTACCTCGCCACCAGCCCGGGCGGGGTGGATTCCGTCGCCATCATCGCGGCCTCGAACCGGGTGGACATGCCCTTCGTCATGGCCGTGCAGACCGCGCGCTTCCTGGCGGTGCTGCTGATCGGGCCGTATGTCGCCCGCTTCGTCGCCGATCGGGCCCCTGGCTCGCACCGCAAGGCCGCACGGCCACAATCCGGGGAAGACCCTGGGCATCGGTGACGCCCGGCAGGAAGCCCCCCCTCGTCAGGACCGGCATGGCGCCGCGGCGACGGCCCCCAGCGGCGCGTCCACTTCCAGGTCCAGGCCGGCAGCCGCGAACCGCAGGGAGACCCGGGCCCGCATGCCATGCGCGAGGCCGCGCTCGATCACCCGGGTGCCGAAGCCTCGGCGCGGCGGCGCGGCCACCGGCGGCCCGCCTTCCTCGACCCAGTGGAGCCGCAGCAGCTCGCCATCCTCCCCCGGCTCGACCGACCAGACGAGGCGGACATGCCCGGTGGGGGCGGACAGGGCGCCATGGCGCAGCGCATTCGTGGCCAGCTCGTGCAGGGCCATCCCCAAGGCGATGGCGGCACCGGGCCGGAGCCGCATCTCGGGCCCTTCGATCTCGGCCCCCCCGGCCTTGCCGTTGCAGGAGGTCAATTGCCGCTCGGCCAGGATCTGGAGCGGCACGCCTTCCCAGAACCCGCGCGCCAGGAGGGTATGCACCCGCGCCAGGGCGAGGAGCCGGTCCCGGAAGGCGTTCCGTACCTCGCCCACGCTCCTCCACTCGTCCCGGAAGGTCTGCGCGGCGACCGACTGCACCGCCGCCAGCGAGTTGTTGACCCGGTGGTTGAGCTCGTCGGCCATCCGCTTCTGGCGTTCCTCGCCCTGCCGCCGCTCCGTCACGTCGCGTTGCGCCGCGACCCAGCGCACGATCCGGCCGGCTTCCAGAACGGGGGAGATGAGCCATTCGACGACATAAGGGGTGCCGTCCTTGCGGTAGTTCACGGCCTCCCCGCTGAAGGCCCGTCCGGCCCGCAGGGCCGTGCGCAGCTCGTCCAGCGCGGTGCGATCGGTGCCGTCTCCCTGCAGGAAGCGGGGTGACCGGCCGAGAACCTCGTCCGCCGCATAGCCGGTCATCCGCTCGAAGCCGGGATTGACGTATTCGATCAACGGGCCCGGCGGATCGAGTTCGGGGCTCGTGACGATGATCGCCTCGCCGATTGTCTGGACGACCGAGCGCAGGAGCTTGAGCTCATGCTGGTCTCCCCAGGACCGCGCCGCGGAGGCAGGTCCGGCGCCGCCCATCATGTCGCCGTCTCTACTCCCGTCCATCGTGTAGGGCTCATCCGTTCCTGGCTGGCCACAACCCATGGCGCGGCTGATGTACGGAACCTGACAAAGCCCGGCCGGTTCCGTACATTGTCCGCACCAACCCGGCATGGCTGCCATTCCTGCAAGCGGCCGGCGGTGGAACCCGACGCTTCGATGTCTCAGGCAGGCAGCCGGTAGAAGACGAGGCCACCGATCTCCGCCGTCGGCACCTGACCGATCGCCCAACCGGGTAGCGAGGCGCCGTCATGCCAATGGGTGGCACCGGCCGTCGGGTCCGGCAGGGCGCCGCCCTGGGCGCGGCGGGCAACGCGGCGGCAGATCTCCATCGCGGCATCGGCCGGCGCCTCGGCGCGGAGGCCGCCGGGCTGCCAGCAGCGGAACAGGAAGGGCGCCCGGCAAACCTCGGCCAGCAGCCCGGCCCAGCCGGCGCCGGCGCGGGCATCCGGGGCGAAGCGGGCACGCGGCACGGTCCCCTCGGCGGCCATGCGGGCGCGGTTCACCACCAGGGCGGCCAGGGCCTCGATGGCGCGGACCGGGCGGGTGCCGGCCTCCGCCCGGAGGGTCAGGGCGAGGATCTCGGCGCAGCTCATGCCTCGTCTCCCCCGAGACGGTCGCGCAGGCGGATCGCGCCCACCGATTCCAGCTTCTCCTCGATCCGCAGCAGGTGCTGGGAGAGGCGGCGGTCCACGTCCCGGATCAGGGAGAGCGGGACATAGCTCCGGGCCACCTCCAGCTTGAAATCCGCGAGATCGTCGCGGGTACGGCGCACCGCCTCGCTCTCGCGCTCCGTGGTGCGGTCGATGCGGTCGTGGAGATCCTTCCGCAGGCCATGGATCATCCAGAAGAGGGCGGCAACGATCGGTGCCTCGACGACGCTGATCCACCAGGTGGGTTCGATTGACATCGCGGCTCACATGCCTCCTTGAACGGGCGTGCCGGGACGACCACCCTCGGGCGGCACCGGGACGCGATGAACAGTGAAGATCTGGAACGAGCCCTATCTCGAGACCTGCTGCCGCGCGGCGCTCCACCGGCTGGTGCTGGTGGGCGGAGGCGGACGGCCCGATGGGCTGAAGGACGGCCCCTGCCTGGAACGGCTCCAGGGCATGGGCCTCGCCCGGCTGCGGGCGGATGGGCGCTATGAGCTGACCGAGGCGGGCCGCGAGCGGCACGCTGGGGAGATCCTGAAGCTCAGGAAAGCCGGCTAGAGCAAACTCTGATCAGATGGAATCATCTGATCGGAGGTATTTGCTCGCTAAAACAACAAGCTAGAGCGGGATCCGTGAGCCAGTGCGAACGGAAACCGCTCTAGCCGCGCCAGGCGAGGTGGCGCGGCGCCGGGATCGCGGCCGGCAGCCGCACCGGCTCGGCCAGGAGGCAGCCAGCCAGGGCATCGAGCGCATCATCCCGCTGCCCGGGCGCATCCGGCCGCCAGGCGGCCATCTCCCCCGGGAAGGGCGTGCGGAACACCGCCTCGTGCGCATGCAGCCGGCGGGCGGCGAGCGCCGGCTCGAGCGCTGCCAGGATGCGCTCCGCCTTGGCCCGGCGGCTGGCATGCTCGATGACGGTGCAGGGCGCGCCCGCCTCCGCCAGCGCCCGCCGCAGCAAGGCGGGCAGGAAGCGGCCGAGGCCGTTCGTCTCCACCCGGATCACCGGCAGGAGCAACTCCCGCGCCAGCCGGGCCACGGCCCGGCATTGCTGGGTCGCCGGGTCGACCGAACTGTCCGGGTCATGCGTGAGGTACGCAAGGCGGTGGAGGTAGTGGCTGCCCTCGCCATCCGCATAGGTCGCCGCCAGGACCGAGGCATCGCCGGCACCGGGGCGGCCATAGGCCGGATCCCAGAAGCCGCCGCCCGAGGCGAGGCGGCGGCCCAGCAGCGAGAGTTGCGCCCGCCCGCCGGCCTCCCGGTAGTCCGGCTCCTCCCCGTAACGGATGAGCAAGGCGGGATCGAGCCGCAGCGCCGCCTCGGCCACGGGCTGCAGCAGCATCTGCCGGGCGAAGTGCAGCGGGCCGACGCGGTCGCGGAGCGAGGCGACCATCGCAGGCGTGAACCGCTCCGGCCAGGCGCTGTGCCCTGCCTCGTCCAGCAGGGGCAGCGCCAGGCGCCGGTAGCCGCGGAGGAAGGCGGCAGGATCCTCTGGCGGCAGGTAGAGCGTCTCCGCGCAATGCGGCGTGCCGACATAGAGGATGCCGCCGCCGGGCACGAGGATGAACTCGCACTCCGCCAACCGCTCGCGCAGCGCCTCCCGCTTCGCCGGCGTGTCGCAATTGCCGGCCACCTCGACATCGTCGCAGATGATGAGGTCGGCCCGGGCGCCGGTGATGTTGCCGCCGATCCCCTGGGCGAGCATCGACGGGTCGCGCAGCACGGCCGGGCGGGCGACGGTGAAGCGGTCCGCCGCCCAGGCCTCCGCCCGCCCCGGCAGCAGGTCCCGGCAGAGCGGGTGGCGTTCCAGGATGCGGCGCACCTGGGCGACCATCTTCACCGCCAGCACCTGGTCGGCGGCGAGGACGAGGATGCGCGTATCCGGCGCCCGCAGCAGCCGCCAGGCGCAGAACAGCCCGACAAGGGTGGACTTGCCGCAGCCGCGGAAGGCCATCAGCAGCAGGCGCCGGTCCCCGCCCTCCCAACGGGATTGGAGCCAGCGGACGATGCGGCGATGCGGCGCCGGCATGCCCTGGTTCTGGGTCGCGTTCCAGATCCAGGCGAACTCCAGGAAGTCAGCCTCCGGCGCCTCCGTCATTCTCCTCCTCCGGCAGTTGCGGCATGATGCTGCGCCATTCGGCCAGCACATCGCTGACGGCTTGCTGCTGCGCCTCGTCGCCGGTCTCGGCGGCGAGCTTCAGCAGCTGGTCGATATGGGCGAGCGCGGTGCGGCCGGCCGTGTGCCGCGAGGCGAAGGCCTTGATGACGGCATCGTCCGGCTCCTCCGCGCAGATCCCGACAAAATTGCGGTAGTCCCTGAAGAGGAGCGCCGCCGCGCCGGCGAAGTCGCCGGCGACGAGGAGCTTGCGCTTCGCCGCCATGCCGCGCTCACAGCCGCGGCTTGGTGGCGCGGACATAGAGCGTGCCGGCGCCAAGGGTGATGGCACCGCCGCTGACATTCTGCGCCGTTACCCGCACCTGGTTGCTGCCGGCCGTACCGCCGACCGAGGCATGGAAGACGACGCCGCCATTCTGGAAGCCGCTTGCCTGGGCGAAGCCGACGCGGACGAAATCGCCCTGCCGCACCCCGGGGAGCGTCACGTCATAGGTCGCGGTCGCGCCCGCGGCGAGGGCCGGGATGGTCCAGCCGCCATCGCTCACCGTGTATTCCCGCCGGCCCCAGGCGCGCGAGCCGCCATAGAGCAGCCGTGGCGCATGCAGGGCCGAGGTATAGAGGCGGAGCGCGCGCAGCACCGCGCTCGCCGAGCTGCCGCGGATGCCGATGGCCGCATAGTGCGCATCGGCGCTCAGCGTCACGCGCTGCAGCCTGTTGAGCGCCAGCCCGCCGGTAAGGCTGTCGAGATCCGCATTGCCCTCCCACCAGTAGGAAGGCGCGCCCTGCATCACGGCGTTCATGTTGGAGAACAGCACGGGGCTGCCGGCGCCCAGCACAGTCTCCGCGCCATCGAACTGCATCACCATCGGGCGGAGGCCGCTGCCTTCGGCGGCGATGAAGAACTCCTTGCACTGGCTGCAATCGACGACGAAGGCGAGGGCACGGGAGGTCGGGATGGTGACGTCATCGGGGTTCAGCGTGAGGAGGTTGAGGCCCGGGAAGCAGAAGCCGTTGAGCGTCGAGGGCGGCCCCGAGGGGTTGCCCGACAGCACGGCGAGCTGGTCGAAGCCGATTCCGTCCGCGACCGAGATGCCCTGGCGGAAGGCGAGCGTCCGCACATTCTCCGCCGCCGCCACCAGCCGCGGCGTGCCGATGGCCGCCGCCGCCTGGTGCATCGGCACCACCGTGCCACCCGCCCGGCTGGCACCCTGGTACTGCACGGCACAGCCGAGGAAGCCGTAGGTGCCGACATAGGCCACCTCGTAGCGCGCATCGCTGAAGCCGCCGGTATGACGGGCCACATAGGGCGAGCAGGCCTCCATCCGCACGCCCGTCGCGGTCAGCCCGCGGCCATCCACCTCGATGAGGAAGGGAATGGCATCCACCGCCCCTGGGGTGCCCTGGCGTTGCAGCTCGAAGGCCGGGCCGGTGAAGAGATGCGTGTTGTGCAGCACATAGGCCCCCGGCGCGGCGGAGAGCCGCACGCCGAAGCGCGGCAGGGCCGGGTTCGTCGCGCTCGAACAGGCGAAATGCCCACCCTGGTGGCGCAGCGAGTTCACCCAGCCGCTGGCGGTCAGCGTCCGCAGGTCGAGGCCGATGCGGTTGTCGACCAGCCTGCCATAGCGCAGGTCGCTGTCCTCGCTGCCCCGCGCATCGCCCACCACCTGGACGCCGATGGTGAAGCGTTCCGCCCGGCGGATATCGACCAGGCAGGCATCGATGTTGCGGATGCGGATGCCGACATCGCCCTCGCTGGACCAGTCGCTCTGCGTCGCGCGGAGCACCGCAAGGCCGGTATAGAGCTTGCCCTGGTTGTTGGCCGCGCCGCCATCGCCGAGCGTCAGCGCCGCCTGCCCGGCCGGACCGGCATAGAGGATCGTGCCGCGCATGAGGAGGCCGGCCGCCGCACCCGGCAGGGTCAGGGCCTGGCCGGTGCGGAAGGTCCCCTCCCCGATCTCGAGCAGCTTGCCGCTGGCCCCTGCCGCCGTCATCGCCATCTGCAACGCCGGGCCGTCATCGGTCATGCCGTCGCCCGTCGCGCCGAAATCCCGCGCGGTCAGGCGTTCGGCCAACTTGTCCTCCACCGTGCGCGGCACACCGCCCGGGAAGCCGGTGGTGAGCAGCCCTTCGTCCCGGCCAAAGGTGGCGATGTTGCCGAGGCTGTCGAAGCCGAGCAGCCGGTTGGCCCGTGCCCCGCGCAGCGGCAGCGCCGTCGGCCCGCTTTCTGACGGATCGAGATGCAGCGCGTTGCCGAGGCCGTCCTTGACCTCCTGCAGGATGGCGACCTGGTAGTCCAGCTCATCGTTCAGGGTGCGGGCGCGAAGGATGCCGTTCGACTGGAAATCCGTGGTGCGGGCCACCACCATGGCGCGCCGCAGCGTGATGCGCGTGCCGGCGCGCGGCGGCTGGTCGAAGACGACGGTACCGCCCTCGCTCGCCCCGGCATTGGTGACGACGAAGCCGCCGGCCCGCGGCACGCCGTCCAGCCGCACCTCGATATCCGCCGCCGAGAAAACCGGAAAGGGATAGGTGAAGCCGGTCTGCACGCCATCCGCCTGGTACTGCACCCGGGGCGCGATGTCGCCGATCCTGATATGGTCGTCCATGCTTCGCTCCTAATCCAACAGGGTCCGGGCGATGGTTCCGAAGCTGCGGCCTGAGCGCAGCAGCGCGGTCACCGTGCCATCCGGGTTCAGCAGGCTGCTCCGGCCATCGGCGAGGCGGGCGCGCAGCGTGGCGTCATCCGCCCCCTGCGCCGCCGCCGCCTCCCCCGCCATGCCGCCGGTGACGGCCGCCGCCGAACCCGTATCCGGCGAGACGCCGGCCGCGGCGAGGCGGGCGCGGGCCGATGCGACGGTACGCGCCAGCACCGCCTGCCGCTGCAGCGCCGCCTCCCTCTGCTGCGCGAGCAGCACCTGCTGTCGCGCCAGTTGCTGCCCGGCATTGATCTCGGCCTGGGCCTTGCTGGCGGCGTTCTGCGCCCCGGCCTGGCGGACCTGGCCGTAGATGGTCGCGCCGGCGCCAAGCACGGTCGCGATCGAGCTGAGTGCGCCCATCAGTCGGTCATCCTCGTATCGGTGGTGACGGAAAGCAGCGTCATCGGCAGCGGCGCGTCGTCCTCGATGCGCCAGAGCGGCCGCATCGCGTCGCTTCTCCAACCGAGCGCCCGCAGCCGCACATCGCCGCTGAAGGGCGCGGGTCCCGCATCGAGCATCGGCGTGTCGAGCCGGCGAAAGGGCACCGGCTGCGCGCCCCGCCCGAGATCGACCGCGAGCGAGGCCGTCTCCAGCAGGCGGAAGGTGACGGAGACCAGCCGGACCGGCGCCGCGCGGGTGCCGAGCGCCGTCCCGAGATCGGGCGGCAATGGCTCGATCACATGGCGAAAGGCGAGGCCGACCTGCACGCCGGTGGCGGGCGGGTCGATGGTGACGCGGCCATTCCGCACCAACGCCGCCTCGCGCGGCGCACCCTCGGCGACGACGCCCACCACCTGCCCCTCGAGATGCGACAGGCCAAGCCATTCATCCTGCGGCGTTGCGGCGGTGCCGGTCAGCGCGGCATCGAGGCCGAGCGCCTCGTCGAAGCGCTCGAGCCGCAGCGTGCCGCCGCGCTCCACCACCGCCCAGACGGTGCCCTCGATCTCGGCCAGCGCCCGGAAGGCGCCATCCGTCTCCTGCCGGGTCCAGGCGGTGACCTGCTCGGCGCGGTAGAGCGTGAGGGTGGAGAGGCTGCCATCCGCCATCGCCACATGCAGCAGCCGGCGGCGCTGGTCGTAGCACATGGAGACCGGGTCTCGGACCAGATGCTGCGCGACGAGGCCGAGATCATTCGCCTGGTAGAGCTGCTGCAGGTCGGTATAGGCGAACTCGAAGATCCCCTGCCCGCTGCGGCTGGCGAAGATGGTGGCACCATCGACATCGACGGGCGGCACCATGCGCGCCGTGATCGAGCCGACGCGGGTCTGCCGGTCGAGCTGGATGCTGCCCGGCGTCAGCGGCGCGCCGCTCACCATCCATTCCGTGCCGGAGGTGAAGACCTGCAGGTGCTGGCCGGAGAAGACGGCGCGGATGGCGTTCACCTGGTCGGAGACGAGGCTGAACTCGATCGCCTGGTCGTCGAGCCCGGTCCCTGGATCGAAGTTGAGGAGATCCCCGGTGCGGGACAGCCAGAGCCGGTTCGGCAGGTCGCGGGAGCCGCCCAGCACCAGCCGGTCCTGGTGGAAGCAGAGCGTCACCGGCCAGCCATGCACCGGCGAGAAGGCCGCCTCGTCCCAGTCGGCAGTCGCCGCGGTGCCGGCGAGGGCTTCCTCCACCACGGCAATCGCCTGGGTCGGCGAGACCACGGCGGTCACCACCACCCGCCTACCGCCGATGCGGAAGCGTATCCCGGCATGGGCCGCCGTGAAGAGCGCAGCCGAGGCGCCGAGGGTGATGCTGCCGGTCGCGGCACTTGGCGTCAGCGTGACCTCGGGCGATGCGAAACGGTGGAAGGGCTCGCGCAGGAAGGTCCAGGGTGCGATCGTCCAGGCGACGTGGCTGGTCCGCGTCACCCGCTGCGGCGGCAGCTCGGGGTGACAGATCAGCAGCGTGTCGGCGCTCTGGGTGAAGGCGAGCTGCGGCAGCATCGCCGCCGTCCAGGGCGCCGGGAATTGCGCAACCGGTCCGTCATCGATGAACACCGTCAGCAGGCCATCGGTCAGCACCAGCAGATAGGCCTGCTCCGTGTTGAACTCGAAGGCGACGAGCCGCGCCGGGCCGGGCAGCATCGCCACATGGCGGAGACCTGGCCGGCGCGTGACGCCGCCGGTCGGCTGGATGACGACGTTGCGCAGCCGCCGCGCGCCGTTGGCATAGGCGCGCAGGTCCGGCCGGCCGAGCAGCGCGGGCGCCACCTCGCCGGCGGTGAAGCTGGTCTTCAGCGTGCGGGCTTGCGCCATGCTCAGCCCCGCACCGCGACCAGCGGGAAATCCTCGATGGCGCGCGGCGTCGCCTGCTGGCTGTCGGCGCGGCGGGCCGTGCGCAGCTCCGCCTCCGCCTGGGCCAGCAGCGCCTGGGCGCGACCCGTATTCTCGGTCAGCGGGATGCAGAATTCCGCGGCGAGGCGCGTGGCGAGGGCTGCGGCGAACAGGGCCGGGAAGGCGCTTTCATCGGGGCGGAAGATGTAGCTGAGGACGACTTGCGGCGCGTTGCAATGCAGCCGGTCCTCGAAAAGCCGGTAGTCAAGGCCACGGCCACTCTGCGGCATGCCGGCCGAGAGGGCACGCAGGAAGCCGGCGGGCAGCTGGAAGGCGTGCCGGTAATCCGCCACCGGCGTCGCCGCCAGGCGCGGCAGGCAGGCTTGGCCGGTGGCGAAGCTCCAGGGATGCGCGGCGAGCAGCGCATCGCGCGTACCGGCATAGAGGTTGGCCGCCACCTCGGCCTCGGCGGTGCCTTCGTCGAGCGAGGCGATCGGCTGGGTGCCGATCTTCAGCAGCGCGCGCGTGCAGAGCGCGAGGGCGGAGAGGGCCATCGGGATCGGGACTCCGGCGGTGAGGGAAAGGGGTGCCCCACCCCGCAGGCGCGGGGCGGGGCGGTGGCTGCGCTATTCCTTGCAGCGCATCCGGACGAGGCCGGCATTGTCGACCAGCACGGCGCCCTGGCTCATCATCGTGTTGACGAAATGCGCGGCGCGGTCGCCATGCCAGGTGACATCGGTGCTGATCTCGGCCGCCGAGGCATGGCCGATCGCCGTCTTGTGGAAGAAGTAGCAGTAGCGCAGCGCGCCGTTCTTGGTCAGGCCGCTATGCGGCATCCAGGTGGCGCCGAGCCAGCGCTTCGCCTGGGTGCCCTTCCAGGGCAGCTCGTCCGCGCCCATATACTGGGTGTTGGCGAATTCCTGGATGGTCAGCAGCTCGCTCCACTGCCTCCAGCCGACGATAGCGAAGCGGTTGCCGTCATCCGGCACATCCGCGTTGCCGAGCATCTGGAAGGCGAGCAGCACCTTGGCGCGGGTCAGGCCGTCATTGTCGGTCTCGCCGCTATTGGTGCCGATCGCCTCATTGGTGCCGGCATCGAGCGCGGCGATGATGAGCTCGTCGGTCTTGCGGCCGAGGGCGTAGGCGCCGGCATTCGCCACCACCGCGCGCTCGTCGAGATTGGTCTTGAGCTCGTCCATCCGGTCGACCCAGTCGCCGGCATAGTAGTCCTGCAGGAAGCATTCGACATTGGTGTGGTCGATGTTCATGACCGGCACGACACCGTTGCGCGCCTTGGCGGCGGCGGTGCCGCGGCCGACCTTCTGGAAGATGGTCGAGGCGCCGCGCACCTCGGCCTTGCTGCGCACCATGGGGCGCAGCTTGCTGCCCTGGCGCTGATAGGCTTCCTGCACCTCGGCGGCATACTGCTTGATGAAGGCCTGGTCGATCGAGCTGGACATGGTCTGCCCTTCGGCTTGGGTTGGGGGGCCGTGCCGCCGCGGTTTGCCCCGCTTGCGGGACCGCATCGGCACGGCACGCCGCGGCCCCGCCCGCTTGTCGCGCGGGCGAGGTTGTTCGCGGCGGAATGAGGTGCGGCGGCTACTGGCCGACGAGGCGGCGGAAGCCCTCGGTCACGCGGGTGACGAAGGCGGGCTCGCGCGTCCGCCAGTAGCGCGGGTCGCGCATCATGGCGCGCAGCTCGGCCTCGCTCTCGCCAGGCGGCGTGACGCCCTCGCGGGACAGGCCGGGCTCGTCACCCTGCATCATCCGCTCGAGCGCAAGCACGCCCTCGGCGGTGGAGGACAGGGCGGCATAGACCGGCGCCGGCAGCTTCGCGCGGCCCCAGGCGGAAAGCTGCGCCGCCATGGCCTTGAAGCGCTCCTCGCCGCCGTAATGCGCGGCGAGCTTCTCGCGCTGGCGGTTGGCCTCGAACTCGGCCGCCGCCTCGGCGATCAGCGGCACCAGGCGCTCGGCCGCCAGCTCATAGACAAGCTGGGCCTGATCCTGCGTGAAATGCGCCGCGTGCAGCCGTCCGTTCACCGCCGCATCGGCGCAGCAGAGATCATGCGTCGGGGTGATGGCATAGCCATCCGGCGTGTCCGGGATGCCCATCGCCTGGCGGAAGCGTCCCAGCTCCTCGGGCGCCATATCGGGGCCGGGCGGGGCGGCGCGCTGCGAGAGGCGGCGCTCCAGCTCGCGGTAGGATTTCAGCAGCGCCTCGATGCGCAGCGTGCCGGTCTCGGCATCCCAGAATTTCTCCGGCACATCGGCTGGGCGCGGCACGGGGCCATCCGCATCGGCTGGCTGCAACAGATCCTCGGGCATCGGTCGGGTCACTCCCGGTTGGAGGGGGTTGGGGCAGGCGCCGCAGCGTGATCGCCGCGGTCAGGCGCGGCGATCACGCTGCGGCTTGTTGCCTGGTCGCGTGATTCACGCCTCTGACCGTTCCGGTCATCGGCGATCACGCTCAGCACCTCGGCCGGAGCGCCAAGGGTGCGGGCCAGCCAGCGCGTGGCCGCCGCGGCATCGACCTGCCGCGTGGCCTCGCCGCCGAGCTGGCTGACCGCCTGGAGGAAGAGCAGCGTGTTCGCCGCATCGGCCCGGCCCTGGATGCGGGCGAGCGGGCTCTCGTAGCGCAGCGCCACCTCGCGCCCGTCGAGCAGCAGCGGTGGGATTTCGCCACGCCGGCCGAGGATGCCGAGGCAGCGGGTGACGAGCGGCGTCAGCAGCTCGGTCTGCAGCCTCCCATAGGTGGCGCCGAGCAGGCGGGCGGTCTGGGCGCCGCGTTCCAGCACCTCGGTCGCCGTCATCGGCCCGGCCTGCAGCACGCCGAGCCGGTCCGCCAGCAGCGCGCCGCGGATGCGGGCCCGCAGGTCCTGCAGCACGAGCTGGGACACGTCGAAATTCCCCGGCGCCGCCAGCGGCGTCAGGCCGGTGCTGCCCGGCGCGCGAGGAATGATGGCACCGGGGACGAGCTTCACCGTCGCCGGGTTCAGCACCCCATCATCCTCGGCCTGCCAGATGCCGGTGGCGGCGATGGAGGCGTTCTTGAGAACCAGCTCCACCACCTTGTTGGCGGTGCGGATATCCGGCAGCGCCTTCATCACCGGGCCGCGGCCGTAGAGCTCACCCGGCACCTTCAGCCAGCGGAAGGCGATGCAGGGGCTCTCGTTGAAGCGGCCCTCGGCCAGCAGCAGCGGCCGGGCGGGGTCGGCGGTGAGGATGGCGGCATAGCGGGTGCCTCCCCGCTCGGCCCAGAGCGCCTCCAGCAACGGCAGCGGCGCCGCATCGCCGCCGGCGCGGTCCAATTCGGGCGGCGCCTCGCGGAAGCGCGCGCGGAGCTGGCCGGGGGTGAGGCGCGACAGGCGATAGACGGTGTCGAGCCGTCCATCCGGCCCTTCCTCCAGCACCGCGCCGCGCAGCGGCAGGGCGGCGAAGCGGAAGGCCGAAGCCTCGCCGAGCGGAGCCTCCTCCACCAGCAGCACGCCGGTGCCGGTCACCACCAGCTCGACGAAGGCCTGGTGCATCTCGACCGCGAAATTGGAGCGGTCGAAATGCCCCTGCAGCGCGGCGGCGGCGTCCTCCAGCGCCTCGGCCGTGGCACGGCCGGCCTCGCCCTCGGCCAGCGGGCGGGCGGGGGAGAGGCCGAACCAGCGGGACCAGGGCGGGGTCAGTTCGGCGAGCAGCGAGGCGGCAAGCTGTTCCGCCGCGTCGGCCGCCGTCGCATCGAACAGGGCGCCACCCTGGCCGATCGGGGGCAGGACATGCGCATAGCAATCCTGCCAGACGGGCTCGAGCGGCCGGCGCCGCTCCAGCGCAGCCTGGTAGCGGGTGAGGATCTCCTCGGGGGTCATGCGCGCTATTCCCCGAGCAGGGATTTGCGGGGGGCCGCCGGCAAGGGCGCCAGCACGCCGCGCCCGGAGGTGGCGATGGTGCCCTCGAGCCCACGGCGCGAGCGGGCGCGGGATTCGGTCTCGGCGGCCTGCTGGGCCTGGATTGGGGTCGGCGTCTCGGCCGCCGGCGCGGGCGCCGGGGGCGGCGCGACGATCGCCGGCTTCGGGGCACGGAACAGGCCACCCATGCGCGTCACCTCGGGTCTTGGAGAGTGCGGGAGCGATCCAGGCCCAAAAAGCCGCGGGCCCGGCTGGAAGGCCGGGCCCGCGGAAGTCGGGAGGATCGGGAGGAGGCCAGCAGGCGCAGATCGCCCGTTGGCAGGAATGTTCTACCTGCAGTTCCATTCCGTGGTCAAGATATTCTTCCTAGATTCCGCCATTTTGTTCAAAGAACGGAACAAACCGAACGGCGTGATGGCGAAGGGCGCCTCGCCGCCCAGCACGGCCCGGCACAGCGCCACGCAGGAGAAGGGCGCGAGTGGCGGCAGGCACCGGGCCCGCGGCTCGGACGGCCGGAAGGGACCGAGCACCGTGAGCCCGGCACGACGGTAGAAGCCCGGCAGGTCGAAGCCCATCGGCACGCCGAGGCGCGAGACCACCAGGCGCCCGGTCAGCGGGTCGAGCACCGTCCAACCCGCCTCGTCGGCGAGCGCGGCGAAGCAGTGGCGGAAGCCGGGCCGCAACGGGCGCAGCCAGACCTGGTCCGCCCCGCCTCCGAAGACGATGAAGACCCGCTGCGGCACCCCCCTGCGATGCCCCGGCCGCATCATGCGCCGGCGCCTGGAAAATCGAGGATATCCGCCGGCTTGGCGACCGGCAGCGGGCCGGTGACGATGCCCTTCGCGCGCAGCGGCCAGTCGAGCCGGCGCATCGCCTCGGTCCAGAGGCGCCAGTCGCCGGCCTCGCGCGGCTGGCGCGGATCGGGCACGGTCCCACGCTCGCCCCAGATGCGCATGATCCGCGCATGCTGCAGCTCGATCCGCCGCTGACGGTAGAGCCGGTCGAGGCAGCGGATCACGTCGTCCGGCTCGCAGGGCCGCGTGACGAGGCCGGCGCCGGAGACGATGCGCGCACCATCGCGGCGGGCGGTCAGCGCGGCCATCGTCCAGAACCAGGCCTCTTCCACGCTGTGGAAGGGCTGCTCGCGGGACTGGGCGAGACGGCCGGGCGCGCGGCTGGGCTGGACGGTGCTCATAGGGGATTTTCCTCTCTCGCCAGACTGGAACATTTCGGGAACGTAAACCTCGCCCGGCCCGGCCTGCAAGGGGAAACAGAGGAAAATTCGCCTATTGATCTTTGTTCCCACACCTAGGATGTTATGCCCATGAGACAAACCCTATCTGGCGCGATGCGCAGGCCACGGGCTGCGCCGTGACGCATGAGGAGATCTGGCGCGCGCTCGACGCGCTGGCTGCCGAGAACGGGCTTTCGGCCTCCGGCCTCGCCCGCAAGGCCGGGCTCGACGCCACCGCCTTCAACCCGTCGAAGCGCATCGGTGCCGATGGCCGTGCCCGCTGGCCCTCGACCGAGAGCCTCGCCAAGGTCCTGACCGCGACCGGCACCGGCATGGCGGATTTCGCCGCCCTGGTCACCGGCATGGCCGCCCTCCCCCGCGGCCGCGGTGGGCTCGGCCGGCGGATCCCGCTGATCGGCCTCGCCCAGGCGGGTGGAGAAGGTTACTTCGACGATGGCGGCTTCCCGGTCGGCGGCGGCTGGGACGAGATCGGCGTGCCCGAGGTGGGCGACCCGCATGCCTATGCGCTCGAGATCTCGGGCGAGAGCATGGAGCCCGTCTTCCGCGACGGGGACATCGTCATCGTCTCACCTGGCGCGCCCATCCGCCGTGGCGACCGTGTCGTGGTCCGCACCCAGAAGGGCGAGGTGATGGCCAAGGAGCTGAAGCGCCAATCCGCCCGGCGGATCGACCTGCGCAGCCTCAACCCGGCGCATCCCGACTATACCTTCGACCTCGCCGAGCTGAACTGGATGCACAGGATCGTCTGGAGCACCCAGTAGCGGGTGGGCTCAGGCTTCCCGCGGCAACAGCTCGCGCAACTTGGCCAGATCCCGCTCCGCCCGCAGCGCCAGGTAGAGGGAACCCTCCCCCAGCGACACCGCGGTCAGCCCGATATCGCCATAGACCCGCAACAGGCCGGGCCCGACGCGCCAGAAGGCCGGGTCGACACCGGCCCGTTCGCACATGTCGCGGAAGCGCCAGATGGCGGAGATGGCGTCCCGGCGGTCCCCCGCCGGGTCCCCCAGCGCGAGCCAGACGCTGTCGCGCTTCA
The DNA here is from genome assembly GCF_900101615.1 of Belnapia rosea. Lineage (GTDB taxonomy): Bacteria > Pseudomonadota > Alphaproteobacteria > Acetobacterales > Acetobacteraceae > Belnapia > Belnapia rosea. The sequence continues at coordinate 221,975 of NZ_FMZX01000004.1, read as the reverse complement.
GGAAGGCGAAGCCCGCCCGCTCGGCCTCGCCGAAGACCGCGCCATCCGCCTCGGCCGGGGCCAGGGCGCCCAGCGCGGCCAGCCTGGACCGCACCGCGGGCTCCCAGGTCAGGGGCTGGAGGCGCGCCGGGCGCAGCAGCCGGACCATGGCGATCAGCAGCAGCACGCCGGTCAGGCCGACGGTGAAGCGCAGGCTGTCAGGTGCAAGGGGCGAGATCGCCACGGTCCACCAGCTCTCATCCGCCACCCTGCCGCCATAGGCGATGAGTGCGAGGGTGAGGCCGCAGGCAGCCACCGCCAGCAGCGGCACCAGCGCCTCGGAGGAGAGCGGTTCCCGCGTCAGCCGGCTGTCCCGGTAGAAGGCGGAGCGCAGTGCCGCCACCAGCAGGCCGAGCAGCAGGAAGGCGCCCCAGAGCCACCAGGCCTCACCGCGCAGCCAGGCGATGCCGGCGCCGTTCGCCAGCAGGAACAAGGTGAAGCCCCAGGCGATGGTGAGCCGCCGGAGCAGCCCATAGGCCATCACCAGCAGCAGCGAACCCACCACCGAGGCGGCGAAATGCGAGGCGAGGGCCGCGATATGCCCGGCCCATTCCTCGATGATGGTGCCCTTGGTCGGGAGGGCGCCGAGGAAGACCAGCAAGGCACCGGCCAGGGCAACGAGCGAGGCGATCGCCGGCACCTCCAGGGCATCCGTCCCCCGCCCGAAGGCGCTCATCCGCTGCATCACCCCGCGGCGCTGGCCGAGTTCGAAGGAGACGAAGAGACCGCCGGCGATAAAGAGCGGAATGATGTAGTAGTAGAGGCGGAAGACCAGCAGCGCGCCGATCACCTCCGGCGCCGGCATGTAGGGCTGCAGCCCGAGCAGCACCGCGCCATCGAAGACGCCAAGCCCGCCCGGCACGCTGGCAGCGATGCCGACGGCATAGGAGGCAAGGTAGATGCCGACGAAGCGGAGGAAGGTCAGCCCCTCCGCCGGCGGCAGCAGCGCATAGAAGATGGCCGCCGTCATCGCCACGTCGACGGTGGCGAGCAGGGTCTGCGCCAGCGCCATGCGCGGGCTTGGCAGGTCGATCTCGTATTTCAGGATGCGCACATGCCGCTTGAACCGGCTGAGCACCACATAGGTGGCGACGATGCCCCAGAGCGGCAGCGCCATCGCCTGCAACGCCCAGTGCGGCAGCTTGCTGCCGAACCAGGGCACCACCTCCGGCTCGAACATCAGCACAAGGCCGCCCAGCGCCATGCCGCCCAGGCCGAAGGTCAGGCTGGTGAAGCCCACCACCTTGGCGATCTCGAGCGGCGTCAGCCCCCAGGCGGAGTAGAGCCGGTAGCGCACCGCCGCACCGGAGACCGCGGCGAAGCCGAGGTTATGCGCCAGCGAGTAGCCGCAGAAGGAGGCGAGCAGGGATTTCGGCCAGGAGACCGGTCGCCCGGCATATCTCGACCCCAATTTGTCGTAGGCCGCCAGCACCAGATAGGCGAGCACGGTGAGCCCGCCGGCCATCCAGAGCGCGCTGGCGGACAGCTTCCCCATCGCCTCGCGGATCTCCGCGACCGACAGGCCCCGGAATTCCTTCTGCACCACATAGAGCGCGCCGACGAGCAGCACGAGGCCGAACACCGTCGCCCCATGCCGGCGCAGCCAGACCAGCAGGCGGGACACTAGGCCGCGTCCCCCCGAGCCAGGGCCGCCTCGATCAGGCCGATCGTGCCGGGGATGCCGTAGAGGGCCACGAAGCCGCCGAAGCGCGGCCCTTCCTGCTGGCCGAGCAGCACCTGGTAGAGGCAGGAGAACCAGTCCCGCAGGCTGGCGAATTCATGCCGCTTGCCAACCTCGTAGAGCAGCGTCTGGATCGCCTCGGCATCGCTCTCGGCCGGCAAGGTTCGCAGCGCGCCGAGCAGGTCCTCCAGCGCCGCCCGCTCCAGCGCGCCCGGCGGCCGGTGCCGCTTCTGGGGCGCGACGAAGTCCCGGTAATAGGCAACGGCATGCTCCGCCAGCCGCGCCAGCATCGGGTGGCTCTCGGCGGTGACGCCGGGGGCGTATCTGCCGATGAAGCCCCAGAGGATCTCCGGCCCCTCCGCATTCACCACGCTGGCGAGGTTCAGCAGCATGGCGAAGGAGATGGGCGAGCCCGGGTCGTTGCTGCTGCCGCCATGGATGTGCCAGGCCGGGTTGGTGCCGGGGTGGGTATCCCCGGATGCCGCCTTCAGCTTCTCGAGATTGGCCAGGTAGTCGTCCACCGCGCGGGGGATGACGTCGAAGAACAGCCGCTTCGCCCGCTGCGGCTGGCCGTACATGAACTGGGCGAGGCTCTCGGGCGGAGCGTAGCGCAGCCATTCCTCGATGGTGAGGCCGTTGCCCTTCGACTTGCTGATCTTCTGCCCCTGCTCGTCCAGGAACAGTTCATAGGTGAATCCAGCCGGCGGAGTTCCGCCGAGGATGCGGCAGATCTGCCCCGAGAGGCGGACGGAATCGATCAGATCCTTGCCCGACATCTCGTAATCGACGCCAAGCGCGTACCAGCGCAATGCCCAGTCCGCCTTCCACTGCGCCTTGGCATGGCCGCCGGTGATGCGCGTGCCATGACGCTTGCCCGTCTGCGGGTCGGTCCAGACCAGCAGATCCTCCGCCGGACGGACCTCCTCCATCGGCACCTGCATGACGATGCCGGTCTCGGGATGGATCGGCAGGAAGGGCGAATAGGTGGCGCGGCGGTCGGGGCCGAGGGTCGGCAGGATCACTCCCCGCACCTCCTCATGCCGCTCCGCCATCCGCAGCAGGGCCGCATCGAACCGGCCGCTGCGGTAGTAGTCGGTCGAGGAGGCGAATTCGTAATCGAAGCCGAAGGTATCGAGGAAGGCCTGCAGCCGGGCATTGTTGTGCGCCCCGAAACTGTCATGCGTCCCGAAGGGGTCGGGGATGGCGGTCAGCGGCCGGCCGAGATACCCGGCGAGCATCGCCTTGTTCGGCACGTTGTCCGGGACCTTCCGCAACCCATCCATGTCATCGGAGAAGGCCAGCAGCCGGGCGGGCAGGCCGGTCATCCGCTCGAAGGCGCGCCGCACCCAGGTGGTCCGCGCCACCTCGCCGAAGGTGCCGATATGCGGCAGGCCGGAGGGGCCATAGCCGGTCTGGAACAAGGCGCCCTTCGGGCCGCCCTCCGGTTTCGGCGCGGCGGCCAGCCGGTCGGCGACCTTGGCGGCTTCCTCGAAGGGCCAGGCCTTGACGTTGCGGAGGGATGGATCGGCGCTCATGCAGGGCAGATGGCAGGGGGCGGCGGTGCGGTCAACGCAGGACACCGCCCCCGATGCATGGCAGACCGGCCCGGGCCGGGGTCAGGCCTTTGTAGAATTGAGAGCCGGCCTGCGCTAATCGGGCAGGACCTACACAGGAGAGAAGGGTGCCATGCGGGTTGGCGTGATCGGAGCCACGGGCGCGGTCGGCAAGGAATTGGTGGAGGTGCTGGCCAAGCGGCGCTTCCCCGTGACGGAGCTGTGCCTCTTCGCCTCCACCCGCAGCGCCGGCACCAAGCAGAAAACGCCCTGGGGCGAGATCACCATCGAGGCCTATAGCCTTGAGGCGGCCCGCAACCTGGACCTCGCCCTGCTCGCCGTCTCCGGCGACTTCGCCAAGGCCCATGCGCGCGCCCTGGCCGAGGCGGGCGTCGCCGTGGTGGACAATTCCTCTGCCTTCCGGCTGGAGCAGGACGTTCCGCTGGTGGTGCCGGAGGTGAATGCCGCGGCCATCGGCAACCACCGGCTGATCGCCAACCCCAATTGCACCACCGCCATCCTGGTGGTCGCGCTGGAGCCGCTGCGCCAGGCCTTCGGCCTCAGGCGCGTCATCGTCTCCACCTACCAGGCGGCCAGCGGCGCCGGCGCCGAGGGCATGGCGGAGCTGGAGCGGGAGACGCGCCGGGTTCTGCTGGAGGGCGGCCCGGCCGGGCATGAGGTCTTCGCCCACCCCCTCGCCTTCAACGTCATCCCCCAGATCGATAGCTTCCAGCCGAACGCCTATACGCGGGAGGAGATGAAGGTCGCCTGGGAGAGCCGGAAGATCATGGGCCTGCCGGACCTGCTGATCTCCTGCACCGCCGTCCGCATCCCGACCTTCCGCGTCCATGCCGAGGCGGTGACGATCGAGACCGAGCGGCCGGTGACGCCGGAGGCGGCCCGCGCCGTACTCGCCAAGGCCGCCGGGGTGAAGGTGGTGGACGACCCCGCCGCCCAGCTCTACCCGATGCCGATCACCGCGACCGGCCAGGACGATGTCGAGGCTGGCCGCATCCGGGCCAACCCGGTCTTCGGCGATTGCGGCCTCGACCTCTTCCTCTGCGGCGACCAGCTGCTGAAGGGCGCGGCACTCAATGCCGTGCAGATCGCCGAGCGGCTCCGGCTGGCGGGCTGACCGCCTGCGGTTCACCCGTGTACGCCACGGGTGGACCGCTCTAGCCTCGGCGGGACACGGCCAAGCAAGGACACGTCCCGCATGAACCTCGCCCGCTTCCCGCGCATCCGCCTCGGCCACCTGCCGACGCCGCTGGAGCCGATGGAGCAGCTCTCGCGCCACCTCGGCGGCCCGCGGCTCTGGATCAAGCGGGACGACTGCACCGGCCTCTCCACCGGCGGCAACAAGACGCGGAAGCTGGAATACCTCTGCGCCGATGCGCAGGCCCAGGGCGCCGACATCCTCATCACCCAGGGCGCCACCCAGTCCAACCATGCCCGCCAGACCGCCGCGGCCGCCGCCAAGCTCGGCCTCGACTGCCTGATCCTGCTGGAGGACCGCACCGGCTCCACCGACCCGGCCTATACCCAGTCCGGCAACGTGCTGATGGACCGGCTGCACGGTGCCCAGGTCGCCCGCCGCCCCGGCGGGGCCGACATGCAGGCGGAGATGGAAGCCGTCGCCGCCGACCTCCGCGCCAAGGGACGCAAGCCCTATGTCATCCCGGGCGGCGGCTCCAACCCGGTCGGCGCGCTCGGCTATGTCAATGCGGCGCTGGAGCTGGTGGCGCAGGCCGCCGAGATGGGCCTGCGCATCGACCACCTCGTCCACGCCACAGGTTCGGCCGGCACCCAAGCGGGGCTGGTGGCGGGCCTCGTCGCGCTGAACAGCGGCATCCCCGTCCTCGGCATCGGCGTCCGCGCGCCGAAGCCGAAGCAGGAGGCGAATGTCCTGGCGCTGGCCGAGCGCACCGCCGCCCATCTCGGCCTGCCGGGACTCATCAAGGCAGAGCATGTCGTCGCCAATTGCGACTATGTCGGCCAGGGCTACGGCATCCCGACCGAGGGCATGGTCGAGGCGGTGAAGCTGGTGGCGCAGAAGGAGGGCATCCTCCTCGACCCTGTCTATTCGGGCAAAGGGATGGCCGGGCTGATCGACCTGATACAGCGGGGCCACTTCGCCAAGGACCAGAACATCGTCTTCCTGCATACCGGCGGCCAGGCCGGCCTGTTCGGCTACCCGGAGGCATTTGGCCTGCCCGGCGACGTCGCCGCCTGATCCATCAAGCCGGCGATCAAAACCGGCTCCTGCCCGGTGTCCTTCCGTGGCTTTGCCACGGAAGGCTGTGCGAGACCTTGGGCATTGAGCGACAATTCGGGGCCCCGCAAAGCCGCGAAGCGGTTTTGTGGGGAGTTCTAAAGACCCGGTGCGGGATATGGGGTAAAGCGCGAACACATGCCCCAGCCCCCGCGCCTCCTCCTGCCCGACGCCCCGGCCCTGGTCGCCGGCCTCGGCCGCGCCACCCTGCTCACCCCGGATGGCGAGTTGCTGGCCCTCTCCGCCTCGGGCCTCGCCGAGGCGCTGGGCGGCGCCGCGCCCTTGCTGGTCCATGCCCCCGCCACCGCCCGCCGGCTGGACCTGCCGCGCTTCGACGCCGCCTTCGACCTGCTGGAGCTCTTCGCCTTCTGCATGCCGGCACGCCCGGCCGCGCCGACGCCGCGCGGCCTCGCCATGGCGCTCGACCTCACCCCGCCGGCGGATGATGCGGCGGCGGCGGCCCAGCTGCCCGAGATGGCGACCATCCTGCTGCGCCACCTCGCCGCCGGCCGCCACCTGCCGCTGAACCGCGACGCCGCCATCCTCGCCACCCATCTGAAGAAGGTGGCCGGCTGGGCCTGGGCCGAATCCGTCCTCGCCGCCCTCGGCGCGGATCAGGAGAAACCCTCGCTCGATCCCTACAAGGTCTGGCGCCGCCTGCCCGACTGGGAGGATCCCGGCCCCGCCCAGCCACCCGGCAGCTTCGAGGTCTCGCCCGGCGAGGCGCGCACCCGCCTCGCCCAGATCCTCGGCGAGGGTTCCGAGCAGCGCCCGCAGCAGGCCGACTACGCCTCCGCCGCCAGCGGCGCCTTCGCCCCGCGCGAGGATCGCGGCACGCCGCATATCGTCCTCGCCGAGGCCGGCACCGGCACGGGCAAGACCCTCGGCTACATCGCCCCGGCCAGCCTCTGGGCGGAGCGGAACGGCGCCCCGGTCTGGATCTCCACCTTCACCCGCAACCTGCAGCGCCAGATCGACCAGGAGCTCGGCCGCCTCTACCCGGAGCCGGAGGAGCGCCGCCGCCGGGTCGTCGTCCGCAAGGGGCGGGAGAATTACCTCTGCCTGCTGAACCTCGACGAGATGCTGGGCCAGGCCACCCACCCCGACATGGCCGTGCCGCTGGCCCTCGTCGCCCGCTGGGCGCTGGCAACCCGCGATGGCGACCTTATGGCCGGCGACTTCCCCGGCTGGGTGGCGGAGCTGCACGGCCCCGCCAGCATCTGGCCGCTCGCCGACCGGCGGGGCGAGTGCATCCGCTCGGCCTGCCCGCGCTACAAGCAATGCTATGTCGAGCACTCCATCCGCCGTGCCCGCACGGCGACGCTCGTCGTCGCCAACCATGCGCTGGTGATGGTCCAGGCGGCGCAGGGCGGGGCGGAGGATGTGCGGCCGCTGCGCTACGTCTTCGACGAGGGGCATCACCTCTTCGATGCCGCCGACGCCGCCTTCTCCGCGGCGCTGTGCGGCGGCGAGACGGCGGAGATGCGCCGCTGGCTGCTCGGCGCCGAGGGCGGCCGCAGCCGCGCCCGGGGCCTCCGGCGGCGAATCGAGGAGCTGGCCGGCGACCTGCCCGACCTGCTGCCGCCGATGGAGGCCGCCCTCCACGCCGCCCGCGCCCTCCCCGGCCTCGGCTGGGTGACGCGCCTCTCCGAGGAGCCGCGCGAGCCCGCCTCGGAAGCCGCGGCCGAGCGGCAATCCAACCCGACCGAGGTCTTCCTCCGCGCCGTCCGCCGCCAGGTCCTCGCCCGCGCCCGGGAGGAGGACGGCCTCTATGACGTGCAATGCGACCTGCACCCGCTCGGCGAGGACCTGCCCGAGGCCGGCGAGGCGCTGGAGCGCGCCCTCAAGCGCATCGAGGAACCGCTGGCCCGTCTGCGCGAGAAGCTGATGGCCCGGCTCGAGGATGAGGTGGAGGAGCTCGAGACCACTGACCGCATCCGCTACGAGACCGCCGCCAAGGGGATCGAGCGCCGTGCCCTGATGCCCCTCGCCGCCTGGCAGGGCATGCTCCGCGCCCTGCGTGAGCCGCCCCCCTCCCCAGGTGAGCGCCGCGCCTTCGTCGACTGGCTGGCGCTGACCCGCCGCGAGGGCCGCGAGGTGGATGCCGGCCTGCACCGCCACTGGCTCGACCCGACGACGCCCTTCGCACTGACCGTCGCCGCCCCGGCGCATGGCCTGCTCGTGACCTCGGCCACGCTCCGCGATGCCGGGCTGGGCGGCGACCAGGAAGCCGACTGGGTGGCCGCCGAGGCCCGCACCGGCGCCAGCCACCTGGCGACGCCGGCCATCCGCGCGGCCTTCCCGTCACCCTTCGACTATGCCGCCCGCACCCGCGCCTTCGTGGTGACGGATGTGGACAAGACCCGCTCCGCCCAGATCTCGGCGGCGATGGGGGCGCTGTTCCTGGCGGCCGGCGGCGGCGGCCTCGGCCTCTTCACCGCCATCCGGCGGCTGCGGGACGGGTTCCGCCACATGGCGCCCCGGCTGGAGGCGGCCGGCATCCCGCTCTATGCCCAGCACATGGACGCGATGGACAACGCCACCCTCGTGGATGTCTTCCGCGCCGAGGAGAATTCCTGCCTGCTCGGGACGGATGCGATGCGGGATGGCGTCGATGTGCCCGGCCGCAGCCTCCGCCTGCTGGTTTTCGACAGGGTGCCCTGGCCCCGCCCCTCCATCCTGCACCGGGAGCGCCGCGTCCACCTCTCCGGCGGCGACCCCAAGGGCTATGACGACGCGCTGGCCCGCCACCGGCTGCGCCAGGCCTTCGGCCGGCTGATCCGCCGGGCGGATGACCGCGGCGTCTTCGTCCTGCTCGACCGCTCCTGCCCCTCCCGCCTGCTGGCCGGCCTGCCCGAGGGCGTGCCGCTCCGCCGGACCGGCCTCGCCGAGGTGGTGGCGGAGACGCGTGCCTTCCTGGCAGAAGGGTGACAGGCTGAGTGGTTGACGCCGCCCGCAGGCCGGGCGACCAACCGCCGGAAAGCGAGGCTCCCCATGCCCAATACCCGTTTCAATCCGCAGGAGGCGCTGGTCTGCGCCATGGTGCTGATGGCGGCCTCCGACCGCATGATGTCGGATGCCGAGCTCGCCATGATGTCCCGGCTGGTACAGACCCTGCCGGCCTTCAGCGACTTCCACCCGAACGGCATCTCGAGCGTGACCGAGACCTGCCTCACCCTGCTCGACCGGGCGGACGGGCTGGACCGCGCCTGCACCCTGATCCGCGAGGCCCTGCCGCCACGGCTGCGCGAAACGGCCTATCTGCTGGCCTGCGAAGTCGCCGCGGCAGATGGCGACCTGACGCAGGAGGAGCTGCAATTCCTCCAGGACTTCCGCATCGCCATGGATATCGACCGCCTCATCGCCGGCGCCATCGAGCGGGCGGCACGGGCACGGTATCAGGTGATCTAGGGCCGGCGGCGCCATTCTCCGGCGTGACGGAACACGCCGGAGCAGGCCACGCGCCGCCGTTCAGCCAGGGCTCCTAGTCGTCCTTGGAGCTGCTGTGCTTGGAGCTTTTGTAGACATGGTCATGCGTATGCGCGACATCGCGCTCCCCGCCGCCACCGGACACGTGGGAGCGGTCGGTGTTGGTCGGCGCGCCGGGCTCGGGCGTGGTGTCGCTATTGGACTTGTCCTGGGACCGCGTGGCATGGCCGTGCGATCCGCCCTGGTGGCTGCTGCCCGGGCCGCCACCGGTATGGTCGTTGTTCTTTTCCGTGGTGCGGGAATGGGGCTTGCTCATGGTCACCAATCCTGTGTCTGGAATTGCCCGCAGGTAGCAGCAGGACAACGGCCCGGCCTGCGACAAGTTTGATCCGCCTTGCGGTGCTACCGCGCCTCTGCCGGCCAGCGCAGCGCCGGTGGCGTCCGCATATCGGCGGGCACCACGAAGTCGCTCGCCGCACCGCGCATAGCGCCAGGCGGCTGCGGCAGGCCGCTGCGGCGTCGGTAATCGGCCAGCGGCAGCGGCGGTCGCCGCGAGGGCTTCAGCGCCAGCACGCAGACCAGGTCGAGCGCCGCCACGCCGAGGACCGCCAGCAACGCCGCCCCGGACCGCTCCCGATCCCGGTTGGCCGGCCGCAGCCCGGCGGCAAGCGTCCCGATATCGAGCGCATCGCCGCCAACCCTGCCCCAGAGCCACGGCGTCGGGTCGCGGGAGGTCAGCAGCCCGATCCCCGTGGCGATCTCCCGCACGCCGTAGCTGGCGACCAGCCTCTCATGCCCGTGCAGACCGGTCGCACGGGTGACGCGATGCGGCATCAGCACCTCGGCCACGCCGAGGCCGATGCTGAACCAGCCGAGCCCCTGCGCGAGCGCCCGCGCATGCTTCGGCGCGATCACCGGGCGGCTCATGGCTTCAGCACCACTTTGATGCAGCCATCCAGCTTGTCGCGGAAGGTCTTGTACATGTTCGGCCCCTCCGCCAGCCCGACGGTATGGGTGATGACGAAGGACGGGTCGATCTGCCCCTGCTCGATCCGCCGCAGCAGGTCGTCGGTCCAGCGGTTCACATGGGTCTGGCCCATGCGGAAGGTCAGGCCCTTGTTCATCGCCATCCCGAAGGGGACCTTGTCGAGCAGCCCGCCATAGACGCCGGGGATGGAGAGCACACCGGCAGGGCGGCAGACATACATCATCTCCCGCAGCACATGCGGCCGGTCGGTCTCCAGCATTACCGCCTGCTTGGCGCGGTCATACATGCTGTCGATGGTTGCCGTGGCATGCGCCTCGAGGCCGACGCAGTCGATGCACTTCTCCGGGCCCTTGCCGCGGGTCAGCTCGTTCAGCCGCTCGACCACGCTCTCCTTCGAGAAGTCGATGACGGTCGCGCCGCCCGCCTCCGCCATCGCCAGCCGCTCCGGCACCCGGTCGATGGCGATGACCTGCTTCGCGCCCAGCAGCAGCGCGGAGCGGATGGCGAATTGCCCGACCGGCCCGCAGCCCCAGATGGCGACGGTGTCGTCCGGCTGGATGTCGCATTGCACCGCGGCCTGCCAGCCCGTCGGGAAGATGTCGCTGAGGAAGAGCAGCGTCTCGTCCGGGATGCCGCCCGGTACCTTGATATGCGTCCTGTCGGCGAAGGGCACCCGCAGATACTCGGCCTGCCCGCCCGGATAGCCGCCGGTCAGGTGCGTGTAGCCGAACAGGCCTGCCGTCGTGTGGCCGAAGACCTTGTCGGCCAGCGACTTGTTGCGGTTGCTCCGCTCGCAGACCGAGAAATTGCCGCGCCGGCACTGGTCGCACTCGCCGCAGAAGATGGTGAAGGGGATGACGACACGGTCGCCCTTCTTCAGGTTCGAGACCTCGGACCCGACCTCCTCGACAATCCCCATGGTCTCATGGCCCATGATGTCGCCATTCTCCATGCCCGGCATGAAGTTGTCATACAGGTGCAGGTCGGAGCCGCAGATGGCGCAGGACGTGACCTTGATGATCGCGTCGCGCGGATGCTCAATCTTCGGATCGGGGACGGTATCGCAGCGGATATCCTGCTTGCCGTGCCAACATAATGCCCGCATCGCTTGTCTCTCCCGTCCTCGGCTCAGTCGCCAGCAGGAACGCGATGCTACCGGCCCGGGTTGTCGGGCCGGGGGCGGAACGGGTCAAAGCGCTTCGGCAGGCGCCAGCGCGCAAGGATAGGCTGGGTCTCCCTGCTCCACCTGCAGGGTCGCATGGCTGATCCGGAAACGCTCCTGCAGCCCCTGCTGCACCGCGCAGAGGAAGCCGTCATCCACCAGCGCCCCAGGCCGCACCAGATGCGCCGTCAGGGCCGTCTCCGTGGTGGAGAGCGCCCAGATATGCAGGTCATGCACCTCGGCGACGCCGGGCTGCCCTGCCAGCCAGGCGCCGACCGCCTCCGGGTCGATTCCGCGCGGCACCATGTCCATGGCGAGATCGACCGACTCCCGCAGCAAGCCCCAGGTGCCGATCAGGATCACCGCGGCGATGACCAGCCCGGCGGCGGGGTCCACCCAGTCCCACCCGGTCAGCCGGATCAGCAGCCCGCCGAGCACCACGCCGGCCGAGACGCCGGCATCCGCCATCATGTGCAGATAGGCACCCCGGCGGTTGATATCCTCCTCCCGTCCTCGGGCGAAGAGCAGCGCCGTGCCGCCATTCACCAGGATGCCGGCCGCCGCCACGGCCATCATGAAGCCGGTGGCGACCGGCGCGGGCTCCATCAGCCGCCGCACCGACTCCAGGGCGATGGCGCCGACCGCGACCAGCAGCAGCATGGCATTGGCGAGCGCCGCCAGGATGGTGCCGCGATGCCATCCATAGGTCCGTCGCCCACCGGGCAGGCGCCGGGCCAGCCGCACCGCCACCCAGGCCAGCACCAGGCCGAGCACGTCGGAGAGGTTGTGTCCCGCATCCGCCAACAGCGCCAGGGAGCCGGCGATCAGCCCTGCGACCACCTCCAGCGCGACGAAGCCGAGATTGAGCGAGACACCGAGGGCGAAGCCCCGCTCGCCCGGCGCCGGCCCATGCGCGTGGCCATGGCCATGACCATGGCTATGGCCATCATGGTCGTGCCCGTGATGATGGTGGTGGTCGCCATGCGGCATCAGAAGCGCTTCAGCAGCCTGTCGATGTAGTCCAGTTCCTCGACCGGGCGTTCCCGCTCGGCACCACGGCGCCGCAGCTCATCCTGGAGCTTGCGGGTGCGCAGCATCTCCGCCTCCTCCGGCACACGGGTATCCGCCCCGTTATCGGCATTGCCGTTCACGTCGCGCGAGCGGCGGCCGAGTGGGTCACGTCCCTCGCCCTGGCCCTGCGCCTGCTCCTGCCCCTGGCCGCCTGGCTGGTTGTCGCCCGCCATGTCGCCCGGCTCGCCCTCCTCCTCGCCCTCGCCCGGCTGGGCGCTGCCGAATTGGCGCTGCATGGACTGCGCCATCTGCCTGCCACCTTCCTGCAGGGCACGCAGCGCCCGCTGCTGGGCATCCCGTGGGTCGCCACCACGGCCGAGCGCCTCCTGCGCCTCCCGCATCGCCTGATCGGCGCGGCCGAGACCCTCCGGGACCTCGCCGGTCAGGTCGCCGAATTGCTGCATCATCTCACCGAGTGCCCGGCGCAGGGCGCGCTGGCGGCGGCCATCCTGGCCCGCCTCCGGCTGCGCCTCGGCATTCTGTTGCGGCTGAAGCTGTTGCGGCGGGGGCTGTTGCGGCCAGCGCTGCTGCGGCCGGCTGCGCTGGCTGCGGTCGCGCTCGCCCTGCTCGGCGCGCTGGTGGCTGCGGTCGAGCATCTCGCTCTGCCGCTTCACCATGTCCTGCACCACGCCCATCTGCTGCTGTCCGCGCTCGCGCCGCTGCTGCCGCTCGGGGCTTTCGGCACGCTGGCTGCGGCCCTCCTCCAACGCCTTCAGCATCTCCTCGAGTTCGGCGAGTTCCTTCTTCGCGTCCTCGGTGCGGCCCTCACGCGCGGCCTCCTCCATGCGGCGGGTGCGGCGGTCCATCTCCCGCTGATCCATCAGCCGGTTCTGGCTGCCTTCCGGCATCGCCTCGGCATTCTCGCGCTGCAGCCGTTCGGCCAGCGCCTCGAGATGCTGGCGGATGGCATCCCGCAGCTCCTGGATCCGGCGCTGCAGTTCAGCCCGCTGCTCGGCCTGCTCCTGCGCCCGCTCGGGGTTCTCCCGCGCCTCCTGCTGCTGCCGCTCGGCCTGGTCGAGCGCCTCGCGCAGGGCCTCGCGCGCCTGCTGCAGGGCACGCTGCGTGCGGCCGTCCCGGCCCTCCTCCAGGGCAAGCGCGGTCTGCCAGAGCATCTCCTGCACTTCGGGCACGGCTTCGGGCCGGCGGTCCGACAGCAGCCGCCCGCGGGCCACGCGCAGGACGAGATAGGTGGTGGTATCGTGCTCGAAGGCCTCCGGCGCCTGGGCGACCTCCTCCAGCGCACGCCGGGCCGGGCTGCGCCGGTCCGGCTCGACCGACAGGTCCCGGCGGATGGCGATGAGGCGCCGCGCCACGGGGTGATTGAAGCTCCGCTCGGGCAAGGTCAGCCCGGCGCTCTCCGAGGCGCCCTCCTGCCCGGCCCCATCCCGCGCCAGCAGCCGCGCCTCGACCTCGAGCCCGGCCCAGGGATGCGCGGAGAGGTCGGGCTGCGCCGTTCCCCGCGCCGTCTTCGGCGCGCCGCCCGGCAGGGGCAGGTCGAGCACCAGGGGCGGCGCCTCCCGCCGCGCCTTCAGCCGCAACTCGGCACGCAGCGTGGCGAGTCCCCAGTCATCCTCCGCCCGCCAGGGCATCCGGGCGCCGAGGCCACGAGGGGCCCGGCCCGGCGGCTCGGCGAAGGCCACGGTCGGCGGCCCATCGGCCTGCACCGCGAGCGCCCAACGCGCCAGCTCCATGCCGCCCCGGCGAACGGCCAGGTGCAGCCCGCGATCAAGCGGCATCTCCGCCGTGAAGCTCGCCATATCGAGGGCCTGGAAGGGCGTTGCCGCCCCATCCGCCACCAGCTCCGGCACCCCGCCCCCACCGCCCGAGAGCGAGACCTGCAGCCGGCTGCCAGCCGGCACCGTGGCGCTGCCACCAGCCGGGTCGAGGAATATCGGCGGCGCGCCGGTATAGGCCGGCGGCGTCACCCAGGCCTCGAGTCGCAGCCCCGGACCGGCGACAGGGCCGGCGAAGGCAGGGGTCACGGACCGGCGCAGCCGCTCGCCCGCCTCGCCACCGGCAACGACGAAGGCCGCCAGCAGGCCGACCAGCAACCCCGCCCGCAAGGCGCGCGGGTCCCGCGCCGGCAGGCCCGGACGCGGTGCGCCAACCTTCAGCCGACTGAGCTGGGCCGCTGCCCGCTGCTGATGCACATGCCACAGCGCCAGCGCCGCCGGATCGTCACCGGCCGGCCGGTCGGCCAGGGCGGCGAGCGGCCGGTGCCGCAAACCCGATTCGCGCTCCAGCCGCCGCTCCGCCGCGGCCTCACCCGGCGCGGCGAAGCCCCGGAAGGCACGCCACCCCACCAGCCCGAGTGCCGCGGCGAAGCCCATCAGCAGCAGGATGTGCACCAGCGCCGGGAGCTGCCGCGGCAGGTCGAGCAGGGCCAGGGCCAGGAACAGGCCAAGCACTGCCAGCACCGGCCAGAGCCGGGGCCATAGCCCCTCCCACAGCAGGGCCAACCGCGCCAGCAGGCGCCAGCGGGCCAGCGCCGCGGCGAGGCGCTCCGGGGTCAGGGGACAGCCCCCTCGGCCAGCCAGTCCGGCAGCCGTTGCCCGGCCAGCATCGCCTCATAGCCCTGGCGGTCCCGCACCACGGCGAAGCGGCTGCCATCGACCAGCACCTCCGCCGCCAGGGGACGCATGTTGTAGGTGCTGCTCATCACCGCGCCATAGGCTCCCGCATCGAGAAGGGCGACGAGCGCCCCCGGTTGCAGAGATGGCAACGCCCGCCCCCGCGCAAAGGTGTCGCCCGTCTCGCAGACCGGCCCGACCACGTCGGAGGGGGCGAGCGCGGCGGCGCAGTCGGCCGGCGAGACCGGCAGGATGCCATGCCAGGCCTCGTACATGGCCGGCCGCACCAGGTCGTTCATCGCCGCGTCGAGCACCAGGAAGCGGCGCCCGGCGCCCTGCTTCTGCAGCACGACGGAACTCAGAAGCAGGCCGGGCGGCCCCGCGATCCAGCGCCCGGGCTCCAGCATCACCGGCAGGCCGAGCGGGCCGAGCGTCGCGGCGATGGCGCCGGCCAGGGCCTCCGGTGCCGGCGCCGGCTCGTCCCGGTAGGGGATGCCGAGCCCGCCGCCGCAATCGAGATGCTCCACCGGCAGCCCGCGCCCGATCAGCACCGTGGCCAGCTCGGCCATCCGCGCATAGGCGGCGCGATAGGCGGCCATGCCGCTGGTGATCTGGCTGCCGATATGCATCGCGATGCCAACCGGCCGCAGCCCCGGCATCGCGGCGAGCCGTGCATAGAGCGCTGGGGCGTCATCGATGCCGACGCCGAATTTGTTCTCGGACCTGCCGGTGGTGATCTTGGCATGGGTCCGCGCATCCACGTCCGGATTGACCCGCAATGCCACCCGCGCGACCCGCCCGAGCGAGGCGGCCAGCGCCGAGAGCATCGCCGCCTCCTCCGCGCTCTCGATATTGATCTGGGCGATGTCCTCGGCGAGAGCGAGGCGCAGCTCCCGCTCCGTCTTGCCGACGCCGGAGAAGACGATGGCGGAGGCGGGGATGCCCGCGGCCCGGGCCAGCCGCAATTCCCCCTCGCTCACCACATCGGCGCCCAGCCCCTCGGAGGCCAGCACCCGCAGCACGGCGAGGTTGCCATTCGCCTTGACGGCATAATGAACCGAGGCCCGCAGCCCCGCCCCCGCCAGCGCCGCCTTCAGTGCCCGGGCCCGGCGCCGCAGCGCCCCGGCGGAATAGACCCAGCTCGGTGTCCCGACAGCGGCGGCGATGCGGGCGAGCGGCACCTCCTCCACCAGCAGCCCGTCCAGGGCATGGAGCGACAGATGCGGCCGGGCAGCCAGCAACTCAGCGAAACTCGGGTCGGCATCGGCGGATGCGATGGGAAGGGGGGCAGCCATCCACCTATTGTGGGGTGCCGCAGGGCCTCCGGACAAGCAGGAGCTGAGGCCCGGCCACCGCCCCTGCGCCGTCAGCCCGCCGGCAGGCAGCCGGGGAAATGGCCTGGCCTGCCGCGCGTCGTCTCCGCCTGGCGCGCCCGGCCGCCGGAGGCGGTGCGCAGCGCCCTGGCTACAGCACCGGTGCGTTCAGCCGCCACTTGCATTCATGGGCGGCGCATCCATCGGTGGGTCTTTACCGCGCGCGGAAGGTCCGGTGGCAGCTGCCGCAGAATTGCGGACCGGTGGCCTGGAAGGCAGTGACGAAGCCGGCCGAGTCGCCGGCCGCTGCGGCAGTCTTCAGCACCTCCAGCTGGCCGAGCATCCGGGCATTGGCGGCCTCGAACCCGGCCCGGTCGGACCAGACCGCCGGCTGCGCCTTGGTATCGCCCCGGTCGGAGCCGGGCGGGAAGCGCTGCGGCAGGGTCCGGAACCAGGCAATCATGTCATCGACCCGCGGCTCGAGCGCCTTGACGTCACCACGGGCATCCGCGACGGGCTTGATCGCATCCATATGCGCGCCCATGCGCTTCAGCCCCGCCCGCCTTTCGGCAATGGCATCCCCCTGAGCCAGCGCCGTTCCGGCCAGGGCCATGAAGACCAGAGCCGAAACCGCCATTCGCCACGTCATGCAAGTACCCCCTGAACCCGTGATCGTCATTTCGGTTCTGACACGCTTGCCCTATCCCATGACAAGCCCGTCCTGCAACCTGGCTGCCAGTACCAAGACGACAGCCAGGTTGCAGCACAGCCTACCAGGAGTAGTCCAATGCCCCAACCGATCCGATCCGTTGCCGTCTTCTGCGGCAGCCGCCACGGCACCGACCCGGCCCATGCGGCAGCGGCGGCGGAACTTGGCCACGCCATCGCCTCCGCCGGCCTTGCCCTGGTCTATGGCGGCGGCGGCGTGGGGCTGATGGGCCAGGTTGCCGAGGCCGCCATCGCCGCAGGTGGCCATGTGCACGGCATCATCCCGGAATTCCTCACGCGGATCGAACGCGTCTACCCGGCGGTGGCGGAGCTGGAGGTCACCAGCAGCATGCACAGCCGCAAGACCCGCATGTACGAGATGTCCGATGCCTTCATCGCCCTCTCCGGCGGCCTCGGCACCATGGACGAGCTGATGGAGGTGCTTACCTGGCGGCAGCTCCACCTGCACGACAAGCCGATCATCGTGCTCGACATCGCCGGCTGGGCACGGCCTTTCCTGGCCCTGGTCGAGCATATGATCGAGGCCGGCTTCGTCGCGCCGGACGGGCGGGACCTTTTCGCGGTGGCGCCGGACGTGCCGGCGGCCATGGCGCTGCTGCAGCAGAGCCCGACCAGCGAGGTGTCGGCCCCCGCCGAACGTCTCTGATCCCCTCTTGCCCCGCCGATGAGCGGCGGCTATATGGCCGCCTCCCGCGGTGACGAGCCGACCAGCGGAGCGTAGCTCAGCCTGGTAGAGCACTGTGTTCGGGACGCAGGGGCCGGAGGTTCGAATCCTCTCGCTCCGACCAAGTCGGCCTCGCCGGAAACCCCGCCAGCCCTGCTGGCGGGGTTTTTCCGTTAGCGCCCCCCGGCGGCCCAGATCATCAGCTTGCTGGCCGGGAGGGCCCAGGCCGTGCCGGCCACCAGGAAGAACAGCGCCTGCACGACCCAGTGCATCTGCAGCACATGGTCGGCCAGCGTCACCACCGCGACGACATAGGCCAGGAAGCCGAGAAGGCCGATCAGCGAGGCAATGGGGATGCGGGACATGTCCCGCAGATGGCGCAAGCCAGCGCCCTCGCCAAGGGCCGAATCGGCCCCTGGCCGTTGCGCAGTGGTGGCAGCCGGTGCTTATTGGCGCCGCCGCCGCGACCCGGGGGCACGCCCACCGAAGGACCGGCCATGCCCGAGACCCATCCCGACCTCGACCTGCGCGACCATATCCGCGGCATCCCGGATTTCCCGAAGCCCGGCATCCTTTTCTACGACATCTCGACGCTGCTGCGGCACGGGCCCGCCTGGCGCGCCGCGATGGAGCGGCTGGCCTCGATGATCCGCCCCTACAAGCCCGACATGCTGGCCGGCATCGAGAGCCGCGGCTTCCTCGTCGCCGCCCCGCTGGCGCTGGAGCTCGGCCTCGGCTTCGTCATGCTGCGCAAGCCGCGCAAGCTGCCCGGCGAGACCATCGGCCTCGACTATGCGCTGGAATACGGCACGGACCGCATCGAGATGCAGGCGGATGCCGTGAAGCCCGGCCAGCGCGTGGTCCTGCTCGACGACCTGCTCGCCACCGGCGGAACGATGGCCGCCGCGATCGGCCTGCTCCGCCAGGCCGGGGCGGAGGTCCCCGCGGTCGCCGCGCTGATCGAGCTCACCTTCCTCAACGGCCGCGACCGGCTTGACCTGCCCTGCGAGACCCTGCTGCGCTACGACGAATGACAGGCCGCGACGCCTGAGGCGATGGGGAGGCACAGGATGGCGCAAGGCCCGCGACAGACTCGCCGCTGCCTGCTGGCCACTGCGGCCCTCGCGGCCTTGCTCCCCCTGCCCGCCCTTGCCCTGCTGCCGGCCACGGCGACGCTGCTGGTCCCCGGCCCCGAGGACGGGACGCTGGCCGAATGGTCCGGCCGCCTGGCCGCAGCCCTGGCGCGCGGCGCCTCGACCGCCATGATGCTGGAGCGGAGCATCCTGGGCGGGCCGGATGGCGTCACCGCAGCCAATCGCTTCGCCACCGCCGCGGCGCCGGACGGGCGCACCCTGCTGGTGCTGCCCGGCGCCGCGGCCCAGGCACGTCTCGTGGGTGACCAGCGCGCCCGATTCGACGGCGCCGGCTGGGTGCCGGTCTGCGCCGTCCAGGGGCCGGTCGTGCTGGCGAGGCGGGCGGGCCTGGCCACCGGCATGGCGCCGATTCGGCTTGGCCTGGCCGCGCCCGATCACGCCGGCACCGCGGCCTTGCTCGGGCTCGACCTGATCGGCCATGCGGCCATACCCGTCTTCGGCCTCGCCGGCGCGCGGGCCGAGGCGGCGCTGGCGCAGGGCGCGGTGGATGCCGTGCTGTTCCAGGGAGGGGAACTGCCGGCTCGACTCGCCGCGGCCGGCGCCCGCCCCTGGTTCGTGCTCGACGAGGCGCGGGATCCCGCCCTGCCGGATGTCCCTGCCGCAGGTGAACTGGCCACTGGTGGCGATGCCGCCTTGCGGGCGGCACTCACTGCCGCCGCGGTGAATGCCAGGCTGCTCGGCGCGCTGCTGCTGCCGGCCCTGACGCCCGCCGACCTCGTCGCGCTGTGGCGTGCCGCGGCGCAACGCTGGCTCGAGGACGAACGGTCCTCGCTGGCACCCGGCATCCGGCTCAGCGCCGGAGCCGATCTCACGCCGGTGCTCGGCCCGCTGGCGCCCCCGCCGATGGCTGTCCTGGCCTATCGGGAGTGGCTGTTCCGCCGCCTGCGGTGGAAGCCGGACTGACCGGGGCAGGGTCATTGCCATGGCGGCATTGCTGGCGTCTCATCACTTATCAAGTGATCACGGCGAAGCTTTTCTGTTTGTGAAGCGGCCTCTTTTTGAACTGGCATATATTGCGGGGGGCTATCGCCCCAGTGGAAGCCAGTTCAGAAAAGATCGGTGCAATGGTTTTCAGTTCTGCTGTTTTCATCGCTGGATTTCTACCCGTCGTGCTTCTCGGCTTCCTTGTACTCGCCGGGACCGGACGACAAAGGATGGCGGCGGGCTGGCTTACCCTGGCCTCACTCGTCTTTTACGGATGGTGGAATCCCTATTGCGTCCCGATGCTGGGCGCCAGCATCATCGCCAACTACCTTCTGGGCGGATATCTCCAGCGGAATCCATCCCGCACCGTACTTATTTTAGGAATAATAGCCAATCTCGTTCCTCTCATATACTTCAAATATACCGTCTTCCTGTTGACCAATATTGACGCCACCTTTGGCCTCGACTGGGAGATCCATGAAATCGTCCTGCCCCTGGCGATTTCCTTCTTCACCTTTCAGCAGATCGCCTATCTGAGCGATTCGCATGATGGGGCAGTGGTCGAGAACGACTTCCTCAACTATTGCCTTTTCATCACGTTCTTCCCGCATCTGATCGCCGGCCCCATCACCCACCACCGGGAGATGCTGGAGCAGTTCGCCAACCCGGAAAATTTCCGGCCTCGCTTCGACAATATCTCCATCGGCCTCACCCTGTTCGGCCTTGGCCTGGCGAAGAAGGTCCTCCTGGCGGATCCGCTCGGCGCCGAGGTCAGCCCCGCCTTCGCCGCCGCCTCCGCCGGGGAAGGCCTTGCCCTGCTCGACGCCTGGGGCACCGCGCTGGCCTATGCGCTGCAGATCTATTTCGACTTCTCCGGCTACACCGACATGGCGATCGGCCTCGGCCTGCTCTTCGGCATCAGCCTGCCACCGAATTTCGACAGCCCCTTCAAGGCGCGCAACGTCATCGAATTCTGGTCCCGCTGGCACATGACGCTGACCCGGTTCCTGACGGCCTATATCTACAACCCCATCGTGCTGCGGGCGACGCGGGCGCGGGCGGAGGCTGGCAAGCCCCTGCCCCGGCGCGGGCGGATGACGCCCGGCACCTTCCTCGTCCTCGTCGCCTACCCGACGCTGCTGACCATGTTCATCTCCGGCGTCTGGCATGGGGCCGGCTGGCAGTTCGTCGTCTTCGGCGTGTTGCACGGCATCTACCTGGTCGTCGCGCATGGCTGGCGGGCCTTCAAGGTCAGCCGCGGCTGGACCCTCGACGACAAGCGGCCGCTGCCGCGTGCGGCCGCGGTGCTGCTCACCTTCCTCTGCGTCGTCGTGGCTCTGGTCTTTTTCCGTGCCCCGGACGTGCCGACGGCGCTGACGGTGCTCGGCGGCATGGTCGGCCTGAACGGCGTCGTCGTGCCCGCGACCTTCGCCGAGCTGCCACTGTTCTCCGCCCTCGTCGACCGCTACGGGCTGGAGGTGGGCGCAGGCCAGTTCTTCCAGATCCTGGATTGGGCGATGATCATCGGCCTGCTCGCCTTCGTCTGGATCATGCCGAACACCCAGCAGTTCATGCTCCATGTGCGCACTGCGCTCGGCTGGCGCGCACGGCCGGCCTGGCTGCAGGCGGCACTGCCGGCCATGACCTGGCGGCCGGCGCCGCTCTACGGCATCGCCCTTGGCGTCCTCTGCTTCTTCGTGCTGATGCGGACCTTCTCCTCCGCACCGACCGAATTCCTCTACTTCCAGTTCTGAGGGCAGGATGGAACAGCTCGCCTGGCTACCGGTCCATGAGGATCTCGGCGCGGCCCTTTCCGCCGCGCGACGCATCGCCGACCCGGCCGAGAGGCTGGCGCGGGCGATGCATCTCTCGGGCTTCCGGCGCGACTTCACCGCGACCGGCCGGATCGAGCGCCTGGCCGAGGCCGGCCTCGCCGCCCCGCCGGCCGAGCTTGGGCTCGTGCCGCTGCGCCTCGCCATCCTCGCCTCCCACACCGTCGATCATCTGGTGCCGGGCATCCGCGTTGCCGGCCTGCATCGCGGCCTCGCCATCTCGGTTCATGTCGCGCCTTACGGCAACTACCGGCAGGCCTTGCTGGGCGAGGATCCGGCGCTGGCCGAATTCGCGCCGCAGCTCGTGCTGCTGGCGCTCGATGCCCAGGACTCGCCGATCGCACTGCCGCTCGGTGCCTCCGAAGCCGATGTCGAGCAGGCCGTCGCCGCCCGCGTCGCGGAGCTGCGCCATCTCTGGCGCCGCGCTCGGGAGCGGTTCAATGCCCAGGTCGTGCAGCAATTGCTGGTCGCGACGACGCCGCCGCTCTTCGGCAGCTACGAAGCCATGGTGCCGGCGGCCCCGCGCACGGTGCTCGAGCGCCTGAACGCCGCCCTGCGCCACGCCGCGCGCGAGGATGGCGTGCTGCTGCTCGACCTCGCCGCGCAGATGGCCGGCCAGGGCCCGGCCGATGGCCTCGCCGACCCGGTGCGCTGGCATCAGGCGAAGCAGCTCGTCAGCCCGGTGATGGCGCCGCTGCATGGCGACCTCATCGCCCGCATCGCCGGTGCGGTGCTGGGGCGGGCGCGCAAATGCCTGGTGCTCGACCTCGACAACACGCTCTGGGGCGGCGTCATCGGCGATGACGGCATCGAGGGGATCAAGCTCGGCCAGGGCAACCCGACCGGCGAGGCCTTCCTTGCCGTGCAGCGCTATGCGGCGCAGCTTGGCCAGCGTGGCATCATCCTCGCCGTCTGCAGCAAGAACGACATGGCCGTCGCCGAGGCGGTGTTCGAGAACCACCCGGAAATGGCCCTCCGGCGCGGCGACATCGCCGCCTTCGTGGCCAATTGGAGCGACAAGGCCGGCAATCTGCGGCAGATCGCGAAGCAGCTGAATATCGGCCTCGATGCCCTGGTCTTCCTCGACGACAACCCCGCCGAGCGCGACATCGTCCGGCGCGAACTGCCCGGCGTGGCCGTGCCCGAATTGCCGGAGGATGTGGCGCTCTACCCGGCCTGGCTCGGCGCCGCCGGCTATTTCGAGACGGTCGGCTTCACCGCCGACGATGCGGCGCGCGGGCGCAGCTACGCCCTGAACGCGGCGCGCCAGGCAGCGCTCGAGCAGACGACGGATCTCGAAAGCTATCTCCGCAGCCTCGAGATGGTGCTGACGGCGAGGCGCATCGGCCCCGCCGAACTGCCTCGCGCCACTCAGCTCATCAACAAGACCAACCAGTTCAACCTCACCACCCGCCGCTACACCGAGGCCGAGGTGCAGGCCCTGGCCGATGACCCCGCCTCGCTGGCGCTGGCCCTGCGCCTGACCGATCGCTTCGGCGACAACGGCCTCATCAGCGTAATCCTGGCGCGGCCGGATGCGTCCCTCCGCCCTGGGGAATGGCTGATCGATACCTGGCTGATGAGCTGCCGCGTCCTTGGCCGCCAGGTGGAGGCCGCCACGATGCAGGTCCTCACGACCCTCGCCGCGCAGCAGGGCATCCACGCCCTCATTGGCGAATACCGGCCGACCGCCCGCAACGGGATGGTGGCCGACCATTATTCGCGCCTTGGCTTCAAGCCAATGGCGCCCCTGCCTGATCGCCCCGAAGGGACGCTGGTCTGGCGGTACGAGACTCGCGGCGCGACGCCGTTCGTCCACCCCATCGCACTGGATCTGACATGACAGAGGATGAGATTTACGCGGCGCTGACACAGGTCTTCCGCGACGTCTTCGACGATGACGACATCACGCTTTCACCCGCGACCACTGCGGATGACATCGCAGGCTGGGACAGCCAGGCGCATGTCAATCTCGTGGTTGCGGCCGAGACGCGCTTCGGCATCCGCTTCCGCACGGCCGAGCTGGAGTCGCTGCATAACGTAGGCGACTTCGTCCAGCTGATCGCCACCAAGCGGAAAGGCGCATGAGGCCATGTCCGGTACGCCGAATGCTGAGGCCTCACCGAGATCGGTGCGGCCTGGTTACCTGCTGGCCTTCCTCGGCTCGCTGGTTGGGATGTTCGCGCTCTATTACGGGGTGCTGCTGACGCTGTCGGCCACGGGCAACCTGCCGCCGCCGGCCTTCACCAACTCGCTCTGCATCGATGAGAAGTTCGACTTTCTCCGCCGGGAACGGCTGGCCGAGCCGAACCTCCTCGTGGTCGGCTCCTCGGTCGCATGGCGGCATTTCGACGGCCGCACCCTGGTGCGGGACGCGCCCGGCCTCGTCCCGCTCAATGGCGGGCTCTGCGGCCTCAGCGTCAACCAGACCGCCTATGCGACAGCCTGGCTGCTCGATCACTACAAGAACGTCCAAGACGTGGTCATGATCACGGCGCCGCAGGACTTCGATGGGTGCACCGGCAAGCCCACCGCCTTCTTCGACCGCGCCGATGTGGACGACTATGTCTTTGGTGATGCCTCCCCCTGGTTCTACTACACGCGATATTTCTCGCTTGTTTCTCTGACGCGAAATGCCTCCCAGATCGCCGGCAGGCGGTCCGGCGCCGACAAGGTGGACCCGCTGGTCTTCGACCAGTTCGGCAGCGGGCCGCTCGGGACCGACGGGGGCCGGGGCGAGTTGCTCTACGGCGAGATGAAACAGCCGGACCCCGCCTGCCTCACGGCATTGTCGCAGCTGGCGGCACGGCTGCACGAGGAGGGGCGGCGGCTGTTCGTGGCCGTCACGCCGATGCATCCGCAGTGGAGGCAGCGGCATGATCCGGACGGCAGGCTGCTCCGCCGCTTCGCCGGCAGCATCCGCACGGCCCTCAATGGCCACGGTGCCCAGGTCTGGGACAGCAACCAGTCCCTTGCCCTGAACGACTGGGAATTCTTCGACGCCATCCATCTGCGCTGGATCGGCGTGCCGCGCTTCACCGAGGCGCTGGTGCGCGCTTTCGACATGACGGCGGCCCAGGCGACGCCTGGGGTGCAGTCGAGCCTCGTGCTCAACACTGAACTGCCGCTGCAGGCATCGGATCGCCTCGTCACGGACTGAAGGGGCAGCGCCAGGAGGTGCTTCACGGCCCATCTCGGTATGGGCCGTGAAGAAGCCCGGCGGGTCCACCGCATCCCGCCGGGCTTCGCGCCGCTACGGTTGATAATCCCCCCCGCCAGATAAAGCCATCTTGAGTTGCCCAGGTGGCCTGTTCTCACAAATAACGATTGCAGTTCCCTGGAGGCTGCACCGTGCTGCATGAAACCGTTCGAAACGTCCTGCGACGCATCGACGATGTCGCGTCGTCCGTCGATACGCTCGGCAACGATGCCGACCTGTTCGAGGCGGGCCTCTCCTCCTACGGCACGGTCGAGGTGATGGTCGGCCTCGAGAGCGCGCTCGGCATCGAATTCCCCGAGCAGATGCTGACGCGCGACACCTTCTCCTCCATCAACGCCCTCGTGCGCGTGCTGCAGACGCTGCGTCCGGCCACTGCCATGCCGGCTGCCGGCAGCGACGCCGTCGATGCCAATGGCTGGCCCGTGGCCACGGAGACCGCACGATGAGCACCCTTGAACTCGCGCCCCGCCTCAGCGCCGATGCCTTCCGGCAGGAGCTCTTCGAGCGCGGCCTCCTCCTTCCCACCGGCGTCGATGGGCTCTATGGCCGCAGCGCGGTCTTCGAAGGCCTCGTCGATGCCGTCGACCGGCTCATCGGCCGCCTCTCCGTTGGCGATGGCGCCGAGATCATGCGCTTCCCGCCGATCATGACCCGCACGGGCTTCGAGGCGAGCGGCTACTTCAAGAACATGCCGCAGCTCGTCGGCACGGTGCATTGCTTCTGCGGCGACGACCGCGAGCACAAGCGGGTGCTGTCCTGCTCGCCGGCCGAAGGTGGCTGGCTCGCCGCGCAGCAGCCCTCGGATGTCGTGCTCACCCCGGCCTCCTGCTATCCGGTCTATCCGATCATCGCCGGGCGCGGTCGGCTGCCGGCCGAGGGCTGGCTTGTCGACTCCTCCTCCTATTGCTTCCGGCACGAGCCCTCGGTCGACCCCGCGCGCATGCAGATGTTCCGCCAGCGCGAGCAGGTCTGCTTCGGCACGCCGGAGCGCATCCGCGCCTTCCAGTCGCACTGGATGACCCGCGCGCTCGAGATGTTCCGGCAGATGGGCCTGCCGGCGACGACGGATCTGGCGAATGACCCCTTCTTCGGCCGGCCCGGCCAGCTCATGGCGAATGGCCAGCGCAGCCAGCGGCTGAAGTTCGAGATCCTGGTCCCGATCTCGGATCCGGACCGGCTCAGCGCCTGCGGCAGCTTCAACTACCATGTCCATCACTTCGCCGATGCCTATGGCATCATCGGAGCGGATGGTGAGGCTGCGCATACCGGCTGCGCCGGCTTTGGCCTGGAGCGCGTCGCGCTCGCCCTGCTGCGCCAGCACGGCTTCTCGCCGGAAGCCTGGCCGGAGACGGTGCGCGCGACCCTCTGGCCCCAGTCCTGAAGAGAAGGCCGAGCCGCACATGATCCCGGTCGCCATCCATGGGTGCCGTAGCTGGCTGCACCTGGCGGCCGGGCCGACGGGGCGGGCCATGGTCCTCTGCCCGCCCTTCGGCTACGAGCTGATCTGCACCCAGCTCGGGCTGCGCAGCCTCGCCGAAGGCCTCGCGGCGGCAGGCACAACCGTTCTCCGCATCGACTATCCGGGCACGGGTGATTCCGCCGGCGAGGAGGCTCCGGGTCGACTCGAGGACTGGCTCGCCAGCATCGCGGCGGCCGCGGACTGGCTGCGCGGCACGCTCGGCCTGGAGGCCATCAGCCTTGGCGGGCTGCGCCTGGGCGGTTTGCTCGCTGCCGCCAGCGCGGTCCGGTCCCCGGGCCGCATCGCCGACCTCGTCCTGCTGGCGCCGGTCTGGTCGGGCCGTACCTATGGACGGGAATTGCTGCTCGGCGCCCGTGCCGCCGGCGAGAACTCCGCCGAGCCGGGTTGGCTGGAAGCCGCCGGCTTCCGGCTGCATGACAGCGATATCGCGGCGCTGCGCGGCCTCGACCTTGCCACCCTGCTGAAAGCCGCACGCCCGCAGCGCATACTGCTGGCCGAGCCACCACGCCCGGGCGCCGGGGTCCAGCCCAGTGCCAACGCGCCCGTGACGGCCCTGCCCTTCGATGGTTACGCCGCATTCCTGCGCCATGCCCATCTCAGCATCCCGCCCGCACCCCTGTTCGAGTCGGTGGCGCGATGGATGGCGGAGGGCATCGCGCCGCGCCGCGCTGTTGCCCCTGGCCTGCTGAACGACCGCCTCCCCGTCGGGCCGGGAACCGAGGAGCAGACGCTGCGCTTCGGCCCCGCACGCAACCTTGCAGGCATCCTCTGCCGCCCGGCCGAGGCGCTGCCCACGGCGGTACTGATCCTCAACACCGGCGCCAACCACCATATCGGCAATGGCCGCATCGCCGTTCGCCTCGCTCGCCGCCTGGCCGCACTCGGCTTCGCCTCTCTGCGCATGGATGCGGCGGGCGTCGGCGAAAGCGCTGGCGGCATGGCCGATGAACGCGTAGCGGCCCTGTTCAGCGAAGGTCCGACCGAGGATGCGCTGGCCGGCCTCGATGCGCTGGAGCAGCAAGGCTTCCGCCGCTGCGTCGCGGTCGGCGTCTGCTCCGGCGCCCATCACGCCTTCCAGGCCGCCTTGCGGGACCCGCGCATCGTCGGCCTCGCCCTCGCCAACCTGCCCGCCTTCGACCGCGCGGCGGGTGGCGCGCCCGACCTCGATGGCGGGCCGCCTCCAGGCGAGATCGCCGCCCTGCGCAAGCCACGCATGGCCATGCGCCGCGCACTGGCGGAGATCGACCGCATCGTGGCGGAAAGGCTTGGAATCGAGCCAGGCCTCGATCGCGCCGGCGGCTGGCTGCGCCGCCTCCAGTCGCGCGGCACCACCACCCTCCTCGCCTATAGCAGCCGCGACCGCGCATTGCGTGAATTGAGGGCCCATTTCGGCCGGGGCGGGCGGCATCTGCCGCAGCGCGCGCCCGTCCGCACCGTCGTGCTCGGCGGTACCGACCACGCCATCAACCCGCAGTCCATGCAGCGGGAATTCATCGCCGAGATCGAGGAGGAGCTGCGCCGCCACCACGCGCAAGGCCCCGCCACGCCCTGCCTGCCCCTGCCGGCCCTCGGCCTCGCCAGCCGGGCGCCCCCAGCCGTCACCATCTCCGCAACCATGGCCTAACAAAACAAAGCCGGGACACCGAAAATGGCCATTCTCCAGCCCACGCTTCTCCGAGCTGACCACGTCGCCGCCACCAGTCGGGCGCGAAGCCTCCCGGCCAGCCTTCCGACCACCATCGAGGTGGCGCGGGTGATGCTGGTCATCGGGCTCGTCTTCCTGCACTATTTCTCCTTCCCGAACAGCCGGACCTCGCCCTTCACCGGCTTCGATCCCGACCACCATCCCTTCGCCACCTTCATCAACAGCTTCGTGCTGCTGTTCTTCTTCAGCGCTGTGCCGCTGTTGAGCACCATCGCAGGCTGGCTGTTCTTCGGCCTCGCGGCCCATCCCATGGCGACGATCCTGCGACGGATGCGCGGGCGCTTCAGCTCGCTCCTGATGCCGCTCGTCACCTGGAACCTTGCCACGATCGCGGCCGGCTTCGCCCTCTACGCCATCGCCCCGACCTCGGGCCTGCTGGGCGAATTCCGCTTCGACTTTGGCGAGCCCAACGCCTTCGGCGTGCTCGACGCCGTCTTCGGTATCACGGGCCTGCCGATCGCCTTCCAGTTCTGGTTCGTCCGGGACCTGTTCCTCTCGGTGCTGCTGAGCCCGCTGCTCTGGCTCGTGCTGCGCCATGCGCCGCTGGCCGGTGTCGTGGTGCTTGGCGCCTCCTGGGTGATGGATTTCGACTTCTGGATCTTCACCCGCACCGATGTGCTGTTCTTCTTCTTCCTCGGCGGCCTGGCGCGCGTGCGGGAGACGCCACTCGACATCCCCTGGCGCACCGCCAGGCTGCTTCTGCTGGCCTATGCGCTGCTGATGGCGGCCCGCGCGCTGGCCCCCCTCGTGGTCGACCCGAGCGCACCGCCGCATGAGGATCTCCTCGATCTGGTTACCCGGCTCGCCCGCCCGCTTGGGGTCATCGCCTGCTGGGGCCTCGCGTTGCGGCTGGCGAGGACGCAGCTCGGCGGCTTCTTCGCGCGCTATGGCGGCTTTGCCTTCTTCCTCCATGCCGCACATTTTCCGATCATCATCTTCGTCAAGTATGCGCTCTGGCGCATGGTGCCGGAGGAGACGGATGCCTGGATGCTCACGCATTACGCCGCCAGCGTCGCGGTCACCATCGCCATCGCCGCGGCCGGCGCCGCGCTGATCTTCCGCATCTCGCCCAATGCCTATGCCTTCCTCGCCGGCGGCCGCAGGTTCGTCGGATGAGCGGGACGCACGCGCTCGGCGAGCCCGTCGATCCCACTCCCCGGCCGCGGCCGGAGCATGCGGTGATCCGCGGCGCCAGCCTGACGCTGGAGCCGCTCGCCGCGCGCCACGCCGATGATCTGTGGGAGGTCGCGCGCGACGCCCCGGACAGCTGGATGTGGCTGCCCCTCGGCCCCTTCGCCGACCGTGCAGCCTTCGCCGGCTATCTCCGCTTCATGGCCGTCAGCAAGGCCGAACTGGTCTGGGTCGTCCGTCCGCATGGGCCGGATGGCGAGCCGGGTCCTGCTGCCGGCTGGCTCGCGCTGCTCGACATCCGCCCCGCGGATGCGGCGATCGAGCTCGGCAATATCTGGTTCCCGCCCGGCCTCGCCCGTACCCGCGCGTCGACCGAGGCGATGTTCCTGCTGCTCGACCATGCCTTCCGCCTCGGCTACCGCCGCATGGCCTGGAAATGCAACACGCGGAACACGGCCTCCTGCCGCGCCGCCGAACGGCTCGGCTTCCGCTTCGAGGGCGTGCTGCGCGCCCATATGGTGGTGCGCGCCCATCGCCGTGACACGGCCTACTACTCCATGCTCGACAGCGAGTGGCCGGAGCGCCGCGCCGCCCTCGCCCATTGGCTCCGCGATGCCAATTTCGGTGCCGACGGCCGGGCGATCGAGTCCCTGCAACGCCATGAGGACAGCGATGCCCGGTCGTGAGGAAGCGCTACCCTTCGGCCTGAGGCTCGTCGGGCCGCCGCCCGCGCCGCGGCCAGGCGAGGCCTTCGGCATCGTCATTGCCCGCAACGAGGCGCTGCGGCTCGGCGCGGCCATCCGCCATGCACGCCGCCTTGGCGTCGGCCCCATCATCCTGATCGACAATCTCTCGACGGATGCCACGCGGGAGGTCGCGCTCGCCCATTCGCGGGTTCATGTGGTCGAGGCGCTAGGCAGCTTCGCCGACTCGAATTTCGGCATCGACTGGGTGAATGCGCTGCTGCATCGCTTTGCCCACGGCCATTGGGTGCTGATGTTCGATGCCGATGAGATGCTGGTCTTCCCCGGCAGCGACAGCCCCGGGGCGCTGCCCCGCCTCTGTGCCCATCTCGACGGGCTGGGCGCGGAGGGGCTGCTGACCTTCATGCTCGACATGTTCCCGCGCGAGCCGCTGCATGCGACCCATTATGCGCCGGGGCAGGAATTGCTCGATGCCGCGCCCTGGTTCGAGCCGCCGCAGCTGCGGCAGGAGCGCGAGCCGGATTTCCCCCATATCGCCACCTATGGCGGCATCCGCGAACGGCTGTTCTTCCCGGAGACCATCCCGACGCGGCCGGGGCGCTTCCTGCACCAGAAGCTCTACAATGCGGGATGGCGGCTGCCGGCCCTGCGGCAGGCGGCCTGGTATGCGGGCCTCGCGCCCCGCCGCTCGCCGAACCTCACCAAGCTTCCGCTGGTGCGCTGGCGGGAAGGCATGGCGTTCCGCTCGGCGCATGCGCTGACGCCACTCGCCCTCACGGCGGAGCAGCCGAGTGGCATCCTGCTGCATTTCAAGTTCCTGCAGGATTTCCATGCGCGCGTGCTGGATGCGGTGGCGCGCGGGGCGCACTACAACGGCTCCGCCGAGTATCGCCGCTACCTTGCGGCGCTGAAGCGCAACCCGGATTTCACGCTCTTCGGCCCGCGCAGCTTGCGCTATGCCGGCCCGGAGCAGCTGGCGGCGCTCGGCCTCCTGCGTGACACGCCGGCCTGGGCAGCTGCGCGGAGGCTGGAAACGGCCGGCACGGAGCCGGCCCTGGCAGTGGAGCCGGGCTGAGGCGAAGGCCTCAGCCCATCGCCTCCCGCGCTGCCGACGCATTCTCCGCAAGGCCGCAGGCCTTGCGCGGCAGGCTCGGCGCCTCGGGACGCGGCAATAATTCGCCGATCACCATCCGCACATAGCCCTGGGCATAGGCCAGGCGCCAGCGCAGGCCGATCAACGCGGTGCTCGAGGCAGGGATCAGCGCCAGCGGCGCCAGCAGCATGGCGAGACCGAGGCGCCGCGGAAACTCACCCCAGACAAGGCCTGGATGACCGAGCATCAGGCGTGTCAGGACGGAGGAGGCGCCCTGCCAGTAAAGCCGCTGCAGCAGCCAGGATGGCGAGAGCCGCTGCGCCTGGATGCAGTGGTGCACGGTGATGCGCGAGTCGTGCCGGGCCGAGCGGCCGCTGTCCTGCAGCTTCCAGGCGAGATGCACATCCTCGTCCGACAGCAGCATGCCGCCGCGCCGGCCGAGATCCTCGGCGAAGCCCGAGATGGAAAGAAGCGCCGCGCGCTCCACGATCAGGTTGGCGCCATAGGGACCAAGCCCGGCCGGCACCTCGGAGGTGCGGTACTCGCCACGGCCGACCCATTCGGTGATGGTGAGGATGCCGCGCAGGCTCTCCGGCCACCAATCGGGCAGAGGCGCTTCCCAGACCGGCAGCGCACGGCCGCTGAGCACGGCCGGCCGGACCGGCTGCTCCTCCACGACCCGCATGATCTGCTCAATCCAGTCGGGCGCGGCGAGCGCATCATCGTCGATATAGGCGACGTAATCGCCCGAGGCGGCAGCCGCGCCGGCGTTGCGTGCCCGGCTGATGCCGATCTCCTCGACACGCAGCAGCCGTGCATTGGGCAATCCGGCCACCAGCCGCTGCATCTCCGTTGCCGCGGCCGGAGAGGAGTTGCTGTCCACCACGATGATCTCGAAGGCATCCAGACCGACTGTCTGGTGGCGCAGGCTCTCGAGGCAATGGCTGAGATAGTGGGTCCGGTTGTGGGTGCAGATGCAGGCGGTCACCGAAACGCCCTGTCCCTGCGGCATGTCGCCACTCAGGCGTCCTGAGAAGGTCATGGACATTTCTGCTGTTCGTATCCAGGTTGATATTGTGGCGAATGTCGTTCCGCTGTTCCGTCGCCGCAATCGACGAGCCCGTGATAAATTCGGGGACGTTGCTGCCGCTCGCTTCTTGAGCGTCACGTTACGGAGAGGCATACGCATCCACCTCTACGAGCGAATTTCCGCCCCCGCTCCCGAACCACCCGGCGAAATTTACAGCCTGCCCAGTAACAATTTGGCCATGTACCATCCGGCTTCGGTGCAAGTGCTTGCTCGCATCTTGCTGCAGCGGCAAGCTCTCCTCGCTCCGTATTTGGTGACTGGCTATGCTTGGGGATGGTGTGCGGATGGCAGGAATCGCCGACCGGCCCGGCGGCCGGACCGGGCGATGAGCGCCCAGGCGGAGATCGCCGGACGCTATGTCCTGCACGGCACGCTCGGTACCGGCGCCGGCACCATCGTCTATGATGCTTTCGATCGCCTGATCGAACGCCGTGTCGCGGTGAAGGTGGTGAACCTGCCGCCGGTGGAGGATGCCGAGACCGCCGACGCCATCGCCCGTTTCCGCCGCGGCGCCCGGGCCGCCGGTGGCCTCAACCACCCCAACATCGTCGCCGTCTTCGACTACGGCGAGAATGCCGAGCAGGCCTGGATCATCATGGAGCTGGTCGAGGGCGGCTCGCTCAAGGGCCTGCTCGATACCGGGGAGCGGCTGCCGCTGCCTCGGGTCGTCCAGCTCATGACGCAGCTGCTGGATGGGCTCGGCTATTCCCATGCCAGGGGCGTCGTCCACCGCGACGTCAAGCCAGCCAACCTGATGCTCACCCCGTCCGGCACGTTGAAGATTGCCGATTTCGGCATCGCCCGGCTCGAGAATTCCTCGATGACGCATGTCGGGACCATGATGGGCACGCCCGCCTACATGGCCCCGGAGCAGCTGCGCGGCGAGCCGGTGGACCAGCGTGCCGATCTCTGGGCGGCTGGCGTCGTGCTCTACCAGCTGCTGAGCGGCGAGAAGCCCTTCGCCGGCGGCATCACCTCCATCATGCAGAAGGTGCTGAACACCGATCCGGTGCCGCCCTCCCGCTTCGGCGTGCCGCCGACCGGGACGCCCGAGATCGATGCGGTCGTCAGCCGCGCCATGGCGAAGGCACCGGAGGACCGCTTTGCCTCCGCGGCGGAGTTCAGCGCCGCGCTGCAACGGGCTGCGGCGCCCGCCGCCCAGGCCGCCTCGCCCTTCCACCGGCCGCCGCCGGAGCCGGCTGATGACGGCACCGTCATCCGCCCGCCACCTCCCCGCATGATGCCGCCGGAGCGGCCCCGCCCGCGGCGCCTGTTGCTGCCGGCGCTCGGCGGCGGCGTGGTGGTCCTTGCCCTGCTGGTCGGCGGCAGCCTGATGCTCGGCGGCGACCGCCCCCCCGGCACCGCGCCGCCGGCCGCGGCGGCCCCCCCGCCGCCGCCGGTGCAGCCGACCCAGATCGCCACCCCCACCCCACCGCCGATGCCCGCCCCACCAAGCCCTGCTCCGCTGCCGGCTCCCGATGCCCACGCCATCGCCGCCTCGCTCCGGCAATTGCCCTGCAACCTGGTGCAGGTGACGAGTGCCGGGCGCACCGCCACGGTCGCCGGCTTGGCCAGCGCCGCCTCGGCCGATGCCATGCGGCGAAGCCTCGCCCTCCCCGGCCTGCCCTCCGGCGCGGTCACGCTCGCCCTCGACAGTTTCGAGGCGCCCTATTGCGGGACGCTCGACCTTCTCCGGCCCGTCGCCGCCCTCGGCGATGCACCGCCCAATCTGGTCTTCACCAGCAGCAACCCGCTGCGCGAAGGACAGGGACTGCGCTTCACCGTCAGCACGCCCGCCTGGCCGGCACGGCTGCATGTGGCCTATGTGACCGAATCCGGCGATGTCGGGCACCTCGTCCAGGGCGGCCCGCCGCAGCCGCCGAATGGCGCCGTTCCCTTCGGCGACGGCACGCGCTGGTCCGCCACGGCCCCATTCGGCACGGATATGCTGGTCGTCATCGCCTCGGAGGCTCCGCTCTTCGCACAGCGGCGGCGCGGCGAGCGGCTCGAGGAGTTCGAGATCGCCCTGGCCGGCGCCCTGCGCGACGCGCAGGAGTCGGGGCGGCTCGCCGCGCGGGTGGCGCTGCTGCGGACGGTGGCGCGATGAGGCGCATGCTCCTGGCCGCCCTGCTGCTGCTGGCCTCGCCCGCCCTGGCCGCCATAACCATGGATGACGAGGCGCCGGCCCCGCCCCCACCGCCAGCGGCCCGGCCCAGCTTGCCGCCGCCGCCCCGCCCGGCACTGCGGCCCCGCCCGCCACGGGAGGAGGTTTCCACCCCGACCCAGCCTCAGGCGCCGGCGGCCGAGCCGGCGCGTGGGCTGGTCGCCGATGCCCGGTCCCGCTGTGGCATCTGGGCACCCGACCTGCAGCCAGGCGAGAGCCTGGAATGGTCCGGCTCCTGCCGCGGCGGCGCGGCCAATGGCACGGGTGAGTTGCTGCGGCGGAAGGGGGAGGCGGTCATCAGCCTGACCCAGGGGCAGTTCAAGGATGGCAAGCTCGAAGGCCCCGCCACCATCGCCCTCCCCGGCGGCACGCATGTCGAGGCGGACTTCGCCGCCGGCGAGGCCAAGACCGCCACGATCCGCTTCGGCGATGCCAGCACCTATCGCGGCGAGATCCGCCATGCGATGCCGAATGGCCGCGGCTCCCGCTCCTGGCCGCGCGGGCCGGATTACGACGGCCAATGGGTCAATGGCGTGCGCACCGGCGAGGGCCGCCAGCAGGACGGCTACGGCATCTATTCCGGGCAATGGCGCAATGACCGCCGCAACGGCCGCGGCCTGCAGATCTACCCGAGCGGCGACCGCTACGAGGGCGACTGGCGGGACGACAAGCGCGAGGGCCGCGGCATCATGACCTGGTCCGGCGGCGTCTATGAGGGGGATTGGCGCGGTGACCGGCGCAACGGCCAGGGCACCGAGGCCTACCGCAACGGCAGCCGCTTCGTCGGCCAATTCGCCGACGACCTGCCGAACGGGCCAGGCGTGCTGATCGCGGCCGATGGCACACGCTTCGAGGGCCGCATGACCGGCGGCTGCCTCGTCACCGAGCGCGGCACCTACCGCATCCTGCCCGGCCCCGGCGCCTGCTGAGGGGCTCCGTCGGCTACCACAGGCTCTCCCGTGCCCGCGCCGGCCAGGCCGCGTCATAGGCCGCGCCGCCGACCCGGCCCTCGCTCATCTCGGCAAGGATGGCGCCCGGCGTCGGCAGGCTGCGTGGATCGACCTGGCTCCCCGCATCCCAGAGCCCGGCACGGATGATCGCCCGGGCACATTGGAAATAGACCTCGCCGACCCGGATCACGAGAACCGTGCGCGGCGCCCTGCCCTCCACCGCGAAGGAGGCGAGCAGGCCAGAATCCGTCTCGATCTCCGCCCTGCCATTGATCCGCAGCGCGTTGCCGCTGCCGGGGATGAGGAACATCAACCCGACCCGTGGGTCCCGCACCAGGTTGCGGAGGCTGTCGATGCGGTTGTTGCCGTGGCGGTCAGGCAGCAGCAGCGTCCGCGGATCGGCGATGCGGACGAAGCCCGGCCGGTCGCCGCGCGGCGAGCAGTCCAGCCCCTCCGGCCCGGCCGTCGCCAGGGCAAGGAAGGGCGCCGCCTCGATGAAGCGGCGATAGGCCGGGGTCACATGGTCCGCCACCTTCGCCATCGAGGCCTCGCCAACGCTGTCCAGCGCCCCGTAGATCGCCTCCAGCTCCGCCATGCTGGTGATCGCCGCCATGCCGCGCCCTCCTTCGTCGAGGCCCATGGCTAGACGAGAACGGCGCCCGGCGACTATCGAGTTCGGCTGCCTGATCGGTGAGCCGAACTCACGAAAGGACCCCGATGTCCCGCCGCCTGCCGCCGCTCGCCGCGCTGCGTGCCTTCGAGGCAACGGCACGGCTCGGCTCCGTCACCCGGGCGGCGGAGGAGCTGGGCCGCACCCATGGCGCAGTCAGCCGGCAGATCCGCGCGCTGCAGGACGCCGCCGGACTGCCCCTGTTCGACAAGGCCGGCACCGGCCTCCGGCTGAACGCGGCGGGCGAATCGCTGCGCCGGACGGTCGCCGCGGCGCTGGACGGGCTGGAAAGCGGCTGGACCGCATTGCGTGAGGAAGCCGGTGGGCCTGCCCTGCATGTCGCCTGCAGCGCCAGCTTCGCCATGCGTTGGCTGGTCCCCCGCCTGCCTGGCTTCTACCGCGCCCAGCCCATGGTCCGGCTGCGCCTGTCCATGACCACGGCGCGGGCGCTGCGGCATGAGGGCGCCGATCTGGTCATCGCCTGGGCGCGCGGCCATTACCCGGCCGCCGAACAGGCCCGCGCCATCCCGCTCGGTGCCATCGCCTTCGGGCCCGTCTGT
Source organism: Belnapia rosea (assembly GCF_900101615.1). Classification (GTDB taxonomy): domain Bacteria; phylum Pseudomonadota; class Alphaproteobacteria; order Acetobacterales; family Acetobacteraceae; genus Belnapia; species Belnapia rosea. The sequence goes on along the minus strand of NZ_FMZX01000004.1, from coordinate 185,827 downwards.
GCGCCGGACTATCCCGTCACCGCCGGCCCGTCGCACCTCGCCGCCCCTACCCGCATCGACCACGAGCATCTTGGCGAGAGCTGGGCGATGTGGCAGACGCGCGCGGGCCGGGCGCTGGACTGCCAGGAGGAGCTGCGCTTCCCGCACACCCATCTCTGCATCGAAGCCGCCCTGGCCGGGCTCGGCCTCGCCCTGGTGGAGCAGCGCCTGGTGCGGGAGGAACTCGCCACGGGACGCCTGCGGGCGCCCTGCGGCTTCGTGCCCTTCCCCGAAGGGCTGGCCGCCCTGCCGACCTCGGCCCGCGCCCAGTCCCCGGCAGCGCGCGCCTTCCTCGCCTGGCTCCGCGCGACCCTCGACTGAGGCTCAGCCCGCTGCCCGCTTCGGCCCCCGCCAGGCTTGCAGCTTGCGATAGATGGTGGAGGGGTTGATCTCCAGCAGCGAAGCGGCGCGCGGCACGTCCTGTCCGGTCCGCACGAAGCGCAGCAGCTTCACCTGCATCTCGAGCGGCATCCCGCCGATCTCGTCGAGGAAGAGCGTGCCGCCATCCGCCTGCCTTGCGGCGCCGGCACGGCTCTCGGTCGCGCCGGTGAAGGCCCCCTTCACATGGACGAAGATCTCGCTCTCCAGCAGGTCACGCGGGACGGCGCCGCAATTGAGGGCGACGAAGGGTCCGCCCGGGTGGGCATGTCCTCCACCAGGAGGACGCGCCCGGCGGCGACGCTCATCGGCCGGGCGAGCGTGCGACGAGGGCCGACAATTCCTGCAGCGCCGCCATCGCCCGGTCGCGGATGACCGGTACGACCACGGCGGGAGGATGCGGGGATTGCGGGTCCATGGCGACACGCGCCGCCTGCTCCAGCGGGATGGCGCCGACCGCCGCCGCCGCCCCGGCCAGGCTATGCGCCGCCCTCTGGTAGTTGTCCCAATTCCCGGCGATGGCGGCGGCTTCCAACTGATGCGCCAGCCGGCCGAGGTCATCCTCGAAGGTCTCGATGATGCGCCGGAAATCGGCCGGGGGCAGGTCCTGGGCCAATTGCTCGGCGATGTTGGGATCGATCGCGCTCACGCCGCATCGAGTCGCATTTTTGTCATTTTGCGTCAATCGCGAACTGGATGGCAGCGCAACAATATCCTTCATGCTGCTCCACCTCGCTCTGCCCATGGCGACGCGCAGAAAATAGCCCGCTGCCGAATTTCATGATATTTTTCCAATATATGAGATGCGACAGCAAACTTGGCGGTGGGCCGTGGCGACATGAAAGGCAGGCTGTAATGCCGAGGTGATGATGCATTTTGCAATTCCGGCGGCAAGGCAAGTCGCGGATTGCGAATGGAATTCGCCTTGGCCTGGCATGCGGCTGTTCTGGGAGCAGCCGCCCAAAGCCTCGCCACATCCATCCCCGCCAGGGCCTTGGCCATGCCGGTGCCTTGGGCAGGCACCCATGGGCGGGCGTGCTCATGGAATGGGTCAGGTCAGCAGGAGGTAGCCCCATGACTGCTACACCCATGCCGCCACCATCCCCATCGACCAGGGCTGCCCGCTGGTGGCGACGATGCGCCTGCTCTATCAGCGGGGCCGCGGCAGGGAGAGGCAGGCATGGGCGACCCGATGATCGAGCTGAAGCTGCTGGATGAGCGGCTGCGGCAATGGGGCCTGCCCCGCTACCAGACGGGGATGGCCGCGGCCATCGACCTGCATGCCTGCCTCGACGCGCCGCTGGTGCTGCAGCCAGGCACGGCACCGGCCCTGATCTCGAGCGGGATCGCCCTGCACATGGCCCGGTCCGGCATGGCGGCGCTGGTGCTGCCGCGCTCCGGCCTCGGGCACCGCAAGGGGCTGGTGCTCGGCAACCTCGTCGGGCTGATCGATGCCGACTACACCGGCCCGGTGCTGGTCAGCGCCTGGAACCGCAACCCGCCGGGCGGCGAGGCCATCACCATCGAACCGGGCGAGCGCTTCGCCCAGATGGTCTTCGTCCCGGTGCTGCGCCCGGAATTCACCGTGGTGGAGGAGTTCACCGCGGCCTCCGCCCGCGGCGCGGGCGGCTTCGGCTCAACCGGTTAGGGGCCCGCCACGGTCGTCCGGTGCATCAGCCGGACGTATCTCTCGTGGTTGAAGAGCGTCGCCGTGTGCAGCATGCAGCGGTTGTCCCAGATCACAAGGTCGCCCTCCCGCCAGCGATGGCGGTAGACGAAGCGCTCCTGGCTGGCATGGGCCATCAGCTCGGCGATCAGCGCCCGCCCCTCCTCCGGCGCCATTCCCTCGACATGGCTGATGACGGCGGGGCAGAGGAAGAGGGACTTCACCCCCGTCACCGGATGGACACGCACCAGCGGCTGCGAGACCGGCGGCCAGCGCCGTGTCTGCTCCTCCGTCAGCGGCGGGCGGTCCGGGTTGTGCTGGCGCCCCCATTCGGCGAGGGTCGCCAGGGAATGCACCGTGCGCAGCGCCTCGATGCGCAGCTTCGTCTCGTCCGCCAGGGCGTCATAGGCGCCGGCGGCATCGATGAACCAGGTTTCGCCCCCTTCGGGTGGACAGATCGCGCCGTAGAAAAGCGAGGCGGCGCTCGGCACCTCGCGGTAGCTGCTATCGGCATGCCATTGCTCGACGCCACGGGCGAAATTGGCCCGCAGCTCGCCATTCACCGTGTAGTTGCCGACGCAGAAGATCTCGGGATGCTCGGGATGGGTGAAGCGGCTCTGCGCATGCAACTCGAGCTTGCCCATGCGGCGGCTGAAGGCGACATGCGCGGCAGGGTCGAGCGGCACATCGCGCACCAGTAGCAGGTGGTGGCGATGGAAGGCCGCCATATAGGCGGAGAAGGCATCCTCCGGGAGGTCGCCCGCAATGCGCAGGCCTCTCAACTCGGCGCCGAAGCTTGCCCCGAGCGGATGTTCCTCGAGAAGGGTCGGCATCATCATATCCATGGCCGGCTGCGCCTTTTCATTGGCTGTGGCGACAGGACCGGTGACGGGCGGGCCGTTCTGCGACGGCTGCGGTCACTATGACGCCAATGCAGGGAAGGACGGAAGTCCCGTCCAACCCCTGAGACGCAACACGGCACACAGTTGGTTCATCCGGCGAAAGCTCTGTTGCCGCATTGCAGCATTCAGTGACATTGCAGTCTCTGTCTGGGATAATGAAAAGGAGCGAGGCGCATGGGCGATGCGGTGCCACAACCACGTCTGCGCTGGCTGGTCTGCTTCGGAGCCCTGCTGGTGCTGCTGGCGCCGCTGTTCATCACCGAGATGCCGCCGCTGCTCGACTATCCGAACCATCTCGCACGCACCTACCTGCTCGCCTTCGGCCAGCAGGATCCCGTGCTCTCGACGATGTACGCGCAGGACTGGCGGATCATCCCGAACCTCGCGATCGATGTGGTGATGACGGCCCTGGTGACGGTGCTGCCACTCCACGTCGCCGGCCGGGTGATGCTGGGCCTCATCCTCGTGCTGAACTACGCCGCCATCATCCTCTACAGCCGCTCGGTCTTCGGTCGCTGGTCCTGGTGGCCCGTCGCGGCGGCGCTGATGGGCTACCATGCCCTCTTCCTGATGGGTTTCATGAACTATCAGGTGGGCATCGCGCTGGCGATGCTGACGGCCGCAGGCTGGAACACCTTCCGGGAGCGGTTCCCGGTCGCGACCGTCATTGCGGCAGCCTGCGCGGCAACGCTCGTCTTCTTCTGCCACATCTTCGGCGTGGTCTTCTGTGCCGTGCTGATCGGCTCGCGCGAATTGCTGCTGATGTGGGAGGCGTTGCGGATGCGGCGCTGGGCGCCGCTGCTCCGCCGCGCCATCGCTGCCGGCCTTGTCTTCCTGCCCTCGGCGATCCTCTATCTCGGCGCGCCGCTGGCCACCTCGGATGAAGGTCCGGTCACCTGGAATGGCCCGCTGACGAAGCTGGCGAACCTCACCGAACCCTTCATGAACTATTACGCCGCCTTCGACCGGCTGACGGCGCTCTCCATCCTGCTGCTGGTGCTGACCTGCCTGGCGCTGCGCATGCTGCGGGTGCATGGCCCCAGCCTGCTCGCGGCCGCGATCTGCTTCCTGCTCTACCTCGTCATGCCGATGACGCTGAAGGAGGCGGCCTTCATCGATGGACGCTTCCCGATCATGCTGGGGATGCTGCTCTTCGCCGGTGCCCTGCCCATGCTGCCGCCACGGCCGGCGCGCGCCGTGGGCTTCGCGCTGGCGGCGCTCTTCCTCGTCCGCATGGGCATCGTCTCGGCGGTCTGGTCGGGGCATGGGCAGGATGTCGCCGAGATCCGCCGCAGCATCGAGCCGGTCCAGCCGGGCAGCCGCGTCCTGGTGCTGACCGTCGACCCCGGGAGCAACCCCGATTTCTGGCGCCAGCACGGCAGGCGCCTCGTCATCGCCGATTTCTGCCGCACCGACCAGCATCTCGGCTCACTGCTGACGATCGAGCGGCATGCCTTCTGGCCGATGGTCTTCACCAATGCCAGCCAGCAGCCGCTGCGGGTGCTGCCACCCTATGCGGCGATCTCCCAGCCGGCCGGCTACCTGCCCAATTACACGCTGCTCGACCCGGCGGAGCCGACACCGCCGAAGCTCCGGCGCCAGCCCTACCTGGCCGACTGGCAGGACCATTTCGACTATGTCCTGCTGCTGCTCGCCGGCGGCGCCCAGACCCTTCCTGCCTATGCCGAGGCGCGGCTGGAGCCGGTGAACCGCAGCACCATGGCCGCCCTCTACCGCGTCCGCCGGCCTGCCCTGGCCGCCGAACGCCTTGCCGAGCATCGCTGACCCCTTCCGCCCACGCCCCGCCTGGCCTATCCGGCTGCCAAGGGAGAATGCGGATGCGGCGGAGGCAGGTATTGCAACTGGCGGGGCTGGCCCCCGCCATGGCGGGTCTGACGGTACCGGCGCTGGCGCAGGGCGCCCGGGCCCGCACCCTCCGCTTCATGCCGCAGGCGGCGCCCGCGGTGCTCGACCCGATCTTCAACCCGACCACCATCGCGACGACGCATGGCTACTGCGTCTTCGACACGCTCTATGGTTGCGACAGCGCCTTCCGCCCCCGTCCGCAGATGGCGGAGGGGCATGAGGTCTCGGCCGATGGCCTTGCCTGGACCATCCGCCTGCGCCCGGGGCTCCGCTTCCATGACGGCGAGCCGGTCCGCGCGCGGGATTGCATCGCCTCCCTCCAGCGCTGGGCGGTGCGCGACGGTTTCGGCCAGGTGCTGGCGCGCGCCGTGGCGGAGTGGGCCGCGCCCGACGACAGCACGCTGCTGATCCGGCTGCACCGCCCCTTCCCCGCCCTGCTCGACGCCCTGGCCAAGCCGGGGGCGAGCCCCGCCTTCATCATGCCGGCACGCCTGGCCGCGACGCCGCCCGACCGCCCGATCACCGAGATGGTCGGCAGCGGCCCCTGGCGCTTCCTCGCCGAGGAGTTCAGCCAGGGCACCCGCGCCGCCTATGCGCGGAACGAGGCCTATACCCCCCGTGGCGAGCCGGCCGAGGCCGCCTCGGGCGGCAAGCACGTGCATTTCGACCGGCTGGAGCTGATCTGGATCCCCGATGGCGGCACCGCCGCCGCCGCGCTCCGCACCGGGGAGATCGACTGGATCGAGTATCCGCTGCCCGATCTCGTGCCGCTGCTCGACCGCGCGCCGGGCGTCACCACCCAGATCTACGACCCGAACGGCTTCCTCGGATTTCTCCGCTTCAACCACCTCCATCCGCCATTCAACGATGTGCGGGTGCGCCGCGCCATACGCGACGCCCTGGCCCAGCCGGACTACATGGCCGCCGTCGCCCTGCCCGGCGATTGGCGGGAATGCCATGCCGTCTTCCCCTGTGGACTGCCCCAGGTGAAGGAATTCCCGGCGACGCCGCCAGATGCGGCAGCCCTCGACAGTGCCCGGGCGGCGCTGCGCGAGGCCGGCTACCGGGGCGAGCGGGTGGTGCTCATCAACCCGAGCGACTTCCCCGCCGTCACCCAGCAGGGCCGCGTCACCGCCGACCTGATGCGGCGGCTCGGCGTCAATATCGACCTGGTGGAGAGCGACTGGGCCGGCACCATCGCCCGCCGCTCCAGCCGGGCGGCACCGGAGGCCGGCGGCTGGAACCTGCACAACACCAATTTCCCGGCCGCGGCCATCGCCAACCCGGCGGTCAGCCCCATCATCCGCGGCCATGGCGACCGTGCCTGGTTCGGCTGGCCCACCGATGCGGCAAGCGAGGCGGCAGTCGAAGGCTGGATCGGCGCCGCCGATGCGGGCGCCCAGGCCACGGCCATGGCGGCGCTGCAGGAGGCCGCCTGGGAGAGCGTGCCCTTCGCCCCGACCGGGCTCTTCCGCCTGCGCACCGCCTTCCGGCGGGAGCTGACGGGCGTGCTCCAGGGGCCAAACCCCTTCCCCTGGAACCTCAGGCGGGGATGAGGATCAGCACGGGTTGGGTAGCACCGCCAGCTCGCGCATCCGGCCATTCACGCTGAAATCGCCGAATTCCATCTTCAGCTCATCCGCCACGCCATTCTCGTAGTAACGCAGCCCCACCTCGTAATCCGGGGCGCTGGCGCCACCGGCATTGCTGCCCGGCGTACGGTCGAAGAAGGCGATGCGCATCCGCGCGCTGCCGAGCGGCGCAAGGGTCGGGAAGCGCTCATTCGCCTGCGGGCCTTGCCAGGCCTGCAGCACGGAGGTGGTGTCCTGCGCCCCATCGGCGCTGGTCCCATCGAAGAGCGGCACGACCAGCAGCCGCTGCCCCGCCCTGGCGGCCGCCAGCGCACGGATGGTGTGCAGCGTCGGCAGCAGCGTGTCCGGCGGCAGGGCCACCTGCTTCGCCTCGGGCTCCGTATAGCGCACCGAGCCACCCTCCGGCGTCACCGCCGCCTCGCCGGCAATCCGCTGCGAGACGGCGCCCTGCGAGGTCTGGGTGAGGGAGAAGCGGATGCTCCGCCCATCCTTCGTCTCATAGGTCGAGTAGTCGGAGGTGGTCTCCACCTCCGTCCCGTCGCGGTCCGTGATGGTCAGCTGGAAGCGCTGGCGGGTGGCCCAGCCGTCACAGGCATCGACCACCTCATACAGCATCGCCCCCTCGGCCCGGGCGATGTCGGAATTCTCCCGCACCCGGTCGAGCGTGAGCTGGTAGGCGGCACGATGGCCGACCATCGCCTCCACCCCCGGCTCCGCAGCCACGGGCGCCACCCAGGCAGCGAGGAAGGCGGCGACGATCAGGGGGCGGCGCAGCGGCATTACTCTGTCCTTCGAAGCGAAGTCTTGATCTAGGGCGTCTTGGTCCCAGCCGCAGCCCCCTTGGCGGGTGGCAGTTCCGGCCGGATGTGCAATTCCTTGAGGCGGGCCGGCTCGACGGTGGAGGGCGAGCCCATCATCAGCTCCTCCCCCTGCTGGTTCATCGGGAAGAGGTTGACCTCGCGCAGGTTCGGCTCCTCCGCCAGCAGCATGACGATGCGGTCGATGCCAGCGGCCATGCCGCCGTGGGGCGGGGCGCCGAAGCGGAAGGCGTTCAGCATGCCGCCGAACCGCTCCTCCACCGCCTCGGGCGGATAGCCGGCGATGCCGAAGGCGCGCACCATGATCTCGGCCTTGTGGTTGCGGATCGCGCCCGAGGCCATCTCGTAGCCGTTGCAGACGATGTCGTACTGGTAGGCCGGGATGGTCAGCGGGTTCTGGGTCTCCAGCGCCTCCATCTCGCCCTGCGGCATCGAGAAGGGATTGTGGCTGAAATCGACCTGCCCGGTCTCCTCGTTCAGCTCGAACATCGGGAAGTCGACGATCCAGCAGAAGCGGAAGCCTTCCTTCGCCGAAAGGCCCAGATCGTGGCCGAGCTTGAGCCGCGCCTGGCCGGCGAGCTTCGCGGCATCGGCTGGCTTGCCCGCGGCGAAGAACACCGCATCGCCCGCCTTCAGGCCGCACGCCTCGCGGATCGCCTCGGCCCGCGCGGCCTCGAGGTTGCGCGCGATCGGCCCCTTGGCGCCGTCCGCCTCGAAGGTGATGTAGCCGAGGCCGCCGGCGCCCTGCTCGCGGGCCCACTCGTTCATCTTGTCGAAGAAGCTGCGCGGGTTGCCCGCCGCGCCCGGCGCCGGGATAGCGCGCACCACGCCGCCCCCGGCCGCGATCTTGGCGAAGAGGCCGAAGCCGGAGCCGGCGAACTGCTCCGTCACGTCGCGGATCACCAGCGGGTTGCGCAGGTCCGGCTTGTCGGAGCCGTAGTCCAGCATCGCCTGGGCGTAGGGGATGCGGATCCAGGGGCCGGCATCCACCGCACGCCCCGCGGCGAAACGCTCGAAGGTGCCGCGGATCACCGGCTCCATCGTGGTGAACACGTCCTCCTGCGTGACGAAGCTCATCTCGACATCGAGCTGGTAGAACATCAGCGTGCGGTCGGCACGGCCGGCCTCGTCGCGGAAGCAGGGGGCGATCTGGAAGTAGCGGTCGAAGCCCGCCACCATCGTCAGCTGCTTGTACTGCTGCGGCGCCTGCGGCAGGGCGTAGAACTTGCCGGGATGCAGACGGGCCGGCACCAGGAAGTCCCGCGCGCCCTCGGGGCTGCTGACGGTCAGGATCGGCGTCTGGAATTCATTGAAGCTGGCCGCGATCATCCGCTCGCGGATGTCCTGGATGATCTGGGCGCGGAGGATCATGTTCCGCTGCAGCCGCTCCCGCCGCAGGTCGAGGAAGCGGTAGCGCAACCGCATCTCCTCCGGATACTCCTGCTCGGTGGCGATCTGGAAGGGCAGCACGTCGGCGGTGGACTGCACCACCAGCTCCCGCACCCGCAGCTCGATCTCACCGGTCGGCAGCTTGGTGTTGATCGTGCCCGCCTCACGGTGCACCACCTCGCCGGTGACGGTGACGACGCTCTCGGGCCGCAGCCGGTCCGCCATCTCGAACACCGGCGAGCCCTGCGCCACCACGCATTGCGTCAACCCGTAATGGTCGCGCAGGTCGAGGAAGAGCAGCCCGCCATGGTCCCGCTTCCGGTGCACCCAGCCGGAGAGGCGTGCCGTATTGCCGGCATCGGTGGCGCGGAGGGCGCCGCAGCTATGGGTGCGATAGGCATGCATGGAGTTCGGGACCTGCGCTGGCAATCGAAGCGCCCGTAAGAGGGGCCGGGGGGCGGTCCTGTCAAGCTCGCATGGCTTTCCCCCGGCCCCGCCCGGGTCTAGAAGCCTCGGATGAGCCGTCGTTCTCCCGAAGCCGAGCCGATTCCAGCCCTCGTCACCACCACCGAGGCCCTCGCCGCCCTCTGCGAGCGGCTGCGGCAGGAAAGCTTCGTCACCGTCGATACCGAGTTCATGCGGGAACGGACCTATTGGCCCGAGCTCTGCGTCATCCAGCTCGGGGGCGAGCGGGAGACGGCGGTGGTCGATGCCCTCGCCCCCGATCTCGACCTTGCCCCGCTCGGCGCGTTGCTGGCCGACCCCGAGGTGGTGAAGGTCTTCCACGCCGCCCGGCAGGACGTCGAGATCTTCCTGCTGAAATTCGATGCGGTGCCGGCGCCGCTCTTCGACACCCAGGTGGCCGCTATGGTGGCCGGCTTCGGCGACCAGGTGAGCTATGACCAGCTCTGCCGCTCGCTCGCCAATGCCCAGATCGACAAGGCCCACCGCTTCAGCGACTGGGCGGCCCGCCCGCTCTCCGCCTCGCAGATCGCCTATGCCGCGGCCGATGTCACCCATCTCCGCCGCATCTATGTCGCCCTGCGGGAGCGGCTGGAGCGCGAGGGCCGGCTGGAATGGGTCGGCGAGGAGATGGCCGTGCTGGACCGGCCGGAGACCTACCGCGTCGACCCCGAGACCGCCTGGGAACGCCTCCGCCCGCGCACCACCAACCGCCGCTTCCTCGGGCTGCTCCAGGCCGCCGCCGCCTGGCGGGAGCGGGAGGCGCAACGAATCAACATCCCCCGCCAGCGCCTGGTGAAGGACGAGACGCTGCTGGAGCTCGCCGCCACCGGCCCGGAGAACCCGGCCGACCTCGCCCGCGCCCGCGGCATCTCCGAGGGTTTCGCCAAGGGACGGAGCGGCGCCGGGCTGATCGCCGCCATCAAGGCGGCCAAGGCCCTGCCGGACTCGGCTCTGCCCGAGGCGCCGAAGGACCGCGGCGGCCCCTCGCCCTCACCCGCCCTGGTCGCGCTGCTGAAGGTGCTGCTCGCCGCCAAGTCGGAGGAACACCACGTGGCGCCCAAGCTGCTGGCGAACAGCGAGGATCTCGACCGGCTTGCGACGGAGGCCGATCCCGACCTGCCCGCCCTGCATGGCTGGCGGCGCGAGGTCTTCGGCGAGGCGGCGCTGGCGCTCAAGGCCGGCAAGGTCGCCCTTGGCGTCGAGGGGCGCCGGATCAGGCTGATCGCCGCCCGCTGAGCCCGGTCAGCCCCCGGGCCTGACCGGCCCAGGTACTGGCCCGGAGGCTGGCCCACCCTTCGCGCCGCCCCCGGTGCCGGAGGGCTGCTGGGGCTGCGGCTCCATCGGCGGGCCCGGCTTCGCCTGGTCCTCGTCCTTCCCGCTGGTCATGTCGCGCCCTCCGCTATCCTCGGCGCCCAACGTGCGAGCCGCGCCCGGGTGGCCGCCGAAGCCGAGCGCCCGCAGCGCGGCGATGCTGCGCTCCGCCGAGACATGGTGGACGAACTGCCCGCCCTTCCGCTCCCAGCCCTCGCGGGCGGAGGCACGGTCATCGACCAGCACATGGCCGGGGCCGGACCAGCGCGGCTTCTCATGGCTCATGCAGGTGATGACGGGCACATGGGCGCCGAGCACCCGCGCCACCCAGCGCCGCTTCTGCTCCGGCGCCCAGGCGCCGCGCGGCAGGCCGGTCAGGATGGTCGGGCGGAGCGGGGCACAGAATTCCCAGAGGTGCCGGGCATCCTCCATCATCTCCAGGGTCTCGAAGAAGCGCGGCGCCCCGGCCAGGGCCGTCCACATCGTCTTCAGCGGCAGCGCTTCCGGCCGCTGCCCGGTCACCGCCTGCACGCCGCGATCGAAATCGGCGAGCACGCCATCGAGGTCGAGATAGAGCGTCATGCCGCGCCGTAACGCGGCCGGCCGGTCAGCGGCGGCAGGCCTCGGCGGCGAGGCGCACGCATTCGGCGAAGACCTCGAGCGAGTCGAAGTCCCGGTCCCGCCCATCCGCCGGCAGCACGATCGGGTGGCCGCCGCCCTGCAGCACGGCACCGGGCACCATCAGGTTATCGGGCAGGCCGAACCCTTCGACCATCAGCCCCGGGATGGGGTCCGGCTGCGCCGCCAGATGCCGGCGGCTGCGCTCGGCGAAGGGCGTCGCCGTGTTGGAATAGGCGAAGATCGGCTTGCCGCGGCCGAGGAACCAGCCCAGTTCCACCAGCGTCCCGGCATCGGCCGAGGGGCCGCGGAAGGGGGTGAGGTTGGCGATGATGATGTCGCATGCCTCCATCATCGCCACATCCTTGTCGAAGATCACCCGCCAGAGCCGGCTTTCCGGCAGGGCCTTCAGGCTCTCCACATCCTCGTTCAGCGGCGGCCGGCCGGTGATGCCGAAGCCGGCGCAGATCGCCACCTTGCGGGCGGCATGGGCCTCCGCATCGGGGAGGAAGACGTCGGGGCCGGCGAGATAGGCGGTGATGCTCATGCGGCGGCAGTCAACAGGAGGCGCCGCCGCCTGTCATCAGGGGAACACGTCCAACAGCCAGGCCACGCCCAGCAGCGCCGCCGTCCAGGCCAGGGTCGCGGCGCCGAGCATCGCCTTGGGGTTGCCGGACGCGCCCTGCAGCAGCAGGCGCTGCACCAGCTCGCCCAGCCGCGGCCCTGCAGGCCGGGACTCCACCACCGCCACGGCCCGCGGGCGGGCCTGCTGCCAGGCGGTGGGGTTGGGGCGGAGCGCCTGCGCGGCCTCCGTCCTCCGTCTATCAAGGATGTCCTGCACTGCTCGACCATCATGCCGTTGCCGCCATGATTTTGTGCGGTGCGATCGTTCCGTACCATTCAAGCGCCCGTGCATCGCGGATCAGTGCAACCAGGCGACGCGGCAAGGGTTGAGCCCGCACCAGGAGGAGGACCCCCTGCATGACCGACGAGGACCGCGAGGCCCGCATCCGCGAGCGCGCCTATTTTCTCTGGATCGGCGACGGCCAGCCGCACGGTCTGGCGGAGGAGCACTGGCGCCGCGCCATGGCTGCCGAGGAGGACGAAGCCACCGACGAGGCCAGCGAGGAGAGCTTCCCCGCCAGCGACCCGCCGGCCCATAGCGGCATCACCGGGGTCGGCACGCCGTCCTGACGCCGCCCGGCCTCCGATGCTTGACGCCTCGGCCCACCGCCGCTGCTATGGCGGTGGGGAGGCCATCACATGCGCTGGACCATCGGTCAGGTCACCGTCACCAAGCTCGTCGAGCTGGAGGCGACCGGGGGCAGCCGCTTCCTGCTGCCGCAGGCAACGCCCGAGGAAGTCCGCAAGATCGACTGGCTGATGCCGGACTTCGCCGATGAGGCCGGGCGTCTCCGCCTCAGCATCCATGCGCTGGTTGTCGAGGCGCCGGGCCGCCGCATCCTCGTCGATACCTGCCTCGGCAATGACAAGCAGGGCCGCAAGATCCCGCACTGGAATGCCCGCCAGTCCCGCTTCCTCGAGGAGATGGCCGAGGCCGGCTTCCCGCCCGAGAGCATCGACACCGTCCTCTGCACCCATCTCCATGTCGACCATGTCGGCTGGAACACGCGGCTGGTGGAGGGCCGCTGGGTGCCAAGCTTCCCGCGCGCCCGCTACCTCTTCGGCCGACAGGAATTCGAGCACTGGTCGCAAGGCGCCGGCGACGCCGCCCAGGCCGCGGTCTTCGCCGATTCCGTCCAGCCCATCGTCGAGGCCGGGCTGCACGAGCTGGTCGAGGCCGACCACCGGCTTTGCCCCGAGATCCGGCTGGTGCCGAGCTTCGGCCATACGCCCGGCCATGTCAGCGTGCTGATCGAATCCGCGGGCGAGCAGGGCTTCATCACCGGCGACATCGCCCACCACCCCTGCCAGCTTGCCCGCCCGCACTGGAATTCCACCGCCGATGCCGACCCTGCCCAGGCGGAAGCGACGCGGCGCGCCATCTTCGGCGGCTTCGCCGGCAAGCCCGTGCTCGTCATCGGCACCCACTTCGCCGGCCGCACCGCCGGGCGGGTGGTGCGCGACGCGGACGGGCTGCGGATGCTGATGTGCTGGTGAGCATCGAGAGCCGCGCTTCCTGGCTCGTCGCCCTCGCCGCCGTCGCCATCCTCTCGGTCTCCTTCGGCGCGCCGCTGCTGGTGGTGGTGGCGCTCCGCCCCATCGCCGCCGATCTGGGCGATGCCCGGGCCATCCCTGCCCTCGCTTCCTCCCTCGCCTATCTCGGCGCCGGGGCGGGCGGCATCCTGATGGGCTGGCTCGCCGGGCGCAGTTCCACCCGGCTCGTCGCCCTGCTGGGCGGCAGCATGGTCTGTGCCGGGCTGGCCCTGGCCTCGGGTGGGGCCGCCTGGCAGCTCCTGCTCGGCTTCGGCCTGCTGGTCGGGCTGCTCGGCAATGGCGCGCTCTATCCGCCGATGATGACCTATGTCTCGCTCTGGTTCGACCGGCGGCGCGGCGCGGCCCTCGCCCTCGTCTCCTCCGGCCAGTATGTGGCCGGCGCGGTCTGGCCGGCGCTGTTCGAGCGGCTGATCGCCGCCCATGGCTGGCAGCGGGTGATGCTCGGCTACGGGCTCTTCGCCGCCGCCACCATCCTGCCGCTGGCCGCGCTGGTGCTGCGCCCGCCACCCGCCCCCCTGGCCGGCGATGTGGCGGTGACGGGCCCTGCCCGCCCGGCGCAGGTGCTCGGCCTCGCCCCCAACCTGGCGCTCGGGCTGCTGGCCCTGGCCTCCTTCCTTTGCTGCATCCCCATGGCGATGCCCGCTGCCCATCTCGTCGCCTTCTGCGGCGATCTCGGCATCGGCGCGCGGGAGGGGGCGCTGATGCTCTCGCTGCTGCTGAGCATGGCCTTCCTGGCCCGCCAATTCTGGGGCTGGCTCTCCGACCGGATCGGCGGGCTGAACACCGTCATCGCCGGCAACCTGTGCCAGACGGTGGGCATGGCGGCCTTCCTGACGACCCAGGACGAGGCCGGGCTCTTCCTGGTCGCGGCCGGCTTCGGCCTCGGCTTCAGCGGGATCGTGCCCGCCTATGTGATGACGGTGCGGGAGCTGTTCCCGGCCCGGGAGGCGGCCTGGCGGGTGCCGGCGCTGCTCTTCCTCAGCCTCTCCGGCATGGCGGCCGGCGCCTGGCTGGCCGGCTTCCTTTATGACCGCTTCGGCTTCTACACCATCGCCTGGCAGGCGGGGATCGCCTGCAACCTGGCGGCCTTGGCGCTGCTCGGCGGCCTCGCGCTGCGGCGGAGGGGCGCGCCGGTTCTCAGCCCCGGATGATCTTCCGCATATTCGCCCGCACCCGGCGATGCGCAGGCGCAATGGCCGCTGCCATCACCGCCTCGGCCCCGGCACCCGAGAGCGCCGCCTGCCCGGCCGCGAAGGCGCCGGAGGTGAAGGCCCGCTGCTTCTCCAGCACATAGCCGGTGAGCCGCGTCTGCGCCTCCGCCGGCTGGGCCCAGAGCTGCGCGCTGCGGAGCGTGAAGACGAAGGCCGTCTGCCAGGCAAAGGCCGCGGCGGTGAAGGGGTTCATGGCCGCGGCCTTTCGCTCAGAGGACGGCCAGGATGGCTTCGGCCTTGCTCACCTCGAAGGCGCCCGGCGCCTCCACGGCCACATGCGTCACCTTGCCGTCCTTCGCCACCAGGGCGAAGCGCTGGCTGCGGACGCCGAGGCCACGCGCCGTCAGGTCCAGCTCGAGGCCAAGCTTCCTGGTGAATTCGGCGCTGCCATCGGCCAGCATCACCACCTTGTCGCCAACGCCCTGGTCCTTGCCCCAGGCGCCCATGACGAAAGCGTCATTCACCGCGATGCAGGCGACGACATCGGCGCCCTTGGCCGTCAGCGCATCGTACTGCGTCACATAGCCGGGCAGGTGCTTGGCCGAGCAGGTGGGCGTGAAGGCTCCCGGCACGCCGAACAGCACCACCGTCTTGCCGCCGAACAACTCCTCAGTGGTGATCTCCTTCGGGCCTTCCGCGGTGCCTTGCACCAGCTTCGCCGAGGGAATGCTCTCGCCAACCTGGATGGTCATGGGGGTTCTCTCCTCCGAGGTGTCTTCCTGTAGTCGCTTCCCCGGCCGCTGTCACCGCATGGCCGGCGCCGGGAGGCAGCGCTGACGTGAACGGCAGCGTCGTCACCCCCTCGCGCGCAGCCCCCGGCCTGCTTGCGTGGCCCCGGCCCACCCGCCATCTTGTGCCCATGGCCAAACGCGCACGCACCCGACCGACAGCCCAGGCCAGCCACGAGGAAGGCTATCTCAGCGGCCAGATCCTGGTCGCGATGCCGAACATGCAGGATCCTCGCTTCGCCGGCTCCGTGATCTGCCTCTGCGCCCATTCCCCGGAAGGGGCCATGGGCATCATCATCAACAAGCCCATCGAGGGCATGTCCTTCGACGAGCTGCTGAAGCAGCTCGAGCTGGAACCGGTGCCGCCGCAACGGCGCATCGCCCTCATCCAGGGCGGCCCGGTCGAAGGCGGCCGTGGCTTCGTCCTCCATACCAAGGACTGGACCAGCGACGCGTCCCTCCCCGTCGCCGAGGACCTCGCGCTGACCGCCAGCGTCGACATCCTGAAGGCGATTGCCGGTGGCGGCGGCCCGCGCAGCGGCATCCTGGCGCTCGGCTATGCCGGCTGGGGACCGGGCCAGCTGGAGGACGAGATCCAGGCCAATTCCTGGCTCTCGGTCGATCCGGACGAGGCGCTGCTCTTCGGCGAGGGGCATGACGACAAGTGGCGCCAGGCCATGGCCAAGCTGCGCATCGACCCCCTGCTGCTGTCAGGCGCGGCCGGGCACGCCTGACGCCACCATGGCCGGGCCCGACCCGGCCATCCGGCGCCGCTCAGGCCTTCAGGCGCCGCGAGGCCAGTAGCGCCCAGAGCGTCGCCAGGGCCGAGACCAGCATCCAGAAACCCGTCGCCAGCCCCCATCCCGTCTCGGTCATGCCGCAGAGCACCGTCATCAGCGCGCCGCAGCCCATCTGCGCCGCGCCGATGAAGCCCGAGGCGGTGCCCGCCAGGTTGGGCCGCACGCTGATGGCGCAGGCGATGGCATTGGGCTGGGTCATGCCGTTGCCGAAGGCCGAGACCGCCATGGGCAGGAACATCAGCGCGATATGCCCGGGCACCAGCAGCGGCAGCAGCACCGCGAGCAGCCCGCCCGTCACCATCACGCCGGTGCCGAGTGCCATCATCCGCGCCATGCCGACCCGCCCGGTCAGCCGCGCCGCGATGAAGGTGCCGGAGCTCCAGGCGAAGGGCGTCGTCATCATCGCCACGGCATAGGCGGTCGAGCTGTAGCCAAGCCCCTTGATGACGACGAGCGGCGCGCCCCCGGCGAAGGCGAAGAACATCCCCGTGGCGAAGGCCGTGATGCCGCAATAGGCGCGGAAGGCCGGCAGCCTGAGCAGCGACGCATAGGCGCCGAGCATCCCGGCGAGGCCCGGCAGCGGCGCCGGCTCGGCCAGCGTCTCCGGCAGGCGAAGGCGGATCGCGGCCAGCAGCGGCAGGCCGAAGACAAGGCAGGCGAGCATCGGCGCGCGCCAGCCGAATTCGGTCTCGAGCAGGCTGCCGAGCAGCGGCGCGATCATCGGCGCGACCGCCATCGCCGTACTGACGATGCCGAGCCGGCTTGCCGCCTCCTCCCGCGGATAGGCGTCGCGGATCATCGCGCGGCCCAGCACCAGCCCGGCGCAACCGCCCACCGCCTGCACCACCCGCGCCAGAATCAGCCCATGGATGGAGGGCGCCAGCGCCGCGCCCAGGCTGCCCAGGCAATAGAGCACCAGCCCGCCCAGCAGCAGCGGCTTCCGCCCGTAGCGGTCGGAAAGCGGCCCATAGATGAGCTGCGCCACCGCCACCCCCGCCAGATAGAGCGTCAGCGTCAGCTGGGCCGTGCCGTAGCTGGACGACAGCGCCTCCGCCAGCGCCGGCAGGCTGGGGATGAGGATCTGCATGGTGAAGGGGCCGATGCCCGTCATCGCCACCAGCAGCAGCATGGATGGCTTCAGGCGCGCCGGCGGCGACAGGGTGGCGGCGGGAGGAGGGTCGCCCTCCGGGATGTCACGCGGACTCACCCGCTGCTTCTAGGCGGCACCGGCCTGGCTGCCCAGACAGGTAGGCGCATAATTACGCCATCGCCAGGGCCAGCTCCCGCGCCGCCCAGCGCAGCGCCCCCGGCTCATGCCCCGAGAAGCCGAGCATCAGCGCCTGGACCGGCGGCGCCGCCAGGAACATCGGGCTCACCGGCCGGGCGATGATCCCGCGCCGCGCCGCCGCCGCCGCCACCGCGGTGTCGAGGAGGCCAGGGCGGAGCCGGGCGAGCAGCTTCATCCCCTGGTCCGGCACCTCGACCTCCAGCCGCCCCGGCAGGTGCTCGCGCAGCGCCGCCACCAGCGCGTCCCGCGTGCCGCGGTAGTGCTGACGCATCCGCCGCAGGTGCTGGGCGAAATGCCCCTCCTCGATGAAGTCGGTGACGACGCCCTCCTGCAGGGCGGCCGGGTGCCAGTCGCTCAGCAGCCGGGTCGAGAGCACACCCTCCAGCAAGGCCGGCGGCAGCACCGCATAGCCGAGCCGCAGCCCGGGGAAGAGCACCTTGCTGAAGGTGCCGACATAGATGACCCGCCCCGCCTCATCCACGCCCTGGAGAGAGGCGAGCGGCCGCCCGGCATAGCGGAACTCGCTGTCGTAATCATCCTCCAGCACCCAGGCGCCGGCCCGTCTCGCCCAGGCCAGCAGCTCGAGCCGCCGCGCCATCGAGAGCACCACGCCAAGCGGATATTGCGAGGAGGGCGTGACATAGGCGAGCCGTGCCTCCGGCGCCGCGGCGATGCCGCTCCCCACATCCATCCCCTGCCCATCGACCGGGACGGGGACGATGCGCGCCCCCGCCGCTTCCAGCGCCGCCCGCACCGCCGGATAGCCGGGATCCTCCATCCAGGCCGCATCGCCCGGCCGCAGCAGCACGCGCAGCACCAGGTCGATCGCCTGCTGGGCCCCGGCCGTCACCACCACCTGCTCCGGCTCGCACCGCACCGCCCGTGCCGCGCGCAGGTAGCGGGCCACCGCCCCGCGCAGCGCCGCCGAGCCGCGCGGGTCGGCATAGCCGAGCAGCGCGGGGTCCGGCCGCTGCAGCCGCCGCGCCGTCAGCCCGCGCCAGACCTGCAGCGTCCGGTCGTCCAGCGTGCAGCGGCCGGTGTTGAAGGGCGCCGCGCCATAGAGCCCGGCATGCGGCACCACCGGCGCCGGCGCCGGCGCGGCCGGGGGCGGCAGCTCCAGCGGCTCCGGCAGGTCGCCTGCCACATAGCTGCCGGCGCCGACCCGTCCCTCGATGAAACCCTCGGCCAATAGCTGCTCATAGGCCGCCACCACGGAATTGCGGGCGATCCCGAGCCGCGCCGCCAGCGCCCGGGTCGGTGGCAGCCGCCCGCCCGCCGGAATGGCGCCGGAGAGGATCGCCCGGCGCAGCGCCAGATAGACCTGGCGCAGCACCGGCTCCGGGCTGGCGCGATCGATCGGGATCAGCAGCAGGTCGGCTTCCATGGCGATTGGTCCAGCCTCGGGGCACAAGATTGGCCCTCACGCCGGACCAATCGAGCCTGTCATATGAACCCGTCGCCCCATGCGAGAGAAGCCCCATGTCAGAGACCGCCTATCCCGTCACGCCCCGCAACCGGGTGAAGCGCCTGCATGAGCGCGGCCGCTACGACCACGAGACGGTGCACGCCATCCTCGATGCGGCGATGATCTGCCACATCGCCTATGTCATCGATGGCCAGCCCTACTGCACCCCGACCGCCTTCTGGCGCGAGGGCAACCACCTCTACTGGCACGGCTCCTCGGCCAGCCGGATGCTGCGCGTCCAGAAGCCGGGCATCCCGGTCTGCCTGACGGTGACGCATCTCGACAGCCTCGTCCTCGCCCGCTGCGGCTTCAACCACTCGGTCGACTACCGCTCCGCCATGTGCTTCGGCACCGCGCATATCGTCGAGGACCTGGAGGAGAAGTCGAAGGCGCTCGATATCATGATCGACCGCTTCTACCCCGGCCGGAATGCCGAGCTCCGCCCCAGCACCACGCAGGAGCTGAAGGCGACCATGGTCATCGGCATGACCATCGAGGAAGCCAGCGGGAAGATCCGCGCCAAGGGCGTCGGCGACGAGGAGGAGGATTATGCCCTCCCCATCTACGCCGCCCGCTTCCCGGTGACCCAGGTGATCGGCGCCGCCGAGCCCTGCCCCCGCATGCCGGAGGGCGTCCCCACCCCGCCCGGTTTGGCAGGCTTCACGCCTGGTCGTAGGCTCGACGAGATCATGACCGAGAGCTACCGGACGACCTATGGCACAGGACACGGCGACGACTGACCTGGCGACCGCCTCGGCGGTCAATATGGCGGCGATGGTGCGCGAGCGGCGCGCCTCGCCCGTCGAGATCACCGAGGCCGTGCTGGCCCGCATCGCCGCGAAGGAGCCGGGGCTGAACGCCTTCGTCGCCCTCGATGCCGAGGGCGCCCGCGCCGCCGCGCGGGAGGCCGAGGCCGCCGTAATGCGGGGGGCCACGCTCGGCCCGCTGCATGGCGTGCCCGTCACCATCAAGGACATCCAGGCGGTGCGCGGCCTGCCGACCCGGCGCGGCTCCCGCCTATCCGACGCCACCCCGGCCACCGGGGACGCGCCGCTGGTCGCCCGGCTGCGCGAGGCCGGTGCCATCATCCTCGGCAAGACCACCAGCACCGAGAATGGCTGGACCGCCGTCAGCCACAACCCGCTGACGGGGGCGACGCACAACCCCTGGGCCCATGGCATGACCGCCGGCGGCTCCTCCTCGGGCGCCGCGGCGCTGGCCGGCGCCGGCTGCGGCCCGCTGCATCTCGGCACCGACGGCGCCGGCTCCATCCGCCTGCCGGCGCATTTCTGCGGCGCGGTCGGCTTCAAGCCGACCTATGGCCGGGTGCCCTATGTGCCGGTGCCGAACAACGGCGCCCTCTCCCATGCCGGGCCGATCACCCGCAGCGCCGAGGATGCGGCGCTGATGTTCTCCGTCCTCGCCGGGCCGCATCCGCTCGACCACACCACCCTGCCGGACCGCTTCGCCCCGGAGGTGGAGCCGGGCGGGCTGCGCGGCCTCCGCATCGCCTACAGCCCCGATCTCGGCCATGCCCGGGTCGACCCCGAGGTGGCCGCGCTGGTGGCCGAGGCGGTCCGCGCCCTGGAGGCGGCCGGCGCCACGGTCGAGCAGGTGACGCCGCCCTGGGGCCCGGAAGGCCCGGCGCTGGAGCGCGACCTCTGGGGCGGCGCCATGCGCCCCTTCCTCGCCCCCGATGCCGCCGCCGCGGCGGAGATGGACCCCGGCCTCGTCGCCTGCACCGAGGCCTATCGCGGCTTCAGCTTCATGCAGGCCCATGCCGCGCAGACCCGGCGCTTCGCCTATGCCGCGGCGGTGAATGCCTGGTTCGGCGAGGCCGGATTCGACCTGCTGGCGACACCCGCCGCCTCGGTCGCCGCCTTCCCGGTCGGGCTGCAGCGCCCGCCGCACTGGCCGCCGCATGACTGGGACTGGCTGGTCTGGGCGGAATTCTCCTACCCCTTCAACCTCTCCCACGGCCCGGCCATCTCGGTGCCCTGCGGCGTGACGGAGGCGGGGCTGCCGGTCGGGCTGCAGCTCGCCGGACCACGCCTAGCTGATGCGCTGGTGCTCCGGGCCGGGGCGGGCTTCCTGGCCGCCCAACCCTTCACGGTGCGGCCGGCCAAGGCCTGATCCGGCCCCGCTCGACCGACATTCAGTCGGGGACAATACCGGACGGAAGCCCCGCGCTTCCGTCCGCGCCCTCGACCGTGATAGGGCCGCGGTGCCTCAGCCCCGCCTGACGTTCCAGAACAGCGGCAGCCCCTTCAGCAGGCCGGAGACATCCTCGCGGTAGGCGGTCGGCTGGTAGAACTGGCCGAGCGGCACATAGGGCACATCGAGGAAGGCCTGGCGCTGCATCCGGCGGCCGATATCCCGCCGCACCGCCTCGTCGGTCGAGCGCAGCCATTCATCCCGCATCGCCTCGAGCTCCGGGCTGGTGGACCAGCCGAAAGTCGCGGTCAGGCCGCTGCCGCGGATGAAGTTGTGCGCCGCCGGGTTGAACTGGTTCACCCCCGCCGTGTAGGTGCAGAAGGCGTTGTAGCCGCCCCGCTCGGGCAGCTCGCGGTTGGCCTGCCGCCGCAGCGCGCTGCCCCAGTCCATCGCCACGTAGTCGAGCTTCATCCCGAGCTTGCGGAAGACGTCGCCCACCACCTCGCTCATCGCGTTGATGGCGGGGAAGTCGGTCGGCGCCATCAGCAGCACCGTCTCGCCCTTGTAGCCGGCCGCCTCCAGCGCCCGGCGCGAGGCGGCGATGTCGCGCGGGCCGCCCAGCGCCGCCATGCCCTCGTCGCTCGCCATGACCGATCCTGGTGCGAAGAAGCCGACGCCGTCCCGCCACAGCGCGCGGTCATTGCCGGCGACGGCGGTCATCACATCCTCCTGGCTGATCGCGCCCAGCACCGCGCGGCGGACGCCTGGGTTGTCGAAGGGCGGATGCAGGTGGTTGAAGCGGAGCATGGCGATCGCCCCGGTCGGGTCGAGCGTCTCCACCTTGATGCCGCGGCCGCGCTGCAGCGTCGGCAGCAGGTCGGTCGTCGGCTGCTCCCACCAGTCGATCTCGCCACGGCGCAGCGCGGCGGCGGCCGTGGTGGCATCCGGCAGCGTCAGCCATTCCACCCGGTCGAGATAGGCACGCTTCGGCCCGGCCAGCAGGCTCGGCGTGCCCTCGGGGCGCGGCACGTAGCCCTCGAACTTCGTGTAGACCGCCCGCGAGCCGGGGACGCGCTCACTGGCGGCGAAGCGGAAGGGGCCACTGCCAACCATCTCCGGGACCGGCATCGCCGCATCCAGGCTCGCCAGCCGCTCCGGCATGATGAAGGCGACATTGGCGCCGACCTTGCCCAGCGCATCCGGCAGCAGCGGGAAGGGCCGCTTCAGCCGCCAGCGGATCTCCCGGTCGGAGGGAGCGGTGATCTCCTCGACCGCCGCCATCAGGGCAAGGCCGAAGCTGTCCCGCTGCCCCCAGCGCTTCACGCTCGCCACCGCATCCCGCGCCCGCACCGGCTCCCCATCATGGAAGCGGAGGCCCTCGCGCAGCGTCATCGTCCAGGTCAGCCCGTCATCCTCGACGACATGGCCCTCCACCATCTGCGGCTGCGCCCGGTACTGCTCGTCCCAGCCATAGAGCGTGTCGAAGACGAGGAAGGCGTGGTTGCGGGTGACGAAGCCCGTGGTGACGATGGGGTCGAGGATGGCGATGTCGGCCTGCGGGGCGAAGCGCAGCAGCTTCGCGCCACCCTGCGCGCCGGCCAGCCGCGGCGCGGCGAGGGTGAGGGCCGAAGCCTGAAGGAGCCTGCGCCGATCTATCATTCCTGACCTCCCGCTGCCGATCGCGGGCAGCATAGGCCGGAATGGAAGGCGCGCTACCAGCGCAGGGCGCGGATGGCGGCGATCGGGTCCACGCCCTCGTCCAGTGCCACCCGGCGCAGCCGCTCCGGATCCGGGTTCGCGCCATGGGCGTGGGCGGCGAGGCCGGTCATCGCCCAAAGCGCGTCCATCCCCGCCGCCTGGGCACCGGCCAGGTCGGTATGCGGCGTATCGCCGATCGCCAGCACGCGGCTGCGGTCGGCGAGGCCGAGCAGCTCCATCACCGGGTCGTAGACGGCCGGGTCCGGCTTGCCGACCTCGAAGACCGGGCAGCCGAGCCCGAGATAGATATCGGCCAGCGCGCCGGCGCAGATCAGCCGGTCCTCGCCCACCATCACGAAGCGGTCCGGGTTGACGCAGACCATCGGCAGGCGATGGGCGGCGGCGGCCTCGAGCGCCGGGCGATAGGGCGCCGGGTCGCCTGAGCCGCGCTCCGGGTCGGGGCCGGTGTTGAGCAGGAAATCGGCATCGGCCGCGCTGTCCACCACCTCGGCGACGCCCTCCTCGATCACCGAGAGATCCCGCTCCGGCCCGATATGGAAGGCCCGCCGGCCGAGCGGCGCGAAGAAGGGATGCCGCCGCTCCTTCAGCATCCGCCAGGCGATCTCGCCCGAGGACATGATGCCGTCATAGAGCGCGCGATCGAGCGACATGCGGTCCAGCATGCCCTGGACGAACCAGGCGCGGCGCGGCGCATTGGTCAGGAAGACGACGCGCTTGCCCCGCGCCTTCAGCTGCGCCAGCGCCTCCGGCACGCCGGGATAGAGCTGCTGGCCGTTATGCACCACGCCCCAGAGGTCGAGCACATAGCCGTCATAGCGGTCCGCCAGCGGCGCGATGCCGTCCAGGATGTCCATGGCTCTCTTTCCTTCAGGCTGCGGTGCCGACCGCCTCGGCGACGCTGGCGAAACCCTCCCGCCGCAGCAGCGCCGCGAGGTCCTGGAGGATGACGGGCACCAGCGCCGGCCCGGCATAGGCGAAGGCGGTGTAGAGCTGCACCAGGCTGGCGCCGGCCCTGATCTTCTCCAGCGCATCCGCCCCGCTGGCGACGCCGCCGACGCCGATCAGCACCAGCCGCCCCGCCGCGAGCCGGTGGCACTGCCGCAGCACCGCCGTCGCCCGCTCGCGCAGCGGCGCACCCGACAGCCCACCCGCCTCGCCGCGATGCGCCGACCGCAGCCCCGCCGGCCGGGCGATGGTGGTGTTGGAGACGATGAGCCCCGCCGCGCCCTGGGCCACGCAGGTCTCGATGACCGGGCCGAGCGCCTCGTCCGACAGGTCGGGGGCGATCTTGACCAGCACGGGCGGGCCCTCGATGGCGGCGATGCCGGCGAGGATCTGCGCCAGCCGCTCCTCCCCCTGCAGGTCGCGCAGGCCAGGGGTGTTGGGCGAGGAGACATTGACCGTGACGTAGTCGGCAAGCCCGGCCAGCGCGGCATAGAGCGCCGGATAGTCCCGCGCCGGGTCCGCCCCCTCCTTGTTCACGCCGATATTGGCGCCGAACACCGCCGGCAGGGGCCGCGGCAGCGCCCGCAGCCGCGCCAGATAGGCCTCCACCCCGCCATTGTTGAAACCCATCCGGTTGATGACGGCGGCATCCTCCGCCAGCCGGAACAGCCGCGGGCGCGGGTTGCCCGGCTGCGGCCGCGGCGTGACCGTGCCCGCCTCGACGAAGCCGAAGCCGAGCCGCATCAGCGGCAGCACCGCCACCGCATCCTTGTCGAACCCCGCCGCCAGGCCGAGCGGGTTGGCGAAGCGGAGGCCGAGCGCCCTGGTGGCGAGGATCGGGTCCGGCGCCGCCATGGCCCGGCCGGCGAGGCCGGCGGACAGGGCCCGGAGCGCCAGCCCATGCGCCGTCTCGGCATCGAGGCGGCGGAGCAGCGGCGTGGCGAGGGAGGCGAGGCGCGGGGTCATGGCGCCGCTGTGTGCCCGAGCCGGGCCGGGTTGGGAAGCGCGGTTGACGGCCCCGGCGCCGCCCGCGACAACCAGGGGGAGAAAGCCCGGGAGGAAATCGGCGTGAAGGGACCGGCATTCCTGCTGGCCGGCATTCTGTTGTTCGCCCTCAACGACGCGAACAGCAAGCTGCTCTCGGGACAATACGGCCTCGGTCAGGTGCTGCTGCTGCGCTACACCATGCTGCTGCCGGCCTTCCTGTTGGCGCGCCTGCTGATGCCCGGCTTCGGCGGGCCGATCGCCACCCGGCACCCCCGGCTCCAGGCAATCCGGGCCTGCACGATGATGGTCTCGGCCGGCGGCTTCTTCCTCGGCTTCCGCCACCTGCCGCTCGGCGAGGGCTATCTCGTCTTCTTCACCGCCCCCTTCCTCACCCTGGCCCTGGCCGCGCTGGTGCTGCGCGAGGCGGTGCCGCGCGCCGCCTGGGCCTGGTGCGCCATGGGATTCGCCGGGGTGCTGCTGGCGGTGGCGCCGAAGCTCGGCGGGGTGGAGGGGCCGCTTTCCGGCTACCTCATCATCCTGGTCTCGACCACGGCCTTCGCGGTGAACCAGACGCTGAACCGCAGGCTGCGCGGCGAGGCGGGCATGGCCGGGCTGGTGCTCTGGCCGAGCCTGCTCGGCCTCGCCCTGTTCGGCCCGATGGCGGCGCTCGCCTGGGTGCCGGGCCCGCCGCTCGACATGATGCGGATGCTGGCGAACGGGCTGCTGGCCGGTGGCGCCGTCCTCTGCACCGCCGCCGCCTTCCGCCATGCGGATGCGGCACGGCTCGCCCCCTGGGGCTTCGCCGCGCTGCCGGTCTCCGTCCTGCTCGACATCGCCTTCTGGGGCCGCTGGCCGGACCTGGCGCTGCTGCTCGGTGGTGCCGTCGTGGTCTTCGCCTGCGTGATGAGCGAGCGGGCGCGCCGCCGCGCCCTGCCGCAATCGATGCCGGCTCAGTCGATTCCGGCAGGAAACACATGGGCGCCATCGGCGCCGAGCGGCAGTGGCGTCACGGAGCGCACGGCGGAGAGCGGCAAGGCGCCGTAGAGATGCGGGAAGAGGCCAGGCCGACTGCCCGCCTTCTCCCAGCGCAGCGCCTCGCCGAGCCTCGCCACCACCGCCTCGACCAGCAGCAGGTCACTCTCCCCCGCGCGATGCCTGGCCGCGCTGGCACGGAGCTGAGCGGCGGTCGAGAAATGCAGGAAGCCGTCGCGCCGGTCATCGGCACTGCCGTGATAGGCGCCGGCCTCCGCCGCCACCTGCCAATCGGCGTGGCGGACCATGGTGTAGATGCTCTCGGTCATGGGCAGTCGGTCCGGTGGGTTTCTCGTCAGCCGACGCGCAGCAGCCCCGGCCCGTTCTCCTTGAGCCAGGCAACGGCGGCATGGCGCTGCGGCGCCAGCCGCTCCACCAGGGCCCAGAAATCCGGCGAATGGTTCATCTCGCCGAGATGCGCCACCTCATGCGCGACGACGTAATCCATCACCCACTCCGGCGCCATGACCAGCCGCCAGGAGAAGGCGAGCGTGCCGTCCGGCGCGCAGCTGCCCCAGCGGCTCTTGGTGTCCTTCAGCCGGATGCGCCGCGCCGCGAGGCCGAGCCGCGCCGCATGCCGCTCGACCAGCAGGCCGATCCGCGCCTGGGCCTCGCCCTGCAGGAAGGCCATGACCCGTGCCGGCACATCCGCATCGCCACCGAGCAGGATCGCCCCCGGCTCCAGCCAAGCCTCGCCCTCGCGCTGCGTCACGAGGCGCAGCACATGCGGCAGGCCGCCCAGCGGCAGCTCCGCCCCCGGCTGGAAGGGGATGTGCGGCGCCAGCGCCGCCAGCCGCTCGCGCACCCAGGCCGCATGCGTCGCCAGCAGCGCGACACCGGCCGGCCGCCCGGCACGCAGCGGCAGCGTCACCACCACCGCGCCGCTGCGCGCATCGATGCGCAGGCTCACGCGCCGCGCCCGGGCCGAGCGCCGCCACTGCACGGGACCGGGGAAGTCAGCCGCGTGCAGCGGGGAGTCGTCACCATCGTTCATCGAACCACATTGCGCAGCAAGCGGCAGCGGGTTCAACGCCTGACCTTCCTGCGTATCAACCCGGCACGGCCTTCAGCTCGGTCTCGACGAAGGACAGCGGCGCGGTGCCGCCATTGACGACGTTGTGCTCGACGCCGGCGCCGCGCGTGTAGGACATGCCCGCCTTCAGCTCCGCCGTCATCGTCTCGCCGCCCGGCAGCTCGACGAGCAGCGTGCCGTCATGCACCGGCACGACGACATAGAGCCAGCCATGCCGGTGCCAGCCCGTCTCCGCGCCGGGATTGAAATCCCAGCGCGTGACGCGGACATGCTCGTTGTCGATCTGCACGGTGCCCACCGCGGGTTCGCGGCACCGCATCGGCTCGCTCATTCGGCGGCGGCCTTCACGCCGAGCCCCGGCAGCGGCAAGGCACCCGCCGCCTGCCATGCCGCCCAGACCGCATCCGCCTGCGCCTTCCCGAGCTTGAGATGCGGCGGACGGATGGTGCGCCAGCCATCATCGCCCGTGCTGCGCGCGATGATCTCCCGCAGGCCCGGGATCAGCGGCGCGCTGGTCGCCGCCTTGCGCGTCGCGGTCAGCACCTGCTGCGCCGCATCCGCCTCCGCGCCGGTGCGCTTCGCATAGACGATACCGCCCCAATGGCTGTTCGCATTGCTCGCCGCGGTGATGCAGCCCGCGCCGCCCTCGGCGAGGATGCGCTGCACATACTCGTCCGAGCCGGAATAGACCTCGAACCCATCCTTGGCGAAGGCGTCGATCATCGCCTTCATATTGGCGTAGTCGCCGCTGCTGTCCTTCACGCCCTTCACCGCACCGGGAAAGGCCTTCAGCAGCCGGCCGATCAGGTCGAGGCTGAAGGGCACCGCCGATTGCTGCGGGAAGTGGTAGAGATAGATCGCGATGCCGCCGCCGACGCGCTGGATCACCTCGGAGAACCAGGCGAAGAGCCCGTCATCGCTCGGGTTCTTGTAGTAGAAGGGCGGCAGCACCAGCACGCCGCGGCAGCCCTGCGCCTTCGCGTGCAGCGTCAGCTCGACGGTATCGGTGAGCGAGGCGGTCCCCGTGCCCGGCATCATCGCCGAAGCCGGAATGCCGTTCTCGATCAACCCCTCGAGGATCTGCTTCCGCTCATGCAGGCCGAAGCTGTTCGCCTCGCCCGTGGTGCCGAGCACGCCGAGCCCGTTGCAGCCATTCGCCAGCAGCCACTTGGCATGCCCGGCCATCCGCGCCGGGTCGGGCGAGAGGTCAGGCGTCATCGCGGTCAGCACGGCGGCGTTCACGCCACCGAACAGGGCATCCTTCATGGCATATCTCCTTTCTTTCCGGGCAGCCGCGCACGGCGCGGCAGGCGTCCCGGCCATTCCACGACATGATCCTCGAGGGCACCGGCCTCGCGCTCCGTCACCGCACGGCCACGTACCGAAATCCCGGCCTCATGCACCGTCTCCGGCGAGCCGGAGACCAGCGGATGCCACCAGAGCAGGTCCCTGCCCTCCGCCACCAGCCGGTAGGCGCAGCTTGGCGGCAGCCAGTCGATCGCGGCGATCCGCGCCGGCGTCAGCTTCACGCAATCCGGCACATGCTGCTTCCGTTTCGCATAGTCGCCGCACCGGCAGCTCCCCGTATCGAGCAGCCGGCAGGCGACATTGGTGAAGACCACCTCCTCGGTGTCCTCGTCCCGCAATTTATGCAGGCAGCACCGGCCGCAGCCGTCGCAGAGGCTCTCCCATTCGGCCCGGCTCATCGCCTGGAGCGGCTTGGTCTTCCAGAAAGGCGGCATGTGATTCACCGGGACACCTTAGACCCTTGAGGCGCCGGGCTACAGCCCCAGCAGGTCGAGGCTTCGGCCAACCACCTTGGCCTCGTCGAACCGCTCGACGGCCCTGGCGCGCCCGGCCGCCCCCATCCGCGCCCTGAGCGCCGCATCGCCGGCCAGCCGCCCCAGCGCCTCGGCCAGCGGCGGGACGGTCGCCGGCGGCACCAGGAAGCCCGTCTCCCCCTCCACCACCATCTCGCGCGAGCCGCGGATGTCGGTCGCCACCACCGGCAGGCCGCAGAGCATCGCCTCGATGACCGACATCGGCAGCCCCTCGAAATGGCTCGGCAGGGTGAAGACATCCGCCGCCGCCATCACCCGCGCCACGTCGTGCCGGTAGCCGAGCCGCCGGATGCGCCCCGGCATCGCCGCCTCGGCGCGGGCGAACCACGGCTCCAGATCCTCGCCATGGTCGGTGGCCAGCCGCTCGCCCACCACCCAGAGGACGGCGCCCGGCACCGCCTCCATCGCCTGCAGCAGCTCGGGATACCCCTTGTGCCGCACCAGCCTGGAGACGGCGAGCACCACGCACTCCCCCTCCCCGGCACCGAGTTCCGCCCTGACCTCGGCCCGCGCCGCCGCATCCGGCCGAAACAGCGCCGGGTCCCGCCCGTTCAGCACCGGCGTCGCCCCCGGATGGATGCCGAGCCGCCGCGCATCCCCCGCCTCCTCCTCGCTGACGGTGAGGTAGGTACCGGTGATCCGCCCCGCCGCCCGCTCCAGCGCCAGCGCAAGTTCCCGCCGCCAGGCCGGGCCCGGCTGGTTGAACAGGAAGCCGTGGCAGGTATAGGCGATGCGCGGCACCCCGGCCGCCCGCGCCGCCGCCCGCGCCAGCAGGCCGCTGATCGGCATATGGGCATGCACCAGGTCGAAGCGCTCGGCCCGGAACACCCGGTGCAGCGCGGCAAGGCAGCGCGCCTGGGCCACCGGGTTCAGGCTGCGCGCCATGGGGATGGGGATGACGCGGAACCCCTCCGCCCGCGGCTGGTCCAGCAGCGGCCCCTCGGCGCAAAGCCCCACGACCTCATGCCCCCGCGCGCGGGCGCCCCGCATCAGCGGCAGCAGGAAGTGCCGCAGCGAGAAATCGACATTGGTGACTTCGGCGATCTTCAGGGGGCGATCCTCAGGGCGAGGTCAGGCTTCCGCCGCCTCGCCCGGCACCGCTGCCACCCGGCCGAGTGCCCATTGCACCGTATCCTGCCCGGCCTCGGTGGTGAGCACGATCTGGCTGTTCCGCCGCTGCTCGCCGCCCAGGTAGAGGCTCTCCTCGAGGCTCACCGCCGCCCCCTTGGCCCGCAGCCGCCAGCCCTGGCCCGAGGGCAGGCGCAGCAGCACCGCCTGGTCCTCCTCCTGCAGGCTGGCGGTGACGCCGGGATGCAGGTGGAAGCGCAGCACGAAGCTGGGCGGCTTCGCCCCCTGCTCCAGCATCTCGATGATGTCCTCGCCGCGCAGGTCGTCCCCCGTCTCGGCGAGGTAGAGCCGCCGCCGGTGCACCGCGCCGAAGGGCTTGCGCCAACCGTCATGGCTCGACTCGAGCCACTGCGCGCCGTTGGCCTCGTGCCGCTCCTGCTCGACGCGCTCCGGCCGCCGGCCGAGTCCATCCTCCTTCAGCTCGCTGCTGTTGGTATCGGCGAGGATCAGGGTGGAATGCGCCGCCGTCGCCCGCAGCGCATCCCGCCAGGCGCCCTCGGCCCCCGGCGCCGCGCCGCAATTGACGACCAGCCGGTCCCGCCCGACCGACATCTCGAAGGACAGGGTCCCGGCATGGGCGTAGCGGTCCGCCCCGCGCGGCAGGCCGGTGCCGGCATCCCGCGCCCGGGCCGGCGGCGGCGCCGCGGCATCGGCGATCACCAGGGTGCGCCCGGCCTGAAGCCGGTGGAAGCCGGTCTCCTCCAGCAGCATCGGCGCCCGGCCGCGGGCCTGGCCCTGGGTCAGCACCAGATCGACCAGCCCCGCCCCCTCCTCGCGCGTGCCGTTGAACTGGGCGAGCCCGCCATCGCCATGCCGGTAGAGGCGGAGCGCCTGCCCCGCCCGCTCCAGCACCGTCGCCAGCAGGGCCGGCGGGCTGATCCCCGCCCCATGCAGCAGGTTGCGGATCTCGATCAGGTCCTGCATCGCCAGCAGCTGCTGCGCCGGCGAGCGCTCGACATGCCCGCCATCGGGGTGGAATTGGCGCTCGAGCTCACCGGGCAGGAAGCGGAGCGCCCGGGTCATCCAGGCCTCCTCCTCCAGTGCCACGGCGGCGGCGATGGCGCCCTTCAGCGTGACCAGCGCGCCGCGATGCATCGCCTCGGCCGGCAGCGAGGCGACGACGCCCCGCGCATCCTGCGCCAGCCGCACCAGCAGCCGCTTGCGGAACCCGTCCTCCGCCGTCGCCGCCACGAAGTCCCAATGGCCGAGCCAGGCCGAGACCCGCGCCGCCGCCACATCCGGCGCCTGGGCCAGCTCCTCCTCGGCGCCCCGCCCGAGCCAATCCTCGGCCAGGTCCCGCGCCCGGGTCCGCGCCGCATCGGTGCCGAGGGCGCGCAGGTCGCGCAGCCAGGCGAAGCCATGCGCCGCCGCCCGCCAGGTGGCCGGCCCGGCCCTGTCGTCCCAGCCCGAGGCCGCCTCCGGCGCCGGGTCCAGCCGGTGGGTGGTGCCGAGATGCTCGAACTCCCCCCGCAGCAGCCGCGCTCCGCGATTCGCGTCGCCCGGCCAGAGATCGCGGAAGGCCCGCGCCGGGGCATCCGGCACCTTCACGGGGCGGAGGCCGGAGATAAAGCGCCGCGTACCGCGGATGATGTCGCGCATCAGGCAAGAACCTTGGGTCGGAGCGCCCGGATGGCCGCGGCATAGTCCGGCTTGCCGAAGACGGCGGTGCCGGCGATCAGCACATCCGCCCCGGCATCGATGCAAAGCGGCGCCGTCTCAGCCGTCACCCCGCCATCGACCTCGAGGTCGATCGGCTGGCCACCGGCGGCGACATGCGCGTCGATCATCCGCCGCAACGCCGCGATCTTGCCGAGCTGGCTGGTGAGGAAGGACTGCCCGCCGAAGCCTGGATTGACCGACATGACGAGGATGAGGTCGCAGAGGTCGAGCACGTTCTCCACCGCCGAGACCGGGGTCGCCGGGTTGAGCACCACGCCCGCCCGTCGCCCGAGCGCGCGGATGGTCTGCAGGCTTCGGTGCAGATGCGGCCCCGCCTCCGGGTGCAGGCTGATGATGTCGGCCCCCGCCGCGGCAAAGGCCTCGAGGTAGGAGTCGGCGGGCGCGATCATCAGATGCACGTCGAAGGGAATGGAGAGGTGCGGCCGGAGCGCCTTCACCACCACCGGGCCGAAGCTGATATTCGGCACGAAATGCCCATCCATGATGTCGAGGTGCAACCAATCCGCCCCCGCAGCGGCGACGCTGCGCGCCTCCTCACCGAGGCGGGCGAAATCGGCGGCAAGGAGGGAGGGGGCGATCCGGACAGGGCGGCTTGGCATCCCGGCGGTTCTAGCGGCGGCGGGAGGCAGCGGGCAAGGCGCCGTCACGCGCCGCAGCACGCAGGAATCGGCCCTAATTCACCATAAGTTGTGAATCGGTGCCATAATATGCGCCACAGGTTCACCCGCGCCGCCAGCGGGCGATGAAGAACCCATCCAACCCGCCCCGCCCGGCCCAGAGATCCGGCCGGGTCCGCACCGTTCCCGCCGCGGTGAGCGCCGCCTCCAGCCCTGGCAGCTCCTCCGGCCTCACCGGGTCGGCCACGAATCCCGCCGGCGCCGCATGCGCCTCGCCCTCTTCCTGCTGCAGCGAGCAGGTGGCGAGGACCAGCCGTCCGTCAGGCGCCACGCGCCGTGCCGCCGCCGCCAGCAGGGCCCGCTGCAGCTCGGCCATCGGCCCGACATCCCGCGCCCGCTTCAGATAGGGCACGTCCGGGTGCCGCCGGATCGTCCCGGTCGCGGTGCAGGGCGCATCGAGCAGCACGGCATCGAACACCGCCCCGCCGGCATCCCATTGCGTCGCATCCGCCTCCACCACCTCGGCCGAGAGCCGCAGCCGGGCGAGATTCTCCCGCAGCCGCGCCGCCCGCCGCGGCTCCCGCTCCACCGCCACCACCTGCCCGCCGGCCGCGGCCAGCTGCGCCGTCTTGCCGCCCGGCGCGGCGCAGAGGTCGAGCACCCGCTCACCTGGCCGGACATCCAGCAGCCGGGCCGGCAGCGCGGCGGCGGCGTCCTGCACCCAGAAGCCACCCTCGGCGAAGCCTGGCATCTCCGCGACCCGCGTCCCCGGCGGGTAGCGCCAGCTCCCGGTCGGCAGGGGCTCGCCGCCCTCCGGCGCGGCGGTGCCGGGCGCGAGCGACAGGTCGAGCGGCGCCTCCTCGCGATGCGCCGCGGCAATCGCCCGCACCGCCGGCCCATAGGCCGCATGCCAGGCCGACCAGAGCCAGGGCGGCGTATCCAGCCGCTCCGCATCCAGCCCCTCCAGCGCGGCCGACCCCGCCTCCGCCACCCGCCGCAGCACGGCATTGGCGAGGCCGGCGAAGGGCTTCGGCACCAGCGTCACCGAACTCGCCACCGCCGCATGCGCCGGCGTCCCGAGCAGCAGCAGCTCCGCCACACCCATCCGCAGCGCCTGGCGGACCTCGGAGGGCGGCTCCCGCCGCAGGAAGGGCTCCAGCACCGCATCCAGGCTGCCCGCCCGGCGCAGCACGGCGCCGGCGATCCGGTGCGCCGCGGCCTTGTCGCGCGGGGCGATGCCCTTGGGCAGCGCATCCAGCGCCTCCTCGAGCGAGCGGTGACGGGTCATCACCGCCTCCAGGAGGGAGAGCGCGGCGCGGCGGGTGGGGGAACCGAGATGGGAGGACATGAGAGCGGGTTTATGGCCCCCGTCCCCTCCGCATGCTAGTGCGCCCCCATGCATCTGTCGGCCCCCTCCAGCCCGGACCCCTCGCTCGGCCTCCTGCCGGATGCGCTGCAGCGCCGGCCGAAGCTGTTCCTGGCCCTGCTCTGCCTGCTGCTCTGGCTGCCCGGCTTCTTCACCCTGCCGGCGACCGACCGGGACGAGGCCCGCTTCGCCCAGGCCAGCCGGCAGATGGTCGAGAGCGGCGACCATGTCCGCATCCGCTTCGGCGAGGAGGAGCGCAACAAGAAGCCCGCCGGCATCCACTGGCTGCAATCCGCCTCGGTCCATGTGGTGGAGGCGACGCGGCTCGGCACGCGGGACATGATCTGGCCCTACCGCCTGCCGAGCCTCGCCGGCGCGCTGCTCGCGGTGCTCGCCACCTTCCATTGGGGCCGCGCCATGGTCGGGCGTCGGGCGGCGCTGCTCGGCGCGGCCAT
Organism: Belnapia rosea; assembly: GCF_900101615.1. Taxonomy (GTDB): domain Bacteria; phylum Pseudomonadota; class Alphaproteobacteria; order Acetobacterales; family Acetobacteraceae; genus Belnapia; species Belnapia rosea. The sequence goes on along the minus strand of NZ_FMZX01000004.1, from coordinate 152,156 downwards.
GCTCGCCTCCTGCCTCGTGCTGGTCGCCGAGACGCATATCGCCAAGACCGATGCCGCGCTGCTGGCGACCATCGCCGGCGCCATGGGCCTGTTCGGCCAGGCCTATCTCCGCCCCACCGCCTTCAGCGCCCGGCAGGCGGCGGGCTTCTGGCTGCTGCTGGGCCTAGGCATCCTGCTGAAGGGGCCGATCGGCCCGATGGTGCCGCTGCTCGCCGGCATCACCCTGGCGGTCAGCGACCGCGAGGCGTCCTGGCTGCGCGCGTTGCGGCCCGGCTGGGGCGTGCCCCTGATGCTCGCCGCCGCCGCCCCTTGGTTCATCGCCATCGGCATCGCGACGGAGGGCCGCTTCTTCCAGCAGGCGGTCGGCGGCGACATGCTGTCGAAGATCGGCTCCGGCGAGGAGAAGCACTGGGGCCCGCCCGGCTACTACCTGCTGACCTTCGGCATCGCCGCCTTCCCCGGCGCCTGGATCGTGCTCGCCGCCCTGCCCAATGCCTGGCACGACCGGCTCAACCCGCCGACCCGTTTCCTGCTCGCCTGGGTGGTACCGTCCTGGCTGGTCTTCGAGGCGGTGCAGACCAAGCTGCCGCACTATACCCTGCCGCTCTACCCGGCGCTGATGCTGCTCGGCGCCGCCTGGGCGATCAACCCGATGCGCAGCCCGCCGGGCCGCTGGTGGCGCTGGATCGGCATCGCCGGGCTGGTCGGCGTCGCCGCCGGGCTGGCTGGGCTGGCGCTGGGGGCGCCCTGGTATCTCGAGCGCCGCCTGCTGCCCGCCGGCCTGCTGGCCATCCCGGCGGCGGGCGTCCTCGTCTTCCTGCTGCTGCGCGCCGCCCGCCTCCGCGCCTGGGGCCGCGCCGGGCTGCTCGGCGCCCTGCTCGCCGTGCCGCTCTATGCCGCGGTGCTGGAGGGCGTCGCGCCCCATCTCACCCCGCTCTGGATCGCCCCGCGCCTCGCCGCCGCGGTCGAGGCCCGCGCGCCCGGCCTGCCCGCCGGCCACTTCGGCATCACCGGCCATTCGGAACCCTCGGTGCTCTTCGCCATCGGCCAGGATGTGCGCCTGCTCCGCACCGGCACCGATGCCGCCGAATTCCTCGCCGGCGGCCCGGGCCGCGTGGTCGCGGTCGGCGACCGTGCCGAGGCCGATTTCCGCCGCCGCGCCACCGGGCTGGCCCTGATGCCGGAGGAGATCGCCAGCGTCACCGGCTTCAACTACTCTCGCGGCCGTTGGGTCACCCTCCTGCTCTACAGGCTCGCATCATGATGGAATGGGCCTCGGGGCTCGTGGTCTCGGCCGGCCTTGCCGGCGTCTTCCTGCTGATGGTGGCGGAGAACCTGTTCCCGCCGATCCCCTCCGAGGTGATCATGCCGCTCGCCGGCTTCGCCGCCGCCCGCGGCCAGCTCTCGCTGGGCAGCGTGATCGCCGCCGGGATCGGCGGCTCGCTCCTCGGCAATGCCTTCTGGTACGAGGTGGCGCGCGCCTTCGGCGCCGAGCGCATGCGCCGCCTCGCCGACCGCTACGGCCGCTATGTCGGCCTGACGCGCGAAACCCTGCTGCGCGCCGAGGTGGCGCTTCGCCGCAACGGCGCCGCCGCGGTCTGCCTTGCCCGGATGATGCCCGGCATCCGTACCGGCATCTCCGTCCCGGCCGGCCTTATCCACCTTCCCCGCCCGGTCTTCTACGGCTTCACCGCCCTCGGCACCGGCATCTGGACCGGCGGCCTCGCCTGGGCCGGCTACGCGCTGGAGGACCGCTTCTACCTGATCGAGGACTGGGCCGGCCCGGTCGGCATCGGGCTGATGGTGCTGGTGTTCAGCGTGATCGCGCTGCGCATCCTGCGGGCGCGGCGGGCGGGCTAGGGCGAAAACCCAATCAGCGATGGCTGCTTCCGACCCTTTGCGGACCCTCTTGGCGACAGTTCGAACGGCCATGTCTGGCCGGAAGCGGACCGGCCGCTTCTGTCACCTGCGGTCCGGTGGGCCGGCCGCTCACGACCCCTGTGCAGACCTTTGGAGAAAGCTCCTATGATTAGCGATCGGGTAAGGCGGCTTCCGCAGCGACTTGGTCATACACCGGGAGCAAGTGCATGAACTTCGAGACCTGGATCGCTGAGATTGAGGCTGTCGTAACCTTCGATGTGGATGCGGAGCTATGGCGGAAGTATTTCGACGCAGGGCTGACGCCACTTCAGGCCATCGAACAGAACCGCGTCGATGAGGAAGTCTGACGCAGTCTTCTGAGCGATCCTGGACGGCTAAGGGCACGAAGCTGCCATGACCGAACCTGGCCGAAGCAGAACGGCGCCTTTCAGGCTGCCGCCGGAGTGAAGCTGCCTCTCGCCCGTTGGGATGTAGCGCCAACAGTAATTATGCTGAGGCAACCGACGGGGCTATTGTCCGGCGGGTCAACGCCAGTCCCTTAGCAGGGCATGGCGGCACGCCATCGTCGGCGCAATACACCCTTCTCGTGCAGTGCTGGGCTAATGACCGTCCGGGCCACATTTCAAAGGGACGGTTTGCCGCCCGGTCGGTGCTAGGGTGCCCATTCTGTGTGAGGGTGTCGCTTTTGATCGAACAGTATGGCTGGTGCGATGAGCTGCGGCTGGCATTTGAGCCCCATGCACGTGCCGGCTACCGTCCCGGGCGCATCATCGTCCAGCAGCGCGAAGCAAATCTGGTGGTTACGGATGTCGGCACCCTGAGCGCCAGACTTTCCGGACGCGTGCGGCACGAGGCTCGGGAGGCGGGCCATCCGGCCGCCGGCGACTGGGTGGCTTTGTCGGCAAACGTCGGCGAAGGTACTGCCACCATCCATGCCGTCCTGCCTCGCCGTACGGCCTTCGTGCGTCGGGCGGCCGACAGCGTGCAGACACTGCAGGTCATCGCCGCCAACATCGATGTCGTTTTCGTCGTGACCTCGATGAACGCCGATCTCAATCCGCGTCGGCTCGAGCGCTTCCTCGCGGCTGCCTGGCAGAGCGGTGCGCGGCCGGTGGTGGTGCTGACCAAGGCCGACCTGTGCGAGCAACCCGAAGGCCAGGCCGCCGAAATCGCCACCTTGGCGGCGGGCTGCCCGGTGCTCGTCGTTTCGGCACGCCAGGGCCTTGGCCTGGGCGGCCTGATGGATCACATCAAGCCGGGCGAGACCTGTGTGCTGATCGGCTCCTCCGGCGTGGGCAAATCCACTCTGGTGAATGCCCTGCTGGGCGAGGAGCGGATGGCGACCCAGGACATCCGCGCGACGGATGCCCGGGGGCGTCACACCACCAGCCATCGCCAACTCATCCTGCTCCCTGGCGGAGGGATGCTCCTCGACACGCCTGGCATCCGCGAAGTGGGCCTGATCGACGCTGATGCGGGTCTCAGCACGGTCTTCGACGACATCGAGCGCCTGGCCCAGAATTGCCGGTTTCGCGACTGCGGGCATACCACCGAACCCGGCTGTGCGGTACGCGACGCGCTGGACGGGGGCCGCCTCGACGCCGACCGCTGGGCGCATTTCCAGAAGCTGGGCCGGGAACTGGCAGCGTTGGATCTGACGAAAGACCGGACGGCGCAGGAGGTTGAACGCCGTCGCCTGGCTGCGCTGCAAAGAGCGTATCGGTCGTCGAAGAAAGATCTGCGAGACCCGAGCTTCTAAACTCTGCCGGCAATGAAGGCGTACGAAGGAGCACGGTACTGTCGATGTCCGCTCCCCACCCATCTCTGCCATTCCTGATTGAGTTTGAAGCATAGAGCGGTTTCCGTTCGCCATGGCTCATGGACGCCGCTCTAGCTTGTTGTTTTACAAGCAAATTACTCCGGTCAGATGATGCTGTCTGATCGGAGTTTGCTCTAGGCGCGCCGGCCATCAATTGGGGAAGACGTTGCCCCAGAAGCGGAAGGCCTCCGCCGGCGGCAGGGTGTAGATGCCGTATTCGAGCTCCGCCGGCGTCCAGCCCGACCCCCGGTAGATCGGCCGGATGAAGCAGAAGGTGCCGGGATTCGCGGCGGCATGGCGCTCCATGCGCCGCCACTCCCCGCCGCGGTTCACCGAGGCAAGCTGCGGGAACAGGTTGATGTCCGTCCCGCCTCCCATCGTATGGGCAAAGAAATGCCCGCGGTCGCGGCCCGGATAGGTCGCCGACCACACGCCGTTCAGGAAGCCCGCCATGCGGCCCGTATCGCGCGTCCCCGCCGGTTCGGCCTTCGACAGCCCCCAGACCGCGACCACCCGGTCCTCGGTTCCTGATCCCTTCGGCTGCAGGTCGAACATCGTGCTGACCACGCCGTTCTCGCCCTGCGTCCCGCCCTGGGTGACGGTCAGCAATTCGCCACCCGTGGCGGGGTAGCCCTCCGCCCATATCGGCGGCAGGACCTCGTTCAGATAGGCGATGACGGCGTCACGTCCGACCGGCTGCGCGGCACCCGCCGCGACCTTGCGGTAGACTTCCATGCCTGCCCTCCCGACAAGCGCCCCGAGCCGGCGGCGTGACCCCGATCGAGGGCCGCGCCGCGCCGCGTCACCGGATGGCGATCGGGTTGATGATCGCCTGCACCGCCCCCCTCAGCAGCGGCTGGCCGAGCACGAAGAGGAATTCCCGCGCCCCGTCCCGCGCCAGCGCCCGGGTGTCCATCACCTCGAGGATATGCACCCCGTTCTTCGCCAGCAGCGTCTGATGGCCCTCCCAGATGCGGTTCGGGTTCTGGAAGGGCACCGCCTCCACGCCCCAGGTATCGGCACCCACCGCGACGATGCCGAGCCCGGCGAGGAACTCCGCCGCGCCATTGTCGATGCCGGGCTCTCCCTTGCCGAACCGCGCCGGGTCTCGCTCCAGCAGCTCGACCCAACCGGTATGGATCAGCACCACATCGCCCTGCCGCACCTCGACGCCCTGGTCCCTCATCGCCGCGCGCAGGTCGTCGGCGGTGATGATCTCGCCCTCCTCCAGCATCGGCTTGTTGCGGGCGCGCGTCATGTCGACCAGCACGCCGCGCGTCACCATCGGCGGGATGCCCTCGATGCCGAGCCGCGTAACGCCCGTGGTGCGCATGAAGTCACGCGCGTGGTTGCCGTTGTAGAAGACGTTGTCGATGCCGAGATGCGCGAAGCTGTCGATCTGGCTGCCGACGCCGAGCCAGCCGGTGAACATGTCGTCGGCATAGGACATGCGGTTCTCAGACGGCACGGTCGCCCCCTCGAACTGGTCGGGCATCATCACCGTGACCGCGGCGCTGCGCGGCGGGAAGGCCGGCGTCTCGCGCCCGACCGGGACGCCGAGGCGATAGACCTGCCCACGCTGCACCAGCCGCGCCGCCTCCAGCACCTTCTGCGGGTTGAGCAGGTTCATCGCCCCGATCTGGTCCCCCGCCCCGTAGCGCGAGGGATGCCACTGGCCGGGCTGCGGCGCCGCCGCCGGCTGCGCCAGGGCGGTCAGCGGCGCCACCAGCGGGGCGAGCATCAACGCAGCCCGCGCAGCCTTGCCGAAGGGTCCCATTCTTGTGTCCTCCCATGACAACACCGGGAGGATAGCGGGAGCCCGGGGCCCGCCAGCGGTCACGCTGGTGCGAGCGGGGCTATTCGGCCTCCCGGTGCAGGTCGTGGGTCACGATCCCCGGCACTTCCGGCGGCAGCTGCAGCCAGTCGCGATGCGAGAGGGTCCGCACCGTGTCCTCATAGCCGCTCGCCCAGTGCTCGCGCATGGTCTCCGGCCCGAATTCGTAATCCTTCGACTGCCCCTCATAGGCGCGCGCCTGATAGACCAATTGCAGGATCGCCAGCCGCGGCAGCCGCGCGAGGCTCTCGCGCAGCGCCCGGTCCTCCTCGGTCAGCGCCTCCTCCGGCACCTTGGCGAGGATCTGGCGCAACCGCACCATCCATTCCCGGCGGGCGGTGAAGGCATCCGTGTTCATGCGGGTTCGCGAGGAATAGCGGATGTCCTTCTCGCGCCCCAGCACATCCTCCATGCTGCGCGGCAGGGCGCCGCGGGCGGGGAAGAGGTCGACCTGGAAGACCAGCGCATCCCGGCTGTCCATCTCGTCCTCGAGCAGATATTGCAGGGGCGTGTTGGAGACGAGGCCGCCATCCCAGTACCAGGCGCCCTCCACCTTCACCATCGGCAGGCCCGGCGGCAGCGCGCCCGAGGCCATGACATGCTCCGGCGCCAATCGCATCTCGGCGCTGTCGAAGAAGCGGAAATTGCCGGTGGTCACGTTCACCGCCCCGACGGCCAGCCGCGGATGCCCGCCCGGCTCCGCCAGCAGCTGCCAGTCCACCAGCTCCTGCAGCGTCTGCCGCAGCGGCGCCGTATCGTAGAAGGCGGTGGCCCCCGGCGCCCCGCGTGGGGCGAGCCAGGGATTCACGCTGTTCGGCGCGAAGAAGCCCGGCGTGCCGAGCGCGATGGTGGACAGCGCGCTCTGCCCGTTGCGCAGCCGTCGCAGGTCATCCCCCAAGGGGTTGAAGGGCCAGAGCCGGCGTTCCGTCACCCGTTCCCAGAAGGCGCGCAGCCGCGGCAGCCGGTCCTCCCGCCGGTTGCCGGCGATGATCGTGGCATTGATCGCGCCGATCGAGACGCCGGCCAGCCAATCCGGCTCCAGCCCCGCCTCGTGCAGCGCCTGATAGACGCCCGCCTGGTAGGAGCCGAGCGCTCCGCCGCCCTGCAGCACCAGCGCAATACGACTGAAGGGGCAAGGGATGGGGTCCATCGCATCTCTCCACAGGCTTTGGCGGTTGCTGCACCGGAACGCGCTGCACTGCAACCTCGCCCATGCGCCGGCCGCCGCCCGAACCGATCCCCGTCACCGGCGTTCCGATCCCGATAGCGGAACAGGAAGACCCATGAGCCACACCCAGGATCGCCCCGACCAGACCCGCGACGCCAATGTCGAGGCTGCCGTCGAGGATACCTTCCCCGCCAGCGACCCGGTGGGCAACACCACCTCGCAGGGCTCCCGCGCCGTCCCGCCCCAGGACATGATGCCCAAGGCCGCCTCTACCGAGGGCGCCGACCTGGTCAGCTTCTCGATGTCCTTCCCCAACCAGGCCAGTGCCAAGCTGGCGCTCGAGACCCTGGTGCGCGAGGGCCCGATCGACCGCCGCGGCGCCGAGATCACCCATGAGGGCGACAAGGCCTCGCTGCGCGTCTCCGCGCCGCGCGCCGATGCCGAGCGGCTGAAGTCGCTGCTGGAGCGCAGCCCGGAAGCCCAGTGACGGCAGGCGGCCGCACCTCTGGCATGGCCGGGATCGTCCCGGGCCATGCCGCATGGTGCCTCGTAGGAAAATAAGCTTTACATCGGATTTTGTTGCCAATACGTTCCCTCCTGCATCCAGCAGGAGGGCCCGATGCGCCACCCCCCCAACGCCATCCCCGCCATCCTCGCCGAGCCCTTCCAGGGCCTGGCGGAGGCCGCGCCGTCTCCCATCGCCGCCTGGTCCATCCTCCTCGTCATCGGCGCGCTGGTGGTCTTCGTCGCCGGCACGGCCTGGCTGCTGGCCGCCCTTGCCCGCCGCCTCCTCGCCGAGGCGCGCGCCGCCGGCGCCCCGGCCTTCACCCGCCTCACCGAATTGCCCTGCGGCGTGCCGGACGGCACCATCCGGGCGCTGATCTCCTGCTTCATCGTGATCTTCGGCTTCCTGCTGATCGGGCTGCAGCGGCCGCTCGGCCTGGCCAGCGCCGAGGCGCTGACCGGCTTTATCGGCGCCGTCATCAGCTTCTACTTCGCCACCCGCCAGAGCGAGCAGTCGCGCCAATCCGCCGCCCCGGCCGCATTGCCCGAGCCGGGCGCCGCCACCGCCCGGCAGGCCGGGGCCGTCGCCACCGGCGCGGCCCAGACCCTCGATGCCACCGCCATTGCCGGGGCCGTCACGGCCGCCGGGGCGACCCTCGCCGCCGCCCTCGGCCCTCAGGGACCGGCGACGGGCCTGATCGGCGATGCCATGGCCGCCCTCCGGGCCAGCCCCGCCCTGCTCGGCCTCGGCGGCCCCGCCGGGCTGGTCGCCGCCATCGGCCTCGGCGCCATCCAGGCCATCGGCCGGGGCACCGAGCATTTCGAGCGCTGGCGGGCCCGCATCCTCGACCGTCCCTACACCACCAACCTCTTCCCGCCCGGCCCGGTCGATGGCGCCGTCGCCCTCTCGGCGCTCGAGCTCTCACCCATCTTCGCCCGGGCCTTCCTCACCCCCGACCTGACCCCCGCCGGCCGCTTCGCCGCCGCCACCCGCCTCGCCACCCTGGCCGGAGGCGAGACCGAGGCGGCCCGCGCCGCGCTCGACACGCCCGGCCGCTTCGCCAGCCCGGACGAATTCGCGGCCGGTCTCGAGGAATTCCGTGGCCGGCTGCTGGATGGTGCGCTCGATGCGGTCGATGCCGCGCCGATCGACCTCGCCCCGGCCGGCCTCGCCGCCCCGCCCGTGCCGCAGGCGATGCTGCGCGAGGCGCTCGCCGCCCTGCGCCAGGACCCCGCCGGCCGCGACCTCGACCAGCTGGTGCTGCTGCTGACGGATCGCGCCGCCGACCCCGACCTCACCCGCGCCCAGGCCACCGGGCTGCTCCGCCAGCAGCTCGCGGCGGCCGCGCCATGAGGCCGCTGCTCGCCCTGCTGCTGCTCGCCGGCTGCGCCACGCAGCGGCTGGCGGCGGACAAGGATCTGCTGGCCCGCGGCGAGACCGCCCGCCTCGCCGCCGAGGCACCGCCCTGCGCCGGCTTGGCCCCGGAATGCCGCCAGGCGCAGGAGATCCGCGCCGAGGCCTGCCGCCGCCAGGGCGACCTGCCCTGCGCCATCGCCGCCTGGTCCGCCGCCCTCGCGCCGGACAGCCCGCGCCGCATCCCGCTCAACCTCGCCGCCGCGGCGCAGGATGCGATCAGCACGGGCGCCGGCGACCCGGCGCGGAATGCCGAAGCCGAGCTCGCCGCCGCCGAGGCCCTGCGCCGCGGCCGGCCCGCCGACCCGGAAGGCTGCGCCCATGCCGCCTCCGCCCGGCTGGCCCTGGCACTGCTCGCCGCGCCGGGCCCCGCCCGCTGCACCATCCTCGCCACCCTGCCGGCCGAGTGCCGCCATGCTGCCCCCGTCCCCGGCCGCGAGGCACAGTCCCGCCGGCTCGCCGCCGCCCTCGCCGCCCAGCACCGGAGCTGCCCATGACCCCCCGCACCCTCCGCCTCACCCAGCCGATGATGCGCGGCGAGGATGTGCTCTGGCTCCAGCGGCGCCTGCAATCGGGCGGCTGGCCGCCCTCGGTCGCCGGCCTGGTCCGCGCCGCGGACGGGCTATTCGGCCCGCGCACCGCAGCCGCGGTCGCCGCCCTGCAGCGGCTGCTCGGCCTCGCCGTGGATGGCGTTGTCGGCCCCGCCCTCTGGTCCCGCCTGCGCCCCGACCAGCCCGCCGCCACGCCCCCGCTCTCTCCCACGGCGCTGGCGGCCCTGGCACGCCCGCATGCCCGCTTCGGCGGCGGCACCCGCTGGTCGCTCGGCAGCGCGGGAATCCGGCTCGAAGCCGGCGAGACCGCCAGTGGCGCAGCCGAGGCGGCGGCGATGCGCCGCGTCCTCGCCGCCTTCGCCGCCCCCATCCAGGCCGCCGCTCGCCGCCACGCCCTGCCGGTCGAACTGATCGCCGCCTGCATCTGCACCGAATCGGGCGGCGACCCCCTGGCGGAGCGGCACGAGCCCGGCTTCCGCAGCTATGCCGCGACGCCGCACCGCGTCTCGGTCGGCTGCATGCAGACCCTGCTCTCCACCGCCTCCGCCCTGCTCGGCCGCGGCGTCACGGCGGAGGAGCTGCGCCGCCCGGACATCTCGATCGAGGCCGGCGCCGCCTGCATGGCGGAAGCCGCATCGCGGACGCTGCTCGACCCGCCCGTGGTCGCCTGCGCCTACAATGCGGGCGCCGTCCGCCACGACCCCTCGCCCGGCAATCGCTGGCGCATGCTGCAATACCCGTTCGGCACCAGCGTCCATGCCGACCGCTTCTGCGGCTTCTTCAATGCCGGGCTCGGCCTGCTCCGGCGGGAGCCGGCCCTGGCCGGCGGCGCCCCGGCCTTCGCCGCGCTGATCCCGGGCGCCTCACCGGAGCCCGGATGAGGCACCATCCCGCAGCCCGGCCAGGATGGCGTTCACCATCGGCTTCATGTGGAAATTCTCCTCCGGCATGACCGCCACCTGGCCGCCCGCCGCCCGCACCGCCTCCGCCACCACGGGGCCCACGGCGGCGATCCGCGTCCGCGCCAGCGCCTCGGCCAGCATGGCCTGCCGCCCCGCCGCCTCGGCCAGGCTCACCAGCCGCCGCACCTGCGGCGTGCTGGTGAAGACGACGAGATCGACCCGCCCCTCCGCCATCGCGCCGAGCGTCTCCAGCACCCGCCTATCCTCCGCCCGCGTCGCATAGGCGTAGGGCAGGATGGGGTCTGCCTCAGCCCCCGCCCGCGCCAGGAAGTCGAGCAGCGGCGCATTGGGATTGTCCGGATAGAGCTGCACCGCCACCCGCCGCCCGCGCAGGTCGAGCGCCTCCAGCCCGGCGATGATCCCGGCCGTCGTCGCCGGCTCCGGCGCCAGGTCGGGGCCGAGGCCGATGCTCCGCAGCCGCTGGCTCGGCTTCGGGCCGCGGCAGATGCGCCGGACGCCGGCCAGCGCGGCGCGGAACTCGGCCTCGATCCCGGCCCGCGCCGCGACGCCGAGCAGCCGGTTCAGCCCCTCCCCGGTCAGCAGGATCAGGTCGTCCGGCGGCGTGGCGATGAAGCGCCGCAGCCAGGCCTCGATTGGCACCGGGTCGGGCGCGTCGATGATGGCGACCAGCGGGCAGCGAATCGCCTCCGCCCCCTGCCGCTCCAGCATCCGCGCCAGCACCTCGAGCTCCCGCGTCTCCGGCACCACCACGCGGAGCCCGGCCATGGACTGGGTTTCTGTCTCGCTCATGCCGCCTGCTCCAGTGCCGGGGTCGGGACCCGCCGGTGCATCCAGCGCTCGCCCCTTCGAAACACCACGTATTGGCCCGGCTCCATCACCGTCCAGGCCTCGTCCCGGGTCAGGGGCCGGGTCGCCACCACCGTCACCACGTCGCGCGGCGTGGTCTCCTTGGCGAAGTCGGCGCTGAGATCCTCGTCGATCAGCGTCGCCGGGCCGAAGGGCGCCCGCCGCGTCAGCCAGGCGAGGCGCTTGCCGCAGAAGCAGTGGAGCCACCGCCCGTCGCTCAGCAGCATGTTGAAGACACCCGTCGCCGCCAGCCTGCGCGACAGCGCCTCGATCATCGAGGCCAGCCGGTGCGCGGGCGGGGAGGCGGGGAATTCCTCCCGCAGCCGGTCGAGCATCCAGCAGAAGGCATGCTCGCTGTCCGTGGTGCCGACCGGGTGGTAGTGCCGCAGCGGCCAGCGCTTCACCCCGGCGAGCTGCCCGTTATGGGCGAAGGTCCAGAGCCGCCCCCAGAGCTCCCGCTGGAAGGGGTGGGTATTCTCCAGCGCCACCCGTCCCCGGTTGGCGCGGCGGATATGCGAGAGCACGGTGCAGCTCTTGATCGGGTGGTTGCGGATGAAGCGCGCCACCTCTGAGCTCGCCGAGGGGTGCGGGTCATGGAAGGCCCGCGCCCCCTTCCCTTCATAGAAGGCGATGCCCCAGCCATCCGCATGCGGCCCGGTCTTGCCGCCCCGCTGCATCAACCCGGCGAAGCTGAAACAGATATCCGTCGGGACATTGGCGCTCATGCCGAGAAGTTCACACATCCCACCAGCCTAGACCGGGCCGCGACCGATTTGTCCAACCGTTCCGCCGGGCTAGGGTCACCGGATGCGGAGACGTCTCCTCCTCGGCGCGCTGGCCGCCCATGGCTTGCCCTTCAGTCCGGCCCGGGCGGCCCCGCTGCTGCGCGTCGGGTCGAAGAACTTCACCGAGCAGCTGGTGGTGGCGGAGCTCTTCGCCCAGGCGCTGGAGCGCGCCGGCGCCACGGTGCAGCGCCGGGTCAATCTCGGCGGCACCGCCATCGCCCAGCAGGCACTGCTGGCGGGCGAGATCGACCTCTACCCCGAATATACCGGCACCGGCCTAGGCGTCGTCCTCAGGCAGCCTCCGCAGGGCGATGCGGCCGAGGTCCTGGCCAAGGTCCGCGCCGGCTATGCCCCGCTCGGCCTCGACTGGCTCGACCCCTCCGGCATCGACAACGGCAATGCCCTGCTGGTCCTGCCGGAGACAGCGCGCCGCCACGGCCTCGCCACCCTCTCCGACCTCGCCCGCGCCGCGCCGCAGCTCACCCTCGCCGCCGGCAACGAATTCGCCGACCGGGCCGATGGCCTGCCCGGCCTCCGCCGCGTCTATGGCATGGAATTCCGCCGCTTCCGCCAATTCGCCGCCCTCGGCCTCCGCTATGCCGCGCTGAACCACGGCCAGGCCGATGTGGTGAACGCCTATGCGACGGATTGGCAGATCGCCACCTACGGCTTCACCACGCTCCGCGACGACAGGCGTCTCTGGCCGCCCTACCAGCTCGCCGCCGTGGTCCGGCAGCAGGCCTTGCGGGATTTCCCCGGCCTCGCCCCGCCCCTCCTCGCCATCGGCGCCAGGCTCGACAATGCCGTGATGCAGGAGCTGAACCGCCAGGTGGACCAGGATGGCGACGAGCCGCGCGAGGTCGCCGCCCGCTTCCTGAAGCGGCAGGGCCTCGCCTGATGCGCTGGACCAGCCGCAACCTGGATACGATCGGCGCCGCCCTGCTTACCCATGCGGAGCTGGTCGCCGCCGCGCTGGCCCTGGCGCTGCTGATCGCCCTCCCCCTCGGCCTGCTGGTCGCCCGCCGCCCCGGCCTCCGCACCGCCCTGCTCGGCTCCGCCTCGATCCTCTATTCCCTGCCGACCCTCGCGCTCTTCGCCCTGCTGGTGCCGGTGCTCGGCCTCGGCTTCGCCCCGGCGCTGCTCGCCCTCGTCACCTATGCCGTGCCCGTCCTGCTCCGCGCCCTCCTCGCGGGCCTTGCCTCGGTGCCGCCGGCCGTGGTGGACGCGGCGGAGGGCATGGGCCTCACCCACCGCCAGCGCCTGTTCCGGGTGGAGCTGCCGCTCGCCCTCCCGGCGCTGCTGGGCGGCCTCCGCGTCGCCTCCGTCACCCTGGTCTCGGCGGCGACGGTCGCGGCCTATATCAGCGCCGGCGGCCTCGGCACGCTGATCCTGAGCGGGCTCGACCAGGGCCATACCGAGAAGATCCTGGTGGGCGCCGGCCTCGTCACCCTGCTCGCCCTGCTGATCGACGGGACGCTCGGCGCCCTGCAGCGCCGCCTGCCGGCGAGCGGCTGATGGAGTGGCTGCGCGCCAACCCCGGCCTCTTCCTCGGCGCGGTCGGCGACCACCTGTTGCTGTCGCTGACCGGGCTTGCCATCGGCATCGCCCTCGCCCTGCCGCTCGGCATCGCCCTCGCCCACCGCCCGCGCCTCGCGGAGGCGTCGATCATGCTCGCCGGGGCCTTGCGCACCATCCCGAGCCTTGCCGTCCTTGCCGCCCTGCTGCCGCTGCTCGGCGTCGGCTTCACCCCCTCGGTGATCGCCCTCGCCCTGCTCGCCCTGCCGCCCGTGCTGGTGAACACCGTCATCGGCATCCGCACCGCCGACCGTGCCGCGCTGGAGGCAGCGCGTGGCCTCGGCATGACCGGCCTGCAACGTGCGCTACGCGTGGAGCTGCCGCTGGCCGCGCCGCTGATCTTCTCGGGGCTTCGGGTCGCCGCCGTGCAGGTGGTCTCGGCCGCGGCGCTCGCCACCTTCATCGGCGGCGGCGGGCTCGGCGACCTCGTCACCCAGGGCCTCGCCCTGCTCGATACCGGGCGGATGCTGGTGGGCGCCATCGCCATCGCCCTGCTCGCCCTTGCGACGGAGGCCGCGCTCGGCATGCTGGAACGCCATCTCGCCACCCGGGTCCGCGGCGCATGATCGAGATCGATGGCCTCTCGAAGCGCTGGCCCGGCGCCGACCGCGCCTCGGTCGACGGCATCTCCCTCACCGTCCCCGAAGGCACGAGCTGCGCCCTGATCGGCCCCTCCGGCTCCGGCAAGACGACGCTGCTGCGCATGGTCAACCGCCTGGTCGAGCCGAGCGCCGGCACCATCCGCATCGGCGGCGAGGATGCGCGGGCGATGGACGCCACCAGGCTCCGCCGCCGCATCGGCTATGTCATCCAGGATGTCGGCCTCTTCCCGCACTGGGACGTCGCCGCCAACATCGCCACCGTCCCCAGCCTGCTCGGCTGGGACCACGCCCGCATCAAGGCGCGGGTCGAGGAGGTCCTCACCCTGGTCGGCCTCGACCCCGGCCGCTTCGCCGCCCGCCGCCCGCATGAGCTCTCCGGCGGCGAGCGCCAGCGCGTCGGCGTCGCCCGCGCCCTGGCGGGGGACCCGCCCGTGCTGCTGATGGATGAGCCCTTCGGCGCCGTCGATCCCGTCCAGCGCGGCCGCCTGCAGGAGGAGGTGCTGCGCCTGCTCCAGCAGCTGCGCAAGACCGTCCTCCTCGTCACCCATGACGTGGCGGAGGCGGTGCGGCTCGGCGATGCCGTGGCGCTGCTGCGCGACGGGCGCCTTGTCCAGCACGCCGCCGCGGCCGAGATTCTGGCCCGCCCCGCCGATGCCTTCGCCGCCGAATTCCTCGGCGCCGACCGCATGCTGCTGCGCCTCGCCCTGTTCCCGCTCTCCGCCCTGCCCCGGCATGCGGCGCCGGCCCCCGGCCCCGCGCTGCCGGACGGCGCGACCCTGCGCGACGCCCTGGCGCGCATGCTGGAAACCGGCACCACCAGCGCCGGCCTGCCCGGCAGCGGCTCCGTCACCCTCGCCGACCTGCTGGCCTTCGCCGGCCGGGGCTGAAGCTCCTGCCGCGGCCGATCATGCGGCCGCGGCAGGAGTGGAGGATCAGCTGCGATCCAGCGCCTTCCGCACCAGGTCGAAGCGATCGAGGTTCATCACCTTCGTCCAGACCCGCAGGAAGTCCCGCAGGAAGGCCTCCTGCGAGTCGTCGCAGGCATAGGCCTCCGCCAGCGCGCGGAGCTGCGTGTTCGAGCCGAAGACCAGGTCGATGCGCGTCGCCGTCCAGCGCGGCTCCCCCGTCGCCCGGTCGCGGCCCTCATACACGCCCTTGGCGGTTTCCGACGGCGTCCAGACCGTGCCCATGTCGAGCAGGTTGACGAAGAAGTCGTTGGTCAGCGTCTCCGGCCGCTCGGTGAGGACGCCGTGCTTCGTCCGCCCATGGTTGATGCCGAGCGCCCGCAGGCCGCCCAGCAGCACCGTCATCTCGGGCGCGGTCAGCATCAGCTGCTGCGCCCGGTCGACCAGCAGCTCCTCCGGAGGGGCGCTGTAGTCCTTCTTGAGGTAGTTGCGGAAGCCATCCGCCACCGGCTCCAGCACCTCGAAGGATTCCGCATCCGTCTGCTCGGCCGAGGCATCGGTGCGGCCCGGGGTGAAGGGCGCCTCGATGCTGACTCCCGCCTTGCGTGCCGCCTCCTCCACCGCGGCGCAGCCGCCGAGGACGATCAGGTCGGCGAGCGAGACCTGCTTGCCGCCAGCCGGCTGCGCGGCATTGAACTCCTTCTGGATGGCCTCGAGCTTCGCCAGCACGCCGGCCAGGCGCTGCGGCTCGTTGGCCTCCCAGTCCCGCTGCGGCGCGAGGCGGATGCGCGCCCCGTTCGCCCCGCCGCGCCGGTCGGAGCCGCGGAAGGTCGAGGCCGAGGCCCAGGCCGTCCCCGCCAGATCCGGGATGGAGAGGCCCGAGGCCAGCAGCTTGCCCTTCAGCGCCTTGATGTCCCCGGCGTCGATCAGCTCATGGGTGACAGGCGGGATCGGGTCCTGCCAGAGCAGCACCTCCTGCGGCACGAGCGGGCCGAGATAGCGCGAGCGCGGCCCCATGTCGCGATGCGTCAGCTTGAACCAGGCCCGCGCGAAGGCATCCGCCAGCTGGTCCGGGTTCTCGTGGAAGCGCTTCGAGATCTCGGCGTATTTCGGGTCGACCTTCAGCGCGATGTCGGTCGTCGCCATCATCGGCGCATGGCGCCTCGAAGGGTCATGCGCATCCGGCACGGTCGTCCTCGCCGCCGGGTCGGTCGGCGTCCATTGCCAGGCGCCGGCCGGGCTCTTGGTCAGCTCCCACTCGTACCTGAAGAGGTTGTCGAAGTAGCCGTTGTCCCATTGGATCGGGTTGTTGGTCCAGGCGCCCTCGAGCCCGCTGGTGATGGCGTGGATGCTGTGGCCCTTGCCAAGCTTGTTCTTCCAGCCGAGGCCCATCTCCTCGACCTCGCCGCCTTCCGGCTCGCGCCCGACATGCTCCTGCGGGCTGCCCGCGCCATGGCACTTGCCGAAGGTGTGGCCGCCGGCGATGAGCGCGACGGTCTCCTCGTCGTTCATCGCCATGCGGGCGAAGGTCTCGCGGATGTCGCGTGCCGAGGCGGCCGGGTCCGGCTTGCCGTTCGGCCCCTCGGGATTGACGTAGATCAGGCCCATCTGCACCGCGGCCAGCGGCGCCTCGAGCTCGCGGTCTCCCGTGTAGCGCTTGTCGCCGAGCCAGGTGTCCTCGGCGCCCCAGTAGATGTCCTCCGGCGGCTCCCAGAGATCGACGCGCCCGCCGGCGAAGCCGAAGGGCTTCAGCCCCATGGACTCGATGGCGCAGGTGCCGGCGAAGACGATCAGGTCGGCCCAGGAGATCTTCCGGCCGTACTTCTTCTTGACCGGCCAGAGCAGCCGGACCGCCTTGTCGAGGTTGCCGTTGTCCGGCCAGCTGTTCAGCGGCGCGAAGCGCAGCGTGCCGCCGCCCGCGCCGCCGCGGCCATCCCCGGTGCGGTAGGTGCCGGCGCTGTGCCAGGCCATGCGGATGAAGAGCGGGCCGTAATGGCCATAATCCGCGGGCCACCAGTCCTGCGAGGTCCGCATCAGCGCGAAGAGGTCCCGCTTCAGCGCCTCGAGATCGAGTGTCTCGAATTCCTTCGCGTAGTCGAAGGCCTCGCCCAGCGGGTTGGCCAGGTTGGAATGCTGATGGAGGATCCTGAGATTCAGCGCATTCGGCCACCAGTCACGGTTCGACCGGCCGCCAAAGGATGTGTGCCGAGGCGCGGCGCCGTGCATCACCGGGCATTTGCCGGCTTCGGGGCTCTGATTGCCGTCCATGGTTCTCTCCTCTGCCATTCTGTTCGTTGTTGAGGGCTGCGCGCGCCGGGAGGCGCCGCAACGGCCTGCTGCAAGCCTGGATAGCCAGGGGCCCTGGTCCGTCCTTGTTGCCTCCCTCATGGCCCGAAGCGACGCTAGCCGCCTCGGTGGGATAGGGGTAAGCATAAAATATCAACCGGCGTGATAGGCGCTGGCTATCAGGACAGGCGCATCGCCCCCGATGAACCTCAAGGATTTCCGCTACCTGCTGGCGGTCGCCGAATACGGGCATTTCGGCCGCGCCGCCCAGGCCTGCGGCGTCAGCCAGCCGACGCTCTCGGTCCAGCTCCGCAAGCTCGAGGAGCAGCTCGGCCTCACGCTGTTCGAGCGCGACCGCAAGACGGTGGTCCCGACCGGCGCCTGCGCGCGCCTCATCGGCCATGTCCGCACGGCGGTCGCCGAGGTCGATGCGATCCTCGCCGCCGCGCGCGACCTCTGCGACCCGCTGGCCGGGAGCCTTCGCCTCGGCATCATCCCGACGCTCGCGCCCTATCTGCTCCCGCTGGTCTTCGCGCCGCTGCGCGAGGCGCTGCCCACGCTTCTGGTGGAGCCGTGGGAGGACCAGACGCTGACGCTGCTCGAGCGGCTGCGGTCCCATGAGCTGGACGCGGCGCTGCTGGCGACCGATGTGGACGAGCCGGAATTCGCCAGCCTGCCGCTCTTCGCCGAACCCTTCCTGGCCGCGTTGCCGCCTGAGCATCCGCTCGCCGCCCGCGAGGTGGTGGCGGAAGCCGAGCTCGCGCGGGATGTGCTGGTGCTGGCCGATGGCCACTGCCTGCGCGACCAGACCCTGGCCGCCTGCGGCCAAAGCGGCGCGCTCGGCGGCACGCTGCGCGCGGCGAGCCTCTCGACGCTGCTCAGCATGGTCGCCGCGGGCTACGGGACAACGCTGATCCCGGGCCTCGCGGCCGGCACGGCGCAGGATATGGGCATCGTCCTGCGCCCCCTGAAGGAACGCACCGGGCGGACCGTCCGCCTCGTCTGGCGGTCGAGCTTCCCGCGCCGGGCCGCGGCGGAGGCCGTCGGCAAGGTGATCGGCGACCGCCTGCGCGGCTTCGCGGAAGCGGCCAGGATCTGAGCCTCGCCGGACAGGGGGATGGGCGCCCCCGCCGCACCGGTCTAGCCTCTGGCCAAACCAGCCTCGCGGGAGAGAAACCATGGCCCTGGACACCGACGGCATCGCCATTCCGCCCCTCGCCGAGGAGCACCGCATGGTGCGCGACCTGGTCGCGCGCTTCGTCGAGCGCGACCTGATGCCGCTGGAGGCCGCCGTCCTCAAGCGCGAGTCCGAGGGCCAGCGCTACGGCCTGACGCCGGAGGAGGAAGGCCCGCTGCTCGCCAGGGCCAAGGAGCTCGGCCTCTACGGCCTCGACGTGCCGGAGGAATTCGGCGGCGCCGACCTGCCCATCTCCGCGCTGATGGCGATCGAGGAGGAGATGGGCCGCACCGTCACCCCCTTCATCTTCCCGCCCGACAGCCCGAACCTCCACATGCTGCTCGCCGTCGCCAACCCGGAGCAGCGGATGAAGTATCTCGACCCCTATGCCCGCGGCGAGATGCGCTCCTCCATCGCCATCTCCGAGCCCGGCGCCGGCGGCGACCCGGCGGGGATGACCACCCGCGCGGTGAAGGATGGCGAGGACTGGGTCATCAACGGCCGCAAGATCTGGGTCAGCGGCGTGCCGCGTGCGGATTTCATCATCCTCATGGCCCGCACCGGCGAGGGCAAGCGCCAGGAGGGCGTCACCGCCTTCATCGTCGAGCGCGGCACCCCCGGCTTCATCATCGAGCGCGAGATCCCGATGATCGGCGGCCGGCGGACCTACGAGCTGGTATTCGAGGATTGCCGCGTCCATGAGCGGCAGATCCTCGGCCAGCTCGGCGCCGGCTACGCGCCGATGCAGCTCCGCCTCAATGTGCGCCGCCTGCAGATGGGCGCCCGCTGCACCGGCATGGCCCGCCGCGCGCTGGACATGCTCTGCGAGCAGGCGCGGAACCGCAGCACCTTCGGCGTCCGCCTGGCCGACCGCCAGGCCATCCAGTGGTGGGTCGCCGAGGCCGCGACCAAGATCCACACCACCCGCCTCATGGTCCGCGACGCCGCCGCCAAGATGTCCGCCGGCCAGGATGTCCGCACCGAGGCCTCGATGCTGAAGGTCTACGCCACCGAGATGGCGCAGGAGGTGCTGGACAACGCCATGCAGACCTTCGGCGCCATGGGCATGACGAAGGAGCTGCCGCTGCAGCTCATGGCCAACCAGGTCCGCGTCCAGCGCATCTATGAAGGACCGAGCGAGGTCCACCGCATGGCCATCGCTCGCCGCATGCTGAAAGGCTGACGAATTCGGGCGACAGGCGGATGAAATTGCCGCCATGCAGCATCCACCGGCCGGCCCTGGGCGAAAGGTCGGCAGGAGGATGACTGCATGACCCTGTCCCGCCGCCTGGCCCTGGCCTCGGCGCCGCTGCTTGCCACCTCTGTGCTGGCCACCCCGGCCCTCGCGCAGGGTGCCCCGCTCCGCTGCGCCGTCGGCCCCTTCCAGCCGACGGCCGGCGATACCCGCCGCGCCTACGAACCCTTCTTCGGCCATCTCGCCAGGGCGGTCGGCCGCCCGCTCGACCTCACCGTCACCACCGACTGGGCCGGCATCGCCGTCGCCCTCTCCAACGACCAGGTGGACCTGGCCTGGATGGGCCCCTGGGGCTACGTCCTGGCCAAGCACCGCGCCCGGGCCGGGGCCCTCGCCGTGGTGCAGTATCTGGGACGGCCAACCTACCGGGCGATCATCATCGCCCGGCCCGAGCTCCGCATCGCCCGCTTCCCCGAGGATGCGAAGGGGATGTCCATCTCCTTCGCCGATGCGGGCTCCACCAGCGGCTGGCTCGTGCCGCATTACTGGTTCAAGACCCAGGGCATCGACCCGCGGAGCTATTTCCGCTACCGCGACGGCTCCTCCCACGCCGCCAACGACCTCGCCGTGGCCAATGGCCAGGTGGACCTGGCGACGGATTACGACCGCAACCTCGCCGCCATGCTCGCCGCCGGGCGGCTGCAGGAGGGCCAGGTGAAGATCGTCTGGCGCTCCGAGCCGCTGCCGAACGACGCGCTGGCGGTGCGCGACGGGCTCGATCCCGGGCTTAAATCCGCATTGCGCGAGGCCGCCCTCGGCATCGATGCCGCGACGGCGTCACAGGTAATGCCCGCGAGCTACACCGGCTGGGTCGCCGCCACGCCGGACAGCTATGCGACGATCGAGGCCGCCGGCCGCGCCCTTGGCCGCATCGGCGGCGGATGAGGCGACTGCTGTGGCTGCTGGTGCTGGCGGCCTTCTATGCCGCCTGCATAGCGCTCGTGCAGCCCGACCTGCCACGCCTCTGGGCCGGGCTGCCCCGTCTGCTGCGCTGGCTGGCCGGGGCCTTCCCGCCCGATTTCTCCGGCCTGCCGGACCTCTTGCGCCGCGCGGCCGAGACGGTGGCGATCGCCACCCTCGGCACCAGCCTCGCCGCCCTCCTCGCCCTGCCGCTGACCCTGCTCGCCGCCCGGCCGGTGGCGCCGCTGCCCGCCCTCTACCATCCCGCACGGGGGCTGCTCGACGCGCTGCGCGGCATCGACGGCTTCGTCTTCGCGCTGATCTTCGTCGCCGCGGTCGGATTAGGCCCCTTCGCCGGCATGCTCGGCATCGCGCTCCACTCCGCCGGCTCCATCGCCAAGCTCTGGTCCGAGGCGCTGGAGACGGCCGATTTCGCCCCCGTCGAGGCGGCACTCTCCGCCGGCGGCAGCCGCGCCCAGGCGGCGGCCGTGGTGCTGCTGCCGGAGACCCTGCCGCAGACCGCCTCCGCCCTGCTCTATGTCTGGGAGTTCAACATCCGCGCCTCCACCGTGCTCGGCCTGGTCGGTGCCGGAGGCCTCGGGCAGGAGCTGAAGAACGCGGTGGACCTGCTCGACTTCGCCCGCGTCCTGGCGATCCTGATCATCATCGTGGCCCTGGTGCTGGCCGCCGACCGCCTCTCCGTCCTGCTCCGCCGGAGGCTCGCCTGATGCTGGAGACGCGGCGCGGCCTCGTGCTGCGTGGCCTCGGCCTCTCCCTCGGCGGCAGGATGGTGCTGCGCGACATCTCGCTGGATGTGGCCCCCGGCGAGGTCGTCTCGCTGGAAGGCCCCTCCGGCGCCGGCAAGACCAGCCTGCTGCGCGCCGCGGCGGGGCTGCTGCCCCATGCCGGGCAAGTCCTCGCTGATGGCGGCCGCCCCGCCCTCGTCTTCCAGCAGCATGCGCTGGCCGGCCGGCTGACGGCCCGGGGCAATGTGCTGGTCGGCGCCCTCGGCCGGCTCGGCTTCTGGCGCCCGGCCCTCGGCGTCTGGCCGGCGGCGGAGGTCGCGGCGGCGGAATCCTGCCTCGCCCGCGTCGGCCTCGCCGGGCTCGGCGGCCGCCGCGCCGCCCATCTCTCCGGCGGCCAGCGCCAGCGCGTCGCCATCGCCCGCGCCCTGCTGCAGCGCGCCCCCGTCCTGCTGGCCGATGAGCCGGTGGCGAGCCTCGACCCGGCGAATGCCGAGGCCATCCTCACCCTGCTGCGCGGGCTGGCACGGGAGGGAGGCCTCGCCATACTGGTCAGCCTGCACCAGCCGGAACTCGCCCGCCGCTTCGCCGACCGGCGGCTGCGGATCGCGGAGGGGCATCTATGGGAGACCTGATGGACACCGACGCCCCCCTGCTCTGCTTCGGCGGCCCCTATTCCAACCGCCAGGCGCTCGAGGCCCTGCTGGAGGCGGCGGCGCGGCTCGGCATCCCGCCCGGGCGCATGCTCTGCACCGGCGATGTGGTCGCCTATTGCGCCGACCCCGCCGCGACGCTCGACCTGATGATCGGCGCCGGCATCCCGACCGTGATGGGCAATTGCGAGGAGAGCCTGGCCGCGGGCGGCGAGGATTGCGGCTGCGGCTTCGAGGAGGGCACGGCCTGCGACCTGCTCTCCCGCGGCTGGTTCGCCCATGCCTCCCGCCATGTCACGCCGGCCCACCGCGCCTGGATGGGCAGCCTGCCGCGCCGCATCGGCCTTCGCCTGGGCGGGCGGCGCCTCGCCGCGGTCCATGGCGGCGCGGCCAGCATCAACCGCTTCCTCTTCGCCTCCGCCCCCGACGCCGTCCTGGCGGATGAGATCGACGGGACGGGGGCGGAGGGCGTGCTGGCCGGCCATTGCGGCATCCCCTTCACCCGGCTGATCGGGGGGCGGCTCTGGCACAATGCCGGCGCCATCGGCATGCCGGCGGATGACGGCACGCCACGGGTCTGGTTCTCGCTGCTGATCCCCGAGGCGCGGGGCCTCCGCATCGAGCACCACGCCCTGCGCTACGACCATGAGGCGGCCGCCCGGGCCATGCGCGGGGCCGGCCTCGCCGAGGGCTATGCCGCGGCGCTCGGCAGCGGGACCTGGCCCTCGGCCGATATCCTCCCGCCCACCGAACGCGCCCGGCGCGGCCAGCCCCTGGACCTGCCGCCGGTTCTCTGGAACGTGCCAACCTTCGCCTCCGCCACGCGCTGAGTCCCGAGCGAGGAAGGAGCCAGCCCATGCCCGAGGACGAAGGCGAGTTGGAGGAGCGCATCCGCCAGCGCGCCCATGCGCTCTGGAGCGAGGCCGGCCGCCCCGAGGGCCGGGCCGAGGAGTTCTGGCACCGCGCCCGGCAGGAGATCGATCTCGCCGCCCGTGCCCCGCAGGAATTCGCCGGCGAGACCGGCGCCTCGCCGCTGCCTGAGGCGAAGAACTAGCCCCGCGGGATGAAGAAGGGCGTCGGCTCCAGCTCCGGCTCGTCGAAGGCTTCCAGCCGGGCGCGCATCACCGGGAAATCCTCGCGGAAGATATGCGCCGCGATGCGATGCGCCAGCCGCTCCGCCCCGACCGAGGCGCCGGGGATGTCAGAGGCGACCGACCCGATGCTGGCCGCCGCCGCATGGTTGAAGAGGTGGATGCGCGACAGGCCCGGGCATGCACCCGTCGCCCGCTCCTCCAGCTCGAACCCCTCGCCGAGCCAGGGGAAGCCCGCCAGGCCCGCATTCGCCTCCCCGGGCGGCGGCACATAGCGGTCGCCCCAGGTCGCAATGGCCGGCACCAGCCCCGCCAGCTCCGCCATCCCCTCCAGCCGCATGGCGAAGCCAGTGCCGAGGATGAGGAAATCCACCCGTTCCTCCCGCCCATCCTCGAAGGTCAGCGCCACCGCATCCGTGCCTCGCCGCGCCGTCCCGACGCGGCTGCTGAAATGGATGTGGAAGCCCGGGTTCCGCAGCGTCCGCAGCACCGTCTCATGCGGCGGCGGCGCCTTCACCAGGTCCAGATAGACCAGCAGGCTCCATTTCTCGGCCGGCGGCAGGCCCGCCCAGCCCTCGAAGAAGCCGGGGTTGGCCGAGCCCCGCCCCTTGTTGATCTGCGGCAGGCTCTCCCGCCGCACATGCATGTCGACCCGCGCCGCGCCGCGCTCCAGCGCCGTCGCCGCATTGTCCCAGGCCGAGGCGCCGGCCCCGATCACCGCCACATGCCGCCCGGCGAGCCGGCTGAACTCGATCGCTTCCCCGGTATGCGCCGCGCGGTCGGGCCAGAGCGCGGGGTCGATCCCCGGCGGCAGGGCGAAGCCGCCGGTGCCCGGCCGCCCGGTCGCCAGCACCACGCGCCGGGCCAGCAGCGTCTCGCCGGTCGAGAGCACCGCCTCCACCATCGCCGGGCCCGGCCGCAGCGCCCGCAGCGCCACCCCGTTCCGCACCGGCAGGCCCAGCATCCGCCGCACCCAGAGGATGTAGTCCTGCCACTCGGCATTGCGGATCTTGTAGAGCGCCGCCCAGGCCGCCTCGCCGAAGCGCGCCTCGTACCAGGCGCGGAAGGTGAGGCTCGGGATGCCGAGCGCGATGCCCGGCAGGTGCTTCGGGCTGCGCAGCGTCTCCATCCGCGCATAGGTCACCCAGGGGCCTTCCAGCCCCTCCGGCGCGGCGTCGATCACCTGGATGTTGCCGATGCCCTTCAGCCGCAGCGCCCCGGCGGCGGCCACGCCATACATCCCGGCGCCCACCACCAGCACGTCGAGCACCGCCGCCCCATCCGGCCCTGTGACCGTCGCCGGCCAGTTCGCCGGCGGCAAGCCGAGCAGCTCGAGGTCGCGGGCCACGCCGCGCTCATGCGCGGCCAGCTGGTCAGGCGGGGGAGGAAGGCTGTCCATTGCGCCGCAGCATAAACCCGGCGGCGCCCGCGGTCAGCCCGCCCGTTGCGCCTCGGCGGCCGGCGGCGCGTGGCGGATGCGGTTGGCCACCATGCGGTCGTGCAATTCGCGGATGGCGGTGGAGCCGGTCTTCTCGAAGGCGAAGGGCAGCAGCGCATGCAGGAAGCAGGCGAGCGAGGCGGTCAGCATCCGCCAGCCGAAGCTCGCCGCCGTGGCCATATGCTCGAGATAGGTCTCGTTGACCGAAGCGGGGTGGTGGGTGAAGGACCAGCGGGCCATGGAAGCTTCCTCTCGAAACCGGGAGATCATCGCCCGCCCATGCTGGTTGTGGCTTGCAAATTCAGCCCGCCAACGAAAGACTTCGGCAAGGCCATACCAGTCAAGCTGGGTTTCGAGGCATGGGATTCCAATTGGACCGGATAGACCGCAGCATCCTGTCCAGCCTGCAGGAGGATGCGACACTCTCCGTCGCCGAGGTGGCGGAGCGCGCCGGCATCTCCGCCTCGCCCTGCTGGCGGCGCATCCGCCGGCTGGAGGAGGAGGGCGTCATCCGCCGCCGGGTCGCCCTGCTGGATGCCGAGAAGCTCCGCGTCGGCGTCACCGTCTTCGTCAGCATCCGCACCAGCCAGCACAATGCCGCCTGGGCTGAGCGCTTCTGCCGCGCCGTCTCCGCCATTCCGGAGGTGGTGGAGTTCCACCGCATGAGCGGCACGGTGGACTACCTGCTGCGCGTCGTGGTGCCCGACATCGCGGCCTATGACGCGATCTACAAGCGGCTGATCGCGGTCGGCGACCTGCTCGATGTGAGCTCGAGCTTCTCGATGGAGCGGATCAAGTACACCACCGCCCTGCCGACCGACTACGCGCCCTGAGGTCATGCGCCACGAGGCGCTACCAGCGAGCGAAAGTACCGAGCGAGGGGCCCACCACCGCATTCCAGTTCTCGGCGCAGGACAGCCCGCAGCGCTGCGCCCAGCCCGGCAGCACCGCCGAGCTGAACAGGGCCCGGATGGCCGCGAGGCTCGCCGGATCCTCCCGCACCGGTACCAGCCGCCCGCGATCGGCCACCCTGCAGCGCGGCTCGCCGAAATTGCAGGCCTCGCCCTGGTCCCGGTCCTCCTCCGCCGCCTGCCATATGTCGGCCTGCAGGGCGGCGAAGCCCTCCTGCAGGCTGTCCCGCATCGCGGCCGGCAGCGCCTGCCAGCTCCTCTGATGCGCGGTGAGGAAGGACATCGCCCAGCCGAGCGGCAGGGTGGACAGGTGGGTGGCGATCCGGTGCAGGCCGATCGCATGACCCGGCAGGCCGCCGGTCACCGCGCAATCGACCGTACCATCCTGCAGGACGGCCTGGACGCGCCTGAATTCCAGCACCACCGGCTGCGCCCCAAGGGCAAGCAGCAGATCCGACTGGTTGACCGAGGCGACGCGGATGCGCCGCCCCTTCAGGTCCCGCAACCCGGTGAAGGCCTGGCGACAGAAGAGGAGCTGCGGCGGGCGCACGAGGGTCGCCAGCAACTCCGCCCCGTATTGCTCCGAGAGGATTTCACGGACCCTCGGCTCCCAGACCCTGATGAAACGGCGCAGCTCCCCGAGATCGCTCGACAGCAGGGGCAGGTCGGCGGCAGCGAGTTCCGGCTCGGCCAGCGCCACGGCATTCGCCTCCAGCGTGCCGAACATCACCACGCCGCTGCGCATCACGCTGAGCATCTGCCCCGGCTCGACGCCGGCCTGGGCAAAGGGTTGGATGGTGGCCAGCATCTGCCCGCCGGTGAGGCTCGGCACGCGCTGCGTCCAGAAGGGGACTTCGATCTGGTCGAACTGCCGGGTCCTGGCGAAACCGCCGATCACCCGCACGCGGATCGTGGCGGTTTGTTCGGCCCAGGCATCACCGGCCGGCCCGCAGAGCAGTGCCAGCAGGATGACCAGAAGCCGCACGGAAAGCCTCACCATACCTCTGCCGCCTGCCCTGGCATTCATAGCGGACCATAGACGCCGGACCTGCCTGGGCGTCCAGTAATTTCACGTTTTCGAGAGCGGGGCGCCGCAGCGACCCTGGCCGCAAGGCTGCATGGCGCGATGGCAATGGCAGGCCCTCGAGTTCCACCCGGTTGGCTGGCTCGCTGAGTCCGCGCCAGGTCGGGCCGGCGTCCACGACCTTGTAACGGAAGCAGTGTCTTTTCATTGGCGGTCGGCAACCGGAAGCCGCAGGCCCGGGCGACGGGGCAATCCTTGGAGACGCGGATGAAGCGGCGCAGCAAGCCGAGGCAGGGCCTGTTACCGCCGGAGGATGTCCTGTTCGGGCGGATGCGACCTGGTGGCGTGCCGCTGAACCTGTCGGCGCCAGGCGCCGGCATCGCCCTTCCCTGCGGCATCGACTTGCCGGGGATGATGGCGCCGCATCTGCCCGATGGCGTCATCCACACCGCGCGCTGCCGCTGGCAGCGGGGCGATGAGGCCGGCTTCGAGTTCATCGGCGGCACCGGCATATCGGCCGGCCAAGCCGCAACGGCGACACGCTCATGAGCGGTGCCATGTAACCGGCGCCTGCTGCGCCGTACAACACCGGTATCGGAAGCAATGAGGAAGAAATGGCGCGCCCGAAGAGATTCGAACTCCTGACCCCCAGATTCGTAGTCTGGTGCTCTATCCAGCTGAGCTACGGGCGCGCAGCCACCGAAGCGGCGAGGTGGGCGAAATAGCGGAGGCTGCGCCGCGGCGCAACCCCCAATCCGGCATCTAGAGCGAGAGCTTTTCCAACTCCCGCACCACCGCCTCGCCCATGACGCTGGTGCCGACCCGCGCCATGCCGGGCTGCATGATGTCGGCGGTGCGGAGGCCACCGGCGAGCACCTTCTCGACCGCCGATTCGACCAGCGCCGCATCCTCCTCCATGCCGAAGGACCAGCGCAGCAGCATGGCGAAGGACAGGATCTGCGCACATGGGTTGGCGATGCCGCGCCCGGCGATATCCGGTGCCGAGCCGTGGATGGGCTCGTACAGCGCGTAGCGCTTGCCGCTGGTGGGATCGACGGCGCCGAGCGTCGCCGAGGGCAGCATGCCGAGCGAGCCGGTCAGCGCCGCCGCCAGGTCGCTCAGCACGTCGCCGAAGAGGTTGCTGCCGAGGATGACGTCGAACTGCTTCGGCCGGCTGCAGAGCTGCATGGCGCAGTTGTCGGCATACATGTTCTCGAGCTCGACATCCGGGTACTCGGCCCGCTGCACCTCGCCGACCACAGCCCGCCAGAGCCGGCCGGACTGCATGACATTGGCCTTCTCGACGCTGGTCACCTTGTTCCGGCGCTTGCGTGCCAGGTCGAAGGCGACGCGCGCCACGCGGGCGATCTCGTCCTCATGGTAGACATCGGTGTCGAAGCCACGGCGCTTGCCGTCCGGCAGCGTCTCGACGCCGCGCGGCTCGCCGAAATAGACGCCGCCCACCGTCTCCCGCACCACCATGATGTCGACGCCACGGACGATGTCGGCCTTCAGCGAGGAGGCCTCGACCAGCGGCTCCATCACCAGCGCCGGGCGCAGGTTGGCGAAGAGGCCAAGGTCCTTGCGCAGCCGCAGGATGCCGAGTTCCGGCCGCTGGTCGAAGGGCAGGCTGTCCCATTTCGGCCCGCCGACGCTGCCGAACAGCACCGCATCCGCCGAGCGCGCCTTCGCCACCGTCTCATCCGGGCAGGGCGAGCCGACGGCATCGATCGCCGCGCCGCCAACCATCCCTTCCTCGATCCGGAAGGTCACGCTCCGGCGGCGGTCCATCCAGTCGATGACGCGGTGAACCTCGCGCATGACCTCGGGGCCGATGCCGTCACCCGGCAGCACCAGCAGCGTCTTGTTCGCAGCCATCGACTTCTCTCTCCGCTTGCGCCGTCAGCCGTAGAGCCAGGGCTGCGCCGCCTTCTGCTTCGCCTCGAACCCGTCGATCGCGCCCGCGTGCTGCATGGTCTGGCCGATATCGTCGAGGCCGTTCAGCAGCAGGTGCCGGCGCAGCGGGTCGATCTGGAAGGGAATCTCCTCGCCTGTCGGCCGCACCACCACCTGCCGCTCCAGGTCGACGGTGATGCGCGCATTGCCGCCCATCTTCGCGTCTTCCATCAGCTGCGCGCAGACCTCGCGCGGCAGCTTCACCGGCAGCACGCCATTCTTGAAGCTGTTGTTGTGGAAGATGTCGGCGAAATCGGGGGCGATGACGCAGCGGATGCCGAAGTCGAGCAGCGCCCAGGGCGCATGCTCGCGGGAGGAGCCGCAGCCGAAATTCTCGAAAGCGATGAGGATCTCGGCCTTGCGGTACGGCTCCTGGTTGAGGACGAAGTCGGGGTTCTCCGACCCGTCCTCCCGGTAGCGGAAATTGGCGAAGAGGTTCTTGCCGAAGCCCGTCCGGCTGATGCTCTTGAGGAACCGCGCCGGGATGATCTGGTCGGTGTCCACATTGGCCTTCGGCATCGGCGCCGCGATGCCGGTGAGCGTCGTGAAGGCTTCCATCAGACGGCATCCTTCGGCTGGTAGTCCCGCACATCGGCCAGATGCCCGGCCAGGGCACTCGCCGCCGCCGTCGCCGGCGAGACGAGATGCGTCCGCCCGCCCGGCCCCTGCCGCCCCTCGAAATTGCGGTTCGAGGTGGAGGCCGAGCGCTGGCCCGGCTTCAGCTTGTCGGGGTTCATGCCGAGGCACATGGAGCAGCCCGCCTCGCGCCACTCGAAGCCCGCTTCCTGCAGGATGCGGTCGAGCCCCTCCTCCTCCGCCTGCCGCTTCACCAGGCCGGAGCCCGGCACCACCAGCGCCCGCACCCCATCGGCCACCTTGCGGCCACGGGCGATGCTGGCGGCGACGCGGATATCCTCGATCCGGCTGTTGGTGCAGGAGCCGATGAAGACGACATCGACCGGCAGGTCCTGCAGCTTCTGCCCCGGCGTCAGGCCCATATACTCGATCTTGCGGCGGAACTGGGCGCGCCGCGCCTCATCCTCCTGCGCCTCCGGGTCGGGCACGGTGCCGGTCACCGGCAGCACGTCCTCGGGGCTCGTCCCCCAGGTGATCTGCGGCGCGATCTCATGCGCGGCGAGCGTCACGATGCGGTCGAAATGCGCACCCTGGTCGGTCGGCAGCGTCCGCCACCACTCGATCGCACGCTCCAGCGCCGCGCCCTTCGGGCCGTTCGGCGTGCGGGCGATGTAGTCGAAGGTGGTCTGGTCCGGCGCCACCATGCCGGCCCGCGCCCCGCCCTCGATCGACATGTTGCAGAGCGTCATCCGCCCGGCCATGTCGAGCGCGCGGATGGCGTCGCCCGCATACTCGATCACATGGCCGGTGCCGCCCGCGGTGCCGATCCGGCCGATGATGGCGAGGGTGATGTCCTTCGCCGAGCAGCCGACGGCGAGGTTGCCCTCGACCAGGACCTGCATGTTCTTCGCCGGCTTCTGCAGCAGCGTCTGCGTCGCCAGCACATGCTCCACCTCGGAGGTGCCGATGCCGAAGGCGAGCGCGCCCATGGCGCCATGCGTCGAGGTGTGGCTGTCGCCACAGACGATGGTCATGCCCGGCAGCGAGCGGCCGAGCTCCGGCCCGATCACATGCACGATGCCCTGGCGCTGGTCGAGCAGCGGGATGAAGGGCACGCCGAATTCGGCGACGTTCTTCTCGAGCGTCTCGACCTGCAGCCGGCTCTCGGGATCGACGATCCCGGTGTAGCGGCTGGCATCGGTGGCGATGTTGTGGTCGATGACCGCAAGCGTCGCATCCGGGCGCCGCACCTGGCGGCCGGCGGCGCGAAGCCCGTCGAAGGCCTGGGGCGTCGTCACCTCATGGGTGAGGTGGAGGTCGATGTAGAGAAGCGCGGTGCCGTCGGGCAGGGTCTCGACGACATGGGCATCCCAGATCTTGTCGAACAGCGTGCGCGGTTTCTGCGCTGACATGACGTTCCCCAAACTCTCTGACTGGCGCCCCGGGCCAGGCCGGCCCGGGGACGCCATAGGTTCAGCCTTGCGCCTCGGCCGTCGGACGGACCTCGCGCTTCTCCTCGATGCGGGCGGCCTTGCCGGTCCGGCCACGGAGGTAATAGAGCTTCGCGCGCCGCACCTTGCCACGGCGGACCACCGCGATCTCCGTCACGGAGGGGGAGTAGAGCGGGAAGACGCGCTCCACGCCCTCGCCATAGGAGAGCTTGCGGACGGTGAAGTTGCTGTTCACGCCCTTGTTGCTGCGGGCGATCACCACGCCCTCATAGGCCTGGCTGCGGACGCGCTCGCCCTCGACCACCCGCACCATGACGCGCACGGTGTCGCCCGGGCCGAATTGCGGCACGCCGCGAAGGGCGGAAAGGCGGGCGAGCTGGTCCGCCTCGAATTGCTGAAGCAGGTTCATGGTGCGTTGTCCTTTACAGTCCGATGTCTAGGCGGCGTTGACCTGGCCGTCCAGCGCGTGTGGGGTGGCGGAGCCATGCCGTGCCCACAGGTCGGGGCGGCGGGTCCGGGTGAGCATCTCGGCCTGCTCCCGCCGCCAGCGCGCCACCTCGGCATGGTTGCCGGAGAGCAGCACGGGCGGCACGGCGAGGCCGTTCCATTGGGTCGGGCGGGTATAGTGCGGGTATTCGAGGAGGCCTGCCGAGAAGCTCTCCTCCTCCCCGCTCGCGGCGGCGCCCATGACGCCGGGCAGCAACCGCACGCAGGCATCGAGCAGGACCAGCGCCGCCGGCTCCCCGCCCGAGAGGACGTAGTCGCCGATCGAGACCTCGAGCATCCCCCGCGCCTCGATGACGCGCTGGTCGATGCCCTCGAACCGCCCGCAGAGCAGGACGACCCCCGGCCCCTCGGCGAAGCCGCGGACCATCCGCTGGTCGAGCGGCACGCCCCGCGGGGTCAGGACGACGAGCGGCCGGTCCGGCCCCGCCGCCAGCGCCGCGGCGCAGGCCGCATCCACCACATCCGGCCGCAGCACCATCCCGGCCCCGCCGCCGCAGGGCGTGTCATCCACGCTGCGATGGCGGTCCGTGGCGAAGCCGCGGATATCGATGGCATCCAGCCCCCAGCGCCCCTCGCGCAGCGCCCGGCCGGCCAGGGACTGGCCGAGCGGTCCGGGAAACATCTCGGGGAAGAGGGTAAGGACGGAGGCCTGCCAGGGAGAGGGAGGGGGAGAGGCGGCTGTCATGCAGCGTCCTCCGCACCCGGCGGCACCACCACCTCCTCCGGCAGGACAATGGTGAGCCGTCCCGCGGCGAGGTCGATCACCGGCACCACCGCCCGGGTGAAGGGCAGCAGCCGCTCGGGCGGCCCCTCCAGCACCAGGAAGGCACCGGCGCCATGGTCTTCCACCGCGCGCACGGCGCCGAGGCTCTCCCCCGCCTCCGTCTCGGCCCTGAGGCCGATCAGGTCGGCGAGGTAGTATTCCTCCTCCTCGGCCGGCGGCAGCCTGTCCCGCTCGGCATAGAGCAGGGTGCCCGTCAGCCGCGCGGCGGCATCCCGGTCGCCGACGCCCTCGACCCGCGCCAGCCCTTCGGACAGCAGGGTGAGGGCGAAGTGCCGCGTGCCGGCCTCGTCGGTCAGCGGGCCATAGCCGGCGATCGCGGCGGGGTCGGCGGTGAAGCTGCGCAGCTTCACCAGGCCGCGCACACCGTGCGGCCTGCCGATCTCCCCCACCAGGATGCGCTTGCCGGCCACGGGCTACCCCCTATCAGCCAGCCGCGGCCGCGGCGCGTTCCTGCGCCTTCTTCTTCGGCGCGGACTGCTTCGGCTGCTCGCGGAACTCCGGCATCGGCGCCAGGTCGGCGCGGCCGAGGAACTTCGCGACGCGGTCGGTGGCGACGGCGCCCTCGCCCAGCCAATGCTTGATCCGCTCATCGAGCAGCCGGATGCGGTCGGCATGGTCGGAGGGCAGCATCGGGTTGTAGCTGCCCACCTTCTCGATGAAGCGGCCATCGCGCGGGCTGCGGCTGTCGGCCACGACGATGTGGTAGTAGGGACGCTTCTTGGCGCCGGCGCGGGCGAGGCGAATCTTGAGACCCATGGTCCTGGTTCTACTCCGTACTGGGTTCTAGAAAGGCTTCCGGCCACCGGGGAGGTTCATCCCCTTGGGGAGCAGGGCGCCGAGGCCACCCCGCATCAGCCCCTTCTGGCCGAGCTTGTTCATCCGCTTCATCATCGCGGACATCTCGTCGAACTGCTTGAGGAGGCGGTTGACCTCCTGCACCGTGGCCCCGCTGCCGGCGGCGATGCGCCGCTTGCGGGAGGCCTTGATGATGTCGGGCGCCCGCCGCTCCTTCGGCGTCATGCTGCCGATAATGGCGGCCTGGCGCTTGAGGATGGTCTGGTCGAGATTGGCGCCCTCGATCTGCTGCTTCATCTTGCCGATGCCCGGCAGCATGCCGAGAATGCCCGAGAGCGAGCCCATCTTGCCGATCTGCTTCAGCTGATTGGCATAGTCTTCCAGATTGAACTGGCCCTTCTGCATCCGGGCCGCCATCTTCTCGGCTTCCGCCTGGTCGATGGTCTCGGCGGCCCGCTCGACGAGCGAGACGATGTCGCCCATGCCGAGGATGCGCCCGGCGATGCGGTCGGGGTGGAAATCCTCCAGCGCGTCGAGCTTCTCGCCCGCGCCCAGCAGCTTGATCGGCGCGCCGGTGACGGCCCGCATGGACAGCGCCGCGCCACCCCGCGCATCGCCGTCGATTCGCGTCATGACGATGCCGCTGACGCCGACCTTGTCCTGGAAGGCCCGTGCCGTGTTGACGGCGTCCTGGCCGGTCATCGCATCGACGACGAGCAGCGTCTCATGCGGCCGCGTCGCCGCCTTGACCTGCGCGACCTCGTCCATCAACGCCTCGTCGATGGCGAGGCGCCCGGCGGTATCCAGCACCACCACGTCGAACAGCTCGCGCCGCCCGAGATCCATGGCGCGGGCCGCGATCTGCAGCGGCGTCTCCCCGGCGACGATCGGCAGGCTGGCGACGCCCACCTGCCGCGCCAGCGTCTCCAGCTGCAGCTGCGCCGCCGGACGGTGCACGTCGAGCGAGGCGAGCAGCACCTTCTTCTTGTCGCGGTTCTTCAGCCGCAGCGCGATCTTGCCCGAGGTCGTGGTCTTGCCCGAGCCCTGGAGCCCGACCATCAGGATCGGCACCGGCGACGGCGCGTTGAGGTCGAGCCCCCGCGCGCCGGTATCGCCCTCGCCCCCGCCCAGCGCCTCGACCAGCGCGTCGTTGACGATCTTGATGACCTGCTGGGCCGGCGAGACGCTCTTCAGCACCTCGACGCCGACCGCCCGTTCCCGGACCTTGGCCGTGAGGTCCTTGACCACCGGCAGGGCGACATCGGCCTCCAGCAACGCCACGCGCACCTCGCGCAGCGCCTCGTTCACGTCAGCCTCCGACAGCGCGCCACGGCGGCGCAGCCGGTCGAAGACCCCGTTCAGCTTGCTGGACAATGCCTCGAACACTTGACCTGCATGCCTCCACGGTTTGGCGAAAATTCACGTATTTCCAAGTGACATTGCGTCGCTGCGCGAGACTTCGCGGAGCGACGGAGCCTCTTGACTAGCAAGAGACCTTAAGAGGAGACAGCCAAGTAAGACTGTTTGCTCGCCCTGTCAAGCGGAACCAACCTGGGCTTCGCCGGCCTTAAGGAGCTTTACCACAGCAAGTCCAGCAGCGTACCATTACGATATGAGAAAATACACAGTCCTGCTTCTTTGTGGTTTAATCTTAAACTTGGGGCCACGCGTCGGGCTAAGCGCGCCCAATCTCGCCCCTCCTCCGCCAACTAACAGCAACGCTTTGCCGCCACATTATGACGGTATGGATTTAGAGGAGATACAGAAATTAGTGCGAAATTGGCAGCGCAGAGTCGAAAACCTTCAAAAAGGCGAATTTGAAACAACTGAAGCTTTCAACGAACGTAAGAGAAGCCTTAATTCAGCCCCTTTAGCTCCAGGACTGGACCGTGACGCGACCTTTGTTTTTCGCATCAACGGCCCAAGGTATGATGCTGACCGTAGGGCTTTTGATTTCCCAAACTGGTCTCCAGTAGCCGAGAAGGAAAGAGACAGCAGCGAACCGGCAATTAGATTAAACGGACGTCAGTATACAACAATTTCATATTTTGATTGGCAAAAAACAACACGAGAGTCATTTTATGTAGGACAAAATTTTCTTGGCACTGAGGTTCTCATTAGGCGAACCGAAGAGAACATACTTAGTATATTAGTTTGTGTTGCCAGAGACAAGAGTGATGCTGACCGAGAACGAATGGATCGGCAATATTTTTCAAGGCCTTGGACCGGACTTGGCCCGGTACGACCACCATGTAAGACACACAAGACCCCTCCCGTTGTTATTGATCTTAATCGCGCTATGCAGCTGGCTGCAGGACTACGTTTTCTGATTTTTTGCAAATTAGATTTAGAAATCGGGGTAATTCAAGGTCCAAGTCGCTCCTATCGACCCAGCCTCAACCATCCTCATGAGTTTGTTTCTACATCGATTCTGCTTGCTGTGGTCCCAACCCACATTCTTCTCTATCATCAACCCTCGGGGGAGGTTTTGGGTCGTGCCACGCTCAACGCAGACGCAGCACAGCCAAGAGCCCGAACTCGTAACAGACCCCACTGAAATTAACACTTAACTCGAGGCAAAAACTACCAAAACTACAGACCGTGAAGCTGCAACAGCCTGAGCTGTTGCACTTCGCGAAAGTTGGAAAGTAACTATTTCGGCGCCAGCACCATGATCATCTGGCGGTTTTCCAGACGCGGCATCTGCTCGACCTTGATGGTCTCGCCAAGTTCCACGCGGATCCGCTCCAGTACCTTGATGCCGAGATCCTGGTGAGCCATCTCGCGACCGCGGAAGCGGAGCGTGACCTTCACCTTGTCGCCTTCGCCGATGAAGCCCTTCATCTGGCGCATCTTGACCTCGTAGTCATGGTCATCGATGTTCGGGCGGACCTTGACTTCCTTGATCTCGACGACCTTCTGCCGCTTGCGGGCTTCGTTCGCCTTCTTCTGCTGCTCGTACTTGAACTTGCCGTAATCGGTGATCTTGCACACCGGCGGCACGGCATTCGGGCTGATCTCGAGCAGGTCAAGCCCGGCGTCATAAGCCCGCAGCAGCGCATCGCGCGCGGACATGACGCCGATCATCTCGCCATCCTGGTCGATGAGCCGCACCTGGGGAACGCGAATATCCTCGTTGACCCGTGGGCCATCGCGGGTCGGCGGCTGATTCGAAACGGGGCCTCTGGCTATGGTCGTCTCCTGTCGTTGTGAAAGGGGTGGAGCGTTACTTTATGGGGCTTGCCTCACGCCGCTGCAACCATCGGAGCGGCCCCTGCACGATCCGGCGGCAAAGCCTCGGCGGCCAGTGAGCGGACCGCCTCTTCCAGCGGCATCGCCTGCTGCTCGCGGCCCGGCAGGCGGCGCAGCACGAGCGTCCGCTCCTCCGCCTCGCGCCGCCCGACCACGGCCAGCACCGGCACGCGCTGGTCGATATGGTCCACCACCTTGCGGTTGATCTTCTCGTTCCGCAGATCGAGGTCGACGCGGATGCCGGCCCTGGCCAGCGCCGCCGCCGCCTCCCGCGCATAGTCGTCCGCATCGGAGACGATGGTCGTCACCACCACCTGGACCGGCGCCAGCCAGAGCGGGAAGCGCCCGGCATGCTGCTCGATCAGGATGCCGATGAAACGCTCGAAGGAGCCGAGGATGGCCCGGTGCAGCATCACCGGCCGGCGGCGGCTGCCATCCTCCGCCACATATTCGGCCCCCAGCCGCTCCGGCAGAACGAAATCCACCTGCAGCGTGCCGCACTGCCAGTCCCGGCCGATCGCGTCGCGGAGGACGAATTCCAGCTTCGGCCCGTAGAAGGCGCCCTCCCCCGGGTTCAGCGTGTACTCGACGCCGGCCGTCCGGCAGGCCTCGCGCAGCGCCCCCTCCGCCTGGTCCCAGACCTCGTCCGTGCCCGCCCGCATCGCCGGCCGGTCGCTGAACTTCACCCGGAATTCGGGGAAGCCGAGATCGCGGTAGACCGAGGAGAGCAGCGCCACGAACTCCACCGTCTCGGCGGCGATCTGCTCCTCGGTGCAGAAGATATGCGCATCATCCTGGGTGAAGGCACGCACCCGCATGATGCCGTGCAGGGCGCCTGACGGCTCATAGCGGTGGCAGCTGCCGAACTCCGCCATGCGCAGCGGCAGCTCGCGGTAGCTGCGGAGACCCTGGTTGAAGATCTGCACATGGCAGGGGCAGTTCATCGGCTTCAGCGCGAGGACGCGGTCCTTCTCCGACTCGTCCTCGACGCGCGCGATGAACATCGCCTCGCGGAACTTCTCCCAGTGGCCCGAGGCCTCCCAGAGCTTCCGGTCCAGCAGCTGCGGCGTCCGCACCTCCTGATAGGCCGTCCCGTCCAGCCGCCGGCGCATGTAGTCCTCGAGCACCCGGTACAGCTTCCAGCCCTTGGGGTGCCAGAAGATGCTCCCCGTCGCCTCCTCCTGCAGGTGGAAGAGGTGCATCTCGCGGCCGATCTTGCGGTGGTCGCGCTTCTCCGCCTCCTCCACCTGATGGAGATAGGCGTCGAGCTCCTTCTGGTCCCGCCAGGCGGTGCCGTAGATGCGGCTCAGCATGGCGTTGCGGTGGTCGCCCCGCCAATAGGCCCCGGCCACCTTGGTCAGCTTGAAGGCGGTGCCGACATCGCCCGTGCCGCGCATATGCGGGCCGCGGCAGAGGTCGATCCAGTCGCCCTGGGAGTAGAGGCTGATCTCCTCCGTCTCCGGCAGGTCGCGGATCAGCTGCGCCTTGTACTTCTCGCCCCGCGCCTCGAAGAAGGCGATCGCCTCCTCGCGCGGCATGACGGATCGCACGAAGGGCGCGTTGCGCGCCACGATCTCGCGCATCTTCGCCTCGATCGCGCCGAAATCCTCCGGTGTGAAGGGCTCGTTGCGGGCGAAGTCGTAGTAGAAGCCGTTCTCGATCGACGGCCCGATCGTCACCTGCGTGCCGGGATAGAGCGCCTGCACCGCCTCGGCCAGCACATGCGCCGCATCGTGCCGGATCATCTCCAGCGCCTCGGGGTCGCGCCGGGTGATGAAGCGCAGGCTCGCATCATGCTCGATCAGCATGGCGAGGTCCCGCGTGACCCCATCCACCTGCATGGCGAGCGCCGCCTTGGCGAGGCCAGGGCCGATCGCCGCCGCCACGGTAGTCCCCGTCACCGGCCCATCGAAGGCGCGGACGGAACCGTCGGGCAGGGTGATCGCAGGCATGGCTCTGGCTGTGTCCTTCAGGAAAGGGGGCAGGAAAGGGGGCGGACCATGGGCAGCCTCGCCCGCGCTCGTCAAGCGCCACGCTTGCCCGCGGCACGCCCTTGTCCCATTTAGTCCGCCAATCCAGGGGGAGGAGTGGCGCCTCGTGACCGAACCGCGCCGTGCGGCGCTCTATGTCGACTTCGACAATGTCTTCGCCGGCCTTGCCGCCATCGACGAATGGGCCGCCTGGAATTTCGCCACCCACCCCGCCCGCTGGCTCAACTGGCTGGCCGAGGCCGCCCCGGGTGGCCCGCGCCGGCTGCTGGTCCGCCGCTGCTACCTGAACCCCGCCGGCTGGTCGGAGCCCGACCCGGGCGGCGACCTCGCCACCTGGCTCGGCCGGCCGCGCCTCTATTACAGCCGCTTCCGCCCGGATTTCGTCCGCGCCGGTTTCTCGGTGGTCGATTGCCCACGCCTCGCCCGGCTGAAGAACGCCGCCGACATCGTGATGGCGCTCGACATCCTCGATGCCCTCGCCCACCCGACCCGCTTCGAGGAGATGGTCATCCTCTCCGGCGACAGCGACTTCACCCCCCTGCTGCACCGGCTGCGCGAGCATGACCGGCGCATCCTGGTCATCGCCCCGGACAGCGCCACCGCCGCCCTGCGCGCCGCCGCCGACCGCACCATCCCCCTCACCGACTTCGCCACGGCCTGCCTGCCGCCCGCCGAGGCCGAGGCCGACACCGCGCCCGACGCCGGGTCCGGCCCTGGACCCGGCCCCGCACCGATGCAGGAGCCGGCCGCCACCGCCGGCGATGCCGTGGCCGACCCGGTCGAACCCTCGGCGCAGCGTGACGCCATCCTCGATGCCCTGCGCCGGCTGGTCGCCGCCTCCGCCACGCCGCTGCACCTGCCGGCGCTCGGTAAGCGCATCCATCACGAGCTGGGCGGCTGGGTGCGCCGCAGCCGCTTCGGCGGCGCCGGCACCCTCGCCCGCCTCATCGAGGGCACCGAGGACCTGGTGCTGGAAGCCGGCCCCGGCGGCGGCTGGCTCTACGACCCGCGCCGCCATGCGCCCCCCTCGTTCAACCAGCCCGACCTCCCCCCCGACCCGGAGCCGGAACCAGGCGCGCCGCCCGAGCTGCGGGCCGCGCTCGGCGAGGGGCTCGACCTGCCGCCCCTGGGGGCCGAGGCGCTGGAATTCCTGCTGCGCCACCTCGCCCGGCTGCTGCCGCTGCCCGGCCCGCCCGGCGCCGAGGCCCGCGCCGCGCTGCTGGCCGAGGCGGAGGCCGCCGGCTTCGACCTGTCCGCCCGCGCGGTGGACCAGCTCGTGCAATGGCTGGTGCGCGCCCGCGTCGACTGGCAGCCCGCCGCCGCGCCGGAGGACAGCGCCGCCCGGCTCGCCCGCGCCTTCTATGCCGAGCTCACCCGCCAGGCCGCCGCGGCCGGGACGCGGCTTCCCCCGGCGACGCTCGCCGCGCTGCGCGGCTGGGTCGGCCTCGCCCCCGCGCGCCCCGCCGAGGAACCCTGAGCCCACCCGGCGTTGAACCCGAATCGCGCGACGACCCGATCACGGAGACCATGGCCAGCGGTCCTGCACAGGCCGGCATGGCCGAGGAGCCCGCCCCCGATGCCCGTCCAGATTCCCTTCGACACGACCTATGCCCGGCTCCCCGACCGCTTCTTCCATCGCATGGAGCCGAAGCCGGTCGCGGCACCCCGCCTCGTCAAGCTGAACCTCCCCCTGGCCGAGGGCCTCGGCCTCGACCCTGAGGTCCTCGCCAGCCCCGAGGGTGTCGAGATCCTCGCCGGCAACCGCATCGCCGAGGGCTCGGACTTCATCGCCCAGGCCTATGCCGGGCACCAGTTCGGCCATTTCAACCCGCAGCTCGGCGATGGCCGCGCTATCCTGCTCGGCGAGGTGGTGGGGCGGGACGGCCAGCGGCGCGACATCCAGCTCAAGGGCTCAGGCCGCACGCCCTTCTCGCGCGGCGGCGACGGCCGTGCCGCCATCGGTCCGGTCCTGCGGGAATACATCATCAGCGAGGCGATGTTCGCCCTCGGCATCCCGACCACCCGCTCGCTCGCCGCGGTGCTGACCGGCGAGCAGGTCTTCCGCGAGGCCGCCCTGCCCGGCGCGGTGCTGACCCGCATCGCCGCCAGCCATATCCGCGTCGGCACATTCCAGTTCTTCGCCGCCCGCGGCGACGAGGAGGCGGTGCGCCTGCTTGCCGACCATGTCATCGCCCGCCACTACCCGGAGGTGGCCGGCGCCGACGCGCCCTATCTCCGCCTGCTCGAGGGCGTCATCGCCCGCCAGGCCGCCCTCGTCGCGCAGTGGATGCTGGTCGGCTTCATCCATGGCGTGATGAACACCGACAACACCACCATCTCCGGCGAGACGATCGACTACGGCCCCTGCGCCTTCATGGACCATTACGACCCGGCGACCGTCTTCAGCTCCATCGACCATGCCGGCCGCTACGCCTATGGCAACCAGCCGCGCATCATGCAGTGGAACCTCGCCCGCCTGGCCGAGGCGCTGCTGCCCCTGCTGGCCGAGGACGAGCAGAAGGCCGTCGAGATCGCGCAGGAGGCACTGGGCGGCTTCGTCCCGCTCTTCCAGGCCGCCTGGCTGGAGGGCATGCGCCGCAAGATCGGCCTGGCCACGGCGGAGGACGGGGACGCCGCCCTGATCGGCGGCCTGCTCGGGGCGATGCAGGAAGCCGGTGCCGACTTCACCCTGACCTTCCGCCTGCTCGCCGAGGCGGCGGCCGACCCTGGCGCCGACGCCTCCCTCGCGGCCCTGTTCGAGAAGACCGGCGGCTATGCCCCCTGGGCCGCCCAATGGCGCCAGCGCCTGGAGGCCGAATCCCTCGCCCCCACCGCCCGCGCCACGGCCATGCGCGCCGTGAACCCCGCCTTCATCCCGCGCAACCACCAGGTCGAGGCCGCGCTCGCCGCAGCGACGGAAGGCGAGGATTTCGCCCCCTTCGAGGCGCTGCTGGCCGTGCTGGCCCGCCCCTTCGAGGACCAGCCCGGCCAGGCCCGCTACGCCGCCCCGCCGGAGCCGGAGCAGCGGGTGCTGCAGACCTTCTGCGGCACCTGATCAGGCAGGCCGCTACAGCAGCATCAAATGGGCATCCGGCAGGAGGAGGTGCTCCGGCAGCGGCTCATGCGCGGGCAGCAGGTCATGGCCCGGCATCGGCTCCATGGCAGCCGGCATCATCAGCGGCATGTCGGTGACGTGCGGGCCGGGCTCCTGCGGCGCCATGTCCCCAAAGATGAACAGGTCCGGCAGCGAGGACGCATCGGCATCGGCGGCCTTGGCAGGGCCGTGATGATCGGCCACGGCCGGCATCACCAGCTCGCCGCCCCCCTCGGCGGGCGCCGCCTTGGCCAAGCCCGCCTCCTCGGCCGCTACGGGCACGGCCAGGGGCTTCTCCACCACAGCCTGGCTGCCGCTGCCCGGCCCGCCCGCCGCGTGATCCGCGCCCGCCTTCACCGGCTCCGGCGCATCGGTGCGATCGGCCACCACCGGCGCTGAGTCAGCCGCGCCGGTCCCGGTCGGGTCCGCGCCCTTCGGCTGGCTGCCAGCCTCCGCCTGACCTGAGGCCGCAACCTCCGTCGCTTCCGTCGCCGCGCCCGGCGTCACCTGGTCGACGATGTCGCCGACAGCCGGGAGATGCGGAGCGCTGCCGGCCTTGCCCGAAACCGGGCTCGGTGCCGCCACATCAACGGCTTTGCCCGGCACGGGCCTATCGACCGGCGCATTCCCGTTGCCGCCAGCCCCGCCCGAGGCGGCGTGATCCTCCGGACCCTTGGCTGGCCCAGGCG
>NZ_FMZX01000004.1:0-109073 GCF_900101615.1 Belnapia rosea | reverse complement strand
CCCGAAGCAGCGTGATCCTCCGGACCCTTGGCTGGCCCAGGCGTCAGCACATCGACGACATCGACCAGCACAGGCGCGTCGACCGGCGCCACCCCGTCACCGCCCGCCCCACCCGCAGCGGCAT
The DNA here is from genome assembly GCF_900101615.1 of Belnapia rosea. GTDB lineage: Bacteria > Pseudomonadota > Alphaproteobacteria > Acetobacterales > Acetobacteraceae > Belnapia > Belnapia rosea. The sequence goes on along the minus strand of NZ_FMZX01000004.1, from coordinate 108,949 downwards.
GGTCCTCCGCACCCGTCGTCGGACCCGGCGCCGGCACAGCGACAACGCCTTCGAGCCCTGCGCCGCCGACCGTCGCCTGGCCATGCCCCACCGTCATACCCGGGACGAGAACCGGCACGCCGGCGAGGCCGCCGACGACCACATGGCCACCCCCGACCACCACCGGATCGGGCAGGCCGCCGCCGGACGCATGGCTAGGCTCATGGCCGGGCAAGGTCTCCGTCACCAGCGGGGCCGCCTTGTCGTGCACCACCAGGCCGCGATCCGACGCATGGCCGCCGAGGCCGGGCCTGGCGCCATGATCCGCCGCCGTGTCCAATGGGGGACTGGCAGGTTTGGCCTCGGCCGGCCTGGTCTCGGCCACCGGCATCGGCTTGGACCAGGCGGTCGCAGGGGCCTTCGCCTCGACCGGCTTGACGCCTCCGGCCAGCCCATCCGCCACCGGCCCAGGCATCGCCGCATCAGCCCGCACCGGGGCCGCGGTGAAGACCGGCGCCATCTGCGCCGCGGGCATCATCGGCGCCTCGGCGAAGCGTGGCGCGGCCACGGCCGAGGCGGTGGAGGCCGCCTCCGCCGGTCCGGCAGGACGCACCGCCTCGACCTGCGGAGCCTCGGCCGCCAGCGCGAAGGCCTTCGCCGGAGGCACCGGCACCTCGGCCGCCTTCGCCTTCACCGCACCCGAATCGGCCATGCCCCGCGCCACCGCCAGCGCCGCAGCCTCCGCCCCGCCGATCACTTGCGGCCCGGCCGCCTGTGCCAGGTTGAGGCCGAAGGCGGCCTCGGCCAGCAGGGCCGCCTTGCCGAGCGGCGCGCCATCGAGCAGCCGCGTCGCCGCCAGGGTGAAGCCGGCCTCGCGTCCGGGCAGCGGCCCCTCCGCCTCGCCCGAGCCACGCGCGATGCCTGATGGGAGGATGGTCGGCCCCGTGGCCGCGCTCCGGCGCCCGGTCGCCGCCGATCCGCCACTCGGCACCGGTGCATCGCCCCCCCCGGGAGGGGCGGATAGCGGCCCGAGCCCCGGTACCGGCGCCGCCATCGGCGCATCGGGATCAAGGCCATGGCCGGGGTCAGGCGGCAACCCGGCCAGGTCCTGCTCTGCCGGCACCGTTCCACGTGGCCCCAGATGATCGAGCAGCGCCGTCAGCGCCGCGGCACTCAGGCCGAGCGCGGTCGCCTCGCTCAGGGTCACCGGCCCGCGCACGCGCTCCTTCAGCCGGGCCTTGGCCCAGCGGGCGGCGCTCTCCTCCAATTCGGATTTGCTGAGTGGCGGGGGCGGCGGGCGGCTCGGCCGGCTGGCCTCACCGGGCTCGAGGAAGGACGCATCGGCCCGGGCAGCACCCCGCCTCCAGATGCTGGCGCGCTGCCATTGGTCGATGCCCATCCGTACAGTCCCTTGTTGCGCGCCACGCGCGAGTCAAGGAGATTCGTATACGATCTGGAGGGCTGAGGCTTCGCCCGATTGTCACTTGCCGCATCACTCCCCGGCGACCATCCCGCCCCTGGAATGGGCCTGTCGCGCCACGCAGGCTCCGACCGGCAGATGCGGCGCCGGATCCTGCCGCACCCCCTCCGCCAGCAACTCAAAATGCAGGTGCGTGCCATAGGTGATGCCGCTGCGCCCGACCCGGCCGAGCCGCTCCCCCTGCGCCACCACCCGCTTGCCGGTGGCGAGCGCCGGCACCACGGCACCGAGATGCGCATAGCGCGTCACCCAGCCGCCCGGATGACGGAGATCGATCTCGAGCCCCGCCGCGCCCCGCCGCCGGATCGCCACCACCTGCCCCGCCGCCGCCGCGCGCACCCAGGCCCCGGCCGGAGCCGGCAGGTCGACCCCGCCATGCTGGCGCGAGGCCCGTGGCCCCGCCCCCTCCCGCGCTCCGAAGGGCGAGGAGATGCAGGCCGGCTCCACCGGCAGCATCAGGGCCGGCAGCTCCGCCGCCGCCCGCAGGGGCAGCAGGGCGAGCGCCGCGACCAGGGCAGGCCTCACCCGCGCGCCGGCGCGGCCTCGGCCGGCAGCCGCATCCAGCCGGGCAGGCGCGGGGTGAGCACCGCCTCGCCGCAGCGCAGCGCCCGCCCGTCCAGCGCCTCCAGCCGCAGCTGCGCGATGCCGAGCGCCCCACGGCCGGAGCGCATCTCGCCGACCTCGGCGCCCCCGGCCAGCACCGGCGTCCCCGGCGCGGGCAGCGGCCCCTCGACGGCGACGGGCACCAGCCGGCGCTTCAGCAGGCCGCGATACTTGGTCCGCGCCGTCAGCTCCTGGCCCATGTAGCAGCCCTTGGTCCAGGAGACGCCGGCCAGCTCGTCGAAGCCCGCCTCCAGCAGCAGGCTCTGCTCGCCGACCAGGTCCCGGCTGCCATCCGGCAGGCCGAGCGAGAGCCGGTGCGCATCCCAGTCCTCGGCCGTGGCATCCGCCTCTGGCGGCGCGGCCGAGACCAGCCGCCACCCGGCCTCCGCCAGCCTGGGATCGGGCACCGCCCCCGCTGGCATCGGCGCCCCGCCCCAGCCGGCCGCGACCGTCATCTCCGCCGACAGGTCGCGCAGCGCGACCCTGGACCGCAGCCGGAACCGCCCCAGCCGCTGCGCCAGCATCGCCGCCTGCGCCCGCTCGCAATCGAGCAGCAGCCTCTCGCCCTCGGCGATCATGATGAAATCCGCCAGCCACTTGCCCTGCGGCGTCAGCAGCGCGGCGAAGACCGCCCGCCCCGGCACGGCGGCCGCCACATCGTTGGAGACCAGGCCCTGGAGGAAGGCCACCCGGTCCTCCCCCGCGACTTCCAGCACGCCCCTCTCGGGCAGGATTGCGATCGGCATGCAACGGAGTTGGCCCCCCCGCCCCTCCGCGACAAGGCCGGGGCGTGGTAAGGCCCCCTGGTGCGCATCCTCTTCATCACCGCGACCCGGATCGGCGACGCCGTGCTCTCCACCGGCCTGCTGGACCATCTCATCCGCCAGTACCCCCAGGCGCGGTTCGTCGTCGCCTGCGGCCCGGCCGCCGAGGGCGTCTTTGCCCGCATGCCGGGCCGTGCCTGGACCATCGTGCTCGCCAAGCGCCGCCTCCGCCTGCACTGGCTGGAGCTCTGGCGCGAGGTCGGCACCCAGCGCTGGGACTTGGTGGTGGACCTCCGCGGCTCCGCCTTCGCCTTCCTCCTCCGGGCCAGGCGCCGCTTCGTCATGCGCGGCGGCCGCCAGCCCGGCCCCCGTATCATTCACCTCGGCGCGCTGATGGGGCTCGACCCGCCGCCGCTGCCCGTCGCCTGGTTCAATGCCGCCGACCGCGCCCGCGCCGCCGTCCTGCTGCCGGGCGACGGACCCTGGATCGCCCTCGGCCCCACCGCGAACTGGGACCGCAAGGTCTGGCCCGCCGAGCGCTTCGTCGCGCTGTTCAGGGCGCTGACCGCCCCCGGCGAGCCGCTGGCGGGCGCCCGCGCCGCCATCCTCGGCGGCCCCGGCCCGCAGGAGGCCGCCATGGCCGCCCCGGTGCTGGCCGCGCTCGGCGACCGCGCGGTCGATCTCGTCGGCCGCATCTCGCTGCCCGAGGCGGCGGCCGTCCTCGCCCGCTCGGCCCTCTTCGTCGGCAACGACAGCGGGCTGATGCATCTCTCGGCCGCCACGGGCACGCCGACCCTCGGCCTGTTCGGCCCCTCCCGCGTGCAGGAATACGCCCCGTCCGGCCGCCGCACCGCGACGGCCATCGCTCCGGGCAGCCCCGCCCTCGACAGCATGACCGGCCTCACCCTCGACCAGGCCCTCGCCGCCGCCCGCGGGCTGCTGGCCGAGCCGCTGCCCGCATGAGGCTCTCCGCCCTCGTCGTCGCCCGCAACGAGGCGGCACGCCTGCCCGCCTGCCTCGCCAGCCTCGCCCCGGCCGATGAGCTGGTGGTGGTGCTGGACCGCAGCACGGATGAGAGCGCCGCCATCGCCCGCTCCCATGGCGCCCGCCTGCTGGAGGGCGGATGGGCGCTGGAGGGCGAGCGCCGCAACGCCGGCATCGCCGCCTGCACCGGCGACTGGATCCTCGAGGTCGATGCCGATGAGCGCGTCCCGCCCGAGCTCTGGGCCGCCATCCGCCGCGTGGCCGCCACCTCCCCGCACGGCTTCCACCGCCTGCGGATCGACAACTATGTCGGTGAACGGCTGATCCTCCATGGCTGGGGCGGCAGCTTCGGCACCACGCTGAAGCCCATCCTCTTCCGCCGCGGCGCCAAGCACTGGCGCGCCCAGCGGGTCCATCCCGGCCTCGACTGGACGGGAACCGAGGGCGAGCGGATCACCGAGGCCGGCATCCGCCACGAGGTGGACCGCGACATCTCCGACATGCTCCGCCGCCTCGACCGCTACTCCTCGGCCAAGGCGGCGGACCTGCTGGCGGCCGGCGACATCGGCTCGCTGCCCGACAACATCCGCCGCTGCCTCTCCCGCATCCTCAAATGCTACGTCGCGCGGCGGGGCTACCGGGAGGGCGGCTGGGGCCTGCTGATTGCCCTCTGCGCCGGCCTCTTCCCCCTGCTCGCCCATCTCAAGGCCCGGCTGGAACCGGAGCGGCATCGCGGATGAGGATCGTGCTGGCGACCGAGGGCCCGCGCCTCGGCCCCGCCGCCCTGGCCGCCCGCCCGCTCGGCGGCGTCGAGACCGCCTTCGCCCTGCTCGCCGCCGCCTTCCATGCCCGCGGCCACCAGATCGAGCTCCGCGCCGGCACCGAGCCAGGGGAGGAGCGCGACGGCCTGCCCTGGTCGCCCCTCGCCCCCGGCGGCCCCCCGGCCGACCTGGTCATCGCCAACCGCCTGCCCCGGCTGTTCCGCGCCCTGCCGCGCGGCCGCCGGGTGCTGTGGCTGCACAATCCCGGCGGCTACCTGCGGAAGCCCCGGCACCTGCTGCCGCTGCTCGCTGCCCGGCCGCGCCTCGTCACCCTCGGCCCCGCCCACAGCGCCAGCCTGCCGCGCCTGCTGCCCTTCCGCCCGGTCGAGATCCCCCTCGCCCTCGCCCCGCCCTTCACCGCCGGCGCCGCACCGCGCCCGCCGCCGCCGCCGGTCGCCGTCTTCACCTCCAACCCGCTGCGCGGCCTCGACTGGCTGCTCGACCTCTGGACCGCCCGCATCCGCCCCGCAGTGCCACGGGCGGAGTTGCACCTCTATGGCGGCGCTGCCACCTATGGCGGCGATGCCCGTCTCGCAGCCCGCGCCGCCCCGGTGCTCGCCCGCGCCGCCGCCCTCGCCGGGGCAGGCGTCCGCCTCTGCGCGCCGCTGCCCCGCCCGGCCCTCGCGGCGCGCCTCGGCGAGGCCCGGGTGATGCTCTATCGCGGCGATCCCGGCGAGACCTTCTGCCTCGCCCTGGCCGAGGCCCAGGCCATCGGCCTCCCCGCCGTGGTGACGCCCCTCGGCGCCGTCGCCGAACGCGTGGCGCATGGCGTCACCGGCCTCGTCGCCAGGGACGAGGCCGCCTTCGCCAGCGGCGCCATCCGCCTGCTGTCCGACGACACGAGCTGGACGGCGCTCCACACCGGCGCCCTCGCCCGCGGCCCCGGCCCCGGCTGGCCCGACATCGCCGCGCGCTTCGAGGCGCTGGCGCCATGAGGATCGCGCATGTCATCGCCGGCGCGCCCATGGGCGGCGCCGAGGCCTTCTTCGAGCGCCTGGCCCTCGCCCAATTCCATGCCGGCGAGGCGATCCTCGCCGTGATCCGCACCGATCCGGGCCGTGCCGCGCGGCTGGTGGAGGGCGGCCTCGCCCCGGTGCAGCTCCCCTTCGGCGGCCCCTTCGACTTCCGCACCGGGCCGGCGCTGCGCGCGGCGCTCGTGGCCTTCCAGCCGCAGGTGGTGGTCTCCTGGGCCAACCGCGCCAGCCGCTTCGCCGGGCGCCTGCGGCGGGGCGGGGCGCCCTGGCCGCTCGTCGGCCGCCTGGGCGGCTACTACGACCTCAAATACTATCGCGGCTGCGACGCGCTGGTCGGCAACACGGCGGATATCCGCGACTGGTGCATCGCCCAGGGCTGGCCCGCCACCCACGCCCATACCGTGCCGAATTTCGCCGCCGATCTCTCGGGCGCCATGCCCGCCGCCCTGCCCGCCCCGCCCGGCGCGCGGCGGCTGCTGGCACTCGGCCGGCTGCATCCGAACAAGGGCTTCGACATCCTGCTCCGCGCCCTCGCCCTGCTGCCGGAGGCGCATCTGTCCCTCGCCGGCGAGGGACCCGAACGCCCCGCCCTCGAGGCCCTGGCCCGCGAGCTCGGCCTCGGCCCGCGCCTCGCCTTCCTCGGCTGGCGGCAGGATGTCGGGCCGCTGCTCGCCGCCGCCGAGGTCTTCGTCTGCCCCTCCCGGCATGAGCCGCTGGGCAATGTCGTGCTGGAGGCCTGGTCCGCCGCCCGCCCCCTCGTCGCCGCCGCGGCCGAGGGGCCGGCCATGCTCATCCGCCCCGGCGAAACCGGCCTCCTCGTCCCGAAGGAGGACCCGGCGGCGCTGGCGGCCGCCATCCGCAGCCTGCTCGAGGATCCCGGCCGCGCCGCCGCCCTCGCCGCCGCCGGCCATGCCGAATACGCGGCGCACCATGCCGAGGCGCCGGTCCTCGCCCGCTGGCGCGAATTCCTGTCCACCCTCGTCCCGCAGGAGATGGCCTGATGTGCGGCCTCGCCGGCCTCGCCCTGCGCCTGGGGCGAACCCCCTCCGGCGCCACCCTCGACGCGCTGACCCGGGCGCTGGCCCATCGCGGGCCGGACGGCCACGGCCATCACGTCTCGGGCAATGTCGCGCTCGCCCATACCCGGCTCTCGATCATCGACCTCGTCACCGGGGACCAGCCGCTCTTCGCCGGTGCCGCCGCCCTCGTCGCCAATGGCGAGGTGTACAACTACAGGGAGCTGCGCGAGCACAACCAGCTGCACTGCTCGACGGGCAGCGATTGCGAGCCGCCGCTGCACCTGTTCCGCCGCGACGGCATCGGCTTCGCCGACAGCCTGCGGGGCATGTACGCCATCGCCCTGCATGACCGCGGGACGAAGCAGCTCGTCCTCTCGCGCGACCCCTTCGGCATCAAGCCGCTCTACCTGGCCGAGGTCGCGGGCGGCCTCGCCTTCGCCTCCGAGCCGCAGGCGCTGATCGCCGCCGGGCTGGTCGAGCCGCGCATCCGCCCCGAGGCGCGGGCCGAGCTGCTGCAGATCCAGTTCACCACCGGCGCCGAGACCATCTTCGAGGGCATCCGCCGCATCCTCCCCGGCGAGACGGTGGTGATCGCCGATGGCGCCATCACCGAACGCCACCGCCGCGCCTCCCTGCCCGAGGGCGGGCCGGAGGAGATCTCGGCCGAGGCGGCGCTCGCCCGCCTCGATGCCGCGCTCGAGGACAGCGTGCGGCTGCACCAGCGCAGCGACGTGCCCTATGGCATGTTCCTCTCCGGCGGCATCGACAGCAGCGCCGTGCTCGCCCTCATGGCCCGGCTGAACGAGAAGCCGGTGCTGGCCTTCACCGCCGGCTTCGACGTCCCCGGCGCGGCCGACGAACGCGCCGCCGCCGCGCATCTCGCCGCCGCGGCCGGCGCCCGCCACGTCACCGTCCCGGTCACCGAGGCCGAGGTCTGGCGCCACCTGCCCGAGATCGTCGGCGCCATGGACGACCCGGCGGCCGACTACGCCATCATCCCCACCTGGTTCCTCGCCCGCCGCGCCCGGCAGGAGGTGAAGGTGGTGCTCTCGGGCGAGGGCGGCGACGAGATCTTCGGCGGCTATGGCCGCTACCGCGCCGCCATGCGGCCCTGGTGGCTCGGCGGCAAGGCCCCGCGCTCCCGCGGCAGCTTCGACCGCATCGACGTGCTGCGCGAGGCGCCGACCGGCTGGCGCGACGGCACCGGCGCCGCCGAGGCCGCCGCCGCCAGCCCCGGCCGCACCCGCCTCCAGGCCGCCCAGGCGCTGGACGTGGCCGACTGGCTGCCGAACGACCTGCTCATCAAGCTCGACCGCTGCCTGATGGCCCATGGCGTCGAGGGCCGCACCCCGCTGCTCGATCCGGGCGTCGCCGCCAGCGCCTTCCGCCTGCCGGATGCGCTGAAGGTCCAGCGCGGCAGCGGCAAGTGGCTGCTGCGGCAATGGCTCGCCCGCCACTTCCCGGCGGCCGAGCCCTTCAAGCCGAAGCAGGGCTTCACCGTCCCGATCGGCGCCTGGATCGAGGGCGTCGGCGACCGTCTCGGCCCCCTCGTCGCCGCCCAGCCGGGCGTCGCCGAGATCGCCCGGCCGGACCGCGTCGCCGCCCTGTTCCGCCATGCCGGAGGCGAGAAGCACCGCGGCTTCGCCGCCTGGCACCTGCTCTTCTACGCCCTCTGGCACCGCCGCCATGTCGAGCGGCGGCCGGTCCGGGGCGATGTGTTCGAGGTCCTGGGCGAGCGGTAGCCGCCCACCAAACGCGCCCGGCCCGCTCCGTGGCCCTGCCCGAGGCGCAGCGCGCCACGGAGGGGACGCTCGCCGGCTTCGCCCGCAACGCCGTGGAGCGGCCGATCAGGCCGCCCGCAGCGCCGCCACCTCCGGCGCCTGCTCCAGCTCGGCGATCCGCCGCTCGCCCTGTTCGAGCGCCGACGCATCGGTATGGACGGAGTAGTAGCCGGTCACCAGGGGCCAGGGATTCGGCGCCCCGGCCCCGAGCAGGAACTCCGCCGCCCCGTCGGCCTCGACCTCGATGGCGCCCTCGCCCGGCGCGAAGACCGCCAGCTCCCGCTCCAGCTCCTGCCCGGCCACGCGCAGCCGCCCGGCCGCCAGCGCCAGCCAGGCAAGCGACTGCCCCGCCGCCGGCGTGAAGCGCCACCGTTCCCCGTCCCGCAGCCGGACATGCAGCAGGGTGACCGGCATCCCGGCCGGGACCTTGCTCCCCACCCCCTCATGCGCGCCGAGGATGACCCGCGCCGGCCCCGCCGCCGCGACCTGCTCCGCCGGCAGGTAGAGGCTCTCCGGCTCCGCCAGCTCCTGCTCCGGCGGCAATGCGAGCCAGAGCTGGAAGCCCCGCGCCGGCCCCGTGCCCGGCACCGGCCCGCCGGTATGCCAGACGCCGCGCCCGGCGCGCATCCACTCCACCGCCCCGCCGGCGAGCGTCCCCGCCGCGCCGGTGCTGTCCGCATAGGTCATCCGGCCCTCGAGGAAGGTCGTCACCGTGGCGATCCCCGAATGCGGATGCGGCGGGAAACCCGGCCCGCCATGGCTCTCCACAGCGAAGAGGTCGAGAAAGACGAAGGGCTTCAGCACCTGGCCGAGATCGCCCGGGCTCATCAGCCGGGTGATCGGCCCGTGCCGCCTGCCACGCGTGCGGTGGGTCACCGCCCGCGCCGTCATGGTGTCTGCGCTCATGCCCGTCCCTCCCCTCAGGCCGCCAGCGCCGCGATGCGCTGCTCCGCCGCCGCCATCGCCGCCATCCGCTGCTCCGCCCCCACGGCGAGCCCCTCGGCCAGGACGACCTCCGGCTCGGTGATGCCGATGAAGCCGAGCGCCGCCCGCAGGTAGCTCTCGCCATGCTCGAAGGCCGCCGCCGGCGCCCCCGCCCCGTAGAACCCGCCCCGCGCCACCGCGAGGATCACCCGCTTGCCGCCCGCGAGCCCTTCCGGCCGCCCATCCGCCCCGTAGCGGAAGGTCTGCCCGGCGACGAGGATCCGGTCGATCCAGGCCTTCAGCTGGCTGGAAACCGAGAAATTGTAGAAGGCGACGCCGATCACCACGGTGTCCGCCTCCAGGAACTCCCGCAGCACCGCACCACCCAGCGCCAGGTCCGCCGCCACCTCGGGCGCATGCTCTGCCGCCGGGCTCTGCGCCGCCGCCAGCGTCGCGCCGGAGAGATGCGGCACCGGCGCCGCGCCGAGGTCCCGATGGACCACGCGCTCGCCCGGCCGTGCCGCCAGCAGCCGCGCGACGATGCCCGCCGAGAGCTTGCGGCTCACCGAATGGTCGCCAAGGATGCTGGAATCGATCTTCAGGATGGTCATGGTCTTGCTGCCCCTGGTGGTATTCATTTGTGACCAGGGCTATATGCGTGACCGTCCAAACCCCGCCAAGGAGGCACAATTTTGGAACCCGGCCACAGCGAGGGAACCGCCCGGACGCGGCACCTGCCCGGCGATTGCCAGGCGGTCAGCTCCGTCCTCGCCCGCATCGGCGACAAGTGGACGGTCCTTGTCGTGATGATGCTGGCCGACGGTCCCCGCCGCTTCAGCGAGCTGAAACGCGCCATCGGCGGCGTCTCCCAGCGCATGCTGACCCTCACCCTGCGTGGTCTGGAGCGCGACGGGCTGGTGACGCGCACGATCACCCCCACCATCCCACCCCGGGTGGATTACGAGCTCACCGAGCTCGGCCAATCCCTCCGCCGCCCCGTCGAGGCGCTCGGCGACTGGGTCTTCGAGCACCTGCCGGAGATCCACCGCGCCCGCACCGCCTTCGACACCAGGGCGGAGGAGGATCGCCAACCAGGCTAACAATCCGCAAGGAGCGACAGCGATGACCGACGCCCCCGAATACACCCCGCCCAAGGTCTGGTCCTGGAACAAGGCCAGCGGCGGCCGCTTCGCCAACATCAACCGCCCCATCGCCGGCCCGACCCATGAGAAGGAGCTGCCGGTCGGCCGCCACCCCCTCCAGCTCTACTCGCTCGGCACGCCGAACGGCGTGAAGGTAACCATCATGCTGGAGGAGCTGCTGGCCCTCGGCCATGCGGGCGCCGAATACGATGCCTGGCTCATCAAGATCGGCGAGGGCGACCAGTTCGGCAGCGGCTTCGTCGCCATCAACCCGAATTCCAAGATCCCGGCCCTGCTCGACCGCAGCGGGCCGGAGCCGATCCGCGTCTTCGAATCCGGCGCCATCCTCACCTATCTGGCCGAGAAATTCGGCGCCTTCCTGCCGACCGATCCGGCGAAGCGCGCGGAATGCCTCTCCTGGCTGTTCTGGCAGATGGGCTCGGCGCCCTATCTCGGCGGCGGCTTCGGCCATTTCTACGCCTATGCCCCGACCAAGATGGAATACCCGATCGACCGCTTCGCCATGGAGACCAAGCGCCAGCTCGACGTGCTCGACCGGCGCCTGGCCGAGAGCGAGTATCTGGGCGGCGCGGACTACACCATCGCCGATATCGCGGTCTTCCCCTGGTATGGCGGGCTGGCGAAGGGCTGGCTCTACGGCGCGGCGGAGTTCCTCGACGTGCAGTCCTACAGGCACGTCAACCGCTGGGCCGACGCGTTGCTGGAGCGCCCCGCCGTCCGGCGCGGCCGCATGGTCAACCGCGTCCAGGGCGAGCCCTCGAGCCAGCTCCACGAGCGGCACGAGGCGGGCGACTTCGAGACCAAGACGCAGGACAAGGTCGCGGCCGGCTGAGGGTGGCTTGGGGGCGGGCCATGGCCCGCCCCTTCGGGCTTGCCCCGGCGCTCGATTCGATCTAGGAATATCACCCTATAACCGCCACCTCCTGGCAGCGCGGCGGTACCCGCCTCAAACCCTAAATTCTTCAAATTCCACGGCCTGCCGCCAACAATATCAGCAGCTTGGCACTTGCCACCCGCCGCCGGCTTGAAGCGGTTTGAAGTCCCGCACCGCCTCCCGCCCCGCCGGGCAGGGCTTCCACCCCGGCTGCGGCGCGGGATACACCCCCACCGACGAGGAGAGGGAAGAAGCCGATGCCCGCATTCGATCTGGTGCTGCGCGGCGGCACCTGCGTGCTGCCCTGGGGCGAGGAGGCCACCGATGTCGGGGTCCGCGCCGGCCGCATCGCCGCCATCGGCGACCTCCGCACCGCGGACGCCGCCGAGTCCATCGACTGCACCGGCCTCCACATCCTCCCCGGCCTGATCGACGCCCACGTCCATCTGCGGGACCCGGGCGACCCGGCGGTCGAGACGCTCGAGACCGGCACCCGCGCCGCCCTCCTCGGCGGCCTCACCGCCGTCTTCGACATGCCGAACACCGCCCCCTCCATCACGGACCGCGAGCGGCTGGACTGGAAGCGCGGCTACCTGGATGGCCGCGCCTGGGTCGATGTCGGCCTCTATGTCGGCGCGTCGAAGAAGAACATCCCGGAACTCGCCGCGCTCGAATTGCAGCCCAATGTCTGCGCCGTGAAGGTCTTCGCCGGCAGCAGCACCGGCGACCTGCTGGTCGAGGACGATGCCTCGCTGGAGGCGGTCATGCGCAGCGGCCGCCGCCGGATCTGCTACCACTCGGAGGACGAGTACCGCCTGCAGGAGCGGAAGCCCCTGTTCCACAGCGGCATGCCGCACCGCAACCACATGGTCTGGCGCGACGTGGACTGCGCCCTGATCGGCACGCAGCGGCTGATGACGCTGGCCCGCAGGACCGGCCGCCCCGCCCATATCCTCCATGTCTCCACCGCCGAGGAGCTGGAGCTGCTGCGGGACTACCGCGACGTCTCGACCGTCGAGGTGCTGCTGAACCACCTGACGCAAACCGACGAGGCCTATGACCGCCTCGGCGGCTATGCGGTGATGAACCCGCCCATCCGCGACGAGCGCCACCTGCGCGCCGCCTGGGCCGCCATCGCCGATGGCACGATCGATGTCGTCGGCTCCGACCACGCTCCGCACAGCCGCGCCGCCAAGGAACGCCCCTGGCCCGACGGCGCCGCGGGGCTCACCGGCGTGCAGACCATCGTGCCGCTGATGCTCGACCACGTCAGCGCCGGCCGCCTCAGCCTGTCGCGCCTGGTCGACCTGATGTGCGCCGGCCCCGCGCGCGTCTACGGCGCGACCGGCAAGGGGCGCCTCGCCGCCGGATACGACGCCGACTTCACCCTGGTCGACATGAAGCGCGAGCGCACCATCGAGGAGGGCTGGATCGTCTCCCCCTGCGGCTGGACACCCTTCGCCGGCCATCGCTGCACCGGCTGGCCGGTGATGGCCATCCTCCGCGGCGCCGTGGCGATGCGTGAGGACGAGGTGATCGGCAGCCCGCGCGGCACCGGCGTCCGCTTCGCCGAGGCGCGGGGCTGAGCGCTACCAGAGCGAGAATTCGGTGCCGAAATCGGTGGTGGTGAGCGCCTTGCAGCGCTCCGCTGCCTCCGCGCAGCCGGGCCCCGGCACCGCCTCGATCCGCCCCTCCGGCCCGAGGGAGAGGATGAGCGGCACCGGCGGCTCGGAGAGCTTCGCATAGGCCAGGTCCACCTGGAACCGCAGCGAGTCGTAGCGGTCGCGCTCGACATAGAAGATCAGGTCGCGCGAGACCGACTCCCCGGGCTGCAGGGCGGAGGGCTCGGCCGGCAAGGCTGTCGCCCCCTCGAAGAGGATGCCCTGGCGCAGCACCATCTCCTGCCGCTCCGGCCGCCCGTAGCGCGCGGCGGTGACCTGGCTGGTGCCTGCCAGGCTCTCCGGCCCCGGCTCCGCATCGGGCCCCGCGAAGCGCATGCCGGTGCCTATGACGTTGTAGGTGAGGCCGAGGATGCGCACCCCCGTCTCGCCCACATTGGTGCGCGTGACGGTGGAGCGTATGGCCAGCCGCCCATCCCGCTCCCCCGCCTTCTCGAGCGTCGTGGTGACGGAGACGCTCGGCGGCGCGAGGCCCGGCTTGATCCGCGCCTCGTAGATGAAGGTATAGACGCCCCAGGCCCCGGCACCCAGGATCGCCAGGGTCTGTACCAGCGTGCTCAGCCGATCGAGGCTGAAACCGGACCGCTCCGGCGTCGTGGCGTCGTTCATGACGGAGCAACCCCTGCCGGCGCGGCCGGTTGCCTACCACAGACCTGGCCAGCGGCGCGTGCGGTTCGCCTCCTGCGCCTCGGTCAGCACCGTCGGCCCGTCGGCGACGCCGCGCCGGCCGGGCAGCGGCGCCGTCCAGCAATCGACCCGGCCGAGGCTGCGGGTGCAGAAGGGCGGCGGCGCGGGCGGCGCCTCCTCCGCCCTGCAATAGTCCTGCCCCCGGTCCAGCCGCACCACGGAGCAGTCCCGCCCCGTTGCGGCCGAGACCACCGCATCCATCGGCGTCCGCCCGATGACGGCGACCGAGCCGGCGGTCACCGCCGCCCCCACGGCCAGCGGCTCGCAGCCCGGCAAAAGCAGCAGCAGGAGGGGAAGGATCCGTTGCATCGCCGGGCAGGATGGGCCGCCCGGGCTTAACGCCCCGCTAACGGGCTGCTATGGACCCCCGCTTCGCCCAGTGGCTCGCGCTCAGGGGCTTGGGCTCAAGGAAGGACCGCGTGGCCGACATCTTCGACGAGGTGGAGGAAGACCTCCGCGCCGAGCGCATGAAGCGGCTGCTCGCCCGCTATGGCGGGCTGCTGGCCGGGCTGATGCTGCTCGTGGTCGCCGGCGTCGCCGGGATGCAGGGCTGGCGCTGGTGGCAATCCCGCCAGGCCGCCCAGGTGGCCGGGACCTATCTCGCCGTGAACAAGGCCGCGGCCGAGCCGGGCGCCGATGCGGGGGCCTCGGCCGACCGCTTCGCCGCCCTCGCCGCCGAGGCCCCGCCCGGCTACCGCAGCCTCGCCCGGCTGCGCGCCGCCGCCCTGAAGGCGGAGGCCGGCGACCGCGCCGGCGCCCTCGCCCTCTGGGACGAGATCGCCCGCGACGGCTCTGTGGACCCGCTCTACCGGGACCTCGGCACGGTGATGTGGGGCCTGCATTCGCTCGGCGAGGGCGACCAGGCCGCCATCGAAAGCCGCCTCGCCCCGCTGGCCGAGGGGCCCTGGCGCGCCTCGGTGCAGGAGATCCGGGCGCTCGCCGCCCTCGGGCGTGGCGCGACGGAGGAGGCAAGGCAGTTGCTGACAGAGCTGACGACGAACCCGGCGACACCCCAGGGCGTGCGCGACCGGGCAGGGAAATTGCTGGCGGGGCTCGGCGGCTGATGCGGAAACACGGTGCTACCCGGCGCCTGACCCTGCTGGGCGGGGTCGGCCTGCTGGCGGGCTGCGAGTCCATCGGCGATACCTTCGACAGCCTCTTCGGCGAGCGGAAAGTGCCGCTGCGGGGCGAGCGCCGCCCGGTGCTGACCGTGGAGCGGCCGCTCGGCGTGGAGGAGGGCAACCAGAGCCCCGTCACCCTGCCGCCGCCGGTGCTGAATGCCGACTGGCCACAGGCCGGCGGCACCATTGGCCATGCGCCGGGCCATCCGGCCCTCGGCCTCCGGCTCGGCGAGGCCTGGCGCGTGGATATCGGCACCGGCGCCGCCTATCGCCGCCGCCTCCTCGCCCCGCCGATCGTCGCCGATGGCGTGGTCTATGCGGCGGATGCGATCGGCACCGTCACCGCGGTGACGGCGCTCGACGGACGGCGCCGCTGGTCCTTCGACTCCCGGCCCGAGAAGGACCGGGACGGTGCGCTCGGGGCCGGCCTCGCCTTCGCCGGCGGCAGCCTCTACCTCGCCACCGGCCTTGCCGAGGCGATGGCGCTCGACCCGGCTGACGGCAAGCCGCGCTGGCGGGTGGAGCTGCCCGCGCCGGCCCGCGGCGCGCTGACCGTGGCCGATGGCCGGGTCTATGTCTCGACCACCGAGAACCACCTGCTGGCGCTCTCGGTCGAGGATGGCCGCACCCTCTGGACCTATCGCGGCCAGGCGACCGTCACCATGGCGCTCGGCCTGCCCGCCCCGGCGGTTGAGGGTGACGTGGTCGTCGCCGGCTTCGGCTCCGGCGAGCTGGCGGCAATCCGCGCCAGCGACGGCCGCGCGCTCTGGAGCGAGACGCTGACCTCGGCCAATGGCGGCGGCATCGCCGATATCGCCGCCATCACCGCCCTGCCGGTGATCGACCGGGGCCGGGTCTTCGCCAGCAGCCTCGGCGGCATCACCATCGCCCTCGATCTCCGCTCCGGCCGCCGCCTCTGGGAACGGGACGTGGCCGCGGCCGAGACACCCTGGGTGGCCGGCGACTGGTGCTTCCTGCTGACCACCAATGCCGAGCTCGCCTGCCTCGGCCGGGATGACGGGCGGGTTCGCTGGATGGCCGCCCTCGACCGCTACAAGGACGAGAAGCGGCGGCGCGGCCCAATCCAATGGGCCGCGCCGGTCCTGGCTGGTGGGCGCATCCTGGTGGCCGGCAGCAATGCACAGCTGGTCGAGATCGACCCGGCCAATGGCGACATCGCCGGCCGCGTCCGCCTGCCGGACGGGGTGCTGCTGCCGCCCGCCATCGCCGGCGGCGTCATGTACGTGCTGACCGAGGATGCCAGGCTCGCCGCCATCCAGGGCGCCGGCTGAGGCCTGTGGGACGGGACATCACGGCCTAGATGCGGTAGGGAGCGCCATGCTCCCCACCATCGTCATCCTCGGCCGGCCTAATGTCGGCAAGTCGAGCCTCTTCAACCGGCTGGTCGGCCGGAAGATCGCCATCGTCGACAACACCCCCGGCGTCACCCGCGACCGCAAGGAGGCGGAGGGGCGTGTCGCCGGCCGCGACGTGCGGCTGCTCGACACCGCAGGCCTCGAGGAGGCGGCGCCGGAGACCATCCAGGGCCGCATGCGGGCCAGCTCCGAGGCGGCGCTGCGCGAGGCGGACCTGGCCCTGTTCGTGGTCGATGCCCGCAGCGGCCTGACGCCGGCCGATCGCGCCTTCGCTACCTGGCTCCGCCGCCAGTCGGTGCCGGTCATCCTGGTGGCGAACAAGACCGAGGGGCGCTTCGGCGGCCAGGCGGCCTTCGAGGCCTATGAGCTCGGCCTCGGCGACCCGGTGGCGGTCTCGGCCGAGCATGGCGACGGCATGGGCGAGCTGCACGACGCCATCCGCGAGCACCTCCCCGCCGAGGATGAGGACGACAAGGAGGATCCGGACCGCCCGCTGCGGCTCGCCATCATCGGCCGCCCGAATGCCGGCAAGTCCACCCTGTTGAACGCCCTGCTCGGCCAGGAGCGGATGATCACGGGGCCGGAGCCGGGGCTGACGCGGGATTCGGTCGCCGTCGAGTGGCGCGACGAGACCGGTGCGCTGGTTCGCCTCGTCGATACGGCCGGCCTGCGCAAGAAGGCCCGCATCGAGCAGGCGCTGGAGAAGATGTCGGCCGCCGCCTCCATCGCCGCGCTGAAGGAATGTGAGGTGGCGATCCTTGTCCTCGATGCCCTGCTCGGGATGGAGGAGCAGGAGCTCCGCCTCGCCCGCCTCGCCGAGCGCGAGGGGCGTGCCGTGGTGATCGCGCTGAACAAGTGGGATGCGGTGGAGGACCGCCCGGGCACCCGGCGGCGCCTGGACGACGTGCTGACAGCGAGCCTCGCCCAGCTTCGCGGGATTCCCGTCGTTCCCCTCTCGGCCCAGACCGGGCGCGGCGTCGAGAAGCTGATGCCGGCGGTGCGCGAGGCCTATGGGCACTGGAACCGCCGCATCCCGACCGGCGAGCTGAACCGCTGGTTCGAGGCGATGCTGACGCGCCACCCGCCGCCGCTCTCCGAGGGCCGCCGGATCAAGCTGCGCTACGCCACCATGCCGAAGGCCCGGCCGCCCACCGTGGTGGTCTTCGGCACCCGCGCCGAGCAGCTGCCGGAGGACTACAGACGCTATCTGGTAAACGGCTTCCGCGAGGCCTTCGCCATGCCCGGCGTGCCCATCCGCCTGCAGTTGCGCGGCACAACCAACCCATATGCGGAAAGCGATACATAGCGGGTTGCCCAGGGCGGGCCGCTTGATTATGGTCCCGCGCCCTGAGGACAGGTGGCCGAGCGGTCGAAGGCGCGCGCCTGGAAAGTGCGTATACGTCAAAAGCGTATCGTGGGTTCGAATCCCACCCTGTCCGCCAGTTCCTATACGAGCCGTACTCTCCGCCAGACCAACCGCCACGCTGAGTGGCAGGTTTCCTGGGGTTTTCGGGGCAGACCTGTTGACTGACCCGGCGCGGAGACGGCCGGAAATCGCTCTCCGGAGGCCAATTCTCTCCGGACCTCCTGACTTGGGCGTCTCAGTACGGAACTGAAGAGCCTAGGTAAAAGGCCGGTTTCCGCCCGGTCGGCACTTGCTCTGGTTCGAACCCCACTCGCCCGCAATCCGTACTTCGAGAGCGAACCAGAGGTACGCTTCCGCGGAACTTCGGCACATTCCCGGCAATTCCGATTCCATGGTCAATACCCCTGAATAGAACGGTGCATCTGGCTCGTGCCACGACGCGCATGTGGGCCGATCAGGCCAGTCGAGCGGCGCTAGCAAACACCAGAGCCCCGTGAAGGCCCCCCCTGCAAGGAGCGCACGTCCGGTGCAGAGAATCAGCGCCGTCGCGCCCGGCCTGTGGCACATTGTGGCTGGGAACGAGGTGCGACCGATGGCAATAGCGGCGATCGCTTGGTTTCCCGGTCCAGCGACCCGAACGGAGATGCTCACACTCGGCTTTATTGGGTAAGCGCTTCTCGACAGAGACCCCGCGGCCCGACAATTATCATAGAATACCCGGGGGCCCGCATGTCTGACACGACGACCACCATAAATCAGGATGCATCGAGCGCTCTTTCGCTGCGGTCTCTTTGTGACCCGCGTGCATCCGTGTTCGATCGCGCACAAATCGACACAGTCGTCGACATCGGGGACCTGACCGACGTCCGATTCGATGCAGACCGTTTCTTTGACGAAAACCATCCCACCCAAGGGATGCAGACGCTTCTTCGTCAGGTCTTTGAGCGCCTCTGCGGCAGTAGCCCTCAGGGCGTCTTCCGCCTGAAGCAGGCCATGGGCGGCGGCAAGACGCATAACATGGTGGCGGCTGGCCTGCTGGCAAAGCACCCCCATCTCCGGCGCGCTGTCCTGAGCAAGCTCGGCATCACCGCGGATGGAAGGGATATCGCCGTCGCTGCGTTCACCGGGCGCGAGGGAAGTGTCCAGGACTTCCTTTGGTTGGAGATCGCAAGGCAGCTGCATCGCACCGATCGCCTGAGAGGTGCGGAGGCCGAGGTGCCCGGCCAGACTGCCTGGACCGGGATCATCGGGGACAAGCCCACCCTTATCCTGCTGGATGAACTGCCGCCCTACTTCGAATTGCTCTCCGGAAAGCGAGTGGGGCTGGACCAGACGGAAGCTGACCGTCTCGCCATCGCGCTTGGCAACCTGATGAGCGCAATCCTGAGCGACCGCCTTCCGAACTGCTGTCTGGTCATCAGCGACCTGGCCGGCTCATGGGCTGGTGGCACCGCGCAAATCCAGCGTGCCATCAACAACACGATGAACGAGGTCAATCGCGGTGCGATGGACATCACCCCAGTCCGCATGGATGGGACCGAACTCTACGCGATCCTCCGTACCCGGCTCTTCAAGTCAGTACCGGGGAAGGAGCGCATTGCCGAGGTGTCGCAAGCCTATGCGGGCGCCTACCGCACGGCGATTCAACAAGGTGCCATGCCCTCCGCCCTGGAGCGTTGGGCTGCCGAGATCCCGACAACCTACCCATTCCATCCCGGTATGCAGGACCTCTTCGCCCGCTTCAGGGAAAACCCGGGATTTCAGCAAACGCGAGAGATGCTCCGCCTGTCGCGCCGGGTGGTCGACGGCCTGTGGAAGCCCGAGGTGCAAACGCCTCTGTTGATCCATCCGCATCACCTTGATCTCAATGATACCGAAACGCAGAACGTCCTTGATCGAATCAATGCTTCCCTTCTCAACGCCCGTTCCAGGGATGTAGCCCGCGGAGGCGGCGCGACCGCTGAGGCTCTGTCTAAGCAGCCGGGCATGGAGGCGGCGGCAGATGCCGCCAAGGCTGTTTTCCTCTCCTCACTTGCGATTGCCCCCAATGCCATCGTCGGCCTCATCGCCGAGGAAGTGTCCGCCTACCTCTGCGCACCAGGGCGAGACGTTTCGCGCTACGGTGCCGGGCTGCTGACGGCTATCGAGGACGACAGTTGGTACCTTCACCGCCGCACAGACGGCCGGTGGGTCTACCGCGACGTGAAGAACGTCACGTCGGCAATCCGCGACCGCGCCCAGATTGCCATGGCGGGCGATGGTCCAAAGAAGGAAGCGCAGGCGCGTCTGCGGGACATCTTCAAGCCTGGAGCTGCGCATGACCGCGGTCAGGGGGACGGCCGCCTCGCCTACCAGGAGCTTCTGGTCTTCCCCACCGTCGAGGATATCCAGAACGCCGTTGACGCGGACAAAGTGCTGCTCGCCATTACTGAGCCTGACCCAACAGGGCTAAACCCGGCGCTGAAGAAAGTCTGGGAGAATCAGACTTGGCGCAACCGCCTTATGTTCCTCTGCGGTACCGCGCAATTCACCAACGTCCTGCAAACGGCCGCGTTCAAGAAGGCCGCGGATGACCAGCTTGCGGAGTTCGCAGCGCAGAAGGTGCCCGACGGCGCGCCGGAAATGGTCCAGGCTAAGGACATTGTCACGCGCGCTGGGACCGCATTTCTCTCCGCGCTTCGCGAAACGTTCACCCTGCTGCACTTCCCCGACCTGACCTCGAGCGATCTTCGCGCGAAGCCCCTACGCCTTGAATTCTCGGAGAACCGCTTCGTCGGTGAGACGGCAATCCTCGATACCCTCAAGGACGAGCAGAAGTTCCGAGACGATCTGGAAAGCGACTCCCTTCGTGAGGAGTTCGTGCAGATGGTGTTCGTCCAGAACCCCGCCAAATGGGAAGACCTTGAGCGGGAATGTGCACGCCGTGCCGACTGGTATTTCCATCCGCCTGGTGGTCTTCGCACGCTGAAGACGGCGGCCAACCGCAAGGATCTCTGGCGCGAGGAAGGCGGCGGCTATGTGCGCCGTGGTCCCTTCCCGCCAGAGCCCACTGAGGTCTTGGTGACCGAGCGGGCACCGCAGGACGACCGTGGCCGCGTCGTTCTCTCCGTCACTGCGAAGCGCGGGGACAGTGTGCATTGGGAGGTAGGCTCTACGCCGCCGACGGCCGCGTCGGCAAAGGTGGAGAATGGAGAGCTCGCCACCGATGAGATGCGGGTGACGTTCATTGCTGTCGACAGCACCGGGCAGGTGCCCACCGGCAACCACTTCACCTGGGAGAACCGCCTGCGAGTGAAGTCGGAGACGCCCTACCGCGACGGCACCTTCCGCCTGCGCCTCAAGGCGGTACCTGAGCGCGGCTCAAAGCTCCGATACACTTTCGACGGTTCCGATCCGAAGCTCGGCGGCGGCGCGTATGACGGGGAGACACCCGTGCCGGAGGGGACGCGAGTCATCCTCGCCGTTGCGGAGAATTCCGGCATCTACTCCCGCGTCGAGCGTATCGACCTGCCTGACGCGCCTGAGCCAGGAGGTGACGATGGCCCTGCGGTCGACCCGGCCCGTCCCGCCCAGTGGTCGTCGCGCTTCATGTTCAGCGAGCGACGGAAAGCCTTCACCGCTCTGGAATGCCTAAAGCGGCTCGGCGGCCAGCTTGGGGGCGCGCGCCTGAATGTGCAGGTGCAAGGCGACTCAACTCGCTTCATGGAGCTCACGCACGGCCCCGCCGTATTTCGGAAGCCTGACGAGATTGAGGCGCTGGCGACCGATCTCGAGACGAAGCTCGGCGCACCGGAGCAACCGAACCTCCAGCTGTTCGCTGCGCGCCTTTCCTTCCCCACCGGACGAGCCTTGACTGAGGCCGCGAAGGAACTCGGTATCGCCTTGGATACTGGTGAGATAACCCAATGAACGCAGCAAGCGGATGGCAGTCCGAAACCCCCGGCCGGCAGACACGCGCTGCCTCCGAGGGTTTTGGGCACCAGCCCGAAAAGGAACTGCACCACTTCCTTGTCTCCCTGCCACGGAGCCAGGGGGGGATTGTGCAGGTCTACGAAGTCTTCGAAGCCGACATGGCCGGACCAGCGCTCGATAGCCGCAACCTGCGGGTCACGCTGGACACAAATCGCTGGCTCAAGGTCGCGGACGCCCTCGAGGATGAATTCAATACCAGGCTCCGTGGC
The DNA here is from genome assembly GCF_900101615.1 of Belnapia rosea. Lineage (GTDB taxonomy): Bacteria > Pseudomonadota > Alphaproteobacteria > Acetobacterales > Acetobacteraceae > Belnapia > Belnapia rosea. Next base: position 87,173 of record NZ_FMZX01000004.1, on the reverse strand, counting down.
GCCGGTCTGCGTCCAGGGAAATGGAAGCCGGGGCACATCCCGGTGGCGCGGCTGTTTGGTAAGGAACTCGTTCTGCTCGCTTGGGCCATCGAGGATGCTGAGCCAACGCTCGCCTACACCGCGATTCAGAACTGGCGCGGTTTGGCACCGGAAGAGCGCTGGTGGCTCTACACGATGACCGCTGCACAGACTGGCCACCACGCGCAAAAGAACCGTGGCTGGCGCAAGGCGGTGCGTGCTGCGCTCACCGAGAATCCGGTTCATGGAGGCCCCGCCGCACCCACTAGTGCCGAGCGCCGCCGTGAGGCCCGACTTCTTGCGCGTGCGCGCCCCTCGCCCGAGCAAGCGAGCCTGCTCGACCCGCCTTCCTCTGACGACGAACAAAGCTGAGCTGAATGGATCACCCATTGCCGCAACTTGCTGAGGGTGCCCGCCCCGTCCTGGGCGACGTGCCTTCCTTCATCGAGCGTCAGCTACCGGTCAGCCTTCTTTCGAAGGAAAGCTACCGCGAGCGCATGGCGGTCCACGGCCAAACCCTGACGGCGCTTGGAAGCTATTGGAAGGGAAGGAAGCCGCTGGTCCTGGTGCGTGCCGTGGTGCTCGGCCTGTTGCTCCCCGCTACCGAAGATCCGGTTCGTGACCGCGATATCTTCTTGAAGCTAATGCTGATGGACGCGGCGGGCCTGCGTCGTCGCAAGACCGTTTCCATCAAGGCGGAGCGAGCGCAAGAGCTCCTGCCGCTTAACCTCCACGCTGAGGCGTTCGAGGACTACCAAGGAAGGCTGCGCTGGTGTCGCAGCCTGCCTCGCGTGCGACGAGACGAATTGGAACTCCAGGCCTTTGATGGCATGGGCACCGACGAGAAGCTCGATCACTGCAGCCGCGCCGAGGAAATGCCCGCATCGACGTGGGACGAAGTCTGGCCGGAAGTGAATGATCACCTCGCGCGCTTCGGTATTGAGGCCCACGACCTCCCGACGTTGGTTGCAGGGCTGGGCCGGGCGCGCTTCGGACATCGTCCACGCGTGGGAGACGCATTCTGCGGCGGCGGCTCAATCCCTTTCGAGGCGGCGAGGATTGGCTGTGACGTCCACGCCAGCGACCTGAATCCGATTGCCTGCATGCTGACTTGGGGCGCGCTGAACATCCTGGGCGCGCCGCAGGAAACTCGGGACCAAATTGCAGAGGCGCAGCGGGAAGTGGCTGCCGCCATGGACGCCGAGATTCGAGCGCTCGGGATCGAACATGACGGCGATGACCAAGACATCCGGCTTCCGGCGGATGCACCAACGAAGTGGCCTCATGGATGGGCCGTAAACCGACGTGGGGAGGTCGTGCCACCAGAGGATCCGGCCTACACCGTGACCTGCCCTGAAACGGGTTGGCGCGTGCCGATGGTCTCAACTTTCCAGGTTCACGCACAGACACGGACCGTGCTTCGGCTCGTTCCTGATCCAGTCCGAAAGACATATCGCCTTCACCCCGAGAGCGTAGCGAGCGACGCCGCATGGAAGGCCGCGGCCGCTGGAACCGTGGTGTGGAATCAAGACAGCTTCTTCCTCCGTCACACGCCCCGCGATAGCCAAGTCCAGGTCCGGATTGCGAATCGCGCGAAGGCTTATCTGTACTGCCTGGAAACGCGCTGTCCTCGGACGGGATGGATGGTGCCCATGCTGCCGAGCCGGGAGATCGCGCCCAAATCGGGAGTAATCGTCCGCCTCGAGGCCGATCACGAACGCAGACGCTTTTGGATCCGGGTAGATACCCATGTGCCTGATGCCGATGTCGCCACCGCAAAGAAGGATGGGACCGTCAAGGAAGGCGCGCTGGACTACGTCCTCGATGGACAACGGCACGTAACGCCCATCGGAACGCTCCGAGGGGACGTTTCAGTGCGTTCTCGGTACCGAGATTCCGACGAGGAGGCTGCCGACCGGGCACGGTATGCGGCAGCGCCGAACAAACACAAGGAAGACTCCGCCAATCGGCTTCGCCTCTGGGAAGTGGCCGACGTGGTGCCTCGACCAGACGATATCTGGCAGGAGAGACTGTACTGCATCCAATGGCTCCGGCCGGACGGAACCATCTTCTTTGCAGAGGTGACGGCCGAGGATGCGGCGCGCGAACGCGCGACAACTGCCATTGTCGAGGAGCATCTCTCGGGCTGGCAGCGTGAGGGCCTTGTGCCTGATATGCCGATTGAGACCGGCTTGAAGACCGATGAGCCAATTCGAACGCGCGGCTGGACGCATTGGCATCACCTCTTTGCCCCGCGCCAACTCCATCAAATCGCTCTATGGCAACAGTTCTCTCGCGACCATCGGCTGGCCGCCCAGTTGGCGCTCGATGTAGGACGATTGGCGGATAATAACTCGAAGCTCTGCGCCTGGCTCCCGTCTCAGGGCGGTGGTGGCGGCGGGCCCAAGCACGTATTCGTTAATCAGGCCTTGAACACGTTCTACAATTATCCAGTCCGAGCGATGGCTGGTATTTACTCGCTCTTCCAAAATTACGATTTGCCCGGGTCTCCCTTTCCACAGGATGATCGCGAAGTGCTGTCCTTGGATGCGCGCGACGTTTCAAGAGATTGCGACCTTTGGATCAGTGATCCTCCTTACGCGGATGCCGTCGTTTATCACGAAATCACTGAGTTCTTTATCGGCTGGCTGCGGAAGAAGGCACCTTCGCCGCTGAATGGTTTCAGTTGGGCGAGCAAGCGCGCGCTCGCCATCCAAGGCTCCGGCCAGGGCTTTCGTCGGGCCATGGTCGAAGCGTATGGGGCAATGGCCCGTCACATGCCCGCCAACGGCGCGCAGATTGTGATGTTCACCCATCAAGATACCGCCGTTTGGGCTGACCTCGCCGCGATCCTCTGGGCCGCTGGCCTCCAGGTCACTGCTGGTTGGTGCATCGTCACAGAGACGGACACCAAGGTACAGGCTGGAAACTTTGTGCAGGGGACAGTCCTGCTCGTTTTGCGGAAGCGCTTCGGCGATACAAGCGCGTTTTTGTCTCGCCTTCAGCGTCCCATTGAGCTGGCCGTTGAGCGGCAACTCGCTGAGATGCGAGATCTCAACCCGGATGATGAGCCCGATTTTGGCGATACAGATTTTCAGCTCGGCGCCTATGCGGCCGCGCTGAAGGAGCTGACGGCCTTCTCCAAAATCGACGGCAAGCCTGTTGCGGAAGAAGTGCTCAATCCTGCTGAGCAGGCTGGTACGCAGGCCCGTGTCACCGCGCTGCTGGATCGTGCGCGCAGCATCGCCAGTGATTTTCTGATCCCAGACGGTCTCCCTCGCACGGTTTGGACGGAGCTGAATCCAGCAGAACGCTTCTATGTGAAGGGGCTGGAGTTGGAGCGAGGCGGCGAGGTCCGATACGCCGCATTTCAGGAAATGGCACGTGGGTTTGGCGTTCACGCTTTCCGCGATCTGTTGGCCAGCGCTGATGCGAACGCTGCGCGCCTGAAGACAGCTGCAGAGTTCCTTGCTCGTAACCTCAAGCGCGTGGGCGCTGCGGACCGAGCAGAAGACCAAGGTCTGGATGACTTTGCCGGCGGCATTGTGCGCCATGCCCTGTATGGCATCCACCTCACCATGCAGCAGGACGATGTGCGGGCGCCACTCCCTTGGTTCGTGCAGAACCTGGGCGAATATTGGCAACGCCAGGCGTCGCTCGTCGCCGTCATAGACTTCATCGCCAGCATCACGACAACCGCGCGAGCGCGAGAGGCAGAATGGGCGGCGCGTCTCGCGGGCGCAGTCCGCAATCATCGTCCCTGATCGAAGTCGATGCCAGTCTCACGCCATAGCAGTCGCCGTGCACCGCTCACGGGCAGCTTCCTGGACCAGCGCCTCCAAGGTGCGATCGGATATGACCGCATTGCCGGGTACTTCCGCTCTTCAGTCTTCGAGGTGGCAGGAGAAGCCTTCGAGGCGGTGCAGGGGCCGATCCGCATAGTCTGCAACTCCGGCCTGGACGCCGCAGATGTGACGACGGCCCGTGCGACCGCACAGGCGCAGCGCGCGGAATGGTGCGAGGGTGACCCCGAGCATATGACGGAAGCGCAGCGCCCCAGGTATCAGCGGCTGGCGCAGATACTGCGCAGTGGGCGCGTCAAGGTACGCGTCCTTCCCGACGCGAGCTTTGGCCTGATTCACGGCAAGGCTGGGGTCATCCGATATCCCGCCTCACGCGCAACGTCGTTCATCGGGTCGATGAACGAGACGCGTGAGGGATGGACACAGCACTATGAGCTGCTGTGGGAGGACGACACCCCAGATGCGGTGCGATGGGTCCAAGAGGAGTTCGACGCTCTCTGGGAGCACCGCGATGCACGGGATCTTTCCGAAGCCATCGTCGCGGACGTTGAGCGCATCCTTGCGCGCGTCGTCGTGCCTGTCGCCGACTGGAAGTCGCGCAGCCTTCAGGAACCGCAGGCCCCCTTCGTCGAGGCTCCCGTCGAACGTCGGGCGGTGGGCCTGGCGCCGCACCAGAAGGCATTCGTCTCCGCAGTGATGAAGGAGATCGAAACCTTCGGAACCGCGCGCTTTCTCCTGGCCGACGATGTGGGGCTTGGGAAGACCGTTCAGCTCGGTATGGCGGCGGAGCTCATTGCTCTCGCGGCGCAAAAGCCGGTGCTCGTGCTCGCTCCGAAGAACCTGTTGATCCAGTGGCAAGGCGAACTTCGTGACATGCTCGCGGCTCCCAGCGCAAGGTGGGAAGCTGGCAATTGGGTGACCGAGGATGGCGCAGTCTGGCCGGGACCAGTGGGAAAGTGTCCGCGAAGAATAGGGCTTTTCCCTACAAGCTTGATCACAGCCGGCTCGGAGGCCGCTCAGCCGCTGCTTGATATGCGCTTCGCCTGCATCGTGTTGGACGAGGCTCACCGCGCCCGCCAAAGCCGAGCACTCGGCAGCGATCCGGCGCCAAACATCCTTCTCGATTTCATGCTGCGCCTCGCGTCCAGGACCGAGACGCTCTTGCTTGGCACCGCCACGCCAATCCAGACCCATCGCGAGGAGCTATTCGATCTCCTGCGCCTGCTGGCCACTGGATGTGAACGGGTCTTGGGGGGAGCCTTCTCTCCCTGGCATGGGCCAGGCATGGCGATGGACCTGGTGTCTGGCCATGAAGTGCCCACCGATCCAGCTATCATCTGGTCCTGGCTTCGAAGCCCTTTGCCACCACGGGGGGAAGATCAACTCACAGACCGAATCCGCGATGAGCTCGGTATGCCAGCCCGAGTCTGGAGCGCGCCGTTCGATGCGGATCGTCAGCTATCGGCGAGCGTGCAGACGGCGATTGAGTTCGAAGGCACTCAGGCTCTCCGCGAACACAACCCTTTCGTTCGTCACGTCATCAAGCGGCGGCGACGGGATCTTCGGCATCCGGATGGCAGCCCGTACTTCCCAGAAATTGGTATCAGGCTTCATGGGGAGAGGCCTGACGACGCGCTGGCCATGCCGCCCAACATGGAGGGAGCCTACGAGGATGCACGAGAATTTTGCACACTGGTCGGCCGGATACACCCGTCAGCGGGACTTCTGAAGACGCTCTTGCTTCGCCGAATTGGCAGTAGCCTCCACGCAGGTCTTCGGACTGCTGAGAAGCTGCTTGAGCGCGAGCGGCGGGATGAGGCAGTTGCGGAAGAAGAAGAGGACCTCACTCGCGATGAGCGCGGGCTAACCTTTGGCCCCGAAGAGGCCGCCGTTCTGCGTCGGGCAGCGCAGCGGCTCCGTGACGCCGGAAACGACGATCCGAAGCTGGTTCAAATTCTGCACCGCCTGCGTCGGGACGGCTGGCGAGACCGCGGCTGCATTCTGTTCAGCCAGTACAAGGACACTGCGCTCTGGACCGCGCGCCAGCTATCTGCAGCCTTTCCTCTCGAGCCTATCGGACTTTATGCCGGTGCTGGGGATACCATGGTGATGCTGAATGGCGTCCGGCACCCTGCAACCAGGCAAGAGATCCAGTTGAAGGTCCGCGATCGATCGCTTCGCATCCTCACGGCAACGGATGCCGCGTCGGAGGGGCTCAACCTTCAGCGGCTTCAAACCTTGATCAACATCGACTTGCCTTGGAACCCTGCCCGTTTGGAGCAGCGCAAGGGCCGTATCGAGCGCATCGGCCAAGAAGCGCCGGTGATCGACATTCTCAACCTGCGCTACCGGGGATCGGTCGAGGATGATGTCCACGCGGCGCTGTCGGATAGGCTGCGTCAGATCCGCGATGTCTTTGGTACAATCCCGGACACGCTCGAAGATGTCTGGGTCAAAGCCGCGCAGGGCCAATTGGAAGATGCCAAGCGCCGCATCGACGAGGTACCACGCACGCACCCGTTCGAGTTGCGCTATGCGTCGCCTGCTGTAGCTGAGGACTGGGCCCGATCGAGCCGCGTCCTCGATCGTGCAGACGTCGCGGCGGTTCTAAGGCAACCTTGGTGACCCCGCGTCTAACGCGGGCGCCAGTGCCGGTCGCCAAGCCTCGAGAGCCACTGCCGGGAGGCGCAGCGGGCCCCGACCTACGTAATGACCGGGAGCTCGATCCCCATGTCGGGAATGCGCGCGATGGCGCTTTGCCACGCGCCGCCCGCAATCACCGACTGGCACATGTGGGCGAGACACGGCTGATCGCGGCCCGCTGCACGCGGTTGCGCGACATTCTTCCGCCTACGCTGCAGAAGATCAGCCCCGCAGCAATCATGGTCCCCTTCTTGGAACACAGCCGCACCAAGAAGGCAGCGCAGTTCAACTCGTCTGGCTGTTAGGTTCCGACTGGTCACGGAGCTGGTCGAGGGTGCGGCCATCCGGCAGGCAGGCCATGGTGTAGATGCGGATCGAAGGCCAGCCGGTTATACGTTGTCCCCACTCGTTGAAAGAGAGCCGCTGTCCTTTGAATTCGACTGTTCGCCCGTCGAGAACCTTCGCCGCGGAGCCTTCGCGGCCTCGGATTATCAGTGTGGTACCAACAGGTAGCCGCCCAAGCGCGACGAGATCATCAGTAGACTGCAGGCGGCGACGGGGTGCAGCGGACGCCGCGCCATTGGCAAGCCCTGTTGCGACGCCCTCGACGTGCTCGGGTGCGCGCCGTTCAGTCTGCGGCACCTTTTCCGGGGCTTGGGCTGAGACCTGCGGCCGAGGAACAATGCCGGCAAAGATATTTGGATAGCTGACAGCGATCTTGGCGCGGCGAAGCGATTTACGAATCTCAGCAAGGCTGAGGTTTACAGCCCGCTTCCGAATGAGGCCAGCAAAAGCCTCATCCTCCAGGACCTGTTCGAGAACCTCTTTCACTTGGCGATCTACGTGCCACGCCTGCCAAAGATCATCGATGGCGCGAGAGCGCATGTTGTCGCGGCTCAGCAGGCCGAGGACACGGGCTGCTTCGTCCAAACCCTCCGGCCCATCGATCGTCACGGTAGCGAACAGCTTTCGGTCGGCTTCGCCCTGGGCGAGAACTTTGTAAATGCGCCACTCCACCCCGTTAGTAAGCGCGCACCAGTCTACCCCGGCGCCATGTGCATAGCTCAGCGTCTGAAGCATCCAGCGTGTATCGTCGAGGCTCTGGGCCAACGGCTTCGCCTCCACGAAAAGCACCGGAGAGCGATTGAGGAATAGTGCGTAGTCGACCGGGTTGTGGCCGGCATTGTGCCGGTACTCGTTTCGGACCTCCTCAATGTCGAGAATATCCCACCCCAGGGCCTGGACCGCAGGGGTGATTAGGACGCGCTTCGTGTCCTGCTCGGAGATGCGCGCGCCCTGTTGGCGCAGGCCGGGGATGCGGTCAGCGATCTGCCGCAGTGCAGAAACCGCGAGGCCAGCGCCTGCGGAGCTTGAATAGGGCGAAGCACTCGACATGAAACCGATCAACTCCGGGGGCGTCGTGGCATGGGCCGACGCCCAAGTATTGATCAGTGTGCCGGGGTGTGACCCGCTTGTCATCCGCCCCTATCATCTCCGGCAGCGGGGCTGTTAGCTTAGGGCCTCTGCGTCGAGAACGGGATGGCCGGCGGCTGCCCCTCCCACTCCACCGGAAATGGCTCCATCAGCACCGGCAGCGTCATCCCATCCGGCTGCCGCCCGTCCAGGATGGCCTCCACGATGCCCGGCGCCAGGAGCGTAAGGCGCATCACACGCGAGACATAGGACGAGTTGATCTTCTCGGCTGCTGCCAGCTCATTGATCGTGGCGTAGCGGCCCGTCTCCATCATCCGTCGCCACCGGAATGCCCGGGCCAGTGCCTTCACCAGCGTCGTGTCCGCGGCAGAGGAGCGCCTGCTTTCGGTGCTGCTCGGCGCGATCATCAGCTTCCGACCACCCCGCGGCTTCCGGACCGCCAGGGGCACGCGGATGGTCAGCATCTGCGCCGCGCCGGTCACGCTGCCGCCCTCGTTGACTCGGCCGGTGGCCTGGCCAAGTCCCGCGCCAGGCTGGCCAGCCCCTCCAGCTTCAGCCGCACGTCAGCACCGCCGGGCCCGATGTCCACCCGGTCGACCAGGAGGCGGATGATCCGCGCCTGTTCGGCAGGGAAGAGCTCCTCCCAAAGCGGGTCCAGCCGCTCCAGCGCCAGCCGCGCCTCGTCCTCGGTCATATCCGACGCCGAGACCCGTGCCGCGCGCCAGGCGCCCAACACCACCTCCGGCTGGCGCAGCAGCCCCCGAACCTGCCCGATGACCGCCCCCTCGATCTCCGCGGCGGAAATGCGCGCGATGGCCGGCCCATCCGCGGCGCTGCCCTTCAGCACCGACTGGCTGACATAGTAGCGGTACTGCTGCCCGCGGCGCCCCCGCGCGTGGGTGGGCGACATGGCACGCCCGTCGCTGCCGAAGATCAGCCCGCGCAGCAGCGAAGGCGTCTGGCAGCGGGTGCGGTTGGCGCGTGTCTTCGGGCTGATCGCCAGCAGGGCATGCGCCGCGTCCCACATCGGCTGGGGCACGATGGCGAAATGCTCGCCGGGATGCGACTTCCCCTTGTGCATCGCCTCGCCGAGATAGGTCCGGTTGCTCAGCACCCGATACACGTCGCTCTTGGTAAAGACGCGGCCGCGCTTCGTGGTGGCGCCCTCCGCCCGGAGCATGGTGACCAGCTTCGTGCCGGATTCCGTCTCGACGAAGCCCTCGAAGATGCGGCGCACCAGCGCCGCCTCGGCGTCGTTCACCAGCAGCTTGCGATCGCGCGCGTCGTAGCCGAGCGGCACGAAGCCGCCCATCCAGATGCCGCGCGCCCGCGACGCCGCTACCTTGTCACGGATGCGCTCGCCAATGACCTCTCGCTCGAACTGCGCGAAGCTGAGCAAGATGTTCAGCGTGAGCCGCCCCATGCTCGTCGTCGTGTTGAACGACTGGGTGACGGAAACGAAGGTCACGCTGTTCGCGTCGAACACCTCGACCAGCTTGGCGAAGTCCATCAGCGCACGCGACAGGCGATCGATCTTGTAGACGACCACCACGTCAATCAGCCCGCGCTCAATGTCGGCCAGGAGTCGCCGCAGCGCCGGCCGTTCCAGCGTGCCGCCTGACACGCCGCCGTCGTCGTAGCGGTCGCGGACCAGCACCCAGCCCTCCGACCGCTGGCTAGTGATGTAGGCTTCGCAGGCCTCGCGCTGCGCATCGAGTGAGTTGAACTCCATGTCGAGCCCTTCCTCGCTCGACTTGCGCGTGTACACCGCGGCACGGACCTTCCTGACTGTGGCCGGCATGGCGGCGTCGGCGGCTGGCTTGCGCTTCATGCGGTGCCCCTCCGGTTCTTCAGGCCGAAGAACAGCCAGCCATTCCATCGGGTGCCAGTGATGGCGCGCGCGATCGACGACAGCGACTGGTAGGGGCGGCCCCGATACTCGTAGCCGTCGTGTAGCACGGTGACGCTGTGCTCGACGCCCTGGTACTCGCGGATCAGCCGCGTGCCGGTGATCGGCTTGTCGTCGCCGCGGATGCGCCGGAGGACGGGGTTGCCGCCGTCCAGCTGCTCGCCCAGGGCCTCGAGGCGCTGGATCGTCTCGGGCTTCAGGCCGCCATAGGCCAGTTCCTGGATCCGATACGCTAGGCGGCTTTCCAGGAAGCGTCGGTTGTAGGGCGGCGGCTCCACGGCGAAGAGCTCCCGCCACTGCTGTTTCAGGTCAGCAGTGGCGGCGGTCTTCAGGGCCGCCAGGCGGCCCAGCACGTCGGCCGGCGGAATGGCGGGGATGGTCGGCACCGGCTTGGTGCCGGCTTTCGGTTTGCTGGCGCGTGTCATGCGGGTCTCCGGTTGGTCCGGTTCGCATGCAGGCGCTGAGGTGCCGGCAAGTGTAGGCGCTGCTCTCCCCTGTCCACCGCCTCACGTGCCGCTTCCTCGGCAGCGCGGCTGCGCAGCCGCACCAGGCCGGCGGCCAGTATGGCGCAGACCTCGCGGAGGTGGGGCGGCAGGTGGAGGTTGGCAGGGGTCGGCGAGGGCATCGGGATCCAGCACGCATTGTCCTGCCTATCCTCTACCGCCCTGCCGCGCGCCCCTTCTCAGTCGGCCGCTGCGTCGCCGCGCCATTCACGGCAGTGAGTGCCGAGGGGCGCCCGACATCCGGCTTCACTGTCGGCCAAATCCGGCTGAGCCGCAGCTTGATCGAACTGTCGCAAGGCACGTTGTCGGGCCCCAATTGCGCGGCGAACCAATCCTGGATCAGCCGCAGCCATTCCGCCTGCGTCGCCGGCGGCCCTGGGTCGTAGATCGTCTTCGCGATCTCGCACCAGCACCCCTCCAGTCGTACTTGGGCGGCGCTCCGCGTGACTTCTCTCGGCGCGGCGATGCGGTCGAGAACTCCACCTCCGGCCCGCCAGAGCCGAACCCCTGAGCCTCCTGGAAGCGCTCCATCTCGGCGCGACGCACCACCAGCGCCTGGCGCTCGACGAGCATGGTGGCACGCTCGCCGTCCTGGTCGGGGAGGTCGAGCACCTCGCCCTGCAGGCCCAGGAAGCGCCCGACGGCGTGCGAGCCGTTCCGCAAGACGGTCCACCCGTCGACGCGGCCGAGGTCCATCGTGCCGACGATCCAGCGCGTTCCGGTCGGGATGCTGAACGGCTGGCCGTCGGCATCCTCCTCGAGCTCGCTGGTCTCGACCCGCACCCCGCCGACGGCGACCGACAACGTCAGCTCGCCTTCCAGGACGTAGGCGGCGATGTCGGCGTCCGAGAGGGACCAGCGGTCGCAGAGCTCGGCCAGGCCGTAGAACGGCTTGCGGGGGAGAAGCCTCGCCATCACCTCTCCGTCCGATCAATCGCCCGCAGCCGGCGGTAGGCGCGCACGACCTTCGCCATGTCGGTGCGCATGTCGGGCGGGAGGCGCTGCGCTTCGACGAACACGTCGTCCAGGCACAGGCCCAGAATGGCGGCGGCGCGCTCGATCAGCTGGTCTCGGGGTGGGCTCTCCATGTCACGCTCGATCCGCGACCAGTAGGCCGCCGAGATGCCGAGGCGGTCGGCCATGTCCGTCATGCCGATTCCAAGCGCCGTCCGGCGCTCCCTGATGACCCTGCCGAAGCTCACAGCGCTGCTCCTTCAATCAGGCCGTAGCGTCGGATTCGCACGGCGATGAACCTGTCCGAGACGCCGAAGTCGCCGGCCAGCGCGGCCACGATCCCGGCCAGTGCGTCCGGTGGGGTTTCGCGGGCGAGGACCCTGGATCCGGGGCGTCCGCGATGTGGCGCGTGCACCATGCGCAGCCCTTCCGCCCGGGCATGCGCGACCAGGCGCAGGTGCAGGGGCGCCGCCGGCGCCAGCAGCGCCCCCATGAACTCGTTGGCGCGCCGCTCGGACAGCAGCGTGGCCCGGTCCAGGCAGCCGGGATCGACCGTCACCGACCGGTAGCGCCGCGCGGGCCCGTCCACCGCGGCCGGCACGTCGAACACGATGTGGCCGATCTCGTGCGCCGCCGTGCTGAGGGCCAGCTCGGGCCGGTTGGTCACCATCCCGGCGTTAACCGACACGAGCGCCAGGCCGGGTGCGGCCGGGTCGGTCTCGCAGATGCCGAGCACAGCCCGGCCGTCCTCGTCGTGCACCGCGTGGGCGAAGTCCCATGCCGCGGTGATGCGGCGGCGGTTCACCTCCAGCACGGTCGCGGCCGCGGCCAAGGCGCCGGCCTGCAGCGCCCAGGCGCTGTCCTGCCTCGCCACGGCCCGGCGCAGTTGCGCGGCGACGGCCCAGATGGCCTCGGCCGTCAGCCGATCGGGGACGCCGGTGCGCGGGTGATGGGCATAGGTCAGGGACACCGGCATCGCAGTAAGCCTCGGTTGATGACGTGACGGGTTAAGGCGCGTGTTCGTTGTATGTTCCCGTTCCGGCTTGAGTCCAGCAAAGCCGACACTGGCCGGCCATTAAATCTTCGAACCAACCCATTTGCGGGGCGCACGCGACAGCCCAAGCCCCGGAAGTCCCTGGTTTTCCTGCCGGACAAGAATGCGGCGCCGTGGCGTTGGCCGGCATTTATCGCCTTTGTTGGTCAATCGGCCGCGGCACGCCGTGGTCCGGTCCAGTCATCGACGCAGCCAGCGCGATGCCGGAGCCGGACATGGATACACAACGCCCCTCGAACGCCGCAGACAGCCCCGCCTGGGATCGCCCCCGGCTGCAACAGGCCCTCTCCACCGCCCGGTACCGCGCCTCCCGGGGCGGCCGCCGGCTGGGGCTCGCGGCAGCTGATCGGGAGGACCTCTGCCAGGACATCCTGGTGGCCCTGCTTCAGCGCAGCCGGCACTTCGATCCGGCCCGCGGTGCCTGGTCAACCTTCGTGGGGCTGGTCGCCCGCCACGTCGTCGCGGACCGCGCGCGACTCCAGCGGGAGCGACCTCAGCCGGTCTTCCTGTCGCTCGATCTGGACGGGTTCCCCAGCGGCTGCTCGGCGACGCAGCAGGATCACATCGACCCGGCCGTCATGCTCGACTTGCAGCGCGTGGCGGAGGACCTGCCAGCCGCCGCGCAATCGCTGCTCCGCCTGCTCGGTGCGGAGGGCGACGTGCCGAGCGCGCAGCTCGCCAGCCCGCAGTCCCGCCCCACCTTCTACCGCTCCGTCGCCGATCTCCGCTGCTGGCTGCACGCCTCGGGCCTGCGCCCGCAGCGCGCCCTGGCTCGCGCCGGCTCCGTCGGCACCCGCTGAGAAAATCGCGCGCCCCGGTCCGTAGAGAACAAGAGCCGGACCATGCGCTCCAGGGAGAGTCGACCGATGCACCTCGTGCACACCACCACCGTGCGGCCGCCTACCGCTGCATCCCATGCCCGGGCGACGCCAGCCGCCGTGATGAGCGAGCACAATCTCTGCGATCGTCTCGCCGATGCGCTGCCCGGCGACGTCATCACCTACCACATCGGCCTCCTGGCGCGGGACCGGGCGCCGCAGTCGCAGATGCTCAGCATCGAGCGTTGCCGCGAGCTGGGCGCCGTCGCGGACCGGGCCCTCCGACTGGCAGAGAGCGGCTGGGCGCATCTCGTGCAGCGCCGGATTGGCGAGGAGTGCTTCGCCTACCTGCTGATCGTGCGGCCTCGTCCGCGTCGCGGCACGGCACTGCCCGCCGCCGTCGCTCTCCGGCAGGCGGCGTGAGGTTGGCCGTGGGCAAGTCTTCCCGCGACAAGGGTCTGCGCCGCGAGCGGGCCATCGTCGACATCCACGTGAAGTGCGGGCTCCGCGCCGAGCGCGTGCCGCTGTCCGGCGCGGTCCGGTACCGCGGCAACGGCGCCGATGTCGACCTCTACGTCCGCGGCGCCGCGCCGGTGAAGGCCGAGGTCAAGGCGCGCGGCGAGGGCGACGGCTTCAAGACGCTGGAGCGCTGGCTCGGCGGCAACGACGCGCTCTTCCTCTGGCGCGACCGCGCGGCCCCCTTCGTCGTGCTGCCGCTGCATGTCTGGCTCGAGATCGCCGGTCGCAGCGTGCGGTGCGCCGAGCCCGGCGCAGTCGGCGGGCAGACGCCGTGACCCCGAGCACCGTCGCGCGCCTGCGGACCGTCCGCGACGCCCTCCGCTGCCTGGCCGGCGCCGCGCTGCTGGCCGGCGGCTTCGTCGCGCTCTGCCGGCTCGCCGATCTGGCGACAGTCCCATGAACACCACCGCTGCAACCGAGGGGACGAGCATGACCAACCGAACCACGCTGGCGCAGCTGCGCGAGATGGACGCCGGGCAGGCCGCAAGCCTGCCCGTCGATCGTCTGGCGTTGCTGCTCGACGAGGTCGCGGCGCTGAAGGCCGACGCCAAGCACCTCGCCGACCTGCTGCACGACGCGTTGCACACCCGCTACGGCGCCCTCGCCGCTGCGGTGCGTCGCGCCGAGGGCAAGGACACCGGCCGTGCCCGCATCGCCGACGAGGGCTTCGAGGTCGTCGCCGACCTGCCGAAGAAGGCGGCCTGGGACCAGCCGAAGCTGGCCGTGGCGGTGGCCACGATCCGCGGCTGGGGCGAGGACCCCGCCGACTACGTCACCACCGAGATCCGCGTGCCGGAGAGCCGCTTCACGGCCTGGCCGCCGCGCATCCGGGCCGTGTTCGAGCCGGCGCGCACCGTCGCCACCGGCCGCCCCTCCTACACCCTCGAACCGAAGGACGCTGCCTGATGGCGCACGAGCTCCGCATCCAGGTCGCCATCCCGCTCGACGGCGACGCCATGGCGCGCGCCAAGGACGTCGCCGCCTTCGAGCCGACGCTCGACGCCTTTGCTGAGGCGGTCGCGCGCGCCGGTGGCGACATCACGGTCGACGTTGTGAAGGCCAAGCCGCGCGCTTCGAAGGGGGAGGCGCACTGATGGCGATCTCCCTCCGATCGCTGCGGCGCGGCGGTGAGACGCGCCCGCCGCGGATCCTCGTCTACGGCGTGGCCGGCGTCGGCAAGACCCAGCTCGCCGCCGACGCGCCGAACCCGGTCTTCCTGCAGACCGAGGACGGCCTCGGCCGGATTGACGCCGCGACCTTCGGGCTGCTGCGCAGCTTCGACGCAGTGATGGAGGCGCTCGGCAGCCTCTACACCGAGGAGCACGACCACCAGACCGTGGTGCTCGACAGCCTCGACTGGCTGGAGCCGCTGGTCTGGCAGCACACGGCGCAGACCCACAACCAGCCGGACATCGAGTCCTTCGGCTACGTCAAGGGCTACCTCGCCGCGCTCGACACCTGGCGGGGCTTCCTCGACGGCGTGAACGCGCTGCGCGACGAGCGTGGCATGGGCGTGATCCTGATCGCCCATGCCGAGATCCGGCGCTTCGACAGCCCCGAGACCGAGCCCTACGACCGCTACCAGCCGAAGCTGCACCGCAGCGCCTCCGCGCTGGTGCAGGAGCATGTCGATGCCGTGCTCTTCGCGAACTACCGCGTCAGCACGCTGAAGTCGGATGTCGGCTTCAACAAGAAGGTGGTCCGCGGCGTCAGCGGCGGCGACCGCCTGCTGCACACCGCCGAGCGGCCGGCTTTCCTCGCGAAAAACCGCTTCGGCCTGACCGAGACGCTGCCGCTGTCCTGGCCCGAGCTCGCCGCCGGCATCCCCTTTTACGCGGCGCCGCCGGGCGCCGCCCCCGCCTCCACCACCGAAGCCCGGAGCTGACCCATGGCCTCCCTGAACGGAACCTTCGACGCGACCGAAGTCGCCCCCGCCGTCCCGCTCGAGGTGCTGCCGCCCGGCAAGTACCTCGCGCATCTGATCGAGAGCGAGATGCTGCCGACCAAGGCCGGCGACGGGCAGCTCCTGAAGCTGGTCTTCGAGGTGCTGGAGGGGCCGGCCGCCCGCCGGAAGATCTTCGACCAGCTGAACCTGGTGAACCGCAACGAGCAGACGGTCGAGATCGCGCAGCGCACGCTGTCGGCCATCTGCCACGCGGTGGGCCAGGTGCATGTCAGCGACAGCGAGCAGCTGCACTTCAAGCCGCTGATCGTGACGCTGAAGGTCGAGCCGGCCGGCAACGACAAGTACGGCGTCTACCGCGAGGCGCGGAACAAGGTTGCCGGCTACTCGGCCGCCAACGCCGGTGCGGCCACCGCCACCGCCTCGCGCCCGGTCACCCCGGGGCCCCGTCCGGCAGCCGCGGCACCCCCACCCGCTGCGCGCACCGGCGCCGCGGCGACCCCGCCCTGGCGCCGCAATGCCTGATCACCCGCCGGCAGGCCTCCCGCCTGCCGGCTTGCCTTCCTCCATCCAGGATGAGGTCATGGCTGTCCTTCCTCCGCCCGCATGTCCCACTGTCACCGCCATCTACGCCGCCTACGAGTCCGCGGCCGACAGCGGGTACCGCGCGCATCTCGGCGCATCGCTGATCGGCGCCGAGTGCGAGCGGGCGATCTGGTACTCCTTCCGCTGGGCAACGCGGGCCCGGCACACCGGCCGGCTGCTGCGGCTGTTCGAGACCGGCAATCTGGCCGAGGCGCGCTTCGTGGCCGACCTGCGCCGGATCGGCGTGACGGTCCTCGACGTGGATCCCGCGTCGGGACGCCAGTGGAACCTGCGTGACGCCTCCGGCCACTTCGGCGGCAGCATGGACGCGGTGGCGATTGGGCTGCCCGAGGCGCCGGCCACCTGGCACGTGTGCGAGTTCAAGACGCACAGCGCGAAGTCCTTCGCCAAGCTCAAGGTCGAGGGCGTCGCCGCCTCCAAGCCCCTGCACTGGGCGCAGATGCAAGCGTATATGCAGCTCGCCGGCCTCGAGCGGGCCCTCTACCTGGCGGTCTGCAAGGACACGGACGAGCTCTACCAGGAGCGCATCCGCCACGATGCCGAGGCAGGACTGCGCATCCTGGCCAAGGCGGAGCGCATCATCGGCGCAGCCCGGCCGCCGGCCCGCATCAGCCAGGACCCGGCCTGGTGGCAGTGCCGGTTCTGCGACCACCACGCCGTCTGCCATGCCGGTGCGGCGCCGGAGCGGCACTGCCGGTCCTGCCTGCACGCCTCACCGGTGGAGGGCGGCGACTGGCACTGCGCCCGGCACGCCGCGCCGCTCGACCGCCGCGCCCAGGAGGCCGGCTGCGCGGCCCATCTCTTCCTGCCGGATTTCGTAGCGGCCGAGCAGATCGATGCCGGCGAGGACTGGGTCAGCTACCGACTGCCGGACGGCACCGTGTGGCGAGACGGGGTGCCGGCTGCGCCCCTGGCAAGTGTGGTGTTCCCTCAGCCGTGCAGGGTCTGCGGCAGCACGACCTATCGTGTCGGGCCTGGGAAGGGGCCGCATATCGCCGAGCTGATCTGCGCCGACTGCGGTGGCAGCCGGCGCTGGCTGAGCAAAGCGGACGCCGCGGGCATGGGGATCGCGGCATGACCCTGTCGCTTCGCCCCTATCAGCGCGCCGCCATCGAGGCACTCTACGACTACTTCTCGGCCAGCAGCGGCAACCCGCTGGTCGTGATGCCGACCGGCACGGGCAAGAGCCTCTGCATCGCAGGCTTCACGCGCGAGGCGATCGCCGCCTTCGGCGACACCCGCGTCCTGATCCTCACCCACGTGAAGGAGCTCATCCAGCAGAACTTCATGGCGCTGCTCCGCGCCTGGCCTGAGGCGCCGGCTGGCATCTACTCGGCCGGGCTGTCGCGCCGCGACATCCACGCGCAGATCCTGTTCGCCGGCATCCAGTCCATCCACCGCCACGCGCGGCAGGTGCAGCGCTGCGACCTGGTGCTGATCGACGAGGCGCACCTGCTCGGCCGCGGCGACAGCGGCATGTACCGCTCCTTCCTGGCGCAGCTGAACGAGATCAACGCCGGCCTGCTGAAGGTCGTCGGCTTCACGGCCACCCCCTACCGGCTCGACAGCGGCATGCTGCACGAGGGCAAGGACCGGCTCTTCACTGACATCGCCTTCCAGGTGCCGGTGCTGGAGATGATCCAGCAGGGCTATCTCTGCCCCGTCGTCCCGAAGCAGACCGAGACCCAGCTGGATGTGGGCGGCGTCGGCACCCGCGGCGGGGAGTTCATCCCCAAGGACCTCGAGGCGGCGGTCGACCGCGACGAGGTCACGCGCGCCGCGGTGGCCGAGATCGTCCAGCACGGCGAAGGCCGCGGCTCCTGGCTGGTCTTCTGCTCCGGCGTGGCCCATGCCCGCCACGTGCGCGACGCCATCCGCGAGCACGGCATCTCGGCCGAGACCGTCACCGGTGACACGCCCGGGCCCGAGCGGGACGGCATCCTGGCCGCCTTCAAGGCGGGGCGGCTGCGCTGCGTCACCAACGCCAATGTGCTGACCACCGGCTTCGACGCGCCTGGCACCGACCTCATCGCGCTGCTGCGCCCCACGAAGAGCGTCGGCCTTTACGTCCAGATGGTCGGCCGCGGCACGCGCCTCGCCGAGGGCAAGGATGACTGCCTGGTGCTGGACTTCGCCGGCAACACGGCGCGGCACGGCCCGATCGACACCGTGGACGGCCGAAAGAAGGAACCAGCCGGCGATGGCGAGGCACCGATCAAGGTCTGCCCGGAATGCCAGACCATCAACCACGCCAGCGCGCGGCACTGCATCGATTGCGACCATGAGTTCCCACCGCCGGTCGTGAAGGTGGCGCCGCAGGCGGCGTCGAACGCACTGCTGTCGACGCAGATCCAGCCGGTCTGGTGCGACGTGACCGGCATCACCTATGCGCGCCACGACAAGCCTGGGAAGCCCGCTTCGCTGCGGGTGACATACGAATGTGGCCTCGCGCGCCACAGCGAATGGGTCTGCTTCGAGCATACCGGCTTCCCGCGGGACAAGGCCGTGGGTTGGTGGCGGCGGCGTGCCGGCAATCTGCCGCCACCCGCGACAGTGGATGCCGCGCTCGAACAGCTGGACCAGCTGCGTCGTCCCATCGCGATCCAGGTGCGGCCGGCGAGCCAGTACACCGAGATCACCGCCGCGAGGTTCGTGTGAGATGCGCCGCCTGCCGCCTCCGCACCGCCCGCGGCTTCGGCTGGTTCGATCCGCGCGTGCGGACCAGCCTGCCACTGCCAGCCTGTTCCATGCGCTGCATGAGCGCGCTCTGCCGGAGGTGGGGCGTGGTTGATCCCGACGAGCACGAGATCGCCGCCATAGCGGCTGCCAGCCCCATGGCGGGCGAATACCTGGAAAGCATCGGCAAGACCGATCTCGCGGTGCTGACCGAGGCCGAATGGCTGACACTGCTGGAGGTGATCATCACCGCCTACCAGGATGAACTCGCTCGCTTGCTGGATCAGGGACGGCACCCGGCGCCACCGCTCGCTGCTGGTGGCCGGCCGTGAGCGGCGTCACCTCTGCCCGCGAGGTCGCGCGCCGGCTCGGCCTCTCGCACACCGCCATTCAGAACGCCGAACGTGCTGGACGCATCGCGCGGGAAGAGGACGGAAGCTGGGACGTGGAGAGCGTCCAGCGAGGTCTATCGGGAAAGTCACCTCGCAAGCGTCACGCCAAAGCTGATGTAGCGCCAGATCAGGACGGCGCCGCAGATGATGCTCCCCGCCCAGTCGGTGTAAGCGGTATCGCCTCGACCCGCGAGCTTGCCCGCCGCCTTGGCTGCTCCCACACCTCCCTGCAGAAGGCAGAGCGATCCGGCCGCATCGCGCGGGAACCGAATGGCCGCTGGGATGTGGAGAAGGTGCGCGCGGGCCTCAAAACGCGGGCCGCCCCCACGCAGCGTGCGCCACACGGCTCGCGGGGGCCGTGGGCCAAGCCTGCGCAGTACTTCGCCAAGCTCGACACGGACATCATCGGCCCGGTCCGCAACATCCATACGGAGCTTGAATCTGCACGTCGCGCGCTCCAGCGCGCTGCCGAGCAGATTGCCGCCCTCTATCCCGAAATTCTTCGTCTGGAGCGCGCCTGCGACGCGGCCATTGCCGCGCAGGAGCGTGGCAGCGAATGACAGACGCTCCCTCCTTCATGGCCGACTACGGTGAGCGCCTGGTCGACAACGGCTATTCGGTCATCCCCATCATGCCGGGCACGAAGGTGCCGGGGCGGTTCACCGGGGGGGAATGGTCGCCCTATCCCGACTGGACCCGGCATTGCGACCGGCCGACGAAGCCCTTCGAGGTGGACATCTGGCGCCGCTGGCCAGGCTGCGGCGTAGGCATCGCCACCGGCGCCGTGGTGGGCATCGACATCGACATCCTGGACGGCGCGTTGGCCATCCAGATCGCCGAGCTCGCCACCTCCATGCTGGGCGACACCCTCTGCCTGCGCATCGGCCGTGCCCCCAAGCGGCTGCTGGTCTATCGCGCCGCCACCCCCTTCGCAGGCCGGAAGCGCCATCCCCTCGAGCTGCTGGCCCACGGCCAGCAATTCGTCGCCTACGCCGTGCACCCGGACACCGGTCGCCCCTATGAATGGCCGGAGGACAGCCTGGTGGAGCTGCCGCTGTCCCGGCTGCCGGTGGTGGATGAGGCCAGTTGCGCAGCTTTCCTGGACGCTGCCTGGGCGCTCGTGCCGGACGAGGTCCGGGTCAACTCGATCCTGGCGGACGTACCGACCAGTACCTGGCGCGGTCCCAGCGACCCGAAGGGCACGCGGGACGCCATCGCCGCGGCGCTGGCTTGGCTGCCGAATGAGGACCTGCCGGGCAACGAATGGATCACCGTCGGCGCCGCCATCAAGGCCGCGATCGGCGAGGAGGGGCGCGACCTCTGGCTCGACTGGTCGCGGCGGTCCGGGAAGTCGGGCCAGTCAGGCCGATCGGACACCCCCGAGCGGCGCTGGGCCTCGCTGCGGCCGCACAGCGTCGGCGCGGGGAAGATCTACTGGCTGGCCGAGCAGCGCGGCTGGGTGCCGGATCCGGCGCTGACGCTGAACGGCACGGCAGCCGAGCAGGCGGCACAGCCGCATCCCGCGGCGGGCCTCCTGGCGAAGGTCGCGGTCGCTCCGCTGCCGATCGCGCCGCCACCGAAGCCCTATCGCGTCCCGCCCGAGCTGCTGCAGGTGGATGGCGCGCTGCGCATGTTCGTGGACTACGCCACCGCCAGCGCGGTGAGCCCGCAGCCGTTCCTATCCCTCGGTGCCGCCATTTGCCTGGTGGGCGCGATCGCCGGCCGCCGGTATCGCACGCCGACCGACCTGCGGAGCAACGTCTACGCCATCGGGATCGCCGACAGCGGTGGCGGGAAGGACCACGCCCGGCGATGCGCGAAGCGCGCGATCTACGCCGCGGGCCTGGACCGATACCTTGGCGGCGAGGATCTCGCCTCGTCGGCGGGGCTGCTCACGTCGCTGCAGCGGCATCCCGCCCGCCTGTTCCAGGTGGACGAATTCGGCCAGTTCCTGAAGCTGGTCCTGAACCAGCGCGCGCCGGCGCATAAGGCGGCGATCTGGTCCGAACTGACGAAGCTCTATACCTCGGCAGCCGAGCCCTACATCGGCGCCGAGTACGCCGACCAGAAGGCGCGGCCGCGCGTCACCATCGAGCAGCCCTGCGCCTGCATCTGGGGCGTCACCGTCCCGGGGCCATTCTGGTCGGCGCTGGAGGGGGGCGCGCTAGCAGACGGCTCTATCGCCCGCTTCCTGGTCTTCCTGACCGACGAGGACTACCCGGAGCGCAATGAAACGCCGGCGTCGATGGACCCGCCGGCCGATCTCGTCACCGCCATCAAGGCGATCGCCCGCGGCGTGCCCGGGCACAGCCACGGCGGCAATATCGCCGACGCGATGGAGGCATCAGCGCCCATCCACGCCTACACCGTGCCGCTCAGCGCGGACGCCCAGGCGGCCATGGCGGTCGTCCGGCGAGAAGCTACCGACCTGCTGCGCTCGCACCGCGGGACCTACGCGACCGCCCTGTTCGGCCGCTATGCCGAAAACACCGCGAAGCTGGCCATGATCGCCGCCGTCAGTCGCGAGCCGACGCGGCCGGTGACGGAGGCGGGAGACGTCGCCTGGGCGTCCCGCCTGGTCGAGCACTGCGTCGCCACGATGCTCCGCGAGGCCGAGCGCCGGGTCTCCGACAACGACACGGAGGCCAAGCACAAGCGGCTGCTGGAGATCATCCGCGAGGGCGGGCGCCAGTCGCGCAGCGACGTCACGCGGCGCTCGCAATTCCTGTCGCGCCGCGAGCGGGAGGAGATCCTCGCCTCGCTCGTCGAGGCGGGACTGGTCGTCGCCGAGCAGGAGTCCGGCGCGACGAAGCCGAGCACCTTCTACACCGCGGTCGCGCCGAGCCGACCGCCGCTCTTCACGGAGATCCCGCGATGAAGAATCTCGTCGGCATGAACAATCTCCTGGCCGAAACCCCAGGCGGGAGGCCGGCTCGCGGCGGATCTTCAATAATTCAATTTTTCCCGCGCACACGCGACTGGACACCCGCGCGCGCCCTCGGGCTCGGAGAGAGACCCATTGAATTATCATTATTATTGAATTTTCTCCCCTCCCCAGGGGACGCCCGCGCGCTCGCGCGCCAGGCAACGGCCCGCGCATGACGCTGCCCGGCGCACCACGCTCGCCGAGGTCCTCGCTCGACCGCGGCACCCGCAGCCCGACCACCACGCCCGAGATGGAGATGCTGCGCCGCCGCGTCTGGCAGCAGCAGGGCGTCGTCTCGCTGCACCTCGAGGACATCACCGACCCCTGGCTGCGCCAGGCGGTCCAGAACGAGGCCGTGCGGCGCTGGGGCCCGCGGCGGCAGGAGAACCCCCATGGCCGGTAAGCGGAAGGCGAAGACCCCGAAGCGGGACGAGGCGCTCGGCCCGTCGAAGTGGCGGCTGCAGCACGGCGGCTTCTCGGAGCCGATCCGGGACGCCGACCCCGAGACCGGCAGCCCGGTCCAGCATCGCCGCGCCGTGGACACGCTCGGGCTGATGCTCGCCAACGGCACCGTGACGCCGCAGATGCATGAGGCGGGATGCATCTTCAGGACGCTGTTCCGCAGCGCCGCAATCGACAGCATGTCCACCTCACAGCTGATCCGACTGCCTGGTGCCACGGCGGACGGCATCTCGAACCGCCAGCTCGAGGCCCGGCGGCGCGTTGCCAATGCCATCGACGCATTGGGCGGGCATGAGAGCCCGGCGGGCTCCTGCGCCTGGTTCGTCGTGGGGCTCGAGTTCTCGGTGCGCGAATGGGCCATGCGGCAGGGCTGGGCTGGTCGCACGGTGCATGGTCCGGTGGCACAGGGCATCCTCGTCGGCGCCCTGGGCACGCTGGCCATGCACTTCGGGCTCGTGCCCCGGCAGCGGGCGGCGTGACGCGTGGCGGCGTCACTCGGAGCCGAGGATGTACGCCACGGCCTCGGCGATCAGGGTGAACGGCAGCGCAGGGTGGTGCGCCAGGACAGCTTCGCGCACCGCCCGGCCGCCGGCGTCGCCCGGCCGGGGGAAGGCCCCTGGCCGACATCGGGCGGCCCGTACAGCAGTCAGCGCGGCATCGCTCAGCCATGGCGGCTGGGGACATGGCGGGGCGCCGTCGGACATGGCCGACGATAGCTCCCCCTTGGAGAACAAGAAAAGAACACGCTACCAGGCGCGGGAACCAAAAGGAGCTGACGCCATGGCCGCTCGCAGGCCTGCACGGGTGCGTGCCGTTGATGCGGCCATCGCCCGCCTAATGGCGCTCGCGGCGAAGGGCGTGCAGCCGCCCCGCATGGCGCGCGAGGTCGAGGTGATCGTCGCCGAATGGCTGCGCGCGCCGGAGGCCGACCCGTCCGAAGCGAAGGGCTGGCTCGACGAACTGCGCGAGCAGATCGCCATCGGCGTAGGCGATGCCGAGGAGCAGGTTTCCGACATCGACAGCAGCGAGCCAGCCGCGGTGAAGCAGGCACAGGCCACATTGGCTGCGCTGGTCGCCACGCGGGACGCCGCGGAACGTGCGCGTGCTGCTGTCCGTAGCTGAGCGGCCGGGCTGCACTCTCGCGGGCCCTGACACGCCCCTTCGTCTCGGCTGATGAGCTGACGCTGAGCAGACCGCTTGTTGCCCCAGCAGGTGCCAAGGAAGGGGCGTTACTTGATGGTCACCGGCCGCTTCCTGAGCGGCTTGCCGATCGCGTCCTCGGGCTTCGTGAGCGCCGCGTCGATGAGGTGCCACGCGCCGAGGAACTCGGTGCCGCGCACCTTCCCGATGTCGAGGATGGCCCTCGTGTTGTAGCGCTTCCCACGCTTCCTCACCTCTGCGGGCGGAAGGACGTAGTAGGTCGGCGGCTCGTCGAGGCCGTTGAGAATCACGCAGACGTAGATCACACCGTCCAGAATTCGCGAGAGATCAGGATTGAGCGGCCATCCGACGTTCCTCTTGTGGGCGATGGCCTTCACCTGGATGCAGATCGCCCGGCCGTCCTTCTCGGCGAAAAGGTCGACGGCCTTCGCGTTGCCCATGGTCAGGGAGACCGAGTAGCCACGTTTCGCAAGTTCGGCCGCGACGAACATTTCGCCCGCGATGTGTGTGTTCGTGCCGCTCGCGCGCGGCTTCTTGGGGGCCGCCGCGGTGGGCGCTTTCTGCTCCATGTCTAGGCTCCAGAGAACCTGCTCGGACGGTCGCGCGTCAGCCAATGCGCAGGGTCAACCCGCTGACCACTGGGCCGGCCAATCGGCCGAGCCACCAACGCCATATCAGCCGGGCGGCCCTGTTACAATTCACCCCGTGGCGGCACGTGAATCGTTGGTGGTAGGTCTCAGGAACGTCGAGATCGTGTAGCTCGACGCCGCCGCGGCTCACCAGCCACAGCGTCGCTCCATCGAGACAGTGGCTCTCGAGCCGCAGGGTCCTTCCTGGCCCAGCTGTATGCGGGGGGCGGAAGCGCGCAACATCGCTAGCGCCAGGCGGAAAATATGGGTTGCGGTTTGCAGCCTTCGCCCGCGGCTTCAAATCGATAGCTGCAAACCGACGCCGCGCCGCGGCCCT
The DNA here is from genome assembly GCF_900101615.1 of Belnapia rosea. GTDB lineage: Bacteria > Pseudomonadota > Alphaproteobacteria > Acetobacterales > Acetobacteraceae > Belnapia > Belnapia rosea. Next base: position 62,426 of record NZ_FMZX01000004.1, on the reverse strand, counting down.
GCAAACCACCTGCAAACCGGATGGCATCATGACGCTCCCCTGGATGGCGGCGAAGATCCTGCTGCGTCCGGTGGCGGAGCTTCGCCCGCATGCCGGCAACGCCCGCGTCCACAGCCCTGAGCAGCTGGAGCAGATCAAGGCCAGCGTGATGGCCTTCGGCTTCACCAACCCGCTGCTGGTGGACGAGGACGGCGTACTGATCGCCGGCCATGGTCGCCTCGAGGCGGCGTCCGCGCTCGGCATGGCCAAGGTGCCGGTGATCGTGCTGCGGCACCTCTCCGCGGCGCAGAAGGAGGCGCTGCGGCTCGCCGACAACCGCATTGCCGAGAACGCGACCTGGGACCAGGCGCTGCTGCGTGACGCGCTGTCCAGCGTCCAGGCGGCCGAGATTGATCTCGCCGCACTCGGCTTCTCGGCGGATGAGCTCGCAGACATCCTCGCGGCGGCTGGAGATGCTGTATCCGACGGCGACGCGCCCGAGGCTCTGTCTGCGGATCCCGCCGAGGGGGGCGGTGCAGCGGGCACGGCAGGCGCCGAGGATGCGCCGGCGGACGATCCCGCCGACGCCGATCCGGAGCCGCCGCGCCAGGCCGTCACCCGTCCCGGCGATCTCTGGCTGCTGGGCGACCATCGCCTGCTCTGCGGCGACAGCACCGACGCCGCCAGCGTGGCGCGCGTCATGGGCCAGGACCGCGCCGCGCTGCTGTTCACCAGCCCGCCCTATGGGAACCAGCGCGACTACACCACCGGCGGCGGCACAGATTGGGACGCCCTGATGCAGGGCGTGTTCCAGCATCTCGACGCGTCCATGCGGCCTGACGGCCAGGTCCTGGTGAACCTCGGGCTGATCCATCGCGACAATGAATGGATCCCCTACTGGTCCGGCTGGCTGGACTGGATGCGCGCCCGTGGTTGGCGCCGGTTCGGGCTCTACACCTGGGACCAGGGGCCCGGCCTGCCCGGCGACTGGAATGGGCGCCTTGCGCCGGCCTTCGAGTTCGTCTTCCACTTCAATCGCCAGTCCCGCCAGGCAAACAAGATCGTCCCCTGCAAATGGGCTGGCACGCCGAACAAGGGTAGCGGGCTGCGCGCCGCCGACGGCACCATCTCGGAATACCAGCATGCCGGCCTGCCGGTGCAGGACTTCCGGATTCCCGACAACGTGCTCCGCCTGACCCGCCACAAGGGGCGCGGTATCGAGACCGAGCACCCCGCGGTGTTCCCGGTGGTGCTGCCCGAGTTCCTGATGCGGGCGTACACCGACGAGAGCGACGTAGTGTTCGAGCCCTTTGGCGGCTCCGGCACAACGATCCTGGCCGGCCGGCGCACCGGCCGCCGCGTGCGCGCGATCGAGCTCGCCCCGGCCTATGTCGACCTGGCGATTGCGCGCTGGCGGATGTTGCATCCCGATGCGCCTGTCATCCTGGCGGACGATGACCGCGACTATGACGCCGTCGCCGCGGCGCGGCAGGAGGTCACGGCCGATGCAGCTTGATCTCATGGTGAGCAGCGCGCCGGTCGCATCCCTCGTGCCCTATGCCGAGAATGCCCGCACGCATTCGCCCTCTCAGGTGGCGCAGATCGCAGCCTCCATCGCCGAATTCGGCTTCGTGAATCCGGTGCTGGTGGACGCCGAGAGCGTGCTGATCGCCGGCCACGGACGCGTCATGGCCGCGAAGCAGCTGGGCCTCATCTCCGTGCCGGTGCTGCGGCTTGGCCATCTCTCCCCCGCGCAGGCGCGTGCGCTGCGCCTGGCCGACAACCAGATCGCGTTGAACTCGGGCTGGGACGAGGCGCTGCTCGCCGCCGAGATTGCGCGCATCCGCGATGAGGCGGTCGTCGACCTCGACGTGCTGGGCTTCTCCGGCATGGAGCTCGACCGGTTGCTGGCCGCGGCCGATGCCGGCGTCGGCGATGATGCCGACGACGCGCCACCGCCGCCCGTGGTGCCGGTCACCCGGGCCGGCGACCTCTGGCGCTGTGGCGAGCACCGCCTGCTCTGCGGCGACGCGACACAACTGGCCGACGTGCAGCGCGCGCTCGGTGCCGGCCATTTGGCGGACATGGGCTTCGTCGATCCGCCCTACAACGTTGCCTACGAGGGCGGCACCGCCGCCAAGATGACCATTGCGAATGACGCGCTCGGCGGCAGCTTTCCGGAGTTCCTACGTCCCGCGCTGGCCAATCTGCTCTCGGTCACGAAGGGCGCCTGCTACGTCTGCATGTCCTCGTCCGAGTGGCCGACCCTGCATCGCGTCTGGCAGGAGGTGGGTGGCAAATGGTCCAGCACCATCATCTGGGCGAAGAACACCTTCGCGCTTGGCCGCGCCGACTACCACCAGCAATTCGAGGCCATGCTCTACGGCTGGAAGGCCGGCGCGCAGCACTACTGGTGCGGCGCGCGCGACCAGGGGAATGTCTGGCACTTCGACAAGCCGGCCCGCAACGACCTGCATCCGACGATGAAGCCCGTGGCGCTGGTCGAGCGCGCCATCCGCAACAGCAGCAAGCCGCGCGACACGGTGCTGGACTGCTTCGGTGGCTCCGGCACCACCATGATCGCAGCCAAGCGCACCGGGCGGCGCGCCGTGCTGCTGGAGATCGACCCCGCCTATGCCGACGTCATCGTGCGGCGCTGGCAGGAGGCGACGGGCGAAGCCGCCGTGCTGGAGGGTGACGAGCGGATCTTTGCGGACATCGCGTCGTGCCGGGCCGCCGCCGCGTCGTAGCGTGTCACCGCCAGAGTCGCCGGACGCGCAGGAAGACGCGGTATCCGATCTCCAGGACGGGAAGCACGATCGGCGATGCTGCGAGCCGCCCGGCCCATGCGAGCTTCGGGAGCTGCTGCCAGATTTCGGCGAAGGCGGCGGCACCGGACGCCAGGCTGCCGTCCGCGCGCCGTACATGCATGCGCGCCAGCGCCGCATCACGCGACAGGCCAGGACCGAGCCCGTTCGCATCGCAGGCGGTGACGTCGATGAAGTCGAGCCGTTCCGCGCCTTGGACCTTGCGGTACTGACCGATCTCGCGTGAGCAGATGGGGCACGCGCCATCGTAGTAGACGGTCGTGGTGGGTGCGGTGCTGGACGTGTTCATGCCGCAGACATGGCCCCTCGGTTGCTCTGCGCCAGGGCGCCAATCTTGGGAGCGGCGGGGATCATCTGTCGATCCGAAAAGTTAAATCAAAGCAATAAGATAACGCTGCATCTTGCTTGGCTCGTGTGCGCCACAGCGCGAATGGTCCGTCACACGCAGAGCACCCCGCCCTGCACCACGACGGAGACGACCATGACCGACCGCGAAGCCCGCGCCACCCGCAACCAGGAACGCAGCCTGGCCGCCTTCCTCGCGAAGAAGGCCGAGTTCGACGCCCTCCTCGCCGAACTCACGCAGGCCAGCGCGGACCATTTCGGCGCTGATCCGGAGACGGTGCTCTGGGGCGAAGCGGCCTGGCTTTCGGATGCCACCGCGAAGCTGAAGGACATCGCGGATCAGCATTTCCGCCGCGGCGAATACGCCTGCTGAAGCAGGCCACTCCCGCACCGCCCCGACCGGCAGCGCCGGCGGGGCTTCCGGCAGTAGGGGCCGATGACAGGCACCCGGAACCGGAGACCACCACGATGACCAAGCTTTCCGATAGCCAGCGCGTGATTCTGAGCGCCGCCGCGCAGCACGAGATGGGCCTCGCGCGCGCGCCGAAGACCCTGCCGGCCGCCGCCCGCAACGCGGTGCTTCGCAGCCTGATCAAGAACAACCTGCTCACCGAGATCAACGCCCCGCGGGAGCATGTCGGGCTCGGCTGGCGCCAGGATGACGACGGAACCTGGATCGTGGCGCGCATCACCGACGAGGGACTGCGCGCCATCGGCATCGACCCGAATGAAGGCGACGCGGCGGCCGGCGAGCCCGACTGCTCCGGCATTGAGGGCAGCGTGCCCGACACGGCGCGCACGGGCGCGGACGACGCCGCCGAGGGGGATGCCCCCGCGGAGGAAACCGAACACGCCCAGGGCTCGCCCACACCTGCCCCGCGCGCCAGCCTGCGCGACGCCGCTGCGGCGGTTCTGGCCGCCTGGGACGCCAGCCCGGCGCAGGACGCGACCGACAACCCGATCAGCCGCGCCATCGAAGTCCTCCGCGCCGCCCTCGCCGGCAAGCCCGCCCGCGTCGCGCGCGAGCCCGGCGCCCCGCGGAAGCCGCGCGAAGGCACGAAGCAGGAGCAGGTCCTCGCCCTGCTCCGCCGCGAGGAGGGCGCCACCATCGCGCAGATCTGCGAGGCCACAGGCTGGCAGGGTCACACGGTCCGCGGCTTCTTCGCGGGCCTGAAGAAGCGCCAGGGGATCGAGGTGCAGGTGCTGGAGCGCGTCCGCCAGGTCGGCCCGAACAAGGAAGGCGCCCGCGGCTCCTACACAGTCTACCACCTGCCGGCCTGACCACGGAGCCGGACACGTCGAGGGCCCGCCGCCGGACGGTAGCGGGCCCTTGCTCGTGATGACCATCACGTGCGGCGGGAGGTCGCCGCCATGCCGGAACTCACCGCCTCCACGCGCGAGGCCGCCCGTCGCCTCGGCGTCAGCGACACCGCCATCCACAAGGCCGAACGGGCTGGCCGCATCGCCCGCGAGCCGGACGGCCAGTGGGACATCGACAAGACCCGCCGCCGCCTGACTGAGACCGCCGATCCCGCCCGCTCGCCCCTGGCCAGTAGCGCCGGCGCGGATGGCACGCCGTTCGCCCGGCTGAAGGTCGCGCAGCTCGCACTGAAGGTGGAGGCGCAGCGCCTCTCGCTGGACGAGACCAAGCGCCGCCTGGTTGATGTCACCGAGGCGAATGCCGCACTCGACGAGATCGGCAGCACCATGCGCGACGCGCTGCTGAACTGGCCGGCCCGCGTCGCCGGCCTGATCGCCGCCGAGATCAGCGTCGACCCACATTTGCTGCAGACCATCCTGCAGAGCCACATCAACGACCTGCTGACGGAGGCGGCCGATCGCTTCGATCCAGCAGGCCTCGGAGGGGACCGGTCTCCGCAGCCGTGAGCATGTGCGCCGCCGCGTCGGCGCCATGCTGCGTCCACCGCCGCAGCTCACCGTCTCGGAATGGGCCGAGCGCCACCGCATGCTGGGCAGCCGCGCCTCGGCCGAACCGGGCCCCTGGCGGACCAGCCGCACGCCCTACCTCAAGGACGTGATGGACGCGCTGTCGGCGGTGCACCCCGCCCGGCGCGTCGTCTTCATGAAGGGCGCTCAGGTCGGCGCCACCGAGAGCGGCAACAACTGGCTCGGCTACATCATGCACCACGTGCCGGCACCCGCCCTGGCGGTGCAGCCGACCGTGGAACTGGCCAAGCGCTTCTCGCGCCAGCGCATCGACCCGCTGCTGGAGGAAACGCCGGCGCTGCGGGAGCGCGTCGCCCCGGCTCGTGCCCGCGACAGCGGCAACACGATGCTGTCGAAGGAATTCCCCGGCGGCATCCTCGTGCTGACCGGCGCGAACAGCGCGGTCGGGCTGCGCTCGATGACCGCGCGGTTCCTGTTTCTCGACGAGGTGGATGCCTATCCCGGCGACGTCGCCGGCGAGGGTGATCCCATCGCGCTCGCCGAGGCGCGCGCCCGCACCTTCGGCTGGCGGCGCAAGGCCTTCCTGGTCAGCACGCCGACCATCTCTGGCCGCAGCCGGATCGAGCGGGAGTATCTGGCCAGCGACCAGCGCCGGTTCTTCGTGCCGTGCACGGAATGCGGGGAGATGCAGTGGCTGCGCTTTGAGCGGCTGCTCTGGGAGAAGGGTGCGCCGGAGACGGCGCGGTATCACTGCGCGGCCTGCGACCACCCGATGCAGGAGCACGACAAGACCGCGATGCTCGGCGGCGGGGAGTGGCGCGCGATGGCCGAGGGCCAGGATCCGCACACCATCGGCTTTCACATCTCGGCGCTCTACTCGCCGGTGGGCTGGCTGTCCTGGGCGCAGATCGCCCGGGATTGGGAGGCCGCCCAGGGCAAGCCCGAGGACATCAAGACTTTCAAGAACACCGTGCTCGGCGAGACCTGGCAGGAGCAAGGCGAGGCGCCGGATTGGGAGCGCCTGGTCGAGCGCCGTGAGGATTTCCGGATGGGCGTCGTCCCGCCCGGCGCGCTGGTGCTGACCGCCGGCGTGGACGTCCAGGACGACCGCCTGGAATGCGACGTCTGGGGGTGGGCCGAGGGCTTCTCCTCCTGGCTCGTCGACCACGTGGTGATCCCGGGCAGCCCGCGGGACCGGGAGCCTTGGGATGAGTTGGCCCGCCTCCTAGGCCGCGACTGGCCGCGGCACGGCGGCGGCGCGATGCGCATCGCGAGGCTCTGCGTCGACACCGGCGGCCGCGACACCGCCGCGGTTTATGGCCACCTGCGGCGCCTCCGGGATCCGCGCATCGCGCCGACCAAGGGGATCGACGGCTGGAACCGGGCGCAGCCCGTCCAAGGCCCGACGCCGGTGGACGCGCTGGTCAACGGTCAGAAGCTCCGCCGCGGCCTGAAGCTCTGGACCGTCTCGGTCTCGACCTGGAAGGCGGATCTCTATCGCCGGCTCTGGCTCGGCCGCGGCGATGCCGAGGAGTTGCCGCCCGGCTGGGTGCATCTGCCGCGCGCGATCGACGTCGAATGGATCAAGCAGCTGGTCGCCGAGCAGCTGCGCACCACGAAGGATCGCCGCGGCTTTGCCCGTCAGGAATGGGCCAAGCTGCGGGAGCGGAACGAGGCGCTGGACTGCGCCGTGCTGGCGCGCGCGGCGCTCTGGCTGATCGGCGCCGATCGCTATGGCGAGCAGTTCTGGGCACGGCTGCGGGCTGAGGCGGCGGATGCGCCGCTCACCGCATCACCATCGCCAGCACCCGCGGCGGCACCGGCAACAGCGCCAACCCAGGTCGTATCTGACACGCAGCGCCCGCGTGGCTGGCTCGCGCCACGCAATGGCTGGCTTCGCTGAAGGAGGACGTGATGGACCCCACCGTCCTCGCCTGGGCGCTGGCCCAACCCGCTGGCACCCGTGCCGCCGTGCTCGCCGCCGCCTTCACCGGCGGCACCACGCGCGTGACCTTCGACGGACGCACCGTGGAATACCGCTCTCTGGATGAGCTCGGCCGCGCGCTATCCGTCCTGCACGCTGCGGAGAACACCGCCGCGCGCCGCCCCAGCGTGACCTTCGCCAGCTTCTCCCGCGAGGGAACCAGGTGATGGGCCGCCTTCGTGATGCCTGGTACGCGCTCCGGGGTTATGCCGCCGCCCAGGACAGCCGCGCCTCGAGCTGGGCTGCTTCCGGCAGCAGCGCCACGGCGGAGGTCGGTGCTGCGGCGCCCACCGTCGCGCGCCGCGCCCGCGACGCCGTGCGCAACGACCCCTACGCGGCCCGCATCGTCGATCTCTGGACCGGGAACGCGGTGGGAGCCGGCATCACCACCCGCTGGCCAGACAAGCCGCATGCCGAGGCCTGGCGCCGCTGGTCGGACAGCACGGCCTGTGACGCCGAGGGGCGGCTCGACCTCTACGGCCTGCAGGCGCTGGTCATGCGCGCGGTGGTCGAGAGCGGTGAGTGCTTCGTCCGGCTGCTGCCCGCCGCCATCACACCGACCAACCCGATCGGCCTGCGGCTCCAGGTGCTGGAGAGCGATCACCTCGACACCGCCCGCAACGGGGTAGTCGAGGGCCTGCCCACGCTGCAGGGCATCGCCCTTGGCGACGCTGGCGAGCCCGCCGCCTACTGGCTGCACCGCATCCACCCCGGCGCCTCCTGGCTGACCCCCTCGGGCGGTCGGCTCACCAGCGAGGCGGTGCCGGCCCGCGACGTGCTGCACATCTACCGCAAGCGCCGCCCCGGCCAGCTGCGCGACGTGTCCTGGCTGGCGCCGGTGCTGACCCGGCTGCGCGACCTCGGCGATTACGAGGCTGCCCTGCTCATGAAGGCGAAGATTGAGGCCTGCCTGGCCGCGGTCGTCTCGGAGGATGGCGACGAGGCCATGACCGGCCCGGCGTCGGGCCTGCTGCGCGACGCCCAGGGCCGGACGGTCGAGAGCTTCGAGCCCGGCATGATCTTGTACCGCAGGGGCATGGGCTCGGTGGAGGTGGTCAATCCGAGTGGGGGTGGATCGCATGCCGCCTTCGCGCGGCGCGCGCTGGAGGCTTCCGCGGTCGGCACCGGCCTCACCTACGACCAGGTCGCCGGCGATCTCACTCAGGCGAACTACTCCAGCCTGCGCGCCGGCAAGATCGAGTTCCGCCGCCTGTGCGAGCAGGTGCAGTACGGCATGCTCATCCCGATGCTGGTGCGGCCGATCGCGGACCGCTTCCACGCGCAGGGCGCGCTGCTCGGGCTCTGGGGTGCTGACGTGCCTGAGGGCCTGTCGCACGTCCCCCCGGCGCACGAGATGATCGATCCGCTCAAGGACACCACGGCGCTCATTGCGCAGGTGCGCGCGGGCTTCGTGCCGCAGCCCGAGGCGGTCGGCGCCTTTGGCTACGACTTCCGCCAGGTCGTCGAGATGATCCGCGAGGCCAATGCCCTGCTCGATGAGGCGGGCCTCTCGCTCGACAGCGATCCGCGCCGCGTCGCCAAGTCCGGCGCGGCCCAGGACGCCGCCCAGCTCACCGCCATCGAGATCGCCGCCACCGGTGCCGCATCGCCCCGTGCTGATGCACCGGCCGATGCGGGCGCCGCCCCCAATCCAGGAGCTTCCCCATGATCCCAGGCGGCTATGACTGGGCCGACGACATGCTCCGGGTCAAAAGCATGCGCCGGCGCTTCCGCGACAATTTTGGTGGCGACGCGATCAACCCGACCCGCTGGGAGGTGCTCTCCACCGGCAGCGGCATGACGCTGTCCGTGGCGAACGGCACCGCGCTGATCTCCACCGGCACGACGTTGGATGACGAGCTGGTCCTGCTCAGCCGCCAGAGCTTCATGTTGCCGCTGCGGGCGATGGTGGCGCTGAACCTCAGTCAGCGCATCGCCGGCCAAACCGCCTGGCTGGAACTCACCAGCGTCACGCCAGAAACAGGCGTGCCCGACGAGCGCAACATCGTCGCCTGGCGCCTGGACGGAATCAGCGCGACCCTGGCGAACTACGAGGTCGGCAGCGATGCAGCGCCGCGGCTCGGCACCGCCTCCGGTGTCACTATCCCCACCACCGCGCCGGCCGGCTGGTCGGTGCTGGAGCTCGAGCCCAACAGCGACGAATGCTACTTCCACGGCCGCGCGCTCGACGGCACCGGCCTGCGTGCCAACTCCTACGCCCGCCAGCAACAGCTGCCCGACCCCTCGGCGCTGTATCGCCTTCGCATCCGCGTGCGGAACCGGCAGATCTTCCATGGCATCTCGGCGGTGGCGAACAACGGCAGCGGCGCAGTGCGCATCACCCGCGCCGCGCATGGCTATGCGACCTCGGATTCCGTGACGGTGGCCAATGTCGCCGGCGTGCCGGGGGCGAATGGCACCTTCACCATCACGGTCATCGACGCGAGCAACTTCGACCTGATCGGGTCGAGCTTCACCGGCGCCTATGTGAATACCGGCTGGGCGACGATCAGTCGCAACCTGGCGCCGGCCTCGAACACCGACCTGCGGCTGCAGTTCGTCTCGATCTCCGACTATGCCGAGCTCACCACCGCCATCACCGCCGGTCGCGCAAACGCGGTCGCCGGCCAGGGTATCGGGGTCAACGTGCTCAGCGCCGCCGCCCCCGCGCTCAGCGTGGTCGGCGGCCAGGCGCGCAACACGGCGGGTGCCGTGCCGGTGCTGGCGGCCACGGGCTATTCAGCGAACCCCGTGGCAGTGACGACAGCGCGCGGTGTCGACCTGCTGGCGACGCTGATCGGTGCGATCGTCACCAAGCCCTATGCCATCCCCGAGGCCGACTGGACCTATGCGGGCCCGCTGGCCGGCATCGCCACCGGCAGCGACACCGCGGTGCAGGCCGCGGGCGGTGCTGGCATCCGCCGCTACGTGACCGGGATGCAGGTACAGAACGCCAGCGCCACGGCCACGGAGTTCCAGATCCGCGACGGCACCACGCCGGTCTGGCGCGCGCTGCTGCCGGCCAATCTCGGCCCCACCAACATCGACTTCCCGACCCCGCTCCGCACCACCGCGAATGCCGCACTGAACATCCAGGCGCTGACGGCCGGCGCGGTGGTGATCGCTAACCTCCAGGGCTTCACGGCGCCCTAAGCCCAGGACCTTCCTCATGACAGAACCGATCGAACCGGCGGGGCCCAGCCCCGCGCCGGATCCCGACGCTGCGCCCGATCGACTTCCCACCGCTGGGCAATCGATCGTGGCCTGCCGCGCCCTGGCGGCGCCCGTTACGGTCAATCGCGCGGCCCGCACCGTCGGGGTGGTTTGGAGCACTGGCGCCCGCGCCCGCAACTTCGTCCCGCCGCTCGGTCCCATCATCGAGGAGCTCGATATGCGGCCCGAGGCGGTGCGCATGGATGCGCTGCGCTCGGGTCGGGCGCCCGTGCTGGACACACACCGCCGTGCCGGCACACGCGATGTGCTGGGCCGCGTCACCGCGGCCCGCCTCGAGGCCGGCCGCGGCTACGCCACGCTTCAGTTCAGCGGCGCCGATGACGTGGAGCCGGTCTGGCAGCGGGTCGCCGACGGGACGCTGCAGTCTGTCAGCGTCGGCTACCGGGTGCATCGCTACGAGCCCCGGCCCGATGCCGCCACCGGCCAGACCATCCACCGCGCGGTGGATTGGGAGCCCTACGAGATCTCGATCGTGCCCGTCCCCGTCGACGGCCTGGCCGTGATCCGAGGCGAGGGGGACCAGGGCACCTCCGACACCGCCATCGAACCCGCCCTGACCGAAGAACCCACCATGCCCGAGACGACGCCGGCTTCGCCGGATCCCGCGCCGGCGCCGCCGGCGCCGCCCGTCGCACACACGCCCCAGGAGATCCCCGTGACCACCGCACCCGCCACCCCGCCCGAGCCGATCGGTGCCGCACTGCCGACTCCAGACCTCGACGCCATCCGTGCCGAGGCGGACCGCGCCGCGGTCGAGCGCATCGCCGCCTACGAGCCGGTGCTCGCCGGCGCCCGTGGCCTGGTGACCCCCGACATGCTCGACACCATGCGCGAGGCCGCCATCCGCGACCGCATCTCGCCCGAGGTGCTGCGCGGCCGCCTGTGGGACGTCTTCGCACAGAACGCGCCGCGGCCCTCCCTCCCGGCGCGTCCCGAGACCGGCCCGGGCAACGACGATCCGGCCAGCCTGCTCGACGCCATGGCTGAGGCGCTCGCCGCCCGCTCCATGCCCGGCTACCAGGTGCCCAGCACTGGCCCTGGCGCCGGCCGCCACGTCGAGTTCATGGGCTGGCGCCCCTCCGACATGATGGGCGAACTGCTTCGCGCGCGGGGGGAGCGCAACATCCCGCGCAACCCCACCATCCTGGCCGAGCGCGCATTCCACACCACCAGCGACTTCCCCGCGCTGCTCTCGGCCGCGGCCAACAAGATGCTGCTGGCGGCCTACGCGCCGGCACAGCCGACCTATCGCACGCTGTTCCTTCGCCGCGATTTCCGGGACTTCAAGCCGCACCGCCACCTGCGCGTGGGTGACTTCCCCAACCTCGTGGCGCTGTCCGAGAACGGCGAGATCCAGGCCGGCACCATGTCGGAAAGCCAGGAGCTCGTGTTCCTGCAGACCTTCGCGCGGCGCATCCGCGTGACGCGGCAGATGCTGGTCAACGACGATCTCGGCGCCTTCACAGATTTCGCCAGCATGATCGGCCGGCGCGTGGCCGACTTCGAGAACGCCACGGCCTATGCGCTCGTGAACAGCGCCAACGGCGACGGCCCGACGCTGGTCACCGGCGCCGCGCCGGTCTTTGCCACCGGCGCCGCTCGGCTCAACAAGGCGGGCGCCGGCACCCTGCTCGACCTGCCGAACCTGGCGCTCGGACGTGCCGCCGTGATGCGCCAGCGGACGCTCGATGGGCTGCCCATCGCGGTGGGGTCGCAGATGCGCCTGCTGGTCGGGCCGAACCAGGAACTCGCCGCCCGGCAGCTCACGGTCTCGGTCCAGGCGACACAGACCAGCAACGCCAACGTCTATGCCGGCTTCGTGCAGCCGCTGGTCGAGCCGCTGATCCCCGCCAACCGCTGGTACCTGTTCTCCGATCCCTTCGCCGCACCCGTCTACGTCTACGGCTATCTCAACGGCGCGGAGGGGCCGCAGGTCACCACCGGCAATGTCCAAGGCGTCGACGGTGTCGAGGTCTCGGTGATCTTCGACTTCGGTGTCGGGGCCATCGACTGGCGCGGCGCCTGGTTCAATCCGGGGACCTGATCCCGGCTGCTCTCTCCCATCGTGAACCTATGCAGAGGGCGTCCTTCGGGACGCCTTCTGCGTTTCTGGAGCTCCCATTTCCATGCGCAACTACGTCCAGCCGGGCAACAGCCTGGCCATCGCCGTTCCCTATGCGGGCGGCATCCTCTCCGGCCAGGGCGTCCTGGTCGGCGCGCTCTTCGGCGTCGCCGCGGTCGATGGCGCGCAGAACGCCATCATCGAGGCCGCCACCCAGGGCGTGTTCGACATCACCAAGGAGCCGGCGCTCGCCATCACCGCGGGTGCGCGCGTCTTCTGGGACAACACCAACCGGCGCATCACGACCACCGCCACCGGCAATTTCCAGGTCGGCATCGCCAGCCTGGCGGCGCTTGCGGCGGACACCACCGTCCGGGTGTGGCTCAACCGCGTGCCGGCGCTCGGCACGTGAGCATCGATCCGAAGGCCACGCGGGGCTACCGCAACCGCAACCCGGGCAACATCGAGCACGTCCCGGCCAACAAATGGCAGGGACTGGTCGATCCGCCCTCGGACGGGCGCTTCTGCCGCTTCACCAGCCATGAGTTCGGCATCCGCGCGCTGGCGGCCCTGCTGGTCACCTACCAGGACCGGCATAACCTGCGCACGCCGCGCGCGATCATCGAGCGCTGGGCGCCCAAGGTGGAGAACGACACCGCGGCCTATATCGCGGTGGTGGCGCAGCGGATCGGCGTCGGACCGGATGATACGATCGGCCTGCATCGGCACGAGCACCTCCGCCCGCTGGTCGAGGCCATTATCCACCACGAATGCGCCGGGCTGTCCTATCCGGCACCGGTGATTGATCGGGCCCTGACCCTGGCCGGCGTGCCGCCGGCGCCACCGGTGACGCTGCGGGAGGTCGCTGCCGCCACCGGCACCGGCCGCGGCGCGGTGCTGGTGGACGCGGCGGGCATCGCCACCGCCGTGGCGCAGGCCGCCCCCGCCATCCAGGCGCTGGGCACGCTGGCACCGGCGGTGGCCATCGCGGTCATCGCCGCCGCGGTGGTCGGCGTGCTCGCCTGGCGGCTGCGGCGGCCGGCGTGAGCGCCTTTGCCGCGGCTATGGACGCGCTGGCCGCGGATCCGAACATCGGCACAGATGCGACCTATCGCGCGGGCGGGAGCGGGGCGCCGGTCCTGCTCCGCGTGGTCCACTCGGCGCCGGACCGGCTGGGCGATGCCTTCGGCACCAGCGTGATCCAGGCCAGCGATGTCCTGACCGTCGCCATTGCCGTGCTGCCCAGCCTCGAGGCGGACGACACCTTCACCCTCGGCGCCGACATCCTGACCGTCCAGCACGCCGAGCGCGACGCCGCGGGCATCGCCTGGCGCGTCTTCTGCCGCCGATAGGAGCACCGCCATGATCGACCCGGAGCGCATTGGCAGCATCGTCGGCGAGGCGCTGCTCGCCGGCGCCCTGGGTGCGCTCGGGGCGATGGCGCGCTTCTCCTCCACCGACCGACCGCTGCTGACCCGCGCCTATCTGCTGCACGCGCTAGCCGGCGGCAGCCTGGGCACGGGTGCCTGGCTCATCGCGCATGCCTTCGAGCTCGATGGCTGGTGGCTGTTCGCGGTGGCCTGGCTGGCCGGCACGCTCGGCTATGCCGCCCTGCACGACCTGCTGCTGCGGATCCTCAGCCGCAAGTTCGGCGGGCGCTGATCCATGCGCCTCGGCGCCAGCATCGTGGGCGACCTCCGCAAGGTGCTGGCGGACGAGGTCCGCGCCGGCGAGCGCGCGGCGATGACTGCGATCCGCGCCGAAACAGATCAGGTGAAGGCCGAGCTGCGCAGGCAAGTTACCACCGCTTTCTCGGGCAACGCGCGCGGTATCGCCAATGCCTGGCGGTCGATGATCTTCCCGCGGTCCGGGCAGTCGCTGCGGCCGGCCGGCCTGGTCTTCACGAAGGTGCCCAGCGTCATCGACGCCTTCGAGCGCGGCGCACTGATCCGCGCCAAGGGTGGGCGAAAGTTCCTTGCCATTCCGACCGGCTTCAATGCGGCCCGGGGGCGCAGGGGCCGCGGCGAGAAGGGCATGCGGGTGACGCCCGCCCAGATGCTCGCGTCCGGCCAGGCCTTCCTCCGGCCCTTCAAGTCGGGCCGCGGCTTCGTGTGGTGCCTGCCGCTGCGGCAGGGCGAGCAGACCGGGCGCCGGCGTCGCACGCGGCTGGTGGCCGGCGGCGTGACCGAGGTCGGCACCGCGAACCGCAAGAGGCGCGAGGCTTGGGCGCGCGGGCTGCTAGCGCAGGGGATGGTGCCGATGTTCCTGCTGCTGCCCCAGGTGAAGCTGGCCAAGCGGCTGGACGTGCGCGGCGCGGCGGAGCGTGGGCTGCGTAGGCTCCCGGCACGGTTCGTGGCGGCCTGGGAACGCGAGAGCGGGAGGGCAGCGTGAGCGCGCGCGAAACCGCCATCGCCGCGCTGCTCAGTCGGCTGATTGCGTCGCTGGCAGCCCGCAACCCGGCGCCGATCGTTCTGCGCGATGAAACCATCCTGCAGCGCATTCCCGCCGGTGGACTGGTCGTGGTCCGCGATGGCGAGACGGTGGAGGAGACACCCGTCCTCTCCCCGTTGGCCTGGCAGATCGAGCACCGCGCCGAGGTGGAAATCACCGCCGCCGGCGCCACGCCCGCCGCGCGCAACACCCTGCTCGATGCGCTGCTGGTGGATATCGCTGCCGCCATCACCGCCAACCGCACCCTCGGCGGGGCTGTGGAATGGGCGCAGCCCGGTAGCGCATCCTTCGAGGACGTCGAGTTCGAGGGCGCCGCCGCAGCCCGCGCTGCCGCCGTCCCCGTCACCCTCTGGTTCACCGTCGCCGGCTCGCCGCTGGCCTGATCCCCTTCCAGGAGAAAGCCTATGCCCCGTGCCATCGGCGCGAATTGCCGCCTGCTCATGCTGCCCGAGACCACCTACGGCACCGCCCCCGGCAGCAACTGGCGGCGCATGCCTTTCCTGTCCTGCGATCTCGGCGCGGAGCAGCCGCTGCTGGATGCCGACGTCATCGGCGTGGGCAGCAACCGGGATCCGGCCGCACCCTTCCTCGACACGGTCACGGTCGCTGGCCAGGCTGTGGTGCCGGTGGACCTGATCAACATCGGGCACTGGCTGCGGCTGCTGCTGAGGGCACCTACCACCACCGGCACCACCAACTTCATCCACACCTTCGGCTCGGGCGCTGCCTCGCTACCGAGCAACGCCATGGAGATCGGCTATCCCGATGTCCCGTCGTTCGACGTGTGCACCGGCGTGCGCGCTGACACGCTGGAGATGGACTTCACGCCGACCGGCGCTGCGACCGCGACCTTCGGGCTTATGGGTCAGGGCTCGGTGCGCACGGGGGCGACTTCAGGCGGCACGCCGACCAGCGCGGCCTACACCGCCTTCAACAAGGCCCAGGGCTCCATCACGCGCAGCAGTGTCGCGCTGGCGCAGGTCACCGGCGCGCGCATCACCTACGCCAACGGCATGGAAGCCGTACGCACCATCCGCGCCGATCGCCGCGTCGAAGGGGTGGATCCCGGAATCGCCCGCTGCACCGGCCAGATCACCGTGCGCTTCGAGAACACGACGCTGCTGACCCAGGCGCAGGGCGGCACCGCGGCGGAATTCGCCCTGGCCTTCACCATTGATGCCAACCGCAGCCTGACCATCACGCTGCACGAGGTCTATCTGGCGCTCGCGAAGACGCCGATCGAGGGGCCGGCCGGCGTGGAGGCCAGCTTCGATTTCCGCGCAGCCTTCAACGCAACGGCGACGCGGATGATGACTGCGGTCCTGCGGAACCAGCAGGCGGGGACGGAGTACGCCTGAGTCACGCTTCGGGAAAATGAAGGACTGCTTCCTTGGGGGATCGGCTGAAGCCACCTCGACCCCAATTTCGATCTTGCGTCCGCTACCGTCGCAGCGGCAAACCCAAAAGCCCTCTCGAGGCCGAGACGCGCACTCAGCGGCCCGGCCCGAAGGTCGGCACGACTTTCAGGGTCGCTGCTTCAGCCTAGCTTCGAGTGCCCGATAAGCATGCTTTTCACTAAGCGTGAGAATCTCGGGTCGCTGCTCGATCACTGCGGCGAGTTCAAACGTGACCTCATCGAACAGCGCCACGAGTAGCGCGTCGCCGATGGCCCGGGTGCCAGAGAGATCCTCAAATAGGCCCGCCATCTCACCATGTGCGAGCTTGTTGCGGCCGTCCCGATACACTTTGGTGACAGCGTCGGCGATGCTAATCGACCCTTGCGTCGCGGCTTGCGCCTTTGGATTGAGCGCGGCTTCCGCGAAAGTCGTCATTGCTACGGCGTCACCGCCGGCACCAGACAATCCGTCGGCCGCGCAGCCATATTTGACGACGGCCATAAAATCCGAGGCTTCTCGCCGCGCCTCACCGACCCAGTAAAGCGCGTTCGCCCAACGCTCGACCAGGTGCGGGCCACGGCCGGTCTGTCGACCTGCCACATAGGCATGCAGGACCTTGCCGACGGCGTCCAAGAAGGGTCGCTCGGCTTGCATCTTCGCAGCGAGCGCGCCCGGTGCGGAGCCCAGCCCCGGCATTTGCACGCTCGTCCCCTTCAAGAAGGAGCCGTCAGCCGAGGTCGCTAAACGGTCTTCGGCAAAGAGGTGTTGCCGTCCGGCCTTTGTGAACCGCCGGGCATCTTCGGCCTGAAAGCGCAGTCCGATCGCATCGAGCACAAGGCCGATAATGATCGATGCCTTGTAATGGGACTGGCTGAGCTCGTGGCCTTGCATCCTGATCGTGGCAACCCATTCGAAATTTCGAAGCGCGCTCAGGACTTGCCAAGCCGTGTGAAGTTCTCGGTCACTATTTCGCTCATGGGCCTGATCACGGAGTTGGTCATATCGGATCTGGCCGCTCTCAACCTGTCGGATGTGCCCAAGCTGATCTGCGTTTTTGACGTAGCGGGCAATCCAGTTTGCCCGAGGCAGGAGCTCGACCGGTCCGACCGAGAACAGCGGTACGCCTTGGCTGGTGTGGAACAGGTGGCACGGGATGTGGCGATCGACATCGGGCCGGGCGGCATCGGCTAGCCGGTCGAGGTTGCGCACAAAATCCGCAGCCATGGCAGCGAAGAACAAATCGCCGACTGTCGTATTGCCGTCGTCGCCGACGTCGGACGGAAGGTGAGACCGGCAGTTTTGGATGGTTTCGCCGATGGCTTGGAAGGATAGCCTGTTGAACTCCGGCCTGGCGACAGTCTGCCTGTAGTTCTCCTGCTTGCGCCAGATCTGCTCGGTTAGCCGGTGCGCGGCATCCACGCCGGCTTGCGTGACGCGGTACTCGCGTCCGAGACCGACAGGAATGGCGAGCGGCACCAGAGGAAATTGGCTTAACGCCCGCCACTCATCTGATGTCATGGCGGTCGCCCTCAAGACATCATCCAGGATGGTTTCGAGAAGTCGCTCGACCGGCTCCTCGGGGGCCTTCTGACCACTCAATTTATTCGATCTCGCCAACTTCGCTCTCCCCGCTGGATACAGTTCCATCACTTAATTTGGCGACGCTGTCAGCTTCTCGAATTTGCTGACTCACAAGCGATGGCTCGCTCTCGGCCAAATCCAGTCGCCCGATCTATCTCGCTGGGCGGAAACTGATCCCCCCGGATTTCCGGCAAATGGAGAACCCATGCTCACCCTCGACCTCCCGGTCGAGCCGTATTGGCTCGACCTTCCCCGCGGTGTCCGCGTGGAAATCCGCCCAGTCAACACCGCCGTCATGGCCGCCGCCCAGGCCGGCTCCGCGCGCCGCCTCGGCGCGCTGCGGGCCGCGTCCGAGGACCTCGACCCCGACATGGCGCGCGGCTTTGCCTTCGCCTTCCTGGTCAAGGCGCTCGCCCGCCACGCCGTCACCGCCTGGGAGGGCGTTGGCGATGCCACCGGCAAGCCGCTGCCGCTCTCCCCCGAGGCGGTCGAGCGGCTGATGGACATGGACGAGATGGCCGCCGCGTTCTGGGATCGCGCCACCGGCCCGGTCGCCACCGTGGCCCTGGAGGGAAACGGCTAAGGGCTCGGGCCGAATGGCACTTCGGCCAGGGCCCTGACTATTGCCGCGGCTGCGCGGCGCTCGATCGCGATTGCGGCCTCGCCTGCCCGTACGCCGCGCACGCGCCCGCCAGCGTCGAGGGCGCCGCCTGCTGGGCCGCTGGCACCACCTGCGCCACGGCGACCATGGCTGGCCTCGACATCGACATGCCGGCCGCACTCGTCACCGCCCGCGAGATGGGTGCCTCCGGCTGGGCTGCGGCGGAACTGCTGCTCGCCCTGCGCATGGGCCTCGCCGCCGGCAGCGCCGCGCGGCGCCCTGACCACATCAGCGAACCGGGAGGCGTGACGCATGGCTGACGCCACCCGCCGCGTCTCGGTCCGGCTGTCGCTAGACGATGCCGCCCGGGTCAAGCAGGAGCTGCGCGAGGTCGGCGAGACTGGTCAGCGGTCCCTGGAGCGCATCCAGAGCGGCGCCGACCGTGCCTCCCGCGCGCTGGACCTGCTCGACGTCGCCGTCCGCGGCGTGCAGATCGCCGGCATCGCCGCAGGCCTGCGCGCCGTGGTGGTCGCTGGTGACGCGCTCACCCAATCCATGGGCCGGCTGAACACCGCGCTGGGCTCCGTCGAGCGTGCTGGCGAGATCTATGACCGGCTGTACCGCGACAGCCTGCAGACCGGCGTCGCCGTCCGCGAGAGCGTCGATGCCTTCGCCCGCTTCTCGATCGCCGCCCGCGAGATCGGCGCCACCTCCGACCAGGTCGCCACCTTGGTGGGCGGCCTGCAGCGCATCGCCATCGCCTCGGGCGCCTCGCAGCAGGAGATCGCCTCCAGCACGCAGCAGCTCGCCCAGGCGCTGGCCTCTGGCACGCTGCAGGGCGACGAGCTGCGTTCGATCCTCGAAGGCCTGCCGACCCTGGCGCAGGCGCTGGCGCGCGAGCTCGGCGTCTCGATCGGCGAACTCCGTAAGCTCGGCTCCGAGGGCAAGCTCACCGCCGACACGGTGTTCCCGGCGCTGCTGCGCGCCGTCGAGCGGCTGAATGGCGAGTTCGAGCGCGCCCCGCTCTCGGTCGGTCGCGCTTTCGGGCAGCTCACCGCCGCTGCCGACCAGTTCCTCGCGCGGCTCGACCAGGCGATCGGCCTGTCCAACGCCCTGGCCCGCGCGCTCTCCGGCGCCGCCCGGGTGCTGGACGGGGTGCGCCGCGGCTCCGGCCTCCTGCTCCCCAGCGAGCAGGAGGCCGATCGCCGTGCCCAGGCCGAGGCGCTGCGCGCGCAGATTGCCCGCCTTGAGGCAGAGAGCCAGGGCGACAGCCTGCGCTCCCAGCCCCGGCGCGGCTCGATCCGCGGTGGCCTGGCCGGTGCCGCGCAGCAGCAGGCCGGTGTGGACCGTGCTGCCCGGCTGGAGGAGCTGCGCCGCCAGTACGCCGAGCTTCAGGAGGAAATCACCCGCGGCGAGGCGGCCGCCGGCGAGCGCCAGCGCACCGAGCAGGAGACCGCCGCTACCCAGGCCGCGGAGGCCCGTCGTCGCCGCGCTGCCGCCGACGCTGAGGAACTGCGCAAGGCACTCGACGACCGCTTCCGGATCAACAGCGAGTACGAGGACCGCACCCGCCGCTTGCGCGAGGCCGAGGCCGCCGGTGGCATCACCGCGGCCGACCGCACCCGCCTCGAAACCCTCGCGCTGCAGGAGCGAGACGAGGCGCTGCGGCGCCTCGAGCCGCGCGTCGCCGCCGTCCGCCGCGCCAGCAATGAGGGCGCCCGGGAGGCGCGCGAGGCCGAGCGCGAGGTCAACGACATCCTGCGCGAGCGCGAGCGGCTGATCGAGGGCAACGAGAACGCCTATGAGCGCTACCAGCGCCGGCTGGAGCGGCTGTCCGACCTGGTGCAGCGCTCCGAGCGCATTGGCCGGCCGATCCCCGACGCGACGATCCAGCGCGAGGCCGAGCGCGCCATGGAGGATCTGGAGCGTGCCGAGGAGCGGGTGCAGCGCGGCGCCGAGCGCACCAGCGAGACCGTCCGCGATCTCGGCCTGACCTTCAGCAGCGCCTTCGAGGACGCGATCATAAAGGGCGAGAAGCTGTCCAAGGTGATGCAGGGCCTGCTGCAGGACATCGCCCGCGTCATCGCCCGCCGCACCATCACCGAGCCGCTCGGCAATGCCGTCTCGGCCGGGCTGACCGGGCTTGGCGCCGGATCCTGGCTGGACAGCATCGGCTCCTGGATTGGCGGGTTGTTCCGCGCCGAGGGCGGGCCGGTCGCGGCCGGCCAGCCCTATATCGTCGGCGACCGCGGACCGGAATGGTTCGTGCCGAACCTCGCCGGCACTGTGCTGCCCAACGGCACGGCGCCGGGTGGCGGGACCACCATCCAGACCACCGTGAACATCGACGCCCGCGGTGCGGACGCCGGTGTCGAAGTGCGCCTACGGATGCTGTCGGGCCAGATCGCTCGGCAGTCCTCGGCAATGACGCTCGATGCCATCCGCCGCGGCGGTGCGGCCTACAAAACGGTGCGCGGATGACCGAATACGCCTGGCCCACGGTCCTGCGCCCCTCGCGCCTCAGCTTCTATCTCCAGCACAACACGCTGCGCTTTGCCTCGCCGATCACCCGCGTCACCCAGGTGATGCGCCGCGAGGGCGCGCGCTGGATGGCCGAGGCCACCTTCGATCCGCTCGACCGTGTCCGCGCCGGCGTGCTGGAGGGGCTGCTGGCGGCGCTGGCCGGCTCGGTCAATACGGTGCGCATCTGGGACTGGCGGCGCGAATACCGCACCGGCGATCCGCGCAGCCAGGGCGATGTGCCGACCGGGCCGTACAGCTTCTCCGACGCCACCATCTTCACGGACGGCACCGGCCTGGTCGTCGGATCGGGCAATCCGTCGCTCGCCGCCGGCGCGGCCCGCGGGGCGCTGAGCCTGCAGACGCAAGGCTGGTGGCCGAACACCTCCGCCGTCGGCGCCGGTGACTACTTCGGGCTGAACGGCCGGCTCTACATGGCGACCGCGGCAATCACCGCCTCGGGCACCGGCACCGCCACCATTCCGATCGGCCCGCCGCTGCGTGCCGCGGCCGCGGTGTCGGAGCCGCTGGTGCTGACCCAGCCGACGGTGGCCATGCGGCTGATCTCCGACGACGAGGCGATCAATCCGACCCGTCCCGGCCGCTTCACCGCAATTACCATCCGCCTTGAGGAATCGCTCTGATGTCCGGCATCACCGCCACGCCGCGGCTGTCGCTGCAGGCCGCCGCGGCAGCCACCGCCCCCGTCGCCACGCCGATTATCCTTGTCGACCTCGACTTCGCCTCCGGGCCCTTCCGCGCCTGGACGGGGCTCGGTCAGCTGGACTGGGCCGGCATGACCTTCGAGGGCGTGGGCTCGCTCGGCGCCGTCGGCGAGATCGAGGAGACCACCGAGATCCGCGCCGTGCGGCTGACGCTCACGCTCTCGCCGGTGCCGCAGGAGGTGGTCGACATCGCGCTGGCCGAGCGCAGCTTCCGGCTGCGCACCGCCCGGCTCTGGGGCGGTCTGCTCGACGCCGAGGGCGCCTTCGTGGCCGACCCATTCCCGCTCTGGGCCGGGCTGATGGACACCATGGAGGTGGTGGACGGTGCGGAGCCGCGGGTGTCGCTCAGCTGCGAGAGCCGGCTGGTCGACCTCGAGCGCGCCGAGGTGCGGCGCTACACCGATGCCGACCAGCAGGCCGAATACCCGGGCGACCGGTTCTTCGAATACGTTCCGGCGCTGCAGGAGGCGCAGATCACCCTGCCGGCGTCGTGACCCGTCGCCCGGACTGGCCTGGCCGGCTGGCAGCCCTGCTGTCGGGGGTCGAGACGCGGCCGTTCGACGCCCGGCGCTGGAATTGTGCCCGCTTCGCGCTGGCCGCGGTTGAGGCGGTGACCGGCACACGGCCGACCGTCCGTGTGAGGCCGTCCCTCGAAGCCTCCGCCGACAGCGCGGGCTTCCCGCGGATCCCGCCGACCTTTGCCCGCGCCGGCGACGTCGTGCTGGCCGGCGATCCCGCACGGCTCGGCGTCGGGGTGGATGGCGGCCGCGCCGTCTTCGTCGGGCCGCGGGGACTGCTGCGCCAACCGCTCACCACCTGCACCACCGCCTGGAGGATTGGCTGACATGCCCGCTGCCGTCCCCCTCGTTGCGGTGCTGGCCGGCGGCCTCGCCTCGGCCGTGGTCGGCGGCGGCATCATCGGCGCGGTGGTCGCCGCCGGCACCGCCTTCGTCGTCTCCTCCATCGGTCAGAGCATCTTCCCGACCAAGCGGGCCTCCTCGACCGCCGCCGCCGCGGTCGCCGCCGACACCCTCACCAGCACCGCGGCCACCCGCACGCAGTCCTTCCGCCAGGCGATCACCGAGCACCAGATCGTCCTCGGTCGTGTCAAGGTCGGCGGGCCCATCGTCTTCATCCACTCGGCGACCGACGATGCCGGCCGGGAGGATGGCTACTTCTACGCCGTCGTGGTGGTCGCCGCGCATCGGGTGCGCGCCATTGGCGAGGTCACGCTGGGCGACAAGGTCGAGACGGATGCCAGCTTCGCCGGCCTGGTCCGGGTGGACCGGCACCTCGGCGATCCTGGCCAGGCGGCGAACGCCAACCTCATCGCCGAGACCGGCGGCAAGTGGACCAGCGCCCATCGCGGCCAGGGCCGCGCCTATATCGCCGTCCGCCTCAAGATCACCGCCGAGGCCTTCCCCTCCGGCCCGCCGAACATGGCGGCCATCGTCGAGGGAGCGGACACCATCCTGGACCCGCGCACCGGCATCACCGGCTGGTCGGACAACCCGGCGCTGTGCCTGGCCTGGTACATCACCGCCAGCTTCGGGTGGCGCGCGACCTGGGACGACATCGACATCCCCTGCCTGATCGCCGCCGCCAATATCTGTGACGAGATCATGGGGACCCGGGCCGGCACCGCCGAGCGCCGCTACACCTGCAACGGCACGCTCTCGCTGGCCGAGGGCAAGATCGCGATTACGGAAAAGTTGGTCGCGGCCATGGCCGGGGCGCTGGTGGTCTCTGGCGGGCGGTTCTTCATCCATGCCGGGGGGCCGGCGCTGCCGGTGGCGACGCTCACCTCGGACGACCTGCGCGGCGATGTGACCATCCAGGGCAGCCGGGCGCGGCGGGATCTCTTCAACGGGGTGCGCGCCGTCTATGTCGAGCCCTCGGCCAACTGGCAGCCCACCGACGCCCCGCCGCTGCTGGCCAGCAACTACGTCACCGAGGATGGCGGCGAGGCGATCTACACCGACCTCGAATTCCCGCTCACCACCTCCGCCTCCACCGTCCAGCGGCTGATGAAGGTGGCGCTGGAGCGGAACCGCCGGCAGCGCACCGTGGCCTTTCCGGCCAAGCTCTCCGCCCTGCGGCTGCGGCCCTGGGAAGGCGCGACGGTGGCACTCGACCGGCTGGTGCCCTTCCCGGCGCGGATCACCGGCTGGAGCCTGGCGCAGGACGGCGGCGTCGATCTGGTGCTAGCCGAGGAGGATGCAGCGGTCTGGGACTGGAACCCGGCGGTGGACGAGCGCACCACCGGTGACAGTCCCTCCGTCGTGCTGCCCAACCCTGGGCGCATTGGTGCACCCGCCAGCATCGCGGTCACCACGCCAGCCACCAGCAGCTTCGCCGTCCTGGCGGTGTCCTGGTCCCCGGTCGGCTCGGCCTATCTCGCGGGCTACGAGGTGGAGTTCCTGCCCGCCTCGGTTGCTGTGTGGCAGGGCTACGGGGCGGGGTTGGGCGCCACCGCGGCGAGTATCCCCACCGCCGAGCCGACCGCCTTCCGGGCGCGCGCCGTGGCCCGCAGTGGCGCGGTGTCGGGCTGGCGCACCGCCCCCATTCCGGCCGCCGTCTCTGCGCCGACCGCGACCGGCATCACCGGCGGCGTCCGGCTGTCCGGCGGCTTTCCCGCCGATGCGGTGCGGCTACAGGTGTTCGAGGCCAGCAGCACCAGCCTGGCCGCCGCCATCAAGCTCGCCACCGAGCCGACCTCGCTGTTCTGGGACCGCACCGGCCTCACGACCGGCCAGACCCGCTGGTACTGGCTCCGCAGCGTCTCGGCCGAGGGCAACGTCTCGGCTTTCGCCGGCCCGGTCACCGCCACCGCCCTGTAGGAGGCCCGCCATGCCGGCCCGCATCGACGACCTGCTGGTCCTCAACGCCAATCTCAACAAGACCGACTTCGCGAAGTACCTCCGCGACCGCGAGGCCGTGCTGCCGACCGATTTCGGTGGGCTGGGCGATGGCGTGGCCAACGACCGAACGGCGATCCAGTCCTGCTTCGATCGGGCGGCGGCGGACCAGAAATTCGCGGTGATCCCGCCAGGCACTTGGAATGTGGGCAGCGGGGTCACGCTGGGCGGCGGCGCCCGCGGCCTGATCATGCGTGGCATCATTCGCTACACCGGCGCGGCCAACGCCCCGGCCACTGTGCTGACGCTAGGCGACGGCGGTACCACCCGCAACGGCGAGAAGCTCTATGCCGGGCTACAGGTGGTGCGGCAGACCCAGTCCGACTGGGCCTCCGAGGCCGATATCGGCATCCTGGTCCGCAACATCGACGCCTCGGTGGTCGACCTCCGCCTGGTCTCCGGCTTCACCATTGGCATGCGCACGCTCGGCGACGGGCGCGGCGTGGAGGACAGCACCTTCCATCTGCTGCGCATCCTGAACAATCGCTACGGCCTCGACATCCGCGCCGAGACGGCGACAGCCTGGAACACCTCCGTCCGCTACTACGGCGGGCACTTCGCCTGCGCGACGGGGATCAACCCGACGGTCGACCGCTACGGCATCCGCTTCTCGCGCGGCGCGGGTGGCTATAACAACCACAACCGCCACGTCTTCGACGGGCCGAATTTCGAGCTGCGCCAGCTCGACCCGAATGTCGCCATCCCCTTCCTGAACGAAACGGACGGCACTGCCATCATAGGGCGGGCGCTGCGCATGGAAGCCTGCTCGCCGATCGTGGCACGGCACACCGGCAGCGCCACCGACTGCGAATATGAGGTGGCCTGGGCCAATACCTACGCCGTGCGGATCGACTACACCTCGACCGCGGACCGCGCCGGCAATGCAGTGATCAATCGGCATCGCGCGCCAGCGTCGCGGCTGCTGCGGCTGCTGGAGGCGGTGCCGAACCTCCGCGCGGCAGCCTTCCGCCAGAGCGGTGCTGAGATCGGCGTCGAGAAGCTGGCGACGCTGGCGACCTCGACCACGGCGGCGACCACGCTGGCGGGGCTGTGCTTCAACGCGCTGGACGGGATCGCGGCGACCGCGCGTGGGCTGCTGCTGGACGCCAATCGCGGCTTGGCCTTCGTGGTCGACACCTCCTCAGCGAAGGAATTCGCCCTGGCGCATTGGCTGGTCGGCGGCGTCGATGGTGGGCGGCTCTTTGTGCGGGCGTTCGACGGAGCAGCCAACGTGCGGGAGAACATCGCCGGCGACGTGCTGGCCTCCGGCACTACCATGCAGTGGAACGCGCCGGCGAAGGGCTGGAACGCCGGCGCGGTGATGGCCGACGCCTCGCTGAATCGGCGGCAGACGATCCGGGTCGGTGCGGGCGTCGCCTTCGCCCAGATCGGCATCATCGGCTTCGACGGGCAGATCGAGCTCGAGGCGCTGCGGCTCTACGGCCTGCCAGAGGATGCGCCGGCGATCCTCTACGGCTGCCCGTCGTTGCCGGCCGGGACGCGGACGCTCGCGCTGGAGACCAACTGGGATCTGCCGAGCCTCGCGCCCGGCGCGACGGCCAACGTCGACGTGACTGTGCCGGGCGCACGGCGGGGCGACTTCGCCGACGCCTCGCTCGACACCAGCAGCATCGCCTTCGTGCTCGACTGCCATGTGTGGTCGAACAACAGCGTGCGCGTGACGGCGCGGAACGTCAGCGCGTCGACGGTGGATCTCGCCGCGGCGCCATTGGCCGTGCAGGTCACGAAGCGGCGGCTGCCGTGAGCTTGAGAGCGCGTCGTGGCGGATAGGGGTGCGGCAACGCCGCCGCACCCCCTCGCGGCCACGCTGTGAGCCATGGCCGGCCATATGGCGGCCGGCCTGGTGGGCTCCGGGCGGGTTCGCCGCCATCCCCACCACCGCCATCGATCCGCCCCACAGTGCGGCGTCTCCGGCGGTCCCCGTCGCTTTCGGGTTCGAGGACCCCATCAGCAGCAGACCCTTCACTCGCGGTCATCGCAACCGCAACACGATTCGGGATGCGCGGGAGCTTGGTGCGGAAAGCAGGCTGCTGCTACGCAAGGCGGCACGTTGCGCGCACATCCGTCCCTTAATGTGAAACGACGATTGGACGTGGCTGCTGCGCCAGCTAGGGCCTGCCCTCCGGTCGGCGCGTGTCCAACACCGCCTGTGGACAGGCCCGCCGCTCCGCGTCCGTTAGATTCTCGGGCTGCGCAATCCCGGTCTCCAACGCGGGACCGGCCGAGAAATCGGTGAACGGCCGCGTGTCTGCCAGACCCGCATCCGAAGCCCGCAGGCGACCGCGTTGCTGCCACGCTGACAGTTCTTCCTGACTCAGCCGGTCGCCAGCACCGTCGATATAGAACGCGACGTCACGGCCCAAGCGATCGGCTCGCTGGCTACCAGGCCGGACGTTCAAGGCGATGGCCTGGCGAATTCTCCAGCGCGGCGCTGATCTGTCCGCAGCAAGAGCTTGCGAAATAGCCGTTCGGATGGGACCCAGCGAAGGACTCGTGTGGGCGGAACGGTCTTTGAAGAAGCCGTAGTCGGCCTCGGTCGGCGTAAGACCATTATCGCTGTATGCTTGAATGAAAGTAGCGATCTTCCCACCGTCCAAGCTCGAGCTCCGGTAGAGGTTGTCGTAAGCCGCGCGCACGTCAGGCGCGCGGCCAAGGGCGTTGAAGCCCTGCCTCCACGCCTCCCGCCGACTGGCATCAGCCCAGACCCCACACAGATAAGTTTCGAGGCTCCTCTGAGCATCGCGGTCCCTAAGCTGGAATGTTCGTCTAATAGCACTCGCCTCGATCCCAAAAGCTTGATCAATAAGCATCGGTGATGTCCGGTCGACCATCGCGAGTACGAGTTGGACTTCACGTCCGCCCCCGCCGGTGGCGCCGTTCGGCCCCCAAGTGAGATACGACCTTGGGTCGTTGGAGAAGCAGACGTTGCGCCCAGCCGACGGATTGTATAGCGGGGACGATTGGCAGAAATTCCACTCCATGCGTGTGTAGTCTGTGTTCTCGTAGGTGAGCATCAGCGTACGAGCACGCTGATCCACGGAAGGCCTCTCGCCGCCAATTAGCGCGTCCCAGTAGGTTGTTGTGAGGGATCCGGCGCGCGCGTCGGCATCGTTCGCCAGCTTCGGTACGTAGCCGGGACATGTTGCGAGGGCCCTTAGGGCATTTCGTGTGCCCGGGCCGAAAACGCCATCGACCGTAATGGTCGCTGGCTTTCCACAGCCTGCAAGTTCTTCATTGATACGTGTCTGAACAACTGCGACCGGACCGTAGCGCCCATCGAACAGCGGCGCCTGACCGAACCGATAGACGATGTCTGCGAGGCCCGGCGAACTGCCGCAAGCCATTGTCGCAGCGAGAAGGCCTAACGCCCACTTTCTAGCCTTCACGTCTTCCTCCCTGTTCTTGTTAATACTGTCAATACTGCCCGCCGCAGCAATACTGCCCGCGGCAGTGGTTCTCCGCAACAGGATTGATTATTTATCCCAGGTCAAGGGTAGCTCCGGCCCGTTCAGGGTGATGGCGCGGATGGTTGACCCGCTCGTTCGGGTCGGCTGCGATTGCAGTGCCGCGGGGCGGCTGCGCGGGGCGGATCGGATGCGACCGACAGCAGTAGCAACGGCCATACGATGGTGGGCACGCCCAGCGTTCCGGGTATACGGGAGAATCAGGCAGAGGACGTGTTGGCTTTCGGCACCACGAGCCGGCAGGCCGGCGCGGTGATGTAGAACAGCTCGCCGACCTAGCGGCAACCGATTCGGCTGGGCCCGAGCGTGGCCCTCGCGCAGATCCGCGTCATCGGCTTCGACGGCCAGATCGATCTCGGTGCGCTGCGGCTTTTCGGCCTGCCCATCGCTGCCAGCCGGGACGCTCACGCTGGCCCTGGAGACCGGCTGGGACCTGTCGAGCCTCACCCCCGGTACGACGGCCAACGTCGACGTAACTGTCTGGGGCGCGCGCCGAGGCGACTTCGCCGACGCCTCGCTCGACACCAGCAGCATCGCCTGCGTGCTCGAGTGCCATGTGTGGTCGAACAACAGGGTCCGCGTGACAGCGCGGAACGTCAGCGCCTCGACGGTGGACCTCGCCGCGACGCGGCTGGCGATGCAGGTCACCAAGCGGCGGATGTCGTGACAGACGGTGCGTGCCCGCCTCGAGCGGTCCACAAGCTGCGTGACCGCCGAGTTCGACCCTTCTCGAGCGTTCAAATCACGCGCGCCGAGGTCCGTGGTTGAGTCGTCCGGGCCTTCGAGTGGCGCACACGTCGAACGGCCCCAACGACAGGGTGAATCGCCGCTGTCACACCGTCGGTGGCTGCGGGATTTCTAGGTGGTAGCCGGGGTCTTCTGGCGGTTTGAAGAAGCGGGAGACCCGCTGGTTGGATCGCACCGCTGCCTCGAAAGCGGCGGGGCGGGCGACGGAACTCGGCGCCACGTCGAAGACGTTGAGCACTCTTGGATCCGAGGCGTGCCTCGACACCCGCGTCGGACCAATCTCGATGATTTTCTCGGTCATGAGCCGCTTGATCGCCGCCGCGTCCTGCCCGGCGCGCTTCGCTGCGTCGTAGGTGTCGATCACCTGGTCGCCGGCCGGCCCATACAGCTCCTTCTCCTTCGCCACGCCGCGCGCCTCGAGATTGTTGAACATCACGCGCGCCTGGTCGGCCGGGCCGCGAGCGGTGCTCGACACCACGACCTGGGTGAGGCCTGCGGCGCGCATAATGTCCTCAAGCACCTTTCGGGAAAAATCGGTTACATCGGCGGCTCGCGCGTTTGGCCCGAAGTCGATGGTCACGGCGGCCGGGGCAAGACCGGCGAGGGGGGCGGCCACCTTCTCCGCCAACTCCCCGGCGCGCTCGAAGGCGTCGAGGAGGACGAAGGGAACGCGGAAGGCGTCGTCGCCCGTCGGGATGCGGTCGGCGGGAGCGGGCCCGGTGGGGGGTGCGGCGTTGGCGGCCGCTTCGAGCTGCGCCACCCGGTCGGCGAGCGCGGCGAGGTCGGTCGACGGCGCCACGCCGGCGACGGGCGCCGGCGCGCCACTCCCCGCGACGCGGTTGCAGGCGTCTCGCCAGAATGGTCCCCAATGCTCCCGACGCGGCTTCCCGGGGCGCCAGTTGCGGAGATAGCAGAGCCAGGCCTCCTCCTCTGCTGCGGGAACCGGCGCCGGCAAAGCGACCGGGTCGGTGAACAGCAGCAGCCTTGCGAAGGCGCAGGCGAGCTCATCCCCCTGCGGCGTGGCGAAGAGGCGCCACACCGCATCTTCCTCCACCGCCGTGCCGGTTTCCATGGTGAGCAGACGGGCGGGGGCGCGGCTCGCCGGGTGGCGCAGGACGCCGCGGACGCCTCCGCCACGCTCGAACTGCCAGAAGCCCGTGGCGGGGCCGATCACCTGTGGCCCCGCGTCAATCTGATCCCTCGTGGCGAAGCCGCTCTCTTGCAGGCCGATCGCGATCAGCAGCGCCTCGGCCGGTTCGCCGCCCGCGATGCGGAATTCCGCGGCCAGCCGCGCCACTACTGGCTTGATGAGGGTGTTGTACGGAACCGCCACTCGTCCCTCCTTTTCGATAGGTCGGCGCACGATCCCAGTCGTGCCGACGATTCAGCAAGCGCAATGATCGGGCCGCATAAGCAGCGGGTGCGGCGCTCAACGGAGCCTACGGATCAGACACGCCTATTGCGTCAGCGGTGAGGCCGGTAGGCGGCCACGTCCTGGAGCGTGCCCTCGACAACAATCGGACCTGAGCAGACCAGGCGCGCGCCGGGCTCCGTTGGCGGATGCCCGGCGATCGCCTTCAGCACCGTCCCCTTCCCTTCGGGCGGGATGTCGTTCGGGCCGCCGATGCCGGCATAGGTCACGCGGTTGTTGCCGGCATCCGTGGGCGCGAGGTTGATCAGGTAGCCGAGTGCGACCTCCTGGTCCTGTATCGCCGCCTGCAGCGCTGCGAGGCTGCGGCTGCCGGGCGAGGTGCGGGTGAAGGGCATCGCTGTCTCCTCTCAGCGGCCGCGTGCCAGGCTCAGCGCGGCAGCGAACCGGTCGAGCGCCGCGGGGTCGGTGCGCGCTTGGTCGAGTCTGTCGCGCAGCGCATCGTTCACCTGCGCGTCGGACAGGGTGGCGAGGCTCGGCAGGCCGAGGCTCGCGGCCGCACGCCGCTGCTGTGCCGACGTGAGATTCGCCAGAGTGGCCGACGCATCGCGCACCCGCTCCCGCAGCCCGGGTAGCGTCGGGTTCACAGGCGCGTCCCTGAAGCTAACGATCGCAGCTACCACCGGCGCATTGCCTGCGATCTCCGTAGCCGCCCGGCCGGAGGCGAATTGCGATGAGATCGTCACGTCCACGTTCACCGGCTTGGCCGGATCGATGGTGGCGCTCAGCACCTGGAAGCCGGAGACCATATTCACCGCCTGCCCGCGTGGCTGGCTGGCAGTCCCTTGTCCGTCCTGTGCGACTGGCGGAACGGTGGTGCCGACGACGCGGTTGTAGCCGAAGTTAACCTCGAGCGGCGGCGTCCGCGCCGCACTGGCGTTGATGGCGAGGTTCACCCCCTCGCGCTCGGCGAAGACTAGCGTCCGCGAGCAGCCGCCGGCGACGAGCAAGGCGAGGGCAGCGGCGAGGCGGGGGACCGTGTGCGTGGCGGTCATGACCCGTCCCCTGCCGGGACCGCGCGGAAGCAGCTGAAGAAGTCCCGGATTGCGGCGCGATCGTTGCCCAGATTCCTGGCGAAGCGAACCGCCGCGTCGCCGGTCGCCATGGATTCGGTGTAGCTGCGGATCGTGATTCCCTGGACCTTCAGGTCGGAGCAAACCAGGGCGGCCATCGCGTCACGTGCACCGCTCGCCGACGGCGGGTCGTCTAGAAGCGGCGGCGGCGGGTCGGCGCTGCGCGGCACTATCGCGGCGAAGTTCCGGTCGTAGCCGATCACCAGCGACCCGGTGGTCTGCTCCGGATTGACCTGCGCGTTGATGCCGATGACGGTGCGCGCGCCCATGATGAGCTGGCTCGGCTCGCAGGCTGCGACCGCGAGCGGCACCGCCGCGACGACAAGGCGTTTCAGTTGCATTCCTCGACCTCCCTGCAGATGGTCAGGCGGCTTTCCGCGGGCTGTCCCGGCACCAGCACCAGCCGGCGCACCATCGACGCCCTGGCGGGCACCCGGGCGAGCAGCGCGTCCTCGGAGAAGCCCAGCATGACGCCGACCCTGCCGGGATTGAGCGCGAGGTCGAAGCCGATAATGCGACGCAGCTGCGCCAACGGCGGCGCTCCTGACAGCACCGCGCCAGGGCCGTACCGGCCCGGCGCCGGCGCATCTGCGCCCAGCGGCGCTATCGTCAGGGTGCGGGTGTAGCCGATGGAGAGGCCGGCGTCCTCGGCGGAGCTGCGCAGAGCCACGCCCGGCACATGCGTCACCACGACTACTGCACCCGTCGCATGCACGACCTCGGACCATGCGACCCCAGCTCCATCCACAGCGCAGCCGCAGAGTGGGAGTAGTACACCGAACACCGCGGTAAGAAGGGAGTATCGCCCCGGGTGGCAACTTGCGCGATCATTAATGGCGCGTCCTCCGCATCGGCAAGCATCTTTCGCCCAGGAGCTTGGTTGTATCGTGCCCATGGCCCGACGATCACGTCAATAATTTGAGTCCGCACCAAACGTCACGCACGTCCGTAACCGTGGT
Source organism: Belnapia rosea (assembly GCF_900101615.1). Classification (GTDB taxonomy): domain Bacteria; phylum Pseudomonadota; class Alphaproteobacteria; order Acetobacterales; family Acetobacteraceae; genus Belnapia; species Belnapia rosea. Next base: position 30,200 of record NZ_FMZX01000004.1, on the reverse strand, counting down.
GAAAGCCGCTATTCGATTCAGGTAAGCACGGTGTATCCAGGCCCTCTCCCGTTCGGGATGGGTAATCCACCCATAGCTTGCCGCAGAGTCTAAAGGGCAGAGATCTCGAAATGCATGCCGTCCAAGGGCTGCGTGAAATGGCCGCCCCAGTAGATGTTGTGTTTGTTTGCGATAGCGACGAGCTCCCGAACGCAGCCCTTCGCCCCCCAATCGGCCGGGGTATCTCCAATCCAGTTCTGGGTGGCGTTGATGTCGAAGGCTGAACCGAATGAGTGATTGCTCAAGTCCGAGACGTCTTTGCTGGACTTCGACCCGTGACCACTGGCGCCAGGCGGAGCCTTGCCAAACTTGTAGCGCGGCTCGAAGCAACCGGCGTACGAGATAATGAGGTGAAGAAGGTCAGCTCCTTCCCATGCCGCGAACACCTTTCGGAACACGGGCTCCGCCGCTTCATGGCAGCGGAATTTGCCGTGATAACCGACTGCGAACCGCAACTGCGGCATATCGAAGGTCACGATGTTTTCTGCGATCCAGTCGGCGGCTGAGCCGGCGCAACTCCCCTTGATGACAATAGCTTCTGCACGAGGGCGCTGCGCCAGCGGGAGCTGGGTGAACTTGAAACATCCGAAGTCCTTCTCCCGGATCTTGTCGGAAGGGCTCTGGAGACCTCCTGGTTTCGCTGGCCCGCCTTTGGCCGCCAGCTTCTGATAATGGTCGTCCGGGAGCACGGAGTAGCCCATGGCCTGCGCCCGCGTGAGCGTCTTGTCGTCGAGCTTCCCGCTTGGGGAAAGGCCGGCTTTCACCTGAAAGAATTTGGTGGCGACTTCAGTGTTCATGCCGAAGTCGCCATCGATGGCCCCCACCTGATCCAGGCCCTGGCGGCGCAGAAAATACTGCCAACGCTGCACCTCGGTGACGACGTTCTTTGCCCCACGGGCCAGAAGAAAGGCCATCAAACCTCTCCGATTTTGGTTGTTCGGTCATTGTATTGAAAACTTAGGAGACCAACAACCAAATAGCCCAACTGTGGCAGCGAGGCTTCGATCAGCCTGGCCCACACGTTCGGTGCAAATGCAATACTACAGCTTTCGATCTGACGGCTTCCGTAGCCTGCTCGGTCGGCAAGGTGCCAGCTTCGCGTCAGCACAGCGGTCATTCTAGGACAAGGCGCATGATCCGGAAGCTCCGGTTGCCCGCGGGCTGGACATCTTTGCAAGGCTGTTGCCCGAAGGTCCGATCGCCGTCGTCACTGACCAGCACGATACGACGCCCATCTGCGGTGATGGCCAGTCCCTCCGGACGAAAGGGGTCCGCAGCGTCGCCGACAACCGCCTCGTCCCCCTTCAACCGCTCCAGCACCAACGGCTGGTTGAGCCCGCCCCAGACATAGAGCGCAAAGTCCGCGCCGTCCCCTGCCAGGCCTGCGACGATCAGATAGATGTTGCGGTGAGGCACGTACTCGATACTGCGAATGCCACGCCCCCCAAGGTCAAGAAGGATCGGCTCGCCAAACAGCGCACGCGGACCTTCGGGCGCGGGCCGGAGCTCCGCAGGGTTAAGCAGCGGCAGCAGGATAGCTTTGCGATCAGCCGTCAGTGGATTTCGGAAGCCTATCAGTAGCGAGGTGCCATCCGAGCCGGCCGCCAGCCCCTCGATGTTGAGCCCGCGTCCCTCCGGCCGGAGGTCGAGGTTCGGATTGTCGCTGACATCGATAGCGGCGCTCAGCAGTGGCACCTGCGCAAGATCGCGCAGCAAATGTGGGTAGCGCGTCATGCCCTCGGCATGGCGGACGGCTAATCCGCCCGGACCAGGGGCAACAACTACCGCGGCTAGTCGTTCACGGCGCGGGCGCCGCTCGCCACTCGAATTGCGGCCGTGCGAGGTGATGAAATACAGGTGGTCGCCAAGCCAAGCTGCCCCCTCGAGATCGGCTTCTCCACGCCGGACGACGTTGCGAACGGTGCCGTCAGGGCGGCCCATCCGTTCAAGCACCGCATCGTCGGCGCGCAGCGTTTGTTGGAGGTTGCCGCCGCCGAGCTGCAGCACCTCACCGGCAGAGGTGATGGCCAGCAGACTTTCATTCTCATCGTTCGCAACGAGCCATGTCGGGGGATCTGCCGCCGGTACCGCGACGACCGCGGAGGCATCACAGGTCCCGCCAGTCGTCGCTGTCACGCCGTCCTGTCGCACTGCTCGCGGTTGCTGAGCCGATGCCGCACCGACAAATGAGACGCACGCGATAATGCTCATCGCGAGAGCCACGTGCTTGGTGCTGCCCGGGAGTCTGGAATGCATCATCGGAGCTTCTCCCTTACCCTACGGCGCGATCCTCTTCGTAGCACTGAATGTCTTCTTGCCAGCAGCATCAGCCGGACGGGGCCACGTTCGCAAGTTTGTCTCACCTGGCGGCCGATCTCGCGAGACGGTGCGCTCATGGAGACCCGGCGGCGAGCTTGATCTGCTCGTCGTACTCCTTCCGCTTTTCCTCGACCTGCTTGCGCGCCGCGGGAAGCTCGCCGGTGGCGGACGCACCCGGGTTCTCCTCGACTGCCTTCAGGCGAGCCGCAATCGCGTCGAGGCGCGGCGCGAAAGCCTGCTGGACCCCGGTTCGCTTCACGGGGTCCGCCTCGGCCGCAACTTGCGTTTCGATTCTCGCCTTCTCCTCGACGAGGGACTTTTGCTCTGCCTCGAGGTCCTTGACCCTCTTTCCGAAGATCTCCAGCTCGGCCTTGAGCACCTGCGCCTTCTGGAGTGGGCTGGCCTCGGCCAGCTTAGCGAAGACGTAGGTGCCGTTGCTGACCCCCATCAGCAGCAGGAGCTCCGTGCCTAGAGGTGGGAAGGCCATGTCGTTTGCGACGTGCCAAACGACGTAGGCGGCGGAGAAGACGGTGAAGATGAACAGTTGGAGCTTGTAGAGGTCGATCCGGTCGCCGGCGTCGAGGATCGCCCAGAACCTCGGCCTCACCTCTGCCCCGGTCGCTGCCGGAGCGCCCGGCGCCCGGCTCGCCGCGATCCAGCGCCCGAGCACCGAGCCTGCACCTGCGAAGCCGACCAGCCCCATGATTTCGGGCGTGACCGCGATGAGGCCCTCAGTTCGGAACATAACATAGACGAGCGCGAACATCAGGACCAGGGTCCACAGCAGTATCTGAAATAGGGAGATGCTTGCTTGGCCGTCGTGACCGGCGATCAGCCCGAAGGCCCACTGGCGCCAATTTCGCCCGGTCCCGAACCTGCGCATCGCGAGCAGGGCGAGCCCCCCTAAGCCGGCAAGCAGCACTGCCGACGCCCAAACGAGCGAGCCGAGCGGGCTGTTTATCTCCAGCCTGCCAGAGCCAAGATAGACGCCGTCGCTCGAGACGACGAGAAGCTGACCGTCCCTACGACCCGCCGAACCAATACTGCCCCAGCTGGTGAAGCCGCTCGGGAGTGTGACGGAGAATTCTGCCTCGCCCGGGTCTTGATCGGAGTATCTCACCCGCTTCACCTCCAGGGAGCGGGCGGTCCGCGCGACGCCCGTCACGAAGCACGCGTCGAAGCGCCGCGCGTCGGCTCTGAGACTCGCGCCGGGGAGCCTCGCAACGAATCTAACGACGATGCCGGCATCGCCCGAAGCGACCCGGGGCATGATCTCGTCCACGTTCGCTAGCTTCAGAGGGGGAGCGCCTTCCGGCTCAACGCGGCCTAGGGCTAGTGGGACAACCGTCTGAGGTAACGCAACCTGGACGGGCCCCAGCCTGCCCGGCAGCCGCGGGATCAGCACGGCCGTTTCCCTCTGGACCGACACGCCCGCTCTCTCCGGGTCCGGCGCCCCCAGGTCCGTCCCCGCGGGCACGTCGACCGCGACGGTTAGGGGACTCTCCAGCACCACAGCGGCCGGCCCCTCCAGCAGGAATCGCCCCGGGGGCGTCCTGTCCGCCGAGAGGACGAGCTCGACGCGCTGGCCGTCCTCGAGTTCGATCCGGTCCACCCTGGCTTCGGCCGCTGTGACGGTCGCGGCGAGTCTGGCAGTGGGACCGGACACGGCGCGCGCCGTGTCCGGGAGCCGGGTGTCCGCGGCGAGCCTGCCGCGGAACCGCGCCTCCGCTCCGCCGAGCAGCTCGGGACGGACGACCATCGTATAGGTGCGGTTCGGGACTAGCTGGACGGGCGTCAGACAGCCCTGCAAATCCCACGGCCTTTCCACGGGCCAGAGATTCATCTCGGCCTCGGCCGGGACGGGCACTGCGGCCAGGGCAAGTAGCGCAACCGCGCGGAGCAACGCCGTGGCGACGCTGCGGCGCGGCGGATGCCTAGCGTAACGTGATACACACGGCTCATCAGTTCCGTCGGCGCTGCGGGACTTGGCGTCCCAAACTCCTCCTGCGTGCCCAGAACCGCGCCCGTCTCCAGCTGCCATACGTCATCTCCACTCCGCTTTCGAAGCTTGGCTGGTCATGGGTTACAGTCACTTCCTTTTCGCGCATCAAAGCAGTCGCCGGATCCGATGCTGGCAATGACGGCTGCGGGCACGGCATGTCCAGCGCCAGCCGCTTTAATCGCGGCTATGTATGAGAGCGCCGTGGATACAGGGGCCGTAAGCACCTGCTCCGCAGGACGACTGGTGAACCGACGCTGGAGGCTTCCAACAGGTGCGGCAGAGCGACGCCTAGTCATGTTGCACGCGTCTCCTCTGAAGAATCTGTGCACGTTGGTTGCTAGGCACACCTCTGGTGAACGTTCGCAATTTGCAAGGAAGGGTCAGTTTTAGCTTTTAAGTCCGCGAAGACGCGCAGCACGGGATCCAGGCTGACATTCCGGAAGTGGGCGCTCTGGTTCGAGAGAAAGGCAAGTACGGGCGCTGGATTGATGTCGCAGGCGCAGGCAAGCACTGGCCATCGAGGCTCGCTCTTTGAGTCTTCAATGTGCAGCAGGGCGCTGATGGCAAAGCTGTGGAGCAGGACGTAGACTGTCATTTCAACATTCGACGGCTCGACGGGACGACAGCGTCCACCGACGGGCGACCCAAGGACCAGCTCGCCGGCGAATCGTTCAGTCATTTCTCCGCCGAGGCTGAGCTGACGTGGGTTGCCGAAGGTGTAAGCGATAATAGCGTTCAGGCGATAAAAACGGTCGTTCGGATCTTGGGCTAGGAGGGGCTCGACGATGCGGCGAGCCTCATCATAACGGCCCAGACGGTTCAGCATGCCGGATTGATTAAGGCGGTAGCGGTTCGCGAACCGGTCCTCTGGACCGGCAGTTTTGGCTGCTTCCTCAAAGGCTGTTAGCGCCGCCGCGTGCTGACCGCGCTCATAGCGAAGCAGTCCAAGGAGGTACCAAGAGCGGGCCTCAGCGCCGAAGTTCTCACGTGTGACACGGACCAGCCGTTCCGCTTCATCAAAGTCACGATTATCGATCAAGTGCATCAGGCCGGACTCGGCCAATGGCAAGAAAACCCGCTGCTGCCAAGCCTGATTTCTCTCGAGATCCTCAATCTTCGCAGCGTTAGTCTCGATCGCCCTGACCGTCGTGATGGTATGGCTAGCGATGGCGAGAGCGCCAAGAACCAACGCAAGCCAGAACAGAAATCTCAGGACTCTGTTTAGAGTGTTGAATCCCTCAACTTTATCGGGAGGCACCTCAATTTTGCTGATGACCATCTTGTACAGCCCATAAAGGGCAATGGCAATCAAGGCACCAAGCATGATAGGCGTCGTGATGTTCTGCGCGACTGTGAAATCGGGCACCTTGTTTCTCCCCGAAGGCTGTGCAGCATTCTCCTGCAGCTGCCTGACGCGCCTCAGGAGCAGATACTTCGAAAGGGCTTGCTGACTTCTTCATACCCGCCATCTGTTAGCCGCCGCCGCGGCAGCACCACCGGTCGAGCCAGAGATCAATCTCTAGCCTGACAAGTTGCATCGCCTCGCTGCGCCCTAAAGCGAGGGGAACGAGTCCGATGCTGCCGATCTGTTCCCGGAATGCCGGCGCTTGTGCGGCGGCGATGATATCGCTCGACAGCATGTCCCTGATCGCCTGCGGCGCACCCCTAGGGCTCATGATCCCCGTCCAGACGGAAAAACGGAAGCCCGGTATAAATTGGTCGAGGGTCGGTAGAGCTTCGAAACCCGGAGCGACAGCGCTGCTTAACCGAGCTAGTGGCATCAACCTGCCAGTCCGGATGGCCTCATCGGCGATGGCAAGGGAGCCGACGAAGATGTGGACGCTCCCCGCCAGCGTGTCTTGCAGGGCCGCCGCCGCGGTTCGGTAGGGGACATAGTCCGCCCGGGCGTTGATCATGCGCTGCAGCAAAGTATAGCAGCGATATGCTGGGCTTTGCAGTCCGGTGCCGCCCCCGGAGATGTTCAACCTCGCATTCCCCTGCTTCAAGGTCTCGACCAAGTCGCGGGCTGACCGGATCGGCTGGTTCGGGCTGGCGGCAATGATCAGCGGCGTCTCCGCCACCACTCCCAGCAGGTCAAGCGCCTCGAGCGCCTCCCGTCTACCCATTGTGCCAGCTTGATCATCAATGAAGAACATGTTGGAATCAACGGCAAGTAGCGTATGCCCGTCCGGAGCTGCCCGTGCGACGGCGCCAGCCGCTGCAAGGCCGCCCGCTCCTGGCCGGTTGTCCACCATCACAGGCTGCGAGACGCGCTGAGATAGCGCTGGGGCTAGCCTGCGCGCGACGGCATCGGTCGTGCCACCAGCCGCGTATGGCACAACCAGCTGTACCGGGCGGTTCAGCCGCCCACTCTGTGCGCGGACGCTGCCAAATGGAAGCAGAGAGCCCACGCAAGGGGGCAGCAGCAGTAATGAACGACGCTTCACGATAATCCTCCTTGCGGCCCTCCGCCTTCCTGTCGACCACAGGGGGGGTAGTCTGTGCTTTTGTTGTTCGCGTCAGTGATAACAGACCCCGATCGGAGAAATCCATTTCCACCGCGCGATCGGGGCCCGGTTTGTGGTGTATGACGCCGCTAACCAGCCCGCGGTCGTGGCCCCGATGCCTGCACCAAGCCTGCGCCCTCGGCGGTCGCCGCGTCCGCATTGTAGCTATGGGTAAGTTTGCGCCGCCGGTCGCCGGCCCATCGCGGCTCGCCGTCCCGCACACGCTGGCAAAGGGGATCAAGGTGGCACAGAGCGCGCCGCTCGGCGCGGCGGTTCTTCGCCGAACGGAGATTGGTGCATTGTCGATTCTCCCGTGTCGGCCGAGTGGCGACGGTTTGAATCCGGGCGCACTCCCTCCGCCATTTCGCTGGATTGCGCTGCGCCACGCAGCGTTTACGCCGGGCACGGACCCGCATCCCCTTCAGAAGACCGGTTTGGTCGTTCCGGCGCGCATAGGGCTTCCCGAAACAACCCTCCGGATTTGGATTTTCGGGCTCAGCTCCGCAGGCCAGGCGCTTCCTGGCCCGTGCGTGCCACATATTCCGTGTAGCCGCCGTCATACTGGTGAATGCCCTCGGGCGTGAGTTCCAGCACCCGGTTGGACAACGCGGCCAGGAAATGACGGTCGTGCGAGACGAACAGCATGGTGCCCTCGTACTGCGACAGCGCCGCGACGAGCATCTCCTTCGTCGCCATGTCCAGGTGGTTCGTCGGCTCGTCCAGCACGAGGAAATTCGGCGGGTCATAGAGCATCGTCGCCATGACCAGCCTGGCCTTCTCGCCGCCCGACAGGACCCGGCACTTCTTCTCCACCTCGTCACCGGAGAAGCCGAAACAGCCCGCCAGGGCGCGCAACGAACCCTGGGTCGCGCGGGGAAAGGAGGCTTCCAGTGACTGGAACACAGTGCGCTCGCCGTCGAGCAGCTCCATGGCGTGCTGCGCGAAGTAGCCCAGCTTCACGCTGCCCCCCAGCGTGACCGTCCCCGCATCCGGCTGCGCGGCGCCGGTCACCAGCTTCAGCAGCGTGGACTTGCCCGCGCCGTTGATGCCCATGACGCAGCAGCGCTCCTTGCGGCGCACCAGCAGGTCCAGCCCGTCGTAGATGATCCGCTGGCCGTAGCGCTTGTGGACATTCCTCAGGTTCACCACGTCATCGCCGGAGCGCGGCGCCGGCTGGAACTCGAAGGAGACCGTCTGGCGGCGCTTGGGCGGCTCGACCCGGTCGATTTTCTCCAGCTTCTTCACGCGGCTCTGCACCTGTGCGGCATGCGAGGCGCGCGCCTTGAACCGTTCGATGAAGCTGATCTCCTTGGCGAGCATCGCCTGCTGCCGCTCGAACTGCGCCTGCTGCTGCTTCTCGGCCAGCGCGCGCTGCTGCTCGTAGAAGGCGTAGTTGCCCGAATAGGCCGTCAGCGCGCCGCCATCGATCTCGATCACCTTGTTGACGATGCGGTCCATGAACTCGCGGTCGTGCGAGGTCATCAGCAGCGCGCCGTCATAGGTTTTGAGGAAGTTCTCCAGCCAGATCAGGCTTTCCAGGTCGAGATGGTTGCTCGGCTCGTCGAGCAGCATGACGTCCGGGCACATGAGGAGGATGCGGGCCAGCGCCACGCGCATCTTCCAGCCGCCCGACAGCGCGCCTACGTCGCCTTCCATCATCTCCTGGCTGAAGCTCAGGCCGGCCAGGACTTCGCGCGCCCTGCCCTCCAGGGCGTAGCCGCCCAAGGCCTCGAACCGTCCCTGCACCTCGCCGAAGCGCTCGATGATGCTGTCGAGCTCATCCACCCGGTCGGGGTCTGCCATGGCGGCCTCCAGCGCCTGCAACTCGGCCGCCACGGCGCTCACCGCGCCGGCGCCGTCCATCACCTCGGACACGGCGCTGCGGCCGGACATCTCGCCCACATCCTGGTTGAAGAAACCGATGCTGACGCCCCGGTCGACGACCACCTTACCCTCGTCGGGATGCTCCTGGCCGGTAATCATCCGGAAGAGCGTCGTCTTGCCGGCCCCGTTGGGACCGACAAGGCCGATCTTCTCCCCCTTCTGCAGCGCCGCAGAGGCCTCGATGAAGAGGAGTTGCTGGCCGTTTTGCTTGCTGATGTTGTCGAGGCGGATCATGGGTATGCGGGGCTTGGAGCAGTTGCGCTGCGCTTATGCCACGGGGCGCGCCGACAAGAGAGTGGCCCGGTGCCCATGGCGGCGCGCAGGCGGACCTTTGTTCCCCATGCCGACATCACTTGGCCGCATCCAATTCGCCGCAGCAACTACGCGACCAGCCATGCTTCGGGCATGGCTTGCCGCAACCGACCCTGCCGGCAGATCCCCGAGATCATCGGCAGCGGTCCCTTCCAGGACTTGGCGGCGGGACGCGTGCCTGCGCCCGCGTGACCGGCAAGGAGCCGGTCCTCCTGAGGTGGCCCGGCCCGCTACTGCACCCATGCCGGCACCATCGATGCCATTGAGGAGGTGCGGGCCAGGTAGCTCCCTGCTCCCGCCTCGCGACCCAGAGGGCGATAGCGCGCGGGTTGCGGCTGCAGAATGGGCGGGACGTGCCTTTCGTCCCGCTCGTCACCAACATCCGCGAGGATTGAGGAAAGGCCGATCGGGATATGGCCCGATCGGCCACCGCCTCAGCCGTTCACGACCGTGCCGCCATTCGGGTGCAGCACCTGGCCGTTGATATAGCTGCTGTCGCTTTCGGCGGCGAGGAAGATGTAGCTCGGCGCGCATTCATCGGGCTGGCCGGCGCGACCCATGCCTGAGGATTCGCCGTGCTTGGCCGTGCTTTCCTCGTCGAAGCTCGCCGGGATCAGCGGCGTCCAGATCGGGCCCGGCGCCACCGCATTCACCCGGATCTGCCGCGATTGATAGAGTTGCTGCGACAGGCTGCGGGTGAAGGCGAGGATCGCCCCCTTGGTGGAGGCATAGTCGATCAACCCCGGGCTGCCCTTGTAGGCGGTGATCGAGGTGGTGTTGATGATGGCGCCACCGGCCGGCATGTGCTTCAGCGCCGCCCGCGTCACCCAGAACATGCCGAGGATGTTGGTCCGGAAGGTGCGCTCCACCTGATCCTCGGGGATCTCGGCGAAATCCTTGCTGATATGCTGCTCGGCGGCATTGTTGACGAGGATGTCGATACGTCCGCCAAGTGCTTGCGCCGCCTCATCCACCGCACGGTGCACGAAGTCGCGGTCGCCGATATCGCCGGCGATGGCGGCGCAACGGCGCCCGGCCGCCTCGATATGGCGGCGCGTCTCGGCCGCATCCTCATGCTCATCCTTGTAGAGGATGACGACATCGGCGCCTTCCTTGGCGAAGCCGATGGCCACCGCGCGGCCGATGCCGGAGTCGCCGCCGGTCACGACAGCGGTCTTGCCAGTGAGCTTGCCGCTGGCGCGCCAATTCTCCATCCGGTCCTGGGGCTGCGGCGTCATCTCGGACTCGATGCCGGGCTGGCGATCCTGGCGCTGCTTCGGCTGGGGGGTGTTCTGTTCGTCGGGCATGTCGGGGGTCCTCCGTGCTCCGGCCAACGGGTGGGCCCGGGCGCGAGTTGCCCGTGGCGGGTGGAACGGTCGGTTAAGGGATGCGGGACCATGCTGCGGGGATGGAGAAGACCTCGGGCATTCTCGCCGTCGGCGCGCTGGCAGGCGGTAAGCCGCAGCGGCCGGCCAAGGCAGATGCCTTCAAGCAAGCCATGGCCCGCGCCATGGAGGGAGCCGGGCCGCCTGCGCGCCTGGCTGCGCCAATGCGCCTGCCTGACTCCGCCGGGAACGCCTTCCAGGCCCGCATCGCGCTGGCCGAGAGCAGCGCCCATGCACCGGGCCAGGGGCTGGGCGCTCGCAACCCGGCCTCCGGCGCGCTTGGGCGGTACCAGCTCACGCCTCAGGCGCTGCGGGATCTCGGCTGGCAGGATGCGAACGGCGCCTGGACGGCGACCGCCGCCCGGAACGGCGTCCGCTCCGATGCGGATTTCCTGGGAAGCGCCCCGGCACAGGAGGCTGCCATGGCCGCCTATCTCCGCCGGACGGAGCAGCTACTCGATCACAATGGCAGCCTTGCCCAAGCCGGCAGCACAGTCACCGGCCTTGACGGGCAGCCGGTGCCGCTGACCGAGGCGGGGCTGGTCGCCGCGGCCCATCGTCGGGGCGCCGGCAGCGTCGCCCGCTACCTGGCCCATCGCACCACGACGCCTGACGCCCCGCTCACGGCAGCGGGGCGCAGCGCCTTCGCGGCGGTGGAAGCCAGGCTCAGAAGCTTCGCCCCGCTGCCTTATGCACTGGCAAGCAGGCAAGGCGGGCCACAGGATACCTGACCGAGAGGAGTTCTGCTCCTCTCTGGCTTGCCGCTCCAGGCCGAGACCCGGCCTGGAGCGGCCAAGGTTCAGGCCGTGCGGTCGCTGCCGCCCGATAGCGCCGCCTGGGCCGCTGCCAGCCGGGCCACGGGGACGCGGTAGGGCGAGCAGGAGACGTAGTCGAGGCCAGCCTCCTCGCAGAACTGGATCGAGGCCGGGTCGCCGCCATGCTCGCCACAGATGCCGAGCTTGAGGTCGCTCTTCACCGCCCTCCCCTTCTCCTTGGCGATCTTCACCAGCGCGCCGACACCCTCCGGGTCGATCGAGACGAAGGGGTCCTTCGGCAGGATGCCCTTCTCGACATAGAGCGGCAGGAATTTGCCGGCGTCGTCGCGCGAGAGGCCGAAGGTCGTCTGCGTCAGGTCGTTGGTGCCGAAGCTGAAGAAGTCGGCGACCTCGGCGATCTTGTCGGCTGTCAGCGCGGCGCGCGGCAGCTCGATCATGGTGCCGACGTAGTACTCGATGGTCTGGCCGGTCTCGGTGAAGACTTCCTTCGCCACCTTGTCGACCTGCGCGCGGGTGATCTCCAGCTCACGCCGGGTGGCGACGAGGGGGATCATGATCTCCGGCACCGGGGCGGCGCCCGTTTCCTTTGCGGTGGCGACCGCCGCCTCGAAGATGGCGCGGGCCTGCATCTCGTAGATCTCCGGGTAGGAGATGCCGAGGCGGCAGCCGCGATGGCCAAGCATCGGGTTCGCTTCCGACAGGTCGGCCGCACGGCGCTGCATGGTCACCGGGTCGGTGCCGAGCGAGACCGCCACCTCGGCGATCTCCGCCTGGCTATGCGGCAGGAATTCGTGCAGCGGCGGGTCGAGCAGGCGGATCGTCACCGGCAGCCCGGCCATGATGCGGAACAGCTCGATGAAGTCGGCCCGCTGGAAGGGCAGCAGGCGGGAGAGCGCCTCGCGCCGCCCCTGCTCGGTTTCCGACATGATCATCTGCCGCACCGCGCCGATGCGTTGCGGGTCGAAGAACATGTGCTCGGTGCGGCAGAGGCCAATGCCCTCGGCGCCGAATTTCCGCGCCGTGTCGGCATCGAGCGGCGTCTCGGCATTGGTGCGCACCTTCAGGCGGCGCACGCCATCGGCCCATTCCATCAGCGTGGCGAAGTCGCCGGAAAGCTGCGGCTCCACCATGGCGACGGGGCCGATGAAGATCTCGCCCGTGGCGCCGTCGAGGGTGATGATCTCGCCGCCGCGGATGGTCTGGCCGCCAGCCATGAGCATCTGCGAGGAATAGTCCACGGTCACGCCGCCAGCACCGGCGACGCAGGGCCGGCCCATGCCGCGGGCGACCACCGCCGCATGGCTGGTCATGCCGCCGCGCGTCGTCAGGATGCCACGCGCCGCATGCATCCCGTGGATGTCCTCCGGGCTGGTCTCGATGCGGACGAGGATCACGGCTTCGCCCTTGGCGGCCCGCACTTCCGCCTCATCGGCCGAGAAGACCACGGCGCCGCTGGCAGCACCCGGGCTTGCCGGTAGGCCCTTGGCGAGCAGCTTGCGCGGCGCCTTCGGGTCGAGCGTCGGGTGCAGCAGCTGGTCGAGGGCCGAGGGGTTCACCCGCTTGATGGCCTCGGTCTGGTCGATCAGCCCCTCGCGAGCCATGTCGACGGCGATCTTGAGCGAGGCGGCGGCGGTGCGCTTCCCGTTGCGGGTCTGCAGCATGTACAGCTTGTTCTGCTGCACCGTGAACTCGATGTCCTGCATGTCCGCATAGTGCTGCTCGAGCCTGGCGCGAACCGCGACGAGTTCCTGATAGGCCTTCGGCATGGCGACCTCCATGCTGCGCTCGCCCGGCTTCGCCTTGAGCTGCGCCATGGGCTGCGGCGTGCGGATGCCGGCCACCACGTCCTCGCCCTGGGCGTTGATGAGGTACTCGCCGTAGAAGATGTTCTCGCCCGTCGAGGGGTCGCGGGTGAAGCAGACGCCGGTCGCACAGTCCTCGCCCATGTTGCCGAAGACCATGGCCTGGACGTTGACCGCCGTGCCCCAATTGGCCGGGATGTCGTGCAGGCGGCGATAGGTGTTGGCCCGCGCATTCATCCAGGAGCCGAAGACGGCGCCGATCGCGGCCCAGAGCTGCGCCTCGGGGTCCTGCGGGAAGGGCTTACCGGTGACCTGGGCCACCATCTCCTTGTAGCCGGTAACCACGGTCTTCCAGTCGTCGGCAGTGAGCTGCGTGTCCTCGTGGACGTCGCGGCTGATCTTCACCTCCTCGATGATCTCCTCGAAGCGGTGGTGGTCGACGCCGAGCACGACGCTGCCGAACATCTGGATGAAGCGGCGGTAGCTGTCCCAGGCGAAGCGCGGGTCGCCTGAGGCGGCGGCGAGGCCATCCACGGTCTCGTCGTTCAGCCCAAGGTTCAGGACCGTGTCCATCATACCCGGCATGGAGACACGGGCGCCGGAGCGGACGGAGACGAGCAGCGGCGTCTTGTTGTCGCCAAAGCGCATGCCGACGGCCTGTTCCACCAGGCCGAGCGCGGCGGTTACCTGGTCCTTCAGCTCCTGCGGGTACTGCTTGCCGTGATCGTAGTAGTAGGTACAAACCTCGGTGGTGATGGTGAAGCCGGGCGGCACGGGCAGGCCGATGCTGGCCATCTCGGCCAGGTTGGCACCCTTGCCGCCGAGCAGGTTGCGCATCTCGGCCTTGCCTTCGTTATGGCCGGCACCGAAGCTGTAGACCCACTTGCTCACGGGCGAGTTCCTTGTGTTGACGACGGCGACAGGGCGCCGGATGGCTTATGGCCTTGGGCCAGAGTGTGCCATTCCGGGGCCAATTCAACCTTCGATTTTTGAGAAGTCCGCGACCGCCTCCATGGCGGCGCAGAGGCGGCTGAGCAAACGCAGCCGGTTGCCACGCAGTTTCGCCTCCGGGTCGTTCACGACTACGGTCTCGAAGAAGGCGTCGAGCGGCTCGCGCAGGGCGGCGAGCGCCCCCATGGCGGCGAGGAAATCCTCCCCCGCGCTGGCTGAGGCCGCCTCGGCCGAGCGGGCCTCGACCGCCTCGGCCAGCGCCGCCTCGGCGGGCAGCACCAGCAGCGAGGGATCTACCGGCCCGTCATGCGGCCCATCCTTCCGCGTCTCGATGCGGAGGATGTTGGCGGCGCGCTTGTAGGCGGCCAGCAGGTTGGCACCGTCCGGCGTCGCCAGCATGGTCTCGAGCGCCGCGGCGCGGGCGAGCAGGCGGACGAGGTCGTCATCCGGCGTGGCGCCGAAGATGGCGGCGACCAAATCGTGGCGGGCGCCTTCGGCGCGGAGCTGCACGCGAAGGCGGTCGGTGAGGAAGTCGAGCAGCCCGGCGGCGAAGGCGGTCACCATCGGAGGGTGATCCCCGCCCGGCGGCGGCTGCCAGCCGGCATTCAGCGTCTCGGCCGCGACGGCCATGCCGAATTCCGGGTTGGCGGTGCTGCCCGTTGCCTGGGGGAAGCCGAAGAAGGCCTCCCCGATCAACCCCAGGAGGCCGAGCCGCAGCCCACCCTCGCGGATCATGCGGATGATGCCAAGCGCCGCCCGCCGCAGCGCGAAGGGGTCGCCCGAGCCGGTCGGCCGCTCGCCCACCGCAAAGAAGCCGGTGAGCTGGTCGAGCTTGTCCGCCAGTGCCACCGCCACCGCCACCGGCTCCACCGGGACGGCATCCCCAGGGCCGAGCGGCCGGTAATGCCCGCCGATCGCCTCGGCGATGCGCACGTCCTCGCCATCGGCCAGGGCGTAGTAGCGGCCCATGATGCCCTGGACCTCGGGGAATTCGCCAACCATTCCCGTGGCGAGGTCCGCCTTGGCCAGCTTGCCGGCACGGGCGGCCAGCGCCGGGTCGGCGCCGACATACGGCGCGATCAACCCCGCCAGCCTCTCCAGCCGCCGTACCCGCTCGCCCTGGGTGCCAAGCTTCGCGTGGAAGACGACATTTTCGAGCTTCGGGAGGAAGTCCTCCAGCCGCTGCTTCCGGTCCTGGTCCCAGAAGAAGCGCGCATCAGCCAGGCGCGCGCGCAGCACCCGCTCATTGCCGGCGACAATGGTCGCCCCACCATCGGCCGGGATGATGTTGGCGACCAGCGCGAAACGCGGTGCCGCCCGCCCGTCCGGGGTGCGCAGCGCGAAGTAGCGCTGATTCACCCGCATGGTGGTGCGCATGACCTCGGGGGGCAGGTCCATGAAGGCGGCGTCGATGGAGCCGAGCAGCGGCACCGGCCATTCGACCAGCCCCGCCACCTCGGCCAGCAGCCCACGGTCGGGCACCACCTCCAGCCCCTCCCGTGCCGCGAGGTCGGCGATGCCGGCATCGATCAGCCGCTCCCGCTCCGCCGCATCGGCGACGACGAAGCGGGCGCGCAGCCCCGCGACGTATTCAGCGGAGGAGGCGACGGCGAAGGGCTCCGTTCCCGCCAGGATCCGATGGCCCTCGGTGAGATCGCCGGCAACGATTCCATGCACCGCATCCTCGCCATGGGCCAGCGGAAAGCGCACCGGCCTGCCATCGAGGAGGCAGAGCACGCGCTGCAGGGGGCGCACCCAGGCGAAGTCGCTGCTGCCCCAGCGCATGGATTTCGGCCAGGGGAAGCCGCGCAGCACGGCGGGCACAGCGCGGGCGAGGAGATCCTCGGCCAGCGTCACCTCGCCCGGTTTGGCGAGCACCCAGAAGTCGCCTTCCTCCTTCAGCTGGTCCCGCGTCGCGCCGTGCTTGCGGAGGAAGCCCTCCAGCGCCTGCGGCGGGGCGCTGCGGCGTGGGCCCCGCTCCTCCTTGCCAGGCGTCTCGGCGCGGGCGGCCATCTCGCCCACCACCGCGATGCGGCGGGGGCCGGAGAGCGGGCGCGGCGCCTCGGGCATCAGGGCGCGCATTTCGGCCTGCAGCAGTCGGGCGAAATCCTCCGCGGCCCGCGCCTGCATGCGGGCCGGGATCTCCTCGGAGAACAACTCGATCAGCAATTCAGGCATCGGTTACAGCGCCGCTTTCACGTCGGTCCGCATGCGGGCCATCCTACCCCTCCCCCTTCAGCCACGCCTCGCAGCACCCGCGCGCCAGGGCCCGGACCCGGCCGATATAGGCCGCGCGCTCGGTGACGCTGATGGCGCCCCGGGCATCGAGCAGGTTGAAGCGGTGGCTCGCCTTGATGCACTGGTCATAGGCGGGCAGCGCCAGCCCCTGCGCCAGCAGCGCGGCGCATTCCTTCTCGGCATCCTCGAAATGCCGGAACAGCATCGGCACATCGGCGAATTCGAAATTATGCGCGCTGTATTCGCGCTCTGCGCGGAGGAAGACCTCACCGTACTTGACCCCGTCATCGTTGAAGTCGAGGTCGTAGATGCTGTCCTTGCCCTGGAGGTACATGGCCAGCCGCTCGAGGCCGAGGGTCAGCTCGCAGCAGGGCACGGCGCAGGGGATGCCGCCGACCTGCTGGAAATAGGTGAACTGCGTCACCTCCATCCCGTCGCACCAGACCTCCCAGCCGAGGCCCCAGGCGCCAAGCGTCGGGCTCTCCCAGTCATCCTCGACGAAGCGGAAATCATGGACCTTGGGGTCCATCCCGAGCGCCCGATAGCTGTCGAGCAGCAGGGATTGCGGGTCGCGCGGGCTCGGCTTCAGGATCACCTGGTATTGGTAGTAGTGCTGCAGCCGGTTGGGGTTCTCCCCATAGCGCCCATCGGAGGGGCGGCGGCTCGGCTGCACATAGGCCGCCTTCCAGGGCTTGGGGCCCAGGGCCCGCAGCGTCGTCGCGGGGTGGAAGGTGCCGGCACCCACCTCCATGTCGTAGGGCTGCAGGATCAGGCAGCCCTGGGCCGACCAGAAGGCATGCAGGCGAAGGATGATGTCCTGGAAGCTCGGCGGCTTCGGGCGAAGGGGTGGGGCGGCCAGGCTCTGCATGCGGCGCCTTTTGCCACGGCACCGCTCGCGAACATAGTGGCCCTACCTGAGGGAGCGGATGATTCGATGACCGAAACCGAAAGCGTGATCCGGGGCTACTACGCTGCCTTCGCCGCCGGCGATCGCCCGGCCATGCTGGCGCTGCTGGCCGAGGACGTGGCCCATGACGTGAACCAGGGGCGACGCCAGACCGGGCGCGAGGCCTTCCGTGCCTTCCTCGCCCATATGGATGCCTGCTACCGCGAGGAGATCCGCGACCTCACCGTGATGGTGGACGGCACGGGCACCCGCGCCGCAGCGGAGTTCATGGTGGAAGGCGAATACCTGGCCAACGATTCCGGCCTGCCGGAGGCCCGTGGCCAGCGCTACAGCCTGCCGGCCGGGGCCTTCTTCACCCTGGCGGAAGGGCGCATCACCCGCGTGACCACTTATTACAATCTCGCGGACTGGATCCGGCAGGTCGAGTCCTAGAGGCCGAGCCGGGCCCAGGCGGCGCGTTCTTCCGCCGCGGCGATCAGTGCCTCAGCCGACAGGCCGGGCAGCAGGCGCCGCAGCAGCGAGGGGCGACGGCCACCAATGGGCACCAGCCGTGCCTTGGAGCCGAAGCGCCGCTTCGCCTCCCCCGCCGCGTCGCCAAGGCGGTCGGCGAGGCCAAGCTCCACCGCCCGCCTGCCGGGCCAGAAGCGGCCGGTGAAAAGCTCCTCGGCCGGAGCCTTCAGCCGCTCGCCCCGGCGCGTGCGGACCCAGCCGCGGAATTCCTCGTGCAGCTCCTGCAGCAAGGTCTCCAGCCGGGCGATATCCTCGGGCCGTTCCGGGCCGAAGGGGTCGAGGAAGCTCTTCTCTCTGCCTGCCGTATGCATGCGCCGCTCGATGCCGAGGCGCTGCATCGCCCCCTCGAAGCCGAAGCCGGCGGCGATGACGCCGATGGAGCCGAGGATGGAGGCTGGGTCCGCCACGATCTCGTCGGCCGCGCAGGCAATCCAGTAGCCGCCGGAGGCGGCGGCATCCTCGACGCAGGCGACCACAGGCAGCTTCTTCTCCTCGGCCAGCCGGCGGATATGCCCGGCGATCAGGCTCGACTGCACCGGCGAACCGCCGGGCGAGTTGATGACGAGGAAGACCGCAGCCGCCCGCTTCAGTCCGAAGGCCCGGTCGAGCGCCGGTGCCACGGAGGCAAGGCTCATCCCACCTCCGAAGCCCGGGCGTGGGGTGATGGTACCCTGTAGCCGCACCAGGGCGATGCGGGGGGCGCGGGAGAGAAAGGGCAAAGGAAGGGGCATGACGGCAAGACATGCCCGTACCGGCGCCGGTATCAAGTCCCGCTGCCAGCCCTGCTACCGGGGACTTGCCCTGCCGCCCAGGCTTCGCCAGCCTGCCGCGCCAGCAGGAGGAACGGACCATGTTCGATTTCAAGGGCAAGCGGGTGGTGGTGTGCGGCGGCAGCCGGGGCATCGGCCGCGCCATCGCGCTCGGCTTCGCGGAGGGTGGCGCCGCCGTCTCGATCTGTGCCCGGGGCGCCGGACCGCTGGAGTCGACGCGGGCGGAGTTGGCCGCTCTCGGCGTCAAGGCACATGCGGCATCCTGCGATCTTGGCGATGGGCCAGCGGTGAAGGCCTATGTGGCCGCGGCGGCCGAGGCACTCGGCGGCATCGACGTGCTGGTGAACAATGCCAGCGGCTTCGGCGGGCCGGATACCGAGGAGGGCTGGGCGCTCGGCCTCTCGGTGGATGTGATGGCGACGGTCCGCGCCACCCACACCGCCCTGCCCTTTCTCGAGACGTCGCGGGGCAGCATCCTCAACGTCTCCTCCATCTCGGGCTACCGGCCCTCGACGCGCACGCCGGCCTATGCGGCGGTGAAGGCGCTGCTCATCAATTACACATCCTCCCAGGCGGCGATGTATGCGCCGAAGGGCATCAGGGTGAATGCGGTGGCGCCGGGCTCGATCGAATTTCCGGGCGGTTCCTGGGAGGCGCGGCGGACGTCCGACCCCAAGCTCTATAATTCCATCCTCGGCAGCATCCCCTTCGGCCGCATGGGAACGCCGGAAGAGGTGGCGAATGTCGCCCTGTTCCTGGCGAGCCCGCTGGCCGGCTGGGTGACGGGGCAGACCGTCATCGTCGATGGCGGACAGATGCTGTGAGCAGGCCTGGCCGCATCCTGGTCATCAACCCGAACTCCTCGCTCTCCTGCACTCAGGGGATCGCAGCGGCGCTGGCACCCTTCGGCGCACTCGGGCGGTTTGAGGTGGTGCGGCTGGAGGATGGGCCACCAGCGATCGCCAGCTGGCGTGACTGGCATGTAGTTGCCGAGCCGCTCTGCCGGCTGGTGGAGCGGGAGGCGGCGGCGACCTATGTGATCGCCTGCGTCTCCGATCCTGGTCTGGATGCGGTGCGCAGCGTAACGCCCCGGCCGGTGCTCGGGATGTTCCGTTGCGCCGTTGCTGCGGCGCTGACCCGTGCGGAGCGCTTCGGGGTGGTCGGCTTCGTTGCTGCGAGTGAGGCACGGCAGCGCCTTGCCCTGCGCGCGATGGGGGTAGAGCAGCAGCTCGCTGGCTGGCGCCCGCTCGACCTGCCGATGGAGGTGCTGACCGATCCGAAGGCACCGCGCACGCGCATTCGCGAGGCGGCAAAGGCCCTGGCTTCGACCGGGGCCAAGGCAATCATTCTGGGCTGCACCGGCATGGCCGGGCATGTCGCCGCAGCAGAGGATGCAGCAGGGCTGCCGGTGATCGAGCCCTGTGCGGCAGCAGGGGCGATGGCGCTGCTGGCCACCGCCCCCTGCCAATCCGAACCAGAGCCTAACTAAAGCGGGGCCGTTCCGAACCAGAGCCTAACTAAAGCGGGGCCGTCAGATTCCCGACTTCTGCCCGCTGGTCTCGAGCTGGATGTAGCGCTGGACGGTCTGCGGCAGGTTCTCACCGATGAACTCGGCCATTTTCACCTCCTCCTGGAGGCTCTGCTGCAGCAAGCCAATGCCCTGCTGGTCGCCCGCCGCCTGCGCCATCTCCATGAGCGCCCGGTAGGAGGCGATCTCGAAATGCTCGAAGGCGTAGTTGGCGAAGGTGTTCTTCAGGATCTCATCCTGCATCGGCGCATGCGCCATGGCAGCGAGGTTGCCCATCAGCCCCGTGCCGAAATCCTTCAGCGCGGAGTGGCTGGTGCCAAGCCGCTCGAGAATCTGCTCCAGGCGCTGGGACTGGACGCGGCTCTCCTCGATATGCGACTTCATGCGGGCAGCCATCTCGGGATAGTTCTCGACCCGCTCCACCTGCCGCTCTAGCAGCTGCATGGCCTGAACCTCGAGGGCGTGCGCGTTCTTGAGGCCGGTGATGTAGATGTCCTGGGCACTGCTTGCCATGATGGGTCTCCCGTGTTCTCTGCGCAGGGAACAGCTTCGGGCAGGGGGCGGTTCCCGGCTGGTCGGGACCGTTCCGGCGGCAGGATGCCAGGATTGGGAACGCAGGAGGGTGCTGCGGCGCTTCCCCGGCATGGAAAAGGACATCCCGATGCGTTGGGACGCGACGACTTCCGGCAACGCTCCGCCGCGCCACTTCGTGCCGGCGCCACTCGGCACCGCCCTCGGACGTGGCGTCCGCAACCGCTGCCCCTATTGCGGTGTCGGAAAGGTTTTTGCCGGCTATCTCTCGCTGGTGCCGGAATGCAGCAACTGCCATGCGCCGCTGGCCCGGTTGCGGGCGGATGACGCACCGCCCTATTTCACCATCTTCCTCGTCGGCCATGTGCTCGTCCCGCCGGTTTTCTGGGTGGAGAAGGCTTATGAGCCGCCGATGTGGGTTCATATGGTCGTCTGGTTGCCTCTCTTCACCATCCTCTGCATCTTGTTGCTTCGCCCTATCAAGGGCGCTGTGGTGGGGTGGATGAGCACGCTCGGAATCGTTTCGATAGATGATGAGGATGAGGAGGCGCCGGCCAAGGCGCCCCCCATGGCGGCGCCTCCGGTGACCGGGCTGCCCGACCGGAATGCCTGAACCCGGTCCCGAGCCGCGACGGATCGCCAGGCTGGACCTGCCGGACGCCTCGCCGCTGCCCTCGGCCTATGCCGAGGCAGACCGTCGTCAGGCCGTGCAGGACCTTCTTGCCACCAACAGCTTCGACCCGCTCGGTGTCCCGGGCGGACCCTTCGTGCTCCATCTCTGCGTGCGGGACGGAAGGCTGGTCTTCGATATCCGCGACGAAGCGGAGGAGCCGGTACGGGCCGTGGCGCTCGCCCTCGGTCCCTTCCGGCGGCTCATCAAGGACTATCACCTCATCGTCCAGAGCCACGAGCAGGCGGTGACCGAAGGCGGGCATGAGGCCCGCATCCAGGCGATCGATATGGGCCGGCGTGGCCTGCACAACGAGGGCGCAACGCTGCTGGAAGAGCGGCTCAAGGGCCGGATCGGGCTGGATTTCGAGACGGCCCGGCGGCTCTTCACCCTGGTTTGTGCCCTGCACCAGCGTATCTAAAGGTTTTCCGGTCGCATGGACTTTCGGAAGCCGCTCCAGCTTGTTGTTTGACCGAGCCAATACCTCTGATCAGGTGCTTCCACCCGGTCGGAGTTTACTCTAGCGCCCGATTCGGGAACCTCTTTCGATGAAGATCAACGGCACCCCCTATCGCAGCGTCTGGGTGGACCCGGAGGATGGCTGGTCCGTCCGCCTCTTCGACCAGACCCGGCTGCCATGGTCGGTCGACATCCTCCGACTGACCAATTGGGAGGAGGCGGCGCATGCCATCCGCTCGATGCAGGTACGCGGCGCCCCCCTGATCGGCGCCGTCGCAGCCTATGGCGTGGCGCTGGCGATGCGGGCCGATCCGGCGAGCCTCGACCAGGTGCTGCCGACCCTCAATGCCACGCGGCCCACCGCCATCAACCTGCGTTGGGCGCTCGACCGCCAGCGGGCCAAGCTGCACAACCTGCCGGTCGAGGCGCGCGCTGCCGCTGCCTATGCCGAAGCCGCCGCCATCGCCGATGACGATGCCGAGACCTGTCGCCGCATCGGCGAGAACGGCCTGCCGCTGCTGGCCGAGATCGCCGAGCGCAAGGGCAAGGTGAATGTCCTGACCCACTGCAATGCCGGCTGGCTGGCGACCGTCGACTGGGGCACGGCGCTCGCTCCGATCTACATGGCCCACGATGCCGGACACGATGTGCACGTCTGGGTGGATGAAACCCGACCCCGCAACCAGGGCGCGGCGCTGACGGCCTTCGAACTCGGCGCGCATGGCGTGAAGCACACGGTCGTTGCCGACAATGCCGGTGGGCATCTGATGCAGCATGGCGAGGTCGATATCTGCATCGTCGGCACCGACCGTGTCACACGCCAGGGCGATGTGGCGAACAAGATCGGCACCTATCTGAAAGCGCTTGCGGCGCGGGACAATGGCATCCCCTTCTGGGTGGCGCTGCCGCATTCGACGCTCGACTGGCGGGTCCGGGATGGCATCGCCGAGATCCCGATCGAGGAGCGAGACGGGGTGGAGGTGACGGACCTCACCGGCCGCACTGCGGATGGCCGGATCGAGACGGTGCGGGTAGTGGCCGAGGGCAGTCCGGCCGCCAACCCGGCCTTCGATGTGACGCCGGCGCGGCTCGTCACCGGCCTGATCACCGAGCGTGGCCGCTGTGAGGCAAGCGAGGCGGGACTGCGCTCGCTTTATCCGGATGTCGCCGAACAGTAGAATCCGGGCGGGCGTCTTCATCCGTTCCGATGAAGGTTGTATTCGTCCTGAAACCCGAGCGTCATCCGCCAGCTATACGGCAGCGGCATGGTCCGCCACCGCATGGCTTGGGGGTTATGGATGATGCGGAAGGCCCGAATTATGGTGGCCGGTGGGGTTCTCCTGGCATTGGCGGCACCGCCCGCCCTGGCGCAGGATGCCGCCCGGATGGAAGCGATCGAGCGGCAGATCCGGTCGTTGCAGGGCGAGCTGACCCGCATGCGGCGCGACATGCAGGTGCGCGAGACCGAGACCCGCGCGGCCAAGCAGGACGCCGCGCAGGCCCGCTCCGAGGCGCAGGCCGCGCAGCGTCAGGTCGAGACCACGCAGCGCCAGATCGAGGCCGCGCCGCGCCTCACCGGGCAGCCGCCGGCCGACCAGGTGCGCATCGGCTTCCCGAGCAACCGGCCGACCATCACCTCCGCCGACGGCCGCTTCAGCGCCTATCTGGGCGCGCAATTCCAGTACGACATCGGCGGCGCCATCCAGGGCGACCGCACCGCGGGAGCGCCGCGGCTCAACTCCTTCGGCGAGAACCTCCGCCGCGGCCGGCTGTTCTTCGGCTTCAAGTACGACGACCTGCTGCTGAGCGTGACGCCTGATTTCGGCGGCTCGCCCGACGGCACGCCGTCGCTCTACGAGGCCAACCTCACCTGGACCCCGATCCGGCCGCTGGCGCTGACGGTCGGCTACTACAAGCCGTATTATGGCCTGGCCGACTCCATGAGCTCGAACGACTTCCTGCTCCTCGAGCGGCCGAGCATCATGGAGATCGCTCGCAACATCGTGGCCGGCGACAGCCGTGCCTCGGTCGGCGGGCGCTGGGCGGCAAGCCGCTGGTTTGCCGCCGGCTACCTCACCGGCGACGTCGCCGGCTCGAACAGCAGCAACCAGGCCACCAGCGGGCAAACCGGCTTCGTCGGCCGCGTGGCCGGCCGGCCCTATACCGATGCCGATACTGACCTGCATCTCGGCCTCACCGGCTCCTACGCCTTCGACCTGCGGCGGCAGGCAGACGGCCAGACGCTCCGCCTGCGTGACCGGCCGGAATGGCGCGCCGGCGATCCTTCCACGCGGCTGATCGACACCGGGAACCTGCCGGCCGACCATGCCAGCACCTGGGGGCCTGAGTTCGGCGTGCGCTGGCGCAACTTCATGTTGCAGGGCGAGTACCAGCAGATCAACGTGGAACAGGCCCAGGCCAGCGGCGCGTTGCGGCCCGACCTGACCTTTGATGGCGGCTATGTCGAGGCGAGCTGGGTCATGACCGGCGAGCCGCGGCGCTACAGCACCTCCTCCGCCGCCTTTGGCCGGCCCAGCCCCAAGCACCCCTTCGACTTCCGCGGCGGCGGCTGGGGTGCCTGGGAGCTGATGGCGCGCTACAGCGTCGCCGACCTGAACGACAAGGTCACCCGCGGCCGGGCGCAGACGACGACCGGCGGCGTCTATGGCGGCCGGCAGGAGGTGGTGGGCCTGGGCCTGTCCTGGTACCCGACCAACTTCCTGCGCTTCATGCTCGATTGGAACATTGTCAACGTGGACCGGCTGAACACCGCCGGTACCCAGCAGATCGGCGACCGCTTCCACACGATCGGGCTGCGGTCCCAGATGGCGTTCTGAGCCGTGCCGCGACGGCCTCAGCGGCCGTAGAGGGCCGGGACCGGGTGGCGGTCCCGGCTGGTGCGCTCCAGCATCATCAGCCCCGCGATCAGCATGCCGCCAGCGCCACAGGCCGCCCAGAAGGCCAGCATCGGCGGCAGACGGCCCGGGGACAAGGCATCAGACAGCAGCAGGGCGACCAGGGCAGAGATCAAGGCCATCGAGGCTCCGATCAGGCTGCAGGCGATCCGTTGCATGCTTAGGGGCTCCATTCATCCTGGGCCATGCGGCCCGTGCGACTATAGGAACACCCTGGCCTTGGCAGCTTCTGGCCGGCGATGGGGCGATTTCATGGCAGGGTGGCAGGTTGCGCTGAGGCGATGAATGCAGGATCGTCCCGGCCGACGCCAGCCGCCCGGGAGCACCCTGCCATGATCCGTCCCGTCCTCGCCGCCCTGCTGGGCGCCGGCCTGTTTGCCACGCCCGTCCTTGCTCAGACTACGGTAGGTCCGGCGAATACCAGCCAGCCACCGCTGCGCTGCGCCGTGGACGGCACCTTCGCCCCACATGCCTTCCCGAGCCTGCAAGGCGGCGTGCAGGGCTTCCAGGTCGATCTCTTCGCCGAGGTGGCGAAGCGGCTTAACCGGCAGCTGGTGGTCGACAGCGCCAGCTTCTCCGGCCTGATCCCGGCGATGAATGCCGGCCGCTACGACTTCCTCTGCGCCCCGGTGACGGTGACGCAGGAGCGCGCCCAGAGCCTGCTCTTCACCGAGGGTTACCTCTGGACCGAGTTGCAATTCGGCATCAAGCGCGGCGCCACGCCGATTCGATCAGAAGAGGAACTGCGCGGCAAGACGATCAGCGTGAACAAAGGCACGCCCTATGAACAATGGGTCCGCAACAATGCGGAGCGGCTGGGCCTGACGCTGCTCGCCTTCGACACCCAGCCGGATGCGGTGCAGGCGGTGCTGCAGGGCCGCGCCTATGCCAACCTCTCGGGCAATACGGTCATCAAGTATTCGGCTTCGCGCACGCCGCAATTCATCGCCGATTTCGTCCTCCCCGGCACGCGCTTCCACTGGGCGACTCCGGTGCGACAGGACAACACCGCGATGCGCGCGCAACTCGAGGAGGCGATCGAGTGCCTGAAGAAGGATGGCACCGTCGCCCGCCTTTCGGAGAAGTGGTTCGGGGCCGCACCAAAGGAGGAGGATGCCGAGCGCGTTGCCTTCCCCGGCTACGGACCGCCCGGCCTCCCTGGCTACGACGCCACGCCGAGCCGGGCGGCCTGCGGGTGACGATGCCCAAAGCAACGGGGCCGATCGTCGAGGCGCGCGGCATCCACAAGCATTTCGGCGCCCTGCATGTGTTGAAGGGCGTCGATCTCGCGGTCCATGAGCGCGAGCTGGTCTTCGTCATCGGGCCAAGCGGCTCGGGCAAGTCGACGCTGCTGCGCTGCCTCAACCGGCTGGAGGAACCGAGCGGTGGCGCCATCACCGTGGACGGCATCGACATCCTCGACCGCCGCACGGATATCAACAAGGCGCGGCAGCGGATCGGGATGGTCTTCCAGGCTTTCAACCTCTACCCGCATATGACGGCGCTCGGGAATGTCGCGCTCGCGCTCCGCAAGGTGCAGGGCCTGCCGCGGGCGATGGCTGAGGACAAGGCCCGGCGGGCGCTGGAGCGCGTTCACCTGGCGGACCGCGCCGGGCATTACCCGGGCCAACTCTCCGGCGGTCAGCAGCAACGCGTCGCCATAGCCCGCGCCATCGCGCTCGAGCCGCGCGTCATGCTCTTCGACGAGCCGACCTCGGCGCTCGACCCGGAGCTGGTCGGCGGCGTGCTGGCGGCGATGCGGGAGCTGCGCGAGAGCGGCATGACCATGGTGGTGGTCAGCCACGAGATGGGCTTCGCCCGCGCCGCCGCCGACCGCGTGGTGTTCATGGATGGGGGGCGTATCGTCGAGGAAGGCCAGCCCGAGGCCATCTTCGGCAATCCCCAGCAGGAGCGGACGCGCGCCTTCATCGGCCAGATCAGCCGGCATTGAGCATGACCAATTGGGATCGCTTCCTCGACAGCTTCTTCAATGCGCGCGTCGCGGCGGAATACCTGCCGAAGATCGTTGAGGGCTTCTGGCTCACTATCCTGCTGGCCGGCTGCATCATCCTCGCCGGCGTCGCGGCCGGGCTGGCGCTGGCGGTACTGAGGAGCCTCGGCATCCGGCCGCTGAACTGGTTGATCATCTTCGTCGTCGACCTGTTCCGGGCGCTGCCGCCGCTCGTCGTCATCGCATTGCTCTATTTCGGCTTGCCAGCGGCGGGGCTTTCCCTCTCCGGCTTCGCCGCGGCCTGGCTCTCTCTGTCCCTGGTGCTGATGGCCTTCACCGAGGAGATCTTCTGGGCCGGCATCACCGCCGTGCCCAAGGGACAATGGGAAGCCGCGCGCAGCACCGGCCTCGGCTTCTTCCCCACCTTCTCGCTGGTGGTACTGCCCCAGGCGCTGCGCATGGTGGTGCCGCCGCTGACCAACCGCACCATCGCCATCACCAAGGGCACGGCGCTGGCGAGCGTCGTCGCGGTGCCGGAGATCCTTGGCGCGGCCCAGGCCGGCGTCTCCTTCAGTTTCAACCCGACGCCCCTGACCCTGGGCGCCATCGCCTATCTCGTGCTGTTCCTGCCCGTCGTGATCCTCGGCCGCTGGGTCGAAACACGCTTTGCCTGGAAGCGGTGAGCCATGCGATTGCGGAAGACCGGAACGTGAATCGCATGGCCGCTGAACCATGAGCATCGATGACTTCCTGCAGGCTTTTTTCTCGATCGAGATCCTGCAGCAGGCCTGGCCCATTCTCTGGGCCGGGCTCCTGAATACGCTGCTGCTCTCGGTTGTCGTGGTGCCGCTCGGCTTCCTCGGCGGCGTGATCCTGGCCTTGCTTGGCACGGCGCGCAGTCGCTGGGTGCGCTGGCCGCTGATCGCCTGGGTGGACCTGTTTCGGTCGCTGCCGCCGCTGGTGCTGCTGGTCTTCGTCTATGCGGGGCTGCCCTTCGCCGGGCTCGAGGTCTCGGCACTGACGGCGGTCGCCATCGGCTTCTTTCTCAACACCGGCGCCTATTACGGCGAGATCCTGCGCGCCGGCATCGAGAGCGTGCCGCATGGTCAGGTTGAGGCGGCGCGCTCGACCGGGCTGACGGGTGGGCAGGCCATGACCCATGTCGTGCTGCCCCAGGCGATGCGGAACGTGCTGCCCGACCTCATCAGCAACACGCTGGAGGTGGTGAAGCTCACCTCCATCGCCTCGGTGGTGGCGCTCCCGGAACTGCTCTTCCAGGCCCGGCAGGCGCAGAGCGTGACCTACAACGCGACGCCCATCATGGCCGCCGCAGTGGTCTATTTCCTTCTGCTCTGGCCGGTGGTGCGACTGCTGAGCCGGTTGGAAAACCGGCAAATTGCCGGCCGAAGGTAGCCTACTTCACGGCATAGACGTCGTAGGTCGGTCCGGCCGGGGGACGTTGGCCGACGCCGACAGCCAGGATGCGCGTCAGCCAAGCCAAAGGTGCGGCACCGGTCTCGAAGCGGATGGCAGTACGGAAATAGTAATCCGCGGTGTCGACCGCCTCGCCAGCGTTCAGACGCGCCAGCACCTCGGGCTTTGCGGTGCGGATGCCGCTGTAATGCATGAAGACGATATGACCCTCGGTCGTCTTGATGGTCAGGCGCACATCCATATGCGCGGTGCCGTCCGGGTCGACGCGCAGCCAGTCGGCCGCCGTACCGGGCAGCACCTCCCCGTTCAGCGCCGGGCCGCTGATGCTGCCGCCGGTAACGGGGATGACCCGCAGGTCGCCGCTGCGCGTGGCGCCGACGGCCTGTGGCGCACCAACCGTCAACACGGCGCGGAAAAGAAATTCGGTCGCAAGGGGCAAGGGTGTCATGTCGGTCCTCCTTATCGTTGGCGCCAGGGCAGGCCTTCGGCCTTCCAGCCGGCCACTTGGCCGCGATGCCCTTCCGCATCTGGCGGACCCTCGAACCCGTCCGCGACGTTGAAGGCATGCGGGAAGCCGGCTGCCTGCGCCGCCTGCCCGGCTGCGAGGCTCCGCACGCCGGAGCGGCAGATGAAGTAGAGCCGGCTCTCGGCCGTCAGCCCGGCTTTGCGCAGATGCTCGGCGAAGGCGCCGTTCACCTGCATCGAGGGATAGACCTGCCAGGGGATCAGCAACAGCTGCTTCCCTGTCTCGGCGATGTCCGGCAGGCCAACGAAATTCCATTCCGCATCGGTGCGGACATCGATCAGCGTGGCGGAGGGGTCCTGGGCCAAGGCTTCCCAGGTCGCGCGGGGGCGGATATCGGGCACACCGGGCATGGTGGCGTCTCCTCGTGAACGGCGTTCAGCGGGAGCATGGGCGGGCCGGGCGCGGAGAGCAATGCGAGGTGGCGGTTGACCATGGCTGCCGCAGGCCCGACCATTCCGAGATGGACCGTTCCATTCGCCTTGGCATGCTCACCCCCTCCTCCAACACCGTGCTGGAGCCGATGACAGCGGCGATGCTGGCGGACATGCCTGGGGTGACGGCGCATTTTGCCCGCATCCGCGTGCTCGCCATCGATCTCGGCGCGGACTCCCGCGCGCAGTTCGACCTCGGCCCGATGCTGGAGGCAGCCGGGCTCCTGGCCGATGCCAAGGTGCATGCCATTTGCTGGAACGGCACCTCGGGCGCTTGGCTGGGGCTCGAGCAGGATCGGGCGATGTGCGCCGCCATTACGGAGGCAACCGGCATTCCGGCAGTGACTGCGACCATGGCGCTGATGGAGGCGTTGGACCTGTTGGGGGTACGACGGATCGGCCTCGTCACGCCCTATCTCGGGGCGGTGCAGCAGGCGATCCTGGCACGATGGGCAGCCGCTGGGCTCGATTGCGTTGCCGAACGGCATCTCGAAGATCCTGGGAATTTCAGCTTCGCTGAGCATCCTGAATCGCTGGTCGCCCAGCTGGTGCGGGAGGTGGCGGCGGCTGGGCCGGAGGCGATTGCCATCCACTGCACCAATTTCCGCGGGGCTGGGGCGGTACCGGCCTTAGAGAGCGAGACAGGCATTCCCGTGCTCGACAGCATCGCGGTAGCGCTTTGGGGCGGGCTGCGGGCGGCAGGAGCAGAGACGGCCGCCTTGATCTATTGGGGCCGGCTCTTCGGCTTGCCCAAGGCTGAATAACTCGCCTCAAAGAATATACTATCTGTGAAGCATAGGCTTCAACACATTCCCAATGCGATGGGAACGGCGTCGTGACAGCTTTGGTTCAATGGTGGCTTTGATACGTCCAGGCTGGTGACCCAACTCACTGCGGCTCTGCCACAGCGACACTGAGGCGCCATAATTAACGAAGAGATTCTGCTCAGTTTAAGAAAAGCCAAACGCAAAAACGCGAGGCAACCTTCGCATCTTTTGCTTTGCTATATGGTGACGGTTGTTCAGGATCTGGTTGGGTGGCCCGGCGGCGACCGACTTTCCCGCAGCTTGAGCTGCAGTATCATGGGCGCTGGGGTGTTTCACGTCCGAGTTCGGGATGGGATCGGGTGTATCATCCCCGCGATGACCACCGGGCCACCGAACCGGATCCTGAGTGATGGCATGGTTGGTTGGGTGTAGAGGTTTGTGGGTATGGGCGCGGCTTGGTGCTGCGTGCGGTGCTGGCCCTTTGGGGGGGACAGCGGCGTTGGTGTGGTGGGAGGAGCTCTATCGGGCGATTAGGACCGCTCGGCTGCGTCGGTTACCCGACTTCGACCTGCGGCCTATCGACGTG
>NZ_FMZX01000010.1 GCF_900101615.1 Belnapia rosea | reverse complement strand
CGCTGGCCTCGGGCATCCCAGCCTGCGACGTGGCGCTTGATCGCGGTTATATCTCAGCGCCGCTCCGCGCGGCCTTCGCCGCCGAGGGTTGCACCGTCCATACCCCACCCAAGCGGGGCATGGTTGATCCGCCCGCATGGGATCCCGTGCTGTACGCCCGGCGCCACCGCGTCGAAAACCTGTTTTCCCGGCTCAAGGACTTTGCTCGCATCACCCTGCGACGCGACAAGACACGCCGCAGTTGGATGGGCTTCGCCCATCTTGCTGCCACCATGATCAACTTGCGCACCACTGAGTTCGGTCACAGACCCTAGCAGGTGCTGCCAGGCGCCTCTGCCATCCGGCGCCACGGCCTGGACCGCCATGGTGCCGAGCCGGCATTTCTTGGGGATGGCCGACAACCCGCAGCGGCGCCGGAAGTCGTAGAGGGCGCCACCGAAGGAGTGTCAGCCACGGTTGGTAGCGCGCATCTCCCAAAGATGCCGTTTGTGCGAAATCGATCTCCCCTAGGATTGGCCGCCTAGAAAGGGGCACCGCCATGTATGCCACTTCCAACGTCACACGGACAGGCGCCTACTCGGTAACCGCGACATCGACCACGAGTCCCACCGCGACAGACGCCCCGACCTCCGAGAGCTACCAGATGGATCTGACCGTCGAGACAGGATCGGTTTCCTCGGAAAGCTCCGGCATGGTGGCGGAGGTCAGCGGAGAGGCTACGGCTGTCGGCAACGACACCTATGCCAGTGCCGATGTCACAGCGCAGGCCAGCAGTACCGACAGTTCGAGCGAGGCCTATGTCTCGACAAGCATGGTGGCCGCCGGGGAAACATCAGACGGTGTCGCCTATGCCAGCACCTCGGCCTATTCCGATATCTATGGCGATGCGGACTACGCATTATCCTTCGATTTCAAGGAGTCGAGCACGACGCAAACAGCGGATGGTGCCACAGCGTCATCGGTGTCGGTCGTCGAGGACTATGCGTTGGACATCAAGCAGATCGACAGCTCCCCCGACCAGGGCTGGGATTCGGCGGAAATCTCGCCATCCGGCGCCGCAGATTCGGTATCGCAGCCGGAGTTGGACCTGGATTGCGGCTGCGGGGATATCGACCTCGACCTGGATGGCAACATCGCCCTCGCCAATATCGATGCCGTGGCTTTCGGTGATGACAGCCTCGTCGAGGTCGACGCCTCCGTCTTCGTGATCGAGGACGAATTCTCCAGCGTCACCGTTACATCGCTGATCGGCGTGGACTGAGTTGTCGCGCGACCTGAGCGATTGGCCCACGCGATGAGTTTGTGCCAAGCGCGGCAAGCCTGCTGATCGGAAGCGGCATCCGGCACTACGACGAAAGTCTGAGCGCTCATCGGAGAGGCTCGCCCATATGATAGGCCGGGCCGGGGACGACAGCGCGACATCGCACTCGGCATGACATGCGCTGACGGCCGCAGCATCAATCTCGGCAAAGCAGCACGGCGCCGCGCGCTGGGCAAGGCGCCTGGCTGCTTCTGCGCGATCCTTGCTCGATACCCGCCACTCTCCACGCGAGGCCAATGCCTTGGGTCCGGGCTGCGATTTCGTGTGCAGCACTCGCTTTCAGCATCAAGGCGTACGCCTACCGAGATTTTTGCTGACATAGTCTAAGCCGTTGGAGAATGGCGGACGCCTCGTTGATAATACCGAAGAATCTTTGACCCTCACCGGCTCCGCAAACTATCAAGAAACGGTCGGCGATGACCGACTAGTCGAGGAGAAGACAGATGACCGGCAGCCATCACCCTGACGTGGACTTCGACAAGGACTACAATGTCGAGATCGATGTTGATTTCGACACGAATGTTGATGTGGACGTGGATATCAACAAGGATATCGACGTCGACCTGGATCTTTGCGGCCTTGAAGGCAACGCGGCCACCCTCAGCCTCGATGTCGAAGCCATCGGCGATAACTCGCTGGCGGAAGTCGTCAGCACCGTTATTGCGACCGACTACATGTCCAGCGTCACGGTCGAGGCCGGCGCCTTCGTGAACTAGGCTGCACAAGCCGGGTATCCCTGCTGGCAAGCAGCTATCCGGTCTGCGGCAGAGAAGCCTCGGGGAAACCCGAGGCTTTTTTTCGTGCTGGTGGTTTCGTCTGCCGGCACCGGATCTGCCAGGCAGCGAGTATGCGCGATGCGCACCGGCGCTGGCATTCAGCGCACCCGGCATATTCACTGCCGGCGAGGCGGGATCTGCTGTTCGGCCGTATCGTCTCTCGGCTGAAGCGCCGTCCATGCCTCGCGGCTTCCATACCTTGGGCAAAGCGCCCCCCGGATGCCGGTCCCGCAGCCAGCGAGACCCCAGGGGCCTGCGGCGACGGACCTTCCGGCAGGTGCCTGATTGGACGGATATCTGCGTTGGATGGTTGGGGCGCCAGGATTCGAACCTGGGAATGGCGGTACCAAAAACCGCTGCCTTACCGCTTGGCTACGCCCCAGCGATGCCGCGTTCAGCGGGGCACTGGATAGGGCCGGGGCCTCGCCTCGTAAAGCCCCTAGCGCGCATCATCGTGCCGGATGCAATGCCCCGGCGGCCCGCCACCAGCCACCCGGCAGGGCGGGCGCCGCCGCCACCGCCGCCGCTGCCGTAGCGAAGAGGCCGAAGCAGGTCGCCCCGCTGCCGCTCATCCGTGCCAGCAGGCAACCGGGCAGGGCGCCGAGCACCGTCAGCACCTCCGCGATCGGCGGGCAGAGGCCGATCGCCGGTGCCTCCAGGTCGTTCCGCAGCGCCGCCAGGTCCCGCGCCATGGCCATGGCATCGGCCCAGGCCGAGGGTAGCGCGGGCGCCGGGGTGAAGACGCCCATGCGGGCCCGAAACACCGCCGGCGTCGCCAAGGCAAGGCCCGGATTGACCAGCAGCAGCCCACATTCCGGCAATACCGGCGCCGGGCTCAGCACCTCGCCCACGCCCCCCATCCGCATCGGTCGGGAGGCGAGGCAGACCGGCACATCAGCCCCGAGCCGCGCCCCGATCGCGCCAAGCCGCGCCTCCTCGAAGCCGAGGCTCCAGAGCCGGTTCAGCAGCCGCAGCGCCGCCGCCGCATCAGCCGAGCCGCCGCCGATGCCGGAGGCAATGGGCAGATGCTTGGCCAGCCGCAACGCCGCCCCGGCAGCAATGCCAGCCTCCGCCGCCAGGGCCCGTGCGGCGCGCAGCACCAGATTGTCCGCCTCCGCCGCCAGCCCCGCCCCGAAGGGCCCGTCCAGCGCGAGCGAGAGCCCGGTGGCCGGTTCCGCCGCGACCTCGTCCGCCGCCGGGCCGAAGACCGCGAGGCTGTCGAGCAGGTGGTAGCCATCGGCCCGCCGGCCGGTGACGTGCAGGTACAGGTTGACCTTGGCCGGCGCCAACTCCGTGGGCATCGCAGGGCTCAGCGCTGCGCGGTGGAGGCGGGGTAGCCGGGCAGGCCCTCGCGCAGCTTGGTCTCGAGCTTGGCGATCTCGGCCGGCTCCGGGTCGAGGGCGAGGGCCCGGCGCCACTGGAACTGCGCCTCCCGCTGGCGTCCGGCCGCCCAATAGGCATCGCCGAGATGGTCGTTGATGACGCTGCTGCGGGGCTCCAGCTCGACCGACTTCTCCAGCCAGGTCACCGCTTCCGGCAAGTTGCCCAGGCGGAACAGGACCCAGCCGAGGCTGTCGGCGATATTGCCATCCTGCGGCCGGAGCTCGGTCGCCTGCAGCAGCATGGATTTGGCGCGGTCGAGGTTCTTGCCCTGCTCCGCCCAGCTATAGCCGAGATAGTTCAGCACATAGGGCTGTTCCGGCGAGAGCTCGAGCGCGCGCAGCAGGTCGGCCTCCGCCGCCGCGGCCTGGCCGGACCTCTCGCGGGCAATGCCGCGGGCATAGAACAGTGGCCAGTCGGAAGGATCGACCGGACCGCTGCGGGACAGCGCTTGGTCATAGGCTTGTGCCGCCTCGGCGAAGCGCTCCCGCCGGCGCAGCAGGTCGCCGAGCCGCGCCGGAGGCTGTGGCAGGGTCTGGTTGGCATCAGCGAGGCCGCGCAGCAGCCCCACCGCCTCCTCCGTCCGGTTCAGCTTGTCGAGCAGCGCGGCCCGGCGCAGCACGATCACCGGGGTCAGCGGGTCGTCGGCGGCGATCTGGTTGAGCGTGGCGAGCGCCTGCTCCTCATGCCCCTGGTCGGCCAGGGTATCGGCGACCAGCACCAGGGCGGCGGCGAAGCCCGGCCGCAGCCGCAGCGCGAGCTGGGCGAGGACCAGCGCGAAATCATTGGAGCCCTGGCCGCGCAGCGCGCTGGCCAGCGCCGTATAGGCCTCGGCGATCCCATCGGCCGGTGAGGCGACGCCGCGGGCGCCGAGCGCCAGCCGCCGGTTCCCCTGGGCCGCCGCCAGGGCGGCGTCATCGCCACTGGCCAGGATCTGGTCCATCAGCCGTCCCGCCTCGGCGCCTCGCCCGGCGCGGTTCAGCACCCCGGCGGCGAGCACGGCCAAGCGCCAGGGCGGCTGCGGCTGGTCGGCGACCGCCATGCGCGCCAGCCGCTCGGCCTCGCGGGGCTTGCCGGCGAGATCGGCGATGAGGGCGGCGTGCAGCGCGTTCAGTGCACGCAGCCGGTTGGCCTCGACCAGCGGGCGGAGGGTGGCCTGCGCCTGATCCGGCTGGCCGCGGCCGAACTGCACCCAGGCCAGCAGCACCGGCTGCAGCACCTGCACCGGGCCGCTGCGGTTGAGGGCACGCAGCCGCTGCTCTGCCCGGTCCCAGCGGCCGGCCTGCACCTCACTGCCGGCGAGCAGCAGGTTGGCGGCCGGGTTGTCGGGCAGCCGCCGGGCCAGCCGCGTCGCATCCGAGCGGCCATCCAGCAGGGCGGCGAGGAAGGCGCGGTTCAATACCTCCGGCTGGTCCGGATCGGCCCGCAGCGCCTCCAGCATGGTGTCGGCCGCGACCTTGGTGTCGGTCTCCGAGGCGGCGAAACGGCCGGTGAGATAGGCGCCGAAGGCACCCCGCCCCGGCGGGCCGGAGGCGCCACGCGGCCCGCCGCTGGCGGCACAGGCGGAGAGGAGCGCGGCCGCCAGGAGGGCGAGCCGAAGCGGGGGAGCGGGGAACTGCATCGCCCCCGAGGCTAGAACAGAATGCGCCGCGACGATATCGCCGCGTGGCCGTGCCTCAGCATCCGGCCGTTGACAGGCCTGTTTCAGACCGTATCTGACATGATAAGTTCCGCAACCATTATGTGATATGGGGAGGAAACCATGCGCGCCCGGATCCTGCTGGCCTTCGGCCTGTTCTTGGCAAGCTTTCTCGGCAGCGGCGAGGCGGCGGCGCAGAACCGTTTCAACCTGGTGAACAGCACCGGCCAGACCATCGAACGCGTCTATGTCTCGCCCTCCCGGATCAGCAGCTGGGGGCCGGATGTGCTGGGCAATGCCGTCCTGCCGCCGGGCCAGAGCGTCTGGATCGTCCCTCAACTCTCCGACTGCGTGCTCGATATCAAGGTAATCTACCAGGGCGGCCGGGAGGAGGAGCGGCGGCAGGTCAATGCCTGCAGCCTTTCCCGCGTCGTCTGGGGCGCCGCCGGCGGCAGCGGCGACCCGAGCTTCCAATTCGTCAATTCGAGCGGGGTGGTGGTGAACGAGCTCTATGTCTCGCTCAGTACCGACCAGAATTGGGGCCGCGACCGGCTGGGCCAGGGCACCCTGCCGCCGGGCGCCAGCTTCCCCGTCAGCCTGCCCGCGGGCAAGGTCTGCACCGTCGACATCCGTGTGGTCTATGCCGATGGGCGTGCGCTGGAGCGGCGCCGGGTCGAGACCTGCTCCATCCGCGAACTGAACTTCAGGTAAGCCGCCCATAATCTCCGAATTGCGCGAAGACCTCGTGCAATTCGGCCCCATCCAGCAGCACGGGGGAAAGGCCCGCGGCGCGCAGCGCGAGATACTGCCGCGCGAGGTTCTCCACCTCCATCGCCAGGGTCCGGGCACCGGCGAGCGTCCGCCCCAGCGCCACCGCGCCATGATTGGCGAGCAGCGCCGCCTTCCGTCCCTCGAGCGCCGCCACCGTCGCCTCGGCCAGCGCCGCCGTGCCGAAGGTGGCATAGGCCGAGCAGGGGATATCGCTGCCGCCGCCAAGCGCGATCATGTAATGGAAGGGCGGGATGGGCTGCCGTGCGCAGGACAGCGCGGTGGCGAAGGGGCTATGGGTATGCACCACCGCCCCCGCCTCCGGCCGCGCCGCATAGATCGCCGTATGCAGCCGCCATTCCGAGGAGGGCCGGCGGTGGCCGGCGAGGATGCCGCCATCGAGGGCGATCTCCACCAGATCATCCGGCGATGTCTCGGCATAGGGCAGGCCGGCCGGGGTGATCAGGCAGCCGTGCGGCGTACGGCAGGACAGGTTGCCGGACTTGCTCGGCATGAAGCCGAGTGCGTCGAGCGCCCGGGCCGCGGCGATGATGTCGGCAGCCGCCATGCTGCACCTGTCCTCCTGTCTGCGCCTGCATGAAAGCAGGCCTTGCGCGGCGGGGCGAGCCGGGTGTTGTGGCGTTTATATAGGCCAGCAGAGTGCTTAATGATGAATTGATGGGCATGTCATGCGGCGTCTGGGCCATGTGGCATAATTTAGGGCATTGAGCGCGAGGCGGGACGGGCGTCTGATGCCGCCCGGATTACGGCTACCGGAAGGGCCCCCGCCATGGATATCGGCGTCTTCATCCCGATCAACAACAATGGCTGGCTGACCTCCACCACCTCGCCGCAATACAAGCCGAGCTTCGAGCTGAACCGGCAGGTGGTGCAGAAGGCGGAACGCTACGGCCTCGACTTCGCCCTCTCGATGATCAAGCTGCACGGCTTCGGCGGGCCGAGCCAGTTCTGGGATTATGGCCTCGAAAGCTTCACGCTGATGGCGGGCCTCGCCTCCGTCACCAGCCGCATCAAGCTCTTCGCCTCGATCGCCGTGCTGACCATGCCGCCGCCCATCGCCGCCCGCATGGCGGTGACGATCGACAGCATCGCCCCCGGCCGCTTCGGGGTGAACATCGTCTCCGGCTGGCAGAAGGCGGAGTACAGCCAGATGGGCATCTGGCCCGGCACGGAGCACTTCAACAACCGCTACCAATTCTGCGCCGAATACGTCGACATCATGCGCGAGCTCTGGGAGCACGGCGAGAGCAGCTACCAGGGCCGCTTCTTCCAGATGGAGGAGTGCAAGCTGCTGCCGATGCCCTCGGCGCGCATCCCCATCATCTGCGCCGCGCAGTCCGACAAGGGCACCCGCTTCGCCGCCGAGTATGGCGACTACAATTTCTGCGTCGGCTTCGGCGTGAACGAGCCGCAGCGCGTCGCCCCCTCCATCGCCCGCCTCACCGCGGCGACGGCCGAGACCGGCCGCGACGTGGGCGCGCTGGTGATGCAGATGGTCATCGCCGACGAGACCGACGAGGCCGCCATGGCCAAGTGGCAGCACTACTGCGACGGCATCGACCACGAGGCGATGGCCTGGCGCAACGAGCAGGCCGGCGCCGACAAGACCACCGACCCCTATGCCACCGCCAACCGGCAGAAGATGCAGGGCGGCAACCCGACCAACCAGGGCGTCTTCGTCGGCAGCTACGCCACCGTCGCGCGGCTGCTGGACGAGATGGCGGAGATCCCCGGCCTGCGCGGCGTGATGCTCACCTTCGATGACTTCCTCATCGGCATGGAGCAGTTCGGGACCCGCATCCAGCCCCTGATGAAGAGCCGCGCGCACCTGCTCGCGGCCGCCTGAGGACAGAGACGCCCATGACCGCCACCCGCCGCACCGCCCTCGGCGCCCTCGCCGCCACCCTTGCCACGCCCGCCCTGGTCCGCGCCGCCGCCATCGAGCAGAGCACGGTCGAGGTCATCGGCGTGCGGGACCCGCAGCTCGGCGCCCAGCTCGCCGTCGCCGACCAATTCGGCTTGTTCAAGGAGCAGGGGCTGGAGGTCACCATCCGCTGGACGCAGTCGGCGGCCGACACGCTGACGATCATGGGTGGCGGCTCGGCCGCGATCGGCGTCGGCGGCAGCTTCACCCAGGTGGTGTTCGGCGGCCAGAAGCTGCCCATCCGCACCATCACCGCGCTGGCCGACATCGCCGAGACCCAGGGCTTCGTCCTCAGCCCCGGCGTCAAGCTGGCCTCGCCGAAGGAGCTGGAAGGCAAGAGGCTCGCCTTCACCCAGGGCAATTCCCAGGTGGTGCTGCTGGCCAAGCTCGCCGACATGTTCGGCTTCGACCAGTCGAAGATCACGCTGGTGAACATGAACCAGTCGGAAGGCGTGGTCGCCGCCAGCAAGGGCGATGTGCATGGGCTCCTCGGCTGGCAGCCCAACCTGTTCCGCCTCGTC
The DNA here is from genome assembly GCF_900101615.1 of Belnapia rosea. GTDB lineage: Bacteria > Pseudomonadota > Alphaproteobacteria > Acetobacterales > Acetobacteraceae > Belnapia > Belnapia rosea. The sequence continues at coordinate 164,995 of NZ_FMZX01000010.1, read as the reverse complement.
GCCATGGGCGGGACGATGTACTGCACCGGCGGCACGCTCTACACCACCGGCGCCCCGCAGGTGATGCCGGAGGACAGGAAGCCGCTCTACAACCACTCCACGCTGATGGCGACGAATGAGTGGATTGAAGGCAAACCGAACACCCTGGCCGCGCTGCTGCGCGCCCTGCTGAAGGCAACCAGCATCATCAACGATGACCGCGCCCGGGCGATGACGGCACTGCAGCGCGTGCTCCGCGTCGATGCCGAGGCGCTGACGGTGATGGTGAACGCCAACAAGTATGCGCTCGGCATCACCCCCTCGCTCGTCGCCAGCCACAAATTCCAGAGCGAATGGGCGATGAACATCAAGCGCATCCCGGCCGCGCCGGCACCCGAGGACTGCTTCGCCACCAGGATCCTCGAGCTGGTCGACCCCGCCCTCGTCACCTGGAAGCCCGCCGTATGAGCATCACCCGCCGCCTGCTGCTCGCCGCCCCGGCCCTCATCATCCCGCCGACGCTGGCCCATGCCGCGCCGGAGGAGAAGGAGTTCGAATTCCTCGGCGTGCGGGACCCGCAACTCGGCATGCAGCTGGCCGTCGCCGAGCATTTCGGCCTGTTCCGGGAGGAGGGCATCAACCTCACCTTCCGCTGGCAGCCCTCGGGCGGCGACGTGCTGACGGTGATGGGCAGCGGCTTCCCCATCGGCGTCGGCAGCCAGTTCGGCCAGATCGCGCTGGCGGCGCAGGGCGTGCCGGTGAAGATCCTCTGCGGCCTGGCCGACATCTCGGACACGCAGGGCATCGTGCTCGGCCCGAACACCAAGGTCGGCGCCGACCTCAAGGCGCTGGAGGGCCGGCGCGTCGCCTTTACCCAGGGCAACAACAGCCCGCTGATGTTCATGAAGCTGGCCCAGCGCTTCGGCTTCGACCACACGAAGATCCAGATGATCAACATGAACCCGAGCGAGGGCGTCATCGCCGCCTCGAAAGGCGATGTCGACATCCTGCTCGCCTGGCAGCCCTTCCTCTACCGCCTCACCACCATGGGTGGCAGCCTCTTCGCCACCGGCGGCGCCACCTACTTCACCGGCAGCAAGGTCGCGCTGCCGGAGGACGAGAAGCTGCTCTACTCCCACTCCGTCATCCTGGCGCATCAGAGCTGGATCGACGGCAAGCCGAACACCCTTGCCGCGCTGCTGCGGGCGCTGATCAAGGCCGATGCCCGCTTCAAGGCGGACCGGGCCGGCGCCATGGTCGCGCTGCAGCGGGTGCTGCGGATCGAGCCGGAGCCGCTCAAGGTGATGACCGAGGCCAACCGCTACGGCGTGCGGATCGACCAGCCGCTGGTGAACAGCTACCGCTTCACCAATGACTGGGCCGTCGGCATCAAGCGCATCCCCGCCGCGCAGAAACCCGAGGAGGGCATCAACCCCGCCATCCTCGACCAGGTGGACCGCAGCCTGGTGACCTGGAGGGCCGGCGCATGAGCGCGACCACCCTGACCCCGGACATGGCCGCCGCCGAACGGCCGCCCTCGCCCTGGCCGCGGCGCCTGGCCGATGCGGGCATGCGCTGCCTCGCCATCCTGATCTTTATCGCGATCTGGTCGGTGGTCAGCCTGGGCAACCAGTATCTCTGGAAATTCTTCAACCCGCTGCTGCTGCCGACGCCGATCGACGTGGTCCGCGCCGGCATCGAGGCGGTGCAGACCGGCGAGCTGCAGGCCAACATCGTCGCCAGCATGCGGCGCGTCATCCAGGGCTTCGGCATCGCCGCCATTGCCGGCATCGTGGTCGGCCTCGCGGTCGGCACCTGGCGGCCGCTCGAGAAGCTGGTCGAGCCGATGATCGAGCTGCTGCGCCCGATCCCGCCGCTCGCCTTCCTGCCGATGATGGTGCTCTGGTTCGGCATCGGCGAGATGTCGAAGATCGCCTTCATCGCCTATGCCGCCTTCTTCCCGGTCTTCACCACCACGGTCGAGGGCATCAAATTCGTCGATCCGGTGCTGGTCCGCGCCGCCTCCAGCCTCGGCGCCAGCCGGATGGACCTGTTCCGCCATGTCATCCTGCCGGCGGCCACACCCTCCATCATCACCGGCCTCCGCCTCGGCTTCGGCCTCTCCTTCTTCGTCATCGTCGCCGCCGAGTTCATCGCTGCCGATAGCGGCCTCGGCTACATGATCAACGATGCACGGACCTTCTTCCTCGTCTCGCAGATGCTGCTCGGCGCCGTCGTCATCGGGCTGATCGGCTTCGTGGTGAACATCCTGCTGCGCGGCGTCGAAGGCTGGCTGCTGCGCTGGCGCGTGGCGACGCGGGGTTGAAGGCGATGGATCATCCCATGCTAGTCACCGCACCCTCCGCCACGGCGTCCCGACCCAAGGTCAGCATCCGCGGTGCCGCCAAGCAGTTCGGCAAGATGGTCGCGCTGCAGGGCGTCGACCTGGAATTGCAGGAGAACAGCTTCACCTGCCTGCTCGGCCCCTCGGGCTGCGGCAAGTCGACGCTGCTCAACATGATCGCCGGCTTCGCCGAGCCGAGCGCCGGCCAGGTGTTGGTCGATGGCCTGCCCGTGAAGGGTCCCTCGGCCGATCGCGGCGTGGTCTTCCAGGAATATGCCCTGTTTCCCTGGCGCACCGCGCTCGACAACGTCGCCTTCGGCCCGATGCTGAAGGGGCGCGGCAAGGCGGAGCAGCAGGAGATCGCCCGCCGCTACCTCGCCCTGGTCGGCCTCGCCGGGCATGAGGCGAAATACCCGGGCAACCTCTCCGGCGGCATGAAGCAGCGCGTCGCCATCGCCCGGGCGCTGGCCAACGACCCCTCCGTGCTGCTGATGGACGAGCCCTTCGGGGCGCTGGACGCCCAGACCCGCGAGACCTTGCAGGAGGAGCTGCTGCGGATCTGGGAGCAGGATCGCAAGACCGTGGTCTTCGTCACCCACTCCATCTCGGAGGCCATCTTCCTCGCCGACCGGATCGTCGTCATGGCGACGCGGCCCGGGGCGGTGAAGGAGGTCTTCGACGTCGAGATCCCCCGGCCGCGCGAGCGGAGCGACCCGGAATTCGTCCGGCTCGAACGCGAGATCAAGCTGCTGGTCCGTGCCGAGGTGCAGAAGCTCGGCGTGATCTAGCGGCCCGGGGTCAGGCCAGGGGGTTAGGGCAGGGGCGCGGTCCGGTACAGCGAGACGCGCAATCCGCCATGCGGCACCGGTGGGCCGGGCGGCAGGAAGGGCAGCCCGGTCGCATGGGCCAGCCGGGACTCGCTGGCGACGAGGCCGACGCGCCAGCCGCCGAAACGGCCCAGCAGCCGCTGCCCGAGGGCCCGGTACAGCGGCGACAGCGCCGCCCTGTCGCCGATGCGGGTGCCGTAGGGCGGGTTGACGATGACGAGCCCTGGCGGCCCATCTGGTGGCCCCTGGGGCGGCTCGATCTCGCTGATGGTGCAGCGGCGGAACTCGGTGGCCTCGGCGAGGCCGGCGCGCTCGGCATTGGCGCGGCTCATCTCGATCGCCCCGGCATCGCGGTCGCTGCCGAAGCAGCGGGCGGCCGGGACGCGCTGGCTCTTCACCTCGCGCATGCGCTGCCAAGCCTCCGCATCGAAGGTGGCGAGCTGCTCGAAGGCGAAGTGGCGTGCCCGGCCCGGGTTGAGCCGGGCCGCGATCTCCGCCGCCTCGATCACGAAGGTGCCCGCGCCGCACATCGGGTCGAGCACCGGCTCGCCACCGTCATAGCCACATTGCAGCAGGAAGAGGGAGGCCATGGTCTCCCGCATCGGCGCCGGGTTGACGGCCTGCTTGTAGCCGCGCTTGTGCAGCGGCTCGCCGGAGGTGTCGACGCTGAGGGTGCAGAGGTCGTCCTCGATCCGGGCCCGCACGAGGATGCCGGCCTCCGCCGAGTGCGGCGCGCCGAGCGTCTCGCGGATGGCGGTCGCGATCCGCTCGGCCGCGGCGCCGCTGTGGTAGATGCGCGAGCCGGTGCAGGCGGCCTCGACCCGGAAAGGCACGTCCGGGCGCAGCACGCGGTCCCAGGCCACGCGCCGCGCCCGGATGTCGAGCTGCGCCAGATGGACGGCGTGGAAGGCGTCGATGCGGGCCAGGACGCGCCCTGCGCCGCGGATCCACAGATTTGCCCGCCAGACCTCGGGCCAGCCGCCCCGGATGACGACCCCGCCCGGCACCGGCCGCGGCTGCCGGAAGCCCTTGCCACGCACCTCGGCGCAGAGCGCGGCCTCCAGGCCCGGGGCCGTCGCCAGGAAGATCTCGAAGGTGTCCGGGTTGTCCGCGCGGCGGGGGGCAGGGTCCATGGCGCTCCGTGTGCCTGCCCGGTGCCGCGCTGGCAATCCGCGCGAGGATCAGGCCGGCGTCACGCCGGGCCCCTCATACCGGCACCGGCCGCGGCCGCAGGGCCTCGGGCGTGGGGATGGCCTCGAGGGCCAGCCGCCGTCGCGCCAGCCAATCGAAGAAGCCGCCGGTCGCCGCTTGCCGCGCCTGCCAGTCCCGCAGCATGGGCAGGGCGAATTCCGGCAGGCTGTCCCGCCCGGCCAGCGCCGCCTCCTCCATCCGGGCCCGGGCGGCGCGCAGCCGGCGGTGCCAGGCCTCCTGCAACCCGTGCGGCATCGCCCGCCAGCTCGCCTCCTCGGCGACGGTGATGCGGTCACCCAGGCGGCGGACGAGCAGGGGATGGATCCGCTCCAGCCCGACCGGCAGGCGGAAGCCCCCGGCCGCCGACGCCTCGACGAAGCGTCCGCGGAGGGCGTGCAGCGTGCCGTGCAACCGCCCGCCGCGCCGCAGCCGGGCGCGGAGCGCGGCGGCCTGCCGGCCCTGCGAGGGCAGGGCGGTCGCCGCCTCCGCCACCGGGTCGGCGGCCAGGGCGGCCGCCAGCGACCGCAGCGCCTCCCGCCCGATCAGCGCATGGTCCTCGATGAAGGCATGCATCGCCGCCCTTGGGCTGAGGGCATGGACATACTGGTTCCAGGCATTCGCCCGGTCGCCCTGCGCCAGCGCATAGAGGCGGAGGCCGGGCAGGGCGCCGCCGGCCCGCACCGCCCGCGCCGCCTCCGCCGCATCCCCGCCACGCAGCAGCACCGTCACCCGCACGTCCTGCGCTTCGGTGGCCTGCTGGATGGCGGCGAGGCAGCGGGCCAGGCGCAGGGCCTCGCCCCGGCTGAACAGGACGATGCTCCAGTCACAGGCATCGGCGGGGGTGGTCATCAGGTGCTCCAGGTCACGACGGTCCCTATCCTGCCACGCGAATATTGGCGAATTGCGACCAACCCAGGGCGAGGGCGGGATGCCCGGATGGCGAGGCCCCGCTGCATCTTCGCCTGCGGCACCCTATCTCTGGTGCCAAGAACGAGGAGAAACAGGATGAGCGGAACCGCAACGGAACTGGCCACCCTGGGCGGCGGATGCTTCTGGTGCCTGGACGCGGTCTATCGCGACCTCAACGGCGTCTCCAAGGTCGTGTCCGGCTATGCCGGCGGCCATGTCGAGAACCCCAGCTATGAGGAGGTCTGCGGCAAGAAGACCGGCCATGCCGAGGTGGTGCAGATCACCTTCGATCCGACCGTGATCTCCTATGCCGATCTGCTGCGGGTCTTCTTCACCATCCACGACCCGACCACGAAGGACAGGCAGGGCGCCGATGTCGGGCCGCAATACCGCTCGATCATCCTGACCCATTCGCCGGAGCAGGCGCAGGTCGCCGGCGAGGTGATGGCCGAGGTCACCGCCAACCGGATCTGGGACGCCCCGCTGGTCACCGAGGTGGAGAAGCTGGAGCGGTTCTGGCCGGGCGAGGCGGAGCACCAGGACTATTTCGCCCGCACCCCCTGGAGCGGCTATTGCCGCGTGGTGATCGCCCCGAAGGTCGCCAAATTCCGCAAATCCTATGCCGACCGCCTGAAGCGCCCGGCCGCCTGAGGAGCCCGACCATGTCCCTGTTCCGCAAGGAAACCGCCCCCGAGGCCGACTACCCCGTGCAGAAGACCGCCGCCGAATGGCGCGCCAGCCTCGCCCCCGAGGCCTATCGCGTGCTGCGCGAGCATGGCACGGAGCGCCCGGGCACCAGCCCGCTGAATGCCGAGAAGCGCCAGGGCACCTTCGCCTGCGCCGGCTGCGGCACGCCCCTCTTCGAATCGGGCACCAAATTCGAGAGCGGCACCGGCTGGCCAAGCTTCTTCGCCCCGATCGAGGGCGGTGTCGGCACCACCACCGACCGCAGCTTCTTCATGACCCGGACCGAGGTGCATTGCGCCCGTTGCGGCGGCCATCTCGGCCATGTCTTCCCGGACGGCCCGCCCCCGACCGGCCTCCGCTACTGCATGAATGGCGCGGCGATGCGGTTCGAGCCTGTTACGAAAGAGGGCTGAACCACTATCAACTTGCCATTTAGCGCGCCGCGCTGAATTCCTGGGCGTCCAGTCCTGTAAGGCGTCCCCGAATGCGGCACTTGCCCGCTGTCCTGTTCCTTGCCCTCGCCCTGCCATGCATCACCTCGGCAGGGCCCGCCCGGGCGAACCTGATCTATGTGCTGAATTCCGCGGATGCCTCCATCAGCCTGGTGGACAGCATCTCGCGGGAGGAGGTGCGGCGCATCCCGGTCCTGCGCGAGGTTCACCACCTGCTCCTCACCCCCGACCGCAAGGAGCTCATGGTCGGCGATTCGGGCGGCAACGAGCTGATCTTCATCGATCCGGCCACGGCCGAAGTCACCCGGCGCGAGCGCTTCAGCAATCCCTACCACATGGAATACAGCCCGGACGGGCAGTACCTCGTGGTCACCAGCCTGCGGCGCGACCAGGTCGACATCTACGAGGCGGCGACGCGCACCCTGCTCGCCCGGCTCAAGGTGCCGGACAAGCCGAGCCACCTGGCCTTCTCGCCCGACAGCCGCTTCGCCTATGTCACCCTCCAGGGCGCCCGGAAGCTGATGGCGATCGACCTCGCCGAGCGCAAGCCGGTCTGGTTCGCCGAGGTCGGCTCGCAGCCGGCCGGCGTCATCTGGCACAACGGCCGCCTGCTGGTCGGCATCATGGGGTCCGACCACATCGCGGTGGTGAACCCGGCCGAGGCCAGGGTGGAGCGCACCGTCTTCATCGGCCGCGGCGCCCATACCATCTTCCCGGCGCCGGATGGCCGCGCGCTCTACGTCACCAGCCGGGTGGACAGCCGCATCACCGTGCTCGACCCGGCGACGCTGGAGCCGAAGGCGCGCTGGGACATTCCCGGCGGGCCGGACTGCATCGCCTTCGACCCGGATGGCAAGCTCTGGGTCACGCTGCGCTGGGTCGCCCGGATCGCCATGGTCGATACGGCGACGGGGGCGGCGGAGACCATCCCGGTCGGCCGCTCGCCGCATGGCATCTTCGTCCAGCCGCGGCGTGAGCCGATGGCGCCCCTGCCCAGCGCGGCCGGGCCGCAGCCCCCCCGGCCAGCCACCGCAGCGAGCGAGCCGGAGGACCTCCAGGCCGAGCGCCCGATCCAGCCGGCCCGCGCCACGGCAGCCTCGTCCCCGGCGCTGGCCCCCACCCTGGCTCCGGCTGCCGCCACCCGCCCGGCTGAGCCGCCGGCCGAGGCCTCGCCCTGGTGGCGCCAATGGCTGCGCCGATGAGGCGTCGCCTGCTGCTCGGCGGGCTCGCCGGGTTGCCTGCCGCCGCCCGTGCCCAACAACCCGCCTGTCGCGGCACCGTCTACCTCACCATCGACACCGGCTGGAGCCGCGAGGCGGAGGAGATCGCCGCCATCCTCCGCCGGCGCGGGGTGCGCGCCACGCTGTTCATCGCCGACGAGCCGACCTGGCGCGGCGACCGCACGCTGGATGACAGCTGGGCACCCTTCTGGCGCGCCCGCGCCGCCGAGGGCCATACCTTCGCCAGCCATACCTGGCGCCACTGGTATTTCCGCGGCGACCCGGCACCGGGTCAGGTGCGCTACGTCAACCGCGGCGGCCAGGGCGGCGAGGTGCTCGACGGCCGCGCCCTCTGTGCCGAGTTGGAACGCCCGATCGCCCGCCTCCGCCAGATGGTCCCCGATGCGCAGGTGCTGCCGCTCTGGCGCGCGCCGGGCGGCATCACCACGCCGAACGCCATCGCGCTCGCCGCCGCCTGCGGCCTCCGCCACCAGGGCTGGACCGCCCATGGCTTCTGGGGCGATGAGCTGGACAGCGCCGCCCATCCCAATGCCACGCTCGCCCGCCGCGCCATCGCCAATACGCGGGATGGCGAGGTGGTGGTGATGCACTGGGGCATCCGCAGCCGGCGCGATCCCTTCGCCCATGTGCTGGAGGAGGTCATCACCGGCCTCCAGGCCCGGGGCTTCTGCTTCGCCACCCTGCCGCCGCAAGGCCGAGCCTGATCCATGGATGCCTTCACCACTGCCTGGGCCACCGCCACAGGCTGGCTTTTCGAGACCCTGGTGCAGCCCGCCTTCTACGCCCTCGGACTCATGGACTGGGCCGAGGACGCCTATGACTGGCTGGATTTCGGCCTCTACGGCCTGCTGACCATCGCCGTGGTCTATCTGGTCTGCCGCCCGCTCGAGGCCTGGCGGCCAGTGGAGGCGGTGGCGGACCGCCGGGCCGTGCGGACGGACATGGTCTATACCTTCCTCACGCGCCTTGGCCTGCTGCCGCTGATCGCCTTCGTCCTGCTGGCCTCGCTGCAATCCCGCTGGGAGGGCTGGCTGACCGAGACGGGCCTGCTGCCACCGACGCTGGAGGAGTTGTTCCCACCACTCCGCGCCTCGCCGCTGCTCGCCTTCCTCGTCTATGTCGTGGTGCTGGATTTCGGCGAGTACTGGCGCCACCGGGCACAACACGGCTTCCGCTGGTGGTGGGCGCTGCATGCCATCCACCACGCCCAGCGGCAGATGACCTTCTGGACCGATGACCGAAACCATGTGCTGGACGATGTGCTGGCCGCCCTCTGGTTCGGCGGCATCGCCCTGGTGATCGGCGTGCCGCCCGGCCAGTTCCCCATCATCCTCCTGGTGCTGCGGCTGGCCGAGAGCCTGAGCCATGCCAATGTCCGGCTCGACTACGGCCGGGTCGGGGAGCGGCTGCTGGTCTCGCCTCGCTTCCACCGGCTGCACCATGGCGTGCTCTCGGCGGGTGTCACAGGCAAGAATTACGCCGTGCTGCTGCCGGTCTGGGACTGGATCTTCGGCACCGCCGACTGGAACCGGGGCGCCTATCCCCGCACCGGCGCCCCTGGAACGGAGGAGGCGATGGCCACCGGCGGCTGGCTGCGCCAGCAATGGACCGGCTTCCGCCGCATGGCCCAGGCCCTCGCCGGCAGGACTGACCAATCCTGACTGGTCAAGTCGGGAATGGGCGAGCCGGATCACAAATGCCTGTGCCGATACATTGCGCTAGAGCCATGCGGCTACCAACACGGTTTATTGTCCACTTTACCTGACAAGGAGGCAGCGCCCTGAACGACCCAGTGCCCCGTGCGCCCGGCCTGCCGAGTTGGGTGCGCCCGGGCGTGGCATCGGTCATGCTCATCCTGTTCTTCGGCGCGGCTCTGCTCCCGGGGATCGGCATGGCCGCGCGCATGCTTCTCCTTCTGGTTTCGGTCGTGATGGGGGCGGCTGGCTTCGGCCTCTCCACCGGCCTCGCCGCGGCGACACTCGGCTTCGCGCTGATCCTGTGGCAGGCGATCAGGACTCCCACAGGCCTCACCCTGGAAGCGGCGATCGATGGCTTCCTCTGGTTCGCCGTCGCCAAGCTCACCGCTGCCCTGATCGCGCTGCAGCGCCGCCAGCTGCTCCGCCAAGGCATGGCGCGGCAGCAGGCGGAGCTGGCGGCCAAGCAACAGGGCCTCCTGCTCGATGAGATGTCCCACCGTATCCGCAACGACATGCAGCGGCTGATCGGTCTGCTGCAGGCCCAGGCCCGGAGCGAGCCCTCGGCCGCCCAGGCGTTGCAGCGCGCGGCCGGGCGGGTTCAGGTGCTCGGCCGGCTGCACCAGCGCCTGTCCCGCCGGGCGGAGACGGCAGTGGTCGACAGCCGCGTCTTCCTTGAGGGGCTGGTGGAGGATCTCCGTATCGGCATCGAGCCGGGGCGGCCGGTCGCCCTCACGGTGAATACCGAATCCCACCTGCTGCCGATCGCCATGGCGGCCGATCTCGGCCTGGTGGTGAATGAGCTCGTCACCAATGCGTTGAAGCACGGCTTCCCCGGCAACCGCGCCGGCGTGATCCGCGTCGCCTTCGGCCGCGATGACGGGCTCTACACCCTCGTCGTCGCCGATACCGGCATCGGCCTCGCCGCAGAGGATTCCAAGGGCGGTTCCGGCCAGCGGCTGATCCAGGCGCTGGCCGGGCAACTCGGTGGCCGCGTGGCGGCGGCACGAGGCGAGGTCGGCGGCACCCAATTCACCCTTTCCTTCCCCGTGCAGCGGACGGAGGCCGGCATCACCCTGCCGCCGGACCAGGCACCTCCCCCGCCGCTCGCCGCGACCGGCACGGATGGCCCGCCCGGCCGCTGACCGGCTGGCGCCCTGCCGCTATGCTGGCCACCTGATCCCGTCGGAGTGCCCGATGTACCGCCGCAGCCTGCCGACCCTGGCCACCAGCCCTGCCGTCCTGTCACCGGCGGCGCGGTGACCGGCGGGGCTATGCGGGGTGCAGTCCACGAAGCCTCCACCCTCACCTGAGCAACGTCCATTTGAGCAACATTCATTTGAGCAACTTCGACGCCATCATCCTCGGCGCCGGCGCTGCCGGGCTGATGGCCGCGATCAGCGCCGGGCGGCGCGGCCGGCGGGTGCTGGTGCTCGACCATGCGCCGGAGGCGGGGCGGAAGATCCTCATCTCCGGCGGCGGGCGCTGCAACTTCACCAACCTGCATTGCGCGCCGGACCGCTTTCTCTCCGCCAACCCGCATTTCGCCCGCTCGGCCCTCTCCCGCTACACTCAGGGCGACTTCATTGCCCTGGTGCGGAAGCATGGCATCGCCTTCCACGAGAAGACGCTGGGTCAGCTCTTCTGCGACGGTTCGGCCCGTGCGGTGGTGGCGATGCTGCTGGCGGAATGCGCGGCGGCCGGCGTCGAGCTTCGGCTCGGGGAGCACATCACGGCAGTGGAGCGGCCGGATGGCTTCCGCGTCTCGACCGGGCGCGGCGATGTGGCGGCGCCCGCCCTGGTGCTGGCGACGGGCGGCCTCTCCATCCCCAAGATGGGCGCGACCGGCCTCGCCCACGACATCGCCCGCCGCTTCGGCCTGCCGCTCGTCTCCCCCCGCCCTGGCCTGGTGCCGCTGACCTTCCAGGGCGCGCCGCTGGAACTCATGCGCCCGCTCTCCGGCGTCGCCCTGCCGGCCATCGCCCGCTGCGGCAAGCGGGCCTTCCCGGAGGCGCTGCTCTTCACCCATCGCGGCCTCTCCGGACCGGCCATCCTGCAGATCTCCTCCTATTGGCAGGAGGGCGCGCCGATCACCCTCGACCTGTTGCCGGGCATGGATGCGCCGGCGGTGCTGCGCGAGCGGAAGCGCGCCCGCCCCCGGGCGGAACCGAAGACCGTGCTCGCCGAGCTGCTGCCCGGGCGCCTCGCCGCCGCCCTGGCCGAGGCGCATCTGCCGACCAAGCCCATGGCCGAGCTGCCCGACCGCGCCCTCGACGCGCTCGCCCTCCAGCTCAAGCGGTGGGAGCTGCTGCCGGCCGGGACCGAGGGCTATGCCAAGGCCGAGGTGACGCTGGGCGGCGTCGACACCGCCGCGCTCTCCTCCCGCAGCATGGAGGCGAAATCGGTCCCGGGCCTCTTCGTCATCGGCGAGGCGGTGGACGTCACCGGCTGGCTCGGCGGCTACAATTTCCAATGGGCCTGGTCGAGCGGTTGGGTGGCTGGCGAGGCGCTGTGAGTGGTGCCGGATGGGCGAATTCGCCCGCGGCAGCCAGCGGTAGATGACCGATTCCGCCCGGTCCTGTCGAAGAAAGCCGGCTGAGACGCTGCGCCGCCGCTGATCCAGTACTCGCGGCGAGGAAGGCACGGCCATGATGGGCGAGCGGCAGGTCCAGCAGGAGGCGCCGGCCCATGGCTTCAGCCTGGAGGGGCAGGTTCCCGCCGACACCTCGGCACGCCAGCCTCGCCCGGCTTCGCGGAATGACCTTGGCGACGCGGCCGGTGCGGATCACGGGGCTGGAGTCCTGCAAGCGCCCGACGCGCAGCAACATCCTGCTTCCACTCGCATATCCGGCACTGCAACGGCACAGGTGGATGTCCCGGGTGAAGCGACCGCGGCCCTGGCTGAAAGCCGGCCGGCACCGAGCCGCCGCTATCGGGTTCGACCCGGATGCGGGACTCACCGCAGCTCAGGGCATGGCGATGGTACCTGAGCGCAAGGCCTCGACGCGGGTGTTTCCGAGCCTGTCGATCCCCCCTCCGCGCCGGTGCCGCAACCAGCTCGGCTTTCAAGGCTTGAGCCTGGCATCGAGAGGAGGCACGGATGGACAAACGGAGGACTGGCCCTGTGGCGTCGGGTGGCATGATGAACGGCCTTTGGGGGGCGTTCGGCATCGGCGTCCTGTCCGGGCTTCGCAGCATGTCGGGGGTGGCCGCCCTGAGCTGGGCCGCCTCGCTCGGGCGCATCCGGACCGGATGGCTTCCGCTCGGCCCTGAGGCGCGCGGCCTTGCGACGATGGCCGCTCTCGCCGAGATGGCCGGCGACAAGATGTGGTTCGCGCCCGACCGCCGCATCGCGCCATCCTTCCTGGTACGCCTCGTCCTTGGCGCAGCCGGTGGCGCGGCGCTGGCCGGGCACGGCGTATCGAGGATGGAGGGCGCCGTGACCGGCGTCGGCGGGGCTGTCGCGGGCACGCTGCTCGGCCGCGCGGCGCGGGGCGCCACAACCCGGTCCGGCCGCGACTGGGCACGCGCGCTCACCGAGGACGCCCTGGCGGCCGGCCTCGCCGTGGCGCTTGTCCGCTCCACGATGGGCCCAGGCAGGCCCTAGGTCGAGGCGGTACCCTTCGATGGCAGGTGGCGCCGTGTGGAGGACCAATCGGTGACGGTTAAGGCGCCCGAATTCAGCGTGGCGCCGCAGGGTGCCGGTGATGACGCGCCCGGGGCGACGGCTGCCTTCCCCTATGACCGCATGACCGTGGAGCGCTTCCGCGAGGCCTTCCCGCGGGCACGCTGGCGCGACGACCTGGGGGCCTGGTTCGTACCGGGTGCGCGGGCGGAACGGCGCCTGACAGCATGGATGGGCCGCGAATGGTCGGGTGTGCTGGCCTATGCCGACCAGCGTGGCCGCGACGCCTTTGCGTTCGAGCCGATGTCCAGCCCCTATCTGGAGGTCGCCGACGGCTTCGTGGTCAGGACGCCGTATTCCCGGGCGGTCATCGCCGAGTTGCGAGCCGTGCCCTGGGCCCAATGGGACCCGGCGCTGAAGGCCTGGCGCGTGCCCTTCCGCTCCGTCGAGGAGTTGCGCAGGCGCTGGCCCGCCATCGAGGAGGCAGCCCGGCTGGCCGAGCCCGAGGAGCGCCGGAAGCGGGAGGAGAGCCGCAAGGCCTCTCCGGAGCACGCGGAGAGGCGAGCCGAGGCCGCCGAGCGCCGCCGCCGGCGCTATCCCGTGCCCGAGGACGCGCAGCCGCCGCTCGGCCGCGTGCTGATGACCCATGCGGGATGCGTGATGTTCGAGGCCATCAACGGCGAGCTTGCCGAACCGGAGGTCGCCGCACGCTTCTACCCCGGTGTCACGGCCGGATCCGCCGTGCTGATCTGGGCAGCCTGGCGCAGGCCGAGCCATGCCGAGTTGGTCCAGGCCTGGCCCGCGCACACACCGCCCAGCCCGTCCGACTTGGCGCGCGGCTGGTGGCAGCCGACGATCGAAGTGCTGCGGGAGGAACGCCGCAGGGCTGCATCCCTGGAGCGTGCGAAGGCGACGCTTCGCGCCAGGCAGCAGTAAGCTCGGCCTGAAACATCACCCATCGGCCGAAGACACCGACCCTTTACGAAGCGGCCCGGCTCCGCCGGGTTGAGTGCTCCGGATTCCCGGTACGCAGCATGCAGAGCGTCCTGGCTGCCGCGTCCCGCCCTCCTCGGTCAGAAGGCTTGGGTGCGCCCTGTCCGCCTTCAGGACGTCGGTCACACTCAGCCGACGGCCAGGAAGGCCGCCAACCGCCCATCCCGAGGGGCGGCCAGCCTCATCCGCCAAATCCCGACAGCAGCCAGTCCGCCGCCGGCTTCAGCACCAGCCCCGCCAGGGCGGTCAGCCCCAGCGTCTTCACCACCCCGAGCTTCATCCGGAACAGCGCCACCGCCGCCAGCAGGGCGAGCAGCAGGGCCAGGGAATCGAGGCTCGCCGGGACCGGCACCTCGAGCCGCATCGGCCCGACCGGCACCTCGAGGATCACGCCGAACAGCACGCGCAGCCCGAACCACAGCGCGAGGTTGGCGATGACGCCCACCACCGCCGCCGTCACCGCCGCCAGCGCGCCCTTCAACCGCGCCACGTCGTGCAGCCGCTCGACATAGGGTGCGCCGAGGAAGATCCAGGCGAAGCAGGGCGCGAAGGTAGCCCACACCACCAGCAGCGCCCCCGGCACGCCGGCCGCCAGGTAGCCGACGAATTGCAGCACCAGGATCAGCGGCCCGGGCGTCGTCTCGGCCAGCCCGAGACCCGCCAGCATCTGGTCGGCCGAGAGCCAGCGGTAATGCTCCACCGCCTCCTGCGCCACATAGGCAAGTACCGCATAAGCCCCGCCGAAGGTGACGATCGCCATCTTGGAGAAGAACCAGGCGAGGTCACCATACAGGCCGCCCGCATTCATCAGCAGCGCGACCGGCCAGACCCAGAGCGCCAGCGCGATCAGCCCGGCCCGCCGCGCGGCGCCGCCCAGGCGCATAATGCGGTCCGGCTCCGCCGCGAGCAGCGCATCGAGCAGGGCAGGGGGGCCATCCTGCGGCCGGCCATGCCCACCCCCGGCGAAGGCCGCCGGCATCGCCAGCCCGATCAGCGCCGCGCCGAGCACCACGACGGGAAAGGGCAGGCCGAACAGGAACAGCGCCGCGAAGGCCGCCACCGCCAGGGCCCAGGCCACGGCACCCTGCAAGGCCCGCCGCGCCACGCGCAACAGCGCCTCCACCACGATCACCAGCACCGCGCATTTCAGTCCGAAGAACAGCGCGGCGATCAGCGGCACCTCGCCGAAGCCGACATAGATCGCCGAGAGCGCCAGCATCACCAGGGCGCCGGGCAGGATGAAGAGCAGCCCCGCAGCCACCCCGCCGCGCACGCCATGCATCAGCCAACCGAGATAGGTGGCGAGCTGCTGCGCCTCCGGCCCCGGCAGCAGCGTGCAGAAATTCAGGGCATGCAGGAAGCGTGCATCGGAGATCCAGCGCCGCTCCTCCACCACCTCCCGGTGCAGCAGCGCGATCTGCCCGGCCGGACCGCCGAAGGAGAGGCAGCCGATGCGGAACCAGACGCGCAAGGCTTCGGCAAAGCTGGGGAAGGGGAGGGAGGTCATGCGGCCGTTTAACAGGCCGGCTTCCCAACGAGAACCGGGGAAGGCACCGCCTTCCCCGGACCTCATCCGCCAGGCCATAGCCCAGCCTGGGCGGGTCTTTCTAGGCGACGCTCGGGGTGCCGTCGGCCAGCGGGTCGTTGGCCGCCGGGGAGGAGGCCATGACCTGCTCGGTCTGCGCGCCGCCATCCGGCCGCGGCGGCGCGAGCATCGGCTCGCCACCCAGCGGCTCGGACTTCATCGGCTTGAACTGACTCTTGCCGTCGAGCGAGGCCCCCTCGGTCCAGCGCCCGGCCGGCACCTGCCCGTCGATGCGATGGCCGAAATAGGCGTAGGAGAACTGCTGCGCCTCCTGCTCCTGCGGGAAGCTGTTCGGGATCGGCAGCTGCTCCTGCATGCCGCCCAGCTCCTCGATCACCGCCAGCCATTGCTGCTGGTGCATGGTGTCGCGGGCGATGAGGAAGGAGAGCATGTCCTTCATCCCCGCATCGTCGGTCATGTTGTAGAGCCGCGTCGCCAGCGCCCGCCCGGTCGCCTCGGCCGCGACGTTGGCATACATGTCGGCGGCGATGTTGCCGCTGGCATAGACATGGCTCGCATTGAACGGCACGCCGTTGCAATTCTCAGGCGTCGCGGCGAGGCCGGTCGAGAGGATGTGGCGCAGGTTCATCCCGCCCAGCACCGCGCCGGCCATCGGGTCGGCCGCAGCCTCCTCCTGGAAGGAAAGCGGCGCGCCCTCGAGGTTCAGCGCGACGGCGGTGGAGAGCATCTCGATATGGCCGATCTCCTCCGTGCCGGTGTTGATCAGCATGTCACGGTACTTCTTCGGCCCGCGGCTGCCCCAGCCCTGGAACAGGTACTGCATCATCACGCGGATCTCGCCCTCGACACCGCCGATCGCCTGCTGCAGGGCACGGGCGAATTGCGGGTTGGGGCGCTCGACGCGAACAGGGTATTGCAGCTTGCCATCGGTATAGAACATGCAGGGACCTCCAGGTGGGTGGTCCCTGTCGAACCGGTGGCACCGTCCCGGGTTCGGGCCGAAGCCGGCAACGAGCCCCGATACTCCACAATCCGTGAAGCCGTGCCGGGTACTGTACGGTTTGAGTCTATCGCCTGGCTTGCAAAGGATATCCCCGATGACGAAGGACGAGTTGACCGCCTGGGCGATGGCCAATGGCTGGGTGATGATCGCCGGCAACCCCAGCCTGACGAAGCCCTCCTCACCGAAGGAGGCCATCGTGCGGATGGTGATGAAGGCCACCGTCGTGCATATCGAGGTGAAGAAGCCCGCCGGCAAATGGGAGAAATTCACCGGCGAGAGCTACGGCAAGGTCACCGCGGATGCCGAGACCGGCATGCCCCTCGGCCTCGGCCTAGACACCATCCCCGGCTTCCGCATGCTGATGCAGGAGAACCGGGACCGCGCCGTCTTCGCCCGGATGACGGGGAAGGGGTAGGCGCTATTCCGCGCTCGCCGCATCCAGCGCAGCGACCTGCGCCGGGCTGAGGCTGAGCGACGCGGCCTTCACCAGCTCCTCCAGCTGGTCGAGGCTGGTGGCGCTGGCGATCGGCGCCGTCACCACCGGCTTCGCCAGCAACCAGGCAATGGCCACCTGGGCGGGCGTGCTGGCGGTCTCTCCCGCCACGGCGTCCAGCGCATCGAGCACCCGGAGCCCGCGTGACGTCAGGTACTTGCCCATATTGGCGCCGCGCTTGCTCTTCCCGTAATCCGCCTCGGAGCGGTACTTGCCGCTGAGGAAGCCGGCGGCGAGGGCGTAGTAGTTGATCACGCCGATCCCTTCCGCCTGGCAGAGCGGGCCGAGCGCCTCCTCGAAGACCTTGCGGTCCATCAGGTTGTAGAGCGGCTGCAGCGTCTCGTAGCGCGGCAGTCCGAGCTTCGCGCTCGTCTCGAGCGCCAGCTTCAGCCGCGGCGCGGTGTAGTTGGAGGCGCCGATCGCCCGCACCTTGCCCGCCTGGACGAGATCGGCGAAGGCGCCGAGCGTCTCCTCCAGCGGCACCGTCTCGTCATCCTTGTGCGCCTGGTAGAGGTCGATCACGTCGGTCTGCAGGCGGCGGAGGCTGGCATCGACCTCCCGCATGATCCAGTCGCGGGACAGGCCCTGATCGCCCGAGCCCATCTTCATCCCGACCTTGGTGGCGATGACGACCTGGCTGCGCTTGCCGCCTGCCTTCAGCCATTCGCCGATGATCGTCTCGCTCTCGCCACCCTGATGGCCCGGCGCCCAGGCGGAATAGACATCCGCCGTGTCGATGGCGTTGAGCCCGACCTCCACCAGCCGGTCGAGCAGCCGGTGGGACTGGGCCTTGTCGATGGTCCAGCCGAAGACATTGCCGCCGAACATCAGCGGCGGGGCCTTGATGCCGGACCGCCCGAGGCTGCGCTGCTCCATCACCCGTCTCCCGTATTCCAGGAGGAGAGGATGGGCGCGCCCGGGCGCCCCGGCAATCTCAGCCCTTCATCAGCCCGGCCGCCGTCAGCGCCTTGCGGATCACCCCGTTCGGGTCGATCGAGTCGAGCCGGACGCCGCCGAGGGTGAAGGGCTCCTCGGCCTCGGGCGCCTGATGGGCGTCGGGAACCGGCCGTCCGTCCGGGTCGATCGTCGCCCGTAGCTTCGGCACCGGCAGCCCGAAGAACTCGGCGATGGCCCGGGTGGAGGAGACCCCGGTCGCCAGGAAATAGGGTCCGGCCCGGCCGATGCCGTCCGAGCCCAGCGGCACGCCATGCGCCATGCCGGCGACGGTGTGGTGCTCCAGCACGACCTGCCCGCGGGCGTCGCTCCAGGCGAGCGCCCGGTGCGCCCCGCTGCCCGATGTCACCGGCGCCCCCGTGGTGCCGTGCACCGCCGACCATTGCCGGACGAGCTGCTCGGCAACCGCCGGGCGTACCGTGGTATCCGCATCGCCCTGCCAGATGGAGACGCGCGGCCAGGGCCCGCGATGCGGCGAGGCGGCCCTCACCAGCGCCGCCCAGTCCGCCGCCGGGCGGGGCTTGCCGGTGGCCATCGCCTCGAAGGCCTCCGGCATGCTGGTCGCCGCGCCATAGGGCAGGCCGGCGATGATGGCACCGGCCGCGAAATCCTCCGGATAGGTGGCGAGCAGGTTGGCCGCCATCCCACCGCCGGCCGAGAGGCCGGTGACGAAGACCCGCCGCTGGTCGATCCCCCGCGTCGCCACCATATGCGTGATGGCGGAATGGATGGAGGCCACCTCGCCCTGGCCGCGCGTGCTGTCGCCCGGCTCGAACCAGTTGAAGCAGCGGTTCGGGTTGTTGGCCTGGCGCTGCTCCGGCAGCAGCACGGCGAAGCCACCCTCGGCGGCGAGCGCGGTCCAGCCGCTGCCCGCGGCATAGCCGGCAGCGGATTGGGTGCAGCCATGCAGGGCGACCACCAGCGGCGCCCCCTGCGGCAGGTTGTCCGGCAGATAGGCCCACATGCGGAGCGCGCCGGGATCGGCGCCGAAGCCGGCCAGCTCGACCAGCTCGCCCGCCTCCGTGGAGGCTTCGGCGGCGGCATTCATCCGGGACCGCTGCTGGCGCACCAGATCGGACAGGCGGCTGTGTATCTGGTTCAAGGCGGTTCCTTTCGGGAGGGGAAGCGGATAGGTCCGCTCCCGTTGCAGACCCAAGCGTGCCGAGGCATCCGGGGTTTCGCTGCACTGCAACATAAGGTCCGAAAGGGTCCCATTCCAGGCCGGAACGCGAGATGGTCATGAACGTTAAGGGAACACCAACCAGGGGACTTCCCATGACAGACAACCCGAAGACCGATCCCGAGCCCGGTTCCAACACCATCAAGGACCCGGATGACTGGACGACGGGCGACGAGGCGATGACCGGCGCCCAGGCCAGCTACCTCAAGACCCTCAGCGAGGAAGCAGGCGAGGAATTCGATCCGGAGATGACCAAGGCCGACGCCTCCCGCCGCATCGACGAGCTCCAGGCCAAGACCGGCCGCGGCAAGTAGCCTCCCCTGCTTGTCCCGAGGCATCCCCCCATGCTTAAGCAGGGGGGATGACCCCGGACAGGCCCCCGACCAGCCGATGACCCCGCTGAATGCGCGACGGCTGGCGAATTTCCGCGCGAACCGGCGCGGCTGGTGGTCCCTCTGGATCTTCGCCGCGCTCTTCCTTGTCACCCTCTTCGCCGAATTCATCGCCAACGACCGGCCGCTGGTCGCGCATGTCGATGGCCATTGGTTCGTCCCCGTCCTCACCGACTATGCCGAGAGCGATATCCTCCCCGACGGCCTCCCCACCGAGGCCGACTGGCACGACCCGGAGCTGGTGCGGGGGATCGCGGGGCGCGGCGGCTGGATGCTCTGGCCGGCCATCCCCTATTCCTATGCCACGGTGGTGCGCGACCTCGGCCAGCCCGCGCCTTCGCCACCCTCCGCCCGCAACTGGCTCGGCACCGATGACCAAGCGCGCGACGTGCTGGCCCGCGTCATCTACGGCTTCCGCATCTCGGTGCTGTTCGGCTTCACCCTGACCATCGCCGGCTCCGTCCTCGGCATCGCCGCCGGCGCGGTGCAGGGCTTCTATGG
The DNA here is from genome assembly GCF_900101615.1 of Belnapia rosea. Taxonomy (GTDB): domain Bacteria; phylum Pseudomonadota; class Alphaproteobacteria; order Acetobacterales; family Acetobacteraceae; genus Belnapia; species Belnapia rosea. The sequence goes on along the minus strand of NZ_FMZX01000010.1, from coordinate 144,984 downwards.
CGGGGCCGTCGACCTGCTCTTCCAGCGCTTCATCGAGATCTGGTCGGGGATGCCGCAACTCTTCCTGCTGATCATCCTCGCCAGCATCATCCAGCCGAGCTTCTGGATCCTGCTCGCCTTCCTCCTCGCCTTCTCCTGGATGGGGCTCACCGGCGTGGTGCGGGCCGAATTCCTGCGCGGCCGCAACCTCGACTATGTCCGCGCCGCCCGCGCCTTGGGCGTGTCGGATACGCGTCTCATGGCCCGCCATATCCTGCCGAATGCGATGGTGGCGACGCTCACCTTCCTGCCCTTCACCCTCTCCGGCAGCGTCACCATCCTCGCCAGCCTCGACTTCCTCGGCTTCGGCCTGCCGCCCGGCTCGCCCTCGCTCGGCGAGCTGCTGAGCCAGGGCAAGAACAACCTCCAGGCGCCCTGGCTTGCCTTCACCGGCTTCGTCGTCCTCGGCGGCGTGCTGACCCTGCTGATCTTCGTCGGCGAGGCGGTGCGGGATGCGCTCGACCCCCGCAAGCTGCCGGGGGGCGGGCGATGACGGCGCCGCTGCTCTCGGTCGAGAACCTCTCCATCGCCTTCGGCCCGCGCCTCGTGGTGCGCGACGTCTCCTTCGCCCTGCATCCGGGCGAGACCTTGGCCCTGGTCGGGGAGAGCGGCAGCGGCAAGTCGCTCTCGGCCCTTGCGGCGCTCCGCCTGCTGCCAGCGGCAGCCAGGATCACCGGCGGCCGCATCACCCTCGACGGCACCGATGTGCTGGCGGCCAAGGAGGCGGCGCTGCAGCGCCTGCGGGGCGGCGTCGCCGGCATGGTCTTCCAGGAGCCGATGACCTCGCTCAACCCCCTGCACGGCATCGGCCGCCAGGTGGGCGAGGCGATCACCCTGCACCAGCCCCTCGCTGGCGCCGCGCTCCATGCGCGCGTGCTGGAGCTGCTGCGCCAGGCCGGCCTGCCCCGTGCGGAGGAACGGCTGGGCGCCTATCCCCACCAGCTCTCCGGCGGCCAGCGCCAGCGGGTGATGATCGCCGCCGCGCTCGCCAACAACCCCAAGCTCCTCATCGCCGATGAGCCGACCACCGCGCTCGACGTCACCATCCAGGCGCAGATCCTGGAACTGCTGGCCGACCTCAAGGCGCGGCTCGGCATGGCCATGCTGCTCATCACTCATGACCTCGCCATAGTCCGCCGCCATGCCGACCACGTGGTGGTGATGCGCGACGGCGAGGCGGTGGAGCAGAACACCGCCGCCGCCCTCTTCGACGCCCCGCAGCACCCCTATACGCGCATGCTGCTGGCGACCCAGCCGGGCGGCCGCCCCGCGCCCGTCCCCGCCGCCGCTCCGGTGGTGGCGGAGGTGGAGGATCTCCGCGTCCACTTCCCGATCCGCCGCGGCCTGCTGCGGCGCGTGGTGGGCCATGTGAAAGCCGTCGATGGCGTCTCGCTGGCCGTACGGGAGGGCGAGACGCTCGGCCTGGTGGGCGAGAGCGGCAGCGGCAAGACGACGCTCGGCCTTGCCCTGCTGCGGCTCGAGGGCAGCCAGGGCGCCATCCGCTTCGAGGGGCGGGAGCTCCAGCCGCTCTCCGGCCGTGCCCTCCGCCCGCTGCGCCGGCGGATGCAGGTCGTCTTCCAGGACCCCTATGGCTCGCTGTCGCCCCGCCTCTCCGCCGGCGAGATCATCGGCGAGGGGCTGGAGGTGCATGAGCCCGGCCTCACCCGCGCCGCCCGCGACATGGCCGTCGCCAGCGCACTGGAGGAGGTGGGGCTCGACCCCGCCATGGCCGCCCGCTACCCGCATGAGTTCAGCGGCGGCCAGCGCCAGCGGATCGCCATCGCCCGCGCCCTGGTGCTGAAACCCCGCCTCGTCGTGCTCGACGAGCCGACCAGCGCGCTCGACGTCACCGTCCAGGCCCAGGTGGTGGAGCTGCTGCGCGCGCTGCAGGCGCGGCACCGCCTGGCCTATCTCTTCATCAGCCACGACCTGCGCGTGGTGCGCGCCCTTGCCCATCGCATCATGGTGCTGAAGGACGGAAGGGTGGTCGAGCAGGGCGAGGCGGAGCAACTGGCCACCGCCCCGCGCGAGCCCTATACCCGCGCGCTGATGGCCGCGGCGTTCGATTTGCGCGCCTCCGGCACGACCGACTTACGCGCCGAGGCAGGGGCATGACGGATCTTCAGAAGCTGCAATCCCTGCTCGATGCGGGGCAGGTGAAGCTTGGCGTGCATATCCGCCGGATGAACTCGCCGGGCAGCCCGGTCTATCGCGCGATGGAGAATGTGGCGCCGGCCGCCATCATCCTCATCCTCTCCTTCGGCAGCACCATGCTGGTGCATTTCTATCTCGGCGCCGTGGTGCTCGCCATCGGCTGCTGGTGGTGGCTGATGAGGCACCTGCCACGGGTGAAGGACGGGGTCTTCGACCGCACCGCCGCCTTCGTCCTCGCCGAGGAGCGCAATTTCGACTTCTGGTGGTCGCAGGGCGTGCTCAGCCTCTATGCCCGCCTGCCGGGCGGCGAGGAACGTGCCGCCACCATGCGCCAGGACTGGCGCGCCTGGATCCGCGCCCTGCCCGGGACGCTCGAAACCCTACCCCCCGATCGCCGCAAGGACGGAGACTGAGACATGGCCGTGCTGCTCTCGACCAAGGCCTCCACCATGGAGGATTGGCGCGATGCCCTGCTCGAGGTCGACCCAAGCCTCGAGATCCGCCTCTTTCCGGAGGCCGGCAACCCGGCCGAGATCGAGGCCGCCGTCTGCTGGACGGCGCATGACCTTGGCGAGCTGCGCCGCTACCCCAATCTGAAGCTGCTCGTCTCCATGGGCGCGGGCGTCGACCACCTGATGCGACCGCCAGGGCCGCCGCCGGGCGTGCCGGTGGCGCGGCTGGTCGACGAACGGCTGACCCAGGGCATGACCGAATGGGTGCTGCTCAACGTGCTGCGCTTCCACCGGCAGGACCCGGAATACCGGGCGCAACAAGCCGCGCGGGTCTGGAACGAATTGCCGGCGCCGGACACCGCGCGCCGCCGCATCGGCATCCTCGGCCTCGGCGCGCTGGGCGGGGATGCAGCGCGGGCGCTGGTGGCGCTCGGCTTCCCGGTGATGGGCTGGTCGCGCCGGCCGAAGCAGGTGCCGGGCGTCGAGGCCTTCCATGGCGAGGATGGCCTCGCCGCCATGCTGGCCCGCAGCGACATCCTTGTCTGCCTGCTGCCGCTGACGCCCGAGACGCGCGGCCTGCTGAATGCCGATCGCCTCGCACTGCTGCCCCGTGGGGCCTACCTGCTGAACTCGGCCCGCGGCGGCCACATGGTCGCGGCGGATGTCCTCGCCGCGCTCGATAGCGGGCACCTCGCCGGCGCCGCCCTCGATGTTTTCGAGCCGGAGCCGCTGCCGCCCGAGCATCGCCTCTGGGCCCACCCCCAGGTCGTGCTCACGCCGCATGCGGCCAGCATCACCATCCCACGTAGCGCGGCGCCTCAGGTCGTCGAGAACATCCATCGGGCGCGCGCGGGCCTCGCGCCCAACAATCAGGTCGACCTCACCGCCGGCTACTGAGCCGGCGCGCCGTCAGCCGGCCTTGCGATTCTCGCGGGCCGGCTCGGCATTGGCGGCCTCGTTGGCGGCCGGCATCTCATGCGTCTGGGTCTCGGCCTCGGACATGATCTGGCGCATGTCACGCAGGAAGGCGGTGCCCTTCAGGGTGCGCTGCACGATCACGCTGCGGCGGTCCATCGGATCCACCTTGCGGCGGGCCAGGTCGAGTTCGCCGAGGCGGTCGAGCGCCCGGGTGATCGCCGGCTTCGAGACATTGAGCTCGGCCGCCAGACCACGGACCGTGTGCGGGCCGTCCGTCAGGTAGACCGTCAGAAACACGCCGAGCTGACGCGCCGAAAGATCGGGGCCGTCGCGCCGGACCAGGGCGACAACCGTGTCCCGCAGAATGCCGACCAACTGGTCGGGGTTGCTCTGTACCGCCATTGCTCCAATCCCCTTGCCCATCATGGGCCTTTGAACACTGCCGGCGAGGAGGCCGTAACCTGCCGAACCGGAGCAGACACTCGAAGAAGCACTACGAATTCGATAACGCTTTCCCGCTCATGTATCAGAGCGGATGAACCTTGAAAGTTTCCCCATCATCTCGTTTTCGTTACCGGCCCAGCCCCCTTTGCATGGCCGAACAGAGCCGAGATCCCGCCTGCCAAGGCTCGTAAAGCCTGAGCTTCCCCCCCTTCCGGCCGTCCGGGGCGGTTTGCGTCGTTCCATCCGTAGAGGTCCAGATGGACCCAGCGGATGCCCTTTGGCACGAAACGCTGCAGAAACAATGCAGCAACGATGGCCCCGGCCATTGGCCGCGATGAGACGTTACTGATGTCCGCTATCGTACTGTCGAGCCATGAATCGTAAACAGCGTGCAAAGGCATCCGCCACAACGGATCGTGTGCGGATAGCCCTGCAGCCAGTAGCGTTTCCGCGAGCGCATCATCCGCGGTGAAGAGAGCCGGCAGATCAGGCCCCAGCGCGGCCCGCGCGGCGCCCGTCAGCGTCGCGCAATCGACCAGCAGGTCTGGCTCCCGCTCAGCCGCGAAGGCCAGCAGGTCGGCCAGCACCAGCCGCCCCTCGGCATCCGTGTTGCCGACCTCGACGCTGATGCCGGCACGGGTGCGCAGCACGTCCATCGGCCGGAAGGCGGTGCCGGAGACGGCGTTCTCCACCGCGCCGACCAGCACCAGCAGCCGCACCGGCAGGCGGGCGCGCATCACCATCTCGGCGACGCCCAGCACCACGGCGGCGCCGCCCATATCCTTCTTCATCCGCAGCATGCCGCTCGGTGGCTTCAGGTCGAGCCCGCCGGTGTCGAAGCAGACGCCCTTGCCGCAAAGCGCCACCAGCGGCGCGCCCGGCTCGCCCCATTCCAGCATGGCGACTCGGGGCGACCTTGGGCTGCCCTCGCCGACCGCGGCGAGGGCGGGGAAGCCTTCGGCCAGCGCGGGGCCCTCGACGATGGTGCAGGCCGCGCCATGCGCCCCCGCCAGGGACTGCACCGCCTCGGCAAGCTCCGCCGGGCCGAGCAGGTTGGCCGGCATGTTGATGAGGTCCCGCACCCGGATGCTTGCCTCGGCGGTGGCGATGGCGCCCTCCGTCCCGTCAGGCGGCACCAGCCGGGCCGGCGCCCGCTTCGGCGCCTTGAACCGGCTGAAGCGATAGGCGCCGAGGCACCAGCCGAGCACGGCCTCCTCGGCCATGCCCGCCGGCTCCGCCAGCCTCCAGGTGCTTCCGGCCGGCAGGGCCTGGGCAAGCCCGCCGAAGGACCAAGGCGTCACCGGCCCGTCGCCCAGGCCGAGCACTGCGCCTGCGATCCCGCCCTCGCCGGGCAGCAGGACCACCTCCTGCGCCCGGGCAGCGAAGCCCGAGGCCCGGAGGAAACCACTCGCCGCCGTTGGCAACCGCTCGAGCAATGCGCCGAGCCCGGATGGCCCAACGCAATGCAACAGCATCGCATTCACATCTGGCACTGCGAGGCAGTCCTGCATCGATCAGCGGCTCTCCCGAGGGGGGGCGACACGTCTGGCGCGAAATCCTGCAACCCCGGCGTGTAGCCCGGCGCTAAGGTGCCCCGCTTATCGAGCCATGTCCAGTAAGTCGCGACAGGTGAGTAACGACATTGGTTTCGACCGGTCAAGGTTGCGTCGCAAGCGCCGCCAGCTGCGCGCGAATGACGTCCGGCGGGCAGGGCGCCTCGGCCGGCACCAGCGCCGCCCAGTCGGCGACGCCCGGCAGCCGGCCGGGGTTGCGCCGGATCAGCTCGGTCTTGAGGAAAGGGTAGCCGAGGCACCGGATCAGCGCCGCCCAGAGATGATGCGTCGGGTTGAGCGGCTGCTCCGCCAGCAGGGCCGCGCGCTCCTCCGGCGCCATCGCCTCCAGCCCACGCAGCAGCGGGTGCGAGGCGGCCAGCAGCGCCCGCTCCGCCGGATCGGCCAGCACGGCGCCGACCAGCCGCCGGTAGCCGAACAGCGCCGCGACGCGATGGCCGCGCCCGCGCATCCAGCGGGCGAAGCGCAGCTCCCCGCGCTGTACGACCAGCCATTTCGAATGGCTGATCCGCATCATGCCGAGGAAATGCTGCAGGTCGGCCACCGCCGCCTCGCCGCGCGAGAGCAGGAAATAGCTCTGCAGATGCGGCCCGCCCTGGATGCTCTCGGTCATCCCGAACACCCCGGCACCGCCCGCGCGCATCGCCGCCAGCACCGGCCCGAGTGGGCGAATCGGCCCCAGCACGCTGTCATTCGCCAGCAGCACCTCCTCGGCGGCCGGCCAGCGCCGCGCTGCCTCCGGCGCCAGGTCGCGCCAGGCACCGAAATCGAGGCCGAAATTCCGCCGCTGCGCCACCAGCGCCGCCCGCGCCCGCACCGCCTGCCAGTCCGCCTCCGGCACCGCGGCGGCCATGGTGACGAAGACCACGGCGAAGCCCTCCGCTGCCAGCGCCGCCACCTGCCGCAGCACCATCTCCGAAACCCGGCCGGAGGCAGCGTAGTGGACATAGAGCGCGACGCTCCGCGCCCCCGGCCGCGCATCCTCGCCCGGCTCCAGCCGCAGCAGCGGCGGCGGGCCCGGCCGCCAGCCGCGCCAGGCATCGCGCGGCAGGCTGCGCGCCACCTCGAACCCCACCTCCGCCACCCGCCATGCCAGCCGCCGCCAGGTGCCGGCGGTGCTGTAGCCATGGATGGCGCGGCGGAGACCGGGGGGCTGCTCGCTGAGATCCGTCAGCCGGTAGGGCTCGATGGGCATGAAGTCGGGCAAATCCTGAAGGAGGCGGCACCGGGCCTTGGACGGGCCGTGGCCCGGTGCCAAGAAGGCGCCGTTTCGCACGCTTCGCCTCGAAGGACCACGGAATGCCCCAGCTCCCCCTGCACGCCTTGCGGCGCCTCTGGCGCCGGCTGTGGGGGATGTTGCCGGCCTCGGCCCTGCCGTTCCGCCTCCGTCTCAGCGGCCTGGTGCGGCGGGGGCTGCGGCTGGCCCCCTGGCTGGCTCGCGATATCTTGCACGACCCGGATGACCCGGTGACCTACCGCGCCTGGCTGGCGCGCCACCATCCGCCGCCGGACCGCGCGGCCATCGCCGCCCATATCGCCGCCCTGCCGGCGCGGCCGCTGATCTCGGTCGTGATGCCCGTCTACAACGCCCCGGCGGCGCATCTGCGGGAGGCGATCGAGTCGGTCCGCGCCCAGCTCTATCCGCACTGGGAGCTGTGCATCGCCGACGACGCCTCGCCGGCCCCGCATGTCGCCCGCCTGCTCGCCGAGGCGGCGGCCGGGGACGCGCGCATCCGCTGGGTCCGGCGCGAGCGGAACGGCCATATCTCCGCCGCCACCAACACCGCGCTCGGCCTCGCCGGCGGCGAGTTCGTCGCCCTGATGGACCATGACGACCGGCTGCCGGAGCATGCCCTCTATGCCGTCGCGGCCGAACTCGCCGCCCATCCGGATGCGGTGCTGGTCTATTCCGACGAGGACAAGCTCGATGCCCGGGGCGAGCGCTACGGCCCCTATTTCAAGCCGGATTTCGACCCGGACCTGCTGCTGCAGCAGAACCTCGTCTCCCATCTCGGGGTCTTCCGGCGCGACGTGCTGATGGCGGTCGGCGGCCTGCGCGAAGGGTTCGAGGGCAGCCAGGACCACGACCTCGCCCTCCGTATCGCGGCGGCCTGCGGCCCGGCCCGCATCCGCCACATCCCGCACATCCTCTATCACTGGCGCCAGGCGGCCGGGGCGGAGAGCTTCTCCCAGACCGCGCTCGACCGCTGCGCCCGGGCCAGCCACCGCGCCATCACCGAGGCGCTGGAACAGGGCCGCCAGGGGCAGGCCCCCCTGCCGCGGCTCGAGCCTGCGCTGCCCGGCACCAGCTACTGGCGCTTGGTCTGGCCGCTGCCGGAACCGGCGCCGCTGGTCTCCGTCATCATCCCGACGCGGGATGGCGCGGCGTTGCTGGAGGCCTGCGTCGCCGGCCTGCTCGGCCGCACCGACTATCCGGCGATCGAGGTGCTGATCGTCGACAATGGCAGCACGGCGCCCGAGACCTTCGCCCTGTTCGACCGGCTGCGCGGCGATGGGCGGGTGCGCATCCTGCCCGCGCCCGGCCCCTTCAACTACTCGGCCCTGAACAACCGCGCCGCGGCCGAGGCGCGCGGCAGCGTCCTGCTCCTCCTCAATAATGATGTCGAGGTGATCGGCCCCGGCTGGCTGCGGGAGATGGTCTCGCAGCTGCTGCGGCCGGGGGTGGGCGCGGTCGGGGCCCGGCTGCTCTATGCCGATGGAAGGCTGCAGCATGGCGGGGTCGTGGTCGGCCAGGGCAGCGTCGCCGGCCATTACCTGCCGCTGGCGGAACGCGACGCCACCGGCCATGTCGGCTCGCTGATCCTGGCGCGGGAGGTCTCGGCCGCGACCGCCGCCTGCCTTGCCGTGCGGCGGGAGGCCTTCGCGGCGGTCGGCGGGCTGGACGAGGCGGCCCTGCCCGTCGCCTTCAACGACATCGATCTCTGCCTGCGCCTGGGCGAGGCCGGCTGGCGCCTGCTCTGGACGCCCTTCGCCGAACTCTACCACCGCGAATCGGCGACGCGGGGCGAGGACGTCACCCTTGCGAAGGCCCGGCGCTTCGCCGGCGAAATCGGCCACATGCAGCAGCGCTGGGGCGCGCGGCTGCACCGCGACCCTTTCGCCAACCCCAATCTCGACTTCAGCCGCCCGATGCCGGTGCTGGCGGCCAGCCCGCCCCGCTTCAGCCCCTGGATGGGCTGAATTCGCCACCCGTCGCCGCGAGCCACTCGGCGACGGCGGCGACCGAGGGCAGCACCAGCGTCCCGGCCGGCGCCCGCGCCGCCTCCGCCGCATCCACCGTCGCCAGGATGCGGGTGCCGATGCCGGCGGCGAGCGCCGCCTGCATGTCGCTCGCCTTGTCCCCCAGCATGAGCGAGGTGCCGAGCGCGATCCCATGCGCCGCCGCCGCGTCGAGCAGCATCCCGGGCCCCGGCTTCCGCCGCGCCGAGTCGCGCCGGTAGGGGCCGAGCCCGTGCCCGGGATGGTCGGGGCAGAATTCCACCGCGTGCAGCGGCGCGCCCTGACGGGCGAACTCATCGCCCATCCACCGCATCAGCCGGTGGAAATCGGCCTCGTCATAGAAGCCCCGGCCGATGCCCGACTGGTTGGTGGCAACCACCAGCAGCAGGTCCCGCGCCACCGCCAGCCGGGCGAGGGCGAAGATGCCGGGGACGAACTCGACCTGCTCCGGCCGGTGCACGTAGCCATGGTCGACATTGATGATGCCGTCGCGGTCGAGGAACAGCGCGCGGCGCATGGTCAGGCGGCGGCGGGCGCGCCGAGAACCTCGTCGACGGTGCCGTCCTGCGCGATGCGGCCGGAATCCAGCCGGATGACGCGGGTGCACCACTCGCGGACGATGCTCATGTCATGGCTGGCGAGGACGAGGATCTCCGCCTTGCTGACCAGGGCCTCGAGCTTGGCCCGGGCGCGCTGCATGAATTCGGCGTCGCCGGCGAGGAACCACTCGTCCATCAGCAGCACCTCCGGGTCCATGACCGTCGCCATGGCGAAGGAGAGGCGGACCGCCATGCCGGCCGAATAGGTCCGCACCGGCACGTCGAGAAATTCGGCGAGACCGGAGAATTCGCCCACCTCCTCGGCCAGCGTGCTGCTCTCGGCCTCGCTCAGCCCGCGGAACAGGCCGCGCAGCACGATGTTCTCGCGGCCCGTGGCATTGGGGTCCATCCCGGCGCTCGGGTCGATCAGCGCGCCGATGGAGCCGGCGACCTCGAGCCGGCCGGCGACGGGCTCGTAGACCCCGGCCAGCGTCCGCAGCAGGGTGGTCTTGCCCGCGCCGTTATGGCCGATGAGGGCGACCCGCTCGCCCGGCTGGATGCGGAAGCTGAGGTCGCGCAGCGCCGAGACCACGATGCGGCTGGCCTCGTCCTGGCGCAGCCGCAGCGGCGAATTGGCGAGGATGCGCTTCTTCAGGGAGCGGGCGCCCAGATGGTAGAGCGGGAACTCGATGGTCACCGCCTCGGCATGGATATGGGGCATCGGAGGTCAGACCCAGAAGGCGATGCGGCCGCGGAAGCGGATGAAGAAGGCCAGCGCGATGCCGGCCATCGCCGCGGTGTAGACCACCGCCGCCACCCAGACGGTGGCCGAGGCGCCGCCCTCGACCAGCGGCCCCCGCACCGTCTCCATCACCGCATAGAAGGGGTTGAGTGGCAGCCAGGCGGCGCGGGAGGGCTCCAGCAACTCCGGCTTCCAGATCACCGGCGAGAGGAAGAAGGCGAGCTGCATCACGCTGCCGACGATCGGCGGGATGTCGCGGAAGCGGGCGCAGAGCATGCCGAGGAACAGCGCCAGGGCGCAGGCATTGATCCCGAGCAGCGCAAGCCCCGGCAGGGCCTGCCAGGCCTCCCAGCCCGGCCAGGCCCCGGTGGCGAGGAAGACCGCCAGGATGATCGGCAGGTTATGGGCGGCGATGACCGCGTTGCGCCAGACGCAGCGCAGCACATGCACCGTATAGGGCAGGGGCAGCTGGCGGATGATGCCCTCGGCGCTGGTCAGGCTGGTGCAGGCATCGGTGACGATGGCGTTGATGGTGTTCCAGACGATCAGGCTGACCGCGATGAAGGGCAGGTACTCCGCCAGCGACATCTTGAAGAGCGAGGAGTAGAGCAGGCCGAGGCCGCCCACCATCGCCGCCGTCGACAGCGTCAGCCAGAAGGGGCCGAGCACCGAGCCGCGGTAGCGGTTGCGGATGTCGAGCGAGGCGAGCGCCACCGACAGGCGCACGCGCCGGAGGCCCGTGGCGATGTCGCCGAGCGCCGCCGCGATGCGCCGCGGGCGGCTGGCATCAAACACATACAGGGCCCCGGGCTGCGGCCCGGATATGGCGGATCCATCTGGCATGGTGGGGCCTATAGACCGGATATCCCGCCCACCGCCAGCACGACACCCGCTCAGTCGCCCTTTGAAACAAGCAAGCCCCGGCTTGTGCACAGTATTGCGATGGCAAAGCGGTCTTGCCTGCGGGCCGGACGAACGTGTAGGGCTAGTTTTCCAGGACGCTAGTCGTCCGCCAGGTCTTCGGGGCAAGCCTGGGGTCCATGCCGTGGGGACGGCAGGGGTCCGTGGGGGGCAGGCTTCGGGTACCCGGTGGTCCCAGACCCGGTGGAGCGAATGGGGATGCCCAAGGGGAACAGGACATCGCGCGGGATCGGCTGCGGCGAGGCAGGGCGCATGATGCGCCTGGCCCGGCCGGCCCTGACCCTCTCGATGTTGGCCATGCTGGCCGCATGCGGTCAGCAACAGACGACGACCAAGCCGACGACCGGCCATGTGGCGGTCACGCATGGCAGTTACAACCGCCCTTCGACCTATAATCCGCCCGGCCCGCCGGGCGACCCGTGGGGGCCCTATATCCGCCAGGCCGCGCGGCGCTTCGACGTGCCGGAGCGCTGGATCCGCGAGGTGATGCGCCAGGAATCCGGCGGCCGCACCGGTGCCACCAGCCCGGTCGGCGCCATGGGGCTGATGCAGGTCATGCCCGGCACCTATCGCGAATTGCAGGCGCGCTACGGGCTCGGCGACGACCCGTACCACCCCTATGACAGCGTCATGGCCGGCACCGCCTATATCCGGGAGATGTACGACCTCTACGGCTCGCCCGCCTTTCTCGCCGCCTATAATGCAGGGCCGCGGCGGCTCGAGGACTATCTCTGGAACAGCAAGGGCCTGCCGGCCGAGACGCGCAACTACGTCGCCCGCATCGGCCCCAACATCGTTGCCCATCACCCGAGCCGCCGCGTGGCGCCGGAGATTTACGCCGCGGCCGAGATCCCGCTCCACATCCCGGCCGGCCCGCGCCGCATGGACCAGGCGACGATGCTGGCGCTGCGCGAGCAGCGGCAGTCGGTCGATCCGGGCGTGCAGCTGGCGCGGCTGCCCTCCGGCCCGGTCGTCCGGATGGAGCCGATCCCGGATGGCAGCACCTATGCGCAGGCGCCTGCGCCGGCGCCCGTCCAGCTCGCCTCGCTCGACAACAGCGCGGTCGTCCGGATGGAGCCCATTCCGGACGGTTCGACCGCCGAGGGCGCGGCCCGGCTGGCGGAGTCCGAGTCGCGCGCCGCGGCGGCGGAGCCGTTCCCGATACAGGCCGCCCTGCCGGCCCCGCCCAGCGCGCCGCGTGAGATGATGGCGGCGCCCATGCCGCGCCCGCCGGCCACGGCGCCGCAGCGCCCGGCTTTCCTCGCCGCGGCCAATGCCGCCCCGGCGCCCCGGGCCGCGGCGCCCAGCGCGCCCCCGCCAAACCAGCCGATGCTGGTCCGCGGCTTCGGCGGCCTGGTATCGACGGCGAATGCCAGCCCGCTGCCGGTCTCGCTCCGGCCTGGCGCCATCCGCCCGGCACCGGTACCCGGCGCCTGGGCCGTGCAGGTCGGCGCCTTCGCCAGCGAGAACCTGGCCCGCAGCGCTGCCAATGCGGCCCGCGAAACCGGCGGCGGCCGCGCCCAGGTGCAGCCTGTTGCGTCCGGGCGCAACAAGCTCTACCGCGCCCGCGTCACCGGCCTGTCCCAGTCCTCGGCGCAGGCGGTCTGCGAGCGCCTGCGGCGCAACGGCGCCTGCATGGTGCTCTCGCCCGATGCCCAGAGCTGACGCGCAGGGCTGACGCCGGAGATGAAGTGAAACCCGGCCGGCCTGGCCGGGTTGACCGCGTTGGCCCTGACGGCCGGAGGCTCCGGCCGCCCGGCTTTGGGAGGTCACGCATGCCAAGCCCCGATCCCGAATTCCTCTCCCTCCTGGCCACCGGGCTGCCGCCCGGCGACGGCCCCGACGACGACGACGACGACGACGACGACGACGAGGATGACGAGGACGAATTCGACGAGGACGAGGACGAGGAAGACGAGGACGAATTCGACGACGAGGATGACGAGGACCTCGACGACGAGGACGACGAGGATGACGACGAATTCGACGAGGATGACGACGAGGCCTGACCGCCGCTGACCGGCCCCCCTTGCCGTTCCCGCCTGCCTCGCTCAGGCTGCGGGCAACTCGGTACCAAGGGGGAAAGTTCGGGAATGTCTGCAGCTGTCGCCGCGCCGTCGGCGCTTTCGGGCTTCGCCTCCCTCGATCCCCTGGTGCGGCCCCGCTCCGTCGCCCTGATCGGTGCCTCGGACGAGCCGGCCCGCATCGGCGGCCGGCCCATCGCCTATATGAAGGAGCGTGGCTTCGCCGGCGCGATCTACCCGGTGAACCCGAAGCGCACGACCGTCCAGGGCCTGCCCGCCTTCGCCTCCATCGCCGACCTGCCCGAGGCGCCCGACGTCGCCATCATCGCCGTGCCCTCGGCGCTGGCCATCCCGGCGCTCGAGGAGCTCGGCGCCAAGGGCTGCCGCGCCGTCATCTGCTTCACCGCCGGCTTTGCCGAGATGGACGAGAAGGGCGCCGTGGAGCAGCAGCGGATGACCGAGGTCGCCCGCCGGCACGGCATCCGCCTGCTCGGGCCCAACTGCCTCGGCGTCTTCAACGACGCCATCCGCTTCTACGGCACCTTCACCGCGAGCTTCGAGAAGGGCTGGCCCATCCCCGGGCGCATCGGCATCGCCTCGCAGTCCGGGGCCTACGGCACGCATATCTTCTCGGCGGCGCTCGACCGCGGCATCGGCACCCAGGTCTGCATCACCACGGGCAACGAGGCCGAGGTCTCGCTCGGCGATGCGCTGGGCTGGATGGCCCAGGCGCCCGAGGTGGACGTGATCTGCGCCTATGCCGAGGGCATCCGCGACCGCGACCAGTTCCTCGCCGCACTCGACCTGGCGCGGCGCAACCGCAAGCCGATCGTGATGATGAAGGTCGGCCGCAGCCAACTCGGCGGCGCCGCAGCCCAGTCCCACACCGCCTCCATCGCCGGCGACGACGCGGTGACCCAGGCGGTGCTCGACGAGTTCGGCGTGGTCCGGGCGCGGACGACGGAGGAGATGCTCGACATCGCCTATGCCGCGACGCGCCGCATCTACCCGGCCCGCAACACCCTCGGCGTGCTGACCGTCTCGGGCGGCGCCGGCGTGCTGATCTCGGACGCCGCCGAGGCCGCCGGCCTGCCCATGCCGCCCATGCCGGAGGAGGCGCAGGCCAGGCTCCGCGCCCTCATCCCCTTCTGCGCCCCGCGCAACCCGGTCGACTGCACCGCCCAGGTGACCAACGACCTGAAGCTCATTTCCACCTTCGCCGAGAGTGTCGCCGTCGATGGCGGCTACGCCTCCATCCTCTCCTTCTGGTCGCAGACCGCCGCCGGCCGCAGCCTCGGGCCCAAGCTGCACCAGGAGATGCGCGCCGTCCGCGAGGCCCACCCGGACCGGCTCTGGGTGATGTCCATGCTCGCGCCCAACAAGGTGCGGGACTACGAGGCGGATGGCTGGCTCTGCTTCGAGGACCCGTCGCGCGCCGTCGTCGCCATCGAGGCGATGGGCCGCTTCGGCGCCGCCTTCGCCAAGGCCGAGGCCTCCTCGCCCGAGATCCCGCTGCCCCAAGTCGAGCTGCCCGCCACCACGCCGAGCGAGGCGGTGGCCAAGTCGCTGCTCGCCGGCGCCGGCATCCCCGCCGTCCCCGAGCATGCGGCGCCCGACAGCGAGGCCGCCGTCGCCGCGGCCGAGAGCATCGGCTACCCGGTGGTGCTGAAGATCCTCAGCCCCGACATCATCCACAAGAGCGAGATGGGCGGCGTGCTGCTCGACATCGCCGATGCCGGCCAGGTGCGCCAGGGCTTCGCCACCCTGCTCGACCGCGCCCGCCACCACGCCCCGGCGGCGCGGATCGAGGGCGTGCTGGTAGCGAAGCAGATCAAGGGAGCCGTCGAGATGGCGCTCGGCGTCTTCCGCGACCCGGTCTTCGGCCCGGTGGCGATGGTCGGCCTCGGCGGCATCTTCATCGAGGTGCTGAAGGACGTCGCCTTCCGCCGCTGCCCCTTCGACACAACGGAGGCGGAGCGGCTGATCCGCTCGCTGCGCGGCTTCCCGCTGCTGGACGGCGCACGCGGCCGGCCGAAGGCGGATGTCGCGGCGCTCGCGGGGGCGCTCTCGGCCCTCTCCGCCTTCGCCGTCGCCGCCGGGCCGCGCCTCGCGGGGGTGGATGTGAACCCGATGCTGGTCCTGCCGGCGGGGCAGGGCTGCTACGCCGCCGATGCGGTCATCGAGCTTCAAGGGGGGAGCCACTGAGATGCCAATCAACTACGACCAGCTGATGAACTACCCCATCCCGGAGGTCCGCCAGACCCTCCGCTGGCAGGATGTCGCGCTCTATAATTTCTCCATCGGCCTCGGGCAGGACCCGATGGACGAGCAGCAGCTCGACTTCGTCTATGAGTCGCGGCTGAAGGTGATGCCCTCCATGCCGGTGGTGCTCGCCTCCCCCGGCTTCTGGGCCCGCAATGCGGATACCGGCCTTGTCTGGCAGCAGATCCTGCATGGCGAGCAGGGCCTTATCCTGCACAAGCCGCTGCCGACCGAGGGCGAGCTGATCGGCCGCTCCCGCATCACCGGCATCGTCGATCGCGGCGAGGGCAAGGGCGCCCTGATGTATTCCGAGCGCGAGATCCTGGATGGGAAGACGGGCGAGCGGCTCGCCACCACCACCTCCACCAGCTTCCTCCGTGGCAATGGCGGCTTCGGCGGCCCGTCCGGCCCGGTGAAGCAGCCGCATCCGGAGCCCCAGAGGGCGCCCGACATCACCCTCGACATGACGACGCGACCGGAGCAGGCGCTGGTCTACCGCCTCAACGCCGACCTCAACCCTCTGCATATCGACCCGGAGGTGGCGAAGCAGGCCGGCTTCCCCCGGCCGATCCTGCATGGGCTCTGCACCTTCGGCACGGTCTGCCACGCCCTGCTGCGGGCGATGTGCGGCTACGACACCACGAAATTCGGCGCGATGGACCTGCGCTTCTCCTCGCCCGTCTTCCCCGGCGAGACCATCCGCACCGAGATCTGGCAGGAGGAGGGTGGCGCCGCCTTCCGCGCCCGCGTGGTGGAGCGGGACAAGCAGGTGATCAGCAACGGGCGCTTCCGCTTCGCCGCATGATGGGGGCATGGGAAGGCGGGCCGGTGGTGGTCTTCGATACCGAGACCACGGGCTGCACCAATGGCGACCGGGTGGTCTCGCTCGGCGCCGTCCGGCTGGATGCGGCGCTGGAGCCGGAGGCGACGCTGCACCTCGCCTTCGCCCCCGGCATGCCCTGCCATTGGGGCGCGATCCGCGTGCATGGCATGTCGGATGCCTTCCTCGCCGCCCACCCGCCCTTCGCCGAGCACGCCGCGGAGGTCGCCGGTTTCTTCGGCGGTGCCGCCGGCTGCGCCCATAACCTCGCCTTCGACCGCCGCATGCTGGGCGGCGAGTTCGAGCGGCTGGGCCTGCCACGGCCCTGGGCGGGCGAGTTCTGCACCATGCGCGGCTGGCGGCGGGCCTTCCCCGGCCATCGCGCCGGCCTCGCCCAGGCCAGTGAGACCTGCGGCCTCGGGCGCGAAGGCAGCCTGCACGGCGCGCTGGAGGATGCCTGGCTGGCGGTGCAGCTGCTGCGCCACCTGCACGGGCTGGCGCCGGTGCCGATGCGGCTGCACGGCATCACCAACAGCCCCTGCCTGGACGCCCTGGCCGCGGAATGAGCCGCCACCGGGGGCTGGACCGCCGGCCCCGGTGGCGGTAGTCCAATCCACCCCCGGGAGGGACAGGGATGATCAACAAGATCGTGCAGTCGGTGGCCGAAGCTCTGGCCGGCGTGAAGGATGGCTCCACCGTGCTGATCGGTGGCTTCGGCAGCGTCGGCCAGCCCGATGTGCTGATCGAGGGCCTGATCGAGCAGGGCGCGAAGGACCTCACCATCGTGCTGAACAATGCCGGCTCGGGCCGCATCGGCGTGGCCAAGCTGATGGACCAGGGCCAGGTGCGGAAGATCATCTGCTCCTTCCCGCGCAGCAAGGACCCGGTGGTGTTCGAGACCCTCTACCGCGAGGGCAAGATCGAGCTGGAACTGGTCCCGCAGGGGACGCTCGCCGAGCGCATCCGCGCCGCCGGCGCCGGCATCCCCGCCTTCTTCACCGCGACGGCGGCCGGCACCCTGCTGGCCCGCGGCAAGGAGAGCCGGGAGTTCGACGGCAAGACCTACGTCATGGAACGCGCCCTCAAGGCCGATCTCGCCCTGGTCGAGGCCTGGGAGGCGGATCGCTGGGGCAACCTCGTCTATCGGGGCTCGGGGGCCAATTTCAACCCGATCATGGCCATGGCCGCCGAGCTGACCGTCGCCCAGGTGCAGCACATCCGCGAGCTTGGCGAGCTGCATCCGCATATGATCGGCACGCCCGGCGTCTATGTGAACCGCGTGGTCCAGGTGGACCGCGGCGGCGACTGGCTGAAGCCCGAGCAGGTCTGAGGAGGAAGCGATGCCCTTCAACCGCGACCAGATGGCCGCCCGCCTTGCCGATGACGTGCCGGAAGGCTGGTGCGTCAACCTCGGCATCGGCATGCCGACCATGGTGGCCAACCATGTCCCGCCGACGCGGGAGGTGATCTTCCAGTCGGAGAACGGCGTCATCGGCATGGGCCCGGCGCCGAAGGAGGGCCAGGAGGATCCCTGGCTCATCAATGCCGGCAAGCAGCTCATTACCCTCGCCAAGGGTGCGAGCTTCGTCGGCCATGCCGACAGCTTCGCCATGATCCGCGGCGGGCATATCGACCTCTGCGTCCTCGGCGGCTTCGAGGTGGCGGAGAACGGCGACCTCGCCAACTGGGCGACCAGCGAGAACGACACCGCGCCCGCCGTTGGCGGCGCCATGGACCTCGCGGCCGGTGCGAAGCGCCTCTGGGTCATCATGGAGCACACGACGAAGGACGGCCGTCCGAAGATCGTCGAGCGCTGCGGCTACCCGCTGACCGGCCTCGCCTGCGTCAACAGGGTCTACACCAACCTCGCCGTGCTCGACGTGGTGGAAGGAAAGGGCTTCGTAGTGCGCGACCTGGCGCCGGGCGTGACGCTCGAGGAGGTGCAGGCCAAGACCGGCGCCACGCTGCACACCCAATGAGCGCGGCGCTCAGCGGCGAGGACCGCGCCGAATCCATCCGCATGATCCGGGACAGCGCCGCCGCGGTGGCGCCCCCAGGTGGCGACATGAAGCGCGTGCGCGACCTCCGCTTCCAGACCCCAGGGTTCGACCCGGCGGTGCTGCGGCAGATGGGCGAGATGGGCTGGATCGGCCTCCGCCTGCCGGAAGCCGCCGGCGGCGCCGGCCTCGGCCTCGGCGAGGCCTGCGCGCTGGCCGAGGAGCTGGGTGCCGCCCTGGTGCCGGAGCCGCTGATCCCGGCGATGCTCACTGGCTCGCTGCTCGCCGCCGTCGGCGCCGGCCCGCTGGATCGGGTGCTCTCCGGCGAGGCGCTGGTGCTGACCGCCTGGCAGGAGCGGCCCGATACGCTCGATGTGCCCGGCAGCCCCGATGCGCCCCGCCGCTTCCTGCCCATGGCGGCCGGCGCCGCCTCCTTCCTGCTGCCGGTCCGCGAGGGCGGCCGCATCGCCCTCTACGAGCAGCAGGCCGGCGCCGGGCTGACGACCGAGCAGACCCAGGATGGCGGCCATCTCGGCACGCTGGAGCCCAGCCTCGCCACGGCCACCCGCATCGCCGACGACATCGGCGAGGCGCTGTCGCTCGCCCTCGACGAGGCCGCGCTGCTGACCAGCGCCTACCTCCTCGGCGGCATGGACCGCGCCTTCGCCATGACGCTCGACTACCTGAAGACGCGCCAGCAATTCGGCAGGATCATCGGCACCTTCCAGGCCCTGCAGCACAAGGCCGCCGATGTGCGGATGCAGATCGCGCTGACCCGCGCCAGCATCGAGGCCGCGGCCGCGACGCTCGATGACGGCGCCACCGGCGATGCCCGCCGCGCCGTCATCTCCCGCGCCAAGGCCCGCGCCGCCGCCTCCTCCATGCTGGTGACGCGCGAATGCATCCAGCTCCATGGCGGCATCGGCTACACCGACCAGTACGATGTCGGCCTCTATTTGCGGAAGGCGATGGTGATGGCCAACCTCTACGGCAGCGCCGCGCTCCACCGCCGCCGCTTCATGGCCGTGAGCCCGGAGGTCGAGGAATGAGCGAGCCCATCATGCGGGTCGTCTCGGAGCGCGAGGGCGGCGTCCTCGTCCTGACGCTCGACCAGCCGGCGCGGCGCAACGCGCTCGCCATGCCGCTCCGCGTGCAGATGATCGAGGCGCTGCGCGCCGCCCAGGGCGACAAGGCGACCCGCGCCATCGTCGTCACCGGCGCCGGCGGGCATTTCTGCTCGGGTGGCGACATTTCCGGCATGGACGTGAACTCGGCCATGGAAGGGCGCGAGCGCATGCGCCTCTCGCATGAGCTGATCCGGCTGATGGTGCTCGGCAGCGTCCCCGTCGTCGCCGCCATCGAGGGCTATTGCGTCGGCGCCGGCCTCTCCATCGCCTGCGCCTCCGACACCGTCGTCGCTGCCGAGGACGCCCGTCTCGCCGCTGGCTTCGGCAAGATCGGGCTGATGGCCGATCTCGGCCTCCCCCACACCCTGCCGCTGCGGGTAGGGCAGGGGAAGGCCCGCCAGATCCTGCTCTACCACAACCAGATGACGGCGACCGAGGCCGAGCGCATCGGCCTCGTCGATCATGTCGTGCCCAAGGGCCATGCCCTTGCCACCGCCATGGAGCGGGCCCGCTTCCTCGCCGAGCAGGCGCCGGCGCCGATGGCGCTGACCAAGCAGATGCTGGGCGAGGGCCTCGACCGCGCGCTGGAGCAGGAACGCCACTTCCAGTCGACGCTGTTCCTCACCAAGGATTTCGCCGAAGGCCGCGCTGCCTTCCTCGGCAAGCGCACGCCCGCCTTCAAGGGAGACTGAGCCGATGGACGCCATCCGCATCCCCGCCCCGGCCGAGCTCGACGCGCTCGAGGACGAGCATTTCCGCCAGGTGGTCCGCGCCTTCCTGCACGAGAACTACCCCGACGACCTGCGCAACCCGCCGAAGCGCCTCCATTGGGACGAGAACCGCCCCTGGTACATGAAGCTCGCCGAGCGCGGCTGGCTCTGCCCGGGCTGGCCGAAGGAGCATGGCGGCCTCGGCCTCTCGCCCGCCAAGCAGATCATCCTCACCGAGGAGTATGAGCGCTACGGCGTCGCCCGCACCAACGACCATGGCATCGTCATGCTCGGCCCGCTGGTCATCAAGTACGGCACGGAGGAGCAGAAGGGGCGCTTCCTGCCGAAGATCCTGACCGGCGAGCATATCTGGTGCCAGGGCTACTCCGAGCCCAATGCCGGCTCCGACCTCGCCGCGCTGCGCACCGAGGCGGTGCTCGACGGCGACGAGTATGTCGTCAACGGCCAGAAGATCTGGACCACCCTGGCGACCGACGCCAACTGGATCTTCCTCCTCGTCCGCACCGACAAGCAGGCGAAGAAGCAGGAGGGCATCTCCTTCCTCCTCGTCGACATGAAGACGCCCGGCATCACCGTCCGGCCGATCATCAACCTCGAGATGCATGACGAGTTCTGCGAGGTCTTCTTCGACAATGTCCGCGTGCCGAAGGAGAACCTGGTCGGCCAGCTCAACAAGGGCTGGGACATGGCGAAGGCGCTGCTGGGCTTCGAGCGCATCTTCCTCGGCTCCCCGCGCCAGTCCGGCTATGCCCTCTCGCGCCTCAAGATCCTCGCCGAGCGCATGGGCGTCTGGGAGGATGCCGAGTTCCAGGACCGCTACGCCCGCCTCCGCCTCGAATTCGAGGACCTGAAGGCGCTCTACGGCACCTTCGTCGAGAAGCTGAAGCGCGGCGAGAGCCTCGGCGCGGATGTCTCCATGCTGAAGATCCTCCAGACCGAGCTGTTCCAGGCCATCACCGACACCATGCTCGAGATCGCCGGCGAGAATGCCGGCCTGCTGGAGCCGATGGAGGGCAACCGCGACCTCAATATCGGCGGCCTCTTCATCCAGGCCCGGCCGGCCACGATCTATGGCGGCTCGAACGAGATCCAGCGCAACATCCTGGCGAAGAACGTGCTCGGCCTGCCCGGCTAGAGCAAACTCCGATCAGGTGGAATCACCTGATCGGAGTAATTTGCTCGACCAAACAATGAGCTGGAGCATGATCCACGATCATGCTCCAGGCTTGGAAAGCCGGATCGTTTCAACTAGAGACATGGCGGTCCAGATGACAGGATCGCCATGTCCGCGCCCCTCGATCGCCGCCCGCTGCCCCTGCTGCCCGCCCTTGTCTTCGGCTCCCGCTGGCTGCAGCTGCCGCTCTACCTGGGCCTGATCGTCGCCCAGGTCGTCTACGTCCTGCTCTTCATGAAGGAGCTGTGGCACCTGGTCAGCCACGCCCACAGCTTCGGTGAGCAGGACATCATGCTGATCGTCCTCGGCCTGATCGACGTGGTGATGATCTCCAACCTGCTCATCATGGTGATCGTCGGCGGCTACGAGACCTTCGTCTCCCGCCTCAACCTGGAGGGCCACCCGGACGAGCCGGAATGGCTCAGCCACGTCAATGCCGGGGTGCTGAAGATCAAGCTGGCGATGGCGATCATCGGCATCTCCTCCATCCACCTGCTGCGCACCTTCATCGCCGCCAGCAATCTGGGCACGGAGCGCAGCACGACGACGGAGGCCGGCATCATGTGGCAGGCCATCATCCATGCATTGTTCATCCTCTCGGCGATCGGCATCGCCGCCGTGGAACGGCTGTCGCATATGACGGCCGCCCGGGAGCATCACTGAACCTCGCCGGCGGGATCCGGGCCGAACCGGGTGCCTCAAAGCCCGAAAGGAAAGGTCTCCGCCCCACCGCCCGCCGGCACCGGGGCCAGCGGCGTCACCGCGCTGGTCTCGGCGAACCAGAGGAAGGCGTCGAACTGGTCGGGCAGCACGGCATTGAAGTAGTGGCTGCGCCGCTCCGTCTCCGGCCGGTAGATCACGCCGATCGCCCGCTCCAGCCGGGGCTCGTGCAGCGCCTCGCGCAGGGCGGTAGCGCGGAGGTCGAGCAGGGCCCGCGCCGGCAGCCCGGCCTCGCGCAGCAGCGCCTCATGGCTGCCGGCCAGGGCGGGGCGCACGGCCTTCACCCGCATCGGCCCGCCCCAGTCATCCGCGGCGGCAACCGTGCCGCGATCCGTGCCGAAGCCGATCAGCGCCGCCTCCGTGCCGAAGGCGGTGCGGCAGAGCTCGCCGATATTGAACTCGCCCTGCCAGCCCATCTCGGTCGCGGCCGCATTGCCGATATGGCTGTTATGCGCCCAGACCACGGCCTTCGCCCCCGGCCCGCCATGGTCGAGCAGCGCGCGCAGCGTCTCGAACATGTGCCGGTCGCGCAGATTCCAGCTTTCCGTGCCGCTGCGGTACATCAGCCGGTAGTACTGCTCGGCTGACCGCACCACCCGGGCATTCTGCCGGGCATCGAACAGCGCCTCCGGATCGTCGCGGCCGAGCCGTTCCTCCAGCAGCGCGTTGAGCTGGGCGAGGACCGCCGCCTCGCAGGGGTCGCGGTCGCTGAAGAGCACAGCGCGGCCATAATCCTCCGGCTCCGCCTGCCAGGGGCTGAGGCAGCCATAGCGCCGTCGCGCCGCTCGCGCCGCCTCCGGGTCGTGCTGGTCGAGATAGGCCAGCACCCCCTCGATCGAGCCACTCAGCGAGTAGATGTCGAGCCCACGGAAGGCCACGCGGCCTTCGGGCGGCAGGGCGGCGTTGTGGGCGCGAAGCCAGGTGGCGAAGTCCCGCATCTCGGCATTGCGCCACATCCAGCTGGGGAAGCGGGCGAAGGGCGCACCATCGGCCGGTGGGCCGGGCCGGTCCCGCACCCAGCGGTCGAGCTGCGCCGCATCCGGCCAATCCGCTTCGACCGCGACGATGGTGAAGCCATGCCGCTCGATCAGGCGGCGAGTGATGGCGGCGCGGGCGCGGTAGAACTCACTGCTGCCATGCGTCGCCTCGCCCAGCAGCACCACGCGCGCCGCCGCGAAGCGGTCGATGCAGGCGCCGAAGCCGGCATCCTCGATCGGCGGCAGGGGCTCCGCCGCCGCGGCCAGGGCGGAGGTTTCGGTCTCCGCCATGGCGCTCAGGGTTCCTGGTTGCTGCGGCCGCTGGCGCCGCCGGTCACGCCGCCCGCGCCGCCGGCCCCGCCACCGCCCATGGCACCGTCATTGGTGGTGTCAGGGTCCCAGTCGGGCGGTCCGCCCTCGGCGAAGCTTGGCACGTGGCCCTTCACCGTCTCGGTCGCCGGCTTGACGGTCTCGTCCGGCACCTTCTTGCCTTCGTCCTGCGCCATCTTGTCCCCTCTGGCCGTGTTCATTCAGGTGAACAGGCGAAGGGCCCGCCCGGTTCAGGGCGGGAGGCGCAACATACGGGCGGTTATTGCACCTCGCGCCAGGCGCTCTTCAGGTCGCCGAGGAAGCGGGCATATTCCCGCGCCTTGCTCTCCGGGTCCGGCAGGCGGAGCAGGTAGGAGGGATGGACGGTCGGGAAGACCGGCAGCCCGTCCTCGCTCTTCACCACCTCGCCCCGCACCTTGGTGATGGCGAGCGGCTTCCCCGTCAGCGCGCGCAGCGCCGTGGCGCCGAGCGAGACCACCAGCCGTGGCCCGACGATCTCGATCTCCCTGCGCAGGAAGGGCCGGTAATGGGCGATGTCACCCGCATCCGGGCTCTGGTGCAGGCGACGGCGCCCCGTCGGCTTGAATTTGAAATGCTTCACTGCGTTGGTGACATAGGCCTCGGCACGGGGGATCCCCGCCTCCTCAAGCGCCCGGTTGAACATCCGCCCGGCCGGCCCGACGAAGGGGCGGCCGGCGATATCCTCCTCATCCCCCGGCTGCTCGCCGACGAACAGGAGCGCAGCGCCGATCGGCCCCTCGCCGAACACCGCCTGGGTGGCGTGCTCGGCCAGCGGCCCGCGATCGGCCAGAACCTCGGCGCGGAGGGCGGCGAGGGCGGCGGTGGGGTCCTGGGTGAACAGATCGGCTGGCATGGGCGCCTCAACGTCCGCCGCCAGCACCCGTTGCCGCCGCGGGGCCGGTGGCGTCGCCCCGCGCGCCACCATCTCGGCGACGCGGCGCGGGGCTTCCGCCATGAGGCGGGGGATGTCCCGCGCCTCGGGCAGGTTGCGCCAGTACCGCACCGGCATCTCCGCCCGCATGGCAGCGGGCTTGAGGCGGGCGGGGTTGAAGATGCTGGCGAAATAGGCCCGCCAGAGATCCTCCTTCGCATCCTCGGCCGGCGCATCGGTGCGGCGCCCGCCAGGGCCGATGCGCAATTCCTCGCCATCCCAATGGGCACTCGCCTCCGGCGTGAGGATGGACCAGCGCATCCCGGCGAAGCGGCGGATGAAGAAGCCCGCCTCGGCTTCCAGGATGTGGTGCTCCGGCTCGAACCAGGCGACGAAGCGGGGGCCGTCCTCGCCGGCCAATTCGCGGAAGCGGACGAAGGCGTGCATCTTGTGGGCATCCCGCCGCACCGCCTTGGCCATGGCATGGGCGCGGAGGACATCCGGGTCCACCGCCACCTGCATCAGCCCGGCCTCGCCCCCGGCGATCCGCCAGAGGATGCGGTAGAGCAGGGCGAAGCGCTCCGGGTCGCGGTGGCGGATCGCCACCTCCGCCAGCTCCGGGAAGGCCCGCGGCACGGTGATGCCGTCCCGCCGCGGCGATGGCGCCGGCGCCGCCTCATCGGCGAAGAGGCCGGCCGATTCGCCCCGGAGATGCCAGGCGACACGCTCCGGCGGCACCTCGGCCGCCAGCAGCCGCCGCGCCTCGGCCCGCCAGGCCTCGAAATCGGCCGGGCCAGGGAGGGCGATGCCGATCACAGCAGGGCCAGCTGCACCGGCCGGGCCGCCCGGGCGAAGCCGGTCCGCGGCGCCACCAGCGCCCGCAGGTCGAGCTGGTCCGTCACCCGGGGCCGGTGGTCCTCGGTGACGAGGAAGGGCAGCAGCTTCGCCAGCGGCAGCCGCAGCCGCGCCAGGTCCTCGCTGCGGATGCTCCGGTGCCGCCGCGCTGTCAGCAGCCGATCGACCGTCTTCGCGCCGAGGCCGGGGACGCGCAGCAGCCGGTCCCGCGGCGCCCGGTTCACATCCACCGGGAATTCACCCCGGTGCCGCAGCGCCCAGGCGAGCTTCGGGTCGATGCCGAGGTCGAGCATGCCGCCCTCGCCACCCGCCATGATCTCCTCGAGGGTGAAGCCGTAGAAGCGCAGCAGCCAGTCCGCCTGATACAGCCGGTGCTCCCGCACCAGCGGCGGGGCCACCGGCGGCAGCAGGCGCGAGGCATCGGGGATCGGCGAATAGGCCGAGAAATAGACCCGCTTCAGCCCGTAGCTGCCGTAGAGGTTGGCCGTAGTCCCGAGCACCGCCCGGTCATCCGAGGCATCGGCGCCGACGATCATCTGGGTGCTCTGCCCGGCCGGGGCGAAGCGCGGCGCCGGCGCCCGGCGCTCGGTCTTCCGCGCCTCCTTCGCCTCCTCGATGCGCAGCCGCATGCGGCCCATCGCGCGGCGGATCTCGGACAGATCCTTCTCCGGGGCGAGCGCCTTCAGCGCCCCCTCCTGCGGCAGCTCGATATTGATGGAGAGCCGGTCGGCATGCCGCCCCGCCTCGGCCAGCAGCTCGGGCGAGGCATCGGGGATGGTCTTCAGGTGGATGTAGCCGCGGAAGCCATGCTCCTCCCGCAGGATGCGCGCGACATCGACCAGCCGCTCCATCGTGTAGTCGGGCGAGCGGATGATGCCGGAGGAGAGGAACAGCCCCTCGATGTAATTCCGCCGGTAGAAGTCGAGGGTCAAATCGACCAGCTCCCGCACCGTGAAGCGGGCGCGGGGGACGTTGCTGGTCGCGCGGTTGATGCAGTAGGCGCAGTCATAGATGCAGGCATTGGTCAGCAGCACCTTGAGCAGCGAGATGCAGCGACCGTCCGGCGCATAGGCATGGCAGATGCCCATGCCCTCCGTGCTGCCGAGGCCACCCTCCCGGCTGTCCCGCTTCTCGCTGCCGGAGGAAGCGCAGGAGGCGTCATACTTCGCCGCATCGGCGAGAATCTCGAGCTTGCGGCGCAATTCCATGGCGAATCTCCCGTTCGATATATGTTCCGGAATTGCTGCGTCGCAAGCGCCGAATGAACCTTTCCGGGTCCGCGCGGTTAAACCGCCGATGATGCACGCCCTCCGCCCCGCCCTGCTCGTCCTCGTCCTGCTCGGCGCCCCCGCGGGCTTCCATCCCGCCATGGCCCAGCCGGCCGCCTTCCTCACCCCGGACCAGCTCGCCACCGTGCTCCGCGCCCGCGGCTTCAGCGACCTCGAGGGGGTGGAGCGGGAGGACGATACCTTCCGCATCGCCCGCGCCATGCGCTATGGCGAGCGGGTCGAGAATCTCCGCATCGACGCCGCGACCGGCCTGCCGCGCGAGCAGCCGCCGCTGACCGAGAACCAGGCCCGCGAGCTGCTCCGCGCCCGTGGCTTCAACGAGGTGACGGAGCTCGGCCGCGAGGGGGATGCCATCCGCCTCCGTGGCGTGCGGGAGGGCACCCCCAGCGAATTGACCGTCGATGCGCGGACCGGGGCGGTGCGGCAATAGCGCGCCACCCCATCTCCCGCCTGTGACACAGGCCTTCATCAACCGCATCGGCACGGCAGTTCCGCGGCACGAGGTGCATGAGGCGTTCCGCCTCTTCGCCGGCCGGCAGATCACCGAACCCCGCATCCGCACCGCCTTCGCCCGCCTCGCCGAGCGCTCGCAGATCGAGACGCGGCATTCGGTGCTGGAGGCGGAGGCGGATGCCAGCGGCACGGTGGACGGTTTCTACCGGCTCGATGCCTTCCCCGGCACCGCCGCCCGCATGGCCCGCTACGAGGCGGAGGCGCCGGCCCTGGCCGAGGCCGCCTGCGAGGCGATGGGCCTCGCGGAGGAGGGGCCGCGCATCACCCATCTCGTCACCGCCACCTGCACCGGCTTCGCGGCGCCCGGCCTCGACCACTGGCTGATCCGCCGCTACGGCCTGCCGGGCCATGTGGAGCGGAGCATGGTCGGCTTCATGGGCTGCCAGGCCGCAATCAACGCCTTGAAGCTCGCCCACCACATCGTCCGCAGCGAGCCCCGGGCACGGGTACTGGTGCTGAACCTCGAACTCTGCACGCTGCACCTGCAGCCTTCGAGCGAGATCGAGCAGCTGCTCTGCTTCCTGCTCTTCGCCGACGGCGCCAGCGCCGCGCTGGTGACGGCGGAGCCGCAAGGCATCGGCATGGATGGCTTCCACGCCGCCCTCATCCCCGAGGCCGCCGACCAGATCACCTGGCGCATCGGCGATGGCGGCTTCGACATGACGCTCTCGGGTTTCGTGCCGCTCACCCTGGCCCGTGCCCTGCCAGAGGAGGCCGCCGCCATCCTGGCCGGCGAGGCGGTGGATGCCTTCGACCTCTGGGCCGTGCATCCCGGCGGGCGCAGCGTGCTGGATGCCGTCATCCATGGGCTGAACCTGCCGGACCATGCGCTCGATGTCAGCCGCGCGGTGCTGCGCGAGCATGGCAACATGTCCTCCGCCACCGTCATGTTCGTGCTGCAGCGGATGATGGCGGCACCGCGCGGCCAGCGCGGCTGCGCGCTCGCCTTCGGCCCCGGCCTCTCGGCCGAGACCATGCGCTTCCGCATCGCCTGATGCGCGAGCGCAGCGCCGCCGCCGAATGGATGGACGACGCGGCGGCGACCGAGGCCGAATTCGCCTCCGCCCTGCGCGACCTCGCCCGCATCAACCGGATGAGCCTCGCCTACCGCCCGACGCTGCGCTGGCTCGACGCGTTGGTGGCCGAGACAGGCACGCGGCAGCTTTCCGTGCTCGATATCGGCTTCGGCGGCGGCGACATGCTGGCCGCCATCGCCCGCTGGGGCGAGCGGCGCGGCGTGGCGGTGGAACTCGTGGGCCTCGACCGCAGCCCCTGGGCCGCCCGCTATGCGGGCGCGGCCGGCATCCCGGCCCGCTTCATCACCGCGGACCTCTTCGACCTGCCGGAGGCGGAGCGGTTCGATGTGGTGCTGTGCAGCCTCTTCACCCATCACCTGCGGGATGCGGAGCTGGTGCGCTTCCTGCGCTGGCTGCCCGGCCGGGCGCGGCGGGGCTGGCTGATCTCCGACCTGCACCGGCACTGGCTGCCCTGGGGCTTCGTCTGGGGCGCCGTCCGGGCGCTCAGGATGGACCCGATGGTGGTGCATGACAGCACCGTCTCCATCGCCCGCGGCTTCACCCGCGCCGATTGGCAGCGGCTGCTGGCGGAAGCCGGCGTCGCGGCGGAGATCGCCTGGGCCTTTCCCTTCCGCTGGATCGTCTCCGGCCGTGGCTGAGATCGCCGTCATCGGCGCCGGGCCGGCCGGCTGCGCCGCGGCGATCGCGCTGCGCCGGGCAGGGCGGGAGGTGGTGCTGCTGGAGCGCAGCGCCGCCCCGCGCGAGAGCGTCTGCGGCGAATTCTTCGGCCCCGACGCCGCGGCGGCCCTCGCCACGCTCGGCATCGACCCGGCCGCGCTCGGCGCCATCCCGCTGCGGCACCTCCGCATCGGCCATGGCGCGCGGGAGAGCACGGCTGCGCTGCCCTTCGACGCCTGGGGCCTGGCCCGGCGGCGGCTGGATGGCGCCTTGCAGTCGGCGGCCGGCCCGGCGCTGCGACGGGGCGTCACCGTGCTGGGCGCCCAGGCCGAGGGCGGGGGCTGGCGCCTCCGCACCAGCGCGGGCGAGGTCTCCGCGCGCCGGGTGGTGCTGGCGACCGGCAAGCACGCGCTGCGCGGCTTCCCCCGCCCGGCCTCGCCCTGGATGGGGCTCAAGCTGCATCTGGCCGATGTCCCGATCGAGGCCGCGGTCGCCCTGCTGCCCTGCGCCGGCGGCTATGCCGGGCTGCAGCCGAGCGAGGCGGGCGGCGCCAATCTCTGCGCCGCGCTGCGCCAGGCGCCCGGCGACCTGCTCGCCACCATCCGCGCCGGCTCCGCCCTCGCCGCCCGGCTGCTGCGCGATGCCCGGCCGCTCTGGGCGCGGCCCCTGGCGGTGGCGGGCGTGCCCTATGGCTGGCGCCATGCCGGGGAGGGGCCGCCCGGTTTCTACCGCATCGGCGACCAGGCGGCCGTGATCCCGAGCTTCACGGGGGAGGGGATGGCGCTGGCCCTGCAATCGGGCCTCGCCGCGGCGGAGGCGATCCTGGCGGGGCGGGAGGCGGCGGAATTCGGGGCCGCCTGGCGCCGCCGCCATGCCCGTCCGGTGCTGCTCGCCGGGCTCGGCGCCCGGGTGCTGCAGGGCTGGCCGGCGGGCTTCGCCGCCGCCGCCCCGCTGCTCGGCCCGGCCTTCGCGCGGGCGACGCGGCTGTGAGGCAGCGCCTGCAGGCGCTGCCCCCTGCGGCGCCTCAGTCGATGCTGAGCTTCAGCCGGCCCACCGTGTCCCGCTCATAGGCCACCCGCTCGCGGGCGAAGGCGAGGTACTCGCGCGGGCCGAGATACTCGTTCGGCAGCTCCCACCGCTTCATGATCGCCTGGCTGGCCTCATCCTCGAAGGCCTTCTTCAGCGTGCGGTGGAGGATGTCGACCACCTCCGGCTCCATCCCCTTCGGCCCGGCGAGGCCGTAGGGCGAGGTCACGCTCATCCCGTAGCCGAGCTCCTTCAGGGTCGGCACCTCGGGGAAGCTCGGCAGCCGGTCCGGCGTCCAGGCGGCCAGCAGGCGGAGCTCGCCGGTCTCGACCTGGGGCCGCCAGGACTGGCTGTCGGCGACGATGTCGATCTGCCGGCCGAGCAGGGCGGTGACGCCCTCCTGGCTGCCGCGCATCGGCACATGCGTCATCTCGGCCCGCTCGCGGGCGAGAATGTCCTCCATCGCCAGGTGGTTGGTGGTGGCGATGCCGCTGGTCGAGAAGGTGAGGCGGCCCGGGGCGCGGCGGGCGGCCTCCATCAGCTCGGCATGCGTCCGCCACGGGCTGTCGCCACGCACCGCGGTGCCGAAGACGAAGCCGGTGAGCTGCATGATGTAGGTGAAATCCGTGACCGGATCCCAGGTCGCCTGCCGCGTCAGGAAGGGGTGGCGGAGGATCGACAGGTGGTGGTGGGCGATGGTGTAGCCATCCGGCCGGGCCTGCTGGATCAGGAACATCGCGGCGCGGGTGCCGCGCGCGCCGGCCATGTTCTCGATGATGATGGGCTGGCCGAGATCCTTCACCGCGATCTCGAACATCTGCCGGTGCAGCGCATCGAGCGAGCCGCCCGGCGGCCAGGGGATAAGGCAGCGGATCTGCCGGTTGGGGAAGCGCCCCTGGCCGAGCGCCGGGGCGGCCAGCAGGCCGCTCGCCGCGCCCAGCAGGGCGCGGCGGGTGGATGCTATTGTCATTGTTTCCTCCCTCCGTCCCTGCTCAGCCGTCGAGCGAGAGGTTCAGCCGCTTGACCATCATCTTCTCGTACTCGACGCGCCTGGCGACGAAGTCGCGGTAGTCCGCGGTGTTCCGGTAGACCAGGGGCATGTCGAACTGGGTGCGGATGCGCTCGTTCTCGGGGTCGAAGAGGGCGGCCTTGAAGGCATCGTGCAGCACCCGCACCACGCCCTCATCCATCCCCTTCGGCCCGCTGACCCCATAGGGTGAGGTGACCTCCATGTCGTAGCCGAGCTCCTTCAGCGTCGGCACGGAGGGGAAGCGCGCCGCCCGCTCGGCGGTCCAGACCGAGAGGGCGCGCATGGAGCCGGCCTCGACGAAGGGGGCCCAGGCGCTGCTGTCGCAGACCATGTCCACCTGCCCGGCCAGCGCCGCCGTCACCCCCTCGTTGGAGCCGCGGAAGGGCACATGGGTGATCTCGACCTTCTCCTGCTCCAGGATGGTCTCCATCGCCAGGTGGTTGCTGGTGCCGATGCCGCTGGTGGAATAGGTCAGCTTGCCCGGGTTGGCGCGGGCATAGCCAATCATCTCGGCCCAGGTCTCGAAGCGGCTATCGGCCTTGATGGCGGTGCCGAAGAGCCAGCCGGTGAGGCCGATGATATGGGTGAAATCCTTCACCGGGTCCCAGAGCGGGGTCTTCATCATCCAGGGCCGCCGCAGCACCGAGAGGTGCATCTGGGTCAGCGTATAGCCATCCGGCCGGGATTGCTGGGCGACCGTCATCGGGCCGAGCGTCCCGCCCGCCCCCGGCTTGTTCTCGATCACCACCGGCTGGCCAAGCGCCTTGCTGGCGATCTCCCCCATGGAGCGGAGCTGCGCATCGGCCGAGCCACCCGCCGGCCAGGGGATGACGAGGCGCAGCGGCCGGTCCGGGAAACGTCCCTGGGCGAGCGCGGGGGTGGCAAGTCTCGGGGCGGCGAGGCTGGCCGCGGCGAGCGTCAGCGCCCCGCGGCGGGTGATGGATGGCATTCCTGGTGCTTCTCCCGGTGGTCTTGCTTCAGTCGATCCGCAGCTTCAGCCGCTGCGCCATGGTCTTCTCGTACTCGGCCCGGCGGGCGATGAAGCTGCGGTAGTCCTCAGTATCGTAATACTCGAGCGGCATGTCGAACTGCGCCCGGACCGTTGCATTGGCCGGGTCGAAGAGCGCCGCCTTGCAGGCATCATGCAACACGCGGACGACGCCCGGGTCCATCCCCCTCGGCCCGGCCAGGCCATAGGGGGAGGTCACGACCATGTCGTAGCCCAGCTCCTTCAGGGTCGGCGCCTCGGGGAAGCGGGGCGACCGCTCGGCCGTCCAGACGCAGATCAGCCGAAGCTGCCCGCCATCCACCAGCGGCGCCCAGGCGGAGCTGTCGGCGACGCTCATCACCTCGCCGGACGCGACCGCGACCGCCGCCTCGTTGGAGGCACGGTAGGGGACGTGCACCAGCTCCAGCTTCTCGCGCGATGCCAGCTCCTCCATCGTCAGGTGGTTGGTCGTGGCGATGCCGGAGGTGGTGTAGGTCAGCCGCCCGGGGTTGGCACGGGCATAGGCGAGGTAGTCCGCCCAGGTCTTGATCGGCCCATCCGCCTTCACCGCGATGCCGAACATCCAGCCGCACAGGCCGATGATATGGGTGAAGTCGTTCACCGGATCCCAGGGCGGGGTGCGGGTGATGAAGGGCCGCCGCACGATCGACAGGTGCATCTGGCTGATCGTGTAGCCGTCAGGCCGCGCCTGGGTCGTCAGATGCATGGCGCCCATGGTGCCGGAGGCGCCGGGGCGGTTCTCCACCACCACCGACTGGCCGAGCGCCCGGCCGGCGATCTCCGCCAGCGAGCGGAGCTGCGCATCCGCCGAGCCACCCGGCGGCCAGGGGATGATGAGGCGGATGGGGCGGTCAGGAAATCGCCCCTGGCCGGATGTTCCCTGGCCCAGGGCCGGCGCCGCCAGCGCTGCTCCGCCCAACGCCATCCCACCCAGGGCCAGCGCATCGCGCCGGCCGAGCCGTGTCCCTTCGAATCCCATGGTCGTCGTCTCCCGTCCGTGCGGGCCGGTTATGCCTCCGGCCCCTTTTCGTTGCCGCTTGAGTGTGACGGGTGGGCGCGGGCAGGGGAAGCGCTTTGCCACAGCGGCCAGCCGCCACGTTGCGGGGGCGAAGGAGTGCCTCATGGATGCCGGAACGATCGCCGCCCCCTTCGACGCGGCTGCCGACCGGCGCCGGAGGATCCTCGCCTTCATCGGCGCGCAGCCCCTCTTCGGCGCCCTCTCGGACCGCATCGGGCGGCGCGGCATGCTGCTCGCCTTCGGCGCGCTCGGGGCGCTGATAACCGTGCTGCTGCTGACGGCCATCGGCCGGGCCGGCTCGCCGCTCACAGCGGGGCTGCTGGTGCTCCCCTGCTACACCTCGATCAGCGGGCTGGTGAAGGCGGAGCTCCTCGGCGAGGTCCGGGCGCTCGGCGTCGGCCCGCCCTATGCGGTCGCCAACGCGCTGTTCGGCGGCACGGCGGAGTATGTCGGCCTCTGGTTCAAGTCGGCCGGGGCCGAGAGCGGCTTCTTCGCCCTTGCCCTGGTGACGGCCTGGTTCATGCCGGAGACCCGGGTGGAGAGCCACCTGGCGCGGGAGCACGGCCGGGCCTGACCGCCCCGGCAGGCACCCGCGCGGTGTGAAGGGACGGACCGTGCCGGGCTGCCCCGCGCCGCCGCGACTTGCACTGCGGCCCGCCCCGGGCCAGTTTCCGCCCCGAATTCCCGGCCCGAGGACCCCCTATGCCCGACAGCTTCGACCTCATCGTCATCGGCTCCGGCCCCGGCGGCTATGTCTGCGCCATCCGCGCCGCCCAGCTCGGGCTGAAGACGGCCTGCGTGGAGAAGCGGGCGACGCTCGGCGGCACCTGCCTCAATATCGGCTGCATCCCCTCGAAGGCCCTGCTCCAGAGCAGCGAGAATTTCGAGGAGGCCGCCCATAAGCTGGCCGACCACGGGGTGATCGTCGACGGGGTGAAGCTCGACCTCGCCAAGATGCAGGCGAGGAAGGGCGAGGTGGTCTCGGCCAACGTCAAGGGCGTCGAGTTCCTGTTCCGCAAGAACAAGGTCACCTGGCTGAAGGGCGCGGGCAGGATCACCGCCCCCGGCCAGGTCGAGGTCAATGGCGAGACCTATTCCACCAAGGCCATCGTCATCGCGACCGGCAGCGACAGCACCCCGCTGCGCGGCGTCGAGGTGGATGAGAAGCGCGTCGTTACCTCGACCGGCGCGCTGGAGCTGGACAAGGTCCCCGGCCATCTCGTCGTCATCGGCGGCGGCGTCATCGGCCTCGAGCTCGGCTCGGTCTGGAAGCGCCTCGGCGCCCAGGTGACGGTGATCGAGTTCCTCGACCGGCTCATCCCCGGCATGGATGCCGAGCTCGCCAAGCAGGCGGAGCGGACCTTCGGCAAGCAGGGAATGAAGTTCCGGCTGAAGTCGAAGGTGACGGCGGCCAGGCAGGATGCCGATGGCGTCACCCTGACCGTCGAGCCCGCCGCCGGCGGCACCGCCGAGGAGATCAAGGCCGATGTGGTGCTGCTCGCCATCGGCCGGCGCCCCTATATCGAAGGGCTCGGGCTGCAGGAGGTGGGCGTCGCGCTCGACGAGCGCGGCCGCGTCGTCACCGACGGGCACTTCGCCACCAACATCCCCGGCATCTACGCCATCGGCGACTGCATCGCCGGCGCCATGCTGGCCCACAAGGCCGAGGAGGAGGGCGTCGCCGTCGCCGAGATCCTCGCCGGCCAGGCCGGCCACGTGAATTACGGCGCCATCCCGGGCGTCGTCTACACCTGGCCCGAGATCGCCTCGGTCGGTGCCACCGAGGAGGAGCTGAAGGCCCA
The DNA here is from genome assembly GCF_900101615.1 of Belnapia rosea. Classification (GTDB taxonomy): domain Bacteria; phylum Pseudomonadota; class Alphaproteobacteria; order Acetobacterales; family Acetobacteraceae; genus Belnapia; species Belnapia rosea. The sequence continues at coordinate 110,674 of NZ_FMZX01000010.1, read as the reverse complement.
GGGCATCGCCTACAAGGTCGGGAAATTCCCCTTCACCGCCAATGGCCGCGCCCGGGCGATGAACGACACGGAAGGCTTCGTGAAGATCCTGGCCGATGCAAAGTCGGACAAGGTGCTGGGCGCCCATATCATCGGCCCGGATGCCGGCACGCTGATCGCCGAGATGGCGCTGGCCATCGAGTTCGGCGCCAGCGCCGAGGATGTGGCCCGCACCAGCCATGCCCATCCCACGCTGAACGAGGCGGTGAAGGAGGCGGCGCTGGCCGCCGACGGACGGGCGCTGCATATCTGATCCTTGCATGGGTGATGCCGGTGCGCCGCTGATCGGCTACCCTCCCCCCAAAGGGAGGGTAGGCCATGGCCGTGAAGCAGCGCACCGGAGCCCAGGACGCCTTCATGCGATGGGCCCTGGCCCGCATCCTCGGCACGCCGGGGCACCCGCTCGAATTCCTGGTCGATCCAACGACCAAGGACTGGCATTCCCGTCTCGGCTCCCGCCACCGGAAGGCCCTGAGGAACGAGCATGTCCCGCCCGTCCAGGCCGGCCACCTGGTCAGCTTCCATGGGCTGGAGGAGGCCGCCCATGAGCGGCTGGCCCTGCAGGATGCCGACGACAACCAGGAGCAGAACTACACCATCGAGACCGGCGGCCGCCGCGGCATCGTCTTCGCCACCGCGGTCGAGATCGGTGGCGTGCCAGTGGAGCTGCGCACCGCCCGGATGTGGGAGAATGTCGGCGTGCTGAAGCCGCCCGGCACCGTCGCCGCGGCCTCGCCGCATCCGGGCTGGGCGCTGTCCGGGTGAGGCGGCGCGCCGCTTGCCCCGAATCGCCGCGCCGGCCGATCCTCAGCCAGTGATCAAGTATATCGGCTCCAAGCGGGCGCTGCTGACGCAGATCCTCTCGGCCATCGGCGCGGCCGTGCCGGCGGGCGCGACGGTGGCCGACCTCTTCTCCGGCACCGCCCGGGTCGGCCATGCGCTGAAGGGGGCCGGCTACCGGGTGCTGGCGAATGACCACAACGCCTATGCCCACACACTCGCCATCTGCTACGTCCAGGCCGATGCCGAGCGCTGGGCGGAACCCGCCACCCGGCTGCTGGCCGAGCTGCAGCGCCTGCCGCCGCGCGCCGGCTGGTTCACCGAGACCTATTGCGTCGCCGCCCGCTACTTCCACCCCGACAACGGCGCCCGCATCGAGGCGATCCGCGAGGCGATCGCCGGCCTCGGCGCCGAGCCGGAGCTGGAGGCCATCCTGCTCACCTCCCTGCTCGAGGCCGCCGACCGGGTGGACAGCACCGCCGGGCTGCAGATGGCCTATATGAAGCAATGGGCTGCCCGCGCCCGGAACCCGCTGGCCCTCCGCCTGCCCGCTCTGCAGCCCCGCCCGGCGGCGGGCCCCTGCGCCGCCTTCTGCGAGGATGCCGAGGCGGTGGCGGCGCGGCTCGATTGCGACCTCGCCTATCTCGACCCGCCCTACAACCAGCATTCCTACCTGCGGAACTACCATGTCTGGGAAACGCTGGTGCGCTGGGATCAGCCGGAGGTCTATGGCATCGCCAACAAGCGCACCGATTGCCGCACGCGGCGCTCCGCCTTCAACAGCCGCCCGGGCATCGGCCCGGCGCTCAATCGGACCATCGCCGCGCTGCGCTGCCCGACCGTCGTCGTCTCCTTCAACGACGAGGGCTACCTCGGCCGCGCCGCGCTGGAGGCGATGCTGCGCCCGCGCGGCCCGCTGCGGGTGATCGAGATCCCCTATGGGCGCTATGTCGGCGCCAAGATCGGCATCCACAATCCGAAGGGCGAGAAGGTCGGCACGGTCGGGCGGCTGACCAATACCGAATACCTCTTCGTCTCCGGCGAGCTGGCCCTCGCCCTGCCGCCGCAGGCTGCCTGATGGCCCGCTGGCGGCAGAATCCCACACCGTCCGGGCAGCAGAGGCCCGTGCCCTCCTGGCGACGCAAGGTGGCAGGCTTTTCCCTACTGACGCTCGGCGTCGCCGGGATGGTGTTGCCGATCCTGCAAGGGATGCTCTTCCTCGCGCTGGGCCTCTTCGTGCTGCGCGACCAGTATTCCTGGGCGCGGCGCGGCATGGAGAAGCTCTCTAGCCGCTGGCCCCGCCAGGTAGGGCAGGTGGAAGCGCTGGAAGGCCGGCTGATCGGCTGGAGCGAGCGCCAGGGCGAGAGGTTGCGGCGGCTGCTGCCCCGCTGACGAGGCAACGGCCGGACGAATTCCCGGCCTGTTCGCTTGGCGCGGCCCTCAACCTGGCCGAGAAGCCTGCATGGCGAATTTCCGGACCGACTCGCGCTTCGTGGCCATCCTGCTCGGCATCGGGCAGACCCTGGCCTGGGCCACCAGCTACTATCTCCCCGCGCTCCTGGCGCCGGTGGTGGTCGCCGACCTGCAGGCCGACCCGGTCCTGGTCTACGGCGCCTTCTCGCTCGCCCTGCTGATCTCGGGCTTCATCGCCCCACGGGTCGGACGGACCATCGAGCGGCTTGGCGGAAGGCCGGTCCTGCTCGCCTCCTCCCTCACCATCGGCACGGGGCTTGCGCTGCTCGGCCTGCTGCCGGGGCTGGCGGGCTGGTTCCTGGCCTGGGTCGTGCTCGGCATCGGCATGGCACTCGGCCTCTACGAGGCGGCCTTCGCCACGCTCGGCATGCTCTATGGCCGGGCGGCGCGGCGGGCGATCACGCTGGTGACGCTGTTCGGCGGCTTCGCCAGCACCATCGGCTGGCCCGTGACCGCGGCGCTGCTGCCGGCACTCGGCTGGCGCGGCACCTGCTTCGCCTATGCCGCGGTGAACCTGCTGCTGGTGCTGCCGGTCTATGCCCTGCTGCCGCGCACCGGCTCGGCGGCGGAGGGGCCGGCGGCGGCGGCCGATGCGGGCGAGATCCCGCTGCCCGCCGATTGGGTGCGGCGCAGCTTCCTGTTCCTCGCCGCCTTCTTCACCCTGCGGGCGCTGATCAGCACCACCATGTCGGTGCAGCTGCCGGCCGTCCTCGCTGGGCTCGGCCTGCCGATCGCCGCGGCGGTCGGGGCGGCGGCGCTGATGGGGCCGGCCCAGGTAGGGGGGCGGCTGCTGGAATTCACCCTCGGCAAATCGGTGCATCCGCTGCGCGTCGCCTGGCTCGGCGGCGGGCTGCTGCCGCTCGGGGCGCTGCTGCTGGTGGTCGCCGGGCCGGCGGCGGCGGTGCCCTTCGTGCTGCTCTATGGCGCGAGCAACGGCATCATCACCATCTGCCGGGGCGCGGTGCCGCTGGCGCTGTTCGGGCCGCGCGGCTACCCGGTGCTGATGGGCAAGCTGGCGACACCCGTCCTGCTGGCGCAGGCGGCGGCGCCGATGCTCACCGCCCCGCTGGTTGCCAGCCTCCCGGCCACCACCGTGCTGGGCCTCGCCGGCCTGGTCGGGCTGGCCGCCATGGCCTGCCTGCTGCCGCTGCGCGCAGCCCCGCCGCGGAGCCTCGCGGGCCTGCAGGCGCCGGGGGGCTGACGGCCCACAACCAGGCCTGGACGGCGCCAATGCTTATGTTACCTAAGGTACCGGAGGACCGGCCGGATGCCCGAGAGTTTCGACGAGTATGTTTCGCTCGGCAGCGACTGCGAGGTCGGGTTCCAGATACGTCGTATCCTTGGCCGGGACAGTTCCACCTTCTGCAACTGGAACGTCACCAGCGTCTCGACGCTGGAGCGCCTGCTGGCCAACCGCTTCGACGGCGTGCTGCAGGACGGCAACATCGATGTCCACGGCGACGGCTTCATGCTGCTCGACCGCGGCTATGACTACAAATTCCATTCGCCCTTCGAGGGCTACGACTTCCGGGCGGACCCGGACTACGATACCAAATGGGCCGACTACCTGGACAAGGCCCGGTACCTCATCGACAAATTCCTCCGCCTCCGCCCGGCGGAGCATCGCACCGCCTATTTCTACAAGGTGGAGCCCGTCGAGGAGCTTGCCACGGTCCGCCGGCTACTGCCGTTGGTCCGCCACCATCTGGGCGAGATCCACGGGGCGTCCCATTTCGAACTGATTGCTGTGATGGCACAGGACCGCGCTGAGGCGCCCTGGGGCGAGGAGCGCATCCACAACCGCTATGTCCGTCGCATCGCGCCATGGGACGATGCGACGGATGGGCACGTCTCCTCCTGGGACCGGATCTTCCGGGAATTCCCCCACAAGGAGGCGATGCGCCTATCCGGCTACTGAGCCGCGGCGAACCGCCTCCGCCTTGCCCTCGGGCCGCCGGGCGCGACCGAGCGCGATCCAGGCTCCCGCGCAGCCGACCAGCGTGGTGGAAAGCAGGCCCCAGGCCAGCAGGATTCCGAGCGTCTGCCATAACCACGCCGTACCCATCTGCCCGAACCAGCCGAGGGTCGTCAGCACAAGGGTCGGGACGGCTTGGCCAAGCATGGGGGGTGCTCCTGGCGTTTCTCCGGCCCCATTGGTATATTGCACGCGAAGTCGTGACAAGTATTGCTGCATATTACAAGGCGTCCATTCCGCCTGCGGCTCGGCCTTCGCCGGGCGTGACCCCGAAGGCTGCCCGGAAGGCCGCGCCGAAGGCCGGGGCGCTGGCATAGCCGACCGCCGCCGCCGCACGGGCCGGCGGCACCCCGCGCGCGAGCAGCACCGCCGCCTCCGCCAGGCGCAGCATCTGCCGCCAGCGGCCGAAGCTCATCCCCGTCTCCTCGCGGAACAGGCGGGTGAGGGTGCGCGGGCTGGCGCCGCAATGCCGCGCCCAGTCCTCGAGCCCGAGCGGCTGCGCCGGCTCCGCCTGCAGGGCCGCGGCCAGGCGGCGCAGCCGTGCATCCCGCAGCACCGGCAGGCCGAGCGGCAGGCGCGGGGCACGGGCGATCTCATCGAGGATCAGCGCCGCGAGATGGCCGCCGCGCCCGGCGGGGTCCCATTCCAGCGGCTCGGCGCAGGCGGCCAGCACCAGCTCCCGCAGCAGGGGGGAGACGGCCATCACCGTCACCGTCCCCGGCCCCGCCAGGGCCGCATCGGCGCGCAGGAAGAGCGCCCGCATGGCGACCGGCCCCTGCATCGCCGTGACATGGGGGACGGCGGCCGGCATCCACAGCGCCCGGCCGGGCGGCAGCACGAAGGCCGTGGTGTCGGTCGAGATCCGCATGACCCCGCGCGTCGCATAGAGCAACTGGGCCCGGGCATGGGCATGGCGCGGCACGCTCTCGCCGTCGCGGTAATCCCGGGTGAAGCCGGCGAGCGGCCGGTCCACCGCATCCTGCGGCAGGTCGCGCCGGGGCGCTTCCGGGAATTGGCCGGATTTCGACAGGAATTGGCCAGCCATCGTCATCCGGCCAGGGTAATTGGCCAGGACGGTCCAGGAAACGGAAAACCGCCATGCATGACCCCGCCGCACGGCAGATCGCCTTCGTCAACATCGCGCATGTCTTCACCCATTACGGCCTGCTGATCCTGGCGACCGCCGTGCTCGGCATGGTGGACCAGGCGCCGGCCGCCTTCGGGCAGGAATACGGGCCGATCCTGGCGCTCGGCACCGGCATGTTCGTGCTCTATGGCCTCGGCTCGCTGCCGATGGGCTGGCTCGCCGCCCGCTTTGGCCGGAAGGCCATGATGACCGGCTTCTTCCTCGGCACCGGCGGGGCGATGATGCTGGCCGGCCTCGCCGACCGGCCGCTGACCCTTGGCCTGGCGCTGGCGCTGATGGGCGCCTTCTCCGCCATCTACCATCCCATCGGCACGGCGATGCTGGTGGAGGCCGCCGCCGCCGCGCCAGGCGGCAAGGTCGGCCGCGCGGTCGGCATCAACGGCGCCTTCGGCAATATGGGCGTGGCGCTGGCCCCGGTGGTGACGGCGCTGGTCGCCGCCCGGCTGGGCTGGCACTGGGCCTTCGTGCTGCCGGGTGCGCTTTCCGTCCTGGTCGGCCTCGCCTGGCTGCGCGAGCCGGCCTTCGATGCCGCCCGCGCCGCGGCCGGCGCCAAGCCCTTCCCCGAGATCCCGGCCGCCGTGGTGCGCCGCGCCGTCACCGTGCTGCTGACCATCGCCGCCATCTCCGGCCTCGTCTTCAATGCCTTCACCCTGCTGATCCCGAAGCTGATGGAGGAGCGGCTGGCGGACTCGCCGGACCTGCTGCCGGTGGTCGGCATGCTGGCCTTCCTGGCGACCCTCTGCGGCGGGGTCACGCAGTTCACCGTCGGGCGGATGATCGACCGCTACACGCTGAAGCGCGTGTTCCTCCCCCTCGCCCTGGTGCAGCTGCCCTGCCTGGCACTGCTCTCGGTGGTGCAGGGCTGGCTGGTGCTGCCGCTGGCCGGGCTGATGGCCGCCTCCATCTTCGGCCAGGTAACGGTGAACGAGACGATGACGGCGCGCTACGTGGCGCCGGCGCTGCGGGTGAAGCTCTATTCCATCCGCTTCACCATCGGCTTCCTCGGCGCCGCCGCGGCCTCGCCCCTGATCGGCCTGCTGCACGAGGCAACGGGCGGGCTGGCGGCGGCCCTGCTGGTGCTGGCCGGATTCGGCGCCGTGACCTTCCTCTGCGCGCTCGCCTTCCCCGACCGGCCGGAGGAGCTGCAGCCGGAGCTCTGGGCCCAACCCCAAGCCCAGGCCGGGCTGGCCCCGGCCGAATAGGCGCATTTGCTTGAGACGGCGGGGCGCATCAGCTAGCGTCCGCCCGTTGTCGATAACGAAGGCGTGATGATTTGCGCCCTGCGGAGTACCCGATGTCCGAATCCCCGCCCGAAGCCTGGATCCGTGCCGTTGTTCCCGGCCAGAGCTTCGTCGATATCGGCGGCATCGGCGAGTGGTCCTGCAACGAGCGCGTCAGCGGCGCCATCAATGCCGGCGCCGGCCATGTGGCGATGGCCGATATCCAGCCCTTCACCTCAGACTACTGGACCTTCTTCCACAACAAGATGGCCGGCATCGGCATCGACCGCAGCCAGTACGACTGCCACGAGCGGGTGGACATCACCCGCTCCGACCTGCCGGAGCAGCTGCCGCGCTTCGACGTGCTGCACTCCACCGGCATCCTCTACCACGTGGCCGATCCGGTGACGGCGCTCTACAACCTGACGCGCATCACCGGGCAGTGGCTCATCACCAACACCGTCATCATGCCGGCAAGGGTGGAGAACGAGTTCGGCACCATCGAATGCCCGGACGGCATGGCCTTCCTGCTGCCCGCCATGTCCGAGCCGCAGCGCGACATCATGCGCCAGCACTACAAGACCAAATTCGGCTGGAGCATCGACGACACCGCGCCACGCCCCCAGCAGACCGGCGCGATGATGCCGCACCGCACCGAGCAGGGGCTGAGCTGCTGGCCCTATTGGTGGCTGCTCAGCATCCCCGCCTTCCGTGCCCTGGTGAACGTCATGGGCTTCGCCGTCCGCGACGAATACACCTGGGAGGACCACGCCCATTTCCTGCTCTGCGAGCGCGTGGACCCCATCAAGGACTGAGGCCCCTCAAGGACCGGAGGTTGACCGCCGCCCACGCGGCGGCGACCCTTGGGGCATGACCATCCTCAGCGGCCCCATCCTCTCCGGCAAAGCCCGCCTTGCCGGGATCCTCGGCTGGCCCGTCGCCCATTCCCGCTCACCCCGCCTGCACGGGCTCTGGCTTCGCCGCCATGGCATCGACGGCGCCTACCTGCCGTTGCCGGTGCGGCCGGAGCGCTTCGCGGATTCGGTGCGGGCGCTGGCCGATCTCGGCTTCCGCGGCGCCAATGTCACCATCCCGCACAAGGAGGCCGCCTTCGCCGTCTGCGACATGGTCGAGCCTTCGGCGCACCGCGCGGGCGCGGTGAACACGCTGGTCTTCGAGGATGGGCGCATCCGCGGCTCCAACACCGATGGCTATGGCTTCCTCGCCAATCTGCGGGAGGCGGTGCCGGGCTGGCGGGCGGAGGCGGGCCCGGCCGTCCTGCTCGGCGCCGGCGGCTCGGCCCGCGCCATCGCCGCCGCCCTGCTCGATGCCGGCTGCCCCCGGCTCACCCTGGTCAACCGCACGCCCGCCCGCGCCGAGGCCCTGGCCCGGACGCTCGGCGGGCCGATCGAGATCGCCGACGGTGTCCCGCCCGGGGATGCGCTGCTGCTGGTCAACACCACATCCCTCGGCATGCAAGGCCAGCCGCCCCTCGAACTCGACCTCGCCCCGCTGCCGGCGGGCGCCGTGGTCGCCGACATCGTCTATGTCCCGCGCGAGACGGGGCTGCTCGCCGCCGCCCGGGCACGCGGCCTCGCCGCCGTCGATGGGCTCGGCATGCTGCTCCACCAGGCCCGCCCCGGCTTCGCCGCCTGGTTCGGCACGGAGCCGGTGGTGGATGACGAGTTGCGCGCCTTCGTCGGCGGGGACATCCCGGCGCGATGAAGGTCCTCGGCCTCACCGGCAGCATCGGCATGGGCAAGTCCACGGCCGCCAACACCTTCCGCCGCCTCCATGTCCCCGTCTTCGACGCGGATGCCGCCGTCCACGCGCTGCAGGCGCGTGGCGGCCGCGCCGTCGCCCCGATCGGCGCCGCCTTCCCCGGCACGGTGCGGGACGGCCGGGTGGACCGCGAGGCGCTGCGCCGCGCCGTGCTCGGCAACGGCCCGGCACTCACCCGGCTCGAGCGCATCGTCCACCCGCTGGTCCGCGATGCCGAGCGGCGCTTCCTCGCCGCCGCGCGGCGGCGGGCCGAACCCCTGGTCGTCCTCGACATCCCGCTGCTCTACGAGACGCGCGGAGAGGGGCGCTGCGACCTGGTGGTGGTGGTCTCCGCCCCCGCCGCGGTGCAGCGCATCCGCGTCCTCCGCCGCCCCGGCATGACGGAGGAGCGGCTGGCCGCCATCCTCGCCCGGCAGATGCCGGACCGTGAGAAGCGCCGCCGCGCCGACCGGGTGGTGGAAACCGGCCTCTCGCGCCACTTCGCCCAACGGGCCATCCAGGCCCTTGTCCGGGAGATCCGCGCCGCATGAGGCAGCTCGTCCTCGATACCGAGACCACCGGCCTCGACCCCGCCACCGGCGACCGCGTCATCGAGATCGCGGCGATCGAGCTGGTGAACCTGATGCCCACCGGCGCCACCTACCACACCCTGCTCGACCCCGAGCGGGACGTGCCGCCCGAGAGCACCAAGGTCCACGGCTTCACCGCCGAGATGCTGCGGGGCAAGCCGAAATTCGCCGAGGTGCTGGAGGGCTTCCTCGGCTTCCTCGGCGACTCCCCGATCGTCGCCCACAACGCGCCCTTCGATTTCGGCTTCCTCGATGCCGAGCTGGTCCGCGCCGGCCGGAAGCCGCTCGACCGGGCGCGGATGGTCGACAGCCTGGCGCTCGCCAAGCAGCGCTATCCCGGCATGCCGAACAGCCTGGATGCGCTCTGCCGCCGGCTGAACGTCGATAACTCCATGCGCACCAGCCACAATGCACTGCTCGACGTGAAGCTGCTGGCCCAGGTCTATCTGGAGCTGATGGGCGGCCGCCAGCCGGGCTTCGTGCTGGCGCTGAACATCGGCGGCGGCACCAGGGCGCTGGAGGGGCTGAACCGCCCCCGCACGCCCCGCCTCGTCACCCCGACCGAGGCGGAGCTCGCCGCCCATGCGGAATTCCTGAAGAAGGTGAAGGAGCCGCTCTGGCTCCAGCCGCCCTTCGCCGCCGGAACCTAGCGAGGCCGCGCGGCGTCTTCCTGGCTTCAGCGCCAGCCGGAGAGGCCGCCCATGCCCGCGATCCCGAACGCCGTCACCGTCATCACCGGCGCCTCCTCCGGCATCGGCAAGGCGACGGCGCTCGCCTTCGCCCGCGAGGGTGCCCGGCTGGTGCTGGCCGCCCGCCGGCCTGAGGCGCTGGAGGACACCGCCCGCGCCTGCCAGGCCCTTGGCGCCGAAGCCATCGCCATACCGACCGATGTCAGCGACGAGGCACAGGTCGAGGCCCTGGCCCGCGCCGCCATCGAGCGCTTCGGCCGCATCGATGTCTGGTTCAACAATGTCGGCACCGGCGTCTTCGGCCCCTATTGGGAGGCGGCCTCCGGCCTGCAGCGCAAGGTCGTCGAGATCAACCTGATCGGCACCATGCAGGGCAGCGCCGCCGCCCTGCCGCATTTTCTCCGCCAAGGGGGCGGGGTGCTGATCAACATGTGCTCCATGGGCGGCTGGTCGCCGACGCCCTTCGCCGCCTCCTACGCCGCCAGCAAATTCGGCATCCGCGGCTTCAGCGCCAGCCTCAGGCAGGAGCTGACGGGCCATCCCGGCATCCATGTCTGCGCCGTCTTCCCCGCCCTGGTCGATACGCCCGGCCTCTCCCGCGCCGCCAATGTCTCCGGCCGGGCGCTCGATCCGAAGGCGCTCTACCTCACGCCGGAGGCGGTGGCCGAGGTGGTGCTGCGCCTCGTCCGCCGCCCGCGGGCCGAGGTCTCCGTCGGCTGGCCGGCCTCGGCCGCGCGCCTCGCCTATGGGCTGGCGCCGGGCCTGACCGAGACGGCGACGGGCGCCCTGATCCGCGCCGCCCTGCGCCGCGCCCGCCGCGTGCCGCGGACCGAGGGTGCGGTCGCCCGGCCGATCGCCAAGGGCACCGGTACGCGCAGCGGCAAGCCCGTTCCCCATGCCCGCGGCCCGAGCCTCGGCAGCCTCACGCTCGGCGGCCTCGGCCTGCTGCTCGGGGCGGAATTGTTGAGCCTGGCCCTGGCGCGCCGCAGCTAGGGGGTTAACCTTCCTCCCGGGACGAAACGGGAGGACATGAATGGCCCAGCTCCAAGGCAAGGTCGCGCTCGTCACCGGCGCGGCCGCCGGCATCGGCGCCGCCTGCGCGGCGACCCTGGCGCGGGAGGGGGCGCGGGTCCTCCTCACCGATCTCGACGATGCCCGTGGCGAGGCCATGGCCGGCCGCATCCGCGAGGCCGGGGGCGAGGCCCACTACCTTCACCAGGACGTCACCGACGAGGCCCGCTGGGCCGAGGTGGTGAAGGAGGCCGAGACCCGCTTCGGCCGGCTCGACGTGCTGGTCGCCAATGCCGGCATCGCCATCCTGAAGCCGCTGCTCGAGATGTCGCTCGAGGAATGGCGGCGGCAGATGGCGGTGAATGTCGACGGCGTGTTCCTGTCGGTGAAATACGCCATCCCGGCGATGAAGCGCGCCGGAGGCGGGTCGATCATCCTGCTGTCCTCGGTCGCCGGCATCCGCGGCTCGGCGGGGCTCGCGGGCTACTCGGCCAGCAAGGGCGCGGTGCGGCTCTTCGCCAAATCGGTGGCGCTGGAATGCGCGCGGGACAACATCCGCTGCAACAGCGTCCATCCCGGCATCATCGATACCGAGATCTGGGACAAGATGCCGATCGGCCCCGGCGGCCGGAACGCCCCGCTCGATGCCCGCGCCATCGCCGCCGCCAGCGTGCCGACCGGCAAGCTCGGCACGCCGCAGGACATCGCCAATGGCGTGCTCTTCCTCGCCTCGGACCAGTCCAGCTACATCAACGGCTCGGAGCTGGTGATCGATTCCGCCCAGACGGCGGGGCGCGTCGGCAGCCTCAGCCCGAACTAGCCTGCGCGATATGGCGGAGGCGCCCGACGCCCTCCGCCACCGCGGCCTGCAGCAGCCATGCATCGCCGCCCCAGGCCAGCAGGCGGAAGCCGTCCTGCCAGGCGCGCTCCGCCTCCGCCGCCCCGGTCACCAGCCGGCCGAGGCCCTTGCCGTGCCGCTGCGCCGCTGCGCAGACGCGCCGCGTCGCCTCGCGGAAGGCCGGGTGGTCGAACTCACCCGGGATGCCGAGCGAGGCGGAGAGGTCGAAATGGCCGACCCAGAGTGCATCGACGCCGTCGAGCGCGGCGATCGCCTCCGCCTGCTCCACCCCCTCGGCGGTCTCGATCATCAGCACCAGCACGGTGCGCTCGTTGGCCGCCGCCAGCTTCGCCGCCGCCGGCCCGGCGCGGTAGTTGTCATGCGCGATCTGCAAGGCGACGCCGCGCCGGCCCTGCGGCGGGTATTTCAGCGCGGCGACGGCCGCCTGCGCCACCTCCAGGCTGCCGACCAGCGGCAGCATCACCCCCTCCGCCCCCACATCGGCGATCCGGGCGATGTCATGCGCCTCGCGCGAGGGCACCCGCACCAGCGTCGGGATGCCGCCCGCCTCCAGGTAGCGCAGCGCGGACTTCACTGTCTCGGTCGAGAAGCCGCTATGCTCCATGTCGAGGAAGGCGAAGTCGCATCCGGCCCCGGCCAGGATATGGCCGATCCCCGGCGTGACGAATTCGACGAGGAAGGTTCCGGCGGCGAGCCGGCCCGACTGCACCAGGGACTTCAGGCTTTGCGGCATGGACTTCTCCTCCCGGTTTGCCCAGAACGGGCCCGCGTGGCTTACTGACATTTCAGGGTAGTGTCCTGCCCGTGAAGCCCGTGGATCTACCCACGGGCTTCACGGACGAGCAGGCCACTGGAAACAATGGCTAGTGGCCTGAGATCGAGATCCAGCGGATTTCGAGATCAGGACAATAGGGGAGAAGGCCAGTCTATGCCCGAAGCGCCGATGCCGCTGGCGACGGAGAGGCCCGACCGGGCGGTGGACTACTCGCCCCCCGTCGGCGATGAGGTGAAGACCACCACCTGCTACATGTGCGCCTGCCGCTGCGGCATCCGCGTCCACCTCAAGGACGGCCGCATCCGCTATATCGAGGGCAACCCGGACCACCCGGTCAACAAGGGCGTGCTCTGCGGCAAGGGCAGCGCCGGCATCATGACGCAGTACTCGCCCGCCCGGCTGCGCGCACCGCTGAAGCGCGTCGGCCCGCGCGGCTCCGGCGAGTTCGCCGAGATCTCCTGGGAGGAGGCGCTCGAGACCGCCACCGGCTGGCTGCGCCATGTCCGCGCCACCGATCCGCGCGGGCTCGCCTTCTTCACCGGCCGCGACCAGTCGCAGAGCCTGACGGGCTTCTGGGCCGCGCAATTCGGCACGCCGAATTTCGCCGCGCATGGCGGCTTCTGCTCGGTGAACATGGCGGCCGCCGGCCTCTACTCCATCGGCGGCAGCTTCTGGGAATTCGGCGAGCCGGACTGGGACCGCGCCAAGTACTTCCTGATGTTCGGCGTGGCCGAGGACCATGACAGCAACCCGATCAAGATGGGCCTCGCCAAGCTGAAGGGCAGGGGGGCGAGGTTCGTCTCCATCAACCCGGTCCGCACCGGCTACTCCGCCATCGCCGACGAGTGGGTCGGCCTCCGCCCCGGCACCGACGGGCTCTTCGCGCTCGCTATCGCGCATGAGCTGCTGCGCACCGACAACATCGACCTCGACTTCCTCGCCCGCTACACCAACGCCTCCTGGCTCGTCATCCGCAACCCGGGCGGCGAGGATGACGGCCTCTTCGCCCGCGACGAGAACGGCAAGCCGCTCGCCTGGGACCGCGAGCGCGGCGCCATCGACGCCTCGCTGGTGGACCTCTCCGCCGTCATGGCCGGCGAGTTCACCCTGCCCGATGGCCGTCGCGCGCAGCCCGTCTTCCACCTCCTGGCCGAGCGCTACCTCGCCCCCGAATACGCGCCCGAGGCTGTGGCCGAGCGTTGCGGCATCGACGCCGCGCGCATCCGCCGCATCGCCGCCGAGATCGCGGATGTCGCCTTCAACCAGGCGATCACCCTCGACCAGCCCTGGACCGATGTCTGGGGCCGCCGGCACGAGACGATGACGGGCCGCCCCGTCGCCTTCCACGCCATGCGGGGCATCTCCGCGCACAGCAACGGCTTCCACAGCTGCCGCGCGCTGCACCTGCTGCAGATGCTGCTCGGCGCCGTCGATACCCCCGGCTCCTGGCGCTACAAGTCACCCTTCCCGCGGCCGATCCCGCCCGGCCCTGGCCCCGCCGGCCGCGGCGCGAAGCCGAACACGCCGCTCGCCGGCAACATCCTCTCCTTCCCGCACGGGCCGGATGACCTGCTGGTCGATGACGCGGGCAACCCGCTGCGCATCGACAAGGCCTTCTCCTGGGACGCGCCGCTCGCCCTGCACGGGATGATGCACACCGTCATCGGCAATGCCGGCCTGGGCGACCCGTACAAGATCGACACGCTCTTCATGTTCATGGCCAACATGGCCTGGAACAGCGCGATGAACCCCGGCGAGGTCATCCGCATCCTCACCGAGACGCAGGCGGATGGCAGCTACACCATCCCCCATGTCATCTACTCGGACGCCTATTTCTCCGAGACCGTGCCCTATGCCGACCTGATCCTGCCCGACACCACCTATCTCGAGCGCTGGGACTGCATCTCCATCCTCGACCGGCCGATCGGCAGCGCCCATGGCGCGGGCGATGCCATCCGCCAGCCGGTGATCAAGCCCGACCGCGACGTGCGCCCCTTCCAGGATGTGCTGATCGAGCTCGGCGCCCGCCTCGGCCTGCCCGCCTTCACCAGGCCGGACGGCACGGCGAAGTTCAAGGACTACCCCGACTACATCGTGAACCATGAGCGCATGCCCGGCGTCGGCCCGCTCGCCGGCTTCCGCGGCACGGATGGCAGCAAGAAGGGCGTCGGCGAGCCCAACCCCGACCAACTCCAGCGCTACATCGAGAATGGCTGTTTCTGGCGCGACCACCTGCCGCCGGAGCAGGGCTACTACAAGCACGCCAACAAGGCCTATCTCGAGCAGTCGAAGGCCATGGGGCTGATGGGCAAGTCGGACCAGATCGTCATGCAGATCTGGTCGGAGCCCCTGCAGAAATTCCGCCTCGCCGCCGAGGGCCATGGCGCGAAGCAGCCCCCCGACCGCCTCCGCGAGCGCATCCGCACCTATTGCGACCCGTTGCCCATCTGGTACCCGGCACTGGAGCATGAGGGCCAGGACCTGAACCGCTTCGACCTCTCCGCCATCACCCAGCGGCCGATGGCGATGTACCATTCCTGGGGCTCGATGAATGCCTGGCTGCGGCAGATCCTCGGCGCCAACAAGCTCTACATGGCCCGCAGCCGCGGCACCGCGCTCGGCCTCGCCCAGGATGACTGGGTCTGGGTCGAGAGCCGCGCCGGCCGCCTCAAATGCCAGGTCTCGCTGATGGAGGGCGTGAACCCCGACACGGTCTGGACCTGGAACGCCATCGGCAAGCGCGCCGGCGCCTGGAACCTGGAGGAGGGCAGCCCGGAATCGACCCGCGGCTTCCTGCTCAACCACGTCATCAGCGAGTGGCTGCCGGCCCAGGGCGGCTTCCGCCAGTCCAACGCCGACCCGGTCACCGGCCAGGCCGCCTGGTACGACCTCCGCGTCTCGGTGACGAAATGCGCCCCGGGCGAGGAGGGCATCACCAGCCCGCACCCGGACGCGCCCGCCCTGCCGCCGCATATGCCGGCCCGCCCCGACATCCTCCGCTATTCGACGAAGGCAACCCCGTGACCTGCCTGCCCGAGATCACCCCAGGCCAGAAGCAGCTTGGCCTCGTCATCGACCTCGACACCTGCGTCGGCTGCCAGGCCTGCGCGACGAACTGCAAGGAGTGGAACGCCTCCGGCCATAGCGGCCCGCTGCCGGACCTGAAGCCCTATTCGGCCGGTGCCGAGGGCGTCTGGTTCAACCGCGTCCACAGCTACGAGGCAGGCGAGGGGGAGGCGGGCCGCACCGTCCACTTCCCCCGCTCCTGCCTGCATTGCGAGACGCCGGATTGCGTCACCGTCTGCCCGACCGGCGCCTCCTACAAGCGCATCGAGGACGGCATCGTCCTCATCGACCACGACATCTGCATCGGCTGCGGCCTCTGCGCCTGGGCCTGCCCCTATGGCGCGCGCGAGATGGACGAGGACGAGGGGGTGATGAAGAAATGCACCCTCTGCATCGACCGCATCTACAACGAGACCATCCCCGAGGCGCAGCGCCAGCCCGCCTGCGTGCTGACCTGCCCGACCAGCGCCCGCCATTTCGGCGACCTGGGCGACCCGGAGAGCAAGGTCAGCAAGCTCGTCGCCGAGCGCGGCGGCCAGCCGCTGATGCCGGAGCTCGGCTACAAGCCGGTCAACAGCTACCTGCCGCCGCGCAACCGCAGCAGCGCCGCGGCGCAGCCCGAGGAAGCCTCGCCGACGCCGATGGACATCAAGAACCCGCTGCTGCGCTGGATGGACAAGGTGCTCACCCGGTGAATCCCGCCCCCTCCATCGTCTTCTTCACCACCGCCTCAGGCGCGGGCTACGGCCTGCTCTTCTGGCTCGGCCTGCTGCGCCCGCTGGGGCTGGTCGCGATGAGCCCCATGGCGGCGCTGGTCGCGCTGGTGCTGGCGCTGGTGCTGATCACCGCTGGCCTGCTCTCCTCGACGCTGCATCTCGGCAACCCGAAGCGTGCCTGGCGGGCCGTCTCGCAATGGCGCTCCTCCTGGCTGTCGCGCGAGGGCGTGGCGGCGATCCTCACCTACATCCCAGCGCTGCTGCTCGGCCTCGGCCTCTGGGTCGATGCGCCGGCACTCGCCCTCATCGCCGGGCTGCTCGCGGCCGCCGGCGCCTTCGCCACCGTCTATTGCACGGGGATGATCTACGCCTCGCTGAAGCCCATCCGGCAATGGCACCACCCGCTGGTCGTCCCCGGCTACCTGGCGCTATCGGCCTTCAGCGGCGCCGTGCTGCTGGCGATGCTGGCCGCCTTCTCCGGCAGCGGCGCGGTGCCGGCGCTGCTCGCCATCCTCACCGGTGCTGCCGCGCTGCTGCTGAAGCGCGCCTACTGGCAGGCGATCGACACGGCCCCGCCCATAGCCACCATCGAGAGCGCGACGACGCTCGGCTTCATCGGCAAGACCCGCCCGCTCGATCCGCCGCATACCGAGCAGAACTACCTGCTGCGGGAGATGGGCTTCCGCATCGCCCGCAAGCACGCCACGAAGCTGCGCCTCATCGCCCAGCTCGGCGGCTTCGCCCTGCCGGCGCTGCTGGCGCTGCTGGCGCTGCTGGCCGGCGGCACCGCGGCCGCCCTGGCGCTGACCCTCGGCGCCATCCTTGCCCTGGCCGGGCTGCTGGTGGAGCGCTGGCTGATGTTCGCCGAGGCCACGCATACGGTGACGCTGTACTACCGGGGGAGCTGAGCCTCACCCGGCGGTCTCGCCGATCATCCGGCGGAAGCGCAGCAGGGCGAAGGCGAAGAGGGCCGCCGCGATCGCCAGCAGCGCGGCGAATTGTGGCCAGACCACAGGGAGGCCCGCGCCCCGGTACAGGATGGCCTGGGCCAGTGCGACGAAATGCGTCGTCGGCGCCAGCTGCATCACCCATTGCACGCCCGCCGGCATGCTCTCGAAGGGCGTCATCCCGCCCGAGAGCATCATCAGCGGCAGCAGGATGAGGATCAGCAGCAGGCCGAATTGCGGCATGGACCGGGTGACGGTGCCGAGCACGATGCCAAGGGAGGTGGTGGCGAGCAGGTGCAGCGCCGCACCCGCCAGGAAGAGCGGCACAGAGCCGCCGACCGGCACCGCCAGCAGCCCCTGCACCACCAGGAACAGCGAGGCGGTGGCGGCGGCGAAGACCACCAGCCCCATCGCCCAGATCTTGCCGATCATGATCTCGAAGGGCGTGACCGGCATGACGAGCAGGTGCTCGATCGTGCCATGCTCGCGCTCGCGGATCAGCGCCGCGCCGGTCAGCACGATGGACAGCATGGTGATGTTGTTGATCAGCTGGATGATGGCGCCGAACCAGCTCTTCTCCAGCTGCGGATTGAAGCGGGCGCGCAGCACGAGATCGACCGGCGGCACCTCCCCGCCGCGATAGCGCTGCGCGAAGGCCTGCACCTCCTGCATCACCATGGTCTGGACATAGCCGCTGCCGGAGAAGGCCTGGGTCATCCGCGTCGCATCCACGTTGAGCTGGATGGCGGGGTTGCGGCCGGCGAGGAGGTCGCGCTGGAAATTGGGCGGGATGTCGAGGGCGAAGGTGTCGAGGCCCGCATCCATCCGCGCATCCATCTGCGCCTGGGTGATCATCACCGGCGGCAGGAAGGTGGGCGGGTAGAAGGCGGCGGCGATCCGTGCCGAGAGCGGCGAGCGGTCCTCGTCCACGATGGCGATGGTGGCGCGGTTCACGGCGGAGGGCATGGCGGCCGCGCCGGTATAGATGGCAAGGGTGAAGGCATGGCCGATCAGCACCAGCATGATCGGGTCGCGCAGCAGGCTGCGCAGCTCCTTCACCCCGAGATGCAGCGCATTGGCGAGGGTCGCGGGCAGGCGCATCCTCACCGCTCCTGCTTGCGGAGCAGCAGGGTGCTGAGGCCGAGCAGCACCACCACGGAGATCGCCAGGGGCAGGAAGGCCGGTTGCAGCTCGGCGAAGCCAAGCGCCTTGGAGAAGGTGCCGCGCGCGACGGTGACGTAGAAGGCGGTGGGGAAGACCTGCCCGATGAGCGCCCCGGCACCCTCCAGCGAGGAAACCGGGTCGATCACGCCGGAGAATTGCATCGCCGGCAGGATGGTGAGGATGGCTGTCCCGAAGACCGCGGCGATCTGGCTGCGCATGAAGCTCGAGATCAGCAGCCCGATCGCCGTCGACGCCCCGACATAGAGGAAGGTCGCGGCGGCGAGCGCCGGGAAGCTGCCGGTGAGCGGCACGCCGAACAGGGTGACGGCCAGCAGCACGAGCAGCAGGAAATTCACCATCGCCAGCGCGACATAGGGGATCTGCTTGCCAAGGAGGAATTCCAGCCGGGTAACGGGGCTGACATAGAGGTTGACGATCGACCCCAGCTCCTTCTCCCGCACCACGCTGAGCGCGGTGAGGATGGCCGGGATCAGCATCAGCAGCATGGGGATGATGGCCGGCACCATGGCGACCAGGCTGCGGATGCCCGGATTGTAGCGGAAGCGCGTCTCGACCGTGGCGAGGCTCGCCGTGCCGTTGCGGCCCGGCGCCTCGGCCGCCTTCACCTGCAGCCAGTGCTGGTGGATGCCCTGCACATAGCCGCGCACCGTCTCGCCCCGTGCCGGCATGGCCCCGTCGATCCAGGCGCCGACCTGCACCGGCCGGCCGCGCGCGATGTCGCGGGCGAAGCCGGAGGGGATCTCGACCGCCAGGCTCAATTGGCCGGCGCGCATGCGGCGGTCGAGATCCGCATAGTCGAGGATCGGTGCCCTCTCCCGGAAATAGGGCGAGCCGGCGAGGTGGAGCGCGTAATTCTGGCTTGTCACGGTCTGGTCGCGGTCGAGCACGGCGAAGGAGAGGTTCTCCACATCCATGTTGATGCCGTAGCCCATGACGAGCATCAGCAGGATGCTGCCGAGCAGCGCGAGGGTGGCGCGCACCGGGTCCCGCTGCAGCTCCAGCGCCTCGCGCCGGGAATAGCTCAGCAGCCGCCGCAGATCGAAGCGCCGGTGCCGGGCGGGCATGGCGGGCCCGGTGGGGGGAGGGACCGCGGCAGGCCCGGGCAGGGCGGCGGGCGCCCCGCCCTTGGCCGCCGCCTCCTCGAGATAGCCGATGAAGGCCTCCTCCAGCGTCGCCGCCCCGCGATCGGCGCGGATCCGCTCCGGCGTGTCGCTGACCAGCACGCGCCCGGCATGCATGAGCGAGATGCGGTCGCAGCGCTGCGCCTCGTTCATGAAATGGGTGGAGATGAAGATCGTCACCCGGTCCTCGCGCGACAGCGCGACGATGCTGCGCCAGAAGGCATCGCGCGCCACCGGATCGACGCCCGAGGTGGGTTCGTCGAGGATCAGCATCTCCGGCCGGTGGATCATGGCGACCGCGAGCGACAGGCGCTGGCGCTGGCCGAGCGGCAGGGCATCCGGCAGGGCATCGAGGATCGCGCTCAACTCGAAGCGCTCGGCCATGTCCCGCACGCGGCCCGGGATCTCGGCCGGCGGCAGCCGGAACAGGCGGGCATGCAGCTCGAGATTCTGTCGGACGGTCAGCTCCGCATAGAGCGAGAAATTCTGCGACATGTAGCCGACCCGGCGGCGCGTCTCCATGTTCCGCGGGTCGACCGCCTCGCCGAACAGCCGGGCCTCGCCCTCGGTGGCGGGCAGCAACCCGGTCAGCATCTTCATCGTCGTCGTCTTGCCGCAGCCATTGGAGCCGAGGAAGCCGAAGATCTCGCCACGCGGGATGCGGAAGCTCACCTGGTCGACGGCGGTGAAGCCGCCGAAGCGCATGGTGAGGCCGCGCGCCTCGATCGCCGCCGCATCCTCGCCCGCATCGCGGCGCGGCGGCACGGTGACGGGCTGGTGGCCCGCCCGCGCCGCCTCCGGCAGCAGGCGGATGAAGGCCGTCTCCAGGCTCTCGCTGCCGGTGCGCTCCAGCAGCGCCCGCGGCGCGCCGGCATCGAGCACGCGGCCGGCATGCATCGCTGCCAGCCAGTCGAAGCCTGCCGCCTCCTCCATATAGGCGGTGGCGACCAGCACGCTCATGCCCGGCCGGCCGGCGCGGATGCCGCCGATCAGGTCCCAGAACTGCCGGCGCGAGAGCGGGTCCACGCCGGTGGTCGGCTCGTCGAGGATCAGCAGGTCCGGGTCGTGGATGAGCGAGCAGCAGAGGCTGAGCTTCTGCTTCATGCCGCCGGAGAGCTTGCCGGCCGGCCGGTCGAGGAAGGGGGCGAGGCCGGTGCTCTCGGTCAGCAGCGCGATGCGCCGGCGCCGCGCCGCGCGGTCATGCCCGAAGAGCCGGCCGAAGAAGTCGATGTTCTCGGCCACCGACAGGGTCGGGTAGAGGTTCCGCCCGAGCCCCTGGGGCATATAGGCGATGCGCGGCCCCGCCACCTCGCGGTGGCGCGCCGCGGCCATGTCGCCGCCGAGCGCCGTCACCCGCCCCGCCTGCACCGCGCGGGCGCCCGCGATCAGCGACAGCACGCTCGACTTGCCGACGCCGTCCGGCCCGATCAGCCCGGCCATGCAGCCGCCGGGGATGTCGAGCGAGACGGCATCGAGGGCAATGCGCCGGCCGTAGCGGAGGCTCACCCCCTCCAGCCGCGCAACGGGTGCCCCCATCGGCTCGCCCATCGGCCCACCGGCAGCGGCCAGGCTCATTGCGGCACCCGGACCTGCAGGGAGTCGGGCCAGGCCGCCCCGGGGTCCGTCCGCACATAGGCCATGCCGGGCAGCCCGGTCTTCAC
Organism: Belnapia rosea; assembly: GCF_900101615.1. Taxonomy (GTDB): domain Bacteria; phylum Pseudomonadota; class Alphaproteobacteria; order Acetobacterales; family Acetobacteraceae; genus Belnapia; species Belnapia rosea. The sequence goes on along the minus strand of NZ_FMZX01000010.1, from coordinate 89,659 downwards.
GTCGCGGATGTGCCGGCGCAGCAGCTCCGGGCTGATCCGCGCCCGGATGCGGAACATCAGCTTCTGTCGCTCCTCGGCGGTCTCCACCGTCTTCGGCGTGAACTGCGCCACATCGGCGACGAAGGAGGCTGCGGCCGGGATGACGAACTGCGGCACGGCATCCAGCACCAGCCGCACCTCCGTCCCCATGCGGACGCGGCCGGCGGATTCCGTCGGCAGGAAGAAGGTCATGTAGACGTCGCCGAGATCGACGAGGTTCAGCACCCGCCCCCCGGCCTGCACCACCTCACCCGGCTGCGCCACGCGGTACTGCACCCGCCCCTCCCGCGGCGAGCGCAGCGTGCTGTCGTCGATATCCACCTGGATGCGCTCGATCGAGGCGCGGACCGCCTCGACCTCGGATTCGGCGCCGACCACCTGGGAGCGGGCGGCGCTGATCGCCGCCTCCGCCCCGGCGATCTGCGCCCGCGCCGCGTTAATGGCGGCCTGGCCGCCCTGGAAGGCCGCGCGGTCGTCATCCAGCCGCTGCTGCGGCGCCGCACCGCGCGGGGCGAGTTCCAGCGAGCGGTCCAGCCGGTGCCGGGTGGCGTCCAACTCGGCCTCCCGCTGGGCGAGCAGGGCCTGGGCGGTCGCCCGCTCGGCCTCGCGCTGGGTGACCAGGCTCCGCGCCGTCTCGATGGCGATCTGCGCACGCCGCAGCTGGGCCTCCGCCTCGCGCCGCTGCGCCTGCAGCACATCGGTGTTCATGACGGCGAGCACCTGGCCGACCTGGACGAAATCGCCCTCGTTCACGCGGATCTCGGCGATGCGGCCGGCGGTCTTCGCCGCCACGTCGATCTCCACCGCCTCGATGCGGCCATTGCCGCTGGCGATGCCGGCGGGAAGCCCCGCGGGGCGCAGGGCCTGCCAGGCCAGGTAGCCGCCGCCGGCCAGCGCCAGCACGAGGATGGCGATGAGGAACCGCTTCAGTGCCCTGACTCCATCATGGTGGCGCCGAGGTCTATAGACCAACCGGTCGGTCGATCTTGATCCCGATCAAGCAGGTGGATCAATCTGGGAGACGGCCGTCGCCGAGCTTTCCCCAGCCGATCTCCCCAGCCGGCCATCGCCCAGGATGGAGCCTTGGACAACCAGACCCGATCGCGCCGGACCCGGGCCCTCGTGCTGGAGGCGGCGCTGGCCGTCATCCAGCGGGACGGGCCCGGCCGCCTGACCCTCGATGCGGTCGCCCGTGAAAGCGGGCTGAGCAAGGGCGGCCTGATGCACCAGTTCCGCACCAAGGAGGCGGTGGTGCGCGCCCTGCTCGACCATCAGATCGCGTATTTCGAGGCCTTCGGGCGCGACCTCCTGCTGGAGGCCGGAGCCGATATGCCGGAGCCCAGGCTCGCCGCCGAGATCGCCACGGCCCGCGAGACGGCCGGCATGCGGCGCCCGGTCGCCCTCGCCATCCTGGGCGCCTCGGCCAGCGACCCGGCCCTGCTCTCCGCCGTGCGCGACAAGGCGGCGCAGAAGCTCGAGACCCTGCGTGCCGAGGCGGCGGACCCGGATCTCGCCACGATCCGCTGGCTGGCGGCGCGCGGCCTCGCCCTCTCGGTCCTGCTCGGCATCTGCCCCATGGCCCCCGAGGAGCGGGAGCGGCTGTTCGCGCGCCTGCTCGACCCGGGCCGCTGGCAGGCCCCGCCCGCCCCGTGACGCCGGGCCGGGCTCGGCGTCAGGCCCAGCGTCCCTCCCGCCGCAGCACCTCGACGACATGGCGGGCGACCATCCCCTCCTCATCCGTCGGGATGACATGGACGGGCAGCCGGCTGCCATCGGCGCTGATGCGCGGCGCATGGGCCGCGTTCCGCGCCTCGTCCAGCACGACGCCGAGCCAGGCGCAGCGCGCCGCGATCATGGCGCGGACCGGCGCGGCATTCTCGCCGACCCCGGCGGTGAAGACGATGCCGTCCAGCCCGCCCATCGCCGCCGCCAGGGCGCCGAAGGCCTGCGCCGTGCGGTCGGCGAAGTAGTCGAGGGCGAGGCGCGCGCCCGGCGCCGGGCTGGCCAGCAGCTCCCGCACATCCGCGCTGATGCCGGACAGGCCAAGCAGCCCGCACCGGTGGTAGAGCAGGTGCTCGATCGCCGCCGCACCCATCCCGTCCCGGCAGAGATGCAGCACCACCCCGGCATCGAGCTGCCCGGGCCGCGTGCCCATCGGCAGCCCGTCGAGCGCGCTGAAGCCCATGGTGCTCTGCACGCTGCGGCCATCGACCATGGCGCAGGCCGAGCAGCCGGAGCCGAGATGGGCGACGATGACGCGCCCCCGCGCGATCTCCGGCGCCACCTCCGGCAGCCGCCCCGCGATGTACTCGTAGGACAGGCCATGGAAGCCGTAGCGGCGGATGCCCCGGGCATGCAGCGCCTCCGGGATGGCGAAGCGCCGCGCGAGGTCCGGCATGGTGGCGTGGAAGGCGGTGTCGAAGCAGGCCACCTGCGGCAGCTCCGGCCGCCGCCGCAGGATGGAGCGGATCGGCGCCAGGTTGTGCGGCTGGTGCAGCGGCGCGAGCGGCGACAGCGCCTCGAGCGCCGCCAGCACGGCGGCATCGGCGAGCACCGGGGCGGTGTAGTCCGCACCGCCATGCACCACGCGATGGCCGATGGCATCCGGCGGCCCGCCCATCGCGCCCACCAGCCAGCCGCCGATGGCCGCCTGGGCCTCCTCCACCTCATCGGCCTCCTCGGGACGGAAGCCGCGATCCTCCAGCACCGCGCCCGCGCCGTCCCAGGCCAGCAGGCGCGGACGCGCCGAGCCGATGCCCTCCAGCCGGCCCTTGAAGCGCCGCGTCAGCCGCCCCTCCGCCGTGGCGTCGTAGAGCTGGAACTTGATGCTCGAGCTGCCGGCATTGAGCACGAGGATGGTGCGCCCCGTCACGGCCTCGGCTCCGTGCCCTGCACCATCGCGCCGCCGGCCCGGGCGGCGAGGTGGCGGGCATAGAGCGCGGCGACGGCGCAGGAGGCGAGGCGCGTGCGCTGGCTGTCGGCCCGGCTGGTCAGGATGATCGGCACCCGCGCCCCGAGGACGATCCCGGCGGCATCCGCCCCGGCGAGGAAGGTGAGGTTCTTCGCCAGCATGTTCCCCGCCTCCAGATCCGGCACGACAAGCACCTGCGCCCGGCCGGCGACCGGCGAGACGATGCCCTTGATCGCCGCGGCCTCCGGGCTGATCGCGTTGTCCATGGCCAGCGGCCCGTCCAGCACGCCGCCCTCGATCTGCCCGCGATCGGCCATCTTGCAGAGCGCGGCCGCCTCGATCGTGCCGGGGATCTTCGGGTTGACCGTCTCCACGGCGGAGAGGATGGCGACGCGCGGCGGGCCGAGCCCGAGGCCGCGATGCAGGTCGATCGCGTTGCGGATGATGTCGGCCTTGGTCGCCAGGTCGGGCGCGATGTTGACCGCCGCATCGGTGATGAACAGCGGCTCCGGGTAGCGCGGCACGTCCATGATGAAGACATGGCTGATGCGCCGCTCGGTGCGCAGCCCCTCCTCCTTGGCGACGACGGCGGACATGAGCTCGTCGGTATGCAGGCTGCCCTTCATCAGCAGCGCGGCGCGGCCCTCCCGCACCAGCGCCACGGCCCGGGCCGCGGACGCATGGCTGTGCGGCGTATCGACGATCTCATGCCCCGCCAGGTCGAGCCCGGCCTGCGCGGCGACCGCCGCGATCCGCGCCCGGGGGCCGACCAGGATGGGCTGCAGCAGCCCCTGCTCCGCCGCCTCCAGCGCGGCGCCCAGCGACGCCGCGTCGCAGGGATGGGCGACGGCGCAGGCGATCAGCGCACCGCCGGCGGCGCGGGCGATCAGGCGGTCATAGGTCGGACGGTGGCCGGCCGGGCCGGCCGCCATGTTCACCGCATTCGGCTCGGTGCCGCTCATGACGGGGCGCCCTGCCGTGCGCGGCGCCGGGGTGGCGCCGCCCGCACCGCCGAGCGGATGAGGCGCCCGATCCGCTCCAGCCGCTCCTGCCCCGCCGGGCTCAGCGGGCCGGCCGCCAGGGCGATCGCGGTGAGGGCGGCCAGCCCCTCCTCCACCGCCGCGGGGGTGGCACCCCGCAGCATCCGCGGCAGGGCCGCCAGCGCCGCCTCCTCATCCAGCGTGAGCAGCAGCAATTCCCGCCGCAGCATCGCCTTGAACTCGGCCAGCGACAGGTCGAGGCCATGCGAGGCATGGACCCGGCGCAGCATGTCGAAGGACCGCTGGTCCGCCACGCGCTCCTGCAGGCTGACATACATCAGCCCGCGCAGCATCGCCTCCCGCAGCCCACCCTCCGCGACGCTGGCGCGGATCTCGGCCACCCGGCGCCCGACCAGGGCGATCTGCTCAGGGTCCCGGCCGGGCCGCTGCCGTGGCGGCGCCTCCCGAGCCCCGAGGCCGAGCAGGGATTGCAGCAGCGGGTTGCCATAGACCGTGAGGAACACGCCCTCCGTCAGCAGGTCCCGCGCATCGCGCCAGGCATCGAGGCCACGCTCCATGGCCCCGGAGACGGCCGTCTCGATGGCGAGGAAGGGGTTGCCGGGCGGGACGGGCCGGCGGTTCTCCCGCACCGCCGCGGCCAGCGGGGCGACCGCCGCCATGGCCGGGTTCGCATCGGAGAAGCTCTCGTAGCGCAGCCGCAGCGGATGCATCCGGCGGCCCCATTCCGCCGCCTCCGGGGTCACCGCGGCGCGGATCCAGGGCTGGGCGAATTGCCGGTAGAGGCCGAGATTCACCTCGGACAGCCGCGCCACCGCGGCGAAGCGGCGGTCATCCTCCGGCCGCGGCTGCACGATGGCGCGCAGGTCGTCCATCCCGCGGGCCAGGAAGCGCATGCGATAGGGCAGCCCGTCCGGCCCCGGCTCATCCTCCGCCAGGATCTCCGCCTCGTAGAGGCCGGGCGGCAGCAGGTCGATGAAGTCGATGTTGGAGGCGAATTCCAGGTGCTCCTTCCGGGCCACCTGGCCGGAGACGAAGATGCCGAGATGGCCGATGCTGTCATGCAGCGCATAGACGATGGTCTGCTCGCGGGCGCGGATATCGTCGACGCTGCCATAGAGGTCGAGGATCCAGCCGAGCGCCTGGGGCGGCGGCGTGATGTTGTCGCCGCGCGAGCAGAAGACGATGATCGGCCCGCGGATGTTGCGCAGGTCGATCCGCCGGCCGTCGCGCGTCGTCATCTCGGCGTTGGAGAGGCGGTTGCCGACGAAGAGGTCGTCGGTGATCTGCTGCATCTCCCCGGCATTCAGCAGGACATAGCCGCCCCAGTATTTCTCGAATCCGAGATAGCGCGGCGCCTCCGTGTCCACCTTGCTGTAGACGGTAAAGGCCTTGGTCCAGAGCGTGTTGGCCGGGTTCAGGCTCTCGAAATTCTGCACCAGCCAGGCGCCGTCGAAAAACCCATGGCCGATATCGCCCGCCCAGGCGGTGAGCCAGGTGCCGCCCAGCATGCCGCCGGCATAGCGCATCGGGTTCATGCCCCGCCAGCCGGCCCAGTAGGAGAGGGGGGTGCCGGCGAGGAGGATCGGCCCGAACAGCTCCGGCCGCGTCGCCGCCCCCATGGCGACCTGCCAGCCCGCCTGGCAATTGCCGATCACCACCGGCAGGCCCTCCGCCTCGGGATGCAGGCCGGCCACATGCCCGACGAAGCTGGCCTCCGCCTGCATCACGTCCTCGACCGTCTGCCCCGGCTCGGGGCGCGGCAGGAAGCCGATGAAGTAGCAGGGGTGGCCGCCGCGCAGGGCGACGCCCACCTCGCTGTCCGGCTTGAAGCCGCCGATGCCCGGCCCGTGCCCGGCGCGCGGGTCGACGATGACGAAGGGCCGCCTGCGCCGGTCGGCCGGCATCCCCGCCGGCGGCAGGATGCGCGAGAGGGTGTAGTTGACGGGCCGTGGCAGGTCCCGCCCATCCATCACCGGCTCGGCGGTGAAGCCGAGGACGCTCGGCGCCGTCTCCGCCAGATGCGCGCGGTACTGGTTGCCGCGCTGGCGCAGCACGTCGAGGAAGAGGATCTGCCGCTGCCAGCAATCGAGCAGGTAGTCGGTGGCCGCCTGCCAGGGCGCCCGGGGAAGGCCGCCGGCGCCGGGGAGGGGATCGAGCATGGGGTGGGCCCTTTGGGTCAGGCGGGGCGTCAGGCCGGCTGTGGCCCGGATGCCGGGGCGGCCCAGGGGACGCTTGGCAGCGCGGTAATGTCCGGGACAGCGGCGGAACCTGGCATCCTGGTTCTCCTGCGGGTGGCCGGCTGGCGCCCGGGCGGCATCCTAATGCCTCGCCCGTCCCGCTGGCAGGGGGAGGGCGGGCTGATTCGCGCTGCAAAATAAAAACGACCGGTCGGCTCGTAAGCGCGCCCTCACTAGCACGCCGCTTGCATGCCACCCGTCAGGTCCGCCACGCTGCGGATCAGGGACGGCATAAGGGAGACGGATGATGCGACGCAGCGCGCGATGGGCCATCGCGGCCATGGCCATGGTGGCTCCCATCGGGGCCATGCCGGCGAAAGCCGCCGACATCACCATCGCGGTGGGCGGTGCCTTCACCTCGATGGATCCGCATTTCTTCGACCTCTCGCCGAACCATGCCCTTACCTGGCATGTCTTCGACCGGCTGGTGCATCCGGATGCCGACCAGCGCCCGACACCGGGCCTCGCCACCTCCTGGCGCGTCATCGACGAGCGGACCTGGGAGTTCAAGCTGCGCGAGGGCGTCCGCTGGCAGGACGGCACGCCCTTCACCGCGGACGACGTGGTTTACACCTTCCAGCGCGCGCCCAACGTGCCGAACAGCCCGACCTCCATGGGCCAGTACATCCGCCCGGTGACGCGGCTCGAGGTGGTCGACGCCCATACCATCCGCATGCACACGGCCGAGCCGGTGCCGCTGATCCCGCAGATGATGGGCAGTTTCTCCATCATCGGCCGCAAGCAGGGCGAGGGGATGAGCACCGCCGACTACAACAGCGGCAAGGCGGCGGTCGGCACCGGCCCCTACCGCCTCGTCTCGCTGGCGCTCGGCGACCGCGCCGTCTTCGCCCGCAACCCGCTCTACTGGGGCCCGGCCCAGCCCTGGGAGCGCGTCACCTACCGGATGATCACCAATGACAGCGCCCGCGTCGCCGCGCTGCAATCGGGCGATGTGGACGCGATCGACACCGTGCCGACGCGGGACGTGTCGCGCATCTCGCGCGATGCGCGCCTCACCGTCGCCTCGCGCCCCGGCCTCCGGCTGATCTACCTCTATGTCGATGCCAACCGCCCCGTCTCGCCGCATGTGACGGACCGGGACGGCAAGCCGCTGCCCGGCAACCCGCTGCGCGACGTGCGGGTGCGCCAGGCGCTCTCCGTCGCCATCAACCGCGAGGGCATCCAGCGCCAGATCATGGAGGGCTACTCGAAGCCCACCGGCCAGGCGATGCCCGAGGGCGGCATGGGCTACGATCCCTCCATCGCCGTCCCGGCCTATGAGCCGGACCGCGCCCGGCGCCTGCTGGCCGAGGCCGGCTACCCGGAGGGCTTCAACATCACCCTGCACGGGCCGAACGACCGCTACGTGAACGACGACGCGATCGCCCAGGCCATCGCCCAGATGTGGGCCCGCATCGGCGTCCGCACCTCGGTCGCCACCAGCCCGGCCAGCGTCTTCTTCACCGCCGGCGGCGTGCGCGACGAGCACAGCATCTCGCTGACCGGCTGGAGCACCTCGACCGGCGAGCCCGACACGCATCTCTCGCTGATGCTGGCGACGCCGGAGCCCGAGCGCGGCCGCGGCACCCGCATCAGGCCGAGCCACTACAGCAACCCGTCGCTCGACCGGCTGGTGGACCGGGCGCTGACGACGATCGACCAGGAGGCCCGCGAGAAGCTCTATTTCGAGGCGATCCGCATCGGCTTCCAGCAGGAGCTGGCCGTGATCCCGATCCATCACCAGGTGAACATCTGGGCGATGCGCAAGGGCATCGCCTACAGCGCCCAGCTCTCCGAGCAGACCCGGGCGATGGAATTCGCCCCCGCCCGGTAGGCGGCCGCAGGAGCGGGGCCCCGCGCCGGCACCCGCTCCTGCCCTATTTCAGCAGGCTCAGCCCGTCGAGCAGCCCGCGCAGCGCCGCCAGCCCGGCCCCGGCCGCCTCGGCATGCACCGGCCGCCCTTCGGCCTGGCCCCGGGCCGTGCCGAAGCCCACCCGGTCCTGCGCCAGCTCGGCCGGAGAGAGCCGGCCATCGCCATCATAATCCAGCCCGTCCACCACCAGCCGGGCGGCGAGCTGCCCGGCGAGCGCCCCGGCGGCGAGCGCCCCGGCGAGCTTCTCCTCCGTCACCCCCTCCTGCACCGCCAGCAGCCAGGCCATGCCGCGCGCCAGCCGGGCGAGTTCGGCCGCGCTCAGCCGGCCATCGCCCGAGACATCGGCCTGCGCCATCACCGCGCCGAGGCAGGCCGCCGTCCCGCCCCCGCCGCAGTCGGCCTCCAGATGCTCGACCGCCGCCATCACCGCGACACCCTCGCCATGCAGCGCGGCGACGGCCGGCGGCACCACGGCGCAGCGATGCCACCGGCCAACCGGCGCCTCGCCCGGCAGCCGGTCGTCCCGCGCCTTGGCCTCCGGCTCGGCCGTCTCCAATGCCTCGCCGGCGGGGCGCAGCATCAGGCGCGGCGCCTCGGGGCCGCGCCCGCTGCCGATGATCCAGCCCCCGGCCTCGCGCATCGTGGCGAAGCGCAGCAGCCGCCCCGCCGCCTCGCGCGGCACGCGCGCCGCGGCCCGCGGGGTGAGCTGCAGCATCGCATCCGGCCGGGCGCAATCGCCCCGGAACCAGGCACCCTGCAGCGCCTCCGGCACCGCTGCCGGTTGCGCCGCGGCGAGGCCCGGCGCCAGCAGGCCGAGCAGCAGGAGAAGGCACCTCATTGCAGCACCACCTCCCGCCCGGCGCAGAGATCGGTGTCGGGCAGCGCCAGCTCCCGCCCGTTGCGGAAGACGGCGACGAGATCCGCCAGGCACTGCTCCGGTCCCTCGGGCGGGGCGAAGTCCATCACCTCCCCGGCGCCGAGCACGGTCCGCCCCAGCCGGTCCGCGCCGCGCTTGTTGCCCGGCGGGTCGGCATAGAGCTCGACCACCGGCAGGCCGGCGGCATTGCGCAGCCGGATGCTGCCCGGCTGCGGCCCGCGCGGCTCGGCGGCCGGCGCCACCAGCGGGTCTATCGTCCAGCCCGGCCGCAGGGCGATGGTGCCGAGGGCGCAGATATCGATGTCGCGCCGCTCCTCCGCCGCATCGGTGTCGAAGACGATGCGGAGATCCGCCTGGCAGCCGCCCTGCAGCGTCACCGCCTGCCGCGCGCCGGGCGCGATCACCGCATCGCCCAGCACGTCCTCGCCCCAGTCGTCGGCATCGGCCGGGGAGAGGAAGGCCTGCTGCACGGTGCGGCTGAAGCCGTTGACCAGCGTCACCCGCCGCCCGCCGCTGTCGCTCACCACCGGCAGGCCGAAGCTCGCCGCTCCGCTGGCGCAGAGGTCGAGCCCGCGCTGCACCTCCTCGCGGCTGTCCTCATAGACCGCGCGCAGGTCGAAGGCGCAGCCGCGCCCGCGCAGGCGGAGGCGGAACTCGCCGCGCGCCGGGACCACCTCCGCCCCCAGCCGGTCGGCGCCCCAGCCCTCGCTGCCGGCCGGGCGGGCATAGAGCTCCCGCAGCGTCCGCCGGCCGCGGTTGCTCACCGTCGCCTCGCGCAGCGGCTGGTCCGGGTCGCCGAAGGCAAGGCGCGGGCTGCGGCAAAGGTCCTGCCGCTCGCGGATCTCCGCCTCGTCATCGTCATAGACGGCGCGGATGTCGAAGCTGCAGGCCGTGGTGCCGCGCAGGCGCAGGCGGAAGCTCTCGCCCACGGCGACGGTGGCGCTGCCCAGCCGGTCGGCGCCCCAGTCCCGCGCCCGGCCGGGCCGGCTGCCGGCGGGCGCCAGATAGAGCTCGCGCAGCACCCGGTCGGAGCCGTTCACCACCTCCACCGCGCGCCGCGGCCCGGTCTCGGCGAAGGCGACGCGCGGGTTGCGGCAGGCATCGAAGCGCCGCCGCATCTCCTCGCCGCCCTCGAAAACGGCACGCGCCTCGAAGCCGCACTCCCGCACCCGGCCGAGCGGCACGCGCAGCATGGCCCGCGGCGGCAGCACGCCGCTGCCCAGGCGGTCCGGCCCATCCCCCGCGCCGGGGCGGAAGACGTAGAGCTCCTGCAGGATGCCGTCGGTGTCGTTGGCAATGACGGCCTCGCGCGCCGGTGCCTGCTGGGCCCGGGCCGCGCCGGCGAAGGCGGGGGCGAGGGCCAGGAACGCCAGGAGGAAGGGCCGCATCGGGACTCCAGGATCGGTTCGGCCGGACGATGCCGCTCCACCACCCCTGGTTGCAAGTCCGATCGGGCCATGCTGCTTGCCCCTTCGCCCTTGCATGCGATGATGCGCGACTGAACAGGAAGCGGCGGACCCGGCAAGCGCATGCGCCTCACCCACCCCGATATCCGCCCCACCGCCGCCCCCATCCGCATCACCTTCGACGGCCAGGCGATCGAGGCCCTGCCGGGCGAGACCATCGCCGCCACCCTCTCCGCCGCTGGCATCCTCGCCTATCGCGAGACGCCCTCCGGCGCGCCGCGCGGCCTCTATTGCGGCATGGGCGCCTGCTTCGACTGCCTGGTGACGGTGGATGGCAAGGCGGGCCAGCGCGCCTGCCTGACCAAGGTGCAGGATGGCATGGCGGTGGGCAGCGCCGCGCCCGTCTCGCCCGCCCCCCTCGCCGCCGCGCCCGGGGCCATCCCGGAGCGCGACTGCGACGTGCTGGTGGTCGGCGCCGGCCCGGCCGGCCTCGCCGCCGCCGAGGCCGCCGCCGCGGCCGGCGCCCGCGTCCTGGTGCTCGACGAGCGCGGCGATGCGGGCGGGCAGTATCTCAAGCCGCTCGCCGCCAGCCATGCCCATGCCGCGCCCGATGCGCAGTTCCGCCGGGGCGATGCGCTGCGCGCCGCGGCCCGCGCCGTCGGGGCCGGGATCCTCACCGGCGCCACCGTCTGGGGCGGCTTCGCCCCGGACGAAATCGGCGCCCTGGTGGAGGGCGCCGCCACCACCTTCCGCCCCCGCCGCCTCATCCTCGCCGCCGGCGCGCATGAGCGCCCGGTGCCCGTCCCCGGCTGGACCCTGCCCGGCGTCATGACCACCGGGGCGATGCAGACCCTGGCGCGGGCCAACCGCGTCTCCCCCGGCCGCCGCATCGTCATCGCCGGCAACGGCCCGCTGAACCTCCAGCTCGCCTGCGAGCTGCTCGATGGCGGCGCCGAGGTGGCGGCGGTCGCCGAGGCGGCGCCCCGGCCCGGCTTCGCCGCCTGGCGCGACGCGCTCGGCATCCTGCGCGCCTCGCCCGACCTCGCCTGGGACGGGCTGCGCTACCTCCAGCGCCTCCGCCGGGCCGGCGTGCCGGTGCTCTGGGGCACGAGGATTCTCGGCTGCGAGGGGAGGGGGCGCTTCGCCGCCCTCCGCCTGATGACGCCCGCGGGCGAGCGCCGCATCGAGGCCGAGGCCTGCGCCCTCAACATGGGCTTCCAGCCGGAGACCGGCCTCGCCCGGGCGCTGGGCGCCGAGCACCGCTTCGCCGGCGAGCGGCTGGAGACGGTGACGGCGGAGGACGGCCGCACCTCGCTGCCCCAGGTCTTCGCGGTCGGCGACGGCGCGGCGATCGGCGGCGCCCGCATCGCGCTCGCCCGTGGCCGGCTGGCCGGGCTGGCGGCGGCGGCGGATCTCGGCCTTGCCGTGCCCGACGCGGCGCCGGCCCGCACCGCGCTCCGCCGGGCGCTCGACTTCCAGGCCGGGCTCTGGCGCCTCTTCGCCGCCCCGCCCCTCGACATCGCCGCCATCCCGGACGAGACCATCCTCTGCCGCTGCGAGGAGGTCACCGCCGGGCGGCTGCGTGCCGAGCAGGCCGCCGGGATTCGCTCGCTGGCCGGGCTGAAGAAGGCGACACGGGCGGGGATGGGCCGCTGCCAGGGGCGGATGTGCTCGGCCTCCGTCGCCCGGCTCTGCGGCGTGGCGGAGGAGGCCGGCTTCGCCGCCCCGCGCGCCCCGGTGAAGCCCGTCCCCGCCGCCGCCCTCATGCTGGAGCTGCCCGAGGGCGGCGACTGGCCGACCTTCCCGCTGCCCCACTACAACCAGTGGAACACGCGTCCGGTGGCGCCGCTGGCCGAGAGCTGCGACGTGCTGGTCATCGGCGGCGGCGCGCTCGGCCTCTCCACGGCCTACTACCTCGCCCGCGAGGGCGCCGATGTGCTGCTGGCCGAGCGCGGCGAGGCGGGCATGGCCGCCAGCACCGCCAATGCCGGCAGCCTCCATGTGCAGCTCCTCACCTACGACTTCGATGGCGAGCAGGAGACCGGCCCCTCGCTCGACCGCCTGCCGCTTGGCCCGCGCAGCATCGCCCTCTGGCGCGAGATCGCCGCCGAGGCGGGGGAGGGGCTTGGCATCCGCACCGAAGGCGGCCTGATGCTGGCCGAGACGGAGGCGCAATTCCGCTGGCTCCGCGCCAAGGTCGCGGCGGAGCGGGCGCGGGGGATCGAGAGCCACCTGCTCGGCGCCAATGAGCTGCGCAGCCTCGCCCCCTATCTGGGCCAGGACTTCATCGGCGCCGGCTTCGCCCCGGGGGAGGGGCAGATCGACCCGCTGCGCGGCACCCTCACGCTGCGCCGCCTCGCCGCCCGGTCCGGTGCCCGGCTGCGCGAGGGGGTTGAGGTGCAGGCCATCGCCCGTGCGGGGGGCGGCTTCGCGGTGGCGACGCCGGGCGGCACCATCCGCGCCGGGCGGGTGGTGAATTGTGCCGGGGCCTATGCCGGGCGCATCGCCGGCATGCTCGGCGTCACCCTGCCCGTGGTCGGCTCCGTCCAGCAGGTGATCGCGACCGAAGGCGTGGCGCCCGTCATGCGCCACCTCGTCGCCCATGCCGGCCGCCACCTCTCGCTGAAGCAGGGCGATGGCGGACATGTGCTGGTCGGCGGCGGCTGGCCGGGGGTGCTCGACGCGCATGGCGCCCCGCGCAACCTGCGCCGCTCGATCGAGGGCAATCTCTGGGTCGCCGGCCGCGTCCTGCCCGGCCTCGCCGGCATGCAGGCCATCCGCGCCTGGACCGGCCTCGCGGTGGAGGTGGACCGTGCCCCCCTGCTGGGCGAGGTGCCTGGCACGCCTGGCCTCTTCCATGCCGTCACCAGCAACGGCTACACCCTGGCCCCCATCGCCGGGCGGATGACGGCGGATGCCGTGCTGGGCCGCGCGTCCGTCCCGCCGGAGTTCACCCTGGCGCGATTTGATTGAGTAGCGAACTCAGGGAAACAGATGAGGGGCTCGAGGAGAATACCTTCTCCCCGGCTGTCCTTTTTAAGGGAGTTTGGACGGATGCAACTCGGCATGGTCGGCCTCGGCCGCATGGGCGGCAACATCGTGCGGCGGCTGCTCCGCGCCGGCCATGACTGCGTGGCCTTCGACCGCGACCCCGCCCCCGGCGCCGCCCTGGCACAGGAGGGCGCCCGCGCCGTGGACAGCCTCGAGGCCATGGTCGCCGCCCTCGCCGCCCCCCGCACCATCTGGATCATGCTGCCCAACGGCGCCCCGACCGAGGCGGCGATCGACAGCCTCGCCGCCCTCCTCTCGCCCGGGGACGTGCTGATCGATGGCGGCAATTCCATGTGGAAGGACAGCGTCCGCCGCGGCACCGCGCTGCGGGCGAAGGGGCTGCATTTCCTCGATATCGGCACCTCGGGCGGCGTCTGGGGGCTTGAGCGCGGCTATTCCATGATGATCGGCGGCGAGGACGAGATCGTCCGCCGGCTCGACCCCATCCTCGCCGCCCTCGCCCCCGGCAAGGCCGCCGCGCCGCCGACGCCGGGCTATGCCGGCGACCCGCGGCCGGAGCAGGGCTATGTCCATGCCGGGCCGAACGGTGCCGGCCACTTCACCAAGATGATTCACAACGGCATCGAATATGGCATGATGCAGGCCTTCGCCGAGGGCCTCGACATCCTCCACCACGCCGACAGCGCCGCCCTCCCCGAGGACCAGCGCTTCACCCTCAACCTCGCCGAGATCACCGAGGCCTGGCGGCGCGGCAGCGTCGTCGCCTCCTGGCTGCTCGACCTCACCGCCCAGGCGCTGGCCGGCGACCCGGCGCTGGAGGGCTTCTCCGGCCATGTCTCCGACAGCGGCGAGGGGCGCTGGACGGTCCAGGCCGCGGTCGAGACCGCCGTCGCCGCCCCCGTCCTCTCCGCCGCCCTCTATGCCCGCTTCACCAGCCGCGACGAGGACCGCTTCAGCGGCAAGGTCCTCTCCGCCCAGCGCAAGGGCTTCGGCGGCCATCTCGAGTCACCCAAGAAATGAGCCACCTCGTCCTGGTGATGGGCGTCTCCGGCGCCGGCAAGAGCACCGTCGGCAGCCTGCTGGCCAGCCGTCTCGGCGTGCCCTTCGCCGATGCCGACAACTTCCACCCGCCCGCCAACATCGCCAAGATGAGCCGGGGCGAGCCCCTGACCGACGAGGATCGCTGGCCCTGGCTCGACGCCATCGGCGCCTGGCTGGACGCGCATGCCCCGGCCGGCGGCGTCGCCACCTGCTCGGCGCTGAAGCAGGTCTACCGCGACCGCCTCCTCGCCGGCCGCCCGGCAGTGCGCCTGCTGCATCTCTCGGGCAACCCGGCGCTGATCGGCGCCCGCCAGGCTGCGCGGCCGGACCACTTCATGCCGCCGAGCCTGATGGCCAGCCAATTCGCCACGCTGGAGCCGCCCGCGCCCGGCGACCGCACCATCGTCCTCTCGGTCGAGCCGCTGCCCGAGGACATCGTGGAGGCCGCGCTGGCAGCGCTGCGCTGATGCAGGAGCAGAGCCTCGACGCCTGTTTCGAGGCCATCCGGTCCCGCCTCGCCGCCGGGGAGCCGGCGGGCAATGTGGAGGTGCTCGCCGCGGCCTGCCTGCTCAGCATGACGGCGGGACCCCGCCAGGCCGCGCTCTGGGAGGTCTTCACCGCCGCCGCCCTGACCGTCCTGCGGGACGGGGCCGCCCTCAACATCGCCGATGGGCCGGTGGAGGCCGTGGCCGCCTTCCTCGCCTCCACCCCCTTCGGGGAGATCGCCCAGCTTCGCCGCATGGACCCGCATGTCTGGGGCGTGCGCCTGCATGCGGTGCGGCGGGACGGGTGCTGGCTGGTCCTGCATGGCCGGTTCGACAGCCTGTATTTCGCCATCGGCGCGGGCACCGGGCGGCATGCCGCCGCTGGCCGCAGCCGCGATCCGGCCATGGCGGAGCGGGAGATGAGGGTGGCCCTCGCCGATATCGCCGCCGGCTTCCATGCCACCGCCAATGGCACGCCGCCGCTTCGCTTCCTCCTCGCCAATGGCCGGCCGGTCGACCAGTCCATCGTCCTTGCCCGGCTCGACCGGCTGCTCGGGGAGGTGGAGGTCGCCCCCGGCCTCGGCATCCGCCAGGACCCGGGGACGGCCTTCATCGACCCGCTTCTGCTGCCTGCCATCGCCGCCCGGCCGGATGTCGCATTCGAGCCGGGCCGGACGCTCCGCGCCGCCGCCATGGCGGAAGGCAGCTCGGTGGCGGAGGCGCTCTACATGCCGGATAGCGGCTGGCCGGAGCAGAACCTGGCCGCCCGCCGCCTGCGCGACCGGCTGCTGGCGGCCAGCCAGCCCGTGCCGCCGGACCCAGGGGAACTCCGCCTCTTCGTCTCGCTCGATTTCGAGAAACGGGTCTGGGTCGAGCAGGAGGAGGGCTTCCTTGCCCTGTTCCAGGCGCTCCGCCCGCGCGCGCCGCGCATCACCGTCTTCCTCAACGGCATGACCGGCATGGTGGGCGCGCAGGCGCCGGAGGCGCTGGCCACGGCCTTCCCCGCAATCGCCGGGCGGGAGAGGGCGGTGATGGCGCGCTGGCAGGCCGCCATGGGCGAGGGCTTCGCCCTGCACTTCCTCAACGGCCTCGACATCGCCAGCAAGGTGGCGGCCATCCGTAGCTGCGACGCCTTCGCCGCGCCAGGGGGCACCGCCGCCTTCATCGCCACCCTGGCCGGCCTGCCCGGCATCTTCTGGAGCCACCCGGCGCTGCACGGCCACTTCGCCAGCCAGCATCGCATCTTCGCCGATGCCCGCCAGATCGGCCAGGAGACGATCCGCCCGGCGCCCGAGGCCGAGGGCGTCCACCGCTATGACTGGGGCGGCGCCGGCAACCTCTCCTACGCCATGGCGCCCGCGGATTTCCTGGCCGAGGCCATGGCGCATCTCGGCCCCATCCTTGATGCCAGGGCCGGCTGAACCCCCTCAGCGCCGGTTCGCCACCGCCATCGCCGCCAGCTGGCGGGCATGCTCCGATTGATGGCGGAAATCATCCGCCAGGGCGAGCAGGGCGGCCTGCTGCGGATGCGCGTCGAGAAGCCCCGCCAGGCGACGGCACTCCTCCGACTTGTTCTTGAACCAGTCCGCATCCCAATGGCTCTCGAACCCGGCGGGCCCCGATTCGGAATCCGGCATGTTGCCTCCTGTCATCCCGAGGAGCGGGATCGGCCCTGATCAACGGCCGGGCTGCGCGAGGGTTCTGCCGGCCATTGCTGCCTTGCGGCGCGCGGGCGATTTCGCCGGACCCCTGTTTGCTCTAAGCCGGACGCCCGAAGCAGGAGCGATCCCATGAGCCTCGACCCCACCATCCGCGCCAAGCTGGAGCGGATCACCACCGCCACCATCACCACGGTCCTGCTGAAGAAGGGCCTCAGGAACATCTGGCTGCGCGGCACGCCGCCCTTCAGCCCGACGGCCAAGGGCCGGCGCTTCGTCGGCCCGGCCTTCACCCTCCGCTTCGTCCCCGCCCGCGAGGATCTGGCGACGCCCGAGAGCTGGTCCTCGCCGAAATCCACCCGCGCCGCCATCGAGGCCATGCCGGAGGGCTGCATCGTCGTCGCCGATGCCATGGGCGTCACCGATGCCGGCATCTTCGGCGACATCCTCTGCGCGCGCCTCGTGAAGCGCGGCGTCATCGCCCTGGTGACGGATGGCGCGGTGCGCGACGTCGCCGGCGTCATCGGCACCGGCCTCCCCGTATTCTGCTCCGGCGGCGCCGCCCCGCCCTCCGTCGCCGGCCTCACCTTCGTCAATTGGGAGGAGCCGATTGGCTGCGGCGGCGTCGCCGTCTTCCCGGGCGATGTGATCGTCGCCGATGACGACGGCGCCGTCTGCATCCCCGCCGCCTTCGTCGACGAGGTGGCCAATACCGGCGAGGAGCAGGAGCGCCTCGAGGCCTGGATCGTCGGCAAGGTCGAGGCCGGCGAGACGCTGCCCGGCCTCTATCCGCCGAATGCCGAGAACAAGGCCCGCTACGAGGCCGAGAAGGGGGGCTGACAGCCGGCCTGCCGCTGCGGCCCGGCCGCAGCGGCATCCTCCGCCCCTCCCGGTCCCTCGGCACGAGGCCTATCTTAGGCTCAGGCGATGGCGGCAACCCGTCGCAGCGCCCGGCGCTCACTGCTCGAACGAGGAACCGCCAATGCGAAGAATGAACGCCCTCCTGGCCCTGCCCGTGCTGGCCGTGCTGGCCGGTTGCGTCACGCCTGACCAGCCGCCCCAGGGCTACGCCACCCTGCCGCCCGATTCCGTCCAGGGCGCCGGAGACCCGACCCGCGCGGCGGTTCTCGGCACCTCCTATGCCTTCGGCAACCCCGGCACGCTGGCCGGCAACCCGGCCGCTGCCGCGCGGGCCGTGGCGAATTACGAATACCTGGCGACCGAGCTGCCCTACGGCCCGCGCTGGCGCGGCATGAACGGCCCCATCGGCCCGCTCTTCGCCGATGGTCTGCGGGAGTTGCGGCCCGCCATCGGCATCGCCCCCAATGCGCCGGCCCAGCCGGTGGTGCAGTCGCTCTACGCCGCCTCCCGCGCCATCAATGCCGGCGACCAGGCGGCGGCGGAGCGGTCGCTCTCCGGCCCCATCTTCGTCAATGGCGGCGCGGCGACGCTGCAGCGCCTCGCCAACCTGCCGCCCCTGCCGCGCGTCGCGGCGGCCACCGCGCTGGCGGCGCAGGAGCTCGACCGGCAGGACCGGCTCGGCAGCCCGCGCGGCTCGGGCGGCGACGGCGGCGGCAGCGGCGGCCGCCCCTGAGCCGAAGCCAGGCACGGGGGGCCGCGCCTTTCTTGCCGGTCCCTTGATGCCTGGCCGCAACGCCATGGCGACCCGCTCGCGCTTCTGCTAGCGGGGGCCATGTCCAGCTCCGCCCTTTCCGGTCCTGCTTCCTGGTGGCGGGACCGGCGCTACCTGGTCCTCCTCGCCCTCGGCTTCGCCTCCGGCATTCCCCTGCCGCTGACGGCCGCCACGCTCCGCCGCTGGCTGTCGGAGGAGGGGCTCTCGGTCGAGGTCATCGGCCTCACCGCATCCTTGGGCCTCGCCTACACGCTGAAATTCCTCTGGGCCCCGGCGCTCGACCAGGTGCCGCCGCCCCTCTTCCGCTGGCTCGGCCGCCGCCGCGGCTGGCTCCTCTGCATCCAGCCCGCACTGATCGCCGCCATCGCCGCCCTCGGCCTCACCACGCCGAGCGCCACGGCCTATGCCACGACCTTCGCCCTGGCGGGCCTCGTCGCCTTCCTCTCGGCGAGCCAGGATGTGGTGGTGGACGCCTACCGCATCGACCTGCTGGAGGAGCGCGAGCAGGGCTACGGCCTCGCCCTCTATGTCTGGGGCTATCGCGGCGCGCTGCTGGCCAGCGGCGCCGGCGCGCTGGCGGTGACGGAGCTTGGCGGCTGGGCTCTCGGCTACGGGATCTGCGCCCTGCTGCTCGGCATCGGCCTGCTTGCCGTCCTGCTCGGCCCCGAGCCCGCCGCGCCGCCGCGCCTGCCGGCAACCCCGGCCGGGCGGCTGCGCGCCGCCCTGGTCGATCCCTTCCTCGACTTCATGCGGCGGCGCCACTGGCTCGCCATCCTGCTCTTCGTCGTGCTGTTCAAGCTGGGCGAGGCGCTGGCCGGGGTGATGACCCAGCCCTTCTACGCCGCGCTCGGCTTCACCCGGCTCGAGCTCGCGGCCATCAACAATGTCTTCGGCCTGCTGGCGATCCTCGGCGGGGCGCTGGCCGGCGGCTGGCTGATCCGCCGCCTCGGCATCGCCCGCGCCCTGGTGCTGACCGGCTTCGGGCAGATGCTGTCGAACCTGATGTATGTCGCCGTGGCGCAGGCGGGGCACAACATCCCGCTGCTCTGGGCCCAGGTCGGGATCGAGAACTTCACCGACGGCATGGCGGACGCCGCCTTCCTCGCCTATCTCTCCGGCCTGACCAACCGCGCCTTCAGCGCGACGCAATATGCGCTGCTCTCCTCGCTCGCCGCCTTCGCCAGCCGCACCCTCGGCGCCGGCTCCGGCTTCCTGGCGCGCTGGCTGGACTGGACCGGCTTCTTCCTGATGACGACGCTGGCGGCGCTGCCGGCCATGGCCATCATGCTCTGGCTGCTCCGCCGCCTGCCACCGCAGCCGCGGCAGGCCGAAGCGGCAGCGGTTCTATCCAACCCATGAATGCATCCCATCCATCCTGCCGATTGGAATAGCCGCCGGGCCTGCCCAGCTGTTGTTGCAACGCAGCATATGGATGCAGACCCGATGGCTACCGACCTTTTCCAACCCCTGCGCCTCGGCGCGCTGGACCTGCCCAACCGCATCGTCATGGCGCCGCTGACCCGCAGCCGCGCCGGCAGCGCCGGCATCCAGGGCGCGATGAACGCCGCCTACTACGCCCAACGCGCGACCGCCGGCCTCATCATCGCCGAGGCGACGCAGATCACCCAGCAGGCGCAGGGCTATGCCTTCACCCCGGGCATCGCCAATGCCGCGCAGGTCGCCGGCTGGCGCCAGGTGACCGATGCGGTCCATGCCGCCGGCGGCCAGATCGTCCTGCAGCTCTGGCATGTCGGCCGCATCTCCCATCCCAGCCTGCAGCCCGGGGGCGCCCTGCCGGTCGCCCCCTCGGCCATCCGGCCGGAGGGCCAGGCCTTCACCGAGGCCGGCTTCCAGCCCTTCGTCACCCCCCGCGCGCTGGAGACGGACGAGATCCCCGGTATCGTCGAGGATTACCGCCGCGCCGCGCGCAACGCGCAGGAGGCGGGCTTCGACGGCGTCGAGATCCATGGCGCGAATGGCTACCTGATCGACCAGTTCCTCCGCGACGGCACCAACCAGCGGACGGACCGCTATGGTGGCAGCATCGAGAACCGCACCCGCTTCCTGCTCGAGGTGACCGAGGCCGTGACCTCCGTCTGGGGCGGCGAGCGCGTGGGCCTCCGCCTCTCCCCCGTCTCCCCGGCCAACGACATCCGGGACAGCAACCCGCAGGCGCTGTTCGACCAGGTTGTGGCGGCGCTGGCGCCCTTCAACCTCGCCTATCTCCATGTGGTCGAGGGTGCGACCGGCGGCTCCCGCGACGCGCAGGGCTTCGACTTCGCGGCGCTGCGCCAGGCCTTCCGGGGCCCCTACATGGCGAATAACGGCTATGACCTGGAACTGGCCCAGACGGCGCTGCGCGAGGGGCGGGCGGATGCCATCGCCTTCGGCCGGCCCTTCATCGCCAACCCGGACCTGGTGGAGCGCCTCCGCACCGGCGCCCCGCTGAACGCGCCGGACACCAAGACCTTCTATGGCGGCGACGAGCACGGCTACACCGACTACCCGGCGCTGACGCAGAAGGCGGCGTAAGGCTGGGGGCTAGCCCAGAGACCAACCGGGGGGGCAGGCGTCCCCCCCCGGGCCCCGGCGTCAAATGACGCTTGCGCAACGGGTCGGGTGAGGGTATAGGAAGATATCCTCAAAACGGCCCGTGCTGATCGGGCAGGATGAAGTCGCCCGCTGTCAGGTGGTGGATTCCGGTCAGCTCGATTTCCTCGTAATAGGTCGCTGGCTTCTCCGGCGGGTCATCCACGTTGCGAAAGCCGTTGGGCGCCGAGATCTTGATGATCGTGTTCCCGCCTTCGATGTCGTAGCGCGCCTGCATGGCGTAGCTCACCACGAAGTCGCCCGTGCCCAGGAACAGCCCCGCCGGCTGCCCCGAGGGCGGGGCGTGATGGTTGTAGTAGCCCGATATGTCGATCACGTCCTGCCCGTGACGGAAATCCCGGATGATGTCCCGCTGCCCGGGCCCGACCGCGGTGTCCCGCGTCGCGCCGGCATTGCCCAGGTAGCCGAACAGGAACACGTCCCGCCCCGCGCCGCCGGCCAGCATATCGACCCCGGTGCTGCCCTGCAGCGTATCCTGCCCGGCGCCGCCCTCCAGCAGGTCGTCGTTCGGGCCGCCCCGGATGAAGTCGTCGCCCGCGCCGCCGAACAACAGGTTCGGGTCGGCCGTCATCAGCTCGGGATCATGGCCCCGGCCGGCGCCATAGCCCATGATCGAGTCGTCGCCGGCGCCGCCGAACACCGTGTTCGCGCCGTAGCCCGCCAGGACGGTGTCGTTCCCCGCGCCGCCCAGGATGAGGTTGTTGCCCGGACCGGGCGTGCTGCCCTGGAGTGGCCCGAACTCCCACTGTTCGAAAGGCTCCGCCAGGAGAAAGTAGTTGTCGCCGGCGATGAAGTCATGGCCAGCCCCACCGAACAGGGCATCACTCCCCGCCCGCCCGAAGATGACATCATTGCCCTGGTGACCGAGGATGAGGTCGGTGCCGATTGTGCCGCGCAAGGTATCATCGGCTCTTGAGCCGGGAATGAACGACATTCTGGTGTTTCCTCTTGCCGGAGAGATTCACCCTCCGGTCGAGGATTGGACACCTTCACCCGTGGCCAGTCACGAATTCCCGGAACAAGGAGTCGTTATTTTGGATGGCCAACAGGAAACTTGTTTTGTTTTTTGCAGAAGCCGGCGTGCCGACCCGGGGAGGGCCGAAGGGCCTTTAACTCCTAAAATCCTCAAACGAAGATCGCACAACCAAGCCCGATCAAGGGCTTGGCTGTATCCGCCGGGCGGGGAATTGAGCCGGTTTGAGGCGCCCCACCCCAGCTTCAGCTGTTCCTGAGCGCCACGGTGAAGGGTGCCTCGGTCTTCGCCGTGATCTCCTCCAGCGTGACCTCGGGCGCCAGCTCCACCAGCTTCACCTCGGTCTCACCCTTCCGGGCGATCTCGAACACCCCAAGCTCGGTGATCACCATGTCCACTACGCGGGCGCCGGTCAGCGGCAGGGCGCACTCGCGCAGCAGCTTGGGCTTGCCGCCGGCGGTATGCTCCATCAGCACCACCACCTTCTTCACCCCGGCGACGAGATCCATCGCGCCGCCCATCCCCTTCACCATCTTGCCGGGGATCATCCAGTTGGCGAGGTCGCCATTGGCCGCCACCTGCAGGGCGCCGAGGATGGAGAGGTCGATATGCCCGCCGCGGATCATGGCGAAGCTGTCGGCCGAGGAGAAGTAGCTGCTCGTCGGCAGCTCGGTGATCGTCTGCTTGCCGGCATTGATGAGGTCCGGGTCCTCGTCGCCCTCATAGGGGAAGGGGCCGAGGCCGAGCATGCCGTTCTCGCTCTGCAGCTGCACGTTCATGCCGGAGGGCACGTGGTTCGCCACCAGCGTCGGGATGCCGATGCCAAGGTTGACGTAGAAACCGTCCTCGAGCTCCGCCGCCGCGCGGGCGGCCATCTGGTCACGGGTCCAGGGCATTGTCTGTGCTCCTTACGCCAGCACGCGCTTGCGCGTGGTGCGCTGCTCGATCCGCTTCTCGTATCCGGCGGGGCATTCGATCATCCGCTTCACGAAGATCC
The DNA here is from genome assembly GCF_900101615.1 of Belnapia rosea. Taxonomy (GTDB): domain Bacteria; phylum Pseudomonadota; class Alphaproteobacteria; order Acetobacterales; family Acetobacteraceae; genus Belnapia; species Belnapia rosea. The sequence continues at coordinate 66,906 of NZ_FMZX01000010.1, read as the reverse complement.
CCGGCGTGACGATGTGGTCCGGGTCGATGTCGCCCGGCTGCACCAGCTGCTCCACCTGCGCCACCGTCATGCGCGCCGCCGTCGCCATCATCGGGTTGAAGTTCCGCGCCGTCTTCCGGTAGACGAGGTTGCCCTCGGCATCGCCCCGCCAGGCATGCACGATGGAGAGGTCGGCGACGAGGCCGCGCTCCATCACATAGGTCTCGCCGTCGAACTCGGCGGTCGGCTTGCCCTCGGCCACCTTCGTGCCGACGCCCGTCTTGGTGTAGAAGGCGGGGATGCCGGCGCCGCCGGCGCGGATGCGCTCCGCCAGCGTGCCCTGCGGGTTGAACTCGATCTCGAGCTGCCCGGCGAGGTACTGCTCGGCGAAGGTCTTGTTCTCGCCGACATAGCTGCTGATCATCTTCCGCACCTGCCGCGTCTGCAGCAGCAGGCCAAGCCCCGCATCGTCGATGCCGGCATTGTTCGAGACGATGGTGAGATCGCGCACGCCGCTGTCGCGGATCGCCTCGATCAGCAGGGAGGGGATGCCGCACAGGCCGAAGCCGCCGGACATGATCATCATGCCGTCGCGCAGGGTGCCCGCCAGGGCCTCCTTCGCATCGCGGTACACCTTCCCCATGGGCATCAGCTCCCTGTCGGCTGTGGATAATCCGGCCGCAACCTAGCCCGCCATCGCCCCGGGTGGAAACACCCGGAGGCGTGAATCGCCGGCATGCCTGCGCGAAGGGGTGCCATGAAGGAGGGTGGGAAAGCGGCCCTGCCGGGCCGATGCGATGGGCCGCAAGAAAGCGCAGCCGGGGGCTTGCGCGCCCCGCGGGCCACAGTTATACCGCGCCACCTTCCTGGGGGGCCATAGCTCAGTTGGGAGAGCGCTTGAATGGCATTCAAGAGGTCGGCGGTTCGATTCCGCCTGGCTCCACCAGTTTAGAACCGCCTCCGACCATGGACGAAACCGCTCTGCGGTGTCCCTGGTCGGAGGCGGTTTTCGTTTGAGGCGAGCCACCGGCGATCCCCGGCGCGACCCTTCGATCCGCAGAGCTTGCCGGAGCTGCGGCCCTATGCGGCCGCGAAGCCAGGCGGAGCCTGCGGCGTTCCCTGGGCTGTTTCGAAGGACAGGGAATCGATGCAACAGGATGAGCAGCTGCCTGCGGCCGCGGGCGATGTCGCGCGAGCCTATCCGGAACTCTACCGGGCCTATGCCGCGCTCGGCGAAGCCTGCGCGAAGGCGGGCCCGATCGAGGGTGAGGCGTTGCGTCTGGTGAAGCTGGCCCTCGCCATCGGTGCCTCCTCCGAAGGCGGAGTCCACTCCCATTGCCGCCGTGCGCTGGAGGAGGGCGTATCGAAGGACGCGCTGAAGCAGGTGGCGCTGCTGGCGGTCCCGACCTTGGGGTTCCCGCGGGCCGTCGCCGCCCTGACCTGGATCGAGGATGTCACCGAGAGTAAGCCGGAACCCGCCTCACGCTGACACCCGTCAGGCGGGCGGCGCGTATCGGTCCGGGCCAGGGCTCAAGGCGGCAGGGGCGAGACCCCGATGACCGGGCCATGCAGCAGGAGGAGGGCGAGCCATAGCAGCATCGCCGCCGCCAGTCGCGGGATGGAAGGGCGGCCGAGCGGATGCCAGCGGCCCGAGAGCAGTGCCGCGGCCGGCCAGAACGAGGTGCGTGCGGCCAGCCTCGCCCATTCCTCCGCACCGATCTGCCGTCGTCGGCGCCGGTCGATGGCCCACATGCCGAGAAGCGCGAAGCCCGCGAACCCGCCGAAGAGCAGCCCATGCGCGAGGTCGCCATTCGGCACCGCATGGGACCCGGCCCAGAGCGCGATGGCCCAGAGCAGCGGGTGCCGGGCCAAGCCAGCGACGCCCGGATGCTCCGGGTCGAAGCCCAGGGCGCGCCCGCCGAAGGAGAGCGGATTGGGTGCGCCTGTCCCGCAGACCACCAGCAGGCAGGTCAGCGGCATGGCGATGTTGGGCACCCAGTATTGCCAGGGTGCCATGTCCCAGAGGGCGATATAGGGCGCCCGTCCGGCCGCCAGGACCAGCCAGGCCAGCACGGCGAGGGAGGCGAGGCTGTAGAGCGCGAGATAGGCCCTCTCGCCCAGGGCGGTGACGAGCGGGCGGCGCAGCGCCGGTCGAGCGGGCAGGGCATGGGAGAGCAGGAAGACCACGAAGGCGCCGGCGAACTCGCCCCAACCACCCATGCTCAACACCTCAGCTCTGGCCCATGGTTGGCGTGGTGCGGGTTCCGATCAGGACGATAGAGTCGCCATCCGCCCCTTGGCTGGCAAGGCAAGAGGGATCAGCCCCATCTCCAGGCTGCGGGCGATGCGGCGGGCACGCTCGAGCATATGCTCCGCGCCTTCGGGCGAGAGGCGATCACGCGCCGTCTGTTCAAACAGGGCAAGCCATCGGGCGAAATGCGCCGGCGTCAGGGCGAGGTGCGCATGCGCCCGCATGGGTTGCCCATGGTAGTCGCCGGTCATCAGCGCGACCGAGCCCCAGAAGCGGGTGAGGGTAGAGATGTGCCCCTCCCAATCCGTGACGACCGCGAAGGCCTGACCGAGCAGCGGGTCCGTGCGCGCGGCGCCGTAGAAGGTGCGCAGGAAAGCTTCGATTGCGGCCGGGTCCAGTCCGGTGCGGGCGATGATCTCCTGCGTCAGGACCGCACGTCGTTCGGGGGTTTCAGGAATGGCGTTCAAACTCGTGTCTCCGATACCAGTTACCGTCGCGCAGTAATGTGGTATCGTCAATGCAAGTTTAGGGGTTCAGCCTTGCGCCTGCTCGCCTCCACCGATGTTGCCCTGCGCGTGCTGATGCGCCTCGCCGCCGAGCCCGGCCGGCTAAGGACGGCCGAGGAACTGTCGCAGGAAGTCGGCGCTCCGCGGAACCACCTGCACAAGATCATCCAGGATCTGGCTGCGGCAGGGCTGGCGCGGACGCTGCGTGGTGCCCATGGCGGCGTGATGCTGGCATGCCCTGCCGCGGAAATCCGTATCGGCGCCGTGGTCCGCTGGATGGAGGAGGGGCAGGCGCTGGTCGAGTGCTTCCGGCCCGATGGCGGCGCCTGCTGCCTGGCGCCGGACTGCCGGCTCCGCGCCGTGCTCGCCCGGGCGCGCGCGGCCTTCCTCACCGAACTCGACGGCACGACCCTCGCCGACTGCCTGCCAGCTCGGCCCACGCCGCCATGGCCGCAGGAGGCGGTGGGCGGCGCCCGCACCTGACAGCCAAACCCGGCAGCGGCGGCTGCTCAGGCGAGCCTGGTCCGCCGTCGCTCTGACAGGTCGATGACCGTGGCGTTCGGCTCCTCGGGCGCGAGGACGACGGTGCCGTCCGGTGCGGCGCGGTCGATATGGAAGAAGGTCACATGCGTGGCGACGACCTTCGGCATAACCCAGGGTGACTCCACCTGGAGGCCCGATGGCGTCCGCGCCGTATCCGGCCTGGCGAAATGGTTGGCGGCGTAGAGGCGCGCACGACGCTCGTCAGCCGCCATGACGTAGCAGGGACCACGATAGGTGCTGGCCGACCAAGCCTCTGCCTGGTGGGATTGCGGAACGGGTGTCAGGCCGAAGAGGGGCATGGCGCGAAGAACCTAAAAGGTGATCATCGATTAGTGATCCTCGCTCGATCTCCTCGCTCGGTCCTTAACAAACATCCCATTCTGGCCCGAAACGCACAGAATTCCGGCACTTAAACAGACCAGGCGGCGATGCTGCCGGATCGATGTTACGTCGAAGTGAAGCTGGGACGTATGGTCGATTTGTGCGCCGCAGCGTCATTCTATCTCCGGTTTAACATGGAGTAGAGCAATGCAAGCGGAGCGGCAGAAGCGGTTCCATGGCTATGTGAAGGTCGAGGTGCAGGGCCGGTCGCCGCGCCGCTGGATCTGGGCCATCTACCGCACCGATTCCGAAACGCTGGTTCTGCGCTCCGATGCCAGCTTCTCCTATGCGGAGGATGCCTGGAAAGACGGCCAGGGCGCACTCGGCCGCCTTGAAGCAGGCGAGGAGCTGGTCTCCGGGACCATGCGCCTGGCGGCTTGATCGAAAGGTAGGGAAAGTCTGGTGCCGACACCCAGGATTGAACTGGGGACCTACTGATTACGAATCAGTTGCTCTACCGCTGAGCTATGTCGGCAACGCAGACGGGCGCTGAATAGCCGCGCCCGCCCGCCACGGCAACACCCTATTCGGCGCCTCAGCCGGTCACGGCCTGCAGAGGTCCGCTCAACGCCTTGGCACCGGGCGCCGGCGCTGCTTGCTCCGCCACCGGCTCCGCCGTCCAGATGACGCGCCCGGCAGTATCGCAGGCGGTGCAGACCGGCGCCCAGGCGCGTTGCTCCGCGGCACAATGCCCACAGCGCCAGCGCGGCTCCGGCCGGGCCGTGGCGGCTTCACGCAGCCAGCGTGCCTGAGCGGCACGGGCCTCGGCGGTTTCGCCGTGCTCAGCCTCCTCCAGCTCGGCCAGCATCAGATAGGCGCGCCGGTCCGTCGTGCCCGACTTTACCACCGCTTCCAGCGCGCCCCGTGCGCGGCCGGTGAGCCCGGCCGTCAGTGCCACCCTCGCCAGCAGCAGCCGGCTCTCGGATGCGGTCGGGTTGCGGCGGATCAGCATCTCGACGCTCTTCACCCGTGTCAGCGGGTCCGGGTCGTCAGCCAGATAGGGTTCGGCAAGGTCCGGGTGGGGCGAGGCCGCCCAGGCATCCTCCAGCACGCTCCTGGCGCGACGCGGGCTGCCCTCGGCCCGCAGCCGCCGCGCATGGGCGATGGCAGCCGGCGCGAAGCCGGGATCGGCCTGGAAGGCCTGCCGCTCCAGCTCGGCCGCCCTGGCCGCATCGGGCTCCTGCCCGGCGGCGGCGAGGGCGAGCGGCGCGCGTGGCGCATCGGCCGGGGCAAGGCTCAGCGCCTCGCGCCAATTATGGGTCTGCAGGGCGAGCTGGGCACGCTCCTCGCGCAGCCAGGCGGCACCGGGTTGGACCTGCTCGGCCTCCTTGGCGAGGGCGAGGGCGGCATCCCAGTCGCCGCGCGCCATCGCCTGCCGCAACAGGCCGCGCAGCCCGATGAAGCGCGCATCCTCGCGCTCGGCGAGCTGGCGGAACACCGCCGCGGCGGCCTCGTCATGCCCCGAGAGGCGCTCCGCCTCGGCGGCCAGCAGCAGCGTCTGCGGCGTATCGCCGAGCAGCTTGCGGGCCTTCCGCACCTCGAGCCGCGCCGCTTCCGCGGTGCCAGCCGAGAGCGCGACCAGCGCCCGGGTCAGTGCCGCGTCGCCATCCTGGCGATGCCGCCAGGCGCGGCGGTTGCGCAGCCGGCCCGGCCAGCGCCGGATCGCCCCGATCAGGCTGAGGATGCCGTGCAGGACGAGGAAAGTGACGCAGAGGATCAGCAGGGCGATGGGGAAGCTGGTGCCGATCCAGGCTTCCCCCACCTTGATCTCGACCGTCCCACCCAACTCGGCCAGCCACATGGCCACGGCGATCCCGATGCCGAGAAGCAGCAGGATCCAAATCGCGCGGGCCATCGGCTCAGCCCGCCGCCAGCTGGCGCAGGGCCGCGCGCGCCGCGAGCAATGCGCGGGCCTGGTCGGCCCAACCCTGCATCGCGGCACGGGCCGGCGGTGGCAGCTTGTCGATGTGCTGCAGGCTCATCTCGATATCCCCGGCTTCCAGCGCGCGCCGGGCGCGCTCGATCTCGGCCTCCGCGGCATCGCCCCAGACCACCTGGTCGCCACGGCGGATCGTCACCAGCCCGCCGAGGCGGGAGAGGGCGCTGTCCACCACGCCGGCGCGGCTGCCATCCGGCTGCATCGCGGCGTCGGAGGCGGCGCGGGCCGCCTTGGCCGCGTCCTCGAAGGACAGGCGGAGCGAGGATTCGGTCGGCGGCGCGGTGCCGGCGAAGCGAGCCAGCGCCTGCGGCGGCTGATCGATGCGGCCGAGTGCCTCGCCGAGCGGCTGGCCGGCCGTGAGCGCGCCGCGCAGGCTGTCCACGGCGGCGAGCCGGCTGGTCCGGCTTTCGATGGCCTGCAGCCGCTGCTGCGCCGCCTCGAGCGCCGCGACGCGGCCGCCAAGCGCCGACTCCAGCGCGCCGATGCGCTCGCCAAGCGTGCCCTCCAGGCCGGCGACTCGCTGCCCGACCGAAGCCTCAAGCGCCGCGACTCGGTCCTGCACCGCCTTGTCCTGCGCCGCGAGGCGTCCCTCGGCGGCGCGCGCCTGATCCTGCAGGCGGCTGTCGAGCGCCTGGCCCTGCTGCTCCACCCGCTCGGTCAGCCGCTCGATGCGGCCGGACAGCCCCTCCACCGCATCGCGTGGAGCGAAGGCGGCCGGGTCGATCGTGGGCTTCGCCTCGAGACCCTGCAGCCGGCGCTCCATGGCGTTGTCGCGCTCCGCCGCCTGGGTGCCGGCGCGCTCGGCGGCGGCCACCTGCTCGGTCACGCCCGCGAGGCGGGTTTCAAGCGGCCGCGTGTCGCTCGCCACCGGCCGCTCCTCCAGGCTGCGGATGCGTGCCTCGAGCGGCTGCACCTGCTGGATGCGGCCGTTCAGCGCGCCGACCTCGCCGCGCAGCCCGTCGAGCGCGGTCAGGCGCTGCTCGATCTGCGCCACCCGGGCCGAGTCGACATTGTTGTCGGTCGAGGAGCGCGGCGTGACCAGCAGCCACCACACCGCCACCAGCAGCACCAGGCCGCCCACGCCGATCACGACGGCCGCCGGATCGACGCGGCCGCTCAGGAGGGGGCGAGGGGCTGGCTGGTCCAGCGGCGAATTGCGCGGCGTGGGCGGTGGGCTCGGCGGGGGAGGTGTCGCAGGGCGCGGGGGCGGCGGCATGGATGCCTCTACAGTCGGCTGGCCGGAGGTTGTTGCCGCCGGCGTTGCCGCAGGAGGGAGGGAGGCGGGGCTTGCCGCCGGCGCTTCGCCCGATGGGCTCGGCGGCCGGCTTTGCGCGGCGGCGCGTGGCGCCTTCGGCTTGGGGTCGGGGGCTTTGCTCATCGTATCGGTAACCTGGGTCCGAGCAGTTGCAGAAGCGAGTCCTGGTCGGGCCGGTCGGCAATACGCACAGCGCGCCACGCCAGGGGTGCGGGTGCTGCTTGTAGCGCCGCCGCGACCCTGGGGCTTAGCGCCAACGCCGTGATCGACGCGGCGGTTTCGGCCAGCCCAGCCTCTTGGATCAAGGAGATGGCACAATGGACCGAGCGGGGCGAGAAGAACAGCGCAGCAACGACCTGCCCGGCCGCCAGCGCCTCCCGCGCCGGGGCGGGCAGGGTATCGGCCGGCGCCGCGGCATAGGCAACCCGGCGTTGCACCCGGAACCCCTCTTGCCGCAAAGCCAGCGCCACCTCCCTGCCATAGCCGGCCCCGACCGCGAGCAGCAGCGGCCCTGCCAGGGGATCGAGCCGTGCAGCCGCCAGTTGCGCCAGCGCCGCCGCATCGCCGCCGGCGGCCTCGACCTTCACGAAGCCGCTATGCCGCGCCTCGGCGGCCGTCGCCTCGCCAACCGCGAGCACCGGCAGCGTCGCCGGCAGCGCATCGGGGCGAAGCGCACGGGCGGCGGCGCGGCTGGTCAGCAGCAGGGCCTGCACCCGGGCCGGCGCGGCAATGGGGCGCGGCGCCAGCTGCAGGGCGGGCGCCAGCACCGGTACCCAGCCGAGCGCCGCGAGGCGGCGCCCCGTCTCCTCCGCCCCCGGCTCCGGCCGGGTGACGAGAACGGAGCGAGGCTCAGGCAAACAGGTCGGCCGGGCTGTCGGCGCGCAGCTCCTCGCCGAGCGCGGTGCCGAGCCGGGCGGCATCGGCGGCCTCGCCGGTGACGGAGCGCTTCAGCAGGAAGCTGCCATCCGGCCGCGCCACCAGCCCGGTCAGGTGCAGCGCCCCGGTCGGCAGCAGCCGGGCATGGCCGCCGATCGGCGTGCGGCAGGACCCATCCAGCGCGGCGAGCAGCGCCCGTTCCGCCCGGCTGACCGCCGCCGCGGCGCGGTCCTCGATGGCCGAGAGCAGTTCCAGCAGCTCGGCATCCGCGCTGCGGCAGGTGATGCCGACGATGCCCTGGCCGGCGGCCGGCACCATCGCCTCGGCATCCAGCACCACGCCCGCCTCACGCTCGAGCCCCATGCGCTTCAGCCCGGCCAGCGCCAGGAAGGAGGCGGCGAATTCCCCCGCCCGCACGCGGCCGAGGCGGGTCTGGATGTTGCCGCGGATGATCCCGCAGCGGAGGTCGGGCCGGGCATGCAGGATCTGCGACTGGCGGCGGACGGAGGCGGTGCCGATCACCGCCCCGGCTGGCAGGCAGCCATAAGGGTCGGCCGGGTCCGGCACGCCGCAGCCGGCACCGAGCACGATCGCATCCCGCGCATCCTCCCGCGCCAGGGTGCAGGCCAGGCTGATGCCGGCTGGCAGCTCGGTCTCCAGGTCCTTCAGGCTGTGGACGGCGAAATCTACCCTTCGGTCCAGCAGCGCCTCATGGATCTCCTTGGCGAAGAGGCCCTTGCCGCCGATATCCGCCAGGGCCCGGTCCTGGATGCGGTCGCCCGAGGTAGCGATCACCCGTTCCTCGAAAGCCTCGGCATTGCGCAGCACCGGGCAGAAGCGGGTGATGATCGACAGGAAGTGCCGTGTCTGCCACAGCGCCAGCGGCGAACCCCTGGTGCCGACGCGGAGTGGCAGGGCGCGGCCATGGCGCGGGACCTTGGCGAAGGTATCGTCGAGCGGCATCGCGGCGTCATAGAACCGCCGCGGATGAGGGGAAAGTGCGGATGGATGTTTCGGCCGCGGTGCTGGGCCTGGAATCGAGTTGCGACGAGACGGCGGCGGCGGTGCTGCGTGCCGACGGCACCATCCTCGCCGAGGCCGTGCTCAGCCAGCTTGAGGAACACGCGGCCTTCGGCGGCGTGGTGCCCGAGATCGCCGCCCGCGCCCATCTGGAGCACCTGCCCCGTCTCGCCGCCCGGGTGGTGGCGGAGGCTGGCCTCGGCTTCGGCGACCTGGCCGGTATCGCCGCCACCTCCGGCCCCGGGCTGATCGGCGGGCTGATCGTCGGCGCGAGCCTGGGCAAGGGGCTGGCCATCGCCCATGGCCTGCCCTTCGTCGCGGTGAACCACCTGGAGGCGCATGCGCTGACCGCCACCCTGCCGGGGCTGGTCGAGGGCGGGGCGCGCTTTCCCTACCTGCTCCTGCTGCTGTCGGGCGGGCATTGCCAATGCGTGGCGGTCGAGGGGGTGGGGCGCTACCGCCGGCTCGGCACCACGCTCGACGACGCGGTGGGTGAGGCTTTCGATAAGTCGGCCAAGCTGCTCGGTCTGCCCTGGCCCGGCGGGCCGGCGCTGGAGCGGCTGGCGGCCCTGGGCGACCCGGCGCGCCACAAGCTGCCGCGCCCGCTGTTCGGCCGGGCCGGCTGCGACTTCTCCTTCAGCGGGTTGAAGACGGCCGTCGCCCATGCGGTGGCGAAGCACCCGCCCGGCGCGTTGCCGGCGCAGGACCGCGCCGACCTCGCCGCCGGCTTCCAGGCCTCGGTGGCGGCGGTGCTGGCCGACCGGGGCCGGCATGCGCTCGACATGCTGCCGGGCGCGACCGCGCTGGTCGTCGCTGGTGGCGTCGCGGCCAATGCGGCGATCCGCGCGGCGCTCGGCCGGGTTGCTGCGGAGCGCGGCCTGCCGCTGGTGGCGCCGCCCATCCGGCTCTGTACCGACAATGCGGTGATGGTGGCCTGGGCCGGGATCGAGCGGCTGCGGCGCGGCCTCACCGACCCGCTCGGCCATGCGCCGCGGCCGCGCTGGCCGCTCGACCAGCTCAGCGGGTAGGGCATGGCCCCGGGGGGCAATGCTCAGGGCGATGCCGGTCCGGCCTGCGCCCGCGCCGCCCGGCGCAACGGGCCGAGATTCTCGGTCGAGACGACCCGTGTGGCCGGCAGGCTGATCCGGCATTCCAGCCCCTCCGGCGGCCAGTGCAGCGCCAGCGCCCCGCCGAGCTGGCCGCGCAGCACCGCCTCCAGCATCCGCGTGCCGAAGCCGCGCCGCCCGCCGGGCTCCTTGACCCGTGGGCCACCGCGCTCAATCCAGTCGAGACGGAGCTGCTGCTCCGGCCCGGCCGGCCCTTCCAGCCGCCAGGTCAGGCTGATCCGTCCTTCCGGCACCGAGGCGGCGCCATGCCTCGCCGCATTGGTCGCCAGCTCATGCAGCACCATGGCGAGTGGCTGCACCGCGCCGGCGGCGATCGCCAGGGGTGGTCCTTCGAGCCGTGTACTTCCGGGTGGGCAGAGGGCCAGCTCGCGCTCGGCCAGCATGCCGAAATCGGCGCCGACCCAACCCTCCTCCGCCAGGAGGGTATGCGCGCGGGCCAGCGCCGCCACCCGTGCCTCCACCGCCGCCATGTAGGATTCCGGCTGGTCCCGCCGGGTGAGGCGGAGGACGGACTGCACCACCGCCAGCACGTTCTTGGCCCGGTGGTCCACCTCCCGCGCCAGCAGGATGCGGCGCTGCTCCGCCTCGCGCCTCTCGCTCACGTCGCGGGAGATGCCGGAAAGGCGCACGACCCGGCCGCTGACCGGGTCACGCTGCGTCACCGCACCCTGGGAGGCGACCCAGGACCAGCCCTCGGCCGGCAGGCGGCGACGCACCCGGAATTCGGCGGCAAAATCCCCCGCCTCCCCGGCGATGACCTCCTGCAGCCGGGCCAGGACCTGCATGCGGTCCTCGGGATGCACGGCATCCACCCAGTCGGTGAGGGTGAAGCTCGGGGCCGTCGGCGCATCCACGGCCTCATCGGTGCGGCTGATGCGGGTGCCACGATCGGCCACCGGGTCGTATTCCCAACTGGTGAGGCGGGCCGCGGCGACCGCGAGGCGGAGCTTCTCCTGCCGCTCGGCCAATTCAGTGAGGGCCTGCCGGCGCTCATGAACATCCTCGACGAGGCCGACCCACTCCGACCCGGCGCGGACCGCCCGGCAGCGGACCCAGTGCCAGGCGCCGGCCGCGGTTCGCAGCCGGAATTCGATATCGATCGGCTCACCCGATCGCCGCGCCCCGGCCCAGGCGTGAGTAGTGCGGGCCTGGTCGGCCGGATGCAGCATATCAAGCCAGCCATCGCCGCGCAGCGCCGCCTCCGCCTGCCCGGTGAGGGTGGCCCAGCCCTCGGCCTCGAGCACCCGGCCCTCTGCATCGCCACGCCACAGCATCAGGGAACCGGCCTGGGACAGGGCTTGCCGGCGCCGCTCGGTTTCATCGAGCCGGGTCAGGGCCTGGTCTCGCTCGGCCTCGACGGTAGCGTGGGCCCGGCAGAGGCGATCGGCCCACCAGCCGAGCCAGGCGGCGAGGCCGAGCCCCAGGCCGAGAAGCAGCGCCACCGTCAGGCCGAGCCGGCCGAAGGCTCCGGCGGCCGAGGGCCGGTCCTGCGGCAACTCGGCCGTGAAGGCGCCGGCCACGGCAGGGGCCCATACCACCAGCCGCGCCGGCCCGTTCTGCTGACCGGCCGCTTGCGGGGTGCGATCGAAATGAATGGCGATGCCGGGGAATTGGCTGGCGAGCTCCTGGATCCCCCTCTCCAGCCCGGCCCGGTCATCCGGCGTCAGGGTCGGTGATTCAGCAAGGGCGCGGAGCCCGGCCTCCAGGCGTGCCAAGTCTCCCCCAGCCCGGAGACGCGCCGACTCGCCCGCATCCCAAAAGAGGGTTGCAGCCAGAGGGAGCGCGACCGCGGCCAGGACCACCGGGAACAGCGCGCGAAAATTAGGGGCTCCGCGGTTCAACGATATCTTCGACGCGCGCTGGTTGCATGAAACGGGCGGCACAATGATGGATCATGGTGGCGCCGTGGTCCGTAAGGTCCCTGATTGCCGGTCAACAGATCGGGAGCGGGCCGGCATGCCGGCCGGCAACCCGGGCCCGCAGGCCGGCGTTGCCCCCGCATTCAGGGCCAGGAGCGACAGGGATGGCGGATAGCGTGAGGCTGGCAGCGGCGGATGTGGCGGCGACGCCCTTCGTCATTCCCGGCGCGGAGGGCGAATTCCGCATCCAGGTGCTGAACGAGGATACGGCGCGCGGCGTCGTCACGACCATCGTGCATATCCCGCCCGGTGGGCGCATCCCGGCCCATTCGCATACCAAGGGTGCCGAGATGCATTATGTCCTCAGCGGCGACCTGATCGATGGCGGCGAGCGCCTCGGCCCCGGCGCCTTCCTCACCCATCCGGCCGGCATGGTGCATGGGCCGCATGAGAGCGAGGGCGGTGCCCAGGTGCTGACCGTGCAGCAATGGCAGTCGACCGACGGGGATTTCGACTTCCACCCGGCTTGACCCCCGCCGGAGGCGGCGCCCAGACTTCCGCGGAAGCGTCCACGGAAGGAATGCGCCGCATGCTGCCCTTGCAGGGTGTGACGGTGGTCGAGCTCGGGCAGAATTTGGCCGGCCCCTATGCCAGCGAGATCCTCGGCCTGCTCGGCGCCCGGGTGATCAAGATCGAGCGCCCGGAAGGCGACGACGCGCGCGGCTGGGGCCCGCCCTTCCATGCCGGGACGGCGACCACCTTCCATGCCATCAACCGCAACAAGCGCAGCATCGCGCTCGACCTCAAGGACAAGGCGGCCGTCGAGTGGCTGCGGGACTTCCTGCGTGAGGCGGACGTGTTCATCCAGAACATGCGTCCCGGCGCGCTGGAGGGGATGGGCCTCGGCGCCGAGGCGGTGCGGACGCTGAATCCCCGCCTGATCTACTGCTCGCTGCATGCCTTCGGCGCAACCGGCCCGCTGGCGCTGAAGCCGGGCTACGAGCCCATCGTGCAGGCCTTCGCCGGCATGTTCAGCGTGAACGGCAGCGCCGAGGTGCCGCCGGCGCGGGTCGGGATGCAGGTGCTCGACCTCGGCACCGGCGTCTGGGCCGCGCTCGGCTGCCTCGCCGCCCTGCAGCGGCGGCACCTGACGGGGGAGGGGGCGACGGTCGATACTTCGCTCTTCGAGACCGGGCTCGGCTGGATGAGCCAGCATTTCGCCGGCTTCTTCGAGACCGGCCGGCAGCCGCCGCGGCATCGCAGCGGCAACCCGAAGCTCATCGTCTTCCAAGCCTTCGACACGGCGGATGGCGAGATCGTCGTCGCCGCGGCCAATGACCGGCTCTTCGCCAAATTCGCCGCCGTGCTCGGCCACCCGGAATGGGGCACCGACCCGCGCTTCCGCACCAACAAGGACCGCATCGCCCACCGCGACATCATCCTGCCCCTGCTGGAGGCGGCGATGCGGACGCGCGGCAGCGAGGACTGGGCGGCGGCGCTGGAGGCGGCCGGCGTGCCCTGCTCGCCGATCCAGGACCTCGCCGCCGTCGCCGCGCATCCGCAGACCGAGGCGCTCGGCATGGTGCTGCAGGGGCCGGGCGAGGCGCCGCGCAGCATCGGCCTGCCCGTCTCCTTCGACGGGCGGCGGCCGCCGGTGGAGAGCGGCGCGCCGGACCTCGGCGAGGCCAATGCGGAATACGGGGCGCCGCTGCCGCTGCGCCTGAGGGAGGGCGGCTAGGTGACCGGTAGCCGTGCCTTCAGCTCCTCGACCAGGACGCGCTTGTTCTCGGAATAGTCGATCGGTGTCGCCACCAGATGCACGCCGCCGGCCGCGAAGGCGGCCTCGAGCGTCGGGATCAGCGCCTCGGTCGACTCCACCCGGTGGCCCTCGGCGCCATAGGCCCGCGCGTACTGCACGAAGTCGGGGTTGCCGAAGGTCATGCCGAAATCGGCGAAGTCGTCCACCGACTGCTTCCAGCGGATCATGCCATAGGCATTGTCGACCAGGACCAGCACCACGAGGTTCAGCCGGAGGCGGACCGCCGTCTCCATCTCCTGGCTGTTCATCATGAAGCCGCCATCGCCGCAGACCGCGAGCACCCGGCGGTCGGGGTGCAGCATGGCCGCCATCATCGCCGAGGGCAGCCCGGCGCCCATGGTGGCGAGCGCATTGTCGAGCAGCAGGGTGTTCGCCATCGAGGTGCGGTAGTTGCGGGCGAACCAGATCTTGTACATGCCGTTGTCGAGGGCGACGATGCCGTTGGGCGGGATCACCTGGCGCACGTCATGCACCAGCCGCTGCGGCGTCGGCGGGAAGCGCCCCTCCTCCGCGCGGTCGGCGATGCGGGCGAGGATGCCGTCGCGCAGCGGCAGCAGCGCCGCCGCCCGGTGCAGCCTGCCCTCCACCCGGTCGGCCAGCAGCTCGAGGCTCGGGCCGACATCGCCCACGACCTCGGCATGCGGGAAATAGACCTGCTCCACATGGGCCGCGGTGTAGTTCAGATGGATCACCCGCGGGCCGCCCGGCCCCATCAGGAAGGGCGGCTTCTCGATCGTGTCGTGGCCGATGGCGAGGATGAGGTCGGCCCGCTCGATCGCCTCATGCACGTAGTCGCGTTCGGAGAGGGCGGCGGTGCCCATATACAGGTTGGTGCCGCCGGCGACGGTGCCCTTGCCCATCTGCGTGGTGAAGAAGGGGATCCCGGTGCGGCGCACGAAGCCGAGCAGCCCGGCGGTGGCACGCGGCCGGCTCGCGGCGGCGCCGAGCATGATGAGCGGCCGCTCGGCCGCCAGCAGCATCTCCGCCGCGCGGTCGAGCGCCGTGCGGTGCGCGACCGGGATGTCGATCGGGTGCGGCGGCACCAGTGGCGGCGGGCTGGCCACCGTCTCGGCGGCGATGTCCTCCGGCAGTTCCAGGTGCACCGGCCCCGGCCGCTCCTCCTGGGCGACGCGGAAGGCGTCGCGCACCAGGGTCGGGATGGTGGCCGGGCTGACGATCTGGCGGCTGACCTTGGTCAGCGGCCGCATGGTGGCGATGGTGTCGACGATCTGGAACCGTGCCTGGCGGCTGCTCAGGATCCCTTTCTGCCCGGTGATCATGACCATCGGCATGGCGCCGAGCTGCGCATAGGCCGCGCCGGTGACGAGGTTCAGCGCCCCCGGCCCGAGCGTCGAGAGGCAGACGCCGGGCCGGCCGGTGAGCCGCCCGTAGGTCGCCGCCATGAAGGCGGCGGACTGCTCGTGCCGGGTGAGCACGAGCTGGATGGAGGAGGTGCGGAGCGCCTCGACGACGTCGAGGTTCTCCTCGCCCGGCACGCCGAAGATGCGGTCGACGCCCTCGTTCTCGAGAGCCGCGACCAGAAGTTCCGAGCCCTTGCGCATCCACCGCTCCTCCCGTTGTCCGGGGCCGTGCCGGGGTGGCAGGGCCCCGCCGCCTGTCAGGCTTCGCTTCGCACGTGCCGGATGACCGCCTCGGCGAATTCCATGGTCGAGGCAGTACCGCCGAGGTCCCGCGTGCGGATATTGTCCTCGTTCAGCGTCTTCGCCACCGCCGCGCGCATCCGGGCGGCGAGGTGGCCGCGGCCGACATGCTCCAGCATCAGCGCCGAGGCCAGCAGCATGGCCAGCGGGTTGGCGACGCCCCGGCCGGCGATGTCCGGCGCCGACCCATGCACCGCCTCGAAGATCGCCGCATCGGCGCCGATATTGGCGCCCGGCGCCGTGCCGAGCCCGCCGATGAGGCCGGCCGCCAGGTCGGAGAGGATGTCGCCGAAGAGGTTGGTGGTGACGATGACGTCGAAGCGCCAGGGATCGAGCACCAGCTGCATGGCGCAGGCATCGACGATGCGGTCGTCCCACTCGACCTTCCCGGCATAGCGCGGCGCCACCTCCTTCGCGGTCTCGAGGAAGATGCCGGTCAGCGCCTTCAGCACATTCGCCTTGTGGACCACCGTCACCTTCCTGCGGCCGTTGCGCGCCGCGTAGTCGAAGGCGAATTCGAGGATGCGGCGGGAGCCGGCGCGGGTGTTCACGCCCGAGGAGATGGCGACCGCATGCGGGTCGCCGTCGATTGGGATGTAGTGCTCGAAGGCGACGTAGAGGCCCTCGACATTCTCCCGCACGATGACGAGGTCGATATCCTCGTAGCGGCCACCGGGCACCATGGTCTTCGCCGGGCGGACATTGGCGTAGAGGCCGAATTCCTCGCGCAGCCGGACATTGACCGAGCGGAAGCCGCCGCCGACCGGCGTGGTCAGCGGCCCCTTGAGCGCCAGCCGGGTGCGGCGGATGGAATCGAGCGTGACGCCGGGCAGCGGGTCGCCATGCGCCTCGATGCCGGCAAGCCCGCCCTGCTGCGTATCCCAGGCGAAGGGAGAGCCGAGCGCCTCCAACACCGCGACCACGGCCCGGGTGATCTCCGGCCCGATGCCGTCGCCGGGGATCAGCGTTGCCTCGATGGCACCGTCTTTGTCCTGTCCACCCATGGGGGCTCCGATCTGCCTGGGTTAGCGGGAAGGCGCGTGCCGGCCTCGGCTGACGCAGAGGGCCGTCGCCGGTCCCCCCCTCCCGCAGGCGGGCCGACGCTGGCCGAGGGTGATCCCCCGGCACGCCGCCCGGCCATGATTCGGCCGGGACGGGGCCGCGGTCGCGGCCCGCCCTGCATGTACCCCAGCTTGGCCGCCAAATCGAGCCGCCCCCAGGGCCGGTGCCGAGGCGCCCTCGGAATGCGGCGGAACGCCGGCTTGGCATGGCCGTTGCCCCGCGCAGACCCGCTGCGGAGAGTCCATCCATGCCCATCGCCGCCGCCAGCGCCGCCCTCGTCCGCCATCTGCAGGACAGCCTCGAGCAGGCTGGCGCATTGCAGGACATGGCGGTGGAGGCAATGACCCTGTCCCAGGCCCGGACGAATCCGGGCCATGGCATCGCCCTGGTCCTCTGGCGCATCCAGCCTGAGGAGAGCACCGGCGACACCTCGCCGCTGCGGACGGCCTCGCGCGGCGACCCGCCCGATGGGGTCGGCCTGCGGCTGCGCTACCTGCTCACCGTCCGCGGCCATGACAGCGAGGCGGAACAGGAAATGCTCGGCCACTGCATGGCGGCGCTGGAGCGGAATCCGGTCATCGAGCAGACCGGTGCGCCGGGCGAGATCGATGCCGAGGCGCTGGTCGTGACGCTCGAGCACATCCCGGACGAGACTTATCTTCAGCTGCTGGAAGCCTGCGGCGACCCGCCGCCGCTGCTGCTGCCCTACATGGTCCACAGTCTCCGGCTGCGGCCGGGGCCGGGCTGAAGACGGAAGGAACCGACCGGCAGGCGCCTCGTTGGCGAGGCTTCGCGGCAGTGCAGCATGAGCGCGGCCGCCCCTGCCATTGAAGGACGCCCCATGCCCCAGCCTCACCGCATCCCCGCTTCCAACGCCAGGCCGGGCCGGTAGCCGCCATGGACATGCATCTTCCGGAGCGTGCCGCCGAGGCCGTGCCCGCCCATCCTCGCCGCGCCCTGGTGCTGACCGGCGGCATCGCCCTCGGCGCCTTCGAAGCCGGTGCCTGTGCCGCGCTCGATGGGGCGGAGGAGGGGCTGCCGCCCTGGCTGCTGGGCGCCTCGGTGGGGGCGCTGAACGCGGCGATCCTCGCCGGCAACCCGCCGGAGCGGCGCCTCGCCCAGCTCCGCCGCTTCTGGGAGGTGGTGGCGACTGAGCCGATGCCCTTCGCCGGTGCCCTTCTCGGCCTGCCGCCCGCGAGCGGCCTCTGGCGGCGCGGCTACAACCAGGCGAGCGCACTGCAAACCCTGCTCTTCGGCAACCCGGCCCTGTTCCGGCCCCGGCTGCTGCCCGAATTCGGCCCCGCCGCCTCGCTCTACGAGCTGGGCCCGCTGATGCGCCGGCTGCCGGATTTCATCGATTTCAATCGGCTGAACGAAGGCGAGACCCGCCTCACCATCGTGGCCACAGATGTGGAGAGCGGCGAGCGGGTGGTCTTCGATACGGCCGCGGGCGCCCGCATCGGGCCGGAGCACCTTGCCGCCTCCTGCGCGCTGCTGCCGCTGTTCACCCCGGTGGAGGTGGCGGGCCGGCTGCTGGCCGATGGTGGCCTGGCCAGCAACGCGCCGCTCGACCTGGTGCTGGACGCGACGGGGACGGGACCGCTGCAATGCCTGGTGGTGGAGCTTTTCGCCCGGTCGGGCCGGCGCCCGGCCTCGCTGAGCGCGGCCATCGCCCGGGCCGGGGACCTCGCCTTCGGCAACCAGACCCGTCAGGCACTGGAGAGCCGTACCCGCGAATACCGCATGCGTGCCCTGATCGGCCGCCTCGCTGCCGAGTTGCCGCCGGAGCGGGAGCGGGAGGCGGAGCTTGCCGCGCTGCTGGCCCATGCCGAGGCGACCGTGCTCTGCCTCGGCTATCATGCCGCCGAGGATGAGGCGGGGGCGGGCAAGGTGTTCGACTTCTCCCGCGCCACCATTGCCGATCGCTGGGCGGCGGGCGAGCGCGGCATGCGGGAGGGACTCGATCGCCTGCACCGGCCCGAGGCCGCCGAGGTCCTGGCGCCCGGCCTGCTGCTGCACGAGGTCGAGGCGCTGTCGGCGCCCTGACCCCGGGCCCGGGGCTCAGCCGCCGCGGCGGCGGGGCGGGTCCCGGCTCAACCCCTTCTCGGCCAGCGCCTGCTCATAGGCCGCCCAGCGCTCGGCCTGCTCGGTGCCGAGGCGATGGAGGTAGTCCCAGGAGTAGATGCCGCTGTCATGCAGGTCGTCGAAGGCGATCCGGATGGCATAGTGGCCAACCGGCTCCAGCCGCAGGATGCCGACCTCCCGCCGGCCGGAGACCAGTACCTTCTGCCCCGGCCCATGCCCCTGCACCTCGGCCGATGGGCTTTCGACACGGAGGTATTCGGCCGGCAGGCGGAAGCGGCTGCCATCGTCGAAGGCCACCTCGAGCAGGCGCTCGGCGCGCTTGAGGCGGATCTCGGTCGGGGTCGGCACGGCGCCCGTCAGTCGTCGAGCCGGCGGGCCTCGTCCGGCAGCATGATCGGGATGCCATCACGGATCGGATAGGCGAGGCGGGCCTGCTCGCTCACCAATTCGCCGGCAGCGCGGTCGTAGCGCAGCGGGCCCTTGGTCAGCGGGCAGACCAGGATCTCCAGCAAGGCAGGATCCACCTCGGCGGGAGCCGGGCTGGGGGCTTCGGTCGCGGTCTGGCTCATGGCGTCGTCCTTCAACTGGGCCGCGGGCGTGGCGGCGCATCGCCGGATGCCGTGCCATGGGCGCCCATCTGGAGCAAGGCGATCAACATCGCGGCGCGGTCCGCGGGCGTCGCGGCCTCCAGCAGGGCCTGCTTCTCCGGCACCTCGAAGGGGCAGACCATGGCGAGGGTCAGCACCAGCGCGGCATCGGTGGTCTGTTCCACCGCCTCCCAATTCGCCTCGATGCCGCGCGCCTGGAAATAGGGGCGGAGGGCGGCGAGCAGGGCCGGGCGGTCCACCGCCGGCGGCGGGGCCTTGGTGTCGAGATCGGCCAGGAAGGGGCTGTAATCGGCGCGCAGCCGGCGATAGCCGCGGCGCATCTCGAGTTCCTCCACCACGCGGAAGCGGATCATGCCGGTCAGCGTGATGAGGAAGCGCCCATCCTCGGTCTCCGCGAAGGAGGTCAGGCGGCCGAGGCAGCCGGTGCGGTAGAGGCCCGGCCCGGTCTCCCCGCGCGGGGCGGCCGGGTCGGGCTGGATCATGCCGAACATGCGTCCGGCGGCCATGCTGTCCTGGGTCATCGCCAGGTAGCGTGCCTCGAAGATGTTCAGCGGCAGCCGTCCCTCGGGCAGCAGCAAGGCACCCGAGAGCGGGAAGACCGCGATCTCGGCCGGAAGCGCGCCTGGCTCGATCGGGGGGGCTGCCACGAAGCGGGCGCTAGCGGAACAGCAGCGAGGAGAGCTTGCGCCGGCCCGCCACGGTTGCCGGATCGGCGAAGCCCCAGGCCTCGAAGAACTTGAGCAGCTGCTTGCGCGCTGCCTCGTCGTTCCAGGCGCGGTCGCGGCGGAAGGATTCGAGCAGCGCATCGGCGGCCCCGGCGCGGTCCCCGGCGGCGTTGAGAGCAACCGCCAGCTCGATCCGGGCCTCATGGTCGTTCGGGTCGGCGGCGAGGCGCTCCTCGAATTCGGCGGTCTTCTCGCGGGCGCGCCGGCCTTCGGCGGCCAGTTCCAGCGTGCTGCGGACGGAGGCGATGGCGGCATGCTCGGCGATCTTCGGCGGCAGGTTCTCGAGCACCTGCAGCGCCTGCTCCTCCTCGCCCAGCTCCATCAGGCTGCGGGCGACGCCGGCGAAGGCCTCCGGGTTCTCGGGCTCCTCCTGCACCAGGGCGCCATAGAGCTGGAGGGCCGTCTGGTGGTCGCCCTCCTCGGCGGCGGCCTTGGCCTCGGCCAGCAGGTCGGCCGAGGGCATCTGGCCGCCGGCGAGCTTCAACAGGCCTTCAACGAAGCGCTTGATCTCTCCCTCGGGCAGCGCGCCCTGGAACAGGTCGGCGATCTGGCCCTGCCAGAAGGCGGCAACCGTCGGCACGCTCTGCAGCGGCAGGCCGAGCTGGGTGAGCTGCTGGACGAGGGCGCGGTTCTTGTCGATGTCGATCTTGACCAGCTTCACCCGGCCGCCAGCGGCGCGCACCACCTTCTCGATGGTCGGCGTCAGCGTCTTGCAGGGGCCGCACCAGGTCGCCCAGAAATCGACCAGGATGGGAGTTTGGCGGCTGGCCTCGACCACATCCTTCATGAAGGTCTTCTGGTCGCCATCCATGATGAGGTCGGCGCCGCCGGCCGGGGCTCCGGTAGGGGAGGCCTGACGGTTCGGGTCGAAGATGACGTCCATGGCAGGTATTCCTCGGTATGGCTCATAGATGCGCCGGTCCGGCGCGACGGCAATGGGCGGAGCGCAGATGGTACCCGTTCGGGGCGGGTTTCAATAATCACGCGCCTGGCGCGGGCAGTTCCAGCAGCTCCGGCCGGTGGCCAAGGCTTTCAAGGAAGCGCAGCAGGTCGGCCGGGCGGATCGCCGTGGTCTTGCTGTTCACCAGCGGGTGGAAATGCACCCAAGGGTGGTCACGGAGCAGCCCGGCATCCAGCACGATCCGTACCGCGCCGGGCGGGGCATTGACCATGCCGAAGGGTGTCACCGAGCCGGGCTCGACGCCGAGCAGCCGCCGGAGATCCTCGGTCGGGGCCATCTCGACACGGCCGGCGCCCGCGGCGCGGGCGAGCGCATTGACCGATATCTTGCGGTCCTCCTCCAGCACCGCCAGCAGATGCGGGCCAGGGCCGGATTTGGCCGGGCGGAGGAAGAGGTTCTTGCTGTGGCCGCCGGGCAGGCTGCCGCGCAAGGCCTGGCTCTCCGCCACGGTGAAGACCGGGGCGTGGTCGGTGGTGGTGGTCTCGATGCCGAGCGCGGCGAGGCGCGCCAGCAGGGATTCAGGAATTTCGGGCATCCAGGGGGGCCTGTCAGGTCCGGTTGCGGCTGGGCCGGGGAGGCTGTGCCGAAAGCCGGGCCCCAGGGCAACCCCCAGAGCACATGCTCAATCCAGCTTCACGTTGTTGGCGCGGATGATGCGGCCCCAGCTTTCGGTCTCGCTCTCCAGCCAGCCGCGGAAGGCGGCGGGGCCCTCGGCCCGCACCTCGCCGCCCAGATCGGCGATGCGGCGGGTGACCTCGGGCTGGGCCAGCACCGCCCGCAGCACCTCGTCCCAGCGGGCGATCATCGGTGCCGGCGTCGCGCCCGGCAGCAGCACGCCCTGCCAGGTGCCGCTGTCGGTGGCGGGCCATCCCAGCTCGCGGAAGGTCGGCAAGTCCGGGAAGGCCGCCAGCCGGTGCGCGCCGGAGACGGCGATGCCGCGCAGCGTGCCATTCTGCACGAAGGGCTGGGTGGCGGTGGCGCCGTTGATGATGAGGTTCGCCTCGCCGCTTGCCGCCGCCGAGAGCGCCGCCGCCCCGCCCCGATAGGGAACGAAGACAGGCTCCGTTCCCCATTGCTGCGCCAGCATCAGCGCCGTCAGGTGGTTCGCCGCGCCGATGCCGGAATGGGCCACGTTCACCCGGCCGGGATTGGCCTTGGCATAGGCGACCAGCTCGGCGGCATTCCTGGCCGGCAGGCTCGGATGCACGGCGAGGATATAGGGGGCGTAGATGAGCATGGTGGCCGGCGCGAGGTCCCGCCGGACATCGAAGGGCAGGCGGCTGAACAGGCTGGGGGCGGTGGCAAGGATGCCGGCATCGATCAGGAGGATGGTGTGGCCGTCCGGCGCCGCCTTCGCCACTGCATCGGCGCCGAGATTGCCGGCGGCGCCGGGGCGGTTCTCCACCACCACCGACTGGCCGAGCTGCTTCGTCAGCTCCGGCGCCAGGATGCGGGCGAGGATGTCGCTGGTGCCGCCCGGGGCGAAGGGGACGATGACGCGGATGGTGTGGTCGAAGGCCGTCTGGGCGATGGCGGGCGCCGCCAGCAGGGCGGGCATGGCGAGCAACAGGTGGCGGCGAGCAGGCATGGCGATTCCCCGGGCATGTTGGCCGGGAGGCTAGCACCGTTGCGCACGGCGCCCAATTCGCGCGTCAGGGCGTGGGGGTCCAGACCTGCTTCAGGTTGCGGAGGGTGAAGCTGCTGCGGGTATGGCGGATGCCGGGCAGGCGGTAGAGCTTCTCCCGCAGCAGGCGCTCATAGCCCGCGGTGCCGCCGACGGTCGCCTTGATAACGTAGTCGTATTCCCCGGTGACGAGCCAGGCCTCCACCACCTCCGGCATCTCGGTCACCGCCTGTTCGAAGCGGCGCAGGCTCTCCTCGTCGTGCCGCTCCATCATCACCTCGATGATGACCGTGTCCGGCAGGCCGAGCGCCGCCTGGTCGAGGATCGCGACATAGCCCTTGATGACGCCGGCCTGTTCCAGCCGCTTCACCCGCGTCCAGCACGGCGAGGGGGACAGGCCGACCTCCTCCGCCAGCTCGGCATTGGTGAGCCGGGCGTTGCGGTGGAGGGCACGGAGGATGCGGCGGTCGATGGCGTCCATGCGGCATGCTAAGCCGGCAGCCATGCCGCGTGAAATCCGCCTCAACGCCTTCGACATGGCCTGCATCGGCCACATCCAGCAGGGGATGTGGACCCACCCCCGCGACCGGTCGGTGGAGTATGCCAGCCTCGATTATTGGATGGACCTGGCCCGGACGCTGGAGCGGGGGCTCTTCGACGGGTTGTTCCTCGCCGATGTGGTCGGCGTCTACGACGTGCTCGGCGGCAGGCCGGATGCCGCCATCCGCAACGCGGTGCAGATCCCGCTGCTCGACCCGCTGCTGCTGGTGCCGGCCATGGCGGCCGTGACCCGGCATCTCGGCTTCGGCGTTACCTGCAACCTGACCTATGAGGCGCCGCCGCTCTTCGCCCGGCGGATGGCGACGCTCGATCACCTGACCCGTGGGCGGATCGGCTGGAACATCGTCACCGGCTATCTCGACAGCGCGGCGCGGGCCATGGGCCTGCCGAAGCAGATGGCGCATGACGACCGCTACGCGGCGGCCGAGGCTTTCATGGACCGCGTCTATGCCTTGTGGGAGGGCTCCTGGGCGGATGATGCGGTGCTGCGGGACCGGGCAGCAGGCCTCTATGCCGATCCGGCGCGGGTGCGGGACGTGGCGGGCGGCGGGCCCTTCCTCGTCGAGCCTTCGCCGCAGCGGACGCCCGTGCTCTACCAGGCGGGGGCGTCCGACCGGGGCCGGGCCTTTGCGGCGCGGCATGCCGAGTGCGTCTTCGTGAATTACGGCCGGCCGGCGGATATCGCCCGGCTCACCGCCGACCTCCGGGCCCGGGCGGCGCCGCGGCCGATCCGCATCTTCGCCGGCGCCACGCTGATCGTCGGGCGGACCCGGGCGGAGGCGGAGGATCTGCTTGCCGAGTACCGCCGCCATGCCAGCGTCGAGGGGGCGCTGGCCCATGCCGCGGCCTCGCTCGGCATCGATTTCGATCGCTTCGGGATGGATGAGCCGATCGAGGTGGCCGCGACGGACGCCATCAGCTCCAATGTCGAGGCCATGCGCCGGGTCTTCGGCCCCGGCTGGACCAAGCGGCAGCTGGTCGACCAGTTCGTCCTCGGCAGCCGGCAGCGCCCGATCGTCGGCAGCGCGGCGGAGGTGGCCGAGGCGCTGATCGGCTTCGCGGAGGCGGCGGATGTGGATGGCTTCAACCTCGCCCGCACCGTGATGCCCGAGGGGATCGAGGCGGTGGTGGACCTCCTGGTCCCGGCCCTGCAGGAGCGCGGCGCCTATAAGCGCGGCCATGGCGAGGGAACCTACCGGGAGCGGCTGTTCGGCGCCGGGCCCCGGCTGGCCGCCCCGCATCCCGCTGCCGCGCATCGCAGATGATCCTGCCGCCTGTTCGGCGGTGCAGCATGAAAAACGGAAAGAAACCCCGGCGGGAGCGGTTCATCCTTCCATGCTGAAAGGTCGCGCCCGGGGGATTGCCCCGGGGCCGGGACCGCCCGACATTCCAGGGCAACGAAGCGGGAGACGGACCATGGGCAGCATTCAACGCCCCGAAGCGACGCTCGACGACCGCTGGGACAAATCAGGCGAGACCCTGCTGCTGACCGGCATCCAGGCGCTGGTCCGGCTGCCGCTGATGCGCCACCAGCTGGACCGGGCACTGGGGTGGAATACCGGCGGCTATATCAGCGGCTATCGCGGCTCCCCCCTCGGCACCTACGACCTGCAGCTGATGAAGCAGGCCAAGCGGCTGGCCGAAGCCAATATCGTCGTCCGCCCCGGGCTGAACGAGGATCTGGCGGCGACCGCCGTCTGGGGCAGCCAGCAGGTGGCGCTCTACGGCAACCAGACGGTCGATGGGGTCTTCGGCATCTGGTACGGCAAGGGCCCGGGCGTGGACCGCTCGGGCGACGTGCTGCGGCATGCCAACAGCGCCGGCACCGCGCCGCGGGGCGGCGTGCTGGCGCTGGCCGGCGACGACCCCTCCTGCAAGTCCTCGACCATCACCTCGGGCTGCGAGATCAGCTTCATGGATGTCGAGATGCCGGTGCTCGACCCGGCCGGCGTGCATGAGATCCTGGATTTCGGCCTGAGGGCCATCGACATGTCGCGCTTCGCCGGCCTCTGGGTCGGCATGAAATGCGTTGCCGAGACGATGGATGGCTCCGCCTCCGTGCTGGTCGATCCGGCGGCCTATTCCAGCGTCACGCCCGATTTCACCTTCCCGCCGGACGGCGTGCATATCCGCCTCCGCGACCATGCCATCCCGCAGGAGCAGCGGCTGCGGCAGGTGAAGCTGCCGGCGGCGCTGGCCTTCGCCCGGATGAACGGGCTGAACCCCATCGTGCTGGACAGCCCGCAGGCCCGCTTCGGCATCGCCGCCCGCGGCAAGGGTTATGCGACCCTGCGCCAGGCACTGCGCGATGCCGGCATCACCGATGAGCTGGCGCGGATGGCGGGGCTGCGCATCTGGAAGGTCGGGCTGGCCTGGCCGCTGGATGGCATCGCCGCCCGGGAATTCGCCCGGGGCCTCGAGGAGGTGCTGGTGGTCGAGGACCGTCGCCCGGTGCTCGAGCCGCAGCTCCGCGACGCGCTCTATCATGAGCCCCGCAGGCCGCGGATCGTCGGCAAGACCGACGAGCAGGGACGGCGCCTGCTCTCCGACCTGACGGAGCTCGATACCGGCGCCGTGCTGCGGGCGCTGCATGCAAGGCTGCCGGAGGCCCTCCGCACCGAGCAACTCAAGGCGCGGATCGCCGAGCTGGATGGGCTGGCCAACCTCGCCCTGCCGCCGGTGCATGACCGCACACCGCATTTCTGCCCGGGCTGCCCGCACAACACCTCGACGCGGGTGCCGGAGGGCAGCCACGCCATGGCTGGCATCGGCTGCCACACGCTGGCCATCTACATGGACCGCAATACGGACCTGCTGACCCATATGGGTGGCGAAGGCATGCCCTGGCTCGGCATGGCGCCCTTCGTCACCGAGAAACACATGTTCGCCAATCTCGGCGACGGCACCTATGCCCATTCCGGCAGCCTTGCCATCCGCCAGTCGATCGCGGCGGGGGCGAACATCACCTACAAGATCCTGGTGAACAGCGCCGTCGCCATGACCGGCGGGCAGACGCCGGAAGGCGAGCTCGGCGTGCCGGAGATCGCGGCGCAGATGGCGGCCGAGGGCGTGCAGAAGATCGTCCTCGTCTCCGACGATCCGGAGCGGCACCAGGGCGATGCGCGGATGCCGCGGGGCATCACCTACCGCCATCGGAGCGAGCTGGATGTGGTGCAGCGGGAGCTGCGCGAGGTGCCGGGCGTCTCCGTCCTCATCTACGACCAGCAATGCGCGACGGAGCGCCGCCGCAAGCGCAAGCGCGGCACCCAGGCCGTGGCGCTGAAGCGCGTGGCGATAAACCCGCGCGTCTGCGAGGATTGCGGCGACTGCTCCCGCACCTCCAACTGCCTTGCGGTGGAGCCGATCGAGACCGAATTCGGCCGCAAGCGGCAGATCGACCAGAGCGCCTGCAACCAGGATCTCTCCTGCGTCGAGGGCTTCTGCCCCTCCTTCGTCACCCTGGTCGGCGCCGAGCCGGTGAAGAGGCCGGTACCGACGCTGGGCGAGGAGCCGCCGGAGCCGGTGGCGGCCGAGCCGCGCGAGGGCGAGCCGGCCTGGAACATCCTGCTGGCCGGTGTCGGCGGGCAGGGCGTGACGGCTCTCTCGGCCATCCTCGGCATGGCGGGCCATCTGGAAGGCCGGCCGGTGCGCTCGGTCGAGATGCTGGGCCTCGCCCAGAAGGGCGGCGGCGTCTTCGCCCAGCTCCGCATCGGCCGGGCCGGTGCGCCGCCGGAGAGCATCGAGGCGCCACGCATCGGCATGGGCCAGGCGGACCTGCTGCTCTCGGCCGACATGGTGGTGGCACAGGGGCGGACGGCGCGGCCGCTGCTGGGCGCAGACCGCACGGTGGCCGTGCTGAACGCCGACCTGCAGCCGACCGCGCAATTCGTGCTCGACACCTCCACCCGCTATGACCGGCCCGCCATGCTCGAGAGCGTGCGGAAGGCCTGCCGAGAGGTGGTCACCGTCCCTGGCGTGCAGGTGGTGGAGGAAGCCTTCGGCGACCTCATCTACCTCAATGTCTGGCTGCTCGGCATTGCCTTCCAGCGCGGCCTGGTGCCGCTCTCGGCCGAGGCGATCAACCGGGCGCTGGAGCTGAACGGGGCGCAGATCGAGCGCAACAAGGCCGCCTTCGCCCTCGGCCGGGCCGCGGCGCTGGCGCCGCCCGCCCCGGTGATGCCGGAGGACGAGACGCTGGACGCTCTCGTGGCCCGGCGCGTGGCCGAGCTCACCGCCTATCAGAGCGCCGGCTATGCCCGCGGCTACGCCGATTTCGTCGCCAAGGTCCGTGCCGCCGAGGCGCGCGCAGTGCCGGGCGAGGAGCGGCTGACGCGGGCCGTCGCCACCCAGCTCTACCGGCTGATGGCCTACAAGGACGAGTACGAGGTCGCCCGGCTGCACCACCTGCCGGAATGGCAGGCGCAGCTCGCCAGCCACTTCACCGGCACGCAGCGGATCGAGCTCAACCTCGCGCCGCCGATCCTCGCCAAGACCGACCCGGTGACCGGCCAGCCGCGCAAGATGGCCTTCGGCCCCTGGATGCTCTCGGCCATGCGCCTGCTGCGCCACGGCAAGCTGCTGCGCGGCACCCCGCTCGACCCGTTCGGCCGCACCGAGGAGCGCCGGATGGAGCGCGCCCTGCCCGGCGAGTACCGCGCTGGCGTGGAGCGGCTGCTGGCGCTGCTCTCGCCCGAGACCCATGCGCGCATCTGCGCCTGGGCCGAGGCGGCGGCGGGCATCAAGGGCTATGGCCATATCAAGGCCCGCAATGTTGCGGCGACGCGGGCGCGGATGGCGGAGCTGGAGGCTGCGGTGACGCAGCCAGCGGTGGCGATGGCGGCGGAGTAGGGGCCTGGGTTGCCATGCCGCCTCCCCAGGCGGGTGGGCGGCATGGCAATCTCTCCCAGACTGGTACTGAACGCTTTGGAGGAACCCATGCCGCTCGACCAGGCCTTCGAGTTGCCGGAGGCGACGCAGGAACTGCGCGAGACGGCGCTCGGCTTCGCCATGGACACCCTCGCCCCGCGCGCCCTGGAATGGGACCAGGCGCGGCATTTCCCGGTGGAGGAGATGCGCGCCGCCGCCAGCCTCGGCATGGCGGCGCTCTATGTGCGGGAGGAGAGCGGCGGGGCGGGGCTGACGCGGCTCGACGCGGCGGTGGTGTTCGAGGCGCTGTCGATGGGCTGCCCGACCGTCTCGGCCTATCTTTCCATCCACAACATGGTTGCCTGGATGATCGACCGGTTCGGCAACGATGCCCAGCGGGAGCGCTGGCTGCCGGAGCTGATCCCGATGCGCCTGGTCGCCAGCTATGCGCTGACCGAGCCGGGCTCCGGCTCCGACGCCGCCGCGCTCAGGACGCGGGCACGGCGCGAGGGCGACCACTACATCCTCGACGGCAGCAAGCAGTTCATCTCCGGCGCCGGGGCCTCCGACCTGTATCTGACCATGGTGCGAACCGGCGGCGAGGGGCCGGGCGGCGTCTCCGCCCTGCTGATCCCGAAGGACACGCCCGGCCTCTCCTTCGGCGCCAACGAGAAGAAGATGGGCTGGAATGCCCAGCCCACCCGCCAGCTGATCTTCGATGGGGCGCGAGTGCCGGTCTCGGCGCTGTTGGGCGAGGAAGGGCAGGGCTTCCGCTTTGCCATGGCAGGGCTGGATGGCGGGCGGCTGAACATCGCCGCCTGCTCGCTGGGCGGGGCGCAAGCGGCGCTCGACAAGGCCCTGGCCTATGTCCAGGAGCGCCAGGCCTTCGGCAAGGCGATCGCCGATTTCCAGAATACCCAGTTCCGTCTGGCCGATATGCGAACGGAGCTGGAAGCCAGCCGCACCCTGCTCTGGCGGGCCTGTGCCAAGCTGGATGCCAAGGCACCGGACGCCTCGGCCTTCTGCGCCATGGCCAAGCGCTTCGTCACCGATACCTGCCACAAGGTGGCGGATGACGCGCTGCAGCTGCTCGGCGGCTATGGCTATCTGGCGGAATACGGGATCGAGAAGATCGTCCGTGACCTCCGCGTCCATCGCATCCTCGAGGGGACGAACGAGGTGATGCGGCTGATCATTGCCCGTTCGATGCTTGGGCGGCGATAGGTGCTTGCCGGCAGGCGCGGCTTTTAGATACAAATCAGCAATGAAAACTCGCCCGATCCTCATGTGGTCGATGCTGGGGCTGGGATTCGCCGGGCCGGCCGTGGCGCAGCAGCGCGCGGTTGTGGTGCCGGCGGAGGCCAGCGTCGTCGTCCCGGCGCGGGGTGCCGCCCAACCAGCGCCCGCATTGCCGGTCCAGCGGCCACGCCGCGTGGTCAGCGACCGCATGCTGACGGCAACCCGTCCGCCGGAGAGCAGCGCCACCTCTCTTCTCGTTAGCCTGCCGCTCGCCATCGCTGCCGGGGTGCTGGCGGCGACGCTCGGCGGCGGTGGCGGGCATGGTGGCGGCGTCTCGGCGCCGGCGCGGACGCGTTAGAGCACTCCCCGGTTCGATAAAGCCACAGGACCGGAGGCGCTCGCCGAGCGGGAACCGCCGCTCTAATCCTTCTCCGCCAGCGCGAAGACCCGGAGCGCGCTGGCAAGCGGCCGGTCCGTCCCGGCGCGGGCGGTGTCGATCTCCGTCACCAGCCCGGCCAGGCTGCGGCCACGGCGGCTGGCCGTGGCCTCCAGCACCGCCCAGAATTCCGGCTCGAGGGCCACCGAGGTGCGGTGGCCGGCGAGCTGGAAGCTGCGCTTGCGCAGATGGCTGTCACCCATCCAGCGTCGCGCCGGGGGTGACCATGTCCTCCGGCCGGACCCAGCGGTCGAAGTCCTCCGGACTGACATGGCCGAGCTTCTGCGCGGCGTCCTTCAGCGTCAGGTTCTCGCGCAGAGCCAGCTTGCCGATGGCGACCGCCTTGTCGTAGCCGATCCGCGGGTTCAGCGCCGTCACCAGCATCAGCGACTTGGCCAGGTTCTCGGCGATCCGCTCCCGCGCCGGCTCCAGCTTCAGGACCATGTGCTCGGCGAAGCTCTCGGCGGCATCGGCCAGCAGCGTCGCCGATTGCAGCACGCAATGGATGATCACCGGCTTGAAGACGTTGAGCTCGAGGAAGCTCTGCGCCCCGGCCATGGTGACCGTGGTGGTGTTGCCCATCACCTGGGCGCAGACCATCGTCAGCGCCTCCGCCTGGGTCGGGTTGGTCTTGCCCGGCATGATCGAGGAGGAGAGGCCATCCGCCGGCACCACCAGCTCCGACAGGCCGGAGCGCGGGCCGCTGCCGAGCAGGCGGATGTCGTTGCCGAGCTTGTTGAGCGAGACGGCGATGACGTTCATCGCCCCCTGCAACTCCACGAGGGCATCATGCGCGCCCATGCCCTCGAACTTGTTGGGGTTGGGGACGAAGGCGAGGCCGGTGCGCTCGGCGACGATCTCGCAGAAGACGCGGTCGAAGTCGCGGTGCCGGTTGAGGCCGGTGCCGACCGCGGTGCCGCCCTGGGGCAGCATCAGCAGGCGCGGCAGGGTGGCGCGCAGGCGCTCCTGCCCCAGCTCCACCTGGCGGGCCCAGGCGCCGAATTCCTGGCCGAGCGTCACCGGCACCGCATCCATCATATGGGTGCGGCCGACCTTGATGATGTCGGCCCATTCCGCCGCGCGCTGGCCGAGCGCCGCATGCAGCCGGCCGAGCGCCGGCATCAGCCGCCCCTCAACCGTCTCCGCCGCCGCGATATGCATCATAGTCGGGAAGTTGTCGTTCGAGGACTGGCCGCGGTTGACGTGGTCATTCGGATGAACCGGCTTCCGGCTGCCGAGCGGCTGGCCGAGCATCTCGTTGGCGCGGTTCGAGATGACCTCATTGGCATTCATGTTGGTCTGCGTGCCCGACCCCGTCTGCCAGATGGGCAAGGGAAAGTCGGCATCGCGCTGGCCGTCGATGATCTCCTGCGCCGCCTGCCTGATCGGGCCGGCAAGGTCGGGTGGCAGTTCGCCCAGGCGCTCATTCGCCTCGGCACAGGCCGACTTATGCAGGCCGACGGCGCGGATCAGCGCCGGGGTGAAATGCTCCGTCCCG
Organism: Belnapia rosea; assembly: GCF_900101615.1. Classification (GTDB taxonomy): domain Bacteria; phylum Pseudomonadota; class Alphaproteobacteria; order Acetobacterales; family Acetobacteraceae; genus Belnapia; species Belnapia rosea. The sequence goes on along the minus strand of NZ_FMZX01000010.1, from coordinate 36,025 downwards.
ATGCGGAACAGGCGACGCGCGCGCTCGGTCTGCGGACCCCAGTAGCGGTCGGCGGGGATGTCGATGGTGCCGAGGCTGTCGGTCTCGGTGCGGGTATCGGCCATGCTGGCGGCTCCTTCGCAGAGGCAGGCGTGCTCTACGGCTGCGCCAACGTCCTACAGCCCTGCCGGCAGGCCCGAAACCGCGGCAAAGCATCCCACATCCGCGTGAGCCAGCCGAGTCGTTCCACCATGACGGCCTCAGCCCCGCCGGTACAACCGGTCTGACAGCCACCCCGAGGCGAATTCGATGCCAAAATTATCATGTTTGACCAGGTCTGCCAGGACCGAGGCGAAGAACCCCCCCTTGCGGTAGAGCAGTGAGTGATTCTGCGTCTCCAGCAGGAAGATCCGGACGCTTGGGAAATGCGCGATCCGCGCCCAGTGCATATGGTCCAGCCACACGAAGTCCTCGACCGGATTTTCCGTCTCGTTGATCGAGGAAATGACGAAGGCCGGGTTCTGCGAAGGTCTTTCGGCAAAGACCGCAGCCAGGTCGGCAATCGGCTCCTGGACGTAGCTCTTGCGGATGCCGGGCGGGTGGCCGATCCGACCCCGCATCACCCGGTCATCGAAGGTTTGGGGCGAAAAGGCGATGGCAAGGCTGTCCGGCAGGAGACGCGAGGCATGCAGGGCCGCATAGCCGCCGCTCGACTGCCCAAAGACCAGCCAGCGCTGCACCTGCGGCATATGCGCCTGCAATCGGCGCAGCAGGTCGGGCAATTCCGGACAAACGGACGACCCGGTGAACCAGGGCCTGACCGGGTCCTGCACCACGGCGCAGGGGATCGGCATGTCGCGCAGGAGGGACATGCTGCGGAAGCGTTCGTTCACGCCGCAAAAGCAGATGGCGCCGACCGGCCCGACCTGAGGGCCCAGGAACACGGCACCTCCGAGGCGATCCGATACCGCCTGTAACTCACGGCTCAGCGCCAGGAAACGGTCCGGCGCGATCGCGGCCGGAACCTGTGGGATGATGTCGATTTGCATGCGAACGCTCAGGGTGTCTCGGCGCCGGGCGAAAATCCTCGCGGCGTCGGCCCCATGCTACACGACACAAGTCGAAATCGTATCGATTTTACCGCGTCTCAGGCGGAGTAAGACGATACCTCGATCAGATTGCCCTCGGGATCCCGGCAATAGACCGAGCCCATGGCGCCGAGTGCCCCGGTCCGGGTGACCGGGCCAAGCTCAATGGTCACGCCGCAGGCATGGAACTGGCCGACGATCTCCGCCGGCGCCACGGCCACGATGAAGCAGAGATCCTGGGTGCCGGGCACGCAATGCGCGGCGGCCAGCCATTCCTCTTGCGGGACCTCGACAGGGCGGAGGTTGATCTTCTGCCCGCCGAATTTGAGTGCGATGCGGGACGGGGAGCCGAAATCCTCCCGCTCCATGCCGAGGACGCGCTGGTACCAGGAGGCCATGACCTCCACATCGCGGCAATTGATGACGAGGTGGTCCAGCCGGTCGACCGCGAAACGCATCAGGTGGATCCCTTTCCTGGCAGGCGGGCAGTGACCTCGATCTCGATGCGCATCGCATCGGTCTGAAGGCCGGCATGGATCAGGGTGGAGGTCGGGCGGGCCTTGCCGAGATGGCGCTTCACCACGGGCCAGCAGGGCTCCCAATCCTCCCGTCGGGGGACGATGAAGAGCACGCGGACCACGTCGTCGAGGCTGGCGCCGGCCTCGGCAAGGGCGGCCGCGATGTTGCGGAAGGCTTGGTCGGCCTGCACGGCCACGTCGTCGACGATGGTCATCGCCGCGTAATCGTAGCCGGTGGTGCCGGAGACCCAGACGAGGTCGCCATCGACCACGGCGCGGGAGTAGCCGATCTCCTCCTCGAAGCGGGAGCCGGAGGAGATGTGGATGCGGGCCATGCGGTCAGGCTCCGGCGCAGGCGGGGAGGGAGGAACGCTTGCGTGCCGTGGAGGCCGGGAAGCGCGCGAGCCTGTCTGCGGGCCGGACCGGCCGCGCCACAAGCTCACCGCCGCAATTCGGGCAGAGGCCGCCGGGCAGCCGGTTCCCGGCGCAGTCCCGGCACCAGGTGCATTCGAAGGAGCAGATCAGCGCCTCCCGGCTCTCGGGCGGCAGGTCCCGCCCGCAGCATTCGCAATTCGGGCGGAGCTCCAGCATCACTCCAGCCCTTCGTAGAAATCGTTGCCGCCGTGTCCCGGCCGAAGGCCGGGACGCGCAAAGTCACTGCAACAAGGGCGACGGGTGACGGGTGCCATCACTCCAGCCCTTCGTAGAAGTCGTTGCCCTTGTCGTCGACGACGATGAAGGCGGGGAAATCCTCGACCTCGATGCGCCAGACCGCCTCCATGCCGAGCTCCGGGTATTCCAGCACCTCGACCTTGCGGATGCAGTCCTGCGCCAGCCGCGCCGCCGGCCCGCCGACCGAGCCGAGATAGAAGCCGCCATACTGCTTGCAGGCATTCAGCACCGCCTTGCTGCGGTTGCCCTTGGCCAGCATGACGAGGCTGCCGCCGGCGGCCTGGAAGGCGGCGACATAGCTGTCCATCCGCCCGGCCGTGGTCGGGCCGAAGCTGCCCGTCGCATAGCCCTCCGGCGTCTTGGCCGGGCCGGCGTAATAGACGGGGTGGTTCTTGATGTAGTCCGGCAGGCCCTCGCCGCGGTCCAGCCGTTCCTGCAGCTTGGCATGGGCGATGTCACGGGCGACGACCACGGTGCCGGTGAGCGAGACGCGGGTCTTTACCGGATGCTTCGAGAGCTCGGCGCGGATCTCGCTCATCGGCCGGTTCAGGTCGATGCGGACCACATCGCCGCCGAGGATGCTGTCCGTCGCCTCCGGCAGGTAACGCGCCGGATCGTGCTCGAGCTGCTCGAGGAAGACGCCATCGGCCGTGATCTTCGCCTTCACCTGCCGGTCGGCCGAGCAGGAGACGCCGATGCCGATGGGCAGGCTGGCGCCATGCCGGGGCAGGCGGATCACCCGCACGTCGTGGCAGAAATACTTGCCGCCGAACTGCGCGCCGATGCCGAGATTCTGCGTCAGCTTGTGGACCTCCGCCTCCAGCTCAGGGTCGCGGATGGCGTGGCCGGACTTGTCGCCCTCGGTCGGCAGGGTGTCGAGCCAGCGGGTGGAGGCGAGCTTCACCGTCTTCAGCGTGGTCTCGGCCGTTGTGCCGCCGATGACGATCGCCAGGTGGTAGGGCGGGCAGGCGCTGGTGCCGAGGGTCTTGATCTTCTCCTCGAGGAAGGCGAGCAGCTTCGGCTTGTTCAGCACCGCGCGGGTCTGCTGGAAGAGAAAGGTCTTGTTGGCCGAGCCACCGCCCTTCAGGACGAACATCATGTGGAACTCGTCCGCATGATGTTCGCCGGGCTGCGCCATGATGGAGAAGTCGACCGGCAGGTTGTTGCCGGTGTTCACCTCCTCGAACATCGAGAGGGGCGCCATCTGCGAGTAGCGCAGGTTGGTCTCGGTATAGGTGCGGTGGACGCCGTAGCTCAGCGCCTCCTCCTCATCGCCCTCGACCCAGACGCGCTGGCCCTTCTTGCCGAAGACGATTGCAGTGCCGGTGTCCTGGCACATCGGCAGCACGCCGCCGGCGGCGATATTGGCGTTCTTCAGCAGATCGAGCGCGACGAAACGGTCATTCGCGCTCGCCTCCGGATCCTGCAGGATATTGGCGAGCTGCTGCAGATGGCCGGGGCGGAGCAGGTGCGATACGTCGCGGCAGGCCTGGAAGGCCAGCTCCTCCAGCGCCCGGGCGGGGATCTTGAGGACCGTCTTGCCTTCGACCTCGACGGCGCGGACACCCTCGATCGGCAGGCGCCGCCAGGGCGTGCCATCCTCGGCAAGGGGAAACATCGGGCTGTACTGGAAGCCGGAGGGGCGGGTGGGCACGACCACCGGGCCGGCATCGACATCGAGAGGAGGGGTCACGGGCGATCTCCGCGAGGGGGGGCGCCGCGGCTCTGGCACCGGCGGCGCATGTTTCAGCCCGGCTTAGCCCAGCGGCGGGGCCAAGCCAACCAGCCGCCGTGCCGCCCGGCCTCAGTCGCGCGCCGGACGGCGGCGGAAGCTGTCGAGGCTGACGACCTGGCTTGGCCCGGCGGCGGCCTCCGGCATTTCGGACTCCGGCGCCGTCTCCTCCCCGGTCGAGGCGGCCTGGAACCGGAGGCCAAAGCGGACCGAAGGGTCGGCGAAGGCGGTGAGCGCGCGGAAGGGCACTGTCAGCATTGCCGGGACCCCACCGAAGGAGAGGCCGACCGAGAAGGTGCCGGCGTCGCGGTCGACCATCAGGTCCCAGAATTTGTGCTGCAGGACGATCGTCATCTCCTGCGGGTAGCGGGCGCGGAGATGCCCCGGGATCGAGACGCCCGGATAGTCGGTGCGAAAGGTCAGGTAGAAATGGTGCTCGCCAGGCAGGCCGTGCTTGGCGGTATGCGCCAGCGCATCCTGCACGACGACGCGTAGCGCCTCCTCCGTCCATTGGGCGTAGGGAAGGAGGCTTTCAGGACGGGCTGACGAATCGCTCATGCATCGAACTCCACCTCTATATAATGCGATTTTTTCCAATCACGGAAGTGGGAGTATAAGATCGACACATAGAAAGTGGAGAGCAGGAGGGTAGTGGGGGGCTTCTGTTGCCCGGCGCCCCCCGAGCCGCGCTTACCTATTCCTAGGCAGCGAGTGCGACAGCCTCACGGCTGTTATCGTTCGCACTTAGAATCGGCCCGATGACGGCGGAACCATGCCGGGCAAAAGCGGTCTCTTTACCACGCGCGTCGAGCCTGTTTCGCCCCCCCGTGATGGTGGAGGCGCCGGGCACTGCCCCCGGGTCCGCAACGATTATTCCAGACCGTGTTTATCACCATAGCTGCCGAGGCAGCACGATAGAGATACGCGGTCCGGGCGCGGAATTCGAGAGGCGCCACGCCTCATCTCGTAGTGAGCGGCCGGGCGATGCGCCCGGGCCACACTCCGCCGCCGGCGCGGCGCGATCGTGGCGCGGCATCCGGGGCTGCGCTACATCCAGGGCCGATCAAGGGAACCCCAATGCCGCTCACCACGGACCAGCAACAGGAAATCGAGGCGGCCCGCGCCGCCGAGGGGCGCACCCGGCGCCCCGTCGCGCCGGGGCTGGAGGCGCTGCTCTACCAGGCCGTCCCGGTGCTGGATCACGGCTTCGTCCGGGTGATCGACTATATGGGCGACGACGCGGCGGTGGTGCAGGCCGCCCGCGTCTCCTATGGCCGTGGCACCCGCGCGGCGAACGAGGATCGGGGCCTGATCCGCTACCTGATGCGGCACCGCCACTCGACCCCCTTCGAAATGTGCGAGATCAAGTTCCACGTGAAGCTGCCGATCTTCATCGCGCGCCAGTGGATCCGCCACCGCACTGCCAATGTGAACGAATATTCGGCGCGCTATTCGATCCTCGACCGGGAGTTCTACATCCCGGCGCCGGAGCAGCTGGCCGCGCAGTCCACCGCCAACCGCCAGGGGCGTGGCGAGGTGCTGGCGGGCGAGGAAGCGGCGCGGGTGCTCGACCTGCTGCGTGGCGACGCCATGCAGACCTATGACCACTATGCCTGGATGCTGAACGAGGATGCCGACGGCACGCCGCTCGACCCCGGCCGGCAGGGCCTGGCGCGCGAGTTGGCGCGGATGAACCTGACGCTCAACACCTATACCCAGTGGTACTGGAAGACCAACCTCCACAACCTGTTCCACTTCCTCGCGCTGCGGTCGGATACGCATGCGCAGTACGAGATCCGCGTCTATGCCGACGCCATGCTGGAGATGGTGAAGGCCTGGGTGCCGGCCTGCCACGAGGCCTTCGTCGATTACCGCATGGGGGCGGCGACGTTCTCGGCCGGCATGCTCGGCGTGGTACGGCGGCTGCTGGCGGGCGAGGCGGTGGAGCAGCCGGGCAGCGGCCTCTCCAAGCGGGAATGGCGCGAGTTGATGGAGACGCTCGGCCGTCCCGTGGCATGAGCCCGGACGGCGCTTCCACCCTGCTGGAGTTCCTGGCCGGATGAGTGGCACTGCACGGCCCACCTCGAAGCCCCGCGCGCCCCGCCCGGCCGGGCGGGCGGCAAGCCGGGCGCCCGCGGCCCGCGCCGCGCGGCCGGCGGCGCCGGATTCCCCCTTTGCCGGCTGGCGCCGCTGGCTCTGGGTCGGCGTGCTGGTCTTCGCCGTGCTGATCGGCCTGCCCCTGGCGCATGCGCTGTTCGGCGAGGTGGTGGCGTTGCTCGGCGGCATGATGCTGTTCGGCTTCCTGCTCGGGCGCTGGACGGCACCGCGGCGGTGAGCCTCATCGTCTTCGGCTCCGTCGCCGCCGACCTCGTCTTCACCCTGCCGGAGCTGCCGGTGCCGGGCCATACCGTGCTCGCACCGGGCTACCAGGCCCTGCCGGGCGGCAAGGGCGCCAACCAGGCGGTGGCGGCGGCACGCGACGGGGCGCAGGTCGCCTTCGCCGGTGCGGTCGGTGCCGATGCCATGGCGGAGGTGGCACTCTCCGGCCTGCGGGAGGCAGGCATCGACCTCAGCCGCCTCGCCACCGTCACGGCGCCGACCGGCTGCGCCGCGGTCTGCGTCGACCCGGCCGGGCGCAACCAGATCGCCGTCGGCAGCGGCGCCAACCGCCTCGCCAGCGCCGCCCAGGTGGAAGCGGCGGCGCTGACGCCCGCCACCACCCTGTTGCTGCAGATGGAGGTGCCGGCCGAGGAGAATGCCGCCCTCATCGGGCGTGCCAGGGCAGCCGGGGGCCGGGTGGTGCTGAACCTCGCCCCCGCCGCCCCACTGCCGGCGGCGGCGTTGCGGGCGTTGAGCCTGCTGATCGCCAATGAGCACGAGGCCGCCTGGCTCGCCAGCCAGCTCGGCTGCGGCACCGGGGCCAAGGCGCTGCACCGGGCGCTCGGCATCGATGTGGCGGTGACGCTGGGGGAGGCGGGGGCGGAATTCGCCGGTGCCGCCGGAGCGGTACGAGTGCCGGCCTTCCCGGTGACGCCGGTCGATACCACCGGCGCTGGCGATGCCTGGTGCGGCGTATTCGCTGCCGCGCTCGATCGTGGCCTGCCGATGGCGGCGGCGATGCGCCGCGCCTCGGCCGCCGCTGCCATCGCCTGCACCCGGCCCGGCGCCGCCATGCCGGCCGCGGCCGAGACCGAGGCTCTGCTCCTCGGAGCATGACTCCCCGAGGCACGCCCCTAGCCGTTCCAGCCTTCGGCGATCAGGCTCCTACTCGATGACGATGCGTGGCCCCGCCGCCGCCTCCGCCCCGTTCAGCTTGCCCCAGAGCCGCGCGGCCATGCGGCGATAGGTCTGCGCCTCCTCGGTCTCCGGCCGGGCGGCGACGATCGGCGTGCCGGCATCGGCCAGCAGGCGGATGTCGAGCTTCAGCGGCAGCTCGCCGAGGAATTCGACGCCCATCTTCGCCGCCTCGGCCCGCGCCCCGCCATGGCCGAAGAGCTCGTCCCTGTGCCCGCAATTGGGGCAGCAGTAGTAGGACATGTTCTCGATGACCCCGAGCACGGGGACATTCACCTTTTCGAACATCTTCACCCCGCGGCGGGCATCGATCAGCGCGACGTCCTGCGGCGTCGAGACGATGACGGCGCCGGCGAGCGGCACCCGCTGCGACATGGTGAGCTGCGCGTCGCCCGTGCCGGGCGGCATGTCGACCACCATGATGTCGAGCGGGCCCCAGTTTACCTGGCCCATCAGCTGCTCCAGCGCGCCCATCACCATCGGGCCGCGCCAGATCATCGCCGTTTCCTCCTCGACCAGGAAGCCGATGGACATGGCTTTCAGCCCCCAGCGGCTGATCGGGATGATGCGCTGGCCCTCGGTGCGCGGCCGCTCCCGCGTGCCGAGCATCTGGGGCAGGGACGGGCCGAAGATGTCGGCATCCAGCAGCCCGACCTGCAGCCCCTCGGCGGCCAGCGCCACGGCGAGGTTCACCGCCGTCGTGGACTTGCCGACGCCGCCCTTGCCGGAGGCGACGGCGATGATCTTCTTCACCTCGGGCAGCAGCATCGGCCCCTGGCCGGCCGGCGCCTTGGGGCCGGGCCGGGCCGGCGCCGCCGGGGCTGCGGCCGGCCCGGGGGCAGGAGCGGGGCGGTGGGCGGTCAGCACCGCCGTCGCGCTCAGCACCCCAGGCACCGCGGCGGCAGCCTGCTCGGCCGCCAGGCGCAGTGGCTCCATCGCCCGGGCCCGCTCGCGCGGCACCGCCAGGGCGAATTGCACGAGGCCGTCCCGGGCTGCCAGACCCTGCACCATGCCGGAGGAAACCAGGTCCTGCCCGGTCGCCGGATCGCGGATGGCCTGCAGTGCGGCCCGCACCGTTTCGACCAGTTGTTCGGCCATCGCTTGAAAATCCCCCGTTTCCGGCCAATATCGCGCCCGCCTGGGGCGCTCAATAGCGTGCGGGCACCCGTCGCCCGGCCGGGCGTGTCATATTGGCCGGGCGCCGCCGCGCATCCAGCCCCAAACGTGCCCAAAGGCGCGTCAAGGCTCCTGCCGGCGGCCAAATGAACAGGGCAGTGGAGGCCGGACCAAACAATGGCGCTGAACAGTGGCGGACCCAGCCCCTGGGGGAATCCCCGACCGGGCGGGCCGTGGGGGACACCTCCACCCGGGCCTCCGGGGGGCGGCCGCGGCCCAGGCGGGCCGGGACCCGACCTCGACGACCTGATCCGCCGTGCGCAGGACTGGGTCCGGGCCAATCTCTGGATGCCGAAAGGCGGCGGCAGCGGACGCATCGCTGCCATCCTCGGCCTCCTCGTCATCGGCATCTGGGCCGCGAGCGGCATCTATCGGGTGCAGCCGGACGAGGAGGGCGTGGTGCTGCGCTTCGGCGCCTATAACCGCAACGCCGCGCCCGGCCTGAACTATCACCTGCCCTGGCCGGTCGAGACCGCGCTCACCCCGCGCGTCACCACCGAGAACCTCATCTTCATCGGCTTCCGCTCCGGCGACCCGAGCGCGCCGCGCACCGTCAGCGGCCGCGACGTGCTCGAGGAGTCGCTGATGCTGACCGGCGACGAGAACATCATCGACATCGATTTCGTCGTGCGCTGGCGCGTGCGGGATGCGGCCGAATTCCTGTTCAACACCCGCAACCCCGAGGTCACGATCAAGTCCGCCGCCGAGAGCATGATGCGGGAGGTGATCGGGCGCACCCCGATCCAGCCGGCGCTGACCGAGGCCCGCGGCCAGATCGAGACCCAGGTGGCCCAGGGCACCCAGGCCATCATGGACCAGTACAAGGCCGGCGTCGCGATCACCCAGGTGCAGCTGCAGAAGGTGGATCCGCCGGCCGCCGTCATCGAGGCCTTCCGCGACGTGCAGCGCGCCGCCGCCGACAAGGAGAGGCAGCGCAACGAGGCCGAGGCCTACCGCAACGACATCATTCCCCGCGCCCGCGGCGAGGCGGAGCGCATGATGCAGGAAGCCCAGGGCTTCCGGGACAGCCAGGAAGCCCGCGCCAAGGGCGAGGCGACCCGCTTCGTCAGCGTGCTCGGCGCCTATCGCCAGGCACAGGACATTACCATGCGCCGGCTCTATCTCGAGACCATGGAGGACATCCTGCGGCGCAACCCGAAGGTCATCGTGGATGACCGGCTGCAGGGGCTGGTGCCCTTCCTCAATCTTTCGGAGCAACCGCCGCGTGCGGGCAATCGCCCGGCCGCGCCGGCGCCCTCGGCGCTGCCAACCACGCCGCGCGCCGCGCAGCAGGGAGGCACGCGATGAACCGCGCCGCTATCCTCGCAGTCCTGGTGCTGCTGGCGCTCTTCGCCGCCGTCTCCTCGCTGTTCACCGTGCACCAGACCCAGCAGGTGCTGATCACCCAGTTCGGCGAGCCACGGCGCGTGGTGCGTGAGCCGGGGCTGAACATGAAGGTGCCCTTCATCCAGACGGTGATCCCCTTCGACCGCCGCCTGCTCGATTTCGACGCGCAGGGCCAGGAGGTCATCCTCGGGGACCAGCGCCGGATCGTGGTGGACACCTTCACCCGCTACCTGATCACGGACCCGCTGCGCTTCTACCAGACCGTCGGCGCGACCGAGAACGGCATCCGGCTGCGGCTGGGCCCGATCGTCTCCTCGACCCTGCGGAACACGCTTGGCAGCGAGACGTTGCTGGCGGTGCTCTCGGCCGACCGCGCGCGGATCATGGGCGACATCCGCCTGCGGGTGAACGCGGAGGCGCGCAGCTTCGGCATCGAGGTGACGGATGTGCGCATCCGCCGCGCCGACCTGCCGGAGGAGAACACCCAGGCCATCCTCTCCCGCATGCAATCGGAGCGCGAACGCGTTGCCCGGGAACAGCGGGCCGAGGGTGCCGAGCAGGCCCAGCGCATCCGCGCCGCAGCCGAGCGCGACCGCACCGTGCTGATCGCCGAGGCGCAGTCGCAATCCGAGATCCTGCGCGGCCAGGGCGAGCAGACCGCCATCCGCATTTTCGCCGAGGCCTTCCAGCAGGACCCGGAGTTCTTCCAGTTCTGGCGGACAATGCAGGCGATGCGGGAAGCCTTCTCCGATGGCGAGACGCGCCTGCTGCTGAGCCCGGACAGCGACTTCTTCAAGTACTTCCGCAGCATCCCGGCGCCCGGCCAGGGCCGGGCGCCATGAGGCAGGGGCGTGGTGACGGGCCGCGCCCTTGCCGGCTGGCGCAATAGGCGCCAGCCCCCAACTATCCTAGCCTGAGCTTCAGCCCTTCCGGCGGGAGTTGCGTTGAACCCGCGCCGCTCCCCCTTCGCAATCGAGGTGTCCCCGATGCGTCCAGCCTATCCCGTCCTCGCCATGCTGATCGCCGGCCTACCCATGCTGGCCCAGGGCCAGCCCGCGCCGACCGCGCCTGCGCCGGTCACGCCACTGCCGGCCCCACCGGCCGCCGCGGCGCCCAACAACGCGCCGCCAGCGGTGCCGATGCGGGATGCGCCGCCCTCCTTCGCGCCGCTGGCCCGCCAGCTGCTGCCTGCGGTGGTGAACATCTCGACCACTCAGAACGCCCAGGCCCGGGCCAACCGGCCGGATGCGCCGGACATGCCGCAGGCCCCGCCCGGCAGCCCCTTCGAGGAGTTCTTCCGCGACTTCTTCAACCGCAACCGGCCGGGGCAGCCTGGCCAGCCGGGCCAAGGCCCCGAGCAGCAGCGGCCGCGCCGCGCTCAGTCGCTCGGCTCGGGCTTCGTCATCGACACCAGCGGCATCGTGGTGACGAACAACCACGTCATCGACGGCGCCGACGAGATCAACGTCATCCTGCAGGACAACACCACCATCCGGGCGGAGCTGTTGGGGACCGACCCGCGCACCGACCTCGCGGTGCTGCGGATCAAGACCGACAAGCCGCTCTCGGCGGTGCAGTTCGGCGACAGCGACACCGCCCAGGTGGGCGACTGGGTGCTGGCCATCGGCAACCCCTTCGGCCTCGGCGGCACCGTCACCGCCGGCATCGTCTCGGCCCGCGGGCGGGACATCCGCCAGGGCATGTATGACGACTTCATCCAGACCGACGCGGCCATCAACCGGGGCAATTCCGGCGGGCCGTTGTTCAATCTCGAAGGCAAGGTCGTCGGCATCAATACCGCGATCTACTCGCCCTCCGGCGGCTCCATTGGCATCGGCTTCTCCATCCCTTCTAACCTCGCGCGCAACATCACCGCCCAGCTCCGCGATGGCGGCAAGGTGCGGCGCGGCTGGCTCGGCGTGAACATCCAGCAGGTGACGGACGAGATCGCCGAGAGCCTCGGCCTCTCGGGCGGCGGCCGCGGCGCGCTGGTGGCGCGGGCGCAGGAGGACGGTCCGGCGGCCCAGGCCGGCATCAAGAACGGCGACGTGATCCTCCGCTTCAACGGGCAGGAGGTGCGCGAGATGCGCACCCTGCCGCGTGTCGTGGCGGAGACGCCGGTCGGGCGGCCGGTGCCGGTGGTGGTCTGGCGCGATGGCCGCGAGCAGACCGTCAACGTGACCGTCGGCGAGCTGCCGGCCGAGCCGCAGCAGGCGGCAGCGACCTCGGCCCCCTCGGCCAGCCGGCCGACTGAGTTGAGCGGCCTCGGCCTTCGCGTGGCGCCGATCTCGCCGGAGACGCGGGAGCGGTTCAGCCTGAAGCCGGACCAGCGCGGCGTGGTCATCATGGAGGTCTCGCCCGACAGCCCGGCTGCCGAGCGGGAGCTGCGTCCCGGCGATGTCATCGTCGAAGTCCAGCAGGAGCGGGTGACGACGCCGCAGGAAATCCAGGCGAAGCTGGAGCAGCTCCGCCGGCAGAACCGGCCAAGCGCGCTGCTGCTGATCGAAACGGCGCAGGGCCAGCGCTTCGTCCCGCTGCGGCTGCGCGGCGAGCGCGGCAGCCCGGGCTGATCCGGAGGGGGCCGGGTGACCGGCCCCCGTCATGCCTGTCAGGCGGCGGCTACCCGCCCCGCCCGGCAGCGCATCAGCGGCTGGATGCGCTCGCCGAACTCATCCATGCCTCGCAGGAAGTCGTCGAAGACCAGCATGATGCCGCTGGTCCCCGGCACCGCGGCCGCCTCGTCCAGCAGCCGGGCGACGGTGGCGTAGGAGCCGACCATCAGCCCCATGTTGAAATTCACGGCCGACTTCGCCCGCGCCATCCAGCGGGCGGTCGAGGAGTCGTCCGCCGCCGTATCGGCCCCGGCCTGTTCGGTGAGCCAAGCCACGGCCTCGAGGTCGACCCCGTCGCGGTAATGCTCCCAGCGCGCCTCGGCCTCGGCATCCGTCCCGGCGGCGATGACCATGTAGAGGACATAGGCGCCGACCGCGCGGCCCGTCTCCCTCGTCGCCTCGACCAGGCGGGCGATGTTGGGTGCGGTCTGCATCGGGTCGTTCACCCCGGCGCCGGCGCAGAAATTATAGTCCCCGTATTGGGCCGCGAAGCGGATGCCGGTCGGGCTCTGGCCGGCGCAGACGATCTTCACCTCGCCCTTGGGCCGGGGGCTGACGCGGCAATCCTCCATCTGGAAGAAGCGCCCCTTGAGATCGGACCGGCCGGTGGCCCAGAGCTCGCGCAGGATCTGCACATATTCGGCGCAATACTCGTAGCGCCGGGCGAAATGCGCCTCGCCGGGCCAGAGGCCCATCTGGCTGTATTCGGCCTGCTGCCAGCCGGAGACGATGTTCACCCCGAAGCGGCCGCGCGAGATGTCGTCGATGGTGGCGGCCATCCGCGCCACGATCGCGGGTGGGATGGTCAGCACCGCGACCGAGGCATAGAGGCGGATGCGGCTGGTGACGGCCGCGAGCCCCGCCATCAGGGTGAAGCTTTCGAGGTTGTGGTCCCAGAACTCGCTGGGGCCGCCGAAGCCCCGCAGCTTGATCATGGAAAGGGCGAAGTCGAAGCCATGGCGCTCGGCCCGCTGCACCACCTCGCGGTTGAGGTCGAAGCTCGGCATGTATTGCGGCGAGGTGGTGGAGATCAGCCAGCCATTATTGCCGATCGGAATGAAGACCCCGATATCCATCCTGCCTCTCCCGCTGATGCCCGGCGGGAGAGGCAAGCGCTATGCCGCGACGATCTCCTCGGCCCGGTAGCCCTGGGCGAAGAGCAGGGCGCGGAGATCGGCATGGTCCACCCGCGCCCGCGCCGCGGCGGCAACCACCGGCTTGGCGCGGAAGGCGATGCCGAGCCCGGCGGCATCCAGCATGGCGAGGTCGTTCGCCCCATCCCCCACCGTCAGCGCGGCCGAGAGAGGCAGGCCGAGTTCAGCCGAGAGGCGCTTGAGGGTGGCCAGCTTGGCGTCGCGGTCGAGGATCGGCTCCTCCACCCGGCCGGTCAGCTTGCCATCGGCCACGCCCAGGGTGTTGGAGTAGTGGGCATGGAAGCCGAGCCTCTCCGCCACCCGCCCCGTGAAGAAGGTGAAGCCACCGGAGACGATAGCGCAATGCGCACCATTGGCCCGCATGGTGGCGACCAGCGCCTGGGCGCCCGGGGTGATCTCGGTCGCGGCCCAGGTCTCCTCCAGCGCCGCGGCATCGAGGCCGGCGAGCAGGCCGACGCGCTCGGTCAGCGCCTGGCGGAAGTCCAGCTCGCCATTCATCGAGCGGCGGGTGATGGCGGCGATCCGCTCCTTCAGCCCGGCGAAGGCGGCCAGCTCGTCCAGCGTCTCGCTGGTGACGATGGTGCTGTCCATGTCGGCCAGCAACAGGCGCTTGCGACGGCCCTCGGCGGGGAGGGCGATGGCATCGATCGGCGCGCCCTCCAGCGTGGCGAGGGCGGCGGCTGTCGCCTGCTCGGGCGAGAGGCCGGCGAAGGGGATGTCGGCCGCCTCATCCGGCGCCAGCCAGTCCGGCGTGCCGGCATCGGCGCCGAGATCCGCCAGGGCGGTGCGGAGCCGGGCGAGGGTGGCGGCGGCGAGGCCGCCGGCCGGGGCCACCAGGGTCAGGATGTGGGACATGCGGCGCGGGATATGCCGGGGCGGGCGGCATGACGCAACGGCCCCTTGCGCTCATCGTCGCCGGCCCGACCGCCAGCGGCAAATCCGCCCTGGCGCTGGCGCTGGCGCGGCGCTTCGGCGGAACCGTCATCAATGCCGATTCCATGCAGCTCTACCGCGAGCTGCGCGTGCTGACGGCCCGGCCGACGCCGGAGGAGGAGGCGCTGGCGCCGCACCGCCTCTACGGCATCCGCCCGGCCGCCGAGGCGGCGAGCGTCGCCTGGTGGCGCGAGGCGGCCCTGGCCGAGATGGAACAGGCGGCGCTGCCCATTCTGTGCGGCGGTACCGGCCTCTACTTCCTCTCGCTGACCAGGGGGCTTTCCGCCATCCCGCCAGTGCCGCCCGAGGCGCGGGAGGAGGCGCGGGCGCTGCTGGCCGAGCTCGGGGCACCCGGCCTGCATGCCCGGCTGGATGCGGAGACGGCCTCCCAGCTCCGCCCGGGCGACAGTCAGCGCATCGCCCGTGCCTATGAGGTGCTGCGTGGCACCGGGCGGGGCCTGGCCGCCTGGCAGCGGGAGGCCGAGCATACCGGGCCGGCACAACGCGGCGAGGTTCCCTGGCGCTTCGCCGCCATCCGGCTCGACCCGCCGCGGGAGGCGCTGCGCACCGCCATCACCACTCGCTTCGACGCCATGCTGGCGGGCGGGGCGGTGGAGGAGGTGCAGGCGCTGCTGGCGCAGGGGCTCGAGCCCGCGCTGCCCGCCATGCGGGCGCATGGGGTGCCGGAGCTGGCCGCCATGCTTCGGGGCGAGATGGCGCCGGACGCGGCGCGGGCGCGGGCCATCCTGCATACTGGCCAGTACACCAAGCGGCAGGCGACCTGGTTCCGGCACCAGGACTTGGCTGCCCCGACCGAGACGCATATCATCCATGCGCGCATAGCGAGCGTGACGCAATTTCAGGAAAGATATGCGGCAGAAATCTTCGCATTTGTTGAAAAGCGGCGTTGACCTGCCGCGAGGAGGGGTCTAACCCTCCCTCTCCGCCGCGAACCGGGGTCGAACCCGGCGGGGCGATGTGTGTTCGAGGAGCCCGCCATGTCCGCCACCCTTCAGACGACCGAGACCCGCACCATGAATGGTGCGGAAATCGTCCTCCAGGCGTTAAAGGACAATGGCGTCGAGGTCATCTTCGGCTATCCCGGTGGCGCGGTGCTGCCGCTCTACGATGCGCTGTTCCAGCAGAACGCCATTCGCCACATCCTGGTTCGCCATGAGCAGGCGGCGGTGCATGCGGCCGAGGGTTATGCACGTTCCACCGGCAAGGTGGGCGTAGTGCTGGTGACCAGCGGCCCGGGTGCCACCAATGCGGTGACCGGCCTCGTCGATGCGCTGATGGACAGCATCCCGGTGATCTGCCTGACCGGGCAGGTGCCGACCCATCTCATCGGCAACGATGCCTTCCAGGAGGCGGACACCACCGGCATCACCCGCCCGGCGACGAAGCACAACTACCTGGTCAAGGACATCCGGAAGCTCGCCGGCGTGGTGCATGAAGCATTCTACGTGGCGAAGTCCGGCCGCCCCGGCCCGGTGGTGATCGACCTGCCGAAGGACATCCTGATCGGCAAGGGTCCCTATAGCGAGGCACCGCAGGCCCCGCATCGCAGCTACCGCCCGCAATCCGAGCCCGACATGGCCAGCATCCAGGCCGCGGTGCGGCTGCTGAAGGGTGCGAAGCGCCCTGTCGTCTATGCCGGCGGTGGCGTCATCAACTCCGGCCCCGAGGCGTCGCGCCTGCTCGGCGAATTCGTCCGCATGGCGAGCATGCCCTGCACCAACACGCTGATGGGGCTCGGTGCCTTCCCCTCGGAGGATCCGCAATTCCTCGGCATGCTCGGCATGCATGGGACCTATGAGGCGAACCTCGCCATGCATGGCTGCGACGTCATGCTGAATATCGGCGCACGCTTCGACGACCGCGTAACCGGGCGGCTGAACGCCTTCTCGCCAAATTCGAAGAAGATCCACGCCGATATCGACCCGTCCTCGATCAACAAGAACGTCAAGGTCGACGTCGCCATCGTCGGCGATGCCGGGGCGGTGCTGAAGGCGCTGATCGAGTGCTGGCAGGCCGACGAGCAGCCACAGGACCGGGCGGCCATCGCCGAGTGGTGGCGCGCCATCGATGGCTGGCGCGGCACGGGCTGCCTGCAGTACCGGCAGGAAGGCAGCATCATCAAGCCGCAGCATGCGGTGAAGCGCCTCTACGAGATCACCCAGGAGATGGGGCGCGAGACCTTCATCACCACCGAGGTTGGCCAGCACCAGATGTGGGCGGCGCAGTATTTCGGCTTCCAGAAGCCGAACCGCTGGATGACCTCGGGCGGCCTCGGCACCATGGGCTACGGCCTGCCGGCGGCCATGGGCGTGCAGATCGCCCACCCGGACGCGCTCGTCATCGACATCGCCGGCGAGGCCAGCATCCTGATGAACATCCAGGAGATGGGGACGCTGGCGCAGTACCGCCTGCCGGTGAAGGTCTTCATCCTGAACAACGAGTATATGGGCATGGTGCGGCAGTGGCAGGAGCTGCTGCATGGCAGCCGCTACTCGGAAAGCTATTCCGAGGCGCTGCCCGATTTCGTCCGCCTCGCCGAGGCCTTCCATGCCCGCGGCATGCGGGTGACGGAGGCGAGCCAGCTCGACGATGCGATCCGCGAGATGATCGCCCATCCCGGCCCGGTCATCGCCGACATCGCAGTCGCCAAGGACGAGAATTGCTTCCCGATGATCCCCTCGGGCGCGGCGCATAACGAGATGATCCTGGCGCCCGGCCAGGAGGGTGGCGTCACCGGCGTGACGGATGAGGGCAAGGTCCTCGTCTGACCGTTCCGCACTTGCCGATTCTCCACGGGGCGGCTACGCCCCGCGCGCCCTCCTGCCCTTGGCTGACCGATGCCTGATTCCCTGGAAACCACGCTGCGCAACGCCACCATCGCCGTGCTCGTCGAGAACGAGGCCGGCATCCTGGCGCGTGTCGTCGGCCTCTTCTCCGGCCGCGGCTACAATATCGAGAGCCTGACCGTCGCCTCGGTCGATGCCGACCGGCGCCTGTCGCGCATCACCATCGTCACCTCGGGCACCGACATGGTGATCGAGCAGATCAAGGCGCAGCTCGACCGGCTGGTGCCGGTGCACAAGGTGAGCGACCTGACGCTGGAGGGCCCGCATCTCGCCCGCGAGCTGGCGCTCATCAAGGTCGTCGGCAAGGGCGAGGCGCGGATGGAGGCGCTGCGGCTGGCGGATGCCTTCCGTGCCCGCGTGGTGGATGCGACCATCGAGAGCTTCGTCTTCGAGATGACGGGGGCGGGCGAGAAGCTCGATGCCTTCATCGCTTTGATGCGGCCCATCGGCCTCGCCGAGGTGTCGCGCACCGGCGTCGTCGCCATCGCCCGTGGCCCGGGCGGCTTCGAGGCCTGACATTTTCCGAGTTTTGCAGTGAGGAGGAGCGCGATCATGCGCGTGTATTACGACCGCGATGCGGATGTGAACCTGATCAAGGCCAAGCGGGTCGCGATCATCGGCTTCGGCAGCCAGGGCCATGCGCATGCGATGAACCTGCGCGACAGCGGCGTCGCCGATGTGGCGATCGGCGTGCGCCAGGGCGGCTCCTGGAAGAAGGCCGAGGGCGCCGGCTTCAAGGTCATGAGCCCGGCCGATGCGGCGAAGTGGGCCGATGTCGTCATGGTGCTGACGCCGGACGAGCTGCAGGGCGACCTCTACCGCGAGGCGCTCGGGCCGAACATGAAGGAAGGTGCGGCGCTGGCCTTCGCGCATGGCCTCAACGTGCACTTCAACCTGCTCGACCCGCGCCCTGACCTCGACGTCTTCATGATCGCGCCGAAGGGCCCGGGCCACACCGTGCGCTCCGAGTACCAGCGTGGCGGCGGCGTGCCCTGCCTCGTGGCCCTCGCCCAGAACCCCTCGGGCAACGGGCTCGAGATCGCGCTCTCCTATGCCTCGGCGATCGGCGGCGGCCGCGCGGGCGTCATCGAGACGACCTTCAAGGAGGAGTGCGAGACCGACCTCTTCGGCGAGCAGACCGTGCTCTGCGGTGGCCTGGTCGAGCTGATCAAGGCGGGCTTCGAGACGCTGGTCGAGGCGGGCTATGCCCCCGAGATGGCCTATTTCGAGTGCCTGCACGAGGTGAAGCTGATCGTCGACCTCATCTATGAGGGCGGCATCGCCAACATGAACTACTCGATCTCCAACACCGCTGAGTATGGCGAATACATCACCGGCCCGCGCATCATCACCGCCGAGACCAAGGCGGAGATGAAGCGGGTGCTGGACGACATCCAGACCGGCAAATTCGCCCGTGACTGGATGCTGGAGAACCGGGTGAACCAGGCCAGCTTCAAGGCGACCCGCCGTCGCCTCGCCGAGCATCCGATCGAGGAAGTGGGCGAGAAGCTCCGGGCGATGATGCCCTGGATCAAGAAGAACGCCCTGGTCGACAAGGCGAAGAACTAAGGCCAGGCAGGGTCCGGCCGTCACGGCCGGAAAGGATTGCGGGGCGAGGGGAGGCCGGGCCACACTTCCGGTATGATCCTCGCCTCCAACACCGAGCATCCCCGCGATTTTCACGGCTACGGCCCCAATCCGCCGGACCCGCGCTGGCCCGGCGGCGCCCGCCTCGCCCTCTCCTTCGTGCTGAATTACGAGGAGGGCGCGGAGAACACCGTCCTCAACGACGATACGGGCAGCGAGCTCTATCTGCACGAGGTCCCTGGCGGCACGCCGCGGCCGGAGCGGGACCTCTCCACCGAGAGCCAGTTCGACTACGGCGCCCGTGCCGGCCTCTGGCGCATCCTGCGCCTCTTCCGCGAACGGAACCTGCCTCTCACCATTTATGCCGTCGGCCGGGCGCTGGAGCTGCACCCGGAGGCCGGGCGCGCCTTCGCCGAAGCGGGCCATGAGGTCGCGAGTCATGGCTGGCGCTGGATCGACTATCGCCGCGTGCCGGAGCATGTGGAGCGCGACCATATCGCCCGCTGCGTCGAGGTGATCGAGCGCACCACGGGCACGAGGCCCGTCGGGTGGTATACCGGCCGCATCAGCCTCCGCACCCGGCGGCTGGTCGCCGAGCATGGCGGCTTCCTCTACGACAGCGACAGCTATGCCGATGACCTGCCCTATACCGTGCAGGTGGCAGGGAGGCCGCTGCTCGTCATCCCCTACACGCTCGACAACAACGACATGAAATTCGCGGTGCCGCCGGGCTTCACCGCGAATAGCGGCTTCACCCAGCACCTGACCGACAGTTTCGACATGCTGCACCGCGAGGGCGGGCGGATGATGTCGGTTGGGCTGCATTGCCGCCTCGCCGGCCGCCCGGGCCGCGCCGCGGCGCTGGAGCGCTTCCTCGACCATGTCGCGCGGCACCAGGATGTCTGGGTCTGCCGCCGCGCCGAGATCGCCCGCCATTGGCTGGCGCAATACCCACCATAAGAATCCACGAGGACACGTCATGAGGATCCACCGCCGCACCGCACTCGGCCTCGGCTTCGCTGCCCTGGCCGCGCCCGCGCTGGCGCAGCCATCCCGCGGCACCGCCCGCGTCATCGTCGGCTTCCCGGCCGGCGGCAGCGCGGATACCACCGCACGGCTGATCGCCGAGCGGCTGCGTGGCAGCTATGCGCAGAACGTCATCGTCGAAAACCGCGTCGGCGCCGCCGGGCGGTTGGCGGTGGAGGCGGTGAAGGCGGCGGAACCGGACGGCAACACCATCCTGCTGACGGCGGCGAGCATGCTGGTGATCTTCCCGCATCTCTATCGTCCGGCGACCCTGCGCTACGATCCCTTCACCGACCTGCTGCCGGTGACGCCGGCAGGGGAGTTCACCTTCGGCATGGGTGTCGGGCCGATGGCCAATAGCGTCGGCACGCTCTCCGCCTTCAAGGAATGGGCGGCGGGGAAAAGCGAGATTCCCTACAGCAGCGCGGCTGCCGGCAGCATGCTGCATTTCCTCGGGGTGCAGGTGGCGAAGGCGACCGGCCTCTCCATGACGCATATCCCCTATCGCGGCAGCGCGCCGGCCATCCAGGACCTGATCGGCGGAAGGCTCGCCGCCAGCTACCATCCGATGGTCGATCTGGCGCCGCATGCGGCGACGCCGGGCGGGCCGGTGCGGGTTGCTGGTGTCTCCTCCGAGCAGCGGCTGCCGCGCTTTCCGGATGTGCCGACCTTCGCCGAGCAGGGCTATCCGCAGCTCACCGGCAGCGAATGGTTCGGCCTCTTCCTCCCCGCCCGGACGCCCACCGCGGTACAGGAGGCGCTGCATCGCGCCGCCATCGAGGCGATCGCCACGCCGGACTACCGCGAGGCGATCGCTCGGCTGGAGATGCGGCCCTCCCCGCTCTCCATCGCCGACTTCACCCGCCGCTTCCGGGCCGATTACGAAAAATGGGGCCCGATCATCGCCGAAAGCGGCTTCCGGCCGGAGGAGAGCTGAGCCTCAGCCCTTGTGGCGGCGGCCGGCGAGGTATTCGGCCCCCTTCGGCCCTGCCAGTTCGGCATGGGGCTCACCCGCCGGGACGCTGAAGAGGTCGCCCGGCCCATGCCGCGTGGCGATGCCGCCTCGCGTGAGGGTGAAGGCGCCGGCGGTGACCAAGATCTTGGCGTCGAAGGGATGGGTATGCTCCGGCACCGGCTGGCCGGGGGCGAGGCTGCGGGGTATCGCCGGGGCGAAGCCCTCCGCCGTGAGGAAGGCGGCGAACTCTCTCGGGTCCATGCTCGGCTCCTGTATCAGGCGATGTCGCCATTCACCATGAAGGCGGGGTCCCGCTTGCCGTCCAGCACATCGAGGATGTTGCGCGCCGCCTGCCGTGCCATGCGGGCCAAGCCCTCCTCCGTGCTCGCCGCGTTATGCGGACTGACCACGACATTGGGCATCGCATAGAGCGGGTTGGTGGCGGTCGAGGGCTCCACCTCCAGCACATCAAGCCCGGCGCCCTGCAAGCGGCCGGACTGCAGCGCGGAGACCAGGGCGGCTTCCTCCACGATCGGGCCGCGGGCGGTGTTCACCAGGATGGCGCCCGGGCGCAGGGCGGCGAAGGCGGCCGTGTCCATCAGGTGATGGGTGGCGGGCGAGAGCGGACAGTGCAGCGTCACCACATCCGCCTCGGCGAGCCCGGCACGCAGATCGCGGATCGGGGTGAAGCCGTCGGCGGCGATGCGGGCCGGGTGGAAGCCGGGGTCCATCACCATGACCTTCATCTGGAAGGCGCGGCAGTAGCGGGCGACGCGGCTGCCGATGCGGCCATAGCCCACCACCAAGACGGAGCGCCCGGCGAGGTCGACCATGCCTGGCCCATCCTTGGCCCACCAGCCGCCGGCCTTGACGATCTGGTCATTGTCCAGCACGCGCCGGGCGACGGCCAGCATCAGCATCATCGCATGCTCGGCGACGCTGAGGTCGTTCGTGCCGTTCACCACCATCACCGGGATATCCCGCTCGGTGCAGGCGGCGATGTCGACCGTGTCGAAGCCGACGCCATAGCGGGAGACGACCTTCAGCCGCGGCGCCGCCGCCAGCGCCGCCCGGTCCACCCGCTCCAGCCAGCAGAGCACGGCATCGGCCGAGGACAGGTGCTGGTGGAATTGCTCGACCGGCGGGTCATGCAGCGCAACGATGTCGAGGTCCTTGCGCTCCGCCAGCACCGCCATGCCGGCGGGATGCAAGGTACGGCAGAGCAGGATGCGATGCGGCATTCGTCGGTTCCTCCCAATACTGGCGCGATGGTGAAACCATCCCCGGCCCGCGCCAAGGCCCTTGCCGCATCCGAGGGCGGGCGCTAGTCTTCAAGTCACATGATCCTGCGCGCCACCCGTACCGGTTTGATCCGCGGCTCCGCCGCTGGCTGCGCGCGCCTGTCCCTCGGCCTCCTCCTTCGACTTACTCGCCCCTGGGCGTGACGCTCGGCTGATGGCCGGCATCGCTCAGGGGAAACTGAGCGAGAGGCTGCGCGAGCACGAAGGAAACAAGTCCATGGCCATTCATCATCCCAGCTTCGGCACGCTGGACGACAACCGCATCATCTTCTTCGACACCACGCTGCGGGATGGCGAGCAATCCCCCGGCTTCTCCATGAATCTGGAGGAGAAGCTGCGCATGGCGGAGGCGCTGGCCGAGCTTGGCGTCGATGTCATCGAGGCCGGCTTTGCCATTGCCTCCCCAGGCGATTTCGAAAGCGTGCAGTCGATCGCGCGGAAATTCGCCAAGGACGGGCCGGTGGTTGCCAGCCTTGGCCGTGCCAACCCGGCCGATATCCTGCGTAGCGCCGAGGCGCTGAAGCCCGCCGCCCGCAAGCGTATCCATATCGTCCTCGCCACCTCCGAGCTGCACATGCGCGTCAAACTGCGCATGTCGCCGGAGGAGGTGCTGGACCTGACGACGAGCAGCGTTGCCCTTGGCCGCCAGCACAGCGACGATGTCGAGTGGTCGGCCGAGGATGGCAGCCGCTCCGACCCCGACTTCCTCTGCCGCTGCGTCGAGGCGGCGATCAAGGCGGGTGCGACCACCATCAACATCCCCGACACCGTCGGCTATTCTATGCCGGAAGACATGGCGCGGATCTTCCGCGACCTGCGCAACCGCGTGCCGGGGATCGAGAAGGTCATCCTCTCCGCGCATAACCACAATGACCTCGGCATGGCTGTCGCCAATACCGTCGCCGCCATCCAGGCCGGCGTGCGGCAGATCGAGAGCACGATCAACGGCATCGGCGAGCGTGCCGGCAATGCCTCGCTCGAGGAGGTGGCGATGGCGCTGCGCACCCGGCGTGACGCGCTGCCCTACACGAACAACATCGTCAGCCAGAAGCTGCTGAAGACCAGCAAGCTGCTGGCGACCATCACCGGCTTCGACGTGCAGCCGAACAAGGCGATCGTCGGCCGCAACGCCTTCGCGCATGAAAGCGGCATCCATCAGGACGGCGTGCTGAAGGACGCCTCGACCTACGAGATCATGACGCCGGAAAGCGTTGGCTGGACCAAGAACAGCCTGGTGCTGGGCAAGCATTCCGGCCGGGCCGCCTTCCGCGACAAGCTGTCCGCGCTTGGCTATACCGTCGGCGACAACCAGCTGAACGATGCCTTCCGGCGCTTCAAGGATCTCGCCGACCGCAAGAAGGTCGTATACGACGAGGACGTCGTGGCGCTCGTCGATGACGAGGTGGTGCGCGCCAATGACCGGGTGAAGCTGCTGGCACTGACGGTCGCCACCGGTCTCGGCACCAAGCCGATGGCGACCCTCGCGCTCGAGGTCGATGGCGAGCACCGCGACGGCATGGCGAGCGGCGACGGCGCGGTGGACGCGACCTTCAACGCCATCCGCCAGGCCTTCCCGCATGAGGTGGCGCTGAAGCTCTATGCCGTGCAGAGCGTCACCGGCGGCACCGATGCCCAGGCCCGGGTAACGGTGCGGCTGGAGGAGGATGGCAAGCTGGTCGATGGCCAGGGTGCCGATACCGATACCATCGTCGCCTCGGCCCGTGCCTATGTCCATGCGCTGAACAAGCTGCTGGTGAAGCGCGAGCGCACAGCTCCGGCAGAGATCCAGTCGGCGCTTTCCGCCTGAGGAGGCGCCGGAGACTGCGCCCCCGGGCGCAGTCCCCGTGGCAGCCGGCTTCGATCACGAAAAAGAGCCCTGGCCAGCCGGCCAGGGCTCTTTTTCATGGCGCCGGCGAGGGCGCTACTTCTTCTCGGAGGCGCGGTCTTCCTCGATCAGGCGGAGCAAATCCTCCGGAATCGGCTCGCGCGCGACCGTGTCGTAGAGCTGGTGCAGCCCACGCCGCAGCCAGACATCGAAGGCCTGGTCCACCTCCTCGCCCTCCTGCTCGATACCGGGCTTCGCCGGGGTGTTCGCGCGTTTCTTTTCGGTCTTGCCCATCATCCCGGCCGCCAAGGACGGGCTGGCGACGGGCCTTTCCAGGATCGCCGCCCCACTCCGTGTCATGTTACACTAGACCACAGAGCGGTTTTCGCCAACGACCGTATCGGTCCGGCTCCGCTGCGTTCCGGTCCGCAGCTCGGCAGCCGGCTGCTCCTCACCCATCAGCCAGGCCTGGAGCTGGCGACGGGCCCGGAAGACGCGGCTCTTGGCGGTGCCGACGGCGCAACCGGTAGCCTGGGCGACCTCCTCATAGGAGAGGCCCTGCAGCACCACCATGAACAGCGCCTCGCGCTGGTCGGCGGGCAGCTTGCCAAGGGCGCGGCTGAGCTCCTTCAGCACCAGCCGGTCCTCATGCGCGCCGCTGACGGCGAAGGCGGACATCGGCAGATCCTCGATATCCGTCGTCTCGCGCTGCTTGCGGAGCGTGCTGATGAAGCGGTTGCGCAGGATGCGATGCATCCAGGCGGCGAAATTGGTGCCCGGGGTGAAGCTGTCCTTGGCGGCCAGCGCATTGGCAACGGCGTCCTGCACCAGGTCCTCGGCGGCGGCACGGTTCCGCGTCAACGCCAGGGCCTGCACACGCAGCTTCGGCAGCAAGGCAACGAGCTGGCCATGGAATTCGGCAGCGGTGCTGACAGCGTGGGTCGGCTTCGCGGTGGCGTCGGTAAATCCGTCCATGGTGTCCGGTGTCCCCTTGCTTCGTCTGATGAGGAGTGACCGGCAGGGAGGAAGGGATGCATCACGCACGCGTCAGGTCATCACAGGATCGGGAGGTGGTGGCTTGTCGAGCGCCTCGGCCAGCAGCCGCCTTGCGCGGGAGACACGGGCCTTCATGGTGCCGAGCGGCACCGCGCAGATGTCTGCGGCTTCCTGATGCGACAGCCCTTGCGCGCCGACAAGGATCACCGCTTCGCGCAGCAGCGGCGGCAATTCGCGCAAGGCCCGCGTCAGATCGCGTATCCGGCCGGGCACTTCCTGCTCGGCGGGTGCCTCCTGGTCCTCTGGCATAACCTCAGCCAGGCGCTGTTCGCGGCGGCGCGAGCGGAGCTGCTCATGGAAGGTGTTGCGGATGACGGCCAGGCACCAGGCGCGGAGGTCGACACCCTCCGAACGGCCGTCGAGGGAGCGCAGGGTACGCAGGACCGCTTCCTGCACGAGATCATCCGCCTCGGTGCGGGAGCCCGTCAGATACCGGGCAAAAGCTCGGAGATCGGGCAACAATTGCGCGAGCGCCGTGCGCAACCCGCGATCCATGGCTTGTTCGGTCACGACATGCTCAATATCACCCCCACAGGAGTGCGGTAAGGATGTCCTTCGCCTGTGCAGGATGAGAACGGCATGAGTGCCATCGACCGGGCGGGGATGATCAAGGCTCTGCCTTATGCGCGGCGCTATGCCCGCGCTTTGACCGGAACCCAAGCCCAAGGCGATGCCATGGTGGCGGATGCGCTGCGCCAGGTGATGGCACAGCAATTCCCCGAAGGCATCTCGCCCAGGGCGATCATGTACGGTGCTGTCGGCGATGCCGTCCGTGCCGCCGAGACGGAGCCGCGGCTCGATCCCGCCGGCCTGTCGCTGCTGCAGCGGATGCTGCTGCTGCTGACGGCGCTCGAGGAGCAGCCGCTGACGGCCGCGGCGGCCGCCTGCCGCATCGCCCCCGCCCAGGCGGAGGCCGAATTGCGCCATGCGCGCGACGGGTTGCGCACCGGCGTTACTGCCCGTGTGCTGATCATCGAGGACGAGCCGATCATCGCGCTTGACATCCAGGAGCTGGTGGAGCGCTGCGGCCACAGCGTGGTCGGCATCGCGGCGACGGAGACGGAAGCCGTCGAGATCGCCCGCGCGGAGCGCCCCGGCCTGGTGCTGGCGGACATCAACCTCGGTGCCGGCGGAGATGGCGCCAATGCCGTTGCGCGTATCCTGCGTGACCTGACGGCGCCGGTGATCTTCGTTACCGCCTATCCCGAACGGCTGTTGACCGGCGAGGCGGTGGAACCCGCCTTCGTCATCACCAAGCCCTTCGACCCGACGACGCTCGCCGTCGCCACCTACCAGGCCGTGACGCGGGGCGTCCGCCCCGTCTGATCTGACCCGTCTGACGGGTGCGTAACGCAACTCGTTGAGCATTGGCAACCGAACTGGGGCGGCGGCGTTCAGCCGCCGCAAACCTGCGGAGGACACTATGCTCTACTGGACGCTCATCTTCCTCGTCGTCGCGCTCGTTGCAGGCCTCTTCGGCTTCGGTGGCATTGCCTCCGCCTCGGCCGGCATTGCCAAGATCCTCTTCACCATCTTCATCGTGCTCTTCCTGGTGTCGCTGATCTTCGGGGTCGTCCGCGGGGCATGATGATGGGGAGGCGCGACCTGCTGGCCTTGCTGGCTGTCGCCGCCCCGCTGGGCGGCGGCCGGGCACAGACCGCCACGGGCCGCCGCGGCGAATCCGATCTTTGGTTCGACCCGACCCAGCTTCCCTCCTTCACCGGCACGGTCGAGCGCTACCTGCCCAATCCGCGCGGCGAAACCGACGCGCTGATCTTCCGCGAGGGCCCGCAGATCGTATTCCCGCCGGATGTGGCGGAGGCGGTGCAGCGGGATGCACCGAGGGGACGCAGCATCATCGTCTGGGGCATCCGCGCGCGCTCGGCGCCGGTCATCACCATGCTGGCCTTCGCGCCCAGCTCGGATGCGACGCCGGTGGTGGTCGATCGCTTCTACTGGCGCCTGGGTGGGCGGCTGCCGCAGGCGGAGGGCACATCCCTCCAGTTCTCGGGCACGGTGAAGCAGCCCTATTACACGCCTCAGGGTGAGGTCGCAGGCGCCATCCTCGAGGATGGCAGCGTGATCCTGGTTCCCACCGAGGCGGCCAAGGGGGCCGCCGACCTGCTGAAAGCCGGCCAATCCCTCGCGGCGGCCGGACCGGGGCGCGAAAGCTCCGAGGGCCGCGCCTTGTTGGCCGACCGCATAGGCCCTGCCTCCGAGTCGATGCGGCCCCTGGCGGGGCCAGCGCGCTGACGATGGCGCTCGACGAGACGGTAAGGCCTGACGACAAGCCCAGCCTCATGCGCGGCTTCTGGGTCCTGACGGGGCGGTATTTCAACGGCGACCAGCGCCGCCGCGCCCGGCTGCTGGCGGCCGGCGTGCTCGGATTGACGCTGCTGCAGATCGGCATCCAGGTGCGGTTCAACATCTGGAACCGCGACTTCTTCAACGCCCTCGAATCACGCGACCGCGATGCCTTCTTCGGCCAGATGGGTCTGTTCCTCGGGCTGACCCTGGCCAGCATGGTGACCGCGGTCTTCCAGCTCTATGTCCGCCAGATGCTCCAGCTGCACTGGCGCGAATGGCTGGTCGAGCGGCTGCAGCACCGCTGGCTTGATGGCGGGCGGCATTACCGCATCAATTTCCTCCCCGAGGCGGCCGACAATCCGGACCAGCGCATCAGCGAGAACACCCGCTGGGCCACCGGCATCGCCGTCGACATGGCGGTGGGGCTGGTCAGCTCGGTGCTGATGCTGGTCTCCTTCGTCGGCATCCTCTGGACGCTGTCGGGGCCCCTGCACCTCACGCTCGGCTCCGGCGAGTTCGAGATCCCGGGCTACATGGTCTTTGCTGCGCTGTTCTATGCCGGCATCGGCTCGGCGCTCACCTGGTTCATCGGCCGGCCGATGGTCGCCGCCAATATCCGCCGCAACGAGGCGGAGAGCGACCACCGCTTCGCCCTCATTCGGCTCCGGGAGAGCAGCGAAGGCGTGGCGTTGATCGGCGGGGAGGCGGATGAGGAGCGCGGGCTGAAACGCGCCTTCAGCCAGGTTTCGCAGGCCATGCTCGACCTGATGCGGAGCGAGCGGCGCCTGATGTGGCTGACCTCGGCCTATGGGATGCTGCTGACCGTTTTCCCGGTGCTGGTGGCGAGCCCGCGCTATTTCGCCGGGGCCATCACCCTCGGCGTGCTGATGCAGATATCTTCCGCCTTCGGGCAGGTGACGACCAGCCTCAACTGGTTCGTCGATAACTTCCCCCGCCTGGCTGACTGGCGCAGCCATGTCGCCCGCGTGGTGGAGCTGGAGGAGACGCTCGACGGTGCCGATGTGCGGGAGACCGACACCGTCATTTCCATCGAGGAGGGCCCCGGCGAGGACGGGCGTGAGGTGCTTGCCTTCCGCGGCCTGCAGATCGCCCAGGCCGATGGCACGCTGGTCATCCAGGAAGCGAATGCCGAGATCGGCCCCGGCGAGCGGGTGCTCATCGTCGGCGAGAGCGGCAGTGGCAAGTCCACCCTGTTCCGCGCCATTGCGGGGCTATGGCCCTGGGGCTCCGGCTCGAT
The DNA here is from genome assembly GCF_900101615.1 of Belnapia rosea. Lineage (GTDB taxonomy): Bacteria > Pseudomonadota > Alphaproteobacteria > Acetobacterales > Acetobacteraceae > Belnapia > Belnapia rosea. The sequence continues at coordinate 7,338 of NZ_FMZX01000010.1, read as the reverse complement.
CCGGATTCCAAGCCGGTCGCATATGATGTTCATGCCGCAGCGGCCCTACCTACCGCTCGGCACCCTGCATGGGGCGATGACCTATCCGGCGCCGGCCGAGCAATACCCCGTCGAGGTGGTGCAGGCGGCGCTGGAGCGCTGCGGACTGGACGCGCTGGTGCCGCGTCTTGCCGAGGAGGAGCGGTGGGATCGCATCCTCTCCCTCGGCGAGCAGCAGCGCCTGGCCTTTGCCCGCCTGCTGATCCATCGCCCTGGCTGGGTCTTCATGGATGAGGCGACGGCCGCGCTCGATGAGGCCAACCAAGACAGCATGATGCGGCTCTTCACGGAGGAGCTGGCGGAGAGCGCCCTGGTCTCCATCGGCCATCGCCCCGGCCTCGACGCCTATCACGACCGCACCCTGAAGCTGGTACCCGACGAGAATGGTGCCCGACTCGGCAGCCGGCGCCGGCCGCGGCCGGAGAAACCGAAGCGGACCTCGGCCCTCGGGAAGGAGGCGCTTCAGCGCCTGCTGCGTGGCAAGCGCCGGGTCAGCCGCACGAGTGACCGGCCGAGGCCATGAAAAAGGCCGGGGTGGCAATGCCGCCCCGGCCCATCGGCTCCGCTTCAGGCGGGATAGTGCCTCAGCGCCAGGCCGGGCGGCCGAGGTTCACGTTCCGCCCGCTGGTCAGCGCGCCGCCTGCGGCACCCGCGGCACCGCCGATCAGGGCGCCGGTGCCAACGCTGCCGCCGGTCAATGCGCTGACGCCGGCCCCGGCCCCGGCCCCGAGCAGGCCACCCGAGACGGCACGGTCGCCGGTGCGATAGCCACAGGCGCCAAGGGCGAGGGCGGCAAGAAGGACAACGCAGGTTTTCCGCATGGCTTTGGTTCTCCCGTGTTTCGGGTGCAACAACGCCGGACGATCCGCTGCGGTTGCGGTTCGGTCCTGTCCCGGAGCCGCGATGTGACGGACAGAAAACTTGAGCGGCAGCCGCCGGACGGGTAGAGGCACCCCTCTGCCCCACCTCGCGGTCCGGTGATCGCACCTCCTCTGCTCCCGCCCGGCGGGTGCGGGGTGGAGGGTCGGCGGCGCGATCAGGAAGGTTGCCTTCTCATGTTCTCTCGCCTGTTCGGCTTCCTCTCCGCCGACATGGCCATCGACCTCGGGACCGCGAATACGCTGGTCTATGTGAAGGGTCGGGGCATCGTGCTGAACGAGCCGAGCGTCGTCGCCATCGCCGATATCCGTGGCCGCAAGCAGGTGCTGGCGGTGGGCGAGGAAGCCAAGATGATGCTGGGCCGCACCCCCGGCAACATCGCCGCCATCCGGCCGCTGCGGGATGGCGTGATCGCCGATTTCGAGGTGGCGGAGGAGATGATCAAGCATTTCATCCGCAAGGTGCATAACCGGCGGAGCTTCGCCTCGCCCATGATCATCGTCTGCGTGCCCTCGGGCAGCACGGCGGTGGAGCGGCGTGCGATCCAGGAGAGCGCCGAGAGCGCCGGCGCCCGCAAGGTGCTGCTGATCGAGGAGCCGATGGCTGCCGCCATCGGCGCCGGCCTGCCGGTCACCGAACCTTCGGGCAGCATGGTCGTCGATATCGGCGGCGGCACGACCGAGGTGGCGGTGATCTCGCTCGGCGGCATCGTCTATGCCCGCAGCGTCCGCGTCGGTGGCGACAAGATGGATGAGGCGATCATTTCCTACATCCGCCGGCAGTTCAACCTGCTGATCGGCGAGAGCAGCGCCGAGCGGATCAAGATGGAGATCGGTGCCGCCACCGCCCCGGATCATGGCGAGGAAGGGCCCGTCACCGAGGTGAAGGGCCGCGATCTGATGAACGGCGTCCCGCGGGAGGTCTATGTCTCCCGGCGGCAGATCGCCGAGAGCCTGGCCGAGCCGGTGACCTCGATCGTCGAGGCGGTGAAGGTGGCCCTGGAGAACACCCCGCCGGAGCTCGCCGCGGATATCGTCGACAAGGGCATCGTGCTCACCGGTGGCGGCGCCCTGCTGCACCGGCTGGATGAGGTCCTGCGAGTCTCGACCGGCCTGCCGGTCGTGGTGGCGGAGGATGCACTGTCCTGCGTCGCCCTCGGCACCGGTCGGGCGCTCGAGGAGATGAAGCGGCTGCGCCAGGTGTTGAGTTCGATGTATTGAGGTCTAATTGGGTTTCCAGGGCGGCGTAGGTTCAACCTAAGGGTCGTGGAGGCGGCGTGATCCGGCTCAGCATTCCGCTTCGGCAGGCCCTGGCGCGACTGTCGCTCCCGGTCCTGATTGCACTGGCCTTCGGCACCATGCTGCTGGGCAAGGCCGATGCCGTGCTGGCCGAGCGGGCACGGATGGGGCTGGCGGACCTGCTGGCGCCGATCTGGTCCGCCTTGCAGCAGCCGGTGGCGACGATCCGCGAGGCGGGGCAGGAGGCGGAATTCCTGTTCAACCTGCGGGCCGAGAATGCCCGGTTGCGCGAGGAGAACGAGCGCTTGCGCCGCTGGCAGGCGACCGCCCTCGCTCTCGAGGCCGAGAATGCGATGCTGCAGCGCCAGCTTTCCTTCGTGCCGGAGGCGGCGCCGGCCTTCCAGACCGCCCGCGTGGTGGCCGATGGGGGCGGGATCTATGCGCGTGCGGTGCTGCTCGGTATCGGCCCGAACCATGGCGTGCGGAAGGGGCAGATCGCCCTCGACGAGCGCGGCCTGGTCGGGCGGGTGACCGAGGTGGGGCTGCGCTCAGCCCGCGTGCTGCTGGCGACCGACATGAACAGCCGGATTCCGGTGGTGCTGGAGAGCAGCCGGGCACGGGCCATGATGGTCGGCACCAATGGCGCCCGGCCACGCTTGCAGCATTGGCCGGAGGGCTCGGCACCGGTGGAAGGCGACCGGGTGGTGACCAGCGCCGAGGCCGGCGCCTTCCCGGCCGGCCTGCCGGTCGGCATCGTCCGCCGCAGCGAGGGCGGGGCACCGGAGGTGGAGCTCTTCGCCCGGCTCGACCGGCTGGATGTGGTGCGGCTGTTCGATTACGGGCTGGCCGGCATCCTGCCGCCGGAAGCGGTGACGCGGCCCGAGCCGCGGCCGCGGCGGTAGCGCCATGAAGGGGCGTCCTGCCCCGGCGACGGGGCTCCTGCGGCAGATCGACGCGGTGGCCCGCGCCGCCTTCCCGACCGGGCTCACGGCATTGCTGATGGTGCTGGCGGCGGTGCCGGCCGGCCTGCCTGGCTTGGTGCCGGCGGTGGCGCTGCCTTGCATCGTGTTCTGGGCGATCTTCCGCCCGGCCGCGCTGCCGCCGCCGGCCGTCTTTGCGCTCGGCCTGCTGGGCGACCTGCTGAGCTTCGCCCCGGTCGGCTCTGGCGTGCTGACCCTGCTGGTGGTGGCCGGGCTGGTCACCCGCTGGCGCCGCTCCCTTGCCCAGCAGTCCTTCCTTGCCGTCTGGCTGGCCTATTGCGGCGTGGCGCTCGGCGCGGCCGCCCTGGAATGGGTGCTGCAGGTGGTGCTCGGCTGGCAGCTGCTGCCGCTGGCGCCCGGTCTTTACCAGGTGATGCTCAGCGCCGGCCTCTATCCCGGCCTCGCCTGGGTGCTGAGCCGCATGCACGAGGCGATGAGTCGCGCGGAGAGCGCGCCATGAAGCAGATCGCGGAGAGCACGCCATGAACCAGACTACGGAGAGCGCGCCGTGAGGTTCTGGTGGCGTCCCGAGAGCGGTCTCGGCAGCGGCAAGCCGGGCGGCTCGGGCTTCCGGGGCGTGCGGCGGGAGGAGGAGCGTCGCCGTGGCGTCTTCACCCGGCGCGCCCTGCTGCTCGGCGCCGGCCAGCTCGGCCTGTTCGGCTTCCTCGGCAGCCGGCTCTACCGGCTGCAATCGGAGGAGGGCGAGCGCTACACCACCCTCGCCGAGGAGAATCGTGTCTCCGCCCGGCTGATCCCGCCGCCCCGTGGCAGGGTGCTGGACCGCAACGGCCAGGTCGTGGCCGGTAACCGCCTGAATTGGCGCGCCCTGCTGGTTGCCGAGCAGACCCAGGATGTCGGCGCGACGCTCGAGACCTTCTCCCGCATCGTGCCGCTGACCGAGCAGGAGCGTGCCCGGATCGAGCGTGAGGTGCGCCGCCGCCGCCGCTTCGTGCCCGTCGCCGTCCGCGAATTCCTGAGCTGGGAGGATATGGCGCGCATCGAGGTGAACGCGCCGGACCTGCCGGGCATCCTCATCGATGTCGGCACCACGCGCCTCTACCCCGAGGGGGAACACCTGTCGCACCTAGTCGGCTATGTCGCCCCGCCGGCGGAGCGGGACATGGACGGTGATCCGCTGCTGGAATTACCTGGCATCCGCGTCGGCCGCGCCGGCATCGAGCGCCACCACGACCTGCTGCTGCGCGGCCGGGCCGGGGCGGTGCAGCTCGAGGTCAATGCGGTCGGCCGCGTCATCCGCGAGCTCGACCGGCGGGAGGGTGTGCCTGGCCAGGACGTGCAGATCTCGGTCGATGCCGAATTGCAGAAGACGCTGCGCGGCAGGATCGAGGAGGGCACCAGCGTCGTCGTCCTCGACGCCCGCAACGGGGAGGTGCTGGCCATGGCCTCCCAGCCCTCCTTCGACCCGAACGTGTTCAATGCCGGCGTCTCGGCCGCCCAATGGCGGGAATGGACCCGCAACCGGGCGACGCCGCTGATCAACAAGGCGACCAATGGCCTCTACGCCCCGGGCTCCACCTTCAAGATGATCGTCGGCCTCGCCGGGCTCGAGGCGCGGGTGGTCACGCCGGGCGACCGCGTCTTCTGCCCCGGCCATCTGGATCTCGGCGACACGCGCTTCCATTGCTGGCAGCGGCACGGCCACGGCTCGCTCGACCTGCGCAGCGCCGTCAAACTGTCCTGCGACGTCTATTTCTACGAGGTGGCCAAGCGGGCCGGCATTGACCGGATCGCCGCCATGGCCAACCGCTTCGGCCTCGGCACCGATCTCGAGATCGAGCTGCCGGGCACCAGGAAGGGCCTGGTGCCGACCAGGGCCTGGCGCCAGGCCCAGGGCAAGCCGTGGAACCTGGGCGACACCATCGTCCATGGCATCGGCCAGGGCTTCTACCAGATCACCCCGCTGCAACTGGCCACCATGGCAGCGCGGCTGGCGACCGGACGGGCGGTGCAGCCGCATCTGACGCGAAGCGTCGGCGGCAAGCCCGCCCGCGGCGGCAAGCCCGAGGAATGGCCGAGCCTCGGCATCCCCGACCGTGACCTGAAGCTCATGCGGGAGGGCATGTGGGCTGTGGTGAATGAGCCGGGTGGGACGGCGCTCGGCGCGCGGCTGCCGGCCTCACTCGGCGTCATGGCCGGCAAGACCGGCTCGGTGCAGGTGCGCCGCGTCAGCCGCGAGCAGCGGGAGCGCGGCTACAAGGCGGAGAACCAGCCCCGCGAATGGCGCCCGCATGCGCTCTTCGTCGCCTTCGCCCCCTATGACAACCCGCTCTACGCGGTCAGCGTGGTGGTGGAGCATGGCATGAGCGGCTCCGGCGCCGCGGCGCCGCTGGCGCGGGATGCGCTGGTGGAGGTCTTCAACCGCTTCCGCGCCGCGCCCGGGCCGCGCGTTGCGGAGGCCAGCCCGGCGGAGCCGCGCCGATGAGCGTCACCTACGAACGCCGCCTGCTGACGCGCGACCGCGGCGCCGGCCTGCTGCAGAAGCTCTGGCTCATCCCCTGGAGCTTCGTGCTGCTGCTCTGCGCCGTTGCCGCCGTCGGCTATGTGGCGCTCTACTCGGCGGGCGGCGGCTCGCCGGAGCCCTATGCGGCGAAGCACGCGCTCCGCTTCGGCTTCGGCCTGGTGCTGATGCTCTCGATCGCCCTGGTCGATATCCGCCTCATCGCGCGGCTGGCCTGGCTGGGCTATGCCGCCGGCATCGCGCTGCTGGTGCTGGTGCTGCTGCACGGCAATGTGGGGAAGGGGGCCCAGCGCTGGATCGATATCGGCCCGCTGCAGCTCCAGCCCTCCGAGTTGATGAAGATCATGCTCGTGCTCGGCCTCGCTGCCTGGTTCCAGCGGGCGAGTTGGGAGCGGATGGGCAATGTCCTCTTTCTCCTCCCGCCGGCGCTGATGGTGCTGCTGCCGGTCGGGCTGATCCTGAAGCAGCCCAATCTCGGCACTGCGCTGATCACCGGCATGGTGGGCGCCGCGGTCTTCTTCGCCGCCGGCACACGCTGGTGGAAATTCGCCCTGATCGGGGCCGGCGTCGCCGTCGCGGCGCCGATCGCCTATGACCATCTGCACGACTACCAGCGGGCGCGGATCACCACCTTCCTCGACCCGGAGAGCGACCCGCTCGGGGCGGGCTACAACATCATCCAATCGAAGATCGCACTCGGCTCGGGCGGGCTCTGGGGCAAGGGCTTCCTCCAGGGCACCCAGGGCCACCTCAACTTCCTGCCGGAGAAGCAGACCGACTTCATCTTCACCATGATCGCCGAGGAGTTCGGCCTGGTCGGCGCGCTGACCGTGCTCGGCCTGCTCTCGCTGGTGCTGATGTTCTGCTTCGCCGTCGCGCTGCGCTGCCGGCACCAATTCGGCCGGCTGATCGCGGTCGGGCTCGGCACCAATTTCTTTCTCTACGTCTTCGTGAACGTGGCCATGGTGACGGGCTCCATCCCTGTGGGCGGGGTGCCCCTGCCGCTGATCTCCCATGGCGGCTCCGCCATGCTCACCACCATGCTGGGATTCGGGCTGCTGCTCTCGGTCTATGTCCACCGCGATGCGGAATTCGGTGCAGCCCAGGATTGACCGGCAATAGGGGCTGGACAAAGCCGCAGCGGGCGCTAAAAGGCGCCTCCCGGTGGGGCGCCTAGCTCAGTTGGTAGAGCAGCTGACTCTTAATCAGCGGGTCGTAGGTTCGAATCCTACGGCGCCCACCAATCACTTTAAAAGCTTAAGCGCCACTTGGTGACGCCTACAGCCAAGCGCATCTGTCGCGGACCCACCAAGCGGCATTTGGCTTTGGTTGGCCAGCTGACGAGACCGCCACGGGTGCAGGAGTAAGCGCAAGCTCGCCCGAGGGCTCATACCAAATCCCATTGATCAGAACCGATGCGCCCAATCGCGCAGTCCGATGGACATGATAGTCCAGGGCTGCTCGACGAGGCGGTTCCAGGCCCGACAGCAATGGTCGACGATGTCGTCGTAGCAGTGGAAGACGCGGTTCGAGAGCCAGTTGTCCCGCAGGAACTGCCAGGTGTTCTCCACCGGGTTCAATTCGGGACACTTGGGCGGCAGCGGGACGAGGGTGATGTTCGGCGGCACCTCGAGCCTGTCCGATAGGTGCCATCCGGCTTGGTCGAGCAGCAGCACGGCATGCGCGTTCGGCGCCACAGCGGCAGCGATCTCGGCGAGATGCA
>NZ_FMZX01000012.1 GCF_900101615.1 Belnapia rosea | reverse complement strand
CGCACGCAGCACCAAGCCGCGCCCATACCCACAAACCTCTACACCCAACCAACCATGCCATCACTCAGGATCCGGTTCGGTGGCCCGGTGGTCATCGCGGGGATGATACACCCGATCCCATCCCGAACTCGGACGTGAAACACCCCAGCGCCCATGATACTGCAGCTCAAGCTGCGGGAAAGTCGGTCGCCGCCGGGCCACCCAACCAGATCCTGAACAACCGTCACCACACATCACACACCCATCAACGCGGGGTGGAGCAGCCCGGTAGCTCGTCAGGCTCATAACCTGAAGGTCACAGGTTCAAATCCTGTCCCCGCATCCCAAAACGACGTATCCATTCCGATATTGTCTGTATCATCTCCGAGTAGCTTGGAGATGAAGCCCTACTCCGACAGGGCAGGGACCTGTTCCAACAGGTCGCTAGCAGTCGGCTCCTCAAGTACACGCCAGACACCGCCGACGAGAATTTCGCTCGGGCGGAAGCGGCTCTTGTAGGACATTTTGCGGCTTTCAGGCACCCAGTACCCTAAATAGACAAAAGGCAGGCCAAGTGCTTGCGCCCGGGTCAACAGCCACAAGATCGCCCAGCTGCCTAATGAGCGCCGATTGGCGGCAGGGTCGTAGAAAGAGTAGACAGCAGAGAGCCCATCCGACAGCCAGTCCGTCAGGCAGGCGCCGACGAGCCCGTCCCGTGAGTCGCGGAACTCAACCATGCTGGTCGTGATGGGCGTATCCTCGACCATGGCTCGGTAGTCATAGAAGCCCATGGCCGCCATATCACCTTCGCCATGACGAGCCTGCTGATAGCGCTGGAACAAAGCAAATTGCTCAGCGGTGGCACGCGGCGGCATTTCGAAGCCGGCGATATCGGCATTGATCTTCTGCAGCTTCCGCTGAGCCCGATTCGGCTCGAATTGGTCGACCCGAATGCGGATCGGGATGCAGGCCGAGCATCCAGGGCAGACCGGCGAATAGGCGATGTTGTGGCTCCGCCGAAAGCCGGCGCGCGACAGCCGATCATGCAATGCCTCAGCATCAGGCCCTGTCAGTTCGGTCACGATCTTACGCTCCGTCCTGCCCGCGAGATACGGACAAGGCAGTGGCGCAGTCGTGTAGAAGAATTGGGGACGTCTGTTGGGGCGGTGCAGCATCGCTTGTGTCAGTGTCGGCTCATGGGGCGCCGGAATCAACCGCCAGCGCGCGATAAACCCTTCTGTGATGCATCAAGGCCGAAGGCGGAAGCTGGGAGCGGGCTCGGTAGGGCGGCGGCCAAGCTGGACCGTGCCGCCATCGCGCCAAGCTGGCAGCAGATCCGACCAGTGACGGGATAATGGGTGACCGGATTGGCCGGTGGCGATGATGGCATAGGTCGCGTCCGTATCGGCCAGATCGGCAACCAGGCGCAGGCCTGCACCATGCACATGTTGCCACGCGTCGAGCCCCTGTCCCCCACGCAACCCGCCACGGGCGACTGTCCACTCGTCGCCGCCAGACGCTGCTTCCAATCGGACAAGGCTGTCCAGGCCGGGCAGGGCACGTAGCAGCGGGTGCTCGAAAACAGCGCGGTGCACGGCGCCCCAGCGCCAGCCCGAAGGGGTTCCGCCAAGGCTCGCCGCCAGATCGGCTACCGCCTCTGCCAAGGCCCGGGCGGCAAGCGCCGAGCAGTCGCCGCCGCACCAGGCCGCGCCGCGATTCCCTGGTGCCAGGACCAGGCTGAGAAAAGCCGCATGCGGCGCGGCAAGCTCATCGGGGACGCCTCCCGCTGCCAGGGCAAGCCGTCCGAGCCGCTTGACCCAGGCATTGAACAGGAGCGGCTCCGGCCGGTCGGCTGCCACGTCGCCATCCCAGGCCAGCAGCATGCCTTGCGCCTGACCCGGCATACCCGCCGCCATGGGCAGGGTACTGAGGAGGGAGCCGGGGCCGGTCAGCGATCGGGCAAAGGGCGAAACGGTGTCCCGCTGCATCGCCGTGAAATTCAGCGCATCATGCTTCGGCCGCAATTCGAGCAGGGTGCCGATGCGACGGAAGCGCCAGTCAGCGATCCAGTCGTGACCGAGAAAGACCGGGTGGCCCGGCGGCGCAACGCGGTTGTTGGCATTGGCGAGCATGCCGCTGGAGGGATCGGCCCGATGGGGCAGGGCGTCGAAATCGACCCACCCAGCCCAGTCATGCACCCCGTTCCACCCGGGTACAGGCTGCGTGCCATGCCCGGAGAGACGCATTGGCGTCCGGCCGGTAAGCAACAGACCAAGATGCCCGTCGATATCGGCAGCCATCAGATTCTGCGAGGGGCTGGTGATCCGCTCCGCCGCGGCACGAGCTTCGGCCACCGAGCCCGCCCGGTTCAGGGCATGGAGGCCGGTGGCGGCGGTATCACCCGGCGCGAGATTCGCCATGGCGACCGCCAGCACGGTGCCGTCCTGGCGTGAAGATCCGTCGAGGTCGGAGATCACCGGGCCATGCCGGGTCTCCCGCACCCGGAGAAGTTCGGGCTCGGCGCCACGGACGGCAATCCGCTCCTCGATCACGGTGAAGGGGCGTGGCCCTTCCGGTGTGTCATAGGCATCCTGGCCGGCCAGGCGCTCGATGAAGACGTCCTGGGTATCCGATTGGGTGGTGGTGAAGCCCCAGGCAAGCCGGGCATTGCGCCCGATCACCAAGAAGGGCACGCCGGGTGAGGTGGCGCCGGCGAGCATCCGCCCATCCGCCAGGTCGATGCGCGCCAGGTACCAGAGGATAGGCGCCTGGAAGCCGAGATGCGGGTCCGAGGCCAGGAGCGGCGCCCCGGAGATGGATCGACTGCCCGCCACGGCCCAGGCGTTGCTGGCGGAAGCCGGCAGGGTACCAGGCTCCGGAAAGCGGGGGAGCACAGCCGCAAGACGGGCGAGGGCGGCCGGATCGAGCGCGGCCCGTGGGTCGTCAGGCCGGCCGGCGCTCGCCTCGGCCGGGAACAGGTCTTGCAGGCGTTCGGGCGACAGGATGGCGGCGAGGCGGGCGCGGTCCAGCTCGCTCCGCCAATTGCCGGACAGCCAGAGGCCCATGACCTTACCCCAGAGCAGGCTGTGCTCCGGCCGCCAGGGCTCGGGCGTGCCAAGGGCCAGGAATTCCGGTGCGGCAAAGCGGCCCTTGGCGGCGATCCAGGCATTCACCCCGGCGGCATAGGCTTCCAGCACCGCGCGTGTCTCGGGGGCCTGGGCGGCCATGTCGGCCTCCGCCCGGCGGGCGAGGCCAAGGGTGCGGGTGAACCGGTCGAGGCGCAGCGCGGCCGGCCCGGCCAGTTCGGCCAGACGGCCGGCCGCGCCGCGGCGCATCAGCTCCATCTGGAACATCCGGTCCCGGGCATGCAGCCAGCCAAGGGCCATGGCGGCATCCCGTTCATCGGCTGCCACGATCCGTGGGATACCGTGGGCGTCGAGGGTGATCTCCACCGGTCCGGTGAGGCCGGCCAGCCGAAGCTCGCCCCCGCCGCCGGGCAAGCTCCACCAGATGGCACCGGCCAGGCTGGCGGTGGCCAGCAGGAGCAGGGCGAGCAGCCCAAGACCGAGGCGGCGGAGCCAGCGGAGAGGAGAAAGGCGGCGAAGAAGCATGCGCCGGTATGGCCCGATCGAGCCTCACCCGTCCATGCGGCGCGATTTTGCCCGCAGCGCCTTGGAAAGCAGCATGGCCTGCGCTAAACGCCCCAATCCGGCGCCGTCCTGGTTCTCTCTGCCTTGGGCGGGCGTGGTGGAATTGGCAGACACGCCGGATTTAGGTTCCGGTGGCGCAAGCCTTGGGGGTTCAAATCCCTCCGCCCGCACCATCGGCGCCGCTTTGAGGTCTTAGGGAAGAAAGTGACGACGATGCAGGTGACCGAGGTCGCGAATGACGGGCTGAAGCGGGCCTATACGGTGTCGGTCCCGGCGGCTGATATCGCGGCCGAGCGCACGCGCCGGCTCGAGGAGCTGGGCCGCGAGCTGCGCCTGCCCGGCTTCCGCCCCGGCAAGATCCCGGCGAGCGTGGTGAAGCAGCGCTACGGCCAGGCCGTTATGAGCGAGGTGCTGGAGCAGTCGGTCAACAAGGCAACGCAGCAGGTGGTGACCGATCGCGGCCTCCGCCCGGCACTGCAGCCGAAGATCGAGCTGGTGAATTTCGCCGATGGCGCCGATCTCGAATTCAAGGTCGAGCTCGAGCTGCTGCCCGAGATCCCGATGCCGGATTTTTCCGGGATCGAGGTGGAGCGGCTGAAGGCCGAGCCTTCCGAGGAGCAGGTCACCAAGACCATCGAGACCATCGCCGCCCGTAACCGCAAGCTCGAGGACATCACCGAGGAGCGCGGCGCAGCCAAGGGCGAGGTCGCGGTCTGCGACTTCACCGGCACGCTGGACGGTGAGAGCGAGCCCTTCCCGGGCGGCACCGCCACCGAGATGCCGATCGAGGTCGGCGGCGACGGCTTCATTCCCGGCTTCACCGAGCAGCTCGAGGGAATCAAGGCCGGGGAGACCCGGACCATCCATGTGACCTTCCCCGAGGAGTACGGCTCGAAGGAGCTGGCCGGCAAGGCGGCTGCCTTCACCGTGACCTGCAAGTCGCTGAAGGCCCCGGTGAACCCGGCGATCGATGACGAGCTCGCCAAGAGCATGGGCTTCGAGGACCTGGCGAAGCTGCAGGAGGCGGTGCGTGGCTCCCTCCAGCAGGAATACGACAACCTCTCCCGCCTGAAGGTGAAGCGCTCGCTGCTCGATGGCCTGGCGGAGCGGGCCAGCTTTCAGGTGCCGGACGGCATGGTCGAGTCGGAGTTTGCCCAGATCTGGCAGCGGATCGAGGCCGATATGAAGGCCGACCGCCTGGACGAGGACGACAAGGGCAAGGATGAGGAAACGCTGAAGGCCGACTACCGGGCCATTGCCGAGCGCCGCATCCGCCTCGGCCTGCTGCTCTCCGAGATCGGCCGGACCAACAACATCTCGGTCAGCGCCGACGAGCTCTCCCGCGCCATGCGCCAGGAGGCCGCCCGCTACCCCGGCCAGGAGCAGCAGGTAATGGAGTTCTTCCGCAAGAACCCCCAGGCCGCCGAGAACCTCCGCTCCCCGATCTTCGAGGAGAAGGTTGTCGATTTCATGCTGGAGCTGGCCAAGGTCACCGAGCGCAATGTGGCACCGGATGAGCTTTCCGCTGCCGCCGCAGCCTGAATCTGATATATAAGCTTCACGGAACCGGACCGGGGCCGGGCCGGACCCCCGCCATTCGGCGGGGCCTTCCGGCACGGCCTCGGTTGCTCCACATTAAGGGTTGCGGGCTAGGCTGGCCCGCCTGCTTCCAGTCTGAAAGGCGTCATCATGCGGGACCGTGATCCTGTCGAGGTCTACAACAATACCCTGGTCCCGATGGTCGTGGAGCAGTCCGCCCGCGGCGAGCGTGCCTGGGACATCTATTCCCGGCTGCTGAAGGAGCGGATCATCTTCCTTACCGGCCCGGTCTTCGACCAGGTCTCCTCCTCGATCTGCGCCCAGCTTCTCTTCCTCGAGAGCGAGAATCCGAACAAGGACATCGCCTTCTACATCAACAGCCCGGGCGGCGTCGTTTCGGCTGGCCTCGCGATGTACGACACGATGCAGTATATCCGCAGCCCCGTCTCCACGGTCTGTATCGGCCAGGCGGCTTCGATGGGCTCGCTGCTGCTGACCGCTGGCGAGAAGGGCAAGCGCTTCGCCCTGCCGAACGCCCGGGTCATGGTCCATCAGCCCTCGGGTGGCGCCCAAGGCCAGGCGACTGACATCGAGATCCAGGCGCGCGAGATCCTCAAGCTGCGCCAGCGGCTGAACGAGATCTATGTGAAGCATACCGGCCAGCCGATCGAGGCGATTGAGCGGAAGCTGGAGCGCGACACCTACATGTCCGCCGAGGAAGCGCGGGATTTCGGCCTGGTGGACCAGGTGGTCGAGACCCGGCCGGCGGCGCCGGGCGCTGCAGAGGCGCCGAAGAGCTGAGGCGGCAGCCGCTTCCGGGGTCACGCTCCGGTCGGCGGGGATCGGGTGGCCGGAAATACATTCCGGTTCACTTGTCGCGTTTCGGTGCCCCGCCGCCTGCTGTGACGCCACAAAGCTTTTCCCCCGATGACAGGGGGGCTACAGTCCTACGGAAAGCTCCCTCTTCGGCCCGGGAGGGGGGGCGTGGCCAGCCGGTGGCCCGCGTTATGCGGGAATTCCCCAGCCGGCCCTTTCAGGCGGAGTGCCCATGAGCAAGTCCGGCGACTCGAAGAATACACTCTACTGTTCGTTCTGCGGCAAGTCCCAGCACGAGGTCCGCAAGCTTATCGCCGGGCCCACCGTCTTCATCTGCGATGAATGCGTCGAACTCTGCATGGATATCATCCGTGAGGAGCACAAGACCCATCTGGTGAAGTCTCGGGACGGGGTGCCGACCCCGAAGGAGATCTGCAAGGTCCTCGACGATTACGTCATCGGTCAGGACCATGCGAAGAAGGTCCTCTCCGTTGCGGTGCACAACCACTACAAGCGGTTGGCGCATGGCGCGAAGAACAATGATGTCGAGATTGCCAAGTCGAACATCCTGCTGCTCGGCCCGACCGGTTCGGGCAAGACGCTGCTGGCCCAGACCCTGGCGCGGATCCTCGATGTCCCCTTCACCATGGCGGATGCGACGACCCTGACCGAGGCCGGCTATGTCGGCGAGGATGTCGAGAACATCATCCTCAAGCTGCTGCAGGCCGCCGACTACAATGTGGAGCGGGCGCAGCGCGGCATCGTCTATATCGATGAGGTCGACAAGATCAGCCGCAAGTCGGACAACCCCTCCATCACCCGGGACGTCTCGGGCGAGGGGGTTCAGCAGGCGCTGCTGAAGATCATGGAGGGCACGGTTGCCTCCGTCCCGCCCCAGGGTGGCCGGAAGCATCCGCAGCAGGAATTCCTCCAGGTCGATACGGCGAACATCCTCTTCATCTGCGGCGGCGCCTTTGCCGGCCTCGAGCGGATCATCGGAGCGCGTGGCAAGGGCTCGGGCATCGGATTCGGTGCCGAGGTCCGCTCGCCGGATGATCGCCGCACCGGCGCCGTCCTGCGCGAGGTGGAACCCGAGGATCTGCTGAAATTCGGCTTGATCCCCGAATTCATCGGCCGCCTGCCGGTGATCGCGACGCTCGAGGATCTCGACGAGAAGGCCCTGATCGAGATCCTGACCAAGCCGAAGAACGCCATCGTCAAGCAGTACCAGCGCCTCTTCGAGATGGAGGGGACCAAGCTCACCTTCACCGAGGATGCGCTCCGCTCCGTGGCGACGCGGGCGATCCAGCGGAAGACCGGTGCGCGTGGGCTCCGTTCCATCATGGAGCAGATCCTGCTCGGCACCATGTTCGACCTGCCGGGCCTCGACGATGTCGACGAGGTGGTGGTGAATCGGGAAGTGGCGGAGAGCCGGGCAAGCCCGCTCTTCATCTATGGCGAGCGGGCTGCCGAGCAGAGCTCCGCCTAAGGCCCGGCGCCGGCCGTATCGCGGGGGAGGGACCCTCGCCATACGGCTGGCCGGGCTTGCGGGGGGGTGTCGGGCGGCCCATCTGCATGACATCCCCGTGGCGCCGCGGGTCACGCCGCCAACCAGCGGAAGCTGAGGGTGACCCGTGGGCCGACTGTCCTTCAGTGAGGTCCATAATGGCGGATAAGACCCCAGAACTTCTTCGCGGCGAATTGCTGCCTGTCCTGCCCCTGCGGGACATCGTGGTATTCCCGCATATGATCGTGCCGCTTTTCGTCGGGCGCGAGAAATCCGTGCGCGCGCTGGAAGCCGTGATGCGGGAGGACAAGCAGATCCTCCTGGTCGCGCAGAAGAATGCTGCCCAGGACGACCCTGAGGCCGAGGACTTGTTCACGGTCGGCACCGTCTCGACGGTGCTGCAGCTCCTGAAGTTGCCGGATGGCACGGTGAAGGTGCTGGTCGAGGGTGGCCGGCGTGCGCAGATCACCGGCTTCAAGGAAACCCAGACCCACTTCGAGGCCTATGCGGCCCCGCTTGCCGAGGCGCCGGCCGATCCGCCGGAGACCGAGGCGCTCGCGCGCACCGTGGTCGGGCAGTTCGAGCAGTATATCAAGCTCAACAAGAAGATCGCGCCCGAGGTCCTGGTCTCGATCAACCAGATCGACGATCCGGCGAAGCTCGCCGACACCGTCGCCAGCCATCTCTCGCTGAAGATTCCGGAGAAGCAGGAGCTCCTGGAGACCGCTGGCACCTCCGCACGGCTGGAGCGCGTCTTCGGCCATATGGAGTCCGAGATCGGCGTCCTTCAGGTGGAGAAGCGCATCCGGAACCGCGTCAAGCGGCAGATGGAGAAGACGCAGCGCGAGTACTACCTGAACGAGCAGCTCAAGGCGATCCAGAAGGAGCTGGGCGAGGGCGAGGACGGCAAGGATGAGGTCGCCGAGCTCGAGGCCCGCATCAAGGCCACCGCTTTCAGCAAGGAAGCGCGCGAGAAGGCGATGGCGGAGCTGAAGAAGCTCCGCACCATGTCGGCGATGAGCGCCGAGGCGACGGTGGTGCGCAACTACCTCGACTGGATGCTCTCCATCCCCTGGAAGAAGAAGTCCCGGGTGCGGCGCGACATCGTCGCAGCCGAGAAGGTGCTCGATGCCGACCACTACGGCCTTGAGAAGGTGAAGGAGCGGATCATCGAGTATCTGGCGGTGCAGTCGCGCTCGCCGAAGATCCGTGGCCCGATCCTCTGCCTCGTCGGCCCGCCCGGCGTCGGCAAGACCTCGCTCGGCAAGTCGATCGCCAAGGCCACCGGCCGTAATTTCGTCCGCATGTCGCTGGGCGGCGTGCGCGATGAGGCCGAGGTGCGTGGTCACCGGCGGACCTATATCGGCTCCATGCCGGGCAAGGTCATCCAGGGCATGAAGAAGGCCAAGACCTCCAACCCGCTCTTCCTGCTCGACGAGATCGACAAACTCGGCGCCGACTGGCGCGGCGACCCTTCCTCGGCGCTGCTCGAGGTGCTGGATCCGGAGCAGAACGGGACCTTCGCCGACCATTATCTCGAGGTCGATTACGACCTGTCGGATGTGATGTTCGTGACGACCGCCAACAGCCTGCGCATGCCGCAGCCGCTGATGGACCGCATGGAGATCATCCGGATCCCCGGCTACACCGAGGACGAGAAGGTCGAGATCGCGCGGCGGCACCTGCTGCCGAAGCAGTCCGAGGCGAATGGGCTGAAGGCGGGCGAGTGGTCCGTCACCGAGGAGGCGTTGCGCGACCTGGTGCGCTACTACACGCGTGAGGCCGGCGTCCGCAGCCTGGAGCGCGAGGTGGGTGGCCTGGCCCGTAAGGCGGTGAAGGAGATCGTCTCCAAGAAGGCGAAGAAGGTCGCCATCACCGCGAAGAACCTCGAGAAATTCGCCGGCGTGCGGAAGTTCCGCTACGGCGAGGCCGAGGCGGAGGACATGGTGGGCGTCGTCACCGGCCTCGCCTGGACCGAGGTGGGTGGCGAGATCCTGACGATCGAGTCCGTCACCGTGCCGGGCAAGGGCAAGGTGCAGACCACCGGCAAGCTCGGCGACGTCATGCAGGAGAGCGTCTCGGCGGCCATGTCCTATGTCCGGTCGCGGGCGACCAGCTTCGGGTTGAAGCCGACGCTGTTCGAGCGGCGGGACATCCATGTGCATGTGCCGGAGGGCGCGACCCCGAAGGACGGGCCCTCCGCCGGCATCGCCATGGCGACCAGCATCGTCTCCGTCCTTACCGGCATTCCGGTGCGGCGCGATGTGGCGATGACGGGTGAGATCACGCTGCGGGGCCGCGTTCTGCCGATCGGCGGGTTGAAGGAGAAGCTGCTGGCGGCGATGCGTGCCGGCATCACCACGGTCTTCATCCCGAAGGATAACGAGAAGGATCTCGCGGACATCCCGGACAATGTGAAGAAGGGCCTGACGATCAAGGCCGTCTCGCATGTCGACGAGGTCATCTCGACCGCATTGGTGCGCAAGCCCGAGGCGATCTCCTGGGAGGAGCCGGCCGAGCCGCCGCCTCGCAGCGCCGAGGCCGATGGCAGCGTCCCAACGCTGCCTCACTGAGGCTGGTCCTGTGCGGAGGGTGGGAGCTACCCGCCTTCCGCGCGGTTCCAGTGCCACGATCACGGCGAAAACCGCAGATATCCGCCACCCTGACCTAAGCCTATGATTGACGCGCGAGAATCCGCCCTCTTACAGTCCCGGCGAGTTACAGCCTGGGATTGTCCTGGCTGGCACGAGCAAGCCGTTTCCAGGGGGGGATAGCGTATGAACAAGCAGGATCTCATCTCGATCGTCGCCGAGGTTGGTGATCTGCCCAAGGCCAAGGCGGGTGATGTGGTGGATGCGGTCTTCGACGCCATCGCTCAATCCCTGACCAAGCAGACGGATGTACGCTTGGTCGGTTTCGGGACATTCTCGATTTCGAAGCGCAAGGCAGGCACGGGGCGCAATCCACGGACCGGTGAGGAGATCAAGATTCCTGCCAGCACTACGGTCCGCTTCAAGGCCGGGAAGGGTTTGAAGGACGCCTTGAACTGAGGCTTACTGGGGCCGGCTTCATCATCGGTCCCTGCCATGACTCCCATGTCATGGCTCCCGTGGGCGCTTAGCTCAGCGGTAGAGCGCCTGTCTTACACACAGGTGGTCGGCGGTTCGATCCCGTCAGCGCCCATTCTCCATACGGGCGTGACTTTGATGACGTTCACCCTTCATGTAGAATTCCGGCAGAAGAATGTCTGGCAATTGTCGGCATTATCCTGGCGGAGGCTAGCTTGCGGACGAGTTTTGCGAAGATCGGGTTCGTCGCCTGTGCTGCGATGGCTCTTGGCGGCTGCATCCAGCAGGGCACCGCAAGCGGACCGGTAACCGGCGCGGCCGGTGGTGGCACCAGTGTCGGTGCGGATGCCAATCTGCAGCGTTGTGCGGAGCCTCTGGGCACCGTCGCCATCGATGATGGGCGCGACCAGAGCTGGTGGGGGCCCTTCACGGCGCGGACGCAGATCACGACGATCGAGCCGATGGTACGGCTGGTCGTCCAGCAGTCGAACTGCTTCGTCATCACCGCCATGGGCAACAACCGCCTCGAAAGCCGGATGCGGGGCATGGTCGGTGACATGCGGAACAGCGGCGAGTTCCGCGCTGGCTCCAACATGCAGCGCGGCCAGCGGGTGGCAGCCGATCTCTTCATCGAACCTGCCATCCTGTTCTCCAACCAGAACCTGGGCGGCCTTGGCGGCGGCGTTGGCGGATGGGGCGGCATGGCGCTTGGCCTGGCCGGGGCAGCGATGTCGACCTCAGCCACCTCGGTGACGCTCTCGGTCTTCGACATGCGAAGCGGCGTGCAGGTTGCCGCCTCCGAAGGCTCCTCGACGGCGACGAATTTCGGAGCGCTGGTTGGCGGGTTCGGGGCGACGGCGGGTGGCGTGCTCGGTGGCTACCAGCGTACGCCGGCCGGTCAGGCGACCGTCGCCGCCTTTGTCGATGCCTACAACAAGCTGGTCGTCGCGGTTCGCAACTACCGGGCCCAGGATGTCCGTGGCGGCCTCGGGACAGGTGGCGGTGCTCTGCGCTCCCGCTAGGGCGGGGCTTGGCCTCGCTGCACTGGCGCTGCTGCTGGGCGGCTGCCAGCCCCGCATGGTCGGCGGCAGCGGCTTCGGTAGGGCCGTCCCTGTCTGTGACGAGGCAGGTTGCCGGGTGCAGCCACGCGAGGCGCAGACCCTTATCATCGCCGAGGATGAGCGCCTGCGGCGCCAGTCCGACCCGGATCTCTATCGCGGGGAGCCCATCGGCGAATTACGTGCTGCCGCAGCCTCCGGTGATTCGGGTGCGGCGTACCGAATCGGCCAGGCTTACGAGTTTGGCGCTGGCGGGTTGCCACGCAGCGCCGCCCAGGCCGCACGGCAGTACGAGGTCGCGGCCAATGCCGGCATGCCCTTCGCCATGTTCCGCCTGGGTCGCCTCGTCGAACAGGGTGCAGCGCCCGGCGGCCGCGCCAGGGCCATCCAGCTCTATACCGACGCAGCCCAGGGCGGCGTGGCCCAGGCGGCGCATAACCTCGGCTTCCTCTATCTGCAGGGCCGTGGCGTTCCCCAGGACATGGCCGAGGCGGCCCGCTGGTTCACCCAGGCGGCCGAGAAGGGCGTGGCAGAGAGCCAGTACAATCTCGCCCTGATGTATTTCCGCGCGGAGGGAGTCGCGCGTCGTCCCTATGATGCCCTGCAATGGATGCGCCGCTCGGCACAGAACGGCTTCCTGCCGGCGCAGAAGGCGGTGGGACGTCTCTACATGACCGGTCTTGAGGAGATGGGGCAGGACATCCAGGAGGCGAAGAGCTGGCTCTCGCTGGCCGCCAGCCGTGGCGATGCCGAATCGCGGCGATGGCTGCAACAAGTCGAACAGGCCGAGCAGGCGGAACGGGCCTATCAGCAGCAGCTGGCCATGCAGGCGCAGCAGACGGCGACGCTCTGGGCCACGGTTGCGTTGGCCGCTGCGCTCGCCCCGCCGCCGGTGACGGTGGTTGTCTATTGAGGGCGCTTGACACCAGGGGCGAGGGGCCATAAACCCCGGCTCCTGTCGCGGGCGGGTGTAGCTCAGTTGGTTAGAGCGCCGGCCTGTCACGCCGGAGGTCGCGGGTTCGAGCCCCGTCACTCGCGCCACGCGACAGATTGCAACGACGGCGCCGCTCCTCTGTGGGGCGGCGCCGTTGCCGCATTTTACCCCCTTTTCGTTCCGGGCCTCCGTCGCCACATCCGGTGTAGAGAAGCGCGTTTCCCCCTATGGCGGAGCGGGCGGGGCAGGGCTAATGTCCGCCCGCGCTGCGTTGCGGCAAGGCGGGACCGAGGCTCGATCCCCACCGCCAGAAGGCTGCCCCGGCGCGTCTGTGGGCGGAGCAAACATGACCCAGCCGCTGCTGGCCGATTATTTCCCTATCCTGGTCTTCCTGGCCATCGCCGGCGCTATTGCGGTGGCCATGGTGGGTGGAAGCCTTCTCGTGGCGCGGCAGAAGCCGAATCCCGAGAAGCTGTCCGCCTACGAATGCGGCTTCGAGCCTTTCGACGATACCCGTCGGCGCTTCGATGTGCGCTTCTACCTGGTGGCCATCCTCTTCATCATTTTCGATCTCGAGGTGGCGTTTCTGTTCCCCTGGGCGGTTGCGCTTGGCGGGATCGGCTGGTTCGGCTTCCTCTCGATGGTCGCCTTCCTTGGCGTCCTGACGGTTGGCTTCGTCTACGAATGGCGCAAGGGCGCCCTGGACTGGGAGTGACGGCACGGCCGTCGCCACCGGAGACCCGCATGAACGAGAACACGGACACCATTGCCTGGAACCGCGAGCACCTGGCCCCCGGGCCGGCGCAGGACGCGGTCGTCAAGGGCATCACCGGTGAGATCGAGGACAAGGGCTTCATCGTCGCCAACCTCGACAAGGTGGTGAACTGGGCCCGCACCGGCAGCCTTTGGCCAATGACCTTCGGCCTGGCCTGCTGCGCGGTGCCGATGATCCACGCCTATATGGCGCGCTACGATCTGGACCGGCTCGGCATCATCCCGCGCGGCTCGCCGCGGCAGTCGGATGTGATGATCGTCGCTGGCACGCTGACCAACAAGATGGCCCCCGCGCTGCGCAAGGTCTACGACCAGATGAGCGAGCCGCGCTGGGTCATCAGCATGGGCAGCTGCGCCAATGGCGGCGGCTACTATCACTACAGCTACAGCGTGGTGCGGGGCTGCGACCGGATCGTGCCGGTCGATGTCTATGTACCCGGCTGCCCGCCGACGGCCGAAGGGCTGATCTACGGCATCATGCAGCTGCAGAAGAAGATCCGGCGTTCGGGGACGATCCTTCGTGGTTGAGAATGCAAACCTGGCCGCGCTTGGCGAAGCGGTGCTGGCAGCGATGCCGGAGGGCCGCATCGTCATCGAGCGCGGGGCGGAGCTGGTGCTGACGCTGCCGCGCGAGGGCCTGCTGGCGGGCATGCAGCGGCTGCGCGACCAGTTCGGCTTCGAGCAGCTGATGGATCTCTGCGGCACGGATTGGCCCAATCGGCCGTTGCGCTTCGAGGTCGTCTACAACCTGCTGAGCCTCTCGCAGAACCGGCGCATCCGGGTTGTCGTCGCGACCGATGCGGCGACGCCGATCCCGAGCATCGCCGGCATCTGGCCCTGCGCCACCTGGTACGAACGCGAGGCCTGGGACATGTACGGCGTCGTCTTCGAGGGCCAGACCGATCTGCGGCGGCTGCTGACGGATTACGGCTTCGAAGGCCACCCGCTGCGCAAGGATTTCCCGCTCACCGGCCATGTCGAGGTTCGGTACGACGAGGAGCGGAAGCAGGTGGTGTATGAGCCGGTGCAGCTGCAGCAGGACTGGCGGAATTTCGACTTCATGTCGCCTTGGGAATCCATGACGACCCTGCCCGGCGACGAGAAGGTGCATCTCAACCGTATCGAGGGAGGCAAGGCATGAGCGGCAGTTCCGCCATGGCCTCGGAGGCGGGGCCGCTGACCTCCGCAGCCGATCCGGCCACCATGCCGTCCGCGACTGGCGTCTCGAACGAGACGAAGACGGTCGAGGTCGACAGCCACACGATCAATTTCGGCCCGCAGCATCCGGCGGCGCATGGCGTGCTGCGCCTCATCCTCGAGATGAAGGGCGAGATGGTGGAGCGGGCAGATCCGCATATCGGCCTGCTGCATCGCGGCACCGAGAAGCTGATCGAGTACAAGACCTATCTCCAGGCGATGCCCTATATGGATCGCCTTGATTACGTCAGCCCGATGTGCATGGAGCACAGCTGGGTGCTGGCGGTGGAGCGGCTGCTGCATATCGAGAACGACGTGCCGGAGCGCGCCCGTGTCATCCGCACCATGTTCGCCGAGCTGACGCGCATCCTGAACCACCTGCTTAATGTGACGACCTACGCGCTCGATTGCGGCGCCATCACCCCTGCGCTCTGGGGATTCGAGCAGCGCGAGCACCTGCTGGAATTCTACGAGGCGACTGGCGGCAGCCACTACCACGTGAATTACTTCCGGCCGGGCGGCGTCTCGCGTGACCTGCCGGCCGACCTGCCCGCGCGGATCTCTGGCTGGTGCGCGCAATTCCCGAAATTCCTCGATGACCTCGAGGGGCTGCTGACCAACAACCGCATCTTCAAGCAGCGCACCGTCGATATCGGCATCATGTCAGCCGAGCAGGCAATGGAATGGGGCTTCTCCGGGCCATGCCTGCGTGCGTCGGGCGTGCCGTGGGACCTGCGCAAGTCGCAGCCCTACGAGATCTACGATCAGCTCGACTTCGAGATCCCCGTTGGCCGCCAGGGCGACTGCTACGACCGCTATCTGGTCCGCATGATGGAGATGCGGCAGAGCCTGCGGATGGTGGAGCAATGCCTGGCGCGGCTGAAACCGGGGCCGGTCAAGATCCTCGACAACAAGATCACGCCGCCGAAGCGTGGCGAGATGAAGCGGTCGATGGAGTCGCTGATCCACCACTTCAAGCTCTACACCGAGGGCTTCCACGTGCCCGAAGGCGCGACCTACACCGTGACCGAGGCGCCGAAGGGCGAGTTCGGCATGTACCTGGTCGCCGACGGCACCAACCGCCCCTATCGTTGCAAGGTCCGGGCGCCGGGCTTCGCCCATCTGCAGGCCATGGAGGTGCTCTCCAAGGGGCATATGCTGGCCGATGCGGTGGCGATCATCGGTTCGCTCGATATCGTCTTCGGGGAGATCGACCGCTGATGGTCGCCGAGATGTCCACCGGGACGGAGTTCCCGCAGCCTGAGAGCTTCTCCTTCGACGAGGAGAGCCTGAAGGCGATCGACACCATCGTGAAGCGTTACCCGCCGGGCAAGCAGGCCAGCGCCGTTATTCCGTTGCTCTATGTCGTGCAGCGGCAGATGAAGCGGCAGACCGGCAGCGCCTGGGTGCCGAACAAGGGGATGGATGCCGTGGCGGAGCGGCTCGGCATGGCGCCGATCCGCGTCTATGAGGTCGCCACCTTCTATTTCATGTTCAATATGAGGCCGATCGGGAAGTTCCATCTTCAGGTCTGTGGCACCACGCCTTGCTGGCTGCGTGGCTCGGACGAGGTGGCGCGCGCCTGCCGCGAGGCGGGCAAGGTGGGCGGCTATGGCCAGACCAGCGAGGATGGGCTCTTCACCATGACCGAGGTCGAATGCCTCGGCGGCTGCGTGAACGCGCCGATCCTGCAGGTCGATGACGACTACTACGAAGACATGGATTACGAGAGCACGGTCAAGCTGATCGAGGCGCTGCGGCGCGGCGAGCGGCCGGCGCCCGGCTCCGTCATCGGCCGCCAGACGAGCGCGCCGGAGGGCGGACCGTTGACGCTGTTGGACGTGCCAGGAGAGTGAGATGTCGCTGACCGACAAGGACCGCATCTTCACCAACCTCTACGGGATGCATGACTGGCGCCTGCCAGCCGCACGTCGCCGCGGGCAATGGGACAACACCAAGGCGCTGCTCGAGAAAGGGCGCGACTGGATCATCGAGGAGGTCAAGAACTCGGGGCTGCGCGGCCGCGGCGGCGCCGGCTTCCCGACTGGCCTCAAATGGTCCTTCATGCCGAAGCAGCCGAGCGACCGACCGCACTACCTCGTCGTCAATTCCGACGAGTCGGAGCCGGGCACCTGCAAGGACCGTGACATCCTGCGGCACGACCCGCATACGCTGATCGAGGGCTGCGTCTTCGCCGGCCTCGCGATGGGCGCCCATGTCGGCTACATCTATGTCCGCGGCGAGTACTACAACGAGCAACTCGTCCTGCAGGCGGCGATCGACGAGGCCTATGCGGCGGGGCTGCTCGGCCCGAATGCCTGCGGCGCGGGCTGGGACTTCGACCTCTACGTTCACCGCGGCGCCGGTGCCTATATCTGCGGCGAGGAGACGGCGCTCATCGAGAGCCTCGAGGGCAAGAAGGGGATGCCGCGGCTGAAGCCGCCATTCCCGGCGGCCGTCGGCCTCTATGGCTGCCCGTCGACGGTCAACAACGTGGAGACCATCGCGGTGGTGCCCACGATTCTCCGTCGCGGCGGCGCCTGGTTCGCCGGCTTCGGCCGGCCGAAGAACAGCGGCACCAAGATCTTCTGCATCCAGGGCCATGTGAACAAGCCCTGCAACGTGGAGGAGGAGATGAGCATCCCCCTGCGGGAGCTCATCGAGAAGCATGCCGGTGGCGTGCGGGGCGGCTGGGACAACCTCCTCGCCGTCATTCCCGGCGGCAGCTCCACGCCGATGATCCCGAAGGCCGTCTGCGACGACGTGCTGATGGATTTCGACGCGTTGCGCGAGCACAAGACCGGCCTCGGCACGGCGGGTGTGATCGTCATGGACAAGTCCACCGACCTCATCAAGGCGATCGCCCGGCTCTCCACCTTCTACAAGCATGAGAGCTGCGGCCAGTGCACGCCCTGCCGCGAGGGCATGGGCTGGGTGAAGCGCATGATGGACCGCATGGTCGAGGGCCGTGCCGAGGTGGCCGAGATCGACGTGCTGGAGCAGGTGACGCGCCAGATCGAGGGGCACACGATCTGCGCGCTCGCCGATGGCGGCGTCTGGCCGGTGCAGGGGTTGATCCGGCACTTCCGGCCGATGATGGAAGAGCGTATTGCCGCCTACAAGGCGGGCAAGGCCGCGCCTTTGGCGCTGGCGGCGGAGTAAGCACGCGATGGCGAAGGTCACCGTCGACGGGATCGAGGTGGAGGTGCCGAACGGTGTCTCCGTCCTGCAGGCCTGCGAGGCCGCAGGCAAGGAGATCCCGCGTTTCTGCTATCATGAGCGGCTGAGCGTGGCCGGCAATTGCCGGATGTGCCTGGTCGAAGTGGAGAAGGCACCGAAGCCCATCGCCTCCTGCGCCTATCCGGTGGCGGATGGGATGAAGGTCTTCACCGACAGCCCGATGGTCCGCAACGGCCGGCGGGGCGTCATGGAATTCCTGCTGATCAACCACCCGCTGGATTGCCCGATCTGCGACCAGGGCGGCGAGTGCGACCTGCAGGACCAGGCGATGGCCTTCGGCTCGGATGCCAGCCGCTACCGCGAAGAGAAGCGGGCGGTGAAGGACAAGTATCTCGGCCCGCTGGTCAAGACGATCATGAACCGGTGCATCCAGTGCACCCGCTGCGTGCGCTTCGCCACCGAGGTCGCCGGCGTGCCGGAGCTCGGCGCGACCAATCGCGGCGAGAACATGGAAATCGGCACCTATGTCGAGAAGGCGCTGACGACCGAGCTCTCCGGCAACCTGATCGATATCTGCCCCGTCGGTGCGCTGACCTCGCGCCCCTATGCCTTCGTCAGCCGTCCCTGGGAGCTGCGCAAGACCGACAGCGTGGATGTGCTGGATGCGACCGGCACCAATGTTCGCGTCGATGCACGGGCTGGCGAGGTGCTGCGCATCCTGCCGCGCACCAATGACGACGTGAACGAGGAGTGGATGGCCGATCGCGGCCGCTTCGCCTTCGACGGGCTCAAGCGCCGCCGGCTGGACCGTCCCTGGGTGCGGAAGAATGGGAAGCTGCATCCGGCGAGCTGGACCGAGGCTTTCACCGCGATCGCGGCCGGCTTCGCCGGGCGGAAGCTGGGTGCCGTGGTCGGCGACCTGGTGGATGCCGAGGCGGCGGTCGCGCTGCGCGACCTGATGGCGGGGCTCGGCAGCACGCATCTCGAATGCCGGATGGATGGGGCGGCGATCGATGCCTCGCGGCGCGACTTCTACACCTTCAATACCGGCATCGCCGGGATCGAGGAGGCGGATGCGCTGCTGATCATCGGCAGCAATCCGCGCCTTGAAGCCCCGGTCATCAACGCACGGATCCGCAAGCGGGTCGCGACCAGCGGTTGTCCGGTGGGCTTCATCGGCCCTCGTGGCCTCAACCTGACCTATGCCCATGATTGGCTGGGGGAGGGGGGCACGACCCTCAAGGCGCTGGTCGGTGGCGATCACCGGTTCAATGAAGTGTTGCGGGCGGCCAAGCGGCCGATGCTGATCCTCGGCCGTGGCGCCCTGGCGCGGGCGGATGGCGCAGCCGTGCTTGCGGCGGCCTGGCAGGTCGCGGCACAGAACGGGATGCTGCAGGCCGATTGGCATGGCTTCAACCTGCTGCACCAGTTCGGCGGGCAGGTGGCGCCGCTCGATCTCGGCTTCACGACTGGCATCCCAGCGGATGTGCAGGGGCTGTGGCTGCTCGGCGCGGAGCCGCCGGCCATGGTGCCGGAGGGTGCCTTCGTGGTCTATCAGGGGCATCATGGCGAGGCGGGTGCGGCACGGGCCGATGTCATCCTCCCCGGCGCGGCCTATACCGAGAAGGACGCCACCTGGGTGAACACCGAGGGCCGTGTGCAGCGTGGGCGGCTGGCGGTCTATCCGCCAGGCGAGGCGCGGGAGGATTGGAAGGTCCTGCGTGCGGCCAGTGAGGTGCTGGGGGTGCGCTTGCCCTATGACTCGCTGGATGCGGTGCGGGCGCGGCTCGCCGAGGTCAATCCGGTCTTCGCCGGTCCGGGCTTCGCCGCTCATGGCTGCACCGACACGGCGGGGCCGGTGGGCGATGCGGCCGGCGTCTCGGATGCGGCCTTCGCCTCGAACATCCTCAACTACTGGCAGGCGGATGTCGTGAGCCGCGCTTCCGCCACCATGGCGGAATGCGCGCGCACCTATCTGCCCCAGGCGGCGGAGTAAGCGGGCATGGACGGCTTCCTCGCCTCGCCCATCGGGATCCTGGCCATCACCGTTGCGCAGACGCTGGCGCTGCTGGTGCCGGTGCTGATCGCGGTCGCATACCTGACCTTGGCCGAGCGCAAGGTGCTGGCAGCGATGCAGTTGCGGCGTGGCCCGAATGTGGTCGGGCCGTTCGGCCTGCTGCAGCCCTTCGCCGATGCGCTGAAGATGCTGATGAAGGAGACGATCATCCCCTCCGGGGCGAACCGTTTCCTCTTCGTGCTGGCGCCGATGCTGCTCTTCATGCTGGCGATGATCGCCTGGGCGGTGATCCCGGTGCAGGATGGCTGGGCGATCGCCGACATCAATGTCGGCATCCTCTACCTTTTCGCGGTCAGCTCGCTTGGCGTCTACGGCGTCATCATCGCCGGCTGGGCCAGCAACTCGAAATATGCCTTCCTCGGCGCGCTCCGCTCCGCGGCGCAGATGGTCAGCTACGAGGTCTCGATCGGCTTCGTCATCGTGACCGTGCTGCTATGTGTCGGCTCGCTGAACCTCTCGGATGTGGTGCGGGCGCAGGAGCGGGTGTGGTTCTTCATCCCGCTCTTCCCGATGTTCATCATCTTCTTCATCAGCGCGCTCGCCGAGACGAACCGTGCACCCTTCGACCTGCCGGAGGGCGAGAGCGAGCTGGTGGCCGGCTTCTTCGTTGAATACAGCAGCATGTCCTTCGCCCTGTTCTTCCTTGGCGAATACGCGAACATGATCCTGATGTCGGCGCTGACGACCATCCTCTTCCTGGGTGGCTGGCATCCGCCGATGCATATGGAGCCCTTCACCTGGATCCCAGGCTTCGTCTGGTTCGCGCTGAAGATCGCGCTGCTGCTCTTCGTTTTCATCTGGGTCCGGGCGACCTTCCCCCGCTACCGCTATGACCAGCTCATGCGGCTTGGCTGGAAGGTCTTCCTGCCCTTCAGCCTCGTCTGGCTCGTGTTGACCGCGGCGGTGCTCAAGCTCGCCGGCTGGCTCCCGGCCTAAGGAACCCCGCCATGGCAAGCCTCGATCGTGCCGCCCGCAGCCTGCTGCTTACCGAGCTGGTTTCGGGCATGGCCCTGACCTTGAAGTACTTCTTCAAGCCCAAGGTCACGGTGAACTACCCATATGAAAAAGGCCCGATAAGCCCGCGCTTCAAGGGCGAGCACGCGTTGCGCCGTTACCCCAATGGCGAGGAGCGTTGCATCGCTTGCAAGCTCTGCGAGGCCGTCTGCCCTGCCCAGGCCATCACCATCGAGGCCGAGCCGCGCGAGGATGGCAGCCGCCGTACGACGCGATACGACATCGACATGACCAAGTGCATCTATTGCGGGATGTGCGAGGAAGCCTGCCCGGTCGATGCCATCGTCGAGGGCCCGAACTTCGAGTTCAGCGTCGAGACCCGCGAGGAGCTGCTGTACGACAAGTCCCGGCTGCTTGCGAATGGCGACCGCTGGGAGCCGGAGCTGGCCAAGCGGCTCGAACTCGACGCCCCCTATCGCTGAAGCGGAAGCCCCGATGATTGCCGCGCTCGCCTTCTATCTCTTCGCGGCCATCCTGATCGCTTCCGCGGTCATGGTGGTCACGGCACGCAATCCCGTCCACAGCGTGCTCTTTCTCATCCTTGCCTTCTTCAACGCGGCGGCCTTGTTCCTGATCGCCGGGGCCGAGTTCCTGGCGATGATCCTGGTCATCGTCTATGTCGGCGCGGTCGCGGTGCTGTTCCTGTTCGTGGTCATGATGCTGGATATCGACTTCGCCCGCTTGCGCGAAGGGTTCCAGCGCTACGCCCCGATCGGCGCCATCATCGGTGGCATCCTGTTCCTCGAACTCGTTTTCGTCCTCGGAAGCTGGAGCTTCTCGGACCAGGCGAGCGAGCTGCGCCTCTCGCCCACCCCGGGTGGCGGCGTGACCAATGCCGAGGCGATCGGGCGGGTCCTCTATACGGACTATGTCTATCTCTTCCAGGCCTCCGGCCTCGTGCTGCTGGTGGCGATGATCGGCGCCATCGTGCTGACGCACCGGCAGCGGGAAGGGACCAAGCGCCAGGATATCGCGGCGCAGGTCCACCGTACCGGCTCCGTCGTGCTGGAGAAGGTGCCGAGTGGCACCGGCATCGCGGCCCTTGGCATCCGCAGGCCGCCGGAGCCAGAGGCCGAGCCGCCGAAGGTCACGCATGAGGCCGGTCATGGCCACGAGGGGCACCACTGAGATGACCATCGGCCTCGCCCATTACCTGACCGTCAGCGCCATCCTGCTCGTACTCGGGATTTTCGGCATCTTCCTCAACCGGAAGAATGTCATCGTCATCCTGATGAGCGTGGAGCTGATCCTGCTCGCGGTGAACCTGAACTTCGTCGCCTTCTCCTCCTGGCTGGACGACTTGAACGGGCAGATCTTCGCCATGTTCGTCCTCACCGTGGCGGCAGCCGAGGCGGCCATCGGTCTTGCCATCGTCGTCATCTACTTCCGCAACCGCGGCAGCATCGAGGTCGAGGATATCTCGACGCTGAAGGGCTGAACCCATGTTCGTTGGCGCGATCTTCTTTCCCCTGCTGGGGGCCTGCCTCAGCGGTTTCCTCGGCCGCTGGCTCGGCGACAGGCTGGCGCAATGGGCGACCGTCATCTGCATGGCGCTGGCCGCCGTCTGCGGCAGCCTTGCCTTCGGCCAGGTCGCTTTCGACAGCCAACCCACGACGGTGCCGCTGCTGACCTGGATGGATGTCGGCGGGCTCGAGATCTCCTGGGCGCTCCGCTACGACACGCTGAGCGTGATGATGGTGGCGATGGTCACCTTCATCTCGACGCTGATCCATCTCTACTCGGTCGGCTACATGTCGCATGACGCGACGCCGGCGCGTTTCTTCGCCTATCTCAGCCTCTTCACCTTCATGATGCTGATGCTGGTGACGGCGGACAACCTTGCCCAGCTCTTCTTCGGCTGGGAGGGCGTCGGCCTCGCCTCCTATCTGCTGATCGGCTACTGGTACGACCGCGAGAGCGCGAACCGCGCGGCGATGAAGGCCTTCATCGTCAACCGCGTCGGCGACGTCTTCTTCATGCTCGGCCTGGCGCTGACCTTCTATACCTTCGGCAGCATCGAGTTCGACACGATCTTCCCGGCAGTCGCCGAGCATGCGAATGACCGCTTTGCCGGCCTGCCATCAATCGAGTTGATCGGCGTGCTGCTTTTCCTCGGGGCCTGCGGCAAGTCGGCGCAGCTTGGGCTGCATACCTGGCTGCCGGATGCGATGGAGGGCCCGACGCCCGTCTCCGCGCTGATCCATGCGGCGACGATGGTGACCGCGGGCGTCTTCCTCATGGCCCGCATGTCGCCGGTGATGGAGTATGCCCCGACGGCGCTGGCCATCGTCACCGTAGTGGGCGCCTCGACCGCGCTGTTCGCTGCGACGATCGGCTGCGTGCAGAACGACATCAAGCGCATCATCGCCTACTCGACCTGCTCGCAGCTCGGCTACATGTTCTTCGCCGCCGGCGTGGGCGCCTATCAGGTCTCGGTCTTCCATCTTTTCACCCATGCCTTCTTCAAGGCCCTGCTGTTCCTGGGCGCCGGCAGCGTGATCCACGCCATGTCGGATGAGCAGGATATCCGCCGCATGGGCGGCATCTGGACCAAGATCCCGGTCACCTATGCGGTGATGTGGATCGGCAACCTGGCGCTGGCCGGCATTCCCTTCTTCGCCGGCTACTATTCGAAGGATGCCATCCTCGAGGCTGCCTATGCCTCGCATAGCGGGGTTGGCATCTATGCCTGGGTCTGCGGCATGCTGGCCGCCTTCCTCACGGCCTTCTATTCCTGGCGCCTGCTGATCCTCACCTTCCACGGCGCGCCGCGGGCCGATCACCACACCATGGAGCATGTCCATGAGAGCCCGGCGGTGATGCTGATACCGCTCCTGCTGCTGGCCGTGGGTGCGGTGCTCACGGGTGCCTTCTTCGCTCCCTTCTTCATCGGCGAGCATGAGCACGCCTTCTGGAATGGCGCGATCTTCAACGGCGAGCACAACCACATCCTGCATGCCATGCATGAGGTGCCGGACTGGGTGCCGCTCGCGCCGACGGTCATGGGCATTGCCGGCATTGCGCTTGCCTACTTCATGTACATGGCCATGCCAGGGCTGCCGACGCGGGTGGCGCAGATGTTCAGCGCCCGCCCGCAGCTGGTGCAGCGCCTGCCCCTCATTCCGGAGGAAGGGGCGGAGCAGCGGACCGAGCCCAATCCGGGCGGGCTCTACGGTTTCCTGCTGAAGAAGTGGTACTTCGACGAGCTCTATGACTTCCTTTTCGTCCAGCCAGCCCGGCGTTTGGCGGCGAAGCTCTGGAAGACCGGTGATGCCCGGATCATCGACGGCATGCCGAATGGCGCGGCCAGCCTTGCCGTTGCCGGGGCGCGCGGCGCGGTCCGCATCCAGACCGGGCGTGTGGCGAACTATGCCTTCGCCATGATCATTGGCCTCGTCCTCTTCGTCACTCTCTTCCTGATCGGGCGCTGAGAATGAACGCTGCCGGCTTCCCGCTGCTTTCGCTGCTGACCTTCCTGCCATTGGCGGGTGCGGCGATCATCATGTCCGTGCGTGGCGATGACGAGGTCGTCGCCCGCAATGCGCGCTGGACCGCGCTCTGGACCAGCCTGATCGTCTTCCTCCTCAGCCTCATCCTCTGGGCCCGCTTCGACCAGAGCTCGGCCGGCTTCCAGTTCGAGGAAAAGCTGAACTGGCTGCCGGAATTCGGCGTCGGCTACCATATGGGGGTGGACGGCATCTCGGTGCTCTTCGTCCTCCTCTCCACCGCGTTGACGCCGCTCTGCATCCTGGCCTCCTGGGAGTCGGTGACGTCCCGCGTGCGGGAATACATGATCGCCTTCCTCGTCCTCGAGACGATGATGGTCGGCATGTTCTGCGCCCTCGACTTCATCGTCTTCTATGTCTTCTTCGAGGCCGTGCTGATCCCGATGTTCCTCATCATCGGTGTCTGGGGCGGGGCGCGGCGGGTCTATGCCGCCTTCAAGTTCTTCCTCTACACGCTGCTCGGCAGCGTGCTGATGCTGCTGGCCATCCTCTATCTCTGGTACAATGCCGGCACGACCGACATCCCCGCGCTGTTCGAGTATCAGGTGCCGCGCGCGGCCCAGGCCTGGATCTTCTTCGCCTTCTTCGCCAGCTTCGCGGTGAAGGTGCCGATGTGGCCGGTCCATACCTGGTTGCCGGATGCGCATGTGGAGGCGCCGACCGCTGGCTCCGTCATCCTCGCCGGCGTGCTGCTGAAGATGGGGGCCTATGGGTTCCTCCGCTTCACCCTGCCGCTGCTGCCGGAGGCGAGCGCCACTTTCGCACCGCTCATCTTTGCGCTCTCCGTGATCGCCGTGGTCTACACCTCGCTGGTCGCGCTGGCGCAGGAGGACATGAAGAAGCTGATCGCCTACAGCTCGGTCGCCCATATGGGCATCGTCACGATCGGCATCTTCACCTTCAACCAGCAAGGCCTGTCCGGCGCGCTCTTCACCATGCTGGCGCATGGCGTCGTCTCCGGTGCGCTCTTCCTCTGCGTCGGTGTGCTGTATGACCGGGTCCATAGCCGCGAGATCATGCGTTATGGCGGCGTCGCCAAAATCATGCCCGCCTATGCGCTGGTCTTCATGCTCTTCACCATGGCCTCGATCGGCCTGCCGGGGCTCGCGAATTTCGTTGGCGAGTTCCTGGTGATCGTGGGCGCCTGGCGGGTGAACCCTTGGGTCGCCCTCGGCGCGGCGCTCGGCATGATCCTCGGCGCGGCCTATATGCTCTACCTCTACCGGCGGGTCTCCTTCGGGAAGATCACCAGGGAGGATCTGAAAGCGCTGCTCGATCTTAGCCCGCGGGAATATGTGGTTTTCGCGCCGCTGATCCTGCTGACGCTCTGGATGGGCATCTATCCGCAGTCCTTCCTTTCCTTCTTCGAGGCCAGCGTCGCCGCGCTGGTGGCGCGGCATGAGGCCGCGCTGAACATCAGCCGCCTGGCAGGAATGTAAGCCGATGTCCTGGACACTTGCCTTGCCGGAACTGGTGCTGGCCTGCAGCGGGCTGATCTTGCTGCTGGTTGGCGTGATCCCGAAGCAGGAAACCTTCTTCCCCATCACCATGGGCGCCATCGGTGCGCTGCTGCTGACAGCGGTCCTGGTACTGGGCCAGGGGGAGGGGACTGCGCTCGGCGGCCATTATGTGGCGGACGCCTTCAGCGGCTTCATGAAGATCCTGTCGCTCGGCGCCGCGGCGATCGCTCTCCTGGTCTCGATCGACTTCAACGAGAAGGAAGGTCTCGGCCGCTTCGAATTCCCGGTGCTGGTCGTCTTCGCCACCCTCGGCGCGATGCTGATGATCTCGGCCAATGACCTGATGGCCCTCTATCTGGGCCTCGAGCTGCTCTCGCTGCCGCTCTACGTCATCGCCGCCTTCAACCGCGACAATGCACGGTCCGCCGAGGCGGGGTTGAAGTATTTCGTCCTGGGCGCGCTGGCCTCGGGCCTGCTGCTCTATGGCAGTTCGCTGGTGTATGGCTTCGCCGGCACCACCAATTTCGACCGGCTGGCGGATGCCTTCTCGGAGGCACAGGACGTGTCGCCGGGTGTGATCGTGGGCGTCGTCTTCGTCATCGCGGGCCTTGCCTTCAAGGTATCCGCCGTGCCCTTCCATATGTGGACGCCCGATGTCTATGAGGGCGCGCCGACCCCGGTGACGGCCTACTTCGCCTCTGCCCCGAAGGTCGCAGCCATCGCACTGATGGCACGGGTGCTTCTCGGCCCCTTCGGTGACCTGGCCGGCCAGTGGCAGCAGGTGATCCTGCTGGTCTCCATCGGCTCGATGATCCTGGGAAGCTTCGCCGCCATCGGGCAGAGCAACCTGAAGCGACTGATGGCCTATTCCTCGATCGGCCATGTCGGCTATGCCCTGATGGGCCTCGCGGTCGGCAGCGATATCGGGCTGCGCGGCCTTCTGGTCTACATGGCCATCTATGTCTTCATGAATATGGGCACTTTCGCCGTGCTGGTCGCCATGCGGCGGCAGGGCCGGGCCGTGGAGCGCGTTGACGACCTCGCCGGTCTCGGGCGCACCAACCCGACCATGGCGCTCTGGATGGCCATCTTCATGTTCTCGATGGCCGGCATCCCGCCGCTGGCCGGCTTCTTCGGCAAGCTCTACGTCTTCCTCGCCGCTGTGCAGGGCGGCTACTGGACGCTGGCGGTGATCGGCGTGCTGACCAGCGTGGTCTCCGCCTACTACTACCTGCGCATCGTGAAGGTGATGTACTTCGACCAGGCCGCTGGCGTGCTGGACCGGGCGCCAGCCAGCCTCACCATCGTCATGGCGGGTACCGGACTCTTCACCGCGCTTTTCTGCCTTTGGCCGGCACCGATGCTGGCAGCGGCGCAGGCGGCGGCGGCGGCGCTTCTGGGGTGACGCTTCCCCCCGGTTGGCGGCTGGAGGTGCATGAGGCGCTCTCCAGCACCTCCGACCGTATTGGCGAGGCCGCCGATGCTGGCGAGGCGGCGGGCCTCGCAGTCCTCGCGCGTCGGCAGACGGCAGGCCGGGGTCGCTCCGGTCGTGCCTGGGCCTCGCCCATCGGCAATATGTATCTATCGATGCTGCTGCGCCCATCGGGGCCGGTGCGCGGCGCGGCCCAGTGGTCCCTTCTGGCTGGTGTCGCCCTGGCCGAGGCCGCGCGGCAAATCGATCCGGCACCTGAGCTGCTTCGCCTCAAATGGCCGAATGACCTGTTACGGGATGGCGTGAAGTGCGCCGGCATCCTGACCGAGACGGCGCTCTCGCCGGAGGGCAGTCTTGCCTGGCTGTCCTTCGGCATCGGCGTGAATCTCACCCACGCACCGAGCCTTCCTGATCGGCCAACGACCTGCCTTGGTGCGGCGGAGCCGCCGGAGGTGTTCGCCCAGCGGCTCATCGCCCGGCTCGACTATTGGTGCCGGCGTCAGGCGGAGGAGGGCTTTGCCCCGGTCAGGGCGGCCTGGGTGGCGCTCGGACCGGCGCTCGGCACGAGGCTGGCCTTGCGGGATGGGCCGATCCCGGAAGGCAATTTCCTCGGTCTCGAGGAGGATGGCGCCATTCTCCTCGAGTGGCAGGGCCGGCGGCATGCCATTCGCAGTGGGGAACTCGGCAGCCCGGCGTGACGCCCCCGCCTGCCCGCACGCGAGTTCGTGACCGGGGGGCTTCGCCGCATGACATGCTTGGCGGCGCTTCAGGCGAACCCCATGTTCATCCAAATTCCCTGATGCGACCCGGCAGGACTATCCCCTGTGCCGCCCAAGGGATCGCGATGGCATGAAAGGCTGGGGCGCGCCCGCGGCGGTGTTGCCCTAGAGTGTGAGGATGAACGATCTCCAGGCTTCGGCCGTACCTGATGCGGCCGACGATCTCGCTTTTATTCCGCTCGGCGGGACCGGCGAAATCGGCATGAATCTCAACGTCTATCGCTGTGATGGCCGATTGCTGGCGATCGATTGCGGTATCGGCTTCGGTGGGCCTGAGATGCCAGAAGTCGAGGTCATGGTTCCTGACCCGGCATGGCTGGCAGCGCGCCGCGACCGCTTGGTCGGCTTGGTCATCACCCATGCCCACGAGGACCATATCGGCGCCGTAGCCTATCTGTGGCCGCAACTGCGCTGCCCGATCTATGCCGGACCCTTCGCCTCCGCGGTGTTGCGGCGGAAACTGGGCGAGGCGGGCCTCCTTGGCGAGGCGAAGGTGATCACCGTGCCGCTCAGCGGCAGGGTCGAGCTGAAGCCTTTCGACCTGGAATTCCTCCGAGTGGCGCATTCGGTGCCGGAAGCCCAGGCCGTCGCCATCCGCACCCGTCATGGGCTGGTGCTGCATACCGGTGACTGGAAGCTGGACCCGGAGCCGCTGCTCGGCCCGCCGACGGATGAGGCGGCCTTCGCCCGCCTCGGCGAGGAGGGTGTGCTGGCGATGGTCTGCGATTCGACGAATGCCCTGGTCGAGGGACATTCCGGGTCGGAGGCCGAGGTGCGGCGGAACCTCACTGCCCTGATCCGTGGCCTCCGCGGCCGCGTCGCCGTGACATGCTTCGCCACCAACCTGGCACGGGTCGAGAGCGTCGCGCTTGCGGCCCAGGCCGCTGGCCGGCAGGTGGCACTGTTCGGCCGTTCGCTCCGCAATGCGGAAGCAGCTGCCCGCGAATGCGGCTACCTCAAGGGGATCGAGCCCTTCGTCCCGGAGGACGAGGCCGGCTACATTCCCGACGACAACCTCCTCATCATCTGCACGGGCAGCCAGGGCGAGCCGCGCTCGGCCCTGGCGAAGATCGGCGCCGATACCCATCCGGCGATCGCGCTCGGGGAGGGGGATACCGTCATCTTCTCCTCCCGCATGATCCCCGGGAATGAGCGCGGCATCCTGCAGATGCAGGATGCGCTGGCGCGCCGCGGCTGCCACATCATGACGGCCGATGACCATATGGTGCATGTCTCGGGTCACCCGGCCCGCGACGAGCTGAAGCGGCTCTATGCCCTGGCGAAGCCGAAATACGCCGTGCCGGTGCATGGCGAATGGCGCCATCTCTCGGAACATGCAGCGCTGGCCGGCGATCTCGGCGCCATCCCCGTGCTGGTCGAGGATGGCGATGTATTGCGGCTCTCGCCCGGGCGGCCGGATGTGGTCGAGGGCGTGCCAACCGGGCGGCTCGCCGTCGATAACGGCCGATTGCTGCCGCTTTCCGGTGGGGTGCTGGCAGCCCGGAAGCGGATGCTTTTCAACGGCGTGGTGGTTGCTTCCCTGGCCGTGGATGGCGGCGGCCGGGTGGTGGGTACGCCGCAGGTCTCGGCCCCCGGCCTGTTCGAGAGCGGGGAGCCGGACTCTGTCCATCTCGCCGCCGAACTGGCCCGGGCGGTGACGGACCTGCCGACTGCACTCAAGCGCGAGGACGACGCCCTGCGCGAGGCGGCGCGGAGCGCGCTCCGCAAGGCGGTTGGGCGCCGGGTGCGCAAGCGCCCGAATGTCGAGGTCCATCTGCTGCGGGTGTGAGGAAGCGATCCCATGGGTTGGGTCAGCGGGACAGTCGTCTATTTCCTCATTTGGTGGGTGGTGCTCTTCGCGGTGCTGCCCATCGGCACGCAGCCGGTCGCCGAGGGTGACGCCGAGAGCGGCTGGCGCGGCGCGCCGCAGAACCCCCGACTCTGGCGCAAGGTGGTGATCACCACCCTGGTCTCGACCGTGTTCTGGCTGGGGGCTTACGTGCTCATCACAAGCGATTGGATGAGCTTCCGGAGCGGCTGGTTGGCTATGCCCGAAAAATGAGCGACTTTCGGCCGTTTAGGCCGGTGTCGCTTTCTGTTTGTGCGGTTTGTGTCTGGGAGCCACTTTTTTCATCGATCGCGGCATCGATTGACGTTGTGCCACGTTGGTCCCCCGCGCCAACATACTCGCAGAGAGAGGGTTGGTCCTCTTTCTGCCGTGTGACTGGCGTTTCCTCCCTAAACTCGGGCCGTACCCCATGGGTGCGGCCCTTTTTTTCGTCTACTCGGCCGCTTACGAAAGAGCAAGGAAAAACCATCGCCGAGGGGTAATTTTCTTTCAGGATCGTTCGTATTGCACCGCAGCATCGAAAGAAAATTGCTGTTAAATCTGCAAATCCGGACCACTGGCGGATCGGGCGCCACGCCACTAGTCTCCGCCGCCCGAACACCCCAGGAGCCAGCCTTGCGCCTGTCCCGCGCCTTCCTGCCGACCCTCAAGGAAACCCCAGCCGATGCGCAGATTGCCTCGCACCGGCTGATGCTGCGCGCGGGCATGGTCCGGCAGACCAGCGCCGGCATCTATGCTTGGCTGCCGCTCGGCTGGCGGGTGCTGCAGAAGGTGGAGCAGATCGTCCGGGAGGAGCAGGACCGCGCCGGCGCCCAGGAGATCCTGATGCCGACGATCCAGACGGCCGATCTCTGGCGCCAGTCGGGCCGCTACGACGCCTACGGGCCCGAGATGCTGCGCCTCAAGGACCGGCACGACCGGGACATGCTGTATGGCCCGACCAATGAGGAGATGGTGACGGAGATCTTCCGCACCTACGCCAGGAGCTATCGCGACCTGCCGCGCAACCTCTACCATATCCAGTGGAAATTCCGGGATGAGGTGCGCCCCCGCTTCGGCGTCATGCGCAGCCGCGAATTCCTGATGAAGGATGCCTACAGCTTCGACCTCGATTATGCCGGGGCGCAGAAGAGCTACCGGCAGATGTTCGTCGCCTACCTTCGGACCTTCGCCCGGATGGGGCTGAAAGCCATTCCCATGCAGGCCGATACGGGCCCCATTGGCGGCAATCTCAGCCATGAATTCCTGATCCTGGCCGAGACCGGGGAGAGCCAGGTCTATCTCCACCGCGATCTGCTGGATTTCGACGTGCTCGGCCAGGCGCCGGACTACGAGGGGGATCTCTCGCCCATCGTCGACTTCTGGACCAGCCGCTACGCCGCCACCGACGAGAAGCATGACGAGGCGGCCTGGAACGCCATCCCGGCCGAGCGCCAGGTCTCGGCACGCGGCATCGAGATCGGCCACATCTTCTATTTCGGTACGAAGTACAGCGCCGCGATGGGGCTGCAGGTGCAGGGTGCCGACGGCAAGCCGGTGACGCCCGAGATGGGCAGCTACGGCATCGGCGTCTCCCGCCTCGTCGGCGCCATCATCGAGGCCAGCCATGACGAGGCCGGCATCATCTGGCCGGATGCGGTGGCGCCCTTCCGCCTCGCCGTGCTGAACCTGAAGCAGGGCGATGCGGCAACCGATGCGCTGTGCGACCGGCTTTACGCCGCCTTCGACGGCGATGCCGTCTATGACGACCGGCCGGAGCGGGCCGGGGTGAAATTCGCCGATGCCGACCTCATGGGCTATCCCTGGCAGGCCATCATCGGCCCACGTGGGGCGGCCGCCGGCAAGGTGGAGCTGAAGCGCCGGGCCACGGGCGAAAGGCTGGAACTGTCGCTCGAGGATGCCATCGCCCGCATCAAGGGCGCCTGATCCTCGTCATGTTC
Organism: Belnapia rosea; assembly: GCF_900101615.1. GTDB lineage: Bacteria > Pseudomonadota > Alphaproteobacteria > Acetobacterales > Acetobacteraceae > Belnapia > Belnapia rosea. The sequence goes on along the minus strand of NZ_FMZX01000012.1, from coordinate 122,078 downwards.
GATGCCTTCGAGCGCGCCGTCGCCTTCCGCTATTTGCGCGCCCGGAAGGGCGAGCGTTTCGTATCCGTCATCGCCATCTTCTCGCTGGTCGGGATCGCCCTGGGCGTCGCCACGCTGATCATCGTGATGAGCGTGATGAACGGCTTCCGGCAGGAGCTGCTGGGCCGCATTCTCGGCCTCAACGGCCATATGGGTGTCTACTCGGCCGATGGCGGGCCGCTGCGCGACTATGACCCGCTGGCCGCGGCCATCGGCCGCGTGCCCGGCGTCACCGCGGCGACGCCCGTTGTCGAAGGACAGGTTCTGCTGACCAGCGAACAGGGCGGCGCCTCGGGCGGCCTCGCCCGGGGCATCGCGCCGGACGACCTGCGGGCGAAGGCGATCATCGCCGGCAATCTCCGCCGCGGCTCGCTGGCGGAGTTCGGCGGCGAGGACAGCATCGTCATCGGCACCGGCCTTGCCTCCAAGCTGCGCATCGGCGTCGGCGACCGGGTGACGCTGGTCTCGCCTCAGGGCCGCACCACCGTGCTCGGCACCTTGCCGCGGGTCCGCGCCTACCGGGTGGTGGCCCTCTTCAATATCGGCATGAACGAGTACGACACCAGCTTCGTCTACCTGCCCATGGCAGCGGCGCAGCTCTTCTTCCAGACCGGCGATGCGGCGACGCAGATCGAGGTCTTCGTCGAGGATCCGACACGGGTGCGCCCGATCAACCTCGAGATCCGCCGCGCCCTCGGCCAGCAGCAGCCGATCCGCATCGTTGACTGGCAGGACGCCAACAGCAGCTTCTTCAACGCGGTGCAGGTGGAGCGGAACGTGATGTTCCTCATCCTCACCCTCATCATCATCGTCGCCGCCTTCAACATCGTCAGCTCGCTGATCATGCTGGTGAAGGACAAGGGGCGGGACATCGCCATCCTTCGCACCATGGGCGCGACGCGCGGCGCCATCATGCGAATCTTCCTGCTGTGCGGCGCATCGGTCGGGGTGATCGGCACGCTGATCGGCTTTGGCCTGGGCCTCGCCTTCTGCCTCAACATCGAGAGCATCCGCCAGGCGCTGCAGGCCCTGACAGGGACCGAGCTGTTCAGCCCCGAGGTCTATTTCCTCTCGCAACTCCCGGCCGTGGTCGATCCGCATGAGGTGGTGCAGGTGGTGCTGATGGGCCTCGGCCTGTCGCTGCTGGCGACGCTCTACCCCAGTTGGCGCGCCGCGCGGCTCGACCCGGTGGAGGCCCTGCGCAATGAGTGACGCTCCGCCGCTCCGCCTGGAGAGCGTCGCCCGCCGCTTCCGGACCGAGGCAGGCGAGTTGACCGTGCTGACCGGGGCCGAGCTGACGCTATCGGCCGGCGAAATCGTCGCTCTCGTCGCCCCGTCCGGGACCGGCAAGTCGACCTTGCTGCATCTGGCCGGGCTGCTGGAGCGGCCCGATGCCGGCGAGGTATTCGTCGCCGGCCGCGCCGCCGGGACGCTCTCGGATGACGCACGCACCGCCATCCGTCGCACCGCCATCGGCTTCGTCTACCAGTTCCACCACCTGCTGCCCGAATTCACGGCGGAGGAGAATGTGGTGCTGCCGCAGATGGCGAATGCCACGCCTCGTCCGGCTGCCGAGGCACGGGCCCGGCAGTTGCTCGGCAGCTTCGGGTTGGAAGGGCGGGGGCACCATCGCCCCGGCCGGCTCTCAGGCGGCGAGCAGCAGCGTGTCGCCATCGCCCGGGCCCTGGCCAATGCGCCGCGCATCCTTCTGGCCGACGAGCCAACCGGCAATCTTGATGTCGGCACCTCGGACCTCGTCTTCGAGGAGTTGCTTTCCGCCGTGCGCGGCCAGGGCGTCGCCGCCCTCATCGCCACCCACAACCCGGCCCTCGCGGCGCGGATGGACCGGGTGGTGACGTTGCGGGACGGGCGGGTGGTGCCGGGCTGAGGCCTACTCCGCCACGACCATCCGCGCGGCTGGCTGCCTTGCCAGGACGAGCGGCAGCAGCCGTAGCAGGAAGAGCAACGTGCTGGCGAAGAAGACAAGCGCTGCGCCGATCGCAAGCCCCGGCGCCTCATGCTCGATCGAGAGATAGATGCCGGCCGGGAAGGCGACGGCGGAGCCGGCCGAGAGGAAGAATTGCAGAGGTGCCAGCAACCGGCTCTCGGCCAGTTGCGGCCAGGCGCGGTAGCTCAGCCCCATCAGCGCCAGCGTCGTCCAGCCGACCAGGTTGAGATGCGCATGCACCGGCGCCAAGTGAAAGTCATGCGCGATGCCCATGGCGATGCCAAGGCTGGTGCCGACGACCAGGCAAAGCGCCGCGGCGATGAGGAAAAGGGCGGGCAGTCGAGACATGGAATCCTCCGGGTCTTTGTCGGCGGCGGTGTGACACCGGAATGTCGCCGGAGCATTGCAGCCACGGGCCGCAATTGTCTCATCTGTCACGGCGCCACAGCGCACCGCAGAGCATCCCGGCCACCACGGTCACCATTCCGGCGACCTGCATCGCGCTGACATGCTCGCCGAGCAGCAGCCAGGCCCAGAGCACGCCGAGTGCCGGCACGAGCGGCGGCAGCAGGGCTGCACGAGCCGGCCCCATCGCCACCACCGCGCGGCTATAGAGGATGATGGCGAGGCCACCGGCGATCAGCCCCTGGTAGATTGCCTGCCCCAGCGCCTCCGCCGGATGCGCGACCACCCCGCCGATGCCGAAGATCAGAAGATGCACCGGTACCCAGGCCAGGGAGAAGGCACCGATGATGGCCGCCGCGCGCAGCCCGCTGACCTGCCAGCGCCGCATCAGCACGCCATAGAGCGCCCAGTTGAAGCCGCTCATCAGCACCAGAAGGTCGCCGATCCAGGCTTGCCTGCCGCCTTCGCCGAGTCCGGCCCATCCGATCAGCAGCAGCCCCACCACGATCACCGGCAGGCCGATGCGCACGCCTGTCTCCGGAGGGGTCCGCAACAGCCACCAGGCAAGGAGGGGCGCGAAGACCATCGTCCCGCCGGGGTTGAGGATGGAGGCATGCACGGCGGGCGCAAAGCGGAGCGCCGCCGCCGTCAGCAGGAAATAGGGCGCCCCGGCAAGGGCGGCGAGCACCGCCGCCCGACCCAAGGACAGGCCGCCCAGCCCGATTCGCACCAGCAGCGCGAGGAAAAGCGGCCCCGCCACGCCATAGCGGATCAGCACCAGGTCCGGCACCGAAAGCCCAACGGCCAGCGCATGGCCGGTGGCCGCGAAATTGGCGCTGAACAGGAACATCGCGAGGACGCCGGCGGCGACCACGGCACGGCTGGGCTGGTCCGGCATCGCGCGCAGCATGCAGGCCACGGGGGTGGCGTGCTAGTCTCCCCGGCATGAGCGCAGACCCCAACGCCGGTTTCGTCCATCTTCACGTCCATTCCAGCTACTCGCTCTCCGAAGGCGCCATCAAGGCGGAGAAGCTGGCGAGCCTCGCCAAGGAGGCCGGTATGCCGGCCGTGGCGCTCACCGATTCGGCCAATCTCTTCGGCGCGCTGGAATTCGCGCAGAGCTGCCAGGGCAAGGGCATCCAGCCCATCATGGGCTGCCAGCTCTGGCTATCGCGCACCGCATCCGACCCGCGCCCCGAGGCGGAGCGGATGCCGCCGGATCCGATCGTCGCGCTGGCGATGAATGCGCGGGGCTACGACAACCTCCAGCGCCTGTCCTCGCGCTCCTTCCTCGGCTCGGATGCCTCCGGCCGGCCCTGCCTCTCCTATGCGACCCTGGAGGAGCATGCCGAGGGCATCTTCCTGCTGACCGGCGGCACGCTCGGCCCGGTCAGCCGGCTGCTGGCGGAAGGGCGGCGGGACGTCGCCGAGGAGTTCCTGCGCCGCCTCGCCGCCACCTTCCCGGACCGGTTGGCGGTGGAGCTGCACCGGCACGGTCTGGAGGTCGAGAAGGCGATCGAGCCGGCCCTGCTGGCGCTGGCCGACGAGATGGCGCTGCCCATTGTCGCCGCCAATGACGTCTACTTCGCCGTTCCCGCGATGCATGAGGCGCATGACGCCCTGCTCTGCATCGCTGAAAGCCGGGTACTGGCCGAGAAGGAACGCCGCCGCGTCACGCCGGAGCACTGGTTCAAGCCGCCGGCCGCCATGCGCGCTCTCTTCGCCGACCTGCCGGATGCCTGCGACAACACGATCGCCATCGCCCGCCGCTGCGCGGTGATGGCGGAGACCAAGAAGCCGGAGCTGCCGATCTGCCCCAAGGTGCAGCCCGGCATGACCGAGGCCGAGACGGTGCGCGACATGGCCCGCCGCGGCCTCGCCGCCCGGCTGGACGTGGCGGGCATCGAGGCCGACAAGCGCGAGGTCTATGACACGCGCCTGGACTACGAGCTCGGCGTCATCGAGAGCATGGGCTTCGCCGGCTACTTCCTGATCGTCGCTGATTTCATCCAATGGGCGAAGGCGCAGACGCCGCCCATCCCGGTCGGGCCAGGCCGCGGCTCGGGCGCCGGCTCGGTCGCTGCCTGGGCGCTGCAGATCACCGATCTCGACCCGCTGCGCTTCGGCCTGCTTTTCGAGCGCTTCCTCAACCCCGAGCGTGTCTCGATGCCGGATTTCGACATCGACTTCTGCCAGGACCGGCGCGACGAGGTCATCGCCTATGTCCGCCGCGAGTATGGCGAGGACCGGGTGGCGCAGATCATCACCTTCGGCAAGCTGCAGGCCAAGGCGGCGGTGCGCGATGTGGGCCGCGTGCTCGGCATGCCCTATGGGCAGGTGGACCGCATCGCCTCGCTCATCCCCTTCAACCCGGCGAAGCCGGTGACGCTCGCCCAGGCCATCGAGGGCGAGCCGCGCCTGCAGCAGATGCGTGACGCCGATGAGCAGGTGGCGCGGCTGCTCGAGATCGCCAACCAGCTGGAGGGCCTCTACCGCAACGCCTCGACGCATGCCGCCGGCGTCGTCATCGGCCGCAAGCCGCTGATCGACATCGTCCCGCTCTACCGCGATCCGCGCAGCGACATGCTCATCACCCAGTACTCGATGAAGTATGTCGAGCAAGCGAGCCTGGTGAAGTTCGACTTCCTCGGCCTGAAGACGCTGACGGTCATCGAGCAGGCGCTGGAGATCCTGAAGGGGCAGGGGGTCGAGGTCGACATCAACGCCATCCCGCTCGACGATGCCAAGACCTTCGAGATGCTGCGGAAGGGCGATGCCGCCGGGGTGTTCCAGTTCGAAGGCCAGGGCATGCGGGACTGCCTGCGGCAGATGAAGGTCGACCGCTTCGAGGACCTGGTCGCCGCCGTCTCGCTCTACCGCCCGGGCCCCATGGCGAACATCCCCGCCTATTGCCAGCGCAAGCATGGCGAGCCCTGGGAGAGCCCGCATCCGAAGATCCACCCCATCCTGGCGGAGACCTTCGGCATCATGGTCTACCAGGAACAGGTGATGCAGATCAGCCAGGAGCTCGCGGGCTATTCGCTCGGCGGCGCCGACCTGCTGCGCCGCGCCATGGGCAAGAAGATCGCCAAGGAGATGGAGCAGCAGCGCGCCATCTTCACCGAGGGCGCGGTGAGGAACGGCATCGAGCCGGCCAAGGCGACCGAGATCTTCGACATGATGGCGAAGTTCGCCGAGTACGGCTTCAACAAGTCGCATGCGGCTGCCTACGCGCTGGTTAGCTACCAGACCGCCTGGCTGAAGGCGAATCACACCGTCGCCTTCCTCGCCGCCTCGATGACGCTCGACCTCGACAAGACCGACAAGCTGGCCGGGCATATGCAGGAATGCTCGCGCCTCGGCATCCCCGTGCTGCCGCCCGACATCAACCGCTCCGGCGCCTTCTTCCTCGTCGAGGCGCAGGAGGGCGGCAAGCAGGCCATCCGCTTCGCGCTCGCCGCGGTGAAGCGGGTCGGCGCCGCGGCCATGCAGGCGCTGGTCGCCGCGCGCGATGCCGCGGGGCCCTTTGCCTCGGTCGCTGATTTCGCCCACCGGGTCGATCCGAAGCTGCTCAACAAGATGCAGATCGAGAACCTGGCCAAGGCTGGCGCCTTCGACCGGCTGGAAGGCAACCGCGCCAGGCTGGTCGCCGGGGCCGAGGTGGTGCTGCGCGCCGCCCAGGAAGCCGCCGAACGCCGCGAGGACCCGACGGCCGACATGTTCGGCAGCACCGGTGGCCCAGTGCCGCTGCGGCTGAAGGACATCCCCGACTGGCCGCAGCTCGAGAAGCTGGCCTATGAGGCGGAGGCCGTGGGCTTCCACCTCTCCGCCCATCCGCTCGACACCTACAAGGATGTGCTGAAGCGCCTCGGCGTCACGCCCTTCCTCGCCATTGCCGATCGCGCCAAGGGCGGCTCGGCCAAGCTGACGCTGGCCGGCACCGTCGTCGCCACCAAGGAGCGGCCGACCCGCACCGGCAGCCGCATGTGCTGGCTGACACTGTCCGACCAGACCGGCAGCTTCGAGGTGACGCTGTTCAGCGAGGTGCTGAACCGTGTCCGCGACCTGCTGACCGAGGGCAATGCCCTGCTGGTGAAGGCCGAGGCGCGGCTGGAGAACGATGCGTTGCGCCTCACCGCGAGCGAGGTCGAGGGGCTGGAGAAGGCGAGCCAGGGCGTCGGCCAGGGCATCCGCCTCTGGCTCGAGGGCCCCGCCGCGGTCGATCCGATCCGCACGCTGCTGGAGCGGGAGGGCAGGGGTCGCGGCCGGGTCGTGGTCGTGGCCCGGACGGGGGAGGGGCAGGAAGTTGAGCTCGCCCTGCCTGGTAAATTCAATGTCTCGCCCCGCCTGATGCAGGCGATGAAGGTGCTGCCGGGCGTCGCCGAGGTGGAGGCGGTCTAGCTTTTCGCCCCCGCCCGCTCCTTCGCCAGCAGCGCCCGCTTGCGCGGCACGCCCCAGCGATAGCCTGTAAGGTCGCCATTGGCGCCGACCACGCGGTGGCAGGGCACCGCCAGCGAGACGTGGTTCTGTGCGCAGGCCCGCGCCACCGCCCGGACCGCGCTGGGCGCGCCGATCGCCACGGCCATCTGCCCATAGGTCCGCGTCTCGCCGAAGGGGATGGCCTGCAGCGCTTCCCAGACCCGGCGCTGGAAGGCGGTGCCGCGCAGGTCGAGCGGCAGGGCAAGGGCGGCCTTGGGTTCCTCCAGGAATTCCACAACCTGCCGCACCGTCCCGGCCAGCGCCTCGGGCGCCGGCTCGATCCGCGCCTTGGGGAAGCGCTGCCGGACATCGCCTTCCAGCGCGTCGAAATCCTCGGCGAAGCCGATGAAGCAGACGCCGTTCTCGGTCGCGCCGACCATGAGCGGGCCGAGGACGCTCGTCGCCCTGGCGATGCGAATGGTCTCGCCCGCCCCGCCGCGTCGAGCGGCACCCGGTGTCATGCCGAGCACGCGGCCGGGCGCGCCATAGACCCGGCTTTCGCTGCCATACCCTGCGCCGGCCACTGCCTCCGCCACCCGATCCCCCGCAGCCAGCGAGGCCTGCAGCCGCCGGGCCCGGACGGAGGCTGCGTAGGAGTGCGGCGTCACCCCGGTGCTTTCCTTGAACAGCCGCAGGAAATGGTGCCGGGCGTAGCCGGCGCGGTCGGCAAGGGTCGCGAGGGAGGGTGTCCCCTCGCTCGCCTCGATCAGATCGCATGCGGCGCGGATGGCGGCGGCATGGATCGCAGCCCGCTCGCCCTTCGGGTCGCAACGCTTGCAGGCGCGGAAGCCCTCTGCCTCCGCCGCCGGCGCATCGGCATAGAACCGGACATTGCGGCGGAGCGGCGGGCGGGAGGGGCAGCCGGGGCGGCAATAGACCCTCTGGGTGGTGACGGCATAGAGGAAGCTGCCGCATTCCGGCTCCGGATCACGGGCCAGCAGGGCTTCCCAGCGCAGGGCATCCTGGTCGAGCATCGGTCGGGCCTCGTCGGTAAGCATGGTGCGATGATGGCGATGCGCTCCGGCAGCGGCCATCCGGGCATTGCCCCGGCATCGGCGAGAGGAAGGCAGAGATGACCGAGGCCATCACCGGCTGGCATGCCCATATCTACTACGATCCCGCCTCGACCCGCAGCATGGCCGCGGCGCTGCGCGAGGCGATCGGCGCCCGCTTTCCGGACGCCCTGCTCGGCCGCTGGCACGACGTGCCGGTCGGGCCGCATCCCTGTGCGATGTATCAGGTCGCCTTCCCGCCATCGCTCTTCCCGTCGCTTGTGCCTTTCCTGGCGCTTCACCGGGCTGGGCTGGTCGTGCTGGTGCATCCGGAAACCGGCCGGGCCCGGGCAGACCATGCGGAGCATGCGTTATGGATGGGCCAGGTCCTGCCGCTCAGGCTCGACGTGCTGCCGGTTTGAGGCGACGAATGCGCTTGCGGGTCTGGGTTGCATGCTGTTCAGCGCACATTTTCGTGACATCTGACGAACTGTAGGCCGCAACGTATACGAACTGCCTTTGGGCGGGCCGTATTCCCGGCAGGCCCAAGGGGAGGACATCCCATGGCGCGTAAGCTGGTCGCCGAATTTCCCGAGGCGATGACGGCGGAGCCCGAGGCGCTCGCGCCCATGCCGGCGCGCCAGCCGCGCTGAGGCAGGCGGCGCTGGGTTCAGGCCCGTGCCGTCACCAGCCAGATCGCCGCTGGCATCACGACGCCGCCGGCGCCCTGATGGGCGCGGAAGAAGGTGGTGATGCCGGCGCGCACCGCCTCGCGCCGGCTCTCCGGCGCCTCATGCAGCGCACGGCTCACCTGGCCGACCGTCATGGCGAAATCCGCCGCCTCCGCCGCATCGGCGCCAAGCCGCAGCAGCGGGTCCTCGGCGGTCAGCCGCACCTCCTGGAGGCCGGCGCCGTACAGGATGCGCTCCACCCGTGCCGGGTCGGCGAAGGCGAACTGGCCGGGCTCCTCCGGGCCAGGGGGCGGCGGGGAAGGGATGAGGTCGCGCACGGCGGCCGCCGCGCCGGTCGTCCAATGGTTCTCGGCCGCGCTGCGGAAAGCGGCCAGCACCACCCGCGCGCCGGGCTTCAGCGCCGAGCGGATCTGCGCGAAGGCCGCCACTGGGTCGAGGAAGAACATCACGCCGAAGCGGGAGACCAGCAGATCGAAGCTCGCAGGCGGGAAGGGGTAGGTGGCGGCATCCGCCAGCACCACCTCGGCCTGCGAGAGCCCGGCCGCAGCGATGCGCCGGGCCGCCACCGCGACCGATTCCTCGGCGATGTCGACACCGAGCACCCGGCCCGTCGGGCCCACCTGTCCAGCCAATGCCAGCACCGAGGTTCCGCTGCCGCAGCCGATATCGAGCACCCGCTCCCCTGCCTGCGGTGCAGCGTGGTCCAGCAGCAGGTCGAGGATGGGCGCGAAGCGTGTGTCGATCCTGTCATGCAGCCGGGCCCAGGCCCGGGTCATCGGCCCATTCCAATAGGCGGCCTGCGGCGCATTGGGGCCTTCGGCTTCGGCTGGCATCGGCCGTTCTCCTCGATCAGCTATTTGTACAGGCCGTTGATCTCATCCTTGTAGTGCTCGAGCACGGCGCGGCGCTTCACCTTCATGGTGGGCGTCAGCATCCCGTTCTCGACAGAGAAGGGGGTGGGCGTCGGAGCCCAGCGGCGGATGCGCTCGATGCTGGACAGGCGGGCATTCACCCGGGCGATGGCCGGGCCGATCCCTGCCTCCTGGCCCTCAGCGGGGACGACGAGCGCCACAACGCCGGGCTGTCCCTCGCCGGCGACCACAGCCTGGGCGATCTCCGGCTCTGCCATCAGCAGCGATTCGAGCTTGGCGGGGCTCACCATGTCGCCGCCGAGGGTCTTGATGAAATCCCGCTTGCGGTCCGTGATGGTGATTCGGCCGTGCTCGATGCGCGCCATGTCGCCGGTATGCAGCCAGGGCGCGTCATCCGGTGCGGCCCCGGCGGCTGGATGGATGGCGGCTGCGGTCGCCTCCGGATTCCGCCAGTAGCCGTCCATCACCAGCGGGCCGCGCACCAGCAATTCCCCATCCTCGGCCAGCCGCGCCTCGACGCCGGGCAGCGGATAGCCGACGGTGTGGCGGACATTGTCCCAAGGCGGGTTCACCGCGATCACCGGCCCCGCCTCGGTCTGGCCGTAACCCTGGATCAGCGGCAGGCCGAGACCGATGAAGAAGCCGGAGAGGTCCGGATCGAGCCGTGCCCCGCCACAGACCATGGCCTGGAGCTGGCCACCGAAACGCGCCCGGACCTTGCTTCGCACCAGCCGGTCCAGCACCGCATCCTGCACCCGCTCCAGCAGCGAGAGCGGCGGCCCATCCGCCCGCTTCAGGCCGAGCTCCAGGGCCTTGCGGAACAGCCGCTGGCGGAAGGGCGTCTCCTTCTCGAGCTGGGCGACCATGCGGCTCCGCAATACCTCGAAGAGCCGGGGGACGGCGGTGATGATGCTCGGGCGGAATTCCTGGAATTCGGCCGAGAGCCGGTCGGCGCCACGGGAATACACCACCTCCACCCCGAGCGAGGGCAGCAGGAAGACGCCGACCGTATGCTCGTAGCTGTGCGAGAGCGGCAGGAAGGACAGATAGACCGTGCCATCCAGGTGCAGCCGCTCCGCCAGGGCGGCGACGCCGTCGCGGTTCGCCAGCATGGCGCGGTGCGGCAGCATCACCCCACGCGGCGTGCCGCCGGTGCCGGAGGTATAGATGAGGCAGGCGAGGCGGCCGGGCGGGATCTGCTCCACCTCGGCCATCAGCAATGGGAGATCTCCCGGCTCGCCGGTTACTTCCGCCCAATGCGCGACGCGGGGCGCGGCCTCCTCCGGCGGCGGGGCGTCGAGGCCGATCAGCAGATCGAGCCCCTCCGGCGCCGCCCGCGCCAGGCGCGCGGCCAGCACGGCGGTGGAGGCGATGGCGATCCTCGCCCCGGAATCCCGCAGGATATGCGCGTGGTCCACATCCGTGTTGGTGGTGTAGGTCGGGACGGTGACGGCGCCGATCGCCATCAGCGCCACATCGGCGACGTTGAATTCCGGCCGGCTCTCGCTGACGAGCAGGACCCGGTCGCCCGGCATGACGCCGGCGCGGCGGAGCCAGGCAGCAGCGCTGGCGACGGCAAGGGCGAATTCGCCCCAGCTCATCCGCTGCCAGCCACCCTGCCGCCAATGGCGGACCATGGGCCGGTCGGGCCGGCGGCGGGCGATGTCGAGCAACATCCATGGCAGGCTGCCCCAGGGCGTGCCCCCCTTGCTGCCAGTGAAGGCGCCTCCCTGGCTGGGACCGACATCCGGCATTCCGCGCTTCCCCCGTGCTTGATGGCTTGGCCCTGCCCGCACGCGCCATATATGCAAAGCCGTGACCCGAGCCGAGCCCCAATCGAACCCGCCCCAGGCCGCCGCGGATACCGCCGCGGCCGCATCCTCCCTCCCGGTCCTGCATGGGCTGGTAGCCTCGCCGCTGGATGCCGGTGGCGAGCCGGGCCCGCCGCTACCGGTCTGGGACCTGTCCGACCTCTATGCGTCGCCCGACGATCCGAAGCTCACGGCCGACCTCGATCGTGCCGAGGCCGAGGGGAAGGCCTTCGCCAGCCGCCTTGCCGGGCGGCTTGGCGGCCTCTCCGGGGATGCCCTGGCCGAGGCGATCGCCGAGTATGAACGGATCGAGGAGGTCCTGGGCCGGGCGATGAGCTTCGGCCAGCTGATCTTCGCCGGCGATGCGACCGACCCGGCCAATGGCCGCTTCTACCAGACGCTGCAGGAGCGGGTGACGACGATCAGCAGCCATCTGCTGTTCTTCACCCTGGAGCTGAACCGGCTGGAGGATGCCGAGATCGAGCGCAAGCTCGCTGGCAGCCCCGCACTTGCCCGTTGGCAGCCCTGGCTGCGCGACCTTCGCGTCTTCCGTCCGCATCAGCTCTCGGACGAGCTCGAGAAGCTGCTGCATGAGAAGGAGGTCACCGGCCGCTCGGCCTGGAATCGGCTGTTCGATGAGACCATCGCCAATATGCAGGTGAAGGTAGGCGAGGAGGAGCTGACCGTGTCCGCCGCCCTCAACCGCCTGTCGGACCGCGATCGTGCGGTGCGGGCGGCGGCGGCGGAGGGGGTCTCGGCTGCCTTCGGCAGCCAGGTCCGGCTCTTCTCGCTGGTCACCAATACCCTCGCCAAGGACAAGGAGATCATCGACAACTGGCGCCGTTACCCGCGCCCGGGCTCCTCCCGCAACCGGGCCAACATGGTCGAGGATGAGGTGGTGGACGCGCTGGTGACGGCGGTACGGGACAACTTCCCGCGCCTCTCGCACCGGTATTACAGCATGAAGGCGAAGTGGCTCGGCCTGCCGAAGCTGCAGCATTGGGACCGCAACGCCCCGCTGCCGGAGGAGCAGGACCGCAGCATCGCCTGGCCGGATGCGGTGCGGACCGTGCTCGACAGCTACCGTGCCTTCAGCCCGGAGCTGGCCGATATCGGTGGCCGCTTCTTCGACAAGCCCTGGATCGACGCTGCGCTCCGCCCCGGCAAGGCGAGCGGCGCCTTCGCCCATCCGACCGTGCCGAGTGCGCACCCCTATCTGCTGCTCAACTATCACGGCAAGTCGCGCGACGTGATGACGCTGGCGCATGAGCTGGGCCATGGCGTCCATCAGATCCTCGCCGGGGCGCAGGGCTACCTGCTCTCGGGCACGCCGCTGACACTGGCCGAGACCGCCTCCGTCTTCGGCGAGATGCTGACCTTCCGCGGGTTGCTGGATGCCGAGCAGGACCCGAAGCGCCGGCGGCTGATGCTGGCCGGCAAGGTCGAGGATATGTTGAACACGGTGGTGCGGCAGATCGCCTTCTACCGCTTCGAGACGCTGCTGCATGAGGAGCGCCGCAAGGGCGAGCTCTCCGCCGAACGCATCGCCGAGCTCTGGATGCAGGTGCAGCGCGAGAGCCTCGGCCCTGCCTTCGAATTCACCGAGGATTACGGCGTCTACTGGGCCTATATCCCGCACTTCATCCATTCGCCCTTTTATGTCTATGCCTATGCCTTCGGGGATTGCCTGGTGAACGCCCTCTACGGCGTCTACCGCGACGGGGCAGTGCCCGACTTCGAGCGCAAGTATCTCGACCTGCTGCGCGCCGGCGGCACGCTGCGGCACAAGGAATTGCTGGCGCCCTTCGGCCTCGATGCTTCCGACCCGGCTTTCTGGCAGCGCGGCCTCGACGTGATCGCCGGCTTTATCGATGAATTGGAACGTGATGTCTGAGCGCAGCCCCGACAGCACCATCTTCGGCGAACTGCGCCGGATGGCGCGAACCTCCGGCGCCGTCGGAGGCATCGCCGCCCGCGTGGCCGGCGAGCGCTTCTTTGGGGTGAAAACCGACAAGGCAGCGCATGCGGAGGATCTGAAGGCCATCCTTGGCGGGCTGAAGGGTCCGCTGATGAAGGTGGCGCAATTCCTCTCCACCGTGCCCGACGCCCTGCCGGAAGCTTATGCGCAGGAGCTGGCTACCCTGCAGTCCAATGCTCCGCCCATGGGCTGGCCTTTCGTGCGCCGGCGCATGGGCTCCGAGCTCGGGCCAGGCTGGGAGAGCCGCTTCACCAGCTTCGGCCGTGAGGCCGCCGCCGCCGCCAGCCTTGGGCAGGTGCATCGTGCGACCCTGCCGGATGGCCGGGAGGTGGCCTGCAAGCTGCAGTACCCCGACATGCCAAGCGTGGTGGAGGCCGATCTCCGTCAGCTCAAGCTGGCCGTCAGCCTCTATCGGCGGATGGACAGCGCCCTCGACAATGGCGAGGTCTATCAGGAGATGTGCGACCGGCTGCGCGAGGAGCTCGACTACCTCCGCGAGGCCTCGCAGATGCGCCTCTACGGCATCATGATGCGCGACACGCCGGATGTCTCGATCCCGACGCCGGTCGAGGGCCTCTGCACCAAGCGGCTGCTGACGATGAGCTGGCTCGATGGTCGCGCCATCATCAAGCGGCTCGAGGAGGACCCGCCGCTGGAGGAGCGGAATGCCTATGCCAAGGCCCTGTTCCGCGCCTGGTACAAGCCCTTCTACCAGTACGGCGTCATCCATGGGGACCCGCATCTCGGCAACTACCAGGTCCGGCCGGACCGCGAGGGCATCAACCTCCTCGATTTCGGAACCATCCGCGTCTTCCCGCCAAGCTTCGTCGGCGGCGTGATCCTGCTCTACGAGGCGGTGCGCGACGGCGACGACGAGAAAGCCGCCGAGGCCTACCGCATCTGGGGCTTCCGCAACCTCTCCAAGGAGACGATGGAGGTGCTGAGCCTCTGGGCGAAGTTCCTCTACGAGCCCTTGGTGCAGGACCGGGTGCGGCCGATCCAGGAGGTCGATGACATGTCCTATGGCCGCAAGATGGCGGCCAAGGTGCATGAGGGGCTGAAGCGCACCGGTGGCGTGCGCATCCCGCGCGAATTCCCGCTCATGGATCGCGCCGCGATCGGCCTCGGCAGCGTCTTCCTGCGGCTCCGCGCCCAGATCAACTGGCACCAGATGTTCATGGAGCTGGCGCAGGACTTCTCCGAGGCCGCATTGACCGAGCGTCAGGCCGAGGGTCTGCGGGAGGCGGGGGTCCCGCCACCAATGGCGAACGTCCCACCGGGCTAGGCCGGGGGGCGCCTAATCTCTGGGCTGGTGGCTGGATCTGCCCAAAACCATGGCCACGGCTTGGAGATTCTGTCTTGCCTCCCCTGGCGCGGATGCGCATGTTCCGCGCCCGAAGGGGGATACCCGCATGCGACTTGCAGTGCTCAAGGAACGCCGTCCGGCCGAAACCCGGGTCGCCGCCACGCCGGAGACGGTGAAGAAATTCATCGCCCTCGGCCTGACCGTCGCGGTCGAGGCTGGGGCCGGGCTCAGCGCCGGCATCCCGGATGCGGAGTATGCCGCCGCCGGTGCCGAACTCGCCCCGGATGCGGCCAGCGCGCTGCATGGCGCCGGCATCGTGTTGAAGGTGCGTGCGCCGCTCGGCACCGGTGAGGGTGCTGTCGACGAGCTCTCCTTGATTGCCCGCGGAACCCTGCTGCTGGGCCAGCTCCAGGCGACGCCGGAGATGGCGGCGACCTATGCCCAACTCGGCCTCGAGGCCGGGGCGATGGAACTGCTGCCACGCATCACCCGGGCGCAGAGCATGGATATCCTCTCCTCCCAGGCCAATCTCGCCGGCTATCGCGCCGTCATCGAGGCTGCAGCGGCCTTCGACCGAGGCTTCCCGATGCTGATGACGGCGGCCGGCACCATCCCGGCCGCCAATGTCTTCATCATGGGCGCGGGCGTCGCCGGATTGCAGGCGATCGCCACGGCACGCCGCCTCGGCGGCCGCGTCTCGGCGACCGATGTGCGGCCAGCTGCCAAGGAGGAGATCAAGTCCCTCGGCGCCAGCTTCGTCGGCTATGAGGACGAGGAGAGCAAGGCGGCCCAGACGGCAGGCGGCTACGCCAAGCAACTCTCGGCCAATTTCTACGCCAAGCAGGCCGAGGTGGTGGCAACCCATATCGCCAAGCAGGACATCGTCATCACCACCGCCCTGGTGCAGGGCCGCAAGGCGCCGACGCTGGTGACGGCCGAGATGGTCCGCAGCATGAAGCCGGGCAGCATCATCGTCGACATCGCCTCCGATGCCGGCGGCAACGTGGCGCTGACCAAGCCCGGCGAGGTGGTGACCACCGAGAATGGCGTGACCATCCTTGGCCATTCCAACTGGCCCGGCCGCATCCCGGCCGCGGCCTCCGCCCTCTATGCCCGGAACCTGCTGACCTTCCTGACGACCTTCTGGGACAAGGAAGCCAAAGCGCCGAAGCTGCCGGAGAGCGATGAGATCGTGAAAGGCGTGCTGCTGACCCGTGGCGGCGCCGTGATCCACCCAAGCCTCGCCCCCGCCCAGGCCGCCTGAGGAGACCAGAGCGATGAATCCCACTGACCTGGCCAACCAGGCCAGCGCCACGGCGCAGCGCGCCCTGGAACTGGCCCAGCAGGCTCGCGCCATGGCCGAGACCCATGTCGCGCCCGTGGCCGCGGCGGCCGATCCCTTCCTCTTCCTGCTGACGATCTTCCTGCTGGCCTGCTTCGTTGGTTATTACGTTGTGTGGAACGTGACGCCGGCGCTGCACAGCCCGCTGATGGGCGTCACCAATGCCATCTCCTCGGTGATCGTCGTCGGCGCCATCCTGGCGACCGGGCTCGGTGAGAGCCTGGCGGCGCAGGTCTTCGGCTTCCTGGCTGCCGCGCTGGCCGCGGTGAATATCTTCGGCGGCTTCATCGTGACGCGCCGGATGCTGGCCATGTTCCAGTCGAAGAAGAAGGGCTGAGACCGTGGCCGCAACCCTCTCGACGTTCGCCTATCTCGTCGCCGCCGTCCTCTTCATCCTCGCGCTGCGTGGCCTGTCCCACCCGACCACTTCACGGCAGGGCAACCTGTTCGGCATGGTCGGCATGGGCATCGCCATCGTGGCGACCCTGCTGCGCCCGGGGATGGGCGGGGGCGGGATCGGGCTGATCATCCTGGCGCTGGCCATCGGTGGCGGCGCCGGCGCCTATATCGCCTCCCGCATCCAGATGACGGCGCTGCCGCAGCTTGTTGCCGCCTTCCACTCGCTGGTCGGCCTATCGGCGGTCTTCGTCGCGGCAGCCGCCTTCTACGCGCCGGAGAGCTTCGGCATCGGCCATGCCGGTGAGATCCATGGCGGCTCGCTGGTCGAGATGTCGCTCGGCCTCGCCATCGGTGCCATCACCTTCTCCGGCTCGGTCATCGCCTTCGCCAAGCTGCAGGCGCTGATGTCCGGCGCGCCGATCACCTTCAAGGGTCAGCACTGGCTGAACCTCGGCCTCGGCATCCTGCTGGTGGTGCTGATCATCGGCTTCGTTGCCTCGGGCAGCGCGGCGCTGTTCTGGCTGATCGCCATCCTCGCCTTCGCGCTTGGCTTCCTGCTGATCATCCCGATCGGCGGCGCCGACATGCCGGTCGTCGTCTCGATGCTGAACAGCTATTCCGGTTGGGCAGCGGCGGGCATCGGCTTCACGCTTAGCAACCTCCTGCTGATCGTGACCGGCGCGCTGGTCGGCGCCTCGGGTGCCATCCTCTCCTACATCATGTGTAAGGGCATGAACCGCAGCATCATCAACGTGCTGCTGGGCGGCTTCGGCACGGATGCGGGCGGTGCGGCGGCCGGTGGCGGTGCAACGGGTGACCGGGCGCCGGTGAAGGCCGGCAGCCCGGAGGACGCTGCCTACATCATGAGGAATGCCCAGAAGATCATCGTCGTGCCCGGCTATGGCATGGCGGTGGCGCAGGCCCAGCAGGTGCTGCGGGAGATGGGCGATCTGCTCAAGAAGGAAGGCGCGCAGGTGGAATACGCCATCCACCCGGTTGCGGGCCGTATGCCCGGGCATATGAACGTGCTGCTGGCCGAGGCGAACGTTCCTTATGAGGACGTGAAAGAGCTGGAAGAGATCAACCCGGAATTCGCCGATGCGGATGTGGCCTTCGTCATCGGCGCCAATGACGTGACCAACCCGGCGGCGAAGACCGACAAGTCCAGCCCGATCTACGGCATGCCGATCCTCGATGTGGAGCGGGCGAAGACCGTCTTCTTCATCAAGCGCGGCATGGCAAGTGGCTATGCCGGGGTCGACAATGAGTTGTTCTTCCGCCCAAACACCATGATGCTGTTCGGCGATGCCAAGAAGGTCACGCAGGAGATCGTGCAGGCTCTCCAGCGCGACTGATCTTGTTGACCTAGATGAAAGGCCGGGGAGAGGTTGATCTCCCCGGCTTTTCTATTGGTTGTTGCGCAGGGCAGCCCTGACTTCGGCCCCGGTGCTCAGCCACCCGAAGAATTTCTCGACGTTGAACTCCGTGGCTTCCTGTGCCCCGGGCCCTGCCGCCATGGTCGCGTCCGTGATCATGACCGGAAAGAATTCCCGGTGATAGGCGTCCCGGATGGTGCTCTCGACGCAGACATTGGTGGCGACGCCGGCGACGAGCAGCGTCCTGATCCGCCGGGAAGCCAGGATCTGCTCGAGCCCTGTGCCAGCGAAGCCGCTGTAGCGCGACTTCGGCACGACGAGATCGCCCGGCTCCGGCGTCAGCGGATCGACGATCGCATGGTCCCAGGTGCCGTGGGTGATGAGCTTCCCCGCATAGGCCTCGTTCGCCCGCATGAATTTCAGCGCATTGGACTTGTGCCAAACAGGCGCCGAAGGGCCGCCAACCTCCCGCTGATCGGGCGAGAAGCCGTTCTGCAAGTAGATCACCGGGATGCCGGCAGCCCGGCAGGCGGCGACCACCTGCGCCGTTTCCTCGATGACGGGCGGGGAACCACTGACATCGAATCCCACAAGGTTGATGTAGCCGCCAGGCGAGAGATAGGCGTTCTGCATGTCAACGACGATCAGCGCCGTCTCCTCGGGCACGACCCTGATGGGCTCCGGTCGGGCTGCGAGTTGGACGGTCCGGGACATGGAACAACTCCTCGAATGGGGATTGCTCAGGCCTAGCATATACCGTGCCACAGTAAGACACATCACGTTGCTGTTTTTCAACAAAGTGGGAAATGACTCGGTCCGGTTGCGGGACTACCTGGGAAATCGCCACCTTCCAGAGCGCACTGATGATGCTGAACGCATTGCAACAGCCAAACCCTCCAACGGTTTCGTTGGCGCTCAAGGATATCATGCCGGAGGGTACGGTCAGCCAGACCTGTCCGCCCTGGGCCATCGGGCTAGCTGCCCTGTTGCTGATCTGGCCAGCGCTCTGGAACGGCTATCCGCTGGTCTTTGCGGATACCGGCACCTATCTTGGCCAGGCGCTGATAGGCTATGCCGGTTGGGACCGGCCACCCTTTTACAGCCTTTTCATTCATGGGCTGCATTGGCGGCTCTCGCTCTGGCCGGTGGTGATCGGTCAGGGGCTGATCATGGCGCACCTCCTGCATTTGGTGCTGCGGGTGCAGCGGCAGCCCGGCCCGGTGCCATTGGTGGTGACCTCCGCGGCCCTGGCAATGCTGAGCGGCCTGCCCTTCGTCACTACGCAGATCATGCCGGACCTCTTCACCGGCGTCGTGGTGCTCTGCATCTGGCTGCTGGCCTTCCAGTGGGGGGCCTTGTCCCGGCGTGAGAGAATCTATCTGCTGCTGCTCTCGAGCCTGGCCGTCGTCGTGCATCAAAGTCATGTGCCGCTGGCGATTGGCCTGGCTGGCTTGGCGACACTGCTGATCGGCCTGCGCCGCGGGCCGGTGCCGGCGCTGCGGGGCCTTGGCCGCATGCTGGCGCCCACGGCGCTGGCGGTCATGGCGCTGATCGCCATCAACGGCGTGGCGCATCGGGCGCTGTCGATCTCGCCATTCGGCTCCGTCTTCCTGGCCACCCGGCTGATCTTCGACGATACGGGCCGCGCCTATCTCGACCGCCACTGCCCGGATATCGGCTACAGGATCTGCGCTGTGCGGGACCAAATCGGGACCGGAACCGAGCATAACCTCTTCCTCTGGACCCTGACCGGCCCGCTCTATACCGAGCTTGGCGGGCCGAAGGCCTGGGCGCCCGAGGCCAAGGCCATCGTCCGTGGCGTCCTGGCCGAGAATCCGGGTGGCGTCCTGCTTGACGCGATGCGGAACACGCTGCACCAGCTGGTCACCATGGCGAGCGGCGACGGGCTGGAGCCTTGGCGCAGCCAGCCGGGGCCGGAGCCGATTATCGCCCGCTACTTCCCGAGCGAACACGAGGCCTATCTCGCCTCCCGCCAACAGATGGGCGAGCTCTATGCCTTCGTCCACGGGTTGACGCCACTGCACCTCGCCATCTTCTGCCTCGGCTTGGTGGCGATCGGCCTGCGCCGCCGCTGGTCCCTGTCGGAGCTGGGCCTCGTCGCCCTCCTGCTGGCAGCGCTGATCGGCAATGCGGCGATCACCGGTGGACTTTCGGGCCCGGCCGACCGTTACCAGGCACGGCTGCTCTGGCTCAGCCTCTTCGTCGCCATGATCGTGCTGCTTCCCAGGCTGCGGGCGGCGACGGGGCAGGGGGGCAGTAAATTGGCCGGGGCTGGCGGCACCGGCTGACCGGGGACACCCGCCATCCACCGGGATGGCGGTGCCGAGGCCAAGTATGGCCCGGGCTTCGCATCGCGGCTACGCGGTGCGGAGCAACGAGGATAGCGAGAGGGTCAGTCCTCGATGGCATCGGGGAGGCCGAGGGCCCCATGGCGGCGAAGCCCGGCGAGGCCCATGCCGAAGGCCAGGGAGGCGATCAGCGCCAGCGCCATGCCGATCTCGGCCGGCAGCATCAGGGCTGCGAGGCCAAGCGGCCCAAGGATCATCAGCAGGCGGCGAGGCGCCTCGGGGCCGGAGGTTGGCAGGGTCGCCTCAATGAGTGTCGGCATGGTCGGGTCACCGTTCCTGAGCGCCAATCGCGCCGGGCGAGACATGCCGCAATGTGGTTAACCAGCTCTTTCAGGTCCCGATACGGCGGTTGACCGACAGCGAGGCCGAGGTCCAGCATCATCGGAAAGCCCGAGGCAATGGGCGGGAGGATGGGCATGGGAGGGGCCATCGATGTCGACCTGCACCCGGCACTACCGGGCTGCCGCGCCTTGCTGCCCTATCTCGAGCCCTTCTGGCGGGAGGTGATCGCCAGCCGTGGCATCGACGAGCTGGACTTCGCCCTCTACCCGCGTGGCGCACCACTGACCGCACGGGCGGATTGGCGCCATGGGGACGGCCTCGCCGGGGCCACGGTGGAGGCGGTGCGGCGCGAGGCGCTCGAGCCTTTCGGAACCAGCATCGGCATCTGCAACCCGCTTTTCGGCGCCCCGGCCCTGCACAATGCCGATCTCGCCGCGGTCCTCTGCCGGGCCGCCAATGACTGGATGGCGGCTGAGTGGTTGGACAATGAGCCTCGGCTTCGCGCCGGCATCCTGGTGCCGGTCGAGGATCCGGTGCTGGCGGTCGAGGAGATCGAGCGCCGTGCGGCGGACCCACGCTTCGTCCATGTGCTGCTGTTCGGCGGGGCGGAGACGCTGCTTGGCCGGCGGGTGAACTGGCCGATCCTGGCCGCCGCCGAGCGGCACGGCCTGCCCATCGCGCTTCATGCCGGCAACGCCAATCGGCATGCACCGACGGCCAATGGCTGGCCGACCTACCTGATCGAGGACCACACGACCTTCGCCCAGACCTTCCAGAGCCAGTTGCTCAGCCTGATCGCCGAGGGCGCCTTCACCAAATACCCGGGCCTGAAAGTCGTGCTGCTGGAGAGCGGATTCGGCTGGGTGCCGAACTTCCTGTGGCGCAGCGTGAAGATGTGGCGGGCGATGCGGCAGGAGATCCCCTGGGTCGACCGGTCGCCGGCCCGGATACTGCGCGAGAGCATCCGCATCTCCATCCAGCCCGGCGACGCGCCCGAGGATCCGGTCGGGATGGAGGCGCTGCTCGAGATGATCGACTGCGACGAGCTTCTCCTTTTCGCCACCGACTACCCCCATGCCCGTTTCGAGGGCGAGGCGGCGCTGCCACCCGGTCTGCCGAGCCGGTTGCACGGACGGGTGCTGCGGGACAACGCGCTGGCGATCTATCCACGGCTGGAGGAGGCGAGCCCATGAGCACGACCACGCAGCCCCGGCCCGAGGCGCCGTCCGGGTCCCGCCTCCGCCTCGTCGATGGCGACATCCATCCGGCGCCGCGCGACCTGGCGGTGCTCGATCGCTGGTTGCCGGACCGGTGGCGCCGCCACCGGCAGGAATACGGTGTCCGCCTGCGCCAGCCCTTCGCCACCACGCATCCCTATCCAAAGGCGACGCCGGCGCTGTCGCGCTACGATTCCTGGCCACCGGGCGGCGGGCCGCCCGGCTCCGACCTTGATTTCATGCGGAGCCAGCATCTCGACCCGCTCGATATCGAATACGGCATGCTGCAGCCGTTGGCGGCGCGCGGCATGGACGAGCGCAATCCCGGCTTCGCGGCCGCGCTGAGCAGCGCCGTCAATGACTGGATGCGCGAGGACTGGACCTCGCGGGAGCCTCGGCTGAAGGCCACCATCGCCATCCCCGGCGAGGATGCCGCCGCCTCGGTGCGGGAGATCGAGCGCTGGGCCGGCCAACCCGATTTCGTCCAGATCGCCATGGTGAGCCGTGCGCTCGAGCCGCTCGGCCGCCAGCGCTACTGGCCCATCTACGAGGCTGCCGAGCATCATGGCCTGCCGCTCGGCCTGCACAGCCTCGGCACCAGCGGCCACAGCGTGACGGGCGGCGGCTGGCCGAGCTTCTATTTCGAGGAACACCAGGCGGTCGCCATGAGCATGGCGGCGCTCTGCGCCAGCTTCATCCTCGAAGGCGTGTTCGACCGTTTCCCGCGGCTCAAGGTCGTGATCATCGAGGGTGGTTTCGGCTGGGTGCCCTCGCTGGGCTGGCGGATGGATGGCCTGTGGCGGAGCCTCCGGTCGGAGGTGCCGCATCTGCGCCGCAAGCCATCCGAGTATCTGAAATCCCATCTCTGGTTCACCACCCAGCCGGTCGAGGAGCCGGAGCGCCCGGAGCATCTGCGCCAGGTCATTGATTGGATCGGCTGGGACCGGCTGCTCTTCGCCACCGATTATCCGCATTGGGACAGCGATGACCCACGCTACGCCTTCAAGCTGCAGATGAGCGAGGCGGAGCGCCGGATGATCCTGGCCGACAATGCCCGTGCGGTGTACCGCTTGGGCTGAAGCAAGGAAGGACCTGGCGGCATGCCCGGACCACTCGCGGGCATCCGCGTTCTCGATCTCACCACCGTCCTGGTCGGTCCCTATTGCACCCAGCTCCTGGCCGAGATGGGCGCCGAGGTCACTAAGGTGGAGGCGCCGGAGGGCGACATGGTGCGCCTCATCGGCCCCGGCCGCAGCCCCGGCATGGGGGGCATGTTCCTCACCATCAACCGCGGCAAGCGCAGCATCGCGCTCGACCTGAAGCGGCCGGAGGCCCGGGGCGTGCTGCTGCGGCTGGCCGAGGCGGCCGATGTGCTGGTGACCAATATCCGCCCGGCGGCGATGGCGCGGCTCGGCCTCGACTACCCGGCGCTGCGGGCGGTGAATCCGCGCCTGGTCTATGCCGCCGTGCTCGGCTACGGCCAGGGCGGCCCCTATGCGCCGCGCCCGGCCTATGACGACCTGATGCAGGGCGCCTCCGGCATTGCCCATCTGCAGGCCCGCACCGGCGACGGCACGCCGCGCTACGCGCCGCTCGCCATGGCGGACCGGATCACCGGCCTCGCCGCGGTCGGGGTGATCAATGCGGCGCTCGTCCACCGCGAGCGGGCCGGCGAGGGGCAGCTTGTCGAGGTGCCGATGTTCGAGACGATGCTGAACTTCGTCCTCGGCGACCATCTAGGCGGCAAGACCTTCGATCCGCCCCTCGATGCCGGTGGCTACGGACGGCTGCTCTCGCCCGACCGCCGCCCCTATCGCACGCGCGACGGCCATGTCTGCACGATGATCTACAACGACCGCCAGTGGCGCGCCTTCTGCGCTGCGGTCGGCTGGCCCGACCTGGTCTCGACCGACCCGCGCTTCGCCAGCCATGCGACGCGCACGCGGCATATCGACGAGGTGCTGGCCATGCTCGCGGAGGAATTCCGCAAGCGCAGCACCGCCGAATGGATGGACCTCCTGACCACTGCCGATCTGCCGGTGATGCCGGTCCATACGCTCGACAGCATCTTCGAGGACCCACATCTGCTGGCCACCGGCTTCTTCGGGCGCGAGGAGCATCCGAGCGAAGGCCCCATTACCCGCATGGCCGTGCCATTCACCTTCTCCGCCAGCCCGACCGGTGACCGCGCCCCGGCACCGCGCCTCGGCGAGCACAGCGCGACCATCCTGTGTGAGGCCGGCTATTCCGAGCCGGAGATCGCGGCGCTGCTGGAGAGCGGGGCCATTCGCGCCAACGCCGGGTAGCTCAATCGCCGACCCGGCCCATTGTCACCATCGCGAAGGCGCCGTCCCGGAGAGTGCGGCTGCAGGCGCTCAAGGCCGCAACTCGCCTTCCTCCTTCAGCATCCGCAAGGCGCGGCGCCAGCCATCGGCCGCCTCCGCGATCTCTGCCTCGCCATGCGTTGCCGAGAGGATCACGCCACGTGGCCCCTTCGGGTCCAGCCCACTCACCACCAGCGACAGGTAGAGCTTCGCAAGCATCGTCTTGCGCGGATCCGTCTTGAAGACACCGACCGGCTGGGTATTGGCGTCCCAGGCTTCGGGGTCGATCGCCAGCCCATCGGGGTTGGTGAAGAAATGCAGCACCGAATGCTCGCCATAGACTGACCAGGGGATGCCCTCCTCGGCCAGCACGCGGTTGAAGGCGGCGCGCAGCGCGGTGGCGGCGGCGGTGGCGCGGGCGCAGGCATCGCCGTCGCGGATCTGGGTCAGCGCCTCGATGCCTGCGGCCGCGGAGACGGGGTTGGCATTGTAGGTGCCCTGGTGCTTGATCTTCTCCCGGCCCTTGGCGGCGGAGACGTCGAAGTCGATCCAGTCGAGGATCTCCTTCCGCCCGGCGACCGCGCCGCCCGGCAGCCCGCCGGCGACGACCTTCGCCAGCGTGCAGAGGTCGGGCGTGACGCCGAGCGCCTGCTGCGCCCCGCCGGGCGAGACGCGGAAGCCGGTGACGACCTCGTCGAAGATCAGCACGGCGCCATGGGCGGTGACCGTATTGCGCAGGCCGCGCAGGAAGGCGGCGCCGGTCGGGATCATGCCGGTGGAGGCGCCGGTCGGCTCCAGGATCACCGCAGCGATGTCCGGGTCGCCCTCGAAGGCACGCGTCACCGCCTCGAGGTCGTTCGGCGGCACCAGCACCACCTCGGCGGCGAGTTCCGGGAGCACGCCGGGGGAGGGGGTGCCATCGAAATGATTGTCGACGCCGAAGGCCATGTGGTCGTGCCAGCCATGGAAATGCCGCTGGAAGCGGATCACCTTCCGCCGCCCGGTGAAGGCGCGGGCGAGGCGCAGCGCCATATGCGTCGCCTCGGTGCCGGAGGAGGTGAAGCGCACCCGTTCCGCACAGGGCACCATCTGCGTGACCAGCCGGCTCCAGCCCAGCTCCAGCGCATGGCAGGCGCCGAAATGCGTCCCGAGGCCGAGCTGCCGCTGCGCCGCCTCGGTCACCGCCGGATTGCAATGGCCGAGCAGCAGCGCGCCATGGCCGCCGTAGAAGTCGATCAGCCCGTTGCCGTCCATGTCCCATTTCCGTGGTCCGGCGGCGCGGGCGACATAGACCGGGTAGGGGTCGGTATAGCGGCTGTCATGGGCGATGCCGCTCGGCAGATGCGCCGAGGCCTCGGCATGCAGCGCGGCGGAACGTGGGGTCTTCGCCATATAGGCGGCGACGATGGGGGAGTTGGTTGGGGTCAGCATGGGCAGCGTCCCGCTCTGGCGCGGTGCAGCATCAGTCCTCCGCGCCCGTCCGGCAAGCGGATGAACCGGACAAGTCGGGCGGCGTTGGCTGGCCATGCGATGCTGGATGATCCTCTGCCTGCCTCTGCTCGCCGCCGCCTGTGCGCCATCCGCCGAGCGCAGGCCCGGCACCATGCCGATGCGCAGCGAATCGCCGGCCCCCAACACCGGCTTGATGCGGCCGGAGGCCGGCATCGACCCAGGCATCCGCGCGCCGCTGCCCAATCGCAGCCCAACCACCACGCCGGTCATTCCGCCCAACCCGGGCATCCAGGCACGCTGACTGGCTTGGCGGCGCGGCACCGCCTATGCTGTCCCGGTGCGCGGCTTCACCCTGACCCCGATCGGCCATCTGGAGACACCCTGGCCCAGGCCGGAGGAGTGCCCCCGCAATGGGCGCCAGCCGGACCCCCGCCCGCTCTGCCGCGCCGTCATTGGTGAGGCCTGGCGTGATGGTCTCGACCAGCTCGAGAGCTTCTCGCACCTGATCCTGCTGTACTGGATGCATCTCGGCGGCGATGCGCCGCTGACCATCCTGCCGCGTTTCGCCGCGGGTCCGCGTGGCGTATTCGCCACCCGCTCGCCGGTGCGGCCCAACCCCATCGCCCTGTCCGTCGTGCGCTTCGAGGGCTTTGCCGAGCCGGGCGTGCTGCTGGTCCGCAACCTCGACTGCGCCAGCGGCACCCCCTTGCTCGACATCAAGCCCTACCTGCCGACCGTGGATGCCGAGCCGGGGGCGAGCATGGGTTGGCTCGCCCCGCGGTAGCCCCTCAGGCCCCGCCGCAGCCCTTGGCCTTGAGCGAGGCGACGACCCAGTCCCGCTCCCAGACACCGCCATCGATGTCCTGCTGCGCCTTCGCCTCCTTGGCCTGATGGCCCTCGGCGGCGGCGATGGCCTCGGCGGCGTCGGCTGCCGGCAGCACGACGACGCCATCCTCATCCGCCATGATGAGGTCGCCTGGCATCACCACCTGCCCGCCGCAGGATACCGGATAGCCGATCTCACCCGGCCCGTCCTTGTAGGGGCCGGAGGGCGTGATGCCGCAGGCCCAAATGCCGATCGGCAACTGCCGGAGTTGTGCCGCGTCGCGTACCGCGCCGTCCACGATCACCGCGGCGATGCCGCGCCGGGCGGCCCAGCCCATCATCAACTCGCCGGTGATGGCGATGGCGAGGTCGCCACCGGCATCGACGACGATGACATCGCCCGGCGCCGCCATATCGATGGCCCGGTGCAGCATCAGGTTGTCGCCGGAGCGGGCGCGCACGGTGAAGGCCGGGCCCGCCACTGCCCGCGTGCCACCGAAGGCGCGGAAGCCGCCCCGCATGGTCTGCATGCGGCTGACCACATCGCCGATATTCGCTGCCGGGACGGCCGCGGCACGTGCGCAGAGCGCAGGATCGACGCGGCTGGTCACGGGTTGGATGCGAAAGCCGAGAGTCATGATGGTTTCCCCCTCCAAGTCGGTCGCCTGCATCATGCCTGGCCGCGCCTGGCTGTCGAGGCGCCTGGCTCAACGCGCCGCAGGCTTGCTCAAATTCCCGTGTCGCCGGTGGGTGCCTGCATCCATCGCGTGTGACGCTCGTATCGCCAACGTGGCGCAATCGAATGGATCCGACTCCGAGCCGGTGACGGCCTGCCTGTGGCGTTACAGTGCAACGGATGGCCCGGAATGGGCGGCGAAACAACGATTTGGTGAACAGCCTAAATGTCATATCGACAACATCTCATTCCTTAACGGTATCGTGTCCGAGCCGAGGTGCGATGACCCATTGTGCATTTGCGCAGAGGAAGTATTTGATCCAATAGGTTGAGAGAAACTAATAGACCTTAGAACGAACAAGTTCCTGCTGCCGACTTCCCCAGACCGGAGGCCCTGATGACGACGCCGCGCCCGATCCTGATCGTTGAGGATGATCCTGCCCTCCGCGCAACCCTGGCCGAGCAGCTTGCGCTGGGCGGCGATTTCACCGCGGACGAGGCGGAGAGCGCGGGTGAAGCGGAAGCCAAGCTCGCCAATGCCAATGCGCGCTACGACGCGATCCTGCTCGATATCGGCCTGCCCGATGCCGATGGCCGTGACTTCTGCGCCAAGCTGCGGCGCGATGGCCGCCGCATGCCGGTGATCATGCTGACTGGCGCCGATGGCGAACAGGATGTGGTGCGTGGCCTCGACTCCGGTGCCAACGACTATATCGCCAAGCCCTTCCGCCTGCCTGAGCTGCTGGCCCGCGTCCGGGCCCAGCTGCGCATCTTCGACAACTCGGAAGATGCCGTCTTCTCCATCGGGCCATACATGTTCCGCCCGAGCGTCCGCATGCTCCACGAGCCGGCACGTGGCCGGAAGATCCGGCTGACCGACAAGGAATGCGCGATCCTGAAATTCCTCTATCGCGCCGGTGGCAAGCCGGTGCTGCGGCAGGTGCTGCTGAACGAGGTCTGGGGCTACAACAGCGCCGTCACGACGCATACGCTTGAGACGCATGTCTATCGTCTGCGCCAGAAGATCGAGCCCGATCCGTCCCAGGCGCGGCTGCTACTGACCGAGGCTGGAGGCTACAAGCTGGCGCCTGCGGCGCTCGACACGGGCCACGCCTGACCAGCAAACCCTGATCGCTGACGCGAGCCGTCCGTCCCCCTGGGGCGGGCGGCTTTTGCGTCGCTGCGCCGCAGCATCTTTCGCCATCTTGCCAGCACGCAACCGCCGCCGCAGTCTCTCGATAGATGGCTGATGCCAGCGAGGAATCCGTCCGATGAGCGACCTTCCCAGCGACGCCGAGTTGGAGGAAATCACCGGCTCCGCCGCGCCTGCCCAAGCCGAGGTCGCGTTGGGCGAATGTCTGTTGAGCGAGGCGCTCCTGGCCGAGGCTCCGGTCCCTGCCGAGGCGAAACTCGCCCTGATCAAGGCGATCGCCGGTGCGGGCTTCCGCCGTATCGGCATCACCAACCTGCTCGACCCGGAGCGGCATGCGCAATTCGCCGATGCCGAGGTGGTGTTGCGGGGCGCTACGCGCCGTCCCGGCCTGATCCTGCAGGCGCAATGCCCGGACCTGCTGGCGGTGCGTCGCGCGCTCGTGGCGCAGGATGGTGGCTGGGGCCCCGATGAGGTCGTGTTTTCCATCACCGCCACCGAGGCTGATGAAAGCTGGTCGCATCTGACGGAGATGGTGGCGCTGGCACGGGGCCAGTTCACCCTTTGCGGTATCGTCGGAGCAGCGTTCGACGAGGTGACGGAGCCGGCCACCGTGTTGGCGGCAGCTGAGCGCCTCGCGGAACTGGGTATCACCCGCATTGCCATCGCCGATGGCAGCGGCGTCGCCACGCCGCCGCGGGTGCGGGACCTGATCGGCTGGCTGCATGGCGGCCTGCCCACCGCCAGCTTCGCCGCTCGATTCGCCGACCGGCGCGGGACCGCTATCGCCAACACGCTCGCGGCGATCGAGGCCGGGCTGACGCAGGCCGATACGGCGCTTGGCGGCGCCGGGGGGTTCTGCGCCACCGAGGATCTGGCTGCCGCGCTCGAGGCCATGGGGCTCGGCACCGGGCTCGATCCCGCAGCGCTGCGCCGCGCCGGGCGCGCGGCCGAGCAGGCGCTCGGCCGGTCCCTTCATAGCCGCGTGCTGCGACTCGATGAGGCCGCTAGTCCGGCCTGATGCCGCCGCGCCTCTGCCCAGCCGCGGCGGTCAGGCAGCCAATCTGACCCGCGCCGCGGCCTTGACCATGTCGGCGCATTTTTCGCCGATCATGATGGCGGGGGCATTGGTATTGCCCGAGACGACCGTCGGCATGATCGAGGCATCAGCGACGCGCAGCCCTTCGATCCCACGCACCCGGAGCTCCGGATCGACCACGCTCGCCGGATCGCCGCCCATGCGGCATGTGCCGCTCGGGTGGTAGATCGTGTTGCCGGTCTGGCGGACGAAGGCGAGGATCTCCTCGTCGCTCGCGGCCGCGGCGCCGGGCACGATCTCCTCCTCGACCCACTGACCGAGCGCCCGGGTCTGCGCCAGGCGCCGGCCGAGCTTGATGCCCTCGATCATGCAGCGCCGGTCGGTCTCGGTGGAGGGGTAGTTGGCCTGGATCCGTGCCTTGGCCGCCGGGTCGGGGCTCGCCAGGGTGATCGTTCCCCGGCTCTCGGGCCGCAGCTGGCAGGCGCTGATGGTCATGCCGGGGAAGGGATGCAGCTCCGTCATCGTCTTCGAGGTGCTGAAGGGCAGGAAATGGTACTGCACGTCGGGCGTCGCGCTGCCGGGCAGGACGCGGGCGAAGAGCCCGGCCGTGCCGGCGCTGACCGTCAGCGGCCCGGTGCGGCGCAGCGCGAATTCGGCGCCCATCAGGAACTGGCCCCAGAGGCTTTGCGTCCGCGTGTTCATGCTGACCGGCTTGTTGACGCGATAGGCCAGTCTCGCCTGGAAATGGTCCTGCAGGTTGGTCCCGACCGATGGCAGGTCGTGCACCACCGGCAGGCCCATCTCCTGCAGGTGCTCCGCCGGCCCGATGCCCGAGAGGAGCAGCAGATGCGGCGATGCGATGGCGCCGCCGCAGAGGATCACCTCCTGCGACGCACGGATGGTGAGGTCGGTGCCATGGCGGCGGAACCGCACGCCCACGGCCCGCCGGCCCTCCATCAGCAGTCCGGTGCTATGGGCATCGGCGACCACGGTGAGGTTCTGCCGGTTGCGGGCGGGCTTGAGATAGGCTGTCGCCGCGCTCACCCGCCAGCCTTTGCGCGAGGTGGTCTGGTAGAGGCCGGCGCCTTCCTGCGTCTCGCCGTTGAAATCGTCGTTGCGGGGGAAGCCAAGCTCCGCCGCCGCCTCGATGAAGGACATGGCCAGTGGGTTGCGGTCGCGGATGTCGCTGACGGCGAGCGGCCCGCCGACGCCATGCAGGGCGCTCGGCCCACGCTCCTGGTCCTCGGCGCGGCGGAAATAGGGCAGCACGTCCTCGAAGGACCAGCCGGTGCAGCCGAGCTGGCGCCAGTGGTCGTAATCCTCGTGCTGGCCGCGAACATAGAGCAGGCCGTTGATGGCGGAGGAGCCGCCCAGGACCCGCCCGCGCGGCCAGGGCACCTGGCGGCCTCCCAGCTCCGGCTCCGGCTCGGTCATCAGGTTCCAGGAGAGGGTCGGGTGGTACATGGTCTTGGCATAGCCGATCGGCACATGCAGCCAGGGGTTCCGGTCGCGCGACCCGGCCTCCAGCAGCACCACCCGCACCGACGGGTCCTCCGACAGCCGCGCCGCCACGGCGCAGCCCGCCGAACCGGCCCCCACCACGACGTAGTCCGCGTTCACCGGCACGCCTTCGCTCATCGACTTTCCTCCCGCGTCGCCCACTATCAAGCCCGTGTTGCAGCTGCGCGCCAAGGGGCTTGCCGGGGCGAAACCGCAGCGGGAGACTGTCCGGCATGCCTATGCTCGATGCCCTGGCCGAAGCGATCGGCCCAAGAAACTGCCTGACCGACGAAGGGGACATGGCGCCCTATGCCGTGGATTGGCGAGGCACCTCCCGCGCCATGCCGCTGGCGGTGCTGAAGCCGGGGCGGGTGGAGGAAGTCTCCGCCGCCATGCGCATCGCCAGCGAGGCCGGAATCCCCGTGGTGCCAGCCGGTGGGCGCACGGGCCTCGCCGGCGCCGCGGTGGCGCGGCCGGGCGCTCCTCCCTCGCTGGTGCTCAGCCTCGAGCGGCTGAACCGTATCCGTGACGTCGATGCGCGGGATTTTTCGGTGGTCGCCGAGGCCGGCTGCGTGGTGCAGCAGGTGCAGCAGGCGGCGGCGGCGGTCGACCGGTTCTTCCCCATCGCCTGGGGCGCCCAGGGCACGGCGCAGATCGGCGGAATGCTTGGCACGAATGCGGGGGGCATACGCACCATCCGATGGGGCAATGCGCGGGAGCTGGTGCTGGGCCTCGAGGTGGTGCTGGCCGACGGGCGGGTGCTGAACGACCTGCGGCGGGTGCGGAAGGACAATAGCGGCTACGCGCTGCGGCACCTCTTCATCGGCGCCGAGGGTACGCTTGGCGTCATCACCGCCGCTGCGCTGCGGCTGG
The DNA here is from genome assembly GCF_900101615.1 of Belnapia rosea. GTDB lineage: Bacteria > Pseudomonadota > Alphaproteobacteria > Acetobacterales > Acetobacteraceae > Belnapia > Belnapia rosea. The sequence continues at coordinate 90,732 of NZ_FMZX01000012.1, read as the reverse complement.
TGCCGCCGATGCGGGCGGTCGAGACCGCCTTCCTCGCCGTGCCCTCGCCGGAGGCTGCGCTCTCGCTGCTCGGGCGCATGCAGGGGGCAGGGGCGGAGCTGATCGCCTTCGAGCTGATGAACCGGCTCTGCCTCGAGATGGTGGCGCGGCACGGCCCGCATCTCCGCCTGCCGCTGCCGCTGGAGAGCCCGTGGTTCGTCATGGTGGAAATGGCCGCGCCGCACCCGGCCGTGCCCGTCCGCGCCATGCTGGAGACGGCGCTGGAGGGGGCGCTCGAGGCCGGCGAATGCACCGACGCGGTGCCGGCCGAGAGCGAGGCACAGCGCCTGGCCTTCTGGCGCATCCGCGAGGACTTCCCGGAATTCTCCCGCATGGATGGCCCGGCCATCGCCACCGACACGGCGGTGCCCGTCTCCGCCGTGCCGGAATTCCTCGGCCGCATCGAGGCAGCGCTGGCGGCGCGCTGGCCGGAGGGGCGGATGTACGCCATCGGCCATGCCGGGGACGGCAACATCCATGTCAGCCTGAAGGCGCCGCCGGGTATCGCGCAGAAGGACTGGGCGGCCATCGCCGGCGGTGCCGATATGGTGGTGAACGAGATCGCCGTCGCGCTTGGCGGTAGCTTCAGCGCCGAGCACGGCATCGGCACGAGCAAGCTGCATGTCATGCAGGCGCTGAAGGACCCGCTGGCGCTGGAACTGATGCGGCGGATCAAGGCGACGCTCGATCCGCAGGGCCTCATGAATCCAGGAAAGGTGATTCCTTCGAATTAGCGCGCGGCGAAGGCCGCCAGCATCCGCGCATGGCTGCGGGCACCCTGGTGCAGGCAGCGCAGCTCGAATTTCTCGTTCGGGCTGTGCACCTGGTCGTCGTTCAGCCCGAAGCCGACCAGCAGGCTGTCGAGGCCGAGCAGGCGCCGCATGCTCTCCACCACGGGGATGGAACCGCCGCTGCCGATCAGCACGGCCGGGCGGCCGTATTCCTCCGCCAGCGCGCCCCGGGCCGCGGCCACCCAGCGGCTGTCGGCCGGCACCTCGATCCCTGGCGTCGTGGTGAAGATCGTCACCTCCGCCTTGGCATCGTGTGGCAGCCGCTCGGCGACGAAGCGGCGGATGCCCTCCGCCACCTTCGCCGGGTCCTGGCCGGGCACCAGGCGGCAGGAGAGCTTGGCATGGGCCTCCGAGGCGATGACGGTCTTGCTGCCATCGCCCGTATAGCCGCCCCAGATGCCGTTGAGATCGGCCGTCGGCCGCGCCCAGAGCCGCTCCAGCCCGCTCCGCCCCCGTTCGCCCGCCGGCGTGGCGAGGCCGATATCGCCGAGGAAAGCCCCCTCGTCGAAACCGAGGCTGTCCCACTCCACCCGCTGCGCGTTGGTGATCTCGGCGATGCCGTCATAGAAGCCCGGGATCTGGACGCGCCCGTTCTCGTCATGCAGCCCGCCCATGACCCGCGACAGCGCATTGATCGGGTTCAGCGCCGCACCGCCATAGATGCCGGAATGCAGGTCGCGCGAGGCCGCCTTCAGGTCGATCTGCGCATAGACCATGCCACGCAGCCGCGTGGTGATGGCGGGCGTGTCGATATCCCACATGCCGGTATCGCTGATGACGGCAACATCGGCCGCCAGCTCCGCCTTGTTGGCGGCCAGGAAGGCATCGAGGCTCGGCGAGCCGACCTCCTCCTCGCCCTCGATCAAGACGGAGACGCGGCAGGGCGGCCCGCCGGCGACCTCGTGCCAGGCGCGCAGGGCCTCAAGCCACATCGCCGTCTGCCCCTTGTCGTCGACCGCGCCGCGCGCGACCACGCGGCGGCCATGCGGTCCCTCGACCACCACCGGATCGAAGGGCGGCGAGGTCCAGAGCGCCAGCGGGTCCGGCGGCTGCACGTCGTAATGCCCGTAGAACAGCAGATGCGGCGCATCCGGCCCGGGCCCGGGGTGATGCGCGACGACAACGGGATGGCCGGCGGTCGGGCGGATGCCGGCATCGAAGCCCATGCCGGCGAGCTGGTCGCGCACCCATTCGGCGGCGCGCAGGCAATCGCCCGCATGCGCCGGCTGGGCGCTGATGCTCGGGATGCGGAGCCAGTCGATCAGCCTTGCCTCCGCGGCGGGGGCATCGGCATCGAGGCGGGCGAGGATATCGGGAAGGGGAGAATTCATGCGCCTAATCCAGCATGGGCGAACTCGCCGGGGAAGTGGCACGCCGCCCAGCGGCCGGGAGCGTGCTCGGCCAGCGGTGGCGGTGTTTCGCAGAGGGGGCGTGCAATGGGGCACCGCCCCCGGAACGGGCAGCCGGTGGGCCGGATGAGGGTGCTCGGTGGCTCCCCCTCCAGCACCACGCGGGCACGGCCGGGCACCGGGACCGCGGAGATCAGCACGCCGGTGTAAGGGTGCAGCGGGCGGGCGAACAGCGCCTCCGCCGGCGCGCTCTCCATGACCTGCCCGAGATAGAGCACGGCCACCCGGTCGCAGAGATGCCGCACCACGGCCAGGTCATGCGCGATAAACAGGTAGGTCAGACCCAGCCGCTGCTGCAGGTCGAGCATCAGGTTCAGGATCTGGGCCTGGATGTTCACATCGAGCGCGCTGATCGGCTCATCCGCCACGACCAGTTCCGGCTCCAGAGCCAGCGCGCGGGCGATGGAGATGCGCTGCCGCTGCCCGCCGCTGAACTCATGCGGGAAGCGCGAGACCCAGGCAGGGTTCAGCCCGACCGTCGCCAGCAGCCCGCTCACCCGGTCCCGCACCTCCGCCCCGCGCTGCGCCAGGCCGTGCGCTACCAAGGGCTCCGCCAGCGTCTCCCCGATCGTCATGCGCGGGTTGAGCGAGGCATAGGGATCCTGGAAGACCATCTGCATCCGCCGCCGCAACGGGCGGATGGCGGCGGCGCTGGCCGTTGCGATCTCCTGCCCGTCGAAGACGATGCTGCCTGCGGTCGGCGCATGGATGCGCGTGACGAGGCGCGCCAGGGTGGACTTGCCGCAGCCGCTCTCGCCGACGATGCCGAGCGTCTCGCCCCGAGCCAGGTCGAGATCGATGCCGTTTACCGCATGCACCACCCGGCGGGGCGCGAAGAGACTCTCACGCGGCAGCGGGAAATGCTTCACCAGCCCCCGCACTGTGAGCAGTGGCGCGCCAGCGGAGGGGACGGCACGGGCGCCGCCCAGGCCGGCGCCGCCCGTCCTGGGCAGTAGCTGCCCCGCCTGCGTCACCCAGCAGCGCGCCAGGCGGCCCGGCGCCACCTCGGCCAGCGGCGGATGCTCCCGTTCGCAACGCTCCACCTTGAAGGGGCAGCGCGGCGCGAAGCGGCAGCCGGGCGGCAGAGCCAGGGCATCCGGCGGCGCACCCTCGATGCTGACGAGGCGGCGATCCTCGCCGAGCGGTTGGTCGATCCGCGGTACCGCATTCACCAGCGCCCAGGCATAGGGGTGGCGCGGGTCCTCCAGCACCGCGGCGGTCGGCGCCTCCTCCACCACTTCGCCCGCATACATCACCGCGACCCGACGGCAGACGCTGCCGATGACGCCGAGGTCATGGCTGATGAGCAGGATCGCCGTGCCGAATTCGGCATTGAGCTGGCGCAGCAGATCCAGGATCTGGGCCTGGATCGTCACGTCCAGCGCGGTGGTCGGCTCGTCGGCGATCAGCAGTGCCGGGTCGTTGGCGAAGCCCATCGCCAGCATCACCCGCTGGCGCATGCCGCCGGAAAACTCATGCGGAAAGCGGGAGACGTTCCGCTCCGGCGACGCGATCCCCATGCGGCCGAGCAGCCCTATGGCCCGCCGCCGCGCCTCCGACGGGGCGAAGCGACCGTGCCCCACCATCGGCTCGGTCAGCTGGCGCAGGATGCGGATGACGGGGTTGAGCCCGGTCATCGGGTCCTGGAAGACCATCGCCATGCGGTCACCGCGCAGGGCGCGCAGCTCGTCGGGCCGCATCGCCAGCAGGTCGCGTCCCTGGAAGCGCATGCTGCCGCCGACGATCCGCGCAGGCTCCTCCAGCAGCCGCATCAGGGACAGCGCCGTGACGCTCTTGCCGCTGCCGCTCTCGCCGACGATGCCCAGCGTCTCGCCTGCATCGACGGTGAAGGAGACGCCATCGACGGCACGCACCGGCCCGGCATCCGTCAGGAAGACGGTGCGCAGGCCTTCCACCTCCAAGGTCGGCGGTTTCATCGGCTGCGCGCCTTCGGATCGAGCCAATCGCGCACTCCATCGCCGAGGAAGTTGAAGCCGAGAACGATGGTCAGGATGGCGAGGCCCGGGAAGGTGGCGACCCACCACTGCTCCACCAGTTCACGGCCCTCGGCGACCATCGCGCCCCATTCCGCCGTGGGCGGCACCACGCCGAGGCCGAGGAAGGAGAGGCCAGCGAAGGTGATGATGGCATTGCCGAGGTCGAGCGTGACCAGCACCACCAACGGTCCGACGGCATTGGGCAGGATATGCCTGCCGAGGATGCGTGCCGGCTTCAGCCCCAGAACCACGGCGGCTTCGACATATTCCTGGCTGCGCTGCACCAGGGCGAGGGCCCGGGCCAGCCGGGCGAATTTCGGCCACCACACCACCAACATGGCGATGATGGTATTGGTGGTGCCGATGCCGAGGGCCGCGGCGATCGCCAGCGCCAGGATGATTGGCGGGAAGCAGAGCACCAGGTCGGTCAGCCGCATCAGCGCCGCATCCGCGAGGCCGCGCGCATAGGCGGCGACCATCCCCACCAGCGTGCCGAAGGCGGCACCGAGAGCGACGACGGAGATCCCCGCCAGCAGCGAGATCCGCGCGCCGAACAGCAGGCGCGAGAAGCAGTCCCGCCCCAGCGCATCGGTCCCGAGCCAATGCAGGGCCGATGGTGGCCGCAGCCGGTTCGTCACATCGACGAAATCGGGCGGGTAGGGGGCGAGCCAGGGCGCCAGGATCGCCACCAGCACCCAGGCCAGCACGATGGCTGCCCCGACTGCGGCCAGCCCGTAGCGCCGCCAGAGCCGCGCGCGGCGCGACGGCGGGGCGGGAAGGGCGAGGCTCGCGCTCATCGCCCTACCCGTGGATCGAGCATGGCATAGGAAAGGTCGACGAGAAGGTTGACCAGCAGGTAGGTGATCGAGACCACAAGCGTGATCCCCATGATGGCGGGGAAGTCGAGGGCAGCCGCGCTGCGGAATGTGTAGCGCCCGAGCCCTGGCCAGGAGAACACCGTCTCGGTCATGACCGCCCCGGCGAGGAGGTTGGCATAGGCCAGCCCTCCCAGCGTCACCACCGGGATCAGCGCATTGGGCAGGACGTGACGGAGGATGGTGTAGCTCTCGCGCATCCCCTTGGCGCGGGAGACGCGGACGTAATCCTGCCCCATCGCCTCCAGCATCGCTGCCCGCGTGGTGCGGGTGATGAGGCCGATGGTCGCCGCCGCCAGCACGATCGAGGGCAGCACGAGATGCGCCGCCGCATCGTGGAAGGCCTCCCGGTCGCCGGCGAGGAGGCTGTCGATGAGGAAGAGGCCGGTCACCTCATCCGGCGGGAAGGCGATCGGGTCGAGCCGTCCCGGGCCGGGTGCGATCTGCAGCCCGCCATAGAAGATCGCCAGCATGACGAAGGCGAGCCAGAATGTGGGCGAGGAGACGCCGATGAGGGAGATCACCCGCGCCGCCGCATCCACCCAGGAATCGTGCCATACCGCGGCGGCGATGCCGAGCGGGATGCCGGTGCCGAGGGCGAGGAGGAAGGCGATCGTCGCCAGTTCCACCGTGGCTGGCGCGTATTGCGCGATATCGTCCAGCACCGGCCGTTGCGACGCGATGGAGATGCCGAGATCGCCCTGCAGCAGGCCCCGCAGGAAGAGCAGGTAGCGTTCCCAGAGCGGCAGATCGAGTCCCCATTTCGCGCGCCATTCCGCGACCGTTGCCGGATTGCTGGCAGCGATGTCGCCCAGCTGCGCCAGCACGGGGTCGCCCGGCACGGTATTGGCGATGAGGAACACCACCAGGGTCGCCAGCACGGCCATGATGGCAGCGCCGGCCAGTCGCGTGACCACGGTCCGCAGCATCGACGCCGCTTCTCCCTGCCTTCGTTGCCTGTAGTCTAGCCGCGAAGAAGGTGGAGGGAAGCATGCTGGTCTATCTGACCCATACGGAGGAGGCACTGGCCAACTACTATGGCCCGCATGCGCTCGCCGCGCTGCGCAAGGTGGCCGATGTGCGCCTGAACGAAACCGGGCGCCACCTGGCGGGGCGGGAACTGGCGGAGGCGGCCGCCGGCTGCCAGGCCATCGTCAGCTACCGGCAGTCACCGGGGGAGGCGGCGACCTTCGCGCATGCCCCGGACCTCGTAGCGTTCCTCCGCTGTGCCGTCGACATCCGCAATGTCGATGTCGAGGCCGCCAGCGCCGCCGGCGTGCTCGTCACCCGCGCGACGCCCGGCTTCATCCCCTCGGTGGCGGAGCTCGTCCTGGGGCAGATGGTCGATCTTGCCCGGGGCGTCAGCGCCGCCGCCGCCGCCTACCACCAGGGGAGGGTTCCCGAGGCCCGCATGGGGGTGCAGCTCAGCGGCAGCACACTCGGGATCATCGGCTATGGCGCCATCGGCCACTATCTCGCACCGCTCGGCCTTGCCCTTGGCATGCATGTGCTGGTGGCCGACCCCTTCGTGCAGGTGGAGGATGCGCGCATCGGGCAGGTGCCGCGGGAGCGGCTGCTGGCCGAGAGCGACTTCGTCGTCTGCCTCGCCGTTGCCAATGAGCAGACCGAGAACCTTATGGATGCCGCCGCCTTCGACCGGATGAAGCGCGGTGCCTTCTTCCTGAACCCGTCGCGCGGCAATCTGGTCGACGAGGCGGCGCTGCAGGCCGCGCTCGACAGCGGCCACCTGGCTGGTTGCGCCCTCGATGTCGGCCGTGCGCCGGACCAGATGCCGATGCCCGCACTGGCCGCGCATCCGAGAGTCGTAGCAACGCCGCATATCGGCGGGCTGACGCCGGCCGCCATCGAGCATCAGGCCTTCGACACTGTTCGCCAGGTGGCGGCCCTGGCGGAGGGCCGCCTGCCGGACCATGCGGTGAATGCGGCGCAGGCGCACCGGCTGGCGCGCCTCGGCATCACGCCCTGATTATTCGGCCGCGAGGCGTGGGGTGAAGGCTGGCAGCTCGGCGGTCTCTTCCGCCGAGATCGGCTGCGGCCACCAGCGATCCTCCCAGTCGGAGAACAGGTCGCGCAGCTTCGGCATCACCTGCTCGGCGAAGAGCCTGGTGTTGTATTTGGTGAGCTGCTTCGACATGTTGCCGAATTGCAGCAGCAGCATCAGGTGGCCGACATTCAGCGTGGTCGCCACCTCGCGCAGCTGCTCCGCCACCTCGTCCGGGCTGCCGATGATGACATAGCCATTCTCGACGATGCCCTCCATCTCCTTGGCGGTGCCGGCGAAGCGTTCCTGGGTGCCCTTGCCGAGGGTGCTCTGGCTATTGCCGGCCGCCTTGGCCACTTGGCTCTGCAGGCCGGCCCGCTGCGTCGCCTCGGTCATGTAGCCCGGCGGCGTCGCCCAGCGGCCATCGACATGCAGGCAGCGGCCATAGAAATACTCGGCCGGCTCGCGGTAGAGCTCCATGGCCTGTTCGCGGCTCTCGGCGACACCGATGAATTGCAGGAAGCCGGCGCGATAGGGGTTACGGTCCTTGCCCAGCCGGTCCATCTCGGCCCAGAACCCGTCCATGATGGCGCGGCCGGCCTTGTAACCGTAATAGCTGAGATAGCAGTAGACGTAGTCCATCTCGGCGCACCACTGCCAGGTCTCGACCGAGCCGCCGCCCGGGACCCAGATCGGCGGGTGCGGCTGCTGGATCGGCCGCGGCCAGATGTTCACGTAGCGCTGCTGGTTGAAGCGGCCGTTGAAGGCGAAGGTATCCTTCTCGGTCCAGGCCTTCACCACGAGGTCATGCGCCTCGAGGTAGCGCGCCCGCAGCATCGACGGGTTCTGGCCATAGGCGTAGCAGGTGTCCATTGGCGTGCCGACCGGAAAGCCGGCGATGAGCCGGCCGCCGCTGATCACGTCGATCATGGCGAATTCCTCCGCCACGCGTGTCGGCGGATTGTAGAGCGCCAGCGAATTGCCCATGACGCAGATCGGGGTGTTCTGCGTGCGTCGTGCCAGTGCCGAGGCGATGAGGTTCGGGCTCGGCATCAGCCCGTAGCCGTTCGAGTGGTGCTCGTTCACGCAGACCGCATCGAAGCCGCATTCGGCGGCGTATTCGAGCTCGTCCATGAAGTCGTTATACATGAGATGGGCGCGCTTGGGGTCGAAGAGCGTGCTGTGCACGTCCACCCAGACGGAAGGATGCCGCTCCCGGAAATCATCCGGCAGTTCCGTATAGGGCATCAGGTGGAACCACATCATCTTCATCGCCGGGTCTCCTCCGTCATGCCGGCATGGTCGAGCCGATCTCCAGCTGCCAACCCGCCGCCGTCAGCGGGAATTGCTTCACCGTGTTGCGCACCGCGATCTGATAGACCGGCTGGAAGAGGATGACGTGGTTCGCCTGGTCCACCATCGCCCGCTGCCATTCCACCCAGAGCGCGGCGGCCTTCGCCTTGTCCGTCTCCTCCGCCGCGCGCTTCACCAGCGCCGTCATCTCGGGTGGCACGGGCCAGTGCACCCGCTTCGCCACCCGCTCTACCACTGCTGCGGCCCAGAGCTCATTCTCGACGGCCGGCGGGTTCCAGAAGGTCAGCACCCCGCCCTGCGAGCGCCCGGTGGTGTAGCTGGTGCGGAGATTGACCTGATCCATCGGCGCCAGCTTGGCCCGGATGCCGACGCGGCCGAGATCGGCCTGGATCTTCTGCGCCAGCAATTGGTAGGAGACGCCAGCAACCGCGGCATTGCCATAGGCGATCTCGAACTCGAAACCCTCGGGGAAGCCGCCCTCCTGCAGCAGCCGCTTCGCCTTCTCGAGGTCCTGGCGGAAGCCGACCTCCTGCGCCACCGCTTCGGTGCTGCCATTCACCCCGATCGGCAGGAAATGCGCCGGTCGCTGTGCCGCCCCGCCGAGCATGCTGCCGAGGATGCCGTCATAGTCGATGGCATGGCCGATTGCCTGGCGGCAGGCCTTCTGCCCGAGCGCCCGGTTGAACTCGGCGTTCTGCGTCAGCGCCATATAGACGAAGTCGAGGCTCGGCAGGCGCTCCGTACGCAGCTGGGCCTCGTCGCGCAGAGTGGCGATCTGCTCGGGGATCAGGTTGAAGGCGGCCTGGATGTCGCCGCGCCGGATCGCCAGCAGCTGCGCCGCGCTATCGCTGAAATGCCGGATCACGACCCGCTCATAGGCCGCCATCCCGCGCCAGTGATGCGGGTTGCGGACGAGCTGGATCTGCTGGTTCCGCTCCCATCGCACCAGCCGATAGGCACCCGTGCCGGCGCTGTTCTGGTTCAGCCAATCGGTTGCCTTGTCGGTCTCCTTGGCATCCGCCGCCATGGTCCCGCCATGTTGCATCACCAGCTTCTTCTCGGTGATGCCGAAGGTCGGCGCGCAAAGGATATTCAGCAGAGGCGCAGCCGGCTCGTTCATGACGAGGTCGATCGTCCTGGCGTCGACGACCTCGCACCGGTCGATCGCCTTGACGTATTGCTGGGTCTGTTCCTTCATCGCCAGCAGGCGCTGGAAGGTGAACTGCACGTCCTCCGCCGTCATCACCGCGCCGGAGGCGAATTTCACCCCGTCCCGCAGGGTGAAGCGCCAGCCCTTGCCATCCGGCGTGCGCGCCCAGGCGGTGGCAAGCGAGGGCTTCGGTTCCACATAGTCGCCCGGGGCGAGGGTCAGCAGCGCATCATAGGTCGCCGCGAGCGTCATCGGCGGCGTGTATTGCGCCTGCTTCACCGGATCGAGGGTGATGGTGTCGCTGATATCGATGCCGATCACCAGCGTGGCGCCCCGCGCCTGGGCATAGGCTTGGCCGGCAGGCAGCAGGGCCGATCCGGCCCCCAGCCCGAGGAGACGCATCACATCCCGGCGCGCGATCGGCCGCGCGGTCCCGTCCAGCCTCATCGGACCCTCCCCAGGGCAGGCCGCGCGGTTTGCCCGCGCTGGCCAATGCGGCACGATAGAAGCCGAAGCGGGGAAAAGGGAAGTCATGGCGAGGGTGCTCGGCGTTGGAATGGTCGGCCTCGGCATGGCGGTGGCGCCCCATGCCCTGGCCTTGCGGGACCTCGAGGGCGCCGGTCGCGCCCGGTTCATCGGCGGCTTCAGCCCTTCGGCAGAACGGCGCACGGCTTTCGCCGCCCGCTGGCAGGCTCCGGTTTTCGACAGGCTCGAAGCGCTGCTCGCCGCGCCCGGCCTCGACCTCGTGCTGGTCCTGACGCCGCCGGCCGCGCATCTCCCCGTCGCCGAGGCCGCGGCTGCGGCCGGCAAGCACCTGCTGGTGGAGAAGCCGCTGGAATTCGACCTGGCCCGGGCGGAGGCGCTGGTCACCATGGCGGAGCGGGCCGGCGTCACCCTCGGCGTTGTCTTCCAGCATCGCTTCCGCCCGGCCGCGCTACGCCTGAAGGCGGCGCTGGAGGCCGGGTTGCTGGGCGACCCGCTCTCGGCATCGGCCACCATCCGCTGGTGGCGGGACGCGAATTATTTCGCCCAGCCAGGCCGGGGGATGAAGGCGCGCGACGGCGGCGGCGTGCTGTTGACGCAGGCGATCCACACTATCGATCTGCTGCTCCACTTGATGGGACCGGTCGCGGAAGTGGCCGCCTTCGCCCGCACCAGCCCGCTCCGGGCGATCGATACCGAGGACATCGTCGCCGCCGCCCTGCGCTTCGCCGGCGGTGCGATCGGCACGCTGAACGCCACGACCGTGGCGCGCCCCGGCTTCCCGGAACGCATCGACATCGCCGGCACGCGCGGCAGCGCGATGCTGGTGGCGGAACGGCTCGAATTGCACCCGGAGGGTGGTTCGCCCGAGATCATCGACCACGGCAACGCCGGAGGCGGTGGCGCCGACCCCATGGCCTTCGACCACGGCCCCCACCGCGCGCTGCTTGCCGAGATGCTGGACGCCATCGTCGAGGATCGGGCGCCGAGGAATTCGGGTGCCAGCGCGCTCGGCGTGCAGCGGCTGATCGAGGCGCTGCTGCGTGCGGCTGGGGAAGGGCGCTTCGTCACGCTATAACCGCCGGCTTATAACGTACCGGGTTGCCCCGCTCCGGCAGCGGGGCCACATTGCCGTGGAGCCCGGCGGGACCGGCCCGCCCAAACAGCCTCGGCGGGCACAGGGCCCGCCCAAATAGCCAGGAGACACCCATGGCCTATCCGACCGTCCAGCTGCATATCAACGGGGAGTGGCGGAACAGCCGTTCCGGCAAGATGCTGCAGGTGATCAACCCGGCCACCGAGGAGGTGATCGGCGAGGTCGCCCATGCCGGCAAGGACGACCTCGACGAGGCGTTGGAGGCGGCCGAGCGTGGCTTCGCCACATGGAAGAAGGTTTCCGCCTTCGAGCGCGCCAAGCTGATGCGCAAGGCGGCCGACATCCTCCGCTCCCGCGCCGACGAGATCGCCGCGCTGATGACCGCCGAGCAGGGCAAGCCGCTGCCCGAGGCGAAGATGGAGACGCTGGCCGGCGCCGACATCATCGACTGGTTCGCCGAGGAGGCCCGCCGCGCCTATGGCCGCGTCATCCCGGCCCGCGCCGAGGGCGTCTACCAGCTGGTGGTGAAGGAGCCGATCGGCCCCGTCGCCGCCTTCACGCCGTGGAACTTCCCGATCAACCAGGTCGTCCGCAAGCTCTCCGCCGCGGTGGCCACCGGCTGCTCGATCATCGTCAAGGCACCGGAAGAGACCCCGGCCTCCCCGGCCGCGCTGATCCGCTGCTTCGTCGATGCCGGCCTGCCCGCGGGCGTCGTCGGCCTCGTCTATGGCATCCCGGCCGAGATCAGCGAGTACCTGATCCCGCACCCGACCATCAAGAAGGTGACCTTCACCGGCTCCACCCCGGTCGGCAAGCAGCTCGCCGCCCTCGCCGGCCAGCATATGAAGCGCGTCACCATGGAATTGGGCGGTCATGCCCCGGCCATTGTCTTCGACGACGCCGATCTCGACCTCGCGGTGAAGACCCTGGCGGGCGCCAAATTCCGCAATGCCGGCCAGGTCTGCGTCAGCCCGACGCGCTTCCTGGTGCAGGAGAAGCACTACGAGCCTTTCGTCGAGAAATTCGTCGCGGCGGCCAAGGCCGTGAAGGTCGGCAACGGCATGGAGCAGGGCGTCCAGATGGGCCCGCTGGTCCATGACCGCCGCATCCCCTGGATGGAGGGCCTGATCGCCGATGCCCGCCAGCGCGGCGCCGAGGTGCATACCGGTGGCGAGCGCATCGGCAACAAGGGCTATTTCTTCCAGCCGACCGTGCTGACCGGCGTCACCAAGGATGCCCGGATGATGAACGAGGAGCCTTTCGGGCCGCTCGCCATGATCGCGCCCTTCCGGGAGTTCGATGAGGTGGTGGAGGAGGCCAACCGGCTGCCCTATGGCCTTGCCTCCTACGCCTTCACCCGCTCGGCCAAGACGGCGAATGCGATCGCCGCCAAGGTCGAGAGCGGGATGATGACGATCAACCATCTCGGCCTCGCCCTGCCGGAAGTGCCCTTCGGCGGCATCAAGGACAGCGGCTACGGCTCGGAAGGCGGGTCGGAGGCGATCGAGGCCTATCTGAACATCAAATTCGTCAGCCAGGCTGGTCTCTGACCCTCACTGTACCGACTCGATCCCCGTGGCGTCGAAGGCGCTGCGGGCCTCGGGCCCGGTGAGCCACCGTAGCAGCGCCTCGGCGGTGACCGGCGCATCCGGCGTCAGGGCGCCGCTATAGGTGGTGTAGGATTGCAGCTCGGGCGGCAACGGCCCGAGATAGCGGAGTTCACGGACCATCCGGATCTCGGTGATGGCGCCGAAGCCGATCTCCTGCCCAGTGCCTTGCAGCAGATGCGCCATCACCTCCGCCCCCGTGGCGTATCGCCGCGCCTTGGGCGCCACCACCATGCTCAGCCCGAGGCGACTGAACAGCCGGTCGACATAAAGTCCTGTGGAGGCCCGGTTGTAGACCAGCGACTGCGCCTGGGTGACGAGGGCGCGTAGCCCCTCGGCATCCAGCACCGGCTGGATGGACAGACCGGGACGGACGGCGATGCCGACGCCGACCCGGCCGAGCGGTGTTGGCCTGCCTGTCACGCGCCCCGCCTGGGCCAAGGCCTCCATGAGCGAATGCGGCCCGATCAGGAGATGCGGCGGCTCGCCCTCCGCAAGCGCCCGCTGCAGGCCCGGTGCGGTCGCGTAACGCAGCACCACCGCCTGGCCCGAGGCGCGACGGAAGGCCTGCGCGGCTACTTCGAGGCCGGGCTCCATCGCGCCGGCGCTGAGGACCTGCAATTCGGCGGAATTGGCCGGGACCGCCGCCACGAGCCAGCAGATACCGATGATGGCGGCCAGGATTCGCTGCATCCGGTTGCTCCGCATGGCGCCATGCGACAGGTTCTTCCGCAGGCTTTCGCGCGACCTACAGTACTTTACGCCATGATGCATCGACGCGCTCTGTTGCTCCTGCTCCCGCATGGCCTGGCCGGCGCCGCATCTGCGGCCTTGCCGGCGGAGGCACCCGAGGCGGGGCCGCTGCTGGCCCGGTTGCGTGCTGGCGGTCTCGTGCTCTTCCTGCGTCATGCCGATACGCGGGGCGAGAATTGCGACCGCAGCTTCCGCATCGGCGACCGCGCCGGCCAGCGGAACCTGTCACCGGCAGGGCATGACCAGGCGCGGCGGCTCGGCGCGGCGCTGGTGGCCCATGGCATCCCGATTGCCTGGCCGGCGCTGGCCGGGCCGGTCTTCCGCGCGCGGGATACGGCGGAACTCGCCTTCGGTGCCGATCGGGTCACCGTCACCGATGGCCTCCTCGCCGACGACTATGCCGGCGACCGGCTGGCCTGGGTTCTTGCCGAGCATCGCCGGCTGCTCGGGGCGCCGGTGCCGGCTGGTGCCAATCGCCTTCTGGTCGGCCACCGAACGCCGGCAATCATGCTGTTCGGCCAAGCCGTGGCCGGCGATGCCTTCCCCGAGGGCGCGGCCCTCATCGTCGAGCCCAGGCGCGATGGCGCGGGTTTTGCGCTGCTTGGCATCGTGGCCCTGGCGCCGGTTCCCGGTGGCGGCTTCCATGGCTGCGGCTAGCCGGATGTCCGCCGATTGACCGCCTCGGCCATGGCCCGCAGCATGGCCATATGCCAGCATCTCCCGTCAGGCCCGCCGAGAAACCCTCCCGCCAGGCCTGGTTGATGCTGGCCGGTGCCTTTCTGGCCTTCACGGTCGGCGCCAGCCTCATGCATTCCTATACGGTCTTCCTTCTCGCCTTCGTCGCCGATTTCGGCTGGACGCGGGCGGAGAGTTCGCTCGCCTATTCGGTCGGACAGCTCGTCGGTGGTGCCAGCTCGCCGCTTATCGGCGGGCTGGTGGACCGGGTGGGCGTGCGGCGCTGCGTGCTGCTCGGGGGCTGCCTGCTGACCCTCGGCCTGCTCGGCAGTGCCTTCGCCGATTCGCTGTGGCAGGTGGTTTTCCTCTATGGCGTCGTGATGACTGTCGGCGCCAATTGCCTTGGCCTGCTGGTTTTCGTGCCGCTCGTCTCCCGCATCTTCGTCCGCCAGCGCGGCATGGCGGTCTCCGTGCTGCAATCGGCCAATGCCTTCGGCCGCGCGCTCTCGGCACCGGCGAGCCAGATGCTGATCACCGGCTTCGGCTGGCGCGCTGCCTATCTTACGGAGGCGGCGGCGATGGCCGTGCTGGTGCTGCCGCTGGCTGCGATCTTCCGCCGCAGCCCGGAGCCACCGGCCTCGGCCGGCGGCACGGCAGCGGCCGCCGCGCGCCAATGGACGCTCGCCGAGGCGATCCGCACCCGTGCCTTCTGGCTGCTTTTCCTCGTCTACATGTGCACCAGCATCGGCAGCTTCCTCGTCTCGCTGCACCAGATCGCCTTCGCCGTCGATATCGGCTTCGATCCGCTCTACGCCGCCGGCGTGCTCGGCATGGGCAGCTTCCTGGCCTTCCCCGGGGTGATCGCGACCGGGACCTTGTCCGATTACATCGGGCGGGAGGCCTCGGCCCTGCTGGCCTATGGCATCTCGATCCTCGGCGTGGTCTGCGCCTTGCTCATCACCTCGCCCGATCAGCACCTGCTCCTCTGGCTGCATGGCTGCGGCTTCGGCCTGACATGGGGCGCGCGCGGCCCGGCCATCACGGCGAAGACCGCCGATCTCTTCCCCGGGCCGCGGCTCGGCACAATCCTCGGCGTCATCACCATCGGCTCCGGCCTCGGTGCCGCCATCGGCTCCTGGGCGGCGGGCTTCATCTTCGATCTCACCAACAGCTACCGCATCGCCTTCCTGCTCTCGATCGTCGCCTATGTCGCCGGCTCGGTCGCCTTCTGGGCCCTGCGCCGCCCGATGCGCTGACGCGCCATCAGACGAGCCTGGGCGCTGCCCGGCGAGTGATGTCACCCGCGGGCCCATGCTCTAGACTGCCGGCCGACGGGATCCCGAAGGAGAGGGCGGATGGCAGACTACGATCTGGTGGTGCGCGGCGGCCTGGTCGCCAGCGGCGTTGGCACCATGCGCTGCGACATCGGCATCCGCGGCGGGCGGATCGTGGCGCTGGCCGAGAGCATCACCGACGGCGCCGCGACACTCGATGCCGGTGGTCTTCTGGTGCTGCCAGGCGGCGTCGACAGCCACTGCCATATCGAGGAGCCGGCCCGCGGCGGCTATGTCGGCACCGGTGGCGACCTCGCCGTGACGGTGAATGAGGAGAGCTTCCGCACCGCCAGCACCTCCGCTTTCGCCGGCGGCACCACCAGCGTCGTCTGCTTCGTCCCGCAATGGAAGGGCGAGGGCATCCTGCCGCGCCTCGCCGATTACGAGCAGCGCGCGGCGAAGGGGATGCTCGACTACAGCTTCCACCAGATCATCAGCGACCCGACCGACGAGGTGCTGGAGCGCGAGGTGCCGCAGATCGTCGCCCGCGGGATCCGCAGCCTCAAGGTCTTCCTCACCTACGAGCCGCTGCATCTCAGCGACGAGCAGTTCCTCAAGGTGCTGGCGACGGCCCGGCGGCATGGCTGCCTCGTCACCGTGCATTGCGAGAACTATGCCGCCATCAAGTGGCGGACCGAGATGCTCATCAAGGCCGGGATGACCGCGCCGAAATACCATGCCTGGTCGCGCCCCGTCGTCGTCGAGCGCGAGGCGACGCATCGCGCCATCGCATTAGCAGAGTTGGTCGATCAACCGATCCAGGTTTTCCATGTGAGCTGCGCCGAGGCGGCGGAGGAGATCGCCCGTGCCCAGCATCGCGGCCTCAAGGTCTGGGGCGAGACCTGCCCGCAATACCTGACCCTCACCGCCGCCGACATGGACCGCCCCGGCTTCGAGGGCGCCGCCTATATGTGCTCACCCAGCCCGCGCACCGAGGCGGAACAGGGCAGGGTCTGGGAGATGATCCGGCGCGGCACCCTCGATGTCGTCTCCTCCGACCATTGCGGCTTCTCGATGGCCGGTGAGGCAGGCAAGGCGGCGAATGGCCGCGACGCGCCCTTCCGCGACATCCCGAACGGCATCCCGGGCCTCGCCGCGCGCCTGCCCATCCTGTTCAGCGAGGGTGTCTCCAAGGGCCGCATCAGCCTCGAGCACTTCGTCCGGCTGACCGCGACCAACCCGGCGCGGCTGATGGGCCTCGCACCGCGCAAGGGCGCGATCGCCATCGGCGCGGATGCCGACCTTGCCCTGTGGGACCCGAAGAAGCGCGTCACCATTGCCAACCCGCTGATGCAGCACGCCATCGACTACACCCCTTATGAGGGGCTGGAGGTCACCGGCTGGCCGGTGGCGACGGTGCGGCGCGGCGAGGTGGTGATGCGCGACGGCGTGGTGCAGGGCGAGCCCGGCACCGGCCAATTCCTGCCGCGCGGGCCCTACGACTTCATCGCCCCGCGCGGCGTGCTGGCGGATGGGTTCGACGCGGCACCGCGGGGCTGAGCTCAGCCATCCTCCACCGCAGGCCGGCCGGTGACGAAGCGCCAGTGATGCCAGAGCAGGCGGGCGGCGAGCGAGCGCCAGGGCGCCCAGCCCTCCGCCAGCACCGCCAGCGCCTTCGGCCCCGGCCGTGCCGGCAGGCCCAGCAGATGCGCCGCGCTGGCCGCCAGCGCCAGGTCGCCCGAGGGGAAGACATCCGGCCGCTGCTCGGCAAAGAGGAGATGGATCTCGGCCGTCCAGGGACCGAGCCCCTTCACGGCGGCGATATGCGCCACCGCTTCCGGTGTCGTCATGGCCGGCAGCGCGGCGAAGTCGAGCCGGCCGTCGAGGCAGGCTGTCGCCAGCGAGCGGGCATGCGCCGCCTTCGGCCGTGAGAGGCCGGCGATGCCGCACAGCGTCGCGTCATCCATCGCCAGCAGCCCGGACGGCTCCAGCGCATGGGGCAGGGCGGCGAGGCGGCGCCAGATGGCGGCCGCAGCCTGGTTGCTGATCTGCTGGCCGCAGATGGCCCGCAGCAGGCCGGGGAAGCCGGGCTGGCGGGTGCGCCAGGGCAGCGGGCCGGCCGCTGCCTCGATGCCTCCGAGCCGCGGGTCGGCCTCGATCAGGGCCCGCAGCCCGTCGAGCGCCCATGCCGGCGGTGTGGGAAAGGGGGGCGGCGGGGTGGAGGGGGGGGCCATCCCCGCCGCCTATAGCCCATCGGCAGCCCGGATGGGGAAGGGGCCGTCGATGAGTGACGGGAAGCTGCACCCCGGATGTTGCTGCCGGAAGGCCCCGGCCGTGCCGAATTGAAACGGCCTGCAACGGCGGCGGCCCCCGCAACCTGCCGCAACAACTTTCGGCGCGACGCGTCGCCGGGCGCGCTATGTTACAAAGACCATGGAAGCCCAGCCCCATATCCTCGTCGTCGATGACGACCGTGAGATCCGCGACCTCCTCTCGAAATTCCTTGAACGCCAGGGGATGCGCGTCGCCGCCGCCCGGGATGCGAAGGAGGCGCGGCGGCTCTGGCCCCTTGGCCGGTACCACCTCGTGGTGCTCGACCTGATGCTGCCCGGCGAGAGCGGGCTCGACTTCGCCAAATGGCTTCGCAGCCAGGGCGATGTGCCGATCGTCATGCTGACCGCCATGGCCGACGAGACCGACCGCATCGTCGGCCTCGAGCTCGGAGCCGACGACTATCTCAGCAAGCCCTTCAACCCGCGGGAGCTGCTGGCCCGTGTCCGGGCCGTGCTGCGACGTGCCTCGGGCGAGGGCGGCAGCGCGAAGGAGCCACCGGCCAAGGCGGTGCGCTTCGGCGGCTGGACGCTGGAGCCAGCGCGGCGCCGCCTGCTCAACCCCGATGGTGCCGAGGTTCCGCTCACGGGCGGCGAGTATGAGCTGCTGCAGGTGCTGGTGGAGCGGCCGAACCGGGTGCTGACCCGCGACATGCTGATGGACCTGCTGCGTGGCCGCCAGGCCGGGCCTTTCGACCGGGCGATCGACGTCGCCGTCTCCCGCCTTCGCCGCAAACTGGAGGATGACGGGCGCAACCCGAGCCTCATCAAGACCGTGCGCGGCGGCGGCTATGTGCTGGCGGCGACGGTAGAGCGCAGTTGAGCCGTTGGCGCTTCTGGCCGCGGAGCCTTGCCGGCCGCACCGCCCTGGTGCTGCTGCTGGCGCTGACCGCCGTCCAGGCGGCGGGGCTGACCATCCATGCGCTCGACCGCGTGGACCTGCAGCGCTTCGCCCAGGCGCGCGAAATCTCGGCCCGGGCGATCAGCGCCTGGCGCACCGTCATCCTGGCGCCGGCCGACCGGCGGGCACAGATGCTGGCCGAGCTCGAACTGCCCCAGGGCCTGTCGGCGACCCTCGATGACGAACCCGTGGCGCGGCTCGACCAGCCGCCCATTCCGCCGCCCATCGCGCGGATGCTGCGGCTCGACCTCCTGGGAGGCGGGCCGCCGCGCTTCCGGCCGCGCGAGATCCTGACCGGCTGGGGCGACCGGGCACCGACCTTCCTGGTCAGCCTGCGGCTGCCGAGCGGTGAATGGCTCAACCTCCGCATCAGCCTGCCGCCGCCACGGCCCTGGCATTCGGAGACCTTCCTGATCGCCTTCTTTGCCATGACCCTGGCGGCGGGGCTGCTGATCAACTGGGCGGTGCGGCGGCTGACACGGCCGGTGCGGGCGCTAGCCGAGGCGGCGGAGCGGCTGGGGCGGGACGTCAACGCCCCCCGCATGCCGGAGCAGGGCCCGACCGAGGTGGCCAAGGCGGCCCATGCCTTCAACACCATGGCCGAGCGCATCCGCCGCTTCGTCGGCGACCGGACCCAGATGCTGGCCGCCATCGGCCATGACCTTCGCACGCCGATCACCCGGCTGCGGCTGCGTGCCGAGTTCATGGACGACGACGAGCAGCGGCGGAAGATGCTGGCCGATCTCGACGAGATGGAGGCGATGGTCACGGCGACCCTCGCCTTCGCCCGCGACGATTCGGCCGGCGAGCCGACGGTCGCGCTCGACCTCGCCGCGCTGTGCCGCACGGTGCTGGACGAGGCGGCGGATGCGCGGCCCGACTTGGCGGAGCGCATCGGCTACCGGGGACCGGAGCGGCTGGTGGTCCAGGCAAGGCCCGTGGCGCTGAAGCGGGCGCTTGCCAACCTTGTCGGCAATGCTCTGGCCTATGGCAGCGCGGCGCAGTTGGTGCTGACGGGCGCCGAGGGGCCGGGCCGCGCGGTGCGCCTGGCCGTCGAGGATGAGGGGCCGGGCATCCCGCCTGATCAGCTCGAGGCAGTGTTCCAGCCTTTCCGGCGCCTGGAGGCGAGCCGCAACCGGGAGACCGGCGGCACAGGGCTCGGCCTGCCGATCGCGCGCAACATCTTCCGCGCGCATGGCGGCGATGTGGTGCTGGAGAACCGACCCGGGGGCGGGCTCTCGGCAGTGGCCACGCTGCCGGGATGAAGGACGCGCTGTTTTCGGACAAAATCGGTGCCCGGGCCCTGGCTGGATGCAAAATAGATCAAGTTATCAAATATTAAGGAGAAAAATCCTATAACGGCCGGTGCGGAAAAGCAAGGAGGCGGTGCAACCGCGGCCTCGCCGATGCGTCCCTGCGGCATGGAGGATGATGCCGCGCCGCCGATGGTCGAGCTGATCGAGGGCAGGCTCGAACGCCTCGGCCTGACGCCGGAGGAGGCCAGCCGCGCTGCCGGGCTCGCCCCCGATTTTCTCGACCGGCTGCGCGAAGGGCGGGTGCCGGTGCCGCGGGGCGACCGGCTGCGGCGGCTCGCCGAGGCGCTCTCCACCTCCGTCTCCTACCTCGTCGGGCTTGATCCGGATGTGCCGCCGCCCGCCGAATGGCTGGAGGAGGAGCAGGGCTCGCTCGGCCTGCTCGCGGGCGATGAGGAGGGGCTGCTGCGCGCCTATCGCCGGCTGGAGTTCAGCGCCAAGGCGGCGGTGCTGCTGGTGGTGCGGAAGATGGCCGGGCCGGAGGAGGCGCCGGATGCGGTGCCGGCCAAGCAGCTGAAGCCGGGCCGGCGGACATCCTGACCTGTCCTATCCCGCCCGCGCCCCGGTCGCCCGAAGGATCGGTGCCCATTTCGCCGCCTCGGCGGCGATGAAGCGGCGGGCCTCCTCCGGGCCACCGGCCAATGGCTCGATCCCCGCCTCGGCATAGCGGGCCTGGACGGCGGGCTCGGCCAGCACCCCGGCAATGGCGGCGGCGAGGCGCTCAAGCACCGGGCGGGGCGTGCCGGCGGGTGCCTGCAGCGATTGCCAGGAGGAGGCGGCATATCCCACCACGCCGGATTCGGCGAGAGTCGGCAGCCCCGGCAGCAGGCGGGAGCGGCGAGCGGTGGTCACCGCCAGGGCCCGGATCCTGCCCTCGCGGTCGAGCGGCGCCAGCAGCGTCTGGCTGTCGATCATCATCTCGGCGCGGCCGGCGACGAGGTCCGTCACCGCCTGGGGGGTGCCGCGATAGGTCACCACGGTGAACGCCACCCCCGCCCGCGACTTCAGCAATTCGCCCGCGAGATGCGAGGCCGCGCCGATGCCGGTGGTGGCGAAATTCACCGCATCGCCACGGGCCCGCAGCCAGGCGAGCAGCCCAGGCACATCCATGGCCGGTACGGTGGGATGCACCGCCACCACGAAGGGCTGGTCGCCGAGCAGCGCGACGGGGGCGAAATCCGCCAGGGGGTCGAAGCCGAGATCGGGGTAGAGCGGCGCCAGGACGGCATGCGCGGCGCCCGACAGGAGCAAGGTATGGCCGTCCGGCGCCGCCCGCGCCACGGCTCGCGCGCCGATGGAGGAGCCGGCGCCGGGGAGGTTTTCCACCACCACCGTCTGGCCAAGGTGCCGGCCCATCGGCTCCGCCAGGATGCGCGCGACCACATCGATGATGCCGCCGGCGGCGAAGGGGACGACAAGGCGGATCGGCCGGGTGGGAAAGTCCTGGGCGATGGCAGGGGTGATGTCAGGGGCGGCGAGCAGTGGCGAGAGCAGCAGGGCGCGGCGCAACATGGAGGCATCTCCGGGCGGATGCGCCCATGCTGCACCGCGTAAGCCAGGGTGGCGAGGTGGGCTACTCGATGCGGATGCCGGCCTGCCGGATCAGGGTACCGTAGCGCTCGGCATCGCGGGCCAGCAGGGCGGCGGCATCCTCGCTGCTGCCGCCGCCGGGAATGAAGCCCGCATCCCGGATTCGCGGGCGCAGCACCGGGTCGGCCAGGGCGGTGTTCAGCGCCGCGTTCCACCGCATGCGAACCGGTGCCGGCAGGCCGGCCGGGCCCATCAGCATGTACCAGACATTGGCGTCGAAGCCGGGGAAGCCGCTCTCGGCGACGGTTGGCAGGTCGGGCAGCCAGTCGATGCGCTCGGGCATGGTGGTGGCCAGGGCGCGGACACGCTCGGCGCGGATATGCGGCAGGTAGGTGGGGAAGGTGTCGATGGCGAGGTCGATACGGCCGGCCAGGATCTCGTTCACCGCCTGGCCGGTGCCACGGAAGGGCACATGCGTCATGCGGATGCCGGCCGCCATCGACAACAACTCGGCAGCCAGGTGCTGCTGCGTCGCCACGCCGGAGGAGGAGTAGTTCAGCCCGCCCGGATTCTCCCGGGCCCGCGCGATCAGGCCGCCGAGGTCCCGCGCCGGGGAGGTGGTGGGCACCACCGCAACCAGCGGCACCGTAGCGGCCAAGCCGATCGCGGCCTGGTCGCGGTGGATGTCGAAGGGGGGTGGGGTCATCTGCGGCGGCACGACGGCGGAGGCGCTGACGGTGCTCATATAGACCACATGACCATCGGGCGCCGCGCGGCTGCCGGCCAGGGCCGCAATGGTGCCGCTGGCGCCGGGCCGGTTCTCGACCGCAATGCCTTGGCCGAGCGCTGCCTGGAGCGCCGGTGCCAGCAGGCGGGCGATGATGTCGGTGCCGCCGCCCGGCGCGAAGCCGACCAGCATGGTGATGGGGCGGCTCGGCTCCCAACCCGGTTGGGCGCAGGCTGGGCGCGTGCGAAGCGCGGGCAGGGCGAGGGGCGTGGCCAATAGGCTGCGGCGGGTCGGCATAGCGGTTCCTCCGTGCTTGGCGCGGCGAGCCGCGCCATCCTTGCCTAGCCTAGGACGATGACAAGAATCAGCCGGGAGAAAAGCTGCCGGGCATGACAAAGGGCCGGCCCCATGGGGACCGGCCCTCGATCAGCTTGCCTGGCGCTGGACGATCAGCCACCGCCACCGCTTTGCGGGTTGTTGCTGGTGCCACCACCACCGGGGCCCGAGCCCGGACGGATCGCGCCGCCCGGGGTCAGTGGGCTGCCGCCGGTGCCGGCGCCGAGGCCGGGCGGGTTTGCCATGCCCGGAGGCGGGGCGCCACGACCGGACGGCATGACGCCCGGCGAGGCATTGCCGGGGGCGCCGGGGCCGGTGGCGACACCTCCACCCGGCAGGGGAAGCGTGCCCGGCGCGTTGGGGGTGGCATTGGGGTTGGTGGTCTGGGTCCGGGTCTGGGCCTGTGCCTCGACGAGGCTGACGGTGGCGAGGCCGGCCAGGGCTGCCGTGAACATGGCGATGCGTCGCATGCGCTCTCTCCTCATGACTTTGTTGTTGAGGAAACAGCGCAACCAGAGCGCTCCGGTTCATGTCACATAGACGATACACTTGAAGCGCGGCAGAACTAGCGCCCCGTCCAGCTTGCCGGCCGCCGCGCAAGGAAGCTTTCGACCCCTTCCTGGAAGTCGCGGCTGGTGAAGCACATGGTCACCAGGTCGTCCCCGTTCACCTGTCGCGCCGCAAGACGGAGGCGCCGCATCGCCTCCTTCGTCGCGCGGAGGGTCAGCGGCGCATGGCCGGCGATGGTGCGGGCCAGCGCCTCCGCCCGGGCTTGCAGCGCCGCATGGTCGGGCAGGATCTCGGAGACGAGGCCCATCGCCCGCGCCTCCTCCGCCTCGACGAGGCGGGCAGTGTAGACGAGGTCGAGCACGCGGGCCGGGCCGATCAATGCGGCGAGCCGGCCGTAATTCGCCATGGACAGGCAATTGCCGAGGGTCTTGGCGATGGGAAAGCCGAAGCGGGCATTGGCGGCCGCGATGCGGAGGTCGCAGACCGCGGCGATGGCGGCGCCGCCTCCGGTCGCCGCGCCGGCGATGGCGGCGATGGTCGGCTTCGGGCATTCCTCGAGCGCGACCAGCACGCGGTCGATCCGCTCCTCATAGGCCAGCGCGTCCTCCGGCGTGCGGAATTCGCGGAACTGGCTGATATCGGTGCCGGCGGCGAAGGCCTTCTCGCCGGCGCCGGTGATGACGAGGACCTTGAGCGCGGCGTCGTCGGCGGCGCCGGCGGCGATCTCGCGCAGGCGCTCATACATCGGGAAGGTCAGCGCGTTGCGGGCCTGGGGCCGGTTCAGCGTGACGAAGCCGATGCCGTCGCGGATCTCGTAGAGCAGCTCATCCATGGACTTGCCTCCCGGGCGGGTTCGCAGCAAGGCTAACCCTCTCTGGAGGAGCCTCCAACTCATGCTGCCACCATCCGACCTGCCATTGTCCCGCTTTACCGTCCTCGACCTCACCCGCGTCCGCTCCGGCCCGACCTGCGTGCGCCAGCTGGCGGATTGGGGGGCCAATGTCATCAAGATCGAGGCGCCGGACGAGATCGATACCGGCAAGGGAATGGGTGGCGAGCGGCATGGGCCGGATTTCCAGCATGTGCATCGCAACAAGCGCGGCATCACCATCAACCTGAAGAGCCCGGATGGCCTGGCGCTGTTCAAGCGGCTGGTCGAGAAGGCCGATGTGGTGGTCGAGAATTACCGGCCGGACGTGAAGACCCGCCTCGGCATCGACTACGCGGCGCTTTCGGCGGTCAACCCACGCATCGTGCTCGGCTCCATCAGCGGGTTCGGGCAGACCGGGCCCTATGCGCGGCGCCCGGGCTTCGACCAGATCGCCCAGGGGATGGGCGGGCTGATGAGCGTGACCGGCCTGCCGGGCCAGGGGCCGGTGCGCGTCGGCATCCCCGTCGCCGACCTGACGGCCGGGCTCTACACCGCGCTCGGCATCATGGTGGCGCTGCTGGAGCGGGAGCAGACGGGCCGGGGCCGCTGGGTGCATACCAGTTTATTGGAAGCCATGGTCGCCATGATGGATTTCCAGGCGACGCGCTGGACGATGAAGCATGAGGTGCCGAAGCAGGCCGGCAACGACCACCCGACCACGGTGCCAACCGGGCTGTTCCACACCAAGGACGGCATGATCAACCTGGCGGGCGGCGGGCAGGAGATGTGGCGGCGCATCGTCGAGACGCTGGGCCTCGTCGAGGAAGCGGCGGCCGACCCGGATTTCGCCACCGACAAGTCGCGTGCCGCGAACCGGGCCAAGACCAACGCCCTGCTGCAGAAGGCGCTGCTCGAGGATACCAGCGCGAACTGGATCGAGCGGCTGAACAGGGCGGGCGTGCCGAGCGGCCCGGTCTATTCCATGGACCAGGTCTTCGCCGACCAGCAGGTGCAGCATCTTGGCCTCGAATGGGCGGTGCCGCACCCGGTGCTCGGCGAGGTGAAGCTGGTGCGGGCGCCGATGAATCTCGACGGGGTGGAGCCGCCGCGCCGGCCGACGCCGGAACGGGGGGAGCATACCGCCGAGGTGCTGGCGGAATTCGGCATCGGCGAGGCGGAGCTGGCGAGGTTGCGGGAGGCGGGGGCGGTGTAATCGCCCGGCCGGGACGCTATCCTCCGCGGCACGGGCAGCATGCCCTTGCCCCTATGGAAAGACCCCTGGCTGATGCGTATCACTTCCGTCCGCGATGCGGTGGCGCCGATCAGCAGCGCCATCGCCAACGCCTATATCGACTTCTCGAAGATGACGGCCTCGGTCGTCGCGGTCACCGTGGAGGATGGCGCCGGACGCAGCGCCACCGGCTACGGCTTCAACAGCAATGGCCGCTACGCCCAGCAGGGGCTGCTGCGCGAGCGCTTCATCCCCCGCCTACTGGAGGCGCCGGAGGCGGCGCTCGTCCATGCCGATGGCGGCTTCGAGCCGGCTGGGGGCTGGGCGGCGATGATGCGGAACGAGAAGCCGGGCGGGCATGGCGAGCGCAGTGTCGCGGTCGGCACGCTCGACATGGCGCTGTGGGACGCGGCGGCGAAGCTGGCGGAGAAGCCGCTGTGGCGGCTGCTGGCCGACCGCTATCGCGGTGGCGAGGCGGATGAGAGCGCCTGGATCTACGCGGCCGGCGGCTACTACTACCCGGGCAAGGGCGAGGCGGCGCTGGTCGAGGAGATGCAGCGCTATCTCGATCTCGGCTACAGCGTGGTGAAGATGAAGATCGGCGGCGCGCCGGGAACCCCGCTGCGCGATGCGTTGAAGGAGGATGTCGGCCGCATCGAGGCGGTGCTGAAGCTGCTCGGCGGTGACGGCTCGCGCCTCTGCGTCGATGTGAACGGGCGCTTCGGCCTGCATGCGGCGCTCGCCTATGGCGCGGCGCTCGAGCCTTATAAGCTGCGCTGGTACGAGGAGCCGCTGGACCCGCTCGACTACGCCACGCATGCGACGCTGGCCGAGCATTACCGCGGCCCGATCGCCACCGGCGAGAACCTCTTCTCCATGGTCGATGCACGCAACCTGATCCGCCATGGCGGGCTGAGGCCGGACCGCGACATCCTGCAATTCGACCCGGTGCTGTCCTACGGCCTGGTCGAATACCTGCGGACGCTGGCGATGCTGCAGGAGCACGGCTGGTCGCCGCGGCGCTGCGTGCCGCATGGCGGGCACCAATTCGCCTTGAACATCGCGACCGGCCTCGGCCTCGGCGGCAACGAGAGCTATCCGGAGGTCTTCGCGCCCTTCGGCGGCTTCGCCGACAGCACGCCGGTGCAGGACAGCCGCATCCGCATGCCGGACGTGCCGGGCATCGGCTTCGAGGCCAAATCGGCGCTATGGGCGGTGATGAAGGGGCTGTAGGCAACCCCTTCGACCGCGCATTTCAGCGGCGGCTGAGATCGACCAGGCCGGCGAAGCCTTCCTCGGTGCCGAAGGCGAGCATGGAGCCGGCGGCGTTCCAGCCGAGGGCGGAGATACCGCCGCGGCCCGGCGGCGCCACCGGTACCACCTTGCCCGAGGCGATCTCGGCGATGAGCACGAGGCCATCGGCGAAGCCCGCGGCCACCACTTCATGCTGCGGGTGGCAGGCGACGGCGCTGCACAGCACGCCGTCGCCGCCGGCCAGCTCGGTCGGCGCCTTGCCCATCGGGCCGCCGCCGAAGAAGGGCCAGATCACCACGCTGTCGGCGCCGCTCGTCGCCAGCCAGCGGCCGCGCGCGGTGAAGTCGAGGAAGCGCGTCTTCGACGGGTAGCCGGACATCCGCATGTGCTGGCTGTCGGTGAGGCGCCAGCCATGCAGGGCGTTCTCCTGCATGGCCGTCACCACATGGGTGCCGTCCGGGCTGAAGGCGATGGCGGCATGGCTGCCCTTCCATTCCAGCACCCGCGGCTTGTCCTCCTTCGCGGCGACGAACCAGAGGCTCGCGCCGTTGTAGTGGCTGGCGGCGACGCGCTTGCCCTTGGCATCGAAGGCGATGCCGCCGACCGAGCTTGGGTGGGTCAGCGTCTTGAGCTTGTCGCCCTTGGCGTCGAACAGGTGGAGCTGCTTGCCGACCGAGGCGGCGCGGAGGCCGCTTTCATGCGCGGCAACATGTTCGACCCATTTCATCGCACCGAGCGAGGCGATCTCCGCCACCGCGCCATCGGTGCCGGTATGGACGAGGCGGCCATCATCGCCGCCCGTGAGGAAGCCAGCCTTCGCGTCGGCTACGAGGGAGAGCACGCCGCCGTCATGCGCCTCGGCGGCCCGCCACTCGCCGCCGCCCGGCGGCGCGAGGCGCACCGTTCCGTCGCCGAGGCCGAAGCCGCAGCTGCCATCCTTAGCAAAGGCCAAGCCGATGACCCAGGCGCCGAGCTCCTGCGAGGTGCCGCGCGCGGAGAGCAGAAAGTCGGCGTCGCTCACCTCTGCCCCTTGGTCGCTCATACCGGGCTCCAGCGCGCCACCTCGGCCTCGGCCTTGGCGCCGTCCTCGACCTGGCAGGATTCGAAGCCGCGGCGGAGCATCGGTCGGTTCAGGTCACGGCCGATGAAGACGATCTTGGAGCGGCGCGGGTCGCCCTCCTTCCAGGGCCCGATATAGTCGCCATCGGCGATCATGTGGACGGCCTGGAAGGCGAAGCGGCGGTCGTCGCCCTGGTAGTGCAGGATGCCCTTGGTCCGCAGCAGGTCCTGGCCCTTCTGGGCCAGAAGCTGGGTGATCCAGGCATTGAAGCGCTCCGGGTCGATCGGGCGGCTGACCTCGAAGCTGACCGACATCACGTCGCCATCGTGGTCGTGCTCGTTCTCGCCAGAGAGGAATTCCGGCTCGCGCTCCAGGATGCGGGCGAGGTTGAAGGCGTCGCGGCCGAGCACGGCATCGATCGGCACGTCGGATTTCGTGCTGCGGCGGATCTCGGCATAGCGGTTAATGGCGCGGATGCGGCGCTCGACCTCCGCGGCCTCCTCCTCGCTCACCAGGTCCATCTTGTTCAGGACGATGATGTCGGCGAAGGCGATCTGTTCCACCGCCTCCTTGCTGTCGGCGAGGCGGGCGGGGAGGTTCTTGGCATCCACCACGGTGACGATGGCGTCGAGCTTCGTCGCGCGCTTCACATCCTCATCGGCGAAGAAGGTCTGGGCCACGGGGGCCGGGTCGGCGAGGCCCGTCGTCTCGACGATGATGCCGTCGAACCTGCCGCGGCGCTTCATCAGCCCGTTTATGATGCGGATCAGGTCGCCGCGCACGGTGCAGCAGATGCAGCCGTTGTTCATCTCGAAGACTTCCTCGTCGGTATCGACGACGAGGTCGTTGTCCACGCCGAGCTCGCCGAACTCGTTGATCACCACGGCGAATTTACGGCCGTGATTTTCGCTGAGGATGCGGTTCAGCAGGGTGGTCTTGCCGGCGCCGAGATAGCCGGTCAGCACGGTGACGGGAACGGGTGAGGTGGCGTCGCTCATCGGGGGCTCCGCGAAAGGGGAGGGGGATCTTGGCCGCGAATATGGGGCGGCGGGGGCCGGAGGGCAAAGGGGGCTGGAAGCTGGACGGTGCGGCTGAACGACCAGCTTGCTCCTGCGTCTCATGGTCTCGGTCCTGCCGGGCGGATGGGGCCGCAACGCCACGGGAGGGAATGCCATGCCAACCACACCATGCGGCTGCTGCGGCAGCCTGATGCCGCATCGGGGACCAGAACGCCATCCGGGCCGCCGGGCCCTGGTCGCCGGGCTGCTCGCGGCCCCGGCGGTGGCGCCATGGCGCGGCGCCCACGCGGCCGACCCCGTGCCAAGGACCAGCCTCACCTCCGAGGAGGCGCTCCGGATCCTCAAGGAGGGCAATGACCGCTTCGTGACCGAGGCGCCTTTCCGGAACGTCCCGGGTCGGGAGCGGCGGGTGGAACTCGCTCGTGGCCAGGCACCCTTCTGCGTGCTGGTCGGCTGCTCCGACAGCCGGGTGCCGCCGGAATTGCTGTTCGGACGCGGCCTGGGGGAGCTCTTCATCATCCGCAATGCCGGCAACACCGTCGATACGGCGGCGCTCGGCAGCGTCGAATACGGGGTGGGGGTGCTGGGCTGCCCGCTGATCGTCGTGCTCGGGCATGAGGCCTGTGGGGCGGTGGCCGCGGCGGTGGAGGTGGTGGAGCGGAATGCAACCTTCCCTGGCGTGATCGGCGAGATGATCCAGCCCATCGTCCCGGCCGTGCTGGCCGTGCGGAGCGAAGGCGGCAGCCTGGTCGAGAATGCGGTGCGGGCGAATGCGCGGCGGGTGGCGGCGCGGCTGAAGACCCAAAGCGTGATCCTGCAGGAGGCCGTGCGCGCTGGCCGGCTGAAGGTGGTTGCCGCCCGCTACGACCTCGATGATGGGGATGTGGACTGGATGGAGGACGTCTGAGCCCGAGGACGGGCCAGGTCCTCAGCCCCGGCGCAGCGCCATCTTGGCGGCGACGGAAGCGGCGATCAGCGGCTGCAGCAGCACCGGGCGGCGGTCGGGCTTGGCCTCGATCGCCCGCGCAGCGGCCGCTGCGGCCTTGGCGCCGACGGAGTCGAAGGCGCGCGCGGCCTGGGCGGCGGCGGCCTGCACATCCGGCAGGGCCGGCAGGCTGCGCAGCCGGACGACGCAGGCAGCCGCCTCGTCGAGCGCGGCGCGGTCGCGGATGCGGCGGCCTTCCTGGCCGAATTCCGCCAGCAATTCCTCCCGGCGGAGGGCATCGAGCGGCTCGGCCGGGCTGCGGGCGACGACCACGCGCCGCAATGCCGCCTCCAGCGCCTCAGGCGAGAGGGGGCGTGAGACCAGCGCGTCGAAGCCGGCCTCCTGGCAAGCCGGTTCCAGCCCGCGCTCCTGCTGCCCGGCCATGGCGACCATGGCGAGGCGCGAGAGCGGCGGCGGCCAAGCGCGCAGGCGCTTCACCGCCTCGAAGCGGCGGGCGCCGGGGCAGGTGAGCTCCTGCACCACCACATCGACCAGGATGCGGCTGAGCATCTCCGTCGCTTCCGGCCAGCTGGCCGCCAGCAGGCAGCGATGCCCGGCAGCCTCCAGCCCGGCGCGGAGCTGGGCTGTATCCGAGGCCGCGGTGCCGGCCAGGAGGATGGTGAGCGGCCGGACCCGCGGGTCACCCGCCCCCGGACGCCCGAGGCCGAGCAGGACCGCGGCCGAGAGCGTCGGGAAGGCGGGGGAGGGGCTGGCCATGCCGGCTAGGCAGCTTCCGCCCGGATGGCGTCGGCGAGGGTGCCGTAAAGCCGATCCACATGCGGCTTCTCGATGATGAGCGGGGGCGAGAGGGCGATGATGTCGCCGGTCACCCGCACCAGCACCCCCTTGTCGAAGCAGCGGCGGAAGACCTCCGTCCCGCGCTGGCCTGGCTTGCCGGGCCGCGGTGCCAGCTCGATGCCGGCGATCAGGCCGAAATCGCGGATATCGACGACATTCGGCAGACCCTTCAGGCTATGCGTCGCCTCCTGCCAGAGCGGCTCGATGGCGCGGGCCCGGCCCGGCAGGTCCTCGGCGCGGTGCAGCTCCATGGTGGCGATGGCCGCCGCCGCCGCGAGGGGGTGGCCGGAATAGGTGTAGCCGTGGAAGAGCTCGATTCCCGCCGGGGCATTGTCCACCACGGCGTCGTAGACGGCGTTCTTCACCGCGACCGCGCCCATCGGCACGGCGGCGTTGGTCAGGCCCTTGGCCATGGTCATGATGTCGGGCGTCACGCCCAGCCGCTCCGCACCGAAATTGGTGCCGATGCGGCCGAAGCCGGTGATGACCTCGTCGAAAATGAGCAGGATGCCGTGCTTGTCGCAGATGGCGCGCAGCCGCTCGAGATAGCCGCGCGGCGGCACCAGCACGCCGGTGGAGCCG
The DNA here is from genome assembly GCF_900101615.1 of Belnapia rosea. Taxonomy (GTDB): domain Bacteria; phylum Pseudomonadota; class Alphaproteobacteria; order Acetobacterales; family Acetobacteraceae; genus Belnapia; species Belnapia rosea. Next base: position 59,820 of record NZ_FMZX01000012.1, on the reverse strand, counting down.
GCGACGGGCTCCACCATGACGGCTGCGATGGTTTCGGCGCCGTGCAGGGCAACGAGGGCCTCCAGCGCATCGGCGCGCTCGGCGCCATGCTCGGGCAGGCCGCGGGCGAAGAGATTGGCCTCGATCCCATGGGTGTGGGGCAGGTGGTCGACATAGGGGAGCAGGGCGCCGAACTGCTTGCGGTTGCCGCCGATGCCGCCCACCGACATGCCGCCGAAGCCGACGCCGTGATAGCCGCGCTCGCGCCCGATCAGGCGCACGCGGCTGCTCTCGCCGCGGGCCCTGTGATAGGCGAGGGCGATCTTGAGGGCGGTGTCGGCGCTCTCCGAGCCGCTATTGGTGAAGAAGATGCGGTCCATCCCCTCCGGCGTCAGCTCGGCGATGCGCGCCGCCGCCTCGAAGGCGATGGGGTGGCCGAGCTGGAAGGTGGGGGCGTAGTCGAGGATAGCCGCCTGCTGCTGGATCGCTTCCTTGATCTCGCGCCGGCCATGGCCCGCGTTGCAGCACCAGAGCCCGGCCGTGCCGTCCAGGATCTCCTGCCCATCGGCGGTGTGGTAGAACATCCCCTCGGCCCGGGCGAGCAGGCGGGGGTTCGACTTGAAATACCGGTTGTCCGAGAAGGGCATCCAATAGGCGTCCAGATTGTTGGGACGCGGCACGTTCATCTCATTCATCGCGCAGGCTCCGGGCGGATGCCGCCCATGCTAGGCTCCGTGCGGCGGGAACGAAAGACCACGGGTGGCGGGCGGCATGGCCTCTTGACCGCGGAGGCAGGGCTCGACGAGACATTCCGGTCTGCGACATCCCTGGCCCGCATGACCATGAAGGAGCGAACCATGCCCGAAGGCCGCCTCGTCATCGGCAGCAAGCGCTACTCCTCCTGGAGCCTGCGCGGATGGCTTGCCGTCCGCCTCGCCGGCCTCGATGTGGAGGAGGTGATGATCGCGCTCGGCGAGACGCCTTCGGAGGCGATCCGGGCGGCGACGCCAGCGGGGCTAGTCCCCTATCTCGAGCATCGGGGTGCCAAGGTCTGGGAGAGCATCGCCATCGCCGAATACTGCGCCGAGCATGCGCCGGGCCTCTGGCCGGCCGACCCGGTGCTGCGGGCCCATGCGCGCTCCATCGCCGCCGAGATGCATGCGAGCTTCCGCGGCCTGCGCCAGGCCATGCCGATGAATCTCGGCCGCGACTTCACCGGTGGCGGCCGCACGCCGGAGGCGCTGGCCGACATCGCGCGGATCGAGGCGATCTGGCGCGAGGCGCGGACCCTCTCGGGCGGACCCTTCCTGGGTGGCGCCGGATTCGGCCTTGTCGATGCGATGTATGCGCCGGTCGTCACCCGCTTCCTCACCTGGGCGCCGGAACTGGCAGCAGAGACACGGGACTACATGGCCATGGTCCGCGCCCATCCGCTGATGGAGCGCTGGTATGCGGAGGCCGCGGCGGAACCCGCCGCCTGGAGGCTCGACAAGTACGAGAACCCGCCGCTGGCGCCCCAGGGATGACCTCGCCCCTCGGGCGGAGCCTGCGGATCTACTACGCGCCCGGCCGTGCGGCGGCGCTGGATGCCTTCCATCGGCGCTTCCTCCGGCCGGGCGAGCTCGGCTTCGATATCGGCGCCCATGTCGGCGACCGGGTGGCGAGCTTCCGCCGGCTCGGCGCCCGGGCGGTGGCGGTGGAGCCGCAGCCGCGCTTCGCCCGCCTGTTGCGGCTGCTGTTCGGGCGGGATGCGGGGGTCGCGCGCGTCGCGGCGCTGGTCGGGGCGGCGCCGGGCGAGGCGGTGCTGCGGCTGAACCGGGCCAACCCGACCGTGGCGACGGCGAGCGAGGAGTTCATCGCCGCTGCCGATGGTGCGCCAGGCTGGGAGGGCCAGCACTGGGACGCGGCGCTCACCCTGCCGGTGACGACGCTCGACGCCCTGGCCGCCGCGCATGGCCGGCCGGACTTCGTCAAGATCGATGTCGAGGGCCATGAGGCGGCGGCGCTGGCCGGGCTCAGCGCCGCGCCGCGCGGCCTTTCCTTCGAATTCACCACCATCCAGCGGGAGGTGGCGCTGGCCTGCCTCCACCGACTGGCCAGGCTCGGCTACCGGCATTTCAATGCCTGCCTCGGCGAGAGCATGCACTTCGCCCATGCCTCGCCCATTGGCGACACGGCGATGGCCGGCTGGGTCGAGGCCCTGCCGGCCGAGGCCAATAGCGGTGATGTCTATGCCAGCCTGGAGCCGGCACGGCTCACGGGCTGAAGATCAGCACGAGGAAGACGGCGAAGAGTGTCAGGTGCACGGCGCCCTCGAGTGTCGTCGTCCGCGGCCGCGAGAAGGTGAGGGCAGCGAGGATCAGCGTCGTCGTCAGCAGCACCATATTCGCCGGCTCGAGGCCGAGCACCACGCGCTGGCCGGTCAGCAGCCCGATCACCAGTACCGCCGGCACCGTCAGCCCGAGCGTCGAGGTCGCGGCGCCAAGGCAGAGGTTGACCGCGCGGGTGAGCTGGTTGGCGGCGATCGCGCGCAGCGCCGAGATGCCCTCCGGCGTGAAGACCACCATGGCGATGAGCACGCCGCCGAGCGCCGGCGGTGCGCCAAGCTCGGCGATGCCGTAATCGAGCACCTTGGCCAGGCTCTTCGCCAGGATGACGATGGGCAGGATGTTCGCCAGCAGCAGCCCGATATGCGGCAGCACGGCGCCACCCTTCGGCTGTGGTGGGATGTCCTCCGGTACCTCTTCGGCGTCCATGAAATGGCCGCGGTGCCGCCCCGTCTGCAGCATGATGAAGATGCCGTAGAGCGCCACGGTGAAGAGCGAGAAGAAGCCCGCCTGCAGCACGGTGAGGGTGCCGTCGGCGGTGGAGGTGGTGAAATTCGGCAGCACCAGCGCGATGATGGTCAGCGGTATGATGACCGAGAGATAGGCGGCCGCGCCGCGCAGGTTGTGGCTCTGCTCATGATGCCGCTGTCCGCCGAGCAGCAGGCCGAGCCCGACCACGCCATTCAGCACGATCATCAGCACGGCGAACATGGTGTCCCGCCCAAGGGTCGGCGCCTCCTGCGCGCTCAGCATCACGGCGGCGATCAGCGCGACCTCGATGATGACGATGGAGAGCGTCAGGATCAGCGTGCCATAGGGCTCGCCCAGCATATGGGCCAGCTCCTCCGCCTCATGCACCACGCCGAAGGCGAGCCAGACGATGACGCCGAGCAGCCAGGCGAAGAGCAGGCCGGCCATGAGGGGATCGGAAAGGTCGCCAAGCCAGCCACCGCCGAAAAGCTGGAAGGCGCCAACGCTGCCCCAGCCCGCCACCAACCGCAGCACCATCAGGCCCGCCCCGCATACAGGCTGGTGACGGCGGAGTCGTAGCCGGTGAGCTTCCGCTCCTGCCGTCGCTGGCCGTGCGGCGCCAGCCCTGCCAACGCCACGGCGAGGCGGATCGCGGCCTGGGTACCATCGATCAGCGGCCTCGGGACATGAGGCTGCAGCACCGGCGCCAGCCCGGCAAGGGGGCCGCCGGCGAGGATCACCGCCTCGGCGCCATCCTGTTCCACAGCCTCCTGGCAGAGGCCGATCAGCAATTCGCGCCGTTCCTCGGCGACGCGGCCGGGATCGCCGTTGAAGGGCGGGCCCATGCGGAAGCCGCAGCAGCGGCTGCGCAGGCCGTGATGGTCCAGGCAATCCTCGAACATCGGGCGGAGCGCGGCGGTAAAGCTCACCACGGCGAAGCGGCGGCCGAGCATGGCGGCGGCGTGGAAGGCTGCCTCCGAAATGCCGAGAACGGGAACATCGAGCAGCTCCTTGGCGGCATCCAGGCCGGGATCGCCGAAGCAGGCGATCACCGCAGCGTCGTAGCTGCCACGGCGGGCCGAAAGGGCAGCGAGGGTGGCCGGACCAGCGACGAGCCAATCGGCCCTGGTCACGATGAGGGGAAGGCCGAAGGGCGCGGAAACCGCCTCGATCACGGTGCCGGCAGGCGCCACGGCCCCAGCAGCGGCGGCAATCCGGGCGGTGACGCTGTCGGTGGTGTTGCTGTTAACGATCAGGATACGGGTCATGTGGGGGAACATAGCCCGATTTGGCCTGAACGCCTTGTCCACCCCCGGTGCTGGCCCGTCTCAGCTGCGGCGGACCGGCCCGACCGCCAGCCAGCCGGTGCCGACCGGGATGGCGAAGAGCGGCGTCGTGGCGCAGGTGTAGAAAGCCTGGCTGAGGCTCGCCACCGGCTCTGCGACCGGGGCCGCTTCAATATGGTTCCGGCGGTGCGGTCGCCGCGGACGCGCCCGATTCTGGTGCCGTTGCATCGCAACCCGTCCAAGCAGCACATTTGCCGCCGGGGAAGCGCCGCAGCCGAGGCTGGGCGATACCAGCGACGGGGCCTCGAGTTCCGGTGGCGCTGCATGCGCCGACGGGGAGAGGATGCAACCGGCTGCCAGCAGGGCCAGGGGGAGGGCTGTGCGAAGCGAAGGAAGGCGTTTCAGATCCATGGGTTGGGGGCTCCCATTGCCGGCCCGTCTCAAGGAAGCGAGCCATATCTCCCGAACGTCGATATCTCCTGCCTGTTCCATCCCGTATCGGTGTGGTGTGGCGTCGCCCTCGCCAGGGAACCGATGCCGGTCCCGGCTCTTATCGGGTCCGTCGCAGCCATTGACGGCTACGGCAGGCCTGCAAGGGGACCAGGGACGCGATGGCACCGCCGACTGACGATGACGAGGTTGATCTGGGCATCAGCCTCGAAACCGTGGCCACGGTCGTGGACCAGGCCCGGGCGATCCAGGGGACCGAGGAATCGGACCCGGAGCAATTGTCGGAGGATGACGACAGCGAAGCCGCGCTGTTGCAGGAAGATCCGGACGATATGACCGAGGAGACGCTCATCGCCTTCATCGATGGGCTGAATCAGGATGAGCAGGCGGCGCTCATCGCCCTTGCCTGGACAGGGCGAGGTGATTACGGGCCCGAGGATTGGGACGAGGCGGTCCGCCTCGCCATCGAACGCAACGAGCAGATGGGAGCAGGCACCTATCTGTTGCAGATGGACATGCTGGGTGACCTGCTGGCCGAGGGCGTCGCGGCCTTCGGCCTGTCGATCGAGGATATCGAACGCTAGGGCATTGCAGGACCTCGTCGCTGCCATCCGTGGACGAGCCTGCGAGATACGTCCGCAGGCCCTTCCAGCCTTCAACGATCACGCTCCGATCAGCCGGCAGGCGTGGCAGGCAATGCGGCGATCTCGCGGATGAGCTTCCGCTTCACCGCATTGCCGAAGCTCTGGAAGTCCTCCGCCACGACGACGAAGGCGCCAGGACCGCCGATCACGTTCTCGCGGTAATACTCGTCGAGCGGCACCGGCGGCATGCGGCCAAAGGTCGGTCGGTCATTGACGATGGGCAGGCCGTTGATGGTGATGCCCTCGGCCACCACCCGGTCCCGCGCCATCTCGACGGGGCCGCCGCTGTTGTTGACCCCATCGCCGGAGACATCGATGACCCGCCGCGTCGCCTCGAAGGGGGCGTCATTCAGGACCTTCAGCGAGAAGTCCAGCGCGCCCGAGATCGATGTCCAGGAGAGGGAGGCGCGCGGCGCCTCGGCCAGGCGTTCCGCCCAGCCCTGGGCGTCGGCGGCGCTGGCGATGCGTGTCCAGGGCAGGACCAGGCGCTGGTACTCGCCCCCGGCCCATTCGACATAGGCAAGGCCGATGGCGCCCATCATGCCGCCGCGAATGGCCTCGACCACCACCGGGTCGGAAACGGCGTTGCGGTAGCCTTCGCGCTGCAGCCGGGCCTCATCCTCGTCGACCGAGCGGGAGACATCGACGGCAAGGACCAGCAGCACATCCACCGGTTCGCCTTCTGCCCGGGCGAGGCGCGGGGCAAGGGCGGCCGCGGCCAGGAGCGAGCGGCGGCCGAGCCGAACGGGGGTGGAGTCCGGCACGACCGTAGCCTCCCTGACGCTGGACCGTCATGGAAGCGCGACCGGGGCCGACGGTTCAAGCAGGAACCGCCGGCGCAACCATCAAAGCCCGGCCATCACCGCGGCGGCAACACGGCGGGTCTCCTCCTCGGTGAGGTAGGGATGCATCGGCAGGGAGAGCACCTGATGGCAGAGCCGCTCGCTCACCGGCAGCGGGGGCGGCCCGGACTTGTCCGCCTGGGCGATACCGCCCGCATGGGCCGCGGCATAGGCCGGCTGGTGGTGCAGCGGCTTCGGGTAGTAGATCGCAGAAGGGATGCCGGCGGCCCTCATGCTCTCCTGCACCCGGCCCCGCGCAGCGGCATCGGGCAGGAGGATGGTGTAGATGCCCCAGGCGCTGCTGACGCCCTCCGGCACCTTCGGCGTGCGGACGCGGCCGCCGAGCGCGGCCTCGTACCAGGCGGCGGCGCGGGCGCGGGACTTCAGCTCGCCCTCCAGGAGCGGCAGCTTGGCGAGCAGGATGGCGGCCTGGATGGAATCGAGCCGGCCGTTCATGCCGGTGCGCTGCACCTCGTAGCGGGTCTTGCCCTCGCCATGGGTGCGAAGCGAGCGGTAGAGCTCCGCCCGGTCGGCGTCATTGGTGAGGATGGCGCCGCCATCGCCGTAACAGCCAAGGGTCTTGGTCGGGTAGAAGCTGAGCGCCGTGGCATGGGCATGGGTACCGAGGCGCCGGTTGCCGAGCGCGCCGCCGAAGGCCTGGGCGGCATCGTCGAGGGCGAACATGCCATGCTTCGCGCAGAGCGCCTCGATCGCCGGCCAATCGGCCGGCAGGCCGTAGAGGTCGACGCCGATGACGGCGCGGGGGCGAAGGCGGCCCTCCTTCTGGACCAGGGCGAGGCGGCGCTCCAGGTCGGCGAGGTCGATGTTGAAGCTGCCCTCCTCGACATCGACGAAGACCGGCGTGGCCCCGAGCACCAGCGGCACCTCGGCGGTCGCCGTGTAGGTGAAGGCGGGGAGGAAGACGGCATCACCAGGGCCGATACCCTCGGCCATCATGGCGATCTGCAGCGCATCCGTGCCGGAGGAGACACCGACCGCATGAGCCGCGCCGGCGAAGGCGGCGAGCCCGGCCTCGATCTGGTCGACCTCGGGGCCCTGGATGAAGCGGCCGTGATCGAGGATGCGCGCGATGCCGGCATCGATCTCGGCCCGGATCAGCGCCTGCTGGGCCTTCATGTCGAAGAAGGCGATGGGGCGGGGTTCGGCTGTGCTCATGCTGGGGGATTAGACCGGAGGGACGGGCAGGACAAATCACCGAGCGTATCGCGGTGCAACACCGGTTCCATATCCGCTCCGGCACATGGGGCAGGACGGTGCCGCGTGGCATCCGCCGGAACCGCGTCGAAGGAACCCGCTTGAAGGCCGGGGCCCATCCCGGCCGAGGAGACGCTGTGAGCACCGTGATCCGCAATGAGTCCGCCGCGCCGGATGCGACCCCGTCGGCCCCGGCGGTACGGCTGCGGACGGTGCTGTCCGGCGCGCTGCTGTCGATGATGCTGGCGGCGCTCGACCAGAACATCGTCAACACGGCCCTGCCGCGCATGGTGGGTGAGCTGGGCGGGATGGCGCATCTCTCCTGGGTCGTCACCGCCTTCATGCTGACCTCGACGACCACGACCCCGCTCTACGGCAAGCTGTCCGACCTTTACGGGCGGCGGCAGCTCTTCTTCGTGGCGATCTCGCTTTTCCTGGTTGGTTCGCTGCTGTGCGGCGTGGCGCAATCGATGGGGCAGCTCATCGCCTTCCGGGCACTACAGGGGTTGGGCGCGGGCGGGCTGATGGTGCTCGCCCAGGCGGTGATCGGCGATGTCGTCCCGCCCCGGCAGCGGCCGCGCTACCAGGGGCTGTTCACCGGGGTCTTTGCCCTGTCGAGCGTCGCCGGCCCGCTGCTGGGCGGGGTGATCACCTCGGCGCTGTCCTGGCGCTGGGTCTTCTACGTGAACCTGCCGATCGGGCTGCTGGCGCTGGTGATGATCGCCATCGGGCTGAAGAACCCGCCGCCAGGGCAGGCGCGCCCGGTCGATTACCTCGGCGCCCTGCTGCTGGCCGGGGCGACGGCCGCGCTGCTGCTGCTGCTGGCCTGGGGCGGGACGGAATTCGCCTGGGCCTCGCTCGACACGCTAGCGCTGGTGCTGGGGACGGTGCTGCTGATCGGCCTCTTCCTGTGGTGGGAGCTGCGGGCGCCGGAGCCGCTGATCCGGCTGGCTCTGTTCCGCAATGCCATTTTTGCCCGGGGTGTCGCGGTCGGCGGGATGATGACCTTCGCCATGCTGGGCTCCACCGTCTTCCTGCCGCTCTATTTCCAGCTGGTGCTGGGGATGAGCCCGGCTGTGGCCGGCATGATGATGCTGCCGCAGGTGGTCGGGATGGTGCTGAGCTCCGTCATCGGCGGGCGGATCGTCTCCCGGCTTGGGCGGAACAAGCCGTTTCTTCTGGCGGCGCTCGGGCTGGAGGCGGCGGCGCTGGCGAGCCTGGGCCTCTTCGCCTGGATCGGTGCGAGCCCGGCGGCCTTCCTGGTCTCGATGGGTGCGCTCGGGCTCGGGATGGGCATGGGCATGCCGAACCTGACCACCGCCGTGCAGAATGCCGTGGTGCATCGGGAGCTGGGGGCAGCGACGGGGGCGATGGCCTTCGTCCGGTCGCTCGGCGGGGCGGTCGGCGTCGCCGCCTCGGGGACGATCATGGCCTCGCGGCTTTCGGTGGCGCTGGCGGGCGTGGGCAGCACCGGCCTCGATCTCGGCCATCTGGCGCAGCACGGAATCGAGGCGATGGCGGGGATGAGCCCGGCGCAGCAGGCGGCGGTGAGCACGGCCTACCGGACGGCGCTCACCGGCTGCTTCCTGCTCAGCGGCGTGGTGATGACGGTCGCTTTCCTGCTGGTGGTTGGCCTTCCCGAGCGGACGCTCCGCAACGACCTCGGCGACGCGGATTGAGCCGGGCGGGCCAGTGGCCCGCGGCGCGCGTCCGGTCCAGACTCCGGCGAGTCTCATGAGGATCAGTGCCATGCCTACTCCCGTCGCCCTCGGCATCATCGGCTTCGGCATCATGGGCGAGCGGCTGCTACGGGCGGCGCTCGGCCATGCGGCGGAGTCGGTCACGCCGGTCGGGGTCTGGGACCCCTCCCAGGAAGCGCGCGGCCGGCTGGCGGCGGTAACAGGCGAGGTGCCGATGCTCGATTCGGCCCAGGCGGTGATCGCGGCCTGCGACTGCCTCTACATCGCCGCGCCGCCCGCCGCGCATATTCGGCTGGCGGAGGCCGCACTGGCCTCGGGGCGGGCGGTGTTCCTTGAGAAGCCGCTGGCGACCGACCTGGCGGAAGCGCGCCGCTTCGTCGCTCGGGCAGAGGCCGCAGGGGCGCGGGCGGCGGTCAATTTCCCCATGGCATCCTCGCCGGCGGTGCGGCAACTGGCCTCATGGCGGGCGGGAATGAGGCCCGAGGCACTGGAGATCGAGGTGGCCTTCGCCACCTGGCCGCGCGGCTGGCAAAGCGAGGCCGCCGGCTGGCTGGCGCGGCGGGCCGAGGGCGGGTTCACGCGGGAGGTGGTGTCGCATTTCCTCTTCCTCACCCGGCGACAGCTGGGGCCGCTGGTGCTGGAGGAGGCGGCCGTGGACTATCCGCCGGGCGATGCGGCGGAGACGTCGATCCGGGCGCGGCTCAGCGCGGGCGGGGTGCCGGTGCGGCTGACGGGCGGTGTCGGAACGACGGAGAAGGATGACCACAACAGCTGGACGCTGAACGGGGCGATCCGGCTGCGCGACTGGTCCTTCGCCGAGCGGCTCGGCGCGGATGGCATCTGGGCCCAGGCACCGGATGCGCTGCCGAATGAGCGGATGCGGCCGCTGGTGCTGCGCGACCAACTCGCCGGCGTCGCGGCCATGACACGTGGCGAGGAGCACCACCTGGCGACGCTGCGCGAGGCGCTGGACGTGCAGGAGATTGTCGAGGCAATCCTGGCGGCGGGATGAGGCGGCGGCCTACTGCGCCGCCCGCGCCCCTTCGCCATCGGCATTGTGGGTGAATTCTGGCACCAACCGGCCGAGTTGCGCCAGTGCCGCGCGCGTATTGCCCGCGCGGCTGCTGGCCGCGATCTCGTCGATGGCGCGGCCGACCAGGGCCGGGTCGGCGGTGCGTGGCGTCGCCATGAGCAGGCCGCGGAATTCGGTGGGGCGCGGCGGCTCCTGGCCGTGGAACAGCTCCTCATAGAGCTTCTCCCCGGGGCGGAGGCCGGTGAAGCGGATATCGACATCCTCCTCCGGCCGTAGGCCGGCGAGCCGGATCATGCGGCGGGCGAGATCGACGATCTTCACCGGCTTCCCCATGTCGAGGACGAAGATGCCGCCCTCGGCGAGTTCCTTCGGCTGGTCCTCGCGGTCCTCAGCGCCGATGACGCTGGCCTGGAGGACAAGGCCCACCGCCTCGCGCACCGTCATGAAGTAGCGGCGCATGTCCGGATGGGTCACGGTCAGCGGGCCGCCGCGTTCCAGCTGGCGGCGGAAGAGCGGGACGACCGAGCCGGTCGAGCCGAGGACGTTGCCGAAACGGACAGTGACGCAACGCATGCCGCCCGTGGCACGGGCCTCGCGCTCCAGCGCCTGGCAGTACATCTCGGCGAGGCGCTTGCTGGCGCCCATCACGCTGGTCGGGTTCACCGCCTTGTCGGTCGAGATGAAGACCATGGCCTTGCACCCCACCGCGCGGGCGGCATCCGCCACGATCCGGGTGCCGAGCGCATTGGTCTGCAGCCCCTCGAGCGGGTCATTCTCGACCATCGGGACATGCTTCAACGCCGCGGCATGGAAGATGAGCTCGGGGCGAAGCTCCTCCATGAGGCGCCGCATGCGGGACTCGTCGCGGATATCGGCGAGGACGGCGCGGCGGGGCACGTCCGGATGCCGCTCGCGGAGCTCGAGGTCGATCTCGTAGAGGGCGAACTCACCATGGTCGAGCAGGGTGAGCTGGGCCGGGCCGAGGGCGGCGACCTGCCGGGCGAGCTCGCCGCCGATGGTACCGCCGGCGCCCGTGACGAGGACGCGCCGGGCCTGGATCAGGCGGGCCATGCCCTCGCGATCGAGCGGCACCTGCGGGCGGTCGAGCAGATCCTCGATCCGCACCGGGCGGAGCTGCAGCGGCGTCGCCTCCTTGTCGTCCAGCCTCTCCTCCAGCCGGCGCGCGGCGGGGTCGAGGCTGGTGATGGAAGGGGCGCGGCGGACCGGGACGCCATGGCGGTCGGCGGCATCCAGCAGGCGCTCGAGGGCAAGGCCCTGCACATGCGCCGTGGTCAGCACGATGAGGGCGGGCAGGCGGTTCTCGTCCCGCATCCGGTCGAGGACCGCGGGGATCTCGTCCGCCGTGCCGAGGATGGGGTGGCCCTGGATGCGCCGCCCGGCCTGCCGCGAGCGCATGGAGAGGATGCCGACCACGCGGTAGCTTGGGCTGCGCTCCTGCGCCAGGCCGCGAATGAAGAGGTTGGCGCCGTCGCCCGCGCCGACCAGCAGCACGGGCTGAGCGGTGCCGACGCCCTCCGGCCCGCGCCTGCCGTGATGCAGCCGCCCGGCGACGCGGGGCGCGCCCAGGAAGAGGCCGAGGGTCAGCGCATGGATGGCGGGGAAGGCCGGGTTCGGCGGAACCCATCCGCCCACCATGTGCAGCCCACCGGTGAAGAGCAGGGCGCCCAGCAGGGCGGCGACGGCGATGCCGAGAAGGTCCGACAGGCCGGCATAGCGCCAGTATTGCTGCGGCAGCCGCACCGGCAGGCCGGCGGCGAGCAGGGCGAGCGCGGCGCCGGGCAGGGCGAGCAGCCACCAGCGCAGCGATAGCGGCTCTGGCGGCCAGGCGCCCGGATTGGCCAGCAGGATCGCCACAGGCAGGGCGAGACAAGCCAGCAAGCTGTCGAGCAGCAGGTTCAGGAGGATGCGATGAGGCGCGCGGCGGGCCATTGCGCCGCTATAGGACGGCCAGGGCGGCTTGGCTATCGACGCTTGGGGGAGCCAGATCGCGATAGAGGGCGACGAGGCGGGCTGCCTCGCCCTCCCAGCCATAGCGGACCCGCGCCGCGGCGAGGCCCGCGGCGCCGAGCCTGGCGCGCAGCGCCGGGTCGCCGAGCGTGGCGACAGCCGCGGCGATGGCGGCAGGGTCGGCCGTTTCCACCAGCAGGCCGCAACCCGCCTCGCGGATGATGCCGGCGACCTCGGTGGCGAAGGCGGGGGCAATGACCGGCAGGCCGGCCAGCATCGCATCGAACAGCTTGTGCGGCAGGGCGAGCTGGTGGTTGCGCTCGCCCGGCTGGAACAGGACGAGGGCGATATCGGCCTCGGCCATCAGCCGGAGCGCCTCGGCATGGGGGTGCCAGCCGAGGCTGTCGATGCGGGGGGCGAGGCCGAGGCGCATGGCCTTGGCGCTGAATTCGTCCTCTGACCCATCGGTGAAGCGGCCGATGAGCCGCAGGCGCGTGTCGGGCGGCAGGAGGGCGAGGGCGGCCAGGAGCTGGGGCCACCCCCGGCTGCGGGTCATCGCCCCGGCATGGACCAGGGTCGGGGGACCGGGGCGGTGCTCGCGGGGGGCGAGGGTCACGGGAAGGGCGTAATTCCGGACGGCGATGGTGCGGGCGGCGGGGAAGTCCCCGGCGAGGCCATCCTTGGCCACTACCACCGCATCGGCGGCGCGGGCGGCGAGGCGGCAGCCGAGACGGAGCAGCCCCCGGGCCAGCGGACGGAGGGGGCGCGGCAGGCGGGCATCGAGGCGCGAGGGATAGTGCTCATGCACGTCGAGCACGACGCGCGCGCCGCTGTGCCGCGCGGCCCAGAGGGCGGCGAGCCAGGCATCGGGCTCGCTGGCATGCAGGATGGCGGCGCCGCTCTCGGCCGCCTGGTACGCCAGGCGGGGCAGGTTCCGCAGCCTTCCTCGCCAGCCGGGCCCACGGCGATAGGTCTCGATGGCGACGCCCGCGACCTGCCGCGGCGCATCCGCCGGGCCGGGGGCCAGATGGCGCACCGTCCAGCCGGCGGCGGCCAGGGCCGCGCCTTCCTTCCGCACCACGCGGATGTCGTCCGGTGGATGGGCGGCGGAGAGCATGAGGATCATGCCGCGCACCAGGGTTGCTGGGCGAGGTGGGCGACCATGCGGGCGCCGGCCTGGCCATCCCAAAGCGGGATTGGGCGTGCGCGCGGCCAGCGCCCGGCCAGCACGCCGGCCACCGCTCCGGGCAGGGCAGGCGCCGGGACGAGGCGGCTGGAACCGGATTTGAGGGTCACCGGCCGCTCCGTGCTGGGGCGGAGGGTGAGGCAGGGCAGGTCGAGCAGGCTCGCTTCCTCCTGCACCCCGCCGCTATCGGTGGCGACCAGGCGGGCGTGGGCGAGCAGGCCGAGGAAGGCCGGATAGGCGAGCGGCGGCAGGCGGGCGATGCCGGCGGGCAGGGCGAGGCCATGGGCCGCGAGCCGGGCGGCGGCGCGGGGATGCATCGGCCATACCAGGGGCAACAGGCGCGCGGCCGCGGCCAGGCCGTGCAGCAGCCCGGAGAAGCTGGCCCGGTCATCCACATTGGCGGCGCGGTGGAGGGTGACCACGCCGTAGCCGCCCGGCAGGAGGCCGGGCGGCAGCGGCTGGCCGCGGGCGGCGGAGAGGCGGCGGAGCAGCGTGTCGATCATCGCATTGCCGACGGCGCGGACCTCGCCATGCCCCTCGGCCCTGAGGCGCGCGGCGCTCGCCGGGTCGGGCGCCCAGTGATGGGTGGCGATGGCGTCGATGGCGCGGCGGTTGATCTCCTCGGGCATGTCGGCATCGGGGCAGCGGAGCCCGGCCTCGAGATGGATAAGCGGCAGGCCGAGCTTGCGGGCGGCGAGGGCGGCGGCAAGCGCCCCATCCACATCGCCGGCAACGACCACGGCGGCGGGGCGCCGTGCCTCCCAGCAGGCTGTGGCGGCCATCATGGTGCGGCCGGTCAGCGCCGCATGGCCGCCCCCGGCAATGCCGAGGCTGATGTCCGGTTCGGGTAGGCCGAGGCCGGCAAGGTGGTCGCCGAACAGCACCGGGTCGTGGTGCTGGCCGGTATGCAGCAGCACCGGGCGCAGCGGCAGCCCGGCCTCCGCCAGGGCGTGCCACAGGGCGGCGAGCTTCGGCAGGTTGGGGCGGGCGGCGGCGACGAGGTGGAGTTCCATCAGGCGGCGGCCTCGATGATGTCGCAGAAGCGGCTGGCGAGCAGACGGCGGTCCCATAGGCGCTCCGCCTGGGCACGGCCGGCGCGCCCGAGGGCGGCGCGGCGGACCGGGTCGGCGGCCAGGGCCCCGATGGCGGCGGCGAGAGCGGCGGCATCGCCGGGCGGGGTGGTGAGGCCGCAGGGGCCATCCTCCAGCAGCCGGGCGGCGCGGCCGCCGCAATTGGCGATCACCGGAAGCCCGGCGGCGAGGTAATCCATCAGCTTGTTCGGCGAGGTCCATTCGGCGAAGGCCGGGACCGGGGCCAGGCATTGCAGGGCGATCTGGCTGCCCGCCAGCAGCCGGGCGAGGCGCAGCTTCGGCAGCGGGTCGAGCCAGCGGATATTCGGCAGCGTCGCGGCGGCGGCCCGCAGACGCGGCTTCTCGGCGCCGTCGCCGACCAGGAGGACCAGGATGCGCGGGTCGCGGAGATGGGCCGCGGCCTCGATCAGCTGGCCGAGTCCATTGGCCGGGCCATGCGCCCCGGCATAGACGGCGAGGATCGCGTCGGGTGGGATCCCCTCCGGTCGCCAGGGCGGCACATGCGGGCCGAAGAGGCCGAGATCGCAGCCATTGGGCAGGACCGCCACCTGCCGCGCGCCACGGGTCCGGGCAGTCTCGGCCATGCCCTCGGAGAGGGCGATGACGGCGCTGGCCTGACGGCAGGCGGCATCCGCCAGCCGGTCCATCGCCCACCAGAGGCCGGGGTTGCCGATGCCCATGGCGCGGGGCAGCTCCGGCCAGGGATCGCGGATCTCGAAGACGAAGGGCAGGGCGCGCACATGCCGGGTAAGCAGGGCGGGCAGGGCGACGCTCAGCGGCGTCGAGCTGGCGATGACGAGGTCGAAGCGGCCGCGCAATGCAAGGCCGGCGGCGCGGGCGGCGTAGCGGAGGAAGGCAGCGCCACGGGCGCCAAGGCGCTGGCGGTTGCCGCAGGGGATGGCGAACTCGACCACGCGGAAGGCATCGACCGCCCCCTCGCGCCGTCCGGCCTGGAATGGGCCGGCGAGGCCGGTCTCGGCACCCTCATAGCCGCCGCAGGCCACGGTCACCGCATGACCACGGGCGGCGAGCGCACGTGCCATGGCGAAGCTGCGCGTCGCCGTCGCTCCGCCGGGGGTGGAGAAATGCTGGTGCAGGTAGAGGATGCGCAATCAGCGCCGCCACAGGCTGCGCAGCAGGCCGATGACGCGGTCCTGCTGCAGGATGGTGAGGGCGCTGCCCGAGGGCAGGCAGAGGCCGCGCTCGAACAGGTCTGCGGCGACGCTGCCCCCGGCGCGCGGCGCGGCACGGAAGGCGGGCTGGAGATGCATCGGCTTCCAGACCGGGCGGCTCTCGATGCCGGCCTCGGCCAGGGCTTGGCGCGCCGCCTCGCGGCTCGGTGCGCCGAGGCCGGGGTCGAGCAGGATGGCGGTCAGCCAGCGGGTCCCGCGGCTCCAGGCGGGTTCGGGCATGAAGGTGATGCCGGGCAGGTCGCCGAGGCCGCTGCGGTAACGCTCGAAGACGGCGCGCCGGGCTGTGACCCGCTGCGGCAGCGCGGCAAGCTGGGCGAGGCCGACCGCGGCGAGCACCGAGGAGAGGCCGTAGGAGTAGCCGGTGGTCTCGTGCTCGTAATGCGGGGCCGGGCGCTTCGCCTGGTGGGCGAGGCCGCGGGCCTCGGCGATCAGCGCGGCATCGGCCGAGGCCAGCGCCCCGCCGCCGCCGGCGGTGATGATCTTGTTGCCGTTGAAGCTGAAGGCCGCCATCCGCGCGCCCTGGCCGGCCGGGCGGCCCCGGCGCGTCGCGCCGAGCGCCTCCGCGCTGTCGCAGAGCACGGCAATGCCCCAGCGGTCGCAGAGGGCGGCGATGGCGTCGAGGTCGCAGCTCTGGCCAAAGAGGTCGACCGGGACGACGGCGCGGGGCAGGCGGCCTGCGCGGGCGGCACGAGCCAGCTCGCGCTCGAGGAGATCGGGGTCGAGGGTCCAGCTTCCGGCCGAGACATCGAGGAAGCGGGGGCGGGCGCCCATCTGCACGGCGGGGGCGATGGTGGCGACATAGGTGAGCGTCGCCGTCCAGACCTCGTCGCCTCGCTCGAGGCCGAGGCAGCGATAGCCGAGATGCAGCGCCGCCGTGCCGGAGGCCAGCGCCACGACATGCGGCATGCCGGTGGCTTCGGCGAGAGCTGCCTCGAAGGCCGCAGGCATGGGGCCGGCGGGAGCGACCCAACCCGATTGGAGGGTCGTGGCGAGGCCGGGAAGCTCCTCCCCCGTCAGATGCGGCGGGGAGAGCAGGATGCGCGCAGCCGGCTCGGGCGCCGGCTCGGGGCGCGGCAGAAGGCGGAGGACCTGCGCGGCGGGCGGCGCCGCCTCGACAACCGGCATGGGCAGGGCTTTCGTTCCGATATCAAACTATAATCATATCGGAACGAATTGTTGCAAGCGCCCTTGGGCCCTGAACGCCCGGGCTGTGGCGCGGCCGGGCGGGGCCGCGCCTGATGCGTCAGGCCATGCCGACCGGTTGCTGTTCCGCCCGGCGGGACTGCCAGAGCGCGACGAAGTCGATCGGCGCCAGCATCACCGGCGGGAAGCCGCCGTCGCGGGTGACGTCGGCCAGGATGTTGCGCGCGAAGGGAAAGAGCAGGCGCGGACATTCGACCAGCAGCACCGGCTCGAGCTGCTCCGGCGGGACGTTCACGGTGAAGATGCCGCAATAGACCAGCTCGGCGATGAAGCAGGCGCGGCTGTCGGCCTGGGCATCGGCGCGGATCTGCAGCGAGACCTCGAAGACATTGCCGCCCTCCTGGATCGGGCGGGCCTGGACGTCGAGCTGGAGGTCGACGCGCGGCTGCTCGCGGAGGGTGGCGAAGATCTCGGGGGCGCCCGGCACCTCAAAGGAGAGATCCTTGGTGTACTGCATGTTCAGGACCAGCGGGCCCTGCGGGGCCATGCTGGGGTCGCCGTTCGGCTGGCCATTCGGCAGGTCGGACATCGGGACGCCTTTCGCGGAAAGGGGGGCGGGTTAGCACGCCGCCCAACGCCCTGTCAGGGCTTGACGACGGTGGCGTGGGGCGCCCGCCACTGGATCGCCTGCGGGCTGGGTCCGGTCGGGTCGCAGCGGCGCCATTCGCCGTTCATCACCCGCTCGCCGGTCATCGCCAGGATGAAGCCCCAATGGGAGACGACCAGCGTCTCATGCCAGTCGGGCAGGGCTGACATCTCGCCGCGGAACAGGGTTGCGCGCGCCTCGATGCCATGATCCGGCTCCTCGATGGCAGGCCACCAGACCTCGTCGATATGGGCGAGGTCCAGATCGGGGAAGGCAAGCACCAGTTCGGTGCGCGGCGAGCCGATGTCGCAGGTGAAGGCATAGCGCTCGCGCACCGTCGGGTTGACCAGGATCGGCAGGCCGCGCCGGCGGGCGATGGGGGCGGCGGTTTGCAATGCCCTCGTATAGGGCGAGGCGATGATGCGGCTGATGCGTTCGCCGGCCAGGGCCTCAGCGGCGGCCTCGGCCTGCTGATGGCCGAGCTCGGTCAGCTTCGGGTCGGGAATGCCCGGGTCCCGCTTGGTGGCGGTGAAGTGGAGGTTGAACTCGCTCTGCCCGTGGCGCAGCAGGATCAAGGGACGTTCCTCCGGACTTGTCGGGATCTGGCGATAGCGGCCCGGTTGCGAAGGGGCAAGCGGCGTTCATGGGGCATTGTTTATGGCCGGTTCACCCTGGGGCCGTTGCGGGGGACAGGCGGCCCGCCTAGATAGGTGAAAAGGAGTCCATGATGACGGGCGGCTTTCCGGTCGATCTGATCCTGTTTGCGATGATTGCGGCCTTCCTGGTGCTGCGGCTGCGGAGCGTGCTCGGCAAGCGCACCGGCTTCGAGCGGCCGGTGCAGCCGGAGGCACGCCCGACCGGCTTCGACCCGCGTGGCGCCACGATCGACGGCATGGCGGAGGAGGTGCCGGCTGGTGGCCGCAGCGGCCGGCATGTCGTGCCGGATCCGCGCACCCCGCCGGGCCAGGCGCTGTCGCGTATCGCCAGCATCGACCACAGCTTCGAGCCGAACCGCTTCCTCGACGGTGCCGAGGCGGCCTTCCGCATGATCGTCAGCGCCTTCGGCGCCGGCGACCGCACGATGCTGCGGCCGCTGCTCTCCGACGACACCTATGCCGGGTTCGAGCAGGCGATCACCGCGCGTGAGAATGCCGGAGAGACGCAGCGGACCGAGCTCCGTGCCGTGCATGAGCTGGCGATCGAGGCGGCAGACCTGCGCGGCAGCATCGCGGACATCACCGTCCGCTTCGTGACCGACCAGATCAACATGACCATGGGCCGTGGTGGCGAGGTGGTGACCGGCAGCGATGCGGTGACCGAGCTTACCGATCTCTGGACCTTCCAGCGCGATCTCAGCCAGGCCGACCCGACCTGGAAGCTGGTCGCCACCCGCTCCGCCTGAGCGTCGTGACCTGAAGCGCGCGCTGGCGCTGCTTGGCCTCGCCCTGATGCTGGGCGGGGCCGGAATCGAGGACTCCGTGCCGGGCTGGCCGGGCGAGGCGCCTGAGGCGGCGCTCGCGCCCTTCCTGCGCTCCTGCGAAGGGTGGCGGACGGGGCCGCAGGAATTCGCCGCGCCTTGGGCCGAGGCCTGCGCCGCAGCGGTGCTGGTGCCGCCGGGTGGAGCCGCCGCCTTCTTCGAGCAGTATTTCCGCCCCCATGCGCTCGGATCCGGTCTCGTCACCGGCTATTACGAGCCGGAGCTGCGTGGTGCGGAGGTGCCGGGCGCGGAATACCAGGTGCCGTTGCACGCCTTGCCGCCCGAGGGCCCACTGCGGGCGTTCGACCGGGCTGCCATCGAGGCGGGAGGGCTGGACGGACAGGGGCTGGAGTTGGCCTGGGTGGATGACCCGGTCGACGCCTTCTTCCTGCAGATCCAGGGCTCGGGCCGGGTGCGTCTGCCGGATGGGCAAATCCTGCGGCTCGGCTATGCCGGGCGGAACAGCCATCCATACCGCGCCATCGGCCGCAGCCTGATCGAGCGTGGCGCCATCGCCCGCGAGGCCATGTCCATGCAGGCGATTCGCGCCTGGCTCGGCACTGCGCCGCCTGGGGAGGCGGCGGCGCTGCTGCGGGAGAATCCGGCCTATGTGTTCTTCCGCCCCGTCACCGGGCTGGATGCGGAAGCGGGACCGATCGGCACGCTCGGGGTGCCGCTGACGCCCGGGCGATCACTCGCCGTCGATGCGACCATCGTCCCACTTGGTGCACCCGTCTTCCTGGTGACGCGGGACCCGTTGGACGGCCACCCGATCCAGCGGCTCGTGATGGCGCAGGATACCGGGGGCGCCATCCGCGGCATGGCGCGCGGCGACCTCTTCTGGGGTTGGGGCCATGAGGCGGCGGCCCGGGCCGGGCTGATGCAGGAGCCGGCGGAGGTGTTCCTGCTACTGCCCCGTTGAGCGAGCAGTACAGTTCCGGCATGTGCGTCCTTTCGCCAGACGGGCCGCGCGCCTAGATTGCCGGTATGCTCCAGACCCGGCCGCGCGTTGCGCTCTTCGTCACCTGCCTCGTCGATCTCTACCGGCCGAATATCGGCTTCTCCGCGATTGCGCTACTGGAGGAGGCTGGTTGCCAGGTGGAGGTGCCACGGGCCCAGACCTGCTGCGGCCAGCCGGCCTATAACAGTGGCGACCGCGCCACCGCGAAGGACCTCGCCCGCGCCGTCATCGATGAGTTCCTGCCCTACGACTATGTCGTCGTCCCGAGCGGCAGCTGCGGCGGCATGATCGGCCATCACTACCCGGCCCTGTTCGGCGATGACCCGCAGTATCGCGGCAAGGCGGAGGCGCTCGGCGCCAAGACCCATGAGCTCATCTCCTTCCTGACCGATGTGCGGGGCATGGAGGGTGTCGCGGCCCGTTTCGAGGGTATCGTCACCTATCACGACAGCTGCTCGGGGCTGCGCGAGCTCGGCGTGAAGGCGCAGCCGCGCAAGCTCCTCTCCTCCATGCCGGGGACGGTGGTGAAGGAGATGGCGGATGCCGAGATCTGCTGCGGCTTCGGCGGCACCTTCTGCGTGAAATACCCGGAGATCTCGACCCGCATGGTCGCCGACAAGGCGAAATCCATCGCGGCGACGGGGGCGGATACCCTGCTCGCCGGCGATCTCGGCTGCCTGCTCAACATGGCCGGACGGCTGAAGCGGGAAGGCGTGCCGGTGAAGGTGCGCCATGTGGCGGAAGTGCTGGCCGGGCGGACCGATGATGTCCCGGCGATCGGTGAGGTGTCATGAGCGCGGCGCTGAGGATAGAGGATGGGGACCCGCTGCTGGCCGAGATGGCCGCGCAGGGCTTCGCACGCATACCAGGCGAGGTCATGGAGGCGCGGCTCGGCCTCGCCCCTGCCGAACTCGACGCCTTTGCCGCGAGCTGGGAGCGGCTGGAGACCGACCGCTTCATGGCCGATGGTGGCCGCTACCGGCGGCGGCGGCATGCCAATTTCTCTGCCCGTGCCGGGGTGCCGGGCCATGTGCGGAACCCGCACCGGGCGCATTTCCAGGCTGTCGTCCACAACAGCCTGAATGGCGGCGTGGAGCGCTGGTTTGCACCAATGGAGGACGCGGTGGGAGGGGGAGCGGCGCTGAATGCGCTGCTCGATCTCGGCCGGTCGGTTGCCGATGCGGGAACGCCGGGGGCGGACTGGTTCGTCGAGGTGCATCAATTCCGCATCGAGGCCGCGGCCGGGGCGCCCGGCTTCCCAACGCCCGAGGGCGTGCACCATGACGGCGTCGATTACGTGCTGATCGGCATGGTGGCCCGGACCAACCTGGCCGGCGGCGAGACGCTCATCACCGACGATGGCGGCACGGAACTGGCGCGCTTCACCCTGCTCGACCGCCTGGACACCGCCTTCATCGACGACCAGCGGGTGATGCATGGCGTGACGCCGGTGCAGCCGGTGGACCCGGCGCTGCCCTCCTGCCGGGATGTGCTGGTCATCACCTGGAAGCGCGCCGGCGGCTGAGCTGCCTCAGCGGTTGGCAGCCTTGTTGGTGCCGACATTCTCGTGCCACTCGATCGGCAGCCCGTCCCAGCTGGCGAGCTGCTTGCCGGGCCATTTGCGGCGGACATAGACCCGGAAGCCATCCGCCGTGGCCTCGACATAGCCCGACTTGCCGTCGTTGAGGCGGAGGTGCTGGGCCAGCTCCTCGGCGCGGTCCTGCATGTAGCTGTCGGCCATGGCCATGATCCTCCCTGTTCATCCCGAGTTTGCCGTACCAGCCGGCGGGGCGGGCTACAAAGCCTGGTGTCCGGCAGCGTCCGGCACGGCATGATGCCGCCTTTCAGCCATGGGGATAGCGGCCATGCAGCATCTTCCGACCGAGCTCTGGCGCTGGGACGCCACCGACCTGGCACGGGCCATCCGCCTCCGCGCCATCTCGGCGAGGGAGGCGGTGCGCTCCGTGCTCGATCGTTGCACCGCAGTCAACCCATCGATCAACGCCGTCGTCCTCGTGCTGGGTGATGAGGCGCTGGCGGCGGCCGAGGCGGCGGATGCCGCCATCGCCCGCGGCGAGGCGGTGGGCCCGCTGCATGGCGTACCGGTCACCACCAAGATCAATGCCGACCAGAAGGGCCTGCCGACCAGCAATGGCAGCACGTCCTGGCGGGACCTGATCGCGCCCGAGGACAGTGCGGTGGTCGCCAATCTGCGGGCGGCCGGGGCAATCATCGTCGGGCGGACCAATACGCCGGCGCTCTCCATGCGCTGGTTCACCGAGAATGCGCTGCATGGACGGACGCTGAATCCCTGGAGCCATGGACATACGCCGGGCGGCTCCTCCGGCGGGGCGGCGGCGGCTTGCGCGGCGGGGATCGGGCCCATTGCCCATGGCAACGACCTCGGCGGCAGCGTGCGCTACCCGGCCTATGCCTGCGGGATCGCCGGCATCCGCCCGAGCTTCGGCCGCGTGCCGGCCTTCAACCCCACCATGGCGGCGGAGCGGCCGCTCTCCGGCCAGCTGATGTCGACCCAGGGCCCGCTGGCACGCCGCGTTGCCGATCTGCGCATCGCGCTGGCCGCCATGGCGCGGGGCGATGCGCGGGACCCCTGGTGGATGCCGGCGCCGCTGGAGGGCGCGCCGATGGAGCGGCCGATCCGCGTCGCGCTCTCGGTCGATCCGGCGGGGACGGGCGTGCATCCGGAGGTGGCGGAGGCGGTGCGGCGGGCCGGGCGCATCCTGGAGGCCGCAGGCTATGCCGTCGAGGAACGTGAACCGCCCGATTTCGCTGGGACAGCGCGCGACTGGGATGCGCTGGCCCATGGCGAGGCGCGGCTCTTCATGGCCGAGATCTTCGAGCGGCATGGCGATGCCGGGGCGCAGGACACCTATCGCTACATGCTCGCCCATTGCCCGCCGAACGACCTTGAGGGGCATCTGCGCCTGCTGGCGCGCCGCACGACGCGGCAGCGGGACTGGGCGCGCTTCATGGCGAAGGTACCGCTGGTGCTCTGCCCGGTCTCCGGAGAGCCGCCTTTCCCTCAGGGGCTGGATGTCGCGGGGCAGCAGGGCTTCGATTCAGTCTATCGGGCGCAGCAGCCACTGCTGGCGACGCCCCTGCTCGGCCTGCCGAGCGTCTCCGTGCCGACGGGGCTGACGGCGGAGGGGCTGCCGATGGGGGTGCAGATCATCGCGCCGCGCTGGCGGGAGGATCTGGCGCTCGATGCGGCGGAGGTGGTGGAGGCGGCCTGCCCCATGGCGACGCCTGTCGGGTAGGCCAGAAACAACGATGGCCGGGCA
Organism: Belnapia rosea; assembly: GCF_900101615.1. Taxonomy (GTDB): domain Bacteria; phylum Pseudomonadota; class Alphaproteobacteria; order Acetobacterales; family Acetobacteraceae; genus Belnapia; species Belnapia rosea. Next base: position 36,906 of record NZ_FMZX01000012.1, on the reverse strand, counting down.
GGGGCCCGGCCATCCATGGCAGCGCTACTTGAAGATCGGAGGTGCGTCATCCTCCGGAAGGTCGGGCAGCGGCACCTCGATGCGCACCGTGCTCGGGTCCACGCCCGTGCCTCTGTCGATCCAGTAGGTCACGCTTTCCGGCCAGAAGATGACGATGGCAACCAGCACCAGCTGCAGGATGACCCAGGGGATGGCACCCCAGTAGATGTCGCTGCTCCTCACCTCCTTCGGCGCGATGCCGCGGAGGTAGAAGAGGGCGAAGCCGAAGGGCGGGTGCATGAAGCTCGTCTGCATGTTCACGCAGATCAGCACGCCGAACCAGACGAGATCGATGCCGAGCTTGGCCGCAACCGGCGCCAGCAGCGGGATGACGATGAAGGCGATCTCGAAGAAGTCGAGGAAGAAGGCCAGGAAGAAGATGAAGATGTTGACCGCGATGAGGAAGCCGGTGGCACCGCCCGGCAGCTTCATCAGCATGTGCTCGATCCAGAGCGACCCGTCGACGCCCTGGAAGACGAGGCTGAAGACTGTCGCGCCCACCAGGATGAAGATCACCATGGCGGTGATCCGCATGGTGTTTTCCATCGCCTGGCGCAGCAGGGTCCAGGAGTAGCGGCCATTGGCCCAGGCAAGGCCGATGGCGCCGACCGCGCCCATGGCGCCCGCCTCGGTCGGGGTGGCAAGGCCGAGGAAGATGGTGCCGAGGACGAGGAAGATCAGCACGATCGAGGGCACCATGCCCTTCGCCACGCGCCAGATCAGCGGCCAGCCGCGCTGGGTCAGTGCCTCGTCGGGCAGCGGTGGCACCTTGTGGGGTGCGAAGATGCTGACGCCGGCGATGAAGAGAATGAAGAGCAGGACCTGCAGGATCGAGGGCCCGATCGCGCCGGCATACATGTCGCCGACCGACTTGCCGAGCTGGTCGCCAAGGACGATCAGCACGAGGCTGGGCGGGATGACCTGCGTGATGGTGCCGGATGCCGCGATCACGCCGGTGGCGATCCGCATGTCGTAGCCATATTTCATCATGATGGGCAGCGAGATCATGCCCATCGCGATGACCGAGGCGGCGACCGTGCCGGTGATGGCGCCAAGCACCGCGCCGACCAGGATGACGGCATAGGCGAGGCCGCCCGGCACCTTGCCGAAGAGCTGGCCGGTCCCCTCCAGCAGATCCTCGGCAAGTCCGCATCGCTCGAGGATGGCGCCCATCAGGGTGAAGAAGGGGATCGAGAGCAGCAGGTCGTTCTGCACGATCCCGAAGACCCGCAGCGGCAGGTTGCCGAGATAGGCCGAGGTGAAGAAGCCGAGCTCGATCGACACGAAGCCGAAGAACAGCCCGACCGCGGCAAGGCTGAAGGCGACCGGGAAGCCGATCAGCAGGAAGACGACCAGCCCGCCGAACATCAGCGGGGCCATCACGTCCATGTCGATGGTCATCGGGGGAGGCGTGCCTTCCGGGGAACGGGGGTCATTGATCCGGGCGGTGGTACTCGACCACCACCTCGGCGGCCGGGCGGATGCCCCGCAGCAGCGCGATGCGCTTGATGAGCTCCGAGAAGCCCTGCAGCGTCAGCAGGAAGAAGCCGATCGGCAGCAGCAGCTTCACCGGCCAGCGGATCAGCCCGCCGGCATTCGGGCTGCCCTCGTCCCGCACCCAGCTGTCGAGGAAGAAGGGCCAGGTCATCCAGGCGAGCAGCATCACGGCTGGCAGCATGAAGACGATGAAGCCGAACACGTCGATCCAGAGCCGGGTGCGCTCCGAGACATTGCCGTAGAGCAGGTCCACCCGGACATGCTCGTTGCGGAACAGCGTATAGGACGCACCGAGCAGGACGATGGCGCCGAACAGGTACCATTGCACCTCCAGCCACGCATTCGAGCTGTAGGAGACGCCATAGCGCACGAAGGCATTGCCGGCGCTGATCAGGCAGGCGAGCAGCACCGCCCAGTCGGCCAGCTTGCCGACGGCGGTGTTCAGCTTGTCGACGCCTCGGCTGAAGGCGAGCAGTGGACCCATTCTTGCCTCTCTCCGGGCGTATCAGCGACGCTGTTGCTGTTCCTGCGCCTGCATGAAGTAGCCGAAATTGTCAAAGCCGCTCTCGGCCACCCGGAACCACTGGTACTGGGAATCGCGGAAGGCGCGCCAGTGGTCGTAGACCTTCTTGAAGGCCGCGTTCTTCGCCGCGGTCTCGTCATAGAGCTCGAAGGACGCCTTGTAGCAGGCCTGCATCACCTCGCGCGGGAAAGCGCGAAGCTGCGTGCCGGCCGCGATCAGGCGGCGCAGCGCCTGCGGGTTCTGCACGTCGTATTTCGCCATGGTCTCGATGGTGCTGTCGCGGCAGGCACTCTCGAGGACGTCCTTGTAGACCTGCGGCAGCTCCTCATACTTCGCGCGGGCGATGTAGAAGGAGAGGTTGAGCGAACCCTCCCACCAGCCCGGGTAGTAGTAGAAGGGCGCGACGCGGTTGAAGCCGAGCTTCTCGTCGTCATAGGGGCCGATCCACTCGGCGGCATCGATGGTGCCCTTCTCGAGCGCCGGGTAGATGTCGCCGCCGGCGATCTGCTGCGGCACCACGCCGAGCTTCTGCAGCACGTTGCCGGCGAAGCCGCCGACGCGGAACTTCAGGCCGGAGAGATCCTGGACGGTCTTGATCTCCTTGCGGAACCAGCCGCCCATCTGCGCGCCGGTATTGCCCGCCGGGATGGAGACCATGTTGTAGCCGTTGAAGAACTCGCGCAGCATCTCGCGGCCGCCGCCAGCCTGCAGCCAGGCATTGTTCTGCCGCATGTTGAGGCCGAAGGGCACGGCGCCGTCAAAGGCGAAGGTCGGGTCTTTTCCGACGAAGTAGTAGCTCGCGGTATGCGCGCATTCGACCGTGCCGGTCTGCACCGCATCGGCCACCGCGAGGCCAGGGACCAGTTCGCCGGCGGCGAAAACGCGGATCTGGAACTTGCCGTCGGTCAGCGCCGCAACGCGCTTCGCAACGTGCTCGCCGGCGCCATAGATGGTGTCGAGCGATTTCGGGAAGGATGAGGCGCAACGCCAGCGCACCTCGGGCAAGGCGCCCTGGGCGACGGCCGGTGTGGCCAAGGCCAGCGTGCCGGCCGCGGCGGCGCCGGCGAACAACCCTCGACGATCCATGGTCAATCCTGTCCCCCGGACGAATCACGCGGCGCCTTCGGCGCTCGGACGCTTTCCCTATCCTGTCATTGCGCAGAAGTTAAGTGAGTGTTTTGCCATATGATGTCCCCGCAGCGCCGAAACGGCCCTTCGCGCCGGTCGCGAGGGCAGGCTAGAGTGCCGGCCGTGCAAGCCTCGCCCTGCCCTCCGTGCTGACGGCGCTCGCCCTCGGCCTGGCCCTGCTGGGCCTGCTCGCTCTTGCCGCCCTGCCGCTCGCCGGGCACCGGCTGGCGGGACGGATCGTGCATGGCGGATGCTGTGTGGTCTCGGCGGGCTTCGCGCTGGCCGCCCTGGGGGGGATGGCCTTCGGCCTGCCGGAGGAGCCTCTCCGGCTGCCCTTCGGCCCGGCCTGGGCCGGAATGTCCCTGGCAATGGACGGGCTCTCGGCCTGGTTCCTGCTGCTGCTCGGCCTCGCGGGGGTGGCGACGTCGCTCTTCGCGCTGGGTGGGGCGCCGCGTGGGCTGGTCGCCTGGCCGATCTTCCTCGGCGCAATGGCGCTCGCCCTGCTGGCCGCGGATGGCTTCACCCTGTTGCTGGGTTTCGAGGCGATGTCGCTCGCCTCCTGGGCACTGGTGGCGCTCGATCACCGCGAGGCAGGGAACCGGGCGGCGGCTCGCCTCTACCTGATCGTCGCGGCCCTGGCGGCTGCCTGCCTGCTGCCCTGCTTCGGCCTGCTGGGGGCGATGGATTTCGCCGCGATCCGGGCAGCGCCACCGGAGGGCTGGCGGGCCGTCGCCGTGCTGGCGCTCGGGCTGGTCGGTGCCGGGGCCAAGGCCGGTCTCGTCCCGTTGCATGCCTGGCTGCCGCTCGCCCATCCGGCGGCGCCGAGCCATGTTTCGGCGCTGATGTCGGGGGCGATGACCAAGGTGGCGCTCTACGTCATGGCACGGCTGCTGCTCGACCTCTGCGGGCCGGTTCAGCCGGGGTGGTGGGGGCTGCCGCTGCTGGTCCTCGGGGTAGCCTCGGCCGTGCTCGGTGCGCTGCGGGCCAATCTCGAGGAGGATACGAAGGTGCTGCTGGCCTGCTCGACGATCGAGAATGTCGGGCTGGTGGTGGTGGGGCTCGGCCTCGCGCTGCTCTTCCGCGGCGCTGATCTCGGGGCGATGGCGGCGCTGGCGGCCGGGGCGGCGCTGCTGCATGCCATGGCGCACGGGTTGTTCAAGACGCTGCTCTTCCTCGTCGCCGGCGCGATCCAGCACGCGGCGGGCAGCCGGCGGCTCGACCGGCTGGGCGGGTTGATCCATGCCATGCCGCGGACCGCGCTGGCGGCGGCGATCGGGTTGGGCGCGGCTGCGGGCCTCCCGCCGCTCTCGGGTTTCGCCAGCGAATGGCTGTTGCTGCAGTCCCTGCTGGCCGGCTGGCGGCTGGGCGAGATCGGCCTGCAGATGGCCGCCGCCGCCGCGCTGGCCCTGGCGGCCATGGCCGTGGCGTTGGCCGCGGCGGCGATGCTCCGTTTCTTCGGCCTCGTCTTCCTCGGCCGCCCACGCAGCCCGCGCGGGGCCGGGGCCCGGGAGATGGGGCGGTTGCAGGTCGTGGCGATGCTGCTGCCGGCCGGGCTGACCGTGCTGCTCGGCCTGTTCCCGGCCCTGGCGCTGGAACTGGCCGGGGAGGGCATCCGGCAGCTGGTCGGGCCGATGGTCAGGCCGCCGGTGATCGGGCTGGCGCTCGGCGCGGGCGAGGGGCATTCGACCTATGCGCCGCTTGCCGTGGCGCTGCTGATCGGCCTCGCGCTGATGCTGCTCTGGGCCGTGGTGCGGTGGCGCTCGCCCGCCATCGCCGACCGTGGCCCGGTCTGGAATGGCGGCTTCATCGACCCGCCGGCGGAGCTGATTTTCGGCGACCCGCTGAGCCAGCCCTCGGCGGCCGGCATGGCGCAGCCGCTGCGGCGGATGCTCGGTGGCACGCTGCTCGCGGCGCGGGAGAGGGTGACGTTGCCGCCTCCGGGCGACCCGCGTCCGGCGCGGCTGGAAGCCGGCTTCGAGGATCGCATCGGGATGGCGCCGCTGACGCCCGCGGCCCGGATACGTGACGCCGTGGCGGCCCAGGTCGAGCGCCTTCGCAGCCTCACCATCCGTGGCTCGCTGTCGCTCGTCTTCGCCACGCTGGTCGGGCTGCTGGCGCTGGTGGCCTGGCTGGAGGGCCGCTGAGTGGCAGTGCTTGGCGCTGTGATCGCGCAACTCCTGCACCTCGCGCTGATGCTGGCGGCGGCGCCGCTGGTCCTTGGCGTGGTGCGCTGGCTGAAGGCGCGGATGCTCGGCCGGCGTGGCACTTCGCCGCTGCAGCCGCTCCGCGACCTGGCGAAGCTGCTGCGCAAACGCCCGGTCCTGGCGGAGAATGCCTCCGTCGTCACCGAAGCCGCGCCCCACCTCGCCGTCGCGGTCACCGTGGTCGCCATCGCCCTGGTGCCGAGCTTCGCCCATGGCATGGCCTTCGCCCCCGTGGCCGATCTCGTGCTGGTGGCGGGGCTGCTGGCCCTGGCGCGGATGGCGCTGGCGCTCAACGGGCTGGATGTCGGCACCGCTTTCGGCGGGCTCGGCGCGGCACGGGAGATGAGCTTCGCCGTCTTCGCCGAGCCGGCGCTGCTGGTCTCGGCGTTGAGCTTCGCCATCCTGGCTGGCACCACCAATCTCGACCAGATCGGCGCCGTGTTCCGCGACGGGGCGCTCGGCCTCCGCGTTTCGCTCGGCCTCGCGGCGGTGGCGATGCTGGCGGTGGCGCTCGCCGAGAATGCGCGCATCCCGGTCGACAACCCGTCGACGCATCTCGAGCTCACCATGGTGCATGAGGCGATGCTGCTGGAGGCGTCCGGCCGGCATCTCGCGCTCTGGGACTACCAGGCGGCGCTGAAGCTGACCCTCTGGCTGGCGCTGGTCTCGGCCATCTTCCTGCCCTTCGGCGTGGCGCCGGCCGGCACCGGGCCGCTCGCCTGGTTGATCGGGCTGCTGGCCTGGGCGGCGAAGATGGGCACGCTCTGCCTGGCACTCGCATTCTTCGAGAATGCCATCGCCAAGATGCGGGTGTTCCGGGTGCCGGAATTTCTCGGCGCTGCGCTGCTGCTGGCCCTGCTGGCGGCGGCGCTGCTTTTCGTCTCGACGGGTTTCGCCTGATGGGCTTCGGCCAGCTTCCCTACGACGTCGCGCATCTCCTGGGGGGCGCGATGCTGCTGCTCTCCTTCATGCTGCTCTACCAGCGGCGGGTCGCGGCGGTGGTGAGCGTGCTGGCGGCGCAGGGGGCGGTGCTCGCGGCCGCTGCCGCATGGCAGGGCTTCGTGCAGGGGGCGCCGCAGCTCTACCTGACGGCGCTGATCGCCGCCGTGGCGAAGGCAGGGCTCATCCCCTTCGCGCTCCGCTGGATGATCCGCAAGCTGGCCCTGGCGCGTGGCGTGGATCCGGCGCTCGGCATCGGGCCGAGCCTGGTGGCCGGGGTGGGGCTGGTGGCGCTCGCCATCATGGTGACGCTGCCGATCACCACCGGGGCGCAGGCCCTGGCACGGGAGGATCTGGCGCTCGCCCTTTCCGTCGTGCTGCTCGGGATGCTGATGATGATCACCCGGCGCAACGCCATCCTTCAGGTGGTGGGGCTGATGAGCCTCGAGAACGGGCTGGTGCTGGCCGCTGTCGGCGTCACCGGGATGCCGCTGGTGGTGGAGCTTTCGACCGCGGCGCTGGTGATGCTGGTGCTGGTCGTCGCCGGAGTCTTCACCTTCCAGATCCGCGGGCGCTTCGACAGCCTCGACACCGCCCTGCTGCACCCGCACCGGGGGGAGGAGGGTTGATGCCGGCGGAATTCCCGCTTGCCTGGGCGCTCGTCTTCCTGCCCTGGGCCGGGGCGGCGCTGCTGGGCTTCCTCCCGCGGGAACGGGTGGCGGCGCTGGTGAATATCGGCGTCTCGGCGGCCTCCTTCCTGCTCGCCCTGCTGCTCCTCGCGGAGCCGGTGGGGGTGCAGGGCTGGACGCGGCTCGATGCGCTCAACCTGCCGCTGGTGCTGCTGTCCTTCCTCATCGGTCTGACGACCGCGGTCTATTCCTATGGTGCCCTGGCGGCCGAGACGCTGGACCCGCTGCGGCTGCGCGCCTTCCATGTTGCCTTCCAGGTCTTCATGGGGGCCCAGGCCCTGGCGCTGCTGGCCGACAATCTCGGCGTGATGTGGGTGGCGATCGAGATCGCGACGCTCGCCAGCGTGCTGATGGTCGGCCTGCACGGGACGCCGGCGGCGATCGAGGCGGCGTGGAAATTCTTCATCCTGTGCGGCGTCGGCATCGCGCTCGCGCTGCTCGGCACCATCATCCTCTCCCTCGCGGCGCGGCCGGTGGTGGGGGAGGAGGATGCGCTGTCCTGGGCGGTGCTGCGGGAGGTCGCCGCGCGCTGCGACCCGGGCGTGCTGAACCTTGCCTTCGTTTTCCTGCTGGTGGGCTATGGCACCAAGGCCGGGCTGGTGCCGCTGCACGCCTGGCTGCCGGATGCCGAGGCCGAGGGGCCGATCGCCATCTCCGCCGTGCTCTCGGGCCTGCTGCTGAATGCGGCGCTGCAGGCGGTGGTGCGGGTGAAGGCGGTGGTCGGCGCGCATCCCGAGACGGTGCCGCCGGGGGCGCTTCTGCTGGCCTTCGGCCTGGCCTCGGTACTGGTCGCGGCCTTCGCACTCTGGCGCCGGCGTGATGCGCGGCGCTTCTTCGCCTGGAGCAGCATCCTGCATATGGGCCTCGCCGCGACCGGCTTCGGCATCGGCGGCCCGGCCGGGCATCTTGCCGGGCTGCTGCACATGCTCGGCCATTCATTGGCAAAATCGGCGGTGTTCTTCGGCATCGGCGCCGCGGTGCGGCTGCGCGGGTCGCAGCGGATCGCCGATCTGGGTGGGCTCTGCGCATCATACCCGGCGCTCGGCTGGGCACTGGTGACCGGCATACTCGCAGTGGCAGGGCTGCCACCCTTCGCGCTCTTCGCCAGCGAATTCCTGCTGGTGACGGAGGTGGCGGCGACGCATCCCTGGGTCATCCTGCCGCTCGGCCTCGGCCTGCTGGTGGCAGTGGCAGCGAAGATCCACACGCTGCAACTGCTCTGCTTCGGCGATCCGGGGCCAGGTACGCCGCCAGCGGCAGGCCCGGAGAAGCTGCATTGGCCGAGCCTCGGCCCGATCTGGCTGCATCTAGTCCTGGCGCTGCTGCTGGGCGTGGCGCTGCCCGGGCCGCTGCGGGCGATGCTCGGCGAGGCGGCGGGGGTGGTGGGATGAGCGATACGCTGCTGCGGCTGATCCGTCATGGTCAGGAGCAGGGCTGCCGCCCGCACCAGCGCTACCTGCTCGACCGGGCCCAATGGGCGACGCTGGTCGCGGCGCTCGCCGACATGCCGGAGGTGGCGCTGCTCGGCCTTTGGGGTGATCCAGGCCAGGTGCATGCGGCATTGCTGATCGAGGACGGCCTGCTGATCGCCTCCTGCGGCGTGCCCGATGGGCGTTTTGCCGCATTCTCGCCGGTGCGGCCGGGGGCGGTGCTGTTCGAGCGCATGATCCGCGACCTCTGGGGGTTCGTGGCCGAGGGCGGCACCGACCAGCGGCCCTGGCTCGACCATGGCCGTTGGCCGGTCACCGGCCCGCTGGCGGCGAATCCAGCGCCGAACGGCATGGCGCCGCCGCAGCCGGTCTTCCTCCCGGTCGAGGGGGAGGGCGTGCACCAGATCCCGGTCGGCCCCGTCCATGCCGGCATCATCGAGCCGGGGCATTTCCGCTTCCATGTCCAGGGCGAGACGGTGGTGCGGCTGGAGGCGCGGCTCGGCTACCTGCACAAGGGACAGATCGGGCTGATGCTCGGCAAGCCGGCACCCGTCGCGGCGCGTTTCGCGGCGCGGCTCTCCGGTGATTCGACCGTCGCGCATGGCTGGGCTTTCGCCCAGGGCGTCGAGGCGGCGTTGGGGATCACGCCCTCGCCCCGGGCGCTCGCCCTGCGCGCCCTGATGGCGGAGCTGGAACGGCTGCACAATCACCTGAACGATTGGGGCTTTCTCTGTAACGACGCATCCTTTGCCTGGCTGCACGCCCGGGCCGGGGCGCTGCGCGAGGCGGTGCTGCGGGCTGCCAACACGGCCTTCGGCCATCGCCTGATGATGGACCGGGTGGTGCCCGGCGGCGTGAGCGATGACCTGCGCCCTGGCGGCGATGCCGCAATCCGTGCGGCGCTGGCGATGGTCGCGGCGGAGTTGCCGGCGCTGGAAGCTGTCTATGACAGCCATGCCAGCCTGCAGGACCGGATGGTCGGCACCGGGGTGATCACGCCTGCCCTGGCCATGCTCTTCGCCGCCGGCGGGGTGGTGGGGCGCGCCTCGGGCCGCGGCTTCGACGCGCGGCGAAGGCCGGGCTATGCGCCCTATGCGCCGGCCGAGGCCGCGGTGCTCACGGCGGGGGATGTGGATGCGCGGGCGCGTATCCGTCTCGCCGAGATGCACCGGTCGGTCGCGCTGGCCAAGGGGCTGCTGGAGAGCCTGCCACCCGGCGAATTGCTGGTCCCGCTGCCGCAGCGCGGCGGCGAGGGGCTCGGGCTTGTCGAGGGCTTCCGTGGCGAATGCCTGCATTGGGTGGCGCTGGATGACGAGGGGCTGGTGCGCGCCGTCTTTCCGCGCGACCCGTCCTGGCTGCACTGGCCGCTGCTCGAGGCGGCGATCGAGGGGAATATCGTGGCCGACTTCCCGCTCATCAACAAAAGCGTCAATGCCTCCTATAGCGGAGTCGATCTCTGATGCAGGGCTGGCGCCGGTTGCTCTGGCCGCGGCTGGCGCAGGGCCTGGTATCCGCGCCACTGACCGACCCGCCGCCGGTGCCGCCGGAGGAGGTGGTGCAGGCGCTGGTGGCGCGGCTGGAGGCTGCTGCCCAGACGCGGCTCGGGCGCAGCCTTGCCATACGCCAGGTGGATGCCGGCTCCTGCAATGGCTGCGAGCTCGAGATCAATGCCATGCAGAATGTGGTGCATGACCTGGAGCGCTTCGGCCTGCGCTTCGTCGCCAGCCCACGCCATGCCGATGTGCTGCTCGTCACCGGCCCGCTGACCCGCAACATGCGCGAGGCGCTGCTGCGCACGGCAGAATGCATGCCCGAGCCGAAATGGGTCGTGGCGGCAGGGGATTGTGCCGTGGATGGCGGCAGTTTCAAGGACAGCTACGCGGTCGAGGGCGGGATCGATGCGGCGCTGCCGGTCGATCTGCTGATCCCGGGCTGCCCGCCGACGCCGACGCAATTGCTCGAAGGGATGCTGGCCCTGATCGAGGCGCAGCGCGCGGGGGGCTGAGGGGCAAGATTGGGCGAAAAAAGAATCGGGCCGGCCGGAGATCCAGCCGGCCCGATGGCGGCCTCCATGGGCCCCCAGTCTGACAACGGCTTGCCGGGAAATAGCCGTTGCCGAACGTCGCCCGTCCGTTCACCAGATGCCGAGGCAGCGGGCCTTCGGGACGACAGGGCAAAGCTTCGCCGATCCAGCCTCTACGGGAGGTGAGGCGCGGCTTAAACTGCGGCAATGCGGCCATCCCTGCAGTGTCGATGAGGCGGTGATGGAGATCACCGCCTCGGAGGATGCGGAGCTGGTGCTGGTGGAAGTGGCTGCCGGATAGGCGGGCGGCCACTCAGCCGGGGGCGCCGCCGATCAGGGCCTCGGGGCCGATCGGGAAGCGGCGGGGACGGATGCCGGTCGCATGCCAGACGGCATTGGCGACGGCGCCTGCCGAGCCGGTGATCCCGATCTCGCCGACGCCCTTGACGCCGAGCGGGTTCACATGCGGATCGATCTCCTCGACCAGGATGGCCTCGAGCGAAGGGACATCCGCATTCACCGGCACATGGTACTCGGCGAGATCGGCGTTCATCACCCGGCCTGAGCGGCGGTCCAGCACGGCCTTCTCGTGCAGGGCGAAGGAGACGCCCCAGATCATGCCGCCGTAATACTGGCTGCGGACGAGGCGCGGATTGATGATCCGCCCCGCCGCGAAGGCACCGACCAGGCGCGTCGCCCGGATCTGGCCGAGCTCGGGATCCACCTTCACCTCGGCGAAGACCGCGCCATGCGCATGCATGGCGTAATGCTCCTGTGCCGCGGCGTCCGCGGCGCCATGGCCGCGCCCCTCGACCTCCTCCAGCCCGGCGCGCCCGAGGATCGCGGCGAAGGACTCGCCCCGGCTCTCGTCGTCGCGGCGCAGCAGCATGCCCTCGCGCGCAATCACCCCGGCATTGCCTGCACCGAAAAGGGGCGAGCGCTCATCCGCCATCGCCAGCGCCGCCAGCTTGCCGATGGCATCGGCACCGGCGCTGTGCAGGGCGGTCCCGGCGGTGGCGGTATGGCCCGAGCCGCCGGCGATGCCGGCATCGGGCAGGTTGGAATCGCCCGCCCGGAACTCCAGCCGGGCGAGCGGCAGGCCAAGGCTATCCGCCGCGATCTGCGCCAGTGCCGTCCAGGCGCCCTGGCCCATATCCTGGGCGCCCAGCTCGGCGAGGCCGCTGCCGTCGCGGCGCAGGACCGCCCTGGCCTGGCCCTGGAACATGATGGCCGGGAAGGTCGCCGTGCCGAGGCCCCAGCCCACCAGCAGCCCGTTCTCGTCGCGCATCTGCCGCGGCGCGAGCGGGCGCCCGGCCCAGCCGAAGCGCTCGGCTCCCTGCCGGTAGCACTCCCGCAGCGCCTTGGAGGAGAAGGGCTTGCCGGAGATCGGCTCGACCTCGGCGTAGTTCCTGAGGCGGAATTCGAGCGGATCCATCCCGCAGGCCAGGGCCATCTCGTCGATGGCGCTCTCGAGCGCGATGCTGCCACTCGCCTCGCCCGGTGCCCGCATGAAGATGGGCGTGCCCGTATCCACCCGCACCGCATCGGCGGTGGTGACGATGGCCGGGCTGGCATAGAGCGTATGCGAAACATCGCAGGCGGCTTCGTAGAAATCGTCGAAGCTGCTGGTCACGGTCCGCACATGATGGGCGAGGGCGGTCAAGCCGCCGTCCGGCGCAGCGCCCAGGCGCAGCACCTGTTGCGTCGGCGCGCGGTGGCCGACAGGACCGTACATCTGCTCGCGCCGCAGCACGAGCTTCACCGGCCGGCCGACCATCCGCGCCGCAACGGCGCCGAGAATCTGCGGACCGGAGATCAGCCCCTTGGAGCCGAAGCCGCCGCCGAGGAAGGGGCTGCGGACATGGACATCCTCCGGCGCGATGCCGAAGAGCCCGGCAAGCCGCGCCCGTGCCCAGGCAAGGCCCTGGCTCGGCGTATCGACCAGGAGCCGGTTGCCGTCCCAGGACGCCACGATGGCATGGGGCTCCATCGCGTTGTGGTACTGGGCGGGCGTCTCGTAGGTCGCCTCGATGCGGTGCGCGGCACCGGCGAGCCCGGCCTCGATATCGCCATGCCGCACTTCCGGCGGACTGCCGGCGCCGATGGCGGGCGGGACGAAGGCCTCGCCGGCATCCAGCCCGAGCCGGGTGGACTCGGCCTCGTAGCGCGGGGCGAGGAGGGTGGCGCCCTCGGTCGCCGCCTCCAGCGTCTCGGCGATCACCACCGCAATCGGCTGCCCCGCATAACGCACATGGTCGTTCTGCAGCAGGTCGAGGCGGAAGCTGAAGGGGCCCTGTTTCTCGTCCGGGTCCTGGGCGAGCAGGGGGCGGTTCGCCGGGGTCATCACCTCGACCACGCCGGGATGCGCCTTCGCCGCCGCCAGGTCGAGGAAGGCGACGCGGCCACGGGCAATGCGGCTCACGGCCAGCACGGCATGGAGCAGGCCGGGCGGATGGTTGTCAGCGGCGTAGCGCGCCTGGCCGGTGACCTTCAGCACCCCGTCCCTGCGCGTGAGGGGCTGGCCGATGCTCGATCCGTGCCGGGCGTTGGCGGCGCTGTCCAGGGGCAGGGTGTCAGCCATGCGGGCGGCCTCCGGGAAGGGGCGCGAAGGGAGAGGCGGGGAGGGCGGGCAGGCGCTCGGGCGTGCCGGCCGCAGCAAGGGTCAGGGCGCGCACGAGAATCCGGCGCGCCAGCTCGATCTTGTAGGCATTGTCGCCGGAGGGGCGGGCCTCGGCGAGCGCGGCCTCCGCGGCACGGCCGAAGCTTGCCGCATCCGGCGGGGCGCCGGTCAGCGCCCTCTCTGCCGCCTCGGCGCGCCAGGGCTTCGCGGCGACGCCGCCGAGCGCCAGCCGCGCCTCGGTGATCACCCCGCCCTCGAGGCGCAGGCCTGCCGCTGCCGAAACCACGGCGAAGGCATAGGAGGTCCGCTCCCGCAGCTTGATGTAGCGGGCATGCGGGGCGAATGTTGCCGCTTCCGCTGGCAGGCGCAGGGCGATGATCAGCTCGCCCGGCGCCAGCACGCTCTCCTGCTCCGGCGCCTCGCCGGGGAGGCGGTGGAGATCCTCCAGCGCCACCTCCCGCCGGCCATCCCGCCCCTCGATCTCGAGCGTCGCGCCAAAGGCCGCCAGTGGCACGCAGAGATCGGAAGGGTGCGTGGCGATGCAGGCATCGCTCCAGCCGAGGATGGCATGCAGGCGGTTCTCGCCGCCTCGCGCATCGCAGCCGCTGCCGGGCTGGCGCCGGTTGCAGGCGCTGGCCGTGTCGTAGAAATAGGCGCAGCGGGTGCGCTGCAGCAGGTTGCCGCCGAGGGTCGCTGCATTGCGCAGCTGGGCCGAGGCGCCGGAGAGCAGGGCCTCGGCAATGGCGGGGAAGCGGCGCGCGAAATCCGGGTCGGCCGCAAGGTCGGCATTGCGCAGCTGCGCGCCGATCCGCACCCCGCCATCCGGCAGGTGCTCGATCCGGTCGAGGCCCGGGATGTGGTTGATGTCGATCAGCCGCTCTGGGCGGAGGACGCCGCCCTTCATCAGGTCGATGAGGTTGGTGCCGGCCGCGAGATAGGCGCTGCCGGGGATGGCCGCCGCCGCTATGGCCTCCGTCACCGTCGCCGGGCGGATATAGTCGAAGCGGTTCATGCCACCTCCTCCCGGGCGTCCCGGCTCATACGCTGTTGCGCCTCGAGCACCGCCTCGGTGATGCCGCGATAGGCGCCGCAGCGGCAGAGATTGCCGCTCATGCCCTCCCGCACGCGCTCGGGGTCGTCGCCCGCGCTGCCCTCCTGGATAAGGCCGAGCGCGCTCATGATCTGGCCCGGCGTGCAGAAGCCGCACTGGAAGGCGTCATGCGCGATGAAGGCGGCCTGGATCGGATGACAGGCCTCGCCATCGGCCAGGCCCTCGATGGTGAGGATCTCGGCACCGTCATGGCTGAGCGCGAGCGCGAGGCAGGAATTCACCCGGCGCCCATCGAGGAGGATGGTGCAGGCACCGCACTGGCCGCGGTCGCAGCCCTTCTTGGTGCCGGTCAGGTCGAGGCGTTCGCGCAGCAGGTCGAGCAGCGTGACCCTTGGGTCATCGAGCTCGACAGTCCGTGGCGTGCCGTTGATGGTCAGCGTGATCGACAGGCTCATGCGCGACCTCCGATAGGGGCTGGCTCGGGAATTTCCGCCCGTGCAGGATGGTGTTCGCCCTGGGGCGAGGGGCGCCCTTGAAACGCCCGGCCCGTTGGGAGACGACGGGCCGGGCATGGCGTTCAGGAGCAGGCGATCGGGAACCGGAGCCTATCCACCCGCTGCCATGGGCGATAAAATACGGAGGGTGCCTCCGTTTACAAGAGGGGTGCCGGGCGGCTGGTATGACGAATCAGGGAGCGAAAGGCGCACGGAAGCCACGTGCCGATGCCCTCCGGAACCGCGAGCGTGTGCTGGAGGCGGCCAAGCTGGTCTTCAGCCAGGGCGGCGCAGAGGCGAGCCTGGAGGCCGTGGCAAGGCAGGCTGGCGTCGGCATCGGAACCTTGTATCGCCACTTTCCGACCCGGGAAGCCCTGTACGAAGCGGTCTATCGCCGCGAGGTGGAGCAGCTCGTCGAGCTCGCCGAGCAACTGAAGGCGGAGGCCGAGCCGGCCGAGGCACTCCGGCGCTGGATGCGGGCGAATGTGGAGTTCATCGCCACGAAACGGGGCATGGGGACGGCGCTTGCCCTCGCGGCCTATCGCCCGTCGGATCTTGCGGCCTATTCCCTTGACCGGCTGACCGGGGCGCTTGGGGATCTGCTGCAGCGCGCCGCCGCTGCCGGCGAGGTCCGCGATGATATCGGCGCGGAGGATCTGCTGCGGACCCTGGTCGGCCTCTGCTACGCGCAGGAGCGTCCGGGCTGGCAGACCCAGGTCCTGCGCCTGGTCGATGTCTTCATGGATGGGCTTCGCCATCGCCCCGAGGCGTGATCGGCGGCGAGGCCGGCTGGCTCCGCCAGTACCCTCAGGCGAAGGTGATTCCGCCGTCGATGAGGAGCAGGATCTTGTGGATGAACTCCTGGCTGTCGGCGAAGAGCTGGAGCAGTTCCACCCGGCTGTGGCCCTGGTCCATTTAGCTGATCCAACCCGCGAGGCCGCCGGCATCGGGCTCGCGCCCGAGGGTGTTCTGGTAGAGCATGGTGACGAAGCCGCTGTTGCTCACCGCCGGGTAGTGGGCGTTGAACTCGGCGCTGTTGACGAAGGCGCCGGCGAGGTCGGCAATGGAGTGGCCACTCTCGACATGGCTCGACCAGCCATTCAGCCCGAGCGTGTCGGGCGCGCGACCGAGGGCGGCGAGGTACAGCGCGTCACCTGGCCGATAGGCCCGCCATTGACCGAGGTGCTGGCATCCGCGGCATAAACTGCAATCGACGAGGTGTCGCTGGTGCCGTTCTGCGTCAACGACAGGGCACAGGCTTGGCCGGCCACCATATCGAAGCCAAACCAGTATTCATCGCGATTATGCTCTCATACCCCCGAGGCGCTGTAGCGCGGCATTATTCGATTTCCTAATCGGATCGATCGAGGGGCTCTGTATCGCCGCCGAACCGCTTCATCATGGGAACGAAATACATCGTCCTGGCGGCACCGGCTGGCAAGAGCGCCGGTGCTGAATGGCGACAGGAGGGGGATGGGTAGGCCCATCCCCCACCGGTATTCAGTCGATCTTCACCACCAGCTTGCCGAAATTGCTGCCCTTCAACAGACCGATGAAGGCGGTCGGCGCGTTGCGCAGCCCTTCCACGACATCCTCCCGCCAGGCCATGCGCCCGGCCGCCATGAACCCGAGCATCTCCTGGCGGAATTGCGGGTAGCGGGGCCAGCCATTGTCGCTGACGATGAAGCCCTGAATGCGCAGGCGCTTGCGCACGGCGGCCATCAGGTTCGGCCCGGGGCGCGGCTCCACGTCGTTGTACTCGGCAATCATGCCGCACATCACCATGCGGGCATGGTCGTTGAGCCGTGGGAAGACCGCGCGCTGCACGGCGCCGCCGACATTCTCCCAGTACACATCGACGCCCTGCGGGCAGTGCCGGTCGAGCTCGGCCGCGAGGTCGCCGCGATGGTCGATGCAGGCATCGAAGCCCAGTACTTCAGTGACGAACTCGCATTTCTCCCGGCCACCGGCGATGCCGATCACCTTGCAGCCGCGAATCCTGGCGATCTGCCCGACCACCTGCCCGACAGCGCCGGAGGCGGCGGAGACGACGACGGTCTCGCCCGCCTTCGGCTGGCCGATATCCTCGAGCCCGACCCAGGCGGTGAGGCCCGGCATGCCGAGTACGCCAAGGCTGGCCGAGAGCGGCGCCTCCTTGGGATCGATCTTGAAAAGGCGACCCGGCTGCACGCAGGAGTAGCGCTGCCAGCCGAATCCGCCGAGTACCGTATCGCCCGGCGCGAAACCCTCGACCGTCGAGGCGACGACCTCGCCCGCGGTCTGGCCTTCCATCACCGCGCCGAGGGCGACGGGGGCGGAATAGCTTTTCGCGTCCGACATGCGGCCGCGCATATAAGGGTCGAGCGAGAGGTATTGGGCGCGCACCAGGACCTCGCCTGGCTGGGGTTGCGGCACCGGCGTCTCGGCGATCTCGAAATCCTCCGGCACCGGCTCACCCTTGGGGCGGCGGCGCAGCAGGATCTGCAGGTTGCTCTCGGCCATGCGGCGTCCTCCTTGGTTGGGCAGCAGAGATGCGTCCGGGATGGTTGCAGGGGAAGGGGGCCGGGCCAGATGGGGCCCATGACAGAACGCGTTGCCGACTACCCCCGCCCGCCCCGGCTGGAGCCGAGCCATCGCCGGATCCGCATCCGCCTCGGCGGCGAGACGATCGCCGATACGCAGGCGGCCTGGCGCGTGCTGGAGACCTTTCACCCACCGGTCTGGTACCTGCCGCCGGATGCCTTCCGCCCCGGAGTGCTGCGGCCGGCGCCGGGCCAGAGCTTCTGCGAATGGAAAGGACTCGCCCGTTATTGGACCCTGGCAGCGGGCGGGGTGGTGGCGGTGGCGGCGGGCTGGAGCTACCCGGCGCCGTCAGCCGGGTTCGTCACCATCCGCGACCATGTCGCGGTCTATGCGGGGCGAATGGAGGCCTGCCTCGTCGACGATGAATCCGTGGTACCGCAGCCCGGCGACTTCTATGGTGGTTGGATTACGCAAGACCTGATCGGGCCGTTCAAAGGTGAAGCTGGCACGACAGGCTGGTAACGACGCCCACCGTAACATGATGCATTGCAACCCTTGAGGGTGACAGTTACGCTCCAGTCCAGTGCCTGGAACCACGATCCTGTGGCTCTTTCATGATCGGGACCTGACCCATGCGTAAGACGTTCCTTTCCCTGGCTGCCCTGACGGCCCTGGCGGCCTGCTCCGCCCCGAGCGGCCCGGCCCCGACCACGGCCACCAGCGGCCCCGGCTCGCCTCCGCTGCAGCAGGAGATCTACCGGCAGCCGCACAGCGCCAATGCCGGCGCCGGCACGGCGACGATCTCGGGTGGTGACACCCAGGGCCGCCCGCAGGTCACCCGCGACGGCACCACCGCCGGCCCGGGCGTCGGGGGCGTGCCCTCCGAATACCGGCCGATGCGGAACCGCTCCAACAAGGGCGGCTGAGCCTGATCCCGGCGGAGGAGGGCTACTCCTCCTCCGCTTCCCGGATCCAGTCCTCCGTCGTGCGAACGACGGGACGAGACGGGCCGGCATAGGGATCGACACCGCCGAGCGTCGCCTCCGACGCACGGCAATCCTCGCAAAGCTCGAGCAGGGCGAGGCGGGACGGATCCTTGAACATCCAGTGGCCGCTCGCGGCCAGGCGGGACTTCACCCGGGCGATGCTGCTGGCCGTGCCGAAGGGCTTGGCGCAGTGCGCGCAGGGGAAGGGCGCCTCCTCCTTCACCACCTGCGGCTGGGACGCGGCCTCGGCGAAGTTCAGCCGGGGGCTGAGGCTGATCACCCGCTCCGGGCAGGTTGCGGCGCAAAGGCCGCATTGCACGCAGGCATCCTCCAGGAAGCGCAGCTGCGGCGTCTCGGGATTGGCGCTGAAGGCCCCGGTCGGACAGACCATCGTGCAGGCGAGGCAGAGAGTGCAGCCGTCGGCGGCAACCGCGGCGATGCCGAAGGGCGCGGCCTCCGGCATGGCGATCACCTCCGGCGCCTCCGGTCCACGCAGGGCCCGCAACGCTTGGCGCAGCACCTCTCGCGGTGCGCCGAGCGGCAGGAAGCCGGCTGTGGGCCAGCCGGTGCGGAGCGCCAGGGCCGGGGCCAGCGCCTCGCCCAGGCTGAAGGGGTCATCGGTTTCGATCGCCGCGGCGCGCGGCAGGGCGGCGGCGAGGCCAAGCCCATCGAGCGCCGCCTCGGCATAGTCGAGGTTGCGGAACAACCCTTCGGTGCCATGGCCCCGCCGGCCCGGCAGCAGCACCCGCACGCCCGCGGCGCCCCAGGCGAAGGCGGCGGCAAGCGTCGCCAGGTCGAGTTGGCTGGCCTCGTTGAGCCGCAGCGGCAGCACGCGGGCCGGCAGACCCTCGCCATGACGGGCCAGGGCATCGATCAGCCCCTCGCCATGCGTGCCGCCATGCAGCAGCAGGATGGCGTCTCGCCCACCCGCCTCGGCATAGCCCAGCAGCAAGGCACGCAGCCGGGCCAGGGTGGTGCCAGGCGGCGGCAGGGCATAGGTCACCGCGCCGGTCGGGCAGACCGCGGCGCAGGCGCCGCACCCGGCGCAGATCTCGGCGCTGATCTCGACGCTGGTCTTGCCGGGCGTGATGGCACCGGTCGGGCAGAGATCGAGGCAGCGCGTGCAGCCGGTGCGGCGGTTGCGCGCATGGGCGCAGAGCCCGGCCTCGAACTGGACGAAGCGCGGCTTGTCGAACTCGCCGACAAGCTGGCCGGCCTCGGCGACCAAGCGCTCGACGGCGGCCGCATCGGCCGGGTTGGCGCGCAGATAGCCCTGTCGCGTCTCGTGGAACAACGCCGGGCCGCCGGTCAGGTCGAGGATGACGTCGCAGCGGCTGCGCGCCCCGTCCCGCCCCGGGCCCCAGGCATAGGCGGCGCGCGAGGCGGGGGAAGGCGCGGCATGCCCATCCACCACCACCTCGAAGGCACCGAGCCAGCCGGTGGCGCTGCGCGCCCGGCCGCGGAGGATGGGGAAATCGGTGCGCGGCGCCGGGGTGACCGGCTCGGTGCCGGTCAGCAGCACGGTCAGGTCCAGCCGGTCGGCGAGACGCCGGGCAGCCTCGATCGCCACCGCGTCGCGGCCCAGGACCAGGGTCACGCCGGCGCTGGTCAACGGCACCAGCGCGGTCTCGGGCAGGGGAATGGCCGCCGCGGCGATCAGCCCGGCGATCTTCGGTCCCGCCCCGGCACCCTCGGCCGACCAGCCGGCCTGTTCACGAAGGTTGACGAAGGCGAGGGGCTGGGTGGCGCCGGCCTCTTCGGCGAGTTCCGTGAAGAGCGGCGCCTCCTGGGTGCAGCCGACGGTCACCGGCCGGCCGGTGGCGAGGGCGGCGAGGAAGCGGTCCCGCTGCGCCTGGCAAAGCTGCTCCGCGGTCCGCAGCTCGGCGCCGCAGCCACGCGCGATGCCCCGCTCATCGAGGCGCATGCTGTCCTCGCAGCTGCAAACCAGGGCGATGCGGTCCGGCATTCTCGGGAATTCCTTACTATATTCGGTGCCAGGCATGATCCGCACCCACAGGAACGCGGCCGTTCGGACCTTCGGCGATGCTGCCCTAGGCGCGCCTGGGCCGGGCGCATATATGCCGCGATCCACGACCTTGCGAGGGAGAAGCATGGAGTTGCCCGATCTGCCCAGCGTCTTTACCCCTCTCGCGTTGCGCGAGGGCGGCGACGCCATGGCGCGGGCGATGGCGCTGGCCGCGGAGCGGGGCGCCGGATTGCTCGCCTGGGTGGGAGCCTATGCACGGGCGGAGGCCGCGGTGGTTCTGGAGCCGGAGCTTTCCCTGGCCGAAGCCCGGCTGGCGCTTCTGGCCGCGGCGAATGCGCTGGCCGATGCGCTGGTGGTGCTCGGTCCGCCCGAGGCGATCATCGCGCTGCGCTGGCCGGCGGAGGTGCTGGTGAATGGCGGGCATTGCGGCGGGCTGCGCCTGGCCGCGCCGCCGGGCACCGGGGAGGCTGCGGTGCCGGACTGGCTGGTGGTTGGCTTCGAGCTGGCCCTGGCCTTCCCGCCTGGGCATGAGTCAGGGCATCACCCCGACCGCACCTGCCTGGAGGAGGAAGGCTTCGAGGCGCCTTCCGCCGCCGCGCTGACTGCCGCCTGGGCGCGGCACCTGATGGCCGGCCTGGATCGCTGGCAGTCGCAGGGCCCTCGCAAGCTGCTGGAGGATTGCCTCGCGCGGCTGGAGGATGGGCGGGACGAGGCCGGCCTTCGCCGCGGCATCGATCCGCGCAGCGGGGCGCTGGTGCTGGAGCGCGACGGCGCGCGCCGCCTGGTCCCCCTCGCATGAGCCGCCTGCCGCGCACCCTGCGGCTCGACCCCTCGGATCTGGTGGTCTTCGAGCGGGCGGCGGAGCCGGGCGAATGGGCGGTACCCGGCGGCTTCGCCTTCTGGGACGATGAGCCGGCCGGCCTCACCGGCAAGCGCCGCCAGGCCTTCCGCGCCGGCTTCCTCGGCCTCGGCAGCTTTGGCTGGTCGACGCTGGTGGAGGTGGCCGAAGCAGGCCCGGTGGAGCGGGAGGCCGCCGTCGCCGCGCTCGCCGCGCATATCCGGTCCGAGTATGGCGCGCCGGATGAGGCCGCCGCGCGGGCGGCGGCGGAGGAGGAGATCAGCTTCGCCGAATCCCTTTGCAGCCATCCGGCCGGCACCGTGCTGGCGCTGAGCCGCAGCATCGAGGACGGGACGGTGCGCGAGCGCTTCCGCACCTTGCACCGGCGCGAGGCGGAGCACCGCGAATTCGGGGCGCTGCCGGTCTTCGGCATCGTCGAGACGGAGGAGGAGCCGGCGGAACGGCCGGACCTCACCGCAATGGGGAAGGGCGGGCGATGATCGGGCCGGGCGATTTCTGGCTGTCTTCCGGCCACCACCTCTGCGACCGGGACGAGGCGGGGCGGCTGGTGCCGACGCCCGATCTCTGGCGTGCCTTCCTGGCCCGTCCGGAGCTGCTGCCGCCTGAGGAGGCTTGCGAGGCGGAACTCGCCCTGCATACCGGCCTGCTGGCGGCGCCGTTGCGGCCGGTGCCGGAGGCCGAGCTGGCGGCGCTGGCGGATGCGGATGCGCGGGAGAATTGGCAGGTCTTCCTCGCCTTCCGCGAACGGGTGCGCGCCGCGCCGACGCTGGAGGCCGCTTGGCTCCGCCTGTTCCGCGAGGGGGTGGCGGGCGTCCCGCCGATCTTCCTGCAGATGCTGACGCATCTCGTCACCCGCGCGGCGATGGAGGGGGAGGGGGATGCCTTCACCCTCCGCGCCGCCGAGGCCTTCTTCCGGCCGCAGCGGGCCGCCATCCACCCCGGCGCGCTGCTGCTGGCGGATGAGGAATTCCTCGATGCCCGCGCCGCCGATGGCGATCTCGGCAGCATCGGGCGGCTGCTGACCGAGGCTGGCGCGCCGCCGCGCGAGGTGGAGCTCGATGTCCTGTCCGAGACGCATGCATCCAACTATGCAGCGCGCTCGGACGCGCATGACCTGGCGCTCGATATCGCCGAGGGGCGGCCCGGCCAGCACGGCATGGCACGAGCGCTGGAGCGCTTCATCCGCCATGTCGTCGGGGAGGAGGTCGCGATCCATCCGGTGCCGGTGATCGATGACCGCAACTGGACCTGGCATGTGGGGCTTGATGCAGAGGCGACCGCCATCGCCAATGATCTCTGGAAGGGCTCCAAGGTGAAGCAGGCGCGGCTCGCGCGCATCCTCTGGCTAGGCGTGCTGGAATTCGCCGACTCCTCGCGCGTGCTGGCGCGGGCGGCGGGGCGGCCGGTCTATCTGGCGATCGCCATGGACGTGGCGCAGCGGGTGCGGCTCAAGCCGCAGAACCTCGCGGTCGGCCTGCCGCTGAAGACGGCGGCGGAGGCGGTGTGATGCGGCTCGAGGTTCCCGGCACCATCCGCATCCCCGTGGCCGTCCTGGCCGAGCGCCGCCCGGCCGCCACGCGCTGGGCCGATTGGTCCTGGCGCGCCGTCGAGGTGCTGCGCGAGGCGCCCGAGCTGCCGGACTGGACGGTGCTGCGGGAGGAGGGCGGCAGTACCCTATTCTTCGCCGGTGCAGCGGAGATCGTGCTCTCGCCGACCGACACGCCGAATTACCGCGACAACATGACCGCCGACCCGCCGCGCATCTGGGTGGTGCTGCGGCCGGTCGAGGCGGAGCCGGGCCTTGCCCTGCATGTCGTCACCGTCGATGCCGGCGAGGCGCAGCTCTATGCCGATAGCGGCGCCGACCTGCTGGAGAGCCTCGTGCTGCCGGACTGGCTGCGCCCGGTCGTCGACGCCTTCATCCTCGAGCATCATGTGGAGCGCGCGCAGCACAAGCGCCGCCGCGACCGGGCGGACCCGGATTCGCTCGGCACGAGGCCGGGCGGGCGGCGCGGGCAATGAGCGGGGAGGGTTTCCTCGGCCGCTGGTCGCGCCGCAAGCGTGAAGCGGCCCAGGGCGCGCCTGAGCCGGCCGAACCAATGCCGTTGGCGCCCCCGGCGGCTGCACCGCCGGAGACCGTATCCCCTCCCGAAGCTCCGGCCTTCGACCCGGCCAGCCTGCCGCCCGTCGAGAGCCTGACCCAGGCAAGCGACTTCACGGCCTATCTGCGCGCCGAGGTGCCGGCGGCGCTGCGCAAGGCGGCGCTGCGCAAGGCCTGGACGCTCGATCCCGGCATCCGCGACTTCGTCGGGCCTGCCGATTATGCCTGGGATTACAACGCGCCCGATGGCGTGCCCGGCTTCGCCCATGTGCTGGGCGGCGACCTGAAGCAGCTGCTGGCCCAGGCAATCGGTGCCCTGGAGGAGGCGGTGGCACCCGAGGAGACGGAGGCGCCTGGGACCGAGCCGGGCCCGGAGCCAGGGGCAGGGCAGGGGCTGGAGCCGGACGTATCGCCCGGCACGGTCCTGGCCGAAGCGCCCGCCCTGCCGGACGAGGCGCCGGCGCTGCCGCCCGAGCCCTCCATCTCCGAGATCCTGCCGTCCGACCCCGTGCCCACCTCGTCGTCCCGGCGCCGGCACGGCGGCGCGGCCCCGGTGTGACGTCCCGACAAGATCCTTGCCTCGCGGCTGACTGACCGGATCCGGGACGGTTCCCGGCCGAAGGCTTCCTGTGCCTTGTGTCTCGGAATTAATCTGGATAAATAATGATGATGCGATCTCCGGGCTCTGGAACCGAAGTGACTGACCCGCTCGATGCGGAACGGTCGCGCCTGTTCGCGCTGCTGGGCCGGCTGCTGACGGCCGCGCCGGATGCGGCGCTGCTGGGGCGGCTGGCGGCTCTGCGGGGCGATGCCTCGCCGATCGGGCAGGGGCTGGCCGGGCTGGCCGAGGCAGCGGCGCGGACCGATGCGGCGCGGGCGGAGCGGGAATACTTCGCCCTCTTCATCGGTGTCGGGCGGGGCGAGTTGCTGCCTTACGCCTCCTACTACCTGACCGGCTTCCTCCATGAGCGGCCGCTGGCCGAGCTGCGGGCGACGCTCGCGGCGCTTGGCATCACGCGGGCGCAGGGCGTGGCGGAGCCGGAGGATCATCTCGGCTTCTGCTGCGAGGTGATGGCGGGGCTGCTGGAGCGGCGGTTCGGTGGCCTGGATGCCGGCGAGTTCTTCGCCCGCCACCTGGCACCCTGGGCGAAGCGATGCTTCGCCGATCTGGAGGCGGCGCAGGCGGCGGATTTCTACCGCTCGGTCGGGGCGCTCGGGCGCATCACGATCGAGATCGAACAGGCGGCAGCCGCGCTGCCGTGACGCGGGAGGGTGAGTGGCGATGAACGAGAAGACCACGGCCGCACGGCGCGGCTTCCTGCGAGCTCTTGGGCTCGGCAGCGCCGCGGCGGCCGGGGCCGGAACGGCCGTGGCGCAGCGGGCGGATTCGGTGCCGCCCCGCATGGCGGAGAAGGAAAAGGCGGCGCAGCGCGCCGCCGCCCGCTACCAGGCGAATGCCGCGGATGTGCAGGCCTTCTATCGCACCAACCGTTACGAGCAGTAGGTCCGGCGATGCTCATCAAGCGTAGCGACGGTCGGGCGGCGCGGCAGCGCCTTGTCTCCGCTTACCAGGGTCTGTCCGGCGGCGGGATGGATCGCCGCAGCTTCCTGCGCCAGGCCGGACTTGGCGGCGCAGGCCTCGCGGCGCTCGGCGGGTTCGGCGCCGGCCGGGCCCAGGCGAGCGGCGCGGCGACCGGCATGCTCGATCACACGAAGCCGGTGCGGCTGGTGAAGAATATCTGCACCCATTGCTCGGTCGGCTGCACGGTCACCGCCGAGGTGCAGAACGGCGTCTGGGTCGGCCAGGAGCCGAGCTGGGCCAGCCCCATCAATCGCGGCACGCATTGCGCCAAGGGCGCCGCGGTGCGCGAGCTGGTGCATGGCGACCGTCGGCTGAAGTACCCGATGAAGCTGGTCGGCGGCGAATGGCGCCGTATCGGCTGGGACCAGGCAATCGAGGAGATCGGCGCCAAGCTGCTCGAGGTGCGGCAGAAGGCCGGGCCGGACAGCGTGTTCTGGCTGGGCTCGGCCAAATTCACCAACGAGGCGGCCTATCTCTACCGGAAGCTCGGCGCCTTCTGGGGCACCAACAGCGTCGATCACCAGGCACGCATCTGCCACAGCACCACCGTCGCCGGCGTGGCCAATACCTGGGGCTATGGCGCGCAGACCAACAGTTACAACGACATCCGCAATGCCCGCACCATGATCATCATGGGCGGCAACCCGGCCGAGGCGCATCCGGTCTCGCTGCAGCACGTGCTCAGCGGCAAGGAGGTCAACCGGGCGAACCTCATCGTCATCGATCCGCGCTTCACCCGCACCGCGGCGCATGCCACCGAATATGTCCGGCTGCGGCCGGGCACCGATATTCCGGTGATCTGGGGCATGCTGTGGCACATCTTCCAGAATGGCTGGGAAGACCGGGAGTTCATTCGCCAGCGCGTCTACGGCATGGACGAGATCCGCAAGGAGGTCGCCAAGTGGACGCCCGAGGAGGTGCAGCGCGTCACAGGCGTCCCGGGCGAGCAGCTGAAGCGCGTGGCGCAGATGTTCGCGACGCAGAAGCCCTCGACGCTCATCTGGTGCATGGGCGCGACGCAGAAGACGGTGGGCACCGCCAATGTGCGCGCCTATTCCGTGCTGCTGCTGGCCACCGGCAATGTCGGTGCGAGCGGCACCGGCGCCAATATCTTCCGCGGCCACACCAACGTCCAGGGTGCGACCGATCTCGGCCTCGATGTCACGACGCTGCCCGGCTACTACGGGCTCGACGAGAATGCCTGGCGGCATTGGGCGCGTGTCTGGGGTGTCGACTACGAGTATCTGCTCGGCCGCTTCGGCAGCAAGGCATTGATGGAGATGCCCGGCATCCCGACGACGCGCTGGTTCGACGCGACGCTGATGCCTGGCGAGCGGGAGAAGACCGCTGCTGACGGCGAAGCCTATGTGGCGCAGCCGCACAGCCTGAAGGCGATGATGGTCTTCGGCCATGGCGGCAACACCGTCACCCGCATCCCGGAGTCGCTGAAGGGCCTCGAGAAGCTGGAATTGCTGGTCGTCGCTGACCCGCACCCGACGACCTTCAGCCAGATCTCGAACCGCCGAGACGGGACCTATCTGCTGCCCATCTGCACCAGCTTCGAGATGGATGGCAGCCGCACCGCCTCCAACCGGTCGCTGCAATGGGGGGCGAAGGTTGTCGAGCCGATCTTCGAGAGCCGCAACGACTACGACGTGATCTATGCGCTGACGCAGCGCCTCGGCTTCGCCGACCGGATGTTCAGCGGCATCGAGGTGAAGGACGGGCGTGTCGCGCCCGAGAGCATCCTGCGGGAGATGAACAGGGGCCTCTGGAGCGTCGGCTATACCGGCCAGTCACCGGAGCGGCTCAAGCTGCATATGGAGCACCAGGACAAGTTCGACCTGGTGACGCTGCGTGGCCGCGAGGGCACACCGGTCGCGCATGATTATTATGGTCTGCCCTGGCCCTGCTGGGGTACGCCGGAGATGAAGCATCCCGGCAGCCACATTCTCTACAACACCAACCTGCACGTGAAGGATGGCGGCGGCACCTTCCGCGCCCGTTTCGGCGTCGAGCGCAACGGCCAGACACTCCTGGCGGAGGGCAGCTGGTCCAAGGGTTCCGAGATCGAGGACGGCTACCCCGAATTCACCGTCGCGGTGCTGAAGCGGCTCGGCTGGTTCGACGAATTGACAGCGGACGAGAAGGCGAGCCTCGATCGCCATTTCGGCGCGAATATCGACCGTGCCGCCTGGTCCACCGACCTGTCGGGCGGCATCATCCGGGTGGCGATGGAGCATGGCTGCTCGCCATTCGGCAATGCCAAGGCACGCGCGGTCGCCTGGAACCTGCCGGACCCGGTGCCCGTGCATCGCGAGCCGATCTACACGGTGCGTCCCGACCTCGTCGCGCAGTACCCGACCCTGCCGGATCGCCGCGGCTTCCGCATGCCGCATCTCGGCCAGAGCGTGCAGGCGCGCAGCGCGACGGTGGTGCGGGACTTCCCCATCGTGCTGACCAGCGGGCGGCTCGTTGAGTACGAGGGCGGCGGCGAGGAGACGCGTTCCAACAAGTGGCTGGCCGAGCTGCAGCAGGACATGTTCGTCGAGATCAACACGACGGATGCGGCCGAGCGCGGCGTGCGCGACGGCGGATGGGTCTGGGTCAGCGGGCCGGAGAACGGCAGCCGCGTCCGGGTGAAGGCGCTGGTGACGGATCGCGTGGCCAAGGGTGTCGCCTTCATGCCCTTCCACTTCGGCGGCTTCTTCCAGGGCGAGGACCGGCGGAAATTCTACCCGCCCGGCACCGACCCCATCGTGCTGGGCGAGAGCGTCAACACCGTGACCACCTATGGCTATGACCCGGTGACCTTCATGCAGGAAACCAAGGTGACCCTCTGCCAGATCCGGAGCGCCTGACCATGGCGCGGATGAAATTCCTCTGCGACAGCGACCGTTGCATCGAATGCAACGCCTGCGTCACCGCCTGCAAGAACGAGAATGAGGTGCCCTGGGGCATCAACCGGCGCCGCGTCGTCACCATCGGTGACGGCAAGCCGGGCGAGCGCTCCATCTCCATGGCCTGCATGCACTGCACCGATGCGCCCTGTGCCGCGGTCTGCCCGGTTGTCTGCTTCTACACGACGGCCGATGCCATCGTGCTGCATGACAAGGACCTCTGCATCGGCTGCGGCTACTGCTTCTACGCCTGCCCCTTCGGCGCGCCGCAATATCCGCGTGTCGGGAATTTCGGCGGGCGCGGCAAGATGGACAAGTGCACCTACTGCGCCGGCGGCCCGCAGCAGGACAACTCTGCCGTCGAGTACATGCAGTACGGCAGCAACCGCATCGCCGAGGGCAAGCTGCCGCTCTGCGCCGAGATGTGCTCGACCAAGGCGCTGCTCGCCGGTGACGGCGAGATCATCGCCAGCATCTACAAGGAACGGGTGCAACGCCGCGGCTACGGCTCCGGTGCCTGGGGCTGGCGTACCGCCTACCGTGAGGAGCTGCCGGCATGAGGCGCATCCTGCTCAGGGCGGCCTTCGCCCTCGCCTTGCTGGCAGGGCCGGCCATGGCGCAGACCGCGCCGGTGCCGCAGCCGCTCGGCGATCGCGGCCAGCCGGATGCGGCGGAGCTCGAGATGCGGGCCCTCCTGCGCGGCGAGCCGATCCATGGCCGCATCAGCATCCCTGATGCCAAGGCGGCCAATCTTATCCAGCCGGAAGGCCGTGAATGGCGGGCCTTCCACAACCGCACCCTGGCCTGGGTCGGCGGCATCGCCGTGCTCGGCATGCTGGGGCTGCTGGCGCTCTTCTTCCTGGTTCGCGGGCGCATCCGCCTGGGCGAAGGCTGGTCGGGCCGAACGCTGCTGCGTTTCAACCTGCTGGAGCGGGCCAATCACTGGATGGTGGCGAGTTGCTTCATCATCCTCGCCCTGTCGGGCCTCAACCTGACCTTCGGGCGGCATCTCCTGCTGCCGCTGACCGGGCCGGAAGCCTTCACCGCCATCAGCGCGGCAGGGAAGCTGGCCCATAACTTCCTCGCCTTTCCCTTCACCCTCGGCCTCGTGCTGATGCTGCTGCTCTGGGTGCGGGACAACATCCCGGACCGGACGGATGTCACCTGGGTCAAGGCGGGGGGCGGCTTCCTCAGCGGCCACCACCCGAAGGCGGGCCGATTCAATGCCGGGCAGAAGATGGTCTTCTGGATCACGGTGCTGGGGGGCGGGCTGGTCGCCGCCTCCGGCTATGTGCTGATATTCCCATTCACCGTGGTGGACATCGCCGGTCAGCAGCTCGCTCACATCGTGCACAGCCTGCTCGCCGTCCTGATGATCGCGGCCATGCTCGCCCATATCTATATTGGCTCCCTCGGCATGGAGGGTGCCTTCGCCGCGATGGGCAGCGGGCGCGTGGACTACAATTGGGCCAAGGAGCATCACGCACTGTGGGTGGAGGAGGAATTGGCCAGGGCACGGCAGCAGGTCGTGCCGCCGCCCGGGGCGAAGGCAGCCGGCGCCGACTAGGACCCCGCCCATGCGGGTAATCGGCCTCGCCGGATGGAGCGGGGCCGGGAAGACCACGCTGATGGCCCGGTTGCTGCCCGCTTTGGGTGCCCGGGGCGTCGGTGTGTCCACAATCAAGCACGCCCATCACCGCTTCGACGTCGATACGCCGGGCAAGGATTCCTGGGTCCACCGGGAGGCCGGGGCAAGGCAGGTCCTGGTCAGCTCGGAACATCGCTGGGCGCTGATGACCGAGCTGCGCGGCAGCCCGGAGCCAGGGCTGACCGAGCTGCTCCGCCAGCTTGCGCCCGTGGATCTGGTCGTGGTCGAGGGCTTCAAGCGCGACCGCCATCCGAAAATCGAGGTCCATCGCACTGCCAATGGCAAGCCCTGGCTGCACCCGGAGGATCCGGCAATCCGCGCCATCGCCAGCGATGTGCCGCCGCCGGGCCCGCTGCCCTGGGCGTCCCTGGACGATGCGGAGGCCATTGCCGACCTCGTGCTGCGGCATGCGGCGGCGATGGCCGACTGGTAGGGGACACCCGGAATGGCTCAGCTTTCGGACGACTGCTTTGCCTTCGGCGGCCCGCTGCTCTCGGTCGAGGCGGCCGAGGCGCTGATCGCCGAGCGCATCCCGCCGATCCAGGGGGAGGAAACCCTGCCCCTGACCGAAGCCGCCGGTAGGGTGCTGGCGCGGGCGCTTCATGCGTCGTTGCCGCTGCCGCCTTTCTTCAATTCCGCCGTCGATGGTTACGCCTTCCGCCATGCCGACCTCACACCGGGAGAGCCGAGCCTGCTTCCGCTCGCCGGCCGGATCGCGGCCGGCCATGTGGCGGAGCAGGCGCCGGCACCCGGCCAGGCGGCCCGCATCTTCACCGGCGCGCCGATGCCACCGGGCGCCGATACGGTGGTGATGCAGGAGGATGCGGTTGCCGAAGGCAGGGGCGTCTGGGTGCCGCCCGGGCTCAAGCCCGGCGCCAATGCGCGGCCAGCGGGCGAGGACGTGGCCGCCGGCGCACTGGCCCTGCCGGCCGGACGCCGGCTGCGGGCGCCGGAAATCGGCCTCGCCGCCGCACTTGGCTATGCCGCCCTTCCTGTCGTGCCACGGGTACGGGTAGGCGTCTTCTCCACCGGGGATGAGTTAGCTCCGCCCGGCACGCCGCTCGGCCCGGCTCAAGCCTATGACAGCAATCGCTTCACCCTGCTGGCCCTGCTGGCGCGCCTGCCTGTGATGGCGAGCGACCTCGGCATCCTTCCCGATGACCCGGCGGCGACGGCGGCGGCGCTGCGGGCGGCGGCCGGATCGCATGACCTACTGCTGACCTCGGGCGGCGTGAGCACCGGGGAAGAGGATCATGTCCGCGCCGCGATCGAGGCAGGCGGGCGGCTGGTCTTCTGGCGGCTGGCGGTGAAGCCGGGCCGGCCGGTGGCGATGGGGGTGCTGCCGAAATCCGGCGGGGATTTCGCTGCCGGTGGGACGCCGGTGATCGGGCTACCGGGCAACCCCGTGGCGGCGGTGGTGACCTTCCTGCATCTGGCGCGCCCCCTGGTCCTGCGATTGGCTGGCGCGCTGCCGGAGGTGCTGCCGCGTTTTCCGGCCGAGGCGGGGTTCAGCTACCGCAAAAAGGCCGGGCGCCGGGAATATGTCCGCGTCCGGCTACGCGATGGGGTGGCCTTTAAGTTCGAGCGGGAAGGGGCCGGGCTGCTGACCTCGCTGACCGAGAGTGATGCTTTTGTCGAGTTGCCGGAGGCGGTGCTGTCGGTGGCGCCGGGCGACGCGGTGCGGGTGCTGCCCTTCGCCACGCTGTTCTGATCAGACCGGCAGCAGCAGCCGCGCCCGCAACCCGCCGAGCGGGCTCTCCTCCAGCTGGATATCCCCGCCATGGGCGCGGACGATGTCGCGGGCGATGGCAAGGCCGAGGCCGGTGCCATCGGGCCTGCCGCTGGCGAAGGGCTTGAAGGCGCCCTCGCGATCGGCGGCAGGGATGCCCGGGCCGTCATCATCCACCGTCACCTGTGCCCAGAGCGACTGTCCCTCACCCCCAGGGCCTCCGAGCTCGGTGCGCGGAACCGTCTCCACGGCGACCGAGACATGCTGGGCATGGCGGCGCGCATTGTCGATCAGGTTGCCGAGGCAGCGGCGCACCGCATCGGGCCGCAGCGGCAGGGCAAGCTTGCCTGGCGCGGCCACCTCCACCGCGGCGCCGGAGCGCCGGGCCTTGGCGGCGACGTCCTGCACCAGCTCCACCAGATCGGCCGGGCGGGCCTGTTCGGTGCCCTCGCCGCGGGCGAAGGACAGGTAGGCGGCAATCATCCGCTCCATCTCCTCCATGTCCTGGGTCAGGGCGGCGAGATCTTCCTCGGTCTCCGGTGAGCGCGGCAGCATGGTGACGCCGAGCCGCATGCGGGTAAGCGGCGTGCGCAGGTCGTGGCTGATGCCGGCCAGCATCTCCGTTCGCTGCCCGACAAAGCGGCGGATGCGCTCGCGCATGCGGTTGAAGGCACCGGCCGCCTGGCGCACCTCGCTCGCCCCCTCCGGCTTGATCGGGCCGAGATCACGGCCAAGGCCGAAAGCCTCCGCTGCCGCGGCGAGACGGCGGATGGCGCGGACCTGGTTCTTCATGAAGAGGATGGCAACGCCCGAGAGCAGCAGCGCCGAGCCGACCAGCCAGATGACGAAGAGATAGAGCGTCGCGGTGAAGAGGCGCTTCCGCGGTGCCTCCACATGCAGCACGCCATCCGGCATCTGCACGCGGATGATGACGCTGCGCGGGTCGCTCTGCCAATCCGTGTCGAAGCGGGCGCGGACGCGCTCGCCGAGCGCGTTGTTGAGGTCTTCCTCCAGCGGCAGGATGGACATGCTCGGCCGCCGCTCGCCCTGGATGCGGGCGCCGGGCTCGAAGGCCAGCGCCAGGTCCAGGCGCCAGGAGGCCTCACGGAAGATCCAGGGATGCTGCTCGGCCGGCTCGCGCCGGATCAGCTCGGCGACGAAGGCGACATCGCCGGCGACGCCGCCCGCCAGGCGCCGCGAGATCACGTCGAGATGCCCGCCGTAGAAAAGCTGCAGCGCGACGGCCTGCAGCACCAGCATCGGCGCCAGGATGATCAGCACCGATCGTGCCATCAGCGAGCGCGGCAGCAGGCGCCGCAGCCTGCCCATCACCGGGCCCGGCATCAGGGGCCCGGCCTGAGGACGTAGCCACGATGGCGGACCGTGTGCAGGTAGCGCGGCTCGCGCGGATCGGGCTCGATCTTCCGCCGCAGCCGGGTGACCTGGACATCGATGGCGCGTTCGCCGGCCTCCGGCGTGCCAAGGGCGGTGGCGATCTCCTCGCGGCTGAGTACATCGCCGGCGCGGCGTGCGAGGGCGTGCAGCAAGGCGGCCTCGCCGCCCGTCAGCCGCACCGTGCCCTCCGGCCCGCGCAGCTCGGAGCGCTCCGCATCGAACCAGCGCATGCCGAGCTGCACCGGGGCGGCCGTCAGCGGCTGGGCGGGCGGCGCCACGCGCCGGAGGATGGTGCGGATGCGCAGCGCCAGCTCGCGCGGCTCGAAAGGCTTCCCGAGATAATCATCGGCGCCCATCTCGAAGCCGGCCACGCGGTCCTCAGGTCCGCCGCGCGCGGTCAGCATCAGCACCGGCACGTCCTTGCCATCGCGGCGGAGCGACTCGACCAGCTCGAGTCCCGTCTCGCCCGGCATCATCACATCGAGCACGACCAGATCGAAGGCGACGGCGGCGAGTTGGGCGCGGGCGGCGGCGGCATCGGCGGCGATGCTGACACGGAAGCCCTGCTCCGACAGGAATCGCTGCAGCAGCGCCCGCAGCCGCGCATCGTCATCCACCACGAGCAGATGGGCGTTGTCGACAGCGGTGGCGGCCTCGGCAGGCATGGGCGGCATTCCTCTTTCAGGCGGTACGAGGCGCTTCAGCCCCGTCCCGGCCAATCTGTGGTGGGCGGGCGCCCGACGGAAGACGGTATGGGCGGCCGGCCCGGCACCGGACGGTCCGGCCGCTGCTCCAGCCGCTCGAGTTGGCCGCGCGCCTCAGCGCCCATCAGGCCGCGCATCACACGGCGGAACCCCTCGACCGCCACCGGCCCGGCCTCGCGATAGGCCCGCATGACCCATTCGCGCTGCCGCTCGAACAGCCGCCGCTCCAGCGCCTCGCCCTTCGGGGTGAGCGAGAGCAGGCGCTGGCGCCGGTCGTTGCGGCCGGGGGATTGCAGCACATAGCCCTGCTCGATCAGCGGTGTCAGCACCCGGCCGAGCGACTGCTTGGTGATGCCGAGGATGCCGAGCAGGTCGCCCACGGTGATGCCGGGCCGGCGGCCGACGAAATGCAGCACCCGGTGATGGGCTCGGCCGAGATCCAGTTCGGCGAGGATCTGGTCGGCACCGGCGGTGAAATCCCGATAGCCGAAGAAGAGCAGGTCCTGGGCCAAGCGCAATTCCTCCTCACGGAGGAAGAGGAGGTTGCGCCCGGCACCGACCGGGGCGGCGGTGGGCGGGCCGTCAGTTGGGTCCGGCATGGCAGCTATGCGCTCTCCCCGGGTCGGTTTGGGTCAGTGACATTGACACATTTTTCCCGATCATTCTAACTTGGACGTGTTGGAAGCAACGATATTGCGGAGGTACGCGGTTATGGCGCTCGTTCCTTACGACGACCGGGACGGTTGGATCTGGTGGGACGGGGAGTTCGTTCCCTGGCGCGGCGCCAAGCTGCATGTCCTCTCGCATGGGCTGCACTATGCCAGCGCCGTGTTCGAGGGCGAGAGGGCCTATTCCGGGAATATCTTCAAGCTGCGCGCCCATACCGAGCGGTTGATCGCCTCAGCCCGCATCCTCGGATTCGAGATCCCCTGGAGCGTGGAGGAGATCGACGCCGCATGCCAGGAGACCGTGGCGCGGAACGGCTTCACCGATGCCTATGTCCGCCCGATCGCCTGGCGTGGCTCGGAGGAGATGGGCGTCGCCGCGCGGCTGACGAAGACGCATCTCGCCATCGCCGCCTGGGAATGGGGGGCCTATTTCGGCGTGGAGCAGCGGATGGCGGGCGTCCGCCTCAACCTCGCCCCCTGGCGCCGGCCGGCGCCGGACACCGCGCCGACCGCCTCCAAGGCGACCGGCCTCTACATGATCGGCACCATGTCGAAGCATGCCGCGATGGATGCGGGCTACGACGATGCGCTGATGCTCGACTACAAGGGTGACATCGCCGAGGCGACGGGCGCCAACATCTTCTTCAACATGGGCGGCGAGCTGCACACGCCGACGCCGGCCTGCTTCCTCGACGGCATCACCCGCCGCACCGTCATGGGCCTCGCCCGCAAGCGGCAGGTAAAGGTGGTGGAGCGGACCATCCGCATCGATGAGCTGAAGGACGCCTCCGAGGTCTTCCTCGCCGGCACCGCGGCCGAGGTGACGCCGGTGCGCGAGATTGCCGGGCATGCCTATACCCCGGGCGACCTCACCCGCATGCTGATGACCGATTACGAGGCGCTGGTGCGGCAGAGCCCCGAGGCCGTCGCGGCGGCCGGGGCCTAGCAGGGAGGCGAGCCATGGACCTCACCTGGCTCGCCTCGGCCATCGGCTTCGCCCTGGCGATGTCGGCGACGCCAGGGCCGAACAACGCCATGGTTGCCGCCTCGGCGGTGAATTTCGGCCTGCGGCGGAGCCTGCCCCATATCCTCGGCATCTCGCTCGGCTTCCCGGTGATGCTGCTGCTGGTGGGGCTCGGGGCAGGGGAGGTGCTGGCCGGTTCGCCTGGGCTGCAGGCGACCTTGCGCTGGGTGGGGGCGGCCTGGATGCTCTGGCTCGCCTGGGGCATCGCCCGGGCTGCGCCCCTCACGCCGGGTGATACGCCGCGCGGCAAGCCGATGAGCCTGATACAGGCGGCGCTCTTCCAATGGGTGAATCCCAAGGCCTGGATCATCGCTGGCGCTGCCATCCTCGCCTATGGCGAGTCGCCGCTGCTGGCCGGGATTTTCGGGGCCGCCGCCCTCGTCAGCCTGCTCGGCTGGGCGGCGATCGGGCTTGGTGCGGCGCGGCTGCTGCGGCGGCCGGAGGCGCTGCGCTGGTTCAACCGGGCGATGGCGATGCTGCTGGTGCTCTCCCTGGTGCCGATGCTGCTCGACTGACATCCTGCCCGCAAAGCAGCAGGAGGAGATGCGATGGCCGGATTCCAGCACGGCATGCCGGGACCCTTCGCCGGGATGGACCTGCCCTGGCTGCTGACGGCCAAGGCACGGCAGCGGGGCAGCCACCCCTTCCTGATCTGGGTGCCGGCCGAGGGGCCGGAGGAGAGCTGGAGCTATGGCCGCTTCCATGCCGAGGTTGGGCAGCTGGCGGCTGGGCTGGCGCGGCGCGGCATCGGCCCGGGCGACCCCGTGCTGGTGCATCTCGAGAATGCGCCGGAGCTGCTGCTGGCCTATTTCGCCCTGGCGGAGCTCGGTGCCATCGCCGTGCTGACCAATACCCGTGCCGCGGCGGATGAGCTGGCCTATTTCGCCCAGCATTCCCGCAGCGTCGCCGCAATCACCCAGCCGAACATGGCCGCGCTGGTCGATGGCGCGGCACCGGGCCTGCGCTGGATAGCCGTCACCGGTACCGCCGGTTGGGCCGGCCTCTTCGCCGATCCGACCAGCCGGCCGCGACGGGCGCCGGAGCCGGAGCGGCCGCTCTCCGTCCTGTACACATCCGGCACCACCTCCCGCCCCAAGGGCGTGGTCTGGACGCATGCCAATGCGCTCTGGGCGGCACGGGTGAATGCCAGCCATGAAGGGCTGGTGCCGGAGGATGTGCATCAGGTCTACCTGCCGCTCTTCCACGCCAATGCGCTCGGCTATTCCATGCTGGCGACGCTCTGGGCGGGCGGGACCGTGGTGCTGCAGCCCAAATGGTCGACCAGCCGGTTCTGGCCGGTGGCGCTCCGGCATCGGACGACCTGGGTTTCCTTCATCTGGTTCTCGCTGCGGGCGGTGCTGGAGGCAGAGATCCCGCCCGGCCATCACCTCCGCATGTTCGGCTTCGCCACCTCGGACCCGCCGGCGGCGGCGCGGCTTGGGGTGCCCGGGATCGGCTGGTGGGGCATGACGGAGACGGTCAGCCACGGCATCGTCGGCAGCCTGCATGTGCCGAACCGGCCCGGCGCCATCGGCCGGGCGGCGCCGGAATACGACATCCGCATCCTGCGCGAAGATGGCAGCCCGGTGGCACCCGGCGAGACGGGGTCGCTGTTCTGCCGCGGGGTGCGCGGCGTCTCGATGTTCCTCGAATACCTGCACGACCCGGCGGCGACGGCGGCCGTCTTCGATGCCGAGGGCTGGTTCGCCACCGGCGACCTGGTGACGCTGCTGGATGACGGCTCCATTCAATTCACCGATCGCGCCAAGGACATGCTGAAGGTCGGGGCCGAGAATGTCGCCGCCTCGGAGATCGAGCGGGTGGTGCTCGGCGTCGCCGGGGTGCGGGAGGCGGCGGTGGTCGGCCGCGCGCACCCTATGCTGGATGAGGTGCCGGTCGCCTTCGTCACCCTGGCCGAAGGTGCCGATGCCGCCAGGCTGCCCGAGGCGGTGATCGCCGCCTGCCGGGAGGCGCTTGCCGATTTCAAGGTGCCGCGGGAGGTGCTGGTGATCGAGGACATGCCGCGGGCGACGCTCGAGAAGATCGCCAAGGCCGAACTGCGGAAGCGCCTTATACCAAATCCCATTGATCAGAACCGATGCGCCCAATCGCGCAGTCCGATGGACATGATAGTCCAGGGCTGCTCGACGAGGCGGTTCCAGG
>NZ_FMZX01000031.1 GCF_900101615.1 Belnapia rosea | reverse complement strand
CGCAGGTTGAGCTGCCCGTCGGTGACGGACACGGTCCTGGTGGCGATGTAGGCGGTGTTGATGCCGCCGGCCGCGGTGAAGAGGTCGAGGTTGGAGATGACCTCCTGCCCCTCCAGCTGGACGTCGAACCTCCGCTGTCCCGCGCTGGTGAAGAAGGTCTCGATGAAGTCGAGCTCGACCGTGTAGGTGCCGTTGGGGAGGGCGATGTTGTAGCCGAAGTCCTTGCCGAAACGGTAGGACTGGAAGAAGCTGTCGTCGTTCGTGTTGGCGATGGCCGCGGTGGTCGTCCTCACCGTGCTGGCGCCGACCAGGGCGGGGTTGGGCGCGGTGGCGGTGTCGGCCGCGTACTGGGTGCCGGTGTCGGCGTCGGTATAGGCCGCGCCGCCGGTGTTGATGGCCCGTGCGGCCGGGGCTGTCGACCCGATGTTCACGACGAAGGTGTCGAGCGTCGCCGCCGTGGTGGCGTTGCCCCTGCTGTCGGCCACCGCACCGCCGGCGAGTGCCACGGTGTAGGTGCCGTTGTCGGCGGCCGTGAACCCATCTGTGCCGGAGGCCAGCGTATAGGTCGCCACCACCTGGTTGCCGCTGCCCTGGGTGGTCACGCCGGTCACCGTCACCGGGTTCGCCCCGCCCGTGACCGTGATGTCGCCGGTGCCGATGCTGGCCAGCGCGATCCCGGACGGGTCGCTGTAGGTGACGGCCACCGTATGCGTCTGGTTCGCCGCACTCAGGTCAGCCGCCACGCCAGCAGCACTCGGCGGGGTCGTGTCCGAGCCCTGGGCCTGGATGACGCGAAGTGGGGAACTGACCGCGCTTACGACAACGCCTTGTGCGTCCACCTCTGCCGCAGCCACGACCATGACCCGATTGGGAAGCACATCGACCACAGCCGCCGCCCTTCCCTCCGCATCGAGCGTGACCGTCTGGTAGGTGACCTGGGTGGCGCTGTTTCCCTGATAGGGGTCGGTGGAGGATACCACCTGCTGCTCGACCGCCATGACCTCGACGCGGACCCTGCTGCCGGGCGTGCCGGAAACGATGACGTTCGAATCCGTGAAGGGTACTGAGACGTTGCCGCTGCTAACGCCGCCGATCGTAACCGTCGGGGCAGCGGCCGGCGACGTCCTGCTGGTGGCCTCGGCCTGTGCGACACCCGAGCCGAAGAGGTCGACAACCTGCTGGGTTCCGTCGGCAAAGACG
Organism: Belnapia rosea; assembly: GCF_900101615.1. Classification (GTDB taxonomy): domain Bacteria; phylum Pseudomonadota; class Alphaproteobacteria; order Acetobacterales; family Acetobacteraceae; genus Belnapia; species Belnapia rosea. Next base: position 29,476 of record NZ_FMZX01000031.1, on the reverse strand, counting down.
TAGGTGACGTGGGTTCCTGCCAGCTCCGCGCCGGATACGGCGCCGGGCGTGACCGACTGCGGGTAGCCGCGCATCGAATCGGGGTCGATGTCGATCGAGAAGCCAAGTGTCTCGCCCGGATTGAAGTCGGTCAGATTGACGACCAGTTGGCGGTAGCCGAGCGTGGCGCTGCCATCGGCATAGGTTGCGGTCGCGGTGAAGGCTCCGACCGTGCTGTCGATCGTGAACGGCTTGCCGCTTGAGCCGCCCGCCTGCGCGGGATCGAAGAAGGCCCCGTCGGGCAGGATGGCGCTGTTCAGGTCGATGCGCAACTGGGTCAGGTTCCTGCCGCTGGTCGACAGGTTTTCAAGGCGGAGGGTGTTCGGGTCGAAGGTACTGACGTCGAGCGCACCGTTCGGCGTCACCGTCAGCCGGGCCGCACCAGCCGTCCCGACGGGAGACTCGGCGGTCGAGGTGATGCTGACGGAGTTCCAGGTGGCATCGAAAGGCGCGCCAGGCCCGCTGGAAGTGGAGATCAGGCCGACCGCCAGGGCGCTCGGAACATCGGTGCCGGTTCCGGTGGGGACGGCGTAGGTGCCTGCAAGCGCCTCGAGCAACGCACCGGTGACCTGGATGGGGACGCCGGATCCGTTGACCACGGTGCCGGTGCTGCCAGAGGTGGCGCCGCGAGTGACCGTCCAGCCAGGCGTTACCAGCCCCGTATCCGGATCCACCTTCAAGCTCAGCGCTATATTGTCGAGTGAAGTGAGCGGCAGGCTTCCGCCAAATACAGGAACAGATATTTTCTGCTGGCTGACAACCTGGTTGTTGCTCTCGAATACGACCTCGATGGTTGGCGCATTGGCCACCCCGTTCAGGTCGGTCGCTCCAGCCACGATCTTGAGGTAGTTGGCCTGGTCCCCCGTTCCGATGAAGAAGCCGATATTCTGGTAGTTGGCCGGGGTCGTTGCCTCGAAAGGATTGTCCATCCTAGTGGTGACGGTAAAGGTGTCCACCGCAGGCGCGATTTCGACGCCGAACTGGTAAGCATCCAGCTGATTGTTCCTGCTGGTGTAGGCACTTCCTTCCGTGATGCCTTGCAGCAGGATGCCCGACGCCGCACCGCCGGCGACAACCCTCGTCGGCACATATTGTTGCTTGTAGGAGACCAGCTCATTCGTCATCACGCCGGTGAAACCGACATTGTAGATCGAGTCCGCCGGGCCGGGATGGGGCTGATTCTGGCTGAAGCCCCAGGTCAGTGTCGCCCCACCCTGCAGCACCGTCGTCGTGCCGTTGTCCGGATCCTCCCCGAAGCGATCGACGATGTCGCTGAGGCCATCCCCGTCGGTGTCACCGGAAGGTGGCGGAGACGTGGAGGCATTCGGCTTCAGGACCGTGATGCCACCGCCATAGCTCGCCACCCATAAAGTGCCGGCGAAGGGGCCGGATTCCGGAGCGGCGTGGACATCCAATGCGCTGCCGCCCCCCAACACCCCGTTCGGCGTGAGGTTGGTGACGCCCAACACCGATTTCCCGTCCGATGCGAGATCGACCCGGTAGATGAAGTCCTCGTTGAGCGAGGCCGCGACGAGATCGCCGGTCATCTCGCCGCCGAAGGCCGCTGCGCGATAGTCGTCGATACCGTTCACCGAGCCGAGGAATGTCGTCAGTTCGCCCCGGAGATTGACCGGGGTTTCCAGGCTCGATGGAAGCAGTGCGGCGCGGCTTTGCTCGGGTGGCAGGTAATAGCCCTCGACCGGATTCGCCATCGCCAGGGGGACCGGCGGCCAGTCCGTGGGCAGCGGCAGGAGGATGTTGTTGGCGTCGTAAAGGCCGGCGCCATCCGGGTTTGCCCTGATCGGGTTTACGTGCCCCCCGTAATAGTCTTGCTCGATCCAGTGCAGGGGCGCCTTGTTGATCGAACCGGTGCCGTTGTTCACCCGGTTCGTCACATCGTCGTTGGGCACCGTCGAGAAAGTGCCATTCGCCTGACGGTAAATAGGCGTGCCGCCCCAGGTGGGATTCCCGGAATTGTCGACACCGTACATCTTGCCCGACTGGGTGAAGGCGATGTCGAATATATTGCGGTACCCTGTGGAGTAAATCTGAACAGGGCTGTCGGCGGTGAGGCGGGCCTGGTTAAGGCCGTCATTCCCTCCGAATACTTCTGGCTGTCCGGCGGCCACGACATCGACCCCGTTCGGCCCATCCGTGCGGCTGGGGTCGTTCACGGTCGGCAGAATGTATTTGTAGGTCTGACCTCGATACACCGTACTCGGCAGCGCATCGACCTTCTGCAAGTCGATACTCACTATTGAACTTGAATAGGCATATTCCGAAAGATAGGCAAAGTTCGCAGAGGGCGCCCCGACATTGGTATTGCCGCCGACCGTCAACAAAAGATGCCCGGTCGCCGGATCTATCTGCATCCCGTTGACGGCATGATTTTCCTCGCTGCGAGGGAGCCCGACGACGAGGTCCTGCTTGGACCACGCCGAGCCTGTCCAGGTCAGCCGGGACAGAATCCCCGAGTTGGTATCGAGACCCGTATCGTTTTGTGCAGTACCGGCACCGATACGTGGATCGCTGGAACTGACGTAAAGGATGGGGTTGGCCGCTGTACCGGTGACCAATATGCCTGTCACTTGGCGGCTGGTGATACTGGAATTGAATGCGCCGTCGTCATTGTGGTTGGGCATTTGCTTGACGAGATTGATCGTCTCGGTCGACGTCACGGCATAGCCACCGGTCGGTGTCACCGCGACGGAAAACGCCTTGATTGTGCCATCAACCTGGGAGGCATACAGACGGCCGTCAGGCCCGAACTGCAATGACGTGGGATTTACAATGCTGGCGTTCAGTTGGGACTGCTCGAAATTGACCATGTCGACCTGCCCGCCTGACTACACAATGGCTATTACGTAGAGATGAACCATTGTTGGTGTTGTTTAATTTATTGAAACTGCCATCCATTATCAATACTCCACAAGAAGTACCACTTTAGGATAAAGTAAATACCCATGTGGTTGAAAGCCGCATGAGCCGGGACTTGTTATCGGCAACTTGACGGAAATCAGCTGCCATGAAGCTGCTGGATCGGCCCGATGGAATGACGCCAGCTGAAATGAAACCTCGGCCGCCAAGCCGATCCCTGCCGGCATCGGCCTCTTGCCGCAGCCATCAGTCAGGGCTCGGCTTCATCACCGGTCGCTGACGGCTGCGGCGAGGTGAAGGGTGGGGAGGACGTTGGCAGCCAGCTTATCGGAATGCGTGGCGATGCGGCGAAGGCGACGCAGCTGTCATTCGTCTTTTCGCAGCAGGCCACATGCTTGCCCCCGCGACGCGGAAGGACGAGTGACCGGCGCACATTTCGCAGGCATCACCTGTGCGCGGCTTGGTTTCATCCTCGGCTATGCCGTCGTCACGGGCGCATGCCGTTCGGCCTGCAGGCCCCGCTGATCGTCGTCTGCGACCGCTCGGCCCGCGCCACCAGTCGGCCAAGTGCCGATATCTAGTGGAACACCGCCCTCGCCGTCTCCGAAACCGGCCTGCTGGTTGTGCCGAAGAAGGGCACCGCGAAGCTGAATGGGTATTCCACCGCGATCGAGACCGTGGTGATGCCGCCCGCCGTTGTGCAGCCGCTCATCGTCACCTCCAGCTCGTTTGCATCAAGGAAGGGTGTTCGGTGCCCGGCGCCTGAAAGGTTGCCACTCAGGCCGGAGCAGGCGGCTGTTCCCGCGTTGAGATTCTGGCTGCCGCGCAGCGTCGTCAGCCGCACCGCCTCCGCCGCCGCGACCCGCACCAGCTCCACCGTGAACATGTACCGGCCCATCTCGATGCTGCCGAGCAGCAGCGAGAGCAGGATGCTGCCCACCAGCGCGAATTCGAGGCTCGTCGCCCCTGCCTGCGCCCGCCGGCGGCGGGCCGCGCCGGGCCTAGCGGATGCGGACCACGGCACGGCCGGTTCCCCGCCCAAAACCCGTCAGCAACTGGGGCGAAAGGCTGCGCTGGGCCGAGATCGCCACGGTCTGGACCAGCCCGCTCGGGCAGGCCTGGTCGCAGGCGATGGCGATGCCGGCGCATTCGCAGGCCAGGATCGGCAGGGGAACATCGGCCGCCGTCAGCTCCGGCCAGGCAGCCATGACCTGGGCCTGAATTCCCGCAAGGTCGGTCTCGTTCCCTGCCGCATATTGCGCGCCGGCCTGCACCGCACGGTCCAGCCGGATATTCGTCTGGATGAGGTTCGCCACATCCGCCGTGCCAACCAGCAGCAGCAGCAGGACCGGCGCCATGACGGCGAGTTCCGAAGCGGCGACGCCGCGCGAGCCGAGCCTTCGCCTCATCGCCCTACTCCACCAGCCGAATGGTCTTGATCGTGGCGTAGCCGGTGAAGCCGGCGCAGCCGGAGACATCGACCTGCGTATCCGCAGTGCCGGAGAAGGATAGCCTGTAGCCGATGACGCCGAGGCAGCTGGAATAGCCGATGTCGCTGTTGCCGTTCACGATGACATCCGAGGTGGGGAAATACATCCCGCCGAACAGCGTCATGGTGGCGCCGCCATTGAGCTGGACCTTGTTCTCGTCACCATTGTTGGTGGCGCGTGCATCGCGGTAGAGCACCACCCCGGCCGCCTCCGGATGGCCGGCGATGAGGGAGCCGGTCGGGCCGCGCAGCATGCCGGTCGCCTGCGCGTTGATGTTGAGGGTGCCGACCCGCGAGGTATCGCCGGTAAAGACCAGGGTCACGCCATTGCCGTTGATCTTGCCCTGTACGGAGAGATCCGCGTTCTTGAAGTAGTAGAGGCCGGGTTCGAGGTTGAGGGTCTCCTTCGGCCCGACCGAGAGGTCGCCGCAGATCGCCTCGCCGGGCGAGAGCGTGGCCTGGTTGCTGCTGAAGGTCACCGCGCTGCTTCGGCAAGGCGGCGGGCTCGGCACCCAGCTCTGCAGGCCGGCGAAGGGGTCGGCGATCGGCTTCGGCCGGTTGGCGCGGACGACCGGGCGGATATTGTTGGCCGCATCAGCCCAGACGTCACCGCTGTCGCAACCCGTGCAGGTGCCGGTCGTCACCAGCCCATCCACCCGGACGCTGGCATTGCCGAAGATGTTGATGCCACCGGGCGCCGTGGAATTGGCGCCCAGTGAGCAGCGCCGGGCATTGGTGGTGCTCCGGCCGCCGAGCTCGAGCCCGCCCCCGAGCGCCAGCAGGCAGACCTCCTCATCCACATTGGAAGCCGCCACCGCCCGGCTCTGGACAGTGGGCGCGCTGGCGAGGAAGAGGCGCGCGAGGCTCATGGTCTGGGTCTGGGTGATGATGACCTCGACCGCGGCTGCGTTTCCGGCATAGGTGCCGGACAGGGGCGGGCTGTTGACCGTCACCCCGACGCGGCCGCCAGCCGGAAAGCCGTTGCGGGCCGCGCTGTCGAGGGCAACCGCGCTGGCCGAGCCGCCCTGGTCGCGCGCCGAGGCACCGGCCATGGCGGCAAGGTCCGCGGCGGAGCTCGCCCGGCGCATGGCGAGGTACCAACTGCCGCCCTCGACCGCGAGCCCGGCAAAGCCGATCAGCACGGTGCCACTGGCGGCGACCAGGGCCGCGACCGTGCCTCGCTGGTCCGATCCCGACCGCCGCACGCTGCCCCATCCACCGAGACGAATGCCGCGAAAGCCCCGACCAATTCCGGACATGTTGGTGCACAGCCGCAACATAAGACGGTGAAAGCCAGGCGCTCCTGCAACCACAAGTTTCGATGCGGAAGCAGCCCTCTTCGCTAACCCGCGGCGCGGCCTGGGTTTCTGCTGCGAGCCCGACTTGGTCTGGAGATCGACTGCACGAGAACCGGGCAAGAATTGATCCACCATTAGTTGCGATCATCCCTAGCGTAAGCCCTCTGGCGTTGCTGGGCGGCACCTGCCTGTACCAGCGGCAGCCAAACGAACAATGGCTAAGCTGCCCTTGTCCTCAACCAAAAGGTGTTGACTTCGCGTTAAAATCTATCATAAGTTGATTTAAGCGGGACGTAAACAGCCAAAAGACGTCTCGCCCGGGCTTCAAGCGATGGCGCCGGTCCGCCTTGCCTCAAAGCCCGTTCAGCATCGCCAACCGAAAGGGCTACGCACCATGATCCGCTTCCTGATGACCTCCGCCATTTCCACACTGAAAGACCGCAAGGGTGTGACAGCGGCCGAGTACGCTGTGCTCGCCGCCGGCATTGTCATCGCCGTTGGCGGTGCTGCGACCGCTTTTGGCCCGACGCTCACGGCTGCCTTCACGGGCCTTAAACTGACGGGACCCTGATCAAAGGAAGAAGGCCGGCTCGTACCATCGCCACGGGCCGGCTCCTTTTCTGCGCGACCAAAAACGCTTACAGCGAACTGCACATCCGCCATGGCGATCACGCTGGTCATCGGCCTGCTCCTTCTGCTCGCCGCGTGGCGGGATGTCGTCGCCCGCATCATCCCGGACCTGCTGGTCCTGCCCATCGCCATCCTCGGCATCGCCGGCCGCCTCTCCCTGGGCTGGGGCGCCCTGCTTGAAGCGGCGCTTGCCGCGCTCCTGCTCTTCGTCATCCTGCTGGCCTGCGCCATGCGCGGCTGGCTCGGCGGCGGCGACGTGAAGCTGGCTGCCGCCCTGGCTATCGGCCTGCCACCCGCCGCCACCTGGAATTTCGTGGTGGCCACCACCCTGGCCGGCGGCCTGCTCGCCCTTGGCTATCTCAACGGGCCTCGCCTGGCCCCGCGCCTGGCTCCCGCCGGTGCGGCCCATCCCCTCGGGCGCATCCTCGCCGTGGAGGCCTGGCGCCTTCGCCGCGGCGGCCCCCTGCCCTATGGCGTCGCCATCGCGGCCGGTGGCCTCGTCACCCTGCTGGCCCTCCGGGAAGGCTGAGCCATGTTGCTTCGCCTTCTGGTCATCGCCTCCCTGCTGCTGAGCGCCCTCGGCCTCGGCGGCCTCAGCTACCAGATGCTCGCGCCGCGCCAGGTGCCGGTCGCCGCGGTGGCCGTGGCGCCCCCGCCGCCACCGCCGCCCCGCCTGCGCATCGCTGTCGCCGCCCGCGGCCTGCCGGCCGGCACGCTGCTGAAGGATGAGGATCTCGCCATCCGCGAGGTGGCGCCGGATGCGGTGCCGGAGGGCGCCATCGCCGCCGGCGAGGAAAGCCGCATCGAACTCCGCGGCGCCCTGCTGCGCCGCTACCTCGACCCCGATGCCGTGCTGCGGCGGGAGGATGTGCTCCGCCCGCGCGACCGCGGCTTCCTTGCCGGCGTGCTGCGGTCGGGCACCCGCGCCATCTCGGTCGGCGTCGATGTCATCACTGGCGCCGCCGGGCTGATCTGGCCGGGCGACCAGGTGGACCTGATCCTCACCCAGGAACTGGCCGCGAACGACGCCCCGCTCGCGCGCCGCGTCATCGGCGAGACGGTGCTGACCGATGTGCGCGTCATCGCGGTGGACCAGCAATTCACCCGCGGTGCCAATCCCGGCGAGGCGACGCTCGGCCGCATCGCCCGCACCGTCACCCTCGAGGTCACCGCCGAGCAGGCGGAGCGCGTCGCCGTCGCCAGCCGCCTCGGCCGCATCTCCCTGACCGTGCGTGCGATCGAGCGGCCGGAACTGGAGCTTGCCACCCAGGGCGGCCCGGTCTTCGGCGCGGATGTCTCGCCGGCGCTTGCCCGCTCGGCGATCTCCCAGGGTGCCCGCATGCGGGTCGTCCAGGGCGACGAGCAACTGGAGGTCACCTTCCGATGAATCCCGCCAGCCTCACCCTGCTGGCACTCGGCCTGCTGGCCCTGGCGGCACCCGCCGCGGGGCAGCGCCGCAGCACCGATCCGCTGGCGCCGCAGGCCTGGCCGGGGCGGGATGCGCCCCAGCCTTCGCCACAGGCCGCGGCGTCGCAGCCCCTCGCCATCATGCTGGAGGCCGGTGCCGGCCGCCTGCTGCGGCTGCCCGCGCCGGCCATCACCGTGATGGCGGCCGACCCACGCATCGCCCGCGTCCAGCCGGCCTCGCCGACCAGCCTCTTCGTCATGGCGGTCGCTGCCGGCCGCACCACCGTCGTCGCCCTCGCCGAGGACGGCACGCCGGTCGCGCAGTATGACATCACGGTCCAGCCCGGCCGTGCCGCCGCCCAGCCCTCCTCCGCGGAACCGGCTGCCGCCCCGGCCCAGCCGGCCGCCAGCCCGCCCCCAAACCCCGCCGCGGTGCAGAGCATGATCCGCCGCATGGTACGGGGTGCCGAGGGCGTGCAGGTCACCGCCTCCGGGCCGAACGGGTTGATCCTGAGCGGCGAGGTGCCGACGGCCGGCGATGCGCAGCGCGCCGAGGTCATCGCCCGCACCTATGGCGGAGAGGGGCGGGAGGTGATCAACAGCCTCGCCCTGCTCTCCTCCATCCAGGTCAATCTCCGGGTCCGGGTCGCCGAGATCTCCCGCCAGGTCAGCCGCGACCTGGGCTTCAACTGGCAGGCCGTCGCCAATGGCGGGAATGGGCTGCTGCTCGGGCTACAGACCGGCGGCGCCGGGGCCGTCCTGAATGCACTGACCAGCCGGCCCTCAGCCACCGACGCACAGGTCGGCCGCTTTGGCGTGGGCTATCGTTCCTCCCGCTTCGACATCAACACGGTGGTCGATGCACTCGCCTCCGACCAGCTCATCACCATCCTGGCGGAGCCGAACCTGACCGCCCAGTCGGGCGAGGTGGCGAGCTTCCTCGCCGGCGGGGAATTCCCGGTGCCGGTCGCGGCCAGCTCGGTCAGCAACAGCATCACCATCGAGTACAAGCAGTTCGGCGTCAGCCTGGCCTTCGTGCCGACCGTGCTGGGGCCGGAGCGGCTGAACCTGCGGGTCCGGCCGGAGGTGAGCGAGCTGTCGGAGAATGGCGCCATCAGTCTGCCGCTCGCCAGCGGCGTGGTGCGGATCCCGGCGCTCAACGTCCGCCGGGCCGAGACCACGGTGGAACTCGGCAGCGGCCAGAGCTTCGCTATCGCCGGCCTGCTCCAGCGCAACTCCGTCCAGTCCGACAGCGGCGTCAACGGCCTCGGCGACGTGCCGGTGCTCGGCGCCCTGTTCCGCTCCGACCGGTTCCGCCGCAACGAGACGGAGCTGGTCATCATCATCACGCCCTATCTGGTGCGGCCCGTCTCCGACCCGCGCGCGCTCGCGGCGCCGACCGACGGCTTCCGCCCGGCGACCGATCTCGACCGGGTGCTGTACCGGCGGCAGATCGCCCGCGGCCAGCCCGCGCCGCCGCCACGCGGTGCCCTCGATGCGGGGTTCATCATCGAATGACGGGACTGCACCGCCTCATCCTCCTGCTCGCCCTTCCGCTCGCGGCCTGCGGGCCGGGCGATGACTTTGCCCGCCCCGGCACCTGGCGTCCGACCGGCGCGAACGAGGCCAACCTCGGCACGATGCTGGTCGAGCCGGCGCATGCCCGGGCCGGCGTCGCGGCGCGGACCGAGCGCGGGCAGCCCGGCAGCCATGCCATCCGCCTGCTGGAGCAGGACCGCCGGCGGCCGCTGCCGGACAGCCGCGCCGCCACCATCGGCAATATCGGCGCCGCCCCTCCCGCAGCAGCGGGGCCAGCCAATGACCGCTAGGCCAGCCGTGGCGCGGGACATGGCGGATGCGGGCCGCGGTGGGGCGCGGACGTCCCCCGCGCCGATGGGCAACCGGCCCGCCTTCCTGGCCTTCGTCGCCGACGAGGCGAGCGAGGCGGCTCTGCGCGGCGGGCTGCCCGAGGCGCTCGGCGCCCTGCCATTCCGCCGCGGCGATATCCGCACCGCGACCCGGCTGCTGGAGCGGGAGCCGACGCCCGCCGTCCTCCTCGTCGATATCGCCGGCATCGCCGATCCCCTGCAGGCGATGGAGATGCTCGCCAATGTCTGCATGCCGGATGTGCGCGTCCTTGCCATTGGCGACCAGGCGGATATCGGCTTCTACCGTCGCCTGACGCGGGAGCTGGGCGTCGCCGAGTATCTTCACAAGCCACTGACACGGGACATGGTGGCGCGGCTCTTCGGCCCACATCTCGCCGGGCAGGCCGCCGCGGCGGCCGAGGTGCTTGGCCGTGGCAGCCAGGTTGTCGCGGTCTGCGGCGTGCGCGGGGGCAGCGGCGCCACCACCATCGCCGTCAATCTCGCGGTGCAGCTCGCGGAGCAGGGCCGTGGCCATGTCGCGCTGCTCGACCTGCATCTCCGGGGCGGCACGGCCGGGCTGATGCTCGGCGTCCGGCCGGGAACGGGGCTGCGCGTCGCGCTGGAGCAACCGGACCGGGCGGATGCCCTGTTCCTCGACCGGGTCGGCATCCCGATCTCCGACCGGCTGCGGCTGATCGCCGCCGAGGAGCCGATGGAGTCCGAGCCGCTGCCCGCGGAATCCGCCGTCCAGGCCGTGCTGACCCAATTGCGCCAGCGCTTCAACATCGTCGTCGTGGATCTGCCGATGCCGCCCGGCCCGGCCGAGCGCGCCGTGCTGGCCGCGGCCCGGCACAGCCTGCTGGTGCTCGGGCCGGACATCGCCGGCATCCGCGATGCGCTCGCGCTCCGCAAGCTGGCCGCCACCATGGGCAGCTCGCGCGCCACCATCGTGCTGAACCGGTCCGGCCTGCCGGGCGGGCTGAAGCCGAAGCTGGTCGAGGAGGGGCTCGGCGCACCGCCCGATGTGGTGATCCCCGACCTGCCGCGGCACCTGCCGCGCGCCGCCAATCTCGGCCAGCCCGCCTCGCGTGAGAATGCCGTTCTGCGCCGCGCCCTGGCGCCGCTGCTGCAGGATATCGCCGGGGTGGCGGCCGGGCGGACCGGCGGCGGATTCCTCGGCCGGCTGCTGGGGCGGGGCGGCAAATGAACCGCGTCTTCGGCCGCCGCGTCACCGCCATGCCGGAGCCGGTGGCGGAGCCGGCGCCACCGGTCCTGGAACCGGGGCCCGCGCCCATGCCCTCCCCGGGGCAGGGTGCGGCCAAGGCGGCGACCGAGCGGCTGCGGATGCTGGTGATGGAGCGGGTGGACCCGGTCGTCGCGGCCGAGCTTCCGCCCGCGGCGCTGCGCGCCCAGCTCGAATCCCTGGTGCATGAGATCGCCAACCGGGAACGCGCCGAAATCTCCGCCCGCGAGCAGGCGCGCATCGCGGAGGAACTCGCGGATGACATGGTGGGTTACGGGCCGCTCGAGCCGCTGCTGCAGGACGAGAGCATCAGCGACATCATGGTCAACGGGCCGAATTGCGTCTTCGTCGAGGTCCGCGGCAAGGTCCAGCAGACCGAGGTCCGCTTCCGCAGCGCCTCGCAGCTCGCCGCCATCGCGCAGAAGATGGCGGCCTCGGTCGGCCGCCGCGTCGATGAGAGCAGCCCCCTGGTGGATTGCCGCCTGCCCGATGGCAGCCGCGTCAATGTGGTCTTCCCGCCCCTCGCCATCGATGGCGCCTGCATCTCCATCCGCAAATTCGCCAAGCGGAAGGTTGATTTCGCAGGCATGGTGGCGGGCGGCTCCATGTCGCCCCAGCTCGCCCGCATCCTCGAGATCGCGGCGCGCTGCCGGCTCAACGTCGTCATCTCCGGCGGCACCGGCTCCGGCAAGACCACCATGATGAATGCGATGAGCCGGCTGATCGACCATGGCGAGCGCATCGTCACCATCGAGGATGCGGCGGAGCTGCAGCTGCAGCAGCCCCATGTCGTGCGGCTCGAGACCCGGCCGGTGAACCTCGAGGGCCGTGGCGAGATCACCCAGCGCGACCTGATCCGCAACGCGCTGCGCATGCGCCCGGACCGCATCATCGTCGGCGAGGTCCGTGGCGCCGAGGCTTTCGACATGCTCCAGGCCATGAATACCGGCCATGACGGCTCCTATTGCACGGTGCATGCCAACACCACGCGGGATGCCGTCATCCGCATCGAGAACATGGTGCAGATGGGCCAGAGCAACCTGCCGAGCCGTGCCATCCGCACCCAGATCGCCAGCGCGGTGGACGTGATCGTCCAGGTCGCCCGCATGCGGGATGGCGGGCGCCGGGTGCTCCAGGTTTCCGAGGTCTGCGGCCTGGAGGGCGAGGTGGTGACGATGAACGACATCTTCGCCTTCGAATACGGAGGCGAGGACCCGAACGGGCGCATCCGCGGCCGCTGGGCGACACCCGCCCTCAGGCCCGGCTTCTTCGACAGGCTCGAGTATTTCGGGCTCGGCGAAGCCTGGATGAACGCCCTGCGCGAGGCCTGATCGTGCCGAAGGCGCTTTTTCTTCTGCTGGCGACGCTGCTGCTGTTGAGCCTGCTCCTCGGCGGCATCGCGCTCGCCCATGGCGGCTCGGGCCGCGCATTGCGGGAGCGGGTGCGCGCCCTGGCCGAGACGCGGCAGGCAGCCGCCCCGGTGCTGCCCAGCATCCGGGTCGGCGGAACCACGCATGGTGCGCTCTCCCTCCGGCTCTTCCGCCTGCTGCGCTTCAACCCGGACATCCCGAATGAGCAGGTGCTCGCATGGCCGGTCGTGGTGCTGCTCGGCCTGGCAGCGGGCTGTGTCGCGGCCTGGGCCGGCAGCGGCTTCCTCGGCCTCCCGCTTGCCCTGCTGGTGGCGCCGGTTGCGGCGCTGCTGACGGCACGGCTCGTCTTCGGCTGGCAGCATGCCCGTTATTGCGACGCGGTCTTCCAGCAGATCCCGGACGCCCTGGGGCTGATGACCCGCGCCATCCGTGCCGGCCTGCCGCTGGCCGAGGCCCTGCGCGGCATCAGCCGGGAGATCGCCTCCCCGAGCAGGGAGGAATTCGCCCGGGTGGCCGGCGACATGGCGATCGGCCGGCCGATCGAGGCCGCGCTCGCCCGGCTCTACGAACGCACCGGGCTGACCGAATACGCCTTCCTCGCCGTCACCCTCGGGCTGCAGGCGCAGACCGGCGGCAGCCTCGCCGAGACGCTCGAGAATCTGGCCGAGATGGTCCGCAAGCGGGTCGCCATGGTGAAGCGCGCCAAGGCCCTGGCCGGCGAGGCCAAGGCGCAGGCGGGCCTGCTGGTCATCCTGCCCTTCGTTGCCGCGGCGGCGATGGCCGCCATCCAGCCCTTCTACATCGAGGCCTTCACCACCAACCCGACCGGCCAGCGCATGGCGATGATTGGCCTTGGCCTGATGCTGCTCGGGCTGCTGATGATCCGTTCGATGATCCGCCGTGCGGGGCGGGATTGATGCCGGCCCTGCTCGATACCGAGACGCTGCTGCTGGCGGCCTGCGCCGCCGCCGCCGCCATCGGCCTCGCGGTGCTGGCCGCTGCGCTGCTGGCGCATGGGGCGGAGGACAAGGATCTGAGCCGCCGGCTGCGCAGCGTGCTGCAGCCGGGCTCGGCGGGCGATGCGAAGCAGGTAGCCCGTGGCGTCACGGCCGGGCTGGCCCGCCCCTTCCTCTGGCTCGGCGAATTGCTGCGCGGCAGCGCCATCGTCTCGCCCAAGGAGATCCAGGAGTTCCAGCGGGCGATGGTCGCGGCCGGCCTCGATGCCGGCTGGACGGTGCCTTTCTTCCTCGGGGCCAAGGCCATCGCGCTGATCACCCTGCCGCTGGGCGGGCTTGGCTATGCCTGGATCAGCGACATGAGCCAGGCGCAGGGCACTCTTACGGTCATCCTGGCGCTTCTCCTCGCGGTATTCGGGCCGAATCGCCTTCTCGATACCCTGCGGCGGTCCTTCCAGGAGCGCCTGCGACGTGGCTTGCCGGATGCGCTCGACCTCCTCGTGGTCGCCGCCGAGGCCGGCCTGGCGTTGGAGACGGCGGTCGATCGCGTCGCCCGGGAGATGGAGGGTTCCAACCGGGCCATCGCGGGCGAGATGAACACGCTGCTGCAGGAACTCCGCATGCTGCCGGACCGCCGCATGGCGCTGGAACGGATGGCCGAGCGCACGGATATCGAGGGCTTCAAGCGGCTGGGTTCCACCCTCTCCCAGACCCTCCGCTACGGCACCCCGCTCGCCCAGGCGCTGCGGGTGCTCGCCGCCGACATGCGGCAGGAGCGAATGCTGCGGCTCGAGGAGAAGGCGATCAAGCTGCCCGCCAAGCTCATCCTGCCGCTGATCCTGTTCATCCTGCCGGCCCTGTTCATCGCCCTTCTGGGCCCCTCGATCCTCGAGATCGGCAAATCCTTCGGAGGCCCCAAATGATCATGCTGCTGCCCCGCCTTGCAGCCGTCTTCGCCACCGGCTTCCTGGCTGCCTGCTCCGGCTCCGAAGGTGGATCGACAAGGCTCTATGACGGCTCAGCCCGCCTCAGGGTGGCGGAGGCGGCTGAAACTTCCGGCCAGGGCGAGGTCGCGCTTTCGCTCTTCGCCGCGGCCGCGGCGGCCGAGCCTGACCGGGCGGAGGTGCAGGCCCGCTTCGCCGCCGCCCTCGCCCGCGCCGGGAATGTCGGCCAGGCCGAACAGGTGCTGACCCGCGCGCTGGAACGCCGGCGCGACCACCCGCTGCTGCTCGCCGGGCTCGGCCGGCTGCGGCTCAGGACGGGTGCCGCCGAGCAGGCGCTCGAGATCTTCGCCCGGCTGGTTGCGGCCACGCCGCGCGATGCGGCGGCGCTGGATGGCCAGGGCGTGGCGCTCGACCTTCTCGGACGGCATGCCGAGGCGGAGCGAAGCTACCGCCAGGCCATGGCGCTGGCACCAGACAACATCGCCGTGAGGAACAACTTCGCTGTCTCCTTGATGCTGACCGGCAGGGCCGCCGAGGCGGTCTCGGTGCTCGAACCTCTGGCGCTGCGCAGCGGAGTCCAGGCGCGGGTGCTGACCAATCTGGCGGTCGCTCGCGCGGCGCTCGGCGGCGCCACCGCGGCGCAAGACGCACCGGGTGGCCGCGAAGGAGCGGCCGATCTCGCTGCCATGATGCAGGCATTGGCCGCGGATGCCGGTCGGGGGCCAGCCGGGCGGAGTTGAGCCAGGGCATCTTCGTCGCACTGGCTCCGCGGGATCTGCAAGAAGGACACTGGTGGGTCGTTTGGCAAACGGGCAGGCGATGCAGGCATAGCGCATCTTGCACGGCCTTAGGCTGCGGCCTGGGCACAGGTCTCCTGCTGCCGCAGCGCCACGAGCGGTCGCCCTTCGGCGATCACGCAATAGCGTCCGGTTTCGGGCGCCCATAGGGTCGCCCTTCTCCCGGCCCGCGCTAACCCAAGGCCAGTCACAATGGATTCGAATTGCTCATCTTGCTTTCGGATGGGCATTCAGGCGCCTGCACATGCACCAGCGGCAAACTGATGTCGCAGACCAGCCCCTCAGCCTTCCAATCCATGGCCACCTTGCCGTGGAGCTGATCCTGAACGCTCGCATGGATGACACGGCTGCCGAACCCACGCCGTTCCGGCACTCGGGTGAGCGGCGGCCCGCCGCGCTCCTCCCAATGCAGCCGCAGCAAGCCGGCGTCATGACCCAAATGCCAAACCAGACTGACTCGGCCGCCCGGCGCTGAGAGCGCTCCGTATTTGGCGGCGTTGGTGGCCAGCTCGTGCAGAATGAGGGAGAGTGGCTGTGTCGCCGCCGCAGCCAGATCAACCGCCGGACCGGCCAGCTCATAGACTGGCCCCCTCTGGCCGGCGCCGGCCAGCACGAAGCCGGCCAGGCTGCGCTCCGCGAGCGTCCGCAGTGCAGTGCCGGACCAGCCGGTCTCAGCCAGTAGTCCCTGTGCCCTGGCCAGGGCTGCGACGCGGCCCTCCACCGCGTCCGCGAACACCGCCGCGTCGTCTCGTGGCGCCAGCCGCACTGCCGCCTGCACCACTGCGAGGGCATTCTTGGCGCGGTGGTCCACCTCCCGCATCAGCAGTCGCTGCCGCGCCTCCACCGTTTTCCGCTCCGTCACATCACGCGAGACGCCGGCGATGCGTAGCGGGACGCCATTCGCCGGATCATGCTCCACGACCCCACCGTAGGATTCCATCCAGATCCAGCCATCCTGACGATCCCGCACGCGGTACTCGACCCGGTAATGCTCGAGCCTGCCATGTGCTACCGCGTCCACCGCCGCCCGGACCCGGTCGCGGTCGTCAGGATGTACCTTCTCGGCAAAATAGTGGTCCAAGGAAAAGCCGATGAGCGGCAGGTCCGGCGTGGCCGGCAAGACATGGCCGGTCCGTGTCGCGGTCCAGCTACGCAGGTCTATCTCGAAGCTGCCGAGTCCGGCCGCCGTCAAGGCCAACCGAAGCCGGGCGTTCCCGCTGCGCAGGGCAGCCTCTGCCCGCAACCCAGCCACTCGCAGCGCCTCGAACTCAGCCACCGGCGTATCAGGCACAGGTGGAGAGCTGGCACCCGGCGCCCAGCCGGTGGCGACCTGTTCGGCATGGCGCACCAAGGCATGCACGGGCCGCAGCACCCGCTGGGACAGGCCGACTGCCAGGGCTAGGCCAAAGCCGAGTGCCAGCAGCCCGCCACCCAGCAGGGCGAGCACCGGGCTGAACCAGGCGCGGGTGAAGGTCGCCTCGGGCTCGTTCACCCAAACTGTCCATCCCGGGGCGCTGCTGAGTTGATGGTATGCGGTGCGGATGGCCTTGCCGTCGAGCAGCTGACGCCCGGACAACAGGCCGGCGACCTGCCGCGGTTCGCTATCGTTTCGGATGGGCCGGGATCTTCCGACCAAACGCTCATGATCTTCCGAGCGCGCGACCATGACGCCACGGCGGTCGGTGATGGCGACGGCGCCCTGGCCTGACGGTGCCTGACCCTGCAGCAGCTTCGCCAGGTGCTCCGGGAGGATCGGCATGCCGACGACATAGTGCACGCTCCCGTCGCGCAGAGCGGGGACGTAAACGAAGGCGCTGAGCCGCCCGGAATTGCGCCCGATGGCCAAGTCGCTCACCGTGGCCTGACCGGTCTCGAAGACCCGTGCCACCGCCACGCCACCTCCGCCTGGGCCGAGGCCGCCACCGGAACCGGGCATCTCGCCGCCGGCGGGAGTCAAGGTGTGGACGACCGGCCGGAGACTGCGGTCCAGCACTGTTACCCAGCCGCCAAAGGCTGTGCCGACGCTGCGGGCGAGCATGTCGAAGGCAGCAAGGTCGCCATCGGAGCCGAGATAGGACGAAGCGGCCAGGACCTGGAGTGCGGCACGGCGGGCGGCGATCTCGCTGTCCACCACTGCGGAAAGTGCCCGCGCCGTGTCGAGCAGCCGGGCCTCGGCGGCGGCGCGGTAGCTGCGCAATGCAGTCCAGCAGGCCGCGGCGCCAAAGCCCAAGGCCGGGAGCAACACCGCCAGGACCAGCCCGATAAGGTAAAGGCGCAGCCCGCGAGGCCGACGGCCCTGGATGCTATCAGGCGGCCGGTGCGGCGCAGCACCGGCTGCACCCATAGCGGCGGCGCTTTGGTCCATGCACGCATACGTCCCTGGGCCGTGACAGCGCTGCGCCCGACCTGGCCACGGAGGCCGGAAGCAGTCCGCGCCGGCGAGGCCATGCGCGTGAGCGGCTATCGAGGCCGCAGCATTGTCGTATGACCTGAAGTCAAACTTCTGTCAGCAAAGGAAAGCGCGCCATAACGGCGACATGTTCCGGGCCGTTGGTATGACTCCGATCGCGCCTGCCACTCACCTGGGGACCTGGTGCTGCGGTCACACCATGGGTCGGCCGCAAACAAGGCGAACCCCGCCGGTTCCTGACGAGGGTCTGTTAAGCGTGGCTCTCTCCACAAACCGTACAGAGCAGGCCGCCGTTGGCCGGGGCTCACTTGCACAGGTGGAAGCGTTCCCTCCGCGCTGATTGCGGTGAGCGGCGACCATTCGGCCCCGACGCCGCATATGCGGGACGACATGACAGAGGGGAGTCGATGACCTCTCGTTAGGTTGCCACGCCGTGCGGAATCGGGATGGCCGGGTTCCCGTGTCGCCCATGACCACGCACGTGAAGCCGTGCTCGACATGCCCACGGCGCGTTCATGCGCCGTATCCGATCAGCACGCGCGGCAGCCAAAGCACCGCCGACGGCACGAAGGAGATGAGCGCGAGCACGAGCAAGCCCGCAAGCAGGAACGGGCCGAGTTCGCGGCTTTCTTCCTCGAGCTTCACGCTGGCGAAATTGGCACAGATGTAGAGCAGGATGCCGACTGGCGGCGTGATCAGGCCGAGGCAGAGGTTGAACACCATCACCAGGCCGAAATGGACGAGATCGATGCCGACCGCCTGGACCACCGGGACCAGTACCGGGATCAGGATGAAGAGTGCCGGCAGCGGCTCCATGAAGATGCCGATGACCAGCAGGAACAGGTTGATCATGGCGAGGATGATGGTGGGATCGGCCGAGATCGATGCGATCCACGCCGCCACAGCGCGCGGCATGCCCGAGACGGCAAGCAGCCAGCCGAAACCCGACGAGAGTGCGATGATGAAGGTGACGAGCGCGGTATCGAGCGCCGTCTGCACGAGGATGGGCCAGACGCTCCTGAGGCTCAGTTCCCGGTAGATGAAGAAGCCGACGAATCCGGCATAGACGACCGCGACCGTCGCGCTCTCTGTCACCGTCACGACCCCGCCGACCACCCCCACGAGGATGATGACCGGCATCATGAGTGCCCAGAGTGCCGGCGGCACGAGCTTCGGTATCTCCCGCAGCGGGACAGCCCGGGCGACCGGGTAGTCGCGGCGCACCGAAATCCAGTAGGCGGCCACCATCAGCGCCACCCCGAGAAGGATCCCAGGCACGATGCCGCCCAGGAACAAGGCGATGATCGACACGCCCTTCCCCGCCGACAGGCCATAGATGACGAGCGGAATTGACGGCGGGATGATGGGACCGTTGACGCAAGCCGAGGCCATCAGCGCCGCCGCGAACCCGCCCGGGTAGCCCTGCCGCTTCATCGCGGGAATCAGGACCTTGCCGAGGGCGGAGGCGTCCGCCGCCGCCGATCCTGAGAGACCGGAGAAGATCATCGCCGCCAGCACCGAGGTCAGGGCGAGCCCACCACGGAAGCGGCCGACCAAGGCATTGGCGAGGTCGATGATCCGGCTGGTGATGCCTCCCCCGTTCATCAGGTTGCCGGCGAGGATGAAGAAGGGGATGGCGAGCAGCGCGTAGCTGTCCACGCCGACCAAGGTGCGCTGCGCGAGCAGCGACATCGGCAGCCCGCCATGCGTCCAGATCGCTGCCATCGTGGCGATGCCGAGGGCGAAGCCGATCGGGAAGGACAGGGCGAGGAGGAGGAAGAAGCCGCCGACCAGGACCGTGCCCATCTCAGAACTCCCCCGCCGATCCCTCGGCGGTGCGTCTGGCGGGGTCGACAAGCTTCTCGATGAAATAGAGCGCCATCATCGCGCACGCGACCGGAGCGGAGAAGTAGAACCAGGCCGGGGTTATATCGAGCGCGCCATAGGTGTTTGGCAGGACATCGATGGACAGCTTCATGCTGTAGACAAAGAGGATAAGGATGAAGACGAGGTTGCCGACCTCGATGCCCCAGAACAGGACCGCCCTGGCCCGGCCCTGCAGCCTCTCGATCAGCATGTCGACACCGATATGGAGCTTCTGTCGGTACAGCACCGCAGCGCCGATGAAGGTGACCCAGATGAAGAGGATGTTCGACACTTGCTCGATCCAGGCGAGCGGCGCCGCGAGGATGTAGCGCCACCATACGGCGGCGATCGTGATGAGGACGATGAGGGCGATGCACAGGCCGAGTATGGCCTTGGCGACTTCAGTGACGATGTCGCTCAGCCGGATGACGAATTGCGTCATGATGGGTCCCGGGACAGAGGTGGGCGGCCGGGCGGCTTGTCGCCGCGCGGCGGCTTCACGGGTTGGCAACGCGTCCCGGTGGTGATGCCGGAACACGCCAGGGTTCAGGCAACCTGTGAGAAGCGCTCCGCCCATCGCTTGCCGGCGGGGAATTCGTTTGCGAGGTTTCGGACGGTGGCGGCGAAGGCCCCCTTGTCCACCTCCGAGATAACGATCCGCTTCTCCCGCACCTTGTCCAGGGTGATGCGGTCATCGGCCATCACCCGTGGGCGGATCTCCGCCTCCATGTCGCGCCCCGCCTGGTCGAGTGCCTTGCGCAGCTCGGGCGTGAGCCTCTGATACGCCTGCTCGCCGACAAGGATGCAGTTGTCCTGCATCATGTGCTCTGTCAGTGACAGATGCGTGTTGGCGTCGAAGATTCCGGAATTGAAGGTAAGGCCTACGGGATTCTCCTGGCCGTCGATGACGCCCGACTTCAGGGCCTGGAACACTTCCGGAAAGGGGAGCGGTGTGGGCGAGGCGCCGAACAGCTCGAAGGTGCGCCGCCACAATGCCGTTTCCGGCACGCGGATCTTCAGGCCACGCATGTCGGTGGGCGACTTCACGACCCTGTTGCATGTGAGCATGCGCGGCATGCGCGGGATGGCCGCTACGGGCCGGAGCTTGGAGGCTTTGGCCATGTCCTCCTGGTACTCGGGGCGGACTGCATCCCAGACCCGATCCTTGTGGGCTGCATCCTTGAACAAGTAGGGATGAGTCCAGACCTCGGCCGGGCGATACCAGCCTGCGAGAAGGCCCTGGCCGGGCGTGGCGACCTGGACGGCGCCCTGGAGCATGGCCTCGACATGCTCCCGTTCGCCGCCGAGCGCACCTCCATGGTGGCTGGTGATCTCGATCTGGCCGCTGGTCAGCTCGGCCACCCGTTTGGCGTAGAAGTCGAGGCTGATGCCGATGAAGTCCTGCTGGGCGGTGGCGCTGGCGCCGATCCAGCGCAGCTTCTGCGCGCGCAGGACCCCTGGCATGGCAACAGTCGAGGCGCCGGCGGCGAGGCCGCCCAGCGTAAGGCGGCGGGTTATCTTTGTCCTGAGGATCTCCGTCACGGCTGCGCTTCCTCCTGTTCGTAAGTGGCCCGTTGTTCGAGCTCTCGGCAGCGTCCCTCGGGAAATGGCCCAAGAGAGACGTCAGCGTTCCACAGGTTCCGTGCCCCTTGATAGCCGAAGTTGCGCTGAACCGGCGGGGCCGCGGACGATTGTCCGGTGCAGACGCCGAAATGGGAAGAGCTCAGGGCCAAGGAGGGGAGGATTCAGGCCTCCGGGCCTGACCCGGAGGCGGTTTTCATGCAAGCCAATGCGGCCGGGTGCCGCCTATTCCAACCGGATGTTGAGGTCGCGCACCACGGCGCCCCAGCGCTCCCGGTCCGCCGCCAGGAATTGCTGCATCTCGGCCGGCGTCTGCGTCATTGGCAAAGCCACCTGGGCGCGGAAGATCTCCTGCACCTGGGCGGATTTCAGCCCCTCGGCCACGGTCCCGGCGAGGCGGCTCGCCACCGCCGGCGCCAGGCCAGCGGGGCCGAGCAGGCCGAACCAGTTCGCCGCCTCCACCGGCAGGCCGAGCTCCTTCAGCGTCGGCGTATCCGGCAGCTGCGGAACGCGCTCCATGGCGCCGATGCCGATGATTTTCGGGCGGCCGTCGCGCGCCGCAGCCTCGGCCGGCCCGGCATTGAGGAACATGCAGTCCACCTGCCCGGCAATAAGCGCCGTCGAGGCCGGCGCCGCGCCGGTGAAGGGGATGTGCAGCATCTCCACCTTCGCCTGCTTGATGAGCCCTTCCATCGCCAGATGCGAGGTGCTGCCGATGCCCCAGGAGGCGAAGGTGATCTTGCCCGGCTGGCGCCGCACCAGGGCGAGGAAGGCATCCAGCGTCTCGACGCCGAGGCCTGGCCGGGTGATCAGCGCGAAGGGGCCGCTGGCCAAGGTCGTCACCGGGGTGAACTCGGTGACCGGGTTGTAGGCGAGCTTTGGGTAGATCAGCGGGTTGATGGCATGCGTCTCCGCATTGCCGACGATCAGCGTATGGCCATCCGCGGGCGCGCGGGCGACGGCCTGGGTGCCGACGGCGCCATTGGCGCCCGCCCGATTCTCGATGACGACCGGCTGGCCGAGCGACTGCGCCATGGCCGGGGCGAGCGCGCGCATGAGGATGTCCGCGAGGCCACCCGGGTTCCACGGCACGATGACGCGCACCGGCTGCTCGGGAAAGGCGGCCGACGCCGGCCCTGCCACTGATAGCAGCGCGGCCGCGCCGAGCAGGCTGCGGCGGTTGATGGTGGGCATGGCTTGGTCCTCCCCGGTCTTTTTCATAGTCAGCCCAGCAGGGCCATCAGGCCCCGGATGTCCGGCGCCGTCTCCAACGCCCAGAGCGCATCGAGCGCGGCACCGGCCCGGCCGGCGAAGCCGCCGAGCCCTGCATTGTCGCGGAATTTCTCGGCCAGCTCCGCATCGCTCAACGGCCTCGCCTCGCTGCCGCGCGCATGCAGCACGAGTGCCGTCCGCTCCCTCCCATCAGAGAGACGCACCGTCACCCGCGCCCCGCCACGGGGCAGGGAGGCGTCCAGCTCCGCCACGACCCTGGCGCGGAATGCCGCGAGCGCGGGGTCGAGGACCGCCGGCATCTCGAATTCCGCCACGCCCGCCTTGCCGCGGACGAAGCCCAGGGCGGCACTGTGGTGGATGCTGACGCGCGCATCTCTTGCGGTCCGGACCACGCGGTCGCCACGGGCGAGCAGCAGCGCATCGCCCGCTACTGTCACCGTGGCGATCGCCTCGGGCGGCACCTCCAGCTCGGCGCGAAGCTGAAGGCAGGCGTCGATGACGGCATGGAAAACGATCCCGGCCGGATAGGGCTTGTAGGTGGTGCGGGCGATCTCCCAGCGGCCACCCAGCCCCGTGGTGATCTCCTCGATCTGCGGCGCATCGCCCATGGCGCGGGCCCAGCCCAGCGGTCCCTCGATGGCGGCCGGTGCGGCCTCGTAGCCCTGCCCGGCCAGCAGCGCCGCCAGCAGCCCGTGCCGTGCGGCATTGCCCATGCCGACATTCTTCGCCGCGCTCGGCAGGTTCTCGACCAGGCCGGCTGATTGGCTGGCGGCGATGCCGAGGGCGTTCCACGCCTGCGCGGCCGTCAGCCCCAGCAGCTTCGCGCAGCCTGCCGCCGCGCCGAAGACGCCGCAGGTCGAGGTGATGTGCCAGCCGCGGTCGTAATGCCCGGGCGAGACGGCATTGCCGATGCGGCATTCCACCTCCATCCCCAGCAGGAAGGCGTGGAGGACCTCCGCGCCGGAGTGCCCGCGCTGCTCGGCCAGCGCCAGCAGCGGCGGCGCGACCGGTGCGGCGGGATGGATGACGGTGCGCAGATGCGTGTCGTCATAATCCAGCAGGTTGCCGGCGATGCAGTTGACGAAGGCGGCGCTCATCGGGTCGAGCTTCCGCCCCTGACCGACGACGGTCGCCACCGGCGTCCCGCTGAAGCCGGCCATCACCTGGAGCGCCGTCGTCACCGCCGGGTCTTGCGCCACGCCCAGCGCGCAGCCGAGATGGTTGAGCAGGCTGCGCACCGCCTCGTGCCGCAGCGCCGGCGCGATCTCCTCCCAGCGGGACTCGGCGACGAAGCGGCCAAGCACCTCGCCCGCATGGGGCCGTGCCGGGCCGCTCATGGCGCGCGCACGATCAGGCTCTCGCGCGCGGCACGGGACCAGCGGATGTCTTCCTCCTGGCGAAGCGCGGCGAAATCGGCTGGGTCGAGCGGGTTGAGGTCGGCGCCGATCCGCAGCAGCCGCACCGGGCGCCTCGGCCAGGGCTGCGCGCCCTCAGCCAGGGCCGGGCAAGGCAGCCCTGAGCCGGCACGGGCAGCCAGAAGGGCACGGCGTTCGAAGGCCGGCATGGTGGTATTTCCTGGACGTTTGCGGCAGAAGACCTGCCGGTTTATGATATCGGTAACTCCAGCAAGCTGACCTGTAAAGGTCTTCGGCAATGATTGCCTTGCCACATACTTCCCGCCTAGGCTGGAGATATGGTACCGATCACAGCAACCCAGGATGGTTCCGGGAGGGGCGCGCTGCGTGGACGCACGGCTCTCATCACCGGCTCGACCGGCGGCATCGGCCTTGCCGTCGCCCTGGCGCTGGCCGCGGAGGGCTGCGACATCCTGCTGCACGGCCTCGCCACCGACGAGGAGGCGGCGCCTGCCCTGGCAGCGGTAGAGAGGCTCGGCGTCCAGGCTTGGTATCACCGGGTGGAACTGGCCGATCCCGTAGCCATCGCCGCCCTCGTCGCCGAGGCCGGGGCGCCGGACATCCTGGTGAACAATGCCACCGCCCGGCATTTCGGCCCGGTGGAGGACACCCCTCCCGAGGCATGGGATGCCGATATCGCCGTCAATCTCACGGCGGCCTTCCACCTGGTGCGGCTCAGCCTGCCCGGCATGCGGCGGCGGGGCTGGGGGCGCGTGCTCAACATGTCCTCGATCTATGGCCTGGTCGGCGCCACCGGGCGCATCGGCTATGTCACGACCAAGACCGCCCTGATCGGGTTGACGCGCGCGGTGGCGCTGGAGACCGCCGAGAGCGGCATCACCTGCAACGCGCTCTGCCCCGGCTCCACGCTCACGCCGAATATCGACGGGCGCATCCGCGCCGCCATGGCCGAGGGCGGGCTCGACCGGGCGGCGGCGGAGGCGACCTTCCTGGCGGGCAAGCAGCCGACCGGCCGCTTCGTCCAGGCCGAGGCGGTGGGCGCGATGGCGGCCTTCCTCTGCGGCGAGGCGGGACGCGACATCACCGGGGCCGTGCTGCCGATCGATGGCGGATGGTCAGCGGCCTGATGCGGCGGGAGGGAAAGCGGATGGAACGGCGAGCTCTACTGGCGACCCTGGGTGCGGCGGCACTGCTGCCTGCACCGGCCCTGGCGCAGCCCTTCCCCTCCCGCCCCTTGCGGCTGCTCGTCACCTGGCCGCCCGGCGGCACCACCGACATCCTGGCCCGGCAGCTGGCGCCGCAGCTCTCGGCGCGGCTCGGCCAGCCGGTCGTTGTCGAGAACCGCGGCGGCGCTTCGGGCGCCATCGGCGCGGCGGAGCTGGCGCGGGCGCCGAATGACGGCCATACCTTCGGCATGGTGACCAGCACGGTCATCTCCGCCGCGCTGCTCTCGCGCACCGCCTATGACCCGCTGCGGGACCTGACGCCCATCCTGCTGCTGGCGCGCGTCGCCAACATCCTGGTCGTCAACCCGTCCCTGCCGGTCCGAACGGTGCCGGAGCTGATCGCGCTGGCCAAGGCGCAGCCTGGAAAGCTGACCTTCGGCTCGCCCGGCATCGGCTCGGCGGTGCATATCTCGGGCGAGATGTTCAAGCTCGCCGCCGGCGTCGACATGGTGCACGCGCCCTATCGCGGCGGCGGGCCGGCGCTGGCGGACGTGGTGGCCGGGCATCTGCAGCTGATGTTCGGCAATGCCAGTTCCACACTGCCCTTCGTCCGCGAGGGCACGCTGCGCGCCATCGCCGTCACCTCCGGCACGCGCGCCGCCTACCTGCCGGAGGTTCCGACCATCGCGGAGACGCTGCCCGGCTTCGCTATCGACGAGTGGTATGCGGTGCTGGGCCCTGCCGGCATGGCGCCCGCCGTGGCGGAACGGCTGAACGCCGCCTTCATGGACATCGTCACCCAGCCCGTCGAGCGCGCCCGACTGCTGGAAGGCGGCGCCGAGGTGGCCGGCGGCACGGTCGAGGAATTCCGCCACTTCATGGCGGCCGAGGTCGAGAAGATCGGCGGCGTGGTGCGCGACGCGCGCATCACCGCCGAATAGCCATGGACGGCGAGCCCCCCGGCGCGGCGGCACGGATGCGGGACGTGGCGCGCGTTGCCCAGGTCTCCGCCATGACCGTCTCCCGCGCGCTGAAGGACCCGGAGCGCGTCTCGCCGGAAGTGCGCGCCCGGGTGGAGGAGGCGGTGCGCCAGGTGGGCTATGTGCCGAACCGGCTGGCGGGCAGCCTGTCCTCCTCGCGCTCCAACGTCATCGGCCTGGTCGTACCCAGCATCGACAATTCGCTCTTCGCCAGCACGATCCAGGGTATCTCGGACGTGCTGCGGCGGCATGGGCACGAGCTGATGATCGCCTCCTCCGGCTATGGCGAGGAGGCGGAGGAGGCAGCGATCCGCGCCTTCCTTGGCCAGCGCGTCGCCGGCCTGATCCTGCACGACACGACGCATACGCCGGAGGCGGTGGCGATGATCCGCCGCGCCGGCATCCCGGTGGTGGAGAACGGCACGCTGACCCGCCATCCGCTCGACATGGTCGTCAGCTATTCCAACCACGACGCCGCCATGGCGATGATGCGGCACCTGCTGCGGCTGGGCTACCGCCGCATCGGCTTCGTCACCCTGCCGCTCGCGGCGAATGAGCGCAGCCGGGACCGTCGCCGCGGCTATGCCGCTGCCTTGGAGGAAGCCGGCCTGCCCTACGACCCGCGGCTGGTGCTGGAGGTGCCGCCCGGCCTCGCCGCGGGCGTCGAGGCGCTGGACCGGCTGCTGGACGGTGGCGGCGATCCGGATGCCATCTTCTTCGCCGGCGACGTGCTGGCCATCGGCGCGGCGCTGGAATGCACCCGGCGCGGCTGGCCGGTGCCGGGCCGGGTGGCGATCGCCGCCTTCGACAACATCGACCTGCTGGGCCATCTGGTACCGCCGGTGACCACGCTGCGCCTGCCGCGCCACGAGATCGGCCGCCGCAGCGCCGAGGTTCTGCTCGACCGCATCCAGGGCCGCGCCACGGGGCCACTGACCGTGGATCTGCGCTTCGAAATCATCCACCGCGCGAGTACGTGACATGACGGATCAGGTGATCGGCTTCATCGGCCTTGGACAGATGGGCAGCCGCATG
Source organism: Belnapia rosea (assembly GCF_900101615.1). Classification (GTDB taxonomy): domain Bacteria; phylum Pseudomonadota; class Alphaproteobacteria; order Acetobacterales; family Acetobacteraceae; genus Belnapia; species Belnapia rosea. The sequence goes on along the minus strand of NZ_FMZX01000031.1, from coordinate 2,911 downwards.
GCGGCACGGCTGCTGGCGGCCGGCCACCGCGTGGTGGCCTACGACCCCGTGGCGGCGGCGCTGGAGGCGGCCGTGGCGCAGGGTGCCGTCCGCGCCGCCAATCCGCGGGAGGTGGCGGACCGGGCGGATACGGTCTTCGCCAGCCTGCCCTCCCCCGGCGTGGTGCGCGCCGTGGCCCTCGGGCCGGATGGCGTGCTGCAGGGCCAGCGCGCCCGCTGCTTCGTGGACCTCTCCACCACCGGCCCGCGCGTGGCTGGCGAGGTCGCGGCCGGCTTCGCCGAGGCGGGCCGCTCCACCTTCGATTGCCCGGTGAGCGGTGGCATCACCGGGGCCGCCTCCGGCCGGCTCGCCATCATGGTCTCCGGCCCGCGCGAGGAGTACGCGGCGTTGGAGCCGCTGCTGCAGGCGATGGGCAAGCCCTTCTATTGCGGCGAGAAGCCGGGTCAGGCCCAGGTCCTGAAGCTCTGCAACAACCTGCTGGCCGCCGCGGCGCTCGCCGTGACCTCGGAAGCGATGGCGATGGGGGTGAAGGCTGGGCTGGACCCGGCCCTGATGTGCGAGGTGATCAATGCCAGCAGCGGGCGGAACAGCGCGACGCAGGATAAATTCCCGCGCGCCGTTATCCCACGGAGCTTCGACTTCGGCTTCACCACCGGCCTGTCGCACAAGGATGTCCGGCTGTGCGTCGACGAGGCGGAGGCGATGGGCGTTCCCATGGTGGTGGGGAGTGCGGTGCGGCAGATGCTGGCCGTGACCAGTGCGACCTTCGGCCCGGAAAGCGATTTCACCCATATCGCGCGGGTCGTCGAGCAGTGGGCTGACGTCGAGATTGGTGGCTGAAGCCCGCACCTGTTGCGGCAGGGCAGTCAATGTCGCGGCCTGGAAAGCCTAGCCGCGATATTCGACATCGGCCACGACCACGACCCTGCTCGGGCTGGACCAACCGGTGCCGGACCACAGGATCCTCAGCCAGCAGGCCGACATGCCTGAGATAGGCGGCCCGCCCTTCGATGCGGAACATCGCACAGATTGAAGCTGCTACCACTCGACCGCATAACTGATGCTCGGTTCGGGAGGTCGTTCATGCTGCAGGCCAGCAATCAACCCAGTGAGGAGGTCGAGGCAGCGGTGACGCTGGCGCGTGAGGTAGCGCCGGAGCTGGAGGCTGTCATCATCACCCATTACCGGGACGAGGACACCCTGGACATGATGCGACCAGGCGAGACCGACCTGGAGACGGTTCGCGCCGTGAATATGGCGGTGGCCGCCGAGCTGGACATGGAAGGGGTCGAGGTCATCGTCCAGCGGGCGGACCGGGCTGCGTTCCGGCGCTGGATGCACGGCAGGGACGACACCCCGGAAAACCGCCGAGGCTGGATAGACCGAGCCCGGCTCATCCGCGGGGCCGCCGCGTTGAAGGTACTCGGCCTCGAGGTGGAGGAGGACGAGGACGGCAGCGAGGAGCAGCCGAGATTCGGCCCCGCCCCTGGCCCGATCGCCGACCGACTCCTGAACGCCTACTTCAAGGACGGCGATGAGTTCCGGGGCTTCGTCCAGGAGATCCTGGAGGCGGAACGGATTGACGTTCTCGACCTCGCTATCCGCAAGGTCGCCGAGAGCCAAGGCGACGAAGGAATGGACGAGCTCAGCGGAGCCATGCTGGAAGTGGCCGAGGCCGGAGCGGTTGGGCCATCAGGGTGGGCTGAGCTGGTTGCCTTGCCGGTCGCGCTGCCCAGCGCGCAAGTGCCGAGCGCGGCCGCATTGACGGAAAGCCTGTTCGCCACCGGCTACTTCGCCGACACGGACGATGTCCGCTTCCTACCTGGCTGGCGCTCCCCGGACGCATTGGCAGGGCTGACCCCGGCGGCCATGCGTCGCGTCCTGATGGATCTGGCCGAGCACGGAGAGCCTCGTGACCTGCCGCCGGGCGATACGGATGACCTCGCCCGCCATGGCTTTGGGGTGTTGATCGGATTGCAGGCTGACTGGAGCATCCCGACATGGGACCAGATAGCTGCCGCGGGCGGCCTGCCCGACCAAGCCGATATCGAGGCCGATGGCGCACGCCGAAGGGCGTTGTTTCAGCGCTGGCGGGGCGGCGCCTTCCGGGAGCATGGGGGCTGCGTGCCGCTCGAGATCATCCCACCCTCAGAAGTGGGACGAGAGATCGCGGACTTCATCGAGGAAGCAGGCGACTCGCCCACGGCGATCGGTTAGGCAGAGGCATGCGTGCAGAGCCGCCGACCGCACCTCGAATTCGACCTCGCTCAACTCATAAACGGGCTACCTACCGCATTGCAGCTGATTTCCTGCGTACCTTTGTCACTGCCGTGCCCTATAGCATCACGCGGTGCTCACCGATGCCCGTCGCGGGTGTGGCCTGGCATTAGGAGATGAACTCTTCGATGCTGCTCTGCAGCCAGCCATTCACAGGGCTGCTCAGGAATTTGGTGAGGTCGCGCCACGGATCAACACTGTTCTCGATCGGGAAGGCGACTGCCGCCCAATTTTCGGCCCCTCGCCAGAGCCAGCGAACAGTGCATTCTTCCTGCTAGGACCACGGTCCTCATCGCACTCTCGACCAAGTTTATATTGGAGTCCGTCCGGCCGTCGCTAGGGTCTGTGACCGAACTCAGTGGTGCGCAAGTTGATCATGGTGGCAGCAAGATGGGCGAAGCCCATCCAACTGCGGCGTGTCTTGTCGCGTCGCAGGGTGATGCGAGCAAAGTCCTTGAGCCGGGAAAACAGGTTTTCGACGCGGTGGCGCCGGGCGTACAGCACGGGATCCCATGCGGGCGGATCAACCATGCCCCGCTTGGGTGGGGTATGGACGGTGCAACCCTCGGCGGCGAAGGCCGCGCGGAGCGGCGCTGAGATATAACCGCGATCAAGCGCCACGTCGCAGGCTGGG
>NZ_FMZX01000019.1 GCF_900101615.1 Belnapia rosea | reverse complement strand
TGCGGAACCTGGTGGCGGCGGCGCGGATCAACGCCACCACGGTCAGCGCCACGGCGGGCCATGTGGTCAATGCCGGCGGGGCGCGGATCGTCAACGGCACGGTGCAGGTGGCGCCGCCGGGCTTTGAGCTGGCCACCCTGCCGGGCCCGCTGACCGCGGCGGCGGCCAGGGCGCTGGCGCTGGCCGGCACGCCGCTGGCGCTCGGCGTCAGCCCAACCGGCGGCGCCACGGCCAGCGCCGCGCCGGGCGTGCCCACCACCACCGGCAGCACGCCGTCGCTGACGATCACGGCGGGGGACACGGTGTCGAATGCCGGGGTGATCCTGGCCCACCGCGACCTGGGCGTGACCGCGGGGCGGAGCATCCGCAACACCGCTGGCGCATCCTTGCTCGCGGAAACAGGCCGACTGACGATAACGGCGACGGCCGGCGCCATAGACATGACAAGCTCCAGTGCCGGGGCTGGAGAAGCGGTTGCGTTCAGGGCCGGCGGTGCGGTCACTGTCACGACGGCTGCCATCGACGCGGCTGTGGACCAGTCCATCCTGTCGGGTGGGAGCTTCACCGTGACAGGCAGCAGCCTGACTGCTGGCCGCGACCTGTCCGTTGATGTTGGAGGGGAGCTCCGCCTGGAGAGTACCGCGTTGCAGGCGAGCCGGGACCTCTCCGCTGTCACCAGGCTTGGCGGGATCAGCCTTGCCGATAGCACCCTCACCGCCGGTGGCACGCTCGGCCTCACGGCGAGCGGGGCTATCGGGCAGACCCGCGGCATGATCAACGCCGCGGCAGGCACGGCGATTCAGGCTGGCAGCGGCATCACCATCACCGGTGCCGGCGGTGCCGCACCGGTGCTGCGTTCGACCGGCGGCGGCATTACCCTGACTGCTGATTCGGGCGACATCGCGCTCAGCAATGCAGGGCTTTCGGCCGCCAGTGCGCTTGCGGTGCAGGCCATCCAGGGCGACGTCACGATCGGGAGCTCAAGTCTCAGCAGTGACGGCAGCGGCAGCATCGCCGCCGGCGGGGCGGTGAATCTGGCCTCCACGATCGTCAGGGCAATGGCCGACCAGTCGATCATGGCGGGTGGCGGCTTCGCCGCAGCAGGCAGTAGCCTGGCCGCGGGCCGCGATCTCACCATAGGCGCCGGCACCGGGTTCGGCTTGACGAGCAGTGGCCTCAAGGCGGGGCGGAATCTCTCCATTACAACCCGGCTCGGCAATGCCGCGACCACCGACGGTGCGTTCCTGGCCGGCGGCACGCTCGCGGTCACGGCGGCCGGGGGCGCTGTAACCCAGACGCGGGGCAGCATCACCGGCGCGGGCGATGCCAGCCTGCGTGGTGGTACGGATGTGACGGTGACGGATGCCGGCAGCGGCATCCAGCCGGCCCTCCGCAGCACCGGCGGCGCGCTCACGGTCGTGGCCGGAAGCGGTGCGGTTTCCCTGCGCAACGCGCGGCTCGACGGCGCAACCGGCCTTGGCCTCGCCGCAGGGCAGGACATCGGGCTGACGGATACGGCGCTGACCACCACCGGCCGCCTCGCCGCCGCGGCAGGGAGCGGCAGCCTCGCTGTGCTCCGCGGCGTGCTGACCAGCACCGCGGGCGATATCGACCTGACGGCGGGCGGGACGGGGGCCATCACCGCGAGCGCCCTGCATGCGCCCTCGGCGAGCGGATCGGTCCGCGTCGTGACCACCGGTGGCCTTGCCCTGTCCACGCTGACGGTCAGTGCCGATGCGGCGGATTTCGAAGCCGGCCGCATCGCCCCGACCGATGCGAGGACCTATGGCGCGACGAACGGCGCCTCGGCCCTGACGGTGACGGATGGCGTCACCGCCAGCATCGGCAGCAAGATCCTCTTCGCCGGACCGGGCGGCGTGAGCGGGATCGGCCCGATCCTGGTGACACCGCGTGGCACGCCGTTGCCGGCTGTCCTGTTCGACACGCGCATTGCGCCAGGCAGCAACCCTCTTTCCATCGTCCAGCCTGACACGGCCGGGGTCATCGCCAGCCAGCAACCGACCCAGGTCCGCAGCGCACCCGGCGCGCAATCGCCCGGTGCCTTCGGCCTGCCGAACCAGTCCATTGCGGCCGGTACCGCCAACATCAATGTCAATGCTGGTCAGTCGCCAGTTTTCCTGCTGGTCGATGGTGGCACCGTGCTTGGCACCATCACTGCCGGACGGCTGGCGATCCATGGCACGGGTGGCGGCATGACGCTCTTCGGCACCCTGAACGGCTCGGTCGGGGCAGAGGCGGCGCGTTTCGCCGACATCACCCGGCCAATCGAGGCCAACTCCCTGCAGCGCTACCGGATCAATGCCTGCGTGGTGAGCTCGATCAACTGCGTCGTGCCTCCCTCGATCCAGATCATCCCGCCGCGGCCCAGTGATCGGGCGCAGTTCTCGGTCGAGAACAACCGCATCACCGCGGATGTGCTGATCCCGAACGTGGCCGAAGAGATCGAGCAATGAGCCGCCCGATCATGGTTCGGCCCCTGCCGTTCCTGCTTCCGTCGCTGTCGCCGCCGGTGGCGCCCGCCTACGGGCGCCTGTTCCGAATCCGGCTGCCGGATCAGATCAGGCGGTTGCGCCAGCGGTTTCCAGCCGTTCGAGCAGCCGGTCCACCTCCTCCTCCGTCTGGTAGAGACCGAAGCCGAAGCGCAGCCGCCTGCCGCGACGATCGGTGACGATGCCGGCGGCGGCGAGGCGGGCTTGCCGGGCTTCGGCATCCTCAAGGTCGAAGGCAAGGAAATTGCCGCGGGCCGGATCGGCGAGGGGCACCACCAGCCGGGCCGGGTCGAGGCCGGCGCGGGGGAGGCCCGCGACGAAGCGCGCCTGCAGCGCCTGGGCATGGGCGTGGATCGCGGCCGCGTCGAGATTCATCGCGGCGAGCCAGTCCATCACCGCATTCAGCCGGTAGATCCCGCTGGTGTCGAAGGTGGAGCCCATGAAGCGCCAGCCATCCTCGGCATAGGGCACGCCAGCCGATGCCTCGGACAGGGCGCCGAAGCCGGCATACCAGCCGGTCGCACGCGGCCGGGGCAGCCAGCCCGGTGGGCAGTGCAGGAAGCAGGCGCCTTCGCCGGCCATGGCGTATTTGTATCCGCCAGCCAGGTAGAAGGCGCGATCGGCGACCGCCGAGAGATCGACCGGCCGGGCCAGGAAGGCGTGGTAGCCGTCAATGACCAGGGCCGCCTCGCCGGAGGCTGCGGCCAATGCCGAAAAGTCGTCCAGCGCGGCGCCGGAGGTGAAGAACACCTCGCTGGTCCAGACCAGGTCGAAGCCGGCGCGCGCCGCCTCGACGAGGCGGGGCAGGCAGTCGCGCGCCGGCTCGCTCGGGATGCGGGTGACGGCGACGAGCCCTTCCTCCTCCATCCGCGCGACCTGGCGGGAGAAGCTGTGGAACTCGCCATCGGTCGTCAGGATGCGTGGCGGGCGATGCACCGGCAGCGCCGAGAGGATGCGCACCACGAATTCCTGGGTATTCGGTGCGAAAACCACCGTCGCCGGATCTGGCAGGCGGAGGTGGCGGGCGACATGGCGTTGCGCCGCCTGCCAGACCGGGCCCAGCACATGCTCCCACTTGCCGTCCAGCAGCCGCGCCGCATCGTCCCATGCGGCGAGCTGCGCGGCTCGCGTCACATCGGGCCGCGGGTGGTGGCTATGCGCGGCGAAATGAAGCCGGTCCGGCGTGGCGCTGAGGCTCAGGGAGAAATGCGGGCGAAGGTCCAGCATGATCTTGCTCCGGCAGATTGCTTTAAGCTTAAAGTAACCTCTGCAAGGAGGCCACCGTCATGGTCGAGGGCGTCGAGACCGATTTCGCCAGGCGCATGAGCTATGGTGACTACCTGCATCTCGACCGGCTGCTCTCGGCCCAGCAGCCGCTCTCCGGCCAGCATGACGAGTTGCTCTTCATCACCATCCATCAGGTGCAGGAGCTCTGGATGAAGCTCCTCAACCATGAGCTGGATCTGGCGATGGCGAATATCCGCGCGGATGCGCTGCGCCCGGCCTTCAAGGCGCTGGCCCGCGTCGCCCGCATCCAGAAGCAGCTCGTCGAGGCCTGGGACGTGCTCTCGACCATGACGCCGCACGACTACCTTGCCTTCCGCGACAGCCTCGGCAGCTCCTCCGGCTTCCAGTCCTGGCAGTACCGGCTGATCGAGTTCAAGCTCGGCACCAAGGATGGTTTCATGATGAAGCCGCATGCGCATCGGCCGGACACCCTGGCGCTGCTCGAGGCTGCCTTCGCGGCACCGTCGCTCTATGACGAGGCGCTGCGGCTGTTGGCGCGGCGCGGGTTGCCGCTACCGGAGGCGGTGCTCGGACGCGATGTCACCCAGCGCCATCTGCCGGATGAGGGCGTGACCGCGGCCTGGGCCATGATCTACGAGCAGGCCGAGACCCATTTCGACCTCTACGAGCTGGCGGAGGAGCTGGTCGACCTGGAGGACGCCTTCCAGACCTGGCGCTTCCGCCACATGAAGACCGTCGAGCGGATCATCGGCCACCGGATGGGTACCGGAGGCTCGGCCGGCGTCTCCTACCTCAAGGGCGCGCTCGAGCGCAGCTTCTTCCCGGAACTCTGGACCGTGCGGACGAAATTGAAGCCCGTCCCAAGCAGGACGTAACCATCTCATTTATGCTTCGGTAAGCCAGCCGATGGATGCTTCGTCCCGTTTCATGAGACGGAGAGCGAAACCATGCCGAGCGTCCAGGTTTCCGGAAGCATTCCCAGCACCTTGCGGGAGAATGCCAGGCCCGGGGAATGGGTCGCCGGGCTGACGCTGACCGGGGATACCGGCAGCCTCGCTGCGATCGAGATCACCGGGCCCAATGCGCTCAACTTCACCGCGTCCTGGAGCCCGGTCCTCGGCCTCGCCAGCCTCGGCATCGCCGCACCGGTGGATTATGAGTATTTCGCGGCCGCCCATCTGCCGACGCAGCTTTCCTTCTCGCTGCGCTTCGTCTTCACCGATGGCAGCCGGCAGAGCCCGAGCACGGTCTATCGCGTCGCCGTCCTCGACCAGGACGATGCGCCGCCGAGCAGCCTGCAGCTGCTGACCGGCGGCAGCGTCACCGCGGGCGCCATCGGCAGCACGATCGGGACGCTCTCCGTCACTGATCCGGATTCGACCGGCCCCTTCACCTTCAGCTTCGCCGAGGAGGATGCCTGGCGCTTCGAGGTGGTGGGGACCACGCTGAAGCTGAAGGAGGGGATCAGCCTCGGCCTCGATGAGATGCCGGTGCATCCGCTTTTCGTCCAGGTCTCGGACGGGCGGCAGAGCGCTGGCTTCACCCTGATGCTGACGGTTGAGGATCCGGGACGGCAGGCGAGCACCGTCAGTGTCCTGGCACCGGAGGTGCCGCAGGCCGGCTTCGTCCTCACCTCCTCCAGCCAGGCCGTGACCCTGCACGAGGCGCGGGAGGTGACCGCAGCCAATAGCCATGGCGATGAGTTGCGGCAGCTGATGCTGGCCGAGGGGCAGGAGGTCTGGATGCCTGCGGTGCAGACGCTCCGGCTCGCCGATGGCTGGGTGGATTACGACCCGGCCGGCCCGGCGGCGCGGGCGGCGGCGCTGCACGGCGCCCTCCCCGGACAGGAGTCCGGCGGGGCGGCGCTGGCCCGGATCATCGAGGGGGCGGCGGCCGGCCAGGGCTGGGTGGATCTCGCCGCCGATCTGGTGCTGCCGGCGCTGGCCGGGCTCGAGGATACGGCCCTGGTGATGACCCTCTACCAGTCGGCCCTGCACCGGGTGCCGGATGCGGGGGAGCTGGCGCTGCAACTGGGCCGGCTCGCCTCCAGCGTGAGCCGCGCGCAGATGGTGGCCGACCTCGCGGGCTCGGATGCGGCGCTGGCGAGTGTGGCCGACCCGGAGGGCATCTGGGTGGGCCAGGCGCTTGGCGGCGGCGCGGCCTGGCACATGGATACCGGCGGCCTCGGCACCGGGCTGCTGCCGGCCGCCGGCTATCCGCTGGGCTCGGCCTGGCTGCTGTAGGACGTCGTCAGAATTTCAGCCGCTGCACCTCGCAACTGCCGGCGATGGTGCCGGCGGCGACCGGGACCTCGCAGGGGGCGGGCAGGGGTGGGGGCTGGTCGCCCGATGCCGCAGGGCTGGCCGCGGCGGCGGCGCGGCAGGCCTCGACCTGGTCCGTATCGGGCCTGCGGGACAGCAGCAATCGTGCCTCGCCGGTCAGGCGGGAGAGGCTGAGGGCAAAGCGGTCATGCGCCGGCACGCCGCGCCAGGCCTCGCCGGGCAAGGGGCCGGCGAAGCCGCCCACCAGCGGGTCCCGCCGGGCCGACATCTCCTCCGAGCTCATCCAGGCATTCTGGCCCGGCAGCTCCACGGCCAGGCCGCGCTCCTCCACCATTACCCGCAACTGGCCACCCCCGGCGAAGCGGCAGGCGAGGAAGGTCTCCGCCGCCGCCGGCACCGCAAGGCCGAGGGCCAGCAGGGCCAGGGCGACCATCCTGGCCGATGCGTGCCGCATGACCGTTCCTTTCCGTTATCGATGACGGCAGGTTACCTGGGCGCGCGAAAGCTTCAATCCGCGCCGCGCTCGGCCTAGGTTAGGGGCGTGGAAACCGCCGACACGAGCCCGGGCGCAAGGCCCCTGCCCCTTTCCGCGGCCCCGCCGCGGGCGGGGTTGCACCGATTCGCCAATCCGGGCCGCTTCCTGCAGCTGTCCGGGCGGGTGCTGCCTTGGCTGGCCGCGGCCGCCGTGCTGACCCTTGGGGTCGGCCTCGCCTGGGGCCTGTTCCTCTCGCCGCCCGACTGGCAGCAGGGCGAGACCGTCCGCATCCTCTATGTCCATGTGCCGATGGCCTGGCTCGCCATGGGCGGCTATGCGGGGCTGGCGGTGGGCTCGATTCTCTCGCTGATCTGGCGCCATCCGCTGGCCGACCTGGCCTGCCGGGAATTGTCCCCGGTTGGGGCGATGGCCACCGCGCTCTGCCTCGCCACCGGCAGCCTCTGGGGCAAGCCCATGTGGGGTACCTGGTGGGTCTGGGATGCGCGGCTGACTTCGGTGCTGGTGCTGTTCTTCCTCTGGCTCGGCCATGCCGCCCTCGTCCGCGCCTTCGACGATACCGAGCGGGGGGCGCGGATGGGCGCCATCCTGGCGCTGATCGGGGCGGTGAACGTGCCGATCGTGAAATTCTCGGTGGACTGGTGGAACACGCTGCACCAGCCCGCCAGCGTCACCCGTCTCGGCGCACCGGGGCTGCATGTCGACATCCTCTATCCGCTGCTGGTCTGCGGGCTGGGCTTCAGCCTCGCCTTCGCCGCATTGGTGCTGGCGCGGACGCGGGCGGCGGTGATGGAACGGCGGATCAGGGCCTTGCAACTCGCCGCGGCGCGCAGGGCCGACATCGCATGAGCCTCCACTGGATCCATGTCACGGTCAGCTATGCGCTGGTGGTGGGAGGCTTCCTGATCCTTGCCATCGCCACCACCTTCCGTCATGCCGCGGCGAAACGCCGGCTGGCCCAGCTCGACCCGCGTGCCGCCCGAAGGGGGCAGGACCGCGCACAGGATACCGCATGACCCGCAAGAAGCGCCGGCTCTGGCTGCTGCTGCTCTGTGCCCTCGGGCTTGGCAGCGCCACGGCCCTGACCCTCACCGCCTTCCAGGACAACCTCGTCTTCTTCCGCTCGCCGAGCGACATCGCCCGCGAGGCACCGCAGCCCGACCGTGCCTTCCGCCTGGGCGGGCTGGTCGAGACCGGCAGCGTGGTGCGGGAGACCGCCCCCGACGGCAAGCCCGAGGCGCGCTTCCGGGTGACGGATGGGGCGCATGGGGTGAGCGTGACCTATGTCGGCGTGCTGCCGGACCTGTTCCGCGAGGGGCAGGGCGTCGTCACCCTCGGCAAGCTCGGGCCGGACGGCACCTTCCGCGCGAGCGAGGTGCTGGCCCGGCATGACGAAACCTATATGCCGCCCGAGGTGGCCGATGCCTTGAAGAAGAGCGGGCATTGGAACCCGAATCAGGGCGCCGCCCCACCGGCTGCCACCTGGAACACGCTGGAGCCGGCCTCTGCCCAGCCGAGGCGCGGCTCATGATCCCCCGCGGAGCGGACCATGATTCCTGAGATCGGGCATTTCGCCCTTGCCCTCGCCCTCGCCCTGTCGCTGGCCCAGGCAGCGGTCGGGCTGATCGGCGCGCAGCGGGCCGATGCACGGCTGATGGGCGCGGCGGCGCCGCTCGCGGCCGGCGTGCTGGTCGCCGTCGCCGCGGCCTTCGCCTGCCTCGTCTGGGCCTATGTGGCGAATGACACCACGGTGCTGAACGTGGTGCAGAACAGCCATTCGGCGAAGCCGATGCTTTACAAGGTCAGCGGCGCCTGGGGGAACCATGAGGGCTCGATGCTTCTCTGGGTGCTGATCCTGGCGCTCTGCGGCGGGGCCGTCGCGGCCTTCGGCACCAACCTGCCTTCGGCCTTGCAGGCGCGGGTGCTGGGCGTCCTGGCGCTGGTGGCGCTCGGTTTCCTCGGCTTCATCCTCGGCACCTCGAACCCCTTCGAGCGCATCTGGCCGCCGCCGATGGATGGCCAGGGGCTGAACCCGATCCTGCAGGACCCCGGCCTCGCCTTCCATCCGCCGCTGCTCTATCTCGGCTATGTCGGCTTTGCGGTAACCTATGCCTTCGCGGTCGCCGCGCTGATCGAGGGGCGCGTCGATGCCGCCTGGGGGCGCTGGGTGCGGCCCTGGGCGCTGGCGGCCTGGAGCTTCCTGACGCTCGGCATCGCGCTCGGCTCCTGGTGGGCCTATTACGAGCTTGGCTGGGGCGGCTACTGGTTCTGGGACCCGGTCGAGAACGCCTCGCTGATGCCCTGGCTGGCCGGTTGCGCCCTGCTGCACAGCGCCATCGTCGTCGAAAAGCGGGAGGCGCTGAAGACCTGGACGGTCTTTCTCGCGCTTCTCGCCTTCGGGATGAGCCTGCTCGGCACCTTCCTGGTCCGTTCCGGCGTGCTGAACAGCGTGCATGCCTTCGCCAATGACCCGGAGCGAGGCACCGTCATCCTCATCCTGCTCGCCCTCTATATCGGCGGCGGCTTCCTGCTCTTTGCCTGGCGGGCGCAGGCGATGCTGCCGACCGGCGTCTTCACCCCGGTCTCGCGCGAGGGATCGCTGGTGCTGAACAACCTGCTGCTCTGCTCGATCGCGGCGGTGGTGCTGGTCGGCACGCTCTACCCGATGTTCGCCGACCTCGTGCTGAAGGAGAAATTCTCCGTCGGGCCGCCCTTCTTCAACACCGCGATCCTGCCGCTGGCGGTGCCGCTGATCGGCGCCATGGCGCTCGGCCCCGTGCTGCCCTGGAAGCGGGCGCGGCTCTTCCCGGCCCTGCAGAGGCTGTGGTGGGCGGCGCTGGCGGGGCTCGCCGCCCTGGCGCTCTGCCTGATGATCGAGGGGCAGCGGGTCGGGCCGGCGCTCGGCTTCGGCGCGGCCGCCTGGGTGATCCTCGCGGCCGTGGCGGATATCGCCGACCGCATCGCCCTGTTCAGCCGGCCGCGTGCCGCCTGGGCGCGGGCCAAGGGCCTGCCGCGCGCCGCCTGGGGCGGGGCCACCGCCCATGCCGGCATGGGGGTGATGATCCTCGGCCTCGCCGGCATGGGGCTGGCCACCGATACGCTGCGGCTGGTGAAGCCGGGCGAGACCGTCGCGCTGGCCGGGCTGGACTACCGGCTGGTCAGCGTCGTGGACGCGCCGGGTCCGAATTTCTCCGCCCGCCGCGCGACGGTCGAGGTGCGGGATGGCGGCACGCTCGTCACCGTGCTGCAGCCGGAGCGGCGGAGCTTCCCGCAGGGGCGGATGACCACCACCGAGGCGGCGATCCATACCACCTGGTTGTCCGATCTCTATGTCGTGCTGGGCGAGGAGCGGGACGGCGGTGCGGTGCTGCGTATCCACAACAACCCGCTGGCGCCCTGGATCTGGCTCGGGGGCGCGATCATGGCGCTCGGTGGCGGGTTGTCGCTGAGCGACCGGCGCATGCGCGTCTCGGCGCCGGCGGCGAAGCCGGTGAAGGCCGGGGCACGGGCATGAGCGAGGCGGTTCCCAACCCGTCGCAGGCCGCCTGGCGCCGGCGCGCGCTGCTGCTGGCGCCACTGGCCGTCGCCGGGCTCGGCGGTGCCGGCTTCTATGCCATGCTGCGCGGCCTCGGCACCGGCGACTACGACCCGCGCGGCGTACCCTCCGCGCTGATCGGCAAGCCGGCACCGGATTTCACCCTGCCGCCGCTCGAGGGCTCCGGCCTGCCCGGCCTCTCGGCGGCCGACCTGACGGCGGGCCGGCCCGTGCTGGTCAATTTCTTCGCCAGCTGGTGCGTGCCCTGCGTGATCGAGCACCCGCAGCTCATGCGCCTTGCCCGCGACGGCATCGCCATCCTCGGCATCGCCTACAAGGACAAGCCGGAGGACAGCCTCGGCTTCCTCAAGCGCCATGGCACGCCCTATGCCCGGCTCGGCGTCGATCAGCCGGGGCGCGTCGCCATCGATTGGGGCCTCTACGGCGTGCCGGAGACCTATCTCATCGACAAGTCCGGCATCATCCGCTGGCGCATGGCCGGGCCGGTGACGGAGGAGATCCTGGCGCAACAGGTCACCCCGCTGCTGCGGCGCCTCGCATGATCCGCTGGCTGTTCCTGCCGATGCTGGCGGCCATGCTGGCAATCGGGCCGGCGCTCGCCGTCGGTGACCCGGCCGACCAACTACCGAACCCGGCGCAGGAGGAACGCGCCCGCGTCATCGGGCGTGAGCTGCGCTGCATGGTCTGCCAGAACCAGTCGATCGAGGACAGCGATGCGGATCTGGCGCGGGACCTGCGGCGGATCGTCCGCGAGCAGGTGGCGCAGGGAAAGCCGGATGATGCCGTCCTGCGCTTCGTGCATGAGCGCTACGGCGACTTCGTCCTGCTCAAGCCTCCCTTCAAGCCGGAGACGGCGATCCTGTGGGGGATGCCGGCGATCGCGCTGCTCGGCGGGGCGCTGCTGATCCGTGGCATGCGGCGGCGGCGGGTGCCGCTGGCCCCGGACGAGCTGACCCAGGCCGAGCGCGACCGCCTGGCCCAACTGGCAGGCAGGCCCCGCGAGTGAGCTGGTTTCCCTTTTGGCCGCTGCTCGGCCTGCTGGCCGTGGCGGCGCTGCTGCCGCTCGCCGCCACCTTGCTCCGCCCACCGGCGACGCGCGGCCGGCGGGAGGCCGACCTTGCCCTCTACCGGGCCCAGATGGATGAGCTGGCGCGGGAGCGCGAGGCCGGACGCCTCGACGAGGCGGCGCACCGGGCAGCGACGCTCGAGGTGCAGCGGCGCCTGCTGGCGGCACCGGCCGAGGCCGGGCCGCGCTCCGGACGCGGGGCGTGGCGGCTGCTCTGGGCGCTGGTGCTTGCCGTGCCGGCGCTCGCGCTCGGCCTCTATTGGCGGAGCGGCGTGCCGGACATGCCGTCCGCGCCGTTTGCGCTACGGCAGGAAGTCGCCTCCCGTGACGAGGAGATGCTGCAGCTGCTGCGCAGCCGTCTCGCCGCGCTCGACCCGGCCAGCCCGCAGGTGCAGGAGGGGTACCGGCTGCTCGGCAATGCCGAGCGCAGCCGCGGCGCGCTCGGCCCGGCGGCCGAGGCTTATAGCCGCGCCCTGGCCGCGCGCTTCGACGCGGACCTCGCTGGTCAGCTTGCCCAGGTGCTGATCGAGGATGACAAGCTGGCGGAGGCGCAGCAGGTGCTCGCCAGTGCCTTGCCCCAGGCGCCCCGGCATGTCGGGCTGCGCTTCCTCACAGGCCTCGTCGAAGCACGGGCGGGGCGGCCGGCCAATGCGCGCAACCTCTGGCAGGCGCTGATCGCCGATGCCCCGGCGGAAGCGCCCTGGCGGGCCATGGTCGAGCGGCGGATGCAGGAGCTGCCCTGAAGGTGGAGGGGCTGGAGGCGGCGGCCATCCCGCACCTGGCGGCCTTCTTTCCCGAGGGCGTGCCGGAGGGCGAGGCGTTGCGGCTGGCCGAGGGGCCCTGGGCGGCGCCGGCCTTCGGCCCCCGGCACCGGGTGGTGGGGTTGCTGGCGGCGATGGGGGAGGACCCCGTGGCAGCGGCCCTGGCCGGGCCCCTTTCGGCCGAGGCGGTGGCGCGCGCGGCGGCGCTGCAGCCACTCTGGCCCGAGCCCCTCGACCCCCGGCTTCTGGCTGCGACGCGCTGGGCGGACCCGTTGCGGAACCAGCCAGCCTCCGCCGAGGAGGGGTTGGCGCTGCTCGCCCTCTGGCGGCGGGAGGCGGAGGCCAATCGAGGCATTGCGGTCTGCCTCGGCATGGCGGGTTGGAAGCAGGCGGCCATCGCGGCGGCCTTCGCCCATGAGGGTACCGCCGCCGCCTTCGCGCGCGACGAAGACGAGGCGCTGACGCTGGCCGCTGCCGCCCGGGACAGGGGCGAGGCGGACGGCATTGCCGTCTGGGCGACGCGCGCCTCGCCGGGGCTCGCGGCCCGCTGCGCGGCAGCGGGCCTGCCGCTGGTCTGGGTGGAGGACGGGTTCCTGCGCTCGGTCGGGCTGGGGGTGGATTTCATCCCCTCCGCCTCGCTCGCCGTTGACGGGCTGGTACCGCATTACGATGCGGGACGGCCCTCGGCCCTGGAGCGCATCCTGGCCGAGGCCGATTTCACCCCGGCGCTGCTGGCGCGCGCGGCAGCGCTACGCGAGGCGATCGTCGCGCGCGGGCTGACCAAGTACAACCTGCGGCGGGCAGCGGCCCCCCTGCCGGCAACGCCGGGGCGGCGGCGCATCCTCGTCGTCGGGCAGGTCGAGGATGATGCCTCCATCCGGCTCGGCGCCGGGCGGGTGCGTACCAATCTCGGCCTGCTCGAGGCGGTGCGGCGGGCGGAGCCGGAGGCCTTCATCGTCTTCCGCCCGCATCCGGATGTGGAGACCGGCTACCGCCGCGGCTATGTGCCGCGCCGGGCGGCGCTGCGGCTGGCCGATGCCGTGGCGGCGGGCGGCGATATCGGCACGCTCTTCGCGCAAGTCGATGCGCTGCACGGCATCACCAGCCTGGCGGGCTTCGAGGCCCTGCTGCGTGGCCTCGAGGTCACGGTCTGGGGGCGGCCCTTCTATGCCGGCTGGGGGCTTACCCACGATAGGGAGCCGCCCCCGCGGCGGGGCCGCCGCCTCGCCCTCGATGCGCTGGTGGCCGGCGCGCTGATCCTCTACCCGCGCTATCTCGACCCGGTGACGCAGCTGCCCTGCACGCCGGAATTGCTGCTGGAGCGCCTGTCCGACCCAGCCGCCTGGCCCCGGCTGCCGGCGGGGCGGCGCGCCTTCCTGCCCTGGTGGCGGCAGCAGGGCTGGTGGCTGAAGCAGGCAAGGCGCTTCGGCCTCTGGCAGCGGTGATCGGCCCTCAGTCGAGGGCGATCCGGGCATCCCGCGCGATGGCCTGCCAGCGAAGCGCGCTGGCACGGATATAGGCCTCGACCTCCGGCCGGGGGACGTGGAGCGGGTCGACGAAGGCGGATTGCAGCCGCGCTTCGGTCTGTGGCGTGCGGCTGCGCTCCAGCGCCTCGGTCAGGCGCTGGGCGATGGCGGGCGGCGTCTTCGCCGGCACGAACAGGCCGAACCAGATGCCGAGATCATAGTCCGGCATGCCCGATTCCCGCAGCGTCGGCACCGCGGGCAGGCCGCCGGCGCGGCGGGCGGTGGTGACGGCCAGCGGGCGGAAGGCGCCTGATTGCGCATGGGTGGCCGAGGTGGCGGTGGTGTCGAAGCCGAAATCCACCTCGCCCGCCAGCATGGCGGCGACGAGCGGGGAGGAGCCGCGATAGGGCACATGCGTCGCATCGATCCCCGCGGTCTTGAGGAAGACCACCGACGAAAGATGCGAGGAACTGCCATTGCCGACCGAGCCGTAGATCAACGGACGGGACTTCGCCTCGGCGATGAAGCTCGCCACATCCTTCGCCTGGACGCGCGAGGGAATGACGGAGAGCACGTTCGCCACCTCGCCGATGGTGCCGAGGCAGGTGAAGTCCCGCACCGCATCGACGCCGCTGCTGGCATAGAGGATGGGGTTCACCCCGAACATCGCGGTGGTGCCGAAGAGGATGGTGTAGCCATCGGCATCGGCCTGGGCGGCGGCCTGGGTGCCGATATTCCCGCCGGCGCCGGCACGGTTCTCCACCACCAGGGGCTGGCCGAGCTCGCGCCCCAGCGGCTCGGCGACGATGCGGCCGACGATGTCGTTCACCCCGCCAGGCGGATAGGTGACGATGAGGCGCAGCGGACGGGTGGGCGACCATTCGGCCGGCTGAGCCCGCAGGGCAGGGGCGGCAAGCAGGCTGGCCAGACCGGCCAGCGTGGTACGGCGATAGGGCATGACGTTCCTCGATGCTTGCGCGCAAGGAAGCCGAGGTGGACCGTGCTGTCCAGCCTTCAGGAGGATGGTTTCAGCCGGCCGCGCCGGGCAGGCCCCGCGGTTTTCCAGCGGGGCAGCGCCTCCTTCCGGATACGGGCCGGCCGGGCGGGACCTGGCTGGGGCTCGTCGGATAAGGGCTCGTCGGGTGGGGGTTCATCGGGCGGCAGCTCGTCAGGCGGGGGCGTGTCGGGCGTGGGCGGGGCGGCTGCTTTCGGCGCGCGGCGGCGTCGCGGCCGGGCGGGGGGCTCCACCGGTTCCGGCTCCGCGAGCGGAATGGCGTCCGGCTCCGCCGCCCGCATCACACTGGGTTCGGGTTCGGGTTCGGGTTCGGGTTCTGGCTCGGGCGGTGCCGGTGGTGGGGGCATGGCGGCCTGACGGGCCGAAGCCTCGGCCAGCAGGGCCCGCAGCGTCCCTACCGTCTCGAAATAGGAACCGTTGCGGCTGAGCAGGTAGGGCTTCCCGTCGACGGTGAAGATTCGCCTCTGCATGGTGAGCCGCTGGACCTGCAATTCGGTCGCGGGAAAGAAGGCACAGCCAATGGATCGTGCGGCTGCGACCTCGTCGGGAGTCAGTTCCAAAGGGGCGGCATTCCCGGTGAGCGTCAATCGATGAAGATGGGGACTTTCTCGCGGATCGGCCTGCGAGCCAAGTGAAAGCCCGTTGATGAGGGTCGCGCCCGAACGGCGTTACCGCCCGGACGCCGGGCGATCGGCCGCGATTCCGGCCAGAGTTCGAACCCGGCCTCTTCCTCCTATCATGCGCTGGCCGCCGCATCATCCTCTGAAATCGGCCGGAATCCCGATTCCGGACGGGGCAGGCCGCATGCCGGTTCTTCGCTCGTCGCACCGATCAGACACTCAGGAACCGTTTACAGCCAACGGCGCTTCGTCCCCGAAACTCGGCCGTGTGGGGAAGGAAACGCCGTCATGGAGGATATTGAAAAGACGACGATCAGCAAAGTGATGTGGAGGCTGATGCCCTTCCTCTTTGTCTGCTACTTCGTCGCCTACCTGGACCGGGTGAATGTCGGCTTTGCCAAGCTTCAGATGAACGCGGCACTCGGACTATCCGAGGCGGCCTACGGCCTTGGCGCCGGCCTGTTCTTCATTTCCTACTTCTTGCTGGAGGTGCCTTCCAACCTCGCCCTGAACCGGTTCGGCGCCCGGCTATGGATCGCGCGCATCATGTTCAGCTGGGGCATCATCTCCGGCCTCTTCGCCTTCATCGGGCCGATCTCGGCCTGGACCGGGCTTTCGAACGAATGGGTCTTCTACATCCTGCGCTTCACCCTCGGCGTGGCGGAGGCAGGGTTTTTCCCCGGGATCATCTTCTACCTGACGCTCTGGTTCCCCTCGGTCTATCGCGCCCGCGTGGTGGCGCTGTTCATGCTGGCGATCCCCTTCTCCTCGATCGTCGGTGCGCCGGTCTCCGGTGCGCTTCTCAACCTGTCCGGCTGGGGGCTGGATGGCTGGCAATGGCTGTTCATCCTGGAAGCGCTGCCCTCCATCCTGCTGTCATTCGGCGTCATCCTGTACCTGACGGATCGTCCGGCGCAGGCAAGCTGGCTGGCGGAACCCGAGCGGACCTGGCTTCAGGCGCGGCTGGATGCGGAGCATGAGCAGAAGCAGGCGGCGGAGCATATCAGCATCGGCAAGGCGCTCAGCGACAGCCGCGTCCTGGCCTGCGCCTTCGTCTATTTCTGCCTGAACGCCGCGAGCTATGGCGTCGCCTTCTTCCTGCCGACGATCGTCAAGGGCTTCGGCGTCAGCAACTTCCAGACCGGCCTGCTGGCCGCGCTGCCTTTCGTTTTCGGTGCCGTCGGCATGGTTCTGCTGGGCCGCAACTCCGATCGCACCCTGAAGCGGCGGGAACATGTCTGCTTCGCCATGATCCTGGCGGCGGTGGGGGTTGCCGGTGCCGGGCTCGTCTCCTCACCCGTCCTGGTGCTGGGCCTGCTCTGCCTCAGCCAGATTGGCGTCTCGGCGACACCGCCGCTGCTCTGGCCCATTCCCAGCGCATTCCTGACCGGCACCTCGGCCGCCGCTGGCATCGCTGCGATCAATGCCATCGGCAACCTGTCGGGCTTCGCCGGCCCCTATCTGATGGGCTACCTGCGGGACGCCACCGGCAATTTCACCGCGGGGCTGCTGGTTCTCGGCGCATGTACCTTGGTCGGTGGCATCGTCGCCATGACGCTGCGGGTGAGCACGCATCTGGAAACCGCCGCAGCGGGCAGGCCGGCCATGGCGCGTTAGGCAACCATAGGCTGGGGCGGACCGCGGTCATGCCGTCGGCGTCCCGCTTGGCCCCGTGCCAAAGCGGGCCCCATCGGACGCCAGGGGCCAGCACGGTACTGGTGGTGTCCGCCCGCCACCGGCGAGGGCCAGTGCGAGGCGCCGTACCGGAATTCGAGCACTGCCGGCTCGAGAAACGTGGTCCAGGTTGGCCGGCAGGCGGGTGAGGGCGGTTCTCAGATCCCTGCGAGGGCGCCCAACCGGTCCCGCGTGATACCGACCTCGGCCGCGGCGCCGCACAGCTCCTCCCATGTGGCCGAGGGGATGGGGATGCCGCCTCGAAGGCGCTCGGCCTTGGTGATCTGTTCCTTCTCGCCGGCGACCAGGACCTGCTGGTCGCCGGCGGTTGCCGAAGCCTTCACATAGGCGACCATCGCGGCGGTTTCCGCCCGGAAGGCTTCGAGATCGCCGAAGCGGGCCGGGTCCAGCACCATGGCGAACATGCCGTTGACGATGCCGCGGTCCTTAGGCGTGGCCGGCTGGTTGGTGCCGCCGCCGGTCAACGCCCCGGCGAGGATCTCGCACATCAGGGCAAGCCCGGAGCCCTTGTGCTGGCCAAAGGGCAGCAGCGCACCACGCGGGCCGCCGCCATACATTGCGCCCGGATCAATGGTGGGCTGGCCGGCATGGTCCACCAGGCTGCCCTCGGGCACCGGTTTCCCCGCCGCATGCGCCACGCGCACCTTGCCGATGGCGATGGCGCTGGTGGCAAAATCGAGGATCAGCGGCCTGCCCCCGGGCACGGCCGGTGGGATGGCGATGCAGACCGGGTTGGTGCCGAAGCGCGCCTCGCTGCCGCCAAAGGGCGCCACCACGGGTGGGCCCGAGACCGCGTTGACGAAATGGAGGGACAGCATCCCGGCCGCGACCGCGCGCTCGCCATAGGCACCGATGCGGCCCAGGTGATGCGTGTTGCGCAGCGCCAGCAAGCCGGCGCCCGTGTTTCGCGCCGCCTCGATCGCCAGGTCCATGGCCTGGCGCCCGACCACCTGGCCGAAGCCCATGCCGCCATCGACGACCAGGATGGCGCCGTCCTGCCGCACCACCTCCGCCCCGGCATTGGGCGCAAGCTTGCCTTCCAGCACGTTCAGCACGTAGCGCGGCGCGAGCTGCACGCCATGGCTGTCATGGCCCTGCAGATTGGCCTCGAGCAGGTCGGCCGCGACCACCGAGGCCAGCGCCTCATCCGTACCGGCCGACCGCAACATCTGCAGGACCGCGGCCTGCAGCTTCTCCGCCTGGATCAGCATGGCCCGCCCTTCCCCGCCGGTATCCGATCGTCCGGCCGAGCTTAGGTGTGCCCCGCGGAGGGGGTCAACCGCAGGTCCCGCGGCCTGAGATATCCCTTCCGCAATCCCGCCGCCGGTGCTGTCCTCTCCCCAACGACCAAGACCGGGAGGAATGAGGCCATGCACCGCCGCTGCCTGCTGCAACGGATACCTGCCGCCATCGCCCTGGCCGGGTTGCCGCCCGCTGCCCTGGCGCAGGGCGGCGCCTGGGTGCCAGACCGACCCATCACCATGATCACCGGCTATGGCCCCGGCGGCAGCACCGATATCGCCGCACGGCTGCTGGCCGACCGCATGGCGACGGCGCTCGGGCCGGGGGCGCGCATCCTCGTGGACAACAAGCCTGGTGCCGCCGGCACGGTCGCGACCGAATGGCTGAAGCGTCAGGCGCCGGATGGGTACACCATCATGGTGACGGAGACGGGCGCTGCCGCGGCCGCGCCGGTGACGCTGATCGGCGGCACGCGCTACGACCCGGTGGCCGATTTCACCCATCTCGGCGTCATCAGCACGCCCCCAGGCGTGCTGGTGGTCACGCCGGGTTTCGGCGGCGCCGGCGCCCGCGAGGTGCTGGCCGCGATGCGGGAGGCGCCGGCGAACCGGCTGACCTATGCCTCCTCCGGCTTCGGCGGCGTGCTTCACCTGCGCGCCGAGATGCTGATGCAGGCGCTCGGGACTCGTGCGGTGCATGTGCCCTATCGCAGCGGCGCGCAGATGGTGCAGGCCATCATGACCGGCGAGGCCCAATTCGGCATCGCCGCCCTTGCCAGCGCGACCCCGCTGATGCGGGAGGGCAAGCTGCGCGGCGTCGCCATGGTCGGCAGCCGCCGCTTCCCGACCTTCCCCGACATCCCCACCCTGGGGGAGCTTGGCCTCTCCGGCTTCGAGAACAGCGGCTTCTTCCTGCTCATCGGCCCGGCCGGCATCCCGCCGCGCGAGGCGGAGGCCTTGAACCGCGCCCTGGTCGCCGTCCTTCATGACCCGGCCATCCGCGATAAGCTCGTCTTTGCCGGGCATGACCCGGTGCAGGGCCCCAACGGGCTGGAGGAAGCCCGGGGCTTCATGGTCGGCGAACTGGCCGAGATGCGGCGGATGGTGGAGCGCACCGGGATCCAGGCGCAGCCCTGAGGGCGGGCCCTTGGCTTGCCGGGCGGGAGGCGCCTTGCCATGCTGCCCATGGCTGGCCTGGTGGTCCGTCCGGGCCGATGGGTGGCGAAGGGGGTTATGGCATGGCGCATCCGATCCATCCGGAGGATGTGCCGGAGGGCTTCGGCCCGGCTACCCATGGCGGGCCCTATGCGAAGGAGCTCGGCCCTTTCTGGTCGAAGCCAAGCGAGACACAGGTGGCGCTCGGCCTGAGGCTGCAGCGCCGGCACTGCAATTCGGCGGGCGCCGCGCATGGCGGCTTCGTCGCTACGCTGGCGGATCTGGGCCTGATCCATGCGGCCGCGGTGATGCGCGAGCGGGCCGGCTGGCCGCGGCATCACCTCACCACCGTCAGTCTCAGCCTCGACTACCTGGCTCCGGCCAAGGAGGGGTGCTGGCTCGAGGTCCGGGCCGAGGTATCGCGCCTCGGCCGCAATCTCTGCTTCACCGAGGGCGTGATGCTGGCCGATGGCCGTCGCGTCGCCCGGGCCAGCGGCGTCATGGCCGTGCTGGGGCCGCGGGAATAATGGTCACCACCCCGCCGCATGGATGCATCGGAGGTGCCATGTCCCCCACCGCCGCGACCATCCACCGCCTCCAGCCCGGCGATGCGCCGCTGTTCCGCCGGCTGAACACCCTGTTCGGCGAGGCTTTCGGCGACCGCGAGACCTACGGGGCGGAGCCGCCGACCGAGGCCTATCTCGAGGCGCTGCTGGCGAAGGAGCATGTCATCGCCCTCGTCGCGCGGATCGGCGAGGCGGTCGTCGGTGGGCTCGTCGCCTATGAGCTGGACAAGTTCGAACGGATGCGGCGCGAGATCTATCTCTACGACCTCGCCGTGGATGCAGCTTACCGCCGCAGGCGAGTCGCCACGGCCCTGATCGGGCAGCTGCGCGCGATCGCCGCGGCGCGCGGGGCCTGGGTCGTCTTCGTGCAGGCCGACCACGGCGATGAGCCCGCCATCGCGCTCTATGACGGGCTCGGCAGCCGCGAGGCGGTGCTGCATTTCGACATCGCGGCCGAGTCGCCTCAGTAGCGCCACCCGTGGCGATAGGGGCGAGGGTGGTGCCAGCCATGGTGGCGCGGCGGCTCCCACCGGTGCCAGTGGTGCCGCGGGGGCGGCGCGTAGTGGGGCCGGTGATAGCCGCGGTCGGGGTACCAGCGGTCGCCATGCACCGGCGTGATGCTCGGGGCCAGCAGGTGCGGCGATGCATCCCCGAGGGGCGCCGCGATGGCGCCTGGCACGGTGGGGCCGGCGGAGAGCAGGCCGAGGCCGAGAGCGGCAGCGACGAGAAGGCGACGCATCAGATCCTCCGTTCGGGTTGTTCGACGAGGCATGATGGCGCGCCCGGCGCGGCATGATCGGGGCCGGATTGCTGCAAACTCAGGGCGGATTGTAACGGCAGGTGAGGCATGCGGGGCGCCGGTCTGCCCTGTGGATATCGGGGACAAGCCGCGCGTGACCGACCTGCGCGGTGGCGATTTGTTCATGTTTAGTTCTAGCCTGCGGCCATGCCCGACGAATCGCCGCCCGCCTGCCCCTCACCATCCGACGCCTTCGGGCCAAGGGCTTTGCGCAGGGCGCCGGCGGAGCAGCGCCTCGTGGAGGCCTGCCTCGAGCAGGTCCTGGCTGCGCATCCCGCCTGGCCGTGGCCGTTGATCGAGGAGATGGCACGGCGGCGCGCCGAGGAGGCCCTGGCAACCTTCGTTGCGGCGCCACCGCGAGCCGAGCCGGGCGTTGCCCCTGGCGGGCAGGCCGCCCCTTGCACCGGGCCGCCCATGGAGAGCATGCGATGAGAGGTGATTCGGATGGGACGGTCGTGGCATTCGGCGCCGGCCGCAAGGAGGCCGCGCTGGCGCGTCTCGAGTTGATCGCGGGCATGCTCGACAGCCGCTGGCGGATTCCGGGCACCGGCATCCGCTTCGGCGCCGATGCGCTGCTCAGCCTGCTGCCCGCAGTCGGGCCCGTCGCCGGCACCGCCGTCTCCGCCTATCTGATCTGGGAGGCACGCCGGCTGGGCGCCTCGACGGGGCTGCTGCTGCGCATGGCCGCCAATCTCGGCCTGGATGCCGCGATCAGCATCGTCCCGGTCGCGGGTTCGGTCGGGGATGTTTTCTTCCGCGCCAATCTTCGCAACATGGCGCTGCTGCGCCGGCACCTGACGCGAGGGGCGGTGCGGGATGAGAGCTGATCGCGGTAGGGCGTGAGCAGGCCCGCGTTGTCCAAACCTCCAGCCGGTCACGGATGCGGCCCTCCAGCGCCTTGGCCATCACGCCGGCCCGCCAGAAGCGCTGGAACGGCATGGGGCGGATTGGCCCCCGGAGCGCGGGCGAGAGGCGTTCCGCATAGCGTATCAGACAGCGACAGGGGAGGGTTGGAGCGGGCGATGGGAATCGAACCCACGACATTCAGCTTGGGAAGCTGACGTTCTACCTCTGAACTACGCCCGCGCCGCGGCGGCAGCTTAGCCGGGCGGCGGCTTCGGCTCAAGCCCATGCCTTGCATCGGGTGATGAACCGCTGGATTGCCCTGTCCGATGCATCGCTGCGACCTTCTCCGTGAACGTTGGCCGCCGCCGGGCCCTCTGCGCCTGGCGATGACGACCGGCGACATCCCGCTCGCCCATCCAGCTCGAGGGTTGACCGGACGGCGCCCGGGCCGCTAACTGCGCCCGGGCCGCGAGGCTCCCTCGCGATTTGTCCGGCCAGCTTGCGGCGAGGTCCTCACGGGTTCCCATCGGCGGCGCGGAGCGGCGGCGTTGGGTTCAAAATATTCGCGCTAAATCGGCCGTCGAGGGTGCCCGTGCGGCCCCTCGCGCCCCGTCAAGGGTGCCGGACGCCGTTGGTTTGCCAGGGTGTTCCCCCAGATGTCCAAGTCACTGCCCGAACGCTCCCTCCGCCCCGCGACCCTGCTGGTCCGTGGCGGCACCACCCGCACCAATCACGACGAGACCTCCGAGGCGCTCTTCCTGACCTCGGGCTTCGTCTATGACAGCGCGGAGCAGGCCGAGGCGACCTTCGCCGGCACCGCGACGCATTTCCAGTATTCGCGCTTCGGCAACCCGACCGTCTCGATGCTCGAGGGGCGCCTCGCGGCACTTGAGGGTGCCGAGGCCTGCCGCGTCACCGCGACGGGCATGGCGGCGGTGCATGCCGCGCTGCTCTCCCACCTGAAGGCGGGGGACCGGGTGGTCGCCTCGCGCGCCCTCTTCGGCTCCTGCCACTGGATCATCTCCACCCTCCTGCCGCGCTACGGCATCACTGGCGAATTCGTCGATGGCGCCGACCTCGCGCAGTGGGAGCGGGCGCTCTCCACCCCGGCCACGCTGGTGCTGCTGGAGACGCCCTCCAACCCGATGCTGGAGCTGGTGGACCTTCCGGCAGTCGCCGCGCTTGCGCACAAGGCCGGCGCCATCGTCGTCGTCGACAACGTCTTTGCCACGCCGCTGCTGCAGAAGCCGCTGGCGCTCGGCGCCGATGTGGTCGTCTATTCCTGCACCAAGCACATGGACGGGCAGGGCCGCGTGCTGGGCGGTGCCATCCTCGGCACGAAGAAATGGGTGGAGGATGTCCTTCAGCCCTTCATCCGCAACACCGGTCCCTCGATCAGCGCCTTCAATGCCTGGGTCATCCTCAAGGGGCTGGAGACGCTGCATCTGCGGGTCCATGCCATGTGCCGGAGCGCGGCGGCGATCGCCGACTTCCTGGCGGAGCGGGTGGAGGTGAAGCGGGCGCTCTACCCCTTCTCCGCGAGCCATCCGCAATACGCCCTGGCGCAGCGGCTGATGAGCGGCGGCGGCACCATCGTCACCTTCGACCTGGCCGGCGGCAAGGAGGCTGCCTTCCGCTTCTGCAACGCGCTGCGGCTGATCGACGTCTCCAACAATCTCGGCGACTCGAAGAGCCTCGTGACGCATCCCGCGACCACCACCCATATGCGCATCGGCGCGGAGGAGCGCGCGCGGCTCGGCATCACCGACGGGACCATCCGCCTCTCGGTCGGGCTCGAGGATGTGGCGGACCTCATCGAGGACCTGGCCGAGGCCCTGGATGCCGCCGGCGGTGCGGTGGCGCGCGCCGCGGAGTAGCGGATCTGTAGCGCAAGGGGCCGTGGCCGTGGCAGGCTGCGGCCCTTACGGGGGAAATGACGTCATGGGTCTCGAGACCTGGATTGCCCTTGCCACCGCCTCAATCGCGCTGGTGCTGATCCCGTGGATGCCTGCCGCCCTGCGGAGGGGCTGACGCCATGCAACGCCCGCCCGCCGATACCGATCCCGCCCGCCAGCCCGGGTATACCGAGGTGACGCGGGGCGTGCGCGTCTCCGTCCGCACCTTCTTCCTGGCCGATCAGTCGGCGCCCGAGCGGGGCCATTTCGTCTGGGCCTACCGGGTGACCATCGCCAATGAGGGGCGGCGAACGGTGCAGCTGCTGAAGCGCACCTGGCTCATCACCGATGCCCAGGGCCGCACCCAACGGGTGCATGGTGAGGGGGTGGTGGGGGAGCAGCCGATGCTCGACCCCGGCGAGAGCTTCGAATACACCTCGGGCACGCCGCTCGCCACGCCGTCGGGCTTCATGCGCGGCACCTATCACATGGTGCTGACCGATACCGGCGAGGCCTTCGACGTAGCGATCCCGACCTTCAGCCTCGACAGCCCGCACCAGCCCGGGCGGCTGCACTGACGTCTATTCTGAACCGACGGCGGTGCTCAGCTTCCGCTCGTAATGCTTCGAATACTTGTCGGTGATCAATTCGGTCTTCACCACGATGCAGACATCGGTGGTGTTGAATTGCGGGTCGATGACCGCGCCGTCGCCGACGAAGCCGCCAAGCCGCAGATAGCCCTTGATCAGCGGCGGCAGGTCGTTCAGCACCGTGCGCACATCGAGCGAGGCCGGATCCAGCCGGTCCATCTCTACATGCCGCTCCGCCAGGGCGCGCGGACGCAGCGCGGGCGGCGCCAGGTGATGGGCATAGAGATAGGTGAGCGCCGGCGCCAGCGCGTCGAGATCCGTGCCTGGCAGGCTGGCGCAGCCGAACATCACATCGATGCGGTGCCGGAAGACATAGGCGGCGATGCCACGCCATAGCAGCTGCAGCGTGCCCCGTGTGCGATGGCCGGCACCAACGCAGGAGCGGCCGAGCTCAAGGATCGGCCCGGGCAGGGCCACGAGCGGGGCGATGTCGTATTCAGAGGCCGAGTAGAAGCCGCCGACGGCCCTGGCCGCCTCACGCCGGATGAGCCGGTAGGTGCCAACGACGGATTCCGGCCCCTCGCCCAGGTCATGGTCGATGACAAGCAGATGGTCCGCCACGGCATCGAAGCCATCGCGGTCGCGGGCGCTGGCCAGGGTCTCGGCATCCGGATGGGCGCCCATCTCCTCGTAGAAGACGCGGAAGCGGAGCGCCTGGGCGGCATCCACCTCCTCCACCGTCTCGGCAATGCGGACGCCGAGATTGCCGGCGCGTAGCTCGCCGAAGCCGGGGCCGCTGGATGGGTCTGCCGGCTTGGCCTTTGCCGCGAGGAAGCCCCCGCTCATGCCTCGTCCTGCCGCTTCGGCGGGCGGCGCGCGGGAAGGCCGGGCTTCGGCTCGGGGAAGCGGCGCCCGAAGAGCTCCAGCCGGTGGTCCACCAGCTCGAAGCCCAGCCGGGCGGCGATCTCCTGCGCCAGCGCCTCGTGGCGGGGGTCGGCGAATTCGATCACCTTGCCCGTATCGACGTCGATCAGGTGGTAGTGCTGGCCGCGATCGGCCTGGTCGTACCGGGCGCGGCCGCCGCCGAAATCGCGCCGCTCGAGGATGCCCTTCTCTTCCAGCAGGCGGACGGTGCGGTAGACGGTGGCGATCGAGATGCGGCTGTCCTGCGCCACGGCGCGGCGATACAGCTCCTCGACATCGGGGTGGTCCTCGCTTTCCGAGAGCACGCGGGCAATGAGCCGGCGCTGCCCGGTCATCTTGAGGCCGCGCTCGATGCACAGCCGCTCGATGCGGGAGATGGTCTCTCGGTCGGCGGAAGCGGGCGTATCCATGCGGCTGGCAGTCTGCCCTTCCTGGGGGTGGCAGGCCGGGCCTGCCACGGGTCGCTGAGATCAGGAGGGCGACCATAGACCGATGCCGCGTCCGCGACCATGGCGGACGCAGCCCCCGGTGCCGCCCCTCGATGCGGGAACGGCTCTCGGCAGGTCAGGCCGTCTTGGCAGCCGCCGCGGCAGGGGCGGTCTCGCGCCGGCCAGCCCGCGGCGGACGGCCGCGCGGCTTGGTGCCGAGGCCGATCTTCTTGGCGAGCGACGAGCGATGCTTGGCGTAATTCGGCGCAACCATGGGATAATCCGAGCCGAGGCCCCAACGCTCCCGGTATTGCTCGGGGGTGAGGTTGTAGGAGGTCTGCAGATGCCGCTTCAGCATCTTCAGTTTCTTTCCGTCCTCAAGGCAGATCAGGTACTCGGGGGTGATCGACTTCTTGATCGGCACCGCTGGTTGTGGCCGGTCAGGCTGAGATTTCACCATCGGCTGACCAACCGAGGCCAGTGTCTTGTATACTTCCTGGATCAGGTTCGGCAGATCAGCCAGAGCGACCGGATTGTTGGAAACATGCGCCGCAACGATTTCAGCGGTCAGTCCAAGCAGTTCGGTTGAGGGGGTATCTTCAGCCATCTGACGCGTCTTCCTGTTTCTAGTCTCCGCCCTATAGTGCCTGTTGCAGCCGTTTCGCAATCCGTTTCGGGTGATTGAAGGGCAAGAAACCTTGAGTTTTGTAAGCGCGCAAGAACTGACCGGTGACCGGCACCTCGACATCACAGCCGAGACTTGTCCGATGACCTTTGTCCGCACCCGACTGGCGCTCGACCGCATGGCAAGTGGTGAAACGCTGCTCGTCCGGCTTCGCGGCGAGGAGCCGCGCCGCAACATTCCCCGCACGGCTACCGAGCAGGGGCATGCGGTCCTCGGCGAGGCCGAGGCAGCGGACGGGATCGTCCTGTTGCTGCTCAGGAAGGGCTGAGCGCCCGCCGGAGCACCAGTGCGTCGCTGCCATCCGCGTAATAGCGGCGGCGGCGGCCGACCTCGGCGAAGCCGGCTGAGCGGTAGAGCGCCAGCGCCGCGGCATTTCCCGCGGCGACCTCGAGGAACATCTCCCCGGCCCCCCGCAACACGGCGCCCTGCATGGCACCGGCCAGCAGCATGGCGCCGAGGCCCTGGCGTCGTGCCGCCGGCGCCACGGCCAGGGTCAGGATTTCCGCCTCGCCGGCCGCCGCGCGGGCCAGCACCAGCCCGTCCCCGGGGCGCCACAGGCCGAAGGCGCCCGGCATGCCGAGCATCAGCCCCATGGCATCCGAGCCCCAGGCCTCGGCCGGCGGGAACGCCATGGCGTGCAGGGCGGCCAGCGCCGCGGCATCCTCCGGCCGGACGGCCCTCATCCCGGCAGCCGCACCGCCGGGGGCTCGACATAGAGTGGCCGGGCGGCGAGCGGAGGGAGCGCCCCGGCCAGGCGCATCGCGGCCACCCGGGCCGCGGCGGCAGCGCCAGGGAGGCGGGAATCGCTCAGGAGCGCATCCACGCCGCGGGCCGCCAGGCGGGCGGCGACGGCCGCGGCCGCATCCCCGACGAGGGCAACCGGGCCGGCGGGGCGGGGCAGATCAGCCTCGGCCACAGCCTCAGGCGCGCCCTCGGCGACCAGGCTGCCGGCGGGGAAGCGTTCCAGCAGCACCCGGCCGCGGCGGTTGTCGACCACCGCCCAGACCGCGCGGCCGGCGCGGAGCTCGGGCGGCAGGGCGGCCGCCAGCGCCTCGCCGGTGGTGACGCCGATGGCTGGGCGCCCGGCGCCGAGCGCCAGCCCCTCCGCCAGGGCGAGGGCAGCGCGGATGCCGGTGAAGCCGCCCGGCCCGACCACGGCGGCGACAGCATCGAGCGCAGTGGCAGCGCGGCCGGCCTCCCGCAGCACCGCCTCGGCCATGGGCGGCAGCAGGGCGGCATGGCCGCGGTCGCCGGCGGCGGCTCGGACGGCGAGCACCGCCTCGCCCTCCAGCAGGGCAGCGGAACAGCCGGCCAACGCGGCGTCGAGGGCGAGGATCAGGGCCATCGTCAGAGGGCGAGTTCGATCATCACCGGCACATGGTCGCTGGCCTGCGGCCAGCCGCGGGCCGGCTTCAGGATGGCATGGCGGGTCAGGGCCCCGGCCAGGTCCCCGCTGACCCAAACATGGTCCAGCCGGCGGCCGCGATCCGAGGCCTCCCAGTCCTTCGCCCGGTAGGACCACCACGTGTAGAGCTTCTGCTCGGGTGGGACGAAGTGACGGAGGGCATCGTGCCATTCGCCCGCCGCCTGCCAAGCGGTCAGCGCCTCGACCTCGACCGGCGTATGGGAGACGACGCCGAGCATCTGCTTGTGGCTCCAGACATCATGCTCGAGCGGGGCGATGTTGAGGTCGCCGACCAGCACGCTGCGGCGGGCAGCGCCACGCGCCCGGGTCCAGGCCGTGGCCTCGGCGACGAAATCGAGCTTATGGGCGAATTTGGGGTTCACCGCCCGGTCCGGCGTGTCGCCGCCGGCAGGGACGTAGAAATCGTGCAGTTCGATCGGCCCGCCCGGCACGTCGAGGGCGACGCCGAGATGGCGGCAATCGCCCTTGGAACACCAATCCGGGTCGTCATGGCGGATCTCGAAGGGAATGCGGGACAGTACCGCGACGCCGTTATAGCCCTTCATCCCCCGATGGGCGATGTGCGGGAAGCCTTGGGACCGGATCTCCTCCAGCGGGAAGAACTCGTCCGGACACTTGGTTTCCTGCAGGCAGAGCACGTCGGGATCGAGCGCGGCGACCAGCTCACTCAGCAACGGGCGCCGCAGGCGAACGGAGTTGATGTTCCAGGTGGCGATGCGAAGGGTTCGGCCCGGGGCAGTGTGCGGCATCGCCGAGGGATAGACGGGCGGGGCAGGGGCCACAATAGCGGGGCGATCCGCCTCCGGTCCTGCCACCGCCGCCGAGGCTGCGCCATTCGGCGCAGCCTCGGACGAAGGTTCAGACGATCCGTGTCCGCACCTCGCCGACGCCCTCGACGAAGCCTTCCAGCAGGTCGCCCCGCTGCACCGCGGCGACGCCTTCGGGCGTGCCGGTCATGATGAGGTCGCCAGGGGCGAGCCGGACCAGGTGGGAGAGGTTCGAGATCACCTCCGGCACCGACCAGATCAGCTTCGAGAGGTCGGAGGTCTGGGTGACCTTGCCATTCACCTTGAGCTCGATCTTGCCCTTGGAGACATCGATGCCCTTGGCCGGCACCAGTGCGCCCATGGGGGCGGAATTGTCGAAGCCCTTGCCCATGTCCCAGGGGCGGCCGGTCTTCTTCGCCTCGTTCTGCAGGTCGCGCCGCGTCATGTCGAGGCCGGCGCAATAGCCCCAGACATGGCCCATGGCATCGGCGACGCTGATATCGGCGCCGGCCGAGCCGATCGCCACCACCAGCTCCATCTCATGGTGGAGCTGCTTGGTCATCGGCGGGTAGGGCATGTCGGCCTCGTTCACCACCAGCGCATCGGCGGGCTTGGCGAAGTAGAAGGGCGGCTCGCGAGTCGGGTCGCTGCCCATCTCGATCGCATGCTCGGCGTAGTTGCGGCCGACGCAGAAGATGCGGCGCACCGGGAACATCTGGCTGCTGCCCTTGATGGGGACAGCCGCCACCACGGGCGGCACAATGACGTAATCGGACATGCCCTGGAGGTCTCCTCGGATCTGGCGCTGGGTCATCGGGCATAGCAGCGACCGCCCCGCCCCGAAAGCGGGGGCTTGCGCCATGCTCTTCATGGAGGCGTAAAGATATCGCCC
Organism: Belnapia rosea; assembly: GCF_900101615.1. Lineage (GTDB taxonomy): Bacteria > Pseudomonadota > Alphaproteobacteria > Acetobacterales > Acetobacteraceae > Belnapia > Belnapia rosea. The sequence goes on along the minus strand of NZ_FMZX01000019.1, from coordinate 51,005 downwards.
GTAAGTTGATGAGTAACCCAAAAAAAGCGCCCGGACAGGGGGGTGTCCGGGCGCCTTACGCTAGAGTTCCGATCGGAATGGTCGGGCGAGCCGGTAGGGGAGACCGGACATCACCGCTGGCCTTTTAAGGCAGCCAGCATCGGAAGATTAGCGACTCATGGAGCCATACGCAAAAGGCGTTTGCGCGAGCCAGCCATGCGACTGTCCCGTGAGGCTGAGTTCACGCAAGCGTGAAGAATACTTTATTCCGCTGCCTGCGGTAAACGCCGCCGGGCTGCCCAGGCTTCCGCCGCACGGCCAAAATTTTCGAGAAGGCCGCGGCTGACGGCATCCGTCTCCCAATCGTATTCAGGATGCCACTGGACACCATAGGCAAAGCCCGATGCATCCCGTACCCGCACGGCCTCGATCGTACCGTCCGGTGCCCAACCTTCGGCGACGAGCCTTGGTGCCAGGCGTGCGATCCCCTGGTTATGCAGGGAGTTCACCGGGACCTCGCAGTGACCGGCGATGGTGGCGAGCAGGCTGCCGGGTGCGAGCCGGACGCCATGCGCCTTTGCCGTGCGGATCGGGCCGTATTTCTGGTCCGAAGGGGTCGAGTGATCGAGGCGGCCAGGCAGGTCCTGGATGCGCTGGTCGAGGCTGCCGCCGAGCGCCACGTTCAACTCCTGGAAGCCGCGACAGATCGCCAGCACCGGCAGTCCGGCGGCAATGGCGGCGCGGATCAGCGGCAGGGTGGTGGAATCCCGTGCGATGTCCTCGGGCGTACCCTCGGCATGCGGCGGGCCCTCGTAGAAGTCAGGGCAGACATTGGAGCGGCTGCCCGTGAGGATCAGCCCGTCGAGCCGCGGCAGGATCTCGGGCACCAGTGCCTCGCCCGCCGCAGGCAACAGGACAGGGATGCCGCCGACGGGGCCGAGCGTCACGCGAACATAGCTGTCGGAGGCAGCGTGGTTCGGCGTGGCGAAGATGCCGAACGCCTTCACGCAGCAGGAGATACCGATGAGGGGTTTCATCACCTCCTGAAAATCGCGCGCCAATGCGGCGCGATCAAGACGATGACTGCGTGAGCGGACTTAAATTCGTCATTGCGGGATGCCCAGCTCGTCACGGAAGCGTGGATCGTTGAAGTCGAAGAGGATCGCCGGGAAGCGGCCGCCATATTCAGGCTGGTAGAGTGTCACCCGCGTCTCGTGGCCCTGGGCATCGACCACCGCCCATTGCCGCAGCTCCACGGGGCTCTCGTTGAAGACGAGGGTGAGGCGCCCTTCGGCCGCCTGGCCGGTGCGGAACAGCGTGATCCGCAGCAGCCCCCCGCTCCGCTCGACGCGGCTGACCGTGACATCGCCCGCCAGCCGCACCTCGTCGCGCAGCAGGATGCCGAGCGGCGTGGAGGAGAGCGGCAGGGTCGTCGCCTGCTTGAGCTGGCGGTCGAAGTAGAAGAACTGGCCGTAGCTGGCGACCAGCAGCAGGGGCTCGGGTGGGTCGTACTCGAAGCGCATCCGGCCGGGACGCTGGATCCAGGCGGTGCCCTCCGCCGCGGCGCCGTTCTGGGCGATCTGCAGGAAGCGCGCCTTCAAGGTCCGAAGCGCTCCGAGCCAGGCTTCCGCCCGGGCGATGTCAGCGCGGTCGCGCTCGGTGAGGGCAGGGGATTGGGCCCAGGCAGGGCCCGCGGCCCCGGGAGAGAGCAGGGCGGCGGGGAGCAGGGCAAGCAGCGTGCGGCGATCCATCCCCGGCATGTGGACCGGAAGCGCATGCAGGGGAACCCCCACTGGAAGGTGAACGATCATATCGATGCCGTGATGCCCGTTACGCCGCCTGAGCAGCGACGCTAGGGCCGCACTGGCGTTGTGACCTTGTGAGATGATCGAAACCCTCCATGCCCCTGCCCGAGCCGCCCTTACGCGGCCGCGGCTGGCCATCCTGTTGACCGGGGCTGCCACCGCCATGCCGGGCTGGTTGCGCCGGCTTGGCGATCAGCGGCTGGCGGATGGGCTGCGACCGGCGGCCGGCGCGATCGGGGTGGTGATGCTGCCGGCCGGTCGCCCGCTGCAGCGCGACGATATGCCGGAGGATCTGCCCTTCTCGCTGCGGATCGCAGCGCCAGGCCCCGGGAGCTGGCGCGAGGGGCTGCTGGCTGCGGCCGACTGGGTCGGCCCCAAGGGCGTTGTGATGCTGGCCGAGGCCGGGGCGCTGCCGGCACCGGGCTGGCTCGCTGCTCATCTCGCGGCCCTTGCCGGAGGCGCCGAGGCCGTGGTCGGACGCCTTGTTCCGCCGACACCCGCCCATGCCTATGCCCGGCTGCTGGCCGAGATCGCCTGCCGGCTCGATCCGCTGGAGCAGGCGCCCTGGCCCGGACTTGATGCCGAGGCCGTCTGCAATCTTTCGCTGCGGGCAGCGCTGCTGGACCACGATGGACCGATCGCCGGGCCCCAGGCCCTGCTTGCCAGCCTGCGCCGGCGCGACCTTCGCCTGCGCAGCGCCCCGGCGGCGGTCGTGAGCGGGATGTCGGCACCGCCGGTGCCGGAGCGCCTCGTCATGGCATGCCGGCGGATCCGGGCGCGCGCAATGCTGCGCCGGCTCTGGGATGAGGGGGTCGGCACGGTGGCGCCGGAGACCGCGGCCCTGCGCCGCCTGGCGCGGCAACTCGGCCTGCCGGCCGGCGCCCTGGCCGGGCTGCTCCGCCTCCGCCATTTCGGCGCGGTGTGGGATGCGGTCGAGGCAGCCAGTCCGCGCCTCGCCAGGCAGGCGGTGCCGCCGCAGGCCCTGGCTGGGGAGCATCGGCGGGCCCGCCTGCTGCTGGCTGCCCTGAGGCTCCGCCCGGTCAGGGGACGGACGGAAGCGGCGCCTTCGAGCGCCGCCGCCTGGCGGGCGCTCCACGGCGTCACCGGCCCTATCGCGCCGGGCGAGCGCCCGGTGCCCCAGCCGGCATCTGCATCTGCTGATAGCCGCTGGGGGCGTTGAAGCGGGCGGCATCCTGCGGGCCATAGGCCACTTCGGTCGCCTCCATGCTTGCGGTCTGGCCGTTATGGGTGCCGGTGCTGCGGAGCATGACCCCATCGGCGGTCAGGCAGGATTCGCCGGTCACGCCTTCATTCTCGTAGCGCCAGACGGTGCAGCCCTGGCCGGCGATGGTCGCGGTGCCGCCACGGGTGAAGCGCGCGGTCTCCGGCGGCTGGGTCGGGACAGAGACCCCGCCCGGGCCGTTGTTGAGCGGCACCTCCATGATCATGCGCTGCTGCTCCATGACCACGAACATCTTCTTCGACCGCTGATCCATCACCGACCAGCCTATGCCGCCCGGCATGTCGACCCGGAGCTTCTGGTCCGCGACGCGCCAGGACATGCGCATCTCCTGTCCGGCCTGTCCGCCGACCACGCGGTAGGTGACGCTGACATCGCGCGTCGGCACGAGCAGCGGGCGGTCCTGCGCGAAGGCCATGACGGGCGTGGCCGCGATGGCCACGGCCAGGAATGCCGGTACTAATCTATGCATCAATCCTCCTCGACACGGCGCGTCAGCACCTCCCGCTTGCCGACATGGTTGGCGGGGCCGACGACGCCTTCCTTTTCCATCTGCTCGATGAGCTTGGCGGCCCGGTTGTAGCCAATGTTGAGATGCCGCTGGATGAAGGATGTGCTGGCCTTGCCCTCGCGGCTCACGAGCGCGACAGCCTGGTCGAACAACCCCTTCTCGCCATCGGAGCCGGCGGCGATGCCGGAGAGCGAGAGGCCATCGCCACCCTCGAGATCCTCCTCGGCCTCGGTCACCTCCTCGATATAGGCGGGCTCGCCCTGCTCGCGCAGGAAGTCCACCACCTTCTCCACCTCGGTGTCGGAGACGAAGGGGCCGTGGACGCGGGCGACGCGGCCGCCGCCCGCCATGTGCAGCATATCGCCCTGGCCGAGCAGTTGTTCCGCGCCCTGCTCGCCGAGGATGGTGCGGCTGTCGATCTTGCTGGTCACCTGGAAGGAGATGCGGGTCGGGAAGTTCGCCTTGATGGTGCCGGTGATGACATCCACCGAGGGGCGCTGCGTCGCCATGATGACATGGATGCCGGCGGCGCGGGCCATCTGCGCCAGGCGCTGCACCGCCGCCTCGATCTCCTTGCCGGCGACGATCATCAGGTCGGCCATCTCGTCGATGACGACGACGATCATCGGCAGCGGGGCGAGGGCGAGCGGCTGCTCCTCGAAGACGGGCTTGCCGGTCTCCGGGTCGAAGCCGGTCTGCACCTTGCGGGTCAGCACCTCGCCGCGGCGGCGGGCCTCGACCACCTTCTCGTTGTAGCCTCCGATATTGCGGACGCCGAGCTGGGACATGGCGCGGTAGCGCTTCTCCATCTCGCGTACCGTCCATTTCAGCGCGCCGATGGCCTTGGGCGGCTCCGTCACCACCGGGGCCAGCAGATGCGGGATGCGGTCATAGACCGACAATTCCAGCATCTTCGGGTCGATCATGATGAAGCGGCATTCCTCCGGGCTGAAGCGCCAGAGCAGCGAAAGGATCATGGTGTTGATGGCGACCGACTTGCCCGAGCCGGTGGTGCCCGCGATCAGCAGATGCGGCATGCGGGCGAGGTCGGCGATGACCGGGTTGCCGCCGATATCCTTGCCCAGCGCCAGCGGCAGGCGGCCCGGATGGCGCACCCATTCCTCGGCCGCCATCGATTCGCTGAAATAGACCGTCTCGCGCTTGGCGTTCGGCAGCTCGATGCCGATGACGTTGCGGCCGGGGACGGTCGCGATGCGGACGGCCGTGACATGCATGTTGCGCGCGATGTCGTCGGCGAGGCCGATGACGCGGGCGGATTTGGTGCCCGGCGCCGGCTCCAGCTCATAGAGCGTGACGACGGGGCCGGGATTGATGGCGGCGATGCGGCCGCGCACGCCGTAATCCTCCAGCACCTGCTCGAGCAGCCGGGCATTGGACTGCAGCGCCTCCTCCGAGGGGCGGCCGGTGCGCTTGGCGGGCGGCTCCTGCAGCAGCGAGAGGGGCGGCAGGCGCCAGGGGTTGTCCTGCAGGTCGGGCTGCGGCTGGCGCTTGGCCTCGCTCCGCTTCTGCGGCACTGGCGGGGCGACGACCTTGGGTGGCTGCCTGGCGATGAATGGCCCGGGCTCGACCGCTGGTCCGACCGCGGGTTCCATCCGGCCCTCGGCCACGCGCGGCTCGCGGCGGGGCATGCGCGGCACCTCCGCCGCGGCATCGGCGGCGCGGAGCACGCTGGCGAGGTCGTTCGGCGGCGGGCCGGCCGGGCGGCGCCGGCGGATGCGGAACAGGCTGACGATGCTGCCGCCGATTCGGCCGAGCAGACCGCGGGCGCCGCGCGCCCCGGCGCCGCCGGCGCGCGTCAGCCCCGCCGCGCCGAATCGGGCGACCCCGCCGGCGCCGGCCCGGGCGGCCCGGCCGATCCCCAGCCACTCACCCGGCGAGAGGCCGAGCGCCGCGGCAGACAGGGCGAGGGCGAGAGCAACCAGCGCCACATCGCCAATCATCCCGCCGAAGGGGCCGAACAGGGCGCCCGCCTGATGGCTGACCGCCCCGGCGACGATGGCCCCTGCGGCACCGCCGGCGCCCGACTCGACCGGGCTGCCGGCTGGTAAGGGCGCCAGCATCAAGGTGCCGGCCAGCAGCGGAAGGGCGGCGAGCAGTGCCGCCAGCCGTGCCGGGAACAGGCCGATGCCGCGATGCGTGCCGAGGCGCCAGGCCCAGCCGAGCAGGGCGAGGCCCGGCAACGCCCCGGCCCAGCCGAAGCCCTGCAACAGCAGGTCGGCCACGACGGCGCCGGCCGGCCCGGCCAGGTTGGTCGGCGTCCGGCCCGTGGCGGTGGAGAGGGAGGGATCAGCCGGATCATAGCTGGCCAGGGCGACCAGCAGGCCGAGCCCGGCCAGCGCCGCCAGCAGGCCAAGGCATTCGAAAAGCCGGCGGCGCATCGCCGCCTTCACGGCAGGCGAGGCGAAGCGGCGGACCCCGGCGAAGGGGCGGGCAGCGGAGGTGGCGGTCGGGCGGTCGGCGGCAGCGATACGGGGCGCGGGCATAGGTCGCGGGGTCCGGTTCAGAACAGGCCCCAAGGATAGCGCGCAAATCCTTGCCCGGCCACGGAATCACGAAAAAGGGCGCCGACCTTGCGGTCGGCGCCCCCCACTCGGCCACGGCTGTTCCGCGGGTGGTTCAGAAGACCTTGCTCAGGGTGAAGAGCACGCGGCCGTCGCAGGCACGCTGGCCGCCCGTCGCGCGGTCGGCGACGGGGATGCAGTCCCGCTTGCTGATGTCGGTGCCGTACCAGGCGACCGTCGCGGTCACGCCGGCATAGATCTCGCGCGAGGCCCCGATCGAGTACCAGAGGTAGTCCGGCGTGCCGAAGAGCGGGTTGCGCTCGATCCACTGGTGGCCGAGGCGGGCGGAGGCGGTGAAGCCGTAGGGCAGCGTCACGTCGGCGCCGCCTTCGACGTAGAAGCCGTCACCCGAGCGGCCGAAGAAGTTGGGCGAATAGTTGAAGGCACCGAGCAGCTTGACGATGTCGATGGTGTAGGAGGCCTTGAGGGCGATTTCCTGGTACTCGTTCAGCTGCGTGCCCGGCGCCTTGTCCTGGCCTGGATACAAATAGGCGATGTAGCCCAGGTCGAGCGCGACATCCCCTAGCGTGAGGCGGTAGCCGGCGAGGATGTCGAGCTCCTGCCGTGTGTCGTTCCAGGGGCTGGCAAGGAATTTCGCGTTGCTGATGAAGGCGCCGATATAGAAGCCGCTGTCGTGCTGGACGTCGACGGTGCCCTGGAAGGCCCAGTTGTTCCGCGTCTGGCTGATGCCGCGGAACAGGTAGTCGTTCGAGATCGCCGGCGTCAGCGTGACGGTCAGGCCGAGCGACTCGATATTGGTCTGCGCGGTGGCCGGCAGCGCCGGCAGCACCAGGGCCGCGGCGGCGATCCAGGCATGGCGGAGCGCAGCAAGGGGCCGGGCGAGGAAGCCGGGCTTGTTCTTCATGGAAGGATGACCCCCAGGTTTTGGTTTCGTAACGTGAGTGGGCGCAAAAAAGGCCGGAGGGGGTGTCACCCCTCCGGCCCTGATGTCAGGCGATGCGCTCGCCATGCTGGGTGACGTCGAGGCCCTCGCGCTCCTCCTCCTCCGGCACGCGGAGGCCGACGATCACATCGGTGATCTTCAGCAGGATGAAGCTGCCGATCGCGGTGTAGGCGACGACCGCGGCGGTGGCGTAGAGCTGGATCAGGAACTGGTCGAAGGACCCGCTGTAGCCATCCGGCGTCGCCGTGGTGGCGGAGAGGGCGCCATAGGCGAAGACGCCGGTCAGCAGGCTGCCGATGATGCCGCAGACGCCATGCACGCCGAAGGCGTCGAGGCTGTCGTCATAGCCGCAGAGATGCTTGAGGCCCGTCGCGCCCCAGAAGCCGCCGAGGCCGGCCACCACGCCGATGATCAGCGCCGGCACCGGCAGCACGAAGCCGCTGGCCGGGGTGATGGCGACGAGGCCCGCGACCGCGCCGGAGATGGCGCCCAGCACGCTCGGCTTGCCCTTCGTCGCCCATTCGGCGAAGAGCCAGCTGAGCGCCGCAACGCCCGCCGCGATCTGGGTGGCCAGCATGGCCATGCCTGCGCGCGCGCCCGCGCCGCCGGCCGAGCCCGCATTGAAGCCGAACCAGCCCACCCAGAGCATGCCGGCGCCGATGACGGCCAGCGCGAGGTTGTAGGGTGCCATGTTGTCATGGCCGAGGCCGAGCCGCTTGCCGAGCACCAGCGCCGCCACCAGGCCGGCGATGCCCGCATTGATGTGGACCACCGTGCCGCCGGCGAAGTCGAGCGCGCCGAGGGCGAATATCCAGCCATTCGGGTGCCAGACCCAATGGGCGACCGGCGAATAGACCAGCAGCGACCACAGCACGGTGAACAGCACCATGGCGCTGAACTTCATGCGGTCGGCGAAGGCGCCGGTGATGAGGGCCGGGGTGATGATGGCGAAGGTCATCTGGAACATCAGGAAGACCGTCTCGGGGATGGTGAAGGCCACCGCCCCGTCGCCGGACCCGAGGGTGAAGGGCTTGTCCCAGTTCTCGGCGAGGCCCGAGAGGAACAGCTTGGAGAGGTCACCGACCCAGGGGCCGCCCTCGCCGAAGGCGATGCTGTAGCCGGCCACCATCCAGACCACCGTCACCAGCGCGGCGATCGAGAAGCTCTGCATCATGGTGGAGAGCACGTTCTTCTTGCGCACCATGCCGGCATAGAAGAGCGCGAGGCCGGGGACGGTCATCATCAGCACCAGTGCGGTGCTGGTCAGCATCCAGGCGGTGTCGCCGGTGTCGATCTTCGGGCCGTCCTGGGCCAGGGCCGGTGTCGCGGCGAGCAGCGCGACAGCCAACGGCGCCAGCGCGCGTGCGGGCATCCTCATCATGTGTTCCCCTGCATTCCTGTGTGCGTCGCGGCGCCTAGAGCGCCGAGGTGTCGGTCTCGCCGGTGCGGATGCGCAGCGCGCGCTCCACTTCCAGCACGAAGATCTTGCCGTCGCCGATCTTGTCGGTACGGGCGGCCTTGGCGACGGCTTCCATCACCGCGTCCACCAGCTCGTCCGGCACCACGACCTCGATCTTGATCTTCGGCAGGAAACTGACCTGGTACTCGGCACCGCGGTAGATTTCCGTCTGCCCCTTCTGGCGACCGAAGCCCTTCACTTCGGTCACCGTCAGCCCCTGCACTCCGAGCGGGGTGAGCGCTTCGCGCACCTCGTCCAGCTTGAAGGGCTTGATGAACGCCATCACCAGCTTCATCTGCCCATTATCCTCCTTGATGGTCCCGGCTTGGTTCTGCCTACAAATCCCGTGCCACAAGGGAACTCTGGGCGGGACCAGAGAATCTGTCGCGACTGTTTGCGACCCTGCCTGTTTTCTGGGCCGAAAGTGCGAGACTTGGGCAAGTGCTGCACGGGGCATGGACGGACGGCCGGGGGCATGGGATTGAGCCACGCATGACATCCACACCCGAGATGGCCGCCTGCATCATCGGCGCCGGCCCGGTCGGCGCCACCCTCGCCGCGATTCTGGCGGCCGCCGGCCTGCCCACAGCCGTGGTGGACAGCGCGCCGCTGCCGCCCATGGCGCTGCCCGACTTCGACGGCCGCGCCTATGCCATCGCCCTCACCTCGAAGCGCCTGCTGGAGGCCGCGGGGGTGTGGGAGCGCCTGCCGGCCGAACCCTGCGGCATCCGCCGCATCCGCGTCGCCGATGGCCGCCCGGGCGAGCCCGCCTCGGCCCTCTCCCTCGCCTTCGATGCCGAGGAGGTCTCGGCCGAGCCCTTCGGCTACATGGTCGAGGCGCGAAGCCTGCGCATGGCGCTGAACGCCGCCCTGCCGGAGATGCCCAACCTCCGCGTCTTCGCCCCCGCCACCGCCACGGTGGAGCGGCAGGCCGAGGGCGCCACGGTGCGGCTCTCGACCGGTGAGGTGCTGCGCACCCGCCTCGTGGTCGCCGCCGAGGGGCGCAACAGCCCGCTCCGCCGCCAGGCCGGCATCCGCGCGACCACGCTCGACTACCACCAGATCGGCATGGTCGGGGCCTTCGCCCATGAGCGGCCGCATGAGGGCGTGGCGCTCGAGCAATTCCTGCCCAACGGCCCCTTCGCCCAGCTTCCCCTCGCCGGGCCGGACCGCTTCGGCACCGCGGCCTATCCGCATGCCTCCGCCTTCGTCTGGGCCGATCGCACCCCGGTCGCCCGGCGGATGCTGGCCCTCGACGACGAGGGCTTTGGGCGGGAGCTGGCGCGGCGCCTTGGCCCGCAACTTGGTGCGGTGCGGCCCATCGGGCGGCGCTGGTCCTATCCGCTCTCCGCCCTGCTGGTGGAGCGCTGGACGGATACCCGCCTCGCCCTGATCGGCGATGCGGCGCATGGGGTCCACCCGATCGCCGGGCAGGGGCTCAACCTCGGTTTCCGCGACGTGGCGGCGCTGGCCGAGGAGATGATCGCCGCCTGGCATGCCGGCGCCGATCCCGGCGCATCGCCGGTGCTGGCGCGTTACCAGGCCCGGCGGCGGCCCGACACGCTGCTGATGCTGACGGGGATGCATGCGCTGGAGCGGCTTTTCGGCAACGACTTCGCGCCGGTGCGGATCGCGCGCCGTCTCGGCATCGCCGCGGTCGACCGGCTGCCGGGGCTGAAGCGTGCCTTCGCCCGGCAGGCGATGGGGCTCGGCCCCGGCGTCACCGGCCTGCTGGCTGGCCAGGGCCTGTTGAAGACTGGCTGAAGGCGCCTGGCAGGTTGTCCGGCTGAGCGAAGCGGAGGCTCGTCTCCAGCCTGGGGCCCTTCCGGTCTTCCAGGCCGGTGGCACGCCCATCGCGAGCAGCGGGTCCGATTCCCGCCCGCCTCCGCCGATTGGCGGCCATCGCGCGATGCCATAGACATCCCGCCATGCCGAAACACGTGCTGCCTGCCGAGAGCCGGGAATTGGTGCTGGTCGGCGGCGGGCATGCGCATCTCGGCCTGCTGCGGGCGCTGGCCATGCGGCCGGTTCCCGGCCTGCGCGTCACCCTCCTCGCCGAGGAGCTGGCGCCGGTCTATTCCGGCATGGTGCCCGGCCTGGTGGCGGGGCTCTACAGGCCGGAGGAGAGCCGGGTGGACCTGCTGCGCCTGGCGACCGCCGCCGGCGCCCGGCTGATCCATGACCGCGCCACCGGCCTCGACCCCGCCGCCCGCCGCCTCGCCTGCGCCCGGCACCCGGCGCTGCGCTACGACCTGCTCTCGCTCGATATCGGCTCCGTCTCCCGCCCGCTGCCGCCGGGGGAGGGCAGGGTGCTGCCCGTCCGCCCGATTGGCAGCCTGGAGGCGCGGCTGGCCGCCGTCTTGCTGGATGGTCCGGCGCGTGCCGCCGTGGTCGGCGGCGGCGCCGCGGGGGTGGAGCTCGCCTTCTCCCTCCGCCATCGCCTTGGCCCCGCGGCCGAGGTCACGCTGCTGCCCGGCGCCGGGTTGCTGCCGCATGCCGGTGGTGCGGCCCGCGCCCTGGTGCGGCGGGCGCTGGCCGGGCGCGGCATCGCCATCCTCGAGGGGGCACCCGTGTCCCGCTCCGCGCCGGGGGCGCTGCTGCTGGCGGATGGCCGGGAGGTCCCCTGCGACCTCGCCCTCTGGACCACCGGCGCCGCCGCGCCGCCCTGGCTGCGCGAGACCGGCCTCGCCCTTGATGCCGAGGGCTTCATCCTCATCGACGAGACCCTCCGCTCTGTCTCCCATCCGGAGGTCTTCGCCGCCGGCGATGTCGCCACCATGGCGGCCCATCCGCGTGAGAAGGCAGGGGTCTATGCCGTCCGCCAGGGCCCGCCCTTGGCCGATGCCATCCGCCGGCTGATGGCGGGCCGGGCGCCGCGCCCCTGGCGCCCGCAGCGCCGTGCCCTCGCCCTAATCGGCACGGCGGATGGCGAGGCGATCGCCCTCTGGGGCCGCTTCGCCCTGCGCGGCGCCTGGGCCTGGTGGCTGAAGCGCCGGATCGACCGCCGCTGGGTCACCCGCTTCGCCGAGCTGCCCGCCATGCCGCCCATGCGCTGAGGCGGCAAGCTGCCGACGCTCCATGACGGCAACGCGGCCACCATCACCGGCCTGCTGGACGGCGCCCACCCCGCCGCCCCGGCGGTCGCCGCGCTGCTCGACCCGCAGACGGCGGGCGGCTTCCTCGCCGGCCTGCCTGCTGCCGCCGTGGCGCCCTGCCTGGAGGCGTTGGCCGGGAGATCGGCGAGGTGCTGCCCGGCCCGCCGCGCATCCGCCTCGCAGGCTGACCGGCCGCCTCAGTCCAGCCTTACATTCGCGCTGCGGATCACAGGCTCCCACCGCGCGGCCTGCTCGGCGAGGAAGTCCCGCAGCGCCGGGCCGGACAGCGCCAGTGGTCGGGCGGATACGGCGTCGAGCCGCGCGGCGAATGCCGGGTCGGCGACGGACTCTGCTGTGGCCCTCTGCAGTGCCTCGGCCACCGGCGCCGGCACCTGCCCCGCCGCCAGCAGCACGAACCAGGAGGGTACGTCGAAATCGGCGATGCCGAATTGCCGGAAGGTTGGCACGCCCGGCAGCAGCGGCGTCGGCTCCGGCAGGCCGACGGCGAGGGCGCGGAGCTGCCCGCCGCGCACCAGCGGCAGGCTGTTCGGCACCAGGTCCACCATCAGCTGCACCTCGCCCTGCACCAGGGCGGTGACGGCCGCGGCGGCGCCGCGATAGGGCACGTGCACCATGCCGCCGCCGGCCCGCTCGGCGAAGAGATGCGTCGCCAGGTGCATCCCCCCGCCGGTGCCGGAGGAGCCGTAATTCGGTCGCCCCGGATGGGCGCGCGCATGGGCGATCAGCCCCGGCAGGTCCGCCACGGGCAGCGAGGGCGTGACCACCAGCACATAGGCAATGGCCGCCACCGTGCCGAGCGGGGTGAAGTCGCGGTCCGGGTCATAGGGCAGGTGGGCGTAGAGGTACTTGTTGAAGACCTGCGTCGCCTGCGTCCCGAGAAGCAGCGTGTAGCCATCCGCTGGCTGCCGCGCGACGTATTCGGCGGCCGTCAGCCCGCCCGCGCCACCGCGGTTCTCGACCACGACCGTCTGGCGCAGCCGCGTGGCAAGCTGCTCGGCCATCAGCCGGCCGAGCAGGTCGGAGGCGCCGCCGGGCGGGAAGGGCACCACCAGCCGCAGCGGCCGGCTCGGCCAGTCCGACTGGGCGGCGGCGGGCCGGCGGAGCAGGGGCGCGGCGAGCGCGGCGCCGATCAGCGCCCGGCGCGGAGCGGTGGCGGGCATCGGCCGCTCAGCCCTCCCGCAGCCGGGCGAGGCGCGGCATGACATGCTCGGCAAAGCGCCGCATCTCGCGCTCGAAGGGCTGGAACTGCGTCAGCAGCGTGTCGATGCCGACGGCGTGGAACTCCGCGATGCGCGCCGCCACCTGGTCATAGCTGCCGACCGTGCCGCCGGCCGTGCCGCCATTGGTGCCGACACTCTCGAACCTCGCCTGGGTCTTGCGCATCGCCACCGCCGGGTCGGTATTCGCCTTCACATAGGCCTTGATCTCGGCATCCTGCCGCGCGAGGGCCAGCAGCCGTTGGTACTCCTCCCGCGCCTCCGCCTCGGTCTCGCGGGCGATGACGAAGGTGGAGAGGCCGAAGCGCACCGGCGCGCCGGGCCGCGGGCGTTGCCGCACATCGGCGATCAGCGCTGCGACATCCTCCACCGGCTGGCCGTTGATGAACCAGACATCCGCCTGCGCCGCCACCAGGTCCCGCGCCGGGCCGGACTCGCCGCCCACATAGATGCGCGGGCGCGGCCGCGTCGCGGCGGCGGGGCGGAGGATGTAGTCGCGCACCTGGAAGTAGCGGCCGTCGTGCTCCACCGCCTCGCCGCGCATCAGCCGCTCCACCACCGCCAGCCATTCGGCGCCGTAGGCGTAGCGCTCGTCATGCTCGCGGAAGACGAGGCCGGCATCCTCGATCTCCTTGCGGTTCCAGGCGTTCACCAGGTTGATGGCGAAGCGGCCGCCGCTGATCTCCTCGATCTGCAGGGCCATCTTTGCCAGCACTACCGGGTGGTAGAGCATAGGCTTGATGGCGGCGATGATCTCGATGCGCCGCGTCTCCGCCGCCAGCGCCGCGGAGGCCGTCCAGGCCTCGAGCTGGCCGAGATCGGGGCGGTGCGGGTTCATCGTGTGCTGCGCCACCAGCACGCAGTCGTAGCCGAGCGCCTCCGCCTCCAGCACCAGGGCGCGGTTGCGCCGCCAGGAGGCGTCATAGGGCTCCTCCGGGTCCTGCAGGGCGGCGCGGTTGCCATGGACCAGGGCCCAGATGCCGATGCGCAGCGGATGGGTCATGCCGTCTCCTCTCCTGGTTGGGATGCGTCGGACCCCGATCCGTCCCGTTCTTGGCGAAGACTCCTCCGCCGGTCACCCCGCCGCCCGGCGGGGCTACCGCCCCCTGGCCGGGCTGCTAAGCTTCGCATCTCGGGACCATCAGCGGGAGTGGGCGATCTTGGCAGACGGCATGGATTCCGGCTTCGGCCGCTTCGGCAGCGGCCAGAAGGTGCGGCGGATCGAGGATGCGGCGCTGCTCGCCGGCGCCGGGCGCTTCACCGACGATGTGTCGCTGCCGGGCCAGGCGCATCTCGTCTTCCTCCGCTCGCCCCATGCCCATGCCCGCCTGCGTGGCCTCGACACCGCGGCGGCGGCGGCCATGCCCGGCGTGCTGGCGGTGCTCACCGGCGCCGACCTCGCCGCCGCCGGGGTGAAGCCGCTCGGCGTCGCGCTGCCCTTCAAGCGGCCGGACGGCTCGCCGCTCGCCGCGCCGCCACGCCCGATCCTCGCCACCGACATGGTGCGCTTCGCTGGCGAGGCGGTCGCCGCGGTCATCGCCGAGAGCCCCGGCCAGGCCCGCGACGCCGCCGAGGCCATCGAGGTCGAGTACGAGGAACTGCCCGCCGTTATCGGCCTTGCCCAGGCCGCCGCGCCGGGCGCGCCGCTGGTCTGGCCGGCGGCCACCGGCAATGTCGTCGCCGAGACGCATTACGGCGATGCCGCCGCGGCCGAAGCGGCCTTCGCCGCCGCCGCGCATACCGTGGCACTCGACCTGGTGAACCAGCGCCTCGCTCCGGCATCGATGGAGCCGCGCATGGCCCTCGCCGACTACGACGCGGCGAGCGGGCGCATCACCCTCCGCCTCAGCAGCCAGATGCCCTCCGGCGCGCGCGACACGCTGGCGAAGGAGATCCTCGGCATCGATCCCTCGCAAGTGCGCGTGCTGGTCGGCGATGTCGGCGGCGGCTTCGGCATGAAGACCGGCCTCTACCCGGAGGACGGCGTCGTCGCCTTCGCGGCCCGCCAGCTCCAGCGCCCCGTGAAATGGGCGGCGACCCGGCTCGAGGATTTCCTCTCGGCAACCCATGGCCGCGGCACGGAGAGCCGGGCGGAGCTGGCCCTCGATGCCGAGGGCCGCGTGCTCGCCCTCCGCGTCCGCACCCTGGCCGATATGGGCGCCTACCAGCGCGCCTCGGGCGTCGCCATCCAGCTGATGATCGGCCCCTGGGTCTCGACCAGCATCTACGACATCCGCACCATCGACCTGCGCTTCACCGCGCTGCTGACCAACGCTGCGCCGACCGCGCCCTATCGCGGCGCCGGGCGGCCGGAGGCGATCTACCTGATCGAGCGGCTGATGGACGCCGCCGCCCGCAAGATGGGGCTCGACCCCGCCGAGCTGCGCCGGCGCAACATGATCCGCCCGGAGCAGATGCCCTACACCAACGCCATGGGCCAGACCTATGACAGCGGCAGCTTCGCGCAGATCCTCGACGAGGGCCTCGCCGCCGCCGACTGGGCCGGATTCGATGGCCGCGCCGGGGCCTCGCGCGCGGCGGGCAAGCTGCGCGGGCGCGGCATCGCCACCTTCCTCGAATGGACCGGCGGCAATGTCTTCGAGGAGCGCGTCACCGTCGCGGTGAAGGGTGAGGGCGAGATCGAGGTCTATGCCACCACCCAGGCCATGGGCCAGGGCATCGCCACGAGCTATGCCCAGCTTGTCGTCGATGCCTTCGGCGTGCCGATCGAGCAGATCACGGTCGTGCTTGGCGATTCCGATCGCGGCAGCGGCTTCGGCAGCGCCGGCTCCCGCTCGCTCTTCACCGCCGGCTCCGCCATCCGCGTCGCCTCCGACCGTGCGGTGGAGGCGGCGAAGGACCTCGCCTCCGAGGCGCTCGAGGCCGCCGCGGCCGATCTCGAATACCAGGATGCGGTGATCCGCGTCGCCGGCACCGACCGGCGGATCGGCCTGTTCGACCTCGCCGCCCGCCAGCCCGAGGGGCGCATCTTCGTCGATATCAGCCACTCGGTCTCAGGCCCGACCTGGCCCAATGGCTGCCATGTCTGCGAGGTGGAGGTCGACCCGGAGACCGGCGCCGTCGATGTGCTCTCCTATGTCTCGGCCAATGACGCTGGCCGCGTCGTCAACCCGATGATCGTCGAGGGGCAGATCGTCGGCGGAGCGCTGCAGGGGCTCGGCCAGGCGCTCTGCGAGCAGGTGGCCTACGACCCGGAGAATGGGCAGCCGCTCTCGGCCAGCTTCATGGACTACGCCATGCCACGCGCCGACCTCGCCACCGGCTATGTCACCGCGCTCGACCAGTCCATCCCCTGCCGCACTAACCCGCTCGGGGTGAAGGGCGTCGGCGAGCTCGGCACCATCGGCGCCACGCCCGCCCTGGTCAGCGCCGTGGCCGATGCGCTGGTCCGCGCCGGCCATGAAGCGGCAGTCGACCGGCTGCAGATGCCACTGACGCCGCCGCGCGTCTGGGCGGCGCTGCAAGGGGACTAAGGCCTGATCGCCGGGCGCGCGAGGCACGCGGCCCGGTGATCAGGCTGGATCATGCCCCGGCGCCCCGATGCCGACATCCTCCGGGTGTCGCCGGGACGGGACGGACCACCACTGGCTCAGGCGGCGCGATGGACCTGGTGCGCCATGGCCGACCGATAGCGCATCGCCGCGCTCTGCAAGGCCTCGATGTCATCCAGCTCCAGCACGCTGATCAGCCTTTCGACGTCGGGCGCGCGAAGCGGCCGCTCGCCACTCGCATGCCGCAGCAGGCTGAGCTCGGCGTTCCGCAGCTTCGCCGCGGCATCGTCGTCCGCCATGTCCCGCAGGGCGCCCATGACGGTCTCGTGCGTCTCGAAGACGAGCGGATGTGGCCTCGTCAGTGCCTTGAGGAACGCATTTTCGAATGCTTCGAATGCCTCGTTGAAGGTTTCGGAGCGCAGTCGCGGAATGATCTTGTTCATGGCGCCGTAACGCGGCGCTGCGCCATCGGTCGCCGGGCCGAAGGGCGTTTTGATGCGGGTGTGATCAGTATCACGGCAGCGTTTTGACCGGATGTCGTCCCGGCGACGCTACGCAACTTTCCCCGTGCAGACGGCCAGGGCGATTTCGGCGCAGCCGAGGCAACCCCGGCACTGGAGGGCAGCCTGCTGCGATGCGGACAGGACTGCCCGGGCGGAAGCACCCCGGGGTTGACCCCGGGGCGCGTGGCACGGCTCAGATGAACCACATGCCCGTGGCTTCGTAATTCGCGGTGGCGATGGCGGCCAGCGCGTGCCAGTCGATCGCCTCCGTCCCAGCCACCGCGCTGTCCGGTGCGGCATTGGCGGAGGGGGCGGCCCCACTGTCCTGCCCCATCGGCGTGTAGGACACCTCATAAACCGTCATCGAGGTGTGCCAATTGGTGTTCATCAGGCCGAAGACCTCGTTGACGCCGCCATGCGCATGGTCGGCACCGACATTCTTGGTGATGGTCCCCATCGTCTTGCCGTCGACGGCGTAGGTGATGCTGCCGGGCTGCCAGTCGAGCGTGTAGGTATGCACCTTGCTCTCGTCGATATCCTCGTAGAACACCGAGGAATAGCCGTCGCCGCCATCGCCGCCCTTGTAGTGCACGGTGCCATAGGGCTTGCCGTTGATGACTTCGAGGATGTCGTATTCCGGCCCCGGCCACACGTCATCGCCCGGCCAAAGCAGCGCCGCCGGCCCCTTGGCATTGCCCTCGATGGAGGCGACGACCGAATAGGTCCCGTAGCCATGGCCCGCGGAATCATCATGCGGGCGTTGCATGAACCCGCCGGGGCCGGTGATCGTAATCTCGCCCTTGGTGCTGGTGTCAATGCGCGCATTGCCCCAGACGTGATTAAGCGCACCAACCCCGTTGTCGAAAGTCTCGACGAATGTCGCGGCCATAATTTGCAAACCCCCAAATGGAAACACGCCGCGAAGGTGAGGCCCGGCGACCCTACGGCCGCGCCGGGCCACAGCCGGAAATGGTCCCTTTCCTGGCTCCGCGGCTGGCGATGTCCGGGTGGCGTCGGCCAGCCCCGGCCCGGCTCTGTCCCGCCGGTGGCGCCGGTCTAAGCGATAAAGATTACCAACTACAAGCGTTGAATATATTATATGTTGCTGATACGGAAATTCAAAATCCGCCTGGAAACTCAAGAATACCCTGCATATTGCGGAATCAAAACGCACGAATGTGACGTTTTCAATTGTCCATAAGGTTGAATGTTATTCATGCTTCTGGTGATGGTGGGGTCGTTCAGCACCGCCGGCAGGCAGCGAGGATCGCCTCGCCATCCGACCCGTCCGCTCGGTGACGCCCGGTTCCGCCGCCTGCGCCAGGGCAGCGCGGACCGGGAGGTGCTGCTGATCGTCACGCCATTCTCGCCCGTGTACGGCGCTGGTGGATCCGCTCTAGCATTCCCCGAAAGGGGAGACGGACCGCCATGCGACTGGCCCTGTGCAACGAGGTCCTGCGTGCGCTGCCCTTTGGCGCGCAGTGCGACATGGCGGCCTCGCTCGGCTATGCCGGGCTGGAGATCGCCCCCTTCACCCTCGATGCGGAGGCCCCGCATCGCCTGCCCGCCACGCAGCGATTGGCGTTGCGCCGCGCGGCTGCCGAGGCGGGCATCGCGATCAGCGGGCTGCACTGGTTGCTGGTGGCGCCGGCTGGCCTCTCCATCACCACGGCCGACCCGGCCATCCGTGCCCGCACCCTTGACGTGATCGAGCGGCTGATCGGCCTTGCCGCCGATCTTGGCGCCGGCCTCCTGGTGCACGGCTCTCCCGCGCAGCGGCAGGTCGTGGCGACGGGAGATGCGGCCCGGGCCGAGGAGTGCGTGGCCCGCATCGCCAGCTGGGCCGCTGCCTCCGGTGTCACCTATTGCCTGGAGCCGCTGGCTGCACGCGAGACCAACTGGGCGACGACCGTCGCCGAGGCGGTGGCCATCGTAGAGCGCATCGGCAGCCCGGCGCTGCGGACCATGCTCGACGTCTCGGCCGCCGGGAATGGCGAGGCGGAGCCGGCCGCCGCGCTGCTTGAGCGCTGGCTGCCCAGCGGCCTCATCGCCCATATCCACCTGAACGACCGCAACCGCCGCGCGCCGGGGCAGGGGGAGGACCGCTTCGCCCCCATCCTCGCCGCGCTGCACCGCCACGATTATGCCGGCTGGTGCGGGGTGGAGCCCTTCGACTACCGCCCCGACGGGCCGGGCTGCGCCGCATTCGCCGCCGGCTACCTGCGTGGCGTGCTGGAGAGCTTGGCATGACGGCGCCGCGCTTCCGCATCCTCGAGATCGAGCGGCGGGAATGGCCCTTCACCCTGCGCCTGCCCTTCCGCTTCGGCGTCATCACCGTGACCGAGGGGCGGCAGGCGGTGCTGCGCGCCCGCATCCGCGACGAGGCCGGGCGGGAAGGCTGGGGCATCGCCGCGGAATCCCTCGCTGCCAAATGGTTCGACAAGGACCCGGCGCTGAGCGATGCACAGAATGAGCACCAGCTTCGCCGCGCGCTGGAACTGGCCGCCGAGGCCTCGCTCGCTGCCGGCGCCAATACGGCCTTCGGCCATTTCGCCGACACGCATGCCGCGCATGTCGCGGCCTGCGGGGAGGAGGGGCTGAACCCGCTGGTCGCCAGTTATGGCCGTGCGCTGGTTGATCGCGCCGCGCTGGATGCGCTGCTGAAGCTGCGGGGCACCTCCGTCTTCACCGGCATGCAGGGCAATATCGGCGGCATGGCGCCGCATGCCGTGGCGCCCGACCTCGCCGGCTTCGACTTCGGCGCGATGCTGGCGGGGCTGCGCCCGGCGCGCCGCATCCAGGCCCGGCACACCGTCGGCCTCGTCGATCCCATTGCCGCCGCCGAGCAGCGCAGCCGCGTCGGGGACGGCTTGCCGGAGACGCTGGAGGAGGTCGCCGCCACCTATCGCCATGGCTGGTGGAAGCTGAAGGTCGCCGGTGACGTCGCCGCGGATTTGGACCGGCTGTGCCGCATCGCCGCGGTGCTCGATCGGCAGCACGACTACCATGTCTCGCTCGACGGCAACGAGCAATATGCCGATGCCGAGGGCGCTGCCGAGCTGTGGCGGGCAATGGAGGCGGAGCCGCGCCTCCGCCGCCTCTCGGCCTCCGTCCGCTACATTGAGCAGCCGGTGAAGCGGGCTCGTGCGCTGGAAACGGGCATGGCCGCGCTGGCCGCCATGCGTCCCGTCATCATCGACGAGAGCGACGGCGCACTCGACGCCTTCGTGCAGGCGAAAGACCTCGGCTATGCCGGCGTCTCCTCCAAATCCTGCAAAGGGATCTGGCGCTCGCTGCTGAATGCTGCCCGCTGCCGGGCCTGGAACGCCGAAGGCGGCGAGTACTTCATGACCGGCGAGGACCTGACGACGCTCGCGGGCGTCTGCGTGCAGCAGGACCTCGCATTGGTGGCGCTGCTCGGCCTTGCCCATGTCGAGCGCAACGGACACCACTTCGTCGATGGCTTCAACGGCCGCCCCAAGGCGGAGGCGGTGCGCTTCATGGAGGCCCATCCCGACCTCTATGCCGACACGCCACGCGGCCCGCGCCTCCGCATCCGCGACGGTGCCTTGGAACTCGCCTCGCTCGACCTGCCCGGCCTCGGCGCGCGGGAGGAGCCGGACTACACGGCGATGCAGCCCATGCCGCCGGCCAGCTGGCCGCGGCCCGGCTGATCAGAGCAGGTCGAGGAACAGCCGGGAGGATTGCTCGCGCAGCCGCGCGCCGAGGCCGCGCCGCTCCCATTCATCGAGCTTCACCGGCCTGGACCGGCCGAATTCCCGTTCGAGGATGCGTTCCAGGGTCACCGCCGTCTCGCGGCCGAGCACGATCGCATCCGCCTCGTTGTTCCAGGCGACGCTGCGCCGGTCGAGGTTGGAGGAGCCGACGGCCGACCACACGCCATCCACCACGACGATCTTGCCATGCAGCACGCCGTCGACGACTTCATGAATCTCGACGCCGGCCTCCAGCATGTCGTCATAGGCGGCATGCTGGGCGTTCAGCGCCTCCTGGCTGTCGCTGACGGAGGGTAGCAGCAGCCGCACCTGCACCCCGCGGCGCGCGGCGGCACGCAGCACGCGGCGCTGCTGCCAGGTCGGCACGAAATAGCCGGTGCAGAGCCAGATCCGCTCCCGCGCTGCCTCCATCGCCGAGACGAGCGTGACGTAGTAGCGCGGCTTCCGCTCGCCGGGCGCACTGCCGAGGATGCGGATGCGTGCTGGCCCCACCGGCGCCAGGCGCGGATACCAGTCGCGCCGCGGCAGCGGTGCCCCCTCCTCCCGTTCCCAGGTTTCGAAGAACAATCGCTGCAGCGAGGCAACCGCCGGCCCCTCGATGCGGATGGAGGTGTCGTGCCAGCAGGCCGCCTCCGGATCGGTCGGCGTCGCGCCGGTGCCGCAGGGGTTCTGGTAGACGCGATCGAGATTGACCCCGCCGATGATGCCGATGCGGCCATCCACCACCAGCAGCTTGCGGTGGTCCCGGTCATTCGGCATCCAGCCCCGCTTCGCCGCCAGCGGGTCGAGCGGGTGGAATTCCAGCGTCTGCGCGCCGGCCGCCCGCAAGGCCCGGAAGTCGGTCCCGGAGGAGCCGTAGCCGTCATGGATGATGTTCACCGCCACGCCCTGCGCCAGCTTCACCAGCAGCAGCTCGAACAGCGAGGGGCCCTCGAGGCCGGGGAGGCGAACATCCTGGAGGATGTAGAATTCGATATTCACATGATCCGTCGCCCCGGCGATGGCCCGGAAGGTGGCATTGAACATCGCAACCCCACCGTCCAGTACCTCGACCCAGTTGCCGGCATGCAGCGGGGCGCCGTCCAGCACCTCGGCCAGCAGCATCTGCCGCTCCATCGGGTCCGAGGGGCCCTCCGGCAGGACCGGGATCTGCGCGCAGGCTGACAGGGTGGCGGCCCCGATGGTGCCGAGGCCGCGGCGGGTGATGCTCATTGCGAGACAACGCCGCCGCTGCCACTCCGTTTCAATGCGGCAACGCTTCTGTGACCCTCTCCTCCGGCGTCGCGGCGAGGCCCATGCGGCGCAGCCGGTCCGACAGGCGGGGCGATGCGGTCGCCACGCAGAAGGGAATGGCGAGCAGCAGCCCGCCCGCCGGCGGCAGCGCCCAAGCCAGCGCCCCCGGCGCCGCCACCAGCAGCAGGCCGAAGATCGCCGCGCCGAACAGCGTGTGCGGCCAGAGCAGCCGCGCCGCATCCACCCAAGAGATACCGCGCGCTGCCCGGTTCTGGGGCGCCCAGCCCTGCCGCGCGCCGAAGGGCAGGGCAGCCAGGAACATCGCCTTGTTGAGGATGCTGACCGGGTCCAACAGTGTGGTGAAGACAAGCTCCGCCACCGCGCCACGTAGCAGGGCGCCCCGCCCGCCATAGGCCTCGGCGAGCCCCGGCTTGAGCAGCACCTCGGCATAGCCGCAAAGCTTCGGCGCATGCAGCATTGTCCAGGTCACGGCCATCAGCGCCAGCAGCGAACCGCCCGGCGTCGCCACCGCCCCGCCATTCGCGGCATTCAGCGCGGCAAAGACCAGCACGCCGGTCCAGAGCGGCGCCCCGAGGAAGAGCAGGATGGCCTGCAGCAGTTGCCAGCGCCCCATCCAGGTGAGGCCTGGCAGGCGGAGCAGGGCGAAATACTGCATGTTGCCCGCCGCCCAGCGCAGGTCGCGCGCCATGAATTCGGGCAGGGCCGGCGGGTTGCCCTCGAGGCTCCCCGCCTCGTCCGGCAGGCAGCAGACCTTCCAGCCGGCGGCATGCAGCCGCACCGCCTCCACCTGGTCATGGGACAGGATGGGGCTGCCATCCGGCAGCGCCTCCAGCCGGCAGTGGCGGCGGAAGGGCTCGATGCGGATGAGGGCATTGTGCCCCCAATACGGTCCATCCGGCCCCTGCCACCAGGCTTGCCCCATCGCCCAGGCGCGCATCCCGGCGCGCATGCCGAACTGGAACAGCCGCGGGAAGGCCGCCGCCGCCGGCCGCCCGGCGATGAGCTGCTGCAGGATGGCGATGCGGTGGTCTGCCTCCATGCAGCCGACGAGGCGGAGGACCGCCTGCGCCGACATCTCGCTATCCGCATCGAGGCAGAGCATCAGCGCCGCTCCCTCGGCGTGATGGTCGAGGAAATCCATCACATTGCCGGCCTTGAACCCGGCATTGCGGCTGCGCCGCCGGTAGCGCGTGCGGGGATGGCGGGCGCGGAACTCCTCGATCGCCGCCTCCTCCGCCGTCGCCAGCGCCGGATCCTGGGTGTCGGAGAGGAACCAGAGGGTGAAATGCTGTGCCGCCCCCGCCACGGCCAGCCCGTCCAGCAGGCGGGCAAGAGGCGGCAGGACCTGAGCCATCTCCTCGTTCCGGATGCAGACGGCGATGGCGGTGTGCAGCCGCCCACTTGGCGGCCGCGCATGCCGCAACGCCGGCAGCACCGCAGCCGGCGGATGCCGTGTGCCCAGCAGGATGGCGAGGCCGACCAGCGCGTTCCCGGCGCAGAGCGCCGTCCAGGGCGCCGTGCCGGCAAAGCAGAGGAAGGCCAGCACCTCCCAGGCGGTCCAGCCGCCCGGCGCCATCACCCGCGCGGCGAGCCAGAGCAGCAGCCCGCACAGGGCCAGGCAGAGCAGGGCGAAGGCAAGGCGGCGCAGCGGCATGGTCCCAGGCTATTCCGCCAGCGTGGCGGAAATGCGGAGGTGCCCCGGCGTCCGTCAGGACGGGACGCCGCCATGCTCCCAACTCCCCGTCGCCAGCGTGCTCGGCGCCCAGCCCCCCTCGGAGAGGGTGAGGCGCAGCGGGAAGGCCCCGGGGCGCAGCACCACCGCCTCGGGCGTGAAGCGCCACAGCCGCTCGGCGCCCCGGAAGGCCGCGATCTCCGGCGAGTCGAGGATCACCTCCGCCCGGCCGGTCATCTGCAGCAGGTCGCCGCTGGCGCCATCGACGAAGACGAGGCTGGCGCGCGGGTTCGCCACGATGTTGCCCAGCGTGTTGAAGAAGCGGTTGCCGGCGAAGTCGGGAATGGTGAGGACGCCCCCGCCATCGGCCCGCACGAAGCCGGGGCGGCCGCCGCGATGCGAGACATCGACCTGCCGCCGCCCCTCCTCGCGCTCGACATAGGTGGCGACGAAGAAGCTGTCGGCGGCCGCGATCATCGCCCGGCCCCGCTTGCCCAGGCTGCGCGATACCTGCGGCGGCGCGGTGGCGGCAGGCGGGTCGCGCGGCGGGGCCACCTCCCGTCGCTGGATGTATTGCGGGCAGTTGCCGAAGCTCTGCTCCACCTCGACCGTGAAGCCCTCCGGGCCGCCGCGGCGGAGGATGCCGTTCAGCCGGTTGCGCCGACGCGTGGCGAGCTCGATGCCGAGCACCGCGACCGCCGCCCCATCCTCCAGCCCCGCCTCGGCCGGATCGGCTGGGTCGCGCCGGGCCTCGACCCGAAGCCGGTACGGGTCCGGCACCCGGAGGAAGCCCGGCGGGCCCGCCCGGAGCGTCGCCCAGGCATCGCCCTCGGCATCCACGGCCCCCATCACCAGGAAGGGCAGCCGCGGGAAGAAGCCCTGATGCTGCGGCAGCATGTGGTCGCGGAGAGCGTGCCGGCCGATCTCCTCCATGCGCGCGCCGAGGCCGAGCCCCTGGTGCAGGGCGCGCTCGCCGGCATGCCAGGGCGAGGGTGCCGCCGGGGTGGGGTCAGGCCGCATGGAGGCCGGCCTCCGTCCGCGTGAAGGGCACGAAGCCGGGCAGCCCCTCAATCCGCCCCAGCCAGGCGCGGACCGCCGGATAGGGCGCCAGGTCCACATTCCCCTCCGGCGCGGCGACGATGTAGCTGTAGAGCGCGACATCCGCGATGGTCGGGCGATCGGCCGCAAGCCAGGGCCGCGCCGCCAGCTCCGCCTCGATGCGCTGCAGGATCGCATGGGCGCGGGCGATCACCTCCGTGGCGTCGAAGGCGGCGCCGAAGATGGTGACCAGCCGGGCCGCCGCCGGTCCGAAGGCGATCTGCCCCGCCGCCACGGAGAGCCAGCGCTGCACCCGGGCCGCTCCGGCCGGGTCCTCCGGCAGCCAGTCGGTCCGGCCGGACCGCTTCGCCAGATAGACCAGGATGGCACTGGAATCCGCGACGACCGTGCCGCCATCCTCCAGCACCGGCACTTGGCCGAAGGGGTTGAGCGCCAGGAATTCCGGAGACCGGTTGGCGCCCCGGGCGAGATCCACCTCGACGAGCTCGCAAGGCAGGCCGAGCAGGGACAGGGCCAGGCGCACACGGTGAGCATGGCCGGAGAGCGGATGATGGTGGAGTTTCATGGCGGTTCTCCTCGCGGCCGGCACACGGGCCAGCCTCGCCGCCGAGGAGACACCCTTGCGGCAGCTTGCGGGAATGCGCTTTCCAGACAAGCGACCATTGCGCAAAATCGAATGGTCAGGCCGCTTTCGGGCCGGCGCGGGAGGCCTCGCCATGGATCGCTGGCATGCCATGAAGATCTTCGTGCGGGCGGCCGATTGCGGCAGCCTCGCCGCGGCGGCGCGTCAGCTGCACCTGAGCCCGCCCGCGGTCACCCGCGCGGTCGCCGCCCTGGAAGAGCTGATCGGCACCCGCCTGCTGACGCGGACCACGCGCTCGCTGAAGCTGACCGAGGCGGGCGCGCGCTACCTCGAGGATTGCCGCCGCATCCTTCTCGATATCGAGGAGGCGGAGGCCGCCGCCGCCGGCTCCTACGCCACGCCGACCGGGACGCTGACGGTTACCGCCTCGGTCCAGTTCGGCCGCATCTACGTGCTGCCGGTCATCACGGAGTACCTGTCGCGCCACCCCGCCCTGCAGCTGCGCGCGCTCTTCCTCGACCGCGTCATCAACATGGTCGAGGAGGGCGCGGATGTGGGCGTGCGCATCGGGCACCTGGCCGATTCGGCGCTGACCGCGATCCGCGTCGGCACGGTGCGCCGCGTCCTTTGCGCCGCGCCGGACTACCTCGCCCGGCATGGCACGCCGGCGATGCCGCGCGACCTGCAGGACCATGCCGTCATCGCCTCCACCGGCCTGGATGCCTCGGCCCAGTGGCGCTTCGGGCCGGAGCGGCGCGGCGCCGTCACCCTCTGTCCCCGGCTGAGCTGCAACACCGTCGATGCCGTGCTCGCGGCCGCCATCGATGGTTTCGGAATCGCCCGGCTGCTCTCCTACCAGGTTGCGCCCGCCCTCGCCGATGGCCGCCTGCGGATCCTGCTCGCCGAGCATGAGGAAGCGCCGGTGCCGGTGCATATCGTGCATCCGGATGGCCGGCGGGCCTCAGCCAAGGTCCGCGCCTTCATCGACCTCGCCGTGGAGCGGCTCCGCGCCAACCCCATGCTCGGGCCCGGCATCGCCTAGGCGCGGACCCGACCGCTATCCGGCAACGATGCCGGCGCTCCGCACCACCTCCCGCCACTCGCCCAGCTCGCGCTCCAGCCGCGTGGCGAAGGCGTCCCGGCTGGTCGCCGTCACGGTGAAGCCGATGCGGGTCAGCCGCGCCTCGGTCTCCGGCTGGCGGAGGGCGGCGACGAGGGCGGCATGCACCGCCTCCAGCACCGGCTCCGGCGTGCCGCGCGGGGCGACGAAGCTGTGCCAGCTGCCGCCCTCGAAGCCGGCGACGCCACTCTCATCGACCGTCGGCACATCGGGGAAGAGCGGGTGGCGCGTGAGGCTGCCGACCGCCAGCGCCCGCAGCGCACCGGCCTGCACCTGCGCCGCGACGGTCGAGATATTGAGGAAGGACAGTTCCGTCGTGCCGCCGACGAGGTCCGTCACCGCCGCCGCGCCGCCGCCATAGGGCACATGCGTCAGCTGCGTGCCCGTCCTTTGGGCGAAGAGCTCCATCGTCAGGTGCTCGGAGGAGCCGATGCCGCTTGTCCCGTAGCTGGCCTGGTTCGGGTTCGCCTTCAGCCAGGCGACCAGCCCCGGCACGTCGCGCGGCGGGAAGCGCGGGTTGGCGACCAGCATGTTGGGCGCGCTGATGGCGATGGTCAGCGGCGCGAAGTCCCGCATCGGGTCATAGGACAGGTTGCGGAGGATATGCGGGTTGATGGTGAGGATGCCGCTCGCCCCGACGAAAAGGGTATGCCCGTCCGGCGCTGCCCGCGCGGCGAGGCCGGCGGCGACCGCGCCGTTGCCGCCCGGCCGGTTCTCGACCACCACGGGTTGGCCGAGCGCCGCCTGCAGGGCGCCGCCGGTGGCCCGCGCCAGCGTGTCGGAGGGGCCGCCGGCCACATAGGGCACGAGGATGGTGACCGGCCGGTTCGGCCATACGGCCTGGGCACGCGCGAGGCGCGGCAGGGCGAGGAAGGGCAGGGCGAGGCCGCTGGCGGCCAGCAGCAGGGGGCGGCGTTGCATGGGCAGGGTTCCCGATCTGTCAGCCAGCTTGCAGGCAAGTGCCGTGCCGGCTTGCCGCCCCCCGCCGCCCATGGCCTGATACCGGCAAGAATGGGGGAAACAGGCGATGGACGACGCGGCGGATTACGTGATCCTCGGCGGTGGCTCGGCGGGCTGCGTGCTGGCTGCCCGGCTCTCCGAGGACCCGGCGGTGAGGGTAGTGCTGCTGGAGGCAGGTCCCTGGGACCGCAACCCCTGGATCCACATCCCGATGGGCTTCGCCCGCCTCTACGTCACCCGCAAATACGACTGGAACTACCAGACCGAGGCGGAGGCGGAGCTGAAGGGCCGCAGCGTGTACTGGCCACGCGGCCGCGTCATCGGCGGCTCGGGCAGCGTCAATGGCCTCGTCTTCCTGCGCGGCTCCCCGCGCGACTATGATCGCTGGGCTCAGTCGGGCGCCCGTGGCTGGTCGCATGAGGACTGCCTGCCCTATTTCCGCAAGCTCGAGACCTTCGCGGGGCCGGACAGCGAGTATCGCGGCAAGGAAGGTCCCGTCCGCGTCGGCGAGGTGCCCGACCCTTCGGCCGGCTGCCGCGCCTTCGTCGCCGCCTGCGAGGCGCTCGGCTTCCCGCGCAACGCCGACAACAACGGCGCCTGGTTCGAGGGCGTGGCGCCCAACCAGCTCAACGTGTACCGCGGCCGGCGCTGGAGCCCGGCCGTCGCCTATCTGCGCCCGGCGCTCGGGCGGAAGAATCTCATCGTGCATACCGAGCAGATCGGCCAGCGCATCATCCTCGAGGGAGGCCGCGCCGTCGGCGTCGCGGTCCGCGGGCCGGACGGGGTGGAGCGCATCCACCGCGCCAGGCGCGAGGTGATCCTCTCCGCCGGCGCCATCGAGAGCCCGAAGATGCTGATGCTATCCGGCATCGGCGACGGCGCCGCCCTGCAGGCGCTCGGGATCGAGACGCGCGTGCATGCGCCGGAGGTGGGGCGGAACCTGCAGGACCACTTCATGATCCGCTTCGCCTTCCGCACCAAGCCCTGCGGCACGCTGAACGAGTTCATGGCGAACCCCTTCAAGACGGCGCAGCTCGGCCTCGACTGGGCGATCCGCCGGCGCGGGCAGATGGCGATCGGCGCCTCGGAGGCGAGCCTCTTCGCCCGCGTCCTCCCCGGTTCGGAGGAGGCCGAGGTGCAGTATCAATTCGTCAATTACAGCCTCAGCAACCAGGCCGCCTCGGCCGCGGCGCTGGCCAAGTATCCGGGCTTCACCTTCAATTTCTGCCAGTGCCGGCCGGACAGCCGGGGCGAGCTCGCGCTCCGCTCGCCCCGCGTGGAGGACAAGCCGCGCATCGAGGCGCGCTACCTGACCGCGCCGTCCGATGTGCATGTGATGCTGGAGGCCGCGAAGCTCGCCCGCCGCATCTCCGCGACGCAGCCCTTCGCCGGGCTGATTGAAGAGGAGGAGGCGCCCGGCCCCACGACCGGCGGTGACGAGGCGATGCTCGACTACATCCGTGCCGCCGGCACCACCGTCTATCACCCCTGCGGCACCAACCGCATGGGCTCGGACGAGCGCAGCGTGGTCGATACCGAGCTTCGCGTCCGCGGCGTGGAGGGGCTGCGGGTGGTGGACGCCTCTGTCTTCCCGCTGGTGCCCTCCTCCAACATCCACCCCGCGGTGCTGATGACGGCGGAGAAGGCGGCCGACGCGATCAAGGCGAGCGCGCGGGCCGGGACGCGCGCGGCGGCCTAGGCGGCCTAGAAAGCCAGCCGCCATGGAGACGACGCGGCGTCCCTGACCGGCGGCATGGCGCTCAGCGCCCTGCATTCGGCCCGGTCAGCCGTGCCATCGCCAGGCATCCCAGCACTGGCCCGGGGGCGAGCAGGGCGAAGGCCCCGCCGCCCCAGCCGAGCCAGGCTTCGGCCAGCGGCATCAGATGGATCGCCGGCAGCGTCAGGGCGAAACCGAGGCAGGTCTGCACCGTCAGCATGGTGCCTGCGAGGCCGGGCGGCGAGGCCTCGGCCACGGCGGCCGAGAATTGTGCCGAATCCGCCACCACGGTCAGCCCCCAAACCAGGCAGAGCGCCAGCACCAGGCCGGGCGCCGCGCCGAAGGCGGGGCCGGCCAGCAGGCAGCAGGCGCCGCTGATGGCCATCGCCCCGATCGTCAGCCAGGCCCGGCCGATGCGGTCGGCCAGCAGCCCGCCGGCGACGCAGCCGACCGCGCCGGCCGCCATCACGGCGAAGCTCGCCAGCGCCGGGCTCGCCGCGCTGCCTGCCGCCGCGAAGCTCGCCGCGAGATAGGCACCGATCCAGGCCCACATCGCATAGAGCTCCCACATATGGCCGAGATAGCCGAGGGTCGCGAGCCGCGTGCCGCGATGCTGGAACAGCGCGAGCGCAAGGCCCGGCCGGAAGGGCGGTGCCGGCGCATGGCGCGGCCCCTGGCGCGCGAGCAGGATCAGCCCCGCCGCCAGCAACGCGGCCAGCGAGGCGAGGCCCACCGCGCTTCGCCAGCCGAGCCCACCCAGCGCATTGGCCAGATGCGGCGAGGCCGAGCCGAGCGTCAGCCCGCCGACCAGGATGCCGACCACCAGCCCCGCATCGCGCGTGCCCGCCCAGCCGGCGGCGAGCTTCATCCCGACCGGATAGACGCAGGCGAGCGCCAGGCCCGTCACGCCCCGCGCCAGGATCACCAGCGGATCGCCCGGCGGCAGCAGCAGGATCGCCGCATTGGCTGCGGCGCCGAGCAGGCAGGCGCCCGCGATCAGCCGGCGCGGGTCGAGTCGGTCGGGCAGGGCGAGCGCCGCGCTCACCAGCGTCCCCAGCACGAAGCCGAGCTGCACCCCGCCGGTCAGCCAGGCGAGGAAGCCGGGCGGCAGCGCCGCCTCCCGCGCCATTCCCGGCCCCGCCGCGGTGCCGGAGAACCAGAGCGAGAGGGCCAGCACCTGCGCCAGGGTGATGAGGGCGAGGTTGCCGGCCTTCGACCCCGGCGGCGCCTCAATAGGCCGCGGTGAGCTCCTGCAGGTTGGGCTCGACCGGGACGCAGACATGGCGCTGGCCGGGGCGGGGCGTGAGCCGGACGGTCGCTTGCTCGCAGGCATTCAGGTCCCTGTAGACGTGGAAGCCGACCGTCGGTGCATTCTGCGGGACTACCGCGGCGGGCGGCAATCGAGGCGAGGCGGCGAGGCTGGCGGCGGCAGCGACGACGATGACGAAGTCGGCCATGATGGCCTCCCTGGGAAGATGCTGCCCCATGGCCATCATGCGGGCCAGGGCAGCGGGACCGTTCTTTTATTCCCTTTCATGTTTCTCACGCCCGCCGCACTGGCCTGCGCAGGGCGGCGGTTAATCCACCGTGGCGCCGGAGGCCTTCACCACCGGCGCCCAGGCGGCCACCTGCTGGCGCATGTAGTCGTTGAAGGCCTCGGCCGGCAGCGGTGCCGGCTCGGCGCCGAAATCCCGCATCCGCGTGGCGATCGCCGGGTCGGCCAGTGCTGCCAGGACCTCGCCGCCCAGCCGGTCGAGGATCGGCCGCGGCACGCCGGCCGGCGCGGCGATGCCGTACCAGGAGGCCACGTCGAACTCGCCGATGCCGCTCTCCTGCAGCGTCGGCAGCTCCGGCATGGTGTCCGCCCGCTCGGCGGTCGAGACGGCGAGCGCCCGCAGCAGCCCGCCCAGCACCTGCTGCCGGCTGGCGGGTGCGTTGTCGATGGCGAAGAGCACCTCGCCGTTCATCACCGCCGCCATGCTCGGCGCGGTGCCGCGATAGGGGACGTGGATGGTCTCGATCCCCGTGCGCAGCCCGAGCAGCACGCCCGAGAGATGCGAGGAGGTGCCGGTGCCGGCCGAGGCGAAGGTCGCCGCCTGCGGGTTGGCGCGCATGAAGGCGACCAGCGCGGCGACGTCGCGGTGCGGGCTGTCGCCCTTGACGATCAGCACGTTCGGCATCCGCGCGATGCGGCAGACGCCCGGCAGGTCGCGCAACGGGTCGAAGGAGAGCCGCCGGTACAGCGTCGGCCCGATGCCGTGCGAGGCGATGTGGTTGACGAAGAAGGTGTAGCCATCCGGCGCGCTGCGCGCCGCCACCTCGGCGCCGAGCATGCCGCCCGCCCCTGGCCGCGGGTCGATCACCGAGGGCTGGCCGAGGCGCTCGCGCAGCCGGTTCTCCATCAGCCGCACGAAGATGTCGGACACCCCACCCGCGGCGGCGCCGATGACGAAGCGCAGCGGCCGGTCCGGCCAATTGCCGGTGCCCTGTCCGCCACCCTGGGCGCGCGCCAGGGCCGGTGCGGCCAGCAGGCCGAGAAAGGCTCGTTTGCCGAGCTCCATGATCGATTCCTCCCGTATCGGGGGCGATCCTAGCATCGGCGGCGGCCGCGCCCAGGCCTGGTTGACGAGCGCCCGGCCGGATGCTGCCTTGCAGGCGTCCATGACCCATCCTGCCTCCCTCTGCCTGGCGCTCACCCTGATTGCCGGCTGCACCGGCAACGGGCCGCAGCAGCTCGACACGGACCAGGTCGGCTATGCCCAGGCGCTCGGCGACGGGCTGAAGCGGCAGATGCTGCTGAACATGGTGCGGCTGCGCTATGCCGACGTGCCGACCTTCCTCTCGGTCAGCCAGGTCATCACCGGCTATACGCTCCAGACCACCGGACAGGTCGGGCTGAACGCCTATCCCACCGCCAATCCCGGCAATTACGCGACCGTCTCCGGCACGATGCAATACACCACGCGGCCGACCTTCACCTTCACTCCGATGACCGGCGAGCAGTTCGCCCAGTCCTACCTGCGGCCGCTGGCGGCGGCGGAGCTGCTTTCCCTCGCCCAGAGCGGCGCGCCGATCGACCTGCTCTTCCGCCTCGGCGTTCAATCGGTGAACGGCATGCCGAACGGCGCAACGCGCGGCGGCGAGGCGCAGGAGGCTTCGGGCGGCTTCCTCGCCCTGATCGGGGCGATGCGCCAGGCGCAATCGGCCGGGGCGGTCGGCCTGCGCTTCGAGCGGCAGGGCGGCATCGGCCGGGTCTTCCTGCTGATCGAGGGCGACACCCCCGCCGCGCGCCAGACCCGCAGCCTGCTCGGCCTCGGCCCGACCGAACGCGATGTGGAGGTGACCTATGGCCGGGTCCGCAGCGGCAACCGCCAGGTGGCGATCCTGACGCGCTCCGTCCTCCAGGTGCTCTACGAGCTTGGTGCCCAGATCGAGGTGGCGGAGGGGGATGTGACGCGGGGCGACACCCGGGCGACCGAGACCGGCTTCGGCGACCGGCTGATCCGCGTCCGCCAGGGTGCCAGGGCGCCGGACGACGCCTATGCTGCCGTGCCCTACCGGCGGCGCTGGTACTGGATCGAGGAGGCGGACTACCGCTCGAAGGCGAGCTTCACCTTCGCCTACATCCTGCAGGTCCTGGCCGAGAGCACCCGCAACCAGCCGACGCCGGTGGTCACCATCCCGGCGCAATGATCCGGTCGGCCAGCACCAGCCGCACCACGGCCGAGACCACCAGCAGCAGGAGGACGATCCGCTGCAGTACCCGCATGGACGGCATGAACCAGGGCCCCTGTCGATTCCGTCACTGCCTAGGGCAAATGCCGGCCGCGTGGAATCATCCTTGCCCGGCCGCGCATACCCTCAGCCTGCGCGGCGCGGCTTGTCGTGCCGGGCGAGGATCGCGCGCAGCAGGGACTTCATCGCCTCTGCCTCGGCCGGCGGGTGCCGGGCCAGCACATCCGCCTCGTGCATCCGGGCGGCCAGGGCCAGCTCATCGGCCATCGACTGCCCATCCTCGGTCAATGCCACCCGCACCACCCGGCGGTCCTTGAGGTCCGGGCTGCGCACCACCAGCCCCTGCCGCGCCATGCGGTCCAGCAGCTTCGTCATGGTCGGCTGTTGCAGGAGGCAGAGTTCGGCCAGCCCCGTCACTGTCTCCCCCTCGCTGCCGAGCAGGCCGCTCAGCACCCGCCACACCGCGACGGAAATGCCACGTCGGCGCAATTGCTCGTGGAATTCGCTCGAAACTTGGTGCGCGGCCCTGGCCAGCAGATACACCAGATAGTCATCGATGAAGCGAACCCCGGAGGGCTGGGGAGGGATGTTCATGTCGAGATCGTAACGCCATCTTGGAGCTTTCGATACGGTACCAATTCCAGCGATTGAAATCTGCGAAATAATACGAGACAGCCATAAGTGCGGCTTCATATAAACCGCTGCCCATCCCTATCTCAGGGACAGGAGACGCCATGCTCGCCGACCGGATCGAGGCCCATTGGATCGACGCCTTCGAGGCGGTGCTGCGGCTTTGCGGCGCGACGCCGGGCCTGCCCCTCTGCCTGCTGGCGGAGAGCCAGTCGCGCGCCCTGAATATCGACCTGGCCGAGCTCGCCGCGCTCCGCCTTGGTTGCCGCCCTTTCCGCTGCATCCTGCCGACGCCACCTCCCGCCGCGCCGGTACCGGTGCGCTCGACCGGCGCCTCGCGCGCCATCGGCGGCCATCCCGGCGTGCTGGCGGCGCTGGCTGCCGCCCCGCTCATCCTCGACCTCACCGTGGAGGGGTTGCTGCATGCCCCGGAACTGCCCGCCATCCTGAAGGCGGGCAGCCGTGTGCTGATGATCTCGAACGAGCATCCGGAGGCGCTGGCTCGCCTCGTTCCCCGGCCGGAGGATGAGGCGCCGGTCCGCGCCGCGGTCAAGCGCGCCCGCGCCGCGCGGCGGATGACCGTCACCTCCGCCGCCGGCACCGACCTTCGTGTGGCGATGGAGGGTGCGGCCACCGCCGGCGTCTGGGGCTGGACCGACCGGCCCGGCACCATCGCCCATTGGCCGGGCGGCATCGTCGTCTCCTTCCCCCGCGCCGGCAGCGTCGAGGGCATCCTCGTGCTCGATGCGGGCGACGTGAACCTCACCTTCAAGCGCTACCTGGAGCGCCCGGTGCGGTTGACCCTGGAGAGTGACCACATCACGGCCATCGAGGGCGAGGGCACGGATGCCGAGCTGATGCGCCGCTACCTCGCCGCCTGGGGGGATCGCGCCGCCTATGCGGTCTCCCATGTCGGCTGGGGCCTCAACCCGCGCGCCCGCTACGAGGCGCTGGCGATGTACGACCAGCGCGACACCAACGGCACGGAGCTGCGCGCCTTCGCCGGCAATTTCCTGTTCTCGACCGGGGCCAATGAATTCGCCGGCCGGTTCACCGAGGGGCATTTCGACATCCCCGTCCGCAACTGCACCATCGCCCTCGACGGCGAGCCGGTGGTGATCGAGGGCAGGCTGGTGCCATGACCGACATCTCCACGCCCCATTGGCAGGAGCATGGCGAGGGCAGCCGCGCCGTCGTGCTGCTGCACGGCCTCGGCGGCAATGCCGGCCTCTGGACGCCGACCCTCCCGGCCCTCGACGCGTATCGCGCCCTGGCCTGGGACATGCCGGGCTACGGCGCCTCGCCCCTGGTGGAGCCCGGCTTCCCCGCCCTCGCCGCCGCGCTCGGCCGCATGCTGGACGCGGCCGGGGTCGAGCGGGCGGATCTCGTCGGCCATTCCATCGGCGGCATGGTGGCGCTGGAATTTGCCCTCACCGCACCGGAGCGGGTGCGCAGCCTCACCCTCTACGCCAGCCCGCCGGCCTTCGGCGGCCGTGGCCCGGACTTCCGCGAGCGCTTCCTCGCCAGCCGCCTGGCGCCGCTCGAGGCCGGCCGCAGCCTCGCCGACATCGCACCCGACGTGGTCGCGTCGCTGCTCGGCACCGAGCCGGACCCGGCTGCGGCACCCGCCGCCATCGCCAGCATGGCGGCGGTGCCGGAGGCCGGCTACCGCGCCGCGCTCTCGACCCTTGTCACCTTCGACCGCCGCGCCGATCTCGGCCGCCTCGCCATGCCCTGCCTCGTCATGGTGGGCGAGGAGGACCCGCTCGCGCCCTTTCCCGTCATGCACGCCATGGCCGGCGCCATCCCCGAGGCGCGGCTCGCCCTCATCGCCTATGCCGGCCATCTCGCCCATCTCGAACGTCCCCACGAATTCAACGCCATGCTCACCGGCTTCCTCGACCGGGTGGAGGAGGGTTGAGCATGCCGGCACCCCTCTTCGACCCCGGGGCCTTCCGCCTGACGCCGGAGGAAGCTTCGCTCACCGCACAGGCCCGGGAGTTCGGCGAGGCCGTGCTCGCCCCTCGCGCCGCCCGCTGGGACCGCGAGGCGAGCTTCCCGACCGAGAACTACCGCGACATGCAGGCGAACGGCCTGCTCGGCATCGGCATCCCGAAGGATGACGGCGGCCTCGGCGCAGGCTTCCGCGCCTATTGCCTCACCGCTGCCGAACTCGGCCGCTTCTGCGGCGCGACCGCGCTTACCTGGAACATGCATGTCTGCTCCACGCTCTGGAGCGGCCCGTTGACCGAGGACCTGGAGATGCCCGAGGCGGTGCGTGCCGGGCACCGTCGCCGCCGTCGCCTGCATTACGACCGCATCCTGCAGGACGGCGCGATCTATTCGCAGCCCTTCTCCGAAGGGGGTGCGGCCGCGGCCGGCGGCACGGCCTTCGGGACCACCGCGCGGCGCGTCCCCGGCGGCTATCGCGTCTCCGGCCGGAAGATCTTCGCCAGCCTCGCCGGCCATGCCGACTTCTATGGCATCCTCTGCACGGAGGTCCGTGACGAGGATGCCAGGCTGTCCCGCCGTGATACTCTTTACCTCGCCATCCCGCGCGAGGCCGAGGGCGTCTCGGTCGAGGGCGAGTGGGACCCGCTCGGCATGCGCGGCACGGTCTCGCGCACCCTTGTCTTCCGTGATGTCTTCGTCGAGGAGGATGCGGCGCTGATGCCGCCCGGCCTCTATTTCCAGGCCGCCAGCCGCTGGCCGCACATGTTCATGACGCTGAGCCCGACCTATATGGGCATCGCTCAGGCGGCCTATGACTTCACCATCGCCTATCTGCGCGGCGAGCAGCCGGGCACGCCGCCGGTGAAGCGGCGGATGTACCCTACGAAACAGATCGCCGTCGCTGAGATGCGTATAATGCTGGAGCAGACCAAGGCGCTCTGGTTCCAGGCGATCACCGAGGCCGGCCCGGACCCCTCGCGCGAGCAGGTACAGCGCGCCTGGGCGGCGCAGCACACGGTGATGGAGAATGCCGCCGCCATTGCCGCCAAGGCCGTCCGCACCTGCGGCGGCCAGGCGATGCTGAAGTCGCTCCCGCTCGAGCGACTCTACCGGGACGCGCGTTGCGGCTCGCTCATGCTGCCCTGGACGGCGGAGCTCTGCGTGGACCGGCTCGGCCGAGACTGCCTCTACGAGAAAGGCGAGACCGATTGATTGCCCGCACCATCCTCCGCCATGCCGAGCACCGGCCCGGCGCGATCGCCCTGCATTACGGCGAGGACCGCATCACCTATGCCGAGCTGGCCCGCCGCATCCGCGCCGCCATGGCGATGCTGGAGGAGGAGGGCGTCGGCCATGGCGATTGCGTGGCCTTTCTCGGGCATAACCATCCAAGCCAGATCGTGCTGCTCGTCGCTTGCGCCGGGCTCGGCGCCGTGCTGCTGCCGCTGAACTGGCGCCTCGCCCCGCCCGAGCTGCGCAGCATCATCGAGGATTCCGGCGCCGCCCTGCTGTTGGCTCTGCCGGAGATGGTGGTGCTGGCCCGCAGCGCCGCGCCTGAGGACTGCCCCGTGCTGGACGCCGCCGCCGATTGGCCGGAGGCGCCCGAATTCGGCCCCGAGGGCCTCCCTCTGGTGACGGAGATGGAGGACCGGGTGCTGCTGGCCTATACCAGCGGCACCACAGGCGACCCGAAGGGCGTGCCGTTCGACCATCTCGCCGTGATGCTGAACGCCATGAACAGCCAGCACATGCACGGGCTGGCCGAGACTGACCGGGTGCTTACCGTGCTGCCGATGTTCCATCTCGGCGGCCTCAACATCCAGACCATGCCGGCCCTGCTCTTCGGCGCCGAGGTAGTGCTGCTGCCGCGCTTCGAGCCGGAGGCCTTCTTCGCCGCCTGCGCCAGGCTGCGCCCGAGCCTCACCCTGCTGGTGCCGGCGGTGATGCAGGCGCTCATCGCCCATCCCGGCTGGGCCACGGCCGACCTCTCCAGCCTGCGCGCCATCGGCGCCGGTTCCTCCGAGGTGCCGCTGCCGTTGATCGAGGCCTTCCACGCCCGCGGCATCCCGGTGCAGCAGGTCTATGGCGCGACCGAGACGGGCCCCATCGCCATCTACCAGACCCGGGCCGAGGCGCTGGCCTATCCCGGCTCCATCGGCCGCCAGGCGCTGCATGGCGTGGCGCGCGTGGTGGATGCGGAAGGAGAGGTGCTGCCACCCGGCATGGTCGGCGAGATCGAGGTGCAGGGCCGCCATGTCGCCCGCAGCTACTGGAACGAGCCGGAAGGAGGCGAGGAGGCCTGGCGCGAGGGCTGGTTCGCCACCGGCGACCTCGCCTGGCGTGATGCCGAAGGCCGCTTCTGGTTCGCCGACCGGCTGAAGCATCTCATCATCTCGGGCGGCGAGAACATCTACCCGGCCGAGGTGGAGCGCGTGCTGCGTACCGACCCGGGCGTCATCGAATGCGCCGTCTGCGGCCGGCCCGACCCGCGCTGGGGCGAGGTGCCGGTGGCTGTGGTGGTGCCCGGGCCGGGCTTCGACGCAGCCCGCCTGCTGGCGCATTGCGAGGGCCGCCTCGCCCGCTTCAAGCATCCGCATGCGGTGGTCGCGGTGAAGGAGCTGCCCCGCACCGCTCTCGGCAAGATCCAGCTCGAGGCGTTGCGCCTGCTGGCGCAGGTCGACCAGGGCTGACGCTTTGACCCGGGAATCTCCTGGCAGAGCCGCCTGACACTGATGAGGATGCCGTCGGCAGGCTTGGTCGGGATGAAAGGCCTGGGCTCAGCCTTGGC
The DNA here is from genome assembly GCF_900101615.1 of Belnapia rosea. GTDB lineage: Bacteria > Pseudomonadota > Alphaproteobacteria > Acetobacterales > Acetobacteraceae > Belnapia > Belnapia rosea. The sequence goes on along the minus strand of NZ_FMZX01000019.1, from coordinate 12,969 downwards.
CTGAACCGAGCCAGGACGGCGAGGCGGACGTGACAGCAGGTGCCAGAGCGGACGCTTGAGCCGCCGGTCATGGACGATGCAGGTCCGTGGTGCCATGCCGGATAGTCGTGGCTACGGTACGCGGCCTGGCTGCATCGGCAGGACAGACACGGTGCTGTCATCGAAGCCTGGTACAATCCGGCCAGGACTTGGAAACATAGGGCGCGGCACGCGATTGCCGCAAAGCTGCGATCAGGCTTGCCAATCGCCTGGCAGCGCGGATCAGGCCCAAAGGCCGGCCTCCCTATTCGCCTATGCAACTCGCCGGTCATCGGGCCAAATGGCAAGGAGCTGCTGGCGGAGGGGCGTCGTGACCATGGATATCGACGAGATCGGTTATCTCGGCGTGACCGAGCTCGGCACGCTGTACCGGTCCCGCCAGCTTTCGCCGGTGGAGGTGGCACGGGCGCTGCTGGACCGCATCGAGCGCATCGAGCCCCGGGTGAATGCGATGATGCGCCTGACCCCCGAACTGGCCATGGCGGCCGCGCGGCGGTCCGAGGCGGTGTTCCTGCAGGGCGAGGCACCGCGGTTGCTCGAGGGCATTCCCGTCACCATCAAGGATCTGCAGCACACCAAGGGCGTGCAGACCGATTTCGGCACGGCTATCCTGCAAGGCACTGTCCCGGATGTGGACACGCCCTGCGTCAGCCGCCTGCTCGACGCCGGCGGCATGATGCTGGGCAAGACGACCTCGGCCGCGGAATGGGGCTGGAAAGGTGTCAGCCACGCGCCGATCTCCGGCATTACGCATAATCCCTGGGGTCGCGGGCTGAATGCGGGCGCCTCCTCCTCCGGCGCGGGCGTCGCCGCGGCCTGCGGCTATGGGCCGTTGCACCAAGGCGGCGATGGGGCAGGGTCCATCCGCATGCCGGCGCATTTCTCGGGCGTCTACGGGCTGAAGCCGACCCATGGGCGGGTGCCGAACTGGCCGGTCTCGAACAACGACCTCGCCACCCATATCGGCCCGCTGACGCGCCGGGTGGAGGATGCGGCGCTCATGACCCAGGCCATGGCCGGGCCGCACCCTTGGGACTTCACCTCGCTCGAGGCGCCGCCGCAGGACTATGCCGGCCAGCTCAGGGCCGCGAGCCTGAAGGGCAAGCGGATCGCCTATACGCGCGACCTCGGCCATGCGCGCGTCGATCCCGAGATCGCCGAGGTTGTGGAGCATGCGGTCAGGGCCTTCGAGGAGATGGGCGCGCATGTCGAGGAGGTGACGCCGGCCTGGGGCCCGCTCGGGCCGGAACTCGTCCGCTTCTTCTGGCCCGCCACCTTCAGCGGCCGCATCGACAGCGTGCCGGAATTCGAGAGCCGGATGGACCCGGGCTTCGTGGCGATGATCAAATCCGCCGCAGGCTTCACCGTGCCGCAATTCATGCAGATGCGGCTGCGCCGCTTCGACTACATCCAGCAGATCCATGACTTCATGGAAGGCTATGATTTCCTGCTCTCGCCGGCGGTGAGCGTCGCTGCCTTTCCCGCTGACAGGTTGCAGCCGGCACATTGGCCGCAGCATGAGTGGGACTGGCTGATGTGGGCTGAGTTCTCCTATCCGTTCAACTGGTCGGGCAGCCCGGCCGCGAGCCTGCCTTGCGGCTTCACGCCGGCGGGGCTGCCGGTGGGCCTGCAGATCGTCGGGCGCCGCTTCGACGATCTCGGCGTGCTGCAGGCGAGCGCCGCCTTCGAGGAAGCCCGCCCCTGGGCGCAGCACAGGCCGCCCCTCGCGCAATAGGCCCCAAGCCCACCAGCGGAGAGAGAATGCCATGAAGCGTCGCGCCTTTCTTGCCACCGCTGCTGCCACGTCGCTCTCGGCACCGGTTGCGGCGCAGCAGCGCAGCACGGTGCGCTTCGTGCCGCAGGCCGACCTGGCACTGCTTGACCCCGTCTTCACCACCGGCCTCGTCACCCGCAACCACGGCTTCCTGGTTTTCGACCAGCTTTACGGCCTCGACGACGACTTCATGCCGCAGCCACAGATGGTCGAGGGCCATGTCGTGGAGAATGACGGCAGGACCTGGAAGCTGACGCTGCGGGACGGGTTGCGCTTCCATGACGGTACGCCGGTGCTGGCGCGCGATGTGGTGGCAAGCATCGACCGCTGGACCAGGACCGATGCCCTCGGCCAGAACCTGCGCGCGGCGACGGAGGAGCTGAGCGCCGTCTCAGACAAGGTCGTCCAATTCCGGCTGAAGAAGCCCTTTCCGCTGCTGCCGGCGGCACTCGCCAAGCCTTCGGCCTTCTGTCCGGTGATGCCGGAACGCCTGGCCAGCACGCCGGCGAATGTGCAGGTGACCGAGATGGTCGGCAGCGGCCCCTTCCGCTACCTGGCGGGCGAGCGCGTGGCCGGCTCGCGCAATGTCTACGAGAAATTCGCCGGCTATGTGCCGCGTCCCTCGGGGACACCAAGCTTCGCGGCCGGCCCGAAGCTTGCCTATATCGATCGCGTCGAATGGGTGACATTGCCGGATGCGGCGACGGCGGCGGCGGCGCTGCAGGCCGGCGAGGTGGATTGGTGGGAGCAGCCGCAGCCGGACCTGTTGCCGCTCCTGCGCCGCCATCGGGACATCCGGGTGGAGGCCAAGGAGCGCGGCGGCCTCATGGGCATGATCCGCTTCAACCATCTGCTGCCGCCTTTCGACAATGCAGCGGTCCGCCGTGCCTTTCTCGCCGGCGTCAGCCAGACCGAGAACATGCAGGCGGTGATGGGGGAGGAACGGTCGCTGTGGAATGACCGCTGCGGCTTCTTCCTGCCGGGCAGCCCCATGGCGACCAATGCCGGGCTTGAGGTGATGACCGGGCCGCGCAGCCTCGAGAAGGTGAAGCGCGACCTTGATGCCGCCGGCTACAAGGGCGAGCGCGTGGTCTTCGTGGTGCCGACCGACCTGCCGGCGCTGAATGCGATGAGCCAGCTTGCCGCGGACATGTTCCGCAAGGTCGGCATCAACCTCGACTACCAGGCCATGGATTGGGGTACGGTGCTGCCACGGCTGAACAACCGCGAGGGCATCGAGCGCGGCGGCTGGAACCTGTGGTGCAACTACATACCCGGTATCATCGCGACCTCGCCGGCGACGCAATCCTATGTCCGCGGGCTTGGGCGGAACGGCCCCTTCGGCTGGCCGGAGTCGGCACGCATCGAGGCGCTGCGCGACCAGTTCATGGATGCAGATTCGCTCGCCGACCAGCAACGCCTCAGCCGCGAGATCCAGATGCAGGCTTGGCAGGACGTGCCCTATATCCCGACCGGTGCCTGGATGCAGCCCTTCGCCTTCCGGCGCAACATCACCGGCATGCTCAACGGCTTTCCGCTCTTCCATAATATCCGCAAGGGCTAAGGTGCGGCCCTCGCGGTGACATGGCGCGTCGGATGGGGCATCAGCCCAGGGCCCCGGCCTCGCGCAGCGCCAGGACCTCCGCCGGCGAGTAGCCATGCTCGGCCAGGATTGCATCCGCATCCGCGGCCAGGGCCGGTGGCGGCCCTGCGGCCGACTTGGCCTCGCCCGCGACATGCAGCGGGCTGTCCACCGTCCAGCGCCCATCCGCGGCCGGGCGGATGGCACCGGTCGCGCGCGGCTGCTCCGCAGCGGCGGCCTCCTCCGTGGTTGCCACGGCATCGAAGGTGAGGCCGGCCGCATCCAGCAACGGCCGCCACTCGGCCAGGCTGCGGGATGCGAAGGCGGCATCCAGCATGGCCGCCAGGGCGGAGGCATTCACCCGGCGCAGCGCCTGGCTGGCAAAGCGAGGGTCGTCCCTCCAGGCTGGTTGCCCAAGCACCTGCACCAGCATCGGCCATTGCCGGGCCTCGTTCAGCAGGGCAAGCAGGAACCAGCGGCCGCAGCCGGCCCGGTAGAGGTTGACCATGGCATTCGGCGCCCGGTCCCGTGGAGGGCGTGGAATGAATCGCGCCCCGTCCAGTGCCGCCTGCACCATGAAGCTGTTGGCCCAGAGCCCGGCATCGAGGAGCGAGGTGTGGACGAAGCCGCCCTCTCCCGTCCGTTCCCGGCGGTAGAGCGCCGTGACGATCGCGCCATAGAGGGCGACGCCCGCCGGATGGTCCCCCATGCCGGCCACCGAGCGGGCGGGCGGGGCAGCGGCATCCGACTTCACGAGATCCATCAGCCCGCTGCGGGCCCAATAGGCGGTGGCGTCGAAGCCGGTCTTGCTGGCCTCCGGCCCGGTCTCGCCATAGGCTGTGAGCGCGGCGTAGATCAACCGCGGGTTCAATGCCGCCAGCGTGCCGGGTTCGATGCCGAGGCTGGCACGCAGCCGGGGCACCGTATTGGTCACGAAGACATCGGTGGAGCGGACCATCCGCTGCAATACCGCCTGCGCATCGGCACGCTTGAGGTCCAGCACGAGGCTCCGCTTGCTGCGGTTGTCGAGCGTCCAGGGGTAATTCGTCTCGCCTTGTGGCTGGCCGGGGGCAGTTGCCAGCATGCGGTATGCATCGCCACCGGGCGGCTCCAGCTTGATGACACTCGCACCGAAATCACCGAGGATTGTGGCCGCGGACGGCCCGGCGACATAGGTGGCCGCATCGATCACCTTGAGGCCCGCGAAGATTCCGGCCATGCGCGGCATCCCTCCCTTTATCGTTGTCCGCATGCTGCGGCGGAGTGGGTGATGCGGCAACCATCGAAGTGCCTTCACCCCAAGGGGGCAGCGGCGCATGCCCTTCACATCGATGGGCGCCCCAGGCCTATCCGGGAGCCTGCTGGTCAAGCGGCACCCGCTCGACGCTGTCCCCGACGCGGATCACGCCCGCCGCCACGACCCGGGCGGTGATGCCGCCATGATGGCGGACGGCATTATAGCCGCCGGCTCCCAATTCCTCCTCCATACGCGAGCAGGGATGGCATTCGCCGGTCCATTCCAGCAGGGCCCCGCCGATCCGGAACCGCCTGCCCTTTAAGGCGAAGAGGTTGAACCCGGCGACCACTAGGTTCCGCCGAAGCCGTGATGGCTCCACCTCGGGCCGGCCGAGGAAGCTGGCGATGGCGGCCAGATGTTCCTGGGCCACCAAGGTCACCTGCCGTGCCCCATCCGCGGCGCCGCGCCAGCGGTCCCCCTCCAGCCCCTGCCCGGGTGCGAGCATGGCCTCGCCCACGGCGATCATGGCGGCACGCCGTGCTGGGCGCAGCCCGATCCAGGTCAGCCGCCCGGGCGCCATCGGGCCGTCGAGCAGGCGGGCCAGGGGCGAGGATGCGGGAAAGCCGTGGCGAGGTTGATCCTTCATGCTGCGTCAGATCACTCCCTGCGTCCCGATCAGGCCGGCACGATCTCCTGGTCCCGCTTCGGGATGAGATCATAGGGCAGCGCGAAGCCCGGCATGGCGGCCAGGCGCCGGGACCAGGCTTCGACATTGGGCCAGCGGGCGATGTCGAACCCGCCCTCCGCCATGAAGACCATGCGGCCCCAGCAGCCGATATCGGCGATGGTCGGGGCCTCGCCCACCAACCAGTCCCGGCCTGCAAGGGCCTGGTCGACGAAGCCGATCGCCGCTTCGGCCAATGGTCGGAAATACGCCATCACGGCCGGGTCCACGCTGCGGAACCGGCTGTAGTGCCGCACCTTTGCGACATTGGTGATGGCATCTGCTTCCCAGGACAGCCATTCGCGCGCGGTCCAGCACTCCTGCTCCGTACGTCCCTCGAAATGCCCGGTGCTGCGGGCAAGATGATCAAGGATGACGTTCGACTGCACGATGGTGAGGCCACGGTGGCGCAGGACCGGCACCTGGCCATAGCGGTTGCGCGCCAGATGCTCCGGCGCCTTCTGGACGCCATGCTTGAGGTTCACCGTGCGGAAGGAGAAGGGCAGCCGCGCCAGCGACAGATACAGCATCGGCTTTTAGGTCGAACTGGAGGTGAAGCTGCCGAACAAGGTGATGCCATCATCCATGCGGTCCGTCCTGTTCAGCCACGGCTGCGGCATGCGGGGGCTCGAAGGTGCGGATCGGCGGCAGGTCGCCCTCGAAATGCTCCACCTCGATGGCCGTCAGTTGCCCGGTGCAGCCCTGGAAATCGTCATGGCCGCGCCTCGGGTCGGCACCCGGCCCGCGCTCCGGCCAGCCACGGCGGACCACCGGCCGGGTGGTGCGCGCTGGATGGTGCAGCGCCACCATCAGCTGGCCACCCCGCCAGCCGGCGGAAGAGGCACCCCAACCTGAGCTATGCGGGCGAAGTTCCGTCTCGGGCAGTGCATCTGCCATCGGTCCTGTCCCTGCCTGTCTGACGCCACCGGAGGCCAGCGGCCTGCCTTTCATCCCACTCTCGCAATTGATCGGCACGAGCCGTCAATCACCTTGAAAGCCGTGCCGGCGTCTGACAACCCCTACTGCAATATGCCGGACCACAACCACCGCCTGACCGAACAGAACACAAGGCGGCAAGCCGCGGCACGGAGGCTTGCCGGGGTGCCGCCATCAGCGACAATGGATCCATGAATTCCGTACGTCACGACATGGTTGTGCCCTTGGCTTCGGTGCTGCACCCCGGCGAGAATTGCTGGCGCATCGAGCAAGCCAGCCGCGCCACGGTCATCATCGATGCGGCCGACTATTTTCGCGCTGCACGCTCGGCCATGCTGGCGGCAAGACACCGGATCATGCTCATCGGCTGGGATTTTGATGCCCGTATCGAGTTGGTGCCCGGCGAAGACACCCCCGATATGCCAAGCCGCCTCGGCGATTTCATCCTTTGGCTGGTTCGCCGCCGGCCGGAGCTGGAAATCTACGTGCTTCGCTGGGACCTGGGCGCATTCAAGGCACTGTTCCGAGGCACCACGCTGCTCACCCTGCTGCGCTGGAAGGCCCATCCCCGCATCACGGCGCGGCTTGACGGCATGCATCCGCCCGCGGCATCGCATCACCAGAAGATCGTCGTGCTGGATGACTGCCTGGCCTTCTGTGGTGGCATTGATATGACCAGCGCGCGCTGGGATACCCGCGCGCATCGCGATGACGAGCCGAACCGCCGGACACCTGGCGGGACCGCCGAGAAGCCTTGGCACGATGCGACGACGGCACTCGAGGGACCCGTCGCGGCTGCCTTGGGCGAGTTGGCAAGGGAGCGTTGGCGTCTCGCCGGCGGGGCTGCCCTCGAGCCTGTTGCCCAGCGGACCGACTGCTGGCCCACCGACCTCCCGGCCCAATTCCGCGACATCGATATCGGCATCGCCCGCACCCGCCCGGAAATGCCGGAATGCCCCCCGATTCACGAAATCGAGCAGCTGTATCTCGACCTGATCGCCACGGCACGGCATTGCATCTATGCGGAGAGCCAGTACTTCGCGTCCAGGCGCATCGCCGAGGCCATCGCCCGGCGGCTGGCGGAACCGCATGGGCCGGAGATCGTGCTGGTCAACCCGCTCTCGGCCCAGGGCTGGCTCGAGCCGATCGCCATGGACTCGGCACGCGCCCGCTTGCGTGAAGCGCTGCGCAAAATCGACGCCCATCAACGCTTCCGGATCTATCATCCGGTGACCGAAGGCGGAGAGCCGATCTATGTGCATGCCAAGGTGCTGATCGTCGACGACCGTGTGCTCCGCATAGGGTCCTCGAACATGAACAACCGCTCGATGCGGCTGGACACGGAATGCGATGTGGTGGTCGACACCGCCCTTCCGGCCAATGCCGGTGCGGGGCCGGCCATCATTGCCATACGCAACGGGTTGCTGGCGGAGCATCTGGGACGGGAGGCGGAGGAGGTGGCGCAGCGCATTGCCGAAACCGGCTCCATCATCGCCGCAATCGAGGCGATGCGATGCGAGGGGCGGACGCTTCAACCCTATGAAACACCCGACCTGACCGCTGTCGAGGCATGGCTGGCCGACAACGAGATCCTCGACCCGGAAGGCCCGGGCGAGATGTTCGAGCCGCTGGAAAGACGTGGCCTGTTTCGCAGGTTCAGCCTTCTTAAAAAGAGCTGAGAGGCTGTCCCGTCCACATCGGCATCACCCTGCCGCTCTCCGCCGGACGGACCGCCACCTTTCCTGCTCCATAATGCAGGATCAGCGACGGCTTCGCCGAGACCGCATCCGCCCTTTCACCTCAACGGCGGCTCACGGTGACTGGTGGCCGGCACAATGCGTGCCCGCATCACCACCGTTTGGCTCGAGCCGTCGACTCATTGGGGCTGCTGGGGTAGGCACCTCGTCAAGGGCGCCTGCCAGCGCCGGATCATCCTCATATCGGATCCTGATTATGACACGCGACCAGCCGCTTCCTGTACTCGCAACCCATGGCGGCAAGTTCCATTGCGACGAGGTGTTTGCCTATGCCGTGCTGTGCCTGGCGCTGGGCCTGAGCGAACCCGGCCGGGACCACATCTTGCTGCGTACCCGCAAGCCAGGATTGATCGACACGGCCGATATCGTGTGGGACGTGGGATTCGTGTTCGATGCGGCCTCGAGCCGCTTTGACCATCACCAGCGCGGCGCGCCGCTGCGTGCCGATGCAACACCCTTCTCCTCCGCCGGCCTGATCTGGCAGGTCTATGGCGAAGGCGCGGTGGCCGCTGTATTGCGGGAGAGCGGGTCCGAGGCTTTCGCCGCCGCGATTGCCGCGGAACTCGATGAGACTGTCGTGCGGAAGATCGACGAGATCGATAACGGCGTGTCGGCCGCCGGCCCGGCCCAGCGCGACACGCTTGGCATGGCAACGCTGGTCGGCGACTTCAATCCGTCCTGGGACGACCCGGCGGCGGCTGGACCCACGGCCGGCGATGCCGCCTTCCAGGAAGCGGCCGCGTTGGTCTCAGGCATCCTGCGCCGCCGCATCGATGGGTTGCGGGCACGCCTTGCAGCCGAGGCCAATGTCCTCGCCGCGTACAAGGCCGGCGAAGATCCGCGCATCCTGGTGCTGGATCGCGGGATGCCCTGGAAGAACGTGGCCTTCTCGCACGATCTACCGATCCTGTTCACTGTCTCCCCCGCTTCGAACGGGAATTGGATGGTGGATACGATGCCGCCGGAACCAGGCTCGTTCGAGCAGCGACTGCCGCTACCCGAAGCCTGGGCAGGATTGCAGGAAGCGGCGCTCGTGGCGAAGACGGGCATAGCGGATGCCGTGTTCGTGCATCTCCGTCGCTTCGTGGGCGCGGCCAAGTCTCGCGCCGGCGCGGTCGAGTTGGCCCGCAAGGCCATGGAGCTGTAGGCCTGTGCAGATCCATAGCAGTCTCGAGAGCTAACCTGGTATCGAAGCGGTCGGCGCTGGGCTGATGCTGCCGCTCGAACGGCCTGCATGTCGCCGGTCGCTGCTGCACTACGGCCAGGATGCCTTTCCGGCAGGAACGGTTCGGACGGAGCCGGGCCGATCATTCAGCCAACCCGCCATGGGAACGGAGGCTGTTGCCTCCGCCCCGCACGGGCATTACCTGCCGAACGACGCCCATGCCTGGACCACCACGGAGTGCTTCGGCCGGTGGAGTCAGCGCCAGCCAAGTGTGGGTGCGACGTGCTTCAGGACCGCCTCGATGACATGGGCACAGTAGCCGACGCCGAGCTGGTTGGGGATGGTCAGGAGAAGGGTGTCAGCCTCGGCGATGCCCTCATCGGCAGCCAGCTGCTCGACCAAGACCTCGGGTTCGGCGGTATAGCCGCGGCCGAAAATGGCGCGGGTGCGCTCGTCGATGAAGCCGACCTTGTCCTGCTCCGCTCCGCCACGGCCGAAATAGGCCCGGTCGCGGTCGTCCAGTAGCGGGAAGATGCTGCGGCTGACCGACACCCGGGGGGTGTGAGTGTGGCCGGCTTCCTTCCAGGCCGCGCGATAGGCGCGGATCTGGGCGGCTTGCTGGACGTGGAATGGCTCGCCGGTCTCGTCATCCTTGAGGGTGGAGCTTTGCAGGTTCATGCCCTGCTCCGCTGCCCAAACGGCGGTGGCGTTGGAGCCGGAGCCCCACCAGATGCGGTCGCGCAGGCCCTCCGAGTGGGGTTCGAGGCGGAGCAGGCCGGGTGGGTTGGGGAACATCGGGCGCGGGTTGGGGCGAGCGAAGCCCTGGCCGCGTAGGACCTCCAGGAAGACCTCGGCATGCCGGCGGCCCATATCGGCATCGGTCTGGCCCTCGGGCGGGGCAAAGCCGAAGTGGCGCCAGCCATCGATCACCTGTTCCGGTGAGCCGCGGCTGAGGCCGAGCTGGAGGCGACCACCGCTGATGAGGTCGGCCGCGCCGGCATCCTCGGCCATGTAGAGGGGGTTCTCATAGCGCATGTCGATGACGGCGGTGCCAAGCTCGATCCGGCGGGTCTTCGCGCCCATGGCGGCGAGAAGGGGGAAAGGCGCGGCAAGCTGGCGAGCGAAGTGGTGGACGCGGACATAGGCGCCGTCCGCGCCCAGCTCCTCGGCCGCGACGGCGAGGTCGATGGATTGCAGCAGCGCATCGGCGGCGGAGCGGGTCCCGGATTGGGGCGAAGGCGTCCAGTGGCCGAAGGACAGGAAACCGATCTTCTTCATGATGGGTCATGGTCCAGATAGGCGGGGCGACCCGCCAAGAGGGGGGAGTTCGGGCCGGAGTGGTCCCTGGAGTTCCGTTATTCAGGGATATGGGCTGTGCGTCGCGCGCCGTGCCATCATCAGGGCGAATGACCATCATAGTGGGAGACCATCATGAGGGTTTAGGCTGGAGGTTTCGGGAACGGCCTCACGGCCCACGAGACCGGAACAAGCGCCGTTCGGTGCTTCGGCGGCATGGTCCGGCTCAGCATGTGGGCCCTTCAAGGCAACGGGCGGTGCGGGTTCCAGGCTTGGGTGCCGGGTCTTGCTGAGCCAAGCGCACGACCTGCTCGGTGTGGCGGACGTCTGGTTCCACCAGAATCGCGCAGCCGAGCGAATTGCCGATCGGCGAAGCGGAGGGTTGGTCCCGTAGCCTCCACCCAGGCCGCGAGCGCGTTTGCGAGTTCGGGGACGGAGAGTACATACCGCGGCTTGTTGCTGTGATCGAAGCCCGGCAGGTCGAGCGCGTGTAGCGGCTCGAGACACCCAGCCCATGAACGAGCGCCACGGGCGTTCGACAATCGGCGCTAGGTTGGCCGAAGCAAGAACATGTTGGCGCGGACGCGAATTGCGCGATGCCGCTGGCTGGGTGCCTGGTCGCTGCCGGTCTACCCAATCAGACCCCGGCCAACCGTCCCATCATACAGCCACCGAATAGCGGGTGGCCGCCGGGGTTACATAGTCGTCGAAGCAGTAGGCCACTTGCCGGATATAGCGACGGCCCAGTGGCGTCACCAGCAGTCGGGTGCCTTCGCGCCTCACCAGCCCATCCCTTTCCAGCGGCATCAGGCGAGGCAATGCCGTGTTGATGACGGCGCGGGCTGCCGGCTGGGCCAGGTCGAGCGAGAAGTCGCACATCAGCCGTTCAATGAGGCCAGCCCGCAGCCGGTCCTCCGCCGTCACCGCAAGGCCGCGAATGATGGGCAGCCGCCCGGCGGCGACCGCCTCGGCATAGGCACGCTCATCCACGATATTCTGCGCGAAGCCGCCCGGCAGCGAGCCGATCGCCGAAGCGCCGAGCCCCAGCAGCACCGGTGCCGCATCTGTCGTGTAGCCCTGGAAGTTCCTTCGCAGCCGCCCGGCCGCGGCGGTCCGCGCCAACTCGTCCCCAGGGCGAGCGAAATGGTCGAGGCCGAGTGCCACATAGCCTTCGCTGCACAAAACCGTCTCGGCCTGCTCGGCCTGCTCCAGTCGCTCCTGAGCATTGGGCAGGGTTGCCGTATCGATCGCCCTTTGATGCGGGCGCGCCGCTGGCAGATGCGCATAGCCGAAGACCGCGAGCCGGTCGGCATTGAGCTGTGCGGCGAAGCGTGCGCTGTCCGCCACATGCCGCACCGTCTGGCCCGGCAGCCCATACATGAGGTCGAGATTGACCCCACCGACCCCTGCCTCCCTGAGCAGGCGCACCGCATCCGCCACCTGCTCCACCGGCTGTAGCCGCCCGATGCGCCTCTGGACGTCCGGCGCGATATCCTGCACGCCCAGGCTGGCACGGGTGATGCCAAGCTCGCCCAGCGCATCGCGCCAGGACGCATCCAGCATCCGGGGATCAAGCTCGATCGCCAGTTCGGCGCCCGGGCGGAAGCCAAACCTATGGCGCAACGTGGCGAACAGGCTTTGCAGCCCGGCAGGTCCGAGGATCGACGGCGTGCCGCCGCCGAGATGCAGATGCATGATGCCACCATGCGGGGGCAGGGCGGCAGCGAGCAGCTCCGCCTCGGCCAGCAGCGCCGCCGCATAGGCCTCGATCCGCCGATCGGACCGCGTCGGCCGGGTATGGCAGGCGCAGTACCAGCAAAGCTCGCGGCAGAAGGGCACATGGACATAGACCGAGAGCGGGTCGCCGGCGCCGATCTCCTCCTGCAGCCAGCGGCGGTAGACCGCCTCCTCCAGCGGGCCGAACTGCGCAGCGGTCGGGTAGCTGGTGTAGCGGGGCACCCGCGCCTCCGCGAGAAGCAGGCGCGCTTGCATGGCATGATCGGTCATGCGGAATGCCTAGCGCCACACCCGGCGCCCCGCCTTGCGCCAACGCAAATCGTTTGGCTCCAGGGCTGGGCCCGCCTCGGCACGGCAACTCACGGCAGGAACCGAGGGCTCCAGGTCGACCGCCGGGCTGCAGCGCGGGATTCATACCAAATCCCATTGATCAGAACCGATGCGCCCAATCGCGCAGTCCGATGGACATGATAGTCCAGGGCTGCTCGACGAGGCGGTTCCAGGCCCGACAGCAATGGTCGACGATGTCGTCGTAGCAGTGGAAGACGCGGTTCGAGAGCCAGTTGTCCCGCAGGAACTGCCAGGTGTTCTCCACCGGGTTCAATTCGGGACACTTGGGCGGCAGCGGGACGAGGGTGATGTTCGGCGGCACCTCGAGCCTGTCCGATAGGTGCCATCCGGCTTGGTCGAGCAGCAGCACGGCATGCGCGTTCGGCGCCACA
>NZ_FMZX01000024.1 GCF_900101615.1 Belnapia rosea | reverse complement strand
CGAGTACCGCGTCCGCTTGCCCGTCATCCAGGGCCATCCTTCTCACAAGCGAACCGAGCTTACCCGCCTGTCCGAAATCCAGGGACCACCTCACTAGCGCCAAAGAGTGCCCCGCGCGACCGCGGCGCCACGCTCGGCGAGCATCAGGTTGAGGTTGCGGTCGCTGATTGAGACCGTAGGGCACCAGCGGTTAGCCCCATGCCGAGGTGACTCTGTATTGCTTTCGACGGGAGGCGACCGATACCTTGCCAAGCGCCGGGAGGAAGCGAAGGCGTGACATCAGGGCCAAGGTTCATGACGACCGGACCGACCAGCGGCAATGCCATGGCACCAAGGCGCGGGCCGCGCGGCCGTCACCCGAGCGAGGCGGACCGCGCCGCCGTAGCCGTAGCGGTTGCGGGCCTCGCACCGGTGCGGGAGATGCTGATCGAACACCTTCATGCGCTGCAGGACCGGCACGGCGGATTGCGCGCCGGGCATCTCGTGGCCTTGGCCGAGGTCCTGCGCCTGGCGCCCGTCGAAGTCTTCGAGGTGGCCAGTTTCTACCATCACTTCGAGATCCTGGAGGACACGGCGCCGGCGCCGGCGCCGCTGACGATCCGGGTCTGTACCGGCCTGCCTTGCCAGCTCGCCGGGGGTGGCGCCCTGCTCGACGCGCTCGCGGCGGCACCGCCGTCGGGAACCCGGGTGGCGGCCGCGCCATGCATGGGCGCATGCCACCGTGCGCCGGCCTGCGCTCTAGGCCATGATCTCGTAGAATCCGCAACGCTCACGACGGTCGCCGCTGCCGTACAAAGCGGCCCACCGGCCTTGCCCTCACCACCTGCCCTTGACGCCTATCTCGCCCAGGGTGGGTATACGGCGCTGCGAACCATCCGGCAGGCCGGCGATGCGGGGCGGGAGGCGATGCTCGCAACGCTGGAGGCGGCCTCGCTCCGGGGACTGGGCGGTGCCGGCTTCCCAACCTCGCGCAAGTGGCGGCTGGTGCTCTCACAGCCCGGACCGCGCCATATGGTGGTCAATGCCGATGAGGGTGAGCCCGGCACCTTCAAGGACCGGTACTGCTTGGAGACCGAACCGCACCGCGTGCTGGAGGGCATGCTGATCGCAGCCCATGCCGTCGGCGCCGAGGCCTGCTGGATCTATCTGCGGGACGAGTACCCGCACCTCCATCACGCGCTGCGGCGCGAAATCGCGGCGCTCGATGCCGCCGGGATCGCCGAGCTGCCCATCCATCTCCGCCGCGGTGCGGGCGCCTATATCTGCGGCGAGGAGACGGCGCTGCTCGAAAGCCTGGAAGGGCGCCGCGGCTATCCACGGCACAAGCCACCTTTCCCCGGCGAGCAGGGGCTCTTTGGCCGGCCGACCCTGATCCACAATGTCGAGACGCTGTGGTTCCTGCCGGACGTCCTGGGCGAGCCCGACGGCGCGGCGCGCTTCGCCGGGCATGGACGGCGCGGGCGGCAGGGCTTGCGCTTCTTCAGTGTCTCCGGCCGGGTGCGTGACCCGGGCGAGAAGCTGGCGCCGGCCGGCGTCACCGCGCGGGAGCTCATCGAGGAGTTTTCCGGCGGAATGGCCAAGGGGCACCGCCTTGCGGCCTATCTGCCAGGCGGCGCCTCGGGCGGCATCCTGCCCGCCTCGATGGCGGACCTGCCGCTCGATTTTGGCACGCTGGATTCGGTCGGCTGCTTCGTCGGCTCCGGCGCGGTCGTCATCCTCTCGGATCAGGACGACCTGGCGGAGGCGGTGCGCAATCTGGTGCGCTTCTTCCGCGACGAGAGTTGCGGCCAGTGTACGCCCTGCCGCGTCGGCACCGCCAAGGCCGACGCGCTGCTGCGCCCCCCCCGCTGGGATCGCACGCTGCTCGAGGAACTCGCGGCGGCCATGGCGGATGGCTCGATCTGCGGCCTTGGTCAAGCGGCGATGAACCCCGTGCGCAGCCTGTTGCGCCACATGCCGGAGGCGGTGCCGTGACACGCTTCACCCTGGATGGCCGCAAGGTCGAGGCCGCATCCGGCGAGACGATCTGGACCGTGGCACAGCGCGAGGGGGTGGAGATCCCGCATCTCTGCCACCTGCCACGGCCGGGCTACCGGCCGGACGGCAACTGCCGCGCCTGCATGGTCGAGGTCGAGGGGGAGCGGGTGCTCGCCGCCTCCTGCATCCGCGTGCCGCGCGAGGGCATGGTGGTGCGGAGCGCGAGCGAGCGTGCCGCCCGCGCCCGGCGGATGGTCTTCGAACTCCTCCTGGCCGACCAGCCGGAGCAGGAGGCGCGTGATGCAACCGGCAGCTTCGCCCGCTGGGCGAGGCAGCTCGGCGTCGCCCGGTCCCGCTTCCCGCCGGAGGACACGCGGCCGGCGCCGGACCTCTCGCATCCCGCCATGGCGGTGCAGCTCGACGCCTGCATCCAGTGCGGCCTCTGCGAACGAGCCTGCCGCGAGGTGCAGCACAACGATGTCATCGGTTTGGCGGAACGTGGCATGGCGGTGACCGTCAGCTTCGACCTGCTGGACCCCATGGGCACCTCGACCTGCGTTGCCTGCGGCGAATGCGTGCAGGCCTGCCCGACCGGTGCGCTGCTGCCGAAATCCGTTCTGGACGAGGCCGGCCGCCGTGCCGCGCCGCCGGAGCGTGAGGTCTCCAGCATCTGCCCCTATTGCGGCGTCGGCTGCCAGGTCGGCTTCCGGGTACGCGAGGACCGGATCGAGGAGGTGGTCGGCCGCGACGGCCCGTCCAACCAGGGGCGGCTGTGCGTCAAGGGACGCTTCGGCTTCGGCTACCTGACCCATCCCGACCGGCTGACGCGGCCGCTGATCCGCATCGCGGGTGCGGCCAAGGACCCGGCCGACTGCCTGGACCCCCAGGCCGCGCGCGGCAAGTTCCGCGAGGCGAGCTGGGAGGAGGCGCTTGGTCGAGCTGCCGCCGGCCTCGCCCGCATCCGCGACACGCGGGGGCCGAACGCGCTTGCCGGCTTCGGTTCGGCCAAGGGCTCCAATGAGGAGGCCTATCTGTTCCAGAAGCTGGTACGCACCGGCTTCGGCACCAACAATGTCGACCACTGCACCAGGCTCTGCCATGCGGCGAGCGTGGCTGCGCTTCTGGAGGGCATCGGCTCGGGCGCCGTCACGGCCCCCTTCACCGCCGTCCGCGATGCCGAGGTCATCGTCGTCATCGGTGCGCGGCCGACCGAAAACCATCCGGTCGCAGCCACCTACCTGAAGGACGCGGCGGCCAGGGGCGCAATGCTGGTCACCATGGACCCGCGTGGTAGCGCGCTGGACCGCCATGCGGCCGAGGTGGTGCGTTTCGCGCCAGGCCGCGATGTCGCCGTGCTGAACGCCATGCTCCACACGGTGATTGTGGAGGAGCTGTACGACCGGCAATACGTCGCTGCCCATACCGAGGATTTCGCTCTGATCCGCGACCATGTCGTGGCCTATACGCCGGAGACGATGGCCCCGATCGCCGGCGTCCCCGCCGAGCAGCTCCGGCGCGTGGCGCGCCTCTATGCGCGCGCGGGATCGGCCATGATCCTCTGGGGCATGGGCATCTCGCAGTCGACCCACGGTACAGACAACACCCGCTGCCTGATCGCGCTTGCCCTGCTCTGCGGCCAAATCGGGCGGCCCGGGACGGGGCTGCACCCGCTGCGTGGCCAGAACAACGTCCAGGGCGCCTCGGACGCAGGGTTGATTCCAATGATGTTCCCGGATTACCGCCGAACCGGGGACGATGCGGCGCGCGCCCATCTGGAGCAGCTCTGGAACGCGCGGCTGGATCCACGGCCAGGCCTGACGGTGGTGGAGATCATGCACGCCGCCGAGCGGGGCGACATCAGTGGCATGTACGTCATGGGTGAGAACCCGGCCATGTCGGACCCCGACGTCACGCATGCCCGCGCCGCGCTGGCGCGGCTCGAGCATCTGGTGGTGCAGGACCTGTTCCTGACCGAGACCGCGGCGCTGGCCGATGTGGTTCTGCCGGCCTCCGCCTGGCCGGAGAAGGATGGCAGCGTGACCAATACCAACCGTCAGGTCCAGCTGGGCCGTGCCGCTGTACCGCCGCCTGAGGGGGTGCGGCAGGATCTCGCCATCATCGTGGAACTCGCCCGACGTCTCGGCCTCTCCTGGTCCTACACGCACCCGCGCGACGTCTTTCCAGAGATGGCGGAGGCCACGCCGTCCCTCGCCAACATCACCTGGGCGCGCCTCGAGCGGGAGGGCAGCGTCACCTATCCCTGTAGCGGACCCGATCAGCCAGGGCAGGAGATCGTCTTCGGCGACCGCTTCCCGACCGCTTCGGGCCGCGCCCGCTTCGTCCCCGCCGGCCTCGCCGACCCGGCGGAGATGCCGGACGCGCAGTTTCCCTTTGTCCTCACTACGGGCCGGCAGCTGGAGCACTGGCATACCGGCACCATGACACGCCGCGCCGGTCCGCTGGACGCGCTGGAGCCGGGGCCGACCGCCGCCCTGGCGCCGGCCGAGCTGACGCGGCTCGGCCTCTCGCCCGGTGACCGCGTACGCCTTGCCACACGCCGTGGCGCCATCGAGCTCGCGACTCGGGCCGACCCGGCCCTGCCGGACGGGCTGGTCTTTGTCCCGTTCGCCTTCCGTGAGGCGGCAGCGAATCTGCTGACAACCTCGCAGCTCGATCCCTGGGGAAAGATCCCCGAGTTCAAATTCTGTGCGGTGCGCGTGGAACGGATCTGAATGCGCTAGAGCCGACGCCTGCGCTTGATCGTACCTGCATTAACCGGCGCACTTTGCAGAAAGTGCACGATGTTGGTCGCCGTGCCTTGCTAGCGGCGACGGTGCTTAACGGGCACCGCTGACTTGCTGCGGAGGCCTTATAGCCTGTGTAGAGGCATTCGGAGATCAGGGAAGCAGCAACGCCCAAACCTCGGTTTGGTCCGAAGCTCCACTGGTCTGATCCATGCACCAGCGTCATACTCCGCCGTTAAGATGTAGCGCGGATAGCAACGCCACAGGCTTGGAGCGTCTACATGTCAGATTTGCCCGCGCAAGATCACGTTGACCAGCAACAGCTGCGACTCATACTCGCGGCGCTACAGGACGGGGTGATCCTCTTCGAGCCTAGCCAGCATATCTCCTGGGCGAACAGGGCCGCCCTCGAGATGCACGGAGTGCGCGAAATCGCGGACCTTGGTGCCACCGTCTCGGAATACCGCGAGCGGTTCGAACTGCGCTACCGCAACCGGCATCACCTGCCGAAGGGCCATTACCCGATGGAACGGGTGTTGGCGGGCGAGGCCTTTGACGAGGTAGTGGTCGAGGTGGCCCCAGCCGGACAAAACGAGGCACAGTGGACCCACCGCATTCGCAGCCTGGTCCTCAACGACGCTGCCGGTGTCCCGGACTGCCTGGTGCTGATCCTGAACGACGAGAGCGAGCGCTTCGATGCTGAGGAACGCTTCGAGACGACCTTCGCTGCCAACCCGGCACCCGCCGTAATCCTCAGACTGTCGGATCATCGCCACGTCAAAGTCAACCGTGGCTTCCTTGAGATGACCGGCTACTCGGAGGAGCAGGTGCTCGGGCATTCCGCCTACGAGATCGACGTTCTCGAAGGTGCCGCGCGGCGGGAGCTCGCCATCGAACGGCTCCAGAACGGGCGCACCATCCCGCAGATGGAAGCGGTGCTGCAGTTATCCGGGGGAGGCGAGAAGCGGGTCATCGTCGCTGGGCAACCGATCGAGTTGGGTGATACGGCCTGCATGCTGTTCAGCTTCGTCGATCTCGAGCGCCATAGGTTGACCGAAGATGCCCTGCGGCAGAGCGAAGCTAGCTTCGCTACGGCGTTCCGCCTCACACCCGTGCCGACCTTCGTTGCAGAGCGTACCGGCTGCCGTGTCATGCTGATCAATGACGCCTTCACCCAGGAATGCGGCTACGCCGAAGCGGAACTTGTTGGGAAGGGCACTGACGAGATCGGGTTGTGGGTTGACAAGATGGCGGGGAAGGAATTGGAGCGGCAACTCCACCGGGATGGCTCGGTGCGCAACCTGGACATGAAGCTGCGGACCAAGGAAGGCGGCATACTCGACTGCCTCGTATCGGCCGAGGCGATGACCATCGGAAACCGCCCGTGTGTTCTGGTGGTGGCACAGGATGTTGCCGAGCGCCGTCGCACGGAATCCGAGGTTGTGGCGGCGATTGAGGCGGTGATGCAGGACACCTCCTGGTTCAGCCAGGTCGTGCTGGAGAAGTTGGCCAAGCTGCGACGGTTCGATGCGCCCCATGGTGCCGCAGCGGAATTGGGCGACCTGCCGCAGCGAGCGCGCGAGGTGCTCACATTAGTCTGCCGTGGCATGGCAGACCCCTCGATCGCCCGCAAGCTGAGGATTTCCCAGAATACCGTGCGCAACCACATTGCCGCGCTCTATCGCCGGACCGGAGTGAACAGCCGGACGGCCCTGGTCATTTGGGCCCGCGAGCGCGGCTTCGATGGAGGTCCGCCGCGCAAGACGCCGGAGCCGACCAGCAGGCCAGGATAGGAGCGGCCGATCGCATCGCCCCTGCCTACGGTGTGGCCTGTGGAGCAGCTTGATTTCTGGGCACTAGTGCTGGGCCCCTACTGGAATAGTGCAGGCATACCAGTCGAATCTGCCGATTGCTCGGCTACTCGCCGAACTCCGGATCACGCCATGCAGTTATGCCGGCAGCGCCGTGGCTGACCGATCCTGGCTTCAGTCAAAGGCGCCCTGAAGGAAGGCCAGATGGACAGCGATCGCATCGCGGGCACGGCCAAGCAGGTAAAGGGCTCTATCAAGGAGGCCATCGGCAAGCTCACCGGCGACACTAAGGCCCAGGCCGAGGGTGCCGCAGAGAAGGCCGAAGGCAAGGTCCAGAACACCGCCGGTGATGCCAAAGCCGCTGTTCGAAACGCCACCGGAAAATAGCCACCCAACAACGATACGAGGAAAACTCAACGGTCCGGCGTCTGCCGGGCCGGTTCCACACGCGCGTCCTGTCGAGATGCGTAGCGTATCGGCCAACACCGGCGATGTTTCCACCTCGTATTTTACAGAGAGGACTTTGAACATGCAGACTCGAACAACAGCAGGCACTTATGACGACGCCGCTGCCGCCACGGTTCTTCCAGAGGGCGCCCCGTCATTGCCCTCGCGCATGTCATGGGGCGCAGTGATCGCCGGCGCCGTCGTGGCACTCACCATTGGCTTGATGTTGAACGCCCTGGGCGCCGGCGTGGGTGCCACGACGGTCGATGCTGCGGCGCGCGGAACACCTTCTGCATCATCCTTCGGCATCGGTGCGGCTGCTTGGCTGCTGGTGTCCAACCTCATCGGCCTCGCAGTCGGCGGATACGTCGCCGCGCGCCTGTCCGGCACCGCCGACAACACTGATGGCACGCTGCACGGCCTGGCCGTGTGGGGCACTACCTTCCTGATCTCCGCTGTGTTGCTGGGCAACCTCGTGTCCGGCATCGCCTCTACCGCTACTTCCGGCGCTTCCAGCCTGCTGGGCAGTGTCGCATCAGGTGCGGGTTCCGTGGCCTCGGCCGCCGGCCAGCAGGCTGCCGACCGTACGAGCACTGGGACGCTGCAATCGATGGCGCAGAGCGTCACCGATCGTGTTCAGAGCGCGCTGAGTGGGACTGGTGGCAATCCAGCCGCGATGACGTCCGACCAGCGCAAGGCCGAGATGGGGCAGCTTGTCACCAAGCGAGTAACGGATGGTCAGCTGTCGCAAGCGGATCGCGAACGCCTGAATCAGCTTGTGGCAGCTGAGTACAACATCAGCCCGCAAGATGCTCAGGCGCGCGTTGCACAGGCGGAGCAGCAGGCCACCCAGGCTGCGCGCCAGGCTGAGGAAACCGCCCGCCGCGCTGCGGACACGGCCGCTTCCGGCACATCGGTAGCCGCCTTCTCGGTCTTCGGCATCATGCTGCTGGGCGCCATTGCCGCAGTTCTTGGTGCCCGCCGTGGCACCCGCGACCTGCTGACGTTCCGGAGCACCCGGCACGTCGCCTGACTGCAGTACCCGAGAGGGTACAACGGCGACGCAGCCGCACCCTCGAGTGACCTTGCTGGCGGAAATGCGTCCGAGCAGGAAGGTGAGCAAGGCGCCCCAAATCCGTCAGGGGGGCGAGAACGCCGTGGAGTGGTCCGTCGAACGCGGACCCAGCATGCCACGATCGACAAAGTGCCAGCGGGAGGGGCAACACCCCTGCCCGCCGGAACGACGCAGTGAAGCAACAGCCCCAGGAGAAACCATCATGTCGCGAACCATCACCGCCATGTTCGACGATCGCGCGCACGCAGACGCCGCCGTTCAGCAACTGACGCAGCAACTCAGCATCACCAGCAGTGATATTCAGATGCATGCGGCCGACGCAGCATCGACAACCGGCGGTACCGCCGCCGCGTCCGGCGATACCGGCTTTTGGGCGTCGCTGAAGGATCTTTTCGTGCCTGACGAAGACCGGACTACCTATGCGGAGGGCGTGCGCCGCGGTTCCGTCGTCGTGTCAGCGACGGTCGACGAAAACATGCTTGACCAAGCTATGGACGTTCTCGAAGGGCACGGCGCCGTGGACCTTGACACCCGCGAAGCCGAGTGGCGGCAGGAAGGCTGGACAGGCACCCAGACCGTTGCCTCGGATGCCGGGGTAGCCAGCGTGCCGTCCGCCAGCGGCTTTGGTGTCGCTGCCACTGGCACGGCCGTCGGCTCCACCACGCCCCCTGCCGCTTCCACGGCGGCGCCCGCGGTCGCCACGACCGCCCGCGTCGGCGGCGAGGAGGCGATCCCGATCGTCGAGGAGAGCCTGCGTGTGGGCAAGCGCGACGTGGAGCGCGGGCGGGTCCGGGTGCGCTCCTACGTGGTCGAGACGCCGGTGAGCGAGCAGGTGATGCTGCACCAGGAGCATGTCGATGTAGAGCGTCGCGTGGTCGATCGCCCGGTAACCGGCGCTGACGCCGTGTTCCAGGACCGCACCATTGAGGCCACCGAGACTGCCGAAGAGGCGGTGATCTCCAAGGAAGCCCGCGTCACCGGCGAGGTCGTCATCCGTAAGGAGGCCACCGAGCGGACCGAGACGGTGCAGGATACCGTCCGCCGGACCGAAGTGGATATCGACGACACCACGACGGACGCCGCCCGCGCGAGGACGGGTGTCGGCACTGCCGGCGCCGCCCCTGATGACGCGCCGGGCAACCCGCCCGGCACGATGGCCAGCCGCGCGGTCGACAAGACGCTGGGCACCAACGTCAGCGGCGCCAATCCCACCAAGCGCTGACGAATGCTGGATGGGGTGGAGACCGGAGCAATCTGTCTCCACCCTGCTTGCTAATGACCAAGACCGCCCCCGCAGTGGCGACAGGGCGAGCCACTGCCTGAACGGTACGTACCCGCCACACCCCACTCCGCCCGGAGAACACTCCCATGTCCATTATTGCCTGGCTTGTCCTGGGACTTATTGCTGGCTTCATCGCCAGCAAGCTGTATGCCGGTAGCGGCCAAGGGGCTGTCATCGATATCGTCCTCGGCATCGTCGGTGCCTTCGTTGGCGGCTTCCTGTTCAACATGCTTGGTGGAGCTGGCATCACCGGCTTCAACCTGTACAGCATGATCGTCGCCGTGATCGGCGCGGTTGTCGTGCTGTGGGTCTACCATGCCGTCACCGGCCGGCGGAACGTCTGAGGCGGTTCAAGGATGGAGGAAGACGGCGCCGCCACAGCATGTGGCGGCGCCGTCTTCCATGGGCCAATCTGCAGCCCGGTGATGGCGCAGAAGACGTCATGAGTGGCTGAACAACCATCGAGATGATCACGGTCACTGTCTTTGACGTGTCTTGGTGGGCACCGAACGCTTCACAGATGTGTCAGACCCTTTTGAAAGCTTCCTGACCATGGTGGACAAGCAGATGAACAAGACGCCAGCGCCAGGGGACCGGCCGGCACCGGCTCCTGCAATGGTCAGCCCGGCTGGCATGTTTGGGCTATCCTGGCCTGTGCTCGGTGCCGCAGGAGCAGCGTTGATCCTGCTCGTCCTCGGATGGTCCATCGCCGTGTCCCGTGGCAACCGACTGGAGGCCGCCGAGCAGGCTGGCCAGGCCCGTGCAGCACGCGTGGCGGAGCTCGAGGGCAGCTTGGTGCAGGAGCGGCAGGCAGTGGGTGATCTCGCCGCCTTGACGCAGCGGATTACTGCTGCGGAAGCGCGAAGCCGCGAGCTCACCGCCGGCACGACGCAGACGGAGGCACGCCTCGCGGAGCTCGGACGACAGACCGCGGCCGGAGAGGGCCGGGTCGCCGAGCTCAAGGCCGCTGCCGACGCGGCCGAGGCGCGAGCCGCGGAATTGCGACAGGCCGGCGAGGCCGCGACGGCTGCTCTGGCCGAAACCCGCACAGAGGCTGCCGCAGCCGATGCTGCGCTGGCCGAGCGCCGAGGCGAGGTTGAGCGGCTGACTGCTCAGCGCGACGCCGCGACCGCTGCTCTACGCGAGGCCGAAGAGCGTGCGGCCGATTTCTCTGCCCGGGCAGAAGCGGCGCAAGGGCGCGTTGCGGCCCTGGTCGCAGAGGCCGGTCGGGCCCAGGAGACTTTGACGACCCGAGAGGCAACGATCGCCGGTTCGGAGAGCCGGGTCCAGACTTTGCGTGAGGGGATTGCGGCCGCCGAGGCCGACCTCGCCGCACGCCAGGGGGCGCTGGCCGGGGTGGAGGCACGCCTGGCCGAAGCCGGCCGTGGAGCTGATGCCGCAGCCGAGCGGGTCCGGGCCGGCGAGGCCCGGGTGGCCGAGCTGCTCAACGCGGCGACCGGCGCGGAAGGTCGTCTGGCCGAGCTGCGTAGTGCAACCGAAGCCACCGCGGCGACCTTGAGCGAGCGCCAAGCTGCGGTCGCTGCAGTGGAGGCTGAGCGCGCCCGCTTGGCAGCAGCCGTGGAGGCCAGCGGCGTCGCGCTCGCTGCGGCAGAGGCACGCCTTGCCGAGGCAAACACGGCAGTCGGGACGGCAGAGCAGCGTGTCGCCGCGCTGCGAGCGCAGGCCAGCGAGGCTGAGGCAGCGCTCGCCGGCAAGCAGCAGGCTGTAGGAGAGACCGAGCAGCGGCTGGCCGCGTTGCGTGACGAGGTGGGAGTGGCCGAGAAGGCTGTGGCAGACCGGCGGGCTGAAGCCGAGGCTGCTGCGCAGCGCGCAGCGGCGGCGGATCGCAGTGCGGCGGAGGCGGCCGCCCGGGTCCAGTCGCTGGAGGGCCGGGCTACGGCGCTGGAGACGGACCTCAATGCGGGAACTTTGACTCTTGACCGATCCAAGGCGGAAGCGGCGGAATTGGAGCGTCAGTTCGCTCAACGACGCCAGGAGCTGTTAGCCCTCGAGGCGGCGGCGAGAGGGGCGAGCGCCACGACCACGATGCCGGTAGCACCCTCGCCATAGGATGCCTTCCTCTCCCTGACATGATCATCCCGACCGCCCTCTCGTGGTGGCCGGGATGCTTCGACAGATGAAAGGCGGCCTGGGCCAGCCCTGCCGCACGCTGATCCCATGCATGTCTTCGAGCTTCTGCTGGTCCTCCTTGCGGCCTGTGTCGCCCTCGCGGTACTCGCGGACCGGCTGAACCTTCCCGCCGCCGTCACCCTCGTGCTTGGCGGCATGGGGCTGGCATTCGTCCCGGGGCTGCCGACGATCGTGCTCGATCCCGAGCTCGTGCTGGCCCTCTTTCTGCCACCACTTCTGCAGGTCAGTGCCTACCGGACGGACTGGCCCTCCTTCCGCAGCCACCTGCGCCCGATCCTGCTGCTGGCGATCGGGGCCGTGTTCTTCACGGCCGGGCTGGTCGGAGTAGTAGCCAAGCTGTTCGTGCCATCCCTGCCCTGGTGGGCCGCCATCACCCTTGGCGCAATCGTGGCTCCACCCGATGCCGTCGCCGCTGCCTCTGTCCTGAGCCGCTTCAGGCTGCCCAAGCGGATCGTGACGGTGCTGGAGGGAGAGAGCCTGATCAACGACGCCTCGTCACTCGTGCTGTACAAATTCGCGGTCGCGGCCGTCGGCGTTGGAACGGTCAGCTACGGGCAGGGCGCGCTGCAATTCTTCAGCGTTGCGCTGGGCGGGGCGCTGGTGGGCTGGCTCGTCGGTCGGGTTGCGATGTGGATACTCGCCCATCTCGAGAACACCCTGCTCGACCTCATGATCACCATCCTCGCCGGCTTCGCTGCCTATATCGCCGCCGAGGTCATCCATGCCTCCGGCGTGCTTGCAGCCGTTGCCTGCGGCTTGGTGCTGGGGCGGCAGCAGCATGCCGAGTTCACCGCGCGCACGCGGATCGAGTTGGTCGCTGTCTGGGGTTTCCTGGAGTTTGCCCTGACCAGCCTCGTCTTCATCCTCATCGGGCTACAGCTGCGTGGCATCACCGCACGCCTGGCGGAGGATAATTTCCAGCAGCTGGCAATATTGGCAGCAGCCGTGTCGGCAACCCTCATCGTGAGCCGCTTCGTCTGGGTACTCGCCTCAGCCTGGCTGCCCCGTGCCTTGTCGCGAAACCTGCGGGAGCGCGACCCAATGCCGCCCTGGAGCCATTCGATCGTCATCGCCTGGACGGGGATGCGGGGCGTGGTCAGCCTGGCCGCGGCGCTCGCGCTGCCGGAAGCTTTCCCGGGCCGCGACATCATCCTGTTCCTCGCCTTCTGCTCGATCTTCGTCACGCTGGTGATCCAGGGTACGACCCTGGGCTGGGTTGTCGGGCGCCTCGGCGTCACAGAGGAGGAAAGCGTGCTTCCCGAGCCCGAAACGGCTGAGGCCCGGGCAGAGATTGCGACGGCTGCGCTGGAGGCTGTCCGGCAACATCTGGACGGCCCGAAGCCCACCGAGCACACGGAGGCCGCGACCGAGCTGGTACAGGAGTACGAGGTCCGCGCCGAACGGGCGAGCATCGAGGGGCAGGACCTTGAGACCAAGAGCGGCCAGTTGGAGGCCCAGCAGCGCCTGCGCCTCGTCGCCATCGCTGCGGCGCGTGAGCGGCTGGCTGACCGGAGCGAGACAATGGACACCGAGGCCCACCGAGCACTGGGCGAGGAGCTGGATCTTGAGGAGCAGCAGATTCGGCGTGCCCTCGAAGGCGGACCATAAAGGGCGATGATGTAACCTGTGGTGGAGAGCCGGTGGACTGAGAGCCCGCTTTGGAACGGGACCGAGTGGATCTGAGATGAGGTGAGCGGCGGCGGTCCGCAGCGTTCGAGAGGCGTCTGACGTCTTTCGAGGCTGCCCATAGGGCACCCCGCCGCCCGGGCCGAACTTGCTCATCGGTCCCAACCCTATGCAACCTGCCCCACAGATGCCGAGTGGCAGATCGCGCAAGCGTTCCTGCCCGCCCCGGCGCCCTGCGGCCGACCACGACGCTGGCCGATGCTGGCGTTGCTCGACGGCGTGCTTTGTGTGCTGCGGACCGGCTGTGCCTGGCGACACCAAACACGCGACTTTCCGCCCCGGCAGACGCTGCGCTGGTTCCTGCGCTTGGTCCGCCTTGAACTCGTCCAGCCGAAGCCCGGCCAGCGCGGCTTCGCCGTGCAGCCCCGCCACTGGGTTATCGAGCGCATCTTCGCCGAAGAGGGCGATGTCGCCACCTCGCACGCGATCATGAAGCCACGCCCAGTTCCGCCGTCACCTTCTTCGTCCTCGCCGCTGCCACCGTCCTTCTCAGACGATTGGCAAAGCCGTAATGAAGCGGGTTCTTACAGGCAGGACATGCCCAACCAAGAAGGCAGACCATCCATTGATGTATTTTGTTTGGATCTTGCCTGCCTTCGTCGTGATCGGCGCCATAATGAGCGGCAAGGCCAGCACGCTCGTCGCATCGATGCTTGGCCTTGGCGTCTCGGTCGCCGTTGCCCTGACGGCTGCACCGCATAGTTTCCAACTCGCGGATGCCGCTGTCTCGCTGGCGAGGGGCATCTGGATTGGTTGGGTCGTCGTTCCCTATATCCTGGGCGGAGTTTTATTCTGGCAGATAGCGATGCGGCCCGACGCCGCCCTGCCGGCCGCGGGTGCCTTGCCAGACGTTCGCGCTGGACGACGGCTTCTGTTTGCGGCCTGCTTTCTTATTGGCCCCTTCGCCGAAGCGGCCACGGGTTTCGGTGTCGGTATCATCGGTACTATGGCGCTGGTGCGCCGGCTCCAGGTTGGGCCGGTGCACCTCCTCGTCTTCTCCCTGCTTAGCCAAACCATGATCCTGTGGGGTGCGATGGGCAGTGGTACGATCATGGCCGCCGCCCTGGCCCGCACCGACCCGACCACGCTTGCCGTTCATGCCAGCGTCCTGGTTGTTGCCTTCAACATCGCCTGGCTGGCGCTCTACTGGCGCCTGGCCGATCAGGCCGGCTTCACTGCCGGCTGGCGCGAGCGGCTCCGCGAAGCTCTCTGGCTTGGAGCCAGCTTGGCCCTTGTCATCACCGCAACCGCCTTGCTGGGTCCAGAGACCGCAATGCTCGCTGCCTATGGCCCGATGATCGCACTGCGCTACCTGGTGGATGAACGTCCAAACCGTCGCGCGCTGGGCCGAATGCTGCGCCGGATGCTGCCCTTTGGCGTTCTGATCGGCTGGTTGGCGGCCACACGGCTGTTCGCGCCACTGGAGGGTTTTCTCCTGGCGGCCGGACGCCTGCAGCCCTTCGCCGGCACACCGGCTTGGGCGCCGCTTTTCCACGCCGGGACTTGGCTTGTCGTTGCGGCAATCCTTACCGGGCTGCTTCGGGGACAGGCCCGGATCTTTCCGACAGATGTTCGGGCTGCCTGGACCACCGGGCGCCTTGCCATTTTGAGCATTTTTACCTTCTCCGCCATGGCAGAGATCCTGGCCGGTTCAGGCATTGCCACCGGCCTTGCCCAAGGCCTTTTCCTCACGCTTGGCCGTACAGCGGTCGTGCTGATGTCGGTTGTTTCAGCCGTTTATGGCGCGCTGGCCAACAGCAGCAACGCCGCTAACGGGCTCTTCATGGCGGCACAGGTCAATCTGGCAGTCGAAGCCGGTCTCCACCTTGCAGCTGCCATTGCACTTCAGCATGCAGCAGCACTGTCGCTTAACCTGGTCTCGCCTGTGCGCATCGCCATCGCCTGCAGCCTTGCGGGCACCCCAGGCCGCGAGCGCGAGGCCTATCGGGCTATGTTGCCATTCGCATTGGTGACTATTGCCCTGCTCCTGACTGCAGCGATTCTGGTTGTTGCCTGGGGAGCCGGACGGTAAGCGGACCCTATCGCAAGAGAAAGCGGCTCCCCAAATCTTTGGGCATGGTCTCTATGCCGCCGGTCAGTCTCGTTTTTGCGGCTGAATTGGATGGAATGCAGCGGGCAGGCTATCGCCCGAGCGTCGGCTCGCCCTCGTGAGCGGAGATGGAATTAGACCGCTCAGATTCATCCGTTATAGCTTGGCGTGGCCGGAAGCAGCGGCTCCGCTTCCGGCTTCGGCTATAAGGAAGGAGTTGTTGAGGCACGGGGTAGCCTCAGCGGGTCTCGCCTT
Organism: Belnapia rosea; assembly: GCF_900101615.1. GTDB lineage: Bacteria > Pseudomonadota > Alphaproteobacteria > Acetobacterales > Acetobacteraceae > Belnapia > Belnapia rosea. The sequence goes on along the minus strand of NZ_FMZX01000024.1, from coordinate 40,771 downwards.
CGGGTTTCGTCCAACGCCACCTGCCCGCGCTCAATAGCAAATCTTGTGTGCGGGAGATCAAGGAATACTCCATTAAGGCCTGCGCGGCTCGCTTGTATCCACGACCCGCTGATAGGCGACGAGATCGAGGAAGGCCTCGGCCTCCACGACCACACCGCCCCTCATCCGGAAGATCCACACGAACTGGTTGCTGTAGGCACCACCCGAGGTGGTTGTGGCACTTGCCTCGAAGCGGATGATGACCGTGTCGCCGACCGCCCAGATATAGTGAACTTGCGGGACGAGCGGGGTTGCGAGCCGGCTGATAAGGGGACGCGACGCGCGCTCGACAAAATCTTCGCGGCTCCGATAGGTCCCCGCCACTGGGCCGGAGCCATGGATGGTCCAGACCACATCAGGCGCGAGCAGTGCGGTGAAGACATTGTCGCCCGCTCTCCATCCCTCGAAGGCCTGCCGCACGATCTCCTCATTGCGGGACTTTGCGGGCCCCGCAGCCTCTACGGGCGCCGCAGCGAGTGCGAGCGCCAGCGCCGCCCCCGCGAACGGCCGAACCAAGCTTCTCAGATCCATGACATCATCTCCCTTATTGTAGGAATCCGCAGTCCGGACTGTTCGAACAGAGGCGCCGCGTGATCAAGGCGGCGACGGGGCACGGCTCGGCTGCACCCGCCGGCGCAGCACCATGCCGCCGTGATGAAGGGTATCGGCATCGACGAAGTCGCCATCGGCGGTGAAGCCGGTGTCGTCCCAGTACTCGATGTGATTGCCGGTCACTTCGTAGCGACCCCGATACGCGCTCTCCCTCCTGCCACGCGCCTCGTCGTAGCGGCCGTTCGGCAGCAGCTCGTGCCGCACCCGCCCGTCATCGCTGACCCACATGCCCACATAGGGATGCGTTGGCCGCGCCGCGTCCTGCTCTGCGGCCGTGGGGTTGGAAAGCCCCATGGCCAGGACCGCCACCGCTGCGCCGAGGCCGCGCATCAATGCGCCGCCCGGGTTGGCCGCACCACGATCTCGTTGACGTCCACCTCCTCCGGCTGCTCCAGAGCGAAGCGTACAGCGCGGCCGATCGCGTCCGGCTGGATCGCAACGGCACGGTAGGTCTTCATGGCCTCCGCCGCTGCGGGGTCGGTGATCGTGCCAGCAAGCTCGCTCTCCACCACACCCGGATGGATGCAGGTGACGCGGATATCGTCGCGCTCCTGCCGCAAGCCGTCCGATATCGCGCGCACAGCGAATTTGGTGGCGCAGTACACCGCCGCCATCGGCGAAACGGTGAGCGCGCCCACCGAGGCGATGTTGACGACATGGCCCGAGCCGCGCGCCGTCATCTCGGGCAGCACGGCGGCAATGCCGTAGAGCACGCCCTTGATATTCACATCCACCATGCGCTCCCACTCCTGGACCTTCATCGAGGCCATGAGCGACAGCGGCATCACCCCGGCGTTGTTGACGATCGCATCCACGCGGCCGAACTCCTCCCGTCCCGCTTGGGCTAAGGCCTCGACGCTGCCACGCTCCGTCACGTCGAGATGGCGCGTCAGGATGTGGGCGCCGGTGCCACGAAGCTCCTCCGCCAGCGCGTCCAGGCGCTCCGTGCGGCGGGCGCCGAGCACCAGCGTCGCACCGGCCGCCGCGAGTTCCCTGGCGATGCCGAGCCCGATGCCGCTGGAGGCGCCGGTGACAAGAACAACCTTTTCAAGAGCCATGGTGGCTTCTCCCATCTGCCCGGCCACGATCCCGCTCCCTACTGGCAGGGGTCGCGGCTTCGGCCGGCGGGGGAAAACTAGGTGTTCCAGATTGGCCTGATAATCCGCCTTCTCGACAACAGGTTGGTTAGTATAATTGGACAATGCGGTCCGATCTCAACGCCCTTGCCGTTTTCGCCACCGTGGCGGAGGAACGCAGCTTCCGCGCCGCTGCAGACCGCCTGGGAGTCACCCGATCCGCCGTCAGCCAGTCAATCCGTCGGCTGGAGGAAACACTCGGCGCGGCGATCCTGCACCGGACCACGCGCAGCGTCGCACTGACCGAAGCCGGCGAGAGGCTGCGCGCCGACATCGCCCCCGCGATCGCCGAGATGCGCGCAGCCATGGAGGGCGTGCGCAGCCTCGGCGGCCCGCCGCGCGGACAGCTGCGCATCGCCGTGTCTTCCATCGCCGAGACCTTCCTGTCCGGCCCCCTTCTCGCCGGCTTCGCCCGGGCCTTTCCGGAGATACAGCTCGACATCCTCGTCACCGACGAGGATAGCGACATCGTGGCGATGGGCTTTGATGCGGGCGTGCGTCTGGGCGAGGTGATCGAGCAGGATATGATCGCCGTCTCCGTCTCGGACGATCAGCGCCAGCTCGCCGTCTGCTCGCCTGTTTACCTGACGGAGCGCGGCCGGCCTGAACACCCGCGCGACCTGGCGCGGCATCGCTGCATCGGCTGGCGCCCGGCCCCTCACCGCCCACCCTATCGCTGGGAGTTCGCCGAAGGTGGGCGGGAATTCGCCGTCGACGTGGCACCCGAGGTCACCACCAATGACATGGGTTTCATGATCCGCATGGCGCTCAGCGGCGCTGGGATCACCTTCGGTATGGCGGACACGTTCCGGAGCTTTTTGGAGCGAGGCGAGCTCGTGCCCTTATTGGAGGAGTTCAGCGCGCCCTTCGCGGGCTTCTACCTCTACTACCCGAACCGCCGGAACGTCGCGCCCAAGCTTCGCGCACTCGTCGATTATGTCCAACGACATCGCTGCAATTCTAATATTGACTTGCCTGGCTCAAGGAGATTGCAGCGAAAGCCTCCGCCATGACGCCTTTTATCATCGAGGGACATAGTTTTCGCTTCACCCGTCTCTGCCCACCGGTAACCGGACAGCTGCCCAGCCATCCAGCTGTGCTACCGGGCGCTCAGCTGCCATGGCCCAAGCTGGCCGGCAGCGGAATAGCTCGTCCGGTGGACCCGGCCAGCCAAGAGGGTTGGGGTCAAGAAGGCCACCGTCGCCGTCGCGCGCAAACTCTCCGTCATCCTGCGTCACATGCTGCGCGACGACCGCGATTTCCGCTGATCGGCACGGCAGGCATGAGCGCACGGTAGCGAAACAGGAGATCCGCCGAGTGGACGGGTCGGGTCCTGTGCCGAATGGGATGTTGGCCAACGCGGGAGTTCCGCAGCAGATCGGGACCCTAAGCCTTCCGGCGTCTTCCAGAGGTGGCTACAGCCCGTATGCTTGCCGGATCATCTTCGCAGCCCGCTCGCCGATGATTGCGCAAGGCGCCTGCGTATTGCCGGTGGTCACGCGCGGCATAATCGAGCCGTCCGCCACCCGCAGGCCGTCCACGCCATAGACCTTCAGCGTGCCGTCCACGACCGACATCTCGTCCCGTCCCATCTTGGCCGTGCAGCTCTGGTGCCAGTAGGTGACGGCGGCATCGCGGATATAGAGGTCAAGCGCCTCGCCCTTCAGCTCGCCCGGCATGACCTCGCCCCGCACGAAGGGACGGAAGGCCGGCGCATTGCCCAGGCTGCGACAGAGCTCGACGCAGGCCCTCGCCGTCGTCATGTCCGCCGGATCGGACAGGAAGCCCGCCTCGATGGCGACGGGTGCCGATGGATCCGTGCTCTGCAGGCGCAGGCGGCCGCGGCTGGCCGGCTGTGCGAGCCCCGCGAACATCGTCCACCCATGCGCCGGCACGCCGCGCGCCGCCGTCCGGTCGCTCGGGACGGGGAATTCGACCTGGCAGAACAGCAGGTCCGGCGCGTCGAGGTCGGAGCGGCTCTTCCAATACAGGGTCGCCTCGCTGCCGCTGTTCCGGGGCGCGATCGGCTCGGCATATTCCCAGGTGCAGCCGAAGGAGACATGGTCCTGGAAATTCCGGCCGACGCCGGCCAGGTGCTGCAGCACCGGGATGCCGAAGCGCCCCAGCTCCGCGCGGTCGCCGATGCCGGAATGCATCAGCACCTTCGGCGTCTGGATCGCCCCCAGCGACAGCACGACCTCAGCGCTGGCGCCTACCGTCGTGACCTGCCCGCCACGCAGGAATTCCACACCAATCGCGCGGCGGCCGTCGAAGACGATGCGACGCACTAGGGCGCCGGTCAGCACGGTCAGGTTGGGCCGATCGAGCCAGGGCCCAAGATAGGCGCGGTACAGCGAGTGGCGGCGGCCGTCGCGGACCAGCATGTCGCTGATGGCGGCACCGCCCTCGCCCTCCATCATGCGGCCGTTCGGATGCGCGAAGGTGGGAATGCCGATCTCGCCCGCGGCGTCGAGCATGGCATGCGCGATCGGGCTTGGATCGGGCGCGGGCTGTACCCAGACCGGTCCGCTCGTCCCCCGGAACTGCGGGTCGGGGACGCCCTGCCAGTTCTCGATGCGGCGGTAGATGTCGAGGACGTTCTCGTATCCCCAGGCCGGATCGCCTGATTCCTGGGCGAAGAAATCCCAGTCGCTGCGGTGTCCACGCGCCCACACCATCACGTTGATGCTGGAGCCGCCGCCAAGCCCCTTGCCCATCGACAGCGGAAGCTGCCGCCCGTTCAGATGCGGGGTCGGTTCCGCCTGGAAGCCCCAGTCCCGCTCGCTGCCGAGATTGGTGGGCCACAACGCGGGGTTGAGCACGGACTCCACCTCGTCGCTGCCGCCCGCTTCGAGCAGCAGCACCTGGGCCTCTGGATTCTCCGCCAGCCGCCGCGCGACAATCGAGCCGGAGGCGCCGGCTCCGCAAACGACGAAATCGTAGTACGGCCGCAACTTGGCTGTCAGCCACGACTGGTTGTCGCGCGCCCGCATGGCGAAATCGCGCTCTTCAGGGGAAACAGCATCGGTCATGGTCTGAAATTCCTTCTTGCATGGGGCGGCATCGTCCGGACGCGGCGCGCACGAGCCGACGATGCACACGCCCTTGTCGCCCCCCCGAGCGGTTCGCCCGAAGCCAACCGAGGCGGCGCCGGTGCCGTGGTTGTGGTGCTGTCTGCATGCGGGCTGGTGTTGGTGTGGTCAGCGTGGTGCGCGCGGGGCTTCGCGTGCCGCCTCGTCGATGACGGTGGCGACCACCTTCGCCTGGGTCATGAAGACGGCGTGGCTGGCCGCGACCTCCGTGACCCTGGCGCCGATGCGGCTTGCCATGTGGTGCAGCATGCGGAGGTCGAAGGCCTTGTCCCTGGTCGCGATCACCGCCCAGCTCGGCCGGCTGCGCCAGGCAGCCTGGGACAGCTTCGTACCGAATGCGGACATGGCGATCGGCACCTGGGAGTCGCGCATGAATGCCGCTTCGGCGTCGCTGGTGTCGGCGGCGAAGCCGGCCTTGAAGTTCTCCGCCTTCACGAAGCCGAAGCCATCACCATGCGTGTCGATGACGAACTCGGGCGGCGTGACGAAGCCTTCATATTGCTGGGCGGTGGTCTCGCCGGCATCGGGGGAGAGGGCGGCGACATAGACGAGACCTGCGACCTTCGGGTGGACGCCCGCCTCGGTGATGACGGTGCCGCCCCAGCTATGGCCGACGAGGATGGTGGGCCCGTCTTGGCGGTCGAGGATACGGCGGGTAGCGGCGACGTCGTCGGCGAGCGAGGTAAGCGGGTTCTGGACGATACTGACGCGGTAGCCCCGGGCGGTCAGCTCGTCATAGACGCCACGCCAGCCGGAGCCGTCGGCGAAGGCGCCGTGCACGAGCACGACGTTCCTGGCAGGTTGCGGGCCAGGACCCTGGCCGGCAGGCTGCGCCTGCGCAGCGGTGGCGACAATGGTAGCGGCGGCGGCGGATGCGACGAGATCACGGCGGGTGGCGGACATAGCAGGGGTTCCTATCTGAGGGGGTGGGAAGCGGGCGGTCAGCGACGACGCCTTCAGCTTGCGTGGAGGCTTGGGTGCACGACATCCGCATGTGTCGTGCAGATGCCGCGCGGGAGCATCGCGCAGGTCTTGGGAGTCCTTGGCGGCCTTCACCGCCACTCTGCGCGGCTGCCCGGCCGCGGCAGCCGAAGCCAAGCCACCCCTGCGAAGAAAACCACGCCGCGCGGGATGGGTGCCCACGATCGCATCTCCCATGCCTGGCGCGCCGCCATTGGGCGACGACCGAGGGAAGAATCACGCTCCGGCGGCTCGAAGTCCTGGCCCTCCCGCCAAATAGATCCAAATTTTCCGAACCTGCGATGCCGCGTCGGGCCGCCCGCAGCAGGGCTCGTTCCTGGCCCGGCGGCCGTGCAGAGGGCGTCCAGGGTGCACTTTGCCCCTCCGCCCCTGGCTGGGGGTGGGTCGGTCACGCCCGCCGCGTGTAGTCTGCGGTCCGATGGATGATGGCGGCCAGCGCATGGCCGCGCCGAGCAAAGAAATGCAAATTTTTCCAAATGGAGGAGCGTCGCCATGGCCGAGACCGCGAAAGCCTTCGCCTTCGGGCCCTTTCGCCTGGTCCCGGACCGCCGCATCCTTGCCGCCGAGGGCAGGGAGGTCCCGATCCGCGGGCGCGCCTTCGACCTGCTCCTCGCCCTGGTGGAGCGACGCGACCGTGTCGTCTCGAAGGACCAGCTCATGGATCTGGTCTGGCCCGGCCGCGTCGTGGAGGAGGGGAACCTGACCGTCCATGTCGCGGGCCTGCGCCGGCTGCTCGGCAGCGGCATCATCGCGACGCTGTCCGGGCGGGGATACCGGTTCGTCGCCGCCGTCACCGAAATTCCAGCCGAGGATGGGTGGCGACCCCTGCCCGCCCCTTCCCTCCCGCCGTCGGCCCAAGCGGAGACGCCGAGTCCGGCGGGCGCCACGCCCTGGCCGGGGGACCTGCCCCGCCCGCTGACGAAGCTCATCGGCCGCGACGGAGACCTCGACCGGGTGGAGGCGCGACTGCGCGATGCGCGCCTCGTCACGGTCGTGGGGGCCGGCGGCGTGGGCAAGACAAGGCTCGCCCTGGCCACCGCCGACCGCATCCGGCATTGCTACCCGGACGGCGCCTGGTTCGCCGATTTCGGCCCGGTGGAGGACCCCCGCCTCGTTGCGGCCACGATCGCCGCCGGCCTTGGTGTCGATGTCGGCGGCGGGGATGCGCTCCGCGTCGTGATCGCCGCGCTGGCCGGCCGGCGCGGGCTGCTGGTACTCGACAGCTGCGAGCACCTGGTGCGTGCCGCCGCCGACGCCGCCGAGGCGATCCTGCGAGGCTGCCCCGGCATCGTGATCCTGGCGACCAGCCGCGAGCCGCTCCGCGCCGAGGGCGAGCGGCTCCACCGGCTGCAGCCTCTGGGCGCGGCGGCACCCGATTTTGCGATCACCGCCGAGCGGCTGGCGGACTACCCCGCCAGCGAACTCTTCGTCGAGCGCGCTTGCGCGGCGCTCGGCGAGTTCGTGCCGGGCGATGCCGAGGCGGGCGAGATCATGAAGATCTGCCAGCGCCTGGACGGCATCCCGCTCGCCATCGAGCTCGCCGCCCCGGCGCTGCAGGCCATGACCCTGACGGAGCTTCGCGGGAGGCTGGAGCGTCACTTCGAGCTGCTCACCGCCGGGCGGCGGACAGCGCTGGCGCGGCAGCAGACGCTCAGGGCCACGATCGGCTGGAGCCTCGATCGGCTCGAGCCGTTGGAGCGCGCGCTTCTGCTGCGGCTGTCAGTCTTCGGCGGCACCTGGACTGCGGGCTCTGCCGCCTTCCTGGCGGGTTGCGCATCCGGGGAGGACGCGGTCTGCGGCCTGATCGCCGCGCTGGTGGACAAGTCGCTGGTCCAGGCAGACCTGACAGGGGTGCAGGCGCGTTACCGCCTGCTGGCCTCGACGCGATACTACGCCGCCGAGCGTCTCTCCGCGTCCGGCCTGGCCGAGGCGCGGCGCAGCCTGGTGCGGTGGCTGGTGAAGGCCTACGAGCGGGCCGAGGCGGATTGGCCGTTCATGGCCGACGACGACTGGTTCGCACTCTACGCGCCCGAGATCGAGAACCTGCGGGTGGGCCTGGCCTGGGCCTTCGGGCCGGACGGCGACGAGCGCCTCGGCGTCGAGCTGGCGAGCCATACCGAGCATGTCTGGGCCGAACTCTCCCTGACGGGCGAACTGCATGACTGGTTCGACCTGGCGATCTCCAGGATCGACGAGGCGACCCCGCCCGAGGTCGCGGGCCGGTTGTGGCTTGGTCGCTGTGGGTGGGTCTCCCCCAGGGGTGCCCAGGCGCTCGACGCCGCGCGCCGGGCAGTCGCGCTGTTCCGTGCCGCCGGCAGCCGGGTCGACCTTGGGCGTGCGCTATGGCGCCAGGCTTGGCAGCACGCCCTCATGGGCAACCTCGCCGCCGCCGGCCCCCTGATCGACGAGGCCGAAGACCTGCTCCGCGGTGAGCAGGCGAGCAAGGCCCTTGTATCCTGCCTGAGGGCCCGGGCCGTCTTCCGTTTGCGCGGCAACCAGCCTGCCACGGCGCGCGCGGACCTGGAGGAGGCGCTCTCCATCGCCCAGCGCCTCCGCAGCCCGCGCGACATCGCCCTGACGCTGGGGAGCATGGCCGAGCTCCACTGCGCCGCAGGCCGGATGGAAGAGGCCATCGCGGTCGCGCAGGAGGCGCTGGCCTCCCTCGGGCCAGCGCAGGCGCGCTCCGCCTGGGTGCAGCATATCGCTGGGGCCGTGGCATCCTACCGACTGGCGGAGGGCGACATCGCCGGTGCGCGCCCGATCGTCGCGGAAAGGCTGGCAGCGGCCCGGCTTATGGGGCTGCCGCATGAGATGGTCGCCAATCTCGAGAGGCTGGCACTGATCGCCGCGATGGAGGGCAGCTTCGCCACGGCCGGGCGGCTCTTCGGCTATGTCCAGTTCTGCCACGCACAGCGCGGCATCTTGCGCAGCTTCGGCTCGGAGGCTGTCCATGATCGGCTGCAGGCGGTGCTGCGCCAGAGCCTGACCCCGGACGAGCTGGAGCAGATGGCAGCATACGGAGCCAAGCTTGGCGAGGAGGAGATGGTGGCGGAGGCCTTCGCCATTGCGTTGCGGTCATGATGCGGCACCCGGTAGATCCCGGTGCCGGATTCATGCTTGGCCGGGGCGCGGTTCGACGCCGGGCAGGTGAAGGCGTCGGGCGTGCCACCACAAGCGGCACCCGTATTCGGTCGGTCTCCACAAGCAGCTCCCCGCAAGGGCATGCGGCGCAACGGCGTTTCTACTCACACTGTCAGCCCATGGGCCCAACCGCCTCGACGGACCGTGGGCGACGCTCGGCTGGCGCGCATTCCGCCCAGATGAGCAGGGCATCAAGCGCCGGGCACAGCGACTGCCCCCAATCGGTCAGGTGGTACTCCACCTTCGGCGGCACTTGGTGATGGACGATGCGGGCAACGACGCCGTCTGCCTCGAGCTGGCGCAACTGCTGGATCAGCATCTTCTGCGACACGCCGGGAATGGCCCGCTCGAGATCGGAAAAGCGCCGCACCTGCCCGCCGAAGAGCTGGAACAGGATCACCAGCTTCCATCGCCCCTCGAGCACCCTGATAACGTTCTGCACGCCCTGCGCGGCCGTCTCCGGCGTGTAGGACGCACGCTTACCCGAAGGTAAGTCCCTTACATTTCTGTCCGTTCTTGTCATTCGGTCAGCTTAGAAACAGCTTCACGGCGGAGCAAGGAAACCGCGGAGAACTGCCATGACCAATGATCTGCCGGCACCGATCGCAGCCTATGTCGCGGCGAATGCCCAACTCGCCCCGGATGGCATGCTGGCGCCCTTCGCCCCGGATGCGGTGGTGTGCGATGATGGCGGGCGCCACCTGGGTCCTGGCGAGATCAGAGCCTGGATCCAGTCGGCGACGATCGCCAGACGGGCCGTCTTCACCCCAAAGGCCTGGCGCGAACAGGATGGACGCATCGTCGTGGACGGCCTGACCGAAGGCGATTTCCCCGGCAGCCCGATCCGCTTCACACTCAGCTTCATGCTTCAGGGCGGCGCGATCGCCAGGCTGGAGATCGCCTGATGCGTTTGCACAGCACTCACGCTGAGCTGGAGGGACGCCGCATCCTTGTCACGGGCGGCAGCAAAGGCACCGGCCGCGCGACCGTCCGACACTTCCTGGACGCGGGGGCTCGGGTGATGACCGCGGCGCGACATAGGCCCGAGGATCACGTGGGCGCCGACTTCGTGGTGGCCGACCTCACGAGTCCGGAAGGAGCCCGCGCACTAGCGGACGCGGCCATGGAGCGCCTCAGCGGCGTCGATGTGCTGGTGCATGTACTCGGCGGCTCCACCGCACCGGGCGGGGGCTTCGCCGCCCTGACGGAGGAGCATTGGCGCGCCGAGCTCGACCTGAATCTGATGCCGGCGGTCCGGCTCGATCGGCTGCTCCTGCCACAGATGATCGCGCGCGGCGCAGGGACGGTGATTCACGTCGCGTCCATCCAGCGCCGCCTGCCGCTGCATGATTCAACAACCGCCTATGCCGCCGCGAAAGCCGCCTTGACGACCTACAGCAAGGCACTCTCGAAGGAGGTCGGGCCGAAGGGCGTGCGGGTGAACGTCGTCTCGCCTGGCTGGATCTACACGGAAGCGGCGGATGCGCTCGTGCAGCGGCTCGCCTCCAGCAGCGGGGGCACGCCGGAGGCCGCCCGCCAGGGCATCCTGGAGGCGCTCGGCGGAATCCCCCTTGGCCGCCCCGCGAGGCCCGAGGATGTGGCGGAGCTGGTCGCCTTCCTCGCCTCCGACCGGGCATCCGCCATCCACGGTGCGGAATACGTCATCGACGGCGGAACCATCCCGACGGTGTAGCCCCGCCTGCCGCAGGGGGCAGCGCCTTCTGACCATCCCACGCAAGGCGCCCGCGCACAGCGCGCCGAAGCCGGCCACCAGCATGCCGATCCGGACCTGCCCCGGAGGCTGACGACTCCCGTCATGGCCACTTTTTGTTACGAAATATAAACATATCCTCCGAAGCCGTCGTCGCCACACGGCACCATCTCATTCGCAAGGCCAATGTCATGGCACCATCACGTGCTGTCACCGCTCCAGGCAGTATTAAGGACCACTAAATCTTCAGGGCGGAACACATGGCTTGGATTAATGAGATCCATTATGACAATGCTGGTGCAGATTCTGGCGAATTCATCGAGGTTGCTGGCGCTGCAGGCACCGATCTCACCGGCTGGAGCCTTGTTCTGTACAATGGCTCCAATGGCCAAGCCTATGGCACCCGCGCCTTGTCAGGGGTCATCCCTGACCAACAAGATGGCTTCGGCACCTTCGCCCTGACTTTCCCGATCGACGGTATCCAGAATGGCGCCCCTGACGCAGTCGCCTTGGTGGATGCCGCCGGCCAGACGGTCCAGTTCCTCAGCTACGAAGGTAGGCTGACCGCGACAAATGGGCCCGCCAATGGCCTGACCAGCACCGATATCGGCGTTGCGGAAACCGGTTCCACGCCGGCCGGCCAGTCGCTCCAGCTCACGGGGATCGGTCGCGCCTACTCTGATTTCAGCTGGACTGTGCCGGGCGACGACACGCCAGCTGCGCCTAATGGCGGTCAGGCCTTCAGCCCCTCCGGCGGCGAGGGCCCAGAGGATCCTGCACCGCCCGCCTTGACCGAAATCTCCGCCATCCAGGGTACCGGGCAACGCTCCGGCTTCGATGGCCAACTGGTCACCACCCGTGGCATCGTCACGGCCATCGACACCAATGGCAGCCGCGGCTTCTATCTTCAATCGCCGACCGGCGACGGCAATGCCGCAACCTCCGACGCGGTGTTCGTATTCACCAGCGTGGTGCCCGCCGTGGAGGTGGGTCAGCTGGTTGAGGTAACCGGAACAGTCGAGGAATTCCTTCCCTCCGGCGCAGCAGCAGGTAGCCTGACGACCACAGAGATCGTGGCGACAGGGACCAACGCCTACACCGTGGTGGATGCCACTCCGGAGATCGGCGTCACGACCACATTGATTGGCGGCACTGCCGGGCGACTGCCGCCCACCGAAGACCTGACAGCCGGCGCCAGCTTCTTCGAGAGCCTGGAGGGCATGCTGGTCACGCTCGCGGGGCCAACCGCTGTCGCGCCTACGAACGGCTTCGGCGAGATCTACACGGCCGTGGCCGGCCCGGATGGCCAGCCTTATGGCACTGGCTTCTCCGCGCGCGGTACCCTCAACATCGATGGCGGGACGCCCAGCTTCGGTGACACCAACACAGCTGGGGGTGATTTCAACCCTGAGCGGTTCCAGCTTGACCCGGATACCGGTGTCCTGCCCGGCTTCAGCGCACCGGCCGTCGATGTCGGGGCCCGCATCTCCGATGTGACCGGCATCGTCAACTACGACTTCGGCCAGTATCAGGTGGTACCGACCCAAGCCTTCGAGGTGACGGCGGCGAGCTCCCTGCAGCGCGAGACCACTGCGCTCACCAGCAGCGCCGGCCGCCTGACCGTGGCCACCTACAATGCCGAGAACCTTGATCCTGGCGACGGCCCAGCACGCTTCACCACGATCGCGACCGAGCTCCTGAACAATCTCGGCGCGCCGGATATCGTTGCGGTACAGGAAATTCAGGACAGCGACGGGCCGGCCAACTCGGATATCACCTCTGCGTCGCAGACGCTGGGCCAGCTCGTTCAGGCATTGAATGCCATCGCGCCGAGCGGCGTGGAGTATGCCTTCGTCGACAACCCCTTCGTTAACGACGACGCGGTGGGAGGCGAGCCGGGCGGCAACATCCGCAACGCCTTCCTGTACCGCACCGACCGCGTCGACCTCTTCGAAACGTCACTCCGGACCGTGGCTGCCAATGGCGGCGCCGTCACCGAGCCCGGCAGCTACGCCGATCAGGCGACCAACCCGGACAATCCATTCTATCAGTCGCGCGTGCCGCTCGCGGCGGACTTCACCTTCAACGGCGAGACGCTCACCGTTCTCAGCAACCACTTCACCTCCAAGGGCGGCAGTGCCGCCCTGCTGAGTGAAGAGAAGCCACCCTTCAACGGTGGCGAGGTGCAGCGGGCGGCGCAGGCCCAGGCGGTGAACAGCTTCGTCGATGGTCTCCTGGCCGCTGATGGCAATGCCAAGGTGGTCGTCGCCGGGGATCTCAATGATTTCGAGTTCGAGGAGCCGCTGGGCGTCCTGGAAGGACTCACCCGGATCGAGAAATACGATGTTCCCGGCGATGACCCGATCGCCGCCACGGCGACCCTCGTCCCCGGCGGTGAGCGGGTGCTGAACGATCAGGTCGAGACGCTGCCCGAGGACGAGCGCTACGGCTATGTGTTCGAGGGCAATTCCCAGTCCCTCGACCATATCCTGGTCAGCGACGCGCTGCGACAGGTGGCGGAGTACGACATCGTCCATATCAACTCGGAATTCGCTGCCCAGACCAGCGACCACGATCCTTCGGTGCTACGCCTGAAGATTGGCGGCAATACGGGCACGCCGGGTGGCACGCAGGGGAATGACAACCTGCGCGGAACCGACCATGATGATCGACTGAATGGTGGTGGTGGAAACGATGCGCTCAACGGTTTGGGCGGCAATGATGTACTGCTCGGTGGTCCCGGGAACGACACGTTGCGGGGTGCTGCCGGCAACGATACGCTCGATGGTGGTGAAGGCAGCGACACCGCCGACTACATACTCGCCACTCAGCAGGTAGTGGTCGATCTCGCTGCGGCGCGAGTCAGCCAGGACGGTCAAGGGGGCCAGGACCGGCTCGCCAGCATCGAGAACGTGGTTGGCGGCCCGGGTAATGACACGATCCGCGGTGATGCGGCTGCGAACCGCTTGGTCGGTGGTGCCGGCAACGACGCGATCAACGGCATGGGCGGCAATGACGCCATCAATGGCGGCGAGGGACGTGACGTCCTCCGCGGCGGAGCTGGACAGGACAATGTTGCCGGCGGCAACGGCAATGACACCTTCACGATCTTTGCAGCCGACGTCACCGACGGCACAGTCGACACCATCCTGGACTTTGAGGGTGCTGGTAAGCCTTACTCGTCTGCTGACACTGATATCCTGCGCCTTGAAGGTTTCGATGATAGTGCAAGGCTCACAGTGGCATCCATCTCACCAGACGGCAGCCGGTATCTCTATAACATCGTCGATGGCACTGGGACCCTGGGACGCTTCATCCTGATCTCGGAGACTGGAATGGGTCTCGGTGAAGGGGCCAGTGACTATCTTTTTTCATGAGGAGATTTTGGCTGGCGAGATCATGCACGGACGGGCCATGGACGCCGAACCCACCGTGCGGTGAGGCACGAGCGACATCTTTGAACTCAAGCGCTGAGGATGCGGATCAGGCAGCCTGGACCGCCGCCTCTCGTGTCCAGCTGCTGCCGGCATGAAAGGTTGTCGGATTGGCGTAGCCTCGGCGGTTCAACCCGCTCCGGCCATTCGCCACCTCCCGCACAGTATGCGAGGAAACTATCTGTTTCGGGCCCACCGCATGGCGGCCCGATGCCGCTCCGCCCACATTCTCCCCGCCTTTCTGCCCCGCCAAGCGGTTCGCGGTGTTCACCTCAGGAGTAGATGGGGATAAGTAGCTGAGGTGCCTAAACAGGCTTAAGTGCCACTCGCCGTCTTCCGACAGGCGTTGTTGGTAGCGACGTCCGATTAACTGCGCGGTCTTCGAGAATGGAGAGGACCCACGCCGACGGCAGAGCCAGCCGGGCCATCCTCACCCCGAGCCGAGGATGTGTCGTCGCTATATCCTCGGCACAGGGCTCCCTGGTGTTGCCGCCGGACGGCTCCGAGGCGCTGGAACTCCGTTTTGCCCAGACCCGCCCGCGAGCCAGCCTGCAAGGCGCGCAAGCGTATTCCGCATTTCTGCGGAACCGGGGTCTGGCTGCCACGCCCGGATCAAGATGTCTGTGCGTTCCCTGCCAACCTCTGGTTCAGAGGTACCAAACGCCCGTCGCCTCATAGTTCGCGGTCACCTGGGCCGCGAGGGCATTCCAGTCCTGCGGCTCGGAGGGATCGATTGCGTCGAGCCCCACGCCGTCGAGGTACCAGAATCCGGTCGCCTCAAAGTTTGCGAGAACCTGTGCGGCGAGCGCATGCCAATCAACCGGTTCTTCGCCACCGCCACCAGCCGCGCCTTCGAGGACGGTATCGTCACGGACGGAAAGGTTCTGCACGCGCTCATCCTGCGCAGCTGGCACCTCCGCCACGTCGAAGGCCGTCTCCGGCGTCCCGTGTTCGGCGGCAAGGAAGTCAGCCAGTGCCTGCTGCTCGCGCCCCTCGGCAGCGAAGGAGCTATCATCGCCCTGATAAAGGTCCACCCGGCCCGTAGCGAACTCGTCAAAGGCATAGCCGTCACCGCCCTCGGCCAGGAAGTTGAGTGTCACGACCCGGAACTCGCGTGCGGGATCGACCGCGATGTTGCCGTCCTGCACCAGCACCTCGGTCGGCACCCCCGCGTCATCCACCAGGGCGAGGCTCTGCACGCGCTCCCCCGCGGGTAGGGCCGGGTCGAAGGAGAACTCGATGCCGGAGACTTGAGGAAAAGCTCCTGGGGTGGTGCCGGGCGCAACACCGGTGACGGCGCCTTCGAGCACCGCCTTCAGACCTTCCGCGGTGACCGTCACCAGCGAGAGGCCGTTGTTGAAGCGCAGTGCATTCTCGATATCGAGTTGGCTGACCCCACCTGCCGGCTTAACCGCATCGGGGTTGGCCTGCGGCGGTAGCGGCTCGGGCACGGCATCCGTTCCGTAGGTACCAATCTCGGCCCGGATGCCGCCGCCATTCTTGATGCTGATAGCGGTGGTCGGGTCCACTTCGCGCGCCGCAGCGAGGTTGGCGTCGCCGGTCAGGTCGCCGAGATTGGTTTCCTGCGCACGCACGGCGGTGCGGCGGCCCTCCAGGTAGACATCGGTGAAGCCAAAAACCTCTCCATCCTTGGCATCAATGACCTGATCGACCGCATCCGTGAGGTCACGCACGATGGCGCCACGGCTGCCCTCGGCATAGGGATCCCCATTTCCCCAAAGCTCGGCAACAGTCTCGTCGGTCGTCGCATAAGGGCGGCTCTCGGCAGTGTCCGTCTCGGCGGGGATGATGACCCCGCTCTCGTCGAAGCCTATGATCAGGCGGCCGACATAGCTGTATTCGCTCGAGGTATTGACCACGGCAACGGGGTTGCCGTCAGCGCCGGTCTGGATCACCGGGTAGCCCTCGGCCGGCGCATCGCCGGCGCGGAGCCGCGTGCCGTCATCGGCAAAGAGCGCGTGACTGCCGCCAGCGACGATGACATCCACGCCCGAGAGCTTGGTGGCGAGGTCGAGCTCGAGTTGATACTGTTGCAGGTGGCTGAGCAGCACCACCTTGTCGATCCCCTGCGCCGTCATCTGGTCGACATAGGGCTGGAGTATCGATGCCAGCTCGTCCGTGTTGTCGATGGCACCGTCGCCATTCGGATCCAGCACCTCGACGCCGCCGACGGAGGAGATGGAGGCGAGGATCTGAGTCGTGACGCCCAGGACGCCGATCGTCTCGCCATTCTCCTCGATCGTTGTCCAGGGGGCGATGCGTGGTGCATCCGCCGCTGCCTCGGGTGCCGCGATGCCCTCGGCAGTGGCAGCATAGTCGGCTGCGTCGCGCAGTTCGGCTGCATAAATGCGGCTGAGCGGCGCATCGCTGGAGAAATCAAGATTGGCAGACAGATAGGGGAAAAGCGGGCCAAGCGCGGTGATGCCATACTCGCCTGCGGCGAAGTCGATCGCATTCGCCAGCACCGTCGTACCAAGGTCGAATTCATGGTTGCCGAAAACGCTGGCCTGCACTCCGATGGCGCTCAGCACGGCCATGTCGACGCGGCCGAGGTCCTGGGTGAGGCTGGGGAGTTGCCCGACAGGTACGTCCAGCAACGCGGCATAGGCTTCGCGCAGCGGTTCGGCCAGGCTCGCATCACCCTCGGCATTGAGAAAGGGCGAGGGGATGAAATTGTCGCCGGAAGACAGCGTGATGCTGTTCGGTGACGCATCCTCAAGCCGGTCAACGATCGCCGCGAACTGAGGGGCACGATCAGGGGCGGCAAGCCCCGCCTCGAAATCCGATGCATGCAGGATCTGCAGCGTATAATTGGCGCCCATTGGCTCTCGTCCCGTTACCGTAAACTTAGTGGCGCCGGATGGCGTGTGGGAGCGAATAGGCGGAGCGGCAGCGTCCGTCCGGCACATATCCGTGACGTTAATGACGTCCAATAAGCGCGAAGCCAAAATGGATATCGCTGCTGGCAACTCGCTGGCATGTGGCGGGATGGCGGTGTCGGAGCAGAGCTCCACAATGCGCTCGCTTCCGCCATCCCAGCCAGACACGATCAGGCGCTGCCACCGGGTGGTCTCGTTGGCCAGCACTTCGGCCAGGGTTGGCAGGCGCTCACCTTTGGTTCGAGGGCACCCGATGGTGTCGGGTTGGCGTGGTGGGCTAGCCGGTCGAGATCAGCATCAGGCGGGTGATGGGGGTGACCTGCTGGCGGAGCAGAGCGGCCAGGAACGCGAGGGTAGAGGAGCCACTACCGTATCCCGATAGATCTTTTGGCGCTGATCCGCTTGCCGCGCCAGCGCTCGATCGTGTCATCGACGCCGAAGAATGCTGCTAGCCGTGCGCCGACCCGGTGCCAGGTTCGCAGCACTACCCTGAACGCCAACGGCTGGCGCCGGCCAGCGACACCTCGGCGTGCTATCAATTGCGCTGCGAGACTGCCGGTGCAAAGCACAGGGGTATCGTGGCGAAGCGGGTCGGCAAGGTCAGCACGGGGGTGGCCCGCCATTGACCAGTTCAGCGGCGCGCCATGCCCTTGCGGATCTCGCGCTCGACTGCAGAGCGTTCGCTCGTGCCGGTGCGGCGGATGATCTCCTGCACGATGGCAGGCGATACGCGGTGCCGCTTGGAGAGGTAGGCGACCTCCTCTTCGATCAGCGCCTCCTCAGTCGGATCGACGGCGTCGGACTTCATCTTATTGGCTTGAACCACGGGGTATCCTTGTTATCCGGCCTCGATGGATGTGAGGCTTCAGGCTCGTCGCAATCAACCAGGTTGGATAAGGGCATGCCTGGCTTGTGACCGAGGGTGAGGGACATGTTGACAGTACCGTCGGCCGATCCGACGCATCCAGGCTTTCCCGGCTGCTGCCTCAGCCTAGGGGCAGGGTTAGATGGGACGTAGTTGGCTCTCTCGCGCCACACGCTCTTGGCCGTCGAGCTGGTGGCGCACGCGATACTCGCGGTCGGCACCCTCATTAGGAAGCAGGCGCAGGATCGTATAGGCGCCGCGCGGAATGTCGCCATCGTACCGACCGGGGATGATTTCGACGCTCTGGCCGACTGCGAAGCCGTGGAGTTCTTGCATGATGGTTCTCGCGGGACCCAAGAACAGGTGTTACAGGCGATTTCGACGTTCAGCCAGGGCCCGTGCATTGTCCGCCGGTTTGATGAGTACACCAAGCTAGGCGGCCTGGTTCATCACCCCAGGCACGATGTTGGGAAACGCGGCCGCGGCAACCCGCTCAACGGCTGTCGCTACCTCCTCCAGCGCCGAATGATGCACCATGTGCCCAACATACGGCAGAACCTCCAGCGTGCTGCCGGGGATCTCGGCGTGCAGCCGCCTGGCGCGCTTGGCGAAGACCACCTTGTCACCCTCCCCCGCGAGGATGGCCACCGGCATCGGCAGCGTCGCGTAGTCGTCGCGTAACTGCAATGCGCCGGCAATCATGAGTGCACCATCTGTCGAGGTGGCACGAATTTGCGAGGGTCGTAAGGCCATTGCATTCGAATATTCGGCGCGGAACCGCGCCGGAATCGGCGCCGGCGAAAACATGCCGCGCTTCAGCAGAGGCATCAGCAGCCACCCCAGGGCGGGCGAGATTGTGTAACGTAACAGGTCTCCCAGCACCGGCACCGCACCCGGCACCACCAGCAACACATCCGGCCGTAGCGTCCAGTGGTAGTAGCCAGACAACACCACCAGCCCCGCCGTCTCTGCCGGGTATCGCGCCGCCAAGGAGAGCGCGACAATCGCCCCCCAGGAGTGACCAACTACAATCGGCCGCTCAACGCCTATCTGATGCATCGCTCGGCGCAACAACACTGCCTGCTCCATCGCGGTCCAAAGCCGGCCGCGTGGCCGCTCACTATGGCCGAAGCCGGGACGGTCGATAATGATGACCCGGTGCCGCTCCCGTAGCCGCGCGGCGAGACCACTGGTTTCGTAATCCTCGCCGCTCACCGCATTGCCGTGGATGAGTAGGATGGGCTGGCCGCGGCCATGATCTGTGTAATGCAGGCGGACACCGTCCACCGTAATAAAGCGGCCCTTTGGCGGATGCTGGCGTTCCGCCCGCCGCGCCAGAATAGTATTCGTTACGGCAAGTCCGGCCAAGGCGGCAGCGCCGATGAGCAGGCCTCGGCTGGTGGCAAGCATTCGGGTTGTAGCGGACATTGGCATAGAGGAATTCCTGCGGGCGGCAGCGCCATGCTGCATTGCAGCATGATGTGAACTGATTCATACCGCGAAGGTTCCGGCCCTCAAGTCCTTATTCCATCGATTGGGGCAGGCAGTTGCGCCTCACGGAAGGGGATGGCGAGGCTGGTTCAGCAACACGCCAATGAGGAGGCCAGTGGCTTTCCCTATCCTGCCCTACGCGGCCAATGCCGCCGCATTGCATAGAATGCGCTGGATTGGTCGCATATCAGCCCGCCCCGAGCAGTTCGATGGTAAGCTGGTCCGCCCTGCCCTCGAAGTACCGATGGAGCACGTCGGCGAACACCGTCGCCTCTGGCTGCGCCGCCGCGAACAGGGTCATGGACGATCGGAGCTTGAGGTCGTCCGGGCTGCCGAAGATCTCACGCGCGGACCGATGCTGAACCGCACAGACAAGCTCGGTACATTCCATGAGCCGCGGCCCGAGGAGGGGATGCGCCATATAGGCCTGTGCCTCGGCCAGCGAGGCGATCCCGTAGTGCTGGGCAGTTGAGCTTCGGCCAAGGGAGCGGAGCTGCGGGAAGACGAACCACATCCAATGCGTTCGTTTGCGTCCCGCCCGGAGTTCACGGTGAACATCCGCCATCACCGGCCCCTGGGCCCGTACGAAGCGCTCGAGATCGAAGAGGTCGTTCATAGCCCCAGGCTATGTCGATATTGGCCGGTTCCGGAAGGCTTACCGTTGTCGCGCCCCTTCTCCGGATCGCGCGTGGATGACGATACGGGCCGAGTGGGCGGCAGCCGGGACGCTGCCGTTCCTTGCGGGCGAGGCGATCCTCCCAACCCGAGCGCAACCGCTCGCCTCGCATGCCCCGACTAGACGCACCACCGTCCGGGGTGACACCCTTCGTGGCATGACAGCCTCCATCATCCCGAGCACCTGTTGGGAATGCGGCACGCTCTGCGGCGCCCTGCTGACGCTGGATGAGTCTGGCCGCGTCGCCAGGATCGCTCCCAACCCCGCGCATCCGACATCGAAGGGCGCATTCTGCGTCAAAGGCATTCGCGGCCTGCAGGACTGGACCGATCATCCCGACCGCCTCCTGCACCCGCTCCGTCGGGTGGGCGAGCGCGGCAGTGGCCAGTGGCAGCGGGTGTCCTGGGACGCGGCGCTGGATGAGCTGGCCGATGGCCTAGCCGCCGTGCGCTCTAAACACGGCCCGCTGGCGCTGGTCGGCGCAGTCAGTGGAGCGTTTTTCAGCCGCGGTGCGGTGGTCGCGCTGCTGCTCCGCAGCCTCGGCTCGCCAAATTGGATGATCAATCAGGATCTCTGCGGCGGCTGCCGCGCGGTCAGCGACCGCCTCACCGGGCTAAATATCGGCCGCGGCGAGGATATTGAGGCGACCCGCTGCACCTTGCTGGTCGGGCGCAACCCGCATGCCGCAGATCCTATCCAATGGGCCGAGCTCAGGCGGGCCAAGGCCCGCGGCGCGCGGCTGGTGGTGCTCGATCCCTTCCGGACACCGGCGGCGGAGATGGCCGATGTCTGGATGCAGCCACGACCGGGTACCGATGGCGCCATTGGCCTCGCTTTGCTGCATGCGATGATCCGCGACCGGGCCTACGACACGGACTTCGTTGCACGATGGTGTCATGGCTTCGAGGCGCTGGCGGAGCGTGTGGCGCCCTGCACGCCGGACTGGGCCGCCGCAATCGCCGGCGTTCCGGCCGAGGCCATCGAACGCGCCGCCAAGCTCTACGCCGAGGGCCCATCCTGTTTCGTCGGCGGCCACGGCATCGATGCAGCAAGCAACGGCGTGCAGACCTACCGCGCCTTTCATGCGCTGGTCGCCATCAGCGGCAATCTGGACCGCCCGGGCGGCAACCGGCGGGTCAAAAAACCTGCCGGTTTCCGCACCTATCTCGAGCTGCTGCACGAGCCGCGCTTCCGCCTGCCGGAGGCTATTGAGCGCCAGACCATCGGTGCTGACGCCTACCCGCTCTGGGCCGGGCCGGAGGGCTGGCAGACCGCCTGCCACAATCCTTCCGTCATTGAGGCCATGCTGACCGGCCGGCCCTACCCGGTCCGTGCCGCCTATGTCAGCGGGGTCAATATCGCGGTGACCTATCCGGACGCGCGCCGTACCTTGGCCGCGCTGCGCTCGCTGGAGGTGCTGGCGGTCGCGGCCCATACCATGACGCCGACAGCGGCCATCGCCGACCTCGTCCTGCCGAAGACGACAACGTTGGAGGAGGAAGAGGTCACCCTTGATCCGTCAGGGCCGAACATCGCCTATACCGCCGCCGTACCTGCACGCGGCGAGGCGCGCAACGACCTGGAGATCGCGGTCGATCTGCTTGATCGGCTGCGCGCCCGCGGCGCCCTCACCGCCGAATTGCTGCCCTGGCGCAGCCAGGCGGAGTTCAACGCTTTCCTGTTAGGAGACAGTGGGGTCTCGCTGGCTGGGCTTCGCCGCGACGGCTACGCGCATTTCCCCTACGAACTGGGCGACTTCGCGCGGCGCGGCTTCGCAACTCCGAGCGGAAAGCTTGAGCTCTACTCGGAGATCGCCGCGCGGCATGGACTGGACCCCTTGCCGGGCTTCCTGCCGCCGCCCTCTGCCGCGGCGCCGGACCATGCGCTGCTGCTGCAGACCGGCTTCCGTGAAAAGACCTACCATCACTCCCGCTTCCGAGATCAGGCCTGGGCACGCAAGGTCTCGCCGGATCCGGAGATCCGGCTCCATCCGGACACTGCGGCGGCTTGCGGTGTCACAGAGGGGGACTGGGTCGAGGTAGAACTGCCGGGCGGCCCGGGCGCCTGCCGGCTCCGGGTGACGATCACCGACCGGACCCAGCCCGGCGTTCTGACCACCGGCATGGGCTGGTGGCTGCCGGAGGCACCGGGGCCCGAATTCGCCGCGCTGGACATCAACGTCAATGCCGCGCTGAGTTACCGTGGCGCAACCGATCCGATGAGCGGATCGGTGGATATCGGCGCACTGCCGTGCCGCCTGCGCGTCGTGCACCATGCCGGCATGCAGGACGCGTGAACAGCGCTAGCGCGGTCTTGCGCTGCGCTGCCACCATATGCGGAAGCCCAGCGCCGCCACGTCCGGAGGCATGGGCCATTCCGACGGTCAGCCTCAGCCCAGGGTGCAGCCGCCCTCGTTGAGCGGCCTGAAGGCCTGCTCCGGCGGCACGGTGGCGACCACCTTGTAGTAGTCCCAGGTGCCTTGGCTCTCCTGCGGTGCCTTGGCCTCGAACAGGTAGGCGGTGTGCAGCACGCGCCCATCCGCGCGGAGGGTGCTGCGGCCGAACACGTCGTCCTCGGCCGGCATCGCCTTCATCCGCGCCACGGCTGCGGCGCCGCTCCGCTTCGCCTCGGCGGCGCCCATATCGGCCGCCGCTTTCAGGTAGTGCAGCGCCGCGGCGTAGCAGGCAGCCTGGGACATGTTCGGCATCGCGCCGCCCATGGCCGGGCCAATCCGCTTGGCATAGGCGCGGGTCCGGTCATTCAAGTCCCAGTAGAAGCTCTCTGCCAGGGTAAGGCCTTGCGCGGCCTCCAGCCCGAGAGCGTGGATGTCGTTGATCTGCAGCAACATGCCGGCCAGCTTCGGGCCGCGCCGGGTGATGCCGAATTCCGCGGCCTGCTTGATGCAGTTAACCGTGTCGGTCCCGGCATTGGCGAAGCCGATGACCTTGGCGCGCGACTGCTGTGCTTGCAGCAATGGTGAGGCGAAGTCGGTTCCCGGGAAAGGCATCCGGATAGCCCCGAGCACCTTACCTCCCGCAGCCTTCACGAAGTTGGCGGTGTCCTTCTCGAGCGCATGACCGAAGGCGTAGTCGGCGGTGATGAAGAACCAGGTGTCGTTGCCGGCATGGACATGCGCGCCCCCGATCACGCGCGCCAGCATCTGAGTGTCGTAGGCCCAATGCAGCGTGTTCGGCGAGCAACGCGCGCCGGTCAGGTCGCTGGTGCCGACGTTGCAGGCGATTGCCACCTTGTCCTTCTCGCGTGCCAGCCCGGCGACGGCCAGCGCGATCGCCGAGTTCTGGAAGTCCATCACGACATCCACATCGTCGCGGTCGAACCACTGGCGCGCGGCGTTCAGCCCGACATCGGGCTTGCCCTGGTGGTCTGCGACCAGCACCTCGACATTGAGGCCGCGGGCGGCCCCCAGTTCCTGCACCGCGAGCCTGGTGTTGGCGACCGATCCCGGACCGCCATTGGTGCGATAGGCACCGGACTGGTCGTTCAGCACGCCGATCCTCATCACCGGCGCGCCCTGTGCTCGGCTGCGGCCAATGAGCGGCACGGCGGCGGCGGCCCCGGCCAAAAGAGAGCGTCTCGTCGTCACCTTGGATTCCCCCTGCCCTTGGTTCTGGCCCGCGCTGTCTACCGTTGGATGCATGGGAGACAAGCGAGGCGTTTTGCTTTCGGAGGCTTTGTCTCATTTGGGTAGAAGGGTATGCGGCCTGCCGCTGGTGCAGCAAGCGGCTTGTCGGGCATCTGGAGCCTGATGCTCTCGAGTTCCGCAGAATGGCCTGACAGCTGGCTTGCGCCATTCCTGGCTGCGCTCGGGCATAATGAGCGGCGGCTTTAGGCACCGCTCTATCTGCGCGCGCTGCTGGTCCGAGCGAGCGCAGGAGCCTGCAGCCGATGGCGGCGTGCTTGGGGTTATCTGGCCCTGATCATCGGCCCATCGTGTAGAACTCGTCGTTTGGCCGCATGCTGGTGACATTGGCCATCCGGTTCGACATGCCGAAGAAGGCCGCAATCGCGGCGATGTCCCACGCTTCCTCCTTGCCGAAGCCGTGCTGCGCCAGGGAGGCGAGGTCGTCATCTCCCACGGCATAGGCCTCGAAGGCGACCTTCATGGCGAAATCCAGCATCGCCTTCTGCCGCGGCGTGATGTCGGCCTTGCGGTAATTGATGGCGACCTGGTCGGCAATAAGCGGGTTCTTCGCCCGGATCCGAAGGATGGCGCCATGCGCGACGACGCAGTATTGGCACTGGTTCGCATTGCTGGTCACCACCACGATCATCTCGCGCTCAGCCTTGGTCAGGACGCCCGGCTTGTCCATTAGGGCGTCGTGATAGGCCATGAAGGCGCGGAACTCCTCCGGCCGGTGCGCGAGAGTGAGGAAGACGTTGGGGATGAAGCCCGCTTTCTCCTGCACCACGAGCAGCCGCTCGCGGATGTCGTCCGGCATCTCCTCGAGCGTCGGCACGGGAAAGCGGCTGATCGGGAACTGGGTCTGCGTGGGCATCACGTCACCTTCGTCTGGAATTAAGAGCTGGGCTCAGTTGGCGTCTGGGTTGACGGGGATGATGATCCGGCCTCGAATCCTGCCGGCCATCAGAAAATCGGCGGCCGGGATGACCTCGTTCAGCGCGACGTCCTTGGTGAGTGCGTCCAGCTTCCCGCAGTCGAGGTCGCTGGCGAGGCGGCGCCAGGCTTCCAGGCGTTCGGCACGTGGGCACATGACGCTATCGATGCCCGCCAGTGTGACGCCGCGCAGGATGAAGGGCGCGACGGTCGCGGGCAGCGCCATTCCGGCAGCCAGCCCGCAGGCCGCAACCGTGCCCCGGTATTTCATCGCCGCGCAGACATTCGCCAGGACCTG
Source organism: Belnapia rosea (assembly GCF_900101615.1). GTDB lineage: Bacteria > Pseudomonadota > Alphaproteobacteria > Acetobacterales > Acetobacteraceae > Belnapia > Belnapia rosea. Next base: position 15,819 of record NZ_FMZX01000024.1, on the reverse strand, counting down.
GCCACCGGCCACGTCCACCGCACCGGCCCAGCGTTCGCGGGCCAGCGGCTTGCCTGGCTGCGTATACTCGGCGCGGTCGATGACCTCGCCCGCGCCGAGCGCCGAGAGGTAGCCGGCCTCCTCGGGGCGCCCGGTCATCGCGGCCACGCGGTAGCCGAGCTTCGCTAGCAGGGCGACCGCGACGCTGCCGACCCCGCCGGCCGCGCCCGTGACCAGGACCTCACCCCCATCCGGCGTGACGCCATGCCGCTCCAGCGCCATGACGCACAGCATGGCGGTGTAGCCCGCGGTGCCGATCGCCATGGCCTGGCGAAGGGTGAAGGGCGACTGCAACGGAACGAGCCAGTCGCCTTTCACCCGCGCCTTTCCGGCCAGCCCGCCCCAACGGGCTTCGCCGACACCCCAGCCGTTCAGCACGACCTTGTCGCCCACCGTGTAAGCCGGGTCGCTCGACTGCTCGACGGTGCCGGCGAAGTCGATGCCGGGAACCATGGGGAAGCTGCGGACGACGGGCCCCTTGCCGGTGATGGCGAGCGCGTCCTTGTAGTTCAGGGTCGAATAGGCGACGCGGACAGTGACGTCGCCAGGCGGGAGGCGCTCCTCCTCGACCTTCGTCAGCGTGGCATGCGACCCATGGTCGCTCTTCTCAATCAGGACAGCGTCGAACATCCGGGGCTCCTGGCATAAGGGAGGCTGAGAGGCGGCGCGGCCGCAGGGCGGCGAAGAAGCCGCGGGCGAAGATGTCCAAGGCATCGGGACTGCGCTCCAGCTTCGCGCGGAGCACGGCGCCTTCCCACCCGATCCAGAAGACAGTTGCGAGCATGCCGCAATCCTCGTCCGGCGCGATCTCGCCGGCGTCTCTCGCCGCATTCAGGCAGGCTGCGGTTCGCGCCTGCCAGTCGAGAAGGACACAGTGCAGCCGGACGCGAAAGACCTCCGGCAGCACGCCCATTTCCTGCCCGAGGTTGCCGACCAGACAACCCCGCCGGAAGCCGTGGCGCGCCATGCCCGACTTGGCGTCATCCACGAAATCGCTCAGCCGCTGCAGCGGAGACCGCGCAGCGTCGGTGAACCAGCGGTCGAGCTTTGCGGCGAAATACGCGGCATAGGCATCGATCAGCGCGAGGCCGAACTCATCCTTGCTCCCGAAATAATGGTAGAAAGATCCCTTGGGGATGCTGACGGAGCTCAGGATTTCGTCCAGGCCGACCGCTGCAAACCCCTTCTCCGTCAGGATCGCAACGCCAGCCCGAAGGAGCCTCTCCCTAGTATCCGCATGGGCACTACCATCTTTCGGTGGCCTGCCGCGGCGTTTTGGGGCCTGAGCGGAAAGCAATATATCCACGGTACCAATTAGACCGATCGTCTCCTTAATGTAAGGGGCACTGGTCGGTAGCGGCGGCGAGGACGAAGAAGGTGTTGGTGTAGTCGTGCGCGAGGCGGCGGCACCACCCGGTCCGTGCGAAGGTGCGCCCAGCGGCGAGGAGTCTACATTGGCAGCCCCGAAGGCCGCCAGCCCCCCTCGGACGCTGCGGACCACCGCCGCTCACCCCATTACGGGCCTACCCGTCCGTTCCGAAGCGGGCTCCGAGAGTCCGAAGGCGGGGTAAGCTGGGCCTTTCACACCGGTTTCGTCACATAGGTGAATGCGCCGGCCGAGCCTCACCATGTTGGGTCGTTGCCTCGCGTTAGGCTATGCAGCCCAAAGGAGAGTGGGTGCCTGCCGTAAGCGGCTTCGCACGTCAGTAGAGCGGCGGCGTCACCGCCCAGAGGACCATGCACCGTAGCGGCCCCCGGTTGCCAAAGCGATGCGGCAGGGTGCTGAGGAAGCGGAAGGAATCGCCTGCCTGCAGAAGACTCGCAACGCCATCCACCTCAAGATCCAGCGCACCTTCCAGCACCGTCCCGGCATCCTCCCCTGCATGCCGATAGGGTGACTCACCGGAGGAGCCGCCGGCCTCGATGGTGATCAGCATCAGCTCGATCTTCCCGTCGTCCTCCGGGCTCAGCAGTTCCTTGGTGATGCCCTTGGCCGAGAGGTCCAGCACGCGGCGCTGCGCCCGGCGCAGCACCCAGGCCGGACCCTGGGGCGTGGCGCCCGGGTCGCTGAAGAACCAGCCGATCGGCACCGCGAAGATCTCAGCGAGCTTCTGCAGCGAACGGATCGAGGGCGAGGAAACCCCTCGCTCGATCTGACTCAGCATGCCGACCGAAAGACCGCTGCGGATCGAGACCTCCTGCAGAGTCCATTCCCGGCGCTGGCGCATGCCGCGCAGCCGCCCTCCGAGTACGGGCTCCCGCTCCGGCCCGGCCCGGCCGGTGTCCGGGGAGGATGTGTCAGCCATCACCGTGGCTTTAAGGCGTTCCTCGTTCATTGAAAAATTTACCCGGGCATTTTCAATCTGGTTGCAGAGCCACCGTGATGCGTTAAGCTATCCTTCAGCAGGTCTGGAAGCAAAGCATGCGTGTTGGGATCGAGGTCGGGGGCACCTTCACGGATCTGGTCGCGGTCGATCGCGGCGAGGTGCGCGTCATCAAGGTTCCCTCGACGCCACGCAGCCCCGATATCGGCGCCTTTAACGCGCTCGGCGCCGCCGGCATCCCGGCTGAGGCGGTGACGGACCTGGTGCATGGCTCCACCGTCGCCACCAACGCCATCCTGGAACGCCGCGGCGCCGACATCGCCTCCATCGCCACCCGCGGCTTCCGCGACATCCTCTTCATGCAGCGGCACGACCGCCGCCGCATCTACGACCTGCATTATGCGAAGCCCGCGCCGCCCGTCCGCCGGCGCGACTGCTTCGAGGTCGCCGAGCGCATCGGCGCCGATGGCACTGTCATCCAGTCGCTCGACGAGGCGGAGGTGGCACGCGAGCTGCTGCCTGCCCTCGCCGCCGGCGGCTACCGCGCCGTCGCCATCTGCCTGCTCTCCGCCTATGCCTCTCCCGCGCATGAGATGCGGCTGAAGGAGCTGATCGCGGCCGCGCTGCCCGGCCTCACCATCGCCGCCAGCCATGAGGTCGCGCCGGAGTTCCGCGAATATGAGCGCGCCTCGACCACCGCGCTTTCCGCCTATGTGCAGCCGGTGATCGACGGCTACCTCTCCCGCTTTGAGACGACGCTGGCCGGCGCCGGCTTCCGCGGCCATTTCAGCGTCATGCAGTCCAACGGCGGTCGGATGCCGGCGGCGGCCATGCGGCGCAATGCCATCTCCGCCCTGCTGTCCGGCCCCGCAGCCGGCGTCGTCGGCGCGATCCGGCAGGCGGCGCGGTCCGGGCGCGGCAACCTCGTCACCTTTGACATGGGCGGCACCTCGACCGATGTCTCGCTGGTTCAGAATGGCGAGGCCGCGCTCGCCGCCGAGACGGAGGTAGACGGGCTGCCCATCCGCACGCCGGTGCTCGACATCGTCACTGTGGGCGCGGGCGGCGGCAGCCTGGTCTGGATCGACGACGGCGGCATGCTGCGCGTCGGTCCACGCAGTGCGGGCGCTGAGCCGGGGCCGGCCTGCTATGGCCGTGGCGGTACCCAGCCGACCGTCACCGACGCGCATGTGGTGCGCGGGACTATCCGGCCGGATGCCTTCCTCGGCGGCGGCATGTCGCTCGACGCCGATGCCGCCCACCGTGCCTTCGAGGATGTGGCACGGCGTCTCGGCACCGATATCCGAGGTGCGGCGGCGGCGGCGATCCGCCTTGCCGTCGCCAATATCGTGCGCGCCATGCAGCTCGTCTCCACCGAGCGCGGCCGCGATCCACGCGACTACGCGCTGCTGCCCTTCGGCGGCGCGGGCCCGCTGCTCGCCACCGAGATCGCCGAGGAGCTCGGCATCCGCGAGATCCTAGTCCCGCCCAACCCTGGCGTCATCTCGGCGCTCGGCCTGCTCTCCGCCGATTACGTGAAGGTGCGCGGTGCGACGCGGCGCCTGGCGCTCGACGAGGGGACGCCCTCCGCCATCGCCGCCGACTGCGCCCGCCTGCGCGCGGCGACCGAGGCGGAATTCGCCGAGCTCGGACTCACCGGCCCGCTGGAGCCGAGCCTCGAACTCGACATGCGCTTCATCGGCCAGGCCTTCGAGATCCCGGTCACGGTCGATCCGGCGGCGGTCGCCGGGCTCTCCGCCGCCGACCTGGCGGAGCGCTTCGCGGAGGAGCACCGCCGGGTCTATCTCCATGGCGGCGAGCCGGGGCGGAAGGTGGAGCTGGTGGGCCTCCGCTTCGGCCTGCGCCGCCGCCTCGACGCCCTGCCCGAGGTGCGGGAGCGCGCCGCCGAACTGGCGCGCCCGGCGACGGCCGAGGTCGTGACCGGCGGCGCCACGGTGCAGGCCCGCCTTGCCGATGCCGCGACGCTCGGCATCGGCGAGGTGGTGCGGGGCCCGGCACTGATCGAGGGCTACTCCTCCACCACCTGGGTCCCGCCCGGTTGGGGCGGCGCGCGCGATGCCGCCGGAAACATGCTGCTACGGAAGGAAGGCTGAGCCATGCAGCTCGATCCCGTCGAATACGCGATCCTCAGCCAGTCGGTGATCGCCGCCGCACGCGAGATGGGCGTGAAGCTCATCCGCTCCGCCTATTCCACCATCCTGCGCGAGGCCCGTGACGGCTCGGCCGCGCTGCTCGACGCCGAGGGCTTCACCGTCGCCCAGGCCGAGCTGATCCCGATGCAGCTCGGCAGCATCGGGCCGATCTTCCAGCCCTGCAAGGCGATGTTCCCGAAGGAGACGCTGGAGGAGGGCGACTTCCTCGTCATCAACGACCCCTATTCAGGCGGCCAGCACCTGCAGGACGTCTTCTTCTTCCACCCGATCTTCGTCGACGGCGAGGTGATCGGCTTCGCCGCCTCCGTCGCGCATCACCTCGACCTCGGCGGCGGCGCGCCCGGGCTCAACGCCGCCGCGCGCGACGTCTATGCCGAGGGTCTCATCATCCCGCCGATGAAGCTCAACATGGCGCGCGACTGGCATGGCGGCGGCTTCCAGCGGCTGCTGCGCGCCAATGTCCGCGTGCCGCAGCAGACCATGGGCGATTTCGATGCGCAGATCGCCGCCAACAATATCGGCGTGCTGCGGGTCCAGGAACTCGCGGCGCGCTACGGCACGGCCAAGGTGAAGGCCACCATGGCCGCGCTGCAGGACTATTCGGAGCGCCGGATGCGGGCCGCCATCGCCCAGGTTCCGGACGGCACCTATCGCGGCGAGGCGCAGATGGACGATGACGGGCTCGGCCGCGGGCCCATCACCGTGCGCGTCGCGGTCACTGTCGCGGGCGAATCCATCGCCGTCGATTTCGCCGGCACCGATCCGCAGGTCGGCACCAACCTCAACTGTCCCTTCGCCTCGCTGATCTCCGCCTCGGTCTCCTGCCTCAAGGCGGCGCTGACCAGCCCCGACATCCCCTTCAACGACGGCGCGCTGCGGCCGATCACCGTGACGGCACCGAAAGGCTCGCTGCTCAACCCGAACCATCCGGCGCCGGTGCGGGCCCGCATGATCTCGGCCTCGCGCGCCTGGAACGCGGTGATGATGGCGGTCTCGCAGGCCACGCCGGAGCGGGCCATCGCCCAGGGCTATGACACGACGACGGCCTTCTGCCTCTCCTGGCTCGGGCCGCAGGGCTGGTCGGTCTATCTCGAGGTCTATGGCGGCGGCTATGGCGCCGGCATCGGCAATGACGGCTGCGACGCCGTCGACAACCCGCTCTCCAACTGCTCCAACACGCCGGTCGAGGCGATGGACCAGGACTTCTCCTTCTTCCGCGTCACGGAATACGCGCTGCGGCCCGACAGCAGCGGCCTCGGCGCGCGGCGCGGCGGCGCCGGCTTCAGCCGCAGCTACGAGATCCTCGCCGAGGAGGCGCTGGTCTCCTACTACAGCGACCGCTTCACCGGCGCCGCGGCCGGGCTCTTCGGCGGCGGCAAGGGTGCCTCGGGCCGATGCGAGGTGCGCCGCAGCAACGAGGTCATCAGCCTCGACAGCAAGGTCTCCTTCCCGCTGCGGCGCGGCGACGTCGTCACCATCAGCCTCGGCGGCGGCGGCGGCTACGGGCAGCCGGCGGAGCGCCCGGCGGCGCTGATCGCGCGCGACCTTGAGGACGGCATCATCACCCGGTCAATGGCAGACTCCTGGGCCAGCTAGCTCCACCCCTGACAGGCGAGGCAGGACCATGAAGCGACGGCATTTCCTGCAAGCGGCCGGGGCCGCCGCCTTCGCGGCCCCCTCATTGGCCCAGGCACAGGGCTCCCGCGTCATCCGCTTCAAGCCGAATGCGGATGCGACCATCCTCGACCCGCTCTTCAGCACCGCCTTCTCCACCCGCTACCTGGCGCTGCTCAGCTACGACATGCTCTATGGCATGGACGATGCGCTGAACCCGCAGCCGCAGATGGCGGCCGGCCACGTCACCGAGGAGGATGGCAGGCTCTGGCGCATCACCCTCCGTGAGGGCCTCCGCTTCCACGACAATGAGCCGGTGCGCGCGAGCGACTGCGTGGCGAGCCTTCGCCGCTGGGGCCGCGTCGATGTCATGGGCCAGATGCTCATGGCCGCGACCGATGAGCTCTCGGCGCCCGATGACCGCACCATCCTCTTCCGGCTGAAGCACCGTTTCCCGCTGCTGCTGCACGCGCTGGCCAAGAGCACGAGCTACATCCCGGTGATGATGCCCGAGCGCCTCTTCGCCGCCGACCCGACCAAGCAGGTGATGGAGGTGGTGGGCAGCGGGCCCTACCGCTATCTCGCCAGTGAGCGGCTGAACGGCGCCCGCTCCGTCTGGCAGAAATTCGAGGGCTATGTGCCCCGCCCGGACGGCGTGCCGCAATTCACCTCCGGCCCCAAGCGCGCCTTCATCGAGCGCGTGGAATGGCAGATCATCCCCGATCATTCGACCGCCGCCGCGGCCATCGTCAGCGGCGAGATCGACTGGTACGAGGACCTGCTGCTCGACCTGCTGCCGGTGGTGCGCCGCGAGCGCAACGTGGTGGTCGGCAGCTACAACCCGGCCGGCAATATGGGCATTCTCCGGCTGAACCACCTGCAGCCGCCCTTCGACAACCCGGCGATCCGCCGCGCGCTGCTCGGCGCGGTCAACCAGGCCGAGATCATGACGGCGGTCGCCGGCAACGACCCCGCGCTCTGGAACGCCAAGGTCGGCGTCTTCTGCCCGAACTCGCCCATGGCCTCCGATGCCGGGATGGAGGCGCTGAACGCCCCGCGTGACCCGGCCAGGGTGCGCAGCGCGCTCCAGGCCGCCGGCTACAAGGGCGAGAAGATCGGCTTCCTGTCGGCGGTGAATTTCGGAACGATGGCACGGCAGGTGGACGTCGCCGCCGACCAGTTCAGCCGCGCCGGCCTCAATGTGGAAATCATTCCGGTCGATTTCGGCGTCTGGCTGCAAAGGCGCGCCAATCGCGGGCCGGTCGACCAGGGCGGCTGGAGCTGCACGACGACGCTGCTCCCCGGCCTCGACCTCTGGGACCCGACATCGCATCTCGCGCTGCGCGGCAACGGCCTCTCCGCCTGGCCGGGCTGGCCGACCAGCGAGGCCCTGGAGACCCTCCGCGCGCAATGGGTCGAGGCGCCGGACCAGCCGGCCCGGCAGGCGATCGCGCGACGGCTGCAGGAGCAGGCCTTCATCGACGTGCCCTATATCCCGACGGGCCAGTGGCGGGACCTCACCGCCTATCGCCGGAACCTGACGGGGATGCTCACCGGCATGCCGCTCTTCTACAACCTGCAGAAGGGCTAGGCTCCGCCCGATGACGCCCCTACCGCCCAGCCTCTACGCCGCGACCGCCCGCCCGGCGCCGCAGACGCCGCCGCTGGCGGGCGACCGGCAGGCGGATGTCGTGGTGGTGGGCGCCGGCTTCACCGGCCTCTCCACCGCGCTGCACCTCGCCGAGCGTGGCGTCGATGTGGTGGTGCTGGAGGCGAACGAGCCCGGCTGGGGCGCCTCCGGCCGCAATGGCGGGCAGGTCAATCCCGGGCTCAAGCCCGACCCCGACCAGGTCGAGGCGGATTTCGGGCCGGAACTCGGCACCCGCATGGTCCGCTTCGCCTGGGGCGCGCCGGAGACGACCTTCGCCCTGATCCGGCGCTGGCAGATCGCCTGCGACGCCCGTCAGGGCGGCACGCTGCGCGCCGCCTATCAGCCCGCACATGCCGAGGGCGTGCGCCGCTCCGCCGAGCAGGGCATGCGCCGCGGCCTGCCGGTGACGCTGCTGGAGCGCGATGCGGCCCATGAGGCGACGGGCACCGACCGCTATCTCGCGGTGATGCGCGATGCGAGCGGCGGCGATGTGCAGCCGCTCGACTATGCCCGCGGACTGGCGCGCGCCGCCATGCAGGCCGGCGCCGCGGTGCATGGCGGCACCCCCGTGACCGCGCTGACCCGCGCCGAGGGGCGCTGGCAGGTTGCGACACCGACCGGGACGGTCACGGCCGAGACGGTGATCCTCGGCACCAACGGCTATACGGATGATCTGCAGCCGGGGCTCCGCCGCAGCGTGGTGCCGGTCTTCAGCTCGATCGCCGCGACGGCGCCGCTGCCCGAGGCCGTGGTGCGGCAGGTCATGCCGATGCGCGCCTCGCTCTACGAAAGCGGGCACATCACCGTCTACCTGCGGGTCGATCAGCGGAACCGCCTGCTGATGGGTGGCCGTGGGCCGCAGCGCCCAATCGGGGATCCCTCCCCCGTCGCCTATCTGTTGCGCTATGCGGAGCGCCTCTGGCCCGCTCTCCAGGGGGCCGAGTGGACGCATGGCTGGAACGGCCAGTTGGCGATGACGCCGGACCACTACCCGCACATCCACCAGCCCGCGCCGGGGCTGATCTGCTGCCTGGGCTATAACGGCCGCGGCGTCGCCCTCTCGACCGCGATGGGTGGCGAGGTCGCGCGCCTGGCGACCGGCACGCCGGCCGGGGAGATCGCCATGCCGGTGACGCCGATCCGGCCCATGCCCTTCCATGGCTTCTGGCGGGCCGGCGTGATGGCCAAGGTGCTGGAGGGCCGCATCCGGGATCGGCTGGGGATCTAGCATGCAGCGCTTCAGATCACCGTAGCAGGCGCAGCGGTGAGCATGCGGCGACATGCCAGCCTGGGCTTCGGATGGCCGCCGGACGGATATCGGTCAGGCCGCCATGAAGCGCCGCACCACATTCTCCAGCAGGCGGGAGACTGGCCCGGCAAAGGCCCGACCGTCCCACAGGCTGCCGCAGAAGGTTATGGAGCCGACGGAGAAGACCGCACCGCCGCCCGGCACGGCGAAATACACGATCTCGCCGCGCTGCAGGTCCCGCGGCGGCTCGCCAGTGACGGTGGCGACATGGGACAGCAGCTCTTCCGGCACGGTCACGAAAGAGGCCGGCGGCGGCCCTGATCGCGCCAGGATCACGGCATTGGCGGGCGTGCCGAGGCGGATATCGGCCCGGTCGAGCTCGAACCCCGCCGCCCCGCCGCCGGACAGGCCGGTATCGCCGAACTCCTCCGGCACGCCTTCCATGATCCAGGCATGCTCGGATGCGCGCGCCGCGGGCAGGCAGCGGAAGCTGGTGCCCTCGAACAGGCCCTGGGCCGAGAAGCCGACGCCGACCAGCACCTGCGGCGGCCGGCGGTTGCGCCGCCACAGCCCGCCGAGCTGGCCGTCGAGCTGGTGGTAGTACTCGCCTGGCTCCGCATCCCAGGCGCGGATGCCGCCCTCGGCGCGCCGGACCTCGATCAGATGCGGGCGGGCGGGGTCGCGCGCGATGCGCCAGTAGAAGCCGTTGCCGCCGAGATAGACCAGCCTTCCGCCATGATCGCGGTAGTGGGTCAGCGCATCGAGCATCCGGCCGGTATGGTATTCCGGATGGGTGCCCGTCAGCAGGACGCGGTAGGGCGCGATCAGCGCCGCGCCCTCGTCGTCCAGATCCTCGTCGGTGACGACGTCGAAGGGGATGCCCTGCGCCTCCAGCCAGGCCAGCAGATGGGTGTCGGCCGGGTAGTGCCGCAGGCCGGAGCCGCGCGCATCGTCGAAAGTGAGGAAGCCGGGCCGCATCGTCAGCACCGGCCGCAGGCGGGAGGAGAGCGCGATGCCGCTGCCATCCGGGTGGCGGTTGTAGGTCGAGGTGCCATAGGCGCCGTACTGGTCCGGGTTGTGCGGATAGGCGCCCCAGGCCGTGACGCGCGCCCGGTAGGCCTCGTCCGCATTGCCGCGCGCGTGGTTGGCATAGGCCTGGTAGGTGAAGGTGGAGGCCAGGAACACCACCGCCGCCCCTGCCTGCCCGCGCGGCGGCAGGACGTAGAAGGGCAGCCAGTCCTCCCCGGCATCGGTGGCGATGTGGAAGGCGTAGCAGCCGCTCGCCATGCCCTCCGGCACGTCGAACTGGAAGGAGGATGCCCAGCGGCAATCCTCGAGGTCGTCGGCGTGGAAATGGATCGCCGCGTAATCCCCCGGCGCGTGGCGCCAGCAGCTCTCCTCGCCGCTCCAACGCGCACCCACCACCGCCTGGGTCGGCGCGTTCACCAGCACGCCGTGCAGCCCGTCCGGCCCGGTGTCGTGCACGGTGTCGGTGCCGATGCCCCGGGAGAAATCCCAGGCGGCGCGGAGGGCCGCGGCGGCCTCAGCCGGAACGTCCAGCGGCTCGGGCCAGGCCGCGACGAAGGCGGCGGCGGCCATCGGCGCCTCGATCTTGCCGGTGAAGTGGTCGCGGGGGGCGTCCAGCCCGCGCGCCGCGACGACCACGCCATCCGTCGCCGGTGCCGGGCCCACCGGCAGGCTCGCCTCGGCCGTCTCCATGGCCCCGGCGCCGGACTGGCCGAGCAGGACGCGCCCGGTGGACGGATCAAGCGAAAGCCATAGGCGGTGCCAGCACCGCGGCGCCAGCGCCACCCCCATCGCCAGGCGGCAGGTGGTGGTGCCGAGCGTCACCTCGGCCTCGGCACCCGCCGTGCCGGCCCGCAGCGCCAGGGCCAGCCCCTCCCCCTCGGCCGAGAGGACGGTCGCCGCCGCCTGCTCGCCACGCATCCAGACCAGGGCCGACCAGCAGCGGGGCTCCGTCGCCCCGAAGCGCGGCCCGCGCCGGATCATGGCGCAGGAGCCGATCGGCACCGGCTGGTGTCGGCCCTCAAAGCGGATCTCCTCCAGGCCCGGCACCGGGCGCAGGTCAAGGCCTGGCCCCGCGGGGTTCGGGTCGCCGCTGACCACGCGCAGGACGCGCACGCGGCACGGGGCCGGGTCGCGCAGGCTCACATGGGCGGTGAAGCGCTCGCCGGGGCGGCGCGAGAGACGGTCGAGATAGCCAGCGACGGGCGGCACCTCCGGCATCAGGCGCGCCTCGCATTCCAGGGCACCGGGCGCGGCCCCTCCAGCACGCCGGTCAGCGAGCGGCGATAGGCGGTGCGGATGAAGAACTGGCCGAGCGGCACGCTGGGGACGTCGCGGAAGGCAAGGTCCTGCATGCGCATGCCGATGGCGAGCCGCGCCGCCTCATCCGGGGCGCTGAGCCATTCGGCGTTCAGCGCCTCCATCTCGGCGCTCTCGTACCAGCCATTCCAGCCGCCGGTGCCCTGGCCGCGGATCAGCGCGTTCTGTGTCGGCGTGACGATGCCCATGCCGCTCCACCAGACTGGGTAGATGTTCCAGCCGCCCTGGGAGGGCGGGTTGCGGTTGAGTGTGCGGCTCAGCACAGTGCCCCAGTCGGTGGTGACGAACTCCACATTGAAGCCGATACGCGTCAGCAGGTCCTGCCCGATCACGCCGAGCGGGGCGATGGAGGTGAAGTCCGCCGGGTTCAGCATCACCACCCGCTCGCCGGCATAGCCGCTTTCGCGCAGCAAGGCCCGGGCGCGGTCGAGCCCGGGCGAGGCCATCGGGTCCTGCGCCGGCGGGCGGCCATAGGGCGTGGTGCAGGGGAAGAAGGAGTGGCAGACATTGAAGGCGCTCGGGTCGCTGTTCGTCACCGCCGCCATGAAGTCCGGCTGGTCGATGGCGGCGAGCACGGCGCGGCGCACCGCCGGCTTGTCGAAGGGCGGCTGCAGGTGGTTGAAGCGCAGCACGCCCATATATCCGGCCGGGTCACCATTCGCGATGGTGATGTCACGCGACCGGCGCAGCACCGGGATGAGGTCGGCGGCGACCTGCTCCCACCAGTCGACCTCGCCTGCCTGCAACGCCGAGGCGGCGGTCGCGGCATCCGGCATCATGTGCCATTCGACGCGCTCGAAATGCGCCACCTTGCCGCCGGACGTCCATTCCGGCGTCTCCGTCCGCGGCCGGTAGCGGTCGAAGCGCGCATAGGCGGCGCGGCTGCCGGCGACGAACTCGTCGGCCAGGAAGCGGTAGGGGCCGGAGCCGATCATCTCCGGCACCGGCCGCACCGGATCGGTGGCCGCAAGGCGTTCCGGCATGATGAAGGCCGGGGCGGTGCCGGCCTTGGCGATGGCGTCCAGCAGCAGGGGAAAGGGCCTGGCGAGGCGAATGACCAGGGTGCGGTCGTTGGGTGTCTCGTAGTCCCGCACCACCGCAGCCAGGGTGCGGCCGAAGGTGTCGCGGCCGCCCCAGCGCCTGAGGCTGGCGGCGCAGTCGCGCGAGCGCACCGGCTCCCCGTCGTGGAAGAACAGCCCTTCGCGCAGCCGGATGGTCCAGGCGAGGCCGTCATCGGAAACGCTATGCCCCTCCGCCATCTGCGGCTGCGCGCGCATCCGGGCGTCGATACCGTAGAGCGTGTCGAAGACATAGTAGCCGTGATTGACGGCCACGCCGGCCAGCGACGCGATCGGGTCGAGATTGGTCAGCGCCGCCTGGGGCACGAAGCGCAGCACGCGGGGGTCGGCGCCACGCTGCGCCTGCGACAGGCCGGGCGCAGCGAGTGCCGTGACAGCGCCGAGCGCAGCGCGGCGGGTGAGGCGGATCGTCATGCTCGTGTCTCCATCTCAGCCTTCGGCATGCAGAAGCGTCACGACTGCACCGAACGGCGCGGCCGAGGACTACGGTTTGCCCAGCCGGATTCGGGGCTAGGTTGAGCCGGTCTCGAGCGATGAACAAGAGGGCGCGGCCGTGGCAGGCCTGGCCAGCCGGACGGCTGCGATGGCGCTGTCGGCATCCCGCTCCGCCAGCATGCGCTTCAGCAGCCGCTACGAGTTGATGAGCCGGCAGCCACCTTTGTCGATCGGCCGAAAAGCCTGATCGGCGGAGGTCGTTGCCAGGAGCTTGTAGTAATCCCATCCGCCGCGGCTTTCCTCGGGCCTCTTGACCTCGAACAGGAATGAGGGGTGCAGCTTACGCCCATCCTCGCGGATCCGGCCGGCCCCGAAGGCGTCGTCATCGGTCGGCATGGCTTTCATCCGTGACACCGCCGCTGCACCGCTGCGCTTGGCTTCGGCGACGCCGAGGTCCGCTACCGCCTTGAGATAATGCATGGTGCCGCCGTAGCATCCTGCATGGCTCATTGCGGGATGCATGCCGCCGGTCTTCGGCAGGACACGGCGGGTGAAGGCGCGCGTGCGGTCGTTCAGGTCCCAATAGAAGCTTTCGGTCAGAACCAACCCCTGCGCGGTCTGGAGGCCGAGGGCGTGGATGTCGGTGATGAAGAGCAGCATGCCTGCCAACTTCACGCCGCGCCGCGTAATGCCGAACTCGGCGGCTTGCTTGACGGTGTTCACGGTATCATTGCCCGCGTTGCACAGACCGATCACCTTCGCGCGGCTGCTTTGGGCCTGCAGAAGGAAGGAGGCGAAATCGCTGGTCGCCGGGAAGGGATGCCGGACGCTTCCAAGGACCTTGCCGCCAGCCTCGCGCACGAAGCTCGATGTCTCCTGCTCCAGGGAGTGGCCGAAGGCATAGTCGGCGGTGATGAAGAACCAGCTGTCGCCGCCGGCCTTGACGAGAGCTCCACCAGTGGAGCGCGACAGCATGTAGTTGTCGTAATGAGACCTGTGCGCGGATAGCGCTGGACGGTGGGCCTTGGCTCTGATTCGCTGTGAGCGATCAGCGGCGGAGGCTTCCATGGCGCGTCGTCGGATTGGCCAGGATATGTTGGTGTTCAGCTCTGAAAGTGCTGCACGTCAGTCGACCTTGGACAGACTGCTGGAGTTGATCGACTGGGTGCCGGTCGAGCACCAGCTGCGGGATATCTCCTGTGCTGCGAAGGGCGAGCCGGCCTGGCCGCCCTTGGCCTTGTTCAAGGCCATGCTGATCGCGGTCTGGCATGACCTGTCCAACGTGCGGCTGGCCGAAGCGCTCGATGATCGCGGCTCGTTCCGGCGCTTCTGCGGCTTCTCGGCGCATGAGCCAACGCCTGAGCGCACAGCCTTCGTGCGGCTGCGGGCTCAGCTTGTGGCCTGCGGCCTCGACCAGGTGCTGTTCGATGCGGTCACAAGTCAGCTCCGGGCCAAGGCGATCACGGTCAAGACCGGCACGCTGGTCGACGCCACCGTGATCGCCTCGGCGAGCCATGCCGATCCGGAGGCGGGCTGGGCCGGCCATCAGCGGCGCAAGGCGATCCACAGCTTCAAGGCCCATGTCGGCGCCGATGCCGATACCGCGCTGGTCGAGGCGCTCTGCGTGACGCCGGGCAATGTGCATGACGGCCGAGCCGGCGGCGGCGCCTTGCCTGAAGCACCCGGCGAGGTCTATGCCGACAGCGCCTATCGTGGCCACATCTTCGGCGCAGCGATCGCTGCCCGCGGTGGTACACCCCGCATCGTGCAGACCGGCATGTGGGGTCGCCCTGGTGATGACACGCTGCGCAAGCTCCGCCGCTGGAACTACGACATCCACCGTGTCCGCTGCCGCATTGAGAAGATCTTCGGCACCTGGAAGCGCAGCTACGGACTGCGCCGCATGCGATGGCGAGGGCTGGCCAAGGCTACCCTGCAAGTCCATCTCACCGCCATCGCCTACAACCTTCGCCGCTCTCTCACCCTGCTCACCAACCCAGCAGCATGAGCTGAGCAATCTTCCCGGGCCCTCCATCCGGCAGGACTGCAAGTCCGCTGAACTCAGCAATCGCACTCAGCCATAAAGCGCCTCATGCGCTATCCGCGCACAGGTCTCATAAGTCCAGTGAACCAAGACCGGGCTGCACTGCGCGCCGGTTAGCTCGGTCGTGCCAGCGGTTGAGTTGATATAGGCCTTGTCCTTGTCCCGGCAGACGCTATTGACTGCGAGTGCTACGGCACTGTTTCCGACGTCCACGATCAGGTCCACCCCATCACGGTCAATCCACTGCCGTGCGATATTGGACCCGACATCCGGCTTATTCTGATGGTCTGCGGTCAACACTTCGACCTCCAGACCTCCGTGCGCGTTCCGAAATTCTTCCACTGCCTGGCGCACGCAAGCAGCTGAGGTGGGCCCGCTCGCATCACGATAGGGGCCCGACATGTCGTTCAACACGCCGATCCTGATAATGGATTGTTGCGCCCTCGCCGGGGTGCTGGACACAGCTGCAGCCGCAGCAGCTGTGGAGGCGAGCAGGGTGCGGCGGGTCAGGGGCATCGGCCTTGTCTCCATATCGGAAAAGGTTCGGACGCTATCGGCAGGCTCTCCCGGACGACAGCGCGCCTTGGTCACTGCACGGGCAGGCCAACCTCGCGGATGACGCGGCCATAGATTACGTGCTGATCCCGGATTAGCTGAGCGAAATTCCCTGCCGGGCTTGGGTTGAGCGAGAAGCCGAGTTCCTCCGCGCGGTCCCGGATATTGCGGTGTTCCATGGCGCTCACGAAAGCCGCGCTCAGCGCTTCCGTTGTCTCGCCCGGCATTCCTGCGGGGCCTACGATCCCGGCCCAGGGCAGGACAGGTCGCGTCCCTGGGTGTGGTGTAGGAGGTCGTCGCCGTAACGGT
>NZ_FMZX01000018.1 GCF_900101615.1 Belnapia rosea | reverse complement strand
GTGCGCGACACTCCGTCGTAAACGGCAGCCAAGGCCAGCAGGCGACGGGCTTGGGCCGCATCCTTGGTCCGGCGAGCCGCAGCACGAAGCCCAGCTGCGTCAAAGTCAGCTCGGAGTGGGATGGGCATGGCGAAGCTCCCCTGTTCGCCATGTTGAATCAGAGCGACGCCAGTCTGGGAATCCCCAACGAGTCACGCTCTCGGAGACTTGGTATTAGCCGGCACTGTGCCGCAGCACAGGGCCTTCGGGCTTCGGCGAGCAGGTTCCGTACCGGGCGCGGCTTGCCGCCTGCTCGCGGCGCGTCGCATCATGACCCCGCCATGAGCCCCCGCATCAGCCTGCCGATGTACAACTGCCGGAGATGCGGCCGGCGAATGCTGTCTTCTGGCAGGCGCTGCGGACCGAGCTCGCCCGTCGCGGCCTCGAGGGCCTGCCCGAGCTGCCGGACTACACCCGGCCTCCGGTACCGGAGCGGATCGAGGCCGAGACATTCTTCACCCAGGTCTGTGGCTATCCGTTGCAGACCATCTATGCCGGCCAGGCCCGCATGCTCGGCGTGCCGGTCTATGATGCACCCGGCTGCGAGGGGCCGAACCATGCCGGCGTCTTCGTCGTCCACCGGGACTCGCGCTTCCAGACGCTCGCCGATCTCCGCGGCTGCCATTTTGTCTTCAACAGCATCCACTCGAATTCGGGGATGAACCTGCCGCGCCGGGCCCTGGCCGACCTCGCCGGCGGCCGCCCTTTCCTCGGCTCCGCGACGGAGACGCATAGCCAGCCCGCCAACATCGAGCGTATTGCCCGCCGGGAGGCGGAGGCCACCTGCGTCGATTGCGTGACCTATGCCTTCTTCCGACGCCATCGCCGAGCTCTCGGCGACCTCACCCGGCCGCTCGCCTTCACCCCACCGAGCCCCGCCATTCCCTTCGTCACCGCGCCCACCACGCCGGAGCCGGTGGTGGCGAAGCTCGAGGCGGCGCTCCTTGCCCTGGCCCGGTCGCCCGCATGGGTCGAGGCCCGGGCCGGCCTGATGATCGCCGATATCCTCCCGGCCGATCCGGCCCGCTATGCCCTGCAACTGGATTACGTGCGGCAGGCGGAAGCACTCGGCTACCCCAACTTGGCCTGAGGCCCGGTCGGCTGCTATCGTATCCTATCGTGCTTAGCCCGGCCGCATACGGCCGAAGCCTCTTCCAACAGGTGCCCTGATTTCCTTGCCGCCCGCCCCCGCAGGCGCCCGCTTCGCCCTCCGCGATGCCACCGCCGATATCCATGCCCGGCTGCATGCGGTACCCGCTTTCCAGGCCCTGGCCGATGGGCGGCTTGATGAGGCCGGCTACGTCGCCCTGTTGCGCCGGATGCTCGGATTCCACATGGCGATCGAGGCATCGCTCGCCGTGGCGCCCTGCCTCGCAGCCTATGGGGTCGATCTCGCCGAGCGGCGGCGGACCGGGCTGCTCCAGGCCGATCTCCGCCATTTCCAGGCGCCGGAGGCGGCGCCGCCCGCCCCGGTCCCGCTCCTCGCCACGGCAGCCCGTGCGCTCGGTGCCCTCTACGTCACGGAGGGCTCGACACTGGGCGGCCGCCAGCTTGCCCATGGTCTCGACCATCTGCTGCCGCCTGGCACGATGGAGGGCAGGGCCTTCCTGCTCGGCCATGGCGCCCGGCATGGGGCCATGTGGCTGGCCTGCTGCACCGCCATCGAGACCTGCGGCAGGGAGACGGGTGGCCTCGTCGGCATGCAATCCGGCGCGGTCGAGACTTTCGCTGCCTTCGAGGCCTGGTTCGGCTGAGGCCAGGGTGAGGGGGTGCGTGATCCTCGCTTCTACCGGCGGCGATCATGCTCTAAGGAACGCCCATGCCGCGCCCCGCCCGCACCTCCGCCCTGACCCTCGGCCTGATGCTGGCCGCCGCCTTGCCGCTGCCGGCCGGCGCGCAGCTACCGCCGCAATCCCAGGCGGCGGCCCAGACCAACCGCATCGTTGCCGTCATCAATGGCGAGGTGGTGAGCCGCGCCGATATCGTCGGCCGGGCCCGGCTCTTCGCCCTCAATGCCGGTATCGCCGTGGCGCCGGAGGTGCTGGACCGCCTTACCCCGCAGGTGACCCGGCTGCTGATCGATGAGCGCCTCCGCCTGCAGGAGGTGCAGCGCCGCCGCATTCCGGTGACCGATGCGGATGTCGCCGATGCGGTGGCGGAGCTGGAGCAGCGCAACAACCTGCCCCCCGGCGCGCTGCGCGCCCAGCTCAACCAGGTCGGCATCCAGCCGCGTGTGCTCTACGACCAGATCCGCACCCAGATCGGCTGGGCCCGGCTGCTGCGCCAGCAACTTGGCCCAAACGCAATCCCCTCCGAGGCGGAGGTGAATGAGACGATCCGCGCCGCCACGGCCCGGGTCGGACAGCCGGAATTCCTTGTCTCCGAGATCTTCGTTCCCATCGACGACCCGCGGAACGAGGCCGAGGTGAACCGCTTCACGGAGGAGGTGATCCGCCAGCTGCGTGCCGGCACACCCTTCCCTGTCGCCGCGACCCAGTTCAGCCAGGCGCAGACCGCCCTGCAGGGTGGCGATCTTGGCTGGGTCCGCAAGGAGGACATGGACCCGGCCGTGGCCGCGGTGGTGGAGCGCATGCCGCCCGGCGCCATCAGCAATGCCATCAAGGTCCCCGGCGGCTACCAGATCGTGGCCATGCGCCAGCGCCGCGAAAGCGGCCGCGACATGGCCACCCTGCTCAGCGTCCGCCAGGCCTATTTCCCCTTCGCCGGCACGCTCGACCCGAACAACCCGACGCAGCAGCAGCGCGACCAGGTGGAGAAGGCGCAGCGACTCGCCGCCGGCGCCCGCAGCTGCGACGCGGTCGAGGCCGCGGCCAAGACCAGCGGCAATGACCGGCCGAGCGATCCGGGCCCGATCCGGCTCGAGACGGTGACGCCCCCGCCGCTCAAGGCCATGCTGGCCGGCCTCAGCCCGGGCAAGCCGTCCCAGCCGATCCTCATGCCCGACGGCGTGCTGGTGATGATGGTCTGCACGCGGGAGCAGCGGAACCTCGCCGAGCTCACCCCGGACCAGGCCAAGCAGCAGATGCTGCGCGACCGGGTGGAGTTGCTCTCCCGCCAGCTCCAGCGCGACCTGCGCCGGCGCGCCACCATCGAGATGCGAAACTGAGCACGCTTCCCTCCCTCCGGGAGACGATCGCCCGGCACGGGCTGGATGCGCGGAAGTCGCTCGGCCAGCACTTCCTGCTGGACGAGGCCTTGTGCCGCCGCATCGCCGGCCTTGCGGGCGACCTGACGGGCCGGCATGTGCTGGAGGTCGGCCCCGGCCCCGGCGGCCTGACCCGAGCCCTGCTCGATGGCCCGGCCGAGACGGTGACGGCGGTGGAGCTCGACCGTCGCGCCATCGCCGTGCTGGCGGAGCTGGAGGCTGCCTATCCGGGCCGGTTGCGGGCGATCGAGGCGGATGCGCTGACCATCGATGTCGCCGCGCTGGTCCCGGCGCCGCGCGCCATCCTTGCCAACCTGCCTTACAATGTAGCGACACCCCTGCTCGTCGGCTGGCTGCGCCAAGCTGCCTCGCTGACCGGCATGGCGCTGATGTTCCAGCAGGAGGTGGCGGAGCGCATCTGCGCCGCGCCGGATACCGATGCCTATGGCCGGCTCGGCGTGCTGGCCCAGTGGCGTTGCCGTTGCGAGCTGCTGCTGCGCCTGCCGCCCGGCGCCTTCAGCCCAGCCCCCAAGGTCTGGTCCGCCGTGGTCGGCTTCACCCCCCATGCCGAGGATCCGGGCGAGGCGTTGTTCCGCGCCATGGAGCGCCTGACGGCTGCCGCTTTCGGCCAGCGCCGCAAGATGCTGCGGGGCGCCCTCAAATCCCTCGGCGATGCCGAGGGACTGCTTGCGGCCGCCGGCATCGCCGGGGACCGGCGGGCGGAGACGCTCAGCATCGCCGAATTCGACCGCATGGCCCGGGCGCTGCTGGCGCGCGGCTGACCGTCACCCAACGCCGAACCAGGCCAGAAGCCCGGCCAGCGTCACCACCGAGATCAGCGTGCTGGCGAGCACCGTCGCTCCCGAGCGCGCCGCACCGATCCGGTAGCGCTCCGCCAACAGGAAGGCATTGGCCCCGGTCGGCAGCGCCGCGGCCGTCACGGCGACGGCGGTCTCCAGCCGGTCGAGCTCCATCGCCCAGGCGGCCAGCCCGACCAGTGCCGGCATGGCCAGCAGCTTGAGCAGCGTCGCCATCACCGTCTCCCGCCATGCGCTGGCGATGTCGAAGCGCGCCAGGCTTCCGCCAAGGCAGAACAGCGCGACCGGCGGCGCCGCGCCGCCGAGCAGCGAGAGGGTCTGCCGCGCCACGCCCGGCGGCGGCGGCAACCCCACCAGCCTCCAGACCAGCGCCGCCAGCACCGCCATGACGATGGGGTTCCGTGCCACACCCAGCAACGTCGCCCGCAGCACCCGCCGCCAGGGCGCCCGCGCATGCAGCCCGATCTCGGCGACGACCGTCGCCGTGCCGAGCAGCAGCATGGAATGAAGCGCGAGGATCGCCAGCAGCAGCGAGAGTGCCTGCTGCCCGAATGCGGCGAGGATGAGCGGAATGCCCATCATCACGGTGTTGCCGAAGGTAGAGTCGAGCGCCAGCATCCCTGCCGGCCCGAGTGGCATCCTCCGGCGGGCCGCCAGCAGCACCACGGCATAGAGGGCTGCCGTGCCGAGGAAGAAGGCGAGTGCCGCACGGCCGCCGCCGCTCGCCCCGCTGGTCCCGCCCAGGAACAGCAGGGACGGGGCGCAGAAGGTGAAGACGAAGCGGT
This sequence comes from Belnapia rosea, assembly GCF_900101615.1. Taxonomy (GTDB): domain Bacteria; phylum Pseudomonadota; class Alphaproteobacteria; order Acetobacterales; family Acetobacteraceae; genus Belnapia; species Belnapia rosea. The sequence goes on along the minus strand of NZ_FMZX01000018.1, from coordinate 90,605 downwards.
TCAGCGCCGCAAAGCCCGGCTCGTCGATGAAGCGGCGCCGCGCCATCGCCCAGCCGAGCCCGATGATGATGAAGACCGGCCCAACGACCTCGAGAACCGCGCCCAACTCAGCCGCCGAGCAGCTTGGCCACGAAGTCCGGCAGCCAGGGCAGGCGGTGCCGCCGCGTCCGCGCGGCATGCAGGATGGCGCGCGCCGCCGCCACGGTCGTGGCGAAGTCCTCGTTCACCAGCACATGGTCGAATTCGTCCCAATGCGCCATCTCGGTTCGGGCCGCCTCCATGCGGCGGGCGATCTCCGCCTCGCCGTCCTGGCCGCGGCCGCGGAGGCGGCGTTCCAGCTCGGCGAGGCTCGGCGGCAGCAGGAAGATGCCGACGACATCCTCGGGCATCGCCGCCTTCAGCAGCCGGTGCCCCTGCCATTCGATGTCGAAGAGCACGTCCTGCCCAGCCGCCAGCGCCGCCTCCACCGGGGCGCGCGGCGTGCCATAGGAGCGGTCGAGGAAGCTGGCATGCTCCAGGAACTCGCCCGCCGCGACGCCGGCCATGAATTGCTCCGGCGTGCGGAAGAAGTAGTGCACCCCCTCCTGCTCGCCCGGCCGCGGCGCCCGGGTGGTGGCGCTGACCGAAAGCTTGAGCTCCGGCTCCAGCTCCAGCAGGGCGCGGGAGATGCTGGTTTTGCCGCCCCCCGGCGCAGCAGCGAGGACGAGGCAGCAGCCCTTACGCATCATTCGACATTCGCCGCCTGCTCCTTCAGCCGCTCGATCGCCGCCTTGAGATCGAGTCCGATCCGGGTGAGCGGCACGGAGGCGGATTTCGAGCAGAGCGTGTTCGCCTCCCGCACGAATTCCTGGGTCAGGAAGTCGAGCTTCCGCCCCGCACCCTCGCCAGCCTTCAGCAAGGCGCGTGCCGCCTCGATATGGGCGCCGAGCCGGTCCAGCTCCTCCCGCACGTCGGATTTCTGGGCCAGCAGCGCCACTTCCTGAGCCAGTCGCTCCTCCGGCACCCGGGCCGTTCCGCCCTCGCCGAGCAGGGCCGAGAGCTGGTCCAGCATCCGGCGCCGCTGTGCCTCGGGCTGGTCGGCCGCTGCCGAGGCGGCGGCCTCGCGCAGGATGGCTATCTCGTCGAGCAGGCCGGCCAGGATGTCCAGCAGCTTCGCCCCCTCCGCCCGCCGCGCCGCGACCAGCCCCTCGAGCGCCCGGCCCCAGGCGGTGGCGAGCTCGGCCCGCTTCGCCTCCTCCAATGCCTCATCCGGCTCCGGCACCTCGCTCCGCATCACGCCGGGCAGCGCCAGCAGCGCCTCGGGCCGCGGTGGTGCGCTGCCCGGGATACGGGCGGCGAGGTCGAGCGCGAGTGCCAACGCCCCGTCGAGCGCCACCGGATCCACCGTCAGCCGAGGCCGCTCCTCCCGCTTCAGGCTCAGCGTCGCCGAGACATTCCCGCGCTTCAGCCGCTTGCCGAGACCCTCGCGCAAGGCAGGCTCCAGCGCATCCTGCCCATTCGGCAGGCGCAGGCGCAGGTCGAGCCCTCGGCCGTTCACGCTGCGGAGTTCCCAGACGAAGCCGGTGCCATCGGCCAGCACGCCACTCTCGCGCGCGAAGCCGGTCATGCTCATAAGTGTGCCCATCGTCGCGCCTTGTCCCGCGCGGCGCAGCGGGATGCAAGCGATGGCAGCGTGGCGGCATGTGCTGGTGACGGGCGCCTCCTCCGGGCTTGGGCGGGCCCTGGCGCTGGCCTGCTCGGGGGAGGGGGCGGTGCTGCATCTCGGCGGCCGCGATGCGGCGCGGCTCGAGGCGGTGGCGGAGGCCTGCCGCGCCACCGGCGCCACCGCCTTGCCACAGCGTGTCGACGTGCGGGATGCCGCTGCCATGGCCGGCTGGATCGCTGGCGCCGGCCGGCTCGACCTCGTCATCGCCAATGCCGGCATCTCCGCCGGCACGGGCGGCGCGGTGGAGCCGGCCAGCGTGGCCCGGGCGGTTTTCGAAACCAATGTCACCGGCGTGCTGAACACGGTGCTGCCGGCGCTGGAGGCGATGGCGGCCCAGACGCCTGGCCCGGATGGCTGGCGCGGCCGGGTCGCGGTCGTTGCCTCCGTCGCCGCCTTCGTCGCCGCGCCCGGCGCCCCGGCCTATTGTGCCAGCAAGGCCGCGGTGCAGCGCTGGGCCGAGGCGTTGGACGCGACGGAGCGGCGCCGGGGCATCCGGCTGCATGCCGTCTGTCCCGGCTATATCCGCACGCTGATGACGGCCCGGAACGCCTTCCCCATGCCCCTGATGATGGAGCCGGAGGAGGCGGCGCGGCGCATGCTGGCAGGGATTGCCGCCGGCCGTACCCGCATCGCCTATCCCTGGCCGCTCTACGCCGCGGCGCGGCTGGCCGGCAGCCTGCCGCCCGGCCTCCGTGCCGCCGCTTTCAGCCGGTTTCCCGCGAAGGGGCTGGATTAGCCGCGCGCTTCCGCCGCCCGGCCCGCTTCGCCAGCAGGTTCAGCCCCTCCACCGCCGCGGCGAAGGCCATGGCGACATATACGAAGCCCTTCGGCACATGCGCGCCGAAGCCCTCGGCCACCAGCACCATGCCGATCATCACCAGGAAGGCGAGGGCCAGCATGACCACGGTGGGGTTACGCTCCATGAAGCGGGAGAGCGCATCCATCGAGAACAGCATGGCGAGCACGGCGACGACGATGGCGGTGGCGATGATCCAGAATTCCCGGGTCAGCGCGACCGCGGCCAGGATGCTGTCGACCGAGAACACCATGTCGAGCAGCAGGATCTGGAACACCGTGGCCCAGAAGCTGGCCACCCGTGCATCCGCCTGATGCGTCGCCTCCTGCGAGTCCGGGTCGACCCGGTGGTGGATCTCGATCACCGCCTTGCCGATCAGGAACAGCCCGCCGCCTAGCAGGATCAGATCCTTGCCCGAGAACTCCATCCCCGCCACCGCGAAGAGCGGCCGGGTGAGGGAGAGCAGCCAGGAGGCCCCCGCCAGCATCCCGAAGCGCAGCACCACCGCAAGGCCGAGGCCGATCCGCCGCGCCTTGACGCGTTGCTCCTCAGGCAGACGGTTGGACAGGATGGCGATGAAGACGAGGTTGTCGATGCCGAGCACCACCTCCATCGCGATGAGCGCAACCAGCGCGACGATGATTTCGCTATCCATGTTGTTCTGTCTCCCGGGCGCGCGGCGTAACGCTTCGTCACCGCAAGCGTTGCCGTTCCACCTTGGATCACCCTCTGGCGGCCCCACCTCGGAAGCAGAACCCCATTGCGGAGACAGTATTTGAGCATCCTGGGCCAAGTGAGGCTTGGCCTCGTCCTGGCGCGGCGCGAGTTGCGTGGCGGGCTGCGGTCCTTGCGGATCGTGCTGGCCTGCCTGGCGCTCGGCGTCGCCGCCATTGCCGCGGTGGGCACCCTGCGCGCTGGTATCCAGGCCGGGCTGCGTGCCGATGGGGCCCGCATCCTGGGCGGCGATGTCGAGATCCGTGGCGGCTCCCGCCTCCTGCCGCCCGAACTCACCGCCTGGGCGGAGGCGCGAGGGGCGGCGGCCTCCACCATCACCACCATGCGGGCCATGGCCGTCTCCCCCAAGGGCGAGCGGATGCTGGTCGAGCTGAAGGCGGTGGATGGTGCCTACCCCTTGATCGGCCGGCTGGAGCTCGATCCCCCCGTTCCGCTTGCGCCGGGCACCCTGGCGCTCGATCCGCTGGTGGCCGAACGCCTCGGCCTCGCCCTTGGCGACGAGGTTCGGATCGGCGAGGCGCAGCTCCGCTTCGCGGCCGTGGTGCGGATGGAGCCGGACAAGGTGGCGACGCCCGCCCTCTTCGGCCCCCGCGCCCTGATCGCCGCCGCCACCCTGCCGCAGACGGCGCTGATCCAGCCCGGCAGCCTGATGCAGAATGACCTCCGCCTTCGCCTTCCGCCCGGTGCCGACCCCAATACCGTGGCCGAGGCGCTGCAACGCGACTTCGCCCGCGAGGGCTGGCGCGTCCGCACCGCCGATGCGGCCGAGCCTGGCGTGAACCGCTTCCTCGACCGCGCCGCCTCCTTCCTGACGCTGGCCGGGCTGACCGCCCTGCTGGTCGGCGGCATCGGCGTCGCCACCGGGGTGCGTGCCTGGCTGGAGGCACGGGCGCGCTCCATCGCCACGCTCCGCTGCCTCGGCGCGCCAGCCTCGATCATCTTCCTCACCTATCTGATCCAGGTGCTGGTCCTGGCCGCCATCGGCATCGCCATCGGGTTGGTCATTGGCTACGGCCTTACCTGGGCGGCGGCGCAGGCGCTCTCCGGCGCCCTGCCGGTACCGCCACGCCTGGCGCCCTATCCACGGCCGCTGATCGCCGCGGCGCTCTATGGGTTGTTGACGGCGCTGGCCTTTGCCCTCTGGCCGCTTGGCCGCGCGGCACGGATCTCGGGCGCGGCGCTGTTCCGCGATGCGGTGCAGCCGGCTGCGGGCCGCCCGGCCTGGCCGGTGCTGGCGCTCAACGCCCTGGCGGCGCTGGCGCTGATCGGCCTCGTTATCCGCGGCTCGGGCGACAAGCTCTTCGCCGCCGGCTTCTGCGGTGGGGCGATCGCCGCCCTGCTGCTGTTCCGCCTCGGCGCCGCCGGGCTGATGACGCTCGCCCGCCGCCTTGGCCATCTGCGGCGGCCGGCCTTGCGCCTCGGCCTCGCCAACCTCCACCGGCCGGGGGCGCCGACCGTCCTGCTGGTGGTCTCCCTTGGCATCGGGCTGACGACGCTGGCCGCCATAGCCCAGATCGAGGGCAACCTCCGCCGCGAACTGGCCGGGGAGATGCCGGCCAGGGCGCCGAATTTCTTCTTCATCGACATCCAGTCCGACCAGGCGCAGCGTTTCGACGCGCTGGCCCGCAGCATCCCGGGCATCGAGGAGGTGAAGCGGGTGCCAAGCCTCCGCGCCCGTGTTGTCGCCGTGAAGGGCATTCCCGCCGAGCAATTCCAGACCACGCCGGAGACCGCCTGGGCGCTGCGCGGCGATCGCGGCCTTACCTATGCGCCGGCCCCGCCCGACGGGACCCGCCTGGTCGCCGGCCAGTGGTGGGCGGCCGACTACCGCGGCCCGCCACTGCTCTCCTTCGAGTCCGGCATCGCCAAGGGCTGGGGGGTGGGCATCGGCGACGTCATCACCCTCAACATCCTTGGCCGCAACATCGACCTCACCATCGCCAATCTGCGGGAAGTGGATTGGCGGGGGCTGGGGATGAACTTCGCCATGGTCGCCTCGCCCGGCCTGCTGGAGGCGGCGCCGCACACGCATATCGCCACCCTCCGCGGCGATGCGGCGCAGGATGCGACGGTGCTTCGCGTCCTGACGGATGCCTTCCCCAACATCACCGGCATCCGGGTGCGCGATGCGCTGGAGGCGGTGGCGACGCTGCTCGGCCGGATCGGCACGGCTCTGTCGGCCGTCGGTGGCGTGACGCTACTGGCCGGCGGGCTGGTGCTGGCCGGTGCGGTCGCTGCCGGGCAGCGCCAGCGGGTGCGCGATGCGGTGGTGCTGAAGACCATCGGCGCGACCCGTGCCCAGATTCGGGCCGCCTGGTTGGTGGAATATGCCCTGGTTGGCCTCGTCGCCGGCGGCTTGGCGGCGCTGGCCGGCAGTGCCGCCTCCTGGGCCGTGGTCACGCTGGTGATGCAGGCCCGCTGGGTGCCGTTGCCGGGGACGCTCGCCCTGACGGTGATCGGCTGCACCCTGCTGACGCTGCTATGCGGCCAGATCGGCACCTCGCTGGCCCTGCGCGCCCGGCCCGCTCCGCTGTTGCGGAACGAATAAGGCAAGGAGCCACACTTCTTCACGTGAAACTAACGCCTGTTATGCCCATATTATAGGTGCTGGCGGCGACCGCGCCCGCCGGCCGGACAGGTTGTGAGGCGTCGGTGGCCCTGCTGCTCCCGAATCCCGTTGAAACGGGTTACAGGCTGTCCATATAACCGAGCCGCGGGGATAACCCCCTTTGGGAGGTTCAAGACACCTATGGCCCTTCAACCCGACTATCGTACCACGACGGGTGCGCCAGGCTGGGGTCGCGCGGCGACCGCCGACGCGGTCGCCATCGATGCCGGGCTCCGGGCGTATATGCTCCGGGTCTACAACTGGATGGCTTCGGGGCTGGCATTGACCGGCATCGTCGCCCTTCTGGTCGTGACGGTGCCCGCCCTGCATGACCTGTTCTACGCCACGGCGCAGATGCCGAGCGGCCGGATCGTGAGGCAGCCGACCATCCTGTTCTGGATCGCCGCGCTCTCACCGCTCGCCTTCACCCTGGTGCTGAGCTTCGGCTACAACCGGTTGAGCAAGAGCACGGCGCAGGCGCTGTTCTGGGCCTTCTGCGTCTGCATGGGCGCGAGCCTGAGCAACCTGGCGTATCGCTACACCGGTGCCTCCATCGCCAGCACATTCTTCGTCACCGCCGCCATGTATGCCGGCGTCAGCCTCTACGGCTACACGACGAAGGCGGATCTGACGCGGATGGGCAGCTTCATGATGATGGGCCTGATCGGCATCATCCTGGCCGGCCTGGTGAACATGTTCCTGGCCAGCTCGGCGCTGCAGTTCGCCATCAGCCTGATCGGCGTCGTGGTGTTCCTCGGCCTGACGGCCTTCGACACCCAGCGCATCAAGGCCGATTACGTTGAATACGCCTATGCCGAGGGTACGGAGGAGGCCGGCAAGCGCAGCGTGATGGACGCGCTCGGTCTCTACCTGAACTTCATCAACCTGTTCCAGATGCTGCTGTCGCTCGTCGGCGTCCGGCAGAACAACGAGTAAGCCTGCGCCTCAAGGCGGAGGACCGGGCCCCGGGGAGCAATCCCCGGGGCCTTTTTCATGGCGACCGATCAGGGCCTGACTTGCAGTACCCGCCCCGAGCTCTCATCCGTCAGGAGGTAGAGGAAGCCGTCCGGGCCCTGAAGCACCTGCCGGAATCGGGTCCGTCCCCATAGCATCCGCTCCTCCCCTGTCACGCGGTCGCCCTCGGTCGCCAGCCGCACGAGGCCGGGCGGGTTGAGCGCCGCGAGGAAGAGGCTGCCTCGCCAGGAGGGGAAAGCGTCGCCGGTGTAGAAGGCCATGCCGGACGGGCTGACGGAGGGCACCCAGTAATGGATCGGCTCCTCCATATCCGGGCGGGAGGTGCCTTCGCCGATCCGGCTGCCATCATAATCAACGCCCTTGGTCACGACCGGCCAGCCGTAATTCCCTCCTGGCCGGAGGATGTTCACCTCATCGCCGCCACGGGCACCGAATTCGGCCTCCCACAGGCTGCCGGTCCAGGGGTTGAAGGCGAGGCCCTGCGGGTTGCGATGGCCATAGGAGAAGATCTCCGCCCGTATCCCGGCCCGCCCGGCGAGGGGATTGTCGGCGAGGGCCGCGCCGTTCCGCGCCAGCCGAAGCACCTTACCGCCGAGGTCATCCAGCCTCTGCGCCCGTCCCTTGTTCGCGTAACGGTCGCCGGTCGAGAGGTACATCGCCCCGTCCGGCCCGAAGGCGATGCGGCAGCCATAGTGGTTGCGGCCGCCCTCCTGCGGCGGCGTGGCGTCGAGGATGGGTGTTGTCCCCTCCAACGCCATGGCGTCGGCCGAGAGCCGGGCCCGCACCAGCCGGGTCAGGGCGCCGCCCTGCACCAGCGCCGCCTGGCAGAGATAGAGTTCGCGGGTCGTGGCGAAATCGGGGGCGAGGGCCACATCCAGCAGCCCGCCCTGGCCGCGCGCCTCGACGGCGGGCACACCGGCAAGGGGAGGCGACACCGCTCCATCCCGGCCGATGACCCGCAGCCGCCCCGGTCGTTCGGTGACCAGCAAACGCCCATCGGGCAGGAAGGCGCCACCCCAGGGCCGCTCGAGCCCGGTGGCGAAGTCAGTGACCCGGAAGCCGGTCTGGGCCTGGGCGGCGATCGGCAGGGTCAGGGCCGCGAGGGCCAGCAGGGTGCGTCTCATCCTGCGGAGGTAGGGGCCCCGGCCGTGCCGGGAACCCCCAAGCAGTCATCACGCCTCCGGCCGCTCCGGCCTTCGGCGACAGCTCAGGCGATGTTGCCGGCGATCCAGTCCTTCAGCGCCGTCTTCGGCAGGGCGCCGACCTTGGTGTCGAGCAGCTTGCCATCCTTGAAGAGCAGCATGGTCGGGATGCCTCGCACCGCATACTCGTTCGGCGTCATCGGGTTCTCGTCGATGTTGACCTTGGCGATGGTCAGCTTGCCTTCGTATTCGCGGGCGATGTCGTCGAGGATGGGGCCGACCATCCGGCAGGGGCCGCACCACTCCGCCCAGAAATCGACCAGCACGGGGCCGGGGGCGTCGAGCACATCCTGCTTGAAGCTGTCGTCGGTCACGGCCTTGGTGAGTTCGCTCATCGGTCTGCGCCTCGCTCCGGGGGCCAGGAAGGCCCCACCATGGCAGGAGAATTCGGCGGCCGGGGGGCTGCGGTCAAGGCCGGTGGCGGCGCGGGTCCGCTATGAGCCAATCGCGGGAAGGTGCTGGTCCAGCAATTCCCCGGGCAACGGCATCAGCCGCGCCCCATAGGTCCAGACCAGGGCGCACTCCACAGCGCGGCCGGGGAAGGCCTGCCGGAGCACGGCGCGATAGGCCGCCATCTGCCGCAGATAGAGTGGCGCGACCTCCTCCGGCCTGGCCGGCGGCGGGCGGTTGGTCTTGTAGTCGAGCACCAGCACCCGATCGGACGAGACCACGAGCCGGTCCACCTGGCCGGTCACCAGCTGCTTCCCGAGTTGCCCTGCAATCGGCGCCTCGGCGAGGCTGTCCGGGCCGAAGGCTGCGGCGATAGCGGGGGCCGCGATCAGGGCCAGCACCTCCTCCAGCATCTCCGCCTGCTCGGCCGGTTCCAGCCCATGGCCCGGGCGGGCGAGGAAACGCGCCGCCGCCTCCCGCTGCTCCGCCCTGGGCCGTTCCGGCAGGTGCTGCAGCAGGGCATGCATCACCCGGCCGCGGCGGAAGCGCCGCCCGCCGGGGTCGGCCTCGCCATGCGGGGCGGCAGCCGGCGCTTCCTGCTCGCCAGGCAGGGCGGAGGGGCTGAGCGCCGCCTCCACCGCCTCGGCCGGTGCCGGGCGGGTCGCCCAATCCGGCAGCGGCCCGGCCTCGGCCTCGGCCGCGGCCCCGCTATCCGGCATCGGTGCTTCCTCCTGCGGGCAACCGAGCCGCCAGGCGATGCCATCGCCGAAATCGCAGGCCGCCGGAGCGCCGAAGCCGCCATGGTCGAAGCGATGCTCCGCCGCCCCCGCCATCCGGCGGAAGCCGGCGGCGACATGCAGGTACCACTCGCCCGGCTCCTTGCCCCAGCCGCAAACAACCAGCCGGTCCTCGGCCCGGGTCAGCGCGACATAGAGCAGCCGATTCTCCTCCTCCTGCCGCCGTACCTCGTCGGCGGCCTTGGCGCGGAGGAAGGCGGGAGCATGGAAGCTCTTGTTCGGCGCCCAGAGCGGCAGGGTCACGCCATCCCCCTCCAGCCAGCGGATGGACTCCGAACCGGTGCCGCTGCCGACATCCGGCAGGATGACGATCGGTGCCTGCAGCCCCTTGGCATTGTGGACGGTCATGATGCGCACCGCATCGCCGGCCGCCTCGGCCTCGCGCTTCACCTCGGCCCCGCCCTGGCGCAACCAGTGGAGGAAGCCCTGCAGGCTCGGCGGGTGGCGCCGCTCATGGGTCAGCGCGGCGTTGAGCAATTCGTCCAGCACATCCGCCGCTTCAGGGCCCAGCCGGGCCAGCAGCCGCGCCCGGCCGCGCGTGCCGTCCATCGATGGCTCGCCGAGCACCTCGGCCAGCAGCGCATGCGGGGTGACGAGATCGGCCCGTCCCGAAAGCCGTGCCAGCCAGCCCGCCGCCCGCGCCGCTACGCCATCCGCCGCCTCGCCCTGCCGCGCCATCAGCGCGCCCCAGAGCGAGCCGGTGCGCCCATGTGCCAGCTCCAGCAGATCCTCCTCGGACAGGCCGATCAGCGGGCTTTTCAGCAGCGCCGCCAGCTGAAGGTCATCCTCCGGCAGCAACAGCACGTCGCAGAGGGCCAGCAGGTCCATCACCGCGATATGCTCGACAAGCTTGATGCGGGTGACACCCGCGACCGGAACCTGCCGTGCCTTCAAGGCGCGGACCAGCAGCGGGACGAGGGCGACATTGGCCTGCTTCCGCAGCAGCACCAGCACGTCGCCCGCCCGCACGCCACGGCCGCGCGCCTCCAGCCGCTCATGGCGGATCATGTGGTCGATGCGCGCCGCCAGCGTCTCGGCCATCAGCGCATCGGCACTCGCCACCCGCTCGGGCTCGAGCGGCACCAGCCAAGGCTCGGGCGCCGGCGTCTCCGCAGGGCGGAGCAACGGCCACAACTCGACGCTTCCCGCATGGCCGAGCCGGTCCGGCAGGTGCAGCAGCGACGGGCCATCATCGGCGACGACACCCTGCCGCGCCGGCCCATCCTTGAAGACCGCATCGACGAGAGCCAGCACCGGCGCCGTCGAGCGGAAGGAGACGTCGAGCTGCACCTGACGGAACTCGCCGCCGCCATCGGCGACCTGCCGGCCGTAATGCAGCTGCCATGTGGCGAAGCCCGCCGCATCGGCGCCCTGGAAGCCATAGATGGCCTGCTTGATGTCGCCCACGGCGAAGACCGTGCGGCGCGGCGCCGGCGCCTCCACCGCCGCGGCGGAGAGCGAACGGGCCCGCCCGCGCTCGACGCCGGCGCCCGCGAAGAACTCCGCCGTCAGCGCGGCGGCGATGCCCCATTGCGCCGGGTTGCTGTCCTGCGCCTCGTCCAGCAGCACATGGTCGAGCCCGCCATCCAGCTTGTAGAGCACCCAGGCGCTGCCGGGGTCCTCCAGGATGCGCCGCACATGCTCGATCAGGTCGCCATAGCCGAGCAGCCCGGCCTGGCGCTGCCGTGCCCGGCTGCGGTCGAGCACCGGTGCGGCCAGCGCCAGCAACGCGCCCGTCGCCGCGGCCAGGCGGCAGGCGGCACGCTGCTCGGCAACCTTCAACAGCCGCTCGCCCTCGGCCTGCAACGCGGCGAGCACCTCCGCCTGCCGGGCCCCGACGCTCTTGGTGGCAAGGCCGGTGCCGGCGCGCACCGTCCCCTTGTCGGTGATGAAGAACTTATGCCAATCGTCGAAGCGCGCCGTGCGCGCCTCGGCATCGGCCCCGATCCAGGCCGCGAGCAGCTCCGCGCGCTTGCGGTCGTTCTCGTTCTTGCTGGCGCCGAGCAGGCTGGCCGCCATGCGCAGCGGTGCCTCCTCCACGGCGCAGGCGGCGGCGATCACCTCTGCCTCGTCGAGGCTGTCCGGCGCGCCCAGCGCCGTGGCGAGGCGCAGGCGGAGCCCCGCGATGCCGTTGCAGCCATCCAGGCAGCGCACCAGCCGCTCCCGCGCCGTATCCTGCAGCAGCGCCCGCGTCACATCGGCGAAGGTATCGGCCGAGGCAATGCCCGCCAGCAGCGAGAGCTCCTGCGCCACCGCCCCGGCATTCGCCAGCACCGCCTCACGCGCCTCGGCCAGCATGGCGGCGGCGTCCTGCTCCTCCAGCACGGCGAATTGCGGCGGCAGGTCGGCCTCGAGCGGGAAGCTGCGCAGCAGGCTCTGGCAGAAGCTGTGGATGGTCGAGATGCGCATGCCGCCCGGCATCTCCAGCACCTCGATCAGCAGTCGCCGCGCCCGATCGATCAGTCGCGCATCCGGCTCGAGCCCGGTGAGGCGGCGGATCTGCTCGGCAAGCTTGGGCTCCTCCGCGGTCGTCCAGGTGCCGAGGCGCTTGCGGAGGCGGTCCTGCATCTCCGCCGCCGCCGCGCGGGTAAAGGTGAGGCAGAGAATGCGGCCCGGCACCTGATCGGGGTCAAGCAGCAGCCGCAGCACGCGGTCGATCAGCACCTTGGTCTTGCCCGAGCCGGCCGAGGCGCCCACCCAGGCGGAGACGGCGGGATCGGAAGCCAGCTGCTGCTGCTGCTCGGCGCGAAGGCGGGCGTTCTCGCTCACTGGTCGGTCCTCGCATCCTCGGCGCCTGCCCATTCGGCGAGGCGGGAGAGATGGTCGTAATCGTCGCCCGCCGGTGCCCGCTTCGGATGCGGCCGGGCGGTGAAGGGGCGATCGCCCAGCAGGAAATCGCCGATCAGCTCGATCAGCGCCGTCTGCGCCGCATCGGCCAGCTGGCGCACCAGCAGCTTGTCCTCGGCAGCGGGTTTTTCCTCGCCCGGCTTCGGCCCGCCGGAAAGGCGCCAGTACAGCAGCGCCTCGGCATCCTCGGCCGGCACGCGCCCGAAGCCGCCAGCCGCGGCGATGGCGGCTTCCAGGGTGAGCTGCGGCTTCCGCCCGTCCCGCACCGCCTCGCCGCTCGGCGGCTCGCCGGTCTTGTAGTCGAGAATGCGGAGGCCGGTCGGGAGGATGTCGATCCGGTCGGCCGTGGCGGTGAGCTTCACCTCCCGGCCGCCGAGGCGGAGCGGCAGCTCGCCCCGCACTTCCACCTCGCTGCGGATCGGGCCGGCGCCCAGGCGCAGGGCAGCCTCCTGCTGCACGGCGAAGGCACCGATGCGGGCGAGGCGCGGCGCCCAGAAGGCGGCGAGGCCGGGGCGAGGCGAGGCCTTGGCGAGCGCCGCCCGGGCCGCATCCTCCCACCAATGCCGTGCCACATCCCCGCCCGGCCATGGCTGGCCGGAGAGGCGGCGGACGAAGCCTGCCATCGCGGCATGCACCAGGTTGCCGTAATCGAGCACCCCCGCATCCGCCTCCAGCGGGTCGAGCGGGAAGAGGCGCAACACGTGCCGGGCGTAGAAGGCGTAAGGATCGGCGATCAGCGTCTCCACCTGGGTGACGGACAGCCGCGTCGGCCGCTGCTCCGGCCGCGGGCGCGGGGCAGGGCGGGCACAGGGCATGGCGCGCTCGGCACGGTCGAGGCGGGCGGCCCAGGCAATGGCCGGGCTCGGCTCCAGCCGCAGCCCGTCCTGACCGGCGAGGAAGGTTTCCAGCCGTGTCAGCCAGCGCGCCGGCAGGGTCGGCGCTCCACCTCGGCGTTGCGCGCGCGACAGCACGGCTTCCGGCGCCGAGCAGGCCGTCAGCAGGAAATCGGCGCAGACGCGGCCGATCCGCGCCTCCGGCTCCGGCAGGCCGAACTCGCGCCGCATCGGCCGGCTCATCCAGGGGCCAGGATCGGTCGCCAGCGGCCAGACCGTCTCGTCGAGCGCGCCGAGCACGACGCGGTCGAAGGTCAGCAACCGTGCTTCCAGCAGGCCGAGGATCTCGACGCGCGGATGCGGCCCGCCCTCCCGCCCACGGCTGCCGCGGAGGCTCGGGGCCGCGGCGCCATCCATGGCGGCATCGAAGAGGGAGGGCCAGGCCTCGGCGGAGAGCGGCGGTAGCAAAGCCATGGCCGGCGCGAGCGCGGCAAGATGGGAGGCCAGCGCCTCGCCCTCCTCCCCGGCATAGAGGCGGAGGCCGCCGGGCAGGGTCGGCGTCGCCGCCAGCGCCTCGGCGGCGGCGAGATGATCGGCGAGCAGCGTGGCAGGCGGGCGGGGAGTCGAGCCGAGGCCGGTGAAGGGACCGAGCGCTGCCTCCAGCGCATCGAGCAGGGCGGCGACCTCGGCCAGGGCCGCGGCGTCGGATTCGCGGGCCAGGCCGGAACGGGCGGCGTCGCGCAGCCCGGCCATGCCGAGCGCCGGGCGTGGGCCGCGCAGTGCGGCGCGTTCCAGGCGACGGACGGCGGCGAGCCAGCGGGCGCGCTCCCAGCCGCCTGCGCAGAGCGGGTGCTTGAGGACCGACAGCAGCGGCACAGGCGCCAGCTCGGCGGCAGCCATGCGGGCGAGCAGGCGGAGGAAGCTGCCGGTCGGCGTCTCGCCCAGCGGCTCACCAGCCGAGTCGTCGGCCGTGACGCCATGCCGGGCCAGTTCGGCGGAAACACGCCTGGCGAGGTCACGGTCGGGGGTGACGAGGGCAACGCGGGCAGCAGGGTCCTCCAGCGCCTCACGCAGCGTGAGGGCGATGGCGGCGGCCTCGGCCTGGGCGTCGGGCGCGGCCAGCAGGGTGAGACCCTCAAGCGCCGGGCGCCAATCCTCCGGCCGGCGGGACTGCCAGGCGGGCAAGCCGGCGGCGGGGCGCAGTGCCATGCCGAGCAGGTCTGGCCGCCGCTGGGGGGCGGCACGCCCGGCATTCTCCTCCGGCGGGCAGCCGTGCCAGCGGGCGACCTGGTCGGCGCCGGTTTTCAGCGCGGCGAGCAGTCGCCGCTGGCCGCAATAGGGGTGGGTCGGCGAATCGGGGATGGCATCCCAGACGCGCGGCTCGGTCGAAGCCGAGTCAAACCCATGCAGCACGACCGCGCCCTGCGGCAGGTCATGGGCGATGACGCGCAGCAGCGCCTCGGCCGCCGGAATGGTGCCGCCGACGCCGATACCGGCGGCGACCACCAGATCCCGCGGCGGGTCCTGCTGCCAGGCGATGGTCTGGGCGCGCAGCGCCTGGGCGCGGCGCATGCCGATATCGAGCAGCCCCTCTCCCTCCAGCCAATGCTGCCACTGCGCCATGACGCCGCGCAGGAAGGCGAGGGTGATCTGCCAATGCGCCGCATGCGTCTCCGGCACCAGCGACTCGAGTCGTTCCAGCCAGTGCTCGGCGAGCGCCATGGGCGGGGTCTCGGCGAGCAGGTCGAGGTCGCGCTCCTCGAGGGCGATCTCGTCCAGCAACGTGCCCAACGCGCCGGCGAGCGCCCAGGCCTGGTCCGGCGTTGCCGGGCCGCCGCGCTCACGGGGCAGGCGCTGGATGAAGCCGGTCAGCACCGCCTGGCGGCGCAGCGGGTCAACGGCGGGTGGCAGGTCGAGCAGCGTCGGCAGCGCCAGCTCGTCCGCATCCTCGGTCGAGAGGCCGGCCAGCGCCCGCATCCGCGGCAGCAGCAATGCCCGTCCCTCGGCAGCGCGAAGGAAGGCGGTGCGCAGCGCCCGGGCCGAGCGGCGGGTCGGCAGCAGGATGGTGACGCGGGACAGCCGCTCCGGCGCATCGCCCGGGATGGCCTTCAGCACCCCGGCCGCGAGGCAGTCGAGGAAGGGCAGATGCGTCGGGATGTGGAAGAGGGTCACTGGCCCAAGACTAGCAGGATCGCGACCTCAAAACAGCGCCTTGACCAGGCCCGCATGCATCGAGGCCTCGGCGCGGTCGAGATCGGCCGGGGTCGACAGGTGGAACCAGATACCATCATGCACAAGGGCATAAAGTCGGCCCTTGGCGATGGCGCGGTCGTAGAGGCGGTTGAGGCTGAAGGGGCCGGCCGGCGCACCTTCGAACAGCCCAGGAGCGAGGATCTGGACGCCGGAGAAGATGTAGGGCGCCAGCTCCAGCTCCTTCGGACGGCGAACGCGGCCGAGCGGGTCGAGATGGAAGTCGCCGCGGCCGACCTCGCCATCCACCTGCGCGGTGCGAACGACCAGCAGCAACCCGTCCATCAGCGCCGGGTCGAAGCTCGCGGCCATGCGGGCGAGGGCCGGCGTCGGGCCGTCGAGCACGACGCTGTCGCCATTCAGCACGACGAAGGGGCCAGGGCCGAGCAGCGGCAGGGCGCGGGTGACGCCGCCACCGGTCTCCAGCAACTCCTCCTCCCGCTGCAGGGTGATGCGCGGGGCGGCGCGGTGGGCGACGGCGGCGGCAACCTTCTCGGCATGCCAATGCGCGTTCACCACGGCTTCAGGCACCTCGGCCGCCTCCAGACGGTCCAGCGCACGGTCGAGCAGGCTGCGGCCGTCGAGCGTCAGCAGCGGCTTGGCGGTGGTCTCGGTCAGTGGCCGCATGCGGAGGCCAAGGCCGGCGGCAAGGACCATCCCGTGGGTGAGGTGAATCAAGCGGCCTCCGGTGGGTTTCTCCGCATCTCATGCGGGACATGGCGGTCGAGAAAACGGCGCAGCGGTGCGCATGCGGGCTGGGAGAGGGAGCGGTCGAGCAGCGCCCAGCAGCGCGGGCCGTGGACGAGATAGCCGGGCTTGTTGTCGCGGCGTGCCAGCCGCACCCAAAGGGCGGCGACGCGGAGGTGCCGCTGCGCCCCGCAGGCTGCCATGGCGCCGAGGAAGCTCGCGCGGTCCAGGCCGGGACGGGCAGCGAGATAGGTGGCCAGGGTCGCGCGGCGAATCTCGGGGGCCACGTCGCGCCGGGCATCCTCGACCAGGGAGACCAGGTCATAGGCCGGGTGGCCGATGGCGGCGTCCTGGAAGTCGAGGATGCCGGTACGGCGAAACCCCTTCCGGTCCTCCAGCCGCATCAGGTTGGCGGGGAAGTAGTCGCGATGGACGAAGCCCCGCGCCCCGGCATGGGGGGCCAGCATTTCGGCCAGCGCCTCGCCCAGTTCCGCCTGGATCTCCGGCGCGGGCGGCGCCCCGAAGGCGGCGGGCCACCACCAATCGAGGAAGGTCGCCGCCGTCGCCCGCGTCATTGCCCCGGCATCCCAGGCCGGAAGGCCGGGCGGTGGTGGGGTGGCGTGCAGGGCCGCGAGGGCTTCGGCCGCCTCGGTATAGAGCGGCAACGGGTCGGCCCCGGCATCGAGCAGCGCGGCATGGGTCGCATCGCCGAAATCCTCGACGAGGAGGAAGCCGGCGGCCTCATCGGCGGCGATCACCTCAGGCACCGAGAAGCCGGCGGCGAGCAGGTGGCGGGCGAGGGCGTGGAAGGGCCGGACATCCTGCGGCGGCGGGGCATCCATGAGCAGCGCCGGGCGCGGGCCGCCGGTGAGGCGCGCATAGCGGCGGAGATCGGCATCGCCGGCCAGGGGGTGGCGCGCGGCCGAGCCATAGCCATGGGCGGCGAGGAAGGGTTCAGGGAATCTCATCCAGGGAGCCCATGCAGCCGGCCGGGCCAGCCGTCCAGTGTGGCGATGCGGGAATTCTCCATCTCTCCCTGGGCGAGGCGGATACGCAACGCCTCGGGCGGCGCGAGCGGGCCAAGGCGGTCCGGCCATTCGACAAGGACGAGGCCGCGCCGCGCCTCCTCCCAGCCCAATTCCCGGAGGTCGCCAGGGCCATCGAGGCGGTAGAGGTCGAAATGATGCGCCTCGATCCCGCCAGGCAGGTCGTAGCTCTGCACCAGGGTGAAGCTCGGGGAGGGGACTTCGAGACCCGGGTCGCCGGTCAGCGCCCGCAGGAAGGCGCGGGCGAAGGCGCTCTTGCCGGCCCCCAGCGGGCCCTCGAGCAGGATGGCATCGCCGGCCCGGGCGCGGGGGGCGAGCAGGGCGGCGAGGCGGGCGGTGGCCTCGGCATCAGGCAGGATGAGGGGCATCGGGGGTTGGTATAGCCTCTCTTTCGCCGTAAGACCCCCGCCTCTTCGAGGGGTTGGCCATGGCGGCGATCGAGACGGATGTGGCGATCATCGGCGCGGGCCCGGTGGGGCTCTTCGCCGTGTTCCAGTGCGGCATGCTGCGGATGCGGAGCGTCGTCATCGACGCGCTGGATTCCATCGGCGGCCAATGCGTGGCGCTCTACCCGGAGAAGCCGATCTACGACATCCCGGCGCATCCGGCGATCGAGGGCGCGGCGCTGATCCATCAGCTCGAGGCCCAGGCAGCGCCCTTCAAGCCGGTCTACCTGCTCGGGCGGCGGGTCGAACGGCTGGCGGCCGAGGGCGATTTTTATCACCTGGGCACCAGCGCGGGCGAGGAGGTGCGTGCCAAGGCGGTGGTGATCGCAGCCGGCGCCGGCGCCTTCGGGCCGAACCGGCCGCCGCTGGCCGGGCTGGCCGGCTACGAGGCCTCCGGGGCGGTGCGCTATGCGGTGGCGCGGCGCGAGGAGTTCCGCGGCAAGCGGGTGGTGATCGCGGGTGGCGGCGATTCGGCGGTGGACTGGGCGCTGTCGCTGAAGGACATCGCGGCGAAGGTCACGGTGGTGCATCGGCGGCCGAAATTCCGCGCCGCGCCCGAGAGCGCGGCCCGGCTCGACGAGGCCGCGGCGCGGGGCGAGGTGGAGATGGCGATCCCCTACCAGCTGCACGGGCTGGAGGGAGATGGCGCGCAGCTCTCGGGCGTGGTGCTGGCGACGCTGAAGGGCGAGGAGAAGACCGTGCCGGCGGACCATCTGCTGGCCTTTTTCGGCCTGTCCATGGAACTCGGCCCGATCGCCGAATGGGGGCTCGGCCTCTCCCATAGCCACATCACGGTGGAGCCGGCGACCTGCATGACCAGCCTGCCCGGCGTGCATGCGATCGGTGACATCGCCACCTATCCGGGGAAGCTGAAGCTCATCCTGCAGGGCTTCTCGGAGGCGGCGATGGCGGCGCATGCCATCCATCCCCGGGTCTTCCCGGGCGAGGCGCTGCATTTCGAATACAGCACCACGAAAGGTGTGCAGGCCGCCTGATCCAGCAGGCGGGGCCGAGGAATCCGGCCCCGCCACCGGGGCGCTACATGCCGCCGTTCTTGTGGATCGGGTCGATCCAGAGCACCTCTTCCGGCTTCTCGATCGGCTCGATGTCGAGATTGACGACCACCGCCTCATTGTCCGACCGGACGAGGACGCAGCGCAGGGTCTCGTCCGTGCTGGCGTTGATCTCCTGGTGCGGCACATAGGGCGGCACGAAGATGAAGTCGCCCGGCCCGGCCTCGGCGACGAATTCCAGCCGCTCGCCCCAGCGCATGCGGGCGCGGCCGCTGACGATGTAGATCACGCTCTCCAGCGCGCCGTGGTGATGGGCGCCGGTCTTGGCGTTCGGGTGGATATGGACCGTGCCGGCCCAGATCTTCTGCGCCCCGACGCGGGCGGCGTTGATGGCGGCCGCGCGGTTCATGCCCGGGGTCTGGGCCGTATTCGCATCGAGCTGGTCGCCGGGAATGACGCGGACGCCGGTATGCTTCCATCCATCCGGCGGCAGGTCGTGGCTGTGGTGGCCGTCATGCGGCATGGCGCTGGCTCCTCAATTCAGGCCGGATCATAGACCGGCGAAAAGCTCGGTGGACAGGTAGCGTTCCGCGAAGGAGGGGGCGATGCCGACCACCAACCCGCCCCGCAGGCCCGGCTCGCGCGCCACCTGCAGCGCCGCATGCAGCATGGCACCGGAGGAGATGCCGACCGGCAGCCCTTCGAGCTGGGCGCAGCGGCGCGCGGCGGCCAGGGCCTCCCGCTCCGCGACCCGGATCACGCCGTCCAGCCGGTCGAGATCGAGAACGCCGGGCTTGAACCCCGCGCCGATGCCCTGGATGCCGTGCGGGCCTGGCTCATCGCCGGAAAGGACGGCGCTTTCCGCCGGCTCCACGCCGATGACACGAAGGCCGGGCTTGCGGGGCTTCAAGGCGCGGGCGATGCCGGTCAGAGTCCCGCCGGTGCCGAGGCCGCCGATGACGACATCGACCGCGCCATCCGTATCGGCCCAGATCTCCTCGGCCGTGGTGGCCGCGTGGATATCGGGATTGGCGGGGTTGTCGAACTGCTTCGGCATCCAGGCGCCAGGGGTGGCGGCCAGGATGGCCTCGGCGCGGGCGATGGCGCCAGCCATGCCGCGGCGAGCGGGGGTGAGCTCCACCTCGGCGCCCATGAGGCGGATCATCTTGCGCCGCTCGATGCTGGCGCCGTCCGGCATCACCACGATCAGGCGGTAGCCCTTGGCGGCAGCGACGAAGGCGAGGGCAATGCCGGTATTGCCCGAGGTGGGCTCCACCAGGGTGGAGCGGCCCGGAGCGATCAGCCCCTCACGTTCCGCCGCCTCCACCATGGCGAGGCCGATGCGGTCCTTCACCGAGCCGAGCGGGTTGAAGAACTCCAGCTTGAGCGCGAGGCCGGCGGCGAGGGTCTCGGCGGCTTTCAGCCGGGGCAGCCGCACGAGGGGCGTGCCGCCGACGATCTCCAGGACGCTGTCGTAGATCCTGCCACGCGGGGCGAGGGACGAGGTCTCATTCACCATGATGGATGCGGGTACCATGATTCCCGCGACAGGATGAGGGGGTAAAGGGCTGCTACCGCTGGCTGCCGTGCCATGCCAAGCTCGCCGCGGAGGAAACGGAGCCGGACAATGGCCCAAGGAGATTCCGCATCGCGCATCGCGCGTCGCCTGTTGCTTGCCGCGCCGGCCCTGGCATCCCCAGCGCTGGCGCAGACGGCGCGCCCCATTACCCTGATCGTCCCCTACCCGCCCGGGGGCAGTTCCGACAATGTCGCACGGCCGATCCAGCAGCCGCTGGCGGAGGCGCTGGGCCAGCCGGTGCTGATCGAGAACCGCGGCGGAGCCGGAGGCTCGATCGGTGCCGCCATGGTGGCCCAGGCGCGGCCCGATGGGCTGACCCTGCTGGTCTGGCCGACGGCGGTGCTGACGATCAGCCCGCATATGATGCGGCTTCCCTATGACCCGCTGCGGGATTTCACGCCGGTGGCGATGCTGGCTTCCTCGGACGGAGTGCTGGCCATGCATCCTTCCGTGCCCTTGCGGGATATCCGCGGGCTGGTCGCCTATGCCAAGGCGAATCCCGGAAAGCTGCGCTTCAGCTCGGCCGGCAACGGCACCATCACCCAGATGACGGGCGAGATCTTCGCTCATGCCGCCGGCATCCGGCTGGAACATGTGCCCTATCGCGGCTCCGCCCCGGCGCTGACGGCGCTGCTGGCCGGCGATGTGGAGTTGCAATTCGATCCCGTGGCCATGCCCGCGGTGAAGGACGGAAGGCTGATCGGCCTCGCCACCACGGGCGAGACGCGCAGCCCCGAATTGCCGGAACTGCCGACGCTGCGGGAACTGGGGCTCTACGGCGAGGGTGGCTCGGCCTTCTTCGGCCTGGCCGGGCCGGCGGGGCTGCCGCCCGAGGTGGTGACGCGGCTGGTCGGGGCGCTGGAGCGGGTGCTCGCGCTGCCGGAGGTTGCACGGGCTATGGCACCGGTCGGCCTCAGGCCGCAGCTCGAGGCGGGGGAGGCTTTCGCCAACCGCATTGCGCGGGACAGGGCGATCTTCGGCGAAGCAGTCCGGCGAACGGGAGCGAAGGTGGAATGAGCCAGGAGCATACGAGGGTCTGGGACGACGGGCCGGTGCGCATCGTCGCCCTGAACCGGCCGGACAAGGGCAATGCCATCACCCGGCTGATGGCGGAGGAGATCCAGGCGGCGATGCAGGATTTCGCCGCCTCCGAGCAGCGTGTCGCGGTGCTGACGGGGATGGGGGAGAAGGCCTTCTCCTTCGGCGCCGATGTGGGAGAGCCGCCAGAATTGTGGCGGGCCGTGCCGAATGTCGGCTGGCAGACGGACAAGCCGTTGATCTGCGCGGTGGAGGGCTGGTGCATCGGCGGTGCGCTGGTGCTGGCGATGATGGCGGACCTGGCCGTCTGCGGGTCCTCGGCCAAATTCTACTATCCCGAGGCGAAGCTCGGGCTGACCGGTGGGATGATCGCGGCGCTGCCCTCCCGCATCCCGCATAAATTCGCGATGGAGCTGACCTTGCTCTGCCGCACCTTCGACGCGGCCAAGTCGGAGCGCGTCGGCCTCGTCAACGAGGTGGTGCCGGATGGTGGCGCGCTCGCCAGGGCTATCGAGTGGGGAAAGGAGATGGCTGGCTTCGCGCCGATGGTCACCGGCGCGATCAAGCGGATGGTGCTGGACGATATCCTGCCGCGCGGCCCCTCCGAGCAATGGGCGCTGCAGGGCCAGCGGCTGAACGGCATCCGGAATTCGGAGGACTTCCAGGAAGGCGTGGCGGCTTTCCGCGAGAGACGCCCCCCGCAGTTCAAGGGGCGCTGACTCAAGGGTTCCAAGGGCCTTTCGGCCCTTAGCGGGAGGAGCTTGGGGAGGGCAGGGCCCTCCTCAAACCGGCACGCCATCCACTGGATTGAAAGGTCCCGGGAAGACGCCGCGCGGCTTGATGAGATCGTAGGGCCCGCGCGGCAGGAACTGCCCGAAGCCCGGCGCCCCGACGACGCGGCCATTCTCGACGACAGGCGTACCGCGCACCAGCGTTGTCTCGGGCCAGCCGGTGACCTCGAAGCCCTCATAGGGCGTGTGGTCGTTGGCGTCCTGGATGAGCGACCGGGTAATGGTGACGCGGCGCTCCGGGTCCCAGATGGCGAGGTCGGCATCCGCGCCGACCGCGATCGTCCCTTTCTTCGGATGCAGGCCGAAGAGCTTCGCCGCATTGGTCGCGGTGATGGCGACGAAGGTAGGCAGGTCGATGCGGCCCTTCGCCACGCCTTCGCTGAACAGGATCGGCATGCGGGCGGCGAGGCCCGGCACGCCGTTGGGCAGCTTGGTGAAGGGCGCGTCCTCGCCGAAGGCGGTCTTGCCATTCGGCCCGCCGAAGCGCGTCGGCGCATGGTCGGAGGTGACGTTGCCGATCACGCCGCGGCGGATCATCTCCCACAGCGCCGCCTGGTCGGCCTTGGCCCGTGGCGCCGGGCTGCAGAGGAATTTGGCGCCCTCGAGGCCAGGGCGGTCGAGATCCTCGGCGGTGGTGACGAGGTACTGGGTGCAGGTCTCGCCCCAGACCTTGAGACCGCGCCGCTGGGCCCGCTCGATCTCCTCGGCGCTCTCCTCGCCGCTGACATGGAAGACCTGGATGGGCACGTCGAGCGCCTCGGCCATCCGGCAGACGCGGTGGACGCATTCAGCCTCCACCACCATGGGCTTGGCCCAGGCATGGTGGACGGGGCGGGTATATCCGGCGGCGACCAGCGCCTCGGTGTAGAATTCGATGAGCTCGTGATGCTCGGCATGGATGCAGACCAGGGCGCCGAGGCGCCGCGCGGCCGCCATCACCCGCAGCGCCTCGCCATCGGTGATGCGGGCACCGGAATAGGTGAGGAAGATCTTGAAGCTGCGATAGCCCTGCTCGACCAGAGCAGGCAGTTCCTCCGTCAGGATCTCCGGCCGCGGATCGGTCAGGATCATGTGGAAGCCGTAATCGATGCGGCTCTGCTCGGCGCGGGCGCGATGCTCGGCAACGCCGGCTGCCATCGAGCCGCCGCGTGCCTGGCGGGCGAAGCCGATCACCGTCGTGGTGCCGCCCACGGTGGCGGAAGCGGTGCCGCTGGCGAAGCTGTCGGCATTGGCGGTCGGGCCGGGCCGCGGCTCCTCGATATGCGTGTGGCTGTCGATGCCGCCGGGGAGGACCAGCTTGCCTGTGGCATCGATCTCGCGCGCGCCTGGGCCGATATTGCGGCCGAGCGCCAACACCTGCCCGCCGGCGATGCCGATATCGGCGGCGAAGACGTCGCTGGCGGTGGCGACGGTGCCATGGCGGATGACGAGATCGAAATCAGGCATCAGGCAGCTCCCCGGAGTGGCGGCGGAGCGTGGCGTCCCGCCTCGGCCGTGGCAAGCGGCCGGGCGAGAGGATACGGGATGGATGCTGGTCTCGCCCTGGCGGCGTGCGCGGGCTGAGCCCTGCTTCAGGCGGCAGCGGGCCGTGGGCCGAGCGCGACCTGCAGCGCCACCAGCGTTTCATCCGCCACCACGAGCACCGCGTCGCGCAGCGCCATGGCGTCCTCGGCGGGCAGGCGGCGGGCCTCACCCTGGAAGTGGCGCGCAGCGGCGGCCAGCCGGCTCGCGCCAAGTGTCGCGGCCGAGCCGGTCAGCCGATGCGCCGCGGCGATGGCTTCGGCGATCATCTCCGGCCCAGCGGCCCGCAGCAGCCGGGTCTGCTCGGCGATCTCCTGCAGGAATACCGGGGCGAGCCGGCTCGCCGCTGCCTCATCCAGCCCGGGGATCAAGAGCTTGCCGTCGCTGCCGCGGCGCGAGAGCAGCGGCAGCTCGGCATCGGCCGGCGGGAGCGGTGGCAGGACGGCAGGGCAGAGCGCCGCTTCACCCGCCGTCAATTGACGGAGCGAGGCCATCAGCGCATCGCGCTCGATAGGCTTGGCCAGGTGGGCATTCATCCCGGCGGCGCGGCAGGCCGCAATATCCTCGGCGAAGGCGCTGGCGGTCACGGCGAGGATGGGGATGCGGCCCGCCTCGCCTGGCAGTTGCCGGATGCGGCGGGTGGCCTCCAGCCCGTCCATGCCGGGCATCATCACATCCATCAGCACCAGATCGAAATTGCGGGCCGGCGCTGATTTGGTGAGCGTCTCCAACGCCAGTGAGCCGTCGGAGACGCATTCGACCCGGTGCCCGCCCGATTCAAGCAAGGCGCGGGCCACGGCCAGGTTGGCTGGCACGTCATCTGCCACCAGAACCCGCAGCGCCCGCTGCTCGCCGGCCGGCTCGTCGTCTTGCATGGGCTGCGGCTGGGCGATGGCCACCGGCAGCAGCGGCAGCTCGACCCAGAAGATGGCGCCATGGCCAGTGGGCGAGCTGCGGTTCTCGGTGCAGCCGATGCTGCCATCCATCTGTTGCGCGATGCCGGCGGCGATGGCGAGGCCGAGGCCGGTGCCACCCGCCCCATCGTCGCGGTCGAGTTGGACGAAATCGCCGAAGATCGCCTTGCGCTTCGCTTCCGGCACGCCGGGCCCGGTATCCCGCACCTCGATTCGCACCGTCTGCCGCCCGTCCACGCCCGGGCCGCCGACCGCGGTGGCGACGAGCTCGACGAGCCCGCTGGCCGGGGTGAACTTCACTGCATTGGACAACAGGTTCAGCAGCAGCTGGCGCAGCCGCGTCTGGTCGGCCTGGACCATCTCGGGCAAGTCGACGGCCGGCATCACGCGAAGCTCGATCTGCTTCTCCTCGGCGGCGGGGCGCACCAGCGTGGCGGCGCTCTCGAGCAGGCTGCTGAGGCGGGCCGGCGCCAGCCGCAATTCAAGCCGCCCCGCTTCGACCTTGGCGAGGTCCAGCACGTCATTGGCAACCGTCACCAGATGCCGGCCGGCCTCCTCCAAGGTGCGGGCCCGGGCGCGCTGCTCGCCCGACAGGGCCGGATCCCGCGCCAGGGCCTGGGCGAGGCCCAGCACGCCGTTCAGCGGGGTCCGCAACTCATGGCTCATCTGGGCAAGGAAGCGCGACTTGGCCGCGGTCGCCGCCGCCGCCTGATCGCGAGCCTGGGCGAGATCGGTCATTGCCCGTTTCAGCGTGGTGATGTCCGTGCGGATGCCGACGGTGCCACCATCCGGCGTGCGCCGCTCGCTCACCATCAGCCAACGGCCATCCGGCAGCAGGCGCTCCATGCTCGGATGGTCGCCGCGATGCCAGGCGGTGACCTCGGCGACGAAGCGCTCGATATCCTCGCCCACCTGCGGGTACTGCCCGCGCCGGGCACCCTCGCGGATGATGTCCTGGAAGCGTGCCCCCGGGGTGATGAAGGGCGCGCTCACCGCGTAGAGCTCGCGGTAGCGCTGGTTGCAGATCACCAGCCGGTCCTCGGCATCGAACATGACGAAGCCATCGGGCATGGTCTCGATCGCGCCTTCCAGCACCGCTCGGGCGCGGGCACGCTCCGATTCGATGCGCTCGCGCTGGCGAAGGGCGTGGTAGAGCGCGGCGGCCAGCGCCACCAGCAGCAGGCCGAGGCTGCCCGCGACGCCGATCAGCCGGCGGCGGTCCTGCTCCCAGGCGGCAAAGGCGTCGTCTTCCTCGTAGCTGCCGACCACGAACATGTCGCGGTAGAGGATGGGCTTGGCGGCGGCCAGCACAGGCCGGTCCTGGAAGCGGCCGGGGATCGCTATGGCGTTGCCATCCACCGGCAGGCTGTTGGCCGGCCGCGCCAGGGACCGTCCCATGCGCGTTTCATCGTGTGGCAGCACGGTGAGCACCCGGCCATCCGCCCGTTCGACCGAGATGCGCATCCCGGGCAGCTCACCAATCGGGGCGAGCAGCGTGGTGACGAGGGAGACCGGCACCTCGGCCACGCCGATCAGCGGGCCGACCCCCGGCAACTCCATGGACCGGAGGAACATCAGCGACCATTCGCCGGTGAGCGGGTTGCGGGCCGGGCCGCTGATCACCGCGGCGCCGAGCCCGACCGTGCCGGCCAGCGCCGCGGCCTCGAGCGGTGGCGGGCGGTTGCGGGAGGCAGCCAGGGCGGCGGCCCAGGCGCGCCCATCGGGTTGCACCAGCACCAGGTCGCGGAAGCTGAAATTCTGGAAATTCAGCTCCCGCAGCATGCGGTTGGCGGCTGCCTGCTCGATCCGGCCATTGCTGGCGACCTGGTTCAGCAGGGCCGGCAACCCGGCCAGCATGCCGTCCACCGCGAGGAAATGGCGGTTGATCGTGCTTTCCGCCATACGGGTGACGCGTTGCACGGTTTCCCGCGCGGAGAGCTCCGCAGTGCGATGCAGGCGGTCGATCAGCAGGTTGGTGCCGAGACCAAGCGCCAGCAGCAGCAGGGCGGCGACCAGGAGGACGACGAGGCGGATGCGGCGCTGCTGCATGCTATTCGGGCTTTGCCAGGATGCCGCGGTTCGGGGCGATGTAGGTATTCCAGGTTTCAATGCAGTCGGCACCGCAGCGGCGCACCCAGCTCGGCAGCACAACATCCCTCAAAAGCTGGGCACGGCGCTGGCGGTCGCGGGGCTCATCGTCGAGCACCACCATATGGCCACGCGTGCCATGGGCGCATTCCGGCCGGCCGGCATTGCAGATGAAGCCTTCCTCGGTCTCGTGCTCGGCGGAGCGCCAGATCTGCTCCTGCAAGTCGGTCAGGCCGGACTGGAGCTGGGTGCGGATCCCGGCGGGCAGCGCGGCCCAGGCATTGGCATTGGCGGCGAAGACCGAGACACCCCAACTGATTGCCTGCCGCGAGACATGGGTGGAAACCGTATGCAGCCCGAGTGCATTGCCCGAAAGGCTGCCGGTTACGGCGCATTCCACCACGCCGCCGCGCAGGTTCGCCAGGATGTCGGCGAAGGGGATCACCACAGGGGCCGCCCCCAGCGCCTCGAACAGCTCGCTCTGGCTGACCGAGGAGACGCGGATGCGTCGTCCGCCAAGATCGCCCAGCCCGGCGAAAGGCTGCCGGCAGAACACCACCTGCGCCGGATAGGCATAGATCGAGAGGAGTGCCAGGTTGAACCGGTCCTGCAGCAGCGCCTCCAGCCGCGGGCGGAGCAAGGTGACGGTGCTGCGCAGGGTGGCGATGTCGGGATTCATCACCGCCAGATCCATAACATTGATCTCCGGCTCCTCGCTCGCCGAAATGGAGAGCAGAATCGTGCCGAAGGGCACCACGCCGAGCCGCATGAGTTGTAGCATCTCCGTCCCGCGGATGCCGCTGCGGTCGAAGGGCGCGACCTCCGCCCGGACCCGGCCCTGCGTCAGCTGAGGCACCTGCTCCGTCCAGAAGGGCATCTCATGGCGGGTATATTGGGCGACGCCGGCGAGCCCGCCCACGATCTTCAGCGTGATAGGCGGCGCCTCCTCCGCCGCGGCCGGGCCGATGCCGGCCAGGACCAGACCGAGGCAGGCAGCCAGCGCCATGCGCGCTGCCTGCCGCCATGAATCCCCCCAGGGCAAGGAACCAGGCGGGACGGGCCGGCGCAGGATCATGACAACCTCGTCTCTCCGGATCCGGCCTGGGTTGATGCCGTAACACCGGGTGTCTATAATCAACTATAAGTTACTTACGTTTGGTGAATTTACTCGTCTTGGTTCGTCACGTCTCCATCATATCCGCCAGCCCGGCCATATTCGACAGACTTCGGGGGCGAAGCCTCAGGGCGAGAGGCGGATGCCGGTTCGCTCGACCACGGCACGGTACTTGGCCACCTCCCGCACCATGAAGGCTCGGGCCTCGGGCAGGCCATTGGCATCGCGGAAGGCGTCATGCCCTGCGGCCAGCAACCGGTCCCGCAAGGCATCCTCGGCCAGGGACGCGACCAGAGCCCGGTTGATGGCGGCGGCGGTGGCGGGAGGCATGCCGGGTGGGCCGATCACGATGAACCAGGTGTCGAAGTCGAAATCAGGCACGCCGCTCTCGGCCAGGGTCGGGATCTCCGGATAGGTCGGGAAGCGGCGCGGGCCGGTGACCGCGATGCCCCGCACCAGCCCCTCCTTCACCATGGCATTGGCCGAGGCGAGGGCGGCGATGCCGAATTGCGCCTCCCCCGTATGGATCGCCTGCAGCATCTGCGCCCCGCTGCGATAGGGGACATGGACGAAGCGGGTGCCGAGCTGCAACGCCAGCATCTCCGAGGCGAGGTGCAGCACGCCGCCGACGCCCGAGGTGGCGTAGGTCAGGCTGTCCGGGGGCGCCTTGCGCAGCGCCTCCACCACCTCCGCCCCGGTGCGGGCAGGGAAGGCGTTGTTCACGACGAGGATGAGCGGCGGGATGCCGATGATGCCCAAATGGGTGAAGTCCGCGACCGGGTCATAGCGGTTCCAGCCGATCAGGGCATTCGGCGCGATGGCGTGGGAGCCGGTCTCGGCCACCATGATGGTGAAGCCATCGGCCGGCTGGCGCCGCAGCCATTCGCCGGCGACGGCGCCCGAGGCGCCGGGGCGGTTCTCCACCACGATCCGGGTGCCGGCGCCAAGATGGGCGGCAAGGCGGTCGGCCAGCAGCCGCGCCGCAATGTCGGTGGAGCCGCCCGGCGAATACCCGGTCACCAGGGTGATCGGCCGGTCGGCGAAACCCTGCGCCCGGGCGAGGCCGGGCAGCAGGAGAGGGGTGGCGAGCAGGGCTCGACGATGCATGGCGTTGGCCTCCCTTGGGTTTTGTTGCAGGGAAGCAAAGCACCATGCCGCAGCCAACGGAAGCGGATCAGGCCCCCTGCAGGGCGACCCCGGCAGCCGGGCGGTCTCCATAATTGGCGCCTGAGTATTCGTTCATGAACTCCAGATAGGTGAAGGGAGGGTAGCGCGGCGGATTCTCCGGCGTGACGCAGGTGGGGACTGGGGCCATGACCGCCTCGTAGTCGCAATCCATGAAGAAGGGGATGGCGTAGCGCTCCTGGCCGGAGCGGTTGGTGACGCGGTGCGGCGTCGCCAGGAAGGTGTGATTGGTCCAGCGCCGCAGCATCATCCCGCCATTCACCAGGAAGGTGCCGTCGAGCGCCGGCGCGTCGATCCAGCGGCCATCCGGCAGGCGGATCGAGAGGCCGGGCACCTTGTTCTGCGCCAGGATCGTCATGAAGGAGGTGTCGGCATGCGGCGCGAGGCCCCATTCATCCTCCGGGGCCGTGGGCGCCTGGTGAGGGTAATGGGTCATCCGCAGGGTGAACATCGGTTCGCGGAACTTGTCCTCAAACCAGTCATGCGGCAGGCCGAGCGCGGCGGCATAGATCGGCACCAGGCGGCGGCCGAGCGTCTCCATGGCTCCGGCATAGGCAAGAGCCGTCTCCCGGAAGCCGGGCAGATCGGCCGGCCATTGGTTCGGTCCGCGGAAGCGGCGGCCGGAGAGGCGGTCGGGGTGATCCTCCGGCAATTCCCGCTTGAAGAAGACGGCCTCGTTGCCGTTGGGCTTCTTGATGCCGTCCACCGCATTCATGCGGGTGGTGTTCCCGCGCATCGGCAGGTAGCCGATATTGTCGCGGTTGAAGGGCATGGCCAGCTTCGCCTCGAGGGGCTGGGCATGGAACCGGGCCGCGGCGGCGAAGGCCTCCTCGATCAGCGCCGCCGGCACGCCATGATTGCGGATGAAGTAGAAGCCGACCTCGGTGAAGGCGCGATGAAGCTGCGGGCCCAGCCGCTCGAGAGCATCGGGCTCACCGGCGAGCAGCGGGGCGAGGTCGAGGATGGGGATGTCGTCGGCCATGGCGGGGCTCCTTGCGGCAAGCCCGAAGCCTAGGCCGGCTCCGGCGAGGCGGGAAGCGCTCAGCCCGGCCTGAAGCGCGCCGCCGTCACCGCATCCCCGGTCAGTGCCGCCTGCACCTGTGCCTGGCCGCTGGCACTGCCAGCCAGCGCCACCACCCGTTCGAACCAGGGAACCTGGCCTCTGACCCGGGCCTGGAACAGCCGGTCGAGTGCAATGGCGGCGGCCGGGCGGCCCGCGCAACAGGTACAGGCAGGCGCATGCGCTTCGGCGCTGTCGAAGGCTTCCAGGGCAAGGCCGGGGCAGGCCGGGGCAGGGGCTTCGGCCAGCAGCGCGGCTGGCGGACCTGCGGCGAGCGCCGCGGCAAGGCGTGCCTTGTCGTCGACCAGCAGCAGGGGAATGCGCGCATCCAGGGTCCAGGCCATGCGAGTCTCCGTCAGCCACTAGACATAAGGATATCTTTATGTGATATCCAGGTCCATGGATGAGCTTCTGGCCCAGCTCCGTGCCGCCGCCGAGCCGACCCGCTTGCGGCTGCTGGCGCTCTGCGCCCGCGGGGCCTTCTGCGTCTCCGATCTCTGCGCGGTGCTTGGCCAATCCCAGCCGCGGCTTTCCCGGCACCTGAAGCTGTTGGTCGAGGCCGGGTTGCTCGAGCGCCTGCCGGAAGGCGCCAATGCCTATTTCCAGGTGCCGGCCGCGGCCGGGCTGGTGCACCAGCTGCTCGCCCGGCTGCCGGAGGAGGATGCGCAGCTCGCCGCCGACCGGCGCCAGGCGGCGCGGCTGGCGGCCGAACGGGCCCGCATCGCCTCCGATGCCTTCCGCCGCCACGGCGCCGACTGGGACGAGATGCGCGCCCTCGGCCTGCCCGCGGAGGCGATCGAGACGGCACTGCTCGCTGCCCTGCCCGCACGGGTAGGCCGCGTCCTCGATATCGGCACCGGCACTGGTCGATTGCTCGAGTTGCTGGCGCCCCGTGCCGAGGTGGCGCTCGGCGTCGATGCCAGCCGGGACATGCTGGCCCTCGCCCGGGCACGGCTGGCCGAACGCGGCCTCGGCGCCCATTGCGCCGTGCGCCAGGCCGACATGTACCGTCTGCCTCTGCCCGATGCGGGCTTCGACGTGGCGACCCTGCAGATGGTCCTGCACTATGCCGAGGATCCGGCAGCGGCCCTCGCCGAGGCGGCGCGGGTGCTGCGGCCGGAGGGGCTGCTGCTGGTGCTCGACCTCGCCCCGCATGGCCGGGCCGAGCTGCTAGACCGCCATGCCCATCGCTGGCCGGGCTTCGACGATGCGGAGATCGCCGGTTGGCTTGGCCCGGCCGGTTGTGCGCCGCTGCCCCCCGTCACCATCTCCGGCCCTCTCGCCGTTCGCCTCTGGCCGGCCCGCCGCCTCGCCGTGCCCGTTGCCGCCCTGCCTGCCCTCTCCTTCTAGGACGTTCCCCATGGCCCGCCCCCATCTGCTGCAAGCGCTCCGTGACCGCGTGCTGCTCTGCGACGGCGGCATGGGCAGCCGCGTGCAGGCGCTGACCCTCGATATCGACAAGGATTACTGGGGCAAGGAGAACTGCACCGAGGTGCTGAACCTCTCCCGTCCCGACCTCGTCCGCGAGATCCATCGCGGCTATTACGAGGCAGGCGCCGACATGGTGCTGACCAACAGCTTCGGTGGCTCGCCGGTGACGCTCGGCGAGTTCGAGCTGACCGAGCGCGCCTTCGAGATCAACAAGCTGGCCGGCGAGCTGGCGCGCGAGGCCGCCGAGACCTTCGCCGATGGGCGGGACCGCTGGGTGATCGGTGATATCGGTCCAGGGACCAAGCTGCCCTCGCTCGGCCATATCGCCTATGACGCGCTGCAGGCGGCGCTGGAGGAGCAATGCCGCGGCCTGATCGCCGGCGGCGTCGATGCCTTGCTGACCGAGACCAACCAGGACACGCTCTTCATCAAGGCGGCGGTGAATGCGGCCAAGGCGGCGATCAAGGCCTCGGGCAAGGACATCCCGATCTTCGTGCAGGTGACGGTCGAGACCACCGGCACCTTGCTGGTCGGCCCCGACATCGCCGCGGCCGCGACCGTCGTGCAGGCGCTCGACGTCCCGCTGGTCGGGCTGAATTGCGCCACGGGGCCACAGGAGATGGCCGAACATGTCCGTTGGCTGTCACAGAACTGGCCCGGCCTCATCAGCGTGCAGCCCAATGCCGGCCTGCCGGAATTGGTCGATGGCAAGACCCACTATCCCCTCCAGCCGGAGGAGATGGCGAGCTGGATGGAGCGCTTCGTCCGCGAGGATGGCGTCAACCTGATCGGCGGCTGCTGCGGCACCTCGACCCCGCATATCGCCGCGCTCGACGCCATGCTGCGCCGGCACGGCGAGTGGCGCCCGGCGCCGGCTGCCCGCAGGTACCATTGGGTACCCTCCGTCGCCTCGCTCTATGGCGCGGTGTCGCTGCGGCAGGAAAACGCCTATTTCTCCATCGGCGAACGCTGCAACGCCAACGGCTCCAAAGCCTGGCGGGAGCGGCAGGCAGCGCATGACTGGGATGGCTGCGTTGCCATGGGCCGCGAGCAGGTGGGCGAGGGTTCGAACAGCCTCGATATCTGCACCGCCTTCGTCGGGCGCGACGAGATGGGGGAGATGAACGAGGTCGTCACCCGCTTCACCTCCAGCGTGAACGCGCCGCTCGTCATCGACAGCACCGAGACCCCGGTGATCGAGGCCGCGCTGAAGCTGCATGGCGGCAAGCCGATCATCAACTCGATCAATTTCGAGGATGGCGAGGGGGCGGCGCATGATCGCCTGGTGCTTGCCAAGAAATTCGGCGCCGCTGTCATCGCGCTGACCATCGACGAGGTCGGCATGGCCAAGACGGCGGAGGACAAGCTCCGCATTGCCCGCCGCCTGGTGGATTTCGCCTGCAACCAGCACGGCCTGCAGCAATCCGACCTGCTGATCGACCCGCTGACCTTCACCATCGCCACGG
This sequence comes from Belnapia rosea, assembly GCF_900101615.1. Classification (GTDB taxonomy): domain Bacteria; phylum Pseudomonadota; class Alphaproteobacteria; order Acetobacterales; family Acetobacteraceae; genus Belnapia; species Belnapia rosea. Next base: position 58,088 of record NZ_FMZX01000018.1, on the reverse strand, counting down.
GCAATGAGGACGACCGCAAGCTTGGCCAGTGGACGCTGGAAGGCATCCGGATGATCCGGGATGAATTCCCCGACATCCAGATTATCCTCGGCCTGTCCAACATCTCCTTCGGCCTGAACCCAGCCGCGCGGCACGTGCTGAACAGCGTCTTCCTCGACCATGCGGTGAAGGCCGGCATGACCGGCGCCATCGTGCATGTCAGCAAGATCAAGCCGCTGCACCTGATCCCGCCGGAGGAGGTGGAGGTCGCCGAGGATTTGATCTTCGACCGCAGGCGGGAGGGATACGATCCGCTGCAGAAGCTGCTGGAGATCTTCTCCGGCCGGAAGGCCGCCGACAACGTCAAGAAGGTCCGCGCCGAGACGGTCGAGGGCCGCCTCAAGGACCGCATCGTCGATGGCGACCGCAAGGGGCTGGCCGAGGAGCTGCAGGACGCGCTCGACCAGGGCATCGCGCCGCTGGCCATCATCAACGACGTGCTGCTCGACGGCATGAAGGTGGTGGGCGAGCTGTTCGGCGCCGGCAAGATGCAGCTGCCCTTCGTGCTGCAGAGCGCCGAGACGATGAAATCCGCCGTCGCCTATCTCGAGCCCTTCATGGAGAAGGTCGAGGGGCAGGAGAAGGGCACCATCGTCCTCGCCACGGTGAAGGGCGATGTGCATGACATCGGCAAGAACCTGGTCGACATCATCCTGACCAACAACGGCTACCGCGTGGTCAATCTCGGCATCAAGGTGCCGCTGGCCGACATGGTCGCCGCCGTTCGCGAGCACAAGGCGCATGCCATCGGCATGTCGGGCCTGCTCGTCAAATCCACCGTGGTGATGCGCGAGAACCTCGAGGAGATGAGCCGCATCGGCCTCGACGTGCCGGTGCTGCTCGGCGGCGCCGCGCTGACCCGCAACTATGTCGAGGATGATTGCGTCCGCGCCTATGCCAATGGCGAGGCAACCGGCCGCGTCGCCTATGCGCGCGATGCCTTCGATGGCCTCCATCTCATGGACAAGGTGACGGGCAACGGCTTCGACGACTACCTTGCCGCCATCCAGTCGAAGCGCCGCGGCAAGCCCCGCAATGAGGCCCGTACCCTCGGCACCGCCGACCCGCGCGGCTTCGCCCCGGTCGATGTCGCCTATGCCGAGGGCCGCCGCCGCCGGCTGACGGCGGAGGAGCCGGTGCCCACGCCGCCCTTCTGGGGCGCGCGGGTGATCGAGGCGGCACCCAAGGCCATCATCCCCTTCATCAACGAGCGCAGCCTCTACCAATTCCAGTGGGGCTTCCGGAAGCAGGGCCGGAGCCTCGACGACTTCCTCGGCTGGGCGAAGCAGGAGCTGCGTCCGGTGCTGAAGCGCATGCTGGCCCTGACCGAGGCGGATGACATCCTCCGGCCCCAGGCCATCTACGGCTACTGGAAATGCGCCGGCGCCGGCAACGACCTCATCCTCTTCGAGGAGGATGGCGTGACGGAGGCCTGCCGCTTCACCCTGCCGCGCCAGCCGAAGCAGGATGGCGAATGCATCGCCGACTTCATCCGCGATATCGGCGATGGGCCGGAGCGGCGCGACGTCATCGGCCTGCAGGTCGTCACCGTAGGCCAGAAGGCGAGTGACGTGGCGCGGGTGTGGTTCGAGGAGAACCGCTACCAGGATTACCTCTACCTTCACGGCCTCAGCGTCGAGATGGCGGAGGCCATGGCGGAATACGTACACAAGCGCATCCGCGCCGAATGGGGCTTCGCCGGGGATGATGACCGCGACATGGACAAGATGCTGCAGCAGGGCTACCGCGGTGGCCGCTACTCCTTCGGTTATCCCGCCTGCCCCCGGCTGGAGGATCAGGTACCCCTGCTGAAGCTGCTCGGGGCGGAGCGGATCGGCGTCTCGATCTCGGATGAGTGGCAGCTGCACCCCGAGCAATCGACCAGTGCCATCGTGCTGCACCACCCGCGCGCGAAATACTTTTCGGTATAGTCGTCGGCCAGTTCCCTCGGCTGGCCGCGCTCCCAAGGCTTTGATCTGATGCGGCGGCATAGGCCTTAGCGGCACACCATCGCAGCGCCTAGAATGCGGATATGAAGGCCGGAAGCCTAAGGAGCGAGCCGTGCCCGAGGAAGGCCGAGGACCGGCACCTGATGTCGATGGGGTTCGTGCCTTCGCCGAGGCTGCACCGCATCCGATCATCCTGCTCACTGGCCCGACCCATCGCCTGATCTACGCCAACCCTGCCTTCGCCGCGGCCTGTGGGCAGGATCGGGCAGCGCTGGATTGCCGCCCGGCTGCCGAACTGTTCCCCGCCCTCGCCGAAGGCGGGCATCTGCGGCTGATCGACCTGGTGCGCACCACCGGGGAGCCTTGCCGCGCCGAGGCGCGGCGCCTGCCCTTCGGCGATGCGGACCGGCTCTGGGATGCGGAAGCATCGGCGGTTCGAGGGCGGGACGGCATCATCACCGGTGTCCTGGTGCAGCTTCGCGACGTGACGGCGCTGCGCCGTCGGCTGTGCAAGGCCGAGGCGGCGGCAGCCGTGCTGGATGCGGTGCTGGAGCACGCACCCATTGGCCTTGCCATCGCCGGCCCGGATGGCAGGCTGCTGCGGCACAGCCGGCACGGCCTGGGCTTCATCGGCAGGGAGGCGGCGGGGCTCCTGGCCGGCAACGCCTCACGCAGCGGCTGGGAGTTGTGTGACGCGGATGGGCGCCGCCCTGCCTCCCCGGCGGCGCTGCCGCTGGTCCGGGCGCTTGGCCAGGGCGAAGTGGTATCCCGCGAGCAATGGACGTTGCGCGCCTGGGATGGTGAGGCGCGCAGCCTGCAATGCAGCGCTGCCCCGGTCCGCGACCAGGCAGGCCGGGTCGCCGGCGGCATCCTGGCCTGGACCGACCCGCCCGAGACCGGCATCGGCCTCGATGCCCGCTACCGCGCGCTGGTCGAAGCCGGGGCGCTGGCGGTCTGGACCGCGGCGGCTGATGGTACGGTCATCAGCATGGGCGGCTGGGCCGCGCTGACCGGGCAGACACCGGCCCAATCTGCTGGTTGGGGCTGGCTGGAAGCCCTGCACCCGGAGGACCGCCCCATGGTGCGGCGCCGCTGGGCCCATTCCGTCGCCACTGGCGAGAATTTGGAAATGGAGTACCGGCTGCGCAGCCGGGACGGCGCCTGGCGCTGGACCGCGGCGCGGGCGACTCCGCTGCGTGATACCCATGGCGGCATCGTCGAATGGCTGGGGGCCAACACCGATATCGATGCCCGCAAGCGGACGGAATGGGCGTTGCGGGACAGCGAGGCGCGGTTCCGCACCCTCGCCGAGGCCATGCCGCATCTGGTCTGGCAGACAAATCCCAATGGCGAACCGGATTATGTCAATTCCCGCTGGCGCGAACTCACTGGCCTCGACCTGGCGCAGTTGCGTGGCGGCGGCTGGCTCGAGGTGGTGCATCCGGAGGATCGCCAGGTGCTGGCTGCGGCCTGGGCGCGGGCCCTGGCGGAGGGCGGCGATTACGACGTGGATGCCAGGCTGCGCGATCGCGACGGCCGTTTTCGTTGGCATCGGGTGAAGGCCGCACCGATCTGCAACGCCGTGGGCGCCGTGCGCCATTGGGTCGGCACCTGCACCGATATCGAGGAACGCCATAGTGCCGAGGCCCAGTTGCGCGAAGCCCTGGCGGCACGCGAGCGGCTGGCCCGGGAAGCGGATCACCGGATCAAGAACAGCCTCCAGCTCGTTGCCGCCCTGCTGCGGCTGCAGGCTGGCCGGGTGGCGGAGCCGGCGGCCCGCGAGGCCTTGGAGGCGGCAACCGCGCGCGTCCAGGCGGTGGCCGAGGCGCATCGCGCGCTGCAGCAGAGCCCGGATTTCCGGAACATCCGCCTCGCGGACATGCTGCGGGAACTGGCGGCCGGTGCAGCGGTGCAGCATCCGGCGGCCGATATCCGGACCACGGCGCCTGAGGAGCTGACTCTCGACGCGGAACGGGCCATCCCGCTGGCGCTGATCCTGTCGGAATTGGTCACGCAGGCGCTGCGCCAGCCGGGGCCGGTGCAGCTCTCGGCACGGCTGGAGGAGGGCGTGATCCTCGCCGAGATCGAGGGCGGAACCGCGTCCTCCTGCCCGGACAAGACCAGCCTCGGCCCGACGGTCATCCGCACCCTGGCGCGGCAGATCGCTGCCGAACTGACCAGCGAGACGCTGGCCGATGGCGTGCTGCGGGTGGTCCTGCGCCTCTCGCCCGACCAGGGCGAGGGCGGCACAACGCCAGCTCGTTCGGCCCGGCTTTCGGGTGGGGCCTGACGCGGCCGGTTTGCCACCTCGCCGGGAAGCCAGCATCCTGACGGCCAGACGCAGGACCCATTAAGGAAACGCCATGGCCCGTCACCGCCGGCCCCTCCCGCCTGGCGAGGCGGCCCAGGGCGCCCCGCCGCTCGGGCAACCGCCCATGCCTTGGGCTCTTTTGGCCGCCGCCTGCTTCGGCATGTTCGCCGCCTCCTCGAGCGGGACCACACGGGCGCCCTTCCTGCTCGAGATGGCGCGAGATCTTGGCACGAGCCTGTCCCTGGTCGGCAACCTCATGGCGATGACCTCGGTGTCCTGGGGCATCGCCTCGATGGTGGCCGGGGCCGGCTCGGACCGCTGGGGGCGGCGGCCCTTCCTGATCGGCGGACCGGTGGCGATGGCGCTCTGCCTGCTCGCCGTCGCCGAGGCGGGCAGCTTTCTCTGGGTGGCGCTTTGGGTAACGGTGGCGGGCGGCTGCGCCGGCGCCTTCACCGGCGTGCTGATGACCGAGGCCTCGGCCCGGGTGGTGGATCGGCAGCGTGGCCGGGCATTGGGTTGGGTGATGGCCGGGCAGTCGCTCACCCTGTTGCTCGGCGTGCCTCTGGCGGCCTGGATCGGCGCCTCGCTCGGCTGGCGCGGCGTGAACCAGGTTGTCGCCGGGGTAGCCGTGCTGGCCGGGCTCGCGCTCTGGGCGACGACACGGCGCCCGGCGGCCGTCGAGGCGGCCATGCGCCCACAGCCCGGCGGCCAGACCAAGTCGGCGTTGACCGGGCCGGTGCTGCGGCTGCTGACCATGGGGGTGGCGGAGCGGATCTGCTACGGCCTCATCGCCGTCTACTTCGCCACCTTCCTGCAGGCGAGCTATGGCCTCTCCCTCAGCGGATTGGTGGTGCCGCTGGCGGTTTTCGCGCTGGGCAGCATTCTCGGCATGGTGCTGGGCGGCCAGTTGGCGGACCGCTTGCCGAGCCGGCGTCTGACCTTCGCCGGGGCGATGTTCGGCTCGGCCGCGATGGCGCTCCTGCTGTTCGGCTGGCGCCCTGGGCTCGGCGTCTCCGTCGTGCTCGGCTTCTTCTATGTCTTCGTCAACGCGATCGCCCGGCCGAGCCTGATGGCCGCGCTGGCCGAGGTGCCGGATGAGGTGCGCGGCACCGTGCTTGGCCTCAACGTGACCTCGGCCAGCATCGGCTGGCTTGGCGCCGCGGCGCTCGGCAGCTGGATGATCGCCCAGCACGGCTTCGCCGGCTTCGGCCCGCTCGCGGCCGTCATCGGCACGCTGGGTGGGCTGCTGGCGCTGCCGGGCCGGCGGGCGCGGTAAGGCCCCCGTCCGCGCCAGCTACCCCTTGCCTGTAGCGGCCGCGGCTGGGGAGGGGCGTGCCTCCTTCTGTTCCGCACGCCGGGCGGCGATGACATCGGCCAGCGCCCGCAGCGCCTCGGGCACGCCTTCCCGCGTCGCGCCGGAGAGCAGCAGCACCGGACGGCCAACGGCACGCTCCAGCGCCTTCAGCCGGCTGGTGCGGGCCTGGGGGGTCATGGCGTCCAGCTTGTTGAGCGCCACCAGCTCCGGCTTCTCGGCGAGGCCGTTGCCGTAGCCTTCCAGCTCCTCCCGCACGGTGCGCCAGGCACCAACCGGGTCGGGCTGGCTGCCATCCACCAGATGCAGCAGCACGGCGCAGCGCTCGACATGGCCGAGGAAGCGGTCGCCGAGCCCCGCCCCCTCATGCGCGCCCTCGATCAGGCCGGGGATGTCGGCGAGGACGAATTCCTCGGAGGCGTTGAGCCGCACCACGCCGAGTTGCGGATGCAGCGTGGTGAAGGGGTAGTCGGCGATCTTCGGGCGGGCCGCGCTGACGGCGGCGAGGAAGGTGGACTTCCCCGCATTCGGCAGGCCGACCAGCCCGGCATCAGCGATCAGCTTGAGTCGCAGCCAGAGCCACTTCTCTTCGCCCGGCCAGCCCTTGTCGGCCCGGCGCGGGGCGCGGTTGGTGCTTGTCTTGTAATGCGCGTTGCCATGGCCGCCATCGCCGCCCCGGGCGATGACGACGCGGGTGCCGGGCGCATCGAGGTCGGCGAGCAGCGTCTCCTTGTCCTCGGCGAAGACCTGGGTGCCCAGGGGAACCTTGAGGACGACATCCTCGCTACCCGCGCCCGATCGGTCCTGGCCGGCGCCGTTGCCGCCCTTGCGCGCCTTGAAATGCTGGGCGTAGCGGTAGTCGATCAGCGTATTGAGGCCATCGACCGCCTCGATCACCACATTGCCGCCGCGGCCGCCATTGCCGCCGTCGGGACCGCCGAATTCGATATACTTCTCGCGCCGGAAGGCGATGACGCCATCGCCCCCGTCACCGGCCTTCACCCAGACCTTGGCTTCATCGAGGAATTTCATGGGGGCTTGGACCCTGGAAAAGAAAAAGGGGGCCTCGCGGCCCCCTTCGCGTCACCGCTGCGGGTGAGGCTTATTCGGCAGCCTGGGCCACCGGCAGCACGGAGACATGCACGCGGCCCTCGGCCTTGCGCTCGAACTTCACCGTACCATCGACCATCGCATGCAGCGAATGGGTGCGGCCGACGCCGACATTGCGGCCCGGCAGCATCTTCGTGCCGCGCTGGGTGACGATGATGTTGCCCGCGCGCACGACCTGACCGCCGAACAGCTTCACGCCGAGGCGCTTGCCGGCGCTGTCGCGCCCGTTGCGGGAGGAGCCGCCTGCCTTCTTATGTGCCATGGAGAGATCTCCTTCTCGTTCAGGCCGCGGCGATGTCGGCGATACGCAGGACCGTCAGGTCCTGGCGATGGCCCCGCTTGCGGCGGCTGTTCTGCCGGCGGCGCTTCTTCAGGATCAGCACCTTCTCACCGCGGGCCTGCTTCACCACCGTGGCGGTGACGCTGGCGCCCGGGACAGTCGGCGCCCCGAGGGTGAGGCCGGCTTCGCCACCCAGGGCCAGAACGTCATGAAAGGTGACGGTGGCGCCGGGCTCGGCCTCAAGCTTCTCGACGGTGAGCAGGGCGTTCGGCGTCACCCGGTACTGCTTTCCGCCGGTGCGGATCACTGCGAAGGTCATCGTGCGGCCTCAACTGGTCGCGCCAGGATCAAAGGCCGGGGTCGGCGCTGCCCCGGGCAAGGGTTCGGTATGGGATCGGCCAAAAAGGGCCGCCGGCGAGGCCAGGGGCGACACCGGGAGGCGAGGCCTATAGACGGGAGTCATGGTGCCCGTCAACCGCCGAGGCTCAGCTGGTGCGGGCCCGGAACAGCAGGGCGAGGCCGGCCAGCGTCACCAGGCCGCCGGCCACATCCGTCCAGCCCAGCACCTCGCCGAGCAGCCCCCAGCCCAGCAGGGCAGCGACGGGCGGGGCCAGCAGCTGCAGCGCCGAGGCGGTCGCCGGCGGCAGGCGCTTCAACATGGTGAAGTAGAGCGCATAGCCGCCGATGCCGACCACCACCACGCCATAGGCGAGGGAGGCGATCGCCACCGCACTGGGAGGGCCGGGCAGGCGGGTCTCGATCAGGCCGGCGAGGCCGATAAGCACCAGGGCAGCGACCGCTGCCTGGACCGCATTGGCTGTCCAGGCATCGACCCGTCCCCGCGCCGGGGCGAAGACCAGAATGCCCGTTGCCTGGGACAGCGCGCCGCCCAGGGCCAGCAGCACCCCATGCAGCTCGAACCCCGTCGCCCCGCGCCCGGCGCCGAGCACCGCAACGCCAAGCCAGCCAAGGCCAAGCCCCGCCCAGGCCATTGCCGGCACCCGGCGGCCGAGGAAGGCCACCTCGCCCATTGCGACGAAAAGCGGCGCGGTGGCGGAGAGCAGCGCCACCAGCCCCGAGGGCAGGGTCAGCGAGGCAAGCCAGGCGCCGGCCAGGTAGCCAGCCGAGCCGAACACTCCCATCGCCGCCAGCCGCCACCCGTCCGGGCGCCCCGGCCAGCGCAGCCCGCGCCAGGCCAGCACCCCGCCGAGGAGCAGCGCCACCAGGCAGAAGCGCACGGCCAGCGCCCAGAGCGGCGGCCATTCCGGCACCAGCCCCTTGATGGCGGTGAAGGCCGAGGCCCAGATCGTGACGAAGAGCAGGCCGAGGCCGAAACCCGCCAAGGGAGTTACTCCGCGGGCAGGCTCCGCCGCGCGAGCGCTGCCTCCAAGGTGTTCTCAAGTAGGCAGGCGATGGTCATCGGCCCGACGCCGCCCGGCACAGGGGTGATGGCCGCGGCCCGCGGCAGTGCCTCGGCGAAGGCGACATCGCCGATCAGCTTGCCGTCGGCGCCGCGGTTGATGCCGACATCGATGACGATGGCGCCCTCGGCGATCCAGTCGCCACGCACCAGCGCCGGCTGGCCGACGGCGGCCACCAAGATCTCCGCCCGCCGGCATTCAGCGGGAAGGTCGCGGGTGCGGGAGTGCACGACTGTGACGGTGCAATCGGCCGCCAGCAGCAATTGCAGCATCGGCCGGCCGACGATCTGGCTGCGGCCGAGCACCACGGCACGGGCGCCGGGCAACGTCGCCCCCGCCTCGCGCAGCAGATGCATCACCCCCTTCGGCGTGCAGGGGATGAGGCCGGGCTGACGGCTGGCGAGGCGCCCGGCATTGATCGGGTGGAAGCCGTCGACATCCTTTGCGGGATCCACGGCGGCGATGACCGCATCGGCGCGGATCTGCGACGGCAGGGGGAGCTGCACCAGGATACCATCCACCGCCGGGTCGGCATTCAGCCGGGCGATCAGCGCAAGCAGGGTCGCCTCGCTGGTCTCCGCCGGCAGGTGGATGGTCGCACTGTCGAAGCCGGCGGCCATGGCGGCGCGGTCCTTGTTGCGGACATAGACGCCGCTCGCCGGATCATCGCCGATGCGGACGACGCGGAGGCCCGGGCGGAAGGGCAGGGCGGCGATCCGTTCGGCGAGGCCGGCGCGCAGCCGTTCCGCCACGGCCTTGCCGTCGATGATGGTTGCGGTCATGCCAGTTCCTTCAGCTTCGTGGCCAGCACCGCCGGGTCGCCGGCCACCTGCAGCAGCTTCTCGCGCGCCGTCATGCCCTGCAGCACGGTGACGGAGGAGGCGGGCAGGCCAAGCGCCTCGGCGAGCACGGCGCAGACGGCACGGTTCGCCCGCCCATCCTCGGCCGCCTCAGTGACGGCAAGACGGAGGCGAGGTCCATCCACGCCCGGCGCCAGGCCGCCGATAGCTCGGCGCCGTGCCCGGGGCTGCACCTTCACCCGAAGGGTGAGGCCGTCCTGGCCCGGCCGCCACCAGCCATCACTCAAAAATACATCCCGTTGACCAGCAGCGAACGGCGGATGGCGCCGAGCAGCATCTGGCAGGCAGTGATCAGCAGCAGCACCACCAGCGGCGAGAGATCGACCGGACCGAAATTCGGCAGCACGCGGCGCACACGGCCGAAAAGTGGCTCCGTCACCCGGTAGAGAAAATCCGCGATGGTCCAGACGATGCGGTTGCGGGTGTCGAGTACGCCGAAATTGACCAGCAGCTGGACCACCACGGCGAGCATCACCGCCCACCAGAGCAGGTCCAGCACAGCGCCGGCCAGGAAGAACACCACATCCAGGAACATGCCGATGACCTTGATTGAGAATGGGGCTTTGGGACGGAGCCGTGGGAACGCGGGCGCAACCTAAAGACGGGCCAGCCGCCGGACAAGCGGGCTTGACTTCGCGTTCTAGCGGGGGCATCTAGCGCGCCCTGCGGGACCCCAAGCCCGCTGGTCTGGTACGGGGCTGTAGCTCAGTTGGGAGAGCGCGTCGTTCGCAATGACGAGGTCAGCGGTTCGATCCCGCTCAGCTCCACCAGCCGCCTCTCCGCGGTGATCCTGGCCTGACCCATCCCGGCCGAAGCGTCCTGTCGCAACCGTCACCGGGGTCCCCTGCCATCGTGACATCGCCGCCCGATTTTCCGCCGCTGCGTACGGAGCGCCTGATCCTTCGCGTGCTCAGGGCCGAGGATGCCACGGCGCTGCATCGCCTGGTGAATGACTGGGAGGTGGCGAAGAACCTCGCTCGCGTCCGATATCCCTATGAGCTCGCGCGCGCCGAGGAGTGGGTCCGCTCCACCTGGGCACAGATCGCGGCCGGGGACGCCTGGCACCTGGCAATCGTCGGCGAGGAGGACGGATCCGAGGGGCCGGTTGAACGGCTGGTCGGCTGCGTGGCGCTGACCCTCGATTCGGATCGCAAACAGGCCGAGCTCGGCTACTGGGTCGGGCGGAAATTCTGGGGCCATGGCGTGGCGACGGAAGCGGCTGCGGCCCTCTGCCGCTGGGCGCTGGAGACACTCGGCCTCACCGGCATCCATGCCAGCGCGCTGAAGGACAATGCGCGCTCGGCGGCGGTGTTGCAGCGTGTTGGTCTGCAGCCGGCCGGAGAGGCGATGCAGACCTTTATCTCCCGTGGCGGACCGATGCCGGTGCGCCTGTTCCGTGCCGGGCGGGAGGCCCTGCTGGCGCCCCCGCCGGAAACCCCGCGGGTGGAGAAGCCCATCCTGCTCGTCGCCGCCGTGGCGCTGGTCGATGCGGATGGTCGGGTGCTGCTGGCCCGCCGGCCGGAAGGCAAGCCGCTGGCGGGGTTATGGGAGTTCCCCGGCGGCAAGGTGAAGCCGGGCGAGAGTCCGGAGGCGGCGCTGATCCGCGAGCTCAAGGAGGAGCTCGACATCGATGTCAGCGAGAGCTGCCTCGCGCCCTTCACCTTCGCCTCTCATGGCTACGAGGCTTTCCACCTCATGATGCCGCTCTATCTCTGCCGCAAATGGGGCGGGACCATACGGCCGGTGGAGGGGCAAGCACTGGCCTGGGTCCGGCCGCAGCAGATGGGCGGCTATGCCATGCCGCCGGCGGACAAGCCGCTGGTGGCGATGCTGCTGGATTTCTTGTAGCCACCAATCACTGCCGCGGTGTCCGGGTGACGCTTCAAGGACCAGGGCGCCAGCATCTCCGCTGACATAGAGCTGATATAGAAAAGGGGCGCCCGAGGGCGCCCCTTCCTGTTCCTGCCTGGACGGTGCTGCTTAGCGCAGCACGATCTCGACGCGGCGGTTCTGCGGCTCGCGCACGCCATCCGCGGTCGGGACCAGCGGGCGGCTCTCGCCGAAAGCCGTCACGCTGATCTCGTTGCGGCTGATGCCCTGGGCCACCAGCTCGGCGGCAACGGCCTGGGCACGCCGCTCGGAGAGGCGCTGGTTGTACTGCGGCGTGCCGGAGCGGTCGGCATGGCCGGCCACTTCGATGCGCGTCGCCTGCACGCGGCGGGAGTTCTGCGCCGCCTCGCTGATGATCTCGCGGGCGCGGGTGGTGAGGTCCGCCCGATCCCAGTCGAAGAACACGAGGTAGGTGCGGGCCGGGGCCGGGGCCGGGGCGGCCGTCGGCGGAGCGGCGACGACCGGCGGCGGGGCCGGCGGCGGCTGGAACAGCGCGTAGCGAACGCCAAGCAGGACCGAGTGGTTGTAGTTGTCCGACTCGACCTTGCCCGCGGAGACGACCTGGCCCTGCGGGGTGCTGATGGTGGTGAACTGCTCCGGCTGGAGGGTGCCGAAGAAGCGGTATTCCGCCGTCAGCGTCAGGCCGGTAACGCCAAGCCAGGTGAGCGGGGTCGCCACGCCGACGATGCCCTGATAGGCGAACTGGCCATTGTCGTCGTTCGAGTGGATGACCAGGCCATTGGCGCTCTGGCCACGGATGTTGCCCCAATCGGTCCAGGCATAACCCGCGCCGACGCCGACATAGGGCTGGAAGATGCTCTGGCCGAGGCCGAAATTGGCGAAGTCAAAGTCGTAGAAGACGTTCGCCATCACGCCGTAGGTGCGCTGGAAGCCACCGGTACGGCCGACAGGCGCCAGACCGAAGCCACGGATGCTGTCGACCTGGTTCTCGCGGAAGTTGCCCTCGATTTCGGCCCGGAACCCGTTGCCGAAGCCCCAGCCGATGCTGGCGACGCCGGTCCAGCCCAGATCGAAGTTGAGCTTGCCGACATTGTTGATGCGGGTGTTCTCCGGCAAGCCGAAATTGCCCGCCTGGACATCGCCGCTGAGATCAACCTTCGCCGGGTTGTTGACCCAGTTCGCACCGGCACCGACGCCGATGTAGAGGCCGGTCACCGGCTGAGCGCTGGCGGTGCTGATCGATGCCAGCAAGGGAGCCGACACCAGGGCGGTGGCCAGCAGGGCCCTTTTGAGACTCATTCCTATTGCTCCAAGCAAGAGACACATCCCGTCGGGGACCGGCCATCCGGTTCGGACGCGGGCTGCGTTCCCTGACATGAAGAATAAATTTGGGGCGCAGTTCAGTGCCGAAAACGCGACCTGCAGCACTGTGGCAGCCAAGCCACAGTTCAGTTACGTGGCGAGACTGAAGGCGGGGTTTTGTCGCAGGACAGGCATCCAGGCACAAAAAAAGGGGCGCCCGGAGGCGCCCCTTCCTTGTCTCCGAGAGGAGAAGGTGCCGCTTAGCGCAGCACGATCTCGACGCGGCGGTTCTGCGGCTCGCGCACGCCATCGGCGGTCGGAACCAGCGGGCGGCTCTCGCCGAAGGCGGTGACCGCGATCTCGTTCCGGCTCACGCCCTGGCGAACCAGCTCGGCCGCAACCGCATCGGCGCGGCGCTGCGACAGGCGCTGGTTGTACTGCGGGGTGCCCGAGCGGTCGGCATGGCCGGCCACTTCGATGCGGGTCGAGGAGACGCGGCGGGCGGCGCCGGCGGCCTCGGAGATGATCTGCCGGGCGCGGTCGGTCAGGTCCGCACGATCCCAGTCGAAGAACACCAGGTAGGTACGGGCCACCTCGGGCGCCGTCGTCACCGGCGGCACCGGGGCCGGCGGCGGCGGGGCAACCGGCGTGTTGAAGGCATAGCGAATGCCGATCAGCGCGCTGTGGTTGTAGTTGGTCGGCTTGTAGGTGCCGCCCGGAGCGCCCACGACGCTGGTGCGGTCGATGTTCAGCTTCGGCTCAAGCGTACCGAAGAAGCGGTACTCGGCGGTCAGCGCCAGGCCGGGAACCGGCAGCGCGAAGGCCATGCCGGCAATGCCCTGATAGGCGAGGTTGCCATCGACGTCCTCGATCCGGTAGCGGCTGCCGCCGGGGCCGGCGATGTTCGCCTTGTCCACATCCACCCAGCCATAGCCGACGCCGACGCCGAGATACGGGATGACCGGCAGGCCGAGGTTGAAGTCATAGAGGACATTCGCCATCGCGGCATAGTTGCGGAAGTAGCCGCTGTTACCGGTGCGGCCACCGCCGTTCAGGCTGCGGATGTCGTTGCTGCGGAAGCTGCCCTCGATCTCCGCGCGGAGACCGTTGCCGAAGCCCCAGCCGATGGATGCCAGGCCAACGGCGCCGATGTCGTCGAACTTCGTCTTGACGCCGTTGTTGTTCGAATCCTGGTGGATGTTCAGACCACCGCCGGCCCCGATATAGAGGCCGGAGACCGGCTGCGCCTGCGCGGCGACCGGCAACGCCAGCACCGTCGCGGCCAGAAGGGCCTTCCTGAGGGTCATCGAAATCTCTCCTCGATCAAAAAACGCCTGTGTCGCCACGCCCTACCGCGAAGTTGAGGCGGCGACAGCGCTGCGTCCAGGGAACCTAGCACCGCAAGCGCATACCTGCATCGGGTTCCCAACCAATTCCGCATCGATGTGGCAGACGTGCCACAGCGTGGGATGGCAAATACGTCACAGCCCGCGCAGGGCCGCTTCATCCTCGAGGGTAGAGAGGCTGCCAAGGGCCAACAACCGATTGGCATGGCCGAGTTTTCGGCCGGAGCGAGCCTCCGACTTGCCGTACCAGTGGGGCACGACATCGGTGGTGCGCAGCAGGGCCGGCCAGCGTGCCAGCCCATCCGGCCCGACCAGATTCTTCATGACGACATCGTGATGCCGGGCCGGTGAGGCGAGCGGCAACCCGGCTACGGCACGAACATGCTGCTCGAACTGGCTGGCAGCGCACCCGTCCATGGTCCAATGGCCGGAATTATGAGGCCGCGGGGCAATCTCGTTCCCCAGCAGCTGGCCATCTGGTAGCAGGAACATCTCGAGCGCCAGCACGCCGACCAAGCCGAGCGCCTCCGCCACCCGCTGCGCATGGCCCCGCGCAGCCTCCGCGACCGGTGCCGGCAGCCGGGCCGGAGCGAAGCTCAGATCGAGGATGTGGTCGCGGTGCCGATTCTCGACCGCGTCATAAACTGCTGCAGCGCCATCCTCGCCGCGGGCGGCAATGGCGGAGACCTCGGCCACGAAGGGGACGAAGGCTTCGAGGATCAGCGGCTTCGGTGCCAGCCGGGCAAAGGCGGCGGCTGCCTCCCCGGGATGGCGGATCACGGCCTGGCCGCGCCCGTCATAACCGAGCCGTGTTGTCTTCAGCACCGCAGGCAGGCCGATCACGGCGATCGCCGCCTCGAGCCCGGCGAGATCCTCGACCGCCCGCCAGGGTGCCACCGGTACTCCGGCGCGCTGGAGGAAATCCTTTTCGGCCAGCCGGTCCTGGCAGACCCGCAGCACCTCGACGCCAGGGCGGCAAGGGGCAAGAGGGGCGAGCGTCGCCAGCGTCTCGGCGGGGATATTCTCGAATTCGAAGGTGACGACATCGACCGCGGCCGCAAAGCGGGTGAGGGCCGCGTCATCCTCGTACGGTGCGACGGTCGCAGCGGCGGCCACCTGCATCCCGGGGCTTTCCGCCTCGGGGGCATAGACATGGCAACGATAACCGAGCCGCGCCGCCGCCATGGCCGACATCCGGCCGAGCTGGCCGCCACCCAGGATGCCGATGGTGCCGCCGGGCGGAAGCGAGCGGCTCACGCCGGCTCCTCCGGCACGCCGGCCGTCTGCGAGGCGCGCCAGGCATCGAGCCGGCCGGCGAGATCCGGGTCGGCCAGCGCCAGTATGGAGGCCGCCAGCAGCCCGGCATTGATCGCGCCGGCCTTGCCGATCGCCAGCGTGCCGACCGGAACGCCGCCAGGCATCTGGACGATCGACAGCAGGCTATCCATGCCCTTCAGCGCATGGCTCTCGACGGGAACGCCGAGCACCGGCAGCGGTGTCATAGCCGCCGCCATGCCCGGCAGATGCGCGGCCCCGCCGGCGCCGGCGATGATGACCTTCAGCCCGCGCCCGCGTGCCTCGGCCGCATAGCCATGCAGCCGCTCCGGCGTGCGGTGGGCGGAGACGACGCGGGTCTCGTGTGGGATGCCGAGCTTCTCCAGCACCTCCGCCGCATGCCGCATGGTCTCCCAGTCGGAACGGCTGCCCATGATGACGCCGACCAGCGGCGTGGAGGGGTCCATGGCCATGCGGGGCGCCCTTCAGGCGATGATGTCGGGGAGGAGCCGGCTTTCCAGCCAGGTGATCTCGTCCTTCAGCTTCAGCTTGCGCTTTTTCAGCCGCTGCACCTGGAGCTGGTCAGCCAGGCTGTCCGACAGCCGGGCAATGACCGTGTCCAGGTCGCGGTGCTCGCTCCGCATCTCATGCAGGCGTCGCAGCAGGCTGTCTCGGTCATCGAGCATCGGTGTGCAGGCTCGTGGCTGGACGGTGAAGGAAAGGATGCATTCGAAGCGCGGACGCCATTACCATGCCCCGGCGCGGGCGCAACAGCGGGCGAACCGCCGCTTTTCGCCTGGCGCATTCCTGGACGGAAAAGGAGATGTCCGCATGATGACTTCGCCACGGCTCCGGTCCCTTGAAGACAAGCATGCCATCCTCGAGCGGGAGATCGGCGCGCAGGGCGCCCGTCCCCGGCCGGATGAGCTGGAGCTGGCGCGACTCAAGCGGGAGAAGCTGCGGCTGCGGGAAGAGATCGAAAAACTGAGACGGGCGAACTGAGCGGCGGCGGCGCGGCCCATAGCGGCCGCGCCGCGATCCTCACGCCGCAGAGTCTTCGGCCGCATCCGGCAGCGGCGCCGGCGGCACGCTGCCCGGGCGCTCCCCCGCGGCGATCAGCGCGGCGTTGAGGTCGGACTGGCTGCAAAGCCCGAGGATGACAGGATCCCGCGGCTTGATGTTGGCGCTGTTCCAATGCGTCCGGTCGCGCACCTTGGCGATGGTGTCCTTGGTGGTGCCGAGGAGCTTGCCGATCGTCACATCCGAAAGCTGCGGATGGTTGCGGATCAGCCAGGCGATACCATCGGGACGATCGTTGCGCTTGGATACGGGCGTATAGCGGGCGCCCTTGCCGCGGGCCTTCGGCGCCGGGAGGCTCGAGGACTGGATCTGCAGGCGCAACGCCGGATCGGCCTCGCAGCGCGCGATCTCCTCCCGGGTAAGCTGGCCGTTCAGCACCGGATCGTAACCGATGATGCCCTGGGCGACCTCGCCATCGGCGATGGCCTGGACTTCCAGCGGATGCATGCCCACGAAATCGGCGACCTGTTCGAAGGTCAGGGAAGTCTTGTCGATCAGCCACACGGCGGTGGCCTTCGGCATCAACGGCTGGGTCATGGAGCGAACCTATCAGAGCAGTGCCATTGGGGCTGGGACCGGAAACGGCTGGCACCCCCACCGCGGCTTGGCGTGGCATATAGAGGCCACATTGGGCGGGGTCAAAGCCCGCCGAACGGGAGAGTGACCGCATGATCGAAGAGGAAAGCCCGCATTCGCGGAGGAATTCCTTCACCCCGGCTGTGCTCGATATGTGGGGCGTGGCGGAATTGCAACGCTACATCGCGGCCCTGCAGGCTGAGATCGCCCGGGCCGAGGCGGCCATCACCGCGCGCGAGAAGCATCGCAACGCCGCGGACAGCTTCTTCCGCCGGCCCTGACCTGATCCGGCCATGAAAAAGCCGGCGGGGTTGCCCCCGCCGGCCGGTCGGTACGGCTGCCGTGATCAGGCCGCCGAAGCGTCAGGCGGCCTGGGCCTGCGGCGCCTGGTCCTGCTCAACCGCGGCAGGGATTGCCGGGCGGCCAGCCTGCACCGGAATCCGGCGGGGCTTCAGCGCCTCGGGCACCACCCGCTTCAGGGCGAGTTGCAGCAAGCCATGCTCCAGGTTCGCGCCATCGACCACAATATGGTCGGCCAGGGCGAACCGGCGCTCGAAGGCGCGGCCCGCGATGCCACGATGCAGGTAGCTGCGGCCTTCCTCCGTCTGCGGCGCACGGCCAGAGACGGTCAGCACGTTGTCCCGCGCCACAATCTCGAGGTCGTTCGGCCCGAAGCCGGCGACGGCCATGGTCAGGACGTAGCTGTCCTCACCGACACGCTCGATGTTGTAGGGGGGATAACCCTGCGGATCCTGCGAGGCACGCGCGGTCTCGAGCGTGCGGGCCAGCCGGTCGAAGCCGATGGCGGTGCGGAGCAGCGGGGCGAAATCAAGGGTATTCATACGCGGAACCTCCTTGGAGGAAGCAAGGTCCTGGTTGTGCCGGCGGCTGCCGCCTCATGGCCCCGTTCGGGCGCCCTGATGGCTGTCAACCGCGCCAGAAACCCCATTCGGGCGCCTCTGACAGAGGTGAAATTAGAAAACGCCGCCCCCCGTTCAAGAGGGGGCGGCGTTCCTGGAAGCCTCGCCTCGATGAGGGCGGCTTACTTCTTGCGGGCGCCGATGCCGGCGAACTTCTTGTTGAACTTCGCCACCTGGCCACCCGTGTCCATCACACGCTGAACGCCGGTCCAGGCCGGATGCGACTTCGGGTCGATATCGAGGCGGATGGTGTCGCCTTCCTTCCCGTAGCAGGACCGCGTCGTGTAGGTGGTCCCATCGGTCATGACGATGGTGATGTCGTGATAGTCGGGATGAATATCGGGCTTCATGGCGCGCTCGCGGAATTGGGCGCAGCCGATACCGACCGGCCGCGGGAAACGGGGCGTATAGGGGAAGGTGCCCGGCGACGCAACCTGCGTGGCTAGCGCCGGCCCCGCCGGCCGCCGAAGTGACCACCCATGGGGCCGCGCCCGCCATGCCAGCCGCCACGGCCGATCAACCCCGGCCTGCCCCGGTGGAAGCCGCGATGGCCACCCCACCAGGGGCCGCGCCGCGCCCCGAGGCCGACCGAGGCCCCGCCCCAGTGCCAGGGGGCTGGATCGTAATAGCTATAGTAAGAAGGAGGCGGCGAAACCCAGGGTATCTCCTCCGGCCCCCAGGGCGGACCATGCTCCCACTCATGCGCCGCCAGCATCTCCGGGTTTGGCAACGCGGTGGTGCTCCGCCCGGCACAGCCCGCCAAGCCCATGAGCAGCAGCGCCAGCGCGGCGTATTTCAAGGGCATGCCCCACCATATGGGGCAAGCTTCATACCGGTGCCATTTCCCCACGCTCAATTACATAGGTCGCCTGCACCAATGGCCGCAGGAGCTCCGGATTGCTCTCGGTGATGAGGATGGCGACATCGGGCAGCGCCTGGCGCAGCCGGGCCAGGGCCTCGGCGTAGCGGAGAGCGAGCGCCGGGGCGAGGCCCTGGAAGGGCTCGTCCAGCAGCACAGCCCTGGTGCCGACCATCAGCGCCCGGCCGAGCGCCACCATTTTCCCCTGTCCACCGGACAGGCCCGCGGCCCGGCGAGGGGCCAGGTCGCGCAACTCCGGCAGCAGGGTGAAGACAGCCTCCAGCCTCCGCGCCGTCTCGGCCGCCGGCAGGCGCAGCACCTGGGCCGGCAGCAGCATGTTCTCCTGGACCGAGAAGCTGCCGAAGAGCCGGCGCTCCTCCGGCGCATAGCCGATGCCGAGCCGGGCGCGATGATGCGCCGGCACCGCCGTCGCCTCCCGGCCGTCAATGGTGACCTGCCCCTCACGCACCGGCAGCAGCCCCATCAGGGCGCGGAGGGTGGTGGTCTTCCCGGCGCCGTTGCGGCCGATCAGCGCCACCCGCCCGCCGGGCGGCACGGCCAGCGAGACGCCGCGCAACACGCGGATGCCGGCGATGTCGACGGAGACGCCTGTGAGTTCAAGCATCGGCGGCGATCCCGATCACGTCCCGCCGCACCGCCGGGTCGGCCAGCACCTCGGCGGGCGGGCCGAGGGCTGCGATCCGGCCCTGGCTCCAGACCGCCACCCGGTCGGCGAAGCGGGCGACCACATCCATGTCGTGCTCGACGAAAACCGCGGTGACGCCGGTGCTGCGCAGCACGCGCACCAGCGTCTCGACGATTGCCATCTTCTCGGCCGCGGCGACGCCGCTGGTCGGCTCGTCCATCAGCAGCAGGCTCGGCTCCAGCGCGACTGCCATGGCGATGTCGGCGAGCTTTCGGGCACCCTCGTTCAGCGCATCGGCGCGCGCCTCGGCAACCGCGCGCAGGCCGAAGCGGTCCAGCAGGTCCATCGCCTCATCCCGCCAGCGAGGGCGGAGCAGGGGGGCGAGGGGGGACCAGATGCCGCGCCGGGCGGCGATGGCCAGTGCCGCATTCTCCAGCACCGTATGTTCGGTGAAGAGCTGGGGGAGCTGGAAGCTGCGGCCGATCCCCCGCCGGACGATGGCCCGGGGTGAGAGGCCGAGGATGGGCTTGCCCTCGAACTCGATCCTGCCGGCCTGGGGGCGCAGGTAACCGGTCGTCATGTTGATGAAGGTGGTCTTGCCGGCACCGTTCGGGCCGATGATGGCCAGGAACTCGCCGTGCCGGACATCAAGGTCGATGCCATCGGCCGCCTTGACGCCGCCGAAGGCGAGGCGGAGCCCTCGGGCGGAAAGCAGCACCTCGCTCATGCGCGCCACCGCCGGGACAGCAGCCCCCAGACCCCGCCCGGGGCGAAGAGGATGACCACGAGCAGCACCGCGCCGAGGATCATCTGCCAGGCCTCGGCGACGGCCGCGGCGGCATAGACCCGCACGAGCTCGAAGGCCGTGGCCCCGAGGAAGGGACCGAGCGCGCTGCCGGCACCGCCGAGGATGGCGATGAAGACCAGCTCGCCCGATGCCGTCCAGTAGGCGATCTGCGGGGTCACGTGGCGCGTGGTCATCGCCACCAGCGCGCCGCCGACGCCGCCCATCAGCGCCGAGAGCACATAGGCGAAGAGCAGCACCCGCCGGGCGGGCACGCCCATGAATTCCAGCCGCGTCTCCCGCGTCTTGATCCCCGCCAGCGCGCGGCCCATGGGCGAGGCCAGATAGACGCTGACCAGCAGGCCGAACAGGATGGCGAGGCCGAGCGCGATGCCGAACATCACCCATTCCTGCACCGGCCGCTCCGGCTGGGTACCGGCGAAGGTGAGGCCTGCGACGCGGATGCCGTCAGTGCCCTTGGTGATGGCGTAGAGCTTCTCCAGGAGGGAGTAGAGCACCATGGCGAAGGCCAGGTTCAGCATGCCGAAGAAGATGTCCCGGTAACGCACCAGGAAGAGGCCGATAACAAGGCCGAAGCCCGTGGCGACCAGCGCGGCCGCGGGCAGCAGGAGCAGAACCTCAGGCTCCGTTGGGGCCATGAAGGCGACGGTGTAGGCGCCCAGCGCCAGGAACATGGAGTGGCCGAAGCTCACCTGCCCCGCCCGCAGCAGCAGCAGGATGCCGAGCACGGCAATGCCTTTGGCCAGGGCGATGGTGAGGATGAATTTCAGCCACGGCACCGCCCAGGCACAGGCGATGAGAGCGAATGCGCCGAGCGCGGCGAGCAGGGGCTCGCGCTTCATACCCGGCGGGTCTCGATCACGCCGAACAGCCCCTGCGGCCGCACCAGCAGCACCGCCACCATGATGAGATACGGCACCACCACCTCGAATTCCGGGGCGAAATAGACCGCGATGCTGCGTCCGAGGCCGATCATCAGCGCGGTCAGCGCGGCTCCCTCGATCTGCCCGAGCCCCGCCGTCGCCACCACGGCGAATGAGAGCACGATGGTCTGCGCCCCGATACCTGGCACCAATGCCGTGGTCGGCGAGGCCAGCGCTCCGCCCAGCGCCGCCAACCCGGCGCCGAAGGAGAAGGTCAGCAGCATGATGCGTGCGGCATCGATGCCCATGGCGGTCGCTGCCTCCTTGTCCGTGGTGACGGCGACGATCACGCGGCCGGTCAGCGTCCGCCGCAGGAACCAGGCGAGGGCGATGAGGGTCGCCAGCGCGATGCCTGGCAGGACGAAGAGCTGATAGGCGGTGAAGGGGATGACATCATCGCCGAAGGGGATGTCCACCGTGCCGAGAAATCTCAAGGGCGCATCCTGCGAGACCGGCTGCACGCCCCAGACCAGCTTCTGCACATCCTCAAGGATCATGAAGAGGGCGAAGGTGACAAGGAGCTGCAGCACATCCTCATGGCCATAGATGCGCCGCAGCAGCAGCCGCTCGATCAGCGGGCCGAGCACCGCGCCGACGGCGACCGCCGCCAGCACCAGCGCCACATAGCCCATCCAGGCCGGCAGGCCGCGCGAGGCGAAGAACAGGCCGATCGAGGCGGCCGTATAGGCGCCGATGGCGAAGAGGCTGCCATGCGCCACGTTGACGATGCGCAGCACGCCGAAGACGAGGTTCAGCCCCACCGCCACCATGAAGACCAGCGCCGCATAGGCCAGGCCGTCCAGCAGCGCCAGGCCGAGCAGCAGGCTGTTCTCGGAGAGCCAGGTTGCCATCAGCCGGCGATCGGCGCCGGGACCTGGTTGAGGAAGTCGGGCTTCAGTGACTTCAGCCAGTCGACGCTCTTCTGTCCGACCGGCGTCGAGACCATGGCGGCAGGGAAGAGGATCATGTCCTTCGGCACGGCGAAGGGGTATTGCTGGTTGAAGCTGCTGAGGCCGACGATCTGGTCCTCGAGGCCCTGGCCATCCTCCCGCAGCGTGATGCTGGAGGTCGGGCTGTCGAAGGTCAGGCCGCGGAAGGCATTGGCCAGTTCCTGGTCGTTCGGCCAGCCGCCGCCCTTCGCCGCGATGGCCTTGGCATAGGCCGCCTGCATGGCGGAGATGGCCTGGGCCATGTGATGGCAGGGATAGATCGGGTACTCGTTGTATTTCGAACGGTAGAGGTCGACGAAGCGCTTCAGCCGCGCCGGGTCCTTCGGCGAGGGATGGTTGTTCCAGTGATCGCCGCGGGCGCCGATGATATGGCCGGGCTGCATGGTGCGGCCGAGGATCTGCATCGAGGCCTCGGCGATGGGCAGCACGAAGGTGGAGCGCTCGAAGAGCCGCCGCTCGGCGGATTGGCGGAGCAGGGTGACGAGGTCGCCGCCCCAGCTCGTCGAGAGGATCACGTCGGGCCGCGCCGCCAGCAGCCGCGTGACCTCCGTGCTGTAGTCGGTGGCACCGAAGCGGGGGAACATCTCCGCCACCACCCGCACGCCGGGCTTCATCGCGTCCATGCCGGCCTTCCACAGCTCCCAGCTGTCACGGCCCCAGGCATAATCCTGGTTGATGACGGCGAGCGTCCGGAAGTCCGGCTTGTGCTTCAGCAGATAGAGCAGCGGCGCCAGCACCTCCGGCGTGCCGTATCCCTGGGTGCGGAAGGCATAGGGGTGCGGTGCCTCCTCGAAGATGCGCTGGGTGCCGCAATCCCAGAGCAGCGTCGTCTTCTTCATCTCGTCCGAGAGCGGCGTGCAGGCGAGGCAGGAGCCGGAGGAGATGGAGGCGAAGACGATCTGCACGCCCTCATTCTGCACCAGCCGGCGGAACTCACCGACCAGATGGTCCGTGCCGGGCGCCTCGTCGACGAAGAAGGGGCGTACCGGCACGCCGCCGATGCCGCCCGCCTTGTTGATCTCCTCGAAGAGCAGCTCCGCCATCTGCTTCGCGGGCACGCCGAAGACGCTGGCCGAGCCGGAGAGGAAGGTGGTGATGCCGACCCGCAGCTCGCTCGGCTTGCCCTGGGCCTGCGCTCCGCCGCCGGCGAGCAGCAGGCTTCCGGCGGTGGCGCCTGCGCCGAGCAGCGCGGCGCGGCGGGTGACGGCTTCGGTCATGCTGGCTCGGTCCTCTCCTTGGGGCACCCCGGTGTGTCCCGGGTTTCCCTGGCATCCTGCCGGGCGGCGAACGGGGAGGGAAGGGCCCTCCTCACTCATTGAGCTTCGCAATGTTCCAATAGACCGGCACCGGCGCGTCGAGGATGCCGGAGAGGCGTGCCGAATAGCCCCGCACCAGGCTGAACTGGCCGAGCGGCACATAGGGCACGCTCTCCAGCGCGCGGGCATGGTAGGCGGCGGCCGCCTCGCGCCGTGTACCGGCCTCCGGCGCGGCCAGGAAGGCATCGCGCAGCCGCTCCATGGCCTGGTCACAGGGCCAGCCGGGCAGGGCGGTGCGCTCGCAGGCGGACCGCATGGCATTGTGCCCGGCCGGGTCCATCGCATCGAGGCCGGAGGGAGCGGAGACGAAGAGGTTCCAGCCCTGCGATCCCGGATTGCGGGAGAGGCGGCGCTGCACCAGCGTCGCCCAGTCCATCGCCTGCACGTCGACGGTGAGCCCTGCCTGCTTCAGCAGGTCGGCCGAGACCAGGGCGAGGGTGTGGCTGATGGTGCTGTCCTGCGCGTCGAGCACCACCACCGGCGTGCCGTCATAGCCGCTGGCGGCGACGAGGCGCCGTGCCTCGGCGAGATCCGGCGTCACCCAGCCCTCCTGCGTATGGTAGGGGCTGCCGCAGACATAGAAGGAACGGCAGTCGCGCCAGAGCGCCGGGTCACCCAGATAGGCCGGCAGGATCTTTGCCGGATCGACCAGCCGCAGCATGGCCTGGCGCAGGCGCGGGTTGTCGAAGGGCGGCACCGCCTGGTTCATGCGGAAGATCGGCTGCACCCCGACATTATCCTGCGGACCGAGCCGCAGGCTCCGGTTGCGCCGGACCACGGGGAAGAGGTCGGGCGGCAATTCCTCGAAGATGTCGATCTCGCCGGCGGCCAGCGCATTGAGCGCGGTCTGCGCATCCGGCAGGTAGACCCATTCGACACGCTCCACCCCGGCCCGCTTGCCGCCCGCCAGCCCGTCCGGCGCATCGGCGCGCGGAACATAGGCTGGGTTGCGCCGGTAGGTGACGCGGTCGCCCGCCCGCCAATCCTCCCGCCGTAGCGTGAAGGGGCCGGAGCCGGTCGGGTCGGTGATCGGCGTCGCGGCGGGCGTCGCGGCGACCCGCGCCGGCATGATGAAGGCCGGCTGGCCGGAAGGCTTGGCGAGCGCCTCCAGCATCAGTCCGAAGGGGGATCTCAGCGTGATGCGGAAGGCATCCGGGGCGGTCGGCTCGATCGCCGTCGCCAGGCTCATGAGCTGCTGGCCGAGCCCGTCCCGCATGGCCCAGCGGCGCAGGCTGGCGACCACATCCTCGGCGGTGACCGGCGCTCCGTCATGGAAGCGCAGCCTCTCGCGGAGGGTGAAGTCCCAGGTCAGGCCGTCTGCCGAATTGGTCCAGAGCGCCACCATCTGCGGCTGCGGCCGCAGCCTGGAGTCGAGGGCGAAGAGCGTGTCGTAGACCATGTAGCCATGGTTGCGCGCCATGTATTCGGGGCTGATGAAGGGGTCGATGGAGCGCAGGTCGCCGAACAGCTTGACCCGCAGCACATTCGGGTCGCCCCGCCCCTGCGCGCCGGCCTCCGGTGCCGGCAGCAGCAGGGCTGCCGCCAGCAAAGCGATGATGCGGCGCATTGGCCGTCTCCTCCCCGGTTTTCGTTGCGGCCAGGATGCCCTAGCCTCGCCGCCGTGAACATCCTTTCGATCCAGTCCTGGGTGGCCTATGGCCATGTCGGCAATGCCAGCGCGGTATTTCCCCTGCAGCGGCTCGGGGCGGAGGTCTGGGCGGTCAACACCGTGCAGTTCTCCAACCATCCCGGCCATGGCGCCTTCCGCGGTACGGTCTTTCCGGCGAGCCTCATCCGCGACTGCGTGCAGGGGATCGAGGAGCGGGGCGTGCTCCCATCCTGCGATGCCGTGCTCTCCGGCTATATCGGCGACGCGGAGACGGGCGAGGCGGTGCTGGATGCGGTGGCGCGGGTGAAAGCCGCCAATCCCGCCGCGATGTATTGCTGCGACCCGGTGATCGGCGACGATGGCCGCGTCTATGTCCGGCCAGGGATTGCCGAGCTGCTGCGCGACCGGGCGATACCCCTGGCCGATATCGCCACGCCCAATCAGTTCGAGCTGGAATGGCTGACCGGCGGCACGATCCGCACGCTGGAAGGCGCGAAATCCGCCATCGCCGCGCTGCAGGCCCGCGGCCCGCGCTGCGTCATGGTGACCAGCCTCCGCACCGAGGAGACGCCGGCGGATGCCATGGACCTGCTGGCCGGGGAAGGCGGGCGCTTCTGGCGGCTGCGGACGCCTCGGCTCGCGCAATCCTTCAACGGAGCCGGGGATGCGATCGCCGCACTCTTCCTCTTCCACCGGCTGCGCGGCGAGGCGGCGGGGGCGATGGCGGCGGCCGCCTCCTCCATCTATGGCCTGCTGCGGCGGACCATGGCTGCGGGCTCGCGCGAACTCCTGACGGTCGCGGCGCAGGAGGAGTTCGTCCGCCCAGGCACTTGGTTCGAGCCGGAGGGGGTCTAGCCCGGCCGGAACCCCTCCATCACCCGCAGCACGTCGGGGCGCAATGCCGGCCATTCCGCCTCAGGCGCCGAGGCGATGAGGAGGAAGCTGCGATCCCGCCCGTAAAGGCAGACGGCCCGAACCATCACCGTCTGGCGGCTGCCGATGCCCATGCCGCGGGTCTCGATGGCGGTGCCGGGCAGACCACCGAGCCGCACCATCTCCTCCGCTGGCAGGTTCGGGAAATGGAAGGGGCGGAAGGCCTGCAGCATCGCGGCCAGATGCCCCGGCCGGCTGGCCGGCGGCACCGGCCGCTGCACGCGGATCAGCACCATCCCCGTCTCCGGCGCATCCGGGCGGGGAGCGCGGTCGCGCAGGATGGTCCAGCCGAGGGCCTGGCCGGTCATGCGGAGATGCTCGCCCTCCGTCACCTGGAAGGGCAGGCCGGCGGCGAACAGGAGCAGGTCGCGCCGGATCATGCGCCCTCCACCATGGCGGCCACCGCCTCCGGGTCATTCGCCGCGCTGCCGCAGACCAGCGCCACCACCTCGGCCTCGGGCGGCAGGCGGCCGGCTTCCGCCTCCTGCAGGGCTGCCGCGAGGGCGATGGCGCCGGCGGGCTCGGCACCGATGCCCTCCTCCGCCGCCAGCAGCCGCATCGCCCGCAGCACCGTCGCATCCGGCACGGCACGCGCCGCCCCGCCGGTCCCGCGCAGGGCGCGGAGGGCCAGCGGGCCGCCGATCCGCGGGTTGCCCACCATCAGCACGCTGGTCAGGCTCGGCTCTGGTCGGACGGGGTGGATGGCCTCGTCGCCACGGTCGAAGGCGGCCACGACCGGGGCGCAATGGGCGAATTGCGCGCCGTAGAGGCGGGGCATCCGCTCCAGCAGGCCGAGCGCCTGCAACTCGCCGAGACCTTTCCAGGGGGCGACCACCGCCGCCCCGCCCCCAAGCGGCAGGAACAGCGCATCCGGTCCGCGCCAGCCGGTCTGCCGGGCGATCTCGAAGCCGATGGTCTTCTCGCCCTCGACGACGAAGGGGTTGGTCCAGGTCGTGGCGGGCAGCCATTCACCGGCCGCGGCGCCGGCCTCGACGCGGCGATTGGCGGCATCCAGCCCGCCCTCCACCCATTCGAGCCTTGCCCCCAGCGTCCGCAGGCGCGCCAGCTTGCTCGGCGAGGGCGCGCCCTCGCGGCCGAGCACGACAACCGCCTCGATCCCGGCGCGGCGAGCATGCATCGCCAACGCCGCGCCGCCATTGCCCGAGGAGGCGAGGGCGATGCGCGTCCCGCCCTGCTCCAGCGCGGCGGCGACCACGGCGGTATGCGGCCGGTCCTTGTGCGAGAGGCTCGGCAGCAGCAGGTCGAGCTTGAGGTGGAGGCGCGGCAGGCCGATCCGCCGCCCGAGCCGGGGGGCAGGCAGAAGGGGCGTCGCCATCTCCCCGAAGCCGGCGGAGGCGAGGCTGGCCGGGTCATGGAAGGGCAGCAACTCGGCCCAGGCAGAGAGCAGCAGGGGCGGACGGGCCTCTATCGTCGCGCGGCTCAGCCGGCCGGGCGGCAGCCGGTAGCGCGGCATGACGGCCCCGCCGCAGGCCTGGCACAGCCCCATGATGCTGGAGGGCGCCTCGCCGCAGCCGGTACAATGGAGGAAGACATGCTCCATGGCGCGCACCCTAGACCAGGACCGGCATCCCCTGGAACGCCGATCCTGGCCGGGTTCGGCCGTTCCGCCCCTGGCAATCGGGCTCTGGCCTTGCGTCCACCGCTTGCCCATCATGCCCGGCCATCACCGGGAGACCATGGATGACCAAGCCCTTGCTTGCCGCCGCTCTCGCCGCCGGCCTCGGCCTGCTCGCGCCGGCCGCAGCCCATGCCCAGGCGCAGAGCGCCGGCCCGACCCTTTCTGCAGTGCGGCAGCGGGACATCCTGGTCTGCGGCACCTCGACCGGCGCGGCCGGCTTCTCTCTCCCCGACAGCCGCGGCGAGTATCGCGGCATCGACAACGACCTCTGCCGCGCGCTGGCCGGGTCGGTGCTCGGCGACGCGGCGAAGGTCCGCTGGGTGCCGCTGACGACCACGGCCCGGCTGCCGGCGCTGCAGTCCGGCCAGATCGACGTGCTGATCCGCACGGTCACCTGGACCCAGGGGCGCGACACGGCCAATGGGCTGAACTTCACGGCGGTGAGTTTCTATGACGGCCAGGGCTTCCTGCTGCGCACCTCGCTCGGCCTGAAATCGGCGCTGGAGCTGACCGGCGCCTCCATCTGCGTCGTCGCCGGCAGCACCAACGAGCTGAACCTGACGGATTGGGCGCGGGTCAACAACATCCGCTACAACCCCGTGGTCTTCGAGCAGAACGACGAGGCGCGGCGCAGCTACCTCGCCGGGCGGTGCGATGCCTACAGCACGGATGCCAGCCAGCTCGCCGGGCTTCGCGCCTCCTTCCCCCATCCGGAGGAGCATGTGATCCTTCCTGAGATCATCAGCAAGGAACCGCACTCGCCGGTCGTCCGCCATGGCGACGACCAGTGGTTCGACATCGTCCGCTGGACCTTCTTTGCCCTGCTGACGGCTGAGGAACTTGGCATCACCCAGGCGAATGTCGACAGCTTCATGAACAGCCAGAACCCCGAGGTGCGGCGGCTGCTCGGGCTGTCGGGTGACCACGGGCCGCTGATGGGGCTCGACCGGCGCTGGGCCTATTGGGCCATCAAGGCCGTGGGGAATTACGGCGAGATTTTCGAGCGCAATCTCGGGATGGGCAGCTCGATCAAGCTGCGCCGCGGGCTGAACGACCTCTGGACGCGGGGCGGGCTGATGTACGCGCCACCGATCCGCTGATCAGGGCACGGCCACCGGCGGGGCGATCAGCCAGGCCGTTGCCGGGAAGGCGAGAGCGGCGATCAGCGTCGAGAACAGCACCACGGCGGAGACCTCCTCGGTTGCCGCCTGGTTGCGCTGGGCCATCACAAAGGCATTGGTCGCGGTCGGCATGGCCGCGAGCAGCACGCCCGCCTGCACCCAGACCGGCGCCAGCCCCAGCACCTGGCCGAGCACCAGCCAGACCAGCAGAGGATAGAGCAGCAGCTTCGCCACCACGGCCCCGCTGGCCGCCGCCAGCAGCCGCCGGTCGATCCTGAGCCGCGCCAGCGTGCCGCCCAGGGCGAAAAGCGCGGTCGGTCCCGCGGCGCCGCCGAGGAAACCCAGGAAGCGCTCGACCGGCCCCGGCAGCGGGATGCCAGCCGCCCCCAGCAGCGCCCCGCCCGTGATCGAGAGCAGCACCGGGTTGAAGACGAGGATGCGCAACACCCGCCCCATGGTCCGGAACCCCGCCCCCGGCGCCATCAGCACCGAGCCGAGCGCCAGCACCACCGCCACCTCGGACATGATCGACATGGCGATCGGGCCGGCCCCCTGCTCGCCGAGCAGCGGCAGGATCAGCGGCGGACCGAGATAACCGACATTGCCCATCGCGGCGGCGGCGCCGATTGCGGCGGCCGGCCCGCGCCGGCGAAAGGGCAGCGCCGCCAGCATGACCAGGGCGAAGATGCCGAGGCAGGCGCCGAGATAGCCGAGGAAGAAGCCCGGCTCGAAGCTGCGGCCAAGCGGCTGGGCCGCCATCAGCCGCAGCAGCAGCGCCGGCAGGGCAAAGAGGAAGGAGAAGCTGCCGACCGCATCCACCATCGCCGGCTGGATCAGCCCGCGCCAGGCCGCAAACCACCCGACCCCGATGACGGCGAAGATCGGCAGGCAGATGGCGAGGAAGGCGATCACGCCCGCCACCATAGCGGGAGCGCCGCCGCTGGGAAGCTTGCCCCTCCGGCCCGGCCGCGCTTGGCTGTCGGAAACAGCGGAAGGAAATGGACCATGGAATTCGGCATCGCCATGGCGACGGACGCCGAGAGCTGGCGGCTGGCGCAGCGGGCGGAGGAGCTCGGCTTCCGCTCCGCCTGGTTCTACGACACCCAGATGTTGAGCGCCGACTGCTTCGTCGCCATGGGCGCGGCGGCGGTGAAGACCAGCCGCATCCGCCTCGGCACCGGGGTGCTGATCCCCTCCAACCGCATCGCCCCGGTTACCGCCAACGCCTTCGCCTCGTTGAACAAGCTGGCGCCGGGGCGGGTCGATATGGGGCTGGGCACCGGCTTCACCGGGCGGCGCGCCATGGGGCTCGGCGCCATGAAGCTGAAGGAGTTCGAGGAGTATGTGCGGGTGATGCTCGCCCTCCTCGCCGAGGAGACGGTCGAGGCGGAGCTTGAGGGTGAGCGCCGGAAGATCCGGCTACTGAACCCCGATCTCGGCCTGATCGATACCAGGTCGCCGATGCGGCTGCACCTGGCCGCCGCGGGCCCGAGGGCCCGGGCGCTGACGGCGCGGCTCGGCGCCGGGTGGATCAATTTCTTCTCCGATGTCCCGGCGGCGGTCGCCATGCTGGGCGAGATGCAGCAGGCCTGGGCCGCGGCCGGCCAGGCGCGGGAGGCCCTGCAGGCGACCGCCTTCGTCCTCGGCTGTGTGCTGGAGGAGGGGGAGCCCGCCGATAGCGAGCGCGCCATCGCCCAGGCCGGGCCCCGCGCTGCGGTGCTGCTGCATCGGGCTGCCGATGAGGTGCTCTCCGGCTTGCCCAACATCACCCCCGTGCCGGAGAGCTGCCGCGCGGCGGTGGAGGGCTATGTCGCGCTGGCCCGCGGCTTCGAGCCGAAGGATGCCCCCTGGCTGCAGAACCACCGGGGGCACCTGATGTTCGTGAAGCCGGAGGAGCGCCCCTTCGTCACCGCCGAGATGATCCGCATCAGCAGCTTCACCGCGACCGAGGCGGAGCTGCGGCGCCGTGTCGGCGACCTGCGCGATGCCGGCTATACGGAGTTCACCGTGCAGGTCGTCCCGGGGCAGGAGGCGGCCATCGAGGATTGGGGGCGGATCATGCGGGCGTTTCGCTGAGCGCCGCCTCTACCGCGGCCGCGGTGCGGAACAGGGCGGCATCCGCCATGGTTTCGCCGGTCAGCATCAGGCCGACCGGCGCCTCGCCCGGGCGATGGATCGGCAGGCTGATGCTGCAGCGGTCGAGGAAATTGCCCACGGCCGTGTTCCGCAGCAGCAACATGTTGATGCGGTTGTACTCCGCCTCCTGCTCCACCTCGGCGAGCGCCGGGGGGATGATGGGGCAGGTCGGTGTCACCATCGCATCGAATTCCGCGGTGCGGCGGGCAATGGCGGCGGAGAGGCGGGCGCGGGCGGCAACCAGGTCGATATAGTCCGCCGCACCCATCCGCTCGCCCCGGCGGATGCGGGCGAGGATGCGCGGGTCGTACTGGCTGGCCTTCTCGGCGATGAGGGCCCGGTGCCAGGCCCAGGCCTCGCTTGCCGCGAAGCCGCCCGTCGCATTCACCACCGGCAACTCGTCCAGTTCCGGGATATCGAACATGTCGATCCGCGCGCCGGCAGCGGACAGGCGGGAGAGGGCGCGCTGGAAGGCATTGCCAACCGCGATGTCGATATCATCCGTGAGGAAGGTCCGCCGCGGCAGGCCGAGACGGAGGCCAGCCAGAGGCCGGGCATGGAGGGGCTGCGGCGCCTCCTCGCCACTGATGACGGCATCGAGCAGATGGCAGCAGGCGACACTGCGGGCCAGCGGCCCGACCGAATCGAGCGAGGGGGCGAGGGGCAGCACGCCGGTGATGGGGACGCGGCGCGCCGTCGGCTTGTAGCCAACCACGCCGCAGAGCGCCGCCGGCACCCGGCAGGAGCCGCCGGTATCCGTCCCCAGCCCGCCAAAGCCCATATGATCGGCCGCCGCCACCGCAGCGCCGGAGGAGGAACCGCCTGGAAGACGCCCTGTCGCCCGGTCCCAGGGCGAGAGGGGGGTGCCGTAATGCGGGTTCACCCCGAGGCCGGAGAAGGCGAACTCCACCATATTCGTCCGGCCGATGACGACGAAGCCCTGGCGCCGCAGCCGCGCCACCACGGGCGCATCCTGTGCCGCGGCCGGCGCGTCCCGCAGCACGGCGGAGCCGGCCGGGGTCGGGTGCCCGCGCTCGTCGAACAGATCCTTAACGGTAACGGGGATGCCGGCCCAGGGACCCGGCGCGCGGCCGGCATGGCGCAGCGCATCCATGGCGCGCGCCTCGGCCCGCGCGGCCTCTGCATGGACGGCGGTGAAGGTGCGGCGGCCCTCGCCCTCGGGCGCGGCGACGCGGTCGAGCGCGGCATCGACCAGGGCTTCGGCGGAGATACGGCCGCTGGCGAGGGCGGCGGCGGCGTCGGCGATATGCTGCATGGGCGGGATGCTGGCCAGGATCACCGGCCCGGGCAAGCCCGCCCGTCGCTAATCCTGGTCGTTGGCGACGGGAACCCGCTCAACCTCTTCCATGGCCAGCGGGAAGAGCAGGGCGCCCAACATCCAGCCTTCCAGCAGATGAAACTCGGTTTCGCTTTCGTTCTCGTCGTCAGCCACGGGCTTTGC
Organism: Belnapia rosea; assembly: GCF_900101615.1. Taxonomy (GTDB): domain Bacteria; phylum Pseudomonadota; class Alphaproteobacteria; order Acetobacterales; family Acetobacteraceae; genus Belnapia; species Belnapia rosea. The sequence continues at coordinate 26,057 of NZ_FMZX01000018.1, read as the reverse complement.
CTCTCGCAGAGCCCCTGTCTACTGGCCACTCGTTAAAACATCGATACACGGTTCAGTGAATTTCCGGCTCCGGCGTCGGCGCCCCGGCTTCCAGGAAGTCGAAGTCGCAGCCCTCATCGGCCTGACGGACATGGGCGAGGTGCAGCGCGGTCCAGCCTCGGCTGTAGCGCGGCGGCGGCGGCGTCCAGGCGGCCCGGCGGCGCTCCATCTCCGCCGGCTCGACCAGCAGGTCGAGGCTGCGGTTGGGCACGTCGAGCCGGATCGGGTCGCCGCTGCGGACCAGGGCCAATGGCCCGCCGACATGCGATTCGGGCGCCACATGCAGGATGCAGGTGCCGTAGCTGGTGCCGGACATGCGGGCATCCGAGAGCCGGACCATGTCCCGCACCCCCTGCTGCAACAGCTTCTTCGGGATCGGCATCATGCCCCATTCCGGCATGCCGGGGCCGCCCTGGGGCCCGGCCTGGCGCAGCACCAGCACGCTATCCGCCGTGACCTCGAGCGCCGGATCGTCGATCCGGGCATTCATGTCGTTGTAGTCCTCGAAGACCACGGCCGGGCCGGTATGGGTCAGCAGCTTCGGGTCGGCCGCGCTGGTCTTGATGACGGCGCCACGCGGGGCGAGCGAGCCGCGCAGGATGGCGACGCCGCCCTCCGCCTGCAGCGGCCGGTCGAGCGGACGGATGATATCCTCATTGTAGCACTCGGCACCCTCGAGGTTCTCGCCGAGTGTGGCGCCCGTGACGGTGCGGGCCGCGAGGTCCAGATGGGGGGCGAGACGGGCCAGGAAGGCCCGGGCCCCGCCGGCATAGTAGAAATCCTCCATCAGCCAGGTATCGCCATTGGGCCGCAGATTGGCGATCAGCGGCACCCGGCGGCTGATGGCATCGAACCGGTCGAGGTCGAGTTGGAAGCCGCCGCGCCGCGCCATGGCGATGAGGTGCGGAATGGCATTGGTCGAGCCGCCGAAGGCCATGGTCGCCGTCACCGCATTGTCGACGCTGCCCTGGGTCAGCAGGCTGGATGGTGTCGCATCCTCCCAGACCATCTCGACGATCCGGCGCCCGGCCGCGGTCGCCATGCGCGGATGGGCGGAATCGGCGGCCGGAATGGAGGAGGCGCCGGGCAGGGCGAGGCCCATCGCCTCCACCGCCAGCATCATCGTCGCCGCCGTGCCTGCCGTCATGCAGGTGCCGAAGCTGCGGGCGATGCCGCTCTCCATGTCCTTCCATTGCGCCGGTGTGATGTTGCCGGCGCGCAGCTCGGCATTGTACTTCCAGACATCGCTGCCGCTGCCGAGCTTCTTGCCATGCCAGTTGCCCGACAGCATTGGCCCGGCGGGGACGAAGATGCAGGGCAGGTTGGCCGAGAGCGCACCCATGACGAGGGCGGGCGGCGTCTTGTCGCAGCCGCCCATCAGCACGATCCCGTCGCAGGGGTGGCTGCGCGCCAGCTCCTCGGTCTCCATCGCAAGGAAGTTGCGATAGAGCATGCTGCTCGGCTTCTGGTACTGCTCGGTCACCGGATGCGCCGGCAATTCCACCGGGAAGCCACCGGCCTGCCAGACGCCACGCTTCACCTCCTCGGCACGCGTGCGGAAATGCGCGTGGCAGACGCTGAGGTCGGACCAGGTATTGATGATGCCGATCACCGGCTTGCCGCGGAAATCCCCCTCCGCAAGGCCGGTCTGCAACAGGCGGGAGCGATGGCCGAAGGCGCGAAGGTCGTCGACCCCGAACCAGCGATGGCTGCGCAACTCCTCGGGCCTTTTCCGGCGCATGGCATTTCCCCAGCAGCAATGACTTCCGACCTACCCTGGCAGCTGCTATAGCAGTTGTCCATGTCCGCAGGCGCCATCCCGGTCGAACCCCTCGCCGAAGAGGAGACGCTCTCGCTCGGTGAGCGGGCCTATCGGCGGCTGCGCGAGAGCATCGTGCAGGGAACGTTGCGGCCTGGCAGCCGAATCTCGGAACGCCGCATGGCCTCGGCCCTCGGCATCTCGGCCCAGCCGGTGCGGGAGGCGCTGCGGCGCCTCGAGCAGGATGGCATGGTCGTCACCCTGCCGCGGCGCGGCACCGTCGTCGCCGAGATCGGGCCGGAGCGCCTCGCCGAGCTGGGCCGCATCCGCGCGGCGCTCGAAGGGGTGGCTGCGGCATTGGCCGCCGAGCGCATGGCCGGCGAGGACCTGGCCGAACTGGCAGGCATCGTCCGCGGCATGCGCACCGCGACGGCCGCGGCCGATACCGAGGCGCTGGCCGAGCTGAACGAGCGCTTCCATGCCATCCTCCAGGGCGCCACGGGCAATCTGTTCCTGGTGAAGTCGCTCGAGGCGCTGCGCGCCTATGACGATCTCGGCCGGCTGCGGGCGCTTGGCAGCACGCCGAAGGACATGCCGAAGGCGCTGCGCGAGCACGCCTCCATCCTGGCCGCGCTCCGCGCCCGGGACCCGGCCCTGGCCGAGGCCCGGATGCGCCAGCACGTGCTGCGCTCGCTCACGACCAACGGCGTGCTGGCGCCGCCACGCCGCGACCGTTGACTTCCCGCCGGACGCGGGCGCAAGCTGCTATCTGCTATTGCAGTTGAATGGGCGGCGGAAGATCGCCCCGTTGGAGGACGAATCCGTGGAGAGCATCACCATCCGCCGTCGGCTCATGCTCGGTGCCGCCCTTGCCGCCCCCTGGATCGGCGGCCGCGCCAGCGCCCAGGGGGTGACCCTCCGCGCCGCCGACATCCATCCCGATGGCTACCCGACCATCGAGGGCGTGAAGTACATGGGCAAGCTGATCGAGGAGCGGACCGGCGGCCGCATCCGGACCCAGATGTTCCATTCCCGCCAGCTCGGCGACGAGAAGGACACGCTGGAGCAGACCCGCTTCGGCGTCATCGACATCACCCGCGTCAACACCGCGCCGCTGAACAACCTGGTGCCCGAGACGCTGGTCGCCGGCCTGCCCTTCCTGTTCCGCGACACCGCCCATATGCAGAAGGTGATGGACGGGCCGATCGGCGAGGATATCGGCAAGGGCACGCTGCCGCATGGCCTCGTCACGCTGTGCTACTACGATGCCGGCGCGCGCAGTTTCTATACCCGCGGCCGGCCGGCGCGGACGCCCGACGAGATGAAGGGCCTCAAGATCCGCGTCCAGCAATCCGACATGTGGGTGGCAATGATGCGGGCCTTCGGCGCCAACGCGACGCCGCTGCCCTATGGCGAGGTCTATTCCGCCCTGCAGACCGGCGTGGTGGACGGCGCCGAGAACAATTTCCCTTCTTATCTCACCGCGCGCCACTTCGAGGTGGCGAAGCAATATGCGCGGACCGAGCACAGCCTGACGCCCGAGATCGTCGCGATGAGCAAGCGCAGCTTCGATCGCATCGCCAAACCCGACCAGGAGATCATCCGCCAGGCCGCGAAGGAGAGCGTGCCGCATATGCGCACCCTCTGGGTCAAGATGGAGGAGGATGCCCGCAAGCAGGTCGAGGCCGGCGGCGCCACGGTGGTCGAGGCCGACAAGCCGGCCTTCGCCAAGCTCATCCAGCCCGTCTATGACCAGTTCGTGCGCGATGCCAAGTTGAAGGCCCTCGTCGACCGCATCCGCGCGGCGTGAACGGCGTGCAGGCCCTGCATCACGGCCTTTCCGCGGCGCTCGGCATCGCGGCGCGGGCGGCGATCTTCATCGCCGGCCTCGCCATGGTCGCCATGACCATCGTCGTCGCCTGGGGCGTCTTTGGCCGCTTCGTCCTGAACGATACGCCGGCCTGGGCAGAGGCTTCGGCCCTGCTGCTGATGGCCTGGGTGATCCTCGGCGCCGCCGCGGCCGGCGTGCGCGAGGGCTTCCATATGGGGTTCGAGACGCTGCGTGACTCGCTGCCCGCCGGCCTCGCCCTGGCTTGCAACATCCTCTCCGATGCGGTCATCACCGTCTTCGGCGCGGCGATGGCCTGGTATGGCAGCGACCTCGCCCTCACCGTCTGGGATGCGACGCTGCCGACGCTCGGCCTGCCGGGCACGGTGGAATATCTGCCGATCACCTTCGGCGGCGCGCTGATGGCGCTGTTCGGGCTCGAGCGCCTGGTGGCGCGGCTGGCCACCGGCCAGGCACCGGTTGGCCTGCCGGCCGATACCATCCTGACCGATAGCTAGGGGCGCGCCGTGGAACTCACCCTGCTGCTCGGCAGCTTCACGCTGCTGCTGCTGATCGGCGTGCCGGTCGCCTTCTGCCTTGGCGCCGCGGCCTTCGCTACCGTGCTGTACATGGACCTGCCGCCGATCGTGGTGTTCCAGCAGCTTTCCTCCGGCATGAACGTCTTCTCCATGCTGGCGATCCCCTTCTTCATCTTCGCCGGCGACCTGATGATGCGGGGCCAGATCGCCGACCGGCTGGTGGCCCTGGCTGCCGCCATGGTCGGCCATCTCCGCGGTGGGCTGGGGCAGGTGAACATCGTGGCCGCCACGCTGTTCGGCGGCGTCTCCGGCTCCGCCGTCGCCGATGCCAGCGCGGTCGGCGGCGTGATGATCCCGCAGATGAAGGCGCGCGGCTACGCACCCGATTACGCCGTCAACATCACCGCCAATGCCGCGCTGATCGACCTGCTGATCCCGCCCAGCCACAACATGATCCTCTATGTCATCGCGGCCGGCGGGGCGATCAGCGTGGCGGATCTCTTCACCGCCGGAATCGTCCCCGGCTTCGTCATGATGCTCTCGCTGATGGTCGTCGCCTGGCTGGTGGCGGTGAAGCGCGGCTACCCGCGCGAGGCCTTCCCCGGCTGGGCGATCCTGGCGCGGCTGATCTTCAATGCCATCCCCGGCCTGATGCTCATCGTCATCATCTTCGCCGGCGTCCGCAGCGGCGTCTTCACCGCGACCGAGAGCGCCTGCGTCGCGGTGATCTACGCCCTGCTGGTCGTGCTGCTGGTCTACCGCAGCCTGAGCTGGCAGGGCTTCGTCCATGCCGTGGGCGGCGCGGTGCGGACGACGGGCATGGTGATGCTCATCATCGGCACCGCCTCGGCCTTCGGCTGGCTGATGGCGCTGCTGCAGGTGCCGGCGCAGACCGTGGCGCTGATGAAGGGCATCACCGACGACCCGCTGATGACCTTGCTCATCATCAACATCGTCCTGCTGCTGCTCGGCACCTTCATGGACATGGCGCCGCTCATCATGATCGGTACGCCGATCTTCCTGCCGGTGGTGAAGGCGATCGGCATGGACCCGGTGCAGTTCGGCATCGTGCTGATCGTCAATCTCGGCATCGGCACCATCACCCCGCCGGTCGGCCCCGTGCTCTTCGTCGCCTGCGCTGTCGGCAAGGTCTCGATGTGGGACGCGACGAAGACCTCGGCACCATTCTACTCGGCGATGGTCGTGGTGCTGCTGCTGGTGACCTATGTGCCGGCGCTGAGCCTCTGGCTGCCGGCACTGTTCAGATAGGCAACACGCCTGGCACGGCATCGCCGTGCCAGAGCGCCTCGAGCAGGGCCGAGGCCGGCGCGGCGCCGAGGACGGGGCCGACCAGCTCCTCGAATTTGGCGGAGAGGTCGGCATCGGAGAGCGGCGCGTCCGGGTCGCCCTTCCGGGTCGGCTGGAAGCGCTCCAGCACCCGCCCGCCGCGCAGCGTCAGCCGCACCTTCGCTGCACGGCGCGCGGGATAGGCATCGGCCAGCTCGGGGTCCAGCTCGACCGTCACCCGCGGCATGACGGCGCGGATGGCGGGGTTGGCCAGGTTCTCCGACGCGAAGGCGGCGAGGCGGACACCGCCCAGCACCAGCAGCGCCCCCATGCAGTACTGGGTCGAGAAGCGGCATTCCTGCTCGGTCCGCGCCTCCGGCCGGTCGCAGACGGTCTTGGTCGGGCCATAGCCGCCGACATGGATGGCGGCGACGTCGTCGGCGCCGAAGCCGTGCTCGCGCCGCAGGTCATCCACCGCGTCCAGGGCGGCGAAGATATGGCCGCAGCAGCCATGGTTCTTGAAGGTCATCTCGGTGATGCAGATGCGGCGGTCGAGATCGGCCAGCGCTGTCTCCCACTTGCCCGTATCCTCGCTGGTCGCGGCGGCGAAGCCGCGCGGCCCATGCAGCACGTCGAGCGCGCCGGTGACCCCCGCCGCCGCGCCGATGGCGGCGAGCGCCCCGGCCTCCGCCGCATGGCCGGGATGCAGCGGCTTCGACATGCCGTCCGAGAGGAAGGCCTGCTGCAAGCCGCCGGCGAAGGTGGCGGCCGTGGCGATGGCATGCGCCATCCGCCCGGCATCGCAGCCGAGCACCAGCGCCGTTGCCGCGGCGGCGCCGAAGGTGCCGACAGTGCCGGTGGTGTGCCAGTTCCTGTAGTGGCTCGGCTGCACCGCCATACCGATACGGCAGGAGACCTCGTAGCCCGCGGCCATGGCACGCAGCAGCCTGTCCATCCCGCCGCCCTGCTGCTGCACGGCAGCCAGGGCCGGAGGGATGGTCGGGCAGCCGGGGTGGTAGCCGGCATCGCGGAAGATGTCGTCGAACTCGACCGTATGGCTGGCAGTCGCGTTCAGCAGCGCGGCATGGCGCAGCGGCCCCCGCTTGCCATCGACATAGCAGATGGAATGACCCGGCCCCCGTTCCGGCGCCAGCGCCGCGGCGAGCAGCGTGGCAGGCGGCCGGGAGCAGCCGGGCAGGAGGGCCGCGAACCAGTCGATCAGTGCCCGACGCGCATGGTGCGCGACTTCGGGCGCCAGCGGCCGGTCACGCCAGGAGGCGGCGTGATCGGCCAGAACCAGCAGCGGATTCTCCATGCCCAGCCGCTACGCGTTGCCGCGCAGCACCTCCTGGTTGATGACCACGTCGGGGTCCAGCTTGCCGTCGAGAAGCTGGAGGATGCTCTCCGCGCAGGACAAGGCCATGCGCCGCAGGCTCTGCTCCGTCGCCGCAGCGGTATGTGGGGTGACGATGACGTTCGGCAGCTTGAGCAGCGGGTTGTCGGCCCGTGCCGGCTCGTCCCAGAAGACGTCGAGGCCCGCCGCGGAGAGATGCCCGCTGGTCAGCGCTCCCGCCAGGGCCGCCTCGTCCACCAGCGTGCCGCGCGCGGTATTCACGAGGACGGCGCCGCGCTTCATGCTGGCGAGGAATTCGCCATTGACGATGCCGCGGGTCTTCTCGCTGCTGGGCAGGTGGATGGTGACGACATCCGCCTCGGCCAGCCCCGCCGCCAGGTCCTTCACCGGCCGGAAGCCGGCGCCCTTGATGGTGTTCTGCGGGATGAAGGGGTCCCGCACGAGCACGTTCATCCCGAAGGCCGCGGCCAGCCGTGCCACTCGCCCGCCGATGCGGCCGAAGCCCATCACCAGGATGGTGCGGCCGGCGAGATCGAAGGTCGAGGGTACCGGCGGGTTGCTCCAGCGCAGGTCGCGCGTCGCCGCGTCATAGAAGCGGGTCTGCCGGGCGATATTCAGCAGCAGCATCATCGCATGCTCGGCGACGCTGACCGCATTGGCATCCGGCGTCACGGTCAGCGGGATGCCGCGTTCGGTCAGCGCCGGCACGTCCACCGCGTCGTAGCCGACGCCGTGGCGGGCGACGATGCGCAGATTGGGCGCATGGGCGAGGAAGGCGCGGTTGATCGGCGTGGCGCGGACAATCACCGCCTCGGCCCGCGGCATGGCGGCGGCGATGGTCTCGTCATTCACCGGGTCGAGCACCTCGACCGTCACACCCTCCCGGGCACGGAGCAGGGCGAGGGCGTCCGGATGAACCGGACGCAGGCAGACGATATGGGGCATGGGGCTTGTTCCGCTCTATTGCAGGTGGGCGGCCTGGCCCAGGATGGCCTCGCGCATCCGCGCCTGGAGGATCGACGCTTCGCGCGGCGGCAGCACCAGCGGCACGGGCGCCTCGTCGATCTTCACCGTGGCGAAGAGCGGCCCGGCCCCGGCATGCAGCGCCTCGCGCAGCGCCGTCACCTCCTCGGCGGTCCTCACCAGGCGGCAGTCGCCGATGCCGGCGCCACGCGCCATGGCGACGAGGTCGACGCCATGGCGCGTCGCCGTCTCCTGCATCCCTGTCTCGCCGTAATGCTCGTTGTCGAGCACCACGATGGAGAGGTTGCGCGGCTCCTGCACGGCGATGGTGGCGAGGCTGCCGATGCCCATCAGCATCTCGCCATCCCCGGTGATGACGGCAACGGGGCGCAAGGGCTGGGCCAGCGCCAGGCCGAGCCCCATCATCGCCGCCCCGCCCATGCCGCCCCAGAGCGGCAGGTTCTCCGGCACATCGCCGGCGGCGGTGATGTCCCAGGCCGGGGCGCCAAGGCCGCCGATGGCCAGGAGCCCGCCGCGATCGGCGAGGAGGGCTGCGACCACGTCGCGGCGGAGGAGCTTGCCCGTGGGTCCGGTGCGCATGGTGGTCATTTCCCGCCCCTCACTTGCCGAATGTCTTGGCGCCGATGACGCGCTGGCCGATCAGGGTCGCGGTCGGGCGATAGGTGTTGAAGGCCATCCTGAGCGTGGCATTGACGGTCGGCGCCACATCCTCCGGCGCATCCGCACGCTTCACCAGCGTGCCCATGGCTTCAAGCACGGTCTGGGTGGCGTTCCCCATCGGCACCTGGAAGGGGTTGAACTCGCCATAGTCGCCCCGCATCGTGACGATCATCGGCAGCGGCGTGCGGTGGGCGATCGGCACCGAGAGCATGTTGATGCAGTTGCCGACGCCCGAGCTCTGCATCAGCAGCACGCCCTTCTCGCCGCCCAGCCAGGCGCCGAAGAGCATGCCGATGCCCTCCTCCTCGGTGGTGAGCGTCACGACCTTGATGTCGTTGTCGGCGAGGCAGCGCTTGATGAGGCGGGAATGCCCGGCATCCGGCACCAGTGCCACCTGGCGGATGCCATGCTCCTTCAACAGGTCATAGATCTGGTCCGGCCAGTCTTCGGCAGCATCCGACATGCGTTTCCCCTCGGTCCCTGGCCAGCATCCTCCCGCCGCCGGGCCAGGCTGGCAAGAGCGGCCCGGTGCTTGCTAAACCGCTTCCATGGGCTTCGCACAGGCCGTCGGCGGCACCCGCTACCTCTTCCCGGATCTCAGGACCCTGCTGGCGCGGGCGACACCGCTGCGTTCGGGCGATGTGCTGGCCGGCATGGCCGCCGAGACCGCGCAGGAGCGGGTGGCGGCCCAGCGGGCGCTGGCCGACCTGCCGCTGCGGCATTTCCTCAACGAGGCCGTCATCCCCTATGAGGCGGATGAGGTGACCCGACTGATCCTCGACCGGCACGATGCTGGGGCATTCGCGCCCGTCGCCCACCTGACCGTGGGCGGCTTCCGCGACTGGCTGCTCGCCGCCGGGCCGGAGGCGCTGGCCAGGCTCCGTCGCGGGCTGACGCCGGAAATGGCAGCCAGCGTCTCCAAGATCATGCGGCTGCAGGATCTCGTGGCGGTCGCCGCCCGGTGCCACGTCACCAGCCGCTTCCGCAACACGCTCGGCCTGCCGGGCCGGCTCTCCCTCCGGCTTCAGCCGAATGACCCGGTGGATGATCCGCGCGGCGTGGCGGCAGCGATCCTCGACGGCCTCCTGCTCGGCTCCGGGGATGCGGTGATCGGGGTGAATCCAGCCACCGACAACCTCGAGACCACCCTTCGCCTGCTCGAACTGCTGGATGCGGTGCGGGACCGCTATGGCATCCCGACCCAGTCTTGCGTCCTCGCCCATGTCACCACCAGCCTTCTCGCCATGGAGCGCGGGGCGCCGGTCGATCTCGTCTTCCAGTCGATCGGGGGGACGGAGGGGGTGAACCGCAGCTTCGGCGTCTCCCTCGCCCTGCTGGAGGAGGCGCATCAGGCGGCACTCGCCCTCGGACGGGGCACGGTGGGGACGGATTGCATGTATTTCGAGACCGGCCAGGGCAGCGCCCTTTCGGCCGAGGCCCATCATGGTTGCGACCAGCAGACGGTCGAGGCGCGAGCCTATGCGGTGGCGCGCGAATTCTCGCCCCTGCTGGTGAACTCCGTCGTCGGCTTCATCGGGCCGGAATACCTGTTCGACGGCAAGCAGATCACCCGCGCCGGGCTGGAGGACCATTTCTGCGGCAAGCTGCTCGGCCTGCCGATGGGGGTGGATGTCTGCTACACCAACCACGCGGAGGCCGATCAGGACGACATGGATGCCCTGCTCACCCTGCTCGGCGTCGCTGGCGTCACCTATGTGATGGGCGTGCCGGGTGCGGATGACGTGATGCTGGCCTACCAATCCACCTCCTTCCATGACGGCCTCTATCTGCGCGCCGCGCTCGGCCGGCGGCCCGCCCCGGAATTCGAGGCCTGGATGGAACGGATGGGCATCGAAGCCGCGAGCGGCGCCGGGCAGCTGCCGCTGGCACCGGCGCTGATCGGCCTCGGATGAGCGCGCCGGTTCCCTGGGTGGAGCTGCGCCGCTTCACCGCCGCCCGCGTGGCGCTCGGCCGGGCCGGGCATGGGCTGCCGACCGCGGCGCATCTCGATTTCCAGGAGGCGCATGCCCGGGCACGGGATGCCGTGCATTCGTCCCTCGACCTCGCCGCGATCGAGGCCGAGCTCGCCCCGCTGGACCTCCCCATGCAGAGCGTGGCAAGCCAGGCCGCGGACCGCCGCAGCTATCTGCTGCGCCCCGATCTCGGCCGCCGCCTGCGCGAGACGGATCGTGCCGGGCTGCCGCCAGCGCCGGGCGCCTTCCTCTTCGTCGTCGCTGACGGGCTCTGCGCCACGGGCGTGCGGACCCAGGCCCCGGCGCTCATCGCCGCGGCCCTGCCGCTGCTGCGCCGCGCCGGCCTCGCCATCGCCCCCATCATTCTCGCAAGCCAGGCCCGGGTCGCGCTCGGCGACGAGATCGGGGAGGCGATGGGCGCCGGCATGGTCGCGGTGCTGATCGGCGAGCGGCCAGGCCTCTCCGCCACCGACAGCCTCGGCCTCTACCTCACCCTGGGCCCGCGGCGCGGGCGGACGGATGCCGAGCGCAACTGCATCTCGAATATTCGCCCCGGCGGCCTCTCGCCCGCGGCGGCGGCGGAGAAGCTGGCCTGGCTCGCCGGCGCCGCGCTGCGGCTGGGCGCCACCGGCGTCGCCCTGAAGGACGAGCAGCCCACGACGCCCCGGCTCACCCCATGATCCCGGTGACCAATCGAATCGCCATCGCCGAGGATGAGCTGACCGAGGACTTCATCCGCGCCTCCGGCCCCGGCGGGCAGAATGTCAACAAGGTGGAGACGGCGGTCCAGCTCCGCTTCAACGCCCGGCTCTCGCCCAACCTGCCGGATACGGTGCGGGCGCGGCTGGAGCGGCTGGCCGGGCACCGGCTGACCCAGGACGGCGTCATCATCATCACCGCCCAGCGCTTCCGCACGCGGGAGCGGAACCGGGAGGATGCGCTGGAGCGGCTGTTGGCGCTGATCCGCGAGGCGGCGACGCCACCCCCGCCGCCGCGCCGGCCGACGCGGCCCACCCTCGCTTCCAAGAAGCGCCGCCTGGAGGGGAAGTCGAAGCGGGCCGATGTCAAGCGGGGGCGAGGGAAGCCGGTCGCCGATTAGGCGTCGAGCGCCGAGGCGCTCTCGATCCAGTTGCCCAGTGCCAGGCCGCCATCCACCGGCAGCACCGCACCCGTGACATAAGGCATGCAACGGTCCGAGAGCAGCGGGATGGCTGCGCGCGCGATATCCTCCGGGCTGCCGACCCGGCCCATCGGCACCTGCTTGGCCAGGGCCTCGAAATCCCCCTGGAAGCCGCCGCCGGGGATCGCCCCCGGCGCCACCCCGTTGACCCGGATGCCGGCCGGGCCGAAATACCGTGCCAGCTCCCGCACCAGCATCACCTGCCCGGCCTTGGCGGCGCTGTAATGCGGCAGGTTCCGCGGCGTCCCGGCATGCAGGGAGGTGATGAAGAGCATCCGCCCGCGCAGCCCCGCCGCAACCATCCGCTGGCCGAGCGCGCGGGCGAGGAAGAAGCCGGATCGCAGATTGGTGTCGACCATCGCATCCCATTCCGCGGGGGTCACGGCACCAACCGTCTGTCCCTCCCGTCGCGGCGGCGAGGCACTATGGACCAGCATTGCCACCGGCCCATGCGCCATGGCCGCTTCCGCCAGCGCCGCATGCCCATCCTCGCCCGCCAGATCGGCCTGCAGGAATTCCGCCCGGGCCCCCGCCGTCCGCAGCGCTGCCGCTGTTGCCTCGCCACGCGCGGGGTCGAGGTCGCTCGCCAGCACCGTCGCGCCGCAGCGCCCGAGCCATGCGGCGACGCCGCGGCCGATGCCGGATCCCGCGCCGGTCACCAGCGCGGCCTCCCCGGCGAAGAGGTCGGCGGGGTAGGGGTTGTCCTCGTTCATCGACGTCTCCTCCGGCGTGGAGGCTAGCCTGATTGCGGCCGATTGGAACGGCTCAGGTCTCAGCTCGGCAGGAGACCATTGGCCTCGAGCAGGCCAGGTGTGAGGGCCCGCCCGATCTCGGCGAGCAGCAGGCCCGCCCCCTCCGCCGCCCCGGCGAAGACCCCCGCCGAGAAGACTGCCCGCGTGTTCAGCGCCTCCGGCAGCGGCCCGACGATATCGACGCCCGGCACCGTCATCAGCTCGCTCACCTGCTGGATGGCGAGCTCCGCCTCGCCACGTGCCGCCAATTCGCCGGTCAGGCCCTGGGGGATGACTGTGGCCTTGGCATTGATGGCCTCGGCGATGCCCATCCGCTCGATCAGCCCGGCGAAGAAGATGCCGCTGGCCCCGGCGCGGGAATAGGCGATGGAGCGGGCGCCAAGCAGGGCCGCGCGGCAGGCCTCGGGTGTCGCGATATCGGGCCGCGGCGCTCCGGCACGCACCGCGACGCCGATCACCGAGACGCAGAGGTCCCGCCGGCTGCCCAGCCGGAGGGTGCCGCTGGCCATCAGCGCCTCCACCGCCTCGGCGGTGAGGATGGCGAGATCGGCCAGCTCGCCAGCCTCCAGGCGGCGCAGCAGGGCCGCGGTCGGGGCGAATTCTGCATGGATGGGCTGGCCGGTCCTGGCCTGCAGCTCGGGCAGCAGCGCCTGCATCGCGCCCATCACCGCAAGGGTGGAGAAGACCCGCAGCGGCGCACGGGGTTGTTCCTGCATCGGTGGCGTCTCCGGCCGGCGGGCGTTGACTCAAGGGGGCAGAGTGTGGCGGGCTGGCCGCAAGGGGCAACCCTCGGGGATCAAACAGAGCGCCAATACAGGCCCGGAGACCAGGAACCATGTCCGAGAGCAAGATCGATGCGGTGATCGTCGGCGCCGGCTTCGGCGGCATGTACATGCTGCACCGGCTGCGCGGCCTCGGCATCTCGGCGGTGGTGCTGGAACAGGCCGACGACGTCGGCGGCACTTGGTACTGGAACCGCTATCCGGGTGCCCGTTGCGACGTCGAGAGCATGCAGTACTCCTACTCCTTCTCGCCGGAGCTGCAGCAAAGCTGGCATTGGTCGGAACGTTTCGCCTCCCAGCCCGAAATCCTGCGCTATGCCGCGCATGTGGCCGATACGCTGGATCTGCGGCGCGATATCCGCTTCGAGACCCAGGTGACCTCGGCGCGATACGACGAGGCGAGCGGGCTCTGGACGGTCGAAACCGATCGCGGCGACCGCATCACGGCCCTCTACTGCATCATGGCCACGGGCTGCCTCTCCAGCGCCAAGCTGCCCGAGATCGCCGGGCGAGACAGCTTCGGCGGCGCCACCTACCACACCGGCCACTGGCCGCATGACGGGGTGGATTTCAGCGGCAAGCGCGTCGCCGTCATCGGCACCGGGTCATCCGCCATCCAGGCCATCCCGGTCATTGCCCGGCAGGCGGCGCATCTCACCGTCTTCCAGCGCACGCCGAATTTCAGCATCCCCTCGCGCAACGCCCCGATGGATGACGACTACGAATCCTGGTGGAAGTCCGACTACGAGGCGCACCGGGCCAAGGCGCGGATGATGCGCACCGGCATCCTCTACGGGCTGAACGAGAAATCCGCCCTCGAGGTCACGCCGGAGGAGCGCGAGGCGGAATACGAGGCGCGCTGGGCCAAGGGCGGCACCGCCTTCATGGGCGCCTTCTCAGACCTCATCACCAACCGTGCGGCGAACGACACGGCGGCGGAATTCGTCCGCAACAAGATCCGCGGCCTGGTGAAGGACCCGAAGGTGGCGGAGATCCTGGCGCCCAAGGGCTACCCGATCGGCACCAAGCGCATCTGCGTCGACACCGAGTATTTCGAGACCTTCAACCAGCCGAATGTCACGCTTGTGGATGTGCGGGAGGCGCCGATCGAGGCCATCACCCCGCGTGGTGTCCGCACCGCGGCGGGCGAGGTGGAGGTGGATGCCATCGTGTTCGCCACCGGCTTCGACGCGATGACCGGGGCGCTCACCCGCATCGACATCCGTGGCCGCGGCGGGCTGGGCCTCGCCGAGAAATGGGCCGGCGGTCCGCGCACCTATCTCGGGCTGATGACGGCCGGCTTCCCCAACATGTTCATGATCACCGGCCCGGGCAGCCCCTCGGTGCTCAGCAACATGATCGTCTCGATCGAGCAGCATGTGGATTGGTTGAGCGACTGCCTCGCCCATCTGCGCGCCCGGGGCCTGACGACGATCGAGGCGACGCAGTCAGCGGAGGAGGATTGGGTGGCTCATGGGAATGAAGTGGCCGACCGCACACTCTACCCGCAGGCGGCGTCCTGGTACATGGGCGCCAATGTGCCGGGCAAGCCCCGCGTCTTCATGCCCTATATTGGCGGCGTCGGCGTCTATCGGGAGAAATGCGCCGAGATCGCCGCACGCGGCTATGAGGGCTTCCGCCTTTCGGCCACCGGGGCACGCCCGGCCGCCGCGGCGGAGTAGGATCTACTTCTTGCGGGCCTTCCGGGCGGCGTAGCGGGCATCCCGCGCCGCCTTCTGCTCGGCGGCCAGCGCCAGGGCCCGTTGGCGCTTTTCGTCGTCGAGGATGCGGGCGCGGGTCTCGCGGTCGGCATTCTCGAGAGCGAGCTGACGGGTCTCCTCGGCCTTCCGGGCAGCCTCCTCGATCTCGCGCTGGCGGGCCTCGGCAGCGAGGCGCTCCTGCTCCGCCCGGCGGGCGGCCTCCTCGGCGGCGATGCGGGCGGCCTCGGCTTCCTTCGCCGCCTTGCGCTCAGCGATACGGGCCTCACGGGCCTCGGCGATCGCCTTTTGCTGCGCCAGCCGCTCCTGCACAGCCGGGTCGGTCGGCTTCGGCTGGTTGCGGAACCTCTCCATCAGGGCCTGGCGGGCTTTGGAGGCGGCGCTGAGACGGTCGTTGAAATTGTCGGATTTAAAGGCAGGCATGGCGGGCTTCTACTCAAACGGAGGCCAGATGTATAGGCCGTAACCGCGCCGGGACAGGAGCATGCAGGCCCGCCATCGCGGCATCACGAATTTGCGAAACCGGCGCCGTGGCCTGGATATCCGCCATTCCGCCTCGACAGCCTGGGGCATCGGCCCCTATGTCAGATCAATCCCCAAGCAAAGCAGATGCCTTGTACCGACCGGACTCCCGGCGGCCGTGGCCGCCGTATGCGACACCGGAGTACCCCGCCATGTGTGAGCCGCAGCCATCCGGCACCGCCGTCCTGTCCCCACCCGCGACCCGGCGGCCTGGCTGACGGCATGCCGGTCCTCACCGTGCAGCACATCACGACCTACCGCTACCGCCAGCCGGTGGCCTTCGGCGAGCACCGGATGATGCTCCGCCCGCGGGAGGGGCATGACCAGCGCCTGCTGGAATCGAAGCTGACCATCACGCCGGAGCCGGTCGAGCTGCGCTGGCTGCATGACGTCTTCGGCAACAGCGTCGCCGTCGCGCGCTTTGCCGGCCGGGCGCGCGAGCTGCGCTTCCACAGCCTGGTGCGCCTCGAGCATTCGCCAGGCAATGCGCTCGAACTGCCGATGGGAGAGGGGGCGGAAACCTATCCCTTCTCCTATGGCGTCGAGGAGATGCCCGACCTCGCCCGCTCGATCGAGCGGCAATACCCCGACCCGGACGGCGAGCTGGACCGCTGGGCCCGGCAGTTCCTTCGCAAGGACGGCCCGACCGCGACGCGCGAGCTGCTGGCCGATATCACCCATGCTATCCGGGCCCGCTTCACCTATGTCGCCCGGCAGGAGAAAGGGGTGCAGGACCCGTTGCGGACCCTCAGGCTCGGCAGCGGCACATGCCGCGACTTCGCCGTGCTGATGATCGAGGCGGTGCGCACCCTCGGCTTCGCCGCCCGCTTCGTGTCCGGCTACCTCTATGTGCCGAAACAGGGCGGGCGGGTCGGTGGCGGCAATACCCATGCCTGGCTTCGCGTCTACCTCCCCGGGGCCGGTTGGGTGGAGCTGGATCCGACCAACGGCATCATCGGCAACCGCGACCTGATCCGCGTCGCCGTCGCCCGCGACCACCGCCAGGCCGTGCCGCTGCATGGCAGCTGGACCGGCTTCCCCTCCGACAGCCTCGGCATGACCGTCGAGGTGAGTGTCACGGAGGCGGCGCAGGATGGGCCGCCTCGCCTTTGAGCCAGCCGAGAGAAGGACTTCACGCCATGCGCATCCGCGCCGGCTACCAGATCGTCTATGATTGCCCGCAGCCGACGCCGATGCTGCTCATGGTCAGCCCCCACCCGTCCCGGGTGCCGGACCTGGAGACATCCTCCTATATCCATCTCGATCCATTGGTCCCGCTGCGCCAGTACAATGACAGCTTCGGCAATCTCTGCACGCGCATCACCGCGCCTGCCGGGCGGCTGACCATCTCCACCGACTTCGTGGTGCGGGATCCAGGGACCTGCGACCGGATCGTGCCCGATGCGGTCCAGCATCCCGTCGAGGAGTTGCCGGACGAGGCCGTCGTCTTCCTGCTCGGCAGCCGCTACTGCGAGACGGACCGCCTGTCCGAGACCGCCTGGTCGCTGTTTGCCAATACGCCGCCGGGCTGGGCCCGGGTGCAGGCGGTCTGCGACTGGGTGAACAACCACATCACCTTCGGCTATGAGCATGCCAGCTCCCAGCGCACCGCCTGGGGCGCCTACATGGAACGCCGTGGCGTCTGCCGCGACTTCGCGCATCTCGCGGTGACCTTCTGCCGCTGCCTCAACATCCCGACGCGCTACTGCACCGGCTGGCTCGGCGATATCGGCGTGCCGCCTGGCGGCCCGATGGATTTCGCCGCCTGGTTCGAGGTCTATCTCGGCGGCGAATGGCATACCTTCGACGCCCGCAACAACCAGCCGCGCATCGGCCGCATCCTGATGGGACGCGGGCGGGATGCGACGGATGTGGCCATCGCCACCACCTTCGGCCCCTGCACCCTGGCGGATTTCCAGGTGGTGACGGACGAGATCCCGGGGTGACGGAGGCCGCCGTCACCACGCTGAACCCCGAGGGCAGCTCGCCCTTCGTGCTGCTCTGCGAGCATGCCTCGAACCACATCCCCGAGCCCTACAAGGGGCTCGGCCTGGGGACGGCGGACCTGGCGCGGCACATCGCCTGGGACATCGGCGCCGCGGCCCTGGCGCGGCAGCTCTCGGCGCGTCTCGACGCGCCGCTCTTCCTCTCCGGCTATTCGCGACTGCTGATCGACTGCAACCGCCCGCTCGGCTCGCCGACCTCGATCCCGGTGCTGAGCGAGGCGACGGAGATCCCCGGCAACCGCGACCTGCCGGCGGCGGAGGTCGCGGCCCGTCAGGACCGTTACTTTCGCCCCTTCCATGCGGCGGTCGCCGCCTGCCTCGACGCGCGGCGGGGCCGGCCGACCATCGTCATCGGCGTCCACAGCTTCACCCCGGTCTATCTCGGCATCGCCCGGCCCTGGCAGGCCGGCCTGCTCTATGCCGATGCGGTGGCACTCGGGCGGGGGATGATCGAGGCGCTCGCCGGGCCGGGGCTGACGATCGGCGATAACGAGCCCTACCGGATCGAGCCGGAGCACGACTACACCGTGCCCGTCCATGGCGATGCGCGCGGCCTGCCCGCGGCGCTGATCGAGGTCCGCCAGGACCTGCTGGCGGAGGATGCCGGCATCGAGGCCTGGGCGGTGCGGCTGGTGCGGGCGTTCAGGGCAGTTCAAGCCGGACATTGATCGCCGCGCTGGCGATCACCGCGACATCGTCCCGCTCGTCATCCGGCACGTCGAGCCCGCCCTTCACCACCTGCACCGTGACGATGCCATGGGGGAGGGAGGCCCGGACCCGCTCCGCATCCACCCGATCCGGCCGCTGCACGCCGATCGTCACATCGACCAGCATGGTCTTCGGATCGACCCGCAAGGTGCGCAGCATGGTGAGCGAGGAGTGGTGCAGCGCATCCTGCACCGCCCGCAGCGCCGCCTTGGTGTAGTCGCCGCCATGCAGGTCGTTGCCGGCGCCCATCTCGAGGATCACGCGCCGCGCCGTCATGCCGGCTGTTCCGGCAGGTCGAGCCGCACGATCGCGGCGGCATGCGCCATGACGGTGCTGCCCGTGCCCGCCTCGTTCGGGATCTCGAGCCCGCCCTCCACCACCGTCACCGTGCCGGTGCCATGCGGCAGCACGGCCAGGACCGCGGCCTGGTCCACCTCCTCGGGCTTCGGCACGCCGATGCGGACCTCGACCTCCATACTGTCCACATGCAACCCGAGCGCATGGGTGATGGTCAGGGAATTGTGCCAGAGCGCATCGCGCAGCGCCCGCACGGCGGCCTTGGTATAGTCGGTGCCACGGATATCGGTGCCCATGCCGATTTCCAGCACCATGCGTCTCATCGGCATGGCTTTCTCCTTGGATCGATTCGCACCTTCTGGTGCCCGGCCTCGCCTGTGCCCTCCGGCGACCGAGCCATCAGCCCTTCTCCACATTCCAGAACACCGGCACCGGCCCCTTCAGCAGCCCCTTCAGGCTGCTGCGCCAGGCCGCCGGCGGCAGGTACTGGCCGAGCGGGATGAAGGGCACCGTCTCGAAGGCGCGGGCCTGGATCGCCCCGTCCAGCCGGCGCAGCTCCGCCTCGTCGGTGCTGTCCATCCAGCGGTCGCGCATTGCCTCCATCTCCGCATCCTCCGGCCAGCCGAACCAGGCGCCCCGGCCGTTGCCGCGAAGGTTGGAGGCAAAGACCGGGTCGCGGTACTCGGCCGCCGGATAACCCGCCGGGAAGATGGACCAGCCGCCCCGCTCCAGCGGCTCCATGCTGGTGCGGCGCTGCACCACCGTGCCCCAATCCATCGCCTGATCGTCGATATTGAGCCCGACCGCCCGCCAGGCCGCGGCGGCGACGCTCGACATGGCATCGTAGAAGGTCTGGTCGGTCGGGTGCATGAGCAGGATGCGCTCGCCGGCATAGCCCGCCTCGGACAGCATCCGCCTGATCTCGGCCGGGCTGCGCCGCGCCCTGACCGCCTCCATCCCGGCCTCGCTGGCCGAGGGCGTGCCCGGCAGGAAGTAGCCGACCGGGGCGCGGTAGAGCGAACGGTCCTCGCCCATCACCGCTGTCATCACCTCCACCTGGTCGATCGCCGCCATCATGGCGCGGCGTATGGCGGGATTGGCCGTCGCACCATGCAGGTGATTCGGCCGCAGCGCGCCGAAGGTGCCGTACTGGTCGAGCGCGCCGACCGTCACGCCCCGCGCCCGCCTCAGCCGTGGCAGCAGGTCCGGCAGGGGCTGGTCCACCCAGTCCACCTCGCCATTGATGAGGGCATTGGCCGCCGTCGCCGCATCGGGGATGATGCGCCATTCGACGCGGTCCAACTTCACCCGGTAGCCGCCGGCGGCATGGCTCGCCGGCTCCTCGCGCGGCCGGTAGCCGTCGAAGCGGGCGAAGATCGCGCGGCTGCCCGGCACATACTCCTCGGCCACCCAGCGGAAGGGGCCGCTGCCGGTGATCTCGGTGACCTGCTTGTAAGGTTCGGTCCGCGCCACCCGCTCCGGCATGATGACCGGGCTCGGCTGGGTCTTCGCCAAGGCATAGGGCAGGGAGGCGAAGGGCTTGTTCAGCCGCCAGACCAGCGTTCGGTCATCCGGCGCCTCCAGCGCGTCGAGCCGGGCCGCGATGGTCTGGCCGATCGGGTCCCGCACCATCCAGCGCCGCAGCGAGGCGACGCAGTCCCGCGCCAGTACCGGCTCACTGCTGTGGAAGCGGAGGCCCTCCCGCAGCCGCATGGTCCAGCGCCGGGCGCCATCCTCCACCCGGTGGCCCTCGACCATCTGCGGCTGCGGGTTCAGCGCCTCGTCCCGGCCGTAGAGCGTCTCGAACAGCAGATGGGCGGCGTTGCGGGTGACGACGGCGGTGGTCCAGACCGGATCGAGGCTGGCCAGATTGGCCTGAGGCACATGGATCAGCACGCGCGGCTCGGCGGCGAGCGCCGGCAATGCAAGGGCACCGGGCAGGGCGGCCAGCAATTGACGACGGTGCATCATCGGCTCCTCTCCCTTGGACGGCCCTGTCGCGGGCCTTCCGGGGAGTGTCCACCCGTCGGCGCGATGCTGCAATGTCTGCCGCAAGGACACGCAAAGACGGTACGGTTCCGTGCAGGGATGGTCTGGCAGCGCTTGCGCCAGGCGCGCCGCCGCGCATCATGCGCCAACACCGGTGGCAAGGACGCCTATGAGGACCCGCAAGCCCATCAAGCTCGGCCTGTCGATGCGCTATCTGGGCTATCACGCCGCCGCCTGGCGCCATCCGGAGGCCGATCCCGGCGCCGCCTCGAAGCTCAGCCATTTCCTCCGCATCGCCCGCACCGCGGAGGCGGCGAAATTCGACATGCTCTTCCTCGCCGACGGCATCGGTCTCCGCACCCGGGACGAGCCGCCCGGCGCGCTCTGCCGCTCGCACCAGACCGCCGAGCTGGAGCCGCTGACCCTGCTCTCGGCCCTCGCGGCGGTGACCAGCCATATCGGCCTCGTCTCCACCGCCTCCACCACCTACAACGAGCCCTTCCACATCGCCCGCAAATGGGCCTCGCTCGACCATCTGAGCGGCGGCCGCGCCGGCTGGAACATCGTCACCTCCTGGTCCGAGGCGGAGGCCTGGAACTTCAACCGCGACCAGCACATGGAGTATGACGCCCGCTACGAGCGCGCGGCCGAATTCGTCGAGGTGGTGAAGGGGCTGTGGGACAGCTGGGAGGGCGATGCGCTGGTCCATGACAAGGCCAGCGGCATCTTCTTCGACCAGTCGAAGCTCCATGTGCTCGACCACAAGGGCAAGCACTTCAAGGTGCGCGGGCCCCTCACCGTGGCCCGCACGCCGCAGGGCCGGCCGATCATGGTGCAGGCGGGCGCCTCGGAGCAGGGGCTGGAGATCGCCGCCAGCAGCGCCGATGTCGTCTACACCGCCTCGCACAGGTTGGAGGCGGCGCGCGACTACTACGCCGACCTGAAATCCCGCCTGGCGAAGCATGGGCGGGAGCCGGACCATCTGAAGGTCATGCCCGGCGTCACCTATTTCGTCGGCCGCACCCAGGAGGAAGCGCAGGCCAAGCTCGACCTGCTGAACAACCTGGTCGAGCCGGAGCTCGGCCTCTCCTATCTCTATGGCCAGATGGGCGACCTCTCCGGCTACCCGCTCGACGGCCCGGTGCCGGAGCCGAAGGACCCGCGGCTCCGCAGCATGGCACGCATCGGCCTTGAGATGGCGCGGCGGGAGAACCTGACCATCCGCCAGCTCTACACCCGCATCGCCGCCGGCTTCGGCGGAAGGGTCGTGGTTGGCACGCCGGAGAGCATCGTCGATGACATGGAGGCCTGGGTGGATGCGGGCGCGGCGGATGGCTTCAACATCTGCCCGCCCGTCCTGCCCATGGGCCTCGACGATTTCGTCGCGCTGGTCCTGCCGGAGATGCGCCGCCGCGGCCTGTTCCGCACCGAGTACGAGGGGACGACCCTGCGTGCCAATCTCGGCGTGCCGGTGCCCGGGAACCGCTACGCGGCCGCCCGCTGATGCGCGTCGCCATTCTTGGCACCGGCACCATCGGCCTCGGCGCCGCCCTGCTGACCGAGCGGGGCCATGAGCCGGCGCTCTGGACCCGGTCCGCCACGCCGCTGCCGGTCTAGGAGGCAGGCGGGGCGCTTGCCGGCCGCCGGCCTCGCCGAAGGCTGAGGCGGCCGGAGGCGTCGATCATGCGACATGACGAAAGCCGGAGTGTGATCCGCGATCCGGTGACCGCGGACCGTACTCTAGCCCCGCCGCATGCCCTTGAGGTCGCGCACCGCGCCGCGCGCGGCACTCGTCACCATCGCCGCATAGGCCTGCAGCGCGGTCGAGACCTGGCGGGTGCGCGGCCGGGCCGGCTGCCAGGCGGCATCGCCCTTGGCTTCCATGGCGGCACGGCGCTCGGCCAGCACCGTATCCGGCACGGCGAGGTGAATGCGCCGGTTCGGGATGTCGATCTCGATCCGGTCGCCATCCTCGACAAGGCCGACAAGGCCGCCCTCCGCCGCCTCCGGCGAGAGATGGCCGATGGACAGGCCCGAGGAGCCGCCCGAGAAGCGCCCATCCGTCACCAGGGCGCAGACCTTCCCGAGCCCCTTCGATTTCAGGTAGCTCGTCGGATAGAGCATCTCCTGCATCCCCGGCCCTCCGCGCGGCCCCTCATAGCGCACCAGCACCACATCGCCCGGCTGCACCGCGCCGCCGAGGATGCCCTCCACCGCCGCATCCTGGCTCTCGAAGACCCGCGCCGGGCCGGAGAAGGCAAGGATGCTGGCATCGACGCCGGCCGTCTTCACGATGCACCCCTCCTCGGCGAGGTTGCCGTGGAGCACGGCGAGGCCACCATCCTGCGAGAAGGCATGTGCCTTGTCGCGGATCACGCCGCCGGCACGGTCGGTGTCGAGGCTGTCCCAGCGCTGGTCCTGGCTGAAGGCCACCGTGGTCGGGATGCCGCCCGGCGCGGCCTGGAAGAAGTGCCGCACGCCGTCATCCACCGTCCGCTGCACGTCCCAGCGGGCCAGCGCCTCCGCGAGGCTCGGCGCATCGACCCGGCTGACCGAGGTGTCGATCAGCCCGGCCCGGTCAAGTTCGCCCAGGATGCCCATGATGCCGCCAGCCCGGTGGACGTCCTCGACATGGACATTGGCGACCGAGGGCGCGACCTTGCAGAGCACCGGCACCCGGCGCGACAGCCGGTCGATATCCCCCATGGTGAAGCCGACCCCACCCTCATGCGCCGCCGCCAGCAGGTGCAGCACCGTGTTGGTCGAGCCGCCCATGGCGATGTCGAGCGTCATCGCATTCTCGAAGGCGGTCATGGTGGCGATGGCGCGCGGCAGGACGGAGAGATCCTCCGTCTCGTAATGCGCCCGGGTGATCTCGACGATCTTGCGCCCGGCCTCGAGGAAGAGCCGCTTGCGGTCCGCATGCGTCGCCACGACCGTGCCGTTGCCCGGCAAGGCGAGGCCCAGCGCCTCGGTCAGGCAGTTCATCGAATTGGCGGTGAACATGCCGGAGCAGGAGCCGCAGGTCGGGCAGGCCGAGCGCTCGATGACCGCCACCTCCTCATCCGTCACGGTCGGGTCGGCGGCGACGATCATGGCGTCGATCAGGTCGACCGAGCGCTTCTGGCCCCGGTGCACCACCTTGCCCGCCTCCATCGGCCCGCCGGAGACGAAGATGGTCGGGATGTTGAGGCGCATGGTCGCCATCAGCATCCCCGGCGTGATCTTGTCGCAGTTGGAGATGCAGACCATGGCATCGGCGCAATGCGCGTTGACCATGTACTCGACGCTGTCGGCGATCAGGTCCCGCGAGGGCAGGCTGTAGAGCATGCCGTCATGCCCCATGGCGATGCCGTCATCGACCGCGATGGTGTTGAATTCCTTGGCGACGCCGCCCGCCGCCTCGATCTCCCGCGCCACCAGCTGGCCGAGGTCCTTCAGGTGGACATGGCCGGGGACGAACTGGGTGAAGCTGTTGACCACCGCGATGATGGGCTTGCCGAAATCCCCGTCCTTCATGCCGGTGGCGCGCCAGAGGCCCCGGGCGCCGGCCATGTTGCGGCCATGGGTGGTGGTGCGGGAACGGTATTGCGGCATCGGGACGTCCTCTTCGGCGGAGCTTCCATATTACCAAGCCAGGTCGCCGGCCACCCCTTCGCCAGGGCGCATCCCTGGCCTAAGCTCCGGACATGGGGTGGGTCTCCCTTCAACGACCGCAGGCGCCGGCCCCGCCCTCTCCGGCACCGGAGAGGAGAGAGCATCAATGACCTATGCCTGGGTAGCCTTGGGCAGCGCCCTCGGCGGGATGGCCCGCTACTGGCTGGTGCTGGCGACCTTCCCGCTTTTCGGGCCGGTCTTCCCCTGGGCCACCATCCTCATCAATATCCTCGGCTCCTTCGTCATCGGCCTGTTCGGCGCGCTGACGCTGGATGGCGGGCGGCTGGCGGTGCCGGGGGAGATCCGCGCCTTCGTCATGGTCGGGCTCTGCGGCGGCTTCACCACCTTCTCCTCCTTCAGCCTGCAGACCCTGGACCTGATCCAGGAGGGGCGGCTGGCGGCGGCGCTGGCCAATATCGGGGTGTCGGTGGCGCTCTGCCTGGCGGCGGTGGCGCTGGGGTACTGGCTCGGCCGGCCGGGCTACTAGGGGGAGCGGGCGCTGGGCCGGCGCGATGTGACGGTAGGGGGTGTTCGCTGATAGAGTCGCCTCATGATCGACCAACCAGCAATCGATGCCATCGTCACGGCGCATCCCGCCCTGTCGGGCAAGGTCGGACAGCGAGGTTTCACGCTGCCGCGCATCGAGGATCCAGTCGTCATCGAACTCGATGAGACAGCCCGGTCTCGGGCGGCCGGCCATGGCTACAGGATCCACGGCAACCTTGGCGACGGCAACCGCATCATTTGCGGCTACAAACCGCATCCCGCCAACTTATCCATCAATTTTAATGGCTATTCAAGAAATACGATTGTCGCGCAGCCGGGTCTTGAGTTGAAGGGATCGATCAGCTTCGAATCGTGCGATAATATCGTGGTACTGGGAAGGGGGTGGTATTCCTTCTCGATCCGGTTTCTGGATAATGGCGGCGGTATTTTTTTTGGCGAGAACTGCTCGGTTGGCGGTGCCGCCATGACGATCGAGGGCGTCGGCCGCTCCTTGTGTTTTGGCGACGCGGCTCTGCTTGCCTGGGACATCTCCATCTTCACCGGTGACCTTCATGCCATCTTCGACCTGGACAGCAGTGAGATCCTGAACAGTCCCGCGGACGTGGTGCTCGAGCCTCATTGCTGGCTCGGAATCGGCGCCCTTGTCATGAAGGGCAGCCGGATCGGCGCCGGTTCCATCGTGGCCGCCCGTAGCGTCGTGACGGGAGCGATACCGGCCCGTTCCCTTGCGGCGGGAGTGCCGGCGAAAGTGGTGCGGAGCAACGTCACCTACACACGGTCCCGACAGCCGGATGCCGGTGCGATGGCGTGGGCCGCGCGATACTCCGAAGGCTTCTGAGGCGAGCGACCGACCTGTCTGGTCCCCAATGCCGGTTTGGAGCGGACGACGAGGTTCGAACTCGCGACATTCAGATTGGAAATCTGACGCTCTACCAACTGAGCTACGTCCGCCCAGGACGCCGGGCCTGGAAGCCACCCGGCGTTGACCCCGATCACGCTTCCTGATAGGGCCAGCCGCGCCGGCCGGCAAGGGTGCTGGCTGGTACTGCTGCAAATTGTGCCTATATCCCGCGCGGTTCGCGGGGATGCCCAAAGGGCAGGCGGGGCGGCGGGGCCCTTCCGCCGGACTGGCCCTCGGGCAAGCGAGATACATCGTACGGGATAGCGGAGCCGGGCAATGGCGAAGGCGAAGTTTGAGCGGAACAAGCCGCACTGCAACATTGGCACGATCGGGCATGTGGATCATGGCAAGACGTCGCTGACGGCGGCGATCACCAAGGTTCTGGCGGAGACGGGCGGGGCGACGTTCACGGCGTATGACCAGATCGACAAGGCGCCGGAGGAGCGGGCTCGTGGCATCACGATCTCGACGGCGCATGTCGAGTACGAGACGGCGAACCGGCACTACGCGCATGTGGACTGCCCTGGCCACGCCGACTACGTGAAGAACATGATCACCGGCGCGGCGCAGATGGACGGCGCGATCCTGGTGGTGTCGGCCGCCGACGGCCCGATG
>NZ_FMZX01000053.1 GCF_900101615.1 Belnapia rosea | reverse complement strand
GACACCGCGCCCTTCACCGTGATCGGCCGGCCGACCGCCGAGGGCGCCGAGGTCTGGGCGGTGGGCCCGGATGGCGGCATCGCCATGCAGGCGAGCGCCACGCTCGGCTGAACCGCGCCTGGCGGGGAGGGGTGCGGCCCCTTCCGGCCGGGGCGGGGATCAGCCTTCCAGCAGCACCCGCCCGGGCAGGCCCCCGCGCGCGACGAGGCCCAGCGCCTCGGCCGCCGCGGCAAGCGGCAGGCGCCGATGGATGCGCGGCCGCAGCCGCCCTTCCAGGAACAGCGCGAAGATCGCCGCCTGCGCCGCCGCCACGCGGGCCGGCTCGCGGTCGCGGTGGTCGGCCCAGTTCAGGCCGAGCACGCCGACATTCTTGACCAGCAGGTAGTTGCTGCGGATCTGCGGGATCTCCCCCGCGGCGAAGCCGACCACCACCAGCCGCCCGCAGGGGGCGAGGCAGCGCAGCGCGGCGGCGGTGAGGGCATCGCCCAGCGGGTCGATCACCACATCCACCCCGCGCCCGCCGGTCGCCGCCGCCACCTGCTCGCGCAATTCCGCCCCCTGGTCGAGCCGCAGCGCGGCATCGGCGCCATCGGCCAGGGCGGCGGCGGCCGCCGCCTCGCTGCGGATGCCGGCCAGCACCCGCGCGGCGCCGAGCGGGCGGGCCAGTTGCAGCGCCGCCGCGCCCACCGCGCCCGAGGCGCCGAGCACCAGCACGTTTTCCCCCGCCGCGAGGCCGCCGCGCGCGGCCAGCGCGAAATGCGCGGTCTGGTAGTTGAGCCCGAGGGCGGCCGCATCCGCCGCGCCGATCCCCTGGGGCACCGGCAGGCAGGCGGCGGCGGGCAGCGCCACGCGCTCGGCGAAGGCGCCGTATTCGACATGCGCGATCACCCGCGCCCCGCGCGCCGGGGCCGCCGCGCCGCGCGCATCCAGCACCCGCCCGACGATGGTCTTGCCGGGGATGAAGGGCAGCGGCGGGCGCGTCTGGTAGCGCCCGCTCACCACCAGCGCGTCGGGGTAGTTCACCTCGGCCGCCTCGAAGCCCAGCAGCACCTCGCCCTCGGCCGGCACCGGCTCGGGCAGCTCGCGCAAGACGATCACCTCGGGGCCGGCGTAGTCGGTCAGCAGCGCCGCCTTCATGGCGCGAGCACCGCGGCGTTGTCGGCGCCGAGCGCCGGGGCGGGGCGGATGCCCGGCGGGCAGCGCAGCGCCGGGGCGAGCGGCACCGGCAGCGCCGGCATCTGCTGCCCCTCGGCATTGGCGAGGCGGTGGCCGAACAGCCCGCGCGCGGCGAAATGCGGGTCGTTCATGGCTTCCTCCACGGTGGCGACGATGCTGCAGCAGCAGTCGCGCCCGGCGATCGCGGCGCGCCAGGCATCGGCGTCGCGCGCCGCCACCAGTGCGGCCACCCGCGCCGCGGTGCCGGCGGGGTCGCGCGCATCGTCGCGGCATTGCGGCTCCAGCCCGATGATGTCGCAGAACACGGCCCAGAAGCGGTCCTCGATCGGCGCGGCGGCGAGCACCCGGCCATCGGCGGTCGGATAGAGCCGGTAGCGCGGCGTGCCGCCGGTCACCAGCCCGTCGCCATTGCCGGGCCAGCGCCCGGTGGCGAAGCCCTGCCCCATCGCCCAGTAGAGGAAGGGAAACAGGTTGTCGGTCATGGCGATGTCGAGCCGCTGGCCCCGTCCGGTCGCCTGGCGGGCGTGCAGCGCCATCAGGATGTTCATCACCGCCGGATAGGCGCCGCCGGCGATGTCGGCGATCAGCGCCGGCGGCACCACCGGCCGCGCGGCGTCGCCGAAGCCCAGCGAGAGCAGCCCGGCATCGCCGATGTAGTTGAGGTCGTGCCCCGCCGCGTCGCGCTTCGGCCCGCTCTGCCCGTAGCCGGTGATCGAGCACCAGATCAGCCGCGGGTTGCGCGCCATCACCTGCCCGGGGCCGAGGCCGAGGCGCTCCATCACGCCGGGGCGGAACTGCTCGACCAGGATGTCGGCGCGCTCGATCAGCGGATCGAGCCGCGCGCGCTGCGCGGGGTCCTTGAGGTCGAGCGCGACGCTGCGCTTGCCGCGGTTGAGCAGGGCGAAATTGGCCGAATCCGCCCCCCAGGCCGGCTGGTAGCCGCGCATCTCGTCGCCCGTGCCGGGGCGTTCGACCTTGACCACCTCGGCCCCCGCCTCGGCCAGGATCAGCGTCGCCAGCGGCCCCGGCAGCAGGGTCGCGAAATCGAGCACCAGCAGCCCGGCGAGCGGCCCGGCGGCGGCGCTCATTCGGCGATCCCGTGCGCGCCGTCGATGGTCAGCGTCGTGCCGGTCATGAAGTCCATGCCTCCCTCGAACAGCGTGCCGACCAGCCGGCCGACCTCCTCGGCGCGGCCGTAGCGCCGCAGCGGAATGCGCGTCATCAGCCGCTCGTGCAACTCCTGCCCGGCCAGGGCCTCGCGGTTGAGGTCGGTCTCGATGTAGCCGGGGGCGACGCACAGGGCGCGGATGCCCTCGGGCGCCCATTCCACCGCGAGGCAGCGGGTGATCGCCCCGACCGCCGCCTTGGCGGCGCAATAGGCGAGCGCGCCCGGCACGCCGAGCCGGGCGTAGAAGGAGCCGATATTGACGATCAGCCCGCCCCCGGCGGCAATGAGATGGGGGCGGATCTCGCGGCAGCCGACCATCACCGCGGTGGCGTCGAGGCGCATCACCGCCTCGAACTCCGCGGTGGTCAGCCGGGCGCTGCGGCGGTGATGGACGGCGCCGGCATTGTTGACCAGGCCGACCACCGGCCCTTCCTCGGCGGCGCGGGCGAAGGCGGCGCGCAGCGCCTCCTCCTCGGTCACGTCGCAGGCGATGCCGAAGCCCGAGGCGCAGACGCCGCTGCGCGACAGCCCGACGACGCGGAAGCCGCGCCCGGCGAGGTCGGCGGCGATGGCGGCGCCGATGCCGCGGCTCGCCCCGGTGACGACGACGGCGCCGCGCGTCGGCGCGCTCATGTGCGGCGCACCAGCGGGCACTCGCTCTCGGCGAGCGGGCGATAGGCCTCCTCGCCGGGGATCGTGCCGGCCACCTCGAGCAGGTCCCATTCGCCGCGGCTGTCCTGCGGGCGCTTGGCGCGCAGCAGGTACATGTCGCGGATGACGCGCCCATCCTCGCGGATGCGGCCGTTGCGGGTCATGAAGTCGTTGATGGGCGTGGCGCGCATGCGCGCCATCACCGGCTCGGCGGCATCGGTGCCGGCGTCGCGGATGGCGTTGAGGTAGTGCGTCACCGCGCCCCAGACGCTCGCCTGCATCATGGTCGGCGGGCGGCCGTGGATGGCCTCGAAGCGGCGGGCGAAGGCGCGCGTCTCGTCATTCTGGTCCCAGTAATAGGCCTCGGTGAAGACCAGCCCCTGCGCCGTCTGCAGCCCCATCGCCCGGACGTTGGTCAGCAGGCAGAGCAGCGCCGCCGGCTGGATGCCGCGCCGCGCCAGCCCGAACTCGCCCATCTGCTTGACGATGTTGACGAGGTCGAGCCCCGCCGCCGCGATGCCCACCACATTCGCCTCCGAGGCGGCGGCGCGCAGCAGGTGGGAGGAATAGTCCGTCTCCCCCAGCGGGGCGCGCACCGCGCCCGTCACCTCCCCGCCCAGGCGGCGGACGAGCTCGGCGGCGTTCTGCTCGAGCGAATGGCCGAAGGCGTAGTCGGAGGTGATGAAGAACCACTTCCGCCCGCCGCCGCGCACCAGCGGCGTCACCGTGCCCTTGGCCAGGGCGTAGTTGTCGTAGGTCCATTGCACGCCGAGCGGCGCGCAGGCCCTGCCGGTCAGATCGGTGGTGCCGGGCGCGGTGGCGATCGCGATGCGCCGCTTCTCCTGGGCCAGCGGCTGGACCGCCAGCGCGACGGCGGAATTGCCGATGCCGAAGATGGCGTCCACCTTCTCCTGGTCGTACCAGCGCCGGGCGATGCCGAGCCCGACATCGGCCCGGTTCTGCAGGTCGCCATGGATCAGCTCGATCGGCGCGCCGAGCACGCGGCCGCCGAAATCCTCGATCGCCATGCGCGCCGAGACGACATCGCCCATGCCCTGCTGGTCGGCGAAGACGCCGGACATGTCGTCCAGCACGCCGAGCTTCACCACGCCGTCCGACACCGCGCCCTGCGCCCGCAGCGCCGGCGCGCCCAGCGCCGCCAGCCCGCCGGCCGCCAGCGCCGCGCGCCTTGTGACATGCCTCATGGTCATGGTCGCTCCCTCCTTCGTTCCGCCGTCGCGCGGCGGTTCATGCTTCGCCCGCGCCGGCGCGGCGCACCGGCTCGGGCCGCAGCGTGCCGGCCCTGGCCATCGCCGCCAGTTCCCGCTTCAGCACCTTGCCGCTCGCGGTCAGGGGAAAGGCGTCGAGCCGCAGGAACCATTCCGGCATGTCATAGCGCGACAGCCCCTCGGCGGCGAGATGCGCGAGCAGCGCCTCGGCCCCGATCTCGCCGATGACGGCGAGGCAGACGCGCTCGCCCAGCCGCTCGTCGGGCACCGGGAAGGCGGCGGCGCGCGCCACCGCCGGGTGGCGCAGCGCCAACGCCTCGATGCGCGCGGGATGGATGTTGTGCCCGCCGCGGATGATGAGGTCCTTGCTGCGCCCGACCACGCGCAGGTTGCCGCGCGCGTCGATCATGCCGAGATCGCCCGAGAGGAACCAGCCCTCGCGGTTGAAGCTCGCCTCGGTCGCCGCCTGGTTGCCGAAATAGCCGAGCATCAGCGCCGCCCCGCGGCCGCCGATCTCGCCGATCTCGCCAGGTGCCGCGGGGCGGTCCGGATCGGCCGGGTCGAACAGGCCGATCGTGTAGGCGCGGCCGCCGCGCCCGCAGGTCTCGACGATCACCTCGGTCGGGTCGTCGGGGTGGGTGTAGTGGTGCGAGGAGTTCTCGGTCATGCCATAGACGTTCTGCGGCCGCACGCCGAGCCGCACGAAGGCCTCGGCCACCGCCGGCGGGATCGGCGCCCCGGCCATGTAGAAGCAGCGCACCGCGCCGAGCGCATCGAGGCCGCGTTCGCCCGCCGCCGCCAGCACGTCCATCGCATGGGTCGGCACGCCGAGCACATAGGTCGCGCGGTTGCCGAGGATCCAGTCGAGCCGCCCGGTGCCCGCCGGCGGGTCGTCGGTGACCAGCAGCGCGCCGGCGACCAGCCATTGCGCCACCGCCACCCAGGCGATGTGGTGCGACAGCGGCGACAGGGTGAGGATGACGCTGTCCGGCCCATGCCCCCAGTCCCGCACCAGGTCGCGGGCATTGGCGAGCAGCGTGTTGTCCGAATGCATGACGCATTTCGGCGTGCCGGTGGTGCCGGAGGTGAAGGCGAGATAGGCGACCTTGTCGGGGTCGGCCACCGCCGGGCCCGGCGCAGCGCCGGGGCCGGGGAAGCCGGCGGGCGTCAGCACCGCGGCCAGCCCGGGCAGGGCGCCGAAGCGCGCCGCCGGGTCGGCCAGCCGGTCGGCGCCCCAGCCCGGCTCGCTCAGCAGGGCGCGGGCGGAGAGCGCGGCGAGCAGCGGCGGGATCTCATCGGCCGTGTAGGTGCGGTGCAGCGAGGGGTTGCAGGCGATGCCCTGCCGCGCGCAGGCGAGGAACAGCACCAGCGTCTCCAGCCGGTTGCCGGCCCAGATCGCCACCCGTTCCCCCGCGCCGATGCGGAGCGCCCCGTCCAGATGCGCCGCCACCCCGTCCACCCAGTCGCGCAGCGCGCGCCAGCCCAGGGTGCGCGTGCCGTCGCGCGCCGCGGGGGCCTCGGGCCGCGCCTCGGCATGGGCGGCGAGCAGGCCGTAGAGCGTCTCCCGCCGCCACAGCCCGGCCTCGTAATGCGCCCGCGCGGCGGCCGGATGATGCAGGGTGAGGAAGGGCCGCATCGGCTACAGCGCCCCTTCCGCCTTCAGCGCCGCGACCCGCGCCGCGTCGAGCCCGAGCCATTCCCCGAGCACCGCCGCGGTGTCGGCGCCAAGGCGCGGCGGCGGCAGCCGCGGCCGGTTCGCCGCGCCGTCGAGCAGGATGCCGGTGCCGACCTGCGGCATCGCCGTGCCCTGCGCCTCGACCTGGTAGAACAGGCCGCGCGCGATCAGCGCCGGGTCGGCCACCACCTGGTCCACCCGGTTGATCGGCCCCGCCGGCACCCGCGCGGCGGCGAAGGCGGCAAGCCATTCGGCGCGCGGACGGCCGCGCAGGATATCCTGGATGTCGGCGACGATCGCGGCGCGATGGGCGCGGCGCAGCGCGTTGCTGCCATGGCTCGGATCCCGCCCGCGCTCCGGCCGGCCCACCGCCTCCCAGAAGCGGCGCCAGACGCCGTCATTGCCGAGGCCGAGGGTGATCGGCTCGTCCGCCGTCTCGAAGGCCTGGTAGATGGCGATGACGCTGTCCCGCCCGCCCGAGCGGCGCGGCACCTCCCCCGACCCCAGAAAGGGGACGATGCGGCAGGTGAGGAAGCGGGTCATGCTGTCGGTCAGCGCGATGTCGATGCTGCGCCCGCGCCCGGTGTGCGCGCGCGCGAACAGCGCCGCCATCGCCGCCATGGCGGCGTCCTGGCCGGCCAGCATGTCGGCCGTCGGCGCGCCCACCTTCTGCGGCTCGCTCTCGGGCGTGCCGGTCAGGTCCATGACGCCGGAATAGCCCTCGGCGATCAGGTCGTAGCCGGCATGGTCGGCGCGTTCCCCGGTCAGGCCGAAGCCGGTGATCGAGACATGGATCAGCTCCGGCCGCGCCGCGCGCAGCTGCTCGGGCGCAAGGCCGAGCTTGGCGAGGCTGCGCGCCGGCTGGTTGACCAGCAGCACGTCGGCCTGCCCGATCAGGCCGCGCAGCACCTCCGCCCCGGCGGCGGAGGTGATGTCGAGGGTGACGCTGCGCTTGTTGCGGTTGACGGCGACGAACCACAGCGATTCGCCGTCGAGGAAGGGCGGGCCCCAGGCGCGCGCGTCGTCGCCGGCGCCGGGCCGCTCCACCTTCACCACCTCGGCGCCGAGGTCGCCGAGCAGCATCCCCGCATAAGGCCCGGCGATCGAGGTGGTGAGGTCGAGCACCCGCACCCCGTCGAGCAGGTCGAAGGCGCCCGCCCCGGCGGCGAGCAGCGGCAGCGCGGCGCCGGGCGGGGCGTCGTGTCCGGGGGTGGCGGCCTCGTCGGCCTGGTCCATGGGCGATCCTCCTCATGCCGCGATGCCGCGACGGCCGGCGCCGCGCCGACGGGCCGCACCGGGCGCCCGGGGTTGCATCCGACGTGCCAGCGCCCCGGCCCGGCGGAGGCCCACCATCGCGCCGCCGCCCCAGCCCTTGGCGCGGACAGTCGCGCCGGCCTAGTGTCCATGGCAAGGACACTCATGGGGGGAAGAAACGCCATGCCGCGAACGCAGCCGGTCGCGTCGCCAGGATGCGGCGCCGCCATCGTCGAGCATGGCGGACGGATCGCCGCCCACGGCCTCGCGCGCTCGCGCGAGGTGGCGGCCTGCCTCGCCGACCCGGAATGGATGGCGGCGCTGCGGGGGCGCCGGCTCGCCACCCTGGCCACTCCGCGCGGCCGCTTCCTGGTGCTGCTGATGCCGCTGGACGAGGCCGACCTGGTCGTGTTCAGCGAAGCGCCGGGCGATGCGGTGCTGGAGTTCGTCGCCGCGGTGGATTTCGCCTGGGACATCATCGAGCACGTCGTCACCGACGCCTTCGACGCCATGACGGTGGTCGATGACCGGGCGCGGGTCGCCTACATCTCGCCCGTGCATGAGGCCTTCTTCGGCCTCGACCGCGGCGGCGGCATCGGCCGCCCGGTGCGCGAGGTGATCGAGAACACCCGGCTCGACCGGGTGCTCGCCACCGGCAAGCCGGAAATCGGCGAGATCCAGCGCATGCGCGGGGCCGAGCGGGTGGTCTCGCGCATCCCCATCGCGCGCGAGGGCCGCGTGGTCGGCGCCATCGGACGGGTGATGTTCAAGGGGCCGCAGCAGGTCGAGGCGCTGGCCCGCCACGTCAATGCGCTGCAGCGCGAGGTGGATTTCTATCGCCGCGAGGCGGCGGCGCTGCGCGGCGAC
The DNA here is from genome assembly GCF_900101615.1 of Belnapia rosea. Taxonomy (GTDB): domain Bacteria; phylum Pseudomonadota; class Alphaproteobacteria; order Acetobacterales; family Acetobacteraceae; genus Belnapia; species Belnapia rosea. The sequence goes on along the minus strand of NZ_FMZX01000053.1, from coordinate 3,056 downwards.
GCGGTCGGCAGCCTCGACGACATCGTCGGCGAGAGCGCGGCGATCCTCCGGCTCAAGCGCGACATCGCCAAGCTCGCCCCGCTCGACGTGCCGGTGCTGATCCATGGCGAGAGCGGCACCGGCAAGGAGCTGGTCGCGCGCGCCCTGCACGCGCTGAGCCCGCGCCGCGCCGCGGCGCTGGTGGCGGTCAACGGCGCCGCGCTGCCGGCCAGCCTGGTCGAGAGCGAACTGTTCGGCTACGCGCCCGGCGCCTTCACCGGGGCCGACCGCAAGGGGCGCAAGGGCCGCTTCGAGCAGGCCGCCGGCGGCACCATCCTGCTCGACGAGATCGGCGAGATGCCGCCCGAGACCCAGGCCAAGCTGCTGCGCGTGCTACAGGAAAGGACGGTCGAGCGGGTCGGCGGCGAGGCGCCGCTGCCGGTGGATTTCCGCCTGGTCTCGGCCACCCATTGCGACCTCAAGCGCATGGTGGCCGAGGGGCGCTTCCGGCTTGACCTGTTCTACCGCATCAGCCCGGTGGTGATCGAGGTGCCGGGCCTCGCCGAGCGGCGCGAGGACATCCCGCTGCTCGCCCGCCACTTCCTGCATGAACTGGCGCAGCGCCACCGGCGGCCTGAGCCCGAGCTCGACCCGGCGGCGGAGTCGCTGCTGCGCCAGGCCGACTGGCCCGGCAATGTGCGTGAGCTGCGCCACGTGGTCGAGCGCGCGCTGATCTTCGCCGAGGGCGAGCGGCTGACCCCCGCCGCCTTCCCCGATGTCACCGCCGGCCCGGCGCGCCCGGCGCCGGCCGCGGAACCGCGGGGCGCGCGCCTGGCGGACAGCATGGCCGCGCTCGAAGGCGCGAAGATCCGCGAGGCGATGCTGCGCAACCGCGGCAACAAGAAGCGTGTCGCGGCGGAGCTCGGCATCTCGCGGACCTATCTCTACAAGCGGCTCGCCGAGATCGATGCGTGAGGCCGGGCGGCGGCCAGATCGATGGCGGCGGTGTTGGGCCACGCCAGCCGCAGTGGAGCCGCGCGGTCATGCCGCAAGGAACTGCTGCCGGAGGCGGGCAGGAAGGGTCGAACCCGGCGCCCTCCTGTACCGCACCCGGTTTTCTGGACAATGGGTCGCTTTATCCGGCGTGACTGAAGGTTTCCTCATTCCAGGCGGCACGCGTGGCGTCTGGGCTGTCTTGGCGGTTCTTCTCGATCAGCCACTCCGCGTCGTAGCGGGCGACGAAGGCGTGGCTCGGCGCCATGACTCTGAACCTGGTCTGCTTCGCGAAGGCGTCCGACATGAAGTTGCTGCCGTGGGCACGGCGGAGCGCGAAGCCGCGGGCGGCGCCGGAACCGAGCCGGCCGAACCACTGGCGCGCCGCTATGCCGACTGCCGGGACGGCCTCGTAGCGGGTGCCGCGCTTGGCCACATGCCAGCCGAGCAGTTCGGCGTCCGGTGCTCAGCGACACCGAACAGCCAGACCTTGCCGTCGGCGACCATGGCGGTCTGGCTCGCGGCGGTCGCCCATAATGCGACCAGCGCCGTGGTGACGATGCAGCGCTCATGCGTGGCAGTATCGCTCCATCGCCGGTCCAGGGTGAACGCGGGAGGTCGGCGCGCATGGCCGCACCGCGTCCGACCGGGCGGGCCTCGGGCTGCGGCAACCGTGCGGTCGGCCGCTGGCAGGGGGCGGCGTAGAGCGAGGAACGTGCCGCCTCCCAGACCCGGCAGAACAGCGCGAGGCCGTAGCGCCGGCCGGTCGCTGGCGAGTTGCTTCGCCCATCACCGCGACCGCCCGCGGCGCAGAGGGCCGCGGTGCTCGATCCTGGCGTGCAGCAGCTCGACCGTCGTGCTCAGCTCGCCGATGCGCTGCACGGCGGCGGCGGGTTGGCCGTCGGCCGGATCAGCCTCGCCGCGCAGCAGCCGCAGCAGGACCTCCCGCTTGCGACCAACGCCCGGACGCGGGCCAAAGACGAGCGGGTCTGACCGCGGTGCGCCCTGCCGCGGCGGGGCAACCTGGCCTGTGGATAGCGCGGACGTCCTGCGCCCGCCCTCGCCATGCAAGCCCTGCAGCCGCCTCATCGTGTTCAATCTGGTTCATGACGGACTTCATCATGCCGGTCTCTGGGCGGAAAGAGGGCTGTCCAAGGAAACCGGGTTCAGCTCTCTATCAGGCGTGGCCATGTCCGCCGCTATGTCATGAGCGAGTGTACGGCCTTTCTGCAGCCTTCGACCCAGCGCCTCAACGAATGCGTCGTAGCACTCCTTACCTTTCACTCTTACAGCAGCGGGCACTGTGTCGGGCAGCGGAGGTGCTGCAGTGAGCCAGTGCTTCACGAACAGCGCGAGGGCTTCGTTGCCGATAGTGACGTGGCGTTCCAGCCGTTCGTTGGCGCGCGACAGGCGATCAAGTCGACGTGCCAGGGCCGCCTCGAGCCGCTCGGCGCCGTCCGGCGACAGGTAGCTCTCGAGCGCGACCTCGACAACGACGGCTTGGCTGACGCGTTTCCGTGCCCATAGTCGGCGAGGCGGCGCATCAGATTGGGCGGAGTCGGAAGGTCGCCTTCGTACGCATGGCAGGTCAGAGGGCAATGCTGTCGTCGGGATCGAGCGCCGCTTGGCGGGCGACCCGGCGTGCCCGCGCAGCGAGGGCACGCGTGTGCGCGGCATCGTCGTCCTGCTCGTCCTCCGTGAAGACGAACTCCTTTTCGGGCGGCGGCCCTCACTCCGGTGCGATCTGCTCGTGCTCGGGCAGGGTCGGCTCCCGACGGATACCGCCGTCCGGCATTGCCAACTTGGCCTCCGCTTCCCGGAATGAAATGGCTGGGCCATGCTGGTGAGATGACGCCAGAGCCCGCGAGCTACCCTGGTTACCGCTTCCCGGCTGGGATCATTAGCCATGCCGCGTGGCTCTGCCACGTCTTCGGCCTGAGCCTGCGCGACGTGGAGTTGATCCTCGCTGAACGCGGCATAGCGGTTACCCACGGGAGCATCAGGCAGTGGTGCCGCAAGTTCGGTGCCGACTTTGCCCGCAAGTGATCGGCCCCCATTGAGTGGTCCGCTGTGAATGTTAGTTT
>NZ_FMZX01000048.1 GCF_900101615.1 Belnapia rosea | reverse complement strand
GCAGCTACGGCGTTGCGCATCGTGAACTGCTGCCCGAGGTGAAGCACCGAACCAGTCGCTACCTGAACAACCGCGCCGAAAACTCGCACCGGCCGACACGGCGCCGAGAGCGACAGATGCAACGCTTCAAGTCACCGGAGCAGGCCCAACGCTTCCTGTCATCCCACGCCATGATCTATGGCCACTTCCGTCCACGGCGGCACCTGATGACCGCTGCTCAATATCGGCGCGCTCACGCCAGGGCCTTCCTCGTGTGGCGGCAGGAGACATGCGTCCAGATGGCGGCATGAGGTGCAGGGTCATGCCGCCACACGATGACGCACGCCTTGCAGCCCAACAAGTTGACAATGCCCCGCTGCGCCATACGATCTGATCCCTGACCAGCGTCGGCGAGCCTTTTCGGTGTTACGCGCGTAGCGGAAGTCCACCTTTGAGGAGCACTCCCAGCTCCACGACAAGTCGTTACGGGCAAGCGGCCGTCAGGCCTAGCTTGCAACAGGCTCTTGGAGCTGCTGCTGGACCCGCGCCGCCGAGTGGGTGAGCAAAAGCCGGGCCGCAGCCTCGGCGCCTCCGGCGTCGCCTGCGACGACGCGGTCCGCCAAGCGCAGCCAGTCTGCCGCAGATTCGGCACGCCAATCTGCCCGCAGGAAGCTCGCAGCCTGACACCGTATCAGCTGCCAGGAACTGATGCCGGCCAACCGCTCGTAGACATCTGGAAGGTATCGGTTACCGCTGCCGCCAACCAGCAGTGCCTGGGCACGCACCGAGCATGCCGCGAAGGCCTGCGGGTCCGTGGCTGGGTCGGCTGCCAACTGCTCCATACGCGCTGCTAGGTCTTGCAGTCCGGCAAGCGTCGCCGGCGCTGAGACGCGGGCGCAGCGCCCCGCCGCCACGCCGAGGAGGGTGGCGCGCAACTCGAAGAGGTCAGCGACATCCTCGCTTGAGAACTCGGCCACCCGGGCGCCGAAGCGTGGCACACGCACCACGTAGCCCCCCTTGGCGAGGGCAATCAGCGCCTCGCGCACCGTTGCCCGGCTCACCGCATGCTGCTGGGCGAGGGTTTCCTCCTTCAGGCGGTCGCCCCCTCGCAGGCGGCCAGCCATCACCTCCGCCAGCAGCAGGTCCGCGAGGCGCTCGGGCAGGGACTTGGCCGACTTCCCCAGGGGCAAGCCGTCATCCAGGCCTGTTTCTGTATCGTTCATGGCGGGCGCACTTCTACTCCGCGCCGTGATGCGGTGCCGAGGCCGAAAGATTCGATGAGCGCGAAAATCTTGTCAGACAGTCGACAGACGACTATCGTTCTACCTTGGAGGACCTGTCCATGAGCAAAATCGCCATCCGCCCCCTGGGCTTTGCCGCCGGCGCCGAGGTCACCGGCCTCGACCTCCGCCAGCCGCTCGCTGCGGCGGAGCGCGGCGCCATCCATGAGGCTTGGCTGCGCCACCTGGTCCTGGTCTTCCCCGACCAAGACCTGACACCGGAGCAGCAGATCGCCTTCGCGCAAAAATTTGGTGACCTCGACGGTCATGCCTCGCAGGCGCCCTCGACCCTCCACCCCGACCACCAGGAGATTTTGGTCCTGACGAACAAGCAGGTTGGGGGAAAGCCGTCCGGTACGCACAACTCAGGCCGGAACTGGCACACGGACCTCAGCTACACCGAGCGTCCGGCCAAGGGCGCGCTGCTATCTTGCAAGGAAAAGCCGCCGGTCGGTGGTGACACAATGTGGGCGAACCTTTACCTTGCCTACGACACACTCAGCCCCGCGATACGTGCGCTTCTGGAAGGGCTTGAGGCGATCCACGACGTCACGCTGATCAAGGGTATCGAACAGCGCGACCCGGCTCTCGTGGCCGACATGAAGCGCCGGAACCCAGCGGTCGTGCATCCGGTGGTACGGGTCCATCCGGAGACTGAGAGGAAGTCGCTCCTCATCGGCCAGCGCATCCGTGGCTTCGTCGGCATGTCGGACGAGGAAAGCCAAAGCCTCCTGTCCCTGCTCAACACCCACGCGACCTCGCCCGAGTTCGTCTACCGCCACCGCTGGAGCGTGGGCGACCTCGTCATGTGGGACAACCGTTGCACCTGCCACGTTGCGCTCGCCGATTTCGACCAGACGAAGCCGCGGGTCATGTACCGCTGCTCGCTGGAGGGCGAGCAGAAAACGGGCCGGATCGTGGCGGCCGCCGCGGCAGGTGACCGGACATCCATGCTCCAGGCCGTCGCCGCCGTGTCCTGAACAGCCCGCAGAGGCTTGAAGGCGAATGACTATAGGGAGGAAGCAACATGCGGCGCATCGGCAGGGTCCTCCTGCTCGTCATGGCCTTGGCGGCCATCACAGGACAGACCTCTCCCCAGACCGCAGCCTGGCCAACCCAGCCGGTACGGATGGTGGTGGCTTTCCCGCCGGGTGGGGCAACCGACGTGATGGCTCGTCTTCTGGCCCAGCGGCTGACAGCGGAAATCGGCCAAAACGTCATCGTTGAGAACCGGGCCGGGGCCAGCGGCATCGTCGGCTCCGAGGCCGTGGCAAAGGCCGCGCCTGACGGCTACACGCTCCTCTTCGCACCAAGCTCGCACGCCACTCTAAGCGAGCTCTACCCATCGCTGCCGTTCGACCCCGTGCGAGGCTTCACATCCATCGCTACCTTCGCGCGGACGCCATACCTCTTTGTCGTTAGTCCGGGCGTCCCGGCGCAGTCGATGCAGGAGTTGATCGAACTCGCTCGCCGCCATCCCGGCGAGATCGCTTATGCCTCGACAGGCATGGGGACGGCGCAACATCTGGCCGGGGAGATGCTGCGCCGGGTCGCTGGCATCGACATCCTGCACGTTCCCTACAAGGGGAGCGGCGCGGTCCGTGCCGACCTGCTTGCCGGGCGCATCCAGTCGATGTTCGACAACGTCGCGGTGATGCTCCCCTATGTCCGGCGCGGTGAGGTGCGGGCCCTTGCGGTCACCGGACCGAAGCGCAGCCCGCTGGTGCCCAATCTTCCGACCCTCCGCGAACTCGGCCTTCAGGAGGCGGAGATCGAGGGTTGGTTCGTCCTCCTCGGCCCTGCCGGCATGCCGGATGATACCGTGCGCCGCCTGAACGCCGCGGTGAACGCAGTGGTCTCCGCGCCCTCCATGGTGGAGCAGCTGGCAGAACTGGGTGCCGAGGCGCTCGTCGGGAGGCCCGGGGACGTGACAGCCCTGATTGTCGGCGACCGTGAGACGTGGGGCCGCGTGATCCGCGGGGCCAACATTCGAGTGGAATAGCCCTGGCGGCATCTCACCGTCGATGCCGGGGTCATCCAATCCCAACCCGGAGAAGCCGCAGTCCGTAGCGGGCAGAGAGAGGGAGAAAAGGCTGCCGTGACACTACACCGCAGACGCCTCATGGCCACGGGGCTTGCCACCTTCGCTCCACCCGCCCTGGCGCAGCCGTCATCGCCCGCATCCCGCTTCCCCGAGAAGCCGGTGCGGATCGTCGTCGCATACAGTGCCGGTGGCGCTGCGGACAGCCAGGCCCGCCTGGCTGCCCAGCACCTGAGCGAGATGTGGGCGATGACCACCATGGTCGAGAACCGGCCCGGCGGGAACACGCTCATCGCCACCCAGGCCGTGCAGCGCTCCGCGCCGGACGGTCACACCATGCTGTCGGTCTCGCTGCCCTTCGCCCTTAATCCGATGATGTTCGAGAAGCTGCCCTACGACCCATTCCGCGACTTCGTGCCCGTTGGCCTGATATCCAGCATCCCGAACATCCTGGTTGTCCACCCATCCTTCCCGGCGCGCTCGGTCAGTGAGTTCGTCGCGTATGCCCGTTCCAATCCTGGCAAGGTCACGGTGGCCCATACCGGCATCGGCAGCATCACCCACCTGTCCGGCGAACTGCTCTACGACAAGACGGGCATCGAGGTGACAACCATCACCTACCCGGGCAGTACTCCGGCCCATGCCGACATTCTGTCGGGGCGCGTCTCGGCGATGTTCGACAGCAGCATGTTGCAGCATATCGAGGCAGGGCGGGTGCGGGCACTCGGTGTCACGTCGTCCAAGCGTCTTGACCTCCTGCCGGATTTGCCAACCATCGCCGAACAGGGCTTTCCCGGCTACAGCGCCGCGGCCTTCTATGGGCTGGTGGCGCCACGTGAGACGCCCCCTGCGGTCATCGAGAAGATCGCGGCCGATCTACATTCGGTACTCCAACTTCCGGAGGTGCGTTCCCGTATGCGGGACATGACATTCATCGCCGGCGGCACGACCCCAGCCTCCTTCGGCACCTTCATGCAAGACGAGGCCGCGCGGTGGGGAGACTTGGTGAGGCGCCGGGAGATCCGCCCAGGCTAGTGCCCAAAGCCCTGCCTGACTTGGCCACCCCCGCTGCCCGGGCCTGCCGCTCCGCTCACCGGGGATGTATGATCGCAGCAAGAGGAGGAAACGAAAATGTCTGCCACCACGGAAGCGCCGGTCCTTTCACGTGCCGATCATGATGCCGGCATGCGCGAGTATCGCATCGCTGGCGAGCGCCTCGCTGCCGAGATCGGCAATCGGGGCCCGATCCGACTGACCGATGACGGTCTCCTGCACCCCGATATCCTGGCCGCCTACTGGCGGCACGGCTACTACATCTTCGAGGGGGTCATCGACAAGGCTGAGGTCGAGGCACTGCGGCGCGATGCGCAGGACATGCTGGAGCGTGCGCCGGTAACGCCCGATGCCAAGGTCGATGCGCAAGGGCGCCCCGCCCTCGGCCTCGACTACGCGCGCTGCCCATACCGCTACACCAAGCCGCTCTCCGATCCTTGGGGCGGCACCGATGCACTGAACGGCCGCCACCCCGCGCAGATGGCGCAGCCGAAGGCCGATGCAGGGGCCCCCGAGCAAGTGGTCTTCCTGATGTATTCGATGTGCCAGTCCATGCCGTCGGGCCTAAGGCTATACGGGCACCCTGGCCTTCTGGCGGTCGCGCAATCCATCAACGGCGCCGACTTCGCGCCCTTCAACGACGCCATCTTCGTCAAACAGCCGGGCCTCGGCGGTTCCGTCGCCTGGCACCAAGACGGCGTCACGCACTGGAACTCGCCTGACTGGGATGAGGGCATCCACGGCTTTAACTTCCAGGTGCAGATCTACCCTACGACGGTGGGTAACTGCCTCTGGGTCATTCCTGGATCGCACAAGCTGGGCAAGGTCGACATCAAGCGGATGGTCGAGGAGAATGGCGGCAGCGAGCAGCTGCCGGGTGCGGTGCCGCTGGTCTGCAACGCAGGTGACGTCACCATCGTGAATCGCCAGATGGTCCACGGCTCCTTCGCCAACAGCTCGCCGGACCTCCGCATCTCGCTAACCTTTGGATTTCATCGCCGCAAGTCGGTCCTCGGGCAGAAAGCGGCACTGTCGATCACCGAAACCAACGCGACCTACGACGAGAAGCGCGTTTTCGAGCGCGCGGCCGTCATCCAGGTTGCGATCGACGCGCGTCATCAGGCATTCCCCCATGAGACGCGGTTCTGCTATCAACCATTCGTCGGCCTTGAGGATCAGTTTCGCAACACACCGGAGACGTTTGAGCGCGTGATCCGCGACTACAACACCAAGGATCTATCGATCTGAGGCAAGCTGACTCAGTCCTCGGTTGGCGCCTCTGGCTCGACCGAATTTCACCGCTGTGAGCGCCGGAATAGGATAAGTCACCGGCACTGCGCTTATGCCGCGCACCTGGCGGAATAGTGCGGGTGAGCAGCGATGTCGGACAGCGATGGTATTTTGCATCGCCATCTAGGGTCTGTGACCGGACTGCCTGACTAACCGGTCTGGCTCCGATTCGGTCTCTGGCCGCGCTGTCTTGGAAGGTCTTGAGGCTTCCAAGGAGATGCGGCCATGACCAGGACAAGCCTGGACGACGCCCAATGGGTGTCGCTGATGCTGGTGATGCAGCAAATCCCTCTTGTCTGGAAGCGCGATGACGTGGCACTGCGCCGGTTCGTCGAGGCGGCGCTCTGGATTTGCCGAACCGGCGCGCCGTGGCGCGACCTGCCAGACGGGTTGGGTCTCTGGTCGAGCGTCTATCACCGCTGGCGGCGCTGGTGCCTGCGCGGTTGGTGGGAGGTGATCTTCGAGGCGCTCCTCCCGAGCCTGCTAGCTAATGGGCTGCTGCTGCTGGACAGTACCACTTGCAAAGCCCACCGCGCCGCGAGTGGCGCTGTCGGCAGTTCGGCAATCGCCAGAGCGCTTGGCCGCATCCTGCGGCTGATCACCAGCTCCGGGCACCACTCGGACCTGCGCTATGCGACAGCACTGGCTTCGGGCATCCCGGCTTGCGACGCCGCGCTTGACCGCCGTTATATCTCGGCGCCGCTCCGTGCGGCATTCGCCGCCGAGGGCTGCACCATCCACACCCCACCCAAGCGGGGCATGGTTGATCCGCCCGCATGGGATCCCGTGCTGTACGCCCGGCGGCACCACGTCGAGAACCTGTTTTCCCGGCTCAAGGACTTTGCTCGCATCACCCTGCGACGCGACAAAACCCGCCGCAGCTGGATGGGCTTCGCCCATCTCGCCGCCACCATGATCAACCTGCGCATCGCTGAGTCCGGTCACAGACCCCTAGGGCACTGGGCTAGCCCTCGTTGCGGCGGGCGGCGGCGATCTCCGTCCCCGCCCAGCCCTCGGTGATCTTCACTAGCTCGGTGACGTCACCCTTGGCCCCGCCGTCCGCCATGGCGAGGCCATAGAGCATCTGCGCGGCGCGGCTGGTCGGCATCACCAGCCCCAGCGCCTCGGCCTCCTGTAGGGCGAGCCGCATGTCCTTGGCCATCAGTTCCATGCGGAAACCGAAGTCGAAGCGCCGGCTCAGCACCGGGCCGGCAGCAAAGCGCTCGGTCGGGAAGCTGCGGCCAGAGGATTTGTTGATCGTGTCGATCATCAGCTCGGGGTCGATCCCGGCCTTGGCGCCCATGGCCACGCCTCGCAGGCCGCGGCCCAGGTGGTCGCCGCCAGCAGGTTGTTCACCAGCTTCAGGGTCTGGCCCTGGCCGACCTGGCCGCCGACCAGCACGGTATTGGCGCCTATCACCTCGAGCACCGGGCGAACCCGGTCGAAGGCCGCCCGGTCGCCGGCCACCATCACCGCCAGCGTGCCGGCCTCGGCCCCGGCGACGCCGCCGCTGACCGGGGCATCCAGTGCCACCACGCCGCGCGGCGCGAGGCCGGCCGCCACCGCCTGCGCCGCCTGCGCCCCGGTGGTGGAGAGGTCGACATAGATCCGCAGCGCATCACCTTCGGCCAGCCCGGCCAGGCCGAGCGCCACCTGCCGCACCACCTCGGGCGTCGGCAGGCTGACCAGCACGATGGCCGCCTCCCCGGCGACGGCGGCGGGGCTGTCGCGCCCCTCCGCCCCGCGCGAGACGGCGGCGGCCAGCGCCACCGGGTTCAGGTCATGCGCCAGCACCCGGTGCCCGGACTCAAGCAGGCGCCGGACCACCGGCGCGCCCATGGCGCCGAGACCGATGAAGCCCAGTGCTTCCCTCATGGTAGGTTCCGTCATGGCTGCACCAGCGGGCAGCCGCCCTCGGCCAGCGGGCGGAAGGCCTGATCGCCCGGGACGGTCGAGAGAATGCGGTAGAGGTCCCACGGGCCAGTCGATTCCCCGGGCTTCTTGACCTCCACCAGATGCACGTCGTGCACGTGCCGGCCATCCGCCCGCACCCGCCCGCCCCGGGCGAAGACGTCGTCGACCGGCAGCTCCCGCATCTTCGCCGCCACCGCCATCGCCTCATCCGTACCGGCGGCCTCGATCGCCTTCAGCCAGTGGCGAACGCCGGAATAGACACCGGCCTGGTACTGCGTCGGCATGACGCCGCGATGACGTTCGGCGAAGCGGCGGGCGAAGGCGCGGGATTCCTCGTTCTGGTCCCAGTACCAGGCATCCACTGAAACGACGCCTTGCGCGGTCTCCAGGCCGAGCGACTTGATGTCGGTGATATTGACGAAGAAACCGACCAGCCGCTGGCCCTGCCGTGTCAGGGCGAACTCGCCCGCCTGCTTGACCGCATTGACCGTATCCGTGCCGGCATTGGCCAGCGCCACGACCTGGGCGCGGGAGGATTGCGCCTGCAGCAGGAAGGAGGAGAAGTCCCCCGTGTTTAGCGGATGCCGCGCCCGGCCGAGGACCCGACCGCCCTCGGCGTTCACCACGGCTTCCGAGCCGCGTTCCTGGGCATAGCCGCCCTCGTAGTCCACTGTCAGATAGTACCAGCTCCGGCCGCCCTGGGCCATGACGGCGCGGGTGATGCCGCTGGTCAGGGCGTAGCTGTCCAGCACCCAATGAAAGCCGACCGGCGAGCATTGCCGCCCGGTCAGCTCGGTGGACGCGGCCGAGGTATTGATGATGATGCGGTTGCGCTCCCGCCCCACCTGCTGCACCGCCAGTGCCACGGCGCTGTTCGGCATGTCGATGATCATGTCAACTCGGTCGGTGTCGATCCAGCGGCGGGCCAGGGCGGCGCCGACATCTGGCTTGTTCTGGTGGTCGCCGCCAACCACTTCGATCGGCTTACCCAGGACGCGGCCGCCTTGATCCTCGGCCGCCATTCGGGCGGCGACCATGGAGCCGGGGCCGGAGAAATCGGCGTAGGGGCCAGAGACGTCAGTCAGCACGCCGAGCCGCACGACGTTGTCGGAAACGGCTGGGGCCGCCGTTGGCGCCGCGGTTTGGGCAGGTGCCAGCGACGGCGCGAGCAGCATGGCAAGGGCCGCGACGGCCCCGCGGATCCTGGACATCGGTCTTCCTCCTGTGTGGCGTTTTGGGCACCTTGCCGCCCAGGCTACACCACCGGAGGGAAACGGCCAGCCGCGCCCCGCCAACATCCCGCCCCGCTGGCGTTCCTCCCGGGCAAGGCAGCAACAGGGGCACGGACATGGAGACGGATCGGAGCCAGACAGGTTAGCTAAAGCTTTTCCACGTTACTCGGACGCACAGCCTGAGTTGGTGAGGTAGTTGCGGCACTCGGCTGGGGTGAAGGCGTCGAGCAGGCGGCCGATGGTCGTCCAAAGCGCCTCTTTGGTGCGGGCCGCGGCTTTGCGGAGCAACGACTTCAGCTTTGCGAAGGCCTGCTCGATCGGGTTCAGGTCCGGCGAGTAGGGCGGGAGGTAGAGCAGGTTGGCTTCGGTGGCGCGGATGGCTTCGCGGACACCGGCGACCTTATGAGCGGCGAGATTATCGAGGACAACCACGTCGCCTGGGACAGGACCGGCACGAGGAACTGCTCCACCTAGGCGAGGAAGGCTTCGCCCGTCATGGGCCCGTCCAGCACGAGCGGCGCAACGAGGCCGGTGCTGCGCAGCCCTGCGATGAAGGTGGTGGTACGCCAGTGGCCGTGCGGTGTGGCGTCGACCAAGCGCTCGTTCCGCGGTCCCCAGCCGTAGCGACTGATCATGTTTATGGCCGCGCCGGTCTCATCCAGGAAGACAAAGCGCTCGGGGTCCATGTAGCGCTGCCAGATCCGCCAGTGGCGGCGGTCCTCGGCCACGTCGGCCCGGTCCTGCTCGACCGCCCTCAGGGACTTTTTTGTATGACAGCCCGAGCCACTTCAGCATGGACCAGATCGTCATCAGCGAGACCGGGGCCACACCGCACTCGATCAGCGCCGTCCGGATTTCGGCCAGCGTGATCCCCTTTCGCCCGCTTGTCAGCTTGCGCAGAAACTCCTCCTACCCGGCCAGCAGCGGCTTGCGGTAGCCCCCAATCCGAACCGGTGCCGTGCTGCCGGTCTGGCGCACCCGCCGCACCAGCTTGATCGCGGCGGACGCGCTGACCGCAAAGCGGGCTGCCGCCTCCCGAGCCGAGGCGCCCTCCTCGACAGCCTGCACCAAGCGCTTGCGCAGGTCCTGCGACAAGGGTGCCGTCATCATCAGCCTCGCCGCTCCATCAGTAGCGTCGAATCAGGACCCGCGAGTCCGTGCAAGCAGGAAGTGCTCCAGACAGTCCGGTCACAGACCCTAGCGCACTGTACGCTCCACGAGGCGGCGCAAGCTCAATCCTTGTACTATCAGGGTGAACAGCACGACAAAGTAGGTCGCGGCCAGGATCGTTGGTTTTTCGTCGACTTCGGGGATCGACAAGGCCAGCGCGACCGAGATCCCGCCCCGTAGCCCGCCCCAGGTGAGGACAGGAATGGTGCCTGGGACAAAGACGGTCCATCGGCTCAGCATCCAGACGGGCAGCGCGACCGCAGCGAAGCGAGCGAGCAGGACCAGCAGAATAGCACTGGCCGGTAACCAGGCGAACAAAGCGTCCGGCCGCAGCACCAAAACTTCCAGCCCGATGAGCAGGAAGAGGATGGCATTCAGGATCTCGTCCACCAGGGTCCAGAAGCCGAAGAGGTAGCGCTGCGTCAGGTCGCTCAAGGCATCTCGAGGACCGCGGTTGCCAATGAGTAGGCCGGCCACAACCATGGCAATCGGTCCACTGGTGCCGAGCCGAGCTGCGAGGGCATAGGTGCCCATGACCAGGCCGAGAGAGATCAAGACTTCCACCGAGAAGTTGTCGATCTGCTTCATGGCCCGATAGGCAATATACCCGGCGACGAGGCCTAAAAACGCACCGCCTATGGCTTCAACTGCGAAAAGTTCTGCGGCACCGCTGAAGCCTGTGGCACCATGGCCGGCACCCGCCGCGACCGCCAGGGCGATGGTGAAAATAACAACACCTACACCATCGTTGAACAAAGACTCTCCCGTCATGTCGAGTTCAAGAGACTTCGGCACGCTGACTGCCTTGAGGGTGCCGAGCACCGCGACGGGGTCGGTAGGGCTAATCAGAGCGCCGAAGACGAAGGCCCAACTGAGCGGCAGGTTTGTCCCCGCAAGTGATGCAACATACCAGAAGCTCAGACCTACAATGATGGTTGAAAGCAACACACCGAAAGTCGCCATGCTGCCGACCGCCCAGGCACGTTTCCGCAAGACCGAAAGATCCACATGCAGGGCGCCGGCGAAGAGCAGGAAGGCCAACATGCCTTCCAGCACGGTTCGCTGAAAGTCGACTTGCTGGAGAATGGCCCCCACACGTTCATAGAGCTGGACCTGGGGGAAGGCCCGCTCGATGAGAAGCAGGACCAGCGAGGCCGTCAGCCCCATGACGAGCAGGCCCACGGTGTCCGGCAGGCCGATGAGGCGGTGGTTTGTCCAGGCGAAGCCGGCCGTTAGGACAAGCAGGAGGGAGATGAGTTCGAAGGGGGAGAGCATTGCGGTTCCGTGCTGAAGTTGTGGGAGACCGACCGGTTGGTGATGGAAGCGAGACTTTCTTGAAAATCGCAGCCGGCCTGCAACCTGTTTTCAAAGCCTTTTCGAGCGGTTGGGCATGCTCAAACAAGCTCTCCATGGAGCATGACCACTGTGGCATTTTCGCTTGCGCGTCGCCTTGTTGCAGCGGCCGCCGGCCTGGGTGCTTTGGGTAGGATGATGTCGGGGCAAGACCCCTTCATCCTGCAGGGCCAGCCCTCATGCCGTTCAAACTGAACGCTACTCGGCGCCATCACATTCCGAAGCAGCGGCACTAGGTGACCAACTGAGCCGAGTACGATGCTGGCCTTCGTGCCCGCGGCAGCCTCGCGCAAAAAAGCACCGACCGGCAGCTCACTGTTGCCGGGAACAGGTGGAAGCGGCTGCTCCAGAAGAGCACGTTCAATGAAACCCCGGGAGCGCCGGTAAGCTGCAGGAGGAACAGCCTTTCCGCCTGGACGGCATCGAGCCGTCTCGCCGACCGGTCACGCTCGAGGCACGCAGCCAAGACCACGGCGTAACGGCAGGTTGGGAAGAACGCAAATGCCTTCGAAAATCGAAAATTATGCCTTGATCGGCGACGGTGAAACGGCGGCGCTCGTTGGCAGCGACGGCTCTCTGGACTGGCTCTGCCTGCCACGCTTCGACAGCGCCGCCTGCTTCGCCGCCCTCCTCGGAACGCCCGAGCATGGCCGCTGGCGCATCGCGCCCCGCAGCCCCGTACGGCGCCTCACTCGCCGCTACCGTACCGGAACTCTGGTCCTGGAGACCGAGTTCGAGACGGATGAGGGCATTGTGGCCCTGGTGGACTGCATGCCGCTGCGGAATGGCGCTGCGGACGTCCTGCGCCTGGTGGAAGGACGGCGCGGCTGTGTTCCCATGGTCATGGACCTCGCTGTCCGGTTTGATTACGGATCTCTGATTCCCTGGGTCCATCGCTTGGCGGACGGCACATTGCTGGCCGTCTGCGGTCCGGACCAGCTCGCGCTCCGCACGCCCGTCCCGGTTCGTGGCGAGGGCTTCCACACGGTGGCCGAGTTCGATGTGACGGCCGATGCGCGTATCCCGTTCCACCTGGTCTGGACCCCCTCCCACCTGCCTCCCGGGCCGCCGATGGACGCGGCCGTGGCGATCGCCACGACGGAGCGGCGCTGGCGCGGCTGGCTGGCGGAATGCCGCATCGACAAGGGCGTACCCCACCCGGAGATGGTCCGGCGCTCCCTGCTGACGCTGAAGGCACTGACCTATGCGCCGACGGGCGGCATCGCCGCCGCGCCCACCACCTCCCTACCCGAGACGCTCGGCGGGGAGCGGAACTGGGACTACCGCTTCTGCTGGCTGCGCGATGCGGCGCTGACCTTGCATGCCCTGGTCGGCGCCGGGCATCTCGGCGAGGCGGAAGCCTGGCGCCGGTGGCTGCTGCGGGCTGTGGCCGGCAGCCCCACCCAGATCCGCCCCCTATACGGCCTGGCCGGCGAGCACCGGACGCCGGAGACGATCCTGCCCTGGCTGCCCGGCTACGAAGGTGCGGCGCCGGTGCGCATCGGCAACGCCGCCGGCGTGCAACTCCAGATCGATGTCTTCGGCGAGGTGATGGACGCCCTCTATGCGGCCCACCGCGTCGGCCTGCCGCCGCTCCCCGAGGCATGGGCAATGGCCCGGGCGATGATGGGGCATCTGGAGAAGGTCTGGCAGGAGCCGGACGAGGGCATCTGGGAGATCCGTGGCACCCGCCGGCACTTCGTGCATTCGAAGGTGATGGTTTGGGTCGCCTTCGACCGGGCGCTGCGCGTCGCGGAGGAGTCCGGCCTCGACGGTCCGCTGGAGCGCTGGCGCGGCTTGCGCGCCATGATATTCGAGGAGATCTGCACCCGCGGCTTCGACCCGCTGCGCGGCTGCTTCACCCAGAGCTATGGCCGGCCCGAACTCGATGCCAGCCTGCTCCGCATGCCGCTGGTCGGATTCCTGCCTGCCGACGATGAGCGCGTGCGCGGCACGGTGGAGGCCATCGAATGCGGCCTGATGGAGGATGGACTGGTGCTCCGCTACCGCCCCGATGCCGGGCTGGAGGGCATGCCCCCGACCCGGGAGGGCACCTTTCTCGCCTGCACGGCTTGGCTCGGCGAGGTGTATGCCCTGCAAGGACGGCGGGCAGAGGCCAATGCGGTGCTCGACCGGCTGGTCGGTATCGCCAACGACGTCGGACTGCTGGCGGAAGAGTACGACACGGTGGCGCGGCGCCAAGTGGGGAATTTCCCACAGGCGTTTTCCCATCTTGGTTTGGTCGGTCTCGCGCTGCGGCTCGGGCTGGCCACCGATATGTCGGATCTTAGCCGGCGCGGCGCCGATCCCTCCACAGCCGGCGGCCCTGACGCGCGACATGGATTGTGTTGACCTTACCCCGGAGAAGCGGTCCGCCGGTAACGTGAGACCGGCGATCTGTGGTCCTGCCCCCAACTCTGGTCCGAGGGCTACGCAAGTTCTCGGGCTGGTGGTCCTGCCCCCAACTCTGGTCCGAGGGCTACGCAAGTTCTCGGGCTGGTTGACCTTGGTTGGCGAAAGCCCTCGGGGTCAAGTTGCCTAGGGCTGAGTGCGGCCGCTCCTCGTTGTAGTGGCACCTCCATTCTTCGATGCGTTGCCTGGCGTCAGCCAAGGACAGAAACCACGAGGCGTTCAGGCATTCCGCCCGCAGGCGGGCATTGAACGCCTCGATGAAGGCATTGTCGGTGGGCTTTCCGGGCCTGGAGAAGTCGAGCTCCACCCCGTTCAGATAGGCCCAGTGGTCGAGCAGCCGTCCGGCGAACTCC
>NZ_FMZX01000016.1 GCF_900101615.1 Belnapia rosea | reverse complement strand
TCGGCCATGCCGCAGCCCATGGCGGCGAGGATGGGGGCGAGGGCCCGCCATTCGGCATCGGTCATGGGTGCCCAGGGCCGGGGCGGGGTGAGGCGGGTCAGCGGGTCGAGGTAGAGCCTGCGGAAGAGGTCATGCCGCGCCACGAGGTCGGCGGGGAAGATGCCGCCGGGGATGGGGTCGGGCTGGATGCGGCGCCTGCGGCGACGGAGAGGCATGGGGGCGGCTCCGCAAGGGGAGACGCGAACATAGCAAAAACGATATGAGAACGCAATGAGCTATGGGCCAGCCAGCGCATGCCGGATCGGCAACGGCATTCAGGACAGGCTGTTCACCCCATGTCGCGCAAGTGCAGCTTCGGGATGCTGTCGTCGGTCCGTCCTGCGTCCTGGCGGAACCCGGAATTCGCATAGGAGACCTGGTGGAGACCGGTACTGAGGATGTTCAGCAACTCGGCGGTCGTGTGTGTCTCCCTTGGGGAGGCACCGCGGCTGCCGTTCCTGGCCATCCAGTCGCACAGGACTTCAATGACGGGCCGGAAACGAACCGCGTCGCGCAGGATCGACCCGCTGTGGCCAAGCTCGAACCGGGCGCTCAGGCCCAGCCAGGTAATCATCAGGGTGTCGTTGTTTTTGGTCAGTATCAGATCATTCATGGCATAGCTGCCGCCCGAGGCCTTGATGGCCAGGATTACTACGCCCGTGCGATCACGCCGTTTGTTGCAGGCGCGGTGGAAGCGGAACATGAACAATCATAAGGCGGCGATCTCGATGCCGATCCGGGTTTGCGGGTCGTGCTGGCTTAAGGAGGGCTGCACTGGCAGGCCTCAACCCTCCACCAGGCCCAGCCCGTTCAGCCCCGGCAACATCTCCGGCCAGCGCCGCGCCTCGGCGGATTGCAGGAGGATGCGGGCCCAGGCGACCCAGCCGGACCAGGCGATGCGCTTGTCCCAGGCGGTGCCCCAGTCCGACAGCAGGGCAAGGCCGGCAGCGGCGTGGCGGGCAGCTTCCTCCCACTGCCCGGCGCCCAGCGCCAGCTGGGCCAGCATCAACCGAGGCTCGGCGACATAGGGGTTATGCGTGGCGGCGGCCTCGAGGGCGCGGCGGCTCGCATCGGGGCTGGCGACGGGCAGGGCGCGCGTCACCACCTGCCAGTAGAGCGACACGGCGGCGAGCTCATCGGCCGGCTCCAGCAGGGCGGTGCAGCGGGCGAAGATGGGCGGCACCGGGATGCCCCAGTCCGGCGGCATGTCGCCCAGCGGCAGGGCGAGGCGGGAGAGGGTGGAGAGCGCCTGGCTGGTCGGCTTGAGCGGGCCGGGCCAGAGGGCGGCGGCCCAGTGGTCCTGCACGCGGCGGGGCTTCGAGGGGCCCGGGAAGCCGGGGAAGATCTCGTCCTGCCAGGAATGCCATTGCTCAGCGAGGTCGGCGATGGTGGCGATGGCGAAGACGGCCACGTCGCGCATGGAGAGCAGGATGGCCGGGGCGCCCTCGCGCTCCAGCGCCATGCCCCTCTCCGGCAGCTCGCCCGCCTCGAGCAGGCGGCGGGTGAAGAGGGTGCGGGGCATGGTGCAGAAGAGGTGGACCAGCCGCTCCGCCTCCTCGCCAAGGGCCTGGCGCAGCGGGTCCCGCTCGGCGAAGAGCTTCAGGTCCACGTATTCGTTGGAATAGACGCTGTGGAAGAGGCCGAGCAGGCGGATCTCGCGCGGCATGTCCCAGAGCGCGAGGGTGCGGTAGAGGCCGAGCAGGTGGTCCTTGAAGGTGCCGGCCTTGTGCCAGTCCTCGCCGGCGGCGCGGGCGAAGAGCATCTCCAGCAGGCGGGGCAGCTCCGGGTCGACGGCGGCCCAGTCATCGGCCAGCAGCGGGCGGACGAGGGGGTGCATCATGGCTCGACCTCGTAGCGGAAGTCGCAATGGGTGGCGCCGCCCATGAGGGTCTGGGTGCGGGTGAGCTTCAGCCTGGGGTCGTAGCCCTCGCAGAAGGCGCCGTCGCGGTTGCAGGACAGCACGGCGCCGAGCTCGGCGAGGCCCATCTGCCGGTACATCTCGGAATACCTGCAGCGGGTGACGTTGAAGCCGTAGCTGGTCTCGGTCCGGTCCACGACCTCGATCCGCAGGGCGTCGTCGCGGGTCCAGCGTTCCTGCAGGGCGATGAAGTGGTCGAGGCTCGGGCCCTCGGGCGATTCGGCGGCCATGGCGGCGGCGCTCTCCTTCGCCAGCCTGACGATGGCGCGGGAGAGGATGGCGCGGGCCCGTTCGGCGCCCAGCTCGGCCGCCATCTCCTCGTAGAGGCCCCGGGCGAAGGCCGCCTCGATGCGGCGCTGTTCGAGGATACCGATGCTCATCGCGGGGGCGCTCCGTTGCGGTCGGCGGGAGGGTAGAGGCTGAAGGGGCTGGACCGGAAGGCCGGGCGGGGCCAGATGAGCCCGGACTGGAGCGGGAACGCCATGGGGCTCGAGACCGACCTGCTGATCGATCGCCGCCGGCTGAAGCGGCGGCTGGCGCTGTGGCGCGGCTTCGCCGTGCTGCTGGTGCTGGGGGCGGTGCTGGCCTGGATCGGGCGGGAGGGCGCGATCCCTGGGCTCGGCGCCGGGCATGTGACGCGGCTGACCGTCGAGGGCTTCATCAGCGACGACCGCAAGCTGCATGAGGCGCTCGACAAGCTCGGCAAGGATGCCGGCGTGCGGGCGGTGATCGTCGCCATCGACAGCCCGGGCGGGACGGTCGGCGGCGGGGAGGCGCTGCATGCGGCGCTGGTGCGGCTGCGGGCGGCGAAGCCGGTGGTCGCGGTGATGCGCGGCACGGCGGCCTCGGCCGGCTACATGACGGCGGTGGCCGCGGAGCGCATCTTCGCCCGCGAATCGACGCTGACCGGCTCGATCGGCGTGATCCTGCAGACCTTCGACACCTCGGAGCTGCTGGCGCGGCTCGGCGTGCGGGGGGAGGCGCTGGTCTCCGGCCCGCTGAAGGACCAGCCGAACCCCTTCCACCCGCTCTCGCCCGAGGGGCGGGCGGCGTTGCAGGGGGTGGTCGGCGACATGTATGCGCAATTCGTCGACAAGGTGGCGGCGGGGCGGCGGATGCCGGTGGAGCAGGTGCGGGCGCTGGCGGATGGCCGGGTCTTCACCGGGCGGCAGGCGCTGGGGGCCGGCCTGGTTGATGCGATCGGCGGCGAGGCGGAGGCGCGGGCCTGGCTGGCGGCCGAGAAGGGCGTTCCGGAGGCGTTGCCGGTGGAGGACCTCGACCTGCGCAGCGCTGCCGAGAGGCTGGTCGGCGCCACCTTCCGTGGCCTGGTAAAAACCGTGGTTTCAGAATGGCTTGGCGTTGACGGCCTGGGGCTGGTCTGGCAGCCTGCCCGGTGACGGCGGCAGGATGGGGCGGCGATGACGAAGAGCGAGCTGATCGCGCATCTGGCGGCGGAGAACCCGCATCTGCGGCAGCCGGATATCGAGCTGATCGTGGCCACCATCTTCGAGGAGATCACCACCGCGCTGACCCGGGGCGACCGGGTGGAGCTGCGCGGCTTCGGCGCCTTCTCGGCCAAGAAGCGGGACCCGCGGACGGGGCGCAACCCGCGCACCGGGGCCGCCGTTCCGGTCGAGGGCAAGGCCGTGCCCTATTTCAAGCCGGGCAAGGAGCTCCGGGAGCGGGTGAATGGCGGGCAGGTGCCCGCAGCGCCGCGCCCGGCCCGGGCCACGGCCACCTCGTGAAGGTTTCCATTCCATGCTGCGCTTGATCCTGCTGCTGCCCGTCCTCGTTCTGCTCGTGCTGTTCGGGCTGTCGAACCGGGAAGAGGTGCTGCTGCATCTCTGGCCCTTCGACCTGGCCTGGGCGGTGCCGCTCTCGGTTGCGATGCTGGTCTTCGGCGCGGTGCTCTTCCTCTGTGGCGCGCTGGTCGCCTCCACGGCGGGGCTGCGGCACCGGGCGCGGGCGCGGCGGGCGGAGCGGGCGGCGCAGGTGCTGGAGGCGGAGCTGCACGAGTACCGCGCCGCCGCCGCGCGGCAGGTCGGCCCGGTGCCCCAGCCGGCGGGCACCAGCCTGGCACGCATCCACCGCCCGGCGGCCTGAGCATGCTGGCGCGTCCCCGCAGGGGGGCCGAGCGGGTCATTCCGGCGATCGATACCGCCGAGCTGGGCCGGGCCGAGGCGCTGGCGGCGGCGCTGGCGCCGGGCTGCGGGGCGCTGAAGCTCGGGCTCGAGCTGTTCACCGCCGCCGGGCCGGAGGCGGTGCGGCGGATCACCCCGCTGGCGCCGGTCTTCCTCGACCTCAAGCTGCATGACATCCCGAATACGGTGGCGGGTGCCGTGCGCTCGCTGCTGCCGCTGCGGCCGGCGATGCTCACGCTGCATGGCGCGGGCGGGGCGGCGATGATCGCGGCGGCGCGCGAGGCGGCCGAAGGCGCCGGGGAGGCGCGGCCGGTCCTCCTTGCCGTGACGGTGCTGACGAGCCTTGATGCCGGGGCGTTGTCGGAGACGGGCGTGTCGGGCGGGCCGGTGCAGCAGGTGCTGCGGCTGGCGCGGCTGGCGCTCGGCGCCGGGGCGGATGGGCTGGTCTGCTCGCCGCGCGAGGTCGGGCCGATCCGCGATGCCTTCGGCGAGACGCCGCTGCTGGTGGTGCCGGGGGTGCGGCCGGCCGGCAGCGCCGCGGGCGACCAGGCGCGGACGGCGACGCCCGAGGAGGCGGTGGCGGCGGGGGCCGACTGGATCGTCGTCGGGCGGCCGATCACCGGCGCGGCGGACCCGGTGGCGGCGCTCAGGGCGATCGGCGCGGGGCTGCCCGCATGACCGCGGTGAAGATCTGCGGCATCCGCGACGCGGCGGGGTTCGACGCGGCGGCGGAGGCGGGGGCCGAGATGGTCGGCTTCGTCTTCTACCCGCCCTCGCCCCGGGCGGTGACGCCGGCGGAGGCCGCGGCGCTCTCGGCGCGGCTGGAGGGTGGGCCGCTGCGGGTCGGGCTGTTCGTCGACCCGACGGATGCGGAGCTGGAGGCGGTGCTGGCGGTGGTGCCGCTCGGGCTGATCCAGCTGCATGGGGCGGAGAGCGTGGCGCGCTGCGCCGAGATCCGCGCCCGCTTCGGGGTGCCGGTGATGAAGGCGGTGGGCATCGCCGCGCCGGAGGACCTGGAGGCGCTCGCGGCCTATGCGCCGGTGGTGGACCGCTTCCTGCTGGATGCCAAGCCGCCGGCGGGGGCGAGCCTGCCGGGGGGCAATGCCGCGGCCTTCGACTGGCGGCTGACGGCGGGGCGGGTGATCCCGCGCCCCTGGCTGCTGGCCGGCGGCCTGACGCCGGAGACGGTGGCGGAGGCGATCCGCCAGAGCGGGGCGGCGGGGGTGGATGTCTCCTCCGGCGTCGAGCGGGCACGGGGGGTGAAGGACCCGGGGCGGATCAGGGAATTCGTGGGCGCGGCGCGTCATATAATATGTAGACAGTAAAAGCATATTGGGACGTTAGTTCGCTGCGTTCCTTTATTCTGTAATTTCAGGCAAAAATACGTTATCAATTAAAAACATTTTCTTGAGTTGCCTGTGGAATTCTAGTACAAGTCTGCACTTCGTAGTGGAGCTTGCAAATGTGCTTTGATGACCCCAGTAGTTTGAAGTATTTCGAAGTTCGCCGCATCAAAAATGATGGTAATCGGCACAATGACGTGAGGTCTCCTTTTCAAAGAGACCGTGCTCGAATCGTTCATTCTTCAGCATTTCGTAGATTGCAAGGAAAAACCCAAGTAATGGGTGTTGGGGAAGGCGATTACCATCGGACAAGGTTAACACACTCGATTGAATGTGCGCAGATTGGTCAGGGCATACTTGATGTTCTGGTGCGGAAGAAGATGGAGTTGATGGGTGAGGATTTTGTGTGGCTGCCAGACAGGGACTTAGTTGAGGCGGCCTGCTTCGCGCACGATTTAGGACACCCCCCTTTTGGTCATGGTGGAGAGCGTGCTTTGCACGCGCAAATGGTAGCGGCTGGTGGATTTGAGGGAAACGGACAAACACTAAGGATCATTTCAAAGCTCGAAAAATACGGAGAAAGAAACTCAGGGATAAACCCAACTCGAAGGCTTATTTTATCGATTCTGAAATATCCTATAATCTACAATGATTTCCCTCTAGATAACGTGCATCCGCCGAAGTGTTATTTTAATGAAGAAAAAGACGTCGTAGATTGGGCGCTTGCTGGTTTTGATAAGGAAGAAGTAAAAAGATTTGTTGAGAAGGACGAGCAAGGAAAGGCGAAGCACAAGACCCTTGATTGCTCTATTATGGACTGCGCAGATGACATTGCTTACGGTATTCACGACATTGAAGATATAATTGCACGTAATTTAGTGCAGAGAAATGAAATATCGCAAGCACTCTACAATGCGTTTAAAGAAGTAAATTATTCTCTTGAAGTGGGTGCCGAAAAAATCACTGCGGATTCAATAGAAAGTGGCTTATACAAAGATAGTTATTCTCGCAAGCAAACTATATCTAAGCTTGTCAATATAATGATAACAAGTGCAAGAATTGAACCCGTTAAAGGTTTTCAGCATCCTTTATTGAAATACAAAGTAAAGTTAGGTGATTGTGAAACCAAGCTTCTTAAAAAGCTGAAAAAGATTTCTTTTGAGCTTGTCGTAGAGAAAGCTAAAGTCCAACAACTTGAGAGGCGCGGACAGAAAATTGTACAAGACGTTTATTGTACTTTGCTCAGTGATCCAGAAAAGCTAATTCCATCAAGTTCGTGGGCAAATGGAGAGATTGATTGCTCAGTTAGCCGCAGGGTTTGCGATTATGTTGCGGGAATGACCGATGGATATGCTGAGAAAGTTTATAGAAGGCTATTTCTTCCAGGATTTGGTAGCAGCAGCGACGAACTCTGACTTCTTGGGAAGGTGACGCAACTCGCTTCAGTGTGTCTTGCTGCATCGAACCTGAGACCAGGGGCGGGGGCCGCCTTCCCCCCCTCGCCACCCTGCTCTATGACGGCGGCCAGAAAAGGGGAAAGCCTGTGAACAAGCCGCTGCCCAACACCTATCGCCAGGGCCCGGACAGCCAGGGCCGCTTCGGCCAATTCGGCGGGCGCTTCGTCGCCGAGACGCTGATGCCGCTCATCCTCGAGGTCGAGCAGGCCTATGAGGCGGCGAAGCGGGACCCGGCCTTCGATGCCGAATGGCGCAGGCTCCTCACCCACTATGTCGGGCGGCCGAGCCCGCTCTGGTTCGCGGAGCGGCTGACGGCCCATCTCGGCGGCGCCAAGGTCTACTTCAAGCGCGACGAGCTGAACCATACCGGCGCGCACAAGATCAACGCGGTGCTCGGGCAGATCCTGCTCGCCAAGCGCATGGGCAAGACGCGCATCATCGCCGAGACGGGGGCGGGGCAGCATGGCGTGGCGACGGCCACCGTCTGCGCGCTGTTCGACCTGCCCTGCACCGTCTTCATGGGCGCGACCGATGTGGAGCGGCAGCAGCCCAACGTCTTCCGCATGAAGCTGCTCGGCGCCGAGGTGGTGCCGGTGACCTCCGGCGCGGCGACGCTGAAGGATGCGATGAACGAGGCGCTGCGCTACTGGGTCGCCAATGTGCAGGACACCTACTACTGCATCGGCACCGTCGCCGGCCCGCACCCCTACCCCGTGATGGTGCGCGACTTCCAGAGCGTGATCGGCGAGGAGGCCAAGCAGCAGATGCAGGCCGCCGAGGGCCGGCTGCCGGATGCGCTGGTCGCGGCCATCGGCGGCGGCTCCAACGCCATGGGGCTGTTCTATCCCTTCCTCGATGATTCCTCCGTCCGCATGTACGGCGTCGAGGCGGCAGGGCATGGCGTGGAGACGGAGCAGCATGCGGCCTCGTTGACCAAGGGGCGGCCGGGCGTGCTGCACGGCAACCGCACCTACCTGCTGCAGGATGCGCATGGGCAGATCACCGAGGCGCATTCGATCAGCGCCGGGCTCGACTATCCGGGCGTCGGGCCGGAGCATTCCTGGCTGCATGAGCTTGGGCGCGTGCAGTATGTGAGTGCTACGGATGACGAGGCGCTGGCCGCCTTCCAGCTCTGCTCGAAGCTCGAGGGCATCATCCCGGCGCTGGAGCCGGCGCATGCGCTGGCCCATGTCATCCGCATGGCGCCGACCCTGCCGAAGGAGGAGATCATCCTGATGAATCTCTGCGGGCGCGGGGACAAGGACATCTTCACCGTGGCGCGGCATCTGGGAGTCGAGATGTGACTGGGTCCGATCGCGAAGCACCGCAGCGCAGCGTGGATCGGCCCCATCCGGCATCGCGCATCGCTGCCAAATTCGCCGCGCTGAAGGCGGAGGGGCGCGGGGCGCTCGTCACCTACCTGCAAGGCTACGACCCGGACCGGGAGACCTCGCTGGCGCTGCTGCGCGGGCTGCCGGGGGCGGGGGCGGACCTGATCGAGGTGGGCGTGCCCTTCACCGACCCGATGGCCGATGGGCCGGCGATCCAGCGGGCGGCGCAGCGGGCGCTGAAGGTGGGCGCGACGCTGGAGGGCGTGCTCGGGCTGGTGCGGGACTTCCGCCAGGGCGATGACGGCACGCCGATCATCCTGATGGGCTACTACAACCCGATCCTCGCCTATGGCGTCGACCGCTTCTGCGTCGATGCGGCCGCGGCGGGCGTCGATGGGCTCATCGTCGTCGATGTGCCGCCGGAGGAGGCGGGGGAGATCGAGCCGCAGGCGCGGGCGGCGGGGCTCGACCTGATCCGCCTCGTGGCGCCGACGACGGATGACGCCCGGCTGCCGCGCGTGCTCGCGGCGACCAGCGGCTTCGTCTACTACGTCTCGATCACCGGCATCACCGGCACGCGCAGCGCCACGGCGGCCTCGCTGGAGGAGGCGATCCCGCGCATCCGCAAGCATACCAGCCTGCCGATCGCCATCGGCTTCGGCATCCGCACGCCGCAGCAGGCGGGCGAGGCGGCCAGGCTGGCGGATGGCGCGGTGGTCGGCACGGCGCTGGTGGATACTCTGGCGGCCTCGCTGGAGGAGGATGGCACGGCGCGGCCGGAGACGGTGGGGCTGGTGCTGGACCAGGTCGGGGCGCTGGCGGCGGCGGTGCGGGGGCGATGAACTGGATCAGCGAATGGGCGCTGCCCAAGATCAAGACGCTGTTCGGCGCGCCGCGGGAGGTGCCGGAGAATCTCTGGCACAAATGCCCGGCCTGCGAGCAGATGATCTTCCACCGCGACCTCGAGCGGAACCTGCATGTCTGCACCCATTGCGGGCACCATATGCGGGTCGGGGCACGGCAGCGGCTGGACTATACGCTGGATGAGGGGTGGCAGCGGATCGAGCTGCCGAAGGCGCCGCAGGACCCGCTGCGCTTCCGTGACCAGCGGCGCTATGTCGAGCGGCTGCGCGAGGCGCAGGCCAAGGTCGGGCAGGAGGATGCCGTCGTCGTCGCCCATGGGGCGATCGAGGGCAACCGGGTGGTCGCGGCGGCCTTCGAATTCAGCTTTCTCGGCGGCTCGATGGGCGCGGGGGTGGGCGAGGCGCTGGTGACGGCGGCGCGGCTCGCCGTGCTGCAGGATGCGCCGCTGATCGTCTTCACCGCCTCGGGCGGGGCGCGCATGCAGGAGGGCGCGATCAGCCTGATGCAGATGCCGCGCACCGTCATCGCCACGCGGATGGTGAAGGAGGCGGGGCTGCCCTTCATCGTCGTGCTCTGCGATCCGACGACGGGCGGCGTGACGGCGAGCTTCGCCATGCTGGGCGACATCCAGATCGCCGAGCCCGGGGCGATGATCGGCTTTGCCGGTGCCCGTGTCATCGAGCAGACGGTGCGGGAGAAGCTGCCGGAGGGGTTCCAGCGGGCGGAATACCTGCTGGAGCATGGCATCCTCGACATGGTGGTGCCGCGGCCGGAGATGCGCGCGACGCTGGCGCGGCTGATCGGCCTGCTGCGGCTGCCCGAGCGCGTGGCGCCGCCGCCCCCAATGGATGAGGTGGCCGAGCCGGTGCCGGCCCTGGCCGCGCCGGAAGGGCCCGCCGTCCCGGCATGAGCCGCCCCAGGTGAGCCGCAGCGAGGCCATCCTGGAGCGGTTGCATGCGCTCCACCCGGTGGTGATCGACCTGAGCCTCGGTCGGCTGCAGGCGCTGCTCGGGAAGCTCGGGCATCCCGAGCGGCACCTGCCGCCCGTCATCCATGTGGCGGGGACCAACGGCAAGGGCTCGACCTGCGCCTTCCTCCGCGCCATCGGCGAGGCGGCGCGGCAGCGGGTGCATGTCTTCACCTCGCCGCATCTGGTGCGCTTCCACGAGCGCATCCGTCTGGCCGGGCGGCTGGTGGAGGAGGCGGCGCTCGGCGCCGCGCTGGAGGAGGTGGAGGCGGTGAATGCCGGGGCGGCGATCACCGTCTTCGAGGTCATCACCGCGGTTGCCCTGCTGCTGTTCAGCCGGGTACCGGCGGACCTGCTGGTGCTGGAGGTCGGGCTCGGCGGGCGGTTCGACGCGACCAATGTGGTGGACCGGCCGGTGGCGACCGCCATCACCTCCATCTCCATGGACCATATGGAATTCCTCGGCGACCGGCTGGAGCGGATCGCCTTCGAGAAGGCGGGGATCATCAAGCCGGGCGTGCCCTGCGCGACGGGGGTGCAGGACCCGGTGGCGCTCGGCGTGCTGGAGCGCGTCGCGGCCGAGATGGGGGCGCCCTTGCTGGCGCGGGGGAATGCCTGGCGCATCGCGCCGCGCGCGGGCGGGCTGCGCTACGAGGACGCGGCCGGCGCCATCGACCTGCCGCCGCCAGGGCTGCTGGGGGCGCACCAGGCGGATAATGCCGGGATCGCGGTCGCGGCGCTGCGGGCCTGGGGGCCGGGCTGGCTGACGGATGCGGCGATCGCCGAGGGTGTTGCGCGGGCGGAGTGGCCGGGCCGGATGCAGCGCCTCACCGGGCGGCTGGCGGCGATGCTGCCGGATGGCTGGGAGCTATGGCTGGATGGCGGGCACAATGCCGGCGGCGGGCTGGCGATCGCGGCCCAGGCACGGGATTGGGGCGACCGGCCGCTGCACCTTCTCGTCGGAATGAAGGGGACGAAGGTCGTCGAGGATTTCCTCCGGCCGCTGCTGCCGCTGGCCGACAGCCTCTGGGCGGTGGCGGAGCCGGGGCAGCACCTGGCGACGCCGGTGGAGCGCATCATCGCCGCGAGCGGCGGCCTCGCGCGGCCGGGGCCGACGGTGGAGGCGGCGCTGGCCGCCCTGCCGCGCGGGGGCGGGTCGGCGCGGGTGCTGGTCTGCGGCAGCCTCTATTTGGCGGGTGAGGTGCTCAAGCTGGATGGCAGCCCGTAGGTCCGGGTGGCGGTGCCGCTGAACAGCGCCGTCCGTTCCTCCGCGCTCGCTCCGGCGGCGAGGCGCTTGAAGGCGTTCCAGAGCACGGCGTAGCTGCACATGCCCTTGTCGACGGGGAAGTTGCTCTCGAACATGCAGCGGCCGGGGCCGAAGGCCTCGATGCAGGTCTCGATATAGGGCCGCCAGGCCTCGGCCAGCGCTTCGGAGCCGGGTGGCCGGTCCTGCAGGTGGAAGTCGAAGCCGTTCACCTGCATGGCGAGGCCGCCGAGCTTCACCACCGTATTGGGCAGGGCGGCGATGGCCCGGACCGATTGCCGCCAGACGGGGAAGACCTCCGCCCGGCGGCCGGCGAAGGGGCCGGTGCCGAGCGGGCCGCCGACATGGTCGAGGATGATGGTGAGGTCCGGCAGGGCGCGCGCCACCTCAAGCACGCGCGGCAGCTGGGTGTGGTAGGACCAGATATCGAGGGTGAGGCCGCGCTGCGCCAGTTGCCGCGCGCCCTCGATGAAGCCCGGATGCTCCAGCGGGCCGGGCGGCGGCGTGGTGAGGTTGGAGCGGATCTCGGGCGAGGGGTGCCAGGCGGTGCGGTTGCGCACGCCGCGGAACCGCGCGCCGGCGATGGCGCGATGCGCGTCGAGCAGGGCGCCGGCACGCTCGCCGAGGGTCAGGTCCACCATGCCGATGATGCCGGCGCAGGCGCGGGTCGGGCCATACTGGCCCGTGGCGCTCTGGGCGGCGGCGCCGGTGACGAATTCGGTCTCGCCGAGCGGGCGCTCCTCCTCCAGCCCCTCGGCACGGTACATGGCGCCGCACTGGACGAAGATGGTGGCGCGGATGTCGTGGCCGCTGGCGGTGTCGCGCAGCAGGTCGTCGAGGAAGTAGCGCTCCCCGGGATGGTCCCAGAGATGGTGGTGCGGGTCGATGATCGGCAGGGCGGGGTCGAGGATCTCCTCCCGCGTCAAGGCCAGCCAGTCCTCCCGCACCGCCACCTGGCGGGAGGGGGTGAGGAGCGCGGCGCTCATTCCACCTCGTCCGCCAGCCGGTCGAGATGGTAGGCGGTGTCGCCGAACAGGTGCTCGATCACCATGACGCGGCGGAAGAAGTGGCCGATGGCGTATTCCTCCGTCATGCCGATGCCGCCATGCAGCTGCACCGCGTTCTGCGAGACGAAGCGGCCGGCCTGGCCGACGCCGACCTTGGCGCGGGCGATGTTGCGGGCGCGCTCCCCGGCATCCGGCTCCTCCACCATCATCGCGGCCAGCATGGCCATGGAGCGGCCCTGCTCCATGGCCACCAGCATCTCGGCGGCGCGGTGCTGGAGGGCCTGGTTGTCGCCGATCGGCCGGCCGAATTGCTGGCGCGTCTTCAGGTAGTCGAGCGTCATCGCCTGCATGGCCTCCATCGCGCCGATCACCTCGGCGGCGGTGGCGGCGATGCCGGCCTCGACCACGCGCTCGATCACCGGCAGGGCGGCGTCGCGCTCGCCGAGCAGCGTCGCCGGGACGTTGGAGAGGGAGAGCTCGGCGGCGCGCGTGCCGTCGCGCAGCGCGTAGCCGCGGCGGGCGAGGCCGGGCGCTTCGGCATCGACGAGGAAGAGCGAGATGCCCTCGGCCTCGTCGCGGCCGCCGGCGGTGCGGGCGCTGACCACCAGCCGGTCGGCGCAATCGCCATGCAGCACGACGCTCTTGGCGCCTTCCAGGCGGTAGGCGCCGCCATCCGGGGTGGCGGTGGTCAGCACATCGGTGAGGTCGTAGCGGGATTGCCGCTCGCCATGGGCGAAGGCGAGCTTCGTCTCACCGGCGGCGAGGCCGGAGAGGATCTCCTCGCGCTGGGCATCGTCGCCGGCCAGCCGCACCGCGGTGCCGCCGAGCACCACGCTCGCCAGATAGGGCTCCAGCACCAGGTGGCGGCCGAAGGCCTGCATCAGCAGCATGACATCGACGGGGCCGCCGCCGAAGCCGCCATACTCCTCCGGGACGGGCAGGCCGAGCAGGCCGAGCTCGGCATATTGCGACCAGAGCCGCTCGCTCCAGCCCATCGGCGTCTTCAGCAGGGACTTGCGCTGCTCGAAGCCGTACTGGTCCGCCAGCAGCCGGGTGACGCTGTCGGTCAGCAGGCGCTGGTCGTCGGTGAGATCGAAATCCATCAGAGCCCCAGCACCGCTTTGTTCAGGATGTTCTTCTGGATCTCGTTGGTGCCGCCATAGATCGAGGCGGCGCGCAGCATGAGATAGGCGGGCGCCATGGCCGGGGCCCAGTCGGGGACGGGGGCCGGCTCGTTGGCGAGCGCCGCCAGCTCCTGCTGCCAGGCCGGCATGGCGAGCGGGCCGCCGACATCCATCACCAGCTCGGAGCTGGCCTGCAGCAGCTCCGTCCCCTTGATCTTGAGGACGGAGGAGAGCGGGTCGGGCTTCTTGCCGCCCGACTTGGCGAAGGCGGAGACGACGCGGAGCTGGGTGATCTCCAGCGCCTTCATGTCCACCTCCAGCTGGGCGACGCGGGTGCGGAAGCCGCGATCCTCGATCAACGGGCGGCCGCGCGTGCGGACCTCGCGTGCCACCTCCTTGGCGCGGCGCACCGCGGCCTTGCTGGTGCCGAGGCGGGCGATGCCGGTGCGCTCGTTGCCGAGCAGGTATTTGGCGACCGACCAGCCCCGGTTCTCCTCGCCGACCAGGTTCTCGGCCGGCACCCGCACATCGGTGAAGAAGACCTCGTTCAGGTGGTGGCTGCCGTCGATGGAGATGATCGGCCGCACCTCGATCCCCGG
The DNA here is from genome assembly GCF_900101615.1 of Belnapia rosea. Taxonomy (GTDB): domain Bacteria; phylum Pseudomonadota; class Alphaproteobacteria; order Acetobacterales; family Acetobacteraceae; genus Belnapia; species Belnapia rosea. The sequence goes on along the minus strand of NZ_FMZX01000016.1, from coordinate 96,433 downwards.
CGTGCGGAGGTCGATCAGCAGGAAGGAGATGCCCTCCTGGCGCTTGGCGGCCCTGGGGTCGGTGCGGACCAGGCAGAAGCACCAGTCGGCGTTATGCGCGGTCGAGGTCCAGATCTTCTGGCCGTTGACGACGTAGTGGTCGCCCTCGCGGACCGCCGCCGTGCGCAGGCTGGCGAGGTCGGAGCCGGCGCCGGGCTCGGAGAAGCCCTGGCACCACCAGTCGTCGAGATTGGCGGCGCGGGGGAGGAAGTGGCGCTTCTGCGCCTCGGTGCCGAACTCCACCAGCACCGGGCCGAGCATGGTGATGTTGAAGGAGAGCAGCTCCGGCGCCGGGGCCATGAGGTTCTCCTCGAGGAAGATCATGCGCTGGATCGCGCTCCAGCCCGGGCCGCCATGCTCCTTCGGCCAGGAATAGGCGGCCCAGCCCTTGGCATTCAGGATGCGCTGCCAGGTGATGGTGTCCTGCTTGGTCGGCTTGTGGCCGAGGCGCATCCGCTCGCGCGTGTCGGCGGGCAGCTTGTCGCGGATGAAGGCGCGGACCTCCTCGCGGAAGGCGACCTCCTCGGGTGTGAATCGCAGCTCCATGGCCCGTCTCTCCCCTTATCGTTGGGGAGAGACTGGCGCCTGCCGGGGCGGCAGGCAAGCGGGGCCGGCCAGAGCAAACTCCGGTCAGGTGGAATCACCGGAGGGGAGGTATTTGCCCGATCAAGCAACAGGCTAGGGCGGGTTCCGTGAGCTAAGGCGAACGGAAGCCGCTCAGCGATGGCTGCTTCCGACCCGGAGCGGACCTTCGCATTGGTAATGCAAACGGCTGTGCTTGGCAGGCTTCTGACTGACGGGATCGAGGCGACCTGTTCCAGATAGCTGCCGTGCCCAGGGGAAGGTTCGCTCACAAAATAATCAACCGTGGGTCACAGCTCGTAGGGATCAAGTCCCATTGCTGTGCCAATCGGGTACCAGACATCTTGCCAGAGGACCCTCGCAAGATCCGTTCCAACAAATGCGGTCTCGTCATTTCCCCTTCGCAGGAGTTTGCCCCCCGCCAGAAACTCGAAGTTCTGCCCGCCGAGAACACGATCGCTGAGCTTAGCGGGCAGCACCGACCGCAAAGGAAGAACGTAGATGGGATCGTCCGCCACCAGAAAAAACTCGTCAAACAGGTGCGCGTAGCTCTCCATGTGGACCCCAAGTTCGGCAGAATAAAGGTCATGCGCCATGACATTGATCCGCACCTCGCCCTTTTCATACTCAGTCGTCTGCCCGTCCAATGGCTTAATATAGTATTCTTCCTCCGGCGGCACGAATATAAACGCCGTTATGAAGGACTTTTCGTGCAGCCAGCCTACGGCATGGGTAATAAATTTATCCAGGCTAGGGTTCTGTAGACTTTTACTAGGATGAAGATTCTGATAAAATCGCTTCGCCTTCGTCATCTGACGGAACAGAAATCGGTAGTCGATGTACAGGACGCGATACTTTGCCGGCGCACGTTGCATGCGCTCCTTGTACATCTCCCGAACCTCACGCACGCAAGCAGCGGGGTCGCGATTGATCTCCGATCCAGCAAATCGGATGACCGAATAGCCAGCCCGCGTTAGATATCTCTGTCGAATCGCGTCTTTCTTGAGCTGCTCTTTGGTTGAATGATGTTCGTGACCATCGAGCTCGATGATTAACCGGGCATCCTTCAGGATGAAATCGACCAGGATGAAATCGACGCGGTAGCGCGCGTGCTTTTCAGCGTCTCCGAACCAATGCTCGCTCTCGATCATGTCAGCCAAGTCGCCGAGCGCAGCTGAAAACTGATGCTCGATGTAGGATGGACCTCGGGCTCGATACCAAGCTGGTGCTGATTTGGGTTGTCCGGGATGGCGCATAGATATCCTGAAGATGACTGGCTGGTCGGATTGAGCCTAGAGCGCAGATTGAGGCGGTTTCAGGCGTCTGTCTTCGGGCAATCGGCGGCGGGACTTCAAAAGCCGAAACAGGCGCGGAGCAGTCCTCAACGGGTTGCGTTAGCCATGTCCGCTTCCCGCCCATCTCTGCCATTCCTGAATGAGTTTGAAGCCTACCCGCCCCCCATGGGGTCGAGGCCGGTGCGGCGCAGCGTGTCGCGGGCCTCGGGCGAGGCGAGGAAGCGGATGAGGGCGTGGGCGGCCTCCGGCTCCCGCGCCCCGGCGGCAAGGCCGGCGGAGAAGACCGTCACCTGCTGCAACTCGGCGGGGATGGGGCCGAGGAAGTCGATGCCCTGGATCGGCAGCAGCTCGCTGATCTGCTGGAAGCCGATCTCCGCCTCGCCGCGGGCGACGACGCTGCCGACGCGCTCGCTGAGGATCTTGCGGCTCTTGGGCATGAGCTCGTCGGCGAGGCCCATGCGGCGGTACATCTCGGTCTCGATATAGACGCCGCTGGCGCTGGCCGAATAGGCGATCGACCTCGCCGCCAGCAGGGCGCGGCGGAAGCCCTCCATGCTGGCGATGTCCGGGCGGGGCGCCCCGGCACGAACGGCCATGCCGATGCGGGACTCGGCGATGTCGGTGCGGCTGCCGGGCATGGCGCGGCCCTCGGCGATCAGGCGGTCGAGCGCGCTGCCGGCGAGCAGCAGCACATCGGCCGGCTCGCCGCGGGCGAGGCGCTGGGGGATGGCATCCGGCGCGCTGCCCATGGAGGCGCCCTGGGCGGTGACCAGCCGGTGGCCGGTCGCACGCTCGAATTCCGGGGCGAGGGCGCGATAGGCGGCGGTGAGGCCGCCGGAGGTGAGCACATGGATCTCGGCCGCCGCCGCGGTGCCGGCGAGGGCCAGCAGGGCCACCGCGCCGAGCAGCAGGCGGCGGCCCATGGATGGCATGCGCATGGCGATGTGTCCTCCCCTGGTCGGGGAGGGAGCCTAGCCCTTGGCCGGGGCGGCCGACACCAGCGCCAGGGCCTTGGCCGGGTCGATGCGGCCGTCATAGAGGGCACGGCCGATGATGACGCCCTCGATGCCCTCGCCGGTGACGGCGGTGAGCGAGGCGAGGTCGTTCAGCGAGGCGACGCCGCCCGAGGCGATGACCGGCACCCGGACCGAGCGGGCCAGGGCCAGCGTCGCCTCCAGGTTGACGCCGCCCAGCATCCCGTCGCGGTCGATATCGGTGTAGATGATGGCGGCCGCGCCGGCATCCTCGAAGCGGCGGGCAAGGTCGCCGGCCGTCATGGTGCTGATATCGGCCCAGCCCTCGGTCGCCACCATGCCGCCGCGGGCATCGATGCCGACGGCGATCTGGCCCGGCCAGGCGCGGCAGGCGGCGAGGGCGAATTGCGGGTCCTTCAGCGCGGCGGAGCCGAGGATGACGCGCTTCACCCCCTGGTCAAGCCAGCCCTCGACCGCGCCCATGCTGCGGATCCCGCCGCCGAGCTGCACCGGCAGGCCGGGCGTGGCGGCGAGGATGGCCTGCACCGCCGAGGCATTGGCCGGGCGGCCGGCGAAGGCGCCGTCGAGATCGACCACATGCAGCCAGCGGAAGCCGGCACCGGCGAAGAGCCGGGCCTGGGCCGCGGGGTCGGCGGAATAGACCGTCGCCTCGCGCATGTCGCCGCGCTTGAGGCGGACCACCTGGCCGGCCTTGAGGTCGATGGCGGGGTAGAGGGTGAGACCCATCGGTTATGGCACCATCTGTCCTGTGCGGCGGCCGCGCCCCGGCTCCAGCAGCTTGTAGTAGTATTGCCCTGCGACCGTCTGGCCACGCACCCGGGCATAGACCGGATGGGTACCCCAGCGCACATAACCGAGCGCCTGGAACAACGAGATGGCGGTGAGCTGAGTTTCCCGCACATCGAGGTTCAGCACGCGATGGCCGAGCGAGGCGGCATACTCCTCGACCCGCTGGATCATCAGCCGCGCCAGCCCATGGCCACGGCCATAGGGCGCGATATAGGCATGGGTGAGCTGGGCGGCGAAGGCCTGGGCCTCGTTGTTGCGGTGCGGGCGGACGAGCTGGGCGCTGCCGACCACCATGCCATCGAGGCGCGCCACGAACAGCTCCCGCTCCGGCACCAGGAGGACGCCGCGGAAGTGGCGCTCCAGCGCGGCGCGGCCCTGCGGCTCGATCCAGCCGAAGCCGCCGCCCTCGATGATGGCGGCATCGGTCGCCTCGCAGAGCTCGGCGATGTCGTGGTCATCGAGCTCGGTGACGCGGTCCACCCAGAGATGCGGGGTGGTGCTGCCCGCGGCCGCGATCTCGCTCATGGTTCCCACCGGAGGAAATTGGCCAGGATGCGCAGGCCCACGGTCGCGCTCTTCTCGACATGGAATTGGGTGCCGGCGACATTGCCGCGGGCAACGATGGCGACGACCTCGCCGCCATAGTCGGTGGTGGCCGCCACCTCCTCCCCCCGCGCGCCGCTGAGCGCATAGGAATGGACGAAATAGGCGTGCTCGCCGGGGCGGATGCCGTCCAGCAGCGGGTGCCCATCCTCCGGGAAGTCGAGGGTGTTCCAGCCCATCTGCGGCAGGGGCAGGGATGTGCCGTCCGGCGCCCGCGGCGTCATCGGCGCCATCTCGCCGGCAATCCAGCCGAGGCCCGGCGTCACGCCATGCTCGAGCCCGCGCTCGGCCATGATCTGCATGCCGACGCAGATGCCGAGCAGGGGCACGCCCTGGCCGCGCACCCGGCGCTCCAGCACCTCCACCATGCCGGGGAGGGATTGCAGCCCGCGCATGCAGGCGGCGAAGGCGCCCTGGCCGGGCAGGATGAGGCGGTCGGCGGCCTCGGCCTCGGCCGCATCGCGGGTGATGGCGGCCTCGACGGGCCGGCCGGCCAACTCCGAGGCGCGGTCGAGGGCGCGGAGGACGGAGGCGAGGTTGCCCGAGCCGGGATCGATGACGGCGATCCTCATGCGGCGCGTGCCCCCCGCACATGGGCGTCAGGGCGCACTTCCAGCACGCGGGCAAGGGCCAGGTCGGCATCCCGTTCGGCGACGAGATGGGCCTCCCGCCAGCCGCGCCGGGCCAGTGCCCCGCGCAGCAGGTCGCGGGCCTGGAAGCCGAGCAGCAGATGGAGGGCGAGTCCGGCGGGCGGCACGGCCCAGGCCGGGGCGAGGGCGAGCAGCAGGGCCACCAGCCCGGCATAGATCACCGATTCGAGCCATAGCCGGTGCGCCAGCAGCCAGGGCAGGCCGAGGAGGAAGGCGAGCCAGGCGAAGCCTTCCGGCAGGAGGCGTGGCAGCCCGCCCTCTGGGCCCGGTCTGGGGGAGGGGGGGAGGTGGACGGTCCAGACGCGCATCAGGCCTCCAGGACCCCCTTGGTGGAGGGGATGGCATCGGGCGAACGCGGGTCGGTCTCGACGGCCATCCGTAGCGACCGGGCCAGCGCCTTGAAGCAGGCCTCGGCGACATGGTGCGCATTGGTGCCGGCCTTCAAGGTGACATGCAGGGTGATGCCCGCATTGAAGGCGAAGGCCCGGAAGAATTCCTCGAACAATTCGGTGTCCATCTCTCCGATCTTGTCACGAGCGAAGGAGACGCCCCAGGCGAGGAAGGGGCGGCCGGAGATATCCACCGCCGCCTCGGCCAGCGCCTCGTCCATCGGCAGCAGGGCATGGCCGTAGCGGCGGATGCCACGCTTGTCGCCCAGCGCCGCGCGCAGCGCCTGGCCCAGCACGATGCCGACATCCTCCGTCGTGTGGTGGAAATCGATATGCAGGTCGCCCTTGGCCTCCACCTCGAGGTCGAACAGCGCATGCCGGCCGAGGGCGGTCAGCATGTGGTCGAGGAAGCCGATGCCGGTCTCGGCGCGGACCTGGCCGGTGCCGTCCAGCGCGAGGCGGGCGGTGATGGCGGTCTCGGCCGTTGTCCGGCTGATGGTGGCGGTGCGGACGCTCATGGGGCGGGGGCATAGCGGATGCGCGGCCGGGGGGAAATGGGGTTGCGCCGGCCGGGCGGGTTTCGCTGCAGCGCAGCACCGAATGGCCGTGGCGGCCGCATCCGCCATTCGGCCAGCGCTTGCCTCGGCGCCCCCGGCGGGCCATGTGCGACCATCATGACCACGCAACACGACCCACTCGGCTGGCACGGCACCACCATCCTCTCGGTCCGCAAGGGCGGCCTCGTCGCCATGGCGGGCGACGGGCAGGTCTCGCTCGGCCAGACCGTCGTCAAGGGCAATGCCAGGAAGGTCCGCCGCATCGCCGGCGGCCGGGTGCTGGCGGGCTTCGCCGGCGCCACGGCGGATGCCTTCACCCTGCTCGAGCGGCTGGAGGCCAAGCTCGAGCGCTTCCCCGACCAGCTGGAGCGCGCCTGCGTCGAGCTGGCCAAGGACTGGCGGAGCGACCGCTACCTGCGACGGCTGGAGGCGCTGCTCTCGGTCGCGGACGCCAAGCGCAGCCTGCTGCTGACCGGCCAGGGCGATGTGCTGGAGCCGGAGGATGCGGTGATCGGCATCGGCTCGGGCGGCAATTTCGCGCTGGCCGCGGCGCGGGCGCTGCTGCCGGTGGAGGGCCTCTCGGCCGAGGAGATCGTCCGCCGGGCGATGAAGATCGCGGGCGATATCTGCGTCTACACCAACGGCAACATCGTCGTCGAAACCCTGGAAGCGGCCTGACCATGGAAGCTGTCAACCTCTCGCCGCGCGAGATCGTCTCCGAGCTCGACCGCTATATCGTCGGGCAGAACGACGCCAAGCGCGCGGTCGCCATCGCGCTCCGCAACCGCTGGCGCCGGCAGCAGCTGCCCGATGCCATGCGGGAGGAGGTGGTGCCGAAGAACATCCTGATGATCGGCCCGACCGGCTGCGGCAAGACCGAGATCGCGCGGCGGCTGGCCAAGCTCGCCAACGCACCCTTCCTCAAGGTCGAGGCGACGAAATTCACCGAGGTCGGCTATGTCGGCCGCGACGTGGACAGCATCATCCGCGACCTCGTCGAGGTGAGCATCACCCAGACCCGCGAGGCGTCCCGGAAGGGCGTGCAGGCCAAGGCCGAGCTGGCGGCGGAGGAGCGGCTGGTGACGGCCCTCGTCGGCGAGGGCGCCTCGGGCGAGACGCGGATGAAATTCCGCCGGATGCTGCGCGAGGGCGCGCTCGAGACGCGCGAGGTCGAGGTGCAGGTCGCCGACCAGGGCGGCGGCATGCCGATCGGCATGATGGACCTGCCGGGCGCGCAGGGCATCCAGATGCAGAACATGCAGGACATGCTCGGCAAGATGTTCGGCGGCAGGACCAAGCCGCGCAAGATGACGGTGGCCGAGGCGCGCGCCGCGCTGATCAAGGACGAGGCGGACAAGCTGGTCGACCAGGAGGTGCTGACCCGCGAGGCCATCGCCAATGCCGAGAACAACGGCATCGTCTTCCTCGACGAGATCGACAAGGTGGCCCGCGCCAGCGAGGGCGGGGTGCGCGGCGGCGATGTCTCGCGCGAGGGCGTGCAGCGCGACCTGCTGCCGCTGATCGAGGGCACCACCGTCACGACGAAGCATGGGCCGGTGAAGACCGACCACATCCTCTTCATCGCCTCGGGCGCCTTCCACCTGGCGAAGCCCTCCGACCTGCTGCCGGAGCTGCAGGGGCGGCTGCCGATCCGCGTCGAGCTGGGCGCGCTGACGCGGGACGACATGCGGCGCATCCTGACCGAGCCGGAGCACTCGCTCATCAAGCAGTACACCGCGCTGCTCGGGACGGAGGGGCTGACGCTCGGCATCACGCCGGATGCGGTGGAGGCGATCGCCGACCTCGCCACCGACATCAATGCCAAGGTTGAGAATATCGGCGCGCGGCGGCTGGCGACGGTGATGGAGCGGCTGCTGGAGGAGATCTCCTTCACTGCCAGCGACCGGCCTGGCGAGCAGGTGCCGGTGGATGCGGCCTATGTGCGGGAGAAGGTGGCGCCGCTGGCCGGCAGCACCGATCTCAGCCGCTACATCCTTTGACCGCCGCGGCCGGGCGGGCGGGCGGCGCCCCGGCGGCGAAGCCGGCCCGCGCCAGGCTCGCCTCGCTCGGCCTGCTGCTGCCCTATCTGCGGCCCTATCGGGGGCGGGTGGCGCTGGCCGGGCTGGCGCTGGTGCTGGCGGCGGGGATGCTGCTCGGCCTCGGCCAAGGGCTGCGGCACCTCGTCGATGAGGGATTCGCGGCCGGCAGCGGGGCGGCGCTCGACCGCACGGCGCTGGCGCTGTTCGGCCTGGTCGCGGCGCTGGCGGCGGCCACCTGCGGGCGCTTCTTCCTCATGTCCTGGCTCGGCGAGCGTGTCGCGGCGGACCTGCGGCGCGAGGTCTTCGACCATCTGCTGACGCTCTCGCCGGCCTATTACGAGCGGGCGCGGACGGGCGACATCCTCTCCCGCCTCACCGCCGACATCGCGCTGCTGCAGGCGCTGACCGGCTCGGCCATCTCGCAGGGCATCCGCAATATCCTGACCGGGGCGGGCGCCTTCGTCATGCTGCTGGTGACGAGCCCGAAGCTGGCCGGCATCGTCGCCATCGTCGTGCCGCTGGTGGTGGTGCCGATGATCGGCTTCGGGCGGCGGGAGCGGCGGCTCTCCCGCGCGGCGCAGGAGCGCATCGCCGATCTCGGCGACACGGCGGAGGAGGTGCTGAACGGGCTGCGCACGGTGCAGGCCTTCACCCATGAGCCGCTGGACCGCGCGCGCTATGCGGCGCAGGTCGAGCAATCGGTCGGCGCGGCGCTCAGGCGGATCGGGACGCGGGCGCTGCTCATCCTGCTGGTCATCCTGCTCGGCTTCGGCGCCGTCACCTTCGCGCTCTGGGTCGGCGGGCAGGATGTGATCGCGGGGCGGATGACGGGGGGCGAGCTTTCGGCCTTCGTCCTCTACGCGGTGATGCTGGCGAGTTCCGGGGCGAGCCTCAGCGAGGTCTGGGGCGAGATCCAGCGCGCGGCGGGCGCGGCGGAGCGGCTGCTGGAATTGCTGGCGGAGCGGCCGGCGGTGGCGCCGCCGGCCTCGCCCCTGCCGCTGCCGGCGCCCGGCGGCGGACCCTTGGGGCGCATCGCCTTCGAGGAGGTGGTCTTCCACTACCCGACGCGGCCGGAGCGGCCGGCGCTCGACCGCTTCTCCCTCGCCGTGGAGCCGGGGGAGACGGTGGCGCTGGTCGGGCCCTCCGGCGCCGGCAAGACGACCGTGCTGCAATTGCTGCTGCGCTTCTACGACCCGCAATCGGGGCGCATCCGGCTGGACGGCGTCGACATCGCCCGCGCCGAGCCGGCGGCGCTGCGCGGGCGGCTCGGCCTGGTGCCGCAGGACCCGGTGATCTTCAGCACCACGGCGCGGGAGAATATCCGCTTCGGACGGCCCGATGCGAGCGATGCGGAGATCGCGGCGGCGATGCGGGCCGCGGCGGCGGACTTCCTCGAGGACCTGCCGGAGGGGCTCGACACCCATCTCGGCACGCGCGGCGTGACGCTCTCGGGCGGGCAGCGGCAGCGGGTGGCGATCGCGCGCGCCATCCTGCGCGACCCGGCGGTGCTGCTGCTGGACGAGGCGACGAGCGCGCTCGACGCGGAGTCCGAGCGGGCGGTGCAGCAGGCGCTCGAGAGGCTGGCGCGGGGGCGGACGACGCTGGTCGTCGCGCACCGGCTGGCGACGGTGCGGCGGGCGGACCGGATCATCGTTCTGGAGGCGGGGCGGATCGTCGCCAGCGGGACGCATGAGGCGCTGGTGCGCGAGGGCGGGCTGTACGGGCGGCTGGCGGCGCTGCAATTCGGGTGAGAGCCTCTTCGGCCGCGAAGGCTTCGAGGACCTCCCCGAGGATTCCCACGCCTCGTCGGATGGCCGACTCCTCGAGGCTCGCATACCCCATCACCAGCCCCGCCGCGTCGGGGCGGAGTGTTGCTGCGGCGGGCGCATAGAGGGGGGTGACGGGGTAGAGGCCGAGGCCCGCCGCATGCGCCCGGTTTATGAACGCCTCCTCCCGTGCCCTCGGCACCCCGTTCAGCCAGGCGACGACATGCAGCCCGGCATCGGCCCCGACCACCGTCACCGCATCGCCCAATCTGGCCGACAGGGCAGCCAGCAGGGCGGCGCGCCGCTCGCCATTCCGGCGGCGGACGCGCCGCACATGCCGCTCATAGGCGCCGCTCTCGATCAGGTCGGCCAGGGCTTCCTGTTCCAGCAGGGGCGCATGCCTGTCCGTCAGCCTCTTCGCCCTGGCGAAGGCGGCAGCCAGCGGCGGCGGGACGACGAGATAGCCGAGGCGCAGGGTCGGCGAGAGCGTCTTGGAGATCGTCCCGAGGTAGATGACCCTTCCGGCCTCGTCCATGGCCTGGAGGGGCGGGATCGGGGCGATGTCGAAGCGGTACTCGCTGTCGTAGTCGTCCTCGACGACATGGGCGCCGCAGCGCTGCGCCCAGGCGAGCAGCTCCCGCCGTCGTCCGGCCGACATGACGCCGCCGAGCGGAAACTGGTGGGACGGCGTGGCATAGGCCAGCCGTGCCGCGGGCAGGCCTTCCGTCCGCATGCCCTCGCGATCGACCGCGACGGGGACCACCTCCGCGCCGGCCGCGAGGAAGACCTGGCGGGCGAGGTTGTAGCCGGGATCCTCCATCACGGCCCGGTCGCCCGGATCGAGCAGCAGCCGCGCGCAGAGATCGAGGCCCTGCTGTGAGCCGTTGACCACGATGATCTGCTCCGGTTCGCAGCGCAGGCCGCGGGCCCGCCACAGATAGCCCTGCATGGCCGCCCGGAGGCCAGGCAGGCCGCAGGGATCGCCGTACCGGAGGCGTGGCTGCCGGCGCAGGAGCGCGCCGGTGACAGCCTTTCTCCAGGCGGGCATGGGGAAGTCGGCGGCGGCCAGGTCGCCGTAGCGGAAGTCCGCCACCAGCCGCTGCGTGCCGGCGACGGGGGGAAGCGGGAAGCCCGCCAGCCGCTGCCCGAAGGCCGACAGCCGGCCAGGGCTCGCCGGGGGGGCGGGCTGCCCCGGCTGAGGGGGCGATTGGCCAAGGCCCTGTGCCACCTGCGCCCGGGTGCCTTGCCGGGTCTCCAGATATCCCTCCGCGATCAGCTGCTCATAGGCAGCCGTCACCGTCGTCCGCGAGACGCCCCATTCCGCCGCGAGCGACCGGGTGGAGGGCAGCCGGGAGCCGGGGCCGAGCAGGCCCAAGGCGATCTGGTCCTTGATCGCCTCGCAGATCCTCCGGGTGATCCGCTCAGGCTCGCGTGCTGCCGGTGGCATGGCCATGGACTGGACCAGTGGTTTTTAAGGAAACTGGACGTTCTTTGTGGGCCAATCCTGGGGCAGGGTCCAGGTCGCGGTGGGCGACAGGGCCTCCGACCACGCCATGGCGGCCTTGATCCAGGCTGACGGGGCAGGTTCGCCCGGATCTCCTTCCAACCGCCCAGAGGACCCAAGCCATGTCCGTGGCGCCCGCGATGTTCCGTGGCCTCTCCGCCTTTCCCATCACGCCCGCTGATCCGCATGGCCGGGTGGACACCGGGGCCCTCGTGCCGCTCGTGCAGCGTCTTGCCGCGGCGGAGGTGGATTCGGTCGGTCTGCTCGGAAGCACCGGCACCTATGCCTATCTGGCCCGGGCCGAGCGGCGACGCGCGGTCGAGGCCGCGGCGGGCTGCCTGGGCGGGCGGGTGCCACTCATCGTGGGTATCGGCGCGCTCAGGACCGGCGACGCGCAGGATCTGGCCCGCGATGCGGAGGCCGCGGGGGCGGACGGCCTCCTCCTTGCCCCGGTCTCCTACACCCCGCTGACCGAGGAGGAGGTCTTCGAGCATTTCGCCGCGGTCGCGGGAGCGACAGGCCTGCCTCTCTGCATCTACAACAACCCCGGCACGACCCACTTCACCTTCAGCGATGCCCTGCTGGAGCGGCTGGCGCGGGTCCCCGGCATCGCCGCCGTGAAGAACCCGGCGCCCCCGCCCGCGGAGGCGCGGGCCCGGCATGGGGCGCTGCGCGCGAGGGTCCCCGGCACTTTCGCCATCGGCTATAGCGGCGACTGGAACGCCGCGGATGCCGTGCTGGCGGGTGGGGACGCCTGGTACAGCGTCGTCGGCGGGTTGTTGCCCGTGCCGGCGTTGCAGCTCCTGCGCGCCGCCCAGGCGGGGCGGGAGGACGAGGTGGCGCGCTGGAACGCCCGGTTCCAGCCGCTATGGGACCTCTTCCAGGAGCTGGGCAGCCTGCGCGTGGTCTACGCCGCCGCCGGCATCCTGGGCCTCTGCCATGCGGAGCCGCCACGGCCGATCCTCCCGCTGCCTCCGGCCGCCCGCCAGCGCGTGGCCGCCGCGCTGGAGATGCTCGATGCCGGTGACCGGTAGCCGGGCCCGGCGCCGCAGGGCCGAAACCTCGCACGTCCACGGAGAGCCATTGCCATGCCTGACCTGACCCAACTTGCCCTGTATCTCGCCGCGGCCCTCCTGCTCGCCGTGACACCCGGTCCTGGCATCTTCTATGTCGCGGCACGCACGCTTGCTGGCGGCCGTGCGGAAGGCGTGGCCTCCAGCTTCGGCACCGGGCTGGGGGGCATGGTCCATGTCCTCGCGGGCAGCCTCGGCGTGTCCGCCATCGTGCTCGCCAGCGCGGAGCTGTTCACCGCGCTGAAGATGGTCGGGGCCGCCTATCTGATCTGGCTCGGCGTCCGCACCTTCCTGTCGGCCCGCCGGGATGCGTCGGCAGGTCCGGGTGGCGGGCCCGCGGCACCATCGATCGGCCCAGGGCGGGCGTTCCGCGAGGGCGTGCTGGTCGAGGCGCTGAACCCGAAGACGGCGGCCTTCTTCCTGGCCTTCGTCCCGCAATTCGTGGATCCGGGCGCCGGCCATGTCGCCCTGCAATTCGTGGTGCTCGGCTTCCTGTCGGTGGCGCTGAACACCCTCGCCGACATCGTGGTCGCCTTCGCGGCGAGCGGCATCCGGGACGGCGCGGCGACACGTCCCGCCCTGGTCTGCCGCCTGCGGCAGGCCTCGGGGGGCGCGATGATCGCGCTAGGCCTCGGCCTCGCTCTGGCGAGGCGCCCGGCCAGCTGATGGCCGGGCCATGGGGCTCTCGCGGCCGGGCGGGGGCGGCACCAGCCTCTCGCGCTCCAGCACCACCTGCGGCACGTCATAGGCCAGCAGGTCCTCGTAGAGCCGTGGCAGGTCGGCCTCGAACAGCCCCCGCGTCACCCCCGCCGCGACGCGTGGCGCGGCGATGCTCATGGCGTTGATCGAGCTGCCGGCGGGGCCGAAGGAGAGGCTGGTGCCGATGGCGAAGAGGTGGATGTCGCGCAGCCAGGGCGTCTCGCCCGGCTGCGCCTCGAGGAAGCTGCTGTCGGTGGCGAGGTAGGGGAAGCCGCCGAGGCGCTCGGCGAGCTCCGGCGGCGTCTCGCCGGGCGGCGGGGTGTAGCGGTCGCGCCAGCGGGCGATGTTGTGGGCGCAGGCGGCGAGCTCCGGCGCGAGGCCCGGGTCCATCCGCGCGCCGGTGCCGCAGATGAGGAAGTCGGCGGCGAAGTCGCCCTGCCCGGTCGAGACCACGGCGCGGCCGGCCTCGGCGCGGGCATCGTGCCAGCTCCGGCCGACATGCATGGTGAAATTCGGGAAGGCAAGGACGCGGCTGTAGGTATCCTGCGGGAAGCCTTCGCGCAGGCCGAGGATGTAGCTCATGAAGCGCCAGCGCCACTCGTCCGGCATCTGGTGCATGTGGCGGAGGAAGCCGGCGAAGGTGAGCCAGCGATAGGGCTGGATGATCATCGGCTCCACCCGCCGGCAGAACAGGTGGACCTCGGCGGCGCCCGCCTCCAGTGCCGTGGCGGCGTTGTCGAAGGCGGAGGCGCCGGCGCCGAGCACGGCGACGACCTTGCCGCGGAGGGCGGCGAAGTCGATCGCCTCGCTGGCATGGGCGCGCAGCGCGCGCGGCAGGGCCGTGACGAATTCCGGCATCCACCAGGCGCCGACGCCCTCCTGCCCGGTGGCGATGACGACCTTGCGGGCCAGCAGCGGGCCGTCCGAGCTGTCGATGCGGAGGCAGGGCAGGCCGTCATCGGTGCGGGCGGGGGTGATGGCGCCGGCGGTGACGCCGTTGCGGACGGGGATGCCGGTGACGCGGCGGAACCAGAGCAGGTAGTCGTGCCAGGCCTCCTTCGGGATCCAGCCCATCGCCTCGAAATGCGCGGCGCCGAACTGCGCCTCGTGCCAGGCCTGGTAGGTGAGGGAGGGCAGCCGCAGGTCGGGCCCGATCTGGGTTTTCCAGCTCCGCAGCGTCCGCATCCGGGCATAGGTGACCCAGGGGCCCTCGCGGCCTTCCGGTGCCCGGTCCACGACCAAGATGTTCTCCACCTTGTCGCGGCGCAGGGCATGGGCGATGGCGAGGCCGCCCTGGCCGGCGCCGATGATCAGGCAGTCCAGCACCGGGGCGCCGCCACAGGCCTTCGGCACCAGCCAGGGGGCGCGGGGATGGGCGGTCAGCTCGAGGTCGCGGGCGACATCCTGTTCCAATTCGAGAAGATTGCGCGGTGCGGGCATCCGGTGGGCTCCTGATGCAACGAGCCTAGCAAGGGCCGCGCCACGATAGCCTGCTATCATTGACAGGGGCCGCCCACCGGCCAAGGCTGGGGAAAACCTCCGGAGGGAACAGCCCATGGCCACCGAGCCGAGCCTCGTCATCCGTCGCGGCACCATCGTGGACGGCAGCGGCGGGGAACCCTATGAGGCCGATATCGCGCTTGGCGGCGGGCGCATCCTGGCGATCGGGGATGTGCCGCAGCGCGGTGCCGAGGAGATCGACGCCAAGGGCCGGATCGTCACCCCGGGCTTCGTCGACATCCACACCCATTACGATGCGCAGGCGACCTGGAGCAGCCGGCTCGACAGCTCCTCGCTCAATGGCGTGACGACGGCGCTGATCGGCAATTGCGGCGTTGGCTTCGCTCCCTGCCGGCCGGCGGCGCGCGAGGCGCTGGTGAAGCTGATGGAGGGCGTCGAGGACCTGCCGGAGGTGGTGCTGACCGAGGGCCTGCCGTGGAACTGGGAAAGCTTCCCGCAATTCCTCGATGTGCTCGGGGCGCGGCGCTACGACATGGATGTGGCGACACAGGTGTGCCATGCGCCGCTCAGGGTGCATGTGATGGGCGACCGCGCCGCGGCCTATGCCGAGGCGACGCCGGACGACATCGCCGAGATGGCGCGGCTGGCCGCCGAGGGCATCCGCGCCGGGGCACTCGGCTTCTCCACCTCGCGGGCCATCGCCCACAAGACGCTGGACGGGACCCACACGCCGACCCTCGGCACGCCCGAGCCGGAGCTGGAGGCGATCGCCCGCGCGGTCGGCCAGGCGGGGGCGAGCTGGCTGCAGGTGATCTCCGATTTCGACGAGCCGGAGGACGAGTTCGCCCGGCTGCAGCGGATCGCCGCCGCCTCCGGCCGGCCGATGACCTTCTCGCTGCTGCAGCGCGAGAGCCGGCCCTGGCTCTGGCGCTTCCTGCTCGAGAAGATCGAGGCGGCGAATGCGGCGGGCGTGCCGATGACCGGGCAGGTGATGGCGCGGCCGGTCGGGCTGATGTTCGGCTTCGAGCTGTCGCAGCACCCCTTCATGGCGCGCCCCTCCTGGCAGGCGGTGGCGGCGCTGCCCTTCGCCGAGAAGATGAAGATCCTGCGCGACCCGGCCTTCAAGGCGCGCATCCTGGCCGAGGAGGTGCCGGACCCGGCGCTGCGGGACCGGCTGAATGTCTGGGACATGATCTTCAAGCTGGGCGACCCGCCCGACTACGAGCCGCGGCCGGAGACCAGCGTCGGCGCCATCGCGGCGCAGCGGGGCATGGACCCGGCCGAGCTGTGCTGGGACTGGATGATGGAGCGGGACGGCAAGGCGATCCTCAACCGGCCCATCATCAACTACGCCGACCGCGACCTGGAGGCGGTGCGGGCGATGGTCGAGCATCCGCAGACGCTGATGGGGCTCGGCGATGGCGGGGCGCATGTCAGCATCATCTGCGACAGCTCCTCCACCACCCATATGCTGGCCTACTGGACGCGGGACCGGGTGCGCGGGCCGAAGCTGCCGCTGCCCTTCGCGGTGCGGCGGCTGACGCGGGACAATGCGCTGGCGCTCGGGCTGGCCGATCGCGGGCTGCTCGCCGTCGGCAAGCGGGCGGACCTCAACGTCATCGACTATGACCGCCTGCAGATCCGCGTGCCGGAGCTGCGCTACGACCTGCCGGCGGGCGGCAAGCGGCTGGTGCAGGAGGCCGTGGGCTATGTGGCGACCATCGTGAACGGCGAGGTGGTCTACCGCGATGGCCAGGCGACCGGGGCGCTGCCCGGCCGGTTGATACGCGGGGCGCAGGCTTGACGAATCCGACTTCGGGCAGGGTCACGAGATAGGCGGCTTTCGGGGGTTCGTTCGGCCCTGCTGACGAACCCCCGCCGGGCCGGCCCGTTGGCGCGGCAGAGGCGGCGCGTCGCGCGCCGGCCACAGCCAAACGGAGCCGATGCCATGAACCGACGCCATGCGATCCTGGGTCTTGCCGCCGCCGGAGCGGCCGTGCCGATGCTGCGCGGGACCGCCATCGCCCAGACCGCCCCGATGGTCACGCCGGGCAAGGTGCGTACCCTCTCCACCGCCGAGCACATGGCGATGACGCTGATGGGCGGCACGCTGGCGAAGCAGACCAGCGAGCTGGCGCTGCAGCGGGCGCAGAATGCCAGGGTGAAGCAGTTCGCCGCCTTCGAGATCGCCGAGCAGACTGCCGTGGCGCAGGTGCTGACCAATACGGCCAACCCGCCGCCGGTGCCGCTCGATGCCGAGCATCAGGCCGTGCTGACGAGCCTGCAATCGCTCTCCGGCCCTGCCTTCGACCGGGGCTATGTGCAGGGGCAGATCCTTGGCCACCAGGAGCTGCTTCTGGTGCAGCAGGGCTACCTCGACAACACCAACCGCAGCGCGGATGGTCAGCACATCGCGGTGCTGGCCCGCATGTCGATCCAGCAGCACCTGACGATGCTGGAAGAGATGCAGATGATGCTGCAGCGCGGCTGAGCCGGCGCGGGGCGGCGGGGCAGCCCGCCGCCCCTTTGCCTCAGCCCGGGATCCGCACCGGCAGGTTGGTGATGCCGTGGACGAAGGCGGAGTAGGTCCGCTCCGGCCGGCCCACCACCTCGATCCTCGGGAAGCGGCGCAGGATCTCCTCCCAGAGGATCTTCAGCTGCAGCTCGGCCAGGCGGTTGCCGACGCAGCGATGGATGCCGAAGCCGAAGGAGAGGTGCCCGCGCGGCCGGGCGCGGTCGATGATGAAGCGGTCGGGCTGCTCGATCGCCGTCTCGTCACGGTTGCCGGAGATGTACCACATCACGACCTTCTCGCCGGCGCGGATGGTCTTGCCGCCGATCTCGAAATCCGCGACCGCCGTGCG
The DNA here is from genome assembly GCF_900101615.1 of Belnapia rosea. Lineage (GTDB taxonomy): Bacteria > Pseudomonadota > Alphaproteobacteria > Acetobacterales > Acetobacteraceae > Belnapia > Belnapia rosea. Next base: position 79,128 of record NZ_FMZX01000016.1, on the reverse strand, counting down.
CCGCATATGGGCGAGCGGCGTCTGGTAGCGGATGATCTCCGGCACCATGGTCTCGATCAAGGCGGGGTTGGCGCGCAGCTTGTTGTATTCCGCCGGGTTCTCGTTGAGGAAGAGCACGCCGCCGCTGATCGAATTGCGCGTGGTGTCGTTGCCGCCGACGATCAGCAGCACGAGGTTGCCCATGAATTCCCGCGGCGTCATGTTCCGCGTCGCCTCGCCATGGGCGAGCATGGAGATGAGGTCGGGGCGCGGGTCGGCGTTCACCCGCTCGTTCCAGAGCTTCATGAAGGCGCCGAGCATCTCGGCGAAGACGGCCTCGCGCTGCTCCTCGTTCTCGATCAGCCCGCCCGGCATGGGCAGCGCGGTCGCGCAGTCGGACCAGTGGGACAGCTTGCGCCGGTCCTCCTGCGGGAAGTCGAAGAGCGTTGCCAGCATGGAGACCGTGAGCTCGATGGAGACCCGGTCCACCCAGTTGAAGGTCTCGTTGCGCGGCAGGCCCTCGAGGATGCGGATGGCGCGCTCGCGGATGACATGCTCGAGCTTCGCCAGGTTGCCGGGCGCGACGATCGGCTGCACCACCTTCCGCTGCTCATCATGCTGCGGCGGGTCCATGGCGATGAACATGGGCAGGCGCAGGGCCTTGTCGCGGTCGCGGATGGAGATGCCGCCATGGAGGCTGTCGGAGGACAGCACCTTATGCGCCAGCTCGCATTGCATGATGTCCTTGTAGGTCGAGATCGACCAGAAGGGGCCGAACATGCTCTCGGCGCAGTAATGCACCGGCGCCTCGCGCCTGAGGCGGGCGAAATAGGGTTGCCAGACATCGTCGCGGAACAGGGCCGGGTTGCTCGGGTCGAGCCGGTCGAGCGGCGTGGTCGCGGCGATGCGGGCATGGTCGAGGTCGACGGGGGCGTTCATGGCCGGCTCCTCCTTGTTCTTCCCTTGGGGCTTAGTGTTGGGCCTCCGGCATCCGCACGATGAGGCCGTCGAGCGCGGGCGACATGGTGATCTGGCAGGACAGGCGGGAATTCGGCGCGGCGGTCGCGGCGAAGCTCAGCATGCTCGCCTCCTGCTCGCCTGGCGTGCCGCATTGCGCCAGCCACGCCTCATCGACATAGACATGGCAGGTGGCGCAGGCGCATTCGCCGCCGCAATCGGCATCGATGCCGGGGATGGCGTTGTCCACCGCGCCCTGCATCACGGACTTGCCGGCCTCCAGCGCGATCCGGTGCTCGGTGCCGTCATGCTCGATATAGGTGACCTGCGGCATGGTCTTCGTTTCTCCCCTTGGTCTGGCGGCTAGATGGCGAGCTCCTTCAGCGGCACCGCGCTGTCGTGCAACAGGCCCGGCGCAACCTGCCGCGCCTTCGCCACGAGGATGCGCCCCGCCATGAAGTCCGCCGGCGCGTTCACCGCCTCCACCGCCAGGACACGGTGGTCGGCGGCGAGGTGGAAGACGGCGAAGCTGCCATCCTCCGGGCTGCCGCGCAGCACCGCCTCGGCCGGGTCGAAGGCAAGGCCGGCGATCTGCAGGCGAAGGTCGTACTGGTCGGACCAGAACCAGGGCACCTCCGGCACCGGCGGCGGGCGGCCGCAGATATCGGCCGCGGCCTGCTTCGCCTGCTCGATGGCGTTCGGCACGCTTTCCAGCCGCGCCTCGCGCCCATAGAGGGGCAGGGGGCGGCGGGTGCAGTCGCCGATGGCGTAGATCAGCGGGTCCGAGGTGCGGGCGGCGAGGTCGACGGTGATGCCGCCGCCCGCTTCGAGGCCGCACTCCACCGCGAGCGCCTCGTTCGGCATGGCGCCGATGCCGACGAGGACGGCATCGCAGGCAATTCGGCGGCCGTCGCGGAGGCGCACGGCCTGGGCGGCGCCGGCCTCGCCCTCGATCCCCTCGACCGCGGCATCGAGCAGCACCTCCACGCCCTCGGCCCGGTGGCGGGCCTCGATCATGGCGGAAAGGTCGGTGCCGGCGACGCGGGCCAGCACCCGGGCCTCGCGCTCGATCACCACCGCCTCGGCGCCGAGGGCGCGGGCGGAGGCGGCGACCTCGAGGCCGATATAGCCGCCGCCGATGATCGCCAGCCGCCGCCCCGGCTCGAGCACGGCGGCCAGCGCATCGGCATCGGCCGCGCTGCGCAGCGCCAGCACGCCGGACATCTCAGCACCCGGCAGGCCGAGGCGGCGGGGCGAGGCGCCGGTCGCGAGCACCAGCCGGTCATAGGGCAGGGTGCCCCCATCGGCGAGATGGACCTCGCGGGCGGCGCGGTCGATGGCGGTGACGCGGGTGCCGAGGCGGGTTTCGATGCGCTGCTGCTCGTAGAAGCGGGCGGGGCGGAGGGCGAGGTTGTCGGCCGTGGCCTCGCGCTTCAGCCAGGCCTTGGAGAGGGGCGGGCGCTGGTAGGGCAGCAGGGGTTCCTCACCCACCAGGGTGATCCGGCCCTTCCAGCCATATTGGCGCAGGAACGCCACAACCGAACCGCCGGCATGGCCGGCTCCGGCGATGACGATGCCCGCCTGGTCCTGGCCCGCCTGGTTCCTGCCTGGCCCATCCTGGCTCACGCGACGAAGGCCCTCCCTGGCCATGGGGTGGAAGGATGGGCACAGGCTGGCCGATTGCGTCAAGGAAGCCGTCCCGGTGGCGGGGAAGCGCTGGCGACGACGATGCGCCCGTGCCAGACAGGAGCGGCCAGCCAGTACAAGGTCACAACAACGTCATGGTATTGGGCTGGAGCATGGGCGGTGCGTTCCCGAACTGACAGGCGGGGCTGGTGCCGCCCTGCCTGAGCATCGAGGCCTGATATGCATGCGCGTCGTATACTGATCGTGGAGGACGACCCCATGGTCGCGCTCGATCTCGAGGAGATCGTGCTTGGCCTGGCGGAGGGCGAGGCGCAGGTCGCGCTCGCCTCCTCCGTGCGCGAAGCGCAGCGGGCGCTGGCCTCCTCCACCTTCGATGTGGCCCTGCTCGATATCGATGTGCTGGATGGCAAGACCTTCGAATTCGCCCAGGCACTGCATGAGCGGGGGACGCCCTTCGCCTTCGTCTCCGGCTCGCGCCCCGACGAGGTGCCGCCCGCGCTGCAGCAGGTGCCCTTCGTGCCGAAGCCATACGATCCGGCCGATATCGAGCACATGTTGAACGCGAAACTGTCCCTTCGGGCGTGAGCCGGGATGGGTTGTTGCAGTTGGCGAGCGGATCGGAACGCGTGGCGATGAATGCCTTCAGAGGCCCGGTGAACGAGACAGGGGCGGGCGGGTCGCAGGGTCCGGCCTGGAGCGAGGCGCAGCGGCTGTCCGCGCTCGAGAGCTATGGCGTGCTCGACACGCCGCCGGAGCGGGCCTTCGACGAGGTGGTCGAGCTTGCCGCCCAGCTCTGCGCGGCGCCCATCGCGGTGGTGAACCTGATCTCCGAGCACCGGCAATTCTTCAAGGCGGAGATCGGGCTCGGGGTGCGGGAGACGCCGCTCGACGTCTCGATCTGCGCCCATGCCATCCTGCAGCCCGATCTCTTCGTGGTGACGGACACGACGCAGGACCCCCGCTTCGCCGCCAATCCGATGGTGACCGGCGCCCCCCATCTGCGTTTCTATGCCGGCTCCCTGTTGAAGACGGAGGAGGGGCTGCCGCTCGGCACGCTCTGCGTGCTCGATCACAAGCCGCGGCCGGAGGGGCTGACCGAGCAGCAGGCCTTCGCCCTGCATGTGCTGGCCCGGCAGGTGATGGCGCAGCTGGAGCTCCGCCGTGCCCTGGCGGAGCGGGAGGCCAGCGAGCGGCGCTTCCGCGTGCTGGCCGATGCGATGCCGCAGATGGTCTGGTCCACCCTGCCGGATGGGGCGCACGACTACTACAATGCCCGCTGGTACGACTTCACCGGTGTGCCCTTCGGCTCGACCGACGGGGCAGGCTGGAACGGCATGTTCCACCCGGAGGACCAGGGCCGGGCCTGGGAGCGCTGGCGCCATTCCCTCGAGACCGGCGAGCCCTACGAGATCGAGTACCGCCTGCGGCGGGCCGACGGGGTCTATCGCTGGGCGCTCGGCCGGGCGATGCCGGTGCGGGATTCGCAGGGGCGGATCGAGCGCTGGTTCGGCACCTGCACCGATATCGAGGACATCAAGGCCACCGAGGATGCGCTGCGCATCAGCGAGGAGCGGCTGCGGCTGGCCCTTGGCGCGGCGGAGATGATCGGCACCTTCGTCTGGGATGCGGCGCAGGACCGGCTGACCGCCGATCCGGGCTTCGCCCGGCTGTTCGGCCAGGCACCCGAGGCGATGGGATCGGGCGTGCGGCTGGCGGTGCTGGTGCCGAGGATCGACCCGGATGACCTGGCGCGGCTGCGCCGGCAGATCGGCGCGGCGATGGAGACGGGCAGCGCCTTCGAGGCGGAGTTCCGGCTGCGGCACAAGGCGGAGGGGACACGCTGGGTGGTGGCGCGCGGTCGCTGCGCCCATGACGCCGCCGGGCGGCCGGTGCGCTTCTCCGGTGCCGTGGTCGACATCACCGAGCGCAAGCGCGCGGAGGAGGGCCAGGAGCTGCTGGCGCGCGAGCTCTCCCACCGCATCAAGAACATCTTCACCGTCATCGGCGGGATGGTGACGCTATCGGCCTCCGGTACCTCGCCCGAAGTGCGCGGCTTCGCCAACAGCCTGCGGCGGCGGCTGAACGCCCTGGCGGCGGCGCATGAATATGTGCGGCCGCACAGCGCCGAGTCTGGCCCGGCGGCGACGGAGACGACGTTGCGCGGTCTGCTGGCGACCCTGCTCGCGCCTTACGGGGTGGAGGAGGCCGCACGGATCGAGCTGCTCGGCGACGACGTGCCGGTCGGGGTCAAGGCGGCGACCTCGCTCGCCCTGATCCTGCATGAGCTGGCGACGAATGCGGCCAAATACGGGGCGCTGTCGCGGCCGGAGGGAAGCGTCACCATCGAGGGCGCGCGGCTGGGCGAGCGCTTCGGCCTCACCTGGCGGGAGAGCGGCGGGCCGGAGGTGGAGGGGCCGCCCGTGCGGCGCGGCTTCGGCACCATCCTGGCGGAGCGGGGCGCCATCACCCAGCTCGGCGGCAGCATCGCGCAGGACTGGCCGCGCGAGGGGCTGGTGTTGCGGCTCGAGGTACCGCTGGCGCGGCTGGCCTACTGAGCGGGGCCTGGGATATAGCCGGTCTTTCCATAAGAACGGTCCAAGATGAAACGTATCCTCGCATCCGCCGGCATCCTGCTCGCCATGGCGATGGCTCCGCCCCCGGCAGCCGCCCAGACCGCCGTCACCATGATCGTCAATTTCTCGGCCGGCGGCTCGACCGACCTCATGGCCCGCATGCTCCAGCCGGAGCTCTCCGCCGCGCTCGGAACGCAGGTCGTCATCAAGAACAGCTCGGGGGCCAATGGCACGGTCGGCGCGCTGGAGCTCACGCGCTCACCGCGTGATGGCAACACCCTGTTGATGACCCCGGGCGGCTCGCTGGTGCTGACACCGCATACGAGGGGCGCGAATTTCCGCAATGCCGACTTCGCGCCGGTCTGCCAGGTGGTCTCGGCGCCCATCATCATGATGACGCAGAAGGATTCCGGCTTCCGCAGCCTGGAGGATGTGCTGGCGGCGGCCCGGAAGGAACGGGGCGCCCTTGCCTTGGCGAATACCGGCCCGGGCAGCACGCCGCATATCAGCTCGATCTCGCTCGAGCGGCTGACGGGCGTCGAGTTCAACCACATCCCCTTCCGCGGGTCGGGCGATGTGGTGCAGGCCATGGCGTCGCGGCAGATCACCGTCTTCACGGACCAGGCGCCGCTCGTCCGGCAATATGACTACCACCCCATCGCGGTCTATGCGGCGGAGCGCATGGCGGAATTCCCGGAGACGCCCACCTTCCGCGAGCTTGGGTACGACCTCACCTTCTCCATCTGGTCCGGCCTTTACGCCCCCGCGGGCACGCCGGAGGCGGTGCTCGACCGGATCGACGGCGCGTGCCGGCGCATGATGGAGAGCCGGCCCGTGATCGACGGGCTGCGGCAGCTCAACATGCCCATCCAGTACCGCAACCGCGCCGACTTCACCGCCTACCACAATGCCGAATACGAGCGGTACGAGGCGATGGTGAAGCGCTACGACCTGCGGGTGAACTGAGGCGGGCCCGCCTCCGGGCGGGCCTGCCTATCCCGGCAGATGGCGCGGCCGGCGCCGCTGCCGCGTCATCTGCCGCAGCATCGAGGGGCGCGGGCCGACGATGCGGCGGATCACCATGTAGAAGACGGGCGTGAAGAGCAGGCCGAAGGCGGTCACGCCGATCATGCCGAAGAATACCGCCGTGCCGACCGCGCGGCGCATCTCCGCCCCCGCGCCGCTGGCGATGACCAGCGGCAGCACGCCGAGGATGAAGGCGAGCGAGGTCATCAGGATGGCGCGCAGCCGGATCCGGCAGGCCTCCACCACCGCCTCCAGCGGGCTCTGCCCCTCATCCTCGCGCTGCTGGGCGAATTCGACGATGAGGATGGCGTTCTTCGCCGCCAGCCCGACCAGCACGACGAAGCCGATCTGGGTGAGGATGTTCACATCCTGCCCGAGGGCGCGGACGCCGAGGGTCGAGGTGAGGAGGCACATCGGCACGATCAGGATGACGGCGAAGGGCAGGCTCCAGGAGCCATACTGCGCCGCCAGCACCAGATAGACGAAGAGCACGCAGAGCGGGAAGACCAGCAGGCCGGCATTGCCGCTCTGGGTCTGCTCGTAGGAGAGGTCGGTCCAGTCGAAGCCGATGCCGTCGGGCAGGGTGCGGCGGGCGATGCGCCCGATCTCGGCGATCACGGCGGCGGAGCCGTAGCCGGGGCGGATCTCGCCGGCGACCTCGGCGGACGGGTAGAGGTTGTAGCGCGGCACGCGCTGCGGGCCGGTGATGTCGCGCAGCGTCATCACATTGGCCAGCGGCACCATCTGGTCCTGCGCGTTGCGGGTGTGGAGCCGGCTCAGATCCTCCCGCAGCCGGCGGTATTCCGGCGAGGCCTGGGCAACCACGCGCCAATTGCGGCCATAGGCGGTGAAGTCGTTCACATAGGAGGAGCCGAGCAGCGTCTCGATGCTCTGGCTGAGGCGGGCCACGGGCACGCCGAGCATCTCGATCCGGCTGCGGTCGATATCGACGGCGATGAGCGGCGCGTCGATGCGGAAGGGGGTGTAGACGCCGGCAAGGCCCGGCACGCGGCGAAGGGCGGCGACCAGGTCATCGGCCGCGGCGGAGAGGATGGCGGTGCCGCGGCCGGTGCGGTCCTCGAGGCGGAGGGCGAAGCCGGCGCCGCTGCCGAGGCCGGGCACGGCGGGGGGCGGGATGACGAGCACCGTCGCCTCGTCCAGCACCGCGAGGCGCCGGCGGAGCTCGCGCATGATGCCGTCCGAGGTGATGTGCTGCGGCAGGCGCTCGGTCCAGGGCGCGAAGACCGGCGTCAGCATGCCCTGGTTGCCGCCCGCCGTGTTGGTGGCGCCCGAGATGCCGGCGAGGGCCGAGACGCTGGCAATGCCGGGGATCTCGCGCGCGATCGCCGCGGCGCGCTCGACCACGGCGGTGGTGCGGGCGAGGGAGGCGCTGCCCGGCAGCTCGATGGAGACAACGGCGTAGCCGCGGTCCTGCGCCGGCACGAAGCCTTGCGGGGCGGTGACGAGCAGCAGCCCGGCCCCGGCGATCAGCAGGGCGTAGAGGGCGAGCATGGCGAAGGAATGCCCGACCACGCGCCGGGTGAGGTTGCCATATCCATCCGCCAGCCGGTCGAAGCCGGTGTTGAAGCGGTCGAGCAGCCAGCCGACCAGCCGCCGCACTCCGCCGGGCGGCACCGCGGGCTTCGGGGCATGCGGGCGGAGGATCAGCGAGGCCAGGGCCGGGCTCAGGGTGAGCGAGCAGAAGCAGGAGAGCGCGGTCGCCACCGAGATGGTGATGGCGAATTGGCGGAAGAAGCGGCCGGTGATGCCCTCGAGGAAGGTGGTGGGGACGAAGACGGCGCAGAGCACGAGGGCGATCGAGAGCAGCGCCCCGCCGACCTCGAGCATGGTGCGCTCGGCGGCGGCGGCCACCGAGGGCTCCTCGGCCAGGTGGCGCTCGACATTCTCGACCACGACGATCGCGTCATCCACCACGATGCCGACGGCGAGCACCAGGCCGAACAGCGTCAGCACGTTGAGGGTGAAGCCGAGCGCCATCATCACGCCGAAGGTGCCGATCAGCGAGACCGGGATGGCGAGGATGGGGATCATCGCCGCCCGCCAATTCTGCAGGAAGAGCAGCACCACCAGCACGACGAGGACGACCGCCTCGCCGATGGTGACGGCCAGCTCATGCACGCTCTCGGCGACGAAGCGGGTCGGGTCATAGGCGATCTCGGCGCGGATGCCGGCCGGGAAGTCGCGGGTGATGGCATCCAGCCGGTCGCGGATCTGCTGCGCGGTGGCCAGCGCGTTGGAGCCTGGGCGCTGGGTCACGGCCAGCGCCACGGCGGGGCGGCCCTGGAGGGTGCTGGCGGTGGTGTAGGAGGCGGCGCCCAGCTCCACCCGGCCGATATCGCCGAGCCGCAGCAGCCGCCCATCGGCGCCGGCGCGGACGACGATGCGCTCGAACTCCGCCGGGTCGTCGAGCCGGCCGCGGAAGGTGAGGTTGGGCTGGAAGGCCTGGTCGGCGACCGGCGGCTCGGCGATCTGGCCGCCGGCGACCTCGGCATTCTGGGCCTGGATGGCGGCGACCACATCCTCGGCGATGACGCTGTTGGCCGCCATCCGGCCGGGGTCGAGCCAGACGCGCATGGCGTAGTCGCGCGCGCCCTGCATGTCGATATCGCCGATGCCGTCGATGCGCAGCAGCTCGTCCCGTACCTGGCGCAGGGCGAAGTTGGACACGTAGAGCTGGTCGTAGGATGCGTCGGGCGAGGTGACGAAGATCACCATCAGCCGGTCGGTGGCGATCTTGCGGGTGGTGACGCCCCAGCGCCGCACCTCCTCCGGCAGGCGGGGCAGGGCGGTGGAGACGGCGCCCTGGACCAGGATCTGTGCCCGGTCCGGGTCGGTGCCGAGGCGGAAGGTGACGGTCAGCGTCATCCGCCCGTCGGCCGTCGATTGCGAGGACATGTAGAGCATGCCCTCGGTGCCGTTCACCTCCTGCTCGATCGGCGTGGCGACCGTATCCGCCACCACCTGCGCCGAGGCGCCGGGATAATTGGTGGCGACGACGACGGTGGGCGGCGCGACATCCGGATATTCGGAGATCGGCAGCGAGAGCATCGACAGCCCGCCGATGATCAGCAGCACCAGCGAGAGGACGCAGGCGAGGACCGGCTGGCGGACCGAGATGACGCCGATGTTGCTCAGCGTCGTGCCTCCGGCTGGGGGTCGGGCGCGGCGGCGCGTCGCGGGGCGACGACCTGGCCGGCGCGGGCGCGGGTCAGGCCGGTGACGACGATCTCCTCATCGCCCTTGAGGCCGGTGCGGATCACCCGCATGCCGTCATGCAGCGGGCCGAGCTCCACCGGGCGCATCTCCAGCATGTCGCCCGGCGCCAGGACGTAGACGATGCGGCGGGACTGGTCGGTGGCGATGGCGGCTTCGGGCAACAGCAGCGCCTGGTAGGGCGCGCTGGCGACCAGCCGGATGCGGGCGAAGACGCCGGGCAGCAGCAGGTCGCGCGGGTTGGCGAAGCGGGCGCGGAGGCGGATGGTGCCGGTGCCGGCATCCGCCTCGTTGTCGACGAAGACGACGCGGCCCGTATGCGGGAAGCCGGTCTCGTCGGCCAGCGCCAGCTGCACCGGATTGGCCATGTCGCGCGAGGAGGGGCGGCCGCCGCGTTCGGCCAGCCGGGCGTAGCGGAGGGCGGCCGCCTGGTCGATGTCGAAGCTGACATCGATCGGGTCCATGGTGACGATGACGGCGAGCAGCGTGGCGTTGCTCGCCTCGCCGCCGGAGACGAGGTTGCCGGGGCTGACCAGGTGGCGGCCGATGCGGCCGGCCTGGGGGGCGCGGATCTCGGTGAATTCGAGGTCGAGCCTGGCGCGCTGCAGGCTGGCATCGGCCTGGACGACCGCGGCGCGGGCGGCTTCCAGCGCCTGGGTGCGCTGCTCGAGATTGGCCTCCGACCCGGCGCGGTACTGCAGCAGGTTGGTGGCGCGGGCGAATTCCCGCTCCGACAGGGTGACCTGGGAGCGGGCGGCGGTGAGGCGGGCCTCGGCCTCGGTCACCGCGGCCTCGAAGGGGCGGCGGTCGATGCGGAAGAGCAGGTCGCCGCGGCGGACGATCTGGCCATCCGTGAAGGCGATGGTGTCGAGGTAGCCGCTGACGCGCGCGCGCAGCTCGACCCGCTCGGTGGGGACGACGCGGCCGGTGAACTCATCCCAGTCGGTCACCTGCTGCCGGACGGGCGGCTGGACGGTGACGGTCGGGGTCATGTCGGGCGGCAACTCCTCCTCATGGCTGTCACAGCCGGCGAGGAGAAGGGCCATCAGCGCGGCCAGCAGGGATGCGGCCGGACGCAAGGACGACGGGCGGCGGAGGCGCGGCGGCGCCTCGACGTCTCGGGTCTCCATTCTGGTCCTCCGGCGGCGGGACAGGCACGCTACCGGCTCGATGGCATGCGCCTCTTGTCGTGATCACCGATTCTAGAACGGTTCGGTCATCAACCGGCGACCGGGTGCATGACAAGATCGCGACCGAGGCAACTCAGCTGTCGAGCAGCGCCCGGACCTCGGCCTTGATGAAAGCGGCATCCGCCGGGCTGGGCCCCGGATTGCCGGCGCGGTGGCCCCAGATGCTGGGGATGACCGAGAGCCTGCCATGCCTCAGATGCGGCAGCTCCGCCTCATTGTCGGCGACGCGGAAATAGAGATCCGTGGCGGAGGGCAGCAGCAGCACGCGGGCCTGGATGGCGGCGAGCGCGGCGGGCAGGTCGCCGCCATCGGCGATGTCGCCGGCATCCCAGGTGCGGAGCTGGGCGAGCAGGTCGGCGGCGGCGCGGCGGGCGAAGCGCTCCTCCCAATCGGTGCGGAGGAAGGTCTCGAGATCGGGGGCGCCGAGGGCGGTGAGGTGGAGGTTGGCGCGGTAGAAATCCTGGCTCAGCGCCCAGCCGGCATAGACACGGCCGAAGGCGCGGAGGGCCGCGGCGGGCTGGGCGGAGAAGCCGCCCCGCCCGTCATATTCGGGCGCGGCCTCCAGCACCGCCATCTGGCTGCGGAGGAAGACCTGGTTGTGGACCGCGGTGCGGGCGCTGCCGCAATTGACGACGATGCGGGCGACGGCCTCGGGGAAGGCGGCGGCCCAGTGATAGGCCTGCTGCGCGCCCATCGACCAGCCATAGACGGCGTGCAGGCGCTCCACGCCGAAGACCTCGGCCAGCAGGCGCCGCTGGGCGCGCACATTGTCCCAGGCGGTGACGAGGGCCGGCCAGCCGGGGTTGTTCGAGGGCGAGGTGGAGAGCCCGTTGCCGAACATGTTGGGGATTACGATGAACCAGCGCGTCGGGTCGAGGATGCCATCCGGCCCGATCAGCCATTCGAGGTCCGGGTGCTGGGCGCCGTAGCTGGTGGGGTAGAGGACGACATTGTCCCGGGCCGCGTTCAGCGTGCCGTGGGATTTCCAGACGATGCGCGCGCCGGGCAGCGTGCCGCCGCGATGCAGCGGCCAGTCGCCGAGTTCGAAGACCCCGTCCTGCGCCGTCATGCGCGCATCGTCTTCAGGTGCTCGGCATGCCAGCTGGCATAGCCGGGATGCACATGGGCCAGCCGGTCGCGCAGCAGGGCATGCGCCTCGCCCAGGCGGTGGAAGGGGATGAAGGGGTAGAGGTGGTGCTCGGCGTGGAAGGGCATGTTCCACATCAGCAGGCGCATCAGCGGCGTCGTCAGCATGGTGCGGGTGTTGGTCAGCCCGTTGCGGTCCATCGAGCAGCCGGTGTGCTCGGTGAAGAGGTAGAGGCGCAGCAGGGGCTGGCCGACGAGCTGCGGCAGCAGCCAGAAAAGCAGCGGCGCCTGCCAGCCGAAGACGAGGCCGGAGAGGATGGCGAGGCCGAGCACCGTCGCCACCATCGCCCGCATGCTGCGGATGACGCGCGGGGCGGTGGCCGGGTTGATGAAATCATAGGCGCTGAGATCGCCGCGCAGGCCGTCCCAGAGGTTGCGGCCGCGCCCGCGCCAGTAGGGCAGCGCCAGCATCTTCACCAGATAGCCGGGCAGGCGGGTGGGCGGCGGCGGCGTCAGCTCCGGATCCTTCGCGGGGTCCTGGGTGTGGCGGTGATGGGCCAGGTGGAATTGCTGGTAGAAATGCCAGTTGAACAACGAGAAGGCACCCGCCGCCCAGCCGACCACCGCATTCAGCCGGCGATTGGCGAAGGCGGTGAAATGCACCGTCTCATGCAGCGGGGCGAAGAGCGCGGCCTGGGCGATGCCGAGCAGCAGCACCGCCGGCGCCTTCCACCAGCCCTCGGCCAGCGCCACCAGCAGGCCCGAGCCGAGCAGCAGGGCGCAATGGACGGCCAGCTGGCGCAGCCCCTTCGCATCCGAACGTGCCGAGAGATGCATCATCGTCGAAGGGGCAGGCGCCTGCATGGCTAGAATACGACCTCTCGGTTGACGTCCTTGTAGAGGAGATAGGCAGCCCCGCCCCAGCCGGTGCAGTAGAACTGCTGCGGCACGAAGGAGCCCATCCACACGAAATCGCCCTCCCAAATTTCGTGCCAGTCGCGGTCGAGGAGCTGAAGCCCCTGGCCTTCGAGCATGACCAGGCCATGCTCGAAGATATGGGTCTCGACGCAGTGGAAATGCGTGCCGCGGTCGAAGCCCATGATGTTCATCTCGAAGTCCATGGACATGTCGAGCGTGCCGAGCAGGTATTGCCGCCAGCGGCCGCTGTCATCGACGCGGGTGACCGGCGTGGTGTCGCGCGAGCCGAAGCGCGGCTCGGGCGGGGCGACGCCCTCGGCGGGGACATAGGGGCGGGTGATCCAGACGGCCCTGGTCAGCTCCGTTCCGCCATTGCGCAGGCTCCAGGTGGCGCCGGCCGGGATATAGGCGAAGCCGCCTGCCTCCAGCGTGGTGCTGCTGCTGTCGGCGGCAACGTCGAGCGTGCCGGCGAGGATGTAGAGGAAGTGCTCCAGCCCGTCCTGGCGCGGCGCGGTGGTGCCGCCGCCGGGCTCGGCCTCGAGCCTCCCTTGCGCGAAGCGGGCGCCCATCACCGGGCTCGTCTGGTAGAAGACGGCGGCCTTGGTCAGCCAGGGCAGGACGCTCGGGAACATCCCCTCCGGCGGCAGCACGGCGTAGTTCCGGGTGACGAGGCTGCGGTTGTGGCCGATGACGCCCGGTGGCACTGGGGGCGGGACGGGGGCTGGCATGGGTCTCAGATGGCTCCGAAGCGGAAGATGCTCGCCGGCTCCTCGGTGAAGGAACGGGGCCGGCGCAGCCGGCCGGCCATCTGTTCCACATAGGGAGCGGCCGCGCAAAGCAGTTCGAACTGCCGCTCGTTCAGGCTGAGGCCGGCGCGGCGGGCGATCAGCGCGATCCGGTCGCGCTCGGCCTGGCCGATCCCGGCCGGGGTCGGGTCCGGCACCGGGGGCAGGGGCGGCGGGGTGGCGCCGGGGGTGAGCGCGGGGCGGCGGTCGCGCCAGGGTGTCGCCCGCTCATAGGCATGGCCGATCCGCAGCACCTTGGCGTCGTCGAAGGGGCGGCCGACCACCTGCATGGCGAGCGGCAGGCCCTCCGGCGTGAAGCCGATGCATTGCGCGAGCGCCGGGCCGCCGCCGACGTTGAACGGCGTGGTCAGCGAGCCCTTCTGCCAGAAATGGATGGTGCGCCAGCTCTCTAAGCGCGGGGCGGGGCCGGGGCCGGCCGTGACCAGCGCGTCGTAGCGGGCGTAGAGCGGGGCGAATTCCGCGAGTATGACGCGGCGCTCGCGCTGCGCCTGCATGTAATCTTCTGCGCGGATGAGGATGGCGGCGAGGGACCGGCCCAGGAAATCCTCGCCGAACTCGCCCGGCCGCTCGCGCAGCCCCTGCTCGTGGACGGCGTAGAGCTCGCTCTCGGCGGTCAGCACCTTCACTGCGTAGTAGTCGGCGGCGGGGCGGATGGTGACATCCTCCAGCACGGCGCCGAGGCCGCGCAACACCTCGAGCGCCGCCTCCATCGCCTCGCGGGCCGGGGCGGGGATGGGCACGTCGCGCTCATAGAGATCCCGCAGCACGCCGATGCGGAGGCCGCGGATGTCGCCGGTCAGCGCCGCCCGGTAGTCGGGCACGGGGCGGTCGGCGCTGGCGGGGTCGAGCGGGTCATGCCCGGCGAGCGCGCCGAGCATCAGCGCGCAATCCTCGACGGTCCAGGCCATGGGGCCGGCATGGTCGTAGCTGAAGGAGTTGGTCCAGACGCCGCGGCGGCTGAGCAGACCATAGGTCGGCTTCAGGCCGGCGATGCCGCAGAGCGCGGCCGGGTTGCGGATGGAGCCGCCGGTATCCGACCCCATCGCCCCGAGGGCGAGCCCGGCCGCGACCGCGGCGCCGGAGCCGGAGGAGGAGCCGCCGGTGACATGCGCGGTGTTCCACGGGTTGCGCGCCGGCGGCCAGGGCAGGTCGAAGCTCGGCCCGCCATGGGCGAATTCATGCGTCGCCAGCTTGCCGAGCAGCACGCCGCCACCTTCGTGGAGCCTGGCGACGGTATGCGCGTCCTCGGCCGGGACATGGTCGATGGCGCTGCGGGAATGGCCGGTGGTCGGGATGCCGGCGGTGGAGAAGATGTCCTTCAGCGCGAAGGGGATGCCGTGCATCGGCCCGCGATACCGGCCGGCGGCGATCTCCGCCTCCGCCGCGCGGGCCTGGCGCAGGGCGAGCTCGGGCGTCGGGCGGATATAGGCGTTGAGCTGCGGGTCGAGCGCCTCGATCCGCGCGAGCAGCGCCTCGGTCAGCTCGACCGGGGAGAGGTCGCGCGTGGCGATGCGGCGGGCGGCCTCGGCGATGGTCAGCGGCGGCATCGCGCTTACTCCAGGAAGGTGCTGTTGGCCGGCTCGGCGCCGAAGGGCAGGCTGCGCGGCAGGGCGGCGATCATGGCGTCGAGATGCGGCATGGCCTCGGCGAGTTGGGCGAACTGCGCCGCGTCGGGGGCGATGGCGGCATGCCCGGCCAGAGCGGCGATGGTGGCGGCCCAATCCGCCTCGGGCGGCGGGGCGGCCTGGCTGACGGGGTATTCGGGCGGCGCTTCGGCGGGGATGACGGGGCGGCGGGCGCGCCAGGGCGTCGCGGCCTCATAGGCCTGGCCGATGCGGAGCAGCAGCGCCTCGGCGAAGGGGCGCGTCGCGAATTGCAGGGACAGGGGCAACCCGCCCGGCCCGAAGCCGCAGCAGAGGGCGAGGCAGGGCAGCTGGGCGACGTTCCACGGGTTGGTCAGCGGCGGTGCGGCGAAATTGGCCTCCGCCCGCATCTCCGTCATCACCGGCGCCTCGCCCCAGGTGGTGGCGGTGAGCAGGGCATCGACCTCGCCGAGCGCGGCCCGCATCTCCGCGGCAAGCAGGCGCTGGAAGCGCTGGGCCTGAACGTAGTCGGGGCCGGTGATGAGGGCGCCGGGCAGGATGCGGTAGCGGAAGACCTCGCCATAGTCCCCTGGCTGGCTGCGGAGCCAGTCGGCATGGATGGCGAAGCTCTCGGCGGCGCCGGTGACGCGCATGGTGGCCTGGTAGGCGGCGAGGGGGTGGAGCGTCACCTCCCGCACCTCGGCGCCGAGGCTGCGCAGGACCTCCACGGCGGCGTCCATGGCGGTGATAGTGGGGTCGCTGGCGCGGCGGTCCGCCTCGTACCAGTGGCGGACGAGGCCGATCCTCATCCCCTTGATGCCGGCATGCAGATCGGCACGGTAGTCCGGCACCGGGAGATCGGCGCTGGCCGGGTCGCGCGGGTCATGCCCGGCGATGGCCTGGAGCAGGATGGCGCAATCCTCGACCGTCCAGGCCAGCGGGCCGGCATTGTCGAGGGTATAGGAGAGCGGCAGCACGCCGCGCTTGCTGACGCGGCCATAGCTGGGCTTGAGCCCGGCCGTGCCGCAGAAGGCGGCGGGCAGGCGGATGGAGCCGCCGGTATCCGACCCCATGGCCCCCGGCGCGAGGCCCGCCGCCACGGCCACGCCGGAGCCGGAGGAGGAGCCGCCGGGGAAGCGCGTCAGGTCCCAGGGGTTGCGGGCGGGCGGGAAGGGCAGGTCCCAGGAGGGGCCGCCGGTGGCGAATTCATGCGTCGCCAGCTTGCCGAGGGGGACGGCGCCGGCGGCCTTCAGGCGCGCGGTCGCCTCGGCATCCTCGGCGGCGATGTTGCCGACGCAGCGGGCGGAATGGCCGGTGGTCGGCAGGCCCGCGCTGTCGAAGATGTCCTTCAGCGCGAAGGGGATGCCGTGCAGCGGGCCGCGTGGGCCACCCTGCATGATCTCGGCCTCGGCCTGGCGGGCGGCGGCGAGCGCGGCCTCGGGTGTCGCGCGGATGTAGCTGCGGAGTACCCCGTCATGCGCGGCGATGCGGGCGAGATAGGCCTCGGTGAGCTCCACGGGCGAGAGGGCGCGCCTGGCGATGCGGCGGGCGGCCTCGGCGATCGTCAGGAAGCAGGGCTCGTCCGTCATGCGTAGGCCTCCGGCGGCCGGCGCATGTGCCATTCCGTCGCCTGCTCGAAGGCATGGCCGATGCGCAGCACCTCGGCCTCGGCGAAGGCGCGGCCGGTGATCTGCAGCGAGAGCGGCAGGCCGTTGGCGGCGAAGCCGGCGGGCAGGCAGAGCGCCGGGTGGCCGGTGACGTTGAAGGCGGCGGTGATGGGCTGGGCGCGGCGCCAGGGGCCGTCATCGGACTCGGCCGCGAGGGGCGCGGCGCCATGGGCAGGGGCGGAGAGGATGGCATCCACCTCGCCGAAGAGCGCATCCACCTCCCGCGTCAGGGCGTGGCGGAGGCGCTGGGCCTGGACGTAGTGCGGCCCGGTGACGAAGGCGCCGAGCATGATGCGCTCCCGCGTCGTGCGGCCATAGGCCTCGGGACGGGTGCGGAGATCCTGCTGGTGGATGGCGAAGCTCTCGGCATGGATGATGGTCCAGGCCGCGGCCTCGAAGCGGCGGATCGGCGGCAGCGTGACCTCGACCACCTCGGCGCCGAGGCCGCGCAGCACCTCGACCGCCGCATCCGTCGCCGCCTGCATCCCGGCATCGATGCCGCCCTCGATGCCATAGGCGCGGGCATAGCCGAGGCGAAGGCCGCGGACGCCGTCGCGGAGATGGCCGAGGTAGTCATCGACCGGGACATCGGCGGAGCCAGGGTCGGCCGGGTCGTGGCCGGCGAGCACCCCCATCGCCAGGGCGCAATCCTCGACGCTGCGGGTCAGCGGGCCGGTATGGTCCATGCCGAAGGAGAGTGGCACCACGCCACGACGGCTGAGGCGGCCATAGGTCGGCTTCAGCCCGACGCAGCCGGAGAAGGCGGCGGGCAGGCGAATGGAGCCGCCGGTATCGGACCCCATGGCCAGCGCCATCATGCCCGCCGAGACGCCGGCACCGGAGCCGGAGGAGGAGCCGCCGGCGAAATGCGCCGGGTTCCACGGGTTCTTGGCGCGCGGGAAGGGCAGGTCCTCGTCGCGGACGCCGCCGCGGGCGAATTCATGCGTCGCCAGCTTGCCGAGCAGCACCATGCCGGCGGCTTCCAGCCTGGCGGCGGCGTCGCTGTCCTCGACCGGGGCGTTGCGGCCGATCAGCACGCGGGAATGCGCCGTCGTCGGCAGGCCGGCGACGTCGTAGATGTCCTTCAGCGCATAGGGGATGCCGTGCAGCGGGCCGCGCCGGCGGCCGGCCTTGATCTCCGCCTCCGCCGTGGCCGCCGCGGCGCGGGCGCGCTCCGCGGTCAGGGTGATGAAGACGTCGAGCGCCGGGTCGAGCGCGGCGATGCGGGCCAGCGCCTGCTCGCACAGGGCAATGGGCGAGAGGGTGCCGGCGGCGATGCCGGCCGAGGCCTCGGCGAGGCCCGGGACCGGGGGAGGAGCCACGGGCGCGGTCATCGGCGCGGGCTCGGGGCGAGGCGCGGCGCGGCCGCCGGTTCCTCCGCATAGGGCATCGGCTCGTCGAGGATCTCGACGAGGGCGCGGTAGGAGCGGTAGGCGTCGAGCATGACGGGGTAGCGGTCCTCCGGCAGGGTGATGCCGGCGACGCGCAGGGCCGACTGGAAGTCGAGCTCCATCTCTTCGGGCAAGGGCATTCTCCTTGTTCAGGACAGGCTGATCGGCGTCAGGTCCTGCGACCAGTTGCGGGCCTGGACGAAGCCCCTTACGCGACGGCTCATGGCGCGCGGGTTGAGGTCATGGGCGACGAAGAGGAACAGCGCCTCGTCCACCACCCGCGTATGGATGCGGGCGAGGATGCGGTCCTGCTCGGCCGGGTCCATCGCCTCGTAGGCGGCCTTGAACATCGGCTCCAGCACCGGGTCGTTGAGGTTGCCCCAGTTGCCGCCGACGGGCGCGGCCATGTCGGCCTTCATGATCCGCATGAAGCCGCTGAACGGGTCGCCCGCGCCATAGGAGACGTTGATGGCGGCGACGCCGCGCTGGGCCGACTTGGCCGCGCCCTCCCGCCGGGTGACGAGCAGCGAATTCCACTCCACCACCTCGAAATCGACCTCGATGCCGACATCCTTGAGGTTCTGCTGCACCACCTCGTTCATCGCCAGCGGCTGCATCTGGCCGGAGCCGCCGGCGGAGATGGCGACCTTCGTCCGCAGCGGGTTGCGCGGGCCGAAGCCGGCCTCGGCGAGCAGGGCGCGGGCCTTGTCGGGCGCGTAGTCGAGCTTGAAGGAGGGTGTGCCGTACCAGGGGCTGTCCGGCGTGACGATGCCCGCGCCCTCCAGCATGGTGCCGCCGAGCATCGCCTTCATGCCCGCGCGGTCGATGGCGAGGTTGGCCGCCTTCCGCACCCGGACATCGCGCCAGGGCGAGCCCTCCAGCATGGAGAAGTGCCAGGTCCAATTGTGGGGATACTCGTTCACCACCGTCTGGAAGCCGGCGGCGCGCAGCGAGGCGAGGGCATCGGGCGGCGGCGCCTCGATGAAATCGACCTGGCCGCTGCGCAGCGCGGCGACGCGGGTATTCGCATCCGGCAGCGGCAGCAGCACCAGGCGCTCGCAGCGCGGGATGCGCGCCGCCTCCCAATGGTCGGCGTTGCGGACAAGCACGGCGCGCTCGCGGATGGCGAAGCTCTCGAGCTTCCAGGGACCGGTGCCGACGGGGCGGTTGAGATAGGCATCCCAGGACCTGCCCGCCGCTTCCCAGGCGCCCTTGTGGGTGATGCCGATATAGACGGTGCCATAGGGCACGGTGCTGTCGGGGTAGATGGTTTCCAGCCAGAAGCGGTCCGGCCCCTCGGCGCCCCAATCCGCCAGTGTCGGCATGCGGAGCTGCACCTGCGCATTGGCGCGGCTGTCGAACCAGGGCGCGTCGCGGCGGAAGGCGCGGTCGAAGCTGAAGGCCACGTCCTCGGCGGTGAGGGTCTTGCCGTCATGGAAGCGCACGCCCTGGCGGATCTCGAACCACCAGCGCTTCGGGTTCGCCGGATCGACCTGCCAGGCCGTGGCAAGGCCGGGCTTGAGGCCGCTCGGCCGGTCGGCCTGGGTCAGGTCCCATTCGACGAGGAAGTTGTAGAGCGTGATGCCCATGAAGCGCTGGCCTTCGCCGCCCTGGTCCGGGCACCCGTTCGAGAGCGGGATGGCGGCGAGCGTCATGCCGACGCGCAGCGTGCCGCCCTGGGCGGGAGCCTGCGCGCGCGCGGGATCCCAGAGGGGCAACGCGGCGGCGGCGCCGAGCAGGGACCGACGGGTAATGGTGGTGGTGCGCATGCCGAGGCCTCCGATGGGCCGTGCGGCGTCTTCTCTCCCGAGTGGGATGGATCGTGGCAGCCGGTGCGCGGGCGCGTCAACCCATGGGGAGGTGCTGTTGCAGGTGGGAAAGGGCTGGTCCATTCATGCCGGCGGTGGCTGTCCCTCGCCGCACCTCGTCACGAACCGAGACCAATACGGAAAGTTTCCGAATGACCTGGACCCAGGTTTACGATCCCTTGGGCAGCATCGCCCTGTCTACTGTCGTTGCCGCACTGCCCGTCGTCGTCATGCTGGTGGCGCTCGCCTTCCTGCGCATCGCGGCGCATTGGGCGGCGATCATCGCCCTCGTCGTCGCCGTGCTCTGCGCCAGCCTCGTCTTCGGCATGCCGGGCGGGATGGCGCTGCGTGCCGCGGGCCTTGGCATCCTCTCCGGCCTGTTCCCCATCGGCTGGATCGTGCTGAACATCATCTTCCTCTATCGACTGACCGTGGCGAATGGCAGCTTCGCCATCCTGCAGAAAGCCATTGCGGGAGTGACGCCGGACCGGCGGCTGCAATTGCTGCTGATCGCCTTCGCCTTCGGCGCCTTCTTCGAGGGCGCGGCGGGCTTCGGCACACCGGTCGCGGTGACGGCGGCGATCCTGATCGGCCTCGGCTTCTCGCCGCTGGCAGCCTCGGGCCTGTCGCTCATCGCCAATACGGCGCCGGTCGCCTTCGGCGCGCTCGGCTCGCCGATCATCGCGCTTTCGGCCGTCACCGGGCTCGACCTCTATGACCTCTCGGCGATGATCGGGCGGCAGCTGCCCTTCTTCAGCCTGATCGTGCCCTTCTGGCTGATCTGGGCCTTCGCCGGTTTCCGGGCGATGCGGGACGTGTGGCCCGCCATCCTCGTCACCGGCGTCAGCTTCGCCATCCCGCAATTCCTGGTCAGCAATTATGTCGGCCCGATGCTGGTGGACGTGATCTCGGCGCTGGTCTGCATGGGCTGCCTCGTCGGCTTCCTGCGCGTCTGGCAGCCGCGCGAGATCTGGACCAGCCCCGGCCTGCGCGGCCGGGACCCGAGCGCGGGGACGGCGCCGGCCGTGCCGCCGATGGCGGTGGGCGTGCTCGACCGCGCCGCGCTGGTGCGGGCCTGGATGCCCTGGCTGATCCTCACCGTCTTCGTCTTCGCCTGGGGCCTGCCCGGCGTGCGCGCGACGCTGAACGGCATCTTCACCACCAGCTTCCCGATCGAGGGGCTGCACAATGCGGTGGTGAAGGCGCCGCCGGTGGTGGAGCGGGCGACGCCCGAGGCGGCGGTCTGGGCCTTCAACATCCTGTCGATGACGGGCACGGGCATCCTGCTCTCGGCCATCGTCGCCGGGCTGCTGATGCGCTTCTCGCCCTTCGCCCTGATCGCCGAGTATGGGCGGACGATCTGGAAGGTGCGGCTCAGCCTTGTCACCATCGGCGCCATGCTCGGCCTCGGGACGCTGACACGCTATTCGGGACTGGATGCGACGATGGGCCTCGCCTTCGCCTCGACCGGTTTCCTCTTCCCGCTCTTCGGGACGCTGCTGGGCTGGCTCGGGGTGGCGCTGACCGGTTCGGACACCGCCTCCAACGTGCTGTTCGGCGGGCTGCAGAAGATCACCGCGCAGCAGCTCGGCCTCTCGCCGGTGCTGATGGCGGCGGCCAATTCATCGGGCGGCGTGATGGGCAAGATGATCGATGCACAGAGCATCGTCGTCGCCTCCACCGCGACCAACTGGTTCGGGCAGGAGGGGACGATCCTGCGCTTCGTCTTCTTCCACTCCATCGTCCTGGCGGTGCTGGTCGGCCTGCTGGTGATGCTGCAGGCCTATGTCTGGCCCTTCACCGCGATGGTGGTGGGGTAGGGCGGGGCGCCGGGGGCCGGACGGCCCCCGGCGATCGCGCCTCAACCGCCGCGGCGGAGAGGCACCTCGACCTCGCAGATCAGGCCGCTCCTCTCCCAGTGCAGCGTCACGCCGCCGCCGAGCTGGTTGCGGACAGTGCCTTCGAGCACGCGGGAGCCGAAGCCGCGCCTCCTGGGCGTCCCGATGACGGGTGGCCCGCCCGCCTCCGACCAGCGCAGCCGCAGCACGCCGGGGCTGATCCCGGTCAGCGACCAGGCGACGGCGATCCGCCCCTCCGGCACCGAGAGGGCACCGTGCTTCAGCGCGTTGGTCGCCAGCTCATGCACCGCCATGGCCATCGGTTGCGCCATGGCGGCCGGCAGGAACACCTCCGGCCCGCTGAGATCCGCCCGCTGGCCGACGAGGAATGGCGCCAGCTCCCCGAGGAGGACGATGCGCAGATCGGCGCCGTGCCAGCGCTGGTCGGCCAGCAGGGTCTGGGCGCGCGCCAATGCGGCCACGCGGCCCTCGATGGCCCTCACGAGGGACGGCATGTCGTCGGCCCGCGTCAGCCGCAGCACGGTCTGCACCACCGCGAGCGCGTTCTTCGCCCGGTGGTCCACCTCGCGCATCAGCAGCCGCTGACGCTCCTCGGAGGCCCGCCGCTCGGTCACGTCCTGGCCGATCTTGATGAAGCCCTGCAGGGCTCCATCCGGCCCGCGCAACGCCCGCGTGCTTCCCTCGATGACGATGCGGGCGCCGTCCTTGCGCATGTACCAGCGCGCATTGGGCGTCACGCCGTCCCGCCGGGCGACCTCGGCCTCCGTCTCGGGCACGCCCTGCTCCCGGTCTTCGGGGGTGAAGAGGATGGCGCTCGGTTGTCCGATCGCCTCCTCCGCGCTCCAGCCGAAGACGCGGGCCGCGCCGGGGAACCAGGCATCGATCCGGTCCTCGGCATCGGTGGTGAAGATGGCGTAGTCATGCGTGTTCTCGACGATCAGGCGGAACCGCTCCTCGCTCCGGCGCTGCGCCGCCTTGGCCCGGATCTGCGCGGTGACGTCCTCGACCCGGTGGATGATGAAGACGATCTCGCCGTCGTGGCCCAGGACCGGGGAATTGACAGGAGCCCACCAGCGTTCCTCGAAGCCGCCGCCCAGCTCGGCCGGCCGACGGATCGGGTAGCGCTGGACCGGCATCACATCGGTGCCGCGCGTGGCGATCACCCGCTCGAAGGAGGCGCGGAGATTGGCGACGCCGCTCCGGTCGGGATCGACTGGATCGTCCGGAAAGGCGTCGAAGACCATCCGGCCCAGCAGCGTCGCCCGGTCGGTCATGGTGGCGCGGAGATAGGCGTCGTTCGCGGCCACGATCTGCAGGTCGGGCGGGGCGACGACCAGGAAGGGCGCCGGCGCGGCCTCGAACAGGGCGCGGAAATCCGAGGACAGGCCGCTGGCGGCGACCATCCCGCCCAGGCGCCGCTCGCTCTCCTCCCGTGCCGCCCTGGCCTTCATCCGGGCCGTCGTCTCGACGATCGTGACGAGCACGCCGGCGATGGCGCCCGCCTCGTCGCGGAGCGGGCTGTAGATGGGGCGGAACCAGGCCTCCCCGGAGGACCCATGGCGCGCGATCGGGTCGAGCCTGTCCTCGAAGGTCAGGGTCTCGCCGTGCCGCACCCGACGGAAGATCGGCTCGTTGATGTGCCAGATCTCGGGCCAGCAGTCGCGGTTGGGCTGGCCGAGGCCGGCCGGGTGCTTGTCGCCCATCAGGACGCGGTAGCCGTCGTTGTAGATCTGGACCAGATCCTCGCCCCAGAGCGCGACCATGGGGATGCTGTGCGCGAGCAGGATCTCCACCGTCGTCCGAAGGGATTGCGGCCAGGCTTCGGCGGGGCCGAGCGGCGTTGCCGACCAGTCCCGCGCCTGGATGAGGGTGCGCATCTCCCTCGGTGCGGCTGGAAGGCCGATGCGGGGCTCAGCCACGGGACCATTCCTGGCGCATTGTCATGGGGAAGGGGGGCATCGTGGGCCGGGAAGGGTCAGTGGTTCGCCGCGGGGCTACGGCTTGGGGACGAGGGCGGCCTGTTCGCCCATCATGGAGCGCGAGGGCTCGCGTTCCAGCGCCTGCTCGATGGCACCGGCATCCTTGGTTCCCTCCTTCAGCGCCTTCCCGAGATGCTTGGCGTAGGCCTCGGAGACGACGGCCGGGAGGAGCGGCTCGTTCGGGTCGACGATGGCCTGGATGATGACCGGGCCTTCCGCCGCCATCGCCTGGTCCAGCACGGCGCCGAGCTGCGCCGGGTCCTCCACCGTGAAGCCGCGGCCACCCATGGCCTCGGCCGCGCGGGCGAAGTCGATCACCGGCACCTCGCAGCCGAATTCCGGGTGGCCGAGGAAGAGGATCTGCTCCCACTTGATCTGGCCGAGCGAGCCGTTGCGCAGCACCAGGAGCTTGAGCGGCAGCTTCATGGCAACGGCGGTGGCGAACTCGCCGAGCTGCATCGACAGCCCGCCATCGCCGATGACGCCGAAGATCGGCCGGCCGGGGAAGGCGCAGCCGGCGGCCACCGCATAGGGGATGGCGCAGGCCATGGAGGCGAGCAGGCCGGAGACGCCGAAATCATGCCCCGGGCCGAGCCGCATGTGCCGCGCGACAAGGCCGGTATGGTGGCCGCTGTCGGAGACCACCACCGCATCCGCCGGCAGCCGCGCGCCGAAGGCGGCGACGGGGGCGGAGGGGTTCATCGGCAGGCGCGGGCTCTCCTCGGCGGCGCGCAGCGTCTCATACCAGCGCCGGGTCTCGGCCTGGGCGCGCTCGAGGAAACCGCGATCCTCCTTGCGGCGGAGCCGGGCGTTCAGCATCTCGAGCGCCGCCCTGGCATCGCCGACGAGGCCGGCCTCGGCTGCCTGGCGGAGGCCGATGCGCTGCGGGTCGCGGTCGATCTGGACGATCCGCGCCTGGCCGGGCTTCGGGTAGTACTCGACATAGGGGAAGGTGGAGCCGACGATCAGCAGCGCGTCGCATTCCGCCATCACGGCATGGGTGCCGAAGGTGCCGTAGTAGCCGATGCCGCCGGTGGTGTAGGGATGGTCGTCCGGCAGCACCGCCTTGCCGAGCAGCGCCTTCGCCACCGGGGCGCCGAGCAGCTGCGCCGTCTGCTCCAGCTCCGCCTTCGCATCGAGGGCGCCGCGGCCGGCGAGGATCGCCACGCGCCGGGCACCGTTCAGGATCTCGGCCGCCTTCTCCACCTCGGCCGGGTCGGGCAGGCGGAGGCCGTCCTGCCACCGCGTGCCGGCGGTCTGGGCGGAGCCGCGGGGCGAGGCCTCGTCCTCCGACTCCTCCTGCGTGTCGGTCGCCAGCGCCAGATGGGCGACGCCGCGGCGGGCCAGCGCGGTGCGGCAGGCGAGGCTCGTCACCGCCTCCGCCTGGGCGGCGCCCATAATGCGGGTGTTGTAGACCGCGACATCGGCGAAGACGCGGTCGAGCGGGACGTCCTGTTGGGTGAAGGTATCGGCCAGGTCGTGATAGGGCAGGCCGGTCAGCGCCACCACCGGCGCGAGGTCGAGCTTCGCGTCATAGAGGCCGTTCAGCAAATGGAGGCCGCCGGGGCCGGTGGTAGCGAAGCAGCAGCCGATCCTGCCGGTCCACTTGGCATAGGCGGCGGCCATGAAGGCGGCGCTCTCCTCGTGCCGGACGGCGACGAAGCGGATGCGGTCCTGGCGGGTGCGGAGCGCCTCCACCACGCCGTTGATGCCGTCCCCGGCCAGGCCGAAGATGGTATCGACGCCCCAGGCGTGCAGCGTATCGATGACGATCTCGCTGGCGTTGCGTGGCATTGGCGGCCCTTTCCTTGCTCCGCGCCGAACGTGGGCGGGCGGGGCCGGGTTGCCGAGTATCCGGCCCGGGCCTAGTCTCGGCCACCGGCCGGAGAGCCGGCACCAGGGAACCGCGCAGCGCAGGCCAGGCCCATTCGTGCAGAGGTTCGGCATGCATCCCTTCACCATCCCGGAGGCCGTCGCGGCCCGCGTCGCCGGACGCTGCGGCACGCCCCATCCCTTCGCCCGGCTCGATGCGCGCCGCACCGCCCTGGTGGTGATCGACATGCAGAACGGCTTCATGCGGGCCGATCTCGCTCATGCGCTCTGCCCGATGGCGGAGCATGTGGTGCCGGCGATCAACCGCCTGGCCGGGGCGCTGCGCCGGGCCGGCGGCGCGGTCTACTGGATCCAGAACACCTTCGACGAGCGCTGCGAGACGGAATGGTCCGTCATGCAGGAGATGGCGACGTCCGAGGCGCGTGCCCGCCGCGCCGCCTCGATGAGCGAGGGGATGCCGGGCCATGCGCTCTGGCCCGCGCTCGATGTGCGGATCTGCGACGAGGTGGTGCGGAAATACCGCTACAGCGCCTTCATCCAGGGCGGCTCCGACCTGCCGGAGCGGCTGCGCGCGCGCGGGCTCGACACGGTGCTGATCGCCGGCACCGTCACCAATTGCTGCTGCGAGAGCAGCGCGCGGGACGCGATGATGCTGAATTTCCGCACCGTGATGGTGAGCGACGGCTGCGCCGCCGTGACGGATGCGGAGCACAGCGCCTCCCTGCTCGGTTTCTACCTGCAATTCGGCGATGTGCTGACGGTCGATGAGTGCATCGCCGGCCTCGCCACGGAGGAGCGTGCGGCTGCATGAGCAAGAAGAAGATCGCCTTCATCGGCACGGGCGGAACGATCTCCTCGCTCGGCAACGGGCCGCTGGATACCGTCAACTACGGCGCCATGGGCAACATGCTCCAGGCGGATGGCATCCTCGACAAATTCCCCGATGTGCAGCGGGTGGCCGAGGTCTTCGCGGTGCCCTACCGCAACGTGCCCTCGCCGCAGATCGCCTGGACGGAGTGGCGGCAGCTCGTCCTGCTCTGCGACAAGGTGGTGAAGGAGGACCCCCAGGTCGCCGGCATCGTCATCGGCCATGGCACCGCCTCGCTGGAGGAGACGGCCTATTTCCTGTCGCTGACGCTGAAGGTGCCGGTTCCCGTGGTGGTGGTCGGCTCGCAGCGGCCGGCCTCGGCGCTCTCGACCGATGCCGGGCTGAACCTCGTCAATGCGGTGCGCGTCGCGGCCGACGAGGGCGCGCGCGGCCTCGGCGCGCTGGTGCTGCTGAATGACGAGATCCAGGCGGCGCGCGAGGTGACCAAGACCTCCACCGGGCGGATGCAGACCTTCCGCAGCCCGGATTTCGGCGTGCTCGGCCAGGCGGATGGCGACAAGGTGGTGTGGTACCGCCGGCCGCTGCGCCGGCTGGCGCCGGAGACCGAGTTCGACATCCGCGGGCTCGATGCGCTGCCGCGGGTCGATATCGCCTACAGCTATGCCGGCGCCGACGGCACGGCGGTGCGCGCCTTCACCGACGCCGGGGCGAAGGGGATCGTCGCCGCCGGCTTCGCGCCGGGCTTCGTCACGCCGGGCGATGCGGCGGCGCTGAAGGAGGCACGGGCGGCCGGCGTCGTCGTGCTGCAATCGACGCGGGCCGGCAGCGGCCGGGTCTTCCCGACGACGAAGCTGGCCGAGGCCGGCTTCATCCCGGCGGACAACCTCAACCCGCAGAAGGCGCGCATCCTGCTCGCGCTGGCGCTGACGGTCAGCAGCGAGCCGGCCGAGATCGAGCGGATCTTCGCCACCTACTAGCCGAGCCTGAAGGCCGCCATGGTGCCGCGGCGGCCGGGCGTCACTTCCAGCCGGGCGGGGATGCGTTCGCGCAGCTCCGCCACATGGCTGATGACGCCGACCAGCCGGTCGCCGGCCTGCAGCCCCTCCAGCACGCGGATGGCGGTGTCCAGCGTCTCGGCATCCAGCGTGCCGAAGCCCTCATCGATGAAGAGCGCATCCAGCTGGTGCCCGCCGGCATGGGCGGCCACCGTATCGGCGAGGCCGAGCGCCATGGCCAGGGAGGCGCAGAACCCCTCGCCGCCGGAGAGGGTGGCGGCCGGCCGCGCCTCGGCGTTCCAGCCATCCACTACCTCGATATCGAGGCCGGCGCGGGCGCGCAGCCGCTCCGGCTCCTCCCGCCGGCGCAGGCGGTAGCGGCCATCGAGCATGCCGGCGAGCCGGGCATTGGCGGCCGCCAAGGCCTCGTCCAGCAGGCCGGACAGCACAAAGCCCTCGAAGTCGAGGCCGGTGCCGCGGCCCTCGGCCAGGTCGGCGAGGTCCTGGCGCAGCGCTGCCTCGGCCTCGGCCTCGGCAAGGGCGGCATCGGCGGCCTCGATCTCGGCGAGCAGGCGGTCATGCTCCTCGACCGCGCGCTGGGCGAGGGTGGCTTGCTGCAGGGCCATGGTGGCGGCGGCCTCGGCCGCCTCCCGCGCGGCGGCGAGGCCGGCAAGGTCGGGCGGGGCGAGTCCGGCGGCGGCCTGGGCGGTGGCCTCGGCCCGGCTCGTGGCGGCGGCCTGGGCGCGGTCGAAACCGGCGATGGCAGCGGCCAGTGCCTCCTGCGCGGCGGCGTCCAGGCGGGCGGCGCGGGCGGCCTCGGCATCGGCGAAGCCGGCGGCGGCGCAGGCACTGGCGAGCCGGGCGGTGGCATCCGCCGCTGCCGCCTCGGCAAGGCGGGCGGCGCGCTCCGCCTCGGCATGGCGCTCGGCCTGGGCGCGGGCAGCCTCGGCGGCGGCGGCGCCTTCCTCGCGGGCGGCCCGCAGCGCGTTGGCGAGGCTCGTGGCGCGGGCAGCGGCCGCGGCGGCCTGGGTGCGCAGGCTGGCGGCGTCCGGGGCCTCGGCGGGCAGCCGGCGCTGGCGCTCCTCTTGGAGGGCATCGGCGGCGGCCAGGGCACCGGCGGCGGCGATGGCGCCCTCCCTTGCCGTGACGAGGCGGGCCTCGGCGGCGGTGACGGCGGCCATGGCCTCGGTGGCGGCGCGGGCAAGGGCGGGCAGGCGGGTGGCGGCGGCCTCGGCCGCGGCAAGGGCGGATTGCTCGGCCTGCAGCGCGGCGGCCAGGCCCTCGCGCGGCGCGGTGCCGAGGCGGGCGAGCGCGGCGGATTGCTGCTCGGTGGCGATGGCCAGCGCGGTGGCGGCGCGGGCGGCGGCACGGCGGGCTTCCTCCAGCCGGGCCTCGGCGGCGCGGGCGGCGGTGTCGAGGGCATCGAGGTCGGGCAGGGCCTCGCCGGCAGGCGGATGGGCGGGGGCGGGATGATGCGGGCTGCCGCAGACCGGGCAGGGCGCGCCATCCGCGAGCAGCAGGGCGAAGCGGGCGGCATGGTCGGCGGCGATGCGGGCGGCGGCGGCCTCGCGCTCCGCCCGGGCGCCGCGGAACTCAGCGAGGGCGCGGACCTCGGCGGCGGTGGCGGCCTCGCCGGTGGCGCGGGCGCGGTGCAGGGACGCCTCGGCCGCTTCCAGCGCGCGGGCGGCGTCGAGCCGGACGGCGGCGGCGTCGCGGGCAAGGCGGTGGCGCTCCGCCTGGTCGGCACCCGCCTGGGCGGTGGCGCGAGCAGCCTCGGTGGCGGCTGCGCCCCCGCGCGCGGCCTCCAGCGCCGTGGTGGCGGTGGCGAGGGCGGCCGTGGCCCGCCCCGCGGCGGCTCGGGCGGTGGCGGCGTCGCGGGCAGCGGCCTCGGCCTCGGCGACGAGGGCGACGAGGCCCTGCAACCGCTCCGCCTCGGTCGCGGCAGCGCGGGCGGCGGCCTCCTGGGCGGGAGCCTCGGCCAGGGCGGCCTCGGCGCGGGCAAGGCGGTCGCGGGCCTGCTCCGCGCGGATGGCGGCGGCGGCGGCCCCGCTGCGCTGGGTGGTGGCGGAGCCGGCGGCGGCCTCGGCCTCGGCGAGCGGCAGGCCGAGCCGGTCGGCGCGGCGGGCAGCGTCCAGCCGGGTGCGGTCGGCCTGGATGGCGGGCGCGCGGGCGGCGAGCCCGGCCAGCGCCTCGGCCGCCCTCTGCGCTTCGGCGAGGCGGCGGGCGGCGTCCTGGCCGGCGGCCTCGGCGGCGCGGGCGGCGATGGCCCGGGCGGCGGCGGCCTCGCGCGCCGCCTCGGCCGCCCCCTGGGCCTCGCGCAGCGCGGCGCGGGCGGCCAGCGCGGCCTCCGGGGTGTCCGCCCCGGCGCGGCGCAGCAGGCCGGCGCGGGCGCCGACCGCTTCGCGCAGCGCGCCCTTCGCCGCATTGGCCGCCTGGGACAATTCCTTCTGGATCCGCGCATAGAGGGCGGTGCGGAACAGGGTCTGCAGGATGGATTGCCGGTCGGCGGGCTTCGCCACCAGCAGCTCGCGGAAGCGGCCCTGGGGCAGCAGCACCGTCTGGCGGAACTCGGCCGCGCTGAGGCCGAGCAACTCGCGGATGCGCGCCTCGACCTCGCTCTCGCGCTCGACCGGCGGGGCGTCGGTGTCGAGGGCCTGGAGCGAGACCTTCATCCGCTCCTTCGTCGTGCCCTCGCCGCGGCGCTTGGGCCGCTCCCATTCCGGGCTGCGGGCGATGCGCCAGCGGCGGCCGGCCTGGAGGAATTCCAGCGCCACCTCGGTCGGCGCATCGGGCGGGGCGTGGCGGCTGCGGAGATGGCCGGGCAGCCGCTCCTCCCCGCTGCTCTCGCCGAACAGGGCGAAGCAGAGGGCGTCCAGCAGGCTGGTCTTCCCCGCCCCGGTCGGCCCGGCGATGAGGAAGAGGCGATGCGGCCCGAGCGCGGCGAAGTCGATCTCCTGCCGCGCGGCATAGGGGCCGAAATGAGTGACGGTCAGGCGGAGCGGGCGCATGGCGTCAGTGGCCGGCGATCTCGGCGGCCTCGATGGCGGCGACGAGGACGGGCCGCGCCGCCTCCGGCAGCGGGGTGCCGCGCAGCTCGGCATGGAAGCGGCCGAAGAGGTCGAGCGGCCGCGCCACGCGCTCCGCCGCGCTGGCGCCGCCGAGGCTGCCCGTGCCGGTGCGCTCGGCGGCATAGCGGAGGCCGACGATGCGGGGGAAGATCTCGGCGAGGCGGCGCTGGGCCTCGGGCACCGGCGTCGGGTCGGTCAGCACCAGGGCAACATAGTCCTCGCGCGCCGGGCCTTCGGTCTCGCGCAGCGTGGCGAAGCGGCCGGTCAGCACGCGGAGGCCGCGGCGCGGGGTGAGCGGGATCTCCTCGATGCGCAGCGCGCCCTGGGGCCCGAGTTCGACGAGGGTGACCGACTTGGCGTGGTCGGCCTCCTCCACGCTGTAGGGAAAGGGGGAGCCGCTGTAGCGCAGCCTGCCGCCGAGCAGGTTCTGCGGCCGGTGGAGATGGCCGAGCGCGACATAGTCGAAGCCGGCGAAGCGGTCGGCGCCGATGGCGCCGCTGCCGCCGACCGAGAGGGCGCGCTCGCTGAGCGGGCTCTCGGCGCCGCCGGCGACGAAGGCATGGGCCACCAGCACGCGCGGCCCCTCGGCCGGGCACAGCGCATGCAGGCAGGGGGCGAGGGCGGCGAAGGCGCCGTCATGGTCGGCGAAGCTGGCATGGGCGAGGCTCGGCTCCCGCGCCAGGGCCAGCGGCGTCGCGTAGCCGCAGGCGACGATGGTGGCGCCGTCGCCGGCCCGGCCCGCGACCGGGATGGCCTCGCCGCAGGGCGATTGCACAATGTGCAGGCGCGAGGCGGCCAGCAGCCGGGCGCCGAAGCCGACGCGGCGCGCCTCGTCATGGTTGCCCGGGATCATCACCACGGGGACGCCGAGGCCGAGCACCAGCCCGCTCAGCACCTCGTCCAGCAGTCGCACCGCCTCGGCCGGCGGCACGGCACGGTCGAAGATGTCGCCGGCCAGCAGGACCGCATCGGGGGCGGTGTCGCGCACGATGGCGGGGAGCTGCTCCGCCAGCAGGACGGCCTGGTCATCCTGCAGGGAATAGCCGCCGAGGCTGCGCCCGAGATGCCAGTCGGCCGTATGGAGGAATCGCATGCGACCGCACCATGCGCAGGCCGCGCGGCCGGGTGCAAGATCGCTCATCGGGGCGCCGGCAGGCCCCCGATGCGGCCATCAGCGGGTGCCAGGAGCTACCAGGCGCTGCCGTCGTTCGATGGTGCGGCCCGGGTCCGCCGCAGCTGCCGGCAGGCGCGGCTATGCGGATCGGCGAGCACCTCGGCGAGGCCGGCCAGGAGAGCCTCGGGAGCCACCGGCTTCTCGAGCCGTGTCGTCGGGCCACCGATGCCACGGAGATCGGCCTCCCGCGCGCTGGGGTGAAAGCCGGTGACGACCACGACGGGGAGGCCCGGCATAGTCTGGCGCAGGCTGCGGATCACGGCCTGTCCAGTCATGCCGCCGGACAGGTCGATGCCGGTGACGACCGCGGTCAGGCGGCTCACCGACTGCGCCAGCCTGAGCGCGGTCTCCCCGTTATTCGCCGTGAGGACCTCGTAGCCCGCCTCAAGGAGGGTGTCCTCCATGAGCATGGCGATGAAGGCCTCATCCTCGATGACGAGGATCCGGCGCGGCATGGTGAGGCCGGAGGCAGGGGAGGGAGGTGGCGATGCAACTGGGCCCGGCATCTCGTTCAGCCTTTCGGGGATGCGTACCCCGGCCTCTGCATGTCATTTTATGTATTAGTGGATGCTTAATGTTTCGGCGGTTTCGTCAACCACAGGGTGTTTTTAGGTTATGATTGCCGCCACCATGGGGACCCGGATGGCGGCGCGGCGCTGGGCATCGGGGCCTCCGGGGGCGAGTCCGGCACCAGGACGGAAACCGGGCCGCTATCCCGCCCACCGGCATAGCGGACCAGGGCGGCAATGCGCTCGTCGAGTGGTGGATGGGTGGCCAGCCAGGAGCGGCCGAGTGTCTCGCCGGAGCTTTCCAGCAGCATGGCCTGCACCTGGGAGGGCAGGCGCGGCAGCTCCGCCCGGGCGGCGACCTTGCGCAGCGCGGCGATCAGCGCATCAGGGTCCTGGGTGAGCTCCACGGCTCCGGCATCGGCGAGGAATTCGCGGTTGCGCGAGAGGGCGAAGCGCAGCGCCAGCGCCAGCGCCCAGGTCAGCAGCATGATGGCGAGCGCCAGCAGCACCAGCAGGATGGCGCCGCCGCCCTTGCCGTCGCCCTTCGAGGAGGAGCGGGAGGAGCCGCGGCTGCCCGTCGTGGTGGTGGCCTGGCCGAAGAGGCGGCCGGCGCGCACCATCAGCTCGCCGGGCAGGGAGATGACGCCGGCGAAGACGGCGGCGACCACCGCCAGCCTGGCATCGCCATTGCGGATATGGGTCAGCTCATGGGCCAGCACGGCCGTGAGCTCGCGGTCATCGAGCGCCTCGAGCAGGCCGCGCGTCACGGTGATGGCGCCGGTGGTGCGCGAGAGGCCGGAGGCGAAGGCATTGCGTGCCGGCTGCTCGATCACGGCGAGGCGCGGCATCCCGAGGCCGCGGCTGATGCAGAGCGTCTCGACCGCGTTCCACAGCCGCGGCTCCTCCGCCCGGGTCACCGGATGGGCGCCGCTCAGCAGGTCGAGGATGCGCTGGTTCCAGACCCAGGCGATGGCGAACCAGATCGCCGTCACCGCCAGGACCACGGGCAGGACGGCGGGGATGATATGCGCCGCGTCGCGCAGGCCCTGGCGGAAGGAGGGGGCCCCATCGGCCACGATCAGCAGGCCGAAGGCGAAGCAGATCAGCAGCAGCAGGAAGGGGAAGCCGGCCAGCAGCAGTGCCGTCTTCCAGCCATTGTTCCAGATCCAGGTCTTCAGCCCGAAGGCGCGCATGGCATGGGGGCCGCGCTAGAATTTCACCTGGGGAGGGGCGGCGATGGCGGCGCGCTCGCCCTCCGCCACCTCGAAGAAGCCGCGCGGCAGGAAGCCGAGCGCGCCGGCGAAGAGCACCGCCGGGATCTGCTGGATGGCGCTGTTGTACTCGGCGACGGCGTTGTTGAAGAAGCGCCGGGCGGCGGCGATCTTGTTCTCGACATCGCCCAGCTCCGACTGGAGCTGGAGGAAATTCTGGTTGGCCTTGAGGTCGGGATAGGCCTCCGACAGCGCCAGCAGCCGGCCGAGCGCGGCGCCCAGCGCGCCTTCCGCGGCGGCGGCCTGTTCCGGCCCCTGGGCGCCGAGCGCGGCGTTGCGGGCCTGCACCACGCCCTCGAGGGTGCCGCGCTCATGCCCGGCATAGCCCTTCACCGTCTCGACCAGGTTGGGGATGAGGTCGTGCCGCTGCTTCAGCTGCACATCGACATCCGACCAGGCCTGTCCGGTGGTCTGCCGCAGCGCGACCAGCCGGTTGTAGGTGACGACGAGCCAGAGCAGCAGGAGGACAACGACGCCGAGGAGGATCCAACCCGTCATGCTGCCTGCTCTCCCGCATCACCCGGCGTAGCGGGCGAAGTCGCGGGCGAGGATATCATAGATCTCGCGCTTGAACGAAACGGCGAGCGAAGGAAGTTCGGCCAGCGGCACCCAGCGCCAGGCATCGAATTCCGGGTGCGGGTCGAGGTCGAGGCGGATCTCCGCATCCTCGCCGAGGAAGCGCAGGGCATACCATTTCTGCCGCTGGCCGCGATACTTGCCGCCCAGCGCCCGGCCGAGCAGATGCGGCGGCAGGTCGTAGCTCAGCCAATCCGGATGCTCGGCGATGATCGCGGCGTTGCGGGTGCCGATCTCCTCCTCCATCTCGCGGAAGACGGCGATGGCGGGGTCCTCGCCGGGGTCCATCCCGCCCTGGGGCAGCTGCCAGCCGCCGGGCGCGCCCTCGGCATTCGGCAGGTCGGCGCGGCGGGCGACGAGCACGAGCCCGGCGCGGTTGAACAGCACCGCGCCGACATTGTCGCGGTAGGGCAGGTCCATGGTGCTTCCTCTCAATGCGCGCGGGCGCGGGCGGGCTCGCTGGCCGGGCGGCGCATCAGTGCGGTGACGGGGGCGAGCGCCAGGCCCTGCGCCTCGACGCTGCCAGCCCAGGCGGCCACGCGGTCGATCAGCACCGGGGAGGCCTCGCCGGCATAGCCAAGGGCCGAGCCGCGTTCCCGCGCCAGGGCCACGAGCTGGGCGAGCTTGAGCTCGATCTCGCCGCGCGTCGCCGGCTCGTCCACCACGAGGTCGATGCCCCGGCCCCAGGCGCGGTCCGGCCCGGCGGCGCCGGGGCGTGGGTCGATATAGAGCAGGCCGCGGCTGGCGAGCCGGGCCTGGAGGTCGCCGAGCGGGCCGGGCAGGGCGGCGAAGCGCTCGCCCCGCATGGGCCCGAGCGCGCCGATCGCCCCGACATAGCCGGTGAAGCGGGAGAGCAGCCAGGCCAGCCGGTCCTCCGCCTCCGCCTCGTGCAGGGTGGTGAGCAGGGCGCGGTTGCCGGGGTTGTTGAGCGGGTAGCCGGTGGGCTCGAGCGGCAGGGCGAGCAGGACCTCCATGCCGCGGGTGCGGGCCTGGTCCAGCAACCGGCCGGGCTGCGGGGCATAGGGGCTGAAGGCGAGGGTGACGGGGCCGGGCAGGCGACGGATTGCCTCCTCGGTCAGTGCGGCATTCATGCCGAGCCCGCCGATGACGAGGCCGATGCGCGGGCGGCTGTCCTGCCGGTCGAAGGGGCGGCCGAAGACGCGGATCGGGCTGCGGCCATCGGGGCTGATGCGCGGTATCGGGCCATGCGGCCCGGCCTCCAGCAGGGTAGGGTCGGCGGCGGGGATGGCGCGGTCGGGTGCCAGGGCAGGGCGGCTGGCGGCCTCGATCAGGGGCGGCGGCTCGGGCGCGGCGGGCAGCGGGGCAGTGGCTGGGGTGGGGGCCGGGCTGGGGGCGGGTGGCGGCTCGCTTGTGGCAGGTGGCTCGACAGCGGCCGTGGCTGGCGCCGCGGCCGAGGGGATAGCCGGGGTGGCGGCGGGTGGCGGCGCCTCCGCGACCGGGGCAGGTTCCGGCAGCGGGCCGAGCCAGGCCAACACCCCGGCCCCGCTGCCGAGCAGCAGCAGCACCGCGGCCCAGCAGAGGATCAGCGCGCGCCAACCGGCCGGTAGGCGCCCCAGCGCGGCCATCGGCGCGGCCATCCCGGGGAGGTCAGCGCGCCGAGGCGCGCCGGCCCGGGGATTGCACCGCCGCCAGGTTGCGGAGGAGCTGCATCGCCTGCTGGAGCTGGAAATCGGTTTCCGGCTTGGTGGCATCGAAGGCGGGCGTGCCCTCGGGCGGCAACCGCGTCACCTTCTCGGCAAGGCCGGCCGGCAGTTGCAGCGGCGGGATGGAGGCGCCGGTCGGCTGCTGCACGCCACCCTCGTTGCGGAGCGCGCGGCGCAGATCGGCCTCGCGCTCGCGCGGGATGGTGGCAGTTGCCTCCTGGCGCTGGGCCAGCACCTCGATATCGGGCTCGATGCCGGTGCCCTGGATGGAGCGGCCGGAGGGCGTGTAGTAGCGCGCGGTGGTGAGGCGGATGGCACCCTGGCCGGGGATCGGCATCACCGTCTGCACGCTGCCCTTGCCGAAGGACTTGGTGCCGAGGACGATGGCCCGCCTGTGGTCCTGCAAGGCGCCGGCGACGATCTCGCTGGCCGAGGCGCTGCCGCCGTTGATCAGCACCACGACCGGCAGGCCGCCGGCGATGTCGCCGCCCTTGGCGTTCCAGCGCTGGGCGTCTTCCTGCCGGCGGGCGCGGGTCGAGACGATCTCGCCCTGCTCGAGGAAGTCGTCCGAGACCTGCACCGCCTGGTCGAGCAGCCCGCCCGGATTGTTGCGCAGGTCGAGCACGATGCCCTTCAGGCTGTTGCCGGCCTGCCCGCGCATGGTCTGGATGGCGCGGCGCAGGCCGACATCCGTCTGCTCGTTGAAGGAGGTGAGCCGCACATAGGCGACGTCGTTGCCCTCGATGCGGAAGCGCACCACCTGCGGGCGGATGACCTCCCGCGTGAGGGAGAGCTCGATCGGCCGGTCGGCGCCCTCGCGGCGGATGGTGATCTTGATGGCCGTGCCGCGCTCGCCGCGCATCTGCTCGACCGCTTCCTGCAGGGTGAGGCCCTGGACGGAATTGCCGTTCAGATGGGTGATCAGGTCGCCTGCCTTGACGCCGGCGCGGGCCGCGGGCGTCTCGTCGATCGGGCTGATGACCTTGATGTAGCCGTTCTCCTGGGTGACCTCGATGCCGAGGCCACCGAACTCGCCCCGCGTCTGCACCTGCATGTCGCGGTAGGAGCGCTGGTTCAGGTAGCTGCTATGCGGGTCGAGGCCGGTCAGCATGCCGTTGATCGCGTTCTCGACCGCGTCGCGGTCGTTGATCGGCTCGACATATTCGGCGCGGACGCGTTCGAAGACGTCGCCGAACAGGTTCAGCAGGCGGTAGGTCTCGGCCCGGCCACCGTCCTGCGCCCAGGCCTTGACCATGGGGGAGGTGACCATGGGGCCGAGAATGATGCCGGCGGCGAATGCCGCGCCGACCGTCGTCACCGTCCGAACCCTGCCCTTCATGCGGCACCCGTATCCCTGTTCCGGTGCGGCCCGGGCGGGCCGCGATCCGGCATGTTAGCGTGAAGCCCCGCCGCATGGCAGGGCCAGTAACCTTAACGTCCGGTATCCCTGGACCATGCTCCAGGTATTGACCGCAGTCCCGTGAGGCACGCCCTAGCCCGACCCGGAGAGCCATCCGCGCGGGTTGACCGGCTGTCCGTTGCGCCGCAACTCGAGATACAGCGCGCCGTCGCCCAACTGCCCGACCGGCTCGCCGGCCAGCAGGCGCTGCCCTGGCGAGGCATCCAGCCGATCGAGCCCCGCCAGCACGAAATGGTAGCCATCGCCGCAATCCACAATCAACAACTGGCCAAAACTGCGGAAAGGCGCGGCGAAGACCGCCTTGCCACCGCAGGGGCTGACCACCCGGGCGCCGGCGGCGGCCTGCACGGTGAGACCACGGGCCGGGCCGCCCTCGCCGGCGCCGCCGAATTCGCGGATGACGCGGCCGGGGACGGGCATGGTGCGGCCGCCGCCGGCGCGGGGAGCCGGATCGGGCGTGCGGGAGGCAGCCATCTCGGCCTCGGCGCGGCGGCTGCGGGCCTCGGCCGCCTCGCGTGCCGTCTCCCGGGCGCGGGCGGCAGCCTCGGCACGATTCCGGGCGGCCGCGCGGTCACTGGCCTCGGCGGCGGCACGCGCCCGCGCCTCGGCGGCCGCGAGGGCGCGTGCCTCCGCCGCCTCGCGGGCTCTCGCCTCGGCGGCCTCGCGCGCCTGTTCCTGGCGGAGCCTGGTGAGGGCGGCCTCCAGGCTGCCGGCCCGGGCGGCGGCGGCGGCGGCGCGGCGGGCGGTGGCCTCCTCGGCATCCTCGGCGCCGGCCCGGCGCTCGCGCGCCGTCTTCAGCTCGGCCTCGAGGGCGGCGGAGGCGGAGCGGGCCTGGGCCTCCGCCTCGCGCAGCGCCGCGGCCCGCTCCGCGGCGGCGGCGGCCAGATGGGCCGCCTCGCGCTCGGCTGCCCGGAGTGCCCTGGCCTCGGTGGCAAGCTGGCGGGAGAGGCCCTGCAGCACCAGCAGGCCGCGCAGCCGGTCCTCCGGCGGGCCGGGCACGGCGAGCAGGGATTCCGCCGGCCAGAGGCCGAGGCGGAGCATCAGCGGCAGCAGCGGAGCCAGTGCCTCGGCGCGGGCGCGGCCCTGGGCGCGGGCCTCCTCGGTGGCGGCGCGGGCGGCGGCCAGGCTTTCCTCGGCCTCCGCCTTGCGCTGGTCGGCGGCCTGGGCACGGCGGGCGGCCTCGACGCGGCGTTCCGCAAGGCGGTGCTCCTCCGCCGCGGCGGCCTGGGCGGCGCGGGCGGCGGCCTCGGCGGCGGCGCGCTCGGCCTGGGCGGCGCGATGGGCGTCCTGCACCGCCTGGGGCGTGGGTTGCTGGGCGGGGGCGGCCCATGGCACGGCGAGGGCCAGCGCCAGCAGCAGGGGCTGGACGCCGGACCGGGCCGGAAGGGCGGCGATGCGCTTCAAAACGCCGGCAGCGGTAGCATGGCGGCCGTGGCCGGCGCCATCAGCGCCTGAGCAGCGACACCCCGGTCATCGCCGCCGGCTGGGGCTGGCCCATCAGCTCCAGCAGCGTCGGGGCCACATCGGCGAGGCGGCCATCGGCCAGCCTCGCCCCGGCCGGGCCGTTGACGAGGAAGACCGGCACCGGGTTGGTGGTGTGGGCGGTGTGCGGGCCGCCCGTCACCGGGTCCTTCATCAGCTCGCAATTGCCGTGGTCGGCGGTGACCAGCAGGGCGCCGCCCTGGGCCTTCACCGCCTCGGCGATGCGGCCGAGCGCCGCGTCCACCGTCTCCACCGCCTTGATCGCGGCCGGCAGGCTGCCGGTATGGCCGACCATGTCCGGGTTGGCGAAGTTCAGCACCACCAGGTCATAGGTCCCGGAGTTGATCGCCGCGACCACCCGCTCGCACAGCTCCGGCGCCGACATCTCCGGCTGCAGGTCGTAGGTGGCGACCTTGGGGGAGGGGACCATGATGCGGTCCTCGCCGGGATAGGGCGGCTCCAGGCCCCCGTTCAGGAAGAAGGTGACATGCGGGTACTTCTCCGTCTCCGCCGCATGGAGCTGGCGGAGCCCGGCGCGGGAGACCACCTCGGCCAGCAGGTCCTGCATCGGCTGCGGCGGGAAGAGGGTGGCGAGGAAGCGGTTCAACTCGGTCGAGTATTCGGTCAGGCCGAGCGCGGCGGCGAAGCGCGGGCTGCGCGGGCGCTCGAAGCCCTGGAAGTCCGGGTCGAGCAGCGCCTCGAGGATCTCCCGCACCCGGTCGGCGCGGAAGTTGAAGCAGAGGATCCCGTCGCCGTCCCGCATGCCGGCATAGTCGCCGATGACGGTCGCCGGGATGAACTCGTCCGTCACCTTCCTCGCATGGGCGGCGGCGATGGCGGCGGCGGCGTCCGGCGCGTGCTCGCCCTCGGCCAGCACCAGGGCGCGCCAGGCCTGGCCAACGCGCTCCCAGCGGTGGTCGCGGTCCATGGCGAAGTAGCGGCCGGTGATGGTGGCGATCCGCACGCCGGGGAGGCCGCCGATCGCCGCCTGCAGCGTGGCGAGGTAGCCGGGCGAGGCCTCCGGCGGCGTGTCGCGGCCATCGGTGAAGCCGTGGAAGGCGACCTTCACCCCAGCCTCGGACAGCACGCGGGCGAGCGCCGCGGCATGGGCCTGGTGGCTGTGGACGCCGCCCGGGGAGAGCAGGCCGAGCAGGTGGCAGGTGCCCCCCGTTTCCTTCAGCCTGGCGATGAGCTCGACCAGCGCGGGCATCCTGGCCAGCGAGCCATCGGCGACGGCGGCGTCGATCCGCGGCAGGTCCTGCATCACCACGCGCCCGGCGCCGAGATTGAGGTGGCCGACCTCCGAATTGCCCATCTGCCCGTCCGGCAGGCCGACATCGCGACCCGAGGTGCGGAGGAAGGCATGCGGCCCGGCAGCCCAGAACGCATCGAAGACGGGCGTGTTGGCCAGGCGCACGGCATTGTCCGCACTCTCCTCGCGCCAGCCCCAGCCATCGAGGATGGTGAGCATCACGGGGCGGGGTGCGGGCATGGGCTGGCTCCTCTCCGGGGTCGTGCCGGCCTTAGACCCGGCGCCATGCGGGCGCAACAGGCGGGGGGCGGGACGGGGCGTTCACGTCCATATGCGCGGGGCGAGGAGGGCGGCGATGCAGGGGATCGACTGGGCGGCGGCGGAAGCGGAGCTGGATGCGGCGGGCGTGGCGCGGCTCGGCCCGCTGCTGACGCCCGAGGAGTGCGGCGCGCTTGCCGCCCTCTACGACGAGCCGGGGCGCTTCCGCAGCCGGGTGGTGATGGCGCGGCATGGCTATGGGCGGGGCGAGTACCAGTATTTCGCCCATCCCCTGCCGGATCGCGTGGCGGCGCTGCGCGGTGCGCTCTACGCCCGGCTGGCGCCGGTGGCGAACCGCTGGGCCGAGCGGATGGGGCTGCCGGTGCGCTACCCGGCCGGGCATGGCGAATTCCTGGCCCGCTGCCATGCGGCCGGCCAGGCGCGGCCGACGCCGCTGCTGCTGCGCTACGGGCCGGGCGACTTCAACTGCCTGCACCAGGACCTCTATGGGGAGCATGTGTTCCCGTTGCAGGTCGTGCTGCTGCTGTCGCGGCCGGAGGACTTCACCGGCGGGGAATTCGTCCTGACCGAGCAGCGGCCGCGCCAGCAATCCCGCGTCGAGGTGGTGCCGCTCGGACAGGGCGAGGCGGCAGCCTTCGCCGTGGCGCAGCGGCCGGTGCGCGGCAGCCGCGGGGACCATCGGGTGACGATGCGCCATGGGGTGAGCCGGCTGCGCAGCGGCCAGCGGCACACGCTCGGCATCATCTTCCACGATGCGCGCTGACGCCGCAGCGTGACGCGCGCATCCCTCAGCCGCCCCCGCCCTCCTGCGGCAGCCCGGCGATGGCGGTGGCGCCGGCATCCACCGGGATGATCGCCCCGGTCATCCAGCGGGACCGGCCGCCGCAGAGGAAGGCGACGGCGGCGCCGACATCCCATCCGCTGCCCTCGGTCTGCAGGATGCTGCGCCGCCGGCGGGCGTCGCGCTTGGCCGCCGTCATGCCGCCGGCCTGGACCATCGGCGTATAGACCATGCCGGGGCAGATGCAGTTCACCCGGATGCCGTCAGGCGCATGATGCACCGCCATCGCCCGCGTCATGTTCACCACGGCGCCCTTGCTGGTCGGGTAGAGCAGATGCGGGTGCCCGCCGCGCAGCCCGGCGACCGAACCGATATTGACGATGGAGCCGCCGCCCGCGGCGCGCATGGCCGGCACCGCGTATTTCGCCATCAGCATCATCGAGGTGACGTTCACCAGCAGGCCCTGCGCCCAGGCCTCCGGGTCCACCTCCTCCGCCGTGCCCTTGGGGCCGCCGATGCCGACATTGTTCACCAGCACGTCGAGCCGGCCCCAGCGGCCGGTCGCGGCCTCGACGATGCGGCGGCAGTCCTCGGGCCTGGTCACGTCGGCGGCGATGGTGAGGGCCTCGCCGCCCTCGGCCTCGATCATCCGCCGCGTCTCCTCGGCCCAGGCCTCGACGGCATCGGCCAGCACCAGCCGGGCCCCCGCGCGGGCCAGCAGGATGGCGGTGGCGCGGCCATTGCCGACGCCTTCGCCGGGGCGGGAGCCGGCGCCGGTGACGATGGCGACCTTGCCCGCGAGGTTCTCGGCGATCTCGTCCATTCTTGTCTCCTCCCTCCGGATCGTTGAAGCCTAGGCCGTATCGAGGAAGGCGAGCGCCCGCCGGGCAACCTCCTCCGGCACCTCATGACCGCCGCTGAATTCCAGATAGGTCAGCGGATAGCCGGACTGCCGGAGCTTCGGTGCCAGGCGGCGGCTGCACAGGTCGATATTGAGCACGCGGTCGGCGGTGCCATGGCTGAGGAAGCAGCGCGGCTTGCCCTCGATCCGCACCGGCGCGGCGAAGCCGGGGGAGAAGGCCAGCGCATGGGTGAAGAGCGCGCCGTTCATCATGGCGAGCGACAGGGCGTAGGAGGCGCCGTCGGAGAAGCCCGCGGCCGCGACGCGCGCCGGGTCCACCGGCCAGGCCGCCAGGATGCGGGCCAGCGCGGCGTCGATGCGGGCGACATCCGGCCCGTAGCCGCCCTCGAGCACGTCCCAGGTGGCGCCGAGGCTCTCCGGCAGCAGGATCAGCGCGGCATCAGCGATCGGCTCGATGCGTTGCAGCGCCCGCGCCGCGTCGCCGCCATGGCCGTGCAGCATGAGGATCAGCGGCAGCGGGCCGGGGAGGGGCGCCTTCGGCACGCGCAGCAGCCCATCCCGCGCCCCGCCGAGGCCGAGCGGATGCAGCCCGGGCGGCAGCGGCCAGGCCTCCCCGGCGGGCAGGCGGGGGCGGGCGAGAAGCTGGCCTTCCTCCATGGTGCTCATCCCAGGATCAGCGGCGAGACGCCGAAGAGGCGCCCGTGCAGATGCAGCATCGCCGCCCAGGCCAGCAGGCCGATCACCGGCGGCAGCCATCCTATCTCGCGGAGCACCAGCCGGTTCCGCCCGGCGAGGATGGCGCCGAAGGGCAGGATGGAGGTGCGGGCGGCGAGGCCCGCCCAGGCGGCCGGCGCGCGACGGGCCAGCTTGGCGTCGATGCTCGGCATTCCCGCCAGGGCGGTGACGAGGAAGGCGCCGAAGAAGACCAGCGCCGCGCTGTCGCCATTGCCGAGCATGTGGATCGCCGCCCAGAGGGCGAAGGACCAGAGCATCGGGTGGCGGGTGATGCGCTGGATGCCGCGCGGCTCGGCCGCCAGCCGCGCCTCGCCGCCCACCGCGGTGGGGTTCGCCCGCGCCACCGAGGCGACGAAGAGGATGAAGGCAGGCAGCATCAGCAGGGCCAGCACCCAGCGCAGCCAGGCGGGCGCGAACCAGAGCGGTACCGTCTCCGCCGCCTGCCAGGCGCGAATCAGGAAGGCGATGGCCGCGACGGAGGCAAGGGAGAAGCCGATGCGGAAGCCGGCCTCCCCGGTTCGGGCGACAATGGCATCCCGCAGCCGCGTGCCGGCGATGCCGACATGGACGCCGATCCAGACCAGTGCCGCCAGCATGAGCATCCCGTGTTCCCCCTCAAGGCCGCCAGGGACGATGATAGGGATGTCCGGAACGGATTGCCTGCACCCGATACCACTGCTCGGCCAATAACCCGCGCACCAGGAAATGCGGCCAGGTGAGCGGGCCGAGGGAGAGGCGATGATCGGCCCTCGCCAGCACGGCCGGGTCGAGCCCCTCCGCCCCGCCGATGAGGAAGCAGAGCGGCCGCCCCGTCGCCTCCCAGCGCGCCGCCAGCGCCGCGAGCGCCTCGCTGGTCGGGGCCTCGCCGCCGAGGTCGAGGGCGACGGCGAGCGCCGCCTCGGGCAGGGCGGCGAGCAGGGCGGCGCCCTCCCGCCGGCGGATCTCGGCCGGGCTGCCGCGCGCCTCGGCCAGCTCCGTCACCGCGAAGGGCGGGCGGAGGCGGGCATTGTGCTGGTCGAACAACGCCGCCTCCGGCCCGCCCTTCAGCCGGCCGATGGCGACCAGCCGGGGCGCGCGGCTCACGCTTCGGCCGGGTCGTCCGGCGGGCTGGCCTCGCTATCGCCCTCACCCTCAGCTGCGGGCGTGCCGGGCGGGCTCTCCGGCCCCCACATCCGCTCGAGCGCGTAGGTCGTCCGCGCCTCGGGCTTGAAGAGGTGGATGACGAGGTCGCCGCAATCGATCAGCACCCAGTCGTCCGAGCCTTGGATCGAATCCCGCCGCAGCTTGAGGCCGACCTTCTCCAGCGCATCCTCCAGATGGTTGGCCATGGCCTGCATCTGCCGGTCGGCGAGGCCGGTGGCGATGATCATCCGGTCGGTGAAGCTGGCGCGGTCGGTGACGTCGAGCACGAGGATGTCCTCGGCCTTGTCGTCCTCGAGGCTGGCGCAGGCGGCAGTGACGAGCTGTTCCAGCCGGTCTGGCGTGGCCTTCTCCTTGGCGCGCAGGCGGCCGGCAGGCTTCGCCTCGGGCCCGGCGATGACCTGGCGCTTGCGCGGGCTCGCATCCTCCTGCGGGACGGGCTTGGGTGGCACGCCGACGGGGCGGCGGATGACCTTCGCCTCGGGCACCGAGGTGCCACGGCGCGCGGGCGCCTTCGCCGCGGGCCTGGCGGCGGCGCGGGGTTTCGGCCGGGCGCGGGGGGCCTCCGCCGCCGCGACGGCGCGGGTGCGGGGCGCGGGCTTGCGGGCGGCCGTGCGCGGTGCCTCGTCGCGGGCGGGGGCTCGCTGAGCCGGGGTGCGCTTGGCAGGGGCGGCCTTCCGGGCGGCGCGTGGCGGCTCGTCCCGCTCGGCGGTGCGGCTGCGGGGTGCGGGCTTGCGCGCGGTGCCGCGCGGCGGCGCCTCGTCCCGCTCGGCCGTGCGGCTGCGCGCGGCAGGCTTCCGCGCGGGGCGCGGGGCCTCCTCCCGCTCGGCCATGCGGCTGCGAGGCGCAGGCCCGCGGGCGGCGCGTGGGGCCTCGTCCCGTTCGGCCGTGCGGCCGCGTGGGGCGGCGGGCTTGCGGGTGGGGCGCGATGCCTCATCCCGCTCCGCGGCGCGGCCGCGGGGGGCTGGCCCGCGGGCGGCGCGTGGGGCCTCGTCCCGTTCGGCCGTGCGGCCGCGCGGGGCGGCGGGC
The DNA here is from genome assembly GCF_900101615.1 of Belnapia rosea. GTDB lineage: Bacteria > Pseudomonadota > Alphaproteobacteria > Acetobacterales > Acetobacteraceae > Belnapia > Belnapia rosea. The sequence goes on along the minus strand of NZ_FMZX01000016.1, from coordinate 34,526 downwards.
TTGCGGGTGGGGCGCGATGCCTCATCCCGCTCCGCGGCGCGGCCGCGGGGGGCTGGCTTGCGGGCGGCGCGTGGCGCCTCGTCGCGCTCGGCCGCGCGGGTCCGGGCTGGTGCCGGCTTCGCACCGCCGCGCGCTGCAGGTTTTACGCTGCTGCGCGGCGCAGGCTTCGCGCTGCCGCGTGGCGCGGGCTTTGCGCTGCCGCGTGGCGCGGGCTTTGCGCTGCCGCGCGGGGCCTGCTTGCCGGGGATCCGGGGCTTCGCCGGCGCGGCCGGCTTGGCCGAGCGCGGAGATTTCGCCTCCGGGCTGGCCGGACGACGCCGGGTGGTGGATGTGCTCTCGCCCCCGCTGGGGGACCGTGGCGTGCGCGCGATGGCCGCCTCCTCTGTTCCTGGAGCAGACCCCGATCAGGCGACTCGCCCGACCGAAGGGATCTGCTGGACTAAACGATGTGCTGGAGCAGGCTCCGTAGGCCAATGCGACCCGGAAACCCGCCCCATGGGTTGGCTCTATAGCATGTTGCCGGCGGCGCGGCGGATGGCCGTCGCGGACGCCGGATGTTCGCGGGCCGGCACCAGGCTCCAGCCTGCATGCCCGCCGGTGCGGCAGTCCTCCAGCAACGCGCCGGGCCGCCGCCGGTGCCGCGCGAGCGCGCGCGACGCCTGGCCGGACAGCGCCCGCCGCGTCTCGCCCGGCCGCGGCAGCACGGCGAGCGGCGTCCGCCGTGCCAGATCGCGCCATCGCTTCCAGCGCGGCAGCTGGGAGAGGTTGTCGGCGCCGATCAGCAGCACGAAGCAGGCGCGCGGGAAGCGTCGCTGCAACAGGGCGAGCGTCACCACCGTGTAGCGGCTGCCGAGCCGCGCCTCCAGGTCGGTGGCGAGGACGCGCCGGCCGTCGCCGATGGCACGGGCGGAGGCCAGGCGCTCGGCGAAGGGCGCCATGCCGCGGCGCGGCTTCAGCGGGTTGCCGGGCGAGACCAGCAGCCAGACCTGGTCGAGCCCGAGGGCGCGCAGCGCCCGCTCCGCCACATGCCGGTGCCCGGCATGGGCCGGGTTGAAGCTGCCGCCGAGCAGGCCGATGCGCGCCCGGCGGCCATCCCCCCAGCGGCCTGTCACCTGACCTGGAGGCCGACCGATACCGGCTGCGCCAGCAGGCCTTCATAGCGCAGGGTATAGCTGCGGCCCGCCACGGCCGGGACCGAGGGGGCGAAGCCGCCGAGCGAGACGATGTCACCCGCCTTCAGCGTCAGCCCGTTGCGGGCGAGGTCGCCGACCAGCCAGGGGATGACGTTCAGCGGATGGCCGAGCAGCGCGCTGCCCGAGGCGCGGGCCAGTTCCTTCGTGTCGTCCGACAGCACCACCGTCATGGAGCCAAGACGGGCGGCGAATTCCTCCGTCGCCTGCACCGGGATGGGCGTGCCGGTGACGCCGAGCCGCGCCGCGACATTGACCGAGACCAGCAGCGGCCCGTTCACCGGCCCACCGAGGCCGACGCGCGGCAATTCGATATAGGGGATAACCTGGTCGAGATGGCGGAGGATGGCGACATGGTCCTTGCCCGCCGTGTTGATCCCCTCGTCCCGCACCCGCACCAGCAGGTCCGCCTCGACGCTGACGCCCGCGATCTGCGGCGTGAGCTGCAGCGTGGCGCCGTCCCGCAGGCTGGTGGTGCTCTCGAACATCACGCCATAGACGGGGCCCGAAAGGCCGAAGGCGCGCTGGGTCGCCGCGCCGGTGGCGCCGGCCTTGTAGCCGATCGGCCGGCCCAGCTCGGCCGCCAGCAGCGGCACCAGCTTGGCGCGGGCGCATTCGGCATCGGCCATGGAGAGGTCGGGATAGGGCTCCGCCGGGCGGCCGGCGAGCAGCGCGCCGGCAGTGGCGGCCACCGCCGGGTCGGGCGGGCAGGCCGCCTCTGCGGCCAGGGCAGGCAGCAGGGCGGCGGTGGCGAGAAGCAGGCGGCGCATGGATGGTCCCTCCGGTTGGGGAGGGATCAGGGCCTGACCTGTCCGCTCCCGATCACATGGTAGCGGTAGGTGCAGAGCTGCTCCAAGCCGACCGGGCCGCGGGCATGCAGCCGGCCGGTGGCGATGCCGATCTCGGCGCCGAAGCCGAACTCGCCGCCGTCGCAGAACTGGGTGGAGGCATTCCACAGCCCGACCGAGGAATCGAGGCCGTTGAGGAAGGCGGCCGCGGCCTCGGCATCCTCGGTCACGATCGCCTCGGTATGCTCCGATCCGTAGCGGCGGATATGGGCGAGGGCCGAATCAACGCCGTCCACCACCGCGACCGAAAGGATGGCATCCAGCCATTCGGTGGCAAAGTCCTCCGGGCCGGCGGCCGGCAGATCGGGGCAGATGGCGCGGGCGCGCTCATCGGCGCGGAAGCCGCAGCCCTCGGCGCGCAGGTCGGCGACCAGCAGGGGCAGCAGGCCCGGCGCGATGGCAGCGTCGATCAGCAGCGTCTCGGTCGCGCCGCAGACGCCGGTGCGGCGCAGCTTGGCGTTGCGCAGGATGGCGCGCGCCATGGCCGGGTCCGCCGCAGCATGGACGTAGGTGTGGCAGAGCCCCTCGGCATGGGCGAGGACGGGGACGCGCGCCTCCTCCATCACCCGGGTGACGAGGCCCTTGCCGCCACGCGGGATGATGAGGTCGATGAGGCCGGCGGCGCGCAGCATGGCGCCGACGAAGCCGCGATCGGCGGTCTGCGCCACCTGCACGGCGGCCTCGGGCAGGCCGGCGGCACGGAGGCCGGTGGCCATGGCGGCATGGATGGCGCCGACGCTGCGCAGGCTCTCCCGCCCGCCGCGCAGGATGACGGCATTGCCGGATTTGAGGCAGAGCGCCGCGGCATCGGCGGCGACATTGGGCCGGCTCTCGAAGACCATGCCGATGACGCCAAGGGGCTGGGCGATGCGGCGGATGGTGAGGCCGTTGGGCCGTATCCATTCGGCGAGGGTGCGGCCGACGGGGTCGGGCAGTTCCGCCACCTCCTCGAGGCCGCGCGCCATGGCCTCGACGCGGCCTTGCGTCAGCAGCAGGCGGTCCTTGAAGGCGGCGGAGAGATCGGGTGCGCCGGCGATATCGGCCTCGTTCGCGGCGAGGATGGCGGGCGCCGAGGCCCGCAATGCCCGGGCGGCTTCCCGCAGGGCCTGGTCCTTCGCCGGTCGCGGCGCGCGGGCGAGTTCGGCGGCTGCGGCGCGCGCGGCGCGGGCGGCGGCTTCGAGCTGGCGGGCGGCTTCGTCGGCGAGGGCGTTCATGGTCGAGACCTAGCGTTTCACCCTGCCGGGGCCAAGGGGGCGCGACGGAGGGCAGACCGGCAGGCCGGACATGGCGGGGCAGGCGGCTTGTCAGGCTGAATATTATAATATAACACCACGAAACGTCGCCTGACCCTAGTCCCTCGTGCGGCTCGCCCCGCTTCGGCGCGCGGGAGGTGACGGTGGAGCGCGAGACCATCGAGGGCCTGCCGGGCGGCGCCAACGGGTCGCTGAACCAGATCCTGCTGCAGACGCCGGGCGTGGTGCAGGACAGCCTGGGCGATATCCATATCCACGGCGAGCACCGCAACCTGCAATACCGGCTGAACGGCGTGCAGCTGCCGGAAGGCGTCGCCGGCTTCGCCCAGGTCTTCGATGCGCGCTCGCTCCGCAGCGTCTCCGTCCCCACCGGGGCGCTGCCGGCGCAACTCGGCTTCCGCACCAATGCCGTCATCGACCTCGAGACCCGCACGGGCGCGCTCGATCGTGGCGGCAGCATCGGCGTCTATGGCGGCGCGCGCGGCACCCTCCAGCCACGGATCACCCCGCGGCTGATGCTGAATTTCGGCGTGCGCTGGGACCAGGTGGCGCAATCCGTCACTGCCGGGCAGGTCTCGCCGCGCGTCAACATCGTCTGGAAGCCGAGCGACACGACGACCTTCCATGCGGGCTATGCGCGCACCTTCACCCCGCCGCAATTCGAGCTGGTGCAGGCCGGCAGCATCGCCCGGTATGAGGGCACGACGGCGGCGCCCTTCAGCCAGCTGGAATGGCAGGGAGGGCGGGCGGCTCTCGGCCACCATGCTCTATGGCAGCGGGCTGCGGCGGGGCTTCGCCGCGACGGAGAAGTTGGCCTCCTACGCCACCGTCAATCTCGGCATCCGGCAGGAATTCACCGGGCCGGATCGCGGACGCTGGATCGCGCGGGCCGATCTCATCAACGTCTTCGACGCGACTACCAGCTGCGCGACGGCACCGGCATCGGCCTCGGCGCGCCGCAATACGGCATGCGGCGCGGCGTCTTCGCCGGCCTCAGCCGGAGCTTCCGAGGCGGGGATTTGTCGGGGCGGCGGGCGGGGGCTAGGCTTCCCGCCGCCGCCTTGAAGGGTTCCTGATGGCAGAGACCACGCCGCAGCCGCCTCCGCCCCTCTGGCTGCTGGCCCTCGTCACCCTCAGCGGCACCCTGGCGATGCACATCTTCGTCCCGGCCCTGCCGGATGCGGGGCGGGATCTCGGCGCCGGGACCGGTGCCATGCAGATGACGATCAGCCTCTACATCCTCGGGCTCGCCGTCGGGCAGCTGGCCTATGGGCCGCTCTCCGATGCGCTGGGGCGTCGGCCGGTGCTGATGGCAGGGCTTGGCCTCTATACGCTCGCAAGCCTGGCGGCAGCCCTGGCGCCGGGGGTGGAGGCGCTGATCGCCGCGCGGCTGCTGCAGTCGCTCGGCGGCTGCGCGGGGCTGGTGCTGGGCCGGGCCATGGTGCGCGACACCGCGGGCCCTGAGGACGCGGTGCGGCGCCTGGCCCTGCTGACGCTGATGATGCTGGTGGGGCCGGGGCTGGCGCCGGTGCTCGGCGGCGCGCTCGCCTCGACGCTCGGCTGGCGTTCCATCTTCCTGCTGCTGGCGGGGCTCGGCGCGGCGGCCATCGCGCTGTCCTGGCGGCTGTTGCCGGAGACGGGCCGGCGTGCCGGCGGAGTCGATCTCGGCGCGCTGGGCCGGGACTACCGGGCCCTGGCCGGCTCCCCGACCTTCATCGGCCTTGCCATCGGCGGCGGCTGCGCCACCACCTCCTTCTACGCCTTCGTCGCCGCCGCGCCCTTCATCCTGACCGACGAGCTGCACCGCCCGGCCCATGAGGTCGGCCTCTGCCTCGGCCTGATCATCCTCGGCATGGCGGCCGGCAACCTGCTGACCGGGCGGTTGGCACCTCGCCTCGGCATCGACCGGATGCTGGTCGGTGCCAATGCGCTGAGCGGCCTCGCGGCGCTCGGCTTCCTCGGCCTGGTGCTGGCAGGGCGGCTGGGCCTCGTGCCGATGCTGGGGCTGATGCTGGTCTTCACCCTCGGCATCGGCATGGCGAGCCCGGCGGCGCTGACGCGGGCGGTGGGGGTGAACCCCCGGGTCGTCGGCTCCGCCTCGGGCCTCTACGGTTTCGCCCAGATGGGCGTGGGCGCGGTCTGCACGGCGCTGGCGGGGCTCGGGGATGACCCGGCCCTGGCCGCGGCCGGGGTGCTGACGGGGGCGAGCCTGCTGGCGCAACTCGCCTTCCGCATCGCGCTGGGGCGGCGGCGGGGCGCCTGAGGCGGTATGCGTCCGCCTGGGCCATGAGGGCCGCCGCGGCCGGTATCCGACCGGGCAGATGCATCTCGCTGCCGCGAGATGTGCGTGCAACCCAAGCGGCGCAGACCGTTTCATCCTGGTGCTGGATCGTGGGCGAGGCCGCCGGAACGAGCCGGTCTTCCGTTCCAGGATAGGGATGACGATGCCAGACGCCGAGTTGCAGCACCGCACCGACGGGGCCTCTCCAGCCCGGACCCACCGCCGGCCGATGCCGCGGCACGGCTGACCATGCCGCTCCGCATCGAGGATTACGCCCTGCTCGGGGATACGCAGTCGGCCGCGCTTGTCGGCCGCAACGGGTCCATCGACTGGCTCTGCTGGCCGCGTTTCGACAGCGGTGCCTGTTTCGCCGCCCTGCTGGGCACGCCCGAGCATGGCTGCTGGCGCATCGCCCCGGTGGATGGGGCGGCCCGCAGCCGCCGCTGCTACCGCGACGGCACGCTGGTGCTCGAGACGGTGTTCGAGACCGCCGAGGGCGAGGTGGTGCTGATCGACTGCATGCCGCCCCGCGATAGTGGCCCCTCCCTGCTCCGCCGGGTGACCGGCCTGCGCGGCCGGGTCACCATGGAGCTCGACCTGGCGCTGCGCTTCGATTACGGCCGCAACATCCCCTGGGTCACCCGCCTGCCCGACGGGCACGGCATCCGTGCCATCGCCGGCCCGGACATGGTGATACTGCACTCCCCCGTGCCGCTCGAAGGGCATGCCCTCCGCACCCAGGCGCGTTTCACGGTGGCCGAGGGGCAGAGCCTCGATTTCCAGATGCATTACGGCCCCTCGCATCTCAGCCTGCCGGCCGTCTGCCCCGATCCGGCGAGCCTGCTGGCCGATACGGACTCCCGCTGGCGCCACTGGTCGGGCCGGGTGCGGGAGGCCGGGCCCTGGACCGAGGCCGTCCGCCGCTCGGCCATCACGCTGAAGGCGCTGACCCATGGGCCGACCGGCGGCATCGTCGCCGCCCCCACCACCTCCCTCCCCGAGGGCATCGGCGGGGTCCGCAACTGGGACTACCGCTTCTGCTGGCTGCGCGACGCCACGCTGACGCTGCTCGCCCTGCTGCAGGCCGGCTATACCGAGGATGCCCAGGCCTGGCGCGACTGGCTGCTGCGGGCCGTCATGGGCAGCCCCTCGCAGATCCAGATCATGTACGGCATCGGCGGCGAGCGGCGGCTGCGGGAATGGCAGCCCGACTGGCTGCCGGGCTATGAGGGCTCCAGCCCCGTGCGCATCGGCAACGGCGCGCATGACCAGCTCCAGCTCGATGTCTATGGCGAGTTGCTGGACGCGCTGCACCAGGCGCATAGCCATGGCCTGCCGATGTCGGAGGCGGCCTGGGACCTGCAGCGCGCCCTCATCGACCACCTGGCGACGATCTGGCGCGAGCCCGACGAGGGAATCTGGGAGACGCGGGATGGCCGGCGCTGCTTCACCTACTCGAAGGTGATGGCCTGGGCCGCGCTCGACCGCGCCGTGCGGGGCATCGAGGCCTTCGGCCTTGACGGGCCGCTCGACCGGTGGCGCGCCCTGCGGCGGGAGATCCACGAGGATATCTGCCGGAAGGGCTATGACAGCAGCATCGGCAGCTTCGTCGGCAGCTACGGCTCGCGGGAGCTGGATGCGAGCCTGCTGCTGCTGCCGGCCGTCGGCTTCCTGCCGGCGGAGGACCCGCGCATCCTCGGCACCATCGCCGCTGTCGAGCGGGACCTTATGCGGGACGGCCTGGTGCGCCGCTACCGGCCGGAGCGGGTGGATGACGGGCTGCCGGGAGACGAGGGCGTCTTCCTCGCCTGCAGCTTCTGGCTGGCGGATGCCTATGCGATGACCGGCCGCCGGTCCGAGGCGCTGGCGCTGTTCGAACGGTTGCTCGCGCTGCGCAACGATGTCGGCCTGCTCTCCGAGGAATACGACCCGCGGGTGGGGCGGATGCTGGGGAATTTCCCCCAGGCCTTCTCCCATGTTGCCTTGATCAACACGGCCTACGCCCTGTCCCGCCCCGATGGCCCGCCGAACCCGGGCCGTCCGGCGGCCGATGCGGTGCCGGCGCCGCGCTGACCTACGTCATGCCGGCGGCCGCGCCCTTCCTGCTGCTCGGCCTGACCTGCATCGCCGGGGCCTCGGCGCTGCCGAGCCGGGCATAGAGCGCCGGCAGCACCACCAGCGTCAGCAGCGTCGCGGTGACGAGGCCGCCGATGACGACCGTGGCGATCGGCTTCTGCACCTCGGCGCCCGGCCCGGTGGCCAGCGCCATCGGCACGAAGCCGAGCGAGGCGACGAGCGCCGTCATCACCACCGGCCGCAGCCGGTCCATCGCGCCCTGGCGGATCGCCGCCTCCCGGCCCAGCCCGGCGAGGCGCAGCTGGCGGACATGGGTCAGCATCACCAGCCCGTTCAGCACCGCGACGCCCGAGAGGGCGATGAAGCCCACCGCCGCCGAAACCGAGAGCGGCATGCCGCGCAGCCAGAGCAGGGCGATGCCGCCGGTCAGCGCCAGCGGCACCGCGCTGAACACCAGCAGCGCGTCGCGCGGCGAGCCGAGCGCCGTATAGAGCAGCAGGAAGATGAGGAAGAAGCAGCCGGGCACGACCACCATCAGCCGCTGCCGCGCCGCCGCCAGGTTCTCGAACTGCCCACCCCAGGTGATGGCATGGCCCGGCGGCAGCCGAACCTCCCGCGCCACCGCCGCCTCCGCCTCGGCGACGACCGAGGTGATGTCGCGGCCGCGGATATTGGCGGTGACGACGACGCGGCGCTGGCCGTTCTCGCGGCTGACCTGGTTCGGCCCCTCGGTCAGGCGGAAGGCGGCGAGGCTGCGCAGCGGCACGCTCGCCGCGCCCGCCCCTGCACCCGCCCCCTGGCTGCCCCCTCCGGGCAGGGCGACCGGCAGGTTGCGCAGCGCCTCGATATCGCTCCGCACCGCCTCCGGCAGGCGGACGACGATGGCGAAGCGGCGGTCGCCCTCGAAGATCCAGCCCGCCTCCCGCCCGCCGATCGCGGTGCCGATGACGTCCTGCACCGCGCTGAGGCTGAGCCCGCGCCGGGCGATCTCCGCCTTGTCGATGGTGATATCGAGGAAGGGCAGCCCGGCCACCTGCTCCACCCGCACGTCCTCGGCGCCGCGGATGCCGCGCAGCACGCTGGCGATCCGGTTGGCGGCCGCGAGCATCGGGCCGAATTCCTCGCCGAAGACCTTCACCGCAAGGTCGCCGCGCGTGCCCGCCAGCAGTTCGTTGAAGCGCATCTGGATGGGCTGGGTGAACTCGTAGTTGTTGCCGGGCAGGCGGGTGACGGCGGCCTCGATGCGCCGGACCAGCTCCGCCTTGGGCAGGGACGGGTCGGGCCACTGGTCGCGCGGCTTCAGGATGATGAAGGCATCGGAGACATTGGGCGGCATCGGGTCCGCCGCCACCTCGGCGGTGCCGGTCTTCGAGAAGATCACCGCCACCTCGGGGAAGCGCGACACCGTGCCCTCGACCTGCAGCTGCATCGCCTGCGACTGGCTGAGTGAGGTGGAGGGGATGCGCAGCGCATGCAGGGCGATATTGCCCTCGTCGAGCTGCGGGATGAATTCCGAGCCGAGCCGCCCGCCCAGCAGCAGGGCACCGAGGAAGAGCAGCGCCGCCGCGCCGATCACCGGCTCCGGCCGCCGCAGGGCGAGGCGGAGCGCCGGGGCATAGGCGCGCTTGAGGCCGCGGATGGGCCCGTTATCCCCCTCCCGCACCGGGCCGGTGACGGCCAGCGCGATCATCGCCGGGACAAAGGTAAGCGAGAGGATGAAGGCCATCGCCAGGGCCAGGATGACGGTGAGCGCCATCGGCGCGAACATCTTGCCTTCGACCCCCTGGAAGGCCAGCAGCGGCACATAGACCAGGATGATGATCGCCTGGCCGAAAACCGAGGGGCGGATCATCTCCCGCGCCGAGGCCGCCACCGTCTCCAGCCGTTCCTCGAGGCGCAGCGCGCGGCCGAGTGCCTGCTGCCGCTCCGCCAGGTGCCGCAGGCTGTTCTCTGCGATGATGACGGCGCCATCGACGATCAGCCCGAAATCGAGCGCACCGAGGCTCATCAGGTTGGCGCTGATGCCGCCCTCCAGCATTCCGGTCGCCGTCAGCAGCATCGTCACCGGGATGACCAGCGCGGTGACCACGGCGGCGCGCAGGTTGCCGAGCAGCAGGAACAGCACCACGACGACCAGCAGAGCGCCCTCGGCGAGGTTCCGCGCCACGGTGCGGATCGTCGCGTCCACCAGCTCCGTCCGGTTGAGCACCGTCCGCAGCTGCACGCCGGGCGGCAGGGTGCGGCCGATCCCGGCCAGACGCGCGGTCACCGCCGTAGCGACGGTGCGGCTGTTCTCGCCGATCAGCATCAGCGCGGTGCCGACCACCGCCTCCCGCCCGCCCGCGCTGGCGCTGCCCGTCCGCAGCTCCCGCCCGGTCTCGACGCGGGCGATGTCGCCGACGCGCACCGGCACGCCCTCGCGCGTCGCCACGACGACGGCGCGGATATCCTCGAGCGTCTCCAGCCGCCCGCCGGAGCGGACGACATAGCCCTCGCCGCCGCGTTCGAGATAGGCGGCGCCGCGGCTGGCATTGTTGCGCTCCAGCGCCTCGGCGATGTCGGCGAAGGAGAGGCCGAGGCCGATCAGCCGCGCCGGGTCGGGCTGCACATGGTACTGCTTGACGATGCCGCCGATGGAATCGACGCCGGCGACGCCCGGCAAGTGGCGCAGCTGCGGCCGGATCACCCAGTCCTGCAGCGTGCGCAGATAGGCGGTGCGCTCCAGCTCGGTCGAGAGGCGCCCACCCTCCGGCGTGAGGTAGCCGCCATCCGCCTGCCAGCCGGGGCGGCCCTCGCGCGCCACGTCGCCCTCGCGCCGGGGCGCCCAGTCCAGCGTCCACATGGTGATCTCGCCGAGCCCGGTGGAGATCGGCCCCATGCGCGGCTCGACCTCGGGCGGCAACAGCTCCCGCGCCTCGGTCAGCCGCTCGAGCACCTGCTGCCGGGCGTAGTAGATGTCCACCTCGTCGCGGAAGATGGCGACGACCTGGCTGAAGCCGTTGCGCGACAGCGAGCGGGTGGATTGCAGGCCACGGATGCCGGCCAGCGCCGTCTCCACCGGGAAGGTCACCTGCTTCTCCACCTCGATGGGCGAGAGGGCCGGCGCCAGCGTGTTGATCTGCACCTGGTTGTTGGTGATGTCCGGCACCGCGTCGACCGGCAGCGACTGCAAGGCGCGCAGGCCGAAGCCCGCGGCGGCGGCGACCAGCAGGACCACCAGCCAGCGCTGGCGGACGGCGAAGTCGAGGATGGGGGCGATCATCGTCCGGCGGTCCTAATGCGCATGCTCGGCTTCGGCCTTGCCGAGCTCGGCCTTGAGGATGAAGCTGTTGGTCGCGGCATAGGGCTCCTGCGCATCGAGGCCGAAGACCAGCTCCACCGCCTCCTGGTCGCCACGGCCCAGCACCACCTCGCGCCGCTCGAATCCCTCCGGCGTGCGGACGAAGACCACGCTCTCGCCCTCGATCTGCTGCACCGCCGTGCGCGGGACCATGATATCGACCGGCTGTTCGGCGGCCGCGACCTCGGCGGTGACGAAGCCACCGGGGCGGAGCTGGCCCGCCGGGTTGGGCACCTCCACCACCGCGCGGGCCGAGCGCGTCTCCGGGTCGAGCACCGGGCTGAGGAAGACGATGCGGCCCTCGCCGCGCGGCTCCGCCCCGTCCCGCAGCCGTACCGCCATCCCGTCCTGGACGAAGGCGAGGTCGGCCGGCGGCACCGCGACCTCGACCCAGACGGTGGACAGGTCGGCCAGGGTATAGACCTCCGCCTCGGCCGAGACCGCGTCGCCCAGCATCTTCGGCCGGGCGGTGATACGGCCGGCGATCGGCGCCCGGACCTCCTGGCGGCGCAGCGCCTCGATGGGCTGGCGTGGCAGGGCCTCCACCTCGGCCTGGCCGAGGCCGATGGCGGCCAGCTTCTGCCGGGCCAGGTCGAGGCGGATCTGCGCCTCCTGCCAGTCGGTCCGCGCCTTGAGGAAATCCTGCTCCGCGGAGACCCGGCGCTGCCACAGCCTCTGCTCGCGCTCGAAGGTCAGGCGGGCCAGCTCGGTGGTACGCAGCGCGGCGAGGTAGTCGCCCTTGAGGGTGGCTATCTCCGCGCTCTCCACCACCGCCAGCACCTCGCCCGCCGCGACGCTCTCGCCGAGCCGCCGGTGGAGCGCGGCGACGATCCCCGCCACCCGGGCGGGGACATGGGCAAGCCGGTCGGCATTCGCCGTGACGGTGCCGGGCAGGGCGATGCGGCGGGCCACCATGCCGGGCCCGGCCTCGGCGATGGCGATGCCGCTGGCGGCGATCTGCGCCTCGGTCATGCGGATGGCACCCTCGGGCACCTCGTCCCCATGGGCCTCGCCTGGGCCATGGTCATGACCGGGTGCGGCGGGGGGCGAGGCGGGGCCGAGCGCGGCGCGCAGGCTCTCCGGCAGGCCGGGCACCAGCACCGCCACGACGATGGCGAGGACGGCTCCGGCGAGGAAGGCGGCGAGGGATCTCATGGCGTCGGCCTCCCGGCGGGCTCGGCTGCGCGGCCGCGCAGCCGGACGATGTCGGCCCGCACCTGCTGCACCTCCAGCAGCGCGGCGTTGTGCTGCTCGCGCGCATCGATCAGCACGCGCTGGGCGTCCAGCACCTCCAGCAGTGAGAATTTGCCGGCGGCATAGCCCTCCCGCGCCGCGCCGGCTGCCTCCCGTGCCGCGGGCAGCACGGTGCGGCGCAGCGAGTCGGCGGCGCGCCAGGCCTGGTCCAGCCGCCGCTCGGATTCCGCCAGCGAGGCGTCCAGGTAGAGCCGTCCGCGCTCGGCCTCGGCCTCGGCCCGGTTCAGTTCGGCGCCGGCGCGCAGGATATTGCCCTGGTTGCGGTCGAAGACCGGCAGCGGCACCCGCAGGCCGAGCAGGAAGGCGGTGTCGCCCCCGGCCTCGCGGAAGCGGCGCATCCCGGCGCCGACCGCGATATCCGGGATGGCGTTGCGCCGCTGCAGGTCCAGCTCGGCCCGCCGCTGCCCGATCAGCGCATCGAGCCGCGCGCGGTCGAGCTGGCCGGGCGGCAGGGCGGCGGCCCGGCCCGGCTCCGGCCGCGGGCCGATCTCGTCGAACCAGGCCGCGCGCGCCGGGGCGACCTCCACTGCCGGCGCTGCCAGCAGCACGGCGAGGCCGCGCGCGGCCGATGCCGCCTCGCGCTCCGCCCGGTCGAGGAATACCGTCGCGGTCTCCCGGTCCACCTCGGCGCGACGCTGCTGCACCGGGGCCTCCCGCCCGGCCTCGACGCGGGCACGGGTGGCGCGCAGCACCTCATCGGCCAGGCGCTGCCGCTCGCGGGCGATGTCGACGGCGCGCGCCCGCGCCACCGCCGCGGCGAGGGCCTGGACAACCTCCCGCGCCAGGTCGAGCCGCACCGCCTCCACATCCAGCCCGGTCAGGGCAACGGCGCGGCCGGCTGCCTCGATCCGCGCCTGGCGCTTGCCGCCGGTCTCGATGCGCTGCGACAGGCCGTAGGTGGTCTCCAGCGAGCGGATGCCGCCATAGCCGCCGCTGCCGCCGATATTTTCCGCCTCGACGGAGAATTCGGGATTGGGCCGCAGCCCGGCGGTTACCCGGTCGCCCTGGGCGGCGCGGCGCCCCGCCTCGGCGCTCCGCAGGATCGGGGCGCGGGCGAGCGCCAGCTCCACCGCCCGTTCCGGGGATGGGACCAGGAGGGCGCCGCCCGATTCGGGCGCCGCTTGCGCCACCCGGCGCCGGGCCGGGCCCTCCGCCTCGGCGGCAGGCATGGTGAGGAGGATAAGGGCCGCCGCGCCCAGCAGCGCGAGCGGAGGGGAGGGACGGAATCGTTCTGGCATGGCACCCGGAGCGGACGGAACGCGAGACAGGCCGCGCCTCCGCGGCCTGGCCGGGAGGGAGCGGCTCGGATGGCTCTGGTTCGGTCAGCCCCTTGGCGGGCGCGCCGGCGGTTCCGCCCCGAGCGAGGCAGGAGGGGGCGGACCATGGGCCGGGCCCAGGGCGAGGCGCCGCATCGCCGGGACAGGTTCAGCCGGGCCGGCCAGCCGGTCCGCCGATTGGCAGGCGCAATGCGCCCCGGCATGGGCGAGGGCATGCGGGCGGGCCGCCGCGCCATCCTCGGCGAGGCCGGCGGCGACGATGGAGCCAGACCCCGCCGGGCCGGCCCCAGCGCCCTCGGCGAAGGGCGGGACGAGCAGGCTGGCCAGCAGCAGGGCAAGGGCGAGCAGGCGGTGCATCGCCGCCCGTACTCCCCTCCTGCTGCCCCGCCGCATCGCCATGCCCGGCCTCAGCGCGCCGGGTCGATGGCGAAGCGCCCGGTGCCGAGCTCGCCGGCCGGGCCGCGCAGGGCGACCGTCGCGCGAAACTTGCCGTCCACCGGGAAATCGACCGGCGCGACGAGGCGGTTGGCGCCGGCGGGACGGAATTCGAGGCTGCGGCGCTCATTGCCGCGGGCGAGGACGGTGGCGGTCGCGCCGAAGCCGGTGGTGTCCACCGGCTGGTCCTTCTCGTCACGGATGGTCAGGGTCGCCTGGGTGCCACGGACCACCAGCTCGACCTCGTGGCGGCCGATCTTCACCTCGTTGCCGCTATGGGCATGGCCGTGGTTCTGCGCCCGGAGGGTGGCGGGCGCCAGGATGGCGGTCAGCGCCGATGCGGTCAGGACCCGTCGCCGCACGTGGCCTCTCCTTCCTGCGTCATCCCAGCCCCGGACTGCCCGGTGGCCTCGGTCCATGGTGTAGAACCTTCCGGCGGCGGCAAGGCAAGCGGAAGTATCATGTCCGATTGCATCATGTCATGACGGACCCGCCTCCGTTGGGCTCCGCCGTGGCTTCGGCTAGACTGGCCGGGGACGAAGGGGACCCAGCATGGACGAGGATTTCCGCAAGGCCGCGCTCGACTACCACCGCCATCCGCGGCCCGGAAAGCTGGCGATCGAGCCGACCAAGCGCATGGCGACGCAGCGCGACCTGGGCCTTGCCTATTCCCCCGGCGTCGCCGCGGCCTGCGAGGAGATCGCCGCCAACCCCGACGCGGCCTGGGACTACACGACGCGCGGCAACATGGTCGCCGTCATCTCGAACGGCACGGCCGTGCTCGGGCTGGGTGCCATCGGCGCCCTCGCCTCGAAGCCGGTGATGGAGGGCAAGGCCGTGCTCTTCAAGAAATTCGCCGGCATCGACTCCATCGACATCGAGGTGGAGGAGCGGGACCCCAAGAAGCTGATCGAGGTCATCGCCGCCCTCGAGCCCTCCTTCGGCGCCATCAACCTCGAGGACATCAAGGCCCCCGAATGCTTCGAGGTGGAGAGCCGGCTGCGCGAGCGCATGCGCATCCCCGTCTTCCATGACGACCAGCACGGCACGGCCATCATCGTCGCCGCCGCCATCCGCAACGGCCTGCTGCTGCAGGGCAAGCGGATCGAGGAGGTGAAGCTCGTCAACACCGGCGGCGGCGCGGCGGCGCTCGCCTGCCTCGACCTGCTCGTCGCCATGGGCCTCCGGCGCGAGAACATCACGGTCTGCGACATCGCCGGCGTCGTCTACGAAGGCCGTGCCGAGCAGATGGACCCCTTCAAGGCCCGCTACGCCCGCCGCACCGATGCCCGCAGGCTGGAGGAGGTGCTGGAGGGTGCCGACATCTTCCTCGGCCTCTCCGCCCCGCGTGTGCTGAAGGCGGAATGGCTGTCGAAGCTTGGCCCGAAGCCCCTGGTGCTGGCGCTCGCCAACCCGGAGCCGGAGATCCTGCCCGAGGCCGTCCGCGCCGCCCGGCCGGACGCCATCGTGGCCACGGGGCGGACGGACTACCCGAACCAGGTCAACAACGTCCTCTGCTTCCCCTTCATCTTCCGTGGCGCCCTCGATGTCGGTGCCACCACCATCAACGAGGCGATGAAGGTCGCGGCAGCGGATGCCATCGCCGCGCTCGCCCGCGTCGAGGCGAGCGAGGTGGTGGCCGCGGCCTATGGCGGCCATGCGCCGGTCTTCGGCCCCGACTACATCATCCCGAAACCCTTCGACCCGCGCCTCATCCTCGAGGTCGCCCCCGCCGTCGCCCGCGCCGCCATGGAGAGCGGCGTCGCCCGCCGCCCCATCACCGATTTCGCCCATTACCGGCGCGATCTGGAGCGCTTTGTCTTCCGCTCCGGCAACCTGATGCGGCCGATGTTCGAGGCGGCCAAGGGCAACCCGCGCCGCGTCGCCTATGCCGAGGGCGAGGATGAGCGGGTGCTGCGCGCGGTGCAGACCGTCCTCGATGACGGCATCGCCGAGCCGGTGCTGATCGGCCGCCGCGCGATAATCGAGGAGAAGGCCCGCGCCATGGGCCTCCGGATGGATTTCTCGGAATCCGTCCGCGTCCTCGATCCCGATGCGGATGAGGCGGTCTTTGCCCCGCTGCTGCCGCGCTACCAGGCCAAGGTCGGCCGGCGCGGGGTGCCGCCCGAGGCCGCCACCCGTCGCCTCCGCACCGATCCGAATGTCGCGGCCGCCATGCTGCTGGAGGCCGGCCTCGTCGATGCGGCGCTGATCGGCGGCAGCGGCAACTGGATGGACCAGTGGCACGATGCCTATTCGATTATCGGCAAGCGGCCGGACGTGGCGCGGGTCTATGCCCTCTCGGCCGTCATCGTCTCCGGCGTCACGTTGTTCTTCGTCGACACGCATCTGCTGGTCGAGCCGACGCCGGAGCAGGTGGCGGAGATGACGCTGCTCGCCGCCGATCAGGTGGAGGCCTTCGGCATCACGCCCAAGGTGGCGCTGCTCAGCCACTCCTCCTTCGGCGCCTCCAACGCCCCTTCGGCGCGGGTGATGCGCCAGGCCCTGCCGCTGATCCGCACCCGCTCGCCCGGCCTCGAGGTGGATGGCGAGATGCATGCCGACGCGGCGCTGGTGCCGGCCATCCGGGCCCGCGCCGTGCCCGATTCGCCGCTGACCGACACCGCCAACCTGCTGGTCTTCCCGAACCTCGATTCGGCCAATATCAGCTTCAACCTGGTGAAGGCGGCGGCCGATGGGCTGCAACTCGGCCCGATGCTGCTGGGGATGAAGCGGCCGGTGCATGTGCTGGTCGCCAGCGTCACCGCCCGCGGCATCCTCAACATGACGGCGCTGGCGGTGCACCAGGCGAACGGGCTGCGCGCGGAGGCCTGACAGCGCGGGTCGGCGGCCGCGCGCCGCCGCCTAATCCGCCGTCGCGCCGCTATCGGCGACGACCTTGGTCCAGAGGCCGATCTCGGATTGGAGATAGGCGGCATAATCCGCCGCGCTGCCGCCGGTCGGCTTCGCGCCCTGGGCGGCGAGGCGGGCGCGCACATCCGGGTCGGCCAGCGCCGCGGCCACCGCGGCGTTCAGCCGGGCGATGGCGGCGGGCGGCGCCTTCGCCGGGGCGAGGATGCCCTGCCAGGCGCCGAGGTCGAAGCCCGCCGGGGTCAGCCCGGCCTCCGCCATGGCCGGCACCTCGGGCAGCAGGGGCGAGCGTTCGGCGCTGGAGACGGCGATGGCGCGGACGCGGCCCTCCTGGATCAGGGGCAGGGCCGTCACCACCGTGTCGGAGGTGAATTGCACATTGCCCGCCGCCGCATCGGTCAGCGCCGCCGCCGTGCCGCGATAGGGCACATGCACCGCATCGCCACCAATGTGGCGCAGCACCAGGAAGGTGACGAGGTGCGAGATATTGCCGACCCCGCCCGAGGAGTAGCTGAGCTTGCCGGGGTTGGCGCGCAGCCAGTCGATGAACTCGCGCGGGCTGCGCGGCGGCGCGGCCGGGTTCACCACCAGCGCCAAGGGTGAGGCGGCGGTGAGCGAGACCGGCGTGAGGTCCTTCAGCAGATCGTAGCTCAGCTTGCGGTAGAGCGCCCGGCTGATGACGATGGAGGAGGTGTTGTAGAGCACGGTGTAGCCATCCGGCTCGGCCTTCGCCACGGCCTCGGCGGCGATGTTGCCGTTGGCACCGCCACGGTTCTCCACCACCATGGGCTGGCCGAGCTCGCGGCCCATGCGCTCGGCGAGGATGCGCGCCACCACATCGGTCGGGCCGCCGGGCGGGAAGGCCACCACCATCCGTACCGGCCGGTCGGGGAAATTGCCCTGGGCCAGCGCCGGCGCGGCAAGGCCGGTGGCGCCGAGCGCCAGGAGGTAGCGGCGTGCGATCATGGTGTGCTTTCTCCCCGGAGCAGCCTGGTCACGTCGTAGTCCATCACCGCCTCGTCCCGCTGGTTCCGCACGCGGACCGCGCAGGCGACGACGGCCCGGCCGCCCGTGCTGGTCGGACGGATGGCGGTGACCTCGACCTCGGCATGGATGGTGTCGCCGACGCGCACCGGCGCCAGCGGGCGGATATGGGTCTCGAGCAGGGCGAGGCCGGTGCCATGCACCATGCCCCGCAGCAGCAGGCCCTCGATCAACGCATGGGTCAGCGCCCCCGGCACCGGCCGCGGCCCGAGCGCCCCGGTATGGGTCGCATCGACGAAGAGCGGCTCCTGCATGCCGGTCAGCGCCACGAAGCCCATCAGGTCGTGTTCGGTGACGGTGCGGCCGAAGCTGCGGAAGCGCTGGCCGACCGCCAATTGCTGCCAGACCAGCCCGAGCCCGAGCAGCGGCGCCTTGTCCCGTGCATCCGGCATGGTTCGTTTCTCCCGAGGCTGCAGGCTCGGCGGCAAAGCCGCCGCTGTCAACGGAACCCGGAACCCCGGCCGCCGGTTAGGACGCGATGCCTGCAGCCGGAGGGATTGCTCCATGGATGCCGCCCACCTCATTGGCGGATTGGCCACCCTTGCCTCGACCACGAGCTTCCTGCCGCAGGCCTGGAAGGTGATCCGCACCCGTGACACGCAGGCCATCTCCACCCGCATGTACAGCGTCACCGTCGTCGGCTTCGCGCTGTGGCTGACCTATGGCTGGCTGCTCGGGCAGTGGCCGCTGATTCTGACGAACAGCATCTGCCTCGCACTCTCGGCCTTCATCCTGGTGATGAAGCTGCTGCCGCGGCACCGGAAGGAAGCCGTGGCGGCAGCGCTCGACCCGACCGGCTAGCCCGGCTGGCTTGACGCGGCGCGGCCGGCGGCCCCCTATCGCCGGACCCATGCCGCCCGCCATCCCGATCACCCTCCTTGCCCTTGCGGGCTTCACCACCGGCGCGGGCATGCGGATGCTCGATCCGCTGCTGCCGGCCATCGCCGCGGCCTTCGGCGTGACCGTCGCGCATGCGGCGGCCGTGGTCGCCGCCTTCGTGTTGCCCTATGGGCTGGTGCAGCTCGTCGCCGGGCCGCTCGGCGACCGGCTTGGCAAGGTGCGGATCGCCTGCGGGGCGGTGCTGCTCTTCGGCCTGGGCCTGGTAGCCAGCGCCTTCGCCACCGGCCTGCCGGGACTGATCGCGCTGCGCGCCTGGAGCGGCTGCTTCGCCGGCGCCGTCATCCCGCTGCTGATGGCGCATATCGCCGACAGCGTCCCCTATGCCGAACGCCAGGTGGCGATCAGCCGCTTCCTCACCGGCATGGTGATGGCGCAGCTCCTCGCCGGCCCCGTCTCCGGCATGGTGGCGGAGGCGGTGGACTGGCGGCTGCCCTTCCTGTTGCTCGGCGCGCTGGCGCTGACGGTGAGCGGCGTGCTCGCCTGGCGGCTCGGCGCCAGCCTCTGGCGCCGGCCGGAGGGCGCGACGGGCGGCCGGGGCATGGGCGCCTATCTCGACCTGCTGCGGAAGCCCTCCGGCCGCTGGCTCATGGGCCTCGCCTTCTTCGACGGCTTCTGGCTCTTCGGCGGCGCCTTCCCCTTCGTCGGCTCCTTCCTCATCGAGGGCTTCGGCCGCAACGCGGCGGAGGCGGGGCTGATCGTCGCCGGCTTCGGCCTCGGCGCCTTCGCCTATACCCGCATGGCGCGGCCGCTGCTGGCGCGGTTCGGCGAACGCGGCCTGCTGATTGTCGGCGGCGGCAGCATCGCCGTGGCGCTCGGCCTGCTGGCGGTGGCGCCGGCCTGGCCGGTGGTGGCTGCCCTGCAGGTGGTGATGGGCCTCGCCTTCTACATGTTCCATGGCGTTCTGCAGACCCGGGCGACCGAAGCCCTGCCGGAGGCGCGGGGCACCGCGGTCGGCGCCTTCGCCCTTGCCCTTTTCCTCGGGCAGAGCGCCGGGTCGCTGGCCTTCGGCCTGGCACTGGTGGCCATCGATTATCGTGGTGCCTTCGCCCTGGCGGGCTGCGGCGTGGTGGCGCTGGCGCTGGCGGCGAGGGCAAACTCGCCCCGCGGCTGAAGTGGGCAGGGAGTGGGACGGATGCAGGAGCGGTATCTCGAGGACTTCACGCCGGGCGAGGTCTTCCACTCCCCCACCCTGACGGTGACCGCCGAGGCGATCATCGCCTATGCGCGCGAGTACGATCCGCAGCCCTTCCACCTGGATGACGCGGCGGCGCGCAGCACCTTCTTCGGCGGGCTGGCCGCCAGCGGCTGGCACACCGCGGCGATGACGATGAAGTTGCTGGTCGCCAGCGAATTCCGCCCCGTGGGCGGGATCATCGGCGGCGGGATGGAGGAGATGCGCTGGCCGCGCCCGGTGCGGCCGGGCGACGTGCTGCGCGTCGAGGCCGAGGTGCTGGAGGTGCGGCCGAGCCGTTCCAGGCCGCAGCAGGGGCTGCTCCGGGCGCGCTGCACCACCTTCAACCAGGATGGCGAGGCGGTGCAGGTGATCCTGCCGAATCTGGTGGTGCCGCGCCGCCCCTGATCCATCGCAGCTGCGAGAAGAATTGTTGATTCCGCCGCGCCTCCCATGTTTCCATCACATTCATGGGATATCACACATTCTTGTGGCTAGCCCTGACGCTGGCCCTTGCCGCCCCGGCTGCCGCCGAGCCCGCCTCCGTCCTGGATGTGGCCGCGGTGCCGCATCTGGGCGCCGAGGGCCGCGCCGATTACGGCCGTTTCCTGCAACAGGGGACGCCTCGCGTCTTCGCTCTCAGCCCGACCGGCGCCTGGGGCTGGGCTGCCGCACAGCCTGACCTTCCCACCACCGAGGCTCGCGCCGTTGCTCTCTGTGCGCAATGGGTCGGCCAGGCCGGCGCCGATGGCGGCTGCCAGGTCTATGCGCGGGACCTCGCCGTGGTCTGGCCGGGACAGGAAGGCGCGCCGCCGGTGGCGCCGGCACGGCCGGTGCAGGGCGGGCCCGGCTGGTCGCTGGTGCCGGATGGCCGCTTCCTCTGGAAGGGACCGGAGACGGCGCGCGGCGCCTATGTCTGGGCGCATGGCCGTGCCGCCGGCGGGCAGGACAGCCGCGGCAGCCAGCCCCAGCCGCATGTCCGCCTGTTCAACAATGCCGGTTGGGACGTGCTGCGCTTCGACCGCGACCCGGCACTGGACGAGACCGAGACCGCCGCCGCCTGGCTGCATGGCGCATTGCGGGTATTGCGCGCGAAGGGCTACCAGCGCGTGGTCGTCGGCGGGCAGTCGCGCGGTGCCTGGAACGCGCTGCAGGCGCTGGACGAGCCGGGGCTGGTCGATGGCGTGGTGGCCGTCGCCCCGGCCGCGCATGGCCCGCGCGGCAGCCCGGCCTGGGGCTGGGCGGTGGCGGAGCTGCGCGAGGTGCTGGAGCGCGCCCGCAACCCGGCCGCCCGGGTCGCCGTCGCCACCTTCGAGAGCGATGAGTACGACCCGGACCCGGAGGCCCGCGCCCGCCTCTTCCGGGCCTTCGGCCAGCGGGTGAAGGAGCTGCTCTTCCTCGACCGCCCGACCGGCCTCGCCGGCCATGGTGGCGGCTCCGACCCCGCCTTCACCGATCGCTATGCTCCCTGCCTGCTTGATTTCATCGAGGGCCGGCCGGGGCAATGCGGCTAGACCCTCATCCGCGATCCGGTAACCGCGGATCAGGGTCCAGCTTGATATCAGGCCGCGTGGTTCACGC
This sequence comes from Belnapia rosea, assembly GCF_900101615.1. Taxonomy (GTDB): domain Bacteria; phylum Pseudomonadota; class Alphaproteobacteria; order Acetobacterales; family Acetobacteraceae; genus Belnapia; species Belnapia rosea. The sequence continues at coordinate 13,005 of NZ_FMZX01000016.1, read as the reverse complement.
CTCCGACCGTTCCAGCCTGCGGCGATCGCGCTCTCAGTCCAGCTTGATCCCCGCGCTGCGCACCACCTCGCCCCAGCGCTGATACTCGGCCTCGAGGTGGCGGGCGAAGTCGGCGGTGCCCTGGGGCGCCGGCTCGATGCTGAAGCTCCGCAGGCGCTCGCGGATCTCGGGCGTGGCGAAACCTTCAAGGACCGCCGCCGCCACCCGCTCGATGATCGGGGCCGGGGTGCCGGCCGGCGCCTGGACGCCCCACCAGATCATGGCGGAGAAGCCGGGCAGGTCGGCCGCCTCCGCCACCGTCGGCACCTCCGGCGCGGAATACCAGCGCTCCGGGCTGGTGATGGCGAGCAGCTTCAGCTTGCCCTCGCGCGCCTGCTGCACATAGGCGGGCAGGTTGTCGCAGGCGAGGTCGAGCCGCCCGGCCAGCAGATCGGTCATCAGCGGTCCTGTGCCGCGATAGGGCACGTGCTGCATGCTGATGCCCGCGGTGCGGTTCAGCGATTCGGCGATGAGATGGCCCGAGGTCCCGTTGCCTGGGCTGCCATAGACGAGGCCGCCGGGGCGCGAGCGCGCCAGGTCCAGCGCCTCCTTCAAGGTCGCCACCGGCAGGTCGGCGCGGGCGACGACGCAGTTCGGCGTGTGGCAGGTCCGCGCCACCGGCACCAGGTCCTTCAGCGGGTCGTAGCCCAGCCGGGGATAGAGATGCGGCCCCATGGTGGTGGCGCTGATCGTGGCGATCAGCAGCGTGTAGCCATCCGGATCGGACCGCGCCGCGGCCTCGGCGCCGATATTGCCGCCGGCGCCGCCCCGGTTCTCCGCCACCACCGGCTGGCCGATGCGTGCGCCGATGACCGCCGCCGTGGTGCGGCCCACGGCATCGGTCGAGGCGCCGGGCGGGAAGGGGATGATCATCCGCACCGGCCGGTTCGGCCAGGGGCCGGACTGGGCGCGAAGCAATCGGGGCGTGGCGAGCAGCGGCAAGGCGCCCAGCCAGGCGCGGCGTGCAATGGTCATGCGATCCTCAGCAACCGGTTGATGGTTGCAAGGATTGCTGCAATCGGCATGCCGCTGCCAGGGCCGGCGCGAGGGGCGGCGCCGGCGCATGCTTGATGCCGTCCGTCGTTCCGGCCCTCGGCGAGCCTGCGCTAGCCCGGCAGCGGGGCGGCGTCGCGGCGGGCGAGGAAGGCGTCGTATTCCGCCGGCACTCCGCAGAACACCACCGCCTCGGCCGGGATCAGGTCGTAGCGGATATCGGCGCCCTCAACGATCAGCAGGTTGTACATGGGTGCGACATAGAGCTCCTTCAGCCCGAGCCGCGCCGCGCCGCCACCGGCGAAATCGGCATAGGCGCCGAGATACTGCCCCGCGCTGCGGAAGTGGTAGAGGCCGGTGCAGCAGAGGTCGGAGATCGGCACCTTCTCCGTTGTCTCCGCGACGCGGTCGGAGCCGGGGGCAGCCGGCCGCACATAGGACCAGTTGGCGCCGCTGCCGCGGAACACCTCGAGATAGCCATCCACCGCCGCCGGGTCGAAGCCGGTGGGGAAATGGAAGCCGGGGCGGAAGGTGTCGATGTTGAAGATCGTCACCGGTGCGGCGGCATCGACCATGCCGCGCTGCAGGCCGAGCGCCACCGTCTCCGCCTGGCCGCCAGTCGGCGCATCGAGCACGACGCCCCGCATGTCACGGATGCCGAGGCGGTGGCATTCGGCGGCGACGAAGTCGGGCGTGCCGGCGACGTCGCGGTAGATGAAGAGGAAGGGCAGGCTCTCGAAACAGGCGGCGAAGCTGGCGACGGCATGGGCGAACAGGCTCCGTCCATGGGCCTCCAGCATGTATTTCGGCCGGTCATACCCGGCTTCGGTGAAGCGCCGGCTGAGGCCGGCCATCGGGATGACGATCATGCCGCGAGCGTCCAGCCGCGCCGCCCGGCGTCGAGCCGGAGGAAGAGCCGCATCGCATTGGCGAGGAAGGCGTCCTGACGGTCCGGGTCATCGGCATGCAGCGGCAGCATCGAAAGGAAGAGCAGCACGCAGATCGCAGGCGCCGCGCCCTCCTCCAGCGTCAACCCGGCGAAGCGGCGCGGCAGGAACTCCTCCTCGACGGCGCGCAGCGCGGGCTCCTCCGGCAGGTCGAGCGAGAGGTCGAGCGCGCCATGCCGGGCCAGCCGGTAATAGCCCGCGACGATATGGTCGTACCGCCCCACCACCGAGTGGTGCAGCTTGCCGAGATCGTAGCGGAGATCGCCGAAGGGCGTCAGCGCGCCCTGGCTGTCGAGCCCGCGCGGGTCGATGACGCGCACCAGCTCGGCACGCGAATCATAGAGGATGTTGCTGAAGCAGAAATCGCCATGCACCAGGGTAAGGTGCCGCGCTTCCGCCACCGGCACGGCCGAGGCCGCCATCGCCGCCATGCGCTCGAGCGAGGGCAGCCAGGCGCCGCCCAGGCGGCAGGGCGCGGTGAGGTCGAGGCCGCGCGCGCGGGCGAAGCCCTCGAGCCGCTCCATCGTCTTCTCGGCATAGAGCGCGCGCGTCGTCCCGGCCGTCTCCGCCGGGGCAGGCTCGGCGGCGCAGGCGGCCAGGAACTCGTCGCAGGCCTCGAAGATGCGGCCCCAGCGCCGCCGCGGCAGCCGGCCGAAGACGAAGAGGTCGGTCAGCGTCGGCAGGTGCAGGTACTCGAGGGCGTAGCGCGTCGCCCCCTCCGTCACGGAGAGGCCGAGGAAGGCCGGCATGTGGATGCGCATCGGTGGCGGCAGCGCCTCGAACCAGCGGCCCTCGGCCTCGATCTTGCGGGGGTTGTTGCCCGACTTGACCATGGTGCGGCGCGTCGGGTCGAGGCGATTGAACTCCCGCTCCGTCGTCATCCGCCGGCGGGACTGGTGGTAGGTGGCGGCATGGCCGAAATCGAGCCACTCCGCCGCCCGCACCGTCCGCAGCGGCCGTTGCGCGGCATACTCCCCGAGACCGGCCAGGAAATCGCCGCCACGCCGCGTCACCGATTGCACGAGGAGGGCGGTGTCGGCGAAGGAGAAATAGCCGGAGAGCACCGGGCCCGCGGCCTCCTCGTCACCCTTGGTGCTGCCCTGCCTCGCCTCGATCAGCCGGCCACCCTCCTCCCGCACCCAGCCCCAGCGATAGCCCGGCGGCGCATCGTCCACGCTGATGGTGTCGCCTGCCGACCAGTCGAGGCCGCGCAGCAGCGTATCGCCGTGCAGGACGGCCACCTCGCCAACCGAGCTGGCGGTGACGTTGATGACATAGACGATCGACTGGCCGAGCGAGAGGCCGGCGGGCACGTTCACCAGCTCGATCCCGAGGCGGGAGAGCAGGGCGAGGTCCACCGCATCGGGCACGAAGCCATCGGGCAGCGAGAGGATGATGCGCTCCGCCGTGCCGGCCAGCTCCGCCTGCTGGCGGACGAAGAGGCGCCGGTTGCCGATGGGCAGGAAGGAGGGCGGGATGCGCCCGAATTCGGCCTCGAGCTCCGGGTCGGGATAGGCGCCCGAGGCGATGATGCAGGTCCGGCTCATGCGCCACCGTCGGACTGGCCCTCGCGGGCGAGCAGGGCAAGGACGCCTTCGTAGCCGAGGGCCAGGAATTCGGAGGGCCGCACCGCCTTGTCGTCGATGTAGAAACCCTCGGTGCCGCACCACGGCTTGCCGACATGCACCTCGTCGAAGGGGATGTCGTGGCGGGTCAGCCAGTCGAGGATCACCGGCAGGGTCCGGGCATTGATGCGGCCTATGTTGTTGGCATGGGTCCGCATGTTCCGCGCCGTGGCGACCACGATCTCGAACCCGGCCGCGCGGTAGTCGCGCAACCGGGCGACCAGCGCCTCGTTCGGGCGCTTCGCCTCATAGGGGACGCCCGGCTCATCGATGGTGAGCGTTCCGTCCAGGTCGACGACCAGTCTCTTCATGCCGGCAGGATACATGCCGGGGGCGGGTCTCAACCACTGCCACGGCAGCGGGGACGGCATTTCTTCGCGGTCAGCGATAGAGGCTCTCGGCCTGTTCCCGCTGCGACCAGTGCTGCCCGGGGCGGTTGTAGGAGGCCTGGCGCAGGTCGAACCGCTCCTCCCAGGCGGTTTCGGGCAGCAGGTGCGAATCGGCCCCCGCCAGACCCGCCGCCGAATCGAAGAGGCCGGAGCCGGTGAGGGCGATGACCGAGCCCTGCCGGCGCGCGATGACATTCCCGACCGCCTCGGCCAGTAGCCGCCCGATGACGGGGTGGCGTGGTGCGGCGCCGAAGAGGCGATTGGTGAGCCGCGCCCGCCGGTCGCCGGGATGGTCGGCGACGAGTACCAGATCGGCCTCGGCCAGGTCGCCGAGGCAGGGCCCGCGCGGCACCACCCGCAGATCCGCCCACCAGCCGCCCTCGAGGAAGACGATGGCAAGGCGCGCCAGGTCGGCCTGCATGGCCGGCAGCCGGCAGGCATGGATCGCATCCACCGCCGCGGCCTGCCCCTCGGCTGCCAGCAGCGCCAGGGCAGCGGGCAGGTTCCAGATCCGATGCGCGATGCCGGGGTGGTGGCGGGCCCAGAGCCCGCAGCCTTCCAGGATATCGGGCGGCGGGGCTCCGCCCGCGCCGGCCGGATCGATGAACAGCTGATGCACCCTGTTGGGGATCATCGGAACCCTCCGCCCGGCCCTGCATGGGCGAGGCTAGCGCGCGGGCCGGACCGGCGAAACCACTGGCCGGCATTGACCTCGGCCGGGGTGGGGGTGAGGCTCACGGCAATCACGGAGGAAACGGCCCATGCGCCAGATGCATCTCGTTGGCTTCCTGCAGGCGCAGAACTGCACCAACCTCGCCTCGTCCTGGCGGCATCCCGAGAGCCGGACGGATTTCCTGCGCGCCGACTACTACCAGGAGATCGGGCGCATCCTCGAGGCCGGCAAATTCGACCTGGCCTTCTTCGACGACCGCCTCTCCATGCCGGACCGCTTCGGCTCCGACCACCACCACACGATCGAGCACGGCATCCGCTGCGTGAAGCTCGACCCGGTGGTGGTGCTGACGATGATGGCGGCCGCGACCCGGCGCCTCGGCCTCGGCTCCACCGCCTCCACCACCTATTTCGAGCCCTATCACGTCGCCCGCTGCTTCCAGACGCTCGACCTGATGAGCGACGGCCGCGCCGCCTGGAACATCGTCACCTCGCTGAATGACGGCGAGGCGGCGAATATGGGCCATGCCGAGATGATGGCGCATGACGCGCGCTACGACCGTGCCGACGAATTCGTCGAGGTCGTGCTCGGCCATTGGGATGCGTGGGAGGATGACGCGCTGATCGTCGACAAGGCGAGCGGCCGCTTCGGCGACGGCAACAAGGTGCACCGGCTGGACTACAAGGGCCGCTTCCTGCAATCCCGCGGCCCCTTCACCGTGCCGCGCTCGCCGCAGGGGCGGCCGGTGATGATCCAGGCCGGCAGCAGCGGCCGCGGCAAGAAATTCTCCGCACGCTGGGCGGAACTGGTCTTCGTCGCCTACCACGACATCGCCTCCGGCCGGCGCGACTACGACGCCTTCAAGGCCATGATCGCCGCCACCGGCCGCGACCCCGCCTCGGTGAAGGTGGCGACGCTCTGCAACCCGATCTGTGCCGCGACGCGGGCCGAGGCGGAGGACCGGGCGGCGCTGATCGAGAAGCTGCCGCTCGAGATCGACGCGCTGTCCCTGCTCTCCGAGGCGCTGAATTTCGACTTCGCCAGCAAGGGCATGGACGAGCCCTTCTCCGACGAGGAGATGGCCAGCATCCAGGGCCTGCAGGCGATCCGCGACCGCGTGGTGGAGGCGACAGGGAAGAAGAACCCGACGGTACGCGACTTCATCACCGGCAGCGGGCGCGGCCGGCCGAAGATGGACATGGTCGGCGGCCCGAAGGAGGTGGCCGACAAGCTGGAGGCCTGGTTCGAGGGAGGCGCCTGCGACGGCTTCGTCATCTCCGCAACCCACGTCCCCGGCACCTATGCCGAGTTTGTTCAGTTCATCGTCCCGGAGCTGCAGCGCCGCGGCTTGTTCCGCAAGGACTATACGGGCCCGACCCTGCGCGACCATCTCGGCCTGCAGCGCGCGGTGCGGGGCGACTGGCAGATGCAACACGCCGCGCAGTAGCCCTGGAGGATCGGCACGCTGGCCGCCGGTCTGCCGACTGGAGGGCTGCCACGCGGCCTGGCCCGCCAGCCCGCTCGGGGCCGGTGCGCCGCGCCATCGGCCGGCCGCGGCCTGCGACGGGGCGGTCCGGGCGCCGGGTGCGCGGTCAGCCGCTCCTGATCGCGCGGTAGAGCCGCGGCCCGACCAGCGCCGTCGCCGCCAGCAGCAGGATGACCAGCGAGACCGGGCGGGTGGCGAAGGTCGTCCAGTCGCCCTCGCTGATGGTCAGCGCCTGGCGCATCGCCTGCTCCGCCATCGGCCCGAGGATCATGCCGATGACCACCGGCGCCGTCGGGAAGTCGAAGCGCCGCATGAACATGCCGATGATGCCGATGACATAGAGCAGCACGAGATCGGTCACGCTGTTGCTGATGCCGTAGGTGCCGATGGTGGCGAAGACCAGGATGCCGGCATAGAGCTGCGGCTGGGGCACCTTCAGGATGCGGGCCCAGAGCCCGACCAGCGGCAGGTTCAGCACCACCAGCATGATGTTGGCGATGTAGAGGCTGGCGATCAGCGTCCAGACCAGCACGCCCTGCTGCTCGAACAGCAGGGGCCCCGGGTTGATGCCGTAGCTCTGGAAGGCGCTCAGCATGATCGCTGCGGTCGCCGAGGTCGGCAGGCCGAGGGTGAGCATCGGCACCAGGATGCCGGCGGCGGCGGCGTTGTTGGCTGCTTCCGGGCCGGCGACGCCCTCGATGGCGCCGGTGGTGCCGAATTCCTTGGCATGCTCCGGCTTCACCAGCTTCCGCTCGGCATAGTAGCTGAGCATGGTCGGCATCTCGGTGCCGCCCGCCGGCATGACGCCGAAGGGGAAGCCGAGCAGCGAGCCGCGGAACCAGGGGCCGATGCTGCGCCGCCAGTCCTCGCGCGACATCATGATGCTGCCGACCTGGCGCACCTGCGGCGCCTCGTTCGTGTGCCGCCAGGCCATGTAGAGCGTCTCGCCGACGGCGAACAGCGCGACGGCGACGAGGACCACGTTCACGCCGTCCAGCAGTTCCGGCACGCCGAGCGTCATGCGCGGCTGGCCGGTCTGCAGGTCGATGCCGACGAGGCCGAGCAGCAGGCCGAAGAAGAGGCTGGTGAGGCCCCGCAGCGCCGAGCCGCCGAGCACCGCCGAGACGGTGACGAAGCAGAGCACCATCAGCGAGAAATACTCGGCCGGGCCGAGCCTCAGCGCGAGGTCGACGACGACAGGGCCGAGGAAGCTGATGCCGAGCGTGCCGATGGTGCCGGCGATGAAGCTGCCGATGGCGGCGGTCGCCAGCGCCGGGCCGGCACGGCCGTTCCGCGCCATCTTCGCCCCTTCGAGCGCGGTGATGATGGAGCCCGACTCGCCTGGCGTGTTCAGCAGGATCGAGGTGGTGGAGCCGCCATACATCGCGCCGTAGAAGACGCCGCAGAACAGGATGAAGGCGCCCGTCGCCTCGACCTTGAAGGTGATCGGCAGCAGCAGCGCGATGGTCAGCGCCGGGCCGATGCCGGGCAGCACGCCGATCGCGGTGCCGAGGAAGCAGCCGAGCAGCGCCCAGCCGAGATTGCCGAGCGTCAGCGCGTTGGCGAAGCCGAGTTGCAGGCCGGCGATGCTGTCCATCATCGGCGTCCTGCCCGTGAAACGGCGAAGCCGTGGAACGGATAAGCAGGCCGCATGATCAGATTACCTCCTGGCCGAGGGCACGCAGCACCAGCCCTTCGAGTATGCCCGCGCCGATGTTGACGCCGAGCAGCTCGACAAAGAGGAACCAGACCAGCAGGGTCAGCACCAGCGCCAGCACCAGGTCGCGCAGCAGGCGGCGCGAGCCGAAGGCCGCCGCCACCAGCACAAATTGCGCGCTGGCGGCGATGGAGAAGCCGAGCGGGCCGATCAGCACGAGGTTGGCCGCGAGCCCCGCCAGCAGCAGGCCGAGCGAGCGCCAGTTGGTCGGCGGCGCCTCGCGCACCTCATCCAATGCATGCGACCAACCGCCGCGCAGCGCCGTCGCCATCAGCCCGGCGCCGAGCGCGAAGAGCCCGGCCGAGACCACATAGGGCACCGCCTTCGGCCCGACCTGGGCGTAGATCGGCGAGGCCGGGATGACGCTCGTCTGCCAGAGCGCGAGCGCACCGAGCAACAGGACGAAGCCGCCGACCGCGAGGTCGGGGCCGGCGCCGCGCCGGGTCACGCGAGCCCGATCTCCTTCAGCACCGCCTCGGTCTGCGTCACGTCCTGAGCGAGGAAGGCGCTGAAGGCCTCGCCGGTGAGGAAGGCATCCGCCCATTCCCGCGTCTTCAGCATCTCCGTCCAGGCCGGCAGCGCGTGGATCTCCGTCATCAGCGCGACCAGCTTGTCGCGGGCATCGGGGCGGATGCCGGGCGGGGCGAAGACGCCGCGCCAATTGGTCATCACCACGTCGACGCCGCTCTCCTTCAGCGTCGGGATGGACGGGTCGAGGCGCTGCCCGCCCGTGGTGGCGAGCGCACGCATGCGGCCGGACTTGATCTGCTCGGCGAACTCCGAATAGCCGGAGATGCCGGCCTTCACCTGCGCGCCGAGGATCGCGGCCTGGGCCGGGCCGCCGCCGGCGAAGGCGACGTAGGAGCCTTCCTTCGCCGAGCGGCCGAGCGCCTTCAGGATGAGGCCGAGGGTGATGTGGTCCGTCCCGCCCGCCGAGCCGCCGGCGACGGAGGTGCCGCCGGGATTGGCCTTCAAGGCGTCGAACAGGCCCTTGATGTCCTTGATCTCGGAACTTGCGGGCACGACGACGACGCCGGCCTCCTCGGTCATCCGCGCGACGGGCGTGAGGTCCTTCATGCCGACCGGCGTCTTGTTGGTCAGCGTCGCGCCGACCATGATGGAGCCGGTGACCATCAGCGCATCCGGCCGGCCGCGCCGCTGGCCGACGAAGCGCGGCAGCCCGACCGAGCCGCCGGCGCCGCCGACATTCTCGAACTGGAAGCTGCCGACGAGGCCCGCCTGCCGCGCGACCTGCTCGATGGCCCGGCCGAGCCCGTCCCAGCCCCCGCCCGGCCCGGCGGGGATGAACATGTAGAGGCTGGCGAGGCGCTGCTGCGCCCCTGCATCGCCGGCGATGGCGGCGGCGAGGAGGCCGGCAGTGGCGGCCAGCAGGTGACGGCGTCCGGACATGGCTTCTCCCTTGGGTTTCCCCTTGGTCCCTGCCGTGTCTCTACTCCCGCCCCCGGATGGCCGTCCATCTACCCCCTGATGTCGCGCGCCAGCTCCGGGATGCCGCCGATCGAGAGGAGGTGGGCATAGATCACCTCGAGCCAGCCGCGGTCGCGCAGCTCGGCCAGCTGCTCGGGTGGCAGGGCGGCGAGACTCGGCCGGTCCACGGCGAAGAACCCGTCGATGCGGAGCGGCTTGCCATGCTGCTCGAACTGCACGACCGAGGATTTCAGCAGGCCGAGCTCCGCCAGGTGTTGCGTCATCGTCCGCGTGCGCAGCATCGCCTCCTCGACCGCCCTGGTGAAGGCGAAGGCGCGCTCGAGCTGCGGCGCCGGCTTGCCTTCGGGGGTGAAGAGCGGCTCGCCGGCCGTCTCGCTCACCTGCGGTGCGGCCGGGTCGATGCAGAGCGCGAGCTCCTCCGAATCAGGAGCGGTGCGCAGCAGGAAGAAGGGATAGCGGCGCAGATAGGCCGGCACATAGGCGCCGATCTTCCAGGCCCCGCCGCCGTCGACGAAGAGGTTGGTCCCGGCGGCGAGGCCGGTCAGCACGACCGGCATATGCGGCGCCTGGGCGGCGAAGACGATGGGCAGGCTGCGTGCTGCGATGGTGAATTCCTCGGCCGCCAGCGGCACCGCGCTGGCGCCGGAGGCGAAGCCATAGCCGGCGTCGCGCAGGCGGAGCGCGGCATGCCGGTCCGCGGTCAGCCCCTCGAGCGAGCGGTAGAGCGGCGGCAGTTGCGGCGCGCCCTCGGCGGCGCCGTTCGCAACGGCGAGGTCAGCTGGGCTGTCGGACATGGGGTAGGCTCCTTCGACGGGGCCGTGCCCCGTACCATAACGGTTCTGCGGGCGGCCCGCAGGGCCCGGGCCTGGCGGGGGAGCCCCGGCGGTGGCTGCCAGCCTCGCCGGCCTTGGCAAGGGTGGCCCGGATTTCCGACCGCATCCCGAGGCGGCCCGGCCGGGGAGGCTTGCTGGCCCCCTCAGGCCGCGGCTTCCGACCGCTCGCCGAAGAACTCGGCGAAGTCCTGCTGCTGCCGGCGCAGCTCCCGCGCCAGCGGGGCATGGACCGGGCGGCGGCCATTTCGGGGCTCCATCTCGAGGAGGCCGTTCGGGCAGTAGCGGTCATTGTCCCAGCCCGGATGGCTGAGGACGGGGTAGAGGCAGATGCCCTCCACCGGCACGCCGGCGCGGATGGCCTCGCGCACCTCCTCGGCGACGTAGCGCAGCCAGAGGGCGCGGCGGTCGCCCTCGATGCTGGTCTCGGCGACGAAGATGGGCCGCTGGAAATGCGCGTACACCTTGGCCAGCAGCTCGCGCAGCGGCACCCAGCGCTCGTCGAAGACCGAGAGCGGGGCGGCGTCGCGGCCCTCATGCAGCCACCACTGGTTGTTCCAGTAGAAATTCACCCCGATGGCGTCGAGCACATCCTCGCTGCCGCCGAGCTCCGGGGCCTGCCGGCCGAGCAGCATGTCCCAGGCTTCCCACATGCCGGCGTTGCGCGCCTCGGAGGGGGCGATGTCCTCCACCACATGGGGACGGCCGACGGTGTTGATCAGCGGCTCCACCGCGAAGACGCGGGTGCCGGGCACGGCCTGGCGCATGGCGCGCGTCGCGGCCAGGGTCGCGGCCACGGCCTGGCGCTTCACCTCCGGCCCGCGGCCGCGGGTGCAGGGGTTGAAATGCCCGGTCTCGCCGCCGGCCCAGGCGAGGAAGGAGATCTCGTTCAGCGGGCAGAGGGTCGGCGCCTGGCCGGTCTCGGCGCGGGCCAGCTCGGCGAAGCGCACCGCGTATTCGGCGAAGCGCGAGACGAAGTCGGGCGAGAAGAAGTCCAGCCAGTCCGGCCAGCCGTAATGGCACAGGTCCCAGACCACCTGGGTGCCGGTGCGGGATGCCGCCTGCAGCATGGGCTGCACGGGCGACCAGTCATACTGGCCGGGGCCGGCAGCCTGGACGAGGTGCCAGCGCACGCCGTCCCGCACCGCCCGGATGCCGTGCTCGGCGACCTGCCGGTAATCCTCCTCGGCCAGGAGGTCATGTCGTGTCGCGGCGATCAGGTCCAGTCGGCGGCCATCATTGCGGCGATGCGTCGAGCATTCGAAGCCGCCCAGAAAGAAGCTGCGGAAGAGGCTGGGTCGGAAGGTCACGATCGGGTTCGTCCCTTGTGGCGGGGCAGATCGCCGCCGATGGGGCTGCCGGGGCGCGCAAGGTGTCGCATGGACGCCTTGCCCACTCCTTGATGCCCGCCCTGGCGGAACCGATGCCACAAAGCCTGGATGGCGCCTCCGTTCCCCCGGCCATGCGCCTGCCGGATCATCCCAGCAGCCGACCGATCACCCTCGCTGTATAGTCCACCACGGGAATCACCCGCCCGTAATTGATGCGCGTCGGGCCGATGACGCCGATGGCGCCCACGATCCGCTCCTGCCCGTTGCGGAAGGGGGCGACGACCATGGAAAGCCCGGCACTGTCGAAGAGGCCGCTCTCGGCGCCGATGAAGATCTGCACCCCCTGGCCGCGCTGGGCTAGGTCGAGCAGGCGCAGCACCGTCTCCTGCGCCTCCAGCCGCTCGAACAGCGCCTGGATCTCGCCGAGGCGCGCCGCCTGGTCGAGATTCTGCAGCAGCTTCGCCTGGCCACGGATGATCAGGCTGCCGCCGCCGCCGCCGGTCCAGGTGGCGAGGCCGGATTCGACAACCTGGTTGGTCAGCGCGTCGAGCGCGGTGCGGTTGGCGGAGATCTCGTCGGAGACCTGCAGCCGTGCCTCGTCGAGCGAGCGTCCGGCAAGGCGCGCATTCAGGTAGTTGCTCGCCTGGGTGAGCGCCGAGGGGGGCAGGCCCGGGGGCACGTCGATCACCCGGTTCTCGACCCGGCCATCGGCGGTGACCAGCACCACCAGGGCGCGGCCGGGGCCGAGGCCGACGAATTCGATGTGGCGGACCGTGCCCTCCGATTTGGGGGCGACCACGAGGCCGGCGGCCCCGGCGAGGCCGGAGAGCATCTGCCCCGCCTCGCCCAGCGTCTCCTGCATGGACCGGCCGGAGGCGGCGCAGCGGGCGGCGATCTCGCCCCGCTCCTCCTCGCTGAGGTCGCCGAATTCCAGCAGCCCGTCGACGAAGAGGCGCAGCCCGCGCTCGGTCGGCAGGCGGCCGGCCGAGGTATGCGGCGCATAGAGCAGCCCGGCCTCCTCCAGATCCGCCATGACGTTGCGGATGGAGGCGGGTGAGAGGCCGAGGGGCAGGCGGCGTGAGAGGGTGCGCGAGCCTACCGGCTCCCCGGTCGTCACATAGATCTCGACCAGTTCACGCAGGATGGTGGCGGCACGGTTGTCGAGGCCGGCCAGGGTGCTGCCGACGGCCGCCCCGAGCGGCATCTTCGGCGGATACATCAATGGTTTGAGCCCTTGTACATCCCATGATCAAGGTAGGGAGGGGGGATGGCCTGCGTCAATGTGGCCCTCATGCCGGCTCCATCCAACGTGTGATGCGGGCGCGGCCGCCGGCCATGCGGTGCATCGAGTGCAAGGTTCGCCAGACGATGCGGGGCGGGTACCAGGGGCGGGCGAGGAAGCTCTCGGCGAAGCGGCGGAAGATGGGGCGGTAGATTTCGGACAAATCCGGGTCGGGGAGGAGTTGGGAGGGCGCGGGCAGGGCGGAGAACAGGCCGAGGCGGCGGGCGAGGACGATGGCGTGCAG
>NZ_FMZX01000064.1 GCF_900101615.1 Belnapia rosea | reverse complement strand
GGGCTGTCGGACCACTGGGGCGACGGTCGGCCCTGCCGGCTGACGGAGGGGCAGCAGGCGACGCTGAAGGCGATCGTGCTGCAGGGGCCAGATCCGGAGGCGGACGGCGTCTCGACCTGGCGGCTGATCGACCTTTGTCGGATTGTCCGGGAGCGCTTTGGCGTGACCTACAGCGAGGGTGGGATGGGCAAGCTGATGCGCAGCCTCGATTTGTCCTGGCAGACGCCGCGGCCGCAGCATGCTGAGACCGACCGCGCCGCCCAGGAGCGGTTCAAAAAGGGGGCTTCGCGGAAGCCCTCGCGCAGGTCGCCGCCGACCACCCCGAAGCCGGGCGGATTGAGGTCTGGTTCCAGGATGAGGCCAGGGTAGGCCAGAAGGGACGGATGGTCCGCCGCTGGTTCCAGCGTGGCATGCGGCCGCGGATGGTGAAGGACCAGCGCTACCGCTCGGCCTACATCCTTGGCGCGGTCTGTCCGGCACGCGATACCGGCGCGGCGATCGTGCTGACCCATGTCTCGGTCACGGCCATGACCCTGCTGCTGGAGGAGGTCGCCGCGCAGCTGCCAGCCGGCACCCATGCGGTGATGCTGATCGACAACGCCGGATGGCACATCGCCAAAGAGCTGCGCGTGCCGCCGACCATCAGCCTGGTCCACCTGCCGCCCTACTCGCCCGAGCTGAACGCCATCGAGAAAGTCTGGACACGGGACCGCTGAATGTGAGGTTCTTGTAGCGCCGCGGCTTGGCCTGGAGGCCCTGCGTGCGCTGGCTCGGTGGGTGGCGCTTTGCCATGAGCGATCCGAGGCGGGAGGCGATCGGCTGGAAGGATCTGCCGCGGGAGCGGCAGCGCCGGCTGGTCGTGTTGATCGGCAAGCTCATTCGCCAGCGTCTTGCGGTTCCCACCAATGCCGCGGAGGCGGCCAATGAGCCCGACCCTGCCGAGTGCCGCGTTCCTTGCGTCCGACAAGATCCAGCCTCGCCACCGGCAGCGGCAGGCGGTTGTCTATGTCCGCCAGTCGACGCTCCGTCAGGTCCAGCAGCACGGTGAGTCAACGCGCCTGCAGTATGCGCTGGCCGACCACGCTCAAGCACTCGGCTGGCAGCCGGGTCAGATTGTCGTCATCGATGACGACCTCGGTCGTTCAGCGGCATCGGCGCTGGACAGGCCCGGGTTTCAGCGTCTCGTCGCCGAGGTGGGGCTTGGCCATGTCGGCCTCATCCTCGGTATCGAGGTGTCGCGCCTGGCGCGCTCGTGCCGCGACTGGCATCAGCTGCTCGAGATCTGCGCACTGTTCGACACGCTCATCGCAGACGCGGACGGCCTCTACGGCCCGAGCGGTTACAACGATCGCCTGCTGCTCGGCCTCAAGGGCACGATGAGCGAGGCCGAGTTGCACATCCTCAAGGGCCGCATGCTCGAGGGGCGCCGTGCCAAGGCGGCTCGCGGCGAGCTCGTCATGGGCCTGCCACGCGGCTACGTGCAACGTCCCTCCGGCGAGGTGGCGCTCGACCCGGACGAGGGGGTCCGCTCGGTGATCCGGCTCGTGTTCGATGTTTTTGAGCGGCGCCGGTCGGTCCGCGGCGTGCTGACCTATCTCGTCGACCACGACATTGGCTTGCCCGACCGCTTGCGCTCTGGCCCATGCAAGGGTGAGGTGAGGTGGAACCGCCCGAACCAGGCGACGGTAGCCGACATGCTGCGCCACCCGGCCTACGCAGGCGCCTATGTCTATGGTCGTCGACGGATGGAGCGTCGCGCCATGCTGCCCGGGAGGCCGCATAGCGGGCGGCGGTTCATCCGGGCGCCCGAGGGCTGGGCGGTGCTGCGCCGGGACTGCTGGCCGGCCTACATTGATTGGGAGACCTACACCCGCAACCAGGAGCAGATGAGGGCGAACCGAGCCAAGCACGAAGGCGTCCCGCAGGGTGGCCATGCCCTGCTGGGCGGCCTTGTCCATTGCGGCCGATGCGGCCGGCGGATGACGCTCGGCTACCACAACAACGGCCGCGAGGCCCGCTACAGCTGCTGCCAAGAGGCAGTGACCTTTGCCGGGCCGCGTTGCCAATCGGTGAGCGCGGCGCCAGTGGACCACGCGGTGGGCCAGCTGATCCTCGCCGCACTGACGCCATCCGCCGTCGAGGTGAGCCTGCAACTGGCGGAAGATGTCGAACTCGAGCGTGCCGCGCGGCGACAGCACTGGGCCGAGCGGCTGGAGCGGGCGCGCTACGAGACCGCGCTGGCACGCCGGCGCTATGAGGCGGTCGATCCCGACCTGCGGCTGGTGGCGCGCACCCTTGAGCGAGACTGGGAGGGCGCACTCGCGGCAGAGGAGGCGCTACAAGCCGAACAAGCCCGCGAACTGGCGCGTGAGCCGCCCCGGCTGGAGGCGGCGGAACTTGCTGTCATCCGGCAACTCGCAGAGGACATACCAGCGCTCTGGCGTGCCGCAACAACGACACAGCAGGACCGCCAGGCCATTGCCCGGCTCGTCCTCGAGCGGGCTGTCATCCGCCTGGAAGGGGCCAGTGAGCACCTCGAAGTCGAGTGCGAGTGGGCCGGTGGCGTGCGGACCCGCCATGCCGTTGTTCGCTCCGTACGGCGGTTCGAGCAACTGCGCGGGTTCGACCAGATCCTGGCCACCATCCGTGACCTGCGTCGGCAGGGTTGCTCGGCCGCCGTCATTGCCGACCGGCTCAACGCCGCCGGCTGGCATCCACCCAAACGGGCGGCGTTTGAGGCCGGGATGATCCAGCGCCTGATGTTCCGCCACGGCATGACCGGCAGGCGGCCGATCTGGAGCGGGACCGTGCCGCGCCAGCCGGACGCCGAGTGGACGCTCCATGAGGCAGCCGAACGCCTCGGCATCCACCGCCACACCGCCTACCACTGGCTGCGCGTGGGCCGCCTGCGCGGGCAGTTGGCCGCCCACGGAGGCCAACGCATCTGGCTGGTGACGATGACAGGGGCTGAACTCGCCCAACTCCGGGCCGCAATGCCAAGCCCGGACCGCACCAAGAACCCAGCATAGAGAGGCAGCATGGAAATGCAGTCGAGAAGGTCTGGCAGTACCTGCGGGACCGCTACCTCTCAGGTCGCCTGTTCAGCGGTACGCGCGCCATCGTCGATGCCTGCTGTGAGGCGTGGAACAAGCTCATCGCCGAGGCCGGTCGCATCCAGTCGCTGACAGACTTCGAATGGGCGCGACAGGTCAATCCATAAGCAGCTTAGTATTAGGTCCTCACGCTCTGGCGCCGGAGGGAGGCTGAGCCCCTATGCTGCGGCATGGCCCTCTTCCCCGATCCACTTCCGCCTGCTGCTCGCCCCGAACCGGAGCAGACTGCGGCCCCCCTACCGCCGGAGATCCGGCAGGTTCTGGACCGCATTGATAGCCGGCTACGCGCGGTGGAGATGCGCCTAATCGGCATGGAACAGAACGTTGGCGACCTGAGGGTGCAGGTGGGGGAGGTGCAGGATCAGGTTTCGCGGGTGCCCACCGCTTGGCAGTTGCTGATCAGCGTGGGAATCATCATCGGGGTTAGCATGGGCCTCGTATTCGTCGTCATACTGGCCGCCGGCCACGTGCTGGGAAAGGGCTAGGCTATGGCCGAGACGCCCGAGGCCACCATCCTGTCGGACCTGCTGCGGCTGGACATCAGCAGCAACGAGACTGTGCCGTGACCCCGAGATGGCAACCGGCCTCGTCATGGCGGCCAGGGCTTCGGCTCGGTGGGCATCATCACCCCGCTGGTCGACCTCTGGCTCGATGAGCGCCGGCTGCCGAAATACATGCGGGCCGTGCCGAAGGTGAGGTGAGGGGTGCGCCAGGCGAAGCCAAAGCCAGTGCTGGTGATCGTCTGCCCGCAGTGCGGTGCCCGTTATGCCGATCCTGGCGGGGATGCGACGCCATGGCGCTGCCGGGTCTGCGAGGCAGCACTGTCGCGGGAGAAGGCGGCCTAGTGCCTCGGCAGGCGATGACGGCGGCCAGAAATAGCCTCACAGAGAAGGCCGAACGGCTCAGGCTAGCCATCGTCCAGACACTCGATAGGGTGCGGGAGAACAGCGGCGCCCTCGCCCAGGCAGTCGGGCAGCGGCTGCGGATGACCGGCTAGGCCGCGCCCTGCTGCCGCAGCTGGCGCCCGATGCCGAGCGGCTGGTGCAGACCTACGGGCGGCGAGTGCGCGAAGGGATGCCCCTATCCGATGCCGTCAGCATCTTTGCCAGGAATGACGCCCGGCACGGCAAGCCAGCTCGAGCGGTGAAATGGGGGATGCGGCTAGCCCAAGCGGCGAAGGGCATGGAGCGGCCAGCCACGCCGCAGCAGCGGTCGAGAGACCGGGAACATGCGCCAACGCGGACGATGCGGATGACGCGCTAACTTTCGCTGCTCGGCGCCGTTCACCCCTGGTTCACTAGGGGGGATTTGCCGTGCGTCTCAGACCTAAACGCAGCCGGAAGACGGCCCGCAAGCGCATTCGCTATGCGCGCAGGGCCGCCGGCCTTCAAAGAGGCCGCTAACTACAGTCGAAAGGTCGCCTCGGCCGGCGGCATCCCAAGCGCGGCGCCAATCTCGGCAGGCTTGGTGATGCCCTGGTATTCCAGTTCGCGGCCGATCGCCATCTTCAACCGGATCATGGTCAACCAGTCGTCGGTTCGGCGCTGGCGCTCCTCGGGCAAGATCTTCGGTTTCGCAGGCGGCTGGTTGTTGGGTGGCAATGTAATTTACCATTCTCCGCCAGGACAGGAGGATGATCGATGCGCGGTCTTGTCTATGCGTCGTGCGCGGTGGCTGTGGTTGCTGCATCTACCACTACGAATGCCGGTTGGCTCGAAGATGCTCTCCAAACCCAGCAAGTCCAAGCGCCGGTCCCCATCCCGCCCCCGCCTCTCAATCCGCCGTCGCGGACGCCCGACGCTCCGGCGCCCGAGCCTCTCAGTAACCTGCTGGACCCGGCGATGGGTTACCGGATCAGGCCCCTTACGCCGCCCCTCAACCCGCCCCTCAATCCCCCTCTCAACCCGCCCCTCAACCCGCCCCTCAATCCACGCTGAAAAACAGGGGGGAGAAAGGGCGCCTCCCCCCCGTCTAAGCCCGCCTGCCTCCCCTCCGCGTCGGCTCCCTGCTGCCAGGCGAAGGCCGCCGCATCGGTCCCAGCGGGTCCCGCGCGAACTCGGTAGCGCCCTCCCTCCGTCTCCACGGCCGCGCAGGGCGCCGTCAGGGGCGGTAGGGGTGCACGACATGCCCCAGGACGGCGGAGGGGCGTAGACGGGCTTCCTGGGTGGTTCTGGCCGCGTGGTAGGCTCAGGGCATGAGCGAGCCCGGCAGGACCTACCCCGACAAGGCGACATTCGATGCCGAGCTAGACCGCCTGACCGGCATCTACCTCAAGCTGAAGGTGGCGGCGCAGGCGCGGGGCATCGAGATCGAGAACGCCGCCCGCCAAGCCTTCGAGGCCGGCCAACTGACCTTCGAAGATTTCGAGATGATGGGGCTGTTGCTGCTGGGCCGCCCCAGCGGCGGCAATCCGGGCGGCTGACCTATGTATCGGCCATTTCGCTGCCGTCTCATGGCCCAAGACGCTCGGCAAGTGCGGCCTCGACGAAATGCTTCTCCTCAACGGCGAGTTGATTGAATTCCGCATGAAGCGCCATCAGCCGAACCTCGTCGGCCGACGGCAGGGGGCCAGCTCGGCGCGCGGCTAGCAGCGGTCGGATCTCCCCCGTTACGGCGCTTATCCGCGTGCCGAACCGGGCTTTTCCCTCCGCCGCAGCGGCGGCCATGGCGGCATGGGTCACGGGGTCGGCTTGGCGCTGGCGCTGCTGACGAGAGAGCTTCTTGGCTGGCATGGCGACCTCCTGAGTTAAGCCGATCACATGCGATAAGCCCCGCTTACAAGCCCGAACGGCACTGTAGGTCGATGTTCAGATAGGTGGCGCAGCGACAGCATGGCGAAGCCGCAACAGGGTGCAGCCATCTCTCACAGCCGTTGCTCCGCAGCCACGGTATCGAGCGCTGATCGTCCAGCCAACAACCTCAAGATCTTGTTTACTGCAAAAATTTCTACTCTATGGCGAATACCCGGCGTGTACATACCTGCTCATTGCTATGGTGTGAGGACTGGCTGTGCAGAAAAACCGTCACTCTATGACCACTGCCACGGCAGAGGCTGCCGCCGCTAACTACCCGTTTTGAAAGTCAGGGCGCGGGTAGACGTCTGCGGCTCGGGTGGGCGAGGCGGTGGAGCATGAGGCGGATCATGGCCAGGGTGATCATGACTTCCGAGATCTGCGGTAGCGCCTCGTAGTCCTTCGATAGGCGCCTCCATCGCCCAAGCCAACCAAGCGACCTCTCCACCACCCAACGCCGCGGCTGCACTGCGAAGCCGATTGTGCCTGCGATGCGGCGAACGATGACCAGCATCAGACCGGCCAGGAAGCAGGCGAGCAAGGCGGCGAGCCGGTTGTAGATGCTGTCCGCGAATACGATCCGGAGCCAATTATAGAGGGGCTTCACGCGCTTCAGCAGGTCCGGGAGACCATCGGCGTCCTGGATGTCGGCCG
>NZ_FMZX01000057.1 GCF_900101615.1 Belnapia rosea | reverse complement strand
CGCGGTTCACCGGCCTGCTGCAGCAGGCCGGGGTGCGCATCTCGATGGACGGCCGCGGCCGCTGGATGGACAACGTGTTCATCGAACGACTGTGGCGTAGCCTGAAGTATGAGTGCGTCTACCTGCATGCCTTCGAGACCGGGTCCGAGCTGCGGGCCGGGCTGTCGAAGTGGATCGGCTACTACAATGCCGGACGCCCCCATAGCGCATTGGCGGGGCAGACCCCCGATGAGGCGCATGCGGTGACGAGATTGGCGGCCTGAAGGAAACCAGGACCGAGCTTATTCAGGCCGCCAAGCTGTCCGACGAATGGGGACCACCTCAGTCAGCCTTGCCGTTGTCGCGTTTGGGCGGGGCGTGTTCGACAGCGTCGACCAGCCCTGGAAAGGGATCCGCGCCGCTCACCTGACCGGTGCCCGGTGGGCTAGGCAGGGGGGACGGCTCGGCAGCCTTGGCGAGATCCGCAGACGAGATGCTTTGGGGCATCTCTGGCTCCGACTGGCCCGCGATGAGAGCGTCTCGCTGCGTCATGGCTTCGTCCTTTGTTCGCCGGCGTAGGAACGAGCGAGGCACGATTCGGTCGCTCGTTGCCCAGTTCCGTTCTATAAGCTTGATCCACCATGCTGGTGGCACAAGGGGCGTTTGTGGGTCATGTGTCACGCTGCGGTGCTCCCAACAGCCCCAGCCGAGCCGTCACAGCCTTAGCAAGAGCAGATCCCCCTGCCGCCACTGCTTGCGAGTAAGCAGTGGCGGCAGGGGGACGTGGCGGTGCTTGAGGCTGTGGTCGCCCGGCTGGGGGTGCCGATGTCGAAACCAGCAAGTATCTAGGTGGGCTAAACGGCGCCGCGGCTGGTGACGGAAGCCATGGAAGGGCCGGCATTATCCGGTCCTTCCACGTTACCGGGGCGTATGCCTGTGCGAGGCATGGGGCGCGTGGCGAGTGGTACGTGCCCGAATAAGGACGCCCCTTAGTTGGTAACTGCGAGGCCGCTTGGGCCGGTTAGCAAGCCAGCTGAGCCAAAGGCCGAAGCTGACAAGAGCCAGGAAGATTAAGGCTGCGCTGAACTCCGTCATGCTCTCCCTCCTCCTCGATCAGCCGAAATGCCGCCGCATAGCCCGGCATGACAGCGGCAAACCGCAACATTTCGCTTCAATCACGACGAACTCGGCCGCTTAACCTGAGTTGGAACGATGGTGTACGAATTCTTAAGAGACCATGACGGCGAGGACAGGCCGATGTCTTGGGTGAAGATCGCAATCTTGCTGATATTTTCCGTTCCGCTATGGATAGCTGTGGTTGCGGGCGGGTTTTGGTTCGGAATTGGTGTGCTCTGACCAGCGTCGTGTCGCGTTGCCCGTGAAGATCTAGCGCCGGCTGTACCGACGACCGACATCCACGACATGAGCCTGCCCTCCGACCAGATGCCGCCCACGAAGCCGAAGATCACGTCCGAGGAGCACCGACGCCGCGCCGCCGATCGGCTAAGAGGCGGTTTTCAGAATGTGCGTGCGAGGCGGCCTGCAACCAGGAATATGCATGCGGTCTGGAGCAGCGACTGTATGACGAAGCCGAGGCGGTCGTAGCGCAGTGCGAGGCGCTTGTTTTCCAGCAGCCAGGCATTGCTGCGCTCGGCCGGCCAGCGCCGCTTGCCCAGCCCAGAGCCACGTGGCCGACCGCGTCTGTGGATCTGGGGTGTGGCGCTGAACTGGTGGCAGAGGTCGCGGTTGCGCTCAGCGTCGTAGCCCTTGTCGGCGAACACCGTACGGATGCGAGCCATAACCGCGAAGACGGCGAGAAACAGCCGCTCGAAGGCCAGCGTGTCGTTGACGTTGGCTGCAGTGGCGACGCAGGCGACCGGCACGCCATCGGCGTCCACCGCAACGTGGTACTTGGTGCCCCGCTTGGCCCGATCTGTCGGGTTCGGGCCGGTGAGGTCACCGCCACGCTTGGCGCGGGCGGAACAGCTGTCCAGGATCAGGTCGGGGTGGCCACGCAGCATGCCAACCAGCAAGGCGTGCACCTTCGGGAGTACGCGCGCCGTGGCCCAGCGTCGGAGGCAGCGGCGCACGGTTGAGCCGCTCGCCTGGTCCTCAGTCGCGGTCAGGCTGCGCCATGGAGTACCCTCGCGCAGGAAGCGCCGCAGCGTCGCCACAACCCGGATGGTGTCGGCTGGCGGGTGGCCGGGTCTGCGACCCGAGTGCTGATCGCAGGCGTCGATGACAGTGGCGACGAGGTGCGAAAGCCTGAAATCCATTGGACCTGTCCCTATCTGGTTCCTCAGGTATGGAAGGTGCCGCCTGGAGGTCTCTACACGGTGGGTGGATAAGGCGGGCTGGTCAGTCCTGCGGGCGAGAGGGTGAAGATCTCGTAGCCCGTCTCGGTCACCCCGACACTGTGCTCGAACTGCGCGGAGAGGCTCCGGTCGCGCGTCACGGCCGTCCATCCGTCACTCAGAACCTTCACGTCCAGCCGTCCCGCATTCACCATCGGCTCGACTGTCAGGAACATCCCGGGCCGCAGTTCCGGTCCTTCGCCCGGGTGGCCGTAGTTCAGGATATTCGGCGCGTCGTGGTAGACGCGCCCTAAGCCATGACCACAGAAGTCGCGGACGACACTGAAGCGCTCTGCTTCTACAAGCCGCTGGATGGCGTGCCCGATGTCCCCGACCGTCGCGCCGGGGCGGATCGCCTCGATGCCTCGCATCATGGCCTTGTAGGTTACATCCATCAGGCGCCCTGCACGGACGCTAATCTTGCCGACCCCGTACATGCGGCTGCTGTCGCCATGCCAGCCGTCGAGGATCACCGCCAAGTCGATGTTGAGGATGTCGCCCTCCGCCAGCCTCCGCTCACCGGGTATGCCGTGGCAGACGACATGGTTGAGCGAGATGCAGGTCGCGTGGGCGTAGCCGCGATAGCCCAGCGAGGCAGGCCTGGCCCCGTGGTCCAGCACAAACTCATAGCAGATGCGATCGAGCTCAGCCGTCGTGATGCCCTCCCGCACATGCGCGGTGATCATATCCAGCGCGGCCGCGACAAGCTGGCCCGCGGCCCGCATCCCGGCGAAATCCTCCGGAGAGTGCAGCTTTATGCTTCGGTGATCGGCAAGGTCGTTCATCGGCGATCCAAAGGAGCTGGGAGAGGGTGGCGCCCTCACGCGGCACCGACGGTCCGCATGCTCCCGTCACGAGTGGCGGCGATGGGCATGCCGACATGGAGTTCGGCGATCATCCGCTCCGCAAAGAGCGGCAATGGGCCACCTTTCACGAGGTGGGGACGGAGAATGGCAATGGGCGCGTCGAAGATCAGGAACTTGGCCCGGGCCAGTTCCTCGTCGCGAACGGTCCCGTCGCCACACCCGGCGACGCAAGCCCGGAAGGCGCCGTCGAACTCGTTCTCCAGCCTCTCGAGTTCCTCGCGCAGCGGCGCCGGAGGCGGAGTGTCCTCAAAAAGCGCGATCGGCTCGTTGAGGAGCAGGAAGCGGGCACGACGCTCGTTCTCCCTGGACCAGGGCAGGATGGCCAGGGCCGCCTCGCGCGGACGGCCCTCGCGCAGCAGAGGCGCCAGCGCCTTGACGAAGGAGCCATAGGCCGCGTTCCAGGCGGCACCAAGAACGGCCGATCGGGACTCGAAACGATGATAGATCGAGCCCGTGGGGGCTCCGACCTGCCGGGCGATCGCCTGCATGGTGGCGGCAGCAGGGCCACCCTCGGCAACCAGAGCCATCGTCGCGTCGATGAAGTCGTCCTCGGAGAAGCGCGCCGTCCTGACCATGTCAATTAGAATACGCATTTTAGAATGCTGTGTCTACCTGCTGTCGAGACTCTTTTGGCCCGGGGTCGTTCGGTTCAGGCCCAGGCTTGCGCTCATAGTGTAGCTTTGAAGGAGACTGCTGCTCGGCGCTGCACAAGCGGAGATCTCAGACCACCTCAATCAGAAATAGTTATGAAAACCGTCTCTAAAGGCGCGCCAGACCCCATCGGCCCTGGTTGAGCTCGGTTTCCTCTCCGATCTTCGGGATGAAGCCAATCTCAGGAATCCCTTGCATCGCGCCAGGCTCGCGGCCGCGCTGCCTGAAGCGGTCGGTGCCTGGCTTGGCCAAGAGGGCAGCGGCAATCTCGGGCTAGCGAGTTAGCGACCGGGTGAGAACGTCTCGACCGAGTGTCCGGACGCGTAGGGCATGACCGGCACGCCATCCATGAAGGTGAGTTCGCCGCGCCCGCTCGATCTCGTTGAGCCGCACCTGCAGGACCAGCTGGCCAACCTGCTGCTGGAGGGCCGCATCCATGACGGCGAGACCGTCCAGGTCACCGCTGGCCTGGATGGGCTGAAGGTGCGGCGGGCGGCCTCGCTGGGTCTCGCCGAGGCGGCGTGAGACGCGGGACGCCATGGTTGCGGCCAGGGAGGAGGCGTAGACGGGCGCCTCCTTGTCTGAAACGCAGACCGCACCTTCGTTGCCGCCCATGGCGCCGTCGTGCCGTGCCTGGCGGCCAGGATGGGCCGGCACCGAGCATGTGAACGGCAGTGCCGAGGCTCTGCGACAAGGGGATTCGAACGCCAGCTGCCCCGCGTTACAGCGCTGTTTCGCACTCATACACCCTCCTTCGAGGGACCGACGCGGTCAGCAGGCTCATGAGGGTGCACAACTGGTCGGCCTCACCGCTTGGCAACCCAACAGCTTGGCTGCAGCCGCTCCGCTGCGTGGTCGGCCGCCGGCTCCGGTCTCGAGCGCGAGCCAGGCGGGTTGCGCTGGTGCCCGGTAGATGGTTGGAGCGCCTCTCCATGATCGGCGAGCGCCTGCTCCGCCCTGGCGAGGCTCCGCTCGATGTCGTGGCGATCGCCCGGCTCCTCCGCGGCGCGCAGCCCGGCCCCGGCCACCATCCGGGCGTGGCGGGTCAGTGCCCCGCGTTGCTCCGCGGTGCGGGCATGCTCGGCGATGCGGGCGATCGCCTCGACCAGGTGGATAACTACCGCCGGGTGGCTCGCCGCGGCTTGGCGGATCTGGTGGAAGGCGGCGTCACTCAGGCCGGCGAAGGTCGTCGTCTCGCGCAGGATGCGCACCCGGCCCGCCCCGTCGCGCAGCATCCGCGAGGGCAGGCGCCGTCCGGCCAGCCGCGTGAGGCACCCACGCAGCCGGTCGATCACCGCGGCGGCGGTGAAGGGGTCGTTGATACCGGGCGAGAGCGCCCGGACCGCGACCTCGACGAGGTGACGGACGGCAAACTCGATGTCCTGTGTCGGCGTGCGTTCCCGCCCCACCACGACGAACTTGCAAATGGCGTCCGCCTCGGCCGCCTCTACCGCCTCGGGCGGGTGGACGTGGATGCGCCGGTCGCCCGCGACGACGAAGTCACCCGCACGGAAGTTGAGCCGCAGCACCGCGTCGTGCCGCTCCGCCCAGGCCAGCAGGCCCTCGTGGTCGATGGCCTGCACGTAGCCCTCTTGGCGTTGCGCAACATGGCCGGCCCCCTCCCACAGCGCCTGCCTATCCGCGCCGTCCTTATTGGCCCGGTGGTGCTCCTGCCCCTCATCCGCGGTCAGGACGGGTAGGCGATCGATGCCGGCGTCTAGCTCGCGGCCGACGCGCTCCACTACGTCATCCGCCACCGCCATGCGCGCCACCTCCTGGATAAAGACAAGCAGAGCCAGGACGCAGGCGAGCGCGAGCGCGGTACCGATGCTGACCGATGCGTGAGGCACGTCGTGGAATGCGGCATCGCCCCGGATCATGCGGAGCACGAGTACGAGGTAGACGATGGTCGTCGCGAAGGTGCCGAGCGCAACTTGGGTTGTGAGGTCAGCCCGGAAGACGCGCACCAAGCGCGGCCCGTACTGGTTGGCGGCGAGCGTCAGCGCCACAACTGTGGCCGAGAAGACCATGGCGGCCATCGCGATCACGCCTGTGAGCAGCGTCGAGAGCAGAGTCTGGGCGTCCTGCGCCCCGCCGGCGTTCATCCACCAGGCCCGCACCTCGTCCTCGGCACCATGGCCGGCATCAACCTCGAGCATGGCCCAGGCAAGGCCTACACCGGCCGCTGCCATCAGCAAAGGCAGCAGCCACAGGCTGGTTCGTACCTGGTCCCAGGCCGCCAGAAGCCGGTTTTTCAGCATACCGCCCTGCATTTCCGTGTGTCCTGTCTGCCCATGGCAAACGTTCCCGGGCCGGGATCGTGCCCGAGGTGCCGGCGTCTGGCAGGAGTAGGACATCCCGCACATGCCTATCCCGCCGCTCGACCGGACCGTTTCTGGCATAATAGCCCGTTGGTGACACCGGCCTGGGTCGACTTCGTCCCTGTAGGTGATGGCGGCGGGTTTCGTATGGCTCCGGAACGGCAGCGGGGTCGTCAGGCGGAGTTGCCGGTGTCGTGGTCGGAGATGCCCCGCTCGCCGGATCACGCCTTCTACGGTCGGCTGCAGGCCGAGCTTGTCACGGCTGGGTTCGACGGTTTCGTCGGAGGGCTCTGCGGATCCTACTACGCTGCGGGAGGGAGCGGCTATCGCTGCCGCCGGGGTGCCTCTTTCGCATGCTGCTGGTCGGCTACTTCGAGGAGATAAACAGTGAACGCGGGCTGGAGTGGTGCTGTGCTGACGGCCTGTCGCTAGGGAAGTTTCTGCGGCTCGGCGATAGGGAGCCGGTGCGACCATCAGCGCCTACTCCTGAGGATCCATTTCGGCATCGCCGTCGCCGCCGCTCTCCTCACGGCTGCTTACTGGATGCTCCGCCGAGGTGTCCGTATGTGCGGACCTCAGCGCCGATCACTTGCACCGGACCAGGCGGGTCCGCCTCGCCCGCAAGCTCGACGAGCTCGGCTTCTACGTCACCCTGCCACAGCGCGAGGCCGCACGACGGTTTCATCCTAGAACAATGCCCGCCGCCCGAGCGCAGCGTGTCAGCTTTCTCCTACTCCTTGCCCCGCCCCGAGAAGAGGGTTTCGCACAGGTGCTGCTGGCGGCGCAGCTCGGCCGCAAGGGGCGCATGCTCCACCCGGCGCCCGGCCCGGACCTCCATCTCGAGCAGCCCGTTCGGGCAGTAGCGGTCATCGTCCCAACCCGGGTGGCTCAGCACGGGGTAGAGGCAGATGCCTTCCACCGGAATGCCGGCACGAATCGCCTCGCGCACCTCCGCACCCACATGGCGCAGCCAGTCCGCGCGCCGTTCGCCCTCGATGCTTGTCTCTGCAACGAAGACGGGGCGCCCGTAGCGCGCGTGAACGCCAGCCAGCAGCCCGCGAAGCGGACGTGCGCGGGGATCGAAGGGCGACAGCGGCTCGCCCTCGCACAGCCAGTGGCCTTTGAGCAATCGCGGGTGCTCGCATGACCATTGGTTGTTCCAGTAGTAATTTACCCCGACGAGGTCGAGCATCGTGGGCGCACCGCCGAGTTCAGGGGCGTGCCGGCCGACCAGCATGTCCCAGGCCTGGAACTGTGCCTCAAGGTGGGCGAGGGCCGGGCCCGCGTCCTTACCGGGAGCTGGTGCAATGTGGATTAGCGGGTCAATGGCCAGGATCCGCGCGCCGGGCGCCACAGCGCGCACGGCACTGGCTGAAGCGATGGCGGCGCGTGCGAGCTGACGCTTCAGCTCGTACCCGCGTCCGCGCGCGAGGGGGTTCATCCGCGCCATGTCGCCACCGGCCCAGGCGAGGTAGGATATCTCGTTAACTGGGCAGATGACCGGTGGGCGGCCGGTCTCATCGAGGTGCAGGCGGGCGAAAGCGGCCGCGTAGCGGGCGAGGCGCTCCACAAAATCGGCCGAGAACACGTCGAGCTCGTCCGGCCAGCCATAATGACACAGATCCCACGCGACCTGTGTGCCTGCAGCCTCTCCCGCGCGCAGCATCGGCAGCAGGGATGACCAGTTGTAATGGCCCGGCGCGCCGGGCTCGACGAGGTGCCAGCGCACGCCGTCACGTACGGCGCGGATCCCGTGCCTGGCGAGCTGCCGGTAGTCCTGCTCGACGAGCACGTCATGGCGGGTGGCCGCGATCAGGTCGAGCCTGCGGCCGTCCGCACGCCGGTGCGTCGAGCACTCGAAGCCGCCCAGGAAGAAGCTCCGGAATAGGCTGGGCCGGAGGACGGGGCTGTCCTGGTGCGGTGCGGTCGCGGCGGGGGCGAGGGCATGCGCCGGGGGCGCTACTGTGGTCGCCGCCAGGGTCAGCAGTCGGCGACGGGTGGTGCAGCTCGCCAGCATCGGTCTCCCAAGCGCGTTGTGCTCGTCTTGGCGCAAAGACTTCAGCCGGGCGTGGGTTGCGCGCAAACCGTCCTTCTAGCTGCGTGCTGAAACTTGGCGATCCTGCTGCGCTGGGAACGGTCCAGGACCTGTTAGCTTCTGAGAGTCCGTCCGGGATCATGTTGTTTTCTGACATAGCCTTCGGAGCATGCGGCGGACGGAAGCCCATCGCAGGAAGGCAAGCGCGCGGCGGTTCAGGCACTCCCAATCCTTGGCCAATCGTCGGCAGCGATTGAGCCAGGCGATAGTGCGCTCGACAATCCAGCGCTTCGGCAGCACGACGAACTTGTGCAACTCGGATCGCTTGACGATCTCGAGGTTGATCTGGCGACAGGTCGTGCGCAGCCCGGCCTGGAAGTTGGCGCCCTGGTATCCGCCATCGGCGTAGAGCTTCAGCAGGAAGGGGTAGAGGCCGAACAGCGAGCCCATCAGCAGCACGCCA
>NZ_FMZX01000009.1 GCF_900101615.1 Belnapia rosea | reverse complement strand
AGCCTGATGGACGCCGCCGAGGAGGACGTATTGGCCTTTATGGACTTCCCCCGCGAGCACAGGGCCAAGCTCCACTCGACCAACCCCATCGAGCGCCTCAACGGTGAGATCAAGCGCCGCACCGACGTGGTCGGCATCTTTCCCAACCAGGCCGCCGTCGTCAGGCTCGTCGGTGCCCTCCTCCTCGAGCAGTCCGATGAATGGGCCACCCAGCGATCGCGCTACATGACGCTGGAGACCATGACCGCGGTGAGCGATACTCCGGCCGTCAGCCTGCCAGTTGCAGCTGTTTGACACTGCGGCACAGCCCGCTGAGGAGCACCGCTCCTACACCACGCTGTGGGACACGACCCCCTTCCAGGCGCTGTACCGGGCCCAGAGGTCGGCGGGCGAGGGGAACTGGCCGAGGGTGAGGGTGATCTCCTTGGCCGCGCTCGTCCCGGTGCGGTCGTGGAAGACGAAACCGTCACCGTTCGAGGCGAAGACAAAGGGGATCTCCAACGTCTCGGCGTACTCAATGCCTTGCTGGATGCCATCGCCGACCGCGTGGGTGTTGTCCTTCGCCTCAATGAGGGCGATCGGCAGGTTGGGCTTGTAGTAGAGGACGTAGTCGGCCCGCTTGGCCTTGCCGCGGGTGACCAGCCGGCCGCGGACGATGATGCGGCCCTTAGTGAAGCCGACCTCCTCACGGATCTGTAACATTGGGTCCCAGCCGGCCTGTGTGACCGCCGGAGTGATGAACTTGGTGCAGATGTCGCGCTCGCTGAGGCTCTTCTTGTCCATGCGATATAGGTCCTCAGCGGCGGGCAGAGCGGGCACGGGAGGGCGGTCTGCGGCGTTCGGGGGTCCGCCGTCCCGCACCCGGGTCATGAAGGAGCCTGCCCAATTCGGAGGGGCGCCAACGGCCACAACTGAACCCTGCTTCGGCAGCCGAGGTCGAAAGGAGTGTCAGCATGCGATCAGCCGTTCATCGTCGCGGTGAACAGCTCATCTTGGTCGGCGCCTGTCGGGCCGGGCGGTAGCAACGCATCGCGCATCAACTGGCGCTTGCGGGTCAGCAAGGCATGCAGGTTCTGGTCGAAGGAGCGACGCCCATCGGGCAGGGTCGCCAACGGTAGATGGACCGTCACCGGCCGGGTCTGCCCGATCCGCAGCACCCGGCCGGTGCACTGGTCCTCAACGGCTGGGTTCCACCAGCGCGCCAGGTGGATGACGTGGTTCGCTCGCGTCAGTGTCAGCCCCACCCCCCCGGCGCGCGGCGAGAGCAGCATCACATCGAAGCCCTCGCCTCCGGCCTGGAAGCGGTCGACCCGTGCCTGCCGGATCGCTCCAGTGACCTCGCCGTTGATCACCATGGGCGGCAAGGCCATGCCGTAGCGGCGTTGGATAATGCCGACCAACCGGGCCTGGAGCGCCAAGTGGTCCAGGAAGACCAGGGCACGCTCACCGCGCTGCGCAATCTCGTCGAGCGACCGGAAGGTAGTCAGTAGGCGCGCGGAGGCCGCGATGAAGGCCGCATCCTCCGCAGTATCGTCCGGTGAGGGATGCAGGCACAGTGCGCGTAATTGCTGCAAAGCCTCGAGCACGGCCCCGGCCCGGTCGGCGCCCCGCGCCGCGGCCACAGTGGCCGCATAGGCCTCGGCCTGGCCCTTCGGCATCGGCGCCTCGCGCAGCACCTCATGCCGGGGCGGCAGGTCCGGCAAACGATCCTCCTTCAGCCGCCGGAGCATGAGCGCCGGCCGGTTGGGAGAGCCGCTGTCGAGCAGGCGCTTGAGGCGCCGGAGGCGCTCCTCGTCCGGCGATCGCTCATATTCGGCGCTGAAGGACTTGAGGTCGCCGAGGCCCCCCGGATGCACCCCGTCGACAATGCACCAGAGGTCCGCCAGCCGGTTCTCCACCGGCGTGCCGGTTAAGGCGACGCGGAAATCGGCGTTCATCGCTTTCGCGGCATCGGTCAACCTGATGCCGGGGGTCTTGATCTTCTGCGCCTCGTCGAACAGCAGGGCGGCGAAGCGGACGCCACCGAAGTCGCGGTCGTAATCACGGAGCGTCTCATAGGTCGTCAGGACCCAATCGGCGGCGCCGAGTGCCGCAACGTCGAGCCCGGGACCAGTGCCATCCGCCGCCCGGCGCAGCGCTGCCAGTCCCTTGCCAAAGGCATTCAGGCACCTGCCAAGGCCGGGCGCAGCCAGATGCCGGTCGTGCTCGGCGCGCCAGTTCTCCAGCAACCCAGTCGGCGCGACGATCAGCAGCGGCACCTTCGGGATGACGCCGGCCGACATCCCCTCCCGCAGCCAGGCCAGGAAGGCCAGCCCTTGCAGCGTCTTGCCCAGGCCCATGTCGTCGGCGAGCAGCACGCCGGGCTCGCCGCCCGACCAGGCGCGCTGAAGCCACTCCAGCCCTTCGGCCTGATGTGGCTTCAGGTTGGTCGCCAAACAGGTGGGCGACCCGCGCGGCGGCGAGGGACGTTGGGCGACCTCCGCCTCGACATCGACACTCTCCTCATTCGGCTTGATGAGCAGGACTTCGGGCGCTTCGGCAGGATCCTTGGCCTTCGCTTGTGGTCGCATCCCGGCCGCCTCGGCCTTCTGCAGGGCGGCGAGCGTCTCGTGCGTCGCCGGCACAGACAGGGATTTTCCGCCGGCTTCCAGCGGCACCGCGCCGCGGCCGGCACCAATCGCGTCCTCCACCCTGGCCTGAAGCGCGCGGTTTTCTTCAGGCGTCAGCGGGATGGTCTGCCCATCCACGACCAGGCCGGTCTGGGGCGCTGATGCCCGGCTCGATTCGCTAGTCGTCTCGGGGCCGAACCAGTCGGCGCCCTGCAGCGCGATCCAGGGCAGTATCCGCGGTTGCCAGAGGCCGAGGCCAAGGACGCGGTCCGACCAAGCCTCGGTTTCGCGGAACACGCTTTCCAGAACCGTCCCGTCGGCATCCTCGCCGATGGCCTCGCGCAGCCAGGCGCGCGGCGCGGCCAGAAGTGCTTTTCGCCGGGCCAAGGGTTGCGACGCGACCTTGCGCACGACTTCCAACGCGCGCCGGAGCTGGGGCGCGAGCACGACCACCACGCCGTTGCCGAGTGTGTAGACCGGCCGCGCCGCGCCGAACCGGTAGAACTGATCCGCCGCGAATGCCCGCTGCTGCGCCGGCGTCAGCACCGGGTTGGCCGCGTTTTCGCCCGATTGGTGCAGCACTGGCAAAAGGCGAGCGGATTCCCCCTCGCCCTCCAGGTCGAGCGAGAAGGCATCCGCCTGGGCGATGGTGAGCTGCCCGAGGATGCCCTTCGCCTCGGCCTCCGCCGATGCTGCTGGCAGGACCTCGCGGAGTGCGGCGATCGCGGCGAGGCGTGCACCGGTGTCGTCCGCGGGCACGGCGTTGAGACGGTCGACCTGTTCCGCGATGGCGAGGAGGGCAGCTGGCAGCCGGCGGTAACTGTCACCCAGCTTCAGCCAGGCACCCACCCGGTCCGCGTTGAGCACGGCTTGACCATTGGGACGCTGCCATTGGAGGTCCGCGCTAAAGTCAGGGCGGGTCAGGAGGCCGCGGCCCTGCACCACCGCCCGCACTTCAGCCACGGGACCGAGGTTCAGGGGCCCGGCTTCGCGGAGACTGAGGCCCGCGACGGTCTCGTGTTCCAGCAGCACCATCTCGTCGTCGGCAAGGGCACTTTCAGCTGCGATGAAGCGGTGGACAAGGTCGACACCGGAAATCAGTGAAGGTGGCGCTTCGATGGCCCATTGATCGAGCGGGATAGCACCCTTCGGCCCAACCAGGCGGAGCTCGGTGCCTGCATCGCTAATGGCGTGTTCAAAGCGCGGGGTCATCGTGGTCGCCAGTCCCGCTCGGTCAGACGAAGGTTGGTTCTACGGGCAAGGAGTTCGGCAGCGCTGCCCTGCCACTTGTTTGAGTCGGAGCCGACATGGCTCAGCCCTTGGCCGTCCGCTGAACCACGCGAACCAAACAATGGGTTCGGGGGAAATGGCAGACCTTTCCCCGTCAGGTCATCACGACTGTAGCTGGCCCGATGGAGGGCCGGCGCGTTCGCCCACTCCGTCGGCCAAGCGCGCAGCTTCCCATTATGACTCCAGTCGCAGACCGTCAGTGGCCCGATCCGCATCAGCAGCACCGATTGATCGCCTGCCACGCCGCCACCCTCCAGCTTTCCGAATGCGCCACGCAGGTCCGAGATGGAACGTGCGTTCCAATGCACCTGATTCCCTAGCGCCAACCAGGCGTCGTCGATGCCTCCCTTGTCGAGGCAGGCCGACCAGAACGCCTCGCGGAAGCGCCACTGGCGATCGAGCGCATGGTCGGCGATCAAGTCGAAGAATGCCTTCAGCGAAGCCCGGGCCAGCCAGCGCCGCATGATCGCCGTGTGCTGTTCCCCGACCGCGGTCCAATTCGGTGCCCGCAGCCGCGGGTCACCCAGGTGCTGCAGCAGGAAATTCCGCACCTTGTCCCGCGTTGTTCCGTCAGGCTCCCGACCGCCATCGACCCAGGCGCCTAGTAGCGCCCGCCCGATCTCGCCATGAAGCTCACGGCCGAAGCGGAGCGTGCTCCCGGCCGACAACGTCTCCAGGACGCGAGCCAGCCGACCCGTTGCCGAAGCACCGCGCAGTACGCCAGGCACACCGGCAAGCATGGCGTGAAGCGTCGCGCGCATATACCCACCTGCCGCCAGCAGGGCATCGTCCAGCCCGGCGGCAGCCAGGACGGCCGGCACTGCCTCACTGCCCTCGATCAATGCGCGCGCCAACGACTGCGGCCCCTGGTAGGCATCGAACAGATCGTACCGGCGCCCGGCGTCACGCCACGGATCGAGCCGACGATCCGTATCCTGTGCCAGCAACCGCTTGATGGCGTGCCCGGCTACAGCGATCGTCGGCGCCGTCGGCGTGAAGTCCCTGATCCAGGCCTCGATCAGATTCCGCGTGATCCGGCTGGAGCCCATGGCCTGCGTGACCACCGCCTCCAGGACACCAGGAAGCTCCGCTGCCGGCGAGGTCCCCTGCCACAGGATCCACGGCGCGTTCTGCAGGTCCCGGCGCGGAACATCAATGATCAGCCTGGCTTTTGCCGCCGCCCCGAGGCGCACCCGCAGCGCCTCCAGCACCGCCTTCACCGGCTCCGCCCGCTTCGCACCCAAGGCGCCGACACTGGCCAGCATCTTCCGGCTGGCTGAGACCTCCGGCAGGCTTACCGAGCGCGGCAGGCCGCCGATGGACGCCTTCAACCGGCCCAGCGCTTCGAGTGTCAGGCTCATTCCGCCGGCTTCCGCAATCGATCGATCTCTTCGATCAGCCGGCGCACCTCCTCGGACGTGCGTGACGACAGAACGAAGCGGAGGTCGATCCGTCGGTTCTGCGCCAGTTCCGTCTCGGACATCCCGAGCGCATCCGGAAGAGGGCGCCGCTCGCCGTAGCCGGACACGCCAAGCAGCGGAATGCCATCGCCGTTGCTCATCCGGTCGAGGCCGGATTGCAAGCGGCGCATCTCGGCAAAGACGGTCAGGGCACGGGACGCCGAAAGGCGGTCATTCTCCTGCTGCGACTGCTGCGCCGTCAGGTTCACAAATTGCTGCCGGTCGGTGTGTCCCTCCACCAGCACCGCTTCCAAGATCGGCGCATCCCGGGTGCCGCAGCCCTGCCGATCGGGTGCTTTGGCAAAGCAGGGCAGGACCCGCACCAGCACCTCGGCCAAGACCTGCACCGTCCGGCGTGTGCGATCCGTCAGGTCGGACCGGCCGGTGTTGAACGGCACATCCTCCGAAAGGCGCAGCACGCCGGATTGCGGGTCGAGCCGGAAGGAGACACCCCGGGCGGACAGGCCCTCGGCCAGCCGCGCCAGCAAGTCGGCCCGCGCATCCTCGCGGTCACGGATTTCCCGTTGCAGCCTGGCGATGGCGCGATCGAGTGCTTCGGTCAGCGCCTGGTTGCGGACGCGCAGGAGATTTGCCTCCACCTCGCGGGCGCGGGCCCGCTCCTCCTGGCGCGCCGTCTCGATGACTGCCAGCCTGACGGCCTCGGCCTGCCGCAGTGCCTCCGCACGCGCCGTCTCGGCTTCGGCCTGCAGCCGCTCGTAGCGTTCCAGCGCCACGACCTGCTCCTGCTCGGCATCCCGGTAGTTCAGGGCGAAGACGGTGAGCATCAGCAGAAACACGAAGAGGATGCCAACCATCAGGTCGCTGATCGAGGCAAAATAGCCCTCGCCACCCTCGGCTTCGGAGGCCTCGCGCTTCACGGCCATCAGCTACTTTCGCTTCATCTGGTCGAGGAAATCGCCAAGG
The DNA here is from genome assembly GCF_900101615.1 of Belnapia rosea. Taxonomy (GTDB): domain Bacteria; phylum Pseudomonadota; class Alphaproteobacteria; order Acetobacterales; family Acetobacteraceae; genus Belnapia; species Belnapia rosea. The sequence continues at coordinate 169,981 of NZ_FMZX01000009.1, read as the reverse complement.
GTCGATTCGAGCTCCTTGGTAAGGTTGCCGAGCTGCGTCGCTGCCTGCGCCAGGTTGCCGTCGGTCTGCACGACGAATGTCCTGATCTGCTGGGTGAAGCCCTGCAGACCCTGCTGGAGTGCGTCGAGCGTACCGGCAAGGGCACGATCCACGCCCTCGAACCGCCCCGTCGCCAGGTTCACGCCTTCGACCAGCCGCGACGTCGCCGCCTGCGCATCCTGCAGCTTCAGGGCGACGCCACCGAGTTGCTCGACCGCGCCGCGCAGGGCTTCCGCGGTCCGGCCCAGCGGCTGCAGCGCGGCCTGGACCGAGGCGGCCGCCGCCTTCATGTCGGCCGCACCCGTCGCCAGCGGCGTGGCCGCAGCGCGCGTCGTCACGTCCAACTCGGCGATCCGGGCACGCAGACCATCGGCTGCCTCGCCAAGCCCCCGCAGCTGAACCGCCAGCCCCTCCGCCCGGCTGCCGAGGGCGCCACCGGCATCGGTCAGTCGCTGGCCGGCCGCTTGGCCGCCATCCCGCAGCGCGCCGCCAGCTGCCTCCCCCGCCTGCTGCAGGCCACCAGCGGCGTTGGTGATCGCATCGGCCAGCGTGGTGCCGGCCGCTTCCATCGAACCCCGGAGGCGATCGCCACCCTGCTGGGCGCTGTCCCGGACCGCGTCGCCGGCCGATGCCATGCTGGCGCGCAACTCGGCCAGCATCGCCTGCATCTCGCTCCGCATCCCTTCGGTCGCCGCGGCGATGCGCTGCACGGCGTCCTCGGCGCCGCGGCCCAGCGACCCGCCGGTCGCGGCAGCAGCCTCGGACAGGGTCTTGGCAACCTGGGCCGCCGAAGCCTCGAAGCCGCCCGCGGCAGCCGCGATGCGCTCCGCCAAGGTTTCGAAGGCCGCGGTGCCGGTCGAACGGCTGGTTTCTGCCAAGCCGCGAAGTTCGGCCAGCATGGCCTCGAATTGGGCCGCAAGACGGCCCGTGCTCGCCGACGCCTCGTCCCCCATTCGGCGCTCAAGACCGGCCGCGGCGGCGGACAGGGTTTCGGCCACGTTGCGGGCCGCAGCCTCGAAGCTACCGGCCGCCGCTTCGATGCGTTGGGCAAGGGCCTGGCCGGCATCTGCGCCGGTATTCCTCGCCTGGTCGGCGACGCCGCGCAGGGTTTCCGCCAGACTGCCCATCTGGTCGGTGATCCGCTGCAGAGCAGCCTCGGCGCCTTCACCCATGCGCGTCGCCATCGCGTCGGCCGACTGGGCCATCCTCACGGCGGCATCGCCGAGCCCTGTCTGCAGGCCTTCGAGGCGGGCACCGAGCCCGGACAGGCTCTCGGCAACCTCATTCATCCGGTCGCCCGTCCCGCCCTGCAGACGCTCGAGGAAGGCATCCAGCATGCGCTGCATGGCATCCTCGTTGCGGCTCGACATGCCGCCGGCCAGGCGCTGCATCGCCTCCGACAGCGGGCCGATATGTTCGCCCAGGCGCTGATCGAAGGCCCGATCGAAGGCCCCGGCGATGTTGATGGCCAGTTCCGTCGAGAAGCTCTCGAGCTGGTTCCCCTGCCTCTCCAGCAGGGCATTGGCTTCCTGCTGCAGCGCCGCGGGCGTCAGCAGGGGGATCCGCTCCTCAAGCAGCCCGACGAAGCGGTCGCAGGCGGCCTCCGCTCGCGCCAGCACCTGCTTGCGGAACAGCGCATAGGCGATCGACAGGAACAGGCCGGCGAGCGAGGTGACGAACTTGAACGAGGCGGCGTCCAACAGGGCCTTGAGCGCGCCGTTCCGGGCCTGCTGCGTGGCGCCCTCGGCCACGATGCCGCCGGCCGAGGCCAGCGCGGCGGCAAGGCCAAGAAAGGTGAAGAGCAGGCCAGCACCGACCAGCAGGTTCGGCAGGGCCGCATGATACCGAAGATCGACGCCGGCCCCGCGCAGCATCTGGCCCGCATCGAACCATCCATCGGGCCGCGCGGTCGCCCGGATTGGACGCCCGATGGTGGGCGGGATGACCAGCGAATCGCGGTATTCGCGCCAGCGCGGGCCGACCCATTCGCTCGCACCAAACTGGTCGGAAAGGGTCTCATAATTACCGGCGAAGGCCACGGCATTATCGGTCGATGTGAGTCTTGCGGCGGCGCTTTCCAGGGAAAGCCGCACCCTGGTGGCGGCCTGGGCAAGACGAACGGCCGACCACCCGGCCCAAGCGAACAACGCCGCAACCACGCCATAAACCGTGATCGGATTGGAGACGACGGGCGCGATCGCCTGCATGATGCTCATGGGCACGAACCTCGCGCGGGTTTCGTTGCCTGATGCCCGCGCGGGAACATTGCAACCTTAGAATGTCGCATTTTCCAATGGATACACATATCCTGGTTCAGGTTCTAGATGTTGATAAACTTCTAGAACAGCGCCAGTGTCGAACCGTAACGCTTCCCGATGGTCGGTGCGGTGCCGTTTGGCGCGGCCTTGCCTACCCGCTTGGTGATGCCGGTAGCATCGACGTATCCCATGCTGGCACACCGTTGGCCGCCTGCCGTCCGGCGGCTACGGCGGTAGAGCCGACTGCCTATGCCCTGGTGGAGGGCGGGGAGGAGGTTTGGCTCCTGGTCGCTGGAAGCGTGGCGACTCGGGATGAGTCCGCGGCGCGCCTGCGGCAGGCCGGGGTCACGGTCCTGCGGTCCGGACCCTGGCTCGGTGAACCGGCGGAGGGAATCGAGGCGGATTGGTTTGTCCGCTTTCTCCGGCCGGCGGGGGCAGAGCCACTGACCAAGATGTTGGAGCGGGTCATCGGACAACCCGCCCCTGGACCGCCCGCTGCGGGGGAACTGCGGCTTCGCTTGGTCGAGGCTCAACTTGCCGCGGCACGTGCCCGCGAAGCGGCCATGCAAGCGGAGAACGAGCGCTTGCGGGGTACGCCGCGGGAGCCGGCACTCGACGCCGTGGTCCAGGCTCTCCGAGCAGAACTTGCTGAGGAACGCGCACTGCTCCAGGCGGCGGAGGCATCGGTGGCGGCAGCCAACGAAGCATTGATTTTGGGGGCGGGCACCAGAGTGCCGCGTGCGGTCGCCGCAACAACTGCGGTTATGCCGGTCGGCCGGCGGCTGCCGGAGGAGATGCAGACCGTCCTGGCAGCGCTGTTGCCCAGGGTCCGGCTATTGCGTGATAGCCTGACTGTCGCTTGCGGCGAGTTCGGGAATCGGCAGGCGTTCTATCGGGCATGTGCAGAACTGCAGCAGTCTACCGCCCGTCTACCACCAGCCTGGAAAAAACTGCAGGGTCTTGACGCTTGGTGGGAGCGGCATATCAGTAATGGCGAGGATGATGCCGGACGTTTATATACTCGGCTGGACCGGACCGATCTCTGTTGGGAGATATTGCTATCTCACAAAGGAGAACAACCTAGAGATATCGCTTGGTTGAGACGACAGTAAAGTTCTGCAATGCCACGTCGCCGGTTTCTGCGCCGGCCAGCGCTTTCTCCCCTGAGGAGCTCGAACGCCGAGGAGGAATTCTCGGGAAGTTCTGCTCATTCTACTTCGTTCTTCGGCACGTGCGCCAGGGCGGAGCCGATGATGTGCCGCATAGACGAGTTCTCGTCCGGGATTAGCAAACAGCGCCGCCCCTGCGAGAACGCCCTGGCCCTCATGAAGTACCGTGCTGGGCCAAAAGGTCCGTGACCGGGTCGCTGACAGACATCCAGATCCTCCACAGGGACCGAGTGTCATATAGTGCGCGATGTCGCGGCGGGCATAGGACTTGTTCCCCGGAATATGCCTCCGTGACGAGGCGGCTGGCGGCATCCCGCACGAGTATGTCCGACCACGCGCGACCGGACGCGCCGTTCGCGATCAATGCGTTCAGCCGACGGCAGGCGACATTCAGCGCCTCGTAGTGATGGGGCGGATGGTGGCAATGCGGTCGATGTCCGCTGCCTCGGCCAGTCGGTTGAGCCATTGCTGGTCAGCGCTTGGTGCGTCGGAGACGACAAGGAGCCCTCTCAATGAGCTGGCGGCCCACCACGCCACCTCGGCCGCAGGGAGTCCCTCACGCCTGAGCGTCTCTATGGAGATGCCATGCAAGGACTGCGCGTTGGGCGACCAATCCTTCCATCCCGGCTCCGGCCTGATCAGCGCAGACTTGCCCGAGCCGTCTCCGAACACCCATCCGATCTCGATCGGAAAGCTATCATAGTGGAGGGACGACGCCTCAAGGTCGAGGAACGCGAGATGCGGGGCCCGGATAAAGTCGCCGAGAGCCTGCGTGGCTTCCCGCGGCGGCGCCTCGTTTGGGGAACTGCGGACGTGCCGCGACTTCCCTGAACGGTCGACGCCACTACCGATCGCCTCTGGATGCCGTCCAAAGGAGCGTCGGACCAGAGAGTCCTGTAGTTTCCACCTGCACCACAACAGGCGGGCATGATCAAGGGTCCGGAAGTTAGGTGCCGTGTGGGCATGCCGATTATCCATGAAATGCCACCCCAGGCACTTCGCCGCGGCGCCGGTTCCTGCACCGATCAACGCTTCCTTCCGTCGAGGAGCTCGAACGCCGAGGGGAAGCCCGCGAGTAGGAGGTCTGCGTATTCCTGGTGCAGCCTGCGGCGTTCCTCGAGGTACTTCGCGCGGTTATAGGCAGCCTCCACCTCATCCTTCGGCACGTGCGCCAGAGCGAAGTTGATGATGTCGCGCATAGACGAGTGCCGTTCGTTCAGGATGGTGGAGAACGAAGCGCGAAAGCCGTGCGCCGTGTGCTTCCCGCGATAGCCGACGCGGTAAAGATGGAAGATCACCGCGTTGTTGGAGATCGGTCCTTTCTGCGGGCGAATATCGTTGGGGAATACCCAGGGGAACTGGCCGTTGATGCGCTGGGCGGCCTCAATGACCTCGACCGCTTGTCTACAAAGGGGAACCGTGAAGGGCAGCTTGTGTCCGGTTTCGCCCTTCATCTGCTCGGCGGGAATCTCCCAGATCGGCAATAGGCCATCGAGGCCAACGAACTGTTCCCAACGTGCGCCTGACATCGTTGCGACGCGCACGGCCGTCAGTGCGACGAATCGCATCGCCAGCTTGGTCGTCGGATGGCACGGGTACTCCTCGGCCTTTCGCAGCATCTCGCGCAGCGGCTCGAGCTCCGTAATCGCAGGCTGCGGCCTTTTCCGCGGGACGGGCTTCATAATCTGGAGCAGGTGCGGACCGGCCGGATCATGCTCCCTCGGGACGAGACCCAGGGCGGCGGCGTACCGGAACACGGCAGAGATACGCTGGCGGATGCGATGGGCTGTCTCGAAAGTTCCGCGCTTCTCGATTGGAGCCAGCACGAGCTTCATGATCATGACACTGGTGATTTCGGCCATCGGCAGTCTGCCGATGGCGGGATAAACCTCCTTCTTGAAGCTGGAGGCGACGTCCGTCGCGTGCTTTGGAGCCCAACCCGAGCGATTCTTCTCCAGCCACGCCTGAGCGACGTCCTCAAAAAGCGTGGAATGGTCAGTGGTTGTCTGGATACGGTTGAGGCGTTTTACAAGTGTCGGGTCGCGTCCTTCTTTCAAGATTTTTTTGGCTTCTTCCCGTTTTTCTCGTGCCTCAGCCAGGGTGACTTGATCCTTTCCATCCCCGTAGGGGCCAATGGAGTACGTGCGTGCTTTATCTCCGTACACGTACTTCATTTGCCAAAGTTTCGAGCCGTTCGGGTTGACCAGCAGGTACAATCCGCTTTCAGCGTAAATTTTGTACGACTTCTCTTTGGGTTTTGCCTTCCTGCACTGCGCATCCGTCAGCATGATCTGTCCTTTTGCAACCGGCAGAACAGACAGATACATGTTACTTATCTAAGATGGACACATCTATAATAGGGGATCAATTCGTACTACAATGGATTAAGTCGGACATTTCTGGACGCAAATGCAGCCGATCCCACGGCTCTTTCTCGCGTAACCGTGAACGAAGAGGTCCCTTTGCTGGTCGCTAGCGGAGGATGACTAGCCACTCGCCTGTGATGGGGTCGTACCCGGTGATCAGGGTGACGCAGCCGATGTTCGTTGGCCGATAGACGACATTCGATATAGCGCAGCATATCGCTTCCGCAGCGGTCCCCAATTTGTTGGCGAGGACCGCGGGCAGTATCTCGGAGTCGGCAGTCCGGTCCACGCCGCGGAGCTTTCGGTGCTTCGCCCGGATATTCCGCTCCAGCCCGTGGTGAGCCGCTCCCCGGCACAGTCCTCGGAAACGTGGTGGCCGATGTGATCCGGCACCGCATGTTGCTCTCTGTGGACCACCCCGAGCGCCGCAGCAGTATTGCGAACGACGCAGCGAGCGGCGTCGGTCGCCTCGAGAACTGCCCGGAACGCTCGCGGCTCGGCCAGATCGCCCTCGGGAATCGATGCGGAGCACCTCTTCGGCCACCCGGCACCAGGCGTGACTGGCTCGCGTCGCGCTATCGACCAGTTCCGCTACCTAGATGCCGCTCCGGTTGCCGTCGGGGCGGGGCGCCGCCACGTCCGGCGGGGTGCCCCAGCCGTCGGGTTCTGAGACCGGCGCGTACACCGAACAGATAAGATGATCGGTGACCAAGCAAGCGACCTCCCATTCCTTGGATTTTTTGCCTTCTCCGGAGACATTTTTCAGGCCGGGCGCGTAGACGATCTGCCTGTCCATCCGCCTTTGGAATTCTTTACGATGCCCTCGTCTCCGAAGTCCGCTTGGCAGCGCTGACGGGATAGGCCGCAAATCTTGCATAGGACGACCGGCCGTGCGCGGTGCACCGACGGGGCTGGACCAGCTTCCGCGGATCGTACTTCCGACAGGCCTGGTACGGCCGACCCTGCGGGCCGCATGCGGCAACGCTGCCTGGGGAGTTGGTGGGGTACCACGTCTGACGATTGGAGGAGGGAGTGGGGTATCGTCCCGAAGGGCGGAATTCTGCCCCAGTGGATACCCCATCCTCATACCGGCTGTGATCGTGCCCGGGCGGACCGAAAGCTGCGTTCGGAACGAGCCGGAAATCCCCGAAGCCTTGATTTTAGACGATTTTTCGGGCGATTGAGGAGCGTGCCGGATCAGCACTGGCGGAGAGGGTGGGATTCGAACCCACGGTACCCTTGCGAGTACTTCGGTTTTCGAGACCGACGCGATCGACCACTCCGCCACCTCTCCATGGTCGGAGGCAGCCTATAATGGGCTGCGGCCCGCAGCGCAACGCCTGAGGCCGGTCAGGCGACCGGCTGCCGCTCGGCCAGCAGCTCGGCGATGCGGCGCACCAGGGCGGCCTGATCATAGGGCTTCGGAAGCACCTCGAAGCCATGATCGGCGGCCCCCTCGACGGTGGCGGCAAATCCGGTCGCCAGCAGTATCGGGAGCCTGGGATGCATCCGGCGGGCGGCCTGGGCCAGCTCGATCCCGGTCATGCCGCCCGGCATGACGATGTCGCTGAACATGAGGTCGAAGCGCCCCGGCCGGCCCAGCATGGCCAGCGCTTCCGGCCCATCCTGCACTGCGACCACCTGGAAGCCGGCATCGCGCAGGGTCTCGGCCGCCACCTCGCGGACGCGCTCGTCATCCTCGACCACCAGGATGGTGGCATGGGCAGGGGGGCGGAGCCCGTCAGGGTGCGAGGGGGCCGGCACCGGCAGGGCGGCCGGGGGCTCGGCGGCCACGGGCAGGAAGAGCGTGATCTCGGTGCCCTCGCCGAGCGCGCTCTCGATGGTCACATGGCCCCCGAGCTGCCGCATGAAGCCGAAGACCTGGGACAGGCCGAGCCCGGTTCCCTTGCCCTGCGGCTTGGTGGTGAAGAAGGGCTCGAAGGCCCGCTCGCGCACCTCGGGCGGCATGCCCGTCCCGGTATCCTGCAGGGCCAGCGCCACGTAGAAGCCGGGCCGGGCATCCGGGTTGGTGGCAAGCTGCGCGGCATCGAGCGGGGCCGAGCGGGTGGAGAGCATCACGGTGCCGCCGCGGGTCATGGCATCCCGCGCATTGATGGCGAGGTTGAGCAGGGCGGCCTCGAGCTGGGCGGCATCCGCCCGGCAGGGGGGCAGGCCCGGCTCGAGATGGACGGCCAGCGTCACCGCCTCGCCCAGCGCGCGCTGGATCAGGGGCGCGAAGCCCTGCACCAGGTCGTTCGCATCGAGGCTCGTGGCATGCAGCTTCTGCCGCCGGGCGAAAGCCAGCAGGCTGGCATTCAGCCGGGCACCGCGCTGCACGGCGTCGCGGACCATGCCGATATACTTCCGCATCCGCTCATCCGCGGCGGCACCGAGATGCCGCTCCAGCAGATGGACCGTCCCGAGGATGGCGGTCAGCAGGTTGTTGAAGTCATGGGCCACGCCGCCGGTGAGGCGGCCGAGCGACTCCAGCCGCTGGGCCTGCAGCAGCCCGGCCTCGGCCGCTTCCCGCCGGGCGATCTCGGCCTGCAACTCGTCGCGGCTGATGGTCAGCTCGGACAGCATGACCTGCTCGGAGCGCCAGCGGCGGATGGCCAGCAGCGTGGTGAAGCCGAGCGCCAGCGCGGCGACCAGGCAGAGCAGGGCCATCCGGGCCGTATTCGCCAGCCATTCGGCCCGGACCTGATCGAGCGAGAGGGTGACGGAGACGACGAGGGGGTGCTGCCCGACCTGGCGGAAGGCGGTCAGCCATTCACCACGCTCGCCGAAGCGGGCGATGACCGGGTTGGCGATGCTCGGATGCCGCACCGCCTCCGGCACCGTGGCGGGATCGGGCGGGCCGTGCAGGCCGTCGCCAGCCGAGGGATGCACGGCCAGCATCTGGCCATCGGTGCGCATCAGCGCGAAGCTCGCCCTGCCCTCCGGGTCCATCGCGTGCCACTGCGCCTGGAAATAGCCGGGCAGGATGGAGCCGATGAGCGCGCCGTCGAACTGCCCATCCGCGCTTTCGCGGCGCCGGGCGACGGCGAAGGTGACGATGCCGGTCAGCCGCGACCGCACCGGCTCGCTGAAGATCATCCCTGGCTCGCCATCGCGGAGGCGGCGGAAGTAGAGGCGGTCCGCGACCGAGAGGCTGGGCGTCGGCCAGGCGATGCTGAGCGTCACCACCCGCCCGTCCGGGCGGGTGAGGTGCAGCGAGGTGATCTGCGCAAACCGCTCGTCAAGGCCGCGGAGCCAGCGCTGGATGGGCTCGTTCTGCGCTTCGATCTCGGCCCAGCTCAGCCCCCGGATGCGGTCCTCCATGCGGTCCAGCACCAGGGAATTGGTTTCGACCACCTTGAGCGCATGCTCCCTGGCCACTGCCGAGAGGCGGGCCAGGTTGGCATGGGCTTCGTTCTGCAGGCGGTGATGGTCATACCAGGCGGCACCGACCAGGAAGCCCAGGGGCACGACGAGCGACGCGGCCAGCAGCAGCCGAAGGGAAGGCGGCAGCCTTGCTCGCAAGCGGCTGGGCAGACCCGGCCCTGCGGCGCCCTTCATTTCAATGTCTCCGAAATGGTTTCAGGGCTGTGCGATAACGTGCAGCCCTTGTCTTATCACATTGTGCGGAGCGTCAGCCCGTAACGTAAAGCGTCAATGCGCTTCGGCCCAGCTCCGCCCCGTGCCCACCTCGACGGCCAGGGGGACGCGGAGGGTGGCGACACCCTCCATCACCTGGCGGACCAGGGCGCCGGTCGGCTCGACCTCCGCCTCCGGCACTTCCAGCACTAGCTCGTCATGGACCTGCAGCAGCAGCCGGGCCTTGAGCCCCGCCTCGCGTAGCGCCCGCGGCAGCCGCACCATCGCGCGCTTGATGATCTCCGCCGCGCCGCCCTGGAAGGGGGCGTTGATCGCGGCGCGCTCGGCGCCGGCCCGGCGCACCGGGTCCTTGGTGCCGATATCCTGGATCCAGAGCCGCCGCCCGAAGGAGGTGGAGACGTAGCCGCGCAGCCGCGCCTCCTCCTTCAGCCGCTCCATCGCCGCGCGGATGCCGGGATACTGGCCGAAATAGGCATCGATGATGCCCTTGGCCTCGCCCGCGCCGATGCCGAGCCGTCCGGCCAGGCCGAAGGCGGACATGCCGTAGATGATGCCGAAATTGATGGTCTTGGCGCGCCGCCGCGCCTCGCGGTCCACCGCCTCCGGCGCCAGGCGGAAGATGTCGGCCGCCGTCCGCGAATGGATGTCCTGCCCGGTCTCGAAGGCCTCCCGCAGCGCCGGCACGTCGGCCATATGGGCCAGCAGCCGCAGCTCGATCTGCGAGTAGTCGGCCGACATCAGCACATGGCCGGGGTCGGCGACGAAGGCGCGGCGGATGCGCTGGCCCTCCTCGGTGCGGACCGGGATGTTCTGCAGGTTCGGCTCGGTCGAGGCGAGGCGCCCTGTGCTGGTATTCGCCATGGAGAAATCGGTGTGGACGCGCCCGGTGCGCGGGTCGAGCTGCGCGGTCAGCCCGTCCACATAGGTCGATTTCAGCTTCGAGAGCTGCCGCCAGTCGAGCACCTTGCGCGCGAGCGGCACGCCCTGCGCGGCCAACTCCTCCAGCACCGCGGCATCGGTGCCCCAGGCGCCGGACTTGCCCTTGCGGCCGCCCGACAGGCCCATCTCGTCGAACAGGATCTCGCCCAGCTGCTTCGGCGAGCCGACCGAGAAGGGACGGCCCGCAAGCCCGTGGATCTCCTGCTCCAGCACCGCCATGCGGGCGACGAAATCCTCGCCGATCCGGGCGAGCTCGACGCCGTCGACTTTGATGCCCTCGACCTCCATGTCGCGCAGCACGGCGACCATCCGCCGCTCCACCTGCTCATAGAGGGCGAGCGCGCCTTCCTCCCGCAGCCTTGGCCGCAGCACATGCCAGAGGCGGAGCGTCACATCCGCATCCTCGGCCGCGTATTCCGTGGCGCGGTCGAGCGGCACGGCGGCGAAGCTGATCCGCGCGCGGCCGGTGCCGGTCACCTGGTCGAAGGGGATGGGGGTGTGGTTGAGATGGAGGCGGGAGAGCTCATCCATGCCATGCCCGTGCTTCCCCGCCTCCATGGCGTAGGAGATGAGCATGGTGTCATCGACCGGGGTAACGGCGATGCCGCCATTCTCCGCACGGCCCAGCACCTCGAGGTCGTATTTGGCGTGTTGCAGCACCTTCAGCACGCCGGAGTCTTCCAGCAGCGGCCGCAGCGCCGCCATGGCCTCGGCGAAGGGGAGCTGCGGCGGCGCCGCCTTCTCCGGCTCGGCCAGCATGTCGCCCTGATTGGCGCCGGGCGTGACATGCCGCAGCGGGATGTAGCAGGCCCGGCCGGGCGCGGTGGCGAGGCAGACGCCGACGAGATTGGCCTTGAGCGCGTCGAGGCTGTCGGTCTCGGTGTCGAGGCCGATGACGCCGGCGGCCGCTGCCTCGGCGATCCAGGCGGCGAGCGCATCGGGCGTCGTCACCGTCTCATAGGGGCCGAAGGGTATGGTGCCCGGATCGGCGGGGGCAGCCGGCGCGGCGGCGGCCTGGGCGGCGCTGATGGCGCTGTTCCGCGCCCGCGTCGACGCATCGCCGGCGGCCTCGCCGAGGCCCATGCGGGCGATGACGCTGCGGAAGCCCTGCTCGGCGAGGAATTTGGACAGCGCCGCCGGCTCCGGCGGCCGCACCGCCAGCGCCTCGATCGGCAGGGTCAGCGGCGCCTGGTCGTCGAGCGTCACCAGCCGCTTCGAGAGCCGCGCCTGCTCGGCATATTGCTCGAGATTCTGCCGGCGCATCGGCTGCTTGATCTGCGCGGTGTTGGCCAGCACCGATTCCAGGTCGCCATAGGCGAGGATGAGCTCGGCCGCGGTCTTTGGGCCGATCTTCGGCACGCCCGGGACGTTGTCCACGGGGTCGCCGATCAGCGCCTGGACCTCGATGACCTTCTCCGGCGGCACGCCGAATTTCTCGACCACCTCCGCCTCGCGGATCGGTCGCCGCTTGATCGGGTCGAGCATCTGCACGCCGGGGCGCACCAGCTGCATCAGGTCCTTGTCGGAGGAGACGATGGTGACCTCGCCGCCTGTCTCGTGGAAGGCGCGGGCATAGGCGGCGATCAGGTCATCCGCCTCGAAGCCCGGCGCCTCCACCCGGGCGACGCCGAAGGCCTCGGTCGCCTCGCGGATCAGGCCGAATTGCGGGACCAGCTCCTCCGGCGGCTCGGGCCGGTGGGCCTTGTAGTTCGGGAAGATCTCGTTACGGAAGGTGCTGCGGCTGGCATCGAAGACCACCGCCAGGTGGCTGCCGCGGTGCTCGGCGAGGAAGCTCGACAGCATCTGGGTGAAGCCGAAGACGGCATTCACCGGCGTGCCATCCGGCCGCGTCATCGGCGGCAGGGCGTGATAGGCGCGGAAGATGTAGCCGGAGCCATCGACGAGGACGAGGTGCCGGGTCCCCGGCGCCGCGACCGGGACAGCCTCCTCGGCGCTCTCCGGCTTAGTGGTGGTCGCCGACAACCGCCCCGGCCTTCAATACATAGGTGATGGAGCAATAGGGGCAGGTCACCTGCGTCTCGTTCGGGTTCATCGGCAGCCAGACGCGCGGATGGCCGAGGCCGGGCCCCGCCACCTCGCCGTCGCAGGGCACCTTGCGACTGTCCACCTCGATCCGCTGCACCGGGGTGACGCCCTCGACGAGCTTCGGGGTGTACTGGGTGATCTTGCCGTCGCGCATCGGCGATCCTCAATGGGGGAGTCGGGTTGGGCGCACCATAGTCGCAGGCGCCCCGGCCGGCCAGACGTCACCCGGCGCGGGGATGCGCCCGGCGCCAGGTCTCGAGCAGGGCCGCGGCATCCACCCGGGTGTAGCGCTGGGTGGTGGAGAGGCTGGCATGGCCCAGCAGCTCCTGGATCGCCCGCAGGTCGGCGCCGCCGCCGAGGAGATGCGTGGCGAAGGAATGTCGCAGCGCATGCGGTGTCGCATGTTCCGGCAGGCCGGCGAGGCGGCGGTAGTGCCGCATCGCCCGCTGGGCCACCGCCGGGTCGAGCCGGGCGCCGCGGGTGCCGCGGAACAGCGGGGCCTCGGGGGGCGCGCCGCCGCGTTCCACGAGATAGGCGGCGATCGCCTCGCGCACCGCCGGCAGCACGGGTACCAGGCGCTGCTTGCCGCCCTTGCCCGTCACCCGCAGCGCGGCCTGGCTGCCGGGCAGCGGGGCGTCCCGCACGTCCAGGGCCAGCGCCTCGGCGATGCGCAGGCCGCAGCCATAGAGCAGGGTGAAGAGCGCCGTATCCCGCGCCGCCTGCTCGGCCGGGCTCTCGGCATGGCCGGGCTGGTGGATGCTGCCGGTCCGCGCCGCCACCTCCTTCGCCTGCTCCGGCGTCAGGGCGCGGGGCACCGGCGGCTTGGCGCGGGGGCCGCGGATATTGGCGATGGCGAGCGGCGACAGCCCGCATGTCCTCGCCAGATGGCGGAGGAAGCCGCGGATGGCGGCCAGCTGGCGGGCGCGGGTGGCATTGCCGGCACCGGCATTGGCCCGGGCGGCGAGGAAGGCGCGGATATCCGCCGGCCGCAGCGCGGCCAGCGCCGCCAGGTCCGGCTCCTCCCCCAGATGCCCGGTGAGGAAGGCGAGGAAATCGCGCAGGTCGAGGCCATAGGCCTCGACCGTATTCGCGGCCGCCCGACGCTCCCGGGCCAGCCAATCGAGATAGCCGGCCGCGAGGGCGCGCGCCTCGGCCATGGCGAGCCTGCCTAGCGGGCCAGTGCCGCCGCCACGGCGCGGCCGAGGAAGGCGAGGGTCGCCGTCGCCTGCCGGGTCGGCAGGGCCTGCGGGTCCCGCGCGCCGAGTGCCATCAGCGTCGGATGGCCGGTCCAGACCGGCACCCGCACCAGCGCGTCCCGCATGACGAGGGAGGCGGCCTCCTGATGCAGCAGCTCGATATCGGTGGGCGCGGCGCGGACCAGCGCATCCCGCCCCGGTCCGAGCAGCTCGCCCACCTTGCCGCGCGGCAGCTTCGGTACGCCGCGGCGGTCGGGCGTCTCGGCCAGCAGGGTGCAGGTCTCGACGCCGAGCAGGGCGGGCAGCTCCTCCGTCAGGGTCTCGACCACGTCCTGGGCGCGCATCAGCGCCAGCACGGCGAGGCGGACGCGGATGCTCAGCCCATGCCCGGCGCGGCCGGCAGTGACGGCCGCATCCACCTCGGCCTCCAGCGAGCGGACGCGGCGGCGCTCGGCCGCCAGCATCGCTGCCATGTGGTCCGCCAGGCGCTCGCCATGGATGCGCTTGGGCGGGGTGAGGGCACGGAACAGGTCCGGCCTCTCGGCGAGGAAGTCCGGGTTGGACTTGAGGAAGTCCACCACCGCCTCCGGCGCCGGCACGGGGGCGGGCAGGGGCTGCGGTTCGGGCGCCGAGAGGGGTGCCAGGCTGGTACCGTTCAAGGGAATAGCGCTCACAGGATGCTCTGGCCCGTCTTGCGCCAATCGGCGAGGAAGGATTCCAACCCGCGGTCGGTCAGCGGATGCTTGAAGAGCTGGCGGATGACATTCGGCGGCAGGGTCGCCACCTCCGCGCCAAGCTTGGCGGCCTCGACCAGATGGACCGGGTGGCGGATGGACGCGACCAGGACTTCTGTCTTAATATAGGAGTAGTTTCGGTAGATCTTCATGATGTCGGCAATGAGGAGCATGCCGTCATACGCGATATCGTCGAGCCGGCCGACGAAAGGCGAGATATAGGCGGCGCCGGCCTTGGCGGCGAGCAGCGCCTGGGCAGGGGAGAAGCAAAGGGTGACGTTCACCTTCGTGCCTTCATCGGCGAGGCTGCGGCAGACGCTGAGCCCCGCCTCGGTCAGTGGCACCTTCACCGCTACGTTCTTGGCGATGCCGCGGAGGAAGCGCCCCTCGGCCAGCATGGTGTCGAAGTCGATCGCGGTGACCTCGGCGGAGACCGGGCCCGGGGTGATCTCGCAGATCTCGGCAATCACCTCCGCCATCTTGCGCCCGGACTTGGCGATGAGGCTGGGATTGGTGGTGACACCATCGACCAGCCCGGCCTCGGCCAGCGCGCGGATTTCGGACACTTCGGCAGTATCGACGAAAAATTTCATGCGGGTAGGCCCCCAGGCGGCGCTCAGTCGGGCCGCGTTTGACGATGGTCCCGGCCAACCGGGCCGCGGAATTCAAGGACCGAGGATCGTTGCGTATTTGTTCAGGGTCAGGATAGCCGATGCTTGAGGGGTCGGGGAAGCGGCGCGATATGAAGGACACGCCACCTGTGTTTTCTGCGCAACGGGTACGGGTTCTTTTACCGCTCCCGCTCGCTGGCGCTTATGACTATCGCGTTCCGCCTGGCCTGGATATCCAGTCAGGCGAATTCGTGACCGTCTCCCTCAATCACAGGCCGATGATCGGCGTGGTTTGGGATGCCGCCGAAGCGCCGGAGGCTGTCCCAGTCCCCGATCATCGCCTGAAGCCGGTTAACGCGATCTTGCCCGCACCTCGCATGACCGTGAGCCTGCGGCGCTTCATCGATTGGGTGGCGGCCTACACGCTCAGCCCGCCCGGCGCCGTGCTGCGCATGGCGATGGGCTCGACCGCCGCGCTCGAGCCGCCGACCCAGCAGGCCGGCTGGACCCTGGCCGGCCCCGGATCCAACCGCCAGCCGCGGATGACCCCGGAACGCCAGCGGGTGCTGGCGGTGATGGAGCCGGGCCGGGTCTATGCCGGGGCGCCGCTCGCCGAGGCGGCCGGCGTCTCGCTCGGCGTGCTGCGGGGCATGGCGGATAACGGGCTGATCCGCCCGGCCCTGCTGCCGCATGCCAGCCGCTTCAGCCGGCCGGACCCGGACCATCCCGGCCCGCGCCTGCTCGGTGCCCAGGCCGAGGCGGCCACGCAACTCGTCGCCAAGGTCGCGGCCCGCCGCTTCGGCGTGACGCTGCTGACCGGCGTCACCGGCTCGGGCAAGACCGAGGTCTATCTGGATGCCGTGGCGGAAGCCCTGCGGCAGGGCCGCCAGGCGCTGGTGCTACTGCCGGAGATCGCCCTCTCGGCGCAGTGGCTCGAGCGGTTCAAGGCGCGGTTCGGTGTCTCCCCCGCCCTCTGGCATTCCGAGGTGACGCCGCGCACCCGCCGCGACACCTGGCGGGCGGTGGCGGAAGGGGAGGCGCCGGTCGTGGTCGGCGCCCGCTCCGCCCTCTTCCTGCCCTTCCCCGATCTCGGCCTGGTCATCGTCGACGAGGAGCACGAGACCGCCTTCAAGCAGGAGGATGGCGTGGTCTACAACGCCCGGGACATGGCGGTGGTCCGTGCCCGGCTGGCCGGCGCGGCCTGTGTCCTGGTTTCCGCGACGCCCTCGCTCGAGAGCCTGACCAATGCCGAGAGCGGCCGCTACGAGGCGCTCGACCTGCCGGAGCGGCATGGCGGGGCGAGCCTTCCGGCGGTCGAGACGGTCGATCTGCGCCGCACGCCGCCGGAGCGCGGGCGCTTCCTCTCCCCGCCCCTGATCGAGGCCGTCAACGCCACGCTGGAGCGCGGGGAGCAGGCGATGCTCTTCCTCAACCGCCGGGGCTATGCGCCGCTGACCCTCTGCCGCCATTGCGGGCACCGGATGCGCTGCCCCAACTGCACCGCCTGGCTGGTGGAGCACCGGGCCCGGCGCCAGCTCCAGTGCCATCACTGCGGCCACACCGAGGCGCCGCCGGCCGAATGCCCGGAATGCGGCACCGCCAACAGCCTGGTCGCGGTTGGGCCCGGCGTGGAGCGGGTGCTGGAGGAGGCGGCGGCCCTCTGGCCCGAGGCGCGGCGGCTGGTCATGGCGAGCGACACGCTGCCGGGCCCGGCCGCGGCCGGGATGGCGGCGCAGCAGATCCAGGACCGCGAGGTCGACCTCATCATCGGCACCCAGATCGTCGCCAAGGGCTGGCACTTCCCGCACCTCACCCTGGTCGGGGTGGTGGATGCCGATCTCGGCCTCGCCGGCGGCGACCTGCGCGCGGCGGAGCGGACGGTGCAGCTGCTCCATCAGGTCGCCGGCCGCGCCGGCCGGGCCGAGGCGCCGGGCCGGGTGCTGCTGCAGAGCTTCAGCCCGGAGCATCCGGTGATGCAGGCGCTCATCTCCGGCGACCTTGATGCCTTCATGTCGGAGGAGGCGGCGATCCGCCGGCCGGGCCATTGGCCCCCCTTCGGCCGCCTCGCCGCGCTGATCGTGAGTTCGGAGGATGAGCGGGAGGCCGACCGCACCGCGCGCGACCTCGGCCTTGCCGCGCCGGGCGGGGAGGGGGTGCAGGTGCTGGGGCCGGCGCCCGCGCCGCTTGCCCTGCTGCGCGGCCGCCACCGCCGCCGCTTGCTGCTGAAGACCCGCCGGGAGATCGCGGTGCAGCCCATCCTGCGGGACTGGCTGGCCCGCGTGCCGGTGCCGAACAGCGTCCGGGTGCAGGTGGATGTGGACCCGGTGAGCTTCCTGTAGCGGCCCAATTTTTCCATCGCTGGGCGTGGCAAAAACATGGTATCGGAATTACCTGTAGGTAACTAAAACCGGGAGGACTGAGCCATGCCCATCCTCGACGCCACTGAAATCGCAGCCTGGGCACTGATCGCCGGTGCCGTGGCCTACGCCCTTCTCGCCTCGCGTGGCACGACCACCGCGGCCGTGGCGGCGGCGCTGGCCGCCATCGCCGCGAAGACCATGCTGATCGGCTACGCCTAGGAGGCGGACCGCACCGGGTTTGCCGGGCGGGTTTCAGCGCCGCGCCAGCACACCGGCTGCCGCCAGTTGCAGCAGGCAGGCCGCGGCCGGTGGGGCCCAGCCGCCCAGCAGGTCCAGCGCGGCCCCGAAGAGGCCGGGCCCGAAGGCATAGAGGGCCTGGTTCACGGCCGTGACCAGGGCGATCACCGCGGCCACCTCCTCCGGCGGCCATTCCGCCTGGGCGATCAGCGGCGGCAGCGAGAGCAGGTTGCCGATCCCGAGGCCGAACAGCACCGCCCCGCCCACCAGCAGGCCTGGCACCCCGCCCGCCAGGGCCAGCACGGCGCAGCCGGTGGCCTGCATCAGGAAATTGAGCATCCCCGCCCTTCGCCGGTCGAAGCCCGGTGGCAGCAGCGTGCCCACCGCGGTGCGGCCGATGACCGCGCAGGCGGTGGCGAGGCTCATCACCAGCCCGGCGCCGGCCGCGCCGAGACTCGCGGCCAGGATGCTGAACAGGGTGGTCAGCAGGCCCATCTGCGCGGTGAGGCCGAGGGCGAAGGCGAGGGAGAGGCTGCGGAAGGCCGGTTGCCGCCACAGGGGCCCGGCCGGCGGGAGGGCGGGCCGGGGTGCCGGCGCCTCCGCCGCGCCATCGGGGTATTGGCCGAAGGCGGCGGGGCCCCGGCCGAAATATCGCCCGGCGAGCGGCCAGAGCACCAGCAGCGTTGCGGCCGCCACGACCAGGCTGGCCCGGGCGAAGCCGAAGCCGCCGATCAGCGCCGCCCAGAGCGGCGTGAAGACCACGCCGCCAAGGCTCGCGCCATTATAGGCCATGGCCAGCGCCGCCGGCCGGCGGCGGTCGAACCAGGGGGCGACGACGGCATTGATCGCCGCCCCGCTGGTGACCGCCCAGCCTGCCGCGGTGAGCAGCGCTGCCGGGACCATCTGCCAGGGCGACGTCGCCGCGCCCCAGGCGGCAAGGCCGGCCGCCATGGCGACGACGCCCGCCCGCGTCACCGTGACGAGGCCGTGCCGGCGGTGCAGCCGCGGCAGGCCGGCGACGACCACGGCGCTGGCCAGGAAATGCAGGGTGATCGCGGCGGAGACGAGACTCGTCGACCAGCCTTCGCGCGCATGCAGGGCGTGCAGATAGACCGAGGGGCCATAGAAGTTGATGCCCCAGCTGAACATCGCCAGCAGGAAGGCCGCAGCCACGACGTGCCAGCCGAAGAATGCTCCCTGCCTGTATTCCATCCCGGCATTCCATCCCGGCCCTGGCGCTCCCGTTGCGAGGCTACCGCATCCCTGGGCCAAAATGCCGGGCGGTGAAGCGAATTGTGGGCACCGGCGCGGATTGCGGGGCTGTAAGCCCCATGGTAAAGCCCGGCCGCCGCGGCGGGCTGCCCTTCGCGGACCCGCGCATGCGCACCACCAGGAACAGGACCGGGATCGCCCGTGGCCTCTGCCGAGACCATCGCCTCCGACGCGCCCAAGGCGCCCACCCCGACCGGCCTCGCCGCGCGCTATGCGCTGGCCATGCTGGGGCTTGCCGATGACCGGCGCGCGACCGACCCCGGTGCGCTCGACCGCATCGCCGCCGATATGGAAGCCCTTGCTTCCCTTTGGCAGGGAGACGCGAATTTCCGCGGCTTCATCGCCGACCCTCGCCTCGACTCCGTGGCCCAGCGCAGGGCGGCCTTCGCCGTGCTCGACCGGGTCGGCACGGGGCCCGAGGTGCGGAACCTGGCCGGCGTGCTGATCGGCAACCGGCGCCTCGCGCTGCTGCCGCAGGTCGCTGCCTCCTTCGGCGCCCAGCTTGCCGCCCGGCGCGGCCAGCAGGTGGCGGAGGTGGTCAGCGCGCATGCCCTGACCGATACCCAGCGGGCGCAGATCTCCGCGCGCCTGACGGAGGCCGGCTATTCCGGCGTCAAGCTCACGGAGCAGGTGGATCCCTCGATCCTCGGCGGGCTGATCGTACGGATCGGCTCCCGGCTCTACGACAACAGCATCAAATCCAAGCTGCAGCGTCTGCAGTACGCCATGAAGGGGGCCGCCTGACCATGGAAATCCGTCCCGCCGAGATCTCCGAGATCCTCAAGAAGCAGATCGCCGGCTTCGATGCCGAGGCGAATGTGGCCGAGGTCGGCACCGTGCTCACCGTGGGTGACGGCATCGCCCGCGTCTACGGCCTGCAGAACGTGATGGCCGGCGAGCTCGTGCTCTTCCCCTCCGCCGGCATCCGCGGCATGGCGCTGAACCTCGAGACCGACAATGTCGGCATCGTCGTCTTCGGCAGCGATTCCGAGATCAAGGAAGGCGACACCGTCGAGCGTACCGGCGACATCGTCGACGTGCCGGTGGGCCGCGGCCTGCTCGGTCGCGTGGTCGATGGCCTCGGCAACCCGATCGACGGCAAGGGGCCGCTCGTCGACGTGACGCGCACCCGCGTCGAGGTGAAGGCGCCGGGCATCATCCCGCGCAAGTCCGTGCATGAGCCGATGCAGACCGGCATCAAGGCGATCGACGCCCTGATCCCGATCGGCCGCGGCCAGCGCGAGCTGATCATCGGCGACCGCCAGACCGGCAAGACCGCCGTGATCCTCGACACCATCATCAACCAGAAGTCGATCAACGCCGGCACGGACGAGAGCAAGAAGCTCTACACGATCTATGTCGCGATCGGGCAGAAGCGCTCGACCGTTGCCCAGCTGGTTCGCACGCTCGAAGAGAACGGCGCGCTGGAATACTCCATCATCGTCGCCGCCACCGCCTCCGAGCCGGCGCCGATGCAGTTCCTGGCGCCCTATACCGGCTGCGCCATGGGCGAGTATTTCCGCGACAACGGCATGCACGCGGTCATCTTCTACGATGACCTCTCGAAGCAGGCCGTCGCCTATCGCCAGATGTCGCTGCTGCTGCGCCGTCCGCCGGGCCGCGAGGCCTATCCGGGTGACGTCTTCTACCTGCACTCGCGCCTGCTCGAGCGCGCGGCGAAGATGAACGACGACTTCGGCGCGGGCTCGCTGACGGCGCTGCCGGTGATCGAGACCCAGGCGGGCGACGTCTCCGCCTATATCCCGACGAACGTCATCTCGATCACGGACGGGCAGATCTTCCTGGAGACGGAACTGTTCTTCAAGGGCATCCGTCCTGCCGTGAATGTCGGCCTCAGCGTCTCCCGCGTCGGTTCCGCGGCGCAGATCAAGGCGATGAAGCAGGTGGCCGGCCGCATCAAGCTAGAGCTGGCGCAGTACCGTGAGATGGCGGCCTTCGCCCAGTTCTCCTCGGATCTTGACGCCTCCACCCAGGCCCTGCTCGGCCGCGGTGCGCGGCTGACGGAGCTGCTGAAGCAGCCGCAGTACAAGCCGATCCCGGTCGAGGAACAGGTTATCTCCCTCTTCGCGGGCACCCGCGGCTATCTCGACAAGCTGCCGGTCTCGGCCGTTGGCGAGTTCGAGCGGCGGCTGCTCTCCGAGCTGAAGTCGCGCGAGCCGGCGGTGCTGGAGGCGATCCGCGCCGACCGCGAGATCAAGAAGCCGACCGAGGACAAGCTGGTCGCCTTCCTCGACAACTTCGCCAAGTCCTTCTCGGCCTGAAGCAGAGGAAGCGGGCCCGATGGCGAGCCTCAAGGACCTGCGCGGTCGCATCAACAGCGTGAAATCCACGCGGAAGATCACGCAGGCGATGAAGATGGTGGCCGCGGCGAAGCTTCGCCGGGCCCAGGCCCAGGCGGAAGCCGCGCGGCCCTATGCGCAGCGCATGGAGGCGATCCTTGCCTCCCTCGGTGCGGCGGTGGCGAGTTCGCCGGATGCGCCGCGCATGCTGGTCGGGTCGGGTGGCGACAAGGTCCATCTGCTGGTGGTCGTCACCGCGGATCGTGGCCTCGCCGGCCCCTTCAACACCCAGGTCGGCCGGCTTGCCCGGGCCAGGATCCGGGCGCTGGAGGCCGAGGGCAAGCAGGTGAAGCTGCTGACGGTGGGCCGCAAGGGCGCGACCTTCCTCAAGCGGGAATTCGCCAGCCGCTTCGTCGGCGAGGTGACCTATGCCGGCAGGAAGCGCATCGAATTCGCCGATGCCGAGGCGGTGGCGATGCAGGTGGCGGGGCTGCTCGAGGAGGGCGCCTTCGATGTCTGCAGCCTGATCTACAACCGCTTCCGCAACGTCATCAGCCAGATCCCGACCGAGCAGCGGCTGATCCCGACGCCGTTGCCGGAAGGTGCCGTCGAGGCCGTCGGGCCGCAGGCGCTCTACGAATACGAGCCGGCCGAGGACCAGATCCTCGCCACGCTGCTGCCACGCAACCTCGCCATCCAGATCTACCGCGCGATCCTGGAGAGCACGGCGGGCGAGCATGGCGCGCGCATGACCGCGATGGACAATGCCACGCGCAATGCCGGCGAGATGATCAACAAGCTGACTCTCAACTACAACCGCACGCGCCAGGCCAACATCACCAGGGAGCTGATCGAGATCATCTCCGGGGCCGAGGCAGTCTGACGAGGGGCAAGACACCATGAAGAACAATGTCGGACGCATCGCGCAGGTCCTGGGCGCCGTGGTGGACGTGCAGTTCCCGGGCGAACTGCCGGCCATGCTGAACGCGCTCACCACGAAGAACGGCAACAACACGCTGGTCCTCGAGGTCTCGCAGCACCTGGGCGAGCGCACCGTGCGCTGCATCGCCATGGACAGCACCGACGGCCTGGTCCGCGGCCAGGAAGTGGTCGACACCGGCACCGGCATCGCCGTGCCTGTGGGCGAGGGGACGCTGGGGCGCATCCTGAACGTCATCGGCGAGCCGATCGACGAGCGTGGCCCGGTCCCGCACGAGAAGACCTACACCATCCACCGCGCCGCCCCCTCCTTCGAGGACCAGGCGACCAGCGCCGAGATCCTCGTCACCGGCATCAAGGTCATCGACCTGCTGGCGCCCTATCTGAAGGGCGGCAAGATCGGCCTGTTCGGCGGCGCCGGCGTCGGCAAGACCGTCACCATCCAGGAATTGATCAACAACATCGCCAAGGCGCATGGTGGCGTCTCGGTCTTCGCCGGCGTCGGCGAGCGGACCCGCGAGGGCAACGACCTCTATCACGAGATGGTCGATGCCGGCGTCATCAAGCTCGGCGAGGGCACGACCGAGGGCTCCAAGGTGGCCCTCGTCTATGGCCAGATGAACGAGCCGCCGGGCGCCCGTGCCCGCGTGGCGCTGTCGGGCCTGTCCATCGCGGAGTACTTCCGCGACGAGCAGGGCCAGGACGTGCTGTTCTTCGTCGACAACATCTTCCGCTTCACCCAGGCGGGCGCCGAGGTGTCGGCGCTGCTCGGCCGCATTCCCTCGGCGGTGGGCTATCAGCCGACGCTCGCCACCGACATGGGCGCGCTGCAGGAGCGGATCACCTCGACCAAGAAGGGCTCGATCACCTCGGTGCAGGCCATCTACGTGCCCGCCGACGACCTGACCGACCCGGCTCCGGCCACCTCCTTCGCGCACCTCGACGCCACGACGGTGCTCAACCGCTCGATCGCCGAGCTCGGCATCTTCCCGGCGGTGGATCCGCTCGACTCGACCAGCCGCGCCCTCGACCCGCGCGTCGTCGGTGACGAGCATTACCGCGTCGCCCGCGAGGTGCAGCGCATCCTGCAGACCTACAAGTCGCTGCAGGACATCATCGCCATCCTGGGCATGGATGAGCTCTCGGAAGAGGACAAGCTGGTCGTCGCCCGCGCGCGGAAGATCCAGCGCTTCCTCAGCCAGCCCTTCCATGTGGCCGAGGTCTTCACCGGCAGCCCGGGCGTCTTCGTGAAGCTGGACGACACCGTCCGCAGCTTCGGCGCCATCTGCGCCGGCGAGTACGACCATCTGCCGGAGGCCGCCTTCTACATGGTCGGCACCATCGAGGATGCGGTGAAGAAGGGCGAGACCCTGAAGGTGGCCGCGTAACGCGGCCTTGTTCAGGCTTTAGTTCGCCCTCAAATGCCGGGCGCGCGCCCCCGCGCGCTTGGCTTTCGCCGCATGGGCGGCGGGCCGCGGAAGCGGCCTCGGCGTAGGCCTCGGGCCCACGTTGTCTGGTTTGGAGCTTGAGATGGCCACCTTCCTGCTCGAACTCGTCTCGCCGGAGAAGCTGCTGCTCTCCCGCCAGGTGGAGATGGCGACCATCCCCGCCGAGGAAGGCGAGATGGGCGTCCTCCCCGGCCATTCCCCGATGATCGTCGCCCTCCGGGGTGGCGTGATCCGGGTTCGGGAGAATGGCGCCGAGACGGAAAAGCTCTTCATCGCCGGCGGCTTCGCCGAGGTCTCGCCGGAGCGGGTGACGATCCTCGCCGATGAGGCGACGCCGCTGGCCAACCTCTCCCGCACCGCCTCCGAGCGTCGCCTGGCCGAGGCCGAGGCCGCGTTGCAGGAGGCCGTCTCCGAGCCGGAGCCGAAGCGGGATGCCGCTTATGCCCGGGTTCAGGCGCTGCGCACCGCGGTCTCCGTCGCGGAAGCTGCCTGAGGCATAGCGCGCCGGCCACGGTGGGGCGAATTCCTGCCGCCACACCGTAACCCGCCGGCAACAGCGCTTGAATCCCTGCCCACCCTGCCGAACATTGCGCTCGGGCGTGGCGTTGGGGCCCTGCCCGGATATCGGGTGTCGCAAGATAACGGCCCCTTTCGGGCCGCGGGGACAGGATGAAGCACTGGCGCGTTGAGCAGATCGCCTGGGACCGTTTCGAACCTTCGAAGGTGGACCCGGAGATCATCCCGCTGGTCAAGGCGGCGGCAATGGTAGAACGCAATGGCGGTGACTACGCCATCTACCTGAAGCGGGTATTCAAGGACGATCCGGACTTCTCCCGGGCCGCCGACCATTGGGCGGAGGAGGAGATCCAGCATGGCGACGCGCTCGGGCAATGGGCGAGCCTGGCCGATCCGGGCTGGGACTATGCGGCCGCCTTCGAGCGATACCGCAACGGCTACAGCATCGACATCAATGCCAATGCTTCGATCCGTGGCTCCCGCACCGGCGAGCTGATTGCCCGCTGCATCGTCGAGACCGGCACCAGCAGCTACTACACCGCGCTTGCCGAGGCGACTGAGGAGCCGGTGCTGCAGCAGGTCTGCAAGCTGATCGCCGCCGACGAGTACCGGCACTTCAAGCTCTTCTACGACCACATGAAGCGCTACCTGGCGCGGGAGGACCTCTCCTTCGCCCGCCGCCTGCGCGTCGCCTTCGGCCGCGTCGGCGAGTCGGAGGATGACGAGCTCGCCTTCGCCTTCCATTGCGCGAACGAGGGTCCAGGCCTCGCCTACAGCCATGACCGCTGCATCGCCGGCTATATGGGCCGGGCGATGGGCTTCTACCGCCCGCGCCATCTGGAGCGGGGCATGGGGATGATCTTCAAGGCGGTGGGGCTGGAGCCGCGGGGGCGGCTGTCCCAGATCGCCGCCCGTGGTGCCTGGCGCCTGCTCTGCTGGCGGCGGGACCGTTATCGCCAGGCGCTCAGCCGCATGGCGCCGGCCGCGCCGCTCGCGCAGGCCGCTTGAGCCTGGTCCTGCCGCCGCGCCGGCGCCTGTTCGGGGCGGGCCTGGCGGCGCTGCTGGCCCGGCAGGCCCGTGCCCAGGGGGGCGAGGGCCTCGCCGCCCTGGGCCGCAGCGGGGGCATCACCTTCGGCACCGCCATCAACTCCGGCTGGCTCGGCGATGCGGCCTATGCCGCCCAGATCGTCACCGAGGCGCAGCTCCTCGTGCCGGAATGGGAGTCGAAATGGGCCGCCCTGCAGCCGAGGCCGGGCAGTTTCGATTTCGGTCCGCTCGGCGCCGTGGCCAGCTTCGCCCAGGCGAAAGGCAAGCAGCTGCGCGGCCATGTGCTGGTCTGGCATGAGGCGATGCCGTCCTGGCTGGTGGACGGGCTCGGCGAAGGTGCGGCCAAGGCCCGCAGCCTGCTCGCGGCCCATCTGGATGGCGTGCTGGCGGCCACCCGCCCCGCCATCCGCGACTGGGACGTGGTGAACGAAGCCGTCGCCAATGCCGAGGGCAACCCCTTCACGGCCGCCACCCCCGCCCAGGGCGACCTGCGGGACACGCCCTGGCTGCGCGCCCTTGGCCCTGGCTATATCGAGGAAGCCTTCCGTCAGGCGCGGGAGCGGGACCGGACGCTCCGCCTCACCTATAACGACTACGGGCTCGAGGGCGACACGCCCTGGGCGGAGGAGAAGCGCCAGCGGGTGCTGCGCCTGCTGCGGCGGATGGTGGGGGCGCAGTGCCCGGTCGATGCGCTCGGCCTGCAGGCGCATCTCCTGATGGACGAGCCGTTCCGGCCGGAGCCACTCGCCGGCTTCCTGCGCGCGGTGCGGGAGCTGGGGCTCGCCGTGCTCATCACCGAACTCGATGTGCGGGAGGGGCAGCAGCTTCCCGGCGGCCTCGCGGCGCGGGATGCGGCGGTGGCGGAGCGGGTGCGGCAGGTGGTCGGCACGGCGCTCGATGCGGGCTGCCGCACCGTCCTCACCTGGGGGCTGTCCGACAGGGATAGCTGGCTGGCGCGCGACCCGGGTGTGATGCGGAAGGACGGGCAGGTGCATCGTGGCCTGCCGCTCGATGATGCGGGGGGGCGGAAGCCCATGTGGCAGGCCCTCGCCACGGCCTTCGGCAGCCGGCGCGGCTAGAGCAAGCAACAAGCTGGAGCGGCCTTCGTGACGGCGGCCGAGGGGAGGACGCTCTAGGTCCTGCCGCGCAGCGGGATCTCCTTCAGCAGGAGTGCCGCGGCCAGGGAGAGCGCGGCGATGGCGCCGGCCACCAGGAAGACGACCGAGAAGGCCGGCGCCGCGACCAGCGGCGGGACGCCCTCGGCGACGCCGCCGGGCAGGTGCCAGAGCAGCACCGAGGACAGCACCGCCACGCCGAAGGCGCCGCCCATGAGCCGGAAGAACATCATGCAGGAGATGGCGATGCCGCCATCCCGCGGGTCGACCGCATTCTGGATGGTGACCGTCATCGGCGAGAACTGGCAGCCGAAGGACAGGCCCAGCAACAGCGTCACCACGGTGTCGAGCAGCAGCGAATGGCCGAGCCCGATGAAGGAGATCACCAGGCACATCGCGGTCGCCATCGCCGCGCCGAGGATGGCGAAGGGCCGGTAGCGCCCCGTTGCCGCCACCGCCTGGCCGGCGAGGAAGCTGCCGGTGACGCTGCCGAGCGTCATGGCGATCATCCGGAGCCCCGCCTCCTTCGGCGTCAGGCCGCTGACGAGCTGGTAGTCGAGCGGCACCAGGATCACCAGCGCCATCATCACCATCGAGGTCAGGCCGGTGACGAGGATGGCCATGGTGAAGACCGGGTTGCGGAAGAGCTGGAGCGGCAGCATCGGCTGCGGCACCGCGCGCTCCTGCAGGATCAGCAGGACGAGGAAGGCGAGGCCGAGGGCGAAGCAGACCAGCGCCTCGGGCGCCAGCCAGGAACCGGCGCGCTGCACGAGGGTGATGCCGAGCAGCAGGGGCGTGCAGGAGAGCAGGATCAGCGCCGCCCCGGCCCAGTCGATCCGCGGCCGCTTTCCCGGCTTCGGCAGGCGGCGGAGCTGGAAATAGGTGGTGGCGAAGGCGGCGGCGCCGAGCGGCAGGTTGATCCAGAAGATCCAGGTCCAGGACAGGTACTCGACGAAGAGCCCGCCGAGCAGCGGCCCGATGATGTTGGCCGTGGCGAAGGTGGCCGAGAGGTAGCCCTGCACCTTCGCCCGCTCCCGCGGCGGCAGGATGTCGCCGACCACGGCGAGCGAGATCGCGCGCAGGCCGCCGCCGCCGAGTCCCTGCACCACCCGCGCCGCGATCAGCGCCGGCATGTTGGGCGCGAGCGCCGCCAGCGCCGACCCGGCGACGAAGATGGAGACCGAGACCAGCAGCACGGGCCGGCGGCCGTAGAGGTCGGAGAGGCGGCCGTAGATCGGCGTGGTGACCGTCGAGGCGATGAGATAGGCCGAGACGATCCAGGGCAGGAGACTCCACCCGCCGAGATCCCCGGCGATGGAGGAGAGCGCGGTGGCGACGATCGTCTGGTCGAGGCTGGACAGGAACAGGGCCAGCATCAGCCCCATGACGATGGTGCGGACCTCGCGCGGCGAGAATGCGGCGTAGCCGGGGGATGCTGCTTGATCGGGCACGAGGCGGGACGCTATGCCCGGGAGCCGTTGCCGCCAAGCCCGCCGGCACCGCAGAATGCGGCCGGAAACGTCCCTATGAAGGCTTTGACATGCCCGCTCCGCAGAAACCCGTCCTTCTCACCGGTGCCAGCGGCAATCTCGGCCGCGTCCTCGCCCCGGCGCTGGCCGCGCAGGGCTGGACCTTGCGGCTGACCGACATCACCCCATTCCCGGATGCGCTGCCGGCAGGTGCCAGCTTCACCCGGCTCGACCTGAGTGAGGGGCTCGGCGTCGCGCGGCTCGCCGAGGGGTGCGGCGCCATCCTGCATTTCGGCGGCATCAGCGTGGAGCAGCCCTTCGAGGCGGTGCTCAGCCCCAATCTGCGCGGCCTCTACCACATCTATGAGGCGGCGCGGCGCGAGGGCGCCCGGGTGCTCTTCGCCTCCTCCAACCACTCCATCGGCTTCCATGAGCGGCCGCAGGGCAACGAGGCGAAGATCGATGTGGACTGCGCCTTCCGCCCCGATGGCTATTACGGACTCTCCAAGGCCTATGGCGAGCTGATGGGCCGGCTCTACTGGGACAAGCACGGCGTCGAGAACGTCAACCTGCGCATCGGCTCCTGCTTCCCGAAGCCGGTGAATGCACGGATGCTCTCCACCTGGCTGTCCTTCGGCGACCTGACGCGGCTGGTGACGGCGGCGGTCGAGGCGCCGCGCAGCGGGCATTGCGTGATCTGGGCCTGCTCCAACAACCCGGCCACCTTCTGGGGCCGCGACCACCGCGACCGCATCGGCTGGCAGCCGCAGGACACCGCCGAGGATTACCGCACCGAGGTCGGCCACATCCTCTCGGGCGACCCGGTGGAGGAGCGCTACCAGGGTGGCGGCTACACCAGCATCGAGTATTCGCGCAGCGCGCCCTCGCCGCGCGATCCCTTCGCGCTCGACTGAGCCGTGCTGGAACTGGCCGGTGCGGATTGGCGCGCGCAGCTCCTCCCGGAGCAGGGCGCGGCGGTCGCGCAACTCGCCTGGCGGGGGCAGGACGTGCTGGTCCCGCTGCCGCTGGGCGCCAACCCGAATGCAAGCTTCGGCGGCGCCTTCGTCATGCTGCCCTGGACCAACAGGCTGGATGCCGGGCAGCTGCCGGTGCCCGGCATGGTCTATCAGCTGCCGATCAATCGTCCGGAGGACAACACCGCCATCCATGGCCTGGCACGCGACCGCGCCTGGCTGGTGGAGGCGCAGGCGCCCGACCGCTGCAGCCTGCTGCAGGACATGGACGGCGCGGCGGAGGGCCTGCCCTTCCAGTATCAGGCACGGCTCAGCCTGGCGCTCGAGTCGGCCGGCGTGCAGCTCTCACTCACGCTGACCAACAAGGCGGAGCATCCCTTTCCCTTCGGCCTTGGCTGGCATCCCTTCTTCCTGCGGCTGCCGGGCACCGGGCTGCGCTTCCATGCCTCGGCGCTCTTCGCCCGTGATGCGCGTGCCCTGCCCGTCGCCGTGCAGCCGAGCGATGGGCTGGTCGGCGATGAGGCCGCCTATGAGGGGCTGGACACGCATTTCGCCGGCTGGGACGGCGTGGCGGAGATCCTGCGCCCCGATTTCCGCCTGCGCCTGGCAGCGCAAGGTGCCTGGTCGCGCAACCTGCATGTCTTCGCGCCGGGCGGCGGCAACGTGCTTTGCCTCGAGCCGGTGAGCCATGTGCCGGATGCGCCGAACCGCCCGGACTT
Organism: Belnapia rosea; assembly: GCF_900101615.1. GTDB lineage: Bacteria > Pseudomonadota > Alphaproteobacteria > Acetobacterales > Acetobacteraceae > Belnapia > Belnapia rosea. The sequence continues at coordinate 140,630 of NZ_FMZX01000009.1, read as the reverse complement.
CGCCGGCTATGGTCCGCTGACGATGCTGGCGCCGGGCGGGACACTCGGCGCATCGCTGCTGCTGACGGCGGAGGCCTGACGCTTTCGCGTTGACTCCCGCGTGCGCTGAGTGGAGCGCGCGGGAACGCTTGCCTTGGCGTGACGTTGCCGGATGCAACCATGTCACAGGAAGCGCAGCATGGCAGGCACGGCGCGCAAATCCGATCCCGAACTCTGGGTGCGTGTGAAGGACGAGGTCACCGCCGGTGACAAGGGCGGCAAGCCCGGCCAGTGGTCGGCCCGCAAGGCGCAGATGGCGAGCGCCGAATACCAGAAGCGGGGCGGCGGCTATGACGGCCCGAAGCAACCCGACAACCACCTCGCCGAATGGACGCGCGAGGAATGGGCTACGCGCTCCGGCGAGGACTCGCTCGAGACCGGGGAGCGCTACCTGCCGAAGGCGGCGCGCGAGGCGCTGACCCCGGAGGAATACGAGCGGACCAGCGACCGCAAGCGGCATGACCTGGAAGAAGGGCGGCAATTCTCCGCCCAGCCCGAGGATGTCGCCAGCAAGAGCGCGGCCGCCCGTCACCATTCGCAGCAAGGGAGCAGCGGCACGGACATGCAGGAGGACGACGACCAGCAGCAAGAGATCGGGGCGGCTTTCCGTCGCCTGGTCAACATGTCGGCCGCCAAGCTTCGGCACTGGCTGGACACCGAGGAAAGCCGCTCGGCCGGCTTCACGCATGAGGGCGAAACCGAGGCGGTGGGGCACCAGTCCGGCCGCCACATCCTGGCTCTGCTCGAAGGCGAGGCGGAGGAGGATGAGGAATTCCAGCGTCGGGTGGTCGGCTTCATTCGCCGCCACCTGGCCCAACGGCCCGATGGCGACGTCAGCGAGACGCGCTGGCGGCATTCACTGATGAACTGGGGACATGACCCGATGCTCGATGACACAGACTCCACGCCGATGACGGATGCGTCCGAGGACACCGGCCAGGGCACCTCCGAGGCGACGGCAGAGCCCGCGCCGCGCAAGCCGCGCGCGCGCCGCAGCACGGCTGCTGCCGCCGATGGCGAGGCGCCGGCCCGCAAGCCACGCGCCCGTCGCAGCACCGCTGCCGCGAGCGAGGACGAGGCCCCGGCGCGCAAGCCGCGGCGGGCCGCGGCGCCGAAGGCGGCTTCCAAGGCGGGCAGCACGCGGCGCACGGCAGCAGCGCCTGCCAAGCGCGGCGCCGCCGGCCGCACCGCGGCCGCGGCGAAGGGTGGCCGGGCCTCCTCCTCCGGCACCCGCTCGGCGGCTTCCTCCACCCGCAAGACGACCCGCAGCGCAGCGGGGCGTGCGGCGCAGAGCGAGGGTGGCCGCAAGGGCGGCAGCGCCCGCACCCCGCGCAAGGCCGCCGCGGCGCGGAGCAACGGCGCCAAGGGCGGTGCGACGCGCAGCGCCGCGGCGCGCGGCACCTCGAAGACGACGGCCACCCGCCGCAGCAGCACCGCGACACCGAAGCGCGCCGCCGCGACGACCACCAAGCGCGGTGCCGCCGCGACGACAGCCAAGCGCGGCGCTGCCGCGACGACAGCCAAGCGCGGCGCTGCCGGCCGCACCGCCGCCGCGGCCAAGGGCGGGCGGAACAGCACCGGCACGACGAAGCGTGCCACCGCCTCGACGGCCAAGCGCTCGACCGGGACGGCCGCCAAGCGCGGCGCCGCCGGCCGCACCGCCGCCGCGGCCAAGGGCGGGCGGAACAGCACGGGCACGACGAAGCGCGCCACCGCCTCGACCGCCAAGCGCTCGACCGGCACGACCGCCAAGCGCAGCCCGGCGAAGTCCGCCGGGACGGCCACCAAGCGCGCCACCGCCTCGACGGCCAAGCGCTCGACCGGCACGGCAACCAAGCGTGGCGCCGCCGGCCGCACGCCGGCCGCAGCCAAGGGCGGGCGGAACAGCACCGGCTCGACCCGGAGCCGCAGCCGGGACTGAGCCCCGGCTCGGTACGTAGCTGACGCGGCTCGCACGGGCCGCGTCGGGCTATGCTAGGGTTCGGAAAACTGCCATTCGGGAGAGCCGATCCTAGGATGACCCAAGCCACCACCCCCGCCGAGGACCTCATCCTCGGCCTGACCCGGATCGTCGACCTGCCCGGGATCACCGCGGCCACCGGGCTGCCGATCAGCCCGGACGACATCACGGCGATCATCCGCGAAGCGGAACGCTATGCGCGGGAGCTGCTCTGGCCGAATGCCCAGGCAGCCGACCGGCATGGTGCGGTCTATGAGAATGGCGTGGTGCGGGTGCCGCCTTCCTATCACGAGGCCTATAAGGGCTGGGTCGAGGGCGGCTGGCAGGGCCTGGCCGCGCCGGCCGAGGTGAACGGCATCCCGGTCGGCGGGCAGGAATTGCCCCAGGCGCTTTGGATGGCGGTTTCGGAACTCGTCACCAGCGGCGACATGGCCTTCAGCCTCTGCCCGCTGCTCACCGGCGGCGCGATCGAGGCGCTGGCCCGCTTCGCCAGCCCCGCCCAGCAGGAGGCCTGGCTGCCGCGGCTGGTCTCCGGCGAGTGGACCGGGACCATGTGCCTGACCGAGCCCCAGGCCGGCAGCGACCTCTCCCAGGTCCGCACCAAGGCGGAACCGGACGGCACCGGCGGCTACCGCATCACCGGGCAGAAGATCTACATCACCTTCGGCGACCATGACCTGACGCCGAACACCCTGCACCTGATCCTCGCGCGGCTGCCGGACGCGCCGCCGGGCACCCGCGGCATCAGCCTGTTCGCCGCGCCCAAGGTCCTGCCGGACGGCACCGCCAATGCGCTGCGCTGCGGGGGCATCGAGAAGAAGCTCGGCATCCATGCCGCGCCGACCTGCGTCATGCTCTTCGAGGGCGCCGAGGCGCAGCTGGTCGGCGAGCCCAATCGCGGCTTGGCCGCCATGTTCGCCATGATGAACGCCGCCCGCCTCGGGGTCGGGGTCGAGGGCGTGGCCCAGGGCGCCCGCGCCCTCGCTTTGGCAGAAGCCTATGCCGCCGACCGCATCCAGGGGGGCGGGCCGATCAGCCGCCACCCGGATGTCGCCCGCATGCTGGCCGAGATGCGGGCCATCACCCTGGCCGGCCGGCTGCTGGCGCTGGAGGCCGGGGCCGCGCTCGACCGCGCCCGCCTCGCCGGCGCCAGCGAGGCGCGCGTCGCGTTGCTGACCCCGATCGTGAAGTCCTGGTGCACCGACCGCGGCGTCGACGTCGCCTCGCTCGGCATCCAGGTGCATGGCGGCATGGGCTTCGTCGAGGATACCGGCGCGGCCCAGGTTCTGCGCGACGCCCGCATCGCCCCGATCTATGAGGGCACCAACGGCATCCAGGCCATCGACCTCGTCACCCGGAAGCTCTTCCGCGACGGCGGGGCCGAGATGGCGGCCGTCATCGCCGAGATCCGCGCCACCGACCCGCGCCTCGCCGCCGCCGCCGAGGCGCTGGAGCGGGCGACGGCCTGGATGCTCGATCGTGGCCAGCGGGATGCGGCGGCGGCCCAGGCCTCGGCCGCCGCCTATCTGGATGCCGCGGGCTGGACCATGGGCGGCTGGATGCTGGCCCGTGCCGCCAGGGCGGATGAGCGCTATGCCCCGATCTGCGCCTTCTACCTGGCCCGGCTGCTGCCCCGTGCCGCCGCCCGGCTGGCGGAGGTCGAGGCCGCCGACGCGCTGCTCGCGCTGCTGCCTGCCGCGTGAGGCGTCCGGCGGCTTATTGCAGCATCAGACCCTTGCGGAAGGCCGGCTCCACCGCATCTGGCCGAGGACCGGTCCCTTTGCCTTGCCTGGATGACAGAAGCGCATGAATGCTCCGCTTGCCGCTCCCGCCCTTCAGGCGTCGCGTCCACGTATCGCCGTTATCGGGGCGGGGCCGGGGGGGCTGGCGGCGGCGATGCTGCTGGCGGCCCAGGGCGCCCGCGTCACCCTGCATGAGAAGGACGAGGTTGTCGGCGGCCGCACCCGGACGCTGACGACCGATGAGGGCTACCGCTTCGACCTCGGCCCCACCTTCTTCCTCTATCCCCGCATCCTGTCGGAGATCTTCTCGAGCTGCGGCGCCAGCCTCGAGGAGGAGGTCGCGCTCAAGCGCCTCGACCCGCAGTACCGGCTGGTGTTCGAGGGGAGCGAAACCATCGAGGCCACCTCCGACGTCGCCCGGATGGAGGCCGAGATCGCCCGGTTGAACCCGGCCGATGCCGCCGGCCTTCGCCCCTTCTTCGAGGAGAACCGGCGGAAGCTCGAGGCCTTCCGCCCGGTGCTGGAGAATGCCTTCGCCTCTCCCACCCGTTTCCTCTCGCCCGGCCTGCTGAAGAGCCTGCCGCTGATGCGGCCGCATCAGACGGTCGATCAGGATCTGGCGCGGTATTTCAAGGACCCGCGGGTTCGCCTCGCCTTCTCCTTCCAGACCAAATACCTGGGGATGAGCCCGTTCCGCTGCCCAAGCCTCTTCACCATCCTGTCCTTCCTCGAATACGAGCATGGCGTCTTCCACCCGGTCGGCGGCTGCGGTGCCGTCTCGGAGGCCATGGCGCGGGTTGCGGAGCGGCTGGGCGTCGATATCCGCCTTGGCTCCGAGATCGAGCGCATTGCCTTCGATGGCCGCAAGGCCACCGGCGTGGAGGTCGGGGGCAACCGGCACGCCGCCGATGCGGTGGTGGTGAATGCCGATTTCGCCCATGCCATGCCGCGCCTCATCCCGGATGCGTTGCGGCGCCGCTGGCCGGACCGGCGCATCGCCAAGGCGCGCTATTCCTGCTCCACCTTCATGCTCTATCTGGGCGTCGAGGGCAGCTTCCCGGAGCTGGCGCACCACACCATCCTGCTGGCCGAGGACTACCGCCGGAACATCGCCCAGATCGAGGCGGGCGAGATCCCCGATGTGCCGAGCCTCTATCTGCACCATCCCGGTGCGACCGATGCCAGCATGGCGCCGCCGGGCCATACCAGCCTCTATCTGCTGGTGCCGGTGCCCAACATGCGGGACGCCGAGGAACACGGGTTCGACTGGGAGGCCGAGGCGCCGCGCTATCGCCGCCTGGCCCTCGACCGGCTGAAGCTGCTCGGCCTGACCGATCTCGAAAGCCGGATCCGCTATGAGCGGATGGTGACGCCGCGCGAGTGGCGCGACGAGTATGCGGTGGGCTTCGGTGCCACCTTCAACCTCTCGCATGATCTCGGACAGATGCTCTGCTTCCGGCCGCGCAACCGCTTCGACGGGGTGGAGGGCGTCTATCTCGTCGGCGGCGGCACCCATCCGGGCAGCGGGCTGCCGGTGATCTACGAAGGTGCACGGATCAGCGCCGGGCTGCTGGCACGCGATCTCGGCCTCGGCGCCGTGCCGCAGGGCACCGGCTTCGCCGAGATCGCGCCCAGCTACCAGACCGCGCGCTAGGCAGGAAAGGAAGACCGGACATGGTCTCGCATGTGGTGGTGGTCGGTGGTGGCCTCGGCGGGCTCGCGGCGGCGGCGGTGGCCGCGGCGCGTGGCCACAAGGTGACGCTGCTCGACAAGAATCCGTGGCTCGGCGGCAAGGCGGCGGTGCTGAACCTGCCCGATCCGGCGCGGCCCGGCAGCAACCAGGGCTTCCGCTTCGACATGGGACCGACGATCCTCACCGTCCCCCGGGTGCTGCGCCGCATCTTCGCGGAGGCCGGGCGGGACCAGGCACAGGACCTGCCGCTGGTCCGGCTCGACCCGCAATGGCGCTGCTTCTTCGAGGATGGCACGCGGATCGACCTGATCGAGGACGTGGCGAAGATGGCCGCCGCGATGGACAGCTTCGCCCCCGGCACCGGCCAGGGCGCGGGCTACCAGCGCTTCCAGGCCGAGGCCCGCCGCCTGCATGAGATCTCGGAGAAATTCTTCTTCTGGAAGTCGGTCGAGGGCCTCTCCGACACCATCGACCTGAAGTCCAATTTCGACCCGAACACCATGCGCGAGGTGCTGGCGCTGCGGATGGGCAAGACTGTGGCGAAGGTCATCCGCGGCCATGTGCCGGATGCCCGCCTCGCCCAGATGCTGGACCATTTCTGCCAGTATGTCGGCTCCAGCCCCTATCTGGCGCCGGCCGTGCTCTGCTCGATCGGCGACATGCAGGCGAGCGAGGGCATCTGGTACCCGAAGGGCGGCACCCGCGCCGTGGCCGAAGGCCTCGCCAACCTCGCGGCCTCGCTTGGCGCCGACCTCCGTCCTGGTGTCGAGGTCACCGGCTTCGATATCGAGAACAACACGGTGAGGGCGGTCCGCACCGCAGGCGGCGAGCGCATCGCCTGCGATGCCGTCATCTCGAACATGGATGCCATCCGTACCTACAAGGAGCTGGTCGGCGGCCCGGTCGGCGCCAAGGTGGCCAGGAAGGCGCCCGAGCCGGCCTGCTCCGGCGTCGTGCTCTATCTCGGCCTCAGGAAGCGCTACGAGCACCTGGCGCATCACTGCTTCGTCTTCTCCCGCGATGCGGAGGAGGAATTCGACGCCATCTACAAGCGCGGCATTCCGGCGCCCGACCCGACCGCCTATCTCGCCGCCCCCTCCGGCACCGACCCGACGGTCGCGCCCGAGGGCGGCGAGGCGCTGTATGTGCTGGTCCACACGCCCTGGCTCCGCCCCGGCCATGACTGGGCGAAGCAATTCGCCCCCTACCGGCAGACCATCCTCGACAAGCTGAAGCGCACGGCCGGGATGGAGGATATCGAGGAGCGCATCGTCACCGAGAGCGCGCTCACCCCGGTCGATATCCATGAGCGCTACAAGGTGCTGAACGGTGCCATCTACGGCCTCGCCAGCCACGGCGCGTGGCTCGGCGCCTTCAAGCCCGGCAACCGGTCGAAGCGGGTGAAGGGGCTCTACCTCGCCGGCGGCGCGGCGCATCCGGGGCCGGGCATGCCGATGGTGATGATGAGCGGCTGGATCGCGGCCGACAGCCTCGACCAGGATCTCGGCGGGCGCGGCATGAGCGCGGCGGCGCGGGAGGCGGGCATGCCCGATGCCCTCCGCATGCCGCTCGCCGCCGAATGAGCGAGCCGGAGCATGATCGCCGAAGGGCGGCATCGCCCGGAGGCGTGAATCATGCGACCGGGATCATCCTGGCTCCTGCCGCGCGATCTCCATGAGCGCGCAGCATGAGCCGGGGCCGGCGGCGCTCTTCTCGCCGGCCCGCTTCGCCTTCTTCCGGTTCATCTTCGGCCGTTTCGCGGCGCGGCGGCTGCGCGCCATTCGCCTGGCCCATTGGGGCGCGCCCTGGCCGGGGGAGGGGAGTGGGCCGCTCGTCATCTACGCCAACCATCCCTCCTGGTGGGATGGCGTCGCCTTCATGGTGCTGTCGACCGAGCTGCTGCCCGGCCGGCGCATGTTCATCCCGATGGAGGCGGAGGCGCTCTCGCGCTACGGCTTCATGCGCCGCCTCGGCGTCTTCGGGGTGGAGCAGCAATCGGCCCGCGGCGCCGTCGCCTTCCTCCGCACCGCGCAAGCGGTGCTGGCCGATCCCGCCCATATGCTCTGGATGAATGCTCCCGGCCGCTTCTGCGATGTGCGGGAGCGCCCCGTCCCCATCGCCCCCGGACTGGTGCGCCTGGCGGAGCTGGCCCCGGAGGCGCGCTTCCTCCCGCTCGCCCTGGAATACCCCTTCTGGACCGAGGCCGCCCCCGAGATGCTCGCCGCTTTCGGCCCGCCCATCGCGGCGGCCGAATTGGCCGCGCTCGACCGCGAGGCCCGCACCAACCGCCTCCGCACCGCGTTGGAGGCGGTGATGGACCGGCTCGCCGAGGACGCCATCGCCCGCGATCCCGGCCGCTTCCGCCCGGTGCTGGAGGGCAGGGCGGGGATGGGCGGCATCTATCAGGGCTGGCGGCAGGCCCGGGCGGCGTTTCGCGGCGAGGCCTTCGACCCGCGTCATGATCCGCGCGCAGGAGGCTGAGGGCTATGGAACTCGCCTGGATCACCCTTGGCCTTGCCGCCCTGCCGGCGATGTTCGGCCTCGTCAATCTCTGGCTGCTGCCTCGCCTGCGGGCGCCCCGTGCGGCGCAGGAGGGGCTGGTCTCCATCCTCATCCCCGCGCGCGACGAGGCCGCCAATATCGAGGCCTGCCTCCGGGCGGCGCTCGCCAGCCGCGGTGTCGCCGTCGAGGTGGTGGTGATGGACGATGCGAGCCGGGACGGCACGGGCGAGATCGTGGCCCGTCTCGCCGAGGCCGACCCGCGCATCCGCCTCCTCCAGGCGCCGCCCCTGCCGCCCGACTGGACCGGCAAGGTCCATGCCTGCGCCCGCCTCGCCGAGGCCGCCCGCGGCACCCACCTGCTCTTCATCGATGCCGATGTCCGCCTCGACCCGGAGGCCGCCGCCGCCCTGCTCGCCCATGCCGATGCCCGCTGCATCGCCATGCTGAGCGGCGTGCCGCGGCAGCTGATCGGCTCGCTCGGCGAGGCGCTGACCGTGCCCGCTATCAACCTGCTGCTGCTCGGCTACCTGCCGGCGGTCGGCCGTGCCTTCACCCGGCGGGCCGATCTGGCGGCGGCCTGCGGCCAGCTCATCCTCTGCGACCGGGCCGCCTATGAGGCGGTGGGCGGCCATGGCGCCGTCCGCCATGTGCTGCATGACGGGCTGGCACTGGCCCGCCGCTTCCGGGCCGAGGGCCACCGGACCGAGGTGGTGGACGGCGCCCCGCTCGCCACCTGCCGGATGTATGGCGGCTTCGCCGAGTCCTGGGCCGGCTTCGTGAAGAATGCGCGGGAGGGCATGGCGACGCCCATGGGCCTGCCGGTCTGGACCGTGCTGCTGTCGGGGGCTCATCTCTGGCCCTGGGCGCTGCTGCCGGCCCCGCCCGCCATCGCCGCCATCCTGCTAATGCTGGCGCTGCGTGCCGCCATCACCTGGCGGGCGCGGGAGCCCTGGTGGACCGTGCCGCTTCACCCGCTGACCGTGCTGGTGGCGCTGGCCATCCAATGGGCGGCGCTGGGCCGCTGGCTGCTCGGGCGTCCGGCGGGCTGGAAAGGCCGCGCATATCCGGCCACAAAGGCGGCATGAGCAGCGCCACCATTGCCGTCACCCCGAACCGGGACCACGACACCGAGAATTTCCCCACCGCCTCGCTGCTGCTCGCCCGGCCGGCGCGGGCGCGGGTGATGGCCTTCTACCGTTTCGTCCGCACCGCCGACGACATCGCCGACAGCGCCGACCTCCCGGCCGCGGAGAAGCTTGCCCGGCTGGACGCGATGGAGCGGAGCCTCGAGGATTCCACCATCCCGCTGAACCGCCTCGGCGTCGGCACGGCGGAGGCGCGGCTGATGCTCTCCGCCTTCCGCCAGGATGCGACCTGCGCCCGCTATGCCGATTGGGCGGCGCTCGAGGATTACTGCTGCCGCTCCGCCGATCCGGTCGGCCGCATGCTGCTCCGCCTGCATGGCGATGGCGACCACGCGGCCGCCAATGCCGCCGCCGATGGGCTCTGCACCGCGCTGCAGGTGCTGAACCACCTGCAGGACCTGGTGCCGGACCGCGACCAGCTCGACCGCATCTACCTGCCGCAGTCCTGGATGGCACTGGCGGGCGGCGAGGCGGCTTTCTTCGACCCGGCCAACGCCGCCCGCCGCCGGGAGGTGCTCGACGCGGCGCTCGACCGCGTCGAGGAGCAGCTCGACCGCGCCTCGGGCTTGCCGCGCCTGCTGCGCTCCCGCCGCCTTGCCTGGCAGAGCACCGTCACCATCACCCTGGCCCGCCGGCTGCTGGCGCGGCTGCGCGCCGCCGACCCGGTGCTCGGCCGCGTGGCGTTGGGCCGGGTGGATTTCGCCCGCGCCTTCGCCGCCGCGCCCCTGCTCGGCCCGCGGGACGCGCCGATCGTCGCCCGCCGCGTCTCGCGTGCCGGCTCCTCCTTCGCCCGCGGCATGGCGGCGCTGAAGGGCGAGCGGCGCCGGGCGCTCTGGGCGGTCTATGCCTTCTGCCGCGCCGTGGACGACATCGCCGATGGCGCCATGCCGGAGGCGGAGAAGCGCCGCTTCCTCGCCGATTGGCGGGGCAAGCTGGAACGGCCGGATTGCGTGCTCTCCCGCGAGCTGGCCTGGGCCCGCGACGCCTATGGCGTGCCGCTCGAGGAATGCAGGGCGATGATCGCCGGCATGGAGACCGACAGCGCTGACCGCCTTCGCCTCGCCACCGAGGAGGATCTCGATCTCTATTGCCGTCGCGTCGCCGGCAGCGTCGGCGCCATGGCCGTCCGCATCTTCGGCGCGCCGGAGGCGGAGGGCTTCGGCCTCGATCTCGGCCATACCTTCCAGTTGACCAACATCCTGCGCGACGTGGACGAGGATGCGCTGCGGGAGCGGGTCTATATCCCCCTCGACCTGCTGGCCGCGGAGGGCATCCCGGACGGGCCGGCGGAGGGGATTGTCCGCCACCCCCGCTTCGCCGCCATTTGCGCCCGGCTGGGGGAGCGCGCCCAGGCCGGCTTCGCCCGCGCCGAGGAGGAAATTCGCCGGTACAGCCCCGTCGCCCTTCGCCCCGCCGCCGTCATGGCCTGGGGTTACCGCCGCCTGCTCGACCGCCTGGTCGCCCGCGGCTGGGAGGGCGCGCGGCCGCGGCCTCGGCTGACCAAGGGCGAGAAGCTGCGCATGGCCTGGATGGCGCTCGGCCGCTGACATGACCATCCATGTGATCGGTGCCGGCGTGGCCGGCCTCGCCGCCGCGTTGCGGCTCGTCGACCGGGGCCGCCCGGTGGTGCTGCACGAGTCCTCGCCCGGTGCCGGCGGCCGCTGCCGCGCCCTGCCGGATGGCACCGACAACGGAACCCATGCCCTGCTCGGCGCGAATACGGCGGCGCTCGGCCTGCTGCGGCGCATCGGCGCGCTGGAGGGCTGGGTGGAGCCGGAGCCGGCCGGCCTGCCGGTGCTCGACCTGCGGGATGGGCGGGCCTTCCGCGTCGCCCTCTCGCCCCTGGGCTGGCGCGACCCGGCACTCCGGCCGCCGGGGTTCTCCGCCCGGGCGATGGTGGCGCTGGCGCGGCTCTCGGCGCCCTGGGGCGACAGGCCGGTGGCGGAGGCGATGGCGGCACATCCGGAATTCCATCGCGGCTTCGTCGATCCGCTGGTGATCGCGGCGCTGAACACGCCCTCGATCGAGGCTTCCTCCCGCCGGCTCGGGGCCGTGCTGCGGCGGATGGGCGGGCGTGGGGCGACGCGGCTGCTGGTGGCGCGCTCCGGCCTCGGGCCCGACCTGGTGGCCCCGGCGCTCATGGCGCTGGAAGCGGCCGGGGCGGAGATCCGCTTCGGCGCGCGGCTGCGGCGCCTGGCGGTGGAGGGCGGGCGGCTCGCGGTCCTCGATTTCGGCGAGGACGCGGTGAGGCTCGGCGCGCAGGATGCCGCCGTGCTGGCGACGCCGCCCTGGGAGAGCCTTCGCCTGCTGCCGCATCTGGCCACGCCGGAGAGCTACGCCCCCATCGTCAACCTGCACTACGCCCATCCGGGGCCTGGTCCGGTGCGCTTCCTCGGGCTGCTGGATGCCCTCTGCCAATGGGTGCTGGTGCGCCCCGCCGGCGTCAGCGTCACGGTCAGCGCCGGCGACGAGGCGGCACGGGAGGACCAGGACAGCCTCGCCCGGCGCGCCTGGGCCGAGTTGCGCCAGGCAGCCCTGGCCTTCGGCCTCGCCGGCGACTGGCCGGAGGAGGCGCCGCCCTGCCGGGTGGTGAAGGAGCGCCGGGCGACGCCACGCCACAGGCCGGGGCCGCCGCCACGCCCACCGCGCCTGCCGCTGCCGAACCTTGCCCTGGCCGGCGACTGGACCGACCCGGTGCTGCCCGCGACGATCGAGGCCGCCACCCGCAGCGGCGAGGCGGCGGCCGATGCCCTCCGCGGCTGAGGCGGCGCTCGCCGGGCTGCGGGCCGCCGCCGCGCGGGACGGCACCCCGAGCCTCGACCGACGCCGCGCCCTGCTCGACGCCCTCGCCGCCACCATGCTGCGCCGGGCCGAGGCGGCGGCGGCGGCCATCGATGCGGACTACGGCGGGCGCAGCCCGGAGGAGACGCTGCTCGCCGAGGTGAAGCTGGTGGTGGATGCGGCGCGGCATGCCCGGCGCCACCTGCATCGCTGGGCCCGGCCGCGGCGCGTCGGCGTGCCCTTTCCCTTCCAGCCAGCACGGGCCTGGCAGGAGCCGGTGCCGAAGGGCGTCATCGGCATCATGGCGCCCTGGAACTATCCGCTGCAGCTCGCCCTGCTGCCCGCCATTGATGCGCTGGCGGCGGGCAACCGCCTTGTGGTCAAGCCGGCCGAGGCAACGCCCCGCACCGCCGCCCTGCTCGCCGATCTGGTGCAGGAGGCGCTGGGCGAGGATATCGCCCGCACCGTCCAGGGCGGGCCGGAGGTCGCCGCCGACTTCGCCGCCCAGCCCTGGGATCATCTGGTCTTCACCGGCGGGACCGAGACCGGGCGGCGGGTGATGGCGGCCGCGGCCGCGAACCTCGTGCCCGTGACCCTCGAGCTTGGCGGCAAATGCCCGGCGCTGGTGCTGCCGGGTGCCGATCTGCGGCGGGCGGCGCAGGCCATCCTGGCCGGCAAGGCGGTGAATGCGGGCCAGACCTGCATCGCCCCGGATACCGTTCTGCTGATCGGCCATGACCGGGCGGATTTCCTTGCGGCCTGCCGGGCGAGCGGCATCGGCCTGCCGGAGACGGTGGTGGTGAATGACCGCCAGGCCGCACGCCTCGCCGGACTATGCGAGGGCGCCTCGGTGACCCCGCTGGCGCCCGATGGCCCCAGCCGCCAGCGCGCCATCGCCCTTGCCGAAGCGCCGCCCGGCCATCCGCTGCACGAGGCCGAACTCTTCGGCCCGGTGCTGGCGCTGCAGCCGCTCCCCGATCTCGCCGCCGCCATCGCCTGGATCGCCGCCCGGCCGGCGCCGCTTGCCATCTACCTGTTCGGCGCGAGCCGGGCCGAGGTGGCGGCCATCGCGACCGGCACGCGGAGCGGCGCCATCGTGGAGGGGCGATGCGTGGAATATGCGACCTTCCCGGCCCTCGCCTTCGGCGGCGTCGGAGCCTCCGGCTTCGGCCGGCGGAATGGCGAGGCGGGGTTCCTGGAGTTCAGCGCCCTCCGCGCCCGGGTGGCGCATGGCGGCTGGAGCCTGTCGCGCCTGCTCGACCCGCCACGAGGCGCGCGGGCGCGGGCCCTGGTGCGGCGCATCCTGCGTTGAAGCCGGCCTCGTCTGGGGCCAGGGCCTAGCCGCCGCGGAACCAGCGCCGCAGCCGGTTGAGGAGGCCTTCGCCGCTCTTCGGCTGGCTGCGCTGATGGGTCACATGCGGCCGGCGGGAGGGTGGGGGCAGGGCGCTCGCCACCGTATGGCGCCCGGCATCCCGCGCTGCGATCAGGCGGATTTCGAGCCCCACCACCTGCGCCACCGCCTCCGGCGCATCGGCACGGGACAGGCTCTGGGCCGTGGCCTCCGCATCGTCCCAGGCCTCGGCCCGGCGCAGCGCATCGATGATGCGCACCGTCTGCTCGTGGTCGAGCGGCGGCCCGCCGCGCCAGAGCGCCACTGCCTCCAGCCGCCAGAGCCGCGCCAGCTCGCGCTGGTCGAGGTCATCGGCGACCCAGGCGGCCTGGAGCGTGGCCTCGGCGGCGGCATGCAGGGCGCCGGTTTCCTCCAGCACATGCGCCCAGGCGAGGAAGCGGCGGGAGAGGGGCGGGTAGGTGGCCTCGGCCATCAAGGCGCGGAAGGGGGCGGCATGGACGGCCTGGGCGGCAGCCGGATGGGCGCGGGTGATGTTGGGCGCGGAGTAGCCGCAATTCGGGCATTGCTGCAGCCAGCGCGCCATGGTCGAGCGCACAGGCTCGCCCGGCCGGAGGTCGAGGTCCGGCGCCTGTTCGGGCGGACCCGGACGGAACGGGGGCTGCCGGCTGCCCGTGCCGCAGACGGCGCAGCGCGGCAAGGCTTCGGGCGCCGTCGGGCGGGAATTGGCGGGCGATGACATGGCCATTGGCTGGAAGTTAGGCATGCTCCGGCAAAAGGCGAAGAGGCACCGCGCATGACGCGCGTCACGTGCCGGCGGATTCTGTCACTTTCCGGTGCCAAAGAGCGAAATCCGGGCAATTGGATGGCGCGCTGGCAGTTGCCGAGCCGGCCCGACCCGCGGATATTGGGACATGCCCCGTGGCGACCTCTTCCCCGATATCGCACCTTTCGAAACCGGCCTGCTGCCCCTGGCCGGCGGCCATGTCATGTATTGGGAGCAGGTCGGCAATCCGCGCGGCCAGCCCGCGCTCTTCCTGCATGGCGGTCCGGGGGCCGGCGCAGGGGCGGTGCATCGCCGCTTCTTCGATCCCGGCCATTGGCGGGTGGTGATCTTCGACCAGCGCGGGGCCGGGCGCTCGCGCCCGCTCGGTGAGCTGCGGGACAACACCACGCCGCATCTGGTCGAGGATATCGAGACGCTTCGCCGCTTCCTTGGCATCGAGCGCTGGCTGCTCTTCGGTGGCTCCTGGGGCAGCACCCTGGCCCTCGCCTATGCCCAGGCCTATCCGGAGCGTGTCACCGGCTGCGTGCTGCGCGGCGTCTTCCTCGGCCGGCGCAGCGAGGTGGACTGGTTCCTGACGGGCCTCCGCCGGGTCTTTCCCGATGCCTGGGCAGCCTTCACCGAGCACCTGCCGCCGGAGGAGCGGGGCGACCTGCTCGGCTCCTACCTTCGCCGGCTCTGCGATCCGGACCCGATGGTCCACCTGCCCGCGGCGCGCGCCTGGAGCCAGTACGAGGGCAGCTGCTCCACCCTGCTGCCGAGCCCGGAGACGGTGGCGAGCTTCGCCCAGGACCGCAGCGCCCTCGGCCTCGCCCGGATCGAGGCGCATTACTTCGCGCATGATCTCTTCCTCCCGCAGGAGGGGCTGCTCGGCCATATGGACCGCATCGCCCATATCCCGGCCGAGATCGTACAGGGGCGCTATGACATGGTCTGCCCGGCCGAGACCGCCTTCGATCTGGCCGCCGCCTGGCCACGGGCGCGGCTGACCGTGGTGGCCGATGCCGGCCATTCCGCCCTCGAGCCCGGGGTGCGGACGGCCCTCGTCAGTGCGGTGGAGCGGTTCCGGCGGCGCGGCTGATATGCTAGGCTTGTTGCCGGGTCTCCGTAGCTCAGCAGGATAGAGCACCAGATTCCTAATCTGGGGGCCGTGGGTTCGAATCCCGCCGGGGACACCATTGGGCGATTGCGGGGCCGGTTCGCCCTGTCACGCAGCAAGGCTGCGGGTTGGGCCGCCTGGACCATGGCGGGCCCGCTACAGGCAGCCTGCTTACTGAGGCGCCCGCCTAGCCAAGCGCCTGGGCGACTGCTTCCTCCGCCCGCTCCAGCCAGACGAATTCCAGCCGGTTGCGGGCATCCTCCGGAATCTCCTCGTAGTCCTTCCGGTTCCGCGCGGGCATCAGCACCCGCGTCAGACCGGCCCGCGCCGCTGCCACGGCCTTCTCCCGGATGCCGCCGACCGGCAGCACCAGGCCGCGCAGGCTGATCTCTCCCGTCATCGCCGTATCCTGCCGCACGGTGCGGTTGGTGAGCAGCGAGACCAGCGCGGTAAACATGGCGACGCCGGCGCTCGGCCCATCCTTCGGCGTCGCGCCGGCGGGTACGTGGATATGGATGTCCGATCGTTCGAAGAGCGCCGGATCGATGCCGAACTCGACCGCGCGGCTCTTCACCAGGCTGAGGGCCGCCTGGGCACTCTCGCGCATGACCTCGCCGAGCTGCCCGGTGAGGATCAGCCGCCCGCCGCCTGGCGTGCGGGTCGCCTCTATGAAGAGGATGTCGCCGCCGACCGGTGTCCAGGCGAGGCCTGTTACCACGCCGGGCACGGAGGTCCGCAACGCCACCTCGCTCTCGAAACGCCGTGGGCCGAGGATGCCACCCAGATCCTCCGCCCCGATCCGCACCGTCGTGGCGCTGCCCTCCGCGATACGCACGGCCGCATGGCGCAGGGCCCGGCCGATCTCGCGTTCCAGGCCGCGCACGCCGGCCTCCCGCGTGTAGTCCTGGATGATGGCGCGCAGCGCCTCGTCGGTGATCTCGAGCTGCCCGGGCTGCAACCCGTTCGCCTCGCGCTGGCGGCGCACCAGGTAGCGCCGGGCGATCTGCAGCTTCTCCGCCTCGGTGTAGCCGGTGAGTTCGATGATCTCCATCCGGTCTCGCAGCGGGCCGGGGATGGTGTCGAGCATGTTGGCGGTGGCGATGAAGACCACGCGGGAGAGGTCGAAGGGCACGCCGAGGTAATTGTCCCGGAAGCTGTCGTTCTGCTCAGGGTCCAGCACCTCCAGCATGGCCGCCGAGGGATCGCCCTGGATGCCGCGGCCCATCTTGTCGATTTCGTCCAGCATCATCACGCAGTCCCGCGCATGCACCTTGCGGATGGCCTGCAGGATGTTCCCGGGCAGCGCGCCGATATAGGTGCGCCGGTGGCCGCGGATCTCCGCCTCGTCATGCACGCCACCGAGCGAGACGCGGACGAAGGGCCGGCCCATGGCGCGGGCGATGGACTGGCCGAGCGAGGTCTTGCCTACGCCCGGTGGCCCGGCGAAGCAGAGGATCGGCGCCTTGCCCTGCGGCGCCAGCTTCCGCACCGCGAGATACTCGACGATGCGCTGCTTGATCCGGCCCAGCCCGAAATGGTCCTCGTCGAGGATCCGGCGCGCCTCGGCGATGTCGATCGGCCTCTCCTCGGGCAGGCGCCAGGGCAGATCGGTCATCCAGTCGAGATAGCCCCGGATCATGCCGTGCTCGGGCGAGGCTTCCGGCATGCGCTCCAGCCGCCGGAGCTCCTTGCGTGCGGCGGCTTCCACCTCCGCCGGCATGCCGGCCTTCTCGATCGCCTCGGTCAGCTCCTTCAGCTCGACCGACTTGCCGTCATCCTCGCCGAGCTGCTTCTGGATGGATGCCATCTGCTCGCGCAGCAGCATCTCGCGCTGGCGCGCATCGAGGCTGGCACGGGTCCGCTGGCCGATCTCGGCATTCAGCCGCAGGACCTCCAGCCGCCCGGCCAGCGCGGCGGAGACGCGGTCGAGCCGGGGCACCAGCTCCAGCGTCTCGAGGATCTCCTGCTTTTCCGCGGCGGCCAGGTCCATGTAGCCGGCGACGAGATCGGCGAGTGCCGCGCCGGACTCCAGCGTCTGCACGGTGTTCACCAGCCCTTCCGGCACCTGCGGCAGCAGCCGCAGCGCCTCCAGCGCCTGACCGCGGAGGTGCATGACCCGCGCCTCGATCTCGGTCGTTCGCTGGTCCGGCTCGTCGAGCCTGACGATGCCGGCGGCGAGGAAGGGCCGCCCACTGATCCAGTCCAGCGTGCGGAAGCGCTGCACGCCCTGGCAGACCAGCTGATGGGTGCCATCCGGTGCCGTCAGCCAGCGCAGCACATTCGCCACCGTACCGGTGCGGTACAGGTCGGCCGTGCCGGGCTCGGGTGACTGCGGGTCCCGCTGCAGGAGCACGCCGATCTGCTGGCCGTCCCGCATGGCGTGCTGCACGGCGGCGACCGAGGAGGGGCGGCCGACCGCGATGGGCAGCACCGCTCCTGGAAAGAGCACGGTGTCGCGGACAGGGAGGATGGCCAGCGCATCCGGCGGCAGGCTGGCGCCGTCCCCGCCGCCCGGGGCGGGGCCGAGATCCGGGGCGAAGAGGCGATGGGCTTGATGGTGATGCATGGGGCGCTCCCGGCTCAGCCTGCCTTGTCCAACCGAACCAGCAGGCAGCCATCGACGAGGCTGTGGCGAACCGGTGTGGCATAGCGGCCGGCAGGCAATGGGATCCGCCGCTCGAACCGCCCCTGCGGGAGTTCCAGGCGATGGATGACGGCATTGCGCAACTCGGCTGGTAGCAGCCGAAGGCCGCTGATGCGCAGCACCCCGTCCTCGATCACGGCCTCCACCGCATCGGGGCTTACCCCGGGCAGGGCGACGAGGATCAACACCTCCCTTTCGGTCTCCAGCACATCCGTCGGCGGATGCCAGACGGGCAGGGATGACGGCGCATGGCGGGGGAGGAAGAACTGGCGATGCAGCCGTTCGGCACGGAGGAGCGTGTCGCAGGCCTCTGCCCACATCCAGCCCTCGGGATCCTGTCGTCCTGCCATGGCGTCCCAACGCTCCAGAAGTTCGAGGCCAACGCGATGCAGCCGCGATAGTGCCACAGGTTATTATTGGCCTGAGTCGCAGCGGGCTGAGGGCGTAATTGGATAGTTTGCTGTGGCCGCACGACCTCCATGAACGTCGCCGCCGCAAGGGTCCTTCCGGATCCTGGACCAAGGGCATGTACTGCCTCCCCCGTATCCCGCGGGCCGCGGCATTGTTGCTGCATGGCCACGACTTGGCGGGAGCCGCATCGCGGCTTCGCAGGCTGGATCACAGGGACCGCATCCCAGCGGATGCGGTGCCCATACGCCTCAGCATCTCCGGTGCCGGGATCGCTGACATTGGTGTGGGGCAGAAATGGCAGCCAGCGATGACTTGGCTCGCGCGCTCGTTGTCGGCGGCGTTGCCGCTCAGCATGCAGGCTGACGATATCGCCGGTGCCATGATCAACGAGATGCGGCTTGCGTCAAAACCGGGATGTACGTCTCTACCCGTCCTCGTCCCGCCTGCCTTCCGGCACGAACTGCGCCGGGCCGCTGATGCGGCCCAAGGCCGACCCATTTCGTGTGCCGGACCTGGCAGGGCTTTCGGGCTGGGCCCTTGTTCGGTTGAAGATCCTCCTGCCGGAATTCAGCTTCGGCAAATGCGGGCAGGCTGGGGGCGCACGGCTGGCACCACCTTGCCTTCTCCGCTCCAGGCCTTGGTCAGTCACGGCCATGGCTCGCGGTCTGTCACTAATCGGAGAGAGCGGCGGCCGTAATGAGTGGCGCGACAGTTCGCGCACTCCAGCCACTTCAGAAAAAGAACATGTTTTTCAGACTGTTGCTGGATGACATGAAAAGCAACGTCGAGGCCGGGCCCTGTGCCCTCGACCCCAGCCGAGGCCTCCGCGGCTCAAGCAATCCGCTACCGTTATACGAACCCTCAGCCTCGGGCGTGATTGCAGGTCCATGCGTTTCGCTTTGGGGGAGCCTGCATGACTGATTCCACCAGTTTCACGATGCTCGACGATGGATCGGGTGATATGCTGCAAGCCGGATCACCGGCCGACCAGCACCCGGCGCCTGGGCCACGTGGGGATTGCGTGGAAGCCTCCTGGTCTTCGCCTGTCGTCGACGATCTCAGTGTCCTGAACGAGACGCCGGCCAACGACCTCGGCATCGCCGAGGCCGCGACACGGCGCGCTGCGTCCGAGCTTGAGCTGTGGGGAGGCATCGAGTGCACGGTCCTCCGCGTCGGCGACATGTGGCGGGACCAGCTGCGCGAGAGTGGCCATTACCATCGCATCGACGATCTCGAGGCGGTGGCCCGGCTGGGCTTCCGCAAGCTGCGCTACCCTGTCCTCTGGGAGCATGTAGCGCCGGAGCAGCCCGGCGAATGCGATTGGCGGTGGCATGATGAGCGGCTGGCCCGGCTGAGGGAGTTGGGCATCACGCCGATCGCCGGCCTTGTTCACCACGGTGGCGGCCCGCACTACACCAACCTGCTCGATCCGAACTTCCCGGAGCTGCTGGCGGAGCAGGCGGAGCGTACCGCGCGGCGCTATCCCTGGATCAAATCCTGGACCCCGGTGAATGAGCCGCTGACCACGGCACGCTTCTCGGGCCTCTACGGCCATTGGTTCCCGCATGGGACTGACGAGGCGACCTTCCTGCGCATCCTGGCGAATGAATGCCGCGCGGTCGTGCTGGCCATGCGCGCCATTCGCCGTGTCATCCCCGATGCGGAGCTGGTGCAGACCGAGGATCTGGGGAAGACCTTCAGCACGCCAAAGCTGGCCTACCAGGCGGAGGACGAGAACGAGCGGCGCTGGCTCAGCCTCGACCTGTTGACCGGCCGCGTTGACCGGGACCATCCCTGGTGGCGGCGGTTGCTCGCCGCCGACGTGACGGAGGCTGAGCTGGACGAGTTCCGTGCCCAGGATCTCGGCCCGATGGTGATCGGCTTCAACTACTACATTACCAGCGAACGCTTCCTGGATCACCGCCTGGCGCTCTATCCGGAGCACATGCATGGCGGCAACGGCCGCGACGCCTATGCCGATATCGAGGCCGCGCGGGTGCCGTTGCCGCCGCATGAGGGAACGGGCTGGGAGCCTCGCCTGCGTGAGGCCTGGGACCGATACGGCTCCATTCCCCTGGCCATCACCGAGGCGCATATCGGCTGGTGCCCGGAGCATGAGCAGGTCCGCTGGTTCCTGGAAGCCTGGGATGCCGCGGCAGGGCTGCGCGCCGAGGGTGCCGATATCCGGGCCGTGACGATCTGGTCGCTGCTCGGCGCCGTCGACTGGAACAGCCTGCTGACCCAGAAGACCGGACATTATGAGCCGGGCGTCTTCGACATGCGCCACCCGAGCGGACGGCCGCATCCGCGGCTGATCGCCAAGGCGGCCGAAGCCATTGCACGGCAGGGCCGCTTCGAGCATCCGCTGCTGCAACAGCCCGGCTGGTGGCGCCGCGAGGACCGCTTCCTCGTGCCGCCGAAGCAGGCGGCGGGCTGACGGAGGGACGGGGCTCTCTCGTGCAGGATGAAAAGGCCGGATGGCGGTGAGGGCCGTCCTGCCCGGCGAGGGATCGGCCCGCTGAATCTGTCGAGCTCTGGGTTTGAGTCCTGGGCATATCGGGTGGCTTGCCGATGCAACCAGCACCGGCAAGCCGTCTTCCTGCCGTCAGCCTGTCACCGCTCCGGCCGAGGATTGGCCCACTACCCGCGGATGACCTGCCCGCCAGGAGAAGTCGCCAGCCATGCCGTTCCGATCGCAGCTTTTCAGCAGCTTCTTCCTGGGGGGCTTCGAATGCTCCACCCATCGGCGCGCCGATGGCCAGCGGCTGGACCTGATCGCCGGCACCAGGCACGACACGCTGGCGGCGCAGGATTACCGCCAGGCCGCGGAGCATGGCATCCGCACCATTCGCGACGGCGTGCGCTGGCATCTGGTCGAGGCACAGCCCGGGCAGTACGAGTGGTCTTCCCTGTTGCCGCTGTTGCGGGCGGCGGAAGCGGCTGGCAGCCAAGTGATCTGGGACCTTTGCCATTACGGCTGGCCGGATCACATCGACATCTGGTCCCCCAACTTCGTCGAGGGTTTCGCCGCTTATGCCGCCGCTTTCGCGCGGCTGCATCTGGACGAGACCGGGCGGCCGCCGCTGATTTGTCCGGTCAACGAGATTGCCTTCTTTGCCTGGGCCGGGGGCGATATGGCGATCATGAATCCGGGCTCCACGGGCCAGGCCGATGCGCTCAAGCGGCAGCTGGTACGGGCCGCGCTCGCCGGCACGGCTGCAGTGCGGGCGGCCGTGCCCGGCAGTCGGGCCTTCGCCATCGATCCGGTCATCCACATCGCCCCGCGTCCATATGCGGACCCCGAGATCGCCCGCACCTATACCGCCTCGCAGTACGACGGCTGGGACATGCTGACCGGGCGCCGCGAGCCGGAACTCGGCGGCAGCCCGGAGGCGGTCGATGCCATCGGGGTGAATTTCTACTGGAACAACCAGTGGCTCTTCCCCGATGCCGCCCGGCCGGCGGATGCAGGGCCGGACTGGCGCCCCTCGCGTGACGCGTTGTCCGTCTACGACCCGCGCTGGCGGCCCCTGCGGGACATGCTGGCGGAGGTCCATGCCCGCTACCAGTGTCCGCTTTTCGTGGCGGAGACCAGCATCGAGGGTGCGGCCCGCCCGAGCTGGCTGCGCTATGTCAGCGAGGAGGTGCGCGCTGCGATCCAGGCCGGCGTGCCGGTGGAGGGGATCTGCCTCTATCCCATCCTCAGCCATCTCGGCTGGGATGACGACCGCTATTGCCCCAACGGGTTGTTCGAGCTGGAGGCACGGGGCGGGCAGCGCATCGTCGATGCCCCGCTCGCCGCCGAGCTTGCGCGGCAGCAGGCCCTGTTCCAGGCGATGCCGGCGGCGCCGCGGGCCATCTCGGCGCAGGCGCTGCGGGGCTGACTGGCAGGCCTCAGGCCCGGTGCAACACCACCGGCCCGGTCTTCAGCGTGGAGGATGGGCCGCCGCCCTCGACATAGGGAAAGCCGGCGCTGTCGAAGAGCAGGCGCTCCATGCACATCTGCCGCAGTGGGATGCCGCGCCTGCCATTCGCCTCGAGCGACTCGGTGCCGGGGATGACCTGGTCGCCGCGCACGGCGTGGTAGAAGAGCCAGAGCTGCCCGATGGCGTCCGCCTGCACGAAGACCTGGCCGCAGCGATTCCAGGCCGCGTTCTCGGCCAGCAGCGGGGCAGGGCTCGGTGCCGGGGTGAAGGGATCGAGCGGATGCGCCCCTCCGCGGAGGGCGAAGGCCTGGTAGGGACCGACCCAGGTATCGACCTTGGACGCCAGCATGATCGGCTCCCGGGTCAGCGGGTTCTCGATGACATGCACGCCCTCCCAGAGGCGGTCCGACCAGTCACCAGGCGTTGGGGCGAGCACCGCTCGGGGCACCGAGCCAGGGGCGAAGCCCAACCCATCCTCCGTCAGCTCCTGGCCGAGGATCGGCGCATGGCCGGAACCCCAGTAGAGGAAATTCCGGCCGAGTACTGTCGAGTGGTAGAAGCAAGGGTCGATGGTGGTGAAGCCCGGGCCGCGCTGCAGGACGGTTGGTTCGGTAAAGCCGGTCGGCCCTGACGAAGGGGCCACGAAGATGCCATGGCCTTCGGGCCCGGCATCCTCATGGTCGTCGAACTTCAAGGTGCCGTAGAAGCGCCAGCCCGTCGCGCCGAGGCGCCGGATATCGGGCGCCCAGGCCGCGCGGTAGCGGCCATAATTCGGGATGGGCGCGGCGAAGGCGCCGGCCTCCGTGCCGGGCGGATGCGTCTCCCAATGCACCAGGTCGCGGGAGCGGGCGACCTTGAAGAGGCGGCGCGGCAGGGGTTCGTGGTCGTCATCCGTGGCATAGGACCAGTAGAAACCATCGTCGTCCGGCCCCGTCACGGCGGGGTCGGCCCAGACCTCCTCGATGAGCGGATTGCGATAGGTGGTCTCGAGATACTGGGCCAAGCCGTGCTCCGTGGGCAGAGTCAGTCGCGGTTGCGGCCTTAGGCTGGCCGCAACATCCGGACGCTTGCTTCGACGCCGGCGCGGCCGACGCTCTCCAGCGCATCCGCGGTGGTGCCATGGAAGCGCGCAAAGAGCCGGCTCGCCTGGCCGAGCGGCGTGGCCTCCCCGCAACCCAGTTCCTCCAGCGCGGCGCAGGCCCAGTCGTAGTGGCGAGCCTCGTCATCGGCGTGCTGGCGCAACAGGGCGGCCAGCCTCGGCGGATAGGGACGGGCGGCGTAACGGGCGTATTTTTCCCGCGACTGCCATTCGTTCGAGACGAAGGCCAGCAGGATGGCGCGGTCGCCGCCCGGCAGGCCGAGGAGTTGTACCGCAAGCTTGAACAGGCCCGTCGGCAGATGCGGGAATGGCAGCGGGACGCCGCCAAGGGCTTCGATCTCCGTCGAGAGCGCGCGGACATGCCGCAGGTGCTCGGCCTTGTAACCCTGCAGCGCGTCCCGGAAGGCCGGGCGGCGCAGCGCGGAAATGGCGGCCGCATAGGTTGGCAGCGCATCGAATTCCAGCTGGAGCAGGTCGATCAGGTCTGCCAGCTGAGAGGCCGGATCCATCGGGATAGCCGCGGTGCTACGCTCATTCATGCTTCCAGATCCCCGGTGCCGATGACGGCCCCCATGCATGGAAACAGCGCAGCCGGGACCTCGTTGCATGGGCCCAGCCTCGGCCTTCGCATCGATGGGCCGGCGCATGTCAGGAGAATCGCGAAGCTCGTCCTGCGGGCAGGCCGGATGCCCCGGTTCTGACCGCATAGACACCGCCCGCAGTCCCGTCGCCGGGAATGCCCGAGCCGCCGGCCGTCGTGATGAAGAGCATCTGCATATCGGCACCGCCGAAGGTGCAGCTCGTGACATTCTCGGCTGGTACCTCGATCCTGGCCAGGCGCCTTCCATCAGGATCAAAGCGGGATACGGAACCGCCACCCCAATGCGCGACCCAGAGGCATCCCGCGGCATCCGTGGTCATCCCGTCGGGATAGCCTTCGTCCTCGGCGAAGCGAACGAACTCGCGCCTCCGCATGGCTCCACCGCCCAGCTCGAAGGAATAGATGATGCGTGCCGGGCTGTCGGCGCAGTACATGACCCGTCCGTCCGGAGCGAAGGC
This sequence comes from Belnapia rosea, assembly GCF_900101615.1. Classification (GTDB taxonomy): domain Bacteria; phylum Pseudomonadota; class Alphaproteobacteria; order Acetobacterales; family Acetobacteraceae; genus Belnapia; species Belnapia rosea. The sequence continues at coordinate 116,398 of NZ_FMZX01000009.1, read as the reverse complement.
GGGGCCGTTCGGAACGGTGTAAGGCCCGTCGATGCGCGTCAGCTGCCGGGGGCCGTCCAGGCGATGAAGCGCACCCTCCGATGGGTGCTCATCGACATGCATGGTGCCGAACCAGAACCGTCCGGCGGGGTCCACTTTCCCATCATTCAGGCGGTGGCGCGCGGAGTGGCCCTCCGGCGCGGCCAGGAACTCAAGATGCTCCGTCTCGGGATCGAAGAAGAAGAGGCCGGTCCGTAGCCCTATGATGATCCTCGCGGGATGGTCCGTGAGCGCCAGGCAGCCTGGCTCCTGCGGCAGGTCCCATGATCTCCGGGTGTGGCCCGTCTCGTCCATCCGATGCAGGCGGCAGCCCTGGATATCGATCCACCAGAGCTCGCCTGTCCGGTCGTCCCAGAGTGCGCCCTCTCCCAGGCAGGCACCGGCGGCCCAGACAAGGCGCGCCGTGCCGCATGCCGCAGCTGCGGCGGTCATCCCGGCTCCCTCACCCACGCAGCCTGGGCAGCACCTGCTCCCCGAATTTGTCGATGAATACCTGCTGGTTGCGACCGACCTGATGAAGGTGGATCTCCTCGAAGCCCAGCTCGGCAAGCTCCGCGATGCGGGCAAGGTGCCAGCAGAGGTCGGAGGAGATCCAGACGGACTCATGCATGTCCTCGGGCCGCACGAACCGTGTCGCGGTATCGAACTCCTCCGGTGTGCGCAGCTCCCAATTCACATCGCCGCCGATCATGTTGGTGCGCCATTGCTCATGCGCTCCGGCCAGGGCTTCCTCCTCGGTCGGTGCCCAATTCAAGGCGACCTGCACGACCATGCGCTTTCCCTCGCCGCCGCCGCGGCGAAAGGCCTGCACCACTTTCCGCATCTGGTCCGGGGATGCTGACACCGTGAGAAGCCCGTCGGCCCAGGCGCCCACGGCTTCCGCCGTCGCTTCGGTGACCGCCGCACCGAGCAGCGCGGGTGGCCGGGCGGGCCGGCTATAGAGCTTCGCATCGACCACCGTGACGCGGCCGCGATGGGTTACCGTCTCACCCGCGAGCAGGGCGCGGATAACATCGGCGCATTCGCGCAAGCGGGCGGTGCGCTCGGGCTTGTCCGGCCAGGCCAGGCCGGTGATGTCCTCGTTCAGGCGCTGGCCGCTGCCCAGGGCCAGCCAGAAGCGGCCAGGGAACATCTCGGCCAAGGTCGCTGCCCCCTGAGCGATGATGGCGGGGTGATAGCGATAGCCCGGTGCCGAGATGACGCCGAAGGGCAACCGGGTCGATGCCATTGCCGCCCCCAGCCATGACCAGGCAAAACCTGAGTGGCCCTGTGCCATTCCCCAGGGCCGGAAATGGTCGGAGGACATCGCACAGTCGAAGCCTGCCTGCTCGGCTTGCCGCGCCAGCGCCAACAACTCGGAGGGCGGGAACTGCTCGTGCGAGGCGTGAAACCCGATACGGGGCGGGAGCGCCATGATTCGTATGCCTATGTGGAAGCTCAACGGAACCTGCGAGACCTCGCCCGGTTGCGCCATCGGCCTGGACGTTCCGCTATGGCGGGATTGGCCCATCCGGCGAGTGGCCTGACGATGCACCAGCTGGAGCGCCGGTACGGCACGGTGGGCGTAGCGGCAACCTCCCGCGAAGGAGGGGCGTTGACGCCGACGAGTGACAAGGATGGACGAGACGATGGACCCGGCGGGATTGATGGTGGATGCCAAGGACATCGAGGCCGTACCCTTCGAGATCCCGGGCGCGACCGGCGGGTCGTTCCTGATCCAGATCCTCAACCAGGATGTGGCGCGGGGCGTGGTGACCACCATCGTCCATCTGCCCGCTGGCAGCCGCATTCCGGCGCATTTCCACCGGGGCGGGCCGGAGATGCACTACATCCTCGAGGGCGACCTGATCGAGGCGGGGGAGGCGCTGGGTCCCGGTGCCTTCCTGACCCACGCCGCGGGCACCGTACACGGGCCACATGAAAGCCGGGGCGGGGCGAAGGTGCTGACCGTACAGCAATGGCAGTCGCATGACGGCCAGTTCGACTTCCATGCGGCCGAGGAGCAGGGGCGCCCAGCGGCGGCGCCACCGCCTGGCGGAACCGCCGCCGCTGCGTTGCCACCGGACCCGACAGCACCGAACCCCGATACCCGTGACGCCGAGCAGGCAACGGGCTAAGCCGCGGTCGCATATCGGGCGCGGCTCGGGCCCTGCTTGCCCTGGCCGTATTGCAAGCAGGCAGGATGTAGCCTGTCCGGTGCCACGATGCGTGGCGAACTCATCCGCCCGCTCCGCCGTCATGGCTTGCAGTGCCTGTCCGGAAGCGCCGTAGCCGCTCGGCTCGACGCCACCGGCGAGGCGTGGCACTCCCGCAGGCATGCGAGCAACCCTGCATCCACGCCTGCTGAACGGCCGGACCGGCGATCCGGGCGTCTATGTGGAGGTCCTGCATCAATCCGGTGCGGTCCTGCTGGATTGCGGCGATCTTTCAACCCTCACGCCGCGCCATCTGCTGCGGCTGGAGGTGGTGGCGATATCGCATGCCCATATGGATCACTGGGCCGGCTTCGACCGCTTGTTGCGGCTGTTGATCGGGCGGGACAAGCGCCTGACCGTCATCGGGCCCGAGGGTTTCACGCAGCGTCTGTTTCACCGTCTGCAGGCCTATACCTGGAACCTCGCCGACCGCATTCCGGCCGACCTGGTGTTCGAGGTCACGGAGGTGACCACGGCCGCAGCCTGGCCACGTGCCCGGCTCCGGCTGCATGGTGGCTTTCAGGCCGAGGCGCTGCCGGCCCTTCCGGCGACACGGGACGGCACCGTGCTACGACAAGGGCCGTTGCGGCTGCGTGCCGCAGTGCTGGATCATGGCACCGCCTGCCTCGGCTTCGCGCTGGAGGAAGCGAAGCATATCAACGTCTGGCCGACCAGGCTGGAAGAGCGCCGGCTGACGGCCGGCCCATGGCTGGCTGGCCTCAAGGCGGCCGTGGCCGAAGGGCGGGCGGATGATCATCCGGTCCCGGTCTATGAGCATGCCTCCGGGATGCAGAGTGCCTCCGTGCTGCCGCTCGGCGCATTGCGCGACCTCGTCAGCGTAACGCCGGGGCAGCGCATGGCCTATCTCACGGATCTTTCCGATATGCCGGCGAACCGCGCCGCCGCCATCGCCTTGGCGCGCGGCGCCGATATCCTGTTCATCGAGGCACCTTTCGCTGCGGCGGATGCCCATTTGGCCCTGGATCGCCAGCACCTGACGACCCGTGCGGCTGGCGAAATCGCACGGGAGGCCGGCGTCCGTCGTATCGAGCCTTTCCACTTCTCGCCGCGCTACCTGGGGCAAGAAGCACGGCTTCTCATGGAGATCGCCGCGGCTGCGGGGCGCGATGTGGTGTCGCCTTCCTGAGGGACCCCTCCTCGCCCATGATGGGCCTGCCGCGTATCAGGTGGCCAGGGCAGGGAGGTTCAGCCTGGAGAGGTTGATGGCGGAAATTCTGGCCACTCGATTGGCTGGCCAGAGCACGCCGTTCATGCCCGGCTGACGGGTTAGCTGCCACCGGCGAATACCTCGGAACGGCGAATCGCCGGACCTCGCCTGGCAGCCCATGCGGCAATCTCAGCCACGATCTTGGCGCCGCCCCGTATCGCCGGCCCTGTCGGCGCGGCGAAGTCCTCATCAGCATTGCAGACCAGCCGCAGGTCGATGACTGGCAGGTCTCTCGCGAAGGCCTCGCGCGTGATGACGTCATTGAAGGCGGCGAGGGCTACGACAGCCAGCCTGCGGCGTCCGGGGTCGGGGAAGCGCGGGTCGTAGATCGTGCAGACAGCGATGGGCAGGGACGATCCCCGCGCCGCATCGAGCATTGTCCGGTAGTCCCGGGCGAATGCCTCCCGGATGGCTGCGATGCGGGCAAGGCCTTCGGCCACGCTCCCCGCCGGCTCCCCCAGCACGGCCTCCTGCCGGCCGGCATCGTTTCCACCGGCGCTGATCACAAGGTGTGTGGCATCGCGCGGCAGCCGGCCAAGCTGGCCTGCTACATCCGCCGTAACGGATCCGCCTCTGGCGAGAAGCGTCGCTCGCCAGCCCGGCGGCAAGCGCATGCCGAGCTGGGCGGCGATGTCAGGCCCTCCTCCCCGCAGGTAGCCTGCATTGTCGAGAACGGAATCGCCCAGGAGGACGACATGGCCCGGCGACTGCGTCGCCACCGCCTGCGTGCTGGCGGGGCCTGCACAAGCCGCCAGGCCGCCCGTTGCCGTCATGCCGAGCGCCATCCGGCGAGGCCAGCCGGGAATTCGTGGAGCGGTTGTCATGCTCCTCCTGACAGATGGGCTAGATGAGGCTCGATGCCCCGAGCGGCCAGGAACGCGTCGCTGGACGGAGAGTTGGCCCGGCTGCCCTCTGAGGGGCTGTACAGCGCCGACGTCAGTTCCCTTCGCAGTCCTGCGAAGGGCGGATAGGGGAGGAATGCCCTGCACTCCCAAGGCGGCTCCGCTCCGCCCCTGGTGCGCGGCAAAGCTGGGCGTTCTGCGTGGCGTCAGCCCATCCATGGAATCTCGCTGCACCTGCGGCATCGGGGTGGCCGCTCCACAGGCTGGCAGCGATGGCCACGCTCACGTGAAGATTTGGAAATGTAAGAGATGATTGCTGTGGCTTTTGGGCAACAGCTTCGGTTCCCAACTGCATACAATCATACCGCGCATAAATGGTTAATCGAGGGTTGGTTACAGGTGTGGCCTCGCCGCAATAAATCGTTGGTAGGTCATGAAGCGACATCGAAATCGCGTCCGTCGTTATGCTGCAATGACGTCCATTGCAGCCCTGCCGGTCGTTGCCACCATCGGGGGAAGCAACCCCGCCCTGAGCCAGCAGATCCTCACCGGCAACCAGACCCTGACCGGCACCATCAATGGCGGCCGCACCGGCGGCTACATGGTGCAGAGCGGTTCGCTGACCATCAACAACGGCAGCCTGCTGAATTTCCGCACGGTCGGGGGCGCCGGCAGCGGCGGCGGCGCCGGCATGGGCGGCGCCATCTTCATCAATAGCGGCGCCAGCGCGACGCTGAACAACGTCAACATCATCGGCAACAGCGCGGTCGGCGGCCTCGGCGGCACCACCGCGCTGACGGGCGGCGTCCTCAACGGCATGCCGGTGCCCGGGCCCGCCGCGACCGGCGCGGCCGGCTTCACCTGGGAGGACAACCGCAACCTCGTCGGCGACGGCAACGGCAACGGCCTGCCGGGCACCTATGGCCGCGCCGGCGACTCCGGGGCCGGCCTGGGCGGCACGGGCGGCCGCGGCGGCAATGGCCAGGAAGGCTGGAGCAACAACCCGACCCTCGAGGCGGCAGTGGCGACCGCCTCGCTCACCGTCACCTCCGTTGGCCTGGCGCTGGCCAATGCCTATGCCGCCAATGTGGCGGCCTGCGCCAATCCCCTCACCGCCAACCTCTGCGGCACCAGCGCGCTCGAGATCGTGCAGGCCACGATCGATGTGGCGGATGCCGGCACCGCGCTCGGCCTCGCCAGCGCCGCGCTGGCGGACTGGAACTCGGCCAACAACCGGGGCCAGGTCGGCCTTGGCGGCGACGGCGGCGCCGGTGGCGATGGCGGCGTCGGCGGCTTCGGCGCCGGCGGCGGTGCCGGTGGCGCGGGCGGCAATGGTGGTGCCGGTGGCGGCGCGGCCCGCGACGGCATCGGTGGCGCCGGCGGCGCGGGCGGCATGGGCGGCTTCGGCGCCGGCGGCGGCCGCGGCGGCGATGGCGGCTACGGCGACCTTCGCGGCGCCGCGGGCGCCGGCGGCATGGCCGGCTTCGGCGGCGGCGTTGGCAGCAACGGCACGGGCCAGAGCGCCCCGAACTCGCTCGGCGGCGGCGGCGGCGCCGGCCTCGGCGGCGGCATCTTCGTGCGTGAGGGCGGCACCCTCCTCATCACCGGGGATGCCTACTTCTCGGGCAACAACGCCATCGGCGGCAGCAGCCAGAACAGGGGCGGCGCGGGCGACAGCGCCGGTGCCGATCTCTTCATGATGGCCGGCTCGACCGTGATCCTCAACCCGGGCGCCGGTCACGTCATCACCTTCAACGGTGCCATCTCGGACACGACGAAGCCGAAGGATTACGGGCCGGCCGAGGGCGGGCCGACCAGTGGCGCGGGGCTGTCGATCAACAGCGGCCTCGTCATCTTCAACGGCACCAACACCTATTCCGGCGCCACCGTCCTGAACGGCGGCGTGCTGCGAGCGACCGACGGCGTCGGCCTCGGCAGCGACAGCAATCTCACCTTCAACGGCGGCGTGTTCGAGACCAGCGGCAGCTTCGCCCGCTTCCTCGGCCCGGAGAACGGCCGGGTCAACTGGATCGGTTCCGGCGGCTTCGCCGCGCGCGGCGGCGACCTGACGGTGACGCTGAACGAGGGCCTCGGCATCAGCTGGGCCACCGACAGCTTCGTGCCGACCGGCCGGGCGTTGCTCTTCGGCTCCGACTTCTCTGATGGTCGCGTCACCCTCACCAACGACATCGACCTGAATGGCGGCGTCGGCACCATCCTCGTCAAGGCGAACGGCAACGCGGCCAGCGATGCCGTGCTGACCGGCGTGCTGTCCAACGGCTCCCTCGTCGTCGGCGGCGGCGGGCATAATGGCCGCCTGACCCTGACGGCGGCGAACACCTATGCGGGCACGACGCTGGTCAACAGCGGCGCGGCCCTGCTGCTGGCCGGCGAGGGTGGCATCGCCAACTCCTCGACCGTGACGGTCAACGGCCTGCTCGACATCGTGGCGACGAATGCCGGCGCCTCGCTCGTCAGCCTGGCGGGCAACGGCCAGGTGGCGCTCGGCGACCGCACGCTGACGCTGACCAATGCGCGCGGCCTCTTCGCCGGCAGCATCGGCGGCAGCGGCGGCCTCACCATCGCCGGCGGCGCCGAGGCGCTGAGCGGCACCAACACCTATACCGGCCGCACCGCCATCCAGGCCGGCGCCAGCCTCAGCCTGAGCGGCGGCGGCAGCATCGCCGCCTCCTCGGGCGTCACTGTCGATGGCCTGCTCAACATCTCGCCCACTTCGGCGGGTGCGGCGGTCGCCAGCCTCTCCGGCAACGGCCAGGTGGCACTCGGCAGCCAGACGCTGACGCTGACCAATGCGGGCGAGAGCTTCGCCGGCGGCATCAGCGGCAATGGCGGCATCACCGTCGCCGGCGGCACGCAGGCCCTGGCGGGCACCAACACCTATACCGGCCGCACCGCCATCCAAACTGGCGCCGGCCTCGCCCTTACGGGCAACGGCAGCATCGCCGCCTCCTCGGGCGTCGCCGCCGACGGTCTGCTCGACATCTCCGCCACCGCGGCGGGCGCCTCGGTCACCAGCCTCTCCGGCAACGGCCAGGTGGCGCTCGGCAGCCAGACGCTGACGCTGACCAATGCGGGCGAGACCTTCGCCGGCAGCATCGACGGCAGCGGCGGCGTCACCGTCGCCGGCGGCACGCAGGCCCTGGCGGGCACCAACACCTATACCGGCCGCACCGACATCCGCCTCGGCGCGGGGCTGGTGCTGGTCGGCAACGGCAACCTCGCTGCCTCGGGCGTCACCGCCGATGGCCTGTTCGACATCTCGGCCACCGCGGCGGGCGCCTCGGTCGCCAGCCTCTCCGGCAACGGCCAGGTCGCGCTCGGCGGCCAGACGCTGACGCTGACCAATGCGGGCGAGACCTTCGCCGGCGGCATCGACGGCAGCGGCGGCGTCACCGTCGCCGGCGGCACGCAGGCCCTGGCGGGCACCAGCACCTATACCGGCCGCACCAACATCCAGACCGGCGCGGCCCTCGCCCTGCTCGGTACCGGCAGCATCGCCGCCTCCTCGGGCGTCACCGCCGATGGCCTGTTCGACATCTCCGCCACCACGGCGGGCGCCTCGGTCACCAGCCTGTCCGGCAACGGTCAGGTGGCGCTCGGCGAGCAGACGCTGACGCTGACCAATGCGGGCGAGGCCTTCGCCGGCAGCATCGGCGGCAGCGGCGGCGTGACCGTCGCCGGCGGCACCGAGACGCTGAGCGGCACCAACACCTATACCGGCCGCACCGACATCCGCCTTGGCGCGGGGCTGGTGCTGACCGGCAGCGGCAGCGTCGCCGCCTCCTCGGGCGTGGTTGCCGATGGCCTGTTCGACATCTCCGCCACCACGGCAGGCGCCTCGGTCACCAGCCTGTCCGGCAGCGGCCAGGTGGCGCTTGGCGGACAGACGCTGACGCTGACCAATGCGGGCGAGACCTTCGCCGGCAGCATCGGCGGCAGCGGCGGCCTCGCCGTCAGCGGCGGCACGCAAAGCCTGGCGGGCGTGAACGGCTATACCGGCCGCACCACCATCCAGGCCGGCGCCGGCCTGGTGCTGACCGGCAATGGCAGCATCGCCTCCTCCTCGGGCATCGCCACCGATGGCCTGTTCGACATCTCGGCGACCACCGCCGGCGCGTCGATCACCAGCCTGTCCGGCAGCGGCCAGGTGGCGCTCGGCGGGCAGACGCTGACGCTGACCAATGCGGGCGAGACCTTCGTCGGCAGCATCGGCGGCGCGGGCGGCCTTGCCATCACCGGCGGCACGCAGACCCTGGCAGGTCTGAACACCTATGGCGGCGGCACGCTGGTCAGCAATGCCGTCCTCGTCATCGGCAACGATGCGGCGATGGGCGCGCCGACCGGCAACCTGACGCTGCAGAACGGCACGCTCCGTGCCTCGACCGGCTTCTCCTCGGCCCGTGACATCACGCTGGTCGGGAACGGCACGGTCGACACCAACCGCCAGCAGGTCCAGCTCGGCGGCAGCCTGGGCGGCACCGGCGGCCTGACCGCGGCTGGTGGCGGCGTGCTCACCCTGAGTGGCGTCAACACCTATGCCGGCGGCACGCGCATCATCGAGGCGACGACGCTGGCCGTTGCCTCCGATGCGGCGCTCGGCGCGGCCTCCGGCGGCGTCGCCATCGGCAACGGCAAGCTGGTGGCCCTCGGCGACCTGCGGACCACCCGCGCCATCACCGTCAACACCGATGGCGCGATCGACTCCAACGGGCACGCGGTCTCCCTCGAGGGGCCCGTCACCATGGTGGTCGACCAGAACGAGACGCTGGCCTTCACCGGCACCTCGCGGGTGATCGGGCCGCTGACGCTGACCGCCCAGGGCCTCACCGTCGATGCCAACGCCACCCTGCGCGGCACCGGCGTCGTCACCACGTCGACCGAGGTGCTGGGCACGCTGGCGCCGGGCAACAGCCCGGGCACGCTCACCTTCACCGCGCCGCTCACCCTGGCCGCCGGGTCGACGCTCGCGCTCGACATCGACGGAACGGGCACCGGGACAGGGGCCGGCAACTACAGCCGGGTGCTGGTGCAGGGGGCCGGCAGCAGCTTCACCGCCGGCGGCACCCTGCGGCCGATCCTGCGCGGCATCACGGGTGACGCGACGAATGCCTTCACGCCGTCCGTGGGCCAGAGCTTCCAGGTGGTGCAGTCGGATAACGGCATCAACGGCAGCTTCCGCGGGCTGGTCCAGCCGACGGACGGCCTGCTGAACGGCAGCCGCTTCGACGCGCTCTACGGCAGCAACGCCATCACCCTCTACGTCACCCCGACGAGCTACGCGAACCTCGTCCCCTTCGGCGTCGGCCTCACGCGGAACCAGACCTCCACCGGCCAGGCGCTCGACGCCCTGCGCCCGGCGGCGGGCGTGCGGACCGATGCGGCCACGACGGATGCCCTGGGGACGCTGTTCTCGCTGACCCCGTCGGCGATGCCGACCGCCTTCGACCACCTGGCGCCGACCATCTATGGCGATGCGCTGATCGCCGGGGTGGAGCGCAGCCGGCTCTTCGGCGGCGCGGTGGCGGAGCAGGCGGCGGCCCGGCGCGGCGACACCGTCACGCCCGGCCTCGGCTCGGCGCGGGGGGCCAGCGGCATCACCGCCTGGGCCACCGGCCTCGGCCAGAATGCCCGGTTCGGGGCGGCCGGCGGCACCAGCTTCCACACCTCCAGCGGCGGTGCCGCGGTGGGTGCGGATATGCGCCTCAACGCCGGCTTCCTGGCGGGCGCGGCGGTCGGCTACAGCGGTGGCCGCACCACGTCGCGTGCCACCGGGGCCAGCGCCGATGTCGAGATGCTGCACATGGTCGCCTATGGTGGCTGGACCCACGGCCGCTTCTTCGTGGACGGGCAGTTCGGCCTGAACCATGCGGATGTGACGACCCGGCGTAACCTCGGCGTGTTCCGCATGCAGGCCCGCGGCAAGGGCGATGGTTGGGGCGTCAACACCGAGATCCAGATCGGTGCGCGCTACGAGCTGGCAGGCTGGCGCCTGCAGCCGAGCCTCGGCCTGCGCTACGACGAGCTCGGCCGCGACCAGCTGACCGAGACCGGGGGCGGTGCCCTCGCCCTCACGGTCCGCAGCGACGAGCTGTCGAGCCTGCGCAGCATGGCCGGGGCACGCGTGGAGCGGCGGTTCGATCTCGGCAACGGCTATCGCCTGACGCCGACGGGCCGCCTGTTCTGGACGCATGAGCTGGCCGATGTCACGACCTCCACCACGGCCGCCTTCGCCAACACGAACGCAGCCATGCGGACGGCCAGCGCCAAGAGCGGCCGGGACGGTGCCATCGTCGGCGTCGGCGCGAATCTTGACCTGCCGAATGGGCTGATGGCCTACGTCAACTACAACGCCCAGATCCGTGACAACACCACGGCCCAGGCTTTCACCGGCGGCCTCCGCTTCGCCTGGTGAGGCTGGCCGCAGGATAAGCGGCGAGGCAATCTGCTTCCTCGCCAAACACCTGAGCCGCTCCGGCCCCCGATGGGGGCCGGAGCTTTTTTTTGTTCTGGCCCGGATGGATGGTCCGCCCGGCACGTGACACCACCGCAGGAGACAGCCGACCGGCGTTTGGGCAGGGGCGGCGCAGTTTCCGCGGCTCGAGGCTTGTGCTGCAGCGCCGGCCGGGAGGGCGTGATCCTGACCGCGGTCACTGTCTCGCCGCTTGCCGGGCTGCTGGTCGGTGCCCGCCAGGGCTGCCCTTCGGGAGGCGTGCGCAACCTCGGCCCAGGCTTGCCGTTGGGCCTGGGTCGGCCGCCGGGGTGGCGGCCAAGGCGGGAATGCGCGCCATGCACTTCATCGACACGGGTATCCGGCTGTCCAGGACACCACCGGGTGCAGCAAAGGGCTCCGCGCCATGCTGACGGCATTGATCGTCATCGTTCTCGTCGGCCTCGGCATCCTGTTGCTGCAGCGCCTGGAATTCCGCAGCGTCTTCCCTCGCCGCCGGCGGATGCCCGGCACCGAGGACCGGCGAGGGGGCGGACAGGGCCAGGACTGACGCGCTCGTTGCAGGGCCAAGGCGGCCGGTACCGCTACCGGGATCGCCGCCAGCCATGCCGCCTGCACAGGCTTGGGGAGGGGCGCGTCGCGGTTCTCGGGACATGCGGGCCGGCGCATCCTGCCGCTACCCGCTCCAGAGGAACGAGATGAGCTTCCTGATCGCCGTGGCCGCACTGGCCTTCCTGATGTATGTGGCCTACCGGGGCTTCAGCGTCATCCTCTTTGCGCCCGTCGCCGCGATGGGTGCGGTGTTGCTGACGGACCCGGCCGCGGTGCCCCCGGTCTTCACCGGCCTCTTCATGGACAAGATGGTCGGCTTCGTGAAGCTCTACTTCCCGGTCTTCCTGCTGGGCGCCGTCTTCGGCAAGGTGATCGAGCTGTCGGGCTTCTCGCGCTCGATCGTCTCCGCCGTCATCGGCCTGGTAGGGCGCCAGCGGGCGATGCTGTCGATCGTGCTGGTCTGCGCCATCCTCACCTATGGCGGCGTCTCGCTCTTCGTTGTCGTCTTCGCGGCCTATCCCTTCGCGGCGGAGATGTTCAGGCAGGGCGACATCCCGAAGCGCCTGATCCCGGGCACCATCGCGCTCGGCGCCTTCACCTTCACCATGGATTCGCTGCCGGGCACGCCGCAGATCCAGAACATCATCCCGACGACCTTCTTCAAGACCGATACCTGGGCTGCCCCCATCCTCGGCACCATCGGCGCGGGTTTCATCCTTCTCGTCGGCCTGACCTATCTCGAATGGCGTCGCCGCCAGGCCGCGCGGGCGGGCGAGGGTTATGGCGAAGGCCATGCGAACGAGCCGGAGCCGGTCGTCGGTGAGCGCCTCGTGCATCCTGCCGTCGCGCTGCTGCCGCTGGTCGCGGTCGGCGTGCTGAACAAGGTCTTCACCTCGCTCATCGCCACCTATTACGGCGTGACCAACCAGGTCTCGCTGCCTGGGCTCGACCACCCGCTGGTGACGCAGGTGCCGGCCGTCGCGGCGATCTGGGCGGTGATCGGCGCGCTGCTCGCCGGGATCCTCATCGTGCTGCTGTTTGCCTTCCGCACCGTCGCGGCGCGCTTTGCCGAGGGTTCGAAATCGGCCGTTGGAGGTGCGCTGCTCGCCGCGCTGAACACTGCCTCGGAATATGGCTTCGGCGCGGTGATCGCGGCGCTGCCGGGCTTCCTCGTCATCCGGGAGGCGCTGCGCGCCATCCCCGACCCGCTGGTGAACGAGGCGATCAGCGTCACCGCCCTGGCCGGCATCACCGGCTCCGCCTCCGGCGGTATGAGCATCGCGCTCGCAGCGATGGCGAGCCAGTTCATCGCCGGCGCGGAAGCGGCCGGCATCCCGGGCGAGGTGCTGCACCGGGTGGCTTCCATGGCGAGCGGGGGCATGGACACGCTGCCCCATAACGGCGCGGTCATTACCCTGCTGGCGGTGACGGGGCTGACACATCGCCAGTCCTACGGCGACATCTTCGTCATCACCTGCACCAAGACTGCCGCGGTCTTCCTCGTCATCGCCGTCTACTACCTGACAGGGCTGGTCTGAGCTCCTGCGGAGGACAACGCCATGCGAACCGCCACGATGATCCTGACCCTGGCCGCCGACCTCTCCATGGCCATGGCCGCCCCGGCCTGGTCCCAGCCGGCTTATGGCCCGCAGCTGGAGGGCTATGCCTACCCACATGCCGTGCAGCGTTTCGAGTTCACCTCGCAGGGCCAGCCGATGGCGATGGCCTTCATGGATGTCGCTCCGACCGGGCCGGCAAATGGGCGCACGGCGGTGCTGCTGCATGGCAAGAATTTCTGCGCCGCGACCTGGGAGCCGACGATCGCGGTGCTGGCGCGGGAGGGCTTCCGGGTCATCGCCCTGGACCAGATCGGCTTCTGCGCCTCGACCAAACCGCGCGGCTATCAGTTCAGCCTGCCGCAACTCGCCGACAACACGCGGCGGCTGATGGAGGCGCGGGGCATCGGCAAGGCGACCATCATCGGCCATTCCATGGGCGGCATGCTGGCCGGGCGCCTTGCCCTGAACCATCAGGCGATGGTGGAGCGGCTGGTGATGGTCAACCCGCTGGGCCTCGAGGATTGGCAGGCGGCGGGTGTGCCCTATGCAACCATCGACACGCTCTACCAGGGCGAGTTGCGGACGAGTTTCGACAGCATCAAGGCCTATCAGCAGCGCTTCTATTACGGTGGCCGCTGGGAGGCACGCTACGACCCGCCGGTGGCGATGCTCGCCGGGATGTATGCGGGGCCTGGCAAGGAGGTCGTTGCCTGGAATCAGGCCCAGACCTCCGAGATGATCTTCGGCCAACCGATCCTGCATGAATTCGGCCGCATGGCGGTGCCGGTCACGCTGATGATCGGCGGCGCGGACCGCACGGCGCCAGGCGCGAACCGGGCGCCGCCGGAGATTGCTGCCCGCCTCGGCCAGTATGCCGAGCTCGGGCGCCGGGCTGCGGCCGCCATCCCGGGCGCGCGGCTCGTGGAATTCCCCGATCTCGGCCATGCCCCGCAGACCGAGGCGCCGGAGCGCTTCCACTCGGCACTGGTGGCAGCGCTGAAGGAGTAGCGGCGCTGCCGCCGATGGTTCAGGGTTGGCCGGAGCCCCCGGCCGCGCCATAGATCTGCCCCGTCGAGTAGCTTGCATCCGCCGCGGCGAGCTGGACATAGATCGAGGCCAGCTCGGCCGGCTGCCCCGGCCGGCCGAGCGGGGTCTGCCCGCCGAATTTCTCCAGACTCTCCATTGTTGCCCCGCCGCTGACCTGAAGCGGCGTCCAGATCGGCCCGGGGGCCACGCCGTTCACACGGATACCCTTGGGCCCGAGCTGCTTCGCCAGCGACTTCACGTAGTTCATCGTCGCCGCCTTGGTCTGCGCATAGTCGTAGAGTTCGGCTGAAGGGTCGTAGGCCTGCACCGAGGTGGTGCCGATGATCGAGGCGCCCGGCTTCAGATGCGGCAGCGCCGCCTTGATCAGCCAGAAGGGCGCATAGATGTTAGTCTTCATCGTCGCATCGAAATCCTCGCTGGTGACGTCGAGGATGGAGGCACGCGTCTGCTGCCGGGCGGCGTTGTTGACGAGGATGTCGAGCCCGCCGAGCGCCCGCACGGCATCGGCGACGAGGCGGGTGCAGAAGGCCTCGTCCCGCAGGTCGCCTGGCAGGGCGACGCCCAGCCGGCCTTCGGCCTTGATGAGGGCGATCACCTCGCCCGCATCCGCCTCCTCCTCCGGCAGGTAGTTGATGGCGACATCGGCGCCCTCGCGGGCATAGGCAATCGCCGCGGCCCGGCCCATGCCGGAATCGCCACCGGTGATCAGCGCCTTCCGCCCGGCCAACCGGCCTGAGCCGCGGTAGCTGGTCTCGCCATGGTCGGGCCGTGGCGTCATCCGGCTCGCCAGGCCGGGCCAGGGCTGGGACTGCTTCTGGAAGGGTGGCTTGGGGTAGCGGCTGGTCGGGTCCGTCATCGGCTGGGCCGTCGGCTCCGACTGCGCCCGCGCGGCGGAGGAGGTGGCCGCGACCGCGAGGCCGAGCCCGGTTCCGCCAACGGCCTGGCGCCGCGACAGAGGAGTGTCGTCGTTCATGGTGCTGCCGCCTTGTCCGGGGTTGCTGGCCTCTCCAACGAGCAGCCCTGGCCGGGGTTCAACCGCGGTTCAGGCGAGGCGGGCCAGCACGCGGTCCACGAAGGCCCTGGCGCTGCCGAGATAGCCGGCGGGGTCGGTCAGCCCTGCGGCCTCCTCGGTGGAGAGCCGTGGCGCGACCCCAGGCTCCGCTATCAGCGCCTCCGCCAGCGGGATGCCACGCGCCAGCGCCGCTTCTACATCCGGCATGGCTGCAGCAGGGCCATCTCGCCCATACAGGAGCGCATGGCCCCGGTCCCGTAGAGGGCGCCGAGGATGGGGCTGTCGGCGGGGTTCACCGGCCTGGCGGGGTCAAACCTCGAAGAACACGGTCTCGCCGTCGCCCTGCAGCCGGATATCGAGGTGCCAAGCTCCGTCTGCCGCCCGCTGTGCGATGACGGTGCCGCGCCGCCCGGACGGCATGGCGGCGAGGATCGGATCCTGATCGTTCAGTGGCTCGCCTGCGAAGTAGAGCCGGGTGATGAGCTGCTTCAGCAGGCCGCGGGCGAAGAGCGAGATGGCGATGTGCGGCGCCTGGAAGGCATTGCCCTCCGCCCGCACCGGCCCCGGCCTCAGCGTGACGAAGCGGAAGCGCCCTGCCTTGTCGGTCGCGCAGCGGCCATAGCCATGGAAGGCGCCCTCGTAGCTGCCCTCGGGGTCGGCCTGCCAGATCTCCACCATGACATCGGCGCAGGGCGCGCCATCGCCATCGGTGATGGTGCCTTCGAGGGTGATCCGCTCGCCGGCGATGGCGGCATTCGGCCCGTCCGGGCGCAGCAGGTCGGCCCATTCGGGGAACTCGATCAGGTGCCAGTAGGGGCCTGCGGTCTGGCTCGCGGTGGCCGGAGGCGTCATGCGGTGTTTTCCATCGGCGTCGCGTCGCGCCCGCGCAGCACGATGTCGAAGCGGTAGCCAAGCGCATGGTCCGGCTCCGTCACCTCGAGGTCGAAGCGGGCGACCAGCCGCTCGCGCGCCGCCGGGTCGGGGACGCAGTTGAAGATCGGGTCGAGCGGCAGCAGCGGGTCGCCCGGGAAGTACATCTGGGTGATGAGGCGCTGCGCGAAGCCGGCGCCGAACAGGCTGTAATGGATATGGACCGGCCGCCAGGCATTGTGGTGGTTGCGCCAGGGATAGGCGCCGGGACGGATGGTGGTGTAGCGGTACCAGCCCTCCGCATCGGTGAAGATGCGGCCTTCGCCCTTGAAGTTGGGGTCGAGCGGCGCGTCGTGCTGGTCCCGCTCATGGTTGTAGCGGCCGGCCGCATTGGCCTGCCAGACCTCGACCATCGCGCCCGGCACCGGGCGGCCATCCTCGTCGAGCACGCGGCCTGCGACGGTGATGCGTTCGCCCTGCGCTTCCCAGCCCGGACCCTTGGCGAGGTTATGCGTCGTCTCGTAGAGCGAGGGCCGCATGCGGGGGGCGCTGGTCTCGGTCAGCGTCTGCGGGATGCGGATCAGCGGCTGCTTCGGGTGGCGCCTGTGGGTGCTGCCGTATTCCGGCGCGTCATAGGGTGGCTGGGTGCCGGGTGCTGGCTGGCGGAAGCTCATCCCTCCATTTCCTTCAGGATATCCTTCGCCAAACGGAGGGCGGTATTGGCCGTTGGCACCCCGGCATAGGCCGCGACCTGCAGCAGGATTTCGGCGATCTCCTCCGGCGTCACGCCGGTATTGGCGGTGGCGCGCACATGCAGGCGGAACTCGTCGTGATGGCCGAGCGCCGCGAGGATGCCGAGGCAGAGCAGGCTGCGGTCGCGGTAGGGCAGGCCCGGCCGCGTCCAGACTCGGCCCCAGACGCCCTCCAGGATGAAGTCGCGGAAGGGCATGTCGAGCGCCGTCAGCGCCGCCTCGGAGCGGTCGACATGCGCCTCGCCCAGGATGCGCCGGCGCACCGCCATGCCGGCTTCGGCGGCGCTGGCCGGCAGGGCGGTGACGAGCTTCATATGGGCGAGAAGGGCACGGGTCATCGCCTCCTCGCGTTCGAAATTCGGGATATGCGCGGCCTCGGCGATGATGACGAGCTTGCTCTCCGGGATCGCCGCATGGATGGCCTGGGCCGCCGCGACGGGGGTGGACTCGTCGCGGTCGCCGACCAGGATGGTGGTCGGGCAGCGCACTCGTCCCGGCAATTCGCTGCCCGTCGTATCCCGCAGCGCCGCGGCGCAGCCGAGCCAGCCTGTAGGGTCCGTGGTCAGCAGCATCCGCCGCAGCCCTTTCGAGGAGGCGAGCGACCGGTCGAGCACCCAGCGGCCGAGCGTCGCATCGGCGACCGCGGCCATGCCGCCGGCGGCGACCGCATCCATCCGTCCCTGCCAATTCGTGGCACCGCCGAAATCGAGCGCTGTGTCGCAGGGCATCAGCGACAATATGCGTTCCGGGGCAAGAGCGGCCATCCGCATGGCGATATGCCCGCCGATGGAGACGCCGGCCACATGCGCGGCATGGATGCCGAGCGCATGCAGCAGCGCCAACGCATCCTGAGCCAGGCGGTCCATCGTATAGGGGCCTGGCGTCGCTTCGGTCAGCCCATGGCCGCGCATGTCCATCCGGATGACGCGGTGGCGCTTCGCCAGGGCTTTCGCCTGCGGACCCCACATATGGAAGTTGGTGCCGAGGCTGTGCAGCAGCAGGACGGGCGGACCGGAATCCGGCCCTGAAACCTCGGCATGGACGGCGATGTCGTCGAGTTGGATGAACATTGTCGGTGTCTCCTCTCCGACCCGGCCCTTGACGCAGACGCGAGACTTGCCCGGCGATGGGGGCCGGTCAATGGCCGCAACGGCGCCATCAAGTTCCGGTGAATGGTCGATGAGCCAAATAGGTTCGGCAACTTTGGGTTAGTGTCCGGCCCGTATGAGCCCGTCCATGACGACCCCGGTGCCGAATCAGAATGCGCGTAGTGCTGCTGGACAGCCGGCCTGTGCCGGCTGTCGCGAGGGAGATGGCCTCGACTTCGAATTGGCCATGGCCTTCCAGCCCATTCTCGATGGTGGGCAGGGTGGACGTGTTCATGCCCATGAGGCGCTGGTGCGCGGGCCGGAGGGCCAGGGTGCCGGCTGGGTCATCGATCAGGTCGCGCCCGAAGGGCTCTACGCCTTCGACCAGGCCTGCCGCGTCGCGGCGATCGAGGAGGCGAGCCGCCTCCGCCTGGCAGAAAGCGGGGCCAAGCTTGCCATCAATTTCCTGCCCAATGCAGTCTACAATCCGGTGGCCTGCATCCAGGCAACGCTCCAGGCCGCCAATCGCACGGGCTTCCCGACCAATCGCCTGATCTTCGAGGTCAGCGAACGCGAGAGGGTTCACGACCCCGCACATCTGCTGCGCATCTTCCAGGCCTATCGGCAGATGGGTTTCACGCTGGCGATCGACGATTTCGGGGCCGGCCATGCCGGGCTGGCCCTGCTCGCCGACCTGCCGGCGGATCTGGTGAAACTCGATATGGGCCTGGTCCGCGGCTGCGACACGCACCGGGCCCGGCAGGTTATCCTCGCCGCCATGATCGGTGCCTGCCGGGACCTCGGCGTGCAGGTCGTTGCCGAGGGGATCGAGACCGAGGCGGAATGCGCCATCCTGCGGGACATGGGCGTCGATTTCTTTCAAGGCTATCTCTTCGCCCGCCCTGGCTTCCGCAGCCTGCCCGTTCCGGAACGCAGTCCCTTCCTTGTATCGGCAGCGGGATAGCCTGCCGTCCCGCTCAGCGGGCCGCGATGGCCTGCCGCAGCGCCACCGCCCGCGCGCCGACCTGTTCCGCTGAATCGCCTGGCTTGTAGAGCGAGGAGCCGATCCCGAACCCGACGGCCCCGGCAGCCCGCCATGCGGGGATGGTCTCCGCCCCCATGCCGCCTACCGGCAGCACCGGCGTGCCCTTCGGCAGCACCGCGAGGAGCGCCTTCAGCACGGCGGGCGAGGCGGCCTCGGCGGGGAAGAGCTTCACCGCGTCCGCCCCGGCCGCAAGCAGGGCGAAGGCTTCGGTCGGGGTGAAGAAGCCAGGTGCGGCCAGCATCCCCAACCGCTTCGCCTGGCGGACCAGCGCCACATCGGCATGCGGCGTCACCAGCAGCCTCCCGCCGGCTTCGGCCACCTGGTTCAGCTGCGTCTCGGTCATCACCGTGCCGGCGCCAACCAGGCCCCGCTCGCCGCAATGCGCGGCCATCCGGCGGATGCTCTCGATCGGCTCGGGCGAGTTGAGCGGCACCTCGAGGATGGTGATGCCGGCGTTCAGCAGCGCATCGGCGACGGGCACCGCCTCCTCCGGCGTGATGCCGCGCAGGATGGCGACGAGGGGGCAACGGGCCAGCCAGTCTCGCATCGTCATGGCAGAGTCTCCGCGATCAGCACCAGGCCCCTGAGAACCAGGTCGGGGTCGTGCAGGCGATGGTCCAGCCCGAAGGCACCGAAGGCCAGCGCATAGGACCGGGTCAGGGTTGCGGAGCCGGCGAGGTGGATTGGCCCCTGCGGCACTCCATCGGCCAGCGCAGCCGAGACCTCGTGCCCGATCAACACGCCGGAGAGGTAGCTGCTGGTCGCCTCGGGCGTCAGCTCGCCCATCAGGCCAAGGCCCCGCGTGCCGAAGAGATGGTGCAGCATCCCGCCCGCCTCGCGGGCCCGGCGGACGCCGCGGAGGAAGGCTGCCTCGTCCATCGGCGCCTCCTCCTTCGCCAGCCGTCCGAGGATGCTGTGCTCGAGCAGTACGGCACGCACCTCGCCCGTCATATGCGTGGAAAAGCTGGCGATGCGGCCGCCCTCAAGCCGGGCCCATTTGGAATGCGTCCCCGGCAGGCAGGCCAGGGCCGACGCATTGCCAAGCTCCGCCAGCAGCCCGATCAGCTTGGTTTCCTCGCCGCGCATGACATCCGGCACGCCGCCCGAGTCCCGCGTCGTGAGGCCCGGGACCAGGAGGCAGCGGGCGCCAGCGAAGGGCAGGGTCGTGAGGGCGCCGGTAATCTCGGCCGGGCCCGCCGGGCAGGAGAGATAGGGCACTTCCTGCCAGCCCTGGCGGCTGCCGACCATGCCGCAGAGCAGGACGAGGCTTTCGCCCTCGGCCAGCCAAGGACCGATGGCGGCGGAGAGCGCCGCCGGAAAGCCGCCGGGTGGAACGGAGAGGATGCCCCCCTCGCTCTCCCGCCGGTCGAGAATGGTGCCGCCGGGGGCGAGGCGGTAGGCGCGGAAGGCGGTGGTGCCCCAGTCGATGCCGATCATACGGGAGTCCTGCGCTGCTCCGGGTCAGGATGCAACGCAGGACCGCAGGCCGGTTGGCCCTACCGAAGTACGATCTCGACGCGGCGGTTCTGCGGCTCGCGTACACCATCGGCCGTCGGGACGAGCGGGCGGCTCTCGCCATAGGCGGTGATGCCGATCTCGCTGCGGTTGATGCCCTGGCGCACCAGTTCCGCGGCGACGGCCTGGGCGCGCCGCTCGGAGAGGCGCTGATTGTACTGCGGGGTGCCGGAGCGGTCCGCATGGCCCGCCACCTCGATCTTTGTGGACTGCAACCGACGCGTTGCAGTGGCCGCCTCGGTGATGACCTGCCGGGCACGGTCGGTCAGGTCTGCGCGGTCCCAGTCGAAGAAGACGAGATAGGTGCGGGCGACCTCGGGTGCCGGGGTCTGCACCGGCGCCTCGGCCACCGGAGGCGGCGCGGGCGGGGCATTGAAGGCATAGCGCAGGCCGAAGAGCAGGCTGTGGTTCTCGCCTTCCGGCCGGTACTTGCCCGGCACCGCCGCATTGACCGGGCCGGCCGTGCGGGTGACGGCGAGGTCCGGCTGCAAGGCGTTGAAATAGCGATACTCCACCGTCAGGGCGAGGCCGGGGGCGATGCCCACCGCGCCGCCGAGGATGGCCTGCCAGGCGAAGGCACCGCCGGTATCGTCGATGCGGTAGCTGCTGGCCCCCGGATTGAACCGGGCATTGCTGTACTCCGTCCAGGCATAGCCCGCACCCGCGCCGAGATAGGGCTGGAAGACGCGCGGAGCGATGCCGAAACCGGACAGGTCGAAGTCGAACAGCAGATTGGCCATCGCGCCGTAGCGATTCACGTCGCCGGACCGCCCGACCGTGACGTCGTTCAGCGAAAGGCGCTTGATCTCCTGGTTGCGGTAGTTGCCCTCGACCTCCGCCCGGAACCCGTTGCCAAAGCCCCAGCCGATGGAGGCCAGCGCGACCACGCCGATATCGTTGTCGTGGACGTGGATGCCGCGGTTCTTGTTGTCGAGCCAGTTGTTCAGGCCGGCGCCGGCGCCGACGTAGAGGCCCGAGATCGGTTGCGCGATGCCGGAGCCGGGCAGGACAGCGGAGGCTACGACGGCTGTAGCAAGCAAGGTCTGGCGCAGGGTCATCGGATACTCCGGCAGAAAAGGGCAGGCCCACCCGGCAGGACGGGAAACCGTTTCCGCTTTCTGCCGTAATCCCTTTCGCGCCGGACATCAAATGGCCGGATGTAACTTTCCCGCCTGGCGCGACAGGGTGGTGAGCGTGGCGGCCAGGGCACGAACATCCGCGGCGGCATGCGCCATCGGATGCCGTGTCAGCAGCGGCGTCTGACGGCGAATGGCCTCCGCCACCCGCGCATCCCGCCGGATGATGCCGGCAAGCGGCACGCCGGCACCGAGGAAGCGGGTGCAGGCAGTGTCGAGGCTGCGCCAGACCCGCTGGCCCGCAGCCTGGTCGGTGGCGAGATTCACCACCACGCGCTGGTCGCCAGGCGGCCGGTCCCGCCGATGGAGCTTCAGCACCGCATAGGCATCGGTGAGGCTGGTTGGCTCCTCCGTCGCTACCACGAGCAGGGTATCGGCGAGGGCGGCGAGGCTACGCACGACGGGTTCCAGCCCGGCCCCGAGATCGAGCAGCACCACATCCCACTGCCCGGCCGCGGCGGCGAGCAGGGGTTCGAGCCGGGCCAGCGCCGCCGTACCGAGGCCGGCCAGGCTGCCGCAGCCGGAGCGGCCGGGGAGGATGTCGAAGCCGGCCGCATGGGGCCTCACCGCCTCCGCCAGGGAGCGCTGGCCTGCCAGCACCTCGCCCAGATCCGGCCCGGGGGCGAGGCCGAGTTGCACATCGACATTGGCCAGGCCGAAATCGGCATCCACCAGCAGCACCCGGCTTCCTGCCTCCGCCAGGCCCTGGGCGAGGCTGATGGCGAGCCAGGTCTTGCCCACGCCGCCCTTGCCGGAGGCGATGGCGATGATCTGGCCGGATCGGGTGTCGTTCATGCGGCGGATTCCAGACGGAAAGGGGCGGTCAGTCGCTGTGCCAGCCAGGCCGGGTCGATCGGGGTCAGCCCATCGGCGACGCCGGTGCCGGTGCCGGCCTCCGTCAGGGCGAGGCCGAGGCTGGCGGCTGCCAGCACGCCGCCCAGCCGCCGCACGGCATCGAGCCGCGTCGGCAGCAGGTAGCGGGCGCCAAGGGCGCCGAAGGCGGCGGCTGTCTCCGCCGCCTCGGCCGGGTCCAGCCCGGCCGGGAGGACGAGCAGCAGGTCGGCCCCGCTGGCCAGCGCCAGGCTGCGCAGCCAGGCGGCCTGGACGGGGTCGAAGGGATCGCAGCCGGCACTGTCGATCAGCACGGGCTGGCCGGGCTGGCGATGGGACAGCGCATGCCGCAGCATGTCCGGCTCCGGTGTCACGGCGAGTGGGAGGCCCAGCACGCGCGCAAAAGCGCCGAGCTGCTCCGTCGCCCCGGCACGCACCCCGTCGGTGCTGGCGACAAGCGGCCGGGCACCGGCGAGCACGGCCCGCGTCGCCAGCTTCGCGCAGCTGAGCGTCTTGCCAGCCCCCGGCGGCCCGGCCAGCAGCAGGGGGCGTGCGCGCCCATCGGGCAGCGGGGCGAAGCGCAGCGCGGCCGAAAGCTCCGCGTCCAGCGGCCCGGCACCCAGCCGCACGGCCAGTCCCGCCGGCAGGTTATGCCGGGCGAGTGGCGAGGTGGGGCCAGGCAGCGGCCCGTGCGGAAGCGGCACCGCGGCGGCCGGCTGGTCCAAGGCCGCCGTCACCTCGACGCCGCCCCGCACCCGCCGGCTGTCGAGGATGACGGCGTCGGGGCCCAGCTCGGCCCGGACCAGGGCCATCGCTTCCACCATCCCTGCCGCCTGGAACAGCCGGAGCCGCATGGGTTAGACCGTGCCCACGGTGCGGATGCGGCTGCGCGGATGGATTTCCGTCTGGCTCAGCACCGTGGTCGAGGGGCGGAAGCGCTCGACGATGGCGCGGACATGACCGCGGATCCCGGCCGAGCAGACCAGCACCGGTGCCTCTCCCGCCGCCGCGGCGGCATCGAGCACCTCGCGCACCCGCTGCATGAATTCCTGCAGCCGCGAGGGCGCCATGGCGAGCTGCCGCTCCTCCGGCGGTCCGGCGAGGCTTTCGGCAAAGGCCAGCTCCCATTCCCCCGAGAGCGGCACCAGCGGCACATAGCCCTGTGGCCCGCGCGCCGCCTCGGAGAGCTGCCGTGCCAGCCGGCCGCGTACTGTCGCAAGGATCTGGCCCATGCCGCGGGCACCACCTGCGGTCGCCTCCTGCACGCCCTCAAGGATGGTCGGCAGGTCTCGGATCGAGACCCGCTCCGCCAGCAGCGCCTGCAGGACACGCTGCAGGGCACCGACGCCGATCTGCGCCGGGATGACGTCGGAGACGAGCTTCTTGTGTTCCGCAGGAAGTTCGTCGAGCAGCTTCTGCGTCTCGGCGAAGGAGAGCAACTCCGGCATGGTGTCGCGCACCGTCTCGGTCAGGTGGGTCGCCAGCACGCCGGCGCAGTCGACCACGGTGCAGCCCCGCGCCAGGGCCTCATCCCGCAGCGCCTCCTCGATCCAGAGCGCGGGCAGGCCGAAGGTCGGCTCATTCGTCCGCTCGCCGGGCATGGCCGGCACCTGGCCGGATGGATCGATGGCGAGGTGGAGCGGCGGGCGCAGCCGGCCTCGCGCGGCCTCGATCTCCTTCACCCGCAGGATGTATTCATCGGGGGGCAATTCCAGGTTGTCCTGGATGCGGACGCTCGGCAGGACGAAGCCCATCTCGCTCGCCATCGTGCGGCGAAGGCTGCGGATCTGCTCGGTCAGCCGCGGCGCCTCGCCGGCGGCCAGCGACAATAGCCCATAGCCGAGTTCCAGCCGCAGCAGGTCGAGCCGGAGGGCCTCGGCGACCGGCGGCTCCCCAGGCGGCGGCGGCGGCGGTGGTGGCGCCTCGGCCTGCTTGCGTTCCGCCTCGCGCCGATGCCAGGCCAGGGCGCCGCCGCCGCCGGCCAGCGCGAGGAAGGGCAGCAGCGGCATGCCCGGCATCAGCGCAAGGAAGCCTGCGGCACCGGAGGCCAAGGCCATCGGCTTCCAGCCGCCGCCAAGCTGGCGGCTCATCATCTCGTCGGCGCGCTCCTTGCTGGAGCCCTTGGTGACGACGATGCCGGCGGCGACCGAGATCAGCAGCGCGGGAATCTGGCTGATCAACCCGTCGCCCACGGTGAGGGTGGCGAAGGTCGTCGCCGCCTCGCCGATTGCCAGGCCATGCCGCAGCACGCCGATCCCGAGACCGCCCAGCAGGTTCACCACCGTGACGATCAGCCCGGCGATCGCATCGCCGCGGACGAATTTCGCCGCGCCGTCCATGGCGCCGTGGAAGGCGCTCTCCTGCTCCAATTCGCTGCGGCGGCGCCGTGCCTCCGGCTCGTCGATGATGCCGGCGGAGAGGTCGGCGTCGATCGCCATCTGCTTGCCCGGCATCGCATCCAGGCTGAACCGCGCCGCCACCTCGGCGATGCGGCCCGAGCCCTTGGTGACGACCATGAAATTCACGATCAGCAGGATGGCGAAGACGATCAGCCCGACCATCACGTCGCCGCCCATCAGGAAGCCGCCGAAGGCCGCGACGACATGCCCCGCCGCTTCCGGCCCCTCATGCCCATGGCTGAGGATGGTGCGCGTCGTCGCCACGTTGAGGGCAAGGCGCAGCAGGGTGGTGAGCAGCAGCAATTGCGGAAAGGCGGTGAATTCGAGCGGCGAGCGCAGGAACAGCGCAACCATCAGCACCAGCACGGAGAGGGTGATGGAGAGCGCCAGCCCGGCATCGAGCAGCAGCGTCGGCAGTGGCACCACCAGCACGGCCAGCAGCAGGCCGACGCCGATGGCCAGCGTGATATCACCCCCCGGCTGGAGGCGGTGCAGCCAGGCCGGCAGCGCGATGCCCCCCATCGGTCAGGCCTCCATCGGCCAGGGCAGCGGCGGATGCGCGGCCGGCACCGGCATGCCCTGGGCGCGGTACTCGTGCAGCTTGTTGCGCAGCGTGCGGATGGAGATGCCAAGGATCTCCGCCGCGCGGGTGCGGTTGCCGAGGCAGTGGCTCAATGTCTCGAGGATCAGGTCCCGCTCCACCTCCTCCACCTTCCGCCCGACGAGGCCCGAGAGGCTGCGTGACGCAGCAGGCTCCGCCCTCGCTGCCGGGCGCGGCTCCGCCTGGGGCAGTGGCGCCAGTAGGGTGAGTTCCACCGCCTCCGGCCCGATGGCCGGGCCGCGCGCCAGCAGCACGGCGCGGTGCAGCGTATTCTCGAGCTCCCGTACATTGCCCGGCCAGGGATGCGACAGCAGCAGCGCCTCGGCCGCCGGCGAGAGGGCGCGCTTCGGCAGCCCGTTGGCCTCGGCGTAGCGGATGGCGAAATGCCCGGCCAGCGCCAGGATGTCGAGCGGGCGTTCGCGGAGCGGCGGGATATGCAGCGCGAGCACGTTGAGGCGGTAGTAGAGATCGGCGCGGAAGCGGCCTGCCTGCACCTCCGCCGCGAGGTCGCGGTTGGTCGCGGCCAGCAGGCGCACATCGACCTTGATCGGGGCGCCGCCACCGAGCCGGTCCACCTCCCGCTCCTGGATCACGCGGAGGATCTTGGCCTGGAGCCGCGGGTCCATCTCGCCGATCTCGTCGAGCAGGAGGGTACCGCCATCGGCCTGCTCGAATTTGCCGCGCCGGGCCGCGACGGCGCCGCTGAAGGCGCCCTTCTCATGGCCGAAGAGCTCCGATTCCAGGAGGGCCTCGGGCAGTGCCGCGCAGTTCAACGCGACGAAAGGTCCCTGCATCCGGCGGCTGCTGCGGTGGATGTGGCGGGCCAGTACCTCCTTCCCCGTGCCGCTCTCGCCGGTGATCAGGATGCTGGCCTGGGCCGTGGCCAGTTGTGCCGCGCGGTCAAGCAGCGCCGCCATGGCCGGGTCGCGATGCACCGGGGCGTCCGCCTCGCCGGCGGCGGCGGCGAGCATGGCGGCAATCAACTCGGCATCCGGCGGCAGCGGCAGGAATTCCTTGGCGCCGGCGCGGATCGCCCGCACCGCGGCCGCCGCGTCGGCGTTGCGGCCGCAGGCGACCACCGGGCAGGCGATGCGCTCCGCCGCGAGTTGCTCCACCAGCCAGCCGATATCGTGCGTGACTTCGCAGAGCACGAGATCCGCCCCCACCGCCCGCAGCCGCTCGAGGCCGGAGGCAACGCCCTCCGCCTGGGCCAGCCGAGCCCCACGGGCCGTCGCCATGCGCGCGGCCAGGCCGAGTTCCGCCGTCAGCGCGCCGATGATGAGGAGCCTTGCCATGCTCAGATCCCCCGGTCGCCCTTGACGATTTCGGTCATGGTCACGCCAAGGCGGTTGTCCTCGACCATCACCACCTCGCCGCGGGCGACCAGGCGGTTGTTGACATAGATGTCGACGGCTTCGCCCAGCTTGCGGTCCAGCTCCACCACGGCGCCACGGCCGAGCTTCAGCAGCTGCGAGACCTGCATGGTGGCACGGCCGAGCACGGCGCTGACCTGCACCGGGATGTCATAGACCGCCTCGAGATCCCGTCCACCCGGCCCGGCGGGGCGCGGTGAGGCGTTGTCGAGCGGGCCCAGGGTCTCGAAGCCGGAAGGGTCGGCCATGGTCAGTCTTCCTCATTGGTGGGGTGCAGCCCGAAGCCGTGCAGCAGGGCGGCGATGGCGGCCTGCTGCGTTGCGGGCGAGAATTCGGCGCCGCCGCCATGCCAGGCGGCACGGATCGCGCCTGGCGCCAGGGCGGCATCCTCGGCGAGCCGGATATGCGGGTCCGCGATGCGCTGGCTGACCGCCCCGGCACAGCCCGGGGCGACATGCAGGGTGACCGCGATGCCTTCCTCCAGCAGCGGCGCCAGCTGGGTGGCGAGCCAGGCGGCGCTGTCGGGTGCAAGGCGGGCGGCGGCGGCCGGCAACGCGGCGCCGAGCGCGGCGATGAGGATCCCCGCCATCTCCGCCGCCGCGGCCTCGACCGCCGCCGCCACCCCGGCGCTGGCCTCGGCCAGACAGGCCGCGATGGCTGCGAGCGCAGCAGCCTCCCGCGCAGCCCGGCTGGCTGCTTCCGCGGCACGGCCGGCCGCCTCGCCATCGGCGTAGCCGGCCTCGCGCGCCGCATCGAGGCGCGCAGCCTCCGCCGCTGCCGCGGCGGCCTCGGCCTCGGCGGCCAGGAGAGCGGAATCGGGCCCTGGCTCGGCGCTGGGCGGCGGGGGAGGGGGCGCATCCAGGTCCGGGATCTCGAAAGGTGCCTCGGAGCGCGGCCCGGCCGGGGGGCGCCGCAGCAGGAGCAGGGGCTCGAAGGCGCCGCTCATGGCAGCATCTCCTCGTCCCGCCCATCCTGCAGGGTGATGGTGCCCTGTGCCGCCATGTCCTTGGCGGCAGCGACGATCGTCGCCTGGGCCTCGTCCACGTCGCGCAGCCGGACAGGGCCGAGCGCCGCGATATCGTCCCGCAGCAGCTTCGCCGCCCGCTCCGTCAGGTTCTTCATGAAGAGCTCGCGGAGGTTTTCGGAGGCGCCCTTCAGCGCCAGCGCCAGCTTGTCCTTCTCGACCGCGCGCAGCAGCGCCTGCAGCCCGTTGCCGTCGACACGCTGAAGATCCTCGAAGGTGAACATGAGGCCGCGGATGCGCTCGGCGCTGTCGCGGTTGCGCTCCTCGAGGGCGCCCAGGATGCGCGCCTCCGCCTGGCGGTCGAGGTTGTTGAAGATCTCCGCCATCATCTCATGCGCATCACGCCGCGCGGCGCGGGCGAGGTTCGACATGAACTCCATCTTGAGGGTGCGCTCGACGCCCTCCAGCGCCTCCTTCTGCACCGTCTCCATGCGCAGCATGCGCATGACGACCTCCATGGCGAAGCCTTCGGGCAGCAGGGCCAGCACGCGGGCGGCATGGTCGGCGCGGACCTTGGTCAGCACCACGGCGACGGTCTGCGGGTATTCGTTCTTCAGGTAATTGGCGAGCACGGCCTCATTCACATTGCCCAGCTTGTCCCACATGGTGCGGCCAGCGGGGCCGCGGATCTCCTCCATGATCTGGGCGACGCGGTCGGGCGGCAGGGTCTTCAGCAGCAGCCGCTCGGTGCTCTCGAAGCTGCCGGTCAGCGATCCGGCCTGGCCGAGCTGCTCGGCGAAGTCCTGGCACAGATCCTCGATCGTGCCGGACGGCACGGTGCCGAGGGTGGACATGGCGATGGAGAGGTCCCGGATCTCGTCCTCATGCATGCGGGCGAAGAGCTTCGCTGCATGCTCCTCCCCGAGCGCCAGCATCAGCGCCGCTGCCTTCTGCGGCCTGGTGAGCGGCATCTTCGCCATCAGCCCGCCTCCTCCGGTGCCAGCCAGCGGCGCAGCACCGAGAGCGCCTCATCCGGATGCTGCTCGACCAGCTCCAGCAGGTTGTTGATCGCCGAGGCACGGAGCTGGCCCTCGATCTGGGCGCGACTCAGCATTGTTTCCCCGCTGCCAGGCAGCCTTGCAGCCTCGGCCGTGCCGTCGGTCATCGCCTCGCCTTCCCCTGCAACAATGGCCTCCGCCAGCACCGGTGCTGGCGGGGCGAGGCTGGCCGTCACGCGGCCGATCACCGGCCGGCCGAGCGCCAGGATGGCCGCCAGCGCCACCACGGCCAGCAGCCCGCTCTCGATCAGCCGGGTCGCCAGCGCGGGCGTGATGGGCAGACCGAGGAAGCCCGGTGGCTCCAGCGGCCCCTGCGCCTCCTCGACGAAGCGCATGGAGACAACCTCCACCTTGTCCCCCCGCCGCTCGTCGAAGCCGACGGCGCTGCGCACCAGGCTTGCGATCCGCGCCAGCTCCTCCGGCGTCCGCTCCCGCCAGGCGCCGGCGGCATCGGCCACGCCATCGACCAGCACGGCGACCGACAGGCGGCGCACCACCGGATGCTCGCGCAGCGTGCTGCGGCTGGAGCGGCCGATCTCGAAATTGGTGGTTTCTTCCTGCCGGTTCTCCGAGCTGGCGCCGCCGGGGGCGGCCTCCTGTCCCGGCAGGTTGGTGGCGACCGAGGTCGATGGCGGCTCCGCCCCGCGATTCTGCTCGGTCACGCTCTGGGTGCTGCGCGGCACCTGGTTCTCCGGATCGAAGCGCTCCTCACGCGTCTCCACCCGGTCGAAATCCATCTCGACCGTCGCCTCGGCGCGGACACGGCCGGGGCCGAGGCTCCGCTCGAGCAGCTCCTCCACTGCCCGGCCGATCCGCATCTCCTGCGCCCGCCGCAACTCCTCCTGGTTGAGGGCCTGAGCGGCGCCGGCCAGCGCCTGACCGCCACGCGCCAGCAATTCGCCCCGGCTGTCGACGATCGAGACATGCTGCGGCTTGAGGCCGGGCACGGCCGTGGCAACCAGATGGAGCACTGCCTGCACCCCCTCGCGGTCCAGGCGCTGGGCGCCCTGCATGGCGAGCACCACGCTGGCCTGGGCCTCGCCCCGTTCACGGGAGAAGGCCTCCCGCCGCGGCAGCACCAGATGCACCCGGGCGGAGCGCACCCCGGCAAGGCCACGGATGGTGCGGGACAACTCCCCCTCCAGGGCCCGCAGCCGGTTCACATCCTGCTGGAAGGGGCTGGTGGTGAGGCTCTCGGAACGGTCGAAGATCTCCCAGCCGACGCCGCCGCCGGAGGGCAGCCCCTCCCGCGCCAGCATCAGGCGGAGCCGGGCCACCTGATCGGTTGGCGCCAGCACCTGGGTGCCGCCGGCGGTCAGACGGAAGGGAACCCGCTGGCGCTCCAGCATGGCGACGACCGCAGCGGCATCCCGGCCTTCCAATTCCCCGAACAGGGGGCTCATCGGCACCTCCCCGGCGCGGAGCGCCATCACGGCCAGCAGGGCGAGCAGCCCGGCCGCGACCCCGGCCAGCGCCAGGAGACGCCCTCGCCCGAGGGCCTTCAGGCCGTCGATCACCCCGTTCATCGGTCCCGCCCAGCCGCGTATGGCCGATGCATCGCTCATTCCCCGGTCAGCCTTTTGCCAACGGGCAGAATTTGCCGGATGGGGGATTACCTGCCGGTTAAAAGCCGGACCGCCATTCCGCCCGGCTGCCACGGAAGCGTCCCTGGCCTGTCACGGAGGCGGGCAAGGGCGATTTACAGGCCCCCGCCCGCTTGGTATCTCCCGCCCCGCCCCGCGTTAGGCGGGCTTCGGCGGCGTCCGGATCGCGAATGGTACGGATGGCGCACAGACAGGGGTCCGGCCGGGCATGAAGATCGTCGCCTGCAACAGCAACCGGCCGCTGGCCGAGGCGGTCGCCGCTTCGCTCGGCCTGCCGCTCACCAGTGCTTCCATCCGGCGCTTCGCCGATATGGAGGTCTTCGTGGAGATCAACGAGAACGTCCGCGGCGAGGACGTCTTCGTGGTGCAGAGCACCAGCTACCCGGCGAACGACAACCTGATGGAGCTGCTGATCACGCTCGACGCGCTGCGCCGAGCCAGCGCCCGCCGCGTCACCGCCGTGATCCCCTATTTCGGCTATGCCAGGCAGGACCGGAAATCAGGCTCGCGCACGCCGATCTCGGCGAAGCTAGTGGCCAATGTCATCACCGCGGCCGGCGCCCACCGGGTGCTGACGATGGATCTGCATGCCGCGCAGATCCAGGGATTCTTCGACATCCCCGTCGACAACCTGTTCTCCGCGCCGCTGTTCTCGCGGGACATCATGGAGCGCTACAAGGGCCGTGACCTGATGGTGGTCAGCCCGGATGTCGGCGGCGTGGTCCGCGCCCGCGCCATGGCGTCGCGCCTCCATACCGACCTCGCCATCATCGACAAGCGCCGCCCCCGCGCCGGCGTCTCCGAGGTGATGAACGTGATCGGCGAGGTCGAGGGGCGGCACTGCATCCTGGTCGACGACATCGTCGATTCCGGCGGCACCCTCTGCAACGCAGCCGAGGCGCTGATCAAGAACGGCGCGAGCGGCGTCTCGGTCTATGTCACCCACGGGGTGTTCTCGGGCGGCGCCGTGGCCCGCGTCGGCGCCTCGCCGATCGAGAACATGACGGTGACGGACAGCATCCTGGCGACGGAGGCGGTTCGCGTCTCCTCGAACATCCGCCAGGTGACCATCGCCCCGCTGCTGGCCGAGGCGATGCGCCGCATCTCGGAAGAGAGCTCGGTCTCCTCCCTGTTCAATTAATTCCCACGACGCCGCTGCGCGGCGCCGCGGGGAGCCGGTCTTGCTTTCCGCCCGAGGCTCCAGAATCGTCCCGCGGCAAAGCCGCGGGAAGGCCTGCTCCCTTCAGGCCGCGACGGGGGCCTCGACCACGCTCGTCCAGCCATGCGGGTCCGGCGCCCGGCCGTACTGGATCGCCGTGATGGCGTCGTAGAGACGCTGCGTCAGCGCCCCGGTCTGCCCGCCGCCGATGACGACCTTCTGGTCCTTGTAGCCAAGCTCGCCCACCGGCGAGACCACGGCCGCGGTGCCCGTGCCCCACATCTCCTGCAGCGAGCCGTCGCGCCCGGCCTGCATCACCTCCTCGATCGAGATGCGACGTTCGGAAACGCGCAGCCCCCAGTCCCGCATCAGGGCCAGTGCCGAATTCCGGGTTACGCCATCGAGGATGGTGCCGCCGAGCGGGGGGGTGATCACCTCGTCGCCGATGCGGAGCATGATGTTCATGGTGCCGACCTCGTCGATCCAGCGCCGCTCGAGCGCGTCAAGCCAGAGCACCTGGGTATAGCCCTGCCGCTCCGCATCGCGCTGGGCCGAGAGCGAGGCGGCGTAGTTCGCCGCCGTCTTCGCCTCGCCGAGCCCGCCCTGCACGGCGCGCACATACTTGTCCGTCGCCAGGATGCGCACCGGCTTCACCCCCTCCTTGTAGTAGGAGCCGACCGGCGAGCAGATGACGAAATAGGTGTAGCGATGCGCCGGATGCACGCCGAGCATCACCTCCGTCGCCACGACGGTCGGGCGGATATAGAGCGAGGTGCCGGGGCTGCGGGGCACCCACTCGTGGTCGGCGGCGACGATCGCCTCGAAGCTCCGGCGGATCAGCCCGGCATCCATCTCCGGAATGCAGAGCGCGGCGCAGGAGCGGTTGAGTCGCTCCGCATGGCGCTGGGCGCGGAACAGCCGCACCTGGCCATCCTCGCCGCGGAAGGCCTTCAGCCCGTCGAACACCGCCTGGCCGTAATGCAGGACGGAGGTGGCCGGATCCATGGTCAGCGGGCCATAGGGCACCACGCGCGGGCTGTGCCAGCCCTGGCCCTCGTCGTACTCCATCAGGAACATGTGGTCGGTGAAGACCTTGCCGAAGGACAGCGAGGCATCGGCCGGCCGCTGCTGCGGCGACCGCGTGCGGGTGATGCTGATGGTGGTGTCAGGGGAGGATGGCATCGCGCCCGCTTCCGTTGTTTTGTTTCTCGGCATGCCACATTAGCGCAACACCCATGCCGCATGAACCCTCTGCACGGTCATTCCAGCCATGCAAGCCGGCCCGGAATCCCTCTTGCCGGCCGGCCCGGGCTCGGTTCATCTGCCGGCACAACCTGGGAGGCTCCCGATGAAGCTGTTCTATGCGCCTGGCGCCTGTTCGATCGGCATTCACGTGCTGCTGGAGGAGATCGGCAAGCCCTATGAGCCGGTGCTGCTGAACACCAAGGAAGGCGCCCAGTTCAAGCCGGAATTCACCAGCCTCAACCCGAAATCCAAGGTGCCGACGCTGGTGCGGGACGATGGCTCGGTGCTGACGGAATACCCCGCCATCGCCCTCTGGCTGGCCAGCACCTTTCCCGAGGCGAAGCTCCTGCCGCAGGGTGCGGAGGGTCTCGCCAAGGCGCTGGAATACACCGACTATGCCGTGGCGACCCTCCATATGCAGGGCTTCTCCCGCATCTTCCGGCCGAGCAATTTCGCCCCGAACGAGGCGGACCACGAGGCGGTGAAGGCCAGGGGCGTCGAGATCTTCGAGAAGGGCCTCGGGCTTTTCGACAAGGCGCTGGAGGGCAAGCAGTACCTGCTCGGCGAGTTCTCCTTCGCTGACAGCGCGCTCTTTTACGTCTCCTTCTGGTGGGCGGCGCGGCTGAACAAGACCCTGCCGCCGAACGTCGCCGCGCATTACGAGCGGATGAAGGCCCGCCCCGCGGTGCAGCGCACCATGGCCGCCGAGGGCTTCGCCTGAGCATGCCGGACGCCATGGCGGAGAAGCTGAACCCCATCCCCTTCTGGTTCCTCCGCCATGGCGAGACGGACTGGAACGCCCAGGGCCTGTCCCAGGGCCGGACGGATATCCCGCTGAACAGCGTCGGCCTGCTGCAGGCCCGGCGGGCGGCGAAGACGCTGGTGGGCATCGGCGGCATCGCCACCATCGTCGCC
The DNA here is from genome assembly GCF_900101615.1 of Belnapia rosea. Taxonomy (GTDB): domain Bacteria; phylum Pseudomonadota; class Alphaproteobacteria; order Acetobacterales; family Acetobacteraceae; genus Belnapia; species Belnapia rosea. The sequence continues at coordinate 82,900 of NZ_FMZX01000009.1, read as the reverse complement.
TCGCCCCTGATCCGGGCGAAGGTCACGGCCGAGATCGCCGCCGAGGCGCTTGGGCTGCCTGTCGCCCTCGACAAGGGGCTGCAGGAGGTCTGCTTCGGCGAGCAGGAGGGCCAGCCCATGGGCGACTGGTACGACGACTGGATCGCCGGCCACTACACCCCGGCCGGAGCGGAGCCCTTCGCCGGGCTGCTGGCCCGTGCCGTCGCCGCCATCAACCGCGCCACGGCCCGGCCCGGCCCCGTCCTTGTCGTGGCGCATGGCGCGCTGTTCCGGGCGCTGCGCCTCGCCTTCGGCCATGAGCCGAATGTGCGGACGCCGAACGCCCTGCCGATCCGGTGCGAGCCGCCGGCCGATGGCAGCTCCGCCTGGGCCGTCACCCCGGCGGAACTGGCGCCGGAGTGACGACGAAGCGGCGATAGACCGCGCCCAGCGCGATCAGCGCCAGGCCGAGCCCGAGGAAGCTGAGCACCCGCCACAGCCCCTCGAGCTCGGCCATGTCGATGAAGACGGCCTTGAGGATGGTCAGCCCGATCACCCCAAGCGCTGCCAATCGCAGCGCCGGCACCTGCTGGCGGATGCCGAGCGCCAGCAGCCCCGCCCCGAAGACGAGCCAGGCGCCGCTATAGGCATAGAGCTCGGACCCGCCCACCGGCTCCAGATCGAGCGCCATGCCGCCGGGGTGGAAGCGATGCCGCGTTTCCAGCGTCACCCAGGCAAAGCCGGCCAGCAGGGCGTAGCAGGCCAAGATCCGCGCCAGCAGCCTTGGCGCCAACCCGCGCAAGGCAAGGCCGGCGAGGGCGCCGGGCACCGCATAGGCCAGGGCCAACTCGTTGAAGACCGGTACGGGCAGCAGCCCCGCCTCGCTGTCGAAGGCCGGGTTGGCCAGGACCAGCACGGCACCGAAGCCGGCCACGCCAGTGAAGAGCAGCCGCCAGCCCACGCCCAGGACCCGCCGCCCGCCGAGACGCCTCTCCAGCCAACGGGTGAGGCTGGCGAGCAGCGCCAGGGCGGTGAGCTGCAGCGCCGCCTCGCGGAAGCTCCAATCCGCGCTCCCGGCCCAGTCGCCACCGGTCATGGCGTGGCGGATCTCGGCCAGGACCAGCACGGTGGTGAAAGCCAGCGCCCCGGCCTCCAGCACCCCGACCAGCAGGTCGTCCCGCCGGCGGCGGAACATCGCGGCAGCCAGGGCGAAGCTGGCGGCGGGCAGGCCATAGGCTGGCAAAAGGCCGTTCAGCACCGGTGTCGCGCCCACCGCGTATTCGGCGACATGCCAGTTGAGCAGCAACCGCACCAGCACCAACCCGGCCACCGCCAGCGCCACCCGACGCAGCGGCGCGAGGCCGCTCCGCCCCTCCACCCAGGCAAGCGGCGGCAGGAAGAGGGCGACGGCGAGGGTCAGCCACTGATCGGCCAGCACCATCGCCGCCCCAAGTGCGAGCGCCGCCATGGCGCCGGCGGCATGCGCGCCCGCCCGCTGCACCGCCCCGGCTCGCATGGCCAGGCCAGCGAGCCCGGTCGAGGCAGCGGCCAGCGCCAGCGCCGCCAGCGCCCAGCCCCCGTCGAGGGCGAAGCCTCGCACCCGCGCATAGGCCACCAGCAGGGTCAGGACCGGGACGGCAGCCGGCAGGGCCGCCCATGCCAGGGACCGCGCCGAACGCCGTTCCTGCCAGGCTCCGGTCAGCCCATGCATCGCCGCCAGCAGCAGCGCGGCGCCGAGGAAGGGGCGCAACGCCTCCGGCGGCCAGGGGTGGATGGGCAGCAGCGCCTGCACCATCCCATCGATCGTCACCGCCTCCTCGGGTGCCAGCCAGGCCGGGATGGTCCAGGCGAGCAGCGCCAGCAGCCCCGCGAGCGCAGCCAGGAAGGGTAGCGGCATCAGCCGCCTCTCCCATGCCGCGTTGGCCAGGGCGATGGGCGAGAACAGGAGAATCCCGGCCGCCGGGGCGAGGCTGCCCGCTCCGGGCACCAGCACCAGGCCGGCCGCGGCGAGCAGGGCGAAGGGCAGCAAGGCAAGCCGCCGGCCGAGCCCGCTCGCCAGGGCCGCCCGTGGCAACAGCCCGACATGCAGTCCGGCGGCTGCCGGAGCGAAGAGGGCAGGGGCCCAGGCCGCGGCCGAATCCGCGGCGATCATGCCGCCCGCCACCACCCAGGCCGCCGATGCTCCGGCCGCGCACCAGCCGAGCCAGGCGGCCCCGACCTGCCGCAGCACTGCCAGCGCCGCCGCGGTCACGGCCAGCAGGTAGAGGAAGAGTCCGGGCAGCGACGGGTCCTGCGTCTCGACCAGGGCGGGTGTGACATAGGCGCCCGCGATGCCAATGGCCGCCACCACCGGCCCGAAGGCCAGGGCAAGCGTGATTCCGGCCAGCGCCACCAGTGCCAGCAGGGCGAAGCCCGCCAACGGCGGCACCAGCCCATACATCGGCCCGGTCGCATAGGCGGCGCCGAAGAGGATGGCGAGGCCACCCGCCGCAAGGGCCGGCGGCGCCTGGTCCGGCCAGGGGATGCCCGGCCGTTCCGCCGCCGGCCGCCGCCGCAGCCAGAAGGCCCCGCCGATCAGCAGGAGGCCGAGCAGCCCGGCCAGCGCGCAGCGCGGCCCCGGCCCGAGCCAGCCCTCCTCCACCGCGGTTCGCACCAGGAAGACGCCGGCCAGCAGCAGGGCCCCGGCACCGAGCCAGGTGCCCCAGCGCAGGGTGAGCAATTCCTCAAGGCCCGGCCGCCGCCGTGATGGCCCGGCTGGCGGTGGTCCGGCTGCAAGGGCGGGTTCCTCCACCGGCTTCGGGGCCGGCTCCACGGGCTCGACCGGTGCGGGCGCCTCTGCCGGCTTGTCCCAAGGGGAAGGCAGCGGGGCCGGTGCGGCGAGCGGGGCGCCGTTCCGCACCGCATCCTCCAGTGCCTGGACCCGGCGCTGGAGGGCGCTCGCCTTCCGGTATCCGGCGATGCCGAGCGCCCAGCCCAGAAAGAAGCCGAGCACCAGGAGAATGAGGAAGCCTTCCATGCCGGAACGCTCCGCCGGCGCATCAGGCAGGTCAAGCCACGGCCAGTTGCAGCGCCTGCCCTTTCCAGCGCCCCCTTTGCAGCGCTCTGTTGCCAGCAGGTGGCCGATCCGCTAAGGCCCCCACGTCGCGGGCACCCCTGGAGGCCCGCGCACTCGGCGTTGGGCAATCGGCCCCATACCGGGTCCATATCCTGAGCATACGGAGCACCGACCATGGTCCAAACCATCCGGATCGAGGCCGAGGCGCGTGAGCAGGCCGGTAAGGGGGCGGCGCGCGCAACTCGGAAAGGGGGACTTGTCCCCGCAGTCATCTACGGCGCGAAGCAGGAGGCGACGCTGATCGCCCTCGACCCGCGTGACGTGATGAAGGAATTGCACAAGGGCGGCTGGCAGAGCCACCTGTACGAGGTCGCCGTGAAGGGTGGCGGGACGGAGCGCACCTTGATGCGCGACATCCAGTTCCACCCGGTGACCGACCGGCCGTTGCATGTGGACTTCCAGCGCCTCGCCGCCGGCCAGCGCATCCGCGTCCGCGTGCCGGTGGCCTTCCTGAACGAGGATACCTGCCCGGGCCTCAAGGCTGGCGGCGTGCTGAATGTCGTCCGCCGTGAGATCGAGGTGCTGGCCGACCCGGACGCCGTGCCGGAAGCCTTCCAGATCGACCTGGCGGAAGCTGGCATCGGCGACAGCCTGCGCTGGTCCGCGGTGAAGGATAGCTTCGGTACCAAGGCGGTGCTCGACCGCGACTTCGTGGTGGCGACCATCGCCGCCCCGACGGTGGTCGAGGAAATCGCCCCGGTGGCTGCTCCGGCGACGGAGACGGCGCCGAAGGGCAAGGCTGCCAAGGGCGGCGCCGCCCCGGCCGCTGCCGCCAAGGCTCCTGCGAAGAAGAAGTAAGGTCGAACGGCGATGCTGCTCTGGGTTGGCCTGGGCAATCCCGAGCCCTCCCAGGCGCGGCATCGCCACAATATCGGGTTCATGGCGCTGGACGCGATCGTCCGGCGTCATGGATTCTCCCCCTGGCGCAGCCGCTACAAAGGCCTTGTTGCCGAGGGCAGCATCGCGGGGGTCAAAGTCCTCGCCCTCAAGCCGCAGACCTACATGAACGGCTCCGGCGAGTCGGTGCAGCCTGCCGCCGGTTTCCACAAGATCCCGCCCGGCGATATCTGGGCCTTCCATGACGAACTCGACCTCGCCCCCGGCAAGGTCCGGGTGAAGCGCGGGGGTGGCGCGGCCGGGCATAACGGCCTCCGTGACATGCAGCGGGCCCTTGGCACGCCGGATTTCTGGCGCGTGCGCCTCGGCATCGGCCATCCCGGCCACAAGGATCGCGTGACCGGCCATGTGCTCGGCAATTTCGCCAAGGTGGATACCTGGCTCGAGCCCTTGCTCGATGCGCTTGCCGAGACGGCGCCGCTGTTGGCCACCGGCAAGCCCGAGGAATTCATGACCCGCATCGCCCTGCTCACCCAGGAGGCCCGCTGATGCAGCCGGAGGATGAGGCCGATTTCGCCGCCCAGATGATGGGTGGCCCCGGGCCCGGGGACTTCGCCAATGGCGCCGCGGCTCTCGCCGCCGCCCTGGTGCGGGAGGCTGCGGTGCTGGCCCAGGCCGCTGCCTCCCTCCGTGCCGCCGCGGCGGTGACGCCGGGCGACCCGATGGGCGGCCCGCTCTCCGATATCCGCCGCCAGCGTCTTGCCATGGCCGCCGCCGGGGAGGCCGCGTTGAAGGCCGCCCTGCTGCTGGAGGCCGCCGAACTCATCGCTCCCGGCGGGGACCCGGCCGAGCGCATCGCCGCCGCCGCCCGCCGCGCCGGCGTCGCCCCCCATCTGCTGGTGCCGTCGCTTCGCGCCGCCTCGCTCTCCCTCGGCACCGATGACGGCGCCGCCCGCATCGCCGCCACCACCATCGCCGAGGCGCTGGCCCAAGCCCTCGCCAGCGCCGCCTAGGAGTTCACCATGGGTTTCAACTGCGGCATCGTCGGCCTACCCAATGTCGGCAAATCGACTCTCTTCAACGCCCTGACCGAGACTGCCGCGGCCCAGGCGGCGAACTACCCCTTCTGCACGATCGAGCCGAATGTCGGCCGCGTCGGCGTGCCCGACCCGCGGCTGCAAGCGCTGGCGAAGATCGGCAAGAGCCAGAAGATCGTCCCCACGACGCTTGAGTTCGTCGACATCGCCGGCCTGGTCCGTGGCGCCTCCAAGGGCGAGGGCCTCGGCAACCAGTTCCTCGCCAATATCCGCGAGGTGGATGCCATCGTTCATGTCCTCCGCTGCTTCGAGGATGGCGACGTCACCCATGTCGAGGGCAGCGTCGACCCGGTGCGCGACGCCGAGACGGTCGAGACCGAGCTGATGCTCGCCGATCTCGATGGCCTCGAGAAGCGCCAGCTCGGCCTGCAGAAGCGCGCCCGCAACGGCGACAAGGAGGCGACACAGCAGCTCTCGCTGATCGACCCCATCGTGAAGGCGCTGCAGGACGGCAAGCCGGCCCGCACCGCGGTGCCGAAAGGCGAGGAGGAGGCGGCGAAGCGGCTGCAGCTGCTGACGACCAAGCCGGTGCTCTATGTGTGCAACGTGGAGGAAGCCTCGGCCGCCTCCGGCAATGCCCAGTCGGAGCGGGTCTTCGCCATGGCCCGCGCGCAGGGTGCGAGCGCGGTGATCGTCTCCGCCGCCATTGAGGCCGAGATCAGCCAGATGGCGCAGGAGGACCGCGGCGACTTCCTCGAGAGCCTCGGCCTGCACGAGGGCGGTCTCGACCGCGTCATCCGCGCCGGCTACGCCCTGCTCGGCCTGCTCACCTATTTCACGGTGGGCCCGAAGGAGACGCGGGCCTGGACCATCACGCGTGGCATGAAGGCGCCGCAGGCCGCCGGCGTCATCCATGGCGATTTCGAGCGCGGCTTCATCGCCTGCGAGACCATCGCCTATGACGACTACATCGCCCTTGGCGGCGAGCAAGGCGCCAAGGAGGCCGGCAAGATGCGGGTCGAGGGCAAGGAGTATGTGGTGAAGGACGGCGACGTCCTGCTCTTCCGCTTCAACGTCTGATCCATGTTCGGCGGCGCCTGGGATTGGCTGACGGCGGATGTCACCCTGCTCGGTCTGCCGCTCGCCTTCGTGCTGGGCGCGCTGGTCGGGCTGGAGCGGGAGTGGCGGCGCAATGCCGCCGGCCTGCGCCCCTGCGTCCTCGTCTGCACCACCGCCGCGGCCTTCGCCGATCTCGTGGTGGTGCGGGTCGATCCGGGCAATCTCGGTGCCGGCTTCGGGGCGATCGCCACCGGGGTCGGCTTCCTCGGCGCCGGCGCGATCATGAAGGACGGCGCCTCGATACGCGGTCTTTCCACGGCGGCGACTCTCTGGTGCCTCGCCGCCATCGGCGCCAATGCCGGGGCGGGGGAGGAGGTGGCGGCCATCTGGCTCACACTCCTCGTGCTCGCGGTCAATATCGTCCTGAAGCCGGCGGCCCGGGTGGTCCGCCGGCGCCGGCCGCCGCGCTCGGAGGATGAGGGGCTGATGGAAGGCTGAGCCGATGCTGCCCGGGTCCTTCAGCGCCAATGCGCTGGCCGTCGCCATCGCCTTCGGCCTCGGGGCGCTGATTGGGGCGGAGCGGGAATGGCGCCGCCATCCAGGCGGGTTGCGGTCATGCGCCATCGTGGCGGCCGCGGCCTGCATCTTCGCCCGCATCGCCGTGCTGCATGGCGGCAGCAATCCTGGTGCGGCGCTTGGCGCCATCGCCACCGGGGTGGGTTTCCTCGGCGCCGGGGTGATCCTGCGGCGTGGCATGACGGTCCGGGGCCTCTCCACCGCCGCCACCTTCTGGGCCGTGGCCGCCATCGGCACCGCGAGCGGCCTCGGCGACTACGGCATGGCGCTGGCTCTCACCGCGCTGGTCTTCTTCGCCCATGTGCTGCTGCGGCGGCTCTCCGCCTGGATCGAGCGGCGGGCGCCACCTTCCGAGGGCGGACCGCGATAAGCGCTCGTCAGGGGCGCCGCGCCACCGCCTCGATCTCCACCACTGCGCCGAGCGCGAGGGCCGTGACGCCGATGCAGACCCGGCTCGGGCGTGCTCCCTCCGCAAAGCTCCGGGCCCAGACCTCGTTCAGCGCCGCGTAATCGGCCTCGAAGCGGGTGAGATAGACCCGGCAGGACACCAGGTTCTCCATCCCGAGGCCGAGCGCCGCGAGCACGCGCGCGAGGTTGCCGAGTGCCCGCTCCGCCTGCGCCGCGCAACCCTCCGGCAGCGGCGCCGCCGGGTTGTCCAGGTCCCGGCCGAGCTGGCCGGTCAGGTGGATCCAGCCATCGGCCTCCACCGCATGGCTGCTGGGCGAGACGCCGGGTGGGAGGCCGGCCAGGATATGGCACCGGGGCAGCATCAGTTGCGCTTCACCAGGCGCACTGCATAGGTGCACAGCCCGTTGCGGTACTCACCCTGGAACAGGCCATCGGCGAAGAGGCCCGCGGTGGCGATGGTGCGGTCGAGCGCATCGACCATGCGGATCGAGCCGTCAGCATTCACCGTGCCGGTCTGGGTTTGCCGGATCTGCGGGTTCAGCGCGAAGACGGCCCGGCCCTGCGTAATCGTGATCTCCCGTTCGCCGGAGGGCGCGCGGGGGCATTCCCGTGTCCGGTCGGGGTTGAGGGTCACGGTGCCGATCCAGCGCCCGTCGAATTCGGTCACACGGGACGGGGGTGGGGCGGCTCGTGCCGTGGCGGTGCCGGAGGGGGCAGAGGTCGCCTCGGGCAGCGCGGTCTCGTTGGCGCAGGCGGCCAGCAGCAGAAGGCCGAGGATGGGAAGGGGATGGCGCATGCGGGTCCCTGATGGTGGCCGTGGAGTCGGGACAGGGAGGAAATCCCTCAGCCGTCCTCGGCGCAAGCCTCCGGCCCTTGCCGTGCCCCATCAAGCAGCGCCTGGCGCCGCGCCTCGGCCCTCCGGTCATTCGCCTTTTCGGCTGCCGTCCGGCCATGCTTCGCCCGGTTGGCTGCCGCCTCGGCCGTGGCCTGCGCCCGGGCCTGCCGTTTCTTCGCCTGCTTCAGGTTGACGATTTCGCCCATGCCCGCAGCATAGGCCCTGCAACCCAGAAGGGGAGGGCTTTCCATGCCGACCATCGAGCTGACCGCCGCCGACGGCCATGTGCTCAGCGCCTATACTGCCGGGCCCCCCGAGGCCAAGGCGGGTCTCGTCGTCGTGCAGGAGATCTTCGGGGTGAACCGGCACATGCGCCGGGTCTGCGACGATTTCGCCGCCGCGGGCTATGCCGTCGTCAGCCCCGCGCTGTTCGACCGGGCGGAGCGCGGCACCGAGCTTGGCTATGAGGGAGGCGATATCCAGCGCGGCCTCGGCCTGCGTGGCCAGATCGACCCGGGCAAGACGCTGCTGGACATCCTTGCCGCCGCCGCTGCCCTGCCGCGCGGGCTCAAGCGCGGCATTGTCGGCTATTGCTGGGGCGGGACCATCGCCTGGCATGGCGCAACACGCAGCAGCGCCTTCTCGGCCAGCGTTGGCTGGTATGGCGGCGGCATCGCCGCGGCACGGGATGAGAAGCCGACCTGCCCGGTGCAACTCCATTTCGGCGAGACGGATGGCTCGATCCCGATGACGGATGTGGAGGCGATCCGGCAGGCCCAGCCGGGCGTCGAGGTCTTCGTCTATCCCGGCGCCGGCCATGGCTTCGGCTGCGAGGAGCGAGGCAGCTACGTCCCCGCCGATGCGGCCCGCGCGCAGGAGCGGACGCTTGCCTTCTTCGCCGCCCATCTCGGCTGATCCTGCTGGCGGGGCGCGGGGACGGGCTGCCAAGGCCCAGTTCCCACCCGGCATGATTTGCGGTTACCCTCCCGTTCAGAGTCGGCACCAAGCCGGCCGAGTCCGTCCAAGGGAGAATAAGAATGTACCGCAGGTCCCTGCTCGGCGCGGCGCTGGCCGCGCCCGCCCTCCTCGCCATCCCCGTTCGCGCCCAGGGCACGATCACCCTGAACGGCGCTTCCCAATTCGGTGACGACCACCCCTATACCAAGGCGCTCGTCCGCTTCGAGGAGCTGGTGAAGCAGTATTACGGCAAGCCGGTCAACTTCGTCCTGCACAAGAACAGCAGCCTTGGGCTCGAGAAGCAGTATTTCGAGTACATGGCCCAAGGCCGGGCCGTGGACTATGCCATCGTCTCGCCGGCCCATATGTCCACCTTCTCGAAGGCGGCACCCTTCGTCGACGCGCCCTTCCTGTTCCGGGACACGGCTCATTGGAACGCCGTGCTCGACCAGGACATGTTCAAGCCGGTGGCCGATGAGGTGGAGAAGCGCGCCCGGGTGGCGATGATCGGCTATGGCGGCGGCGGCGTGCGCAACATCTTCTTCAACAAGCGCGTGACCAACCTCGCCGGGCTGAAGGGCCTCAAGGTCCGTGTCCAGGGCGCCCCCATCTGGTCGCGCACCTTCTCCGCCATCGGCATGTCGCCGACCGTCATTGCCTATAACGAGATCTACAACGCCATCCAGAACAACGTCATCGATGGCGGCGAGAACGAGGCGGCCGGCGTCGAGCAGATGCGCTTTTACGAGGTGGCGCCGCAGCTCTCGATGACGCAGCATGCCATCACCATCCGCCCGCTCTGCGTCTCGACCCAGGTCCTGGGCCGCCTGCCCAACGACCTGCAGGCGGCGATCCGCCGCGCCGGCCGCGAGGCCAGCGCCTTCCACCGCACGGCCGAAGCCGGCGCCGACAGCCAGATTCTCGAGACGCTCGAGAAGGGCGGCCGGCTGCATCGGGTGGAGTTCACCGAGCGGGCCGAGATGAAGCGTCTCGTCGATCCGGTGATGGCCGCCTATGCGCGGGAGATCGATGCCGAGGGCATCCTCAACCGCATCAACGCGCTGACCGCCTGACCTCCCGCGCGGCACCGGGGCCGACCCGGTGCCGCCTGCAAGGAATCCCTATGCTGCCTCATGCCCCCGGCGCGCCGGCGCTGCTGCGCCGCGTGAATGCCGCGCTCGCCAGCCTTATCGCCTTCCTGCTGATCATCAGCGTTGCCGTCCTCGTCTTCCCCGTCACGCTGCAGATCCTCTCGCGCTACACGCCGCTCATCCCGGCCTATATCTGGACGGAGGAGCTGGCGCGCTTCTGCCTTGTCTATGCGGTGATGCTGGGCGCCATGCTGGCAGTGCGGGAGGGAACGCATTTCGTCGTAGATGTCTTCCCGCGGCTCTCACCCCGCGGCGAGGCCAAGGTCGAGCTCGTCGCCGGCAGCTTCGTGCTGATCTTCGCCCTTGTCTTTCTCTGGTGGGGGTGGGAGTTCACCGAATTTGCCATCTACCGCATCAGCGAGCTGGCGGAGCTGCCGCTCTGGATCATTCACGCCGCCTGGCCCATCGCTGGCGCGGTCTGGCTCCTGTTTGAGGCGGAGCGGATGCTGAACGCGGCCGCGGTGCTGAGGGAGCAGGCGTGATGGGCGGCAATGTCCTCGGCGCCGGCAGCGCCGCGCAGATCCTCTTCGGCATCTTCTTCCTCTTGCTGGTGCTGCGCGTGCCGGTCGCCGTCGCGCTCGGCCTCGCCTGTCTGCCGATCCTGCTCATCGAGCCGCGGCTCTCGCCCATGATGCTCGCGCAGGAGACCTTCAACGCCTACAACTCCTTCATCCTGCTTGCTGTTCCCTTCTTCCTGCTGACCGCCAACCTGATGAATATCGGCGGCATCACGGACCGTCTGATGACGCTCTCACGCACCCTGGTCGGGCATTTCCCGGGTGGGCTCGCGCAGATCAACGTGGTGCTCTCCTTCTTCTTCGCCGGCATCTCGGGCAGCAGCACGGCCGATGCGGCCAGCCAGTCCAAGATCTTCATCGAGGCGCAGCGGAAGGAGGGTTATGACGACAGCTTTTCCGTCGCCATCACCGCCGTCTCGGCGGTGCTCGCCGTCATCATCCCGCCCTCCATCCTGATGATCGTCTGGGGCGGCGTGCTGACGGTCTCGATCGGGGCGCTCTTCCTCGCCGGCGTCATCCCCGGCGCACTGATCGCGATCGTGCAGATGGGCACCGTCCATGCCTATGCGAAGGCGCGTGGCTACCCGACCTATCCGCGGGCGATGCTGGGCGAGGTCGGCCGCGCCTTCCTCGTCTCCATCCCGGCGCTGATGACGCCGCTCATCATCATCGGGGGCAAGATCTTCGGCTGGTTCACCGCGACGGAGAGCGCCTGCATCGCCGTGCTCTATGCCGGCTTCCTCTCGCTGCTGGTCTATCGGGAGATGGATTGGCGCGGTCTCGTCAACGCGCTTGGCGATACCGGCCGGCTGGCCGGCGTCACCCTGTTCTGCGTCGGCACTGCCTCGGCCTTCGGTTGGCTTCTGGCCTTCTATCAGATCCCTGAATACCTGCTGTCGGGCGTTCAGGCCTGGGGCATGGGGCGGATCGGCACCGGCTTCTTCATCGCTGGCGTCTTTCTCGTCGTCGGCTGCTTCCTCGATGCCATTCCAGCCATCATCATCGTCGGCGCCATCCTCCAGCCACTGACCCAGGCGGTGGGGATGGACCCGGTGCATTTCGCCATGATCGGCATCATCTCCCTGGCCTTCGGCCTGGTGACGCCGCCCTATGGCCTATGCCTGATGATTGCCTGCTCGGTCGCCGGGATGCGTGTCGGCGATGCGCTGAAGGATACGATGATCATGCTGCTGCCGATGTTCGGGGTGCTGGCATTGATCATCCTCTTCCCCTCGATCGTGCTGCTGCTGCCCAGCCTCGTCTCGCCGGAATTTCTGCGTTGACCTGATCGCAACCACGCCCATTTAATAACGTTGGCTCTTCGCACCGGCACGGTGCCGGACGGAGGGCGAGCGATGAATTCGACGATCCTGTTGATCATCCTGATCGTGGTGCTGCTGGGCGTGCTTCCAACCTGGCCCTACAGCAGTGGCTGGGGCTACTACCCGAGCGGCATCCTTGGAATTATCGTCGTCGTGCTGCTCATCATGGCCCTGACGGGGCGCCTGTAACGGGGCAGGGGGCCGCATCCGCGAGGCCGCCTGGCGGCCTCGCGGGCATCCGGTCAGCCGGTTTTCGCCGCCAGCAGCCGCACCAGCGCGGCATCCCGGTCCGCCGCCAGCGCGGGGATCGGCCGCCCGCCGGTTTCCTGCGTGACGCCGTCGATCAGCGCCTTCTGCAATTCCGGCGTCAGCACCGGGTTGCCAAGGCTCTCCCACCAACTCGTCACCGCAGGCATCAGGTGGTGCATGAAATGGGCGTAGCCGCCTTCGCCACCGGCCAGGTGGAAGGTGGCATGGGGCCCCATCAGCGCCCAGCGCAGCCCAGGCCCCTGGCTGATCGCGGCGTCCACATCGGCGACGCTGGCGACGCCCTCCGCCACCATATGCACCGCCTCGCGCCACAGTGCCGCCTGCAGCCGGTTTGCTAGGTGCCCCGGCACCTCCTTGTTCAGCACGATCGGGTACTTGCCGATTGCCTGGTAGAAGGCGACCGCCGCCTGCACCGCCTCCGGGCTCGCCGTCGTGCCGCCGACCACCTCGACCAGCGGAATGAGGTGGGGCGGGTTGAAGGGATGGCCGATCACCACCCGCTCCGGATGGGTACAGCCCTCGGACAGGCGGCTGACCAGCAAGCCGGAGGAGGAGAGGAGGATCAGCGCACCCTCCGGCAGCGCCGCGCTGATGGCGCGCAGCAGCGGCTGCTTCACTTCGTAGCGCTCCGGCGCGCTTTCCTGCACGGCATCGCAGCCCTCGACGGCCTTGACCGGGTCCGGCTCGAAGCGCCAGCGCCCCGGATCGGCATCGGCCGTCGCCCCGAGCTGCTGCAGGATCGGCCAGGCCGTCTCCACCATGCGGCGGATCAGGCCGGGTGCATCGGGGGAGGGGTCGCTCGCCACCACCTCCAGCCCGCGGCTGAGGAACCAGGCGGCCCAACTCGCGCCGATCGTCCCGGCGCCGATGACCGCGATGCGGCGGATGGGGCGCGCCATGGCGTCAGCCTTTTTCCACGGCGCCGCCGTTCTCCACCCAGTCCTTGAAGCCGCCCAGGTTGCGCACATCGCCATAGCCGAGTTGCTTCATCATCTGCCCGGCCAGCGCGGCGCGGCCGCCCGAGGCGCAGTAGGTGATGACGGTGGGCTTGCCGAGCGCCGGGTCCCGCGCCGGGCTCTCCGGATCCACGCGGAACTCGAGCAGGCCGCGCGGAATGGGGAGCGCGCCCGGCACCTTGCCGGAGGCGGCGATCTCCGCCGGCTCGCGCAGGTCGATGAAGACGGCCTCACCCTTGGCGTGCAGCGCCTGGGCCTCGGCCGGGCTGATCCGCGGCACCGCGGCATTGGCTGCGGCCACCATCTCCTTCACGGTCGTGGTCATGGCTTTCCCTCCTCGGTGTGACGGGGAAGGCTAGCCCAGGACATTGATCGCCGTAAGCGCCCGGCCGAGCACGGCGAGGCTGGCGATGATCAGCACCGCGAGGGTCAGTATCGCCCCGCCGCCCCGGGCCGGCCGCAGATCCGGCTCCCGGCTGATGCCGATGGCGTGGAGGATGCGCGCCACCAGCAGCCCCGCACCCAGCAGGTGCAGCAGGAAGGCGGAGAGCTTCAGGCCCTCGCCCAGGCCGATGAGGATCAGGATGATCGGCACGAATTCGGCGAAATTCCCATGCGCCCGTACTGCCCGGTGCAGGCCCCGGTCTTCGCCGTTGCCGAGCATGACCCCGGTGCCGAAGCGGCCGCGGACCACCAGGAGGGTCAGCCCGGCATAGACGAGGCCGAGCAGGGCGGCGTAGAGGGCGGTGACCGGAAGCGGCATCTTTCTGGTCCTGGCTTGGGGCCGCGCGTTCGACAAGCCGCCTGCGCATCGCCATATCGGGCCCATCATGGAACCCCTCGCGCTCTATATCCACTGGCCGTTCTGCCTGCGAAAGTGCCCGTATTGCGATTTCAACAGCCATGTGCGCGCAGGCATCGATCAGGCCGCATGGCGTTCGGCGCTGCGGCAGGAGTTGGCGCATGAGGCGGCGCGGGTAGGCCGGCGGCCGCTCGCCAGCATTTTCTTCGGCGGCGGCACGCCGAGTCTGATGCCGCCCGAGACGGTGGCCGCCCTGATCGCCGAGGCCCGCGCATTGTTCGAGGCGCCGCCCGACCTCGAGGTGACGCTGGAAGCCAACCCGACCAGCGTCGAGGCTACCCGCCTTGCCGAGATCCATGCAGCCGGGGTCAACCGCCTCTCCCTCGGCGTCCAGGCGCTCGACGGGGCGGCGCTCCGCTTCCTCGGCCGCGAGCACAACGCGGCGGAGGCGGTGGCGGCGCTGGAGACCGGGCGCGCGATCTTCCCCCGCCTCTCCTTCGACCTGATCTATGCCCGCCCCGGCCAGCCCGAGGCCGCCTGGCGGGCCGAGTTGCGCCAGGCGCTGGCGCTCGCCGCCGACCACCTCTCCCTCTACCAACTCACCATCGAACCGGGGACGCGCTTCGCCACCGAACATGCCCGTGGCGCCTTCACCCTGCCGGATGCCGAGGAGGCCGCCCGGCTCTACTGGGCTACGGTGGAGGAGGCGGCCCGCTTCGGCCTCGCCCCCTACGAGATATCGAACTACGCAAAAGCGGGCGCCGAGAGCCGGCACAACCTCACCTACTGGCGCTATGGCGACTATCTCGGCATCGGCCCCGGTGCGCATCAGCGCCTCCTGCTGGGAGGCGTGATGCTCGCCACCCGGCGCCATCGTGCGCCGGAGGAATGGCTCGCCCGTGTCGGCCGCCATGGCCATGGCACGGTGGAGGAGGAGCGCCTTGCACCCGAGGACCGTGCGCGCGAGGCGTTGCTGATGGGCCTTCGCCTAGCCGAGGGCGTCGATCCGGCGCGTATCGAGGCACGCAGCGGCCTGGCGCTCGCCAGCGCGCTCGACCCGGCGATGCTGCTGGCCTGTATCGAGGAGGGCTATCTCGAATGGACGGAGGCCGGCCGCCTCCGCGCCACCGATGAGGGCCGCATGCGGCTCGACGCCATGCTGCCCGTGCTGCTGCGCTAGATCGACGGGCTCAGCCCTCGCCGCCGCCCAGTTCCAGCGCGCGTCGGTAGACCTGCTTCCGCGGTAGCCCCGTTGCCGCAGCCACCGCCGCGGCCGCGTCCCGCAGGCTCAATCCCGACGCCTGCGCGTCTCGCAGCGCCCGGTCCAGCTCCGCCTCGCCGGCCGCTTCCTCGGGCGCCGGCCCGATCACGATCACGATTTCGCCCCGCGCCGGTTCGGCGGCATAATGGGCCGCGAGGCTGGCAAGGCTGCCCCGGCGCACTTCCTCGAACCGCTTCGTCATCTCCCGCGCGACCGCAGCCGGCCGTTCACCGCCGAGCCCTTCCGCCAGTGCCTCCAGCGTCTCCGCCAGCCGATGCGGGGCCTCGTAGAGGATGAGGCTGGCGTCCAGCCCGGCCCGCTCCGCCGCCCGGAGGCGGGCAATCTCCGCCGCCCGTGGCCCCTGCTTCGATGGCAGGAAGCCCTGGAACAGGAAGGGATGGGGTGGCAGGCCCGAGAGGGTCAGCGCCATCACCGCCGCATTCGGCCCGGGCACCGCACCCACCGGCAGCCCGGCCGCGATCGCCGCCCGCACCAGCCGGTAGCCGGGGTCGGAGACCAGCGGCGTCCCCGCATCGGAAACGAGCGCGAGCCGCTCCCTCGCCGCGAGGCGCGCGAGGATGCGGGGGGTCTGGTCATCCTCGTTGTGCTCGTGCAGAGGAAGCAGGGTCACTGAAACGCCATGTCGTGCCAGCATGGCGCCGGTTACCCTCGTATCCTCGCAGAGCACGGCATCCGCGCCGCGCAGCGTGGAGAGGGCGCGGGGCGAGAGATCGCCGAGATTGCCGATCGGCGTCGCCACCAGGGTCAGCCCTGGCAGCGGCCCCTCGGGGGAAGGGTCAGGAGGTTCGCTTGCAGGTTCCATTACGCCGCACCCCATTTCGCCACCTGTTGCGGCTCGTCCTGCTCTTGCCCCTCGCTGCCTGCATCGCGCAAGCCCCGCCGGCCTATACCGTGCCGGCCTACCAGACCCCGGCCGCAGCGCTGCCCGAGGTGGCGCGTACGCGTGTTGGCCTCCTGTTGCCGCTTTCGGGCGCCAACCGCCCGCTTGGCCAAGCGATGCTGAACGCCGCTCAGCTGGCCCTGTTCGACCGGGCCGACCCCGGCATCGAATTCCTCCCCCGCGATACCGGGAGCACGGCGGCTGGTGCCGCGCAGGCCGCGCAGTCGGCGCTGGGCGAGGGGGCCCGGGCGCTGGCCGGCCCACTCACCCTGGCCGAGACCGGCGCCGTGGCCGCCCCGGCCCGTGCCGCCGGTGCCCCGGTCATGGCCTTCACCAGTGATGCGGCGCAGGCCGGCAATGGCGTCTGGGTGCTCGGCACCACCCCGGCCGAGCAGGCCGAGCGGGTGGCCGCTGCGGCTGCTGAGGCCGGCGCCCGCCGCTTCGGCCTGATCGCCCCGGATGACGCCTTCGGCCGCCGCCTCGCCGCTGCCCTGCGCACCCGGCTGCCGGCGCTCGGCCTCCCTGCGCCACTGGTGGTGCTGCAGGCGCGGCTCGGCGACAGCGCCTCCGCCGCCCGGGACCTGATCGCCCAGGCCGGGCCGGACGGATTGGACGCCGTCCTGCTCGGCCTGTCGGGCGAGCGCGCCAAGGCGGCCGCGCAGGTGCTGGCCACAGCACAGCCGGCCAAGCCCCGCCTGCTCGGGACCGTGCTCTGGGCGCAGGACCCGGTGGTGGCGCAGGAGCCGGCCCTGGCCGATGCCTGGTTCCCCGGCCCTGACCCGGCGACCCGCGCAGCCTTCGACCAGCGCTATCAGTCGGCATTCGGCGAGAGGCCACCGCGCCTGGCCGGCGTCGCCTATGATGCTGCGGCGCTGGCCAGCCGCGCGGCGCGCGGCGGCATGGCACCGATCGGCGAGGCGATGCTCGGAGCCGACGGTCCGGTCCGTCTCGAGCCGGACGGGCTGGCGCAGCATGGCCTCGCCATCTTCTCCGTCGATCCCTCGGGTGAGCCCCGCCTTGTCCAGCCGGCGCCCATCCCCGGCGCCAGCTAGGGACGGCCATGGCGCCGCCGCCACTGGGCCGGGTGATCGCGGCCGCGGGCCTGATCGGGGCCGTGCCGGCTCTCGTGCTGCTGCTGCTGCTGGCCGAAGGCGAGTTGGCGCCAGGGCCAGGGGCGCTGGCCCTCCTCGCCTGCCTGCTTGCGGCATTGGCCGTGGCGCAGCTCTGGATCGGCAACCTCGCCCGGCTCGCCGAGGCCCTGCGCCGCGCGGCCGCGGCCGATGGCCGGCTTGTGCCGCCGGACAACACGCCCTTGCTGCCTGCGGTCGCCGAAATCGCCGAGGGCGTTGACCGGCTGGCACGTAGGCTGGCCGATCAGGGCGAACTTGTCGGCCGCCTCCGCCGGGCCGATGAGGCGATCGTCGAGCGCCTGCCGGACCCGCTGCTCGTGCTGTCGCCGGAGCGGCGGCCGCTGCGGGCCAATGCCGCCGCCCGGGCCCTGTTCGGGGCTGCCGGCGGTGGCCCGCCGCGCGACGGCGATGTCGCCGCCCTGCTGCGCCACCCGATGCTCGCCGCCGCCGTGGATCGGGCGCTGGCCGAGCGGCAGCCGCAGACCGCGGATCTTGTCCTGCCGGTCCCTGTGGTGCGCGAGATCGCGGCCCAGGTGATCCCGATGGAGCCGGAGCTGGCCGATGGCGGGCGCATCGTCATCGTCCTGTCCGACCGCTCGCGCGAGCGCGCGGTCGAGCGGATGCGCGCCGACTTCGTGGCCAATGCCAGCCATGAGCTGCGCACCCCGCTGGCCAGCCTGATCGGCTTCATCGAGACCCTGCGCGGGCCGGCCGAGGATGACCCTGCGGCCCGCCAGCGCTTCCTCGGCATCATGGCGGAGCAGTCGGAGCGGATGCGCCGGCTGATCGACGACCTGCTCGGCCTCTCCCGCATCGAGTTGACCGAGCACCAACCGCCCACTGGCCAGGCCGATGTGGCCGGCATCGCCCGGGCCGAGGCGGATGCGCTGGAGCCGCTTTTCCGGGCCCGGGGCGTGACCCTCTCAGCCGAATTGGAGCCAGGCGCCATGGCGACGCCGGCCGATGGCGAACAGGTCGCCCAGGTGCTCCGCAACCTGCTGGAGAATGCGGTGCGCCATGGGCGGGAAGGCGGCGCCGTGCGCCTCTCCGTTGCGCGCTGCACAGGTGGCCCAAGGCTGCCGGCGCGGCCTGGCGTGTTGCTGGCCGTGCTGGATGATGGTCCCGGCATTCCCGCCGAGCACATCCCACGCCTGACCGAACGGTTCTACCGTGTCGATCGGGGCCGCTCGCGCAGCGCTGGCGGCACCGGCCTTGGCTTGGCCATCGTGAAGCACATAGTCAACCGGCATCGTGGCCTGCTGCTCATCGAGAGCGAACCGGCAATGGGCGCCTGCTTCAAGGTCTGGCTGCCCTCCGGCGCGTCATCGGCAACGCCGGGTTAGGGCACGCCCGGCAAACAGGTCAGAGCGCCTTCGTGAGCGCGTGCGAACGGATACGCCCTGACCAGGCCGGACTCAGATGTCCGGGTTGAGCGTGGCGCTGCTGCCGAAGGGCCGGCTGTCGGGCAGATCGTCCGCGCTGCGCGGCGCATCCTCGCGCCCTTCGCAGGCCGCCTTGATGGCACCGAGCGTTCTCTCCATGGCGATGCGTATGGCATGATCCACCGCCCCCGCCTCGCGCTCCATCCGCTCGGCGACCGCGGGTTCCGGCACGATGCTGAGCTGCAGCGAGACCTCGGCGCCGCTGCCGGCCTCGGTGACTTCGAGGCTCCCGCCGTAATCCTTCAGCCGGTCGGACCCCCACCGCATCCGCCGCCCCTCGGGGTCGACCTGGATCCAGCCTTCGTCACGGTAGGAATGGCCCTGTGCCTCGCCTTCCATGGCGATGCGCCCTGGCCCCTGCTGCTCCACCTTGCGGACGGTCTGCAGGTAGCGCGGCATGGCGGTGGGGTCGGACAGGAAGGCGAAGACCTCCGTTGCTGGCCGGTCGATGGCAATCCTGCCGGTGAATTCACCCATGTCCGCCTCCTCGCTTTTGATGTCGCCAACGCGGAGGGTGGGCAGGGTGTTCCCTGGGTCAGGCCCGGCGCCGGCCGCCGCGCCGCTTCTCCGGGTCATAGCCACCACCACCAGGCCCGAGGGGCTTCGGCTTCCAGTCGCCCTTCGGCCTGGACGGCCTGGCACCGGCCTTGGGGGCACTGTCCTGCAGGCTGCGCCCGGCGAGGTTCGGTTCCAGCCCGAGATCGAGCGCTTCCATCCGCTTGATCTCGTCGCGCAGCCGCGCCGCCTCCTCGAATTCCAGATCGGCGGCGGCGGCCCGCATACGCTTCTCCAGCTCGGCGATGGTAGCTCGCAGGTTGCTGCCGATGAACTGCGCGGAGGCATCGCCCTCCACCGCCTCGACCGTCACGTAGTCCTGCTCGTAGACGGACTGCATGACATCGGCGATCTGCCGCTTGATGGTCTGGGGCGTGATGCCGTGCTCGGCGTTCCAGGCCATCTGCTTGGTCCGGCGCCGCTCGGTCTCCTCCAGCGCCTTCCTGAGGCTGTCCGTCATCCGGTCGGCATAGAGCACGACGCGCCCCTCGGCATTGCGCGCCGCGCGGCCGATGGTCTGGATCAGCGAGGTGGCGGAGCGGAGGAAGCCTTCCTTGTCGGCGTCGAGAATGGCGACCAGCGTGCATTCCGGGATGTCGAGCCCCTCGCGCAGCAGGTTGATGCCGACGAGCACGTCGAACACGCCACGGCGGAGATCGCGGATGATCTCGATCCGCTCCAGCGTATCGACATCCGAGTGCAGGTAGCGGACCTTGATGCCCGCCTCCGTCATGTACTCGGTCAGGTCCTCCGCCATGCGCTTGGTGAGCGTCGTCACCAGCACGCGGCCACCCTTGGCGATCTGGTCGCGGCATTCGGCCAGCAGGTCGTCCACCTGGCCCTCGACCGGGCGGATCTCGGTCACCGGGTCGATCAGCCCGGTCGGGCGGATGACCTGCTCGGCGAAGGTGCCGCCGGTGCGCTCCATCTCCCAGGGCCCTGGCGTCGCGCTGACGAAGACGGTTTCGGGCCGGTAGGCCTCCCATTCCTCGAATTTCAGCGGCCGGTTGTCGGTGCAGGAGGGCAGGCGGAAGCCGAATTCGTTCAGCACCGTCTTCCGTGCAAAGTCGCCACGATACATGCCGCCGAGCTGGCCCACGGTGACATGGCTCTCGTCGACAACCAGCAATGCATTCTCGGGAAGGTACTCGAACAGCGTCGGCGGCGGCTCCCCTGGCTTCCGGCCGGTCAGGTAGCGGCTGTAATTCTCGATGCCCTTGCAGGAGCCGGTGGTCTCCAGCATCTCGATGTCGAATTGGGTGCGCTGCTCCAGCCGCTGTGCCTCCAGCAGGCGGCCTGCCGCATGCAGTTCCGCCAGCCGTTGCTTCAGCTCCGCCTTGATGGAGATGATCGCCTGCTGCATCGTCGGCCGAGGCGTGACGTAGTGGCTGTTGGCATAGATATGGGCCCGCGCCATCTCGCCGGTGATCTCGCCGGTCAGCGGATCGAATTCCTTCAGCCCATCGATCTCGTCGCCGAAGAGGCTGACGCGCCAGGCGCGATCCTCCAGCTGGGCTGGCCAGATATCCACCGTCTCGCCGCGGATGCGGAAGGTGCCGCGGGCGAAGAAGCTGTCGTTGCGCCGGTATTGCTGCTCGACCAGCCCCTTGATCAGCGTGTCCCGGTCGATCCGCCCGCCGGTCTCGAGCTTCACCACCATCCGCGAATAGGTCTCGACCGAGCCGATGCCGTAGATGCAGGAGACGGAGGCGACGATCACCACGTCGTTCCGCTCCAGCAAGGACTGGGTGGCGGAGTGCCGCATGCGGTCGATCTGCTCGTTGATCTGGGCGTCTTTTTCTATGTAGGTGTCGGTCCGCGGCACATAGGCCTCGGGCTGGTAGTAGTCGTAGTAGGAGACGAAGTACTCGACGGCGTTCTCTGGGAAGAAGCTCTTCATCTCGCCATAGAGCTGGGCGGCGAGCGTCTTGTTCGGCGCCAGAATCAGCGTTGGCCGCTGCAGCTGCTCGATCACCTTCGCCATGGTGAAGGTCTTGCCCGAGCCCGTGACGCCGAGCAGCACCTGATCCCGTTCTCCGGCGCGAAGGCCGGCCACAAGCTGGCGGATCGCCCCTGGCTGGTCGCCATTCGGCTCGAAAGGGGAGACGACCTTAAGCTTCCGCTCCGGCGGCGGGGCGGGCCGCTTCGGCGGGTAGAACATGACGGGGGGCAGGATCTGGTTCATCGCCCCCTTATCTTGGCTTTCGCCGGTGCCAGGTCCAGGGCCTGGTCGCCCTGGACCGGACTTCGGCCTTACCGACGGCTACGCAGCATGCTGCTGATCGCCCAGGTCGCGGCCACCGCGATGCCGATCGCCAGCAGGGGGCGGGACCGCGTCACGTCCCGCAACTGCTGGGCAACA
Organism: Belnapia rosea; assembly: GCF_900101615.1. Lineage (GTDB taxonomy): Bacteria > Pseudomonadota > Alphaproteobacteria > Acetobacterales > Acetobacteraceae > Belnapia > Belnapia rosea. The sequence goes on along the minus strand of NZ_FMZX01000009.1, from coordinate 61,427 downwards.
TCGAGCGCTGTCTCGCGGCCGTCCCGCGCATAGCTGCCAGCATAGCGGGCGGCATCATGCGCCGCCGGGCTCAGGCGCCGCTCCACCAGATCCTCCAGCTGACCCCAGAGACGCGACAATTCGCCACGCGCGTCGCCGCCACGGTCGCGGAGGGTGTCGCCGGCATCGCGCAGGTTGCCTGAGGCACGACGGCCATAGCGCTCGGCGCCCTCACGAACGTCATCGGCGCGGGACAGGAGGCTGGACAGGAAACCATCAGCCATGGGACTTCTCCATTTCGGTTTGCCCCCTAACGGCCGGAACCGTCCCGGGTTCACCGCGGCCGGCGGCAGCGTTACAAGCTGACATGACCTCCCAACCTGTCATGGTGATCGGCGCTGGACCGGCCGGGCTGATGGCGGCCGAGACCCTGGCTTCGGCCGGCCTGGCGGTCACTGTCATCGATCATATGCCGAGCCCCGGCCGCAAGCTGCTCATCGCCGGCCGCGGCGGGCTGAACCTCACCCATTCCGAACCGCTCGAGGCGTTCCTGCCGCGATATGGCGCCGTCCAGGCGCGGCTGGAGCCAGCGATCCGTGCCTTTCCCCCCTCGGCGCTGATGGCTTGGGCAGAGGGGTTGGGGCAGCCCCTCTTTACCGGGACCAGCGGCCGCGTCTTTCCCAAGGCGCTCAAGGCCTCACCCCTGCTGCGCGCCTGGCTGTCCCGGCTGGCAGGGCAGGGGGTCACGCTGCGGGGGCGCCACCGGTGGGAAGGGTGGGATACGGAGGGTGGCCTGCGCTTCACCGGCCCGGCGGGCGCTGTCGCTTGCCGCCCTGCCGCCACCCTTTTGGCCCTCGGCGGCGCATCCTGGCCCCGGCTGGGCTCGGACGGGTTGTGGACCGGGCTGCTGCCCGGCGTGGTGCCGCTGCGCCCCTCCAATTGCGGCTTCCTCCACGCCTGGTCCGACATCTTTCGTCAACGCTTCGAGGGGCAGCCGCTCAAGCGCATCGCCCTCGAATTCCGGGGGCGCCGGGTGCGCGGCGAGGCGGTGGTGACGGCATCCGGCCTCGAAGGCGGCGCGGTCTATGCGCTGTCCGCGCCACTGCGCGACGAGATCGCTGCGGAAGGCGGCGTGACGCTGCGGCTGGACCTCCGCCCGGATGAGACGCCCGAGGCGCTGGCGGCACGGCTCGATGGCCCACGGGGTGGTCTGTCACTGTCGAACCACCTGCGTCGCGCTGGCCTTGCCCCCATCGCCATCGGCCTGGTGCAGGAGGCGTTGCACGGCGGCGCCGCGCTCCCGCTTTCCCGCTTGGTGAAGGACATTCCGCTCCGCCTCACCGCCCCGGCGCCGATCGAGCGGGCCATCTCCACCGCCGGCGGGGTCGGCTGGGCGGAGGTGGATGAGCATTTCATGTTGCGGCGCCGGCCAGGCACCTTCCTCGCCGGGGAGATGCTGGACTGGGAAGCTCCGACCGGCGGGTACCTGTTGCAGGCCTGCTTCAGCACCGGGCGAGCGGCCGCCCAAGGCATTATCGATTACCTGAGCTCGTGACGCTGCAGCGCCTCATTCATCGACCACGGCGAAGACCAGCAGCAGGGTCCGCTGGAGCATGTTCTCGTTGTCGTCGGAGACGAGTGCCACCAGGGTCCGGCCTGCATGGCGGAAGACCGTAATCCCCTCATAATTGTCGCGCGGCACCGGTGCGTCCAGGCGGAGGATCTCCTCGCCTTCCAGCACCGCCCCGTTCAGCTGTGCCGCCGAGAGCCGCACCACGCGCCCGCCGAAGCCGGCGAAGATCGAGAAGCTCCGCTCCAGCACCAGCGCCCCGCCCCCGGGCAGGGGAGCCATATCGGCCGGGTTGAAGCCCTCGGCCGGCCGGTAGACCAGGCGCCGCCAGGCCCCTGGCCCGCCGATCCAGGCGCGCCGCAGGCTCTCATCCCCTCGTGGCAGGAAGCTCTCGGCGATCGCCAGCCACCGCCCGTCCGGCAGCACCGCCAGCGATTCCAGCCCGCCATTCCGTGGGGCGAATTCCAGGCCCGGTGGCGCTTCCACATACTCGCCTGGCCCGCTGATATCGCGGTAACGGCGAATGCGCTGCCAGCGCTCGAAGCCGACCAGCCAGCCACCATCCGGCAGCCGCGCAAGCGACTCCGCATCGCCGCCATAGCCGCGGCGCAAGGGTATTCCGCTACCGTCCCGCAGGGGGCCCGTGCGCAGATCGGCCAAGCCTTCCGGCCGACCCTCGCGCAGTGCCAACCTGGCCGTCACCCAGTGGCCAAGATCGCTGATCGCGGTCAGCCGAAGATCGTCATCGATATGCAGGGCGGAGAGCCCGCCGAAGCCGAGCACCCCGTCATCAAGCTCTAGCCCGCCCAGCGCCTCGAGCCGACTGCCCGTCGGCAGCGGGCTGAGCGCCAGGATCCGTGCCGGGGACTGCGCCCCGCCGCGCGAGCAGGCCCCGAGCACCAACGTCGCCAGCAGCGACCGGCGCGATAGCCCGCGCGAAACCGGAGAACGCATGTCGCAACCAACCCTTGCCTGTCATCCTTCCGTGGCTCGGCCGCGGAAGGCTGTGCCAAGGCTTCGGGATCGAAGCGAATATAGGAGTTTCCACGAAGCCGCGCAGCGGAATCGTGGAGACGTGTCCTAGACGAGGACGGCGGAGCGCTCCGTGGCTGCCCGCTGCCAGGCTTCGGCGGCATCCTCGTCGAAGAGTTCGGCCAGCTTCTTCATCATCGTGCCGCCCAGCTCCTCGGCATCCACGATGGTGACGGCCCGGCGATAATAGCGGGTGACGTCATGGCCGATGCCGATGGCGATGAGCTCGACATCCCCGCGCCCCTCGATATCACCGATGACCTTGCGCAGGTGCCGCTCGAGATAATTGCCAGGATTGACCGAGAGGGTGCTGTCATCGACCGGCGCACCGTCCGAGATCACCATCAGGATGCGGCGATGCTCGGGCCGGTTACGCAGCCGCTTGTAGGCCCATTCCAGCGCCTCGCCATCGATATTCTCCTTCAGCAGCCCCTCGCGCAGCATGAGGCCGAGATTCTTCCTCGCCCGCCGCCAGGGTGCATCGGCCGCCTTGTAGATGACGTGGCGAAGGTCGTTCAGCCGCCCCGGATTGCGCGGCTTGCCTTCCTGCACCCAGCGCTCACGGCTCTGCCCGCCCTTCCAGGCACGCGTGGTGAAACCGAGGATCTCGGTCTTCACCGCGCAGCGTTCCAGCGTACGGGCCAGGATGTCCGAGCACATGGCGGCGACGGTGATCGGCCGCCCGCGCATAGATCCGGAATTATCGATCAGCAGGGAAACGACGGTGTCGCGGAAATCCGCCTCCCTCTCCCGCTTGTAGGAGAGGGAAAGCATCGGGTTGGCGACGATGCGGGCGAGCCGCGCGGCGTCGAGCTGTCCTTCCTCGAGGTCGAACTCCCAGGCGCGCTGCTGCTGCGCCAGCAGGCGGCGCTGCAGCCGATTGGCCAGCTTGGACACGACGCCCTGCAGATGCGAGAGCTGCTGGTCGAGCTGCTGGCGCAGCCGGCCGAGTTCCTCCGGGTCGCAGAGCTCCTCCGCCTCGGTGATCTCGTCAAAGGCGGTCGTGAAGGGGTGGTACCGGCTGGCATCGTCGGTCTGCGGCACCTCGCGGCGCTGTTGCGGGCCACCAGGCTTGTCGTCGCCTTCGGCGGCGGCGCCCTCGTCCTCGGTTTCCTGCGCCTCTTCCTCGGCTGCCTCGCCCTGCATCGTCTCGGGCTGGGCGCCGAGCATGCTCTCCTGATCCTGGGACTGGGCCTCGCCCTCGCCGGACTGGTCCTGCTGGCTGGATTGCTCGCCGCTCTCCTCGCCGTCCTCCTGCTCCTCCGCCTCGCTCTCCACCTCGGCCTCGGCCAGGTCGAGCGCGGTCAGCAGCTTGCGAGCGGCACGGGCGAAGGCGTCCTGGTCCTCCGTGCTGCGGGACATCTCGTCCAGCGCCGCATCGGCCTGATCCCCAAGGGAATCGCGCCAGAGATCGAGCACCCGGTGGGCCGCCTCCGGCGCCGGCTCGCCCGAGATCCGCTCACGGGCCAGGAGAGACAGCGCCGCGGGCAGCGGCAGCTGGTCCTTCCGGGTCATCCGGTCGTAGCCCTCGGTCTCGCAGAGATCGGTCAGCCGGGCCCTGAGATTGGCGGCGACGCCGGACATGTGCCGGCTGCCGACGGCCTCGACCCGGACGTCCTCGAGCGCGTCGTAGACCTCCTTCGCCTCTCGCCGCTGCGGCAGGCGGGAGGCGTGGACGGATTCGGAATGATGCCGAAGCCGCAGCGCCGCCGCATCGGCCGCGCCGCGCAGCTTGGCCATCTCGGCCGGCGGCAATGCCCGGGTCGGCAGGGGCAGACGCACCCGCTTGCCGGCCACACCGCCGGGGCCGGGCTGGAAGGCCACCTGGACCTCGGCATTGGCATGGGCGATGGCGCGCAACGTCCCGGCGGTGGCGCGCTTGAACTCTTCCTGGCGGGTCAGGTCCTGCTTCGACATTCTATGGCTTCCGCTTCGTTCCGGCCGCCGGCCCGATTGCTCGATGCTTCTCAAGGCGACGCGCCCGCGGCATCGGGACAGCCGCAGGCGCGCACAATGGGGAGGAGGCTACCCCGCCTTCTTCAGCAGGCCGGTGCTCGGCAGATCCTCGTTGAAGCAGCGCTGGTAGTACTCGGCCACCGTGCTCCGCTCCGCCTCATCGCACTTATTGAGGAAGGTGAGGCGGAAGGCGAAGCCGACATCACCGAAGATGCGGGTGTTCTCGGCCCAGGTGATGACGGTGCGCGGGGACATGACGGTCGAGATGTCACCGGCGATGAAGCCGGCGCGGGTGAGGTCGGCCAGCGCCACCATCGCCTCCACCCGCTTCTTCATCTTGGCATCCGACGGGTCGATGCCGAGCTTCGCCATCACGATCTGCGTCTCCTGCGTATGCGGCAGGTAGTTCAGCGTGGCGACGATGTTCCAGCGGTCCATCTGGCCCTGGTTGATCTGCTGGGTGCCGTGATAGAGGCCGGTCGTGTCACCCAGCCCGACCGTATTCGCCGTGGCGAAGAGGCGGAAATAGGGGTTCGGCCGGATCACCCGGTTCTGGTCGAGCAGGGTCAGCTTGCCCTCGACCTCCAGCACGCGCTGGATTACGAACATCACATCCGGCCGGCCGGCATCATACTCGTCGAAGACGAGTGCGCAGGGGTGCTGGAGCGCCCAGGGCAGGATGCCCTCGCGGAACTCCGTCACCTGCTTGCCATCCTTCAGGACGATGGCGTCCTTGCCGATCAGGTCGATGCGGCTGATGTGGCTGTCGAGGTTGACGCGGATGCAGGGCCAGTTCAGCCGGGCCGCGACCTGCTCGATATGAGTCGACTTGCCGGTGCCATGGTAGCCCTGGATCATCACGCGCCGGTTGTTAGCGAAGCCGGCGACGATGGCGAGCGTCGTCTCGCGGTCGAAGCGGTAGGTGTCGTCCACCTCCGGCACGTGCTCGGTGCGCTGCGAGAAGGCAGGCACCTGCATGTCGATATCGAGGCCGAAGGCCTCGCGCGCATTCACGCTCGTGTCCGGGGCTTCGATCGCCGAGGTGGGACGGATTTCGGCGAGGTTGGCGACCTTGGTCATCGGCATCCGCTCAGGTTCTTGAGGAAAGACTAGGACAGGGCAAGGCGGCAGGCTACCCGGCTCGGGAGGATTTCCGAACCGGCAGGCGGATCATCGCGCGGCGTCCGCTTCGGCCGGCGTCGCCTCCGGGCGGGCCGCCCCGGCCCGCTGGCGAAGCAGGCTATAGGCGCGGTTGACGTCCTTCAGGCGGTCCTCCGCGCCGCGGTCGCCGCCATTGGCGTCCGGGTGCAGCTGCTTGGCCAATTCATGGTAGCGGGCGCGGAGCGTTGGCTGGTCCAACGGCCACTCGAGCCCGAGAACGTCGAGGGCGGCCCGCAGTTCAGGCGGTGCCTGCGGTCTTTCCGCCTGTTTCGTCCGTTTGGCGTGCAGCGGCGTCGCATAGAGCAGGCCGAGCGGATCGCGCAGGAATTCCGGACTGAGGCGCCGCGTGCCGCCGAGCCGGCCGAGCGGCCAGGTCGGCCGCTGCCAGGCGGTATCGTGCCGCAGGTTGGCCTCGATCTCGTTCGGGCCCATGCCTTTGTAATAGTCCCAGGAGGAGTTGTACTCCCGGACATGCGGCAGGCAGAACCAGCGGTACTCGTTCAGGCTGGTGCGGGATTTCGGCGCCCGGAACTCCCCATGGGCCTCGCAGCCCGGGGCATCGCAGGGGCGGGGAGGGCTCTCAGGTTCGGGTTTGGCACCACGTCGGGGGGGCATCGCTGATTTATGGGCGCGCCCCCCGGCTGGCGCAAGCCGAGCCGGCACCGCTTGGCAGATCGACCGAAAGGGCGGAGAACTCCCGGCCATGCAGACCCGTGCCAGCCGTATCCGTGAGGCTTTGGAAGCCGCCTTCCCTGGCGCCTCGATCGCCATCGAGGATGACAGCCACCGCCATGCCGGCCATTCCGGGGCCCGTCCGGGTGGCGAGACCCATTACAGCCTGGTTGTCGTCAGCCCGGCCTTCGCCGGCATGGCGCGGCTTACGCGTTCGCGCACGGTCCATGCCGCCCTCGCCGGGGAGTTCGAGGGAGGGATGCATGCCCTCTCCCTCCGCCTGCTGACGCCGGAGGAAGCCGGATCAAAGGGGTAGCGGAGGGGCGCGGCCCGGTTTATGCCTCCGCGCTCCCGCAGATGTCAGGATGACCAGCATGACCCCAGCCGAACTCGCCGCGGTGCAGGCGCATCTCCGCCGGCTGCTGGGCAACGACAAGATCAAGCTCAGCACGCCGCAGCGGAAGAACGCCTCCGTGGAGCTCTTCGTCGGCAGCGAATTCGTCGGTACGGTCCATCGCGACACGGAGGATGGCGAGGTCTCCTACGCCATCCAGATCGTCGTGCTGGCCGAGGATCTTTCCCAGATCAACTGAACCGGATCGCCTGCCGCGCTTTGTTTCCGGCATGAGCGACAGCGCGCCCCCACCAGCCTCCCCGCGACTCGACGCCGTGCAATGCCCGCATTGCGAGGAGGTCACCATGCCGAACCTGCTGCCCGATGGCAGCACGGTCTGCTCCTGCACGGCGGAGCGGGCGCTGCCGCTCGGCGAGGGGGGGCCGATGCTCGGCGCGCCGATGGACACGGCGGGCGAGAGCCATCCGGGCCCCCTGCCGAAGGATGAGGGCCAGTTCGGCGAGGATATCGCCACCGAGGACTACAAGCGGATGTAGCCTGCCGTCCGGGCTAGAGGGCGGCAGCGGCCTTCAGCACCTCCGCTGCATGCGCTTCCGGCTTCACCTTCCGCCAGATCTTGGCAACCTTCCCCTCGGCATCGACCAGGAAGCTGCTCCGCTCCATACCCATGTACTTCTTGCCGTACATGGACTTTTCGACCCAGGTCCCATAGGCCTCGGCCACCTTGTGGTCCTCATCCGATGCGAGCGGGAATTCGAGACCGAATTTCTGGGCGAATTTCTCGATCGGGGAGATTTTATCCGGGCTCACCCCGATCACCGTCAGGCCGAGCTTGCCCAGCTGCGGCAGCGCCTCCTGAATGCCGCAGGCCTGCTTCGTGCAACCGGGCGTGTCGGCCTTCGGATAGAAATAGAGCAGGAAAGGCTGCCCCTTCAGCCCCGCCAGGTTGACGGTCCGCCCGCCGCTGGCCGGCATGCTGAAATCCGGGGCCGGCTGCCCCTCCGCTGGTCCTGCTTCGCTCACTTCCAAACCCCCAGGCTCAACCCAGTACCCCGACACGCCGCTCGAATATCGTGCGGACCGTTGCGGCTACGGCCTGCATCTGAGCGCGGAGGGCCGGCAGGTCAACCGGCGGCGGGTCCAGCAGCGGCGCCACGGCGCGGAGCAGGGCCGCCTCTGCCGGAGCCGGCAGCGCCGCGTCGCGCGACTTGCCGATGGTCAACCGCACCAGACCGATCACCGTGCGCCAGAGCCGGTCGGCGGCGATCAGCGCCGAAGCCTCGTCCGGCGGCAGGACGCCGTATTGGCCGAGCCGGGCGAGCGCCGTCCGCGTCGTGGTCGCCAGGATGCGCGGCTCCCGTGGCGCATGGGCGAGCTGCAGGGCCTGGGCGATGAATTCCACCTCGATCAGCCCGCCCGGCATGGCTTTCACGTCCCAGGGGCCTTCCGGCGGCAGCTCCTTCAGCATCCTTATCCGCATGGCCGTGGCATCCGCCAGCGCCACTTCAGCCGCGCCCGGCTTCAGGATGGCGGTGCGCAGCACCTCGTTGATGCGCCGCTTGAGCGCCGGCGGCCCGGCAACCGGGCGCGCCCGGGTCAGCGCCATGCGCTCCCAGGTCCAGGCATTGTCCTGGTGATACTGTTCGAGCGCCGCCAGCCGAATCGCCACCGGCCCCTTATTGCCGGAAGGCCGCAGCCGCATGTCGACCTCCCAGAGCCGCCCCTCGGCCCCGGGCGCGGTGATCGCCCCCACGACCTGCGGCGCGAGGCGGATGAAATACTCCGAGGGCGCCAGCGCCTTCCGCCCGCCGATGCTCTCGCTGGCGTCCTCGTCATGGTCGTAGAGCAGCACCAGGTCGAGGTCGGAGCCCGGCAACATCTCCCGCCCGCCCAGCTTGCCGAAGGCGACAACGGCCAGCGCCCCACCAGGGACACGCCCGTAGCGCTCGGCGAAGTCGGCGGCGACGCGGGGCAGCAGCGCCGAGATCGCCGAATCCGCCAGGTCCGCCCGCAATTCGCCAGCGGTATCGGCGTCGAGCTGACCTTCCAGGGCTGCTGCATCGATCTCGAATTTCCGCTCGGTCGCCAGCCGACGCGCCGCCTCCAGCGCCTCCTCCAGATGCCGCGCATCCTTCACCAGGGCGGGCAGCACGGCCGAGGGGTCTGCGCCGGCGGGAGAGAGGCTGCCGGCCAGCAGCCCATCGAGCGCCGCTGCGTTATGAGCCAGATGATCCGCAAGCTGTGGCGCCGCGCCCAGCAAGCTGGCCACCCGCTCCAGCAGCGCCGGGTTGCGGCGGAACAAACTCAGCACCTGCACGCCCGCCGGCAGGCGCGAAAGCACGCGGTCAAACCGAACCAGCGCCTGGTCGGGGTTGGACTGCCGGGCAAAGGCGGTGAGCAGCGCCGGCATCAACTCGGTCAGCAGCTCCCGGGCCCGGGCACTGCGCGTCGCCCGTGGCCTGCCATGATGCCATGCGCGGATCAGGGCGGCGATCGAGGCCGGATCGGCGAAGCCCATCCGCTTCAGCGTCGCCGCCGTGCCGGGGTCGTCCTCCACGCCGGTGAAGACAAGGTCGCCTTGCACCTCACCACCCGGCAGGGAGAGGGCCGGGGCGGTCTCGAAGAAATTGCCGTAATGCCGCTCCACCCGCTCCAGATGGCCGAAGAAGGCAGCCGAGAATTCCGGCAGCGAGGCGAAGCCCATGAAGGAGGCGATGCGGGCGAGGCCGGGCTCGTCTTCCGGCAGCCTGTGCGTCTGCCGGTCCGCCACCATCTGCAGGCGGTGCTCCAAATTCCTCAGGAAGACATAGGCATCGGCGAGATCCGCCGCCGCCCGCCGGTCGATCCGCCCGGCGCCGGCCAGCGCCGCCAGCGCGCCGAGCGTCGTCGGATCGCGCAGGCCCGGGTCGCGCCCGCCCCAGATCAGCTGCAGCACCTGAGCGGTGAATTCGATCTCGCGGATGCCGCCCCGCCCGAGCTTCACGTCATGCCCAGCCAGAGCGATGGTCGCCCCGGCACCCTTGGCAGCCTTGTGGGCATGAATCTGCCGCTTGATCGAATGGATATCGGCGACGGCTGCGAAATCGAGATGCCGGCGCCAGACGAAGGGCCGGATCTCGCGCAGGAAATGCTCGCCGAGCGCCCGGTCCCCGGCAACCGGGCGGGCCTTGATCATCGCCGCCCGCTCCCAATTCTGCCCCATGCTTTCGTAGTAGGTGATGGCGGCGCCAAGCGAGACGGCCAGCGGCGTCGCCGCCGGGTCCGGCCGCAGTCGCAGGTCGGTGCGGAACACATATCCCTCGGCCGTCCGCTCCTCGAGCAGCCGCACGAGGTCGCGCGCCAGCCGGACATAGGAGGCGCCGGCCCGGTCGCTGTGATAGGCTGCTGCTTCCGGATCGTAGAGCACCATGAGGTCGACATCAGAGGAGTAGTTCAGCTCCCGCCCGCCCAGCTTGCCCATGCCGAGCAGGATCAGGCCGCTGCCCACCGCCGGACTCTTGGCGGCGATTCGGAGCTCCCCTCGCGCCGCCGCGGCCAGCAGCAGATGGTTGCAGGCGAAGTCGATCGTCTGCTCGGCAACCGCCGACAGAGCACCCGTTACCTGGTCGAGGGTCCAGAGCCCGGCGATGTCGGCCGCGGCGGCGATCAGTGCCGCCTGCCGCTTGGCCTGACGCAGCAACACGCCGACCGCCTCGCGCGCGGCGCCGGGATCGGCCCGGCTCAGCGGGTCGAGCGACAGGGCGAAAGCCTCATCCGGCCCGCGTTCGGCCAGGCGCATCAGCGCGGGTGCCTCACGCACCGCGAGATCGGCCAGATAGGAGCTGTGCCCGCCCAGCGCACCCAGCAGTGCAACGCCCTCGGCGCTGGCGGCGAAGGCCCGGGCGGCGGCATCCCGTTCGCTGAAGCGTTCGACCAGGCGTTCGGCAGCCTCGGGGTCGAAGGGGCGCGGCAGGTGGTCCGAGGCGATCCTCGGTGCGGTCTGGGACATGATCATGGAGGGAAGGCGTGACCGGCATCGCAGGTCAAGAGCCGCGTCGTCGCCTCCGCTGGCTGGGTCCTGCCTGCAACCTCGTGCTGGGCGGGGGGCTGGTGCTGGCGCTCCTGCTCGGTGGACTGGCCTGGCGACTGGCGGAGGGGCCGCTCGAGATCCCCTTCCTCGCCCGCCAGATCGAGGCCAGCGTGAACGACCGCGGGGATGCGCTTCGCCTTGAGATCGGCCGGGCCGCCATCGCCTGGGAAGGCTTCCGCGGCGGGCATGCGGCCCCGCTCGACATCCGCCTCAGCGATGTGCGCCTGCATGGGCTCGACGGCGCGCCGCGGGTTGAATTGCCGAATGCTGCTGCGACGCTGTCCGTCCGCGCCCTGTTGCGCGGCGTCGTGGCGCCCGCCTCCATCACCCTGCTGAATCCGCGGCTGGAGGCGGTGCTGGGGCCGGATGGCAGCATCGCCATCGCCACGCCCGGGGAAGCGGCGGAGGCGGGTGGTGGCCCGCTGGCGCCATTGCGCGACCTCATGCGCCCGGCCTCGGACCGCAGCGCCGCCACCTCGCTCCGGCGCCTTCGGGTGCAGGGCGGCAGCTTCACCCTGCTGGATCCGGCCCATTCCAGGCGCTGGACGCTGGCCGACCCGCAGATCGACCTGCGCCGTGCCGCCACGGGCGGGTTGACAGGAGAGGGCTCCGCCCGGCTGGAGGCCGGTGATGCCTCGGTTCAGGTCAGGCTTGACGGGCGGGCCGAGGGGCAGCCCATGCGCCTGACGGCCGGGATCAGCCTGCCGGCCCTCCGCCCCGCCGAACTGGCCGCGATCTGGCCGCCGCTCGCTCCGCTCGGCCGGGTGGATGCATTGGTCAGCCTCACCGCCCGTGCCGAATTCGATGCCGAGGGTCGGCCGGAGCGGCTGCGCGCGTTTCTCGGTACCGGGGCCGGCGCCTTCGATCTTGGACCGGGGCCGGATGGCGCGCCGCGGCGTCTGCCCTTCGCAGGGCTGACCATCGCCACCAGCGGCTCCTCCCGCGCCTTGCGGCTGGAGATGGCGCGCCTGGTCCTGCCGGGGCAGCCCGGCCCGGCACTCACGGCCCAGGGCGACCTCGTCCATCGCGACGGAACCTGGAACGCCGCCGTCGAGCTGGCAGCCGAGCCGATCGAGGCGGCGGATCTGCCGCGCTACTGGCCGGCCGGCATCTCCCCCGAGGCCCGAGCCGCGGCACTCTCTGCCTTGCCTGCCGGACTGCTGCGCGAAGCCAGGCTGCGCGCCAACTTCAGGGTCCCCGAGGCCACTGGCGCGCTGGAGCTGGACGATGCGCAACTCCGCCTTGGCATCGCCAATGCCGTGGTCGATCTCGGCCGTGGTCGCCGCATCGCCGCCGAGGGGGCGGATATCGCCCTGTCTGGCACGCCCGACCATCTTCGCCTCGACAGCGCCATACTGCGCCTGCCCCGCCTGCCACGCGGCGGCCCCGCCCCCGTGCTGCGAGCCGGTGGCGAGGCGGAGCGCCGGTCCGGGATGTGGCGGAGCCGTCTCGACCTGACGCTCGACCGCATCGCCTTTGCCGACCTGCCTGGCTATTGGCCACGTGGGCTCGGCAGTCCGAAGGGCGGCGAGCGGGACTGGATCACCCAGAACATCACCGCCGGCGAGATCCGTAACGGGCGCTGGCGCATCGAAGCGGAAGCCCCGGCCGGTGAGCCGGATGCGGTGCGGGTGACCGCGCTTTCCGGCACGGCGGAGGCGAGCGATGCCACCGTCCATTGGCTTCGCCCCGTGCCACCCGCCACCGGCGTTGCCGGCACGGCGGAATTCTCCCTGTCGGAAATCACGCTCCGGGCCCGAAGCGGCCGCCAGGGCATCGCCGAGGGCGGCCGTGGCGGGATGGACCTGCGCGAGGGGGTGGTTCGCTTCCTCAATCTCGAGGCAGAACCGGGCAATGCGGAAATCGCGCTTCAGATCGCCGGACCGCTTGCCGATGCCGTCACCCTCCTCAAGCATCCGCGGCTGAAGCTGTTCGAGCGCCAGCCGCTCAAGCTCCAGGTCGCCGAGGGAAAGGCCGAGGCGCGGCTGGAGATCGCCTTCCCGCTGCTCGAGGATTTGCCGGTGGAGGCGCTGAGGATCAAGGCGGCCGCCCGCATTGCCGAGGCGCGGCTGCCCGGGATCCTGCTCGACCAGGAACTCGACCGCGCGGCAATCGAGCTTGCCGTCGATACGGACACGCTGCGCGCCAGCGGCCAGGGCCTGCTGCTCGGCGCGCCGGTGAAGGTCGCGGTCGATCTGGACTTCCGTCGCGGCCCACAGACCCAGATAGTGGAGCGCGCGACCCTGTCCGGCCGGCTCGATGCCCGGCAAATCGCCGTGCTCGGCTTCGACGCCATGCCGGTGCTGAGCGGGCCGGTCGCGCTCGACGTCCGCGTGGAGCGCCGCCGCAACGGCCAGGGCCAGGCGACGGTGCGCGGCGACCTTATCGAGGCGCGGCTCGGGGTTGATGCGGTGGGCTGGGCCAAGCCGTCTGGCACCCCCGGCACGGCCGATGCCGTGCTGCGCCTCCAGGGCGATGCGCTGGCGGCGGTCGACCGGTTCCAGGTCGAGGCGCTGGAGCTCTCGCTGCGCGGCAATGCCCGCTTCGGCCCGCAATCCCGGCTGCAACGGGTGGACCTCACCGAGAGCCTGTTCGGTGGCTCCCGCTTTACGGGCGATGTGCGACCGCCAGAGCGCGGCGGGGCGCCCTGGGCCATCGCTCTGCGCGGCCCGCTGCTCGACCTGCGGCCGGTTCTCGGCCCGCAAGGCCATGCAGAAGGCGGGGCCCGCCCCGCTAGCCCAGCCGAGGACACCGGCCCACCCTTGCTCCTCGATATCCGCTTCGACCGGGTGACGATGGGTGATAACCGCAACCTGCTCGGCCTCCAGGCTCGCGCCCGGACCGATGCCCGTGGCGTATTGCGCGAGGCCCGTGCCACTGGCCGCACCGCCTCGCCCGGCCTCGGCGCGAACCGCGTCGCCGCTCAACCGGGACCCTTCGAATTCACCCTCACGCCTCGTGGCGAGCAGCGCCTGCTGCGCCTTGCCGCCGAGGATGGCGGTGGGCTGCTGCAGGCACTTGACTTGGTGACCGCCATTCAGGGCGGCAGGCTGAGCGTCACCGGGCTCTACAACGAGACGCGGCCGGGTGCCCCGCTCACCGGCACGGCGGAACTCACCGGCTTCGTCCTTCGTGATGCCCCGGCTGCGGCTAAATTACTGCAGGCGATGACGCTGTACGGCCTGGTCGATGCAGCACGTGGCGGCGGCGGGCTCGTCTTCAGCAGGCTCGTCGCTCCCTTCTCCCTGACGTCCGAGGCACTGGTGCTGGCGGATGCGCGCGCCTTCTCGGCCTCGCTCGGCATCACGGCGAAGGGACGGATCCTGCGTCAGCGTGCCGTGGCCGAGATCGAGGGCACCATTGTGCCCGCCTATGTCTTCAACACATTGCTCGGCAACCTGCCGCTCGTCGGGCGCCTGTTCAGCCCGGAGGCTGGGGGCGGGGTCTTCGCCGCCACCTACCGCATCCAGGGACCGCTTGCTGACCCGCAGGTGGTGGTCAACCCGCTGGCAGCGCTGACGCCGGGCTTCCTGCGCGGGCTGTTCGGCCTGTTCGAAAACGGGCGGGACGAGGCAGCGCATCAGGGCGGCGCGCCGGCAGAGCCGCCCTGGGACGGCCGTGGCCCACCTCCTCGGTAGTTGCCTGCCTCCTGGATGGCGGCGTCCCAGGCCTCGGCTTGACGCCGAAATGGACGCCGCCTAAGCCTCGTCGCGGGGACGACACGCCAACGGCCAGCCTGTCGGAGCTCGCCTGATGGAATTGGAACGTCGTCGCCTTCTCGCGGGAGGGGCTGGCCTTGCCGCTGCCGCGCTGCATCGCCCGGTCCGGGCGCAAGGCCGTGGCAGCGTGCTGCGCTTCATCCCCTCGACGCCGCTGCCCTCGCTCGACCCGATCGTCGCCACCAGCTACGTCATCCGCAACCATGGCTATCTGATCTACGACACGCTCTTCGCGATCGATGAGCAATTCCGCATCCGCCCGCAGATGGTGGAAGCCTGGGATACCGCGCCGGACGGGCTGAAATGGACCTTCCAGCTTCGCGCCGGCCTGTTTTTCCATGACGATCAGCCGGTCCGGGCCGCGGATTGCATCGCCTCGATCAGGCGCTGGTCCGCCCGCGATGCCTTCGGCCAGACCTTCGCCACCTTCGTCGATCGCTATGAGGTGGTGGACGAGCGGAGCTTCGCCATCCGGCTGAAGCGCCCCTTCCCGCTGCTGCCGGATGCACTCGGCAAGCTCTCCTCCAACGTCCCGTTCATCATGCCGGAGCGGGTGGCGGCGACCGACCCCTCCCGCCCCATCACCGAGGCGGTCGGCTCCGGCCCCTGGCGATTCCAGACCGCTCAGTGGGTGCCGGGCCAGAACGCCATCTATGAGCGCTTCGCCCGCTACAAGCCGCGCGAGGAGGCACCGAGCTGGGCAGCCGGCGGCAAGGTGGCGAAGATCGACCGCATCGAATGGCTGGCGCTGACCGAGCCATCCGCCGCCGTCGGGGCGCTGCTGCAGGGCGAGGTCGATTGGTACGAGCAGCCGCCGGTGGACCTGCTGCCGGTGCTGCGGCGGGACCGCGCCATCGCCATCGAGAACGTCCCGCTCGGCCTGATCCTGCTGATGCGGTTCAACCAGATGCAGCCGCCCTTCAACAATCCCGGTATCCGCCGCGCGGTGATGATGGCGGTGAACCAGGTGGACTTCATGCAGGCCGTGGTCGGCAGCCCGGACTACTACCGGGAATGCAAGACCTTCTTCACCCCCGGCTCGCCCATGTCGACCGGGGCAGGGGGCGAGGCGGCGCTCGGCAACAATCTCGGCCAAGCGCGGGCGATGCTGAAGGAGGCCGGCTATGCCGGCGAGCGGGTGGTGCTGCTGGCGCCGGCCGACCAGCCCATTGCCTACAACCAGTCCCTGGTGACGCAGGAGCTTCTGAAGAAGCTCGGCATGAACGCCGAGCTGGTCTCGACCGACTGGGCCAGCTTCATTGGCCGCCGCAGCAACCGCGGCGCGCCGGACCAGGGCGGCTGGTCGGTCTTCCACACGCTGTGGTCGGGAGCGGATGTGCTCAACCCGGCGTTGCACCCGCTGCTGCGGGCCAATGGCCAGTCGGCCTGGTTCGGCTGGCCGGAGGACGCGGCGCTGGAAGGGCTGCGCGACCAGTGGATCGCCACCGCCGATGGCCTACGCCAGAAGGAACTCGCCGCCGCGATCGAGCGGCGCGCCTTCGAGGTGGTGCCCTATGTGCCGGCCGGGCTGGTGCAGCAACCGATGGCCTTCCGTCGCAACCTGACCGGCATGGTGCTCTCGCCCGTGCAGTTGTTCTGGAACATCGAGAAGCGAGCCTGACACCCGCCCTGCCACCATTGTCCCGGCCGTCCGGCGGCCTAGGATGGTGGCGGTCAGGCTTCGGGCGGCGCCAGCTCCACCCGGTCCCGCCCGCTCTCCTTCGCGGCGTAGACAGCGGCATCGGCCCGCCGCAACAAATGGTCGAGGCAGCGGTCGGAGGGGCCGCATTCGGTGACGCCGAAGCTGGCGCTCAGCCGGTGGTCTTCGCCGACCCGGATGGTGCGGATGGCGAGGCGGAGCCGCTCGGCCACGGCGGCCGCCTCGGCCAGGGCGACGCAGGGCAGCAGCACCGCGAATTCCTCGCCCCCCATGCGGAAGAGCAGCGTCTGTTCCCGCAGTATGCCGGTGGTGGTCTTGGCGACGGCACGCAGCGCGGCATCCCCTGCCTCATGGCCGGCCGCATCGTTCAGCGCCTTGAAGTGGTCGATGTCGAAGAAGATCAGCGAGCAGGGCTGGCCGGATTGCCGTGCCTTGTAGAGGACGGCGCCCCCGGCATGGTTGAAATGCCGGCGATTGCCGGCACCGGTCAGTGGATCCGTCAGCGCCTCCCGCGCCAGGTTTTCGGTCCGGGCCATGCTGCGGGCCAGGGTGCCACGCGTCTCGGCCAGCCGCGCCCTCGCCTCGCGCCCCTCGCTGGTGAGGGCGATCAGGGTCAGCGCATCCATGGCGAACAGAACGGTCATCAGCCCGACCGATTGCAGCGGGTTGGCGACCGCAGGGCCCTGGAACGGCCCTTCGCCCAGCACCGTGCCGACAGTGGCAGCGAGGCAGATCAAGGTCAGCAGCGTATAGGCGGCGCGCAGCGAGATCCGCAGGGTGATCCAGGAGAGCGGCACGGTCAGCAGGAAGACGGCATCCGGTCGCACCAGCCGGCCGGTGCCCGGGATGGCAAAGAGGGCTGCCACCGCCGCGACCGTGCCGAGGAGCACCAGCGTGTCGATCGGCCCGGGCGGGCGGTCCGCCGGCGCTGAGCTGCGCTCCGCCCCGAGCCAGAGCAGCAGCGCCGGGGCGAAGAAGAAGGTCCCGCCGCTGTCGCAAAGCCACCAGGCTGAAAAGACCGCATAGGCCTCGGCCAAGGACATGGGCGAGGCAAGGGAAAGCGCCAGCGTGCCTATGGCCGCGGTGCAGGCCGCGTGCAGCAGCACACCACCGAGGATGAAGCCTAACACCCCGATGAAGCGGGTAAAAAGCCCGGTCAGTGGCCGCATCGCCTGGGTGACCATCATCCCGGCCCAGGGGCCGAGCGTATTGCCCAGGGAAATTGCCAGCGTCAGCCCCGGCGAACTCCCGAAGAACAGCCCGTTGACCAGGCAGGAGCCGATGAAGATGCCTGGCAGCAGCCCGGCGCCACCCACCATGGCGGCAACGCAGGCGATGCCGGCGGGTAGCCAGATCGGGGCCGGGAAGAGCCCATAGGCACCGAAGAACCTGCCGACCAGGACTCCCAGCCCGGCATACAGCAGCGCCACGAGGACGTTGCCGACGACCCAGGGTATCAGCCCGCCCCGGGCCAGCCAGGGCAGGAGCCAGGGATTATGAGAGAACTGCGCTTCGGCCCGCAGGCCAAATCCGGGTGCCGCAGCAGATTGAGCCAGGGACATCGACGCTGCCGCTACCACCGCTTGATCGAGAGACCGTGAGGATAGGGCAAGTTTTGGTGAGGCTCAAGCGAAGTGGAAGGCTTCAGCCCGGACGAACCAGCACATGCCGCTTGCGGCCCAGCGAGAGCTTCGCCGCGCCATCGCGCAAGTCTTCCAATGTCACTTCCTGCATGGGGTCTTCCACGACGACATCGTTCAACCTGATGCCGGATTGGGCGACCAGCCGCCGGCCTTCGCCTTTGCTTTTGATCATCTCCGCAACGACCAGCAGGTCGACGATGCTTTTCGGCAGGCTGGCCGTGACACTGGGCAGCGTCTCGGCAGCTTCGCCCTGCTCGAAGGCGCGCCGTGCGGTCTCCGCCGCTGCCTCGGCTGCCTCGCGGCCATGCAGCAGGGCACAGGCCTCGGTCGCCAGCACCTTCTTCGCCTCGTTGACCTCGGCGCCGGCCAGCGCGCCCAGCCGGCGCACCTCCTCCATCGGCAACTCAGTGAAGAGGGCGAGGAAGCGGCCGACATCGGCATCCTCGGTGTTGCGCCAGAACTGCCAGTAATCATAGGGCGAGACGCGCTCGGCATTCAGCCAGACCGCGCCCGCGGCCGTCTTGCCCATCTTGGCGCCCGAGGCGGTGGTGAGCAGCGGCGTCGTCACCCCGAAGGCCTCGGCGCCGTCCATCCGGCGGCAAAGCTCCACCCCCATGACGATGTTGCCCCACTGGTCGGAGCCACCCATCTGCACCGTCACGCCATGCCGCCGCCGGAGCTCGGCGAAGTCGTAGCTCTGCAACAGCATGTAGTTGAATTCGAGGAAGCTGAGATTCTGCTCCCGGTCCAGGCGGAGGCGCACGCTGTCCATGGTCAGCATGCGGTTGACGCTGAAATGCCGCCCCACATCGCGCAGGAAGGGGATGTAGCGCAGTTCGTCCAGCCACTCGGCATTGTCGAGCATGATCGCCTCGTCCGCCCCCCCGCCGAAGCGGAGGAAACGGTCGAAGACCTTGCGGATGCCGGCCTTGTTCCGCTCGATCGCCGCGTCGTCGAGCAGCGGCCGCGCCTCGTCGCGGAAGGAAGGATCGCCCACCTTGGTCGTCCCGCCGCCCATCAGCACCACCGGCCGGTGCCCGCAGCGCTGCATGAGCCTGAGCAGCATGATCGAGACGAGATGGCCGACATGCAGGCTGTCCGCCGTGCAGTCGAAGCCGATATAGCCCGAGACCACGCCCTCCCTGAGCCGCGCCTCGAGCGCCGCCGGATCGGTTACCTGGTGGATGTAGCCGCGCTCCTGCGCCTGGCGGAGGAAGTCGCTGTCCGGGCCGGTCATGGGGCTTTGGATCACATTCGGGTCTTGTGGAGGGGGCCGCCCCCGTAGCACACGATCCCGATGCTGAGAACGATCGGGCTGATGAGCGGCACCTCCCTGGACGGCGTGGATGCCGCCTGGGTGGAGACGGATGGCGAGGCGATCGGCCGGATCGGGCCCACGGTGACGCTTCCTTACGACCCCGCCCTCCGCCGTGACCTCCGCCGCCTGCTCGACCTGGCGCCGGATCTTCTGCCGGACGACCCTTTCCTCGCCGATTGCGTCCGCCGCCTGACCGACCGCCACGCCGATGCCGTGGCCCGCATCCGCGAACTGGCCTGGGAGAGCTTCCGCGAGGGCGCCGACCTCATCGGTTTCCACGGCCAGACTATCCTGCACCGCCCGCCACCCATCCGCCCCGGCCGCAATGCCGCGACGGCGGCGGAGGCCCTGCGGGCGCCGGGCCGTACCTGGCAGGTCGGCGACGCCACGCTGCTCGCCCGGCTCAGCAACCTGCCGGTCGCCTACGACTTCCGCTCGGCCGATGTCGCAGCCGGTGGCCAGGGAGCGCCGCTGGTGCCGGTGGTCCATGCCGCGCTCGCCGCGGCGCTGCCGAAGCCGCTCGCGGTGCTCAACCTCGGCGGGGTGGGCAATGTCACCTGGATCGGGACGGGCGAAGCCGGCGAGGCGCCGCTGATCGCCTTCGACACCGGCCCGGCCAATGGCCCGCTGGACGACTGGGCCCGCAAATCGACCGGCAGCGACTATGACCGGGACGGGTTGCTGGCCCTGGCCGGAGAGGCGGATGGCGCCGTGCTCGGACGGTTGATGGCACACCCCTATCTTGAGGCGCTGCCGCCGAAATCCCTCGACCGGCTGGACTTCAGCCGAGCCTTGCAGGAGGCCGGGGCTGACCGGCTCTCGCCGCAGGACGGCGCGGCGACGCTGGCCACCTTCTGCGCCCTCTGCGTGGCCGCCGCGGCACGGCATTTTCCGGCGCCGCCGCTGCAGTGGCTGGTCTGCGGCGGTGGAAGGCGCAACCCGGCCATCATGCGGGCCCTTGCCGCGGCGTTGGAGGCGCCGGTCCGCCCGGTGGAGGTCGTCGGCTGGAACGGCGATGCGCTGGAGGCCCAGGCCTTTGGGGTGCTGGCGGCGCGGGTACAGCGCGGGCTGCCGATCACCTTCCCCGGGACGACGGGGGTGGCGGCACCCATGACCGGCGGCCGGCTGGTCGGTGGTTGAGCCGCCAGCCGGTCACTCCGTCGTGGCCGTCTCCTTCAGCCAGGGCCAGCGCGCCAGCGAGACCGGGCTGTCCGGCGCGTAGGCGAGGCAGCTGCCGAGCATCGAGGGGCGCTTCCGCTCCGGTACCCCGCCGGCGGCCATGATGCGCGCCACCTCCTCCCGTTCCTTCCGGGCGCGGATCGGGTAGAGCGTCTGGTAGGCGACCGTTGCCATCTGCCCAAGCACCTCGCGCAGATGGGTACAGCCATGCACCCCACCGACGCGCTCGTTGACCGCGCGGTTGAAGCCGGGACCGATCCGCAGCCCGGCCAGCCGGCCGAAATTCGGCGCGGCCTGCGGGCAGATGGAATACGGCGTGTGGTCGGAGGCGGCCTCGCAGGCGACGATCTCCAGATCCTCCCGCACCGTGAGACGCAGCCACATGCCATGGAGCGGGTCACCAGGCTCGATCGCCC
Organism: Belnapia rosea; assembly: GCF_900101615.1. Classification (GTDB taxonomy): domain Bacteria; phylum Pseudomonadota; class Alphaproteobacteria; order Acetobacterales; family Acetobacteraceae; genus Belnapia; species Belnapia rosea. Next base: position 40,698 of record NZ_FMZX01000009.1, on the reverse strand, counting down.
CACGGTCGTCATTCTCGAAAGGATAGGATTTGGTATCGACCAGATGGGCCTCGATATCGAACAGACCGTCCGCGCGGTGGTAGCCACGCAACTGGATGTCGCGCAGGTGCAGCAATTCGCGCGGCTCGGGGGAGGAGAGGGGCATGGTGCCGTTCCGTTGTGCAGTGCCGCATCATGGCATGGCAGGCTGTGGCGCCACTAGATAGGCAGCTAAGGGACAGCACCGCCAACCCCGGTGCTGGGGGCTTGCCCCTCCGCAGCCTGTGGGGTCAAAACACCCGCCGTTCCGGAGCCCCTTGCTTGGTCCCCACCGCCATACCTTCGAACGGGCGCCGATGAGCCGCACCGTCCGCTTCGCCATTGGCAGCGTTGTGATCGCCGCGCTGGTGCTCGCGCTGAAGCTCGGCGCCTGGGCCCTGACCGGCAGTGTCGCCCTGCTGGCCGATGCGCTGGAGAGCGTAGTGAATGTGGCAGCGGCTATCGCCGCGCTGGTGGCGGTCCACTACTCCGCCATGCCGGCCGACGCGAACCACCCCTACGGCCATACGAAGGCGGAGTATTTCTCCGCCGTGCTTGAGGGCGCGCTGATCGTCATTGCGGCCGTGGCCATCCTGCATGAGGCCTGGAGCGCCTGGCGGGTGCCTCGGGCGCTGGAACAACCCGGCCTGGGCCTCATGGTCTCCGCCCTCGCCACAGGCATCAACGCGGCCTGGGCGGTGCTGCTGTTCCGACAGGGCCGGCGCGGGAGATCCCCGGCCCTGCTGGCCGATGCCCGTCATCTGGTTGCCGATGTGGTGACCTCCCTCGGTGTCATCTCCGGGGTCGGGCTGGTGGCGCTGACCGGCATCCTCTGGATCGATCCTCTGCTGGCCGCGCTGACGGCGCTCAACATCCTGTGGTCCGGGGGGCGCCTGGTGCGGGAAAGCGTCGGCGGGCTGATGGACGAGGCGGTGGAGCCCGGCCTGCTTGCCCGCATCCGCGGCGCCGTCTCCACCCATGCCGAGGGCGCCATCGAGGCGCATGACCTCCGCACCCGACATGCCGGGCGGCTGACCTTCATCGAATTCCATCTGGTGGTGCCGGGAACGATGACGGTCGATGCGGCGCATGCCATCTGTGACCGGGTCGAGGCGGCGCTCAAGGCGGAGATCGAGGGCGCCATCATCACCATCCATGTCGAGCCTGAGGGCAAGGCCAAGCATCACGGCGTGCTGGTGTTGTGAGCGCCGCGGCGGGGCGCATGCCATGGGCTGCCGGTGCCTCATTCGCGCTGCACGCAGCGGCGCTGGCCGCCATCCTGCTGCTGCTCCAGCGCCCCAGGCGGCCCGAGCCACCGCCCGATCAGTCGGTCGAGGTGGTCTGGCAGGAACAGATCGGCGAGGTACAGGACGAGCCGAGCGAGCCCGCGGCTCCGGCACAGCCCGAGCCGCCACCGCCGCCGCCAGCCCTGCCGCCGCCGCCCATCCTTTCGGCGCCACCTCCGCCACTGGCCGCCCTGCTGCCGCCCCCGGTGATGCCGGATTCGGTCACCCTGCCGCCTCCGCCGCCCGAGGCACCGTCGCCTCCGCAACCCATTGCCCCTCAGCCGGCGCCACCTCCACCGGAATCAGCACCGCCACAGCCCGAGGCCGAACCGGAGGTGCTGCCACTGCCGCCCGCCGACCCGCCGCCGCCCCAGCCGCAGCCCCAGCCCCAGCCGCAGCGGTCCCGCCCGGCCCCGCCGCGCCCGGCGGCGCAGCCTGCCCCTGCGGCCCAGGCGGCCGCCCCGCCGCCGGCCGGCCCGGCCGGGCCGCAGCCGCTGACCAGCGGCGCCGCTCCCGCCCTCGGTGCCGTCACGCCGCCCGGCCTGGCCGATGGCTTTCGCAACCCGACGCCCGACTATCCCTATGAAAGCCGTCAACGCGGCGAGCAGGGCGTAGTCACCGTCTTCCTGCGCATCAGCCCGGAGGGCCGGGTGGACGAAGTCGAGGTGATCCGCAGCTCCGGCTATCCGGCGCTCGACGAATCGGCGAAACGTGCCGTGCTGCGCTGGCGCTTCCGCCCGGCGACGCGGGACGGCATTCCGGTCTCGGGCAGCATCCGCACCTCGGTCGATTTTCGCCTGCAACGATAGGGGCCTCGCATGGTCAAGCTGGATGTCATCACCACTCGCGGCGGCGATGCGGGCGAAACCTCGCTCGGCGACGGCACCCGCATCCGGAAGGATGCGCTGCGCATCGAGGCGATCGGAACGGTGGACGAGGTCAATGCCGTGCTCGGCCTGCTCCGCCTGCACACGGCGGGCGATGCGGAACTCGACCCGATCCTCGCCCGCATCCAGAACGACCTGTTCGACCTCGGCGCCGATCTCTGCGTGCCGGGGGAGGCCGGCGACCGCCTCCGCCTGGCCATGGCGCAATCCGTCCGGCTGGATCAGGAGATTGCCATGCTGAATGGCACCCTGCCGGCGCTCCGGAGCTTCGTCCTCCCCGGTGGCACGCCAGGCGCCGCCATGGCCCATCTCGGCCGCACCGTTGCACGCCGGGCGGAGCGGCTGGTGGTTGCCCTCGCAGCGGAGGAGGCGGTGAACCCCGAGGCGGTGCGCTACCTGAATCGCCTCTCCGACCTGCTTTTCGTCCTTTCCCGCCGGATGAACGGCAACGGCGCCGGCGACGTGCTCTGGGCGCCGGGGGCAACGCGGTAATCAGGCCGGGGAGAAGCCCAGCCCCCGCAGCCGCGCCTGGCCTGCCTCGCTCGCCAGGGCGGCCAGGAAGGCGCGCACTGCCGGACGTTCCGCCCGTGCCTCGGGCAGGAAGAAGTCGTAGTGCTCATCGGTGAGGGGGGCGAAGCCGAGGCCATAGGCCTCGGCCACGCTGCGGATCGCCACGCCCCAATCCGCCCGCCCCTGTGCCACCGCCGCGGCCACCGCATTGTGTGATTTCGGCTGGTTCGCATAGCCGGGCGGCTTGGCCCCCCCGAGCAGCCCGTCGAGCAGGATGCGTGTCCCCGATCCCGCATTGCGGTTCACCAGCAGCAGGCCGGGGTCGGCCGCTCCGCGTCGCACCGCCGCCCGGCCATCAAGCTCGGTGAAGCGGGTGTCGTCGGGCCGGAACACCACGCCTTGCACCCGTCGCCAGCCCGGCACCAGCGTCAGCCCCGGGGCGAGGAAGGGACGGTTGTAGCGTCCTGTCTTCGGGTCCAGCAGATGCGCCGGGGCGAAGTCGCATTCGCCGCGCTTCGCCGCCGCGAGGCCGCCCAGGCTGCCGACGGCCAGGCTGCGCCCGCGTATCCCTTCCGCTGCCAGCAGGTCGAGTATCGCATCGAGGCCGGTGCAGTGGCTGCCGATGATGGTGAGTTCGGGCAATGCATGCGCACCGCCGATCAGCCGGATGCTCTGCAGGCTGCCGGCCGAGGCGCCTTGCTCCTCGGCCGGGATGGCGAAGAAGCCATCGGCCTGGGAGAAAGCCGTTACGCTGCCCGATCCCTTGCCGAGCGGCCAGGCGGCAAGGCCACCCGTGGCATCCTCGGCCAGGGAGACCATGACATATTCCGTGCGGCCCGCCTCGCTCGGCGTCCGCACTGCGAGCCAGGCCTCGGTCGCGGCCTCGCTGCGCGGCGGCAGCCCGGCCAGGGCGCGGATCACCGGGGCGGCGAATTCCTGAAAGGTGAAGACGGCGCTGGTCGGGAAGCCTGGCAGCACCGCCACCGGCTTCCGCCCCACGGCGCCGAGGCAGAGCGGCTTGCCCGGCTTCAGCGCCACGCCATGCACCAACACGCCGGGCGGCAGCAGGCGGCCAAGGATCCGGTGTGAAACGTCGCCCGCACCTTTCGAGGTGCCGCCCGACATCACCACCATATCGGCGGCCTCGAGCGCCCTGCACAACGCCGCCTCGAGCACCGCCTCGTTGTCGCGGTGGATGCCCATCGGCACCGGCTCGCCGCCATGCTCGGCGACTGCGGCGGCGAGGATGGCGGCGTTGCTGTCATAGATGCCGCCCGGCGGCAGCGGCGCCCCCGGCGGCACCAGCTCATCGCCGGTCGAGAGGATGGCAACGCGCGGCCGCCGCACCACCGGCACCATGGCGAGCCCGGCCGCGGCCAGCATGCCGATCTCCCGGCTGGTGATCAGCGCCCCTGCGCGCAGCACGGTCTCGCCCCGCGCGATGTCGCTGCCCGCATGGGCGATGGCCTGGCCGGGCGCGGCAGCGCGACGGACGAGAACCACCGGCCCTTCCGGGCCCTCCTCCGTCTCGGTCTGCTCCACCATGACGACGGCATCCGCGCCACGCGGGATGACGCCGCCGGTGGCGATGGCCGTCGCCGTCCCGGCTTCGATGGCGATGGCGGGGGCGACCCCGCAGGTCAGCAGTTCCGCATTCAGCCTGAGACGCCGTGGCGCCGCCTCCGTCGCGCCGAGCGTATCCGCAGCCCGCAGCGCGAAACCGTCCATCGAGGCGCGGTCGAAGGGCGGTGCGTCGGCCACGGCCGCCAGGGAACGGGCGGTGACGCGTCCGAGCGCCGCCGCCAGCGGCACCTCCTCCGCCGGTAGCGGGGCGAGGTCGAGCGCAGCATGGAAGCGGGCCGTAGCGGCTTCGGCAGAGAGGACGTCGAGGAATTGCTCCTGCCGCGCGGCACGGCGGATACGATCGAGGAGGCTGGGGTCGATCAGGGGGCTTTGCCTTGCTCAGGGAGTGGATGTGGGTAGCAGGCCGCCTCCGGGGAGGGGAGCGGCGGTCACAAGGTGAACCGGATGCCCGATGTCACACCGCCTCGACCTCAACGACGCTGCCGGCCTCATAGCCTTCACGCCCAGCCGGAATCGTCAGCACGCCCGCTGCCATCCCCAGCGCACCGACGGCGCATCCGTCGGCGCCAAGCATCACGATCTCGGTGAAGCCGACCGGCGAGGCGATCTTGCGGCCGAGCACCATGCGCCGCGGCGCCGGGGCAGCTCGGCCGGCAAGGGCGCGCAAGGCCGGACGGCCCAGCAGCCACCAAGCCGCCAGCATGGCCTCCGGCGGCGCCGGCAGAAGCAGGGCGGGAGCGCCATCCAGGATTCCGATTGCCGTCGCCTCGCCGGGCCGTGCCGCAACGGCCGGACAGAGCACCTGCTCCGCCGTCACCCCGGCTGCCAGCACAAGATCCGGCGCTGTCTCGACAAGGGTTGCCCCCTCCATCAGCACGAGCGCGGCCATCTCCGGCGCTCCGTGCAGGGCCACGCGCGGCGCCCGTACGGCCACCTCGGCAATGCCCGCCATGCCCAGCATGAGGTCTATCGGCTCCAGCAGATGCCCGGCTGGCCGCAGAACCGCACCGGCCGCGGCATCCTCGCCTGCCTGGCGCACCCCCTCGCCGGGCGCCACGGGCTCCAGCCCCAGGTCGCCATCGCAGGCAAAGGGAGGCAGCACCGCGTCGGTTCCTGGCGGCAGGAACTGGCCGGCCGCCACCCAGGACAGGTGTGGCAGGGGCACGGGGGCGTAGGGGCCGGCGCCCTCGGTTTCGGCGGCGGCGACGGCCCAGCCTTCCCGCAACGCGAGCGGCGCCGCCGGCACCGGCCCTGGCGCCCGCACTGGCTCGGCCAGCACATGGCCGATCGCCTGCCGCAGCGGCATCACCTGTGGAATCACCGGTTGCCTGGGCAGCAGGGCGCATGCCTCCTCCACCGGCGCCAGGCGCGGGGGGCCGCTCATGCCACTGCCGCATGGTCGAAGGCGATGGATTTCACCAGGGCGAAGACCTCCAATCCCGGCGCGAGCCCAAGCCGGCCGACACTGTCCCGCGTCACCCGCGACAACAGCGGCGTCGGCCCGACCTGTAACCGCAGCAGCACCTCGGCCTCTCCGGCCGGAACGATCTCCTCGATACGGCAAGCCATGATGTTGTGCATCGAAATACCCCGCGGTGCCTCCAGCGCCACCGCCACGTCGCGCGCGCGCAGCCGGACCCTGAGCTGCTCGCCCACCGCCAGCCCGGGCCGACGTGGCACCAGCAACTCGCCACCGGGAAAGCCGAGCCGTGTCAGGCCACGCGTTGCCTCCTGCGCCAGCACGGTGCAACCCAGCAGCGCCCCCGCATCCCGCCGCCGGGCAAGGGCGGGGAGGTCGGCGCGCGCCGCCAGCGCCTCCACCGTTCCGGCGGCGAGGACCTGCCCTGCCTCCAGCAGCACGAGATGGTCGGCCAGCGCATCCACCTCCTCGAGCGCATGAGTGACATAGAGGACCGGTAGCCCTGCCGCATCGCGCAGCCTTGCGAGGAAGGGCAGCACCTCGACACGGCGCGCCGCATCAAGCGCTGCCAGCGGCTCATCCATCAGCAACAGCCGCGGCCGGGCCAGCAATGCCCGCCCCAGCGCCACGCGTTGCCGCTCTCCGCCGGAAAGGCCGAGCGGCCGCCGCCCGAGCAGCGCCTCGAGGCCAAGCAGGCCGACGACCTCGGCGAAGGTCGGCCCGCTCACCCCATGCGGGGCCCGGCGCAGCCCGTAGCGGAGATTGGCCTCAACGCTCAGATGCGGGAACAGCCGTGAATCCTGGAAGACGACCCCGCAGCGTCGGCGCTCCGGCGCCACCGCTATGCCGCTCGTCGTATCGAGCATCACATCGTCATGCAGCGCCACGCGCCCGGCCGCCGGTCGCAGCAGACCAGCGACAGCGGCAAGGATGGTCGACTTGCCACAGCCCGAGGGGCCGAACAGCGCCGTCACCCCAGTCCCCGGCGCGGTAAAGGCGACATCCAGGGTGAAGCCCGGATACTGATGAAGAAGCGCGACATCCAGCATCACCCGCGGCCCAGCCACCGGCTCAACCGACGCCCCAGCAGCTCCGCCAACAGCAGGCCGGCGAGGGCCAGCGCGAAGGACACAAGCGCCAGCCGCGCCGCCACCGCCTCGCCGCCCGGGCTCTGTGTCGCGCTGTATATGGCGAGCGGCAGGGTCTGCGTCTCGCCCGGGATGTTGGAAGCAAAGGTGATCACCGCGCCGAATTCCCCAAGGCCCGCCGCGAAGGCGGTGACCGCACCCGCCAGGATGCCGGGCGACATCAGGGGCAGGGTCACGCTGAGAAAACGATCGGCGGGGCCGGCGCCAAGCGTTCGCGCCGCCGCCTCCAGCCCAGGATCGAGCCCCTCCAGCCCGAGCCGCACGCTGCGCACGATCAGCGGGAAGGACATCACCGCCGTCGCCAGCGCCGCGCCCTCGGTCGTGAAGACGAGGCGGATGCCGAACCAGGCATGCAGCAGCCCGCCGATCGGCCCCTGGATGCCGAACACCATCAGCAGGCCCCAGCCGACCACCACGGGCGGCACCACGAGCGGCAGGTGCACGATCGCATCGAGCAACATCCGCCCTGGGAAGCGGCCTCGCGCCAGGGCCCAGGCCACCAGCACCGCCGGCAGCAGCGAGACCAGGACGGAGCGACCGGCAACGCCGAGGCTGAGCCGTACCGCCTGCCATTCCTCGGGAGACAGCATCCTCCGTTGCGACCCTCCAGCTCCGCCACCCGCCAATGCGAGGCTCTCTTAGCCGGAGCGGAACGGCCCGGCCAATTTCGCATCCGTACCGCCTGGCCACCCGTAGCGTTGGAAGGAGACGCCTTCAGCTTGGTGGAAAGATGACCCAGACCGGCAGCATTGTTCCTGGCCCGCTTCGACACTCCGGCCTCACGCTCCTGCGTCAGGTATTTCACCATGCCGCGGACCGGCTCGAATGGCTGGACCGCCTGCGTGCCAGCCGCCGGCTCCGCCGGATGATGCGGGAGGCGCTGGGTTACGACCCTGACCTCCGCCGCCCGCGCAGCTTCAATGAGCGTATCGCCTGGAAGATCCTGAATGACCGTAATCCACTGATTCCCCTGACCCTCGACAAGGTCGCGGTGCGGCCCTGGGCGGCGGAGCGGATCGGCTGGCGATATATCACCCCGCTGGTCGGCGTCTGGGACAGCGCCGCGGCGATCCCATGGGAGGCCTTGCCGCAGCGCTTCGTTCTCAAGGCGAATCATGGCTCGGGCTACAACATTCTCGTCCCCGACAAGGCGGCTGCTTGCCGCTCCGCCATCCTGGCCCAGGCCGAGGCTTGGCTCAGCGAGAATTACGGCGAGCGCACCGGTGAATGGGGCTACCGCCCGATCCGGCCGCGTCTCCTCGTCGAGGAATTCCTTGCGGGTCCGGCTGGTGGTGTGCCGGAGGACTACAAGATTTACGTCTTTGGCGGCCGGCCTCGGCTGCTGCAGGTCCATCTGGGGCGTTTCACCGAGCGGCGGCGCGAGTTGTTCTACGACCCCGTCACCCTGGAGCCGCTCGCCTTCGGGCGCCACCGCCATGCGGATTGCCCGGATTATCCGGGTCCTCCGCCAGCCGCCGCGGCCCTCAACGACCTCGCCGCCCGGCTCGGCGCCGGCTTCGATGCCGTGCGCGTCGACCTCTATCTCATCGAAGGAAAGCCGCGCTTCGGCGAGATGACCCATTATTCCGGCGGCTCCGCCGTGCCCTTCGGTACGCCGGAAGAGGACCGGATGATGGGTGAACTCTGGGCCGAAGCGATCGGCGAGCAAGGCGAGACGCGGCCAGCGCGTGCCTCAATCCCCTCAGCCCTGGAGCAGCTGCTTCACTCCTCGCGGAAGGCGCGGGTGAAATAATCCGACATGGGCTTGGTCAGGTAGGAGAGAACGGTGCGCTCGCCCGTCCGGATGAAGCTCTCGACCGGCATGCCGGGCACCAGCCTGGCTGCGCCCAGCCGCTCCTCCTCGCCCTCGGCAATGGCGATGCGCACGGGGTAGTATTGCAGGCCGGAGCGCTGGTCGGTCATCAGGTCGGCAGCAATGACCCGGACATTGCCACGCAGCTCCGGCGTCGTGCGCTGGTTGAGCGCCGAGAGGCGGAGAACGGTGTCCTGGCCCGGCAGGAGCTGGTCGATATCCTGCGGCGCCACCTTGACCTCGACGGTCAGGTTGTCCGCTTCCGGCATGATCAGCATGAGCTGTTCGCCTGGCGCGATGACGCCTCCCACGGTATGCACCGCTGACTGGTAAACGATGCCATCCTGCGGCGCGCGGATCTCGATGCGGCTGAGCTGGTCCTCGGCCGCCACGCGGCGTTCCACCATCTCAAGGATCTTGGCCTCAACCTCGCGCAGCTCCTTCGCCGTCTCGCTGCGTAGATCCTGATCTATCTGCAGGATCTGCAGCTGCGTCTCGCTGATCCGGCCGCGGGCCTGGGCGACGCTGGAGACGATCTGACCGTGCTCGCCGCGCAGCCGCGTCTCCTCCCGCCGCAGCAGAGTCACCCGGTTCATGGCGACGAGGTTTTGCCGCCAGAGATGCTCGACCGCGCCGAGTTCCTCCTGGATGAGCTTGATCTCATCGGCCTTGGCCGCGGCCTGCAGCCGGAGTCCCGCGATCTGCTCGTCGAGTTGGGCGACCCGCTCGCGCAGCTGCGCCTTCTGGCCATCGCGGGCTTGGCGGCGGTGCTCGAAGAGCCTCGCCTCGCTGCGCCACTGGGCATAGGCTTCGGTATCCAGCCCGTCCGGGCGTGGCGCCATCGCCTCCTGCCCGTCGCGCTCGGCCTCGAGCCGGGCTTGCCGGGCCGCCAGCTCGCCAAGGCCCTTTGACAGCATCGCGGCATTCGCCCGTGCCACGGTCTCGTCCAGGCGGATCACCACATCGCCGGCGCGAACGCGGTCGCCATCCCGCGCCAGGATCTGGCCGACGACGCCGCCTGTCGGGTGCTGCACCTTCTTGGCATTGGTTTCCACCACGACATTGCCGGCCGCCGCCACGGCGCCCGAGATCTCGGTGGCGACGGACCAGCCGCCGAGACCGCCGACCAGTATCACCACAGCCGTGACGGCAACCCGGCTGTGCCGGCGGATGGAGCGCCGGGCCTCGGATTCGGGGCGAAGGATCATCATGATGCGGCTCCTGCGCTGAGGTTCGGTCTGACGAGGGCGACGGCGGCTGGCTTGGCGTCGGGCGCAACGGGAACGGGGCGCAGCACTTTGTTCAGCACCTCGCCCCGCGGCCCGAGGGCCTGCACGCGTCCCTCGGCCAGGACCATGACAAGGTTGACGCCGGCCAGGGCGCTCGGTCGGTGGGCGATGACGACGGCGATGCCGCCCCGCGCCCGGACGCCGAGGATCGCCTGGGTGAGCGCCTGCTCGCCCTCGGTGTCGAGGTTGGAGTTCGGCTCATCCAACACGACGAGGAAGGGCTCGCCATAGAGCGCGCGGGCCAGGCCGATGCGCTGGCGCTGGCCCCCCGAGAGCGCGGCGCCGGCCTCGCCGATCTGCGTGTCATAGCCTTCCGGCAGCTGCAGGATCATCTCATGGACATTGGCGGCGGTAGCAGCGGCGATGATGGCCTGAGGGTCCGCCTCCTCCTCGAAGCGGGCGATGTTCTGCGCCACCGTGCCGGCGAAGAGCTCCACATCCTGCGGCAGATAGCCGATATGCTGGCCCAGGTCCTCCGGCTGCCAATGCTCGAGCGCGGCGCCATTGAGCCGCACCTTGCCGCGCCAGGCTGGCCAGACGCCGACAAGCATACGGGCGAGCGACGACTTGCCTGAGGCGCTTGGCCCGATGATGCCGAGGGCGCTGCCCGCGGGAAGCTGGAAGGCGACCTCCTGGATCGTCGGCCGCTGGGTGCCGGGAGTGCCGGTGCTGGCCTGCTCGACGGTGACGAACTTGCGCGGGGCCGGCAGTTTCATCGGCTCCGCTTGCGGCGTCGTTGCCTGAAGGAGCGTGGAGAGGCGGCGAGCCCCCTGCCGGGCGGCGACGAAGCCTTTCCAGTTGGCGATGGCGAGCTCGACCGGCGCCAGCGCACGGGAGGTAAGGATCGAGGCGGCGATCATCACGCCGCCGGTGACCTCGCCAGCTATGACTAGATAGGCGCCGACCGCGAGCACCGCCGATTGCAGCAGCATGCGCAGAACCTTCGACACCGCGCCGAAGCCGCCCGAGACATCGGAAGCCCCCTGCTGATGCCGCAGGTAGAGGCTATTCGCCCCGCCCCAGCGTCGGGCGAAGCGGTCCACCATGCCGAGCGCATGGACCACCTCGGCATTCCGCCGGGCGCCATCGGCGATACCGTTGCGGAGCGCGCCGGCCTTTACTGCCTCTCGCGTCGCGTTGCGGGTCAGCAGTTCGGTCAGCAGTTCGGTCAGCAGGGTGAAGGTGACCAGCAGCAGCGCGCCGGCCAGTGCTACCATGACGATCCAGAAATGGAAGCCGAAGCAGACCGCAAGGTAGAGAGGCATCCAGAGCAGGTCGAACAAGGCCGAGGGGCCGCTGCCCGCCAGGAAGGCGCGCAACTGGTCGAGGTCTCGCAGCGCCTGCTGGCCGCTTGCCTCCTTCGGCGCGGCGATGGAAGCGCGCATGAGCGAACGGAAGACCGGCTGGTTGAGCTCCTCATCGAGGGCTGCGCCAACCCGTGCCAGGATGCGCGAGCGGATCATGTCGAAGCTGCCCTGGAAGGCATAGAGCAGCAGCAGCACCAGGCAGAGCCCGACCAGGGTCGGAATCGACCAGCTTGGCAGAACCCGATCATATACTTCGAGCATGAAGACGGAGCCAGAGAGCGTCAGCAGGTTGATCAGGCGCTCAGCAGCGCAACGCCAAGGAAGGCGCCGCGGCAGGAGCGGAACAGGCTGGCACGCAGCATGGGGGGTGGGCTTGCCATATCGGAACGCCTTGGCTGGGAGCGCGGCAGGGGGAGGGGAAGTGGCGGCTGGTGCGGCCGCCACTCCGGTCAGGTGAGCTGGAAGCCCGGCTGCTGTGCCTCGTCGAGCACGAGGGTGGGCGCGGCCTCCGACACTTCCATCGGCTCGGCTGACTCGTCGGGGCTGGGCGCCGCTGCCTCGGCTCAAGGTAGCTGGCCAGGGCCATCGGCTCGATGGGCCCGGCCTCCATTGCCGGCGCCTGCCTTGCGGCGAAGCCGTCGAAGGTAAAGCCTTCGTCCATTGCGAAGGCCGCGAAGCCAGTCGGTGCAGGCGCGGTCTGGGCAAGGCGGAGGGATTGCACGTCGAATGGTCCGCCATTGAAGGTCAGGCGGATGGTCTGCACCCCGGCGTTGAGGTCCAGCTGCGCCGCCTGGCCTGTGGCGAAGGCGGTATAGCTGTTGGTGTCCGGTACCGCGACCGCACCGCTGCTCTCGTAGACGGCACCGTTCTGCTCGAAGGTGGCCGTGATGCTGCGGCCCGGATCGGGTGTCGCCGTGGTGAAGCTGAGCGCGTACTGCCCCGCTTGCTGCACGTTGACCGTGTACTCGACCCATTCACCGTTAGAAACCCAGCCGATAGCCGCGTTGTTGCCGACAATGTCGACACCTTCGTTGCGGCCAGCGGTGCCACCCTGGTCATTGTTCGGGGTGGTGTCGTTATAGGCCACGCCCTGACCGCCGAGGCCGAACTGCGTGGCGTTGATCACCACCGGTGCCGCCCCGATCACGACCGGCGCTCCGGAAACCGGACCCTGTCCATCAGGCGGCACGAAGCCGAGATTGATGGATTGGAAGTCCATCGTCCCTCCTCCGAAGGTGAGGCGGAGGGTCTGGACACCGGCGTTGAGGCCGAGCTGCGCCGCCTGGGTGAGGGCGAAGACGGTGTAGCTGTTGGTGTCGACCACGCTGACGGCGTTGCTGGTCTCGTAGACGGTGCCGCCCTGCTCAAGGCTGGCGGTGATGGTGCGGCCCGGGTCGGGGGTCGCGGCGTTGAAGGTGATGGCGTAGCGGCCGGCCTGCTGGACGTTGATGGTGTACTCGACCCATTCGCCATTGGTGATGTAGCCGATGACGGCGTTGTTGCCGACGATGTCGACGCCCTCGTTGCGGCCAGCGGTGCCGCCCTGGCCGAAGGCCGTATGGGCATCCGCGCCGGACAGCAGCTGGTCCAGCATCTCATTGGGGATCCGAGGCGGTTTGCGGCGGACCATGGGGGAACTCCTTCTTTCCCATCATGGCCGGGCACATACGAAATTTCCGACAGGCCCCTCGGGTCGCGGACCTGGGTATCGGCATCCAACGCGTCAGCGTCGCCCGCCAACGTAATGGTACCACTCTCCGCCTGAATCGTGAGCACAGCCATCTTTTCCGTTCCCGAACATCGAGATCGCAGTTGTTGAGTTCTGTCTCTGTCGCGGACGGTACACGGCCGTTATATGTTGCAAATTAGCACCGTCACGAAATTATCCAGTTTTTCAATAATTACACGACCATTTTTTCGTCTCTAATTTAAGTGCTTTTAGTACGAGTAACATAAACTTATAGGTTAAAAGCGCGAGTGCGTGTGTTGAATCTGTAGGATTCTCGCCCTGGTTATATCTATGCCCTGTCGTGAGGCTTGAGACGATTGGATGGGGTTGAAACAGCGCAATGCGTGCTTCCGCTGGCGGCTCATCTACCGAGACGCACCCTTTTCTGAAAAGTTTGAATTAACAACATTATGTAGCTGTGTCTGACCTCAGGCTTTTGGAGCCCTAAGCCAGGCCGCACTAACTGATTGCAGATGGGAGGATGAGCGGCGGGGCCGCCGCAGTTGGGGTAAAACCCGTTTCACGTAGCGGACGCGGCCAAATGGCTGCCGCCTCGGTAGGGTGCGCTCGCTTTGGTGGCCCGGCTAAAATGAATCGCGGTTCAGGTAGCCGGGACAACGGCCAGATTCGGCACGCCATGCTTGGACAGACGGGCGCCATTCCGGTCAACGCCGTCCCGGCAGCCGTCGGCTCATGCCTCGACGAAGACGGCCCCACCTTCGATTTTCACCTTGTAAGTGGCGACAGGCACATCTGCCGGCTCATTCAGCGCCGCGCCGGTGCGGATATCGAAACAGGCCTGATGCAGCGGGCATTCCAGCTTGCCATCCTCGCAATAACCATCCGACAGCAGCGCGTATTCATGGGTGCAGATGTCATTGACCGCGAAGATGCCATCCTCCAGCCGGACCACGGCGATGCAGAGATCGCCGATGCGCACCGGCAGCGGCATGTTCTCGGCGAGATCGCCTTCCTCGGCGACACGATGCCATTCGGCCATGGACGATCAGACCTCCACCAGGATGTATTGGCCATCGACCGAGACGGGAAACGTCTCGGCGACGAAAGGGCCTTTGGTCAACGCCTCGCCGGGCTCAAGGCTCACCGGATAGATGCGTGCGCGGATGCTCTCCGGGTCGCAGTAGCTTTGGCCGGTTCTTATGTCGAACTCCCAGCCATGCCAGGAACAGGCCAGCATCTCCTGCGGTCGGGAATATTCATACCGCCCTGGCTCGTTCGATCGCACAAGCCCCGTCAGCCGGCCGGCGCAGAGGCTGCCGCCCTCATGCGGGCAGCGATCGGTTAAGGCGAAGTACTCACCCGAGACATGGAACAGCGCGATGCGCCGTCCTTTCACCTCAACCAATTTGCGGCCATTCGGCGGGATCTCGCCGACCGCTGCGACGACATGGCGAGCCATGCCTTCCTCCCTTGACGCTTGGCTGGAAGGCTAGGGCAAACTCCGGTCCAGTGGAATCACCTGACCGAAAGCATTGCCTGCACGAGGCAATGGCCCGGCCTGGGTTCCGCGAGCCATGGGCATCAGGGACGCCCAGCGCGTTCATGCCGCACTCGCCACCCGTGGCTCGGGCATGGCGCTGGCATTCCCCTGCCAGACCGCCATGGCGACATACTCCACCGGGTCGTGGGTGCAGAAGACGGCGATGGCACTGTCCGGCTCCGCCACAAGGTTGCGCAGGCGTGCCTGGTTGGCTCGGGCGAGGCGTGAATCCCAGGCCATGAAGCGCTCATAGGCGGCGCTGCCGGCTGGGCAGCCGGGCAGTGGCGCATGCACCTCGGCCCGGTTGAAATAGGCATCGCCCGCATGCAGCATCCAGCCGCGCGGCCCTTCGATGGCGACGCCGGCATGACCCGCCGAATGGCCCGGCAGCGGCACGAGCAGGAACTCGGGCGGCAGGCCCTCCAGCTCCGTCACCGCATCGAAGCCGAACCAGCGGCCCGATGTGCGGTCGGAGTAGCGGCGCCAGCGTGCGGTATCGCCCCATTGCGCCGGGCGGTAGCGCAGGCGGTCAAGCCAGCCGGGCCGGGTGCGGGCGGCTTTCGCCTCCGGTGCCATCACATGCACCGTCGCATGCGGAAAGTCGATGAGACCACCGGCATGATCGAAGTCGAGATGGGTCATGACAATATGCCGCACGTCCCGGGGCGAATGGCCGAGACGCCGCAGGCGCCGGAGCATCGTGCGGTCCGCGTCGAAACGGAATTGCAGCAAGGCGGTGTTCAGCAACGGCAGCCGCAGCCAGGGCCGTGCCATGTCGCGCAGGCCAAGCCCGGTATCGACCAGCACGATGCCGTGCCGGTCGGTCTCGATGGCCAGGCAATGACAGCTCAGCCGACCGATGGCACCGGGGCTGGCGCCATCCATGAGGGCGCCGCCGAAGGGCCGGGCGGGACCGCAATCGAGGTGGTGGATGCGCATGCCGTGTCCTCCTTGCGGAGCAACGGCAGCGGGGCGGCGAGGGTTGCCCCGTCAGCGTCGCGCGGGTGGTGCTTCCGGTATCGCGCCAGGCGGCAATGGTGTCGGATCCGGCTTCGGGTAGGCGCGAGGGTAGATGATCTGCTCTCTCGGCCCCGGAGGCCGCGGTGGCCCGGCCCGCCCGCAGCCGGCGAGCGGGACCAGCGCCAGAAAGGCCAACAGCAGCCGGGTCACGCCAGTCGCTCCCGCCACTCCGCCGCCATCCGGCGAACATTCTCGGGGGCGGTGCCGCCGTAACAGGCGCGAGAGGCGACCGAGGCCTCCACCGTCAGCACGCCGAAGATCGCCTCCGTGATGCGGGGCTCTACCGTCTGCATCTCGGCAAGCGTCAGCCCGGCGAGGTCGCTGCCCTTGGCCTCGGCCTTGGCGACGAGCCGGCCGGTGACGTGGTGCGCATCGCGGAAGGGCATCTTCAACTCGCGCACCAGCCAGTCCGCCAGATCCGTCGCAGTGGAGAAGCCGGCCCCTGCCGCTTCGCGCAGGCGTGCGGCATTCGGCACCATGTCGCGTACCATGCCCGCAGTCGCGGCGAGGCAGAGGGTCATGGTTTCGGCCGCGTCGAAGATCCCTTCCTTGTCTTCCTGCATGTCCTTGCCATAGGTCAGGGGCAGGCCCTTCAGCACGGTCAGCATGCCGGTGAGCGCGCCCATCACCCGCCCGGTCTTGCCGCGCACCAACTCCGCCGCGTCCGGGTTGCGCTTTTGCGGCATGATGGAGGAGCCGGTGGTGTAGGCATCGGACAGCGTGACGAAGCCGAAATACGGGTTGGTCCAGATCACCACCTCCTCGGCAAGGCGCGAGAGATGGGTCGCGCACATGGCGCAGGCGAATAGGAATTCAGCGGCGAAGTCGCGGGAGGCGACACTGTCCAGACTGTTGCGCGTCGGCCCGTCGAAGCCGAGCGCCTTAGCGGTCATGTGCCGGTCGATGGGGAAGCCGGTGCCGCAGAGCGCCGCCGCACCCAGCGGGCTCTCGTTCAGCCGGCGCCGGGCATCGGCCAGCCGGCCGCGATCGCGGGAAAGCATCTCCACATAGGCCAGCATATGGTGGCCGAAGGTGGTGGGCTGGGCGGATTGGAGGTGGGTGAAGCCCGGCATCACGGTTGCCGCATGCTCCTCGGCGCGCGCGGTCAGCGCCCGCATGACGTCCTCGATCTGCCCGGTCAGCCCGTCGATCGCGTCACGCACCCAGAGGCGGACGTCAAGCGCCACCTGGTCGTTCCGGCTGCGGCCGGTATGGAGGCGCTTGCCGGCCTCGCCAACCGCTTCGGTCAGCCGCGCCTCGATATTCATGTGGATGTCTTCGAGGCCCTCATCCCAGGGAAAATCACCGGCCTCGATCCGTGCTGCGATGCCGGCCAGCCCCTCGCGGATCGCCCTCTCGTCCTCGGTCGAGATGATCCCCACATGCGCCAGCATGGCAGCATGGGCGAGGCTGCCACGGATGTCCTGGCGCCACATCTTGCGGTCGAAGCCGATCGAGGCGTTGATCGCCTGCATGATTGCGGAGGGACCGGCGGCGAAGCGGCCGCCCCATTGGGAGTTGCCAGGGGTGGGATTTGACACGATGGCTGCGCTTTCCGGACTGCGTGCGACCCGCCGGGTGATGGCCCGGGCGGCGGCCGGGACCCTAGCGGGCGCGGCCCTTGGGCGCAAAGCCCTCGGCGCCGGGGCTGGCCGCCTGGTCGAGGCGCCGCCGAAGCCGCTACCGGAATTCAGCTTCACCGATGCCGAGGGCAAGCCGCACACCGTCACGGATTTCGCCGGCAAGGGGTTGCTGATCAACCTCTGGGCCACATGGTGTCCCCCCTGCGTTGCCGAAATGCCGGCTCTCGACCGCGCCCAGGCAGCGCTGGCCGGGGAGGGGGTGGTGATCCTCGCCCTTTCCTCCGACCGGGGCGGCAAGGCGATGGTCGAACCTTTTTACCGGGACAAAGCGATCCGCCAACTCGGTCTCTGGCTCGACCCCCGGGGCGCCGCGAGCCGCGCGCTCGGCGTGCGCGGCCTGCCGACAACGCTGGTGGTGGACCGGCAGGGACGCGAGCGGGCACGGGTAGAGGGCGACCAGCCCTGGGATTCGCCGACAATGCTGGCTGAGATCCGCCGGCTGGTCGGCCCGCCGGCCGCATCGCCATCGGACCAGGAAAAGACCTGATTCCCGGCGACGTCAGGGTTGCAGCTTCACCCCGGTCCGCTCCACCACGACCCGGAACTTTGCCACTTCCCGCTCGAGGAAGGCCCGCGCATCGGCGGGTGCGTTCGGCGCGGTCCAGGCATCGACGCCGGCCGTGAGCAGGCGCTGCTGGAGGGCGGGCTCGGCGAGGGATGTGACCATGGCACGGTTCAGTGCCTCCTGAACCGCTGCCGGCAGGCCGGGTGGGCCGAGGATGATGTTCCATGTGGTGATGTCATAGCCCGGGACGCCTGCCTCGGAGAGCGTCGGCAGTTGCGGGAAGGAGGGGAAGCGGCGGTTGCCCGTCACCGCGATCCCCCGCACCATGCCGTCCCGCACCTGCTGCGCGGCGGAGGCCAGCACGGCGATGCCGAACTGCCCCTCGCCCTGGAAGATCGCCGTCAGCATCTGCCCGCCGCTGCGATAGGGCACATGGACGAAGCGGGTCTTGAGGTCGAGTGCCAGCATTTCGGGCGCCAGGTGCACGATGGAGCCGACGCCGGACGTCGCATAGGTGAAGGTCTCCGGCGGGGCGGAGCGCAACCGCTCAAGCACTTCGGGTGCCGTATTCGCCGGGAAATCCTTGTTCACCACCAGGATCAGCGGCGCCGTTCCGATGACGCCCAGATGCGAGAAATCCGCCACCGGGTCATAGCGCGTGCCGCCAACCAGGGCGGCCGGCGCGATGGCATGGGATGAGCTCTCGACCAGCATGATGGTGTGGCCATCAGGCACCTGCCGCCGCAGCCATTCGCTGGCGACGATCCCGGCGGCGCCCGGCCGGTTCTCCACCACCACCCGCGCCTCCGGCCCGAGATTGGCGGCCAGCCTCTCGGCCAGCAGCCGGGCGGCAATATCGGTCGATCCGCCTGGCGCATAGCCGGTGGCCAGGGTGATCGGGCGGTCGGGGAAGGCCTGAGCCGAGGTGGCAAACAGCAGGGCAAGCAAGGCAGGCAGCAGGCGGCGCATGGACCAATTTCCCCGACTTTGTTGCCGGGGAGAGTAGCTGGAAGCGCCGCCGCGGCAAGCCGCTCAGGGGGATTGTGCGGCTCCGGGGCTTCGCCCGATGACAGGCCCCATCAGTCCGAGATCGATCGCGGTGCGGTAGACCGTCGCCGCGAAGCCCGGCGTCCGGGCCAAGGCCGCGAGCCGCAGTCGCGTTGCTGGCTCTGCCACCAACCGCTCCAACGACGGCCCGTCGTCGGTGAGGGGCAGGCTGGGAAAAACCGGGCCCCGTTGCGGCGGCGTTCCCAGCAGCAGCCGCTCCACCGCCCGGCTGTCGAGCGAGACAACGGCGCCGCAGGTCATTGGCAGGTCTTCCTCCGGTCGGGCGATGCGGGCGCCGACCAGCGCGCCGGGCGCCCTGCCGCGATCGAGGAAGCGGTCCCAGATCACCAGCTCCTCGCCATCCGGGAAGCTTTCGGCCCGGACTCCGCCCTCGGGATGGGGACCGTGAATGCGCCACAGACCAAAGGATGCCTCGGCCAGCGCCTGCAGCATCCGGTGTTCCTCGCTGCCGGGCGGGGGCGCCTCGGCCCGGGCCTGGCGATCGATGGCGCGGCCATGCTCGCCAAGCGGGTCGAGCACGCCAAGGTCGAAGACGGCGGCGAGCTGCATCTCATCCGCTGGCGTGACCTGCTTGCCATCCCAGAGCGACAAGGCACGTGCCTGCTGCGCCAGGCTCGCCAGCGGGATGCGGCGGGAGGCTTCGGTGAGCATGCGCCGGCGGATGGCCGCATAGCGGCCATAGCGCACGGCGGCGGTCAGCTCCTCGCTCAATTCGGGACAGTCACGCCGAGCTTGCGGGCGCAACCTACGATGCCGGCCCAGGTATCGGGCTGCAGCGGTACGCCATTGGCGAGGCGCTCCGCCTTCAACCGCGCCTCGGTCTCGCCCGGGGCCAGGACCTCGCCACCGGGCTTGGCCGGCCGGCAGGATTTGACCCAGGCGACATAATCCTGCGCCGCCTGCTTGAAAGCCGCCTCGGTGCCGAAATGCTGTGGCGAGATGAAAATGGAGAGCATGCCATTGGCGATTCGCCCGCGCGCATCGATCGGGCCGGAGCAGCCGCCGCCGGTGAAGGCACCAGCCAGCAACTCGCACATGAAGGCAAGTCCCGAGCCCTTGTGCTCGCCGAAGGCGCGGATCGCGCCGAGCCCATTGGCCGGATTGCGCGGCCCGACCTGCTCATACTCGCCATAGAGCGTGTGCGGGTCACCAGAGAGCCGCCCATCCGGCTCGATCAGCGCATCCGGCGGCAGTGGCTTGCCCCCATTGGAGGCGACCAGCACCTTGCCTTCGGCGACATGGGATGTGGCGAAGTCGAGCACCACCGGCGGGTCCGTGGGCACGCCGACGCTGAAGGGCGCGGTGGAGAAGCGCCGCTCGGTTCCGCCGAAGGGCGCGACCAGGACACTGCCAGCGACGTTGACGAAATGGATGGAGATCAGCCCCGCGGCAAGCGCCTGTTCCGAGTAGGCGCCGATCCGACCGACATGCCCTGCATTGCGCAGGGCGATGATGGCCGTGCCGTGCTGCTGCGCGCGCTCAATGCCCATCGCCGTCGCCTGTGGCGCCACCGTCTGGCCAAAGCCATAATGCCCGTCGAGCAGGGCGAAGGCGCCGCCATCCGTCACCACCTCGGCCTGCTGGCCGGCGACGACATAGCCCGCCTGCTGCCACTCGACGTAGCGCGGCACGCGGGCCACGCCATGGCTGTCATGCCCGGCGAGGTTGGCGCCGAGCAGGTGCTCGGCGATGCGGTCGGCCTCGGCCGCATCGCAGCCATTGGCGCGGAAGATGTTGCCCACGAGGGCGGCGAGGGGTTCGGCGCCGATCAGCACCGGAGTGTAGTCTGCCATGCGCCGATCTTAACCCCTCAATTCCGCCCCGGCTACAGGACGAGGTCCGTCTTCGGGTCGATCAGGTGCATCTGATCCATGTCGACCGCCATGGCGGCGAGCTTGCCCGGCGCGACTTCCACCGCCGGGTCGAAGCGGGCGCAGATCTCGTGCCCCTCGACCCAGAAGTGCAGCAGCGTCTCCATCCCCATCGGCTCGACGACCTCGGGAGCGGCCTCGAAATGGGCGATGTTCGGCCGGTGCTCGTTCGGGTGCGGCTCGGTCAGATGCTCCGGGCGGATGCCGAAGAGCAGGTCACGTCCGACATGGGCCGCATAGCGGCTAGCGCGGGCGGCCGGTACCGGCAGCACCGCCCGGTCCGTCATGCGGACGACGAGGCCGGAGCCGGCCTCCTCCAGCCGGGCGGGGATGAAGTTCATCGACGGGCTGCCGATGAAGCCGGCGACGAAGCGCGTCCGCGGGTGGTGGTAAAGCTCCTGCGGCGGGCCGACCTGCTCGATCTTGCCGTGGTTCATCACCACCACGCGGTCGGCGAGCGTCATTGCCTCCACCTGGTCATGGGTGACGTAGACGGTGGTGGTGCGGACGGTCTGATGGACCTTCTTGATCTCGGTGCGCATCTGCACGCGCAGCTTGGCGTCCAGGTTGGAGAGCGGCTCGTCGAACAGGAACACCTTCGGGTCCCGCACGATGGCGCGGCCCATGGCGACGCGCTGCCGCTGTCCGCCCGAGAGCGCCTTCGGCTTGCGGTCGAGCAGCATGCCGATATCGAGGATCTTGGCCGCGTTCTCGACCCGGCGCTTGATCTCGCCCTTGTCGAACTTCCGCAGCGTGAGTCCGAAGGCCATGTTGTCGTAGACGGTCATGTGCGGATAGAGCGCGTAGTTCTGGAACACCATGGCGATGTCCCGGTCGCGCGGCGGCACGTCGTTGACCACGGTGCCGCCGATATCGATCTCGCCGCCCGAGATTTCTTCCAGTCCTGCGATCATCCGCAGCGTCGTGGACTTGCCGCAGCCGGACGGCCCCACAAGCACCACGAACTCGTGGTCGGCAATGTCGAGGTCGATCCCCTTCACTGCCTGGACGCCGCCCTCGTATTCCTTGACGACCTTGCGCAGATGCACCTGAGCCATGGCGCGGCTTATCCCTTCGTCGCACCGGCGGTGAGGCCGGCTATGTAATAATCCATGAGGAAGGCATAGACGACCACCGGCGGCAGCGCCGCCATCAGCGCGCCCGCCATGATCTGGCCCCAGGCGAAGGTATCGCCCCGGATGAGCTGGGAGACGACGCCGATGGTCAGCGGCATGTGCTCCGGCGTGGTGACGAAGGCTGTCGGGTAGACGAAGGCCGCCCAGGACACCGTGAAGGCGAAGATCGTCGCCGCGATGATGCCGGGCAGCGCCACCGGGATGAAGATCTTGGTCAGCATCTGCATCCAGCCCGCGCCGTCGATCAGCGCCGCCTCGTCCAGCTCCTTCGGGATGGAGGCGAAGTAGCCGATCATGATCCAGGTGCAGAAGGGCACCGTCAGCGTCGGGTAGATCAGGATCAGGCCCCAGATGGAGTTCAGCAGGCCGAGCCCGCCGACGATCTGGTAGAGCGGGATGAAGAGCAGCGTGTCCGGCACGAGGTAGGTCAGGAACACGCCGGTCGCCAAGGCCTGGCTGCCCCAGAACTTCATCCGCGCCAGCGAGAAGGCCGCCAGCACCGAGATCACCATGGAGATGGCGACGACGCAGAGGGTGATGATCACGCTGTTGAAGAAGAAGCCGCGGAACAGCGGGTTGGCGATCAGCTCCATGTAGTTCTCGAGCGTCGGCGCCCGGACGATCCAGGGATTGCCCGAGAGATTCGAGATTTCGGCGCTGCTCTTCAGGCTGGTGACCAGCATGTAGAAGGGCGGGGCGAGGAAGATGATCGTCGCCACGATCAGGGAGGCATAGGCCGTCCAGAGCGCCCAGCGGCGCTCCGACCGGAGGCTGCCGAGCTTCTTCCCCGTGTAGGAGGCGATGGTGCTCGCGGTGCTGGCGGACATCACATCTGCTCCCTATTGCGACGGTTGATGCCGCGGAGGATGAAGAAGGCGAAGACCGCGAGCACCGGGAACATGAAGAGGCTCACGGCGGCGCCGCGCGGCAGGTTGCCGGAGAGGATGCCGACCTGGAAAGCGTAGGAAGCGAAGACCTGCGTCAGGTCACGCGGCCCGCCATTGGTGAGCACCCGCACGATGTCGTAGTTGGCGAAGGTGACAATCAGGCTGAACAGCACGGTGATCGAGATGATGTTCTGCATCATCGGCAGCGTCACGTAGCGCAGCCCCTGCCAGCCTGTGGCGCCGTCGATGGCGGCTGCCTCGTAAAGCTGGTCCGGCACCGATTTCAGCGCCGCCAGGTACATGATCATGAAGAAGGGCGAGCCGTACCAGACATTCACCAGGATGACCGAGAAGCGTGCCCACCATGGCTCGCCCAGCCAGGGCACGGCGGGCACGGCGAAGATGTTCAGGATCCAGTTAATGGAGGAATAGCTGGGATCGAACATCCACCACCAGCCGAGCGTGGAGAGCGCCGGCGGGATGACCCAGGGGATGAGCAGCATGCCGCGCCACTTCCGCTGCCCCTTGGCCGGGATGTGATGCAGCATATGCGCCAGCCAGAATCCGATCAGCGCCTTGGCGATCACCGCACCCACGGCGAAGATGCAGGACTGCCAGATTACCATCCAGAAGGTGTCGCTATCCAGCAGGATCTCGAAATTGCCGAGGCCGATATTGGCTGTCATCCGCCGGTTCAGCGTCGAGAGCCACATGGCGTAGCCGGCTGGATAGACGACGAGGCCGCCGATCAGGGCGATCAGCGGCAGCGCCATCAGGAAGGCGATGGTGGATCGCCGTCGGGCGAAGCGCTGCATGGTATTGGCGCGCCCGTTCGCGGCGCTTGCCGGTGCGCCGGCGACAAGGGTGCCGTCCGCGGCCATGATGAAACCTCCCTGATTGCGGCAAGCCGGGCAGGCGGCCATTGCCGCCCGCCCGTGATCGTCAGCCGCCGCGGACGATCGTCGTCAACTCACGCTCGAGCCAGCCGAGCGCCTGGTCCACCGTGTCGCCGCCCTGCGCCACCCGGGCGATGACCTTGGTGTTCAGCGCCTGGACATACATCTGCGCGGCAAACTCGCCCGGTGCAGGTGCAAAGGCGATGGAGGGTTTCGCCTTGTGGTGGGGCTTCAGTGGGTAGTTGTAGACCGTGCCAACCGGCGGGCCCTCGGTCTCCCAGATCTTGAAGTCGGTCATGGTCTCGAAGGGCGGGATGTCGTAGCCGCTGGTCTTGCTGGTCAGCGCCTCGGCCGAGCTGCGTTCGCCAAGGAATTCCAGCAGCGCCTTCGCCGTCTGCTTGTTGCGGCCGAAATTCCAGATACCCGAGGTCCAGGGCAGATAGGCGAGGAAGCGCCCCTCCGGCCCGGCCGGCATCGGGATGGTCCAGCATTTCTCGGCGACCTGCGGCTGGTCCCGCTTGGCGACTGCCCAGGCGGAGGGCGGGTTGAATACCAGGGCCGACTTGCCGGAGATCAGCGCCCGGTTGTTCGAGGCATCATCCCAGGCCCAGACGTCGTTCGGCAGCGTCTTCGAGAGCCGCACCGCATATTCGATGGCCGTGCGCAGCTTCGGATTGTTGCGGACGGTTGGCTTGCCCTTCTCATCCATCATCGATGCGCCATAGCTGGCGAAAAGCGCGCCGACCCAGTCGACGGCATCCGAGAAGGCGCCCATCGGCAGGCCGAAGGGAAAGCCGGCCTTGCCGCATTTCTCGGCGGCGGTGAGGAAGGTGTCCCAGGTCCACTGATCGGCGCCAGGGCCGGGCTGGCCGCTGGCCGGCCACATGGCACGCACATCGAGGCCTGCATGTTCCTGCATCAGGTCGAAGCGGACGCAGGCCGGCTTGTTCTGGGTGCCGGAGGTGGCCGGCACGCCGCGCCAGGCGCCTTCACGCTTCGCCAGATACTCGGCGACCGGATTGATTGGCCCGTATTTCGCGATCAGCCGGTTGATGACGTCGTCAACCGGCTCGAGCACCGAGGCATAGGTGCCGACATCCCATGGGGCGAGGGAGATGATGTCGTGGCCGCTCTTCGACTGGGCCTGGGCCGCGCCGGCGAGCTGCAGCTGGTTGCCGGTGGTGTTGATGAAGTCGAGCGTCACCTCGACCCGGTTCTTCTGGCTCCATTCGGTCACCAGGGCGCGCATTGCGTCATTGCCGGTCGGCACCCAGTGGTCCCAGAAGGCGACGCGGAGGCTGCCGCCGGTGCCCTGGGCATGTACCATGGGGGCGCCGAGCAACCCGGCCGCCATCACGCCGGCACCCGAACGCAGTGCCCCGCGCCGGGTCATTCCCTTGACTACCATTCTTGTCGTCCTTCCCAGGGGCGGGAAACCCGCCCTGTCCCTGTCCGGACCTGTCCCGGTCCCGGGCACGACTGTGGCTCAGCCCTGCGCACATGACAACGGGGGAGCAATGGTAGTGGCGGGAACGTGGGGGCTGGCCGGCCGTTGGGGCTGCCAATCCAGTCAGAAGGACCGACCCCGATGCGCACCATCACCGGCCTCTTCGATTCGCGTGCGGAAGCGGAGCGCGCGGTCGAAACCCTTGTCCAGCAACTTGAGCTCCAGCGCGACCGAATCCAGGTCCAGGCTGCGGGGGAGGACAATGCCACTGCCGGCACCCAGGATCGGCGAAGCGAACAGCATCATGGCTTCCATGGAGATGGTGGCCGGGGCGAGGGCATCCTCGTCTCCCTCCTGGTTCAGGAGGACATGGTGGAGAAGGCGACCCGGGCGCTCGAGACCAATGGTGGCCGAATCGGGGAGCAGGCGCCAGGCGACCGCCGCCCCGGTGGGCAAAGCCCGGATATCTGACCCGGCCGGGCGCCAACCCTTGCCGCCGATCCGTCGCGCGGCAACCATGGCGCCATGGAGATCCAAAGCTTCGAGGCCATTGTCATCGGTGCTGGCATGGCCGGCGCCACCGCGGCAGCCCATCTGGCGCCGAGCCGTCGCGTCGTGCTGCTGGAGGCTGAGGAGAGTGCCGGCTACCATGCCACCGGCCGTTCAGCGGCGATTTGGATCCGCAATTACGGCAGCCCCGATGCCCGGATCCTCACCGCCGCCTCCCGTGCTTTCTTCGACTCGGCGCCCCCGGGCTTCGCCGATGCGCCGCTGATCCAGGCACGGGATGTCGTGCATCTGGCCCCACCTGAGCAGGTCGCGGTGCTGGAGGCCATGATCGCCGGCGGCGCCGATATCCGGCCGCTCGAGCTTGAGGCCCTGCACGCCCTGGTGCCGCCATTGCGGCGCGGCTATGCCGCCATGGCGGCGGTCGAAACCGACTGCTTTGACATGGACGTCGCCGCCATCCACCAGGGCTTTCTGCGGGCCATTCGGCAACGCGGTGGCGCCTTGGCGCTGCGACAGCGGGCCGGGCGCATCTGGCGCCGGGGCGGGTTTTGGCATGCCGAGGCCGTAGGGGGTGAGACCTATCGCGCGCCGGTCCTGGTGAATGCCGCTGGTGCCTGGGGCGACGAGGTGGCGGCATTGGCCGGCATTCCTATCATCGGTCTGCAGCCGAAGCGCCGCACCGCCTGCATCATCAACCCTGGCCCCCATGACTGTGCCGATTGGCCGCTACTCGGCGATGCCGGCCACAGCTGGTATGCCCGGCCCGAGGCGCGGCGCAAGCTGATGGTTTCACCCGCCGATGAGACCGACAGCGCCCCGCTCGATGCCCAACCGGACGAGCTGGACGTCGCTATCGCCATCGACCGGATGCAGCAGGCGCTCGACATCCCGGTCGGCCGCATCGAGCACAAATGGGCGGGGCTCCGCAGCTTCACGCCGGACCGGGGCCTCGCCATCGGCGCGGCGCGGGAGCCGGGCTTCTTCTGGATGGTCGGCCAGGGCGGCTACGGCATCCAGACCGCCCCGGCTGCGGGCCGGCTGCTGGCCTCGCTGGTCAACGGCATGCCGCCCGATGCGGATGTCGCAGCCGCTGTGCCGCTCTGCGACCCGCTTCGCTTCGAGGGCACGCCATGAGCGCGCTGCCAGGCTTCGCCGATGTCGAAGCTGCCGCCGCCCGGCTGCGCGGCTGTATCATCCGCACGCCCATGCTGCGCCACCCGCTGCTCGATGAGCTGACCGGCGGCACCATCCTGGTGAAACCGGAGCCATTGCAACGTACCGGCAGCTTCAAGCTGCGTGGCGCGACCAACGCGGCACTGCTGCTGGACCCAGCCGCGCGGCGCGCCGGGGTCGTGACCTACTCATCCGGTAACCACGCCCAGGCCACGGCCTGCGCGGCCCATCAGCTCGGCATGCCGGCCGTCATCGCCATGCCCGCGGATGGCGCCATCATCAAGCGGGAGGCGACGCGCCGCTGGGGTGCCGACATCGTGCTGTTCGACCGCCACACCGTGGATCGCGAGGCACTCGCCGCGCAGCTGGTGGCGAAGCATGGCGGGACCTTCATCCCACCTTTCGACGATCCGCATGTCATTGCCGGCCAGGGCACGCTGGCGATGGAACTGGTGGAGGACGCAGGCGCGGCGGGCCTCACGCTCGATGCGCTTGCCGTCTGCACCGGCGGCGGCGGGCTGATCGCCGGCTGTGCCCTGGCGATGGAGGCGCTGGCGCCTGCAGCCGAGGTCTGGGCGGTCGAGCCGGAGGGCTGGGACGACACGCGCCGTAGCCTCGCCGTTGGGGAGCGGCTGGCGAATGACGGGCAGGGCGAGGGGCTGTGCGATGCGCTGCTGGCGCCGCGGCCGGGCGAGCTCACCTTCGCCATCAACCGGGCGAGGCTGGCGGGCGGGCTGGTGGTGACGCCGGCCGAGGTCTTCCGCGCCATGCGCTTCGCCTTCGAGCATCTCAAGCTGGTCGTCGAGCCGGGCGGGGCGGTGGCCTTGGCGGCGCTGCTGGCCGGCAAGCTCGCGGTGCAGGGGCGATGCTGCGGCATCGTCCTCAGTGGCGGCAATGTCGATGGAGCAGTCTTTGCCCAGGCCCTTCAGGCCGCCGCATGATGTTCAGCGGGCTGCGCCGCCGCCCGGTCCTGTTGGCTGCTGCGGCGCTCGGCCTGCTGGTTGGAGTCTCTGCCTGGATGATTGGCATCCAGGAGCCAAGCGCGGTGCTGCTTGGCTGGTGCGCCGCAGCGCTGGGCCATACGATCCCGACCTTTGCACTGATGCAGCGGGCCACACCGGAATCCATCCGCCGCCGGGCCGAAGAACTGGACGAGGGCGAGACGGCGGTGCTGTCCGCGAGCCTGGCCGCCGCCATTGCCTCGATCGGCGCGGTGGTCTGGTACCTGGCCTCGGCCGAGGGCAAGCCGGGGCCTGGGCAGATCACCCTTGCCCTCCTCACCATCGGACTGTCCTGAGTCTTCGTGCATCACCTCTTCGCGGTGCGCTATGCCCATGAGTACTGGCAGGCTGGGGGCCGCGGGCTCGACTTTCCGCAAGGGCCGGAAGGCGAGGAGAGGCCGGAGTTCAGCGACTTCCTCTATTTCGCCTTCACCATCGGGATGACCTTCCAGACCTCCGACGTCGCGGTAACCGACCGGCTGTTGCGCAAGCTCACGCTGACGCATGCGCTGGTCGCCTTCATGTTCAACGCCGTCATCCTGGCGGCGGCGGTGAGTCTGGCGGCGAGCCTGGTCGAATAGCCCGACCAGGGTTGTTCAGCGGTGTGCCATGCGACCTCGCTCCGAGCAGGCCCAGCCATGGTCATGGACCAAGCCATCGTCGTAACCGTCATCGGCGACGGCATGGCCATCCGGCTCGGCTAGCTGCTCCTCGCGCCAGGGTGTCGGCTCGGCCTCCCAATCACGGGCGTGCATCAGGCCGTCGTCGGAATCATCGTGGGACATGGGGCGTCTTCCTTTGGGTTGGGGGTGGCCCCGCACGAAGGTGCGGGGCCTGCTCTCACTTCGCCGGGGCAGCCTCGCGCGCGGGCGCGTGATCCTGGTCGTGGAACTGCGCGGCTTCGGTGCTGGTCGCCAGCGCGGTGGTGCTCGAGTGGCCGCCGCCCGCCGCGGTGGCGACCGCGTCGAAATAGCCGACGCCGACCTCGCGCTGGTGGCGGATGGCGGTGAAGCCATCCGCCTCGGCCGCGAATTCCGCCTGCTGCAGCTCGGAATAGGCGCCCATGCCGCGATCCTTGTAGCCGCGTGCCAGCTTGAACATGGACAGGTTCAGGCTGTGGAAGCCGGCCAGGGTCACGAACTGGAATTTGTAGCCCATGGCACCGAGCTCGCGCTGGAAGCGCGTCGCCGCCTCGATCCCCATCTTCCGCTGCCAGTTGAAGCTCGGCGAGCAGTTGTACGCGAGGAGCTTGCCCGGATACTCGCGGTGGATTGCCTCGGCGAATTCCCGTGCATCATCGAGGTCGGGGTCGGAGGTTTCCCACCAGAGCAGGTCGGCATAAGGCGCGTAGGCGAGGCTGCGGGCGGTCGCATACCGCTTGCCCATTCCAGGTTTGATGCGGAAGAAGCCTTCCGGCGTCCGCTCGGTGTCGATGAAGGGGCGGTCTCGCTCGTCGACATCGCTGGTCAGCAGCTGCGCGCTCTCCGCATCGGTGCGGCAGAGCAGCACGGTCGGCACACCCTCCACATCCGCGGCAAGGCGGGCGGCATTCAATGTGCGGATATGCTGGCTGATCGGCACCAGCACCTTGCCGCCGAGATGGCCGCATTTCTTCTCAGAGGCCAGCTGGTCCTCGAAATGCACGCCGGCGGCGCCGGCCTCGATCATCGCCCGCATGAGCTCATAGGCGTTCAGCGCCCCACCGAAGCCGGCCTCGGCATCGGCGACGATCGGCGCCACGTAGTGGGTCGTATCCCCCTTGCCTTCTTGCACCGCGATCTGGTCGGCCCGGCGCAGCGCATTGTTGATGCGCCGCACAACGCTGGGAACGCTGTCGACCGGGTAGAGCGACTGGTCCGGATACATGGTGCCGGCGGTGTTGGCATCGGCCGCCACTTGCCAGCCGGATAGGTAGATCGCCTTCAGCCCCGCCTTCACCTGCTGAAGCGCCTGCATGCCGGTCAGCGCGCCAAGGGTGTTCACATAGGGCTCTGTCTTCAGCAGTTGCCAGAGGCGGCGCGCACCACGGTCGGCCAGGGTGTGCTGGATGCGAAAGCTGCCGGCGAGGCGCGCAACATCGGCCAGGCTGTAGTCGCGGCGGATGCCATCGAAGCGGCCAGGTTCCGGCCTGTCGCCCCCAAGGCTGCCATCAGGTGCAAAGCAGGGGGCAGGTATCTGGTGCATCGGCATCTCCCATCCGTCACGTCTTGTAGACGAGTGAATAATTCACATTGTCGGGTCGGAGTTCAGCACGTAGATCGCTTGTAAAGCCGCAAACCTGTCGTGGTCATGACAGAAAAGCGGGGAAAAATGTAAAGGATGTGAAGCGTGGCGCGTGCCTTGATCGGCCGGACCATCCGGCGCCTGCGGCAGGAGCGAGGTCTGGCCCAACAGGCATTGGCCGCGCGCCTTGGCATCTCGGCCAGCTATCTCAACCTAATCGAACACGACCAGCGCGCCGTCACGGCCAGCCTGCTCATCAAGCTGACCGAAGCCTTGCAGGTGGACATCGCGGCTCTCTCCGGCATCCGCGAGAAGGCGCTGGAGACGGGGCTGCGCGAGGTTCTGGCGGACCCTCTGCTGGGTCTCGACGAGGTCCCGGAGGAGGAGATCGCCACCATCGCCGGCAGCGCCCCGCAGGCCGGTCGGGCCATGCTGGCGCTCTATCGTGCCTGGCGGGTCGCGCGGGAGGATAGCGGCGGCATTGCCCTGCCAACCGGCCGCCGCCTGCTGCTGCCGACCGAGGAGGCGCGCGACTTCTTCCATGACCGCGCCAACCATTTCCCCCTGCTGGAGGCGGAGGCTGAGGCAATCGCCGCTGAGATGCGCACCTCACTGCCCTCGGAGATGAACCATGCCGTGGCGCAGCGGCTGCGCGAGCGGCATGGGCTGACCGTCGTCGTCGGCCCGCTGCCCGGCGCGCTCCGGCGCTACGATCCGACGGGGCGCCGGCTCGATTTATCGGAATCGCTGCCGCGGGAAAGCCGCGGCTTCCACCTCGCCTTCCAGCTCATGCTGCTTGAAGCGGGGGAGGCTGTGCAGGCAGCGCTCGGCGGATTCGAGCCATCAAGCCCGGAAGCGGCGGCACTGATCCGTATCGGCCTGCTGAACTATGCCGCCGGTGCGCTGCTGATGCCCTATGCCGGCTTCGCCGCGGCGGCGCGGGGTCTGCGCCATGATGTGGAGGCGCTCGCCGCGCGCTTTGGCGTCTCCTTCGAGCAGGCTTGCCATCGTCTGACCACCCTGCAGCGCGAGGGCGCACGGGGCGTGCCCTTCTTCTTCCTCCGCGTCGACCCGGCCGGGAATGTCGACAAGCGTTTCAGCGCTGCCGGCTTCCCCTTCGCCCGCTTCGGCGGAAGCTGCCCAAAATGGATCGTACACCACGCTTTCGCCACGCCGGGCCAGGTGCGGGTGCAACTCGCGCAGTTGCCGGATGGCGGCACCTTCCTGTGCTTCGCCCGCACCGTGCAGGGCGCGCCGACCCGCTGGGGTGAGCCGGCGGCGGTGCAGGTGGTCGCCATGGGCTGCGATCTCTCCCGCGCGCCGGAGGTGGTCTATGGCGATGGCATCGACCTGGAGAAGGCGATGGTCGGCATCGGGCTATCCTGCCGGCTCTGCGACCGGCTCGATTGCCGCAGCCGTGCCTTTCCGCCGCTCGAGCATCGCCTGGCGCTCGACCCGCTGGTGACGACGGCGGCACCCTACCAATTTAATTCGCCCCGGCGTTGAATCCCGTACCCTTCGGACCCCGGCTGGGGGTGCCGATTGCGATTTATGCGCCTGTCATCGCTCTTGCGCCGAACTGCCCCTTGACCGCGGGGCGCTGTACCGCGAGTTTTGCCAATCGCCGGATCTCGGTTCCTCCGGAGCCGGGGCGGCGGGCCATGCACCAAGGAAGGGGCATGGCTGCAGGAGCACCGAAGAGTTTCCGATATGGCCAAGAACGAGAGCTGGCGCCCCCGTAAGCCCCGCAAGCGCGGCTTCGACGACGATACACCCGATTTCGGGGGCGGCTGGGCCCCGCCGCCGCCCAGCTTCTCGAGTGGCGGCCCGCCGATCTCGCGGGCACCCTCGGTCTTCGCCTCCGGGCCGGAACTGAAGGCCACGGTGAAGTGGTTCAACCCCGAGAAGGGCTTCGGCTTCGTCGAGCTGGGCGATGGCTCGGGCGATGCCTTCCTGCACGTCTCGGTGTTGCAGCGGGTGGGCGCGGATGCGGTCAACCCGGGTGCGGGGCTGCGCGTGCGGGTCGGGCCTGGCCAGAAGGGCCAGCAGGTCACCGAGGTGCTCGAGATCACCAGCCCTGGTGAAGCTCAGGCGCCACGTAGTGGCGGTGGTGCCATGGCCGGTGGCTATGGCGGCGCCGGTGGCGGGGGCGGCTTCGGCAGCCCGCGTCCGCCGCGTAGCCCGGGCGGTGGTGGCGGCTTCATGCCGCAGGGTGACGCGCAGGAAATGCGCGGCACGGTGAAGTGGTACAGCCCGGAGAAGGGCTTCGGCTTCGTCTCCCCTGAGGGCGGCGGCCGCGACGTGTTCGTTCACGCCACCGCGCTGGAGCGTAGCGGCCTGACCCCGCTGGCCGAGGGCCAAGCGGTGGTGATGAAGGTCGTCCAGGGCAAGAAAGGCCCCGAGGCGGCGACTCTGACCCGCGAGTAGGCGTGAGACCCGGGCTACGTCGTGTAGCCCGGGTCTTGCCCATATAGGCGCATCGGCATATCACGGTCCCAGGGCGTTGAATCGCCGGGGAGGTTGCGCGGATGCTGCTGCGGCGGGAACGGGCGATGACCGCCATCGCCATCATGCTGGATGTCGCTTTCCATGCGGGGCGCAGCGAGGCGGTAAGTGCCGCCGATATCGCCGAGCGCCTGGGTCAGGCCCGGCGTGGCATCGAGCCCGTGCTGCAGGCTTTGTCCCGTGCTGGTCTTCTCGACAGTATCCGCGGGCCGAAGGGCGGCTACCGGCTCGGCCGGCCACCGCGCGACCTGCGCCTTGCCGAGATCGTTGCCACGGCCCTCGATGAGGACAGCACGCCCGATGCGCCCCAGGGCCGCCTTCAGGCGGCAGTGGTTGCGCCGCTCTGGAGTGAGCTGGAGGGTCTCTGCCGGGACCATCTCACCAAACTGACCGTCGCTGATCTTATCAAGCGCGCGGCCGCGGCCGGGGTGAAGCGGCCGGTGGTGGAGCCGTTGAACTTCGTTATCTGAAGGCAGGCCTTGATCGGCGTTGCCGCGCTCGGCGAAAACTCTGAAGCTTCCGTCATGGATCCTGGGAACACGGGACCACGGGAGAACCAACGGGATGCAGCGACGCGGCTTGCTTTGTGGCCTTGCGGCCGGAGCGCTTCACACGCAGGCCTGGGCCCAGGGGCTGGAGGCCCTGCCCGACCGGCCCCATCCGCATGGTTCTGCCCTTCCAGCCTGGTGGCGCGACCGATGCCTGGATGCGTACGGTGGCCCCGGCCCTCGGTGAGGCGCTTGGCCGCACCATCGTGGCGGAGAACCGCTCCGGCGCCTCGGCCATGATCGGCGCCGATCACGTGGCCAAGTCGCCGCCGGACGGCACCACGCTGCTCTTCACCATCCTGACCTATATGCAGGCGCCGATGGTGTTTCGCCGCTTTCCTTACGACCCGCTCGGCGACTTCACCCCGGTCGGGCAGGTTGGCGCGGCGGCGGCAACCTTCGTGGTCCAGGCATCGACAGGGGCTCGGAACCTGGCGGAGTTCATTGCCGCGGCGCGTGGCCACTCTTTCAGCTACGGCTCCTATGGCACCGGCTCCGGCAGCCATGTGTTCAGCCAGTTCCTCTCGGATGCCGAGGGGCTGGGGATGACCCATGTGGCCTATCGTGGCGAGAACCCTCTGATCCTCGACATGCTGGCCGGGCGGGTGCAATGCGGTCTGGTGAGCCACACCTCGACCCGCGAGCATATCCAGGCAGGCAAGCTGCGGGTCCTGGCGGTGCTCGGCCCGAAGCGCCTGCTCTATCTACCGGAGACCCCGACCTTCCTTGAACTCGGCTACCCCGCCCTGTTCGACTGGGATGGCGTGGTGCCGCTGCTGGCTCCGACCCGGACACCAGCCCCGGTCATGGCCACCCTCGCGGACGGGCTGCGACGGGCCATGGCCCAACCAGAGATCGTGCGGCGGCTGAGCGATCTCGGCCTCGACGCCGCCTGGACACCACCGGCGGCGACCCAGGCCAATCTGGAAGCAGCGCAGACTCGCTGGGCGAAGGTGCTTCAGGTAACCGGAATTACTGCGGAGTAGCAGCCTGGATCGCCCGCCAGACGCGCTCGGCCGTCAGCGGCATGTCGAGATGGCCGATGCCGAGCGGCGCCAGCGCGTCCAGCACTGCCGCCACGACGGTCTGCGGCGCACCGATCGCCCCCGCTTGGCCCGAGCCCTTCACGCCGAGCGGGTTGGAAGCGGTCGGCAACTCACCGAAGGCGATCTCCAGCGGCGGGAGGTCCGCCGCGCGGGGAACGCAGTAATCCATGAAGGAGGCGGAAAGGAGCTGGCCGGAGCCAGGTTCGTAGGCCACTTCCTCCAGCAGCGCTTGGCCGATGCCTTGGGCCAAGCCGCCCTGTACCTGGCCTGCCGTCAGTAGCGGGTTAATGAGTCGGCCATAGTCGTCCACGGCTTGGTAGCGCAGCAGGGTCACCTGCCCCGTCTCCGGGTCGATCTCCACCTCGGCACAATGGGCGCCGGAGGGGAAAGTGACGAGTTCCGACAGGTTCTTCGCTTCGGCATCCAGGCCCGGCGCGGTGCCCTCCGGTAGGTTGGCCGGATCCCGCGCTGCCTCGGCCACAGCCTCCAGCGCCACGCTGCGCTCGGTGCCGTGGACCCGGAAGCGGCCGCCGGCATAGTCCAGCGCCTCGGGCGCGGCCTGCAGGAGATGGGCGGCGATGGGTCGCGCCTTCTCCAGCACTGCCTCCATCGCCATCACCAGCGCGGTGCCGCCGACATGCAGCGACCGGGCGCCGCCATGGCCATTGCCGAAGGGGATGGTGTCGGTATCCGCCTGGACCAGGCGGAAGCGCTCCGCCGGCAGGCCGAGATGGGCGGCGGCGAATTGCGGGAAGCTCGTCTCATGACCCTGGCCATTGGACTGGGTGCCGAGACAGAGCTCCACCATCCCATCATCCGCGAAGCGCACCGCAGCCCATTCATGCGGCGCACCACGCGAGGTCTCAAGGAAGCAGGCGATGCCGAGGCCGCGCAGCAGGCCCCTTGCTTCACCTTCCGCCCGGCGGGCGGCGAAGCCGCTGCGGTCCGCCAGCGCCTCCAGCTCGCTCAGGTTGGCGGCGAAGCGTCCCGTATCCATCAGCATCCCAAGGGCGCTGCGATAGGGAAAGGCAGTGATGAGGTTGCGACGTCGCAGCTCAACCGGATCCAGGGCGAGTTGCCGGGCCGCGGCTTCGACCAGCCGCTCGGTCAGATAGTTGGCTTCCGGCTTGCCGGCACCGCGATAGGCATCGACCGGCGCTGTATTGGTGAAGGCGCCGGTCACCTCAAGCCGGATGGAGGGGATGGCATAGACGCCGCCGATGGCGGTCGAGACGGAGTTGGTCGGGCAGGCGGGGCCGTGGGAGGAGCAATAGGCCCCCATATCGGCTGCGAGATCGGCATGGAGGGCGAGGAAACGCCCTTCGGCGTCGAGCGCGAGCCGGGCCCGGCCGCGCAGATCCCGCGCATGGACGGCGGCCTGGAAATCCTCCGTATAGTCGGCAGTCCAGACCACGGCCCGTCCCAGGCGGCGGGCGGCCAGCAGCAGCGCGACATATTCAGGGAAGAGGAAGTTCTTCAACCCGAAGCCGCCGCCTACATCGGGGCAGTGCAGCCGGAAGGCTTCCTCCGGCAGGTGGAAGACATCCTGGGCAAGCTGACGACGGATGCCATGCACACCCTGGCCGCTGAACATCAGGTCGAACCGTGCTCCGTCCCAGCGGGCGACGGCGGCCCGTGGCTCGATCGGCGCAGCATGGACGCGGTTGTTGATCAGCTCGAGCTCGACCACATGCGCGGCCACGGCGAATGCGGCTTCGACCGCCGCTTTGTCGCCACGCTCGAAGCGGAAGGCCGCATTGCCTGGCGCCTGGGGCCAAAGCTGCGGTGCGCCGGGGGCAAGCGCCGCGCGGCTTTCCACCACGGCGGGCAGCGTCTCGTACTCGACCAGGATCGCCTCCGCCGCGTCGCGCGCTTGGGCGGCGGTCTCGGCCACGACGAAGGCAACGGCCTCGCCCACATGCCGCACCGTATCCGCGGCCAGGGCATCGCGTGGCGGGACAATGATCGGCGCGACGGTGACGACCACGGCCGGGCAGGGCAGGGGACCGATGCCTTCGGCCAGAAGGTCGGCATGGGTCAGGACGAGGTGGATGCCGGGCATGGCCAATGCCGCCGCCGTGTCGATGCCGAGGATGCGGGCATGGGCGTGCGGGGAGCGGAGGGCGACGCCATGCAGCGCCCCCGGCACTGCCACATCCATGACATAGCGCCCCGCCCCGGTGAGGAAGCGCAGGTCTTCCCGCCGTCGGACGGAGCGGCCGATCTCGCCCTCCGGCATCAGCCGCGCGCCAGCCGCTTGGCAACGAATTCCAGCCGGTCCTGGCCCCAGAAGATATCGTCACCGATGACATAGGAAGGGGCGCCAAAGACGCCGCGGGCCAGCGCCCGCTCGCTATCGGCCGTGCGCATCTCTGCCCAGCGCGGCTCCTTGCCGAGGGCGAGCACGGCCTCTCCGTCCAGGCCGACCTCGCCGATCAGACGGACGAGCGTCGCCTCCTCGCCCGGATCGAGATCATCTTCCCAGCAAGCCTTCAGCACCCGGTGGGCGAGGCGGATGGCAGGCGCATCGCCCATCGTCTCCCGTACCGCGATGACGCAGGCAGCGGCGGGCAACTCCTTCGCTGGGAAGTGCTTCGGCTGGATCTGGATAGGGATGCCCAGCGCCTCGCGCCAGCGGGCGAGTTCCTGCAGGCGGTAGGCCTGCCGCTGCGGGCTGCGCTTCGGCAGTGGCAGGCCGCCTGAGCCGGCGAAGATGGTACCGAAATCGACCGGCCAGATGCGTAGGGAGGCGCCGTGCTGCGCCGCCAAGGCCTCGATCCGCGCTGCGCCGAGATGCGTCCAGGGCGAGTTCAGCGAGGCGTAGTAGTCGATATGCAGGCCCATCCCTCTATCCTCCCGGCACCGTCAGCCATTCTTTCCGACGCAGCGCCTGGCGAGGGTAGCCGCCCGCCCGCCCTTGCGCCACCGGGCCGAGCTTCGCCGCGACGCGGAGAGAGGTGAAATTCGGCGGGTTGATCCCAGCCACGGTCGTCGGCAGCCCGAGAGTGGCGAAAGCATGTGCCAGCAATGCGGCGGCCCCCTCGGTTGCACAGCCCCTGACCAAGGCTATCCTTTGGGAGCAGCAGCACCCCAGGCGAGGAAGTGGCTCGTCGGCTCAATGGTCCAGCAGCCAAGGTGGAGTGGCCAGGGCCGCGCGTGCGCCTCGCGTGGTGATCGACCTCCTTACCTCGGGAGCCATCGATGAAACGCACGACCCCTGGCTCTTTGTCCATGGCGGAGCATGCCTCCGTATCCTCCAAGGAGGTGCGGCCAGACGAGGAGCCTTGTGACCTGGAAGGTGGGCTGGCTCATCCGGGCAGCAGCGGCGCGCCGGTGGCGGTCTGGGCCGTTTCGAAACTCACCCCGGGCGCCAATTCCCGCACTGCAAAACCGTCGCCGGCCGGGGCGAAGAGCCCGAGATTGGTGGCGACCAGCGTGACTACGCCCCGCGTCGTCACCGGCAAATTACACGCCCGGAGCAGCCGTGGCTCCCCCGTCCGCGTCGTATGCTCGAGTATAATGAAGACCCGGCGTGCGCAGGCGGCGAGATCCATCGCGCCGCCGATGCCGCCACCCTTGGCGTCGCCAATTCGCCAGTTGGCGAAGTCGCCATTGGCGGCGACCTCATAGGCGCCCATCACCGTCACATCGATGCGGCCGGAGCGGATGATGGCGAAGCTGTCCGCATGATGGACGATCGCGGCCCCCGGCCTCAGTGAGACATTCTGTCCGCCGGCGTTGACGAGATGCAGATCCTCCTGCCCTGGCGGCAGGACAGGGCCGTAGCCGATCACGCCATTCTCGGCGTGGTAGATAATGTCACGGTCGCCGATATCGGTGTTGCTGCAAAGCGTCGGGATGCCGACGCCGAGATTGACGATCCAACCATCCTGGAACTCTCGCGCCAGGCGGTCGGCCATCTGCTGCCGGTCCCACCCACTCATTTCGCGCGCTCCTGCCGGCGGGTGGTCCAAAGGCCCTCTGGGGGCGGGGGGATCGGTACCAGGCGATGAACGAAGATCCCCGACGTATGCACCTGATCCGGGTCGATGGCGCCAACGGGCAGGATGGGTTCTTCTACTTCGACAATGGTGGTTCTGGCGGCCATGGCCATCAACGGCCCGAAATTCCGCTGCGACAGGCGGAATTGCAGGTTGCCGGCCGCATCCGCGCGCCAGGCGCGGATGAATGCATAATCGCAGGGCAGGGCGTATTCCAGCAGGTATTCCCGACCATGGATGATGCGCGTCTCCCGTCCCCTGGCCAGTTCCGTGCCGACGGCGGTTGGCGTGTAGAAGGCTGGAATGCCGGCGCCGGCGGCGCGCAGCCGTTCGGCGAGCGTCCCCTGCGGCACCAACTCCGCCTCCACCTCGCCCCGCTCGTAATAGGGCGTGAAGGGCAATTGGTCAGTCGGGCGGGTCGCCGCGGTGAAGGCGCAGATCACCTTGGCCACCTGGCCGTTCTCCACCAGCATGCCGATATCAGGCATGCGCGGTTGCTGGGCCCCGCCGGTGGTGTTGGCGATGCAGGTAAGCCGTTTCGCCCCCTGTGCCAGCAAAGCCTTGGTGAGGTTGTAGGGAGTGCCAGGGCCGGCGAATCCGCCGAAGGCGATCACCGCCCCGTCCGGAATATCCGCCACGGCCGCAACCATATTGTCGAACGCCTTGCCCGGCTTGGTCATTTACCTTCCTCCCGCGCTTCGGCCCGAGCGTGGCCCGCGCCGGGAGAGCCGTCCAGACCGAGGCGTTGCGAAGGGGGGTTGCGCCAGGGAGAAACTATGGTACATCGACGCCGCGCCGAACGGCGCGGGCGTAGCTCAGGGGTAGAGCACAACCTTGCCAAGGTTGGGGTCGAGGGTTCGAATCCCTTCGCCCGCTCCAGTCGGCCCTGACCCAACCATTCTCCCTCCCAGACAACCACGCCGTGAGGCGCAGGTTTCCTGCGGTTTTCCGCGCGGACCTTGATGGTGCAAAAGCGGAACGAGGTCGGAATTCTCTTTCCGAAGGGCGCGTTCTCTCCGAAGGTTGAGGGTAGGGTGATTTTCACCACAAGGTTTAACTAGTTGAAATTATTGAATATTGACCGACGACAGGCACTCACAAGTTGTGCTTTCGATCGCCTGCCGGTCGAGTCAGGGAGCGCGAATTTCGCTCGCTTCCCTTAACCTCTTGCCCATTGGTGGTCCCTGTCGACCATTCGGAACCTATCCTACCCGCACGCTTGCGTCTTGCTGGTACCGCTCACTCGCTCTGCTGACGCGTCTCCAGCGCTGGAGGTATCGCGGGCCGCCGGACTACCAGAGCGATCGCGCCCAGCACGCAGGCCAGGGCCGCGACGTCAAAGGGGCCAATCGCGCGCTGTACGAGCACCGCGCTGCTGGCGACACCGATGCAGGGCACCACCAGCAGCGAGAGGCTGGCGACGCTGGCCTTCAGCCGCTCTGCCAAAACGTACTACGCGGCGTAAGCGAGGGCATTGGCGAAGACGACCATGAAGAACAGGCCGAAGAGCCTGCGCCCAGCATCCGGCTGCGGGATAAGCATGGTCGTACAGGACCAGCCACACCGCAAAGACCAGCGGCGTCCCCAGGAGCAGCTGCCAGGCCGTGATCAGCAGCACGGGGCTATGAAAGCCGAGCTTCTTGCTGAGCACCGTGCCTGCGCGGAAGGTGGCGCTCGCCGCCAGCCCCAGCGCCACCCCGAGACCGCTCGGGCCCTCGGGCACCTATGGTGCCAGCCAGCACCAGCAGCACTGCGGCGAGCCCGAGGCCAAATGCCATCAAGGTGCAGCGATCCGCTCGCTAGCTCAGCACCGGGACCGCGAGCAGCGAGGCCCAGAGCGCCAGTCGGTCTTTCCCGGAATTTCCTTCGCAGTACCGGCGCTGCGTTGAACCACAGGTTTTCCGTAGGCTTCAGCCATGATCTTGATAGCTTGGTTCCACAACGAGGTCAGGTGAGCTCTGCGAAACCACGGAGACTCTCTGGACTTTGAGGGTTGGGCGATTTAGTCAACAAGGGTCAACGTCTTGATCTTGGCTCCTACGTGCCGCGGACGAACGGTCTACCTTCAGCATGCTCACCATCCGACCAAAAGAAACGAAGGACAGAGAGTTGCTCGCGGGCGACACACGCCGGCCCTCAGATTAGGAACAGCTCCTCCACCCAGGGAAGGTCGCGTCGCCCGGCGACGATCTTGCGTGCGAATGCCGAAAGCTCAGCGCGTTCAGCCATGGCGTTCTTCAGATCACGGACATGACTATTATAGCTACGATCTATAGCGAGATCGCCGGTATCCACTCGGTCGTAGAGTTCATTCGCGGCGTCAATCTTCTCGTTAAGCTCGATGGCCAGAAGCCGGCGGTGTTCGACGAGATCGGTGTGGTCGAGATGATAGAGGCGGATGGAGGTCTCGGCTCGAAACCGACGCCCGGGTTGGTCGAGGTGGCGCGCTGTTGGACGCCCATCATCAGTGAAATCCAACAGCATGGGGTCCGACGCACGACAAGGGTTCAGGAGCACCACACGCTCCTGCGCCTCCTCCCCCGGAGCCGTGGCGCGGGCGCAGCCCTTCTCTAGGGTCTGTGACCGAACTCAGTGGTGCGCAAGTTGATCATGGTGGCAGCAAGATGGGCGAAGCCCATCCAACTGCGGCGTGTCTTGTCGCGTCGCAGGGTGATGCGAGCAAAGTCCTTGAGCCGGGAAAACAGGTTTTCGACGCGGTGGCGCCG
>NZ_FMZX01000117.1 GCF_900101615.1 Belnapia rosea | reverse complement strand
CAGGCTTAGGGAACGCTCCGCTACCACGCTCTTTCGAGCATCCACAGCTTCGGCAGATGGCTTGAGCCCCGTTACATTTTCGCCGCGGGACAGCTATTAGACCAGTGAGCTATTACGCTTTCTTTAAAGGATGGCTGCTTCTAAGCCAACCTCCTGGTTGTTATGGCCGTCCTACATGCTTTCCCACTTAGCCATCATTTGGGGGCCTTAGCTGGTGGTCTGGGCTGTTTCCCTCTCGACAATGGACCTTAGCACCCACTGTCTGTCTGCCGCCCTGTACTCGCCGGCATTCGGAGTTCGGTAGGGTTTGGTAGGGCTTTGGGCCCCCCTAGCCCTTCCGGTGCTCTACCTCCGGCGGTAATCGAGCGACGATCTACCTCAATAGATTTCGCGGAGAACCAGCTATTTCCGAGTTTGATTGGCCTTTCACCCCTAGCCACAGCTCATCCCCGACTTTTTCAACAGGCGTGGGTTCGGCCCTCCAGTGCGTGTTACCGCACCTTCAGCCTGGCCATGGCTAGATCACTCGGTTTCGGGTCTTCTGCCGGCAACTAGGCGCCCTGTTCGGACTCGCTTTCGCTCCGCCTACACCTCACGGCTTAAGCTCGCTGCCAACAGAAACTCGCGGACCCATTATACAAAAGGTACGCCGTCACGGGACAGGCCCGCTCCGACTGCTTGTAGGCGCTCGGTTTCAGGTCTCTTTCACTCCCCTCATCGGGGTGCTTTTCACCTTTCCCTCACGGTACTTGTGCACTATCGGTCGCCAAGGAGTATTTAGGCTTGGAGGGTGGTCCCCCCATGTTCAGACAAGGTTTCACGTGCCTCGCCCTACTCAAGGATCGCCGTGCGCTCTACGCCTACGGGGCTATCACCCACTGCGGCAGGCCTTTCCAGACCTCTCGGCTTCTCACACAACGACCACTGGCCTAATCCGCTTTCGCTCGCCACTACTCGCGGAATCTCGGTTGATGTCTGTTCCTCCAGGTACTGAGATGTTTCAGTTCCCCGGGTTTGCCTCGAAACCCTATGTATTCAGGCCCCGATACCCTCGTAAGGGTGGGTTTCCCCATTCGGACATCCGCGGATCAACGATCGCTCGCATCTCCCCGCGGCTTTTCGCAGCGTGCCACGTCCTTC
>NZ_FMZX01000052.1 GCF_900101615.1 Belnapia rosea | reverse complement strand
TGTAAAAGTCGGCACTCGATCTGTCGGACAGTGTCCGATGACGGCGCGCCAACGGCTTCGTTCAGTGTGCCGCGGCCGGGCGCGCCGCCGTCAAGTCCGGCGCCTCCGGCGCCCCGCTACGCGGCTGCGGGACTTGACCGCAGCGCGCGGCCGCGAGATCCGCATTGGTGCCGTCGACGCGGTTCTGTGCGCGTCGCCCACGATTCAAGTTCGGATCTCATCGGGCACTGTCTGACAAATCTAATCCTGACTTTCACAGTTCAAACAGATGGCTCGCTCGCCGACCCGGCGCAGTGGCCTGCCGTCTGGGCTGGGGCCATCGCATCGGGCTTCGGCAAATATGCCTTTACCACGGACTGGACTGGGGGTGCTCCGCACCCGTTCTGGACGGCCGGCGCCCATCCCACCGGCGGGGACTGGACGGCCTGGGCGACAGGGACATGGGCCGGCGCAGGTCAGTTCTATGAGGATCCCCAAAATTACTTCGGAAAGCAAGTATGAGCCAATCTGATCTGCGGCGGGTTGGGCGCAGGCGGCGTCAGCTTGAACCTGTACAGCAGCGAAGGTGGACC
The DNA here is from genome assembly GCF_900101615.1 of Belnapia rosea. Taxonomy (GTDB): domain Bacteria; phylum Pseudomonadota; class Alphaproteobacteria; order Acetobacterales; family Acetobacteraceae; genus Belnapia; species Belnapia rosea. Next base: position 10,514 of record NZ_FMZX01000052.1, on the reverse strand, counting down.
ACTGACTGGCAAGTTCGGCGGGTATTTCTCCGGGATCGGAGGCTGCAATATCACCTGTCCCTTGACCTACACCAACGGCCCTTGATGCATTGACATGGCCAGACGAGTCACGCACCTGCTGAGGCATGCCAGGCTGGGCGAATGGCCCAGAACGTATGCATCATCGTAGATGCTGGTGATTCTGCGCGACTGGCCGCCATCGGCGCTGACCGGAACCGCTCGCAGAGGTGCGTCCAGCGCGCCCGCATCGTCCTGCTCTCCGCCGACCGGCTGCTCGTTGCCGAGGTAGCCGGTCAGATTGCGACGAGCCGACCGGCAGTCTGGCGTCGGCAGGCACGCTACGCCCGGCTGGTATGTATGGCCTGCTGCGCGACCAGACGCGCCCACCCGGCAGAGCGCCGCTGCCAACCGCAACCGTGGCGAAGGTGCTAGCGCTCACCAGCTCCGAGCCGTGGGGTCAGGCGACCCACTGGACCGGCCGGGCGATGGCGCAGGCCAGCGGCATCAGCCGCACCGGCTGCGGAGCTTTAAGCGCTCCAGCGATCCGGCCCTTGCCGGCAAGGTCGAGGACCTCGTCGGCCTGTACATGCATCCGCCGATGCATACCATGGTGCTGTCGATCGATGAAACATCGCAGATCCAGGCGCTCGACCGTACCCCGCCTGGGTTGCCGCTGAAGCCCGGCAAATGCAGCACCATGAGCCACGACGACCAGCGCAACGGCGCCACCATCCTGTTCGTCGCGCTCAATGGCCAGGACGGCACCGCGCTGGGCCGCTGCATGTCCCAGCACCGGCACCAGGGGTTCGTCCGCTTGCTCAACGCCGTGGAGCGCGCCGTACCCGCGGGTAAGTGATCCACGCCATCGCCGACAACTCTGCCACCCACGCCGGGTGCTCCATGTCACACCGACCTCAGCCTCCTGGATCAAAGCCATCGCGGGCTTCGTCTCAGCGCTGAAAAGGTGCCAGCGACGAGGGGGGGGCCAATCCGTCGCCGATCTCGAGCGGGCCATCGCCCGCACCATCCGCGAGCACAACGCCACCTCGAGCCTCTTCGTCTGGACCAAACTCGTCGACCGTAGTCTCGCCAGGCTCGACCGGCTGCCTGCACCTTCAGTATGAGTCACTGCACGGCACAGCCCGGACGCGAGAAGGGAGACAAATGACACAGGCACATCGATCCGCCGCCTTCTCCGAGTTGATGGCCGTCCGCGCCATGCCGGCGCCGGGCGCCGGTGAGGTCACGATCACCGGGTCCGATCCATTCTATCGGACACCCTTCCGCGTCGGAGAAACGGCGGCCGCTGTCCTTGCCGCCACCGGCGTTGCGGCCAACGACCTCTGGCAGTTGCGCACCGGCCGCCGCCAGGCCGTCAGCATCGCGGTGCCCGAAGCTGCGGCGACGCTACGTGTCGTCGACTATACGCGGAAGCGCGACACGGACGGGCAGTACCGGCGCCCACCGATATCCGACAGCATGAAGCACATGGCGATGGTGACCCAGCCCTGGCCAACCGCGGACGGGCGCTGGTTCCTGCCGCACTTCAACCTGCCGCACCTGGAGCGCCGCGTGCTCGACGTGCTGGATTGCGAGAGCACGCCGGCCTCGGTCAGCGCCGCGGTCGCCCGCTGGGACGCCGACGTGCTCGAGACCACCATCGCCGAGGCGCGCGCCTGCGGCGGCAAGATCCGGACGCGGGAGGAGTGGCTGGCACACCCGCAGGGCGCCTACCTCGCCGCCCGGCCCGTGGTGGAGGTCACCAAGGTCGCCGAGGGGCAGCCGGAGCCGCTGCCGCCCGGTGACCGGCCGCTGTCAGGGGTGCGTGTGCTCGACCTGACCCGCATCCTGGCTGGGCCGACCGCCGGGCGGACGCTGGCGGAGCACGGCGCCGATGTACTGATGGTCACGGCGCCCCACCTGCCGCAGGTGCCCGAATACGTGCGCGACCTAAGCCACGGCAAGCGGAGCTGCTTCCTCGACCTCCGGCACGCCGACCAGGCCAGCCGCCTGGCCGCGCTGACGCGCGAGGCCGATGTCTTCGTCAACGGCTACCGCCCTGGCCAGCTCGGCGAGCGCGGCTTCGGCTTGGAGGATCTGGCCCGGCTCCGCCCAGGGCTGATCACCGTCTCGGTCAGTTGCTTCGGGTCGGGCGGCCCCTTCGCAGGGCGCGCCGGGTGGGAGCAGATCGCGCAGTCGGTCTCCGGCATCGCCCACACCCATGGGCAAATGACCGGCGCCGACGGGCCGAAGCTCGCCCCGGCCCCGATCTGCGACTACCTGACGGGCTACCTTGCGGCCTTCGGCACGTTGCTGGCCCTGGCGCGCCGCACCCGCGAAGGCGGGAGCTATCATGTGCAGGCGTCGCTCTGCCAATCCGCCATGTTCTATCAGCGCCAGGGACTGCTCAGCAGTTTCAATCATGCGCCCGAGCAGCTGACCGAGGCAGAGCTTGAGCCACTCTATGTGTGCGAGGACTCCTCCTACGGGAACCTGCTGACGCTAGGCCCGGTGCTGCGCCTGTCGGAGACGCCGTGCCAGTGGGCGTTGCCGACACCAAAGCTCGGTGGCGACCCGCCCGAATGGTTGGCCCGAGGGGCTGCACTTCCCGCGTTGGCGCGTGCCTGACCAGGGAACCCCTCGGCGTTTGATGGCAAGGGTTGACGCTGCCTCAGCTGAGCAGCGTTTTTGGTCAGACCTGATCCTGTTCAGTACCCTCTTGCTCGCTCTGGTGCCCGTCCTCATGTGATTGGCATGAACCAGAACGATGCCATCACTGCAGCGCAGTCGTTGACTGCAGAAGCGGAACGGCTGCAAGGCGACGCTCAAGCCACTCGCAAGGAGGCGGACGCACTCCGCTCGGTGATCCAGGGCCCCTCCGAAGTGGTGCAGCAAGTCATCGCGCGGCTTGAGGCGGACGCCGGTGCAAAGACGGAGCGTGCGCGCTCTTTGGAGCGGGTCGCCGCCAGTCTGCTGGCCCGGGAGGGGGGGCAAGACAACGGTTCGCCGGAGGGGTTTGCCGCTTTTGACGCTTTTGCCAGAGCGAGCCTGTCTCCCCTGGTTGCCCGATTAGCGTCGGTGGGCAGGAGCCATGGATACATCGCAGGCCAACCCAGCCCGAATGGTTCCGCTCCAATCAATGTGGAAGCTATCGGCAAGATCCTGGAGGACGGTTTGCGGTGGCTGGCCAAAGAAAGCCGACGGTAGGACGGGCGGCCTTGAATCCCAGGAGAGGACGTCGCTTTGCATTGGGTTTTGCGGACACTGACCTGAGCCAGAGGACGGTGGCGGCGAGGGTGACTACGGCGAGGTAGTTCCTTGCAGTCTTCTCGTGCCGCGTGGCGACGCGGCGGAACTGCTTGAGCTTGGAGAAGCAGCACTCGATCAGCTCGCACGGCCAGGTGGAGCTTGGTGCTCAGGCCTCCGCGGCAGCGACCAAGGGCCTGATCTTCAAACCCCCCCTTTTTTGGCACCAGCGGCGTGCTGGTGAGCGCGGATGATGGTGCTGCCGACGATCAGGTACTCGCAGTCAGGATCGTCCGACATCCTCTCGGAAATGCGCTGCCAGACGCCCTTCCCGCTCCAACGGCTGAAGCGGCGGAAGGTACTGTTCCAGTCACCAAAGGCCTCGGGCAGATCGCGCCAGGGCGCTCCCGTGCGCGCGATCCACAGCATGCCCTCGACAAAAAGGCGGTTGTCGCTCCTGGTCGAGCCCTTCTGGTCAGGCCGCCCAATAATCAGCGACGCCATCCGCTCCCACGCCGCATCGCTCAGCACCAGCCGGTCCAACACGCCCAAGGCCACCTCCGCAAAGGCAGCCTTGAATCATGCAACCGTCAGGTCCAGAATCCCCAAGGGTCCACAGAACCTAGGGCGGGCGCTGCCGCCCGGTTTATTGCAGGCTGCCCCAGCGCCCCGTTGCCGGCTCAGCCGCCGCCCAGCGCCAGCCGGTCGCGTCCCGGCAGAGGCTGGTCAGGTACCAGGCGCGCGTCGGCGGCTTTTGCTCATCGACCGAGAAGGCGATCTCCCGGCAGGCGGCCAACGGTGTGTCGATCGCCCGCAGCACCCGCACCTCGCCCTGCTTCGCCCCGAAGGGCAGGCTGTGCGTGACCTGCCAGGGCCGCGCCTCGCCGAGGGGCGTCTCGGCCGCCGCAATGGCGATCGCTTCCTGCTCGGTCCGGTGCCAGTTGCGGGAGACGCGGCGCAGGCCCCAATCCGCCACCGAGCGGGCGCCGACGCCGATGGCGATGCCGACCGCCGGGTTGCCCGACCCCGCCGCCGCCGCGGTACCGGTGACGGCGCCGACCAGGTCACTGGCCGAGTTGCAGCCGCCGAGCAGCACGACCGTCGCCAGCACCGCCAGCCTCATTGCAGGGATCCCCAGCGCTCGGTCGCCGGCTCGGCCGAGGCCCATTTCCAGCCCGCCCCGTCGCGGCAAATGGCCGCCAGGTAGAAGGCGCGGGTGGCCTTGGCGCCCTCCCCCTCCTCGACCGAGAAGACGATCTCCTTGCAGTCCAGCGTCCCGGCGCTGATCACCCGGCTGACCGCGACCTGGCCGCGCTCGTTCGGCTCCACCGGGACGGTGTGGTTGGTCTTCCAGGCGGCGGTGCCACCGACCGGCAGCGGGCCCGCCGCGGCGGCGATCCGGTCCTGCGCTGCGCCATGCGTTTTTCGCTGGGCATATTGCAGCCCGGCCCGGCCCAGCGCCTGGACGCCGAGGCCGATGCCGGTGGTCAGCGCAGCGTTGGCGCCGAGGCTGTCGGCGACGCCGGCGCCGCCGATGCCGGCGACTGCCGAGGTCGTCTGGGTCAGCACCGCCTGGCAGCCGGGGAGCAGGGCGAGGGCGAGGAGGGCCGCGGCAGGCGGCAGTGAAGGACGCGGCATCGGAGGCGGCAACGCCATCGCTGCCAGCGGGTTCGCCGATTTTCGGGTCGCCGCCATACGCATGTGGCTTTGATAACAGTGCCTGGCACCGGTTGCTGCGGCGACCGGCATCCACGGCATGAGCCTGCCCCCTGACCAGATACCGCCTGCGAAGCCGAAGATCTCTCCCGAAGAGCGCCGACGCCGAACCGCCGATCGGCCACGAGTTGGATGAGCGGGGCATCACCAGGCCCGCCGAGATTGGGGCTGCCTTCGGAGTGCCGGTAGCCGAGGCGATCACACTGCTCAGCCGCAGGCAATGGCGGGAGGGCGATGTCGCATTGCTCGAGGCTGCGGTGGCCCGTCTGGGGGTGCTGGTGCCAGAGCCAGCAGGTATCTAGGCGGGCTAAAGGGCGGCGTGGCTGGTGCCTAAAGCCGTAGGAGGGGCGGCATGATCCAACCCCTCCTAGTTACCGAGGCGTATGCCTGTGCGAGGCATGGGGCGCATGGCGAGTGGCACGTGCCCGAATAAGGACGCCCCTCAGCTGGTGACTGCGATGCCGCTTGGGCCGGTTGGCAAGCCAACTGAGCCAAAGGCCGAAGCTGATAAGAGCCAGAGAGACTAAGGCTGCGCTGAACTCCGTCATGCTCTCCCTCCTCCTGGATCAGCCGAATTGACGCCGCACAGCGCGGCAAGCCGGCGGCAAATCGCAACATTGCGCTTCAATCATGATGAACTCGGCCGCTTAGCCCAAGTTGGAACGATGCTGTACGAATTCTTTACAGATCATGACGGCAAGGACAGGCAGATGTCTTGGGTGAAGATTGCAATTTTGATGATAATTTCCGTTCCGCTATGGATAGCTATGGTTGCGGGCGGTTTTTGGTTTGGAATTGGTGTGCTCTAATCAGCGTCGTTCTGCCTTGCTTGTGATGGGCTGGTGGGCGGCGGACGCGGGATAGGCGGTGGTAGAAGATCATCAGCCCAGCCTTCGCCAGCATCGCCCAAGCCCGCAGAGCGCCCCCGCACACCGACCACGGCTGGGTCTGGCTCCACTGCCCGTGATGGGGATGGGGCTGCCGTCCACATCGGGGTTAGCGCGGCGGTACGGTGCGTAGATCCACCCCGCGGTGGGGGTGACGTCCAGCCATTCGAAGCCCGGCGGCAGCAGGGTCCGCGCCGCGGCCTCCGGTCGTGGTACAGGGCTGCATTGGCCCTACCAAGCCGGACCGCCTTATGGATCGCAGCATCGGCTGCGTCGCGGCCAGCGCTACCTTTGCCTGCCGGTCGGCGATACGGATCAGGCGATTGAAGCGGGTCTGAACGAGAGCCACCCCCGGGGGTTATCATGTGATGATCAATATGCACGCAACCAAAGGCCAAATGGCTCTGCTGCCCCTGCTCTCGGACCCAGCGGCACCGCCACCACCCGAGTTGCCTGGCCTGCCCCCTCTCGAGCCGGCCGAAACCCCGCCAATGACGCCGACACCGGGGCCTGGGCCAGAACTGCCAGGGCTACCTCCCGCAACGCCGACACCAACCCCTCCGGCTGAGACGCCTGCTCCTGAAGGGCCTGCCGAAATTCCAACCATCAGCCCACCCGGGCCGCAGATGCCGCAGCCGATCGCGTAGCTGGTGGCTTGGCAGGCGACGGCGCTGCCACCGGCATTGATATCGTCCTGAGGTTTAGATAAAAGGCTCTTTGCAACCAAGAGTAGCAAACGTGAGCCATATGATCGATGCTGCTTCTAAGCCGCGACGTGATTTTGACGCGGAGCCTAGTGGTTTGATGTCGTACATCGCCACCAGCGGCCTCGCCCTGGCTGGGCTCCTCGGCATCTTCTGGTTTGTCAGCTAGCCAAGGCGATTGCCTGCCGCTTGCTATTAGCAGGAGGCCCAGGCGCCCAAGGCACTCGCCTGGGTGCGCAATCCGGCCAACCGTGATGCTGCCGCGGTGGCTATGACGGTGTTGATATCAGTTGGTTCGCAGCGACGACGCTTGATGGTATCGCCAACTTGTTCCGTATTCGCCTCATCGTATGTGGGCGGCTATCCAGCCTCGGACCTCCGCTCGCTCGAAGCGGCACAGTTGATGACCAAACCCACCAACCAGATCTGGAATTGCACAACGGCAGGTTAATTCATTGGGCGGCTGCCTCAGCTGAAGCTTTTTCGATACGCGCCTGTTCGCTCGCGCCCGGGGCCTGTGAATTCGCACCGAAATCTACCAATATCGCATCAAATATTGACACAAAATCGCGGCTTGGTTGTATGGCTGGATGCCTCTTCGGAAAACCAGGAACGTTTCACTCACGCCTGAGATGGAGGCACTCATCGATCGCCGGGTGGCCTCGGGCCGGTTCCGCAGCGCCAGCGAGGTAGTCCGCGCTGCTCTTCGATTACTGAAGGAAGACGAGCGTAAGCGGCAGGACTCGGCGCCATCGACCCAAACTGAGGCGCGCCGCCTTGCGCGATGACGCGGCGATGCCCTCCGAAACCGATTTCCTGGCCGGGGGCGGCGCCATGGGCCTGTGCGTCCGCGCCCATGACTGGGCCACCACCCCACTTGGCCCGATTGAGTCCTGGCCCCAGTCGCTGCGAACCGCGGTCGGTATGGTGCTTGCCTCGCGCTTCCCGGCCTGCATCGTCTGGGGACCGGGGCTGGTCTCGATCCACAACGACGCGTTCCGGCCCATCCTCGGCGCCAAGCCCGATGCGCTCGGCCGGCCATTCAATGAGATCTGGAGCGAGGTCTGGGAGGAGGTCGGGCCTATCGCCGAGCGTGCCTTCGCCGGTGAGGCCACCTTCGTCGAGAACCTCCCCCTCACGGTGGAGCGCAACGGCTACCCAGAAGAGGCCGCCTTCACCTTCTGCTACAGCCCGGTCCGCGACGAGGCAGGGCGCGTCGCCGGCTTCCTCGACACCGTCATCGAGACCACCGGCACGGTGCTCACCAAACGCCGGCAGGCCTTCCTTCTCCACCTGGAGGAGCGGCTGCGCGGGCTGGCCGATGCGCGCGAGACCACCCTCGCGGCGGCTGAGGCACTCGCCCGCCACCTTGGGGCGGCCCGCGCCGGTTATGGCGAGATCGATGCGACAGGCGAGACCGTCGTGGTCGAGCGTGACTGGACCGACGGCACCGTGGCCAGCCTAGCCGGCGGAGCTCGCCTGATGGACGCCTTCGGGCCGGCGGTGACTGCGGAGCTCCACGCCGGCCGCATTCTGGTCGTGGAGGACTGCCTGGCCGATCCAAGGGCAGCCGGCGGCGCATATAGTGCTACCTGGGCCAGCATCGGCACGCGCTCGCTCGTCGTGGTGCCACTCCTCCGGGCCGGACGCCTGAGGGCGATCCTCTATCTCCACGAGCCGAAGCCGCGGCGCTGGGGCGCAGCGGAGGTAGATCTCGCCAAGGATATCGCCCAGCGCACCTGGGCCGCCGTCGAGCGGGCGCGCGCCGAGACAGCGCTGCGTGAGAGCGAGGAGCGATTCCGGCTAATGGCCGACGCCGTACCGCTGATCGTCTGGATCACCGACACTGAGGGGCGAAACGAGTTCTACAACGAGCAGTGGTTCAACTACACGGGCGCGCCGCGTGGGCCGATCACCGCGGCCGAGACGGTCGCCAGCTACATTCACCCCGATGACGCGGGGCCGACGATGCAGCGGTTCGAGGAAGCGCGGCGGACCGGCGAAATGTTCCTTGTCGAGCACCGCATCCGCTCAAAGGCCGGCGAATGGCGCTGGTTCCTGGTCCGGGGCGAACCTCAGCGCGACGCGCGCACCGGCAGGGTCCTACGGTGGTTCGGCGCGTCGGTCGACATCCACGATCGCAAAAACGCTGAAGAGGCCAACGCTCGCCTCGCCGCGATTATCGCCTCGACCTCGGACGCGGTCATCGCCTTCGCCGCGGAGGACGGGCGCATCGTCGCCTGGAACAAAGGCGCAGAGGAGTTGTTCGGCTACATCGAGGCTGAGGCGCTCGGCAGGCCGGTCGGCCTGCTGGTCCCTCCGGACCTTCCCGAGGATGAGCCGACCGGAGTGTTCCGCCGCGCCATGGAAGGAGCGCGTGTCCACGAGCACGAGACCATGCGCGTGGCGAAGTCGGGCGAGCGGATCCCGGTCGCCGTTACCGCGTCGCGGATGCTCGCGCCTGACGGACGCGCTATCGGTGTCGCGGGGATCTTCCGCGATCTGCGCCAACGCAAGGTGGCCGAGGCGCGCCAGGCGCTGCTGTCGCGTGAGGTGGACCATCGGGCCAAGAACGTATTGGCCGTGGTGCAGGCGGCGCTACGCCTGACCCGCGCGCCCGACCTGCCGAGCTACGTGCGGGCGATCACCGGGCGCGTGGCGGCGTTGGCTCGGGCGCAGATGTTGCTGGCCGACGAGCGATGGGTCGGGGCCGATCTGCGAACGTTGCTCACGAACGAGATGGAGCCGTTCCTCTCCGATGACGGGATGAGCGAGCCGCGCGCAACCTTGGCCGGCCCGACTGTGGCGCTGCCCGCCGGCGCCGCGCAGCCTCTGGCGATGGCGGTGCACGAGCTGGCGACGAATGCAACCAAACATGGTGCCCTTTCGGTACCAGGGGGCCACGTTGCGGTGGCCTGGTCGCTCGATGGCGGCCGCACGGGGACGCTGCGGTTGCACTGGGCCGAGGTCGGCGGGCCGCCGGTAATAGGTTCTCCTACCCGGCGTGGCTTCGGCACCCGCGTTTTGGATACCGTCGTGCGAGGGCAGCTCGGCGGAGAGATCTTGCTTGTCTGGAACACGAGCGGGTTGGTCTGCAACATCGAGCTGCCGTTGGCACGCATGGCTGGAGGCTCAGCTGGCGACCTTGTCGCCGATCAGGCCGGATTCCGGCACTGGAACCGTTGACTTGTTCTGTGCTGGGATTGTCGCATCTGTGGAGCCGCTCGGGCTTTCAAGGCACGACCTACAGCAAGCCAGTGCAGCGACTCACACGGAGCATGCATCCGGCTTGGCGAGGATGGCGGTGGGGGTGGCGGTGCAGACGAAAGGCTTCGGATTGGCCTTGTGCTCGGCGAGGTAGCGCTTGATGACGGCTTGCAGGGCGACCAGCGAGTGGAAGCTGCCGCGCCGAATGCGCTGTTCAGCCACGACCCGGAAGCAGGGATGAAGTGGAACGTCTAGCGCGGGTGCCGCTCCAGCCACGCCTTCACCTTTGGATGCTTGTGGGTGGCGTAGTTGTCGACCACAGCATGGACCAGCTTTCCCGGCGGGATTTCGCGCTCGACTGCGTTGAGGAAGCAGATGAACTCCGCGTGGGCGTGCCGGGTCACGCATACGGTCTGGGCCAGGTCGTGTCCCACAGCGTGGTGTAGGAGCGGTGCTCCTCAGCGGGCTGTGCCGCAGTGTCAAACAGCTGCAACTGGCAGGCTGACGGCCGGAGTATCGCTCACCGCGGTCATGGTCTCCAGCGTCATGTAGCGCGATCGCTGGGTGGCCCATTCATCGGACTGCTCGAGGAGGAGGGCACCGACGAGCCTGACGACGGCGGCCTGGTTGGGAAAGATGCCGACCACGTCGGTGCGGCGCTTGATCTCACCGTTGAGGCGCTCGATGGGGTTGGTCGAGTGGAGCTTGGCCCTGTGCTCGCGGGGGAAGTCCATAAAGGCCAATACGTCCTCCT
>NZ_FMZX01000061.1 GCF_900101615.1 Belnapia rosea | reverse complement strand
GCGCAGACACCAACGCCGCCAGCGGTGATAGACGCTCGACCAGAGACCCAACCCGTCTGGCAGGTCGCGCCACGGCGCGCCGGTTCGGCAAATCCAGAGCGCCGCCTCAACGAAGCGGCGCAGTGCCACGTCATCACGCTTCCAGACAAGGGGGATTTGCTGCATCACCAGCATCAGCGACACCCATTGGGCGTCGTCCAGGCTTGTCCTGGTCATGGCCGCGTTCCTTGAAAGCCTCAAGACCTTCCAAGGTGGCGCGGCCAGAGACCAGATCGGAGCCAGATCGGTTAGTCAGACAGTCCGGTCACAGACCCTAGTGTTCTGACGCAGGCGGACGATTCACACTCCTGTTGAGGCGTGCCACGCTGGGCGAATGGCCCAGGAAGTATGCGTCATCGTTGATGCTGGTGATCGTGCCCGGCTGGTGGCGATTACCGCTGACCGGAACCGTCCGCAAAAGCACGTCCAGCGCGCCCGGATCATCTTGCTGTCTGCCGACCGGCTGCCGGTTGCCGAGGTAGCCCGTTAGGCCGTGGCAAGCCGACCGGCGGTGTGGCGCTGGCAGGCACGCTACGCGTTGGCCGGTGTGGATGGCCTGCTGCACGACAAGACCCGTCCACCTGGCAGAGCGCCGGTGCCGACCGCGACCGTGGCGAAGGTGCTGGCGCTCACCTGCTCTGAGCCGCGGGGCCAGGCCACCCATTGGACTGGCCGGGCGATGGCGCAGGCCAGTGGCATCAGCCTGCGCTCAGTGCAGCGCATCTGGGATGCCCATCGGCTGCAGCCGCACCGGCTGCGCACCTTCAAGCGCTCCAATGATCCGGCCTTTGCTGAGAAGGTCGAGGACATTGTCGGCCTCTACATGGACCCGCCGATGCACACCGTGGTGCTGTCCATTGACGAGAAGTCGCAGATCCAGGCGCTCGACCGCACCCAGCCTGGCCTGCCGCTCAAGCCCGGTAAATGCGGCACCATGACCCATGACTACAAGCGCAACGGCGTCACGACTCTATTCGCCGCGCTCAATGTCCAGGACGGCACCGTGCTGGGTCGCTGCATGTCCCAACACCGGCATCAGGAGTTCGTCCGCTTCCTCAACGCGGTCGAGCGCGCCGTACCCGCGGGCAAGCTGATCCACGCCATCGCCGACAACTATGCCACCCACAAGCATCCCAGGGTGCGTGCCTGGCTGGAGCGGCACCCTCGGTGGGTGTTCCACTTCACGCCAACCTCGGCCTCCTGGATCAACGCCGTCGAGGGCTTCTTTTCCGCGCTGAGCCGAAGACGCCTGCGACGAGGGGTGTTCCAATCCGTCGCCGATCTCGAGCAGGCCATCGCCCGCTACATCCGCGAGCACAATGCCACTTCGAGCCCCTTCGTCTGGACCAAGCCCGCCAACCGCATCCTCGCCAAACTCGCCCGGATGCCTGAACCTTCCGAATGAGTCACTGCAATAGCTGGGCTCGGCCGGAGGGTGCTGGTCGCGATCTCCCGGGCTGGTCGGGTCTGGGCACCGCTTCCTGACCGCACTCGCCGCCTCGGAGCGCGACGGCCGCGCGCCTGGCCGGCGGCACCAGATGCGGACGGGGAGCCAGCTGGTGTTGCCGGCACGCCGCTGACAGCCGGGGCGAGCCCTCATGCTCGTCGCCGATAGCCGTGGCGCTGCTCTCGAGATCCTTGCCGGTCTGGTCTCGCCGGGCGAACCACACCCTGCCTGCTCGGCCTGGTCTCCGTCCTGCCGCTGCTTGCCCCGCGCCGTACCGGCAGGCCAGCTTGCACGTCGCGGCGGCGGCTTGGCACACCTCAGCGAACAAGCGTCGCCGATACCCTCGTCGCGCTCCGCCGGCAGGTCTGGCGCAAGCAGGGTTGCCTCGCCGCCCAGCACGCAGGCACGCCACCAGAACTCCGCCCCGCTCACCGCAACGCCTCGTCGCAACGCCTCGCCCCCGCGCTGTTCCACCGCAAGAACGGTCCCCCTCGAGCTTACAGGGCGCGGGGGGGCGGCAAGACCCGGTTGATGGTGCCCACCAGGCTTTCCGGTGCCAGCAATGCCGCAGCCATGGCCCAACGGTCCAGCCGCTCCTCACCAATCCGCAACATGGCCGCGTGCTCGAAGATATTGGCGTCCCGCTCCGGGTCGATGTCAGCGAAGCCGAGGCGCCAGCGCAGGAGGTCGATCTCGGCCGGCTGACCGGTGAGAAAGGACCAGCCCGGCTTGACCGCGAAGCGCTCGGCATAATCCTTGAGCACCTCCGGCGTGTCGAAATCCGGCAGCAGGGAGATGGAGTACATGAAAATGTCGCGGCCGACCCGGTCGCCCAGCAGCTCCTGCACCGCGACCAGATTCTGGGTTACCGAGTCGCAGATATCGGTGCACCCAACGAAGACGAAGTTGATGATGACGCGCCGGTTCTTCAGCAGATCGGTATAAAAGCGCGCCTGGCGCCCCTCATGGGTCGTGACGACCGCATCCGTAAAGTAGTTGGCACCACGGCTGGTGAAAGTCGCGGTCTGGGCGGTCAGTGGCAGCGCGAGGGGCGCCGCCGCGGCGGCCAAGCCGGCCTTGACGAAAGCTCTCCGGTTCATCACCGCTCTCCGATTGGTTCGACGAGCCGCCGCACCCGGCGGCCCGCACTGTCCTCAGACAATGTCCCAGCGCACCATCATGCCGGAATCCTCATGGATCACGTTGTGGCAGTGCATGACGTAGCGGCCCTTCATGTCGCGGAAGCGCATGAAGACCTCCACCGCCTCTCGCCGGTAGAGCGGGATGGTGTCCTTGCGGCCATAGTCGGATGAGGTGACCGAGGTTCGCTTGCCATTGCGCGACAGGATGCGGTGCTCCTCGAAATGCATGTGCACCGGGTGGCTCCAACCATCGTCCTGATTCTCGATGGTCCAGACCTCCTCGGCTTCCTGGTCGATCCGGGCGATGGCCTCCTTCGGGTCGAATAGCTTACCGTTGACGGCCCAGGCCCCGTTGGTCCGATCAAAGCGGAAGGTGCGCTTCTTGGCCCGTTCCGCCCGGGCGAGCAGCGCCGCGAAATCCGGATCCGGCAGCGTACGCATCCGCAACGGCGTCACCATCGGATCGATGCTGTTGTCGCGCACCGGCGGGCCAACCTTGTTGAACTGGATGATCGGAGTTCCCGGCGTCAGGATGTTGCCGCGCGGGCCGCGCCCGTCGAGCTGCTCCAGGCGGTTCACCAAGTAAACCCGGGAACTTTGGATCTTGCCGAAATCGACGATGATGTCGACGCGCTCGGCGACCGCGACGTCCACCTTGGACTTCATCAAGGCCTGGGGCAGCAGGTTGCCGTCGCTGGAGATCTGCCAAAATGGCAGGAATTTCTGTCCATCGTACAGTGCGAAGTCATACCAGCGTGCCGGGCCGTGGTTGTACAGGCGGAACCGGTAGCGCCGCGGCTTGACGTTGAAATAGGGCTGGATGGCACCGTTGGCACAGAATTTGTCGCCGAGAATGCCGTCCGAGTTAAACAGGTCGAAGACCGGTTGGTAGTTTCGGTCGAAGACGAAGTCGCCGAACATGATCGGCACATCAAACTCGCCGCTGGGCAAGCGATAGCCCGTGGTCTCGTCCCCGGTGTCCTTATCGTCGAACAGCGTATAGACGCCGACCATGCCCTTGTAGACATTCTGCGCGGTGAAATCGATGGTGTGGTCGTGATACCATAGCGAGCTGAGCGCCTCGCTCGGATCGCCGCGCAGGTCGTTCAACTTGGTGTAGCCGGCATACACATTGGGGTAGTGCTGGTCCTTAAAGCCCAGCGGATTGACCTCGTTGGGATCATTGACCGAGTTGATGAAGTCGACGGGATTACCGTCGCTCTCCGATGGCGTGTGGGCGTTGTGCAGATGGACGCTGAACTCGGGAAGGCCGAAGCCGACATGCTTCGCGCGCGACGGCAGGCGGTTGTGAAAGCGGACCATGATCGGCTCGCCGTAGTAGGCATTGTAGCGCGGCCCGGGATACATGCCGTCGAAGCCCCAGATCTTGCTCGGGCCCCAGGAGGGATGGAATTTCCAATCCGCCTCACGCACGAATGTCTCGTAGAACTTCTTGGGCGGGAATTTGCCGCTATAGGTCCCCGTGCTGTCATAAGCGCAGAGCTGGTGATTGATGCGCCGTCCGGCGCCATCGATCAGGGTGGTACCGTCGGGGTGTCCGTGCGTGAGCGCGCTGGGGCTCAGCGGCGCCTTGATCGGAAGCACCGGCATCGGCTGCATCCAGGGGGTGGAGATCGGGCTCGGCGGCGTCAGGGGCACCTGCGCAAAGGCCCGCGAGCTGAGGCCGCTCTTCGCCACCAGCGCCCCGGTCGAGGTCAGCAGGCCAAGCCGCATCATCTCGCGCCGGCTCAGCTTGGCGTTGACGATTTCCTGGCGATTGCGTTGGGCGACCAGGGCTAGCTTGTCTTTCCAATCAGGCATGTTCTGCGCCCTATGCGTCCATGAGGGTTGCCGGGGAAACATAACGTCTATGTAATATACGGCAGCCATTGGGTGTGCCGTGATCGCGGTGCTGCCTGGCCGCCGCCCCGGGAGGATCCGTGTCCCACGGGGCGACGGCAGAGTGATTTTTGAGCCGCCTCCACAGGGTGGCGGTCCCAACCAGATTGTCGTTGCGCCAATGCTGCAATCTTCTCCGGCAACTAACACCTCACTTTCGGTTGAAACTCGAAACTATGTCGAAATGCTACAGAAGCCGGGGTGATACGGGTTGGCGGCCAATGGCCGGCCGGATGCGCTGCACCAATGACGCGATGGGGCGTCACCGGTCGCCGTCGGGGCTGCGGTCCAGTCAGCAGCGGGGATCGAATTTTTGGGAATCACGCTGATGTCTGAGGCGGGGCCGGCTATTTAATGCATTGCTATGATATCGCAACGGAAGCCGGAGGAGGCGAATGCTAAGGCACCTGCTTCGCTGGTGGGGATCGCAGCTGGTTCAGCTCTGGCCATGGCACGGCGCGGCCCAAGCGGGGCCACAGCGTGTGCTCTGGCTTGATTCGGCCGACCGGCCGGAACCGGCTGTGACCGTGAGCTGGCAGCATCGCCGCACAGACCGGCAGGTCGGGCCGTTCTTGCCGGATGCGGCGGGCCGCCAAGCGCTGCGACAGGCCGTGCGCGCCGCAGGCCACGCACCCGTCATCCTCCGCCTGCCGCCAGGGACGCTGCTGGAGAGGGAGACCGTATTGCCCCTGGCCGCGGAGCACGATGCGGAGGCCGCGCTGCGATACGACCTGGACCGGCTGACCCCGTTCCGCGCCGCGGATCTCATCTGGTCGTCCGAGGCGGTCGGCCGCGACCACCGACGTGGGCTGCTGCATCTCCGACTGCTGCTGATCCCGCGGGCGGCGGTGGAGGAGGTGCTGGCCATGACCGCCGCGGCCGGCATTGCGGTGAGCGCCCTGCAGGGGCCGGGCGCCGACGGGACGGTCCGGCGGATCGCGCTGGAGTCCCGCAGCTGTCCGCCCTGGCACCGCGCCCTGTTGCGCGGCGCGGCTCTTGCCTGCGTGGGTCTCGCTCTGGCATCGGTAGGGGCACCGTTCCTGCGGCAGGCGGCGTTGCTGACGGCGCTCGATGCCAGGATCGCGGCATCCCAGCCGCTGGCGCGCGAGGCCAGCGACCTCCGGCGCCAGCTAACGGAGGAAACGGCGAGCGGCGACATCATCACCGCGACCCAGCTCGAGTTTGGCAATGCGCTCAGCCTCCTCGCCGCGGTGACCGATGCGCTGCCGGACGACACCTTTCTGCTCGGTCTGACGCTGAAGCAGCGTCAGCTGGTGCTGCGCGGGCAATCCGGCAATGCCGCCAGGCTGATTGCGCTCCTCGCGGCGTCCGAGACCATCCGCAGCCCCTCCTTTGCGGCGCCGGTGACCCGCGCCGCTGGCGACGGGCAGGACCAGTTCACCATCGCGGCCACGCTGGGGCGTTAGGATGAGCGAGCGGAAACGCCTGGTCGTGCACAGCACGGGACGCGCCGGGCCATGGCTCGCGCTCATGCTGCTGGGCGGCGTCGCGCTGGTCGGCTGGCTGACGCTGGCCTCGCCGCTATTGGCGTGGCATGGGGAACGGGCCACCGCCGTAGCGGATCGCACCGTGGTGGCGCAACGCCTCGAGCGGATGGCTGCCACCCTGCCCGCGTTACGGCTTTCGGTGCAGGCCACCGACGTGAACGGCAACGCCTCCTCTTTGCTGGCAGGGGCGACCGATGCCATCGCCGGTGCCGCGCTGCAGGGGCTGGTTCAGGAAATGGCGCTGCAAGCCGGTGCCACGCTGACGAGCGTCGAGACGCTGCCGGCGAGTGCGGTGGGCCTGTATCGGCGCATCGGGCTGAGACTGTCGCTCAACGTGTCCTGGCCGGTGTTGATCCCACTGCTGCAGGCGATGGCGCAGGCCCGGCCGCGGATCATCATCGACGATCTGGAATTGCAGACGTCGCAGATGGTGATTGGTGGGGACCAGCAGCTGATGACCGCAAGCTTCACCGTGTATGCCTTCCGTGGCGCAGCCGAGGGGCGCGTAGCGCCATGAGCGGCCCGTCCATGACGTTGCGCGCTGCTCTGGCGCTGATGGTGCTGAACGCGGCCCTGTCCGGCGTCGTGTGGCATGGTTACGCCGAAGCAGAGCCAGGGGCGCCTGACACGGGGTCTGCGGCCGAGACCCCTGTCGTTCTGGCGTCTAGCGGGCGCGACACCGGCTCGGCGACCGCCGAGAGCTGGGCCAGCGTCACATTGGCACGCCCGGTTTTCGACCCGCGCCGCAGGCCCACGGCCAGCGACAGTCAGCCGGTCGCCGCTGGATTGCCCCGATTGACCGGGGTATTGATTGGACCAGGCGAGCGCCTGGCGTTCTTCCTGGACCCGGTTCGGAACAAGCCCCAGGTCCTACGCGAAGGCGACACGATCGGCGCCCATATGGTGCAGGCAATCCGACCGGGCGAGGCCGTCGTCACCGGGCCGGGTGGACAGCAGGTGCTGCGCCCAAGCTTCGAGCGAAGCGGCATGGGGACGGTGCCCTAGGGTCTGTGACCGAACTCAGTGGTGCGCAAGTTGATCATGGTGGCAGCAAGATGGGCGAAGCCCATCCAACTGCGGCGTGTCTTGTCGCGTCGCAGGGTGATGCGAGCAAAGTCCTTGAGCCGGGAAAACAGGTTTTCGACGCGGTGGCGCCGGGCGTACAGTACGGGATCCCATGCGGGCGGATCAACCATGCCCCGCTTGGGTGGGGTATGGACGGTGCAACCCTCGGCGGCGAAGGCCGCGCGGAGCGGCGCTGAGATATAACCGCGATCAAGCGCCACGTCGCAGGCTGGGATGCCCGAGGCCAGCGCTGTCGCATAGCGCAGGTCGGAATGCTG
>NZ_FMZX01000003.1 GCF_900101615.1 Belnapia rosea | reverse complement strand
AGGACACGTTCCTACGCGTTACTCACCCGTCCGCCACTAGAGCCGAAGCCCCCGTGCGACTTGCATGTGTTAAGCATTCCGCCAGCGTTCGCTCTGAGCCAGGATCAAACTCTCAGGTTCATCCCCGCAGCCCAGCCAAAGCCAGGCCACGCAGACGCCTTTCGATCAGGCTCCGCTCACCACTCCCGATGCAATCCATCACCCAGCCAAAGCCAGGCAACGATCCATCGTCTTCCAAAAAACCGATGCAACTGTCAAAGAACAAACCAAACCAGGAAAAGAGCCAATCACTCAGCCCCACAACCCCGTCCGGTAAACCACCATGTAGCGTCAACCAACACTACATGCAAGAGACTTTTTTGGCCTTTTTAAGTCGATCTGAACCTTGCCGATTACTGGCAACCAGCGATCAAGACTGCTGGCCACACTCTCGGTTACTCAGGCCAACCTCATCCAGCCAAAGGAGGAGCGTGCAAATAACGCCCCATCCGAAATCCGCAAGGGCAAACCGTCAGGCCCACCCAAAAAAAGCTACCCCAGGCACGCCATCCTCGCCACAAGCAGTAGCCTGCGCAGATGAGGAAACCGATATGGGGCTGCCCCGTCATCACGACGGGAGGCGTTATCTAGCCCCGTACTTCGGATGATTCAAGCCCCTTGAAACTTCCAGCTAGTCGCCTGACGCAGGGCAGGCATCGGCTCCCCTCCTGGCCCGAGGATCAGCCCTTGGCCTCGCGCCCGCCCATCGTTCTGGCGGCCAGGCAGCAGCCAAGCGCCACGCCCGCCCATTGCTGACCGAAAAGGGCGCCAAGGCCCAATGCCGCGATGCCGAGGAGAAAGGCTCCTGCGCCGCGCTCGGCCAGGATGAGGTCGAACCAAAAGCCCATGGCGATGCCGCCCACGAGGCTGGCGAGCATATACAGGTGATCGCCGAGCAGCGGCGGAAGAGCTTCGATCATGCTCCTTCGTTGCATGGCGAGGTTGCCTAATCCTTGCCGGGGCGCCGGTTGGGCACCGCATTCAGCCCAGACCGAGCAACCCATAGATGCGCCGGACATAGTGGCCGAAAGCCTCCCCGGTCTTGATGTCCAGTCCACGATCGGCCGGCAACTCGATTGGGAAGAACTCGGCCATGCGTGCTGGCCCCGCGGTCAGTACGGCGCAGCGCTCACCAAGAAAAACCGCCTCCTGAATGGAATGGGTGACGAAGAGAATGGTCTTGCCACTCTCCCGCCAGATCCTCCGCATCTCGAGATTCATCCGCTCCCGCGTCAGCGCATCGAGGGCGCCGAAAGGCTCGTCCATCAGGATCAGCTTCGGGTCATGCACCAGGGCCCGCGCGATGGCCGCCCGCTGCTGCATCCCGCCCGATAGCTCATAGGGGTATCGGTCCTCGAACCCTTTCAGCCCGACAAGGGCGAGCAGGTCCCGCGCCCGCGCTTCGGCGGCCCGGCGCGGCAGGCCGAGGATTTCGGCCGGCAGCATCACGTTGCGGAGGATGGTGCACCATTTCAGCAGCAGTGCCTGCTGGAAGACCATGCCGACATCCCGCCCCGGGGTGAAGGCGCTGGCGGCGCTGCCGATCCGCACCTCGCCGCCATCCGCCCCATGCAGCCCGGCCAGGATCTTCAGCACGGTGGTCTTGCCGCAGCCGGAGGGACCGACCAGCGCCACCATATCCCCCTCAGCCACCTCCATGGTGACGTTGGAGACGGCGGTGAAGGCCCGGCCATCGCGGCGATAGGTCTTGCTGACGTCACGCAGCCGGATCAGCGGCTCGGCATTCATGAGAGCCAGCGCTCCCGGTTCTCGGCCACGAAGGCATCGTCCGAAAGGTCGGCATGCTCGCGGCAGACGCGGTCGATGAGGGCCGCCTGGCCCGGGCTCAGCCCCTCCTCGGGGTTGAGGCACCAGATGCCTTCCAGCAGGCCCTGGCGCCGCAGCACCTCGTGGCAGCCGGCGATGCAGCCGTGGAAATCATGGGCGACATCGAAGAAGGCGGCGTTGCAGTCGGTCACGCGGGCATCGAGCGCCAGCAGCTCCGCCGGCACGGCGCTGCCCCGCGCCGCGGCCTGCAGCCGGGCCAGCAGCTGCACCGCCTGCCGCGTCCAGACCGACCAGTGGCCCAGCAGCCCGCCGCGGAAGCGCACCGTCACCGGCACCCCCTCCCGCATCGCCACGAAGGGTGTCAGCAGGTCGAGCACGATATGGTCGTCGTTGCCGGTGTAGAGGGTGATCCGCTCCTCGGCCCCGGCGGCGACCAGGCCGCGCACCACATCCAGCGTGCGGTAGCGGTTGAACGGCGCGGCCTTGATGGCGACGACATTGTCGATGGCGCAAAACCGCGCCCAGAACCCGGCATCCAGCGGCAGGCCCCCGACCGCGGGCTGGAGGTAGAAGCCGACCAGCGGAATCTCCTCCGCCACCCGCTGGCAATGGGCGATGACCGCCTCCGGCGTCGCGCCGCGCAGCGCGGCGAGGCTCAGCAGCCCCGCCTGGTAGCCGAGCGAGACGGCCAGCCGCGCCTCCCGCACGGCCTGTTCCGTGCCGCCGCAGACCCCGGCGATCATCACCAGCGGCCGGTCGGTCCAGGCCCGCGCATCCTCCATGGCGCCGGCCAGCACCGGCTCGTAGAGGCCGACATCGCGGATCTCGAACTGCGTCGTATGCACACCGACGGCGAGGCCGCCTGCCCCGGCATCGATGTAGTAGCGGGTCAGCGCCCGCTGGCGGCGGTGGTCCAGC
This sequence comes from Belnapia rosea, assembly GCF_900101615.1. GTDB lineage: Bacteria > Pseudomonadota > Alphaproteobacteria > Acetobacterales > Acetobacteraceae > Belnapia > Belnapia rosea. Next base: position 319,204 of record NZ_FMZX01000003.1, on the reverse strand, counting down.
CGGCGGTCCGCACCCAGCGCCAGCGGATGGGCGGGGATGACGGTTCCCTCGGCCAGCAGCCTGCGCACGGCCTCCGGAATGGCGGAACGGTGCAGTCCCATCGAGCCCAACTCCCCTCGGCCAGAGCGTGATCCGCGATCACCGGATTGCGGATCACGCCCCAGCTTGTTGTGTCGCATGATTCACGCCTCCGGCCGTTCCAGCCTGCGGCGATCATGCCCTATCCCAGTTCCGGCCCGGCGATGAGGAAGAGCCGCGCCGGGTCGCCGAAGCCCGTGTCGCGGCCCAAGGCCATGCGGAGGAAGGGCCGCTCCTCGCCGAAACCGGCTTCATGCAGGTCGGCACGGAGCCCGGCCCAGCGCTCCGGCAGGTCGAGCAGCACCGGCCCCATGGTCCGGCCGAGCGCCGCCCGCAGCAGCAGGCCGGCCGCTGTCTCGTCGGGCGCCACGAGCGGACCGATCTGCAAGGCCTGCCGCCCGGGCCGCGCCAGCACGAAGCCCGCGCCACCCTCCAGCACCAGCGCCTGGTCCGGCGCCCGCCGCCACAGCCCCTCCAGGATGCCCGGCCGGGCTGCTCCGAACGCCGCCCCATCCGCCGCCGCGATGGCTGGCAGGTCGGCTGCCATTGCGGGCCTTACGCCCTCCGGCAGAGGAGAAGGGCCCCTCCCCTCGCCGCGCCAGCGCATCAGCCGAAAGACCGGGCGGAAGCCGAGCGGGCGGTAGATGCGCTGGCCGGCCGGCGTCGCATCAAGGAAGGCCACCTGCCCCGCCTCTGCCAGTGCCGCCATCGCCTGCCGCAGCACCGCGGTGCCGAGGCCCTGGCCCCGTGCGGCCGCCGTCACCAGCACCATGCTGATCCAGCCGAAGGGGCCGTAGGGCAGTACCGCCCCGGTCGCCTGCAGCCCGCCATCCGGCCCGCGCAGGCCATGAACCACGCCATGCGCCAGGAAGATGCGCCAGTCCTCGGCCAGCTGGTTCCAGCCCGCCTCGGCCGAGAGGGCGAGCGCCCCCGGCAGGGCCGTCTCGTCCAGCCGATGCAGCCCGGGGCTAGTAGGCGCCATCCCGCACCTCGAAATGGGTGGGCTTGCCGAAGCTTGGCTGGTCCCGCGCCACCCAATCCGCCACCCAGTCGATCATCTTCCCCAGCGGCACCACCGGATAGCCGAGGAGACGCGCGGCCTCGCCGGCGTTGTTGAGCCAGGCGGTCGGTGCCTCCTCGCCCTGCAGCACCGGCGCGCGGCCGAGGCGCTGGCCGAAGGCCCCGGCCAGCCAGCGCACCGAGATGGTCTCCGGCCCGGTGACGTTGAGCGGCGAGGCCGGTACCGTCGCATGGCGGAGGCAGCGCAGCGCCTGGCTGTTCGCATCGCCCTGCCAGATGACGTTGACATGCCCCATGGTGACATCGACCGGCGCGCCATCCCGCACCGCGCGGGCGATGTCGAAGAGCACGCCGTAGCGCAGGTCGATGGCGTAGTTCAGCCGGAACAGCCGCCCGGGCGTGCCGTGGCGGGCCGAGAAGTAGCTGACGAGCCGTTCCCGCCCAATGCAGGAATTGGGGTATTCGCCGGGCGGTGTCAGCGGGCTGTCCTCGGTCGAGCCCCCGCTGGCAATGGGCACGAAGGGATAGACGCAGCCGGTCGAGAAGGTGACGATGCGCGAGGACTGGAAAGTCTCGGCGACGAGGCTCGGCGCATGGACATTCATCGCCCAGGTCAGCGCCTGGTCGCCCTGCGCGCCGAATTTCCGCCCGGCCATGAAGATGATGTTGGCCACGCGCGGCAGCCGGCCGACCGCCTCGCGGTCCATCAGGTCGCAGGCGATGGTCTCGACGCCATGTCGCTCCAGGCCCTCCCGCAGCCCCGGCTCGCTGAACCGGGCGACGCCGATGACGCGCTTGGCCGGCGCCGCGTTGCGCGCCAGCCGCGCCAGGCTCGGCCCCATCTTGCCGCCAACGCCGAGCACCATGATGTCGCCATCGAGCGCGGCGAGGTCCTCGGCAAGCGCCCGGCTCGGCCGGGCGAGGAAGTCGTCCAGCGCCCCGGCATCGGCGAAGCCGGCGGGCAGCGCAGCGGCGTCCAGCCAGTCGGTCATCCTCTAGGTCCTTGCATCACGGGGAACGAAGATCCGCTCCAGCAACAGCACTGCGCCATAGAGCAGGATGCCGAGCAGGGTGAGCAGCAGCACGGCCATGAACATGGCCGGGGTATCGAGCGAGGCCTGCACCTGGATCATGAGGTAGGCGAGGCCCCGGTCGGAGGCGATGAACTCGCCCACCACCGCGCCGGCGACGGCGAGGATGGCGGCGACCTTCATGCCGGAGAAGATGTAGGGCAGCGAGCCCGGCAGCTGGATGGTGCGGAACATCGCCCAGCGCGAGCCCCTCAGCGAGCGGACGAGGTCGAGCAGATCCGGTTCCACCTCCCGCAGCCCGCGCAAGGTGGTCAGCAGCACCGGGAAGAAGCAGAGGCTGAACACGATCAGCATGTTGGTGCCGATGCCGTAGCTGAACCAGACGATGACAAGGGGCCCAAGCGCCACCTTCGGGATCATGTTCAGCGTGACCAGCAGCGGGAAGACAGCAAGTGTCAGCCAGCGCGACCAGGAGAAGACCAGGGCGAGGGCGACACCGGCAAGGACGGACAGCACATAGCCGCCCAGGATCTCGAGGCCGGTGACCCAGGCATTGGCTGCCCAGGCGTAATGCGCGCCGCCCAGCGTGGCGAGGATGTCGGTCGGCGCCGGCAACAGCATGGGCGGCAGCCCGGCCGCGCGGACGCCGAATTGCCAGGCCAGCACCAGCGCGACATGGATGGCGATGACGGCCAGCCAGTGCAGCAGGGCGGCGCGGGGAATCAGCGGGCGCGGGGCCGCAGACTCCTCCACCACAGGGGCGCTCTGCTGCGCGACGGCCTCCATGCCTGCACCTCGTTCCGCGACCGGGGGAGGCTAGCGAGGCCGGGCCTGCTCTGTCAACCAACCGGTTGACTGAAACAACTCAGGGCCGCAGGGCCCGCAGCGTGAAGTCGATGACATGCCGCCGCCGCGCCGCCACCGCCCGCGCCCCGTCCAGCTCCCGCCCGAAGATCGCCGAGAGGGTGCGGTTGTTGGAGAAGTAGAAATAGGAAAGCCCGGCGATCGAGATATAAACATTCACCGGATCCATATCGGTGCGGAAGACGCCAGCCTCCCCGCCCCGCCGCAGCGTCTCCTGCAGCAGCTCGACCAGCGGCGAATGCATGGCCTGCAGGCCGGGCGAATCCCGCAGGTGCTTCGCTTCCTGGCGGTTCTCGTCATTCAGCAGGGCGACGAATTCCGGGTGTTCCAGCAGGTAGTCGAAGGAGAAACCGACCAGCCGCTCCATCGCCGCCTCGGGCGGCAGGTCGGCCAGGTGGAGCGCGCGCTCCTGGACGCGGATGCCGGCATAGACCTGATCCAGCGCGGCCCGGTACAGCGCCTCCTTGTTGCCGAAATGATGGTAGACGAGCTGCTTGTTCACGCCGGCGCGGCGGGCGATCTCGTCCACCCGCGCGCCGGCCAGCCCCTTCTCGGCGAATTCCGCGGTGGCGGCGGCAAGCAGCGCACGCTGCGTCGCTTCCGGGTCGCGTTGGCCGCGGGCACGTTCGGGGGCATCGGGCAGGCTGGGACGGGGCATGATTCACCCTATCAACCAACCAAATGGTTGGATAGCATTCCGCCCAGCTGTTGCGCAGGAGGGGACTGGAGATGGCGAAGGCCGAAGCCGCGGCAGGCCGCCGCACGGTGCTGGGTGGCCTCGCGGCCGCCGCGATCCTCGGCCCGGGACGCGCCCGGGCGGGCGAGCCGCTCAACCTGGTGCTCAACTGGACCCCGACGGCCGATCACGCGCCCTACTACCATGCCAAGGCCCAGGGCTGGTACGAGCAGGCCGGCATCGACCTCACCATCGAAACCGGGCGCGGCTCGGGCACCGCTGCCCAGCGCGTCGCGGCCGGCGGTGCGCAGCTCGGCATTGCCGACATGGCGACGGCGATGCTGGCGCGCAGCCGCGGCTCGAAGCTCGTCGCCGTCATGGTCGTCTATGCCAATTCGCCGCAGGGCTTCTATTGGCTGAAGAGCAACGGCATCGCCGGGCCGAAGGACTTCTCCGGTCGCTCCATCGGCAACCCGCCAGGCGATGCGTCGCGCGTCATGTGGCCCGCCTTCGCCAGGAAGGTCGGCATCGACCCGGCCAGCGTCCGCTTCGTCAATGTCAGCCCGCAGGCGAAGCTGCAGGCCCTGCGCGGCCGGACCATCGACATCACCAGCGACTTCTACAACGAGCATGACCTCAAGCTGCGCCAGTTCGGCGACGATCTCGGCTTCCTGGCCTGGCGCGAGATCGGGCTGAACCCCTACGGCAACTCAATCATCGCCAATGAGGATGTGCTGGCCGCCAAGCCGAAGCTGGTCGCGGATTTCGTCCGCGTCTCGCAGCGCGCCTTCGCCGCCGCGGTGCAGGATGTCGGCCCGGCGCTCAAGGCGCTGCTCGCCTCGGTCTCGGGCCTCGAGGAGGCGAACCAGCGCGACCAGTGGCGCCGCATCCTCGAGCTGATGCGCGACCCGACGACGGAGGGCGTCGCCCTCGGCGCCTTCGATGCCGGTCGCGTCGCCGCCGACTACGACCTGCTGCGGACCTATTTCGAGAATGTGCCGGTGATGCAGCCGGACAGCGCCTTCACCAACCGCTTCCTCGACACCGGGCTCCGGATGCCGGCCGGATAGGCGCATGGAGCGGCGACAGGGCATTGGGTACAAGCTGGCGATCTTCGATGTCGACGGTACCCTCGCCAACTCCCTCCCATGGTTCGCCGAGGTGCTGAACGACACCGCCGACCGGTTCGGCTTCCGCCGGACCGACGCGGCGGAACGCGAGGCGCTCCGCGCGCTGGGGGCACGGGAGATCATCCGCCGGCTGGGCGTGCCGCCCTGGAAGCTGCCTCTCATCGCCCGGCACATGCGCCGGCAGAAGGCCCTGACTGCCCATCGGGTGCCGCTGTTCGAGGGCGCGTCCGAGCTGCTGCGGCAGCTCGCGCGACGCGGCATCACGCTGGCCATCGTCAGCTCGGACTCCGAGGCGTCCATCCGCGTGACACTCGGCCCGGACGCCGCCCTCATCTCGTATTTCGAATGCAGCGCGGCGTTGTTCGGGAAGCGCCGCAAGCTCCTGGCGATCTTGCGGCGGGCTGGCGTGCCGGCCGGGGATGCCATCTATATCGCCGATGAGCTCCGGGATGCGGAGGCGGCGCAGGAGGCGGGCATCGCCTTCGGGGCGGTCGCCTGGGGCTACGCCACCCCTGCAGCGCTCGAGGCCCGGCATCCATTGGCCCTGTTCCACGATTTCGACGGGATCGCCGCGCGGCTCTGACGCCTGGAGGCGCTTGCCCGGCGGATACGGGCCAAACCACCAGGCGCCGGGAAGGGCGCCAGGGAGGCGGCCGGGGCGGCACCCGGCTCGCCGCGTTGCCGGCATCCGCGACTCCCCGAAGCATGGCGATGGACTGCACGTCCCGCTCGGGCCCGGGCGCGCCTGTCGCCCGGATGGACCTCCCGCCGGATCACGCCACGCCCCTCGATCCGTTCGAGGCATTTGATGACGGAGGAGCGGCCGAGCGCCAGGCGCAGTCGGCCTGGCGCGGGGCGCTGGCTACCTGGCCGGCCCGCCCTACCGAAAGGAGGGAGAGAATTGCAGCCCGCCCTCGGTCCAGAGCCGGTTATGGCCGCGCTCCAGCCCGAGCGGGATGATGTAGCGGTCGTAGAGCTCTCCGTAGTTGCCGACCTGCCGGACGATGCGGGCCGCCCAGGCGTCGTCGAGGGCTAGGCCGCTGCCGAGGCCACGCTCCACCCCGAGAAGGCGGCGGATATCGGGATTCGTGCTGCCCGCCATGCCGTCGATCGAGGCGCTGGTCACGCCCAGCCGCTCGGCGAAGACCATGGCGAAATGCGTCCAGCGGACGATGTCGAACCACTTGTCGTCGCCCTTGTGCACCATCGAGCCGGCCTGGCCCAGCGTCATGCGCTCGGGCAGGATCACCAGCTCCTGGGCGCGGGCGCCCTGCCGCGCCCGGAAGCCGGCGAGCTGGGACGCATCGGTGGCGAAGGCGTCGCAGCGGCCCGACAGGAAGGCGTCCTGCACCTCGTTGACCCCGCCGATCATCACCGGGTTGAAGGCGATGCGATGGGCGCGCAGCCAGTCGCCGACATCGAGCTCGGTGCTGGTGCCGGGGCGCATGCAGAGTGTCGCGCCATCCAGCTCGGCCGCCGATTTCACGCCGGACTTGGCATGGACGATGATGCCCTGCCCGTCCCAGAAATTGGTCGCGGCGAAGAGCAGGCCGAGATTCGCCTCGCGTGTCAGCGACCAGCCGGTGTTGCGGATGAGCACATCCACCTCGCCGGATTGCAGGGCGGTGAAGCGGTTCTGGGCGGAGAGGGTGACGAACTCGACCCGGTCGGCCTGGCCGAGGGTTGCCGCGGCGATGGCGCGGCAATAGGCGGCATCCATCCCCTGCATCTCGCCCTTGGCATCGGCCAGGGAGAAGCCGGCGATCTCACCCGAGACGCCGCAGCGCAGCCTGCCGCGCGCGCGGACCGCATCGAGCGTCGCCGAGCCGGAATTGCCGGTGGCGGCGGCCGGTGCCCCGCTTTGCGCCAAGGCGGAGGGGATGGCCGGGGCGGCGGCGAGGCCGGCCACCAGGGCGAGCACGCAGGACAGGGTTTTCATGGGAACTCCAGGTGCAGGACGACGGAGGGAGGCGCCTCAGCCCTCCCCGCCACGCGGGGGACGGGACAGGGTGGCGGGAACGGCGAGGCTCGCCTCGACGGCGGCGACCTCCCGGCGCATGCGCTCCAGCAGGGCCTGCCGGGCCTCGGCATCGAGGCGGCTGGCGATGAAATTGACGGCAATGGCCGCGGTGACGGCATGGCCCGGCGGGCGGATCGGCAGGCTGATCGCGGCCAGGCCGGCGATCAGCGAATCGTCAAGCATCAGCGCCCCATCGGCCTGCACCCGCGCGAGGCGGTGCCGCACCTGCTCCAGGCTGCTGCCGAACTGGGCGTAGCGTCCGGCATTGGCGCTGAGCACCGCCTCGATCTCGGCCAACGGCTGGCCGGCCAGGATGGCGACGCTGCCGGCGCCGATCCCGAGCGGCATCAGGCCGCCCACGCCCTGGGTCAGGCTCTCGATGACATAGTCCCCCTCCTGCCGGTCGACCACCACGGCGTTGAGGCCGCTGCGGACGATGAGGAAGGTGGTCTCGCCGCTCTCGCCCGAGAGGCGTGCCAGAGCGGGGCGGCAGATGCGGCGCAGCCCGGTGCCATCGGCCGCCTGCCCGGCCAGCGCGACCAGCGCGGCACCCAGGCGATGGCGCTTGCCGCCATCCACCCGTTCCACCCAGCCATGATGCTCGAGCGCCGCCAGCAGGCGATGGGTGGTGGAGGCGCTGAGGCCGAGCGCATCGGCCAGGCGGGAGAGTTGCTGGCCCCCTGCCCCAGCCTCGCCGAGCTGCCGCAGCAGCCCCACGGCACGGTCGAGCACCTGGATGCTCGATTCTGCAACCGGTGAGGCGGGCCCTGGCTTGGCGGGGGGACGGGGCATGGGCGGACGATAGGCCGACCCTCGGGATCGCATCAATTCCAAAATGCGGAAATTGAATATCTAGTTTTCCGTCTGGTGGAATTTATATCACCACCCTACGCTGTCGGGCTTAGGCTACAGGCAAGGCCCAGGAGGCGGTGCTGTGCGACTGGTACGTCTGACCGACCAGGATCGGCCGGAGATCCGCTTCGTTTTCGAGGGCCAGGAGGTCACGGCCCGCGCCGGGGATACGTTGCTGACCGCCATCCTCGCCGGCGATGGCGGCTTCCTCCGCACCAGCGAATTCGGCGATGGCCCACGCGCGGGCTTCTGCCTGATGGGCGCCTGCCAGGATTGCCGTGTGTTCGTCGAGGGCCAGGGCCGGGTCCGCGCCTGCACCACGCCCTGCGCGCCCGGTCTGCGGGTGAGGCGGGCATGAGGGTCGCGGTGGTCGGCGCCGGCCCGGCCGGGGTGCGCGCGGTCGGGCAGCTGGTGCGCGCCGGCCTTCACCCGCTTTGGATCGACGAGGCGCCGGATGGCGGCGGCCGCATCTACCAGCGCCCGCCGCCCGGCTTCCGCCGCAGCCCGCAGGCGCTCTACGGGCTGGAGGCGCGTAAGGCCACGGCCCTTCACGCGGCGCTGGATGCGCTGAAGCCGCGGGCGGATTGGCGGCCGGATACGCTGGTCTGGAACATCGCCACCCATCCTGGTCGGCTGAACCTCATGCGCGACGGCGTGGCGACGGAACAGGGCTTCGATGCCGCCATCCTCTGCACCGGCGCCATGGACCGCGTGGTGCCGGTGCCGGGCTGGACGAGGCCCGGCGTGACGACGCTGGGCGCCGCGCAGATCGCGCTGAAGGCGCAGGGCTGCGCCATCGGCCAGCGGGTGGCGCTGGTGGGAAGCGGGCCGCTGCTGTGGCTCGTCGCCTACCAGTACCTGAGGGCCGGCGCGGGGCTGGCCGCCGTGCTCGACACCACACCTTTCCGCCGCAAGCTGCAGGCCTTGCGTGGCCTCCCGCACGACCCCGCCACATTGGCCAAGGGCCTGTTCTATGTCACGCGGCTGCGCGCCGCCGGCATCCCGGTCGCCGAGGGTGCCACACCGCTGGCCATCGAGGGCGAGGCCCCGGATGTGGTGGCCGCCCTGCGTTGGCGCGACGCCGCCGGGCGCGAGCACCGCCTGGAGTGCGACGCCGTCGGCCTCGGCTGGGGCGTGCGGCCGGAGCTGCAACTGGCCGACCTCGCCGGCGTGCCGATCGGGTTCGACCCGGTGCAGCACAATTGGGTGCCGCAGCGGGATCTCACCGGCCGCACGCCCGTGGCTGGTATCTACCTGGCCGGGGATGGCGCCGGCATCGGCGGCGCGGCGGTGGCGGAGCTGGCTGGCGCCCGCGCCGCCCAGGCCCTGCTGGCGGATGCCGGCCTGCCCGTGGACACGGCGCTCGTGGCGCGGCTGGAGCGCCGGTTGCTGCGTCAGGCCCGTTTCCGCACCGCCCTTGAGCGCGCCTTCCCCTTTCCGGCGCATCTGGCCGCCGCCATGCCGGACGAAACCATCCTCTGCCGCTGCGAGAGCGTGACGGCCGGCGAGCTGCGCGCCGCCGCCGCGCCGGACGGCCCGCATGGCGCCTCGCCGGAGGTGAACCGGGCCAAGGCCTTTACCCGCATCGGGATGGGCCGCTGCCAGGGCCGGGTCTGCGGTGCTGCGGCGGCCGAGGTGCTGGCGGCTCGCCTGGGCTGCGACACCGCCGCCATCGGCCGGCTGCGCGGCCAGCCACCGGTGAAGCCCCTGCCCATCCCTCAGCCGGAGGCCGCGCCATGACCACGCCCCGCGAGGCCGATGTGCTGGTGATCGGCGGCGGCGGTGCCGGCTGTTCCGCCGCGTTGCATCTCGCCCGGCGGGGTGCCCATGTGGTGCTGCTGGAGCGTGGACTGGTCGGCTCCCAGGCCTCGGGCAGCAATTACGGCGGCGTGCGGCAGCAGGGCCGTCACCCGGCCGAGCTGCCGGTGGCCAAGCGCTCGCATGAGCTGTGGAAGCGCCTGCCGCAGCTGATCGGCACGGATTGCGAATTCGTCCAGACGGGGCACCTCAAGCTGGCCCGCAGCGAGGCCGAGGCGGCCGAGCTCGCCGCCTATCTGGACGTGGCACGCAGCCATGCGCTGGAGTTGCAGCTGCTGGGCCGGGCGATGCTGCGGGCGCGCTATCCCTGGCTGGGTCCCTCCGTGGTCGCGGCTTCCTTCGCGCCGGGGGATGGCTCGGCCAATCCCCGGCTGCTGGCCCCGGCCCTGGCGCAGGCGGCGCGGGAGAGCGGCGCGGCCATCCTGGAACACACCGCCGTGACCGCCTGCCACCATGGCGGAGGGCGCTTCCTGCTGGAGACCGCGGCCGGGCCGTTCACCGCGCCGCGCCTGCTGAATACCGCCGGCTTCTGGGGCGGCCAGCTGGCCGCCAGCTTCGGCGAGCCGGTGCCGATCCGCCACCTCACGCCCAACATGATGGTGACGGAACCGGTGCCCTATTTCATCCGGCCGAATATCGGCGTGGCGGGCGGCGGCGTGTACATGCGGCAGATTCCCCGTGGCAACATCATCATCGGCGGCGGGCATGGCACCGGCGACCCCAGCGTGCCGATGTCGCGCCCCTCGCCGGAGGTGACGCTGCAGGTGATGCAGCGTGCCGTGGCATTGGTGCCGGACCTCGCCGGCGTCTCCGTCATCCGCAGCTGGAGTGGGATCGACGGCATCCTGCCGGACAAGATCCCCGTGGTCGGCCCGAGCCTGACCACGCCCGGGCTGTTCCATGCCTTCGGCTTCTCCGGCCATGGCTTCCAGCTCGGCCCGGCGATCGGCGCCATCCTCTGCGAGCTGGCGCTGGATGGCCGGACGGAGACGCCGCTCGACGGCCTTTCCATCGGCCGTTTCGCCCGGGCCGCGTTGCCGGTCGGCTGAGCCCGCCCGCATCCTTCGGAAGCGGGGGCGCGTCATGGGTCCCGGGCAGCAGCGCGGCATGCTCCTGGCCCCTCTCGGCCAGCAGGGCAGCCTCCTCGATAGAGGCCGGCCTGCCGGCGCCCCCCTGACAAGCAGGTGGGGTGGCGTTACCCTCGGGGGCAACGGGGCCGAAGCCCCGATGAGGGAACCCGAGCCATGACCTTGTCCATCCAGCCCGCCAACCCCGCCCGCCCCGATTTTGTCGGCGAGGTGTCGGGCATCGACCTGAGCCGGCCGATCGGCGCCGCCGAAGCCGCCGCCATCGAGGCCGGCATGGACCGCTATGCCGTGCTGGTCTTCCGCGACCAGGATATCGACGACCAGCAGCAGATCGCCTTCAGCCGGCATTTCGGCGAGCTGGAATTGGCGACGGGCGACATCGTCCAGGGCCAGGCGCGGCGGCTGTCGATGGAGATCAACGACATCTCCAACCTCGAGCGCGACGGCAAGGTGATGGCGCGGGACGACCGCAAGCGGCTGTTCAGCCTGGGCAACATGCTCTGGCACAGCGACAGCAGCTTCAAGCCGACGCCCGCCAAGTACTCCCTGCTTTCGGCCCGCGTCATCCCGGGCGGCGGCGGCAACACCGAATTCGCCGATATGCGCGCCGCCTGGGATGCGCTCGACGACGAGACGAAGGCGATGGTGCGCGACCTGGTCTGCGAGCACAGCCAGATCTACTCCCGCGGCGTGCTCGGCTTCACCGATTTCACCCCGGAGGAGCTGGAGAAGTGGCGGCCGGTGCCGCAGCGGCTGGTGCGGCGGCACCCGAAGACGGGGCGGCTCTCGCTCTTCCTCTCGGCCCATGCGGGGGCGATCCAGGGCTGGCCGGTGCCGGAGGCGCGGGCGCTGCTGCGTGACCTCAACGAGCATGCGACGCAGCGCGAGTTCGTCCATGCCCATGTCTGGCGGCCGCATGATCTCGTGATGTGGGACAACCGCGCCACCATGCACCGTGCACGCCGCTATGACTCGACCAAGGTCCGCGACCTGCACCGCACGACCGTCGCCGATGTGGCGCCGACACTGGAGCAGGCGGCCTAGATCGCGCCGCCCAGATAGGCATCCCGCACATCCGGGCTCGCCAGCAGCTCGGCACCGGTGCCGCTGCGGACCACATGGCCGGTCTCCAGCAGATAGGCCCGGTCGCAGAGCTGCAGCGCCGCCATGGCATTCTGCTCGACCATCAGCACCGTCGTGCCGGCGGCGCGGATGTCCCGGACGATGGCGAAGACCTGCTCGACGAGGCTCGGCGCCAGGCCGAGCGAGGGCTCGTCGAACATGACGAGGCGCGGGCGGGACATCAGTGCCCGGGCGATGGCCAGCATCTGCTGCTCGCCGCCGGAGAGGGTGCCGGCGGCCTGGGCGCTGCGCTCGCGGAGGCGGGGGAAGCGGGCGTACATCGCCTCCAGGTCCTGAGCGATGCCGGCGCGGTCGCGGCGCAGCAGGGCGCCCATGGCGAGGTTCTCGCGCACCGAGAGATGCGGGAAGACGCGGCGGCCCTCGGGGCAATGGGCGATGCCGCGGGCGAGGATCTCGCGCGGCGGGAGGTTGCCGATCTCCTTGCCGTCGAGGGTGATGCGGCCGGTGGTGAGCTTCAGCAATCCGCTGATGGTGCGGAGCGTGGTGGACTTGCCCGCGCCGTTGGCGCCGATGAGGCTGACCAGCTCGCCCTCGCGCACCTCCAGCGAGACTTCGGCAAGGGCGGCGATGCGGCCGTAGCCGGCGGAGACGCCCTCAAGCCGCAGCATGGGCCGCTCCGAGATAGGCGCGGATCACTTCCGGGTCCTGGCGGATCGCGGCGGGCGGGCCGGAGGCGATGATGCGGCCCTGGTTCAGCACGACGATCCGGTCGGAGAGGCGCATCACCATCGCCATGTCGTGCTCCACCAGCAGCACGGTCATGCCGCGCTCCTTGAGGCCGCGGATGAGGGCGATGCAGTCCGCCGTCTCCGAGGGGTTGAGGCCGGCAGCGGGCTCGTCGAGCAACAGCAGGCGGGGATGGGCGGCGGCGGCCATGGCGATGCCGAGGCGGCGCTGCTCGCCATAGGCCAGCGCCTCGGCAGGCAGCCCGGCGCGGTCGGCGAGGCCGGTGAGGTCGAGCAGGTCGGCGGCCTCGGCGTGCAGCGCGGCCTCCTCGCGGCGGGCGCGGAGGAAGGGCAGCAGCGCGTCGAGCAGCCCGGCCCGGCCGCGGAGGTGGAGGGCCATCAGCGCATTCTCGAAGACGGTGCAGCCGGCAAAGACGCTGGTGCGCTGGAAGCTGCGGACCAGGCCGCGCGCGGCGATGCGCTCCGGCGCGAGGCCAGCGATCGGGCGGCCCTCGAAGAGGATGCGGCCGCGGGTCGGGCGCATATAGCCGGTGATGACGTTGAAGGCGGTGGTCTTGCCGGCGCCGTTCGGGCCGATGAGGCTGACGACCTCGCCGGCCGGGACGGTGAAGCTCATATCGGCGATGGCAGTGAGGCCGCCGATCTGCACGCCGAGGCCTTCGACGGAGAGCAGCACGTCGGTCATGGCAGGCGCCGGGCGAGGGCGGGGACGATGCCGCGCGGGAGGAACATGACGAAGAGGATCATCGCGGCGCCATAGATGATCCACTGCGCCTCGGGCGGCGCGGTGCCGCGCAGCAGATCGGGCATCAGGCCGAAGACGAGGCCGCCCACCACAGGGCCCCAGAGCGTGCCCTTGCCGCCGGTCACCACCATGATGACCATGGTGACGGTGTAGATGAAGAGGAAGACGTCCGGATCGACGATGCGGACGTAATGGGCGAAGAGGCTGCCCGCGGCGCCGGCGATGCCGGCCGAGAGCACGGCGGCGATGACGAGGTAATGCGTGACGCGGATGCCGACGGAGCGGGCCAGCGGCTCGTTCGCCCGCAGTGCCACCAGGGCGCGGCCGATGCGCGAGCGCACCACCTGCCGCACCAGCAGGAAGGCGAGCACAGCGACGGCCAGCACCAGCCAGTAATTCTGGTCCTTGCGGTAGAGCGGCACCACCCCCTGCCCCGGCCACCAGAGCGAGAAGGGCGGGATGGAGATCAGCGCCATCGGCCCCTGGGTGAGCTCGACCCAGTTGAGCGCCACCATCCGCAGCACCTGCGCGAAGCAGATGGTGATGATGACGAAATAGGCGCCGCGCACGCGGAAGGCGAGGCGGCCGAGCAGCCAGCCGAAGCCGCCCGCCACCACGATCGCGGCGAGGAAGCCGAGCCAGACCGGCTGCGGCGCCAGCACCACCCGCCAGCCGAAGCCGATGCCGATGTCGAAACCGAGCGTCGCCAGCGCGCTGGCATAGGCGCCGAGACCGAAGAAGGCAACATGGCCGAGGCTGAGCTGCCCGGTATAGCCGAGCAGCAGGTTGAGGCTGATGGCGCCGATGATGAAGATGCCGGCCGAGGTCAGCACCGCCAGCAGATAGGGGTCGGGGAAGACGAGCGGCAGCGCGGCGAGCGCGGCGACGAAGCCCCAGGCGAACAGCGCGTTCAACCGATGCGCTCCTTCGCCGGCACCAGGCCTTGCGGCCTGACGGCCAGGATCAGGATGATCAGCAGGAAGCCGAAGGCATCGCGGTACTCGGTCGAGACGAAGCCGCCGGCGAATTCCTCGACGAAGCCAAGGGCGAAGCCGCCGATCGTCGCCCCCGGCAGGCTGCCGAGCCCGCCCAGGATGACGATGGCGAAGGCCTTCAGCCCGACGAGGTCGCCCATGGTGGGCGACACCATGAAGACCGGACCGAGCAAGGCCCCCGCCGCCGCGGCGAGGCCGGAGCCTATGGCGAAGGTCGCGGTGTTCACCCAGCCGATGCGCACGCCCATCAGCGCCGCCGTCTCCGGGTCCTGGAATGTAGCGCGCATCGCCATGCCGATCCGCGTGCGGTCGAGCAGCAGCCAGAAGCCGAGCAGCAGCGCCGCGGAGACCACCAGGACGAAGAGCCGGAGCGGCATCACCGAGACCGGGCCCACCACCAGCGGCGTCCCCGGAAAGGGGTTGGGGATGAGCTTCGCCACGCCGCCCCAGGCCCACATCTCGCCATTCTGCAGCACCAGCGCGGCACCGATCATGACCAGCATGACGGAATCGATATCGGCCTTCCGCATCGGCCGCAGCAGCAGCCATTCGATCGATGCGCCGAGCGCCATGCCGAGCAGTGTCGCCAGCGCGAGGGAGAGATAGAAATTGAGCCCCAGCAGGGATACGCCCGCATAGGTCATGTAGGCGCCGAAGGCATAGAGCTCGCCATGGGTGAAATTCACCACCCGCATGACGCCGAAGACGAGCGTCAGGCCGATCCCCAGCAGCGCATAGGTGCCGCCGAGGACCGTGCCGTTGACGAGATGCTGGAGCGCCTGGTCCATCAGAGGAGGCCGGTCTTGCCTTCGCTGAGGGTGACGACCGAGACGTTCGGCTTGTTCTGCCCGCTCTCCTGCCCGGCCGGGCCTTCCTTGGCGAAGCTGATATCGCCGTTGACGCCGGCGAGCTTCACCTTCCACAGCGCCGCGCGGATGGCCTCCGCCTCCGGCTTGCCGGCGAGCTTGATGGCCACGGCGACAGTCAGCACGGCGTCGTAGCCGCGGAAGCCTTCGGTCAAGCCGGCGAATTCCCAGCCCTTCTTGTTCCACTCGGCGGTGTAGCGCTCGGCGATCTGCGGGTGCGGCGCGCGCTCGGGGAACCACGGGGCGTAGAAGAGGATGTGGTAGCTGGTGTTGCCGGGCGGCAGCGGGTTGGCGAGGAGCTGGTCGGGGAAGGAGCCGCCGGTGGTGACGATCCGCTTGCCGAGCCGCTGCTCCACCGCCTGGCGCAAGGCGAGCGTCTGCTGCTCGACGCCGGTGGTGAGGAAGACGGTATCGCCATCCGACTGCCGGAGCGCGGTGATCTGCGCGGCGAGGTCGGTCGCTTCCGGCGTCATCGTCTCGGTCCGGCCGATGCGAATGCCCTTGGCGCCGAGGGCGGCGGAGAACTTCTCGGCGGCGCCGCGGCCGAAGTCGTTGTTCACCGAGAGGAAGTCGATCTTCCTGATCGGCGGGTCGAACTTGCCGAGCAGCTCGGCGAAGGCGACGGCCTCCATCTCCGAGGTCGGGGCGATACGGAAGACCCAGGGGTTGCCGGAGGTGGTGATGCGCGCCGCCGAGGAGGTCTCGACGATCATCGGCACCTTGTACTCGATCAGCTTCGGCATGATGGCGAGGGTGAAGGTGGAGCTCCAGGCGCCGATCAGCACCGGCACCTTGTCGCGCAGCACCAGCTTCTCGGCGGCCGCCACCGCCTCGCGCGGGTTGGATTTGTTGTCCTCGAGGACCAGCTCGATCGGCCGGCCGAGCACGCCGCCAGCCGCGTTCAGCACCTCGACGGCGATCTTGGCCCCGTTGGCGACGTAGTTGCCCGAGGCCGCGACGGCGCCGGTCAGGGGCTGGGTCATGCCGATCCTGATCGGGTCGGCGGCGAAGCCATGGCGCGACAGGGCAGGCATGGCCAGCCCGGCCAGCAGCAGCGTGCGGCGGTTCATCATGCGGCGGGTTCCTTCACGCGGGTCTGTCGGTACTTCTCGTCGCGATAGGCGCCGGAGAGCACGGGCGGGTATTTCGCCTCGCCCGGTGGCGCGATGCATTCGATCAGCGCGTCGTAATTCGGGTGCTGGAAATAGGCGATGGAAAGGCGGCGGCTGCGCGCGGCCAAGCTGTCCGGCGGGTTGACCACGCGGTGGAGGTTGGAGAACCAGCGGTCATTGGTCCAGCGCATCAGCAGGTCGCCGATATTGACGACGAAATCCGCCGGGTGGGTGGCGACATCCAGCCACGCCCCGCCCCGGGTCTGCACCTGCAGCCCGCCCGGTACATCCTCGCCGTTGAGGATGGTGAGCAGCCCGTAATCGGTATGCGCCCCGGCGCGGAGCTGGCCAGGCGCCGGCGGCTCGGCCTGCTCCGGGTAGTGGTTCAGCCGCATCGCGGTGATATGGCGGTCGAGCTTGTTGTCGAAGAAATGCTCGTCGATGCCAAGGCCCAGCGCCGCGATGCGCATCAGCTCGACCGTCAGATGCTCCATCGCACGGTAATAGGCATCCGCCGCCGCGGCGAAGCCCGCCGGCCGCTCCGGCCAGAGATTGGGCAGGAAGTAGCGGCGCCCCTCGGCGCTGGTCCAATAGGGCTCATCCGGCCAGCTCTCCCGGCCGTAATGGTAGTATTCTTTGAGGTCGGGCGGCGTCGCCCAGGCATTGCCGCGCGACAGCGCCTCGACGCCGAGCGCGATATAGCCGCGCGGCGTGCCCGGCACGGGGTGCCTGGCGCGCAGCTTCTCCTCGAGTGGCAGAGCGAAGAAAGCCTTCGCCGTGTCGCGCAGCGCATCCATCACCGCGGGCGGCACGCCATGGCCGGTGATGGTGAAGAAGCCGATCTCGCGGCAGGTCCGGTCGATCTCCTGCCCGACGCGCAGCCTTGCCGCCGCGTCACCGCCCAGGGCAGGCGAGAGGTCGATCACCGGGATCATGCGCGGCCTCCGTCGTTCAATGGAAATAGGCGCCGCCATCGACCACCAGCGTCTGGCCGGTGATGAAGGCGGCATCGGGGCCGGCGAAGAAGCAGACGGCGCCGGTAAGATCCTCCGGCAGCATGTCCCGTGCCAGCACGCGGCCACGGAGCGAGGGACCCTTCACCCCCTCCACCAGCACCGGGTTGCGCAGAACGCCCTCGCTCAGCGTGAAGCCGGGCGCGACGCTGTTGACCAGGATGCCGTGGCGGCCAAGCTCCGTCGCCAGCGCGCGGGTCAGCGAGACGACGGCGCCCTTGCTGGCCACGTAATGCGCCATGTAGGGGTTTCCCTTGAAGGCAACGCCCGAGCTGATGTTGACGATGCGCCCGCCGCCCCGCCTCTGCATCGCCGGCAACACGGCACGGCAGCAGAGGAAGGTGCCCATCACGTTCACCTCGAGCACGCGGCGCCACTCGGCGAGGTCGAGTTCCTCGAAGGGCTTCGGCGTCAGGGTCGCGTAGATGCCGGCATTGTTGACAAGGATGTCGAGCCCGCCGAAGCGCGTCTCGGCCGCCTCCGCCATCGCTGCCGTCGCCACCTCGGAGGAGACGTCCGCCGCGATGCCTTCGGCTGCCAGCCCCTCGGCGCGGAGCATGTCAGCCGCCGCCTCCGCGCCCGCCAGGTCGGCCAGCAGCACCTGGGCACCACGCCGCGCCAGTGCCCGCGCCAGGCCGAGGCCGATGCCGGAAGCACCGCCCGTCACCACCGCCACCCGGCCGGCCAGCGTACCGGCGCCACCCCCGCTTCCCTCCGCCATGCCAGCAGCCCCGCAGTTCCAGGGGGCTCTTGCACGCCTCGTGCCAGTTCCACCGGCGGCGAAACGGCCTCCTGACGCTCAGGCGGCCGCCCAGGGCTTGGGCGCAGCCCGGGCCGACTGCCGAGAAAATGTGCGTGCAGCCACCTATTTCCGGCCTATCCTGCTGGCACATGGCTTGCGTGCAGCAGCCGCGAGACGAGGAGGCGCCAGCCGATGGACAACCGACCCTTCGACACCATCCTGCGCGGCGGCCGGGTGATCGACCCGGCCCAGGGCCTTGACGGCGTGATGGATGTCGCCGTGCGCGACGGCCGCATCGCCGCCCTCGGCAGCGCCATTCCCGGCCCCGCGACGCAGGTGGTCGAGGTTGCGGGCAAGCTCGTCCTGCCCGGGATGATCGACACCCACGCCCATGTCTACCGCTACGTCACTGGACGTTTTGGGCTGGATGCCGACATGGTCGGCGTCCGCTCCGGCGTGACGACGCTGGTCGATCAGGGCGGGCCCTCGGTGCTCACCTTTCCTGGCTTCCGCGAATACGTGGCGAACCAGGCGCGGAGCCGCGTGCTCGCCTTCCTCTCGGCCTATATGGTCGGCGGCCTCGAAGGGCATTACTACCCGGAGCTCTATCGCCCCGATTGCATCGCGGTCGAGGACACCATCCGCTGCGGCCAGGAGAATGCCGACCTGGTGCGTGGCATCAAGGGGCATGCCGAGATCGGCGGCTTCACCCGCTGGGGCGACGAGGCGATGAAGCGCGCCGCCGAGATCGCCCGCGGCCTCGACCGGCCGCTCTATATCCATTTCGGCCAGCTCTGGCCGCTGCCGGAGACCAACCAGCCTTATGACCCGGACGCGATCCTGCCGGAGATGCTGGAGATCATGCGGCCAGGGGATATCCTGGCGCATCCCTTCACCCGGCATCCCGGCGGCTTCGTCGACCGGCATGGCAAGCTGCATCCGGTGGTGCGGGAGGCCCTGGCGCGCGGGCTCAAGACCGATGTCGGCCATGGCTCGCACTTCTCCTTCAAGATGGCGCAGCTGGTGCTGGAGGCGGGCGTCGTGCCGGATACGCTCGGCGCCGACATGCATGGCTACAACACCACGCTGCCCAAGCCGCGCGGCACGCCCGAGACGCATCCCGACACGGAGGAGATGCACCTCTTCGCCGGCAAGCAGAATTTCTCCCTGGCCTCGGCGATGACGAGCATGCTGGCGCTCGGCCTGCCTCTCGAGCAGGTGGTGCCGATGGTGACCTCCAACTGCGCCGCCATGCTGCGGATGGAGGAGGAGATCGGCACGCTGCGGCCGGGCATGGTGGCGGATGTCTCCGTCCTCAGCGACGAGCGCGGCCGCTTCCTGCTGCAGGACAACGAGGGCACCCAGGTAGTGGCCGAACGGCTGCTGCGCCCCGCCTTCTGCCTCCGCGCCGGCGAGCGCTTCGAGGCCGATGCGGCAATCCTGCCACGGCCCGTCCTCGCGGAAGCGGCGTGACCGAGCAGGGAGTCGGCGCCTCGCTCCGCCGCAAGGAGGACGCTCGCTTCCTCCACGGCCGCGGCCGCTATGTCGGCGATATCGCGCCGCGCGGGCTGCTGGAGGTCGCCTTTCTCCGCAGCCCCGTGGCGCATGCGCGACTGACCGGCATCGGCAAGCCCGAAGGCGCCGAGGAGCGCGTCTTCGCCGCGGCCGACCTGCCCGAGATCGGCCCGATCCGTGCCAACAGCGCCCTGCCCGGCTTCCGTGCCTCGGACCAGCCGGCGCTCGCCACCGGCAAGCTGCGCCATGTCGGCGAGCCCATCGCCGCCTGCCTTGCCGCAAGCCGGGCGGAGGCGGAGGATCTCGCCGCCGCCTGCCGGCTGGACTACGAGCCGCTGCCGGCCGTCGCCGACATGCTCACCGCCCGTGCCCCCGGCACGCCGCTGATCCATGAGCATTGGCCGGACAACGCCTTCCTCGAGACGCGGCGGGATGAAGACCTGTCGGATCTCGACGCCGTCGCCGCCGCCAAGGTGGTGCGCCGGCTGCGCACCGCCCGGCAAAGCATGGCGCCGCTGGAAGGCCGCGGCGTCCTCGCCGAATGGGACCCGCGGCTGGAGCAGCTCATCCTCACCAGCTCCACCCAGATGCCCCATGTGACGAAGACCGGACTCGCCGAATGCCTCGGCCTCGACGAGGGCCAGGTGCGCGTCATCGCCCCCGATGTCGGCGGCGGCTTCGGCTACAAGGGGATCCTGCTGCCGGAGGAGCTGGTCTGCGCCGCCCTCGCCATCCGCCTCGGCCGCCCCGTGCGCTGGCTGGAGGACCGGTTGGAAAGCCTCACCGCCCATGCCAATTGCCGCGAGCACCACTACATCGTCACCGCCTGGGCCGATGCCGGGGGGCGGCTGCTCGGCGCCGAGGTGGATGCGACCGTCGATGCCGGCGCCTATTCCTGCTACCCCTTCAGCGCCTGCCTCGAGGCGGCGCAGATCGGCTCGATCTTCCCAGGCCCCTATACGCTGCCGCGCTTCCGCTACCGCACCGTCTCGGCCTGCACCAACAAGCCGCCGATCCTGCCGTATCGCGGCGTCGCCCGCACCGGCGTCTGCTACGCCATGGAGACGACGCTGGACGCGCTGGCCCGCAAGCTCGGCCTGAGCGCGGAGGCGGTACGCCTGGCCAATCTCGTCCCCCCCGAGGCGATGCCCTACCGCAACCTCGTCGGCAAGGTGTTCGACAGCGGCGACTATCCGGAGGCCGTGCGGCGCGCGGTGGCAGCGGTGGATGTCCCCAGGATCCGGGCACGGCAGGCGGCCGGCGAATGCGTGGGCTTCGGCCTGTCGGTCTTCTGCGAGCAGGGCGCGCATGGCACCAGCGTCTATCATGGCTGGGGCATTCCCTTCGTCCCCGGCTATGAGCAGGCCCAGGCGCGCTTCACGCCCGATGGCGTGCTGGAGCTCCGCACCGGCGTGCACAGCCATGGCCAGGGGCTGGAGACGACGCTGGCGCAGGTCGCGCATGAGGTGCTCGGCGTCGACCCCGCCCGCGTCCGCCTGGTGCATGGCGACACCGCGCTGACGCCCTATTCCACCGGCACCTGGGGCAGCCGCGCCATGGTCATGGCCGGCGGCGCGGTGGCCGAGGCCTGCCGCCTGCTCGGCGAGCGGGCCATCGCCATCGGCGCCGCGCTGCTGCAGGCGGAGCCGGGCACGGCCACGCTCCGCAACGGCGCCGTCCAGGCCGGCGAGGCCAGCATCAGCCTCGACCAGATCGCCCGCACCTGGTTCCGCCACCCGCAGAACCTGCCGCGCGACGTGGACAAGGGCGGGCTTGAGGTGACGGCGGGCTACCGGCCGGACCCGGATACCGGCACGCACTCCTATGCCTGCCACGCCGTCACGGTCCGGATCGAGACGGAGACCGGCCTCGTCACCATCGAGGATTACGTCGTCGTCGAGGATGGCGGCAGGCTGGTGAACCCGATGATCGTCGATGGCCAGGTGCTCGGCGGCACGGCGCAGGGCATCGGCACCGCCCTGTATGAGGAGATGCCCTTCGACGCCGAGGGCCAGCCCCTTGCGGGGACGCTCGCCGATTACCTCCTCCCCGGCGCGACCGAGGTGCCCTCCATCCGCATCGACCATATGGAAACGCCGAGCCCCTGGACCCGCTTCGGCCAGAAGGGCATCGGCGAGAGCGGCGCCATCGGCCCGCCGGCCGCAATCATCAATGCCATCAACGATGCCCTCGCCCCGCTCGGCGCCGAGGTGACGGACTTGCCGGCAACACCGGCCCGCCTGCTCGCCGCCATCGAGGCCGCGCGATGAAGCCTGCCGCCTTCGACTATGCGAGGCCCGCCGACTGGCCCGCCGCGCTCGCGCTGCTGGCCGGGGGCGCGCGGCCCATGGCCGGCGGCCAGTCGCTCGGCCCCATGCTGAACCTCCGCCTCGCCCAGCCGGAGCGCGTCGCCGATCTCCGCCACCTGCCGGGCTATGCCGGCGTCGAGGTGCAGGGGGAGGCCATCCGCATCGGCGCCGGCACCACCCATGCCGCGATCGAGGATGGCGCGGTTCCCGGCCGGCTCGGCGCCATCCTGGCCGGCGTTGCGCGGCGCATCGCCTATCGCCCGGTACGGAACCGCGGCACCATCGGCGGCAGCCTGGCCCATGCCGATCCGGCGGCCGACTGGGTGGCCGTGCTGCCCGCCTTCCCCGGCCATGCCGTGGCCCTCGGCCCGTATGGCGAGCGCCGCATTCCCCTCGCCCGCTTCGTCACCGGCGTCTTCGAGACGGCGCTGGCGCCGGGCGAGCTGCTGCGGGCCATCGAGCTGCCCGTGCTGCCGGAGACCGCGCGCTGGTCGCACTGGAAATTCTGCCGCAAGCCCGGCGAGTTCTCGAAGGCGACCGCCTGCCTGCTCGCCCTGCCCGATGCACCGCCGCGCCTGGTGCTGGCCGCGCTCGATACCGCCCCGCTGGTGATCGAGGATGCGACGGGGCTCGACCCGGCAGCCCTGGTCACCAGCATCTCCGATCCCTGGCGGCGCCGGCTCGCCCTCACCGCCCTCCGCCGCGTCCTGGAAGGGGCCGCATGACCCGCCGCCCGATCACCCTGACCGTCAATGGCCGCGCCGAGACGGTGCTGGCCGAGCCGCGCACCCATCTCGCCGACCTGCTGCGCGGCGAGCTGCTGCTGACCGGCACCCATATCGGCTGCGAGCACGGCGTATGCGGTGCTTGCACGGTGGAGGTGGATGGCGCGCCGGCGCGGTCCTGCATCCTCCATGCCGGCGCCTGCGAGGGGTCCGGCATCCGCACCATCGAGGGCTTCGACGCCGACCCGGTGATGGCCGCGCTGCGCGAGGCCTTCTCCGCCGAGCATGCGCTGCAATGCGGCTACTGCACGCCGGGGATGCTGGTCACGGCGCGCGACATCGTCCTCCGCCTGCCCGAGGCCGACGAGGCGCGGGTGCGGGAGGAGCTGGCGGGGAATCTCTGCCGCTGCACCGGTTATCGCGGCATCGTCCACGCCATCCTGCGCGTGCTGGCGGAGCGACGCGCTACCTGACCCGCGGCGGCGGCGCCTCCAGCGGGTCGGTCTCGTCCACCAGCCTTCGCAGCATACGCATCAGCAGCGCCCTTTGCCGCGGCGGCAAGGGTGCTACCAGCCGCTCATGCGCCCGCGCCGCGCTCTCCTGCATGGCCGCATAGACCTCGCCGCCCCGTTCGGTGAGCGTCAGCAGCCGCGTTCGCCGGTCCCGCCCCGGCCCGACCTGCAGCAGCCCCGCCGCCTGCAGCCGCTTGATGACATCCGCCGTGGTGAAGCGGTCCAGCCGCAACCCGCTCGCCGCGCTGCCCTGGTCCATCCCTGGCGCAGCGGCGACCAGCGTCAGCAGGCTGTACTGCACCGGCGTCACGCCGAAGGCGCCGCATTCCTCCTGGAACATCGCCGAATGGATCTGGTGCAGCCGCCGCACGAGCACGCCGGGGCGGTCGAGCAGCAGCGAGGCGGCAGCGGGCTGGTCCTTCGGCATGGCGTTACAGGGCGACATCCCGCGGGGCCGTCTCCGGCATCGGCACCCAACCCTCGGGGGTGGGGCGGTAGAGCGGCGTGGCGAAGGCGGCGACGAGCGGCACCTCGCCGGGCCAGGCGGCCCGCCAGCGATCCCCCTGCGCCATGGCGACGCAGGCGGCGGCGGGCCGCACCCCCGCCTTCGCCAGCAGTTCCAGCCCCGCCAGCGCCGAATGCCCGGTCGAGATCACGTCGTCCACCAGCAGCACCCGCCGCCCCTCGATACGTGCGACCAGCCTCGGATCAAGCCAGAGCCGGCGCGACACCGGCGTGGTGGAAGAGGCGAGCGGCACGGACAGCCCCTCCTCGTACCAGAGCTTCCGTGAATAGCCGGGTGCGACCCAGTTCGAATGCCCCAGCGCCTCCGCCACCAGGGGACCGAAGACATGGCCGAGCGTCGGCAGGCCGACCACCACCTCCGGCGCGAAGCGTGAGGCCGCGTCGGCCATCCAGCCCGCCAGCCGTCGCGCCACAGCGAAGGAGGCCTGGTTGGCGATCAGCCCGGTGACGCCGACCGCGCCATAGTCGCGCAGCGGCAGGCGAAGGGCGGAGCCGTCCGGCATCGGCACCAGCGCATCCGCCCGGCGCGGGGCCTCCATGCCGATCGGTGCCTCGAATTCCTGCCAGAACGCCATCGGCGGCAAGATGCCAGCCGGGGGGCTTGGCGGCAACGCCGGCACGGGGCTTGCTGCCCCGCCGAGCCGAGGAGAACCGCATGCCGCTCCATTACAGCATCGCTGGCCGCGCTGATGCCGCCGAGACCATCCTGCTCTCCGCCGGGCTTGGCGGCGCGGCGGGATTCTGGGCGCCGCAGATGGAGGCGCTGTCGTCGCGCTTCCGCATCCTGCTCTTCGACCAGCGTGGCACCGGCCGCAACGCGGCGCCGTTGCCGGAGCCATACAGCATCGCCGCCATGGCCGAGGATGCGGTCGAGGTGATGGATGCTGCCGGCATCGGCCAGGTGCATGTCATGGGTCATGCGCTGGGCGGGCTCGTCGGGCTGGAGCTGGCACGGCGCCATCCGGCCCGGATCGGTCGGCTGGTGCTGGTGAATGCCTGGGCCAAGGCAGACCGGCATACGGAGCGCTGCTTCGAGATCCGCCTCGGCATCCTGCGCAGCCAGGGGCCGGCCGCCTATGTCGCGGCCCAGCCGCTGTTCCTGCACACCGCACCCTATCTCTCGGAGAATCACGACCGGATCCTGGCCGAGATCGCGCATGGCACGGCCCACTTCCAGGGGGCGGAGAACCTGCTGCGGCGCATCGCCGCCCTGCGCGCCTTCGACGCCCGGGCCGACCTGCCGCGCATCACGGCCCCCACCCTGGTCGCCGCCTCGCGCGACGATCTGCTGGTGCCCTGGACCGCCTCCCGGACCCTGGCGGAAGGGCTGCCCAGGGCCCGCCTCTGGCTGACCGCCGAGGGCGGCCATGCCTTCACGGTCGAGCAGCCGGCGCCCTTCAACGTGGCGATGATGGAGTTCCTCACCGACTGATCCCGATCAAGGACGGGCGCCACCCGCCGGCCCATATGGAGGAATGCTCAGCTCCTGCCTCCATGCCCTGGATGCGCTCGGCCCGGACGGGCTGCCGGCGCTGATGGGGGCGCTGTTCCTGGCCGGCCTCGCCGGCGGCGCCAGCCACTGCGCGGCGATGTGCGGGCCCTTCGTGCTGGCGCAGGTCGCCTCCGGCGGAAGCCTCGGCGGCGGCACACTGGCGCGCCTCTCCGGGGCGCTGCTGCTGCCCTACCATCTCGGGCGCGGGCTCGGCTATGCGGCGCTGGGCGGGGCGGCGGGAGGCCTCTCCGCCGTGGCGGCGAGTCTGCCGGGGCTCGCCTGGGTGCCGGCGCTGCTGCTCGGCCTGGCGGCGCTGGCGATGCTGGCCCAGGCCGTGCCGGCGATATCCTTGCCCTGGCCGCGCAGGGGCTTCGGGGCGGTGGTCACGCCGCGCCTCGGCGGGTTGCTGCGGGCGCCCGGAGCCGGCCGCTCCTTCGTGCTTGGCCTGCTGCTCTCCGCCCTGCCCTGCGGGCTGCTCTACGCGGCCCTGGCCGGGGCGGCTGCGAGCGGCAGCGCATTGGCGGGTTCGCTCGCCATGGCAGCCTTCGTTCTGGGCACCATGCCGGCGCTGGTCGCTCTCGCCCTGCTTGGCCGCTTCTTCCGCCGCCGGGCAGAGCCGCTCCTGCGCCGCGTCGCGCCCTGGCTCTATGGCTTCAACGCGGTGGTGCTGCTGGCGCTCGCCGTGCGGCTGGTGGTCTGAACGGGCGAGAAGGACGGAGCCGGTCTTCCCTGCCGCAGCGGGCCGACCTAGCCTCGACCGGCGATGCCCGCTGGAGAGACCTCATGAGCCATGCCGCGCCCGAGCCCCGGATTCCCCGCATGATCGGCAGCATGCCGGTGATCGATGTCTCGGCCTGGCTGGCTGGGGAGCCCGGTGCGCTCGAGCGCATCGCTGGCGAGCTCCGCTATGCCTGCGAGCAGGTGGGCTTCTATTTCCTCACCGGCCACGGCATCCCGCAGGCGGCGATCGAGCGCGTCATGGCAGCGGCGAAACGCTTCCATGACCAGCCGCTCGACGAGAAGATGAAGCTCAAGGTGAATCAGGAGACGGTCGGCTACCTGCCCATGAAGGGCAGCACGACCCGCACCAGCAAGGTGAACCTGAACACCAAGCCCAATCTCAACGAGGCTTTCTTCCTCAAGCGGGAGTCGGAGGAGGAGGCCACCCGGCTCGGCCGGCCGCCCGGCCATCGCAACCAGTGGCCGGAGAACCTGCCCGGCTTCCGCGAGGATACGCTGGCCTATATGGGCATGATGGAGGAGCTGGGGCGGCAGCTGGTGCCGGTCTATGCCCGCGCCCTCGGCATGCCGGCCCATCATTTCGACGCGGCCTTCGCCAGGCCGGGCATGACGCTCCGGCTGTCCCATTACCCGCATACCGAGGTGCTGGAGGACAACGAGTTCGGCCTGGCGCCGCATACCGATGGCAATTTCGCCACCTTCCTGCCGCCCAACCCGGTCAGCGGCCTGGCGATCCGGCTGAAGGACGGCGGCTGGTTCGAAGTGCCCTACATGGAGGGCGCCTTCGTCGTGAACACCGGCGACATCCTGGCGCACTGGTCGAATGACGTCTTCGTCTCCACGCCACACCGTGCGGTCAACCGCTCGGGGGAGGAGCGCTACGCGATGCCCTTCTTCCTCAATGCCAACCCGCAGACGGTGGTCGAATGCCTGCCGAGCTGCCAGGGGCCCGACCGCCCGCCGAAATACGAGACCATGACGGTCGAGGCTTATTCGGCCTGGTTCCAGCGCACCAACTACCCGCATTTGCAGAAGGAAAAGGCTGCCTAAGGCCAACCCGCTGCGGCCGTGGCAAGGGCCAGGGCCGCAGCGCCGCCATCAGGCCAGGGCCACCGCCGGCCGCTTCAACAGCCGCAACGCCAGGGCCGTCACCACCGTCCCCGCCAGCAGCGCCACCACATAGCCGCCGAGCTGCGACACCGCATTCGGGATCGGCAACACGAAGACGCCGCCATGGGGCACGCGAAGCTCCGCCCCGACCGCCATGGAGATCGCCCCTGCCACGGCCGAGCCCGCGACCAGCGCCGGGATGACGCGCAGCGGGTCCTTCGCCGCGAAAGGGATCGCTCCCTCCGAGATGAAGGCGAGGCCGAGCACGCCGGCCGCCGGGGCCGCCTCGCGCTCCTCCGGGGTGAAGCGGTCGCGGAACAGGAAGGCGGCCAGTGCCAGGCCGAGCGGCGGCACCATCCCCGCCACCATGGCCGCCGCCATCGGGCTGTAGACCTGGCTCGCCAGCAGCCCGGTCGAGAAGGCATAGGCCGCCTTGTTCACCGGCCCGCCCATGTCGAAGGCCATCATGCCACCGAGCAGCAGGCCGAGCAGGATCGCCCCGCTGCCCTGCATGCCGCGCAGGAATTCGGTGAGCCAGGCGAGCGCCACCGCCACCGGGCCGCCGGCCACGTAGATCAGCGCGAGGCCGGTGATGAGTGCGCCCAGCACCGGCAGGATCAGCACCGGCTTCAACCCCTCCAGCGTCCGCGGCAGGCGCAGCGCGCGGTTGAGCCAGGTGACCGAGTAGCCGGCGACGAAGCCGGCGACGATGCCGCCGAGGAAGCCGGCATTGAGCTGGGCGGCGATCATCCCGCCGATCATCCCGGGCGCGATGCCCGGCCGGTCGGCGATGGAATAGGCGATATAGCCGCCGAGCGCCGGCACCATCAGCGCCAGCGCGGCCTTGCCGCCGATCTGGAACAGCGCCCCCGCCAGCGTGTCCCGATGCGCGTCGTCGAAGGCGTAGATGCCGCCCAGCGCGAAGGCGAGCGCGATCAGCAGCCCGCCCGCCACGGTGAAGGGCAGCATGAAGGAGACGCCGGTCATCAGGTGCTTGTAGGGGCCGCTGAGCGAACGCTTCCCGGCGGCCGGCGCGGCCGATGCCGTGGCCTGCGCCCCGCCCTGCTCCGTCGCCTCGGCCAGCGCCCGCGTCACCAGCGCCTGACCGTCGTTGATCGCGGCCTTGGTGCCGCTGAGGAAGACCCGCTTCGCCCCGAAGCGGGAGAGATCGACCTGGGTATCGGCGGCGATCAGCACCAGGTCGGCGGCGGCGATCTCCTCCGGCGTCAGCGCGTTCTGCGCACCGACCGAGCCCTGGGTCTCCACCCGGATCTGGTGGCCAAGCGCCTTCGCCGCCCCCTCCAGTCCTTCGGCGGCCATGAAGGTATGGGCGATGCCGGTCGGGCAGGAGGTGATGGCGACGATCCTTTGCCCCCGCGCCGCTGCCGGAGCAGGCACGCCGCCATCGAGCCGCGCCAGCACACCGGCTGGATCGGCCAGCACCTCGGCGATGCCGGCATGGATCGCCTGCATCCCGGCGAGCCCCGCCGGCGCCGCGGCCTCTCCCACCAGCAGCAGCGCGTCGGCCGTGGGCGATGCGGGCAGCGGGGAGATGACGCCCCGCTCCGTCCGCACCTCCACGGCAAGGTCGCGCCCACCGCGCCGTGCCGCCTGACGCAGTGCCTCGGCCGCCAGCATGGCCTGGACAGGGTTGCCCCCCGCCTCCACGACCGCGATGATTCGAGACATGGTTTTCTCCTAGGCCACAGGCTCGACAACGAGCATGGCGGCGATCTCCTCCACCGCCGCCCGCCCCGGCAGTTGCGCACCCGGCTTCTGTAACTTGGCCACCGCGAACCCCGTCGCGCGGCAGGCCAGCGCCACCAGCCCCAGACCCTCGGCGAGGCCGGTGGCGATGCCGGCGACCATCGCATCCCCCGCGCCGACGCTGCTGGCGGCGATGGCGAGCGCCGGTGGCTGCACCATCACGGCTTCGCCGGCCGTCACGAAGAGCGCGCCTTCCGCCCCAAGCGAGACCACCACCAGCCGCACCCCACGCCCGACCAGCCCGCGCGCCACCTCAAGCAGCGCCGCCCGGTCCGGCAGGGCGCGCCCGGCCCAGCCTTCCAGCTCATGCCGGTTCGGCTTCACCGCATGCGGCAGCACCGGCGCATCCAGCACGGCGGAGAGCGCCGCGCCGCTGGCATCGACGACGACGCAGGCCCGCTGCTCCACCAGAAGGCCTACGAGATCCGCATAGGTTTCGGCCGGGAGGCCGGGCGGCAGGCTGCCGGCGAGCACGGCGACCGTTCCCTTCCCGACCGCCACATGCAGCGCCGCCAGCGCCTCCTCCAATGCTGCCGGCTCCGGCTCCGTGCCGGGCAGGTTGATGTCGGTGGTGGCGCCGGCCTCGCGGTCGAGCAGCTTGACGTTGGTCCGGGTCTCGCCCGGTATGCGCACGCAGCAATCCTTGATGCCGCGCGCGGCGAAGAGCGCACGGTAGGGCGCGTCATTCGCCTCGCCGAGCAGCCCGGTTGCCGTCACCGGCACGCCCCAGTCGGCGAGGCAGGCGGCGACGTTGACGCCCTTGCCTGCCGGGTGCCGCGTGGCGCCTCGGGCAAGGTTGACCGATCCGGGCCTGAGCGCCTCCAGCTCGATCGTCTGGTCGATCGCCGGGTTGAGCGAGAGGGTAACGAAAGGCGCCGCCATCAGGCAGCCGCCTGCGGCGCCGGCCGCGTCATGGCTTCGAGCTCCATTTCCAACTCCCGCACCTCCGCTGCCGTGCCGCAGGCGATGGCCTGGCCCGCCAGCGCGCGCAGCGCCGGCAGGGTGGCACCGCGCAGCACCGCCTTCACCGCGGGGATGTCGCGCGGCGTCATCGAGAGTTCCGCGACACCGAGCCCTGTCAGCAGCGCCGCGCCGAAAGGCTCGCCTGCCAGGCCGCCGCAGACGCCGACCCAGCGGCCATGCCGCGTTGCCGCCTCCACCGTCTGGGCGATCAGCCGCAGCACGGCCGGGTGCAGGCTATCCGCCTCCGCCGCCAGTTCCGGGTTCTGCCGGTCGATCGCCAGCACGTATTGGGTGAGGTCGTTGGTGCCGACCGAGAAGAAGTCGACATGCCGCGCCAGCGCATCGGCCTGCACCGCCGCCGCAGGTACCTCCACCATGATGCCGACCGGCACCTCGGGCGCACCGACCTCCGCGCGGATGCGCTCGCAGGCGGCCCGCAGCGCCACGACCTCCGGCACCGACGTCACCATCGGGAACATGATGGAGAGCGGCCCGCCCGCTGCCGCGGCCCGGTAGAGGGCGCGCAGCTGCGGCTCCATCAGATCAGGCCGGCGCAGCAGCAGCCGCGCGCCACGGACACCGAGGAAGGGGTTGGCCTCCACCGGCAGCCGGAGATGCGGCACCTGCTTGTCGCCGCCGATATCGAGGGCGCGGACGATCAGCCGCCTTCCACCCAACGCCTCCAGCATGGCGCGGTAGGTGGCGTACTGGTCCTCCTCGTCCGGCGTCTCGCCACGCTCGAGGAAGAGGAATTCCGTGCGCATCAGCCCCACGCCCTCGGCCCCCTGGGCAAGGGCGAAGGCAGCCTGGTCCGGCAGGTTGATGTTGGCGGCAACCTCGATGCGGTGGCCGTCCCGCGTTGCCGCCGGCTCGGCCCGCTGCGCCGCCTCCCGCGCCCGCTGCTCCGCCTGGGCGGCGAGGAAGGCACGGGCAGAGGCGAGGTCGGCCTCATCGGGCGCGAGGTGCAGCCGGCCGGTGGCACCGTCCAGCACCGCCTCCACCCCCGGCGTCAGCTCCATCAGCCCGGGCCCGCCCGCGACCAGCGCCGGCAGGCCGAGGGTGCGGGCGAGGATGGCGGTATGCGAGGTCGGCCCGCCCGTCGCCGTCGCCAGCCCGACCACGCGCCTGGGGTCCAGCCCGGCCGTATCCGAAGGTGCCAGATCCTCGGCGACGAGGATGACGCCGCCTTCCGGCAGGCCAGTGAGCGAACCGCCGGCCAGGGCGGGGTCGATCTGCGTCAGCACCCGCCGCCCGACATCGCGCAGGTCGGCCGCCCGCCCGGCCAGCACCGGGTTGCCGAGCGCCGCCAGTCCGGCCGCCACCCGCTCCACCGCCTGGTGCCAGGACCAGGCGAGGCCATGGCCTTCGACCATGAGCTGGCAGGTGGTGGTGATGAGGTCCGGGTCCTCCAGCAATTCGGCATGGGCGCGGAAGATGGCGGCCTCGCCCGGGCCGAGGCGGCGGGCGGTGTCGTCCTCCAGCGCCTTCAATTGGGCACGCGTGCCGCGGATCGCGGCCTCCAGCCGCGCGCCGCCCTCGGCCAGCGGCAGCGGGGTATCCGGGATCGTTGCCTCGGCATTGGTGAGGACATGGATGCGGCCGATGGCGAGCCCCGGGCTGGCACCGATGCCGGCCAGCGTGACGAGCGGGCCGGCCGGCCTCCAGCCCTGCGCCGGCCCCGCCGCGCGCTTCGTGGCCTGCGCCGCATCCGCCCGCTCCTGCGCGCTGAGCCCGGTGATGGCGGCCCGCATCCGCGCCAGCCCGGCCGCGGTCGCGGCGGAGACGGTGATCCGGTCGCCGGCCTTCAGCCCCAGTTGCAGCAGGCCGATCAGCGCCGCGGCATCCGCCGCCTGGTCGCCATGCCGCACCTGGACGCGGCAGCCAGCGGCGCGGGCGGCCTCCACCCAACGCGTCGCCGGACGGGCATGCAGGCCGGCGGGGTAATCGACCGTCCAGTCCCAGCGCTCGGCGAGGTCGGTCGTGGGGGCACCCGGCGCGGCTGCCTCCGGCTCGGCGCCGAGGGCGGCGATGATCGCCTCCGGGTCATCGGTGGTGAACAGGGCCTGGAGCCGCGCCGGCTCGTTCAGCAGGCGGGTGAGGCGGCGGAGGATGGCGATGTGCTCGTCGGAGGCGGCGGCGATGCCGATGACGAGATGCGCCACCTGACCGGGATTCCACTCGATCCCGTCCCGCACCTGCAGGATGGCGAGGCCGTTGCGCCGCACCATGCCCCGGTCCGCGCCCATGCCATGCGGAATGGCGACGCCATGGCCGAGATAGGTGTTCGCCGCCCCCTCGCGCCGCTCCATGCTGCCGGCATAGCCAGGCTCGACGCAGCCGGCGGCAGCGAGGAGCTGGGCCGCCTCGGCGATGGCAGCGGACTTGCCCGCCGGGCGGGCATCGAGCCGGACCAGCTCGCGGCTGATCGGCATGGGTGATGCGGCGATGGCCATCCGGACGTTCCTGCCTCTGCTTGGTTGGGTTGAATGAAATCGTTCCCAGTCGCCATGTCAAAGCAAAAATGGAGTTTCAGGTCCGATACTGGTTGCGAGATGACATGACGTCGGGCAAGGTTTGGGCGGATTTTGTGGAACCGTTTGCAGCCGCATGACCGCCAGCATCAAGGATGTCGCCCGGGCTGCCGGGGTCTCGCCGGCCACCGTCTCCCGCGCCCTCGGCAAGGGGCCGGTCAGCGAGGCGCTACGGGCCCAGGTGATGGAGGCGGTGCGCGTCACCGGCTACCGCCCGAACCTCGCCGCCCGCCGCCTGCGCTCGCAGGAGAGCGGGACGATCGGCCTCATCCTCGCCGATATCGGCAACCCCTTCTTCACCGGCGTCGCCCGCGCGGTGGAGGCCGCCGCCTATGAGGCCGGCCTCCGCGTCCTGCTCTGCAACACCGACGAGGATCCGGAGCGCGAGGCCAGCTACCTGGCGCTGATGCAGGAGGAGCGGGTGACGGGGCTGATCCTCGCCCCCACCCGCGCCACTGCCGATCGCCTGGCCGAGGCGCCGCCCGCCATGCCCGTGGTGCTGATCGACCGCCCCGGCCCGGCCGGCCTGTTCGACTCCGTCCTGCTCGACAATGCCGCGGCCAGCGCCGCGCTGGTCGATCATCTGGTGGCGCAAGGCTACCGGCGGATCGCCGGGCTCTTCGGCCAGACCAGCGGCACCGGGGTCGAGCGGGCGGAGGGCTACCGGGCCACCATGGCACGGCACGGTCTGGCCCCCTCCTGGCGCTTCGTGCCGCCGCAGGCCGAGGCAGCGGAGGCGGGCTTCGCCGCGCTCTCCCGGGAGGGCCAGCCGGAGGCGGTGCTGGCCAGCAACTCCCTGCTGCTGATGGGGACCCTGCAGGCGGTGCGCGCCAAGGGGCTCCGCATCCCGGCCGATCTGGCGCTCGCCGGCTTCGACAACGAGCCCTGGACCGGGCTGGTGGAGCCCGGGGTGACGGTGATCGAGCAGCCGCTGGCGGAGATCGGCCGGCAGGCCATGGCGCTGCTGTTCGAACGGCTGCGGGCGCCGGATGCGCCGGTGCGGAAGGTGATGCTCAGCGGCCGCGCCATCCTGCGCGGCTCGACCGCGCCGCGGCGAGTCCTGGCCTCGATGCTCTGACCAGGCGCCCTACTGGCCGTCCAGCTTCTTCACCGCCTTGCGCAGCAGCCAGCCGTGGAAGCCCGGCACCTTGCCGATCGCATCCCGCAGCGCCTTGAGCTCTCCCTCGGCGCGCGACTTGGCGATGGCGGCCTCCACCGCCTGCCCCCGCGCCACCTGCTGGCCCTCCTCCAGCACGGCGATGCGCCGCGCCGCATAGGCCTCGACGCCGCCCTTCTCGAATTCCTGGAGACTCGCTTCCGCCCTGGCGAGCTTCGCCCGGGTCTCGGCCAGTTCCGCCTCGAGCTGCACCAGGCGGCGGCCCTGGCCCCTGGCTCCCTTCGGCTTGGCCGGGCGCGGCGGGCGGGTCATGCCGCCTCGCGCCGGATGAAGCCGCCGCCCAGCACCCGCTCCCCGTCATAGACCACGCAGGCTTGGCCAGGCGCGGCAATGGCTGGCGAATCCGGGGTGACGCGCAGCAGGCCCGCCGCCGCATCCCAGCGCACCGTCGCCGGCTGAGGCACCTCCCGCGCGCGGAGCTTCACCTGGCAGGACAGCGGGAGGTTCGGCGGCTCGGCCAGCCAGTTCACCTCGGCAGCCGCGATCTCCGGCTGCGGCAGCGCCGCCCGCGGCCCGACGACGACGCGCCGCCGCCCCGGCTCCACCGCCGCGACATAGAGCGGCTGGTCCCCGTCGCGGGAGGCCTGGCCGAGGCCACGCCCCTGGCCAACCGTGTAGCGGGCGATGCCGGCATGGCGCCCGAGCACGCGCCCGTCGAGATGGACGATCTCGCCCGGCTCCGCCGCGTCCGGCCGGAACTTCGCCACCACGTCGGAATAGCGCCCCTCCGGCACGAAGCAGATATCCTGGCTGTCCGGCTTCTCGGCCACCGCAAGGCCAAGGCGAGCCGCCTCTGCCCGCACCGCTGCCTTGTCCGGCATGGCGCCGAGCGGGAAGCGGCAGAAATCGAGCTGCGCCTGCGTCGTGGCGAAGAGGAAATAGCTCTGGTCCCGCGCCGGATCGGCGGCCCGGTGCAGCTCGGCGCCGCCCGGCCCATCGACGCGCTGCGCGTAATGTCCGGTCGCCAGCGCCTCGGCACCGAGATCGCGGGCGAGGCCCACCAGATCCTCGAATTTCACCGTCTGGTTGCAGCGCACGCAGGGGATGGGCGTCTCGCCTCGGGCATAGCTGTCGGCGAAATCCTGCACCACGGCGTCGCGGAAGCGGCTTTCCCGGTCCAGCACGTAATGCGGGATGTCGAGCGCATCGGCCACGCGCCGGGCATCATGGATGTCCTGCCCGGCGCAGCAGGCGCCCTTACGGCTGGTCGCCGCGCCGTGGTCGTAGAGCTGCAGGGTAGCGCCGATCACCTCATGGCCCTCGGCCTTCAACAGGCCGGCGACCACGCTGCTGTCGACACCCCCGGACATGGCCACCAGGATGCGCATCAGGCTGCGTCCAGCCCCTGCTGCCAAAAGCGCGCCTCCAGGCGTGCCGCTTCGGCGAAGGTGGCCGAGAGGATGGCGAAGCGGGGCGAGCCGCCATGGCTTTCGCCCAGAGCATCGATCCGGAGCGCCGCCGCCCGCGCCATCGCCTGGTAGTCCGGCGCCGCATAGGCGTCGATCCAGCTCTGATACGGGTTGCCCTCCCGCATGCGGTGCGGGTCGGCCAGTATCCGCAGGGCCACCTCGCCATAGCCGACGGTGCAGGGCGCGAGCGCCACTTCGAGGTCGAGGATGTCCCCCGCCAGGCCGCGATCGATGACGTATCGGGTATAGCTCACCGTCTCCGCGCTCTCCGGCGTGCCGACCACCTCGGCTTCCGACAGGCCCCATCCGGCGCAGTAGCCGAGATGCAGCTGCGTCTCGGCCAGGATGGCGGCGATGGAGGCGGTCTTGTCGCGCATCGCCTGGATGCTCTCGGCCTTGAAGACCGCCAGCGCCTTGGCCCGGGCGAAATGGATGAGGAACAGGTAGTCCTGGATCAGGTAGCGGCGGAAGGCCGCCAGCGGCAGCGTCCCGTCCGAGAGGCCCTGGACGAAGGGATGCCAGGTATAGGCCGCCCAATCGCCCGCGCAGGCTCCGCGCAGCCGCCGGAACAGCCCGCCCTCAGCGCCGAAATCAGCCCAGGGAGTATCAGCCACCGGCATTCCTGGTGCCGGAGGGCAGCTTCACCACCAGCCCGTCCAGCGCATCGGTCATGATGATCTGGCAGCCGAGGCGGCTCGTCTCCTGCAGGTCGAAGGCGAGGTCGAGCATGTCCTCCTCGTCCTCGGTCGGCGCTGCAAGCTTCTTGAACCAACCGCCATCGACGACGACGTGGCAGGTCGAGCAGGCGAGCGAGCCCTCGCAGGCGCCCTCGATATCGACGCCATGCTTGTGCGCGATCTCCAGCACCGAGAGGCCGAGCGGTGCCTCGACTTCCCGCCTGGTGCCGTCCCGCTCGACGAAGGTCATCTTGGGCATTCTACCTGCTTGCTCCAGCCACGGCCGCATGCCAGCCGGCGGCAAGCGCTGCCGCGGCCCGGTCCACATCTGCGGGCGAGGTAAAGCGGCCGATCCCGATCCGCAAGGTGGCGCGTGCCTCCGCCTCCGGAATCCCGAGTGCGCGGAGCACATAGGAGGGCTCGATCGCCGCCGAGGAACAGGCCGAGCCGGTCGAGACGCAGACCTCGGGCGCCGCTGCCATCAGCGCCTGGGCATCGATTCCACCGGGGAAGGTGATGTTGAGGTTGCCCGCCACGCGCCGCTCGGCATGGCCATTCACCCGGATCTCCGGCACCTCGGCCCGTAGCGCAGCGAGGAAGCGGTCACGTTGCCCGGCAATCCGCCCGGCATCCAGCATCGCCTCCACGCCCGCCACTCGCGCCGCCTCGCCGAGCCCGACGACCAGCGGCGCCGGCAAGGTGCCGGAGCGCAGACCCCGCTCCTGCCCCCCGCCGGAGAAGAGCGGCGCGAGCCGCACGCGCGGCCGCCGCCGCACATAGAGGGCGCCGATGCCCTTCGGCCCATAGATCTTGTGGCCGGACATCGACAGCAGATCGGCCTGGATGTCCTCCACATCGAGCGGGATGCGCCCGACTCCCTGCGCCGCATCGGTATGGAAGAGGGCGCCGGCCGCCTTGGCGATCGCGCCGATGGCCTCGAGGTCCTGCACCACCCCGATCTCGTTGTTCACCGCCATGACGGAGACGAGCAGGGTCCGGCCATCCACCGCTTCCCGCAGCAGGTCGAGATCGAGCAGCCCATCCGGCCCGACCGGCAGCACCACCGGCTCGAACCCCTCCGCGGCCAGATCCCGCACGCTCTCCAGCACGCATTTATGCTCGGTGGCCAGGGTGATGACGCGCCGCCGCTCCGTCCCCTGCCCTGCGGCGAAGCGGGCGGCGCCTTTGATGGCGAGGTTGTTGGCCTCGGTCGCGCCCGAGGTCAGCACGATCTCCCGTGCCTCGGCGCCGATCAGCCCGGCCAGCTCGGCCCGCGCCGCCTCCACCGCCTCCTCGGCCTCCCGCCCCATGGCGTGCTCGACGCTATGGGGGTTGGCGAAATTCTCCTCCCACCAGGGCCGCATGGCGGCCAGCACCCGCGGGTCGAGCGGCGTGGTGGCGTGGTTGTCGAGATAGACGGGGCGGTTCGGGCGCATCACCCCATGGTGGGGCCTCAGGCGGCACTTTTGGAGAGGCGCCGGCGCATGGCAGACCATGCCTCGAGGAAGCGCTCCGCCGCATCCTCGGGCGCATTCCAGGGCAGCGAGACGCGGATGCCGCAGCCGGCGAGCGGGCCGAGACCCATCGCCGCCAGCACCGGGCTCCGGGCCACCTTGCCCGAGGAGCAGGCCGCCCCGGCCGAGACGCGCACGCCGGCGAGGTCGAGGGCGATCACCTGCGTCTCGGCCGGGACGCCGGGGAGGATGATGCAGGAGGTATTCGGCAGGCGCGGTGCTCCGGCACCGGCGATGATGGCCTCGCCGCCCAGGCCCGCCTCGATCCGGTCGCGCAGCGCGGCCAGCCGCCCGGCCTCGTCCGGCTCCGCCAGTGCGGCGGCGAGGCCGGCAATGGCCGGCAAGGGCTCGGTCCCACCCCGCCTGCCGCGCTCCTGCCCCCCGCCCGCGATCAGCGCCGGCAGGTCGAGCCCAGGCCGGAGCAGCAGCGCCCCCGCACCCGGCGGCCCGCCGAGCTTGTGGCCGGAGATCGCCCAGCTATCGGCGCCTTGGGGCAGTGGGATACGCCCCGCGGCCTGTACCGCATCCATATGGAGAAGGGCGCCATGCGCCTGGCAGAGCGCCGCCACCGCAGCGACCGGGTGCAGGACCCCCGTCTCGTTGTTGGCGGCCATCAGGCAGACCAGCGCGGGCGGCCCCTCGGCCAGCAGCCCCTTCAGCACCTCCAGATCCACTTGCCCATCCTCCAGCACCGGGATGGAGGTCGCCCCAGGCCCCGCCGCCGCCAGCACGGCCGGATGCTCGGTCGCCCCGACCAGCACCCGCCTGCCCCGGCCGAGGCCATGGATGGCGAGCGCATTCGCCTCCGTCCCGCCGCCGGTGAAGACCACATCGCCCGGCCGCGCCCCGAAGCGCCTGGCCAATGCCTCCCGTGCTTCCTCCAGGCGGCGGCGGGCCGCCCGGCCGGCGCCATGCACGGCGGAAGGGTTGCCGCCCATGTCCAACGCCGCGATCACCGCCGCCCGGGCCGCGGGCCGCAGAGGCTCGGTCGCGTTCGCATCGCAATAGAGGGTCATTCCGCTACCTGCACCCGCGGGGTGTTGGCTCGCCCGGCGATCCGCCCGGCGATGACATCGGCCAGGGTGACATGCTGCAGGAAAAGGCGGATCTGCTCGCCGAGTTCTTCCCAAAGGTCATGGGTGAGGCAGCGCTGCCCTGCCAGGCAGCCGGGTGAGCCCTCCTCGCAACGGGTGGCCCGCAGCGGCTCATCGACAGCATCGACGATGGCAGCAACCGCGATCTCCTCCGGTGGCCGGGCCAACCGGTAGCCGCCGCCCGGGCCGCGCGCGGATGCAACGAGACCGGCGCGGCGAAGATGTCCGAACAATTGTTCGAGATAGGCGACCGAGAGCAATTGGGCACCCGCGATATCCGCCAGGGAAACTGGCCGCGGCATGGGATTCGCAACCCTTCCAGCGGCTTCGCACCCCCACTGCCGCGCTGCGAGTTCGACCATGGCCATGACGGCATAGCGACCACGGGTAGAAAGTCGCATTGCATAACCCTCTTTTTACGGGCGCTCTGGCTGTGTTGCACCGGGCCCCGACGCAGGAACATGGGGGGCATGCCTTGAATCCGTTATGAAACTCGGAGTCAGGTGCCTATATTCCCGTCACCCTCGGATCAGGGAGACTGTCCGGGGTTGCCGACCATGAACCGGAGACGTAGCTGCGCGATGAAACACATCCCGTCCGGGAGCGTCGCATCGATCAGGCTATTTTGTCCGACCAGCCCGGTCAACTATTGGGCCGGACGGGCGGACCAGGACATGGAGAGCGGTTGGCCCCTGGCCAACGAGGACTTCCCCATCAAGCGTCCTTGCGCGCTTGGCCTGTCGGCGGGCTGGTACACCACCCCGTCGGCAGCCCAGACGCGCAGGGCACAACCGGAATTGGACCCACGGGACGATGCCTGAGGTCATGTTCGCCGGCCCTGACGGCCGGCTCGAAGGCCGCTATCACCATTCGAAGCAGGCCAATGCGCCGGTCGCGCTCCTGCTGCACCCGCATCCGCTGCATGGCGGAACGATGAACAACCGGGTGATTTACGCTCTGTACCAGCGCTACCAGGCCATGGGCTTCTCCGTCCTCCGCTTCAACTTCCGCGGGGTCGGCCGGAGCCAGGGCCGTTATGATGGCGGGATCGGCGAGATCTCCGATGCCGCCTCGGCACTCGACTTCCTCCAGGCAGTGAACCCGAATTCCCACAGCCTCTGGGTCGCCGGCTATTCCTTCGGCGCCTATGTTGGGATGCAGCTGCTGATGCGCCGGCCGGAGATGGGCGGCTTCGTCTCCATCAGCGCGCCGGCCAGCCATTACGACTTCGGCTTCCTCGCCCCCTGCCCCTGCAACGGCCTCATCCTGCACGGTGCGGCGGATGAGCTGGTGCCGGAGTCCTCGGTGAAGAAGCTGGTCGACAAGCTCAACACGCAGCGCGGCATCACCATCGACTACCGTGTGATGCCGGGCGCCGGTCATGTCTTCACGCCCGAGGAAACCGAGCGTGTTGTCGACATGGCGGAGGACCATGTGAACAGCCGAATGAACCGCAGCCGGATGGCGCTCGCCGCCGACTGATCGCGGCATCGCAGCTTGCGGGATCGAAGGCCGGCGGGGACACTCGCCGGCCTTCGCCAATTCGGGGAACACCGATGCTGCAACGCCGTCACCTGCTGGCCGCCCCGGCTCTCATCCTGGCCCGGCCGGCCCGGGCGGAGTGGCCCGACAAGCCACTCTCCATGGTGGTGGCCTTCGCCGCCGGCGGCGGGACGGACCTTGCGGCCCGCACCATCGCCCGCTTCCTCGAACGCGAGCTGGGCCAGCCCGTCGTGGTGGTGAACCGGCCCGGCGCCGGCGGCGAGATCGGCTTCACCGAGCTGGCGCGCGCCAAGCCGGATGGGCTGACCATCGGCTTCATCAACACGCCGCATATTGTCACCCTGCCGATCGAGCGGCGCACCCGCTTCCGGCTCGAGGACTTCACGCTGATCGGCAATATCGTGGACGATCCTGGCGCCTTCTACGTGCTGACCGACAGCCCCTATCGCAGCCTGGCCGATGTCATCGCCGCGGCCCGGGCGCAGCCGGAGACGATCAGCTACGGCAGCACCGGCATCGGCTCCGACGATCATCTCGCGGTGCTGGCCCTGGAACGCCTGGCCGGCATCCGCCTGCTTCACGTGCCCTATGGTGGCAGCGCCCAGGTGAAACAGGCGCTGATCGGCCGGACCATCGCCATCGCCTCGATGAATGTCGCCGAGGGCGTGCATGAGAGCCGGCAGGGGCTCCTGCGCATGCTCGGCCAGATGGGCGAACGCCGGACCGATGTGGCGCCCGAGATTCCGACCTTCCGCGAGGCCGGCTTCGACGTGGTGGAGGGTTCGATGCGGGGCATGGCGGCACCCGCCGGGCTGCCGTCCGCCATACTGCAGCGCCTTTCCCTCGCCGTCCGCCGCGTGGTCGAGGAGGCGGAATTCCAGACCAGCGCGGAGCAGCAGGCGCTGCCGCTCCGCTTCCTCGGCCCGGATGAGTATCTCGGCGAACTCACCGCGCTGCGCGAGAAGTACCAAGCCCTCTGGGCGCGGCACCCCTGGCGGGACTAGCCCGTCCGCGGCGCCGCCGCGTCGGGCGAACAGCATGCGGCATTCGCCGCCGTGCCGGTATCGGCGAAGGTGAAGCCGACAGGGCCGTTCCGGGTCAGGTCGGCGGTGCTCTTCGCCAGCTCCACGCCGTTGCAGGTGATGCCGCTGGCATGCAGGGTCCGGTCGGTGGCCGCGCTGCCGCCATACTCATCGTTCAGGAACCTGACCGTCAGCTTGTGGCTGACGGCAGACCAGTTGCCCTTCATGGTGGCGATATCGTCCTGTCCCGCGGTGTGGGAGGCGCTGGCCGTCAGCACGCCACCGATCTGCTGGCCATCGACGCTGATGGGTCTACCGGGCGTTGCCGTTTAGGCATCCTGGCTGATCCTCAGCACCAGCGCATCGCTGCCGATCGCCTTGGTGACGGCGGATGAGCTGTCCGGCATCGGCGGCTTCGCCTTTACCAGCGATAGGCGAGCGTCGCGTAGACGGCCCGGCCGGAGCCATAGTAGCAGCTGCCCTGGCAGGCCTGCACGTAGCGTTCATTGCCAAGGTTCTGCGCGTTCACCATCAGCCGCCACTGCTTCCAATCGGCGCGCGCCATGCCGTCGAACAGCGTGTAGCTCGGCACATGGAAGATGGGCGCGCTGGCCGAGGGCGTGTTGTTGCCAAGGGTATTGCCGATGTAGCGCACGCCGCCGCCAAGGCCGAAGGACAGGTCGTCCGTCACCCGCCAGGTATAGTCGCCCCAGAGCGAGGCCATGTGGTTCGGCACCGCGGCCGGGCGGCGGCCGAGTGAGGCGGTCGTGCTCCTGGTCACCTCCGCATCCTGGACGGTGAAGGCGGCGATCAGGTTGAAGCCGGGGAAGAGATTGGCCCGTGCTTCCAGCTCCGCCCCGCGCACGCGAACCTCGCCGGTCTGGATGCTGTAGGTCGGGTTCAGCGTATCCGTCGTTGCCACGTTCTGCTGCGTCAACTCAAAGAGCGCGCCGCTGATGAGGCTGTTGGAGCCGGGCGGCTGGTATTTCACGCCGGCCTCCACCTGCTCGCCGGTCGTCGGGCGGAAGGCCCCGCCGCCGCGCGCCGGCGCATAGGTGCCAATGGCGGGCAGGAAGGAGGTCGCGTAGCTGACATAGGGCGAGACGCCGGAATCGAAGGCGTAGAGCAGCGCGGCACGGCCGGTGAAGGCGGCATCGCGCTGGCTGGAGTTGCGGCCTGTCACCTGGTTGCTGGTGCCGGTATCCGCCCAGTCCTGCCGGCCCGTCAGCGTCAGGATCCAGCGGTCGAGGCGGATCTGGTCCTGCGCATAGAGGCCGATCTGTTGCTGCATCTGGTCGGTCAATGTGGCCGAGGTGGCACCGCGCGGCAGCGTCGGAAGGCCGATGCCATAGACCGGCGCATAGACATCGAGTGACCGGGCATTCGCCAGGTAGCTCCGCGTATTCGCATGCAGCAGCCGCAGGTCGAGGCCGGCCAGCGCGGTGTGCTCCAGCGGCCCGGTGCTGAAGCGCCGCTCCGCCTGGTTGTCGAGCGCGAAGGAGTAGTAGATCGGCCGCACCGTGTTCGCCACGCGCTGCACCACCCGCTGCTGCGTCGCCGGGCTGTAGCCATTCGCATAGATCGTGTTGTAGTCGATCTCCTGATAGGTGGCGCGCATGGTCTGGCGCAGTGTCCAGTCCTCGTTCGGCCGGTGCTCGAGGATGTAGCCGATGCCGTATTGGCTCTTGCGGTAGCGGTCCCAGTCCGGCTCGCCGGTGGCGCGGCCAACGCGGATGCGCCCATTCGGGTTCGGCAGCACGGTCCCCTGCGGCGGCAGCCACTGGCCGGTGATGCCCGTATCGTCCCGCATGTAGCTGGCGAGGAAGGTCACGCTGGTCTGGGCGCTCGGCCGCCAGGTGAGCGAGGGCGCGAGGTAGATGCGGTTGTCGCGCCCGCCATCGACGAAGGTGTCGGAGTCCCGCACCAGCCCGTTGAGGCGCCAGAGCAGGGAGCCGTCC
Organism: Belnapia rosea; assembly: GCF_900101615.1. GTDB lineage: Bacteria > Pseudomonadota > Alphaproteobacteria > Acetobacterales > Acetobacteraceae > Belnapia > Belnapia rosea. The sequence goes on along the minus strand of NZ_FMZX01000003.1, from coordinate 276,781 downwards.
TCGTTGAGCCGGCCACCGACATCGAAGGCGCCCTGCAAGCGGTTGAAGCTGCCGCCCTGGAACGCGACCTGGTTGACCTGGTCCGGCTGCGGCACTTTGCTGATGGCGTTGACGATGCCGCCGAGATTGGCCTGGCCGTAGAGCGCCGAGCTGGTGCCGCGCAGCAGCTCGACCCGCTCCATCCCCCAGGGTTCGATGCGGAAGCCATAGGCCGGTGCCACGGTGGGGACGCGAAGGCCGTCGAGGTAGATGTCGGCGGTGAAGCCGCGCACGGAGAAATACTCGCCGCGCGTGTCGAAGCTCGAGGAGAAGCCGCCCGGACTGTAGCGCAAGGCCTCGACGATGGTGCGGACATTCTGTGTCTCGAGCTGGTCCCGCGTGATGACGGAGATCGATTGCGGCGTCTCGACCAGCGGCGTGTCGGTCTTGGTGCCGGTCGCGCTGCGTCGCGCGACATAGCCGGGAACTGGCCCACGGGCGGTCTCTCCGCTGCCCTCCACATCGAGGATGGGCAGTTGCACCGCGGCCTCCTGCGCGACGGCGGGCAGGGCGAGCAGCGCGGCGGCAAGCAGGGCGGAGGCCCGCATGGTTGGGATGGGTCGCATTCCATCTGATCCCGGCATGGTTGACGTAAGGCCTGGATGACAGGCCGTTCATGCCGTTAATGCGACTGATTCGCATTTGCGGCAAGAGGTCAGAACGGTTCAGGTTGCAAATTGGTCGGCCGGCGGTGCGCAGGCCCAACAGAAAGGCCTCGCAGCCATGGCTGCGAGGCCCCTCCATCAACCAAATTCGAACGAAAAAGGCGGCTTCGGCGCTACTGCCAGAGCCAGCTCATCAGCATCCCGCCCTCGGTCCAGGGCCGGTTGAGCCCCCGCTCCATGCCAAGTACCCGGCCCGGCCCGCGCTCGAAGACCTCGCCGTAATTGCCGACCTGCCGCACCACCTCAAAGGCCCAGCCCGCCGGCAGGCCCCAGCCCGTGCCGACATTCTCGGTGAGGCCGAGGAAGCGGCGGATCTTCGGGTCCTGGGTGGTCTCCCGCACCTGGGCCACATTGGCCCGCGTCAGCCCCATCTCCTCCGCCTGGATGAGGGCAAAGACCGCCCAGCGGGTCAGCGCCGCCCATTCCGGGTCGCCGTTCCGCACCAGAACCCCATGCGGCTCCTTGAAGACCAGCTCCGGCAACAGGACGAGATCGGCCGGGTTGGGCGAGGCGGTCCGGTTGCCGGAGAGGTTGATCATGTCGTTGCTGATCGCGTCGCACCGCCCCGCCTGGAAGGCGGCGAGGATGGTCGGCGGGGTGTCGAAGGGGATGGTGGTGATGCGGATGTTCTTCTGCCGCGCCCAGTCCGCCAGGTTCCGCTCGATCTCGCTCGCCAGCGTGGCGCAGAAGGTCGCGCCGTCCAGCTGCTCGGCGCGGGTGATGTTCAGGCGTTTATGAACCAGGATGCCCTGGCCGGTGAAGAAATGCGCCACGCTGATGGTAAGGCCGAGCTGGCTGTCCCGCGCGAGCGTCAGCGCCGTGGTGCGCGAGAGCAGGTCCACCTCGCCCGATTGCAGCGCGGTGAAGCGCGTCGCCGTGGTGGTCGGCACGAAGCGTGCCCGCCCCGCATCGCCGAAGACGGCGGTGGCGACGGCACGGCAGATATCGGCATCGAAGCCCTGCCACACGCCATTCGCATCCGGCTGCGACATCCCGGCCAGCCCGGTCGAGACCGCGCAGCGCACTTCGCCGTTGCGGCGCACGGCATCGAGCGTTGGGCCGGCCTGTGCCGCACCGGCCACCCCCAGCAGCAGCGCCATGGGGGTGAAAAGCCTCGTCCAGCCTGCAAGATTGCACCGCATCGCCCGCCTCCGCTCGTTGCGGGGGAAGCATGGCGCGGGGCAATCCCGCCGGCCAGCCGAAAGAGCCCAGCCGAAAGGATTGCCATGCCGATCGGCATCCGCCCGGCCGGGGGCCGGGGGCCGCCCGCCCTGCCTATCCTCTACAGCCACCTGAACCTGGCCGAGGCGCCGCCTCGACCCGCATTTGCGGAGCGGGACTGGCAGGCGATGCTTGGGGCAGCCCGGCCTCACCGGCCTTCTCGCCGGGCAGGAAGGCGAGCCCAAGGCCACCTGCAGCCTGCTCCAGCTGCCCAATCCAGGGCGCGGGACGCGCTCCTACACCCTCATCGAAGAATGTGGAGACCCGCGCCCTGGCGGAGGCTGCGCTCGCCGCGGCCTGGGCCGCCGGTTGCCACAAGGCCAGGTTGGCCAGCGGCTCGCAGCAGGAGGCGACGCTACGCCCCTACGAGAGGGCCGGCTCGCCACGACGGGAAAACCGGAATGGTCGCGCGCCCATCACCGTCGTTGCAAAGGCGCCGCCCCCATGATCCGATCACCCCTGGGACCTGCAGTCATAAGCGGGCATCGGGAGGATCAACCATGCAAAGACGCGCCCTTATCGGCGGCCTGGCCGGGCTGCCGCTCGCCGCCCCCGCCATCACCCGGGCACTGGCCCAGCCCGGCTTCCCCGACCGTCCGCTCTCCATGGTGCTGGCCTTCCCGGCTGGTGGCGGTACGGATGTCGCGGCCCGGCCGCTGGCCCGCATCATGGAGCGCTATCTCGGCCAGCCGATCGTGATCACCAACCGCCCAGGTGCGGCCGGCGAGATCGGCTTCACCGAGCTCGCCCGCAGCAAGCCGGATGGCTACACAATCGGCTTCATCAACACGCCGACCATCGTCACCATCCCGCTCGAGCGGCCGCAGGCCCGCTTTCGGCTGGACGACTTCGCCCCGCTGCTCAATGTCGTCGACGACCCCGGCGCCATCTGGGTACTGCCCGACAGCCCGATCCGCACCGTCGCCGATCTGGTGGCCGAGGCGCGCCGCCGCCCGGGCCAGATCAGCTACGGCACCTCCGGTATCGGGTCCGACGACCATCTGGCGGTGCTGGCGCTGGAGCGGGCGAGCGGCACCAAATTCCTCCATGTCCCCTTCGCGGGCGGCGCCCCCGTCCGCACCGCGACGCTCGGCCGGCAGATCGAGCTGGCGGTGACCAATATCGGCGAGGCGATCGGCGATTTCCGCCAGGGGATGTTCCGGCCGCTCGGCCAGATGGGCACCGCGCGCTGGCCGGTGATGAAGGACGTGCCGACCTTCCGCGAGCAGGGCTTCGACGTGGTCGAGGGCTCCATGCGGGGCCTCGCCGCCCCCGCCGGCCTGCCGCGCCCGGTGCTCGACCGGCTGGCGGATGCCGCCCGCCGTGCCGCGGAGGACCCGGAATGGCAGGCCATCGCCACCCAGCTCGCCCTGCCGCTCCGCCTGCTCGGGCCGGATGAGTACCGGGGAGAGTTGGTGGCGATGCAGGCGCAGTACGAGAAGCTTTGGGCCGCGCATCCCTGGCGGGACTGAGGCCTGCCCGTGGACGCGGCGCGGCTTTGCTCCCGCGTGCTCGAGGGCACGGTGCGGGGTCAGCTCCGCGGGGCGATTTCGCTCGTCTGGGAGAAGGCGGGCCTGGTCTGCGGGATGGAGCGAACTGCCGCTCGGCCGCTCTCCGCCGGGGCGGCCGGCGCCACCTGGGTGACGCCAGCGACCGGACCGGAACTTACAGGAATTTCAGCGCGACGAAGCCCAGCACGATGCCCGCCGCCGCCCCGGTGGTCACCAGGGTCAGCCGCCGCTCGATGAAGTCGCGGATCGGCGGCCCGTAGCGCCGCAGCAGGAAGGCCAGCAGGAAGAAGCGCGCCCCGCGCGTGACGATGCTGGCCAGCACGAAGATGAAGAAGTTGAACTGGGCCGCGCCCGAGGCGATGGTGACGATCTTGTAGGGGATCGGTGTCAGCCCCTTGATGAGGATCACCAGCGCGCCCCAGCGGTCATACCACCCCTGGAAGGTGTCCATCGCATCGGCATGGCCATAGGCGCGCAGCACCGGCTCCGCCAGCGCATCGAACAGCCAGAAGCCGATCGCATAGCCGAGGATGCCGCCCAGCACCGAGGCGACGGTGCAGATCGCCGCATAGCGATAGGCCAGATCCGGCCGGGCGATGCACATGGGGATGAGCATGGCGTCGGGTGGTATGGGGAAGAAGCTGCTCTCGGCGAAGCTGACCCCGGCCAGGTAGGTCGGGGCGCGGCGATGGCCGGCCAATGCCAGGACGCGATCATAGAGGGCTCGCAGCATCATCCATTCCCAGGCGGTTCGGCGCCGCCTTCGCACCTTCACGGCAATGGTGCAATGCACAGCAACGCGGCCCCGCCCCACAAGCATGTGGGCCTGCCCTTCCCATGCGTCCCACGCGGTTGTCGCAGTGGGGGTTGCGATGCTCTCATGGCTCGAATTCGAGAGGATCTGCCCATGCCCATATCGACCAGGATGTCGGTCGCCGTGCTGCTGACCTGCGGCGTCGTGACGGCGGCCCTGGCGATGGGCCTGCGCCAGAGCCTCGGCCTCTTCCTGGCGCCGATGACGGCGGCCCAGGGCTGGAGCGCCAGCGGCTTCGCCTTCGCCATCGCCCTGCAGGTGCTCTGCAATGGCATCACCCAGCCGATCTGGGGCCAGGTGGCGGACCGCATCGGCGGCCGGCGGGTGGTGATGATCGGGGCCGTGCTGCAGGCGGTGGCGCTCGCCGGCATGGCGCTGTCGGAGAGCCTGTTCTGGTTCACCGTCTTCGCCGGCGTGGTCATGGGCTGCGCGGTCTCGGCTGCCGGCATGCCGGTCATCATGGCCAGCCTGACCCGCCTGCTGCCGGAGAGGATGCGCGGCCGTGCCACCGGGCTCGGCACCGCCGGTTCCTCCTTCGGTCAGTTCCTGGTGGTGCCGCTGGTCGCCTTCGGGCTGCACGGCGCCGGCTGGCAATGGGCGCTCTTCGCCATCGCCGCCGTCTCGCTGCTGATGATCCCGCTCGCCCTGCCGCTGAACGACCAGGTGGCGCAGCCGGCACCCGGCGCCCCGGCCGAGGAGAAGGCGGGTGCCGCCCTCAGCCGCGCGTTGCGCGACCCGACCTTCTGGTTTCTCTCCTTCGGCTTCTTCGTCTGCGGCCTGCATGTGAGCTTCATGGCCGTCCACCTGCCGGGCTTCGTTGCCAGCTGCCACCTGCCGCTCGGCGTCGGCGCGGCGGCCATCAGCCTGATCGGCCTGTTCAACGTCGCCGGCTCGCTCACCGCTGGCGAGCTCTCCAGCAAGTGGAAGCGGCGGGAGCTGCTGGTGATCATCTATGCCGCGCGCGGCGTGCTGATCGGCGGCTTCATGCTGGTGGAGAAGACCACCGTCAGCGTGCTGGTCTTCTCGGCCATCATGGGGCTGCTCTGGCTCTCCACCGTGCCGCCAACCGTCGCGCTCTGCGCCCGGAATTTCGGCACGCGCTGGCTGGCGACGATCTTCGGCCTGGTCTTCCTCGGCCATCAGGTGGGCGGCTTCACCGGCGCCTGGCTGGGTGGCGTGGTCTTCGACCGGACCGGCAGCTACGACACCATGTGGCTGATCGCCGTCATCGCCGCCTTCGCCGGCGCCGGCGTCTCGGCCCTGTGCCGCGACGGCGCCCCGGCCCCGATGGCGCCGGCCCGGCCGATCGGGCGAGTGGCGGAGGCCTGAGGCTAAGCCTCGGCCAGGGGAGGTCCCGCACCGTCTCCGCAGGCCGGCAGAGCCGCGCGCCGCGCGGCGTGAGCACGCTCGGCCGGTTGATCAGGATCGGATGCACCATCATGGCATCCAGCCGCTGGTCGCCGGTGAGGGAGGCATCGCCGAGGCCCCGTGCCTCATAAGGTGTGCCCTTGTCCCGCCGCACCGGGTCGCCCATGCGGTTGATGACGACCGGCTCCACCCGCTCACGCGGATCAGATAGGCGGGGCTATAATAGAGCGTGACGCTCATGCGCGGCGTCCCTGGGCCGGGGCCAGATAGGGCAGGCGCGTCATGCCCGGTCCTTTCGCTGCGGGGCGCAGCCCTCCGGGCCCGCCATCCTTCATGCCGCCCGATCCGGCCACCGCGATCAAGCCCCTTGGCGCGGCCAAGGCATTGTCTTTTGCCCCCTCCCAGCAACCGACCACCGGCTTTATGGCGTTCCCCTGGCCTCGGGAGCGGCAGGGGAGAGAGGATGCGGTCATCCGATGCGGCGAAGCTGGCGCGGATCCTGGGCCTGCTCGGCTCCGACCAGGCCGGCGAGCGCGCGGCCGCCGGCATGGCTGCCCACCGCCTCGTCACCCGCCTCGGCCTCCGCTGGGAGGACATCCTCGGTCCGCCGCCCAAATCGCCACCGCCACCCGCCTCGCCCTCGCATGACGCCCTGGCGGCGGCCCAGTCGCGCCTCCGCCAGTCGATCCGCGAGAATGCCGATCTGCGCCGGCAGATCACCCGCCTGCAGCGCCGGCTGGAGGTGTTGCACCAGCGCCAGCCACCGCCCATGGCCGATGCGGAGGATTAGCCGAAGACCTCCCCCCAGCTCGCCATCAGCGCCGCATCCACCTCCTCCATCGTCGCCGTGATGCCGAGCCGGTGCAGGCTCGTCACCCCATGCTGGCTGATCCCGCAAGGGACGATGCCGCCGAAATGGGAGAGGTCCGGGTCGACATTCACCGCGACGCCATGCCAGCTCACCCAACGCGTCACCCGCACGCCGATGGCGGCGATCTTGTCCTCGGTGCCCCGCGCCCGGTCCTCTACCCAGATGCCGACGCGGCCGTCCCGCCGCTCGCCCCTGACATTGAACCGCCAGAGGGCCCGGATGAGCCACTCCTCCAGATGATGGACATAGGCCCGCACATCCCGCCCTCGCCGGGTGAGGTCGAGCATCACATAGGCCGTGCGCTGTCCGGGCCCGTGATAGGTCCACTGCCCGCCACGCCCGGCCCGGAACACCGGAAAGCGGGGGTCGACCAGCCCCTCCGGCGTCGCCGAAGTGCCGGCGGTGTAGGTTGGCGGGTGCTCCACCAGCCATACCAGCTCCTCCGCCGTCCCGGCGCGGATCGCCGCCACCCGCTCCTCCATCCGGGCGAGGGCCGTTTCATAGGGAGTGAAACCTTCTGCGACCTCCCAATGCGGAAGCCCTGTTGATACCGGCGCGTTCATCGTCTATACGCCCCGCCTCGCCCCGGTTTGCGGTCGTGGCGGAATGGTAGACGCGCCAGCTTGAGGTGCTGGTGGGGGAAACCCCGTGGAAGTTCGAATCTTCTCGACCGCACCATCTTCTCCGACATCCTGTTCCGGACCTGGTCCTGTGGCTGGACAGGCCCCTGGGCCGTAGTCCGCTTGGCGAGCACCGCCCGGGTGGCCGCTCCTCTGCATGTCCTACATCTAGGGCGAGTGGCATGCCGCTCAAAGCGGCCTGCACGCTGCCGCACCACGCCCCGCCGGCATGCCGCAGCCGAAATCGCCCCTTGTTCATCCTGACCAGGCAGCCGTGCCGCGTTCCGGCCCTCAGGAGGGCCACAGCATGCAGCTACAGGACAAGATCGTCATCATCACCGGCGCCGATAGCGGGATCGGTCAGGCCTCGGCCGAGGCCTTTGCGCAAGCCGGCGCCGATGTCGCCATCTCATACCACTCCGACGCCGAGGGCGCGGCGGAGACCCGCCGGCGCGTCGAGCAGGCCGGGCGCCGTGCCCATGTTGCACAGGTGGATGTCGGGAATCCGGCCTCGGTCCAGGCCCTGTTCGACGGCACGGTCCAGGCGCTCGGCACGCCCGATATCCTCTTCGCCAATGCGGGGACCGGCATGAGCGGCATGCCGGTGGCCGAGATGGAGGATGCCAAGCTCGAGCAGGTGCTGCGGACCGACCTGATGGGCCCGCTCTTCTGCGCCAGGGCCTTTATCCGGCTACGGCGTGGCGCGGGCGGCGGCGGGCGGATCGTCTTCACCGGCTCGGTCGCCGGCCATCTGCCGACGCCGGGCAGCGCGCCCTACGGCATGGCCAAGGCCGGGTTGAATTCGCTGGTGCGCAGCCTCTCGGTCGAGGTGGCGGGGGACCGGATCAATGTGAACGCCATCGCCCCTGGCCTGATCGAGACGCCGATGACCCAGAAGCGGATGGATGACCCGAAGGCCCGCGAGCAGAGCATGCAGGCGATCCCCTGGCGCCGCCCAGGCCGGCCTGAGGAGATCGCCGGCCTCGCGGTCTTCCTTGCCTCGGACGCTGCGGATTACGTCACCGGCCAGACCTGGGTGATGGATGGCGGCCTGACGATGAATTGGGGCGGGGCCTAAGGCTGCCCGGGGCGGAGCTCGACGTTCCGCCCCGACGCGCCTCAGGCCTTCTCCGCCTCCATGACGAAGAGCAGGACGGAACGGCCGGTGACGCCATAGGCGTCGCCGAAGCCGAAGACCTCCTCCTTGCCCTCGGGCTGGTTGGTGTCGATCAGCCGCTTCCAGCCGCGCCCGCCCGGGCTCGGCGGCAGGGTGAACTCCACCAGGTCGTGGTAGGAGTTGAGGATCAGCAGCAGCGTCGCATCCTGGCCACGCTGCTTGATGCCGGTCGTCTGCGCCCGCCCGTCGAGCAGCATGCCGAAGCAGAGCGTATTCTCGTCCGCCCAATCGGTGTCCTGCATCTCGGAGCCGTTGGCATTGATCCAGGTGACGTCCTTGACGTCGAGCTCCTCGTTGTAGGTCCCCGACAGGAAGCGGCTCCGCCGCAGCATCGGGTAGGTCCGCCGCAGCGCCGTCAGGCGCTGGACGAAGCTCACCAAGGCCTGGCCTTCCTCGCCAATGTCCCAGTTCAGCCAGCCAATCTCGTTGTCCTGGCAATAGGCATTGTTGTTGCCGCCCTGGCTGCGGGCGAATTCATCGCCCGCCAGCAGCATCGGCGTGCCCTGCGAGAGCAGCAGCGTCGCCAGCATGTTGCGCATCTGCCGCTGGCGCAGCTCGTTGATGGCCGGATCGTCGGTCTCGCCCTCGGCGCCGCAATTCCAGGACCGGTTGTGCGAGTGGCCGTCCCGGTTGTCCTCGCCATTCGCCTCGTTGTGCTTCTCGTTGTAGGTGACCGTGTCCTTCAGCGTGAAGCCGTCATGGGCGGTGATGAAGTTGAAGCAGGCCCAGGGGCGGCGGCCCTGATGGGCGAACATGTCGGCCGAGGCGCAGAGCCGGGGCGCCAGCGCCGCGGCGGAGGCCTCGCCGCGCCAGTAGTCGCGCACCGTATCGCGGTAGCGGTCGTTCCACTCCGCCCAGCCCGGCGGGAAGCCGCCGACCTGGTAGCCGCCGGGGCCGCAATCCCAGGGCTCGGCGATGAGCTTCACGGTGTTCAGCACCGGGTCCTGGCTGCAGGCCTTGAGGAAGCCGCTCTGGTTGTCGAAGCCGTTGGGCTCGCGCGCCAGGATGGTGCCGAGGTCGAAGCGGAAGCCGTCGATATGCGTCTCCTGCACCCAGTAGCGCAGGCTGTCCGTCACCATCTGGATGACCCGCGGGTGGGACAGGTTGACCGTGTTTCCGGTGCCGGTGTCGTTGATGTAGTAGCGCGGGTTGTCCGGCATCAGCCGGTAGTAGCTGGCGTTGTCGATGCCCTTGAAGGACAGGGTGGCACCGCGCTCATTGCCTTCCGCCGTGTGGTTGTACACCACGTCGAGGATGACCTCGAGGCCGGCATCGTGGAAGCGGGCGACCATCTCCTTGAACTCGCGCAGCGTCTGCTCGCGTTCCCAGGCATAGCGGGGATCGGGGGCGAAGAAACCGATGCTGTTGTAGCCCCAGTAATTCCGCAGGCCCTTATCCTGCAGATAGTCGTCATCGATGAAGCTGTGGATCGGCAACAGCTCGACCGAGGTGACGCCGAGTGCCTTGATATGCGCCAGCACCTCCTTGGTGAAGCCGGCATAGGTACCGCGCAGCTTCTCCGGCACCTTGGGGTGCAGCTTGGTGAAACCCTTCACATGGGTCTCGTAGACGACCGTCCGGTCCCACGGGACGGGGAGGCGGTTCGCCTCGCCATGCCAGTTGAAATCCGGGTCCACCACCACGCATTTCGGCATGAAGCGGGCGCTGTCGCGCTCGTCGAAGGAGAGATCCTCATCCGCATGGCCGATGGTGTAGCCGAACAGCGCCGGATTCCATGTCAGCTCGCCAGTATGGCCGCGGGCATAGGGGTCGAGCAGTAGCTTGTTCGGGTTGAAGCGGTGGCCCGCATCGGGCGCATAGGGGCCGTGGACGCGATAGCCATAGACCTGTCCCGGGCCAAGATCCGGCAGCCAGCCATGGAAGATCTGGTCGGTGTATTCGGGCAGTTCGATGCGCTCGAGCTCGGTTTTGCCGAGCGGATCGAACAGGCAGACCTCGACCTTGGTGGCATTGGCCGAGAAGAGGGAGAAGTTGACCCCCTTGCCATCCCAACTGGCGCCCCTCGGATGCGGCAGGCCTTCGCGGATGCGGCCTTTGAGAACAGCAGCCACCGAGTCATTCTCCCACTGACGTGAATTGCGGTGAAGCAACGGACGACGCAGGGCCCGGTTCCATCGCGAACCGGGCACGGCGCCGCACAAACCTCATTCACGCAGGGGCTGGGCGCACCGTCAGCGGACGGCCAGATCCCGGTAGGCATGCCAGGTCGCGTGCCCGATCAGCGGCAGCACCACGACGAGGCCGAGGAAGAAGGGCACCAGCGCCAGTCCAGTGAAAAGCACGATCAGCCCGGCCCAGAGCGCCATGGCCTGGCGGTTCTCCATCACCGCCTGGATGCTGATCGTCGCCGCCTCGAGCCAGGAGATGTCGCGGTCCACCAGCATCGGCAGGGAGACGGCAGCCAGCGCGAAGCTGCCTGCGGCGAGCAGGAAGCCGAAGCCCGTGCCGACCACGAGGAAGGGCACCAGCATCTCCGATTGCAACATCGCAAAGGGGAGCTGGGCCAGGGAGGGCAGCGCCACTCCTCCAAAGAACAAGGCGAAGAGCAGCCCGGCAACGCGGATCCAGAACAGGTGGATCAGCAGCAGCAGCGCCCCCATCATGGCGATCTGCGGCCCCGGCCGGCGGAAGGCCTGCATAGCATCCTGCAGCGTGGTTGCCTGGCCCAGCTCCGACCTGCGCGACACCTCATAGAGCGGCACGGCCAGCAGCGGGGCGAGGATGAAGAAGCCCGCCGTCGCCGGCAGGATCGCCCATTGCGTCCCCGCCTCGAACAGGAGCCATGACAACACCCAGCCGAACAGGGTGAGCGCGGCGCCGAGGCTGAGGCTGATCGCCCGGTGCGCCATCATGTCGCGCCAGCCGAGGGTGAGCCACACCCATGGCCGGTCGCTCGCCACCCGGCGTACGCGGCTTCTCATGGGCGCATCAAGAGCTTCGCTCGGCATGCGTCAATTCCTCACGGCATGTCATCCAAGGCTTAAGCGGCTTTCGGCCAGGGCGCCTTGATCCGGATCAAGGACGCGCGAGCAGGGAAAGGCGAGGTTGCCCCCTTAGCCGGGGACCCCCTCGACCGCCCCCCGGCCCGGAGATGATTTGCATGGCAGCCCTTGCCGCCCTGACGCCGCCAGCGCCCGAGGCCGATGTGGAGGCGCCGATCCGTGCCTTCGCCATCGCCACGGTGTTCTGGGGCATTGCGGGCTTCCTCGTCGGCGTGGTGATCGCCGCGCAGCTCGCCTTCCCGCTGCTCAACCTCGACCTGGAATGGACCACCTTCGGGCGGCTCCGCCCGCTGCACACCAGCGCGGTGATCTTCGCCTTTGGCGGCAATGCGCTGATCGGCACCAGCCTCTACATCGTCCAGCGCACCTGCCGCGCCCGGCTTTTCGGCGGCGAGGAGATGGGCTGGTTCCTGTTCTGGGGCTACCAGTTCTTCATCGTGACGGCCGCCGTCGGCTACCTGCTCGGGGTCACCCAGGGCAAGGAGTATGCCGAGCCCGAGTGGTATGTGGACCTCTGGCTGACGCTGGTCTGGGTCATCTACCTGGTCGCCTTCGGCGGCACGATCCTGAAGCGGCGCGAGCCCCACATCTATGTGGCGAACTGGTTCCTGCTCGCCTTCATCATCACCGTCGCCATGCTGCACATCGTCAACAACCTGGCGCTGCCGGTGGGCGATGGCATCGGCAAGTCCTACGGCGTCGCCTCGGGCGTGCAGGACGCGATGATCCAGTGGTGGTACGGCCACAACGCGGTGGGCTTCTTCCTGACCGCCGGCTTCCTCGGCATGATGTACTACTTCATCCCGAAGCAGGCGGACCGACCGGTCTATTCCTACCGGCTCTCCATCGTGCACTTCTGGTCGCTGATCTTCCTCTATATCTGGGCTGGCCCGCACCACCTGCACTACACCGCGCTGCCGGACTGGGCGCAGACGCTGGGGATGGTGTTCTCGATCATGCTGTGGATGCCCTCCTGGGGCGGCATGATCAACGGGCTGATGACCCTCTCGGGTGCCTGGGACAAGCTGCGCACCGACCCGGGCCTGCGCTTCTCGGTGACCGCCGTCGGCTTCTACGCCATGGCCACCTTCGAGGGGCCGGTGATGTCCATCCGCGCGGTGAACAGCCTCTCGCACTACACCGACTGGACCATCGGCCATGTCCATAGCGGCGCGCTGGGCTGGAACGGCTTCATCATCTTCGGTGCGCTCTACTGGCTGATCCCGGTGCTGTGGAACAAGAAGCTCTACTCGGAGCGCCTGGTCTCCTGGCACTTCTGGGTCGCGACCCTCGGCATCGTCCTCTACATCACCGCGATGTGGGTCAGCGGCATCATGCAGGGCCTGATGTGGCGCGCCTATGACGAGCTCGGCTTCCTGCAATACGCCTTCGTCGAGACCGTCGCCGCCATGCATCCCTACTACGTCATCCGCATGCTGGGCGGCCTGCTCTACCTGAGTGGCGCACTCATCATGGCCTACAACATCTTCCGCACGGTGACGGCGAAGGAGGAGGCGCTGCCTGCCGCCCTCCCCGAAGCCCTGCCGATGGCTGCCGAGTAAGGAGAGGCATAGCCATGAAGCGCTTTACCCACGCCCTGATCGAGAAGAACCTCATCATCCTGGGCGTCCTCACCCTGCTGACGGTTGCCATCGGCGGCCTGGTGCAGATCGTGCCGCTCTTCCTCGTCGAGACCACGATCGAGCGCGTGCAGGGCATCCGTCCCTACACGCCGCTCGAGCTGATGGGCCGCAACATCTATGTCCGCGAGGGCTGCTATCTCTGCCACAGCCAGATGGTGCGCCCCTTCCGCGACGAGGCGGAGCGCTACGGCCATTACAGCCTGGCGGCCGAGAGCATGTACGACCATCCCTTCCAGTGGGGTAGCAAGCGCACTGGGCCCGACCTTGCCCGCGTCGGCGGCCGCTACTCGGATGATTGGCATGCCGCCCATCTGCGCAGCCCGCGGGCACTGGTGCCGGCCTCGGTGATGCCGCCCTACGCCTTCCTCGACCGGCCGATCGAGGCCGAGGAGATCAAGGCCCATCTCCGCGCCCAGCGCGCGGTCGGCGTGCCCTATACCGAGGAGATGATCGCCGAGGCGGCGAACGACCTCGCCGCCCAGGCGACGCCCGAGGCCGATGCCGCCGGCTTCGTCCGCCGCTATCCCAATGCCCGCCAGGCCGCCTTCGACGCCAACCCGCGCGTGGTGACGGAGATGGATGCGCTCGTCGCCTATCTGCAGATGCTCGGCACCCTTGTCCGCTTCTCGGACGTGGCGCCCGACCAGCTGCGTCAGCCCTGAGGAGCGCCGCTCGATGGATATGCAGCGCCTGCATGAGATCCTCTCCACCGTCTGGGTGGTCTGGTTCGTCCTGCTCTTCACCGGGATCCTGGCCTGGGTGCTGCGCCCGGGCAGCCGCGAGGCTGCCAACCAGCACGCCACCATCCCGCTCCGCGACAGTCAGCCCTGAAGGCCACGACCATGGCACGCAAGCCAGAGACCGATGCCGCCACCGGCGTCGCCACAACCGGCCATGAATGGGACGGCATCCGGGAACTCGACAACCCGATGCCCTCCTGGTGGCTCTATACCTTCTATGCCAGCATCGCCTTCGCGCTGATCTGGATGGTGTTCTACCCGGCCCTCCCCTTCGTGCGCGGCCTGCTTGGCAACACCGCGCGCGGCGATCTCGCTGCGGTGATGGCGACCGAGCAGGCGAAGGCCGCGCCGATGCTGGCCCGGCTGCGCGCCGCGACGCCGGAGGCGATCTCCGCCGACCCCGAGCTGCGCGCCTATGCGCTGGCCGGCGGCCGCATTGCCTTCGCCAATAGCTGTGCCGGCTGCCATGGCGCCGGCGGCCAGGGTGCGCCGGGCGGCTTCCCGAGCCTCGCCGATGACGACTGGCTTTATGGCGGCAGCTTCGAGGATATCCGCACCACGATCCGCCATGGTGTCCGCAACGGCGAGGATGCCGAGGCGCGGGGCACCGCCATGCCGGCCTTCCTCCAGGCCGGCCTCAACATGGCGCAGATCAGCGACCTCGCCGACCACGTCCTCTCGCTGGCCAGTACCGGCCCGGCCAATCCTGCGGGTGCCGCGCTCTTCACCGACAACTGCGCCGCCTGCCATGGCGACCGCGGCGAGGGCAACCGCGCCGTCGGCGCGCCGCGGCTGAACGACCGCATCTGGCTTTATGGCGGCGACAAACCCTCCGTCATGCGCAGCATCGCCTATTCCCGCGCCGGCGTGATGCCCGCCTGGGAGGGCCGGTTGGATGCGGCGGTCATCAACATGCTCACCGTCTACGTCCACGCGCTCGGCGGTGGGGAGCAGTAGGGGACTCGTCATGCCCGATACCTGCCCGGCCCCGACCTCCCTCTATGCCGCCCACCGCAAGGTCTATCCGCGCGCGGTGCAGGGCCGGGTGCGCCGCGTCAAGTGGGCGGTGCTCGCATTGCTGCTGGGGCTCTACTACACCGTGCCCTGGCTGCGCTGGGACCGTGGCCCGGGCGCGCCGGACCAGGCGGTGCTGGTCGACATGGCCCATGCGCGGCTGTTCTTCTTCTGGATCGAGCTCTGGCCGCAGGAGGTCTATTTCCTCACGGGCCTGCTCATCCTCGGGGCCATCGGCCTTTTCGCCGCGACCTCGCTGTTCGGCCGCATCTGGTGCGGCTTCGCCTGCCCGCAAACGGTCTGGACCGACCTCTTCCTCTGGGTCGAGCGCCGGATCGAGGGCGACCGCAACGCCCGCATGCGGCGCGATGCGGGGCCGCCCTCGCGCGACCGCACGCTGCGCCGCCTTGCCAAGCATGCCGCCTGGCTGGCCATCGCCGCAGCCACCGGCGGCGCCTGGGTGATGTATTTCCACGACGCGCCGAGCCTCGTGCTGCATCCCGGCAGCGTCTCGCTGCAGACCTGGTTCTTCTTCGCCCTCTTCACCACCACGACCTATGTGCTGGCCGGCTTCGCCCGCGAGCAGGTCTGCACCTATATGTGCCCCTGGCCACGCTTCCAGGCCGCCATGCTCGACCAGGACAGCCTCGTCGTCACCTACCGGGACTGGCGCGGCGAGCCGCGCGGCACGCCGAAGGACCCCGGCAATGGCGACTGCGTCGATTGCAGCGCCTGCGTGCAGGTCTGCCCCACCGGCGTCGACATCCGCGAGGGCCAGCAGCTGGGCTGCATCGGCTGCGGCCTCTGCATCGATGCCTGCGACGACATCATGCGGAAGCTCCACCGGCAGGAAGGGTTGATCGGCTTCGAGACCCTCGCCAACCTCGCCGCCAGCCAGGCCGCGACGCATGAGCTGGAGCCAGGGCCCGCCCGCCTCGCGGCCGGCATGGAGGCGCGCCGCCCGCCTCGCCTGCTGCGCCCCCGCACGCTGATGTATGGCGGCGTGCTCGCCCTGGTCTCCGCGGTGATGCTGGGTGCCCTGCTGATGCGCGAGACGCTGAGCCTCACCGTCCTGCCGGAGCGCGCCCCGCCCTTCGTCCGCCTCTCCGATGGCGGTGTCCGCAATGCCTACCTGCTCAAGCTCGCCGACAAGAGCCGCGATGGCGGCCGCTACACGCTGGCGCTGGACGGCGTATCCGGGCTGCGGCTGCTGGTGCAGGACGCGGCGACGGATGCCGCCGGGCTGCCGGTGCTGCCGGTGCGCGGCGATGGCGTCTCCAGCTTCCGCGCCCTGGTCACCGCCGGGCCCGGCCTTCCCTTGAAGGAGCGGCAACCGCTCCGCTTCCGCCTGCTCGACGCCGCCGGCCGGCCCGTGGCCACCGAAAGCAGCGTCTTCCTGGGACCGCAACCATGACGACCCGCACATTCGACCCTGCCCGTGGCCGCTGGATCCCTTGGGTCTTCGTCGGGATGATGCTGCTGGTGATCGCGGTGAACGGCGTGCTCATCACCGCCGCCGTCGAGAGCTTCACCGGCACCACCACCGGGCGGTCCTATGACAAGGGCCGCGCCTACAACCACATCCTCGCCGAGGCCGAGCGCCAGGCAGCGCTCGGCTGGTCGGCGCGGGTCGCGCTCGGTGCCGGGGAACTGGCGGTGGCGGTCACCGACCGCGAAGGCCACCCGGTCGAGGGCAGGCTGGAAGGCCTGCTGCTGCGCCCGCTCGACGGGCGGACGGTTCCGCTCGCCTTCGCGGCGGCGGGTCCCGGCCAATGGTCCGCCCCCGCCCTGCCGCCGGCCTCCGGCCAGTGGGAGGCGCGGCTGACCTTGCGTGACGCCGGCGGCCGGCATCTCGACATCCGCCAGCGGGTGATCGCGCCATGAGCGTCATCTCCCGCATCGCCCCTCCGAAGGAGGCCTGTGCCCATTGCGGCGCGCCGGTCGCGCCCCCCGCGCAGTATTGCTGCGAGGGTTGCGAAGCCGCCCATGGCCTCGTCGCCGGGATGGGGCTCGACGCCTTCTACCGCCGTCGCAGCGCCGCGGATGGCGCGCTCCGTCCGGAAACCGTGCCACCGGTGCCGCTCGCCGGCGCCGCGGTTGCCGAAGGGCCTGGCCTGTGGCGGCTCGATCTCATGGTGTCGGGGCTGCGCTGCGGCGCCTGCGTCTGGCTGGTCGAGCAGGCCCTCGCCGCCGAACCGGATATGCTCTCGGCCCGCGCCGCGCTGACCACCCGCCGCCTCACCCTCCGCTGGCGGGGCGAGCAGGCGCGGGCCGAGGAATTCGCTGCCCTGCTGGCCCGGTTGGGCTTCCGCGCCGTGCCCTTCAGCCCGGCCTGCCTCCGCGCCGCCGATGATGCGGAGATGCGGAGCCTGGTCCGCGCCCTCGGCATCGCCGCCTTCGGCGCGATGAACGTGATGCTCGTCTCGGTCGCCGTCTGGGTGGGCGAGGACATGGGCGCCGAAACGCGGGCGCTGATGCATTGGCTCGCGGCGCTGATCGGCCTGCCGACCATCGCCCTCGCAGGCCTGCCCTTCTACCGCTCGGCGCTCGCCGCGCTGCGGGCATGGCGGACCAACATGGATGTGGCGATCAGCCTCGGCGTGCTGGCCACGGCCGCCATGTCGCTCTCCGAGGCCTGGCGCAACGGCCCCTTCACCTGGTTCGACGGCGCCACCACCCTGCTGGCCCTGCTGCTCGCCGGGCGGCTGCTCGATCGCACGGCGCGCGGCCGTGCCGGCCGTGCCGTGGCCGAGCTGATCGCCTTGCAGGACGGGACGGTGCGGCGCCTCAACGGCGAAGGCAGGGCCATGGATGTGCCGGCCGGCGCCGTGCTGGCGGGGGACCGCATCCTTCTCGCCGCCGGGGAGCGGCTGCGGCTGGATGCCGTGCTGGAGGGCACCCCCGGCCTCTTCGATCTGGCCGCCACCACCGGCGAGAGCCTGCCCCGCCCGATCGCCGTGGGCGAGGCGCTGCTGGCCGGCGCGATCAATATGGGCGGTCCCGCCGTGCTGCGCGTCACCGCCGCGGCGGCCGAGGGCTCGCTGGCGGCGACCGCCCGGCTGCTCGAACAGGCGGCCGAGATCCGCGGCCGCTTCGTTACCCTGGCCGACAAGGCAGCCCGCCTCTACGTGCCGACGGTGCTGGTGGTCGCCACGGCGACCTTCCTCGGCTGGTGGCTCTGGGCCGGGCTCGGCTGGCAGGCGGCGCTGGTGCCGGCCGTCGCAGCCCTGATCGTGACCTGCCCTTGCGGCCTCGCCATCGCGGTGCCGGCGGTGCAGGTGGTGACGGTCGGCGCGCTGTTCCGCCGCGGCGTGCTCGTCACCTCGCCAACCGCGCTCGAGCGGCTGGCGGAGGTGGACCGGGTGGTGCTCGACAAGACCGGCACCCTCACCACCGGCACGCCCCGGCTGCTGCCCGGTGACTGGACGCCGGAGGTGCTGCGCGCCGCGGCCGGTCTCGCCCGTGGCAGCCGCCACCCTCTGGCCCGCGCCCTCCTCGCTGCCTGCCCCGACGCGCCCTTGCGCACCGATGCGACGGAGCACCCGGGCCAGGGCATGACTGCCTGCAATGCCCGGCTCGGCAGCGCGCGCTTCTGCGGCGTGACCGAGGCTGGCTCCGACCCGACCCTCTGGTTCACCGAGGCTGGCTCGGCGCCCGTGGCCTTCCGCTTCGCCGATACGCTGCGGCCCGATGCGCGGGAGGCAGTCGCCGCCCTGCGGGCGCTCGGCCTGCCGGTCGAGATCCTCTCGGGCGATGCGCCCGGCGCCGTCGCCAAGGTGGCACGGGAGCTCGGCATCGAGACCTGGGAGGGCGGGGCGATCCCCGAGGCGAAGCTCGCCCATGTCGCGGAGCTGCGCCTCGCTGGCCAGCGCCCGTTGATGGTCGGCGACGGCATCAACGATGCGGGGGCGCTCGCCCTCGCCCATGCCGCCGTGGCCGCCCCGGGGGCGCAGGATATCGCCCAGGGTGCCGCCGACCTCGCGCTGCGTGGCGAGGCCCTGATGGCATTGCCGGAGGCGATCCATGCCGCACGCCGGGCCCAGTGCCTGGCAAAGCAGAACATCACCTTCAGCCTGGCCTACAACCTGGTGGCGGTGCCAGCCGCGGTGGCCGGGCTGGTCACGCCGCTCGGCGCCGCGGCGGTGATGGCCAGCTCCTCGCTCATCGTCATTCTCAACGCGTTGCGTGCGGAAAGGCCTGCCCGATGGACTCGCTGATCCTTCTCGTTCCCGTCGCCCTGGCGCTCGGCCTGCTCGGCCTCGGCGGCTTCCTCTGGGCGCTGCGCACCGGCCAGTACGAGGACCTCGACGGCGCTGGCGCCCGCATCCTCTTCGACGACACCAAGACCGAAAGGCACCCGACCCCATGATCCCGAGCCGCGTCTTCTTCCTGGTCCTGTCCGTGTTGGTCGCCGTCATCGGCCTCTTCGCCGCGGCGGCCGCGCATGACTACCTGCAGAGCTTCGGCCTTGGCCTCTTCGCCTTTGGCACCCTCTTCGCCCTGGGCTGCATCAAGCGGCACTTCGATGAGCGGGATGCCGCGCACTGAAGCCCCGATGGGCGCCCTAATGGGTGCCTTCGGCGCCCGCCAGTGCCTCGAGGCCCGGCATGTCCAGCAGCCGGACTTGGCCGCGCTCCGGCTCGCGCAGCAGCCCGCCACGGCGGAAGGCGGCGAAGACGCGGCTGACGCTCTCGATCGTCAGCCCGAGATAGTCGCCGATATCGGCCCGCGTCATCGGCAGGGACAACTCGGCGGGCAGGGCGCCGTTGCGCACCGCGGCATCGCGCAGCATGAGCAGGAAGGCGGCCACGCGGCCCTCCGCGCTGCGCGGCGCCATGGCCGCCAATTGCTCCTGCGCCGCTGCCAGGTCCTCGGCGCAGAGCTCGAGCAGGCGATGGGTGATGCCGGTGCAATGCCGGCTCATCGCCTCCAGCCGGGCACGGTCGACGCGGCAGACGGTGGCATCGCAGACCAGTTCGGCATCGCAAGGGTATCGATCCCGCGCGGTGAAGCCAATCAGGTCGCCGGCGAAGCGGAAGCCGATGATCTGCTGCCGGCCATCCGGCAAGGTACGCAGCAGCTTCGCCGCGCCATCGACCAAGGTGAACACGGCGCCGGCACGATCGCCCTCGCGGAACACCGCGCTGCGGGCTGGCAGCCGCACCAGGGAGGATGCGGCGAATAACGACGCCTGATCCAGATCATCCAGTCCGTGGCATAGGCCGCGTAGCGCACCGCTACAGTTGCCGCACAGGGCCGCACCGGTGTGCCTCGGCAGGATAGCACCCGAGATGTCCACGACATAACCTCCGCAAGTGCCCCTGACTCTGGGACGCAGGCTTGCAATATGCAAGCACGGTTTCGTGAGCCGTCAGACCGATACCCGCAAGCCGTTCGCAGGACAGCTATTTGTATCGCTCTTGTGCCTTAAATCAAAGCCTTTGGCATGCCGCGCCCGCTGTCGGTGCCTACAGCGAGCTTATCCACAGGCCAGGGGGTATAAGGTGTGGAAGTCCAAGCCACACGCCATGCGACGTCGAGACATGCCGAAAGCCTGGATCGCGCGGCTTTCCCGAGAGAATTGGCTCCAAAGACGATTTTTCCGGTGCATCCTCATTCATAACTAAATAGTATCGTTCTGTAGTCGATCCATGATGGCCGGGGCCGGAAGCCTGCATGAATACCGCCTTGCTGTATCACCGGCCGGAACCGGCCAGGCTCACGCTGGTCGAGGCCCCTTCGCCGGCAACTCCCACGGAGGTCAGGCTCCCCGCCGAAGCCGGGCTGGCCTCGGCGCGGGCCGCCCAGGTCGCCCTGGCGATGACCGAAGCCGGGCTTGATGCAGCCTTCCACGACCTGGTCGCCGAGGCTGATGCGGCACGCGACCGGCGGCAATGGGACATCGCCGAATATCTCTACTGGCGGGCGCTGTCCCTTCACCCCCTGCATCCGGGCTATCGCGTGCAATACGGTCACGCGCTGAAGGAGCAGGGGAAACTCGCCGATGCCGAGGTCGCCTACCGCTCCGCCTGGGCGCTCGGCGAGCGGGGCGAGGATCTCCACCGCCACATCATGCATGTTGCCGGGTTGCAGGGAGATGCGACGGCCCCGCCCCTGCCACCCGAGGTGCCACCCGCTCATCCGCTCGACGAATTGCCGTGGCAGGAAGATGTCGAGCTCGCCTTCGCCCTGTTGCTGCATCGCCCGCCCCAGCTGACCGGGGAGGTACTGCCCCTGCTACGTGCCGTGCCGAGCCGCCGCGCCCTGCTCCTGCTCATCGCGAAGCGGCCCGAGATGGCGGCCGCCAATCGCGACCTGATGCTGCTGCTCGCCGAAGCCGGATGAACGCCATGGATCGGCCCGCCATCAGCATCGTCATCAACACCTGCAACCGCGCCACTCATCTGCGCAATGCCCTGCACGGGCTGCGCGGGCTGCGCTATCCGCGCTTCGAGGTCGTGGTGGTCAACGGTCCCTCGACCGATGGCACCGAGGCGGTGCTTGCCGAATGGGGGCCGCGGCTGACGCTGCGGCAATGCCCGGAGCCGAACCTCGCCATCTCCCGCAATATCGGCATCGCCGCCGCGGCGGGCGACATCGTCGCCTTCATCGACGATGACGGCGTGCCGCATCCCGACTGGCTCGAGCACCTCGCACTGCATTACCGGGACCCGGCGGTGGGCGCGGTCGGCGGCTTCACCGTGGACAATACCGGCACCCGCTGGCAGGCGCGGAAGACCATCTGCGACCGCTTCGGCAATGCGCATGCGGTTTCGGAATTCTTCGACGAGCGGCCACTCAACCGGCCTGGCTCACCCTATTACCCGAGCCTTCTCGGCACCAATTGCAGCGTGCGAATGGCGGCGCTGCGCGAGGTCGGCGGCTTCGATCACAGCTTCGCCTATCTGCTCGACGAGACCGATCTCTGCCTTCGCCTCGTCGATGCGGGCTGGCATGTGCTCTATGAGCCGCGAGCGCTGGTCTTCCACCAATTCGCCCCGAGCGGCATCCGCAATGCGGCCCGCATCGCCCGCACCCTCTACCCTTCCGCAGTGAGCAAGGCCTACTTCGTCCACCGCCACGGCGCCGCGCAGGATCCCGGCCGCGTGGCCGGAGAGATCGAGCGCTACCGGGCCGATCTGCTCTCCAGCAATGCCTGGTTCGAGGAACACCGCGAGATCGGCATCGAGCACCGCCTGTCGCTCGACCACGACCTGGCGCTCGGCCTGCACGACGGGCAGGAGCGTGCCCGCCGCCACGGGCACCGCGACCGCGCCGATCTGGAAGCGGAGGCGTCACCGCCCGCCTTCCGCCCCTTCGCCACCGCCGATGGCCTGCGCATCTGCATGGTAAGCCAAGGCTTCCCGCCGGAGAACGATGCCGGCATCGCCCGCTGGACGGCGATGGTGGCGCAGGAGTTGGTGCGCCGTGGCCATCTGGTCCATGTCATCACCCGCGCCGCGGGCGAGGAGAGCGTGACGCAGCGCGAGGGCCTCTGGCTGCACGCCCTGCGGCCCGAGCCCGAAGGTGCCGAGCCGCTGATGCTGGAATATGGCCTGCCTCCCAACATCGCCGCCTGGAACGCCCGGGTGCAGCGCGAGGTGGAGGCGCTGAAGAATTTCGGCCTCGAGGTGCTGTCCTTCCCCATCTGGGACCTGGAAGGGCTGGCCTGCCTGCACGACCCCGCGCTTGGCGTGGCGATGAGCCTGCATACCAGCTACGCCCTGGCACGGCCCTTCAAGCCGGAATGGGAGGCACGGCCGCTCTACGACCATTTCATGGTGCGGAAGATGATCGCGGCCGAGGCCCGTGCGCTCGCCACCGCGCCGCTGCTGCTGGCCAATTCCCGCGCCGTCATCGCCGATCTCGAAGCCGCCTATGGCATCACCCTGCCGGAGAGCCGGCTGGTGCTGGCGCCGCATGGAACGGAGGATCTCCTGGCCGGTGCGCCGCCTGCCGTGCAGGAGCCCGCTTGCCGCATGCTCTTCGTTGGCCGCTTCGAGCCACGCAAGGGATTCGACCTTGCCGCCGAGGCGGCGCTCGCCGTGCTGGACGCGCTTCCCGAGGCCGACTTCACCTTCGTCGGCGGCATCCTCGACGACGCCGCTGCCGAGGCGCTGCCGGCCGGGCAGGCCGAGAGGATGCGGCAGCACCCCCGCATCCGCTTCGCCGGGGTGATGGACCGGCCCGCGCTCGAGGCCGCCTACCGCGCCTGCGATGTCGTGGTGGTGCCAAGTCGCTATGAGTCCTTCGGCCTGGTGGCGATCGAGGCCATGGCCGCCGGCAAGCCGGTCGTCGCCCTGGCGGTCGGCGGCCTCGCCGAGGTGGTGACCCATGGTGTCGATGGCCTGCTGGTCCCGGACGGGCCGAGGGCGGCAGCCCATCTCGCCGCTGCCCTTTGCGACATCGGCGGGGACCCGGCCCTGCGCAGCCGCCTCGCCGCCGGCGCACGCGAGAGCTTCACCAAGCATTACACGGTGGCCGCCATGGTGGACCGTCTGGAACCGGCATATCGCCAGTTGGCGGCGAGCGCCCGCGCGCGGCGGGAGGCCGCCTGAGATGCAGTGCGATGCGGATGCCGTGCAGCGCTTGCTCGCCATGCTCGAACCCCGGCCCCCTGCGGCGGAGGAGGCAGCGCGGCTGGCCACGCTGACAGGCTCCTGGCCCGAATTGCTGGCGCATCTGCTGCTGCGTCGCGGCAGCTTCGCCACCGAGCCGGAGATCGACGCTGCCCTGCGCGCGCCGGCGGAGCGGTTCCGCGGCGGTGCGCTGAACCGGCGCCCATCCGGCCGGGCCGGCGCCACGGACCTGCGCCGGCAGGAGCGCAGCCACCAGGCCCTGGAGATGGCGATCGCGGCGGTGCTGGCCGCCGAGCGGCAATGCACCGAGACCCTGGCCGCGGCCGATGCGGCGCTGCGAGACCATGTGCTGGCCCGTCCCCGTCACGGCTTCGACCTGCATCGCCGTATCGGCCCGGCCATCGGCTGACCCAACAGGATTTCCACCATCATGCATGAGAGAGAAGGGCTGCTCATCGGCTCCGCATCGGGGCCCGATGGGGGGGTGGAATTGCGCGAGCTCGCCTGGCGGGGCGCCGGCGCCTGGAGCAGCGGCATCAGCCCCTATACCGGGCGGGTCACGCTGCATGCCGATCAGCCGGGCGACTGGATCGAATTCCGCCTGCCGCAGGGCCGGTGGCGGCTGATGCTGGTGCAGCACCACTGGTCCGGCCAGATGCTGCTGCGCGATGCCGCCCATTATGCCCTGCACGACCTCTATGTTCCCGAGACGGAGAACGGCATCCGCGAAATCGCGGTTGATTCCGCCGGGGAAGCGCAGCCGGTGCGGCTCGAGGTGACCGGGATGCGCCACCCCGACTCCCGCGGCGCCCAGGTCTGGCTGCTCGGCCTGCGCAGCGGCGCCGGCACCTTCCATCCCGAATTGGGCCGGCCTCTTGGCCCCGTCTGCCGGCTGATCGAGGGCAGCGAGGGGCGCTTCCTGGCGCTTCGCACCGATACCGGCGTCGCCGACTACCTCGCCGTCTCAGGCACCTGGAAGCCGGATAGCCTCCGCATCTTCGCGCAGCATGTACCGGGCAGCCGGATCGTGGTCGATGTCGGCGCCAATATCGGCCACCATACCGTCGCCCTGTCCCGGCTGGTGCCGGCCGGGCGGGTGCTGGCCTTCGAGCCGCAGATGCAGATGTTCAACCTGCTCGGTGCCAACCTGGCCCTGAACGGCTGCACCAATGTAGTGCCCTTCCGCATGGGTCTCGGCGCGGAGGAGACAGAGCTGCGGATGTATCCGGTCGACTACCGCAGCTTCTCCAATTTCGGCGCGCTCGGCATCCAGCCGGGGACAGGCGAGGGCGAGGCGGTGCCCGTGCTGCCGCTCGACGATCTGTTGACGCGGCAGGGCATCCCGCATGCCGATATCGGCTTCCTCAAAATGGACGTGCAGTCCTTCGAGTACTACGTGCTGCAAGGCGCCGGGCGGGTGCTGCGGGAGGCGCGGCCGGTGATCTATTGCGAGGTGGCGCCGCGCTCCATGCGCCATGCCGGCTACGACTACCGCGAGATCTACCGGCTGCTGGACGGGCTCGGCTACGGCTTCCTCGACGATGCCGGGGAGGCCCATGCCGTCCCCGACTGGGATGGCGAGAGCGCTGCGGAATGGAACATCCTCGCCCTGCCGGGCCGGCAGCGCGGACCGCTGGTGATCGAAACCGTCGCACGCGACGCGGCGCCGGCGGTGGTCAAGCCGCGCATTGTCCCGCCCATGCAGCCGCAACTGCCCAACGCCCCCTCCGCCTGGCCTTCGGCGGATGGCTTCGCCCTGTCCAACCGCATCGGCGACCTGCCGCGCTTCACTTCGCGCCACGAGCCGCAGATCGATATGGCGGAGGCTGGCGCCTGGGCCTTCATCTGCCGGGACGAGGCCCTGCTCGGCCGCGTCGCCGCCTGGTTCGGACGCAACCCGGCCGGGCTCACCCTCAAGGTCTGGCAATACCCGCATCAGGGCGACGACCTGCGTGCGGTGAATTGGGGCCGCTATTTCAACCTGGTGCATGAGCCGCATCTCGACATCCGGGTGCAAGGCAGCCTGCTGCAATCCCTGAAGGCGCAGAATTTTGCTGCCATGGCCGGACTGGCGCCGCGGGTGCTCGGCCTCTTCCTGCTGGAAGGTCCCTGCGGCACGCTGCACCCCGCCATCCTCACCGAGGATGCCCGCGCCCTGCAACGCGATGCCGAGCCGATCCTGCCGGAGGACCTGCATGGCCGCGTCGCCGGCTTCTGTGCCCGGCACGGGCTGTACCCGCCCTTCGGCGACCTAGCGACCGAGGGCAACCATGGCATGGGCATCTGGGTGGACTGGCAATTCGCCTATCCGACGGAGGCGCATGCCGAATTCCTCCGCACCCACTACCTGCGCCACACCCAGTTCGGCGAGTCCAAGTACCAGACGGCGCCAGGCCTCGGCGTCGGCGAGGGTATCCGCGACACGCAGCGGCGGATCGGCGACCTGGGCCTGGAGGGCATCGAGTTCGGCGGCGCCACCGTCATCGATCTCGGCTGCAATGGCGGGCAGTTCCTGAACTACGCCGCCGCCCGCGGCGCCCGCTACGGGCTCGGCCTCGACTGGCCGGAGACGGCGCGCGCGGCGTCCTATGCCTCCAACCACCTCGGCCACTTCAACCTCGGCTATCTCGGCGCCGCCCTGCATGAGGGGCTACCGGCGGACCGCCCCGGCCCGGCCGAATTCGACATCGTGCTCTACCTCGCCATGGTGACGCATCTCGGCGTGCCCGACTGGCTGCACGGGCTGGGCCGGCGGCTGGTGATCGAGATCAACCACGCGCATCAGGTGGAGGAGACGCTGGCCGCCCTGGCGCCGCACTGGTGGCTGCGCTTCGTCGGCAAGGCCAGCGACCATGGCGACCGGGCCATCTATCACGGCTTCAGCCGCCGGCATTTCAGCCAGGAGCCGTGAGGCCGGGACGGTGCCGCATGGCACCGCTGCCCGGCTGCCGCATCAGAGGCCGTACATCACCTGGCGGGAATTGCCCCGCCGCAGGTTGCGCAGCCGCGCCAGGGCCCAGAGCGGGAAGAGCCGCGCATAGCCGTGGTAGCGGAGGTAGAAGACGCGCGGGAAGCCGGTGCCGGTATAGTCCTCCTCCGGCCAGGACCCATCCGTCCCCTGGTTCTGCACCAACCACATCGCCCCGCGATCGACGGCCGGATCCTCCACCACCCCCGCCGCCATGAGCGCCAGCAGCGCCCAGGCCGTCTGGCTGGCGCTGCTCGGCCCCATGCGGCGATCGGGGTCGGCCCGGGTGCCGCCGCGGCGAGGATAGGTGAAGCCATCCTCGCCCCAGCCGCCATCGGCATTCTGCGCCGATTTCAGCCAGGCGACGGCCTTCCGCATCGCCGGATGCTCGGGTGGCAGCCCGGCAGCGTTCAGCGCGGTGACGGCGGACCAGGTGCCGTAGACGTAATTCACACCCCAGCGGCCGTACCAGGCGCCATCCGGCTCCTGCTCACCGAGCAGGTACTGCACCGCCCGGCGCATTACCGGGCTTCCCGGCGGATAGCCGAGCTGGGCCAGCATGGCGAGGCAGCGGCCGGAGACATCCGCAGTGGGCGGGTCGAGCAGCGCGCCGTGGTCGGCGAAGGGAATGCTGTTCAGGTACTGGTGGGTATTGTCCGCATCGAAAGCACCCCAGCCGCCGCCCTTCGACTGCATGCCGACCACCCATTCCGTCGCCCGGGCAATGGCTGCCTCCGTCCGCTCCTCGGCCGGCAGGCCGGCCTGCTTGCGGGCGCGGTCGAGGGCAAGCACCACCACTGCGGTGTCGTCCACATCCGGGTAGTGCGGGTTGGCATATTGGAAGGCCCAGCCACCGGGCGGCACATCCGGCCGGGCATCGGCCCAATCCCCCACGAGATCCGTCACCTGCCGGTCCAGCAGCCAGTCCAGGCCGCGTCCCGCCGCCGCCTCGGCCTCCGGCCCGCCCGCTTCCATCAGGGCATGGGAGACGAGGGCCGTGTCCCAGACCGGGGAGAGGCAGGGCTGGACGTAGGTCTCGTCCCGCTCCGGCCGGTCCATCACCAGCTTCTCGATGGCTTCCCAGGCGGTGACCATCCGTGGGTCGTCCTCGGGCACGCCGAGGCAGTGGTACATCCAAATGGCATTGGCCATGGCCGGGTAGATGGCCCCGAGCCCGTCCTCACCATTCAGCCGCTCGGTGACGAAGGCTTCGGCCCGCGCCTCGGCCCGGGCCCGCAGCGCCTCGGGGATCAGCCCATGCGCCCGCTGCAGCACCGCATCCATCTGGCGGAACAGGGTGCGCCAGGGCTCTGCCGCATGGGCACCGCCTGGCCAATGCTTCACCTGCGCGGGCGGCGTGCGGAACAGCTCCGCCACCGAGACGCCGAGCGGCGCCAGCGGCTGCGGCCGGTGCGCCATCACCACCGTCAGCGGCACCAGCACGGTGCGTGCCCAGTAGCTGATCTTGGTGAGGTGGAACGGGAACCAGCGGGGCAGCAGCACGATCTCGGGCGGCATCACCGGCACCGCCGTCCAGGGCACCTGGCCGAACAGCGCCAGCGTCGCCCGGGTGAAGACATTGCTCTGCTCCGCCCCGCCCGCGGCAAGGATGGCGGCGCGGGCGCGTTCCATGTGCGGCGCGTCAACCGGGTCGCCGATCAGGCGAAGCGCGAAATAGGCCTTCACCGAGCAGGAGATGTCGATCGGCGCCCCATGGAAGAGCGGCCAGCCGCCACCGCAATTGGCATCCTGCTGGGCCTGGATGCGGCGGAGGTAGCGGCCTATCCGCGCCTCGCGCGCCGGGTCGCGCTGGCCGAAGAAGCGGCGGAGCATGACATATTCGGCCGGGATGGTGGCATCCGCCTCCAGCTCGAACACCCAATGGCCATCAGGGCGTTGCCGGGACAGAAGATGCGCCGCGGCGTGGTCGATCG
The DNA here is from genome assembly GCF_900101615.1 of Belnapia rosea. GTDB lineage: Bacteria > Pseudomonadota > Alphaproteobacteria > Acetobacterales > Acetobacteraceae > Belnapia > Belnapia rosea. The sequence goes on along the minus strand of NZ_FMZX01000003.1, from coordinate 248,594 downwards.
CGGCATCGAGCGGCCCCCGCACCAGCGGGCCCATGGGTCCGGCCAGCGCCAGGTCCGACCGCAGCGCCGCCGCGGCGAGATCCTGAATCGTGGACAAGGCGAGCAACTCCCTTCGGCCGACCGAGACGCCAGCCAATCGATCTCAGCGAATACGGCGTCCTCTCGCTCTTGCGAAGAGATAGAAGGCCGGTCATTTGTCGATTAATGCGCTCCTGTGGCACGATCCGCTCGCGGACCGGCCTCCCCCTTCCACATTCCCCCGCGGCCACGCCATTCGGCCAGGGCCGAGTCCAGGGTGAACGCCATGTAGGTAGCGGCAATCCCCGGCAAGGCGAAACCCCGCAGCGACGACAGCCCGAAGCGCCGGAGCGTCGGGGCGAAGGCCACCGCCATGGCCACCCAGGCCAGCAGGCCGAGCCAGCGCGGGCCCCCGGTCGCCAGCAGCGCGAGCAGCGGCGGGGCGAGGAAGACGAGGGCCAGCGCCGCGATCATCCCGACCAGCGCCGCCGGGTTGTAGCCCAACTGGGCATAGGCGGTGCGCGCCACCATCCGGCGGATGGCCCCGGCCCCTTCATAGGGGCGCAGGCTCTCCACCCGCTCGGTCAGCCCGGTCCAGATCGGCCCGACGCCCTTCATGCGCCGGGCCAGCGCGCAATCGTCGATGATGGCACCCCGCATCGGGGCCAGGCCGCCGGCCCGCTCGAAGGCGGCGCGATCAAGCAGGACACAGCCCCCCGCTGCTGCTGCCGTCCGCGCCGATGGGTCGTTCGACCAGCGGAAGGGGTAGAGCATCTGGAAGAAGAAGATGAAGGCCGGAATCAGCCAGCGCTCGGCCGCGCTGGCGCAGCGCAGCCGGGCCATCAGCGAGACCAGGACGAGCCCGCCCGCCTCCGCCCGTTGCACCAGTCGCCGCAGGCTGTCCGGCGCATGGCGAATATCGGCATCGGTGAAGAGCAGCCGGTCCGGCGCCCCCTTCAGCGCCTCGGCCAGCCCCTGCTCCAGCGCCCAGAGTTTGCCGGTCCAGCCCGGTGGCCGGGCTTGGCCCCGCACCACCGTGAGCCGCGCATCGCCCCCGGCCGCAGCGAGCGCGGCCTCGCCGGTGCCGTCGGTGCTGCGGTCATCCACCACCACCAGGCGGAAAGGGCCGGGATAATCCTGCGCCAGCAGGCCACGCACCGTCTCGCCGATCGTCTCCGCCTCGTCGCGCGCCGGTACCACGGCGGCAACGGCAGGCCAGCGCGCCGGGTCGGGCTGCAGGGCCGCATCCCGGTCATCGTCCCGCGCCAGCCAGAAGAAGCCGCGTCCGAGAAGCAGCACGGCCCAGGCCAGGCAGGTGGCCAGCGCCAGCCAGGTCATCGCGCCAGCATCCCCTGTTCGCGGAACCAAGCGATGGCATCCGCCACCGCCTCCTGCCAGGGCCGGGCGCGGTGCCCGAGCACCCGCTCCGCCTTGGCGGCACTGAAATACATCGGCTTGGCGGCCATGCGCAGCCCGTCGAGCGTCAGCATCGGCTCCCGCCCCGAGAGCCGGGCCCAACCCTCGGAGGCGACGGCCGCTGGCCAGAGCGGCGCCCGCGGCAGCCGGACCGGGCGGCGACGGCCGAAGACCGCGGCAATCCGCGCCAGCAGCTCGCCGAGCGGCACGTCCTGCCCGCCGAGGATGTGCCGCTCGCCCACCTTTCCCCGCGTCAGGGCCGCGACGCAGCCCGCCGCCACGTCATCGACATGGACGAGGTTGAGGCCGGTATCGACATAGGCCGGCATCCGCCCCCGCGCCGCCTCGAGGATGACCCGCCCGGTCGGGGTCGGCCGCCGGTCGCGCGGGCCGATGGGGGTCGAGGGGTTGACGATGACGGCCGGCAGCCCGGCCTCCGTCACCAGCCGCTCGACCAGCCGCTCGGCCTCGGTCTTGCTGCGCTTGTAGGGACCGATGGCCTGTTCTGGCGCCGCCGCATCCGCCTCGGTGGCGGCGCGGCCATCGGCATGCGGCTTCAGCGTGGCGACGGAGGAGACATGCACCACCCGCCGGACGCCCTCGGCCAGCGCCGCCCGCATCACCGCCTCGGTCCCCGCCACGTTCACCGCCCACATCCGCGCCGGGTCGGGGACGAAGATGCGGTAGTCGGCCGCGCAATGGATGGCCGCCCCGCAGCCCCGCATGGCGGTGGCGATGGAGGCCGGATCGGTGAGGTCGCCGGGAATGAACTCCAGCGGCAGCCCATCGAGCATGGCCCGCGGCGTCTCCGGCCGGACCAGGGCCCGCACCTGGTGCCCGGCCTCGTGCAGGGCGAGGGCGATCGCGGAGCCCAGGAAGCCGGTGGCCCCGGTCAGCATCACGGTGTCTGTCATGCGATCGGCCCGTGATGGCTGGCGCCGGGTGCAGGACCGGCACCCCCGGCGATCAGATGGCGGCTCAGGAGACAAGACCTGCCGCGCCGCCGGCCCCTTCCGCACAGACCATGCTCACTCAACGATTTGGCGCCTCTGGTCATAGGTGGCCGCAATCTCAAATACCCCTGCATCCTGGCCGATGCGCACGCATACCCACGAACGCTCACGCCCCTCGGTACCGGACCGCTTGAGATCCGGGGTTGTTCCTGGGGCTGGGCTGGGCTGCGCATGATCGCGGGCGATGTGGCGGCATGGAGCGTCCGTACCCGCACCTGCGCCTGGACGCAAACGCGCCTGGAATTCGGAACCTAGCCGGCATCCAAGCCAATGCCGGCCTGCAGGCCAGCAAAGACCGCAGGCAACAATCCAATGGATGGCGCAAAGGTCGGCTGAGAAGCGACGAGGAGAGGCGGGCCGATGGCTGCCCGCACCTGGGTTGGGGCTCTTCCCAGCTCCCCGTCCCCGCTATACTGCCCTATCGTGCGATTTCGTACATTCAACAGAACGCCAAGCCGGTGTCCTCAGCGCTGGTACGGCAACTCGCCAGGGCCGAGCCCGAACAGCCGGTCCCGGGCACGGCGCACGACGCCGTAGCACTCGCAGGAGGCGCTCTCGAGGCCGTCCCGGTCGGTGATGGTGATGCGGCCGGCGCTGTAGCGGATCAACCCCGCCTTTTGCAGCGTACCGGCGGCGACCGTGACCCCGGCGCGGCGGACCGCGAGCATCGTGGCCAGCATCTCATGGGTCATCGTGAAGGTGTCATTCTCGGCCCGGTCATGCGCCATGAGCAGCCAGCGCGCGAGGCGCTGCTCAACGTGATGGCACGCATTGCAGGCTGCGGTTCGTGCCACCTGCCCATGATGGAGCAGGGCATAGCGGTTCAGCTGGCGCCGCAGGGAAGGCAGGCGGTCCAGCGCCTCCCGGAAGGCCTCGGCCGACATCTGAAATCCCTCGCCAGGTCCCTGGACCACCGCTTCGAGATCGTCTCGGTCATCATCGAGCAGGAGCGGCAGCCCGACCAGGCCCTCATTCCCGACGATGCCTACCTCGGCGCTGTCGCCGTCCTCCAGCGTCGTGAGCATGGAGACAAGGCCGGCTTCGACGAAGGTGGCTGCTGGTATGGGCTCTCCCGGAAGCTGAAGCACCTGCCGGAACACCAACTCGACCGGGGCGAGTTGTGGCCAAAGGGCAGTGAGGTCTTCCGGTGGCAGAGCCTTGAGGAGGCGGTTGCGAAGGTCAGACGGCGGTGCAGCGGGTTTAGCCAAGGAAGTACTCGGTCCAGTGAAAATGGCGAGAGTTCGGACCTCTCTCAGTCACCCGCAGCCGGTCTTTGCAGGTAATCCATCACGACTAAAAACCTTGGCCTGCCGTGTCGGTACGATAAGGAACACCACACTACACCGAACAAATAGGATCAGTCCTGACCGGAGCCAGGCCAGCTCGTCGCTCGGGATGCTGTGTGGCCAGTATCGCTGGACTCGCGGGCCTGGCCTCGGCAGCAAGCCATCCGCTTCCGCAGCAGGATGGGCGAGTGACCGACAGGCCTATTAGCCTCTTGGATCCGCCATGCTGTCGGCCCTATCTCGGTCCATGGTTGACCGCTTCCGCAGCTTCGATGAGTTCTGGCCCTTCTACCTGCGGGAGCATGCCCGGCCGGCAACCCGCGTCATTCATGTCGCAGGGACCTGGACGGCCGCGATCGTGCTGCTGATCGGTCTGTCCCTGGGGCCCTGGTGGCTCATGTTGCTGGCCCCGCTGATTGGCTATGGTTGTGCCTGGATCTCGCATCTGTTCGTCGAGCGGAACCGGCCAGCGACATTCAGCCATCCCATGTGGTCGCTGCGCGGCGACCTGCGTCTGGCTGTGCTTGCGGCGACAGGGCACCTGGGGCCGGAGCTACGCCGGCATGGTTTGTAGGCGGGCAAGGGTCAGCGGGGCTCTTACCGGCTGGTGCGCCGCCCGCCGAAGCACAATCCTTGATTTCGATACGGTCTGGTTCCGGTGGACTGGTGCCGGGTGAGGGAAGCCTGCGGAAAGGGGCAATCATCGCAGGTGATTAAACGCTTCTGATGTAAGAAGCCGAACGGAAAAACCTGATAAATGCGGCGTAAGAAGGGGTTATGCCCCGCTTCTTCTTACACGTCCGTACAGATGAGGACCTAATCTCTGATCCGGAAGGGTCCGAGTTACCCGATCTCATCAGCGCCCAAAATGAGGCGCTGGTAGGGCTTCGGCAGCTGGTGGCCGACAGTATTCGCGGCAGCAGAATACCAGTCGTGCAACAAATAGAAATTGCCGATGAGGTGGGGCAGATCCTGGCGACGGTCCGCTTCCAGGACGCACTGCAATCGCTAGAAGCGGATTACCGCAGGTGAAAAGGCTTCGCTAACGCCAATACGGCCGGCTCGTACCCGCGGGTAGCCCGATCAGGCTGTCATAGGCCCGCCGGGCCACGCCGTAGCACTCGCAGGTAGCTGCCTCGAGACCGGGCCGGTCAGCAATCCGCATCTTGCCAGCGCGGTAGTTGATCAGCCCAGCTTTCTGCAGGGAGCCGGCGGCGACGGTAATCCCCGCGCGGCGCACCCCGAGCATCATGCTCATGAACTCATGGGTCATCGGGAACTCGTCACTCCCGGTCCGGTCGTGCGACATCAGTAGCCAGCGGGCGAGGCGCTGATCGATGTGGTGTCGGCCATTGCAGGCCCCGGTCCTTGCCACTTGCTCGAAATGCGCCAGCGCATATCGGTTCAGCAGCGGCCGCAGGCTGGGGATGTCGTCCAGTGCCTTGCGGAAAGCCGTGGCATCCATTCGCATCGCGGTGCCGGGCATCTGCACCAACAACTCGAAGCTGTCGCGGTCGGCACCGAGCAGGACGGCAAGGCCCGTCATGCCCTCCGGCCCGATCAGGCCAATCTCGGCGCTGTCGCCGTCCTCCATGGAGGCCAGCCGGGAGACGTAGCCGACCTCGGGGAAGTAGACGCTCCCTGCCGGTTCATCCGGGCGTTGCAGGGTCTTGCGGAACTCAAGCTCAACCGGCTCAAGCTGCGGCCAGAGCTTGGCAACGTCCCCAGACGGCAGGGCCGCGAGCAGGCGGTTGCGGAGGGAGGGTAAAGGCTGATCGGCAATGGCCATGGAGGGCTCCTGCGACGGATGTCGGCGGGAGCACTGGCGTGTCTCTCAGTCACCCGCGCCGGAAAGGCGTCGGCAGGTAATGAAGTATGTATAGGGCCATGACGCGCCGATAGTCAGCCTGAAATCGTACAGTCGATTGGTATGTACGAGAGCCGGAAGGAGTTTGTTGCTGCGCTCGCATTGCCCTGTCGTCGCGATAGGACAGGTTAAGGTCGGATGGCCCCCTCTCCCTGCTACGGCCCCTAGCCCTGCGCCAACTTCCCCAACGCCCGCAGCACCGCCCGTTATCCAGGTCGCTTGCCTCGTCCACCCCCGATCAAACCAGCCGGGCCAAATTCCGCTTGGTGGGTCCGCCGGGGTCCGCAGAAAAGAGCGGTAGATCCGCTGCGGAGCGATGCGGCAGCTAAGCGTTTGAGAAGTTTGGTGCCGGGTGAGGGATTTGAACCCCCGACCTTCTGATTACAAATCAGCTGCACTACCCCTGTGCTAACCCGGCCCCGGGCTGGCCTCTCTTACCAGAAGCAAGCCCGCCTGGTCAGCCCACGCCCAGCAATTCCACGTCGAAGACCAGCGTCGCATTCGGCGGGATGACGCCGCCGGCACCACGCGCCCCATAGCCGAGCTCTGGCGGGATGGTCAGGGTGCGCTGTCCGCCGACCTTCATGCCTTCGACGCCCTGGTCCCAGCCGGCAATGACATGGCCGGCGCCGAGTTCGAAGCGGAAGGGCTCGCCCCGGTCCCGCGAGCTGTCGAATTTCCGCCCCTTGTTGTCGGGCTGGGAGGTGTCGAACAGCCAGCCGGTGTAATGCACCTCGACGGTGTGGCCGGCGGTCGCGGTTGCCCCGGTGCCGAGCTTCTGGTCGGTCATGCGATGTCCCCTTCGATAGGCCGCGGATCATGCACGTCCGGAGCCTGGGCGATAGACCCCTTGCGGCCTTGCCTCCCCTGGCCGCTCAATCCCTGGCCGCCCCATCGCAGCCCGACCGGAAGGACCGCCCGATGCCCGATGCCGCCAAGCTTGCCCTCGTCACCGGCGCCTCGCGTGGCATCGGGCTGGAGGCCGCCTTCGCCCTCGCCAGCCGCGGCTTCGCCCTCTTCCTCGCCGCCGAGGGCACGGCGGAGGAGCTGGCGGCGGCCGAGGCCGGCTGCCTCGCCCGTGGCGCCCCGGCCGTGGCGCATGGCCTCTTCGACCTCGCCGAACCGGGCGCGGCGGAAGCCATGGTCGCCGCAGCGCTCGACCGCTTCGGCCGCATCGACCTCCTGCTGAACAATGCCGGCATCCGTTGCCGCAAGGCCTTCGGCACCTATACGCGGGAGGATTTCGCCCGTGTCGTCGCGGTGAACCTCGAGGCCGCCTTCTTCGCCAGCCAGGCCGTGCTGCCCGCCATGCGGGCCCAGGGGGCGGGACGCATCATTCATGTCGCCAGCCAGATGGGCTCCGTCGCGGCGGAGGAGAATGCGCTTTACGGGCTGACCAAGGCGGCGCTGATCCACCTCACCCGCAACATGGCCTTCGAGCTGGCACGGGAGGGGATCCAGGTGAACAGCATCAGCCCCGGCCCCATCGCCACCCAATTCAACCTCGATACCTGGGGCCGCCAGCCCGGCAAGCTCGACACCATGGTCGGCCGCGTGCCGGTCGGGCGGATGGGCGAGGCACGGGAGGTGGCCGAGGCCATCCTCTTCCTCGCCACCGCCGAGGGCGGCTTCATCCAGGGCCATGACCTCGTCGTCGATGGCGGCTACATCATCCACTAATCCACCTTGGCACCCGAGGCGCGGATGAGGGGCGCCAGCCGCTCCTTCTGCGCCGTACGGTAGGTGGCGATCTCCTCGACGCCGGTCCACCAGGGGCTGGCGCCGAGGTCCTGGTAGGCGCGGATCAACGCCGGGGTCTCCAGCGCCTGCTTGGTCAGCGCCGACATCCGCCCCACCACCGCCGGCGGCAGGCCGGCCGGGCCGCAGACGCAGGTCCAGGACACCACGTCGAAGCCGGGCAGGTATTCGCTGAGCGCCGGAATCTCCGGCGCCACCGGGCTGCGCGCGGCCGAGGTGACGGCGAGCGGCCGCACCTGCCCCTGGCGCGACAGCGAGAGGGTGCCGGGGATGTTGTCGAACATCATCGAGATCCGCCCGGCGACGAGGTCGAGCTGCGCCGGCGCGCTGCCGCGATAGGGCACGTGCACCATCTCGACCCTGGCCAGCTGGCGGAACATCTCGCCCGCCAGGTGCAGCGTCGTACCGGATCCGGCCGAGCCGAAGCTGTACTGCCCGGGCGCCGCCTTCAGCAGCGCGATCAGCTCCGGCACGCTCTGCGCCGCGACGCCCAGATGCACCGCCAGCAGGTTCGGCAACTGCCAGAGCCCGGCGACGAGGGTGAAGTCCCGCTCCGGGTCGAAGGGCAGGCTGCGGTAGAGCGTCGGCGCGATGGCATGCGAGGCGACCCCGCCGAGGCCGATCGTATAGCCATCCGGCGCCGACTTGGCGATCGCATCGGCCCCGACATTGCCGCCCGAGCCGCTGCGGTTCTCCACCACGAATTGCTGGCCGGTCAGTTCCGACATGCGGGCGCAGTAGATGCGGGAGAGCGTGTCGGTCGGCCCGCCCGGCGGGTAGGGGTTGATGTAGCGTACCGGCCGGTTCGGCCAGTCACCCGATTGCGCCAGCGCCGGCGCGGCGAGCGCCGGCAGCAGGCCGAGCGCCGCACGGCGCGCGAGAATCACCTTGGCCATGACGCGTCCCCTCTCAATCCACCTGGACACCGGTGGCGCGGATCACCGGCGCGAAGGCCGCCTCATTGGCGGTGCGGAAGGCGGCCAGTTCCTCCGGGCCAGCTGGCCAGGGCGTCGCGCCATTCTCCTCGAAACGGGCAATGAGCTCCGGGGTCTCGAGCGCCTGGCGGGCAAGCGCGGCGATGCGCAGCACCATCGGCGCCGGCAGCCCGGCCGGCGCCACGACCGAACCCCAGGAGGTGATCTCGAAACCCGGCAGGAACTCCGCCATGGCCGGGATCTCCGGCGCCTGCGGGCTGCGCTTCGCCCCGGTGACGGCAAGCGGCCGTACCTTGCCCTCCCGCGCTTCGGCCAGCGCCTGGGGGATGTTGTCGAAGATCATGTGGACGCGTCCGGCCATCAGGTCGACATGCGCCGGCGCCCCGCCTCGATAGGGCACATGCACCATCTCAAGCCCAGCCTGCGCCGCGAACATCGCCCCCGAGAGATGCACCGTGGTGCCCGAGCCGGAGGAGGCATAGGTGAATTTGCCGGGGTTCGCCTTCACCAGCGCGATGAGTTCCGGCACCGTCCGCGCCGGCACGTCAGGGTGCACCACCAGCAGGTTCGGCAGCTGCCAGAGCCCGCTGATATAGGTGAAGTCCCGCGTGACATCGAAGGGAAGGCGCCGGTAGAGCGTGGGCCCGATGGCCAGCGGGGCGACGCTGCCGAGGCCGATGGTCCGCCCATCGGGCGCGCTTCGGGCGATGGCCTCGGTGCCGATATTACCAGCCGAGCCGCTGCGGTTCTCGACGATGAATTGCTCGCCGGTCAGCTCCATCATCTTCTGGCACCAGAGCCGCGAGAGGATGTCCGTGCCGCCTCCCGGCGGGAAGATGCCGATGAAGCGGATTGGCCCCGGCGGCCAGTCCACACGCTGCGCCAGCGCCGGCGCCGCCAAAGCGGCAGCGACCATCCCCAATCCCGTACGCCGCGTGACTCGCGCCATACCCGGTCCTCCCCGATTTTTCGTTGCGCCCAGTTTAAGCATTGAGCGGCACGGGCCGCCAGCGCCCAATCGGGGGCGCGGAACATCGGCGAAGCGGCCGCGTTCTTCCTGGCCAGCACCGAATTTTTCAGGGAACACGCGCATGCCCATCGTCATGGACAGCAGCCAGTGGACCGGCGAATACGACCACACCTCCCATGCCGGCCCGGTTGTCTGGGGTGAATTCCAGGATCAGGCCGCGCTCGACGGCGTGGTGGCGAAGCTGCAGGCCGAGCAGTGGTTCCAGGACCTCCAGTCCCGTACGGCCCCCCAGGGAGAACGCCAGGCTGACAACGACCAGGTGATCACGCCGGACGAGAACCCGAAGGGTGCCGACAGCCGGAACCTGCGGCAGAATTTCGTCGGCATCGGCACCGCTTCCACCTCCATGCTCGCTGCGGGCATCGTGATCGCCACGGGCGGCGCGGCCCTGCCGGCTGTGGCAGCCGCCGCGGCGGCCGGTGCGGCGACCCTTGCCGTGGGCGAGACGGCCGGCGCGGCCGCCAGCTCGACCGATACCGGAAAGCGCCCCGAGGAGGTGCTGCAAACCAATGGCCCATCCCTCGGCATCCAGGCCCAGACCGAGGAGGAAAAGGCCAAGGCGCAGAGCTTCCTGCAGGCGCAGGGCGCCCGTCGCGTCTGGGTGCAGGACCAGCAGTCCGCCTGACGCTTGGGCAGGGCCCGGTCGCCACGCCACATCATCCCCGATGATTCATCGGAGGATGGGGGTGGCGGCTGGATCGATGGCTCAGCGTAGCCTCTTCGCCCAGTTTTTCGGCGCTGCGGCGGCCCATCCTGGGCACCGACCCAGCCCCAACCTGCCTGGCCTGACCGCCCGATTGTCCCGGTCCTCAGCAGCGTCGGCGCCAACGGCAATATCGGTGCGACGGCTGCCACGCGTAACTGATCGCGGCGCTCGCCGGCCAGCGCGTGAAGCAGTTGCCCGCTGTGCCGATGATGGCGGAGCCCAGCCTGTCCGACCTCGTCTTCGGCACCGGATCGGCATCCTGCCGTCTCAGTCAGAGGACGGCGCCTGTGGTGATCGCGCGCCAATGCCGGAGTGAATGGCCGATCCAGCCCTGCGCGCGAGGTTCGAGGAGGCTAGGCTCGCTCCCTATGGCGGGCCGCCCGAGCGGCTCGCCACCCCGAGATCCTGCGACGCAGCGGGGTGAGGCTCGATTGAGCCTTGCCTATCTCATAGGGGCTTGAGGTTCGCGGCGGCGGCCTTGCCGCGCTCCATCACCACCTCGTAGCTGACCTTCTGGTTCTCATTGAGCCCCTGCAGGCCCGCCTTCTGCACGGCAGTGATATGGACGAACACGTCCTTCCCGCCATCCTGCGGCACGATGAAGCCGAAACCCTTGGTGGCGTTGAACCATTTCACGGTGCCGATCGCCATGCGATGCACCCTCCCCTTGCATAGGGCACGGGCGCCGATCGCCCGCGCAAAACCGCCAGGCTGGATCGGCTTGAAGGCGTCCGGAAGGTCCGGGTGGGCACGGCAAGGCGGGCCAAGAACGGCTGGCATGACCAGTGGACACGGATCGCCCCGGCCAAGTCAACGATGACGCACACGCGTTGTCGTGAGGGATTCGGCGCTGGAAAGGCAGCATCCCGGCACGAAAAAGGGGCGGGCCCTGCGGCCCGCCCCCGTTTCCGATCAGCCTTGCGGGCTGGATCAGAAGTCCATGTCGCCCATGCCGCCCATGCCGCCGCCCGGGGGACCACCGGCCGGAGCCTTACGCTCCGGACGCTCGGCCACCATGGCTTCGGTGGTGATCAGCAGCGAGGCGACCGAGGCCGCATCCTGCAGCGCCGTGCGCACGACCTTGGTCGGGTCGATGATGCCGGCGGCGACGAGGTCCTTGTACTCGTCCTTCTGGGCGTCGTAGCCGAAGACATAGGTGTCGGTGCGCAGCACCTCACCCGCCACGACCGCGCCGTCCTTGCCGGCATTCTCGGCGATCTGCTTCGCCGGCGCCTGGATGGCGCGACGGACGATCTCGATGCCGACCTGCTCGTCGTTGTTCAGGCCCTTCAGGTGGCCGAGGTTGGTCGAGGCGCGCAGCAGCGCCACGCCGCCGCCCGGCACGATGCCTTCCTGGACCGCGGCGCGGGTCGCATGCAGCGCGTCGTCGACGCGGTCCTTGCGCTCCTTCACCTCGACCTCGGTCGAGCCGCCGACGCGGATGACGGCAACGCCACCAGCCAGCTTCGCCAGGCGCTCCTGCAGCTTCTCGCGGTCGTAGTCCGAGGTGGTCTCCTCGATCTGCGCCTTGATCTGCTCGACGCGGCCCTGGATCGCGGACTTCTCGCCAGCGCCGTCGACGATCGTGGTGTTCTCCTTCTCGATCCGCACCGTCTTGGCGCGGCCGAGCTGGGCGAGCGTCACGCTCTCGAGCTTGATGCCGAGATCCTCGGAGATCACCTCACCGCCGGTCAGGATGGCGATGTCCTCGAGCATCGCCTTGCGGCGATCACCGAAGCCCGGCGCCTTCACGGCCGCGACCTTCAGGCCGCCGCGCAGCTTGTTGACGACCAGGGTGGCCAGCGCCTCGCCCTCGACATCCTCGGCGACGATGATGAGCGGACGGCCGGACTGCACAACCGCCTCGAGCAGCGGCAGCATCGGCTGCAGCTGGCTGAGCTTCTTCTCGAAGATCAGCAGGTAGGGGTTGTCCATCTCGACGACCATCTTCTCCGCATTCGTGATGAAATACGGGGAGACGTAGCCGCGGTCGAACTGCATGCCCTCGACGACGTCGAGCTCGGTCTGGATGCTCTTCGCTTCCTCGACCGTGATGACGCCCTCGTTGCCGACCTTCTCCATCGCCTGGGCGATCATCTCGCCGATCTCGGTCTCGCCGTTGGCGGAGATGGAGCCGACCTGGGCAACCTCGGCGGAGGTGGTGATCTTGCGGGTCTTCGCCTCGAGCTCGGACACGACGGAGGAGACGGCCTTGTCGATGCCGCGCTTCAGGTCCATCGGGTTCATGCCGGCGGCCACGGCCTTGGCGCCCTCACGGATGATCGCCTGGGCGAGCACGGTCGCGGTGGTGGTGCCGTCACCGGCCAGGTCGTTGGTCTTCGAGGCCACTTCGCGCACCATCTGCGCGCCCATGTTCTCGAACTTGTCGGCCAGCTCGATCTCCTTGGCGACGGTCACGCCGTCCTTGGTGATCCGCGGCGCGCCGAAGCTCTTGTCGATGACGACGTTGCGGCCCTTGGGGCCGAGCGTCACCTTCACGGCGTCGGCCAGGATGTCCACGCCACGCAGCATGCGGTCGCGCGCATTGGCGCCGAACTTAACGTCCTTCGCAGCCATGTATGTACCTCATTGGTTCGGCGTCCGGCCGCTGCCTGGGCTAGGTGCCCTGGCGCGGTCCCGTCGGCCAGTGTTGACGAGTGTCAGACCTCAGAGCGGTTGCTCAGGCGGCCTTCGCAACGGAAGCGTTCTCGAGGATGCCCATGATGTCGGACTCCTTCATGATGAGGAGCTCCTCGCCATCGAGCTTCACCTCGGTGCCCGACCACTTGCCGAACAGGATGCGGTCGCCGGCCTTCACGTCGAGCGCGCGGAGCTCGCCCTTGTCGTTCAGGGTGCCGGAGCCGACGGCGATAACCTCGCCTTCCTGCGGCTTCTCCTTGGCGGTGTCGGGGATGATGATGCCGCCGCGGGTCTTCTCCTCGGCCGTCACGCGACGGACGAGAACGCGGTCATGCAGGGGACGGAAGCTCATATGCGGTCCTCTCCTGGCCTATTCTCTTGGAATGGGTCCCCCCGCCGGGAGGCGCCAGCGGGACCGCTAGCACTCACCCCAGAGGAGTGCCAAGCGATCTAGGGCAGGCTTGCGCGGGCGTCAAGGGATTTGCAGCACTCTCCGAGTGCGAGTGCCAACCCACTGAAATCCAACAATTTTGTTGCAAGCCCCCGGGAAAGCCGTGGCAAGCTTCGCGTTGCGAAAGCGGAGGAAATCGCCGGCCGCAACGGCTGGCACCAGTGAAAGGATCGTCTCGCGTGCTGTACAGCCTCGAACGCTTCGTCCGCATCCCCGACTGGCGGCTCACCACCGCCGAGATCCTCTACCACATGCCGGACCATCCCGGCGTGCTGCAGACCTTCGTCTGGCAGAAGGTCGACCACGCCCCGGCCTTCCCCGAGCTCTCGCGCTTCCTGGAATTCTGGCGCCGCGAGATCGAGGGGCCGCTGCATTCCGTCCGTGTCGCCTCCGCCGCCTTGACCCGCCCGGCCGAGCTTCGCTTCGCCAACGGCCAATTCGTCCTGCACTGACGGCCGAAGGAAGGGCGCTATTCCTCCAGCGCCCGCCCCGCGCGGTGCCGCCTGAGCAGGGCGAAGCCGATGGCGATGGAGCCGAGCAGCAACAGGGCCGACAAGCCAAGCTGCCAGGCGCCATCCACGCGGATGCCCTTGCCCAGCAGGGCGAAGACCACCGTCTGCGGCAGGTAGCCGATCGCCGAGGCCGCGACGAAAGGCAGGATCGCGATCCCCGCCATCCCCGCCAGCAGGTTCAGCGCTAGGTTGTTGCCGAGCGGCAGCAGCCGCAGCGCCAGGGTCGCGCCGAAGGGACTCGCCGCCAGCGCATCCCTGAGCGGCCTGAGCCGCCGCCCGAAGCGCCCCGCCAGCCGCCGCTCCGCCCAGCCCCGCCCGACCAGCCGCGCCCAGCCGAAGGAGAGCGCGCAACCGAGAAGCTGCGCCAGCAGCGAGAGCCCCGTCCCCACCACCGCCCCGAAGGCATAGCCCCCGAGGAAGGCGACGCCCTGGCGCGGGATGCCGACGGCCGTCGCCATCATGCCGACCAGCAGGAAGACCCCCTCCCCCCACAGCCCCTGGCCACGGATTCGGCGGTCCACCCATTCGGTACCGAGCATGGCGCCGAGCCAGCGCAGCAGCAGCCCCGCCACCACCAGGCCGGCCGCCAGGACCAGCAGCTTGGCGACGGCCCGCGCCCTCTCGCTCACTCCTCGACCACCGGACGCGAGCCGCGGCGCTGCAGCCAGGCCACGCCGAGCAGATCGAAGACCGAGACGGCCAGCCGGTCCAGCGTGCCGTAGTTGGAGCGCCCACGCACCCGCGGCCGGTGGTTCACCGGCTCGCTCACCACCCGCCCGCCCTGGCGCAGCACCAGCGCCGGCAGGAAGCGGTGCATATGGTCGAAATGCGGCAGGTCGAGGAAGAGCGCGCGGGGGAAGACCTTCAGCCCGCAGCCCGTATCCGGCGTCGCATCGCCGAGCAGCCGGGCGCGGATGCCGTTGGCGATGCGGCTGGACCGTCGCTTCACCCAGCTGTCCCGCCGCGTCACCCGGTGCCCGGCGACCAGCACCGGCGCCGCACCGGCCTGCATCTCGCCCTGGGCCCTGGCCAGCAGCCGGGGGATATCGGCCGGGTCGTTCTGCCCGTCCCCGTCCAGGGTGGCGATCCAGGTGCCGCGGGCGGCCTTCACCCCGGTAATGACGGCCGAGGATTGGCCGCAGCTCACCCGGTGCCGCAGATGGCGCAAGGGGACGTCCGGCGCCGCCTGCCGCAGGGCCTCCGGCGTGCCATCCGTGGAGCCATCATCGACATAGATGATCTCATGCGGCATCCCGGCCAGCGCCACCTCGATCTCGGCAACCAGCGGCGCGATGTTCGGCGCCTCGTTGCGGACCGGGATGACGACGGAGATCGTGGGAGGGGAGGCCGAGGCCGCCGGGGCACCGGCCGCATCGGAGGCGGTCTGCATCGCGGGGCTGCGGTTAGCAGCCGTGGGGACCCGCCGCAAGTCGCAGCGATTGTTGCATCGGAATAGACTTCGGTTGGTGTCTCAGCGGCGGCGCCACCCTATACTGAGACCATGCCATTCGATGCTCCCTCCTCGCCCAAGGCGCGCAGCCGGGCGACCCCTCGCGTGATCGGTTGCTGGCTGCTGGGTGTGGCCGGCATGGTCTGGATCATGGTCGCCATCGGCGGGGCGACCCGGCTGACCGGGTCAGGCCTCTCCATCATGGAATGGGCACCGCTCTCGGGCACCCTGCCGCCGCTCTCCGATGCCGAATGGCAGCGGCTCTACGACCTGTACCGGACCATTCCACAATATGCCCTGGTCAATCAGGGCTTCGGCCTCGACGGCTTCAAGCAGATCTTCTGGCTGGAATGGGCCCACCGCTTCTGGGGCCGGCTGATCGGCCTCGCCTATGCGCTGCCGCTCGCCTGGTTCTGGCTGCGCGGGCGCATCCCCGCGGGCCTCAAGCCGCGGCTGCTGCTGCTGCTGCTGCTTGGCGGGCTGCAGGGGGCGGTGGGCTGGTTCATGGTCGCATCCGGCTTCGAGGCGGACCGAACCGCGGTCTCGCCCTATCGGCTGGTGATGCATCTCAGCCTGGCACTTGCCCTGTTCGCCGCATTGACCTGGACCGGGCTCGGCCTGTTGCGCCCACGCCCCGCCACCATGCCGGCCGCCACCGGCAGCATCCGGCGCCAGGCGAAGGCGGCCGCCTGGCTGCTGGTCGCGGCGATGCTGGCCGGCGGTTTCGTCGCCGGCAACCGCGCCGGGCTCGACTACAATACCTTTCCGCTGATGGAAGGCAGGCTGGTGCCGGAGGGCTACTGGCGTCTGGCGCCGGCCTGGAGCAACCTTACCCTCAATGTCGCGGCGGTGCAGTTCAACCACCGCCTGCTGGCAAGCCTTGCCGCCCTGGCCGGGCTCGGCGCCGCCTTTGCCGGCTGGCGCCGCCTGCCTCCCGGTTTCGCCCGCAGCGCCTGCCTCGGCCTTGGTGGGGCCGTGGTCCTGCAATACGCCCTCGGCGTCGCCACCCTGCTGCATGCCGTGCCGGTCTGGCTCGGCACCCTGCACCAGGCCTGCGCCGTGCTGGTCCTCACCGCGGCGCTCCTCGCGCTGCATGGCCTCCGCCCCCCGAAGAGGGTGACATGATCGAGGCAAGCCTGCCCGCCGCGCCGGAAATGGACTCGCCACCGCCATCCTCCCCCTTGGGCAGTCCGGGGCAGGAGCGCCCCGACCTGCTGCCGCTTCTGCTGGCCAGCATGCGGCACGGCATTGCCTTGTTCGACGCCGCCGGCCGGTTGGTGGCGGCGAACGAGCTGGCGCGGCGGCTCGGTGCCCTCCCCGGCGACACGCTGCCCATCGGCGCATCGATCGAGGCGCTGATCGAGGCTCAGGCCGCCGCCGGCGAGTTCGGCGACGAGGCGCAGACGGCTGCCCAGCTGGCCGCGGCCCGCAGCTTCGACCGCAGCCGACCCGGACGCTATACCCGCACCCGGCCGGACGGCAGGGTGCTCGAGATCACCTCGGACCCGACGCCGGATGGCGGCTTCATCGCGACCTACAGCGACATCACCGCCCGTAGCCGCGCCGAGGAGGCCGCCCGGGACCGCGCTGCGATGCTCTCGGCCGCGCTCGATTCCATGCAGCATGGCTGCCTCATCTTTGGCCCCGACGATCGGCTGCTGGCCCTCAACGCCCTGGCCACCTCCTGCGCCGGCCTCGCCCCAGGGGATCTGTCGCCCGGCCACAGCCTGGCCGAGCTGGCGCAGCGGCAGTTCGAACGCGGCGCCCTCGGCGAGGGGGAGGCGGCGGAGTTGCGACGGCAGCGTCTGCTGCAGGGCGAGCATGGCCATGCCGCGCAGGACACCCTGATCCTGCCGGACGGCAGGGTGGTGAAGGTCATCTCGAACCCGATCCCCTCCGGCGGCCGCGTCATCACCTTCACCGACATCACGGCCCTGGTCGCGGCCGAGAAGGCGGCCGAGGCCCGGGCCGCCACGCTGCAGGCGATGCTCGAGAACATGCGCCACGGCGTCACCCTGTTCGATGCCGGGCACCGGGTTGTGGCAACGAACCGGCTGATGCCCCAGCTCGCCGGGGTCCCGGCGGCGGAGGTCATGCCCGGCCGGCACCTGCGTGACCTGATCGCCGCCCAGGTCGCCGCCGCTGCGAGCGGCGACCCGGAACTCGACCGGCGCCATGCTGCCGAGGCCCTTACCGCCGACCGGTCCCGGCCATTGCGGCATACCCGCCCCTCGCGCGACGGCCGCGTGCTCGACGTCACCTCGGACCCCATGCCGGATGGTGGCTTCGTGCTCACCATCACCGACATCACCGCCCTTGCCCGGGCGGAGGCCGAAGCGCGCCAGCAGGCCCAGGTGCAGGAGGCGATGTTGAGGGCGATCCGCCACGGCATCGCCCTTTACGACGCCGATGGCCGGCTGGTTGCGGTGAACCGGATTTCCGGCAGTGCGGGCGGCCCGACCTTTCCCGAGGGCGACCGCCCCCTGCCGGCCGGCACGCATTTCATCGATGTGCTGCGCCGCCAAGCCGCGATCGGCGGCCTCGGCCCCGAGCCGGAACGGGAATTCGCGCGGCTGGTCGCTCTCGACCGGCGCCAGTCGCACCGGTACATGCGCCGCACCAGCACCGGCCGGCTGATCGAGGTCCATTCGGATCCGATGCCGGATGGCGGCTTCGCCATGACCTTCTCCGACGTCACCGCCCTCGCAGAGGCCGAGGCGGAGGCCGAATCCCGGGCCGCCATGTTCCGCGCCGCGCTCGACAACATGCGGCACGGCTTCATGCTGTTCGGGCCCGACCGCCGCCTTCGCGCCACCAACCGTCTGGCCTCGGAGATCGGTGGCCTCTCCGCCGAGGAGCTGGCACCCGGCATCCTCATCGATGAGCAGATCCGCCTGCACCATGCGCGCGGCATGTACGGCCCGCCGCCCAAATCCGACGAGACCCTGGCCCGGCTGCTGCAGGCCGATCGCAGCAAGCCGTGGCGCCGCACCCGGCACATGCCGGACGGCCGCGTGGTCGAGGTCTTCAGCGACCCGACGCCCGATGGCGGCTTCGTCATCACCTTCACCGACATTACCGCCCGCTCCGCGGCGGAGGCCGAAGCGCAGGACCGGGCGCGCAACCTCCAGGTGACGCTCGACAGCATACGCCACGGCATCGCCCTCTATGGGCCGGACCGCCGCCTGCTGCTGGCGAACCAGCTTGCCGGGCCAGGCCATGGCTTGTTCAACCTGCCGGCCCGCACCGGCGTGCTGTTCGACGACCTGCTGCACGAGCAGCACGCGCTTGGCATGTTCGGGTCCGAGCCGGAGGCCTCACGGGTCCTTGCCCAATCCCTCACGCTCGACCGCTCCAGGCCGAGCCGGCTGCAGCGCCGGGCGCCGAACGGGCAGGTCTTCGACATCGCCTCCAACCCGACGCCCGATGGCGGCTTCGTCGTTACCCATTCCGACGTCTCGGAACTCGAAGCCGCCAAGGCGGAGGCCTCCGAGCGCGCCGCCATGCTGCAGCTCATGTTCGACAACATGCAGCACGGCATCACCTATTTCGGGCCCAACGAGCGCCTGCGCGCCTTCAACCGCCTCGCCGAGGATACCATGGGCGGGCCCACGGTGCGGCTGCGCCTCGGCATGACGCTCGATGAACTCGGCCAGCTCCAGGCCGCGGCCGGTATCCTGGGCGATGCGGACACCGCAGCTGCCATCCTGGAGCGGCGGCGGCGCATCGACCGCAGCCGCCAGCACCGCTACCTCCGTCGCGGCACCGGCGGACGGTTCATCGAGATCATTTCCAACCCGGCCCCCGATGGCGGCTTCGTCGTCACCCATTCCGACGTGACCGAGTTGTTGAAGGCGCAGGCCGCCGCCGCCGAGCGGGCCTCCCAGCTCCAGGTCATGCTGGACAGCATGCGGCATGGCATTGCCCTTTTCGACCGGGATCGTTGCCTGCTGGCGGCCAATGCGCTCGCCGCCCAGATCAATGGCCTGCCGGTGGATGCCCTCCAGCCAGGCCGCCGCATCGAGGACATTGCCGCCGAGGTAGTGGCCGTGGGGCTGATCGACGCCGCCGAGGTGGAGAAGCTGCTGCGCGAGGACCTCCACAGCCCGAGCCGCATCACGCGTCACCGCCCCGACGGTAGCGTGATCGAGATCGTCCGGGACCCGACGCCGGATGGCGGCTTCGTCATCACCTACAGTGACGTCACCGCATTAACCCGGGCCGAGACGGCCGCGCGCGAGCGGGCCGGCGTGCTGCAGGTGATGCTGGAGAATACCCGGCACGGCATCTGCTACTACGGGCCGGATCGGCGGGTCATCGCCGCCAATTCCCTGGCGTCCGACTTCGGCGGCTATTCCCCCGGCACGCTGCGCCCCGGCCGCACCCTCGAGGAGCTGGTCGATGACCAGCTGACGCATGGCGTCGCGGGCGACCAGGGCGCCGAGACGGCGCGGATGGCGCTCGCCATGGATCGCAGCCAGCCCGCGCGCTACATGCGCACCGCGGAGGATGGCCGCATCATCGAGGTCACCTCCGACCCGACGCCGGATGGCGGCTTCGTCGTCACCACCTCGGATGTCACGCCGGCCGCCCGCGCCGAGCAGGAGGCGCGGAGCCGCGCCGCCATCCTGCAGGCCATGCTCGACAACAGCCGGCAAGGCATCACCCTGTTCGACATGCAAGGCCGGGTGCTCGCCGCCAACGGCATGGCCGCCAGCATGAACGGCCTGCCTCCGGATGCCCTCTCGCCGGGCCAGCCCATCCAGGCGCTCATCCGGGCCCAGGCCGAGCTTGGCTACTTCGACGCCGTCACGTTGGAGGATGCGCTGTCATTGGTGCCGGAGGACCGGCCCTGGCCCGTGCCCTATAGCCGCCAGCGCACCCTGGGCGGGGGGCGCATCGTCGAGATCACCACCGACAGCGTGGGCGGCGTCGGCTACATCCGCAGCTACCGCGACATCAGCGAGGAATTGCGTGCCCGTGCCGAGCTGGAACGCGCGCGCGATGCGGCCGAGGCAGCGAACCGCGCCAAATCCCGCTTCCTGGCCACCATGAGCCATGAGCTGCGGACGCCGCTGAACGCCGTCATCGGCTTCTCCGAAGCCTATATGATCGACAACGACCCAGCCCGGCGGCTCGACTACGTGCAATCGATCCATGAGGCCGGCCGGCACCTGCTCTCGCTGATCGACGACATCCTCGACGTCACCCGTTCGGAGACGACCGGCTTCGCCATCACCGAAAGCCGGGTCGATGTGGTGAGCCTCGCGGAGGGCGCCGTCCATATGATGCAGGCCACGGCCGCCACCGCCGGCGTCTCGCTGCGGGCCAGCCTGCCGCCGAGCCTGCCGCCGCTGCGGGCCGATGAGCTGCGGCTCCGCCAGGTCTTGCTGAACCTCGTGGCCAATGCGGTGAAATTCACCCCATCCGGCGGCGCCGTCACCCTCGATGCCGGGATCGAGCCGGAGGGCGACCTCCTGCTGCGCATCACCGATACCGGCATCGGCATGGAGGCGGCGGACATCCCGCGCGCCTTCGAGCCCTTCACCCAACTCGATTCCTCGCTCTCGCGCCGCTTCCCCGGCTCCGGCCTCGGCCTATATCTGGCAAGGGCACTGGCCGAGGCGCAGGGCGCGACCCTCACCCTCGACAGCACGCCCGGCGCCGGCACCATCGCGGTACTGCGCTTCCCGAAAGCCCGCCTCCTGGCCGACATGGCCGCCTGAACCCGGAGAGCCCCTACTATGCCGCTCGACACGCCGCTTTCGGTCACCGATCGTCTCTTCTTCGCCGAGGAGGGCCTCGACCGCGCCGGCGCCGAACGCCTGGTGCAGGGCGCCCTGGCCGGCGCCGATGACGGGGAGCTATTCCTCGAATACCGCGAGAGTGAGGGCATCTCGCTCGACGATGGCCGTATCCGCTCGGCCACCTTCGACGCCATGCGCGGCTTCGGCCTGCGCGCGGTCGCCGGCGAGGCAGCCGGCTATGCCCATTCCGGCGAAATCTCCGAGGCCGCGCTGAAGCGGGCGGCGGAGACGGTCGGCGCCGTGCGCCATGGCCATTCCGGCACGCTGGACCTCGCCCCACGCTCGACCAATGCCCGGCTCTATGCCGATGGCAACCCTCTGGCGCTGATGGATTTCGGCGCCAAGACCGCCCTTCTCGGCGAGATCGACGCCTTCGCCCGGGGCCGCGACCCGCGGGTCAAGCAGGTCATGGCCTCGATCTTCGGCGAATGGCAGGCGGTACAGATCCTCCGCCCCGATGGCACCCGCGTCGCCGATATCCGCCCGCTGGTCCGGCTCAATGTCGCCGTGGTGGTGGAGCAGGACGGGCGACGGGAGACCGGCAGCCATGGCCTCGGCGGCCGTTTCGACTATGCCCGCATCCTGGCCGAGCCGGTTTGGCAGGGCGCCGTGGACGAGGCGCTGCGCCAGGCGCTGGTCAATCTCGACAGCGTCCCGGCCCCGGCCGGGGAGATGGAGGTGGTGCTCGGCCCGGGCTGGCCCGGCATCCTGCTGCACGAGGCGATCGGCCATGGCCTCGAGGGCGATTTCAACCGCAAGAAGACCTCGGCCTTCGCCGGCCTGCTTGGCCAGCGCATCGCGGCACCCGGCGTGACCGTGGTGGATGACGGCACCATGCCGGACCGCCGCGGCAGCCTCACCGTGGATGACGAGGGCACCCCCTCCAACCGCACCGTGCTGATCGAGGACGGCATCCTCACCGGCTTCCTGCAGGATCGGCAGAATGCGCGCCTCATGGGCGTCGCCTCCACCGGCAACGGAAGGCGGCAGTCCTATGCCCATATCCCGATGCCGCGCATGACCAACACGGTGATGCTCGGCGGCCAGCATTCGCCGGAGGATATCCTCCGCAGCGTCAAGCGCGGCCTTTACGCGGTGAATTTCGGTGGCGGCCAGGTCGACATCACCAGCGGCAAATTCGTCTTCTCCGCCTCGGAGGCCTATCTGATCGAGGACGGCAAGCTCGGCGCCCCGGTGAAGGGCGCGACGCTGATCGGCAACGGCCCGGACAGCCTCACCAAGGTAGCGATGGTCGGCAACGACCTGGCGCTCGACCCGGGCATCGGCACCTGCGGCAAGCAGGGCCAGGGCGTGCCGGTCGGCGTCGGCCAGCCGACGCTGAAGCTCGCCGGCCTCACGGTCGGCGGCACCGCCGTATGACCATCCGCCCGGCTCGCTTCGGCGAGGCGCCGCTGCTCGCGGCGATCGTCGAGCGGGCCTATGGCCCCTGGGTGCCCGCCATCGGCCGCCGTCCGATGCCGATGGAGGATGACTACGCCGCGCGCATCGCCGCCGGCGAGGCCTGGGTGTTGGAGGAGGCGGGTGCGCCGGTCGCCCTGGTGGTGATCGAGCGCCATGCCGGCCACCTGCTGCTCGACAACATCGCCGTCGACCCTGCCCGCCAGGGACGCGGCGAGGGCCGCTTGCTGCTCGATTTCGTCGAGGCCGAGGCGGCGCGGCTCGGCCTGCCGGAGGTGCGGCTCTACACCAACGTCCTGATGGAGCGGAACATCGCCCTCTACGCCCGCCGCGGCTATGCCGAGACAGGGCGCGAGGTGCAGAAGGGTTTCAGCCGCGTCTTCATGGCGAAGCCGGTCAGCGGTTCCGCCGCCACAGCTCCTCGCTGAGCAGCGCGGCGAAGCCTATCCAGGCCGCATAGGGCGCCGCCATCCAGGCCGAGGCCGGATCGACCCGCCGCGCCGCATCGACATAGGCCGCGGCATTGGCCACCGTCACCCCCGCCTCCACCGTCGCCGCCCCCAGCCGCCGCTCCCCGAAGCCGAGCCAGAGCCAGAGCGCGTTCAGCACCTGGATGCCGAACCAATGGCCGAGCGCCCGGTCCCGCGCCGGGCCCCGTGGAGCGTTCCAGATCCGCAGGCCCGAAAGGGTCAGCAGGGCATAGAGCGGCCCCCAGATGGCAAAGACCGGGTCGGGCGGGTTGAAGGGCGGCTTCTCCAGCCGCTCGTAGTCCCGCCGGATACGGCCATGCGCCGGCGAGGGCGAGTAGAGGCTCGACACCAAGGCGGAGGCCAGCACCGCACCGCCGGTCACCGCCAGGCCGAGGCCGATGCCCCGGCTGCTTCCACCCGGTGGAACCGCCGCCCGCCGCATCAGGGACCCGTCCATCGCTGCCGTCTCCACCCATCCACCGGGCGGAAACCGCATGACCCCGGACAGGGTTCCGGCCTACACCTCGGCCTGCAACAGCGCCCGCGCCGCATCGCCACCCCAGCTGCGGTCATAGAGATGCAGCAGCCGGTCGGCCTGGGTCAGCCCGCTGGCGACGATCTCGTCGAGCGGCGCGAGATAGACCTCCTCTCCGAGGCCCCGCGCCCGCAGCCCGTCCCGCGCGATGGCGAGGACGTCCCGCGCCACATCCCGCACGCTCCGTCCGCGGATGGTGGCCGAGAGGGCTTCCCGTGGCGCCGCGGCCCGCAGCGCGCGGATCTCCTCCAGCCGCCAGTCGCGGATCAGCGCCGCGGCCGCCTTCTGCGCCGCATCGTCATAGAGCAGCCCGACCCAAAGCGCCGGCTTGGCCACGATCATCGCCGGGCTGCCGACATCCGAGCCACGCATCTCGAGGAAGCGCTTGAGGCGCACGTCGGTGAAGGCGGTCGTCACATGGTCGGCGAAATCGCCGATGGTGGCGCGCTCGCCGGGCAGGATGCCGAGCCGTCCATCGAGGAAATGGCGGAAGCTCGCCCCCGCCGCATCCAGCCAGCGCCCTTCGCGCATGACGAAGTACATCGGCACGTCGAGCAGCCAGTCGGCGAAGCGCTCGAAGCCGAACCCGTCCTCGAAGACCACGCCAGGGATGCCGGTGCGGGCGCCGTCCGTATCGGTCCAGACCTGGCCACGCATGCTGCGGAAGCCGTTCGGCCGCCCCTCGGTGAAAGGGGAGTTGGCGAAGAGCGCCGTCGCCACCGGCTGCAGCGCCAGCGAGACGCGCAGCTTCTCGACCATGTCGGCCTCGTCGCCATAGTCGAGATTGGCCTGCACCGTGCAGGTCCGCTGCATCATGTCGAGGCCGAGGGAGCCGACCGTTGGCATGTAGCGCCGCATGATGGCGTAGCGGCCCTTCGGCATCCAGGGCATCTCGGCCCGGCTATGGGTCGGGTGGAAGCCGAGCGCGGCGAAGCCGAGCCCCATCGGCCCGGCCACCTGATGCACATCCCGCAGATGCGCCTGGAGCTCGAGATGCGTCGCATGCAGGTCGGCCTGGACGGCGCCGGAGAGCTCCAGCTGCCCGGCCGGCTCGAGGCTGATCGAGGCACCGCCCCGCTTCAGCCCGATCGGCTTCCCGTCATCGAGGATGGGCTCCCAGCCGAGCGCGGCCAGCCCCTCCAGGATGGCGCGGATGCCCCCTGGCCGGCCCCCTGCCTCGTAGGCGGGAGTCACGAAATCCGAGCGGAAGAAGCCGAATTTCTCGTGCTCGGTGCCGACCTTCCAGGTGCCGCGCGGCTTGCAGCCATCGGCGAACCAGGCCGCCAGCTGCCGCCGGTCGGTGATGGGCGTCAGATCCGCTTCGCCAGGATTGGACATCCTGCCCTTCCGTCATGTCCCGGCCCGGGCGGAGTTGCCCAATGCCATATGCCAATCGATGCTGGCTATTCGGTCCAATCGCCCGCCAACGCCTGGAGAAGCGTCAACCCCGCGATGGCCGCCGTCTCCGCCCGCAGGATGCGGGGGCCGAGGGCAGCCGTCGAAACAAAGGCGCGCCGGGCCAGATCGTCAAGCTCCACCCGATCGAACCCACCCTCCGGCCCGACAAGCCACGCCCAGGGGGCGTGCAACCCCTTGGCGGCACGCGCGAGGGGCGGCCTTTCCCCCCGCTCCGCGCCGACCAGCAGAGGTATTCCATCCCATGCCTCCAGCACGGCCGGCAAGGGCTGAGGGGCACCGATGCGCGGCAGGCTCAGCCGCTCGCACTGCTCGGCCGCCTCCTGGGCGATGGCGGCGAGGCGGGCGGCATTCACCCGGTCCGCCACGCTGCGCCGGGTGAAAACCGGCTGGATCAGCCCGATGCCGAGCTCGGTCGCCTTCTCCACCACCCATTCCATGGCATCGCGCTTCAGGGCGGCGACCAGCAGGCGGGTATCGGCCTGCGGCGGCTGCGGCCGGGCCTGCCGCTCCGGCAACAGGGCGCAGCGATCCTTGCGGATGGCGGCGATGCGGCCCTCCCACTCCCCGTGCCGGCCGTTGAACAGCAGCACGGCATCGCCCGGGCCGCGCCGCATGACGCTGCCGAGATAATGCGCCTGGCCCGGGGTGGCGGGCACTTCGCGCCCGGCCTCGAGCGGTTGGTCGAGATAAAGCCGCGGGATGGACATGGCGCCCTTTCGCTGGAACAGAGGGCGCGTGCAAGGCTTCACCGACATCGAGAGGCGCGGCTGGGTCGCGCGACTGCCCGCCGGCTGGCAGCCCTATGCGCTGCTCGCACGGCTGGACCGGCCGATCGGCTCCTGGCTCCTGGTGCTGCCGGGCCTCTGGGCCTTCGCCCTCGCCGCGCCGGGCTGGGCGGAGGGGCTGCGCCTCGCGCTCCTCTTCGGCATCGGCGCGGTCGCCATGCGCGGCGCCGGCTGCGTGGTGAACGACCTGTGGGACCGTGACATCGACCGCCGCGTGGAGCGCACCCGCGGCCGGCCACTGGCCGCCGGCACCGTCAGCCCGCGCCAGGCCCTCGCCTTCCTGGCCGCCCTCTGCGCCATCGGCCTCGCCATGCTGCTGCAGCTGAACGGCACGGCGATCCTGCTCGGCATCGCCTCCCTGCTGCCGATCCTGCTCTACCCGCTGGCCAAGCGGGTGACGAACTGGCCGCAGGCGATGCTCGGCCTCACCTTCTCCTGGGCGGCGCCGGAGGGGATCGCCGCCGCGACGGGCCAGGTGGATGCGGTGGCGCTGATCCTCTGGGCCGCCGCCTTCTGCTGGATCCTCGGCTACGACACGATCTATGCCCATCAGGACCGCGAGGACGACGCCAAGGTCGGCATCGGCAGCACCGCGCTGCGCTGGGGCGAGCGGACGCGCCCCTTCCTCGCCGCCTGCTACGCGGCGACGCTCGGCCTGCTGGCGCTGGCCGGCTGGCAGGCGGGCCTCGGCTGGCTCTATCTCCCCGCCCTCCTCCTGCCGGCCGCGCTGCTGGCGCGGCAGGTGCTGACGCTCGACATCCACGACCCGGCCCATTGCCTCCGCCTGTTCAAGTCGAACCGGGAGGCCGGGCTCGCCATCGCCCTCGCCTTCCTGATCGGCCGGCTGTGAGCGGCGCCGCGGATTTCCTCCGCGCCCATACGGCGGTGGCCCGGCCGCCGCTGGTGCCGGAGATCCCCCTCCACCTCGCCACCGAGATCACCCCGATCTGGCAGGCAACCGAGGCCTGGCTGGCGCGGGAGGGGATCGAGCCACCCTTCTGGGCCTTCGCCTGGCCGGGCAGCCAGGCCATGGCACGGCTGATCCTCGACCAGCCCACGAAGGTTGCCGGCCGCCGGGTGCTGGATTTCGCCGCCGGCTGCGGCCTTGCCGCCATTGCCGCGGCGCGGGCCGGGGCGATGCTGGTCGAGGCGGCCGAGATCGACCCGCTGGCCATCGCCGCCATCCGGCTGAACGCCGCGCTGAACGGGGTGGCGGTGACCGCCCTCGATGGCGACGTGGTCGGCGCCCCCTGCCGCTGGGACCTCATCCTCGCCGGCGATGTCTGCTACGAGGCGCCGATGACCGCCCATATTCTGCCCTGGCTGCGCGCCATGGCAGCGACGGGGGCGGAGGTCTGGCTCGCCGATCCCGGCCGCGCCTATGTCCCGCGCGAGGGCCTGGCCGAGATCGCCCGCTTCGCCGTGCCGGTGACGCGGGAGCTGGAGGACCGGGAGATGCGGGCGGTCACCATATCCCGCCTGCTGCCCTGATGCCGCCACGGCACCGGCCCAGGATGCCCGCCATGGCACGCATCATCCTCGTCCTGCTGCTCTGGGCGGCCGGCGCCGCCGCGCAGACCGAGCGCTTCTACGATGCGCAGGGGCGCTCCACTGGCCGGGCTGAGACCCGTGGCGGCACCACCCGCTTCTATGATGCCCAGGGCCGCAGCGCCGGCCGGGCCGAAGCCCACGGCCCCACCACCCGCTTCTACGACGCCCGGGGACGCAGCGCCGGCCGGGCCGAGGATGGCCGCAGCTACGATGCGCAAGGCCGCTCCGCCGGCCGGGCCGAAACCCGGGGCGGCACGACCCGCCTCTACGACGCGCAAGGGCGCAACGCCGGGCGGCTGGAGGAGCGGGGCGGCAGCCTGCGGGCCTATGACGCCCAGGGCCGCGCTACGGGGCGGATCGAGCGGCGGTAGCCACTTCGAGGAAGCGGATCAGCGCCGCCCTCTCCGCCGGGTCGCCCAGGCGCTGCACCGGCATGGTCGTCCCCGGCGTCACCACATCCGGGCCGCGGGTGAAGAGGTCCGCCACCGTCTCCGGCGTCCAGGTGATGTCACCCCGGGCGAGGCGTGGCGAATAGGGATAGCCCGGCAGGCTCCCCATCTGACGGCCGAAGATCCCGTGCAGGCTCGGCCCCGCCATCGGCCCGGCCGTCGCGGTCAGCGCATGGCAGGCGCTGCAGGCGCGGAAGACGCGGGCGCCCTCGGGGTCGGCGCCATCCGGCAGCGCCTCCTCCACCGCCGGGGCGAGCGGGCCGAGCGGGGCGCCGCTCGCCGCATCCCAGCGGCGCAGCAGCCGGTCCTGCCCGCCGGTCCAGAGCGTCCGCTCATCCGTGGCGAAGGCCACCGACCAGACCGGCAGGCCTGGCCCCTCCAGCGTGTGCAGCAGCCGCCCCTCCGGCAGCGACCAGAGCGTGACGGAGCCGCCGAGCGAGGCGGCGGCGAGCATCGCCCCTCCGGGCGCAGCGGCCAGCGCCACCACCGGGCGGCTGCCGGCGGCCAGTTCGCGCACCGCCCCATCGGCTGCGATCAGCCGCACCACCCCGTCCGCCCCGCCCGAAGCCAGCATCCCTCCGGGCAGCGCCGCCAGCGCATGCTGGGGCAGGCCGAATTCGGCGAGCACCTGCCCGTTTTGCCCATCCCAGACCCGCACCGTCCCGTCATAGCCGGCGCTGGCCCAGCGCCTGCCGGCCCAGGCGATGCCGTTCACCGGCCCCTGATGCCCATCCAGAACCCGGCTTGTCCCACCGTTGGGCCAGAGTCGCACGATGCCATCCCAGCCAGCGCTGGCCAGCATCCCATCCGGCCCCACCGCCAGCCCGGCGACCGGCGCCGCATGGCCTTCCAGCACGCGGAGGGGCTCCGCCGCCCCGCCCGGCGGCCAGAGGGCGATCCGCCCATCCTCGCCGCCGCTGGCAAGCCCGCCACCCGGCAGCGCCACCAGCGCATTCACCGCCGCGCCATGCCAGCGCATCACCCGTCGCGCCCGGCCGCTGGCCGGGTCCCACAGGATCACCGCCTGGTCGAAGCCGCCCGAGGCCAGCCCCCCGGGCCAGGCCGCCAGCGCCCGCACCGGCCCACCATGCCCCGGCAGTTCCTGCGCCGGGGCAGCGCCGCCGATCGCCAACAACAGCGCGAGAAGACAGCCGAGCCTCACAGGCACTCGGCCACCGCTGCCTGGAAGCGCCGCATCACCGCCAGATGGTCGGCCATGCTCCGCCCCGCGATGCGCCGGTGGTGCCGGAGGCCGAAGGTATTGGTCAGGGTGAGGTGCGTCGCCCCCTGCGCCTTCCAATACGCTGCCTCCTGCCGCCAGGAGGCCTCGTCGCCCGCCCCGCCCGAGACCCAGACCTCCAGGCCGATCGCCGACGGGTCGCGCCCCGCCGCCTCGGTCAGCCGGCGCAGCGTGGCAAGCTCCGCCTCGATCGCCGCCCCGGGCGGATAGGCATTCATGATCCAGCCGTCGCCCAGCGTGGCGATCCGCTCCAGCGTCTGCTCCACATGCCCGCCGAACCAGACGGGGATGCGCCGGTTCACTGGCATCGGGTTGATCCCCGCGTCGTCGATGCGGTGCCAGCGCCCCTCGAAACTCACATGCGGCTCCGCCCAGAGGCGCTGCATCACCTCCACCTGCTCGGCGCTGCGCCGGCCGCGATTGGCGAAATTCTCGTTGAGCCCGGTGAACTCCACCGGGTTCCAGCCGACGCCCACCCCCAGCCGGAACCGCCCGCCGCAGAGCAGGTCGAGGCTCGCCGCCTGCTTCGCCACCAGCACCGCCTGGCGCTGGGCCAGGATCAGCACCTGGGTGGAGAATTCGGTCGTCGGCCGGCACAGCCCGGCGAGGAAGCCGAAGCAGACGAAGGGGTCGTGGAACAGGTCGGCCGAGGTGTTGCGGGCGCCCCAATCCGGCCGGCTGGCGACATTCACCCCGAGCACATGGTCGGGCAGGCCGAGATTGGTGTAGCCCAACGCCTCCGCCTCCAGGGCGAAGTCCCGCACCATCCCTGGCTCGCCGCCGATATCGCCGAGCGGCATCATCACACCCAACCGCATCGCACCCACTCCCGCTGGCCTCGGGGGATTAACGGCCAATCGGGCGCGATGGTCGAGTCGGCCTACCCGGCCGCGGCGATCGCCTTCCGCACTTCCTCGCGGATCTCGCCCATCAGCCGCGCCTTGAGCGCGCCGAACTCCGGCGTCGTCTTCATCGTCCAGTCGCGCGGATAGGCCAGCGGCACCGGCACCTCGGCCTTCACCCGCCCCGGCCGGGCCGACATCACCAGCACGCGGTTGGCGAGGAAGATCGCCTCGTCGATGTCATGGGTGACGAAGAGGACGGTCTTGCGGTCCGCCTCCCAGATCTCCAGCAGCAGCTCCTGCATCAGCTCCCGCGTCTGGTGGTCGAGGGCGCCGAAGGGCTCGTCGAGCAGCAGGATCTCCGGGTCGTTGGCCAGCGCGCGCGCCAAGGCCGTCCGCTGCTGCATGCCGCCCGAGAGCTGCCTCGGCCAGTGGTTCTCGAAGCCGCGCAGCCCAGTGCGGGCGATGAAGCGCGCCGCGACCTCCGCCTGCTGCGCCTCCGGCAGGCCGCGCTCGCGCAGGCCGTAGCGGATGTTCCCCTCGACGGTCAGCCAGGGGAAGAGGGTGTAGGACTGGAAGACCATTCCCCGGTCCGGCCCCGGCGCCGTGACCGGCGCGCCATCGAGCAGCACCTGCCCGCCCGTCGGCTGGTCAAGCCCGGCGACGATCCGCAGCAGCGTCGACTTCCCGCAGCCCGAGGGGCCGAGGATGGCGACGAATTCGCCCGGGGCGACGGAGAGGTCGGTCGGCTGCAGGGCGAGCGTCGGCGCACTGGCCCGCTGGCCGGGGAAGGTCCGCGTCACCCCGGCGATCCGCAAGGTCTTGGCCGACATCTACAGCACCGCCCAGGGAAACAGCCGCCGGTTCGCCGCCTTGAACAGCAGGTCCGTCACCAACCCGATGATGCCGATGACGGCGATGCCGAAGATCATCTGCCCGGTATCGAGCAGGCGCTGGCTGTCCATGATCATGTGGCCGATGCCGCTGGTCGCGCCGATCAGCTCGGCGACAATCACATAGGTCCAGGCCCAGCCGAGCACGAGGCGCAGCGTCTCGGCGATCTGCGGCGCCGCCGCCGGGATCACCACCCGCCGGAGGATCGCCAGCCGCCCCGAGCCGAGCGTCCGCGCCGCCTCCACCAGGTCGGGCCGCGTTGCCCCGGCGACGCCCGCCACCATGATGACGAGCTGGAAGACGCTGCCGATGACGATGACGGAGAGCTTCTGCGCCTCCCCCACCCCGGCCCAGAGGATCAGCAGCGGGATGAAGGCGGAGGCCGGCAGGTAGCGGGCGAAGGACAGGAAGGGCTCGAAGAAGGCCTCGATCGGCTTGAAGGCGCCCATCAGCAGGCCGAGCGGCACGGCGAGGACGGCGGCGATGAGGAAGCCCCCGACCACCCGCCAGATCGTCACCGCGATATCACCGAGGAAGCCGAACTCCGTCAGCAGCGACCAGCCGGCCAGCAGCGTCCGGCCCGGCGAGGCGAGGAAGAGCGGCGGCACCCAGCCGCCATAGGTCGCCAGCCCCCAGGCGGCGATGAAGACCGCGAAGAAGCCGGCCCCCAGCGCGATCCGGGCGCCGGGCGAGACCGGCTTCAGCGGTTCCATCAACCGAGGAATTGGGTATCGAGCAGCTTCGTCAGGTCGACATTGCCGCGCACCACGCCGGTCTCCCTCTGCACCTCGAGCGCCTTCTGCTGGAACTCCGGCAGGCCGGCGGCGACATAGGCCTTGTTCATCGCCCCATCCTGCCACTCGATGTACTGCGCGCTGGCCTTGAAGGCCTCGCCCGTCTGATTCACCCGGCGGCCCATGATCTCGTAGCTGCGGTCGGGCTCCGCCTTGATCATGGCGAGCGCGTCGTACCAGCTCTTCACCACCCGCCGCACCGCCTCGGGGTTCGCCTGGATGAAGGCCGGCTGGAAGGCGAGCGTATCGACCACGCAGGGGTGCTGCACCGTCGTCGCCAGGATGCGCCCCTTGTCCTCGCCCATGGCGCGGACCTGGGAGAGATAGGGCTCATAGGTCGAGCAGCCGTCGAACTGCCCGGCGACGAAGGCCTGCGCCGCCGGCTGCGGCGCCAGTGTCGCGGTGGTGACGTCTTTGATCGAGACGCCGTTCTCCCGCATCATATAGGCGAGGACGAAATAGGGCGTCGTGCCGGCGCCATCGACCGCGATGGTCTTGCCCTTCAGCCCCGCCCAGCCGCCGATGCCCGGCCGCACCGCGACGCCGTCGCCGCCCTTCGAGCGGTCGAGCACCAGCACCTGCACCAGCGGCGCCGCGCTCGCCCAGAGGATCATGGTATCGACCGTCGTCACCACGCAGTTCAGCGCGCCGGAGACGAGAGCCAGGTTGCGCTCCCGCTGGGGGACGAATTTGGTCTCGACCTCGAGCCCGTTCGCCTTGAACAGCCCCGCCTGCTCGGCCAGCGTCAGCGGCGCGAAGCCGGTCCAGCCGGACATGCCGATGGTGATCTTCGGGAAGCTCTGCGCCCGCAGCACGGCGGGGGCGGCAAGGCTGGCGGCGGAGGCGGCCAGGAGGCTGCGGCGAAGCATCGACAGGAATCTCCCCTCGGGTCGGCGGAGAAGCTATCGAACCGTCCCGCCGGCGCAAGGCTTTCTTGCGCCGCAGCAATCATGGGAGCGGGTCAGGCCGTGATCCCGCCATCCACATGGATCACCTGCCCGGTGACATAGCCGGCCTCCGGCGAGGCGAGGAAGGCGATCGCCGCCGCCACGTCGTCCGGCGTGCCGAGCCGGCGCAGCGGGATGCGGGCGATGCGCTCCTCGAAGGCCTTGGGGTCGAGTGCCGCATGCGCCCCTGAATCCTTCTTGGTGAAGCCCGGCGCCACCGCGTTCACCGTGACGCCCGGCGCCCATTCGATGGCCAGCGCCCGCACCAGCGCCTCCAGCGCCGCCTTGGCCGCGGCGGAAGCAGGGAAGACCGGCTGCTCCAGCCGGAAGACATGCGCGACGAAGGAGGAGACGGCGACTAGCCGCGGCTCCCGCCCCCGCGCCAGATGCGGCCCGGCGGCACGGGCCAGGCGCAGCAGGGCGAAGGCGATGGAATCATGGCTGGCGGCGAAGGCGGCATCGGTCAGCGCGGCCACCGGCGTCCGGTCGGCGAAGCCGGCATTGGAGACGACCACGTCGAGGCCGCCCAGCGCCGCCACCGCCTCCTCCACCAGCCGCTCCGGCAGCTCGGGCAGGGCAAGGTCGCCGAGCAGCACATGGGCGGTGCCGCCCCGTGCCCGCACCTCGGCCGCCACGCGCTCCACCCCCTCGCGGTTCTTCCGGGTATGCAGGGCGAGGGCGGCGCCGGGGGCGGCCAGCCGCCGGGCACAGGCCGCGCCGATGCCACTCGCCGCGCCGGTGATGAGGTAATGCCGCTCCGCCATGCCCTGCCCCCGTTGTCGCCGCGATCATGCGCCGGCACCCGGCAATGGCAAGGGCCGCACCCGCCGTGCCAGGATGCCGGGGCGGAACCAACCGCCTGCACGACAGATGCATGGGAGAACGTCATGAAAGCCATGTCACGCCGCGGCCTCTTCGGGGGGCTGGGATGCCTCGCCTGTGGCGGCGCGCATCTCGGCCTCAGCGCCACGCCGGTCCAGGCCCAGGGGGCGCCGGGGGGCTGGACGCCGCCCGATTCCGCCCAGCGCTGCCCCAGCCGCTGGGGCGCGAATGACCGCCGCGGCGCGATGAACCTGATGACGGCGGAGCGCGCGAAGCGCGCCGCCTCCCTCATCCGCACCGGCGAGATCGTGGAACTCGGCCAGACCCTGTCGGAGGCCATGCCCTTCTTCGGCACGCGGCGCTTCGACGTCCACCTGAAGCAGACCTTCATGAACCCGCAGGCCAACCGCCGCGGCTCGAATGAGGAGCTGGTGGTGACGGAGATCGGCCAGGTCGGCACCCAGCTCGACATGTTCCCGCACCAGACCATCGGTGACGAGACCTACAATTGCGTCAAGGTGCCGGGCATCATGGCGCGCGGCGGCTTCACCGAGATGGGGGTCGATACCGTCGGCACCATCTTCACCCGCGGCATCCTGCTCGACATCGCCGCGCTGAAGGGCGTGCCGGTGCTGGAGGACAGCTACGAGATCACCGTCGCCGATCTGGAACAGGCGCAGCAGCGCCAGAACATCCGCATCGAGGAGGGTGATGCGGTGCTGTTCCATACCGGCTGGGGCACGCTGTGGGCGCGCGACAACGCACGCTATGTGCGCTCCTGCCCCGGCATCGGCGTGGCGGCGGCGGAATACGTCATCCAGCGCAACCCGATCCTGATGGGCGCGGATAACTGGCCGGTCGAATGCGCGCCGTCCAAGACCATGCCGCAGGCCTCGCTGCCCGTGCACCAGATCGCCCTGGTGGTGAACGGCGTCCATCTGCTGGAGAACATGAAGCTCGACCAGCTCGCCGTGCGGCGCCCCGGCGAATTCGCGCTGATGGTCCAGCCGTTGAAGGTAAAGGGCGGCACCGGCAGCACCGTCGCGCCGAGCGCCCTGTTCTGACGCGGCCTCCCCCGTGACCGGCATCCCGGTCGCGGGGGGCTTCACGGCTCCGGGCGCCCCTCCTACCCTTCCCTCACAGTCAGGGAGGAACACGACGCATGCTCACGGTTCTGGAGCCGGAGGGACTCTATCCGGATACGGCGATCGAGCAGGAGATCCTGGGGCCCGGCGTCCGCATCATCCGCGGGCATGCCAGGTCCAGCATCGCCGAACTGCCGGATGAGATGCTGGCCGAGGTCGATGGGCTGATGACGCTGCGCATGTGGGTACCGGCCGAGCAGGTCGCCCGCTTCCCGAAGCTCAAGGTCATCGTCCGCATGGGCGTCGGCTATGACCGGGTGGACCGCGCCGCCGCCGCTGCCCGCGGCATCACCGTCTGCAACATCCCCGACTACGGCACCCAGGAGGTGGCGGAATTTGCCGTCCTCCTCGCCCTCTCGCTCCGGCGCGGGCTCATCCTCTACCATGACACCCAGCGCGGGCCGGACCCGGCGCCCTGGGCGGTGATGCAGTCGCCCCTGCACCGCCGGCAGGAGGTGCAGACCTTCGGCATCCTCGGCCTCGGCCGCATCGGCTCGGCCGCCGCCTTGCGCGCCAAGGCCTTCGGCTACCGAGTCGTCTTCTACGACCCGAACCAGCCCAATGGCTGGGATCGTGCCCTCGGTATCCAACGCGTCCGCAGCATGGACGAGTTGCTCGCCCAGTCCGACGTCCTCTCGATCCACTGCCCGCTGACCCGTGGCACCCGCGGCCTGATCGGCGAGCGGGAGCTGCGGCTGCTGCCGAGGAATGCCGTGGTGGTGAACACCGCCCGCGGCCCGATCCTCGACATCAATGCGCTGGAGCGTTGCCTGCGCGACGGCCACCTCGCCGGCGCCGGCCTCGACGTCATCCCGGAGGAGCCGCCGGCCGAGCCCATCCCCTCGCTGCTCCGCGCCTATCGCGCCGGCGAGGACTGGCTGCGTGGCCGCCTCGTCGTCACCCCGCACATCGCCTTCCACACGCCGGAAGCCTGGCAGGACATCCGGGTGAAGAGCGTCGAGACGATGCGGGACGTGCTGGTGGAGGGCCGCCGCACCAACGTCATCCCGCCCGAAAGCGACTGACCGGACCAGTGGCGAGGCGGCGCATGGACCGGCCTCCTGAAGGGACGCCCGTTCATGCCCCCGCCGCGGATGGAAGCTCCTGCGGCACCTCGGCAAGGCGCCGCCAGCGCAGCAGCAGCATCCCGGCGACGAGCAGCACCCCGGCGGCCAGACCGAGCCAGAGGCCGGCCGGTCCAACCCCGCCCCAGACTGCCAGCGCCACCCCGACCGGCATGCCGATCCCCCAGTAGCCGAGCGCAGCCAGCAGCATCGGCACCTGGGTGTCCTTCAGCCCGCGCAGCGCGCCGGAGGCCACCACCTGCACCCCATCGGCCAGCTGGAACAGCCCGGCGATGGTCAGCAGCCAGGCCGCCAGTGCCGCCACCGCCGCCGCCTCGGTATCCGCCACATCGAGGAAGGCCCAGGCGATCGGCCGCGCACCCAGCACCAGCAGCAGCGCCATCGCCAGCATGAAGCCGGCCCCGAGCCCGATTGCCACCCAGCCCGCCTGCCCGGCCCCAGTCGCATCACCCCGGCCGGCCAGCACGCCGACGCGGGCTGTCGCCGCCTGGCCGATTCCCATTGGCACCATGAAGGACAGCGCCGAGACCTGCAGCGCGATGGCATGGGCCGCCACCGCGACCGCGCCGAACAGGCCCATCGCGATCGCCGTCGCGCTGAACACGCCGATCTCGAGCAGCATCTGGCCGCTGATCGGCAGGCCGATGCGGAAGGTCTCCCGCAGCCGTGGCAGGTCCACCCGCCAGAAGCGGCCGAGCAGGCGGAAGCGCCGCAGCCGCCGGTCGCGCGCGATCAGGACGAGCAGCGCCAGCAGCATCAGCAGGTCCGCCAGGGCACTGGCCAGCCCCGCCCCGACGACGCCGAACCCTTCCAGGCCGAAGGCCCCGAAGACCAGTAGCCAGGCGAGCGGCGCATTGATCGCCACCGCCGCGCCCGTCACCCAGAGGGCCGGGCCCGGCCGGTCCATGGCCGCGAGGAAGCCGCGCAGCACGATGAAGCCGGAGAATGGGATCAGCCCCCACATCATCGCCCGCAGATAGGTCCCGGCCCCGGCCGCCAGCGCAGGCTCCTGCCCGAGCAGCCTCAGCAGCCACTCGCCCTGCCAGAGCAGGGCCAGGGAGGGCGCCAGCAGCAGCAGCGTGGCCACCAGCGCGCTGCGCGCCCCGCGCCGCATCTCGCGCACCCAGCCGCGCGCGGCCCCGCCCCGGCGCTGCCCCCGGCCGCGCGCCTGCGCCATGACTGGCGCCGCGGCGAAGGCGGTGCCGAGGCCAGGCGCCATCATCAGCCAGTAGAGATTGGCCCCCAGCGTGCCGGCGGCCAGCGCCTCGGTCGAGTACCAGCCGAGGATCACCGCATGGGTTGCTGCCATCGCATGCTGGCTGAGATTGGTGAGCGCCAGCGGCCAGGCGAGCGCCAGCGTCGCCCGCACCTCCGCCCAGCGGCCGAGGCCTCGCATTTCCGTCCCTTGCATGGCGCCGGGTGTAGCCCAGCGGGGCCGGCTTGGCATGTGACCTTCCGATGCGGGGATGGTGGAATGCGGCCCTGTGCGGCTAGGCTGGCGGCAAAGCCACACGTCGTGAGGAAGACCCATGCACCGCCGCGCGCTGCTCGCCGCCCCCCCTGCCGCCCTGGCCGCCGCGACCCTGCTGCCCGCCACGGCCGATGCCCAAGGGGCCCCGGTGCAGACCGAGGAGTTCATGGTCCCCTCCAAGGATGCGGGGATCGAGCTGTTCCTCCGCAACAAGCGGCAGGAGGGCGTGCAGCCGCGACCCGACCGGACCCTGCTCTTCGTCCATGGCGCCACCTACCCGGCCAGCACGGCCTTCGACCTGCCGCTCGGCGGCCTCTCCTGGATGGACTACATCGCCGGCCGTGGCTTCGATGTCTGGTGCCTCGACCTCCGCGGCTATGGCCGCAGCAGCCGCCCGCCGGAGATGGGCCAGCCGCCGGAGGCCAACCCGCCGCTCGTTCGTGGCGAGACCGCCGTCGCCGACATCGCCGCCGCGGCCGCCTTCATCCGCCAGCGCCGGGGACTGCCCAAGATCGTCCATATGGGCTGGTCCTGGGGCACCAGCCTGATGGCCCGCTTCACCGCCGACAATCCGGGCCTGGTCGAGCGCCTGGTGCTCTACGCCCCGCAATGGCTGCGCGAGGGGCCGAGCCCGGCCGCGGCCGGCACTTCGGGCGAGCTCGGCGCCTACCGCGCCATCACCCAGGCGCAGGCGCGCGAGCGTTGGATCGCCGGCGTGCCGGAGGCCAAGCGCGCGGCCCTCATCCCGCCCGGCTGGTTCGAGCACTGGGCCGGCGTCACCTGGGCATCCGACCCCGATGGCCTGCGCCGCAACCCACCCGCGCTCCGCGCCCCGAACGGCGTGCTGCTGGACATCCGCGAGTTCTGGCAGGCCGGCAATCCCTTCTACGATCCTTCGAAGATCACCGTGCCGACCCTTCTCGTCGTCGCCGAATGGGACCGGGACACGCCGCCTGCCCTGGCGAACACCCTCTTCCCGCTGCTGACCGCGAGCCCCGGCAAACGCCTCGTCCAGCTTGCCGAGGGCACGCATACCATCATCATGGAGCGGAACCGGGGCGCGCTGTTCCAGGCCGTCCAGGTCTTCCTCGAGGAAGCGATTGCCTGAGGGAGCTAGCTCCATGCGCTGCCTGGCACCCGCCGCCCTGTTCCTTCCCCTGCTTATCCTGCCGGCGGCGGCCCAGCAGGCGCCCGACGCCTCGTTCCGCATCACCAACCGGGGCGCCCGCGCCATACAGGAGATCTATGTCGCCTCCGCCGGGGTCAATGCCTGGGGCGAGGACCGGCTCGGCAGCAAGACCCTCGGCAGTGGTGCCAGCCACCTGGTCGCCCTGCCGCCCGGGCAATGCGTGAACGACATCCGCATCATCGTCGAGGGCGGCGAGGCGAAGGAGCGCCGCCGGGTGAATACCTGCAGCCAGGGCGACCTCGTCTTTCCGTAACGGCACGCATCGTTGACAGGGAAGGTCCGGGGCACGACGTTCACGGCAGCGGGAGTAATCGCCATGGCCAGTTCCGACCAGACCAAGAAGTCCTTCAAGCTGCGCAGCCAGCGCTGGTTCGATGACCCGGAGGATCCGGGCATGACCGCGCTCTATGTCGAGCGCTTCCTCAATTTCGGCATGACCCGCGGCGAGCTGCAATCCGGCAAGCCGATCATCGGCATCGCCCAGACCGGCAGCGACATCGCCCCCTGCAATCGCCACCACCTGGCGCTGGCCGAGCGGGTGAAGGCCGGCATCCGCGACGCCGGCGGCATCCCGCTCGAATTCCCGATCCACCCGATCCAGGAGACCGGCAAGCGCCCGACCGCGGCGCTCGACCGCAACCTGGCCTATCTCTCGCTGGTCGAGATCCTGCACGGCTACCCGATCGACGGCGTGGTGCTGACCGCAGGCTGCGACAAGACGACGCCGGCCGTGCTGATGGGCGCGGCGACGGTCAACATCCCCGCCATCGTCCTGTCCGGCGGGCCGATGCTCGACGGCCACTGGAAGGGGCGGCTGACCGGCAGCGGCACCATTGTGTGGGAAGCCCGCAGGATGCTGGCCGAGGGCAAGATCAACTATGACGGCTTCATGGAGCTGGTCGCCAGCAGCTCCACCAGCGTCGGCCATTGCAACACCATGGGCACGGCGCTCTCGATGAACTCGCTGGCCGAGGCGCTCGGGATGTCGCTGCCCGGCTGCGCCGCCATCCCCGGCCCCTACCGGGAGCGCGGGCAGATCGCCCACGCGACCGGCAAGCGCATCGTCGAGATGGTGCACGAGAACCTGCGCCCCTCCGACATCATGACGCGCGAGGCCTTCGAGAATTCGATCGTCGCCGCCTCCGCCCTCGGCGCCTCCACCAACTGCCCGCCCCACATCATCGCCATCGCCCGCCATATGGGCGTCGAGCTGAAGATCGAGGACTGGGACCGCATCGGCCATGACATCCCGCTGCTGGTCGATTGCCAGCCGGCCGGGCGCTTCCTCGGCGAGGCCTTCCACCGCGCCGGCGGCGTGCCGGCCGTGATGAAGGAGCTGCTGAACGCCGGCAAGCTGCATGGCGGCGTGATGACCGTCACCGGCCGCAGCCTCGCCTCCAATGTCGAGACGCTGGAGGAGCCGGACCGCGAGGTGATCCGTCCCTACAGCCTGCCGCTGAAGGAGCGGGCCGGCTTCGCCATCCTGTCGGGCAACATCTTCGACAGCGCGGTCATGAAGATCAGCGTGATCGACAAGGCCTTCCGCAACCGCTTCCTGTCGAACCCGCCCGACGTCTTCACCGGCAAGGTCGTCGTCTTCGAGGGGCCGGAGGACTACCACGACCGGATCGAGGACCCCTCGCTCGGCATCGACGAGCACACGGTGCTGGTCATCCGCAACTGCGGCCCGGTCGGCTATCCCGGCAGCGCCGAGGTGGTGAACATGCAGCCACCCGCAGCACTGCTGAAGGCCGGCATCGACAGCCTCCCCACCATGGGCGACGGCCGGCAGAGCGGCACCTCGGCGAGCCCCTCCATCCTCAACGTCTCGCCCGAGGCGGCGGTCGGCGGCGGCCTCGCCCTGATGAAGTCGGGCGACCCGATCCGCATCGACCTCAACACGCGCAAGGTCGACCTGCTGATCCCCGAGGATGAGCTTGCCGCCCGCCGCGCCGCCTGGCAGCCGCCCAAGCTGGTCAACAAGACCCCCTGGGAGGAGATCCAGCGCAGCATGGTCGGCCAGCTCGGCACCGGCGGCTGCCTGGAGCCGGCGACGCTCTACCTCGATGTGCTCAACACACGTGGGGAGAGCCGGCACAACCACTGATCGGGACCCTACCCATCCATCGCATGGATGGGGCCTATGCGGATTTTGCCATTTGCGTTGCGCCGCAGCAGGCCTATCTCTCCCCGCAACGGCCGGACCCGATCCGGCCACCGAGGAGAGACTTCCATGCGCAACCCGATCCTGCCTCTTGCAGCCCTGCTGCTTGGCCTCGCTGCGCCGGCCCTGGCGCAGCAGGCCGCTACCGACGATGCAGCGGCCCGGACGCTGGCGCAGAATGCCCGCATCTCGTTCAGCCGCCCCGTGGCCACCCCGCCGTCCCAGGTGCCGAATGCGGCGCCGGATGTCCCGGTCTCCGTGCCCCGTGCGGCGCCGCCCTCCCGGCGCCTCGCCCTCGCCTCCAACCCCGCCCGCTGACCCTGGGTTGACGCCGGCCGCCTGGCCGTGATCATGGCGCCCCAAGGATAAGGGGCGGATGGCATGGCAGGCAGGCTGGCAGGAAAGCGATGCTTCGTGACGGCGGCGGGCCAGGGCATCGGCCGGGCCACCGCCCTCGCCTATGCCGCCGAGGGCGCCAGCGTCCTCGCCACCGACCTCAGCGCCGACAAGCTCGCCGGCCTCGAGGCCTCGGGCATTGAGACCCGCGCGCTCGACGTGCTGGACGATGCCGCCGTCGCCGCCGCCATCCAGGCGGCCGGCCCGCTCGACGTGCTGTTCAACTGCGCCGGCTTCGTCCACCAGAACACCATCGAGACCTGCACCGACGATGAGTGGAATTTCGGCTTCGCGCTGAACGTCCGCTCCATGTGGCAGACGATCCGCGCCGCCCTGCCGGGGATGCTCGGCCGGGGCGGCGGCGCGATCGTCAACATGTCCTCCGCCTGCTCCTCGGTGAAGGGCGCGCCGAACCGCTTCCTCTACGGCACCACCAAGGCCGCGGTGATCGGGCTGACGAAGTCCGTCGCCACCGAGTATGTGACGCGCGGCCTCCGCTGCAACTGCCTCTGCCCCGGCACGGTCGACACGCCGAGCCTCGGCGAGCGCATCTCGGCCAATGCGGCCGCCGCCGGCAGCGAGGAGGCGGCGCGCGCCGCCTTCGTCTCCCGCCAGGCCATGGGCCGGCTGGCGACGGCGGAGGAGATGGCCGCTCTCGTCGTCTACCTCTCCGCCCCGGAAAGCACCTTCGTCACCGGCCAGGCCATCGTCATCGATGGCGGCTGGACCTTGTAGTTTTCGCGCCGGCACGAAGCCGCCACTCCGGGTCCCATCGCAGCGCGCTGCGATGGGGTCCCGGCAACCCTTCGTGCCGGCGCGCCATTCGATCCAGGAGACGCATCCATGAAGCTGCTGCGCTACGGCCCGCCGGGCCAGGAGAAACCGGGCATGCTCGACGCCTCGGGCACCATCCGCGACCTCTCGGGCATCGTCCCCGACCTCGCCGGCGAGGCGCTCTCCGCCGACGGCTTGTCGAAGCTCGCCGGCATCGACCCCGCGACGCTGCCCGCAGTGCCCGGCAACCCGCGCCTCGGCCCGCCGGTGACGGGGATGAAGAACCTCATCTGCATCGGCCTCAACTATGCCGACCATGCCGCCGAGACCGGCGCGCCGGTGCCGAAGGAGCCGATCGTCTTCCTCAAGTCCCTCGGTGCCCTCAGCGGCCCGAATGACGATGTGATCATCCCGAAGGGCAGCGTGAAGTCCGACTGGGAGGTCGAGCTCTGCATCATCATCGGCTCCCGCGCCAAATGCGTGACCGAGGAGCAGGCGCTCGACCATGTCGCCGGCTACGCCGTGGGCAACGACGTCTCCGAGCGCGAGTGGCAGATCGAGCGCGGCGGCGCCTGGGACAAGGGCAAGGGCTGCGATACCTTCGGCCCGGTCGGCCCCTGGCTCGTCACCAAGGATGAGGTGCCGGACCCGCAGAACCTCTCGATGTTCCTCGATGTCGACGGCAAGCGCATGCAGGACGGCAGCACGCGCACCATGATCTTCGGCGTGAAGACCATCGTCTCCTATGTCTCGGGCATGATCACCCTGCACCCGGGCGACGTGATCTTCACCGGTACGCCGCCGGGCGTCGGCCTCGGCCAGAAGCCTTCGCCGGTCTTCCTGAAGGCAGGCCAGACGATGAAGCTCGGCATCGAGGGCCTCGGCGAGCAGACCCAGCGGACTGTCGCCTACGAGGGCTGAGCACGGGGCGCCGGCCATGCGGCCGGCGCCGCCGCTCAGGCGAGTTCGGGGATGACCCAGAGGGGCCGCTCCCCGCGCGCCACGCGCTGGCAGTTGTCGAAGGCGTTGCGGAAGCGGGCCTGCTGGTTGTCCCAGGTCGGGCCCGCGAAATGGGGCGTGAGGGTCACGTTCTTCAGCCGGAAGAGCGGGTTGTCCGCCGCCGGCGGCTCCTGGTCGAAGACATCGAGGCCGGCGCCGGCGATGGTCCCGGCCTCCAGCGCCGCGGTCAGCGCCACCTCGTCCACCACCGGGCCGCGGCAGGTGTTGATGAGGTAGGCGGTCGGCTTCATCCGCGCGAGCTCCGCCGCGCCGATCATGTGCCGGCTGGCCGGCGTCAGCGGCACGTGCAGCGAGACGATGTCGCTGTTGCGCAGGATCTCACCCAGCAGCTTGAAGCGGACCTCGAGCGCATCCTCCTCCGCCTCGGAGACGCGACGGATGTCGTAGTAGTGGACCGTCATGCCGAAGGCATTGGCCAGCCGCGCCACCTTCTTGCCGATGGCGCCGAGCCCCACGATGCCGAGGGTCTTGTCGCGCAACTCGTAGAGCTTCACCTGGCTCGGGTCGTTGCCGCGCCAGCGGCCGGCGACGACGTTCTCGTGCTGGCTGACGAGGCGCCGGCAGGTGGCGAGCATCAGCAGCAGCGCATGCTCGGCGACGGCGGTGGAGTTGGCGCCACCATTGTTGCAGACGGGGATGCCCGCCGCCCGCGCCGCCTCGATATCCACCGTGTCATAGCCGGCCGAGAGCAGCTGGAAGAGCTTCAGCCGCGGCGCCGTGGCGTAGAAGCCGGCATCGATCGCGCGGTTGCCGAAGCCAACGAGGTATTCCGCCTCCGGGATCGCCGCCTTGAAGGCCTCGCTGCCGAAGGGCGCGACCACCAGCTCCATGCCGGAGGGTGCCAGCTCCCTGGCGATCTCGGCCGCGCTCAAGGCGCTGTCCATCATGACGATCCGTGGCGGCATGGCGTTTTCTCTCCCCCTAGAATTCGAGGAGATTGTCGCGGAACTGCGCATGCGCATAGGCCCGGCGGGCGAGGCCGCGCCGCTGCAGGGCGGGCACCAGCCCATCCGCCACCTCGGCGACGGTGCGGCGGCCCACATCGCCCATGGAGAAGAGGAAGCCGTCGCCGCCCACCTCCTCCATCACCTCGGCCATCTGCGCCGCAACCGAGTCCGGCGTGCCGACCAGCTCCACCGAGCCCGAGCTGCCGCGGTAGTCGAGCATCGCCTGCCGCAGGGACCGACGGCCGGCGACACGCTTGAAGTCGTCCAGGCTCTGCTGATGGCCGTTGGTGTGGAGGTCGAGCGTGTCGACCGGCGCGTCGAGGTCGTAGCGGGCGAAGTCGATATTGGTGATCTTGCCGAAAAAGGCGAGCAGCTGGGGCACCTGCGACTCGGCCCGTGCCTGCCGCTCAGCAAGCTTCGCCTCCGCCTCGGCCTGACTGCCGGCGATGACGGGGTTGACGAGGTAGAGCACCTTCACCCGGTCCGGGTCGCGGCCCTGGGCGGCGGCGCGGGCGCGGACATCCTCGCGGTAGGCGCGCATCGCCGGCGCGCCCTTGATGCTGGCGACGATGGTGTCGGCATTCCCGCTGGCGAATTGCCGCCCGCGCGGGCTGCCGCCCGCCTGGGCGATGACCGGGCGGCCCTGCGGGCAGGGGCCGCTGTTCAGCGGCCCATGGGTGCGGAACCAGCGGCCCTCGAAA
Organism: Belnapia rosea; assembly: GCF_900101615.1. GTDB lineage: Bacteria > Pseudomonadota > Alphaproteobacteria > Acetobacterales > Acetobacteraceae > Belnapia > Belnapia rosea. Next base: position 204,646 of record NZ_FMZX01000003.1, on the reverse strand, counting down.
TCCACCGCATGGACCTTGGTGTGGTCGATCAGCACGCCCGATTCCGTGTCGGCGAGGATCGAGCCGGGCTCCCAGCTGTCCCAGAGGCCGTTGACGACCTTCATGTACTCATCGGCCATGTCGTAGCGGAGGTCGTGGTCCGGCAACCGGTCGAGGCCGTAATTGCGGGCGGCGACATCCGAGCTGCCGGTGACCATGTTCCAGCCGATGCGCCCGGCGCTGATCTGGTCGAGCGAGGCGATCATCCGCGCCAGCAGATAGGGCGGGTGGGTGAAGGTGGCGAAGGTCGGGACGATGCCGATGCGGCTGGTGGCGGCCGCCATCAGCGTCGCGGTGATGGCCGGGTCCTGCCGCGGCACGGAGAGGCCGTGCTTCAGGTAGATCTCGCGCGAGCCACCATAGCTCTCGCCGACATAGGAGCTGTCCTCGATGAGGATGTAGTCGAAGCAGGCGCGCTCCAGATGGCGGGCCATGTCGCAGAACAGCTCGGGCTGCATCCAATCGCGGCCGATGGCGCCGGTGAAGGGCTCGCCCCAGGCCTGGACCGAGGAGCCCTGGAGGAACCAGCCGAGATGGAAGGGACGGGGCATCAGGGGGAACTCCGAAGGATGGCGGGTTCCCCATGCAGGCTTCGTGCCGCCGCCCCCTGCGCGAGGGTGACGCGGGCGAGTTCGGCGAGCAGGGCGACGCGCTCGATCGGCTTGGAGAGGTGGCCGTCCATCCCGGCGGCGCGGCAGGCGGCCTGTTCGGCGGGGTCGACGCTGCCGGTCAGGGCGATGACCGGCAGGCGGGCGGCCTCGCCGCCGAGGGCGCGCAGCATCCGCGTGGCGGCGAGGCCGTCGAGCGGCTGCATCTGCACATCCATCAGCACGGCATCGGGCAAGGGGCCGGCCTGGAGGGCGGCAAGGGCGGACTGGCCGTCGGCGGCCTCCTCCACGCTGTGGCCGGCGGGCTCCAGCAGGGCGCGGGCGACCTTGCGGTTGACCAGCACGTCATCGACGACGAGCAGGCGGAGCGGGCGGCCCGGCTCGCGCGGCAGTTCGGGCGCGGGCAGGGCGAGGGTGAAGCTGGCGCCCACCCCCTCCGGGCCGGGGGCGTGGCGGAGCGTGCCGCCCATCGCCCGGGCCAGCGCGGCGCAGATGGCGAGGCCGAGGCCGGAGCCCTCGACGCCGTCGGTCTGCCTTGGCCCCTGCACGAAATCGCCGAAGAGGTCGGCCAGCACCCCGGCGGGGAGGCCGGGGCCGGTATCGGTGACGATGAGGCGAAGCTCGCCCGCCTCCCACCCCGCCGAGAGGGTGATGCGGCCGCCGGGCGGGGTGAATTTGGTGGCGTTGCCGAGCAGGTTCATGGCGATCTGCCGCAGCCGCAGCGGGTCCGCGACGACCATGGCGGGGAGCGGGGTCTCGGTCTCGAAGCGGAGGTCCTGCCGCTTCGCCGCGGCCGCGGCCGCGACCAGGGCCAGGGTGGCTTGGAGGGCCTCCGGCAGGGCGACGGGCTCCGGCGCCAGGTCGAGGCGGCCGGCCTCGACGCGGGCGAGGTCGAGGGCGTCATTCACGATGGCCAGCAGATGGCTGCCGGCCTCGACCAGGAGGCGGGCCTGTTCGCGCTGCACGGGGCCGAGGCTCTGGTCCCGGGCGAGGACCTGGGCCATGCCGTAGACCGCGTTGAGCGGCGTGCGCAGCTCGTGGCTCATCCGGGCGAGGAAGCGGGTCTTGTTGTGGCTGGCGGCATCGGCCCGGTCGCGGGCGGCGGTCAGGCGGGCGGTGGAGAGGCGCTCCGCCTGCTCGCGGGTGATGGCGACCAGCATCACCACCATGCCGGCGAAGCAGGCGAGCATGGCGACGGCCAGGTAGTCGTTCCAGCGGGCGGCCGGCAGGGCCGTGTGCGGCACGGGATCGAACCCGATTGCGAAGGCGAGGACGGAGCGGCCGAAGGAGACCGCGCCGAAGGCGGCGAAGATCGCGGCCAGCAGCGGGTAGGAGGGCAGCCGGCCGGCGCGCATCCCCTGGATGAATTCCCGGGCGGTGAGCAGGGCATAGAGGCCGACAGCAGCGGAGACGAGGCTCACCCGCTGGGACGTGCTGCCGATGACCCAGGGCAGCAGGGCGAGCCAGGTGGCGAGGCCGGCAAAGCGGCCAGCCGGGTGCGGGGGCCGCTCGCGGAAATGGCGGGCGCCGGCCCAGAAGCAGGCGAAGGCCTGGACCAGCAGGGCATTGCTGGCGGCGATGCGGAGCCAGTCGGGCCAGGCCTCCGGCAGGATGCGCAGCGGCGCGCCGAGGGCGATGAGGAGGCAGGCCAGGCTCCAGTCGCGGAGGGCGAGGCCGCGCCGGTCCTGGCGCCAGAGGATGCCGAGCAGGCAGGCGAAAACCAGGGCCAGCGTGAAGCCCATGGCCAGCCGCGTCTCGGGCGGGAAGGTCATTGGCGGGACCGCATGGCTGCTGGACTCGTTGGCGCCTCGGGCGATCGCCCGGACCAACAGATAGCCGCGCCACCCGGAACATTTCAATTAACAGTTTCATGCCGGCTCCATCCAGCGTGGGATGCGGGCGCGGCCGCCGGCCATGCGGTGCATCGAGTGCAAGGTTCGCCAGACGATGCGGGGCGGGTACCAGGGGCGGGCGAGGAAGCTCTCGGCGAAGCGGCGGAAGATGGGGCGGTAGATTTCGGACAAATCCGGGTCGGGGAGGAGTTGGGAGGGCGCGGGCAGGGCGGAGAACAGGCCGAGGCGGCGGGCGAGGACGATGGCGTGCAGGCCGCCGCAGAGGCGGATGGCGCGGCGGAAGGCGCAGCAGATGCGATGCGCGAGGGAGGCGAGGCGCTCCGGGTGGAGGGCGACGGCGAGCAGCAGGCGGGGCCAGAGGCCGGCGCGGGCCCAGCGGCGCCAGCAGCGGGAGACGGTGTCGGGCTTGCCGAAGTCGTGCGGCAGGATGCGCCAGGGGGCGCGGCCGCCCCCGTGCTTGGTGGTGGCCCAGTGGAAGATGGCGTCGAGGCGGGCGCGGGGCGTGCAGTCCATGGGTCGGCCGCGGTCGGCCATGCCGCAGCCCATGGCGGCGAGGATGGGGGCGAGGGCCCGCCATTCGGCATCGGTCATGGGTGCCCAGGGCCGGGGCGGGGTGAGGCGGGTCAGCGGGTCGAGGTAGAGCCTGCGGAAGAGGTCATGCCGCGCCACGAGGTCGGCGGGGAAGATGCCGCCGGGGATGGGGTCGGGCTGGATGCAGCGCCTGCGGCGACGGAGAGGCATGGGGGCGACCTCCGCAAGAGGAAGCGGAACATATCGAGAACAAATCGAAATTGCAATCCTGGCGGTGGTCAGCGTCCGGCGAGGAAGCGCGCCACCGCGGCGCGGTCGGCTTCGGCTCGCAGGCCGTTGGCGCCCATCCAGAGGCCGGGGAACATGGCCTCGGGGTCCGCCAGGAAGCGCGCCAGCATCGCCTCGTCCCAGCGCTGACCCGCCTCGCCCGCCGCCTGCAGGACGGGGGAGTAGTCGAAGCCGGGATCGCCGCCGACCCGGCGGCCGACGAGGCCGGCGAGGTTGGGCCCTGGCCCCGGGGGCGCGCCGGCCGCCGCCGCATGGCAATGGCCGCAGCGGGACTGGAACACCGCCGCCCCCTCCTGTGCTCCTGCCGGGGCGCCGAGCATCAGCAGCAGGACGGCGAGGCGCCTCACAACCCGTATTGGATGCGGAGGATGCGGTCCGTGCCGCTCTCGCCGCCCCAGGCCTCGCCGGGCAGCCCGTCCATCTGGCGGATATTGGCGCCGGGCCGGTCCGAGGGGAAAGAGAGGAAGCTCTCATCCGTGGGGTCGAAGCGCACCACGGCATTGGCCGGGAAATCGGTCAGCCAGACCTTGTCCGAGGGGTCCACCCAGACCGAATAGGCGCGCGGCCGGTTGCCGGGCAGGCGCCAGGCCTTCCAGGACCCGTCGCGCGGGTCATGCATCGAGACGTTGCCGCTGTTCCACTCGCTGATCCAGAGCCGGCCGGTGCTGTCCGACCAGACGCGCCGCGCGCCCTGGTTCGGCGTCGGCGGCTCGACGATGCGGACGCGGCCGGTCTCCGGGTCCTCGATCTGGGCCAGGTGGTTGCCGGCGAGGGAGACGTACCAAAGGGTGCCCTGCGGCGTGCGGGTGATGCCATAGGCGCCAGGGCCGCGCGGCGCCTCCCAGACCTGCATCGCCTCCCGCTTCGGGTCGAAGCGGCCATAGACGCCGTTCTGGCCGGTGAACCAGTAGAGGCCGTTGCGGTCGAAGACGCCGGTATTGAGGTTGGCGTTGGCGAAGCGCTCGGGCAGGCGCCAGAGCTGCACACGGTGGTCGGCGGGGTCGACCCGGGCGATGGCGTTCTGCCCGCCCTCGGTGACCCAGGCGGCGCCGTCCGGGCCGCGGATGACGCCATGCGGCGCGGCGCCCTCGCCGAGCCGGACGCGGCGGATGGCGCCGTCGCGCGGGTCGAGCCGGTTGAGCGTGCCGTCGCGCTGGCCGCAGAACCACATCGTGCCGTCGCCCGCCGGGGTGACGTCGCGGGAGCCGGCGCGGCCGCCGCCGGGCGGGGCGGCATCGAACCAGGTGAGGCGGTAGCCGGGCGGGACCGGCGCGGCGGCGCGGGCGCCCTGCCCGGCCGTCATGGCGAGGGCGGCGCCCAATCCAAGGACATCGCGACGGCGCATCGTCAGGCCTCCCTTGTGGATTGGGCGTAATCTAGCATGGTGGAGGCCGCCCTGTCCCGGCTCGATGGGCTGACAAGCGGCGCCGGGGCGTCCACCCTGCCGGGCGAGGAGGAACCCCGCCCGTGAAGCTTGATCCGCTCGAGACGCTCAGCCTGGAGACGCCCGCCCCGCATGTGCTGGTGGTGCGGCTGAACCGCCCGCAGGTCTCCAATGCGCTGAACACCCAGATGGGGCTCGACCTCTACTCGGTCTGGTCGGGGCTGTTCCAGGACGCCGGCGACATCCGCTGCGTGGTCTTCGCCGCGGCGGGCGAGCGCGCCTTCTGCGGCGGCGGCGACCTGAAGGAGCGCAACGGCATGACCGATGAGGCCTGGCGCCGGCAGCACGAGATCTTCGAGCGCGCCTTCTGGGCGCAGATCGACTGCCCGATCCCGATCATCGCCGCCGTCAGCGGGCATGCCTATGCCGGCGGGCTCGAGATGGTGCTGGCCAGCGACTTCGCCTACGGCGTCGATGCCGCCCGCTTCGCGCTGACCGAGGTGACGATCGGCATCATGCCGGGCGCCGGCGGCACCCAGACCCTGCCGCGCGTGGTGGGCGAGCGCCGGGCGAAGGAGATCATCCTCGCCGGCAAGCCCTTCACCGCCGAGCAGGCCCGCGAATGGGGCATCCTCAACCGCGTCTGCACGAAGGAGGAGCTGTGGCCGGCGGTGATGGAGACGGCGACCGCCATCGCCGGCAACGCGCCGCTCTCCGTCCGGCAGGCGAAGAAGTCGATCCATTTCGGCCTGCAGATGGACATCCGCACGGCGCTGCGCTTCGAGATCGAGGCCTATAACCAGCTCGTCGGCACAGAGGACCGCGTGGAGGGCATCCGCAGCTTCAACGAGAAGCGCCGGCCCGTCTTCAAGGGGCGCTGAGGCCGTGGCGACGGAGAAGCAGCTGGCGAGCGGCGCGCGCGGCATGGTCGTCACCAACCACCCGCTGGCCTCGGCGGCGGGGGCGGAGATGCTGGCGGCGGGCGGCAACGCCATCGATGCGGGCGTCGCCGCGCTCTTCGCGCTGACGGTGGTGGAGCCGATGATGGTCGGCCTGCTCGGCGGCGGGATGATGCATCTGCGGCTGCCCGACGGCACCCATACCGTGCTCGACGGGCTCTCGACCGTGCCGGCGGCGGGGCGGGCGGACATGTACCGGCCGGTCTCGCAGGACTGGCCGGCGGCGCTCGAGACCGAGGGGCGGGAGAATGCGCTCGGCGCACGGGCCGTCGCCGTGCCGGGCAACCTGCTCGCCTGGTGCGAGGCGCTGCGGCGGCATGGGCGGCTGCCGCTGGCCGAGGTGATGCAGCCGGCGATCCGGCTGGCGGCGGGGGGCTTCCGCGTCACGCCCTACCTGTCGGAATGCATCGCCGAGGTGGCCGCCGACCTCGCTCTCGACCCGGCGATCGCGGCGCTGCTGCTGCCGGATGGCACGCCGCTCGCCCCCGGCGCGCGGCTGGTGCAGGCGGAGGCGGCGGAGACGCTGCGGCTGATCGCCGAACAGGGGCCGGGCGCGCTGCATGGCGGGCCCATCGGCGCAGCGGTCGCGGCGCATGTGGCGCGGCTCGGCGGCGTGCTGGCGGAGGCGGATTTCCACGACGCGCGGCTGGTCGAGCGGGCGCCGGTGCGCGGCACCTATCGCGGCATCGAGGTGGTGGGGCCGCCGCCGCCCTCCTCCGGCGGGGTGCATGTGGTGCAGATGCTGAACATCCTGGAGGGGTTCGACCTCCGGGCACTCGGCTTCGGCACGCCGGAGACCTGCCACCTGATCGCCGAGGCGCTGAAGATCGCCTTCGCGGACCGTGCCGCGGCGACGGCGGACCCGGCTTTCGTCGATGTGCCGGTGGCGCGGCTGCTGTCGAAATCCTACGCGGTGGAGCGGCGCGCGCTGATCGACCGCGGCCGGGCGCGGGACTGGCAGGCGGGCGTCGCCGCCGGCGAGTCGCCGAACACCACGCACCTGACGGTGGCGGATGCCGAGGGGCACATCCTCTGCGCGACGCACACCATCAACAGCCTGTTCGGCGCCCGCTTCCTGGTGCCGGGGACGGGGCTGGTTCCCAACAACTACATGGCGCTGTTCGACCCGCGGTCGGGGCATGCGCTCTCCATCGCGCCGGGCAAGCGGATCACCACCAGCCAGGCGCCGCTGATCGCGCTGCACGACGGCCAGCCGATGGTGGCGCTCGGCCTGCCCGGGGGCCTGCGCATCTTCGGTAGCGCGATGCAGGCGCTGATCGCGCTCATCGACCACGGGATGAGCCTGCAGGAGGCGGTGGAGGCGCCGCGCATCTGGACCCAGGGGCAGGCGCTGGAGGTGGAGGCCGGCATCCCGGAGGCGACGCGGGCGGCGCTGGCGGCGATGGGGCATGCGGTCACGCCGCTGCCGCATATCGGCGGCGGCATGGCGGCGATCCGCTTCCATGCCGATGGCCGGCTCGAGGGTGCGGGGTGCTGGCGGGCGGATGGCACCGCGATCGGCCTCGGCGGCGGGCTGGCACGGGCCGGGGCGCGGTTCTGGCCGGATGCGGCGCGGAGCTGACCGGGCCCGCGCCGCACCCGCCTGATCAGCCGGCCTTGGCGAGGAGGGCGGCCGGCATCGTGCCGCCGGCGCCGGCCCGGCGCTGCTGCCAGGCGAGCCAGCCGGCCCGGCCGAGGGCGAAGAGGTCGGTGCAGACGCCGGGGATGGAGCCGACGATGGCGCTGTGCACCAGCCATGGCACCGAGGAGGCCAGCAGGATGGCGCGGTGGCGGTCGCGGTTGGTCTGCCAGCGGCCATGGCAGGCCATGGCGGTGCCGATGGCGGCGAAGAAGGATTGCGGCCCCGCCCAGGTCGCCACCGCCAGCAGGGTGATGGGCAGCAGCGCCGCCAGGTAGATCCCCCGCACGATGCGGATCCGCGCCGAACCGGGCGGTGCATCCAGGAACAGGGACAGCCCGGCCATGACAAGCAGCAGCCCGGTCATGGCCGCGGCGGTGCCGCGCCCGAGCAGGGCCCAGTGCAGCAGGAAGCAGACCGAGCCCAGCATCTGCACCAGCAGCATGGTGCGGCGGGTGCCGGCGAAGGACCAGAGGCAGCAGGCGAGGCTGCCGGCGAAGCCGAAGCCCTGGGCGAGGAGGAGGCTCATCGCGGCAGGCCTGGCTGGACGGCGACGAGGCGGCGGATGGGAGAGGGATTCACGGAGAGGCGGCCCTGGCTCATTGCCGCGGCCGAACCACCGGCCGGGCAGGACGCCAGGGAACACTAACGCGTCCGTGATCTCAAGATCGTGTGATTGTATGCAAATCAACTTCTGGGCGATGTGGCGGATTGGCCACACTGCGCCATCCGGGCCGCAGGGGGAGCCCTGCGGGAGGCTATTTCGAGACGGGCCCGGGCCGGAGGGCCGGGGCCATCGCCTCCATCATCCGGGCACCGGCGGCCAGGCCGGTATCGGCCAAGCGCCAGGGCAGCGCCGCCCAGGCCAGCGGCAGCGCCGCCAGGCTGGTGAGGGCCGCGAGGGGCGCGCCGGCAGGCCCGGCCGCCGCGCGCCAGCCGCCATCAACCGCCCGGCCATCCTCGATCGGGGAGAACAGCGCGCCGCTGGTGTCGCCGCTCGGTGCGTCCGACAGGAAGCCACGATGCAGGCTGCGCCCGGTGAACCAGGTGCCGAGCGTCGGCGCCAGCCTTTCCTGCAAGGCGGCGATCTGGCCGAAGCCGCCGACGATCACCTCCGGCTGCGGCGAATCGGCCAGGGCAACCACCGTCTCGGCCACCTCCTCCGCGGTGTAGATCGGGGGTGCGGCCTGCACGTTGCGGCCGCTGAAATTCGCGGCGTGCTGGAAGAAGGGCGTATCGATCACCGAGGGCAGCACGGTGCAGACCTGGATGCCGGGCTGGTCGAGCACCTCCTGGCGCAGGGCCTCGGAGAAGCCGCGGATGGCGAATTTGCTGCTGGCATAGGGGGTGCCGTCCGGCTTGGCGGTGCGGCCGACGATGGAGGCGTTCTGGACCAGCACGCCATGGCCCTGCTGGCGGAATTGCCGCATCGCCACCCGGGCGCCGTGCATGGTGCCGAAGAGATTGGTCTCGACCACCCGGCGCCAGACATCGTCGGGGATGGATTCCAGCCGGCCGAAGGCCGCGATGCCGGCATTGTTGAACCATAGATCGATGCGGCCGAAGCGCTCCAGCGCGGCACGGCCCAGCGCCTCGACCTGCGCCAGGTCGGTGACGTCGGTCTGCACGGCGAGGGCGGTTCCGCCCAGCGCCTCGCAGTCGCGCGCCGCGTCCTGCAGCATGCCGAGCCGGCGGGCGGCGAGGACCACGCTGCCCCCCCGGCGGGCGAAGGCCAGGGCGGTGGCGCGGCCGATGCCGCTCGAGGCGCCGGTGATGACGATGACGCGGGCTGGATTGGTCATGCGGGTGCCTGTCGGAAAGCGGTTCGGGAGAGGGCGGAGGAGATCTGCGCGTGATGGGCCGGCGGGGTCATGCGGCGCGGCCGCATGACGGCGCGGGTCAGCCGCTGTCCGGGCCGGGCTTGCCTGCGGCTTCCGGCCCGGCATCACCCTCGGCCGCGGGGCCGGGGTTGCCGTGGGAGAACACCGCCTCGGCGGCCCTCGCGGGATCGGCGGCGGGTTTGCCGCCTTCGGAGTGGAAGGGCCTCTCTCCGGTGCCCCAGGGGCCGGGCGCGTCGCGCGGCGGCTCGGAATGCAGGTTGCCGGGGCCGGCCGCGTTCGGCCCCTGATGCGTCGGACCCTGCCTGCGCTCCCCGGTCATTGGCCGCCCTGCTTCACGGAGCCGGTCGAGGCATTGCCGGTCGATCCGCCGCCGGTGCCGAGGCTGCCGAGCCCCGCCCCGGGCCCGCCACCGGGCAGCATGCCGCCGGGGTTATGGCCGGAGGCGATGCCATGGGCACCGCCGCGGCTTCCGCCGCCCGTTCCAGAGGGCTGCGGCAGCGGCTGCTGCGGCTCAGGCGTGCCCTCGCCCTGCGTCGTCTCGCGTTGTTCGGTCATGCGCGCATTCCTTCATCGTGGAGGCCAGGCCAGGTCGGATAGCGGCCTGCCTACCGCTCGGGCCCCGCAGGCCGCCCTGCTTCGGCGGCCGGCAGGTACTGCCGCTCGAAGCGCGCGCGGTCGTCGGGCGAGAGGCGGACGGTCACGCGGATCGAGTCGTCGGAGTCCTGCCGGCCGATCACCTCGCCATGGCCATAGAGCCAGGCGAGCTGCGCGCCGTCATTGGTCGGGATGTCGTATCCCGCGGTCACCATCCCCTCCGAGAGCCGCGTGTCGATCGCGGCGCGCAGCGTCTCCAGCCCCTCGCCGGTCAGGGCGGAGACGGCGATCTCGCCGGCCCGCGCACCGACCTGGGCAACGCCGCCCAGGAGATCCGCCTTGTTCAGCACCTCGAGGCTGCGATGCCGCCAGCCCGCATCCAGCGTGCCGTCCTGCACCATCCCGTCGAGCACGGTGATGACGTCGGCGCGCTGCGCCTGGCTGTCGGGATGCGCGCCGTCGCGCACATGCAGGATCAGGTCGGCCTCCGCGACTTCCTCGAGCGTGGCGCGGAAGGCGGCGATCAGCTCGGTCGGCAGCGCGCTGATGAAGCCGACCGTGTCGGACAGCACCGCGCGCCGGCCGGAGGGCAGTTCGAGCCCGCGCATCGTCGGGTCGAGCGTGGCGAAGAGCTGGTTCTCGGCGAAGGCCGCGGCGCCGGTGAGCGCATTGAACAGGGTGGACTTGCCCGCATTGGTGTAGCCGACCAGCGCCACCACGGGCGACGGCACCCGCTGCCGCGCGCTGCGCTGCAGCCCGCGGGTGCGGCGCACCTCCTCGATCTCCTGCCGCAGCCGGGCGATCCGGTCGCCGATCAGGCGCCGGTCGGCCTCGATCTGCGTCTCGCCGGGGCCGCCGAGGAAGCCGAAGCCGCCGCGCTGCCGCCCGAGATGGGTCCAGGACCGGACCAAGCGGCTGCGCTGGTACTGGAGATGCGCGAGCTCCACCTGCAGCGCACCTTCCCGGGTGCGGGCGCGCTCGCCGAAGATGTCGAGGATGAGGCCGGTGCGGTCGATGACCTTGCAGTGCCATTCGCGCTCGAGGTTGCGCTGCTGCACCGGGGTCAGCGCCGCATCGACCATGGCGAGCCCGACCCGCGCCTCCGCCATCGCCATGCCAAGCGTGGCGACCTGGCCGGAGCCGAGCAGCGTCGCCGGCTGTGGTGCCCGCAGGTTCACCGTCGCGGTGTGGACGATGTCAAGGCCGATCGAGCGGGCCAGCTCGACCGCCTCGTCCAGCCGCGCCTCGGCATCGCGCATCTGGCCCTCGGGGCGCCAGGGCAGGATGACCGCGGTGCGCATCGGCGGCTCGGCGGTGGCGTGCAGGTCCTGGGAGCTGTCGGGTTCCGTCATGGCGAGGTCCGGGATGCTGCGGTGGATGGGGTAACGCCTGACGCCCGGCCCGGGTCGCCGGCTACAGGCGGAATGGAGGCCGAGGCCAGCAGCGCCACGGCCTGGGGGAGAAGGGCGGCATCGCCCACGGCGAGGGCACGGCTCGTCCCCTCCGGCCGCAGGGGCGCGCCGTCCCAGCCGGTGAGGCGGCCGCCGGCGCCCTCGATCACCGGGACCAGCGCCGCCCAGTCCCAGATCTTCATGTCGCCCTCGGCGACGATGTCGATCTGCCCGAGCGCCAGCAGCCCGTAGGCGTAGCAGTCGCCGCCCCAGGAGACGCGGCGCACGCTGGCGGCAAGGCGCTGCCAGCCCGGCCGCGCCGCATCATCCACCATCTCCGGGCTGGTGCAGGACAGTTCCGCCTGGGCGAGATCCGGGCAGGGCCGGCAGCCCGGGCGGCCGCCGAAGGGGCCGCGGAAGCGCGTTGCCTGCCCGGCCACGCCCACCCAGCGCTCGCCGGTGATGGGCTGGTCGATCACGCCGAGGATGGGCCGGCTGCCCTCCAGCAGCGCGATCAGCGTGCCGAAAACCGGGCGGCCGGTGATGAAGGCGCGGGTACCATCGATCGGGTCGAGCACCCAGCGCAGCGGCGCCTCCGGCCGTTGCAGCCCGAATTCCTCGCCCATGATGCCATGGTCGGGGAAACGTTCGGCCAGCACCGCGCGCATCGCCAGCTCGGCGGTGCGGTCGGCGATGGTGACGGGGCTGCGGTCATCCTTCAGCGCCGCGTCCAGCGCCTGGCCCGCGCGGAAGTGGGGGCGGATAGCGGCGCCGGCCACATCCGCCGCCGCCTCCGCCGCCGCGATCCAGGCGGCCTCGGTCACGCCACCACCCGCACCGTCCCGAGGGACTGGCCGCTGCTGCCGGGGGGACGGGGCGTCACCATCCCGCCGGCGGCGCGGTTCAGCGGCACTTGCCCGGCCTTGGCGCTGCCGGACTGGCTGTACCGGGCCAGCGCGCCGAGGACCGGCGCGCCCTTCTGGTTGTCCGCCATGCTCAGGCCCGTTCCAGGTAGCGGGCGATTTCCCAGTCGGTGACGCGCCGGTCGTGCTCCGCCTGTTCCCAGGCGGCGGCGCGGACATAGTGGTCGATCACCGCATCGCCGAAAGCGGCGCGCAGCACGGTGGAGCGGTCGAGCGCCGCCATCGCCTCGCGCAGCGTGGTTGGGATCTCGGGCAGGCCCTCGGCGAGATAGGCATTGCCCTCGGCCGGCGGGTCGAGCGGCAGGCGCTGCTCGAGGCCGTGCAGCCCGGCCGCGATCAGCGCCGCATAGGCGAGATAGGGATTCACATCGGCGCCCGGCACGCGGCATTCGACGCGCAGGCTGCGGCCATGGCCGAGCACGCGGAAGGCTGCCGTGCGGTTGTCGCGGCTCCACACCGCCTTGGTCGGCGCGAAGGAGCCGGGCTGGAAGCGCTTGTAGGAGTTCACCACGGGGGCGAGGAACAGCGTCATCTCCCGCAGCAGGGCGATCTGCCCGGCGAGGACATGCGCGAAGCCGGCGGAGAAGCCGTGCGGCCCGCCGGCATCGGCCATGGCCGACTCGCCGCCCAGGCCCCAGAGCGAGAGGTGGATGTGGCCGCTGCTGCCGGGCTGCGCCTCGTGCCACTTGGCCATGAAGCTGGCGGTCTTGCCGGCGGCCTGGGCCATCTCCTTCACCCCGGTCTTGTAGATCACGTGCCGGTCGGCGCTCTCGAGCGCCGGGGCGTGCAGCAGGGTGATCTCCGCCTGGCCCGGCCCGCCCTCGCCCTTCGAGGATTCGATCGGGATGCCGGCGGCCTCCATCCCGTTGCGGATGGCGCGGATCAGCGGCTCCCGCCCGGTGCCCTGGAAGACCTGGTAGTCCTCCGAGTAGAAGCCGTCCGGCGTGAGGCCGCGATAGGATCCGGCGCGGAGCTGCTGCCAGTCGCCCTGGAAGACGGTGAATTCCAGCTCGGAGGCCATGCTGGCGGTGAAGCCCGCCGCGGCCAGCCGCTCCAACTGCCGGCGCAGCATGCTGCGGGGTGCGTGCGGCACCAGGCAGCCCTCATGGTCCACGGTATCGCCGAGGACCAGCAGGGTGCCCGGCTGCCAGGGCAGCAGCCGCGCGGTGGCGGGATCCGGGCGGATGGAGAAGTCGCCGAAGCCGCGCTCCCAGCCGCTGGAGCGGAGGCCGGGGATCGGCACCATCTCCGTATCGACGCCGAGCAGGTAGTCGCAGGCATGCATGTCCTCGCCCGGCGTCTCGCGGGCCTGGCGCGCGGTCAGCCGCTTGCCGACGAGGCGGCCCTGCATGTCGACCATGCAGACAAGGAGGTTATCCGTGCCCTCGGCGGCCAGCAGGCGACGGAAGCGATCCTCCCCCGCCGTGTCATTCGCCGCCGGTGAGGCCGCGGCCATGGCGACCGGGCGCGGGGCCGCCCTCATGGCCGCCGCTCCGGCGCCGCCGCCGCCCGCCGGGCGAGGCCCGCGCCGCCGCCGCCCTGGCGCCGGGCAAGCGCGAAGCTGCGTGTGGCCTCGATCAGCTCATCCACCCAGGCGGCCTCGATCTGGCCGATGCAGCCGATGCGGAAGCTGCGGCTTGCCTCGTGGAAGCGGGCATAGATCAGCAGCCGGGCGTTGCGCAGGTGCTGGTAGTATTCGGTGAAGGCGAGCGCATCCGGCACCAGGGCGTCGTTGCGGAAGGCGACGCAGATCGGGGTCTGCACCTCAGGCCGCAGGATCGGCGCGAAGCCGAGCGGGCGCAGCCCGGCGATCAGCCGGTCGCGGATGGCGGCATAGCGCGCATGGCGGCCCGCCACCGTCTCCTGCCGCAGCCCCATCAGCCCGGCGCGCAGCGCCTGGGCCACATGGGTCGGCGGTGTCGAGCGCCAGTCGCCATTCTCCTCGAAGCCACACCACTGGTCGTAGAGGTCGAGCGTATAGGTGCGGGCGACGGTCTGTTCCGGCGTCAGCAGGGCGCGGCGGACGATGGCGAAGGCGATGCCCGGCGGCGCTTCCAGGCATTTGTTGCCCGAGGAGATGAGGATATCGAAGGGGTGCCGCGCGGCATCGACCTCGATCGCGCCGAAGGCGCTCATCGAATCGACGATGCTGGTGATGCCGCGGCTGCGCGCCAGCGCCAGCAGCTCCGGCAGCGGGTTCAGGATGCCCGAGGTGGTCTCGCAATGGACGACGTAGAGATGGGTGATCTGCGGGTTGGCCGCGAGGCGCGCCGCGACCTGCTCCACCGAGACCGGCTCGGTGATGGGGCGGGTGAGCACCTCATGGCCGAGCCGGTGGCGGCGCAGGATCTTCGCCGCAGTCTCGCCATAGACGCCATTGGCGCAGACCAGGACCTTGTCGGTGTCCTTGAGGAAGGTGGTCAGCGCCGCCTCGATGGCGAAAGTGCCGCTGCCCTGCATCAGGATGGTGGTGTAGTCGGGACCCGCATGGGCCAGGTCCTGGATCCAGTGGCGGATGTCGCGTGTCACCTGCCGGAAGGCGGAGTCGCGGGAGCCGAGATCGCTCTGCATCGAGGCCTTCACCTCGGGCGCGAGGGCCAACGGCCCGGGCGTGAGCAGACGGGGGTTTCTCGAGATCATTGGTGCTTCCTTGGAGCATCCCGGGTCGTGTTCCGGGTCTGCCCATCTTCTGGCGTTGCTGTCTTTCCCTGCCCAACTGGGGGAGGTGGATGAAGCGGCAGTGGCGGAGGCAACGCTGTGTCGGCAAGGCAGGTTCTTTACGAAGAAGCAATTTCAGAAAGAAAAACCGAATAAGTTCAATGCATTGTACAGTAACGTACTTAACGGCACGCTGCCGCATATCGAATATAGTTGCGCCCTACATAGCGGAACCATGGGCTGACTTGGCCGTCATGGCGCCCGCCGAACGGAGGACCATGCGATGCGCGTCGCGGCATGCCAGATGAACTCACGCGGGGACAAGGCGGCCAATCTCGCCACTGCGCTCGACCTGCTGGAGGCGGCCGCGGCGGAGGGCGCCGACCTCGCCGTGCTGCCGGAATATTTCGATTACCTCGGCACGGATGAGGGTGCGCTGGCGGCGGCCGAGCCCATCCCCGGCCCACTCTCCGCGGCGATCGGGGACCAGGCGCGGCGGCTCGGCCTCTGGGTGCTGGCGGGCTCGCTCCATGCCAGGGCGGCGGATGGCCGCTGCAGCAATGCGAGCCTGCTCTTCGACCGCGAGGGGCAGGTGGCCGCGCGCTACGACAAGCTGCACCTCTTCGATATCGGCCTCGCCGGCCAGCCGAGCTACCGCGAATCCGCGACCGTCGGCGGCGGCGACCGCGTGGTGACGGCCGAGGTCGAGGGGCTGCGGGCCGGGCTCTCGGTCTGCTACGACATCCGCTTCCCGGAGCTCTACCGGCTCCACATGCTGGCCGGCGCCCGGCTGCTGCTGGTGCCGGCCGCCTTCACCCGGCATACCGGCCGCGCCCATTGGGAGCTGCTGCTGCGCGCCCGGGCGGTGGAGAACCAGTGCTTCGTCATCGCCGCGGCGCAGGTCGGGGAATCGGTCGATGGCCGGGCCTGCTTCGGCCACAGCATGATCATCGACCCCTGGGGGGAGGTGCTGGCCTGCCGGCCCGAAGGGGTGGGCATCGTCGCCGCCACGCTCGACCTGGCGCGGCAGGAGGCGCTGCGGGCCGAACTTCCGGCCCTCGCCAACCGCCGCGCGGATGTCTACCGGCTGGAGGCGGGTTAGGCGGCCTCCAGCACCGCCTCGGCCTGCCGCGCCGCGCCCGGCCGCAGCGCCGTGGCGATGAGATCGGCCGCGCGGTCGCCGATCATCAGCGCCGTCGCGTTGGTGTTGCCGGCGATGTGGCGCGGGAAGACCGAGACATCGGCGACCCAGAGCCCCTCCATGCCCTGCACGGCGAGGTCGGGCGACACCACCGCGCCGGCATCCGGTCCCATCCGGCAGGTGCCGGCCGGGTGGTAGAAGGGACGCGTGGCGGCACGGAGATAGGCGAGGTCCGCCTCCCGCCCCGCCGTGGCCGGCGGCACGCCGATCAGGCTGCGCAGCCCGGCGCCGAAGGGTCCGGTGCCCGCCATGCGCCGCACCCAGTCGAGCCCGTGCAGCAGCGTCGCCACGTCATCCGCATGATCGAGCAGGCGGGGATGGATGGCGATGGGCGCCGCCGGGTCGGCCGAGCGCAGCTCCAGCCAGCCACGCGAGCGCGGGAAATTGGCGTTCATCAGGATGGTCGCCAGGTTGCGGCGGGGGATCACCCGCTTGCCGCCGCGGCCGATGGTGGAGCCATAGGGGAAAATGTGGAATTGCAGGTCCGGCTCGGCCGCCTCGGGCGTCGAGCGGAAGAAGGCCAGCGCCTGGGCGGTCGGCACGCTGACCGGCCCGTCATGCCGCACCAGCCAGCGCGCCAGGTGCCAGGCGGCGCGGAGCGGCGTGGTCTCCCGGTTGGCGGTCGGCTCCGTCATCTCGGCCTGCACGTAGAGGCCGGGATGCTCCATGAGGTTCTGCCCCACCTCGGGCGCGTCCAGCACCGGCGCGATGCCGAGGCGCCGCAGCGCCTCCGCCTCGCCGATGCCGGAGAGCATCAGCAGCTGCGGCGTGTTGATCGCGCCCGCCGTCAGCACCACGCCGCGGCGCGCGACGACCTGCAGCGGCACCCCGCCGCGCCGGGCCTCGAGCCCGGTGGTGCGGCGGCCGGCGAAGGTCAGGCGCTCCACCAGCACGTCGTCCAGCACGGTGAGGTTGGGGCGACCGAGCACCGGGGCCAGGAAGGCGTCATAGGCGGAATGCCGCCGGCCGTCCCGGATCGAGCCCTGGTTCCAGCCGATGCCCTCATGCTGCGGCCCGTTCAGGTCGGCCGAGCGGGGGATGCCGCAGGCGACGCCGCTCTCGATGAAGTCCGCCGCCAGCCGGTGCCGCCAGCGCAGGGCCGAGACGCGCTGCGGGCCGGTACCGCCGCGATGCGTGGCATCCGGCGCATCGGCCGTCTCCAGCCGGCGGAAAGCCGGCAGCACGTCGCGCCAGCCCCATCCGTCGCAGCCCATCGCCTCCCAGGCGTCGTAATCGGCGGCGGCGCCGCGGACATAGATCATGCCGTTGATGGCGGAGCTGCCGCCGAGCGTCCTGCCACGCGGCCAGAGCTCCGACTGGCCGCCCCGCGTCGGGTCGGGCTCCGAGGTATAGGCCCAGTCGTAGCGGGGGTTGCCGATGGTGCGCAGCAGGGCGGCCGGCAGGCGGGTGATGCCGAGCCGGTCGCGCCGCCCCGCCTCCAGCACCAGCACGCGCAGGCCGGGGTCCGCGGAGAGGCGGGCGGCCAGGGCACAGCCGGCGCTTCCGGCGCCGACCACGACGATATCGGCCTCGATCAAGGCGCCGGATGATGACATGGCGGAAGATCCCTCGGCATTCGGTGGAGTGCCGATAGGGTTCCCGGCAAAAGCGCCGGCGTCCATCACTATTATTTGTGGGGTTCCGCTTCAGCCTGATCCTGTGGCTTCTTCTGGGACAAGAATGGACCGATACTGAGACTGTTCGGTGTGGCGTCTTGCGGTCGACCCCCGGTGCGGCGCTGTGGCCTGCCGCCGCTGGAGCAGCCGGGAAGGTTGCTCGGCGGGCTTTGTTTGTTTTGCTATTGCATCTAATATGGCGCCATGCGCGCCTGGACCCTGCTGCTGCCCCTGCTGCTCACCGCCTGTGGCGACACGCTCTGGTCCGGCCTGCACAAGGGGCAGCCGCTGGGGGACAGGCCGGCGCTGGAGGACCTGCCGGAGCCGGATGGGCCGGCGCTCCGCCTCTGGCTGAACGGGCGGCCGACCGCGGCGATGCTGCTGCAGGCGCTCGGCGAGCGACGCATCTGGCGGACCGCAGCAGGACAGGTGGTGGCGACCGAGGGCGGCCGCGTCACCGCCACCGCCGGCTTCCGGCATTATGTCGCGGCAACCCATTTCGACGGGCCGGACCCCCTCGCCCGCCCGGCCGAGCTGCTCGACCGCCCGGCGGCGGCGCGGCGCCTCGTCGACCTGAAGGATCCGGATGGCGAGCCGGGGGGCATGCGCTTCGGCCTCGCCCTCGATTGCCGGCTGCGCGCCGAGCCTACGGAGGATGCCGGGACCCTGCTGGTGCGTGAGCGCTGCCGCAGCGCCGACCGGGGCGGCTTCACCAACCTGTTCTGGGTGGAGGCCGAGGGCGGGGCGGTGCTGCGGGCCGAGCAGTGGATCGGCCCCTCGCTGCCCATGCTGGTGATGGAGTTCCTCAGTCCCGCCAGCTGAGCCCGGCCCGCCGCACCCGTGCCGCGACATAGCCGAGCCAGGCGAGCTGCAGGCCGAGCGCCGGCAGCACCACCAGGGGCTTCAGCCCCGGCGGCAGCTGGAGGAACAGCACGGCGAGCCCGGCCTGGAGAAGGGCGAAGCCCCAATGGGTGGCGGCGACGGCGCGCGTGCCCATGCCGCTGCGCTGGGCCATCTGGTAGAGATGGGTACGGTGCGGCGCGCCGACGCGGTCGCCCATCCAGGCGCGGCGCAGCAGGGTGAAGGCCGCGTCGAAGAGCAGGCCGAAGAGCAGCAGCGGCACGATCAGGAAGCTGATCTGGCTGGCATCGAAGCGCGCCGCGGCGACGGCCAGCACCGCCAGCATGAAGCCGGCGAACTGGCTGCCGACATCGCCCATGAAGATGCGTGCCGGGTGCAGGTTGAAGGGCAGGAAGCCGGCGAAGCCCGCCGCCAGCATCAGCGCCGCGACATAGACGAAGCGCCCGCCCTCGGCGCCGGCGATGGCGGCGAGGGCGACGCAGGCGATCAGCAGGGTGCCGCCGACCAGCCCGTCGAGCCCGTCCATGAAATTGACCGCGTTGGTGCAGCCGAGGATCCAGAAGACGGTCAGCAGCGGGCCGAGCCAGCCGAGCTCCGTCACGCCGATCCAGGGCAGCGCGAGGCGCGACAGGGTGAGGCCCGTGCCGATGGCGACCAGCGCCGCGGCGAGCTGCGCCAGCAGCCGCAGCCGGGCGGAGAGGTTGCGCATGTCATCGGCCAGAGCGAC
This sequence comes from Belnapia rosea, assembly GCF_900101615.1. Lineage (GTDB taxonomy): Bacteria > Pseudomonadota > Alphaproteobacteria > Acetobacterales > Acetobacteraceae > Belnapia > Belnapia rosea. The sequence continues at coordinate 185,533 of NZ_FMZX01000003.1, read as the reverse complement.
GCCGGCGATCGCCAGCGCGGCGAGGATGACGCCGAGGAACTGGCGTTCCTCCAGCCGGGCGAAATCGGCGACGCCGTAGAGCACCATCAGCCCGGCGAGGAAGGCGGCGACGACGCCGACGCCGCCGCCGCGCGGCGTTGCCACGCTGTGGGCGCTGCGGCCGTTCGGGATGTCGAGGATCGGCCAGCGGATCATCGCCCGGACGGCACCGGCCGAGAGCAGCGCCAGGCCGAGGGCGAAGAGGAGATGGGTGGAGAAGGCGCCGAGGGTCATGCGGCGGCGGGTGTGACGGAAGCGGCGTCCGTCCGCAAGCGTCCGGAATGGTCGTGCCAAGCGTGCCAATCCGCCGCCGAGACGAAAACCCGGAGCGGCCTGCCCGGTTATTCAGGCAGCCCCCCGACACAATCCGGAAGGAAACCCCCCATGTTCATGCGCGTCGACAAGCTGCAGGCGGAACTGCCTGCGCCGAAGCGGCAAGACCCCAATGCGGCCGCTGCACTGCAGGAACTGCTGGGCGGCAAGTATGGTGAGATGTCGACGCTCGGGAATTACATGTTCCAGAGCTTCAATTTCCGCAGCAAGAGCAAGCTGCGCCCGTTCTACGGGCTGGTCGCCAGCATCACCGCCGAGGAGCTCGGCCATGTCGAGCTGGTGAGCAATGGCGTCGCCATGCTGGCCAACGGCCCGGACAAGGGCGCGGACGGCGCCGATGGCGGTGACATTTCCAAGACGCCCTTCGAGGCGATGAAGGACATCCGCTCCTTCGCCAGCTTCGCCTCCCATGGCGGTGGGGCCACGCCGGTGAACAGCAACTCCATGTCCTGGAACGCCGACATGGTGACCACCACCGGCAATGTGGTGTTCGACCTGCTGCATAATTTCCACCTCGAATGCGGCGCGCGGCTGCACAAGCTGCGGGTCTACGAGACCCTGTCGGACCCGACCGGGCGCGAGGTCTGCGGCTACCTGCTGGTGCGCGGCTCGGTCCATGCGCATTCCTACGCGCTGGCGCTGAAGAACCTCACCGGCGTCGAGATCGAGAAGATGCTGCCGACGCCGAACATCCCGCTCGGCAACATCCCGGAATGCCAGAAGTACCTCCAGGAAGGCTCGCATCGCCGGCTCTACACCTGGAGCCCGAACGACTATGCCGAGATCGCCGGCATCTGGGGCCAGGGCGAGCAGGCCCTGCCGGGCGACCCGCCGGGTGAGCTGGAAGTGGTGAAGGGCATGCCGGAAGGCGGCAAGATCCATCAGCTCGAGGGCATCCCCTCCGCCTTCACGCCGGACTACGCGCCGGAGGAGATGTTCGAGATCGCCGCCAAGCTCACCAAGGCCATGGGCTGAGCTGCCAAGGGGCGGGCTATCGCAGCAAGCCGAGATAGTCCCGCCCCAACGCCTCCATCCTCCCCTCCCGCGTGACGTCCCAGAGGGGGTTGTCCACCGCGAGGCGCTGGCCGCCATCGCGGATCACGGGGCGGATCAGGGCGCTCGCCACGGCGGGCGTCTCCGGCCCCAGCAGCTGCAGGGGAATGCGGACGAAGATCCCCTTGTCGAAGCTGCCCTCGCCGAAGCGGCGAGACGAGACATCGGTGCGGGTGGCGAAGCCGCCGACCTCGATGCCGCTGTCGAACCGCCGGCTCACCTCCAGCGTCGCCCCCAAGTCGCCGGCGAGATACCGCCCGGCGCGCAGCACCGCGCCGAGATTCCACACCGGCAGGTCCGCGTAGAGCGACAGGTGCCCGGTCGCCACCGAGTAGCCGAGATTGCCGAGCCGCTGGCGGTAGTCGCGCTGCGCCACCCAGGCCATGTCGAGGCCGAGCGCGAAGGGTCGCGCCTGCGGCCGCCACAGCACCTCGCCCGAGACGCCTGAGAACATCGGCTCCAGCAACCCGGCCGAGAGGCGGGCGAACCAGTCGGGTGCCGGGCTCCAGAGGCGTTCGGCATAGAGGGTCGGGATCGCCGTCCGCCCCTCCCGTGCATAGCGGGCGATGTCGCTGCGGACATGCGGCAGCAGGCTGTCGGAGGCCATCCCCTTGTCGAGATTGCCGGCCACCGCCTGGGCGAGGCTGCCCGCGACGGCCATCCCCCAGCCGAGGCCGAGCCGCGCCCCTGCCGCCGCCGCGGCCTGCCAGCGCAGCCCGGCCTTCGGGTCGCCGAGCTGCAGGGCGAGGCGGGGCTCGAGCGCCCAGGTAAGGTCCGGGGCGAGGCCGGGCAGCGGCTCGGCGGGAAGCAGGGCGGCGCCGGCCAGTACCTCCTCCGCGCTGCCGGCGCCGATCGCGGCGCCCTCCATCGCCTCGCGCAGCAGCACCAGACGGGCAACGGGGAGGCCGGCGCGGTGCCATTCGACGGCGATCCGCTCCACCTCCGGCGGCAGGCTGCCCTGCACCGCGCGGGCGACGCGGCCGGCGGTGCGGGCCAGCGTGCGGTGCCGGCCGCCGGCGACGGCGATGCGGACCTCCTCCCCCTGCCGGGTCACGGCGAGGGGGCGGAAGCCCGCGCGGCGCAGCGCCGCCGCCACATCGCCGGGCGCCCCGGGACGCGGCGGAATCGGCGGCGGCGGGGGGCGGGGCGCCTCCGGCGGATGCGCCGGGTCGAGGCGGAGGGAGAGGCGGAACAGCAGGTCGGTGCCGTGGACGAAGTGGAGGCCGGCATCGAGCCAGGCATTCGGCTGCCAGGTGAGGCCGGCATTGAGGCGGGAGCGTGCCCCGCCGCGCAGGGCGGTGGTGCGGGCCGGGTAGCCGCCGCGCTCGTCGCGCAGCGCATCGCCGGACCATTCGAGCTTGGCCCTGAGCCCTTCCGCCCAGGGCAGCGACCATTCGATGCCGCCGAAGACCGCCGCCTCCCGCCCGCGGAACAGGCTGCCGATGGCGGGCACGCCGCCGGCCCCGACATGGCGCGGCCGCGTCTCGTAGCGCCCGGAGAGCAGGCCGAGCGGGTTGCGAAGGTCGCTGCCCGTGCCGAGGCGGCCCCAGCCGAGGCCGAGGGTCAGGTCGATGGCCCAGAGGCGCTTGGAGGCCACCAGATACTCGCCGGCATAGAGGCCGGTGCCGATGAGGTCCTGCGCGCCGATGGCGAGCGCCGGGCGCCAGGCATTCTCCTCCCAGAGCCGGGCCTTGATGTCGAAGGCGCGGTCGGTGGTGGTGCCGCGGCCCGTGGTGGCGTTCAGCCGGTCGGTGAGGCGGAAGGTGGTCTCGAGGAAGGGCAGGGCCTGGAAGGAGAGGAACCAGAATTGCCGCTGGTGGCGAAGCGCGGCGCCGGCCTCCAGCGTGCCGTCCGGGCGGAAGCGGGCGTTGCGCATCTCGATCAGCCCGGCGCCGCCGAAGTCGCTGCCGCTCGCCCGCGGGTCCTGGGCGCGGGCAGGCGCGGCGAGCGCGAGGAGGAGGCCGAGGGTGGTGCAAGCCCCCGCGCGCCGCCTCGCGCCCCTACCGCGCACCCGTCCGCACGATCACGGCCAGCGCCGCGCTGGAGAGGGCGATCTGCGAGATCACCTGCGTCACGTCGCGCAGCATCCCCCACTGCTCGTAGGGCGAGGGATCCTGCGGCACGACCACGGTGCTGCCGGGCGGGACGGGCGGCCCACCCATCTGCCAGGCGCCGAGCCCGGCCGGGCTGCTCTGGCCATTGGGCAGGACGACGAAGGCGCGGTTGCCATCGGCGAAGCGCTGCTCGCCCCCGGCGGCGCGGACATAGTCGGCGGCACGGCGGCCGCTGGCGAATTGCAGGCTGCCGGGGTTGAGGACGGCGCCGACGACCGTCACCTCGTTCGGCCGCTTCGGCATGGCGATGAGGTCGCCCGGTTCGAGCAGCACGTCGAGATCGGGGCGGCCGGCGAGGATCACGGGGTTGGCCTCGACCACCATCCGCCCGGCGGCGCGGGCCTGGCGGAGCGAGGCCGCCAGCTCCCGCCCCGCCATGATGGCGCCGCCGAGATCGGCGGAGCCGCGCATCCCCGCCACCGCCTGGCCGGCGGCGACCTGCATCAGCCCCTGCTCCAGCTCCCGCGCGGTGCGGGCGAAGCCGTCCTGCTGGCGCTCGCGCACGCTGTCGCGGGTGAAGACGGCGCCGTAGGGATAGGCCTGGGGCGTCAGCCCGCCGGCGCGGGCGATGACCTCGGAGAGGCGCTCGCCGCGGCGGATGTCATAGATGCCGGGGCGGACGAATTCCCCGGCGAGCGTCACCGGCCCGCTGTCGCGGTCGCCGAAGCCGCGCGGCATGCGCAGCGCGTCGCGGGGCGAGAGGCGGATGGCGGCAAAATTGCGCGAGCGGAGGTCGAGCAGGGTGCGGCTGAGCGGCAGGGCGCCGTTCTGCTCGGCCGGCTCGCGGGCGAATTCGACGGTGGAGAGGTCGGCCGTGTCGGTCGCCCCGCCGGCCGCGGCGAGCACGGCATCGAGGCCGGTATCGTCGAGGATGGAGTAGAGGCCGGGCAGCCGCACCTCGCCGGTCAGCAGCACCGTCTGGTCGATGAGCGTCGGCAGCAGGGTCGGGTAGTCGAGGAAGAGCTGCGGGCAGGGCGTGCGGCCGATATCGGGGAAGCCGGCGCTGCGGGCATGGGCGAAGCGCTGGCGGGAGGATTGCGCGGCGATGGTCAGCAGCACCAGCGCCTGGCAGTCCGGGCCGGCAGGCGGGGCCTGGGCCGGCGTGGCGGCGGCATTGGGCAGCGGCGTCGAGGGGGGCGCCGGGCCGGGGGCGGGCTGGGCGGCCGGGCCCGGCGGGTCGCCGCGCAGCGCCTGCTGCACGCCGGGGCTGGCGAGGAAGAGCACGTCGGGCAGGCCGAGCAGGATCACCTCATCACCCTCAGCCAGCGGCAGGTCGGCCTGGCCCTGCAGCACCCGGCCGAGATCGAAGGGGATGAAGCGGCGGGCCCGCGTCCGCGGGTCGGTCCGCCAGACCATGCCGAGCCGGGGATAGGGATCGGGCCGCACCAGGCGCGGGTCGGCGAGCAGGCCGCGCAGCGTCTGGCCCCGGCCCCCGGCGGCGCGCACCAGTGGCGTGCCGACATGGCCGGAGAGGCGGATCTGCTGCGCCAGCACGTCGGAGCCGGGCTGGACCAGCAGCGCGTCGCCGCGCCGGAGCGCGTCGCGCGGGCCGATCTCGCGCCAGCTGCGGCGGCCCTCGGCATCGGTGGTCTGGAGGAGGAAGCGGTTGCCGCTCGGCCGCATCGGGTCGCCGGCCAGGCGCAGCATGGCGGCGAGCGGCGCCTGGGAGGCGCCGGCCGGCAGCTCGTAGAGGCCGGGGCGCATCACCTCGCCACCGATGGCGACGACGCTGCCGAGGGGCGGGACCAGGATGCGCTCGCCCTCCCGCAGGCGGAGGTCGGGCGCCTCCCCCTCGCCGGCGAGGACCGGGTAGAGGTCGATGATGCGGCGGCCGGCGGGGCCCTCGACGCGGATGGCGCGCAGGCTGCCGGTGCGGCGGATGCCCCCCGCGGCGACCAGCGCGTCGAGCAGGCTCGCCATGGCGCTGAGCTGCTGCAGGCCGGGACGCAGCACCTCGCCGCCGACGAAGAGGTTGGCCTGGCGGATCTGGCCGATGGAGAGGAAGACCTCCGACCCGCCGAGCTCCCGCGACGCACGCCCGGCGAGGTCGGCGCGGAGGTCGCGCAGGGTGCGGCCGGCGGCGGGGATGGGGGCGAGGTCGGGCAGCAGCAGCATGCCGTCGCGCCCGATGCGGAGGCTGAGGGTCTGGCGCGAGCGGCCCCGGAAGGCGAGCACCAGCTCGTCGTCGCGGCCGAGCAGGTAGTCGTCCGGCAGGGTGCCGAAGCCGGGGCCGGGGGCCGGGGCGCCGGGCAGGCTGCGCAGGTTCTCGATGCCGAAGAGGCGGAGCGGCGGCGGGGCGGGGCTGCCCGGCGCTGCATCGCCCGCGGCGGTGCGGCTGGCGAAGAAGGCTTCGGCGGGGGAGAGCGGCTCCTCCGGCGGCGATGGGGCCGGGAGGGGTGCGGGCTGCGGGGCGGGTTGGCTCCAGGCCGGGGCGGGCGGCATGGGCGGGCGCTGGGCGCCGGCATCGAGGATGCGCTGGAGGATGTCACCTTGTGCCGCCGGCGGCAGGGCGGGCAGGGGCAGTCCGCCCGGCAGGCTGCCCGGCAGGGCCGGCGGGGCGAGATAGGCGCTGCCGGGCGTGGTGGCGGCTGGCATGCCGGTCTGGGCCGGGGCCGGCCATGGGAGGGCGAGCGGCACCAGCAGGGCGGCCAGCAGGCGGCGCAGCGCGGGTCGGCCTGGGAACGGCGTCAGGACGGGGCTCTCGTGAAAAATGATCGTATTCGATCACTAAACGAATCAAAATCATTTCCGCAATGGAATATGTTTCGAAGCGGCTGCGAATCATCGACGCGGCCTGGCGGCTCGGGCTGCGCCCGGTGCTGCTGGCGGCCTGGGACCGTTCTCCCCCGGCCCGGTCCCTGGCGCGGCGGGCGCTGGCGGATGCGCCGGTGCCGCACGGGCCGTTCTGGCCGGAGGCGCTGCCCCCTGCCCCGGCCTTGCCGGCCGCGCATCGCGCCGCGGTGCTGGCGCGGGCGGCGGCGGTTGTGGCCGGCGACTGGCATGGGCCCTTCCCTGCTGGCGCCCCTGCCCTCGGCCTCGACCTCTTCGGCCCTGGCGATGTGCGGCCGGTCTGGGAGCGCAACCGCTGGGCGGAGCTGGTGCTGCTCGCCCAGGCGGCACGGCTGGCGCCGGGCAGGGGTTTCGGCAGGCGGGCGGCGGCGCTGCTGGCCGACTGGGCGGCGCGCAACCCGGCCTTCCGCGGGCCGAACTGGGCCTCGGCGCAAGAGGCGGCGCTGCGGGTGCTGCATCTCGCCCTGGCACTGGCGGGCGCGCCGCTGCCGCCGGGGGCGCGGGCGCTGGTCCGGCTGCATGGCCGGCGGATCGCGGCGACGCCGGCCTATGGCATGGCGCAGGACAACAACCACGCCATCTCCGAGCCGGCCGGGCTGCTCGCCTGTGGGCTGCTGCTCGGCGAGCCGGCCTGGGTGGCGACGGGGGAGCGGCGGCTGGCGGCGGCGCGGCGGCGGCTGGTGGCGGCGGATGGCAGCTTCGCCCAGCTCTCGACCGGCTATCACCGGCTGCTGCTCGACGTGCTGGCGGTGACGGAATGGCTGCGGCGGCGCCATGGGCTGGCACCCGCGCCGCCCGACCCGGCACCGGTGGCCTGGCTGCAGCGCCTGGTGGCGGCGGAGACGGGGGCGACGCCGCGCCTCGGCCACCAGGACGGCTCGGCCTTCGCCGACCTGTCCCTGGCCGGCCCGGCGGATGCGCGGCCGAGCCTCGAGCGGGCGGCGCGGCTGCTGGCCGGGCGCTCGGCCGGGTTCGAGGGGGATCCGGGCTGTGCCTGGATGGGGTTGGCGGCAGGACCGCCCCTGACGGCGCCGGAGGCGGCCTGGACGGTACAGGGGCTGCGCGGCTGGCGGTGCGGCCGGGTGCGCGCGGTGCTGCGGACCGGGCCGCTGCGCTTCCGCCCGGCCCATGCCGACCTGCTGCACCTCGACCTGTGGGACGGGCCGCTCAACCTGCTGCGGGATGGCGGGACCGGCAGCTACAACCCCTGGCGGGCCGAGCTCTGGGCGACGGCCGGGCACAATACGGTGGAGTTCGACGGGGCGGACCAGATGCCCGCCCTCTCCCGCTTCCTGCATGCGCGCTGGCCGGAATGCGGGCTGCTGCCGGAGGGGGGGTGGCTGGTCGACCACCGCGGCAACCGGCAGGAGCGGCGGGTCTGGCCGGAGGGACGGCGCTGGCGGGTGGAGGACCGACTCGCGGGCCCCTGGCGGCGGGCGGCCTTGCGCTGGCGGCTGGCGCCAGCGGATTGGCGGCTCGCCGCCGATGGCGTCGCGGGGCCCCTTGGCCGGCTGCGGGTCACCGCCGATGCGCCGCTCGCCCTGACGCTGGAGGCCGGGGTGGAGAGCCCGGACTATGGCGTGCTGCGGCCAGTACCGGTGCTGGTCGCCCGCATTACGGCCCCGGCCTGCCGGGTGACGACGCTGATTGAGGTTCCGGAATGATTCCGTATTGATGCCATTTCGCACCGGATACTAGGATGCGGCATGCCCCTTGATGAGTTGCTGCGCGGGATCTGGCGCTGGCGCTGGCCGGTCCTGCTGGCGACGGTGCTGACCCTGGCGCCTGGCGCCGCGCTGATCCTGGCCTGGCCGCGGCACTATGTCGCCCAGGCGATGGTGGCGCCGGCCGAGACCAGCGGCGTCGCGACCTCGACCCTGATGGCGCCCGGGCCGCTGCTGCAGGGCGGGCTGCTGGACAACCGGCCCTCGGGCAATTTCGGCATCTATCTCGATGCGCTGCGCGCGCCGGAGGCGGCGGCGATGCTGGCCCGCGACACCGGGCTGCTCGCCAGCCTGACCGAATGGCGCGGCGCCGGGCCGATGGGCGCGCTGCGCCGCCTGCTCGGCTGGCGGATCGAGGCCGATCTCGACGATGCGGGGGCCTGGCTCGATGGGCGCTTCGCCGCCACCCAGGGCATCGCCACCACCACCGTGACCCTGACGCTCGAGCACCGCGAGCGGGAGGCGGCGCTCGACATGCTGCGCCGGCTGCATGCCCTCGCGGAAGCCAAGGTCCGCACCGACCTGCTGGGCCAGGCACGTCAGCGCATCGCGGCGATCGAGGCGCGGCTGGCGGTGGAGCGGGACCTCTACCAGCGCGGCGCGCTCTACGAGTTGCTGGCGGCGCAGCAGCGGGTTGCCCTGGTGGTCTCGGCGGATGAGGCGGTGGCGGTGCGGATGGTCTCGGCGCCGATGGTGGAGATCCGCCCCTCCCTGCCCAACCGGCCGCTGCTGCTGGTGCTGCTGGCGGTGGCGGCGCCGCTCGCCAGCCTGCTCGGTGCCGCCTGCCTGCTGCTGCTGCGCGGGCCGGGGCGGCCTTGGCCACAGCCATACGAGGTGCCGGCCGGCATGCGGAGGCTGGGTGCCGAGGCGGATTGAGGCCGGGGCGCTGGCGGCCGGCACCGGGCTGTTCGCCGCCATGCTGCAATTCGCCGGGGCGCTGAAATCCCTGCCCGGCCTCGCCGCGCTGCCGGTCGACCTCACCCTGCTCGCCGGGCTGCTGCTGCTGCCCTCGCTGCTGTTGCTGCTGGCGCTGCACGACTGGCGGCTCGGGCGTGGCCTTGTCCTGCCGCTGGCGGGGGTGGCGGGGCTGCTGGTCTGGCTGGTGCTGGCGGCGAGCTGGAGCGCCTCCCGCATCGTGCTGGCGGAGAAGCTGCCGCAGGTGGTGGTGCTCGGCCCCGCCATGCTGGCGGCGGGGCTGCTGGTCGGCGCCGATGCCCCGACGCTGCGCCGCTTCGGCGCGGCGGTGGTGGCGATCGGGGTGCTGGTCGGGGCCGGCATCGCCTGGGGGCTGGCGACCGACCGGGTGGTGCTGGGCGGCGAGATGGGCGCCGACCCGATGCGGGTGCGGGTGCAGTACCAGCTGGCCGGGCTTGCCATCGCCTGTGCCGGCGGGCTGGCGGCGCTGCGGCTGGCCGAGGCACGGGGCAGCGCGCGGGCCGGCTGGGGCGTGGTGGTGCTGGGGCTGGCGGCGGCCTCGCTGGTGCCGGGCGGGCGGGCGGCGGCGCTCGGCCTCGGCCTCGGGCTGGGTGGGGCGCCGGCGCTGCGCTTCTGGCTGCTGGGCCGGCGGGGAGCGGCGCTGGCTTGGCTGGGCGGGGTGGGGCTGGCGGGTGGGGCGGGGCTGCTGCTCCTGCTGGCGATGCCGGCGGAGGTCGCGGGGCTGCGCACCCTCGACCGGCTCTTCGGCGACCCGGCGGAGGCGGTGCCGGCGCGGCTGCTGCTCTGGCGCGAGGCGCTGCGCCAGGCCGGGGCGGCGGCGCCCTTGGGCCTCGGCACCGGCGGCTTCACCCTGGCCGCGGGCAGCGGCGATGACCGCAGCCTGCATCCGCACAACCATGCGCTGGAGATGCTGGCCGAGGCGGGGTTGCCGGGCTTCGCGCTCTGGCTGCTGGCCTTTGGCGGCGGGGTGGCGCTGGCGCTGCGGCAGGCCCGGCACGTGGCGCCGGGGCGGGCGGCGCGGATCGCGGCGCTGACGCTGCCCGTCGCGCTGACCGCCATGGTCTCGACCGATCTCGGCAACCGGATGGTCTGGTTCGCCCTCGGCCTGCTGCTGTCGCTCGCGGTGGAGGCGCGCCGCAGGCATGTATGAGCGGGGCGGCAAGCGGCTGTTCGACCTGCTGGGCGCCGCGGTGCTGCTGCTGGCGCTGGCGCCGGTGCTGGGGATGGTGGCGCTGGCGGTGCGCCTCAGGCTCGGGCGGCCGGTGCTGTTCCGGCAGGTCCGCGCCGGGTGGGGCGGCCAGCCTTTCACCCTGCTGAAATTCCGCAGCATGGCGGATGGCGCGGGCAGCGATGCGGAGCGCCTCGGCCGCTTCGGGCGATGGCTGCGGGCGAGCGCGCTCGACGAGTTGCCGCAGCTGGTGAACGTGCTGCGCGGCGAGATGAGCCTGGTCGGGCCGCGGCCGCTGCCGCCGGACTACACGCCGCTCTACAGCCCGGCGCAGGCGCGGCGGCTGGCGGTGCGGCCGGGGCTCTGCGGCCTCGCCCAGGCAGCGGGGCGGAATGCCCTGCCCTGGGGGCCGCGACTTGCCCTCGATGCACGCTATGCGGCGCGGCAGAGCCTCGGCGGCGACCTGGTGCTGATGCTGCGCTGTGCGCTGCTGGTGCTGCGCGGGCAGGGCGCGGCGGCTCCGGGCCATGTGACCATGCCGGAATTCCGCGGCGCAACGGCGGGCCCTCCGCAGGGTTGCCATCAACCAGTCCGTTCCTGGATTAAATCGGATTAATCGCAGGGTCGTGGGTTGTTTCAGAAATGGGATGTTTCAAAAATACGCATCGACACGGAGATGAAGATGTCGACGCTCGCACAGGCTTTTACTTACATGGTCGCGATGTACGCGACATCCCTGCCGGCCCTCCATGCCTACTGCGCGATGCGGGACAGACGTCGACTGCATGGGCGGAAAGCCTATCCGGCCGGCACCGGCCTCCGCCTTGCAGGGTAGTCCCGGCGCCCGATTGGCCGTTCCCGGCCCTGCTCAGTGCCGGGCCTCGATCGGCAGGCGCAGGCGGAATGCCGTTCCCTCGGGCCCGGTGGAGAGGCATTCGAGCCGCCCGCCATGGGCTTCCACGATGGAGCGGCAGATCGAGAGGCCCATGCCCAGGCCGGATGCCTTGGTGGTAAAGAACGGATCGAACAGCCGGGCCTGATGCGCCGGGTCGATCCCCGGGCCGGTATCCGTCACCAGCACCTCGGCCATGTTGTCGGCGGCATCGAGGCTGGCGCGGATGATGATGCGGCGCGCACGCCCGGTGATGCCTTCCATCGCATCCACGGCATTGGTGATGAGGTTGAGGATGACCTGCTGCATCTGCACCGGGTCGGCCGCGACGGTGAAGTCGGCGGCGTCGGTTTCCAACTCGATCGTGGCGCCGCGGGCCTCGACTTCGGCGCTGACCAGCCCTGCGACCTTGCGGACCAGCGCATCGATGGTGACGTCCTGCCGCTCGGGCGGGGCCTGCTTCGCCAGGGCACGGAGCGCGCGGATGATGTCGCTGGCGCGTTGTGCATCGCTGGCGATGTCGCGCAGCCCGGCCAGGGCTTCGCCGATATCGGGCGAGGCACGGCTGAGCCAGCGCGTGGCGGCGCCGGCCTGGACGAGGATGGTGGCAAGCGGCTGGTTGATCTCATGCGCGATGGAGGCGGCCAGCTCGCCCATCGCGGTGACCTGGGCGGTCCGCGCCAATTCGGCGCGGACGTTGCGCAGCGCGGCTTCGGTCCCGCGCCGCTCCGTCACATCGGTCAGCACGCCGACGAAGACCTCGGGCTCCGCCGCCTCCATCAGCAACTCCACATGGCGCACCTCGCCATCCGGGCCGAGGATGCGGAAGCCCTGCGGGCCGGACGGCGCTTCCTGCCAGCGCCGGCGGGTGATGGCGACGAAGGTGGCGCGGTCCTCGGGATGGACACGCCGCAGCATCTCGGCGACCGGTAGCGGCCCCTCACGGCGATCGGCACGCCAGATGGCATAGAGCTCATCCGACCAGCGCTGCTCGGCGGTGGCGCGGTTCCAGCGGAAGCTACCCGAGCGGCTGATCCGCTGCCCGAGGGCGAGCGAGGCCTCGCTCGTGCGCAGGGCCGCGTAGAGGCGCGCATTCTCCAGCGAGATGGCAGCCTGGCTGGCGAGGATGTCCAGCAGGGCGAGGCGCGAGCCATCGAAGGCATGGGCCGAGACGTCGTTCTCGAGAAGCAGCGCGCCGACCAGCGCGCCCTGCTTGACGAGGGGCAGGCAGAGCAGGGAACGCGGGCCGCCCTTGGCGAAATATCCGTCGAACCCGTGCTCATGCGGCTCGGACAGGTCAGGGATCGAGACGGGCTGCCGCCGCTGCATCACCGTGTAGAGGACGGAGAGCGGCATATCGGCCGGCGCGGGCGCGGCGCGGGCGAAGCGGACGGCGATGCCGCCCTCATCGGTGGTGCCCAGCGCCTCCACCATGGGCCGGCCGGAATCGAGCAGGAGAAGGGCGGCGCGGCTCGCCCCGGCCGAGGTCATGGCGAGGGTGACGAGGCGCTCGACCAGGCGCTCGGTATCGATCTCGCCGGAGAGGCTCTGCACCGCTGCCATGGCCGCGGCGAGGTCGAGCTCGTCATGCGCCCGGGCCATGTCCGGGCGGCCGGGCGGGCGGGCGGCGCGGGCGCCCCTCCGATTGGCCAACCGTGCCGCCTTGGCCGTGGCGCCCCAGGCCTCGTACTGGCTCTGGGCGGCGCGCAGGTGATGCCGCATCGCGCCCTCCAGATTCTCGGCGCGGTAGCAGGCGGCCGCCCGCTCATGCGCCAGGGCACGGATCTGTGGCCGGTCGGCCGCCGCGGCAGCGCCGATCGCCTCCTCGAAGAGGCGGAAGGCCCGCAGCGTCTCGCCCTTCAGCCAGGCCGCCTCGGCTTCCAGCAGCAGCGCCTTGTCGCGGAAGTTGTCCGGGTTCAGGCCGGCCCAGCCGCGCATCGCCTCGAGATGCGGGCCGAGCCCGCCGGCATCGCCGCGCTCGGCGCGGAGCAGGCCGGAATAGAGGTGGAAGTCCACCAGATGGATATGCGCCGGGGTGGACCAGGACAGCGCGGCGGCGCGGGCGAGGCTCTCCTCCGCCTCCTCCGGCTCCCCGGCATGCCAGGCCGCCATGCCACGGAACAGCCAGTGCCAGAAGACCAGCGGCGTCATCGCGCTCTCCGGCGCGGTGCCGGCCATGGGGGAGCCCTCATCGCGCAGCGACCGCACGAAGTCCCGCTGGACCCCGAGGATGGCCTCGACATCCCGGAAATGGGCCTTCCGGGTGAAGGCGATGCTGCGCTCTATCTCCTCGGCCACCTGGTCCAGCGGCGTGCCCATGGCGAGCAGGTCGGAGACGATGTGGTTGCAGGCATGGCATGCCATGGCAAGGTCGCCATCGGCGCGGCTTTCCTCCAGGGCGGCGCGGGCGCAGGCAAGGGCGAAGTCGAAGGGCCGCGTCCAGACGCTCACCTGGTCGAGGGCGACGAGGGCGCCGGTGCGGAGGCTGCCCTGGCCCGCGGCTTCCGCGATGCGCACGCCGGTCTGGGCGAATTCGAAGCCGCGGCCATACTCGCTGAACTGATGGGCCAGGGCGACGCCGAAGAAGCCGACGCCCTGGGAGGAGGCCGGGGCGATGCCATGCTCGACGGTCAGCCGGACCATCTCGGAGAGCAGGATGAACATCAGCCGGTCGTCGAGGAAATTGGCCGGCCCGATGACGCTGGCAAGGACATCCATCGCCGTGCGGAGCCTGGGGTCCGTCATGGGCGGGAGATCAGGCAGCGCCGCGGGCCCGCGCGGTCCGATGCTGTCCCGCAGCCTGGCATAGGCGGCCGTCACCTCGGCCTGGCCGGCATCGCGGGGGACCTCGGTGCCGAGAAGCGCCAGCGCGGCGAGGCCCGTGCGGATCGCCCCAGCGAAATCCGACTGCAGGTTCTGCAGCCGGATTCCGAGCTGCAGCGCCGCGATCCGATCGGCATCGGCCCCCGCCTCGCGCAGCAGCCGGGCGATGACCCCGGCGGCATCCGGAAAGCGGCCGGCGAGGATCAGGCATTCCGCCTCCAGCCGCGTCCGCGCCATGGCCAGGGCCGCCGCTTCCGGCCCGGAGGCGAGGCCGAGCAATGTCTCGGCCAGGGCGAGCTTGCCCAGCGCCGGGGCGAGCGCCCCGGTATCCTGCGCCGCAGCGGCGGCGGCGATGAGGGCGCGGGCGAAAGCCTCACGGTCGGTGGCAAGGATGCCGCTGGCGCCGGCCTGCTCGATATGCCCGGCGGCGAGGACGGTGCCATCCGGGTTGCGCCCGCCCGGATCGGTGGCGATCAGCACCCGCGCGACCCGGGCATGCGCCATGGCACGGCGGCCGGGCGGCAGCAGCGCATAGGCGGCCTCATGCATGCGGCCATGGGCGAAGGCGGCCGCCTCGGGCTCCAGCGCGATCACCCGCGCCTCCGCCGCCGGGGCAAGGAGCTGGCGGACCCCCAATTCCGTCACGCCCAGCAGGGCGGCAAGGCGGGCAATGCGAATCTGGGTGCCGTAGACCGCCATGGTGCGAAGCGCCGCACGGCTGCGCGCCGGCAGCCGCGCCAGTCGGCGCAGGACGAGTTCCACCAGGCCGGCGGATTGCTCCCCGCCGCCGATGCGGTCGGGGTCCCAGTTCCAGCGCGCGGCGACCGGGTCGTAGCGCAGCGCGCCCTCCTCGTGCATGCCCTGCAGGAGCTGGCGGATGAAGAGCGGATTGCCATTGGCCCGGCGCCAAACCGCATCGGAGAGCGCCGCCAGCCCGGCCGGGTCGCCGCCCAGGAGATCGGCGACGATCTGCCGGGCCTGCGCGGCATCCAGCGGCGCGAGGTCGAACCGTTGCACCGGTATGGCCGGTGCGCGCAGCGCCTCCTGCAGGCGCAACGGCACGGCGCCGTCATTGCCGGTGCGGAAGGCGGCCACGAGAAGGATGTTCGGGTAGTCGCCCTCGGCGAAAGGCGCGAGGAATTCCGGCGTCGCCTCGTCCATCCATTGCAGGTCGTCGAGGAAGAGCACGAGGGGCTGGCCCGGCGGGGCCAGGGTCGTCAGCAGGCGGCGCAGGACGTCGCGGAACAGGCTGGCTGACAGGCCGGCCGGCAATTCCGGCGCGGCCCCCGTCAGCAGTTCCGCCTCCGGGACCAGGGTGAGGATGGCCCCGCTTTGCCGCCCGAGGGCGGCGCCCAGAGCGGCGGCCCAGCGGGCGCGGGTGGCATCGTCCTGGCCCAGGATCCGCAGCACCAGCGAGCGCAGGGCCTGGGCCAGCGCTGCATGCGGAATCGGCCGGCGCCGCTGGTCGAATTTGCCCTCGGCCGCACGGGCCGCGAGGCTGGCCATGTCCTGGCGCATGGCCTGGAACAGGGCGGATTTGCCGGAGCCGGCGGGGCCGGCGAGCAGGATGATCTCCGGCTTGCCGGTGGTGGACACCCGTTCCAATGCCAGCCGCAGCGCACGCCGTTCCGCCTCGCGGCCGGCAAGACGCTGGGTGGCGGAGATCTGGCCATGCTCCGCCTCCAGGCCTGGCTCGAACTCGGCGATCCGGCCATCCTGCTCCCAGGCGGCGAGGGCGCGCAGGAGGTCGCGTTCCAGCAGCAGGGCACTGCGGTAGCGCGAGGCGGGCTCCTTCGCGACCAGCCGCAGCAGGATGGTATCCACCATCCCCGGCGTCCCCGGCCGGAACTGGCTGGGCGGCGGCGCGCGGCGGGCGGCATGGGCGTGGCTCCAGCCCAGGGCATCCGCCGCCTCGAAGGGCAGGCGACCGGTCAGCCACGCATACAGCGTCATGCCGAGGGCGTAGAGGTCGCTGCGCGCGTCTCCGGCCCCGCCCTCCCGCCGCATCCGCTCGGGCGGCAGATAGGGCAGCAGCGTGCCGGGAAGCGGGTCATCGCTGGCCGCCAGCCCCTCGCGGAATGCCGAGCCGAAGCCGGTCAGGCGCACCACGCCGTCGGCGCCGAGCACCAGGCTGGCGGGCGTCACGGCGCGATGCAGGAGGCCGCCCTCATGCGCGCAGCGAAGCGCCCGGGCGGCCCCGGCGGCCAGGCGCAGGAAGCTGCCGAGATCCCTCTCCCCGCCGGGCCGGGGCAGGCAAGGGCCGCCGCCCTGGTCCCGCAGGACCAGCACCGGCCCGTCCAGCGTGGGGACCAGGTGGAGCGGCTGCACCGCCCAGTCCGGCGCCAGCGCATCGCGCAGCGCGAAGGCGCGGCGGAGTCCGGCCTCGGCATGGGGCGCATCGGGCAGCATGCGGTTGACCAGCCAGGTATCCAGGCTTGCCGGGCAGCGCGCCCGCAGGAGCTGGACCTGGCCGTCGGAGCCGAGATCCTCCAGCTGGAGGCCGGAGAGCCAGTACGCATCCCGCGGCGCGCAGGGGCCCGGCCCCAAGGGCGGCCCCAGCGACGAGGCGAGGCCGGGGCCCAGGGCACTCATCCTGCGCCGCGGCTCCGGATCACCGCCTCGAGGCTGCTCACGACGGTTTCGGGGTCGCAGGGCTTCTCGAGGAAATAGCGGGCGCCGCCGGCCATGGCGCGCCGCTCGATCCGTGGGTCCGGGAAGGCGGTCATCAGGATGACGGGCAGGCCGGCACAGCGCTCCCCGGCGATGCGCAGCAGGTCGAGCCCCGAGAGGCCGGGCATCTGAACGTCCGAGATCACGCAGGCGAAGCGCGAAAGATCCTCCTGCAGGAATGCCTCCGCGGAGGCGAAGCTTTCGGTCCCGAGCCCGATCGAGCGGATGAGGCTCGCGGTTGCCGTGCGGACGAACTGGTCATCCTCGACAATGGCGATGAGCGGAAGCTTCAATTCCCTGACCCCTGGGGGGTGACGTCCCGAATGGGGCGAACGGCATCCCTTTTAAGACGGCGCGCAGGGCCAGGCACCTATACTCAAGATGGGGGGCCCGGGCCGGAACCTTCAGGACGGACCGACGCCCATCACCTGCGCCAGGCGCACGAGGTCGGCGAGGGTGCGCACCTCCAGCTTCCGCATCAGGCTGGCGCGGTGCAGCTTCACCGTGATCTCGCTCAGGCCAAGCTTGCCGGCCACCTGCTTGTTCATGAGGCCCTGGGTGACCAGTGCCATCACCTGCTGCTCGCGTGGCGTCAGCGTGGCATGGAGCGCCTTGGCCGCGGCGACGGAGTCCTGGGCACGGCGCCGCTCGCTGTTCTTCGCCAACGCTGAATCCACGGCATCCAGCATGTCCTGGTCACGGAATGGCTTGACCAGGAAATCCACCGCACCGGCCTTCATCGCCCGCACGCTCATCGGGATGTCGCCATAGCCGGTGATGAAGATGATGGGCGGATGCTCGCCACGCTCGGCGAGGCGCGCCTGGAATTCCAGGCCGCTCATGCGGGGGATGCGCACATCCATGACGATGCAGCCGACCCGCGCCGGCAAGGGTGTGTCGAGCAGTTCCTGCGCGCTGTCGTAGAGCGCCGTGGCATGGCCGACCGAGCGCAGCAGCCCGTCCACGGCGCGGCGCACCTTGGCATCGTCATCCACAACCAGAACCAGCGGCTGCTCCTCGTCCATCGCCCTTCCCATGGCTGCGGCGGCCCATGACGGCCGGATGATGGATAGCGGACCCCAGCCTCGTTCCGCAAATGCCCACCCGGAACGCGGCCGGGTGACGATGTCCGGATCGGTCAATTCCGGCCGCGCCCGACAAGAGGCATGGCAGCCAGCCGCCTTATCTGCACGGCGTCAGGGAGGCAGCAGGATGGATCAGGGGAGGATGCATGGCGCCGATCGCCTCCTCGGCCTCGCCACTCGCCGCGCGAGCAACCCGGCACCGGCCTCCTGGCCTTCGCCAGGGCCTGGCCGGCGCGATTGCAGGCAGGAGGCGCGCTGCGTCCATCTGGGCCCCGAGTGGTACGGCACGTCCTGACCATGGGTGCGATACGGGGCTGAGGGCGGGCTATACGATCGTATGTCTAGGCCCGGAGCCGGGCGCAACCTAAACCGGCGATGGCGTCCCGGGCCTGACCAAGGATAGGGAATGAATCGGAGGCTCATCGAGCTGTTGCCCGCGGGCGAGGATGGTGGCCTCCATGCCTGGATGCGCCCGCGCGTTGCGGTGATCCTCCTGCTGTCAGCGCTGATCTTCGTGATCGACACCTTCACCGAGCTCGCCAGCGCCGTCGCCGTTCTCTACGCGCTGGTGCTCATGGTGGCAGGCGATGGCCTGCCGCGACGGGGCGTGATGGCCGTGGCGGCCGCCTGCGTGGCACTCACCGTCGTGAGCTACTCGCTCAACCACGGCCTGCAGCTGGAACCCTCGGCACTGCTGCGCTTCCTGTTCAGCCTGGCCGCGGTCAGCGTCACCGCCGTGCTGACCCTCCGCAACCTGGCCGCCCGGCAGATCCACCGGGCCCAGGCCCGCCTGCTGGACGTGACCGCAGATGCGATCGTCCTGCGCGACATGGCGAACCAGGTGTTGTTCTGGAACCGGGGGGCCGAGGCGCTCTATGGCTGGCCCGGTGCGCAGATCCTCGGCCGGGACCACCATGCGTTGCTCGGCAGCCGCTTCCCGGCGCCGATGGAGGCAGTCCGGGAGGCCCTGCTGCGCGACGGCTGCTGGGAGGGGCTGCTGGAGCAGCAGCGGCGGACCGGCGAGACGGTGGTGGTCTCCAGCCGCTGGCAGTTGCAGCGGGACCGCAAGGGACGGCCCGCCGCCATCCTTGAAACCAATACCGATGTCACCGCGCGCGAGGCTGCCGCGGCGGCCTTGGCGGCGAGCGAGGAGCGGTACCGCACCATCTTCGAGACACTTCCCGTCGGCATCTGGGAACACGACTTCCGCCCGGTCAGGCAGGCGCTCGAGGCGCTGCGGGCCGATGGCGTCACGGATATGCACCGCTACCTGGCGGAGCACCCGGATTTCGTCGCCGAGACGCGGCGGATGGTGCGGGTCACCAATGTGAACGCCACGGCGCTGCGGATGCTGGGCGTTCCCAGCAAGGAGATGTTCTTCTCGCATCTATCGGACTTCCTGCCGGAGACGGACCAGAGCTTCGCCCGTTGCCTGATAGCGATCGACGAGGGGCACCCGGCCTTCGTCTCGGAGGCCACGCTGCGTTCGGCTCAGGGCGGGGAGGTGGACATCATCGTCGCGCTGAACTTCCCGCCGGGCGGCAAGGGGCTCGACCGCATCCAGGGCAGCGTCCTCGATGTCACCGAGCGCAAGCGGATGGAGACGGCGCTCGAGCGCATGCGGGCGGAACTCGACCGCACGACGCGGGTGGCCACCATGGGGGAGCTCTCAGCCGCCATCGCCCATGAAGTGAACCAGCCCCTCTCGGCGATCCGGGCCTATGCGGATGCGGCGCGGCGCTGGCTCTCCCGTGACCCGCCGGAGATGCAGGAGGCCCGCACCGCCATCGAGGACGTGCTGACGGCCGCGCATCATGGCGGGGAAGTCGTGCGGCGCGTCCGGCGGCTGCTGGCCAAGGCCGAGCCCGAGCATATGCTGATCGACCTCGCCGCGCTGATCCGGGATGCGATGCACCTGATCCGCCGCGACATCCTGGAGAGCGGGACGGCGCTGCAGCTGAACCTGGCGCCGGGCGTGATGCTCCGCGGCGACCGCGTGCTGCTGCAGCAGCTCCTCATCAATCTGGCGACGAATGCGTTGCAGGCGATGCAGGCCACGCCGCCGGGACAGCGGCGGATCGTCATCACCTCGAGGGTCATCGGCGGCGAGGCCGAGATTGCGGTGAGGGATACCGGCCCCGGCTTCGCGGCGGAGTGCGAGCAGCGTGCCTTCGATGCCTTCTTCACCACGCGCCAGGATGGCATGGGGCTCGGCCTGTCGGTTGGGCGCTCGACCGTGCTTGCACATGAGGGGCGCATCGGCATCGGGCAACCAGCCGGTGCCGGCGCCCTGATCCTCGTCCATCTGCCGCTCGCGGTGCAGGAGCCGGCCTGACGCCGCCCTGGGCTGGCGCCTTCCGGCGTCAGGCTGGCGTCGACTGCTCCACCGTCCGCGCCGTCGCCGGCTTGCGATCGGCTTCGAGGAGCTCCGCCAATTCCTGTGCCGCCTCGCGGGTGCTCTGGATCAGCCGGTCCTCATCCATGTAGATCGCATGGCTCATGCGGAGCTGGCGTTCGTCATGCTCGCGGAAGACGCGGATCGCACGCTCGATCTCATCGGGCGGGATACCCAGCGCCTCCATCGCCATCTCCGACAGCTTGAGACTGGAGAAGAACGTCTCCCGCACGATCCGCGTGACGTTGCGGTCCATCAGGAGATGCGCATGCCGCCGGTTGCGTGCCCGGGCCAGGATGACGAGATGCGGGAAATGCCGCCCCGCCATCTCGGCCAGGGCCAGGGCTTCCTCCGTATCGTCCAGTGCGATCACCAGCAGCTTCGCCTGCTCCGCCCCGGCCGCGCGCAGCACATCCTCGCGGACCGGATTGCCGAAATAGACCTTGCCCCCGAAGCGCCGCACCACCTCGATCTGCTCGGAGCTCTTGTCGAGGGCGACGAAGGGGATGCGCTGCATGTGCAGCACCCGGCTGACGATCTGGCCGATACGGCCGAAGCCGCAGATGATGACCGGTGCCTCCTCCTCCTCGATCACGTCATAGGCCGTCTCCTGCTGCGGTGGCAGGAGCCGGGGGATGAGGAGGCGCTCCGACGCCGCGAAGAGCACGGGCGACAGGATCATCGACAGGGCGATCGTCAAGGTGGCGAAGTCGGCATGGGATTGCAGCAGCGCCCCATTCGCCACCGCCGCGCCGAACAGGACGAAGCCGAATTCGCTGCCCTGCGGCAGGGCCAGGGCGAAGCGTAACGCGGTCTGCGTGTCGCGGCGCCGGCTGAGGCCGAGCAGGAAGTTCACGATCACCTTCACTGTAACGAGGGCCAGGACCGCGAGGGCGACGTGCAGCGGATGATCGAGCGCCAGGTCGAGATCGACGCCCATCCCGACCGACGTGAAGAAGAACCCCAGCAGCAAGCCCTGGAACGGCTCGATATCCGCCTGGAGCTCATGCCGGTATTCGGAATCCGACAGCAGCACGCCGGCGGTGAAGGCGCCAAGCGACATCGAGAGCCCGCCCCAGCCCGCCAGCGCCGCCGCCCCGGCGACGACAAGCAGCGAAATGGCGGTGAAGAGCTCCGGCGTCTGCGCACCACCGACGGCGCGGAAGATGCGCGGCACGAGCAGCCAGCCGCCGACCAGGATGGCCGCAATGACGCCGAGGCCGCGCAACACCTCGAGCCAGGGCATGCTGCGCGGGATCTCGCCATCGGCCAGGATCGGCACCAATGCGACGAGCGGAATGAAGGCGATATCCTGAAACAACAGCACGGCGAAGCTGTCGCGCCCGGCGGATGAGGATAGCAACCCCCGCTCGCCCAGCATCGGCAGCACGATGGCGGTGGAGGACAGCGCAAGGCCCGCGCCGAGCACGGCGGCACCGGTCCAGTGCAGCCCGCCCAAATGTGCCAGAACGGTAATGGCCGCGGCGGTCGGCAGCATCTGCCCGAAGCCCAGGCCGAAGACCGGCTTGCGCAATGCCCAGAGCCGCTGCGGCCGCAGCTCGAGCCCGATGAGGAACAGCAGCATCACCACGCCCAGCTCCGAGACATGGGCGATCTGCTCGACATCGGAGATCAGCCTGAACCCGTCAGGCCCTATGGCGACGCCGGCGACCAGATAGCCAAGGATACTGCCGAAGCCCAGCCGGCGGGAGATGTGCACGGCGATGGCCGTCGCACCGAGCAGGATGACGAGCGTTTCGAGCATGCCTGCATCCTTAGCATCAGTCGGCTGCACTGGGCAGTTCGTTTCGCCGCATCCAATGCGCAATCCGCATCCGTGCCGGCATGGAAACGGCTGAGGAAGGCGACGCCTCCTTCGATCCATCCAAACAACAGGACGGGCATGCAAGCTGCGCAAGGCCACACGGCCTTGGCCTCGCCGTGCAATGCAGCGAAGCGCAGGCATGTCATGGCATCACGCAGACCGATCGCCATACGACCGCGCGGCACGATGCCGGCGCGGTGCCGGGCAGACCCAGACCCGGCACCTTCGTGCGGATGCGCGAGCAGGTCCATTCCAACCTGCCCGGCCTGCATGTCGAAGCACAGGCGGACAATACCGTGGACCGCCTGCTGGCCTATGGCCGGGTCGTCGGTTCGCGCATCGCCGACGAGGGCGAGGCGGCGGCGCAGGCGCTCAGGCTCCTGGGCAATGCCGTGAGCCGTCAGGCCTCGGTGCTTGCCTATATCGATGGGTTCAGCGCCACGGCCATCGCTGCCGCGATGTGCTGGCTGCTCGCCGCCTTCGTTCCCAGGGCGGTGCCCGTGTCGACGGCGCCCGCCGCCGGGCCGAAACCGCACTGAAAGGAAACCCATGTCCACCAGCACCGTCGCCGAGCTGTTTGTCGAGACGCTGGAGGCCGCCGGCGTCGAGCGGATCTATGGGGTTGTCGGTGACAGCCTCAACGGGATCACCGATGCGCTGCGCCAGCGTGGCCGCATCGACTGGGTCCATATGCGCCACGAGGAGGCCGCCGCCTTCGCCGCCTCCGGCGAGGCGCAGGTGACGGGCCGGCTCGCGGCCTGCGCGGGCTCCTGCGGGCCGGGCAACCTGCATCTCATCAATGGGCTGTATGATGCGCAGCGCAGCCGCACGCCGGTGCTGGCCATCGCCGCGCACATCCCCTCGGCCGAGATCGGCAGCGGCTATTTCCAGGAGACGCATCCGCAGAGCCTGTTCCAGGAATGCAGCGTCTATTGCGAGACCGTGTCGGACCCGCGGCAGATGCCCTTCATCCTGGAGAATGCGATCCGGGCGGCGGTCGGGCTGCGCGGCGTTGCGGTCGTCGTGATCCCGGGCGACGTGGCGCTGCTGGCCGCGCCGAAGCGCGGTGTCTCGCCCGTGGCCGGGCTTCTCCCGCCCTCCCCCGTGGTGCAGCCGGCGGCCGCCGAGATCGATGCGCTGGCCAGGCTGCTCAATGGCTTCGACCGGGTGACCCTGTTCTGCGGCCGCGGCTGCGCCGGCGCCCATGCGCCGCTCATGGAGGTGGCGGAGGCGCTCAAGAGCCCGATCGTCCATGCGCTCGGCGGCAAGGAGCATGTCGAGTACGACAACCCCTATGACGTCGGGATGACCGGCTTCATCGGCTTCTCCTCGGGCTATGAGGCGATGCATGCCTGCGACGTGCTGCTGATGCTGGGTACCGACTTCCCCTACAAGCAGTTCCTGCCGAAGGATGTCCGCATCGCGCAGGTCGATATCAGGCCGGAGCAGCTCGGCCGGCGGGCAAGGCTCGAGCTCGGGCTGGTCGGCGATGTCGGCGCGACCCTGGCGGCGCTGCTGCCCAGGCTCCGCATCAAGTCGGACCGGCGGCACCTGGATGAGAGCCTGGCGCGCTATCGTCGGGTGCGGAAGGGCCTCGATGAGCTGGCGCAGGGCACGCCGGGGCGGAAGCCCATCCATCCGCAATACCTCACCCGGCTGATCAGCGAGGCGGCGGCGGAGGATGCGGCCTTCACCTTCGATGTCGGGACCCCGACCATCTGGGCCGCGCGCTACCTCGCCATGACCGGCCGCCGGCGCCTGGTCGGCTCGCTGGTGCATGGCTCCATGGCGAACGCCATGCCGCAGGCGATCGGCATCCAGGCGGCGCAGCCCGATCGGCAGGTGATCTCCCTCTCCGGCGATGGCGGCTTCACCATGTTGATGGGCGACCTGATCACGCTCACGCAGCAGAAGCTGCCGGTGAAGGTGGTGATCTACAACAACGGCACGCTCGGCTTCGTGGCTCTCGAGATGAAGGCCTCGGGCTTCGTCGAGACGGGGACGGATCTGCAGAACCCGGATTTCGCGGCCATGGCCCGCGCCATGGGCATCCATGCGATCCGGGTCGAGGATCCGGGCGACCTGCCCGGCGCGGTCGAGGAGGTGCTGCGCCATGACGGTCCGGCCCTGCTCGACGTGGTGACGGCGACGCAGGAGCTGTCCATGCCGCCGACCATCGGGCTGGAACAGGTGAAGGGCTTCAGCCTGTGGCTGCTCCGGGCCGTGATGAGCGGGCGCGGGGATGAGGTGATCGACCTCGCGAAGACCAACCTGCTGCCGCGCTGAGGCGGAGACGGCGCAGGGGCCTATCCTCCCTCGCCGCCCTTCGCGTCGAGGTTGCCGAGGCCGTAGCGGTGCAGCTTGTCGTAGAGGCTCTGGCGGGACAGGCCCAGCATCTCGGCGGCCCGGGCGCGGTTGTCCCCGGTGAGCCGGAGGGCGGCTTCGATGCAAAGCCGCTCGATGATGGTGGCCGCTTCCTGGACCAGCTGCTTCAGCGGCACCCGGCCGATCAGCTCCTTGATCTCATCGACCGAACGCAGCGGCTCCCGACCGGCCTCCTCGGGCCTGGCACGGGCGCCGAGGTTGCGGATGGCGAAGCCGAAGCTTGGGCGCTTTCCGCTGTCGAGGACGGAGACGGCCGAGACCTCGACCTCAGTGCTCGCCCCCTGCTCGCCACGCAGCGCCGCGGCGAAGAGTCGAACCGAGCCCCGCTCCCGCAGGGCGGTGACCAGCACCTCCATCTCGGCCCCGAGGCCGCCAAGCCAGCGGTCGAGCAGTTCTCCCGTGGCATCCTCCTCCGTGGCCAGCTGCGCCAGTTCGAGGAATGCCTCGTTTGCGGTGAGGATCCGGCCCCGGTCGTCGGTCACCACGAAGGCATCGGGCGCGCGCTGCACCACCGTCAGCAGCGTCGCCGCGGCCGGGGGCATGGCAGGCCGGTCCGGCGCCTGCACCGGCGAGAGGCGCAGCAGGAAGGCCGCGCCGCCGCCTTCCCTCAGCAGGGAGGCGGCGATGCGTACCGGGCGCGCCCCTTCAGCCAGCACCGCGGTGGCCTCCTCGGCGCCCGAGCCGCCGCTGGCGACCACCAGCAGCGCCCGCACGGCCTGCTGGCCATGGCGGTCGAACAACTCGGTCACGGGCCGCCCCGGCAGGTGCTTCGCCGCCCGGCCGAGCAGCTGCTGTGCCGCCGGGTTCATCTCGAGCACCCGTCCGCTCGGCGCATCCGCGATCAGCACCGGCTCGGGCGAGAGCTGGAACAGCAGCCGGTAGCGGGTCTCGGCCTGGCGCAGGCGGCCATACTCCCGCTCCGCCGAGTGCTGGGCCTCGAGCAGACGCTGCTGCAACTGCGACATGGGGCGCAGGTCGCGGCCGAAGACCATGGCGCGGTCGGCCTCGCCGATCCGCATGGCCGAATACAGGATGGGAACGGTGCCGTCGGGCGAGGCGACCTGGTTGACATGCCGCCAGCGCGGCGACTGCCGCTGCGCGATGCCCTGCACCAGCGCCTCCACCTTCGGGCGGCTGTCGGCCGTCACGGTGTCGAGCCAGGGGCGGCCGTGCCAGTCCGCGCCGGCACCCAGGTCCCGTGACAGGTCCTCGCTGGCGATCGCCAGGTCACGGATCACCCCATGGGTGTCGATGACGAGGGCGATGTCGGAGGCCTGCGCGAAGAGGGAGGCTGCCTCGGCCGCGTCGAGCCGGCCCAGCGATGCGTCAGGGGCCCTGAACAGTCTCACCGGTACGGATTTCCTTGGCTGCGCCGATCGGGGTGGTGCCGCATCGCAGGCTTACTCCGGCCTGGGGCGGGACTGCAATGCAAGCAGGGTTTCGGCCTGCAGGGCCGCCTGCCGCCCATCCGACGCCGTGGCATCGGCACCGATCTCCTGGGCCAGCGCCGGATTGTCGAGGAAGACGCGCCCGCCGACCATCACCGCCATGGCCGGGTTCCGCGACGCCCTCCGTGCCGCGGCGATCAGGCCAGGCAGCGCCGTCACCGCCTCGTTCCTGGCAACCGACAGGCCGAGAACCGCGAACCAATGCCCCTGAAGCTGCGCCAGCAACTCCGCCTCATCGGCGACCGGCTGGGCCCATACCTCCCACCCCGCCTGGAGGAAGAACTCGGTCACCAGGGCCAGGCCGAAGCTGTGCTGCTCGCCCGGCGCCGCGACCAGGGCAGCGCGGCGGCGCGGATCATACTGGCCGGCCGGGGGGATATAGGCCGGGCTCAACTCCTGCAGCAGACGCTGCAGCCGCCCAAGCGCCTCGGTGACATCGACGAAGGTGCACAGGTCCTCTTCCCACAGCTCCCCGATGCGCCGTGCCGCAGGCGCCAGGAGCTGGAGGTAGAGATCCTCCAGGGCCACGCCCCGGGCACGGATCGCCTGGATGAAGGTCATCGTCGTCGGCAGGTCGCTGGTCATGGCCAGGGCGACCAGTGCGGCGACATCCTCCGGCCCAGGCTCGACCTCCGGCTGGTCGTCGGCGAGGCTGTGTTGCAGGCGTGGCACGACCTTGCTGGTCACGGTGCGGGCCAGCAGGGACCGCATCTGCTCGGCGGCTCCGGGCGGTGCCCGGCGGCGCTGGCGTGGCAGTGCGGCCAGGGAAAAGCCGGGGTGGAGACGGGTGGCGATCGCCCCGGCCTGCGGATGCGGGCCGAAGGACCAGGCACAGACATCCTGCGAAGCCCAGGCTGCGGCTCCTCCCGCCCGGACCCAGCCGGCTTTCGGATCCTCCATCGGTCTGGTTCCTCCCCCGGACGCAAGGGCCCTGAGTCAGGCGACTAGTTCGGCGAGGCGGTTCGGCTCCAGAATCGGGCTGGTGCGGCGGGTTTCAAGCCTGCAGCAGGCCCGGTCGCCCGGCATCGTTCAGGTTGAGGCGCCCCAGGTCAAGGATCGATGCGGGTGGCAGCCTATTCCCGTTCGATTCCGGCCAGCCGAACGACATCGCGCCACCGGGCGCGCTCCGCGGCCAACACGCGGTCCATGGCCTCGGGCGGCCCGCCGACCGGCTCCGCGCCCCAACTGGCCAGCCTGTCGCGCACCTCCGGCAGCAGCAGGATGCGGTCGATCTCCTCCGCCAGCCGCCGGCGAATGGCGATCGGCGTACCGGCCGGGGCGGCATAGCCGAGCCAGGCCGCCGCCTCGTAGCCGGGGATGCCGGCCTCCTGCAGGGTCGGCACCTCGGGCAGCAGGGCGAAGCGGCGTGCGCCGCCCACGGCCAGCGGCCGCAGCGTGCCGGCACGGAAGTCCTCGAGGAAGGAGGGCGCCTGCTCGATCACCAGCTGGATCCGCCCCGCCAGCAGGTCGGTCCGGGCCGGGGCGCCGCCCCGGTACTGCACCATCTCCATCGGCACGCCGCCCGCCAGGGCACGGAACATCTCGACGGTCAGGCGCGAGGCCATGCCGGAGGTGGCGAAGTTGATCGAGCCGGGCCGGGCGCGGGCCAGTGCCAGGAATTCCTGCACGCTCGAGACGCCGAGCGAGGCGGGGACGACCATCACATAGGGGATCGTCGCCACCATGGAGACGCCGCAGAGGTCGCGCTCCGGGTCATAGGGCAGCGTCTTGTAGACATAGGGGTTGACCGCCATCGGCCCCGGGCTGCCGGCGAGCAGCGTGTAGCCATCGGCCGGGGCCTTCGCCACCGCATCGGCGCCGAGGATGCCGAAGGCTCCCGCCCGGTTCTCCACCGCCACCTGCTGGCCGAGCGGGGTGGCCAGCCGCTCTGCGATCAGCCGGGCGATGAGGTCGGTGGCGCCGCCAGGCGCGAAGGGCACGACGACGCGGAGCGGCCGTGCCGGCCAGTTCTCCGCACGGGCGATGGAGGGCAGGGCCAGGGCGGCGAGGAGGGCGCGGCGGTGCGGCATCAGGCGGGCCTCGCGGGTTCTGGGAAGAAGCGGTTGGCCGGGCGCGGCAGGCCGAGATTGTCCCTGAGCGTCCGGCCTTCGTAATCCGTCCGGAACAGGCCACGCCGCTGCAACTCCGGCACCACCAGGCGGATGAAACGCTCCAGCCCCGTCGGCACCACCGGGGCGGCGATCATGAAGCCGTCGCAGGCCTGGCTGCGGTACCACTCCTCCATCCGGTCGGCTACCTGCATCGCGCTGCCCTTGAAGAGGTTGCCCGCCATCTGCGGCAGGATGCGCTTGTAGGTCTGGCGCACCGTCAGCCCCTCGGCGCGTGCCACGCCGAGGATCGCCTTGCCGATGCCGGTCGGGCCGACATGTTCCTCCTCCAGCGCCGGCATCGGCCCGTCGAGCGGGTAGTCGGCCATGCGATGGCCGATCATCTTCGAGAGGTAATCGAGGCCGACGGCGGGGGAGACAAGATCCTCCAGCTCCTGGAAGAGGGCATCGGCCTCGGCCTCCGTCTCGCCGGCGAAGATGGTGACGCCGCTGAGGATCTTGAGGCTCTCCGGCCCGCGGCCATAGCGCGGCAGGCGGCCCTTGAGATCGGCATAGAGGGCCCGGGCGCGCTCGATCGTGCCCTCGATGGCGAAGACGCAGTCGGCGGTGCGGGCCGAGAGCTCCTTCCCCATCTCCGATTGCCCCGCCGAGAAGATCACCGGGTGGCCCTGCACCGGCCGCGGCGCGTTCAGCGGTCCGGCGACCGAGAAATGGTCGCCCTTGTGGTTCAGCGCCTGGACCCGCGCCGGGTCGAGGAAGCGCCCGCTCGCCTTGTCCTGGGGGAAGGCATCGTCCGCCCAGGAATCCCACAGGCCCTTGACGATGTCGGCGAACTCGCCGGCGCGGGCATAGCGGTCCTCGCGCGGTGCATGCGCCTCCTTGCTGAAATTCAGCGCATCGCCCGGGTTCGAGGTGGTGACGAGGTTCCACCCCGCCCGCCCGCCGCTGATATGGTCGAGCGAGGCGAAGCGCCGCGCCACGGCATAGGGCTCGTCATAGGTCGTCGTGGTGGTTGCGACGAGGCCGATATGCCGCGTCACCATCGCCAGGGCGGAGAGCAAGGTGACCGGCTCGAAGACCGCCGGCCGGTCGGAGGGGCTGGTGGCGGCGAAGAGGTCGGGCTTGTCGAGGTTCCGCACGCCATTGCCATCGGCGAGGAAGAGCAGGTCGAATTTGCCGGCCTCGGCGATGCGGGCGAGGCGCACCGCATTCTCGAGGTTGCTGGCCGGACGGTCCCAGGCATCCCGGTGGCGCCATTCGCCGACATGGGACCCTTGGGCATTCGCATTGGCGGCGAGGATCATCGGAATGGCGGCAGCTCCCGGCAGGCTGTTCCCTGGGGCCAGGTGCAGCCGGTTCTGCCGCGCTTGGCAACAGCCGCGCCGTCAGGGGCCTTCGCAGAGACCGCCCGCCAGGCACGCCCCTGGGCCGCGGGCGGAAGCGGCACGCCCCCGCCTCCCCCCACGGCCCATGTTCAGTGGCTGCCCGAGGGCGTCACCACCGGCAGCGGGGCCTCAGGCGCCTGCCGCGTGCGGCGGCGCGCCAGGGCCCGCGCCACCACATAGAAGACCGGCGTGAAGACGAGGCCGAACAGCGTCACGCCCAGCATGCCGTAGAACACCGCGACGCCGAGGCTCTGGCGCATCTCCGCCCCTGCCCCGGTCGCCACCGTCAGCGGCAGCACGCCGAGGATGAAGGCGAGGCTGGTCATCAGGATCGGCCGCAGCCGGGTCCGCGCCGCGGCCACCGCAGCCTCCCACCGGGTCATCCCCTCATCCTCGGCGGAGCGGGCGAACTCCACGATGAGGATCGCGTTCTTCGCCGCCAGCCCGACCAGCACCACCAGCCCGACCTGGACCAGCACGTTGTTGTCGAGGCCGGCATGGCGCACGCCGAGCAGCGCCGCCAGGACCGACATCGGCGCGATCAGCACCACCGCCAGCGGCAGCAGCCAGCTCTCGTACATGGCGGCCAGCACGAGGAAGACGAAGACTACCGCGAAGCCGAAGGCGATGGGCGCGGTGTTGCCGGCGATGCGCTCCTGCAGCGCCAGCTCCGTCCATTCATAGCCGAAGCCCTCCGGCAGCGTGGTGCGCAGCACCTCCTCCATGGCGGCGATGGCCTGGCCGGTGGAAATGCCGGGCATCGCCGCGCCCTGCAATTCGGCCGCCGGGTAGAGGTTGTACCGCGGCACGCGATAGGGGCCGGAGGTCTCGTGGAAGGTGGCGAGGCTGCCGAGCGGCACCATCGACCCGTCATCCGCCCGGGTACGCAGCCGGGCGATGTCCTCCACCGCCATGCGGTGCTGCATGTCGGCCTGGGCGGTGACGCGCCAGGTGCGGCCGAGCAGGTTGAAGTCGTTGACGAAGGCGGAGCCCATATAGATCGCCATCGCCTCATGCACGCGGGAGATCGGCACGCCGAGCATCTCCGCCCGCGTCCGGTCGATATCGGCGCGGATCTGCGGCGTCGCCGTGTTGAAGAGGCTGAAGGCGAAGGCGATGCCGGGCGTTCCGTTCGCTGCCGCCATCACCTGCTGCGTCGCCGCCTCCAGCGCCTGCGGGCCGCGGCCGGCACGGTCCTGGATCATCAGCTTGAAGCCGCCGCCGGTGCCGATGCCGGGCACGGGCGGGGGCGGGATGACGAGCACCTGCGCATCCGGGTCGCCCATCAGCCGGCGCTGGAGGTCGGCCAGGATGCCGTTGCCGGTGAGGCCGAGATGCGTGCGCTCCTCGAAGGGCTTGAGGCTGGCGAAGACCACGCCGGTATTCGGGGCGTTGGTGAAGGTCGCGCCGTCGAAGCCGACGAAGGCGACGGCGCTCTCGACGCCGGGGGTCGCCAGGATCGCATCGGAGGCACGCCGCACCACCGCATCCGTCCGGCTGAGGCTGGCGCCCGGCGGCAGCTGGAAGGCGGCGATGAAGTAGCCGCGGTCGAGCGGCGGGATCAGACCGGTCGGCGTGGACAGCACGGTCTGTCCGGTCAGCCCCAGCAGCCCGGCATAGACCAGCAGCAGCAGCACGGGCAGCCGCACCAGCCGCCGGGTCAGCCCGCCATAGCCCAGCGAGAGCCGGTCGAAGAGCCAGTTGAAGCCGCGGAAGAACAGCCCGACCGGCAGCAGCCAGCGCGAGCGCGGCGCATGGCCGTGCGGCTTCAGCAGCAGCGCCGCGAGCGCCGGCGACAGGGTCAGCGAGACCAGCGCCGAGAGCAGCGTGGCGACGGAGATGGTGGCCGCGAACTGCTTGTAGAAGGCGCCGGCGATGCCGGTGATGAAGGCGGTCGGCAGGAAGACCGCGACCAGCACCAGGGCGATGGCGATGAGGGCGAAGCCCACCTCGTCCATGGTCCGCCGCGCCGCCTCGAGCGGCGAGAGGCCGGCCGCCATGTGCCGCTCCGCATTCTCGACCACCACGATGGCGTCATCGACGACGATGCCGATGGCGAGGATCAGGCCGAACATGGTCAGCGAGTTCAGCGTGAAGCCGAGCGCCAGCAGCACGCCGAAGGTGCCGATGATCGAGACCGGGATGGCCAGCAGCGGGATCACCGCCGCCCGCCAGTTCTGCAGGAAGAGGACCACCACCAGCACCACCAGCGCAACGGCTTCGGCGAAGGTGTGCAGCACGGCCTCCATGCTCTGGGCGATGAAGCGCGTCGGGTCATACACCACGCTGTAGCCGATGCCGGAGGGGAAGCCGGGCGCCGCCTCCTCCATGGTTGCCCGCACGGCGGCGGCCGTCTGCAAGGCATTGCTGCCCGGCCGTTGGAAGATGACGATGGCGGTCGCCACCTGATTGTTCAGCAGCGCGTTGATGGTGTAGTCAGCCGCGCCGATCTCGGTGCGGGCGAGATCGCGCAGCCGCACCGGCGCACCGCCCGCCCCCGTCGCCACCACCTGCTCGTCGAACTGCTCGGGCGAGGCGAGCCGCCCCTGCGCCTGCACGCTCACCTCGAAGGCGCCCGCCTCCGCCGCGCGCGGCGCCTGGCCGATGGCGCCCGCCGCGACCTGCGCATTGGCGCGCTGCAAGGCCTGCACCACGTCGCCCGGCGAGAGGCCGCGCGCCGCGGTGCGGTCCGGGTCGAGCCAGACGCGCATCGCATAGTCCCGCGCGCCGAAGACCTGCGCATCGCCCACGCCGTCCAGCCGGGTCAGCCGGTCCTTGATGGCGAGCGTCGCGTAGTTGGAGACGTAGTCGGGGCTGCGGCTGCCATCCGGCGAGATGAGGTGCACGACCATCAGCAGGTCGGGCGAGGCCTTCTTCACCGTGATGCCGAGGCGGCGCACCTCCTCCGGCAACCGCGGCTCGGCGATGGCGACGCGGTTCTGCACCAGCACCTGCGCCTGGTCGACATCGACGCCCTGGCGGAAGACGACGCTGATGGTGACGCGGCCATCGCCGGTCGACTGGGAGGAGAGGTAGAGCATGCCGTCCACCCCGTTCACCTCCTGCTCGATCGGCCCGGCGACGGTGCCGGCGATGGTCTCGGCGGAGGCGCCGGGATAGAGCGCCGTCACCTGCACGGTGGGCGGCGCGATCTCCGGATATTCGGCGATGGGGAGGCGGAGGGCGGCGAGCGCGCCGACCAGGGTGATGGCGATCGAGACCACCGCGGCGAAGACCGGACGGTCGATGAAGAATCGGGCGAGGCGCACGGCGCGGGGCCTTTCAGCTGCGATTACTGGGCGGCGGCCAGCGGGCTCGGGCCGATCCGGCCCTGCTCGATGGCGACCTTGGTACCCGGCCGGGCGCGGTGCAGGCCGCCGATGACCACGCGGTCCTCCGGCGCCAGGCCGCTCCGCACCACGCGGAGACCATCGACCAGCGGGCCGAGCCGCACCGTGCGCGGCGCCACGGTGCCGTCCGGCGCCACGGTGAGCAGCATCCGCCCCGACTGGTCGGCCATGACGGCGGCGTCGGGCACCATCAGCGCCGGCGCCTCACCGGCCTGCAGACGAAGCCGGGCGAAGCTGCCGGGCGTCAGGAACAGATCCGGGTTGGGCAGGGTGGCGCGGCCGCGGATGGTGCCGCTGCGCCCATCGAAGGCGCTGTCGACGAAGTCGAGCCGCCCCTCATGGCCGAATTCGGTCTCGTCCAGCAGGCGGAGCTGCACGGTCGCCGTGGCCTCGCGCATGCCGCCCCGCGTTGCGCGGGCGAAGCGGAGATACTGCGCCTCACTCGCATCGAAGGTGACATAGACGGGGTCGAGCGCCAGCAGCATGGTCATCAGGGTGGTGCCCTGCTGCACCAGGTTGCCGGCATCCACCCGGCGGTCGCTGACCCGGCCGGGACGCGGGGCGCGGATCTCGGTCCATTCCAGCTCCAGCTCGGCCTGGTGCAGGGCGGCGCGGGCGGCGGCGATGCCGGCCTGCGCCTCGCGCAAGGTGCTGCGCCGGGTGTCCATCTCGGATTCCGGCGCGAAGCGCTGCTGCACCAGGGGCGTGTAGCGCTGCACCTGCTGCTCGGCGAGGGTCAGCCGCGCCTCGGCGCGGGCCAGCTCCGCCCGGGCGCTCTCCACGGCGATCCGGAAGGGGCGCTGGTCGATGGTGAAGAGCAGGTCGCCGGCGCGGACCAGCGCGCCGTCGCGGAAATGCACCTCGGCCACCTGGCCCGAAACCCGCGGGCGGATCTCGACCCGGGCCGAGGGCTCGATCCGGGCGGTGTGCTCATCCCATTCGGTGATCTGGCGGGTGAGCGGGGTGGCGACGGTCACGCTGGGTGCCGGCGGCGCGCCCTGGGCGGCAGCCTGCATCGGCAGCGAGGTGCCTGCCAGCAACGCCAGGGTTGCCGGGGCGGGCAGGGTGCGGGCCAGCCAGCCGAACCAAGGATTGAGCTCCTTCGTCTCGGCCAGGGCCTTGCGGTGATTGGGGGACATCGCTTATCTCCGGGGCCGGATGTTACCGACCGGTTCGTCTCAGATAGTATGTGACCGGTCAGTATCATCAAGAGGCAATTTTGCGGTGCCGCATGGTTCCGTCATCGCGAGAAGGGGAGACCCCATGTCCAGCGCGACCGCCGACAGGCCGAAGGCAGCCCAGCGCATCCAGAGCGCGGCCAAGGACCTGTTCTACCGGCAAGGCATCCGCGCGACCGGGATCGAGGAGGTTTGCCGCGCCGCCGACGCGACGAAGATGAGCCTGTACCGCAGCTACCCCAGCAAGGATGCGCTGGTGGCCGCCATCCTCGAGGAGGATGCGGCCTGCTACGATGCCTGGTTCGCCGAGGCGACCGCGGGGGCCACCACGCCGCTCGACAAGCTGCGCGCCATGGTCGAGGCAATGGCCGGCAAGCTCGAGATGCCGGAATATCGCGGCTGCCCGCTGCTGCTGGCCCAGGCCGAATTCCCCGACCCGGACCACCCGACGCACCAGCTCGTCGCCGCCCATAAGCTGCGCATGCGCCAGCAATTCGTGGCACTCGCGCGGGAGGCGGGGCTGGCGGAGCCGGATCTGCTCGGTGATGCCTTGGAGCTGCTGATCGACGGCGCCTGGTCCAGCCTGCCCTATCTGGGCGGCCGGCGCTCTGCCGCGGCGCTGCGGCGAAGCATGGATGCGATCCTCGATCAGGCGACGGCCACGGCCGCCGACACCGGCGGCTGACGCCTCGCAGGCGCTCCCCGGCCGGGCCCGCGTCAGGCGATGCCCGGCTGCAGGAACCGGTGTAGCGACTGCACCACGACCGAGCCTTCACCAACGCCCGAGGCCACGCGCTTCACCGAGCCGGACCGGACATCGCCCACCGCGAAGATGCCCGGCCTGGCCGTGGCATAGGGCGAGGCCAGGGCCCGCCCCGTGCACCAGCACATGCACATGCGCCGCCGTGCGGGAGAGGAACGCCGCCGCCTGCCCGGCGAAATTGCCGACGACGATCACCTCCTCATCGCTGCAGAGCGTCGCCTCCATCGCGGTCGCCGCGTCATGGATGATGGTGGGGTGGCCTTCGGACGCGGCCTGGACCGCGGCCGCGAGCCCGGCCGGCCCGTCAGGCCATGCCGGCGGCGGTACCCTCGATCAGCGCACGCTTCGCCGCGATCGTCTCGGTCAGGTGGTCGAGCAGGGCTCGCACACGTGGCGTGCGGCGCAGGTCGGGATGCGTCAGCAGCCAGAGGTCGGAGGCATAGGCCGGGTCCGGCGGGGCGAGGCGGGTCAGCCCCGGCCAGGTATCACCGATGAAGCAGGGCAGGTGTCCGACGCCCATCCCCGAGGCCACGGCATGCGCCAGCCCGAGCACGGTATCGAAGCGCCCGCCCAGCCGCTCCGCCGGTACCATCGCCTGGGCATGGCGCACCACCTTCAGGCTGGAGAGGTTATCGCCGAGGCAGACCC
The DNA here is from genome assembly GCF_900101615.1 of Belnapia rosea. Lineage (GTDB taxonomy): Bacteria > Pseudomonadota > Alphaproteobacteria > Acetobacterales > Acetobacteraceae > Belnapia > Belnapia rosea. The sequence goes on along the minus strand of NZ_FMZX01000003.1, from coordinate 150,460 downwards.
AGTCGGACTCCATGACCGGGTCGGTGGCCGGCGCCACCATGACCGAACCATAGAGCCCCCAGGCGATGCGCGCGGCACGCCGCCCGACGAGCGTATCGGGCGGCGCGTCGGTCGCGCGCACCGCCACATCGGCATCGCGCCGCGACAGGTTCAGCGCCGCGTTGCCGGTGACGAGGTCGAGGCGGATCGCCGGGTTGAGCCGACGGAAGGCCGCCAGCATCGGCATCAGCAGCTCCGTCAGCAGGCTGTCGCTGGTGGCGAGCCGCACCTCGCCCGCCGGCGCCGGCGCCTGGCCGATGAGGCGGCGGGTGACGGCGGTGATGTCCTCGTCCACCCGGGCGGCGAGCGCTGCCATCTCCTCGCCGGCCGGGGTCAGGGCATAGCCGGTGCGGTGGCGCTCGAAGAGCGGCGTGCCGACCAGCGCCTCGATCGCCTTCAGGCGCCGGAAGACGGTGGAATGGTCGATGCCGAGCCGGGCCGCCGCGGCCGGCAGGTTGCGCGTCGTCGCCACCGCATCGATGAGGCGGAAATCATCCCAGGCAAGGGTCCGGGCGGGTTCCTTCATGCCACCGATCCTGTCCTCCGGGGGGAGGCAGGATGCCCTGTGCGGGGCCGCAATACCAGACCGCTTCCGGCAAGGGCGGGATTGCATCCATGCAATCGCATTTCGCTACCCTTCGGTCCGGCGCGGGCTCATCTCTCTGCCACCGGGGCCGTCCAGGCTCCCCTCGAACGGAGACAGACCATGGCCATCCACGGCATCCACCATGTCACCGCCATCGCCGGCAACGCGCAGCGCAACCTCGATTTCTACACCCGCACCCTTGGGCTGCGGCTGGTGAAGAAGACCGTCAATTTCGACGATCCCGGCGCCTACCACTTCTACTACGGCGATGCCGCCGGCAGCCCCGGCACCATCCTCACCTTCTTCCCCTGGGAGCATGCGGCGCCCGGCCGCGGCGGCGCCGGCGAGTTGCAGGAGACGGTGTTCCGCATCCCGCAGGGCGCGATCGGCTACTGGACCGCGCGGCTGATGGGCCATGGCGTGGAGCGGGCAACGCGCTTCGGCGAGACGGTGCTGACCTTCCGCGACCCGGACGGCATGCGGCTGGCCCTGGTCGGGCTGCCGGGCATCGAGGCCGAGCCGGCCTGGGACAATGGCGAGGTGCCGGCCGCGATGGCGATCCGCGGCTTCCACAGCGTCAGCCTGATGCTGGACCGGACCGAGGCGACGGGCGCCATCCTCACCGATGTCTTCGGCTTCGCCGAGGCGGCGCGCGAGGGCAGCACGGTGCGCTACCAGGTGGCCGGCACGGCCCTCGGCGGCATCGTCGACCTGCAGGCGGTCGGCGGCTTCCTGCCGGCGCGGATGGGCCGGGGCTCGGTGCATCACCTCGCCTTCCGCGCGGCGGATGACGCGGCGCAGGCCGACATGGTGCGGAAGCTTGCCGCCAATCACGGCCTCCGCACCACGGAGCAGAAGGACCGCGACTACTTCCGCTCGGTCTACTTCCGCGAGCCTGGGCATGTGCTGTTCGAGATCGCCACGGACATCCCGGGCTTCGCGGTGGACGAGCCCGCCGAGGCGCTCGGCACCGCGCTCAAGCTGCCGAAGTTCCTCGAGACCTATCGCGGCCAGATCGAGGCGGCCTTGCCCGTCCTCGCCTGAACGGCCGCAACGGGCGGCGCCTGCACGGCGCGGCCCGCTGCGCGGCCCTGGGAGTACCTGCCATGAGCACCCAACCGAGCCTTGTCCATCGCTTCGAACCCGCCACCGACACCGCCCGCCCGCCGCTGCTGCTGCTGCACGGCACGGGGGGCGACGAGGCCGACCTGCTGCCGCTCGGCGCCATGGCCGCACCGGGCGCCGCCCTGCTCTCGCCGCGTGGCGCGGTGCTGGAGAATGGCATGCCGCGCTTCTTCCGGCGCCTGGCGGAGGGCGTGTTCGACGAGGACGACCTGCGCCGCCGCACCGACGATCTCGCCGGCTTCATCCGGTGGGCGCAGGCCGAGTACGGGATCGCCGCGCCCATTGCGCTGGGCTTCTCGAACGGGGCCAATATCGCCGCCAGCCTGCTGCTGCGGCACCCCGGCCTGGTGCGCGGCGCGGTGCTGCTGCGGGCCATGGCACCGTTCCGGGAAGCGCCTGCGGCACGCCTGGACGGCACCTCGGTGCTAATGCTGTCCGGGACAGCCGACCCGATCGTGCCGGCAGCGAACAGCAAGCGCCTCGCGGCCCTGCTCGCCGCCGATGGCGCGACGGTGCGGCATCACGAGCTGCCGGCGGGGCACGGCCTCTCCCAGCTGGACGTCACGCTGACCCGCGAATGGATCGCGGGTCTCTGAACCAGGAGACGGACCATGAGCGTCGACAAGGATCCCATGGGCGTGATGCCCGAATGCGCCGGCTCCGACTGCGTGGGCCAGGTGATCGTGCCACGCGCGCATGACATCGGCGGCTTCGAGGTGCGCCGCGCCCTGCCGGCGAAGGAGCGCCAGATGGTCGGGCCGTTCATCTTCTTCGACCAGATGGGGCCCGGCGAATTCCTCACGGGCCGGGGACTCGACGTGCGGCCACACCCGCATATCGGCCTCTCCACCGTCACCTATCTGTTCGACGGCGAGATCCAGCACCGCGACAGCCTTGGCTCCGACCAGGCGATCCGGCCCGGCGACGTCAACTGGATGACGACGGGGCGTGGCCTCGTCCATTCGGAACGCACGGACCAGCGGCTGCGCGGCCAGGCCAACCGCCTCTTCGGCATCCAGTCCTGGCTCGCCCTGCCGCGGGCGCAGGAGGAGGCGGTGCCGGATTTCGTGCATCATCCGGCCGCGACGCTGCCGGTGATCGAGGATGGCGGCGCGCGGCTGCGCCTGATCGCGGGTTATGGCTGGGGCGCCCGTTCTCCGGTGAAGACGCCATCGGACCTGTTCTATGCCGATGCAGCGCTGGCACCCGGCGCCGTGATGCCGATGCCGGACGAGCATGAGGAACGCGGCGCCTATGTGGTGGAGGGCGAGGTGGAGGTCGCGGGTGACCGCTTCGAAGCCGGCCGGATGCTGGTCTTCCGCGCGGGCGACGGGCTGGCGCTGCGGGCGGGGCCGAAGGGTGCCCGGCTGCTGCTGCTCGGCGGTGCCGTGATGGACGGGCCGCGGCATCTGTTCTGGAACTTCGTCTCCTCCTCGCGCGAGCGCATCGAGCAGGCGAAGGCGGATTGGAAGGCCGGGCGCTTCGGCACCGTGCCGGGTGACGACCAGGAGTTCATCCCGCTTCCGGAGATGCGGGTGGCGGCGGCGCCCGCGGCACAAGCCCCGTCGGCGGGCTCACCGACCAGCTGAGGCGCATACCCCGCGGCGCCGTCCGGGCGGGTGGCCCGGCGCGCCGTGGGGACTTGCTCAGGCGGCGTCCCGCGCCGCACCGGCGGGCATCAGCCCGGCCCCGTGCAGGACTCCGTCGCGCTCCATGCCGCGACGGACCGTGGCGCCCCAAAGCACCAGCGCCAGGCCGGCACCGAAGCTCAGCAGGCCAAGGACAGCGGACATCATAGGAAGTCTCCAGCGGGGCCCTCAAACCGGGATGCCCTATGCACCCTGTGGCCCCGAATGCTGAGGAAATGGGCAGCCTGCCGCTGGATTAGGAGGTCGGCCTTCGCCCGGCTGCCATGCAGCCTATGCAGTGGTCATCGGCGCAGCGTCGCATGCCAGCGCAGGAAGCCGAGCGCACCGCTGGCCATCAACCGGTGCCGCAACAGCCAGAGCTCGGCCTCGGCGACCAGCCCGGCGGCGCCCGCCCGGAGAGCAGGCGCTCCGGCCTCCCGCAGCCCGGCGATCATCCGGGACCAGCTCTCGATGATCGCAGCGGCGTGGCGCGGCGCCGTATCCTCCGCCACATGGAGCTGGAAGCCGGCGCGCTGCAGCGCGGCTTCGGCCAGCCGGCGCCGGGGCGGAACGGCGCGACCCTCCAGTGCCATCCAGCGTTCCAGCAAGGGGGCGGGGCCGGGATGCTCACCCTGCACGACCTCCAGCATGACAAGCTGCGCCCCGGGCTTCAGCGCGGCCGCCAGCGCCATGGACAGGGCGGCGGGGTCGGCGCCGTCGAGGGCCTCCAGCGCCAGGGCATGGTGGTGGTAGCCGGGCCGGAAGGCGGGACACGCCGGGTCCCAGGGCAGCACCGTGGCACGCCGGCCATAAGGGCGAAGGCGCGCCGCCATCCTCTCCCGCAGCACCGGGTCACGTTGGTGGACAGCGACCCAGGCCCCGCGCTGGGCGATCAGGCTACCCGCCGCCCCGCCAGCATCGCGGCCGAGCAGCAGCACCGTCGTCGCCGGCGAGAGGGGCAGGAGGCCCGAAAGGCGATGGATCTCGGCCATGCCGCCCGGCAGCAGGCACCCTTCCCCCCAAAGCCGGTCGGCCCAGGCAAGGCGGGACAGCGCCACGCCCTTGGCCGCGTCCTGTGTGGGCCCGCCATCCTGCGGCAGCGGGGCCAGGGCGGCCGGGCCAGCCTCCGGCGAAGGGCGGGAGACACGCTCGGCCGCGGCCAGCAGCAGGTCGGCGACGGCGTTGCGGAGCCGAGCCGGCGAAGGCAGCAGCGCAAGGGCTGCGTTCAGGCCCGGCATGGGGGGCGGATCATGGCGGCGATGCCCATCTGCAGAAGGTGCGCCAGGACAGCATGGCGGCGATGAAGGAAGCGTTGCGGTGGCCGCAGCGGCGGTCTATCGCAAGGCCCCATGCCCGATGCGCCCTTCCCGATCCGTTATGTCGCCAAGAACATGCGGCTGGACCTGCGGCTGATCGCCGAGATGATCACGCCGGGTGCGCGCGTGCTCGATATCGGCTGCGGGGATGGCGCGCTGCTGGCGCATCTCACGGCTGAAAAGGGCGCGGATGCGCGCGGCATCGAGATCGACATGGCGGAGGCGACGCGCGCCGTCGCTGCCGGGTTGGCGGTGATCCATGGCGACGCCGACCATGACCTCGCCTCCTACCCCGACGGCGCCTTCGACTATGTGGTGCTCTCGCGCACGCTGCAGGCCGTGGAGCGGCCGCGCGAGGTGCTGCGGCAGATGCTGCGCATCGGCCGGCGGGCCATCGTCAGCTTCCCCAATTTCGGCCATTGGCTGGTGCGATGGCAGGTGCTGGCGACCGGGCGGATGCCGATGACCGATACCTGGCACCGCGCCTGGTACGAGACGCCGAACATCCACCCCTGCACCATCCGCGACTTCTTCGACCTGTGCGCCCTGGAGGGCTATGTGGTCGAGCAGTGGCTGGCGGTGGATGAGCGGGGGTTGAAGGCGCCCTGGAAGCGGTCACCGCAACTGGCCAACCTGTTCGGCGAACAGGCGCTGTTCCTGCTGCGGCGGGGGTAGCGGGAAGGCCTCAGTGGAGGCGTGCGTTCCGCGGGCGAAGCGGGGCCGGCGGCTGCGGGGTGGCGGCGGCGTCGACCACCGGCTCCGGCAGGTTCGAGACGGCGAGGGCGACGTGGCGTGCGGCTTCGGTGGCACCGAGGCGCAGGCATTCTGCTTCCACGTAGGACAGCATCAGCCGTAGCGCCGATTGGTCAGGGGACTCGGGTTCTGCCTCGGCTTCGAGAGGCTTGAACGCGGCTCGCATCCTGCAGCTCCAGCTAATGTGATTGCGTAGCACACATACTATTGACCGACCCGGACAGCAACACGGAAATCGTTCTTCAGTTGCGTGTGCACGCAAAAGCACCCAGAAAAAGGTGCCTTTTCTCGCAACAGCTCGAAAGTATCCGGTATTTTTCTACCCTGAGTTAAGTGCATGCGCGGGTGCTTGTGGCAGCCTGTTCCACCGTCCCGCGATGTCCATGCCGATTCAGAATTTTTCAACCCAAGGTCGGATCTCCAGCTCCCAACTCCAGGCACTGCGCGGCTGGCGGATGAGGTGGAGGTAGCTCTCGGCAATGGCGTCCGGGTCGAGCAGGCTATCCTCCGCTGCCTCGGGCCGGCGGGCACTGCGGATGCCGCCATCGATCACCACATGCGCGACATGGATACCCTTCGGGTGGAACTCCCGCGCCGCGGACTGCGCGAGGCCGCGCAGGGCGAATTTGCCCATGGCGAAGGGCGCGCTCAACGGATAGCCCTTCACGCCGGCGCTTGCCCCGGTCAGCAGGATGGTGCCGTGCCCGGCGGCCAGCATGCGCCGTGCCGCCTCGCGGACCGCGAGGAAGGCGCCGAAGGCGCAGACCTGCAGGCTCTTCTGCACCTCCTCCGGGTCCAGCTCGGCGATCGGGCCGCGGGTGCGGTAGCTCGGGTTGTAGACCACCACCTCCGCATCGCCTTCGGTGGCGAACAGCGCCGCAACCTGGGCGGCATCGGCGGCGTCCACCGCATGGGTCGTGGCACCCGTCCCGGCGGCAAGGTCGGCGAGCTTCGCCGTGTTGCGGGCCGCGAGCGCCACGCCATAGCCCTCCCGGGCCAGCAGCCGCGCCAGGGAGGCGGACAGCCCATCCCCGGCGCCGATGATCAGTGCCTTGGGCATGGCCAGTCTCCCTAACCCAAGGTTTCCAGCAACTCGCAGAGCGTGGCGCAGCGCGGCGCCAACTCGGCCCAGCGGATATGCTCCTCGGGCGCATGCGCGCCTGCCCCGCTGCAGCCGAGGCCGTCGAGGGTGGGGATGCCCATGGCGGCGGTGAAATTGCCGTCCGACCCGCCGCCGCGATGCTGCTTCGGCAGGTCGTAGCCCTGGCGCGCGGCGATGGCGCGGGCCGCCTCGTAGAGGCCGAGATTCGCCGGGCTTTCCTCGAGCGGCGGGCGGTTGAGCCCACCCTCAATGGTGACGCGGATGCCATCCTCCTCCCCCGCGAGGGCCCGGATGGCGGCGACCACGCGCTCCGCCTCGGCGAGGCTCGGGGCGCGGAAGTCGATGCGGCAGCCCGCCTCGGGCGGGATGACGTTCGGCCGGGTGCCGCCCCAGACGGGCGCGACATTGGTGGTGACGCCGCGCCCGAGATCGGTCATCGCATGGATCTGGAGGATGATGCGCGAGAGGGCGACGACGGCGCTCCGCCCCTCGGACCAGTTGCCCCCGGCATGGGCGCTGCGGCCCTCGACCGTCAGGGTGAAGCCGCCGGTGCCCTTGCGGCCGGTGACGCAGGCGCCCTGGCTGCCGCCGGCGGGCTCCGGGATCAGCACGGCGCAGGCGCCCCGCGCGGCGGCCTCGATCGGGGCGCGGCTGGTCGGGCTGCCGACCTCCTCATCCGGCGTGAGCAGCAGGGTGATGGGGCGGCGCGTCCTGGTTCCCTGGCGGAGGATCTCCCGCACCGAGTGGAAGGCGAAGAAGCTGCCCGCCTTCATGTCGTAGATGCCGGGGCCGTGGGCGCGCTCGCCCTCGACGCGCCAGGGCATGGACCTGGCCAGCGTCCCATGGTCCCAGACCGTGTCGACATGGCCGGCGACCATCACCGGGGCGCCCTCGCCCGGGGTGCGGGCGATGAGCGTGTCACCGAAGCCGTCCCGGCCCGGCAGGCGCTCGATGGCGGCGCCGGCCCCGGCGAGATCGGCCTGGCAGCGGTCGAGCAGGCCGTTGATTGCCTTGGCGTCGGTGGTCGGCGTCTCGTGTTCCACCCAGCTCCGAAGCTCCGCGAGGAGGCGGTCGGAGCTGCCGATATCGGTCTGGGGCATGGGATGGGTCCTGTTGCGGATCCTGGTCACTGTGGCGATGGCGCGGCGCTTGTCCACCCGTCCCCGCCTCGTTAGACCCCGGGCATGACCCAGCCCCTCGTCCTCACCGATTGGCATGCCCTGCCGCCCGGGCTGCGCGGCGCGACCGTCGCGCTCGGCAATATGGACGGGGTGCACCGAGGCCACCGGGCGGTGCTGGCCGCCGCCCATGCGGCGCGGCCGGAGGCGCCGCTCGCGGTGCTGACCTTCGAGCCGCATCCGCGCGAGCATTTCCGCCCCGAGGACCCCCCCTTCCGCCTCACCCTGCTGCCCGCCAAGGCGGCGGCGCTGGGGGCGGCCGGGGCGGCGCTGGTGATGGCGCTGCCCTTCGATGCGGCGCTGGCCGGCATGCCGGCGGAACGCTTCTTCCAGGACGTGTTGCGGGAGGGGCTGGGGGCGGTGCATCTCGCCTGCGGGCAGGATTTCGCCTTCGGCCACAGGCGTGGCGGGGATGCGGGGACGCTGTCCGGCCTGGCCGAGGCGGCCGGGATCGGGCTGACGATCGTGCCGCCCGTCACGGATGCGCAGGGCCCGATCTCCTCCACCCGCATCCGCCGCGCCCTGCAGGACGGCTATCCGGAGCGCGCCACCGCCATGCTCGGCCGGCCCTGGGAGATCCGCGGCGAGGTGGTGCATGGCGACAAGCTCGGCCGGGTGCTGGGCTGGCCAACCGCCAATCTCTGGCTCGGGCGGCACCTGGAGCCGGCGCGGGGCGTCTATGCGGTGACGGCCATGCTGCCGGATGGGCGGGAGGTGAAGGGCGTCTCCAATATCGGCCGCCGCCCGACCCTCGGCGGCGACCCGGAGACGCGGCTGGAGACCTATCTCTTCGACTTCTCGGGCGATCTCTATGGCCAGGAGATCGGCGTCCGGCTGCGGCATTTCCTGCGGGCGGATGCGAAATTCGATGGGCTGGAGCAGCTGAAGGCCGCCATCGCCCAGGATGCCGAGGATGCCCGGGCGGCGCTGGCGCAGGATCCCTGACCCCGATACTTGACCCCTTGGCCCTCCGATCCCCATAAGCCCCCATGCATCGCCCGGTGGCCCATCCGCGAATTAGCCGCCCGGCCCTCGCCTGAGGGCCGGGACCGCCGCGCACCCGCCACCGCTGACCCGCCGCCGCATCGCCGGCGGCCGGAGACCGCCCCGATGAACGACACCGAAGCCCCCGCCCGCGCCACCGGGACACAAGATTACCGCGGCACCGTCTTCCTGCCGCAGACCGCCTTCCCGATGAAGGGCGACCTGCCGAAGCGGGAGCCGGACTGGCTGAAGCGCTGGGAGGGGCTCGGCCTCTGGTCCCGTCTGCGCGAAGGCTCCAAGGGCCGCCCGCCCTTCGTGCTGCATGACGGCCCGCCTTACGCGAACGGCCCGCTGCATATCGGGCACGCGCTGAACAAGATCCTGAAGGACGTGATCAACCGCGCCGCCCAGATGTCGGGCCTCGACGCGGATTACGTCCCCGGCTGGGACTGCCACGGCCTGCCGATCGAGTGGAAGGTCGAGGAGGAATACCGCGACCCCAAGGGCAAGTATCAGGGCGGCCGCAAGAAGGACGACGTGCCCGTCCTCGAATTCCGCGCCGAGTGCCGTGCCTATGCCGCGCGCTGGCTGGACGTGCAGCGGGAGGAGTTCAAGCGCCTCGGCGTCGCCGGCGACTGGGCCGGGCGGTATGCGACGATGGACTTCCCCTCCGAGGCGACGATCGTCGGCGAGATCGGCAAGTTCCTGATGAACGGCTCGCTCTATCGCGGGCTGCGCCCGGTGATGTGGAGCCCGGTCGAGAAGACCGCGCTGGCCGAGGCGGAGATCGAGTATCACGATCATGTCTCGCCGACCCTTTGGGCGCGCTTCCGCCTGGTCAAGGCAGGCGCCGGGGACCTGGCCGGCGCCAGCGTCGTCATCTGGACGACGACGCCCTGGACCATCCCCGGCAACCGCGCCGTCGCCTATGGGGCGGAGATCGACTACGCGCTGGTGCATGTCGCGGGCGTCGCCGAGGGCAGCCACCTCGTCCCCGGCGAGCGGCTGCTGGTCGCGCTGCCGCTGCTGCCGCAATTCGAGAAGGATGCGAAGCTCGGCGCCCATACGGTGGTGCGCATCCTCAAGGGCGAGGAGCTGGCCGGCGCCGTCGCCGCGCATCCGCTGCGTGGCGCGGGCTACGACTTCGACGTGCCGCTGCTGGCGGGTGACTTCGTGACCACCGAGGCGGGCACCGGCTTCGTCCACATCGCGCCGAGCCATGGCGAGGACGACTTCAACCTCGGGCGCGAGAACGGATTGCCCGTGCCGGAGACGGTGAATGACGACGGCACCTTCACCCTGCAGGCGCCGGGCTTCACCGGCCTGCATGTCTTCAAGGCGCATGATGCCGTCTATGCCGCCTGCGAGGCGGCCGGCACGCTGGTTGCCAAGGGAAAGCTGACGCACAGCTACCCGCATAGCTGGCGCTCGAAGAAGCCGGTGATCTTCCGGGCGACGCCGCAATGGTTCATCGCCATGGACGACGCGAATTGCATCCGCGAGAAGTCGCTGGCGGCGATCGACGCGACGCAATTCGTCCCCGACCAGGGGCGCAACCGCATCGGCAGCATGGTGGCGGCCCGGCCCGACTGGTGCATCAGCCGGCAGCGCGCCTGGGGCGTGCCCATCGCCGTCTTCGTCGACCGCCGCAGCGGCGAGCCGCTGCGCGACCCGGCGGTGATGGAGCGCATCGTGGAGGCCTTCCGCGTGGAGGGTGCCGATGCCTGGTACCAGCCGGGCGCCGCCGCCCGCTTCCTCGGCGAGGGGCGCGAGCCTGCGGACTACGAGCAGGTGATGGACATCGTCGATGTGTGGTTCGAGAGCGGCTCGACCCATGCCTTCGTCCTGCGCGACCGCGGCATGCCCTTCCCGGCCGATCTCTACCTCGAGGGCTCCGACCAGCATCGCGGCTGGTTCCACTCCTCGCTGCTCGAGAGCGTCGGCACCAACGGCGTCGCGCCATTCAAGGCGGTGCTGACGCATGGCTTCGTGCTCGACGAGTCGGGTCGGAAGATGTCGAAGTCGCTCGGCAACGTCACCGCCCCGCAGGAGGTGATGCAGCAATACGGCGCCGACATCCTGCGCCTCTGGGTGATGAACTCGGACACCGCCGACGACCTCCGCATCGGCAAGGAGATCCTGAAGCAGCAGGCGGAGCTGTACCGGCGGCTGCGCAACACGCTGCGCTGGCTGCTCGGCAACCTCGCCGGCTTCGAGGAGGCCGAGCGCGTCCCCCATGCCGAGCTGCCGGAGCTCGAGCGCTGGGTGCTGCATCGCCTTACCGAGCTGGACGGGAAGCTGCGCCAGGCGGCGAAGGACTACGACTGGACCGGCGTCTATCCCGAGATCCACGCCTTCTGCTCGACCGATCTTTCGGCCTTCTACTTCGATATCCGCAAGGACAGCCTTTACTGCGACGCGGCCGGCAGCCACCGCCGCCGCAGCGCGCGGACGGTGCTGGATGTGCTGCATCGCTGCCTCTGCGCCTGGCTGGCGCCGGTGCTGGTCTTCACCGCGGAGGAGGCCTGGCTCGCCCGCTTCCCCGATGAGAACGACAGCATCCACCTGCACGATTTCCCGGCGCTGCCGGGCGAGTGGCGGGATGAGGCGCTGGCCGAGCGCTGGGCGGCGCTGCGCGCCCGGCGGGCCGAGGCAACCGGGCTGCTGGAGGAGCTGCGTCGCTCCGGCGAGATCGGCTCCTCGCTCCAGGCGAGTGTGGCGATCCCGGCTGGGGCCGGCTTCGATCCCGGCTTCTGGGAGGAGATCCTGATCGTCTCCCGTGCCGGGATGGTGCCGGCCGAGTCCTTCACCGCGACCAAGGCCCCCGGCGCCAAATGCGACCGCTGCTGGCGCGTGCTGGAGGAGGTCGGCCTCTCCGCCGCCCACCCGACCCTGTGCCGCCGTTGCGAGGCCGTGGTGGACGGGCAGTGAGCGCACAGCCATTGATGCGCCTCGGCCTCGCCATGGCGGCGCTGCTCCTGGTGGCCGACCAGGCGAGCAAATGGTGGGTGCTGGAGGTGCTGGACCTTCCCACCCGGCGCAGCCTGCCGCTGATCGAGGCGGGGCCGCTCGGCCTCGACCTCACCATGGTCTGGAACCGCGGCGTCACCTTTGGGCTGCTGTCCGGCGAGGGGTCGCTGAACCATGTGATCCTCGCCATGGTCGCCGCCGCCATCGCGGTCTTCCTGCTGCGCTGGATGGCGCGGGCGGAGAACCGGGTCGTCGCCGTTGCCCTGGGTGCCGTGGTCGGCGGGGCGGTCGGCAATGTCATCGACCGCCTCCGTTTCGGGGCGGTGGTCGATTTCATCGATGCCCATGGCTGGGGCTGGCACTGGTACGTATTCAATATCGCCGATGCCGGCATCGTTTGCGGCGTTGGGGTGCTGCTCGCGGATGCCTTGTTCCGGCGGCCCCCGGCGAGTAAGGAGGCGGCATGAGGATGCGCCGCCCCGCGGGCCAGGCCATGGCCCGCACCATTTTGCTCGCCGCCGTTCCGGCGGCCCTGCTCGCCGGCTGCAGCGGCGATACCGCGCGCACCTTCGGCTTCACCCGGGATGCGCCGGACGAGTTTCAGGTCACGACCCGCGCGCCGCTCTCCATGCCGCCCGCGCTCGGTGGCCCGCTGCCCGTGCCGCGCCCCGGCGCCGACCGCCCGCAGGAGGTGTCCACCCGCCAGGCCGCGGAAGCCACGCTGGTGCCGGGCTCCGTCCTCGGCGGGCCGACCAATGCCGGGCCACGCAGCGGCGGCGAGAGCGCATTGCTGACCCAGGCCGGGCGGCCGGTCGGGGACGACATCCGCCGCCGGGTGGATGAGGAGAGCCTGAAACTCGACCAGCCGCAGCGCGGCCTGGTGGACCGGCTGATCTTCTGGCGTGGCCCGGAGCCATCCGGGACCCCGCTCGACCCGCGGCGCGAGGCGCAGCGGCTGCGGGAGAATGCCGCACTCGGCCGCGACGTGACCGATGGCGAGACGCCGATCATCCAGCGCACTCGCAGCAGCAACCCGATTACTGCCTTGTTCGAGAGCATCTTCTAGGCCGGAACGGCGCCGGGCTTGGCCGGTCCGGGGCTTGCCGCCATGATGGCCGGCCCTGCCTTTGCGGGTTGCCGGCGGTGCTGGCGTAACCCGGCCGGCATCCCCACATCGGAGGCATGCCCAGCGTGACCCGCCGTACCGCCCTCCGCTCCGCCGCCGCCCTGCCGGTGGTGGCCGCCGCCCCGCCGTCTGGCCTCGCCCAGCCGGCCGCCGCACCACCGACCGAGCAATTGGCCGAGCGTCCGCTCTTCGGCGCGACAAGCTGGACATTGCCGAACGGGCTACGCGTGGTGCTGGCCGAGAGCCGGCGCGTGCCGGTGGTCTCCCACTACCTTTTCTATGGTGCCGGCAGCGGGGAGGACCCGGCGGGCCGGTCCGGCACCGCGCATTTCCTCGAGCATATGATGTTCAAGGGCAGCCGCAACGTGGCGCCCGGTGCCCTCTCCCTCGCGGTGGCGCGGGAGGGCGGGCAGGACAATGCCTTCACCTCGCGCGACGTCACCGCCTACCACCAGACCGTCGAGGCCTCCCGCCTGCCGCTGGTCATGCGGATGGAGGCGGACCGCTTCGCCTACCCCCTGCTGCCCGAGGCGACGCTGGAGCCGGAGCGGGCGGTGATCCTGGAGGAACGCGGCCAGCGCACCGGCAGCAACCCCCGCGCCCGCTTCTGGGAGGGGTTCGAGGCGGCGATGTGGGGCCCGCAGCACTGGCGCGGCCGGCCGATCATCGGCTGGGAGGAGGAGATCCGCGCCATCACCCTGGCCGATCTCCGCGGCTTCCATGAGCAGCGCTATGCCCCGGCCAATGCCGTGCTGGTCGTCACCGGCGATGCGCGGGAAGCCGAGGTCCGTGCATTGGCCGAGGAGTTCTATGGCGTGGTGCCGGCCCGCCCGGTGACCCCGCGCAACCGCGCCGAGCCGGTGCCCGCCGCCGCCGAGCCACGCTTCATCCGCCATGACCCGGCGGTGCGGGAAGCCAGCTTCATGCGCATGGCCATGGCGCCCAGCCTGACCTGGGGCGAGACACGGCATGCCTGGCCGCTCGAGGTGCTGGCGCATCTGCTGGGCAGCGGCCCCGGCAGCCGGCTGCACAAGGCGCTGGTCGAGACCGGCCTCGCCACCGGGACCAGCGCTTCCTATGACAGCGAGACGGCGGGCGTCGGCAGCTTCAGCCTGTCCGCCACGGCCCGCCCGGGCGTGGCGCCGGAGCGGCTGGAGGCGGCGGTGGACGCCACCGTCGCCGAGCTGCTGCAGGACGGGCCGAGCGAGGCGGACTGCACCCGCTCCATCCGCCAGCTCACGGCCGGCGCCCTGCTCTCGCTCGACGGCATCGGAGCCGCGCCGCGGATGCTGGGCGGCGTGCTGGCCATCGGCCTGCCGCTGGAGACGGTGGAATTCTGGCCCCGCTATCTCCGCGCCGTCACCAGGGCGCAGGTGACGGAGGCGGCGCGGGCCGTGCTCGGGCAGCCGGTCGGCACCACAGGCTGGCTCCTGCCGGGGCAGCCGGCATGAGCGTCGAGCATGGTTTCTCCCTGCCCATCCAGGTCGTCGAGGTGGAGGGCATCACCGCCTGGCTGGTCGAGGACCAGTCGGTGCCCGTGGTCTCCGTCTCCTGGTCCTGGAGGGGCGGCGCGGCGCTCGACCCGGTTGGCCAGGAAGGCACCGCGGCGCTCGCCGCGGCCCTGCTCACCGAGGGCGCCGGCTCGCTGCGCGCGATCGATTTCGCCGACGCGCTGCGCGACCAGGCGATCAGCCTGAATTTCTCCGCCGACCGGGACAGTTTCGAGGGCGGCTTCCGTGCCCTGACCACCGCCCTGCCGGAGGCGCTGCGCCTCGCCCGCCTCGCCATGCTGGAGCCGCGGCTCGATGCCGATGCGCTGGAGCGGGTACGGGCGCGGTCCATCGCCAATGCGCGCCGGGCGCTGGAAACGCCGCGCGGCCAGGCTGTCCGCGCCTTCTGGGCGGCCGCCTTCCCCGGCCATTCAGCCGGCCGGCCGAGCGGCGGCACGGCCGAGAGCCTGGCCGGGTTGCCGGTCGAGGCCTTGCGGGCCGCACTTGGCCGGCAGATCCACCGGGGCGGGCTGCTGGTCGCGGCCAGCGGCGCCATCACGGCGGATGGGCTGCGGGCCATGCTGCCCGCGCTGTTCGGCGGCCTGCCGGCCGGCGCACCGCCGGCCGTGGCACCCCTGCCCCCATTCCGCGCCTTCGGCCAGCAGATCCTGCCCACGGTCACGCCGCAATCGGCGGTGATCTTCGGCCAGGACGGCCTGGCCTCCGCCGATCCGGATTGGGAGGCGGCGCAGGTCATGCTGCGCATTCTGGCCGGAGGCGGCTTCACCTCCCGCCTCATGCAGTCGGTGCGGGAGCAGCGCGGCCTTGCCTATGGCATCGGCGGCGGGCTCGACCTGCTGTTCCGCCATGGCGTCATCATCGGCTCGGTGGCGACCGAGAATGCGCGCGTCGCCGAGACGCTGGCGGTAACGCGGGAGGAGTGGGCCCGCATGGCAGCCGAGGGGCCGAAGGAGGAGGAGCTGGCCGATGCGGTGGCTTTCCTCACCGGCTCCATGCCGCTGCAATTCACCGACAGCCGGCGGGTGGCGGGTACGCTGCTGACATTGCGGCAGAATGACCGGCCGACCGACTGGCTCTCCGGCCGCCCGGCCCGACTGCGGGCGTTGACGCGGGAGCGGCTGGCAGCGGTCGCCCGGCGGGTGCTCCGGCCGGACGCGCTCTCGGTCGTGGTCGCGGGACAGCCGGTCGGGCTGTAAAGCGCCTGGCATTTCCGCCCCTGGCCGGATTGGGTTAAGCCGGACCCAACGACTTGGCAGGAGCGGGGGGCGCATGGCGCAGGATCTGGCAGCCGCCTGGGCGGCGGTGGTGGCATTGGCCCGGACGCCGCGCGGGGATGGCACGGCGCCCACCACCATCCGGCCCCTCTTCGCCGCCGACCCCGAGCGCTTCCGCCGGTTCTCCCACTCTGCCGACGGGCTGCTGCTCGATCTGTCCAAGACCTCCATCTCCGAGGCGGCGCGGGGGGCGCTGCTCGACCTCGCCCATTCGGCGGAGCTGCCGGCGCGGCGCGATGCCATGGCGCGCGGCGAGGCGGTCAATGTCACCGAGCGCCGCGCCGTGCTGCACATGGCGCTGCGCGGCACGGGCGGCTTCCACGCCGGCGGCGAGGATGCCTCGGCCGAGGTGGCGGCGGTGCTCGGGCGGATGCGCGATTTCACCCTGGCCGTCACCGAGGGGCGGCTGCGGGGCGCCACGGGGGAGCGCTTCACCGATGTGCTGAATATCGGCATCGGCGGCTCCGATCTCGGCCCGGCCATGGTGGCGCGGGCGTTGTGGCGGCCGGATGCGCCGCTCAGGCCTCATTATCTCGGCAATGTCGATGCCCATGCCTGGGAGGAGATCCGCCCCCGGCTCGACCCGCGGCGGACGCTGGTGCTGGTGGCGAGCAAGACCTTCACCACGCAGGAGACCATGACCAATGCCGCGCTGGTCCGCGCCTGGCTGGCCGAGGGGCTGGGCGAGGCGGCGGTCGGCGGGCATCTCGCGGCGCTGTCCACCAACCTCGGGGCAACGGCGGACTTCGGCATCGCCGAGGACCGGGTCTTCCCCTTCCGCGACTGGGTGGGCGGGCGCTTCTCCCTCTGGTCGGCGATCGGCCTCTCCCTCGCCTTGTCCCTGGGATGGGAGGCCTTCGAGCAGTTGCTCGCCGGTGCCCGGGTGATGGATGCGCATTTCCTGACGGCGCCGCTCGAGGCCAACCTGCCGGTGCTGCTGGCGCTGACCGAGGTCTGGCATGTGAACGGGCTCGGCCTCGGCACCCGTGCGGTGCTGCCCTATGACGAGCGCCTGGCCCGCCTGCCGGCGCATCTGCAGCAGCTGGAGATGGAGAGCCTCGGCAAGCGGGTGACGCTGGACGGCGCGCCGGTCGCGCATGACACCGGGCCGGTGGTCTTCGGCGAGCCGGGGACCAATGCCCAGCACAGCTTCATGCAGCTGATCCACCAGGGCACGCGGCCGGTGCCGGCCGACATCATCCTCGTCGCCCGGCCGGATCATGCGCACCCGGACAGCCACCGCAAGCTGCTGGCCAACGGCCTTGCCCAGGCCGCCGCGCTGATGCGGGGCAAGACCGAGGCGGAGGTGCGGGCCGAGATGGAGGCCGCCGGCACCGCGCCGGCGGAGATCGCCCGGCTGCTGCCGCATCGCGTCTTCCCTGGCGACCGGCCGACCGTGACGCTGCTGCTGCCGCATCTCGACGCCTTCACCCTCGGGCAGGTGGTGGCGCTCTACGAGCACAAGGTTGCCTCGCTCGGCATCCTCTGGGGCATCAATGCCTTCGACCAATGGGGGGTGGAGCTTGGCAAGCAGCTCACCGGCCCGATCCTGAAGGCGCTGGAGGGCGCCGAGCCAGCGGGGCAGGACGGCTCGACGCTCGGGCTGCTGGCGGCGCTCCGCTCGGCGCAGGGCTGAGCGATGCGGATCGCGGTCCTTGCCGATATCCACGGCAATCTCCGCGCGCTGGAGGCGGTGCTGGCGGACCTGCCGCGGCGCGGGGCCGATCTGGTCGTCAACCTCGGCGACTGCCTCTCCGGGCCCTTGCAGCCGGCCGGGGTCGCGGACCGGCTGATGGCGCTCGGCTGGCCGACCCTGCGCGGCAACCACGACCGCCAGCTGCTCGACCGGCCGGTGGAGGCGATGACCTTCTCCGATGCCTTCAGCGCCGGGCGGATCACCGCATCGCATCGGCGCTGGCTTGCCGCCTTGCCGCCGGTGCTCCAGCCGGTGGAGGGGGTGCTCGCCTGCCACGGCACGCCGGCGGATGACCTGACCTATGCGCTGGAGGTGGTGGCGGGGCCGCAGCACCTGCGCCCGGCAACGGCCCTCGAGGCCGCCGCGCGGATCGGGCCGACGCCGGGGGCCGGGCTGATCCTCTGCGGCCATTCGCATCTGGCGCGGATGGTGCGGCTGCCGGATGGGCGGCTGGTGGTGAATCCGGGCAGCGTCGGCCAGCCTGGCTACCGGGATACCGACCCGCATCCGCATGTCGTCTTCGCCGGCACGCCGCATGCGCGCTACGCGCTGGTGGAACGGGGACCGGCCGGCTGGGGCGCCGACTTCCTCGCCATTCCTTATGACTGGGACGCGGCCGCCGCCGATGCGCGGGCCGCCGGGCGGGCGGATTGGGCGCAGGCCCTGGCGACGGGGCAGCTCGACCCGCCGTGACGCCGCCCTGGCCAGCGCCCGGGCGGCACCCTATCTTCCCGGTCATGGGCTCCAAGCCATCACCGGTTCCGCAGGGCAGGAATTCCCGCCCTCGCCTGCGCTGATGCCGATCCGCCTCCTCCCCGAGACCACGGCCAACCGCATCGCCGCCGGCGAGGTGGTGGAGCGGCCGGCCGCCGTGGTGAAGGAGCTGGTGGAGAATGCCCTCGACGCGGGGGCGCGGCGCATCGCGGTCACGCTGGAAGGCGGCGGGATCGAGCGCGTCGTGGTCGAGGATGATGGCCATGGGATGGGGCCGGAGGATCTCGGCCTCGCGGTGGAGCGCCATGCCACCTCCAAGCTGCCGGAGGAGGCGATGCTCTTCCGCATCGCGACCCTTGGCTTCCGTGGCGAGGCGCTGCCCTCGATCGGCGCTGTCGCCCGCCTCTCCATCACCACCCGCCCCACGGGCGGCGACGCCCATGCGCTGACCGTCGAGGGCGGGCGCAAGGGGGCCGTGGTGCCGGCCTCCGGCGCGCCGGGTACGCGGATCGAGGTGCGGGACCTGTTCTATGCCGTCCCTGCCCGGCGGAAGTTCCTGAAGACCCCCCGCTCCGAAGCCGATCACGCGGTGGAGGCGGTGCGGCGCCTGGCCCTGGCCTGGCCCGAGGTCGGCTTCCGCGTGACCCAGGATGGGCGGGAGGTGCTGGCCCTGGCGCCTGCCGAGCGGGATGCCCGCATCGCCGACCTTCTCGGCCCGGATTTCGCCGCCGCCGCCCTGCCGGTCGCGGGCGAGGCCGCCGGGCTCTCGCTGTCCGGCCTCGCTGCCCAGCCGGCCTATACGCGGGCAACGGGGACCGAGCAGCATCTCGTGGTAAACCGCAGGCCGGTGCGGGACCAGCTTCTGCGCACCGCGCTGCGCGTCGCCTATCGCGACCTGATCGCGGCGGGACGGCATCCGGTGGCGGCGCTCTTCCTCGAACTCCCCGCCGAGGCGGTGGATGTGAATGTCCACCCGATGAAGACCGAGCTGCGCTTCCGCGACGAGGCGGGGGTGCGGGGGCTGCTGATCGGCGCGCTGCGCCGGGCGCTCTCGGCCGGTGCCGGCGTGGCGGCGCCCGCCCCGGCGCTCACCGCCTATGCCCCGCGTAGCGGCTGGTCCGGCGGCTGGCGACGGCCGGAGCCGGCGGCGCTGCCCGACCGCATCGGCCTTGCCGAGATGCAGCTCGCCCTCGGCACGCCGCCCGCGCCGCCGCAGCCGGCCCCGGCCCTGCCGCTGGGCTTCGCCCCGCCTCGCCTGCCGCCGGCGCCACCGGAGCCGGCGCCGGCCGAGCACCCACTCGGCCGCGCCCTCGCCCAGTTGATGGAGACCTACATCCTCGCCGAGGCGCCGGATGGCGCCCTGGTACTGGTCGACCAGCATGCGGCGCATGAGCGGCTGACGCATGAGGCGCTGCGTGCCCAGATCATCGAGGGTGGGGTGCGGGCCCAGCCACTGCTGCTGCCCGCCGTCATCGACCTGCCGCCGGCCGATGCGGCCCGGCTGCTTGGCTTCGCGGACGAGCTGGCACGCCTCGGCCTCGAGATCGAGGGCTTCGGGCCCGGCGCGGTGCTGGTGCGGGCCCTGCCGGCGCTGCTCGGCCCGGCCGACCCCGGCCCGCTGCTGCGCGACCTCGCCGAGGAGCTGGCGGCCTATGACGAGGCGACGGCGCTTGACCGCAAGCTCGACGCCGCCGTCGCGCGGCTCGCCTGCCACGGCTCGGTCCGCGCCGGGCGGCGGCTGACCCCGCCCGAGATGGATGCGCTGCTGCGGCAGATGGAGGCGACGCCGCGGGCCGCCACCTGCTCGCATGGCCGCCCGACCTTCCTCCGCCTCGGCGCGGCGGAGTTGGAGAAGCTGTTCGGCCGGCGCTGATCGCGTAAGCTGCGCCCCGGGGACGAAGCAGCCAGGCACCATTGCCAGGGGACACGCGCATGGCCAGGCGCCGCATGCATCTCGGCTTCGATTTCTCCTACTCGCATATGGGCGGGCGCTGGCGCATGCCGGGCTCCTGGCCCGGACGGACCTTCCCCGATATCGCCATGTTCGAGGAGATGGCCCGCATCGCGGAGCGGGGCCTGCTCGACCTGCTCTTCTCCGGCGATGGCACCGGCGTGCCGGATACCTGGCGCGGCAACCGCGACGCCGCGGTGGAATGGGGGATGAACTGGCCGCGCCAGGATATCCAGCCGATCGCCGTGGCGATGTCCCGTGTCACCCGGCATATCGGCTTCGGCCTGACCTATTCCTCCTCCTTCATGCATCCCTACTACATCGCCCGGCTGATGAACTCGCTCGACCACATCACCAGCGGGCGGATCGCGATGAACCTCGTCGCCTCCACGCGGCGCTCGGACTTCGCCAATTTCGGCCATGACGGGCTGGTGGACCATGAGGCGCGCTATGCGCGGATGGAGGAGTTCGTCGATGTCTGCAAGGCGCTCTGGGCCAGCGCCGAGCCGGATGCGATGCTGTGGGACCGTGCCACCGGCCGCGTCGGCGACCCGCGCAAGGTCCATGACGTCCATCATGAGGGGCGCTTCTTCAAGGTGGACGGGCCGCTCAACACGCCACCCTCGCCGCAGGGCAGGCCGGTGCTGATCCAGGCCGGCGGCTCGCCGCGCGGCGTGCGCGCCTCGGCCACCGTCGCCGACCATGTCTTCGGCGCCGACATGGCGCTGGAGCTGCAGGTGAAGCAGCGCCACGCCCTCGATGCGGCATTGCGGGCCAACGGGCGCGACCCGGAGACGGTCGGCATCCTCTGGCAGACGCCGATGGTGGTGGCGGAGACCGAGCGGGAGGCGCTGGCGCGGCGCGACATGCTGCTGACCGCCATCCCGGACGAGGCGGTGGGCGCCTATCTCTCCTACAATTCGGGCTACGACTTCTCGACCCTGCCGGAGCGCTTCACGCTGCGCGAGCTGCATGCCGAGATCATCGCCGGCCAGGCCTCCCCGGCTGGCTTCATCCATGAGCTGGCGGCGCAGATCGGCGCCGAGACCAGGCTGACGCGCGCCGAATTCTTCGAGCATGGGCGGCGCGAGGCGACGGCCTGCGACACCACCATCGCCGGTTCGCCAGGCCAGATCGCCGACCGGCTGGAGGAGATCTTCGAGGCGACGGGCGAGCGCGGCGGCTTCATGCTCGGCCACACCGTCTCCATGCCGCTCGACCTGATCGGCATCGCCGACCTGCTGGTGCCGGAGCTGCAGCGGCGGGGGCGGTTCCGCACGGAGTATCGCGGGCGGACGCTGGGGGAGACGCTGGCCGAGAACTGACGTGGCGGCGGAGGCCCGGCACCATGCCGCTGCCCAGGGCGGAGAAGGCAACCAGCCAGGACGCGACATCGCCTCCCGACCCGCTCGGGAGCCCAGCCCAGGGTTCGCGATGCGCGGGACGGTGCGGCCCGCCTTCACGATCGTTGCAGGACAGCGTATAATCCGTCGCCAATGCTTGAGCAGCCCAGGCATCCATGGGAGAGGTGCCGATGATGCCGCCTGCCCTCCTCGCCGCGGCGGGCCGGATGCGCGGCCTGCTCGCTTGGTCGCCGAGCCCCGTGATCCGCGCCTCGCTCGGGCTGCATGCGGGCGGCCTCGCCGCCATGGCTGCGGCGCCGGGCTGCTGGCCGGAGGCGCTGTCCCTGCTGGCCGCCAACCATGTGGCGCTCGCCGGCTGCATGCATCCGCGCTGCGGCCGGTTGGGACCGACGCTGACGCGCCTGCCCGGGGCGGAGCCAAGGGTCGCGCTGACTTTCGATGATGGACCGGACCCGGCGGTGACGCCGCGCGTGCTCGACCTGCTCGATGCGGCGGGCGCCAAGGCCAGCTTCTTCGTCATCGGCGAGCGCGCGGCGCGCCATCCCGCCCTGGTGCGCGAGATGCTGCGGCGCGGCCACAGCGTCGAGAACCACACCTATCGCCATCCGCTCGGCTTCGCCGCCTGGGGGCCGGGCGCCATGCTGCAGGAGATCGAGGCAGCGCAGGCGGCGATCGCCGATTCCTGCGGCCAGGCACCGCGCTTCTTCCGCCCGCCGGCCGGGCTGCGGAGCCCGCTGCTGGACCCGGTGCTGGCGCTCGCCGGCCTCTCCCTCGCTACCTGGACGCGGCGGGGCTATGACGCGGTCTGCCCGCGGCCGGACCGGGTGCTGGCGCGCCTCAGCCGTGGCCTCGGCCGGGGCGACGTGCTGCTGCTGCATGATGGCCGCTCGGCGCGGAGCTATGCCGGGACTTCCGTCGCGCTCGACGTGCTGCCGGGGCTGCTGGCGCGGATCGCCGGGGCCGGGCTCAGCGCCGTGGCGCTGCCGCCAGCGGAGGATGCACCGCGCGTCGCCGCCGCCACAGCAGGGCCGGCAGGCGCGGCAGCATCCCGAGCACCAGCCGCGTATGCATCCAGGTGAGCAGCAGGTTGTCCCGCGCATAGTGGAAGTGGGAGACGCCGCCCTCCTCCGCGGAGAGGTAGCGCACCGGCACCGGCAGGTTCACCGCCGGCACCCCGCGCCAGGCGAGGCGGACGGCGGCTTCCGGGTCGAAATCGAAGCGGCGCATCCAGCGATGCCGCTCCATCACCGCGACCAGCGGGCCGACCGGGTAGACGCGGAAGCCGAAGAGGCAATCGCCGATGCCACCGCCCAGCGTCTGCAGGCTGGCGAGGCCGTTGGAGATGCGCCGCCCCTGCACGCGGAGCTGCGGCGCCTCCGGCCCGAAGACCGGGCGGCCGAGGATCATCGCCTCCGGCGCGGTGCGGGAGGCTTCCATCATCGCCGCGATGCGGCTGGCCGGGTGCTGGCCATCGGCATCCATGGTCAGCGCATGGGTGAAGCCGCGCCGCGCCGCCTCGCGCAGCCCATGCAGCACCGCACCGCCCTTGCCGCCATTCCGCGGCAGGACCATGACCTCGAGGCCAGAATCGGCTGCGGCCTCGGCCAGCAGCAAGGCATCGGTGCCATCCGTGCTGCCATCGACGACGACCCAGACCGGGTCCCAGGCGGCGCGGGCCTCGCGCACCGTCTGCAGCACGCGCGGGCCGGTATTGTAGCTCGGGATCAGGACGAGCCGGGACGGGTCCGGCATCAGACGGGGCCCTGCGCTGGCAGTTCCTCGCGGAAATACTGCTCGAGCCCGGTGACGAAGGCCTGCGGATCCTGCCCCACCTCGGAACGGCGGCCGAGGCGGATGCGGTAGGTGAGCGGCAGCTGCGGCCGGCGAAAGAGCGGCCAGCCCTTCCGCAGATAGGGGCTGTCGGCCTCGATCAGCAGCGTCTGGACCGGGGCGCCGGCGGCCTTGGCCATGACGGCGAAGCTGCGGTGGAAGGCATCGACCGGGGGCTTGGCGGTGCGCGACCCCTCGGGGAAGATCAGCAACTGGGCGCCGTCGCGGATGGCCTGGGCGGCGCGGCGGATCATCGGTACCGGCGCGTCGTTGCGGATATAGGCGGCCAGCCGCACGCTGCCGCCATAGAACAGGTTGTCCCAGATCGCCGCCTTGGTGATGCAGACGACGCGCGGCAGCCGCGAGGTGAGCAGCACGGCATCCAGCATGGTCGGGTGGTTGGCGGCGATGACGAGGGACCGCTCCCGGCTCAGCCGGTCGAGCTCCGAGAAGTCGACGCGCAGCACGCCGGTCAGGCGCATGACGCCGATGAACCAGCGGAAGCCGAACATGATCATGAACTGGCCGAAGGCCTCGCCGGACCGCCGTGGCAGCAACCGGTGCAGCAGCCCCGCCGGCATGCTCCAGAAAAAGCAGCTCAGGCCGAAGAGCAGCAAGCAGAAATAGAAGGCTACCGGGTAATACAGAGCCGCAAGCCAATCATGGGTGGATAGGGAGTTCCGTCCTTGCCGCAGGCTGGTCGGCTGCATCTTCCCATATCTCCCTGTATGCTGATTATAGTGTATCGTGTTGCTTGACGTCCAGGAGCCGGCCGGACCGTGACAGGGAAGCAGGGGTTGCAGATGGCGGTTCGGTCGCCGGAGGAAGCTAGCATGTCAGGGGGCGGGCCGGCCGCTGCCTATCCGGCCCCGCATCCGACTTTAACGGAATATTACAAAAGCGCCGAAGATCGGGATGGCTTCGTCCGCACGCTGTTCGACCAGGCGGCGGGTTCCTACGACCGGATCAACACGGCCTTCTCCCTCGGCTCCGGCGCCTGGTACCGGCGCCGCGCCCTGCTCCAGGCCGGGCTGCGGCCGGGGCAGCGGATGCTGGACGTGGCGATCGGTACCGGCCTCGTGGCGCGGGAGGGGATGCGCATCCTCGGCCGGCCGGGCGCCGTCACCGGCCTCGACCTCAGCGAGGGAATGCTGGCTGAGGCGCGGCGCAGCCTCGCCATCCCGCTGATCCGCGGCCGGGCGGAGGCGCTGCCGGTGGCGGATGCCAGCTTCGACTTCCTCAGCATGGGCTATGCGCTGCGGCATGTGCCCGATCTCGGGGCCGCCTTCGCCGAGTACCGCCGCGTGCTGCGCCCGGGCGGCCGGCTTCTGCTGCTGGAGATCGGCCGGCCGGAAGGGTCCCTCGCCTACCGCGCCGCGCGCTTCTATCTCGGCCGCGTGGTGCCGGTGCTGAGTCGCTGGTTCGGCGGTGGCGCGCGAGCCGGGCTGATGATGCAGTACTACTGGGACACCATCGATGCCTGCGTGCCACCGGCCACCATCCTCGAGGCCCTGACCGCCGCGGGATTCACCGAAGCAAGCTGCGACACCCAGCTCGGCCTGTTCCGCGCCTACAGGGCGGAACGCCCGGCATGAGCAGCGGGCTGGCCGACCCCGCCATCCTGGCCCGGCAGGTGGCGGGCCTCTATGCCGGGGCCTCGCGCTTCGCCCAGGGCTATGTCGGCGGCAAGCTGCGGGGCGACCCGGCGAGCCGCGCCGTGCTGGACCATGCGGTGGCTACACCCTTCGGCCATGTCGCCGATCTCGGCTGCGGCCGCGGCCAGCTTGGCCTCGCGCTGTTGACAGCAGGGCTGGCGACCCGCGTCACCGGCCTCGACCGGGACGCCGCCAAGCTGGCCGAGGCGGCACGGGCCGCGGCGCGGCTGCCGGCCGGGTTCACCGTTGCGGAACTGAGCGCGGCCATGGTGCCGGACTGCGACACCGCCCTGCTGATCGACGTGCTCTATCAGCTGCCGGTGCCCGTGCAGCGCCCCCTGCTGGCGGCGATGGCGGAGCGGGCGCGGCAGCGTGTGCTGATCCGCGCCTTCGATCCGGATCTCGGCTGGCGCAGCACGATCGGCCTTGCCATGGAACGTGCCGGGCGGGCCGTCCGGCGCGACCGCAATGCCATCGCACCGCTGCCGCTCGCCGAGGTGGCGGCCCCCTTCGCCGCCGCCGGCTTCGCCGTTTCCGTTGCGCCCTGCTGGGGGCGGACGCCGTTGCCGAATGTGCTGCTGGTCGCGGAGCGTCAGCGATGAGGGCAGCGCTCGGGCTGCTGCCCATCCTGCTTGCGACCGGGGCAGCGGCGCAGGAGGTCCGCCGGCCGCTGCTGGAGCTTGGCGTCTTCGGCGGCGGGGCGCTGCTGCCGGACTATCCGGCGGCGGGACAATCGCACTGGCGGGCCCTCGCCCTGCCTTGGGTCATCTATCGTGGCGAGTTGCTGAAGAGCGACGAGCGCGGCATGCGCGGCCGGGTCTACCGCGATCGGGACCTGGAGCTGACGATCAACTTCAACGGTGCCCTCGGGACCAATTCGCGGGACAACCGCGCGCGGCAGGGCATGCCGGATCTCGACTATCTGGGCGAGGTCGGTCCTTCGCTGCGCTGGGTAGCCTGGCGGGATTCAGCGCGGGCGACGCGCCTCACGCTGGAGGCGCCGGTGCGAGCCGTCTTCTCCACCGATTTCTCCAGCACCCATTTCCGCGGCTTCGTCCTGGCGCCGGAGATGGCGGTCGAACGCTCCGGCCTCGGCCGGCCGGAGGCACGGCTGCGCGCGGGGATCGGCCCGGTCTTCGCCTCGGGCCGGTTGATGGATTACTGGTACCGCGTCGGCGGCAGCGATGTCCGGCCCGGCCGGCCCGCCTATGATGCCACCGGCGGATATCTGGGCCTGCGCTTCCAGTTCTCCTACCGCCTGCCGGTGACGGAGCGGATTTCGCTGACGGCGGGCGGGCGGCTCGAGAATTTCTCCGGCGCGACCAATGCGGGCAGTCCGCTCTTCCGCCAGGAATTCAACGCGACGGTCGTCGGCGGCCTCTCCTTCGCCCTCTACCGGACGGAGGCAATGGTGGCCTCGGCGGCGGAGCCCTTCGATTGATCCGCAAACTGTGTGGCCCGCTTCCTTGCCACCGCGGGTAACGCTCTGATATCGATGGCAAGAGCCCGTAACACCCGCCAACGCCAGCGCCACAGCAAGGTTCACACGGTTCCATGCCTGACGGCACGACGACGTCCACCATTTCCGCCACCGGGTTGCTTCCGCAGGAACTCGAGGTGGCGCAGCTGATCGTGAGCGCGCTGTCGCTCGAGGTCGCGCCCGAGGAGATCGAGCCGGAAGCCCCCCTGTTCCATGATGGGCTCGGCCTCGATTCGATCGATGCGCTGGAATTGGCCCTGGCCATCTCCAAGGCCTATGAGGTCAAGCTGCGTTCCGATGATGAGCGCAACCACCGCATCTTTGCCTCCCTCCGCAGCCTGACGGCGCATATTGAAAAGCACCGGGCGCGCTGAGCGCATGCCGAGCGGGCGCCGCCTGGCCAGGCTGCTGCTGCTGGTCGCGGCCTCGGTCGTCCTGGCTGTCCTGCTTGCCGGCAACCCGGTCGCTGCGGCGATTGGCAATGCGGCAGTAGCGGCGCGTTTCGGCCTCACCCTGCTGCCAGGGCGGGAGCCGTTGATCTCGCATTACAGCCGCTTCGACGCGGCGGGACAGCCCGAGGGCGGCTATACCCGGGCCTTGACCCTCGCCTGGGCGCTGCTGCTCGGCGGCTTCGCGCTGGGCCATGCGGTCGTGGCGCTGGCGGGCTGGAAGGATGCCGGGCTGGCGGTGGCGGAGCCGGTGGTCTGCCTCCTGGTCTTCTGCGGTGAGCATGCGCTGCGCAACCGCCGCTTCCCACAGCTTGGCCGGGCGACGCCGCTGCGCACCCTGCGCGCGATCGGCCTGGCCCATGGCCTCGTCCGCCATGCCGCCTGAGCAGGACCTGCCGCTGACCAGCCGAGGCGGGGCGGAGGTGATCTGCCACCGCCCGGCCGGGCCGGTTACCATCCGCCGCTTCCTGGGCGAGGCCGCGGCGCTGGCCCGGCGGCTGCCGGCCTCGGGCCATGCGGTCAATCTCTGCGCCGACCGCTACCGCATGCTGCTGGGCTTCGCCGCGGCGCTGCTGCGTGGCCATCCGACCCTGCTGAACGCCGACCCCTCGCCGCATCGCCTGCAGGCGCTGGCTGCGGCCTATCCCGGCACCTACCTTCTGGCCGATACGCCGATCGCCACCGCGCTGCCGCTCGTCCCGGTGGGGGAGGAGCAGGCGGTGGACGGCCTGGGCGAGCCCCCGCGCATCCCGGCCGGGCGGGTGGTCGCCATCGCCTTCACCTCCGGCTCGACCGGCCAGCCAACCGCCCATCCGAAGCCCTGGGGCGCGCTGGTCGCCGCCGCCCTGGCCGCCGCTGAACGCTTCGGCCTGCGCCCGGAGGACGGGCCGCCCAGCAGCGTGCTCGCCACCGTACCGCCGCAGCACATGTACGGGTTCGAGACCACCATCATGCTGCCGCTGCAGGCCGCCCTCGCCTGCCATGCGGGCGAGGCCTTCTTCCCCTCGGACGTCCTGGATGCGCTGGACGCCCTGCCGCCGCGCCGGTTGCTGGTGACGACGCCGCTCCATCTCCGCGCCCTGCTGGCCGAGGGGCGGCGGCCGGCGCCGCTCTCCGCCGTCATCTCCGCCACCGCGCCGCTGGCCATGAGCATGGCCGAGGCCGTGGAGCGGGACTGGGGCGTGCCGATGCTCGAGATCTACGGGGCGAGCGAGGCCGGCTCCATGGCCAGCCGCCGCACCGCCTTCGAGCCGGACTGGCTGCCCTATCGCGGCATCCGCATGGGCCAGGGCGAGGTCGAGGTGCCGGGCCTCGGCGCCGTGCCGCTCGCCGACGCGACGGAGCCGGCGCCGGGCGGCCGCTTCCGCCTGCTCGGACGACGGGCTGACCTGGTGAAGCTCGGCGGTCGCCGCGCCTCGCTGGCTGAGCTCAACCGGCTGCTGGCCGAGGTGGAGGGCGTCGAGGATGGCGTCTTCGTGGCGCCCGAGGATATCGAGCGCAACCCCGCGGCCCGGCTCAGTGCCTATGTCGTCGCGCCGGGGCGGAGCGCCGAGGAGATCCTGTCCGCGCTCCGGCTGCGGCTGGAGCCGGTTTTCCTGCCCCGGCCTTTGGTGCTGGTGCCCGCCCTGCCCCGCAACGGGCTCGGCAAGCTGACACAGGCGGCGCTGGCCGAGCTGCGGATGGCGGCGGCCGGGCCTTGACCCCCGCCACGATCCGGTTCGAGGTCCCGCCCGGCCATCCGGCGCTGGCGGGCCATTTTCCCGGCCGGCCGATCCTGCCCGGTGTGGTGCTGCTCGATGCGGTGCTGCAGGCGGCAGGGCTTGGCCAGGCGCATCTGGTGCGGGCGAAATTCACCGCTCCCGTGCTGCCCGGGGATGCGGTGGAGATCGCCCTGACGCCGCGCGCGGGCGGGCGGACCGGCTTCGTCTGCACCTGCGGCGGCAAGACCGTTCTCTCCGGCGAGCTGGCATGCGAACCGGCGCCTTAGACTGGGTGAATGTGCCGGAGCGCGGCAGCGTCCGGCTGGCCCGCTTCATGGTCTGGCTGGTTCATCATGTCGGCTGGTGGCCGGGCCATGTGCTGCTCTACCCGATCGCGCTCTATTTCCTGCTGTTCTCGCCGCGGCAGCGGCGGGTGGCGCGGCGCTCCCTCGGCCGGTCCCTGGGGCGCGAGGCCGGCTTCGGCGATCTCTTCCGCCTCTATTTCGCCTTCGCCTCCACCATTCTCGACCGCGCCTTCCTGGTGACGGGCCAGACCGGGCGCTACCGGATCGAGGTGCATGGGCTGGAGGCGTTGAAGGCCCGCATCGCCGAGGGCCGTGGCTGCCTGCTGCTCGGCGCCCATATGGGCAGCTTCGAGGCGCTGCGGGCGGTGGCCGATGCCGGCAGCCCGGTCGAGGTCGCGGTGCTGATGCATGAGGCCAATGCCGCCCGGCTCAAGGCGGTGTTCGATGCGCTGGGCGGGGCGAGGCGGCAGGAGACCGTCATTCCCCTTGGCACCACGGATGCCATGCTGCGGGCGCGGGAAGTGTTGGAACGTGGCGGCATGGTCGGCCTGCTGGCCGACCGGGCGCCGCGCGGCGAGCGGATGCAGCTCGTCCCCTTCCTGGGGCAGGAGGCGCCGCTGCCGACCGGGCCGCATGTGCTGGCGGCGGTGCTCGGCGCACCGGTGATGCTCGCCTTTGGCCTCTGGCGCGGGCCACGGCATTACGAGGTGCGCTTCGAGCCCTTCGCCGATGCCCCGCCGCCTGGCCGCGCGGGGCGGGAGGCGCTGGTGGCCGAGCGCGTCCGCCGCTATGCGACGCGGCTGGAGGCGTTGTGCCGGCAGTATCCCTACAACTGGTTCAATTTTTACGATTTCTGGCAGGAGCGTGGGCGATGAGGCGGGGCTTCCTCCTGCTGTCCCTGCTTGCCCTCGCTGCTCCGGCCCGGGCGGAGGACCCGGCGCTGGTCCGGCTGATGCAGGGCTTCGCCGCCCAGCCGCGCTCGGAGGCCCGCTTCACCGAGGAGAAGGCCATCCCCGAGCTCGACCTGCCGCTGCCGAGCGAGGGCATGCTCCGCTGGCAGGCGCCGGACCGGTTGGAGAAGCACACCACCTCCCCCATCGAGGAGGTTCTGCGCGTCGAGGGCGGACGGCTGCTCTATGAGCGGCCGGACCGGGGCATCCGCCGCGAGTTCAGCCTTGAGGACCAGCCCGAGATGCGGGCGCTGGTCGAGGCGGTGCGCGGCACGCTGGCCGGCAACCTGGCCTCGCTGCAGCGCCACTATGAGATCGGCTTCACCCCCGAGGACTCGGCTGGTCCCTGGCGCATGGTCCTCACCCCGCTCTCGGTCCGGCTGCGGGCCGCGGTGCAGCGCATCCTGGTCAGCGGCCGCGGCGCCCAGGTGCGAAGCATCGACACCGAGGGTGGCGGCGGTGTGACCCGCATGCAGATCACCCCGTGAGGCGGCTGGCCGCGGCGCTGCTGCTGCTGGCGGTTCTGGGTGGGGTGCTGGGGACGCAGGTTGGCATCCGGGCCGATCTCGCGGAATTCCTGCCCCCCGGCCGCAGCCCGGCCAGCGCCTTCCTGTTCCGGGAATTGCAGAGCGGCGCCGCCACCACCCTGCTGCTCGCCGGTATCGAAGGGGCGGAGCCGGCGGAGCTGGCGAGGGTTTCACGGGAAACAGCGGCGGGGCTGCGTGCCTCCGGCCGGTTCGACTTCGTCGGCGACGGCACCACGACGCTCGGTGAGGCGGAGCAGGCACTGCTCTTCCGCTACCGCTACCTGCTCTCGCCCGAAACGCGGCCCGGGGCCTTCACCGCCGCGGCTCTCCGGCCGAAGCTGGAGGCGCTGCTGGAGGGGCTTCGGACGGCGGCCTCGCCGCTGCTGGCCCGCGTTGGCTTCGCCGACCCGACCGGTGCCTTCCTCGGCCTCGCCCGCGCCTTCGTGGCGGAGAGCCGGTTGGAGACGCGCGACGGCGCCTGGTTCGCCACCGAAGGCCCACCGCGTGCGCTGCTGATCGCCCGCGCGCGGAGTGGCGCCGGGTTGGATGCCGAGGCGCAGGGGGAGGCCGTCGCCACCTTCCGCGCCGCCTTCGCGGCGGCGAAGCCCGGCCCCGCCCGGCTGCTGCTGAGCGGCCCCGGCGTCTTCGCCTCGGAAGCCGCAGCGGCGATCCGCGCCGATATCCGCCTCATCACCCTGGCCTCGGCCGGGCTGCTGGCCGCCTTCCTGCTCTGGCGCTACCGGTCCCTGCTCCTGCTCGGCCTGGTCGCCGTGCCGCTGGCGGCAGGGACCATCGCCGGCTTCGCCATGACGGCGCTGGTCTCCAACGGGGCGGTGCAGGGGATCGCGCTCGGCTTCGGGATGACCATGCTCGGCGTCACCGTGGACTACCCGCTTCTGCTGGCGAGCCTTCGGCGGCCGGAGGAGGCATTGAGGGATGCAGCGCGTCGGATCTGGCCGACGCTGCGCCTTGCGGCCGCCTCGGCCGCGCTGGGGCTGGCCGCCATGCTGGGTTCGGGCTTTCCCGGCCTCGTTCAGCTCGGCGTCTTCGCCGGAACGGGGCTGCTGGCGGCGGCGGCAACCACGCGCTGGGTGCTGCCCTGGCTGCTGCCGGGTGCACGGATCGCGGCACGGCCCTTGCCCCGGCCGATCCGGGCGGCGCTCGGCGCGCTGCGGGGCCGGCGAGGGCTGGCCGGCGGGGTGATGCTCGGGGCGGCGGTGCTGCTGCTGGCGCTCGGCGGGCCGGCCTGGCAGCGCGACCTCGCGGCGCTCAGCCCGGTGCCGCGCGCGGCCCAGGCCCTGGACGGGGAGCTGCGCCGCCAGCTCGGCGCGCCGGATGTGCGGGTGCTCTTCGCCCTCGGGCCAGGCACGGAAGCCGAGGTGCTGGCAGCGTCGGAGCGACTGGCGGAGGCGGCCGCGCCGCTGCTCGGCCACGCCCTTCAGGGGATCGACCTGCCCAGCCGCTACCTGCCCGCCGAGGCCACTCAGCGCGCCCGCCAGGCCGCCCTGCCCGCACCGGAGACGGCCCAGGCCGCGCTGGCGGAGGCGATGGCAGGGCTGCCCTTCCGCCCCTCCGCCTTTGCCCCCTTCCTCGCCGCCATCGCTGAGAGCCATGGGCTGCCGCCCCTCACCGCCACCGCCCTCGCGGCCGGGGCGCCGACCCTCGCGGCCCGTCTCTCGCCGTTGCTCTCCCGCCGGGGCGAGGCGGTGCAGGGCGTGGCCCTGGCCCAGGGGGTTGCGGATCCGGCCGCGCTCGCCGATCTGGCGCGGCGGCTGGACGACCCGAAGATCCTTTTCATCGACGTGAAGGCGGAGACGGAGGGGCTGCTCGATGCCTATGGACGGGCCACCCTGCTCTGGGCGCTCGCCGGGGGCGTGCTGGTGCTGGGGCTCCTGGGCCTTGGCCTCGGCTCGCCCTGGCGGGCGCTCCGGGTGGCCGGGCCGATCGGCGGGGCGCTCCTCGTCACCCTGGCCGTGCTCACCCTGCTCGGGGAGGCGCTGACCCTGTTCCACCTCGCCTCGCTCTTGTTGCTCGCGGGGCTGGCGATTGACTATTCTCTTTTCCTTGCCGGTGACGCGACCGACGATACGATGGGAGCCATCTTGAACTGCGCCACCTCGACCCTGCTCACCTTCGGCCTGCTGGCCTTTTGTGGAACACCGGTGCTGCATGGGATTGGCCTGACGGTCTCGATCGGGGTGGCGAGCGCCTTCCTCCTGGCCTGCGCCCTGGCGCCGAAGATCCCGGCCCATGCCTGACACGCGCCTCTGGCCGCTGAGCCTCGCGGCTGCCACCACCGTCACTGCCCTCGGCGCCGGCATCGCGCCGCTGCGCCGGGCCCTGCATGCGCGGGAGGGCGGGCTCCGGCCGAGCGCCTTCCCGGGCGGGCCGGAGGATATCTGGGTCGGCCAAGTGCCGGAGGTGGAGGCGGTCGAGCTGCCGCCCGAGCTCGCCGGCTTCGCCTGCCGCAACAACCGCCTGGCCGAGATGGCCCTGCGGAGCGACGGCTTCGCCGAGGCGGTCTCGGTGGCCGCGGCGCGGCATGGGCCGGACCGGGTGGCGGTGGTGCTCGGCACCAGCACCGCCGGCATCGAGGAGACCGAGCAGGCCTATCGCCAGCGCGATGCCGCAGGCGCATTGCCGGCGAGCTTCAACTATGCCGGCTCCCATGATCTGCAGAGTCTGCCCGCCTATGTGCGCGCCCGGCTCGGCCTGCGCGGCCCGGCCTTCGCCATCTCCACCGCCTGCACCTCCGGCGCACGCTCCATGCTCGAGGCCGCCGCGCTGATTGCCTCCGGCGTCGCCGACGCGGTGGTGGCGGGCGGCGTCGACAGCCTCTGCCGGCTGACCCTGCACGGCTTCACCGCCCTCGAGCTGCTCAGCCGTGGCGGCCCCACCCGGCCCTGCGCCGCCGACCGGGACGGCATCTCCATCGGCGAGGCGGCCGGCCTCGTCCTGTTGATGCGGCCGGAGGACGGCCCGCCCGGCGCGCCATTGCTCCTCGGCGCGGGCGCGAGCAGCGACGGGCACCACATGTCCTCCCCGCACCCGGAGGGGCTCGGCGCCGTCAGCGCCATGCGGGCGGCATTGGCGGCGGCGGGGTTGACGCCGGGCGAGGTGGACTATGTCAACCTCCATGGAACCGGCACCCGCGCCAATGACGCCATGGAGGACCGGGCCGTGCACCACCTCTTCGGCGACGGCACCCCCTGCAGCTCGACCAAGGGCTGGACGGGGCATGCGCTCGGCGCTTCCGGCGCGGTGGAGGCGGTCATCGCCATGCTCTGCCTCGAGGATGGGCTGGTACCCGGCTGCCTTGGCGTCAGCATGCCCGACCCGGAATTCCGCAGCGCCGTCGCCACCGCCAATGCGGTGCGGCTGCTGCGGCGCGTGGCGAGCAATTCCTTCGGCTTCGGTGGCAGTAATTGCTGCCTGGTGATCGGCCGGGCGGCGTGAATTGCTGGATCTGCGGGGTCGCGGTCCTTGGTTCCGGCCTGCCGGGTTGGGCGGCGAGCGAGGCGGCCCTGGCCGGCACGGCACCCTGGAGCCCGGGCGACGTCGTGCCGCCCCCTCCTCCCCTGCTCCCGCCCACCGAACGGCGCCGGACCAGCCCGGCGGTGCGCCTGGCGCTGGCCGTCGCGGCGGAGGCTACGGCGGGCATCGCGGACCGCGCGGCACTCGAGACGGTCTTCGCCAGCAGCAATGGCGACGGCGCGGTGGTGGGTGGCATCCTGGAGGCGCTGCACGCGCCGGGAAGCATCGCCCTCTCGCCGACGCAGTTTCATAATTCGGTCCATAATTCGGCGGCGGGCTACTGGCACATCGCCGTCGGTTCGGTCGCCCCTTCGGTGAGCCTCGGCGGGCATGACGGCAGCTTCGCCGCCGGGCTGCTGACCGCCGGCATCGCGGTCGCAGCACGCGGGGCGGCGGTACTGCTCTGCGCCTACGACCTGCCGCTGCCGGCGCCGCTCGCGGCGGTTCGGCCGACCGGGCCCGGCTTCGGCACCGCGCTCGTGCTGCGGCCGGCGCCGACCGAGGGTGCGCTGGCCCGGCTCTCGCTGCGTCACGTCGCCGAGCCGGCGCCGGCGCCGGCACCCGCCGATGCGCTGGACGCGCTGGCGGAGGGCAACCCGGCCGCCCGCGCCCTGCCCCTGCTGCGGGCGCTGGCGGCGCGGCGGCCGGCGCGGATCGGCCTGGCGCTCTCCGCCGACATGCATCTCGCCCTCGATCTCGCTCCGTGCTGAACCGCGAGGCCATCGCGGCGCTGGTGCCGCACCAGGGCGCCATGTGCCTGCTGGACCGCGCCCTGTCCTGGGATGCCGAGCGCATCCTCTGCGAGGCGGACAGCCATGCCCTGGGTAGCAACCCGCTCCGGCGCGGCGGGATGCTGCCGGCGGTCTGCGGCCTCGAATTCGCCCTGCAGGCCATGGCCCTGCACGGCGCGCTCAGCGCCGGCGGCGTGCCGCAGCGGGCCGGCTTCGTCAGCAGCCTGCGCGACGTGCGGATGGGCACGGCACGGCTCGACACCATCGCCGGGCCATTGCGGATCGAGGCGGTGGCGCTGGTCGCCGAGGCAGGCGGTTTCATCTACCGCTTCGAGATTGCAGGCGAGGGGCGGAGCCTGTTGAGCGGCCAGGCAGCGGTGATCATCCCATGACCGAAGCTTCCCCCGGGCGCCGCGCCCTGGTCACCGGCGGCGCCAGCCCGATCGGCGCCGCCATCTCCCGCCGGTTGGCCGCCGAGGGGCATGAGGTGCTGATCCACGCGCATGCCGGGCTCGACCGCGCCGAGGCGCTGGCCAGGGAGTTGCGGGCGGCTGGCGGCCGCGCCAGCGCCTTCGCCGCCGACCTCACCGACATGCCGGCCACCGCGGCCGTGCTGGAGGCGCTGCTGGAGCCGGCGCCGGTGCAGATCCTCGTCCACAATGCCGGCACGCATGACGACGCCCCGCTCGCCGGGATGAGCGAGATGCAGTGGCGCAGCGTCGTCGATGTCTCGCTGAACGGCTTCTACGCGGCGCTGCGCCCCCTGATCCTGCCGATGATCGGCACGCGCTGGGGCCGCATCATCGCCATCTCCTCCATCAGCGGCCTCATGGGCAATCGCGGCCAGGCGAATTACGCGGCCGCCAAGGCCGGGCTGATCGGGGCGGTGAAGACGCTGTCGCTGGAATATGCCTCGCGCGGCGTGACCGCGAATGCCGTGGCACCCGGCATCATCGAAAGCCCCGCCGTGGCGGCGGCGATGCCGCGCGAGCGCATCGCCCAGCTCGTCCCGGCGAAACGTGCCGGGCGGCCGGAGGAAGTAGCCGACCTCGTCGGCTTCCTCGCCTCCGACCGGGCCGGCTACATCACCGGCCAGGCGATCGCCATCTCCGGCGGCCTCGGCTAAAGCGCGTTGTTCAGGCGAGCAAACTACCCCGATCGGATGGTCCCATCCGACCTGGGTATGCTCCAAGCGTCAGGAGCGGCCGGGATTGGCGCCCGACTGCACCAGGATGGCGTTCTGCAGGTTGCGTATCCAGCTGTTGTAGTTCCGGTGGATGGTCCCGCCATTGTATTCGAGGTTGCTGCTCGAGGCGTAGCGGATGCTGAAGCGCCGCGTGTCGTAGGGGATGTCGACCACGGCCTGATGGGTCCTGAGATTCAGGGTGCCACGCATCAGTCCCGGCCCCTGATCCTGCATGATCCAGCCGAGGCCGGCCCCGGCCCGGCGGATCTCCGCGGCGCGTTGCGCCAGCGATCCCTGGCCGACGAACTCGCCGCCGCCCTGCTCGATCGGCACGGTGCGGGCACAGCCGACAAGCGCCAGGACGGCGCCGGCGAAGACCAAACGACGGAGCATCATGGGTGACGTTCTCCCTGTTGTCCGGCCTGAAGCTAGCGGAGCGCCAGCGGCCTTGCCACCAGCCGGGGCAGGCCATATCCCATCGGCATCGTCCTGTGGGAGATGATGAGCCCATGTCCGCCCCTCTCCGCCGCCTGGCCCTGGCCACGCTCTGCCTGCTGGCCGCCGCTGCCTGCCAGAGCCGCCAGCCAGCGACCCGGGCCGGCGAGGCGATCGACCGCACGGGCACGCAGACCGGCCAGGCGCTCGGCCGTGCGGCGAATTCCACGGGCCAGGCGCTGGAGCGGGCCGGCCATTGGATGCAGCGGCGCACGGAGTGATTGCCAGCCATGGCGGCCTCGCGGCGGCTCTGCCTGCTGGCCCTGCTCGGGGCCACAGGCTGCACGCCCGTGGTGATCCCGGCCGGCCTGCCCGACCGGCCACCGGCCATCGGCACCAAGGCCTTCGTCACCGCGGATGGGGCGCGGCTGCCCTATACCTCCTGGCTGCCGGAGGGTCCGCCCCGCGCCGTCCTGCTCGGCCTGCACGGCTTCGGTGACTACTCCTTCAATTTCTTCGACATCCCCGCCCCCCTTTTCACCAGCCAGGGCGTGGCCGTCTTCGCCTATGACCAGCGCGGCTTTGGCGCCGCGCCGCATCGGGGCTACTGGCCAGGAACGGCAACGCTGGTCGCCGACGTCACGGCTGTCGCGCGCCTGCTGGCCGCGCGCTATCCGGGCGTGCCGGTCTTCCTCGCCGGCGAAAGCATGGGGGCTGCAGTGGCGCTGGTCGCGGCGACCTCGGCCGACCCGCCGCCGGTAGCCGGGCTCATCCTGCTGGCGCCGGGGGTGCGAGGGCGGGCGGCGATGGGCGCCTTCGCCCGCCAGACCCTGGAAATCGCGGCCCATGCCATCCCGGCTGTCGGCTTCAGCGGCTCGGCGCCCGGCTTCTCGCCCACCGACAATCCCGAGGCCATGCGCCGCTGGTCCTCCGACCCGTTGACCGCGCGGACCTTCCGCGTCGATCTCGTCTATGGACTGGTCGAGCTGATGGACCGGGCGCTGGAGGCGGCGCCGCGGCTGCGGGCACCGACGCTGGTGCTCTATGGCGGAGAGGACCGGATCGTGCCCGAGGGGCCGGTCCGCCGGTTGCTGCGAACCTTCGACCCGGCGGCGCCGGTCCGCCTCGGCTTCTACCCGAAAGGCCACCACCTGCTGCTGCGGGACAAGGAGCGGGCGGTGGCGGCCGGGGATGCCCTCGCCTGGATGGCGTCGCCGGAGGCGCCCCTGCCCTCGGGCGCCGAGGCGGCGGGCCAAGCCTGGCTGGCGACGACGGAGTAGCTACTCCGCTGCGGCAAGGGCGGGCGGCGGGCCCTTCTCCGGCATGGCGGGGCCGAGCCCGACGCGGTGCAGTGCGGACAGCGTGTGGTACACCACCTTGAAGCTCAGGATCGGCACCGCCGCGCGCCAGGAGCCACGGAGGTTGCCGGCCAGCATGTTGATGATGCCGTCCCGCATCCAGAGCGTGTTCTTCGGCGCCATGAAGAGCGAGCGCATAACCGGGTCGTTGATCCGGTAGATCAGCCAGGAGATGCGGTCCATGGCGCGGGCCAGCTCCTGGTTCGTGCGCTCGGCCATGCGCTGGCCCCGCGCCGGATCATCGAGCCAGCAATGCGCGGTCTCGGCACCCAGCTCGCCGGCCGTCATCGCCATCAGCACGCCGGTCGAGAACATCGGGTCGACGAAGCCATAGGCATCGCCGATCATCAGGTAACCCTCGCCATTCCCTTGCCGTGCCCGGTAGCTGTAGTTGCCGGTGGCATAGACCTCGGAGGCGATCTCGGCGCCCCGCATCCGCGCTGCGACGGTCGGGCTCGAGGCGATGCGCTGGAGCAGAAGGTCGCTTGCGCTGCCCTGCCGCCCCTTCCACGCCGCCTGGTTGCCGACGAAGCCGACGCTCATCACGTCGCCCGGCAGCGGGATCAGCCAGAACCAGCCGTCTTCGGCCAGGTGGATGCTGATATAGCCCTCCAGCTCGCCCTCACGCCGCTCGACATTGCGGAAATGGGCGTAGCTGGCGGCGGTGTTGTTGTACTTGTTGCTGCTCTTCACCTTGAGGCGGCCGGCGAGGAAGGTGTCCCGCCCCGAGGCGTCCAGCACGTAGCGCGGGCGGATGCTGATCGCCTGTCCGTCCGGCCCCTGCGCCGTGACGGTGGCCCGCTCGCCGGGCGGCGCGAACTGGATGTCGGTGACGCGGGTGCGCTCCATCGTCGTGGCGCCCAGACGGGCCGCGTTGGCGAAGAGCAGGCGGTCGAATTCGGAGCGCCGTACCTGCCACGCATGGGTACGCTGGCGGTCGAGTGCCTTGGCGAAGGGGAAGGCGCAGCTGCGCCCGGTGCGGTCGGACACGAATTCCGCCCCCGGCTTGTGGACGCCGATGCCGCGCACCGCCTCCAGCACGCCGAGGCGTTCCAGGATGTCGAGATTCCTTGGCAGCAGGCTCTCGCCGATATGGAAGCGCGGGTGGCTTTCCTTCTCGACCAGGGTCACCTGCCGGCCGGATTGGGCCAGCAGCGCGGCGGCGGTCGAACCGGCGGGACCACCGCCGATCACCAGGACATCGGGCGCGAGGGCGTTCTGCATGAGGCGGAGATTTCCAAGGCCCAACCGTTGGCGTCAAGCCGGCACCGACGTGGTCCTCAACAATCCTTCAGCCTGCCGGCACCTTCATCGCGTCGGCCAGTCGGCGGGCGAGGCGCAACCACAGCGCCTCCTCTGCCGCCGCCTGGGGCGCTTCCCGTACCGCGCGGGCGACGGCGTCGGGCAGCAGCCGGACCATCGCGGCCAGCATGTGCCGGTCCCGCTCCTGCGGCAGGCGGTCGAAAGCCTCGCCGGCGAGGTCACCCTCGCGCACCAGCAGGAAGGGCCCCCAGCTATCGGCCTCGGCGCTGGGCCAGGTGGAGAACATGGTGGGCCAGCCCTCGCGGGCACGGAATTCGAGCACCGGCCCCTCGCCGCGAAGCGCCAGCTTGAAGCGGAGCACCGGCCAGCTTCGCGGCCCGGCCAGCACACCCTCCAGCCAGATATCGAGATGGCGATATCCGCCATCCGGGGTGACGAAATACTCCTGCAGCCGGACGATGGCCGCACTTGGGCCGGAAGGGGCGGGTTGGCTGGCGGTGGCGGCGACCGGGCGCTTCGGCGGTGCGACGGGCACCGGACCCGCCGCCCGCGGAGGCGGGGCGGGGCGGATCGGCGCGGACGGCTTCGGGGCGGGCAGCGGCTGGCGCGGCGCCGGAACGGGAGGCGGGCACAGGTCACGGAAGCCGAGCAGGTCGGACCATTCAACGCGCAGGGGCTGGCCCGGCACCTGTCCGGCATGGCGCAGCACCAGCACCACCGTCATGCTGCGTGGCGCGTTCAACGGCAGGGCGAGGGGCAGCAGCAGCGGCCCCCCCTCTGCCCCGGCGCTGCGCCAGCCGCTCCAGCGCGCTTCCGGCCCATCGAGGACGAGATCGCTTTCGAGCGCCAGCGGCATGCCATCCGGTTGCAGCCAGAGCGCGGCCTCGAGCTGGCCGGCATCGCCGCGCGCGACGGCAACCTCCGCCTGCAGCAGGTCGAGCCCGTTCACCGGCACGGCAGGCAGCACGATGACCAGTTGCTTGCCGGGGCCGAAGCTTGCCACCAGCCGCGGCGCCTCGGTGCCCAGGGCCATCCAATCCACCTGGCCAACCGGGAAGCGCGCGCCTTCCCAGACCTGGGCGGGCAGCCGCATCGGCACGCCGGGCGCGGCGAGCGCCTGGCCGATCGCCTCCGCATCCCAATAGGCCGGGACGACGAAGCGGCGGCCGAAGGGCGCGGTCCAGAGCCGGAGGGCAAGGGCACGTTCCTGCGCCGGGCCGCCGCGCACCGCCAGCGCGCGCTCCGGCGCCGTCTGCCGGTCGTCCAGGGAGAGTGCCAGCACATCCCCCAGCTCCAGCTCGGCGGTGAGGTCGAGGCAGGCCGTCTCCCGCACCGGGCCAAGCGGGGCCGGCAGGTCGAGCACCAGCCAACCTGGTACCAGCGCCTCGCCCGGCACCAGCCAGGCGCCGAAGACGCGGCCGCTCTCGGCGCCATAGAGCCGCAGCCGGAGCAGTCCGGCCGGGGCCACCTGGGCCTCGCGCACATGCACGGCAAGGCAGGCCAGCCCCTCGAGCTTGAGGCCGAGCGCCTGCCCGGCGGCGAGGCGCCCATCCTGCGTCGTCACCGCATGGCCGGCCGCCGAGGGCTGGAGCGCCAGGGCCTGGCTGAGGCCTGCCGGAGGGCCGCTGCGGCTGCTGTGCTGGATCAGCGAGACCATGGCCTCGCGGCTTTCCTCGGCTTCCTGCCGGGCGGCGGCGAGGGCGCGGTGCAGCACCGCCGTTGCGGCCGCCTGTCGCGACAGCGCGGCGAGCGCCAGCCGGGCGAGTTGCGGCAGCGCCGCCTCGGCATCGGCGGCCTCGATCACAGGCGGCGTTTCGGGTCCGGCACAGGACCACCAGGCGAGCAGCGGCACGGCGAGGGTGGCATCAGGCGTCACCACCGCCAGGGCCGAGGCCGGCGGCACCGGCACCGGCACACCCGGCCCTTCCGCCCCGCTACCCGGGCGGTGCAGCCGCAGCCCACCCGCCTGCCGCGTGACCTGCCAGACCGAGAGGCCGGGCAGCGCGAGCGGGGCGGGATTCACCCCCTCCATCGCCAGCAGGGCGGGGATGCCATCGAACAGGGCGGCAAGGTCGGTCGCGGCGATCGACAGGGTCATCCGGGCATCCCAGGGCTTGCGGCTGGCGACGGCCGGTCCGGCGGCACCAGCTTGTCCAGGTGATCCATGAATTCCTGCATCCGCTCCGGCCATCCACAGGCGGCGAGGCGTGCGGCGGCGGCAGCGCCGATGGCGGCAAGCTGCGTCCGGTCCTCGGCGAGCCGCGCCAGGGTCGCGAGGAAGCCGGCGATGATTGCCTCTTCCGGCTGGTGATGCGGGATGAGGAAGCCATCCTCCTCATGCCGGATCACCTCGGCAACCGCGCCGACACCGGTCGCGATGACGGTGCAGCCCATGCGCTGCGCCTCCAGCACCACCAGCGGCACACCCTCGAAGCGCGACGGCAGGACGAGGACATCCGCCCAGGCATAGAGCTCATCGAGCGCCTGCGGCTCGAAGACCGGCGGCTCGACCGGAACGCCGAGCTCCGGCTGGTTGGCATCCGCCAGCACCGCGCGGCCGAC
The DNA here is from genome assembly GCF_900101615.1 of Belnapia rosea. Classification (GTDB taxonomy): domain Bacteria; phylum Pseudomonadota; class Alphaproteobacteria; order Acetobacterales; family Acetobacteraceae; genus Belnapia; species Belnapia rosea. The sequence goes on along the minus strand of NZ_FMZX01000003.1, from coordinate 109,178 downwards.
CACCCGCCAGCGCAGACCGAGCTCCTTGCTGCGGTCGATGATGGCGGCAAGGCGATCGAGACCCTTCTGCCAGTCCATCCGGCCGAGGAAGAGCACCTGCAGCGGCCGCCGGCGATGCCGCTGCCGGGCGCCCAGCGCCACGGCGATGCGGGCCGGGCGCGTGGCATAGCCCGGGGCGTTCGCCACCAGGTGCAGCTTCCGCGCCGGGATGCCGGCGGCGATGCACCAGTCCCGCAGCTGGCGCGAGATCACCATGATGCCGTCATAGGCATGCTCGTAGGAGGCCTGGACGTGCGGTGTGCCGCGCGGCTCACCATGCGGCCCGTGCTCGATGAGATGCAGCCCGCCGAAGGTGCGTATGCCAAGGCGGCGCAGCGGTGCCATCAGCGCCTGCCCGGCGAGCGAATGAACATTGATCAGCACATCGAGCGTGGCGAGCACCCCGAGCACGTCGCGCGCCGACTGGGAGCCACCGAAATGCGAGATGCCCGCGCCGAAATAGCCGCTCTCCCAGGCGACGGCCGCCTCGCCCAGGCCCTCCATCAGCATGACGGAATCGAAGGCTGCGGGAAAATCGGCACCACGGTCGATGCGCCCGCTGCCGAGAATGATGAGATGGGTCCGCCAGCCCCGCCGGCGCAGCACCGCGGCCTGGTTCAGGATGACCTTCTCCAGCCCGGCGAAGGAAAAGAGCGGCAGCAGGAAGCCGATATCGCGCCGTCCCGGCTGGCGCAGCCGCGGCAGCAGCGGGCCGAGGCCGATGGCTGCCTCGGCATCGGCCACCATGCGGCTGCGCGGCGGGCGGTATTCCCGCTTCCAATTGGCCGGCAGGCCACTGCGCTGGCGGCGAAGGCGGCCGAGGGCTGCGGCCTCGAGCAGCAGCAGGCGAAGCGGGATGGGGCTGGCGGCACTGCTCGGCACCGGCAGGCGGAGGCGCAGAAGCGCGGTGATCGGCTGCGGCTTCGGCGCCTGCAGGCTTTCGATCCAGGCCGGCGAGGGGTCGCCGGCTGCTTCCCACAACACCTGGCTGCGGGCGAGGATCAACGGCGCGGCCGTGACATGCCCATCGGCCGGGCCGGGTCGTTCGAGCGCCAGCATCGGCTCCGTGGTCGGGACGATCTCGAGGGCGACGAACTGCGCCTCCCGCAGCAGGCGCTCGCCCCACCAGAAGACCATGTGCAACACGCCGCTCTTGGTCAGCAGGTCGAGCACCGCGCTTTCGGTGAAGCAGAGGATGTCCGGGTGGTGGACGGCGCTCGGCTGCTCCATCGCGGCCGCCAGGCGCTCGCGCGCCAGGTTGGGGGAGAGGCATTGCCCTTCGGGCGCGGCAGGGTCGGCCACCAGGCGGATGGTGCCCTCATCCGGCATATGCAGGGCGAAGCGGGGGGCTTCCCGCGCCGCTTCGGCCAGCAGGTGCCGCGGCGCCAGCAGCGCCGCATGCTTCCGGTGCAGCAGGCCGAGCAGCAGCGGCCGCAAGCGTTCGGAGGCGGAGAGCATGCTCTCCGGCCGGCGGCGGTAGCGGAACCCGGCCTGTGGCAGGTGCTGGCCACGCCAGCCACGGCCGGCGGCGGAGAGCCAGAAATCCCAGTCCTCGAAGCCGTCGCGCATGGTCTCGTCGAAGCGCAGGCCGGTCTCGACCATCTTCCGGCGCACCACGCTGCCGGCCTCGCAGTAGTTGCAGGTCAGCAATTGCAGCAGGGAAAAGGCGCCGCCCGTGGTCCAGTGCTCCCGCCCACCGAACTCGTCGATATCCGGGTAGACCCAGCCTATCCCGTCCGGCGCTGCGTCCAAGGCCGCCAGGGCCCGGGCCAGGTAGTGCGGATGCAGGCGGTTGTCGGCATCGAGGAAATGCAGCGCGCGACAGGCGGGGAAGGCGCGGAGCGCAAAGTCGATGCCGGTGTTGCGCGCCGCCGAGAGGCCGCCATTCGGCCGCCGCAGCAGGAAGACCTGGCCGGGATGAAGGGCCGCGAGATCCAGCGCTACCTGCGCCGTCTCCGGGAAGGGGCAGCCGTCATCGACGACGATGACCGCGACAGGCGGGACCGATTGCTGGCCGAGCACGGAGAGGATCGCTTCCGGCAGCAGGCCGGGCTGGCGGTAGGCGGGGATGACCACGGCGATCTCGATGGCGCTGGCGGTCCAGGGCGCCGATGGTGTCGTCGCTGTCCACATGTCGGGCATCAGCTGCATCCGGGTCTTGCTTCCCGAGCGTTGAATTCAGCTGTCTCGGACAGGCACATCACCGATCAGGCCGCCCCGCAATTGCACGAAATACCTATCCAGCATCCAATCGACGCCGTACTGTTCGGCATAAGCGTGGGCCGCTTCGACCCGAGAGCCAGCGGCTTCTATGTCCTTGAATATCACAGAAATGTGAAGCGTCAAGTCAAGTATGGATTGCGATTTGCTCATCCAGGCAAAGCACTTCGCTAAACTTCCAAGACATTCCAGAGCCGCTTCGGTCGCCACTACCGGGCAACGGCGGGCCGCTGCCTCCAGGAAGACCAGGGGAAAACCCTCCAGCCGGGAGGGCAGCACCAGCGCATCCGCCGCCAGCAGCCAGTCCGCCACATCCGGCACGGCGCCGCGTAGCCGCAATGGCCCCTCGGACCGCGCGGCCGGATGCCCGGCGAGGCGTGGCATCAGCGGGCCCTCGCCCAGCGCCACCAGCGTGGCTCCCAGCACCGTGCGCAGGTGATCGGCCAGGGCCGGCAGCAGTTCCGCCCCCTTCTTGTCCTCGAGCCGGCCCGCGAAAAGCACCAGCGGCGCATCCGGCCCGAGCCCGAGCGCGGTCCTGCGGGCCCGACGTTCCGCCAGCCGGCGGGCCGGGTCCTCCGGTGGGACGGCGACGCCATTGGGCACGACCGTGACGCGGCCGCGGGCGAGGCCGAAAACGGCTTCCACCCGGCGCGCCACGGGGGCGGAAACCGCCACCCAGGTCAGAGGCGCGGCCAGCGCGGGCTGCACCAGCGCCGACGGCAGGACCTCCGGCTCGATCGGGGCGAGATGGACGATGGCGAGGCCCGGCGTCCGGGCGGCGGCCAGTGCCGCCTGCAGGCCGAGTCCATGGCTCGGCCAGGGCAGCGGCAGCAGCACCGCATCGGGCCGCAGCCGGGCCAGCAGCGCCGTCGCGGCGGCGGATTGGCGCCCGGCATTCGCCGCAAGCCCCTCCGCCTCACGCCAGCCAACCGCTGCGGCCTCGACCGCCACAGGGGCGAAAAGCGGCGCGAGCCCCTCCCGCAGCCCGGCCTCGGCGGCGACGGTGATGTCCACGCCCGCCGCTGCCAGGGCACGGACAAGGGTCGCCGTGTGCATCTCGGCGCCGCCAATTCCGGCCGAGGGCAGCAGCACCAGCAACCGGCGGAGGCGGCGGACCGGCCCGGTCATCCCGCTGCGGCGGGCCGCAGCACCAGCAGATGCGCGGCACCATGGGCGCGCTCGGCAAGCAGGGTGAAACCGGGCGGCGGGGCGGCGGTGCCGGCCGCGTATTCGGCGCAGATCAGCGCCTCCCCGCTGAACCATCCGGCCTGGGCCAGGGCGCCGAGCGCAGCCTCCATCAGCCCCTCGGCATAGGGCGGGTCGAGGAAGACCAGGCCGCAGGGCTCCGGTGCCCGCGGCGGCCGCGTGGCATCCGCGCCGAGCACGCTGCAGCGAGCCTCCTCGCGGCAGGCGGCGATATTGGCGCGCAGCGCGGCGAGGGCAGCGCGGTCGGTCTCGAGGAAACAGGCCCGGGCCGCGCCGCGCGACAGCGCCTCGAGCCCGAGCGCCCCGGTCCCGGCGAAGGCATCGAGCACCGTGGCACCCTCCACCCGCTCCCGCCCGCCCCAGGGGGCGTGCCAGAGCATGTCGAACAGCGCCTGGCGAACGCGGTCGGCGGTCGGCCGTGTCCCGGCGCCCGGCGGGGCCAGGAGGCGCCGCCCGCGATGCCGGCCGGCGATGATCCTCACCCCTCGGCAGGCCCCTGGGCGGCACGGCGCCGCGGCGGTGCTTCCTGCTGCAGGCCAAGCTGCTCGCGCAGCACCTTCGGATTCACCTCCTCCACTGCCCCGGCCGGCAGGGCGCCGAGTTGGAATGGACCGTAGGAGACGCGGATCAGGCGATTCACCGTGAGTCCGAGATACTCCATCACCCGCCGGATCTCGCGGTTGCGGCCCTCCTGCAAGGCGACGGTGAGCCAGGCATTGGCGCCCTTGCGGCTGTCGAGCCCGGCCTCGATCGGGGCGTAGCGCACGCCATCCACGATGATGCCGCGGCCAAGCGAGGCCAGCACCGCCTCGTCCACCATGCCGTTCACCCGCACGCGGTAGCGGCGGATCCAGCCATTGGAGGGCAGTTCCAGCCGGCGGGCGAGGGCGCCGTCATTGGTCAGCAGCAGCAGCCCCTCGGAGGTGAGGTCGAGACGGCCGACCGAGATCAGCCGTGGCAGGCCGGGCGGCATCGCATCGAAAACCGTCTTGCGGCCCTTCTCGTCGCGATGCGTCGTCACCAGCCCGTCGGGCTTGTGGTAGCGGAACAGCCGCGTGCGCTGGGCATTGGCGACGGGGCGGTTGTCCACCATCACCGCCTGGCCGGGCTGGACGAAGGTCGCCGGCTTGCCGATCACCTTGCCATCCAGCTTCACCCGGCCCTCGGCGATCATCCGCTCCGCATCGCGGCGGCTGGCGATGCCGGCGCGGGCCAGCCATTTGGCGATGCGCTCGCCGCGCTCGCCGTCCTCCATGTCCTCCTCGGCCTCGCTCATCCGCGGCAGGCCTGGACGAAGGCGGTGAAGATCAGCGGGTCGGCCGGGTCGACGGCATATTCGGGGTGCCACTGCACGCCGAGGGCGAAGCGATGGCCGGGATGCTCGACGCCCTCCACCACGCCATCGGGCGCCGTTGCGTTGACGAGCGCACCGGGCCCCGGCGTGGCGACCGCCTGGTGATGCGCGCTGTTCACCGCCATGCGCGGCTTGCCGATGATGCGGGCGAGCAGCGTGCCCTCCGCGATGGTGACTTCATGGCCAGGCTCATGGCGCGGATTCGGCTGCTCGTGCTCGATCTCGGTCCGGATGCTGTCCGGAATGTGCTGGATCAGCGTGCCGCCCAGCGCCACGGCCAGCAGCTGCTCGCCGCCGCAGATGCCGAGCACGGGCATGTCACGCTTCAGGGCGCCGCGCGTCACGGCCAGCTCGAAATCGGTGCGGCCCGCCTTCAGCGTGACGGTCGGGTGGGTGTCGCCGCCGCCATAGAGCGAGGGATCCACGTCGAAGGCGCCACCGGTGACCAGCAGCCCATCGATCTGGTCGAGATAGGCCTCGGCCAGCTCCGGGTGGTGCGGCAGGGCCATGGGCAGGGCGCCGGCCTCGGCCAGGGCGGCGAAGTAATTCTTCCGGAGCGCATACCAGGGCAGCTTGGAGTAGCCGCCGGGCTCCTCCGCATCCAGGGTGACGCCGATGATGGGACGGGTGCGCATGGCGCGTTGCTAGAACTTATCGCCGTGCCGGGGCAAGCTCGGCCCATGCCCTCGCCCATTGAAATCGCGCTGGAGGAAGCCCGCGCCGCCGCCGCGCGGGGCGAGGTGCCGGTCGGCGCGGTGGTGACGGATGCCGCCGGGCGCGTGTTGGCCCGGGCGGGCAACGAGGTGGAGGCGCGGCATGACCCCTCGGCCCATGCCGAGCTGCTGGCGCTGCGTGCGGCGGCCACGGCGCGGCGCGACAAGTTCCTCACCGACTGCACGCTGACGGTGACGCTGGAGCCCTGCCCGATGTGCGCCCAGGCGATCGGCTTCTTCCGCATCCGCCGTCTGGTCTTCGGCGCCTATGACCCGAAGGGTGGCGGTGTCGAGCACGGCGCCCGGATCTTCGCCGCCGCCTCCTGCCATCACGCGCCGGAGGTGGTCGGCGGCATACGGGAGGCGGAATGCGGCGTGGTGCTGCGCGAATTCTTCGCGGCGCGGCGGTGAGTTACGCTTTCGCCGCGGTCTTCGGGGCATCCGGTTGCGGTTGCGCCTCGGCCTCGGACACCTCGGCCTGCGGTGCGTCATTGCCCGTCGAGGTCGTGGACACGGCAGCGGCGCTGGCGAGGCCGGCCGAGAGGAGGATGCGCCGCAGGAAGTCACCCCATGGGTCGGTGCGCCGTTCCATGCGCCTCATCTCCCCGTCGGGCCGGTGCAGCGCGCAGCAGGTCTGCGTGGCATCTCTGGTCTCCTGCATCCGGGGGGAGGATGCCTGGTGGTTGTGTCATGATAACGGCAAAGTAGAAACCAAGTGTATCCCGAAGCTTGATCGAATGGATTAACACGGACACGAAGCGGTGATGTTTCGTTTCCGAATATTTCTGGATTTGTGACGTGGTTGGGGGAAACGAATGATGATCCGACGTCGCGCGCTGACTGCCGCGCCATGGCTGCTGCCGGGCCTCGCTGCGGCGCAGGATGCGCCCTGGCCGAACAAGCCGGTGCGCATCCTTCTCGCCTATCCGCCCGGCGGCAGCACGGATGTGCTGGCGCGTGCGCTCGCCGAGGCGCTGGGCCATGCCATCCCCGGCAGCAGCTTCGTCGTCGAGAACCGGCCGGGCGGCGCCGCCGTGGTCGGCACCCAGGCCGCGGCCACGGCGGCGCCGGACGGCTATACGCTGAGCCTCGGCAACAACCAGACCCATGCGGCGAATGCGGCGATGGTACGGGACCTGCCCTATCGCCCGATCGAGGATTTCGCCCCGATCGGGCGGCTGGCCGAGGTGCACCATGCGCTGGTCGTGCCCGCGAATTCACCGGCGCGGAGGCTGGCGGAGCTCGCCGCGCGCGGCAAGGGCGGCGGGCGGCTGACCTATGCTTCCTCCGGCGTCGGCTCGGCGAGCCATGTGATCGCCGAGAGCTTCGTCCGGCGAGAGGGGCTGGAGGCGACGCATGTGCCCTATCGCGGCGGCGCCCAGGCCACGACGGATACGGTCGGCGGCGTGGTGGACTTCTTCGTCTCCACCTGGCCGCAGGTGATGACGCTGGTGAAGGAGGGGCGGCTGCGCGGCTTGGGCATCGGCGCCCCGGCGCGGCTGCCGGAATTCCCCGATGTGCCGAGCTTCGCCGAGGCCGGCGCGCCCTACATGGCCGTCGATGCCTGGTTCGGCCTCTGGGCCCCGGCGCGGACACCGGCGCCGGTCATCCATCGCCTGTCCGAAGCGCTGCCGAAGATCCTGGCGGAGCCGGGCATGGCGGCGCGGCTGGCGACGCTGGGCTTCACCCCGGCGCCATTGCCGGCTGCCGAATTCGCCGCCTTCCAGCGGGCCGAGGTCGAGCGCTGGCAGGCGCTGGTGGCGCTGACGGGAATCCGGCTGGACGGCTAGGCCTTCTTCTCCCAGCCCCGCGCGCCCTGCTGCCAGTAGGACAGCGCATGCCCCGCCGCCTTGGCCGCGCTCCAGCGGCGGCGGGCGGCGGCGACCGCGGCCTCATCGGCGCCGTCGAAGAGGTCAAGCACGCGGTCATACTCGGCAAGGCGCGCGCTGTCGGCACCATCGACCAGCACGAGGAAGCGCGCATCATTCGGCGCCGGAGCATCCTCGGCGGTCAGCCAGATCGGCTGCATCGCCGCATGGCCGCTCCTGGCCGTGCCATGGGGCAGCCAATCGGGATCGGTGGATTTCCAGAGCGCATCATCCAGCGCCGCCACGCGTTCCTCGCTGCCGCACAGCACCACCGCCCGCCCGCCGGTGCCGAGCACGCGGCCGAGCAGCTTGGGCAGCGCCATCTCCAGCGGCAGCCGGGTGAGGTGGTAGAAGGCGATTTCGGCCATTCGCGCTCAATGCTCGAAATACATGGAGACGAGCGCGTCGAGCAGCCGCGCGCCGAAGCCGCTCGGCCCAGGCGGGCCCAGTGGCGCGGCCTCCGCCCGGTCATCGACGCCCGCGATGTCGAGATGCGCCCAGGGCGCGGGCCCGGCGAATTCGCGCAGGAAGGCGGCGGCATGGCAGGCATCGGGCTGCAGCCGTCCGGTCGTGCATTGCTTCAGGTCGGCGATGGCGCTGTTGAGGTCCTCGCGGTGCCGCTCGCCGATCGGCATGGGCCAGAGCGGCTCGCCCACCGCCTCGCCCGCCGCCGCCGCCTGGGCCAGCAGCCCGGCATCGGTGCCGAACAGCCCGGCGCGGTGGCTGCCGAGGGCGGTGACGATCGAGCCGGTGAGCGTCGCCAGGTCGAGCACCGCCTGCGGCCTGAACTGCCGCGCATAATGCAGGGCATCGGCCAGCACCAGCCGGCCCTCGGCATCGGTGTCCACCACCTCGACGGTGCGGCCGGAGCCCATGCGCAGCACGTCTCCGGGCCGGTAGGAGCGCTCCCCGACCGCATTCTCGGCGAGGGCCAGCACGGCGATGGCCGGCGCCGGCGAGCGGCGCAAGGCGAGGGCCAGCATCGCCCCGGCACAGGCCGCGGCGCCGGCCATGTCGGCCTTCATCGCCTCCATCCCCGCCGCGCCCTTGATCGAGATGCCGCCCGTGTCGAAGCAGATGCCCTTGCCAACAAAGACGACGGGCGCCGCCGCCACGCTGCCGCGCCAGCGCAGCACGGCAAGGCGGGGTGGTGTTTCGCTGCCGCCGCCGACCGCCAGCAGCCCGCCCAGACCCTCCCGCGCCAGCCGCTTGCGGCCAAGCACATCGACGGCGATGCCATGCTCGGCCAGCGCCTCCAGCCGCGCGGCGAAGGCGCGCGTGGTCAGCGTATTGGCCGGCTCCATCGCCAGGTCCCGGGCGAGAAGGCAGCCACGCACCCCGGCGGCGGCGCGGCTCCAATGCGGCGCCACCGCCTCCGGATCATCCACCAGCAGATCGAGCCTGCGCGGCCCGGGGGCCGGCTCACTCCGGTAACGGCTGAAGCGCCAAGCCCGCAGGCAGGCACCGGCGGCGAGGGAAGCGGCCGCGCCCGGAGCAAGGCCGCGGGCATCGATGGCGAACCGCCGCGCTTCCCCGATCGCGGCGGCGGCGGTGCCCCCGGCCTCCTCCCAGTCGAGCGACCGGCGGGCGGCGCCGGTGCCGAGGAGCATCAGCCCCCGCTCCGGCAGCATCACCGCCTGGCCGGCCGCCCCGGTGAAGCCCGCCGCCTCCGCCGCCGCCCGCAGCGCAGACGGCACCGCGGCGGCATCCGGCAGCGGCAGGGCGAGCGGCGCCCGCGCATCCTCGCGCGGCGCGCGGCGCAGCTTCACCGTGAGCATGAAGCGCTGCTCAACCTTCGTAATGCTCGGCGACCAGCCGGTCGAGCAGGCGCAGCCCGAAGGCGGTCGCCCCCTTCGGCGATGTCGGCAGGTCCTTGCTGCTCCAGGCGGTGCCGGCGATGTCGAGATGCGCCCAGGGCATCGGCCCTGCCTTGGTGTCGACGAAGCGCTGGATGAACTGCGCCGCGCTGATCGAGCCGCCCGGCCGGCCGCCGACATTCTTCATGTCCGCGATCTCGGACTTGATCTGCTTGTCATAGGCCTCGCCCAGCGGCATGCGCCAGCAAGCCTCGCCCACCGCCTTGCCGGCCGCCATGATGCGCCCGGCCAGCTCGTCGTCATTGCTGAACAGGCCGGCGTGCTCATGGCCGAGGGCGACGATGATGGCGCCGGTCAGCGTCGCCAGATCGACCATGAAGCGCGGGGCGAAGCGCGTCTGGCAGTAATGGATCACATCGGCCAGCACGAGGCGGCCTTCGGCATCGGTGTTGATGACCTCGACGGTCTGGCCGCTGGCCGTCGTCACCACGTCGCCCGGGCGCTGGGCAGCGCTGCCCGGCATGTTCTCGACCAGGCCGACGAGGCCGACGGCATCGACCTTCGCCTTGCGGCCGGCCAGCGCCGCCATCAGCCCGATGACGGTGCCGGCGCCCGCCATGTCCCACTTCATGTCCTCCATCCCCGCGGCAGGCTTGATGGAGATGCCGCCCGTGTCGAAGGTCACGCCCTTGCCGATGAAGGCGACGGGCTTCTGCCCCGCCTTCTTGCCCCGGGAGGCGCCGTTCCACTGCAGCACCACCATGCGCGGCTCCTGCGCGCTGCCCATGGCGACGCCGAGCAGGGCACCCATGCCGAGCTTTTTCATCTCCTTCGGCCCCATGATCTCGACGGTGAGGCCGAGGCTCTCGAGCGCCCGGCAGCGCTCCGCCATCTCCGGCGGGTTCAGCACGTTCGGCGGCTCGCTCACCAGGTCCCGCGTGATGAAGACGCCATCGGCGATGGCGCGCAGCGGGGCCCAGGCCGTCTTGGCGGCGGTTGCGGCATCGGTCGCGACGGACAGGCGCTCGAGCTTCGGCTTGTCCTCCTCCTTCTCCGTCGTGCGGTAGCGGTCGAAGCGGTAGCTGCGCAGCAGCAGGCCCATGGCGAGCGCGGCGGCGACCGGGGCCGGCAATGCCTCGGCCGCCACCACCGCCTCGCGCTCCGCCTGGACCAGCGCGTAGAGGGCGCCGCCGGCGGCCTCCGCGGCTTCCGGGGTTATCTCCTTGCCGAGGCCGATGGCGACGATGCGGCTCGGGCCGGAGGCGCCATCCGTCAGCGCCGGGCCCCAGACCGTGCAGCTCTGCCCCTTGCGGCCCTTGAAGCCCGCAGCGGTGAGCGCCCGCTGCACCGCCCCGCCCGTTGCCGCATCGATCGCCTGCGCGAGCCCGGCCAGGGCCTCCGCACCTTCGCCGATGGGCAGCACCAGCGCGCCATGACGTGGCAGGGCGGGTTTCACGAATGCGATGTCGATCATACGGCTGGGGTTCCGATGCTGAGATTAGCCCTGGAAGATAGCACCCTCCGCCGCTGGCGGGAGACGGGCCAGGCAGGTAAAGCTGGCCCTATGGACGATGCCCCCCTGCTGGAACTCGCCGCCGGCCTCGCCCGCCGCGCCGCTGCCGCGATCGAGGCGGTGCGCCGCGCCGGCTTCGTGGTGGACCGCAAATCCGACGAGAGCCCCGTCACCGAGGCCGATCATGTGGCCGAGGCGCTGATCGTCGAGGGTCTGCGCGCGGCCACGCCGGACATCCCGGTGGTGGCGGAGGAGGAGGTGGCGGGCGGCCTCGTCACCGCGGCCTGCCCGGCCTTCTGGCTGGTCGATCCGCTCGACGGCACGCGGGACTTCGCCAAGGGCCGGACCGAATATGCCGTCTGCATCGGCCTGGTACGGGAGGGCCGCGCGTTGCTCGGTGCCCTCGCGCTGCCGGCGACGGGCGAGGTCTTCGGCGGCCTGCTCGGCGCCGGGGCCTGGAAGGAGGATGCGGCGCCACGCCGGCCGATCCAGGTCCGCCAACCACCGCCCGAGGGGCTGACGGTGCTGGCCAGCCGCCAGTATGCCGATGACCCGCGCATGGGTCCCTTCCTCGCCGGGCGCCCGGTGGCGGAGCGCCGCAGCGCCTCCTCCGCCCTCAAATTCTGCCGGGTGGCGGAAGGCGCGGCTGACCTCTACCCGCGCTTCGGCCCGACCATGGAATGGGACTCCGCCGCCGGCCAGGCGCTGGTGGAGGCGGCCGGCGGGGCGGTGACGCTGGTGGACGGCACGGCCCTTCGCTATGGCAAGCCGGGCTGGCGCAACCCCGACTTCATCTGCCGCGGCGCATGACGGAACGGCTGACCCCGGCGCAGACCGGGCGGGCGGCGGCGCTGCTGCGCGAGGGGGCGCTGGTCGCCTTCCCGACCGAGACGGTCTATGGCCTCGGCGGCGATGCGCGGAATGCGCGTGCGGTCGCCAGCATCTTCGAGGCCAAGGGCCGGCCGCATTTCAACCCGCTGATCTGCCACTATCCGGATGCCGAGGCGGCCTTCGCCGATATCCGCGCCGATGACCGCGCCCGCCGCCTCGCCGCCCGTTTCTGGCCCGGCCCGCTGACCCTGGTGCTGCCGCGCCGGCCGGATTGCCGGATCGACCTGCTGGCCGGTGCCGGGCTGGACACGCTGGCGGTGCGGGTGCCGGCACATCCGGCGGCGCTGGCGCTGCTGCGGGCGGCGGGGGTGCCGGTGGCGGCCCCTTCCGCCAACCGGTCCGGCCAGGTCAGCCCGACCACGGCCGAGCATGTGCTCGCCGGGCTCGATGGACGCATCGCCGCGGTGCTGGATGATGGACCCTGTGAAGTCGGGGTGGAGTCAACCGTGCTCGACCTGACCGGGTCCGGACCGGTCCTGCTGCGGCCCGGCGGAGTGCCGGTGGAGGCAATCGAGGCGGAACTTGGCCCGGTCGGCCGCACCCTGCCGCTCTCGGCCGCGGCAGCGACGGCCTCGCTGCGCTCGCCGGGGATGATGCTCTCCCACTACGCCCCTGCCCTGCCGGTGCGGCTCGGCGCCACCCATGCCGCAGCGGATGAGGCGCTGCTTGCCTTTGGCGCCCCACTCCCCGGCGCGGCGGTGGTCTGGAACCTCTCCGAGGCCGGTGATCTGCGGGAGGCGGCGGCGCGCCTCTTTGCCGGGCTGCGGTGGCTGGACACAGTGGGCACCGCACGCGGCTGCCGCGGCATCGCCGCCATGCCGGTGCCGGAGACGGGGCTCGGCGCCGCGATCAACGACCGGCTGACGCGGGCGGCGGCGCCGCGCGGCTGACGCGCCGCCGCCTTTCCTACCGCTGCGACACGTAATGCGCGATCTGCTCGATCTGCGCGTCGCTCAGCCCCTGGACCACGCCATTCATCTGCGTGTCGGTGCCGTGCCGCCTGCTGTCGCGATAGGCCTTCAGCTCTTCCGCCAGATATTCCTCCCGCTGCCCCGCGATATGCGGCACCTGGTTCTGCCCCGCGAGGCTCGGCAGGTGGCACACGCCGCAGCGCAGCTGATTCGCCAGCGCCTCCCCGCCGGCATAGGCCGCGGCGTCCTGCGGCGCGCGGTCCGGTGGCGGCGCGTGGGGCAGGGCGGCGAAATAGGCGCCGAGATCTTCCACATCCTGATCCGTCAACCCGTCAGCGGGCGCCTGCATGGCCGGCACGTCCCGCAGGCCCTCGCGGAACAGGACGAGTTGCAGGGCGATGAATTCCCGCTGCTGCCCGGCCAGTGACGGGATCGAGGGCATGGCCGAGACGCCCCGCTCGCCATGGCAGGCGCCGCAGTTGCGCTCCGCCACCAAGGCCGCGCCTCGCCCTGCTGCGGCATCCTGCGCGGCGGCGGGAAGGGCCGGCGCCATCAGCGCCAGCCCCAGCATCAGAACCCGCAAGCCCGTCACCGCTGATAGGTAATGCGGTAGATCGCGCCATTCTGCTCGTCGGAGACGAGCAGCGACCCGTCGGGCATCACGAGCACATCGGTCGGCCGCCCCTTGAAGCTGTTGTCGCCGGTCTCCAGCAGCCCGGTCAGGAAGGGCTCCATCCGCCCTTGCGAGCCGTCCTCGTTCAGCGTGACGGTCACGACGTCGAAGCCGATCTTCGCGTCGCGGTTCCAGGAACCATGCCGGGCGATGAAGGCGCGTCCGCGATAGGCCTCGGGGAACATCGTCCCGGTGTAGAAGCGCATGCCCAACGCCGCCGCGTGCGGCCCGAGCATGGCCACCGGCGCCGGGAATTCCGAGCACTGGCGCCCGGTATGCCCGGGATCCTGCCAGGCATTGCCGGAGCAGTAGGGGAAGCCATGATGCTCGCCCGGGCGCGACAGCCGGTGCAGCGTATCCTCGGGCGCGTCATTGCCCGCCCAGTCCCGCCCGTTGTTGCTGGCGTAGAGAACATTCGTCCCCGGCCGCCAGTCGAAGCCGACCGAATTGCGGATGCCGTGACCCATCACCTCGCGCCCGGAACCGTCCGGGTTGTAGCGCAGGATCAGGGCGTGCCGGTTCTCGTCGAAATTGCAGACGTTACAAGGCACGCCGACATTCATGTAGAGCTTGCCATCCGGCCCGAAGGCGGCGAATTTCCACCCGTGATGCGCCTCGGTGGGCAGGGCGAAGGCCTCGGTCAGCTCGACCGGCTCGGCATTCGGGTTCTGCGCGATGTTGTCGAAGCGCAGCACCCGGTTGATCGCGATGACATAGAGGGCACCGTCGCGCACCGCCACGCCGTTCGGCTGGTCGAGCCGCTGCGCCAGGACCCGCGTGCTGCGCGTGCCGCCCTGGTCCTTCACGGCATAGACGCGCCCTATCGTGCGCGTGCCGACATAGACGGTGCCGTCCTCGCCTCGGGCCATCATGCGCGCACCCGGCATGCCGGAGGCCCAGAGCTCGGCCTTGAAACCCTCGGGCAGCCGGATGGAATCCAACGGGATGCGATCGGCCGGCGTCGCCGTCAGCCGTGGCGCATGCGGGGCCAGCGGGCTGCTCGCCTGGTCGGCCGGGCGTCCCTGCGCCCATCCGGGCGTGGCCGCCGGGGCCGCAGCCTGCTGGGCCAATGCCGGAGCCGTCAGGGAGAGGGCAAGCGCGCCGGCAATCGCCATGTGCCGCCGAAGGCTGAACGTCATGAATTCCTCCAGAAAGGCGCGTCATGCGCCCTTTCCGCGAAGGCTAACCATGTCGACGCCGCAAGACAACGCACGGCCCCTCGCGGCACATGACCATTTCAATTCTGGCTCAATTCTGGTCAGGCCGGCGTCCGCTCCAGCAGCTCGATCGAGATGTTTTCCGGCCCGCGGATGAAGCAGATGCGGATGCCGGGACGGGGCGAGGTCGGCTCCATGGTGAACTGCACGCCCTTGGCCTTCAGCCCGGCCACCGCCTCGTCGAGCCCCTGCACGCTTAGCCCGAAATGGTCGATGCCCTGATAGGGGGCGGAGGGCGGCGCCGCGGCGGCGCCATCGGCCTGGATGATGAAGACATCCTGTCCGCCCACCTTCATGTCGATGCGCGGCTTCCCCTGCTGCGTGCTGCGGATGATCTCGGCGCCCAGCATCTCCTCGAACCAGGCGGCGGTCGCCTCGGGGTTCGGGCTGCGCAGATGCACATGGTCGAAGATATAGCTCGGCATCGGGTCCTCCTGTGCCGGCCAGCCTAGCCCTGTGGGCCGGGCCTTGACCACCGGGCGGGCGCCCCCTCATCTCGCCGGGATGGACCAGCAGACCGAACTCGCCAAGGTAAAGGCTCGCATCCGGGCGCTCGCCGCCAAGACCGTCGAGCGCGGCTGCTCCGAGGCGGAGGCCATGGCGGCAGCAGCCAAGGTGGGCGAGCTGCTGGAAGTCTATGGCCTCTCCATGGGCGAGGTGGAGCTGCGCGAGGAGGCCTGCATCCAGGCGCGCCTCACCGTGCGGGGGACGGCACGCCTCGCGCTGCGCTGGCTCTTCCCCTCCGTGCTGCGGCTCTGCGAATGCCGCGGCTGGACCGATGGGCGCGAGGATTTCGTGCTCTATGGCCTAGAGCCGGATGTGCAGATGGCGGAATACCTGCTGCGGGTGATCGAGGGCGCCCTGGCCTGGGAGGAGGCGCGCTACCGCCGCAGCCCGGCCTACCGCAGCAACCCGCTGCCCGGCCAGGCCGTCCTGCGGAGCTTCCGCTACGGCTTCGCCGACCGGGTGGCCAAGCGCCTCGATGCCATGGCCGGTGAGCGCCAGGCGGCGGCCGAGGCACGACACGCCACGACCTCCACCGGCACCGCGCTGGTGCTGGCCAAGGAGCGGAAGGTGGATGAGGGCTTCCGCACCCTCGGCATCCGGCTGCGGACGGTGACCAGCAGCGCGACAGTGCGGGACCGCAGCGCCTGGGGCCATGGTGCGGCGGCGGGCGGGCGCGTCGGGCTCAACCGGCCCGTTGGCGCCGATCCCGGAGCCAGGCGGCTGCGGTGAGCCGCGAGGATGCCGCGGCCCGCCGCCTCTATGCCTGGGAGGACCGGGTGGTGGCGCCGCGCGACACCTCGCTCGTCCCCTTCGCACAGCTGCAGGCGCTGGTCGATCATGTCTGGGCGGCCGAGGGGCTGCGCTTCCCGCCCCGCGTCAGGCCCCTGCCGCGCCAGGCCCGGCGCACGGTGGCGCGGGCGACGCGGCTCGCCATCGAGGCACCGCCCGAATTGCCCAGCTGGGTCCTGCTGCATGAGCTGGCGCATGCCATGACCAGCACGGCGGAGGGCGAGAGCGCCGGGCATGGCCCGGCCTTTGTCGGCCTCTATCTCGGCCTGCTGGTCCGGCATGCACGGATGCCGGAGGCCGAGCTGGTGGCCTCGCTCCGCACCGCCGGCATCGATATCGATCTTGCGGCGCGGCCGGCCTTCCTCGGCTGAATGATCAGCTGTTGGATTTGAGATAGGCGATCAGGTCGTTCAGCTGCTGCTCGTTGCGCAGGCCGGGATAGGACATGGAGCCGGCCGGCACCACCGCCTTCGGGTTGGCGAGATAGGCGCGCAAGGTATCCTCGTCCCAGGTCAGGCCGCCCCCAGCCTTCTCGCGCATGCTGGCGGAATAGCGGAAGCCCTCGATGCTGCCGGCCTTGCGGCCGACCACGCCGTGGAGGTTGGGGCCGACGCCGTTGCGGCCGCCGGCCTCGATCGTGTGGCAGGCGCGGCATTGGTTGAAGACGCGCTGGCCGGCCGCGGCATCCTGCGCCATGGCGGGCAGGGCGGGGGCGAGCATCAACGCGGCGATGAGGGCGGTACGGACCATGCAGGACTCCTCGAGAACTCCGGCTCGGTGACCTTAACCAGGCCGGAGGTACAGGCTTGCTTGAACACTGAGCCGGCGTGGGGCGGGATCCTGCCTCAAGCGCCGGTCATCCCCAAGGGTTGCGGCGGCCCGTCGAACCCCAGGGGCTGGCGGGCGGCGCCACCGGCGTGCCGCCCCAGCCGCCGCGGGTTGGCACCGACGGCGCCATCGCCAACAGGCGGCGGATACGCTCCTCGGTTGGTGGATGGGTGGTGAAGAGGCTGTCCATCCGGAGGCCGGACAGCGGATTGATGATGAACAGATGCGCGCTGGCCGGATGCGCCTCCGCGGTATGGTTCACCAGCCCCTGCTTGTAGTGTTCGAGCTTCTGCAGGCCGGAAGCAAGCCAGCGCGGGTCGCCGCAGATCTCGGCGCCCAGCTTGTCGGCCTCGTATTCCCGGCTGCGGCTGATCGCCATCTGCACCAGCATCGCGGCGATCGGGCCGACGATCACCAGCAGCAGCGCGCCGATCGGACCGAAGGGGTTGCGCCTGCCATCCTCCGTCCGGCCGCCGAAGAGGAACCCGAATTGCGCCAGCATGCCGATGGCGCCGGCGAGCGTTGCCGTCAGCGTCATCAGCAAGGTGTCACGGTGCCTGATATGCGCCAGCTCATGCGCCACCACTCCGGCGACCTCCTGCTCCGACATCAGGTCGAGCAGCCCGGTATTCACCGCGACCGCAGCATTTTCGGGGTTGCGACCGGTGGCGAAGGCGTTCGGCTGGTCCTCATGGATCACGTAGAGGGCCGGCATGGGCAGCCCCGCCCGCTGCGCCAGCCCTTCCACCATCCGGTAGAGACGCGGGGCGCTCTCCGGGGCGATGGGCTCGGCATTGTGCATGGAGAGTACGACACGGTCGCTGTTCCACCAGGACCAGAGATTGGTGGCGCAGGCGATCAGGAAGGCGATGACCATGCCCTGCCGCCCGCCCAGCAGATAGCCGATGGCGAGGAACAGGGCCGTCAGCCCGGCCAGCAGGATTGCGGTGCGCAGATATCCGCCCATCAGATGCCGTTCCCTTGCTTCGTGCACCTCGTGCGTCGCCACGCGTTGGCGAGGCAGCGGCGCCTCCCCAGATGAGGCCCAGCCCTGCCATTCGACAAGAAGGAGCCGTCATGTCCGACCCCACCCCGCTGCCTCCGAGCGACCCGCCGGCCCCGGTGCCGCCGATTCCGACGCCACCGCCCGGCCCCGAGATCCCGCCCCCGCCTGTCACCGACCCGACAGGGCCGGACATGCCCATTCCGGGCGACCCGACCATGCCGCCTGCCGGTGACCCACCGCCCGACCAGCCGCTGCGGATGAAGGAGGTCGGCGGCCCTGCCGGGCCAGAGCCGACCCGTTACGGCGACTGGGAGCGGAAGGGGCGCGTCAGCGACTTCTGATTGCCACCCCTGCTCCGGTCGCAGCAGGACCGGAGCAGGAACGGAGTTGTGGGCGGCCGCACTGGCTGCCCACAAATCCTTGCGATGGAAGGGTTTCCGGCCGGCCCGAGTCGCAGGTCAGCGATTCGTTCGCACGACTCGGGTCATGATCTTGAATTCAAGGCATCTAATTTTCCCGGCCTGGACCTCGCATTCGCTCTCTGTTCCAGCGACTAGCCGACGCGGTTCGCCACCAGCTCCTGCACCACGCCCGGGTCGGCCAGCGTCGAGGTGTCACCCAGCGCTTCCGTCTCGTTCGCCGCGATCTTGCGGAGGATGCGCCGCATGATCTTGCCGGAGCGCGTCTTCGGCAGGCCCGGCGCCCATTGGATGGCATCCGGCGCGGCGATGGGCCCGATCTCCTTCCGCACCCAGGCCACCAGCTCCTTGCGCAGGGCCTCCGTCGGCTCCTCGCCGGTCTTCAGCGTCACGTAGCAGTAGATACCCTGGCCCTTCAGGTCATGCGGCATGCCGACCACCGCGGCCTCGGCGACCTTGGGATGGGCGACGAGCGCGCTCTCGATCTCGGCCGTGCCCATGCGGTGGCCGGAGACGTTGATGACGTCGTCCACCCGGCCGGTGATCCACCAATAGCCATCCGCATCCCGCCGGGCGCCGTCGCCGGTGAAATAGGTGCCGGGGAAGGTGGAGAAATAGGTCTGGATGAAACGCTCATGGTCGCCATAGACCGTGCGCGCCTGGCCAGGCCAGCTGTCGAGGATGACGAGGTTGCCCTCCGTCGCGCCCTCCAGCCGGTTGCCCTCGGCATCCACCAGCGCCGGCATCACGCCGGGCAGCGGCAGCGTCGCGGAACCCGGCTTCTGCGCCACGGCGCCCGGGAGCGGGGAGATGAGGATGCCGCCCGTCTCGGTCTGCCACCAGGTATCGACGATCGGGCAGCGCTCCTCACCCACCACGCGGTAGTACCAGAGCCAGGCTTCCGGGTTGATCGGCTCGCCCACGCTGCCGAGGATGCGCAGCGACTTGCGGCTGGTCTTCGTCACCGGCCCCTCGCCGTCGCGCATCAGGGCGCGGATGGCGGTCGGCGCGGTGTAGAAGATGTTGACCTGGTGCTTGTCCACCACTTCCCAGAAGCGGGAGACGGAGGGGTAGTTGGGCACGCCCTCGAACATCAGCGTGGTCGCGCCATTCGCCAGCGGGCCGTAGACGATGTAGGTGTGGCCGGTCACCCAGCCGATATCGGCGGTGCACCAGTAGATCTCGCCCGGCTTGTAGTCGAAGACCAGCTCATGCGTGTAGCTGGCCCAGACCAGGTAGCCCCCGGTGGTGTGCAGCACGCCCTTCGGCTTGCCGGTGCTGCCGCTGGTATACAGGATGAACAGCGGATCCTCGGCATTCATCGGCTCAGGCGCGCATTGCGCCGGCTGGCCGGTGGTGATCTCGTCATACCAATGGTCGCGACCGGCCTGCATGGGTACCGCTGCGCCGGTATTCTTCACGACGACGACGGCGCGGATGCTGGGGCAGGTGCGCAGCGCCTCGTCGGCATTGGTCTTCAGCGCCACCGTGCGGCCGCCGCGCCGGCCCTCATCGGCGGTGATGAGGACGGAGCACTCACTGTCCTGGATGCGGGAGGCGAGGCTGTCCGGCGAGAAGCCGCCGAAGACGATGGAATGGATGGCGCCGACCCGGGCGCAGGCCAGCATGGCGACCGCCGCCTCGACGATCATCGGCAGGTAGATGCAGACCCGGTCGCCCTTCTTCACGCCGAGTTCGCGCAGCGCATTGGCCAGGCGGCAGACCCGGGCGTGCAGGTCCTTGTAGGTGACCTTGGCATCGCTCGCCGGGTTGTCGCCTTCCCAGATGATCGCCACCTGGTCGCCCCGCGTCGCCAGATGCCGGTCGAGGCAGGAGACGGAGGCATTCAGCTCGCCATCCTCGAACCAGCGGATCGAGACATCGCCGGTGAAGCTGGTGTTCTTGATGCGCGTCGGCGGCTTGATCCAGGCAACGCGCCCGGCCTCCTTGCCCCAGAAGGCCTCCGGATCGGCCGCCGCCGCTTGGGTCATGGCGGCGTGCTGCTCGACGGTTACATGGGCGGTGGCGGCGATTGCCGGCTTCACCGCGATCAGTTGGTCGTCGGACATGTTGGAGTCTCCCCTCGGCCAGCAGCTTATGGCGGGAGTTTGGCCATGCCGCCTTGCGCCCCGTCAATCGGGGCAGATGGGATGCGGCAGGCGGCCCTCCAGCCCCCGCTACTCGCCGGCATCGGCCGGCACCACCAGTAGCCCGTCCTCCATCCGGCAGGGCACCGCCTCCAGCGCCTGGCCGATGCAGGGGCCGCTGATGCAGACGCCATCCTCGATGCGGAAGCGGGCGCCATGGGCGGCGCAGACGATATGCGCCTTGCGGGTATCGAGGAAACGATGCGGCAGGGGCTCCAGCGGCAGGCCGATATGCGGGCAGGAATTCACATAGACCCGGACCTCCCCGCCCTTCCGCACGGCGAAGAGGCCGGTGAACCGGCCGGGCGGCGCCGGGAAGCCGCGGGCCGCACCCTCCTCCACCTCCTCGGCCCGGCAGAGCACCCGCTCATCCGCGCCGATCAAGGGCCGAGACCCAGGCGGTCATGCCATTCGGCGATGCTCTCCTCCGGATACCGCTGGTGCTGGCGGTCGCGCGGGCCAGCCTCCACCGCCACCCAGGGCGCCTTGAATTCGAGCATGATATGGGTGCTCTCCGGCGCCTCGGGCAGCGCCGTGTCGATGGCCGAGGCGAATGGGTGGATCAACTCCGGCCAGCGCGCGTCATAGAGCCAGAGCGCGCTGCCGCAGACCGCGCAGAAATGCCGCTCCGCCGGGCTGCGATGGGCGCGGGCATCCTCCGGCTCCTTCATCCGGGCATGATAGACGGTGATGTTCCGCCGCCCGGTGACCCGGAGTGAGGCGTTCTCCGCCCCGAGATTGATCGCATAGCCACCGCCGCCCTGGGTCTTGCGGCAGATGGAGCAGTAGCAGCGCTGATAGGGGTAGGGGTGCGGGCTCTCCACCTCGAACCGCACCGCGCCACATTGGCAGGAACCTTCAAGCCGCATCGCCTCCCCCCTCCGTCCAACCGCCCATGCGGCAGAGGATGGCCCAATGCGCCGGCTCGATGGGCATCACGGAAAGGCGCGACTGTCGAATCAGCGCCAGCTCCGCCAGTTCCGGCATGGTCTTGATGGTGGCAAGGCTGACCGGCTTTGGCACCGGCCCGACCGCCTTCATGTCCACGCAGGCCCAGCGGCCGGTCTCGTCGGTGGGGTCGGGATAGGCCTCCCGCACCACCTCGACCACGCCGACGATCTCCTTGCCGATATTGGAGTGATAGAAGAAGGCTCGGTCGCCGAGGCGCATGGCCCGCAGGTTCTTGGCGGCGAGCGCATTGCGCACGCCGGTCCAGGGCTCGATGCCGTTTTCCACCTGCTGGTCCCAGGAAAAGGCATCGGGCTCACTCTTCACCAGCCAACGGGCCATGGGCGATGCCGTCAGCCGACCGGCATGGTCTGCGCCAGGGGCGGCAGGGCGACGACCTTGGCGTACCAGGCCTCCAGCTTCGGATGGCCGGGGCGCCAGGGCTCGTGCGGGAATCGGAAATCGAGATAGCCAAGGGCGCAGCCGATGGTGATCTCGCCGATCGTCGTGAGCATGCCGAGGCTCGCAGCCTCCGCCTCCAGCACGTCGAGGGCGCGGGCCACCTTGCTTTGCTGCAGCGCAATATAATCCTGCCGGCCCTGGTCCTGCGGCAGCGCCACCTCGCGCCGGCGCGGCTGGCTGGCATCCATGATGCCATCGCCCAGCGCCTGCTGGCGCAGTGCCGTCCAGCGGGCCGGGCCGGGGTTCGGGAACAGCTTCGGCGCATCGCCGATGCTGTCGAGATACTCGCAGATCACCGGGCTGTCGTAGAGAGACATGCCGTCATCGGTGACGAAGGAGGGCACCTTGGAGAGCGGGTTCACCGGCACCAGGGCGGGGTCGCTGGTTGGCACCGTCCAGCGCTCGATCTGGCCATCCAGGCCGCGGGCGATGGCGCAGGCGGTGACCTTGCGGACGTAAGGGCTGGCGGCCGAATAGGCGAGCTTCATGGCATTCCCCTCGATACGGGGCGAAATCTTCCAGAGCCGGCCGTTTGCCGCAAGCGCCGATGCCAGCAGGTTAGGACTGACAAACCGCGCGGATCGCGCTATTTCGGCGCGAATCGAAAGGAGTGCTGTGCGTGTCGAAGAAGTTTCTGACCGACGTCATCGTCAAGTCGACCGAGATGCCGACCATTGCCGCCAATGCGCTGGCGAGCGACATCATCGCTGCCATCAAGGGTGAGATCGTCGAGACCGGCCGCTTCACCATCCCGGATTTCGGGGCCTTCATCGTGCGGGAAACCGCCAAGCGCACCGCGTTGAACCCCCGTACGGGCGAGAAGGTCGCGGTGAAGGCCGGCGCCACGGTGCGTTTCAAGGCGAGCCCGTCCCTGAAGGACGCTGCGCTCGCCGGCATGAAGAAGGCGAAGCGCAAGGCCGCCAAGGCCTGATTCGGGCGAAGGCTGCGGGCCTGGCCCGCAGCCACCCCTTGCCCCGGCGCGGCAGGGCGCGCCTTATCCTTCCGGAAACAGGGAGGATAAAGCCATGCTCCGCTTCTACTACAATCTCGCCCCGAACCCGACCAAGGTCGCCCTTTGCCTTGAGGAGCTGGGCCTGCCCTACGAGGCAGTGCCGGTCGATACAAGGAAGGGCGAGCAGCACGCGCCGGAATTTCTCCGGATCAACCCGAATGCCAAGGTTCCGGCCATCGTCGATGGCGACCAGGTGGTGTTCGACAGCAATGCCATCCTGCTGTACCTCGCCGAGAAAACCGGGCAATTCCTGCCACCGGCCAACGCACGCGGCCAGATGCTCTCCTGGCTGATGTTCGTTGCCAGCGGCATCGGCCCCTATTCCGGCCAGGCGGTGCACTTTACCCGCGTCGCGCCGGAGCCGAAGGAGTATGCGGTCAACCGCTATGTCTTCGAGGCGCGGCGCCATTGGGGCATCCTCGATGCGCGGCTCGCCACGCGGCGCTTCATGCTGGGCGAGGATTACACTCTGGTCGACATGGCGGTCTGGGGCTGGTCGCGCCTCGTGCCCTTCGTGCTGGGCGATAACGCCCTCAACGGCCTGCCGCATGTGAAGCGCCATCTCGACGAGATCAACGCCCGCCCCGCTGCCGCCCGTGCCCTGGCCCTGAAGGACCGGCATGCCTTCAAGGCCGAGATGGACGAGGCGGCGAAGCTCGCGATGTTCCCGCATCTGGCGCAGAAAACAGCCTGAGCCGGCAGCACGTCGGCTGCGGCGAGGCTGGCCGTGACGATGCCGAGGCCGCCCGGCTCGTCATTCCTCGCCGCCTGCAACTCGCCAAAGCCGGCGAGCCGCAGCAGGGAGCGAGTTGGAACAGATCGGCGCCGGCGGCGCCGAGCAGCCAATTGCCCCCTGCATTGCCGAGATTGATGTCGTTCCACACGCCCTGGGCCAAAGGCATCATGATCTCGGCATGCACCGGCATCATCGCGCCGCCGGCAGCACATCCACACCGGTATTGGCGGGGAGGCAATCGGCGCGCGTCGAGTGCTGGGCCAGCGACGGGAACCCGCATGAAGCCGGGCACGTCCCGCGCATGGGTCGGACCGGGCAGCACGACGAAATAAGCCACGGCCACCATCCAAGGGGATTCCACACGCGGTGGCACGCGGGCCGTATCGCCTTCGCATGGTCACGGGAACCGGTGCGCTCAGGGCCACGTTTCGATCCCATGCGCGCACCCCTTCTCGCCCTGCTGCTGCTCTCCCTTGTTGGCTGCAAGGAGGAGGCGAGCCTGCCGGTCGGCGCCGGCACCGGCCCCAACCCGCAACTGCCGGCGCCGCGTTCGAGCTGGATCCCGACGGTCAACATCGCCCCGGCCCGCGGCTGGCCGGAGGGCGCTGCCCCCAGTCCGGCCGAGGGCCTCCGCGTCCAGGCCTTCGCCGCTGGCCTCGACCATCCGCGTTGGCTCCATGTGCTGCCCAATGGCGACGTGCTGGTCGCCGAGACCAATGCGCCGCCCAAGCCCGAGGATGGCAAGGGCATCCGTGGCTGGGTCATGGGCCTCGTCATGAAACGCGCCGGTGCCGGGGTGCCGAGCGCCAACCGCATCACCCTGCTGCGCGATGCCGATGGCGACGGCGTCGCCGAGACCCGTTCGGTCTTTCTGGAGGGGCTGAACTCGCCCTTCGGCATGGCACTGGTCGGGGAGAGCCTCTTCGTCGCCAATGCCGATGCCGTGGTGCGCTTCCCCTACCGCAGCGGCGAGACGCGTATCACCACGCCGGGCGAGACCCTGGCGCCGCTGCCTGGCGGTCCGATCAACCATCACTGGACCAAGAACATCGTCGCCAGTGCCGATGGCACGAAGCTCTATGCCAGCATCGGCTCGAACAGCAATGTCGCCGAGAACGGCATCGAGGCGGAGACGGACCGTGCCGCCATCCTCGAAATCGATGCCAGCACCGGCCAGCGCCGCGTCTTCGCCTCCGGCCTGCGCAACCCGGTCGGCATGGCCTGGGAGCCACGCACCGGCCTGCTCTGGGCGGCGGTGAACGAACGGGACGAGATCGGCAGCGACCTGGTGCCGGACTACATGACCTCGGTGAAGGACGGCGCCTTCTACGGCTGGCCCTACAGCTATTACGGCCAGCATGTGGATGAGCGGGTGCAGCCGCAGCGGCCGGACCTCGTCGCCCGCGCCATCGCGCCGGACTACGCGCTCGGTCCGCACACCGCCTCGCTCGGCCTCACCTTCGACCAGGGCAGCCGGCTGCCGGCCCCCTTCCAGGGCGGTGCCTTCATCGGCCAGCACGGATCCTGGAACCGCAGGCCGCCAAGCGGCTACAAGGTGATCTTCGTCCCCTTCGCCGATGGCAAGCCGAACGGCGCGCCGGTGGATGTCCTGACCGGCTTCCTCGATGGGGATGGCCATGCGCTGGGCCGCCCGGTCGGCGTCGCCTTCGACCATGCGGGCGCGCTGCTGGTGGCCGATGACGTGGGCAACCGCATCTGGCGGGTGAGCGGCGCCAACCGCTAGAGCAAACTCCGATCAGATGGAGTCATCTGATCGGAGGTATTTGCTCGCTGAAACAACAAGCCAGAGCGGGGTCCGTGAGCCAGTGTGAACGGAAGCCGCTCTGGAGGCTCAGCCGCCGAGCCCTTCGAGGGATAACTCCGGCGGCTCCTCGATCGGTCCCGTCAGCGCCACCACACGGCCGAGTGGCAGCCGGATGGCACAGACGAGGCCACCCGCCTGCCAGTCGAAGCGCACCATGCCGCCCGAGTTGCGCGCCGAGCGTTGCCTCGATCACCCGAGTGCCGAAGCCGCGGCGCTGCGGCGCTGCCATCACTGGCGGCCCGCCCTCCTCGGTCCAGTCGAGCACCAGGCTATCCGCCTCCTCGCGCCAGCGCACGACGACGCGGCCCGTATCGGTCGAGAGCGCGCCGTATTTCATGGCATTCGTCGCCAACTCATGGACCGCCATGGCGATCGGCTGCGCCGCCACCGCAGCCAGGCGGATGGGCGGGCCGTCCAGCACCATCTGGGCCGGTGCGCCGAGGAAGGGCTCCACCTCACCTTGCAGCAGGGTGCGGAGGCCGGCGCCGCTCCAGCCGCCCTTTGCCAGAAGGGTATGCGCCCGTGTCAGGGCGGCGACGCGGCCCTGCACGGCGCGGGCGAAGGCAGCCGGGTCCTCACGTGGAGTCAGGCGCAACGCGGCCTGCACCACGGCCAGCGCGTTCTTCGCCCGATGATCGAGTTCGCGGGTCAGCAGGAGTTGCCGCTCCTCCGCCCGCACCCGGTCGGTGATGTCGAGATTGACGCCGATCACCCGGATCGGCCGCCCCGTTGCATTGTGGAAGACCCGCCCCAGGGCGAGGATGGTGCGGATCCCCCCATCCCCGACATGGCGGATGCGGAACTGGCGGCGGAAGCTGCCATCCTCCTGATAAGCCGCGCGCTCGGCGGCCGGCGCCTCCCTCGATGGCGCTTCAGGCAGGATACAGGCCTGCAACGCCTCCCGGCTTGGCGGACCGGAGGCCGGGTCGAAGCCGGTGAGCCGGTACTGCTCCGCCGACCAGACAGCCGCCCCGGTGCGGAGGTCCCGTTCCCAGACGCCGAGGCCGGCCGCCTCCTGCGCCAGGCGCAGCCGCTCCTCGCTGGCACGGCGCGCGGCCTCGGCCTGCTTCATGTCGGTGACATCGACATGCGCCCCGACCATGCGGAGGGCGCGGCCGGTCGTGTCACGCTCGATCTCGGCCCGGGCAGAGATCCAGCGCACGTCGCCACTCGGCGCGATGATGCGGTATTCCTGCGCGTAATCGGTGATGCCGGAGCCATCGGCCACGGCTTCGAGGAAATACCGCTCGGCGCGCTCGCGGTCCTCCGGGTGCAGCCGGCGGACCCAGTCGGCATGCTGCTCGATGCGCGCTTCGCCCGGCAGGCCCTGCACCGACATGTACGCGCCGGAGCGATGGTTCTCCCCCGACCGGAAATCGATCTCGAAGCCGCCCACCCGGCCGATGCGCTGGGCCCGCTGCAACTGCGCCTTGCTGATGGCCAGCGCGGCGGAGCTGGCGGCGATCTGCTCGCCAAGCCTGGTCATGCGCCGGGCCAGCATGATGGCGATGCCGACCAGCCCAAGGCTTGCCAGCATCAGGACCGCACAGTACCACGCGGTACCGTAAACTATGCCATCCGCCGACCACAGCGGCAGGACCGCCACGGTGAAGAGGGCGATGGCGAGCAGCAGCGGCAGGCACCAGGCAGGGTCGGGCAGCCAGGCCAGCTTGGCTCTTGGCCGGCCAGCGTCAGGGGCCATGGACCGGCGAACCTTGCTGCTGGCTCTTGGCCTCGGTGCCTGCGCGGTGCCACTGGCCCCGGCCCCGGCAACGGACCCCATCGTCACGGAGATCGCCGTGATCGATCGCGGCTGGCATACGGATATCGCGCTGCCGGTGGATGGCCCGCCGCTGCATCCGCTGCTTGCCGGGCTGGCAGCGGGATACCCGGGCGTCCGCGTTCTGCTCTTCGGCTTCGGCGACCGGGCCTGGTTGCTGGGCGCCGACAATTCGCCAATCGGGATGCTGGCGGCGCTGCTGCCCGCGCCGGGGGCGATCCTGATGACCGCCCTTGCCGTCTCGCCCGAGGCGGCTTTCGGCGCGGAGCAGTCGGTGCCGCTCGGCCTGTCCCTGGCGGAGTTCTGCCGGCTGCAGCACTTCCTGGCGGACAGCCTGGACCGCAGCCGGCTGCTGCCCGATGGCCGCCTCGGCCCATTGGCCGAAGGTCCTTATCCCGGCAGCGTCTTCCATGCCTCCCCTATCCACTACTCAGCCACCCGCACCTGCAACACCTGGACCGCGGAGGCTCTGGCAGCAGCCGGCCTGCCCATCACGGCAGGCGGGGTGCTTTTCGCCCATCAGGTGATGGCACGGGCTCGCCGGGCCGCCGCGTTGCGCGCCGGGCTCAGCGGGCCGGCACGATCACGGCATTCGGCGGCGGCGGGTTCGGGTTGCTGCTGCTGAAGCTGACGCAACCGGCAAGGCCCAGGGTGACGAGAATCAGCAGGGCGGCGTGACGCATCGGGTATCCTCCTGTGGCAAGTGGCGCCATTACGCTGCGTCGTGGAACTAGTTCCGCAAGCCGTGCAATCCACGGAGGAAATTGGCCGGTGGCGCGAATCGGGGAGGACAGGCATGGGCTGGTATGTCAGGCTCAGTCCATTGCCCAGATAGGGATGCTGCGATGCGATATCGTGTTCTGGCCCTGCTGATCGCCGCTGCCCTGCCAGGCTGTGCCGCCAACAGTTTCGGCACGCCCCAGTGGCACGACAATGCCGAGGCACCGGCCTGGCGCCGGCAGGGGTCGGAAATGCCGCTGTTGCAGCACCTCCCGGCCCCGGCCTACAGCGCCAGGGCCTGAAAACTACCGCCCTGCTCCGACCGCCAGCGCCCGCTGCACCAGCGGGGCCAGGGCAGCCTCCTGCGCAGCCCAGTAATCGCGGAATTCCGCCGGGCCCATGAAGCGGATGGGCAGGCCGAGTTCCTGCATCCTCTGGCGATGCTCCGGGCTGGTGATGGCGCGTTCCAGCGCGCCGGCCAGCACCGCCTCCACCTCCGACGGCAGCCCGGCCGGGGCGACGAAGCCGCGGGCCGAGCCGGTGACGACCGGCGTCCCGAGCGAGGCCGCGGTCGGCACGCCAGGCAGGAAGGGACTTTCAGCGGTATCGAACAGGGCCAGGGTGCGGGCCGCCCCGGCACGGGTCTGCGCCATCGCCGTGCCGCCGGCCACCAGCGCCACCTCGATCTCGCCCGAGAGCAGCGCCACCAGCGCGGGTGCCGAACCCTGGTAGTGGATCTGGTTCACGCTGATCCCATGCTGCTGCTGCAGGGCGATGGAAGCCAGGTGCTCCCAGCTCAGGATCCCGGGGTCTGACACCCGGAGCGCCCCCGGCCGCGCCCGCGCCGCGGCGATGAGGTCGGCGAGCGAGCGCAGCGGGCTGTCGGCACGGACGATGATACTGCCTGGGTCGATCACATGCATCGCCAGCGGGGCGAAGCTCTCCCGCGTGAAGCCGGCATTGCGGGAGACGTCCAGGTAGAGGGTGATGGTCGAGGGCCAGAGCCCATAGGCCAGGGTATAGCCATCCGGCCGCGACCGCGCCGTCTGCGCCATGCCGATCTGCGAATTGGCACCGGGCCGGTTCACGATCACCACCGTGGTGCCGAGCTCCCGCTCCAGCACCGGCGCCAGGGCGCGGGCGGAGATGTCGCTGCCGCCGCCTGGCGGATAGGGCAGGATGACCTGCACCGGCCGCCCCGGCTCGGGGAAGCCAGCCCAGGCGGGGGCCAGGGCCAGCAGCAGCAGGCCCAGCGCCAGGCGGATCACGAGGGGGTCAGCCGCAGCGCGCCATCGAGGCGAATCGTCTCGCCATTCAGCAGCGGGTTGGCGGCAATGGCCAGCACCAGCGCCGCCACCTCCGCCGGCTGGCCGAGCCGGTTGGGAAAGAGCGGCAGCCGGCCCAGTGCCTCCCTTGCCTCCGGGGCGAGGCCGGCCAGCATCGGTGTCTCGATCAGGCCGGGGGCGATGGTCATCACCCGGATGCCGAAGCGCGCCAGCTCCCGTGCCGCCGGCAGGGTGAGGCCCACTACGCCGGCCTTGCTGGCGGCATAGGCGCATTGCCCGATCTGCCCCTCATAGGCGGCGATCGAGGCGGTGTTGACGATGAGGCCCCGCTCCCCGCCCGGCATCGGCTCCAGCGCCGCCATGCGCGCCGAGGCCAGGCGCAGCAGGTTGAAGGTGCCGGTCAGGTTCACCCGCACCACCTGCTCGAACAGGCCAAGTGGGTGTGGCCCCTGCCGTCCGGCGACGCGGGCGGCGGGGGCGATGCCGGCGCAACTGACCGCGAGGCGCAGGGGGCCGAGCGCCGCGGCGGCATCGAGCGCGGCCTCCACCGCTGCCTCATCCGCCACGTCGCCGGCGGCTGCCACGCCGCCGATGCGGGCGGCGACGGCTTCCGCCGCCTCGCGCTTCAGATCCATCACCGCCACCCGCGCCCCGGCAGCGGCCAGCGCCTCGGCCGTCGCCGCACCGAGGCCGGATCCGCCCCCGGTGACAAGCGCCGCAATCCCCTTGACGTCCATGCCATCCCTCCTGCGGATGGCCGGTTCAGCGCTGCGCGAGCGGCCTCGCCTGCCAGCCGGGTGCCAGCACCCGGTAGCCATCCGCCTCGAGGATCGCATCCCGCGCCGGATCGTGCGAGGCCCGGGCCAGCGCCAGGCTCTCCGCATCGCGCAGGATGTAGAGCGTGCCCGGCTCATAGGCGCCCGAGCGCAGCACCTCCGCCATCTTGGCCCGTAGCGCCGCGGCCCGCCCCTCATCGACCCGCGCCATGTAGACGGAATCCGTCGGCATCCCCGCCTGGGCGGCAAAGCGGGCGATGGATTCCCAGCCCTCGCCCATATTGGCCGCCGGCACGGCGCGGACCTGCGCATAGACCCGCGCCGCTTCGGGCCAGAACGGGTCGAAGAGGCGTTGCGGCACCCCGGCGGGTGCCCCGGCGACGAAGGAGTGCCGCCGCTCGATCCCCGGCTGCAGGTCGATCCATTGCAGCGCCAGCAGGCCGAGCAACAGCCAGCCGGTGCGGCGCCCGCCCCAGGCCCGGGCGGCCAGGGCGATGGCGCCGAGCATCAGCGCATAGGCCAGCGGCCAGACCATGCGCTCGGCATTGCGCAGCATTCCCGCCACCGCCAGGACGCGATCGGGCAGGGTGAACAACTCCCCGCCCCGCCCGCCGACCGTCACATGCGGGGTGATGGCGAAGGCGAGCAGCGCCAGCAGCGCCCCGGCCAGCGGCCAGAGCCGCCGCGGCAAGGGCCGCGGGCGGCGCCACAGGGCCACCAGGCCCGCCGCCAACAGCAGCAGCCCGCCGAGGCCGAGATAGCTGCTGCCCGCCTCCCAATGGCCGGGATCGGGCAGGTCCGGCAGCAGGCCGGACCAGAGGCCGCCATCGAAGAAGGCGAGAAGGTCGAAATTCCAGGTCCCGTAGCGGCCGGCATCATGCCCAGGCCCGGCATCGTAGCCGCCGCGCAGCAGGAAGAAGCCGCCGGTCCAGAGCGCCGCCACCACCGCCAGCGGCACGCCGAAGGCCTCGGCCAGCAGGATGCGGCGCCGCTCCAGCCAGGCACGACGCAGCCAATCCGCCGCCCAGAGCGCCATGGCCATGGCGATCAGGTAGGAATGGATCAGTGCGGTCACTGCCAGCAGCAGGGCCCAGCGCAGCGCCTGCCCGGCCCCATGGCCCCGGCCGAGCGCCAGCAGCAGCGCCGCCAGCAAGGTCCATTGCCCGGCGAGCGGCGTATGCCCGGCCATCCGGTTGATCAGCATGGGCTGCAGGGCGAGCAGCCCGGCGCCGCAGATCCGCGCCAGCGGGTTGCGCGTGGCAAGCCCTGCCAACCGCCAGCCCAGGAAGCCCTGCAGCAGCCCGCAAGCCAGCAGCCAAGGCCCGACATATTGCGGCACCTCCACCAGGCCGCGCAGCGCCTTGAACACCAGGGCGAGCAGGGGGATCGCATCGGCAAAATAAATCGCGGTGCCAAGCTCCATCCCGTAATCCGGGTTGGCACCCGGCGGCAGCAGCCAGGGGTTATGGCGGAAATAACTCCAACCCAGCCAGAGCTGCACGGGGTCCGGCCCCAGCGGCCCGGCCAGCAGCCAGCCCTGGTTCTGCGGGTTGAGCGGGCCAAGGCCGAAAACCGCCAGCACCACCGCCGCCCCAGCCAGCGCAGCGAGGGGCGCCCCAAGCCAAGCCTTATGCGCTATCATACACCCCCTCCTCGGCACCGGCCGCAACGCCGCACCCGCAGCACGGATGCGTCAATGGGCCGCCACGGACCGCCTTGTTATGGTCCGCCCCTGCCTAAGCCATGTTCAGCCGTTGAGAGGATGCCAGCCAGTGACAGGACGGAGGCCATGCGGGTTCTACTGATCGAGGATGACGCGCTGCTGCGCATGGTGCTGTCGGACCGGCTGGCTGAGGAAGGCATCGACGTCCAGGGGCTCGCCAATGCCGAGGATGCGCTGATCCTGCTCGGCGCCGGCCAGGTACCGGATGTGCTGGTGACGGATATCAAGCTGGGAGGTGGGCTGAGCGGCTTCGACTTGGCCGAGGTCGCCCGCGCCCGGCATCCAGAGGTGGGTGTCATCCTGATCAGCGGTGCGAGCATGAGCGAGGTTCAGCACACGCTGCGGCGGCGCGAGCACTTCCTGCAGAAGCCCTTCGAGCCGGAGGCCCTGGCGGCGGCAATTCGCGCCGCGGCGGCGCGGGAATAGGCAAGCAGCAAATCGTCTGCCCTTGATCTAGACCGGACTTGGGTGGACCACCTGGAATGGTGGCAACCGTCACCTCCACCTTCCCCTCCGGCATCTCGGGCAGCGGCAGCGCGGATACGGCCGCCGTCTCCTCCATCCTGCCGCCGGAGATGCGGCGGCGCGGCTACGACATCGACTACTCGGTCGCCGTGGTCGCGGTCGCCGGCGCGCTTGGGCCGATCATCCCGCCCTCCATCATCATGGTCGTGCCGGCCATGGTCTGCGACCTCTCGGTCGGCGCCATGTTCCTCGGCGGCGAACAGTGCCAGGCGGAGGCTGCCCGCTTCCCCGGCGTGATCCACCCGCTTGTCCGCACCCATCCGGAATCCGGCCGGCGCGGCCTCTATATGGGCGGCGAATGGGGCAGCGAGATCATCGGCCTGCCGGAAGCGGAAGGCGCCGCCCTCTTCGCCGAGTTGCTCGCCCACATGACCCGGCCATGTTTCGCCCATGAGCACCACTGGCAGCCGGGCGACGTGCTGATGAGCGACAACCGCTGCAGCCTGCACCGCGCCACGAGTGGGACGAAGGCAAGTACAGCCGCCGGCTGCACCGGCTGATCCTGCCGGAGGACCGACGGCCGGAATAGACGCCGGGGCTTGGCGCCCGTGGTCGGCCGGAGCTAGCCTGCCCGGTCACACGGCCCGCCAAGGAAGCAACAATGTCCCTGAACGCCCTGGACGGTCCCCGCATCAAGCAGCTCAGCAATGCGGGCGCGCCTTACGAGACCATCCGCCTCGACAAGCTGACCCCCGTGATCGGCGCCGAGATCAGCGGCGTCGATCTCGGCCGCCCCATCGCCAGGCCGCAGATGGAGGAGATCCACCGGGCACTGGCCGAGAACCTCGTCATCTTCTTCCGCGACCAGCAGATGACGCAGGAGCAGCATCTCGATTTCGGCCGGCACTTCGGCCCGCTCCACCTCCATCCCGCAGCCCCGCACGAGCCGGGCCATCCGGAGCTGATGATCATCAAGGCCGATGCCAATTCCGTCCGCGCCAATGGCGAGGGCTGGCATTCCGACGTCTCCTGCGACGAGGAGCCGCCGATGGGCTCCATCCTCTACATCAAGGAATGCCCGCCGAACGGTGGCGACACGCTCTTCGCCAGCATGTACGCCGCCTACGAGGCGTTGTCGGACCGGATGAAGGCCTATCTCGAGGGCCTCACCGCCCTGCATGACGGGGAGCCGGTCTATCGCGGCATGTTCGCCAAGGACGGCGTGGCCGACAAGGCGAACTACCCGCGGGCGGAGCACCCGGTCATCCGCACCCATCCGGTGACGGGCCGGAAGGCGCTCTACGTGAATCGCGGCTTCACCGCCCGCATCCTCGGCATCCCGCGCGACGAGAGCGAGGGCATCCTGCGCTATCTCTACGAGCACATGGAGAACCCGCTCTTCCAGTGCCGCTTCCGCTGGCAGCCCAACTCCGTCGCCTTCTGGGACAACCGCTGCGCCCAGCACCGGGCGATGTGGGACTACTGGCCGCACCGGCGCTACGGCAACCGCGTCACCGTCCGGGGCGAGCGGCCGGTTTAGCCGTGACGCTCGCTGACCGCCGCATCCTGCTGATCGTCTCGGGCAGCATCAGCGCCTACAAGGTGCTGGAGCTGACGCGCCTGCTCCGCAGATCCGGCGCCGCCGTCACCGGCGTGCTGACCGCGGGCGGCGCCCGTTTCGTGACGCGGGAGGCGCTGGCCGGCATCAGCGGGCAGCGCGTGCATGACGATCTCTGGGCGGCGGAGGCGGAGATCGGCCATATCCGCCTTGCCCGCCTGCCCGACCTCGTCGTGGTCGCGCCCGCCTCGGCCAATATGCTGGCGAAGATGGCGAATGGGCTGGCGGATGACCTGGCGAGCACCATCCTGCTGGCGACCCGTGCCCCGGTGCTGGTCGCGCCCGCGATGAACACGGCGATGTGGGGCCATCCGGCGACCCGCGCCAACATCGCCGCCCTCACCGCTCGCGGCGTCCGCGTCGTGGGTCCCGGCATCGGCGCCATGGCGGAGCCCGAGAGCGGCCCCGGCCGCCTCGCCGAGCCGGCCGAGATCCATGCCGCCATCGAGGTGCTGCTGGCCCCGGCGGCCGGGCTGCTGGCGGGCCGCCACGCCCTCGTCACCTCCGGCCCGACGCATGAGCCCATCGACCCGGTGCGCTACATCGCCAACCGCAGCAGCGGCAAGCAGGGCCATGCCATCGCCGCGGCGCTTGCCACGCTCGGCGCCCGCGTCACCCTCGTCGCCGGGCCGGTGACGGTGCCGGACCCGCCCGGCGTCACCGCCATCCATGTCGAGACGGCGCGGGAGATGCTGGCAGCCTGCGAGGCCGCGCTGCCCGCCGACATTGCCGTCATGGCCGCCGCCGTCGCCGACTGGCGGGTGGCGCGGGAAGCGACGCAGAAGCTGAAGAAGGAGCCGGGGGCGGATGCCCCGACCCTCTCCATGGCGCTGAACCCCGATATCCTGGCGACCCTCTCCCGCCATGAAAGGCGCCCCGGCCTCGTCATCGGCTTCGCCGCCGAGACCGAGAAGGTGGTCGAGCACGCCATAGCCAAGCGGGCGCGGAAGGGCTGCGACTGGATCCTGGCCAATGACGTCTCGGGCGATGTCATGGGCGGGGATGCCAACCGCGTCCACCTCATCACCGCCGGTGGGGTGGAGGACTGGCCGCAGATGGCGAAGGAGGAGGTCGCCCGGCGGCTCGCAAC
Source organism: Belnapia rosea (assembly GCF_900101615.1). Taxonomy (GTDB): domain Bacteria; phylum Pseudomonadota; class Alphaproteobacteria; order Acetobacterales; family Acetobacteraceae; genus Belnapia; species Belnapia rosea. The sequence continues at coordinate 74,619 of NZ_FMZX01000003.1, read as the reverse complement.
CCGGATAGCCGACGCGCTTGGGTGATTCTGTTCAGGATCGTCTCAAAAGGTCACGGCGGCTTCCCAGGAAAGGAACCCGCAACACAATATAGTGATACTGTCTTCAGCGACGAACCCGTTCCGTTACGATCGGTTTCCCCATCGCCCCTCGCTGAACGCCATCCCGCTGGATTACCGGCCCATGCTCCAGTTGTTTCTGTCCCGCCTGCGTCATTGGCTCACCTACCGGCCGGAGCGGCGGTACATGCGAGGGCGGGCCTGAGGCACGGCGCCGCCGCTACTCCTCCAGCATTTCCCGCAGCCAGGCCTCGCCCTCGGCTGAAATGTTGTGCCACGCCGTATCGGGTGGGACTCGGGTGATGGTCAGCACCACATCCGGCGCATCCTCCTTCTTCAGCGCCCGCAGCAGGTGGTCGCGAAGATAGGCGGGCGAGACGCCGGTCGCGACCAGCACCGCGCGTGGCGTGATCGGCCAATGCTCCGGTGCAATCTCGTAGATCGCTTCAAAGAAGACCTTCTCGGCCGAGGCGGGCGCCCCACCGAGGTCATGCAGGACGAGGCAAAGCGACATTCGGGCGGGGTCCTTCCTCAGGCCGGATGGAGATGCGTGACCTTGGCCCCGACTGTGGCGGCGATCGCCTCCGCAACCAAGGTCCGGTGGCATTGTGCCGGATCGGCTTCCAAGCATAGCAGGCAGATTGTTTCGCGTGCCACGCGGTTGGCCAGCCCGGCCAGCGCCGCCTGCGCCTCCAGCCCCGCCAGATGCGCCCCGAAAATGCGCCGCATCTCCGCCGGCCGCCCGGCCCGCACCGCCGCCCTGCCCTCGGCCGGCGTGCCGAGTGCCTTCACATGCTCGTAGCCGATGCCGGCCTCCGCCAGGGCCGCCGAGAGCGCCGTCTTGGCGAAGCCCGGCTTCCGGCTATTGGCCAAGGCCCGCACATCGACGAGCGTCGAGACGCCGGCGCCATGCAGCGTCTCGATCAGCCGCCCCGGCACCGTCTCCTCATAGCCTATGGTGAAGAGCGTCACCGGCCGATCGCGGCATGGGCCGCGAGGCAGGCCATGTCGAGCAGCTGGGTCACGCTCGCATCCATCGGCACGATCTGCACCGGGCGGGACATGCCCATCAGCAGCGGCCCGATCGCCGTGCCGCTGGTCAGGCGCGGCACCGCCTTGGTCAGGATGTGCGCGGCATGGAGCCCCGGCATCACCAGCACATTGGCCGGGCCGGTCAGGCGGCAGAAGGGGTAGAGATGCGCCCTGAGCGCCGGGTCCAGCGCCACATCGGCCGCCATCTCGCCGTCATACTCGAAATCCACCTTGCGCTCGTCGAGCAGCTTCACCGCCTCGCGCAGGCTGCCAGGGATATGGCCTTTGGGGTCGCCGAAGGTGGAGAAGGAGAGGAAGGCGACGCGCGGCTCATGCCCGAGGCGCCGCGCGGCCGCGGCCGACTGCACCGCGATCTCGGCCAGGGTCGCGGCATCCGGCCGTTCATGGATGGCGGTGTCGGCGACGAAGACAGTGCCGGAGACGCGGGCCAGCAGCAGCGTCAGGCCGAACAGCACCTCGCCCGGCGCCGGGTCGATAGCCGAGGCGATGCCCTCCAGCGCCACCGCATAGCTCCGCGTCACGCCAGTGACGACGGCATCCGCATCGCCGAGCGCCAGCATGCAGCCGGCGAAGACGTTGCGGTCCTGGTTCACCAGCCGCTGGCAGTCGCGGAACAGGAAGCCCTCGCGCTGCCGGCGGGCATAGAGGTAGTCGGCATAGCGCCGGTTGCTGTCGGAATTGCGGGCATTGCGGATGGTGATGCCGGAAGGCTGCTCCACGCCGAGGGTGCGGAACACCCCCTGGATGCGGTCCTCACGCCCGACCAGCACCGGGTTGCCATAGCCCGAGGCATGGAAGGCGATGGCGGCGCGGACCACCTTCTCCTCCTCGCCCTCGGCGAAGACCACGGTACGCGGGTTGGCGCGCACCCGCTCGGTGATGAGCTCCATCGCATTGGCCGTGGCGTCCAGCCGGCCGGCCAGGGTGCGGGCATAGCGCACCAGGTCGGGGATCGGCTTCCGCGCCACGCCGCTCTCCATCGCCGCATGGGCGACGGCGACCGGCACGCGGGAGATCAGCCGCGGGTCGAAGGCATTGGGGATGATGTATTCGGGCCCGAAGCGCAGCGCGGTGCCGGGCCCGGCACCGGCGGTATTCACCTCCTCCGGCACGTCCTCCCGCGCCAGCATGGCCAGCGACCGCGCGGCGGCCACCTTCATCGCGTCGTTGATGGTGCTGGCCCGCACGTCGAGCGCGCCGCGGAAGATGAAGGGAAAGCCGAGGACGTTGTTGACCTGGTTCGGGTAGTCGCTGCGGCCGGTGGCGATGATGCAGTCCGGCCGCACCGCCTTCGCCTCCTCCGGCGTGATCTCGGGGTCCGGGTTCGCCATGGCGAAGACGATCGGCTTGTCGGCCATGCTGCGCAGCATCTCGGGCGTCACGGCGCCTTTGACCGAGAGGCCGAAGAAGCAGTCCGCCCCCTCCATCGCCTGGGCCAGCGTCCGCGCCTGGGTCTCGACCGCATGGGCCGATTTCCACTGGTTCATGCCCTCGGTGCGGCCGCGATAGACCACACCCTTGGTGTCGCAGAGGATGACGTTGCGCGGCGTGACGCCCATCGCCTTCATCAGCTCGGCGCAGGCGATGGCCGCGGCGCCGGCGCCGTTGATGACGATGGTGATGTCGCGCAGCTCCCGCCCCGTCAGGTGGACGGCGTTCAGCAGGCCGGCCGCGGCGACGATGGCGGTGCCGTGCTGGTCGTCATGGAAGACGGGGATGTCCATCAGCTCGCGCAGCCGCTGCTCGATGACGAAGCATTCCGGCGCCTTGATGTCCTCGAGGTTGATCCCGCCGAAGGACGGGCCGAGATGACGGACGGCGTTGACGAACTCGTCCACATCCTCGGTGCCGACGCAGAGGTCGATGCCATCCACATCGGCGAAGCGCTTGAAGAGGGCGACCTTGCCCTCCATCACCGGCTTCGAGGCCAGCGCGCCAAGGTTGCCGAGGCCCAGCACAGCGGTGCCGTTGGAGACGACGGCGACGAAATTGCCTTTCGAGGTATAGTCGTAGGCGAGCGCGGCATCGCGCGCGATGTGCAGGCAGGGCTCCGCCACGCCCGGGCTGTAGGCGAGGCTGAGGTCCCGCGCGGTGATCAGCGGCTTGGTCAGGCGGATCTCCAGCTTGCCGGGCCGCCCCTCCGCATGCAGCGCCAGCGCCTCCTCCGGCGTCACCCGCGCGGTGCGCACATCCGCCAGCGAAATGGGGGGCAGGGTGCCCTTGTGCGCGTCGTCCATGGCCGTTCTCTTCCCCGAGCCGTTGCGGCGGCGCATCGCCCCGCCGCGCATGAGCAGGCAGTGTCGCAGCCAGGGCGCGCTTCGTGAAGGCCGCGGGTTTGCGGCTGCGAAGATGCCGGGGCCGGTCTAGAGAGAGGGGAATGGACAGCCTGCCGGACCCCAACCCCCGCCCGCTCACCGCCGAGGGCGCCTCGCCCGCAATAGCGCAATGGTTCGCCGCCAAGGCGGGCCACCCCGATGCGCTGCTCTTCTTCCGCATGGGCGATTTCTTCGAGCTCTTCTTCGCGGATGCCGAGGCCGCCGCCGAGGCGCTCGACATCGCGCTGACCTATCGGGGCGAGCATCAGGGCCAGAAGATTCCGATGTGCGGCGTCCCGGCCCATAGCCATGAGAGCTATCTGGCCCGGCTCATCCGCCGTGGCTTCCGTGTCGCCATCTGCGAACAGATGGAGACGCCGGAGGAGGCGAAGCGCCGCAAGGCCCCGGCCGTCCGACGGGAGGTGGTGCGGCTCGTCACCCCTGGCACGGTCACCGAGGAGACGCTGCTGGAGGCGGCCCGGCCGGCCTGGCTGCTCGCCCTCGCACCCGTGGAGGAGGAGCTGGGCGCCGCCTGGCTCGATCTCTCGACCGGCGCCTTCGAGACCGAGGCGCTGGCCCGGGCCGACCTCCACGCCCTGCTCGCCCGGCTGGAGCCCTCGGAGGTGCTGGCCCCGGCGGCGCTCGGCCTCGCCGGGGCGGTGGAAACGGCGGTGCCGCGGGATGCTACCCGCCGCGTTGCCGAGGCCTATGGCGTCTCGACGCTGGAGGGGTTCGGCGAATACCACCCGGCCGAGATCGCGGCTGCCGCCATGGCGCTCGACTACCTGAAGACGACGCAGAAGGGCGCGCAGTCCGGCGCGCTGGCGCATCTCTCCCGCCCGGTGCCGCGCGGCAGCCAGGGCGTGCTGCAGATGGATGCGGCGACGCGGCGCAGCCTCGAGATCCTCCGTGCCGAACGGGGCGGGTCGCGGGATTGCCTGCTGGGGGCCGTCGATCGCTGCGTGACGGCCGCCGGCAGCCGGCTGCTCGCCGCCCGCCTCGCCTGCCCGCTGGCCGATGGTGACCCGATCCGGGCCCGGCACGATGCGGTCGCGGCGCTGCTCGCGGCGCCGGCGCTGCGGGGCGCCATCCGCGCGGTGCTGAAGGGGACGCCGGACATGGCCCGCGCCCTGGCGCGCCTCTCGCTCGACCGCTTCGCCCCGCGCGACCTGGCCGCGATCCGCGACGGCCTGACGCGCGCCACCACCATCGCCGAGGCGCTCGGGCATCCTGTGGGGCTGGCCGCCATCCCGCCCCTGCTGGCCCGCTCCGCCGCCGCGCTGCGGCCGGAGCCCGACCCGGCGCCGGAACTCGCCCGCGCGCTGGCCGAGAGCCTGCCGGCCCGGCTGGACGATGCCGGCATCGTCGCCCCCGGCTATGACGGCCAGCTCGATGCGCTCCGCCGGCTGCGGGACGATGCGCGCGGCGCCATCGCCGCGTTGCAGCTCGACCTGTGCCAGGCCTGGGGCGTCGCCGCGCTGAAGATCCGCCACCACCAGCAATTCGGCTACCTCGCCGAGTTGCCCGCCGCCGCCGGCGAGAAGCTGCTGCGGGATGCGCCACCCAAGGCCACCGGCGATTTCGCGCCGATCCATCGCCAGACCATGGCGAATGGCGTGCGCTTCACCTGCGCGGCGCTGGCCGGGCTCGACCGGCGCCTTTCCGAGGCGGCGGATGAGGCATCGCGGCGGGAGCGGCTCATCACCCGTCATCTCCGCACCCTCTGCCTCGCCGCCGCCGCCGGGATCGCCGGCGCAGCCGAGGCGCTGGCCGAGATCGACATCCAGGCCGCCAGTGCCGAGCTCGCCGCCGATGGCGGCTGGTGCCGGCCGGAGATGACCGAGCGGCCGGACTTCGCCATCACGGGCGGGCGGCACCCCGTCGTCGTCGCGGCGCTGGCCCGCAGCCGGGCGGGCGCCTTCGTCCCCAATGACTGCGACCTCTCGGCCGGCCAGCGCATCTGCCTGCTGACCGGGCCGAACATGGCGGGCAAATCGACCTTCCTGCGGCAGAATGCGCTCTTCGTCGTGCTCGCCCAGGCCGGGCTCTTCGTCCCGGCGGAGCGGGCACGGATCGGCCTTACCGACAGGCTGTTCTCGCGCGTCGGGGCCTCGGACGACCTCGCCGGCGGGCGATCCACCTTCATGGTGGAGATGGCGGAGACGGCGGCCATCCTGAACCTCGCCGGGCCGCGCAGCCTGGTCGTGCTCGATGAGGTCGGGCGCGGCACCGCGACCTGGGACGGGCTCGCCATCGCCTGGGCGGTGCTGGAGGCGCTGCATGACCGCACGCGCTGCCGCACCATCTTCGCCACGCATTTCCATGAGCTGACGGCGCTCGCCGGCAAGCTGCCGGAACTCTCGCTCGCCACCATGCGGGTGCGGGAGTGGAGGGGCGAGGTGGTCTTCCTCCACAGCGTCGCCCCCGGCACGGCGGAGCGGAGCTGGGGCCTGCATGTGGCGAAGCTCGCCGGCGTGCCGCGCGCCGTGCTCGCCCGCGCCGGGCAGGTGCTGGCCTCGCTCGAGGAGCGCGCGCGGGGGCTCGACCCGCTCTCGGATGAGCTGCCGCTCTTCGCCCGCCCCAGCGCCGCGCCGGCCCCGAGCCCGGAGCACCCTGCCCTGGCGGCGCTGGCGGCGCTCGACCCGGACAGGCTTTCGCCGCGGGAGGCGCAGGAGATGATCTATCATCTCCGCACCCTCATGGATGGCGCTGTCAACCGCGCCTGAGTGGCGTTAGGCTTACGGGAATGACCAAAGCGGCGACCTTCCCGGCCCGGGGCGACACCCCCCGGCCGTCAGCCCCGGCCGATGCGCCCGGGGTCCTCCCCGACCTGATCGCCGAGCTGGTGGCGGGCCCCCTACGGCGCGAGCAGGCGCTCGACCTGTTGCGCAGCCATCTCGGCCGCATCCAGGGCCGGGTGCAGGATGCCTTCGAGAACCATGAGATGGGCGGGCTGCCCGCCGGGCGCTGGCTGGCGGCGCTGGCCGATGGGCTGATGAGCGCGATCCATGCCTATGCCCTCGCCATGGTCCCGCCCCGCAACGCCGCCGAGGAGGCGGAGCCGCCCTTCGCCCTGGTGGCGACCGGCGGCTATGGCCGCGGCGTGCTGGCGCCCTTCTCCGATATCGACCTGCTCTTCCTGACGGACCAACAGGCCGGTCCGCGGGCGCAGCGGGTGGTGGAGTTCATCCTCTACCTGCTCTGGGATCTCGGGCTGAAGGTCGGCCACGCCACGCGCAGCATCCGCGACTGCCTGGAGGAGGCGGGACGCGACACCACGGTGCTCACCGCCCTGGTCGATGCCCGCTTCCTGGTGGGCGAGCGCCCGGTCTTCGACCGCTTCAGCACCGCCTTCGACGCCACGCGGCGGGAGCGTGGCCTGGCACCCTTCCTCGCCGCCAAGCGGCAGGAGCGGGCGGGACGTCATGCGCGCTACGGCGACAGCCCCTTCCTGGTGGAGCCGCATGTGAAGGAGGGGCGGGGCGGGCTGCGTGACCTGCAGACCCTCTACTGGCTCGCCCGCTACGCCTTCGGCACCCAGCGCATGCCGGAGCTGGTGGGCGAGGACAGCCCGGGCGGCGGCCTCATCACCGAGCATGAGGCGCGGGCCATCCGCCGCGCCTGGAATTTCCTCTGGACCGTCCGCTTCCATCTCCACTACGTCGCCGGCCGGGCGGAGGAGCGGCTGACCTTCGACTTCCAGCCCGTGGTCGGCGCCCGCATGGGCTATACGCCGCGCGGCCGGCAGGACGGCGTCGAGCGCTTCATGAAGCACCTGTTCCTCACGGTGCGCGACGTGCTGCGGCTGACCCGGGTGCTGGAGCCGGCGCTCGAGCGCGCGGCGCTCGGTCCGCCCGCCGTCCGCCGCCAGGGCGATGCCGCGCTGGCCGAGGCGGGCCTCGCGCTCGCCGACGGCAAGCTGGTGGCAGCGCCGCCGAACCGGGACTTCTCGCGCGAGCCGGTGCTGATGCTGCGGATCGTCAAGGCGGCGCGCGACCGGAAGATGGAGATCCATCCGCTGGCGATCCGCGCGCTGATCCGCAACGCGCACCACGCCGCCTCGCTGCGCGGCCAGGCGGAGGCGAATACCCTCTTCCTCGACATCCTGACCGGCCGCGATGCCGCGCTCTGGCTGCGGCTGATGAACGAGACGGGTTTCCTCTCGCGCTTCATCCCCGACTGGGCGCGCATCGTCGGGCTGATGCAGTTCGACACCTACCATGTCTTCACCGTCGACGAGCACACGATCGAGGCGATCGGCGTGCTGCAGCAGATCGAGCGCGGCGAGCTGGGCGAGGTTGCGCCCGTGGCCTCGGAGCTGATCGGCCAGCTGCAGTCCCGCCGCGCGCTCTATGCCGCCTGCCTGCTGCACGACATCGCCAAGGGCCGCGGCGGCGACCATTCGGAACTCGGTGCCCGCATCGCGACCGAGCTCTGCCCGCGCATCGGCCTGAACCCGGAGGAGACGGAGACCGTCTCCTGGCTGGTGCTGCACCATCTGCTGGTCAGCCAGACCGCCTTCAAGCGCGACATCGAGGACCCGAAGACCATCCTCGACATCGCCGACCTGGTGCAATCGCCGGAACGCCTCCGCCTGCTGCTGGTGCTGACGGTCTGCGACATGCGCGCGGTCGGCCCCAAGGTCTGGAACGGCTGGAAGGCGACCCTGCTGCGCGAGGTCTACTGGCGCGTGGCCGAGGTGCTGGCCGGCGGTCTCTCCGTGCCGGAGCGCGACGTGCGCGTGGCCCGCGCGCGGGATGCGGCGGGCGCCATGCTGGAAGCCTGGCCGGCGGTGGAGCGGGAGAAATTCCTCTCTCTCGGCTATCCCGGCTATTGGCTGTCCTTCGATGCGGAAACCCATGCCCGCCATGCCGCGCTGATCCGCGAGGCGGAGGCGGTGCAGGCGCCGCTCACCGTCCGCACCCGGGTGATGGAGGCGCGGGCGGTGACGGAGGTGACGATCTATGCCGCCGACCATCCGGGCCTGTTCAGCCGCATCGCCGGCGCGCTCGCCGTTGCCGGGGCCAGCATCGTCGATGCGCGGATCCATACGCTGACCAATGGCATGGCGCTCGACACCTTCTGGGTGCAGGACGCGGCGGGTGGGGCCTTCGATGCGCCGCACCGGCTCGCGCGCCTCTCGGTGCTGATCGAGCAGGCGCTCTCCGGCCGGCTCAGGTTGCGGGACGAGATCAGGAAGGTCCGGCGGGAGCCGGCGCGGCTGCGCGCCGTGACGGTGCCGCCACGCGTGGTCTTCGACAACCATGCCTCGAACACCCATACGGTGATCGAGGTGAACGGGCGCGACCGGCCGGGCCTGCTGCATGACGTGACGGCGGCGATCAGCGACCAGGGGCTGCAGATCGCCTCCGCGCATATCACCACCTATGGTGTCCGCGCAGTTGATGTCTTCTACGTGAAGGACGTCTTCGGCCTGAAGGTCGAGAACGAGCGCAAGCTGGCGCCGCTGCGCCGGGCGGTGGAGGCGGCGCTGACGCCGCCGGGCGGCGAGGGCGGCGGCCTGGTGGTGGCGGCCCCGCGGGCGGCGGCCGATCCGGCATGATCCGATAGGCGGCTGACGCGTTGCCTCTCCCTGAGCCTACAGGGAGACATCATCGCATGCCGCCGGAACCCGATCGCCGCAGCAATATCGAGCCGCAGGAAAACCTCACCAGCAGCCATGGCCCGCACGCCCCGCAGCGGGACAAGACGAATCAGTACAAGCCCTCGCCGGGCGAGAACAACAACCGCACCGATTCGGCTGCACCGGGCGGGCCGGTGAATATCGGCGTCAAGGGCGGCGTGCCGGACGACAACGGCCCGGAAGGCGCCGGGCAGGCCGAGGACAAGGCGACCGGCCTCGGCAAGAAGGACAGCACGGCCGGCCTCGCCCAGGAATAGGGCATGACCGCCGCGGGCTGGAACGGCCGGGGGCGTCAATCATGCGACAAGGCAGCAGGCCAGGCCATGATCCGTGATCATGGCCTGGTCAGCCCGAGGCGATGCCGCTTTCCTCGCGCCGCCGCTTCTCCACCTCCTCGCCGTAGCGGCGGAGGAGGTGGGCTTCGGTCAGCAGGCCGATGACGCGGCGGCCGGGGCCGTCCACCACCGCCATGGCCTCGGCCTCGGCTGCCTCGAAGGCGGACATGGCGATGCGGGCATTCATGCTCGGCAGCAGCACCCGGTCGGTCATCTGCAGCAGCCCCTCGAGCCCGCCCTCGGGCGGTGCCGCATGCGCCTCGGCCACCGAGACGATGCCGGCATAGCGCCCGCCCTCGCCCGTCACCACCACCCGGCTGACCGCGCCGAGCGGGAAGCGCAGGCGGAAGGCGGCGAGATCTAGCGTCGCGGGGGCCATGGGCACCTCCCGCCTCATCAGGCTGCCGACGGTCAGGTCGTTCACCCAGCCGATGTCGTGCGCGCTGCGGATCGCCTCGCCGCGCAGGTGGAAGCGCCAGGTGGCGAAGGAATAGCCGAAGAGCCGCCGGACGATGAGGCCGGACACCGCGACCGCCGCCAGCACCGGGCCGGCGACGGCGAGGCTGCCGGTGGTCTCCAGCGCCAGGAAGGTCATCGACAGCGGCGCGCCGATCACCGCGGCGCCGAAGGCGCTCATCCCGACGATGGTGAGGATCAGCGGGTCGGGCCCGGGCGGCGAGATCATGGCCAGCACGCCGGCGAAGAGCTTGCCGCCGAGCGCGCCGATCAGCAGCGAGGCGAAGAACAGCCCACCGCGGAAGCCGCTGCCGAGCGAGATGATGGAGGCCATCGCCTTCACCAGCAGCAGGGCCAGCACCGGCCAAGCCGGCGCCTCGGTCATGAAGGCGGTGTGCAGCGCGCCATGCCCGGCCGAGAGGGCGACGGGCGAGATCAGCGCCAGCCCGCCGACCGCCAGCCCGCCGAGGCCGAGGCGCAGCGTCGGCGAGGGGATGGCGCGGGTCAGCAGGCTCTCGGTGGTGCCGACCCCGCGCATCAGGGCAATGCCGGCCAGGCCCGACAGCGCGCCGACCAGCAGGGCGAGCGGGTAGTAGACCGGGTCCACGACACCCGGCGCCGTCGTCTCCACCACATAGGTGCCGGCCTGCAGCAGGCGGGCGACGAGGACGGCGCTGACCGCGCTCGCCACCACGGGGAAGAGGGCGGCGATGCTGTAGGTGCCGATGACGAGCTCGAAGGCGTAGAAGGCGCCGGTGAGCGGGGCGTTGAAGGCGGCGCCGATCGCCCCCGCCGTGCCCGCGCCGACCAGGATGCGGAGGTCGCCCCGCCGCAGCGAGAAGGCCCGGCCGAGGCGGGAGGCGAGGCCGCCGCCCATCTGGGCATAGCCTGCCTCCAGCCCGACCGAGGCGCCGACGCCGTTCGAGACCACGGTCTGCGCGCCGACCACCACGCCATCGGTCAGCGAGAGCCGGCCGCCGCGCAGCGCATTCGCCTCGATCGGATCAACCGGCGAGCGCGGCCGCCAGCGGGCGATGATGCGGTTCAGCCCGGCGAGCGCCAGCCCGCCCAGCGTCGGGACCAGCAGGAGCTGCCAGGTCGGCAGCCGCGTCGCGGCGGAAAGGCGGAGATGCGGCTCCAGCCCGTAGAGCAGGCGCTGCAACCCGTGCGCGGCGGCCCCCATGCCCCAGGCCAGGACCCCGACGGCGATGCCGATCAGCACCGCGAGGCCGACCACCGCCACCTCGCTGCCGCGTACCCAGCCGCGCAGGCGCGCCGCCAGATGGGTCAGGCGGCGCATCAGCAGCACCCGGCGGTGAGGGGCGAGCATCGTCATCCCGGCGGTCATTGCCGCAACGGGAGCGGGCTGGCGAGACACCTTCTGTGGCGCGCCGGCTTCGCGCCGCTTCAATTCGCCTCAAGACGCTTGAGGTGGCGGCGCGTAAGGGATTGAAAAGACTTCGAGACTTGCCGGAATTTGAGGAATTGTGGGTTTGAGCCGCCAGCTGCCCACGCCCCGGTCGAAATGGCGTTGTGACCAAATTCCTATAGTATCGGGGGCTGCTTCGCGTCCAGCGGTTTCTCGTCCAGCAGCGCCCGGCCGCGTGGGGTGGCGACCACCTGCAACCCGCCCCTGGCGTCGCGGGTGAGGGCGACGAAGCCGCCATCCAGCGCATCCTCCCAGACCGTCAGCCGGGGGCAGGAGGTGCGCCAGGCCTCGATGACCTGCTGGTAGGGCCGCGGCGCCGGGGCGAGCGAGGCGACGAGGTCGCGGATCAGGGGCGTGATGACATCCGTCATGGCCGTTCCTTCCGTCAGGGCGCCACCGCCAGCAGGTAGCCGCCGTACAGGATGTAGGTGCCGGAGACGGCGCCGATCAGCCGGTCCGTCCAGCTTCGGTACTGGGTGTCGGTCATCGCCTCGAGCACGCGACGGGCGAGGGTGGTGCCGAGCATGGAGCAGGCCACGCCCATCAGCGCGAGGCGCCAGTCGAGATCGCCGGTCTGGCCGGCGAGGCCGCTGAAATAGGCGAGTTTCAGCGCATGGCCGAGCACCTGCCCGGCCGCCTTGGTGGCGACGATCTGCCGCCGGTCGAGCCCGCCGCCCCCCTCCTTTCTCCCGAGGAAGAAGCGGTCGATCAGCGGGCCGGAGACGCCGGTCAGCAGCATCAGCGACATGGCGACGCCGCCATAGGCGAGGCCCTGGGCGGGGTTGTGCGGGTCCGGCGCCAGCCGGGCCGGCATCACCTTGACCAGGAAGGGGGTGATGCCGAGGGCGAGCAGCGCCAGCGGCTTGTCCGGCACCCAGCCGACCAGGCTCCAGAGCAGCAGCGCGAGGCCGAAGCCGGCGCCGATGGCCAGCAGCGGCCGCCAGAGGATGTGCCGCCGCCAGAGGACGCCGCGCCAGCCATTGGAGGCCATCTGCGTCACCGCATGCAGCGCCATCGCCTCGGGGAGCGGCATCAGGGCGAGCAGCACGCCGATCAGCACCAGCCCGCCCGCCATGCCGAAGATGCCGGAGAGGAAGGAGGTGCCGAGCATCACGAGGCAGAGCAGCAGGATGGTGAGGGGTGCCATGCTGTCTTCTCTGCACCCGTTGAGGCGCCGTCACAAACCGGGATATCCTGGGCTGAGCCTCAGGAAAGTTGAGCCTGCCCGCATGCGAAGGCTGCCCTTCCTCAACGGGATCCGTGCCTTCGAGGCGGCGGGGCGTACCGGCAGCTTCGCCGCCGCGGCGGCGGAGCTGCATGTCAGCCCGGCCGCCATCAGCCGCATGGTGAAGCTGCTGGAGGCACGGCTCGGCCTGCCCCTGTTCGAGCGCCGGGCCAACCGGCTGACACTGACCGCGGCGGGCTTACGATATCGCACCGGCCTCACCGGCCTGCTCGACAGCCTGGCCGGGCTGACGGAGGAGGTCGCCGGCATGGGCGGGCGGCAGGTGCTGACGCTCGGCGTCGGCCCGACCTTCGCCATCCGCTGGCTGATCCCCCGCCTTGCCGAGTGGCAGCGGCGGGAGCCGGGGATCGAGGTGCGGATCACCACCGGTGGCGCCGGCGTGCCCTTCGCCGAGGACTGGACCTGCGGCATCCGGCTCGGCGACGGGCACTGGCCCGGGCTGGTGGCGCAGCCGCTCTTCGCCGCCGACCTGACGCCGGTCTGCGCCCCCGCCCTCGCCCGGCGGTTGCGGCGGCCGGAGGATCTGGCGGGGGAGAGCCTGCTGCGCGTCGCCCATGCGCCGGAGGACTGGCCGCGCTGGCTGGCGGCGGCGGGGCTACCGGGCCTCGTCGCAGGGGGGCCGCGCTTCGATTTCTATGGCCATGCGCTGCAGGCGGCGGCGGATGGCGTCGGCGTCGCCATGGGCATCCGGCCCTATATCGATGACGACCTGGCGGCGGGGCGGCTGGTGGCGCCGTTTCCGCGCTTCGTCTCGAAGGGGGGCGGGTGGTTCCTCGTGCATCAACCCTTCCGCGCGGGGGAGCCAGCCTTTGACGCTTTCGCGCGATGGATCATGGACACCGCACAAGCCTCGCCCCCGGCATGAATCCAGGCTAGAGGGCGCGCCATGCTCAAAGGCGTCCTCACCGTTGGCGGCTGGACCATGGCCAGCCGCGTCCTCGGCTTCGCGCGGGATATGTTCATCGCCGCCCGGCTCGGTGCCGGGCCGATGGCGGATTGCTTCTTCGTCGCGCTGAAGCTGCCCAACCTGTTCCGCCGGCTGTTCGGGGAGGGTGCCTTCAACGCGGCCTTCGTGCCGGCCTTCGCAGGGACGCTCGCGGTGCAGGGGCCACGCGTGGCGCAGCAGCTGGCCGAGCGGATGGCAGCGCTGATGACCCTCTGGCTCTCGCTGCTGGTCGGCATCGGCCTGCTCACCATGCCGCAGCTCATGCAGGTGCTGGCGCCGGGCTTCTCGGACGACCCGGCGAAATTCCAGCTCGCCATCGAGCTGACGCGGATCACCTTCCCCTATCTGCTGCTGATCTGCCTGACCGCGCTGGTCTCGGGCGTGCTGAACGGGCTCGACCGCTTCGCCGCCGCCGCCGCCGCGCCGATCTTCTTCAACCTGCTGTCGATGGCATCGCTGCTGGTGCTCACGCCCTATGTGGCGACGCCGGCCCATGCGCTGGCCTGGGGCGTCACTGTCTCCGGCGCGGTGCAGCTTGGCCTCGTGCTCTGGGCCTGCGCACGGGCGGGGATGGCGCTGCACTTCCTGCGGCTGCCGAGCCTGGCGCCCGAGGTGCGGCAGGTGCTGCGGCGGATGATCCCCGGCATCATCGGGGCCGGCGTCACCCAGCTCAATCTCGCGGTCGACGTCATCATCGCCAGCTTCCTGCCGGCCGGCGCCGTCTCCTACCTGTACTACGCCGACCGGGTGGGGCAGCTGCCGCTCGGCGTCATCGGCGCGGCGGTGGGCACGGCGATGCTGCCGCTGCTCTCGCGCCAGGTGCGCTCGGGCGAGAGCCTGTCGGCCCATCGCACCATGAACCGGGCGGCGGAGCTGTCGCTGCTGCTCTGCCTGCCGGCCGCGGTCGGGCAGGCGGTGGCGGCCGGGCCGATCGTCATCGTGCTGTTCCAGCGCGGCGTCTTCGGCCTCGCCGAGGCGGAGGCGACGGCGGCGGCGCTGGCCGCCTATGCCATCGGCCTGCCGGCCTATGTGCTGGTGAAGATCTTCGCCCCCGGCTTCTTCGCCCGGGGGGACACGGCGACGCCGGTGAAGGTGGGCTTCGCCGCCGTCGCGCTGAACCTGGCGCTCAACCTGGTGCTGACCCAATGGCTGAGCCATGTCGGCGTGGCGCTGGCGACGGCGCTCTCGGCCTGGTTCAACGCCGTGGCGCTGGGGGCGCTGCTCTGGCGGCAGGGACATTTCCTGCCGGACCGCCGGCTGCGCCAGCGCGTGCCACGGCTGCTGCTGGCCTCCGCGGCGATGGGGCTGGTGCTCTGGGGGATGGAATCGCTGCTCTTCCCCGCCGGGCCCGGCTTCCGCTTCGCGGCGCTGGCGGCGCTGATCCTCTCGGGTTGCCTGACCTATTTCGCGGCGGCGCATCTCCTCAAGGCGGTGAACCTCCTCGAGGTGAAGGGGATGCTGCTGCGGAGGCGGCGGAAGAAAGCATAAGGCCGGGGGGCGCTACCTCCCCACAGGCCCCGGACCCCGCCGGCCGTCACGCAACCTCACGCTCCTGCGGTTGATCCTCGGCGAGGGCGTGGAGGAGGGCGGGCAGCGCCAGGAGCACGGCGGCCAGGACGGCCACCAGCGACATCGCCAGCAGCACCCCCATGCTCGCCGTGCCGGGATGGGCGGAGAGGGCGAGGGTGCCGAAGGCGCTGCCCGTGGTCAGCGCGCTGAACAGCACCGCCCGTGCCATCGCCGTGGGCAGCAGCACCCGCACCCCGGCCCGCCAGGCGACGATGAAGTAGATGTCGAAGGCCACGCCGATGCCGAAGAGCAGCGGCAGGGCGATGATGTTGGCGAGGTTCAGCGAGGGGCCGAGCACGGCGCAGATCGCCAGCGTCACCAGCCCGGCCAGCACCAGCGGGGCCATGGCCAGCAGCGCCAGCCGCACGCTGTGCAGCGCGAGCAGCAGCAGCAGGCAGGTCCAGCCAAGGCCGATCGCGCCGGCGAGGAGGAAGGCGCCACGGATGGTGGCGGAGGAGGCCTGGATGGAGATCGCCATGCCGCTCGCCTCCGGCGCCACGGCCTGGACCGCGGCGGCGAAGCGGCGGAGCACCGGGTTGCTGTCCGAGAGGTCGCGTGGCCAGACCTCGATGCGGGCCTGGCCGTCCGGCGCCACCCAGTCCCGCGCCAGCTCGGGCGGCAGGCTCTCGAGTGTCACCGGCCCGGCCTGCAGCACCTCGGCGAGCTGGGCCAGCGTCGCGGTCAGGCCGGGCAGCAGGGCGGCGCCGAGGCGGGCGCGGCCCTCGGGCGGGCCGGCGGCCAGGGTGGCGAGGGCGGCGGCGAGGCGCCGCGCATCGGCTGCCTCGCGCCCGTCGCCCCCCGCCCCCCGCGCGAGGCCCGTCGAAAGCTCGCGCAGCGCGGCGGCGATGGCGGCATCGCCGGGTGGCGGCTGGACCTCGGGCGGGGCGAGGGTGAGGCTCAGCAGGTCGGCGGCATCCTGGATGAGGGCGAGCTTCGGCGCCTGGTCCTCCGGCACGAAGCTCGCCAGCGTCATCACCCGCGCCACCTCGGGCAGCGCCTCCAGCCGGGCGGCGAGCGGCCGGGCGGCGGCGAGGGAGGGGGCCAGGACGTTCAGCGTATTGGGCGTGGTGTCGATCGAGCCCATCAGGTCGCGGAAGGTCGAGACCGCCTCGGAGTGCGGGTCGCGCAGGTTGAGCGGATTGAAGTCGAAGCGGAGCACCGGCAGCGTCGCCGCCGCCGCGATCGCCAGGACCGCGAGCCCGGCGACGACCGGGCGGGCATGGCGGGCAAGCGCCCGCTCCACGGGGGCGAGGGCGGGCCAGCCAACCTCCTCCGCCTCGCCCGGCGGGGAGAGCAGCCACACCAGGGCGGGCAGCAGGGTGAGCGAGAGGAAGGCCGCCATCAGCATGCCGAAGCCGGCGATGGCGCCGAGCTCCGAGACGCCGCGGTAGTCGGTCGGCAGGAAGGCGAGGAAGCCGCCGGCGATCGCCAGGGCCGCCAGCAGGATGCCGGGCCCCGCCGTGGCCCCGGCCAGGGTGATGGCCTCCTGCAAGTCCTCCACCACCCGCCGCTGCTCGCGGAAGCGGACGGCGAACTGGATGCCGAAATCGACGCCGAGGCCGATGAACAGCACGGCGAAGGCGATGGAGAGCGGGTTGAAGGGACCGATCGCCAGCGCCCCGAAGGCGGCCGTCGCCAGGAGGCCGAGCAGCAGCGTCACCAGCACCGGCAGGATCAGCCGCCAGGACCGCAGCGCCATCCAGAGCAGCAAGGCGACCAGCGCGAGGGAGAGCAGGGTGTTCCGCACCGCCCCATCGGCGACCGAGGCGAATTCCTCGTCGGCCATCGGGATCTCGCCGGTCATGCGGAAGCGTATGCCGGGCATCTGGAGGCGCCTTGCCGCCTCATGGATGGCCTCGCCGGCGGTGGCGCCGGGGCTGAGGGCGGAGAAGTCGAGGCGCGGGCGGACGAGGACGAAGCGGCGCAGCGCCTGCGGGTCGGGCGGGCGGCCGGTGAAGAGGCTGGCCCAGTCGGGTTGCTCGATCCGCCCGGCGGCGGCGGCCTCGGCGGCGGGGGCGAGGGCGGCGAGCGGGGCGGCGATGTCGGTGAGCTTCGCCTCGCCGCGCTCGACCCCCTGCAGCACGAGGCCGAGGGCGGTGGCGAGGCCGCGCAGGCTGGGGTCGGCGGCCAGGGTGCCGAGCAGGGGCTGGGCGGCGATGATCCGCTCCGTCGTCTGCCGCACCTCGGCCGTCTCGAGGAAGAGCAGGCCGTTGCGGCGGAAGAAGGGCAGGGCGTCCGGACGCTCGATGGAGAGGAAGAGGTCGTCGCGCCGGGCCAGCGCCTCGGCGAGGCCGGCCGCGGCGCGGTCGGCGGCATCGCCCGTCACCCCATCCACCACCACCGCGATCACCCGGTCCCGCTGCGGGAAGGCTTCGGAGATGCGGTTCTCGGTCAGCCGCCAGGGCAGGTCGGCGGGGAAGAGCGCATCGGTGTCGGTGTTCATGGCGAAGCGCTGGGCGACCACCAGCCCGGCGCCCAGGGTGAGCAGCAGGGCGAGGGCCACCACCGGCCAGGGGCGGTGCGCCGCCACGCGGGCCAGCGCCGCGCAGCCCCGCGCCAACAATCCGCGCACGATCAGGCCTCCCGGTAGAGCAGCAGCAGGAGGCCGATGCCGATCAGGCAGGCGGGCCAGAGCCAGCGGCCGATGCGCGCCAGCTCCGGCGGGCCGCGCAGCTCGGTCCAGCGGGCGCAGCCGGCGACGACCGCGAGCAGGGCGAGCGGCAGGTGCGACAGCTCGATGAGCTGCGCCTCCTTGATGTTGGAGATGGCATGGGTATGCGCGAGCAGCAGCACGCCGCCCGCCAGCATCGCCAGCGGGAAGACGAAGCGCACCCGCCCGCGCAGCAGGCCGAGCCGCACCGACCATTCCGAGACGGCGAAGCCCACCACCAGCAGCGAGGCGATCTTGTGCTGCACCACCTCCGGGTCGCGCAGGCTGTCGAGCAGGCCGATATCGCCGAGCGGCCAGGCCTCCGGGTCCGAACGGATGAGGAGGAAGGCGGCGAGGCCGAGGAAGACCAGCGGCCAGTGCCGTGCCAGGGGAACGCGGCCGGTGGCGTCCAGCAGCGCGGCGAGGCCGACCAGCAGCACCATGATGCCGGCCCAATGGTGGTTGTACTCGCTCCAGGCGATGTCGGTGGCGTTCCGCGGCGGCAGGAGGCCCTCGCCGGGGGTGAAGGCCTGCGGCCGCTGCGCCGCCTGGCGCTGCTGCCATTCGGCGTCGAGCTGGGCCTGCAGGGCGGGGATAGCGAGGTCGGCATGGTCCGGGCTGGTCAGGCGCGGCCATTCCGGCGTGAACCGCTCGGTGATCTCCTGCCAGGTGACGCGGTCATCCGGCAGGTCGGCCGCCGGCGGGACCGAGGTGAGGGAGGCGGCGACGGCGAGCACGGCTATGCCGATCGACATCTCCGCCTCGATGAAGCGGCGCAGGCGGAGGGTGCCGCCCGGCGTCGGCGCGATGCGGTGGAGCAGGCGGTAGTTCATCGCCCCCAGCACCAGCAGCAGGACGAGCATGATGAGCTTGGAGGCCGCCATGGAGCCGTAGGCGGTGCCGTAGACCGCCCCGGCCGAGCCGATGAAGCCGAACCAGAAGCCCGCGCTGCCCAGCAGGATCAGCCCGACGCCGATGGCCGCCAGCAGCGAGTAGCGCTGGCCGATGATCCGGGCGGAGGGGGGCGTCAGCCGCAGGGCGGCGAGCAGGCAGGGCAGGCCGCCGAGCCAGAAGGCGGCGCCGGCCTGGTGCAGGGCGGTCGAGGCCAGCAGCATGGCGCGGCCCTCGGTGCGGGCGATGGCATGGCTGCCGAAGGTCACCGCCAGCAGCACCAGCGCCGCCAGGCCGAGCAGGCCCCAGCGCCGGTTCGGCGCCGGCCGGCCCCTCGGCAGGGCAAGGGCCAGCAGCACCAGCATGGCCAGCAGGTCGAGCCCGGTCAGCAGGATGAAATCCGCCCCGAGCAGCGCCCGGGCGCCGATATCGAGCGTCGCCTCCAGCGCCACGAAGCTCAGCAGGCCGAGCAGGAAGGTCGCGGCGAGGGAGGCGATGCCGGAGGCCAGCACCGTCCGCCGGGCGATGGCGTGCAGCCGGTCGGCATCGCCGGGCGGCATCAGTCGGGCGAGGGGCACCGCCAGCAGCACCCAGAACACGACGGAGCCGAGCAGCACGGTCCGCGCCACCAGCTCCGCCGCATGCAGGACGACGCTGGCGAAGCCGTAGAGGTCGAGGAGCTGCTCCACTTACGGGGCCTGTATGCTGAACGGGATGTCGCCGCGGGTGATATGGCCATCCACCGCCAGGACCTGCCAGCGCAGCCGCCAGGCGCCGGGGCCGGGCGGGGCGGACAGGGGTGCCGCCAGCACCACCGGGTCGCTGTCCCCCGCGATGGCGAGCGGGGTCTGCGCGCCGTCCGGGCCGATCAGCAGCAACCGGCTGCGCTCATGGTCGAGCCGGCTGTTGAAGCGGATGGTCACCCGCGCCGGCGGGGTGGCCAGGGCCGCGCCGGCGACCGGCTCGGAGCTGACCACGACGGCATGGGCTGCGGCCGGAACCGGCCGCAGCAGGGCGAGCCCGAGCAGCACCGCCGCCAGGGCAAGGGACCGGCGGGCGGTTTCGAAGCAAAGAGACAAGGCAACCTCCGATCGGGGATGGATCATCTCGGTGGCGGGGTAGAGCCACTCCCCGGTTGCAACCCGGCGGCAAAGTGCAGCAAAACATGCGCGGCGCAAGATGCCGCGAGGCGGAACGGATCGCCGCCGACTGAAGGGAATGGCTGGCAGCGATCAGGCAGGGGGCGTGCTGATGCGGATTGTTCTGGCGCAGCCGAGGGGCTTCTGCGCCGGTGTCGTGCGGGCGGTGGATATCGTCGAGCGGGCGCTGGAGAAGTACGGGGCGCCCGTCTATGTGCGGCATGAGATCGTCCACAACCGCAGGGTGGTCGAGACGCTGCAGGCCAAGGGCGCCCGCTTCATCGAGGCCCTCGAGGAGGTCCCGGCCGGCGCCGTCACCATCTTCAGTGCCCATGGCGTCTCCCGCGCCGTCGAGGCCGAAGCCGAGGCGCGTGGCCTGCCCGTGCTGGACGCCACCTGCCCGCTGGTGTCCAAGGTCCATACCGAGGGGCGGCGCTATGTCGCCCAGGGGCGGGCCCTGATCCTCATCGGCCATGCCGGGCATCCCGAGGTCGAGGGCACGCTGGGGCAGATCCCCGGCCGGGTTCATCTCGTCGGGAGTGCCGCGGAGGTGGCGGCGCTGCCGATCCGGACCGACCAGCCGGCTGCTTTCGTCACGCAGACCACGCTTTCCGTCGATGACGCGCGCGGCATCATCGAGGCGCTGAAAGCCCGCTTCACGGACCTCGTCGGCCCTGATACGCGAGACATCTGCTACGCCACCCAGAACCGCCAGACGGCGGTGCGGGAGCTGGCGCGGCGGGTGGACGTGTTGCTGGTTGTAGGAGCCGCCAACAGTTCCAACTCTAACCGCCTCCGGGAGATCGGGTCGGAGCAGGGGGTGCCCTGCTACCTGATCCCGGATGCCGAGGCGCTCCGGCCCGAATGGCTCCGGGGTGCGGAGGTGGTGGGGATCACGGCCGGGGCCTCCGCCCCGGAGAGCCTGGTGGAGGAGGTGATCGCGGCGCTGGGCCGGCTTGGCCCCGTCGAGGTTTCCGCCTTGCCCGGCATCGTCGAGGATGTGTCGTTCAAGCTGCCCGCGGCCCTGGTGGAACCCGAGGCCAGCGCGGCTTCTTGAGGCAGACCCCTGGAGCATGGCCGCCGCGCGTGGAAGCGGCGATCATGCTCTGGCTTGTTGCTGGCTTGCGTGCTTCACGCCACCGGCTGGTCCGGCGCGCGGCAATCACGCTTTGGACGCCGGCGGGGCGCATCCGCGCCCCCTTGCCTTGCCGCGCTCGCGGCGGGCCGTGTTCGTGGCCTCGGCCCGGGGCGCTGCCGCCAAGGCGGCGCATCGGGACCGCTGGTTAGGAGAGAGATGGTATGGGTATCCCGCTGCGGCAGCAGATGAAGGTCGGCGCCTATGTGCTCAAGCAGCACATGCTGGGGCGGAAGCGATACCCGCTCGTGCTGATGCTGGAGCCGCTGTTCAAGTGCAACCTGGCCTGCGCCGGCTGCGGCAAGATCGACTATCCGGACCCGATCCTGAACAAGCGCCTCTCGGTCGAGGAGTGCCTGCAGGCGGTGGACGAGACGGGCGTGCCGGTCGTCGCCATCGCGGGTGGGGAGCCGCTGCTGCACAAGGAGATGCCGCAGATCGTCGAGGGCATCCTGGCGCGTGGCAAGGTCGTCATCCTCTGCACCAATGCGCTGCTGCTCGAGAAGCGGATCGAGCAGTACAAGCCGCACCCGAATTTCACCTGGGACATCCACCTGGACGGCGACAAGGACCAGCATGACTGGGCGGTGAGCCAGAAGGGCGTCTACGACCGCGCCGTCGCCGCGCTGAAGGACGCCAAGGCGCGCGGCTTCCGCGTCGCCATCAACGCCACGCTGTTCAACAATGCCGAGCCGGAGCGGATGGCGCGGTTCTTCGACGACGTCACCGCCATGGGCATCGACGCCATCATGGTCTCGCCCGGCTATGCCTATGAGCGGGCGCCCAGCCAGCAGCACTTCCTCAACCGCCGGAAGACGAAGGAGCTGTTCCGCGGCATTTTCGCCCGCGGCAAGGGCAAGGGGTGGAAGATGGGCAACAGCCCGCTCTTCCTCGACTTCCTGGCGGGCAACCAGACCTACCACTGCACGCCCTGGGGCAACCCGACCCGCAACATCTTCGGCTGGCAGCGGCCCTGCTACCTGCTCGGCGAGGGCTATGCGAAGTCCTTCAAGGAGCTGATGGAGACCACCGACTGGGACAAGTACGGGGTCGGCAACTACGAGAAATGCGCCGACTGCATGGTGCATTCCGGCTTCGAGGCCTCGGCGGTGATCGATTCCATCAAGCACCCCCTGAAGGCGATGGCGCGGCAGGTGCGGGGACCGAAGACCGAGGGCGAGATGGCGCCCGAGATCGACCTCTCCGGGCAGCGGCCGGCGGATTTCGTCTTCTCCCGCCATGTCGAGCAGACCATGGCCGAGATCGCGCATGAGCCGAAGCAGAAGCCGGTGCGCGGCGCCAAGCATGGCGGCACGCCCGCCGTCGCGGCCGAATAAGGGCGGCGGTGGGTTGCATCCGGGGGTAAAGCCGACCAGCTTAGTCCGGAAATAACCCACCAGCTGCTTTGGCAGGACCAGACCCATGTTCATCGAGACCGAAGGCACCCCGAACCCCGCCACGCTGAAATTCCTCCCCGGGCGGGAGGTGATGGGCACGAGCGGCACCGCCGACTTCGCCTCGGCCGAGGCTGCCACCCGCAGCCCGCTGGCGACCCGCATCTTCGCCCTCGGCGGCGTGGCGCGCGTCTTCCTCGGTGGCGATTTCGTCACCGTGACCCAGACCGAGGCAGCCGACTGGGCGCAGCTCCGCCCGCAGGTGCTGGGCGCGATCATGGACCATTTCATGGCCGGCCTGCCCGTGCTCGACAGCGACGGCGATGCCGAGGCGGAGGAGTTCGACGACGCCGATGCCGAGATCGTCGACCAGATCAAGGAGCTGCTCGACACCCGCGTGCGCCCGGCCGTGGCCGGGGATGGCGGCGACATCGTCTTCCGCGGCTACCGCGACGGGGTGGTGAAGCTGCATCTGCAGGGTGCCTGCTCCGGCTGCCCCTCCTCGCGCGCCACGCTGAAGCATGGCGTCGAGAACATGCTGCGGCACTACGTGCCCGAGGTGGTGGCGGTGGAGCAGGTGGACGCCTGATCCCTGGCCGCCATCACCATCGGTGATGGCGGAGATCAGCCCGGCACCATTGGCGGCGCCGGGCCGTGGGCCGATACCGGTCGGGATAGCGAATCCGAACGGAGCCTCCTATGCCCGACCAGATCCTCGATGCTGCCGCGCTCGACCAGCTCTTCCGCACCGCCCGCACCCACTACAAGTGGCAGGACCGGCCGGTGCCGGACACCAAGCTGGCCGAGCTCTATGACCTGCTGAAATTCGGGCCGACCAGCGCGAACAGCTCGCCCGCCCGCCTGGTCTTCATCCGCACCGCGGAGGGCAAGGAGAAGCTGAGGCCGGCGCTCTCCAAGGGCAACATGGAGAAGACGATGACCGCGCCGGTCATCGCCATCGTCGCCCATGACACCCGCTTCTATGACGAACTGCCGAAGCTCTTCCCGCATGCGGATGCGCGGTCTTGGTTCGCCGGCAATGATGCGTTGGCGGAGGTGACAGCCTTCCGCAACGGCAGCCTGCAGGGCGCCTACCTGATCCTCGCCGCCCGGGCGCTCGGCCTCGATGCCGGGCCGATGAGCGGCTTCGACAATGCCAAGGTGGACGAGGCCTTCTTCGCCGGCACCAGCTGGCGGTCGAATTTCCTCGTCAACCTGGGATATGGGGATGAAAGCGGCCTCTTCCCCCGCAGCCCGCGCCTGACCTTCGATGAGGCGGTGCGGTTCGAGTAGGCTGCCGGCCTGGGCAAGCTCCGGTCAGGTGGGGTCACCCGGTCGGAGATACGCCCGGCCAGACGACCGGCAACGCTGCGGGGCACGGTCCCCCACCCGTTGAGGCAGGATATTTGGCCCTAGCCGTTGGCGGCGGCGGTGCCGGCGGCCGGATCCAGCCGGTAGCCGCCACCTTCGGTCAGCAGCAGCCGGGCATTGGTCGGGTCCGGCTCGATTTTCTGGCGGAGGCGATAGATATGCGTCTCCAGCGTGTGGGTGGTGACCGCGCTGTTGTAGCCCCAGACCTCGTTCAGCAGGATCTGCCGCCCCACCGGCTTGCCGCCGGCGCGGTAGAGGTATTTGAGGATCGCGCTTTCCTTCTCGGTCAGCCGGATCTTCCGGTTGCGCGCCTGCTCCATCAGCAGCTTGGCGGAGGGGCGGAAGGTGTAGGGGCCGACCAGGAAGACCGCATCCTCGGAATTGTCGAAGACGCGGAGCTGGGCGCGCAGCCGCGCCAGCAGCTCGTTCAGCCGGAAGGGCTTGGCGATGTAGTCGTTGGCCCCGGCATCGAGGCCGCGGACCACATCCTGCTCGCCATCCGCCCCGGTCAGCATGATGACGGGGATCTTGAGCCCCTGGCGGCGCAGGCGGGTGCACAACTCCCGGCCGTCGCCATCGGGCAGGCCGATATCGAGCAGGACGGCGTCGAAGCGGGCGGTGGGCGAGGAGAGCATCCGCTCGGCTTCCTCGGCCGTCGCGGCCTCGGCGGGGTCGAATTCGCCGTCGAGCGAAAGCTGCTCCGCCAGCGTCGCCCGAAGGGCGACGTCATCATCCACGATCAGCAGTGGGCGGGGACCAGCCATGCAATCTCCCAGGGCAGGATTTCTTGTCAGTCGAGATTTACGTGATGTCGATGGCGAAGCTGTGGCGAGGTTGTCAAGCCATAGCGCTGCCTCAGATGGTCCGAGCTCGGTCCGTAATCAATATTTCGCTCCCTCTCCTGCCGGTGCCGTTTCGACGCCACATTCCGGGTGCGCGATGCAGCCTGGATGGACCTAGATTGACGATCATGCCCCTCTCCGTTGCGACCGACCCGCTTGCCACTGCCGCCTCCGCCGCGCCGGATGCTGCCCTGTCCCTGCGCGCCGTGCATCGCGCCGCCGCCGAGCTCCGGCGGGGGACGCCGGTGCTGCTGCGGGGCGGGGAGCATCCCCTGGTGATCGCCGCGGCCGAGACGGTGGGCGCCGCCGGCCTCGCCGAGCTGGCGGCGCTGGCCCGCGGCCCGGGCGTGCTGCTGCTGGCGCCGAGCCGGGCGGCGGATGTGGCGCCGGTGCCGGTGCTGCGCCCGGTCCAGGGGGTGGAGGAGGCGGCCGTCGCGCTCCGCCTGCCGCCGAGCCTGCTGGACCCCGCGATGCTGCGCAGCCTGGCCGACCCGACCGCCGACCGCTTGCCCGAGGGCAACCGCACCGAACGCGTCCCGGCCCCGGCCCTGGCCGGGGCGGCGCTCGCCCTGGCCAAGCTCGGCCGGCTGCTGCCGGCGGTGATCGCGGCGCCGGCCCGGGATGGCCTGGGCCGGGGCGACCTGCTCACGGTCGAGACCGCCGATGTGCTGGCCTATCCGGCCGAGGCGGCGACCACGCTGCGGCGGGTGGCCGAAGCCGCGGTGCCGCTCGAGGGTGCGCCGGATGCGCGCATCGTCGCCTTCCGCGCGGCGGATGGCGGGATCGAGCACCTCGCCATCCTGGTCGGCCGGCCGGAGGACGTCGTCGCGCGCGGCGATGCGCCGCTGGTGCGGCTGCATTCGGAATGCTTCACCGGCGACCTGCTCGGTTCCCTGCGCTGCGATTGCGGGCCGCAGCTGCGCGGCGCCATCCATCGCATGGGCGAGGCGGGGGCCGGGGTGCTGGTCTATCTCGCGCAGGAGGGGCGGGGCATCGGCCTCGTCAACAAGCTCCGCGCCTACCGGCTGCAGGATGGCGGGCTCGACACGCTGGATGCCAACCGGGCGCTCGGCTACGGGGCGGATGAGCGCAATTTCATGGTGGCGGCGACCATCCTCCGCCAGCTCGGCATCGAGCGGGTGCGGCTGCTGACCAACAACCCGGAGAAGCTCGAGTCGCTGGCCGCCTGCGGCATCCTGGTCGAGGGGCGGGAAGCGCATGCCTTTGCCCCGAATGGGGTGAATGACGGGTATCTGGAGACCAAGGCCCGCCGCTTCGGCCATCTGCTCGCATGAGCGCGGCCCCCTCCACCGCGCTGGTGCGGCCCGACGGGCTGCTGCGGCTGCAGGGCGAGACCTGGCGCTGCGCCCTGGGCCGGGGTGGCATCCGCCGCGACAAGCGGGAGGGCGATGGCGCGACCCCGGTGGGCCTGCTGCCGTTGCGCCGGGTGCTCTACCGGGCGGACCGGGTGGCGCCGCCGCGCTGCCGGGTGGCGGTCGAGCCGATCGCGCCGCAGGACGGGTGGTGCGACGACCCGTCCCATGCCGACTACAACCGCCCGGTGACGCTGCCGCATCCGGCCCGGCATGAGGTGCTGTGGCGGGCGGACTCGCTCTACGACATCATCGGCATCCTTGGCTGGAACGACGCGCCGGTGCAGCGCGGCCGGGGCAGCGCCATCTTCCTGCACCTGGCCCGCCCCGACCTGGCACCGACCGAGGGCTGCATCGCCCTGCCGGAGCCTGCCCTGCGCGCGGTGCTGGCGGCCGGGCTGGCCGCCATCGAGGTCATGGACGAATGATGTCCTTCTGGACATCTTTTGCCTGAGCTTGGCACTCTTCCCCGACGCGCATCCGGAGCAACCGGGGCGCCAGGGAGAGGTCCAGGACCATGGCAGACTTGTTAAGGCAGATGCTGGCGCGCCCTTGGCCGCCGGTGGCGGTGCTGATGCTGATCGGCGCGGTGCTGGGCTACCTTGGGCTGGGCACCGCCGCGGCCGTGTTGTTCATGACGGCCGGCATGCTGATCATGGTGGCCTCGGCACGGCGGGGCCCGGCACGGCAGGGCCCGGTGCAGCAGGGCACGGTGCAGCACTGAGGCCACGCGTCAGCCCCGGGCGCCGAAGATGGCGCTGCCCACCCGCACATGGGTAGCACCGCAGGCGATGGCGGCCTCGAAATCCGCGCTCATGCCCATGCTGAGCACGGGCAGGGCGTGGCGGCCGGCCAGCTCCGCCAGGTAGTGGAAATGCGGGCGGGGGTCCTCCTCGGCCGGGGGGATGCACATCAGCCCCCGCACCGGCAGGCCCCACTCCTCGCGGCAGGCGCGGAGGAAGCCCTCGGCCTCCGCCCGTGGGACACCGGCCTTCTGCGGCTCCTCCCCGGTATTCACCTGCACCAGCATCTCGGGCGCGCGGCCCTCCTTCGCCATGGCCTCGGCGAGGGCTGTGGCGAGCTTCGGGCGGTCCAGGCTCTCGATCACATCGGCGATCCGCACCGCATCCCGCGCCTTGTTGGTCTGCAGACCGCCGATGATGTGCAGGCGGAGCGCGGGCCAGGCGGGCCGGAGGGGCGGGAATTTCCCGGCGGCCTCCTGTACCCGGTTCTCGCCGAAGACCATCTGGCCGGCGGCCAGCGCCGCGGCGACGGCCTCGGCCGGGTTGGTCTTCGAGACGGCGACCAAGGTGACGGAGCCCGCTGGCCGGTTGGCGCGGGCGGTGGCCTCGGCGATCCTCGCCTGGATGCGGGCGAGGTTGGCGGCGATGTCGGTCATGCGATGGGCAAGCTAGAGGCGGCGGCGCGGCGGCTCAAGCCATGGGGCGGGCCGCGGCTGGTGCTGGTCGGCGACCCGGTGCGGCTGCCCGACCCGCGAGGGGCGGCGGCGCGGCTGCCGGCCGGGGCGGCGGTGCTGGCGCGTGGCCTGTCGCCCGCGGTGCTGAGGGGGCTGGCGGCGCTGGCCCGGCAGAGGCGGCTGGTGCTGCTGGTGGGCGGCGACGGGCGGCTGGCGCTGCGGCATGGCGCGGGGCTGCATGTCCCTGACCGCAGGGCGGTGGCGGGGCTGCTGCCCTTCCTGCAGGGCCGCCGCCGCCGTGGGCTGCTGCTGACCGCGGCGGCGCATGGCCGGGCCGGGCTGGCCCGGGCGCGCAGGCTGCGGGCGGATGCGGTGCTGCTCTCCCCGGTCTTCCCGACGCGCAGCCACCCCGGCGCGCCGGCGCTCGGCCCGCTGCGCTGGGCCGCGCTGGCGCGGCGGGCCGGACGGCCGGTGCTGGGGCTGGGCGGCATCGGCGGGCCGACGGCCGGCCGGCTGCCGCGCTGGGCCGCCGGGCTGGCCGCGATCGAAGGTTTCCTGCCCCTGTAACTCCCCGCGTACAAAACCCTGTGTCTCATGCGCCACAGTGTTTCAGCGAAGTCGCGGTAACGCTGAGTCGGCCGTTGCCGCCCTTTATTGCGCTGGCCCATAGTCCGGTGCGGACCCGGTCATGTCCGGCCGCCGGCATGGGTCGGGTTTGGGTATGACACCTGCCAAAACGGCGCAAGCCGTGGGGGGGCGGGTGGGTCAGACAGGGAACAGCCGGGCATGCCCGGCGAGTGAGGAGGTTTAGGATGCGCAAGATACTGCTGGGCACGACCGCGGTGGTCGGCGCGGCGCTTCTGGCCCCGGCGGTTGCCGTGGCGCAGGAAGCCCCGACCGTCCGGATTGGCGGCTTCTTCCGGGCTTACTACGGCAACACGCAGCAGAGCGGCCGCAACAGCACCACGCCGTCCGGCCTGGCCAACAACACGTCCCCGGCGACCGGGAACCTGCAGCAAACAGTCGTTGGCGGGATTCCGACGACGGAGACGAATGTCGGCACCAACCCCGGTCATGTCGGCCGCCTGTCGAACAACGACTTCAGCACCGACGCCGAGGTCCATGTCTTCGTCAACGGCAAGACGGCCAATGGCCTGTCCTACGGTGCGGTGGTCGAGATCGCCTTCAACCAGCAGGAAGGCCGCAACATCGTCCAGCAGCGCGCCAGCACGGGCAAGACGACGGCGAGCATCGACGAGATGTACGCCTTCGTCGCCTCGCCGCTCTGGGGCCAGATCCGCTTCGGTGACGAGGACGGCCCGGTCGGCGGCCTGATGAACTCGGGTGTCATCACCAACTTCGGCACCGGCGGCATCTACGGCGACCGCGAGTCCTTCGTGTCCCGCCAGGCCAATGTCCGCACGACGACCTCCCCGGGCTCGCTCGGCGACAACACCAAGATCATCTACCTGTCGCCGCAGTTCTTCGGCTTCGACTTCGGCGGCTCCTTCGCCTTCAACTACAACGAAGGCGAGGACACGGGCTGCGCGACCAACCAGTCCAGCGGCTGGTGCGACGCCTCCTATGCCTTCACCGGCGCCGCCAACTTCGGCGTGGCCGCGGCCGGCCCGAACATGTCGGTCCGCCGCAACGAGTACCAGGGTGCGGTGCGCTGGCGCGGCAGCCTGGCCGGCGTCGGCCTGTCCGTCACCGGCGGCTATGTCGGCTCGGGCGCGGCGCGGGAGCTCAGCCCGCTCAACGTGCAGCGCGCGGTGTTCCAGCCGCTCGGCGTCTGGCAGGTGGGTGCGCAGGCTTCGGCCTACGGCCTGACGGTCGGTGCGCAGTATGAGCATGGCGCCTCGAACTTCTTCTGGGGCAACCTGATCAAGGGCGACCGGCCCATGGATCAGTTCTTCGCTGGCGCCAGCTACACGGTCGGGCCGTTCACCATCGGCGGCAACTACCTGATCCAGACCGTGGAAGGCGCGAGCCGCACCAACTTCGGCTACAACGCTGCCGGCGTGCTGCAGGCGACCAACAACGCAGCCGGTGCGGCCATGATGCGCCGCCTCGGCTACGGCATCGGCGCCAACTACCGCCTCGCTCCGGGCCTCGACATCGTGGCCGAGTACAGCAGCTACACGGTTGCGGAGCGTGGCCGCGACCTCGACCCGTCCAACCCGGGCGTGCAGGACCGCAACACCGCGAAGGTGTTCATCCTGGGCACCCGCCTGGCCTTCTGATCCTTCGGGATCAGCGAAACGGGGGTGGCAGGGCAACCTGCCACCCCTTTTTGTTTCTTTGCACGATTGATGCTTGATTGCCTAACCAGCACGCCTACTGTGCGGCCGCCATGAAACCTGCCCTCCTCGCCCTCGGCGTGATCCTCCCCCTGCTCGCCGCCTGCGGCGGCGACAACCAGCGCCTGGTCGGGAATGACGAGTATGGCGATTGGCGTAACGGGCGCGCCCGCAACCGGCCGCAGGGCGCCAGCGCCGGCCTCGTCGTCTTCGGCGTCGACAAGGACCGCGAGGCGCGCGAGGCCGCAGCCACTGGCGGCGGCGGCGGCGGCCTCAGCGTGAACGCCTATCTCTGGCGCGCGACGCTCGACACGCTGTCCTTCATGCCGCTGGCCTCGGCCGACCCCTTCGGCGGCACCATCATCACCGAGTGGTACACGCCGCCCTCCGCCAATAACGAACGGTTCCGGGCCCAGGCCTATGTGCTGGGCCGCCAGCTGCGCTCGGATGGCGTGCGGGTGCAGGTCTTCCGCCAGATGCTCGACCGGGGCCAGTGGGTCGATAGCCCGGTCTCGCCTTCCACCAATTCCGACCTCGAGGACAAGGTCCTCGCCCGCGCCCGCGAGCTGCGGAGCCAGTCCGCCTCGCGCTGAGCGAGGTTCGGCCGGAGCAGATGCCGGGCTAACCCCCGCCGCAGGGCGTGCGGCGCAGGCCGCGCGGGGCGGCAGCATCCGGCGCGTCCACCAGGGTCAGCAGGCAGGCGCCGTAGAGGGTGGTGAAGCGCCAGTCGCCGGCGCCGCCATGGCCGCGGATGGGCAGGGGCTGCGGCCCCTGGGGCCACAGGGCCAGGATCGGCACGCGGCGGTTCCGCGAGGCCTCCTCCAACAGGCCCGCGCGGGCCTCGGGGCTCGGGTCGAAATCATCGCCCTCGAAGACGGCGACGGCGAGGCGCGGGCCGCCTGCCGGCAGGCCGGCCAGCAGGCGACGGAAATCCTCGAGGCCGGACACCAGGTTATTGGCCCGGTTCGCCTCGCCATGGGCCGCCGGGGCGGTGGCGATCACCGCATCGACGAGTTCGGGCCGGGCGCTGGCGGCCATGATCGCCTGCCAGCCGCCGCGCGACTGGCCGCCCAGCACGATGTGCCGGTAGCCTGCCGCCTTCACCGCCCGGAGCCCCTCCACCAGCCGCGGCAGGCTGGTGTAGAGCGCGTCCTCGGCGGGGTTGCGGTCGAAGCGCAGCACGTCCCATCCGGCATCGTTGAGGATGGAGACGAAGCCCGGCGCCGCGGCGGCGCGCAGGTCCCGCTCCGGCCCGCCATAACCATGCGCCCAGATGACCACGCCGCGCGCCGCCTGCGGCCCGCGGCGGAGCTGCAATGGCGCCCAGCGGAAGGGGCCGAGCGTGCCCTGGACCAGCGGCACCGCCGGGCCGCCGACCAGCCCGGCATCGCGCGCCAGGATGCGGCATTCCGCCTGCACCGGCCCGATCGAGCGGCGGCAGCGTTCCAACGCCGCGGCCTCCGCCGCCTCCGCCGTGGGCGCCCCGCCGACATAGGCCCAGGCGGAGCGGCCGGAGGGCTCGCGTGCCAGGGCGAAGGCGGCATGGGGCATGGTGCCGCGGTAGAGCAGGGTGAAGGCGCTGGCGAGGCCGCTGGAGGGTCCTGGCGTGCCGAGCGCGGCGACGGAGAAGACGCCCCGGTAGGAATCCTCGGTGGGTTGGGCGAGCAGCGGGCGCGCCGCGCCCAGCACCAGGACCAGCAGCAGAAGCAGGCGCATCAGGTCTCCACGGGCGGGATGCGGCATGGTGCGCCCGCCGCATCGGGCCTGCAACGGCCTCCCTATTGGCCCAGTGCCGCCCGGTTGGCGGCAAAGGCGCGGTCGTATTCGATGGTACGGGCCACCGCATCGCGTGCCGCCTCGCCATAGAGCCGGCCGATGAGGTGCAGCGTGCCGTCGATGGCGAGGCTGACGCCGCCGGAGCTGGCCGGGCCCTCGCCCTCATCCACCACCTGGGCGGGCCGGGCCAGCGCGCCCATCCCGGCCAGCAGGGCGAGGGGGCTTTCCGCCTCCGTGCCGACGGCATGGCGGCGGGTGGTGGCGGGGCGCCCCGCCAGCAGGCCGGCGGCGCCGAGGATCAGCGCGCCGGTGCAGACGCTCATCAGCCGCGCCGGGGCCTGGGCACGGAGGAAGGCCAGCATGGCCGGGTTCCCGACCTCGCGGCGCCAGCCGGGGCCGCCGGTGACGATCACCGCATCGGCCGCGGGCGCATCGGCGAAGCCGTGCTCGGCCAGCACGGTGAGGCCGCCGGCACAGCGCACGGGCCCGGCCCGCTCCGCCACCGTCGTGGCGCGGATGGCGGGGAGCACGCGGCTCGCCATGCTGACGACGCCGATGGTGCCGCCGATATCGATCGGCTCCACGCCCTCATAGATCACCACCGCCACCAGGGCGGGATCGCCAGCCTGCCTCATACCCTCTCGCTTTCCCCTGGACCGAGCCCCGGTGTAGGGAGGGGGCCCATGCCGGACACACAGGATATCGAGACGCGCGAGGAGCCGCGCACCGCCCAGATCGAGGCGCTGGCCGCCGAGCTCCGCGAGCGCCGCCGGCGGCAGGGCCTGTCGCTGGAGGCGCTGAGTGCGCGTTCGGGCGTCAGCCGCTCGATGATCTCGAAGGTGGAGCGCGGCGAGGCGGTGCCCTCGACCGTGGTGCTGTCGCGCCTGGCCGAGGCGCTCGGCACCACCTTCGCCGCGCTGATGATGCCGGCGAGCACCGAGCATGAGGTGCTGGTGATCCCCCGCGCCCGCCAGCCCGTGCTGCGCGACGAGGCCACCGGATTCAGCCGCCGGGTGCTCTCCCCGGTTCTGCCGGGGCGCGGGCTCGACGTGGTGCTGAACACCCTGCCGGCCGGGGCGGAGACGGGCGTCTTCACCCCGCACCGCAGCGGCGTCGAGGAGTATGTCTGGGTGCAGCGGGGCCGGTTGCGCGCGCAGCTCGGCGAGGCGGAGGTGCTGCTGGAGGCCGGGGACAGCCTGTTCTTCGATGCCACCGTCCCACATGCCTTCAGCAACCCGGGCGAGGAGCCCTGCGAGTACCTGCTGGTCATCGACAGTTCCGTGCGGCGCTGATCGGGACTTCCCTTGTAGTGGACAGAGCCTCCACTATAAAAGAGGAAATCTTCGGAGGCCCTGGATGTCGCAACGCACCGCCCTCAGCACCACGGAGGCCGCCGCCGCGGTCGGTCCCTATTCGCAGGGAGTCCGGCTGGGCAATCTGGTCTTCGCCTCCGGCCAGTTGCCGATCGACCCGGCGACGGGCGGCTTCCCCGAAGGGATCGAGGCGCAGACCCATGCCAGCCTCCGCAACCTGAAGGCCGTGCTGGAAGCCGGCGGGGCGAGCCTCGCCAGCGTGGTGAAGACCACGGTTTTCCTCGCCGACATGAACGAATTCGGCGCCATGAACGCCGTCTATGCGGGTTATTTTGCCGAACCCTTCCCGGCGCGCTCCACTGTCGAGGTGGCGCGCCTGCCGCGCGATGCGCGGGTCGAGGTGGAGGCGATCGCGGAGGTGACCGGGACATGAGCAACACCATGGCAGGGCCAACCCACTGGGACGGCTTCGAGCATCCGGCCGGCCGCGTTGCGGTGGGCGTCGCGGGTGGCGCGGGCGGCTGGCGCGGGTCGCTGCTGCACATCCACATCGCCGAGGCGGCGAGCTTCGAGATGGAGGAGCTGGCCGAGGCGCGCTGCGTCGCCGGGCGGGGCATCGAGGGTGACCGCTACTTCCTCGGCACCGGCACCTATTCGCCCAAGCCCGATGTGCGCGAGGTGACGCTGATCGAGCAGGAGGCGCTCGATGCGCTGGCGCGGAACGACCCACCGTTGCAGGGCGGCCCGATCCAGCTGACGCCGGAGCTGCACCGGCGCAACCTGACGGTGCGCGGCGTGCCGCTGAACCATCTCGTGGGCCGGCGCTTCCAGGTGGGCGAGGTGATCCTGCGCGGCGGCCGGCTGAATTTCCCCTGCAAATACCTCGAGGAGCTGCTGGGCTTGCCGGTCTACCTGCCGCTCTACAACCGCTCGGGGCTCAATTGCTCGATCGAGCGTGGCGGCATCATCCGGCCGGGTGACGCGGTGCTTCCGCTCGACGCATGACCGCGCGGATCATCCAGAAGCTTCGGGTCGCGGCGGTGGCGGAGTCCACGCCGGAGGTGCGGGTCTATACGCTCGAGCACCCGCGCAAGCCGCTGCTGCCGGACTGGTCGGCCGGCGCGCATGTCGACCTGCGGCTGCCGGATGGGCGGATGCGGCAATACTCGCTCTGCGGCGAGCCGGGGCCGCAGCCGCGCTGGCAGATCGCGGTGAAGCGCGAGACGGTGGGCCGCGGCGGCAGCGCCTGGGTGCATGACAGCTTGGCGCCCGGGACCGAGGTGCAGGTCTCGGCGCCGCGCAACAACTTCCCCCTGGCCGCGGGGGCGGTGCGGCACGTGCTGGTCGGGGGCGGCATCGGGGTGACGCCGCTGCTGGCCATGGCGCGCAGCCTGGCGGCGCAGGGGGCGGATTTCACCTTCCATCTCTGCGCCCGCTCCGCCGCGCTGGCGCCGTTGCTCGCCGAGTTGCGCGTGGTCTGCGGGGAGCGGCTGGCCACCTGGTTCGGCGATGAGGGGCGGCGCTTCGACGCGGCGCTGATCGGCGCGCCGGAGGCGGGGGTGCATCTCTATGCCTGTGGGCCGCACCGGCTGATCGAGGCGGTGCGCGCCGCGGCGGCGGAACGGGGCTGGGCGGAGGCGCAGCAGCATTACGAGGTCTTCCAGCCGACGCTCGACGAGAATTTCAAGCCGGAGCCCTTCGAGCTCCGCATCGCCTCGACCGGCGAGGTGCTGCTGGTTCCGGCCGACCGCTCGGCGCTCGATGTGCTGCGGGAACGCGGCTTCGCCCTGCCCTCCTCCTGTGAGCTGGGCGTCTGCGGCAGCTGCGTCTGCGGCTATCGCGATGGCATCGTCATCCATCGCGACAGCGTCCTGCCGGTGAGTGCGCGGCAGGACCGGATGACGCTCTGCGTCTCCCGCGCGCGGGTCTCGGTGACGGTGGAGTTGTAGGCGGAAGCCCTGCCTCCTGCCCAAGAGGCAGGCTGGCCGGCCCGTTTCGCCAGGGTTTGGCGCGGCACGGTTCCTGCATCCTCTTTAGTGGAGTTTCCTCCAATTCGGTGGAAGACAACGAAGAGGATCACCCCATGCGTCGCCGCCATGCCTTCATCGCCGGGGCGGGTTCCGCTCTGGCCAGCGCTGCCCTCGCCGCACCCGCCCTCGCCGCACCTGCCCTGGCCCAGACCGCACCCGCCATCCGCTGGCGCATGACCTCGTCCTTCACGCGGACGCTGGATATCACCTATGGCGCCGGCGAGTACTTCTGCCGGCAGGTGGCGGCGCTGACGGATGGGCAGTTCCAGATCAGCCAGTTCCCGGCCGGCGAGATCGTCGGCGGCTTCCAGGCACTGGATGCCGTGCAGGGGGGTTCGGTCGAGGCGGCCTATAGCGGGCTGCTCTTCAATGTCGGCAAGGACCCGACCTTCGCCCTGGCCGCCGCCACGCCCTTCATGATGAATCCGCGGCAGCAGCATGCCTGGATGTACCATGCCGGCGGCAATGCCATGCTCAACGACTTCCTCAAGACCTATGGCATGGTGGCCTTCCCCTGCGGCCAGACGGGCAACCAGTGGGGCGGCTGGTTCCGCAACGAGATCCGCAGCGTCGATCAGCTGAGCGGCCTCAAGATGCGGGTTGCCGGGCTCGCGGGCACGGTGATGCAGAAGGTCGGCGTGGTGCCGCAGCAGATCCCGCCGGGCGATATCTACCCGGCGCTGGAGCGCGGGGTGATCGATGCCGTCGAGTATATCGGGCCCTATGACGACGAGAAGCTCGGCCTGAACCGGGTGGCGAAGAACTACTGCTACCCGGGCTGGGGCGAGGGCGGCACGGTATTCCACGCCGTCTTCAACGGGGCGAAATGGGCCGAGCTGCCGGCACGCTACAAGGCCGCAGTGGAGACGGCGGCGCAGGCCACCACGCTCAACATGATGGCCGAATACGATGCCAAGAACCCCGAGGCGCTGCGCCGGCTGGTGGCGAGCGGCATCACCCTGCGCGCCTTCCCGAATGAGGTGGTGGAGGCGCTCTACCGGGCCTCGGTCGAGCTGTATGGCGAGATCTCGGCGCGCAACCCGGCCTTCAAGGCGATCTATGAGAGCCAGGTCGCCTTCCGCGACCTGAACTACCAGTACCATCAGGTCGCCGACTTCCAGTTCGACGCCATGATGCTGCGGCTTCGCCGCCGGAGCTGAGGGGATTGCCCCGGCGTCGCAGCGAGTGCGGCGCCAGGGTGGCCCGGCTGCCCTTCCCTAATGGCCATTGCCAGCCTATTCCCTAGGTCCAGTCAGGCATTTGGTCCCCCATGAGCGACGCCAGCACCACACCGTCATCCGATACCCGCTACGAATTCGCCGCTGCCGAACCACGCTGGCAGGAAGAGTGGAACCGCCGCCAGTGCTTCGCGGTGCCGGACGTGCCGGATGGCAGCCGGCCGAAATACTACGTCCTTGAGATGTTCCCCTACCCCAGCGGCAAGATCCACATGGGGCATGTGCGGAACTACACGCTGGGCGATGTGGTGGCGCGCTACAAGCGGGCCCGCGGGCATCAGGTGATGCACCCGATGGGCTGGGATGCCTTCGGCCTGCCCGCCGAGAATGCGGCGCGGGAGCGCGGCATCCACCCAGGCAAGTGGACCTACGACAACATCGCCAATATGCGCGCCGAGCTGAAGCGCATGGGCCTCTCGCTCGACTGGTCGCGGGAATTCGCCACCTGCGATGTCGAGTATTACGGCAAGCAGCAGGCGCTGTTCCTCGACTTCTGGAAGGCCGGGCTGGTCGAGCGGAAGGAGAGCTGGGTCAATTGGGACCCGGTGGACGGCACCGTGCTGGCCAATGAGCAGGTGATCGACGGGCGCGGCTGGCGCAGCGGCGCGCTGGTCGAGAAGAAGCAGCTCAGCCAGTGGTTCTTCAGCATCACGAAATATGCGCCGGAGCTGCTGGAGGCGCTGCAGACGCTCGAGCGCTGGCCGGACCGCGTGAAGACGATGCAGGCCAACTGGATCGGGCGCAGCGAGGGCGCGCGGGTGCGCTTCCGCCTGCCCGAGGCGCCGGCGGGGCTTGGCGAGGTGGAGGTCTTCACCACCCGGCCGGACACGCTGTTCGGCATGAGCTTCCTGGCGGTGGCGGCGGAGCATCCGCTGGCGGCCGCGGCGGCCGCGGCCAACCCCGCTGCGGCGGAGTTCGTCGCCGAGTGCCGGCGCATGGGCACCAGCGAGGCGGCGATCGAGCAGGCGGAGAAGCGCGGCTACGACACCGGCTTCCGGGTGGCGCATCCCTTCCTCGAGGGCGTGACCTTCCCGGTCTGGATCGCCAATTTCGTGCTGATGGAATACGGCACGGGCGCCATCTTCGGCTGCCCCGGCCATGACGAGCGGGATTTCGAATTCGCCCGGAAATACGGGCTGGGAATCACGCCGGTGGTGCTGCCGCCCGGGCAGGATCCGGCGGGCTTCGCGCTCGGCGACGCGCCCTATACCGGCGACGGTACCATCATCCATTCGGACTTCCTCGATGGGCTCGATGTGCCGACCGCGAAGCGCCGGGCGATCGAGGCGCTGGAGGGGCAGGGCCAGGGCACGGGCGTGGTGAACTGGCGGCTGCGCGACTGGGGCGTCTCGCGCCAGCGCTATTGGGGCTGCCCGATCCCGGTCATCCATTGCGAGGCCTGCGGCGTGGTGCCGGTGCCGCAATCGCAGCTGCCGGTGAAGCTGCCGGACGACGTCGATTTCTCGAAGCCGGGCAACCCGCTGGACCACCATCCGAGCTGGAAGCATGTCGATTGCCCGCAATGCGGCAAGGCGGCGCGGCGCGAGACCGACACCTTCGACACTTTCGTCGATAGCAGCTGGTACTTCGCCCGCTTCTGCTCGCCGCGGGCGGAGCAGCCGGTGGTGCGTGGCGCGGTCGATGCCTGGCTTCCGGTCGACCAGTATATCGGCGGCATCGAGCACGCGATCCTGCACCTGCTCTACAGCCGCTTCTTCACCCGTGCCATGCGGGAGACCGGGCATCTGGCGGTGGCGGAGCCTTTCGCCGGCCTCTTCACCCAGGGCATGGTCACGCA
This sequence comes from Belnapia rosea, assembly GCF_900101615.1. Classification (GTDB taxonomy): domain Bacteria; phylum Pseudomonadota; class Alphaproteobacteria; order Acetobacterales; family Acetobacteraceae; genus Belnapia; species Belnapia rosea. Next base: position 36,902 of record NZ_FMZX01000003.1, on the reverse strand, counting down.
TGAGAGCTACAAATCCGCCGATGGCCGCTGGCTCTATCCGGAGGAGGTGGAGTTCAACCTGGATGCCGCAGGCGGCCGCACCGCGCGGCTGAAGGATGGCAACACCCCGGTGACGATCGGCCGGGTCGAGGCCATGTCGAAGTCAAAGCGCAACACGGTCGATCCGGGTGCCATCATCGGCCGCTACGGGGCGGATACCGCGCGCTGGTTCATCCTGAGCGACAACCCGCCCGAGCGGGACATGGAGTGGACCGAGAGCGGCGTTGCCGGTGCCTATCGCTTCACCCAGCGTGTCTACCGGCTGGTGACGGGTGCCTTGCCGGGCCTGCCGCCGGCCGGGTCCTCGCTGGAGGGTGCGGAAGGCGCGGCACGCAAGCTGCGGCAGGCGACGCATCGCACGATCGCGGCCGTCACCGAGGCGCTGGAGAGCTTCGCCTTCAACGTGGCCGTGGCGCGCATCCATGAATTCGCCAATGCGATCGGCGATGCCGGCGAGGTGCCGGGGGCGGTGCGGCGGGAGGCGCTGGAGGCGCTGGTGCGGCTCTCGGCGCCGATGATGCCGCATCTCGCAGAGGAGCTCTGGTCCCAGTTGCGGCCTGGTGAGGCCGAGATGGTGGCCACCCTGCCCTGGCTGGAGGCTGACCCCGCTCTGCTGAAGGCGGAGACGCTGACGCTGGCGGTGCAGGTCCTCGGCAAGTTGCGGGGCACCATCGAGGTGCCTGCCGCTGCCGATGAGGCTATGATCTTCTCCCTGGCCGAGGCGGATGAGAATGTGCAGCGTTCCATTGCCGGCCGCCCCATCCGGAAGCGCATCCATGTCCCGGGACGTGTCGTCAATTTCGTGGTCTAGGCGCGGCCTGCTGGGCGGGCTGCTGGGGCTTTCGGCCTGCGGCTTCCGCCCCCTCTACGGACCGATCGTGGCGGAGGATGGCAGCGAGGAGGATCTGCGGAGCGAGCTGGCCGCGGTGCGGATCGGCCCGCTTTATGAGCGGACCGGCCAGTTGCTGCGCCGAAGCCTGCAACGGCGGATGGAGGACTCCGCACCGGGCACGCCGGCGCGGTACCTGCTGAATGTCAGCGTCGATATGGGCACGGATATTCTCGGCTATCGCCGGGACGGCACGCCGACCCGCATCCGCTTCACGCTGAACGGCAGCTGGAACCTCAACACCATCGCCCTCTCGCCGCAGCGGATCGCGGCCTCCGGCATTCCCTATCGGGCCATCGATTCCTTCAACATCCCGGATCTGCAGTTCTTCTCGGCCGATGTCTCGCGCGATGCGGCGCTGGAGCGGTTGATGGAAGACCTCTCCCAGGAGATCACGCGGCAGGTGGCCATGGCGCTGCGCCAGAGGAAGGAAGACCAGGGCAGGGGCGATCAGGCAACGGGCTGATGGCGAAGCTCGATGCTCGTCGGCTTGGCCCCTTCCTCGCGGATCCAGGGGCCTGCCGCCTGGTGCTGCTGCATGGGGATGACCCTGGCCTGATCCGCGAACGGGCCGAAGCCCTGGTGCGCAGCGTGACGCAGGGGGACGCGCTGCGCCTGGTGGAGTTGCCGCGTGAGGCGCTCCGCAGCCCCAATCTGCTGGCTACCGAGGCCGCCAGCCCGCCACTGACAGGGGGACGGTGCCTGGTGCGGGTCCGGGATACCGGAGACGGCGCGGCGCCGGTGGCAGCCGCCCGGGCGGCCCTGGCCGGGCCAGGGCCGGGGCTGGTGGTGATGGAGGCGCCCGAGTTGCGGACCAGCGCCGCCCTCTACAAGGCTGTGGAAGGCTCTGCCCAAGGGGCGGTGATCGCCTGCTACCGGGAGCGTGGGAGCGAGCTGGCAGGCTCGATCGGACAGATCCTGCGGGAGCTGGGCGTCGGCGCCGAGCCTGCCGCGGTGGAATGGCTGGCGCAGCGGCTGGGCGAGGACCGCATGCTGCTGCGGCGGGAGCTGGAAAAGCTCGCCCTTTATGTCGGAGCCGGTGGCCGGGTGACACCGGAGGATGCGCTGGCTTGCGTGGCGGAGGGATCGGCGCTCGACCTGGAGGAAGCACTGATGGCGGCCATGGCGGGGGAGACGGCCGTCGCCGACAAGGCGCTCGCCACCGCCTTCGCCGAGGGTGCCAATGCCGTGCAGGTGGTGCGGGCAGCGCTGCGGCATGTGCAGAGGCTGCAGCTGGCCTCGCTCGCCGTGGCAGGTGGAGCGGCGGCCTCGGCGGCGATCGATGGGCTGCGCCCGCCTGTCTTCTTCCGGCACAAGCCGGCTTTTGAGCGTGCCTTGCGGCTCTGGCGACCGGAGGCGCTGGAAGCGGCCGGGATGGCGCTGCTCGAGGCCGAGCGACGCACCAAGACCACTGGCATCCCGAGCGAGACCGTCGCCAGGAATGCCGTTACCGGCCTCGCCCGGCAGGCCGCAGCGAGGCGCTGATCAGCTGCCCTGCAGCAGGCGGATGACGCCGTCGAGTTGATCCAGGTCCCGGTAGGCGATGGTGACCTGGCCACCGCGCCCGGCGGTGCGGATGGAGATGCGGAGGCCTAGTCGCTCCGACAACTCACGCTCCAGCGCCATGACTTCGGGCTCAGCCCGGGCCGGACGCTGCGCTGGGTCGCGCGGCTTCGCGGCGGCCAGGGCTTCGGCCTGGCGCACATTGAGGCCGCGATCGACGATCTGCAGGGCCAGGCCAATGGGGTCCGGCGCCGTCAGCAAGGCGCGGGCATGGCCGGCGGTCAGTGCACCGTCGCGCAGCAGCTCCCGCACCCGGTCAGGAAGGGCCAGAAGGCGGAGCGTGTTGGCGACATGGCTGCGGCTCTTGCCAACGGCTTGGCCGAGCTTGTCCTGGGTGAGCCCGAACTCATCCAGAAGGCGGCGGTAGCCCTCCGCCTCCTCCAGCGCATTCAGGTCCTGCCGTTGCAGGTTCTCGACGAGACCGGCCGCCATGGCTTCGCGGTCGCCAAGGTCACGGATGACGACTGGGACTTCGTGCAGAGGCACGAGTTGTGCGGCACGCCAGCGCCGCTCGCCACCGATGATCTGGAAGGTGCCGGACTGGCCGGGCTTCTCTCGCACCAGGATGGGCTGCAGAACGCCGTGTTCGCGGATGCTGTCAGCCAGTTCCTGCAAGGGCGCAGAGTCGATCGGACCACGCGGCTGGAAGGGTCCGGGTTCCAGCATCTCGATCGGCAGGGTGCGCAGCGCCTCACCCACGGCGGCTGGCTGGCTGGGCGCCTCACCCAGCAATGCGGAGAGGCCACGGCCCAGGCGCGGCGGCTTCATGGTGCCCGTCCTTCTCGCCGGCGGAACTCGGTGGCGAGGGCGGCATAGGCCTGGGCACCGGGCGACCTGGGATCGTACAGGCTGACCGGCAGGCCATGCGACGGTGCCTCGCTGACCCGGATATTCCGTGGGATCACCGTCTCGAACACCTTGTCCTTGAAAAAGCCGCGTACATCCTGGGCCACCAGTTCGGACAGGTTGTTGCGCCGGTCATACATCGTCAGCACGATGCCCTCCAGCGTGAGGGCGGAGTTCATCGCACGCCGCACCCTGTCGATGGTTTTGGTGATCTGGCTGACGCCTTCCAGGGCGAAGAATTCGGTCTGCAGCGGCACCAGGACGCCATGGGAGGCGACCAGGGCATTCAGCGTGAGCAGGCCAAGCGAAGGAGGGCAGTCGAAGAAGACGTAGTCGAAGCCACCGACCAGTTCGGAGGCTCCGGCCAGGATGTGACGCAGGCGCTTCTCCCTGTCGTCGAAGCCGACCAACTCGACCTCGGCGCCGGCAAGGTCGTTATCGGCTGGGATCAGCGAGAGGTTGGGGACGGGCGTTGGACGGAGGACATCGGCCAAGGGGCGGTCCTCGATCATCAGCGCATAGGTGCCTAGGCCCCGCGCCGTACGGTCGATACCAAGACCGGTCGATGCATTGCCTTGAGGGTCAAGGTCGACCAGGAGCACCTTGCTCTCGCCAGCAAGGGCAGTTGCGAGGTTGATGGCAGTGGTGGTCTTGCCCACGCCACCCTTCTGGTTGGCGAAGGCGATGACACGCGGCTTGACGCGGTCAGGCTTGGGCGCTGACAGGGCTGATCTCACTAAGCCGGAGGATGGTGGAATCGGGGTCGGTGCGGCTGGCAAACCGCTCAATACGCATAGTCCAGCCCGCAGCGGCAGCCGTCAATTCCTCCGTGACGTTGCGGCCTTTCGGAAAGAGCGCAACGCCGCCCGGCAACAACAGTCGATGGGTATAACGGAGCAACTGGGATAGCGGTGCGAGGGCACGGGCGCTGACCACCGCCGCCAGCGGGAGTGTGGCCGCCGCCTCGATACGGGTGGGATGAATGATCACCTGCGAGAGCCCCAGCAGGCGGGCAGCTTCCTGCAAGAAAGCGCATTTGCGGCGGTCGGATTCGACGAGATGGGTTTCTCGTCCAGTCAGGGCAGCAAGGACCAAGCCGGGAAAGCCAGCACCGGAGCCAAGGTCGATCAGTGGGCCAGGCCCAGGCGGCACGAAAGGCGCCAGCTGTGCGGAGTCCACGACATGCCGAACCCAAAGGGTGTCCGGTGCAGCTTGGGCAACAAGGTTGATGCGGGCGTTCCAACGGATCAACAGCGCCAGATAGTCACGCAGGCGTTCCTCTGTTTCACGTGGAACGCCATCCAGGGACGGTGCCTGTTTCACGTGAAACGCGCTTCCGATCGCCGCAGATGTACGGCAAGCGCAGCCAGGGCTGCTGGCGTAATGCCGGGCACACGACCAGCCCCGCCCAATGTCGCAGGGCGCGAGGTCGAGAGGCGCTGACGCATCTCAGCGGACAGGCCGGGCACCTCCGCAAAATTCAGAATGGGCGGGATCGCCAGCTTCTCTTCTCTCTCCAACACCCGCAGCTCGGCCGACTGCCGTTCCAGATAGGGGGCGTAGAGTGCCTGGGCTTCCAGTTCAGACCGTACTTTCTGGGGAAGATCAGCAAGCCAGGGAAAGATCACCTCGATCGCATCCAATGGCACCCGAGGCAGTGCCATAATCTCCAGCACCGAACGCCAGCGTCCGTCCTGGTTTACCGGGATGCCCGCTATCGCATATTGGGCAGGCGTCCAGCCATCCTGGCGGGCACGGTCGATGGCGTCGGAGACAGCGGTACGAAATGCCACATGCCGCTGCGCCCGTTCAGCTCCGACACAGCCCCAGTCGATACCCCGATCGGTTAAGCGAAGCCCGGCATTGTCGGCCCTCAGGGCCAATCGGTATTCCGAGCGCGCGGTCAGCATGCGGTAGGGTTCAGTCACGCCCTGTAGAACAAGGTCATCGATCAGGACGCCTGTATAGGCTTCTGCCCGGGTCAATACCCGGTCGGGCTGCAATCCTCCGGCACGGCAGGCGGCGTTGAGTCCGGCCATGAGGCCCTGCGCTGCCGCCTCTTCATAACCGGTGGTTCCGTTGATCTGGCCGGCCAGGAAAAGTCCCGGGGCCGCACGCACCTCGAGCGTTGGCCAGAGGGAGCGCGGATCGACGAAATCATACTCGATGGCGTAACCGGGCCGCAGGATGCGTGCCCGTTCCAGCCCGGGCATGGAGGCGATCATCGCTGCCTGCACATCCTCCGGCAGGCTGGTGGAGATACCGTTCGGGTAGACGGTATCGTCCTCCAGTCCTTCGGGCTCGAGGAAGACTTGGTGACGCTCCCGCTCCGCGAAGCGGACGACCTTGTCCTCGATCGAGGGGCAGTAGCGGGGGCCGGTGCCGGCGATCCGGCCGCCATAGACGGCGCTGCGGTGCAGGTTGGCACGGATCAATGCATGGGTCGCAGGTGTGGTTGCCGTGATGGCACAGGCGACCTGGCGGTTGGTGATCCGCTCCGTCATCCAGGACAGGGGCTCGGGAGGATCGTCGCCTGGCTGGGCCTCCAGTGCTGCCCAGTCGATGGTGCGGCCATCGAGACGCGGCGGCGTGCCGGTTTTCAGCCGGGCCAGGGGCAGCCCCAGGCGCTCGAGTGCCTTGGCCAAGCCGATCGCCGGCGCCTCGCCAACTCGTCCCGCGGGTATACGCCGTTCGCCGATATGGATCTCGCCACGGAGAAAGGTACCCGTGGTAATCACCACCGCAGCGGCTCCGATACGCCGACCGCTGCCGCTGGCTACGCCGCTGATGCGGCCCGAAGCGTCGAACAGCAACTCCTCCGCGGCCTCCGCGAGGAGCGTGAGGTTTGAGGTTTCACGCAGCAGGAGCTGAATGGCCTGCCGGTACAGCTGGCGATCGGCCTGGGCCCGGGGCCCACGGACGGCGGGCCCCTTGCTGCGGTTCAGCAGCTTGAAATGGATGCCGGCGGCGTCGGCCGCCTTCGCCATCAGTCCATCCAGCGCATCGATCTCGCGGACGAGGTGACCCTTCCCGATGCCACCGATGGCCGGGTTGCAGGACATCTCGCCGAGGGTGTCGAGCCTGTGGGTCAGGAGCAAGGTGCGGGCGCCGCATCGCGCGGCGGCGGCGGCCGCCTCGCACCCGGCATGGCCGCCGCCTACCACCACCACATCGCATGTCATGTCGAACATGCGGGCCCTATAGCACCAAAAGCTAGGCGGGTCCGAAGCCCAATGCCCGCCGCCAGAGGCTCTCAGCGAAGCGGGGCTCGTTCAGCAAATCATCCGGGCGAAGGCCGCCCTGCCGCAGGGCGTCGCGCAGGCCGGCAAGGGTCATCTCGTCCAACACCGCCTGCACCCCTGTGGTGATGGCGTAGCCGAGCACGCGGCCGAGACGAACGGCAACGATGGAGCCTGGTTCGGCGGCCTCGGCCAATCCTTCATCCACAACCCAGACCTGGCCACCCAGCAGCGCATCCTCCAGCAGCAATCCGGCGTCTGGATGGATGCTCGTCACTTCGAAGACCGACAGCCAGGACCGGCTCAGGGCATTCAGCACCAAGGCAGCCTCGCCGGGCAGGCGCGCATGCTGCCGGGCGATGCGGTCGATGGCCCGGCTTCTGCCGGGAGGAGCGGTGTAGATCGCCAGGTCGACCGCATAGGCCATTTCCGCCTCGCTGACCTGGCCCAGGTCCCGATCCACCTCCAGCCCCAGCCTGCGGGCTTGCTCCGCCAGCTTGGGCAGGGGCACGCTGCGGGCGGCCAGTTCCTGGAAGCGCTGCCGTGCCGCCGCATGCCGCATCCAGGCGGATCTCAGTTCGTCCCCCATGCTATTTCCCAATACAGAATTCGCCGAAGACGACGTCCAGCACTGCCTCCACCCCGACCCGACCGGTGATCCGACCAAGCGCCCGCAAGGCCGCACGGAGGGCTTCGGCCCGCAACTCGGGCAGCGGGGCTGATTGTAGAGTCGAAAGCCAGGAGATTGCTTCCTGCAGCGCAGCCCGATGGCGCGGCCGGGTCAGCAGCGTCTCCGCCGTGCTACCTGCCCGCGCCACCGCCTCATACTCCAGCCGGGCCCGCAGGGTCTCCAGGCCGGCACCGCTGCGAGCGGAGACCATCAAGCCGTCAAACCCGGCCGGGGGGCCACCGAGGTCAGACTTGTTCATCACCACCAGGGCGTCCGGACGCCGCCAGGCCAGGGTGTCAACATCGAGCGGCTGATCGGCGGCAAAGACGAGCAGCAGCAGATCCGCCTCCTCCGCTCGCTGCCGCGCGCGCCGGATGCCCTCCACCTCGATGTCATCCAGCGTGTCGCGCAGCCCCGCGGTATCGGCCAGGGTCACGGGAATCCCACCTAGATCGAGACGTACCTCCACCACATCTCGGGTCGTCCCGGCCCGGGCGGAGACGATCGCAGCTTCCCGACCGACCAGCGCGTTCAAAAGGGAGGATTTCCCGGCGTTGGGCGCGCCGAGGATCGCCACGGTCAGGCCCTCGCGGAGCCTTTCGCCGCGTCCGCCGTCGGCCAGATGCGTTGCGATCTCGCTTCGCAGCGCTGCCGCGGCCTCGACCACCGCGGCGTCGAGATCGGCCGGCAGGTCTTCATCCTCGAATTCGATGAAGGCCTCCTGCCGTGCCAGCAGGGCCGTCATTCGGCCGGCCCAGCCGCCATACAGCGTTGCCAAGGCCCCGCCTGCCTGGCGCAGCGCCTGGCGTCGCTGGCCGGCCGTCTCGGCGGCGATGAGGTCTGCTATGCCTTCAGCCGCGGTCAGGTCCAGCTTGCCGTTGAGGAAGGCGCGGCGGGTGAACTCCCCCGCTTCCGCCGGCCGGGCGCCAGTGGCGACCAGCGCCTCCGCCACGCCCGCCACTACGGCGGGGCCGCCATGGAGATGGAATTCGGCACTGTCCTCGCCCGTGTAGCTGGCGGGCCCTGGGAACCAGAGCACCAGCGCCTGGTCCAGCACCTCGCAGCTGTCGGGGTGGCGTAGCTGACGGAGGGAGGCCATGCGCGGCCGGGGCAACCCGCCTGCCAGCTTGCCGAGGATGGCGCCGCTCCCCTGGCCAGACAGCCGCAGCACGGCCACGGCCGCGCGGCCGGCACCGGTCGCCAGGGCAAAGATGGGATCCTCGTTCATGTCGTGGTTGTCACCGCTTGGGTGGCGGCACATCCTTCTCGGTCAGCATCAGCCGTGGCACTCGTCCACCCTCTTGCAGATGCGCCGCCAGGATCTCATCCACATCCGCCGGGGACTCCGGGCGGTACCAGATACCTTCGGGGTAGATGACCAGGGCCGGGCCGAATTCGCAGCGGTCGAGGCAGCCGGCCTGGTTGATGCGAACACCCTTCAGGCCGAGCTCCTTCGCCCTGGCCTTCATGTAGTCCCGTAGTTTTTCGCTGCCCCGGGCAGCGCAGGAACCGCGGGCATGACCCTCCTGCCGGCGATTGCAGCAGACGAAGACATGGGCCTGGAAATAAGGCGGAGGATCGGTGGCATCGGCCAAGGCGAGGGCTCCCAAAGGCTGGCTCCCATGTAGCGGTGCGCCCCCCGTGGAACCAGGGCCAGCGCTTGACGACAGGCCGCCTCGGGTGTGCCATCGTTCCTCTGATGCCTCACCTCACCCTTCATACGCCCCTCGGAGAACTGACGGTCTTCGAGGAAGACGGCGCCATCATCGCCCTGGAATGGGGCCGCGCCTATGGCTCAGAGAATGCTCCGCCCACCGCCTCGCTGCGGGAGGCGGCCGAGCAGCTGCACGACTATTTCGACGGCAGGCGCAGCCATTTCGACCTTCCGGTCGCGCCGCAGGGCAGCGCCTTCCGCCAGAGCGTCTGGGCTGCGCTCTGCCGCATCCCGCCCGGCGAGACCCGGAGCTACAGTGAGATCGCCGCCGAGATCGGGTGCAGGTCGCCCCGGGCCATCGGCCAGGCCAACGGCGCAAACCCCATCCCTATCATCATCCCCTGCCACCGTGTCGTCGCGGCAAAGGGCGCTATCGGCGGCTATTCGGGCGAAGGCGGGATCGCGACTAAGCGCTTCCTGCTGGCCCTTGAAGCCCGTGGAGTTTCGCGCGAGGAAGCCGGCACGCTTCCTCTCTCCCGCTTCTCCCTCCGCCCACCTGCGGCGCCGCAAGGAACCCCCCGATGAACCACGCCATCCGCGTCCATGAACATGGCGGCCCCGAGAAGCTGGTTTGGGAGGAGGTGCCCCGCCCCGACCCGAAGCCAGGTGAGGTCCTGGTGCGGCATCACGCAGTCGGGCTGAACTATATCGACGTTTATTTCCGCACTGGCCTCTACAAGGCCCCAAGCATGCCGGTGACGCCCGGCATGGAAGGTGCCGGCGTGGTTGAGGCGGTGGGCGATGGCGTGACCGACCTCAAGGTCGGCGACCGGGTGGCTTATGCCGGTGCGCTCGGGGCCTATGCCGAGCTCCGCTGTGCCCCGGCCGACCGTCTTGTGAAAATCCCAGAAGGCATCGACTTCACCCAGGCGGCTGCGATGATGCTGCAGGGCATGACGGCGCAGTTCCTGGTGAAGCGCACCTATGCGGTGAAGCCGGGCGATACCATCCTAGTGCATGCGGCGGCCGGCGGCGTCGGCAGCATTCTGGTGCAGTGGGCGAAGCATCTGGGCGCCACCGTCATCGGCGTCGTCTCCACCCCCGAGAAGGCGGCGCTCGTCACCTCGCTGGGTGTGGACCATGCCTTGCTGACCAGCGAGAACATCCCCGCCCGGGTGCGGGAGATCACCAATGGTGCGATGCTGCCGGTGGTCTATGACAGTGTCGGCAAGGATACCTTCACCACCTCGCTCGACTGCCTCCGGCCCCTCGGCCTGATGATCAGCTACGGCAATGCCTCAGGGCCCGTCACGACCGATCTCGGTGTCCTGGCCGCCAAGGGCTCGCTCTACGTCACCCGCCCGACCCTCAACACCTATACCGCGAAGCGGGATGACCTCGTGGCGACGGCCAACGACCTGTTCGAGGTGGTGAAGTCCGGCGCGGTGAAAATCGCGGTGAACCAGACCTACCCGCTAAAGGACGCCGCCGAGGCGCATCGTGCGCTGGAGAGCCGGAAAACGACCGGCAGCACGGTCTTTACCGTCTAGACCTTCTGGTTCGAATGCAGATCAGACGGATTCCTTACGGCAGGAAAAATTCCGGCTGATGGATAAGCTGCAGCAGCTCTCGGTCTTCCGGCGCGTCGTGGAGACCGGCAACATCACCCGCGCCGCGCGTGACCTGGCGATGAGCCAGCCGAGCGTCTCCCGGATCATCGGCGAATTGGAGCAGCGGCTCGGCGTACCGCTGCTGCTGCGCTCGCCACGCGGCCTGGCCGCGACTGAGGCGGGGCAGCTTTTCCATGCGGAAGCGGTTCGCATCCTCGACCGGTTGGAAGAAGCGGAAGCGAATGTGCGTGGCGCCCAGGCCTCCCTCGCCGGCCCGGTCCGCATCGCCTGCGTCGCCAGCTTCTTCAATCAGGCCGTCCTGCCCTGGCTGCAGGATTTCCTGCTGGCCAATCCGGAGGTGGTGCTGGAGGGCCGGTTGGACCCGAAGCCGATCGACCTTGTCGGCGAGGGCATCGACCTCGCCATCCGCTTCGGGCCGATCCGCGAACAGTCCTTGATCGCGCGGAAGCTCGGGCGGATCGACTTCGCCCTCTTCGCCTCGCCGAGCTATCTGGCGCGTGCCGGCCTGCCCACGACGCCCGAGGAACTGGCCGAGCATGATTTCTGCCGCCTCAATGTTTCCAGCCTGACCAACCTGCTGACGCTCGATGGGCCGGACGGAAGGACGGTCTCGGTCGAGGTCCATGGAAGGTTCAGCGCCGATAGCGTGGACACCATCAATGCGGCGGCCAGGGCCGGCCTCGGCATCGCCTTGCTGGCACCCTGGAGCGTGACGGAGGAGGTGGCGTCGGGCCGCCTCGTCCCCGTGCTGCCCGGCTGGCGGGCGGAGCCGCGGGATGTGCATGCCGCCTGGCCCGGCAACCACAGCCTGCCGCGCCGGGTCCGGGCGATCCTCGACATCCTGATCGAGAAGACCTCGGCGGAGCCGCGGCTCAAGGCGCGCTGAGCGGCCTGATGCGATAGCGGTAGCGATAGACCTCCCGCAACCCGACGCGGTGCTGGAGGGCGAGCGAGGCCGCATTGGTCGAGGCGACCTGGGCCCAGAACTGCTCCGCCCCAAGCCCGGCCGCCCAATGCGCTGCGGCACGGATCAGCCGCTCGCCGAGGCCGCGGCGACGGAATTCCGGCCGGGTCGCCAGGTCGAAGATGCCGCACCATGGCCCATCCGCCGCGGCGAAGAGGCAGGCGGCATCCACCCCCTCCTCCCGCAGCAGGAGCCAGGCACCGGGCACGGCCAGCAGCTCGGGCATCTGCAGCTTCTCCGCGCGGCGGGCCGGCGTCTGGTACTCCGCTGTCGCAACCACGGCCATCCACGCCGGCAGGGGTCCGTCGAGCACCTGCACGGCCGGGTCAGCCAGGGGCCGCACCGCGCCGGCATGGACGACGGTCTCCTCGCCTTCCGCATAGCCGCGCGTCTGCAGCAGGGGCTCGAGGCCCGGCGGGTCGAGCGGCGTCAGGCGCATGCGGCAGGGCAGGCCGTGCCGGGCGTAGAGCGCCTCGATGCGGGTGATCCGGGCGGCGAGGCCGGAATCCGGCGCCGGGTCGAGCGCGCTCGCGGCATTGGCCCGCCCGGTGCCGCCGAGGAAGACCTTCACCACGAAGGGACCGTCGAAAGCCTGGCGTGGCGCTGGCAGCGCGGTCAGGCAGGCACGCTCCAGCGCCGCGACATCGGCCTGCATCAGGTGGCGGTCAGCTTCAGGCGGCGGATCAGCGCCTCCTCCCGCGCGACCGTCGCGCGCAGCTCGGCGGCATAGCCGGCACTGTCATGGTACTCGCTGGGCATGTCGTAGCGAGCCAGGATAGCGCGGAATTCGGCCGACCGTTGCGCTGCCGCGAAGGCATCGTGCAGGGTGCGGGTCACCGCCGGGTCGAGGCCGGCCGGCGCCACGAGGCCGAATGGCGTCGTCACCACCATGTCGTAGCCGAGCTCGCGCAGGGTCGGCGCCTGCGGCCAGCGGGCCACGCGCTCCGCCGTCCAGACATTCAGGATGCTGGCCTGCCCGCCCTCGGTCAGCGAGCCGAGGCCGGACCCGCCGGCCATGACATCGATATGCCCGCCGAGCAGCGCCTGGGAGCCATCCGCATCACCGCGGAAGGGGGCGTGGATGACGTCGATGCCCTCCTTCGCGGCCAGTTCCGCCATCGTCACATGCGGCGTGCCATTGGCGCCGGTGGACCCGAAGGCGAGCTGGCCCGGCCGGCGCTTCGCCTCGGCGATGAAATCCGCCCATCCATTCGGGAAACGGCCGGCCTTGGCGACCGCCATGAAGGTGTAGCCGGTGATGCTGATGACCGGTGTGAAGTCCCGCAGCGTGTCATAGGGCAGCTTCTGCAGCAGCTGCACGCGGATGGCGGAGGCCGGCAGCTGCGTCAGCAGGTAGCCATCCGGCCGGGCCCGCGCGACCGTGGCGGCGCCGAGCGTATTCGCCGCGCCTGGCTTGTTGTCGATGACCACCTGCTGGGAAAGGTGGCGCGAGGCGCCCTCGGCCAGGGCGCGCAGCACCACATCGGTCGTGCCGCCGGGCGGGAAAGGAATGATGAGCGAGATCGGCCGGTTGGGGAAACCGGACTGGGCGCGGGCGACCATCGGCGCCGCCAGCATTCCCCCCAGCAGCAGGCGGCGGCGCAAGGCGGACTGAGCCTCGAAGGACATTCATCTCTCCCGGACAGGAGCGGCCCGTATGCCGGGACAGGGCCGATAGCGCCAGGGCCGGACTTTGTGATCATGCTTCCGAAACGGGGCAGCTATCGCACCTGTCATTGGCTGGGTGCTGCCATGGCGCATGAGGATGTGCCATTATCTCCTTACGGGACGCCGGCTGCGCAGTCCCAGGCCGCTCCCCCCCCTCCTTGCGGTCTGGGATTTGACCCCCCCAACGCCGGCCGGCGTCCCGGATCACGCCTCTTCAGCCAGCCTGGCCACCGCCGCGCGGTAGGCTTCGTCGAAGAGCATGTCGAGGCCGGGATTGACGCCCTTGGCGCCGGCCGCCACCCGCCCTGCCCATCCGACATATTCCAGACGCCGGGCATGGTCCCAGCCGGCTGGCGGGCTGGCCAGGATGGTCCGCAGATTGGCGATCTTGTCGGCGAGCTTCACCTGCCGCGCCGCGGCCGAGGCACGGGCGGCATGGCGGATCTGCAGGCCCTTGCGGACCTCCTTCGGCAGCGACTTGTCGTCCGAGACCTCGGCGACGATGCCGGCGATCTCGGCACCGAAGGCCGCTTCGAGATCGGCGAGGGTGGTGGGCACCGGGTCGGCATCGCTGTCCTCGACCGTGTCATGCAGCAGGCCGGCGATGATGGCGGCGGGCGGCGCGCCCTGGGCGGCGAGGATCTCCGCCACCTCCAGCACATGGTTCACATAGGGCTCGGCCGCGTCGCCCTTACGGCGATGGGTGGCATGGACGCGGGCGGCGAAGCTGGCTGCACGCAGGATGGTGGCAAGCGGTTCGACCTCGCGGGTCATTCGGCCCTCGACTGCGGAAACGGAAAGGGGGGCTTTCGCCCCCCTACCGTCAGGTGTTCATCGTGTCGTGCGCATGACCACAGTCAGGTGTTCATGGCATCGAAGAAGTCCTGGTTGGTCTTGCTGTACTTCAGCTTGTCCAGCAGGAACTCCATCGAGTCCTGGGTGCCCATCGGGTTCAGGATCCGGCGCAGCACCCACATCTTGGCGAGCGTGGCGCGGTCCACCAGCAGCTCCTCCTTGCGGGTGCCGGACTTGGTGATGTCGATCGCCGGGAAGGTGCGCTTGTCGGAGAGCTTGCGGTCGAGCACGAGCTCCGAGTTGCCGGTGCCCTTGAACTCCTCGAAGATCACCTCGTCCATGCGGCTGCCGGTATCGATCAGCGCGGTGGCGATGATGGTGAGCGAGCCACCTTCCTCGATGTTGCGCGCCGCGCCGAAGAAGCGCTTCGGGCGTTGCAGCGCGTTGGCATCCACACCGCCGGTCAGCACCTTGCCCGAGGAGGGGACGACGGAGTTGTAGGCGCGGCCGAGGCGGGTGATGGAATCGAGCAGGATCACCACGTCCCGCTTGTGCTCCACCAGGCGCTTGGCCTTCTCGAGCACCATCTCCGTCACCTGGACGTGGCGCGTGGCCGGCTCGTCGAAGGTGGAGGCGACGACCTCGCCGCGCACGGTGCGCGCCATGTCGGTGACTTCCTCCGGCCGCTCGTCGATCAGCAGCACCATCAGGAAGACTTCGGGGTGGTTCGCAGTGATGCTCTTGGCGATGTTCTGCAGCATCACCGTCTTGCCGGTGCGGGGCGGCGCGACGACGAGCGCGCGCTGGCCCATGCCGATCGGCGCGATCAGGTCGATGACGCGATGGGTGTAGTCCTTGGTCGGACCCTTGCCCTGCGCCTCGGCCTCCGCATTCTCCATCCTGAGGCGGCGGTTGGGGTAGAGCGGCGTCAGGTTGTCGAAATTGATCCGGTGGCGCAGCGCCTCCGGCGGCTCGAAATTGATGGCGTTGACCTTGAGCAGGGCGAAGTAGCGTTCCCCATCCTTCGGGGCGCGGATCTGGCCCTCCACCGTATCGCCCGTGCGGAGGCCGAAGCGGCGCACCTGGGCGGGGGAGATGTAGATGTCGTCCGGCCCGGGGAGGAAGTTGGCCTGTGGGCTGCGGAGGAAGCCGAAGCCGTCGGGCAGGATCTCGAGCGTGCCTTCCCCGAAGATCGCCTGGTCGTTCTCGGCGAGCTGCTTGAGGATGGCGAACATCATGTCCTGCTTGCGCAGGGAGGAGGCGTTCTCGACCTGCAGCTCCTCGGCGAAGGAGAGAAGCTCGGCGGGGCTTTTGGCCTTGAGTTCGGAAAGATGCATGGCGCGGTGCGTCCGGATGCGAGGGGACAGGACGGTCCCTGTGAGGCCGGGATCGCGCAGCGCGTGCCGCGCCATGAGTCCGGCCCTTCCGCCTGTGCCACGAACACGGACCCATGGAGGGGCCGGGGCCAATGGCCGGCGATGTCCCAAGGAAGGAGGAGGGAGTGAAGCAGCAGGCGCGTTGCACGCCCTATGCCCCGAGGAAGCGTCCGGACCCTAAGGACCGGATCGCTGGCCGTCAACTGTCTAGGTGGCTGCCTCCATCATCAAGGTCAAGCGTCTAGAACGGCTTCACGATCACCATCACGACAATGACGATCATCAGCACCGTCGGGACCTCGTTCATGGCCCGCCAGTAGCGCTCGGAATGCGGCCGGGCCTCGGCGGCGAAGGCGCGGCGGGCGCCGGCGAGGTGCATGTGGAAGCCGGTCATCAGCAGCACGGAGAGCAGCTTCAGGTGCCACCAGCCACCACGCCAGTCGACCGCGCCCGGCGTCAGCACCAAGGTGAGGCCGAGGATCCAGGCGGCGATCATGGCGGGGTTCATGATGGCCCGCAGCAGGCGCCGCTCCATGGTCTGGAACAGGGTGCTCTCCGCCCCGCCGGGCGGAACGGTGGTGTGATAGACGAAGAGGCGCGGCAGGTAGAACAGCCCGGCCATCCAGGCGATGACCGCGATCAGGTGCAGCGCCTTGGTCCAGGGGTAGAAGGGCGCCAGGGCCTCGATCACCATCGCCTCAGGTATCCTGCCCGGCGCAGCTCTCGACGGGGCGGGTGAAGGCGACCCAGTTGTTGCCCTGCTGCAGGCAGCCATTCACCCAGTCGCCCTGGAAGACGCGGCCCTGCACGCTGAGCCGGCCCGGCCCCTGCGGGTGGCCGCCGCGAAGCCTGCCCTCGAATTCCAGGCCGAGCCGCGGCAGGGCAAGGCGCCCCTCCACCAGCCGGTCATCGCGGAATACGCCTTCCTCCTCGCTCACCACCCGGCTGCCCTCGGTAATGGTGAGCTTGCCCCGGCCCTCGTTCTTGCCGTGGACGATGTCGCCCTGGTAGTCCATCCGGCGGGTCTCGCCGCGGCTCTGCCAGGTGACGATGGCCCGGCCCGGCCCCTCGGCCGGGCCTTCCGGGCAGGCACCGTTCCAGTCGGCGATCACGTCGGATGCGCCCGGCTCGATCCCGCCGGCCCAGAGCCAGCATCCGTTCTTCGGGTCGGTCACCCAGCCGGCCCGGCCGCCCGGCACCATCCGCTCCGCCTCGGGCGGCTCGCCCGCGGCCATCAGCAGCAGCGCCGCCAGGGCGGCGATCCATTGGCGTCCGTTCATGGCTTATTCCTCGATCCCGAGCAGCCCGGGCAGCTCCGCCATGGTGGCGAAGGGCCGGGCCCCTACCGCGGCCAGCACGGCCGCATCCGTCTCCCGCGTGAAGCCCAACACCCGGCAGCCGGCTGCGATCCCGGCCTTGGCGCCGAGCAGGCTGTCCTCGACCACCACGCAATCCCCGGGCGCGGCACCGCAGGCGGCGGCGGCGGCCAGGTACATGTCCGGCGCCGGCTTCGGCCGGGCGACATCCTCGAAGCTGAAGAGGCGGCCGCCGAAATGATGGGCGAGGCCGAGCCGGTCCAGCTTGGCGCGCAGCTCGCCCCGGGTGGAGTTGGAGGCGACGGCGAGCGGCAGGCCGGCGGCGGCGGCCGCCGCCAGGGCCGCCGGGGCACCGGGGATGGCCTCCACCTCCTCCATCAGCGCCGCGGTGATGCGGCGGGAGAGCATCGCGCCCCAGTCGGCCGGCAAGGGGCCGCAGCGGGCGAGGATGACCGGCATCATCTCCGGCAGGGCCATGCCGAGGAAGGTCTCCCGCGCCTGCCCGGCCGAGAGGGGCCAGCCGCGGGCGGTGAGCTCCTCGGCGACCAGGCGGTTCACCAGCCCCTCGCTGTCCGCCAGCACCCCGTCGCAATCGAAGAGCACCGCCGCCGGCCGCGAGGGCGGCCGCATCAGGCGAGTTCCCGGGCGCGGGCCTTGAGCCTGGCATGCGGGCAGTCGCCGAAGCGCTTCGGGCATTGCCGCCCGCCGGCGAAGCTGCAGAGCGGCCGGGCATCCGCCTCGGTGCGGAGAACCAGATCGCGGAGGGCCCGAATGAAGGCCGGGTCGCTGTTCTGCGCGGGCACGCGGAAATAGCCGGGCACGCCGAGCCGCTCCGCCTCCTCGCGGTACTCGACATCGAGCTCGACCAGCGTCTCGGAATGCTCGGAGACGAAGGCGATGGGGCAGACCAGCACGGCCGCCTTGTCATGCGCCGCCCGTTCGAGCTCCGCCTCGGTGCTCGGGCCGATCCATTTCTGCGGGGTGACGCGGGACTGGTAGCAGATGGCGTGGTCGAGCCCCTCGATGCCGAGCTGGCCGACCACCGCGGCGACGGTCTGCTCCACCTGCCACTGATAGGGGTCGCCGCGCTTGACGATGCTCTCCGGCAGGCCATGGGCCGAGAACAGGATGCGAAGCGGCACCTCGGGGGCTAGGCCGGCCCGCGCCGCGTCATGCGCCTTGCGGACCGCGGCAGCGGTCCCCGCGGCGAAGGACGGGTCCGAGTGGTAGCAGCAGAGGATCCTGGTCGGGACGGCAAGGCCGGCCCGTGCCGCGGCCTCCTCCCAGGCAATGATGCTGCTGCCGGTCGTGGTGGTGGAAAATTGCGGGTAGAGCGGCAGCAGCAGCACCCGGTCCGGCCCCCACTCGCGCACCGCCCGGGCGGTGGCGTCGCTCATCGGGTGCCAGTAGCGCATGGCGATGAAGGAGCGGTATTCCGCCTCGCCGCCCTCGTTCAGCCGGGCCTGGAGGTTCTGCGCCTGCTCCTCGGTGAGTTCCAGCAGGGGGGAGCGGCCGCCGAGGATGGCGTAGTTCTCGGACGCCGCCTTGGTCCGCCGCTTGGCGATGAAACGCCCGAGCCACGGCCGGACGAAGCCTGGCACCCGCAGGATGGCGGGGTCGGTGAAGAGGTTCTCGAGGAAAGGACGCACGCTGTCCGGCGCGTCCGGTCCTCCGAGATTGAACAGCACCACCGCCACCCGCTGCATCGAAACTCCCCGAGCCTTGTCGAGGCTCGCAGATTTGGCCGCTTCGCCAGCGGGTCAAGCCGGGGTTAGCCGGTTCGGACCAAACGCACCAGGGCCGAGACATGGTCGGGGGGCGTCACCTTCTCGATTCCATGCCCGAGATTGAAGATGAAGGGCCGGCCACGCATGGCGCCGAGGATGGAGCGTGCCTCCGCCTCCAGCGCCATCCCGCCCGCAACCAGGGACAGCGGGTCGAGATTGCCCTGCAGCGCCATGCGCGGCGGCACGGCGGAGGCCGCCCAGCGCAGGTCCATGGAGGTGTCGATGCCGAGGCACTGCACCCCGGTGCGCTGGCTGTACTCGATCAGCATCGGCCCGGCGAGGCGGGGGAAGCCGATGATCGGGATCAGCGGATGGCGCTTGCGGATGGCCCGCACCAGGCTTGCCGTCGGCTCGATCACCCAGCGGCGGAACTGGGAGGGGGCGAGCAGCCCGGCCCAGCTGTCGAAGAGCATCAGCGCCTCCGCCCCGGCATCGGCCTGGGCGCAGAGATACTCCGTGCTGGCCTCGATGAGGATGCGGATCAACCGGCCGAAGAGCGCCGGGTCGCCATAGGCCATGCCGCGGGCGGCGGCGAAGTCCCGGCTGCCATGGCCCTCGACCATGTAGCAGGCCACGGTGAAGGGGCTGCCGGCAAAGCCGATCAGCGTGGTGCGCGGCGCCTCCGCCTCCAGCCCGGCGCGGACCAGCCGGACGGTCTCGAGGATGGGCGCGGCATTGGCGGCGCAGACCGAGGGGTCCAGCCGGCCGATCGCCGTGGCGTCGCGCACCGGCTCCAGCACCGGCCCCTCGCCCTCGGCGAAGCGGAGCGGCTGGCCCATGGCCCAGGGCACCATGAGGATGTCGGAGAAGAGGATCGCCCCGTCCATGCCGTAGCGGCGGATCGGCTGGAGCGTGACCTCGGACGCCAGGGTGGGCGCGGTGCAGAGGGCGATGAAGTCGCCGGCCTGGGCGCGGAGCTCCCGGTACTCCGGCAGGTAGCGGCCGGCCTGGCGCATCAGCCACATCGGCGGGGGCCAGACGGCGTCGCCCGCCAGGGTGCGCAGCAGGGGTTTCGGACTCGGGGTCTCGTTCGGGCCGGACATGCTTCCCTCCATGCACTCTCCCTTCGCAAGAAAACAGGAGTCTTGAAAGATTGGTGTGGTGATAGGGCCTGTGGATGCTGTGGACGCAATCGCTCCGGATTCCATCCACAGCCCTGTCCACCATCGCCTGAGTCGGCGACTCGCTGACTCCGCTGGGTGAATCCCCTCCCGTCCCGGAGTCGGCCGACTCAGTCGGGACTCCTCTCCCGCCCGCCTGGGATGTGCCGGGTTGCCCACCCGACTCACCGCGGACGGAGTCAGTCGCCGAGTTTTCCCGTCCATCCCCAGCGCCCTGCGCTATTCTCCCGGAATGCCCCACCGAACCATCAACCTGCATCTGGTCTCCGACAGCACGGGCGAAACGCTCAATTCCATTGCCCGTGCCACCCTCGCCCGGTTCGAGGACCACCATGTGGTGCATCATCGCTGGAGCCTCATCCGCTCCCGCCTGCAACTCGACCGGGTGCTGGAGGGGCTCAACCATGAGCCGGGGCCGGTGCTCTTCACCCTGGTGGACCGGAGCCTTCGCCTGGCGCTGGAAGAGAATTGCATGCGGCTCGGCGTGCCCTGCCTCTCGGTGCTCGACCAAGTGGTGGACCTGCTGCAGGGCCAGCTCGGCGCCCGGGCGCGGGAGAAGCGGGCGGCCCAGCATGTGATGGATGCCGACTACTTCCGCCGGATCGACGCCATGCATTACGTGCTGGCGCATGACGACGGCCAGGGGACGGCGGGCATCCATGAGGCGGATGTCTGCCTCGTCGGCGTCTCCCGCAGCAGCAAGACGCCGACCTGCTTCTACCTGGCGAACCGGGGCATCAAGGCGGCTAACGTGCCGATCGTGCCGAACTCCGCCCTGCCGCCGGAACTGGCCGAGGCGCCCTGCCCCGTGGTCGGCCTGACCATCGAGACCAATGCGCTGATCGAGATCCGCCGCCACCGGCTGCGGCTGATCGGCGCCGATGGCGTGCGGCAGGACACCAACGACTATATCGACCATGACAGCGTGAAGGCCGAGATCCTGGCCGCCCGCCGGCTCTGCAACCAGCATGGCTGGCCGGTGATCGACGTCACCCGCCGCAGCATCGAGGAGACGGCGGCGACGGTGCTGCAGCTGATGGAAGCCTGGCATGCCCGGCGCGGCAGCGCGGCGGCACCCGCCCCGGTGGACCCGGCGGCCGTGGTGCTCGGGGGTGGTGCGGCATGATCCAGCGGCCGGACCCGCCCGTCATCCTCGCCACCGCCTCCCCGGCCCGGCGAGCGGTCCTAGCAGCGGCCGGCCTCCGCTTCGAGGCGGAGGCGGCGGCGGTGGATGAGGCCGCCATCAAGGAGGGCGCGCAGGCCGAGGGCATTCCCGCCGGCGAGGCCGCCATGCTGCTGGCCGAGGCCAAGGCGGCCCGCATCGCCCGCCGCCATCCCGGCGCGCTGGTGATCGGCGCCGATCAGATGCTGGTCAGCGAGGGGCGCTGGTTCGACAAGCCGCCGGACATGGCCACGGCACGGGCCCAGCTCCTGGCTCTGCGCGGGCGGCCGCATGAGTTGATGACCGCCATGGTGTGCTGGCGGGGGGGCCAGCGCATCTGGCAACACCTGGCCCGGCCGCGACTGGTCATGCGGGAATTCTCCGAGGCCTTCCTCGATGCCTATCTGGCCGCCGAGGGCGAGGCGGTACTCGGCTCGGTCGGCGCCTATCGGCTGGAAGGACCTGGCATTCAGCTCTTCGCCAGCGTCGAGGGCGAGCACAGCGCCATCCTTGGCCTGCCGCTGCTGCCGCTGCTGGGCTTCCTCCGCCAGCACGGGTTGCTGATCGGATAAGGAAGGGTTCCCGCAAATCGTATATTGACGGCAAAGTGAGATCACACGATCCTGTGATCTCTGGGGTGCGCTTCCGCACGCTGCTGCCACGGGATCACGCGATGCCGCATCGTCAGGATGGGCGCCTTACCGTTGCGGAACTGCCGGCCGGCCGCATCTTGGAGGACTGCCCCGCGGGGCTGCGCAGCCATGAGGATCTGCAGGCGGAGAATGGCGGGCTCATCCCCTGGTGCGGGCCGGCGACACTCGCCCTGGCCAGCGGCCTGCCCTACTTCGCCGCCGGCACCATGCTGCGTGGCATCGCCCCCAGCTGGTACCCAGGCACCGGCCCGGTGGTGACGGCCTATTGGCGGGACATCCTGGGGGCGCTGGAGCAGCTGGGCGTCGCCCATGCCCCCGTCCCGGTGCCGGAGCGGCGGCCGAGCCTGCTGGGCCTGGTGCGCGATGGGCTGCCGGCCGGCTGGTATCTGCTGCGCATCACCGACCATTTCCTGCTGCTGAACAACCAGGGTTTCGGCCTCGCCACGCTGCATGACAACCGCCACACCGCCGCGGTGCTGACGGCGCGGACGCATGGCCGGCGGCGGGTGACCCATATCGCCCACCTGCCGCAGGGCCCGCGCTTCCGCTTCTGACCTATTTATGGCGGGGCGCGGGGCCGGGCCTTGGCCCCTGAGCGGCGGTGAAGGTGCTGCCGTCGACGGGCACCGCGCCCCCGTCCAGCACGCGGGTCAGCATCTGGATGACCTCGGGCGATAGCTTGCGGATCTCCCGCGCCAGGCGGTTGGCGAGCGCCGTCGCCTCCGGGCTCAGCCCTGCCGTGTCGAGCACGACACGCGGGTGGGAGAGCCGCGCCAGCCGCGCCATCTCCTCCGCATCGTCCCAGATCAGGCCGAAGAACTCGTTCACCTGGTGGATGAGGCCGGCGGAGGGCCTGCCGCGATGCCCATGCTCCAGCGCGGAGAGATAGGCAGGGGAGACGTGCAGCGCCTCGGCCAGCGCAGCCTGGCTGACGCCATGCGCCTCGCGCAGCGCCCGCAGCCGCTGGCCGAAGGGTGTCATCTGCGGCGCCGCAGCAGGAGATGGACGGCGCCGGGGTTGCTGGCATGCGGATGGGCGGCGCCGAGCAGCAGCGGCCGCATCTCCGCCGTGTTCAGCCAGAAGGGCAGCTCGCGGCGCAATACGCCGCCCTCCTGGCTCGAACCCTTGCCGGTGACGATGGCCACGCAGCGCAGCCCATCCGCCTGCGCCTCCAGCAGGAAGCGGCGGACGGCGGCATGGGCGTCCTGTGCCCGCCTGCCATGCAGGTCGAGCGTGCGTTCCGGGCGGGTGCGGCCGCGTCGAAGCTCCCGCCAGCGCTTGGCGTCGATGCCGGGCGGGGCGGCCCCGACCTGCAATTCGGGTGGCGGGCGCAACCGGGCTGGCGCCGGCGCCGGGAGGGCGGCGTTCGCGGCGGGAGCCGGCGGGGCGGGCGGCACCGGATCGGGCGGTGGAGGCGGCAGGGCCTTGCCGGGCATGGGCGCCACCAGGGCCCGTGCCGTCCAGGCCTGCCAGAGACGCCGGTCGAGCTCGCTCAGCCCGCGCTTCGCCCGAGGGGCGGGCGGGATCAATCCCCCGGCGCGGCAGGGCCGCCTGGCACGGCGACCGGCGGCGGTACCGCCGCCTCCCCCATTGGAAGGGCGGCGGGGTCGTCATCGATCAGGATGACATGCAGTCGCCGCGGCCCATGCGCGCCGAGCTCGAGCGTCTGCTCGATATCGGCGCTGCGGGAGGGGCCGGTGACGAACATGATGTTGCGGGGCATGAAGCCGCCGCTGCGCGCATCCCTGTTCTCGGCTCGCAGCCGGTCCCAGGCCTCCTCATAGGCGCCGACCACGCGGCTGGCGCGGAGCACGACGATCTCGGTCTCGACCAGGAGGTTGAGGGTGGTCGGACGCTCCGGCGCGGAGGGGAGCATGAGCGTGCCCGTCTCCGCCACGGCGGCATAGCCGTGCTGGAGGCTGACCTGGTCGCTCGCCTGGGCGCGGCGCTGCTCCATCTCCAGCAACGGCCGCTCCGCCCAGGGGATGGCGATGAGCTCGGGGTGCGGTGCCATGGCGAAGCGGGGGGCCAGGTTCTGCGCCGCCAGGTAGTCCGCGACGGCAGCGGGCACGGCTGCCGCATTCGGCACGCGCTCCACCGTGCCGAACTCCTTCTCCACATTGTGGACGAAGAGGGCGATCTGGTCTGGCCGCGGGCGGCGCGAGCGGGCGGGGATGAGATGGCGCGGATGCGTCATCAGCCGGCCTTCCAGCATCGCCTGCTGGTCGGCCGGCAGGGGCCCGCGCTTCAGGCCGCGGCGGATTGCGCCGAGGATGGCGTCCTTGCTCATCGCCGGCGCTGCTCCTTCGCGTAGCGGGCCATGAAGGTGCCGCCCTCGGGCACGGGCAGGTCCCGCCCTGCGGTCCATCCACCGGCGAGGGGCAGGGTGTGGAAGGCACCCTTGCCACGTCCAAGCAGGCCGAGCACCCCGTTGGCGGCACGGGTCATCAGCCGGTAGAGGCTGGGACGGCGGGCGAACCAGGCCCAGAGGGCGAGGTTGCCGCGCTGGGTGGCCGGCGTCAGGTGGCGCTCGAATTCCCGCTCGCGCCAGTGGCGCATCATCTTCGGCAGCGGGATCTTCACCGGGCAGACGCTCTCGCAGCGGCCGCAGAAGGTGGAGGCGTTGGGCAGCAGGCCGGTCTTCTCGATGCCGACCAGGGAGGGCGTCAGCACCGAGCCCATGGGGCCGGGATAGACCCAGCCATAGGCATGGCCGCCGACCGCGCCATAAACCGGGCAGTGGTTCATGCAGGCGGCGCAGCGGATGCAGCGCAGCATCTCCTGGAACTCGGTGCCGATCATGTTGGAGCGGCCGCTGTCGATCAGCACCACATGGTACTCCTCCGGCCCGTCGAGGTCGCCGGGGCGACGGGCGCCGGTGGAGAAGGTGGTGTAGACCGAGAAGTCCTGCCCCGTGGCGGAGCGCGCCAGCAGGCGGAGCAGGCTGGTCGCATCCTCCAGCGTGGGGACGACCTTCTCGATGCTGGCGAGCGCGATATGCACCCGCGGCAGCGTCTGCGTCAGGTCGCCATTGCCTTCATTGGTGACAATGACGCTGCTGCCGGTCTCGGCGATCAGGAAATTGGCGCCGGTGATGCCGACATCGGCCTCCAGGAACCGCTCCCGCAGCTTGGTGCGTGCCTCGGCCAGGATGTCGCGCCGCTCGGCGAAGACGCGGTCGGCGGGCAGGTCGGTATGCAGGCGGCGGAAATCGGCCTCCCAGTCCTCCCGGTTCAGGTGGAAGGCGGGGGCGATGATATGGGAGGGGTGCTCCTGGCGGAGCTGCAGGATGTACTCGCCGAGGTCGGTCTCGACCGGGCGGATGCCGTGCGCTTCCAGGTGCGCGTTAATCCCGATCTCCTCGGAGATCATCGACTTGCCCTTGGTGACGGTCCTTGCCCCGGCCTTGCGGCAGATCTCGAGCACGACGGCGCGGGCGTCATCGGCCGTGGAGCACCAATGCACCTGGCCGCCGGCCGCCTTCACCTTCGCCTCATAGGCCTCAAGGTAGAAATCGAGGTTGGCGAGGGTGTGGTTCTTGATGTCGCGGCCGATGTTCCTGAGCTGCTCGAATTCCGGCAGGTTCGCAACGGCGGCGGCACGGCGCTGGAGGAAGGCGCCCTTCGCGGTACCCAGAGCCTTCTGCAACCCCGGATCGGCGAGGGCGCGGCTGGCATTCTCCTTGAAGGCAGGCGAGGTGATGGCGACCACGGGCAAGCTCCTGACAGGCGACCCATATAGCGTCGACAGGGCCGCTGGTCAGGGGGGCTCGGCGCGGCGTATCGTCATGCGGTCCGGCTGGGGGCTCAATCGGGTGGCGTTTCCGCCGGTGCGGCCATGGCTGCGAGGGCCGCGCCGTAGCTCCCGAATTCGCCCAGCCAAGGCCTGGTAGTCCAGCAGCCAGGCCATCATCGCCTCCCAACCCTCGGCCGCATGGTACCAGGACTGTCGGGTGTCCCACAGGAAGACTACGTGTTCGTCCCGGGTGTCCTGGCACAACATCGGCGCCGCTCGAGGGGAACGGAGCCGCCGGGCAGGATCAGCGTTTCGCCGCGGCCAGGATGGGCCAGCAGGTCCTAGGCACCGAAATGCTCCACGATCGGCGCCTCCGTTTCCTCAGCCGGCATGCAAGGCTCTTCGTCCTGTTGCGCCGCCGCATTCAGCCCAGGGCGTCCGCCAGCCAGCCGGCCAGCAACTCCGGCCGCTCGAAATCGCCCACGAACCAGCGCCGCGTGCCGCCAGGCGGGATCAGGGCGAGGCTCGGCGTCGCCAGCAGGCCGGCCTCCAGCGCCCTGGCGGGATCCCGCAGGACATCGACGACCTCGATCCGGAACGTGCTTTCGGGCCGTCCGCTGGCCGCGATCGCCGCCATGAGGATGCGCAGGGCGGCGGCGGAGCGGGGGGCGCCGCCAGCGACGAACAGAACCACGGCCGCCTGCGGGGCGGGGACGTCGCTCATGCCCCCCCTCCTCCCTCCGGCGTGTCGGCGAGGCGGCTGATCGCCAGCTGCGCCCGCGCGCCCTCCTGCATGGCCCGGCGCTCCGCCTCGGCCGTCTCGAGCAGCGACAGCTCGGTCCGCGTGGCCTCGAGCTGCAGGGCAGCCTGGGCCTGCCGCACCTCGGCCTCGGCGAGCTGCGCCTGCAATTCGCGCTGCCGGCGCTGGTGCTGCAGCGCGGTGGCGATGTCCTGCCGCCGCAGCTCGGCTTCCCGCTCCATCCGGGCGGTGCCGAGGAGCACGGCGCCGCCCGCCGTATAGACATCGGTCAGGGTACAGCCCTCGCCGGTCATGATGAACTCGCGGGTCTGGTTGGAATGGGCGCTGCCGCGGGCCTTGACGATGGACAGCGTCCGGTTGCGCTCGCCGCCGCGCTCGGCATAGCCGAGGGCGATCCAGGCATCCGCGATGGTGGAGACGGCGCTGAGGGTCGAGAGCGAGGGGTCGTGCCCGACATCCACCAGCGAGGTCAGCAGCGCGGTCATGCTCCGTGCCCGAGCCTCCTCCACCAGCCGGCGGACGGCGGACTGGCCGAGATCGGCGACACCGCCACGCATGAGGGAGGAGATGGGGTCGACCACCAGCGCGGTCGCCGAATGCGCCTCGATCGCCGCCAGGATCTCGGACAGGAGCTGCTCCGGCCCGTCCCGGCCCGGCTGCAGGCCGATCAGCCGGAGGGCGCCCGAGGCACGGTGCGCCGCCAGGTCGATCCCGACCGAGCGCATGTTGCGGATGGTCTGCTCCGGCCCCTCATCGAAGGCGACATGCACGGCGCGGCCGCCGCTGGCGCAGACATGGGAGGCGAACAGCGCCGCCAGGGTGGATTTGCCGGTGCCCGGCGGGCCGGAGAGCAGGGCGGTGCTGCCGCGCAGATAGCCCCCGCCGAGCAGGACATCGAGCCGTGCCATGCCGGAGCCCACACGGTCCTGGGGGGCCGGCTGGGCATCGCCACCGGGCCACATCAGCGGCTCCAGACCATGGCGGGAGAAGAACAGGGGATGCGCGCTGCTGCTATGCGGACTGCCGCGGTACTTGGTGATGCGGAGCGCGCGCAGCGTGCCGCCGGCTTCCTCCCGCCGCTCCAGCGCCACCACCAGCGACACGGCGAATTCCAGCGGGCCCAGCGCATCGACCGGGGCGCCGACGCGGTCGGCCTTGGCGGTCACGATGCCGGTGAGGCCCTCCTCTTCCAGCCAGCGGCCGAGCCGGGCGAGCTCCGCCCGCCGTCGCGCCGGGTTGGCGAGCCAGCCGAGCACCGTATCCAGCCCGTCCAGCACCACCAGCTCGGCCCCGGTCTGGCGTGCCTTGGCCGAGAGGGTGGCGAGCATGCCGCGCAGGTCGAAATCGCCGGCGAAGACCATGTCCGGATCCGGCCGGAGGTCGATCGGGTGGAAGCTCTGCCCAGCCAGGGATTGCAGGTCCCAGCTGAAGCCGGCGGCGTTACGGAGGATATCGGCTGGCGGCTCCTCCAGGGCGGCGAAGACCGTGACGGCACCGCTGAGATGCGCCCGGGACGCGGCGATCTGGCAGGAGAGCAGCGTCTTGCCGGCACCGGCCTGGCCGAGCAGCACGGTCAGCCGGCGCGAGGGAATGCCGCCATGGGTCAGGCGGTCGAACCAGGCGACGCCCGTTTTCAGCCGGTCCGGCACTTCGGCGGGCGTGGCGCTCATGCCGTGACCGGCAGGCTTGCATGCTTGTCCAGCAGCCAGAACAGGTCCTCCTGGGCCAGCGGCAGGCTGAAGAGATAGCCCTGCGCCACCGGGCAGCCCAGCATCATGAGGTGGCGGCGCTCCGCCTCCGTCTCGACACCCTCGCAGATGGCGGTGATACCGAGGGCGTGCGCAACGCCGAGGACGCCGGTGACGATGGCCGACTGCACCGGGTCGCGGTCCAGGTTGCGGACGAAGCTCCGGTCGAGCTTGACCTCGGTGAAGGGCAGGCTGCGGAGCTGGTCGAGCGAGGCGAAGCCGGTGCCGAAGTCATCCATGGCGAGGCCGATGCCCATCTCGCGCAGCGCGTTGAAGCAGGCGAGGGTGCGTGCCGTGCGGTCCGCCAGCACCGTCTCGGTCAGCTCGACCGAGACCCAGCCCGGCTCCGCCCCGGTCTCGGTGAGGATGCGGCGCATCAGGCCCGGGATGTCGTCGCGGTGAAATTGCACGGGGGAGACGTTGACGGCGATCTGCACCGCATGGCCGCGCCGGTTCAGCTCCGCCGCGGTGCGTGCGGCCTCCGCCAGGGCCCAGGCGCCGATCTCGACGATGAGGCCGCTCTGCTCCGCAACCGGCAGGAAGCGATCGGGCGGCTGCAGGCCGAAGACGGGGTGCTGCCAGCGCAGCAGCGCCTCGAGGCCGATGACGCGGCCGGAGGTGAGCTCGACCTTCGGCTGGTAGTGAAGGGCGAATTCCTTCTGGGCCAGGGCATTCCGCAATTCGGCGGTCAGGCGCAGGCGCCGGCGGGACTCCCGTTCGATGGCAGGGTCGAAGACGCGGCGCTCGCCACGGCCGGCGGCCTTGGCGGCGTATAGCGCGGCCTCGGCCTTGATCAGCAGCGGCTCCGCCTCGGCTGCCACCCAGCTCTGGCTCCCCGCACAGCTGGCCCAGCCGAGGGTGACGGTCAGGGAGACCAGCGCACCTGGCAGGGTGAAAGGCAGGCGCAGCTCGGCATGCAGGCTGGCGACCGTGGCCTCTGCCTCGCTGGGGCAGGGCGGCCGCTGGAGGGCGGCGGCGAATTGGCCGGCGCCGAGCCGGCCGGCGGCGACCACCCCCGTGCAGCGCTCCAGCCGCTGGCTCATCTCCCGCAGGAGGACGTCACCGGCGGCGCGGCCATAGGTGGCGTTGACGTCGCGCAGCTGGTCGATGTCGCAGCACAGCATCAGCAGTCCATGGGGCGCCTCGATCGTCGCCAGCCGGTCAAGCAGGCCGCGCCGGTTCAGCAGGTCGGTGACCTCGTCATGGATGGCGGCGCGGGCGAGCTGCTCGTTCAGGTCCCGGATGCTGGTCACGTCCCGCATGTTGCCGAGGTAGTGCGTGACCTTGCCATCGGCGTTGCGCAGCGGACACAGCCGGAGCTCGTTCCAGAAGGGCGTGCCGTCGCGCCGGTAGTTGCGCAGCACGACGGTCGCGTCGCGCCTTTCGGCGATGGCCTGGGCCATGGCCTCGATGGCGGGCTGCTGGCGCTCGTCGCCCTGGAGGAAGCGGCAGTTGCGGCCGAGCAATTCCCCCCGCTGGTACCCGCTGATCCGCTCGAAGGCGGAGTTCACATAGACCAGCGGGTAGTCGGGCATCGACAGGTCGGCGACGGCGATGCCGTCGGAGAAGCCCTCGAGCGTCTGCTCGTTCAGCGCCAGCTCCAGGCTCAGGGTTGCGCCGCCTTCGGTGGCGAGACGCGCTGCCCTCGGGAAGGGGCCATTCATGGCCTCGGCCTCCAACCCAGGCAGGGCTCTCTACCAGGAGGGGAGTAAGGGCCCGTCCAAACGCTGCTCATGCCGTTGGACGGCCACAGGAGGCGCGGACCTGGCCTTGTCCAAATAGCTCTTCGCTAATCAAGAGGAAGTCACTCGCGCAAAAAGTGTCCGCATCGTCCAGTTAGCAACTTCCCGGTTTTGGGGTCAACAAGAAAGCAGGTTGGTGCACAGATGCCTGGCGGCCGGCGCCGTCCTGTGCGGCGACGCTTCGCCGCTTGACCCATGGCCGCTTCTTCGCCATGCGGAGCGCCTGCGGCGCCGGACCACCCGTGCCGGGCCAGCCGCTTCCTCGAACCGGACAGGTGCCACCGTGCTCGCGCTCCGCGTCATCCCCTGCCTCGACGTGAAGGACGGCCGTGTCGTCAAAGGCGTGAATTTCCTCGCGCTCCGTGATGCCGGCGACCCGGTGGAGCAGGCCCGCACCTATGACCGCGAGGGCGCCGACGAGGTTACTTTCCTCGACATCGCCGCCAGCCATGAGAACCGCGACACCATCCTCGACGTCGTCTCCCGCACGGCGGCGCAGGTCTTCATCCCGCTGACCGTCGGTGGCGGGGTGCGCTCGGTCGAGGATGTGCGGCGGCTGCTGCTGGCCGGCGCCGACAAGGCCAGCATCAACAGCGCCGCCGTCGCCGAGCCGGAACTCGTCTCCCGCGCGGCGGAAGCCTTCGGCAGCCAGGCGATCGTCGTCGCGGTGGATGCGCGGAAGGTGGCGGAGGGCCGCTGGGAGGTCTTCACCCATGGCGGCCGCCGGCCGACGGGGATCGATGCGGTTGGCTGGGCGCAGCGCATGGCGGCCTCCGGCGCCGGCGAGATCCTGCTGACCAGCATGGACCGCGACGGCACGAAATCCGGCTTCGACCTCGACCTGCTGCGGGCGGTGCGGGCCGCGGTGCCGGTGCCGATCATCGCCTCGGGCGGGGTCGGCACCATGCAGCATTTCGTCGAGGGCGCGCGGGTCGGCGCCACCGGGCTGCTGGCCGCCAGCGTTTTCCATTACGGCGAGTTCCGCATTGCCGATGCCAAGGCCGCGCTGGCCGAGGCCGGCCTGCCGGTCCGCCCCCTGCCCGAGACGGAGGCCGCCTGACGCATGGCGAAGGAGACGAAGAAGAAGCCGGCCGCGAAGGCGAGCAAGAAGCGCACCGGCATGCCGGTGCCGGAGGGCCTGCCCGCCGCGCCGCTCAAGCTGCCGAAGGCGGTGAGCCGTGCCGAGAGCCGTCACCTGGTGCCGCTCGCGGTGCCGGAGAAAGGCGATGCCTCCGTGCTCGACCGGCTCTGGGACACGGTCGAGAGCCGGCGGCTGGCGGGCGATGCCGTGCACTCCCACTCCGCACGGCTGATGGCGCGCGGCACCGCCAAGGTCGCCCAGAAGCTGGGCGAGGAGGCGGTGGAATGCGTCATCGAGGCGACGCTCGGCCATCGCGCCGAAACCATCCTGGAATCCGCCGACCTGCTGTATCACCTCATGGTCGTCTGGGTGGATGCCGGCATCCGGCCGGACGAGGTCTGGGCGGAGCTGCGCCGGCGCGAGGGCATCAGCGGCATCGCCGAGAAGGCCGCCCGGCCGAAGGGCATCGTCCGCGCCGCGCGCACCACGAAGCTGGCCTGACAGAGAGCAGGAAGGACCCGCCATGGCCGTCTCCGGCAAGCCGCCTTATGATCCGGCGAACATCTTTGCCCGCATCCTGCGCGGCGAGATCCCCTGCAAGCGGGTGGCGGAGGACGAGCATGCGCTTGCCTTCCATGACATCGCCCCGCAGGCGCCGGTGCATGTGCTGGTGATCCCGAAGGGCGCCTATGTCAGCGCAGCCGATTTCCATGCCGAGGCGCCGGCCGAGGCCATTGCGGGCTTCTGGCGCATGGTTGGCCGCGTGGCGCGGGAACTCGGCCTCGAGGAGCATGGTTATCGCCTCCTGTCCAACATGGGCGAGGATGCCGGGCAGGAAGTCGGGCATTTCCACGTCCATCTCTTCGGTGGCCGCCGCCTCGGCCGGATGGTGCCGCAGCCACGGGAGTGATGCATGGCCTCGAGCCCTGAGGAGGAGGCACGCGCTGCCCTGGCCGCCGCCGGGCAGCTGCCCGATGCGGAGATCGAACTCGCCGCCGTCGCGGTGCAGTTCGGCCGGATCGACGCGCCGGATGCGGATTGGCGGGGGGCCTCCGCCCTGCTCTCGGAACTCGCCCAGGCTGCCGTCGCCGCTGCGGCCGCCGATGAGGTGGCCGATGCCGGCGATGCCGAGCGGCGCCGCGCCGTCCTGGCCGAGGTCATCCATGGCCGGTTCGGCTTCCGCGGCGACACGGAGGATTACGAGAACGCGGCCAATGCCAACCTCATCCGCGTCATCGAGCGGCGGCGGGGCCTGCCGGTCGCGCTCGGCATCCTCTGGCTGCATGCGGCGGAGGCCGCGGGCTGGGCGGCGCATGGGGTCGATTTCCCCGGCCATTTCCTGCTGGCGGTCGAAGGCGGCCGGGGCCAGGCGCTGGTCGATGTCTTCGCCGGCGGCACCGGGCTGCAGGCGCCGGACCTGCGTGCCCTGATCAAGCGGATCGAGGGCGACCGGGCCGAGCTGCGCCCCGGCCTGGTGCGGCTGATGGACCGGCGGGCGGTGCTGCTGCGGCTGCAGAACAACATCAAGCTCCGCCGGCTGCGGGCGCAGGATCTGGGCGGCGCGCTGGCCTGTGCCGAGGACATGCTGCGCCTCGCCCCGGATCAGGCGCTGCTCTGGAGGGAGGCGGGCTTGTTCAACCAGCGGCTGGACCGCATCGGCGCGGCGCTGGCCTGCCTCGAGCGCTCGCTGGAGCTGGAGCCGGAGGGGCCGGTGGCCAGCCGCACCCGGCTTGTGGTGGAGGAGCTGCGCCACCGGCTGAATTGAATGTTTGGCCGTTGATGGGCACTGTCGCGGCTGCCGCGACGCATTCCCCGACCGGATCGAACGCCGATGATCCTGCCCTCGCCCCTGGCGCTGCCCCTGGTCACTGCCGCAAGCCGGCAGCGGATCGCCGACGCTACGCTCTGGCACGACACGCGGCCGGAATGTGCAGGATGCCCCGGTCAGTATTCAGATCCGCGGGTCCGACCTGCTGGCGCAGGCCGGAGACCGGGTGCTTTTCCGCGGCCTTGACCGGGTGGTGGTGTTGCGCGGCGACCGTCGTGGCCCCGCCCTGGTGACGCCGCTGCCCATCCGGCCCTTCCGTCAGCACAGATCATACGCACCTTAATCCAAGCGAGAGAGCACCATGGCCCTGCGTGTCGCCGTTCAGATGGACCCCATCGCCAGCATCAACATCGATGCCGACAGCACCTTCGCGCTGATGCTGGAGGCACAGGCCCGCGGCCATCGGCTCTGGCACTACCATGTGCGGGACCTGGCGCTGGCCGGCGGCCGGCTGCTGGCCCAGGCGGAGCCCGTCACCGTGGAGCGCAAGCACGGCGCCCATTATGCCTTCGGCCCCCGGGAGGAACTCGACCTCTCGACCATGGACGTGGTCCTGATGCGGCAGGATCCGCCCTTCGACATGGCCTATATCACCGCGACGCACCTGCTGGAGCACATCCACCCGAAGACGCTGGTGGTGAACGACCCGGCCAGTGTGCGGAATGCGCCGGAAAAGCTGTTCGTCCTGCAATTCACCGACCTGATGCCCGAGACGCTGGTGACGGCGAGCCGGGCGCAGATCCTTGCCTTTCGCGAGAAGCACGAGGACATCATCGTCAAGCCGCTCTTCG
Organism: Belnapia rosea; assembly: GCF_900101615.1. Classification (GTDB taxonomy): domain Bacteria; phylum Pseudomonadota; class Alphaproteobacteria; order Acetobacterales; family Acetobacteraceae; genus Belnapia; species Belnapia rosea. The sequence goes on along the minus strand of NZ_FMZX01000003.1, from coordinate 3,844 downwards.
GCAATGGCGGCGCCGGCGTGTTCCATATCAAGCCGGGCGATTCCAACCTGAACAGCCTGATCGAGATGTTCACCGAGCGCTCGCGCGAGCCGCTGATGGTGCAGCGCTACGTCCCCGAGGTGCGCAAGGGCGACAAGCGCATCATCCTGGTGGACGGCGTGGCGATGGGCGCCATCAACCGCGTGCCGGCCGCGGGCGAGGCGCGCAGCAACATGCATGTCGGCGGCCGGCCGGAGAGGACCACGCTGACCGAGCGGGAACGCCATATCTGCGAGCGCATCGGCCCCGAGTTGAAGAAGCGGGGGATGATCTTCGTCGGCATCGACGTCATCGGCGACTACCTGACCGAGATCAACGTCACGTCCCCGACCGGGCTGCAGGAGATCGCCCGCTTCGACGGCGTTCATCTCGAGAGGGCCATCTGGGACGCGATCGAGGCGAAACGCTGACATCGGCGGGACGTTGGGGCGGCGGCGTGATCTCCCGCCCTGGCCTCCGGTGACGATGGAACGTCTCTTCCTGCTTTCGGCCCGCTCGCGGGGCCTGCCTGTCTGGGTGCGGTACGTGGCCACGACGCTGATCGTGGTGGTGTGCCTGCTGCTGCGGCTCTGGATCTTCGGGCACCAGCCGGGCCTGCCCTTCCTGATGTTCTTCCCCGCCGTCATCCTGGTCGGGCTGGCCTTCGACCGCGGCACCGGCGTCTATGCCGCGTTGCTGAGCGGCCTGCTCTCCGTCTGGTTCCTGGTCGAGCCGACGGGCTCGCTCGGCATCGACAAGGCGTCGGACCTGCTGGCGCTGATCCTCTTCCTGGCCATCGCCCTGTTCACTGCCTTCGTCATGGAGGCGCTGCATGTCGCGCTGCGCCGCCTGGCGCAGGAAAGGCAGGGCCTCGCCATCGCCAATGCGGAATTGGCCGATATGGCCAAGGCGCGGGGGACGCTGCTGAGCGAGGCGGTCCACCGGGCCCGGAACGACCTGCAGCGCCTCGCGGCCACGCTGCACCTGCAGGCCGGTGCGGTGCAGGAGGCGTCGGCGCGGCGAGCCCTGCAGGATGCCTCCAGCCGGATCATGGCGCTCGCCCGCATCAATGCCAGGCTGGACGAGCACCGCAATGACGGCCATGCGGTGGTGCAGAGCCGCGGCTTCCTCGAGGGGCTGGCGCAGGATCTGCGCGAGGCGGCGGTGGCCCTTCGCCCGATCGCGCTGGCGGTCCAGGCGGAGGACCATGCGGTGCCGATGGCGCGCGCGGTGCCTATCGGGCTCATCGTGAACGAGTTGGTGGGCAACGCCCTGAAATACGCCTTCCCGGACGAGATGGATGGGCGCGTGAGCGTCCAGTTCCGGCGCGACGGCGAGGATTTCGTCCTGGCGGTCGAGGATAACGGCATCGGCCTCGATCCCGCGAAGCCGCCGCAGGGCAGCGGCCTTGGCACGCGGATCAGCCGTGCCCTGGCCGGACAACTGGGCGGCGGCATCGAAGCCATTGCGGCGACGCCCGGCGGCAACCGGCCGGGATTGCGCTGGACCATGCGCTTTCCAGCCACATGAGTCCTTATGCTGCCGTTCCATGAAAATTCTTTGGACCTGCGGCCCAGGCTATGGCCTTCTCTGCCGGACTGTTTCGGCGAATTTCCTGCATGGTAGATCATGAATGGACGAGGGACTCCGCTCAGCCCCGCCAGTTGCGGGTCCTGGTCGCGGAGGACGAGGCCCTCATCGGCATGGCCGTGGCGTATGAGCTGGAGCAGCGTGGCCATGTCGTGACCATGGCCGGCGACGGGCAGAAGGCTCTTGAGCTGGTGGCGCAGTTCGGCGCCTTCGATGCGCTGGTGACGGACATGCAGATGCCGCGCCTGCGTGGCGACGAATTGGCGCGGCAGATGCGCGCCCGCTTTCCTGACATGCCCATCGTTGTGATGTCCGCCAACCATGTGCCGGAGGCCACCATGGCGCTCGAGGCGTTGGGCGGCCCGATCACCATCCTCACCAAGCCGACGCCCTTCGGCCATCTCGCCGACGAGTTGGAACGGTTGGAGCGGGAGCGGCTGCGTTAGGGTTGCGCCTCAGTCAGGTCCACCAGGTGATGGCGGCGACGAGTGCGACGGCTGATGCGAAGTTGCGGGCGAGGCGGCGATAGTCCTTCTGAACGAGGCGGAGCCATCCGCCGCGGCCGTGGCGCAGCTGATCCGCAAGATCCGCGCCGAAGGCATCACCGCAGTGTTTGTCGAGAACCTGTCCAATCCTGTCGTTCTGCAGCGGCTCGCGGCCGATGCGGGTGTGCGCGTGCGGGGACAGCTCTACTCCGACGCGCTCTCCGCACCAGACGGACCGGCGTCAACCTACGAAACCATGTTCCGACACAATGTCGAGCTTCTAGTCCGCGCGATGCACAGTGAGTCCGCTTGACAGCCCGGCTGAAAAGTCATGAAGCGGGTAACCGTCTTCGGGCCACCTGAAGGGGTCAAGATCAACCCGCCAAGCCAGTCCCATCACCCCTGAGCGAGAAAGGCGTAAGCCTTCATTGCATTTTATGAATCTCCACCCGCAGCCGTAACCTCGCCTCGAATGCCTGCAAGGAGATGGGCAATGTCGCGCAAGGCACAGGTGGGTAGCGCGGGCAAGCCAACATAAGCCGGGACCGGGGGAGGACCGCCCGAGAAGTCGATTTCCGGCACCACTGCCGAGGCGTACGGCTCGGCCGTCGCCGTTGGCGAGCACACGCTGGCGACCTCCGATGTCTCTTTGACCATGACGGTCCACGGGCCGGTCACGAAGGTGGACGCGTCCGTGACCTCCACAGCCTCGGCGTCGTCTCCCGACGGTGGGTCAGTCTATGCGAGCGCCTACACAGGTATGAATGTCGCCAACGCGGACATCTACATCTCAAAGACCACCATCACGACCAGCGACGATCTCTCGTTCGAGTCTAGCACCACGACGGTCAAGGCGCTGAACCTACCGGTCAACCTGACAAATCCCGTCAGGGTGGAGAAGACGACGAGCATCCAGGTCAGCGACGCTCCTGGCACGCCTGAGGGCAACCTCGCCACCCTTGACTTTGATGTCGATGTCTATGGTGAGAACACACTGGCCGACGTGTCGGCGGACGTTCTGTCGCTGGAGGACCAGCTATCGACCAGCACGCTGAACGTATACGGCACGACCAGCGGCGGTGATTGGTGGGGATGAGCCGGCCCCGGCCAGGCAGGGGCGTCCTATCGAGGCCACTTCGATCCCTCCCATAACTTCACGAATGGGCTCTGAGCCGACGCTGCTTGTCCCGTCATGGTAGGAGGATCAGCGCTGCGATGTGCTGAAGCCCGCTCGCCGCTTCGGTCGGACGCCGGCAAGTTGCATGGTCTTTTTATACGGACCGGGACTCGCAGCGGACCCCTGGCGCCGATCATCTTCGCCAGAGGCGCTGAAAACAGTGTGACGTCATTGGCCGCAATCTGAATCGCCCTGCGTTGCGGAGGGGCTTCGAGGCATGCTCGGCCGGCTAATACCAAATCCCATTGATCAGAACCGATGCGCCCAATCGCGCAGTCCGATGGACATGATAGTCCAGGGCTGCTCGACGAGGCGGTTCCAGGCCCGACAGCAATGGTCGACGATGTCGTCGTAGCAGTGGAAGACGCGGTTCGAGAGCCAGTTGTCCCGCAGGAACTGCCAGGTGTTCTCCACCGGGTTCAATTCGGGACACTTGGGCGGCAGCGGGACGAGGGTGATGTTCGGCGGCACCTCGAGCCTGTCCGATAGGTGCCATCCGGCTTGGTCGAGCAGCAGCACGGCATGCGCGTTCGGCGCCACAGCGGCAGCGATCTCGGCGAGATGCAGGCTCATG
>NZ_FMZX01000025.1 GCF_900101615.1 Belnapia rosea | reverse complement strand
CGGCCATGCGGTGCATCGAGTGCAAGGTTCGCCAGACGATGCGGGGCGGGTACCAGGGGCGGGCGAGGAAGCTCTCGGCGAAGCGGCGGAAGATGGGGCGGTAGATTTCGGACAAATCCGGGTCGGGGAGGAGTTGGGAGGGCGCGGGCAGGGCGGAGAACAGGCCGAGGCGGCGGGCGAGGACGATGGCGTGCAGGCCGCCGCAGAGGCGGATGGCGCGGCGGAAGGCGCAGCAGATGCGGTGCGCGAGGGAGGCGAGGCGCTCCGGGTGGAGGGCGACGGCGAGCAGCAGGCGGGGCCAGAGGCCGGCGCGGGCCCAGCGGCGGTAGGAGCGGGAGACGGTGTCGGGCTTGCCGAAGTCGTGCGGCAGGATGCGCCAGGGGGCGCGGCCGCCCCCGTGCTTGGTGGTGGCCCAGTGGAAGATGGCGTCGAGGCGGGCGCGGGGCGTGCAGTCCATGGGTCGGCCGCGGTCGGCCATGCCGCAGCCCATGGCGGCGAGGATGGGGGCGAGGGCCCGCCATTCGGCATCGGTCATGGGTGCCCAGGGCCGGGGCGGGGTGAGGCGGGTCAGCGGGTCGAGGTAGAGCCTGCGGAAGAGGTCGTGCCTCGCCACGAGGTCGGCGGGGAAGATGCCGACCGGGATGGGGTCGGGCTGGATGCGGCGCCTGCGGCGACGGAGAGGCATAGGAAGGGGTCCAGCAATTGGGACGATCATCCTATAAGGATTTTATTCCTTATTCAAGACGTTCGGCAACCTTTGCGCGATAAAGCTGATGGCAATCATCCTGTGATGTAGTGGTCTGGCAAGTCACCCCATATGACGCGACAGGTCGCCAATTTTCCGTCGCCAATAAGGACAGCGATGTCTACCGAAGCTGCGCGCCTGGACGCCCTGCGGCAACTCGACCTGCTCGATACGCCACCGAGCGAGGCGTTCGACCGCATCACCCGCATGGCGGCACAACTCTTCCGCCTGCCCATCGCCGCCGTCTCCCTCACCGATTTCGACCGGCAGTGGTTCAAGTCCCGCGTCGGGGTGGAGCATCGGTCCATCCCCCGCGAGCGGGCGCCCTGCGCCGAGGTGGCCGAGACCACCGACCCGTTGCTGATCCCTGACCTGCTGGCCCATCCCTGCTACCAGGAGAGCCTGCTGGCCCGCTCCGGCATCCGCTTCTATGCCGGCGCGCCGCTGGTCACGCGGGATGGTTATGCGCTCGGCGCCATGTGCGTGCTGGGGACGGAGCCGCGCGAGGCGACGGCCACGGAGATGAGCATGCTCGCCGACCTGGCCGCCATGGTGATGTCGCAGATCGAGCTGCAGCACGCCTTCGGCCGCATCGACCCGATGAGCAGCCTGCCCAACCGGCTGCAATTCATCGAGGATCTGGAGGACATGGCGCGGGACCTGACGGCGCCGGAGCGCCGCCTCGCCGTGCTGGTCGACCTCGCCGGATCGGAGCAGATCAACCAGGCGGTCCGCGTGCTCGGCCCGGATTTCATCGACGAGCAGGTGCGCCATGTGGCGCGGCAGCTGCGCCAGGTGGTCGGGCCGCAACGCAGGGCCTACCATGTCGCCGCCACCCAATTCGCCTTCCTCGCCCGGTCCGGCGCGGAGGAGGAGGCCTATGCCGATCGGCTGGCCGAGACGCTCGAGCGGCTGCGGGGCGGCGATGCCCGCTTCCTCGCCGGTGCCACCGCGGGCGTCGCCCCCTTCATGCTGGGCGAAACCGAGCCGCAGGACGTGCTGCGGATCGCCTATAGCGCGGCGCAGGATGCACGCCAGGTGGAGCGGCGGGTCGGCTTGTTCTCATCCGCCCAGGATGCGGCGCATCGCCGGCGCTTCACCCTGCTGGACGCCTTCGCCAAGGCGCTGGAGCGGCCCGAGCAGCTCCGCCTCGTCTTCCAGCCGAGGGTCGACCTGGCGAGCGGGCGCTGCACCGGGGCGGAGGCGCTGCTGCGCTGGCGCCATCCGACCCTTGGCGACGTCTCGCCCGGTGAGTTCATGCCGCTGGTCGAGCAGACCGCCATGGCCCGGCCGGCGACCGCCTGGGTGCTGGAGCAGGCCATGACGCAGCTCGCCGCCTGGCGGCGGGCGGGCCTCGACCTGCGGCTCTCGGTGAATATCTCGGCGACCAACCTGACCGAGCCGGATTTCGCCGAGCGGGTGCGGGAGGGGCTGGCGCGGCACGGGCTGGAGGCGGATTGGCTGGAGCTCGAGCTGACCGAGAGTGCCGTCATGGCCGATGCCGGCCAGGCGCTGGCGGTGCTGGAATCCCTGGCGGGCATGGGATTGCGGCTGGCGATCGACGATTTCGGCACGGGCTACAGCAGCCTGTCCTACCTGCAGCGGCTGCCCGTGCATGTGGTGAAGATCGACCGCAGCTTCGTGCAGGGGCTGACCGAGGATGGACGACGGCGCTCGCTGGTCTCGGCCATGATCGCGCTGCTGCAGGATCTCGGCCACAGGGTGGTGGCCGAGGGGGTGGAGACCGATGCGGTGCTCGACCTGCTGGTTGGGGATGGCTGCGACGAGGCGCAGGGCTACCTGATCGGCCGCCCGATGGCGGCGAAGGACCTGGATGCCTGGCTGCGGGCCAGGCAGGAGGCGGTGCCGGCCCTCTGAGGGGTGGTCAACCGGCGCGCCAGCGCGGGGCGATCCAGGCGCGGGCGCGGACCGGGCCGCGGGGTGTCATGGGGCGAACGGGCGTGAGGCGGTACTCGGCGCCCTCATAGGCCGCGAGGCGGCGGAAGGCGGCAGGGCCGGCCCGCAGCAGCGCGCCCTCGGTCATCGCGCCGGGATGCGGCACCAGGGTCGGGTAGCGGGTGCCGCGAAGCGGGCAGCGGGCATAGCCCGCGAGGCTTGCGGGGCGGAGGCGGCGGGCGAGGCCGTGCTCGCCCGATTGCCGGGCGAGCACCTTCGGGTCGAGCAGGCTGCCATAGAGGAAGAGCAGCACGCCGCGGTCAGTGGCCGGCATTCTCCGCCGAGAAATCGGGGGCGGGGAGGCCGCTGGCGACGAGCTGCTCGACCAGCAGCGCCTTCAGCCGCTCCAGCCCCGCCTCGGTGGAGGCCTCGCAGCGGGCGACCAGCACCGCCTGGGTGTTGGAGGCGCGCAGCAGCCACCAGCCATCCTCGGTCAGCACGCGGACGCCGTCCACGTCCTGCACCTTGGCGCCCGCGGCGGCGAGGCGGTCCTTCACCTCCTTCACCACGGCGAATTTGCGGGCCTCGTCGCAGTCGAAGCGCAGCTCCGGCGTGTTGATGACCTGCGGCAGGGCGGCGCGGACCTCGCCCAGCCTCTCCTGCATCCGGGCGACGATGCCGAGCAGGCGGATGGCGGAATAGGGTGCGTCGTCGAAGCCGTACCATTTGTCGGCGAAGAAGATATGGCCCGACATCTCGCCGGCGAGCGGGCTGCCGGTCTCGGCCATCTTCGACTTGATGAGGGAGTGGCCGGTCTTCCACATGAGCGGCGTACCACCGGCCTTCTGCACCTCGTCGAACAGCACCTGGCTCGCCTTCACATCGGCGATGATGGTGCCGCCGGGCTTCGACTTGAGCACGTCGCGGGCCAGGATGATGAGCAGCTGGTCGCCGAAGAGGATATGGCCCTCATTGTCCACCACGCCGATGCGGTCGGCGTCGCCGTCGAAGGCGATGCCGAGATCGGCGCCGGTGCGGGCGACCTCGGCGATGAGCTGCTCGAGGTTCTTCGCGACGGTCGGGTCGGGGTGGTGGTTGGGGAAGGTGCCGTCCACATCGCCGTTGATGACGGTGTGCTCGCCGGGCAGCTTGCCGGCCAGCGCCTTGGTCACATCGCAGCCGGAGCCGTTGCCCGGGTCCCACACGACCTTGAGGGGGCGCTCGCCGCCGTCATAGTCCTGCAGCACGCGGGCGACGTAGTCCTCCATGATCTCGACATGGCGGTCGCTGCCCTCGGTGGCGACGGGGACGACGTCGCCGTCCCGCGCCATCCGGCCGATCTCCTGGATCTGCGGGCCGAAGAAGGGCTTCTGGCCCATCATCATCTTGAAGCCGTTGTAGTTCGGCGGGTTGTGGCTGCCGGTCACCATGATCGCGCCATCGGCCTGCAGCGCATGGCTGGCGAAATAGAGCATCGGCGTGGCGACGAGGCCGATGCGCAGTACCTCGATCCCGCAGGCGCGCAGCCCGGCGACGAGCTGCGGCTCGAGGTCCGGCGAGGAGAGGCGGCCGTCATAGCCCACCGCGACCTTGGCGCCGGCCTTGTTCCCGTTGGCGCGCACCACGAGCGAGCCGAAGCAGCGGCCTATGGCGAAGGCATCCTCGGGCTGCAGCGTCTCGCCGATGATGCCGCGGATATCGTATTCGCGGAGGACGGTGCCGTGGAATTCGTGGTGGAAGACGGACATCGATGGGGGGTCCTGATGGTGCGGATGGCCGGGTTTCAGCCGGCCATGGCGTAGCGGATGCGGGCCGGTTCAGGCGTGGCGCTTGAGGATCTCACGCATGGCCGGCGCCATGTCCGGCCGGGCCAGGGCGAAGGCGACCTGCGCCTCCAGGTAGCCGGCCTTGTCGCCGCAGTCGAAGCGCCGGCCCTGGTAGAGAACGCCGTGGAAGGGCTGGCTGCCGATCAGCTTCGCCATGCTGTCGGTGAGCTGGATCTCGTTGCCGGCGCCGCGCTCCATCTTCGAGAGATGGCCGATGACCTCCGGCATCAGCACGTAGCGGCCGATGACGGTGAGGTTGGAGGGAGCCTTCTCGATGGGCGGCTTCTCGACCAGCCCCTTCACCTCGACGAGGTTGCCGGTGGTGGCGCCCGGGTCGATCACGCCGTAGCGGTTGACGATCTCGCGCGGCACTTCCTCGACGGCGACGACGTTGCCGCCGGTCTCGTTGTAGGCGTCCGCCAGCTGCCTGGTGCAGGAGACCTCGCACTGCATCAGGTCGTCCGGCAGCAGGATGGCGAAGGGGTCGTCCGCGATGAAGGCGCGGGCGCACCAGATCGCGTGGCCGAGGCCGAGCGGCACCTGCTGGCGGGTGGTGATGATGGAGCCGGGCGGCAGCGCCTGGGCGTGGAGCATGTCGAGCTCCTTCTGCTTGCCACGCTCGGTCAGCGTCCGCTCCAGCTCGACGGCGACGTCGAACTGGTCGACCAGCATCACCTTGCCGCGGCCGGTGACGAAGCAGAACTGCTCGATGCCGGCGGCACGCGCCTCCTCCACCGCGTACTGGATCAGAGGCTTGTCCACCACGGGGAGCATTTCCTTGGCCATCACCTTGGTGGCGGGCAGGAAACGGGTGCCGAGGCCGGCGACGGGCAGGACGGCCTTCTTCAGCGGCTTCTTGGCGGGCACTGGGCTCTCCCTGAGGGATGACGATCGATGCGCCCGGGTCGTGGCGCGCAGGGGGAGGCATGCCATGCGGGGCGGGGGCGGGGCAAGCTAAGCTAGGTCATGGCGGGGGATCCGTCCCCCGCCATGGCCGGTCAGTCGCCCTTCGGGGTGGTGTCGTCGGCCCAGGGGCCGCGGGCGGCATCGCCGGGCACAGGGGCCTCCTCCTCCTCCTGCAGCAGGGTGCTGTCGCGGGTCAGGCCGCGGGCGTCCTTCTCGCCGGTGGCGGGCTGGCCACGATTGCCCTGGCGGAATTCGGTCTCGCCGAGCTGGCCGTTGCGGTCGTCGCTGCCTTTGTTGTCGGGCATGGGGCTGCTCCCTGGCTTGGGGTGGATGGAAGCAACGCGACCGGGCGGTGGATGTTCGTTGCGGCCCTCAGCCCAGCAGCAGGTCGCGGGCCTGGTTGATGCGCGTGGCCAGCCAGTCGCTGCCGCCCTGGTCGGGATGGGCCGTCCGCATCAGCCGGCGGTGGGCGGCACGGATGGCGGCGGCATCGGCACCCTCGGCGAGGCCGAGGATGGCGAGGGCCTCGGCCCGCGTCATCGGGCCATCGGGGGCGGGCGGGGCGGCCTCCCGCCAGCCGGGATGGGCCCGGTCGAGCCAGGTCTCGAGCAGCGGCAGGCTCTCCGGGTCGGTGGCGCGGCAGTCGTCCAGCAGGGCGAGCAGCCGGGGGAGGTCGAGCTCGGCCAGGTCGCGCCCGGCCTCGGCGCCGCGCAGCACGCGGCCGGTGAGGGTGCCGGCGGCATGGTCGAGCCGCATGGCCAGCGTCGCGGTCTCGATCGTGCTGGCATCGGCCTCGCCCGGCCGGCCGAAGCGGCGGGCGGCGGCCCAGCCGCGGAGGCGGCGCCACAGCATCGGGCCGAAGACGAGCAGGGCCCAGAAGGCCTGGCCGCCGCGTCCGCTGACCAGCAGCAGCACGAAGAGCCCGGCGCCGAGCAGGCCGAGCAGCCAGAACAGGGCCTGGCGGATGGCCGCGGGCGGGGCGGTGGCGAAGGCGCGCAGCAGCCAGAGGCCGAGCAGCAGCGCCCCGGTGCCGATTGCGAGCCAGGCCATCGGCGCCTAGCCGGGGGCGGGGAGCTGGCCGGCGATGCGCCGGGCGGCCTCGCCCGGCAGCCGGGCCAGGGCGGCGCGGCCGCCGGCGGCATAGACGGCGACGGCGCGGAGCAGGGCGCGCAGCGCCTCGGCGCTCGCCGCATCGAAGGGGGCGAAGGCACCGCCGGATAATTGGGCGAATTGGCGGAAGGCCTCGGCCGCGCGCCGGTCGCCGCCTTCATGGAAGGCGAAGATGGGCGTGCCGTGCAGGCCGAGTTGGCCGGCGAGGTGGCAGAGCGGGTCCAGCGGCTCCTCCTGCGCATCGCCGATGAGGATGAGGGCATGGACCCGGTCGCGCCGCGTCTCGGCCAGGGCATGGTCCAGCACGCGGCCGATCTGGGTCTGGCCGCCGAGGCATTGCAGGCCGGTCATCCGCCGGGTGAGCTCCGCCGCATCGGTCAGGAAGGGGGTGGCGGCGAATTCACCGAAGCCGCGGAAATAGGCGAGGCGGATGGCGAGGCCGCCGAGGTCGCGCGTCGCCGAGAACATCTCGCCCTGGAGCTGGCAGGCGCGGTCCCAGCTCGGCTGGCGGGAGGCGGTGGCGTCGATGGCGAAGATCAGCCGGCCGCGCCGCCCGCTGGCCGGGCGCACGGGCAGGCTCTCGACCTGGCGCAGGAAGGCGCTGACGGCGGTGGAACCCGGGGCGGCGGGCAGCTTGCTCATGCGGGAGAGATGGGCGCGCCGCATGGTGGCCGCCAGGGGCGGCGGCCTTCGTGCCGATGGCGCAAAATTGCGGGCGGGCGGCGCCCCGGCATGCGACAACCGGGCAGCGCAGGAACGGAGGCAGGAATGCGGGGGCTCCGCGGGATCGGGATGCTGGGCGGCTTCGTCGCCGTGCTCGGGGGCGGGCTGGCGCTGGCCCAGACCAAGCCGCCGGCGCAGGGGGCACCACAGCCGGTGCCGCAGCCGGGCAGCAAATTCGCCCCGTCTCCGGCTCCCTCGCCCGCCACGCCGCCGCTGCCCGACAAATTCGCCAATCCGCCGGTTATCCCGCCGCCGGTGCCGCCGCGGGCCCAGGCGCCCGGGCCCACCCCTGGCCCTGGCCCCGCACAGCCCACCGATAAATTCGGCACCCAACCCCCGGCCACCACGGCGCCGGCGCCGCCCGCCGCGGCCCCGGTTCCGCCGAACGAGCCGGCGGCCCTCGGCCAGCTGCGGGCGCTGCTCGGGCCGGGCGTCGGCCTCACCTATCGCAGCGCGACGGTGGCCGATACCGCGACCGGCGCCGTGCGCCTCACTGATGCGGAGCTGCGCCACCCGGATGGCCAGCGGATCGCTGCCGGCGAGATGCTGGTGGACCGGCCGCGGCCGGATGGCATCGCCGGCCTCACCGCCAGCACCGTCACCGTCACCGGCACCGAGGGCAAGGTCACGGCCATTGGCCGGGCGGAGCTGCGCGACCTCACCGTGGCGCGGCCGGCGCCGGGCGAGACGCTGCGGCCCGACCAGCTCTCGCTCGGCCTGCTGCGGCTGGAGGCGCTGGCGGTGCAGGGCGACCGCCCCGTCGCCATCGCCGAGGTGATGGTGCAGGACTACCGGCCGGGCGGGCCGGGCCGGGCCAGCCTCGCCGGGATTGACGTGCTGGTGCCGGAAGGCGGCGGCGTGGGTGACCGGGTGAAGGTCGGCCGCATCGCGCTGGAGGGGGTGGACCTGCCCGGCACCTTCGCCGCGCTGGCCGAGAAGGAGGCGCCGCCGCGGCCGCCCGGCGCCTATAACGCCGCGGTCGAGGGCGTCACCGTCACCCAGGGCGGCACGCCGGTCGGCTCGCTCGGCGCGCTGCGAATCACCGGGGCGCTCGACCAGAGCGGGCCGGATACCGGGCGGATCACGCTGGAGGGGCTGCGGGTCGAGCCCTTCCCGATGATCGCCCTCTGGCTGCAGCGCCTCGGCTACCAGGCGCTGACCGGGGATTTCTCGGTCGAGACGCGGATGGACCAGGCGGCGGGGCGGCTGGAGCTGGTCGGGATGCTGCTCGGCGTGCGGGATGCGGGGGCGCTCGGCCTCTCCCTCACCCTCGAGGGCGTGGCGCCGGACGGGGCGACGCAGGACCGGTTCCAGGCGGCGCGGCTGGCGGGCTTCGCGCTGCGCTATCTCGACCAGTCCCTGCTGCAGCGGCTGGCGGCGGCCGAGGCGCGGCAGAGCCGGCGGCCGGAGCGGCAGGTGCGGGATGGCTGGGCCAGCCAGGCGGCCGGCGCCATGGGCGGCGGCATCGGCGCCGTCGCCCCGGTGCTCTCGGCGGTGCAGCGCCTGCTGCGCGGCCAGGCGCAGGAGGTGACGATCACCGCCCAGCCGCCGAAGCCGGTGCCGATCGCCGAGTTGTCCGGCGCCGCGGCCGGCGGTGCGGAGGAGGTGCAGCGGGTGCTCGGGATCACCGCGACGGCGCGCTGATCCCCGGAGCACACCCGATCAGGGTGGACTCACCGGATCGGGGTGGTTGGCCCGAATACGACGGAAACCGCTCAGCCGCCTGCCTTGGGCAGTGCCGCGCAATCGGCCGCGCCCGGCTGGCCGGCGAAGCGGGCGGCGATCCAGGCCCGGGCTTCCGCCTCGCCCGTCACCATCACCCCGTTATGGTCGGCGCCGGCGACAGGCCGGTAGGCGAGGCCGGTGCCATCGGCGCAGAGCTGCGCCGCCAGGCTGTCCGTCCAGCCGGGCGGCACGGTCACGTCGGCCGTGCCCTGCATGATCATCGTCGGCGCGGCGATGCGCAGCCCGCCCGGCTCGTTCGCCTGTGCCATGCGGGTGAAGGCGGCGAGGTCCGGCTGGGGCAGGAACTGGTCGCGGGCGATGGCCTTTGACCAGTAGCCGGTGGTCAGCGCATGGGTCATGCAGCCCTCCTGCAGGTCCGGCAGGTGCACCAGGGCGGGTGGTGCCAGCACGCGGCGCAGGTCGATCTCCCGGTTCGTCCCGGCGAAGGAGAGCAGGGTGTAGAGCACATAGGGCAGCGAGAGCTCGACATCCGCCGCCTGCCGCACCGAGTCCAGCCGGCCCATGACCTGCGAGCCGGGGGCGAAGGCGAGGGTGCCGAGCTGGGTGAATTCCGGCACGTAGTCCGGCCCCTGGGCGCCGGTGAAGAGCGCCGCATGCCCGCCCTGGGAATGGCCCATCACCGCATAGCGCCGGCCGATGCCGGGCTCCACCGCGCGGCCGGCGCGCAGCATGTCGAGCGCGTTGCGGCCATTCGGCCGGCCCTGCAGGAAGGGATGCGGGCCGGGCGTGCCGAGGCCCTGGTAATCCGTCGCCACCACCGCATAGCCCCCGCGGACGAAGCCATCGAGCAGCCGGCGCAGTCCGGCGAGGTAGGGATGCTCCGGCCCCTGCGGCGTGTCGAGCGAGGGGGCGCAGGCGGAGGCGAGGCCGGTCGTGCCATGCGTCCAGGTGATGACGGGCCAGCCGCCCTCGGGCGGGCTGCCCTGCGGGACATGCACGGTGCCGGAGACGGCGATCGGCTTCCCGTCGGGATCCTGCGAGAGATAGAGCACGAGCAGGTTGCGCGCCGCGCCGGGCAGCGAGGCCTCCGCCGCGAGCGGGCGGCTGCGGATCACCGTGCCATGCTCGCCACGGGGCAGGGGGTTCGGCGGCTGGTAGAAGGCCGCCACCGATGCCGGCTCGGCCGCAAGGGGCGGGGGCGAGGCAAGGCCGGCCGCCAGCAGCAGGCCGGCCAGCAGCAATGGACGGAGCATGGCGGGGCGTTCCCTTGGGGGTCTCTGTCGGTTCCCGCACAAAGCGGGAGTGGACGCTACCACCCAGGGTTTTACCCGCGCAACGACCTGACTCAGGCCGCCGGGCGCTTCCGCTCGCTCTCGGTCTTCAGCTGGCCGCAGGCGGCGAGGATGTCCCGCCCGCGGGGCCGGCGGATCGGGCTGGAATAGCCGGCATCGTTGAGGATGGCGGCGAATGCCGCCGTCTGCTCATAGGTGCTCGTCTGGTAGGGGCTGCCCGGCCAGGGGTTGAAGGGGATCAGGTTGATCTTGGCCGGGATGCCCTGGAGCAGCCGCACCAGCTCGCGCGCCTCGGCCTCCGAGTCGTTGACGCCGCGCAGCATGACGTATTCGAAGGTGATGCGCCGCGCGTTGCTCGCGCCGGGATAGCGCCGGCAGGCATCGAGCAGCTCCTTGATCGGGTATTTGCGGTTCAGCGGCACGATCTCGTCGCGCAGCTCATCCGTCACCGCATGCAGCGAGACGGCGAGGTTGACGCCCAGCTCCTGGCCGCAGCGGTCCATCATCGGCACGACGCCGCTGGTGCTGAGGGTGATGCGCCGGCGGGAGAGGCCGATGCCCTCGCCATCCATGATGATGCGCAGCGCCTTGGCGGTGTTCTCGTAATTGTAGAGCGGCTCGCCCATGCCCATGACGACGATGGTCGAGAGCAGCCGCGGCTGGTCGTCCTTCGGGCTCGGCCATTCGCCGTAGCTGTCCCGCGCCGCCATGAACTGGCCGACGATCTCGGCGGCGCCGAGGTTGCGCACCAGCTTCTGGGTGCCGGTATGGCAGAAGCGGCAGGACAGGGTGCAGCCGACCTGGGTGCTGATGCAGACGGCGCCGCGATCGGCATGGCGGTCGGGGATGTAGACCGTCTCCACCTCCTGCCCGTCACGCCAGCGGAACAGCCACTTGCGCGTCTCGTCCTGGCTGGTCTGCACCGTGGTCGCCTGCGGGCGGCCGACGGTGAAGCGCTCGGCGAGCTTCGCCCGCATCGGCCCGGCGATGCTGGTCATCGCGCCGAAATCGGTCACGCCCTGGTGGTAGATCCAGTGCCAGAGCTGCTTGGCCCGGAAGGGCTTCTCGCCGAGGGCCGCGAGCTCGGCCACCAGCTCCTCGCGCGAAAGGCCGACCAGCTCGCGCCGGCCGTCCGGCAGGGTTGCCTCAGGCGGGTTGAAGAGGGCGGATTTGGCGAGGATGCGCTCGCGCTCGGCACTCGTCAGGTCACTCATCCGTTCCGGCCTCCCGGCGGGCATTCCTTGCTGATGGCATCATAGGCGGCGCTGAAGCCGGCGAGGGGGAAGGTGTCGGAGACGGTGCCCCGCCCGTTCGCGCCGGGGCCCTTCAGCACCGCCTCCCGTCCGTTGCGGAAGGCGCGGATGGCGGCCGCGCCGTCCCGCGCCGCGGCGGTGGAGCCGGCGGTGTAGAAGGGCAGGTCCGTGCCGCCCACCGTTGCCGTCGCCTCAGCATTGCGCGGATAGGCGTAGCCGGCCGAGACCGTCACCGTGTCCCGCCGGCCCTGCCGGTGCGTCACCGTCAGCATCACGCCCTGGCGGCTGGCGCGGGCGAAGGCATAGCAGACCTTCTGCCCGCCCTCGGCGAAGGAGGCGGCGATCCAGGACTGGAATTCGCCGAGCTTCTGCGGCCTGGCCTGCTGCGCCTGGGCAGCGGGGGCGAGGAGGCTGGCGAGGAGGAGGAAGCAGGGAAGCGCACGCATGCCGCTGGAAGCACCTGTCAGAGCCGGTCCGGCCGCTGCCCCGGGGGAGGGCGGCGCCGTCGAGGCGGAGGTCGAGTGAAGGTGGGGCCGCGGGGGTGGCGGTCTCTCGCCGCTAGATAGGCTTCTCACCGCGCCGCAGCAACCGGGCTGGCGGCCCGGGCCATCGCGCCTTATGCAACCCGGCCATGAGCGACGCCCCACAGGACCCTGGCGACCGGCATCTCGCCGCCCAGTACGAGGCCTTTCCCTACCCCGCGCGCGACCCGCGGGAGGAGGCGCGGCGCCTCATCATCGGCAGCCCGAGCCATCTGCGCGAGATCGACCACTGGATCTTTGGCAGCCGGCGCCACGCCTCGGTGCCGTTGCGGGCGCTCTTCGCCGGTGGCGGGACGGGCGACGGCACCATGATGCTGGCCCAGCAGATGGCCTGGGCCGGGCGGGAGGGCAGCGTCACCTGGCTCGACCGCAGCGGCGCCGCCCGGCGCATCGCGGAGGCCCGTGCAGCGACCAGGAAGCTCGGCAATATCCGCTTCGAGGAGGGCTCCCTGCTGGAGCTGGCCGGCTCCGGCCTCGGCCCTTTCGACTACATCGATTGCTGCGGCGTCCTCCACCACCTGCCGGACCCGCTGGCGGGGCTGCGCTCGCTCGTCTCGGTGCTGGCGCCGGGCGGCGGGATCGGGCTGATGGTGTATGCGCCGCATGGCCGCACCGGGGTCTATATGCTGCAGGACGCGCTGCGGCTGCTGGCGCCGGAGGGCGAGGCGCCGCCGGCGCGGATCGACATCGCCCGCCGCCTCTGGCGCCAGGTGCCGGAGACGGCCTGGCTGAAGCGCAACCCCTGGCTCACCGACCATATCTCGGGCGGCGATGCCGGGCTCTACGACCTGCTGCTGAACCCGCGCGACCGGGCCTATACGGTGCCGCAGCTGGCGGCGCTCGTCGCGGAGGCCGGGCTCCGCATCACCTGCTGGGTGGAGCCGGTGCGCTACGACCCGGACAGCTACCTGCCGGACCCGCGGCTCCGCGCCCGGACCGCCGCGATGACGCCGATCGAGCGGGCGGCGCTGGCCGAGGCCATCACCGGCAACATGGGCATCCACATCCTCTACTGCCGCCGCGCCGAGGAGGCGGACCCGGCGCCGCCCTGGGAGGAGCCGGAGGCGGTGCCGGTGCTGCGCGAGATGGATGGCGCGGCGCTGGCCCGCGGCCTGCCGCGCGACGGCACCATCCCGGTCAGCTTCGACGGGCTGCGGGTGAACCTGCCCATGCCGCGGCTGGCCGGCGCCATCCTGCAGCGTGTCGATGGCCGCCGCAGCTTCGGCGCCATCGCCGATGAGCTGGCGGCGAACGGGGTGGCGCGGGAGGCGTTCTGGCGGGATCTCGCCGCCCTCCGCCGCAGCATGGAAGCGATGAACCGATTGCTGATCGCCGCACCGACGTGACCCACCCAGCGTGAGGGCGGCCATCGTCATCTTCGGCGCCGCCGTCCGCCCGGATGGCAGCGCCAGCCCAACGCTGCGCCGCCGGGTGGAGGCCGCCGCCCGCTTCGGCGCCCGCCTCGCCGACCCACTCTATGTCCCGACCGGCGCAAAGGGGCGCTTCGGCCCCGCCGAGAGCCGGGTGATGGCGCGGCTGCTGGAGGAGTTCGGCGTGGCCGCCGCTAATATCCTGGAGGAGCCGACGGGGACGGACACCCTCTCCTCCGCCCTCGCCAGCGTGGCGCTGCTGCGGGGCATGGGCCATGCGGGGCCGGTCTATGCCGCGACCAGCCGCTTCCACCTGCCGCGCTGCCTGCTGCTGCTGCGCCTGGCCGGGATGCCGGCGCGGCCGGTGCCGATCGGCGGCTCGGCCGGGGCGGAGGGCTGGCGTCGGCGCTGGTACTGGCGCCTGCGGGAGGTGCCGGCCATCCCCTATGATGCCGGCCTGGCGCTCTGGCACCGTCTGGTGCGGCGGGGCGGGCACTCCTAGGCTGGCTGCCAGCCGAACCGCCTATACCGGCCGCACCCTGCGGGAGAACCTGCGCGACCCGGGCTGAGCGCGCCACCTCG
Source organism: Belnapia rosea (assembly GCF_900101615.1). Taxonomy (GTDB): domain Bacteria; phylum Pseudomonadota; class Alphaproteobacteria; order Acetobacterales; family Acetobacteraceae; genus Belnapia; species Belnapia rosea. The sequence continues at coordinate 36,295 of NZ_FMZX01000025.1, read as the reverse complement.
ACAGCCCCCCGGCTGCTTGCCATCCTCCACCCCCGGAGGAACGACACGAATGATCCAGCCCATCGCGACCGCGGCGGCCTGGCGGCCGGCCATGCTCGAAGCGTCCGGCGCCTGGCTGCGCCGGCTCACGGCGGAGGAGGTCGATGATCTCCGCGTTGCCTTTCGCCGCCTGCAGGCCACAGGCAAGCCCATGCTCGGGATGACGCGGGAGGACTTCCCCCTCGGCCCCTTCGGCGCCGTGCTGGCCGAGGCGGCGCGGGAGATGGAGGCGGGGATCGGCTTCCGCACCATCCGCGGCATCCCGGTCGGCGACTACACCGCCGAGGAGGCGAAGCTGCTTTTCTGGGCCATCGGCACGCATCTCGGCGTCGCCCGGCCGCAGGGCAAGGCGAGCCAGCTGATCTCCGATGTGCGGGATGCCGGCGGCACCTATCGCGGCACCGGCGGCCGTGGCTACAACACCAATGCCGAACTCGACTTCCACACCGATGGCAGCGATGTCGTCGCCCTGCTCTGCCTGAAGACGGCGCGCAGCGGCGGCCTCAGCCGCCTCGCCAGCTCGGTCGCGATCCATGACGCGCTGCTGGCCGAGCGGCCGGAGCTGGTCGAGACTCTCTATGGCCTCTTCCCGCATAGCCGGCAGAAGGAGGAGGCGGCGGATGAGACGCCGACCTATATGGCGCCCGTTTATAGCCTGAAGAGCGGGCATTTCGCCGCCCGCTACATCCGCAACCACATCCGCTCGACCCAGCTGATCGAGGGCGAGCCGCGGTTGACCGAGCGGCAGCACGCGGCGCTCGATGCCATCCAGGAGATGGCGAGCAGCGACGCCTTCTGCTTCTCCATGTGGCTGGAGCCGGGCGACCTGCAGCTGGTGAACAACCACGTCCTCATCCACAGCCGGACCCATTACGAGGATTTCGAGGAGCCGGAGCGGAAGCGCCACCTGCTGCGCCTCTGGCTCGCGGTGCCGGAGGGGCGGCCGCTCTGCGACGCCATGCGGGAGGTCTACAAGAACGTGGCGCCCGGCAGCGTCCGCGGCGGCTTCAAGGGGCAGAACCTGCCGCCCGGTCTGGCCGCCTGGCAGGCCCGCGCCGCCGCCGCGCTCGGCATGCGCGACACCCCGTATTGAGGAGGACCGGCAACATGGCGATCACGCGGCGCCTGGCGCTCGGCACCCTCGGCGCGGGGCTTGCCTCCCCCTTCGTGGCGGCACAGCCTGCCTGGCCATCCCGGCCCGTCGCCATGGTGGTGCCCTATGCGCCGGGCGGCGGCACCGACATCTTCGCCCGCGCCGTGGCGGAGGGCATGCGGGAGGCGATCGGCCAGCCGGTGGTGGTGGAGAACCGGGCCGGTGCCAATGGCGTGGTCGGCGCCGAGTATGTCCAGCGCGCCCCGGCGGATGGCCATATGCTGATGGTGGCGACCGGCGCGCATGTCATCAACCGCTATGCCATGCCGAACATCCCCTTCGACCCGGTGAAGGATTTCACGCCGGTCTCGATGCTCTCGGGCTATCCGCTGGTGCTCGCCGCGCATGGCGGCCAGCCCTATTCCGACATCGCCGGCCTCATCGCGGCGGCCAGGGCGAAGCCCGGCAGCATCGCCTTCGGCTCGACCGAGGCGGCGACCAGCTATGCCGGCAATTCCTTCGCGCGCCAGGCTGGCATCCAGCTGATCGAGGTGCCCTATCGCGGCAGCGGACCGCAGCTGAACGACCTCGTCGCCGGCCATGTGCCGCTGGCCGTCACCAGCACCGTCGCGGTGCTGCAGCATGTGGCGAGCGGGGCGGTGAGGGTGCTGGCGGTGACCTCGGCGCGCCGCTCCGCCCTGCTGCCCCGGGTGCCGACCATGGCGGAGGCGGGGCTGCCCGGCTACGAGTTCAACGGCTGGTACGGGATGTATGGCCCGCCCGGCCTGCCGCCGGCGATCGCCCAGCGGATCTTCGCCGCGGTGCAGGCCTCGCTCGCCAGGCCCGCCATCGGCCAGCGCCTGGCCGAGCTGGGCGCCGATCTGGCGACGCTCGGGCCGGCCGAGTTCGGCCCCTTCCTGGAGCGCGACAACCGCCGCTGGGCGGAGGCCGCGGCGGCGGGGCTCATCAGCACGGCGAACTGAGAAACGGGCCGCGGGCAGCCCATGATGCGAGAAGAATTCCAGTCAAAGATGTCATTTGCTGGAAAGAGTCCGGCCTTTGCCGCGCGCTGGCCTTCCCTCCGGTGGCCGACCCGCGCCGACGCTGGTGCAGGCACATCTCCACCTGCCCAAAGGTGCGTTGGCGTGGCTGCCGAAGGGGAAGGAGCCGGTGAAGCCGGCTTGATGAGCGGGGAAGGAGGCGGGGGAGCCCCCTCCGTCACACCCGCATCGGCATCAGGACGTAGAGGGCTTCCGGCTTCGCCGCATCCGTCACCACGGTCGGCGCGCTGCCGTCGGCGAAGCGGAACTCCACCATGTCGGCGATCTGGTCGGTGATGTCGTTCAGGTAGCGGGCCTGGAAGCCGATCTCGAGCGGCGTGTTGTCATAGGTCACCACCTCGCCATCCAGCTCCTCCTGCGCCTGGCCCTGCTCGGCGGAGCTGGCGGAGAGCAGCAGGCGGTTGCGCTCGAGGCTGATCTTCACCGGGCGGGAGCGTTCCGAGCTGATGGCGGCGACGCGGCCGACGGCCTCGGCGAACTCCTTCTTCCGCACCTGCAGCACCTTGTCGTTCCCGCGGGGGATGACCCGGTCGTACTCCGGGAAGGTGCCGTCGATCAGCTTGCTGGTGAGCTGCACCGCACCGATGTCGAAGCGGATCTTGGTGTCGGAGAGGCGGATGGTGATCTCGTCCTGCGTCTCCTCGGCGAGCTTGCGCAGCTCGTTCACCGTCTTGCGGGGGATGATGACGCCCGGGATGCCGGCCGCACCCTCCGGCAGCGGCTCTTCCACCCGCGCCAGGCGGTGGCCATCGGTCGCCACCGCGCGCAGCACCGGCGAACCCTCGCTCTCCGTCGCATGCAGGTAGATGCCGTTGAGGTAGTAGCGCGTCTCCTCGGTGCTGATGGCGAAGCGGGTGCGGTCCACCAGCTCGCGCAGCTGCCCGGCGGGGAGGGCGAATTGATGCGGCAGCTTGCCCTCGGTCATGGAGGGGAAGTCCTCGACCGGCAGCACCGAGAGGTCGGTGTTGAAGCGCCCGGCGCGCAGCTTCAGCGGCGCATCGCCGCCGGCATGGTCGAGCTCCACCTTGGCGCCCTCGGGGAGCTTGCGGACGATCTCGTAGAGGGTGGCGGCCGGCGCCGTGGTGCGGCCCGGGCGGGCGACCTGCACCCCGGGCACCTCCTCGACGACGGCGATCTCCATATCCGTCGCGGTCAGCCGCAGGATCCCGTCCTCGGCGGAGAGCAGGACATTGGCGAGGATGGGGATTGTGTTGCGGCGCTCGACCACGCTCTGCACATGGGCGAGCGCCTTGATCAGGATCGCCCGTTCGACCGTGAACTTCATCTGCCCCAGGCTCCCCCACACCCGACCATCTCGTCAGGGTAGCTATTCTAACAGCCTTGATTCACAAGGGTAAGCGGGGGATTCCTCAGGTTTCCAGCATCTTCCGCAGCAGGGCGACGTCCTCGGCGAAGCCGGCATCGGCCTCCATCAGCTCGGCGACGCGGGAGACGGCATGCATCACCGTGGTGTGGTCCCGGTTGCCGAAGCGGCGGCCGATCTCGGGCAGGCTGCGCTGGGTGAGCTGCTTCGCCAGGTACATCGCCACCTGGCGTGGCCGGGCGACGTTCCGGGCGCGGCGGGCGCTGCTCATGTCGGTGAGGCGGATGTTGTAGTGCTCGGCCACCTTCTTCTGGATCTCCTCGATGGAGACCCGCTTCTCATGGGCGCGGAGCACGTCGTGCAGCACCTCATGGGCGCTGTCCACGGTGATGGGCCGGCCGAAGAGGTTGGCATGCGCCACCAGCCGGTTCAGCGCGCCTTCCAGCTCCCGGACATTGGCGGTGATCTTGTTCGCCAGAAGCTCCAGCACCTTGGGCGGCACCGCCACCTGGGCGGCGGCGGCCTTGGCCTGGAGGATGGAGAGGCGCAGCTCATAGGTCGTTGCATGGATGTCGGCGACCATGCCGCAGCCGAGCCGCGTCCGCAGCCGGTCCTCGATTCCCGCCAGGTCGGAGGGCGATTTGTCCGAGGAGACGATGATCTGCTTGCCCTGATCGACCAAGGCGTTGAAGGTGTGGAAGAATTCCTCCTGCGTATTGTCCTTGCCGATCAGGAATTGCAGGTCGTCGATCATCAGCACGTCGACGGCACGCAGCGTCTCCTTGAACTCCATGGTGTTCTGGGAGCGGAGTGCCGCGATGAAGCGGTACATGAACTTCTCGGCGGACATGTAGGCAACGGTCCGCTGCGGGTCATGCGCGCGGATCGCCCAGGCGGTCGCGTGCATCAGATGCGTCTTGCCGAGCCCGACGCCGCCATAGAGGAAGAGCGGGTTGAAGCCTGGGCTTGCCGGCTTCTCCGACACCCGCCGGGCGCAGGCATGGGCGAATTCATTCGGCTTGCCGACGACGAAGGTGTCGAAGGTGAAGCGGGCCTCGAGCGGCACCACCCAATCGGAGCGCGGCTCCGGGGCGGGGCGCGTCTCGGCCGGGCGCGGGGCCAGGGGTTCGGCGAGGCCGCGGCCGTCGATCCGTTCGGTCCCGGCGCGCTCCTCCGCCCCGGCCAGCACCGCCTCGGGCGGTGGGCTGGCGGAGACGCGGATGTCGATGCGGCGCACCTCCGGATACTCGGCCTGCCACAGCGACCGCAGCCGGTCGCCGTAATGGCTGTTCACCCAGTCGCGCAGGAAGCGGGTGGGCAGGAGGATGATCGCATCCTCGCCCTCGATGCCGGCCAGCGTCATCTGGCGCAGCCAGGTGCGGTACTCGACCTCGCCGACCTCTTCGCGTAGGCGGCCGCGGATGCGGGCCCAGCCGGCAGCCAACTCTCCGGAGGATTGGGGGGGCAAGCGGGCCGGCCTCCTGTTCGATCCATACGAAAGCCAGCAGGCGCCAGCCGATGGTCGCGCAGTGGTTCAGAGACCTGCGCGGCGGTATCGGTCTAGGTGCTGGCGGGGAGTGGGATGAACCGCACGTCGATCCGACGAACGGGATGCTACCGCAGCCTCAAAGTCGGCGACAATAGCAACTTTCCATTTGGCGACGCCGCGGCAGTATCGACTGAATACAACCGCGAGCAAACGAGACCCCGCGCAACAGTGATGGTTGCGGGTCTTCGCAATCAATGCGCCGTGATGACATCACATGGTCCGGGCCATGGCTGCCCGGACACTCATGCGGTGAGACGGGGCTCAGACGCTGATCGACTTGATCCGGGCCGAGAGGCGGGACAGCTTCCGTGCCACGGTATTGCTGTGGAGCACGCCCTTGGTCGCGGCGCGCTGCAGCTCGGGCTGGGCCGACTTGAAAGCCTCCTGCGCCTGGGTCTTGTCGCCGGTCGCGATCGCCGCTTCCACCTTGCGCAGGAAGGTCCGCACCCGCGAACGACGCGCACGGTTGCGGATCGTGCGCTTCTCGGTCTGACGGATGCGTTTGCGGGCGGAAGCCGTGTTCGCCATGGCGCTGTATCAACTCGGGCAGGGGTGATGGAAATGCCACGCGGTCCGGCCTTGCTACCCGGTCCGCGCGAGGAAGGGGCTTCTACCCCCGGCCGGAGCGGGGCGTCAAGCGAGGCCTTGCCTCAGCGGTTGCTGAAGGCGGGCTTCCGCTTCTCGGCGAAGGCGGCCATGCCCTCCTTCTGGTCCTCGGTGGCGAAGAGCGCCTGGAAGGCCCGGCGCTCGAACTTCACCCCCTCGGCGAGTGTCGTCTCGAAGGCGCGGTTCACCGCCTCCTTCGCCACGGCGACGGCGGGGGCGGAGAGGGTGGCGATCTTCTCGCCGACCTTCATCGCCTCGGCCACCACCTCGGCGGTCGGGACGATGCGGGCGACGAGGCCGGAGCGCTCGGCCTCGGCGGCATCCATCATCCGCGCGGTCAGCACCAGGTCCATCGCCTTGGCCTTGCCGATGGCCCGCGTCAGCCGCTGGGTGCCGCCGGCGCCCGGGATGACGCCGAGATTGATCTCGGGCTGGCCGAATTTGGCGTTCTCGGCGGCGATGATCATGTCGCACATCATCGCCAGCTCGCAGCCGCCGCCGAGCGCATAGCCCGCGACCGCCGCGATCACCGGCTTCTGGACGTAGGTCACGGCCTCCCAGCGCTTGCCGATGAAGTCGTCGAGATAGACCGCCGGGTAGGTGCGGGACTGCATCTCCTTGATGTCGGCGCCGGCCGCGAAGGCCTTCTCGCTGCCGGTGATGACGATGGCGGCCACCTCCGGATCCGCATCGAAGCCGCGCAGCGCCTGGCCGAGCTCGTCCATCAGCTGGTCGCAGAGCGCGTTCAGCGCCTGCGGCCGGTTGAGGCGGATCAGCGCCACCCGCCCCTGCATCTCGGTCAGGATCATCTGATAGTCGGCCATGCGCATCCTCCGTCTTGGCCGGGAGGATATCAGCGCTGCAGCCGCGGGCAATAAAAGCTGGCCCGGCCGGACTGGACGATCCGCTGGATGCCCGGGCAGGCGGGCGGGCCGGGGCAGGCCTCGCAGGGCAGCCCTTCCCGGTCATAGACCTTGAACCGTTCCTGGAAGAACCCGATCCCGCCATCCGCCTGGACGTAGTCGCGCAGCGAGGAGCCGCCGGCCGCGATGCTCTCCTCCAGCACCGCCTTGATCGCCGGCACCAGCCGGACGGTGCGGGCGCCCGCGACGCTCGCCGCCAGCCGCCGGGGCGAGATGCGGGCCCGGAACAGCGCCTCCGACACATAGATATTGCCGAGTCCCGCCACGACCTTCTGGTCGAGCAGCGCCGCCTTGACCGGTGTCCGCTTGCCGGCCAGCGCCACGCTCAGCACCGCCGGGGAGAAGGCCTCCTCCAATGGCTCCGGCCCGAGGCCGGCCAGCAGGCGGTGCCGGTCCTCCCCGGCGGTCGGCACCAGGTCGATGCTGCCGAAGCGGCGGGGATCGACGAAGCCGACCCGGATGCCCTCCTCCGTCTCCAGCGAGAAATGCTCATGCGCGATGGGGGCGTTGGGCAGGTCCCCGGCCGGCCGCGCCACCATCCGCCCCGACATGCCGAGATGGATCAGCACGGAATCGCCGCCCGAGAGGCGCATCAGCATGTATTTGGCCCGGCGCCGGAACCCCTCCACGCGGCTGCCGGCCAGCCGTGCGGCCAGCCCCTCGGGGAAGGGCCAGCGCATATCCGGCCGGCTGATGGCGGCCGCGCGGATCACCCTGCCCTCCAGCACCGCGGCAAGGCCGCGCATCACCGTCTCGACTTCCGGCAATTCAGGCATAGGTTCCGCGTCGCCCCCAACCGGCCTATGGTGCCCGCCGCATGACCGAACGCAACTCCCCCTCCGACGAGACGATCGATTTCGGCTTCCGTGCCGTGAAGCGGGAGGAGAAGGCGAGCCTGGTCCGCCAGGTCTTCGACAGCGTGGCGCCGCGCTACGACCTGATGAACGACCTGATGTCGCTCGGCCTGCACCGGGCCTGGAAGGCCGCCTTCGTCGCCGCCATCGCCGCCTCGCCGCGGGAGGCGCTGCTCGACCTGGCGGGGGGCACGGGCGATATCAGCTTCCGGGCGCTCGAGGCGGGGGCGGGGCGCGTCATCCTGTCCGACATCAACCCCTCCATGCTGCAGGTGGCGCAGGGCCGGGCGCTGGAGCGGGGGCTGGCTGCCAACCTCACCTTCCTGTGCGCGGATGCCGAGCATCTGCCCTTGCCGGACCGCAGCGTGGAGAAGGTCTCGATTGCCTTCGGCCTGCGCAATTGCACCGACAAGCCCGCGGTGCTGCGCGAGGCCCGCCGCGTGCTCCGCCCCGGCGGCCGCTTCCATTGCCTGGAGTTCAGCCGGGTCGAGGTGGCGGCCCTGGCGCCGCTCTACGATGCCTGGTCCTTCAAGGTGCTGCCCCGTCTCGGGGCCCGCATCGCCCAGGATGCCGAGAGCTACCAGTACCTGGCCGAGAGCATCCGCATGTTCCCCGACCAGGATACCCTCGCCGGCATGATGCGGGAGGCGGGGCTCGAGCGTGTGACGTATCGCAACCTGTCGGGCGGGATCGTCGCTATCCATACCGGCTGGCGGCTGTAGCCGCCGGTCACCTGGCCGGGGTTCGGCGCCCCAGTCCTATGCTGCGCTGCAACTCAGGCTGACGTATACGTTCAGACGATGAGGGGCTCCGCTGTCCCAGAATGGCGGAGACGAGCCGCAGGGGGGCCATTTGCAACCCATGATCCATCACCCGGAGGCACAATATCGCCTCGACCAGCCGACCCAGCCGTTGCCGGAGGCGGATACCCATGCCTCGGTGGTGCCGGAGGGCTGGATCAGCCTGCCTGACTGCCTGCTGGAGCAGCGCCCGGCCTCGGGCGGAGCGGTGGCCAATGTGCTGGTGCCGCTGGTGCTGCTGCACCCGGAATTCGGCGTGGCCCTGCTCGGCGTGCCCGGCGCCGTGGCCGAGGCGGCGGCGGCGGCCCTGCGCCAGCGGCTGGAGGCGGCCCGCTTCAGCGCCATCTTCCCCGGCTACCTGCCGGTGGTGACGCTCGCCATGATGCCGGGCGAGCCCCTGAACCTGCAGCGCCGCCTGGCGGCCGCCTTCGCCGCGGTGCCGCCGCTGCATTTGGCCGGCGGCGATGGCTGGATCGCCCTGGTGCAGCGCCTGCTGCTGAGCCGCCCGCTCGTCCGTGTCGGCGCGCCGACGCCGGTGCGCGAGGCGCGCCCGGAGAGCGGCCGTCGCCGTCCGGGAGCGGGGCTGGCCGGGCTGCCCTGGCCGATGCTCGGCCTGGCGGGGGGCGGGCTGGTGATCGGGCTGCTGCTCGGCCTGAACCATCACTCGCCGGCACCGCAGACCGGGGCCGATGTGCCGGCCCAGCCAGCGGCCAGCGCCCCGCCATCCCGGCCGGAGGCCGCCGCCCCACCCCCGCAGCAGGCAACTGCGCCGCGGCCTGCGCCGGCGGCACCCCAGTTGCCGCAGCGCGTGGCGCCGCCGCCCGCCGCACCGCCGCCCGCCCCGGCGGCCGAGGCGCCGCCGGCGCCTAATCCTGCCCTGCCGCGCGTGCTGGTGCGGACGGCGGCCAATCTCCGGGCCGGGCCGGACAGCAGCGCCCCGGTGCTCCGCACCGCCGCGCGGGGCGAGGCCTTCCGTATCCATGGGGAGGCGCGCGGCGGCTGGATCCAGGTCGGCGGTGCGGCCCCGGAGGGCTGGATCCATTCGAGCCTGCTGACCGAGCCCTGATCACGCCTCCAGCGGCAGCACGCCCTGCCGCCGGCGGCGCTTGTCCAACCAGCGCATCGCCGGCGTCACCGTCATCCCATGCAGCCCGACCGAGAGCAGCACGGTCGCGCTGATCACCGCCCAGAGCTCCGGCATCTCGGCGAAGGAGGCGGCATTCGCGGCGAAGGCCAGGTAGTAGAAGCTGCCGAGGCCGCGGATGCCGAAGAAGGAGATCGCCAGCCGCTCCTCCATCGGCTGGTCGACGCCGATCAGCGAGATCATCCCGGCCGCCGGCCGCACCAGGAAGACGAAGCCGAGCGCTGCGGCGACACCGGCCCAGGTGAGATGCGCCAGCACGCCCCCTGCCAAGACGCCGCCGAACAGCACCAGCAGCACCATCATCAGCAGCCGCTCGGTCTGCTCGGCGAAGTCGTGCAGCCGGTCGTGGTAGTCATGCTGCCGCTCCGCCGCGCGCATGCCGAGGGCGGCGACGAAGACTGCGATGAAGCCATAGCCATGCACCATCTCGGTCAGGCCATAGGCGAGGAAGGTCGCGCCCAGCGCCACGAACCCATCCCCGGTACGGGAGAGGCGGGCCCGGTTCGGCATGCGGAAGGTGAGCCAGCCGAGCAGCCGCCCGATGGCCCAGCCGGCCCCGAGGCCGGCGGCGAGCTTCCAGAGCACATCCACCCCGATCCAGTGCAGCGCCCAATCCTCCGGCGCCAGGCCCAGCGCCGCCAGGCTCACCGCCAGGTTGACGAAGGGAAAGGCCAGCCCGTCATTCAGCCCCGCCTCGGCGGTGAGGGTGAAGCGCACCTCATCCTCCTCGCCGGAGCGCGGCGGCCCGACCTGGACATCGGAGGCGAGCACCGGGTCGGTCGGTGCCAGTGCGGCGCCGAGCAGCAGGGCGGCCGGGATGCCGAGGCCAAGCCCCCAATAGCCGATGAGGCCGATGCCCAGGATCGACAGCGGCATGGCCAGCGCGAGCAGCCGCCAGGTCAGTGTCCAGCTTCGCCAGGCCAGCTTCCGGTCGAGCTTCAGCCCGGCGCCGGTGAGCGCGACGATCACCACCAGCTCCGTCAGCCGTTCGGTCGTGTGCGGGTAGTGGTTCGGGTCCGGCCTGTCCCCGGTCGAGAGGCTGAAGGCCGCGAAGCCGAAGCCGATGCAGAACATGGGCAGCGAGAGCGGCAGCTCCCGCAGCACCATCGGCAGCCAGGCGACGAGCAGGATCAGGGCGCCGGTGCCGACGAGCAATACGATATAGGGGTCCATCCCCCTGCAACGTCCGAGCCGTGCCCAAGGTGCGGGCCAGCCGCAACGAAGCCCCGCTCGATCCCATCCACCCCGATGCGGCATAACCGGCCGGGCAAGGAGGAGGGGATGCCATGCGGGTCACGGTCCTGGGTGCTGGCGCGGTCGGCGGCTGGTTGGCGGCCGGCCTGGCGCGGGCCGGCCTGCCGGTCGCCATCTTCGCGCGCGGCGCCAGCCTGGTCGCGTTGCGGGCCGAGGGACTCGTCTTCCTTGAGGGCGAGCGGCGCGAGGCCTTCCCCGTCATCGCCTCCGACGACCCCGCGGCCCTGCCGCCGGCCGACCTGCTGCTGATCGGGCTGAAAAGCCATGACCTGCCGGCCGCCCTGCCGCTCGTGCAGCGGCTGCTGGGCCCGGAGACCCTGGTCGCCACGGCGCAGAACGGCCTGCCCTGGTGGTTCCTCCAGGGGTTCGGCGGGCCGGCCGAGGGCCTCGTGCTGCAATCGGTCGATCCCGGTGGGGCGCTTGCCGCCGCCATCCCGGTGGAGCGCGTGCTCGGCGGTGTCGCCCATGTCGGCAGCCGGGTCGAGGCGCCAGGGGTGATCCGGCTGATGAAGCAGGACCGGATGCTCTATGGCGACCCCTCGGGCCGCCACCCCGCCGCGCTGGCCGCGCTGGTCGAGGCGCTGCGCCGCGGGGGCATCCCGGCCGAGGCGGTGCCCGAGCTGCGGCGGGAGATCTGGCTGAAGCTCTGGGGCAATTCCAACATGAACCCGCTGAGCGCCCTCTGCCGCGCCGACATGCAGGCGATGCTGGAGGATGACGGCGTCCGCGGCCTGGTCGAGGCGATGATGGCGGAGATGGCGGCGCTCGGCGACCGCATCGGCCTGCCCACCGGCCAGACCATTGCCGAGCGGATGGCCGTTACCCGCCGGCTCGGCCCCTTCCGCACCTCCATGCTGCAGGATCTGGAAGCGGGACGGCCGCTGGAGCTCGGCCCCGTGCTGGGCGGGCTGGTGGAGCTGGCGGCCCATCTCGGCCAGCCGGCGCCGATGCTTGCCGCCGTGCACGGGCTGGCCAGGCTGCTGGCCCGGAACCTCGGTCGCGCGTGAACCGTCCTCTCGCGATGGAGAGGATTGCAAGACGCCACTGACTGGTGGCCTGCTGGCCCTGGTCGCCCCACCCGCGATGGCCGAGGGTCGCCAGCAGGCCCGGCCCCGGACCGCCGGTCACCCTCCGCCGGATCGGGCTTCGGGCATGTCGCCGAAGCCTCGTATCCGCTCTCCCCTGGCGATCCGGTCCCTCACGGGTGCCCTCCAGCGGGACATCGTTCGTCTCCGCCCCAGAGGCATGGCCGGCTCAGCGCGTTCCGAACAACAATGGACTGATCAAGGCTTGCCTACTGATGATTGAGCGATGCTCCCGCAGGCTCGGACCCCTCCCGGAAGCCTACCTCGCCCTACCCTGCAGGAGGCGGGCGCGGTCCAGAATATGGGCCTCCCGAGAGGACATGCGGATGGCGCCCTGCGCCTCAAGCGCGTTGAGCGCCCGCGAGAGCGTTTCGGGGGTCATGCCCAGCCGGGCGGCGATGGCTGTCCGTGGCTCCGGCAATGCGGCAACACCGGCGCCCGCCTCCTCCGGGACGCGCCGGGCCAGGAACCTCGCCACGCGGCGCTCGGAGGAGCGCAGCTTCAGATCCACCACCTGGTCCACCATCAGGCGCCAGTGGCGCGACAGGAGCTCGATGGCCGCGCGGCTGAGCGCCGGGTCGGCTGCGATGCCCTCGCGGAAGAGGTCGGCCGGGATCATCAGCACCCGCACGTCGGTCAGCGCCGCCCCCGAGACGAGGTAGGGCAGGCCGAGGATGGCCGCCGGCGCCAGGAAGAGCTCGCCGGCCCCGAAGATCTCCACGGTCGTCTCCGTCCCCGCCTCGTCCCGGGCCTGGAGGCCGACGCTGCCAGCGAGCAGCAGGTGCAGGAAGTTCGGCATCTCGTGCTGTTCGAACAGCACGGCGCCACGCGGCAGTTGCTGCGTGAAGCTGGGGCGGAGCAGGCGCGCCATCGCCGCCTCTCCTGCGGCGGCGAAGAAGGGGCTGCGCCGGAGCAGGTCGATGTTCAGCGGTCGGTCGGCCACGGTGCTCTCCCGGTCGGAATGACAGGCGGCATAAGAAAATCCGCGGTGCCGTTCGTTGATCTGGATCAAGGCACTTTTCGAAGTGGCGCAGGCCAAGGCTTGCTTCTCTTGGTCTGTCGAGCATTTTTCCGGGCAGCGGGAACAACGCTTTGATTTGAGTCAAGAAACCGATCCGCCCTCATACGCCACCTTCCGCCGGTCTCCACCAACGGGAGCGGCAGATGAATGCGATTGCGGGTGGGACGGTGAGCGGCGGTGACCGCGCCCGCGCCCTTTGGTCCAGCACGGCGGCCTTCACGGTCTGCTTCGCCGCCTGGACCATCTTTTCGATCCTCGGCGTGCAGGTGAAGCGCGACCTTGGGCTGACGGACTTCCAATTCGGCCTGCTGATCGGCACGCCCATCCTCACCGGCAGCCTGATCCGGCTGGTGCTCGGCATCTGGGCCGACCAGTACGGCGGGCGCCGCGTCTTCGCGCTGGTGATGCTGGCCGCCGCCGTCGCCACCTGGATGCTCTCCTATGCGCATGACTACACGACCTTCCTTCTCGCCGCGCTCGGCGTCGGCATCGCGGGCGGGTCCTTCTCGGTCGGCGTCGCCTACGTCTCGAAGTGGTACCCGAAGGAGAAGCAGGGCACCGCGCTCGGCATCTTCGGCGCGGGCAATGTCGGCTCGGCCGTGACCAAGTTCCTCGCGCCCGCCGTGATGGTGGCGATGGGCTGGCAGGCGGTGGCGCAGATCTGGGCCGTGGCGCTGGCCGTCACCGCCGTGCTCTTCTACGTGACGACCAGCGACGACCCGGACCTCGCGGCGCGGCGCGCCCGCGGCGTCGAGGCCGAGAGCTTCGGCGCGATGATGGCGCCGCTGGCCAACCTGCAGGTCTGGCGCTTCAGCCTCTACTACTTCTTCGTCTTCGGCGGCTTCGTCGCGTTGGCGTTGTGGCTGCCGCGCTTCTACGTGGGCGTCTACGGGCTCGACATCGTCACCGCGGGCATGCTGGGCGCCGCCTATTCCATCCCCGGCTCGCTGTTCCGGGTGCTGGGCGGCACGCTGTCCGACCGCTACGGCGCCCGGCGGGTGATGTACTGGACCTTCATCGGCGCGACCGCCTGCACCTTCCTGCTCAGCTACCCCGCCACGCACTACGTGGTGAAGGGCATCCGCGGCCCGATCGAGTTCGACCTTGCCATCGGCTTCCTGCCCTTCATGGCGCTGACCATGGTGCTCGGCTTCTTCATGAGCCTGGGCAAGGCCGCGGTCTACAAGCACATCCCGGTCTACTACCCCGGCCGTGTCGGCAGCGTGGGCGGCGTGGTTGGCCTGATCGGCGGCCTGGGTGGCTTCATCCTGCCCATCGCCTTCGGCGCCATGAACGACCTGATCGGCGTCTGGACGAGCTGCTTCATGCTGCTGTTTGCCATCGTCGCTGGCAGCCTGCTGTGGATGCACCTTGCCATCCGCCGGATGGAGAAGGCCGAGCACCCGGCGCTGCGGGCCCCGCGCGACCTGCCGGAGGCCGCCGCCCTCGTCAACCCGAACCCTACCCCCGCCGCGGCGCCCGCGCCGGACGGCCGCACCGTGGCTGCCGAGTAGGCCGCGAAAGAAGAGGGACGCACGCCATGTCCACCACCATCGACAAGGCCGGCGCCGCGCGCGCCGGCGGCACCTGGCTCCAGCGCTGGCAGCCCGAGGACGCCGGCTTCTGGGCCGAAGGCGGCAAGGCCCGCGCCTGGGCCACTCTCGCCGTCACCACCTTCGACCTGACCCTCGCCTTCATCACCTGGTTCGTGGTCAGCGCCCTGGTGGTGCGGCTGCCGGGCCTCGGCTTCAAGCTGACGACCGACCAGCTCTTCTGGCTGGCGGCGATGCCGGGCCTCGCGGGTGGGACGCTGCGCATCGGGCACACCTTCCTGACGCCGCTGCTCGGCACCCGGCACGTGGTGGCGCTCTCTACCCTGTCCCTGCTGGTCCCGGCGGTCGGCTGGTTCCATGCGGTGCAGGACAACACCACGCCCTACTGGGTGCTGATGCTGCTGGCCTTCGCCTCCGGCCTCGGCGGCGGCAACTTCTCGTCGTTCATGCCCTCGACCAGCCTGTTCTTCCCGAAGCGTCTGCAGGGCACGGCCCTGGCGATCCAGGCGGGCGTGGGCAACTTCGGCGTCAGCGTGGTGCAGTTCGTAACGCCCTGGATCATCGGCCTGTCGCTCGCTGACGGGCTGCTGGGCGAGGGCCAGGTGCTGCGCGCTGCCAATGGCGCGACGAAGACGGTCTGGATGCAGAACGCCACCGCGATCTATGTCCCGCTCATCCTCCTCGGCGCGCTGGCCGCCTGGACCTTCCTGCGCTCCGTCCCGGTGAAGGCGAACTTCCGAGAGCAGCTCGACATCTTCGGCCTGAAGCACGGGCTGATCATGACCGTGCTCTACATCATGACCTTCGGCATCTTCTCCGGCCTCGCCGCGGTCTTCCCGCTGCTGATCAAGCAGTGCTACGGCAGCCTGCCCGGCGCGCCGGACCCGCTGACCTACGCCTTCCTTGGCCCGCTCGTCGGCTCCGTGGCGCGCGTCCTCGCCGGCCCGGCCGCCGACCGCTTCGGCGGCGCCAAGGTCACGCAGGTAGCGGGCTTCGGCATGCTGGCCTGCGCGCTGACGGTGCCGTTCTTCACCCAGCCGACCAGCATGGACGACTTCCCGTACTTCGTCGGCAGCATGCTGGGCCTGTTCATGTTCGCGGGCATCGGCAATGCCAGCACCTTCAAGCAGATGCCGATGCTCTTCCCGCCGCGCCAGGCGGCCGGCGTCATCGGCTGGACCGGCGCCATGGCGGCCTACGGCCCCTTCTTCTGCAGCCTGCTCATCGGCCAGAGCCTCGCCTTCTTCGGCAGCCCGAACGCCTTCTTCTGTTGGTGCGCCGCCTACTTCGCGGCCTGCATCGGCCTGAACTGGTTCTTCTACGCCCGGCGTAACGCGCCGAACCCGTGCTGAGCACGGAGGAGCACTGATCATGTCCCACTTCCTCGACCGCCTCTCCTTCTTCAAGCGCCATGTGGAGGGCTTCTCCGGCGAGCACGGCCGCGTCACCAACGAGCCGCGCGGCTGGGAGGACGCCTACCGGTCCCGCTGGTCGCACGACAAGATCGTCCGCAGCACGCACGGCGTGAACTGCACCGGGTCCTGCTCCTGGAAGATCTACGTCAAGGGCGGCGTGGTGACCTGGGAGACGCAGCAGACCGACTACCCGCGCACGCGGCCCGGCCTGCCGAACCACGAGCCGCGCGGCTGCGCCCGCGGCGCCAGCTACAGCTGGTACCTCTACAGCGCCAACCGGGTGAAGCACCCGATGATGCGCAAGCGGCTGCTGAAGCTGTGGCGTGCGGCGCGGGCGGAGCATGCCGACCCGGTGGATGCCTGGGCCAGCATCCAGGCGGACGAGGCGAAGCGCCGCGAGTACCAGAAGGTGAGGGGCCTCGGCGGCTTCGTCCGCGTCTCCTGGGACGAGGCGGAGGAGCTGATCGCCGCCGCCAATGTCCACACCGCGAAGCAGCACGGCCCGGACCGGATCATCGGCTTCAGCCCGATCCCGGCCATGTCCATGGTCAGCTACGCCGCGGGCAGCCGCTACCTGTCGCTGATCGGCGGCGTCTGCATGAGCTTCTACGACTGGTACTGCGACCTGCCTCCCTCCTCGCCGCAGACCTGGGGCGAGCAGACGGACGTGCCGGAGAGCGCCGACTGGTACAATGCCGGCTTCCTGATGATGTGGGGCTCCAACGTCCCGCAGACGCGGACGCCGGATGCCCATTTCATGACCGAGGCGCGCTACCGCGGCGCCAAGACGGTGGTGGTGACGCCGGACTATTCCGAGGCGTCGAAATTCGCCGACCTCTGGCTGCACCCGAAGCAGGGCACCGACGCGGCGCTGGCCATGGCCATGGGCCACGTCATCCTCTCCGAGTGGCACGCGCAGGGGCGGGGCGACTACTTCCTCGACTATTGCCGCAAGTACACCGACATGCCGATGCTGGTGCTGCTGGAGGAGAAGGACGGCCGCCTGGTGGCCGGCCGCCAGCTACGCGCCAACGATCTGGAGGGCGGCCTCGGCGAGGCGAATAACCCTGACTGGAAGACCGTGGCGGTGGACGACGCGACCGGCCGGCTCTACGCGCCCACGGGCTCGATCGGCTTCCGCTGGGGCGAGCAGGGCAAGTGGAACCTCGAAGGCCGCGACAGCCGCACCCTGGAGGTGACCACGCCACGCCTCTCGCTGCTCGGCGAGGAGGAGGCCGAGGTCGGCTTCCCCTATTTCGGCGGCCGCGCACCGGAGTTCTTCAACCCGACCTCGCATGACGAGGTGGTCGGCCGCAGCGTGCCGGTGCGGCGAGTGACGCTGGCCGACGGCAGCACCCGGCTGGCCGCGACGGTCTACGACCTGTTCCTCGCCAATTATGGTGTGGCGCGCGACGGCAGCGCCGACTTCGACGCCGACGCGCCCTACACCCCCGCCTGGGCCGAGAAGGTCTGTGGCACCCGGCGCGGCGACATCGTCGCCACGGCGCGGGAGTTCGCGGCGAACGCCGACAAGACCCATGGCAAGTCCATGGTCATCCTCGGCGCCGCGGTGAACCATTGGTACCACGGCGACATGATCTACCGCGGCATCATCAACCTGCTGGTGATGTGCGGCTGCATCGGTCAGTCGGGCGGTGGCTGGAGCCACTATGTCGGCCAGGAGAAGCTGCGGCCGCAGACCGGCTGGGTGCCGCTGGCCTTCGCGACCGACTGGTCGCGCCCGCCGCGGCAGATGAACTCGACGAGCTTCTTCTACGCCCATACGGGCCAGTACCGCTACGAGACGCTGGGGCTGGAGGGGCTGCTCTCGCCCACCGCGCCTAAGTCTCTGGACGGCTCGCTGATCGACCTCAACGTCCGGGCCGAGCGGATGGGCTGGCTGCCCTCCGCGCCGCAGCTCGAGCAGAACCCGCTGCGCCTGGCGGCGGCGGCGAGGGCGGCAGGCGTCGCCCCGGCGGATTATGTGGCGCGGGGCCTCAACGATGGCGCGTTGCGCATGTCCTGCGAGGACCCGGAGAACCCGGCCAACTGGCCGCGGAACATGTTCATCTGGCGCTCCAACCTGCTCGGCTCCTCGGGCAAGGGGCACGAGTACTTCCTCAAGCACCTGCTCGGCACCACCAACGGCGTGCAGGGCAAGGATCTGGGCGAGGAGGGCAAGACCAAGCCGGGCGAGGTGGTGTGGCGCGACGCGCCGGAGGGCAAGCTGGACCTGCTGGTCACGCTCGACTTCCGGATGAGCACGACCTGCGTGCATTCCGACATCGTGCTGCCGACCGCCACCTGGTACGAGAAGCACGACCTCAACACCTCGGACATGCACCCCTTTATCCACCCGCTGAGCGCGGCGGTGGACCCGGCCTGGGAGGCGCGGACCGACTGGGCGATCTTCAAGGGGATCGCGCGGAAGTTCAGCGAGCTGTGCCAGGGCCACCTCGGTGTCGAGCAGGACGTGGTGCTGAACCCGCTGATGCATGACACGGCGCAAGAGTTGGCGCAGGGCGTGGTGCGGGACTGGAAGCGCGGCGAGTGCTCTCCAGTGCCAGGCAAGACCATGCCGGCGGTCGCGGTGGTCGAGCGCGACTACCCGCGCACCTATGCCCGCTTCACCGCTCTCGGGCCGCTGCTGGAGAAGCTCGGCAACGGCGGCAAGGGAATCGGATGGAAGACCGGGCATGAGGTCGAGTTCCTCGCCGGCCTGAACGGCACCGTCACGGTGCCGGGCGTCGAGGGCAAGCGGCCGCGGATCGAGAGCGACATCGACGCGGCGGAGGTCATCCTCTCCCTCGCGCCCGAGACCAACGGCCATGTCGCGGTCAAGGCATGGGAGGCGCTGTCGAAGAACACCGGCCGCGACCACAGCCACCTTGCGAAGGGCAAGGAGCACGAGGCCATCCGCTTCCGTGATGTGCAGGCCCAGCCGCGCAAGATCATCTCCTCCCCCACCTGGTCGGGGATCGAGAGCGAGGAGGTCTGCTACAACGCGGGCTACACCAACGTCCACGAGCTGATCCCCTGGCGCACCCTCTCGGGTCGGCAGCAGCTCTACCAGGACCACGAGTGGATGCTGGCCTTCGGCGAGGCGCTCTGTGTCTACAAGCCGCCGGTGGACCTGAAGGCGCACATGGCGATGGTGGGCGCCAAGCCGAACGGCAACCGGGAGATCACGCTCAACTTCATCACGCCGCACCAGAAATGGGGCATCCACTCCACCTACAGCGACAACCTCATCATGCTGACGCTGAACCGCGGCGGCCCGGTGGTGTGGCTGAGCGAGGTGGACGCGAAGCGGGCGGGCATCGAGGACAACGACTGGATCGAGGCCTTCAACCTGAACGGCGCCCTGACAGCGCGCGCGGTGGTCAGCCAGCGCGTGCCGGAAGGCATGACGATGATGTACCACGCCCAGGAGAAGATCGTGAACACGCCGGGCAGTGAGGTCATGCTGACGCGCGGCGGCATCCACAACAGCGTCACCCGCACCACGCCGAAGCCGACGCACATGATCGGCGGCTATGCGCAGCTCTCCTACGGCTTCAACTACCACGGCACCATCGGCACCAACCGCGACGAGTTCGTGGTGGTCCGCAAGATGGCGAAGGTGGACTGGATGGAAGAACCGGCCGCGGCCGAGAAGGAAACCGTGTGATGAAGGTCCGCGCTCAGATCGCGATGGTGCTGAACCTCGACAAGTGCATCGGCTGCCATACCTGCTCGGTCACCTGCAAGCAGGTCTGGACGACGCGCGAAGGCGTCGAATACGCCTGGTTCAACAATGTCGAAACCAAGCCCGGCATCGGCTACCCGAAGGACTGGGAGAACCAGGACAAGTGGAAGGGCGGCTGGAAGCGCAAGCGCAACGGCAAGCTGGAGCCGCGCATCGGCTCCCGCCTCAGGGTGCTGGCGAACATTTTCGCCAACCCCGACATGCCGCAGATCGACGACTACTACGAGCCCTTCACCTTCAACTACCAGCACCTGCAGACCGCGGGTGAGTCGAAGGCGATGCCGACCGCGCGCCCGGTGAGCCTCATCACCGGCCAGCAGATGGAGAAGATCGAGTGGGGCCCGAACTGGGAGGAGATCCTGGGCGGCGAGTTCGCCAAGCGTTCGAAGGACCGCAATTTCGACAAGGTGCAGAAGGACATCTACGGTCAGTTCGAGCAGACCTTCATGATGTACCTGCCGCGTCTCTGCGAGCACTGCCTCAACCCGGCCTGCGTCGCCGCCTGCCCCTCCGGCAGCATCTACAAGCGGGAGGAGGACGGCATCGTCCTGGTGGACCAGGACAAGTGCCGCGGCTGGCGCATGTGCGTCTCGGCCTGCCCCTACAAGAAGATCTATTACAACTGGCAGTCTGGTAAGGCGGAGAAGTGCACCTTCTGCTTCCCGCGCATCGAGGCGGGCGAGCCCACCATCTGCTCCGAAACCTGCGTCGGCCGCATCCGATACCTCGGCGTCATGCTGTACGACGCCGACCGCATCGAGGAAGCCGCGAGCGTCGAGAACGAGGAGCACCTCTACCGCTCGCAGCTCGACGTCTTCCTCGACCCCTCCGACCCCGAGGTGATCGAGGCGGCGCGGCGCGATGGCGTGCCGGAGCTGTGGTTGGAAGCGGCGCGGAAGTCGCCGGTTTACAAGATGGCGATCGAATGGGGCGTCGCCTTCCCGCTGCATCCCGAATACCGCACCCTGCCGATGGTCTGGTACGTGCCGCCGCTCTCGCCGGTGCAGGCGGCGCACGAGGCCGGGCATGTCGGCTGGAACGAGGCCGCTGACCTGCCCGACGTGAAGTCGCTGCGCATCCCGGTGAAGTACCTCGCCAACCTGCTGACCGCGGGGGCGGAGACGCCGGTCATCCTTGCCCTACAGCGCATGATGGCCATGCGCATGCACATGCGCGCCCGCACGGTCGAGAACCGCATGGACGCCGAGGTGCTGCGCCAGGTCGGCCTCTCGGTCGAGCAGGTCGAGGAGATGTACAAGGTGATGGCGCTGGCCGACTACGAGGACCGCTTCGTCATCCCGAGCACGCACCGCGAGTATGCCGAGAACACCTTCGACCTGAAATCCTCCTGCGGCTTCAGCTTCGGCAACGGCTGCTCCACCAGCGGCTCGACCGGGGCGAACCTGTTCAGCACCAAGAAGACCTCGGCCGGCCGCCAGGCGCCGCGCGTCGAGTTCCGGCGCGTCCCGGCCCGGCCGAAGCCTGCCGAGGCGCCGCTCCCGGCCGTGCCCCCCACCCCGACGGTGCCCCGCCAGCCGGAGGAGGTGTGACCATGCGCACCTCCCTCCGCGCCCTCGCGGCGCTGCTGTCCTACCCGACAGGGGACATGCTGGTGGCGCTGCCTGAGTTGTGGGCCGCGCTGGCCGCCGACGCGGCGCTGGCGCCGGCCATGCCGCAGCTGGACCGGCTGCTGGACCACCTGGGGTCCGGCGACCCGCTCGACCTCGAGGAGGAGCATGTCGCCCTCTTCGACCGCACCCGCAGCCTGTCGCTGAACCTGTTCGAGCACGTCCACGGCGACTCGCGCGAGCGCGGCCCGGCCATGGTGGAGCTGAAGGGCATCTACGCCGAGGCCGGGCTCGACCCCGACACCGGCGAGCTGCCCGACTACCTCCCCATGCTGCTGGAATACGCCGCGGTCGAGCCGGCACGCGGCGCCGAGCTGCTGGCCAACGCCGCACCGGTGCTGGACCTGCTGCACGGCCGCATCTCGTCCCGAGGGGCGCCCCATGCGGCCGTTCTCCACGCCGCGCTACTCGTGGCGGGGAAGCCTCTCGGCCAGGTGCCGGCGACGGCCGAGCCGGAGCAGACCCCCGAGCAGCTCGACGCCGCCTGGGCCGAGGCCCCGGTCATCTTCGGCCCCGGCAGCGATCCGGCCGCCGACTGCGGCGTGGACGCGCTGGCCGCCAAGCTGCGCGCCGCCCGCCGGAACCCCAACCCCATGCCGCCGCGGCGCCTCGTGATCCGTCACGTCGCCGCCAGCCAAGGCTGACCCGCCATGAGCGAATACCTCCACACCCTGGCCTTCGGCATCTACCCCTACGTCGCCGTGGCCGTCTTCCTCCTTGGCAGCCTGGTCCGCTTCGAGCGGGAGCAGTATTCTTGGAGGTCCGGCTCCTCGCAGCTGCTGCGCGCCCGGCAGCTCCGCATCGGCAGCAACTGCTTCCACATCGGCATCCTGTTCCTGATGGCGGGCCACACGGTCGGCCTGCTGACGCCGCACGAAGTTTACGGCCTGCTCATCACCGCGCCGCAGAAGCAGATGCTCGCCATCGTCTCGGGCGGCGCGGCGGGCACGCTCTGCTTCATCGGCCTGACCCTGCTGCTGCACCGGCGGCTGTTCGACCCGCGCATCCGCGCCACCTCGTCGGCCGCCGACATCGCCATCCTGGCGATGCTCTGGGTCCAGCTCGTGCTCGGCCTGGCGACGCTGCCCTTCTCCCTCGGCCACAGCGACGGCAACGTGATGATGCAGCTCAGCCATTGGGCGCAGCACATCGTCACCTTCCAAGGCGACGCGGCCTCCTACCTGCTCGACGTCGATTGGGTGTTCAAGGCGCACATCCTGCTCGGCGTCAGCCTCTTCGTCGCCTTCCCCTTCTCCCGCCTCGTCCATATCTGGTCCGCCCCCGTGGGCTACGTCTTCCGGCCCTACCAACTCGTCCGCCGGCGCGGCGCGGCGCGGCCCGTCGCGGGGTCTGTGCGGTGATCCGGGTCGATGGCATCGAGATCCCGGAGGCCGCGATCGGCGCCGAGATGCAGCACCACCCGGCCGCCTCGCGCGAGGCGGCCTGGCACGCCGCGACCCAGTCGCTCGTCGTCCGCCAGCTCCTGCTGGCCGAGGCCGGGCGCCGGGGCCACGACACGGAGGACGAGGAGGCTTCGGTCGACGCCCTCCTCGCCGGGCAGGTCTGCATCCCCGAGGCCGACGAGGCGACCTGCCGGCGCTGGTTTGAGGCGAACCGCGCCCGGCTGCGCAGCCCCGATGCCTGGCACGCCCGCCACATCCTGCTGGCGGCCGATCCCGAGGACGCCGCCGCGCGCGCCGCGGCCGAAGTCGCGGCGACGGCCATCATCGGCGAGCTCCGCGCCAAGCCGGACCGCTTCGCCGCGCTGGCCGCCCGCTCCGCCTGCCCCTCGCGCGAGGAGGGCGGCGACCTCGGCCTGATCGAGCCGGGCACGACGGTGCCGGAGTTCGAGGCGGCGCTGCGTGGCCTGCGGCCGGGCGAGCTGCACCCTGGCCCGGTCGTCACGCGCTACGGCTGCCACGTTGTGCAGCTGCTCGAGCACGAGCCGGGGCGCGACCTGCCCTTCGAGGCGGTGCAGGGCCGGGTGGCCGGCTGGCTGCGGGAGGCGAGCTTCCGGACCGCCATGCGGCAGTACATCCAGGTGCTGGCCGGCCAGGCGCGGATCGAGGGCTTCACCCTGGCGGCGGCCGAAGGGCCCCTGGTGCAGTAGCCGTGGCCCCGGACGTCGCACCCGTGGAGTCGGCCATCGCGGCTGCCGCGACGGCGCATCCGGGTGTCGTCGGGGAGGCCGTCGGGCGGCAGCATCGCCCCGGGCGGGTGGCGGCCGAGGCGGGGCAGCCCGCCGCGGCCCAGGGCGGCGCCGGCGCGCGGGTGGCCCCGCTCCAGGCGGCGCTGCTCGACGACCCGGTGGCTTTCCTCTCGGCCGAGCACGCCCGGCAGACCGTGCTGCTCGGCCACCTCGAGCGGGTCGCCTGTGCCCCGCTCGGCCGCGCCGCCCGGGGGCTCGCCGCCATGCTGCTCGGCTGGCTCACCGCCGAGCTGCCCATCCACATCGAGGACGAGGAGCGCTCGCTCTACCCGCGCCTCGCCGCCCACGACGCATCCGGCGTGCTCCCCACCCTGCAGGCGCGGCACCGCGAGGACCGGAACGCGGTCGGGGCCGTCCTGGCCGGGCTGCGGTGCGTCGCAGCGGGCGAGGAGCCCGATGGCGATTTCACCGCGGCCGCGCTCGCCTTCGTCTCCGGCCACCGGCGCCACCTCGCGCTGGAGGAGGAGGCGGTCACCCCACTGGCCCACCGGGTCCTCGCCCCGGAAGCCCTGTCCGCGCTGGCCGACGAAATGGCCCGGCGCCGCTCCTGAAGGAAATGCCACGATGCCCGACGGCACGCTGATCCACGCCCCGCTCGATTGCTGCGACGAGGAGCCGGGGCTCCTGCCGGTGGCCGAGGCGCGGGCGCGCCTGCTCCGCGGCGCCGTGCCGGTGGCGGGCGACGACATCCTCGCCCCCGCCGCGGCGCCCGGCCGGGTGCTCGCCGCCGCGCCGCGGTCGGCCCGGTCCCTGCCGCCCTTCAACCAGTCCGCCATGGACGGCTACGCCCTGCACGCGGCGGACCTGGTCGCGGGTGCCGCGCCACGGATCCTCCGGCGGATCGCCGCGGGGGAGGCGGCCGGCCCGGCCATCGGCCCGGGCGAGGCGGTGCGCGTCCTGACCGGCGCCCCCGTGCCGCCCGGCGCGGCGGCCGTGGTGATGGAGGAGCACGTCGCGCTGCGGGGCGACCATGTCGAGCCCCGCCGCGTGCCGCGCCCCGGCGGCAACATCCGCCGCCTCGGCGAGGACCTGGCCGCCGGCGACGTCCTGCTCGCGCCCGGCACGCGGCTCGACGCACGGCACCTGGCGCTGCTCGCCGCCGCCGATGTCGGGCAGGTCGCGGTTCGCCGGCCTGTCCGGGTCGCGCTGCTGTCCAACGGCGACGAGCTCGGCGCCGCCATCCGCGACAGCAACCGGCCGATGCTGGCCGCCCTGCTGGCGCGGCCCGAGGTCGCGGTCACCGACCTCGGCATCCTGCCGGACTACCCGGCCGCGCTCGCGGCCGCGCTGGCGGGGGCGGCAGGGAATCATGACCTCATCCTCGCCTCGGGCGGCGTCTCCGGCAGCGATGCCGACCACCTGCCGGGCGCCCTGCGCGCTGCGGGCGGCGCGGTCGAGGTGCTCCGGCTCGCGCAGAAGCCGGGCAAGCCGCTGGCGCACGGGCGTCTCGGCGATGCGCTCTGCCTCTTCCTGCCGGGCAACCCGCTGGCCGCGCTGGTCGGGTTCCTCACCCTCGGCCGGCCGCTGCTGGCGCGGCTTTCCGGTGCCGCGGAGGAGGCGGGGCCCGCGCCGCTGGCCGCGATGGCGGCGCGCGGCTTCGCCCGCAAGCCGGGGCGGGAGGAGTTCCTCCCCGCACGGATCGCCGGCCATGACACCTCCGGCCTGCCGCTGGTCGAGCCCTCCGGCCCCTTCGGCTCGGCGCGGCTGGTGCCGCTCGCCGCGGCTGACGGGCTGCTCTGGGTGCCCGCGGGGACCGAGCAGGTGCGGGCCGGCGACGCGCTCCGCTTCCACCCCTTCGCCGCCAGCTTCGGCCTGGCCTGACGCCGCCGGCCACACAGAGGGCAATCGACCCATGGACATGCCCATCCCGCCCCCGGGCCCTTCCGTCGATCCCCTCGGGGGCGACGCCCTGCACCGCCTCGTAGCCGGGTTCGGCCGCTTCCGGCACTCGCATTTCGAGGCGGACCACGAGGTCTACGACCGGCTGCTGGACGGCCAGCGGCCGGAGGTGATGGTGATCGCCTGCTCGGACAGCCGCACCGACCCGGCCATCATCTGCGGCGCCCAGCCGGGCGAGCTCTTCGTCCTGCGCAACGTCGCCGCGCTGGTGCCGCCGCACGAGCCGGACGGGCGGCCGCACGGCACCGCCTCGGCCATCGAATTCGGCGTGGTGGCGCTCGGCGTGCGGCATGTGGTGGTGCTCGGCCATTCCTTCTGCGCCGGGGTGCGCTGCCTCCTGGGGCACGACCATGGCGGCCAGCGCTTCGACTACGTCTCCGATTGGGTCGGCGTGGCGCGCGAGGTGCGCGAGGAGATGGACGGCCTGGTCACCGAGGCCGAGCGCCTGCTGATTGCACGTCGCGCCGAGCAGGCCGCGGTGCTGGCCAGCCTGCGCCACCTCGCCACCTACCCTTTCGTCGCCGAGCGCGTCGCGGACGGCCGCCTCGCGCTGCACGGCTGGTACTTCCACTTCGGCTGGGGCGTGCTGCAGGCGGCCGAGGGCCCGCGCGGCCCGTTCCGGCAGGTGGATGGCGGGGCGCCGCGCCCGGCCATCGGTTCCTGCCCGAGCCTCGAGGACATCGTCGCATGAGTGCCACCACAGCGCCGCGAGTTGCGGCGAGTCCTGCCCTGTTCCGCCAGGGGCTCAGGCCCTTCTTCCTGCTCTGCGCCGCCTGGGCCGTGCTGAGCATGCTGCTCTGGATCGCGGCGCTGCACGGCGCCGCGCTGCCGGACGGGCCGCTGCCCCCGGCGCGCTGGCACGCGCACGAGATGCTGGCAGGCGTCGTGGGAGCCGCGCTCGCCGGCTTCGTGCTGACTGCCATCCCGAACTGGACCGGGCGGCCGCCCTATGCCGGGGCGCCCCTGGTGCTGCTCGCCGTGCTCTTCCTGGTCGCGCGGCTGGTGCTGCTGCCCGGCTCGCCGGTCCCGGCGCCCACCGCCGCGGCGCTTGCCCTGCTGCCCATCCCCGCATTGCTGATGACCGTGCTGCCCGCCCTGGCGAAGGCGGCGACGCCCCGGCTTTTCGGTCCTCCCGCGCTGATCCTGACCTTCTGGGCCGGCGATGTCCTGATGCTCGGCGAGGCGGCGGGCTGGTGGGACGGCACCTTCGCCGTGGGTGAACTGCTCTGCCTCGACATCGCCCTGGCCCTGGTCGGGCTGATCGGCGGGCGCATCATCCCGGCCTTCACCCGCAACGCCCTGAAGGGCGCAGGGGAGACGGAGATCCGCCCGCTCCCGGGCGTGGACGCGGCGGGGATGCTGGCGCTCCTCGCGGTCGTCGTCCTGGACCTGGCGGCGCCGGGCGGCATCCTGGTGGGCGCGGCCGCCGCGGCGGCGGCGGTGCTGGCGCTGCTGCGGCTGTCCCGCTGGCAGGGGCTGCGGACGCTCGGGCGCCCGATCCTCGCGGTGCTGCACCTCGCCTACCTCATGGTCCCGGTCGCCCTGGCGGTGAAGGCGGCGCACCTGCTGGGCGGCGCGGGCTGGGCGGCGAACTGGCTGCACCTGCAGGGGATCGGTGCCGTGGCCCTGATGATCCTGGCGGTCATGCCCCGGGCGACGCTCGGCCACACCGGGCATCCGCTCGTCGCCGCGCCCGCCATGCTGGCGGCCTGGGCGCTGCTGCCCGCGGCGGCGCTGCTCCGGGCCTTCGGCCCGGCACTCCTGCCTGGCCTGCTGCCCTATGCCGCGGCTGCGGCCCTCTGGGCTCTGGCCTTCGGGCTGTTCCTGCTGGCGCACGGGCCGATGCTGCTGCGGCCGCGGGCGGACGGGAAGCCCGGGTGACCCTGGCGCGTTGCTCCCGGAGTTCAGAGAACGGGAGACGGGGCCGGTGCAACAGGACGAGGAACTTCCCGCCGCGGCGGGACAGGTGGCGCGGGCCTACCCGGAGCTCTACCGGGCCTATGCCGCCCTCGGCGAGGCCTGCGCCAAGGCGGGGCCCGTCGAGGGCGAGGCGCTCCGGCTGGTGAAGCTGGCGCTCGCCATCGGTGCCGGGTCCGAGGGCGGGGTTCACTCGCATTGCCGCCGTGCCCTGGACGAGGGTGTGCCGAAGGAGGCGCTGAAGCAGGTGGCGCTGCTGGCCGTCCCGCCCCTCGGCTTCCCGCAGGCGATCGCGGCGCTGACCTGGATCGAGGACATCACCTACGGCCGGTGCGGCCCGGCGCAGCCCCCCGGTTGACGCGGGATGATCGACCTGGCGGCCTGAGGGCCGCCCGGCGAGCGTGGCGCCCTGCCAGGCGCCTCGCGAGGCGGCCGGACGCCCACCGCCTGCTGCTGCTGACCGATGGCAAGCCGGACGACGCCGATCACGACGAGGGTCGCCACGCTGCCGAGGGCATGCAGCGCCTCGGCGAGCTGCCGGGGCTGCGCGTCGACACCATAAGGAACCCGCCGCAATACTAACCTGGGCCGCCTTCGCCGTGCGCCGCCTGACGCTGCCCGCCCGGATGGCACTCCTCGTGCTGTCCGGGGTGGTCCCGCTGAGTGCCTACAATCTGGGCGTCGTGTACCTGGGCTACGTCCACGAGCGGGAGCGTGCGAGCGCCGAGGCGCTCGGCCTTGCCCGCGCGATCGCGGGCGCGGTCGAAGCGGAGCTGAACACGCGGACGGCGGAGCTCCGGGTGCTTGCACTGTCGCGCGCCCTCAGGGTGGACGACATGGCCGGGTTCCGTGAGCGGGCCGAGGAGGTCGTCGCCGGCGAGGTGCCCGGCTCCGCAATCCTCCTGCGGCGCGAAGACGGGCAGCAACTGATGAACACGGCGCTGCCGCCCGGCGAGACGCCGCCCCGGCAGGGCCGGGACGCGCCGCGCCAGAGCCTCGCCACGGGCGGATCCTTCGTCTCGGACGTCTACTTCGGCCCGGTGCTCCGCCGCCCGGTGGTCGCCATCGAGGTGCTCGTCAGGCGCCCCGGCGGGCAGCCCGATCTCGTGCTGGCGATGATCCCCTCCGCCAACGCCTTCGACGCCATGATCCGCCGGCAGAGGCTGCGCGAGGGGTGGATCGCCAGCATCATCGACCGCAAGGGCGTGCGCGTCGCCCGCCAACCCGACCCCGAGCGCTTCGTCGGGCAGTCGGTGACCCCGGAGTTCCTGGCAACATGGAGCGCCGGACGGGTCGAGGGCGTGGCGGAGTCCATCTCGGCCGAGGGTATCCCGGTGCTGACGGCCTACAGCAGGCTGCCGGAGATTGGCTGGGGCGTAGCCGTCGCAGTGCCCACGTCCGAACTGACCCGACCCGCCCTGAGGGCGGCGGTCGCCTCGCTCCTGGTCGGTACCGTCCTGCTCGCGTCCGGCCTGGCGCTGGCCCGCTGGGCGGCCGGGACGGTGACACGGCCCTTCGCCGCCCTGCGGCGCATCGCGGCCTCGGCTGACGACGTGGGCGGCGCCCCCGACCCGGGCGGCACCGGATTGCCCGAGGCGGACGAGGTTGCGGAGGCGCTGCGCTCCGGGGCGCGCCGCCGTCGCGCGGCGACGGCCTCCTTGCTCGAGAGCGAGCGGCGGCTGCGGCTCGTGGTCGCCGAGCTGAACCACCGGGCCAAGAACGCGCTGGCCACCGTGCAGTCACTGGCCCTGCAGACGGCCCGAGGCGAGGCGGGAGGAGACCCCGCGCGGTTCTCCTCGGAGTTCGGCGCGCGGTTGCAGGCCCTCGCCCGGGCGCACGATCTCCTTGTTACCTTCCATTGGGAGCCCGCCGCGCTGGGCGCCGTGCTCCGCGCCGGGCTCGCGCCCTGGTTGGGCGGGGAAGGCTCACGGGTCGAGGTGCGGTGCCAGTGCGGGCCGACGGTTCCCGCCGCCGCCCCGGGCCAGGTGCAGGCCCTGGTCATGGCCCTGCACGAACTCGCCACGAACGCGACGAAGCACGGCGCGCTGTCCACGCCGGAGGGACGCGTCGAAGTCACCTGCCGCGCGGATGAGGCCGACCGCGCCGTCGTCGAATGGCGCGAGGCCGGAGGCCCCCCGGTGCTGGGTCGGCCCGAGCGGCGCGGGTTCGGCACGCGCCTCCTCGAGCGGGCGCTCGCCCGCGACCTCGGACCCGGCGGGAGCGTGACGCTCGACTTTCACCCGTCCGGCGTCCGCGCCGTCATCGCCTTCCGGCTCCGCAAGCAACCGCGTCTGGACGACGAGATTCCGCTCCAGCGCCGGGAGCCGGCGGGCTCAGGGGGGCAAGGGCGAGACGCCGATGGCCGGCCCGTGCAGCACGAGAAGGGCGAGCCATAGCAGCGCCGCCGCGGCGAGCCGCCGGAGGGAGGGAAGGCTGGCTGGCCGCCACCGTCCGGCGGCCAGCGCCGCGCCCGGCAGGAAGGAGGTGTGGAGGGCGAGCAGGGCCCAGGTGTCCGCGCCGAGCTGACGCCTGCGGCGCCGGTCGATGGCGCGCATGCCGAGGAGCGCGAACCCCGCGAAGCCGCCGAAGAGCAGCAGATGCGCGAGGTCGCCATTCGGCACGACATGCGCCCCGGCCCAGAGCACGAGGGCCCAAAGCAGCGGATGCCGGGTCAGGCCCGCGATGCCCGGGTGCTTTGGGTCGTATCTGGCCGTGCGGCCGCCGAGGGAGAGCGGGTTGGGGGCGGCCGTCCCGAAGGCCACCAGCAGGCAGGCGGGCGGCACGGCGAGGTTCGGCACCCACCACTGCCAGGACGCCATCTCCCAGAAGGGGAGATAGGGCGCCCGCCCGGCGGCCGCGACCAGCCATGCGAGCGCCGCCACCGAGAGGAGGCTGTAGAGCGCGAGGTAGGCGCGCTCGCCGAGCGCCCCGGCGAGGCGTCGGCGCAGCGCGGGGCGCGCGGGCAGCGCATGGGAGAGCAGGAAGATGCCGAAGGCCCCGGCGAACTCGCCCCAGCCGCCCATGCCCGTCCCCTCAGGCCGCCTTCGGGCGGAAAGCGACGCAGGCGGCCGGGTCCGTCTCCAGCCGCGGTCCGCCGATCAGGTCGATGCAGTAGGGGATGGCCGGGAAGACCGCGTCCAGGCATTCGGCGATGGCGGAGGGCTTGCCGGGCAGGTTCACGATGAGGCTGCGCCCGCACGTGCCAGCCGTCTGGCGCGACAGGATGGCGGTCGGGACGCTGCGCAGCGAGACCGCCCGCATGAGTTCGCCGAAGCCGGGGAGCATGCGGTCGCAGACCGCTTCCGTCGCCTCCGGGGTGACGTCGCGCTGCGCCGGTCCGGTGCCGCCGGTTGTCACGACGAGCGGGCAGCCCTCGAGGTCGGCGAGGTCGCGCAGCGCCGCCTCGATGTCCGCCCGCTCGTCCGGCACCAGGCGCCGCACCGGCCGCCAGGGCGTGGCGAGAATGCGGGCGAGGGCAGCCTCGATACCTGGGCCTCCCCGGTCCTCGTACTCGCCGCGGCTGGCACGGTCGGAGACGGTGACCACGCCGATGGGGACGGGCGCCGGCACACTCAGGCCCCGAAGCGCGGGAAGAGCACGTTGTTCTCCAGGTGGATGTGCTCCATCAGGTCGTCCGTCAGCTTGCGGGTGCCGGCATAGAGCGCGCGCCAGGTGTTGCAGGCGCCCTCCGGCGGCACGCCGCCCGTGGTCAGGGCGTCGAGGGCGCGGAGCTGTGCGCCGTGGCTGTCGTGCTCGTGGCGCATCATGCCGATGGGATGGCCGATCATCGGGTGGCCGCCGCGGCGCATGAGGGGGAACAGAACCTGCTCCTCCTTCTGCATGTGCTCCTCCAGCTCGACGCCGATCTCCGACAGCAGATCGGCCAGGCCGTGCGGCGCCTCCGCCCGGTCGCCGTGCACCGCCTCGACGCGGCGGGCCAGCCGTACCAGCTCCGGCAACTCGCGCCGGTGGGTCGCGTGGTAGCGGGTCTCGATCAGGGTGATGAGATCCTCGGTCGCCTCCGGCGCCGCGGCCTCGCCCGGCATCAAGGCGGCCAGCTCCGCCTCCACCGCGCCAAGGTCGGCGCCGCGCGCCGCGGCCGCCTCGGCGAGCGGGGCTTGGCCGCCGCAGCAGAAGTCGAGCTTGTGGCGCCGGAAGACCGCCGTCGCGCCGGGCAGGCTGGCGGCGATCTCGGCGACCGGCCGCGCGGCATAGGCTCCGGCGGCCGGGGCGAGGGTCTCGGTCATGGCTGTACTCCTGGCGCCATCGGGCGCCCTCTGGCCGGCAGCGCGAGGGGGGTGAGCCCCATCTCCAGGCTGCGGGCGATGCGGCGGGCGCGCTCGAGCATGTGCCCGGCACCTTCCTCGGTGAAATGCGCTCGCGCCGTCGCCTCGAAGAGGGCGAGCCAGCGAGCGAAATGGGCGGGGGTCAGTGCCAGGTGCGCGTGCGCCTGCATGGGCTGACCATGGTAGCCGCCGGTCATCAGCGCGACCGAGCCCCAGAACCGGGTGAGGGTGGCGATATGCCGCTCCCAGTCCCCGACGCCGGCGAAGGCCGGGCCGAGCAGCGGGTCCCGGCGCGCCGCGCCATAGAAGGCGCGCAGGAAGGACTCGATGGCCTCCTCGCCGAGGCCGGTGCGGGCCGCGATCTCACGGGTGAGGGCGGCGCGGCGCTCGGGGGTTTCCGGGATGGTGGTCAAACTGGTATCTCCAACTCCAGTTACTTTCGTCCGGGATTGTGGTACCGTCAATACCAGATTCGAGGAGTCCTCCGGTTGCGCTTGCTCGCCTCCACCGACATCGCCCTGCGCCTGCTGATGCGGCTCGCCGCCGAGCCCAGCCGGGTGCGCAAGGCCGAGGAGCTCTCGGGCGAGGTCGGCGCGCCGCGCAACCACCTGCACAAGATCATCCAGGACCTGGCGGGAGCGGGGCTCGTGCGGACCCTGCGCGGGGCTCGCGGCGGCGTGTTGCTGGCCCGGTCGGCAGCGGAGATCCGCATCGGCGAGGTGGTCCGTCGGCTGGAGGAGGGGCAGGCGCTGGTCGAGTGCTTCCGGCCGGATGGCGGGGCCTGCTGCCTCTCGGCGGATTGCCGCCTGCGCGGCGTGCTCGCCCGCGGGCGCGCCGCGTTCCTGGCGGAACTCGATGCCGTGACGCTGGCGGATTGCCTGCCCGGTTTAACCGAGACCCTGCGTTCCCTATATGTGGTGGGTGACACTCCGGTCTGATCACCATATGCTGCTTTCGCCGACTCGCCGAGACTGGTGGCCGGCGGATACAGGGATGTCCCTCATGGATGGTTACCTCTCCCGCGCCCCCGAGGCGCGGCAGGCTCCGAGCCCCGGTGCGAGCTTCGGCACCGCGCCGCTTCCTGCCCGCGCGCTCGATCCCGGGATGGGGTTGGCCGTGGCCCGCCGGACGGTATTCCGTCCCGCGGACGGGGAGGATTTCGGCCGCGTGGCCGAGCGGGTGGCGGCGGGCAACATGGCGCTGCTGGGTGACGCGGCGGACCCGGTCGAGCAGGCCCGGTTGCGCAATGCCATCGCCACCGGCGCCCTGATCACCTCCGGCCGGCACCTCCAGCATGGCGATCGGGACCAGCCCGGCCGGAACATGGAGGTCTTCACCAACTGCTCGACGGCCAACGCGTCCTTCACCCTGTTCTACCTGCTGCTGAACGGCAGCGGCGTCGGCCGGGCCTATGACGACGAGCTGGTCGTGGTGGATTGGGGCCGGGCGCCGCGGCTGCTGCTGCGGCTGGACTCCACGCATGCCGATTGGCCACGCACCCGTGCCGACCTGCACCGCTTCGGCGCCGAATTCGGCCTGCTGCCCTGGGGCACCCGCCTCGATGCCTTCTCCGAGGCACAGGAGGCGGAGATCCGCGCCTGGATTGCGCGGGAATTCACCGACGAGGCCACCGGGGAGCTGCCTCCCGGCACCATCCGCCACGAGATCGCCGATAGCCGCGAGGGCTGGGGCAAGGCGGTCGAGCTGCTGGAGAGCCTGGCCTTCGAGGGTGCCGCCGACCGCACCCTGCTGCTCGATTTCTCGGCCATCCGGCCGCGCGGCGCGCCGATCGGCGGCATGCAGGGCCGTCCCGCCTCCGGGCCGCTTTCCTTGGTGCGGGCCTTCGTGAACCTGCGCCATCAGGTCATCGAGCCGGCCCGGCACCGCGCGCCCGGGGACGAGGCTCTCCAGCCCTGGGAGCAGGCGCTGCTGGTGGACCACCATCTTTCGGTCGAGGTGCAGGTGGGCGGCGCCCGCCGGGCCGCGCGCATGGCGACCAAGTCCTGGCGCGACCCCGGCATCCTGCGCTTCATCCGGGCCAAGTCCGAGGGCGGGCTCTGGACCGCCAACAACTCCGTCATGGTGGACGCCGAGTTCTGGCAGGGCGTGCGCGCCGCCCGTGCGGGCAGCGCCGAGCCCCCGCATCGCCACGCGCTGGCGGTCTTCGAGGAGGCGACGCGCTGCGCGTATATCAACGGCGAACCAGGCTTCATCAACGGCGACAAGCTGGAGGATGCGCGCACCGGCGATGCCTGGCGCAAGCCCGTGCATGAGGATGGCCGCGACATCCGCTCCGCCCGGTACCGGGCCGATCTCGCCGTGCCGCTGCTCACCGAGCTGGCCCGCCGGGCGCAGACCGCGCGCTTCCCGGTCACCACCAACCCTTGCGGCGAGATCACGCTGCATGTCACCGGCGGCTACTGCGTCATCGCCGACTTCGCGCCGCTCTTCGCCTGCCCCGCGGATCTCGCCACGGTCACGCCCGGCCTCGTGCCGGACGATCTCGCCGCCGAATGGGACGCGCGGGTCGAGGACAGCGTCCGCCTCGGCGTGCGCTTCCTGATGCGTGCCAACACCATGGATGCCCTCTATGCGGAGGAGGTGCGGCGCACCAACCGTATGGGCATCGGCCCGACCGGCCTGCATGAATGGGCCTGGATGCGCTGGGGCCTCGGCTTCGACGACCTGCTCGACGAGGCGCGATCCGCCCCCTTCTGGGCCATGCTCGACCGGCTCTCGGCGGCCGCGAAGGAGGAGGGGGCCGCCTATGCCGAGGAGCTCGGCCTCGAGACGCCGGTCACCGTCACCACCGTCAAGCCGGCCGGCACGACCAGCAAGCTCTTCGGGCTGACCGAGGGCGCCCACCTGCCCGCGCGGCGGCAATATCTGCGCTGGGTCCAGTTCAAGGGCACCCGGGACGGCACGGAAGGCTGGGCCACCGACAGCGACCCGCTGCTGCCGGACTACGAGGCCCGCGGCTACCCGGTGCGGGTGCTGCAATCCTTCCCCGGCATGTCCGTCGTGGGCTTCCCGACCCTGCCGCTGATCCAGCGGCTCGGCATCGGCGAGAGGCTGGTGACGGCGCCCGATGCCTCGCCCGAGGACCAATACCGCTGGCTGGCGCTGCTGGAGCGGCACTGGATCGGCGCCGAGCGCGGCAACCAGGTCTCCTACACGCTCAAGGTCTATACCGACCGGCACGACCTGGAGGCCTTCCGCACCATGCTGCTGGAGCACCAGCCGCGCATCCGCTGCTGCGCCATCCTGCCGAGCCGGCCGGACCAGGCGCTCGGCTACGAATACCTGCCCGAGGAGGAGGTGCCGTTGGAGCGCTTCGCCGTGCTGGTCGAGGGCATCCGCGACCCGGCGCTGCATGAGGCGATCGAGCTCGCCCACCTGCAGTGCGCCTCGGGCGTGTGTCCGATCTGAGATCCCTCCCCGGGGCCAACCGACGTCGGCTGTCCGGCCGGACGGCGTGCCAGTCTCCCGTCAGGCGTCCTGGCCCGTTTCCGGCGGCGCCTCGCTGCCGGAGACGGCCGCGACGCCTGACGGGGCTTCTCCGGCCGTCGCGGAGCTCGGGCGAGGCGGGATCGCCTGCCGTCCGGGCTGCCGCGTCGGCATGCCTTCCCTGCCGGCCAGCCCGAGCGCCCCTGCCACGACGGTCAGTGGCACGGCAGGTGCGTTCCAGCGACCGTGGCGAAACCCGAGTGCGGTTGCCTACCCGGCATCACCTTGGCTCCAGGAGGCATGGGGTGCGGCGGCTGCGGGACCGAAGGCCGCGCCAACGACACTGGAGGTCTCATGACGCAGTCACAGTGCCACGCCGTGTGGGGATCACTTGCGTGGACCCAGGCCGAACTCGCTACGCGGCCAAGGGTCCACCAGGCCACAGTCCGGGGATTCGAACTCGGTCGGAAGGAGCCCATCCGCGTCAGTCAGGAGGCCATTCAACGGGCTTTCACGGCCGCTGGGATCGTGTTCGTCGTGGACCCAGAAAGAGGTGAAGGCGTCTTCCTTGCTCGTGGCAGGGCAGACGACGGCAGTGTCAGCGGGCGTCAAGCCAAGGGGAAACAGCCGAATGAGATCGCCGGCCCTGCAGGCCGCTGAAGGCGACAGCCACAGAGATTCCCGGTGACGAAGAGGATTCGCCACCACTCCATCCTCGGCGAGCGTGGCATCAACGCCATCCAAGCCGTCGTGCTCGAAATGGGATTCGTCTTCTACCCGACCGGGGGCGTCGAGGCTGGCATCGACGGCTACATCGAGATCCGCGATGACCAGAAGCGCCTGCGCCTGCCGAAATCTCGTTCAGCAGCAGGTACTCGGCGGTGCATCCGGCCAGCTTCGCCGCGAGGGTCGTGCTTTATGAGTAGTCAACCTGTTCGCTTTGGGTGGGTAGGTGCTGCTTGGTTTGAACAGTGTTCCTGGCCGGAGCGGTAGACCGCAGGCGGCATACGGTTGGAAACGATGCGTAGCCGGTTGGACGCCTCGAATAACTGTCTGGCTGGTTGCTGTTGGGCCCATTAAAAGCTTAGAGTCCGTCCGGGATCATGTTGTTTTCTGACATAGCCTTCGGAGCATGCGGCGGACGGAAGCCCATCGCAGGAAGGCAAGCGCGCGGCGGTTCAGGCACTCCCAATCCTTGGCCAATCGTCGGCAGCGATTGAGCCAGGCGATAGTGCGCTCGACAATCCAGCGCTTTGGCAGCACGACGAACTTGTGCAACTCGGATCGCTTGACGATCTCGAGGTTGATCTGGCGACAGGTCGTGCGCAGCCCGGCCTGGAAGTTGGCGCCCTGGTATCCGCCATCGGCGTAGAGCTTCAGCAGGAAGGGGTAGAGGCCGAACAGCGAGCCCATCAGCAGCACGCCACCATCGCGGTCCTG
>NZ_FMZX01000109.1 GCF_900101615.1 Belnapia rosea | reverse complement strand
CAGGGTCAACATGGGGGCGGTCCTCTGGCCAGGACGCCTCCACCTTAGCCCGTCGCCCGCTCCGCCGCCTCACCCCGGAAATGGCCAAACTCGAGGTAAGAGCCCATCCGGAAAGGAACTGAATCACATGAAGCAGATGGGATTCGCTGGCCTTGCGGGTGACTCGCGGGGCTAAGGATGGTGAGGACAGCAGAACATCTGCGAGCGGCGGATTGCATAGGCTGCGCTACCCATCTGACCCGACAGATGCGGAATGGGCGCTGGTTGGGCCGATGATCGAGCCAGCGAGACATGGGATCCTCCATTCCAGGTGCTGGACGCGGTGAATCCACCATGCGCTCCATGGCGCTGTGCGCGTGCAGGCAGGGCGCGACGTCGCTCTCAGGCCTGAGATTGATCTGAGTGTGTCCCAATGAGGCTCTGGACCCGTTCTGGCCAGTGTCCCGCCCGTCGCCCAAAGCAATATGCGGAACGCCAACGGGCAGATCTAGGATTTTGGGGACGGCATGTCGGATAGTGACCCGGACATCCATGAATGATCTATGTCGAAGCGGCTTGCGCCCTGGGCGTCTATCCAAAGAGCGTTGCCACGCGGATTTACCGGCGAATCGAGTTCGGCGCCGGTGCGCGGCAGCCAAGGCATGCACCAACGAAAGACATGCAGAAGCCAGGCTGAGCAGCATGGGCCATTCGGACGCGCGACCAGGACGTCCAGCACTGATATCTCTGTACCATGTCTGAAACAGCAATTCTGTTGCAGCAGATGGCTGCCTTTGGTACGAACTGCCCAGCCTTGCTGGCTGATTAACCAGCGATGGCCCAAAAAAAGGGCGGCACCCGAAGGCGCCGCCGAGTTTAGGGAGGAAACGTCCAAGAAAGGCAGGACACGGCTGTGTCGCTGCCCACTTGGCAATTTAGGCGTTTGTGGAAGCAGCGCAACTCAATTTGTGCAACGCAGCATTACATGGTGATGAATGGTGGCCGCGAAGGGCTGAGCCTGCGTCGCGCTGACGGCATCCTGTCGAGCCAGGGTTGCCGCATTTCAGCTGATCCACAGCCAGGTTCAGCTAGCCACTAGGCGGCCGAGCCGCTCTGCAGTCCAGCATTCCAATCCCTAACAACTCACCCCTGAGTTGGGAACCGCTCGGCAGGCAAGGTGTCTGGGCTCCGTTGCGAACGAGGCGGCGAAAGGATTACGGGAGGCATGGGCCAAGGCCCGGCGGCCCTTCCGGAAGCACTGGCTGGAGTGATCCGAGATCCTTCAACCTCGTCGCCTCTGACCCAGTCCGGGGTCGCGTCCCTGGGTGTGGTGTAGGAGGTCGTCGCCGTAACGGT
>NZ_FMZX01000005.1 GCF_900101615.1 Belnapia rosea | reverse complement strand
GATCGCCCACGTCGCGTCGGTGAAAACCTCGCACCCGTTCCTATCCGTCATGCCCCAAAATATGGCAACAGCATTCAAGCTCTAACAGGCCTTAGCGCATCAGCGTGTAGGGGAGCCAGGTAATCAGCCCGGGAAAGATCATCATGAGGGCCAGCGCCAGCGCCTGCATCGCTACAAATGGACCGACAGAGCGGTAGATGTCCGCCATCGTTACGTTCGCCGGCGCCACGCTCCGCAGATAGAACAAGTTGAAGCCGAAAGGTGGGGTTAGGAAGGCCATCTCCATGTTCACCACGAACAGCACGCCAAGCCAAACCGGATCGAAGCCGAGCTGGGCCGCAATCGGGAAGAAGAGCGGCGCTGTTAGAATCATGATCCCAATGGGATCGAGGAAGCATCCCATGATGATCCAGATTACCTGCATGCCGATCAGCACGCCCCACTTGCCGCCGGGCAGCAGCGACAGCGCGTCGCGGACCAACTGGTCAGCGCCTACCGCTGCGTAGAGCGAGGTGAAGATCGCGGCCGCGAAGACGATCCACATGACCATACAGCTGAGCCGCAGCGTTATCTTGCAAGATTCGTACAGAGCGGTCCAGGTCAGCCGTCCCTTGACCAGAGCGCAGAGCGTCGCCCCGAAAGCCCCGAGACCGGCTGCCTCGCTCGGCGTCGCCGCGCCAGCGATGATGCTGCCAAGCACGACCATGACCAGCACGATCGGCAGGATGACCGAGCGCAGCGCCACGAGCTTCTCAGGGAAGCTCGCGCGCTCATGCACGGGGACCGCTGGGCCGAGATGCGGCCAGATGGCGGAGACAACCAGGATGTAGATGGTGAACAGAGCGACGAGCACCAGGCCCGCGGTGATGCCGCCCATGAACAGCATGCCGACTGAAGTGTTGGTATAAAGGCCGAGCACGATCATGAGGACGCTTGGCGGGATCAGCACGCCGAGCGCGCCGCCGGCTGCAATGCTGCCGAGGCTGATGCCCTTGTCATAATTGTGGTTCAGCATTGACGGCAACGCCACCAGCCCCATCGTCACGGTTGCAGCGCCGCTAACGCCCACCAGAGCGGCGAAGATGGTGCAGACGAAGATCGTGCCGACGGCCAAGCCACCGCGGACCGCGCCGAGCCATTTCTGCATCATCGCGTAGAGGTCGCTGGCAATTCCGGAGCGCTCCAGCATCGCCCCCATGAAGATGAACATGGGTATCGCCAGCAGGACGAAGCTGGTGGCCGAGCTGAAGGTGCGGATGCCGACGGCGTAAAGCGCGTCCGGCCCCCACAGGAAGTAGGTGCCGATGACCGCTGAACCACCAAGCGAGAAGACCAGCGGAACGCCGGCCACCATCAGGAGGAGGAAGGAGCCGAAAAGGAGGACGGTGATGAGTTCGATGCTCACAGCGCCGGTTCCTCTCCAGCCATGCCCTTGGGCTCGGGAAGCAGTACCTGGCCCGTGAGGGCCATGTGGAGATCGCGCAGGAGCTTGGCGATTGCTTGCAGCAGGATCAACGCCGCGCCGACCGGCAGAACGAGGTAGACGGGAAACAGCGGCGGGCTCCAGTCTGAGTTCGCGCGCTGCCCGGTATCCCACGCTTCGTAGGTCATCACCGCTGTCTCGCGCAGCAGCACGGCGCAGTAGATGATGACAAAGCCGGCGGTGAGGACGTCGAGCGTTGCCTGCGCGCGCGGGCTGAGCCGCGCATAGACGATGTCCATCGCAACATGGTCGCGGTGCAACAGGGTGTAGCCGCCGCCAAGCAGGATGTAACCCGCGAAGACATAGCCAACGAGCTCGTTGCTCCAGGTGGTGGGCGCCTGAAGCACGTAGCGCTGGAACACCTCCCAGACGACCAGGCCGATCAGGCCGAGAATGGACAGTGCCGCCACACGGCCAACGGCGCCGTTCAGCGCCTCGATCACCTGGACAGCGAGCCTATAGGCTCTCATCGCATTATCCTTGGAATGGGTGCGTGCACAGTACGGGGCGGCTCCCGAGAGCCGCCCCATGCTGGCTGGCGCGTGAGGCCTCGGGACGGTCAGCCGCGATCAGATCTCGGCGGGGCGCAGGCCGAGGACATCGCGCGTGTCGGAGATGATCTTGAGCACGCGCTGCGTGTCCTCATCCTTTCCAGCCATGCGCTCGAGCGCCTCGCTCGAGATCTTCTTCATCGTGGCAAGGTCCTCGGGCGGCAGCGCGGCGAATTTGACCCCCGCCTGCTTCATGACACCAACCGCCTTCGCGCTGTTGATCGTGGACGTCGTGGCCCGCTCCACTGCGTAGATGCGGGTCGCCAGGTTCATCACCGTCTTGAGGTCGTCCGGCAGGCGATTGTAGGCCCGCATGCTCATGAACTGGTCCTCCATATCGAACTTGATGATGGAGGGTCCGAGATAGAACTTGGCGACCTCGTGCAGCTTCACCGCCACGAAGCCGTCCGGCGAGCCCCAATTGGAAGCGTCGATGACGCCGGTGGACATCGCGGTGTACTGCTCCTCGCCGGGGACTGTGACGATGCTGGCCCCTTGCGACTTCCAGATCTCGGCACCGAGTCCAAAGCTGCGGATTTTGAGGCCGCTGAAGTCGGAGAGCCGGCGTAGCTCTCGCCGCGACATCGTGGCGCCCCACTCATCGGAGTAAACGGGCCCGAGGAAATGTACGTTGTGCTTGGCAAACGCCGCACGGACGATACTGATCAGGTCGGTTTCGTGCCAGAGGTAGTCATAATGGTCCAGTGCGGAGAAGGCGAAAGGAATGCCCCATGTCCAGAGCGTGAAGGGGATCTTTCCCCTCCAGTAGACCTGCGCGCCATAGCCAATATCGACGACGCCCTTACCCACCGCGTCCAGCATCTCGAAAGTAGGTACCAGAGCGCCGGGCGGGAAAGCCTGGATTTGAATGCGTCCATTCGAGAGATCGGCCACGCGTTTCACATAGCGGGGCACGAGGACGTCCCACTCGGTCGTGCCCGGTCCGAGGAAAGACTGCATGCGGAAGCGGAACTCCGCCCGTTGGGCCTGTGCGCCGGTCGAGAGGCCGACCAGCGTGGCGAGCGGCACACCAGCCAAGCCCGCGCGGACAACATGTCGCCGACGGATCGCTACGCCGCCGACCTCGTGCACAATACGATCATTCTTGTCGCGATTGGTCATTGCTTTCCCCCCGAGACTTTTGCTCTGCGTCAAACAACTCAAAGCGTATGCAGGGAACAAGCAATATCCCTGCGGCTAATCGCGCTTGCGCATCTTGGCCACCGGGACAAAGGATCCCTGTGACTTATGTTGATTGATGATGAGACTAAGCTGGCCACGACGCATGCGCAACCGTCACGGGCAAGACCAATTTGATGCATCTCGAGTCTGCCGAAGGCTAATAGTCTGAATTCGAAATAAGATTGATCCTTCAAGTCGGTTTTGACACGTAGAGCAGTGCGCCGGCTGAGCCTCACCCTGTCGGGCCGAC
Organism: Belnapia rosea; assembly: GCF_900101615.1. Lineage (GTDB taxonomy): Bacteria > Pseudomonadota > Alphaproteobacteria > Acetobacterales > Acetobacteraceae > Belnapia > Belnapia rosea. Next base: position 263,240 of record NZ_FMZX01000005.1, on the reverse strand, counting down.
GTCTCGCGCTCGATTGGCGGCTGGCCCGCGGCGACGAGGTGCTGCCCTTGGCGGTGGTGGCCGACAGCCGTTCCCTGCGGTCAGCCCCAACCGCCTGGTTACGCCGCATCGATGGCGGCAAACTCGTTAAGGGGTGAAGCTGTTCGCGGTCTGCGACAAGCATGGCTCGCTGCTCGATCTCGAACTGCAACCGGCCAACACGGACGACCGCACGGGCGTTCTGCCGATGCTGCCACGGCTGGTCGCGCTCGGCATCGAAGGTGACCTCCTCGGCGACAGCGGCCATCGCGGGCCTGCGATGGCCGCTGCGCATCCAGCCCGTCTTGCGCCGCTCGGGACCAAGCAGGGCATCAAGGAACAGCCCCGCTGGGCGCGCTATCGGCTCTGCAGGAACAGCGGCCGCATCCACGCCTTGGCCATCCGCAGCGATGAGGCCCACAACTCCGGCGTCGCCTCGAAGGATGTACCCGCCATCGCGCTCGCTCCCGGCCGTAGCCAAAGGAGCAGGTCACCTACGAAATCGCAGTTGTAATGCTAGCGCCGGGCCGGCACCAGCGCCGCCAGCCTCCGCTCCAACTCGCCCAGCGCCGCCGCGAGCGCGGCCGAAAGCGCCGCCGCGGCCTCCGGCCCCGGAGCCCGGACATCGAGCCCGGCGGGTAGCGGCGCACTGCCCTCGGCCAGGAATTGGCCGAGGATGCGCGCCTCGCCCGACCCGGTCTGTGGCTCGGCCAGCAGCAGCACCGACAGGGCAGCGCGGGCGCGTCCGGCAGCCGGCTCCGCCTGCAGGCGGAGCAATTCGCCCTCCAGCACCAGATCGGGCCGAAGGCGGGAGCCCGGGAGGGTGATGGCGCTGAACCGCCCACTGGCCAGCAGCCAGCGCCGCAGCGCCTCCTCCACCAAGTCGGCCGGCGGGGCGATCCATTCCTGCCAGTAGGCGCTGCTGACCTCGCCATCGGCGCCGAGGCTGCGGAGACCACGCCCCTCCAGCCCCGGCCCCGCACGCAGGCTGCGGACCAGCAGCACCGGGGCGCGGGCGGCAGGCGTCGCGCGCCGTGGCCGCTCGGGCGCGAGGGCGAAGCGCTGGGTCTCCTGATAGGGGCGGTTCGGCAACACGCTGCAGCCGGTCAGGAGCGGCAGGAGGAGGAGGGGGCGGCGGGCGGTCATCGGCGGGACTCCGGCGCCGGTGGTGGCGCGCCGAGGATGGCCTGGGAGGGGTAGCGGCGAAGCTGTTCGGTGGTGTCGCGGAGATTGGCAATGGCGACGCGCAGGTCTCGCAGGATGGGGCCGAGCTCCGCCTGGAGGTCGGTGGTGGCGCCGCGCACGTTGCGCAGGCTGCCATCCAGCGTGCCGAGCGTGGCAGGGAGGCGGCCCACGACGCTGCGCAGCTCCGCCATGGCGGCAGCGGCATTGGCCAGGGTCTGTTGCGCGTCCCGCCCGTTGATGAGGGCGCGCGCATCGGCCGCGGTGCCGCGCAGCTCGGCGGCCAACGCCGGCAGGTCGGCGCCCTCGGCCTGGCCGCGGAGGCTGCGCAGCAGCGTGGCCGCCTCGCGCAGCGCCACGGCCGCATCGCCATCCCGCAACTGGCCGCGCAGCTCGGCAATGAGGCCGACCGTGTTGTCGAGCAGCCCGGCGAGATCGACGCTCTGCAGCTTCTGCAGCAGCTGCTCCGCCGCGGTCTGCACCTGGGCGACGGTCGAGGGCACGGCCGGCACATAGGGGAAGCGCGGCTCCCACGGGACTTCGCGCGGCGGGAAGCGGGCCGGGTCCAGGAAGTCCATCTCCAGGTAGTTCACCCCGGTGATGCCCTGTGCCGCGATGCGCACGCGGAGGCCGAGGCGCACCGCCTCGTCGACCGCGGGCACCTCGCCCGCTTTCGCCACATCGACGGCGAAGCGGACATAGACGAGCTGGAAGACGGCGCCGAAGGTGCTGCGGTCCGGCACGTGGTACTCGGCGGTGACGAGGCCGACCTCGGTGACCCGGCCGATGGCGACGCCGCGGTAGCGCACCGGCGAGCCGACATCGAGGCCCTGCACGGATTCCCGGATATAGGTCTCGTAGATCGTGCTGGTGCGGCCGAAGCGGTTGGCGGTGAAGAACAGGACGAAGCCGACGGTCAGCGCCAGCCCGGCCAGGACCAGCGCGCCGACGCGGAGATAGAGGCCCCGGGATTGCGGCATCGCCCTAGCCCCCCCGTCGCGCCGTCATGCCAGCACCTCGCGGCGGAAGAAGGCGCGGACAACCGGGTTTTCGCTCTCCTCCCTGAGGCGGCGCGGGTCGCCCTCGGCGATCAGGCCGCGGGCCTGCTTGTCGAGCATGATGCAGCGGTCGCCGATGGCGAGGATCGATTGCAGCTCATGCGTCACCACGACGAAGGTGGTGCCGAGGTCGCGTGCCAGCTGCCTGATCAAGGCATCGAGCCCCGCCGAGGTGATGGGGTCGAGCCCGGCCGAGGGCTCATCGAGGAAGAGGATGGGCGGGTCGAGCGCCATGGCGCGGGCGATGCCGGCGCGCTTGGCCATGCCGCCGGAGATCTCGGCCGGCAGGCGGCCGGCGGCATCGGCGAGGCCGACCAGGCCAAGCTTTGCCTGGGCGACCAGGCTGCGCGCCTCGGCCGGCAGGTCCGTATGCTCCTCGAGCGGCACTTCCACATTCTCGGCGAGGGTGAGCGAGCCGAAGAGCGCGCCGGACTGCCACATGACGCCGATGCGCCGCAGCAGGGCGGTGCGGGCGGCGCCGTCCAGCCCCCCCATCGGCTCGCCGAGGATATGGATGCTGCCCTCAGCCGGCGGGTAGAGGCCGATGACGTGCTTCAGCAGCGTCGACTTGCCGGAGCCGGAGCCGCCGAGGATGACGAAGACCTCGCCCCGGCGGACCTCGAAGGAGACATGCTCGAAGATCGTCCGCCCGTCGAAGCGGGCGGCGAGGTTCTCCACGCGGATGACGGCCTCCTCCGCCATCACCAGCCCAGCCGGAAGAAGAGGATGGAGAAGATGCCGTCCAGCACCACGATCGAGACGATGCCGCCGACCACCGCGGCGGTGGCCGCGTCGCCGACCGCGCGCGGCCCGCGCCCGGCCGAGAGCCCGGCGCGGCAGCCGACCAGCCCGATCGAGAGGCCGAAGACCGCCGCCTTGAACAGCCCGCCCATCAGGTCCTTCAGGCCGATGGCGGAGCGGAGCTGGTTGACGACGCCGACCGGCGGAAAGCCGAGCGAGCCCATCACCAGCCCCATGCCGATGAGGCCGGCGAGGTCCATCAGCAGCGCCAGGATGGGCATGACGAGGATGGCCGCCAGCAGCCGCGGCAGCACCAGCCAGGCGACCGGGTCGATGCCCATGATGCGCAGCGCGTCGATCTCCTCGTTCACCGTCATGGTGCCGAGCTCGGCGGCGAAGGCGGAGCCGGTACGGCCGGCGAGGATGACGGCGGCCATCAGCGGCCCGAGTTCCCGCAGCAGGGAGATGCCGACGAGGTTCGGGATGAAGCTCTGCGCCCCGAAGCGCCGCATCGGGATGGAGGACTGGAAGGCCAGGATCACGCCGATCAGCACGCCGAGCAGCAGGGTGAGGCCGAAGGCGCGCAACCCCGCCTCGTCCAGGTGCCGCAGCACCTCGGCCAGGCGGAGGCGCCAGGGCCGCCGGATCGTGCCGAGGCCGGCGACGACCGCCTCGCCGAGGAAGCCGATCTGGCTGAGCAGGTCCTGGCCGCGGCGGACCGTGGCCTGGCCGAGTTGCGCGAGGGCGGGCAGGCTGGGCGCCGCCGCGGCCGGTGGGGCGGCCAGTGCCTGGCGGGTGCGGTCCAGCACGGCCTGGAGCGGGCCGGGTGGGGGGCCGTGCCAGCGGGTCTCGCGCGCCAGCCGTTCCAGCCGCAGCAGCAGCACGGCGCCCGCGGTGTCGAGCCCGGTGAGGCCGGTGAGGTCGAGGGTCAGCACCCCTGCGTCCTGCGCCTGCCGCGTCGCCTCCGGCCAGAGCCGAGCGGTGGCGGCGGCATCCAGCCCGCCGGTGAAGGCGAGGCGGGTGGCCGGGCCCTCCACGGCGGTGACGAGGCTGGCCTCCATGCTCAGCGGCGGGGCAGGCGAAGCCGGCCGGGCGTGGTGGCCGGCCGGGCGCGGGGCGTCGTGGGTGCCGGGGCCGGCGCTGCTCTGGGGACCGGGGCGCCGCCCAGCGCGTGGAACAGCACCGCCGCGGCGGCGGAGACGTTCAGGCTCTCGACCAGGCCGCCACCGGTGAGCGTGACCCGCGCGGTGCAGGCCTCGAGCACCGGCTGGGTGGGGCCCTGTTCCTCATTGCCGAGCACCAGCGCGATCGGCCGGTCGCGCGGCAGGGCAGCCGGGGCGAGGCCGCCGGCGGCGACGGCGGCGACCACCAGGTAGCGGTCCTGCATGGCGCCCAGCAGGGCCGGCAACGCCTGGGCCCGCATCACCCGCAGCAGCTCGAGCCCCCCTTCCGCGGTGCGGAAGGCGGCGTCGGAGAGATCGGCCTGGCGCTGGTCCTCGGAGAGGAGCAGGGCGCGGCAACCGAAGAAGGCGGCGGAGCGGGCGATGGCGCCGAGATTGTGCGGGTTGCCGATGCCATCCAGCACCGGAAGCAGCGGCGCTTCCGGCATGTCCGCCGGCAGGGCGGGGCCGGGCAGGCGCTCGGCATAGCGCACCTGGGCGATGGCGCAGATGCCGCCATGATGCGGCGTGCCGGCGATGCGGGCCAGCTCCTCCGGCAGGACCTCCCGGTAGGGCCGCCGGCTGCGGGCGAGATGGGCGCAGAGTGGGCCCGCGAGGCGCCGCATCGCCTCGGTGTAGAAGAGGCGCAGCACCGCCTCCGGCCGGCGGATGAAGAGGGCGCGCACCGGGGCGGCGCCGCAGATGCGGTGCGGCTCGGGCGGGCGCGGCATGGGAGGCTGGAGCGGGGGATCAGGCAGCAAGCGTGGTCATCGCCTTGAACAGGGCTTCCGGCATCTCGATCCCCTCTGCTTCAGCGGTGGTGGCCAGGCCGGCCCGGCGGGTGCCGTCCTCGGCCGGCATGGCAGCGACAGGGTATCCACCCGTGGCAAATAGGTGGCCGCGTCGGCCATGGCACCGGGGCCGGCCGCCAGCAGCAGCGGGCCGAGGCGGGGCCGGTTGCCCGCCTCGGCGAGGGTGAGACGGGGCATGGGCTAGTCCATCGCCAGGGCGACCAGCACCCGGGCGGCGATGAGGGAGGAGACCCGGAGGTTGCTCTCCCGCGTCGCGCCGGCGATATGCGGGGTGAGGATGAGGTTCGGCGCGCCGGCCAGCGGGTTGCCGGGCGGCAGCGGCTCCTCCTCGAAGACGTCGAGCACGGCGCCGCCGAGCCGGCCGGAGCGGAGGGCGGCGGCCAGCGCCGCCTCGTCCACCACCCCGCCGCGGGAGGCGTTGACCAGCACCGCGCCCGGCTTCATGGCGGCGAGCAGGCCCGCCGAGACCAGGCCGCGCGTCGCCTCCTCGATCGGGACATGCAGGGTGATGGCATCCGCCGCCGCCACCAGGGCTTCCAGGGTAACGGATTCGGTGCCGGTCTCGGCCCAGCCGGAATGATCGATCGGCAGGATCGGGTCATGTGCGACGACGCGCATGCCGAAGGCCCGCGCCAGCCGGGCGACGCGGCGGCCGATATCGCCGAAGCCGAGGATGCCAAGGGTCTTGCCCGCCATCTCCCGCCCCGTGCTGAGGCGCTCGCGCGGCCAGGCCCCGGCGGCGATGGCGGCGGTCTCCTGGAAGGCGCCGCGCAGCAGCATGCCGACCGAGAGGATGGTGTATTCGGCGACCGAATCCGCATTGGCGCCGGCGGCCGGGATCACTTCCAGGCCACGGTTGCGGCAGGCGTCGAGGTCGATGTTGTAGAGGCCGACGCCGAGCCGGCCGAGCACCCGCAGCCGCGGCGCGGCGGCCAGCAGCGCGTCATCCACCCGGGTGCGGTTGCGGACGATCAGCGCCCGCGCCTCGGCCAGGACCAGGCGCAGCCGCTCCGGCGCGGTGCCGAGCGCGGGGTCGTAGAGCGTCGGATGGGCCGCGCTCAGCCGCGCGATGGCCGCTTCCTCCATGTATTCGGTGATGACGATATGGCCCATGGCCCGGAGGATAGCCCGCTTCGGCCCGGAAGTCCCGCCGCCCGATATTGCCCTGCGTTACGCGACGGGCAGGCGGATGATGAAGCGGGCGCCGGTGACCTTGCCCTCCGCGTCGCGCCGGTTCTCGGCGGCGATCCGGCCGCGCAGGCCCTCGACGATCTGCCGGCTGATCGAGAGGCCGAGGCCGGAATGCTTGCCGAAATGCTCGCCGCTCGGGCGTTCGGAATAGAAGCGCTCGAAGATGCCCTCGAGCTTGGCCTCGGGAATGCCGGGCCCTTCGTCCTCGACCACCACCTCGACCATGGCACCGGTCGGCCGGGCACGGACCCAGACGCGGCCATGCTTCGGGCTGAAGGAGAGCGCGTTGCCGAGCAGGTTGCGCATCACCTGCACCAGCCGCCCCTCGACGCCGCGCACCACAAGCGGGCCGGCCGGGGCTTCCAGAACCACCTCCGGCTCCTCCTCCTTCCGCGTCGCGTTGTGCAACTCGGCGAGGGTCGAGAGGATGGGGGAGATATCGACAGGAACCGCGACGGTTCGCGACAATTCGGCATCGACGCGGGAGCTGTCGGAGATGTCGGCGATGAGCCGGTCCATCCGCACCGCATCCTCGGCGATGATGGCGAGCAGGCGGCGCTGCTGGTCCGGGTTCTCGATGCGGCGGAGCGTTTCGATCGCGCTGCGGACGCTGGTGAGCGGGTTGCGCAACTCATGCGCCACATCGGCGGCGAAACGCTCATTGGTGTCGATACGGGCCCAGAGGGCGCGGGCGGCGGATTGCAGGTCGCGCGCCAGGATGCCGATCTCGTCCTCCCGCGCCAGCACGGCGGGGGGGACGCTGCCGCCCCGGCCCTCGCCCTGGCGCATGGCGGCGGCGGCGCCGGCCAGCTGCATAATCGGGTTGGCCAGCGTCTGCGCCAGGTAGAGCGAGAGCAGCACCGTCAGGATCAGCGAGATGACGAAGATGCCGAGCACGCTGGCGCGGATCTCGAACAGGCGCTGGTCCACCTCCCGTGCCTCCCGCGTCAGCAGGACGATGCCGACGGACTGGTTGCCGCGCCGCGCCGGCTCCGCCACCGAGACCAGCAGGCGGCCATCGGCGGTGCGGCGGATATAGGGGGTGACGCCGCCCTCGAGAGCGAGGCGCAGCTCCTCCCGCCGGTCGGGGCCGAGATTGGGCTGCCAGTCGAAGGAGGGGGCGTCGGGGGCGATATCGACCTCGACATCCGACTGGCCGCCGCGCGGCAGCAGGCGCAGCAGCCGGTCATAGAGGCCGGCGATGGTGATGGAGAAGGCGCCGCGCGGCTCCGGCGGCGGCAGCGGCTCCGTCACCACGGCGCCGCCGGAGCCCTCGCGCACCCGGCTGTCGGCGATGACGAGGCCGGTATTGTCGAACAGCCGGGCCTGGGTGTTGGGCGAGGGGTCCACCAGGCGGCGCAGCAGGGGGCGGACGGCTTCCGGCACCAGCACGGCGCGGTCGTCCTGCATGCGGGTGCCGGCCTCGGCGATGGCGCCGGCATAGATGCGGGCCTGGGTGCGCAGCGCCTCCACCTCGGCGGCGAGCAACCCGTTCTGGTACTGGTCGAGATAGAGCATGGCGGCCGCCAGCAGTGCCGGCGGCAGCACGTTCAGCAGCAGGATCCGCCGCAGCAGGGGCGAGACCCAGCGCTTCCGCCGGGGCGGGACGGGGGCATGCTGCTGGTCCTGGAGGACGCCGACATCGGGCATCGGCGCAGTCTAGCCGGTCCCGGCCCCCAAGTCGAAGCGTGCCGCCGGTCAGCCGGCGGCGAGGGCCTGCATGTCCTCCAGCGCCTCGGCGAATTCCTGCATGAACGAGTCCACCACGCCGCGGCAGGACTGGACGCTCTCCACCAGCCCGACGCCCTGGCCGACGAAGTAGCTGACCAGGGCCCGTGCTGCCTCGTTGCCGCCCTCCGCCGCGCGGTTGACCCGGGCCATGGCCGGCTCGCTGATCAGGCCCTGAAGGGGCATCGGCAGCGTGCCGGGGCTGTCCGGGCCTTCCCAGGCCTCGGTCCAGGCGGATTTCAGCTGCCGTGCCGGCTTGCCGGTACGGCCGCGCGAGCGGACGGTGTCGCGCGACCGGGCCGCCACCATCTTCTCGCGGAAGACCGGCGAGGTCTCGGCCTCCGCCGTGGCGAGCCAGACGGAGCCGGTCCAGACGCCGGCCGCGCCCATGGCCATGCAGCCAGCCATCTGCCGGCCGGTCATGATGCCGCCCGCGGCCAGCACCGGCGTGTCGCCGGCGACGCGGACCACCTCGGGCACCAGCACCATGGTCGAGACCTCGCCGCAATGCCCGCCGGCCTCGCCACCCTGGGCGACGATGATGTCGACGCCGGCCTGCACCTGGCGCAGCGCATGCTCCCGCGCGCCGACCAGCGCGGCGCAGGGGATGCCCCCTGCCTTGGCCCGCTCCAGCATCGAGGCGGGGGGCACGCCGAGGGCATTGGCGATGAGCCGGATCGGGTGGCGGAAGGCGACATCCATCAGCCGCTCGCCGGTCTCGCGCTGGTAGGGCGGCGGCCGGTCCGGATCGTCCCGCCGCCGGTCGCCGAGCGGGCGGTCGGGATCGACGCCATGGTGCTGCAGCAGGCCGCGCACGAAATCGCGGTGCTGCGGCGGGATCTGCGCCAGGAGGTCGGCGCTGCTGGCGCCGGCCCCGGTGCGGATGGTGAGGTTCTCCGGGATCAGCAGGTCCACGCCATAGGGTTTTCCTTCCACATGCGCGTCGATCCAGCGCAGCTCCGCCTCCAGCTCCTCCGGCGTGTAGCCGGCGGCGCCGAAGACGCCGAAGCCGCCGGCCCGGCTGACCGCGGCGACCACGTCGCGGCAATGGCTGAAGGCGAGCAACGGAAAGTCGATCCCGAGCATCGGGCGCAACCGTGTGTTCATGGCTGTATCCTCCCCTTCCCCTGGCACCTTCCCTTGGCGGCTTCGCGCCGCTCTGCGGGTGGCGGCTATTCGACCAGGCGCCACTGCACCAGCGTGTAGGGCGGCGTGGCCGCGTCATGCGGTTCGAACACCGCCTCCACCTCCGCGCCGATCGCGACCTCCTGCAGCGGATCGCCCAGCAGGTTGCCGACCATGCGCACGCCATCGGCGCCGGGCAGTTCGACCAGCACGATAAGGTAGGGGCCGTGGCCGTTCAGCGCCGGATGCACCGGATGGTGCGGCCGCTGCCAGCTGTAGATGCGGCCGCGCGGCGCCACCTCCGCCCAGCCGAGATCGAAGGAATGGCAGCGATGGCAGACCCATTCCGGGCCCCATTGGTGCTTGCCGCAGCCGGCGCATTTCTGGATGACCAGCTTGCCGGCGCGCGTGCCCTCCCAATAGGGCTGGGCGATCGGCTCCTGGGCGGGGGCGGGCAGGCCTTCCGGCAGGTAATGCGTGCTCACAGGGTTTCCTCCGTCCCGAGGATCAGGCTGCTGACTGGCGTCACCATGGGCCCGCCGATGACGAGGGAGACCTTCGGGTCCCGCACCTGGTTGCTGGCGGTGCCACGGAGCTGGCGCACCGCCTCGTTCACCATCTCGAGCCCATGCATGTAGCATTCGGCAAGGTTGCCGCCGCTGGTGTTGAGCGGCAGCCGGCCCGTATCGAAGCGCAGATTCTCCGGCACCATGAACTCGTTGGCCTCCTCGGCCGAGACCATGCCGTGCTCGATCATGCCGAGCAGCACGCCGCCGGTGAAATTCTCATAGGCCTGCAGGACGTCGACATCCTTCGGCCCGAGCTTCGCCATGGACCAGAGATTTTTCGCCACGGTCGGGAAATGCGCCGAGGCGTAGTCCGGCGCATTGTGGACCGGCGCCGCGCTGCGGTGGTGCCCGCCCTGCGCCGCACCGAGCAGGTAGGTCGGCTTGTGCGGCATGTCGCGGGCACGCTCGGCCGGGACGACCAGCACGGCGGCGGCGCCGTCATTCTCCATGCAGCAGTCGAAGAGCCGGTGGAAGGGCTCGATAATCCAGCGGCTGTCCTCGTATTTCGCCACATCCAGCGGGCGGCCGTTCATCACCGCGCGCGGGTTGGTCTGGGCGTGGTGGTAGGAGGTCAGCGCGATGGCGCGCAGCACCTCGTGGCGGATGCCGTGCTGTGTCATGAAGCGGGTGATCTTCATGGCGAAGCGCTGCGCCGGGGACATCAACCCATAAGGGGCAAGGAAGGCATCGTCGCCGCCGATTGCCGCCGCCTGGTTGCCGCGCCCATAGCGGGCGAACTGCCCCTGGGCGAGGGAGCGGAAGGCGATGACGCAATTCGCCATGCCCGAATGCACCGCGGCGCCCGCATTGGCGACCGCCGCCGCCACGCCGCCGCCGCCACCGCCCCAATGCATGTTGGAGAAGCGCAGCTCATGGATGCCGAGCGCCGCCGCCAGGCGCGGGCCGTCCGAACGGTCCCCGCCATAGGAGGCGAAGCCATCCACCTCGCGCGGATCGACCCCGGCATCACGGCAGGCGTTGAGGATCGCCTCCAGCGCCAGCTTGAATTCCGCATCGGGCGACTTGCCATGCTTGTAGTAGGTCGTCTCGCCGATCCCGGCGATGGCGACCTTGCCGCGCAATGTGCGCTCGCTCATCCCTGCCCTCCTTCAGGCCGCGGCATCGGCGAAGAGGCGCCGGCCGATGATCTCTTTCATCACTTCCGTCGCCCCGCCGGCGATGCGGGTGACGCGCGTATCCGCCCAGGCGCGGGCGATCGGCATCTCCGCCATGTAGCCGGCACCGCCGAAGAGCTGGAGGCAGCGGTCCACCACCTCCCATTGCAGGTCGGTGCAGAACAGCTTGGCCATGCCGGCCTCGACCGGATCGAGCGCCTTCTCCATCTGGAGGGCGATGAAGCTGTCGGTCATCGCCCGTGCCGCGGCGGTCTTCGCCGCCAGCTCCGCCAGCACGAAGCGGGTATTCTGGAAATCGGCGATGGTGCCGCCGAAGGCCTTGCGGCTCCGCGTATGCTCGACGGTCCAGCCGATGACCGTCTCGCAGGTGACTGCGCTGCGGACGGCCTGCACCAGCCGCTCCCGCGCCAGGTTGGTCATCAGCATGCGGAAGCCCTCACCCTCGGCGCCGAGGCGGTGGCCGGCGGGCACGCGCACCTCGTCGAAGAACAGCTCCGAGGTGTCCTGGGCATGCATGCCGAGCTTCTTCAGGTTCCGCCCGCGGCGGAAGCCCGGGCTGTCGGCCTCGACGACGAGGAGGCTGATGCCGCGCGCGCCCGCCGAAGGGTCCGTCTTGGCGGCGACGACGACGACATCGGCATTCTGGCCGTTGGAGATGTAGGTCTTCTGCCCGCTGAGCACATAGCCGTTGCCGTCGCGCTCGGCACGGGTCCGCATGCCCTTGAGGTCGCTGCCCGCATCGGGCTCGGTCATGGCGATGGCGGCGATCAGGCTGCCATCCACCATGCCCGGCAGCCAGCGCCGCTTCTGCTCCTCGTCGCCGAATTTGGCGATGTAGGTGGCGACCATGTCGGAATGCACGGAGAAGCCGGGGCCGGAGAGGTTGGCCCGCGCCAGCTCCTCCGTCACCACGGCGCAGTGGCCGTAATCGCCGCCCGGGCCGCCATACTCCTCCGCCACGTCGCAGCAGAGCAGCCCGGCCTCGCCGGCGGCCCGCCAGGCCTCGCGCGGGACGATGCCGGCCTCTTCCCAGGCCTCGTTCTGCGGCACCAGCGCCGTCTCGATGAAGCGCCGGACGGAATGGCGGAACTGCTCGTGCCCGGCCGTGAAGACCGTGCGTGGCCGATTGAACATGCGGCCTTCCTCCCCTGATGAGCCGCTTGCGCGCGGGTTATTATTCGCTTGCGTATGATAAGTATGCGAACCAGATTGCACGCCTTCGCGGGGGAGGACAAGCATGCATTTCGCACCCGGCGCGGGGCGCTGATGCCGCCTGCCGCCGCGCGGCGCGCCCGGGGCGCGCGCAGCGAATTCCGCATCAACTTCCTGGTCCATGATGTCTCGCGCCTGCGGCAGATCCTGTTCGACCAGCAGATGCGCCCGCATGGCGTGACGCGGGCCCAGTGGTGGGTGCTGGCGCAGCTGTCGCGCGGCGGCGATGACGGGATGACGCAGACCGAGCTCGCCCGCCTGCTCGGCCTTGGCAAGGTGGCGACGGGCAGCATGCTGGACCGGCTGGAGGCGCTCGGCCTGGTGACGCGGCGCGACGATGCGCTCGACCGCCGCATCCGCCGCGTCTCGATGACGGCCAAGGGGCAGGCGCTGCTGGAGCGGATGATGACGATCGGCCGCGCCCTGGATGCGGTGGTGCTGGCCGGGCTGTCGGCGGAGGATCTGGCGACGGCCGACCATGTGCTGACGACCATCAAGCGCAACCTGCGCCGCGCGCTGCAGGAGGCCGATGCGCCGCCGGCGGATGACGACCCGGATGCCCCGCTGTTGCGCTGACCAATCAAAGGAGGAGACGCCAGGGATGACCGAATTCGACCCCGCCCGGCACCGCATGGTGCCGGAGCAGCGCTACCTCGAGGACTTCATGCCCGGCGAGCGCTTCATCCTGCCAAGCCGGACGATGACGGAGGCGATCTTCCTCGCCTTCCAGGCGGCGAGCGGGGACAACCACCCGGTGCATTACGATGTGGAGTACTGCCGCGCCCGTGGCATGCCGCATATGCTGGCGCATGGCCTGCAGACGCTGATCCAGACCGCGCCCGGTGCCGGCTTGTTCCCCTATCTGGTCGAGGAGTCCCTCATCGGCTTCCTCGAGCAGTCCAGCCGCTTCCACAAGCCGGTCTTCGCCGGCGATACGCTGTACCCGGCCCTGGAAGTCAGCGAAGTCACGCCGGGGCGGACCACCGGCGTCGTCGGCCTCACGAGCACCGTGCACAACCAGCGCCGTGAGCTGGTGCTGGATGGCACGATGCGCTTCCTGCTGCGCAAGCGGGACGCGGCGCCCGCCTGACGGTTCAGACCAGCGCCAGGATCACGCCGCCCAGCGCGGCGGCGCCGCCCACGGCCTGCGCCGCCCGGCGCGCCCAGGGTGCCACCGGGCTGGCGAGGGCGAGGCCCGCCGCATGCAGCGCCGCCGTGCCGGCCAGCATGCCGAAGAAGGCCGCGCCGGCCGCCATCTCGGTCCCATGAGCATGGCCATGCAGCAGGCCGAAGCCGGCGGCCAGCGCCACGCCGATGGCGAGCGGCGGCTGCAGGGCCAGCGCCGCCAGGGCGCCGAGCACGATGACGGAGGCGATGATGCCCGTCTCCACCCCCGGCAGCGCCAGGCCGGCAAAGCCGAGCAGCGCGCCGCCCGCCATGCCGGCCAGGAAGCCGGCCGGCAGCGCCAGCCTCGCGCGGCCGCCCTGCAGCCCGGCCCAGAGACCGACCATCACCATGGCCAGCAGGTGGTCCGCCCCGGAGAAGGGATGCAGGACGCCGGCCATGAGCCCGTGATGCAGCCCGTCACCGACATGGGCGAAGGCCGGAGCCGGCAGGAGAAGGACCGAGGCGAGAAGAATGATCGGGTTCATCAGGCAGCCTTTCGCGGGGCGATCCCGCCCTGGGTGAGGATGAAGTCGGCGATCTCGGCCACGCCGAGATCCTCCTTGAGGTTGGTGAAGATGAAGGGCCGCGCACCGCGCATCCGCCGTGCGTCGCGGTCCATCACCGAGAGATCGGCCCCGACCAGCGGTGCCAGATCGATCTTGTTGATCACCAGCATGTCGGAGCGGGTGATGCCGGGCCCGCCCTTGCGGGGGATCTTGTCCCCGGCCGAGACGTCGATGACATAGATCGTCAGGTCGGCGAGCTCCGGGCTGAAGGTCGCCGCGAGGTTATCGCCGCCGCTCTCGATGAACAGCACCTCGAGCCCAGGGAAGCGCTGCACCATGTCATGCACCGCGGCGAGGTTGATGCTGGCATCCTCGCGGATGGCGGTATGCGGGCAGCCGCCGGTCTCGACGCCGGCGATGCGCGTCGGGTCCAGCGCCCCGGCGCGGGTGAGGAATTCGGCGTCCTCCTTGGTGTAGATGTCGTTGGTGATAACGGCGATGTCGTGCGTCTCGCGCAGGTGGCGGCAGAGGCGTTCCGTCAATGCCGTCTTGCCGGAGCCGACGGGGCCGCCAATGCCGACGCGGAAGGGGCCATTGCTCATGAGCGGAAGAGCCTCGTGTACTGCGTCTCGTGACGCATGGAGAAGAGATCGAGCAGCGGCGCGGCCGTGCCGAGCGTATCCAGCTCGGCCGCCATGGCCGCATCCGTCGCCTGTTCCACGACGGGATGCAAGGAGGCAGTGGCTATCTGCCCATCGGTCTGGCCGAGCGGCACCAGCCGCACCCCGGCCGAGACGAGGTTGGCCGCGAAGCCGGCCAGCCATCCGGCGAGGGCCGGGCGCAGGGGCAGCCCATGGAAGCCCGCCGCGGCGCCGAAGGCCACCGGATGCGCGAGGCGGCGCGGGTGGCGGGCGGCGAGGGCGGCAAAGCGCGGCTCCGGCCAGGCGGAGTGCGTCACGCTGGTGAAGGCGGTGCCCTGCGCCATCGTCTCCAGGGCAAACTCCGCCGAGCCGCGCCAGGCGGCGGCCAGTTCCGCCACCTCGTCCAGCGCTGCATCGTCCCCGGCGGCGGCGCCGCGCCAGGCGGCGGCGAGCAGCGCCCCATCCACCCGCCCGGCGCCGGCCAGAAGCACGGTCTGGATGTAGCCGGTGAGGGTGACGCGGTTCGTCACCCGCCCATCCTCCACCGCCGTCTCCAGACCATGGCTGTAGGTATAGGCGCCGACCGGATAGGCCGGCGAGAGCCAGGCCAGCAGCCGGTAGAGCGCCGCGCCCTCAGTGATGATGGTCATGGCCGTCATGGTGATGGTGGTGATGCCCCGGCTGCCGGTTGTGCTCGCCATAGGCGCCGCCTTCCGGGTTGAAGGGCTCCTCCACCTTCCGCAATTCGGCGCCGAGGCCCTGCAGCATGGCGACGATCACGTGGTCGTCGCGGATCAGCAGCCGGTCGGGCTGGATTTCCGTCGGCAGGTGGCGGTTGCCGAGATGCCAGGCGAGGCGCATCAGCCGGCCCAGGCTTTCGGCCCGCACCTCCACCAGCGGCTCCGGCGCGGCGCGAACGAGGATGACGCCGCCTTCCTCCAGCAGCAGCCCGTCGCCCTGACGCAGCGCCACGGCCTCCTCGAGGTCGAGCAGGAAGGCGAAGCCGTCCTCGGCGACATAACGCTTGCGGCGGCGGAAGCGGTCGTCGAAGTCGAGCGTCACGACGTGGCGCGCGGTGCGCTCGATCCAGCCGCCGGCAGGCAGGACCTGGGTGGCGCGGGGGAGTACGTCGCTCATCAGAACAGGAAGTACCGTTGGGCCATGGGCAATACCTTCGCCGGCTCGCAGACCAGCAACTCGCCATCCGCCCGGACCTCGTAGGTCTCGGGATCGACCTCGATCCTCGGCAGGGTGTCGTTCAGCACCATGTCGCGCTTGCCGATGCCGCCCCGGGTGTTCTGCACCGCCAGCAGCTCCCGCTGCAGCCCGAGGCGGGCGCCGATGCCATCCTCCAGCGCCGCGGCGGAGGTGAAGGTGACGGCGCTGTTCACCATCGCCTTGCCGAAGCCCGCGAACATCGGCCGGTAATGCACCGGCTGCGGCGTCGGGATGGAGGCGTTGGGGTCGCCCATCGGCGCCATGGCGATGGAGCCGCATTTCAGCACCATGTCCGGCTTCACCCCGAAGAAGGCCGGCGACCAGAGCACCAGGTCCGCCAGCTTGCCCACCTCCACGCTGCCGACATGCGCGCTGATGCCCTGCGCGATGGCCGGGTTGATGGTGTATTTGGCGATGTAGCGGCGGATGCGGAGGTTGTCGTTCTCGCCCGTCTCGCCCGGCAGGCGGCCGCGCTGCTGCTTCATCTTGTGCGCGGTCTGCCAGGTGCGGATGATGACCTCGCCGACCCGGCCCATCGCCTGGCTGTCGGAGGACATCATGGAGATGGCGCCGAGATCGTGCAGGATGTCCTCGGCGGCGATGGTCTCGCGGCGGATGCGGCTCTCGGCGAAGGCCACATCCTCCGGGATGCGCGGGTCGAGGTGGTGGCAGACCATGAGCATGTCGAGATGCTCGTCCACCGTGTTGACCGTGTAGGGCATCGTCGGGTTGGTGGAGCTCGGCAGGAAATTCGGCTCGCCGACGACGCGCAGGATGTCCGGCGCATGCCCGCCGCCCGCGCCCTCGGTATGGAAGGCCTGGATGGTGCGGCCCTGGATGGCGCGGATGGTGCTCTCGACGAAGCCGCTCTCGTTCAGCGTGTCGGTATGGATCGCCACCTGGATGTCGAAGGCATCGGCGATGGCAAGGCAGGTGTCGATCGCCTTCGGCGTCGTGCCCCAGTCCTCATGCAGCTTGAGGCCGCAGGCGCCGCCGCGCACCTGCTCCTCCAGCCCCGCCGGCAGGGCGGCATTGCCCTTGCCGAGGAAGCCAAGGTTGACGGGGAAGCTCTCCGCCGCCTGCAGCATCCGCGCCATGTGCCAGGGCCCCGGCGTCGCGGTGGTCGCCAGCGTCCCATGCGCCGGCCCGGTGCCGCCGCCGAACATGGTGGTGATGCCGGAGGCCAGGGCCTCCTCGATCTGCTGCGGGCAGATGAAGTGGATGTGGACGTCGAGCCCGCCGGCGGTGAGGATGCGCCCCTCGCCGGCGATGATCTCCGTCCCCGGCCCGATGATGATGGTGACGCCGGCTTGCGTGTCCGGGTTGCCTGCCTTGCCGATGGCGGCGATGCGCCCGTCCTTGAGGCCCAGATCCGCCTTCACGATGCCCCAGTGATCCAGGATGAGGGCATTGGTGATGACGGTATCCATCGCCCCCGCGGCGCGCGTCACCTGGCTTTGGCCCATGCCGTCGCGGATGACCTTGCCGCCGCCGAATTTCACCTCCTCGCCATAGGTGGTGAAGTCCTGCTCCACCTCGAGGATGAGGTCGGTATCGGCCAGCCGCAGCCGGTCGCCGGTGGTCGGGCCATACATGCCGGCATAGGCGCTGCGCGAGAGGCGTGCGGGCATCAGACCTGTCCTTCCGTCTCGCCGCGGAACCCATGCACCAGGCGCCGGCCGCCGAAGGGGATCAGCCGGACGCTGCGGCTTTGCCCCGGTTCGAACCGCACCGCCGTCCCGGCCGGGATATCGAGCCGCCGGCCGCGCGCCTGGGCGCGGTCGAAGGTCAGGGCCGGGTTGGTTTCGGCGAAGTGATAGTGGCTGCCGACCTGGATCGGCCGGTCACCGGCATTGCCGACCTCGATCTCGATGCTGTCGGCACCGGCGTTCAGCTCGATCTCGCCCGTGGCCGGGAAGAGCTCACCCGGGATCATGGCCTGTACATCCGATTCACGCTCCGGTCCTCGCCTTGCTGCGGTCCTGCGCGACCGGATGTCATCGAATGGGCTCGTGCACGGTGACGAGCTTGGTGCCGTCGGGGAAGGTCGCCTCCACCTGGATCTCATGGACCATCTCGGCGATCCCCTCCATCACCTGGTCCCGCGTCAGCACCGTGGCGCCGTCGCGCATCAGCTCGGCGACGCTGCGGCCGTCCCGCGCGCCCTCCACCACGTAATCGGTGATGAGGGCCACCGCCTCCGGGTGGTTGAGCTTCACGCCGCGCTCCAGCCTTCGCCGCGCCACCTGGGCGGCCATGGCGATCAGCAGCTTGTCCTTCTCGCGCGGCGTCAGGTGCATGCGGGCCTCATACGGGTCGGGGCGATCATGGCCCGGCCTCCCTCATGTCGTCCACAGGCGCGGCAGGCGCGGCGGCAGGCCGAGTGCCGCCCCCCGGATGGCGGCGATGGCTGCCCTCGTGGCGCGGCGCACCGCGCTCGCTCCGCCGAGCCAGCGGGCGAGCAGCAGCCCGGGCCGGGGCAGGGTCGCTGCCCCGGGTGCCTGCTCGGGCAGGGTGCGCAGCAGGTCCCGCATCGCCTCCGCCTCGGGGGCGGCGAGCAGCAGCGTGGCCATGGCCTCGGCGCCGCCGAAGCCGAAGGGGGCGGCAAGCTGCTCGGCCGGTGCGTCAAGCGACAGGGCATCGGCCCAGAGCAGCCCGTCCGGTCCGGCGAGGCGCCAGGAATCCAGGACCGCGCCGCGCCGCATCCGCTCGCCCGCGGCGGCTCGACCGAAGACCAGCATCTCGGCGGCCAGCAGCCGCGCGCCCTCGGCCAGCTCCGCCCGCATGCGCCGCGTCATGCGGGCGCCGTCGAAGAGGATGGTTTCCTGCGGCAGCCATTCCAGCACCGCGCCCGCGCCGAGCGAGAGCCGGGTCTCGATCCGCGTCGCCGGGCCGAGGCTGCGATAGACCTTCTCCGCCGCCGCGGTGCAGAGCGTGGCCCGCGCCCCCGGCTCCAGCCGCACCGCCTGGCGCAGCGCGTCGCCGCCTGCGAGGCCGCCGGCGCAGTTCAGCAGTGCCGCGGTCGGCGGCTCGCCCGGCTCCGGGTCTGGGAAGAGCAGCCGGAGGGGCGCCTGCTGGAAGAGGGTTCGCAGGACGGTGCCGCGGGGGGAGGTGCCGAAGCCCAGTTCGAAGGCGCCATCGGCCCGCTGGTGGCGGGAGGGTGCGGCTGGGGCGTCACGTGGCATCGGCCAAGCATGGCATGCGGCCGCCCCCCGGCAAACCCACCGTTCCGGCCCTGCACTTTTCCGTCCCGCCCCCCTTCCGCTGACAGGCCCGGGCGGACATGCTGCCGCGCCGCAGAGGAGGGTTGATGGGATGATTTTAAGGGCCGAACCACTGACCTCCGCCGCCTTCCTGGCCTTCGGCGAGGTCATCGAATGCCCGAGCGTGCCGGGCCGCACCTATTTCGAGGATGCGCTGGCCAATCTCCGCCCCCAGGCCCGCCCCAGCATCTCGCTGACGGTGAAGGACAAGGCGGCCGCCATGCCGCTGCGCTCCACCACCATGGAGCGGCACGAATTCTCCTCGCAGAGCTTCATCCCGCAGCAGGCCGGGCGCTGGCTGGTGATCGTCGCGCCGCATGCCAGGGATGGCGGGCCGGACATGGCGCGGGCGCGGGCCTTCCTCGCCGGACCGATGCAGGGCGTCACCTTCGGTGCCAATGTGTGGCACCACCCCTTCACCATCATCGATGCGCCCGCCCGCTTCGTCATCACCATGTGGCGGGACGGCACGAAGGGCGACGAGGAATTCGTCGAGGTCCCGGAATTCACCGTGGAGCTGCCCTGATGCCCTATGAGGTGCGGCGCGACTTCATCGGCTACGGCGCCAACCCGCCCGACCCGCAATGGCCGGGCGGCGCGAAGCTCGCCGTCAATTTCGTCATCAACTACGAGGAAGGCTCGGAGCCCTCGATCGCGCTTGGCGACGGCTATACCGAGACCGGCCTCACCGAAGCCAACGGCGCCCGTCAGGTTACCAAGGGCCGCGACCTGGCCGCCGAGGGGATGTTCGAGTACGGCAGCCGCGTCGGCTTCTGGCGGCTGACGCGGCTGTTTCAGGAACGCGGCCTGCCGCTGACCATCTTCGGCTGCGCCCTTGCCCTGGAGCAGAACCCGGAGGCCTGCGCCGCCATCCGCGCCGCCGGCTACGACGTGTGCA
The DNA here is from genome assembly GCF_900101615.1 of Belnapia rosea. Taxonomy (GTDB): domain Bacteria; phylum Pseudomonadota; class Alphaproteobacteria; order Acetobacterales; family Acetobacteraceae; genus Belnapia; species Belnapia rosea. The sequence continues at coordinate 243,615 of NZ_FMZX01000005.1, read as the reverse complement.
GCCATGGCTGGCGCTGGGTGAAGCATTTCGAGCTGTCGGAGGCGGAGGAGCGCGATCACATCGCCCGCGCCGTCGCCAGCCTCGAGAACACCATCGGCGAGAAGCCCGCCGGCTGGTACTGCCGCTACGGACCGAGCGTGAACACCCGCCGCCTCGTCGTCGAGCATGGCGGCTTCCTCTACGACAGCGACTACTACGGCGAGGAGCTGCCCTTCTGGCTGACGGTCGAGGGCAAGCCGCAGCTCGTCGTGCCCTATTCCATCACCAACAATGATGGGAAATATGCCGGCTGGATGGGCACCAGCGACCAGTGGTTCTCCTACATCCGCGACGCCTTCGACATGCTTTATGCCGAGGGGCAGGCCGGGCGGCCGAAGATGATGTCGGTCGGGCTGCACCAGCGGCTCATAGGTCATCCGGCCCGCGCCGTCGGGCTGCAGCGGGTGCTGGACCATATGATGCAGAAGCAGGATGTCTGGATCACCCGGCGGGTCGATATCGCCCGGCACTGGGTGGCGACGCATCCCTATCCCGGCAAAGGGTTGAACGAATGACGCCATTGGTCGTCGCCCTCGGCGACAGGCAGTACCGCGTCGAGCGCCCCTGGGGCGACCTGCCCGAGGGGCCGGGCCGCATCAGCGACGTCGCCTGCGACGCGGCCGGCAACGTCCTCGTGCAGTACCGCACGGACCCCTATGTGGAGCAGGGCGGGCCGGCGATTGTCGTGCTCTCGCCGGCGGGCGAGCGGATTGCGGCCTGGGGCGCGGGCGAGGTGGCCGACGGGCATATGGCCACCGTGCATCCCGATGGCCGCGTCTTCGTCGTCGACCGCGATGCGCATGAGGTCATCATCTTCTCGGCGGCCGGTCATCGCCTGGGGGCGCTCGGCAAGCGTCACCAGCCGGGGATGCCCTTCAACGCGCCCTGCGACATCGCCTTCGCGCCCGATGGCAGCATGTATGTGGCGGATGGTTATGGGAATTCGCTGGTCCACCGCTTCGCCGCGGATGGCACATGGCTCGGCGCCTGGGGCCGGCCGGGCCAGCGGGCGGGCGAGTTCAGCACGCCGCACTCGGTCTGGGTCCTCGGGGATGGCCGCGTGCTGGTGGCGGACCGGGAGAACAACCGCGTCCAGGCCTTCACCCCGGAAGGCACCCACCTGTTCGACATCCGCGACCTGCACAAGCCGATGGACGTCCATGGCGGCCCCGAGGGCAGCTTCTACGTGACGGACCAGATCCCCCGGCTGAGCCAGTTCAACGCCGAGGGCAAGCTGATCGGCCGCTGCCGCCCGGTGCTGAACGGCGCGCATGGCATGTGGTGGGAGCCGGCCAGCGGCGTGATCTACCAGAGCGAGCAGAACCCGAACCGGCTGACCCGGCTGGTGCCGGTGTAGGGGGCGGCACTCAGAGCACGGTGATGTTCCTCTCCCGGATGATGCGGCCGTAGCGGGCCTGCTCCTCGCGGATCAGCGTGGCGAAGTCCTCGAGGATGACCGGCTCGACCTCCATGTCGGGCGGCAGCCGCTCGCGTACCGCATCCATCCGCAGGATCTCGGCGAAGCTGTTGGCGAGCCGAGTGAGGATCGGTGCCGGCACGCCGGCCGGGGCGACCACGCCATGCCAGTAGCGCAGCTCGAGATCGGGATGCACCGCCTCGCGGAAGGTCGGCACATCCGGCAGCACCGGCAGGCGCCGCGGCGAGGAGATGGCGAGGATGCGGAATTTGCCGCCCTCCAGATGCGGCAGCAGGGAATTGGTGGAGCCGGCATAGAAGGGGATGCGGCCGGTCATCAGGTCCGTGATGATGGCCTGCTCGCCGCGATAGGCGACGCTTTCCAGCCGGACGCCGGTCAGCCCCATCATCATCTCCATCGTCACATGCGGCGAGCTGCCATTGCCGACGCTGCCGAAGCCGATGCCCGGGTTGCGCCGGATATGCTCGAGCGCCTCCGCCACCGTCCGGATCGGCAGCGTCGCCGAGACGGCGAAGGAGACGGGCGCCCGGTAGGCGAGGCAGAGCGGGGCGAAATCCCCAAGGCCGTAGGTGATGTTGGGATAGAGGTTCGGGTTCATCACCAGCGTGCTCGTGGCGACCCAGCCGAGGGTATAGCCATCCTTCGGAGAGCGTGCCGCGGCCTCCGCGCCGATCATGGTATTGGCGCCGGGCCGGTGCTCGATCACCAGGCTCTGGCCGAGCATGGGCTGCAGCTGCTCCCCGATCAGCCGCGGCACCAGGTCTCCGGCGCCCGGGGCGAAGGGATAGATCAGCCGGATCGGCCGGTTGGGCCAGGCCTCCGCCTGGGCGCGGGCGAGGCCGGGCAGCGCCAGGAGCCCGGCGGTGACGGCGCGGCGTCCGGGATGGGGTGGCATGGCGGTTGTTCCTCCCTGTGGTCCTCGGTGGCCCCCGTTACTGACCGGCGGCGCGTGATTTTCGTTGGGCGACGGGGATCGCCTCCGTGCCGATGATGCCGGCAGCGGCGAGCGCTGCTCGCTCGGCGGGCGGGAGGCCGAGCAGCCCGCCCAGCACCGCGTCATTGTCCTCGCCAAGGGTCGGGGCGGGGCGGCGGATAGCATAGGGACCGCCGCCCGCATCGCGGAAGGGGGCGGAGGGCTGGTCATGATGGCCAAGCCAGGGGCGCTCCACCGGCTGCCAGAAGCCGCGTGCCCTGAGATGCGGGTCGCGCACCAGCCCGGTCGGCCAGCGCAGCGCACCCGCGGCAATGCCAGCCGATTGCAGCGCCGCCATCGCGGCATCCGCCTCGCGCTCCGTCGTCCAGGCGGCGATGGCGGCCTCGATCTCCGCCTCCCGCGCGCGGCGGCCCCTGGCCTTCGCCAGGGCCGGGTCGGCGGCGAGGTCCTCGCGGCCGATCACGGCGCAGAGGCGCGGCCAGGCGGCATCCTCGGTGACGGCGAGGGCGATCCAGCCTTCGCCACTGCAGGGGAAGCAGCCATGCGGCACCATGCGCGGGTGGCGGTTGCCGAGGCGCGGGCCGGCCGAGCCATTGGCCGATTGCGCCAGGATCCAGGGTGCGACCAGCGGGAACATGCACTCCACCTGGGCGAGATCGATATGCTGCCCCTCCCCGGTCTCGCGCCGGTGCAGCAGGGCGGTGAGCACGGCGGCGGCCGCATTGAGCCCGCCGATCGGGTCGCCATAGGCGAGCTGGTTGGTCGTCGGTGGCCAATCGGCATTGCCCGAGACGCTGGGCAGGCCGGAAGCGTGCTCGAGCGTCGAGCCATAGGCCCGCGCGTCGCGCCAGGGGCCGCTGCCGCCGAAGGCCGGCATGGAGACCATGACGAGGTCCGGCCGCTCCCGCACCAGCGCCGGGTAGTCGAGGCCGAGCTTCGGCAGCACCTCGCGCGCATAGTTCTCGACCACCGCATCGGCCTCCCGCACCAGGCGCTTCAGCAGGGCGGCGCCCTCCGGCGTGGTGAGGTCGAGGGTGATGCCCGCCTTGTTGCGGTTCAGCACGCCGAAGCGCAGGTCCCGCTCGTATTGCCGCTCCGCGAAGAAGGCCGGGCGGGGATCGACCCCGCGCCACCAGTCCGGGTACTGGCAGGCCTCCACCTTCACCACCTCAGCGCCGAGATCGGCGAGCTGGCGGGTGCAGAGCGGCCCGGCCCAGCCCATGGAGAGATCGACGACCCGGAGCCCTGCGAGCGGCAGCCCGGCGGGGCGGGCCGGCTTGCGGCGGGGGCGTTCGGGCAGGGGCTGCCCGTCATGCTCGCCAGGGCGCGGGGCGCGGCCGCCGGTGAGGGGCGGCGTGCGGGTCAGCCGCTGCGGCAGGGTCGGCCCTTCGAACTGCCGTTCCCCCAACTGCACCGTGGCGAAGGCATCGCGCGCCCGGTGCGTCGGCGTGGCGAGCAGCCGTGCCATGTCGGGCACCACGGCGAAGGGCAGGCGGCGGCGCAGCGCCTCCTCGAACCACTCCTCCGCCGTGCGCTCGCGCAGGCGGGGGACGAAGAGTGCCTCCAGCTCCGCCACATGCGCCAGCCGGTCGAAGCCGACGACGAAGCGCGGGTCATGCCCGACCTCCGGCGCGCCGATCATGTCGCAGAAGCTGCGGAATTGTGCCGGGGTGACGATGGTGACGCCGAGCCAGCCCTCGAGGCAGGGATAGACGCCGAGCGGGCAGCTGGGCGCGAAGCGGTTCACGCCGTGGCGGCGCTCCACCATCGGGTGGGTAACCGCCTGGGCCGCCTGGTACTCGGCGATGGCGACATTCGCCTCATGGATGCTGACCTCCAGCCGCCGCGGCGCGCCGGAGAGCAGGGCGGCCGCCACCGCGTTGAAGGCGGCGATGCCGCCCACCACGGCGCCGGCGATGCCGCCGAGGATGGAGGGCGGGCCTTCCACCGGGCCGGTACCGATGAGGATGCCGGAGAGGGCGCGGCAGGTGGCATCGGTCGCGGCGAAGTCGCGGTAGGGGCCGCCATCCCCGAACCAGGAGATGCCGGCGGTGATGGTGGCGGGCGGCGAGGCCTCGTCGCGCTCGGCAGGCGGGCGGCCATCCAGCAGCACGTCGCAGTCATCGATGCCATCCAGCCGCGTGACGCTGCGCTTGTTGGTGCTGAGCCAGGCGAAGAGGGCGGATTGCGGGCCCTCCGCGGTGTCGACCAGGGGCGGCTCCGCCCGCAGCGGATGGCCGCCCGGCGGCTCCAGCACGGTGACCTGGGCGCCGAAATCGCTGAATATCTTGCCGGCATAGGCCGTGGCGACGTTGCCGCCGCATTCCAGCACCCGGAGATGGCGCAAGGGCAGGGCGGCGTCGGGGTCGCGCGGCATGCAGACAGATCCTCCTGGGTGTTATTTTGTTATCACAAAACAGGAGGGCCGGCTGCGTTGTCAATCCCCGCCTATTCCCTGGCGGCGACGTTGATCTCCGGCAGGCGGCGGATCAGCGCGTCGGCGTAGACGGTGATGTCCCGCTGGATGGCGAGCCGGGCCAGGGCGCTGTCGCCCTCGCGGATGCCGCGGATCACGTCATGATGCGGGTGCTCCTCCGGCCGGTGCAGGAAGCGCATGCGCGTCAGCGCGGCGTTCAGCGGGCCGCATTGCAGCCAGAGGCTCTCCACCAGGCGCAGCAGCACCGGCATGCCGGCCAGCGTGCAGACCTCCATGTGGAAGCGCTCGTTCTCCACCAGCATCTCGGGCGAGCGCCCCGCCACGCGGGCCTCGCTCATGCGGGCATGGATCGCCGCCAGCCGGTCCGCATCCTGCGGCTTGGCGAGTTCCGCCGCGCGCGCCGCCGCCTTGCCCTCGAGGTCGGCGCGCAGCTCGCAGACCTCGCGCAGCCTCTCGTCGGACAGCAGCGGGACGCGGGCGGAGCGGTGGTCGAGCTGCTCCAGCGCCCCTTCGCTGACCAGCCGGCCGAGCGCCTCGCGCACCGGGGTCGGGCTGACGCCGAGCTCCTCGGCCAGGGTCCGCAGCTTGAGCTTCTCGCCCGGCCGGAAGCGGCTGCGCATGAGCTGGAGGCGCAACCAATGATGCACCCGGGCCGCGATCCGGTCGCCACCCGGCAGCGGAATCTCGGCATCCATGGGGTGGTTCCTTCCACAAATGGCTTGACAGGCACCGGCGCCGGCCTGATCTGTGATAACAAATTAGAAGCGTCCGGAGAAACTCCATGGCCGATATCGCCGTGCCCGTCGAAATCACGGCTTCCGTCTGGAAGATCGAGGCCACGCCGGGCCAGGCGGTCGCGGCCGGGGATGTGCTCATGATCCTCGAATCCATGAAGATGGAGATCCCGGTCGAATCGCCTCGCGCCGGCACGGTGAAATCCATCCTCGTCGCCGAGGGCGATCAGGTGAACGAAGGCCAGGTCGTGCTGCTGCTGGATGCCTGAGATGCTGGGCCCGGTCCTCATCGCCAATCGCGGCGAGATCGCCTGCCGCATCGCCGCCACCTGCCGCCGCCTCGGCCTCCGCAGCATCGCCGTCTATTCCGATGCAGATGCGGGAGCGATGCATGTCGCCGCGGCCGATGCGGCGGAGCGGATCGGGCCGGCGCCACCGCGTGAGAGCTACCTTTCCATCCCGGCGATCATCGCGGCCGCGCTGCGGAGCGGCGCCCGGATGGTGCATCCGGGCTATGGCTTCCTCAGCGAGAATGCCGATTTCGCCAGGGCCTGCGTCGAGGCGGGCCTCGTCTTCATCGGCCCGCCGGAGGCCGCGATCCGCGCCATGGGCGGCAAGGCGGCGGCCAAGGCGGTGGCGCGCGAGGCCGGCGTCGCCGCCGTGCCTGGCTATGACGGCGAGGATGGATCGCCTGAGCGCCTGGCCGAGGAGGCCGGGCGCATCGGCTATCCGGTCATGATCAAGGCGGTCGCCGGTGGCGGCGGCCGCGGCATGCGCCGGGTGGAGGCAGCCCCCGGCTTCCCCGCGGCGCTTGCCGCGGCCCGGCGCGAGGCCACGGCCTTCGGCGATGACCGCGTGCTGGTCGAGAAATTCGTCGCCAGCGCCAGGCATATCGAGGTGCAGGTCCTGGCCGATGCGCATGGCACCGTGCTGCATCTCGGCGAGCGGGATTGTTCCCTGCAGCGGCGCAACCAGAAGCTGGTGGAGGAATCCCCGGGCCCCGGCATCGATGCCGCACTGAGGGCGGAGCTCGGTCGCCGCGCCGTGGCTCTCGCCCGGGCGGTCGGCTATGTCGGCGCGGGCACGGTGGAATTCGTGGCCGATGCCACCCCGCCGCTCGACGCCGCGCGCATCTGGTTCATCGAGATGAACACGCGCCTGCAGGTGGAGCACCCGGTGACGGAGATGGTCACCGGCCTCGACCTCGTCGAATGGCAGCTGCGCGTCGCCGCCGGCGAGCGCCTGCCCTTCGCGCAGGAGGACCTGGCGCCGCAGGGCCATGCGGTCGAGGCGCGGCTCTGCGCCGAGGATCCGGCGCGGAATTTCCTCCCCTCCCCCGGCACCATCGCCATGCTCCGCCTGCCGGAGCCTGGGCCGGGGCTGCGGATCGATGCCGGCTTCCGCACCGGTGACGTGCTGACGCCGTTCTACGATCCGCTGATCGCCAAGCTCATCGCCCATGCGCCGAGCCGGGCCGAGGCGCTGGAGCGCCTGGCTTCCGCCCTCGACGCAGTCGTGGCAGAGGGCATCCGCACCAATGCCGGCTTCCTCGCCCGCGCGCTGCGGAGCGAGGCCATGCAGGCAGGTGGTGTGGATACGCATTTTCTCGAAGGCTTCCGGCTGCGCGACGCCGCGGCCTGAATCCCCCAACAGGACTTGACTCATGTTCTCTCTCGCCAAGACCAATGCCCTGCGCCCGGCCCTGCTCGCCCTCGGCGGCAGCCTCGCCATCGCCGCTTCGGCGCAGATCCAGGTACCGATGCAGCCGGTGCCGATGACGATGCAGAGCCTGGTCGTGCTGCTGGTCGGCGTTGCCTATGGGCCGCGCCTCGGGGCGGCGACGCTGCTGCTCTATCTGGCCGAGGGGCTCTGCGGCCTGCCGGTCTTCGCCGGCTTCCGCGCCGGGCCGGCGGCACTGATGGGGCCGACCGGCGGCTTCCTGCTCGGCTTCGTCCCTGCCGCTGCCCTGGCGGGGTGGCTGGCGGCGCGGGGCTGGACGCAGGGCCTGTGGCGCAGTGCCGCGCTGTTCCTCGGCGGCCATGCGGTGCTCTTCGCCTTCGGCCTTGCCTGGCTGGCGGTGCTGGCCGGGCCGGAGCGGGCGATCGCCCTCGGGCTGCTGCCCTTCCTGCCGGGCACCGCGCTGAAATCGGCGCTGGGCGTTGCCCTGCTGCGTGGGTTGCGTCGCGGCTAGGCCGCGCGGGCTGTGTCGCGGCTAGGCCCAACGAGAACGACATAGGGGAGGCAAGGATGGTCTGGCAGGCCGAGTTGGACGAGCTGCGGCAACGCGAGGCGCTGGCGCGGCAGATGGGTGGCGCCGACAAGGTGAAGCGCCAGCATGATGGCGGCCGCCTGACCGTCCGCGAGCGGGTGGATGCGCTGGTCGATCCAGGCAGCTTCCACGAGACCGGCACCATCGCCGGCAAGGCGCAGTACGACGCCACGGGGAAGCTGGAGGAGTTCACCCCCTCGAACTGCGTCTTCGGCCGCGCCGCCATCGACGGACGGCCGGTGGTGGTGGTCGGGGACGACTTCACCGTGCGCGGCGGCAGCGCCGATGCCACCATCCGCGAGAAGCCGTTGATGGCCGAGCGGCTGGCCAATGAGTTCCAGCTGCCCATCATCCGCATCATCGAGGGCTCGGGCGGTGGCGGCTCGGTCAAGACCATCGAGACCACGGGCCGTGCCAACCTGCCGAACGGCGTCGGCGGCGGCGGTATGTTCAACTACTCGACGCTCAACATGTCGGTGGTGCCGGTGGTCGGCCTCGGCCTCGGCTCGGTCGCCGGGCTTGGTGCGGCGCGGCTGGCGGCCAGCCACTACTCGGTGATGACCAAGAGCTCCGCCATGTTCGTCGCCGGCCCGCCGGTGGTCTCGCGCCTCGGCAAGGAAGTGACGAAGCAGGAGCTTGGCGGCTGGGAGATCCAGTGCCGGGCCGGCGGCGTCGATCATGCCGTCGATACCGAGGAGGAGGCCTTTGCCTGCGCCCGGCGCTTCCTCTCCTACCTGCCCTCCTCGGTGCATGGCCTGCCGCCCATCACGCCCTGCACGGACGACCCGGAGCGGCGGGACGAGGCGCTGATGGCCGCCGTGCCGCGCGACCGCCGGCGCGTCTACCAGATGCGTCCGATCATCGAGAAGGTGGTCGATGAGGGCAGCTTCTTCGAGATGGGCCGGATGTTCGGCCGTTCCGTCATCACCGGCCTCGCGCGGCTCAATGGCCAGCCGGTGGCGCTGATGGCGAGCGACCCCTTCTTCTATGGCGGCTCCTGGACCGCGGATGCCTGCCAGAAGGTGGTGCGCTTCGTGGACCTCGCGGAGACCTTCCACCTGCCCGTCGTCTACCTGATGGACTGCCCGGGCTTCATGATCGGCCTCGAGGCGGAGCGTGCGGCGACCATCCGCCATGGCGTGCGCGCGATGGCGGCGGTGAACCAGACCACGGTGCCCTGGTGCACCATCGTCATCCGCAATGCCTTCGGCGTCGCCGGCGCGGTGCACCAGCCGGCCGGGCGCCTCTCGCTGCGCTACGCCTGGCTCTCCGCCCGCTGGGGCTCGCTGCCGCTGGAGGGCGGGATCGAGGCGGCCTATCGCGCCGAGATCGACGCCGCGGACGATCCGGCCGCGAAGCTGGCCGAGATCGAGGAGCGGCTGAACCTGCTGCGCTCTCCCTTCCGCACCGCCGAGACCTTCTGGGTGGAGGAGATCATCGACCCGCGCGATACGCGCCGGCTGCTCTGCGACTTTGCCAAGCTGGCGGAGCCGCTGCGGCGGCCCCAGCCGTCGCGGCTGCAGATGCGCCCATAGGGACGGGCTGAGGACGGCCAGCATCCCCGCCACAGCCGCCACGAGAGCGGAGGGGGATGCAGGCCGGTGACATGGGAGGAACGAGGATGAGGACGCCGCTGCCCTGGATCGCCGGCCTGTTGCTGCTCGGATTGAGCCTGCCGGCCGCCGCCTTCCCCGACCGGCCGGTGCGCATCATGGGCGGCTTCGCCGCAGGCGGCACCGGCGACATCATCAACCGCCTGATCGCCGAGGCGGTCGCGCCGAGCTTCGGCCAGCGCCCGGTGGTCGAGGTGCGGACCGGCGCCAACGGCTTCGTCGCCGCGGAGGCGGTGGCGAACAGCCCGCCCGACGGGCATGTGGTGGTGCAGTGCTCGACCGGGATGCTGACCATCAGCCCGCAGCTGCCCGGCGCCAAGCTGCCGATCGACCCGGCGCGGGACCTGCTGCCCATCGCCAACATCGTCCATTCGACCCAAGCGATGGTGGTGTCGTCCCGCTCGCCCTATCGCAGCGTGGCGGAGGTGATCGCGGCGGCCCGGGCGCGGCCGGACACCATCACCTATGCCAGCGCTGGCATCGGCTCCGTCTCGCATCTCTCCGGCGCGCGCTTCGCCCAGCTCGGTGGGCTGCGCATGGTGCATGTACCCTATCGCGGCGCGGCGCCCGGCGTGCTCGACGTGGCGGCGGGGCGGGCGGACCTCATCATCACCAATCTCGGCGATGTGGCGGCGCAGCTCGACCAGGGGCTGCGGCTGCTGGCCTTCGCCGACGGCATCGGCTCACCGCGCTACCCCGGCGTCGGGCAGGTCTCGGATACCTTGCCAGGCTATGCCGTCAGCGGAACCTTCGGCCTCTGCGGGCCGCGCGGCATGCCGGAGGAGGTGGTCGGCCGCTGGGTGGAGGCGCTGCGTACCGGCTTCGCCGAACCCGTGCTGCAACAGCGCCTGCAGGAGAACGGCCTTACCTTGCGCTTCGAGAATACGGGCGAGTTCGCGCGCAGCATCGAGCGGGACCGCGGCCTCTGGGGCGAAGTGATACGGGCCGGGCAGATCAGCCTCGAATAAGACCATCACAGGGAAGGACATGACATGCGGATGCTGATGGGGGCGGCGCTGCTCGGCGCCGCGCTGTGCATGGGGCCGGCCATGGCGCAGCCCGCCGACCGGCCCTTGCGGATCGTCGCGGGCTTCGCACCGGGCGGCACCTCGGACATCGTGGCGCGCGTGGTGGCCGAGGGGGTGGCGCAGTCGCTCGGCCAGCGGCCGGTGGTGGAGAACCGCACCGGCGCCAATGGCTTCATCGCCGCCGAGGCGGTGGTGCGTGGCCCGAGTGACGGCTCGACCGTGCTGCAATGCCCGATGGGCAGCATGACCATCAGCCCGGAAATCCCCGGCATGCACATCCCGATCGATGTGTCGCAGGATCTCGTGCCGGTCGCCAATGTCGCCCGTTCCAGCTATGCGGTGGTGACGGGCGCGCGCAGCCCCTATCGTACGCTGGAGGAACTGCTGGCCGCGGCGCGGGCCAGGCCCGGCGCGCTCAGCTATGGCAGCGCCGGCATCGGCACCGCGCAGCATCTCTCAGGCGAACGGCTGAAGGGCATGGCCAGTGTCGATCTCGTCCATGTGCCCTATCGCGGCGCGGCGCCGGCGGCACTCGATCTGATCGCCGGGCGGATCGACATCCTCATCACCAATCTCGGCGACGTCATCCGCCAGGTTCAGGGCGGCGAGCTGCGCCTGCTGGCCCTGGCCGACGAGGCAGGTTGGCCGGACTTCCCCGATGCGCCACGCCTGCCGCGCATCGTTCCCGGGTTAGAGGTGATCGGCTGGTTCGGAATCTGCGGCCCGCGCGGCATGCCGGAGGAGGCGGTGGCGCGCTGGGCCGACGCCATCCGCGCCAGCCTCGGCGGTGCCGAGTTGCGCAAGCGGCTACTCGACAACGGGCTCGCCCCGGCCTTCGAGGATCCGCAGGCCTTCGCGCAGACTATCGCGCGGGACCGGCGGATGTGGGGCGAGACGATCCGCGCCGCGCGCATCCGCGCCGAATGAATCTTGCGCGTCCTGCTCAGGCGGCAGGGCGCCTGATCCATGGCGCCATGCTCTGCAGCACCCCGTCCCGCCGGATCAGCGCATGGAACAGCGCGGCGCCGAGATGCAGCAGGATGACCAGGAAGAGCAGATAGGCGAGGGCGGCATGCGCCCGGTGCAGCAGCGTGTAGAGCCCTGCATCCTGCGGCAGGACCGGCGGCAGGCGGAGCGGCCCATAGAGCACGATCGGGTAGCCCGCCGCCGAGAGCATCGCCCAGCCGATCAGCGGCATCGCCAGCATCAGCGCATAGAGTGCGACATGCGAGGCGAGGGCGGCGGCCCTTTGCCACCATGGCAGGTCCTCGGGCAGCGGTGGCGCGCCGTGCCGCCAGCGCTGCCACAGCCGGATCAGCACCAGCAGCAGCAGGGATATGCCGAGCGGCTTGTGGATCGAGACCAGCTGCCAGTAGCGGGGCGAGACGGTCGAGACCATGCCGACGCCGATGAACAGCATGGCAAGGATCATCGCCGCCATCAGCCAGTGCAGCCCGCGCTGGAGCGGGGTGAAGCGGTCGCTGCGCGCGTTCATGACCGGTCTCCCGGCTTGGCCATGCCTGTGGCGGCGCGCCCCTGTTCCGCTTCGCGGCGGGTGAAGGAATTCGCATAGGCGGGCGAGCGCGCGAGCAGGATCGGGTCCGCCGAGGGCTCGATGCCGGTGGGCAGGACCAAGGGGTCATAATTGATGTCGCGGCAGGGGCCGGTGGCTTCGTCCTGCGCCCGCTCCACGATGAGCGTGCCGACATCCACCTGCTCGCGGTCCGCCGGCCAGGCTCGGGTGGCGTCCTCGGTCGGGTCGTCCGGGCCGGCGATGGTCACGACGAGATGCCAGCGCAGGGGGCCGGCCTGGAGGCGGGTCTCGAGATCCTGTTCCAGGGCATCCGGCCCGAGGCGCGCCAAGGCTTCCTGGCTCGACGCTGCCTGCGGCAGGGTGGCCCGCATCGACCAGCGCACGCTGCGCCGCAGGCCAGCCGCGTCGATGAAGCGGAAGGCGTTGAGGCTGTTGTAGCTCTCCTCGGCGAAGCTCGTCGTCCAGGGGGCGGTGCGGGCCCATTGGTTGAAGGCCGCCGCTTCGGGATGGCGGGCGGCGAAGGCGCGGAGCGCTTCCGGGTCCGGCTTGCCGGTGGCCGGCAGTGCGCGGGCCGCCAGCACCTGCTCGTAGAAGGCTTCCACGGTTGCCACGGGGAAGACGGGGATATTGTTCATCCCGCTGCGCCATTCCTGTCCGTTTGGCGCGGCAATGCGGATCGCCATGCTGCGGACCCGGCCGCTGGCATCCGGTGCTGCCGGGTCGCCGGTGGCGATGGCGAAGCGGCCGGTGACGGGGTAGCGCCCCGCGGCCAGGACCGAGGCCGTCGAGAGTCCGGCGCCGGCGCCATTCGCCTCGAACTGGCCGGTGAAGCAGATACCCTTCGAATGGTTCCGGCGATGGCCCACGGGGTTGCCGCCGCGCGCACTGAGTGCATTCACCACGCGTTCCGGCGAGATCCGGTCCGGGCTGAGCCAGCCGCCCGCATAAGCGAAGCTGCCGGCCACGACGGCGAGGACGGTGCCGATCACGGTGAGGCGGCCTGGTTGCAACCGCCTGATGGCGGCCATGGTGGTCGGGCTGCGTGGCATGTGCCGTCTCCTGGGGCTATCACTCTTCATGAGACCGTCAGATGCGCGGGTCTTGCCTCTATTCCGCAGGTTCTTTCGGCATTACAGGGAATAAACCTCCGCTTCAGGCGTCATGGGTTGGTATGCGCGATACAGGAGCGGCGGCAGGGCATCGCTGATGCATGAGTTCGATGAACATCTGCGGGCATTGCTGCCGCGGCTGCGCCGCTTCGCGCTGCAGTTGACGCGCGAGCCCGCATCGGCGGATGACCTGGTCCAGACCTGCCTTGAGCGGGCGCTGTCGCGCTGGTCGTCGCGGCAGCCTGACGGCGACCTGCGGGCCTGGCTGTTCACCATCCTCTACCGGCAGTTCCTGGCCGAGCGGCGGCGCGCGCGCCGCTTCGCCCGGCTGGTCGAGTTGTTCACCGGCGCCGAGGCCGCCGAGCCCTCGCCGGAGGCCGGGACGATGGCCCGCTCTGCCCTCGATGCGCTGGCTCGCCTGCCGGTGGAGCAGCGCGCGTTGCTGCTGCTCGTCGGCGTCGAGGGGCTCAGCTATCAGGAGGCGGCCGAGGCGCTCGGCGTTCCGGTGGGCACCATCATGTCCCGCCTGTCGCGGGCACGGGGAGCGCTGCGCCGGCTCACCGAGGGCGATATCGCCCCGGCTGCCCTGAGGGTCGTGCCATGACGCCGATCTCCCCCTCGGAGGAGATGCTGCACGCCTATGTCGATGGCCGGCTGGATGCCGGGGACAGGCAGGTGGTGGAGGCCTTCCTGGCACGCTCGCCCGACTGGGCGAGGACGGTGGCTGGCTGGAAGGCCGATGCCGAGCGGCTGCGGGCCGAATGCGCCGGCGCCATGCTGCTGCCGCCCAACCCGCGGCTGGAGCCGGCGGTGCTGCGGCGCGGGCTGCAGGCGCGGATGCGGCGGAGGGCTGCGCTCGCGGCCTCGCTGCTGCTGACGGCCGGCCTGGGCGGTGTGCTGGGGTGGCAGGCGCGCAACCTGTCCCTTGCCGCCGCAAGGCCGCAGCCGATGGCGGATGCGGTGCAGGCCTATCGTGTCTTCGCCATGGCCCGCCCCCATCCGCCGGAAGTGGGTGCCCTCACGCCAACCGGGATGCATGCCTGGCTGTCGCAGGCCTTGGGCCGGGCCACCGTCCTGCCCGACCTGGGCGCGCATGGCTTCCGGCTGCTCGGCGCCCAGTTGGTCCCGACCGATGCGGGGGCGGCGGCCGTGGTCATCTATGAGGGTGAGGATAGCCGGCGCATCGCCTTCTATATCCGGCCGGGCGGCCCCTTCCCGACGGAGCAGGGCGGGACGCGGCGCGACGGCGCCTTGCTGACGCAGTATTGGTTCCGCGACGGCTACCGCTTCGCCCTGGTCGGTCGGGCCGATGATCCGAATTCGGCGGAGATCGTCTGGACCTTGCGCAGCACGGTCTAGCGCCTCGGCGTGAAAGGCGGCTTAGCCGCGGCGGCCGATTCCGTACCGCATTCATGGCGAGATCGGTGAGGTAGGGATCGCCGTGCCGCCGCCCGGCGGTCAGAGGTGCCGCATGCCGAGCTGGCGCAGCAGCGGCAGCAGCTGCTCGCGCGCCCGGATGCGATGCGCCTTGGCCCGCTCCTGCGCCAGGGCAGCCTGGCCCTCCCGGATCGCTGCCACGATGCCGCGATGCTCCTGCACCGAGAGGGTCGGCTTCGGGCGCAGGCGGAGGGTGAGCATGCGGGCGCGGTGGGACTGGTCCATCACCGTGCCGACCATGCGAAGGAGCCGGGCATTGCCGCTGCGCTCGACCAGGAGTTGATGGAAGCGCTCATCCGCCTCGGCCCAGGCGACGAGATCCTCGGCTGCCAGCGCCGCCTCCATCCGGGCGTTCACCGCATCGAGCTCCTCGGCGGCGGGGACGCGCGCCTCCGCCGGCTGGGCGGCGATCAGCTCGGCCGCGGCGCCTTCGAGGGCCACGACCACCTCGTAGATCTCGCGCATGTCCTCGGGCGAGAGGGCGCAGACCACCACGCCCCGGCGCGACAGGACGCGGACGAGGCCCTCCTCCTGCAGGCGGATGACCGCCTCATGCACAGGCGTACGGCTCATGCCGAACTGGAGGGCGATCTCCTGTTCGGAGCCCTGGTAGCCCGGCGCGAAGACATTGGTGCGGATGGCCCGCTTCAGCGCCTCGTAGGCCTCCTCCACGAGAGTGGGCTTGCCTGCCGGGGATTCCGCGCTGCTCCGCATCCTGACCATTCACGACTCCTGACCGCGCAGGCGGCCCGGCATTTTGGCGGTTGACGAGGCCAATGGCACCTCAGTATCTCCATACCATCTTGTATGGAAGATGGCGTGCCAGAATATGATGGGCGGTGGCCCATCCGCATCACTGGCCGCGAAGAGGGGGATGGAGATGCGCAGCTACCGGATCGCCGCCATGGGCGGAGACGGCATCGGGCCCGAGGTGATCGAGGCGGGCGTCCAGGCCCTCAAGGTCTGCGCCGAGCGTGACGGCGGCTTCGCCCTCGACTTCACCGATTTCGACTGGGGCTCCGACTACTACCGCAAGCATGGCGTGATGATGCCGGCCGATGGCGCCGACCAGCTGCGCGGCTTCGATGCCATCCTCTTCGGTGCCGTGGGCGCGCCGGACATCCCCGACCATGTCACCCTCTGGGGCCTGCGCCTGGCGATCTGCCAGCCGCTCGACCAATACGCCAATGTCCGCCCGACGCGGCTGCTGCCGGGCATCACCAGCCCGCTGCGCCACGTCTCGGGGCCGGAGCTCGACTGGGTGATCGTGCGCGAGAATTCGGAGGGCGAGTATTCCGGCGTCGGCGGCCGCGCCCATAAGGGCCTGCCGATCGAGGTGGCGCAGGACGTCTCCGTGATGACGCGGGCCGGCGTGCAGCGGATCATGCGCTATGCCTTCCGCCTGGCGCAGGCCCGCCCGCGCAAATTCCTCACCGTCGTCACCAAGAGCAACGCGCAACGCCATGCCATGGTGATGTGGGACGAGATCGCGGCCGAGGTCGCGGCGGAATTCCCCGACGTCACCTGGGACAAGATGCTGGTCGATGCGATGACCATGCGCATGGTGCTCAAGCCCGATACGCTCGACACCATCGTCGCCTCCAACCTGCATGCCGACATCCTGTCGGACCTGGCGGCGGCGCTGGCGGGCTCACTCGGCATCGCGCCCACCGCGAACATCAACCCCGAGCGCGACGCGCCCTCGATGTTCGAGCCGATCCATGGCTCCGCCTTCGACATCACCGGCAAGGGCATCGCCAACCCGGTCGCCACCTTCTGGACGGCCGCGATGATGCTCGAGCATCTCGGCGAGAAGCCGGCTGCCGACCGGCTGATGCGTGCGGTGGAGCGGGTGACGGCGGACCCATCGCTGCGGACGCCGGATCTCGGTGGGCAGGCCACCACGAAGCAGGTCACCGAGGCGGTCTGCGAAGCACTGCGGCAGGCGAACGACTGAGGCGTCACGCCGCATCCAAGGTCGCGGCATGACGGCCATCACCCGGAGGGAGGATCAAGCATGAACCGACGCAGGCTGCTCGCGGCCTTGCCGCTCACCCTGGCGGCGCCGGCCCTCTGGTCGTCCGCCGCCCAGGCACAGGCCGAATTCCCGAACCGGCCGGTGACCATCATCGTGCCCTTCGCGGCCGGCGGGCCAACGGATGTCATCTCCCGCCTCGTGGCGGAGGGCATGTCGCGCCATCTCGGCCAGCCTGTCGTCGTCGAGAACGTCACCGGCGCGGGCGGCACCATCGCGGCCGCACGCGTGGCCCAGGCCCGGGGCGACGGCTACACCTTGCTGATGCACCATGTCGGCCATGCCAGCAGCGCGACGCTCTACCGTCGCCTGCCCTACAACGTGGTGGACAGCTTCGCGCCGCTCGGCCTCGTCTCCGACGCGGCGATGACGCTGGTGGCGCGGCCCGACTTTCCGGCCAGCGACTTCGCCGGCTTCATCGGCGAGATCCGCAAGCAGGGCGACAAGCTGAACCTCGCCCATTCCGGCCTCGGCGGCGCCAACCATCTCTGCGGCATGCTGCTGCAGCACGCAGCCGGCACCGCCCTGACGGGGGTGGTGTTCCGTGGCAGCGCGCCAGCGATCACCGACCTCATGGGCGGGCGCATCGACGTCTTCTGCGACCAGGCGACCAACACCGCGCCCTTCCTGCGCGACGGGCGGATCAAGGGCTATGCCGTGACCTTGCCGGAGCGGGTGCCCGGCCTTGAGCTGCCGACCACGGCCGAGGCAGGTCAGCCCGGGCTGGCGATGAGCACCTGGCACGGCCTCTACGCGCCGCGCGCCACGCCGGCGGAGGTGCAGGAGCGTCTCGCCGTCGCCATCCGCGCCGCGCTGCAGGAGGAGCGGCTGCGCCAGCGCTTCGCCGAGCTGGTCACTGCCCCTGCGGCGGAGGAGCGCGCCACGCCGGCCTTCCATCGCCGCTTCCTGGCCGAGGAAGTCGCCCGCTGGCGGCCTATCATCGAGGCTACCGGCCAGTACGCGGACTGACCCGCCGCCGTCACTCCGCGGCGGAGCGGTCGAGCAGGCTCTCCCGGGTGGCGGAGAGGATCTGGTCGGACAGGGCCTCATCCTCCACCGCCCGGGCCAGGATGAGAGCCCCGACGAGGCTGGACAGCAGGGCCAGCGCCCTATCCTCCGGCGGCGCCTTGCCATGGCCCGGCAGCAGCCTGGCCAGCCGGGCCACCCGGTCCCGCAGAGCCGTGGTGAAGACGCGGCGCAGTGCCGGCGCCTGGCGCGGCAGCTCGCAGCCGAGCGCAGCCATGGCGCAGCCCTGGCCGGGCCCGTCGCGATGCGATGCCGAGAGGTAGCGCTCGATCAGCTCGGCGATGGTCTGCCCGCCATCGCCCTCCGGCCGGCGCGTCAGGGCGCTGCGGGCGAGGGCATGTTCCAGCGCCTCCGCCGCCAGCCGCTCCTTCGAGCCGAACTGGCTGTAGAGGCTGCCATGGGTCAGCCCCGCCGCCTCGGTGAGCGCATCGACCCCCACCCCTGACAATCCCCGTTCGCGGAAAAGCCGGGCGGCCTCGGTGAGGATCCGGGCCCGGTTCTCCGCGGCCTTCTCCTTCGAAACCCGCACCTCATCCCTCCTTGGCACGATGCCGATTGCCGCTTGACAGGTTTAATGGCGTGCGCAACCTAAGTCAAACATGGCGGTCGTCATCAAAGTGCCGCCCCTTCGACGGAAGGCCTCGCAGCATGCGCATCCTCGTCCTCGGTGCCGGCGCCATCGGTGGCTACTACGGCTCTCACCTGGCCGGAGCGGGTGGCGAGGTGCAGTTCCTGGTGCGGGAGCGCTGCGCGGCGCAACTGGCGCGGGACGGGTTGGTGGTGGTGAGCCGCGGCGAGGAGAGCCGCCGCCCGGCCGCCACCCTTCTGGCCGGCGGGGTCGCCGCGCCTTTCGACCTCGTCCTGCTGACCTGCAAGGCTTACGACCTGGATGGCGCGATCGAGGCCATCGCCCCGGCGGTCGGGCCAGGGACGGTGGTGCTGCCGCTGCTCAACGGCCTCGCCCATTTCGATGCGCTCGATGCCCGCTTCGGTGCGGAGCGCGTGCTTGGCGGCGCCTGCTACATCGCCGCGAGCCTCGCCCCCGACGGCACGATCCGGCATTTCAGCCCGGGCGACCTCCTCATCCTCGGCGCTCGCACCGGCGGCACGCCGTGGCAGGTCGAGGCGCTGTCCGATCTGTTCGCCCGCACCACGGTCAATGCGCGGAGTTCAGGGGCGATCCTCCAGGAGCTCTGGGAGAAGTGGTGCATGCTGGCGGCCGGGGCGGCGCTGACCTGCCTCATGCGCGGCACGGTGGGCGAGATCATGGCGACCGAGGCAGGCGGGCGGATCGCCGAGGCGATGATGGCCGAATGCACGGCGGTCGCAGCCGCCGCCGGCCATGCGCCACGCCCCGCCTCGGCCGGGCAGACGCGGCGGCAGCTCACCGACCCTGCCTCGCGCTGGGCCGCCTCCATGATGCGCGACATCGAGCAGGGCGCGGCGCGGCTGGAGGCGGAGGCCATCCTTGGCGACCTCATCCATCGCGGCGCCGCCTACGGCCTCGCCCTGCCCCTGCTGAGCGCGGCGCATTGCCAGTTGCAGGTCCACGGTGCCCGCGCCGCTGCGACATCCTGACCTGTCGACCTCCACGGAGACATCCCATGGCTTCCTCCATCGCTGCCGGTACCGCCCTCGTCACCGGCGCCTCCTCCGGCATCGGCGCAGTCTATGCGGAGCGCCTGGCGAGACGCGGCCACGACCTCCTCCTCGTCGCCCGCAACGTGGGACGGCTGGAGGAGCTGGCGGGGCGGCTGGCGCAGGAGACCGGGCGTAAGGCCGAGACCCTGGCGGCCGACCTGCTGCAGCAGGCCGACCTACGACGCGTCGAGACGCGGCTGCGCGAGGATGCCGGCATCACCATGCTGGTGAACAATGCCGGCGTCGCCGTGGCCGGGCCGATGCTGGACGCCGATATCGACCGGCTGGAGGCCATGGTGCAGCTGAACGTCGTTGCCGCCATGCGCCTCGCGGGCGCCGCCACGACCGCTTTCAAGGCGCGCAACGCGGGGACCTTGATCAACATCGCCTCTGTCCTCGCCCTCGCGCCGGAGCGCTTCAACCCTGTCTACTCCGCCACCAAATCCTTCGTGCTGACCCTGTCGCAGGGGCTCGATGCCGAGCTGCGCGGCACCGGCGTGCGCGTGCAGGCCGTGCTGCCGGGTGCGACGCGCACCGCCATCTGGGAGCTCGCCGGGGTGGATGTCGCCAACCTGCCGCCGGAGATGGTCATGGAGGTGGAGGATATGGTGGGCGCCGCCCTTGCCGGCCTCGACCAGGGCGAGCTCGTCACCATCCCCTCGCTGCCCGATGCGGCGGATTGGGAGCGGGCCGATGCCGCCCGCCTCGCCCTCGGCCCCAACCTGTCGCGCAACCACCCGGCCGAGCGGTACCTGCGCGGCGAGTTGGCGCTGGAGGCGGGCGCATGAGCGCGCAGGACTGCCTGCTGCAGATCGGCTTGCCGAACTTCCTCACGCCGCTACCGCCTGCGACATCCTGCGCCAGAACGGCGCCGCGCTGCGCAAGGCGGATCACCTCGGCGGGCCCTGAAAGCCCGCTTTTCCCGTGCAGGACATCGCCATGCGCAACGCCGACATCCTCCTTTGCCATCCTGTCCGCACTGCGATCGGGGCCTATGGCGGCACGCTCAAGGGCGTGCCCGCCGCGGAGCTCGGCGCCACCGTGGTGCACGAGACTCTGGCGCGCGCCGGCCTCGCCCCCGAGGCGATCGGCAGCGTCATCCAGGCCGGCAAGCAGTGCTGCATGCCATGCGCCGGGACGGGCTGCGGCGCGGCATGGTGACGCTGTGCATCGGTGGCGGGCAGGGCATTGCCCTGGCGCTGGAAGCCGCCTGACGGCATCGCCTCACCGCTCCCAGGGCGGGATGGGGCCGAAGGCCTGCACCAGGTGCTCCGTCAGCACGCGGATGCGGGCCGGGGCTGCGATGCCGCCGGGGAAGACCAGCCAGATGCCGAGCTGCTCCGGCACGCCGAGCGTCGGTGGCAGCGCCACCAGCTCGCCGCGGCGCAGGTGCTCGCCGACATCCCAGGTCGAATGCAGGCCGATGCCGAGCCCGGCCAGGCAAGCCTCGCGCAAGGCCTCGTTGCTGTTGCTCAGCATGCGCGGCGTGGGGCGGATGCGCACGGCGGCATCCCGGCCGGTCGCCACCAGATCGAGCAGGGTGTCGGTCAGCAGCAGGTCCAGCCGCAGCCCCGGATGGGCGGCAAGGAGGCCGGACAGCATCGGGGCCAGCACCTTGCGGCCGAAGGTGGCGGGGGCGGTGAAGCGGAGCGTGCCGCTCAGCGCCCCGGTGCCGCCCGGCAGCGCCGCCTCGGCCTCCGCCGTCGCGGCCAGGATGCGCTCGACATGCGGCAGGAAGGCCTCGCCCTCCGCCGTGGGCCGCAGCCGCCGTGTCGTCCGGGCGAAGAGCGGGAGACCGAGCCTTCGCTCCAGCACCGCGAGGCGCCGGCTGGCCGCGGCCGGTGTCAGCCCCAGCGCCGCCCCCGCCGCGGAGAGGCTGCCCGCCCGGGCGATGCGTTGGATCAGGCGCAGGTCGAGCAGGTCGAAGAGTGGATTGCTGATCATGCATTGAAAGTGTTTCGCCAGAATGGGGGATTTTCAATCCTACCCGCTGACCGCATCTCTGCGGCAGAACCAGTCCCAACCCCAGGAGCCATCTCCATGAAAGCCGTTGCCTATACGCAAAGCCGGCCAATCACCGAGGCGGAGGCGCTGCAGGACGTCACCTTGCCTCAGCCCGCGGCCCCGACCGGGCGCGACCTGCTGGTCGAGGTACAGGCCGTCTCGGTGAATCCCGTCGACACCAAGGTGCGGATGCGCGCCGACCCCGGTGGTACGCCGAAGGTGCTGGGCTACGATGCCGCCGGCGTGGTGAGCGCGGTCGGGCCCGAGGTTCGGTTCTTCAAGCCGGGCGACACGGTCTTCTATGCCGGCGACATCACCCGGCCGGGGACGAATTCCGAGTTGCATCTGGTGGATGAGCGGATCGTCGGGCCGAAGCCTGTGCGCCTCTCCTTCGCCGAGGCGGCCGCCGTGCCGCTGACCGCCATCACCGCCTGGGAAGCGCTGTTCGACCGGCTGCGCATCCCGCAGGACACGGCGCCGCGGGAGGAGGCGGTGCTGATCATCGGCGGCGCTGGCGGCGTCGGCTCCATCGCGGTGCAGCTGGCGCGGCGGCTGACAGGGCTGCGCGTCATCGCCACGGCGAGCCGGCCGGAGACGATGGACTGGGTGCGCAGCATGGGCGCGCATGACGTCCTCGACCATGCCGGCGACCTGGTGGCCCAGGCCCGCGCGACGGACGTGCCGGTGCGCTATGTCTTCGTCACCACCCACACCGAGACGCACTGGGCCGCGATCTGCGAGATTGTCGCGCCGCAGGGCGCCGTCTGCCTGATCGACGACCCGGCCAACCCACCCGATATCCGCATGCTGAAGGGCAAGACGGCGTCGCTGCACTGGGAGTTCATGTTCGCCCGGCCGATGCACAAGACGCCCGACATGGAGGAGCAGCACCGGCTGCTCGCCGAAGTCAGCCGCATGCTGGATACCGGCGAGCTGCGCACCACCCTGGCCGAGCATTTCGGCGTCATCGACGCGGCCAATCTGCGGCGGGCGCATGCGGCGGTCGAATCCGGCAAGGCGCGCGGCAAGATCGTGCTGGAGGGCTGGACGAAGCCGGCCGCCTGAAGCTGGAGCGGCCCGTCAGTAGGGGGGCGCCTGGCGCTCCCGCTGCTGCCGGGCCGCATCGGCCCACCATTCGAGGTCCTGGGCGAAGCGTGGGAAGG
Source organism: Belnapia rosea (assembly GCF_900101615.1). Lineage (GTDB taxonomy): Bacteria > Pseudomonadota > Alphaproteobacteria > Acetobacterales > Acetobacteraceae > Belnapia > Belnapia rosea. The sequence continues at coordinate 221,174 of NZ_FMZX01000005.1, read as the reverse complement.
CGCGGCCGAGTGCGGCGCCGCCATCACCCGTAGGCATTCCTGCCTCGTCCAGGGCGGTGGTGATGGGGCCGACCATCACCGTGCTCGAGATCACCACCATGCCCATCTCCGACAGGATGCCGTGCCATTGCAGGCCCGCCCGCGCCCCGGCCAGGCGGCCGGCCGAATAGCTGGCGATGGCAGCCGGTCGCCAGAACCACTCCTCCAGGAAGTGGTCGGTGAGGTTCTTCAGCCCGGGCTGCACGCCCCAATTGTACTCGCCGGTGACGAAGACGAAGCCATCCGCGCGGCGGATCTTGCCGGCCAGGGTTTCAAGGGCCTCGGGCGCCTGCCCGGCCGGGTATTCCTTGTACATCCGGTCGAGGATCGGCAGGCCGATCTCGCGTGCGTCGATCAGTTCCGCCGCGTCCCCACGGGCGGTGAAGCCGGCGGTCAGGTAGCGTGCAAGGCGGATTCCGGTGCGGTCCGACCGGTAGGAGCCGTAAAAGACAAGCAGCGATCGCGCCATGCACCCTCCCGCAGCTCCCGACTGGATCGGTGGAGCCGATGCGGCCGGAGCTTGGCATCGTCCCGGGGCCTTGGTATGGCCCCGGCCCATCACGATTGGTCGCTTCGTCGCTCGTCAGCCGATCTCGATCGCATCAACCCGGTCGGGGTAGAAGGCGAGGTGGCCCTGGATCGCCGCCATGGCCGGGTAGGGTGCCTCGTAGCTCCAGACCGCGTTCTCGGCGCGCTTGCCGCCGGCGGCGATGCTGTAATAGCTGGCATCGCCCTTATAGGGGCAATGGGTGCTGCGCGGCGTGGCCTCGAGCAGTGCCATCGCCGCATCCTCGCGCGGGATGTACTGCACGGCGGGGTAGCTGGCCTCCTTCAGGGTCAGTGCCCGCGTCGTTTCCGCCACCACCTGGCCGCCGAGGGTCACGCGCACGCGCCCTGGCGTGGGGGTGATGGTGATGGGGTGGTCGGGTCCCGGCAGCTTCATGGGTGACATCCTGGCAGAGGGGCTGGCTGCTCGGTATCGAGCGCCCGGCGCTGGCGCCCTGGAGGTGGCGGCCGTTTCGCAGGCCGGCAAGGGGCCGGGCCCCGTGCCGAGGTCTGCACACGCTGCCGGGACCGGAAAGCGCCTTCCGCAGTGGAGGCGCCCCGGCGTCCTTCGCCTCCTGGTATGCCCATCCTGCACGAGCGCGAGAGGCTGCCGGTCCATCGCCGCTCGGACGCAAACCGCAATGGTGCGCGCGCGTAGGGGCGAGGTCCATGTGATCCCGGAGACCTACAGCCATGCAGATCGGAACGCGCCTTGGTTCGTCGGGGCTTGTGGTGTTGCTGCTCGCCGGCCTGTCGGCCTGCTCGACACCCGCGGCACCCCCGCCCCCGCCGGAACCACCAGCGGCTGCTGGTCCGGCACAGCAGGGCGAGGCCTCCTATTACGGCCCGCAATTCGAGGGGCGCCGCACCGCCAGCGGCGAGCGTTTCGACCCGGCCTCCAACACCGCGGCGCATCGCAGCCTGCCGCTCGGGACCGTGGCGGAGGTGAAGAATCTGCGCACCGGCCGGGCCGAGCGCGTCGTGATCCGGGACCGTGGGCCCTATGTGCGCGGCCGGGTCATTGATGTCAGCCCGCGCACTGCGGAGCGCCTCGGCATGAAGCAGGATGGTACCGCGCCGGTCGAGGTCAAGCCGATTGCCGTACCGGCGAATGCCGGGGGCGGCGACGCGCAGGCCGCCGCCTCGACGCGGTAGCCGGCGGCATCCATCGGCAATGGCCTGGCCCTCGCCTCGCAGCGCGGGCCCGGCCTCAATCCGCGCGGGCCACGATGCCCCGGGTCGGGGCGACATAGCGGTTCCAGACCTCGGCGCATTCGCTGCCGCAGCGCTGGATCCATTTCGGCAGGACGGTGTCGCGCAGCAGCGCATCCCGTCGCCGCTGGTCACGCACCGAATCATCCAGCACGACCATCCGGCCCGGCGTGCCATCGGTGCAGCTGGGAAGGCCAGCATTGCAGGCGAAGCCATTCTCCGTCTGCTGCTGGGCCACCTGCCAGATTCGGCTCTCGAGCTTCTGCAGGCCGGCTTGCAGCTGCGACCGTATCTCGGGCGGCAAGGCCCGCCAGGCGGCCATGTTGGCACCGAAGAAGGAGATGCCCCAGCTGATGGCCTGACGCGACACCGTGGAGGTCACCGCCTGCAGGCCGATGGAATTGCCTGACATGCTCCCGGTAATGGCGCATTCCACCACCCGGTCATTGATCGCCTTGACGATCCCGCTGAAGGAGATGACGACGGGGATTGCCCCGAGAGCCTGCATCAACTCGCTTTGGCCGACGGATGAGGTGCGGATGCGCCGCCCTGACAGGTCGTCGAGGCTGGTGAAGGGGTCGCGGCAGAACATCACCTGGGCAGGGTAGGTGTAGACCGCGAGAAGCTGCACATTGTAGCGGTCGCGCAGGAGTTCCTCGAGGCGTGGGCGCAGCAGCGTCACCGACTGCTGCAGCACGTTGATATTGGGGTTGAGCGCCGGCAGGTCCATCGCGCCCATCTCGGGCTCGTCGCCCGCGGCCACGGCGAGGGTCAAGGTGCCGAAGGGCACCACGCCAAGCCGCATGAAGGACAGCATCTCGGTGCCGCGGATGCCGCTCTGGTCGAATGGCGCGATCTCGGCGCGGACCCGCCCTTCAGTCAGGCGCGGCACCTCCTCCGTCCAGAACGGCGCCTCGTACTGGGTGTACTGGATGACGCCGCCGAGGCCGCCGGCGATCCGCAAATGGATGGGGCTGGTTTCCTCCGCCGACGCCGGGTTCAGCGCCAGGGGAAGCAGCAGTGCGGCGGCGATGGTGAGATTGCGCCGCGCCATGGCCATCCAGGATTCAATGCGATACCGGACGATATGATGTGACATGATAACCCTGGTCACCTGCCGGGCGCTGGCAGCCCAAGCCTTAACGTATCGATGACATCATGTCAGTTCATAAGCCATTACCCAAGCCCTCATCATTCCGTGTTGTGCAAGGATTGCGCCCTCTCCGGGCCGATCCCGGCATTTCATTTCGGATCGGACAAGGGTCGTTAGTAATTCGGTAGATAGTTGCAACAAGATTGAGGCACTGTTTTCAGGCGACGCCAATACGGAGACGCTGCCGATGCGGCCGCCCTCCGGCCCGCGACACCAGCGTTGGCGGACGATAAGCGACCGCGAAATGGGTTGAAACCGGCGCCGAATCTGGCCGGGGCTTCCGGCCTCAGCCTCGTGCCTCCCCGGTTCCGGCTCGCGATGGCGAGATGGGAATGATCCGCCGGGCCTGCAGCGTGGCGAAGAGGTCGAAGAAGGCATCATCCGTCGCCTGGTAGTCGAGGAAGCCGAGGCGCCGGCTCTTGCTCATATCCGTCACCACCTCGATTGGGCGGCCGAGATCGGCATCGGTGTGCCAGGCGGAGGTGAGCTGGCCGAGATTCGGTTCCGCCAGCCCATGCCGCTGCGCGATCTCCGCCCAGAGCGGTGCGGCATCGGCCAATTGCTGCTCCAGCGGCATCGGCGCATCCGCATAGGGTACCGGCTGAACCCCGAACCAGGCAGCCAGGCGGCCCCACATCCAGCTCCAGCGGAAGACGTCCCCATTCACCACGTTGAAGGCCTGGTCGCGCGCCGCTTCCGTGGTCGCGGCCCATCCGAGATGGCGTGCCAGGAGCCGCGCATCGGTCATATCGGTCAGCCCGTTCCACTGCATGGCGGAGCCAGGAAAGCGGAAGGGGCGGCCGGTTTCGCGGCAAATGGTGGCGAAGGCGGCCAGGGTGACGCCCATGTTCATCGCATTGCCGATGGCGTAGCCGATGATGGTGTGAGGGCGATGCACGCTCCAGCCGAAGCCATCGCGTGCGGCGGCGGTGAAGACCTCATCCTCCTGGGCGTAGTAGAAATTCTCGATGTCGAGGCGCGGCTGGTCCTCCCGGAAGGGCGTGGCAGGCAGCCGGCCCTGGCCATAAGCCTCGAAGGGACCGAGATAGTGTTTCAGGCCGGTCACCAGTGCGACATGCCGCACCGTGCCCGCGGGGCGGAGCGCCTCCATCAGGTTGCGCACCATGGCGGCATTGACCCGGATGTTCTCCGCCTCCGTCGGCTGGCGCATCCAGGTGGTGATGAAGACATGGCTCGGGCGGAGCCCGTCGAGGGCCACGCGCAGCCCCGCCGGGTCCAGCAGGTCGGCTGCGATCGGCTGGACGCCCTCGGCATCCCGTGGCGGACGGCGGGCCAGGCCGCTGACCTGCCAGCCCTGGCCGACCAGGTGCCCGGCCAGGTTGTTGCCGACAATTCCGCTGACCCCGACTACCAGTGCAGATCGCATCACTCATCCTGTCCGCTGCTTGCGTTGCCGGCATCTGTGCCGCCGGCTGGCCCTGAACGCCGCAACAGAGCAGGACGATCCCTCCGCCGCCAGAACCGGCACACAGTGCGGAGAGTGCACTCGTTCACCAAACTCGGATCCATCGTCGGGAAAGCAGGTTACCCTGGATCACGCCCATGGACGGCCAGAGCCATGCCCACCCTGCATGCGGCCCTATCGCGCCGCGCGATTATCTGGCCAGAGCACGGGCTGCAAGCAGAGGCTTCAGCGCCTCAAGAATGACGAGAACGCCAAAGGCCCCGGCTACGGCAAGGGCGAGATCATCGACGTGCAACGGCCCAAACCGGAACAGCATTGCAAGCCTCGGGACCGCCAGGACGCCTCCCAGGATTGCGCTCGCCGCGAGCAGGACCGCCACCAGCGTCGCGTTCGGCCGCCTGAGGGCAGCCAGCGGCGAGGCAGAGAAGGTTCGGTTCACCAGAGTGAGCGCGACGGCCGTAAGCACCAGCGCCGTGAAAACCAGGGACCGCAGCTCGTCCTCCGGAATGCCACGCCAGAGCCCCAGGAAGTAGGCTCCCGCCGGGGCCACCAACCCGACCAGGCCTTGAAGCAATCCCCAGGTTGCAAGCGGGAGGGGCAGCAACGGACTCGCCGGATCGCGGGGCGGCCGCCGCATGACATCGGGCTCCTCCGGCTCGGCCTCGAAGGCGAGCGAGCATACGGGATCGATCACCATTTCGAGGAACGCGATATGCACCGGCCCTAGCAGCGGCGGCAACCCGAGGGCGAGGGGCAAGAAGGCGAGCCCGGCGATGGGCAGATGCATGGCGAGCACAAAGCACATCGCCTTGCGCAGGTTGTCGAAGATGCGGCGCCCCATCCGCATCGTCCGGACGATGGAACCGAAGTCGTCATCCAGGAGTACCACCGCCGCGGCCTCGCGGGCGACGTCGGTGCCACGACCGCCCATCGCCACCCCGATATGGGCGGCCTTCAGGGCCGGGGCATCGTTGACCCCATCCCCGGTCATGGCCACGATCTGGCCATCGGCCTTCAGTGCCTCGACGATATGCAGCTTCTGCTCGGGCAGGATACGGGCGAAGATCGCGGCCTTGCGGACCTGGGCTCGGAACGCGGTTTGGTCCAGGCCCGCCAACTCGGCGCCCGTGACCACCGGCGCGTCCGGTAGTCCGGCTTCACGGGCGATCGCCGCCGCGGTAGCTGGGTGGTCCCCGGTGACCATCGCCACGCGGATCCCGGCCCCGCGGCACTCGCGCACGGCGTCCGGTACCGACGGGCGCAGCGGGTCGGCCAAGCCAACCAGACCGGCGAAGCCCAGCGATGGGATGTCGCCGAGATCGTCAGGGAGGCCGCCGGACAGAAGGCGCGCCTCGGCCAGCCCGAGAACGCGGAGCCCTCCGGCGGCCATCTCGCTGGCCATCGCAAGCGCCGCTGCGGCTTCGACCGAGGGCAAGCGACAGAGACGGACGACGGCCTCGGGTGCCCCCTTCACCGCCAGCAGGGCGGTGGCTTCCGCCTCCTGCTGCCAGACGCGCCCCATGGCGGGCTGTCCGTCCCGCAGCGGGTACTCATGCGCAACACGGCCAGGGCGGGCGTACCCGGCCCCAAGGTTTGCGGCCTGGTCGAGGAGTGCGCGCTCCATGGGGTCGAAGGCTTCGTCCCGGCTCGCCCGCGCCGCCAGGTTGGCCAGGACCGCCGCCCAGTCCGGGAGTGTCCCGCCTCCTGCCGCCATGCGGTGCGACTGGCCCATCGGATCCCGCAATTCCACAACTGCCATGCGGTTCTGGGTGAGGGTGCCGGTCTTGTCGGTGCACAACACGGTCGCAGCACCGAGCCCCTCGATCGCCGCAGCCCGGCGGGTGAGCACCCCCGCCCGTGCGATCCGCCGGGCGCCCATGACCGTGAATACGGTCAGCACCAGCGGGAACTCCTCAGGCAGCATGGACATCGCCAGCGCGATCCCGCCCAGGGCGGCGCGTGCCCAATCCCCGAGCGCAAGGCCGTAGAGCAGCGTGGCGAGCAGGCTGACCCCGATCCCGAGCGTGGCGAAGACCCGCACCAGTCGCGTTGTCTCCGCCCGCAGCCGCGGCGGCTCCCGCTCGATATGGCCCAGCGCGCTGCCGATCCGGCCCAGCTCCGTCGCAACGCCGGTCGCGGTGACGCGGGCAAGCCCCTGGCCCCTGACCAGCAGCGTGCCCGAGAACACGACAGGCAGGTCGTCCCCGCCCGGGCGCAGCATTCCGGTGGCTGCGCCGTCGCTCGCGGATGAGGACCTCTTCCGGACCGGGATGGACTCCCCGGTCAGCATGGATTCATCCACCTCGAGCGCCTCGGCCTCCACCAGCACCGCGTCGGCCGGGACCCGGTCCCCCTCGGAGAGCACGAGCAGGTCGCCGCGGACGACCTCGCGGCTCGGGATCCTGCGCCGCGCTCCGTCCCGGATGACGAGGGCCCGCGGGCTCGACAGCTGCTTCAGGGCTTCCAGCGCGCGCTCGGTCCGCGCTTCCTGGACCACAGCGATCACCACGGAGACCGAGGCGAAGGCGAACAGCAGGGCCGCTTCCGCCGGGTCACCGAAAGCCAGGTAGAGGAGCCCGGCACCGATCAGCAGCGCAAACATCGGTTCCAGGACGACATCGAGAATCACGCGCAGCACGGAGCGACGGCCGGACTGGGGCAACTCGTTCGGGCCATCGCGCCGGAGCTGCTCGGCGGCCTCCCCTTCGCTCAACCCTTCGAGGTCCACCCTCGCAGGGAGGGAAAGGTCGAGCAGTTGCTCCATGTCATCCTCCGGTCGCGTAGCCCAAGGTGTTCAGCATACGGTACCGCCACCCGCATTGCGCTCGGTCAAACGGGGAGCGTCCGCCGGAGGCTATCCCCGGCTGCATCCATCGTGGCCTTCAAACCAAGCTGGTCCCCGGGCCGCGCTGGCCCGGCCTGCAATCAGTGGCTCAACAGGCAACAAACCGGGGAGCGGTCCAGCAGCTCGTAGGTGACGCCACCAAGCACCCATTCGAGCAGGCGGGCATGGCCATATCCCCCTGCGACGATCAGATCGGCGCCCAACCGCCCCGCCGCACCCAGCAGGAGGTCTGCAACCCGCTGTCCCGCCCGCATCTCAACCTCGGCCGACGCCGCGATGCCGTGCCGCGACAGCATGGCGGCGACATCATCGACGTGGCGCTGTGCCTGCTCGCGCTCGCGCTCGCAGACGGCGAGAACCGAGACGCGCTCCGCGGTTGCAAGGAAGGGCAGGGCGTCCGTGACGGCGCGCCGCGCCTCGCGCGTTTCCTTCCAGGCCACCAGGACGGTCTTCGCCTCGAACGTGGACACCCCGGGCGGCGTGACCAGGATCGCACGCCCGGCGCGCATCAGCACGTCACCTGGGGCGGCAGACTGATGCCCTTCGGCCTCTCCACCACGGCCGAGCACGAGCAGGTCTGCGGCCCGGCATTCCCGCACCAAGGCCTCGCCGGGGTACTCGTCGAAGGCTCGCCATTCGGAGGGTACCCCGGCATCCCTTGCGACCGCCTCGAACCGCTCCGCCGATGCGCGCAGCATCGCCTTGATACGATCCACCTCGGCATTGACGATCGAGACCATGGCTGCGGTTTCACCGAAGGGGCCCGTCACGGGTGGGCGTGCCGTGCAGGCCCCTAGCCCCACCAGGCGGGCACCGAAGCGGCCCGCGAGTTCCGCGGCCAGCTTGATCCGCGCTTCGGCCGCGTCATCCAGCCCCGCATCGACCATGAGCGTTTTGATGCTGTTCGCCATCGCCTGCACCTCCCTTCCAAGGGGTCAGTGCCATGAGCATAGCAGGATCGCCGCAAAAAACGGCCAATGGTACGCACCGGAGGCAAGCGGCCGGGTTTCCATAAGCAGGGCCCGGAGTGGCGACGCTTGGCGGTGGCGTGAGTTGCTCCGTGCCGGCATGGCTTTGCGCCAGATCAATGCTTTCCTGCCTGTATTGGACGTAACCTGCACTCCATGCAGTAGGGCAGCGGGAGCGCCATGAAGGGCCGATCTGAAGATGCCGGTTTCCGCCATGACTTTCATGCTCGCCAGCGGCAGGTGCAATCTGGCATCGTCTTGCCACCTGGCAGACCTCTGGATAGCCGCTACCGGCTCTTCTGTCAGCCTGCGACAGCGCGCTTTGGGGCGCTGGCATCTGGCCAGCGGCGACCTCGTTTGCGCGGGCTCCTGGCGGCCGGAGTTTGTGGGTTGGCATGAGTGCGGTCCGGCGCTGCCGGCTGAACGACATCGTCGAGGCCTTCGACCTGTTCGGCCGCCCGCGCGAAATCGTAGAGGAAGGGGCGATCACGCCTCGATTGGCGTGCTCGTCGGCAGGACGTCTGCATGACAACGACGACACAGCCTGTGTTGTCAGCGCAAACGAAGGAGAGCGACCCATGCGGGCCAAGGATCTGATGTCGAGAGAGGTGGTGACCGTGTCGCCAGAGACACCCGTCGCCGCGCTGGCTCGGTTGCTCGCCGATCGCGGAATCTCGGCGGTGCCGGTGGTGGAGCCGGACGGGACGGCCGCCGGCATCGTCACCGAGGCGGATCTGGTCAGGCGCATAACCGGGACAGAGGAGCGTCCACGCGGCTGGTTGAGTGGCCTCTTCGGCAGTGCGCCTGCGGACGCGGCCCGCTACGCGAAGGCCCATGGCGCGAAGGCGCGCGACGTGATGACCGTCGACCTCGTATCAGTGGATGAGGAGGCCACGGCAGAGGAGATCGCCCGGCTGATGGAGGAGCGGCGCATCAAGCGGGTGCTCGTGCTGCACGATGGCAGGCTGTCCGGCATCGTCTCCCGGGCCGATCTGCTCGAGGCGGTGTTCGCGCCCCCCGAGACGGAAGCGATCGGCGCTGATGATGCCAGGATCCGCCGTGCCGTGCAGGCCGCCCTCCGCGAGGAGAGCTGGGCCAAGCCCTATTTCCTCTGGCCAACGGTGGAGAAAGGCGTGGTGACGATCCACGGCTTCTGCGGCTCACCTGACGTGCACCGCGCATTGCGGGTTCTGGCGGAGGGGATTCCGGGCGTGCGCAGTGCCGAGATGAAGGTGGAGACGCCGCCGCCCTCCCTGTTCGGGGCTGGATGACTGCATCAACCATCGCGATACGCGGGTTGCGTTCTGATTCGTTGATCGCCCGACCGAAGTGGGTCGGGAGTTGGATTCACAAGAAGTTGGAGGGAGGCCGCCATGAAGGCCAAGGACCTGATGTCCACCACGCTCAGGATCGTACCACCGGAAATGCCGGTGCTCGCCGTTGCCGAGTTGCTGTCATCGCACGGCATCTCGGCCGTGCCGGTGGTCGATGGCAGCGGAACGCCCCTTGGCATCGTCACCGAGGGCGACCTGATCCGCCGTCTTGCGGACGAAGAGCCGGGCCCGCTTCGCTGGTTCCTGGGCCAATACCAAGACGCGGGCCGGCTGGCCAAGCGCTTCCTCAAGGCCCACGGCGCCACGGCACGCGATGTGATGACCGCCGAACTCGTGACGGTGGAGGAGGACACCCCGGCCGAGGAGATCGCCCGCCTCATGGAGGAGCGCAGGATCAAGCGGGTGCCGGTCCTGCGCGACGATAAGATTGTTGGAATCGTAAGCCGATCGGACCTGTTGCGGGCGATCCTGCGCCCACAGGGCCAGGAGCAGTCCGCCACCAACGCCGACGACAGCGCCATCCTGCGCGCCGTCCTCGCAGTCATGCGCAAGCAGCCCTGGGTGGATACGTTCTGGACCTATCCGAGTGTCCATGATGGTGTCGTGACGTTCTATGGCTATGCCCGCAACGATTCCGTGCGCAATGGCCTTCGGGTCATGGCTCAAGAGATCCCGGGTGTGACGAAGGTGGAAGACCAGTTGGAGCCAATGCCACTTATCTTGCGCGCGACATTGTAGGACCCGTCCGAAAGTGGCTACGGGTTTTGATGAGCGATGCGGCGGAACAGGAGGGCACCCATGCTGAGGTGGATCATGACCTCCGACACGTCCAAACGCATTTCGTAGTCGCGCACCACCTCCAGCGTGGGCACCGTCAACCTGCCTGTGGGTTGGCGGGCTGGAACTCGGTCCGGCAGACGTCCGGGATGAGTTGGCCCGCTGCCAAGCGTCTTTATGCCGGATACCGCTTGGGCGCGGCCCTTATCGGCGGGTGCTGGCGCAGGCGAGGGCCTCGACGGTCGCGACCAGCTGCTCCAGGTCGAAGGGCTTCTGCACGACCGGAACGGCGCCGTGCCCGCCCACGTCGTAATTCGCGCCGTAGCCAGTGGCGAACAGGAACGGCACGTTGAGCGCGGCCAGCTGGTCGGCCACTGGCGCCACATGCTGCCCATCCAGGTTGATGTCGAGCACCGCGGCGCTGATCCCGCCAGCGGTCGCCGCGGTCTCGACCAGCCGCAGCGCATCATCGACGGAGATGGCGGGGCCGACCACCTCCGCGCCTGCGTCACGCAGTTCGTCCTCGATCAGCATGGACACGAGCGCCTCATCCTCGACCACGAGGACGCGTTTGCCGGTGAGCCTGGCCACGTGATTGGGGGATGCGTCCATAGGCATCGGCGCCGCTCCTTGGGCGATGCTCCCGCTGGCCGGTGGAAGGAGGAGGCACGACCGCGCCCGGGAACACCGGCATCCGAGACCGCCGCGGCGTGGCTGTCGGTCCGATTTTGGACGCTGGGGGCGGCAAGGGCGGCTTAGCCCGGAGGCGGCCCGCCATCGGTCCCGAGCAGGCGGGCGAATTCCCACCGGACCACATGATAGCACTCGCAGGACGCCGCTTCGAGACCGAGGCGGTCGGTGACGTCCATCCGGCCGCGGGAGTAGCGGACCAGCCCGGCCCGCTGGAGCGCCCCGGCCGCCACCGTCACGCCAGGGCGGCGCACGCCAAGCATCATGGAGATGAACTCGTGGGTTATGGGGAATTCGTCGGCCCCGGCGCGGTCATGGGCGATCAGCAACCAGCGGGCCAGGCGCTGTTCGATGGCGTGGCGGGCGTTGCACGCCGCCGTCATCGTCACCTGCGCCTGGAAAAACAGGGCGTAGCGGTACAGCAGCGCCCGCAGCACCGCGCTCTCCTCCATGGCGGCGCGGAACGGCGCGGCACCGATCCGCAGCGCCTCGCCCTCCATCTGGCCCTGATCTCGACCAGGGAGTGGTTGTCGCCGAAGACGAGGGGCAGGCCGAGCAGCCCCTCCGGGCCGACCACGCCGACCTCGACCTGCTCGCCGCCTTCGAGCGTGGCGAGCAGCGACACCATGCCGCTCTCGACGAACAGCACGGCGTCCACCACGCTCTCCGCCGGGTAGAGGGTATGGTCGAAGGGGAGTTCGACGGGCCGCAAGCCGTGCCGTAGCCGGGCCAGGTCCTCCTGCGGCAGCGCCGCGAGCAAGCCGTTGCGGATGGCAGAAGGCTGATGCTCGTGGGTTACCATAAGGGCGGCTCCTCGCACGGGGTGCCGCGGGAGCGCTCTCATCTCTCTGGCACCCACAGCCAGAAACTGCGCGGGCGATGGAGGCCATATGGGCCTGCGCTGGGGGTCCGCAACTGCGGGTTAAATCGCCCCGAGCATTGCCGCGGGGCTGAGCAGCACCAGCATGGCGAACTCACGCCGCGGGTTGGCTGGCCACCTGCCGTGGCGTCGGCTCGTTCATGGGAGGAATGGTGCGCTTCTCCGGTGAGGAGACGAACCGGATCTTCGACGAACTGGCGCACTGGGAGCAAATTCTAAAAGACACATCGCTGGCGGGGCCACCGCCGCCTTCCCTGTGAGTGGGGGCGGCCATGTCCCTGAGCGAGCATTTCAGCGCCACCAACTTCAACCCTGGCACAACGGGACCAAAGAAGCGGCCTGCGCCGTTTAGCCTGCGTCTGTCCCCGGACGAACGCGCCCGCTTGGCTGTTGAGGCCGCGGGCGCTCCGCTCAGCACCTATATCAAGGCAAAGGTCCTGGGGGATGCGCCGCCGCTGCGGCTGCGCCGGTCCGGCCTGGCAGTCGAGGACCGCCAGGCGCTGGCAAAGGCGCTTGCCCTGCTGGGCCGGTCGCGCCTGTCCAGCAACCTCAACCAGCTCGCGCACCTGGCGAACGTGGGCGCGCTGCCGGTCACGCCGGAAACTGAGGCAGAGCTAACCGAAGCGCTCGCCGAGATCCGCGAGATCCGCCGCCTGGTCATGGTGGCCCTCGGCCTCAAGCCGGGAGGGTCGCCATGATCCTCAAAGCTTCCCAGCGCGGCGGCGGGCAGGACCTGGCCGTCCACCTGATGCGCACCGACGACAACGAACATGTCCGGCTGCACGAGCTGCGCGGCTTCGCCTCGGACGATCTGCGGGATGCGTTCAAGGAAGCGGACGCGATCAGTCGCGGCACGAAGTGCCGCCAATACCTGTTCTCCTTGTCCCTGAGCCCGCCTGAGCAAGAGCGCGTTCCAGTCGAGGTGTTCGAGCAGGCTATCGAGCGGATCGAGACCAGGCTCGGCCTGGAAGGCCAGCCGCGCGCGGTCGTCTTCCATGAGAAGGAAGGCCGCCGTCATGCGCATTGCGTGTGGTCGCGCATCGACGCGGATACGATGACCGCCAAGCAGATGAGCTTCTTCAAGAAGAAGCTCATCGACGTATCGCGCGACCTCTACCTCGAACATGGCTGGAAGATGCCGCGCGGGATCGCGGATTCCATAAACCGCGATCCGACCAACTTCAGCCTGGCCGAATGGCAGCAGGCCAAGCGGCAAGGCGTCGATCCGCGTTGGATCAAGCAGACGCTGCAAGAGTGCTGGGCCGCCTCGGACAACGCCCGCGCCTTCGGGCAGTCGTTGCAGGAGCGCGGCTTCTTCCTCGCCAAGGGCGACAAGCGCAGCTTTGTCGTCCTGGATCATACGGGCGAGGTTCACTCGCTGCCGCGCGCGCTCGGCCTCAAAACAAAGGAGGTCGCGGCGCGGCTGGGCGATGGCGCGGACCTGGCAGGCGTCGAGGCCACGCAGAAAAAGATTGGCGAGCGGCTGAGCCCGGCCATGCGCCGCCACGTGGCCGAAGCGCGGGAGCGCTTCGAGGGGCGCTCCGCCGCGCTCGGCAAGCAGAAGGAAGAGATGACGCGCCAGCACCGCATGGCGCGGGAAAGGCTCGACCAGCGCCAGAAACAGGAATGGCAGGCGGAGGCGCGCCAGCGCGCGGACCGGCTGCCCAAAGGCATTCGCGGCCTGTGGCAGCGCATAACCGGCAAATACCAGGAGCTGCGCGCGCAAGCTGAATTAGAAGCGCAGCGCAGCCGCAACCGGCAAGCCCAGGAGCGGCAAAAACTCATCGAGCAACAGCTTGAACAGCGCGGGCACCTGCAAGCGCAGTTCAAGGCGCTGCGCAAAAACCAGGCGCAGCAGCTCCTCGAATTGCGCCGCGACGTTGGCCGCTATCTCAAGTTCACGCGCGGGCAAAGTAGCGAGATCAGCCAGAAGCGCGAGCGGTCCATCGGACTCAGACTGGAACGGTAAATCTTCTTCCATAGGAGACGATTATCATGTCACAGCAGAACAACAGCAACTCAGAAGCGGGGATGGCCTTTGCGCTGATCGGCACAATGGCAGTCTTCTTTATCGCTATTATATTCGCCATAGGGGCCTTTGTGTCCTTCTGCTTTACCATCCTATGCATCTTCGCCTGGCATGACGGCCTGACGCTCGGCAAACTCACGATCACACGGGAGGAGGCGCGGGCTTTTGTCTGGCGCGGACTGCTGGGAGCCTTCCTGCTGCCGATGTTCGCCCTGTTCTGCGCGGTCCTTTTCGATACGCCGATCCGGGATGACTTCTGGATATACATCCTTATCGCCGGATATGCGGGAGGGTCGGTCGGCGTCGGAATGCTCCTGCATTCCGACGAGCAGCAGGCCGCGAGCGCCATGGAGGTGATGCCTCCGCAAATGATCGCCCCACCGCCGCCGATCCAACGGCCTCAGGCGCAGCCGCAGGAAAGGCCGTTCCGCTTCGCAAGCTGGGATGACGAGGAGGAGCGGCAATGAGCCTCGGCCGCATCGTCGAAATCTACCAGTTCTTCTGGATGTTCGAATCCCATGCGCAACAGCGCATGGCCTGGGAGGATGCGGCGCAGGCGCGCATCGCCCGCGCAAGGGCGGAGGCTCAGGCCGCCGCCCAGCTCCGCGCCATGTTGCAGGCGAATCCTAGCGGCTCGCTGGGGGATGCCAGGCTCAACGACCTGACCAATCTTGAACGGTCGGGGCTGCTATGAGCGTCCCGGCGATTGGCCGTCCCGCGCTTCGGCGCGGGATCGAGCTTGGATTTCAGGGGGGCCGCGCGCTCGTCTACGACGGGACGGAGCCGGTGGCAATTGATGCGCAGGCGGGCAAGGGCAAGCTCACCCGGTTCCTCGGCGTCAACATGGTCTCGCCCCGGACCGCGCACCTATGCAAAATCATCACGGACGTGAAGGATGCCGAACTTGCCTGGGTGTCCTGGAAGACACTGGAGCGGCAGGGCTACAAGGTCCGCTTTATCAACACGGGCGGCATCCACGGCTATCGAACTGAGACCTATAACTTCAACACGCGGCTGCTCGAAGTGGCGGCGCGGCCAGAGCTTCACGGCATTGTCGGCGAGGCCGCCTATGACGCGGCGAGCTACCTGGTGCCGGTTGACCCGAACCCGGTGCACCGCTGGATAGGCCAAGGTGTGCGGACTTTCTTCGCCCTCTATAACAAGATCTCGGCGCTTCATCCGTCCAAGCGCTGGCCCTGCACGCCGGGCGGCCTCTGGGACTTCTTCGGACGCGGCGCGGATGAGATCGCCGACGATCTGCTGGTGTGGGCCAGCGACGGGCGCATGGACGAGGATTCCGGCATGTGCCGGATGATTGCCAGCCTTACCGCCTCACCTGACCAATGGAACGCCTATCGCTCGGTCATCATGGAGAGGCTGCAGGGCTTCCAGCCTGGCGCGGCGGGACGGACGGCGACGGACTGCAACTCGTTCGACCCGGCGGACATGAAGCATGAGCGCACAGCGCTGTTCATCATCGGCTCGGCGCGGAGCGACACCAGCCGGACCTTCGTGGGCGCGATGACGGCGGCGGTCATCGAGCGCTTTGCGGACGCACATGGCCCATTGCGGGCGCTCGTGGTGGGAGAGGAATGGGGGCAGCTCTATGTCTCAAACTTCCATGAAATCCTGACCCTCTACCGGCAAGGCGGGATCAACTTCCTCGGGGTGTTCCAGAATGCCGCCGCGCAGATTGAGACGCGGTATGGGCGGGAGACGGCCCGGATCTGGAAGAAGGCCGTGGCCCATACGCTCTACCGGGGACTGCCGGATAGCGACACGCTGCGGGAGATCGAGCACCGGTCCGGCAAGACCAGCGTCATGGTTCGCGGGTTCAACCACAACAACAATCAGGTGAACGGGTCGGGCGACAACCTGTCGGAGCAAGCGCGCCCGGTGCTTCAGGTTGAGGATATCCGCGAGGCGACGGGCGGTGAGCTAGGCCTCCTGGAATCCCGCGACTGGGGGTTCTTCACGGTCGAGATGCCGAACTTCTGGGAGCGGCCTGAGCTGAGCGGCTACCTGCGCGATGTGCGGGAGAAGCCGGATCGTTATGCCTGGCTGGACGGCCAGCGGGGCGCGGAGCGGACGCTACCTAACGCTGGCGAGCATGCTGCCTTTCTCTCGCCTCCTCACCGGGCCACGCTGCCCCGGTGACGCTCTTGGATTGAGGTTCAACGCAGTTGAATAGGCGCTTTCGGTTAAAGCGGGTGTGCAGGCGGAGGAGCGCCTTCGTAAGAACCGAAAGTGGGGAACATTGCTCGAAGCTCTGTGCGAAAGGCGTTCGAAGCAGCCTGCGGGCGACCCTAGGATAGCTTACCGAGCGTTTATTTTTCAGCAGGAATAGATCACGGGCTCATGCGAAGTTTAATAGCATCTAGGAGGGAGGTTGCCGATTTGGCAAAACCATCGCTTAGCTTTGGGCAATCGTCACCCGCTAGTCGCTCCTGAAAAAACCTTCTGATTTGTGCCTTGCTCGGTGAACTTGAGATTCCCAACGATTTACGAATGCCATCTAGGGCATCCTCATCTATTAAATCTTCAATTTGAACAAGGCCATCCAGAAGGGTATTTATAGTTACAACTCGATCAAGGGGTATCCCGAAATCGAGGGCGTAACGCAGACGTTCCGTTTTCCCTTGTTTATCTGCATCCAGAATGAAAAGAAAATTCAGGTTCCATCCGACGTGCATCGCCGCCAGGGCTCCGAATGTACCAGCTCCCAAACCTGGCATGATAGGAAGATCATCCCGCCTCAGCATCTTCATAGCGTATCGAAGAATGTAATAATCAGATTTACCCTCAACTACAATCGAGGCCCGTTTTATATCAAATCTAGACGGAACGACCTCAAGTCTATCTAAAATTGGCTGAAAATAACTTGTTTGGCCAGGGTGTCTATCAACAAATGATCTATAGCTTGTTACCTGTATATCTAATGATTCGTCATCAAGGGAAACAGCATCCAAAACAGAGGAAGGCGGTGTATCAGAACGATTAGTAACAATAAAGGTTTGTTCAAGCCATTTTGGCTCGATCATATAATGGCTATGAGTTGTATAAATCAAAGCGTGATTTTTTTGGGCAATTTGCGGAAAACAATCTACTAGCTTTTGTTGAGCTGCAGCATGCAAGTTTGAAGCGGGTTCGTCAAAAAGAAACAATAGCGGACGTGAGTTAGATCTCGCTACACGAAATTGGGTAAACAACATGAAGGCGAAAAACCAGCGAAAACCCAAAGACCTATCGTTGACATTAAAACGCCTTGTGCCATCACGTATCACGAAACTAATAAAAATATCATGCTCAGTTGTTTTCGATATAACACCACTTTTGTCTTTAGTTTCGCCCTCACTTATGTCAAAGGTTATAACTACTTCCTTTCCATGGGTGTCTTCGCCGAAGATTTTATTCCATCTCCCAAAGACAACTTTACTAACTGTTGAGCTAGCACGATCTATCACGTGTTGGATTTTGGGTGCGTCGTCTTTCTTACTCCAAAGACCAAAAAATTGGAGCCATGGAACATTAAGTGTTTCGTTTCGAACTCGTCTAGTAATGTCTTTTTCAATCGTGAAGCCCTTGCCGTCATAATCAAGAATGTCTTGAAATACGCTTCTGTAAAACCTGCTCAACTCTCCTCGTTTGAGGTCGGTTAAATAGATTTTGTCGGGAAATTCGAATACAAAAGTAGGAAAATAACAAATGTCCGGTGTAAGCTGATAAACTACATTTCTGATCCTCGCGCTTTCTTCAACGGTCGGCTCGCGCCACTTTCGCTGTGACGCTGTCTTTATTTGTAGTGAGGCGCGCAACGTAAAATAGCTCTTAACGAAATCGCCGTCCTCGAAGCGTTGCTGCCTCTCAAACGTTAGTTCAGATGGAAGGTCTTTCGTGTTTACGGTTATTTTCTCATCGTCAAAAAGCAATTGAGCAATCTTGCTTTTATCCTCGTCTGTGAGGATTAGGGTCGCGCTTACCGAAACGTCGCCTGAAAAGCTTGACAGCTGGTGTCTGGGAACACGCTCGCTGAATGGCACACCTGTTTCTTCATCCCCTCCTAGTAGTTCGCTAGTTGCTTTATCTGGCGAGAAACTGTGAATAGCCTCCAGCACCGTTGTTTTGCCGCTTTCATTGAGCCCAACGAATGCAAATACATTGGCACCGGTAAGACTTTCCAGGCTGACAGTCGTATCCTTTATGCCTTTGAAATTCCTGATTCTAAAGCTTTTGTACTTCAATTGTGCAGTTCCTTTTATATGTTCCTGTCGATCGCTTGTCTTAGTACCTGACTAGTGACGTCGCACAGAAGCGAGCGGTTGATAAGTTCACCACCGTGGATGATAAACTGATCCTAGGGAAGAACTCGACTCTATAAGCAAAATTTATTCATCACTTATCGCACACAATGGGATGGCTGTCTTTAAATGAACCGAAGCTGCGACGATTTTGCATTGGTTCGGTCCTGAGTTGGCATACTTATGTTTGATGGAGGCCAAGGGGAGAGTATATTTCTACGGCATGGTCAGGCGGCAGAAGCGCTGGTGAAATCAGAATCGCCCACAGCTGGCCATAGGCGTCTGGTACATGGCGCGGATCGGTCCAAGGCCGGTTAGATGGTAAACGAGGGGTGTACAGACGCCATCTGACGCCGACGACAATTCGTTCCTCACCTCACGGGATTGGCTCACGCCGTCCCACTGACAAGTACGAAATGAGGTTCAACGCAGTTGAACCTCTGCCCTTCGGCGAGAACGGGGGTGCAAGCGGAGGAGCGCCTTCGCGGGGACCCGGCTGCAGGGAGCGAAGCGACCGAAGCTGGGCGGAAGGCGCTTCGAAGCGCGCCGGGGGCGGAGCCCTAAGTACTTCCGTATGGGAAAGCTCCGTGCGCATGGGCACCGCTATAAGATTAGCTTCGATGTAGATAAAACTAGGCAATTCCGACGACGATGCATTTAAAACTTGTCTGCCAACCCTCTTCGCTATCACTGTTATTGCGGTTCTTCTTTTTTTGTTCGTGTAGACAGTATTCGGGCTTTCCACGTTGAAACCAAGAAAGTAGCCATTGTACCAGAGAGATTTACAGTAAGCTCTGCATGGCGTGGTAAAGGGCGTGCGCGCCTTGGGCCGGGACTGTGTGCATCGCCCAGCTTATTTCGCAATGCTCCGATTGAAGTTACTACGCTTTGGCAATTTCCCAGTATGCTCTTAAATATTTCCTCAGTGTGATTGTCTGGAGCAAGATTTAAATGCTTTGCAAGTTTACGATAAAGGACGGGCAGATCGTCGCTATCTTTCCAAGTTTTATCTTCAACCTCGGTTAAAATCCATTTGCAAACGTCCTCTAGCAATGTCCTCGCTAGCGTTATAGCGCCGGGCGGATCGCTTGTTCGACGTTCGAGTGCAGATAACCATCGCACATGAACATCATCGGGGCTAAATTGGACTAATGTTGCAGAGATACCTTCATCCGCCGGAGAGCCTTGTAATATCCGCTTAACTTCATATCTCGGACTTCCAGATATGCGAGTTATCTCCTTAAGAGCATACCCATCATGTTTCAAGTGTGCATTAATTGCGGGCACAAGTTCCTCTTGCCTTTGTTGCGTTTGGGCAAGCGGATCTACGACTGCGCCTAGAAAGCGAAAAAACTGGCTTCGGGACATGTTCGGCAATCCAGTTGCCTTCAGTAGGTCGCCGTTGTCCCAATCGTAGTTTCTGATGGTGTGCTGAATGACCGCTTCTTCTAACGAGCGGTTATGTTGTTCATCATCTGTCACGCAGCGCATACTTGCTATAGGCCAGAGCTGACGCAAAAAATCTATTTCGTCCACTTCTGTTACAAGCGGTTCTTGATTAAACAAATTCAGAATGCGCTTGCGAGTAAGATCAGTAAGTTCTGGTCCATTCAGCTCGCCGATTTTGGCGACAATCTCTGAGAGGGAAAAGTTAGGTTCCTCAGTTAGGTATTCTTCTGCAGCCAATAAAATACGCTGGGTGGCAATGCCAGCAAGGCGGGATTTAGCGTACTTGTACTTACTTCGGTACGCCTCTTCCTCAGTACCTTCAGCGAGTCCAAGTCGGGCACACAAGCTTGGTACTTCGTACGCCTTCGCATCCGATATAGCCGAAGCGAGTTGATCGCGTAGCTCTCTAATTAGTCCAGGCGGCACTTTAGCGTTCATCAGAAAAATACACCTTTAGCCACGTCGACTGCCAGATCAAGTGGAGTCCGTCGAGAGCAATCTGTGATACCGCTAATTCCAGCTTATATAGCCTTGTGACAGCTTTTTGAAATCTCCGCTATCAACACAGCTCGCGCTAGCTTCGATGTTTGCGATCAAATAATCTAAGCACTCGATAATGCGGGCGTTTATTACGTTCTTTCTTATAAAGCCGAGGGCCGCTTTAGCATGTTTCCGGCAAAGGGAATTGGTTAACTTGTTTTTTAATTCAAAGTGCGCCAGCGAAGCCATGGCATAGGGAGCGTATTTATCGCCGGCAACACTAAGAATCGCCTCATAGTATTTTCGGCCACCCGGAGAGACGCCTTCGTAGTAAGATACACCTCGTCCAATCCTGCACATGAGAACGACTTTGAACAGACGCATGCCAAGGTTTTCAAAAATCGAATTTTGATCGGGTACATATGAGTAAAGCTGAGCAGCAACGGGTGCCTCGTGATGAAAATTATCCCAGCCGTTATGCTTATCGAGTAACTCCGTTATGAGTTCGTCAACTATAATGACCCGCTCTGAAGGCGATCGGAATGAATTTCCATCCACAACTTCGAAAAACTGCCGTCCTAAGGCGTGTTTGTCTCTATAAAGATTTATATTGTAACCTTCCAGGACTACACCGAGCTTGAATTTTGCATCATCCTGGCAGGAATTCCATAAGGCGGGAGCGATTAACGATATGTTTTTCCGGACAACCGGGTCTGTTTCTATAGCAACGTAAATTCCGAAAACCGTCCGTAACAAGCTACCACAGAGATGGCTCGGTAGCTCAGAAATTCTCTTTTCTACTGCTGCACGCGTTGCGGCGTCCAAGGTGTCAGTGGTTGTTTTTAAATTTTTAATAAACGCCTGAACCTGAAGCGCTGCTTCAGTTGGGTTGTCATTTAGAACGTCATTCACGCAGTTTTGCAGGTAGCCAAGCAGTTCATAAGCATTTATTGTGTAGTCGTTTGGATGCGAAATACCAGTGTCATTTCGCATATCTAGAATGTGTTTGAGCTTTTTATAAGTGGTGTCAGAAATCAGTTCCAGCTTCCGACTTGTATCCAGCAGGACAGAGTCCTTTAAGGAAGATAAATCTTCCTCGTTATTGTAGTATTCTCTCGCTTTGCTTCCGCCAACAGCGGCATCAAAGAATATGTCCAATCCATAAAGCACCGCCTTTCGCCTGAGATTTATTACTACCTCATTCCATACGGCATTTAACGAATAGTCAAAAAGTCCGATACCGGCCCCAATTACAAATTTCGATAGGTACGTTGCGTTCTTTTTCACCTCGTCGGGGATGGAGGCAATGAGGGTTTGTATATTGTCTCCAATAATTGCCCGTTGTTGAGCGTTGGCGATAATATTCTCTGAGGGAAGCCCCATTTCTTGAAGGAATCCAACAAGGAGCTGCGCTTGTGGATCAATAAGATCATTTGATTTTTTTACGACTATGCCTGACATTTAGACCTTCCTGCAGCCTTCTTGGATCCTTAACCCTATGGGATTTCTACCGCTGCTTCAAGAGCGTCAGCTGAACGTGCTAAAACTGGTTAGCAGTTAATAGGGATGACTGAATTGATACAGCAGTGTACCGCCCATGTAACTAGTAGGCGGTTACAAGGGAGTGCAACTCCATGATCGATGGGGTCCAGGGGAGAGCGAAGTCTCCGCCTGGTCGTGGTCCAGCGGCGAAGCGTTGGCGGCATCCAAACCGCGCAGGGTTGGCCATGGGGTGTCGGGGAGCATGGAGGCTCCCTGATTGGTGGTGCAGCGGCCAGACGTTGCATGGCGCAGATCCGGCCAAAGGCCGGTGAATGCGCCATAGGCTGGGGGGATCCAACGGGGGCGGGCACCGCCCCCTTGGCAAGATTGCGGTACTACACCGCACATCTTGCACTTCCTGCTATGGCTCAAGAACCACGATGGCTTGCTCGGTGGCCGGTACCTCCTTGTGACGGCGTGTCTGCATCTTTGGGCCTTGTGGCGGGACGGTCGATGGGCTGCTCTGCCACGTGCTGGACCCTTACATGACGAGCCACTGACCAATCGGGATTCACAGGCATGGAAGAGTTTAAGACGGACAGGCTTGTCGGACGAACTCTTGGCCCTGACGATCAGGGATGGCAACAGCCTGTTACCGATGGGCGCAACCCCGTCGACGCGGCATTAGACTGGCTGATGCAGGGTGGGGTTATCTCGCCTCATTTGATGTTCCCATTGGCGCTCGCATCCTTAGCAGGTCTCACCATGAATGAGATGGATGTGCTGATTGCGAAGGCAAAAGCTGAAGATCCAGAAAACTGGCTGGACCGCTTGCGAACGCATTGGCCGCCCAGCCCCGCGCCGCAAACGGATTAAACCCAACGATGGGATCAATCCGATCCCTGGTCTTCAAAGCGTCGCTGCCGGATTTCCCGTAGCGCCGTGCGTGTTGCCTCATCCTTAAAGGCGGGAGCGTTTCGCTCCAGCCATAGGAGCCGCTGGCTTACTTGCTGCCGCGTTAGTTTTCCAATTTCTGATGTGACTTGTGGCTTAGAACCAACTGGACCCGATAGGCGGATATGCGCCAAGAGGTGCGAGTACATCATTCTGTTAATCGTGTCCGAAGGCCGCCCCTCGGTTAGGATGCTGTATTCGAAGCGCCACCGGCTTTCGCACCAATTATAATCAACCTCTTCCAGCTCTGTTTCCTTCATGCGGCGCTTACGCTTCACTCGCTCCAGATGGAATGCGATCAGGCGCAGCTCGTAGCCTTCGCCGTCTTCACCCATGTCGGTGCCGTCGTTCGGATCGCCCCCTTTGTAGATATCCGTGAAGAGGCCGATCTCGGTGAAGAACACCCGAAGCTTGCTGTAGAGGGCGTCTATGCTGTTGGCGCTGAGCGCGATTTGCTTGGCGGCTTCGCCTGCTGCTTGGTCTTGCGCGAAGCTCCAGAGAACGCGCTTGAACTGGTATTCGCTGACCTTGGCGGATCGATAGAAGCGGTTGCTGGCTTTGCCCGTTTTCGACTTGCCTGCTTGCGCCATGCCGGGAAGACCGTTCTTGATCAATAGGTTGAAGCGCACCTAGCCCAAGCTGCCGCGCGTTTGCTTGGGTAAACCCCGCGCAGCGGCGTCGCGCCGCCAGGCGCGATCCCCTACATTCTGACTCAGCAAGATCAGACCCGGAAAGCTGAAAGCACAACAACACAGAGGACATGAAAAGGAATTTATTCCTTGTACGTTCACGTAATGTTCTATAAACTGGATAACGTTATTTAACCCGTTACCCAAAGGAGGCGCGGTGTGGAACAGGATCATCAAGCCCGCCCTGGCGGGGACCATACGACGAGCACCGGAGGCCATGCGTTGGCTTCGGTCCCGCTAACGTTCGAGGCAGAGCGGTATCGCTCCCATGTGGCGGCACTAGGCTTAAGCGAGGACCGCGAGAACGAAATGCTGGCTGCCGTCTGGCAGATCATGCGCAGCTTCGTCGACCTGGCGTTCGGCGACGATGCTGCTCAGCTCGCCCGGAATTCTGGGGATAGTCGTGCCGTGGCGCGTGAAGCGAACGGCTCTCGTGCAGTAGGCTTGGCTGACACACCACAACCAGACAACCGCGCCGGTCTCGTGCGCGTATTCCGCCAATCTGGCGGAGGCGAGTGAAAGGAGCGCTGCCGAAACTATGAAAGAAGCGAATGCACCCAGGGCCGTAATCTACTGCCGCGTGTCGAGCAAAAAGCAGGTTCGGCAGGGCGACGGTTTGCGCAGCCAGGAAACCAGGTGCCGCGAGTACGCTGACTTTCATGGCTATCAAGTTGTACATGCCTTCTACGATGACATCTCGGGCGGCGTGGTCTCGCGAAAGGGGATGACCGCGCTTTTGCATTTCCTGAAGCAGAACCGCAGGCAAGGGATCGTCGTCATCATCGACGGTCTGGATCGCTTCGCACGTGACATTTGTAGCCACTGGGGCCTGCGCAAATTGCTGACCGAGGCCGGTGGGAAGCTGGAAAGCCCGTCCTTCGAGTTCGGTGAGGATGCGGACAGCGTTCTCCGCGAAAACGTAATGGCGTCGGTTGCTCAGCATCAGCGGCAGAAGAACGCGGAGCAGACGAGGAACCGGATGCGCGCCCGCGCCATGAATGGCTATTGGGTGACGCGCGCGCCGATTGGCTACGAGTTTGAGCGGGTTGCCGGTCACGGCAAGCTGCTGGTGCGGAAGGAGCCTCTGGCGTCCATCGTGGCCGAAGCCCTGGAAGGCTATGCCTCGGGTCGGTTCGAGACGACAACCGAAGTGAAGCGCTTCCTCGAAGCCCAGCCCGCCTATCCGCGCAACAGCAACAACGAGGTCCATATCGAGCGCGTCGTCGAAATGTTCGAGCGCCCGGTCTATGCGGGCCACATCACCTACGAGGACTGGGGCCTGCGGTTGGTACGCGGCAAGCATGAGGGGCTGGTGAGCCTGGACACCTGGCAGAAGGTCCAGGAGCGCCGCAATGGGGGCGTTCCCAAGGTGCCAGCCCGCCAGGATCTGAGTGAAGATTTCCCGCTGCGGGGGTTCGTCACCTGCGGCCATTGCGGAGAGCCTCTGACGGCCTGCTGGTCGAAGGGGCGCAGCGCCCGCTATCCGTACTACCTCTGCGACACGCGAGGCTGTGAGGCTACGCGGAAGTCGATCCGCAGGGACGTGATCGAAGGCGAGTTCGAGACGCTGCTCCAAAGTCTCAGGCCGTCCGAAGGACTGTTCAACTTGGCGTTTCACATGTTCCGCGATCTTTGGGACGCGAAGCTTGTGAGCGCGCGGACGCAGGGCGCGGCGCTGAAGAAGGAACTTCAGGACGTCGAGCGCAAGGTCGGGCAGTTGCTTGACCGGATCGTTGACGCAACCAGCGATTCTGTCGTCGCGGCGTATGAGAAGCGGATTAAGGAGCTGGAGACGCAGAAGGCGCTGATGCGGGAGCGCGTCGAGAATTGCGGCAGGCCGCTCAAGAGCTTTGGCGAAACTTATCGAACCGCTTTCGACTTCCTCGCAAACCCTTGTAAACTTTGGCATTCGGATCGAATCGAGGACCGCCGCGCGGTGCTCAAACTGGTCTTCGCCGACCACCTGCCATACGTGCGTGGGGAGGGTTATCGAACCCCCAAAATTTCCATGCCGTTCAAGCTGATAGGAGCCGCAAACATGGGTGAAAAGGGGATGGTGCCCAGGGGCGGAATCGAACCACCGACACTGCGATTTTCAGTCGCATGCTCTACCAACTGAGCTACCTGGGCCCAAGCGGCCCCGTGGCGGAGGCTGCTGCAGAGGCCGCGGGATGTAGCCGAAGCCTGGGCGCCTGTCCACCCGTTCAGCGGCCCTCCGCGTCATCTTCTGGCTGTTCCGCCTCCTCGCCCGGGATGGCGTAATCCCCCGCCAGCCAGCGGCCGAGATCGACCTGCCGGCAGCGGGCCGAGCAGAAGGGGCGGTAGCGGGCCGGTGGCTCCACCGGCTTGCCGCAGACGGCGCAGCGCCGCAGCAGGGCCTTGGCCTCATCCGCCATGGGAAGCATCCTCGATCGTCCATTGGGCCCAGGAACGCGTGGGGTCCGGGCGAAGCTGCAGGGGTTGGCCGGCGGCCTCCGCCGCCTCGGCCAGCGCGCCGGGCAGGGCCTCGAGGGCTGCCAGCAGGGCGGGTGCCGCCCGCAGCGCCAGCCGCCGCCCGGGGCGCGCGGCGGCCTCGCGCACCGCCTGGCGCAGCGCGGCGAGGCCGGGCGTGAGCGGCCCGGCCAGCACCTCATGCAGCGGCGGGTGGATGCGCTGGCGCAGGATCTCGAACAGGCCAAGCGGCCCGAGGCCGAGCAGCCGTGCCAGCCGGTCCGGCGCCAGCGCCTGGGCAAGCGGCTCCGCCAGGGTGGCGCGGCGCTTCTGGGTCATCCCGGCCAGGTCGAGCAGGATGGGCCCGGCGAGCTGGCGCAGGCGGATCTGCCGGGCAGCCTCGGCCACGGCAGCCTCGTTCACGCGGCGCTGCGCCTCCGGGTCCCGCGTGCCGGCGGCGCTGCCGGCATCGACATCGAGGGCGACAAGCGCCGGTGTTGGATGGATGAGGATGCGGCCGCCCCCCGGCAACGACACCTCGGGGCCCGCCACCAGGTCGAATTCCGCCTCCAGCGCCTCGTCGAAGACAGGGCGCGGGCTGTAGGTCACCCGTGCGGCGCCGAGCGCGGCCCGCAGCCGGGCGGCAAGCCCGGCGCCATCCGTCACCACCTCGGCGCCCTGATGGGCGCGGCCGAGGCGCAGCGTGGCCTCCGGGCCACGGGTGAGCAGTGTGGGCGTATTGCCGGGCGGCGCTGCGGCGGCACGGGCCTGCTCGGCCTGCGTCAGGCGGGCGGAGACGCGGGCACCCTTGCCGCCCTGCGGGGCGCGGGTGACGCGAACGGGCAGCACCAGCCCCTCCTGCACCGATTGGGCGATGGGCTGGCGCACCGGTCCGGCCTCGGATTCGGGCAGGAAGCCGGTTTCGCCCCCGGCCAGAGCCAGGAAGGCGCCGGCCATGGCGGGGGCGAGGGCGGTGACGCGGGCGCGGTGCAGGTCGCCGACGCCGTCCGGGCGGGCCGGGCGCTCCACCCAGACCTCCTCCAGCCGCTCGCCGCGCAGCAGCGCCACCCGGACCTCGCCGGGTGAGACGCTTGCCAGGATTCTCAAGGCTTCAGCCAGCCAATGCCCCGCAGCAATTGCGCCGTCTCGAACAGGGGCAGGCCCACGACATTGGAATGGGAGCCGGCGAGAAAGCGGACGAAGACCTCTGCCCGGCCCTGGATGGCATAGCCCCCGGCCTTGCCGCGCCATTCCTCGCCGGCGACGTAATCCTCGATCTGCGCCTCGGTCAGCCGCTGGAAGGCGAGGATGGTATCGACCAGCCGGCTGCGCAGCCTGCCATCCGGCATGCGGAGGGCGACGCCGGTATAGACATGGTGCCGCCGGCCCGAGAGCAGGGTGAGGAAGCGCCGTGCCTCGGCCGCATCCGCCGGCTTGCCGAGGATGCGGCGGCCAAGGCCGACCACCGTATCGGCGGCCAGCACCAGCGCCTCCGGCGCGGCGGCGGCGGCGGCCTCGGCCTTGGCGGCAGCCAGGCGGGCGGCGAGCTCGCGCGGCAGCTCGGCCTTGCGGGGCGTCTCGTCGGTTTCGGTGGGCAGCACGCGATCCGGGGCGATGCCGATCCGCGCCAGCAGGTCGAGCCGCCGCGGGCTGGCCGAGGCCAGCACCAGGGGCGGTTTGTCGGTGCTCAAAGCCGCTACTTGAAGCGGAAGGTGATGCGGCCCTTGGTCAGGTCATAGGGCGTCATCTCGACATTCACCCTGTCCCCGGCGAGGACACGGATGCGGTTCTTGCGCATCTTCCCGCTGGTATGGGCCAGCACCATGTGCTCGTTATCGAGTTTCACGCGAAACATCGCATTGGGCAGCAACTCCTGTACGGTGCCGCTGAATTCGATCATGTCCTCTTTTGACATCAGGAACCTTCATGCTGAACGGCGTGCCGAGCCCACGCCATGTCCGGGTCGGACGGCGTCAGGCCCTGGGGCACGCACTCGGGGGGTTGACTTCGCCCCGGCAAGATGATGGCCGGGGGATGCGGGGTCAAGGCGCGGCGGGCAGGCGAAGGGCCACACTGCGCCCATGCGCCTGCAACCCTTCCGCCTCCGCCAGCGCCACGGCGGCGGGGCCGATGGCGGCGAGGCCCGCCTCGCTCGCCTCGACCCAGGTGGTACGCTTGAGAAAATCGAAAACCGACAGGCCGGAGGCGAAGCGCGCGGTCCGTCCGGTCGGCAGCACATGGTTGGGGCCCGCGACGTAATCGCCGAGTGCTTCCGGGCACCAGCGGCCGAGGAAGGCGGCGCCGGCATGGCGGATGCCGGCGAACCAGCCGCGCGGATCGGGCAGCATCACCTGCAGGTGCTCCGGGGCGAGGCGATTGGTGAGGGCCTGCGCCTCGGCCCAGTCCCGCACCAGGATGGTGGCGCCGTGGCGCCGCCAGCTCTCCCCGGCGATGGCACCGCGCGGCAGCGTCGCCAGCTCCGCCTCCACCGCGGCGGCAACGGCGGCGGCGAAGCCGGCATCGTCGGTGATGAGGATGGCCTGGGCGCTCTCGTCATGCTCGGCCTGGGCCAGCAGGTCGACGGCGACGAGGCGCGGGTCGTTCGAGGCATCGGCCACCACCACCACCTCGGAGGGGCCGGCTATGGAATCGATTCCGACCCGGCCGAAGACCTGGCGCTTGGCGGCGGCCACATAGGCATTGCCGGGGCCGACGATGCGGTCGACCGGGGCGATGGAGGCGGTGCCATGCGCCAGCGCCGCCACGGCCTGGGCGCCGCCGACCCGGTAGATCTCGGTCACGCCCGCCCGTTGCGCCGCCGCCAGCACCAGCGGGTTGAGCTGCCCGCCGGGCGAGGGCACCACCATGGCGATGCGCGCGACGCCGGCGACGCGCGCCGGGAGTGCATTCATCAGCACGGAGGACGGGTAGGCCGCCTTGCCGCCCGGGACATAGAGGCCGACGGCATCGAGCGGCGTCCAGCGCATGCCGAGGGTGAGGCCGGCCGGGTCCGGCAGCTCCAGGTCGGCCGGCCGCTGGGCGGCGTGGAAGCGCTCGATGCGGGCCGCGGCGAGGTCGAGGGCGGCGAGCAGCCCGGCCGGGATGCCGGCGGTGGCCGCCTCGATCTCCGCCGCGGTGACGCGGAGGGCGGCGGTCTGCAGCGGGGCCCAGCCGTCGAAGCGGGAGGTCAGCGCCAGCAGGGCTTCATCGCCCCGGGCCCGGACCTCGGCGATGATGGCGGCGACCGCGTCATCCACCTGCGCCGTCGTCTCGCGCGCCATGTCGAGCAGGGTGGCGAAGCCGGCCTCGAAGCCGGGCTCGCTCGTGTCCAGCCGCATCATGGCGCGAGCGCCGCCCGGAAGCGCGCGATCCAGGCGCCGATCCGCTCCGGCATGGTCTTCAGCGCGGTGCGGTTGACGATGAGGCGGGAGGTGACATGGGCGATCACCTCCGTCTCGATCAGCCCGTTCGCCTTCAGCGTGCTGCCGGTCTGCACCAGGTCGACGATGACGCGGGCGAGGCCGAGCGAGGGGGCCAGCTCCATGGCGCCGTTGAGATGGACCACCTCGGCCTGCACCCCGCGCGCGGCGTAGTGGCGCTGCGCGACGTTGGGATACTTGCTGGCGACGGCGAGGCGGGACCAGCGGCTCGGGTCGTCCTGCCCGGCGGTCGCGGCGGGCTCGGCCACGCTGATGCGGCACCTGCCGATGCCGAGATCGAGCGGGGCGTAGATCTCCGGGTAGTCGAATTCCATCAGCACATCGGCGCCGCAGATGCCGATCTGGGCGGCGCCATGGGCGACGAAGGTGGCGACGTCGAAGGGACGGACCCGCACCACGTCGAGGCTTGGGTCGCTCGTCTCGAAGCGCAGCCGGCGGCTGTCCTCGTCGGTGTAGTCGGGCGCGGGGTGGATGCCGGCGCGCGCCAGCACCGGCCCGAGTTCCGACAGGATGCGGCCCTTAGGCAGGGCGAGGATGATGGGGCCGGTGCCGGCGGCCTCGGCGGCGTCTGGGTTTGAGATCGGCAGGTCCATGCGGTCAGCCCGGAATCCGTTCGATATCGGCCCCGACGGCGGCGAGCTTCTGCTCCACCCGCTCATAGCCACGGTCGAGGTGATAGACGCGGTTGACGATGGTCTCGCCCTCGGCGGCGAGGCCGGCGAGGATGAGGGAGACGGAGGCCCGCAGGTCGGTCGCCATCACCGGCGCGCCCGAGAGGCGCGGTACGCCGCGGACGATGGCCGAGGCGCCATGGGCGTTGATCCGCGCGCCCATGCGGTTCAGCTCCGGCACATGCATGAAGCGGTTCTCGAAGATCGTCTCGGTGATCATCGAGGCGCCCTCGGCGACCGCCATCAGCGCCATGAACTGCGCCTGCATGTCGGTGGCGAAGCCGGGGAAGGGCTCCGTCATCACATCGACGCCGTGCAGCCCGTTGAGGCGGGAGATGCGAAGGTCGTCGCCCTCGGCCGCGACCTCCACCCCCGCCTCGCGCAGCGTGCGGGCCACGGCGCCGAGATGTTCGGCCCGCGCGCCCTGCAGCAGGACCGAACCACCGGTGATGGCGGCGGCGCAGGCATAGGTGCCGGCCTCGATCCGGTCGGGGACGATGTCATGCGTCGCCGCGGCGAGATGGGTGGCGCCGGTGACATGCAGCCGGTCGGTGCCGATGCCCTCGATCCTGGCGCCCATGGCGACGAGGCAGCGGGCGAGATCCTCGATCTCCGGCTCGCGGGCGGCATTGACCAGCTCCGTCTCGCCCTCGGCGAGGCAGGCGGCCATCAGCAGGTTCTCGGTGGCGCCGACCGAGACGACGGGGAAGATGATGCGGGCGCCCTTGAGCCCGTTCGGTGCCTCGGCCCCGATATAGCCGGCATCGAGGGTGATGGTGGCGCCCATCGCCTCCAGCCCCTTCAGGTGCAGGTCGACGGGGCGGGTGCCGATGGAGCAGCCGCCTGGCAGCGAGACGCGCGCGCGGCCGTGGCGCGCGACCAGCGGGCCGAGCACCAGGACCGAGGCGCGCATCTTCCGCACCAGGTCATAGGGCGCCTCGAGATGGCTCGCTTCGCCGGCGAGGGTGAGGGTCCGTGCCTCCCTGTCGTGCTCCACCGTGAGGCCGTGCTGGATCAGCAGGGCACGCATGGTGGCGATATCGGCGAGGTCCGGCGCGTTGCGCAGCACGAGCGGCCCGTCGGAGAGCAGGGCGGCGGCCATCAGCGGCAGCGTCGCGTTCTTGGCGCCACTGACCGGGATGCTGCCCTCGAGCGGCCGGCCGCCGCGGATGCGGATGCGGTCCATATTCCCGCCTGTCCTTACAGTTTCGGCAGCGCGACGCCGCGCTGGTGCATGTATTTGCCGGCCCGGTCCTTGTAGCTCACCTCGGGTGCCGAGGCGCCCTGGAGGAACAGGAACTGGCAGATGCCCTCATTGGCATAGATGCGTGCCGGCAGGGGCGTGGTGTTGCTGATCTCGATCGTCACCTGGCCCTCCCATTCCGGCTCGAGCGGGGTGACGTTCACGATCAGCCCGCAGCGGGCATAGGTGGACTTGCCGAGGCAGATCACCAGCACGTCGCGCGGGATGCGGAAATACTCGACCGTATGCGCGAGGACGAAGGAATTCGGTGGGACGATGCAGGTCTCGCCGCGGCGGGTGACGAAGCCTTCCTCGGAGAAATGCTTCGGGTCCACCAGGGCGTTGTCCACATTGGTGAAGACCTTGAACTCGTCCGCCACCCTGGCGTCATAGCCATAGGAGGACAGGCCGAAGGAGATGGTCCCCTCCCGCCGCTGGCTTTCGACGAAAGGCTCGATCATGCCGTGCTCCGCCGCCATACGGCGGATCCAGTGGTCGGGCATGATGGACATGGCGGGCGGCCTTTGCGTGACGGGCTGGCTATGCCCCTGAGGGGCCCCGGTATGGGCGGCCCCCTTACTCCAGCGCCACGGCATCGGCAACCACGACGGTGGGTCAGCCCTTCTTCGCCGGCTCCGGCGAAGGCTTCGCCTCATCCTCGCGGCCGCGGGCCTGGGCCTTGCGGCGGCGGAGATTGGCGCGGAGGGCAGCCGCCAGCCGGGCCTCGCGTTCCGCCCGGGCGCGGTCGGCGGGCTTCGGCGGAGGGTCGGGCGGAGTATCGGCCATGGCGGGCGGAGGGTGTCCGCCGCCCGCGATGCCGTCAACCGGCCAGGCGCCCGCCTTGGGCAACCGTCAGGCGGACATCGAGGCTGCCATCGGCGGTGACAGCATGGCCTCGCGGCTGCCGGTGGCCCGCTGGCTTACCGTCCTGCCATGCGGCGTGGCAGAGTGGCGGGCCGGCATGTGCGCATCCCCCCTTCTCGCCCCGCTGCGGCCGGGCGCCCTCGCTGCCCTTGGCGCCCCGGCCATTGCCATGGGCGCCACCTTCCTGGCCTTCGGCGCCGCGGTGGCGGCGGCGGGCCGTGGCCTCGGCTGGGCGCTCGGCGCCTCGCTGCTGGTCTATGGCATGGCGGGGCAGCTGGTGCTGCTGCAGGTGGGGGGCGTGGTGCCGGCGGCGCTGGGGGCGACCATCGCCAATGCCCGCTTCCTGCCGATGGCCCTTGCCCTGGCGCCCTGGCTCGGCAGCGGGGGGCGGCGCTGGCTGGCGCTGCCCTTCATCGCCATCACCCCCTGGGCCGCGGCCATGCGGGTCCTGCCGGGCCTGCCGGCCCCGACGCGGCTGCCCTGGTTCCTTGGCTTCGCCCTTGTCTCCTGGCTAATGGCGGGGCTGGCGACCGCGGCCGGGCATGCGGCGGCACCCCTGCTGAGCCCCCTGCTGCTGGCGGCACTGCTCTTCACCAACCCGCTTTACTTCGCCCTGCTGCTGGCGGCCGAGTTGCGCCGGCCGGCGCAGCGCCGGGCGATCCTGGCCGGGGTGCTGCTGGCGCCCGTGGCGCTGTGGTTGCCGCCAGCCTGGGGCCTGCTCGGCGCCGGGCTGCTGGGCGGGACGCTGGCCTTCCTGCTCGGGCTGCGCCGTGGCGGAGGCTGACCTCGCCCTGGCGCTGGCCGCGGCCGCGATGCTGTTGCTGCGCGCCATCGGGCTGCTGGTGGCGGGCGCCCTGCGCCCGGATCATCCGCTGGTCGCCTGGGCGGCCGCGGTCTCGCAGGCCACGCTGGCGGCCTTCGTCGCCCTGGCCGTCGCGGTGCCGGGTGGCGCGGTGGCTGGGTTGCCCTGGCCGGCACGGCTGGCCGGGTTGGCTGTGGGGTTGCTGGCCTGGCGGCTACTTGGAGAGCGGCTGCTGCCTGCCCTCGGGGCCGGAATCGCGGCGCTGCTGCTGGTGCGGTGGGTGCTACAATAGCCCGAGCGAGCGGAGCTCGGCACGCAGGCGCTCCGGCATGGCCTCAGCACCCTCACCCTCGGCGCTGGCCAGGGCATCTGGCGGGGCGGCCTCGGGCGCCAGGTAGCGCCAGCCCTGGAAAGGCTTCACCGGCCGGGCCGCGACGGGAACCAGCTCGGGGTCCAGCACCAGGCCGGCGCAGCGGGTCCCGTCGTCCCACTCCTCCTCGATGATGTCGATGATGCGCTGGCGCACCTGCACGAAGCCGGCGACCACCCAGAAGATGGAGCCACCGGTGAGGATCTCGGCGGCCCGCTTCGGCATCATCCGGGTCTGGTGGCGGAGCGGCGGCTCGGCCACCGCCCGTCGTGCCTGGATGGCGCGGAGCTGGCCCACATCCTTGGGCCCGACCGACAGCTTGATGAGATGCAGCACGCCCCGGATGTACCGCGCAGGCGGCGCGCTGCAATCCCCCGTTATCGTCCCGTATCGAGCGCCGCGGTGCGGGCCGGGGCGGAGGCCTGGCGGAGCTGGGGGTCGACGCAGCCAGGGGCGACGGGATGCCAGTCCATCGTCCGGCACTGGCGGCCGGCACGGCAGTAGCCGACCACCTGGCCATTGGTATTGACCAGCGTGCTGATCGAGCAGGCATGCCGGATCACCGTCGGGTGGACATGCAACTCCTCCCAGGTCAGGCTCGGGCCGGACATGGAGGCCTGCCGCATGGCGGCCTGATCGGCCTCGGCCTGCCGCTCGGCTTCGGACATCGCGCAGCCGGCCAGGACAAGTGCCGGCAGCAGGAGCAGGAGACGCATCCTTCCAATTCCTCACGCATCGATGGATGTAGCCGGACGGTCAGCAACCAACCGGCGCTGCATGCTGTAGAGGATCATGGATGCGTGGGTGCGGAACTATTCCGCGATGTGACGGGACCGTGCACAGGGCCGGGGCGGTGAGGATGGCCTCCGCCGCCGACGACCATGGGCACGGCCCTGGTCAGCCATGCCTTCGGAGCGGGGGCGGCATCCTTCAGCCAGTGCCGCAGACCGGCACCGATAGGCGCCAGGCCGCGAGAAGCCTCAGGCCACGACATTCTCCAGCACGCCGACCTTCGACACCTCCACCTCGATCCGGTCGCCGGGGACCAGCCAGCGTGGCGGGGTGCGGGTGGCGCCGCTGCCTTCCGGAGAGCCGGTGGCAACCACGTCGCCCGGCAGCAACGGCGTCACCGCGGAGAGATAGGCGATGATGGCGGGGATGCTGAAGAACATGCGGTCGAGCCCGGTGCGCTGCACCTCCTCGCCGTTCAGCCGCGTCACCAGGGTGAGGGTGGCCGGATCCCCGATCTCATCCGCCGTCACCAGCCAGGGGCCGAAGCCGCCGGAGCGGACGAAATTCTTCCCCGCCCAGACGCTGTGCTTCTGGAAGTCCCGCACCGAGCCGTCGTTGAGGCAGGTATAGCCGGCGATATGGGACAGCGCCCGCTCAGGCGGGATATTGGCGCCCCCGCGGCCGATGACGAAGGCCAGCTCCCCCTCATAGTCGAATTGGCGGGAGGCGGTCGGGGCCTGCAGCCTTGCCCCGTGCGGCACCAGCGTCTCGGCCGGCTTCTGGAAGATGGCGGGGAATTCCGGCCCGCTCACCACCCCGCCGGTCGGGTGGACCTTCGGATAATTGGCCCCCACGCAGAAGATGCGCCGTGCTCCCGGGATCGGCTCGAGATAGTGGAGGCCTGCCAGGGCATGGCGTGGCCCGGGTGCCGAGAGCGCCGCTGCCGCTTCGGCCAGCGCATCCGCCTCGATCAGCGACAGCAGGTTCGGAAAACGGGCGCCGAGCCGGTCGGAGAGGTCGATCACGGCCTCGCCCTCCAACACGCCGTAGCGCGCCTCGCCGTCGATCGCGAAGCTGATGAGCTTCATCCGCTGTCCCCTCCCTGTTCGCTCCACCATCATCGGCGGGGGGTGCCGAGGCCGCAAGGCGGGCTTCGACACGCCTCCGTTCAGGTCGTTGCGGGCCTACCGGGCTTGGGGCAAGCTCCCCCTCATGGCCCGCAGAGGCCGATAGGAGGACACCAATGCGCCCAAGGGAGTCGCGCGCGTGACGCCGACCGATATCCGCAATCCTGACTACTTCCATAAGGTCGTCGATTGCCAATGGGCCTGTCCGGCGCATACGCCGGTACCCGAGTACATCCGGATGATCGCGGCGGGGCGCTATTCCGACGCCTATATGGTGAATTGGCACTCCAACGTCTTCCCGGGCGTGCTGGGCCGCACCTGCGACCGCCCTTGCGAGCCAGCCTGCCGCCGTGGGCGGGTGGAGGAGGAGCCGGTGGCGATCTGCCGGCTGAAGCGTGTGGCCGCCGACAACAAGGAGGGCGTGCTGGCGCGGATGCCGCCCATCCCGGCCATCGGCAATGGCAAGCGTATCGCCTGCATCGGCGCCGGGCCGGCCAGCCTGACCGTCGCGCGGGACCTCGCGCCGCTCGGCTACGAGGTGCATGTCTTTGACGAGCAGGCCAAGGGCGGCGGCTTCATCCGCAGCCAGATCCCCCGCTTCCGCCTGCCGGAGAGCGTGATCGACGAGGAGGTCGGCTACATCACCGACCGCGGCGGCGTCGTCACCCATTACAACCAGCGGGTCGGCAGCCTGCGCGCGTTGCTGGCGGAGGGCTATGATGCCGTCTTCATCGGCGCCGGCGCGCCGCGCGGGCGGGATCTCGACGTGCCGGGCCGCCAGGAGGCGGCGGCCAATATCCATATCGGCATCGACTGGCTCTCCTCCGTCTCCTTCGGCCATATCGAGAGCGTGGGCCGGCGCGTCATCGTGCTCGGCGGCGGCAATACCGCGATGGATTGCTGCCGCTCCGCCCGGCGCCTTGGTGGCGAGCAGGTGACGGTCGTCGTCCGCTCCGGCTTCGAGGAGATGAAGGCGAGCCCCTGGGAGAAGGAGGACGCCATGCATGAGGGCATCCCCATCCTCAACTGGCTGGTGCCGAAGCAGGTGCTGCATGAGGGCGGCCGCCTCACCGGCATGGTCTTCGAGAAGGTCAAGGCGGAGCGCGATGCCAATGGCCGCCGCCAGCTCGTGCCCTCGGGTGAGCCGGATGTGACCATCGAGGCCGATGACGTGCTGGTGGCGATCGGCCAGGAGAATGCCTTCCCCTGGATCGAGGCGGATCTCGGCCTGGAATTCGACCGCTGGGGCCTGCCGAAGCTCAACGAGAAGACGCTGCAATCGACCCTGCCGCAGGTCTTCTTCGGCGGCGATGCGGCCTTCGGGCCGAAGAACATCATCTGGGCCGTGGCGCATGGGCATGAGGCGGCGGTCTCCATCGACCGCTTCTGCCAGGGCGAGGACGTCACGCAGCGACCGCCGCCCGATGTGGTGATGTCCAGCCAGAAGATGGGCATCCACGAGTGGAGCTACGACAGCGCGGTCTCGCCCGACCTGCGCTTCAAGGTGCCGCATGCCGAGAATGAGGTGGCGCTGCGCGACATCAAGACCGAGGTGGAGCTGGGCTATGACCGGGAGCTTGCCTTCAAGGAGGCGCAGCGCTGCCTGAACTGCGACGTGCAGACGGTATTCACCTCGAAGCTCTGTATCGAATGCGACGCCTGCGTCGATATCTGCCCGGTCGACTGCATCACCTTCACCGAGGATGGGGAGGAGATGGAGCTGCGCGACCGGCTGAAGATGCCGGCGCATAACCTCGAACAGGCGATCTATGTCGCGGACGGGCTCAAGACCGGCCGAGTCATGGCGAAGGACGAGGATGTCTGCCTGCATTGCGGCATGTGCGCCGAGCGCTGCCCGACCGGCGCCTGGGACATGCAGAAATTCCTCCTCGAGAGCGCGAAGCCCAAGGCTGAGAGGGTGCACGCATGCGCGATCCGGTGACATCCGCCGTAACCGGCACCAACGACTTCGTCGTCAAATTCGCCAATGTCAACGGTTCGGGCTCGGCCAGCGCCAACCAGCTGTTTGCCAAGGCGATCCTGCGCATGGGCATCCCCATCGCCTCACGCAACATCTTCCCGAGCAACATCCAGGGCCTGCCGACCTGGTTCGAGGTCAGGGTGAGCGGCGAGGGGCATCTCGGCCGGCGCGGCGGCGTCGACCTCATGGTGGCGATGAACCCGCAGACCTGGGAGCGGGATGTCGCCGAGATCGATCCGGGCGGCTACCTGTTCTATGACAGCACGCGGCCGGTGCCGCGCAGCCGCTTCCGCGAGGACATCCACGTCATCGGCGTGCCGCTGACCGAGATGTGCAACGCGGCCTTCACCGATGCACGGCAGCGCCAGCTGCTCAAGAACATCATGTATGTAGGCGCCCTCTCGGCCCTGCTGCAGATCGACCCGGCGGTGGTGGAGACGCTGCTCTCGGAGCAGTACAAGGGCAAGGAGAAGCTGGCCAAGCCGAACCGGGACGCCTTCCAGATGGGGCGGGACTGGGCGCTGGCGAACCTTGCATGCCCGCTCGGCCTGACGCTCGAGCCGGCCGACAAGGTCGGCAACCGCATCTATGTGGATGGCAACAGCGCGGCCGGGCTCGGTGCCGTCTATGGCGGCGCGACCGTCTGCGCCTGGTACCCGATCACGCCCTCGACCTCGCTGGCCGAAGGCTTCGAGAAGTACTGCAAGAAGTTCCGCACCGAGCCGGATGGCCGCAAGCGCTACGCCATCGTCCAGGCGGAGGACGAGCTGGCCTCCATCGGCATCGTCATCGGTGCGGCCTGGAACGGGGCGCGGGCCTTCACCGCCACCTCCGGCCCGGGCATCTCGCTGATGCAGGAATTCGTCGGGCTCTCCTACTTCGCCGAGATCCCTTCGGTGATCTTCGACGTGCAGCGGGCGGGACCCAGCACGGGCATGCCGACGCGCACCCAGCAATCCGACGTGCTGGCGGCGGCCTATGCCAGCCATGGCGACACCAAGCACATCGTCCTCTTCCCCGAGGACCCGCATGAGTGCTTTGCCTTCGGGGCGGATGCCTTCGACATCGCCGACCGCCTGCAGCAGCCGGTCTTCGTGCTGCTCGACCTCGATATCGGCATGAATGACTGGCTCTGCGAGCCCTTCGCCTGGGACGATGCCCGGCGTATGGACCGCGGCAAGGTGATGACGGCGGAGGAGCTGGAGGCCGGCCGCGTCTTCGGCCGCTACCTTGATGCGGATGGGGATGGCATCCCCTATCGCACCTATCCGGGCACCCACCCGAGCAAGGGCGCCTTCTTCACCCGTGGCACCTCGCGCGACCGCTTCGCCAAATATACCGAGGTGGGCGCCGCCTATGTCGACAACATGCAGCGCCTGCTGCAGAAATTCGAGACGGCGAAGGGCATCGTCCCGCGCCCCGTGCTGCGCCAGGCGGCCGAGCCGACGCGGACGGGCGTGATCTATTACGGCAGCTCCTCCGCCGCGATGCGGGAGGCGCTGGCCGCGCTAGAGGCGGACGGCATCCATGTCGATGCGTTGCGCATCCGTGCCTTCCCCTTCCATCAGGACGTTGAGGCGTTCATCGCCGCCCATGACCAGGTCTTCGTGGTCGAGCAGAACCGCGACGCCCAGCTGCGCACGCTGCTGATGAACGAGTGCGGCATCGCGCCGCAGCAGCTCATCCCCGTGCTGCACTATGACGGGACGCCGATCACCGCGCGCTTCATCCGCGCCGCCATCGGCGACAAGGTACTGGCCCAGATCCTCCCCTTTGCCGGAGCAGCCGCGGAATGAGCTTCCTTCCCAAACCCAAGCTGCACCACCCGAAGCTGCCGACCAATGCGCTTGGCTACACCAGGCGCGACTATGAGGGGGCGATCAGCACCCTCTGTGCCGGCTGCGGGCATGACAGCATCAGCGCCGCCATCATCCAGGCCTGCTTCGAGCTCGATATCGAGCCGCACCGCGTCGCCAAGATGTCCGGCATCGGCTGCTCGTCCAAGACGCCGGACTATTTCCTCGGCGCCTCGCACGGCTTCAACTCCGTCCATGGCCGGATGCCGAGCGTGCTGACCGGCGCCAACCTCGCCAACCGGGAGCTGCTCTATCTCGGCGTCTCGGGCGATGGCGACAGCGCCTCGATCGGCTTCGGCCAATTCGCCCACAGCATCCGCCGTGGCGTGAACATGACCTATATCGTGGAGA
This sequence comes from Belnapia rosea, assembly GCF_900101615.1. Taxonomy (GTDB): domain Bacteria; phylum Pseudomonadota; class Alphaproteobacteria; order Acetobacterales; family Acetobacteraceae; genus Belnapia; species Belnapia rosea. The sequence continues at coordinate 182,056 of NZ_FMZX01000005.1, read as the reverse complement.
ACAACGGGGTCTATGGCCTGACCAAGGGCCAGTTCTCCGCCACCTCGGACAAGGGGTCCAAAGCGAAGAAGGGCACGGTCAACACCGACGAGGCGATCGACCTCATCGGCATCGCCCTCCAGCTCGGCGCCACCTATGTCGCCCGCAGCTTCTCAGGCGACAAGGACCAGCTCGTCCCCCTCATCAAGGGCGCGATGCGGCATGACGGGCCGGCCTTCATCGACTGCATCAGCCCCTGCGTCGCCTTCAACAACCATGAAGGCTCGACCAAGAGCTATGACTTCGTCCGCGAACACAACGAGGCGATGAACCGTCTCGATGTCATCACCGGCCGTGCCCCGATCACCGCCGACTATGAACCCGGCGAAGTGCGGGAGGTGGAGCAGCATGACGGGTCGATCCTGCGTCTGCGGAAGCTCCATGCGGAGTACGACCCGACCAACCGCGTCGCCGCGATGCACCACCTGCATGAGCGCAAGGCGGCAGGGGAGATCGTCACCGGCCTGCTGTTCATCGACCCGGAGCCGCGCGACCTGCACGCCAACCTGAACACGGTGGCGCGCCCGCTCAACCGGCTGGGCGATGCGGCGCTGGTACCGGGTGCGGCGGCGCTCGAGGCGGTCAATGCCGGGCTGAGGTAGCGCTCAGCGCCGGGTGGCGCAGCCGTTGCGGACATAGGCCTCTTCGGCTGAGCTGAGCCGCTCGCCCTGCTGGAAGCGAAACAGGGCACGGCTGCAATTGGGGTCGATGCGCGGCCTCGGCGCCGAGGCCTGGCGGACGGGTGGCGGCGGCGGCGGTGCCGGGGGCGGGGCGATGAGGTCCGGCTCCGGGACGGGCGGCGTCGGGTCCGGGGGCGGCATGGCCGAGGCCGCTGGCGCCTCGGCCACGGGCTCGGGCTCGGGTGCGGGCGGCGGTGCCGCGGGGCGGATCACGGGCAGTTCCACCCGCTCGATCTGCGGAAGAGCATGGGGGATCGGCGCGGGCGCCGCCTGGCTTGGCAGCGCCGCGAGGACCGGGGCCGGCGCCGGGTCAGGGCTGGTCGGCGCGGGCGTGGCGGGCAGCAAGGCGATGCCGCCCACCAGGCAGACGACCAATGCCAGGCTGGCGACGGCCCAGCGCGGCAGGCGTCGGCGAGGCAGCGGCGCTTCGGCCTCTTTCGCCTTGCCCTCCTCCTTGGCGGGGCTGCGAGGACGGCCGGGGACTTCCCAGGCCGGGTCTCGGGCAAGGGCGGCCTGGACGGCGCCGATCCAGCCCTCCGGCCCGCCGAGGCCGAGCGGGGGCAGCGAGTCGAACCCTTCGGCCAGGATATCCGGCAGCCGGCGGAGCTGCATCGGCTCCACCCGGCCATGCCAGACCGGCAGGGTTCCAGGGCAGAGGTCGGAGAAGCTGGCGGCATCGAGCGCCCGGCGCAGCCTTGCCTCCGCATTCGGTGTCACCTGCGGCACCAGGTCGATCAGCGCCACCCCGATGGCGGGGTGGGCCAGGGCATGGCAGCCGGCCGATATCCCGCTCGCGCCGGCCATGCCACGCCGACAGCGCCCCACCGCGCGCCAACCGGGCAGGGCGGCCAGCAATCGTTGCTCCGGCCCGGCGCGTGATGCGGTGCTGTCTGCCTGCGGTGCCTGGTCCACGGCCGCTCCTTTTCACCCAATCATGGAACGACCAAGCGCGCCATCGGTTGCCCTGAGGGGTGGGAACTGTTCCGGGTGTTGCTGATTGGTCGCTACAAATCCGCGCGCCAGACCCATAGGCCGGAGAGCAGCCCGGCCATCAAGGCCGGCAGGATGGCGCCGAGCAGGCCAGCGCCGAGGTCCCGCGCCAACGCCACCCAGAGCGCCGCGACGCCCAGGCCAACGGCGATGCCACCGACCAGCGAGGCACGCGAGGTCTTGATCTGCCCACCATCGAGCGGCGTCAGGGAGGCCATGCCTATTCCGCCGCCATCAGCCGCGGCCGGCCGGCCTGCGGATCATCCGTGCCATGCCGCACTTGCTTCAGGTCGGTCCGGCGATGCGCGGTGCCGTAGCCGTTCAGCATATGGCCGAGCAGCCCGCGCTTCAGGTCGCTGGTGCCGAAGAGCCAGTCGGCGATCGGGTAGGTCAGGTTGAAATTCCGCTCCATCATGATGGCCGTGTCGTGATGCGCGGCATGGTGGCGGCGGATGGTGTTGATGAAGGGGATGTGCCGGACGATCCGGTCATCCTTCACATGGCAGCAGAAGTGGAAGAGCTCGTAGTTCAGGTAGAGCGCGGTATTGGTGATGAGCAGCAGCCAGCCGGCATCCGGGAAGCCCAGGGCCTGCAGCAGCAGGCAGGGCACCAGCGACAGCGCCAGGAAGGTGATCAGCGCATAGGGCGGGAAGAAGACGATGCGGAAGTCTCGCGCATTGTCGATGGTGTACTCGGTCTCGGTGAAGAATTGGTGGTGCGCCAGGGTATGGCGCTTGTAGATGCCCATGAAGCCCTTGAGGGGCCGGTGCATCACGTATTTATGGATCCACCATTCGAAGATGTTGGCGCCGAGGAAGGCCAGCGGCACCACCAGCCATTCATACCAGGCGGGCGCCACGACCTGCCGCGCTGCATACCAGATGGCGGCGCCGCCAATGGCGTAGATCAGCGCGACATGCACCCAGCCATGATAGAGTCGGCCGATCTTCGCACGGAAATCGGCCCGGAAGGCCTGCTGCCGGCGGGACAGGCGCTCGCGCCGCAGGGCGGCGGCCGAGATGCCTCCTGTCAGGGTCTCTGCCATGGCGTTCCTCCGCTTCGTTACTGATATATCAGCATGCGGGGGCCGCCAGGGTCAAGGCTCGGGGCCGACCGTCGCGCGGGTGAAGCTCTCGATATAGTCGATCAGGGCGTCGGAGGCGGCGGCGGCCTCCTCCACACGGCCGTCGGCGATGGTGCGGGCCAGTCGTGCATGGGCCGCCACGGCCTCCGCCAGCCCGGCGCTGCGGCGCCAATGGATGAACCAGAAGCGGCGCGTGAGGCCATGCATCAGCGCCATGGCGGCGGCGGCGAATTCGTTGTGCGCCGCATCCAGCAGCAACAGGTTCAGTTCGCGATCGAGGCGGAGGAAGCCCGTCTCGTCCTTGGTCGCGGCCGCCTGTTCCATGGCATCGGCAATGGCGCGCAGCCGGTCGCGCTGGGCGGCATCGGCACGGCGGGCGGCGGCGCGCGCGGTCAGCCGCTCGATCTCCCGCCGCACCTCGAGCAGGCGCAGCTGCTCGCGGATATCGACGGGCGCGACGACGATGCCCCGGCGAGGAAGAATGCGCACCAGCCGCTCCCGCGCCAGGCGCTGCAGCGCCTCCCGAACCGGCGTCCGGCCGAAGCCCGACCTGGCCGAGAGCTGTGCCTCGCTCACCACCTCGCCCGGTTTCAGGGACAGCGTGGCGATCGCCTCTTCGATGGCGCGGTAGGCCTGCTCCGTCAGGGTCGCGGCAGTGTCGGCGCTGCTGCGCCGGCGGCGGAAGGCAGAGGCACGGCGTGGCGGTGTCTGGTCGGGCATGGGTTCAGCTTTTGTGGGAAGCGACGGTAGATGCAACCACCCCCGTTGACAGGGGGCGCCCGCGCGGCGACACTGCATGCAAGAGATATATCAAGCCGCATATCAGCGTCGGATTCGTGAACGTCGAATGTGTCATTGATATATCCGCCCTGCGGAAAGCCGGGTTTAGGGAGGGTGGTCCAGCGGGTTGAACGCGCGGTTGGCGGCAGGGCCGTCAGTCGTGCGTTCCCTTGCGGGCGTCCTTACTCGCCTATCGGCGAAGAAGACAGCGCCGCATCGATATCCTCCGAGGTCAGCAGCCAGGCATTGTCGAGCCGGGCCACCACCCTGCGCATGAAGCCCTCGGTCAGCGCCAGGGCGCGAGCCGGGTCGCCGAGATGATGGCACAGCAGGGCGAGGGCCAGTTGGCGAGGACCATCGCCCTCATAGGTCCATTCGAAGCCCATCGGGGAGAAGCGGCGGAGCTCGAAGCATGGGTCGAGCGGGGCGCCGTCGGCCGTCACCTCGGCCCCCGCAAGGCCGCGGCCACCTTCATAGATCGTCATCGGCCGGCTGCCCTCGCGCCGGCCCGCATCGCCTCTGTCATGGCATTCCCGCTATCGCGGGCGGACGCTAGCCCATGACAGCCTGATATGTCACGCGCCGCAGCGCACCAGGCCATCCACGGCAAGGCAACCCCAGTCGCCGCAGATCAGCGGGTTCACCTCCGCCTCCTCGATCCGCGGCCCCGCCTCGGCGACCAGGACGGAGAAGGCCGAGACCGCCCGGGCGATGGCGGCGATATCCGCCCGCGGCGCGCCGCGGAAGCCGTCGAGCAGGGGGAAGCCCTTCAGGCTGCGCAGCATCTCCTCCGCCCGCGCCGGGCTGACCGGGGCAAGGTCGAGCGCCACGTCGCGCCAGAGCTCCGCCTGCACGCCGCCGGTGCCGACCAGGATGAGCGAGCCGAACTGCCCATCCCGCCGGGCGCCGAGGATCAGCTCCACCCCCTGGCGGGACATGCGCTGGATCAGCACGCCATCCAGCCGGGCCTCAGGCGCATGCTGCCGCGCCGAGGCCATGATGGCCGCGAAGGCGGCCTCCACAGCGCTGCGGTCGGCGAGGTTCAGCTTCACCCCGCCCACCTCGGTCTTGTGGGCGATGTCCGGGCTGTCGAGCTTCAGCACCACGGGGAAGCCAAGCCCGGCCGCCGCCTCGGCCGCTTCGGCGGCGGTCGTGGCGCGGCGCTCCTCCACCACCGGCACGCCGACCTTGGCGAAGAGGGCCTTCGCCTCGGCCTCCATCAGCACCGCCTCGCCGCCCGGCAGGGCAGCGAGCGCGGCATCGAGGCCCGCCGGCGCGGCGACCTGGGCCGGTGGCGTCCGGCCGTAATACTCCAGCCAGAGACGCACGGCATTCATCAGCCGGCGCATGGAGCGGAAGAGGATCAGCTCCGGCACGGAATCCGCCACCACGGCGCCGGGACCTTCAAGCTGCTCGGGAATCCAGGCGATCAGCAGCGGCTTGCCGAATTTCCGCGCATAGGGGCGCAGCTGCTCCATCCGCAGCTGGGTCGAGGCGTGATGGGAATAGACCACCGGCATGACCGCGCAGCCATATTGCGGGTCGGTTAGCATCGCCTCCATGCAGGCATCGTAGCTGGCCGGGTTGGAGGCCACCTGCGCGGTGAGGTCGCAGGGGTTTCGCGGCGCGCCGAAATCCGGGATGGCGGAGCGCAGCACCGCCTCGGTCTGCGGCATGGGCTGCGGCATGGACAGGCCGAGTGCCTCGGCGTGGTCGGCGGCCATGATGCCGGCGCCGCCCGAGGGGGTGATGATGGCGACCCCGGATGCCATCGGCGGCGGCGCCTTGGCGAACATGCCCGCCGTCTCGAGCAGGGCGTCGAAATCTTCGACCTCGATCATGCCGGCGCGGCGGAAGGCCGCCGACCAGGCGGCGGCGCTGCCGGCGAGCGAGCCGGTATGGGAGACGGCCGCCGCCGCCCCCGCCTCGCCACGGCCGAGCTTCAGCACGACGATGGGCTTGCCGGCCTGCCGCGCCGCCTCGCCCAGCAGGGCCAGGCGGCGCCCGTCCCGCAGCCCCTCCACAGCCAGCGCCACGGCGCGGCATTCCGGCATGGACAGCTGATAGGCCGCGAGGTCGCAGACATCGAGGTCGGTGGCGTTGCCCGCCGTCGTCATGTGGCAGACCGAGAAGCCGCGCTCCGCCGCCTGCATCAGCGCATAGCCGAGCGCGCCCGACTGGCTGGTGATGGCGACGCCGCCAGGCGGTGCGGTAAGGCGCTGATACTCCGGCATGAAGGTGACGCCGGCTTTCAGCACATGGTCGACAATGCCGAGGCAGTTGACGCCGACCAGTGGCAGGCCCGCCGCGCGGCAGCGGTCGCGCAGGGCCTCCTCCTCGGCGATGCGGTCGGCAAGGCCTGTCTCGCCATAGCCCGAGGCGAAGGCGATGATGCCGCCGGCCCCTTTGGCGATGCAGGCCTCCACCGCCGGCATGATGCCGGTGCGCGGAAGGGCCAGCAGCACGCAGTCAGGTGCCTCCGGCAGCTCGGCGATGCTGCCGAGGCAGGGGAAGCCGTGCAGCTCCTGCCCGGCATATTTGGGGTTCACTGCCCAGACCGGCCCGGCGAAGTTCCGCAGGTTGCCGATGCTGCGCGCGCCGAAGCCGATCGGGTCGGCCGAGACGCCGACCACGGCGACGCTGCGGGGGGAAAGCAACCGGCGCAGGCTGGCCGGATCGCGCAAGGGCTCAGGCCCGGACTGGCCATCCGTGACGTGGTGCTGCAAACGCCCCTCCCGCTGCTTCCCGCCTTCGGCGGGCTTTCTGGACCAGGTCAGCCTAGCCGCGGTCCGGCCCCGGTCAACCCAGGGAGAGGGGTTTCAGCGGTTCCGGCACGCCAGGCGGCAGGGGCACCTGGGCAACGTTCAGGATCATTGCGACGGCAACGTAGTATCCGCTGACGCCGAGCAGATCGACCACGCCCTGCTCGCCGAAGCGGCCGCGGGCGGCGGCATAGGTGGCGTCGGAGACGGCATGGGTCGTGTGAAGCTCCGTGCAGAACTCGTAGACGATGCGCTGGTCCTCATCCATGCCCTCGGGCCGCCGGCCTTCGGCGATGGCCTCGGCGATGCTGGGCGGCAGGCCGGCCTTCATCGCCAGCAGGTGGTGGGCATACCATTCGAACTGCGCGCTCCAGGTCCGGGCGGTGACGAGGATCGCCAGCTCGTTCAGCGCGGTCGGGATCGAGCTGTTGAAGCGAAGGTACTCGCCGACCTTCTGGAAGCGGTCGGCCAGTTCCGGGCTGCGCAGCAGGGCCGGGAAGGGCCCGCGCAACCCGCCGCGCGGCCCGCCGGAGATGCCGGCGGCGACGCGCTGCTGCGCCTCGGTCAGCTGGTCCGCCGGGATGGGCGGCAGCCGCCCGGTTCGGCCGTCATCCGCCGGGATTGCCGTATCGGAAGCCATTATCGCATTTCCTCCGCCCAAAGCTCAGGCAGGGATCATCGCCCCGCCGCCGGGCGAGGGCAACTTTCCCTATGCCGGGGCTGCGGGCGTGGCTAGCCTTCGCGTAACAGGGACATCACGGGCTGGAGGGACTGCTTGGCTTATGCAATGCAGCAGCTGATCAATGGGGTCAGCCTGGGGATGATCTACGGCCTGATCGCGGTGGGCTACACCATGGTCTACGGCATCATCGGCATGATCAATTTCGCCCATGGCGACGTGTTCATGATCGGCGCCTTCCTGTCACTGATCGCGGTGCTGCTGCTGTCTATGGGCGGGCTGATGGATGGCCCCGCGGGCATCCTGCTGGTGCTGCTGTTCTCGGTGGCCATCACCGGCGTCTATGGCTGGGCGATCGAGCGCATCGCCTACCGGCCGCTCCGCGGCAGCTTCCGCCTGGCGCCGCTGATCTCGGCCATCGGCCTTTCGATTGTGCTGCAGAATTTCGTCCAGGTCAGCCAGGGCGCGCGGGTCAAGCCGATGGAGACGCTGGTGCAGGGCGGCATCGAGGTGATGCGCGAGGACGGCTTCGTCGTGCAGCTGGCCTATACGCAGATTCTCATCATCGGCGTGACGCTTGCGGTGCTTGCCATCTTCACCGTGCTGGTGACGCGCACGCCGCTCGGCCGTGCGATGCGGGCCTGCGAGCAGGACCGCAAGATGGCGTCGCTGCTCGGTATCGACACCGACCGCACCATCAGCCTCACCTTCGTCATCGGCGCGGCGCTCGCCGCGGTGGCGGGCACGATGTACCTGCTGCGCTACGGCGTGATCGATTTCTATATCGGCTTCCTGGCCGGGGTGAAGGCCTTCACCGCGGCGGTGCTGGGTGGCATCGGCTCGCTGCCGGGCGCCGTGCTGGGCGGGCTGCTGATCGGCCTGATCGAGACCTTCTGGTCGGCCTATTTCAGCGTGCAGTACAAGGACGTCGCCGCCTTCTCGATCCTCGTGCTGACATTGGTCTTCCTGCCCACGGGCCTGCTCGGCCGGCAGGAGGTGGAGAAGGTATGAGCGCCGCAGCGCTTGCGCCGCCGCGTCCGGCAGGGCGCGTGCAGCTCGCCCTCAAGGATGCGCTGATCGCCACCGCGGTCGCGGCCATCCTCTTCGTGCCGATGGTGGCGCTGCGCACGGATGTCGGCACGGCTGGCGCGCTCGCGCTGCGCTATCGCTGGACCGATGCGGCGATCCTCTGCGGCCTGGTCTTCCTCGGCCGTCTCCTGCTGGTGCTCTGGACGGGGCGGCGGGGGCTGCAGCCGACGACCTCGGCTGGGCCCTGGACGCGGCGGCTGCAACAGGCCGGAAGATTCGCCGCGCCTGCCTTCCTCATCGTGGCGCTGCTGCTGCCGGTCATCCCCGGGGTCGACCGCTACGAGCTCGATCTCGGCATCCTGGTCCTGACCTATGTGATGCTCGGCTGGGGGCTGAACATCGTGGTCGGCCTCGCCGGGCTGCTGGACCTCGGCTATGTCGCCTTCTATGCGGTCGGCGCCTATTCCTATGCCCTGCTGGCGCAGTATTTCGGCCTTTCCTTCTGGGTCTGCCTGCCGCTGGCCGGCATCCTGGCCGCTTTCTGGGGCATCCTGCTCGGCTTCCCGGTGCTGCGCCTCCGCGGCGACTACCTCGCCATCGTCACGCTGGCCTTCGGCGAGATCATCCGCGTGGTGCTGCTCAACTGGGTGAGCCTGACGGGCGGCCCGAACGGCATCAGCGGCATCCCGCGGCCCTCCTTCTTCGGCCTGTCCTTCAGCATGTCGGGCGGCGAGGGGACCTTCGCCGGTTTCTTCGGGCTGGAGCCGTCATCGGTCCATCGCGTGATCTTCCTCTACTACCTAATCCTGGCGCTCGCCCTGCTGACCAATTGGGTGACGATCCGGCTGCGCCGCCAGCCGCTCGGCCGCGCCTGGGAGGCGCTGCGCGAGGACGAGATCGCCTGCCGGGCGCTCGGCATCAACGTCACCACGACCAAGCTCTCGGCCTTCGCGCTGGGCGCGATGTTCGGCGGCTTCGCCGGGGCCTTCTTCGCCACCCGCCAGGCCTTCATCAGCCCGGAAAGCTTCACCTTCATCGAGAGCGCCATCATCCTGGCGATCGTCGTGCTCGGCGGGCTCGGCAGCCAGATCGGGGTCGCCATCGCGGCGCTGGTGCTGATCGGCGGGACCGAGCTGTTCCGTGACCTGCAGGAATGGCGGATGCTCGTCTTCGGCGGGGCGATGGTGCTGATCATGGTGCTGCGGCCACGGGGGCTGGTTGGCACCCGCACACCTTCCATCGCGCTTGGGAAGCGACGTGCCATCGACGGGAACCTCGTCGGGGAGGGCCACGGATGAGCGCCGCTGCCCCGGACCGTACAGCGGTCCGCCCGGTCCGGCCGGGCCCGCCGATCCTCGAGGTGCAGGGCCTCACCATGCGCTTCGGCGGCCTCACCGCCGTCTCCAAGGTTTCCTTCGCCGCCGGGTCCGGCCAGATCACCGCGCTGATCGGGCCGAACGGCGCCGGCAAGACCACGCTGTTCAACTGTGTCACCGGCTTCTACCGGCCGAGCGACGGCATCATCCGCCTGCACAAGCCGGGCGTCCCGCCGACCGAGCTGCAGCGCCTGCCGGGCCACCGAATCGCCCGCGCCGGGGTGGCGCGGACCTTCCAGAACATCCGCCTCTTCCCCGGCATGACGGCGCTCGAGAACCTGCTCATCGCCCAGCACGGCCCGCTGATGGCGGCGACCGGCTGGGGCATCGGCGCCGTGCTCGGCCTCTCCCGCTACCCGGCGGCGGAGCGGCTGGCGATCGAACGGGCCAAGCGCTGGCTCACCGCCACCAACCTGATGGAGCGCGCGGACGACCCGGCGGGTGCCCTGCCCTATGGCCAGCAGCGGCGGCTGGAGATCGCCCGGGCCATGTGCACCGAGCCCGCGCTGCTCTGCCTCGACGAGCCGGCCGCCGGCCTCAACCCGCGCGAATCGGACGAGCTGGCGCGGCTGCTGCTCGACATCCGCGAGGAGGGCACCTCGATCCTGCTCATCGAGCACGACATGGGCGTGGTGATGCGCATCAGCGACCGCGTGGTGGTGCTGGACCACGGCGTGCTGATCGCCGATGGCACGCCCGCCGAGGTGCGCGGCAACGCCAAGGTGATCGCCGCCTATCTGGGCGAGGATGAGGAGGAGGTCGCGGCGCCATGACCCCCCTGCTCGAGGTCGACAACGTCTCCGCCGCCTATGGCGCGGTGCAGGCGCTCACCGATGTGTCGCTCCGGGTCATGCCGGGGGAGATCGTCACCCTGATCGGCGCCAACGGCGCCGGCAAGTCGACGCTGCTGATGACCATCTGCGGCGCGCCGGTGCCGCGCGCCGGCCGCATCCGCCTCGCCGGCGAGGATATCACCGGCGAAAAGACGCATCTGACGATGCGCCGCGGCGTGGCGCAGTCGCCGGAGGGCCGCCGCATCTTCCCGCGTATGACGGTGTACGAGAACCTGCTGATGGGCGCCCAGGCGCTCACCACGGGCGATCCGGGCCCGCAGCTGGAGCAGGTCTTCACCCTCTTCCCCCGCATGAAGGAACGCCTCGCCCAGCGCGGCGGCACCCTCTCGGGCGGCGAGCAGCAGATGCTCGCCATCGGCCGGGCGCTGATGTCGAAGCCGCGGCTGCTGCTGCTGGACGAGCCCTCGCTCGGCCTGGCGCCGCTGGTGGTGCGGCAGATCTTCGGCGCCATCCGCCAACTCAACGAGAGCACGGGCCTCACCGTGCTGCTGGTCGAGCAGAACGCCAATCAGGCGCTCCGCCTCGCCCATCGGGGCTATGTGCTGGTGAACGGCCGCATCACCATGGAGGGCGGCGGCCATGAGCTGCTGGCCCGGCCGGAGATCCGCGATGCCTATCTCGGCGGCGGCCACGGCTGAGAGTGGAGCGGCGCGGCAGGCTGGCGTAACATTCACACCAAGCTGTCCCGAGGGCAGCGGCATCGACAGGGAAGGCAGGACAATGCTGAATCGCAGGGGACTGATCGCCGGCACCGCCGGCCTCGCGCTGGCCGGCCCGGCCCTGATCCGCAGCGCCCATGCCCAGGGCAGCGGGCCGATCCGCCTGGCCTGCGCCGGGCCGATGACCGGCTCCAACGCCGCCGCCGGCGAGCAGATGAAGATCGGCGCCCAGCAGGTGGTGGCCGACATGAACGCCAAGGGCGGGGTGCTCGGCCGCCAGCTCGTCCTCGAGATCGCCGATGATGCCTGCGACCCGCGCCAGGCGGTCTCGGTCGCCAACCAGCTCGCCGGGCGGCGCGTGGCGCTGGTCGCGGGGCATTACTGCTCGGGCAGCTCCATCCCCGCCAGCAAGGTCTATGCGGAGGAGGGCGTGCTGCAGATCAGCCCGGCCAGCACCAATCCGAAATTCACCGATGACGGCGCCTGGAACACCTTCCGCGTCTGTGGCCGGGACGACCAGCAGGGCCAGATCGCCGGCACCTACATCGCCAAGACCTTCCCGGGCAAGAAGGTGGCGATCCTCCATGACAACCAGGCCTACGGAAAGGGCCTCGCCGACGAGACCAAGAAGGCGCTGAACGCCGGCGGCGTGACGGAGGCCATCTACGCCGCCTACAACCCGGGCGAGCGCGACTACAATGCCCTTGTCTCCCGCATGAAAAGCGTCGGCATCGAGGTGATGTATATCGGTGGCTACTACACCGAGGCCGGCCTTATCCTGCGCCAGGCCAAGGAGCAGGGGATGGCCGTGACGATGATCGGCGGCGACGCCCTCGTCACCAAGGATTTCTGGCAGATCACCGGCGCGGCGGGCGAGGGCACGCTGATGACCTTCAGCAGCGACCCGCGCCAGCGCAGCAGCGCTGCCGCCGTCGTCCAGACCTTCAAGGCGAAGAACATCGATCCCGAGGGCTATGTCCTCTACACCTACGCTGCCGTGCAGATCTGGGCCGCCGCCGCGGCCAAGATCAACAGCATCGACGCCAAGAAGGTCGCCGAGGCGATGAAGGCGAGCGGCCCCTGGCCGACGGTGCTGGGCGACATCGCCTTCGACAGGAAGGGTGATGTCACCGTTCCGGACTATGTCTTCTACGTCTGGAAGAATGGCGACTACGCACAGATCTAGGACTTGATTGGCCCCCTGCGGGGGGCCATCTTCTGCTCAGTCGTCAACAACCGAAAGGAGGTGATCCAGTGTCTCATTGCCATATGCCGCGTGCCCTGCCTGCGGCCTGGATCATCGTCACCGCCACTGCGGAGATGGCTTCCTGAGCCCTGCCTAGGCCGGCAACGGCTGCAGCAATGGAAAGGCCCGGGTGGGATACCACCCGGGCCTTTCGCATGTCCGGGCCCCGGCGCGAGAGCGGGATGTAACCATTCACCTTCGATTCACCGGTCGGCGGGATAAGAGCGTTACTCACAGGATCGTTAGAATTTGCTCTTCGCCGTGCGATGCCCCGCTTACGAATCAAGCTTCGGTCGAATATTTCCAGTTCGCGCAGGTCAGGAGAGTCGCCCGGGATGTCCCTAGCTGGTTGGTTCGGTCCCGGTTGGCGCCATGGCCTGACGGTCGGCGTGCTTTGCGCCCTGCTGGGCGTGGCGGGTTCGGCCATGGTGATCCGGGCGGAACGCGGCAGGCTGATCGCCGATGCCGGGCAACGGCTCGCCGATTACGCGCGGGTCATGGCGCTTCGGCTCGACTCCGGCCTGGCCGACTGGGCGCATGATGTCGGCATGCTGGCGCGGTTCGAGGTGTTCGAGCGGCAGCCGGCGCAGCCATCCATGGCGCGCCGCCTGCTGGAGGATCTGAAGGGCCGCTCGCCTACCTTCTCCTGGATCGGCTTCACCGGTACCGACGGCAAGGTTATCGCCGCAACGGGTGGGCTACTGGAGGGCGCCGATGTCTCCGCCCGTCCGTGGTTCCGTCCGGGCCTCGCCGGCCCACATCTTGGTGACGTGCACCCGGCGGTCATGCTGGCGAAGCTGCTGCCTGAGGATCAGGGCGGTGGCGCCGATGCCTATTTCGTCGATGCCGCAGCGCCGGTTCATGCCGCGGATGGGGCGGTGATCGGGGTCATCGCCGGGCACCTGACCTGGCGCTGGGCCGAGGGCGTGCGGCGTGAACTCGCCGTCTTCGCGCCCTGGCAGCCGCCGCCGATCCTGCGCGTGATCGGCACCGACAAGCTGGTGCTGCTCGGTCCGGAAAACGAGCGGGGCAAGCCCTGGCCGCAGGAACGCTCCGCCGGCGGCTGGCGGGAGACGACCCTGCCGGGCCACCCACCCGCCATCCTCGGCTTCGCCCGGGCGGAAGGGGCGCCGGACCGGCCCACCCTCGACTGGGTGGTGGTGGCGCAACGCGACAGGGTAGCGGTGCTGGCGCCGCTCTGGAGCTTCGGCCTCTGGCTCGGCTTCGGCACATTCGGCATCGCCGCGACGGGCGGCGCGTTGGCGGGTTGGTATGCGGGCCGGGTCGGCTCGACGATCCAGCGCGTGCTGGGCGGCTCGGCCGGCCGTGACGTGGCCCGCCAGCTCGAGCAGCTGCGCGACCAAGCCTGGCGGGACCCCTTGACCGGCCTGCTGAACCGCGCCGGCTTCGCCGCCTGGCAGAAGGCCCTGCCGCCGCTCGACGAGGGCTGCGCCGTGGTGGCGCTCGACCTCGACGGGTTCAAGCCGATCAACGATACCCATGGCCATGCCGCGGGCGATGCCGTGCTGCGCGGCATCGGCGCCTGGCTGCAGGGGAACCTGCGCGACGAGGATGCGGCGGTGCGCCTCGGCGGGGATGAGTTCCTGCTCTGCCTGATCGGCCCGTCCGCCAAGGTCGAGGCGGCGGCGCGCGAGGTCGGGGCGCGGCTCAACGCCATGCTCCGCGCTGGCGTGCCGACCGAGACCGGCCCGCTGCATCTCGGCTGCAGCCTCGGCGTCGCCCTGCTGCCGCGGGATGCGCTGACGATGGAGGCGGCGATCGAGCATGCCGATATGGCGCTCTACGCCGCCAAGCGGCACAAGGTGCCGGTGAGGGGCGCCTCAGACCATGCCAGGGTGGAGTGAGGCACCGGCTCAGCGACGGGCCAGTACCGCCACCACCTGGGCGCGCAGCCATTCCTCGGCCGGGTCATGGTCGAGCGCCGTACGCCAGGCCATGCGCATGACAGAATCGGGCCCGTCGAAGGGGACGGGGTCGGCGGCCAGCCCGCCACCCGCCTCGGGCGCCATCAGTGCCTCCACCAGCGCATCGGAGACGGTGCAGAGCAGGTCGGTCCCCAGCAGCACCTGACGCAGCAGGCCGAATTCGGGCACGCCCAGCATCACGCGCCGGCTTCGCCCCAGCCGCTCCAGTGCCGCATCGGCAAAGCCGGTGAGGTCGCCGCGCGGCGTCACCAGCACATGCGGGCGGGCGCAATAGGCGTCGAGATCGATGGGGCCGGGCGTTCCTTCCCAGCGCAGCACTTGGAAGCTGCCCCGCCGCAGCACCCGCTGCTTGGCGATGGCCGGCAGGTCATCCCCCATGAAGCCAAGGGCAAGGCCGATCTCGCCACTTTCCAGCATGCCGGGGATCGTCCGGTAATTCGCCGCCCGGATCACCAGGCGGCAACGGGGTGCCGCCTGCCAGATGCGCGCGAGCAGGGGCTTCGCCGCCATGCCCACGTCATCGGTCCAGCCGATGCGGAAGACGCGCTCATCCGTCGCCGGGTCGAAGGGCACGGCCCCCGACAATGCCCCGGCAATGGCCTGGAGCGATGGCGCGAGGGCGGCCAGCAGCGCCTCGGCCCGCGCCGTCGGCTCCAGCTGCTTGCCGTTGCGCACCAGCAACTCGTCGCGGAACACGGCGCGCAGCCGGGCCAGCGCCGCCGAGGTGGCGGGCTGCGACAGGAACAGCGCCTCGCCCGCGCGGGTCACGCTGCGCTCCCGCATCAGGGCGATGAAGACGGGCAGCAGGTTCAGGTCGAGCCGGCGAAGCTCGGTTTCCTCGGGCCGCAGCGCCATGGGCGGCTCAGGCCGAGGCCTTGCCGACCGGGTGGTAGTCGCGGCCGAAATAGATCAGCCCATGCTCGTGATGGCTGCCGCCGCGGATGCCGGCCACCTCGGCGAAGATCACGCTATGCGTGCCCTTGTCGACGATATCGGCGATGCGGCAATCGAAGGAGACCACGGCGCCCTGCAGCACCGGCGCGCCGGTGGCGAGGCTGGCCCAGGTGCCGGCATCGAAGCGCTCCTCCATGCTGCATTTGGTGACGCCGGCGAAGACCATCGCCACCTCCTTCTGCCCGGCGGCGACGACATTGACGCAGACCGTGCCGTTGGCGCGCAGCGCAGGGGCGGCGGTGGCGTTGCGGTTCATGCAGATGAGGAGGGTCGGCGGCTCGTCGGTCACGCTGCAGACGGCGCTGGCGGTGAAGCCGCCGCGCCCGGCCGGGCCGCCGGTGGTGATGATGTTCACCGCGGCGCCCAACCGGGCCATGGCATCGCGGAATTCCTGCTTCGTCACGGACATCAGGGGCCTGCCTTGCTGGAGACCCCGATTAAAGCATGCACCGTGCCATGGGAAATGGGCCCCAAGGAAACGGCCGGCCCGTTCAGGGGCAGGCCGGCCGCCGCGGATCGAGCTGCAGGACCCAGCAGGCGGCATGGGCGGATTCGGCTGCGAGGCGTGCGACCGAGGTGGAGAGCGGCGGCAACTCGGCCTCGGTCGGCGAGAGGGAGACCAGGCTTTCCCCGCCATCGGGCTGGCCGGTCATCAGGCTGGCAGGGCGCGGCGCGAGGGCGAGGCTGAGCGCGAGAGCGAGCAGCATGGCGCTGATCCGGCCGCGCAGCGGCTTCGGCTTCACGATCTCCCGTGCGGCAGGGGCAACCGGCTTCGGGTGCCGGCGGTCGTAATCCTGCCAGACCCTATCCCAATCATCATCGGCAATGCCGGACCGGCTGCGCGGAGACATGGGCTTTACCCTCTACAACGCAATCTTTGGTTGTGAAGAAGAGATTAAGATCAAGAGCAGGGTTGTGCCAAGACCTCCTTACACGCTCGTTACCGATTTGCGGCGGTTGCGGAGAGTGGGGCGGACACGTCCTCGAGCGAACGCCCCTCCGCCGCGAAGCCGAGGCGCCATTCGGTGCCGGCCGCCACCAGCATCAGGGCGGCGGCGATCAGGTAACCCCAGAAGATATCGCCCCGCTCCCCGCTCGAGATCAGCCAGCCGAAGAGCGTCGGCCCCACGACCCCGCCGACCGCAGTGCCGATGGCATAGAACAGCGCAATCGCCATGGCCCGCATCTCCAGCGGGAAGCTCTCGCCAACCGTCAGATAGGCGGCCGAGGCAGCGGCGGAGGCGAAGAAGAAGATCAGCGTCCAGGCCGCCGTCTGCTCCCAGGCGGAGAGCCAGCCCTGGGCGAAGGCGAAGCCGGTGGCCGCCATCAGCAGCCCGGCCAGGCCATAGGTGGCGGTGATCATCACCTTGCGGCCGATGGTATCGAAGAAGCGGCCGAGCAGCAGCGGGCCGGCGAGGTTGCCGAGCGCGAAGGGCAGCATGAACCAGCCAATCTCATGGGCCGGGATGGCGTAGAATTTGGTCAGCACCAGCGCGTAGGTGAAGAACACCGCGTTGTAGCAGAAGGCCTGGCAGGACATCAGCGTCAGGCCGAGGATCGCCCGGTCGCGGTGGGTGTCGAACATGGTGCGCCAGATCTCGGACAGGCTGGCGGCGCCGCGGCGGTTGAGCCTGATCGGGCCGTAGGTGGTGGGCGGCAGCGGGCCGGTCTCGGCGGCGACGTCACGCTCGATGTCGGCGACGATCTTCTCGCCTTCCTCCGGCCGGCCGTGCAGCATCAGCCAGCGCGGGCTCTCCGGCAGGTGGCGGCGCAGCAGCAGCACGATCAGCGAGAGGGCGCCGCCGACGATGAAGGCAGCGCGCCAGCCGATCTCGGGGTCGATGATGGCGGGGTCGAGCACCACCAGAGCAGTGACGGCGCCGATGGCCGCGCCACCCCAGAAGGTGCCATTGACGAACAGGTCGACCCGGCCGCGGAGGCGGGCGGGGATGAGTTCCTGGATGGCGGAGTTCACCGCGGCGTACTCGCCGCCGATGCCCGCGCCGGTCAGCATCCGGCAAAGGGCAAAGGTCCAGAAATTCCAGGCGAAGCCGGTGGCGATGCTGGCGAGCATGTAGACGATGAGGGTGATGAAGAAGAGCCGCCGGCGGCCGATCCGGTCGGCCAGCCAGCCGAAGCCCAGCGCGCCGACGACGGCGCCGATCAGATAGGCCGAGGCGGTGAGGCCGATCTGCGTCTCGGTCAGTGCGAGGCTCGGGCTTTGATGGATGGCAGCGGCCAGGCTGCCGACCAGCGTCACTTCCAGACCGTCGAGGATCCAGGTGATGCCGAGGGCGATGACAACGCGCCAATGGAAGCCGCTCCAGGGCAGGCGATCCAGCCGGGCTGGGACATCGGTGCTGAACTGGCCGCTTTCAGGTGTATCGCGCATGCCGCTCGGGTCTCCTCGACCCGGCGGCAACGCGTGACGGGGCGTTCCGATGCTTCAGCGGCAGGGACCGAAGCGCAGGCTGTCCACCTGGGCCTGGAGCCGGCTGCGTGTGTCGTCCCCATCGGTGCCGATCACGAGTTCCTGCAGCGGCGGCGGCTCGCCCCCGAAGGCGGCGCGCCAATCGGCAGCCAGGTCCACCCGCTCCTCGAACCAGCGGCCATGTGGGGTGGCTGCGGGGCGCAGCACCCGCACCATGCCGAGCCCGGCCATATGCGGGCTTGGGAAGCGCGCCGGCTCCTGCCCGGTGCCGCCCCAGACATAGAGCAGGGCGCTGCGTGGCAGCGGGTGGCTGCCGGCCACGGCCTGGGCCAGCGCATGCTGGCTGCGCTGCCAGAAGGTGACGCGGGCCGGCCAGCCCGCGAAGCCGACGGCCACCGCCAGCGCCCGGTCGTCGCCATGGGATCGGGTCAGGTCGGTCGGCGGTGGCCCGGCATCGACCCGCCACCGCCAGGAGAGGCATTCGGCCCCACCCTGCGCCCGGCGCCAGACGAAGCTACCCTCCCCATCGCCCTCCACCGCGACGCCGCCATCGGGCAGCGGACGGAAGCGGGCCGGTGCCACGCCATGCCATTCGGCATGGTGCCAGCCGGCGGCGTCCAGCGCGCCGGGCGGGGTGGCCGGCCCGGCTCCGGCCACCAATGTCATCGCCAGGGGCATGGCAAGCCTGAGCATCTGCGGTTAGATGCCGCCGGAACCGCCTGAGACAAGGAGCAGACCATGCCCGAGATCGAGATCGCCGCGGCCGATGGCAGCGGGCGCTTCGGCGCCTACCTGGCAATGCCGAAGACCACCCCGGCCGGGGCCGTGGTGATGATCCAGGAAATCTTCGGCGTGAACGACGCCATGCGGCAGCTGAGCGACTGGGTCGCCGAGATGGGCTTCATCGCCATCAGCCCCGACCTGTTCTGGCGTCAGGAGCCGGGCGTGACGCTCGACCCGGATGCGGGCCAGGCGCAGTGGGATCGCGCCTTCGCCCTGATGAACGGCATGGACCAGGACAAGGCAGTGGAGGACCTGAAGGCGACGGTCGCCCATGCCCGGACGCTGCCGGGCAGCAACGGCCGCGTGGCGACCATGGGCTTCTGCCTCGGCGGCCGGCTCGCCTATATGATGGCGGCGCGGTCCGACGCGGATGCGAATGTCAGCTATTACGGCGTCGGGCTCGAGGGGCTGCTGGGCGAAGCGGGCGGCATCAAGGCGCCGCTGATCCTGCATATCGCGGAGAAGGACAAGTTCGTCCCCCCCGAGGCGCAGGCGAAGATCCTGGCCGGGCTGTCGGGCCACAGCCAGGTCGCCGTGCATGTCTATCCGGGCGTGGACCATGCCTTCGCCCGCATGGGTGGCCACTCCTGGGATGCCCGGGCGGCTACCATTGCCAATGGCCGCTCCGCTGAGTTGCTGGCCAAGGTCCTCGGCTGAGCCGGCCCCGGTCGCCTTCGAGCCATGCGGGCCTGACCGGCCCAGGCATGAAGGACGGGCGGTCCGCCTGAAGGGATGGGACCGCCAGCCGGGGAAGGGGCGTGTCGTGCCCTCTCCGCGGGGGCCCGGGCGGCATGGCCGCCAGGCTCGAACGGCTTCTGGAAAACCGCCGGGCGGGCGTGTGCCGCCACCGAATCCCCGCCGCAGGCTTGGCCGGCAGCCTGGCCTGATGCCGGGGAGCGGGGCATCGCGGTGGCTCATGGGGTAGCCGCAGGTGGCGGCCAACCATGTGAGTTTTCCGAACCTGGCCGGTTGTGCAACCACCAGGACCAGTCCTGCGGGAGCATCGAGAACGGATCGCCATGCGCCAGCTCCCGCGCGGCCCAGACCGGCCAATGCGGGTTGGCCAGGGCCGGGCGGCCCAGGAACACCAGGTCGACCAGCTCCTCGCGGATCACCTGGTCCGCAAGCGCCGGAGTGCCCAGGTTCCAGCTGACGGCGACCGGTATGCCGCATTCGCGCCGGACGCGGTTGCCGCGCTCCACCATGAAGGCGGCCTGCGAGAAGGGCGGGTCGCGCAGGTCGTCGGTGTTCATGCCCAGGCTGATATCGGCCAGGTCCAGTCCGTGCCGCTTCAGCTCGCCGACCGCCCAGACGGAGTCGTCGAACTGCACCCCGTCCGGATGGAAGTCGTCCGCGCCCAGGCGCATCGTCAGCGGCAGCCGCTCCGGCCATACGGCGCGCACGGCATCCAGCGCTTCACGGTGGAAACGCAGCCGCTTCTCGAGGCTGCCGCCATAGGCGTCCGTCCGCTGGTTGGCGAGCGGTGAGAAGAAGCTCGCGCCCAGATAACCATGCGCGAAATGCATCTCCAGCCACTCGAAGCCGGCCTGCAGAGCCCGTCGCGCCGCATCGGCATAGGCCTGGTGCAGCGCGTGGATCTCGGGGACGCTCAGCGCCTGCACCGGGTAGGTATAGCGGCCGCCATAGGTGACGGCGGAGGGTCCGCGCACCTGCCAGCCATCCGGATGGTCCGGGGCGATCTGCCTCTTGCCCTCCCATGGCTTCTGCTCACTGCCCTTGCGCCCGGTATGGCCGAGCTGGATGGCGGGAACGCCGCCCATCTCCTTCACCAGGGCGCAGATTCGGGCCAGGCCCTCGACCTGGCTGTCGTCCCAGATGCCGGCACAGCTGGTGCTGGTGCGGCCGTCCGGCGTGATGGCGATCTGCTCGGGGAACACCAGACCGAAGCCGCCGGCGGCGCGCGAGCCCATCATCATGATGTGGTAATCGTTCACTCTGCCATCCACCGCCCTGTGCATGGTCATGGGCGACATGGCGATACGGTTGCGGAGGGTGACGCCCTTGAGCGTGTAGGGGCTGAACAGATCGGGCATGGGGGACTTGCCGGTAAGGTGCCGAGGAGGCGCAGATCATGCCGGGCCGCGTCGCCCCTGGCGAGCAGCCTGCTCCGGCCATTGCGGCCGCACAGGGCCGCTTACGGCACAGCCGGGCGGCAGCTGCCTGGGCTGCCGGCACCGACCCTTCATGCCGGCAGTGTGCGCTTGCCCATAAGCCGGTCCTGTATGCCTCGCCTTTTCAGGGACTTGCACCATCCCACCACCGACGGGGCGGTCCAAACTTTAACCCATGAGGCGTCAATTCGTGGTCACCTGGACGCATAAGCTGTCACCAGTTGACAACCCCGTCGCAAACTCTGTGCGCCGGCACCTTCGTTGCACTGCAGCCTCTTCAAGCCGCGCGGTTGGAACCAGTCGGCAGCTTGTCGCTGAACCCGGCTAGACGATCCAAGCGAACACGGGGGACAATCTCGAGAACTGTTGGCTAAACGTGCCCAGGCCGCAGCACCGTGGATCACTGCCTTACGTGTCGAAGCCGGCCCGCAGGATCGAGCTTATTTCGCGTTCAAGCTCTTAAAGCGCTTGATGGCCTGATTGCGGTATCGCTCACCTTCCTTCCGGCGGTGCTACTCCCGCTCGCGGAAGTCCCGCTGGTCTGCCGCGCTGTCGCATACGTCAATCCTGCCTTCTATTTTGTCGATGGATTCCGCTACGGCATCACAGGTGATGCGCAAAGCTCACTTGTGGTCGGCTCGATCATGGCATGCATTTTGAACCTACTGCTCGCCATTCTTTGCTGCCGAGCTCTGGCCGCTGCTCGTGGGCCCACCTTACGGTGACATACACGAACTCTACGGAAAGGTACGCGCAGGCGCACTTGGTTTGCAGGATGACAAGGGGCCGGCTCGGCTCGCAGTCAGCGTCGTGCGCCACGCAGACGCTGGCGCCGGGACTGTTGCAGCGCCGTTCCAGGAGACTCGTCTTATTGCAGCTGCGGAAGAACGTGTTCGCGCGCACGCAGGACGTCGGCGGCGAAGTCGACCTCGATCCACGGAAGGTCGCTGATATCCTGCGCGCTGAAGCGGTCAGGCTGGGCGAGAATCAGATCACGGATCGCCTCCTCGTACTCCAGACCTGTCTGCCCGCGCGCGACGTAGTCAGCACAGCGGTCGGCCAGAGCGGCCGCCATGGCTGCGGAAAAGCGGAAGAAGCCGACGGATTCACCATGCCAGTCGTGAGCACGCTCGGGCTGCTTGCGGAAGTCCACAATCCTACCATCCTGGAAGCAGATTTTCACCGGCTCATCGCCTGGTTCAATCTCGCGATCCGCAAGGAGGAGGTTCTCGCCCGGCGCCCGAACCAACCGGTCGATCATGCGAGGGTCGTACAGCACATCACCGTCCAGAAGGAGCAACGAGTGTCCCGCGCGCAGCCGAGCGGATTGCGCGTAAAGCGATACCAAGCTGCCCTCACGATAGCGAGGATTGTGCACAAAGCTGACTCGGTCGTGCCAGCCGTGTCGCTTCACCTCTTCCTCGATCATTTCCCGCTGGTAGCCGACTGTAATGCTTGCTTCTCTGATGCCAGCTGCTTCCAAAGCGTCCAGATGCCGCTTCAAGAGCGTACGTCCGCCGAATTCGAGCATCACCTTAGGTGGATGGCCATCGCGCCCAAGGCGCCGCCCAACGCCGGCGGCAAGGATGATTGCGAAGGTGGCCTGCTGATCCTGCAACGCTCTGCTCTCCCAACTCTGGCTATGTCGTGACAGCTACATTACGCGTGTTTCAGTTCATGCCTAGGCCATGTAAACACCCGACAAGTGAGGAGTTTGAAGTTTGAAGGAAGTCACGCCATTCGGCATGAGCAAGAAGGTTTCCACTTCGCACGCGGGCATGACGCGCTTTGCGGCGTTGCGGCGTGAGATCATGTCGTCCGAGATTTCCTTTCTCATGGAGGCGCATGATGGCCTGTCCGCGAAGATCGTCGAAGAAGCCGGGTTTCGCGGCGTCTGGGCCTCCGGCCTGACCACCTCCGCGGCGCTCGGGCTGCGCGACAGCAACGAGGCGTCCTGGACGCAGGTGCTGGACCAGCTGGAGTACATGGCAGATGCAACCCGCCTGCCGATCCTTGTGGATGGCGACACCGGCCATGGCAATTTCAACAATGTCCGCCGGTTCGTGCGCAAGCTGGGCGAGCGTGGTCTGGCGGGCGTGTGCATTGAGGACAAGCTCTTCCCGAAAACCAATTCCTTCATCGGCGAGGGGCAGGCGCTAGCCGATATCGAGGAGTTCTGTGGCCGCATCAAAGCCGGGAAGGACAGCCAAGTTGACGACGACTTTGTTCTGATCGCCCGGGTCGAGGCATTGATTTCCGGCCTTGGCATGGCGGAGGCACTCCGACGGGCAGAGGCCTATCACCAGGCCGGCGCCGATGCGATTCTGATCCACTCCAAGCGTTCGACCGCTGAGGAGATCCTCGCCTTCACCCGCGCCTGGGGCAACCGCGCGCCGCTGGTGATCGTGCCGACCATGTATTACGCGACGCCGACAGCAGTGTACCGTGAGGCCGGCATTTCGACCGTGATCTGGGCTAACCACTTGCTGCGCTCGGCGCTGGTCGCCATGCGCGAAACCGCGGCGCGAATTGCCGAGGATGAGTCGCTGATGCGGGTCGAAGGGCAGGTTGCCTCGGTGCAGGAGGTATTCCGCCTGGTTGGCAATGCCGAGCTCGAGCAGGCAGAGCGCCAATACCTGCCGGCGCGGCCGAGTGCTACCGCGGTGGTGCTCGCCGCCTCTGGCGGCGATCTCGGCACGCTCACCGTCGACCGCCCGAAATGCATGCTGGACGTCCGCGGCCGGCCTCTACTTGGCAACCTTGTGCATACGCTACGCGAAAGCGGCGTCCGCGATGTCACCGTGGTGCGCGGCTACCGCAAGGAGGCGGTGCGGCTGGATGGCGTGCGTATGGTGGATAACGATCGCCATGCCGAGACGGGCGAGCTGTGGTCCCTCGCCTGCGCGCGAGAGGCGATCCGGGGCGAGACGGTCATCACCTATGGCGACGTGCTGTTCCGCCGCCATATCCTCGATGGCTTGCTGAGGAGCGAGGCAGACGTCGCGCTCGCGGTGGACAGCCTCGGGGCCACACGGCGGCCTTCCGGCACCGCGCGGGACCTGGTGGTGGCCGATCGCCCCTTCTCCGGCGATTACCTGGACGATACGCCGGCGCATCTCCGGCGTATCGCCACCGATATCGCGCCCGCGGATAGCTGTGGCGAGTGGATGGGCCTCTTCCGCGTCAGCGCCCGCGGCGCGGGCTGGCTGCGGGAGGAGATGACGGCCATGGAGGCCGAGGGCCTGCTCGAAGCCGCCGACCTGCCGCTGCTGCTGACGCGAATGGCGGCGCGTCATCCGGTGCAGGTGCTCTACTTCGCGGGCCACTGGCTCGACATCGACACGCTCGGCGATCTCGCCGAGGCGCGCAACCTGGGCTAGCGTCCCGCTCATGATCACCGCCACCGATTTCTTCGCCGAAGCGGAGCGCGCCGGCTTCGACTTCTACACCGGCGTGCCCTGCAGCTTCCTCACGCCGCTCATCAACGGTGCCCTTTCCGCGCCCGGCCTTGCCTATATCGGTGCGGCCAGCGAAGGCGAGGCGGTGGCAATTGCGGCCGGTGCCTGGCTGGCCGGCCGCCGCACCGTCGTGATGTGCCAGAACTCCGGCCTCGGCAATGCGGTGAACCCCCTCACCTCACTGAACGAACCCTTCCGCATTCCAACCCTGCTGCTCACCACCTGGCGCGGCGAACCCGGCATCCCGGACGAACCGCAGCATGCGGTGATGGGCCGCATCACACAGGATCTGCTATCGGTCATCGGCGTGCCGCAGGCCCCCTTCCCGGCGGCGCCCGAGGCAGTCGCGCCGGCGCTCGCGGCAGCGGTCGGCAGCATGGACGCATCGGGTCTCCCCTACGCCTTCGTCATGCGGAAGGGCGATGTCGCGGAGACGGAACTCAGCGTGGCGGAGCGCGGGCTGCCGGCACCGGGACGGCGGGCAGACTTCCCAGCCGGCGGAGCGCGGCCAAGCCGCGCGGCCGCGCTGGAACGCTTCCTGCAACTCGTGCCTGAGGAGGCCGCGGTGATCGCCACCACCGGCAAATGCGGCCGGGAGCTCTTCACCCTCGCCGACCGGCCGCAGCATCTCTACCAGGTCGGCTCCATGGGCGGGGCGAGCGGCATGGCGCTCGGCGTCGCGCTGAACAGCGCCGTGCCGGTCTTTGTGCTGGACGGGGACGGCGCGGCGCTGATGAAGCTCGGCACCTTCGCCACCATCGGGGCGCAGGCCCCGCGAAACCTGGTGCATATCCTGCTCGACAATGGCGTACACGACTCCACCGGCGGGCAGCCCACCGTCTCGCCCGGGGTGGACTTCGCCGGAGTGGCACTTGCCTGCGGCTATTCCCAGGCGGCCTCCTGCGCGAGCCTCGAGGGGTTTGAGGCGGCCCTCCGCAATGCCGTGGCCGAGCCTGGGCCGACGCTGATCCACCTGCGCATCGCGCCCGGCTCCATGACGAAGCTCGGGCGCCCCACCGTAACGCCGCCCGAGGTGGCGCAGCGCTTCCGCGCCTTTCTCGCCGCGCGCCGGGGCGAGACCTCCGGGGCGTGAACTGGTCCGCCCTGGTCACTCTGCTGGTTGGAACAGCGGTTCTGGCCGCGTTGCTGGCTGCCAATGATCTGGCGGAGATCCTCCGCCTCCTTGCCGGCATGTCCTGGGGAATTCTCGCGGTCGTCGCCTTGCGACTGCCGCAGATCCTGGCCTCGGCCTTCGGTTGGGCGCCGCTGATTGAGGATGCGGCGCGCCCGCCTTGGCCGGTGCTGTTCCGTCTGCGTTGGATCAGGGACGCGGTGAATGCCCTGCTGCCGGTGGCGCAGGTCGGTGGTGACGTGGTCCGGGCCCAGCTCCTGGTTCGTCGCGGCGTCAGGGGTGTAACGGCAACCGCCAGCGTGGCGGTCGATCTCGCCGCCGAAATGGCTGCGCAAGTCGCCTTCTCGGCGATCGGGCTGACAGTGCTGTGGTACGTGCCCCATCGGGGCCCCGTCGGATGGGCGGTGGCCGCATGTGCCGTGCTAGGCGCCATGGCGGGCAGCTTCCTGGCGGCACAACGTTGGGGTTTGTTTCGACTTGTGGAGCGGCTGCTGCCGAGGCTGGCCCGCCAGGGGCAAGCTGCCGCCACCGGGCTGCATGAGGCGGTGGTTCGCCTCTACGGCGCACCGCGCCGGCTTTGGATTAGCGGGGCCGCGCATCTCGCCTCCTGGCTGTTTGGAGTCCTCGAAACCTGGGCGGCGCTGCGGCTCCTCGGAATTGAGGCCGGGCTCGCCGAGGCAGTGGTGATCGAGAGCCTCGGCCAGCTCGCGCGTAGCCTGGGTTTCATGGTGCCCGGTGCGATCGGGGTGCAGGAGGGCGGCTTTGTCCTGGCCTGCGGATTGTTTGGCATCCCACCCGAGCAGGCACTCGCCTTCGCGCTAATCCGCCGCATCCGCGATATCTTACTCGGCCTGCCCGGCATCATCGCCTGGCGCTGGGACGCGGCTGCCGTCCCACATCGTACCCTGACGGATCCGCGACCGCGGTAAGGATACAAGGCCCATGACCGATCCGATCCTGCTGACGCCCGGCCCCCTCACCACCCGGATCGAGACCCGCCGCGCCATGCTGCGCGACTGGGGCTCTCGCGACCCGGCCTTTATCGGCCTGACGACCGAGTTGCGGGCGCGTCTGCTCGGCGTAGCACAGGGCGAGGCCACGCATACCTGTGTGCCGCTCCAGGGCTCCGGCACCTTCATTGTCGAGGCGACCCTAGCTACCCTGATACGGCCTACGGACCGGCTGCTGGTGCTGGCTAACGGCGCCTATGGCGAACGCATTGCTGCCATCGCGCGCCGCATGGGCCGCGAGGTCGAGGTTCTACGCTGGCCGGAGAATCGGCCGGTCGAGCCCTGGCGCGTAGCCGAGACGCTCAAAGCTGATCCTGGCCTGAGCCATGTCGCGCTGGTGCACTGCGAGACGACAACCGGCTTGCTCAACCCTCTCGCCGAGATCGCGGCCGTGGTTGCGAACGCAGGGCGCTGCCTCCTGCTCGATGCAATGAGCAGCTTCGGCGCCATCGGGATTGATCTCCAGATCCTGCCGGTTGCGGCCGTCATGGCCTCATCGAACAAATGCCTGGAAGGGGTGCCAGGCATCGGCTTCGCCCTGATCGAGCGGGCCATGCTGGCTGCCTCGGAAGGGGTCAGCCCCTCCGTCAGCCTGGATCTCCATGCGCAATGGCGCGGGCTGGAGAAGGATGGGCAATGGCGCTTCACCCCGCCGGTTCAGGTCGTGGCTGCGCTGGTGGAGGCCCTGCGGCTGCTGGAGGCGGAGGGCGGCCCGGCGGCCCGCCTTGCGCGTTATGGCGAGAATTGCCGCACCCTGCTCGCCGGTATGCGCCGCCTCGGCTTCGAGCTGTACCTGGACCAAGCCTTGCAGGCGCCCATCATCGCCACCTTCCGGATGCCGGAGGCACGGCCGCTTGCCTTCGACGCCTTCTACGACGCGCTCGCCGCCCGCGGCTTCCTGATCTATCCGGGCAAGCTGACCCAGGCAGAGACCTTCCGTATTGGCTGCATCGGCGCGATCAGCCGCAGCGACATCGAGCGGCTTCTGGGGGCGGTGGAGACAGTCCTGGGCGAGATGGCATTGGCCTGAGCGCGTCCCTGCTACGCGCGTTTCGCCCGCCAACCCTGCAGCCCGAGCCAGAGGGCGGCCAACGGGGTGACGACTGCGGCGGCGACGATCATCGGGACCGCCGTACCGGTCCAGACAAAGATGGGCACCAGGATCAGCGCATCATCCGGATCGAGGATGAGGCCAGGCGAGAACTCCCAACCGCGCGGCTGCGCCAGGCTCAAGCCGAAAAGCTGCCAGAACAAGGCACCGATTCCTGCCCCGGCGACGATGCCAAGCACCGGCCCCCAGACGCCGAGCACATCGTGAAGGCCGATTCCGATACCGATCATTGCCATGACATTGGAGGCACAGTCACTGATGATGTCGTACCAATACCCGCCAGGGCTGGACTGGCCGGTCTGCCGTGCGAGCTCGCCGTCGGCCCGGTCCAGCAGCATGGACAGGACGAAGATGCCGCCGCCAATGGCCGGCCAGAGCACCCCGCCTATTGCGAAGGCCACCGCCGCCGCCGTGCCGGTGACGAGCCGCAACGTGGTGACGTGGTTCGGCGTCACACCCGTGGGGGCAATGACCCTCACTGCCGGGCGGACGATCCGGTGAATCACGGTGTTGGCGCTCAACTTCTGTCCTCTGCGCTAGATCCGTACCGAAGCGCTGCCCCGGCCGCCGGCCACTGTGCCGATTTTTGCATGCCTGGAAAGGTGATTAGCACGCTGACGGCGACCCGGCACGGTGCGCCCGGCACTGTGGGTGACGACCCGTGCTGTGGCTCCGGGCAGGCAGTTCGGGGACCGTACACGTGACGGGCGGCATACCGCTTGCCGGCCGCGTGGTCGCAGCGAGCTGCCGAAGGCCCTGGTTGGTCCTACTGCTCGCCCTCGCGCTCGGCGCGGCCGCGTTGCTGCACACCACGCGCAACTTCGCCATGACCGCCGACACGACGGAGCTGATTTCCCCGGACCTCGACTGGCGGCGGCAGCGGGCGGCCTTCAGCCTGGCCTTCCCGCAGTACACCGATTCCATCCTCGTGGTGATCGACGCGGCAACCCCGGAGCAAGCCGAGGCCGCAGCGGCCATGCTGGCAGCGCGGTTGCAAGTGGAGCCGCGCCACGTGCGCCGAGCCTGGCTACCGGAAGGTGGCCCATTCTTTGAGCGTTACGGCCTGCTGCTGCTGCCATTGCCGGAGGTGCAGGCGGTGCTGGAGCGGTTGATCGCGGCGCAGGCTTTTCTCGGCCCGCTTGCTGCCGATCCAGGGCTACGGGGCGTGCTCACGACTGTCTCGACCATGCTGGAGGGCATACGGCGCGGCGACGCCAATCTCGGCGAGATACGGCCCGTGATGACCGCCCTGGCCGGGGCATTCGAGGCCGCGGCCGAGGGAAGGCCAGCCCATTTTTCCTGGCGCCGGCTGATGGCTGGCGAACCTTCAAAGCCCGGAGATGCCCGGCGCTTCGTTTTGGTCCAACCGGTGCTGGATTTCGGGGCGCTGGAGCCCGGCGCCGCGGTCAGCGCTGCCATCCGGGCCGCCGCGCAGGAACTGGGGCTGCAGCCAACGCGGGGCGTCACGGTACGCCTCACCGGCGCGGTCCCCTTGGCCGACGAGGAGTTCGCTACGCTCGCGCAGGATGCGGTGCCGATGACAACCGCCATGCTGCTCGCGCTGCTCGGTATCCTATGGCTGGCGGTTCGCTCGACTCGATACGTGTTCGCCATCCTGGCAACCACTCTGCTTGGGCTGGTGCTCACCACCGGCCTCGGCCTTCTCGTCATTGGGCGCTTCAACCTGATCTCGGTCGCCTTCATCCCGCTCTTCGTCGGGCTCGGCATCGACTTCGCAATCCAGGTCGCTGTCCGCAGCCAGGCCGAGCGCCGAGCGCATCCCCAAATGGAGCAGGCGCTAGCCGCTGCCGGCGCTGGTCTCGGCGGCTCGCTCGCGCTCGCCGCAGCGGCCGTCGCGGCCGGCTTCTTTGCCTTCCTGCCCACCAGCTATGTCGGTGTCTCCGAACTTGGCGCTATCGCTGGCCTCGGCATGGGCATTGCTTTCGTCATGAGCCTCACGGTCCTGCCGGCGCTGCTGGTCCTGCTGCGGCCGAAGGCGGACCGCGGCGCGGCACCTGGGTCGAGCCTCCTTGAGCCAGCTGAGGCGGCAGTGCGCCGGCACCGGGCATGGGTCCTGCGGGCTGGCGGGCTGGCGGCGATTGCATCGGTCGCGCTACTGCCGTGGCTGCGCTTCGACTTTGATCCGCTGCACCTACGGAACCCGCAGGCTGAGTCCATGGCGACGCTGGCCGATCTGCTCGCTGATCCGGACCGCACACCGAACACCATTGACATCCTCGCACCATCGCTGGCCGAAGCCGATGCGCTGGCCCGGCGCACCGGCGCGCTGCAAGAGGTGTCGCGCGCCATGACGCTCAGCAGCTTCATACCCTCGGAGCAGACGGAGAAGCTCGTTCTCGTTGAGGATGCAGCCATGCTGCTGGGGCCAACGCTCGAGCCTGGTTTGCGGCCGCCTGCGCCCTCAGATGCTGAGTTGGTCCAACAGCTGCGAAAGACGGCCCGGGATCTCCGGGATGTGACAGATGCGCCTGACCAGCCCGCATCCGCTGAGGCGGGCCGCCTGGCCGCGGCGCTCGACCAGCTTGCTGGTGGTCCAGCGAGCGTCCGCGCAGCCGCAGAAGCCGCAGTCACTGAACCACTTACGGTGTTGCTGCAGCAAGTAGCCAGCCTGCTACGGGCGGGACCTGTAAGCCGGGAGATGCTGCCTCCGAATTTGGTTGCGGACTGGATAACGTCGGATGGCCGCGCGCGCATTCTGGTCTTTCCGCGCGGCAAAACTGACGACAATGCTCATTTGCGGCGCTTCTCGGAGGCCGTTCAGTCCATCGCACCTGCCGCCACTGGCACACCGATTATTATCCGCGAGGCGGGTGACAGCATTGTGCTCGCCTTCTTGCAGGCTTCCGCTCTGTCCGCACTCTCCATCGCCGTCCTGCTTGGGGTCGCGTTGAGGCGCGCTACCGATGTCGTGTTGGCCATGCTGCCAATGCTGCTGAGTGGCCTGCTCACTCTTGGCTCATGTGTCCTCCTGGACGAGCCCCTGAACTTCGCCAACATCATTGCCCTCCCACTGCTTCTCGGCATGGGCGTCGCGTTCAACATCTATTTCGTTTCAGCCTGGCGTGCCGGAGAGAATGAGCTGGTGCATGCGAGCTTGATGCGCGCGGTCGTATTCAGCGCTTTGACGACCGCGACCGCTTTCGGCGCGCTCTGGATCTCAAGCCATCCAGGGACCGCAAGCATGGGCCGGCTGCTAATGATCGCTTTGGGGTGGGAGCTGGCGGTTACCCTGCTGTTCCGGCCGGCTCTGCTGGCGCAACTGCCTGCGGGTGGAGCGCTGGTGCTGAGAAGTGACAGGGCCCTCTGATGGCGTAGTTGCCTTGGCTCATGCTGGCGCCGGGTGGACTGTGCAGCCACGGTGCCCACCACCCCCGGGCAGCCAAGTCGCGCTACCCGCTTACTGAAGCAACCGGACAAAGATGGGGCAAAGTGTATGGTCAATGTCGGCCGCCCTGATCCGCCTGGCCATGATCAAGCTCACGGCCAAGCGCTTGTTCCGCTCATGAACTTCGTGGACAGGCACTGAGGCACAACATGGCTCAGGAGTGGTGCTAATTGCGTACAGCCGCCTGAGAGGTGGCCGTCGCCGGACGAATGCAAGTGCCGATAAGTCGACTTAAGGCCAAGGCTGGCCGCTCGGCGCCTACATATAGGGCCCAGGCCAATGGAAAGGCGAGCACGACGCCGAGTGCGGTGATCGCCAAAGGGCCGATGGCGCCATGCAAGGCATGGGCGACAGCCAACATGACCGGAACATGGATCAGGTACAGGCTGTAGGACATGCGGCCAAGCCAGAGTGGTATGGGGTGTCGCAGCAGCGCCGGGAAAACACCCTCGCCGCGGGCTAGCAAGATCAGGAGCACCGACGCGACAACCACGGCGAGATCAGAGTCCGGCACAGTAGCGGCGATCACGACTGCCCAGGCCGCCCAGCGGTTCGGGCCGAGCAGAGGGTCTGTGGGTCCCTCCATGGCGAGAGCCGCGCCAGCCGCAAAAGCAAATGCGAGTATGCGGTGGCCGGCAAGGTCGAGTACAACTGGAGACCCAGCAGGACGTTGTTGTCCGCCGCACCGGCGGAGATTGCAGCAGTGCGCAGCAGGAAAGTCGCGGCGCCGGTTCCGGATGTTGAACGTCGTCGACGAGTTCACCCGCGAATGCCTGGCGATCCGGGTTGGGCGCCAGCTCAGGGCAGCTGACGCCATCGACCTGTTGTCCGACCTGTTCATCCTGCGCGGCATCCCAGGCCATGTTCGCTCGAACAACGGGCCCGAATTTGCAGCCACGGTCGTGAAGAGCTGGATCAGCGGCGTCGGTGCGGAGACGGCGTTCATCGAACCCGGAAGCCTGTGGGAGAATGGCTACAACGAGAGCTTCAACGGCAAGCTGCGGGATGAGCTGCTCAACACGGAGGTGTTCAACTCCCTCTCCGAGGCCAAGGTCCTGATCGAGCAGTGGCGACAGCACTACAACACCGTCCGCCCGCACTCCTCTCTGCGCTACCGACCGCCAGCGCCGGTGGTGCTCCTGACATCAAGTCCGCCGTCCCCCACCGGCCCACCCTTCTCCAACTCAGGCCAAGCCGCAGCCATTCTCCACTAAAAATCCACCCGGACCGCTCCGTGGGGGCTGGTCAATCGTCTTGACCGACCGCGCCGTCTACCACCAGCGGTGGAAGGTGGAGACCTTAATGTCTGTCGTGAAGCGGCGCCATGGCGAAGCGCTTACCGCCAAGCTGCATCCGGCGCAGCGCGTCCAGGCGCTGCTGCGCGGGCTTACCTACAACCTTCAATGCCTCGTCCGCCTCGGTGCTACCGCATGAGCCTCACGACAGAGCAAGATGCCCTTGGTGTCGACCGAAGGTGCCAAGGCGTCAGCTAGGGTGGCCTTTCGCGCCAAGCAAATTCCGCTCAAGCGCGAGGCAACTACCTTTCCCCATAAGCCGTCAATTTCTAAAATTCACTACAACATGCTGAAAGTATTGCGTTTTCCAGACAGGGACAGCCTATGGGCAAACGCACATCACGCCGACAGGGTGGGCAGCCGAATGCTCAGCAGCGCCCGTAGGTATCCTCGATGCGGACGATGTCGTCCTCGCCGAGATAGGACCCCGACTGGACCTCGATGAGGTTCAGCGGGATCATCCCCGGATTCTCCAGCCGGTGGACGCAGCCGAGCGGCAGGTAGACGCTCTCGTTCTCGCGCAGCAGGATGTTCTCCCCGTCGCGGTGGACGATGGCGGTGCCGTTCACCACCACCCAGTGCTCGGCCCGGTGGAAGTGCTTCTGCAGCGACAGCTTCTGGCCCGGGCGGACCTGGATGCGCTTCACCTGGAAGCGGTCGCCCTGGATCAGCCCCTCATAGCTGCCCCAGGGGCGGTAGACGCGGCGATGCTCGGTCGCCTCCGGCCGCTTGGTGCGGCGGAGCTCGTCGACGAGCTTCTTCACATCCTGTGCCCGCTCCCGCGGCATGGCGAGCACCGCGTCGTCGGTCGTGACGATCACCACATCCTTCAGGCCGATCACGCCGGTGAGGATGCCCTCCGACCGCACCAGGCAGCCTTCGGCATCGACCAGGGAGACCGGACCGGTGACAACATTGCCGCGCGCATCCTTGGTGCCGGCCTCCCACAGGGCAGCCCAGGAGCCGAGATCGGACCAGCCGATATCGGCCGGGACCACGGCGGCGAGGCCCGTCTTCTCCATTACCGCGTAATCGATCGAGACGGCCGGCGCCGCGCTGAAGGCGGCGGCGCCGAGGCGGACGAAGTCGAGGTCCCGCTTGGCCTCGGCCATGGCGGTTATGACGCTGCGGACCACCTCGGGCGCGAAGCGCTCGAGCTCGGCCAGCAAGGTAGCGGCGGTGGCGACGAACATGCCGCTGTTCCAGAGATGCCGGCCGCCGGCGAGGAGATCGGCCGCCCTGGCCGCATCCGGCTTCTCGATGAAGCGGTCGAGGTGCATCACGCCCGGGGCGTCAGGCAATTCGGAGCCGGCTTCGATATAGCCATAGCCGGTCTCCGGCGCGGTCGGGCGCATGCCGAAGGTGACGATGCGGCCGGCGCGGGCCGCGACCAAGGCCTTCTCGAGCGCCACATGCAGGGCGGGCACATCGGCGATGGCGGCATCGGCGGCCATGAGCCACAGCACGTTGTCGGGTGCCTGCTCCGCGATCAACAAGGCGGCGGCGGCAATGGCCGGGGCGCTGTTCCGCCCGGCCGGCTCCAGCAGGATGCGGGCCCCGTGAACACTGGCCTCGCGCAGCTGCTCGGCCACCAGGAAGCGATGCGCCTCGTTGCAGACGACCACGGGGGCGGTGAAGCCATCACCGACGGCGCGGCCCGCCGTCTGCTGCAGCATGGTCTCGACGCCGAGCAGGGGCCAGAACTGCTTGGGATAAGCTTCGCGGGATAGCGGCCAGAGGCGCGTTCCCGTCCCGCCCGAGAGGATGACCGGCACGATCGCCATGGGAAACTCCGTGATTTTGTGGCGGCCTATACCGGAAATATCGCTAAAATCGGGACGAAATCAGGCAACGCGAAGACCGCAATCGGCGAAGCCGGCGAACATATAGCCCGCGCCGCGGACCGTCTTGATGCAATCCTGCTGGGCCAGGCCGAGCTTCCGCCGCAGCCGGAGGACGAGGTTGTCCACGGTCCGGTCTTCGGCCCGGAAAGGCCGGCGGAAAACGGCGCGGGCAACCGCGTCACGGGTGATCGGCTTGCCGCGGTGCTCGACCAGCAGGCACATCAGGTCGTATTCGGCGGTGGTCAGGGCACATTCCGAGCCATCGGGCCGTAGCAGCTGCCGCCGCTGCGGAATCAGCCTCCAGCCATCAACGCTGATGGTCGGTTCGGCCTGGACCGCCCCCCATTCGCCGCGGCGGAGCACCGCGCGGATCCGCGCCAGCAGGGCGCGTGGCGGAAGGTCGCGGTCCACTATGCCGTCCGCACCGGCCTCCAGGACGACAATCTCGCTCAGGTCGTCGCCGCGGCTGGCCAGCATGATGCAAGGGATGATGGACACCTCACGAATGCGGCGAAGCGTTTGCAGGGCGCTGGCTGGCTTGTCGCCCTCCCCCAGCAGGATCACGCTGGGTGGGCGGTTGGGCAGCCTTGCCAGCAGAGGCTTCGCATCGTCGTGCAATTCAACCGGGAAGCCGTTCTGGTTAAAGAAACTAGCCAGTTTCCGGCCAAAACCAGCATCGGCTTCTATAATGCCGAGTCCAAGCTGTTCCATGCCTGTTCCCTTGCGGCGCCCGTCTGCCGACAGCAAGCCCTGCATTGTTCAATCCAGGATTACGGCAGCCATAGTGTGCGGTGCAGCACGCCCTTGTCACCTGAGAAATCATAGGAGCGAACACCTCAACAAACTGTTACCCAACGCCCTCTTGTCACGCGAAGTTGTGAAATATGGCTTGGTGCGGCCGCTCAGCGGCGCTCAGGGCGCCGACCGGCTGCCACCGCATCGATCAGCGCCAGGTGCTGCGGCAGGCAAACGCTGTCCAGATCATAATTTTCGACCGCCGTACGCCGTGCAGCCTCCCGCAGCGGGGCATGGGCCGCCGGGTCGGCCAGGGCCCGCACCACCGTCTCCGCCAGCTGGTCGGAGGAGAAGAAATCCACCAGCAGCCCGTTCTTCCCGTGCTCGATCACCTCCTGCACCGGCGCGGTGGCGGAGCCGATCAGGAGGCAGCCGAGCGACATGCTCTCAAGCATCGACCATGACAGCACGAAGGGATAGGTCAGGTAGACATGGGCGGAGGACAGGCTGAGCAGGCCGAGCAACGTCTCATGGGGCACCTTGCCGGTGAAATGGATTCGGCTCAGGTCCAGCCTTTCCCCAAGCTCCTCCAGCAGCAGCGCCTTCCAGCTCGTCCCCTCGCGCGGCTTGCTGCCGTAATGCGGGTCCTCCCCACCGACCATGACGATCTGCGCCGCCGGCCGCCGGGCCAGGATCTCCGGCAGGCTCCGCATGAAGACATGGAAGCCGCGATAGGGCTCGAGCCCGCGGGCGACGAAGGTCACCACCTCGTCGCCCTCGGTAAGCCGGCAGCCATCGGGCAGGGTGATCGTGACGTCCCGCCGCCGGCGGATCGCATGGGTGTCGATCCCCTCATGCACGACCGAGATGCGCTCCCGCGCCCAGTCCGGGAAGCGGCTGGCCTGCCATTGGGTCGGCGTCTGGCCCCAATCGGCTACCTGGAGCGAAACCAGATGGTTGGCATTCAGGATGCGGACGCGGCAGGCATCATCCATCGACACCTGCCCCGGCGGGTCGAAGCCGACATCGGCGCCGGAGGAATGATAATAGAATTCCCAATAGTAGAGCAGCTTGGTGTCCGGCCAGACATCGCGCAGGAACAGCCCCTCGCCCCAGCCGGGATGGCAGCAGACGATGTCCGGGGTGAAGCCGCGCTCCTTCAGGGTGAGTGCCGCACGGGCGGCCTGCTGGCCGCGATAGACCGCGGTTTCGAACCGGCGGACGTAGCGATGCGTCTCCTTCGCCCCCGGATGCGGTGCCTTGTAGCGGAGGTGCTGCACACCCGGCAGCGTCTCCCCGGGGTTCTCGCCGAGGCCGATGACCTGCATCCCCGGCCGCCGGGCCAGGGCGCGGGCCACATGGCGATACTGGGCCGGAAAATTCTGGTGGACGAACAGCACGCGCATGGCTTCGTCGGTCCTGTCGGCAGTCACGGGGTCGTGGTTGCCGCTCATGCCCGATCGTCCTGGGTGAGGCAAATGCCATCGCCGCCTCGCGGCGCCGTACTGCACGAATGCGCGGGCCAGGCAACGATGGCGCCGGCACGGCATTACGGGACTGCATGGAAGCCGCCCGCGACCGGACCGACTGGTCCATCCTCTCCACCCTGCTCCGCCTGGCCCAGCGCGAGGGCTGGCGCGTGGAGTTCGAGGCCGACCAAGTGCTGGTCTCGAGCCGCCGTGCCACAGCCGGCGTCATCGTCCTGCCATCCCGGCTGATCCGGCATGCCCGGGCCAGCGGGTGGCAGGCCGCCATCGCGCCAGGCCGCATCGGCCTGCGGCACCCGGCCGTGCGCCAGGCGGTGACGCTACGCCTGGGCGAGGGCAGGGGCCCATCGCACCCCACCGCCTAAGGGCCGCCTGGGGCGATGCGGCCGCTTTCCTGTCTCACTCGCGGCCCATGTCCCGCCTGAGGTGAGTTTGCTCTAGGCTTGCCGGAACCACATCACGGGCCGGAGCCGCCATGACCGACAATCCCACCGCCTGCCTGCTCATCATCGGCAACGAGGTCCTCTCTGGCCGGACCCGCGACGCCAACCTGCAATTCCTGGCGACCCGGCTCGGCGAGCTCGGCATCCCGCTGCGCGAGGTGCGCGTCATTCCCGACGTGCCGGAGACCATCATCGGCACGGTGAACGAGGTCCGGGCACGCTTCACCCATGTCTTCACCACCGGTGGCATCGGGCCGACGCATGACGACATCACCAGCGAATGCATCGCCCAGGCTTTCGGCGTGCCCTGGGAGGTGCATGAGGAAACCCGCGCCATCATGGCGGCCGACTATGCCCGGCGCGACCCGCCGGTGGAGTTCAACGAGGCGCGCCTCCGCATGGCGACGCTGCCACGCGGCGCGGTGCCGATCCGCTGTGCCGAGACGACGGCGCCCGGCTTCAGCATGGGCAATGTGCATGTGATGGCCGGCGTGCCGCGCATCATGCGCTCGATGTTCGAGGCGCTGGCCCCGGGCCTGGAGCGCGGCCGCCCCATCCTCTCCCATACCGTGCATGCGGACTACGTCTATGAAGGCCAGATCGCCGCGGGGCTGACGGCCATCCAGCAGCGCCATCCGGCGCTCGATCTCGGCAGCTATCCCTATTACCGCGGCAAGGGCGGCGGCGTGGCGCTGGTTGCCAAGGGGACCGAGGCGGCGGAGGTCGATGCCGCGGCGCGCGAGATGTTCGCGCTGCTGGCCGAATACGGCACCGCGCGGGAAGGCGAGCCGGCACCAGAGGGCTGACACCGGGGGCTGAGCACCGGGGGCTGAGCACCGGGGGCCGAGAGGCTACCGGGCCTGCGGCCCCGGCCCGACGAAGCGGGCCAGCCGCACCGCCGTCTGGCCCGGCATGGTGCGCAGGCTCGGCATCACCATGAGGCAGCCGTCATGCGGCGAGCGGACCTCCGCATCGCCGTCGAGGGCGATGAGCGTGTTCCGCCGCGCCACGACATCGCCGCCGCGATAGGGCTGAACGAAGGCGAAGCCGCGGCTGCGCGCGACGATGGTGCGCGTCACCTCGGCCAGGCGGGGCGCCGCACGGCCCGGCGGCGCCGGGCGCAGTATGGCGTTGCCCGCCTCCACCACGCCGGTCGTCTGCAGCAGGGCGGCGCCGGTCGCCTCCATCGTGGCGACCGTCGTCTCCTCCCAATGCGAACCCGCCTCGACCAGGATCGCGCTGCGCTGGCTGCCGGGCGCGGAAAACCGCGTGTAGTCGATCAACCGCCTGCCGCTTTCATGCCCCTCATCGGCGACGACGAGCGACGGCACGCCAAGGCTCAGGGCCAGCCCGGCCGCCCGCCTGGACTGGCCAACCAGCATCAGCGGGTCCGAGGGCCAGAGCATGGAATGCAGGTCGAGCAGGACATCGACGCTGTCGAAGAATGGCCGCAGCACCCGCGCCCGGCGCAACTCGCAGGAACGGCGGCCGCCATCGAGCGTCTCCTCATCCCACAGCCGGTTCAGGTCCTCGTCGATGAAGCGGCTGGCCGTCGGGTCCGCCGGATCGAAGCGGCCATAGGCATCGAGATTGGCGAAGACAAGCGAGAGCCGGCCGCGTGCCGGCCGCAACCCGGCGCGCAGCCAGCGGTCCAGCACCACGGCACCGCCGATCTCATTGCCATGCACCAGCGCGACCACGGCCACATGCGGGCCGGGCGCCACGGCGGAGAAGCTCCAGACCCCAGGCAGCACATTGCCGCCTAGGAAGGGGCGGATGTCCGGCGCCCTGATCTGCACCTCGAGGCGCAGCACGCCGGAATTGCCGAGGGAGGATGGCTGCGACGGAGGCTGGGACCGCGCCATGCCTACTCCGCCAGCGTGCCCGCGAGGCGGCGCAGGAAGCCAAGGCAGGATTCGATCTCGCTCTCGGCCACCCATTCCTCCGGCTGATGCGCCTGGGCGATATGTCCGGGCCCACAGACGATGGTGGGGATGCCCGCGCGTTGGTAAACCCCTGCCTCCGTCCCGTAGCTGACGCGCCCGGCGCTGTTGCGCCCGGTCAGGCGCTGCACCAGTAGGGTGAGCGGAGCATCCTCCGCGAGGTCGAGCGCCGGCAGCTCGGAGCGCGGCGTGACATGCAGCGCCGCCGCCGGATGCGCCGCGCGCAGGGGCGGCAACGCGACCTGCTCCATGAAGGCCATGAATTCCGCGAGCACCGCCCCGGCCTCGTCGCCCGGCACGCTGCGCACCTCGAAGGTGAGCTCCGCGCGGTCGGGCACGATGTTGAGGATGCTGCCGGCGTGGAAGGTGCCGACATGGACGGTGGTGAAAGGCGGCTCGAAGCCGGCCGCGCGGCGGCCCTCGCTGGCGAAGAGCCGTGCCCGGCGCGCCAGGAAGGCCACGCCCTCGGCCGCCGCCTGCAGCGCATTCGCGGTCTCGGTGGTGCGTGAGGAATGGCCGGACAGGCCGGTCACCGTCACGTCCCAGCTCGCATAGCCCTTGTGGCCGATGACCGGGGCCATGCCGGTCGGCTCGCCGACCACGCAGAAGCCGGGCATCGGGTCCGGTTCGAATTCCGTCACCAGCCGCCAGGCGCCGGCGGCGTTGGTCTCCTCGTCATGCGTCAGCCAGAGATGCACCGGGCGCTGGAGGTCCATCGCGGCGAATTCCGGCATCATCGCCACCGCGCAGGCGGCGAAGCCCTTCATGTCGGTGGCGCCGCGGCCGATCAGCCGACCGGCCTCGCGGCGCAGGCGGAACGGATCGGCCCGCCAGTCCTGGCCCTCGACCGGCACGCAGTCGACATGCGCCGAGAGCGCCACGCCGCCGGCGACGCGCGGGCCGACCATGGCGTGCAGGTTGGCCTTGCGGCCTTCCGCGTCGAGCGTGACGCGGCTCGCCACGCCATGCGCCGCCAGCCACGCTTCCACGTCGCGGATCAGGTCGAGATTGCTGTTGCGGCTGGTGGTGTCGAACCCCACCAGCCGGTCGAGCAGCCCCAGTGCCTCGCTGAGCTGCGCCATTCCATTGTCTCCCATCCAGCAGTCTATACGGGGTGGCGAAGCCGGCAATCCGGGGAGGGGCTGTGGCATGGATCGAGGCAAGGGACCACGCATTGCGGTGCTCGGGCTGCATCTGGAGGCAAATGCCTTCGCCCCGCCCACCATCCGGGAGGATTTCACCCGCCAATGCCTGGAACGCGGCGCGGCGATCACTGGCCTGGCACGGGCCGAGTCGAGCCATCTGCCGGGCGAGATCGGCGGCTTCTACCGGCGGATGGATGCCGCC
The DNA here is from genome assembly GCF_900101615.1 of Belnapia rosea. GTDB lineage: Bacteria > Pseudomonadota > Alphaproteobacteria > Acetobacterales > Acetobacteraceae > Belnapia > Belnapia rosea. The sequence continues at coordinate 142,421 of NZ_FMZX01000005.1, read as the reverse complement.
GGGCCCTGGCAGCCGGTGCCCGTGCTCATCGCCGCCGCGCCGCCGGGCGGGCCGATCGAGCAGGCGGTCTTCCTCGATGTCCTCGACGAGATCAGGGGCGGGCTCGCCGCTGCCCTGCCGCTGGACGGTGTCTACATCGCCAGCCACGGCGCCTCCTCCGCCACCGGCGACGAGGACAGCGACGGCACGCTGGCGTCGCTGGTGCGGCGCGTCGTCGGGCCTGCCACCCCCATCGTCTGCAGCCACGATCTTCACTGCAATGTGAGCGAGCGTCTGGTCGAGGCGGTGGATGCGCTGGTGGTCTACCGCACCAACCCGCATGTCGACATGGCGGAACGCGCCGCCGAGAGTGCCGAGCTGCTGCGCGAGATGCTGGCCGGGATGCGGACGGCGAAGGCTTTCATCCGCCTGCCGCTGACGCCGCCCTCCGTCACCCTGCTGACCGCCGCCGGCCCCTATGCCGAGGCGATCCAGGCGGCCGAGGCGCTGATGCGGACGGACCGGCGCATCGCCAATGCCTCCGTCGCGGCCGGCTTCGTCTTCTCCGACCTGCCGAAATGCGGGATGACCGTGACCGTCACCGCGCGGGACGGCGACGCGGCGGCGGCCGAGGCCGCGGCGCGCGCGCTGGCGCGGCGGGTCTGGGCCGACCACCCGCGCTACCGCCGCGCGCTCACCCCCTTGGCCGAGGCGGTGGCGCGGGCGGTCGAGGCCGGGCGCGGGGATGCGCCGCCCGTGCTGCTGGCCGATGTCGCCGACAATCCCGGCGGCGGGGGCCGCGGCAGCACCACCTTCCTCCTCCGTGCCCTGCACGAGGCCGGGGCCGAGGGCGTGGTCGCCGGCGTGCTGGTCGATCCGGCCCTGGCCGCCGAGGCGCATGGGCGGGGCGAGGGCGCGGCCTTCGAGGCCGTCTTCAACCGCGTCGAGAGCGAGTTCAGCCACCGCTTCGCCGCCCCGGCCCGGGTGCTGGCGCTCCGCGATGGCCAGGACATCGGCCGGCGCGGCATCCTCGCCGGGCGGCGCTTCGACCTCGGTCCCTCGGCACTGCTGGAACTCGCCGGCTCCGGCCTCCGCGTCGTGGTCGCCTCGCTCCGGCGCCAGCTGGCGGAGCCGCGCATGCTCGAGATGCACGGCATCGACATCGCCGCCCTGCGCTGCCTCGTGGTGAAGAGCCGCGGCCATTTCCGCGCCGGCTTCGACGAGCACTTCCCCGATGCGCGGATCCTGGAGGTGGACGTGCCTGGCCTGACCAGCCCGGTGCTGGGAAATTTCTCCTGGGCGAGGCTGCCGCGGCCGGTCTACCCGATCGATCAGGCGGTGGAGTGGCGGGAGCCGGGCTGAAGCCTCAGGGCTCCACCATACCCGCCACCCAGGCGCAGTAGCGCTCGGCCGAGCGGGCCAGCGCGGTCCGGGCGCCGGTGACGATCTCCCGCTCGTGAAAGGCACCGTAGATGGCGTCGAAGGCGAGGCCCTCGCAGGCGGCCGCCATCCGGCGGACCTCGGCGGGCGGCAGCGGGATCAGGCAGGGATAGCTGCGCATGAAGCCCAGATGCCGCCGGTCCGGCATCACCTGCAGGATGTCGCCCGAGAGCAGCGCGCCCCGCCCGCCGGCCCCGGCCGACCAATGGGCGATGGTGCCCCCGGCAAAATGCCCGCCCAGCCGATGCAGCGTAACCTCCGGCAGCAGGGAATGCGTCTCGCCCTCCCAAAAACGGAGGCAGGGGTCTGGCCGGGCGGCATGGGCGCGGTCGGCGGCATGCAGCCAGACCGGCACGCCGAAGGCCCGGCCCCATTCCACCATGGTCGAGTAGTAGTGCGGGTGGCTGATGGCGATGCCGGCGAGGCCGCCGAGCGCCTGGATGATCGCCTCCGTCGCCGGATCCAGCAGGGCGATGCAGTCCCAGAGCAGGTTGCCCGCCGGGCTTTGCACCAGCAGCGCCCGCTGGCCGATGCCGAGCGCCGGGACCGTCTGCAGCGCGAGGAGGCCAGGCCCAAGCTGCCGCCAGGCATTGCTGTGGCCGCCGCGGATGGCCTCCAGAGTGGTCCAGCCCTGGCCCCGGGCGGGGACGAATTGCCGCTCATCCTCGCAGATCGGGCAGAGCGGCGGCGGCGCCTCGCTCTCGGCGAACTGCATGGTGCAGGCGGTGCAGATATAGTGCGGCATCGCTCAGCCTCCGCGCCGGGCCTCGGCCACCATCCGCTCCAGCGTGGCGAGGTCGACGGCGCCCGGCATCAGCGCCTGGCCGATCACCAGCGCCGGGGTGCCCTCGATCCGCAGCGCCTGGGCGAGGCGGATATTGCCGTTGAGCCGGGCCTGGATGGCGGCGTCGTCCATGTCGCGCCGCAGCCGGGCCCAGTCGAGCCCCGCGCGCTCCGCCTCACGGCGCAGGACGGGCTCGGCGGGCTCCTCGCGCAGCTTCATCAGCGCATCGTGCAGCTCGGCATACTTGCCCTGGCGCTGGGCGGCGATCAGGGCGCGGCTGGCCAGCACGCTGCTGGGGCCGAGGATGGGCAGGTCCTTCAGCACCAGCCGCACATCGCGCTGGCGGCGCAGCAGCTGCTCCATGGCCGGCTGCATCTGCTTGCAGTAGCCGCAGCGGGCATCGAAGAATTCGACGATGGTGACGGCGCCCTGCGGGTTGCCCTTCACCGGGTCGGCCGGGTCGCGGAACAGGGCGTCGCCCTGGCTGGCGATGGCCTGGCGCACCGCTCCCTCCCGCTCGCGCTGGTCGGCCTGCTCTGCGGCGGTCATGGCCTCGCGCAGGATCGTCGGGTCCCGCACCAGGGCCTCGCGCAGGATGGCGATGATCTCCTGCCGCTGCTCAGGCGTGAAGCCCTGGGCAATGGCTGCGGCCCCAGCCAGCAAGGCGATGGTCAGCGAGGCGACGGCCAGCAGGGGGGCGAGAACTCGTTTCACCGGGGCGGTCTCCTCCGCGTTGCGCGGCAGGTTAGACCGAAGCGCGGGGCGACGCAGGCCCCTGCCGAAATCAACACCGGTTGCCGCTGGTGACGAAGGCGTTTATGGCCCGCGCCGGGATCAGCGTGACGCGCATCAGGCCAGCCTCCGTGCCGGCGGCACGGACCATGGGGTTGCGGTGTGGTTCGAGCCAGGCCCTGGCCCCGCGCCGCCTCGAAGGGGACCAGGGACAGCAGCATGACAAGCAGTGCCGAGACCGGGGCCAGCGTCTTCCAGCGGGCGGACTCCTCCAGGCCGGGCCGCTCGGCCCTGACGCCTTCCCTCATGCTGGCGGCCGCCCTCCTCCTGCCCGGCTGCGAGACGGTGAACAGCGCGCTCTCGCCCATCATCGGCGGCGGCGGCCCGGCGCTCGGCGCGCCCGGCTTCGTCCGCGGCTTCCTTGGCGGCGTGGCGACCGAGGACCCGGCGGCGGCGCTGATCGCCCGCAACGTGCTCTCGGCCGGTGGCTCGGCAACGGATGCGGCGGTGGCGGCGGGCTTCGCCATGTCGGTTACGCTGCCCTCCCGCGTCGGGCTCGGCGGCGGCGGGGCCTGCCTCTCCTTCGACCCGGCCAAGGGCACGACCGAGGCGGTGATGTTCCTGCCCGGCACCCGCGCCGCCGTGCCGCCCGGCGCCGACCGGCCGGCCGCCGTGCCGCTGCTGGCCCGCGGCCTCTTCGGCCTCCATACCCGCAACCCGGTCCGGCCCTTCGAGGAGTTGATGGCCCCGGCCGAGCAGCTTGCCCGCTTCGGCACGGAGGTCAGCCGCGGCCTCGCCGCCGATCTGGCAGCCGTCTCAGGCCCGCTCCTCGCCGACCCGGGCGCCCGGGCGGTCTTCGCCCGGCCGGATGGCAGGCCGAAGGTCGCCGGCGAGACGATGACGCAGCCCGAGCTGGCCGGGACCCTTGGCCAGCTCCGCGTCGGCGGCGTCGGCGACATGCACCAGGGCGGCTTCGCCCGTCGGCTGGAGGAAGCCTCGCGCGCCGCCGGCGGCAACCTGACCGGCGATGAGTTGCGCGCCGCCCTGCCCAACCTCGTGGCGCCGATCGAATTGCCCTCCCGCAACGGGGACCGCATTGCCTTCCTGCCACCGCCGGCCGATGGCGGGCTGGCGGCGGCGGCGGCCTTCGCCGCCCTGCAGGGTGGGGCCAGCCTGCCGGATGCCTCCCGCCGCGGCTTGGCCGCCGCCGCCGCCTGGCGGCAGGGGGCGGGCGATGCGCGGGCGATCCTTGCCTCGACCAGCCTGCCGGCGGCGGAGCCGGGGCCGGTTGGCGCCTCGGCCGGGCTGGTGGTCTTCGACCGCCTGGGCCATGCGGTGAGCTGCGCCTTCACCATGAACAACCTCTTCGGGACCGGGCGGGTGGTGCCGGGCTTCGGCTTCCTGCTGGCGCCGGCGGCGAATATCGGCCAGGTGCGGCCGCCGCTGCTCTCCGCCGCCCTCGCCTACAACCCGAACATCAAAAGCTTCCGCCTCGCGGCGGCCGCCTCCGGGCAGGAGGCGGCGCCGATCGGCGTGGCCGGGCCGGCGGCGCTGCAATTGCTGCGCTCCACCGCTCCGCTGGCCGCGCTCGAGTCCGGCTCGCCGGAGCCGGCGCGGACGCAGCTCGGCACCTGCACCGACTACCTGCCCGGCTATCCGAACCGGTGCAGCATCCTCTCCGACCCGCGCGGCGCCGGCGTGGCGCTGGGCGCCATCGACCGGTAGCCGCCATGGCCCTCAAGATCGGCCGCGGAGCCTCCGCGCCGCCCTTCCTGGTGATGGATGTCATTGCCGCGGCCAATGCCCGGGCCGCGGTTCTGCCGCCCGGCGCTTTCGCCGACGGGCTCGGCATCCTGCGGATGGAGGTCGGCCAGCCCGGCACCGGTGCCCCGCGCGGCGCCGCCGAGGCGGTGGTGGCGGCTCTCGAGGCCGGGGCGCCGATGGGCTACACGGAGGCCTTCGGCCTGCGCTCCCTCCGCGAGCGGATCTCGGCCCATTACGCCGAGCGCTACGGTGCCGCCGTGCCGGCGGAGCGGATCGCGGTGACGGTCGGCGCTTCCGGCGCCTTCCCGCTCGCCTTCCTCGCTGCCTTCGACCCGGGCGATGCGGTGGCCATGGCGGCGCCCTACTACCCGCCCTATGTCAACATCCTGACCGCCCTCGGCATGCGCCCGCAGATCCTGCCTTGCGATGCCGCGACGCGCTGGCAGCCGACCCTGGCCATGCTGAAGGCGCTGGACCCGCGCCCGGCCGGCCTCATCCTCGCCAGCCCCTGCAACCCGGCCGGCACCATGCTGCCGGCGGAGGAATTCATCGCCATCGCCCGCTGGTGCGAGGCGGAGGGGGTGCGGCTGATCTCGGACGAGATCTATCACGGCCTGACCTACGGCACGGTCGAGGAGCGGAGCGCCGCAGCCCACTCCTCCAGCGCCGTGGTGGTCAACAGCTTCTCGAAATACTTCTCGATGACCGGCTGGCGCATCGGCTGGCTGGTGCTGCCGGAGGATCTGGTCCGGCCGGTGGAGTGCCTGGCGCAGAACCTCTTCATCAACGCGCCCCATGTGGCGCAGGTGGCTGCCGAGGCCGCCTTCGCCTGCCGGCCGGAGCTCGAGGCGAATATCGCCCGCTATCGCCGCAACCGGGATGCGCTGCTGGCCGGGCTGCCGGCGGCGGGGCTCGACCGCCTCTCGCCGGCGGATGGCGCCTTCTACCTCTGGGCCGATATCGGCCACCTGACCAATGACAGCCCGGAATTCTGCCGCCGGCTGTTGGCGGAGGCCGGCATCGCCGCGACGCCCGGCGTCGATTTCGACGCGGCGCGCGGCCATCGCTTCCTGCGCCTGTCCTACTGCGGACCGGAGGCCGACATGGCTGCGGCTCCGTCCCGTATCGCCCGTTTCCTCGGGCGGTAACGGAACCGTGCAGTTTTGATGCTGGAATATCACCAATAGGCTGATAAAAGCCAAACCCCGCGTTCCGCGTCCCACGGAGGCGGCTCGTGTCACAGCACGCAGTGACAGCGTGCATGGCGGGGAGAGGGCATGGTCGAGCGGTCCACGATCCTCATCGGTTGGGGGATGCTGATTCTGGGTTTCCTCGCCCCGCCGCTGGCCGTGGCGCAGACCACCTCGGCCCCGCCGGCCTGCACCCGGAGCTGCGGCGCTGCCTCCTCGGCCATCCGGTCCAATCCGGCGCCGGTCCAGGCCTGCCTGATGCGGTGTACCGCGGGCCACGCCTTTCAGCGCAGCGCCGGCCGGGGCGCCACCACCGGCCGCGGCACCACCACCGGCCGCGGCACCTTGGCGGAGCCGAATTACGTGGCGCTCCAGGGCCCGACCGGCCAGCGCCTGGCCGCCCTGCCGCAAGGAACCTACACCCCGCAGGTGCGTGGCCTCGCCAGCGTACCGGCCCCGCCGCATCACGGCGGCGGTGCGCGGAGCGGCGCGATCTACCTCGCCCCGGCGCCGAGCGGCAGCTTCGGCCTGACCTATGGCCAGCCGGACCGGCTCGCCGCCCATGGCCAGGCGGAGCGCCGCTGCCAGGGCCAGGGCGGCGCCTGCCGGCTCGCCCTCGAGTTCACCGACCGCTGCGGCGCGGTGGCCCAGGCCCGGCGCAGCAACGGCCTCGTCCGTACCGCTGATCCGAGCACCTACACCATCACCTATGCCGCGGGCGGGGCCGGGCCCTCGCAAGAGGCGGCCGAGAGCCAGGCGCTGGCCGCCTGCGGCAGCCGCGACCGCAGCGCAAGCTGCGAGATCGTCGCCAGCGGCTGCGGCTAGCCGGCCCTACCAGCCATGCAGGGCAAGGGAGTCGGCCGGCGCCTGCTCCCTCCGCTCCGCCATTCCGTAATCGCGCAGCACCGCCGCCACCCGCAGCCGGTAGCCGGCGAAGATCCCGTCCCGGCCTGCGGCCTGGCTCGCACGATGCGTCCCATGGTTGCGCCAGCAGGCCACCGCCGCGTCATCCTCCCAGAAGGAGAGGCTGAGCAGCTTCGCGGGGTTGGTCAGGCTGCGGAACCGCTCGACCGAGATGAACCCCGGTATCTTCTCGAGCTCGGGCTTCAGGCGGGCGGCGTGGTCCAGATAGTCGTCGAAGCGGCCCTCGGCCGGCTCGACCTCGAAGATAACGGCGATCATGCGGGTCCTCCTGGCACGGAGCCTGCCATGCCGCGTGGCGCTTGTCCTTCGGGCAGGGGCGAAGCGGCGGCGCCGCATCCACGCTAGGCTCGCCTCCATGACCAGCCCTGTTGCCTTCGCCGCCACCGCCATCCTCCTCGCCGACCCGGCACGCGCCGCGATGCTGCAGGCCCTGCTCTCGGGCGAGGCGCTGACGGCGGGCGAGCTGGCCCGCGTCGCCGGCATCGGCGCCCCGGCGGCCAGCGCCCATCTCGCCCGGCTGGCGGAGGGCGGGCTGATCGCCGTCCACCCACAGGGCCGGCACCGCTACCATCGCCTCGCCTCGGAGGAGGTGGCGGCCATGCTGGAGACGCTGGGCGGCCTCAGCGAGGCCGTCTCCCCTGCCCGCCGCTGGCCGCATGGCGAGGCCTTCCGCAGCGCGCGCCTCTGCTACGACCACCTGGCCGGCCGGCTCGGCGTCGCCCTGCATGCCGGCCTCACCGGGCGGGGCTGGATCGCGCCGGTGGCCGGGGGGTGGGTGGCGACGGCGAGGGGGGAGGCGGGGCTCGCGGCGCTCGGCGTCGATCTCGTCGCGGCGCGGCAGGCGCGCCGATTCGCCTGTGACTGCATGGACTGGTCGGAGCGGCGGGCGCATCTGGCGGGCGGGCTGGGGCGGGAGATCGCCGCCTGCTGCCTCCGCCGCCACTGGCTCGCCCGCATCCCGGCCGAGCGGGAGGGCGACCCGCTGGCCCGGCGCCGCTTGCGGATGACGCCGGAGGGGGCTCGCCAACTTGGCGAGGCACTGGGCATCGCGGCATGAGCGCCTCGGCCCGCCTGCTGCTGGCCCTGACGCTGATGACCAGCGCCAGCCAGTTCCACCGCGCCGCGCTCGGCGTGATCGGGCCGGAACTGGCGAGTGACCTCGGCGCCGGGCCGGGCCTGCTTGGCGCCGCCAATGGTGCCTTCTTCCTCGCCCTGCTGGTGCTGCAGATCCCGGTCGGCCTGGCGCTCGACCGCATCGGGCCACGGCGGACGGTCGCCGCGCTGAGCCTCCCGGCGGCGGCTGGCGCCCTGGCCCAGGCCCTGGCGCCGGATGCCGGGCTGTTCCTGGCCGGCCGCTTCCTGCTCGGCCTGGGGTGCGCCGCCTCCTTCATGGCGAGCGTGGTGCTCTGCGCCCGCTGGCATGCGGGGGAGGGGCTGACCACCGCCCTGGCGCGTGTCTTCGCCTTCAGCCAGATCGGCATCCTGCTGGCGGGGGCGCCCTTCGCCTGGGTGGCGGCCGGAATCGGCTGGCGCGGCGCCTATGCTCTCTCGGCCGTGCTCACCCTCGGGCTCGCGGCCCTGTGGTGGGCCTGGGTGCGCGATGACCCGCCGGACCGCCCGGCCCCGCACCGCCCGCCCGAGACGCTGGCCGGCGCGCTGCGTGGCCAGCTGACCGTCTGGCGGACGCCGGGGCTGCTGCCGGTGCTGGCGATGCATCTCGTCGGTTATGCGGCGATGGCGACGGTGCTGGCGGTCTGGGCCGGCCCCTATCTGTCGGAGGTGCACGGGCTGGCGCCGGGGCCGCGCGGCATGGTGCTCGGGGCCATGGGTCTCGCGCTGGTGCTCGGCCTGCTCGGCGTCGGGCCGCTGGAGCGGCGGCTGAACACCCGGAAGTGGCTGGTGGCCGGCATGGCGGGCGGGGCAGTGCTGGTGCTGCTGGCCCTCGCCTTCTGGCCGCGCGCCCCCCTGCCGCTGGCGGTGGGGTTGCTGGTGCTGCTCTGCCTGCTGAGCTGCTACCCGGTCGTGGTGGTGGCACAGGGCCGCTCGCTTTTCCCGGACCATCTGGTGGGGCGCGGGGCGACGACGGTGAACCTGGCGCAGACCCTGGGCAGCGCTGCCCTGCCGGCTCTGACAGGCTGGGCCGTGGCTGCGGCCCCGGCGGGCATGGCCTGGCCCATCGCCTTCGCCACCCTCGCCGCCGCCCTGGCGCTTGGTCTGGTTGGCTATCTGATGGGGCGGGACGCCCCGCCGCGCCGCCCAGGGTAACCGGGCGGCGCGGGGTTCAGCGGATCAGCGGCGCCACCAGCCGCGGCGCTTCGGGGCCGCCTCGTCGAGCGCATCGACGCTGACCGGCTGGATGATCGGCCCCTGGACCACCGCCGGCTCGGGCACTGGCTCGGGGGTGGGAGCAGGCTCTGGCATGGCAGCGGCCTCCGGCTCCGGAGCAGGCACTGCCTCGGCCGGGGCAGGTTCCAGGATGGCCTCGGCCGGTGTGGCCTCGGCCAATGCGGCGTCCCCGGGCGTGGTTTCAGCCGGTGTGGCTTCGCCTGGCATGGTCTCGACCGGTGTGGCCTCGACCAGTGTTGCCTCGACTGGCGTCGTCTCGGCCGGCGCGGTCTCGACCGGGGTGGTCTCGGCTGGCGCTACCTCTGCTGGCGCTGCCTCGGCCGCTGGCCCGGCCGGCGCGGCCTCCGTCACCGCCTCGCCGAATGGCGCTTCGGGGGCCGGTTCGGCCGGTGCCGCGATGCGGGCCGAGCGGCGAGCGGCGGCCGCCGCTTCGGCCGCGGCCTCGGCCGCTTCCATCGCCGCCATGATGTCATCGACATGGCCGGCGAAGGGGTCGGCCGGGGTCGGGCCGGTATAGCGGGGGGCCGGGGCGGCCTCGCCCTCCTCCGGCGTGGCCTCCTCGCCCTGCCCGGCGGTCCCGGGACGGCTGCCACGGCGGCCACGGCGGCGGCGGCGCGGGCCGTCGCGGCCGGCATCACCCTCGGTATCCGCCTGGCGCTCGGCCTCGGCGGATTCCTCGGCTGTGGCGGCCGGTGCCGGCTGCGGCTCGGCTTCGGGCGTCGGGGCAGCTTCTGCCTGCTCCTCCTCACCCTCGCCTTCCTCCTCGGTGTCGCCCTCGGCCTGACCATTGGCCTGGGCGCCCTCACCGCGCTGGTTGCTGCCCCGGCGCCGGCGGCGCCGGCGGCGGCGATCGCCCTGGCGCTCGCTTTCGGCCCGCTCGGCCTCGCTGGCTTCGGCGGGTGCCGGCGCCTCGGCCTCCTCGGCTTCAGGCTCCGGCTCCGGCTCGGCCTCGGGGGCGTAGTCCATCCGCAGTGCGGCCGGCGGCGCCTCCGGAATGCGGCCCGGTTCGGCGGCGCGCAGCCGCTCCAGCCGGAAGGCCGGCGGCATCAGGGTGTCATCCGGCTCGAAGACGACCGACATGCCGAAGCGCTGCTCGATCGCCTGAAGCTTCTCGCGCTTGCGGTTCAGCAGGTAGAAGGCGACCTGGGCGGCGACATGGACGCAGATCTCGGCGGAACGGCGGCGCGCCGCCTCCTCCTCGATGCCGCGCAGCACCTGCAGCGCGCTGCTCTCCAGGCTGCGGACCTGGCCGCGGCCCTGGCAGTGCGGGCAGGTGACGAAGGTGGTCTCGGTCAGGCTCGGCCGCAGCCGCTGGCGGGACATCTCCAGCAGGCCGAAATGGCTGATGCGCCCGACCTGGATGCGGGCGCGGTCATGCTTCAGCGCCTCCTTGATCCGGCGCTCCACCATGGCGTCGTGCTTGGCCGACTCCATGTCGATGAAGTCGATGACGATCAGGCCGGCGAGGTCGCGCAGGCGCAGCTGGCGGGCAATCTCGTCCGCCGCCTCAAGGTTGGTCCGCAGCGCCGTGTCCTCGATATGCCGCTCGCGCGTGGAGCGGCCGGAGTTCACGTCGATGGCGACCAGCGCCTCGGTCTGGTTGATGACCAGGTAGCCGCCGGAGCGGAGCTGGACCATCGGCGAATGCATCGCATCCAGCTGGGCCTCCACCTGATGGCGGGCAAAGAGGCCACCATCATGGAAGAGCTGGATCTTCTTGGCATGCTGCGGCATCAGCATGCGCATGAACTCGCGGGCCTCCTGGAAGGCGTCCTCGCCATCCACCAGGATCTCCTCGACGTCGCGCGCATAGACGTCGCGGATCGAGCGCTTGATGAGGTCGGCTTCCTCGTAGATCAACGCAGGCGCCGTCGAGGCCATGGTGCGGTCGCGGATGTTGTCCCACAGCCGCAGCAGGTATTCGCAGTCGCGCCGGATCTCGGGCTTCGGCCGCTGCGCGCCGGCGGTGCGGACGATGAGGCTCATGCCCCCCGGCAGGCCGAGATCGTCGATCACCTCGCGCAGGCGCTTACGATCGGTGACGGAGGTGATCTTGCGGGAGACGCCGCCGCCGCGCGGGCTGTTCGGCATCAGCACGGAGAAGCGGCCGGCGAGCGAGATATAAGTGGTCAGCGCCGCGCCCTTCGTGCCGCGCTCCTCCTTCACCACCTGCACCAGCATGATCTGCCGGCGGCGGATCACCTCCTGGATCTTGTAGTGGCGGAGGAAGCGGGGCGGGATGCGGCGCTCCCGCGAGACCTCCTCGGGGCCCTCGCCGCCGATGGTCTCGGGCGCCGGGGCATCCTCCTCCTCGTCACCGCCGCGGTCATCTTCGCCGCGCTCATCCTCGCCATTCGGCTGCAGCGCCTCGGGCGCATGGCCATTGGCGAGAGGTTGGGCGAGCTCGGGTTGGTCGCCCTCACCCGGAGAGGCGGCCACGGAGGCGCTGTCGGGCGCCGTCTCGGCGGCGTCCGGTGCGGCCTCGAAGCGGGCCTCGGCCGCGATCTCGATGGGGCCGGCGGAGATGGGCTCGGCCGGGGCTTCCCCGAAGGGTGCCTCGGTGGCGGGCCCGGCCTCGGACGCCTCCGTGGCGGCCGGCATGGCTTCGGCCGCGCTGGCGTCAGCCTCGGCTGGAGGGGGCTCGGCTGGAGAGGGCTCGGCCTCCGGCGCCACGGCTTCGGCCGGCACTTCCTCAGCGGCGGCGGCTTCCAGGGCGTCGGCGAGGGCGGCCTCGCGCTCCTCCGATTCCTCCTCCTCGCGCGCCTCGGCGGCCTGCATCTCGAGCAGGCGCTGCCGGTCGGCGACGGGGATCTGGTAGTAGTCGGGGTGGATCTCGCTGAAGGCGAGGAAGCCGTGGCGGTTGCCGCCATACTCCACGAAGGCGGCCTGAAGGCTGGGCTCCACCCGGACCACCTTGGCCAGGTAGATATTGCCCTTGAGAGGCAGGCGGCTCGCGGCCTCGAGGTCGAACTCCTCGAGCCGGTTGCCGTCCAGCACCACCACGCGGGTCTCTTCCGCGTGGGATGCGTCGATCAGCATGCGCTTGGTCATCGAAGCAGTGGCTCCGCGCCGCGCGGCACCAGAGTGCGGCGCGGCGGATCGGGGTGGCGTGACCCGAAATCGGAAGGGGGCGCGACGCGGCCCGGTGTGGCGAAGCACGGGGCCGCACGCAGGCGGCCACTCCCTCCGGTCCACCGGGCTTCTGTATTGATGACCTGCATCCTCCCGCTGATCGCCGCCTGGGGCGGCCAATCGCGGGGGCAGGGCACGCGCGTCATGCGCCCATCCATCCTCCTCCGGCGGGGGCCGGGCCCGGACTGCCGCCGCGCCGGGTACGGCGCAAGGCGTCGGCCCGGGGTGGCACCCCAGGGTTCGCGCCCCCAGGGCCAGCCACGCAGGGCGCGGCTGGGGCGACGTCGGTCACGCTTGCACCAGGGACGCCCCGAAGGGATGGAAAGGGCGCCAAGGGTCCGCACGCGACACGTCCCGCATGGCGACGAAGGCGGCGTCCCGGGCAGCCCACCGACGCCATGCCCCGGGGCGAAGCCCAAGGACCTGTCAGGGGACCGTGGCGGGTGGCGGACCGGCGAAACGCGGAGGCGGCTACCGCCCCCCATGCCGGACACTGCCGCGTACCGCACCGCAGGCCCGGCGGACCGCTGGGTCCATGGCCTGTCGGCACGAAAGCGCCGTAATCCTCCGCCGGCAGCGGGCGCCGCCGGGGCAAGGCACCATAGGGGAGGGGTTTGTCTTCCACAAGGCTGACGCGCCACGGTTGCAGGCCGCCAGTCGGCATCCCGTGCCGACATCGCCCCCAATTTGGTCACATCCCCGCCTGACGATGCGGCAATGCCTGGCGATGCGGCTTCACCCATCGCCGGGTCGAGGATAGAATGCGGCCGCAACGCTGGGGGGCGTGGCACGGATGATCGAGGGGGATGGCCAATTCCGGCCGGGGCGTCGCGGGTTGATCGCGGCTGCGGCCGGCCTGCTGCTGCCGGGGCTGGCCGAGGCGGCGGCGCCGCAGGCTCGGCTCAGCGCGGCGCGTGGCGAGACGCGGCTGCTGCTGCCGATCGCCCCCGGCACCGCCTGGCGCGTCACCGCCACCGCCAACCCGGCCCGCTTGGTGATCGAGCTGCCTAACCAGTCCTGGCGCGGGCCGGACCGGCTGGCCGGCGCCGGCATCGTCACCGAGGCGCGGCGCGAAGGCAGCGGCGGCACCCAGACCCTGATCCTGCACCTCGCCGGCCCCATCGCCGCGCCGCGCGTCGCCGCGACGCGGGACCGGCTGACCATCGCGCTGCGGCCCGGCCCGGCGGCGGCTTTCGCCCGGCTGGCCCAGGGCCGGCCGCTGGCCAGCGCCGCCCTGCCAGCCCGCGGCTCGCTGCCCCTGGTCATGATCGACCCCGGCCATGGCGGGCGGGACCCGGGGACGATCGGCAGCCAGGGCACGCATGAGAAGCGCATCACCCTCGCCTCGGCACTGGAGCTGAAGCGGCAGCTGGAGGCCGGCGGCCGTTGCCGCGTGGCACTCACCCGGGGGCGGGACGTCTTCATCCCGCTCGGCAACCGGGTGGAGATGGCGCGGCGACGCGAGGCGGCGCTGTTCCTCTCGCTCCATGCCGACAGCGCACCGGGTGCCCGCGGCGCCAGCGTCTACACCCTCTCCGAGACCGCCTCGGACAGCCTGGCCGCCCGCCTCGCCCAGCGGGAGAACCAGGCGGATCGCAATGGCGGGCTGCGGCTGCCGAGCGTCTCGCCCGAGGTCGGCCGCATCCTGCTCAGCCTGATCCGCCAGGAGACCCGGGCCGGCTCGGAGCGCATGGCGCGGCTGGTGGTCGATTCTCTCGAGGATCAGGTGCCGCTGCTGCCGAACACCCATCGGCGCGCCGGCTTCGTGGTGCTGAAGGCCCCCGACGTGCCGGCGGCGCTGGTGGAGATGGGCTTCCTGTCCCATCCGCAGGACGAGGCGGCGCTGAACCGCGCCAGCCACCGCGCCAAGCTGGCCGGGGCGCTGGCCGAGGCGGTGCATGGATTCCTCGGCGCTCCGGGCGCCGTCGTGGCCTCGGCCGGCTGATCCCGGCCGGGCCGCCGGCGAAGGGGCCGGGCGGCGCCCGCGCAGTTGTTCGTGGTGCCGGTGCGCCATGCGCCTATATCAGGGCCGTCCGCGTGGCCGCCTGCCCCGGGACGCTGTATTGGGACCGCCATGTCGCCGCCTGACTACCGCCCCGAGCCCACCCTCGAGATCGCGCCGCCCCCGCCCCCGCCACGGGACCCGCCGCCGAAGCAGAAGCCGCGCCGGCGGCGCGTGCCTTTCCGCGGGGTCTTCGGCGGGCTGCTGATGCTGCTGGCCGTCGGCGCCGCGGGGGGCGCCGTGGTCGCCTATGGCCTCTATCGCCAGGTGGCGGCGGACCTGCCCGACTACCGCTGGCTTGCCGACTACCAGCCGCCGCAGATGTCACGCATCTATGCCGCCGACAGCCGGCTGCTGGCCGAGCTGGCGGCGGAGCGCCGGGTCTTCGTGCCGATCGAGGCGATCCCCCGCCAGATCCAGGCAGCCTTCGTCAGCGCCGAGGACCAGCGCTTCTGGGAGCATCATGGCGTCGACCCCATCGGCATCCTGCGGGCGACGCTGACAGCTGTTGAGAATTACGGCAGCGGCCGGCGGCTCGGCGGCGCCTCCACCATCACCCAGCAGGTGGCGAAGAACATGCTGGTCGGCGCCGACCGCACGCTGACCCGCAAGCTGCGCGAGGCGATCCTCGCCATCCGCATCGAGGAGACGCTGCCGAAGGACCGCATCCTCGAGCTGTACCTGAACGAGATCTTCCTCGGCTACCAGGCCTATGGCGTGGCCGCGGCGGCGCAGGCCTATTTCAACAAGGGGCTCGACGAGCTGACCCTCGGCGAAAGCGCCTTCCTCGCCGTGCTGCCGAAAGGGCCGAACAACTACAACCCCATGCGCTTCCCCGAGGCAGCACGCGCCCGGCGCGACTGGGTGCTGGACCGGATGGCGGAGGACAAGGCCATCACCCCGGCCGAGGCGGCGACGGCCAAGGCCGAGCCCCTCATCCCCCGCCCGCTGCGCCGGCCCGAGGTGCTGCCGGTCGGGCAGTACTTCACGGAGGATGTGCGGCGCGAGCTGACGACGCGCTTCGGGCCGGAGCAGACGACGATGGGCGGCCTCGTCGTGCGCACCAGTATCGATCCGGCCTTGCAGGCATCGACCGAAGCGGCGCTGCGCACCGGGCTGACGAGCTATGACCGGCGGCGCGGCGGCTGGCGCGGGCCGGTGGCGAAGATCTCCGCCGCCGCCACGGAATGGCTGCCGGCGCTGGAGGCGACGCAGCGCCCGGGTGGCGCCATGCCGGAGTGGAAGCTCGCCGTTGCGCTCGAGGTGCGGGACCGCGAGGCGCGGCTCGGCTGGATCGAGCGGCCGGACCCGCGCGGCCCGGCGCAACCCCGGACCGGCACCCTGCCGCTGGAGGAGGCCGGCTGGGCCCGGCGCGCGCTGGGCGACGGGCGGCTCGGCGCCACGCCGCGGCGGATGCAGGATGTGCTGGCGGCGGGCGATGTGGTGCTGGTGGAGGCGCTGCCGGCCCAGGCCGCCCAGGGCCGCGCCCCCGCCCGGCCGGAGCGGCTGGCGCTGCGGCAGATCCCGCAGGTGGAGGGTGCCATCGTCGCGCTCGACCCCGGCACGGGCCGCGTGCTCGCCATGGCCGGCGGCTGGTCCTTCGAGAAGAGCCAGTTCAACCGCGCCACCCAGGCGCAGCGGCAGCCCGGCTCCTCCTTCAAGCCCTTCGTCTACCTCCCGGCGCTGGAGGCGGGCATCCCGCCGAACCAGCGCTTCCTCGACGCGCCGATCGAGATCAACACGCCGCAGGGCATCTGGCGCCCGGGCAACTACGGCGATGGCGTCACCAACAGCTACGTCTCCATCCGCACCGCGCTCGAGAAGTCGCTCAACCTCGTCACCATCCGGGTGGCGCAGGATGTCGGCATCGACAAGGTGGCGGAGACGGCGGCGCGCTTCGGCGTCATCCCCAACATGCCGCGCTACCTGGCGATGTCGCTCGGCTCGGGCGAGACGACGGTGCTGCGCATGGCCGCCGGCTATGCCGCCTTCGCCAATGGCGGGCGCGAGGTGACGCCGACGCTGATCGACAGCGTGCAGGACCAGCGCGGCCGGGTGATCTGGCGCAGCGACAACCGCGCCTGCGAAGGCTGCGCCGCGACCGGGCCGGGATCGGGCCCCGGCGCCGGGCCGCCCGAGCTGGTGGACAGCCGCCGCCAGATCACCGACCCGATCGCCGCCTACCAGATGGTCAACCTGCTGACCGGCGTGGTGACGCGCGGCACCGGCACCGCGGCGGGCAAGGGGCTGAACCGGCCGATCGCCGGCAAGACCGGCACGACCAATGACTATGTCGACAACTGGTTCGTTGGCTTCACGCCCGACATCGTCATCGCCGTCTGGCTGGGCTTCGACGAGCCGCGCTCGCTCGGCAATGGCGAGACCGGCGGCAGCAACGCGGCGCCGATCTTCCATGACGTGCTGGAGGCGGCGCTGCGCGGCAGCCCGGCCGTGCCCTTCCGCGCCCCGCCCGGCGTCGCCCTGGTGCGGGTCCAGGCGGATAATGGCCAGGCCATCATGGAGGCCTTCCGGCCCGGCACGGAGAATGCCGCCCGGCCACCCGAGGAGGATCCGTCGCGGGGGACGGCGGTCGGGCTCGATCGGGGGCTGGGTGGGTTGTACTGAGCCGGGCTGGGGAGGGTGCTGCCCGCCTCTCAGGTATTGGATCGATCCGGCGACACGCTGGAGCGGCTTCCGTGAGCCAGTGCGAACGGAACCCGCTCCAGCCGCGGCCCGTCCGGCGCAGCGCCATCTTGTGCCCGGTAGGCGCCTCGGTCAGGGGCGCAGGATCCCCTGCTTCCCGAGCTCGGAGACTGCGCCTGCGTCGAGGCCCAGGATGTCACGCAGCACTGCCCCCGTGTGCTGCCCGAGCCGAGGCGCCGGCGCGGGTGGCGGCGCGGCGCTGAGGGCAAAGGAGAGCGGCACCCGCGGCGCGAGCAGGCTGCCGATGCCCGGCTGCTCGATCTCGCCGAAGATGGGGTTGGCGGGTGAGCAGCGCAGGTCCTCCCGCACGAGCTGCCCGAAATCCTGGTAGGGGCCCCAGAGCACGCCGCTATTGGCGAAGGCGGCCGCCACCTGCTCCAGGCTGCGGGCGGCGAACCAGGGCTCGAGCAGGGCGGCGATGGCCCTGGTCGCCTGGAAGCGTCCGCCCTCGGTCTCGATATCGACGCCCATCAGGGGGCCGATGGCGGCCAGCTTGTCGGCCAGCCCCGTCGCCTTGCCGATGGCGCGCCACTGCCGGTTGGAGATGGCGGCGAGCATCACCGAGCGCCCATCCGCGGTGGCGAAGTCCCGCCCGAAGGCGCCGTAGAGTTCATTGCCCATCGGCGGCCTTACCGCGCCATTGACCTGCACATCCGCGACATAGCCGAGATTGGCCACCGTCGCGGCCATCACGTCCGACAGGGCCAGCGTCACCTCCTGCCCCTTGCCGGTGCGGGCGCGGACGCGTTCCGCGGAGAGCAGGCCCAGTCCCAGGTAGAGGCCAGCCGCCACATCCCAGGCCGGCAGCACATGGTTCACCGGCCGCGTATCCGCACCGGTGGCGACCGGAAAGCCGCTGGCGCAGTTCACCGTATAGTCGACGGCGGCCGAGCCATCCGGATTGCCGGTCAGCCGCAGCATGATGAGGTCGGGCCGATGCTCGGCGAGCGCGGCATAGCTCATCCAGCCGCGGGACGCTGGCAGGTTGGTCAGCAGGATGCCGGCCTCGGCGCCCGGGGCGCAGATCAGGTCGCGGACCAGCGCCTGGCCCTCCGGCCTGTCGAGGGCGAGGGCGACGGAGCGCTTTCCCTTGTTGAGGCTGGTCCAGTAGAGGCTCTGCCCATCGGGCGCGAGTGGCCAGCGGTTGTAGTCGATATTGCCGCCGAGCGGGTCGATGCGGATCACCTCGGCGCCGAGCTGCGCCAGGGTCATGCCGCCGATCGGCGCGGCGATGAAGGCGGAGACCTCGACGATGCGAAGGCCGGCGAGCGGTGCGTCCATCAGTTCCGCCCCTCCAGCAGGCCGCGCGCGATGACGCCCGCCTGGATCTCGGCCGCGCCCTCGAAGATGTTCAGGATGCGCGCATCCACCAGCACGCGGCTAACGGCGTATTCCTCGGCGTAGCCGTTGCCGCCATGGATCTGCACGGCGGCATCGGCATTGCTCCAGGCGATCCGCGCCGCCAGCAGCTTCGCCATGCCGGCCTCGATGTCGCAACGCCCGCCCTGGTCCTTGCGGCGGGCTGCGGCCAGGGTCAGCTCGCGGGCGATGACGTTCTCGACGAGCATCATCGCCAGCTTGCCGTGGACACGGGGGAAGGCGAAGAGCGGCTTGCCGAATTGCGTCCTCTCCCGCGCATAGCGCAGGGCAAGGTCATAGGCGTTCCAGGCGACGCCGACGGCACGCGCGGCGGTCTGGATGCGGGCCGCCTCGAAGGTTGCCATCAGCTGCCGGAAGCCCTGGCCGGTGACGCCGCCCAGCAGCCGGTCCTCCGGCACCATGAAGCCGTCGAAGGCGATCTCGTATTCCTTCATGCCGCGATAGCCGAGCACCTTGATCTCGGCCCCCGTCATGCCCGCGGCGGGGAAGGGGTCTTCCTCCGTCCCGCGCGGCTTGCCGGCCAGCAGGATGGAGAGGCCGCGATGACCCTCCTCCGGCGCCCCGGTGCGGACCAGCACCGTCATCAGGTCGGCGCGGGCGGCATGGGTGATCCAGGTCTTGCCGCCGGTGACCCGGTAGACGCCATCCTCCGGCACCGCGCGCGTGCGGACCGAGGCCAGGTCGGAGCCGGTGTTCGGCTCGGTGAAGACGGCGGTCGGGATGATGGCGCCGCTGGCGATCCCGGGCAGGAAGGCGGCCTTCTGCGCCTCGGTGCCGTTCTGCGCGATGAGCTCGGCCGCGATCTCGGAGCGGGTGGCGAGCGAGCCGACGGCCAGCGAGGCGCGCGACAGCTCCTCCGTCACCACGCACATGGCGACCTTGCCGAGGCCCTGGCCGCCGCGCTCCTCGGGGATGGTGATGCCGAAGACGCCGAGCTCCGCCATGCTGGCGAGCAGCGACATCGGGATCAGCGCGTCCTCGCGGTGGATACGGGCGGCCTCCGGCGCGACCGCCTCGGCAGCGAAGCGGCGGAACTGGTCGCGGATCATGTCCAGCATGTCGTCGCCCAGCGCCTCATGCGGCTCGTCGCCGCGGCCGATCGCCGCCGCGATCTCCGCCCGCAATCCGGACTGCGACACCCGCCGCAGCGCCTGCACCGCCGGCGCCTCGAGGAAGCGGGCGAGATCGGCCTCCGGCAGGCCGAGCTCCTCGAGCCGGACGATCTCGTTCTGCGACATGGCGATGCCGCCGGCGACCTGCGCCAGGTACTCGCTGAACCCGGCCTCCAGAACCAGGCGCTCGAGCGGCGACAGCACGCCCCCGGCCTCGAGCCGCCGCGCCCGCGCCAGCAGGGCGCCGAGCGCCGTCGCATAGGTCGCCAGCCAGGCATAGCCATGCGCGGCCAGCTGCTCGCGCTCCAGCGCCGCGCCATCGGCGCGCCCGTTGCGCAGCAGCCGGGCGGCGAGCGCCGCCTTCGCCGCCGATTGCAGCCCTTCGAGTGAATCGAGGGCCGTGGCACAGCGGTCCAGCAGCGCCTGGGTCGGGGGATTGCCCTGCATCGGCATGACCTTATCGGGCCGGAGAGGGGCCGGTGAGCGCGGCCTCGATCAGTCTCGCCTGGTCCGCCATGTGCTGCTTCTCCGTGCCGAGTGCGGGTGAAGGGTTGGCCGGGCGGCCGATACAGGCGGGCCAGGGCGCGCTGCAGCCGCTGGCACGCATCACCGCCTCGATCCGCCGGTCGACGAAGTCCCACGCGCCCATGTTCCGTGGTTCCTCCTGGCACCAGAGGATCTCCGCCCCGGGCGCCATGCGGAATATCGCCGCGAGCTCCCGGGCCGGGAACGGATAGAGCTGCTCCAGCCGCACCAGGCCGACATCGGCGAGGTTCCGCTCCTGCCGCGCCGCTTCCAGCTCCCAGTACAGCTTGCCGCTGCACAGCACCAGACGGCGATGCTGGCCGGGTTGCGGCCCGATCACCGGGCGGAAGGCGGTGCCAGGGCCGAATTCCGCGAGGCCCGAGACGGCGAAGCGGTGCCGCAGCAGCGACTTCGGCGTGAAGACGACCAGCGGCCGCCGCCGGCCCTTCGCCTGACGGCGCAGCAGGTGGAAGTAGCTGGCCGGCGTGCTCGCATTGGCGACCATGATGTTGCCGGCGGCGCAGAGCTGGAGGAAGCGCTCGATCCGGCCCGAGGAATGCTCGGCCCCCTGGCCTTCGAGGCCATGTGGCAGCAGCGTCACCAGCGAGGATTGCTGCAGCCACTTGTCCTCGCCACTGGCGATGAACTGGTCGAAGACCGGCTGCGCGACATTGGCGAAATCGCCGAATTGCGCCTCCCACAGCACCAGGGTCCCGGGCGCCTCGAGCGAATAGCCGTATTCGAAGCCGAGGGTGGCGTATTCCGAAAGCGGGCTGCCGAAGACGGTGCAGGCCGCGCTCCCAGAGGGCAGGTTGGCGAAGATGCTCGCCCCGGCGCCGCTACTCGCGTCATGGACGGCGAAATGCCGCTGCGAGAAGGCGCCGCGCGGCGTGTCCTGGCCGCTGAAGCGGATGGCGGTGCCCTCCGAGGCCAGGCTGGCGAGCGCCAACCCCTCGGCGAAGGCCCAGGCGACCTCCCGCTTTCTGGCCAGCATCTCCAGGCGTTCGGCGAAAACCCGCTCGACCTTGGGGTTGAGCCCGATGCCGGGCGGCGCGGTCGAGATCGCGGTGCCGAGGGCCTGCAGCAGCGGAAGGTCGATGCCGGTCGGGATCTCGGGGCCGGCGGTCTCCTCGGCGAAGCGCTCCGGGCTCGCCGCCCAGGCATCCTCCGGCATGGCGTTCAGCCGATAGGACTGAGCCGCTTCATAGGCGTCGCTCATCTCCTGCTGCACCGCCGCGGTGATCGACTGTTCCTCGGCCGCCGTCACGGCGCCCTCGGCCGCGAGCCGGTCGAGATAGAGGCGCCGCGTGGTGGGATGGCCGGCGATGCGCGCCGCCATGAGCGGCTGGGTGAAGCTCGGCTCGTCCATCTCGTTATGGCCGCGGCGCCGGTAGCAGACGAGGTCGATGATGGCGTCCTGCCCGAAGCGCTGCCGGTATTCGGCGGCAAGCTGGCCGACCCGGATCACCGCATCGACATCGTCGCCATTCACATGGAAGACCGGGCTGCCGACGGCCCGCGCGAGATCGGAGCAATAGGCCGAGCTGCGGCCATCGGCCGGGTCGGTGGTGAAGCCGACCTGGTTGTTGACGATGACGTGGATCGTGCCGCCGACCGAGTAGTGCCGCAGCGCGCTGAGCTGGGCGACCTCGGCGACGATGCCCTGGCCGGCGAAGGCCGCGTCGGTATGCACGACAAGGCCGAGCGCCTCGCGCCAGCCCGCCCCGCCCCGCGCCTCCTGCATGGCGCGGAGCCGGCCGGCGGCGACGCCATCCACGGTCTCCAGATGCGAAGGGTTGGCGGTGTAGTCGATGCTGACCGTGACGCCGCCGACCTGCTGCTCGCCCCGGAAGCCCTGGTGGTAGGCGACATCGCCCGAGGCCCGGACGCCCTCCGGCACCGGCGACAGGCCCTTCACCTCGGCGAAGATCGCGTGCAGCGGCTTGCCGACCACATTGGCGAGCTGGTTGAGCCGCGCCCGCGAGGTCCCGCCCATGACGACGCTTCGCACCCCAAGCGCCGCGCCGCGCGCAAGCACCGCCCAGAGCGCGCAGATGAGGGATTCGCAGCCCTCGGCACCGAAGCGCTTCTTGCCGACGAAGCGGCGGTGCATGAAGGCTTCCAGCTCGTCCGCGCGGATGAGCTGCCGGGCAGCGTCGCGCCGCGCCTCCCGCCCGGGCATGGCGGGCCCGGCCTCGATCGCGCGGCGCAGCCATTCGCGGGCCACCGGGTCGCGGACCTGCATGTATTCGAAGCCGATCGTGCCGCAATAGATCCGGTCGAGCCGCTCCAGGATCTGCGGCACGGTGCCCTGCTTCAGCCCCAGCGTCCCGGCGAGGGCCGGGGCGACCTGCTGATCGGCCAGGCGGAGCAGCTCGCGGTCCAGTTGCAGGTCGGCATCGAGCTTCGGCTCGGCGAGACCCAGCGGGTCCAGCCGCGCATTCTGGTGCCCGCGCCAGCGATAGCCCTCGATCACCCGGCCCAGCACCAGGGCGGTGCGGTAGGGGTCCATAACCTCCGGGTCGGGGCGCGCGCCGGCAGCAAGTTCGGCGCCCTCCAGCCCCTCGAAGACCGCCCCGAAGCTGTTATCCAGCGCCGACGGATCGGTGGCGTACTGGCGGTAGATATCGGCGACCATCCGGCCGCCGGCAGATGAGATGCTCATCGGTTCGAAGCCATGCCTCTGCTTATAGCGGCCGAAGCCGCCCTCCCGGCCCCGTTCATGCGCCCTTGGCCTGCCGTCCGGAAGTGCTGCCCCGCTGATGGCTGCCATCAACGGATCTGGCCCCTTCCTTTGCGCTTTCCCGGCCGCCGGTCCATCTATTCCGCAGCATCGCAACCGGGCGCCGATGGACCTTCGCCAGATCCGCTATTTCGTCACGCTGTTCAACGAGGGCAGCGTCACCAAGGCGGCCAAGCGGCTAGGGGTCGTGCAACCCGCGCTCAGCATGCAGATCCGCAAGCTCGAGGAGGAATTCCACACCCAGCTCTTCCAGCGGACCGCGCGTGGCGTCGAGCCCACGGCGGGGGCACGCGAGTTCCACAAGCATTGCCTGGCAATCCTTGCCGGCGTCGAGGGCGCGGGCCAGGCGCTGCGCGAGGCGGGAACCCTGGTGACCGGCCATGTCACGCTCGGGCTCATGCCCTCCCTCGCAGCCGGCACGATGGCCCCGGCCCTTCTGGCCTATGCGCGGGACTACCCCGCCGTCCGTGTCACGGTCATCGAGGCCTATAGCGATGATCTGCTGGAGCGGCTGCAGGCCGGCAGCCTTGACCTTGCCATCGTCAATGGCGGGCCGAGCCTGCCGGTGCCGGCGATACCGCTCTCCATGGACCGGCTGGCCCTGGTCACCAGGGTGGAAGCGGGCGAGCCGCGGCTGCCGCCCCAGGTCACGGCGGCGGAATTGGGCGGCTTTCGCCTCGTGCTGCCCTCGTCCCGGCAGGGGATGCGCCGGCTGCTCGACCAGAGGCTGGGCGAGGCCGGCCTCGCCCTTCAGCCCGATTTCGAGATCGACTCTCTCAACATGACGCTCGACCTGGTCAGCCGCAGCGCCTACGCGACCATCCTGCCCGAACTGGCAGTGCGGAAGGCGGTGGAGGCGGGCATCGTGCATTGCCGGCTCATCATTGATCCGCTGATCCAGCGCGAGGTGGTGGCCGCCTCTCACCGCCACCGGCCCCCCGGCCTCGCGGTCCGCCTTCTCGTCCACGCGCTCAAGGCCGAGATGGTGGAGGGCTAAGCACGCTGAGCGGCAAGAAAAATCTCTCCGCCGAGGACGCCCGGCGCATGACGCGGAGCAGGAGCCGCTAATCGGTCCAAAAAACGGGGGTGCCCTGTTGGAGCCATGACCTCACCTGAGCCCGACTTTGGCCACTTCAGTGGAAGGAGAAGCGACGCGTTTGATCCAGACGATCGGCGCCGTTCATCGCCCACGCTCGCCGCACCGGCAGCAACGACACTGCACCAGCGCGGAAACTCGTTTCGGGCTCGAGGCCGTGGGGCTGTCCCGGCTTGGCCATGGACATTACCGAAGGCATTGTGGTCCTTGCCTGCGACGGCGCTGGCTACTTGAATGATGCCGGGCTGGCAGCGATGGCCGCATGACCGCGGCCTGAGCCGGCCTGGATCCATCTCTACCGAAAACGACCTGACGGAAACCCTCAGCCGACCATCCAAGGAGGATCGATCCTCATGCCCGACATGATGCCCGCCCCGGCCAATCGGACCTTCGACGCGCTCATCATCGGCGCCGGCTTCTCCGGCCTGTATCAGCTGCTGTGCCTGCGGGACCGGCTGGGGTTGAATGTCCAGGTGCTGGAAGCGGGCGATGGCGTGGGTGGCACCTGGTACTGGAACCGCTATCCAGGGGCACGCTGCGATTCCGAAAGTCATTCCTACAACTATACCTTCTCGAAGGAGCTGTTCGAGGAGTGGGAGTGGTCCGAGCGCTATCCGGAACAGCCGGAGATCATGCGCTACCTGAACCATGTCGCCGACCGCTTCGACCTGAAGCGCGACATCCGCTTCGGCACCCGCGTCGTGGGCGCGTGCTATGACGATGCGGCGAAATCCTGGGAGGTGACGACCGAAGCCGGCGAGACGCTGACAGCGCAGTTCCTCATCACCGCCGTGGGCTGCCTCTCGACCGCGAACGTGCCGGCGATTCCCGGTCTTCCTGATTTCGCAGGCCGTTGGTACCACACCGGGCAATGGCCGCATGACGGCGTGGATTTCAAGGGGAAGCGCGTCGGCCTTGTTGGCACCGGCTCCACCGGAATCCAGGCGACGCCGGTCATCGCCGAGGCGGCGGCGCATCTCACCGTATTCCAGCGCACGCCGAATTACAGCGTGCCGGCACACAACGCGCCGCTGACACCGGAATTCAAGCAGTGGGTGAAGAGCAACCACGCCAAGCTTCGCGGCATCATGCAGGGAACCCCCAACGGCCACCCCTTCGTCATCGAGGACCGTTCAGTCTGGGACGTGACCGCCGAGCAGCGCCAGGCAATCTATGAGGCGGCCTGGGCCAAGGGCGGCCTGCAATTCCGTGCCGCCTTCCGTGACCTCCTCATCGACAAGGAGGCGAACGACACCGCGGCGGAGTTCCTGAAGAACAAGATCCGCGAGATCGTGAAGGACCCGGCGACCGCGGAGTTGCTGGCTGACATCGACCATCCCTATGCCGCCAAGCGCCCGCCCATCGACAGCGACTATTTCGCAACCTTCAACCGCCCCAACGTCACGCTTGTCGATGTACGCCGTGCGCCGATCGAGCGCATCACGCCCTCCGGCATCCGCACCGGGAAGGCGGAGTACCCACTCGACATCATCGTCTTCGCCACCGGCTTCGACGCCATGACCGGCCCGCTGCTCAGGATGAACATCAAGGGCCGGGACGGCCGGGCCTTGGCCGAGGCCTGGGAGGCCGGGCCGCGCAACTACCTGGGCTTGCAGGTGGCAGGCTTCCCGAATCTCTTCACCATCACCGGGCCCGGCAGCCCTTCCGTGCTCTGCAACATGCCGGTCGCCATCGAGCAGCACGTCGAATGGATCACCGATTGCATCGCCCATCTGCGCGCCGAAGGCCTGGCACGGATAGAGCCGACGGAGGCCGCGATGGATGACTGGGTCACGCAAGTCAACGATGCCGCGCGTTCCACCCTGCTGCCGCAGGCGCATCACTCCTGGTATCTCGGTGCCAATGTGCCAGGCAAGCCGCGCGTCTTCATGCCCTATGCCGGTGGCATGGCACGCTACCGTTCCATCTGCGATGAGGTCGCCGCAACGGGCTATCCGGGCTTCGTGCGAAGCGCATGAGCCCGCAACGGGAGGCGTAAAGCTGCAAGGCCGCCTCGCCTCCCGGTCGTCCCACCCTTCATTCCCCTCGCTTATGCCCGAGTGGCATGGTCAGGTCGTAGATCAACCCGCCGGGTTCCCAGGCCGCGCGCACCGTGCCGCCGAGCTGGTCCCGAATGGTGGCCTCGATCACCCGGGAGCCGAACCCGCGGCGCTCCGGCTGCCCGGCGACCGGTGGCCCACCGGCCTCACTCCACCGCAGCCACAGCGTTCCCCTGTCGGTCTCCCCCGCGATGCGCCACGACACGGAGATCCGCCCTCCCGGTGCCGAGAGCGCTCCGTGTTTGATGGCGTTCGTGGCAAGCTCATGCAGGGCAATCGACAGCGCCTGCGCCGAGGTGGGCGGGAGCAGTATATCGGGGCCGTGCAGCTCGGCCCGCTGGCCGCCTCCAGCGCTCGTCTCCGTGACCGAGAGGAAGGCCGCCAATTCGCTCTCGAGCAGGACGCGCAGCCTGGCACCGGTCCAGCGTCCCGCCGCAAGCAGCGTATGCGCTCGGGCAAGCGCCATCACCCGGCCCTCGACGGCCTTGGCATAGGCCTCCGTGTCGCCCTTCGGCGTCAGCCGCAGCGCTGCCTGCACCACGGCCAGCACGTTCTTCGCCCGGTGGTCCACCTCCCGTACCAGCAGGGCCTGGCGCTCCTCCGCCGCCCGGCGCTCCGTCACGTCCTGAACGATCGCCACGGTTCGCACGATGCGCCCCGCGTCGTCGCATACGGGAGCCGAGGTCAGCTCGGTCCATCGGACCGAGCCGTCGGGCCGCACGTAGCGCTTGGCCACCTCGTGCCCGGGCGCTTCGCCCCGGCACACACGCTGGAACTCCTCGAGGTCCTCGGCCCGGTCGTCGGGATGCACGAAGTCGGAGAATGGCCGGCCCACGATCTCCTCCACTGGCCGGCCGACGAGCCGTGCATAGGCGGCGTTGACCCGGAGCAGACAGCCCGTGGCGCAGTCCACCTCCGACATCGGCACGGAGGCTTGCTCGAACGCCGCCCGGAACTCGGCCTCGCTCTCGCGCAGCGCTGCCTCGGCGGCCTTCCGGGCGGTGATGTCGATATGCGCGCCGTAGGTCACGTCCCGCCCGCCGAGCACGACGCCCTGCGCCCGGACCAGCACGTCGCGGATTTCGCCGGACTTGGTCCGGTGCCGCGCCTCGACCTCCTGCGTGCCAGGCCGGATGGCATGCATCCTGCCCCGGACCCGGATGGCCTCAGAGTCTCCGAGCGCGTCGATGTCGGCAATCGAGAGGCGGAGGAGCTCCTCGCGCGTGTAGCCGTACTCGGCGCAGACGCGGCCGTTGACGTCGAGGATGCGGTGCGTTGCAGGGTCGATGACGATAACGCCG
Source organism: Belnapia rosea (assembly GCF_900101615.1). Lineage (GTDB taxonomy): Bacteria > Pseudomonadota > Alphaproteobacteria > Acetobacterales > Acetobacteraceae > Belnapia > Belnapia rosea. The sequence continues at coordinate 115,208 of NZ_FMZX01000005.1, read as the reverse complement.
AAGGGCGCGGCCTCGAAGAGCGTGCGTTGGCGGAGCTCTGCCTCGCGCAGCGCCAGCTCCATCTCCTTGCGCTCCGTGATGTCGTGAACGGCCCCGGAGACGCGCCAGACCGGCATCCGGTCCTCGCCCCTGCTGGCCTCGACCTTGCCGCGCGTCTGCAGCCAAAGCCCGGACCTGATCCGGAACTCGAGACGGAACTCCCCGCCCGCGGCGGTCAGCCGGCGTGCCTCGGCGACCAGCGCAGGGCGATCCTCCGGGTGCATCACGGCCAGCACGTGGCGGAGACTGAGAAGTGCACCGGGCGACAGTCCGAGGATCTGGCGCAGCCTGCCGCCCCGGGGGGCCACGCCGACGACCGTTCGGCCTCGGCCGGCAATCTCGAAGGCGACGACCCCGGCGGCCTCCTGGGCACGGCGCAGCCGCTCCTCGGCGGCCCGCGCCGCCTCGGCACGCACCGCCGCCTCGCGGGACAGGCGCGACTGGAGGCGCAACTCCAACTCGTCAGTCGCCATCGCCGCCAAATTGCGAAGCCCGCGCGTCTCCGTCCCTGACAGCCCCTCGGGGCGCGGCTCGGAGGACAATACGCTCACGGTCCCGAGCACCTCCCCGCCCGGACCGACAAGCGGTGCGCCAGCGTAAAAGCGGAGGCAGGGGTCCCCGGCGACCAGCGGGTTGGAAGCGAAGCGTGGATCAGCTTTCAGGTCGGGCACGACCAGCACCTCGTCCGGCCCGCCCCGGATGGTATGGTCGCAGAAGGCCAGTTCGCGCGGCACCTCGCGCAGGTCTGTGCCGATGCGGGCCTTGAACCACTGGCGGGTCTCGTCGATGAGCGAAACCATCGCCATTGGCGTCCCGAGGAGGTCGCAGGCAAGCATTGCCAGCCGGTCGAAGGCCGCCTCCGCCGGCGTGTCAAGGATCGCGTAGCGCCGTAGCATCGACAGCCGCGCCGCCTCGGCCTCAGCCGCATCGATCGGGCGGCCGTCACTCCCTGTAGGCGGACGACGGTTGGTGCCGTCTGTTGTGGGCGCGTTCATCCTGCCTCCCGGGAGATGCCTGCACAGGGCGGCAAACACTCGTTCATGGGTGCTCCGCCGCTCCGGCTCGTCTCTCATGGCAGAGCGTCGTCAGTGACAGAGCTGTTGCGGCATATGTATCACTGAGGAGCATCAGAAGACCCGCACTAGGTGGCCCGCTGCGGCAAGGAGCGACGCCGCGCCTGGGCCCGCGAATTGCGCCGTGCGGACGGGCTCGCGTAGCGCCACCAACGGCCGCCGGGTGGCAGGCAGTGCAGCATCGCCTGCGTAGCCGGTGGTCGAGGTCGCAGGCATCCCGGGTCCACAGGCCCGCGCCACTCGGGGCAGGGCGCCTCCGTCAAGTGCAGGCATGGTCAAGTCCCGGATTGGTAACGACACTGTCGAATTCCGTGCCGCTGCCGAGGAGGCAAGCGCGGCTTCGCCATCCGATCATCCTGCCGCCCCATACCCGGCTTCCACGAGCCTCGTCGCCATCAGCTTACCCATGGCCGGCCCGATGGCAGCCCAAGCCCTATCCGACAGCCAGAACAAGCGTGCCATCCAAACCCGTTCAGGAGGCGAAACCGTAAGTATTGCCAATCAAGATGTATGGGTTCTTACCGAAAGCATTTTTCGTTCGTGGCAGCTCACGGAACCCATCCTAGCTGGCTGATTGATGGTGCAGATTGCCCCGATCAGGTGATCCCGCCCGATCGGGGTTCGCTCTAGCTTCGGGCAAAAGGCGGCGGCGCCGAGGGCGCGAGGTCGGCGATGACGGTGCGGAACACCGCACGGTAGTCGCTGGCGACGCGGAGGTCGACGCCCTCGTCCAGCGCCTCCGGCGCGAGGCCCGGCCATTCGCCGAAATGCCGGCCGAGGCCGAAGCGCCCGCCAAAGGCGAGGATCACCCCGGCCCGGCCGTGATCCGTGCCGCTGCTGCGGTTGGAGCGGAGGCGGCGGCCGAATTCGCTGGCCACCAGCACCGTCCAGCGCCGCGGCAGCCCGGCCATGTCGGCATCGAAGGCGCCGAGGCCGCGGGCCAGCACCCGCATCCGGTCGGCGAAGCGGCCGGGCTGACCCTCATGCGTGTCCCAGCCACCAAGATCGACCGTGGCGGCGACCAGTGCGGGGTTGAGCTTCGCCGTCTGCGCCATGACGGCCAGCGCCCGGCCGAATTCGCGACCGGGCCCGTAATCCACCCCGACGGCGGGCGCATAGGGCAGCGGACGGCCCTCCGCATTGCGCGGCAGCAGCCGGTCGATGCTGCGGAGCCCGCCCAGCGCATCCCGCCCCGCCTCCGCCACCGGGCCCTGGCCACGGCGGTAGAGGGCTTCCAGCATGGCATCGCCGAAGGCGCTGCCGGGCGGTGCCAGCCCATCACCCAGTCCGGCGACGGCAAGCCCGTGCCGGGCGCCGCGCAATTCGGGGGCGAGACCGCCCTGGGCGGAGATGGCGGCGATGGCGGCATCGGGCGGCGCCGCACCGGCGGCCCAGGCGGCCAGCCATCCGGTGCTGCCGCCCGCCTCGGCCCGCAGGCCCTGGCCGAGGCCCATCATCGCCTGGGCCTCGAAATGGCTGCGCGTTGCCTGGGGCACGCCGGCCGCCGGCCAGATCGCCATGCGGCCATCCTGCCAGATCTCGGCCAGCGGCCCGGCCTCCCGGTGCAGGCGGAAGTCAGCGGCCGGGGAGGCATCCAGGCGATGTCCCGCCTGGGGGCCGGTGGCGAGGCTGCGCAGGTTCTCCGCCCGCAGATCGACGAAATGGGCGCTATCCGCCGGCGAGAGCGCATGCAGCCCGTCCATCCCGCCACGGAGATTGACCAGCACGAGCAACGGCGCACCCGGCTGCTCGGCGAAGGCGAGGCTGCGCAGGCCGGGCAGCAGGGCAGCGCCAAGGCCGGCGCGGAGCAGATGGCGGCGGCCGAGCAGGATGGGCATGGCCTCTCTCCTCAGACGGTCTGGAAGGCCGGTGCGTTCAGCACCCAGCCGGCAAGCTCGGCGACCTCGCCCGGCACCGGGCGGGCATTGCGGCCGGCGGCACTCCAGATCCCGGCTACCGTCTCCGCCACGGGGGCGCCGGCCGGGCCGAGGGCCAGCTCACCGAGGCGCCGCACGATGCCCTCCACGGGCGTGCGGGCGAGCTCGGCATAGAGGGGCGAGAATCCCATGCCGCCGCTGTTGCGGGCCAGGCCGAGCAGCATGGCCCAGCGGGCGCGGAGCGCGGAGGCGCCGAGATAGGGTTCCGCCTCCAGCGGCTGGCCATCCGGCGGGGCCCAGCCGAAGGGAAGCTGCCCGGCATTGGCAAGCTGGCCGAGGATCCCGGTGTTGGGCGCGAAGGGAATGTCGAGCGCCCGGACCGCGGCGGCCACGGCCTCGACCGGGCGACGGGTGCGGGAGGGTGCGGGGGCGAGGATCTCGGGCCCGGCGAGAAGGGCCCGGACCGTCTGCGCGATCTGGTCATCCTTCCCCATTCCCCGGGTCCAGGCCGCCTCGGCGCGCGTGATGGCGCTGGCCGGCGGCGGGTCTCCCAGCAGGAAGCGGGCGAGCTTGGTGCAGAGGAAGCGCGCCGTCGCCGGATGGGCGGCCAGCGCGTCCAGCACTGCCCGCCCGTGCGCCATGGCCGGGGCGAAGGGGTCGAGGTCCTGGCCGAGGAAGTGCTTCTGGTAGGGATCGTGCCACTGGGCGACATAGGCGAACTCGCCGGTGCGCGGCAGGGCGCGGGCGCCGTCGAAAGCCTGGCCGGAGGCGATGCTCCAGCCGGTCAGCGCGCGGGCGGCCTCCCAGACATCGGCATCGACATAGAAGGCGGGCCTGCCATCGGGAAGCCGCGGCACGTCCCGACCGGTGCGGGCGCTGCCGCGATAGGCGGCGCGTCCCAGCGTATGCAGCTCCAGCAGCTCGCGGGCGTAATTCTCGTTCGGCGCGCCGGCGCGGGAGCTCTGGTTGTTCAGGTAAACCAGCATCGCCGGGCTGGTCGCCATCGCCTCCAGCAGCGCGCGGAAGGAGCTGAGCGCATGGGCACGGATGCGCCCGTCATGGTCGGGCAGGGAGGCGGCAACCCGGCCATCGGCCTGGAAGGCAACGTTGAAATGGTCGTGCCAGAACTCCACCAGCCGCTCGCGGAGCTGCGCCTCGGCCGCCGTCCTGCGCAGCAGGGTCGCCAGGCTGAGCTCCAGGCGCGGCCGCTCGCGCTCGGCGGGGGGGATGCGCACCCCCTGGCGGAACTCGCCAAGCCGCCAGCGCTCCGCCTGGGTCTGGCGCAGGGCAACGGGCGGGCGGATCTCGTCGGTGATCTGCTCGCCCGGGCCCGCGGCGTAGCGGATGGGGATCAGCACCCCGTCGATGCGGGCCTCCACCGCCGGCTCCAGGGCGGGCAGGGCGAGCTGGCGGTCGAGCCAGGCCGCGAGGCCGGTGCGGGCGAGCGCCTCCGCCTCCCCCGGCCGGGCGCCATAGGCGGCGCGGGCCAGGATGCGGTGGGCGCCGGCGAGGTCGATCGGCGTGACGGCGGCCATGGCCGGGAATGCCCTCCATGCTCGGCCCCCAGCGGGGCGCTTCCGGTCGCCTGATCCTATACCATCGGTATGCGCAAGGTCGAGCGAACTCCCGTGGCGTGCTGTATCCCTCCGGGCACTCTGGACAGGGCCTCCGCCATGGCCTATCGCCCGGCAATGCGCGCCGATGCAGAATCCCTGAACGAGCAGATCACCGCTTCGGTGTCCCTGCTGAGGAGGCATCTTTGACTGGGATGCCGCACTCCGACGTCTCGATGAGCTGAACGCCAAGGCCGAGGATCCCGGCCTGTGGAACGATGCCGAGGCCGCCAACAAGCTGATGCGGGAACGCTCCCGCCTCGCCGACCAGACCGAGGGCGTGGCCCGGCTGGAACAGGCCGTGCGCGACGCGATCGAGCTGGTCGAGCTGGCCGAGGCGGAGGGTGATGCGGCGACGGCCGATGCCGCCGTCGCCGACCTCCAGGCGCTGGCCGCCGAGGCCAAGCGGCGCGAGATCGAGAGCCTGCTCTCCGGCGAGGCCGACCAAAACGATGCCTATATCGAGGTCAATGCCGGCGCCGGCGGGACCGAGGCGCAGGACTGGGCTGAGATGCTGCTGCGCATGTACCAGCGCTGGGCCGAGCAGCATGGCTACAAGGTGGCGCTGACCGAGCAGTCGGATGGGGAAGAGGCCGGCATCAAGTCGGCTACCCTCCAGGTCACCGGCCCCGCCGCCTATGGCTGGCTGAAGACCGAGACGGGCGTGCACCGCCTGGTGCGGATCAGCCCCTTCGGCGGCAACGACAAGCGGCAGACCAGCTTCGCCAGCGTCTATGTCTACCCGGTCGTGGACGACAAGATCGAGATCGATATCAACCCGGCCGACATCAAGACTGACACCTTCCGGGCCTCGGGCGCCGGCGGCCAGCACGTGAACAAGACGGAATCCGGGGTGCGCTTCACCCATATCCCGACCGGGATTGTGGCAGCCTCCACCCAGGACCGCAGCCAGCACAAGAACCGCGCCATCGCCATGAACATGCTGAAGGCGCGCCTCTATGAGCTGGAACTGTCCAAGCGCGAGGCGGTGGCGGCCGGTATCGAGGCCGGCAAGACCGATATCGGCTGGGGCCACCAGATCCGGAACTACGTGTTGCAGCCCTATCAGCTGGTGAAGGACCTCCGGACAGGCGTCGAGAAGGGCAACCCGGCCGCCGTGCTGGATGGCGACCTCGACGAGTTCATGGCGGCGGCGCTGGCCTCGCGGGTCGGTGCGACACGGTCGGAGGCCTCGGCCTCCGCACGCTGAGCCCTGGGCCACAGGCCCGGGACGTAAGCCTGACGGTCGTCGGCGATGAGATCCGTTACCTAGGAGCGGTGCACCGCCAATGCATGGCAGCCCCCGAACGCGACAAACCCATCCCGGGGGGTGGGATGGGTCTGCCTCGCGGGGGAGGGGGGCGGAGGGAGGCTAAGGGTCAGCAGGGATTCCGGGCGCTGGCGCCCGGGGCTGTTGGCTGATCAGCCGCCCTGGCTGACGAGGCGGCCTGCGAGGGTGGGGCTGGCGGCCTGGGCGGGGACATAGACCAGGGCCTGCTCCCGGCCACCGCCGACGAGCTGGGCGACATAGCGGCCCTCATGCTGGGCGGCGGTCTGGCCGGAATAGGCCACGGTGCGGCTGTTGGCCTCGCCGGTGATGCGGGCATAGCCGCCGCCGACCACATTCTCGCTCGGCATCCCATACTCGACGCGGGGGCCACCATCGGCACCGCCACCAATCAGGCGGGGGCCGTTGTCCTGCGCCTGGGCGGCACCGGCAGCGGTCAGGGCAATCAACGAGGCAAATACGGTATTGCGGATCATGGCTTGACTCTCCTTCGGGATGGGGGCCGCCCGAGGCTCGAAACCCTCGCCGGCCCTCTCTGTGACCCGGAAGATGGCCCCCGCGGTGCCCGGAGGCCAATGCGAAGCCCGGATAGGGTTCATCCACCGTATGGATGGGTGAGCCTGCCCGGCCCCGGCTAGCTTCGCCATGACCCATGGAGGATGCCATGCCACGAGACAGGGTGATGCCCGCCGCCGAGGCCGGGTTCCAGGCCGCCATCGACCACTACTGCGCCGCCTTCGGCCGGGACGCGCTGCCTTGCCTCTTCGCCGCGCGGGGCGGGGCGGAGCCGATCGCCGCCGCCATGCTGGCCCATGCCGTCACCGCCCGCCGCCCGCTGGCCTATGCCGCCATTGCCGAGGCGCTTGGTGCGCCGCCGCCGCCGATGAGCGGGGCGCTGTAGCCCCGGGCGGTGGCGCGGCGCTCTTTCGCCGTCTGGCGCCGCCGGCGCGGCGGCGGCAGGATCGGCCTTCCATCTGGGAAGGAATCTCCATGACCGAGCGCTGGCAGCCGAGCGAACGCTACCCCGACCCCGCCATCGTTGCCCTGCATCCCTCCTTCAAGAAATACCACCTCGCCCTCTCGGCGGTGGAGCGGCTCTGGACCGGCTCCCGCTGGGGCGAGGGGCCGGTCTGGCTCGGCGACATGCGCAGCCTGCTCTGGTCCGACATCCCGAACAACCGCGTGCTGAAATGGGACGAGGCGACGGGCGAGGTCAGCGAGTGGCAGAAGCCCTCCAACAACGCCAACGGCCATACGCGGGACCGCGAGGGCCGCATCGTGGCCTGCGAACATGCCGGCCGCCGCGTCGTGCGCTTCGAATACGACGGCAGCGTGACGGTGCTGGCCGACAGCTACCAGGGCCGGCGCCTCAACAGCCCGAACGACGTGGTGGTGAAGTCGGACGGCTCCATCTGGTTCACCGACCCACCCTTCGGCACCTATGCCTTCTATGAGGGCATCAAGACCGAGGCCGAGCTGCCGCACACCAACCTCTATCGCGTCGATGGCAAGACCGGCGCCATCACCTGCGTCGCCGACGACATCGACCATCCTAACGGCCTGGCCTTCAGCCCGGATGAGAGCCTGCTCTACGTCATCGAGAGCCGCAGCAGCCCGCGCAACATCCTGGCCTATGACGTAACGGGAGAGGGCCTGCGCAACCGCCGCATCTTCGTCGCCTGCGCACCGGACGAGACGCCGGACGGCTTCCGCGTCGATATCGACGGCAATCTCTGGTGCGGTTGGGGCATGACGCCGGCGCTGGATGGCGTGCGCGTCTTCAACAGCGGCGGCGATCCCATCGGCCATATCCACCTGCCGGAACGCTGCGCCAATCTCTGCTTCGGCGGGCGGCACCGGAACCGGCTGTTCATGTCCGCGGCGCAGTCGCTCTTCGCGCTCTACGTCAACACGCAGGGCGTGGCGGGAGGCTGAGGCAAGCCCCGATCGGGGGTATGGGCCCGGCCGGGCAGCAGCGTGAAGCGCTTTCCGTCATCCAACGGGAACGGGCGAAGCCCTAGCCTCGCCCTTCACCTTCCGGCCAGCCATCCCGGTCCCGCAGCATATGGACCGGGACCTGGAGGCAGAGGCTCTGCGCCGGCAGCACGTCACGCCAGTCGGCGATGAGCTTCTTGTAGGCCTGGCCGACGCGGCGGATGCGCCGGTCGAGATCGTAGAGGCCAAGCGGGTTCTGCCGTCCGTTCCGCTCGCGCAGCGCGGTGTCCCAATCCACCTGGTCGGTCAGCGAGAACCAGGTGAAGCCGACGATCGGCATGCCGTCATTCCTGACGCGCAGCACATTGGCCCATTGCTTCCAGAGCCATTGCACCGCCTCGTCGCCGCGCGGGCCTTCCTGCAGGTTGGTCTCGGTATGCATCACCGGCAGGCGGTAGCGGTCATGGTATTGGCGGGTGATCGTGGCATAGCCGAAGATCTCGCCCGAGGCCTTGGTGCGGCCATCAGCCGATACGAGGTGCTCGTTCGTCACGTAGTAGTCGTTGCCCATGATGCACCAGCGCTTCAGCCGGTGCTGCATGAAGAAGCGGTACTCCTCCCGCGTCATGCCGTTGTCGAGCAGGTAGTCGTACATCTCGGAGGAAACGCGGACGCCATAATTCAGATCGAGCGAGAGAAAGCGCTCGGCATTGCGGATCTCGGCGGGGCCGATGGCGGCGGGGCTGTCGGCGTGAAAATACTCCGAGCTCTCGCTCTGGATGAAGAGCGCATCCGGCCGCACCTCGAGGATCGCCTCCATCGCCAGCACATTGGCGCGGACCACATGCTTGAGGGCGGTGACGAAGCCGCGGTCGCTGCTCAGCTGCTCATTCCACCAGCCATAGCGGGCGGAGAAGACCGCGGTGATGTACATCTCGTTCACCGGCGTATAGAGCTGCACCCAGGGGAAGCGCTCAGCAAAGGCCCGCGCATAGGTGGCGAAGGCGGCCGGGAAATCGGGGTTCTGGAAATCCCCGAGCCAGTCCGGCAGGCCGAAATGGCAGAGATCGACGATGGGCACGATCCGCAGCCGCCGCATCTCGGCAAAGACCTGATCGGCATAGTCCCAGTCGTGCCGCCCGGGGCCGAGCAGCGTGCGGTGCAAGGGCGGGCCGATGCGCAGGAAGCCGCAGCCGATCTCGGCCACCAGCGCCAGATCCTCCTGCCAGCGGGCGTAGTGGCCGCATTCCTCCATCTGGTCGCGCCGGACACGCCCCCCCTCGATGGTTGGGTTGCTGTTCTCGATGCCGGTGGCGAACATGAAATAGGTCACATTGGCGCAACGCGCCTGCCATGCCCGGGTTCACGGCGGCAACAACCCGCGCGGCACCGTCACCGTCAGTGACAGCAGGCGGAAGGAGGCGGTCTTGCCATGGCCGTCGAGGTTCAGGCTGCCATTCACCCCGCCCTCCAGCACGTCGTCGATCACGAAGTTGAAGGCGTGCAGCAGCGGCAGGTCGTAGCGCGTGCAGCGCGTCGCGCCGCGATGGGCGAAGAGGTCCAGCACCCGCGCCTCCGTCACCTGCTCCGCCAGCAGCGGGTAGAGGGATGGGTCATAGGGGATGAGCGAGATATTGGCGCGGTTGCCCTTGTCGCCGGCGCGGGCATGGGCAACGGCGTGCAACGGAACCTCCATCCCGGTCATGGCGACTCTCCTCGGCAGCCGAACGGATGAATTTTGATCAACGTGAGTGTTAGCTTCGAGCCGTGCCGGCATGGAGCCGGATCGGTACCGGGGCGGGAGAAAGTACCAGTCCGATGCTCCGTACCGGCCTGCTTGCCACTGCCCTTGGCCTGTCCCTCGGTGCGGCGACCTTCGTGACGCCGGCCGAGGCCGCGTCGCGCCTGTCCGGCGGCGGCACCGGGGCCGATATCGATGAAGGTGGCCATCGCGGCTGACCGCGGCGCGTCGGGGCTGGGCATCATGCCAGCTCCGCCGCGCTGTGCAGCGTGAAGCGGGTCGGCACCCGCTCGCGCAGCACGAGGTAGCTGCGCGTCAGGATGCGCGGCGTCACGCGCCAGCGGGCGCCGCCGGTGCCGGCGGTGCCGCAGCAGAGCATCGCCAGCGCCTCCCGTGCCGCCTGATCCACCGCATCGCGGTCCGGTCCCTCGGCGGCGAGGCGGATGCGGAGCTCAGGCGGCTCGGGCCCGTCATAGCCGCGCCAGAGCGTGCCGGCATCGCTGTCCAGCACGCTGGCGAGGCCGATGAGGTCGGCCCGGGCGCGGACCGGCAGCCCCCGCATCTCCAGCCGCCGCAGCAGCACATCCGCCGTTGCACGGGCGCGGGCGAGCGCATTGGGGCCGGCGACCGAGACTTCCCCCTCGCCCAGCCAGCTGCCTTCGAAGCAGGCGGTGACCTTCAGCGTCTCCGGCCGGGCATGGCCGCGGAGGCCATGCACCGCCACGCGGTCGGGGCCGGCCTGCTCGAGATGGCAGCCGGTGATGTCGAGCACCACGTCCGGCGTGATGTAGCGGGCAGGGTCATGCAGCTCGTAGAGCAGCTGCTCCTTCACCGTGCGCAGGTCGACGATGCCGCCGGTACCCTCCGGCTTGGTGATGGTGAGCCCGCCCTCCGCCGTCACCTCGGCGATGGGGAAGCCGATATTGGCGGGGTCGGGTATGTCCTTGAAGCCTGGGTCCCAGAAGACGCCGCCGGTGACCTGGCTGCCGCATTCCAGCAGATGGCCGCAGGCGGCGCCGATGGCGAGCGCCTGCCAGTCATCCGGCCCCCAGCCGAAATGGTGCATCAAGGGGGCGATGGCCAGCGCCGGGTCCGAGGTGCGGCCGGCCACCACCACATCGGCGCCGGCGGCCAGCGCGGCGGCCAGCGGCTCGGCGCCGATATAGGCATTGGCGGCGATCAGCCGGGCGGTACGCATGTCGAGGCTGCCATCCGCCTCATGCACCGGGAGCTGGTCCAGGGCGATCCGGCCCATCACGTCGTCGCCCTCGACGATGGCGACGCGGAGGCCGGGCAGGCCGAGGCGCGCGGCAAGCCGGGCGATCAGGCGCGCCGCGGCGGGTGGGTTGGCTGCGCCGAAATTGCCGAGGATCGGGATGCGGTGGCGATGGCAGTCGAGGAGGATCGGCTCCAGCAGCCGCTCCAGCATCGGCTCGTAGCCGGCCTCCGGGTCACGGCGGCGTTCCAGCTGGGCCAGGGCCACGGTGCGCTCGCCGAGGGTCTCGAAGAACAGGGCTGCGGGCAGGCCGCGCGCGACCAGGCTGCGGACGACGGGGACCGGCGCATCCACGCGGTCGCCCGAGAACCCGCTGCCATTGCCGACCAGGAATGTCATGGCGCTCCTCCCGCCTTGCTTGGCGGAGAGCATGGCGCCGAACGCCGTGGCAGGCCATGGCGCTGCGGATTTTTCTCGCCAGCCCTGCCACGCCGGATGCCGCCGTACCGCCTTGAGGCCGGATCGGCGCTCCAAGCCGGGCCGGTCCTGGTCTAGTCTCCGCCGCTTTCCGCCCGACTGGAGTCGCCTCATGCCCGTCATCAACCGCATCGCCGATTTCGCTGCCGAGATGGCCGAATGGCGGCAGGACTTCCACCGCCACCCGGAACTCGGCTTCGAGGAGCGGCGGACCAGCGATGTGGTGGCGGCGAAGCTGGCCGAATGGGGGATCGAGGTGCATCGGGGCCTGGCCACGACCGGCCTCGTCGGCGTGCTGCGGAATGGCGGCAGCGGGCGCAGCATCGGGCTCCGGGCCGATATGGATTGCCTCGCGATGCAGGAGCAGAGCGGGGTGCCGCATGCCTCCACCATCCCGGGCCGCATGCATGCCTGCGGCCATGACGGTCATACGGCGACGCTGCTCGGCGCCGCTAGGTACCTGGCGGAGACACGGAATTTCGACGGCACCGTCCATTTCATCTTCCAGCCGGCCGAGGAGGGCGGCGGCGGCGGCCGGGTGATGGTCGAGGAGGGGCTGTTCGAGCGCTTCCCCTGCGATTCGGTCTACGGCATCCACAATGCGCCGGACCTGCCGCTCGGCGAATGCTCCGCGGTCGCGGGGCCGATCATGGCGGCGTCCGACGGCATCGCCATCACCGTGCGCGGCGTCGGCGGGCATGCCGCCAAGCCGCATATCGCCATCGATCCGGTGATGGTCGGCGCGCATATCCTGGTGGCGCTGCAGGCGGTGGTGGCGCGGCGCATCGATCCGTTGAAGAGCGCGGTGCTGAGCGTCACCCAGTTCCATGCCGGCAGCGCCGGCAACGTCATCCCCGATACGGCGGAGCTGCGCGGCACCGTCCGCACCCTGCTGCCCGAGGTGCGCGACCAGATGGAGCGGCTGATCGCCCAGGTGGCCGAGAACACCGCCGCCGCGCATGAGGCGGTGGCGGAGGTGACCTATACCCGCCGCTACCCACCCACGGTGAACCACGCGGCGGAGACCGACCGGGCGGCCGAGGCGGCCGGGCGGGTACTCGGCGGCGCCAAGGTGCATCGCGACCTGCCGCCCGTCATGGGCGGCGAGGACTTTTCCTTCATGCTGCTGAAGCGGCCCGGCGCGTTCCTGTTCATGGGGCAGAAGGGCACGGATCGCGGCGGCGTGCCGGTGCATCATCCGCACTACGACTTCAACGACGACCTGCTGCCGATCGGGGCGAGCTACTTCGCCACACTGGTGGAGCAGGAGCTGCGCCGGGGCTAGGCCCGGGGGTCCGGCCCCGCCTGCGGCGTCGTCGCCACGGAATGCTCGTTGGTACGCTTGGCCTGCTTGACGCGGGTCCATTGCCAGACGCCGATCGCCGCGCCGACGATGAGGGTCATGGCGAAAAGCCAGACCACGAGACTGTCCGAGTCCATGTCTGTCTGCTCCCTGGCGGATCTCGCGGGGCAGACGCGAGGGGCGGGGCGGCGGTTCCACCGCTCCCGCCTGGAGTCACGATTCCGTGCGTTCCGGCGCGATCTCCGTTCGCAGCAGGTCGAGCGCTGCGAGCAGCATCGTTTCGTAGCGGGCGCGTGCGGCGGCGGTACTTTCCGGCGTCCAGCTCCAGAAGCCCTGGCCCGTCTTCGGGCCGAGCTTGCCCTCCTCCACCAGCCGGGTCAGCGTCGGCCCCGGCGCATCGCGGGTGGTGAGCGAGGGGTAGATCGTCGCTGCCGCGGCAAGCTGGGTCTCGAGCCCGGCGAGCTCCTTCTGCAGGATCGGCCCCGCCCCCATCAGCCGCATGCCGAAGGTGAAGCGCACGGCGCGGTCCACATCCTCCGGCGTGGCGAGGCCCTCGTCGATGGCATTGAAGGCCTCGCGTACCATCGCGTGCTGGATGCGGTTGGCGAGGAAGCCCGGCACGTCCCGCGCCACGCGGATCGGCACGCGGCCGAGGCTCGCCATGATCGCCGCCAGGCGCTCGCAGATGGCCGGGTCGGTCCGCTCGCCCTGCACCACCTCGACGCCGGGGACGAGATGGGCGGGCAGGAAGAAATGCAGATTCGCCATGCGGCTGGCGGTGGCGCAGCCCGCGGCGATATCGGTGATGCGGAAGCCGGAGGCGTTGCTGGCGATGGGCACGCCCTCCGGCACCAACCGGTCGAGGCTGGCGAAGACCTCGCGCTTCAGCGCCAGGCGCTCCGGCACCGCCTCGATCACCACAACGCAATCGGCGAAGCCGATATCCTCGAGCCGGGCAACGAGGTCGAGCGCCTCGACGCGGGAGGCCGGCGCACCAAGCTGGGCCAGCGAGGCGGCGACGCGGTCGAGCCGGGCCGGCCAGGATGCGCGGTCCGGCTCCGCCGCCGTGACGCGCCAGCCGCCGGCGAGGAAGATGGCGGCGATGTCGCAGCCCATCAATCCGAAGCCGATGATCGCCGCCTGTCCTTGCGCCCCCTGGTTCCGTGCGCCGTCCTGCATCGCCGTTATCCTCCCGGCTCGTTCAGGCTACGACGATGCTGTGCCGGCCGACCTCTCGCAAGGCGGCAGAATCCGGGCTCGGAGATGCGTGGCAGCAGTACGTTGCCTTGGTGATGTGCGAGAAGGCGAGGCGCGGGTTCACCCGATGCGCGGCCCCTTGGGCATCGGGCGCGAAGGGCGCTACAAGCTTCCCATCACCAATCCTTGGAGAATACCGGATGCGTCGTCGGGCCCTGCTTGTCACCATGGCGACGCTGGCTGCCCCCACCATCCTGCGCGCGCAACAGCGCCAGGGGCCGCCGCATGAATGGATCTTCGGCGCCTGGACGGGCGGCATCTTCCCGCCGAACGACGCCGACAGCCCCGCCTGCTTCGGCAGCCCGACGGTGGTCTTCACCCGGGACATCGTCATGCGCGCCAGCATGCTCGACACGCCCTACCGGCAGCGGGTGATCGAGACGGTGGCGCTGCAGCCGAACGGCCTCGAATTCCGCTTCCTGCCGGCGGCACCGCTGGGCAGCGCGCTCGGCAACCGCCTGCCGCCCGATATCGGCTTCGGCTGCGGCGGCAGCCCGGACATCCTGCGGGTGGAACGGCGCGGCCCGGACGAGATCGCCTTCACCGATTGCAGCGACTTCCCCTCGCCGCTGCGCCGCTGCGCCCGCCGGTCCTGACGCCATGCGCATCGCCCTGATCCACGCCCTCCGGCATTCCCCGCCGCCGATCGAGGCTGCCTTCGCGCACGCCTGGCCGGAGGCGGTGCTGATGAACCTGCTGGATGACAGCCTCTCGGCCGATCTCGCCCGCGCCGGATCACTGACGCCGGCGATGACGGAGCGCTTTCTCACCCTCTCCCGCTATGCGGCGGGGACGGGGGCGGACGGCATCCTCTTCACCTGCTCCGCCTTCGGCCCCTGCATCGAGGCGGTGGCGGCGGAACGGGCGCCGATGCCGGTGCTGAAGCCGAACGAGGCGATGATCGAGGCGGCGGTGGCCGAGGCTCGCCGCCTCGCCCCGGGCCGGCGGCCCCGCATCGGGCTGCTGGCCACCTTCCAGCCGACGCTCGACACCATGCCGCCGGAATTCCCCGGGGATGTGGAGGTGGTGCCGCAACTCGCCGCCGGGGCGCTGGCCGCGCTCGACCGGGGCGATGCGGCCGAGCATGACCGGCTGGCGGCCGAGGCGGCGCGCGGCCTCGCGGGCTGCGACGTGGTGGCGCTGGCGCAGTTCAGCCTGGCGCGGGCCGCGCCGCTGGTGGAGGCCGCCACCGGCCGGCTGGTCCTCACCACGCCGGACAGCGCCGTTGCCAAGCTGCGGCGCCTGCTGCTCGGCTGAGAGGGCAGGGGCCATGCATGCCATCGACGTGCTGGTGCAGGGCTATCCCGAGCGGTCGCTCTGCCATGGCGGGCTCGGCTGGAGCACCATCGCCCTGCTGCGCGGCCATGGCCGCGTCATCCTCGTCGATGTCGGCGCCTATGGCGTGCGGCCGGAATTCGGCCGCCAGCTCGCGGCGGCCGGCGTCGCGCCGGAGGCGGTGACGGATGTGGTCCTGACCCATGCGCATTGGGACCACTCGGTGAACTTCACCCTCTTCCCCAAGGCGGAGATCTGGATCGGCCGGGCGGAGATGGACTGGGCGGCGCGGGAGCCGCCCGGCTTCAACCCGCTGCCCGAGCTGCATGTCGAGGCGCTGGCCCGCCACCCGGGGCTGCACCTGCTGGAGGATGGCGAGGCCTTCCTCGACGGCTTCACCGCGCATCTCTGCCCCGGCCATACGCCCGGCTGCCTCGTCTACCGGCTGGAGGGCAATGACGTGCCCGTCCTCTTCAGCGGCGACGCGGCGAAGAACCGGGCGGAGCTGCTCTCGCTCGCCACCGACATGACGATGGACGCACCGGCCAGCCGCGCCAGCCTCGAGCGCATCTGGGCCTTGTGGCGCCAGGTGCCGGGCACGCTGCTGATCCCCGGGCATGACCTGACCATGCGACTCGATGCCACCGGACGCCCCGCCTATATCGGCCAGCGCCGCGCCGGCATCGCCGCCTGGTTCAGCGAGGATCTCGCGGTGATGCAGGAATTCGACATCACCGAACCGCGCTTCTGAATGGCCCCGCCGCTGCGTGCCTGGATCCGGCTGCCCTCGGGCCGGCGACTCGACCTCCTCTCCCCGACGCCCTTCGACTGGACGGAGGAGGATCTGGCGATCGGCCTCTCGCGCACCTTCCGCTGGGGCGGGCACTCCATCTGGCCGGGGGCGCCCCTCTCGGTCGCGCAGCATTCACTGTCGGTGCTGGCATTGCGGCAGGCGCGCGCCACACTCACCCCGGCCCAGGCGCGGCGGGAATTGCTGCACGATGCCGAGGAAGGGCTGATCAATTTCGACTGCATCTCGCCGCTGAAGCCCTTCCTGGGCGCCGGCTTCGCCGAATTGCAGGCGCGGCTGCAATCCGTCATCGCCCTGCGCTACGGCCTGCCGGCCTGGACGCCGGAGGAGCGGCGCGCCCACAAGGCCTGCGACATCGCCCTGGCGGCGGCCGAGGCGGTGCATGTCGCCGGCTGGACGCGGGCGGAGGTGCGCGGAACGCTCGGCATCCGCGCCAGGGTCATGGAGGAGGATCCGCTGGTCGCCCCGTATGGCGGGGAGCCCTGGCGGCCCTGGCCGCCGGAGCTGGCAGCGGAACGCTTCCTTCAGGTCCTGGCCGAGTTGTAGCCGCGAGTCGGGCGCAGAAGCAGGTAGCGCGTCACCCTTCCCATGCGTGTTCCCGATCCGGCCAGATTGGCCGGACGGGGCAGCGATGTGCCCTGCAGCATCCGCAGCCGCAAAAGTTGCGGCGTCATCACAAGGAGGTTTGGCGGGAAAAGACTGGACTTATCAGCGTTTAGACAGAATTCTTCATGCTTCGTTCCAAGCACTTCCGGTAAGGACCTCGCACGCCATGATGGCGGGCTCCCATATTGCGCTCGGCATGGCGGCCTGGATGGCTGCGGCGCCGCATCTCGGCCAGCCGCCGCTGGCGCCGGGGGCGATGGCGCTGGCCGCGTTGGGCGGGCTGCTGCCGGATATCGACCACCCCAAATCCTGGGTTGGCCGACGGGTGCGCCCGGTATCCGACATCCTCGCCGCGCTGCTAGGGCATCGGGGTGTCACGCATTCGCTGCTGGCGGTGGTCGGCTGCTGGCTGCTGCTGCGCCACCAGGCGGTGCCGGTCGCCTGGGCAGCACCGATCATCATCGGCTATCTCAGCCATCTGGGCGCCGACCTGCTGACGCCTGGCGGGCTGCGCCTTGCCTGGCCCCTGCGGGGCACCTGGGCCCTGCCGCTCTGCCGCACCGGCTCGGCCTTCGAGCCGCTGGTGGTGGCGTTGCTGATCGCCGCCGCCTGGGCCAGCCTGCCCCAGCGCCCCGATCCACGGACGCTGGCGGAACGCTGGGGCCTCTGCTTCACCTGCGAGGCGTTGCCGCTGCCCCCGCCGGCGCCGCCCCGCCCACCTCGCCGCCGCCTGGCCGCGCAATCAACTGATGGTTCGCAAGCCCTCGCCGATGCCCGGCAGGGTGGCCTGGAAGGGCGAAGCCATTCCACTATGCCGGGATGACGACGCTCCTCGCCGATATTGGCGGCACCAATGCCCGCTTCGCCCTGCTGGACGGCCACGAGCCCGGCCCCGCGACCAGCCTCGCGCTCGACGATTTCCCCGGCATCGCCGAGGCGATCGCCGCCTTCCTCGATGACGTCCCCCGACCCCAGGCGGCGGTACTCGCCGTCGCCGGCCCGGTCTCGAACAACAGCGTGCGGCTGACCAACCGGGGCTGGGTGGTGGATGGGGCGGCCCTCGGGCCGCGACTCGGCATCCCGCGCATACAGGTGGTGAACGACTTCGCCGCCCAATCCTGGGCCCTGCCGTATCTGTCCGGGCCGGACCTGCACCCGCTCGGCGGCGGCCCGGCGCAGGCCGGCGCGCCGCTCGCCGTGGTCGGCCCCGGCACCGGCCTCGGCATTGGCGCCTTCCTGCCGCAGGGTTCGGCTCCTGGCCGGGCGCTGGTGACGGAAGGCGGCCATGCCAGCATCGCCACGCATGACGAGCGGGAGGCGGCGGTGGTCGCCTGGCTCCGCGCGCGGCATGGCCATGTCTCGGCCGAGCGGCTGCTGTCCGGCCAGGGGATCGAGAACCTCCATGCCGGGCTGGCAGCCATCGATGGCATCACGGTGGAGCCGCTCGAGGCCCCGGAGATCACCACCCGGGCGCTGGCGGGCAGCGACCCGCGGGCGGCGGAGGTGCTGGACGTCTTCTGCGCCATGCTCGGCAGCCTGGCGGGTGACCTGGCGCTGCTCTATGGCGCGCAGGGCGGGGTCTATATCGCGGGCGGCATCTGCCCGCGCTTCCCGGACTACCTCGCCGCCTCCCGCTTCCGCGCCCGGTTCGAGGAGAAGGGCCGGTTCCGCACCTGGCTGGAGCCCGTGCCGGCTTGGCTGGTCATGCGGCACGACGCGGCCATGCTGGGCCTCTCCGCCATCGCCCGGGGCTGAGGTGAGGGTATGTGACAGGCGATGCGCTGCGCTGAGCGAAGGCCGTTGCCGGGAAGCTGCTTGCATCATGCAAGCCGGAATGCTTGCATGATGCAAGTCATAGGGAATCCCCGCCATGGGCCGCACCGATTTCACCCAGATGCGCTGCCCGATCGCGCGCGCCATGGCCGTGCTCGGCGAGCGCTGGTCCATGCTGGTGCTGCGCGAATGCTTCTACGGCACCACGCGGTTCGACGAGTTCGAGCGCAACCTCGGCATCGCGCCCAACATCCTCTCGGCCCGGCTGCGTGACCTCGCCGGCCATGGGCTGATCGAGCGGGTCCCGGCCGGCGGCGCGCGGCATGAGTACCGTCTGACCGAGAAGGGGCGGGACGTCTTCCCCGTCTTCCTCGCCCTCAAGGCCTGGGCGGATCGCTGGATGGTCGGGCCAGAAGGCTCCCCGGTGGTGCTGGAAGAGCGGGCCACGGGCCAGC
Source organism: Belnapia rosea (assembly GCF_900101615.1). GTDB lineage: Bacteria > Pseudomonadota > Alphaproteobacteria > Acetobacterales > Acetobacteraceae > Belnapia > Belnapia rosea. Next base: position 96,469 of record NZ_FMZX01000005.1, on the reverse strand, counting down.
CGGTGCGCAGCCCGCCGCTGCTGTCCTCCAGCGGTGTGCCGCTGCGGCTCGAGGATATCCGCGTTCTGGCCGGGCCGGGCGCCGGCCGCAGCCTCCGCGCCCGCCTGGAGGAGGCCGAGCATGGCTGATGGCACCACGGCCCTCGCCGCCACCCCCTTGGCCGCTGCGGCACCCCCTTCGCCGGCCCCACTCGGCATCCTGCTCCGCCGTGTCTGGGCGCTGGCGGCGCCGACCACGGCAATCGCCGCGCTGCAATCGGCGGCGCAGCTGGCGGAGCCCTGGCTTGCCTCCCGCCAGGGTACCGCGGCGCTGGCCGGCTGGGCGGTGGTGCTGCCCTTCGCCCTGCTGATGCAGCAGATGTCGACCGGGGCGATGGGCGGCGGCGTGGTCTCCGCCATCGCCCGCGCGCTCGGCGCCGGCCGGCGCGAGGAGGCCTCGACGCTGGTCGTGCATGCGCTGGTCATCGCGCTCGGCTTCGGCCTGCTCTTCGCCCTGGTGCTGGCCGGCTTCTCCCACGCCATCCTCGGCCTGATCGGCGGGGCGGAGGCTGCGGCGGCCGCGGCGTCCTATTGCGCCTGGCTGTTCGGCGCCGGCGCCGTCCCGGCCTGGATGGCCAACACCCTCGCCTCCGTGCTGCGCGGCGGGGGGCGGCATGCGCTGGCCTCGCGCGTGCTGCTGCTCGGCTGGATCGCCTACCCGCCGCTGGCCTGGGTACTGATGGAGCCGGCGGGCCTCGGCCTCGCGGGCATCGGCATCGCCTTCGCCATCAGCATGGCGGCGGCCAGCATCGGCATGGCGGTGGTGGTGCTGCGCGGCGGCGCGGGCTTCACGCCCGATCTGCGCGTCCGGCTGCAGGCGGCGCTGTTCTGGCGCATCCTCTCGGTCGGCCTCGTCGCCTGCGCCATGGCGACGATCGCCAACCTCGCCACCATCCTGGTGACCGCGCGCATCGCCGCCTACGGGCCGGTGGCGGTCGCGGCCTATGGCGTCTCGGCGCGGATCGAATTCCTCATGGTGCCGCTGTCCTTCGGCGTCGGCTCGGCGCTGACGGCGCTGGTCGGCCGCTCGGTCGGCGCGGGCGACTGGGGGACGGCACGGCGCACCGCCTGGGCCGGGGCGCTGATGGCGCTGGCCGTCACGCTGGTGGTCGGCGTCTTCGTCTCGGTGGCGCCGGGCTTCACCGCCGCCTCCTTCAGCCGGGACCCGGAGGTGGTCGCCATCGCCACCCAGGCGCTGTCGGTCATCGGCTTCGCGCTGCCGGGCTTCGGCGTCGGCATGGCGCTCTACTTCGCCAGCATGGGCGCGGGGCGGATGGCCGGCCCGGTGCTGGCGGCGGTGACCCGCGTCGTCCTGGCGGTGGGCGGCGGCTGGTTGCTCTCGGACATCCTGGGCTTCGGGTTGCAGGGCCAGTTCGTCGCCGTGGCGCTCGGGATCAGCGCCTATGGGCTGATCACCGCGGCCTCGGTGCGGCGGGGGGTCTGGTCCGCCCGCTGACCGCCTACCCCCCCCGCTGCACTACCCCCGCTGCACCCAGGGGGTGCGCTGCCAGAGGCCGCGGTAGTCCGCCTCCTGCCGGCGCAGCCGGTCGAACCAGGCGAGACCGGGCTCATAGGCGGGCTCGGTGAAGCGGTCCTCCAGGGCGCGGATGAAATCCGGGTCGCGGGCGATGTCGGCCGTCGCCTCGCGCAGCCGGGCGAGGATGGCAGGCGGCGTGCCGGCGGGCGCCACGATGCCGCGCTCCGAGGCCATGGTGATCGGGAAGCCGAGTTCCGTCAGCGTCGGCACCTCGGGGCCGAAGCGGCTGCGCCGGGCCGCGGCCTGGGCGAGGATGCGGAAGCCCTGCGGCGCGGCGGTAACGGCGCCGAGGTTGAGCCCCATCAGGTCGACCTGCTTGCCGAGGACGGCGGTGCGCAGCTGCGGGTCGCCCTGGAAGGCCACGTGGTTCAGCCGGATGCCGGCCGCCACCTGCAGCAGGACGAGCTGCAGGTGGTCGTCCGTCCCGATTCCCGGCGAGGCGTAGGTGATGCGCTCCGGCTCCGCCTTCGCCCGGGCGATGACATCGGCGAGGGTGCGGTAGGGGCCGTCGGCATGGGCGGTGATGGCGCTCGGGTCCGTCACCAGGTTGGCGATGGGGGCGAAGTCGTCGAGCTTGAACTGCGCCTGCCGCTCGATCGGGATGGTGAGCAGGCCGGGATAGTTGGTGGTGCCGAGGGTATGGCCGTCCGGCTTGGCGCGGGCCACGGCGCCGAGCGCCAGCTCGCCCCCCGCCCCGGGCCGGTTGGTGATGACGACGGTGCCGCCGAGTCGCTGCTCCAGCGCGCGGCCATAGCTCCGGGCATCGAGATCCGTGCCGCCGCCGGCGGTGAAGCCGACGATGATCTCGATCGGCCGCTCCGGGTAGCGAGCGGTCTGGGCGAGGGAGGGGGCGAGGGCGGGGGTGGCGAGGCCCGCCCCCAGCAGGGTACGCCGGGTAAGGCTCATGCGCCGCGCTCCTCGTTGCTGTTGCGCCCCTCGTTTCCATCGCGCCAGGCGATGAGGCGACGAAGGCCCTCGCGCATGTCCACCTCCGGCGCCCAGCCGATGGCCGCCTTCGCCGCCTCATGGGCGATGCGGAAGGCGCCGCCCGAGGTGAGGCGGACCTTGCCCGGCTCGGCGCCGATGAACTCCGGCGCCTTCCCGCCGCCGAGCAGCTCGGTCACCAGCTGCACCAGCTCGAGCGTCGTGGTCGGGGCGGGGCCGGAGGTGTTGACCGCCACATCCGTCGCCCCGCTCTCGAAGGCCATGCGGTTGGCCCGCGCCAGGTCGCCGACATAGACGAAATGCTTGGTCTCCGAGCCGTCGCCGAAGACCTGCGGCGCCTCGCCACGCCGCAGCCGGTCGATGGTCTCGATGATGTAGAGGGCATTGGCGGCGCGGTAGTGCTGGCGCTCGCCATAGACCGTGCTGTAGCGCAGCACGACATAGTCCTGGCCCCATTTGCGGTAGGCGTCGCGGCAGAGCTGCTCGCCGATGATCTTGCTGGCGCCGTAGAGGATGGCCGCCGGCGGGGCGCCGGCGGAATGAAAGGGCGTGTCCTCCACCAGCTCGCCGGCGACGCCGGGGCCGTAGCCGTAGGTGGCGTTGGAGGAGGCGAAGACGAGCTTCCGCACGCCATTGGCGCGGCAGGCCTCCAGCACGTTCTGCACCCCGCGGATATTGACGTCGAGCCCGCTCCAGGGGTCGCGGTCCATCGACAGGGTCATGTAGGCAGCCAGCTGCAGCACGCCGGCCAGGCCCTCGGTGGCGCGCAGCAGGTCGGCCATCCGCATCACGTCGCCGCGCACCAGGCGGAGGCGCGGATGGTCCTTCAGATGGGCGATGGCGGCATCCGAGCCAAAGGCGAAATTGTCGAACAGCACGACCTCCGCCGCGCCATGGTCCAAAAGCTCACCGGCGGTGGCGGAGCCGACCAGGCTCGCGCCGCCGATGATGGCGAAGCGGTTGCCCGCGATGGGGACCGATGCGGCCATGCGTCTCTCTCCCGATTTCCTTGGGCGCCATCCAAGCGCGATGCGGGGTGCAGGCCAAGCCGCATTGTTTCGAACGGCGGCCGCGCACGATCCCGGGCGCGGGGGCCTGGCCGGTTCGACCAGGAACGAATGGCTGGATACAAGGGCGGCCATGCGCGTTCGGGCTTGCCGAGCCGCACGGGACGAGACGCGGGATCACGAGCCCGCCTGAGCCAAATGGGGAAGACCATGCCTGCCATCACACGTCGCGCCGCGCTCAGTGCCAGCCTCGGCACCGCCGCCCTCACCATCCTGCCCGGCCGTCCGGCCCTGGCGCAGGCCGGCTGGCCCAACCGGCCGGTGCGGATCATCGTCCCCTTCAGCGCCGCCGGCACCACCGACATCGTCGCGCGCCTCCTGGTGGAGCCGCTGACCGCGCGACTCGGCCAGTCCGTCGTCGTCGAGAACCGCCCCGGCGCCGGCGGCAATATCGGTGCCGAGGCGGTGGCCAGGTCCACCGACAACCACACGTTGCTGATGACGACGATCGGGACGGCGGCCATCAATTACGGCCTGTATCGCAACACCATGCCCTACAAGCCGGAGGACCTCGCCGCCGTCTCCAACATCGCGGCGGTGCCGAACGTGATCATCGCCGCCCCGCAACTGCCGGTGAAGACCCTGCAGGAGGCGGTGGCCCTGGCCAAGCAGCGGCGGGACGGGCTGACCATCGCCAGCTCAGGCAACGGCACCAGCCTGCACCTCACCGGCGAGCTGTGGAAGCAGGTGGCCGGCATCAACCTGGTGCATGTCCCCTTCCGCGGCTCGGGCCCGATGCTGACCGAGGTGATCGCCGGCCGGGTGGACATGGCGGTGGACAACCTGCCCTCCTCGCTCGGCCATATCCGCGACAACCGCGTCCGCGCCCTGGCGGTGACGACGGCCGAGCGCAGCCCGGCGGTGCCCGATGTGCCGACGACGCATGAGGCCGGCTATCCGGGCCTCGACGCCACCGCCTGGTTCGGCATCCAGGCCCCCGCCCGCATGCCGCCGGAGATCGTGCAGCGCCTGTCTCAGGAGCTGCAGGCGATCGTGCGGGACCCGGCGGTGCGGGCGAAGATCGAGGAGCAGGGCGCCCAGCCGGTGGGCGACACGCCGGAGCAATTCGCCGCCCACATCAACCAGGAGATCGCCCGTTGGGGCGAGGTGATCCGCAAGGCGAACATCCAGCTCGACTGAGCCAAGGGATCATGGGCCTGGGCGTCAGGGGGCGGCGCCGAGCGAGATCCCCTTGGCGCGGATGACGCCGCCCCAGCGCTCGCGCTCCTCCGCCAGATAGGCCTCGATGGCGGCCGCCTCCAGTGGCGGCTGCACGGCGAGGCCGAGATCGGCGAAGCGGCGGACGAATTCCGGCTCCTGCTGCACCGCGGCGAGGGCGGTGCGCAGGCGGGCGAGCACCGGCTCCGGCACCGCCCGCGGCACGGCGATGCCGAACCAGGTGGTGGCCTGATAGCCCGGCAGGCCGCTCTCGGCGATGGTCGGCACATCCGGTAGCACGGCCAGGCGCTCGCGCGTCGTCACCGCCAGGGCGCGCAGCCGCCCTTCGCGGATCTGCGGCAGGGAGGTGCCGATGACGTCGAACATCACCTGCACCTCGCCCGCGGTCAGCGCCAGCAGCGCCGGGGCGCTGCCGGGATAAACCACATTGGTGAGCGGCACCCCGGCCCCCATGGCGAAGAGCTCGGCGGCGAGCTGGATGGGGTTGCCGAGGCCGACCGAGGCGTAGTTCACCCCATCCGGCCGCGCCTTCGCATGGGCGACGAATTCGGCGACGCTCCGCACCGGCAGGCCCGGCGGCACCACCATCACCAGCGGCGTCTCCACCACGATGCCGACCACGAGGAGGTCCCGCGCCGCGTCATAGGGCAGCTGGCGGTAGAGCAGCGGGTTCAGCACGGTGCTGGCGCCGCTGGCCATCAGCAGGGTGAGCCCGTCGGGCGCCGCCTGGGCCACCGCCCCGGCGCCGATGATGGTATTCGCCCCCGGCCGGTTCTCCACCACAACCTGCTGGCCGAGCTGCGCCCCGAGGCCGGCGGCGAGGGCGCGGGCCAGGATGTCGGTCAGCCCACCCGGCGCATAGGGCACCACGAGGCGCGGCGGGCGGGGCGGCCAGGGCTGGGCCGCGGCCGGCCTCCCCAGGGCAGCGAGCGGCAGGGCGAGCGCGGCACGGCGGGCGATCGGCATGGTCGGTTTCCTCCATCGTTGCGGCCATGCTCGTCCGGCGGGGCGCAGATGACAAATCCGCCGCCGCTTGCCTGGGGCGTGATCCGCAATCTCCGGATCGCGGATCACGCCCCAGCCTGTTGTTGCGTCGCATGATTCACGCCTCCGGCCGTTCCAGCCTGCGGCGATCATGCTCTAACCTTCCCCACCGGGAAGGAAACGCCGATGAAGATCGACCACGTCTCGCTGACGCTCTTCGCCTGGGAGGGCATCCCGCCGACCAAGTACCACGCCTCCAGCCGGCTGGAGTCGGGCAGCTCCGCCCTCGGCCTGCTGCGGATCCGCACGGATACCGGCATCACCGGCCATGCCTTCCTCGGCTCCGCGACGCATACCGCGGCGAATGACGGGCCGGGCCTTGTCCGCTACCTGAAGCCGCTGCTGATGGGCCAGGACCCGCTCGACCGCGAGAGGCTCAACGCCGCCCTCTGGCCCTGGTCCCGCCTCGTCTCGGTACGCTCGATCGGCGCGGTGGACGTGGCGCTATGGGACATCGCCGGCCAGGCGGCGGGCATGCCCATCCACCGGCTGCTCGGGACGACGCGGCACAGCATCCCGGCCTATGCGAGTTCCGCCATCCTGCCCGACGCCGCGGCCTATGCGGAGGAGGCGGTGCGCTTCCGCGACACCGGCTGGGCCGCCTACAAGATCCACCCGCCGCAGCAATGGCGGACCGACATCAAGGTCTGCGAGGCGGTGCGCCGGGCGGTCGGCGAGGACTACACGCTGATGCTCGACAGCACCTGGAGCTACGACTTCCCGGCGGCGATGCGCGTCGGGCGCGCCATCGAGGAGCTCGGCTTCCTCTGGTACGAGGACCCGCTGCACGACCAGGACATCACCAGCTACGTCAAGCTGCGGCAGAAGCTCGACATCCCGATCGTCGCCACGGAATACCCGGCGGCCGGGCTCGAGAGCTACGCGCCCTGGATCATGCTGCAGGCAACGGACTACCTGCGCGGCGACGTCGCGGTGAAGGGCGGCATCACCACCCTGATGAAGACCGCCCACCTCGCCGAGGCCTTCCGCATGAACTACGAGGTGCATCACGGCGGCAACAGCCTCAACAACGTGGCGAACCTGCATGTCTGCTGCGCCATCCGCAACACCAGCTACTTCGAGGTGCTGCTGCCGGACGGGGCGCACAAATACGGCCTGGCCGAGGACATCACGGTGGGGCCGGACGGGCTGGTGCATGCCCCGGAGGGCCCGGGCCTCGGCGCCGCGATCGACTTCGAGTTGATCGAGCGGAAGCGCATCGCGGTACTGGAATAGATCGCGCCGCCCTGTACAAGCGCCGCCACCAACATGACTGAAAAGGCGCCTCGATGACGACCATTGGGCAAGGCCCTTCGCGCCGCGGCGCGTTGACGGGGATGCTGGGGCTCGGCCTCGCCACCCCGGCCATCGCGCAGGGCGGCTATCCGAACCGGCCGATCACCGTGGTGGTCGGCTTCCCGCCGGGCGGGCAGACCGACTTCGCCGCGCGCATCCTCCAGCCCGGCCTCTCCGCCGCGCTCGGACAGAGCGTGGTGATCGACAACCGCGGCGGCGCCGGCGGCAATCTCGGCACCGATGCGGTGCTGCGGTCGCGGCCGGACGGCTACACGCTGCTGGCCGGCAACGCCAACCCGCTGACCATCAACCCGCACACTTTCCAGGGGATGACGATCGACCCGCTGCGGCTGACGCCGGTCGGGCTGATGCTGCAATCCTCGCTCGTCCTCTGCGTGCACCCCTCCGTGCCGGCGAAGACGCCGCAGGAATTCGCCGCCTGGGCGCGGACCCAGCCGAATGGCGTGGACTACGGCTCGGCCAGCGCCGGCAGCCTCTCCCATGTGGCGATGGAGATGCTGAAGAACCGCATCGGCAACCCGCCGATGGAGCACGTCCCCTATCGCGGCAGCGGGCCGGCGATGCAGGACTTCATCGCCGGGCGCTTCAGCATCATGTGCGACGCCGCCTCGGTGGTCGCGCCCTTCCTGCGGGCCGGGCAGATCCGCGGCATGCTGTCCACCGGCACGCAGCGGATCCCGGCCTTCCCGGACCTGCCGACCTCGGCCGAGCAGGGCCTGCCGGACTACACCTTCACCGCCTGGATCGGCCTGTTCGGCCCGCCCGGCCTGCCGCCGGAGATCGTCGCGCGGCTGAACACGGCGCTGAACACGGCGGTGCAGGATGCCTCGGTGCGCGAGCGCATCACCAGCCAGGGCGACGAGCCGGGCGGCGGCACGGCCGAATCGCTGGGCGAGACGATGCGCCGCGACCATGCCCGCTGGGGCGAGGTCGTGCGCGCCAACAACATCCGCGCCGACGGGTGAGGCCGGGCCCGGCCGGGTGCGCCCACCCGGCCGGGATCAGCCCTATTCGCTCTCCTTCGCCAGCGCCTCGAAGGCGGCGGCGAAGCCGCGGAAGGAGACGGGGATGCTGGCATCCCCGCCCGCCGCATCCTTCCATTCCATCCGGGCGGCCGCCTCGGCCGGGCGGCTGCGCAGGCGGCGCAGCACCGCCTCGTCGCGCATCTCCAGCTCGGCAAAGCAGCCGCGCGGCACGCAATTGCGGAAGGCGAGCGCCAGCGGCGGCTCGGCCGGGCGGTTCGGGATATCGAGCACCAGCCGGGCCGGCGGGCCGATCTGCAGGTTCACCGGCACCTGCGCCACGATGCGCAGCGGCTCGCCCTTCCCGGTACGCCCGAGGGCGACGACCGCGACGGGTTGCTGCCGCTGGTCCTGGGTCGTCTGGGCCATCTCGCACTGGCGGGCGGCGGGTGCCGTGCCGGCCGCGGCGCGCGTCTCGCAGCGCACGATCCAGTCGGCGAAGACGGCCATGGTGCGGTCCGGGCTATCGGCCGGGGCATTCGGTGCCGGCGTGGCCACGGTCGGTGCCGTAGGCGCCGGTGCCGGTGCACGAGAGGCAGGCTGCGCCTTGGCGAGTATCGGCGCGAGGCATGCAGCCAGAATTGCCAAACCGCGGAACGTTGCTTGCATGGACTTCCCCTGCACCCTGTCGCCCCTTGGCTGTAGCCGGGGCCAGCGGCGCCGGCAACCATGCGGCGAAGGCGGCGGCTCTAGAGTCCGCGCTCCGGCTCGGGGACCGCGCGGCGCACGGTGCCGCCCCATTCCTGCATGATGTCGCCACCGGCCAATGTCTCCGGCGCGCGCCCCGGGTCCTGCACCAGCACATCGGGCCGCAGCATGCGGATCAGGTCGACCGCCGTCTCGCTGCCATACCGGATGACGAGATCGACCGCGGTGAGTTCCGCCAGCGCCTCCGCCGCCGGATCCCCGTCGCCGACGCCGACCACCAGCCGGTCGCACCAGTCATGCGCCTGGTCGAGCAGATGCGGCTCGGCCGCGGCCGTGCGGGCGGCCAGGAAGCCGACGCGGTGCCCGGCGCGGCGCCAGACCTCGACCCGCTCCGCCGCCTGTCCGCGGGTGACGAGCTTGCGGGCGGCGAGCCGGCCCGGGGTCAGCACTTCGAGGAACTCATCCTCGCGCACCACGCCGATGCCGGACTTGCCCATGGCGATGCCCGCCGCCAGCGCCGCGAGCCTCGCCACCATCGGCAAGGGCAGGCCGACGGCGAGGCCGGCTGCCGTGACTGAGATCACCGCATCCCCGGCCCCCGCCGGGTCGACCAGCTCCGCCACATCGGCAGGCAGGTGGCGGGGCCGCTCCTCCCCATCCACCAGCATCAACCCGGCCGGGCCGCGGATGACGAGCACGGCACCGAAGCCATGCGTGGATTTCAGCGCCTGCGCGGCGGTGGCGATCTCCGCCTCCGTCCCGGTCGGCAGGCCGGTGGCGTCGCTGAGTTCGGCGCAATCGGGGATGATGAGGTCGGCGCCGGCGAAGCGGCTGGGGTCGCCGCCGCGCGGATCGACCACTACCTTGCGGCCGGCGGTGCGGGCAGCCGCGATCAGCCGGGCGGCGGTATTCCCGGCCAGCACGCCCTTCCGGTAGTCCGACAGGACCATGACCGTGGTCGCGGCCACCGCATCGGCGGCGATGCGCACCAGCCGGTCCGCGAGGCGATGATGGATCGGGGCGGCCTGCTCATGGTCGGTGCGCAGCAGCTGCTGGCCGCTGGAGACGAAGCGCGTCTTCACCGTGGTGGCCCGGCCGCCCTGTACCAGAAGCCAGGGCTCGACGCCGGGCTGGCCACCGATCAGCCCGGTGAGGTCGCTGCCCGCCTGGTCGTCGCCGACGATCGAGACAAAGGCGACGGCGGCGCCCAGCGCCGTCAGGTTGCGCACGACATTGCCGGCGCCACCGGGGAGCGCCACCTCGCGCTCCACCGCCAGGACAGGCACCGGCGCTTCCGGGCTGATGCGTTCGACGCGGCCATAGACGTAGCGGTCCAGCATCGCGTCCCCGACAACGAGGACGGTGCCGCGCTTCAACTGGCGCACCGCCTCCAGCAGATCGGCCGGTATGGCACCGGATAGGGCTGGGCGGGGTTCGGGCGCGGGGCCGTGCATCGCACTGCGGTAGCCCATGCCAGGGTTCACACGCAAGGCGAGAGACGCCGATAATTGTCACAGACCGGCAATGGGGCCCCGGGGACCCTCGAACCAGCCATCATGCCGAGAGAAAGCGCAGGCGCTGCCCCTCCAGCACCACGCAGCTCAATGTTCCGCCGAAGCAGGCGCCGGTATCGACGCCGATGCGGTGCGGCCGCACCACGGGCACCTCGGCCGGCGTATGGCCATGCACCACCACCTGAGGCAGGTCCCCGTCGAAGGACAGGAAGGGCTCGCGGATCCAGACCAGGTCGAATGGGTCCTGCCGCTCGGTCGGGATGCCAGGCCGCACCCCGGCATGGACGAAAAGGTAGTCGCCGGCGGCATATTGCAGCGGGCAATGGCGCAGCAGGTCGAGATCCTCCGGCGGCACGGCGGCGCAGGCATCGGGGCCGTCCGGGTCGGCGCCATAGCTGGCGAGCGTCGCCGCGCCGCCATTCTCCAGCCAGAAGGGCAGGGCGCCGGGATGGGCGTCCGGGTCGCAGGCATCCAGCATCATCACTTCGTGGTTGCCCAGCAGGTTGACCACTTCGACCTCGGCGAAGGCGGGGCCGAGCAGGGGCTCCGGGTCGAGCAGGCGCCGCAGCACCGCAGCGCTGTCCGGGCCGCGATCCACATAGTCGCCGAGATGGACGAGCGTGACGCGGCTGACCGGCCGCGCCGCCGCATCCTCGGCAATCATGGCATGCAGGGTGGCGAGCCGGTCGGCACAGCCATGAATGTCGCCCACCGCATAGATGCGCCAGCCCGGCGGCAGGGCGCCGGGGGCCAATTGGCCGGGCCAGGGGAATGCGGGGCGCGCCGATTTCGAGGCGGCGCTTAGGGCATCGTTCACCATCCGGCGCGAGTTTAGAGGATGACGCGCCGCACCGCACCGCGCCAGGACAGCGCATGATCGTGACCGGACCCCGCCCTGCCGGCTTTCCCGCCCCATCATCGGCCAGCCCGCCGGCGGCCGGGCTGATGCCCCTGCTCCGCCAAGCCCTGCCGGGCGCCGAGGGGCGGGTGGCGCTGCGGCTGCGCCCGGCCGGCCGACTCGCCGGCCCGCCCCCCCGCCGCCGCCTGGCGCGCGCCCTGCTGCAGGACGCCGCGGAAACCGGGGGCGGGGCGGTGTTCGACACCACGTCGGGGGAGATGCTGTTGCTCGGCGCCATGCCGGGTGCCGCGCGCCGCGCCGCGGCGGCACTCGCCACCCTCGCCGGGCCGGACATGCAGCCGGCGACGCTCTGGACCTTGCCGCAGGATGCCAAGGCGCTGCTCGCCTGGGCGGCGACGGCCCAGCTCGCCGGGCCGGAGCCCACAATTCTGGCCCCGGCCGAGGGGCTTGCCGGGCTCGAGGCGCGGCTGGATGCGCTGCCCGCCGACCGCGTCCTCCGGCACCGCCACCTGATCCGCCCCGGTGCGGCGGTGCCCGGGCGGGGGCGCCGGCTGCGGCTCTCCCGGCCAGCCCTTGCTACGATGCTCGGCCCGCTGGCGGCCGATCCGGATCTGATGGCCCATGCGGCGGACCGGCTGGCGGCGCGGCTGCTGCCCGGCCTCGCCCTCTGGGCCCGGGACCTGCCCGGCCGGCGGCTGTTGCCCCTGCCGCGGGGTGTCCTGCCGCCGCCCACCGCGCTGCCCGGCCTTATCGGCGTCCTGCCCCTCGCGGCCGCGGCCGATCCGGCGCTGCCGGCCTGGCGCGAGGCCCTGGCGGCGCGAGGCTGGGATCTGGCGCTGGAGGGGCTGGATGCCGCGGCGCTTGCCCTGCTAACGGCTGGCGGGCTGCCGGCCGACCTGCTGCTGCTCCGCTGGTCCCCGGCGCTCGAGGATCGCGCCGGGCTGGCGGCGCTGCGCGGCCTGCCACCGGAACGGCTCGTCCTGACCGGCTGCGACGGCCCGGCCGCGCTTGCGCTGGCGGCGCGGCTCGGCGCCTTCGCCACCGGCCCGGCGGCGGAGGCGGCATGAGCCCTCAGCCTGCCCCGCTGCGCCCCTTCGCCGGCCCGCGCGGCGCCGATGCCCTGGCCCTCGCCCATTTCCTACGCGAGGCGGTGGCCGCCGGCACGGTGCGGGATGTGCTGCATCTCCGCCTGACGGCGCTCGAGGCCGGCCTCCGCCGCGGCCACCACCAGCGCCTGGTACGGGATGCCCTCGCTCCCCTACTGCGCCCAACCCGCGCCCGCGTCTTCGAGCTGCCGAATGGCGACATCGTCGCCGTTGCCCCGCCGGAGGGCCGCCACCTGCGCGAGGCGGAGGGGGAGCTCGCCATCCTCTTCGCCGCCGAGGAGGCGCCGCCCTTCACCCGGCGGCGCCTGCCGGAGGAAGCAGCCGCCCTGCTCGCCGCGGTGGAGGATAGCCTCACCCCCGGCAGCGCCCCGCCCCGCCGGCGGCCGGCGCCGGAGGCGGACAGGCATCCCGTCTCGGCCGCCGATCTGGCGGCGATGGAGCGCGGGCTCGGCCATGCCGGCCTGGCGCGCTTCCTGGTCCGCCGCCCGGTCTGCCGGCTCTCGCCCGATGGCGGTGGCCCGGACATCGCATGGGAGGAATGGGAACTCGCCTGGCCCGAACTCTGCGCCGCCCTGCTGCCCGGGGCCGACCCGGCCCTTGCCCCGGCCCTGTCCCGCCGCCTGCGCCGGCTGGCCGACCGCCGCCTGCTGACCGAGCTGGCGCGGCCGGAGGATGCCCGGCGGCTTGGCCAGGCCGGCCTCTCCCTCGCGCCGGAGACGGTGGCGGAGCCGGAATTCCTCCGCCTCGACGCGGCGCTGGGGCCTGAGGGGCGGGCGCGGATGACCCTCTCCCTCGCCGCCGAGGATGCGCTGGCGGACCCGGCGGGCTTTGCCTTCGCCCGCGATTTTTGCCGGCTGCGCGGCTGGCGGGTGGCACTCGACCTCGCCGCCCCGGCCCTGCTGCCGGCCCTGCCCCTGGCCCGGCTGGAGGTGGACCTGCTGCGGCTGCGCTGGTCGGCGGCCCTGCCGGGCTTCGCAGCCGCCCTGCCGGAGGACCGTGGAAGGGTGGTCCTCGCCGGGGCGGACCGGGCGGCCGCCATCGGCTGGGGATGGGAGGCGGGCATTACGCTGTTCGAAGGGCGGTTGCTGCGGCCACGGGGCTGACGCATATGCGGAGCCCATGGAAATCCCCGCCATCCTCGCCGAGGCGCTGAGCAAGCGCTACGCCCCCGATGCGCCGGCGGCGGTCGACAGCCTCTCCTTCCGCATGCCACGCGGCGCCACCTGGGGACTGCTTGGCGGCAACGGCGCGGGCAAGACCACCACCATCGCCATGCTGCTCGGCCTGCTGGTGCCGAGCGGCGGGCGCATCACCGTGCTCGGCCACGACATGGCGCGGGACCGGTTCGCGGCGCTCGCGCGGATGAATTTCTCCTCACCCTATATCGCCCTTCCCTCGCGGCTGAGCGTGGCCGAGAACCTGCGGGTCTATGCCCATCTCTACGACGTGCCGGAGGCCGAGCGCCGGATCGGTGAGCTGGCGGCACAGCTCCAGCTCACCGACCTGCTGGACCGGCCGGCGGGGCAGCTCTCGGCCGGGCAGAAGACGCGGGTGGCGCTCGCCAAGTCGCTGGTGAATCGGCCCGAATTGCTGCTGCTCGACGAGCCGACGGCAAGCCTCGACCCGGATACCGGCGATTGGGTGCGCAGCTGGCTGGAGCGCTACCGGGCGGAGACGGGCTGCTCCATCCTGCTCGCCAGCCACAACATGGCGGAGGTCGAGCGGCTCTGCGGCCATGTGCTGATGCTGAAGCAGGGGCGCGTGGTCGACAGCGGCAGCCCGGCCGAGCTGCTGGGCAAATACGGGCGCGAGGATCTGGAGCAGGTCTTCCTCGACATCGCCCGCGGGCGGCAGCGGGTGCCGGCATGAACCGGGCGGCGCTGCGGCGGGTCTGGGGGATCATCTACCGGCATCTCGCACTTTACCGGCGGTCCTGGCCGCGGGTGCTGGAGCTGATGTACTGGCCGGTGCTGCAGATGGTGGTCTGGGGCTTCGTCACCTCCTACCTGGCCGGTGTGCAGGGCAATACCGCGAGCGTGGCGGCCGGGGTGCTGCTCGGCGGCGTGCTGCTCTGGGAGGTGGCGCTCCGGAGCCAGATGGGCTTCTCGCTCTCCTTCCTCGAGGAGATCTGGTCGCGCAACCTCGGCCATGTCTTCGTCAGCCCGCTCCGCCCGCGCGAGCTGGTGGCGGCGCTGATGGGCATGAGCATCATCCGCGTCCTGGTCGGCGTGCTGCCGGCGATGCTGCTGGCCTGGCTGCTGTATTCCTTCGGTATCCTGACGATGGGGCCGGTGGTGGTCGGCTTCTTCGCGGCGCTGCTGGTGATGGGCTGGGCCGTGGCGCTCGGCGTCACCGCGCTGATCCTGCGCTACGGCGCGGGGGCGGAGGCGTTGGCCTGGTCGATCCTCTTCGGGCTGACGCCCTTCTCGGCCGTCTTCTACCCGGTGAGCATATTGCCCGGCTGGCTGCAGCCGGTGGCGCTCGCACTGCCCTCGGCGCATGTCTTCGAGGGGATGCGGCAGGCGCTGCGCGACGGGACGGTGGCGACCGGCCATCTCCTTGCCGCCTTCGCGCTGGATGCCGCCTGGCTGGCACTGATGGGTTTCGTCTTCCTGCGGCAATTCCAGTCCGCCCGGGTGCGTGGCGCGCTGCTGAACATCGGAGAATAGCTGGCCGCCATGCCCGAGACCCGGTTCCACCTGATCCGCCACGCCCTGGTCGAGCCCAAGGCCCGGACCCTGTTCTACGGCGCGATGGACGTGCCGCTCTGCGATCTGGCCCTGAAGCAGGATGCCTCGCTGTTCCGCTGGCTGGCCGCGCGGCTGCCGCGGCCGGCGGCCTGGGTCACCTCGAACCTGGCCCGCACCCGGGCGACGGCCGCGGCGATCTTCGCCGCCGGCTATCCCGAGCAGCCGCTGGCGACGGAGCCCGGCCTCGCCGAGCAGCATCTCGGCGACTGGCAGGGGCTGCCGCATGAGGCGCTGGCGGCGAAGCTGCGCCACCCGGCCCATCCCTTCTGGCCGCATGCCGCGGAGGAGGAGCCGCCGAATGGCGAGAGCTTCGCCACCGTCGCCACCCGCGTCGGCGCGGTGCTCGACCGGCTGGCCGAGGCGCATGCCGGCGAGGATGTTGTGGTGGTGGCGCATGGCGGCTCGATCCGTGCCGCCATCGCCCATGCGCTGGGTCTGACCGGGCACCAGGCCCTGGCCTTCTCCATCCGCAACCTTGGGGTGACGCGGCTCGAGCGCCATGGCGGAGACTGGCGCGTCTCCGCCGTGAACGAGGAGCCCTGGCTGGCGCCCGACTGGGAGTAGGGCGGGGCGCGCGACCGCGCCCTACAGGACCTTCACCCACTGGCTGAGGTGGCTGAGGAAGACCTCCTTGTCCATGCCGTGCAGGACGATGCTGTTGTCGCCGATGGTGATCTTCGTCACCGCATGGTCGCCGCTGACATAGGGTTCCAGATCCTTCGGCGTCATGATACCGGAGCCGTCGATATCGGGTGCCAGCAGGATGCGGTCATCCGTGCTGAAGCCGATGATCTGGTCGTGGCCGAAGCCATCCTCGAAATAGAAGGTGTCGTAGCCGTCGCCCCCGGCCAGCACGTCGTCGCCGACGCCACCGGAGAGGGTGTCGTTCCCGCTGCCGCCATCCAGCGTGTCGCGGCCGGCGCCGCCGGAGAGCAGATCGTCGTCCTTGTCGCCGAACAGCGAATCGTCGCCGCTGCCGCCATAGAGATCGTCGTCTCCCTTGCCGCCGTTGAGCGTGTCATTGCCGGAACCGCCGAGGAGCAGATCATGGCCATCATCGCCGGCGAGGTGGTCGGCGCCGGCGCCGCCATCGATGGTGTCGTCACCCTTGCCGCTGCTCAGCGTGTCGAAGCCGCTGCCGGCGGCGATGCTGTCATGGCCCTGGTCGCCGATGACTAGGTTGTTGCCCCCGCCAGCATCGATGCGGTCGCCGCCCTTGCCGCCGAAGATCACGTCGTCGCCCATCCCGGTGAAGACCGTGTCGCTTCCCTTGCCGAGGATCACATGCAGGTCGTTCGCATTGCCGGCCCCGTCCACATAGCTGCTGCCGCTGCGGAAGGAGAGGTCGAGGACCGGGAGGGCGCTGTCCAGCTGGTAGAAGGCATCCACCGCGCGCGGCACGTCGTCGAAGGCGAGATGCGCCCCGTTGCCGCCGATGATCGATGCGTAGTCGGCCATGATCCGGTCCTTGCCTGGGAGTCACCCGAATGCCGGGTATCCTGGCCGGACCCTACAACCTGTGATTGTGTAATGGTAAACAAATCGTTCGTGTCTCCGTATTATTCTGTCACAGGGCGGGCTCCGCCCAACCGCGGATGCGGCCGCCTCTCCGGCTGGGGTTTGGACAGCCCGCCGGAGAACGGCTAACCTTCCGTCGACAAATCCATGGCTTGGTGGGGAAGCTTCATGCGGCGTCTGATGATCGTGGGCCTCACTCTCACAATGCTTGCCGGTTGCGCGGGTACCCCCGTCGGAGGCGAGGAGCAGACGCTGGTCGACCGGTCCACGCTCGCGGTGCAGGAAATCCTCGGCGAGGGCCATGACCGGCTGAAGGCCGCCGACCTGCTGCGCCGGGCCCGCGCCGCCATAATCTGCCCGCGCATCTTCCGCGGCGGCTTCTTCTTCGGCGGCGAGGGCGGTGGCTGCGTAATGGTCGGGCGGGATGCCGCCGGATCCTGGTCCTCGCCGGCCTTCTACTCCCTCGGCTCGGGCAGCTTCGGCCTGCAGGCCGGCATCCAGGACCTGCAGATCCTGATGCTGATCATGAACGACAAGGCGCTCAACGCCATGCTCGACAGCCAGCTGAAGCTCGGCGCCGATGCCTCGCTCGCCTTCGCCACCTATGGCGGCTCGGTCGAGGGCGCGACGACGGCGGCGGTCGGGGCCGATATCGTCGCCTTCGCCCGCGCCCGCGGTCTCTATGCCGGCCTGACGCTGGAAGGCTCGATGATCACGCCCCGCAGCGAATGGAACCGCAGCTACTACCAGCGCGAAACCGGGCCGCGGGAGATCGTGGTGGCGATGCAGGTCCACAACCCGGCGGCCGACCCGCTGCGGGCGGCGCTGATGCGCTTCGGCACCGGCACCGCGGCGGCCGCCCAGCCGCCCGCCTACCAGCCCGCCCCCGCCTATCAGCCGGCGCCTGGCTACCAGCCCGGCCCCGGCACGCTCGGCAGTGGCCCGGCGCCTGTCGCGGGTGGTGGCGTCCAGCGGAGCACCCTGCCTCCGCTGCGGTAACGGCCTCGGGGCGGTTGCCCCGTGGCGGGCGCGGGTCTATGCCGCGCCCGACCGCGGAGTGCCCCCTTCATGACCGACCTCGTCCCCATCCGCCGTGCCCTGATCTCCGTCTCCGACAAGACCGGGCTGCTCGAATTTGGCCGCTTCCTCGCCGGGCGCGGCGTGGAGATCCTCTCCACCGGCGGGACGGCCCGGGCACTCCGCGAGGCCGGGGTGCCGGTGAAGGATGTCTCCGAGCATACCGGCTTCCCCGAGATCCTCGACGGCCGGGTGAAGACCCTGGTGCCGCAGGTCCATGGCGGGCTGCTCGGCCGGCGCGACCTGCCGGAGCACGGGGCGCAGATGCAGCAGCACGGCATCGCGCCGATCGACCTCGTCGTGGTGAACCTCTACCCCTTCGAGGCGACGGTCGCCGGCGGCGCGGGCTTCGAGGACTGCATCGAGAATATCGATATCGGTGGCCCGGCGATGATCCGCAGCGCCGCCAAGAACCATGCCCATGTCGTGGTGCTGACCGAGCCGGCGCAGCTCGCCGAGGTCCAGGCCGAGCTGGAGGCCGAGGGCGGCACCCGCCTGGCGACGCGGCGGCGGCTGGCGGCGGCGGCCTATGCCCGGACGGCGGCCTATGACGCGGCGATCTCCGGCTGGTTCGCCGGCCAGCTCGGCGAGGAATTCCCGCCCCGCCTCGCCATGGCCGGCGTGCTGCGCCAGGGCCTCCGCTACGGCGAGAACCCGCATCAGCAGGCGGCCTTCTACACCGATGGCAGCGACCGGCCAGGGATCGCCACCGCGCGGCAGGCCCAGGGCAAGGAGCTGTCCTACAACAACCTGAACGACACCGACGCCGCCTTCGAATGCGTCGCCGAATTCGACCGGCCTGCCATCGTCATTGTCAAGCACGCCAATCCCTGCGGCGTGGCGGTGGACGGGAGCCTGGCCGCGGCCTGGGACCGGGCGCTGCTCTGCGACCCGGTCTCGGCCTTCGGCGGCATCGTCGCCGCCAACCGCGTGCTGGACGCCGCGGCGGCGGAGAAGATCACCGCCATCTTCACCGAGGTGGTGGTGGCCCCCGATGCGGACGAGGCAGCCCGCGCCATCTTCGCCCGCAAGAAGAACCTCCGCCTGCTGCTGACCGGCGGCGTGCCGGACCCGGCGGCGCCGGGCCGCGTCTTCAAGAGCGTCTCGGGCGGTTTCCTCGCCCAGTCCCGCGATGCCGGCCGGGTGACGGAGGCGGGGCTGAAGGTGGTGACGCAGCGTGCGCCCACGGCCGCCGAGCTGGCCGACCTGCTCTTCGCCTTCCGCGTCTGCAAGCATGTGAAGTCGAATGCCATCGTCTATGCCAAGGGGCTGGCGACGGTCGGCATCGGCGCCGGGCAGATGAACCGGGTGGAGAGCAGCCGCATCGCCGCCTGGAAGTCGGAGGCCGCGGCCAAGGCCGCCAGCCTTCCGGAGCCGCTGGCCCGCGGCAGCGTCGTTGCCTCGGACGCCTTCTTCCCCTTCGCCGACGGGCTGGAGACGGCGGCGGCAGCGGGCGCCACGGCGGTGATCCAGCCCGGCGGATCGATGCGGGACAACGAGGTGATCGCGGCAGCCGACAAGGCCGGCCTCGCCATGGTCTTCACCGGGATGCGGCACTTCCGGCACTGAGAGGCTTGATTGCGGGCCTGTCCGGAGCACATCCGGCAGGTCCCTCATCGTAACGGAGCAGCATGTCCATGGACCGCCTCATCGACGGCTACCGCCGTTTCCGCGTGGAGACCTGGCCGCGCGAGCGGGCCCGCTTCGAGGAGCTGGCGGAGCGGGGGCAGAGCCCGAAGACCATGGTCATCGCCTGCTCGGACAGCCGCGTCGACCCGCAGATGATCTTCTCCGCCGCGCCGGGCGAGCTGTTTGTCGTCCGCAACGTGGCCAACCTCATCCCGCCCTACATGCCGGACGCCGCCTTCCACGGCACCAGCGCGGCGCTGGAATTCGCCGTCCGGGTGCTGAAGGTGGAGCGGGTCCTGGTGCTCGGCCATGCGCTTTGCGGCGGCGTCGCGGCGCTGCTGAACGGCGCGCCGCCGGAGGCGCAGGATTTCGTCGCCGGCTGGATCAGCATCGCCAAGGAGGCGCGCGAGCGGGTGCTGCGCTGCGAGCCCGCCGAGCGGCAGGAGGTGGGCGAGCATGAGGCGGTGCGCATCTCGCTCCGCAACATCATGACCTTCCCCTGGGTGGCGGAGGCGGTGGCCGAGGGCCGCCTCATCCTGCATGGCGCGCATTTCGGCGTGGCGACGGGCAAGCTCGTGCTGCTCGGCGAGGATGGCGAGTTCCACCCGGCATCCTGAGATCGTTTCCTCGGGGCACCCCGGAGTGCGAGACTCGCCCAGGGGCGAATCGGGGGATCCTGCGTGCCGGATTGGCTGTTGCCGTTGCTGGTGCCCGTGGCGGCCGCGCTCGCGGGCGGGCTGCTGGTGCTGGCCTTCCGCCCGCGCGGTGGCGGCGGCGGCGAGGGCGTTGCGCTGCTCGCCGAGCGGATGGATGCGCTCTCCCAGCGGCTCGACCAGTCGGTGGCGGCGCAGAATGAGCGCCTGGCCCGCAGCCTCGCCGACAGCGCCGAGCGCACCCAGGACAGTGCCCGCCGCATCCATGAGCGGCTCGCCGTCATCGATGCCGCCCGGGCGAATATCGAGGCGCTGGGCGGGCAGGTGACGACGCTGGCCGGCATCCTCGGCAACAAGCAGGCACGCGGCGCCTTCGGCGAGGTGCAGCTGCGCGACATGCTGGCCGACAGGCTGCCGGCCGAGGGCTGGGCCTGGCAGCACCCGCTGTCCAACGGCACGCGCTGCGACGCGCTGATCCGCCTGCCCTTCCCGCCCGGCCCCATCGCGGTGGACAGCAAATTCCCGCTCGAGGCCTGGCAGGCGCTGCGGACGGCGCCCGACGAGGCGGCGCGGCTCCAGGCCACGCGGCGGCTGGCCGCCGACATCCGCCGCCATGTCGATGACGTGGCGACGAAATACATCCGCCCCGGCGAGACGGCGGAGGGCGCGCTGATCTTCCTCCCCTCCGAGGCGCTGCATGCCGACCTGCACGCGCTGCACGGCGCGCTGGTGCAGGAGGCGGCGCGGCGCGGCGTCTATCTCGTCTCGCCCGGCACGCTCTGGGCGGTGCTCGGCGCCATGCGGGCGCTGATGCGTGACGTGCGGCTGCGGGCCGAGGCACAGAACATGCGGCTGGAGGTCGCCCGCCTCGCGGAGGAGACCGGGCGGCTCGACCGCCGCGTCGGCAACCTCCGGCGCCATTTCAGCGAGTCGCAGGCCGATATGGACCAGATCGCCATCACCGCGCAGAAGATCCTCGCCGCCGCCGCCCGGATCGAGGCGGTGGAGATGGATACGCCGAGCCCGGCCCGCGCCGCCGAATGAGCACCCTGCAGCTCCAGGCCCTGGCGGGCCTGCCCGCGCTCGGCCTGCTGGCCTGGGTGCTGGGCGGCTGCCGGCGCGGCGTGCGGCCAAGGGTGGTGGTGGCGGGGCTGCTCGGCCAGCTGCTGGTCGCCGCGGCGCTGCTGCACATCCCGCCGCTGCGCGCCGGCTTCGCCCTGGTCGGCGATGGGGTGGATGCGCTGGCGCGGGCGACGCGGGCGGGCACCAGCCTCGTCTTCGGCTATCTCGGCGGGGCGCCGCTGCCCTATGCCGAGACGGTGCCAGGTGGCAGCTTCATCCTCTTCTTCCAGGCCCTGCCGCTGGTGCTGCTGGTCGGCGCGCTCTCCGCGCTGCTCTACCACTGGCGCATCCTGCCGCTGGTGGTGCGGGGCCTGGCGCGCGGCCTCGGCTGGCTCTTCGGCCTGTCGGGCGCCTGCAACCTCTCGGTCGCCGCCAATGTCTTCGTCGGCATGGTGGAGGCGCCGCTGCTGATCCGCCCCTGGCTCGCGCGGCTGACGAGGGCGGAGCTGTTCACCTGCATGGTGGCCGGCCTCGCCACCATCAGCGGCAACATGCTGGTGGTCTATGCGACGATGATCGCGCCGGTGGTGCCCGATGCCGCCGGGCAGCTCCTGACGGCGAGCCTCGTCTCCGCCCCCGGCGCCGTCCTCGCCGCCCTGCTGATGGTCCCGGAGCGAGAGGCGGCGGGAGCCGCCGGACCGGAGGCCGACGCGCCGCGCCTCTATGACAGCAGCATGGATGCGCTGGTGCGCGGCACGGCGGATGGGCTGCAGCTGCTGCTCGGCATCATGGCCTCGCTCATCGTCTTCGTCGCGCTGGTGGCGCTGGTGAACGGCATGCTCCAGCCGCTCACCGGCTGGACGCTGGAGGGCATCGCCGGCCTCGTCTTCTGGCCACTCGCCTTCGCCATGGGCATCCCCGCCAGCGAATGCGCGACGGTCGCGCAGAGCCTCGGCGTGAAGGTGGTGGTGAACGAGTTCGTCAGCTACCTGCAACTCGCCGCCAGCGGCGCCGCCGGGCTCACCGAACGCTCCCGCGTCATCCTCACCTATGCGCTCTGCGGCTTCACCAATTTCGCCTCGGTCGGGATCATGGTGACCGGCATGGCGGCGATGTGCCCGGAGCGACGCGCGGAGATCGTCCGGCTCGGGCTGCGTAGCCTGGTGGCGGCGAGCATCGCCTGCTGCATGGCGGGCGCGACGGTGGGCGTGCTGACGGCGCCCTGAGGCTTGGCACGGCGCCTGGGCGCAACTCCGGTGGCGGTCGGGGTTTCTCCCTGGTGCAACCGTCCCGGAGACAGACCATGGCCTTCACCCGCCTCGCCGCCCCGCTGCTGCTGGTCGCCCTGCTCGCCGCCTGCGGCGGCCCGCCGCGTCCCCGCGATGGCGTCGCCACGCCCGACCAGAATGGCCGCATGGCGCCGACGCCTCAGACCACCGCGCCACGCACCATGCCGTAAGGCGCGATCGCCTCTGGCATGACCCGCGCTGTCCGGCGACCGCGGATCATGCCAGGGGCAGCGCGGGGGCGGCTTTCGGCCCGGCTTGGCTAAGAGACAGGTGTTGCGGTTCCGGCTGGGTCGTGAAACATTTGTCTCATGCTCGCCGACCGCCTCCGCGCCGCCCTGCCGGCCCTGCCGCCGCAGCTCGCCGCGGCGGGCCGCCATGTCAGCGAACGCCCCTTCGATGCCGCGACGCGCTCCATGCGGGCGCTGGCGGCCGAGGCCGGGGCGAGCCCCGCGACCTTCACCCGCCTCGCCCAGGCCCTCGGCTTCGCCGGCTGGGACGAGCTGCGCGCCGCCGCCATCGAGGAGCAGCGCCGGCCCGCCCCCTATTCCAGCCGCGCCGGGGACGGTGGCCTCGCCGCCATCCAGGCCGCCGAGGCCGCCAATATCGCGGCGCTGGCCACACTGCCCGAGGCCGCGCTGCAGGCCGCTGCCGCCATGCTGGATGCGGCGCCGCGCATCCATGTCGCCGGCTTCCGGTCCTGCCGCGCGGTGGCGACGCTGCTGCACTACCAGCTGCGCCTGTTCCGGCCGGAGACTGTGCTGGTGGGCGATGCCGCGCTCGACCTCGATCTCGGCGCGATGCAGCGGGGCGAGGCGCTGGTGCTGACCGGCTTCGCCCCCTATTCCCGCGCCGCCCTGACCACCCAGGCGGCGGCACGCGCCGCCGGGCTGCGGCTGGTGGTGCTGGCCGACAGCCCCGCCGCGCCGGTCGCCGCCGGGGCGGAGCACCTGCTGGTCTTCGCCACCGCGACGCCGGCCTTCTTCCCGAGCCTCACCGCCGCGCTGGCCCTCGCCCAGGCGCTGGCCGCCGCCGTCTTCGCCCTCGGCGGCGAGGCGGCGCGGGCTCGGCTGCGCGAAAGCGAGGCGCGCCTCGCCACCCTGTCCGCCTACCTGCCCGAGCCGGAGGACCAGCCATGAGCCACCTCGTCCATCGCAGCCTGCATGCCGACCCGCCGCTCGCCCTGCGGGGCGAGGGGATCTACCTCTACGACCAGTCCGGCCGGGCGATCATCGACGGCTCGGGCGGCGCCGCCGTCGCCTGCCTCGGCCATGGCCACCCGCGGGTGATCGAGGCCATCAAGGCGCAGCTCGACAAGCTCGCCTATGCCCATACCGCGCTGTTCAGCTGCGAGAGCGCGGAGGAGCTGGCCGACATCATGGTCGGCCACCG
Source organism: Belnapia rosea (assembly GCF_900101615.1). Classification (GTDB taxonomy): domain Bacteria; phylum Pseudomonadota; class Alphaproteobacteria; order Acetobacterales; family Acetobacteraceae; genus Belnapia; species Belnapia rosea. The sequence goes on along the minus strand of NZ_FMZX01000005.1, from coordinate 72,826 downwards.
GCCGGGCGGGCTGACCCATGCCTATTTCTGCTCCTCCGGCTCGGAGGGGAACGAGGCCGCCATCAAGATGGCACGGCAGTATTTCCTCGAGATCGGCCAGCCGGAGCGCACCCGCTTCATTGCCCGGCGGCAGAGCTATCACGGCAACACGCTCGGCGCCCTCTCGGCCGGCGGCAATGCGATGCGCCGCGCGCCCTACCAGCCGCTGCTCTCGCCCGCCTTCAGCCATGTCTCGCCCTGCTACGCCTATCGCGACCGCGCCGAGGGCGAGAGCGACGAGCAATACGTCGCCCGGCTGGCCGATGAGCTGGAGGCCGAGTTCCAGCGCCTCGGCCCCGACACCGTCATCGCCTTCATGGCCGAGACGGTGGTGGGCGCGACGCTCGGCTGCGTCACGGCGTTGCCCGGCTACTTCCCGGCGATGAAGGCGGTCTGCGACCGGCATGGCGCGCTGCTCATCCTCGACGAGGTGATGAGCGGCATGGGCCGCTGCGGCGCGCTGCACACCTGGGAGCAGGAGGGCGTGACGCCGGACATCCAGATCGTCGCCAAGGGGCTCGGCGGCGGCTACCAGCCGATCGGCGGCATCCTGGTGCATGGCCGGGTGATCGAGGGGCTGACCGGCGGCACCGGCGCCTTCATGCACGGCCACACCTACCAGGCGCATCCGGTGGCCTGCGCCGCCGCCGTCGCGGTGCAGAAGGTCATCGCCGAGGAGAGGCTGCTCGACAACGTCCAGGCCATGGGCGCGCGGCTCGAGCAGCGCCTCACCGAGCGCTTCGGCAACCACCGCCATGTCGGCGACATCCGCGGCCGCGGCCTGTTCTGGGCGATCGAGCTGGTCGAGGACCGGGCGGGCAAATCCGTCTTCGACCCGGCACTGAAGCTGAACGAGCGGGTGAAGATGCAGGCTTATGAGCGCGGCCTCGCCTGCTACCCGATGGGCGGCACGATCGACGGCCGGCGGGGCGACCACGCCATCCTGGCCCCGCCCTACATCGCGACGGCCGCGCAGATCGACGAGATCGTGGACCGGTTCGGCGAGGCGGTGGACGCCGCGCTGGCCAGCCTGTGAAGGGGATTGCAGTGATGAAGGCTTGGATCCTGGCGGGGGCGCTGGCCCTCGCCGGCATGGAGGGCGCCGAGGCACAGACGCTGGCGGCGGTGAAGGCGCGCGGGGTGCTCAATTGCGGCGTGAGCCAGGGCTTCGCCGGCTTCTCCGCCCCCGATAGCCGCGGCGAGTTCCGCGGCCTCGATGTCGACTACTGCCGGGCGGTGGCGGCCGCCGTGCTCGGCGATGCGACCAAGGTGCGCTATGTGCCGCTGACCGCCCAGGCGCGCTTCACCGCGCTGCAGACGGGCGAGATCGACGTGCTGTTCCGCAACTCGACCCAGACCTTCCTGCGCGACGCCTCGCTCGGCCTCAACCAGGGGCCGGTGAATTTCTATGACGGCCAGGGCTTCGCCGTGCGGCGCGACGCCAGTGTCGGCAAGGTGCAGGAGCTGGACGGCGCGACCATCTGCGTGGCCCAGGGCACCACGCACGAGCTGAACCTGAACGACGTGTTCCGCGCGCGGGGGATGAAGTTCAGCCCCGTGGTCTTCGAGCGCATCGACACCATGTACGAGGCCTTCTACGCCGGCCGCTGCGACGCGATGACCCAGGATGCGAGCGCGCTGGCCGGCGCGCTGACCGCGGCGCGCGACCCGGCAGCCTATCGCGTGCTGGAGGAGACGATCAGCAAGGAGCCGCTCGGCCCCTTCACCCGCAATGGCGACGACCAGTGGTCCAACATCATCGCCTGGACGCATTACGCGCTGATCGAGGCGGAGGAGCTTGGCATCACCGCGGCCAATGCCGAGGCGCAGGCCGCCGGCGCCAACCCGAACGCGCAGCGGCTGCTCGGCACCGCCGGCGAGTTCGGCAGCCGCTTCGGCCTCGACAACCGCTGGGCCTTGAGCGCCATCCGCGCGGTCGGCAATTACGGCGAGGTGTTCGAGCGCAATGTCGGCCAGGGCAGCACGCTGAAGCTGCGCCGCGGCCTCAACGGCCTCTGGACCCAGGGCGGGCTGATGTACGCCATTCCCTTCCGCTGAGCGGGGGCGGAACCTTCCGATCCCTGATCGCGTTCCTGTCCCCGAAGCCGTCGCGCCTCGCGGCCGGCCAAGGAGAAAATGCCATGGATAAGGATCGCATCGAAGGCATCGGCAAGCAGGTCAAGGGTGCCGTGAAGGACGCCGCCGGCAAGGTGACCGGTGATGCCGCCCTGCAGGCCGAGGGCAAGACCGACAAGGCCGAGGGCAAGGTGCAGAACGCCGTTGGCGGCGCCAAGGACAAGGTCCGCGACGCCACCGACTGAGGACAAGCCGATCAGGTCGTGACGATGGCAGGAGGCTCCCTTCGGGGAGCCTTTTGTCTTTGCCTTGCCCATTCTTGCCCCTCGCGGCATAACGGCTTCGCGATGGAGTGCCGCGTGGGAATGGCATGGCAGCCGGTATGCTGCCCCCTGACCCCGTGCCGCGATCCTGGCTGAACGGGTGTTGGGGAAAGGCCATCATGGCGCTGGACCGTGAACAGGTGGTGCTGGCCTACCGCTACATCCTCGGACGGGAGCCGGAGAGCGAGGCGGTGATCGAGCAGCATCGGCAGGGTCATGCTTCCCTGGCCAGCCTGCGCGACACCTTCCTCCACTCCCGGGAATTGAGCGAACAGCTTGGCCGTTCGGCCACCCAGGCCGTGACGCCCCTCGCGGCGACCCTGCCGCTCGACGTGGCGCCGCGGCCGGTCGAGACGCAGGCCGACGCCGCGACGCTGGCCCGGCTGCTCAACCTCGTCGCCGGCCGGTGGGAGGCGATCGGCGAGACCGCGCCGCACTGGTCCGTCGTCAGCAGCGATGAGTTCGCCCCCGAGCGCATCGCGGAGACGCGCGAGGCCTTCTACGCCTCCGCCGGCATCGACCTGCGGATCATCCTCGGCATCCTGGCGCGGATCGGCCGGGCGCCTGGGGATTTCACCCGTATCGTCGAGTATGGCTGCGGCGTCGGCCGGCTCAGCATGCTTCTCGCCGGCACCTTCCGGCAGGTCGTCGGCCTCGACATCTCGCGGGCGCATCTCCGCCTGGCGGAGGAGCGTCGTCGCCAGCTCGATATAGAGAACATCATTTTCCGCCAGGTGACGGCAGACCACCTGCACCCGGAGCAGGACTACGACCTGTGGTTCTCGCGGATCGTGCTGCAGCACAACCCGCCGCCGGTGATCCTGCACATCCTCGACGGGATGTTCCGCGGCCTGGCACCGGGCGGCATCACCATCTTCCAGGTGCCCACCCATTACGAGTGGTACGCCTTCCGCACCGCCGACTACCTGGCGCAGGCGGACGGGCCGGCGGTGGAGATGCACATGGTGCCGCAACGCGCGGTGCTGGACCTGGCCGAGCGCCACCGCTGCCGGCTGCTCGAGATGCGCGAGGACACCTGGGTGATCGCGCCGCGCGCCGACTGCCTGTCGAATACTTTCGTCTTCGAGAAGGTCTGAAGCGAGGCCGCCTCAGAAATCGCGGTCGATGAAGTCGTCGTTGCGCCGGGCTTTCTGGCGCAGCGCCTCGTGCCCGTAGGCGTCGTAACAATTATATGAAGCCGCAATGAAATCCGCGAGATCCATGCTGGGCCCTGCAGTGGGCTTGCCGCGGAAGCGGAACTCCGTTTCGTAAGGCAGACGGTGCGCCTCCCGGATCTCCGGGTAGATCGGCCAGCGAGCTTCCTCGACGAGTGGGTTGTAGAAACTGTCCACCGAGAAGCGCGCGGCAAGGCCGAATTTCCGGGCGATGCTCTCGGCCTGCGTCACCAAGGCGATGCTGGTCGGGTGGTTGATCGAGTAGAGCGTCTGCTCGTGCCGCGTCATCTCGAGGAAGGCGTCGGCGAAGGTGATGTCCATCGGCCGGTCGCGCCGCCGCAATTCCTCCGCCGAGTCCTCCCAGGCGCTGAAATAGCCGAGCTTCTCGTAGGTCCTGCCGTTGAATTGCCTGAGGCAGTCCTGCCGGCTCATGCCGCGCAGGTAGCAGCTGAGGACGATGCGGCTGTTGTACTCGCCGATGGGGCTGTGGACCCGGCCGCCGAAGCCGCCGAAATAGGTCAGGTCGGGGTGCAGCCCGGTGAAGTGGATGTTGGTCATCAGGAAGAACCGATCGCCGTAGAGCGCCTTGATGCGCGCCGTGGACAGGTCCGGGTGGTCCTCCCCGAAGGGGACGGAGATGACGCTGCCAGCCTGCAGTGCGTCGATCGCGGCGAGAGCGGCGAGGAATGCGGGCTTGCCGCGGTGGTTGACGTCGGCGACCCAGCGCACCCAGGCATTGCTGCCGGCGCGCAGGCATTCGGCGAGGACCGGCGCGTTGCAATTGCCGAGGATGGTCAGCTGCTGCTGCCGGTCGAGCCCCAGCGCGTGGCGGAACTCCTCGCTGCCGAGCAGGGCGCGGATGGAATGGAGCGGTCCCCGGCGGCGCAGCTCGGCCGCATGGTGGGACAGCCCCTCCGCATCGGCCTCGCGGCCGAGGATGCCCTCGTAGAGGGCTTCCACGAACTCCTCGGCGGAAAAGAACGCCCTCATGCCCCTGCCGTCCTTCGTGCCCGCCGCCGGCGTCAGTCGTCGCCCGAATCGGCCACCAGGCTGAGCGCCACCCAGGGCTGGGTCTCGGAATTGCTCTCGGCCGCCATGGCGCAGGTGCGGATCTCGAGCAGCCCGTCCGCCTCGCGGATGGATTTGACGAATTGGTGCCGGATCAGCGCCTCGAAGGTGCTCAGGCGGAAGTCGTGCTCCGCCAGCACGCCCTGCAATGCGGGGTGCGGCGAGGCCCGCAGCGCCTTGAAGGCGCGGTGGCTGAGCCCGGCGCAGAAATTCCAGAAGGTATGGCAGGGCAGGCGTGCCCCGCTGCCATCCGGATGCGGGAAGTCGACGATGACGAGGTCCGACTTCTGCGGGCGGACCGCCTCGATATCCATGGTGAGCACCTGGAAGGAGCGCAAGGCACGGTCGACGCTGGCGGCGAGGCCGGTATCGCCGAGCACCGGCAGTGCCCGGATCAGCGCCAGGATCGCTGCGGCATGGCAGTCGACGAAGGGCGCCGCCGCGGTGCGCAGCCCCATCACGAAGCCCGATTCCGGCTGGCCGGTGATGCCCTGGAAGGGCTTCTCGAATTCCAGCAGGATCGCCACCGTCTCGCGCAGGGCGGTCCGGTAGCGCTCCTCCCCGGTCGCCCTCCACATGTCGACGAGGCTCATCACCACGAAGGCGAGCGGCCGGGAAAAGATGGCCGACGTATCGGTACGGTGCGCCGAGAGCAGGTTCTCGGCATAGACGGCGTGGAAATGGTCGTAGAGCGCGCGGCTCTGGTCCCGCAGCAGCTGCGCCGCACGCGGCATGTCCGGCGCGCCGGCGCCGCGGAAGCAGCGGGCGAAGGCCGCCATCTCCGCCCCGTAGTCATAGGAGATCGAAAGATCGAGCGGCTGGCCATAGGAGGCCTCGGCCATCGCGCGGGTGCGGAACATCAGGCTGCAATCCGCGACCCGGTCGTAGAAGCCGCCGCCGGTGATGAGCTTGCGCTCAGCCGCCACCAGCCGCTCGCCGCGCCACTGCCCGGGGAAGCGGTGCTGCGAGACGACCCAGTGGAGGCGGTTCGGGCTCGCCACCATCGCCTCGATGCTCGCCATGCGCCCCGGGTCGCGCGGCATGGTATGGGCGGCCAGGGCGAAGCCGCGCATCTCGTCGCGCTGCACGACGGACCAGTAGCCGCAGCCGGGCGCCCCGATGCTGGTATGGCCGGGCGCCGCGGCATCCATCCGCACCGGCCCGCGGCCCGGCACATCGGCGAAGACCGTGCCGTAATGCACGTTGTTCTCGCCGTGGCTCATCCCATCCTGGCCGATGGTGAGCACCACGTCGGAGACGGCGATGCCGGGGTCGAGCTCCAGCGCCGCCTCGGCATCGACCATCATCGAGGCCGCCTCGATGCGATAGGTGTAGGTGAGCCGGCCGAGCCGCAGCCGCCGCCCCTGGTGCAGGAAGGTCAGCTCGCTGCGATGGCTGAGCCGCGCCTCGCGCTCGTTCTGCTCGATGTCCCAGCCATCGATCGCATCCTCGACGTCCAGGCTGAAGAAGCTGCCGTCATGGACGAAATGGACGTAGTTGCCGGTGAGGATGACGTTGCGCGCATCGCGCCCGTCATGGAAGCGGGTGCCGATGGTGACGCTGCCGGCCGGCAGGTCACATTCCACATGCAGGAAGGTATGGGTGAACCTGGCGCGGCCACCATCGCGCTGGGTCTGCTCCAGCCGGGCATGACCGGTGCGGCGGAAGATGAAAGGCCCCTCGCAGAGCGAGGCCAGAAAGCCGAAGGCCTGCGCCACCGCTTCCGGATACTGCCGCCACACCGCCGGCAGGGCAAGGAACTCGAGGATCTTGGCGTTGTCGTCCGCCCAGAACCAGCGGTCGCCGAGGATCGGGAATTCGGTCTCGGTGACGGCGAGGCCCATGCGCCCGTCAGGCGATAGCGGCTGCATCAGCCGTTTGACGATGAATTCGGCATAGGGCAGCGGGTCGCTGGGGAGGAGACGCATCCCTTGACTTGAACGATAAGCTCACGTTCTTGTCAATTGAACTTTCCTGTAACCAAATCCAGCGCCGTCGAAACGATTCGGCCGGTTCCAAGACAAGGCGTCAGAAACTCCGCCGCGCCTTCAATGCCGCCGCCAGGGTACCCTCATCCAGTACATCGAGTGCGCCCCCCATCGGCACACCTTGCGCCAGGCGGGTGACGCGCACGCCACTACCGGCCAGCCGATCGGAGAGGTAATGCGCCGTGGTCGCGCCATCGACCGTGGCCGGCAGGGCAAGGATGACTTCCTCCACCTTCGGCTCCGCCCCATCGATGCGGGCCAGCAGCGGCTGCACCGCCAGATCGTCCGGCCCGACGCCGCCGAGCGCCGAGAGCGTGCCGCCGAGCACATGGTAGAGGCCGCGATGCGCATGCGCCCGCTCCAGCGCCCAGAGCTCCGAGACGCCCTCCACCACGCAGATCAGCCCATGGTCCCGCTGCGGGTCGCGGCAGATGCCACAGGGGTTGCGCGCATCGAGATTGCCGCAGACGCGGCAGGGCTGCACCGCGGCCGCGGCGGCCTGCAAGGCACCGGCGAGCGGCAGCATCACCCGCTCCGGCTGCATCAGCATCCTCAGCGCCGCCCGCCTGGCGCTCCGCCGGCCGAGGCCGGGAAGCTTCGCCAGCAGCCCGACCAATTGCTCGATCGGGTCGACGGGCCGCTCCCCGCTCATCTCAGAAGGGCAGCTTCAACCCGCCCGGGAGGCCGCCCGGCAGGTTCAGCCCGGCCGTGGCCTTCTGCATCTCCTCGGCCATCATGGCCTCGACCTTCTGCTTGGCATCGGCATGGGCTGCGACCAGCAGGTCCTCCAGCACCTCGCGCTCATCGGCCGCCATCAGGCTCGGGTCGATCGAGACGCGCTTGAGGTCGCCCTTGCCGGTCAGCGTCACCGCGACCATGCCGGCGCCCGCGACGCCCTCCACGGTGGTGGCGTCCAGCTTGGCCTGCATCTCCGCCATGCGGGACTGCATCTGCTGGGCCTGCTTCAGCATGTTGCCGAGATTCTTCATGGCGCTGCCCTATTCTCTGTCGTCATCGGGGGGTGGAACATCGTCGAAATCCGGCGGTTCGCCTTCGTTGTCGGCCTCCGCCGCGGCGGGGGCGAGGGCGAGGCCATAGGCGTCGGTCCCGGCATCGCGCACCGCCTCGATCACCGTACCGGGAAAGGCGGCCAGCACCGCCTGCACCAGCGGGTGGCTCTGCGCCAGGCTGCGGCGCTCCGCCTCGGCGACACGGCCCTGCTGGGCGAGCGTCGGCTCGCCTTCGGCATTGGAGAGGGCGATGGTCCAGCGCTGCCCGGTGAGCTCGCCCAGCAGCGTGCCGAGCTCGGCGGCGAGGTCGCGCGGCGCTCCCGCCTGCACCCGCATCTCGATCCGCCCCGGCGTCACCCGCACGGGATGCACGCTGTGCAGCAGATGCGCATGCAGCATCGGCTTCCGGCCCGAGGCAAGCGCCACCACCTCGCGCCAGCTCTGCGGCTGGGCCAGGGCAGGGGCGGCAACCGCATCGGCCAGCACCGGCGCGCCATTGGCCACCGCCCGCATGCCGCCGCCATTGCCGGGCGGGGCCGGGCGGGGCGCATTGGCCGCCACCGCGCCGCCCTCGGTCAGCCGCCGCACCAGGTCGCCCGGCGTCGGCAACTCGGCGACATGGGCGAGGCGGATCAGCACCATCTCCGTCGCCGCGCGGCGGTCCGGCGCCTCGTTCACCTCCCCGAGGCCCTTCAGCAGCATCTGCCAGGCGCGGCCGAGCACGGGGACGGAGAGCGTCTCGGCCAGCGCCGCGCCACGGGTCCGCTCGCCCTCGGTCAGCGAGGGGTCATCCTTCAGCCCGGGCACGCTGCGCAGGCGGGTCAGCGTATGGGTGAGCTCCAGCAGGTCCTGCAGCACCACGGCCGGGTCGGCGCCCCGCTCATGCGCGCGGTCGAGCAGGGTGAGGGCCTCGGCGGTCCGGCCCGCCATCAGCGCCTCCATCAGCTCGAGCACCATGGCGCGGTCGGCGAGGCCGAGCATGTCCCGTACCGCCTCGGCGGTGACCTGCCCCTCCGGCCCGCCGAGCGCGATCGCCTGGTCGAGCAGCGAAAGCCCGTCCCGCACCGAGCCATCGGCGGCGCGGGCCAGCATCGCCAGCGCCTCCGCCTCCACCCTCACATGCTCGAGCCCGGCGATGCGCTCGAAATGCGCCCGCAGCTCGGCCTGGGGCACGCGCTTCAGGTGGAAGGTCTGGCAGCGGGAGAGGATGGTGGCCGGGACCTTCCGCAGCTCCGTCGTCGCCAGCATGAATTTCACCTGGGCCGGCGGCTCCTCCAGCGTCTTCAGCAGCGCGTTGAACGCCGCCGTGGACAGCATGTGGACCTCGTCCAGGATGATGACCTTGAAGCGCCCCTGGGCCGGGCGGTAGCGCAGCCGCTCGCGCAGCTCCCGCACATCGTCGATGCCGTTGTTGGAAGCGGCGTCGAGCTCCTGCACATCCGGGTGGCGGTCGGCGAGGATCGCCCGGCATTCCGGGCAGACGCCGCAGGGCTCGGGCGTCGGCCCGCCACGGCCGTCGGGGCCGACGCAGTTCAGCGCGCGGGCGATGATCCGCGCCGTGGTGGTCTTGCCGACGCCGCGCACGCCGGTCAGCAGGTAGGCATGGGCGATGCGGTCCTGCGCGAAGGCGTTGCGCAGGGTCCGCACCAGCGCGTCCTGGCCGATCAGCTGCTCGAAATTGCTCGGACGGTACTTGCGGGCCAGCACCCGGTAGGGCGCATCCGCCGGGGCCGCTGCCGGCGCGGCCGGTGTCGGCGCGGCGGGGGCGGGCGGCAGGGGCGGGGCCTCGCCGAAGAGGCCGGGGCCCTCGGCCGGCGGCTCGGGCAGGCCCTCCTCGGGCGGCCGGTCTTCGGTGCCGGACAGGGATGAGGACATCGGCGCGGCGGCATCCCGTGCATCTGGCCCGCCGGGCCGGGGGAGAGGGTGGAAGGCCGGCAAGCGACCCAGGCGAGAACCCGTTACGGCTGCTTCCTTCCGGACCTGACCGGGTTGGCGGGGAGCCCGTCCACCACCGACCTTCCGAGGGCACCATATCATGGCACGGGGGGCTTCGTACAACCCGGTGCCGAGACACCCGGGCACCGGTGCTCCGGCGCCCCATCGGACAGCAGCCCGTGGGGTCAGGGCCCGCAAAGTCAGGGCCCGCAAGGTCAGGGGTGGAGCGAGGCGCCCTTGGTCGCCTTGTCCACCTCCCGCCGCGGCCCGCGCAGGGCGAGGCCGACGAGGTCCGGCGCCTCCGCCGGCTCGGCGAGGAAGGCGGCACGGTTGGCGGCGTCATGCCCGGTCCCGAACATGGCCCGGACATAGACGGCCCGCGTCAACCCGCGCTCGATGCCCTGGCGCCAGGCGCGGCGCAGCACCTCGCCCCCGGCGGCGAAGATCAGCATGGGCTGGCCGAGCAGCCGGGCATGCTGGCGGCCCGCGGCATCCTCGTAGGGCTCGCCCATGGCCTCCGGCGCCGCCGCCGCGATGCCGGTCGCCAGAAAGGCGGTGACGTTGAGCTTCTGCCAGACCACCAGGTCCTCCAGCACCAGGATCGCCACCTTCGTCTCGAACTGCATGCTGCCCCTGCCATGTCGCGGAGGCCGGCATGTCACGCCGGGGCGGCGCCGCTGTCTGGAACGCCCGTGCAGAGGGCGCGGTAGGCCGCCGGCGTCAGCCCATAGGCGCGGCGGAAGCGGCGGCCGAGATGGCTCTGGTCGGCGAAGCCGCAGTCCGCCGCCACCGCCGCCGGCCGCATCCCGGCCGTGAGCAGCCGGCGCGCCCGCAGCAGGCGGATCTGGATCAGGTAGGCATGGGGCGAGGTGCCATAGGCGGCGCGGAAGGCGCGGGCGAGCTGGAAGCGGTCCGCCGCGCCGGCCTCCTGCGCCAGGGCGTCGGCACCGGGGTCCCGCGCCGGGTCGTCCCGCAGCCGCTCCCGCGCGAGGCGGGCGACGCGGGCATCGCGTGGCGGCGGCGCGCGCCACGGCCGGCCGAGATGGGGCCGCAGCCGGTGCAGCACGGCATCCAGCGCCGCATCCCGCAGCAGCCGCTCCGAAGGCTGGGCGAGGGCGCGGCAGGCGGCGCCGATCGCGCGCGCCAGCGGCGGGTCGTCGCAGAGGCTGGCGGCGAAGCCGGGATCCTCGCCCGGCAGCCCGGCCCGCAGCCAGGCGCGCGGCAGGTAGAGCATGCGGTAGGCGAAGCCACCCTCCGCCCCGGCCTGGCCGTCATGCGCCTCCTCCGGCTCGATCAGGATGACGCGGCCCGGCGTGCTCCGCCGCCGCGCGCCACGGCAGAGGAAATCCTGCACCCCGCTCTCGGTGACGCCGACCAGCCAGTCGTCATGCCGGTGCAGGTCATAGGCATGGGCGGCGAAACGGGCCTCGATGGCCTCCACCCCGCTCGGGGCGTCATGGATCAGGCGGATGCGGTCGGGCGGCGTCATGGCGATGGGCCGATCCTAGCCGCCTGTCCTGCGCCGATGGAATGGAGGCCCGTTGCCGCCGCGCCCCCCGCATGGCACCGTCGCCCTGCATGCTCTCCATTCCCGCCAGCCGCCCCAACGCCTATTCCGGCAGCCCCCTCGACCGCGCCGCAAACCGCCGCGAGGATGCCGCCTTCATCGAGGCCGCCCTGGCCGATGCGGAGACGCTCTTCGTCCCGGTCTGGCGCAGCCGAAGCCTGATGAAGGGCGTGCCGGAGGGGGCGCCGGAGGCGGTGCTGCTCACCGGTGCCGCGGCCGAGGCCGTGCGCATGACGGGCGGTCCCTGGGCCTTCCTCGGCTTCTGGGAGGGCCGCCCGGTCTTCGCCGTGGATTGCTCCCAGGCCGATGACCCGCTGCCGCTGCTGCCGGAGGGGATGGGCGCCTTCGCCGATCTCCGCACCGTCGCCGGCCTGCTGCCGCCGGGCGAGGCCAGCATCCTCGCCCATGCCCGCGGGCTGATGCACTGGCGCACCAAGCATCGCTTCTGCGGTGTCTGCGGCGCCGGTTGCGAGCCGCGCTCGGCCGGCCATGCCATGGCCTGCACCAATTGCGGGACCCAGCATTTTCCCCGCACGGACCCGGCCGTCATCATGCTGGTGGTGCGGGAGGGGCGCTGCCTGCTCGGCCATTCCACCCGCTTCCCGAACAACGTCATGTACTCGACCCTCGCCGGCTTCGTGGAGCCGGGCGAGACGCTGGAGGAGGCGGTGCGGCGCGAGGTGATGGAGGAAGCCGGCATCGAGGTCGGCGCCGTCCACTACCACTCCTCCCAGCCCTGGCCCTTCCCCTCCTCCATCATGCTCGGCTTCCATGCCGAGGGCCTCTCGGACACCATCACCATCGACCCAGAGGAGCTGCGCGACGCCCGCTGGTTCACCGTGGAGGAGATGCGCAACCCGCAGGCGCATGGCTTTGCCCTGCCGCGCGGCGACAGCATCGCCCGCCGGCTGATCGAGGACTGGCTGGCGGAGCAGGCGGCATGAGGCGGGCTGCGGCCCTTGCTTTGCTGCTGCCCCTTGGCGCCTGCGGCTTCTTCGGCGGCGGCGCCCCGCCGGGCGAGCCGGAAACCCCGGAGCAACGCGCCTGCCGGGAGGAGGCCCGGCTCTCCCCGGCCGTCACCGCCCTCAACCGCCAGCGCCTGCCGGGCAACACGGAAAACGAGAACCGGCTGGACCGCGAGGAGCGGATCCTGCTCCTCCGCGCCTATCGGGATTGCCTGCGCGCCCGTGGCCTGGCCCTGCCGGGCGGGGTGGAGGCCGTGCAGCCACGGTAATGCCCGCGGCATGGGGTGTGCAAGGGGCACCACGCCCGTCTATACTGCACCGCAGCATGAGCGCCCCTTCCATCCTCGCCGTCGTCGGCATGCAATCGGAAGCGGCCCTGCTGCCGAGGGGGATGCGCGTCGTGGTCAGCGGCGGCGATCCGGCCCGGCTGCGCCGGCTCCTGCAGGACCAGCCTGATGGCATCGCCGCCGTGCTCAGCTTCGGCATCGCCGGCGGGCTCGATCCTTCGCTCATCACCGGGGATCTCGTGGTGGCCACGCGGGTACGGGGGCCGGGCGGCGCCTATGCCTCGGATCCCGTGTGGTCGGCGCGGCTTGCCCGGCGTTGCGGGGCGCGGCTCGGCATGGTGGCCGGCGCCAGCGCCGTGGTGGGGGAGCCGGCCAACAAGCGCCTGCTGCGCGCCGCGACCGGCGCCCTGATCGTCGACCTGGAAACCGAGGCGGCGGCCGCCTTCGCCACCGCCCGCCGGCTGCCCTTCGCCGCCCTGCGCGCCGTTGCCGACACGGCGGAGGAGGTGCTGCCACGTTCTGCCGCCGTGGGCCTCACCGTGGATGGGCGGCCCGCCGCCGGCCGCGTCGCCCTTGCCCTGCTGCGCCAGCCGCGGGAGCTGCCGGCGCTGCTGGTGGTCGCCCGCCGCAGCCGGGCGGCGCTCGAGGCGCTCGGCAGCGCGGTGGAACGGGCGGGCCTGATGGGCGACACCGTCACGGGCTGACTACCGGGCCGGGCTGCGCCTCAGGTGACCCGCTCCATCTCCGCATCCTCGAGATTGCCGGGCACGATCGTCATCGGAACCCGGACGCGCGTCGCATAGCGCCCGGTCAGCGCGTTGATCAGCGGCCCCGGCCCGCTGCCCTCGCCCGAGGAGGCGAGCACGAGGATGGAGATCCGCGGGTCCTCCTCCAGCAGCGCCAGCAACTCGTCCCGCGGATTGCCCTCGCGGATCAGCAGGATGGGCAGGCCGCCGGTGATCTCGTTCACCTGCGCGGCGAGGCCGGAGAGCAGCCGCTCCGCCTCCTCCCGGCGTTCCTCGGCCATCATGGCGCCGACCCCGGCCCATTCGGTGAGCCCCTCGGGCTCGATCACCCGCAGCAAGGCCAGCCGCCCGCCGCCATTGCGGGCACGCAGGCAGGCATAGCGGAGGGCGACCGCCCGCTCCGGGCTGTCATCCACCACCACCAGGAACACCCGGTCGCGCTTGCTCGCGGCCTCCTGCTGCTCCCGCGTCTCACCCATCAGCCCCTCCGGAACAGGACGCTGCCGAGCCAGCCGGCCAGCGCCGCGCTAAGGATACAGGCAAGACCGTAGAGGAAAGGCTGGTCCTCCGCGACGGTGGCGATGCGGTCGGCGGTGCCCACCCGGTCCACCCGGAAGGCGAGCTGCTGCCGGGCAACGATCTGGCGGGAGCGCACCAGCAGCACCTCCACCTGGTAATCTCCGGTCGGCACCGAGGCCGGCAGCGGCAGCCGCGCATGGAACAGCCGGCTGCCGGCGATCTCGATCGGCGCCGTATCCTCCTGCCAGAGACCGCTGCTGCTCTCGAGGGCGAGCAGCGCGGCGCGGAAGCCGGGCGAGCGCGCCCCGGTGCTGGTCAGCGGCAGGCTGTCGAGGCCGAGGCGGTTGCGCTGCCGCTCCTCCTCCGGCAGCACCTGCCAGGCCGGGCGGGTACCGCCAAGGAAATAGAAGCCCGGCACCTCGGCGAAGCGGGCGGAGGGGCCGTTCACCCAGATCACCCCGGCGACCGGGACCTTGCGCCGCACCACCACCGGCCGGGTCGGGCCGCGGGCGAGGATCAGCACCTCGTCGCCCCCTGGCCCGATCGGCCCTTCGGTACTGCCGAAGACCATCAGCGAGGTGCCGGTGAAGCCCGTCGTCACCTCGACGGCATTCTGCGACAGGGCGGCGACCAGCGGCACCTCCTGCGCCGGGGCCCGGCCCGGCCAGGCCAGGGCCAGCAGCAGCAGCAGCCGGATCACAGCGCCGGCCCGCTGCTGAACAGGTTCTCCGGCCGCCGCAGCAGCCCCCAGAGCAGGCTGAGCGCGACCGAGAGCACCAAGAGGCCAAGCAGCGCCCGCGTCTCCTCGCCGCGCAGCCGCGTCCCCATGGCGGCGCCGAATTGCGCGCCCGCGACGCCGCCCAGCAGCAGCAGCATGGTCAGCAGGATATCGACCGTGCCGAGCTGCACCGCCTGCAGCATCGTCACATTCGCTGCGACGAAGACCACCTGGAACAGCGAGGTGCCGATCACCACCGAGGTCGGCATCCCGAGCAGGTAGATCATGGCGGGGACGAGCATGAAGCCGCCGCCGACGCCCATCACCGCCGAGAGCACGCCGATGCCGAAGCCGACCACAAAGGGCGGGATGATGGAGATATAGAGGCGGGACCGGCGGAACCGCATCTTCAGCGGCAGGCCATGCATCCAGAAATGCTCGTGCAGCTTGCGCTTGGTGGCGGTGCGGCGGCGGAGGATGGCGCGCAGGCTCTCCATCACCATCAGCCCGCCGACCGTCCCCAGCACGACGACGTAGAAGAGCGAAACGGCGAGATCGACCTGCCCGACCCGCCGCAGCAGGGCGAAGAGCTGCACTCCGCCCAGCGAGCCGAGCACGCCGCCGACCAGCAGCACGCCGCCCATCTTGGCATCCACATTGCCCCGTCGCCATTGCGCGATGAGGCCGGACACCGAGGCACCCAGCGTCTGGTTGGCACCCGAGGCGACCGCGACGGGCGAGGGAATGCCGATGAGGATGAGCAGGGGGGTCAGCAGGAAGCCGCCCCCCACGCCGAACAGGCCGGATAGCCAGCCAACGCCAAAACCAATGCCGACCAGCAGGAAGGCATCCACCGACATCTCGGCGATCGGCAGGTAGACCTGCATCGCTAGTTCCGAACCAGGGGAGGAATGGCCCGGGTTTGGACCGGGCCTGTGGCGGGAGCAAGGCACAAACGGTAAGTCCGTGACCGGTTTGGTGCGAACTTGCCGGGGGAGTCGGCGTTCAGCGGGCGCAACCAGTCACGGGAACAACAGATGCCGACGCAAACCATGGGTGCGACCGTCGCACCAGGCACCGCTACCGGCCTCGCAGAGGGCACGCCTACCCTGCAACGCCGGGTCTCCTGGGGCGCCATCCTCGCCGGTGGCGTCGTCGCCGTGGCGGTGGGCACCATGCTCTCCGTCCTCGGTGTCGCCATCGGCGCAAGCGCGGTGGATGCGACCCAGGGCCAATCCCCCGAAGCGGGCAACGCCGGCATCATCGCCGGGGCTTGGCTGCTGATCTCGAACCTGATCGGCCTCGCGGTCGGCGGCTATGTCGCGGCCCGCCTCTCCGGCAGCGCCGATAGAACAGATAGCACGCTGCACGGGCTCTCGGTCTGGGCCATCGGCTACCTGCTCTCGGCGGTGCTGCTCGGCAATGTCATCGCCGGCACCGCGGCGACGGCGACGCAGGGCGCCTCCTCCGTGCTCGGCGGCCTGGCCCAGGGCGCCGGCCAGGCGGCCTCCGCCGCAGCAGGCCCGGCCAGCCAGATGGCCAGCCAGATCGATCCCTCGAAGCTGGTCGAGCGGGCGCAGACCGCCCTCCGCACCGGTGGCGACCCGGCCGCGATGAGCAGCGACCAGCGCAATGCGGAGATCGGCCAGCTCCTCACCCGCCGGGTGACCGATGGCAACCTGCCCCAGGGTGACCGCGACCGCCTCAGCCGGCTCGTCGCCGCCGAGTACAACATCGCCCCGGACGAGGCGAACCGCCGCCTCCAGCAGGTTGAGCAGCAGGCGACCGAGACCGCTCAGGCGGCCGAGCGCCAGGCCCGCGAGGCGGCCGATGCCGCCGCGACGGCCGGTGCGGTCGCGGCCTACTGGATCTTCGCCGCGATGCTGCTGGGTGCCGTGGCTGCCGTGCTCGGTGCCCGGGCCGGGACGCGCAACGCCGCCGTGGTGGCGCGCCGCTACGCCTGAACCAGGGATGGGGGGCTCGCGCCCCCCATTGCCCTGCCTGTTGTCTTACCGGGCCGCGGGCGCGCCCGGATCGTCCAGTACGTCGATGGAATCGCTGGTGACCCGGCCGAGCTGGGCATCACGGTGCTGCTGCCACAGGCTCCGCAGCCGGGCATAGCTGTCGAGCGAGCCGTTCCGGATCTCGTCCAGCGTCTCGATATTCCGCTCGCGCGTATCAAGCCCCTCCACCGCGCCGCGGCCGATATTGGCGCCGAAGGGGATGAAGTAGTTGATCGGGTTCATGAAGCCGTTCACCACGGAGCCGGTCAGCTCCCGCGGGTTGGAGGGGCCGAGGACCGGCACCATCAGATAGGGTCCATCCGGCAGGCCCCAGGTGTGGAGGGTCTGGCCGAAATCCCGTTCCAGCCGCGGCGGTCCGCCGAATTGCTCGAGGTCGAACATCCCGCCGAGCCCGGCCGTGCTGTTGAACACGAAGCGCAACACCGTCTGCGCCGATTCCAGCGGCCGCCCCTGCAGCAGGCTGTTGGCGGCGACGGCCGGTTCGTTCAGGTTGTTCAACACGTTGCGGATGCGCGTGCGCGTCCAATTGCCGATGGAATTCCGGTACAAGACCGCGGCGGGGCGGATGGCCGCATCATCGACCGCGAAATTGAAGTCGAGGACGCGACGGTTGGCCGCCTCGTAGGGGTCGGTCGGGTCGGTCGGTGCCGTCACCACCACGGGTGGGGCATTGCCGGCGGCATCGGAGGCCACACGGCCATTGGCCGCCACCACCTGACGCCCATCGCCGGACTGGGCACAAGCGGCCATGGCGAGCGCAAGCGTAAGGGCAGGCAGAGCAGTGATGGGGGACATGGGACCAACCAGCAGGGGGAAGCTCACGCTAACCCAAAGCCCGAGCGGCCGGCAGCCACCAAACCGGCACCGCGCGCGTGCTTGACCTCCTCTTCGCCATCCCGGCCATGGCCGGCGCCGCCGCCGCGCTTCTGGCCGCTCGCGCCACCTACCGCTTCGGCCGCACGGCGCCTGCGGCCGCGCCGGCGCTGCCCGCCAGCATCCTGAAGCCGCTGCACGGGGCCGAGCCCGGCCTCGACGAGAATCTCCTGGCAACCCTCGGCCAGGCCCATGCCGCCCCTTTCGAGGTGCTCTTCGCCGTGCCGGATGCCGCGGATGGCGCCGGGCCGGTGGCCGAGGCTGCCATGGCCGGCCGCCCCGCCATCTCCGCCAGGCTGGTCCGCGACAGCCGGCTGCATGGGCCGAACCGCAAGGTCTCCCAGCTGGTGAATCTGGAGGAGGTGGCACGCCATCCGGTGCTGGTGGTGGCGGATGCCGACATGCGCGTGCCGCCGCACTGGCTGACCGCGGTGACGGCCCCGCTCGCCGATCCCTCGGTCGGCCTGGTCACCTGCCTCTACCAGGGCGAGCCGGCCGATCCCGGCTTCTGGTCCCGCCTCGGCGCGCTCGGGATCGACTGGCAATTCCTGCCCAATGCCTGCCTCGGCGAGCAGATGGGCCGGGCGGATGGCTGCTACGGCGCCACCATGGCGCTCCGGGCCGAGACGCTGGAGCGCATCGGCGGCTTCCGGGCGCTTGCCGGGCTGCTGGCCGACGACCATGCGCTCGGCGCCGCCGTCCGCCGCCTCGGCCTCCGCGTGGTGGTGGCGCCGGTGCTGCCGCTGCATGTCCAGAGCGAGCCGAGCCTCCGCGTCCTTCTCGCGCATGAGCTGCGCTGGGCGCGGACCCTCAGGCTGCTCGACCCGCGCGGCTATCTCGGGATGGGCCTGACCTATCCGCTGGTGCCGGGCCTGCTGGCGGCGCTGCTCGCACCGCGTGGCCTCCTGGCGCTGGCGGTGGCACTGGCCGCCCGGCTCTCCCTCGCCCTCACGGTGGACCGGGTGCTGGGCCGCCCCTGGCGCATGGGAAGGCTGGCACTTCTGCCACTGCGAGACCTCCTCTCCTTCGCTATATGGGGGCTTGGGCTTGCCCGAGGCGCGGTGACGTGGCAGGGCCAGCGATATCGAATGGACCGCGAAGGCCGCATGGCCGAGGCGCGGGTTGGGGATTGATTCCGGCGATGATGCGCACCCTGTTCCTCCAGGCTCCCTCCTTCGACGGTTTCGACGGCGGCGCCGGCTCCCGCTACCAGGCGCGGCGGGAGATCAAGAGCTTCTGGTTCCCGACCTGGCTCGCCCAGCCGGCCGCGCTGGTCGAGGGCTCGAAGCTCGTCGATGCCCCGCCGCACCGGCAGAGCCTGGCCGATGTCGCCCCCATGGCGCGCGACCATGACCTCGTCGTGCTGCATACCTCGACGCCCTCCTTCAGCTCCGACGTGAAGGTGGCGGAGCGGCTGAAGGCCGAGAACCCGAACATCAAGGTCGGGCTGATCGGCGCCAAGGTCGCCGTGCAGGCCGAGGAGAGCCTGCGCGACGCGCCGGTGGTCGATTTCGTCGCCCGCAACGAGTTCGACTTCACCGTGAAGGATGTGGCCGAGGGCCGCGACTGGGCCTCGATCAAGGGCCTGTCCTGGCGCAACCGGGACGGCGTGCTGGTCCACAACGCCGACCGCCCGGTGCTCGAGGACATGGACAGCCTGCCCTTCGTCAGCCCGGTCTATAAGCGCGACCTCGACTACAAGAAGTACTTCATCGGCTACCTGAAGCACCCCTATGTCTCGATCTATACGGGCCGGGGCTGCAAGAGCCGCTGCACCTTCTGCCTCTGGCCGCAGACGGTGGGCGGCCACCGCTACCGCACCCGCTCGGTCGGCAACGTCATCGAGGAGATCCGCTACATCCGGGACAATTTCCCCGGGCTGAAGGAGATCTTCTTCGACGACGACACCTTCACCGACGACCTGCCCCGCGCCGAGGCCATCGCCCGCGAGATGGGCAAGCTCGGCGTCACCTGGTCCTGCAACGCCAAGGCGAATGTTCCCCGTGAAACATTGAAGGTGCTGAAGGATGGCGGGCTGCGCCTGCTCCTCGTCGGCTACGAGAGCGGCAACCAGCAGATCCTGCACAACATCAAGAAGGGCATGCGGATCGATGTCGCCCGGCGGTTCACCAAGGACTGCCACGAGCTCGGCATCATGATCCACGGCACCTTCATCCTCGGCCTGCCGGGCGAGACGACGGAGACCATCCGCGAGACCATCCAGTTCGCCATCGAGGCCAACCCGCATACCCTGCAGGTCTCGCTGGCGGCGCCCTATCCCGGCACCTTCCTGTTCGATCAGGCGCAGAAGGAGGGCTGGCTCGACACCGCCCATACCGAATATGTGGACGCGCATGGCGTGCAGATCGCCCCGCTCGCCTACCCGCATCTCAGCCATACCGAGATCTTCAACGGCGTCGAGGAATTCTACCGCAAGTTCTACTTCCGCGCGCCGAAGATCGCCTCGATCTGCGGCGAGATGATCCGCGACCGGCAGATGCTCGTGCGCCGCCTGCGCGAGGGGGTGGAGTTCTTCCACTTCCTCCGCGAACGGAAGACGGCCGGGGAGCAGCAGGCCGCCTGAGCCGGACGCCCCCGGGCCCTGAGCCCGGGGACCACCATGACCACTCGCCTCATCTTCAATGCCGACGATCTCGGCCTCGCTGCGCCGGTGAATGCCGCGATCGAGCAGGCGCACCGCGAGGGCGTGCTGACGGCCGCCAGCCTCATGGTCGGTGAGCCGGCAGCAGCGGAGGGCGTCGAGGTCGCGCGCCGCAACCCGCGCCTCGCCATCGGCCTCCATCTGACGCTGACCGACGGCACGCCGACCCTGCCGCCCGAGCGCATCCCGGCCCTTGTCCAGCCCAATGGCCGCTTCCGTGACGACATGGCGGGGCTCGGCCTGACGCTCGCCATCTCGGCCGCCGCCCGCACCCAGCTCCGCGCCGAGATTGCCGCGCAATGCGCCGCCTTCCGGGCAACGGGCCTCGCCTGCGACCATCTGAACGCGCACAAGCACTACCACCTGCACCCGGTCATCGCCGTCCAGGCCTTCGCCGAGGCCGCCCGCCAGGGCATCCGCGCCGTACGCATCCCGCATGAGCCCGGCACCGCCCGGGCCCTGGCGCCGCTGATCCTCTGGCTCCGGCGGCTGGCCGTCCGGCATGGGCTGCGCGCGCCGGATCGCGTCATCGGCCTTGCCTGGACCGGCGCCTTCACCGCCGAGCGGCTGGCTGAGGCGCTGGCCCGGCTGCCGCCCGGGGTGACGGAGCTCTATTTCCACCCGGCCATGGCAGGCGGCTTCCCCGGTGCCGCCCCCGGCTACCGCTACCCCGAGGAGCTTGCAGCCCTGACCGACCCGCGCATCCGCGCCGCCTGCGCCACCCTGCCGAGCGGCGGCTACACGGCGATGCTGGCATGAACCGCCTCGGCCTCCTCCTGGCGCTGGGCGGTTTCGCCGCGGCGCTGCTGCTGATCGGCCAGCAGGACCTCACCGAGGTGGGCGCGCTGCTGGTGACGGCCGGGTTCGGCCTGGTGCTGGCGGCGCTGGCGCATATCCCCTCGATGGCGCTGAACGGCCATGCCTGGCGCCTCCTGCTCCCGCGCAGCCGCCGCCCCAGCCTCGGCGCGATGACGGCCAATGTCTGGATCCGGGAATCGGTGAACGGGCTGCTGCCCGTGGCCCGCATCGGTGGCGAGATCGCCTCCTACCGGCTGCTGCGTGGCGAGGGCGTCGCCGTGGCGCCGGCCGCGGCCAGCCTGATGGTGGACATGGCCATCTCCATCCTCAGCCAGCTCGGCTTCGCCCTGCTCGGCCTGGCCCTGCTGGCCTGGGCGGGGGCGGGGATCGGCTGGGGCGGCGTGGCGCTCGGGCTGGTGGCGGGGCTGGCGATGGCGGGCGGCTTCATCCTGGCGCAGCGAGCCGATATCCTCTCGCGCCTCGCCGCGCTGCTGAATGGCATCGCCGCCGGGCGCTTCCCCGGCATCGCCGCCCATTCGGCGCGAATCGACCGGATGACGCGGCGCCTCTGGCGGGTGCGCGGCGCCATCGCCGGCTGCTTCCTCTGGCAGCTCGCTGGCTGGCTGGCCGGCGCGCTCGAGATCTGGATCGCGCTGGCCGCCCTCGGTCACCCCGTCTCGCTGGCCGAGGCGGTGGCGATCGAGGCGATGATCCAGGCGCTCTCCTCGGCCGCCTTCCTGGTGCCCGGCGCGCTCGGATTGCAGGAGGCCGGCTTCCTCGGCCTTGGCCTGCTGCTCGGCCTGCCGCCCGAGGTGTCGGCGGCGCTTGCCATCGCCCGCCGCCTGCGCGACCTCGTCATCTTCCTGCCCGGCCTGCTCGCCTGGGTCTGGGCGGAGAGGCGGATGGCACCCCTCCAACCCTCCTGACCCAGGGGTTCCAGGGCCTTTTCGGCCCCTGGTTACCCCTTATGCACCCTGAGCGGGCCGAAGCTCTGCACCACGGGCATCACCTGCAGCAGGTTGACGTTCACCCGCGCCGGCCGCGTCGCCACCCAATGCACCGCATCGGCGATATCCTCCGGCGTCAGCGGGTCGGTCCCCGCATAGACGCCCGCCGCCTTTTCCGCATCGCCGCCGAAGCGCACCGTGGAGAACTCCGTCCCCCCGACCAGCCCGGGCTCGATATCCGTCACCCGCACCTTCGTCCCGTGCAGGTCGGCGCGGAGATTGTAGCTGAACTGCCGGACGAAGGCCTTGGTCGCGCCATAGACATTGCCGCCCGGATAGGGCCATTCCGCCGCCGTCGAGCCGATATTGAGGATGTGCCCCGCATTCCGGGCCACCATCCCCGGCAGCACGGCATGGGTAAGGTACATCACCCCCTTCACATTGGTATCGACCATCGCCTCCCAGTCATCCAGCGAGGCCTCCTGCGCCGGGGCGAGGCCGCGGGCGAGGCCGGCATTGTTCACCAGCAGGTCGACCTCCGCCCAATCCGCCGGCAGCCCGGCAATCGCCGCCTCCACCGTTGCCCGGTCGGCGACGTCGAGCGCAAGGGGCAGCACCTGCCCGGGCAACTCCGCCGCCAGCGCCTCCAGCCGGTCCTGCCGCCGTCCGGCGGCAATGATCCGCGCACCATCCTTGGCGAAACGATGGGCAATGGCGAGGCCGAAGCCGGCCGTGGCACCGGTGACGAGAACGATCATGCATGTCTCCTTCGCGCGGGCGTGATAAGGACCTGTGCGGCCAGGGATTGAAAATTCTTACAATTTGTCCATTTTCACTGGGTCGGCCGGCGCTGTAGACCACATCAAGGTGGCACGCCTCCTTGTATATGGGGGCCTGTTGAGCCGATGCGCTACCGCCCCCGGCGGCCTGCGCGCAACCGGGCGCTGAGCCGTGCGCCTCCCGTCCCATCGGAGGCTATGACTGTGCGAATTGCTTTTGGCGCGCCCTTTGTCGCGCGCGCCCTGGCGCCGCTCCTGCTGCTGGTGCCTCTCCTGGCCCATGCGGCCGAACCGGCGCCGAACGAGGTGCAGATCCGCATCGACGAGCGCCAGTACCGCGCCGCCGGTATCGAGATCACGCGCGTCGAGGCGGAGGCTGGCACCACCCAGACCATCCTGCCCGGCACCGTCAGCGTCCCGCCTCAGCAACTCCGCGTCGTCGCTGCGCCGGCCGCCGGCCTGGTGGAGGCGGTGCTGGTCGCGCCGAACGAGCCGGTGAAGGCGGGCCAGCCCATTGCCCGGCTCCGCAGCACCGACCTGCTCGAGGCGCAACGCACCTACCTCCAGGCGCTGTCCGCCGAGCGCCTCGCCGCCGAGAAGCTGCGCCGGGACGAGCAGATGCACCGCGAGCGAATCATCGCCGAGCGCCGCCTGCTCACCACCCGCGCCGATTACGATTATGCCCGCACCACCCTGCAGGAGCGCGAGCAGATGCTCGCCCTGCTCGGCATGGCGGAGGTCGATATCCGCGCCGTCCGCGACCAGCGCCGCATGGTCCCGGCGCTGACCGTCAGCGCGCCGGCCGATGGCGTCGTCCTCGAGGTCCGTACCACCGCCGGCGAGCGCATCGCCCCTGCCGCGCCGCTCTTCAGCATCGCCCAGCTCGACCCGCTCTGGATCACCCTGCAGCTGCCGCTGGCGCAGGCGAATGCCATCGTGCCCGGCACCCGCGTCGCCGTCCCCGGCACGCCGGCCCAGGGCGAGGTGGTCCGCCTTGGCCGCAGCGTCGATCCCAACACCCAGTCGCTCGCCGCCGTGGTCGAGGTCTCGGACGGCGCCGAGGCGCTGCGCCCCGGCCAGGTGGTCTCGGCGAGCGTGGCGCTGCGGCCCAACGGCACCCCGCAATGGCGCCTGCCATCGGGGTCCGTGGTGCGGCATGCCGGCCAGTCCTGGGTCTTCGTCCGCAGCTCGCAGGGCTTCCGCGCCCGGCCGGTGGTGGTGATCGCCGAGACCGCGAGCACCGTCTCCATCCGCGCCAGCCTCACCGCCGAGGACCAGGTGGCGACGCGCGGCATCCTCTCGCTGTTGGCCGAACTTACCGAAGTCTACGGGGGCTGACCGTACATGCTGTTGCGCCTCGTTGGCCTGGCGCTGCGCCAGCGCCTGATCGTCATGCTCGCGACCCTCGGCCTGATCGCCTGGGGCATCGATGCCTACCGCAAGCTGCCGATCGATGCCTTCCCCGATGTCTCGCCGACCCAGGTGCTGATCGCCATGCAGGCGCCCGGCCTGCCGCCGGAGGAGCTCGAGACCCAGGTGACCAACCCGGTCGAGCTGGCGATGAAGGGCATCCCCGGCCTCGCCAGCATCCGCTCCGTCACCCGCTACGGGACGGCGCTGATGACCTTCGAATTCGCGCCGGGGACGGACATCTACTGGGCCCGCACCCAGGTGGACCAGCGCCTCGACGACCTGGAGAGCCAGTTCCCCGACGGCGTCTCCGGCGGCCTCGCGCCGGTCATCACGCCGCTCGGCGAGATGCTGATGTTCACGCTGGAGGGCGGCACGCTCTCGCCCATGCAGCGCCGCACGCTGCTCGACTGGGTGATCCGGCCGCAACTCCGCGGCCTGCCGGGTGTGGCCGACGTCAACACCCTCGGTGGCCATGTCCGCACCTATGAGGTGGCGCCCGACCCGGCGGCCATGGCCGCGCGCGGCATCACCAGCGCCATGCTGGCCGAGGTGCTCGGCCAGAACAACCGCAACGACGGCGCCGGCCGCGTGCAGGACGGGGAGGAGGCGCTGCTGGTGCGCGCCGAGGGCCGCATCCGCACGCTCGAGGATATCCGCGCCATCGTCGTCGTCTCCCACCCGACCGGCGTCGTCCGTGTCGGCGACATTGCGGATGTCCGCTTCGGCGCGCTGGCCCGCAACGGCGTCGTCACCCGCAATGGTGAGGGGGAGGCGGTCTGGGGCATCGTGCTCGGGCTGCGCGGCGCCAATGCGCGCACCGTGGTCAACGGCGTCACCGCCAAGCTGGACGAGATCCAGAAGACACTGCCCGAGGGCGTGAAGATCAGCATCTTCTACGACCGGAACGACCTGATCGAGAAGGCGGTCTGGACCGTCCAGAAGGTGCTGCTGGAGGCCATCGCCCTGGTGGTGGTCCTGCTGATCCTCTTCCTCGGCAACCTCCGCGCGGCGCTCGTCGTCTCGCTCGCCCTGCCGCTCTCGGTGCTGTCCACATTCGGGGTGATGTCGCTCTATGGCCTCTCGGCCAACATCATGTCGCTCGGCGGCCTCGCCATCGCCATCGGCCTCCTGGTCGATTGCGCCGTGGTGGTGGTGGAGAACGTCGCGCATCGCCTGGCGGGGATGGAGGGCAAGCCGAGCCTGAAGGCCCGCTCCCAGGCGACGCTCGAGGCGGTGCGGGAGGTGGCGGTGCCGCTGGTCTCCGGCGTCGTCATCATCGTCACCGTCTTCGTCCCGCTGCTCTCGCTGCAGGGGCTGGAAGGGCGGCTCTTCGGCCCGGTGGCGCTGACCATCATCTTCGCGCTCTGCGCGGCGCTGCTGATCTCCCTCACCGTCGTCCCGGCGCTCGCGGCGTCGGTGCTGAAGGCGGGCGGCCATGCGAAGGAGCCCTGGCTCGTCCGCCGGCTGCATGCGGTCTACGACCCCTTCCTCGCCTGGGCGATGAAGAACCCGCTCAAGGTGGGCGGCTCGGCGCTGGCGGGCCTCGGCCTCGCCGTCTTCCTCTTCGGCCGCATCGGCTCCACCTTCATGCCGGTGATGGATGAGGGCACGCCGGTCATCACGCTGCGCAAGCACCCGACCATCAATGTCGAGCAGGCGGCGGAATCCGACCTGCTGCTCCAGCGCGAGATCATGCATCGCGTGCCGGAGGTGCGCGGCATCATGGGCCGTGCCGGCGCCGACGAGCTCGGCATCGACCCGGTCGGACTGAACGACAGCGACTTCTTCCTCACCATCGCCCCGCGCGAGGAGTGGCGCGACAAGAAGAACCGCGACTTCGTCATCGACGAGGTGCGCAAGGTGCTCGATGGATTCCCCGGCATCTCCTACGCCGTGAACCAGCCCATCGACATGCGCGTGCAGGAGATGATCATCGGCGCCCGCGGCGACGTGGTGGTGAAGGTCTTCGGCTACTCCATAGGCGAGCTGAACAAGATCGCCCGGCAGGTGGAGGAGGTGGTGCAGGGCATCCCCGGCTCCTCCGAGGTCTTCGCCCTGCGCAACGAGGGGATGAAATATCTCCGCGTCGAGATCGACCGTTTCGCCGCCGGCCGGCTCGGCCTCAACGTGCGGGACGTGCAGCAGGCGCTGCGCGTCTGGGTCGATGGCCGCGACATGGGGCTGGTGCTGGAGCAGGAGCGCCGCATCCCGCTGATGCTGCGTGGCGAGGGCAGCCTGCGCCGCTCGGCCACCGACCTGCAGCGGCTGACGCTTGCCCTGCCGGGCGGGCGCACCGTGGCGCTCTCCCAGGTCGCCCGCATCGCCGAGGAGGAGGGGCCGATCCAGGTGATCCGCGAGGGCACGCAGCGCTACGCCACCATCCTCGCCAATGTCCGCGGGCGGGACCTCGTCGGCTTCGTCGCCGAGGCGCAGGCGGCGGTGCGCGAGCGGGTGGAGCTGCCGCCCGGCTACCGCATGGAGTGGGGCGGGCAGTTCGAGAACCAGCAGCGCGCCTCGGCCCGGCTCGCCATCGTCGTGCCCATCGCGCTCGGCATGATCTTCCTGCTGCTCTATTTCACCTTCGGCTCGGCGCGGCAGGCGGCCCTCGTGTTCTGCAACGTGCCCTTCGCGGCCATCGGCGGCGTGGTCGCGCTCTGGCTCTCGGGCGAGTTCCTCTCGGTGCCGGCCTCGGTCGGCTTCATTGCCCTGGTCGGCATCGCCGTGCTGAATGGCGTCGTGCTGGTCTCCTACATCAACCGCCTGATCGCGGAGGAGGGGCTGGCGCTGGCCGATGCGGTGCGAGAGGGGGCGAAGCGGCGGATGACGCCGGTGATCCTGACGGCCACCATCGCCGCCTTCGGCCTGGTGCCCTTCCTCTTCGCCACCGGCCCCGGCGCCGAGATCCAGCGCCCGCTGGCCATCGTGGTGATCGGCGGCCTTGTCACCGCAACGGTCTTGACCCTGGTGCTGCTGCCGATCCTTTATGCCCGCTTCGCCCTGCCGAAATCGGCCATGGCGGAGGGTGAGCGGAGGCCGGAACAGCCAGTCCTGCCGCTGCCGGGGCAGGCTCCAGCGGAGTGATGACAGCGATGCGTCCGATCCTGATGCTTCAGGCGCTGGCCCTGATGGCCATGCTGCTCGTCTCCTCCTGGGCCCAGGCCCAACCCCAGCCCCCGTCGCGGCCGCTTCCGCAGAGGGGCGGCGACCAGACCCTCTTCGGCCGCCATCTCGACCAGGCGGTGACGCTCGACGCCGCCAGCCGCAGCCTTGCCGCCCAGCGTGGCGCCGTCGCGGCCCGCAGCGCCACGGTGCGCTCGCCGATCGCCGGCTCCCCCGTTGTCAGCGGCGCCTGGCGCACCGATACCCGCGGCCCCCGCGAGGCGCTGCAATTCGACCTGGAGGTGGGCGCCCCGCTCTGGCTGCCCGGCCAGCGCAGCGCCTTCGGCAACACCGTCACCACCGGCGTCGCCGAGGTGGAGGGGCAGCTTACCCAGCGCCGGCTCGAAATCGCCGGCCTGCTGCGCGAATACTGGTGGAACGCCGCCCTGGCCGCGCGCGAGCAGCAGCTGGCCCGCGACCGGCTGGCGACCGCGCGCGACATCGCCCGTGACGTCGCCCGGCGCGCAGAGTTCGGCGACATCCCACCCTCGGACAGCCTGCTGGCGCAGAACGAGACCCTGGCGGCGGAGCTCGCCCTCTCCGAGGCCGAGGCGGCGCTGATCGCCGCCCGGGCCACCTACGCCACGTTGACCGGCGGCGCCGAGCCCGACCTCCCGCAGGAGGCACCGGCGCCGCGCCGCGTGCAGCACCCGCTGCTGGCCGCGGCCCAGGCAAGCCTCGCCAATGCGGAGGCCCAGGCCCGGCTGGTGGCCGCGACGCAGCGCGACAACCCGGAACTCGGCCTCTTTGGCCAGAGCCAGAGCGGCAACGTGACGGAGCAGGGCGTCTCGCTCGGGCTGCGCCTGCGGGTGCCGCTGGCAACCGAGGCGCGCAATGCCCCCCGCCGCGCCGCCGCCGAGGCCGATATCACCCGCGCGACGGCCGTGCTCGCCCAGCAGCGCCGGCTGGTATCGGCCGCCGTCCTGGCCGCCGAGCAGGCGCTGCGGGCCGCCGAGGAGGCGACGCGGCTGGCCCGCCAGCGCCTCTCGGTCGCCAACCAGCAGCTCGACACCGCCCGCCGCGCCTTCCGCGCTGGCGAGACCGGCATCTTCGACCTCTACCGCGTCCGCCAGCTCCAGCTCGAGGCGGCGGGGGCCGAGGCCCGCTCCGCGGTGCAGCTCGGCCGCGCCAGATCGCGCCTCAACCAGGCGCTCGGCTACGCGCCCGGCATCTGATCAGCCGCGAAGGGCGTCCGCGGTGCGGCGGCGCAGCTCGGCCACCAGCCGCTGCGCCCCGCCATCCCGCAGCAGGCCGGCGAATTCGGAGCGCCGGCTGGCCAGCTCGCTGATGGTGCCGGTCAGGTACACATCGACGATGCGGCCCTCGCGCAGCAGGTAGTTGATCTGCACCGGCTGATCGTTCGGCCGGACGATGCGGGTGTTCACCAGCTGGTCGCCATTCGGCCGCGCCGTGCTGCCCTGGATCTCGAAGCTCTCCCCGCCATAGCCGTCGAAGCGGTTGGCATAGGTGGCGATGGACCAGTCGCTGAAGGCGGCGACCAGCGCCTGCTGGTCGGCCGGGGAGAAGCCCGTCCAGGAGGGGCCGACGGCAATGCGCGTCATCGCCGGCAGGTTGAAGACCTGTTCCATCACCGGCCGCAGCCGCTGCTCCCGCCCGCGCACGCCGAGGCTGCGGGCATTGCGCATGACGTCGAGCAGGGCGGCGTTCAGCCGCTCGATCGGCGCCGTCTGCGCCTGTGCAGCGGGAATGAAGGGCAGGGCCGCGAGCGCGGCGAGCAGGGTGCGGCGGGCAAGGATGTTCATGCGCCGCGCTCTAGCACGCCCTGGCCCCGGCCCGCGATCCGGGCCCGGGATCACATCGGGCTTGAGCGGCGACTTACCGCGGCAGGAAGCCGACGATCCGCTCCGCCTCGGTGACGATCGGGTCGGCGATGGCCGCGGCCTGCTCGGCGCCATGGCGCAGCGCCGCATCGACCGCCGCCGGGTCGTCCAGCAGCCGCCGCATCTCCGCCTGGATCGGCGACAGATGCGCCACCAGCGCCTCGGCCAGCACCTCCTTGAAGGCGCCGAACCCCTTCCCGCCATGCTCGCGCAGCACCCCTTCCGGCGTGGTGCCGGAGATGGCGGCGAGGATGCCGACGAGGTTGCGCGCCTCGGCCCGGGCCTCAAGCCCGGCCGCCGCCTCGGGCAGCGGCTCCGGGTCGGTGCGCGCCCGGCGGATCTTCAGCGCGATGGCATCCGCGTCGTCGGTCAGGTTGATGCGCGACTGGTCGGACGGGTCCGACTTCGACATCTTCTTGGTGCCGTCGCGCAGCGACATGACGCGGGCGGCGACGCCCTGGATCAGCGGCTCGATGCGGGGGAAGAAGCCCTCGGCGCCGAAGTCGTGGTTGAACTTCTCGGCGATGTCGTTGGCCAGCTCCAGGTGCTGCTTCTGGTCGTCGCCGACCGGCACCAGCACCGCCTTGTAGGCCAGGATGTCGGCTGCCATCAGGTTCGGATAGACATAGAGGCCGGAGGAGGCCGCCTCCCGGTCCTTGCCGGCCTTGTCCTTGAACTGCGTCATCCGGTTCAGCCAGCCGAGGCGGGCCACGCAGTTGAAGATCCAGGCCAGCCGCGCATGGGCATGCACATGGCTCTGCACGAAGAGGATGCAGCGCTTGGGGTCCAGCCCGCAGGCGATCAGCGCCGCCGCCATCTCCCGCGTCTGGGTCGCCAGCGTCTTCGGGTCGAAGGGCTGGGTGATGGCGTGCAGGTCCACCACGCAGTAGATCGCGTCATGCGTGTCCTGCAGCGGCACCCAGTTGCGGATGGCGCCGAGGTAGTTGCCGAGGGTCGGGATGCCGGAGGGCTGGATGCCCGAGAAGACGCGCTGCATGGCGATGGGACCGTGGATCGGATGAGGCGGGGGTGATCCCCCGCCCGGCCGCCCAGGTCAAGCGCCCAGGTCAGGCACCCGAGAGAACCTTGTAGCCCTCCTCCTCCACGGCGGCGGCGACGGCCCGGGGCGCCGCCGCCGTCTCGGCCCGCACCGTTCCGGCCGCGAGGTCCACCTGGACCTCCGCCTTCGGGTCCAGCGTGCGGATCGCCTCGGTCACGGCGCGGACGCAATGGCCGCAGCTCATGCCTTCGACTTGCAGGGTCAGCATGATGTCTTTCCTTCCAGACCATCGAGGATGGGGCAGTCGGGCCGCGCATCGCCGTGGCAATGCGCGGCCAGGTGACGGAGGCTCTCGGCCATGCGCTGGAGGCTCTGTGCCTTCTCCTCCAGCGCCGCGACATGGGCGAGGGCAATGGCCCGGACCTCGGCGCTCGCCCGCCCCCGGTCCTGCCAGAGGGTGAGCAGCCGCCGCACCTCCTCGAGCGGGAAGGCGAGGTCGCGGGCATGGCGGATGAAGCGCAGCACGGCGATGTCGGCCTCGCCGTAGCGGCGGTAGCCATTCGCCTCCCGCAGCGGCCGCAGCAGGCCGATAGCCTCGTAGTGTCGGATCATCTTCTCCGAGACGCCGGAGGCCTTCGAGGCCTCGCCGATCGTGCAGCTCATGGCCGCCACCTCGCCAGGCGCAACGCATTGGCCAATACGGAGACCGAGGAGAAGGCCATGGCAGCCCCCGCCAGCATGGGGGAGAGCAGGCCGAAGGCCGCCAGTGGCAGGCCGATCAGGTTGTAGCCGAAGGCCCAGCCGAGATTCTGCCGGATGGTCCGCAGCGTCCGCCGCGTGACCTGCAGCGCCGCCGGCACCAGGGCCGGGTCGCTCCGCAGCAGGGTGATCCCCGCCGCCTGGATGGCGATGTCGGTGCCCGAGCCCATGGCGATGCCGAGATCGGCCGCGGCGAGCGCCGGCGCGTCGTTCACCCCGTCGCCCACCATGGCGACCCGCTGCCCTGTCGCGCGCCAGGCGGCCACGCGCTCCGCCTTGTCCGCCGGCAGCAGCCCGGCCGCCACCTCGGCGATGCCGAGCCGCGCGGCCATGGCCCCGGCGACGGCCGGGCTGTCGCCGCTCAGCATCGCCGCCCGCACCCCGAGCTCGCCAAGCTCGGCGATGGCCGGGGCGGCGCCCGGCCGCTCCGCATCCTCGAAGCCGAGCAGCGCCAGCACCCGTGGCTGCGGGCCCGCCTCGATCAGCCAGGCCGGCGTGAATGTCTCCGCCGCCGCCAGGCCGGCCGCATCGGCACCGCTCTCGGCCAGCAGGCGCGGGCTGCCGAGCAGCAGCGTCCGGCCCTCGACCATGCCGGAGACGCCGCGCCCGGGCAGCGCCCGGAACTCCGCGACCGGCGGCACCGCGCCGCCCGCCCGCTCCAGCACGGCGCGGGCCAGCGGGTGCTCGCTGCCCGCCTGCAGCGCGGCCGCCAGCCGCAGCGCCTCCGCCTCGGTGACGCCCGGCGCCGTCCGCACCGCCGCCAGCCGCGGCCGACCCTCGGTCAGCGTGCCCGTCTTGTCGAAGGCGACCAGGTCGATCGCCCCCGCCCGCTCGATCGCCTCCGCGTCGCGGATGAGGATGCCGGCCCGCGCCGCAGCACCCGTCCCCGCCATGATGGCGGCGGGCGTGGCGAGGCCGAGCGCGCAGGGGCAGGCGATCACCAGCACGGCGACGGCCCGCAGCACCGCCGCCTCCGCCCCGGCACCGGCCAGCAGCCAGCCGACCAGGGTGAGGGCGGCGATGCCGATCACCACCGGCACGAAGACGGCGCTCACCCGGTCCACCAGCCGCTGCACCGGGGCCCGGCTGGCCTGGGCGGCGGCGACCAGCGCGGCGGTGCGCGCCAGCACCGTCTCGGCGCCGACCGCCCGCACCTCCACCACCAGCCGCCCGTCGAGGGCGACGGTGCCGGTGGCGACCTTGCCGCCGGGGCCCCGCTCCACCGCGCGGCTCTCGCCGGTCAGCGCGCTCTCGTCGACGCCCGCCTCGCCCTCGCGCACCACGCCATCGGCCGGGATGCGCTCGCCGGGCCGCACCACCACCCGGTCGCCGACCGCGAGCGCCGCCGCCGGCACCTCCTCCTCCCGTCCATCGGCGGCGAGCCGGCGGGCCACCTGCGGCCGCAGCGCCAGCAGCGCCTCGATCGCCGCGCCGGTCGCCCGCCGCGCCCGCGCCTCGAGATACTTGCCGAGCAGGATGAAGAGGATGACGACCGCGCTCGCCTCGAAATAGAGATGGTGCCAGCCCCGCAGCAGCCCCCAGAGCGAGAGGCCGAAGGCGGCGCTGGTGCCGAGCGCCACCAGCAGGTCCATGTTGCCCGTGCCCGCCCGCAGCGCCGCCCAGCCGGCCCGGTAGAAGCGGGCGCCGAGCCAGAATTGCACCGGCGCGGCCAGCGCCAGCTGCACCCAGCCGCCCGGCATCCAGTTCCGGCCGAAGGCCATCCCGATCATGCCGAGGAAGAAAGGTGCGCTGAGAAGGGCAGCCAGCAGCAGGTCCCGACGCTCCCGCCCGCCCTCGGGGGCGCGCCGCTCCGGCGTGCTTTCGCGCAATTCGTAGCCGGCGCGGCGGATAGCCTCGCCCAGCGCCGCCGCCTCCACCCCCGCCACGGCGCGGACCGTGGCGCGTTCCGAGGCGAGGTTCACCTGCGCCTCCAGCACCCCCGGCACGCGGCGGAGCGCCCGCTCCACCCGCCCGGCGCAGGTGGCGCAGGTCATGCCGCCGATGCCGAGGTCGAAGCGCGCCTCCGGCACCGCATAGCCGGCCCGGGTCACGGCCTCGACCAGCGCCGGCAGCGGCGCCCCGCCCTCGACCGCGGCCCGCTCCGTCGCCAGGTTCACCCGCGCGCCGAGCACGCCCGGCACGCGGCTGAGGGCGCGTTCCACCCGTTGGGCGCAGGTGGCGCATGTCATGCCCGCGATGGGCAGGCTGAGCGTGGCGGGGAGGGGTGCTTCGGGCATGGCGGGGATATGGGGGTTCCCACTATGGGAGGGTCAAGGGATCGCGGCGAACAGAATTGCCGCCGCCCTCGCCGCCATCGGCCCGGGCCTGGAACCGCCCGGGGCCGCCCTCGCCGCCGAGGCCTGGCGTCAGGCCTGGCGCCCGCCCCGGCTTCGCCTGCTGCTGCTGGCCGAGAGCCATATGGCGACCGCTGCGGAGGAGCTGGCGACGCCCATGCTGCCCACCCCGGGCTGGCCGCACCCCGCCGGCTTCAGCCGCCATCTCTACTGCCCGGCCTATGGCGAGCCGTCCCTGGTCCCCGGCCTCGCCGCCGCCCGCAATGCCGGTACCGGCCAGTATTGGCGCCTGCTCGCCCTGGTCGAAGGCAGCCCACCACCGACCCGCGCCGCCTTCCCCCAGGCCACCGGGCGGCTCGCCGCCAAGCTGGCCCTGCTGCGCCGGCTGCGCGACCGGGGGATCTGGCTGACCGATGCCTCGGTGGTGGCCGTGGCCGGCCCCGGCGGCCAGCGGCTGCCGCCCGCCGCCCATGCCGCCGCGCTGCGCGAAAGCTGGCGCTGCTTCCATGGCCCGCTGCTGCCGCCGCTGCGGCCGGCGCATGTGCTGGTCATCGGCCTCGCCGTCGCCCGCGTACTGGGGCCGCGGCTGGACGAGTCCTTCCCCGGGCGCTGGAGCGCCATCCCGCAGCCGATGGGCGCCCGCGGGGCCGCCCCCGCCGCCGCCCTGCTCGACACCCTGGCCGTGGCGATGCGGCTGCACGCCCCGGCCGATTGACAGCACCCCGGCCGCAGCCGACATGCCCCTCATGCCGCACCCGTTCCGCCTCGCGCTGCTCCTCCTCCTGCTCGCCCCGGCCGCCGCGCTGGCCCAAGGCCAGCCCTTTCATGTGGTGAACCGCACCGATGCCCCGGCGCGGGAGCTGAACGCCGTCCGCACCCCGCGCGGCGCCAGCAGCGACTGGGGCCGCAACCTGCTCTCTCCCGACCGGCCGCTCGCCCCAGGCGCCGGCTTCCGGGTGAACCCGGCCGAATCCGCCGGCTGCCGCTTCGACCTCCGCCTGGTGCTGACCGATGGCCGCGAGTCGCTGCTGCAGAACCAGGATATCTGCGCCAACCGCGACCTGGCCTTCGATGTCGCCACCCGCCCGCTGCCCTCCGGCAAGCCGGCGCCCGCGACGGCCGCCGTGCCGCCCGCGCCGAACGTCCCGCAGCAGCGGCCGAACCAGAATGCGCGCAACGTCTCGACCGGCACGGGCTTCCTCGTGGCCGGGGACCGGGTGCTGACCAACCAGCATGTGGTGAATGGCTGCGACCGCATCGTCATGCGCACGCCGGATGGGCGCTGGCTCGGCGCCGTGCCGCCGGCGCGGGTCGATGCCGAGCTCGACCTCGCCCTGCTCGCCGTCCCCGGCCTGCCCGGCCCCGCCTTGCCCTTCCGCAGCGGGCCGGCGGTGCGGCGCGGCGACGGCGTCGTCGCCTACGGCTTCCCGCTGGCCGGGCTGCTCTCCTCCGATGCCAAGCTGACGCGGGGCGAGGTGAACGGCCTCGCCGGCCTCGCCGACAACCGCAACCAGTACCAGATCAGCGCCGAGGTCCAGCCGGGCAATTCCGGCGGCCCGCTGCTCGACATGCACGGCAACATCGTCGGCATCGTGGTCTCGAAGCTGAACGCCCAGCGCATCGCCCGCGCCACCGGCGACATCGCCCAGAACATCAATTTCGCGGTGAAGGGCGAGGCGGCGCAGGTCTTCCTCCGCCGCGCCGGCCTCAACCCGCAGACCGCCGAGAGCACCGGCCCGGAGCGTGGCGCCGCCGATGTCGGCGAGATCGCCAACCGCAGCACCCTCTTCATCCGCTGCGAGCGGTAGCCCGCCACAGGACCAGGCTGGCCAGCAGCAGCACCGCCCAGCTCCCCGCCAGCGCCGGCCCGGCGCCGAGGCCGTCGATGGCGAGGCCGACCAGCAGCGGCACCGCCCCGAAGCCGAGATGGGCCAGGACGAAATAGCCGGCGACCGCCCGCGCCCGGTCCTCGCCCGAGGCGGCCTCCGCCACCGCGGCGAGGCCGCCGGGATAGACGAAGCCATAGCTGCCGATCCCGACCACCGCCCCGCCCAGCAGCAGCGGCCAGAGCCCGCCGCCCGCCGTGCCGATAAAGGTGAGCCCCGCCCCGGCCAGCAGCACGGCAAGGCCGATGCGGACGGCCCGCTGCGGCGCCACCTGCCGGAACCAGCGCTGCGCCAGCACGCCGATCAGCATCATCCCGCAGGCGGCGACCGGCCCGGCCAGGCGCTGCCCGCCCGCCGCCAGGGTCGACTGCACCGCCGTCAGCACCGTCCCCGTCACGCCCCAGCCGGGCAGGATGGCGCAGGTGGTGGCGAGCGTGCCGGGCGGGAAGCGGGGCAGGCGGAGCCAGCCGCGCTGCGGCGCCGCCAGCGTCTCCGGCAGCCGCGCGACCAGCACCAGCAGCAGCAGGCAGAGAGCGAGGTGCAGGGCGAAGGTGGCCGGCGGCCGCTGCGCCGGCCAGGCCAGGATCGCCGCCAGGGTCAGGATGCCGCCCGCGCCGAAGCTGCCGATCGTCGCCAGCGCGATCACCCC
This sequence comes from Belnapia rosea, assembly GCF_900101615.1. Taxonomy (GTDB): domain Bacteria; phylum Pseudomonadota; class Alphaproteobacteria; order Acetobacterales; family Acetobacteraceae; genus Belnapia; species Belnapia rosea. The sequence goes on along the minus strand of NZ_FMZX01000005.1, from coordinate 37,326 downwards.
GGCCGCGCGGCGCCCGCCTTCCGCCCCGCCACCAGCCAGCTCCGCCCCCCAGGCGGCGGCCGCCCCGGCGACGCAGCCCATGCCGAGCCCCTGCGCCACCCGCGCCAGCGCCAGGGCGGGGATGCTCGGCCAGAGGCTCAGCACCAGGCTGGAGACCGCCGCGAGCGCGATGCCCAGCAGCACGCAGGGCTTCCGCCCGATTCGGTCCGGCAGGGGGCCGAGCAGCGGCGCGGTCAGGATCACCGTCGCCGCATAGCAGGCGAAGGCGGCGGCCAGCGCCCCGGCACCATGGCCCTCGCGCGCCGCCATCTCGCCATAGAGGGGCAGGGGGATGGTCGTCGCCAGCCCCACTGCGCCGACGGCAAGGCCCACCAGCAGGGCGGCATGGGCAGGCTGGGGCAAGCGGCGACTCCCGGGCGGCGGCTCAGCCTCGTCTCCGCGCGCGCCGCGCGCAACTTGCGCCCTGCGCGCCACGGGTGAAGAGACCACCCAGTGGACAGCCTGCGCGTGCCGAGTCAGGATTCCCCCATGCCCGACCTCTTCCTGCGCAGCAGCACCGATGCCGACATCCCGGCCATCGCCCGCATCTATGGCCATTGGGTCCTGCACGGCCTGGCCAGCTTCGAGCTCGACCCGCCAGGCGGGGCGGAGATGGCCCGGCGTCGTGCCGCCGTGCTCGATGGCGGCTACCCCTATATCGTCGCCACCGACCGGCACGGCGAGGTGCTGGGCTACGCCTATGCCAGCGCCTACCGCACCCGCCCCGCCTACCGCTTCACGGTCGAGGATTCGATCTATGTGGCGCCGGAGGCCGGGCGGCGCGGCATCGGCCGCCTGCTGCTGCCGGCGCTGATCGAGCGCTGCACCGCGCTCGGCTTCCGGCTGATGGTGGCGGTGATCGGCGATTCGGCGAATGCCGGCTCGATCGGCCTGCACCGGGCCTGCGGCTTCGCCGATGCCGGGCTGCTGCCCGGCATCGGCTGGAAGCACGGGCGCTGGGTGGACAGCGTGCTGATGACGCGGCCGCTCGGCGAGGGCCAGGCGACCGCGCCGGACTAGGCCAGCCCCAACCCCAGGCCCAACCCCGGCTCGGGCCGGCGACGCCTCAGGCCGCGACGGCCACCGGCCTCGGCGTGGCGCGCCGCCCGTCCAGCGCCCAGGCGCCGGCGCCGATCCCGGCCTGCACCAGCAGCGTCACGGTCCAGAAGGCCGGGAATTCCCAGCCGCCGCCCGCGACGTTGAACAGCCAGCCATTGCCGGCATGCTGCAGCGTCGCGCCGAGCAGGACCGGCACCAGGGCGAGGCTCACCCAGCGGGTGGCGAAGCCGGCGATCAGGGCGAGGCCGCCCAGGATCTCGGCGGCGATGACGACGGCGCCCAGTACCGGCGGGTAGCCGATGCTGCCGAAGAAGCCCATCGTGCCCGCGAGGCCGAAGGTGCCGAGCTTCAGGATGGCGCCATGCGCCAGGAACATCAGCCCCTGAGCGATCCGCAGCAGCGCGGCGGCATAGGGGGTCGTGGTGGTGGTCTCGGGCATCGGAAGTCTCCGCAACAGGGAAGTTCGATGCAGCGGAAGATGCCGCCCGCCCCGCCCGGCTTCCAACGCAGGGCCGGAACGTCCATCATCACCCGGGTGAATGATGCGGAGGCCGCATGGCCGGCATAGGCGGTCTCGACCTCAACCTGCTGCGGGTCTTCGACGCCGTTGCGCGCGAGCGCCACGTCACCCGCGCGGCGGAGCGGTTGAACCTCTCCCAGCCCGCCGTCTCCAACGCCCTCGCCCGGCTGCGCCTCGCGCTCGGCGACGAGCTCTTCCTCCGCCGCCCCGGCGGGGTGGAGCCGACGGCGCTCGCCCTTAGCCTCGCCGCTCCGGTAGCCGAGGCGCTGGACCGAATCGCCGCCGCCATCTCCGCCCAGGCACCCTTCGACCCGGCGACCACCACCCGCGTCTTCGTCCTGGCCCTCAGCGAATATGCCGAGGCGGTGCTGGCCCCGCCGCTGCTGGCCCGCATGACGCAGGAGGCGCCGCATGCCCTGCTGGCGATCCGCCATGCCGACCGCACCAACTGGGAGGCCCTGCTGGAGAGCGACGGCGCCGAGCTGGCCGTCGGCGTGCTGCCCGAGCCGCCCGCGCTCTACACGCGGCTGCGCCTGCTGCCGGAGGGGTTCTGCACCGTCATGCGCCCCGGCCACCCGCTGGCCGAGGGCGCGCTGACCCTCGAGCGCTTCACCAGCGTGCCGCACCTGCTGCACTCGCCGAACGGCTCGCGCAGCGGGGCGATCGACGAGATGCTGGCCGAGCTCGGCCATACCCGCCGGCTCGGTGCCGTGGTCGCGCATCTCTCGGCCGTGCCCGAGATCCTGCTGCGGACGGACATGATCATGAACCTGTCCTCCCGCCTCGCCGTGCGCCTCGCCGAGGTGCATGGGCTGGTCATCCGCGACCCGCCCGTGGCGCCACGCCACACCCGCCTCTCGCTGCTGTTCCACCGCCGCTTCGAGGCCGATCCGGGCCATGCCTGGATGCGCCGCCTGCTGCTGGCCGTGGCGCGGGAGGTGGACCCGCCCAGTGGCCTGCGGACCGGGCCGGACCTGATGGAGTGAGTGCCGCGATGCAGGGGCCCTTCGACTATGTCATCGTCGGCGGCGGCAGCGCCGGCTGCGTCCTCGCCGCCCGGCTCAGCGAGGATGGCCGCTCGACCGTCGCGCTTATCGAGGCCGGCGGGCGGGACCGCCACCCCTATATCCATATCCCCGCCGGCTATGCCCGCATCCTCGGCCATCCGCGCCTCACCTGGGGCTACCGGACGGAGCCGGATGCCGGCACCGCCTCCCGCGCGCTCGACTATCCGCGCGGCCGGGTCTGGGGTGGCTCCTCCTCGATCAACGGGCTCGGCCATGTGCGCGGCCATCCGTCGGACTACGACCTCTGGGCGCAGAAGGGCTGCACCGGCTGGGGCTGGGACGACCTGCTGCCCTATTTCCAGCGCCACGAGGCCTATGCCGGCGGCGGCGCGGGCCGTGGCACCACCGGCCCGCAGACCGTCGAGCCGCTGGCCGACCGCCCGCCCCTGCTCGACCACCTGGCCGAGGCCGTCCGCGCCATCGGCCTGCCCGTCCAGCCCGACATGAACGGCCCGGTGCGCGAGGGCTTCTCCGAATTCCAGCAGACCCGGCGGGGGCGGCGGCGCATCTCGGCGGCGCGGGCCTATCTGCACCCGGCGCTGAGGCGGCCGAACCTCACGGTGATCGACGAGGCGCTGGCGCTGCGCGTCGTCGTCACGGAGGGAAGGGCGACCGGGGTGGCCATCCGCCGCGGCGGGGTGGAGCAGGTGATCGAGGCGCGGCGCGAGGTGGTGCTCTCGGCCGGCGCCATCGGCTCCCCGCAATTGCTGATGCTCTCCGGCCTCGGCCCCGCCGCGGCGCTGGCTGATCTCGGCATCCCCGTGCTGCGCGACATGCCCGGCATCGGCGCCAACCTGCAGGACCACTACATCATCCGCCTCAGCTACCGCCTCGCCTCGCATCGCTGGTCGGCCAACCGCCGCATCGCCGGCTGGCGCCTGCCGATCGAGGCGATGCGCTGGGCGCTGGACGGCACCGGCGTGCTGACCTGGTCGCCGGGCATGTTCTCGCTCTTCGCCCGCACCGCGCCGGGGCTGGAGGCGCCCGACATCCAGATCAATGGCGGCCCGCTCTCCTGGGCCGAGGCACCGGGCGAGGGGCGCTGGCCCGGCCTCCGCATCGGCACGCCGGAGGCGGAGCCCGGCATGACCGTCGGCGTTTGGCAATGCCGGCCCGAGAGCCGCGGCAGCGTGAGCCTCGCCTCGCCCGACCCGGCCATGGCCCCGCGCATCGCCCCCCGCTACCTGGCGACGGAGGGGGACCGCGCCTGCGTCATCCGCGGCCTGCGCCTGGCCCGGCGCTGGCTCTCCGCCCCGCCGCTCGCCGGCATCGTCACCGCTGAATCCCGCCCCGGCGCGGCGGCCGAGAGCGATGCCGACCTGCTCGACTTCGCCCGCGCCACAGGCGGCACCGTCTACCACCCCTGCGGCACGGTGCGGATGGGCGCGGACCCGGAGGCGCCGCTCGACGCCGCGCTCCGGCTGCGCGGCGTGGCGGGGCTGCGGGTGGTGGATGCCTCGGTCTTCCCCGACATCCCCGTCTGCAACATCAACGCGACGGTGCTGAGCGTCGCCGAGAAGGCGGCCGACCTGATCCGGGCCTAGATTCCCAGCCGGTCCGCGCAGCCCGCCAGGAAGCCGCCGAGCGCCCGGTGGAAATCCGGCTCCTCCAGCAGGAAGGCGTCATGTCCCTTGTCGGAGGCGATCTCGACGAAGCTGACATTCGCCGCCGCCGCGTTCAGCGCCCGGACGATGGCCCGGCTCTCCGTCGTCGGGAACAGCCAGTCGGAGGAGAAGGAGGCGACGAAGAAGCGCGTCCGCGTGCCCCGGAAGGCGGCCGAGAGGTCCCCGCCATGCTCCGCCGCGAGGTCGAAATAGTCCATCGCCCGGGTGATGGTCAGGTAGCTGTTGGCGTCGAACCGCCGGACGAAGGTGCTGCCCTGGTGGCGCAGGTAGCTCTCCACCTCGAAGACGTCCTCGAGGAAGGTCAGCGCGCTCGCCCCCCGCAGCCTCCGGCCGAATTTCCGCGTCAGCGCCTGCTCCGAAAGGTAGGTGATATGCGCCACCATCCGCGCGACGGAGAGGCCCTTGGCCGGCACCCGGCCATCCTCCCAGTAGCGGCCGCCGCGCCAGTCCGGGTCGGCATGGATGGAGGTGCGGCCGACCTCGTGGAAGGCGATGTTCTGCGCGCTGTGGTAGGCGGCGGTCGCGATCGGCGCCGCGGCATAGACGGCCTCGGGGAAGGTCGCCGCCCATTCCAGCACCTGCATCCCGCCCATCGAGCCGCCGACCACCGCCAGCAGCCGTTCGATGCCGAGATCCTCCACCAGCTTCTTCTGGGCACGGACCATGTCGCGGATGGTGACGTTGGGGAAGTCCGTCCCCCAGGGCCGCCCCAGGGGCCGCCCCTCGGCATCCGTCATCTCCTCCCGCGGCCCGGTCGAGCCCATGCAGCCGCCGAGCACATTGGCGCAGATGAGGAAGTAGCGGTCCGTATCCAGCGGCCGCCCCGGCCCGACGATGGTCTGCCACCAGCCGGGCTTCCCGGTCAGCGGCTGCGGCTCCGCCAGGTACTGGTCGCCGGTCAGCGCATGGCAGACCAGGATGGCGTTGCTCCGTGCCGCGTTCAGCCGGCCATAGGTGCGGTAGGCGACGGCGAGCGGCGCGATCGCCATGCCGCAATCGAGCGCCAGCCCCTCGGGGAAGAGGGCGCGCTGATGGTCCACCTGGGGGAAGGGGGCAACATGTGCGGACATGGCGTCTTCTTGTGTCTCGACGGGCAGGAATAGGCCCGCCCGTCCCGGTCTTCAACGGTTGGGCTTGGGGAACGCCTTGGCGGGGCGTGAAGTCGCGTCTAAAGCTGCCGGGAAAGACGCCCGGACCATGACCTCCGAAACCGACCTGGCCACCTCCCTCGAGCCCTCCAACCCGCTCGCCGCCGCCCGCGCGGAGATCGATGCGCTGGACGATGCGTTGCACGATCTCGTGATGCAGCGGGCGGAGGTGGTTGCCCGCCTGGCCGCCAGCCGCGCCAAGGCCGGCAGCCCGAGCCCGCTCCGCCCCGGGCGCGAGGCGATGATCCTGCGCCGCCTGCTGGCCCGCCATCAGGGGCCCCTGCCGCCCACGGCGCTGGTGCGCCTCTGGCGGGAGATCCTGGCCTCCTCCTCTGCCCAGCAGGGCGGCTTCACCGTCGCCGTCTATGCCCGCAGCCCCGACCTCGACAGGCTGGCGCGGGAGCATTTCGGCAGCCTGACCCCACTGCGGAGCCTGCCCACCGCCTCGCGCGCCCTCTCGGCCGTCGCCGCCGGCGAGGCGCAGGTCGCCGTCCTGCCCCTGCCGGAGGAGGGCGAGGCGCCCGAGGATGCCTGGTGGATGAGCCTCGACAGCCCCCGCCTGCAGGTCATCGCCCGCCTGCCCTTCCTCGCCACTGGCCCGGACAGCCTGCCCGAGGCCCTGGCCATCGCCCCCGGCGCGCCGGACCCGAGCGGCGCCGACCGCTCCCTGCTGCGGATCGAGGCGATGGGCGAGCGCAGCAGGGCCCAGCTCACCGGCGCGCTCACCGCCGCCGGCCTCGCCCCCCGCCTGCTGCAGCTTCGCCGCGATGGCGGCCTGCTGCGTGCCCTGGCCGAGGTGGATGGCGTGCTCGAGGCGGGCGACCCCCGCCTCGCCGCCCTGCCGGTCGACCGTGCCCTGCCGCTGGGTTTCTACGCGGTGCCCGAGAGAGGAGTCATCGGCTGATGCCCACCCTGCTGCCCCGCCCCTCCATCCTCTCGATCGAGCCCTATGTCGGCGGCGAGTCGAAGATCCCGGGCGTCAACCGCATCATCAAGCTCTCCTCCAACGAGGGCGCCTTCGGCGTGCCGCCCGGCGCCCAGGCCGCCTATGCCAAGCTGGCGGCGGAACTGCACCGCTACCCCGATGGCGGCAGCACCGCCCTCCGCCAGGCGATCGCACAGCGCTACGGGCTGGATGCGGAGCGGATCGTCTGCGGCAACGGCTCCGACGAGCTGATCGGCCACATCATCATGGCCTATGGCGGCGAGGGCACCGAGCTCGTGATGAGCGCCCATGGCTTCGTCATGTACGACATCGCCGGCCGCTATGCCGGCTGCCGCATCATCAAGGTGCCGGAGCGCAACCTGACGGCCGATGTCGATGCGCTGCTGGCCGCCGTCGGCCCCCGCACCCGGCTGATGTTCCTCGCCAACCCGAACAACCCGACCGGCTCCATCCTGCCGCAGTCCGAGATCGAGCGCCTGCGCGCCGGCCTGCGGGAGGACGTGCTGCTGGTCCTCGACAGCGCCTATGCCGAATACGTCACCCGCCCGGACTACGACCCGGGCGTGGCGCTGGTCGAGGCCGGCACCAACACCATCATGACGCGCACCTTCAGCAAGGTCTTCGGCCTCGGCGGCGTGCGGCTCGGCTGGACCTATGCGCCGCCGCACATCACCGACGTGCTGAACCGCGTCCGCGGCCCCTTCAACGTCAACGCCCCCGCCATGGCCGCCGGCATCGCGGCCCTCGCCGAGCACGGCTGGGTGGAGCGGTCGGTCGCCCATAACAGCGAGTGGCGGGCGAAGCTCTCCGACGGCCTGCAGGCCGCGGGCATCACCGTCCACCCGAGCGAGGGCAACTTCATCCTCGCCGATTTCGGCACCGCCGAGCGCGCCAAGGGGGCCGATGCGGCGCTGAAGGCGCGCGGCCTCATCGTCCGTGCCATGGGCAGCTACAGCCTGCCGCAATGCTTGCGGATCACCATCGGCACGGCGGAGGAATGCTCCATGGTGCTCGACGCGCTGACGGGTTTCATGCGCGGCACCGCATGAGCGGGCCCCTGTTCCGGCGCCTCTGCCTCATCGGCGCCGGCCTCATCGGCAGCTCCATCGCCCGGCTGGCGCGGGAGCGGGGCGACATCGCCGGGACCGTCGTCGCCCATACCCGCAAGCCGGAGACGCTGGCCCGCATCCGCGAGCTCGGCTTCGCCGATGTGGTGGAGGAGGACGCCGCCCGTGCCGTCGAGGGCGCCGACTGCGTCATCCTCTGCGTCCCCGTCGGCGCCTATGCCGGGGTGATGGCGCAGATCGCGCCGCATCTGGCGCCGGGCTGCATCCTCACCGATGTCGGCAGCACCAAGGGCAGCGTGATCCGTGACCTGGCGCCGCTGCTGCCGCCGGGCGTCCACCTCGTCCCCGCCCATCCGATGGCCGGCACCGAGCATTCCGGCCCCGATGCCGGCTTCGCCACGCTCTTCGAGGGCCGCTACACCATCCTCACGCCGCTGCCGGGCGGCGACCGCGCGGCGCAGGACAAGGTGGCCGAGTTCTGGCGCCGTGCCGGATCCACGGTGGAGAGCATGGATGCGGCGACGCATGACAAGGTCGTCGCCATCGTCTCCCACCTGCCGCACCTGATCGCCTTCACCATCTGCGGCACGGCCGATGACCTGGCGGAGGAGACGCGCGAGGCCGTGCTGCGCTTCGCCGCCTCCGGCTTCCGCGACTTCACCCGCATCGCCGCCTCGGATGTCGACATGTGGCGCGACATCTTCCTCAACAACCGCGACGCGCTGCTCGAGATGCTGGCCCGCTTCACCGAGGACAGCCACGCCCTGGCACGGGCCGTGCGCTGGGGGCAGTCCGACTTCATCGAGGACCGCATCCGCCGCGGCCGGCGCATCCGGCGGGGGCTGATCGAGCGGAAGCAGGCCTAGCCTCCGCCCGTACCCTGCCGGCCGCTGCCCCTCAGGCCTCGGGGGCCGGCACCGGTGCGCGGCCGGCTCGCCTCACAGCGCCTTCATCAGCGTCCTGAGCAGCATGGCGATGGTGCCGACCGTCACCACCCCCGCCGCCCAGAGCCCGACGAACCACAGCCACCGGCGCGCCATGGCCTAGTGGTACCCCTGGCCGTGCTTCACCTTCCCCCGGAACAGCCAGTACACATAGCCGGTGTAGCCCAGGATCACGGGGATCAGCACCGCCGCCCCGACCAGCAGGAACAGCTGTGAATCCCGTGGCGCCGCCGCGTCCCAGATGGTCAGCTCCGGCGGCACGATCATCGGCCACATCGAGATGCCGAGTCCGGTATAGGCGAGGAAGAACAGCCCGATCGCGCAGAGGAAGGGCAGCCCGTCCCGCCAGGGATGGCCATCCGTCTCGTCCAGCGCCTTGAACATCCGCCAGGCGAGGAAGACCACCAGCACCGGCACCGGCAGCGCCGCGAGGATCGCCGGGAAGGCGAACCAGCGCGCCCGGAATTCCGGCATCAGGAAGGGCATGATCGCGCTCACCAGCGCGATGAGGCCAAGCGTCAGCCAACCCAGGCCTCGTGCCAGCCCGCGCGCCTGGTCCTGCAACTCGCCCTCGGTCTTCCAGACCAGCCAGCAGGCGCCGAGCAGCCCATAGCCCACCACCAGCGCCGCGGCGGTCAGGCAGGAGAAGGGCGTCAGCCAGTCCCACCAGCCGCCGGCATAGGCCCGGTCCTCCACCTCGATGCCCTGCACGAAGGCGCCGAGTGCCAGGCCCTGGCAGAGGGTCGCCGCATAGCTTCCCCAGGAGAAGGCCCGGTCCCAGCCGAGCCGCTGCCCCGGTGTCGTCCCGCGGAACCGCATCTCGAAGGAGACGCCGCGGAAGATCAGCGCCAGCAGCATCAGGATGATCGGCATGTAGAGCGCCGGCATGATTGTCGCATAGGCCAGCGGGAAGACGGCGAAGAGCCCCGCCCCGCCCATGACCAGCCAGGTCTCGTTCCCGTCCCAGACCGGCGCGATGCTGTTGACCGCGACGTCTCGGTCCTCCTGCCCGGTGATCCAGGGGAAGAGGATGCCGACGCCGAGGTCGAATCCGTCCATGCAGACATAGAGGAAGACGGCGGTGGCGATCAGGAAGGCCCAGATCGTCGCAATGGTCTCGGCGCTCATGACACCTTCTCCGCCTGCTTCTCGGCCTGGCGGGCCTGGCGCTGCGCCGGATGCCCCGGGGTGATGCCGCCGGTGCGGATCGGCTGATCCTCGCGCGGCCCCTCCTCATGCGGCAGTGGCGGGTTCCCGACGAGGCGGAACAGGTACCACATGCCCGCGCCGAAGACGCAGAAGTAGACCACGACGAAGGCCGCCAGCGAGGCCGCCACGGCCGGTGCGGCGATCGGGCTCACGCTCTCCGCCGTCCGCATCAGGCCATAGACGGTATAGGGCTGCCGCCCCGCCTCGGTGGTGATCCAGCCGAAGGTCACGGCGATCAGGCCGGAGGGCGCCATCGCCACCGCCCAGCGTTGGAACCAGGGCGTGTCGTAGAGCCTCCCGCGCCAGCGCAGCCAGAGCGAGACCATCCCGAGCGCGATCATCAGGCAGCCGATGCCGACCATGATGCGGAAGGACCAGAAGACCAGCGGCACGTTGGTCGGCCGCGCATCGCGCGGGAAATCCTTCAGCCCCCTGATCTCGCCATCCAGGCTGTGCCGCAGGATCAGGCTGCCGAGATAGGGGATCTCAACCCGCAGCCGCGTCTCCTCCCGCTCCATGTCGGGGATGCCGAAGAGGATGAGCGGGGCGCCACGCTGCGTCTCCCAGTGCCCCTCCATCGCCGCCACCTTCTGCGGCTGGTAGTGCAGCGCCCAGAGGCCCTGCATGTCGCCGAACACCGCCTGCGCCGGCGCGACGGCGGCCGCCATCCACATGGCCATCGAGAACATCAGCCGCGCCCGCTCGTTGCGCCGGTCGCGCAGCACATGGAAGGCGCCGACCGCGCCGACGATCATCGCCGTGGTCAGGTAGGCGCCGGTGATGGTGTGCAGGTAGCGGAAGGGGAAGGAGGGATTGAAGATGATCGCCCACCAATCCTCCGGCAGGAAGCGCCCATCCGGCCCGATCGTGTAGCCCGCGGGCGTCTGCATCCAGGAATTGGCCGAGAGGATCCAGAAGCCCGAGATCAGCGTGCCGATGGCGACAAGGCTCGTCGCCGCGAAATGCAGCCCCTTCCCGACCCGGCCGAGGCCGAAGAGCATCACGCCGAGGAAGCCCGCCTCGAGGAAGAAGGCCGTCAGCACCTCATAGCCCATCACCGGGCCGAGCACCGGCCCTGTGCGATCGGCGAAGACCGACCAGTTGGTGCCGAACTGGTAGGACAGCACGATGCCGGAGACGACGCCCATGGCGAAGTTCACGGCAAAGACCTTCAGCCAGTACCGGAAAATGTCGAGATAGGCCTCGCGCTTCGTCCAGAGCCACAGTCCTTCCAGCACCGCAAGATAGCTGGCGAGCCCGATGGTAAAGGCGGGGAAGAGGAAGTGGAACGTGACGGTAAAGGCGAATTGGATTCGCGCCAGCAACAGCGCATCCGGCAAGGCATCCCACAGCATCGGCCTGTTCCTATCCGGGCGTCAGCCGGATTACGCGCCGGCCGCCTGCATAGTTCTTGCTCCGCTGCAGCGCGGCATTCAAGTGACGCTCATGCGGCCAGGCGCAAACCCGCACCCGCCTCGGTCAGCACCTCCATGACGCCGATCACCTGGCCGAGATTTCCGGCGACGAGATGCACCATCTCCTGCGGCATCGCCTCCAGCACCAGCTCGACCGCCATGGTCTCGCCCTGCCGCTGAGCCGTCATGCTGTCGGCGGTGAGGTCGCGCTTGGCGAGCGGCTGCAGCAGGCGCGGCAACAGGCCCGGGCTGCTATCGGCAAGCACGCGGAATCGAACGGAGACAAGGGAGGAGCTGCACATGGGAGAAGGTTCCGAACCGTGGCGAAGGGTGTGGGCAGGGACATCCCGGCGGCGCGGACGCGCCGTACCCACGGCGCGGCTCAGGCAGCCGGGCCGGTAATTCGCACAGTACGGGTGAAGCGGAACCTCATGCAGGGCACCCTAGCCCGGCCCATCCGGCTTGGCCAGCCCCGATCTCGGCTCACGGCCAGCGCCAGGTCTCGATGCGCGCCAGCGGCAGGCCCGCCAGGGTCAGCCTCTGCCGGTCGAGGGTCAGCGGTACCTCGATCCTCGGCGGCCCGCCTTCGGGCGGCACCCGCCCGAGCAGCCCGGCCATCACCCGCGCGCCCGCCGCACCACGCGGCGCCAGCATCCCGGCCGCCGCCAGCGCGTCGAGCGCCGCCTCCGCCCCGGTAAGCCGCAGCGTCCCCGCGCCCATCGGTTGCAGCGCCTGGTCGAGCGCCAGCGTCGCGTCGAGCGCCGCCGTCACCGGTCCCCAGCGCAGGTCGAGGCGCCGCAGCGCCAGCGTGCCCCCGCCATCCCGCCAGCTGGCGGCACGCGCCGCAAGGCTGGCCGGCGGCGGCATCGGCCCAGTAAGTACCGTATCCAGCGCCAGCCCCTCGATCCGCGGGCCGAGCGCTGCCAGCGCTACCGGCAGGTCCACCCCATCCAGCGCGCCACGCAGGCCGAGCGCCGGCTCGCCCTCCAGCGCCCCCTCGCGGGTTTCGAGGTCGAGCCACAGCGCCGCGACCCCGATCTCGCCCATCCGCAGCCCCGCGCCCCGGATCGTCGCCTCGCTCGGCAGGGCCCGCCGCTCCACCGGCAGGCTGGCCGAGAGCGCCCCGGCCTGCACCGGCCAGTCCCCTTGGCCGAGCCGCAGCCGGTGCTCGCCTGCCATGTCGACCACCAGCCGCCCCGGCCGGGCGAGGGCGAGGCGGAGCTCGATCGAGGCTGCCCGCCAGTCCACCGCCTCCCGCGCCAGCCGGAACGCCGGCAGACGCAGCCGCACCGCCAGCGGCCAGCCGGCTCGCACGGGCGCACCATGCTCCACCACCCAGCCTTCGGTCCGCCGCGCCGCCTCCCAGGCGGCGAGGTTGGCCTCCACCTGCCCGGCCATCCAGCGCCAGAGCAGCGCATGGCCCACCCCGAGCAGGACCAGCAGGGCCAGCACAGCGAGAAGGAGGCGGGGGAGAAGGGCAGGGCGCGGCTTGGCTGGCATGATGCCGGGCGATATATCCCGCCCCCGCACGGCACGCGAATGGCCGCGCCCCGGACCCGCGATGCCCGATACCCTCCCCGAACCGCCGCTCTACGTCTTTGCCTATGGCTCGCTGATCTGGCGCCCCGGCTTCACCCATGAGGGCATGCACCCGGCCCTGCTGCGTGGCTTCCACCGTCGCTTCTGCCTCACCAGCCGGCATTACCGCGGCACGGCGGAGGTGCCCGGCCTGGTCCTCGGCCTCGACCGGGGCGGCGCCTGCCGCGGGGTCGCCTTCCGCGTCGCGGCCGGCCAGGCGGAGGCTGTGCTTGCCTATCTCGATGCGAGGGAGAACCTGGCGGGCGAGGCGGTCTATACCCGCCGTCGCCTGCCGGTCCGGCTGCTGGACAGCGGGCGCATGGTCCATGCCGTGACCTATGTGGCGGATCGCCGCCACGGCGCCTATTGCCGGCCGGAGGCGGAGGTCGCCGCCGCCACCATCGCCCGCGGGGTCGGCCAGGCGGGGGCGAATCGGGACTACCTCATGAACACCGTGCAGCACCTGCGCGCCCTCGGCATCCGCGACGCCGCGCTCGACCGGATCGCGGCCCTGCTCCCACCAGCTTCGGAGACGGTCTGACGGGGTTGGGCGCCATGTCTGCCACCGTACCGAGCGGCAGATTGTCTTAAACGGCCCCCGAGTCACATCCGTAAATCGTCCACAATCCGGCCAAGCTGTTCAATTTAGGCCCGAATCAATGCTGCGGCGCGTCCCCAGGCCAGGGGAGGGCCTGTGACTATTCACGATATTACATCGAAAAATCAGTAACTTAGCCTGTGCAATCCGCGGTGGATGAATGGCGCGGAAAGGCGTCGGGCCGGGGAAAAGCGCGCCCTGGCAGCAGCTTGCGATGCCTTGCTTGCCTCACGGGGCAGCGGTCTGCACCAGTTCATCCACGGAGTTATCCACAAGCCCGCGAGCCATCAGCCGGTCGGTCTCTCGCTCGATCACCGTCTCGAGCTGCTGCATCAGGACCGGCCGGGGCAGGCCTGCCGGCAGCGGCGGCAGCACGGTGACCGAGATCACCCCCGGCCGCTTGAGGAAGGCCCGCCGCCCCCAGAGCATCCCGCTATCCGTCGCCACGGGGATGACGGGCAGGCCGGTGGCCGAGGCCAGGGCCGCGATCCCCGGCTGGTAGGGGCTGTGCTGTCCCGGCGCGACGCGCGTGCCCTCGGGGAAGATCACCAGCTGCCGCCCCGCCGCCGCCGCCTCCTTGCCCGCCTTCAGCAGGTGCCGCATCGCCGCCCCGCCGGCCGCGCGGTCCACCGAGATCATCCCCGCCTTGGCGACCAGGAAGCCGTAGAAGGGGATGCGCAGCAATTCCTGCTTCAGCACATAGCAGCAGCGCGGCACCAGCAGCAGCCAGATGATGGTATCGAGCGCCGACTGGTGCTTGGCGGCGATCAGCGCCGGGCCGGATTGCGGCAGGTGCTCCTGCCCCGTCACCTGCAGGCGGATGCCGCAGATGAAGCGCAGCTCCTGCACCACCAGCCAGGCCCAGAAGCGGATCGGCGGCATGGTCCAGTGGCTCGGCGCCAGCAGCACGGGCGTCGCCAGCACGGCCACCAGCGCCGTGCTGGTGAAGAAGGCGATATTGAACAGGACGGAACGAAGCCAGATCATCGGGGCGGGTCCAGGGGCAGGCCGAGCAGGTAGGGCAGTCCGGCCCAGGCTGCGAGGAATTTCAGATACTCGCCCGCCAGCAGCGACCAGGTCCGCGCCCGCCCGCCGGCGGCCGGGTCGCGCAGCCGCGCCGGCACCACGGGGTGCGCCACCAGTTCGATCTCGGGCAGGCTGCGCCGCAGCTCCAGCAGGGCGCGTGGCATGTGATACCCCGCCGTGACCACCCGAAGCGAGCGGAGTTGCGCCGCCCGCGCCCATTCCGCGATTTCCCGCGCATTGCCCCGCGTGGTCGTGGCCCGCGGCCCGAGCGCCACCCGGTCGGCCAGCGCCTCCGGCTCCATCGCCGCCAGCCGCGCCACATCGGCCAGCGTGACCTGCGGATGGACCCCCGAGACCAGCAGATGTTCCGCCCGCCCCTCGCGCAGCAGGCGCAGCCCGGTCTCCACCCGCTCCGCCCCGCCGGTCAGTACCGCGATGCCGTCGGTCTGCCGCCCCGGCTCGGCCGGCCCGCGCGCCACCACCAGCAGGAACCAGCCGAAACCGAGCAGCAGCAGGGCGAAGCTCAGCACCGGCGCCAGCACCAGCAGCCGACGCCGGCGGCGCCAGCGCGGCCGGCGAAGCGCCTCGCTCACGGCAGCCGCCGCAGCCAGCGCCGCACGGTGACCTGCGCCGTCACCCAGCCGAGCGCCGCGCCGAGCAGCGGCAGCAGGGCGAGTTCCGCCCAGGGCAGGCTGGCCCAGGGCAGCGCCGCCAGCGAGGGGGCCGGCTGGCTGCCGAGCAGCGGCGCCGCCAGGTCGGCGAAGCCCGCCAGCACCGGCACCGCCAGCAGCGTGCCCAGCAGCGCCCCGGTTCCCACCAGCAGCCCGGCCCGCTGGCCGAAGCGCCCGGCGATATCCGCATCCGTCGCCCCCAGGTCGTGCAGCAGGGCGATCGCCGATCGCCGCGCCGCGATCCCCGCCCGCACCGCCACGGCAACCACCGCGGCGGCGATCCCCGCCACCAGCACGAGCGCCGCCAGCGCAACCGCCTGCAGGCTCCGCGCCAGCGCCACCAGCCGCGCCACCCAGACGCCGTGCGACTCGACGGTGCCTCCCGGCACGGCGGCGCCGATCCGCCCCGCCAGCACCTCCGGCGAGGCCGGCAGCTCCGCCAGCCGCAACTCGATCACCAGGGGGAGGGAGACGGCCGGCGCCTCGCCCAGCCAGGGCCGCAGCAGCGCCTGCATCCGCGCCCCATCCATCACCCGCGCCTCGGCCACCTCGGGCATGGCGTCGAGCGCCGCCAGCGCCCGCTCCAGCCGCCCGCCCGTGGCGGCCGAGGGCGGCAGCTGCACCGTCATCGCCGCCGCCGCGCCCGCCTCCCAGCGGGCCGTCAGTTCGGCCGCGCCCCGCGCCCCGGCCAGGGCGAGCGCCGCCAGCAGCGCCATCGCCGCGACCAGCGCCGGCAGCAGCCGGTCCGACAGGGCCCGTCGCAGGCCGAGCGGGTCGCGCCCCCGGCTCCGCCGCAGCCTCGGGGTGGCCAGGCGGGACGGCTCAGCCATGGGCCACCAGCCGCCCCTCATCCATGCGCAGCGCCGGCGCGGGATGTTCCGCCACCAGCGCCTCCGCATGGGTCGCCACCACCACCGTGGTGCCGAGCCGGTGCATCTCCCGCAGCAGGGCCAGCACCCGCCGTGCCTGCACGCCGTCGAGATTGCCGGTTGGCTCGTCCGCCACCAGCAGGGCCGGGCGCATCACCACCGCCCGCGCCAGCGCCACCCGCTGCTGCTCGCCGCCCGAGAGCGTCGCCGGCAGCGCACCCGCCTTCTCGGCAAGCCCGGTCCAGCGCAGCATCTCGGCCACATCGGCCCGCAACTGCGCCTCCCCGCGCCCGGCGACCCGCATCGGCAGCGCCACGTTGTCGAAGACGGTGAGGTGCGGCAGCAGCCGGAAATCCTGGTACACCACGCCGATCCGCCGCCGCAGCGCCGGCAGCGCGCCCCGCCGCAGCTGCGACAGCCTCTGGCCCAGCACCTCCACCTCGCCCCGGCTCGGCCGCAGCGCCAGATGCATCAGGCCGAGCAGCGAAGATTTCCCGGCGCCCGAGGGCCCGAGCAGCCAGTGGAAGCTGCCCTGCGGCAAGGTGAAGCTGACATCGCGCAGCACCTCCGGCGCCGGGCCCTGCGGCCCCAGGCCGGACGGCCCGGCATATCGCAGCCCGACATCATCGAAGCGCACCATGGGGCCGGACAATGCCGCCGGCGGGCCTGCACGCCAAGGGCCGCCAGAGCCATGACGCCGGACCCATCAAGCGGATGCTTGCCGCGCGGGGCCGCGGCCCGCACATTGCGCCATCGATGCGCATCCAGTGCCCGCAATGCCAGGCCGCCTATGAGGTCCCCGACACGCTGATCGGGGCCGGACGCCTGCTGCGCTGCGTGAAATGCCGCCACGAATGGCGCGAGGGCGCCGCCGCCGAGCCCGTGCCCGAGCCGCCCGCCCCGGCTGCCCCCTCGGGCCGGGCCGAGCCGGCCCCGCCACCGATTCCCATCGCGCCCCGCCCGCCGCAACCGATTGCCCCGCCGCTATCGGCCATGGTCCCGCACCGTGGCGGGCTGGCGCTGGCCGCCGCCTGGACCGCCTCCGGCCTGCTCCTCCTCGGCTTCGTCGCCGCGCTGCTGCTGTGGCAGGCGCCGATCGTCGAGGCCTGGCCCCCCGCGGCGCGGCTCTACCTGTTGCTCGGCCTGTCCCTGCAGGGGTGAGGCGGCGCCTCCGGGCCTATCGCAGCAACGGCCCGACCAGCAGCAGCACCCCGAACCCCGCCACCGCCGTCGCCCCGATCCGCGGAACCACCCCGGCGACGCCGCGCCGCGCCGCCGCCCGGCCCAGCAGGGCGCCGAGGGCGATCCACCCGACCGCCACCGCGGCCAGCAGCGCGAGGAAGCCCAGCATGTAGGGCAGCACCGGCGCCTTGCCGAAAGGCACGATCCCCAGCGCGAAGATAACCGCCTTAGGGTTCAGCAGCGTCGTCAGGAAGAGCTGCCCCGGCCGCACCAGCCCCGCCCCGGCCACCGCCCCCACCATTCCCCCGGCCCCGCGCCGCCACAGCCGCCAGGCGAGCAGCAGCAGATAGGCCCCGACCGCCGCCCGCAGCGCCGCCGCCAGCAGCGGCTGCCCGGCCATCACCGGCCCCAGCACCAAGCCGAGCGTGAGGATGGCGATCGAGTAGCCGGCCGCCTCCGCCGGCACCAGGGCGAGGGAGCGTCGCACCCCCACCATCGCGCCCGAGGTGGCGAGCAGGGTGTTGGTCGGCCCAGGAGTCGCCAGCACGGCGAGCACGGCAAGGGCGAAGAGCAGCGGGTTGTCCATGAGGCCCCGTCGGCAATAGCCGGGTGGCCTTAATCCGGGCCGGCCGCCATCGCAACCATCGCCTCAGGCATGGCCGATCGGCCCGAAGGCATCCTGGCTGGTCGCCGTCACCACCGCGGCGAAGAGGCGCAGCGCCTCCGGCCCGCCGCGGTCGCTCAACGTGCCGTGCTCCATCTCCAGCGCCAGCAGCCTCGCATGCTCGGCCAGCGTCTCGGTCGCACGGCGCAGCGCTTCGCGCGAAAGCGCGAGCTGCAGATCCTCGGTCAGCAGATTCCAGTCGGCGGGGGGCATAGGATTTCCCGATCCCTGACGCCCTTCTGGCGGAGGTCATCACAGCCACCTCATGGTGGCCCCGCAATCTTCGCACCCGCCCCCTAATTCTTCCTTAGCGGCGCCGTCACAGGAAGCGGAGCCGCACGGCCCCCAGCGGGCCGAACTCGGCCACCACCTCGCCAGGCCCCTCCAGCCAGATCGGCGGCGTCACCGAGCCGAGCCAGACCACCTGGCCCGCCCGCAGCCCGCCGAATTCCCGGGCCGCGCCGGAGCCCGCCAGCCAGGCCAGCGCCGCGAAGGGATGGCCGAGCAGGTCCCGCCCATGGCCGGACCCCACTACCCGGCCGCCGACATGGAAGACGCCCTGCACCGCCGCGAGGTCGAGCCCCCGCCACCCCTCGGCCGGCGCGCCGAGCACCCCCGAGGCATGGAAGACCTGGTCCGCGATCAGGGTCGGCGTGCCGAGCTCGCCGAGATCGCCATAGCGCCGCTCGACGATCTCGATCGCCGGGAAGACCTCGGCGACCGCCTCGGCCGCGGCCTC
Source organism: Belnapia rosea (assembly GCF_900101615.1). Lineage (GTDB taxonomy): Bacteria > Pseudomonadota > Alphaproteobacteria > Acetobacterales > Acetobacteraceae > Belnapia > Belnapia rosea. The sequence goes on along the minus strand of NZ_FMZX01000005.1, from coordinate 18,960 downwards.
CCGCGTGCAGGGGCCCGCCGGCAGGTCGCGGCCGAGGCGCACGCCGATCTCGCATTCGACGCCGGGGTTGAGGAAATCGGCGAAGCGGAACCCGGCGCCACCGGGGTTGAGGCTGCCCTGCGGCACGAAGCCGGCCGCCGGCCCGGCCAAGCCGAGATACTCCTGCATCTGCCGCGTGGTGGCGCCGATCTTGAAGCCGGCCGGCGGCACGGCACCCAGCCCCTCGGCCACCTTGCGCTGCAGCGCATAGCCCGCCGCCTCATCGGCCGGCGCGCTGGTGCCGAGCGGCGCCAGCACCCGCCGCGCCCGCCTCGCCTCGAGGATTGCCTCCACCGCAGCGTCCATGCCTGGTTCCTCCCCTTCGGGGTTTGCGTCAGCTCCGCCCCAGCTCGTACAGCGCCACCGCCGCCGCGGCCGAGACATTGAGGCTTTCCATCTCCGGCGCGATCGGCAGGCGGCAGAGCTCGTCGCAGCCCTCCCGCGTCAGCCGGCGCATGCCGTCGCCCTCGGCGCCCAGCACCAGCGCCACCCGCCGCCCGCCAAGCCCCGATTGCGCCAGCGTCACCGGCGCCGCGCCGTCCAGCCCGACCACCCAGAGCCCGGCCTTCTTCAGCTCGTCCAGTGCCCGCGACAGGTTCACCACCCGCACCACCGGCACGATCTCGAGCGCGCCGGAGGCAGCCCGCGCCAGCGCCCCCGTCTCCGGCGGCGCATGCCGGTCCTGCATCACCAGCGCCGCCGCACCGAAGGCCGCGGCCGAGCGCAGGATGGCGCCGATATTCCTCGGGTCCGTCACCTGGTCGAGCACCAGCACCGGCCCCGGCCCATGCTCCACCGCGCGGTCGAGCGTCAGGTTCGGCAGCGGCTCGACCAGCAACGCGGCGCCCTGGTGCACCGCATCCTCCGGCAGGAAGGTGCCGAACCGCCCGCGCTCCACCCGCTCCGGCGTGATGCGCCAGCGCTCGCCGAGCCGGGCGGCCAGCGCCTCCTCCGCCTCCTCCGTCGCCAGCAGCCGCTTCAGCCGCCGCGCCGGGTTGGCAAGCGCCGCCGCCACCGCATGCAGCCCGTAGAGCCAGAGGGTCCCGCCGGCCTCGCCCCGACTTTCACCGCGGGCCCCGCCGCGCGCCTCCGGCTGGGACGGGCGGCGGGGGGAGGGGGAGGGCGGGCTCGATCGGCGCATCCGGTCATTTGGCCCGCGCCCGCCCCGCTGTCCACATGGTTGCTGTCCTCTGGCCGGCGCCATACCCTCCGCGCCGGGATCAGGAATGCCGCGCATGCAGAGGATTACGCCCGCCACCCTCAAATCCTGGATCGGCGATGGCGCGGAGCTCGCCATCCTCGATGCGCGCGAGGATGGCGAATTCGGCCGCTCGCACCTGTTCTGGGCCAATCCCTGCGGCCTTTCCCGCGCCGAGCAGCGGGCCCGCGCCATCCTGCCGCGCCCCGGCACCCGCATCGCCTGTGTCGATGGCGGAGAGGGCGGCCTCGCCGAACGGCTCGCCGTCTATCTGGAGGGTATCGGCTGCACCGATGTCTCGGTGATGGAGGGCGGCACCCCGGCCTGGGCGGCGGCCGGCTATGTCCTCTTCTCCGGCGTCAACGTGCCCTCCAAGGCCTTCGGCGAATGGGTGGAGCACCATTACCACACCCCCTCCATCGACCCGGCCGAGCTGCAGGCGATGCGCGCCTCGGGCGAGCCCATGGTCATCCTCGACAGCCGCCCGATGGACGAGTTCCGCCGCATGTCGATCCCCGGCGCCATCGACGTGCCGGGTGGCGAGCTGGTCTACCGCATCGGCGAGATCGCGCCGGACCCGGCCACCACCATCGTGGTGAATTGCGCCGGCCGCACCCGCAGCATCATGGGCGCCGAGAGCCTCCGCAGCGCCGGCCTGCCGAACAAGGTCGTGGCGCTCCGCAACGGCACCATGGGCTGGGAGCTGGCCGGCTTCGCCTGCGAGACCGGCCGGACCGACAGCTACCCCGCCGGCACGCCCGGCAGCCTGCCGACGGCACTCGCCCGCGCCACGGATTTCGCCGCCCGCGCCGGGGTGCGCAGCCTGGACCGCGCCGGCCTGCCCGGGCTGCTGGCCGATACCAGCCGCACCACCTACCTGCTCGATGTGCGGGACCCGGCCGAATACGCCGCCGGCCACCTGCCCGGCAGCCGCAGCGCCCCCGGCGGCCAGCTGGTCCAGGCGACCGACCAATGGGTCGCCGTCCGCGGTGCCCGCATCGTCCTGGTGGACGATACCGGCGTCCGCGCCCGCATGACGGGCGGCTGGCTCCGCCAGCTTGGCCAGTGGGAGGTCCATGTGCTGGAGGATGGGCTCGCCGGGCCGCTCGAGACCGGCCCCTGGCGCCCCGCATGCCCGGAGGCCGATGCCATCCGCCCGGAGGCCGTCACCCCCGCCGAGCTCGCTGGCCTGCTGGACGAGGGGGGTGCCCGGGTCGTCCAGCTCTCCCGCTCCATCGATTTCCGCGAGGCGCATATCCCGGGCGCCCTCTGGGGCGTCCGCACCCGCCTCTCGGCGCTCGCCCCCCGCCTCGCCGGGGACCGCCCGGTGGTCGTCGCAGCGCCCGATGAGGCCACCGCCCGCCTCGCCATCCCCGAGCTGCAGGCGCTGGTCGCCGCCCCGGTGCGGCTGCTGGCCGGCGGCCTCGCCGCCTGGCGCGAGGCCGGGCTGCCGCTCGCCGCCAACCGCCGCACGCCCGAGGATGCGGACTGCATCGACACCTATCTCCGCCCCTATGACCGCAACGAGGGCGTCGAGGCGGCCATGCATGAGTACCTCTCCTGGGAGATCGACCTGGTGCATGAGGTGGCCCGCGACGGCGACGCCCGCTTCGGCCAGGTGTGAACCCAGTCGTGAGCGGCGCGCTCGCCCGCCTCGGCACCCGCCTGCTGGATGCCGTGCTGCCGCCCCACTGCCTTACCTGCGAGGCGGAGGTCGGCCAGCAGGGCACGCTTTGCGGCGCCTGCTTCAGCGGGCTTTCCTTCCTCACCGCCCCGCTCTGCGAGCATTGCGGCGTGCCCTTCCGCCAGGCGGCGATGGGCCCGCTCTGCCCCGCCTGCCGGGCGAGGCCGCCGGCCTTCGCCGCCGCCCGCGCCGCGCTGCGCTACGATGCCGGCGCCCAGCGCCTGCTGCTGCCCTTCAAATATGCCGACCGGACGGAGCTCGCCGGCCCGCTCGCCCGCCACATGGCCCGCGCCGGCGCCGCCCTGCTGGACCGCGCCGAGCTCATCGCCCCGGTGCCGCTGCATTGGCGCCGCCAGCTCGCCCGCCGCTACAACCAGGCCGGGCTGCTCGCCGCCCGGCTGGCCCGCCTCTCCGGCAAGCCCTATGCGCCCCGCCTGCTGCGTCGCATCCGCCGCACGGTGCCGCTCGGCGAGCTGGGCGCCGCCGAGCGGGAGGCGGCGCTGGAGGGCGCCTTCGCCCTCGGCCGTGGCACCCCCGCCCGCATCGCCGGCCGCCGCGTGCTGCTGGTGGATGACGTGCTGACCTCCGGCGCCACCACGGAGGCCTGCGCCCGGCTGCTGCTGGCCGGCGGTGCCGCGGCGGTGGAGGTGCTGGCCGCCGCACGCGTTCCTGATCCGCGTATCGAGAATGCGATAACCGGGGCTTAACCCGAATCGGCGAGGCTCCCCGTGTCCCCCAGAACGGAAGGATGCGGCAATATGCCCGAGACCTCCGAGCCCACCCCCCCTGAACAGCCGGCGGCGGAGCCCTGTCCCTTCACCATCCCGGCCCCGCCCCGGCATCCCATCTCCAGCCGCCGCATCGCGCCGGAGCCGGTGGTCGAGCCGCGCCCGGCCACCCTCCGCAACACCGAGGATGAGATCGACCTGCGCGATTTCGCCCTGGCCCTGGCCCTGGTCTTCGCCCCGGCCGCCATCCTGCTCAGCTTCGCCATCCTGCCGGGACCTTGAACCAGGGGCCCTTGACCGGCGAGGGTCGGCTGCCAAGCTCCATGCCATGCCCAAGGTCGAAATCTACACCATCCTGTTCTGCCCCTATTGCGACCGCGCCAAGGCGCTGCTCGACAAGAAGGGCGTGGCGTTCGAGGAGATCGACGCTCCCACCGGTTCCCAGGCGCGGAAGGACGCGATCGCCCGTTCCGGCGGCCGCACCACCGTCCCGCAGATCTTCATCGACGGGAAGCCGATCGGCGGGTCGGACGACCTCACCGCACTCGACCGCACCGGCAAGCTGGACCCGCTGCTGGCTGCCGCCTGAGCCGGCGCTTGGCACTCACCGGGGAAGAGTGCCAAACTTATGGGATGGGCCAGGCCGCGGGATATCGCGGGGCCAGGGATGAGCGGGGATGATCCATTACGATCTGCGCTGCGGTGCAGGCCATGACTTCGACAGCTGGTTCAAGGACAGCGAGGCCTTCGCCAGCCAGGCCAGGGCGGGCTTCGTCGAATGCCCGGTCTGTGGCTCGAAGGATGTCAGCAAGCGGCTGATGGCCCCCGCCATCCCGAAGAAGGGCCGGATCCGTGCCAAGGAGGCGCCGCCGCCCGAGGCCGCCGCCCAGCCCCCGGCGGCCCCCGCCGCCCCGCCGCCACCGCCGATCCCGGCCCAGATGGTCGCCCTTCTCCAGCGCGTCCGCGCCGAGGTCGAGAAGAAATGCGACTATGTCGGCCGCGACTTCGCCGAGGAGGCGCGGAAGATCCATCGCGGCGAGAGCGAGCGCCCCGGCATCTATGGCGAGGCCTCCGAGGCCGATGCCGAGGCGCTGCGCGAGGAGGGCATCGAGGTCGCCCGGATCCCCTGGGTGCCGCTGGCCGACTAGCCTTTAGCGCGCCATGACGATGTAGTTGACGCCCACGTCGCGGCTGACCCGCCAGCCCCCGCCGGGCCCCATCGAGAGCCCGGCGATGTCGGCCACGCGCAGCCCCGCCGCCCGCAGGTCGGCGCCGAGCTCGCCCGGGCGGACGAACATCCGCCAGTCATGCGTGCCGACCGGCAGCAGCCGCAGCAGGTACTCCGCCCCGAGCTTCGCCATCAGGAAGGAGCGCGGCGTGCGGTTGAGCGTCGAGAGGAAGACCGGCCCGCCCGGCTTCACCAGCCGCGCCAATTGCCGGCAGAAGGCCTCCCGGTCCGCCACATGCTCGATCACCTCGAGCGCGACGACGGCATCGAAGCCGCTCTCCTCCAGCGTCTCCGGCATCCCCTCCCGATAGTCGATGTCGAGGCCCTGGCCGGCGGCATGGGCCCGCGCCGCGCCGAGCGCGCCCACCGCCGCATCCAGCCCCGTCACCCGTGCCCCGGCCCGCGCCAGCGCCTCGCTGGCCAGCCCCGCGCCGCAGCCGACATCGAGCACGCGCAGCCCGTCCAGCCGGTTCGGGCGCCCCTTGGCGAGACGCTCGATGATCCAGCCCATCCGCGCCGGGTTCATGGCATGCAGCGGCGCCATCGGGCCCTTGGGGTCCCACCATTGCGCCGCCAGCCGGTCGAATTTGGCGATCTCTGCGCTGATCGCGGTTCCGGGTCCCGGCATGCGCCATCCTCTTCCGGTTGCAGCCCGTGGGCCGGATCGGTATCTGTGCCGGCTTTCCCGCGGCCGCAACCGCCGCAGAGGCCTTTTTCCGGACCGAACGCCCCGCCATGGCCCGTATCGTGATGAAGTTCGGCGGCACCTCCGTCGCCGATCTCGACCGTATCCGCAACGTCGCCCGCCGCGTCCAGCGCGAGGTGGAGGCGGGCAACGAGGTTGCCGTGGTGGTCTCCGCCATGTCCGGCGTGACGAACCAGCTGGTCAAGTGGTGCCAGGAGCTCTCCCCGCTCCATGACGCGCGGGAATACGACACCGTCGTCGCCACCGGCGAGCAGGTGACGATCGGGCTCCTTGCCATCGCCTTGCAGACCATCGGCGTCGATGCCCGGTCCTGGCAGGGCTGGCAGGTGCCGATCATCACCGATGCCGCCCATGGCAAGGCCCGGGTCGAGAGCATCGACGGCTCCCTGCTGATCGAGCGGATGCGCTCCGGCCAGGTCCCCGTCATCGCCGGCTTCCAGGGGCTGGAGCCGGTGCGCAACCGCGTCACCACCCTCGGCCGCGGCGGCTCCGACCTCTCGGCCGTCGCCATCGCCGCCGCGGTGAAGGCGGACCGGTGCGACATCTATACCGATGTCGACGGAATCTACACCACCGACCCCCGCATCGTCCCCCGCGCCCGCAAGCTGGAGCGCATTTCCTACGAGGAGATGCTGGAACTTGCCTCGGTGGGTGCCAAGGTGCTGCAGACCCGCTCGGTCGAGCTGGCGATGAAGCAGCGCGTGCGGGTGCAGGTGCTCTCCAGTTTCGAGGACAAGCCAGGTTCCCTGGTGGTGGATGAGGACGAGATCGTGGAACAGCCGGTCGTGAGCGGCATCGCCTATTCCCGTGACGACGCCAAGGTGACGCTCAGGCGCGTGCCGGACCGGCCGGGCGTCGCCGCCAATGTCTTCGGCACCTTGGCGAAGGCGAACGTCAACGTGGACATGATCGTCCAGAACATCGGCGCCGACGGCACGACGGACATGACCTTCACCGTCGGCAAGGCCGACCTCGCCCGCGCCCAGGACGTGCTCGAGAAGGCCCGGGCCGAGATGGGCTTCGAGAGCCTGGTCGCCGACCCGAACGTCGCCAAGATCAGCGTCGTCGGCGTCGGCATGCGCAGCCATGCGGGCGTTGCCAACACCATGTTCGGCGCGCTGGCCGAGAAGGGCATCAACATCCAGGTCATCTCGACCAGCGAGATCAAGGTGAGCGTCCTGGTCGGTGCCGACTATACCGAGCTCGCGGTGCGCGCCCTGCACACCGCCTATGGCCTGGACGGCCCCGCCTGATGGACGGCACCACCCCCCTCGCGCCGGGCATGGCCGGGCTCGACCGGCTGATGGCCCGCGGCGCCGCCTTCCTCGGCAGCCGCTACGCCATCCTCGGCGGCGCCATGTCCTGGGTCAGCGAACGCAACCTCGTCGCCGCCCTCTCCAATGCCGGGGCCTTCGGCGTCATCGCCTGCGGCGCGATGGAGCCGGACCGCCTGGCACAGGAGATCGCCGGCACCCAGGCGCTGACCCGCCGCCCCTTCGGCGTGAACCTCATCACCATGCACCCCCGCCTCGAGGCGCTGGTCGAGACCTGCCTCGAGGCGCGGGTCGGCCATATCGTCTTCGCCGGCGGCATCCCGCCCGGCTCCGCCATCAAGCGGGCGAAGGAGGGCGGCGCCAAGGTGGTCTGCTTCGCCCCGGCGCTGGCCCTGGCGAAGAAGCTGGTCCGGTCGGGGGCCGACGCCCTCGTCATCGAGGGCTCCGAGGCCGGCGGCCATATCGGCCCCGTCTCGCTCAACGTCCTGGCGCAGGAGATCCTGCCCACCATGGCCGCCGAGGTCCCGGTCTTCGTGGCGGGCGGCATCGGCCGCGGCGAGGCCATGCTCTCCTACCTGGAGATGGGCGCCGCCGGCGCCCAGCTCGGCACCCGCTTCGTCTGCGCGGCCGAGAGCATCGCCCATCCGCTCTTCAAGCGCGCCTTCCTCCGCGGCGCGGCGCGCGACGCCGTGCCGACGCTGCAGATCGACGAGCGCTTCCCGGTCATCCCGGTCCGCGCCCTGGTGAATGCCGGCACCAAGCGCTTCATGGCCCATCAGGCCGAGGTGCTGGCGAAATTCCAGGCCGGCGAGCTGAGCAAGGAGGCCGCCCAGCTCGACATCGAGCATTTCTGGGCCGGCGCCCTCCGCCGCGCCGTCATCGATGGCGATGTGGAGAATGGCAGCCTGATGGCCGGCCAGTCCGTCGGCATGGTGGATCGCGAGGCCCCTGCCGCCGATATCATCGCCGAGCTGGTCGGCCAGGCCGCCGCCGCGCTCGCCCGCCGGGCGGCCTGACAGGCCCCCGCCCGGCGTGACATCCCCGCATCGCGCGGGGTGACAAGCCGATGACATGCCCGCCCGGCGGTGCGATTCGGTTTGCCGCCCCGGCGGCAAGGGTCTACATGCCGGAAACGTGTTCGACGACATGAAGCGCCCCACCCGACCCGAACCCTCCGCAGGCGAGGCCGCCCGGCTGGGCGAGGAGTTGCGCGAGGCACGCACCACCCTCGGCCTTTCCATCGAGGACGTCGCCGCCTCCCTCCGTATCCGGCGCCCCCATCTGGTGGCGCTGGAGGAGGGCAGGGTGCGCGACCTGCCGGCCCCGGCCTATGCTCTCGGCTTCGTCCGCAGCTATGCCCGCGCCCTCGGCCTCGACGAGGACGAGATCGTGCGCCGCTTCCGCGAGGCGAGCGGCCCGGTCGTGCAGCGCAAGACCGATCTCGTCTTCCCCGAGCCGGTGCCGGAACGCGGCCTGCCCGCCGGGGCGGTGATCCTGGTCGGCGCGATGCTGGCGCTCGGCGCCTATATCGGCTGGTACCAATGGTCCGGCAGCGGCAACCGGGTGGTGGATACCGTGCCGCCCGTCCCGGCCCGGATCGAGCAGGCGGCCCGCGAGGCCGCCCCACCGCCCCCGCCCTCCTCGCCGGTGAACGCCCAGGCCGCAATCGTCCCGCCGACACCCCCGCCGGCCCCGCCCCAGGCCGCCCCGGCGCCACCCGCGGCGCCCGCCGCCCCCGTCCCGGCCGCCGCCGCGCCGGAAGGCCGCGTGGTGCTGCGCGCCAGGGCCGAATCCTGGGTCCAGCTCCGCGACCGGGCCTCGGGCACGGTGATCGTCAACCGTGTCCTCCGCCCGGGCGAGAGCTATACCGTGCCGCCGCGGGAGGGGCTGCTCTTCAGCACCGGCAATGCCGGCGGCCTCGATATCCTGGTGGATGGCCAGCCCGTGCCCGCCCTCGGCGGCGCCCAGGCCGTCCGCCGCGACCTGCTGCTGGAGCCGGACCGGCTGAAATCCGGCCAGCCTCTCGCCGCCCCCTCCGGGCCGCCCGCCGCCCCGGCGCCGCGCCCGGCCCAATAACGCCGGCCCGCGGCTTGGGCATCGGCGCCCGGGCTGCCATATTGGCCGCCAGTGTCCTGCCCGCGAGGCTCGTGAGTAACTCACGAGCCTCGCGGATAAGCAGGCCAGTGAAAACAAAGGCTGGTGGCCGGAAAGCGAAATCCGCAGGATTTCGGGATCAGGACACCAGAACCCAATCGGGATTTCACCGCATGAGCTATCGCCCGTACCAGATGATCACCCGGCGCAAGTCGCGCCAGATCATGGTGGGCAAGGTGCCGGTCGGCGGCGACGCCCCGATCACCGTCCAGACCATGACCAACACCCCGACCGAGGATGCCGCGGCGACCATCGCCCAGATCCGCCGCGCTGAGGTGGCGGGCGTCGACATCGTCCGCGTCTCCTGCCCGACGCCGGAGAGCACCGCCGCCCTGCATGAGATCGTGCGGGAGGTGAATGTCCCGATCGTCGCCGACATCCACTTCCACTACCGCCGCGCCATCGAGGCGGCGCAGGCGGGCGCCGCCTGCCTCCGCATCAACCCCGGCAATATCGGCAGCGCCGACCGGGTGAAGGAGGTGGTGAAGGCCGCCCGCGACCACGGCTGCTCCATCCGCATCGGCGTCAATGCCGGGTCGCTCGAGAAGCACCTGCTGGAGAAATATGGGGAGCCCAACCCGGAAGCCCTGGTCGAGAGCGCGCTCTGGCATGCCGCCCACCTGCAGGACAACGACTTCCACGAGTTCAAGATCAGCGTGAAGGCGTCGGACGTCTTCCTTGCCGCCGCCGCCTACCAGCAGCTGGCCGAGGTCTGCGACCATCCGCTGCACATCGGCATCACCGAGGCAGGCGGCAAGCGCACCGGCACGGTGAAGTCGGCCATCGGCCTCGGCAGCCTGCTCTGGGCCGGCATCGGCGACACGATCCGCGTCTCCCTCTCGGCGGAGCCGGAGGAGGAGGTGCATGTCGGCTGGGAGATCCTGAAGTCGCTCGGCATCCGCCATCGCGGCGTGAAGATCATCTCCTGCCCCTCCTGCGCCCGGCAGGGCTTCAACGTGATCAAGACGGTGGAGACGCTGGAGGAGCGGCTGGCCCATATCGAGACGCCGGTGACGCTCTCCATCATCGGCTGCGTGGTGAACGGGCCCGGCGAGGCGCTGATGACCGATATCGGCCTGACCGGCGGCGGCGCCGGGCGGCACATGATCTACGCCTCCGGCAAGACCGACCACACCATCGACGAGGCCACTATGGTCGACCACCTGGTCGAGCTGGTGGAGCGCCGGGTCGAGATGATCAAGGCCGCCGAGGCGGCCGAGAAGGCGGCGCTGGCGGCCGAATAGGGGTGAACGGCCTTGGCTTCTCCGCCCTGCTGCTCGGCCGGCTCGGCCAGGGGAAGCCGCCGGACCACCCGGCCCGCCAGCTTCGCCGCCTCGGCTGGATGCTGCTGGCGGAGCTGGTGCTGTTCCTGGCGCTGACCGTGGCGGATCACCTGCCACGCTAGCGGGAGTTCGGGAGGGGCAAGACCCCTCCCGTATCGTGCCCTACTGGTGGTGCCGGGCGTGCCCGCGGGTTGCCGGCCCGCGCCCCTCCATCTGCTCCGCCATCCGCAGATGCTCCTGCAGCACCGGCAGGTGACGCTGGGCGAAGGCCCTTACATCCGGGTCCGTCCCGTCCTGCGCCTCGGTCTGGAAGGCCTGCACATCCTCGCGGTGATCCTCGACCATCGCCTGGATATAGGCCCGGTCGAATTCGCGGCCGCGCAGCCCTGCCAGCCGGTCATAGATCGCCTGGTGCTGCGCCCCCATGCTGTCCGGCGGGGTGATCTGCTTCTGCTGGGCAAGGGCCAGCATCTCCTGGTTGGTCTTCGAATGGTCCGCCACCATCCGCTCGCCGAACCGCTTCACCGCTGGCGAGCGTCCGTTCCGTTGCGCCAGCTGGCCCATCTGCACCTCGGCCAGGCCACCCCGCGTCGCGGTCGTCATGAAGCCGGCATCGGTGGTGGAGAGGGTCGGGTTCACCTGCGCCTTCGCCGCCGCCACGGTGGTATCCGCCGCCTGCTGTGTCTGCGCGCAGCCGAGGAGCAGGGCGGGCATCAGCGCCGCCGACCAGATCAAGCGTTTCATCCTGTCTCTCCTTGCCGTGAATCGCCCAGGGGGCCGATGTAACAGCGCCCGAGAACCGGCACCGTTCCGTCGCGTCGCTTGCCCTGCGCGGGGCGGAGGGCTATCCGGCATCCCCATGACCCCCCTGCAACCCGCCCGCGGCACCCATGACCTGATCGGCGAGGAATTCAGGCGCCACCACCGCGTCATCGAGGTCGCGCGCCGGATCGCCACGCTCTACGGCTTCGAGGAATGGGCGACGCCCATCTTCGAGGACACCCGCGTCTTCGCCCGCGGCCTCGGCGACACCTCGGATGTGGTCTCGAAGGAGATGTACAGCTTCGAGGACCGTGGCGGGGAGAGCGTCACCCTGCGGCCGGAGAACACCGCCGGCGTCTGCCGCGCCCTGGTCTCGAACGGGCTGACCCAGGCGAACCTGCCGCGCAAGGTTTTCTATGCCGGCCCGATGTTCCGCTACGAGCGCCCCCAGCGGGGCCGCTACCGGCAATTCCACCAGATCGGCATCGAGGTGCTGGGCGCCGCCGAGCCGCTGGCCGATGCGGAGGTGATCGCCTGCGGCTGGCACATCCAGCAGGAGCTCGGCATCACCGAGGGCACCGTCCTCGAGATCAACACGCTCGGCGATGCCGCCAGCCGCGACGCCTACCGCGCCGCCCTGGTCGGCTACTTCACCGCGCACCAGGACCGGCTCTCGGCCGACAGCCGCATGCGGCTGGAGCGGAACCCCCTGCGCATCCTCGACAGCAAGGATGCCGGCGACCGCGCCATCATCGCCGACGCGCCGACCATCTTCGATCACCTGACGCCCGAGGCCGCCGGCTTCTTCGCCGGCGTCCAGCGCCACCTGGCCAGCTTCGGCGTGCCCTTCCGCATCAATGCGCGGATCGTGCGCGGCCTCGACTACTACAGCCACACCGCCTTCGAATTCGTCACCGACCGGCTCGGCGCCCAGGGCACGGTGATGGGCGGCGGCCGCTACAACGGGCTGGTCGAGGAGATGGGCGGGCCGCCCACCCCCTCGGTCGGCTGGGCCGCCGGCGTCGAGCGCCTGGCCCTGCTGGTCGAGGCCAGTGGCCTTACCCCCGCCGCCCCGCGCCAGGTCGCCGTCATCCCCGTGGGCGAGGCCGCCGAGGCCCCGGCGCTGGCCCTGCTGCAATCGCTCCGCCGCGCCGGCGTCACCGCCGAGATCGCCTATAAGGGCAACCTGAAGCGCCGGATGGAGCGCGCCAACCGCCTCGGCGCCCGCGCCGCCGTCATCCTCGGGGAGGAGGAGCTGGCGCAGGGCGCCGCCCAGCTCCGCGACCTCGATGCCGGCACCCAGCAGACCGTCCCGCTGGCGGAGATCCCCGGCCGCCTCGCATGAGCATCTCGGATAAACTCGATCGCGTCCTGACCCGCGCCGAGGAGGTCCGCCACCTCCTCGCCACCGCCGATGGCAGCCAGTTCGGTGCCCTCTCCAAGGAACTGTCGGAGCTGGAGCCGCTGGTCGAGCGGGTCGAGGCCCTCCGCGCCGCCATTCGCGCCCGCGACGAGGCCGAGGCCATGCTCGGCGACCCGGAGCTGCGCGAGCTGGCCGAGGATGAGTACCTCGCCCAGAAGGAGGCCGTGCCCCGGCTGGAGCGCGAGGTCCGCCTCATGCTCCTGCCGAAGGACAGCGCCGACGAGCGCAGCGCCATCCTCGAGATCCGCCCCGCCGCCGGCGGCGACGAGGCCGCCCTCTTCGCCGCCGAGCTGTTCCGCGCCTACCAGCGCTACGCCGAGGGCCGCCGCTGGCGCTTCGAGGTGCTGGAATACGACGAGGGCGAGCTGGGCGGGGTGAAGGGCGCCGTGGCCGAGATCGCCGGCACCGGCGTCTTCGCCCGCTTCAAGTATGAAAGCGGCGTCCACCGCGTCCAGCGCGTCCCCGCCACCGAGACGCAGGGCCGCATCCACACCTCCACGGTGACGGTCGCCATCATGCCGGAGGCGGAGGAGGTGGACGTCCAGATCAACGACAGCGACCTCCGCATCGACACCTACCGGGCGAGCGGCGCTGGCGGCCAGCACGTCAACAAGACCGACAGCGCCGTCCGCATCACCCACATCCCGACGGGCACGGTGGTGGCGATGCAGGAGGAGCGCAGCCAGCACAAGAACCGCGCCAAGGCGATGAAGGTGCTGCGCGCCCGCATTTACGAGGCCCAGCGCGCCCGCCTCTCCGAGGGCCGCGCCGCCGACCGCAAGTCCCAGGTCGGCACCGGGGACCGCAGCGAACGCATCCGCACCTATAATTTCCCGCAAGGCCGGGTGACCGACCACCGCATCGGCCTCACCCTGCACAAGATCGACAAGGTCATGCTCGGCGATTTCGACGAGATCATCGACGCCCTGACCCAGGAGGACGAGGCGGCCCGGCTCGCGGCCGAAGGGGAGTGAGCGCCTGCCCCGACCCCGCTGGCACCGTCGGCTTCTTCCTCTGCCGCGCCGGCCAGGCCCTGCGCGCCGCCGCCATCGAGGCGCCCCGGCAGGAGGCGCGGCTGCTGCTGGCCCATAGCCTCGCCTGCCGCCAGGAGGATCTGCTGCGCGACCCCCGCGCGCCCGTCCCGCCCGAGGCCGCCACCCGCTTCGCCGGCCTCCTCCGCCGCCGCCTCGGCCATGCCCCCATCGCCCATCTCCTCGGCGAGGCGGAATTCTGGTCGCTCCCCTTCCGCGTCTCCCCGGCGACCCTCATCCCCCGCGCCGATTCCGAGAGCCTGATCGAGGCCGCGCTGGAGGCCCGCCCCGACCATGCGGCCCCGCTCCGCCTGCTCGATCTCGGCACCGGCACCGGCTGCCTGCTGCTGGCGGCCCTCACGGAGTATCCGCAGGCGACCGGCCTCGGCATCGACCGCATCCCCGAGGCCGCCGCCCTGGCGCAGGAGAATGCCCGCCGCCTCGGCCTCGCCGGCCGTGCCCGCTTCCTCGCCGCCGACTGGGCCGCGCCCATCGCCGGCCGCTTCGACCTCATCCTCTCCAACCCGCCCTATATCGAGACCGGTGCCATCGCCGGCCTCATGCCCGACGTCGCCCGGCATGAGCCCGCCTCGGCCCTCGATGGCGGCGCCGATGGCCTCGCCGCCTATCGCCACCTGGCCAGGATCCTGCCCGGCCTCCTCGCCCCCGGCGGCCGCGCCGTGCTGGAGCTCGGCCAGGGCCAGCGCCCGGCCGTCGAGGCCCTGGCCCGCGCCGCCGGCCTCGCCCCGCTCGCCTGCCGGGCCGATCTCGGCGGCGTGGACCGCGCCCTGGTCATCGGCTGAGGCCTTCCCCTCGCGCTGCTTTGCAAAAAAACCGTTTGGCGCCGGCGGCCACAGCGACTAGCTTGCGATAGGCCTTCGTGAGCAGACGGGCATGACCCAGGCTGCGTAGGCCCCAATCCGTGGGGTGGTCGTGCTCAGCATGGCGTCCGCGGCGCTTTGAACCACATCGACCGCCACAGCCGATCCAGCCCGAGCGCCGGGCAAGGACGGGGCGGCCCAGCTGCGAGACGGCAGACGCAATACCGATGAACATGAAACGGATTCGCGGCCGCAGCCACCGGCATGGTGGGGGCGGCGGAGGCGGTGGCGGCGGTGGTGGCGGCGGCGGCGGGCAGTACCGCCCCGCGTCCCATCAGCCGATGAGCCGCAACCATGTCTTCGACTCCAACGGGCCGGACATGCGCCTGCGCGGCACCGCGCAGCAGCTTTTCGAGAAATACCTCCAGCTCGGCCGCGACGCGACCGGCTCGGGCGACCGGGTGATGGCCGAGAGCTATTTCCAGCATGCGGAGCATTATTTCCGCATCCTCAACGCCATGAACCAGGTCCAGCAGCAGCAGGGCGGCCAGCAGCCACCCCGCCGCTACCAGAATGGCCCGGACCAGGGCGGCGAGGGCGGCGAGAACCAGGGCGACCAGCAGTCCGAGTTCAACGGCCAGGGCAATGGCAATGGCCAGCCCTACGCGAATGGCCAGCCGGCCGAGGCCAGCCAGGACCAGGACGAGCAGCCGCGCGAGCCGGCCTGAGCCGCTTGCATCCCCTGCATTGACAGTCCCCTCCACCGGACGCAGGCTCCCCCTTGTTCCAAGGGGGGCCCCAGGCTGGGGCTGAGATATGGCGGGCCCGCCATGACCCTTCGAACCTGATCCGGGTCATGCCGGCGTAGGGAACGGAACGAGCGGGCTTCGCCCCAGCCATGTCGGGGGCAGGCCCGGCCCCACGCGTCACACCACCCGGATCTCCACTGAAGGAGGTCCAAGATGCCCGATATTTTCCCCACCGAGAGCCTCGAGGTCACCACCGGCCCGTTGCCGGCCTCGCGCAAGATCCACATCGCCGGCACCCACCACCCCGGCATCCGGGTGGCGATGCGCGAGATCGCGCTCGACCCCTCGGCGAAGGAGCCGCCGCTCCGCGTCTACGACACCTCCGGCCCCTATACCGATGCCACCTACCAGGCCGATATCCGCCGCGGCCTCCCTGGCCTCCGCGCCGCCTGGATCGAGGCCCGCGGCGATGTCGAGGCCTATGCTGGCCGCGACCCGAAGCCCGAGGATGACGGGCTGAAGCCCGGCGAGGCCCGCCGCGTCCCCGTCTTCGATCGCGGCCAGCGCCAGCCGCTCCGGGCCCGCGCGGGCGCCGCGCCGACCCAGCTCGCCTATGCCCGGGCCGGCATCGTCACGCCGGAGATGGAATACGTCGCCATCCGCGAGAATCTCGGCCGCGCCCGCCTGCGCGAGGCGGCCGAGCGCGATGGCGAGAGCTTCGGCGCCGAGATCCCCGACTACGTGACGGCGGAGTTCGTCCGCGACGAGGTCGCCCGCGGCCGCGCCATCATCCCCGCCAATATCAACCACCCGGAATCGGAGCCGATGGCGATCGGCCGCAATTTCCTGGTGAAGATCAACGCCAATATCGGCAACAGCGCCGTCGCCTCCTCCGTCGCACAGGAGGTGGACAAGCTCGTCTGGGCCATCCGCTGGGGCGGCGACACGGTGATGGACCTCTCGACCGGCCGCAACATCCACACGACGCGCGAATGGATCATCCGCAACTCGCCCGTCCCCATCGGCACCGTCCCCATCTACCAGGCGCTGGAGAAGGTCGGCGGCAAGGCGGAGGACCTCACCTGGGAGATTTTCCGCGACACGCTGATCGAGCAGGCCGAGCAGGGGGTGGATTACTTCACCATCCATGCCGGCGTCCGCCTCGCCTATATCCCGCTGACCGCGAAGCGCGTCACCGGCATCGTCTCCCGCGGCGGCTCGATCATGGCGAAGTGGTGCCTGGCGCATCACCAGGAGAATTTCCTCTACACGCATTTCGCCGAGATCTGCGAGATCATGCGCGCCTATGACGTCAGCTTCTCGCTTGGCGACGGCCTCCGCCCCGGCTCCATCGCCGATGCCAACGACGCCGCCCAGTTCGCCGAGCTCGAGACCCTGGGCGAGCTGACCAGGATCGCCTGGGCGCGCGACGTGCAGGTGATGATCGAGGGCCCCGGCCATGTGCCGATGCACAAGATCAAGGTGAACATGGAGAAGCAGCTCGAGGTCTGCGGCGAGGCGCCCTTCTATACCCTCGGCCCGCTCACGACCGACATCGCTCCGGGCTACGACCACATCACCTCGGGCATCGGCGCCGCCATGATCGGCTGGTTCGGCTGCGCCATGCTCTGCTACGTGACGCCCAAGGAACATCTTGGCCTGCCGGACCGGGACGACGTGAAGACCGGCGTCATCACCTACAAGATCGCCGCCCATGCCGCCGACCTGGCGAAAGGTCACCCCGCCGCCAAGCTCCGCGACGATGCCCTCAGCCGCGCCCGCTTCGAATTCCGCTGGCGCGACCAGTTCAACCTCGGCCTCGACCCGGAGACGGCCGAGCGCTTCCACGACCAGACCCTCCCGGCCGAGGGCGCCAAGCTGGCGCATTTCTGCTCCATGTGCGGCCCCAAATTCTGCTCGATGAAGATCAGCCAGGAGGTCCGCGAGGCGGCGCAGCAGGGCATGGAGGAGATGTCCGAGCGCTTCCGCGGCAATGGGGGCGAGATCTACCTCCCCCCCGTGGCGCGCTAGGCCGGGAGACAGGCCGGGGAGGCGGTGGTCTCCCCGGCTCCCTATCCGTCCATGTCCGCTTGCCTTCGGGCGGCGGACAGGATTAGGATTATTTGCCTCCAGCACCGCCTTGTCCGGCGGCTGGCCAGGGAGGCGCCTCAAACCCTAAAAGCTTGAAATTTCCGGCCAAACGGGAACGAATTCAATGCCCTGACCGCCACTGGTTGATGCCGTTTGAAGCGGTTTGAGCCGCGGTCAGTGCAGCATGTCCCCCTGCAGCGGCTCCAGCGCATCGCCCACCGCCAGCCGCCCACCCTCGATCACCTCGGCATAGACGCCGAGATCGGCATGGCCGAACGCCTCCCGCAACACCTTGGGCGGCTTCGCATCCCGCTCCGCCGTTTCCGGGTTCACCTCCGTCGCCGGGCAGCGGACGATCCGCTTGAACACCCGCAGCCGCGCCCCGCCGAGCTGGATCTCCTGTCCGACCAGGTCGAACTCCGCCCAAGGGTGGCTGCCCGAGACATAGACATTCGCCCGGAACCGCAGCGGATCGAGCCGCATCCCCGCCGCCTCCTCCAGCGCATGCAGGGAAGCGAGGCCGATGATCGAGACGCATTTCGCCGCCACATCGGTGAAGTTGTGCCCCGGCGCCTCGACGAAGCGTGGCACGCCCCGCGCCTCCTCGCCGAGGAAGTGGGTGAGGAAGGCGGCGATCTCCGCCCGGCCTGCCTCGCTCCGCGTATCGCCCACCAGCGGCTCCCCTTCCGGCGGGCGGATCAGCAGCTGCCCGCTTCGCGGGTCGAAGGCCGTGTGCAGCAGGGCCAGCCTGGCATTCGCCATGAGGCAGCCGAAATGCCGCTTCTGCATCCAGCTCGGCGCCGCCGGATCGAAGGGGGCATCGCCCTGGGCCAGGGCGAAGCGCCGGTCATGCGGCAGGCATTCGCCGGGCTTGAGGGTCACCTCCTCCAAGGCCTCGGCCGTCAGGCCCTTGATCGGGTAGCGGTAGATATGTTCGACGCGCATCGGAATAAATTCTCCCGCCCCTTGACCTCGCGCAAGGCGAATTACCACATCCTGTGACGAACTGGATGCCGTCGTCGCCTCTTGAGGGGCGGTGGCCTCCGTCGCCTCGATGAGGGACAAACGCTATGGACATTGAGAAATTCACCGAACGGTCCCGCGGCTTTCTCCAGGCCGCCCAGACCATTGCCATCCGAGAGTACCACCAGCGCGTCACGGCGGAGCACCTGCTGAAGGCGCTGCTCGATGACGAACAGGGTGCGGCCGCGGGCCTGATCCGCGCCGCCGGCGGCGATGCCGCCCGCGCCAAGCAGGCCATCGACCTTGAGATCAGCCGCCAGCCAAAAGTCACCGGCGGCGGCGCCGGCCAGCCCCAGTTCACCCCCGACATCGTCCGCGTGCTGGATGCCGCCCAGCAGCAGGCGCAGAAGGCCGGCGACGAGTATGTCGCGCAGGACCGGCTGCTGGTGGCGCTCGCCGCCTCCGACACCCCGGCGGGCCGCGTGCTGAAGGGCGCCGGCGCAGATGCCCAGCGCCTGGAGGCCGCTGTCACCGACCTCCGCAAGGGTCGCAAGGTCGACAGCCAGAACGCCGAGCAGAGCTTCGACGCGCTGAAGAAATACGCCCGCGACATCACCGAGGCCGCACGCGAGGGCAAGCTCGACCCGGTCATCGGCCGCGACGAGGAGATCCGCCGCGCCATCCAGGTCCTCGCCCGCCGCACCAAGAACAACCCGGTGCTGATCGGCGAGCCCGGCGTCGGCAAGACCGCCATCGTCGAGGGCCTCGCGCTTCGCATCGTCAAGGGCGACGTGCCAGAGGCGCTGAAGTCGAAGCGCGTCATGGC
>NZ_FMZX01000006.1 GCF_900101615.1 Belnapia rosea | reverse complement strand
TCCTTGAAAGCCTCAAGACCTTCCAAGGTGGCGCGGCCAGAGACCAGATCGGAGCCAGATCGGTTAGTCAGACAGTCCGGTCACAGACCCTAGCTGCCAAGGTCGGGGCCGGGAGCGTTACCGCGAACGAAACAACGGATGCTGCAGCCGGCCTCGCCGGACCGGTGCTGCGTTACTCTGCCAAGGGGGCAACGGCGCGGTGTCTGGTGCCGTCCGAATTCGAAGGAATGCCTGCGACCTATGCCGCGGGGCGAATCAGCGCCTTGTGCCTCCTCTCCGGCCTCGACACGGACGGATGCCCTATCCGCATCACCGCCAGTGGGGCAGACCCTTCCGCTATCCATGTGCGGGGCCGCTCTACGCGCCTGGGCGAAGATAGCGTGGTCGCACAATTAGCTGAGGCAAGTAGGAGTACACGGGCCATGAAGACGCTTAATCAATGAGGAAAATCTTGGCGGTTCCAATTCTCTTGCTTGGCCTGCTGTTAAGCGTATTGGGAATTATCTTCGATCGAATAGGTGGAGCGTTCGTGGGCCTCTCCATCATCATTGCTGGGGGAGGCGCAACCGACGCCAACCGCATACTCAAGCCCAAACACAGGGACTTGAAATTGAACTCATAGCAACAACGCACATCTCATGCGCCTCCACGAATATCCCTGCCGGAACTCGGTCCTGACTCAGCGGTGTTTGGCTCGGCCAGCAGCGGCCGAAAGAACAGAGTGGTTGTGCCGCTGGTTCGTGGCTGAAGTAGTTACAACGGCCTGCGCGCAACGCAGTCAGGCGAGCCGCTGTCTCGGCAGGCAAAAGGATGGTGTTCATGACCGTCGAGGATGAGCATGGCATCGGCGAGCTGGTGATCTACACCGATATCGCAGCCCGGGATTCTGTGGCGCCGGGGGCTGGGTCGAGCGGCAGGTGGAGCTTGCCGAGGTGCCAATCATCCATCTTGTCCTCCGCCAGGAGGGCAATTGGGTGAGCCGGGTGCTGGGTCCCGCCGATAAGGTTCGCCCTGGGCGAGACCATCCGCTCGCGGTGGCTGCCGGTATCTGGACGCGCTGGACCTTTATCCGGAAGATCAAGGATGGCGAAGCCACCGCCGGCCTGTTCGCCTTCCTGACCGCCGAGCCGAATCCCAGGGTCGGTGTCGTGCATCCCAAGGCCATGCCGGTTATCCTGACCATGCTGGAGGAGATCGAGCCGTGGCTGAGGGCGCCAGCGAAGGACGCCCTCGAGCTGCAGCGGCCCCTGCCTGACGGCTCGTTGATCGTCGTGCCCTGCGGCGAGAGGCAGGACGGAGCGCCCGCCGCGACCTGATGGTGTGACCTTGTCCGACGCCAGCCACGACGCCAGCCAGGGGAAGATCGATCAGGCAGGACGCAACGGTGCGGCGGCCGAGGTCGTCCGG
This sequence comes from Belnapia rosea, assembly GCF_900101615.1. GTDB lineage: Bacteria > Pseudomonadota > Alphaproteobacteria > Acetobacterales > Acetobacteraceae > Belnapia > Belnapia rosea. The sequence goes on along the minus strand of NZ_FMZX01000006.1, from coordinate 208,192 downwards.
CCGCGCAAGATCATTCACATCGACATGGACGCCTTCTACGCCTCGGTCGAGCAGCGGGACAATCCGGCACTGCGTAGCCTGCCGGTTGCCGTTGGTGGCTCGCGGGAGCGCGGCGTGGTAGCTGCCGCGAGCTATGAGGCCCGCAAATTCGGCGTGCATTCAGCCATGCCATCGGTGACCGCCCGCCGGAAGTGCCCGGAGCTGATCTTCGTGCCGCCACGCTTCGACGTCTATAAAGCGGTGTCCTTGCAGATCCGCGGCATCTTCGCCGAATACACGCCCATGATCGAGCCGCTCTCGCTGGACGAGGCCTATCTCGATGTCACCGAGAATTTGCCGGGCATCGCCACGGCAACCGAGATCGCCCAGCGCATCCGTGCCCGGATCAGGCAGGAGACGGCGCTGACCGCATCGGCCGGCGTGTCCTACAACAAATTTCTGGCCAAGCTGGCTTCCGATCACCGCAAGCCTGACGGCTTGTTCGTCATCACGCCTCGGATGGGCCCTGCCTATGTCGAGGATCTGCCGGTCAGCAAGTTCCATGGGGTCGGCCCGGCGACTGCCGCCAGGATGAACCAGCTTGGGATCCAGACCGGGCTCGACCTTCGGGCGCACAGCCTGGCCTTCCTGCAGCAGCATTTCGGCAAGGCTGGCGCCTATTATTACTGGATTGCCCGCGCCATCGACGATCGCCCGGTCCGGCCGGACCGGATCCGCAAATCGGTTGGCGCCGAGAACACCTTCAGTGCTGACCTGTTCACCTTGGGGGAGGCCCATGGAGCGCTGCAGCCGATTTTCCAGAAGGTCTGGTGCTACTGCGACAGCACCGGGATCCGTGGTCGCACCGTAACGCTCAAGGTCAAGTACGCTGACTTCAGCCAGGCCACGCGCAGCCGGACTGCGGCTGCACCCATCTCGAGCCAGCACGAACTTGAGCGGGTGGGCCTCGCGCTGCTGGAGCCGCTCTTTCCGGTGCCGAAGGGCATCCGGCTCCTGGGCATTACGCTCTCGACGCTCAACGACCAGCCAAGGCAGACAGCGGCGCAACTGCGATTGTCGGTGTAGCGCGCTGCATAGCCGCGCTGGTTTTGGCGCGGTGCCCGGCAAGCGTCAGCCGTCTGCTTCGGCCTCGAGGAACGCCCGCAGCGCCCGCGCCGAGACCTCCGGCGCCTCCTCCATCGGTACATGGCCGATCCCGGGCAGGATCACCCTGCGCACATCGGGCAACGCACGCTCGTAGTCGGCGGCATGGGAGGCGGGCACCGCGCCGTCCCGCTCGCCCCACAGCAGCAGCACCGGTACGCGGATCGTTGCCAGGATCGGCTCGGGCGGCACAAGGCGCGTCTGCAACACGCGGTCGAGGATGGCGCGCCGCACACCAGGGGCGAGCAACATGGCATGGTAGCGGTCCACTACCGCATCCGTGAGCACGCCGGGGACGGCGTAGGCGTTCTGCATCGTCCTGCGCAGAAGCGGCTTCGGCGCGCTGTAGGGCAATAGCCGCATCAGCCAGGGCAGCCGCTCCGGCGCGCGGCCGTACTCGCGGCCCAGGCTCGCAAAACCGTCCGGTGCCATCAGCACAAGCTTCGAGACGCGCGTCGGCTCGGCCGCGGCGAAGCGCCAGGCAATCCGGCCGCCCATGGAGGAGCCGACCACCGCTGCCTTCCCGATCCCGAGCCGGTCCATCAGCGCTGCAAGCACGGCGACGCTTCGCTCGTCGGAGTAGTCGCCAGTCGGGTCCGGCCCGGTCAGGCCGAAGCCGGGCAGGTCGAGCGAGACGACGCGGAAGCGGCTCTCCAGCAGCGGCATCCACGCCTCCCAGGTGTGCAGGGAGGAGCCGAAGCCATGGATCAGCAGCACTGCCGGACCATCGCGCGGTCCGGTGTCGCGGATATGGAGCCGCACTCCTGCTGCCTCCACGAACTGTGAGGGTGGCGGCGCCCAGCGGCGTTCCAGCGCGGCTCGGGGCAGGTCGGGGTTGTAGAGCCAGCTCCCGCCGCCCACCAGCAGGATGCCCAGCACCACGGCGATGAGGGTCACAATGCGTCCCATTCAACTCCTCTTCGCCGCGATCAGCAGCTTTCCACACTGCATATGCGGAAGGCGGCGCGTTTGTCACCGGGCGCATTGACGCGTGGCGTCACTCCAAAGGAAAGCGCGACACCGCGCAAATTGAGATCGTCCTCACCGACAAAAGTCGGACCTCATGTCACGTCGTGTCCATCACGAGCCCTTCGCGACGAATGACCTCCCGCCACTTCGCTATCTCGACCGCGATGAAGTCGCCGAATCCTTCGACGGTCGTGACATGGGCTTCGGACCCTGTTTGGGTCAATTGCGCAACTGTACCCGGACGCGTCAGCGCTCGTCGTGCTTCCCTATTCAGGGCTGCAATCGCCTCCGCGGGTGCCGCCGCTTGTACGAAAAGCCCGACCCAGGTGCTGACGCCATAGCCGGCCAGTTCGGGCGCCAGTTCCTGCAGCGCCGGAAGCTCGGGCAGCAGGGGGCTGCGATGAGCGGAGGTGACGCCGAGCGCGCGCAGGCGGCCCGCTTGCACATGCTGGCTCGCGGCGATCAGGTTCTCGAACATGAACTGGACATTGCCCGCGAGCAGTTCGGTCAGGGCCGGGGCCGAGCCGCGGAAGGGCACATGCGTTGCTTCGGCTCCGAGACTGACCGATGCCAGAGGAGCCATAGTTCAGCTGACGTGGCCGCGCCCGGAGAAGCGTGACCAGCTCCCGCAAGCTTGTCGCCGGCACCGAGGGGTGCATGACCAGGATATTGGGGTCGCGAATGAGGCCGGACACCGGAGCGAAGGCCGCCGGCGTATAGGGCAGGTTGCGGAACAGCGTGTAAGCCGTCGCCTGCGGACCGATATTGCCGACCAGCAGGGTATGCCCATCCGCGGTCGTGCGGAGGAACTCGTTGGTACCGCTCAGCCCGCCGCCGCCCGCGCGGTTGTCCACCACCACCGGTTGTCCCCAACTTGTCTGGAGCTACGCGGCGAGGATGCGCGCGGCGATGTCGGTGATGCCGCCCGGCGGTGCCGGGACGATGATGCGGAGCGGCCGCGACGGTCGCCAGGCGCTTGCCAGCGCCGCCGGCGGTGCCGCACGGACGCCTGCCAGCATGGCAGGCAGCAGGCCGGCGGGAGATTGAGACCATGGCTGCTTCCTCCCATTCGCGGCGCTCTCCGGCGCCGCTCAATTGATCCGCCTTTTGAGGATCATGGAAATGGGCTCTTGCTTTGCGTCGTCATGTCCACGATAAACGACATATGGACCTGAGCGCTGCTGTAGAAGCCATGAATGCCCTTGGGCAGGAGACGCGCCTGCGTGCGTTCCGCCTGCTCGTGGAGGCTGGCGAGGAGGGGGTGTCGGCTGGCGAGATCGCCCGCCGGCTGGAAGTGCCGCACAACACCATGTCCACGCATCTGGCGCAGCTGACGCGCGCCGGCCTGATCCGCTCGCGGCGCGAAAGTCGCTCCATCATCTACATGGCGGATCTCGCCGGCACCCGCGCGCTGCTGGCCTTCCTGGTCCAGGATTGCTGCCATGGCCAGCCGGAGGCCTGCGCACCGCTGCTCGATGCGGTGCTGCCACTCGCGGCTTGCTGCCCGGCACCGCAGCGGCCGGCGTAAGGGAGGCTCCGATGACGGCGACTGTCACGATCTACCACAACCCGGACTGCGGTACCTCGCGCAACGTCCTCGGCCTCATCCGCAATGCCGGCATCGAGCCACTGATTGTCGAGTATCTGAAGACACCGCCGAGCCGTGACGAGCTGGCCGACCTGATCCGCCGCGCCGGCCTCAACCCGCGTGACGCGCTTCGGCAGAAAGGCACACCCTACGAAGCGCTGGGCCTGGGCGATCCGTCGCTCACCGATGACCAGTTGCTTGACGCCATGATGGCGCATCCTATCCTCATCAACCGTCCCCTGGTGGTCACCGACCAGGGCGTGAAGCTCTGCCGCCCCTCGGAAACGGTGCTCGATCTCCTCATCTTGCCGCAGCGAGGCGCCTTCACCAAGGAGGACAGCGAGCGTGTGGCGGATGGGCAGGGCCGCCGGCTGCGCTGAAGGAAGCCGATATGTCTGATACAGCAATCTCCGCCGGCACTGCGGCAACGCCGCCTGCCATGGGCAGCTTTGAGCGCTTCCTGACGCTGTGGGTCGCCCTTTGCATCATCGCCGGCATCCTGCTCGGCCAGCTCGCCCCCGACGTCTTCCGTGCCATCGGTGAGGCGACGGTGGCCGAGGTCAATCTGCCGGTCGCGGTGCTGATCTGGCTGATGATCGTCCCGATGCTGCTGAAAATCGATCTGGGCGCCCTGCGCCAGGTCGGCAGCCACTGGCGCGGCATCGCGGCGACGGTCGGCATCAACTGGCTGGTGAAGCCTTTCTCGATGGCGCTGCTCGGCTGGCTTTTCATCGGCTGGCTGTTCCGGCCCTACCTGCCGGCCGATCAGGTGGATAGCTACATCGCCGGCCTGATCCTGCTGGCGGCAGCACCCTGTACGGCCATGGTCTTTGTCTGGTCGAACCTGGTGGACGGCGAGCCGCACTTCACCCTGAGCCAGGTGGCACTCAACGACCTGATCATGGTGGTGGCCTTCGCGCCCATCGTCGGGTTGCTGCTCGGCCTGTCCGCCATCGCCGTGCCGTGGGACACGCTGGTTCTCTCGGTGGTGCTCTACATCGCCGTGCCGGTGATGGTGGCACAGCTCTGGCGCCGCGCGCTGCTGAGCGCTGGCGGGCCGGCCGCGCTGTCGCGCACCCTGGGCCGCCTGGCACCCGTCTCGCTGTCGGCGCTGCTCCTTACCCTGGTGCTGCTGTTCGGCCTGCAGGGCGAGCAGATCGTCCGCCAGCCGGCAGTGATTGCCCTTCTGGCGGTGCCGATCCTGATCCAGGTCTATTTCAACGCGGGGCTGGCCTACTGGCTGAACCGCAAGCTCGGCGTCGAGTGGTGCGTGGCCGGCCCCTCGGCGCTGATCGGCGCCTCCAACTTCTTCGAGTTGGCGGTCGCCGCCGCCATTGCCCTGTTCGGCTTCCAGTCCGGAGCGGCACTCGCCACGGTGGTCGGCGTCCTGGTCGAGGTGCCGGTGATGCTGTCGGTCGTGCGTATCGTGCGGCGTAGCCGGGGCTGGTACGAGGCCGGTGCGGCGGCTCAGAGGTAGCAGCTGGCTGTTCCTTGAGCCCGGCTTCACTCCGCCTCTGCCGTGAGCCATGCTGCGTAGCGTCGCCGGTGCCGGCGCTGCACATGGTACGGTTCTGGTCCTCATCCGTCCTTGACCACTGGCGGCTGGACGTCAGCCTGCGGCGGCCCGCTGTCCGTGACCCTCATGCGGCTTCGATGCCGGTTCTTGGCGGGAGAGCGGGCATCTCCAAATGCCAGTGAGGGCTGGTGACTTCGCGCCCATTGTTGGCGAGTGAAGTCGCTGTCTGCTCTACCGAGGGCGGACCTGATCCTGGACGGCTCTCCTGGTCGAGTTTGGCAAAAGGCGAACATCCTTGCCCCGTCAGCATCCGGCAGCGCCGTGGGCCGCAGCCGCTCTCAGAACGGCTTGGCGACGGCCAGCAACGCGACGGCGACGAATGACAGAACCACCGCCACCGGAGCCCAGCCAAGGCTGCGCGGTGGCCTTCCTGCCTCAAATGCCAGCCGACGAAGTGCGCCGGCTTGTATCCCGTGCAGGCCGGTGAGCGAGATGACCAGCAGCAGCTTGGCGGACAGCCAGCCTGCCCCGAACCAGCCGCCTTCCAGCACCGCAGCGATGCCAAGAGCCCACATGGCCAGCAGTGCCGGAGCGGTGATGCGCTGGTCCCACCGGCGCAGCCGGGCGAGGACGCCGGGGCTCACGCTGTCCTGCAGCGCAGCCGCGAGCGCGAGTGACTGCGCGAGAAGCCCACTGGTGAAAAGCAGCACTGCCGCGACGTGCAGCGCCTTCAGCCAGAGCAGGTCCATCACGCCTGGACCCGGCTGGCCGCCACCAGCGTCGCTTCCTTCCGCTGCAGCAGCCCTGCGCTGAGGAGGGCGCCAAAGGGCACGAAGGCAGCGACCACCAGACGCAGGATCTCCCCCCGGCGCCAGGAACCGCCCGACACGGTTGCGAGAAGCATCCATGCATAAGCCACGAAGGCGAGGCCGTGTACCGGCCCTATGACCTTCGTTGCCGCAGGCAGGCCGAACAGGTGCTTTGCCGGCACCGCGACGAGGACGAGGACGACCAGCGTCACCCCTTCCACTAGCGCCGCCAAGCGCAGCCGCCGAAGCTGTGCCAGCTCCGCGGCCCTGATCCCCTCGCTACGGCTCACGCGCTGATCACCGCTCGCCCCAGGGTGGCCTGCGTGCCGGGCCGATGCAGGGCCGTGGCTGTTTGCGATTGCTGGCAGGATGGGCTTCGGATCCCGAGCGGCATGGCGGATGTTCCAGTCCTGGCTAGCTCGGCAGCGCCGCGCCGGCGCGGCGGAGCAGGGCATCAAAGGCGTGGCGTGCCCGCGTCTCGGCGGCAGGATCACGCAGGAAGCGGGCAGAGGCATGATGGCTGAGGTAAATGCCGCAGAGGTCCCAGACGAACTGATCCACATCTGTCTCTGGGCGCAGATGTCCCAACGCGGCGGCAGAGGCCGTAAGGGAACGGAGAAGCGCGCGCCATTCCTGCTCCAATGCGGCGACGTGGTCGCGCACCTCGCCCTCGCGGTCGTCCAGCTCAAACAGGGCCGCCGCGACGGGACATCCACCGGGCAGGCCAGCGCGCGAGGCCCAGCCGAGCCAACGCTCCACCAGCACGCGGAGCCGAGGCAAGCCTGCCGGCGCTTCCATCGCGGGTTCGACGACATGTGTGTGCGCCAGCCGCGCCGCTTCGTCGAGCAATGCTAACTCAAGCTGCTCCTTGGAGCGGAAATGGGCGAAAAGGCCGCTTTTGGACAGTCTGGCTGCCTCAGCCAGCCGGCCCAGGGTCACGCCCGACAGGCCATAGACGCTCAGCACGTTAAGGCCGTGGTGGAGGAGCGAAACCCGGGTTGCCTGCGACTTCATAGCCCATAATACGACCGGTCGTGCTATTTTCCAAGCGCCGGCCTGTTGCGGGTCCCGTGGACCTGTGCCGAAGCCTCCCTCAGAACTGCAGGTAGCTGCGGAAGCCGAGCACCAGGGCCTCGCGGCGCGCATCACCGCCAGGGCGCCAGACATGGGTGAGCGCTGGTTGAAGGCTGAACCCCGGCCGAACCTCGGCCACATAGGTCACCTCCAGGTTCATCTCGAACTCGCGCACTGCCGCTCCGGCGCCGGCCAGGCGGTCACGGTCAAAGCCGCGCACCGCGTCGGAGAAGCGGGCATAGATCAGGCTGAAGCCAAAGCGGTCCCGCGGCCGCGTCGCGACGAGACCGGAGAATACCACGCCGCCGTCGAGGTACAGGCTGATCGTGCTGCGGTCGGACGGGGCAACCGAGGCGCGCCCGAACGCTGTCACGCCGCTTTCTTCGTCGCCGCCGCGCTTGCGGTAGAGCTGGTGTTCGCCCACCGCGTATAGTCCCCAGCTGCCGCGCAGACGCCGCGGTGCGCCCGATCCCGCCGGGTCAGCCAGCAGCCCGCCATCCTCGGCGAGCCGCCGGTGGTCGAACTGGCCCAGATGCGTCCATCCACCAACCTTGATCGTGCGGGCGAGCCCTGTGTCTCCGGGCGCCTGGTTGGCGCTGAGCTGAAGCTCGGCCAACACCAAAGCGGGGTCGCGCACCCGGAAGGCGAGGCCGTGCCGGTTCCGTCGTTGCTCGTCACCCGGCCCAGGTCCGGCGGGGTTCCCGTTATAGACACCGAGCTGCAGCGTCACGCCCGGCTCGGGGTCGAGGGCAAGGAGGGCGCCTGGCGTGGACAGCGGGTAGGCAGGGCCGCCGCTCGGCAGGTTGAGCGCGGCGATGGTGGGCCAGTCGGTCTGCAGGAAGATGTCGGCCGCTTGCGCGAAGAAGAAGTCCGCGTCTGCCGCGAGCTGCCCGGCCCTGAACCGCGCAAGGCCGCCGAGCAGCTGTTGCTCGAGCCAAAGCTCGGAGAGGCGGACCGTCGGCGCGGCCTCGATCGCGGCGATCGTGTTGACGCCGCCTACAAGGTCTCGGCGGATGCGTCCGGTGTTATGGATCAGAAACAGGTTCGTGTAGAGGCGCAGCCCGTGCAGGCCTGCAAGCTGCCCGAGGTCGACGGACAGGCTGGGCTCGAGCAGGCCCTGATTGATCACCTCGCGCTGGGACCCGCCGGAGGTGCTGGCCAGGACGTCGTTGCGATACCAGAGATTGTAGTAGATGCCCCGCGCTGCCAGCCAGCGGCGATGACCGAACAGGTCACCATTGCCTGGGAGAGCGGTGGCGATGGACCGCTCCGGCAGGCCGTCGGGGCGGTACTCCGGCTCTTCGGTCCGCCTGCGGACCTCGTCGGCACGAGCACCGGCAGCGACCGCGGCGAGAAGGACGAGGCCAAGCCATGCGTGGAGGAGCAGCGCTGCCAACGGGGCCTTCCAGGCCGGAAGTGAAGAAGCCTGCGACGGCTATCCTGCGGCCGTTCCGAGCGTCAAGTGACAGGACTGGGGCATGCGTGGACGGCAGTGATGCCCTGTCCGCGCTCAGGTGTTGGATGCTGGCGTCCACGGACGGCAGGCCTCGTGCAGTCGACTTCGCCCGCGCCGATGATGCCGATCATTGTCATGGGTGGCGGCACCTTTGGGTCTGCATGACTGACGGAGATGATGGTTTGCCGTTGGTTCGGCTGTCCGACGGCGATACGAGGTCTTGAAGCGGTGAACTGGGCCACCGGAAACCGGCCGGGGCCGCCGGTGCCCCGGCCGCCCCGTATCCTAATGGATCAGGCACCGAAGCCGCCGTCGATCGTGTGCATCGCCCCGGTCACGAAGCCTGCCTCCGGCCCGGCCAGCCAGGCTACCATTCCCGCCACGTCCTCCGGCCGCCCATGACGTTTGATGGCCATGACGGCGTGCTGGATATCCTTCATCGGCCCGTCCGCCGGGTTCAGGTCCGTGTCGATGGGCCCGGGCTGTACGACGTTCACAGTGATCCCGCGCGGCCCGAAATCTCGCGCCAGCCCCCGTGCCATACCCTGCAGCGCCGACTTGCTCATCGCGTAGGCCGCCAAGCCCGGGAAGGGGATCCTGTCCCCGTTGACCGAGCCGATCACGATGATCCGCCCGCCCTCCGGCATCCGCCGCGCCGCCTCCACCGCAGCGTGGTAGGGCGCGTTCACGTTGATGCGGATCAGCCGGTCCACTGCGTCCGGGTCCTGCTCCAGCGGATCGCCGAAGGCGCCAACCCCCGCATTCACCACCAGTACGTCCAGCGGCCCGCTCTCCCGCACCCGCGCGATCACCGCATCCCGATCCGCACTGTCTGTCACCACCGCCGTGGTGCCCGTCTCCGCCGCCAGCCGCTCCGCCGCCTCCTTCGAGCCGGCATAGGTGAAGGTTACCGCCGCGCCGTCGCCTGCGAAGCGCCGCACGATCGCCGCCCCGATCCCCCGGCTGCCGCCGAGCACGAGAACGGACTTACCCTGAAAACTGGCCATCAGGCCCTCCTTGAGGATCAACCTAGTGACCGCTACATAAATCATCCGACAGCCTCGTCAAGGCGTTCTGTATCAATGACTACAAAATCCTCTCGCCCCCGTGGCCGCCCGCGCCGCTTCGACCCCGACCAAGCGGTCGCCACCGCCCAACGCCTCTTCCACGCCCGTGGCTACGACGCCGTCAGCGTCGCTGACCTCACCGAAGCACTGGGCATCAACCCGCCCAGCTTCTACGCCGCCTTCGGCAGCAAGGCCGGCCTCTACGCCCGCATCCTCGGCCGCTACACGGCTGCTGAGGGCGTTCCCCTGGCTGAAATCCTGCGCCCTGGGCGCCCCGTTGCCGAAGCCCTCACCGAGATGCTTGAGGAGGCCGCGCGCCGCTACGCCGCCAACCCTGCGGCCGCCGACCCTGCTGCGGCCGGCTGCCTCACCATCGAGGGCGCCCGCTGCAACGACCCCGAGGCACGCAAGGCTGCCCGCGCCCTTACCGCCGCCGCCGAGGACACCATCCGCCGCTTCGTCGCCGCGACCCATCCTGAGGCGGCCGGGCGCTTGGCCGACTATGTCGTGACAATCATGACTGGCCTTTCCACCATGGCCCGCGAGGGCCACGGCCTGGACCGCCTCCTCGCCACAGCCCGCCTCGCCAGCTTGGCCCTCGCGCACGGGCTCCGAGCCTGAGCACCTCACTGGCGGATCGTCTGGAAAGGTCAATCAGGCGGCAATACGGAGGAGCATGACGCGCCACATTGCCGTATGGATCATGACTTGGCCTGTTCGGGGCCGGCGTTCGCCATCGTGGGCGAACCTGCGTGAGCGCGACAACCATGCTGCGTCTCTTTCCGCAACCCAGTCCCGCAGGATGACCTGAAAGCCTTTGGCCTTTTCTTCCAGGCCGTATCGCCAGGGATCGCTATCACGATGCTTTGGCGCCGCGACGCACCAGTCTCGCACCAGTGGGCGAAGGTGCCGGACCGGGCACCATCTGCTCCGACCGACTCTAGATGGGGGGCATCGTCTGGCTCGGTTGGACATGATCGCCCCTTGGCTCCGTATGCGAGAGCGCATCAGCCCAGCGGGTGAGGGCAGGTAGTTCCTGCTGCGGGAAGTTCTCGTGCAGGGCATGGAGGCCGATATGCGGAGGGGAGCCATGGTCGCCTCCTTGCGGCATGTCCCACAGGCCGGGAACTTGCGACGCGCGTTCCGGTTGCCGAAGAGCATGCGACGGAAAAGGAAACGCGATGGTCAAGGCAGTCATCTTCGATGTGGACGGAACGCTGATCGACACGAATGATCTGCATGTCGCCTCCTGGGTCGAAACCTTCCGGCGCTTCGGCCATGAGGTTGCGCAGGACGCAGTGCGCGGCCAGATCGGCAAGGGCAGCGACCAGCTCATGCCAGTCTTCCTGCCGCCTGAGTTGGTCGAGCGGCGTGGCGAGGAAATCGCTGCCGCCCGCACCGCGCTGTTCCTTCAGGACTATGTCGGCCAGGCGCGCGCCTTCCCCGGCGTGCGGCCTCTGTTCGAGCGCCTGCACAGGGCCGGCCAGCGCATCATCCTCGCCACCTCCGCCAAGGGCAAGGAACTCGAGCGGTATCGGGAAATCCTCGGGGTTGATGACTTGATCGACGATGCCGTCACCTCGGATGACGCGGAGCATTCCAAGCCGTCTCCGGACATCTTCCAGGCGGCGTTGAGTCGGCTCGCACCGCTGACAGCCGCGGAGGCGAGCGTCGTCGGCGACACTCCCTACGACGCGCAGGCGGCTGGCAAGGCTGGGCTCAGCACGATTGGGCTGCTCTGCGGCGGCTTTTCGGCGGCCACATTGCGGGAGGCCGGCTGCGTTGCCCTTTACCGAGATCCGGCGGAGCTGCTGGCGCAGCTCGACCACTCGCCGCTGGCCGCGCGCTGACCATGGCCGGCAAGAACTTCGCCTGGTGGCAAAGCGGAGTGATCTATCAAATCTATCCGCGGTCTTTCCAGGATTCGAATGGCGACGGCGTGGGAGATCTGCCCGGTATCCTGACGCGGCTCGACTACCTGGTGGCTCTCGGCGTGGACGCGATCTGGATCTCGCCGGTCATGCCCTCGCCAATGGCAGATTTCGGCTATGATGTCGCAGACTACACAGGCATCGACCCGGTCTTCGGCACGCTCGGCGATTTCGACCGCCTTGTCGCGGCGGCGCATGAGCGCGGCCTGTACGTCATCCTCGACTATGTGCCGAACCATAGCTCGGACCGGCATCCCTGGTTCCTCGAAAGCCGGGCGTCCCGTAGCAATCCGAAGCGCGACTGGTACATCTGGTGCGATCCGGCGCCGGATGGCGGTCCGCCCAACAACTGGCTGAGCGAATTCGGCGGCCCTGCCTGGACCTTGGACGCAGTGACCGGCCAGTACTGGTACCATGCCTATTTGCCGGAACAGCCGGACCTGAATTGGCGCAACCCACAGGTACGGGACGCCATGCTGGCGGTGCTTCGGTTCTGGCTGGACCGCGGCGTCGATGGCTTCCGCGTCGATGCCATCCATCACCTGTTCGAGGATGGGCGGCTGCGCGACAACCCACCCAACCCCGACTGGAAGCCCGGCATGTCACCGGCACGCCGGGTGATCCGCGCCCATACCATGGACCAGCCGGAGGTGCAGGAGGCGGTCGCCGCCATGCGCCGCGTAGCCGATGCCTACCCCGGCAAGCGCCTGCTCATTGGCGAAGCCTATCTGCCGATCGACCGGCTGATGGCCTATTACGGCCCCGGGCTCTCGGGCTTCCAGCTGCCCTTCAACTTCCACCTTCTCTCGACACCCTGGGAAGCAGGCGCGATCGCTGCTCTTGTCGCGCGCTATGAGGCGGCGCTGCCTCCTGGCGCCTGGCCGAATTGGGTGCTTGGCAACCACGACCGCTCGCGCCTCGCCAGCCGGCTGGGCCCAGCGCAGGCGCGCGTCGCCGCCATGCTGCTGATGACCCTCCGCGGCACACCGACGATCTACCAGGGCGAAGAGATCGGGATGACCGACGTGCCGATTCCGCCAGGGCGTGTGCAGGATCCTTGGGAACGGCGGGTGCCGGGATTGGGCCTTGGGCGTGACCCGGTGCGGACGCCTATGCAATGGGAGGCGGGCGCCGGCGCCGGCTTCACCACCGCCGCCGAACCCTGGCTGCCTTTGGCCGATGACTGGACCTCGTTGAATGTCGCGGCACAGGAACGGGATGCGTCCTCCATGCTCTCGCTCTATCGGGCGCTCCTCACCTTGCGCCGCGCCGAACCCGCGCTGTCGGCTGGCGCCTATGGTTCCGTCGTGGTTGGTGCGCCGGATGTGCTGGCTTACGATCGCTGGGATGAGGCCACTGGCCGAAGGTTGCGCATTGCCTTGAACCTGGGCGATGGCCCGCAGATGCTGGCGGGCTTCGCACCAGGGGCCAGGGTGCTGCTTTCCAGCCACCTCGACGAAAGAAGCGGCCCGATCCAAGGCGCAATGCGGCTTCGGCCGGCTGAAGGCGTCGTGTTGGAACTGCCAGCCGGCGCCTGAGCGGCGTCTCCATCGGCACGAACGCCTTCTCCAAGCTGAAGGGATCCGGCTTGGATGCCGTGCCACGCTTCCAGGACGGCACGGACACGCCGCGCGCCTATCTGGAGCGCTGCCTGGAGGTGATCGCGGCGCGCGAGCCGGTGGTGCGCGCCTGGGTGACGCTGAACGAGGCTGGCGCGCGCGAGGCTGCCGATGCGGCAACGGCTCGGTACAAGGCCGGGCGCGTGCTCTCGACCATCGACGGCATGCCCATCGGCATCAAGGACATCCTGCAGACGAAGGACATGCCGACCGAGCAGGGTACGCCCCTGTTCAAGGGCGTGCAGACGAAGACGGACAGCGCGAGCGTCCTGGCCCTGCGCCAGGCCGGCGCTGTCATCCTCGGCAAGACCGTGACGACGGAGTTGGGCATGTCCCATTCCGGCGCCACCACCAACCCTTTCAACCCCGACCACACGCCCGGCGGTTCCTCCTCCGGCTCTGCCGCCGTGATCGGGGCAGGGATGGTGCCGGCGGCGCTAGGCACGCAGGTGGTGGGCTCCATCATCCGCCCAGCGGGATTCTGCGCGAACACCGCCATCAAGCCAAGCTTCGGTGCCATCATCCACCGGGGCGAGCGGCTGGCCTTCAGCCAGAGCCATATCGGCGTGCATGCGGGCGACCTGACGGATATGTGGCGCGTCCTCTACGAGATGGGTGTGCGCTCCGGCGGCGACCCGGGGCAGCCCGGCCTCTACGGCGAAGCCGCCCTCCGGCCCGCGGCAAAGCCGAGCCGGCTGATCGTGATGGAGAGCGAGGGCTGGGCGATGACGGATGCGGCCACCGCCGGCGCCTTCGAGCAGATCCTTGGCCAGCTGCGTGACGCGGGCGTGACGATCCTGCGTCGTGGCGACAACCCGCTGATCGAGAACTTCGAGCACGCTATTGGGGAAAGCCTGGCGATTTGCCGCGACGTCTGCGGCTACGAGCTGCGCTGGACGCTGGAGAACCTGGTCGAGCGTTTCACGACCGGGCTCAGCAACAGCATGATGTCTCGCCTCGACCTTGCCCACAGCATGACGATCGAGGATTACCGCCTGGTGCTGATGCAGCGCGAGGCAGCGCGGCGCGCCTTCGAGGCGATCGGATATCTGGCCGATGGGCTGATCAGCCTCTTTTCCATCGGCCCGGCGCCGCTGATGGAGAACAAGGCCAAGGACTCCGGCGTGACCCACACGACGGGCTTGCCCGCCTATAACGCCGCCACCTCGGTCCTCGGTTCCGCCGCCATCACTCTGCCGCTCCTCTCCGTGAGCGGCATGCCCGTGGGCGTGCAGGTGATCGGCTAGTACCGGCGTCGCTGTTGCCTGGGCTGCTGATGCCACTACGCTCGCCCCAAACGAGGCTTATCAACCCAACCTGACACCAATCAGGCATCCTTGCAGAGCCCTGACCAGGCAGGTTTCGGTGGTCAGACTTCAGACCCTGTCGGAAAGCTTGGCTTTCGCTTTTCGAGATGCGAAGATAGGCCTTCTTTGACCTCTGGCCCACTGAAGCCCATGAACTCCATGGCCAGGGAGGCATCGAAGCTCGGGCCTGCCATGCGCAACCAGTTGTTCAGGGCGTATTTGGTCCACCGTATCGCTCCCTGCGCACCCTCCGCCAGGCGCGACGCAACCTCCACCGCCTTGCCATCGAGCTCGGGATCCTCCACGGCCAGGGAGATCAGGCCGATGCGCTCCGCCTCCTCTCCCTGAAGGAGGTCGCAGGTCAGCAGGTAGTACTTCGCCTTGGCCATGCCGCAGAGCAGCGGCCAGATGATCGCGGCGTGGTCGCCCGCCGCGACGCCGAGCCGCGTGTGCCCGTCGGTGATCCGGCAATCCTTCGTCGCGATCGAGACATCGGCCAGGATGCCGCAGACGAGCCCTGCGCCGACCGCCACGCCGCGCATGGCGCTGACCACGGGCTTGCGGCAGTTGATCAGGTTGTAGACGATGTCGCGCGCTTCCCGCCAGACGCGGGTCCGCGTCTCGAAATCTTCGGATATGGCCCGCACCATCTCGAAATCGCCGCCGGCGGAGAAGGTCTTGCCCGCCCCGGTGAGGATGGCGCAGCTCACGCTGTCATCGGCGTCGATGTCGCGCCAGATCCGCACCAGCTCGCCATGCATGACGGCGTCGGCCGTGTTCATGCGGCCATTGTCCATCGTGATGCGCAGCACGCGCGGATGCGGCCGGTCGAAGCGCAGCCGCTGGTAATTCTCGTAGGTCACGGTCATCGTCATTCCTCCGTTCCTGCCGCGGCATGGCGCGCCAGCTCCTCGACCGTCTCCGGGTTCACCAGGCTGGACAGGTCGCCCGGCGGCTGGCCCGCCAATGTCGCACGCACCACGCGTCGCAGTACCTTCATGGAGCGAGTGCGCGGTAGTTCTCGCATGAACACAATGCGTTTCGGCCGGAAGGCCCGGCCCAGCGCGGCCGATGCGGCCTCGGCCAGGAGCCGTGCCTGCGCCGCATCCCCGGCCTGGCCCGGCGCCGGCACGACCACGCAGGTCACGGCATTCCCGGTGACCGCATCGGGCAGGGCCACCGCCGCCACCTCCGTCACCGTGCCGGTGGCCAGCAGCGCCTCCTCGATCTCGGTGGGGCCGATGCGCTTGCCTGCGACCTTCAGCGTGTCGTCGGACCTGCCATGCAGGAACCAGAAGCCGTCCGCATCGCGCGATGCGAGGTCGCCCTGCGCCCACAGGCCCGGGATCTGCGACCAGTAGCTGTCGTGGAAACGGTCCTGATCGCGCCACAGGCCTCGCGTGGTGCCGATGCAGGCCTCCCGCATCACCAGCTCGCCGATCTCGCCGGGCGGCAGGCTCCGGCCGTCGGGCCCCACGATGTCACCACCCGTGCCCGGCACGGGGCCGTTGAAGCTGGCCGGCCGCTGCGGGAACAGGATGTTGGAGGCGACGATCGCGCACATCTCGGTTCCACCCGAGAAATTCAGGATCGGCGCCCGGCCGCCGCCGACGCGCTCCATCACCCAGCGCCAGGTATCCTTGTCCCAGGCCTCGCCGCTCGAGGGGAAGGCCCGAAGGGAGGACAGGTCATGACGCGCCAGCAGCGCATCGGCATCCCGCCGCAGCATGCGCGCCAGGGTCGGCGCCGTGCCGAAATGGGTGACGCGGTGCCTGTCGATCAGTCGCCATAGCCGATCGGGCGCGGGATAGGTCGGGTTGCCCTCGGCGATCACCAGCGTGGCGCCGGCCAGCAGGCTGCCGAGGATGGTGACCGTGCCGCCGAACCAGCCGAAATCCGTCGGCCAGAGCAGCCGGTCGCCCGCCTTGAGGTCCAGCGTCAGCCGTGCGTCCTGCCCGATCTTGATGCCGAGCCCGCCATGGGTGTGGACCGTGCCTTTTGGCAGGCCCGTCGTGCCGGAGGTGTACATCAGCAGCACCGGATGCTCTGCCGGCAGCTCCAGCGGCGGTACCGTTTCTTCCAATGCCAGATCATGCCACCAGTGGTCGCGCGGCTCCCGCATCGCTACCTCGGCGCCGTGATGCCGCAGCACGATGACGTGCCGCACCGCCTCCTCGCCCTGGAGCGCCGCGTCGATCACCGGCTTCATGGCCACCCACTCGCCACGCCGCTGCGTGCCGTCCACGGTGATTACGGCGCGGGCCCCGCCGAGGCGCAGGCGCTGTGCCACGGCCTCGGGGCCGAAGCCGGAGAAGAGCGGCAGCGCGATGCAACCGAGCCGGGCGCAGGCCAGGAAGGCGGCGGCGGTCTCCGGCAGCATCGGCAGGTAGATGCCGATCACATCGCCAGGGCCGAGGCCGAGGCGCCGCAGCCCTGCCGCGAGGCGCGAGGTGTCGCGGTCCAACTCGGCGTAGCTGCGCGTCTGCTCGTGACCGGCCTCGGCCTGCCAGATCACGGCCGGGCGGCCTGGGTCCCTCTCCAGGGTCGCGGTCACGGCGCTGTCGTAGAGATTGGCCGTGCCGTCCAGGAACCAGCGGGGATGCGCGATGCCGTCGGCCAAATCGAGCATGCGACCGGGCGGGCGGCGGAACCGGAATTCCAGCCAGCCGGCCAACGCCCGCCAGTACCACTCCGGGTCGGCCGAGCTGCGGGCAAGGAGGGCCGCGTAGTCCGGGAGCCCGCAATGGGCGATGAAGCCGGTCCAGTTGGCGTCCCGGCATGTCGCCTCGGAGGGGATCCAGGCAATTCCCGTCTCATCCATGGGCGTTACCTCCTGCTCCAGCACAAGGCACGTCAGAAGGCCTTCCTGCGGCTTGCCATGCCGCCATCGACGGTGACAACGGTACCACTGGTGTAGCCGGACAGGTCGCTGGCCAGGAAGGCGACGAGGGCCGCGACCTCCTCCACCCGGCCGGCGCGGCCGAAGGGCATGTCGGCCATGGTCTCGCGCCAGCGGCCGGGGTCGCCCAGCGTCTCCCCGGCGCGTCGCCGCAGCAGGGCCTCCAGGCGGTCCGTGAGGATCGGGCCGGGATTGATGCCGACCACCCGCAGCCCGTCCGCGGGCGCCCTGCCGCCGAGCGCGCGAGTGAAGGCCATGAGCGAGGCATTGCCGGCACTGCCCGCGATGTAGTCGGCATCGGGACTCTCGCCGGCGGCCCCGATGACGTTGACGATCACGCCACCCGTCCCGCGGTCGCGCATCGACGCGTAGAAGCGGCGGCACATATGGATGTAGCCGAACACCTTCAGGTCCCAGGCCGCGCGCCAGCGGGCCTCGTCGATCTCGTCGAGCGAGCCGCCGGGGATCGCGCCTGCGTTGTTGACGAGGATGTCGGTGTCCGGGAACTCGGCGGCCAGCGCGTCGATGCTGCGGCTGTCGCTGAGGTCGAGCGCCCGGGTGCTTACCGCGATATTGCCGGTGCCGCGCAGACGCGCAGCGGCGGCGGCGAGGTCGCCGGCGCTGCGGGCGACCAGGACGATGTCGCAGCCCTCCGCGGCGAGGGTCTCCGCGCAGGCGAGGCCGATGCCCTTGGAGGCACCGGTGACGAGGGCACGGCGGCCGCGCAGCCCGAGTTCCATCAGAACGGCTTCCTGCACTGGCTCTGTTCGAGGGTACGGAAGGCCTCCGCGCCGGGCACGACGCCCAGGATCTCGTAGTAGTCCCAGGGATGGCGCTGCTCCGCGGGGGTCTTGATACGGGCGGTCAGCATGTCGTGGACCATGCGGCCATTGGGCAGCAGGCGGGCATTGCGGGCGAAGACGTCCTCGAACGGATGGTCCCGGAGATGGGCGCGTACATCCTCCGCCTTGGTGCTGCCGGTCGCCTTCACCGCGTTCAGGTACTGGAGAACGGCGGAGTAGACGCCGGCCTGGAACATGGTCGGCTGCTTCTGCCGCACCGCGAAGAACCGCCGCGCCCATGCGCGGGTCTGCTCGTCGCGGTCCCAGTAGAAGGCGGTGACGAAGTTGAGGCCCTGCAGCGCCTCCAGGCCGATGCCATGCACATCGGTGATCACGGTGAACATGGTGCCGATCTGCTGGCCGCGCTGGACCAGCCCGAACTCGCGCACCTGCTTGAGCGCATTGATCAGGTCCGAGCCACCGGCCGTGAACATGACGAATTTGGCGCGGCTGGCCTGCGCCTGCAGCAGGAAGGCGGAGAAATCCGTCGTGCCGAGCGGATGCGCGACCTGCCCGACGACCTTCCCCCCCGCGACCTGCAGCGTCTCCCGCGCCGTGGCGGCCAGCGCATGGCCGGAGGCATAGTCCTGGTGGATGATGAACCAGGTGTCGAGGCCGCGCTTCATCTGGAGCTGCACGCTGCTGCGCGCCACCGAGTAGATGTCCCAGGTCCAGGACAGGCCGTAGCCGTTGCAGTCCTCCTCCGTCAGCCGGTCGATGATGGCGGTGCTGAAGATGCAGAGCTTGCGTGACTGGCCGGCGACGGTGTTCACCGCCAGGGCGACCGAGCCGGTCGGACAGTCGAAGATCGCGTCGACGCCCTGGCTGTCATACCAGGATCGCGCGGTGTTGGAGCCGACATCCGGCTTGTTCTGATGATCGGCGGAGACGATCTGCACGCGGTCGCCAAGCCCGGAATCGACCGCCGCGAGCCGCGCCGCCTCGACCGATCCGATGCCCGCGTAGTCCGCATAGACCGAGCTCATATCGGTCAGGATGCCGAGCTTCACGGAAGGCGATTGGGCCCGCAGCACGGGCGGCGCCGCGAGGCCCGCCAGGGCCGTGCCAAGCACGGTACGGCGCGCCAGGGCGCCGGCTATCGGATGGGTCAAGGCATTCCTCCCGTTCTTCGTTCTGGATCGTGTCGTCCGTGGCGTGGCTGGCCGGCGCGGGACCTCAGCCGGTCTCCTGCGCGGCGGCGCGGATCCGCTCGATGGCGGGCGGGTTGTCGAGGGAGCCGAGATCCCCCGGGTTCTCGCCTGCATAGACCCGCCGGATGACGCGCCGCATGACCTTCTGGCTCCGCGTCTTGGGAAGGTCGCCGACGATGTGGACCCTGGCCGGCCTGAATGGCCGGCCCAGCCGGCTCTCCACCGCCGCCGCAGCCCTGGCGGCCAGAGCCGGGCCGGATGGCTGGCCCGGCGCGGGGACGATGAAGACCACCAGCTTCTGGCCCTTCGCCGCGTCCTCCACGCCGATGGCCGCGGCCTCGCTGACCTCCGGCAGTTCCAGCAGCACGTCCTCGACCTCGGCGGGGCCGAGCCGCTTGCCCGCCACCTTCAGCGTGTCGTCCGAACGCCCCAGCAGGAAGACCATGTCGTCGCTGGTCCGCATGGCGAGGTCGCCATGCATCCAGATCCCGGGCACCTGCGTCCAGTAGGTCTCCAGGTAGCGCTCGCGGTCCCGCCAGAAGGACTGCGTCATGCCGACGAAAGGCTGCAGAATCGCCAGCTCGCCCACCCGGTCGCGGACCGGCTGCCCCGCATCATCCACCACATCGACCTGCACGCCGGGCGAGATGCAGTTGAAGCCGGCCGGGACAATCGGGCGCAGCAGGACATTGGCGACGAGGGCGCCGGAAACCTCCGTGCCGCCGGAGTAGTTGATGACCGGGCAGGTCCCGCGGCCCATATGGCGCTGGTACCAGACCATGTGCTCGGGCGCGATCACCTCGCCCGCCGTGATCAGCAGCCGCACCGTGTCGAGCGGGGCCGCGGTCGCCAGCGCCGCATTCCCCGCGAGGCCGCGGATCAAGGTCGGTGACGCGCCGAGATGCGTCACCCGATGCGCCGCGACGAGGCGGGACAGGCGGGACCAGTCGGGGAAGTCGGGTGCCCCATCGTAGCAGACCAGGGTCGCGCCGCGCATGAGCGCCGCGGCGATCGTCAGCGGCCCCGCGACCCAACCCATATCGGCCGGCCAGAAGAACACGTCGCCGGCGCCGATATCGAGATGCACCGCGGCGTCATGCGCGATCTTGAGCGGGAAGCCGCCATGAGTATGGACCGCCCCCTTGGGCTTGCCGGTCGTGCCCGAGGTGTAGATGACCATCATGGGCTCGTCCGGCGCCATGCCGGCGGGCTCCTTGCCGGCCATCCCTTCATCCGCGGCGGCGTCGCCGACCTCGCCCCAGGCGACGGCCTGCGGCATGGCGCCAACCTCCTCCGGCGATCCCTTGAGGATCAGCAGCTCGAGGGTCGGCAGCTGGGATCGCGCCTCCCGCAGCAGGGGCTTCACATCGATCCTGCGCCCGCGGCGGTCGAAGCCGCTCGTAGCGATCAGCGCCCGCGCCTCGCAGGCCGACAGCCGGGAGACGATGGCATCGACGCCGAAGCCGCTGAACAGCGGCACCGCGACGGCGCCCAGCCAGGACAGGGCGAGCAGGGATACGACCGCCTCGGTGCCGCTCTCCATCAGCAGGCCGACACGGTCGCCGCGCCGCAGACCGCGCCGCGCCAGCCCGGCGGCGAAGCGGGCCACCTGCGCCCGCAGCTCAGCATAGGTGACCTGGCGTGTCCCGCCCGCCTCGTCCGTGGCGATGACGGCGGGCCTGCCTGCTCCATCCGCCATGCCATGGGCGAATATCGTGTCCAGCCAGTTCAGCTCGCCGCCCACGAACCAGCGGGGGAACTGGATCCCATCGGCCAAGTCGAGGAACACCGCGTAGTCCCGCCGCCACCGGATGCCAAGGGCGTCGATGGCGCCGCGCCAGTACCGGTCCGGGTGCCGGTTGGCGTGGTCCAGGAGTTCCTCGAGCGAGGTCAGCCCGAGGCTGGCGATGAGCCTCGCCAAATGGGAGCCGGAGGCCTCCCCTGGGCTGGGATGCCAGATGGGCGCGTGCTTCTGCTCCATCGCTCAGCGCCTCGCCATCGCCTGGGCATGGACAGGCCCCGGGCATGGGCCCGTCACCACGGTGTGGCCAGTGTCTCGCCGGTGGCTGCCGGCACGCAGGCGCTGGGACTGCAGGATGCGCAACTGGTTGTCCTCCCCGGCATCTTTCCGGCCGCCTGCGGTTGGGCTGGCCATCATTCAGAATATTGGATACCATTCTCCCCACTGGATGCAAGCCCACTGGCGGTCCGCCGTCACGGGTCCCCCCTTGCAGGGCTGCTTCAAGCGCCCTGCCGCGCGGGACAGGCATCCGCCGAGGGCGTTCGGGCGGTGACGCCCATCACATCGGCCGGCATGCCTCGGCAGCTGGCTGCAACAACGGGAGGTCGGCAGTCGTGGGGGAGAAGTCAGGGGGCAGGTTGGCCGGCAAGGTCGCCTTCATCACCGGCGCAGGGACCGGCATCGGCCGGAGCACGGCCGAGCTGTTCGCACGGGAGGGCGCCAGGGTGGTGATCGCGGAGATCGATGCGCCGAGCGGAGAGGGCACGGCGCACCGCATCCAGGCGGCAGGCGGCGACGCCATCGCGATCACGACCGATGTGGGTGAGCCCAGCAGCATCGAGGCGGCGATCCGGCAGGCGGTGCAGCACTACGGCAGGCTGGACGTGCTCCACAACAATGCAGGCGGCTCGACAAGCGTCGATGCCGACGTCACCCAGGTTCCGATCGAGGAATTCTGGCGCGCCATCCGGCTCGATCTCTTCGGCACCTTCCTGGGCTGCCGGTTCGGCATTCCCGAGATCATCCGATCCGGCGGTGGCTCGGTGATCAACATGGCGTCGGTGGTGGCGCTGATGGGGTTTCCCGGACGCGACTGCTACACGGCCGCGAAGGGCGGCGTCGCGGCCCTCACGCGCTCGCTGGCGGTCGAGTTCGGGCCGCAACGCGTGCGGGTGAACGCCATTGCGCCGACGGTGACCTTGACCGAACGGGTGCGCGGCCTCCTCGCCGGCAGCGCCGCCATGCAGGCGCTGAGCGCCACGCATCTCCTCGGCCTCGGCGAGCCGGCCGACATGGCGCATGCGGCGCTCTACCTGGCCTCCGACGAATCCCGCATCACCACCGGCGTGATCCTGCCGGTCGATAGCGGCCTGGTGACGGTGTGAGGCGGCGATGGATACGGTGACCAGGCTCGGCTGCTTCGGTCCGGATCCGTGGGTGCGGTGGCGACGATGCCCGGCGTGCCGGTACGGGCGATAAAGCAGGCGGAAGGGTCTGGCGCCTCGCATCGAGCCACCGCCTGGCTGCCAGCGGCATCACCGGACTCATGCAGCTGATGGAAGGCTGGGCCGGTACAGGGATCGGTGGCCACGCAGCGGCCCAGGGTAGCGGTCTTGGGTGGAAGCCGTGGCAATTGACCCTATTGAAAAGCCTTATCCGAAAGCCTGAAGCCAATCCCATGTACGACGAGTCCGATACCTCGAGGACATCGCAGAAGGATGTTGGTGCGGTCTTCAATGCCGTCCAGATCCTGGCCAGCCTCGCCGCCTCCACGAAGCCGATGGGGGTCGCCGCCGTCGCACGGGCCAGCGGGGTGAGCACCAGCACATGCTTCAACATCCTGCGTACCCTCACTCGTGCGCGGTACGTGGCGTTCCATCATGTGGAGAAGACCTACTCGCTCGGGCTGGCCATTGCCGAATTGGCCGCAGGCCTGATCGGCACCAGCCCCACTGCACTGATCCGGCCTGAGATGGAACGGTTGGCCATAAAGCATGGCATGCTCGTCCTGCTCTGGCGCATCACCGAGGATGACCACGTCATCCTGGTGGACCGCGCGCACAGCCAAAGCGCCATCCGCGTGGAAATCAGCGTCGGGTTCCGCATGCCCGCCTTCGCCGGGGCAGTTGGCCGGAGCATCGCCGCAGCGATGGATTTGCCAACCGCCGAACTGTCCCGGCGGTTCAAGACGCTGCGTTGGCAATCCAACCCAGGCTTCGACACCTATCGGTCGGAGGTAGTTGCTGCGCGGGATCGCGGCTGGGCAACGGACAACAACAATCTGTACAGCGGCATCATCAGCGTTGGGACAGTCGTCAGCGATGCGGACGGCATACCGCGATTTGGCCTGAGCGGCGTCTGCATAGCCGGGCAGTACCAGGAGCAAGCGGTCCAGAGCTTTGGACAGGACTTGCTTGAGGTCGCCAGGATTGCCGGCAGGGCGCTCTATCCAAAACCTAAACCATGATGCGAATTCAGCATCTGTTTCCATGAGGGTTGGCATGCAGGAAATCGTGGAACTTGCTGCCAACCCGCCGCATAGCCGGTCAGGGCCTCAGGCAAGACAGGCCGCCCTCGGCATAGGCCGAGGAGCGCATTCCCGGTTGATGGCGGCGGCCCCTCCGTAGCGACTACGGAAAGCGCCGCACATCGCGGATGAGTTGCTGCCGGGCACAGGCGCCACCACCATCCTGCAGCAGAGTGGCTCGCTCGACGAGCTCAAGAAGGCGGTCGCCACGTAAGCGCTGAACGCCGAGATGGACCTATCACCTCGACGGCCAAGAAAATCCACTATTGCGCAGTCATGCCGACGGCAAGCCGAAGCGGCGCCGGCTCCTACTTTACCCACTCGCCGGCGCGCATCAGTGGCTCGGCAATCCCGGTCGCGTCGATGCCGTCCACATCCGTTTCGGCCGAGCCGATCATCCAATCGACATGGATGAGGCTGCGGTTGGCCCCGGCCGCGTCCAGCGCCGCCGCATCCAGGTTCTGGTCGAGGAAGCATTTGGAATAGGCCTGGCCGAGGGCGATATGGCTCGCCGCATTCTCGTCGAAGAGGGTGTTGAAGAAGAGCAGGCCGCTCCGCGAGATGGGGTTGGAATTCGGCACCAGCGCCACCTCGCCCAGCATGCGGGCGCCTTCGTCGGTGCCGATCATCCGTTCGAGCACCGCCTGGCCGGTGCTGGCCTGCGCCTCGGTGATGCGGCCGGCCTCGAAGCGCACGCGGATGTCGCGGATCAGCGTGCCCTGGTAGGAGAGCGGCTTGGTGGCTGAGACGACGCCCTCGGTCACCGTCCGGTGCGGGGTGGTGAAGACCTCCTCGGTCGGGATGTTCGGGTTGCCGGTGATGCCGTTCTTGGCGGTGGAGAGGCCACCCATCCAGGCATGGCCATCGGCGAGGCCGACCGTGAGGTCGGTGCCCGGCCCGCGGAAGCGCAGCGCGGCATAGCGCCGCGCGTTCAGCATGGTCCGCTTCTCCATCAGCCGAGCGTTGTGCGCGGCCCAGGCGCCGACCGGATCCGCCTCGTCGACGCGGGATGCGGCGAAGATGGCGTCCCAGAGCCGGGCGAGGGCAGCCTCCGCCGGCAGGTCCGGGAAGACGGTGACGGCCCAGGCCGGGGTCGCGCTGGCGACGAGCGACCAGTTGATCGCCGTCGCGGTGATCAGCTCCAACGCCGGGCGATAGGCGATGGAGCGGGCGCGATTGGCCCGGGCCACCCGCTCGGCATCCTCGCCGGCCAGCAGGGTCGGGTTGTCGCCGACAATCGCCAGCCGGGCGGCGCCGCGGCGGAAGGCCTCGGCCATGCCGTCGAACAGCCAGCCGGGCGCGGTGTCGAAGCTGTCCTCGGAGGCATGGCGGTAGCGGGCCAGCGCCATCTCGTCATCGCCGAGGATGGTGGTGACGAGCGAGGCCCCGGCGCGGTAGGCCTGCTCGGTGATGCGGCGGGCGAGCGGCAGCGCCTCGACCGGCGCCGTCATCACCAGCTCCTGCCCCGGGGCCAGGTTCAGCCCGACCCGCACCGCGAGCTCCGCCAGCCGGTCGAGGCGCTGGGCATGTGTCGGGGATTGCGGGGAAAGGCTGGTCTGATGCGTATCCATCATCATGGTCCTGAACGGGAGGGCGACTATCCCGAGGCCCGGGACGGGCGGCAAGGGGAGGGCGGATGTTCGCGCAAGGCAGCTGGCTGAACGAGCCCGCCGAATGGTGGTTCGAGGGCGAGGCCCTGCATGTCGTCACCGACCGGGGGACGGATTTCTGGCGGGAGACGCATTACGGCTTCACCCGCGACAGCGGCCATTGCCTCGGCCTCGCCACCGCGGGGGATTTCACCGCGGAACTGCGGGTGCAGGCCGAGTACCGGGCGCTCTATGACCAGGCCGGGATCATGCTGCGGCTGGATGCGGAGCGCTGGCTGAGGGCGGGGATCGAGCTCTCCGATGGCCAGGCGATGCTGGGCAGCGTGCTGACCCTCGGCCGGTCGGACTGGGCGACCGGCCCCTATGCCGGCGACCCGGGCGACCTCCGGCTGCGGCTGACGGTGGCGGCGGGGGTGCTGCGGCTGCAGGCCTCGGCGGATGGGTGGCGCTGGGGCTTGGTTCGGCTGGCACCCTTTCCCCGGGCCGCGTGCTATACGGTCGGGCCGATGTGTTGTACGCCGGAACGAGCCGGGCTTGTGGTACGCTTTTCCGAGTTCCGGCTCGGGCCGCCCTTGGGCCGGGACCTGCACGACCTCACCTGAGCGGCTGCGGTCGCAAAGGGTAACCAAGAGGTTCAGTCCCGGGCGCCCGCGCAACTCCTGCGGGTTCGAACCGTTCCCGCGCCCGATCCTCTTGCTCAGGCTGCC
The DNA here is from genome assembly GCF_900101615.1 of Belnapia rosea. Classification (GTDB taxonomy): domain Bacteria; phylum Pseudomonadota; class Alphaproteobacteria; order Acetobacterales; family Acetobacteraceae; genus Belnapia; species Belnapia rosea. Next base: position 182,236 of record NZ_FMZX01000006.1, on the reverse strand, counting down.
CCGAATGCGTGTTCGATCCCACCCCCGATCCTGCCCCGCCCGGGCGCGAACCGCGCGGTGAGCCTGGTCGTCAGCGCCATGGGGGCTGCCGACGCGCCACCCGGCCGTGACCTCCGGGAATGCGAGGGTTGCGGCCGCCTGGTCCGGCTCGGCCCGCTGGAGCGGCGCGAGGAGGCACGCTGCCCGCGCTGCCAGACGGTGCTGCGGCGCCATGCGCCGGCCTCGCTCGACGCGCCCCTGGCCCTCGGGCTCGCCGGGCTGGTGCTCTACGCGGTGACGATGACCATGCCCTTCCTCGGCCTGCAATTGCTCGGCCAGGTGCGGTCCAGCCATGTCGAGACCGGTGCCTTCTCCTTCCTGCAGGACGGGTTCGGGGTGCTCTCCATCCTGGTGATCCTCACCCTGGTCGCGGTGCCGCTGGCACGCCTGCTGCTGCTGGTCGGGGTGCTGCTCGGCCTGCGGCTGGAGGCGCCGCCCCGCCGCCTCTACCTCGCCTTTCGCTGGCATGAGCGGCTTGGCCCTTGGGCGATGCTGGAGGTCTTTCTCTTCGGCGTGCTGGTCTCCTACACGCGCCTGGCGGATCTGGCGCAGGTCGAGATCGGCCCAGCCGCTTATGGGCTGGCAGCGTTGGCGCTGGCCCAGGTGGCGCTCAACGCCCAGCTCGATCCCGACCGGGTCTGGGAAGCGCTGGAGGCGCGCGGCGCCACCGCCACGCCGGCCGAGGCGCCGCTGCCGGCCGCGCCGCTGATCGGCTGCGGCTGCTGCCGGCTGGTCGCCCCGGCGGAGCCGGGCAGCAGCTGCCGGCGCTGCGAGGCGGTACTGCACCCACGCAAGCCGAACAGCGTGGCGCGGAGCTGGGCGCTGATCCTCGCCGCGGTGGTGCTCTACATACCGGCCAATGCCTTCCCGGTGATGGATATCGTCACCTTCGGCCATGGCGGGCCGCACACGATCCTGGGCGGCGCCTGGGAATTTGTCGAGAGCGGCTTCTGGCCGCTGGCGCTCGTCGTCTTCCTCGCCAGCGTCGCGGTGCCGCTGCTGAAGCTCATCGGCCTCGCCACCATGCTGATCGGCATCCATCGCCGCTCCGCGTCGCAGCTCGTCACGCGGACGCGGCTCTACCGCATTGTCGAGGCGATCGGCCGCTGGTCGATGATCGACATCTTCGTCGTCTCGGTGCTGATCGCGCTGGTGCGCTTCGGCAACCTCGCCTCGATCAGTGCCGGGCTCGGCGCCGCCTGCTTCGCCGCCGTGGTGGTGCTGACCATCTTCGCCGCCGAGGCCTTCGACCCACGCCTGATGTGGGACGCCGCGGAGGAGCGGGAGGCCATGGCGGAGCGCAAGGCGTGAGCGGTACCCAGGAACAACCGGCCGAGGCGGAGCGCCGCCTGCGCCGCCGCCGCATCTCGCCCATCTGGCTGGTGCCGGTGGTCGCGCTGCTGATCGCCGGCTATCTCGGCTGGCGGACCTATGTCGATCGCGGGCCCCTCGTCACCGTCACCTTCCGCGATGCGGGGGGGCTGACCGCCGGGCAGACCCAGGTGCGCTACAAGGCGGTACAGGTCGGCACGGTCGAGACGATCGAGCTCTCCGACGACCTGCAGCAGGTCCAGGTGCGGCTGCGCATGAACAAGTCGGTGCAGGGCCGGCTGACCGAGGGCGCCCGCTTCTGGGTGGTGCGGCCGCGGCTGACGGCCGGCAATGTCTCCGGCCTCGAGACCATCGTCTCCGGCGCCTATATCGAATTCGACCCGGGCGGGGAGGGGGCCAGCGAACGCGATTTCGCCGGGCTCGAGAATCCGCCCGGCGTGCGCTCGGACGAGCCGGGGCGGGTCTTCACCCTGCTGGCGCAGCGCGTCGGCTCGCTCGACCGTGGGTCGCCCGTCTTCTTCCGCGACGTGACGGTGGGGGAGATCCTCGATATCGATCCGCCCGGGCTCGACGGCAATGTCACCATCCATGCCTTCATCCGCTCCCCCTTCGACGGCTATCTACGGGAGGGGTCCCGCTTCTGGAACATCTCCGGCATCAATGCACGCTTCGGTGGAGGCGGGCTGAAGCTGGAGCTCGAGAGCCTGCGTGCCCTGCTCGCCGGCGGCGTCGCCTTCGACACGCCGCCCGAGCTGCGTGACGAGCCGCCGGCACCGGATGTCACCCGCTTCCAGCTCTATGACGACCTTGAGGCCGCAGTCTCCGCCACGACCAAGGACCGCCTGGTCTTCCTGCTCTACTTCAACGAATCGGTGCGGGGGATCGAGGTGGGCACCCCGGTCGAGATGCGCGGCCTGCGCATCGGCAGCGTGCTCGAACGGACGCTGGAGTATGACCTGGCGAGCGATACCTTCCGCGTGCCCGTGCGTATCGCCATCGAGCCGGACCGCATCGCCTATCCCTCCGGCAAGGCGGGGCGGACGCAGGAGGATGTGCTGACCTATGCCCGGCGGATGGTCGGCAACGGGCTCCGCGGCCGCCTGCAGACGGTCAGCTACGTCACCGGACAGGTGGTGATCGCCTTCGACTTCGTCCCCGACGCCCCGCCGGCCGAGGTGGTGCTGCAGGGCGAGGAGATCGTCATGCCGACCATGAGCGCGGACAGCGTGCTGGCCAGTGTCAGCTCCGTCGCCGCCCAGCTGCAATCGATCCCCTTCGACGAGATCGGCCGCAACCTGAACGACACCCTGGCCTCGGTGAGCGGCCTCGCCGGAAGCCCGGAATTGCGGGGTGCGGTGCAAGGGCTGTCCGGGGTGCTGGACCAGGCCCAGGGGCTGCTGCGGCGGGCCGATGAGGGGCTGGCGCCGCTGCTGCGGCGGCTGCCCGGCATCGCCAGCAACCTCGACCAGGCGGTGGGCCGCGCCTCCAGCGCCATGGCCTCGATCGAGCGGGGCTATGGAGCGCAGAGCGAGATCAACCGCCAGGTGGCGCGGGTGCTGGCCCAGGCCAGCGATGCCGCGCGTTCCGTCCGGTTGCTGGCCGACCTGCTCGACCGGCATCCGGAGGCGCTGATCCGCGGCCGCACCGACCGGGGGAATGCGCCATGATTGATCGCCGCATGCTGCTCGCCGGGCTGGTGCTCGCCGGTTGCGCCTCGGCCGAGCCCGAACTGTACCGGATGGTCGCAGTGCCAGGGGCGGCACGCTCCGGCGCGCCCGGGCTGATCGAGCTGCGCCGCGTCGGCGTCCCGGCCTATCTCGACCGGTCGCAGATCATCCGCGCCGTCGCGGATTCGCGGCTCGTGACGCTCGGTGCCCGCTGGGGCGAGCCCTTCAGCGACATGCTGACCCGCGTCCTGGCCGAGGACCTGATGCTGCGCCTGCCGGGCACCACCGTCTTCACCGAGACCGGGGCGCTGCGTGGCGAGGCGGGCCTGATCCTCGAGACCGAGATCCAGCGCTTCGAAGCGGGGCCGGGCCCGGCTGTCACCCTCCTGGCCCAGCTTGCCCTGCGCCCGCCGGGCGGGGCGACGCGGGCCGCGCGCGTGCTGCGCTTCGAGACGCCGCTGGCCGAGCCCGGGCTGCCGGCTCTCGTCCAGGCGATGAGCGCGACGCTTGGCCAGCTGGCCGATGCCGTCGCCGCGCTTGCCGCTGGGCGCTGAGGGCCGTCCCGCAACACGGCTGGGCGCCCATGACGAGGATACGCCCGTGAAGCACGAGGAAGGCCCTGGGCGGCGACGTCGCCGCCTGCTTGACCGCACGCTGCCTGGTCAGGCCGTGGCCGGGATGGCGGCGGTGGGCCGTGCCGGCCGCGCCGCCAGCGCCAGCAGCGCGGCGATGAGGCAGGCGGCGCCGGCGATGAAGAAGGCCGGCAGGTAGCTCGCCAGTGCATCCCGGCTCATCCCGGCGCCGAGCGCGGCGATGGCGGCGCCGAGCTGGTGCGCGGTGAAGATCCAGCCGAAGACCAGCGGCGCCCGCTCCCGCCCGAAGGCCTGGCCGGCGAGCTTCACCGTGGGCGGGACGGTCGCAATCCAGTCGAGCCCGTAGAAGACGGCGAAGATCGACAGGCCGTAGAGGGAGAAGGTGCTGAAGGGCAGCACGAGCAGCGAGAGGCCGCGCAGGCCGTAGTACCAGAAGAGCAGCCGGCGGTTGTCGTAGCGGTCCGACAGCCAGCCGGAGGCGATGGTGCCGGCGAAGTCGAAGATGCCCATCATGGCGAGCACCGAGGCCGCCTCGACCTCCGCCATGCCGAAATCGGAGCAGAGCGGGATGAAGTGCGTCTGGATCAGCCCGTTGGTGGAGAGGCCGCAGATCAGGAAGGTGGCGAAGAGGATCCAGAAGACGCGGCTCTGCGCGCTCTCGGCCAGGGCGGCGAAGGCGTTGCGCACCGCATTGCCGGCCGGCGCGGCGGGACGCGGGGCGATCGTCGCCGCGGTGTCGCCATAGGCATTCAGCCCAAGCTCCGCCGGGTGGTCGCGGCCGAACAGCCACATCAGCAGCCCGGCGAGGAGGCAGGCGCCGAGGCCCGGCAGCATCGCCGCCCGCCAGCCCTCATGCTGCGCCAGCCAGGCGGCGAGCGGCAGGAAGGCGAGCTGCCCGGTGGCATTGGCCGCCGTCAGCATGCCGAGCACCAAGCCACGCCGCTGGACGAACCAGCGGTTGGCGACCGTCGCGCCGAGCACCAGCGCTGTCATGCCCGTCCCAAGCCCGGTCAGCACGCCCCAACTGAGCCAGAGCTGCCAGGGCGCCGTCATCCGCATCGACAGCAGGCAGCCGATCAGCACCAGGGAGAGCGCGACGACGATGTACGGCGCAGCCCGTAGCGCTGCAGCAGGGCGGCGGCGAAGGGCGCCATCAGCCCGAAGAGCAGCAGGCGCAGCGCCAGCGCGCCGGAGATGGTGGCGGTCTCCCAGCCCGTCTCGCGCTGCAGGGGCAGCAGCAGCGCGCCGAGGATGCCCATGGCGCCGGCCGAGGCGAGGGAGACGAGGAAGGTCAGCGCCACCATCACCCATCCATAATGGATGCCGCGGCGGGCGAGGGCGGGCGCGAGTTGGTTGGCGAGCATCGATGGTCCCTCAGGCGCCGCCGGCATCACCGGCGGACAGGTGGCTGCGCCCGGCCGCGAGGATGCGGTCGGAGAGCTCGGGGTCATCCACGGCACGCGCCAGGATCAGCGCGCCGACGAGGGTGGAGAGGCTGGCGAGCGCCGCCGGCTCGGCCGCCTTCGGCTCCAGCGGCAGCGCGGCGGCCAGGCGCCCGGCCATGCGGCGCAGGGCGGCGGTGAAGGTGCTGCGGACGGCGCTGCCCTCGCGGGCCGCTTCCGGCCCGATCGCGGCCAGGGCGCAGCCGGTGCCGGGCCGGTCCCGGTGCGCGGGCGAGAGGTATTGCGCGGCGAAGCGGCCGATCCCGCCGCCGGGTGGCAGCCTGTCCGCCTGGACGGCGTCGCTGGCCGCCATCGCTTCGGCCAGCGCCTCGGCGACCAGCCGCTCCTTCGAGCCGAACTGGCTGTAGAGGCTGCCATGAGTGAAGCCGGCGGCGCGGGCCAGGGCATCGACGCCCGAGCCCGCGATGCCGGCCTCGCGGATCATCCGTGCCGTCTCGGCCAGGAGCCTGGCCCTGTTCTCCGCCACCTGTGCCTTGCTGACCCGCATATCCACCTCCTCCACGGAGAATAGATAGCGGTCGCCATCAAAAGCAAGTCCCCCGGCATGCGCCGGGGTGCGGCTACCAGGTCAGCTCGGCCACCGCGATGCGTCCCTCGGCGGCGGGCCAGGCGCGGGCGACGAGGCGCTCCTCGTTGAACAGGGCGGGGATGGGCCGGCCGAGCTCGCCCGCCGGCAGCCGCAGCGTCGCCGTCGCGGCGCGGGCGATGCCCTGCGGCACGTCGCCCGGCACCCGGCCGTCGAGCAGGATGGCGTCGCGCGGCAGGCAGAAATAGCCGCGCGGCCGGGTGAAGAGCAGCACGCCGCCGGCCGCGCGATCCGCCTCGGTCAGCGGCCGGGCGGGGCGGAGATGCAGGACGGAGGAGGAGCGCGGGAAGGGCGAGCGGTAGATATGGGTGACCGGATGCTCCGGCGCCGCCACCACCAGCTCGAGCGTCCAGCCCGGCTCGACGGTGACCGGCCCCCAGCGTCCGTCGGCCCCGGTGGTGCGGCGGTGCAGCGCCTCGCCGATGCGGGCGCCCGTCTCCGGGTCGGTGCGGAAGACCTCGACCACGGCGCCCTCGACCGGGCGGTTGGTCTGCACGCCGCCGGGCGTGCCGGTGACGAGCCCGTCCAGCACCGGCCGCGCCTCCGGCAGCACGGCAATGCGGGCGGGGGCGCGGCCGGCGATGAAGCGCGCCATCTCGGCGAAGGCGCGGGCATGGTAGGCGGTCTCGCGGTGGTCGAGGCCGGGCAGCACCAGATTCGTCGCGCCGCGCAACTCGGGCCCGTCGACATCGGTGCCCGTCGGCCGGTCCGGCGTCGTCGGCGACCAGATGGCGCGGGGCTGGGCGTAGAGGTCGTTGCCGTCGCTGCGGAGGGTGAGGAAGGCGGTCTCCGCCACCACGTCGCTTGGCCCGGCATTCAGCCGGCTAAGGAAAGGACCGCGGCCGTTGAACTCGTTCCCGGCGCGCTCCGGCCAGTCATGGACGCCGCGATTCGGCGTGCCGCAGAGCACCGCATGCGAGACCTGCGAGGCGCCACCCTGATGGACGGTGAAATCGCGGATCGGGTTGCCGCCACGGCTGTTGCCGGCCAGCGCGATGCGCGTGGCGCCGGTCTCGGCGCGGAATGTGCGGACGAATTCAGCGAGGCGCTCGGTCTGTTCCAGGCTGCTGCTGCGGCGGGGCTGCGCCACGGCATCGTCGTCGCGCGCCAGCGGGTCGGGGAAGTTCACCGCCCGCAGCCGCTCGCGCGGCCAGCCGTTGGACTCGAAGCGCCAGAGCGTCGTCTGCCACAGGGCCGCATGGTCACCGTTGCCGTGCAGGAAGAGCACCGGCGTCGGCGCCTCAGGGGCCTGGGCGCGGACGATGCCGGCGAGGAAGGGCAGGGCAAGGCCGGGCAGGGCGAGGGCGGTGCGGCGGGGAATCGTCATGGCGGCAGCCTGCCATGGCCGGCACCGCGGCCCCAGGGTTGCGGCGGGCGCGCAACGGCAGGCTCCCATCCATTCATCGGCCGGGCGCCGGGCCAGGGCGCCTATATACGCGATGAAGTGGTGGAAAGTGCAGCTACCGCATGGGCCGTGGATGCGTGGCCGGGCCGGAGTGAGGGTCGATGAAGCCCATAAACCACTGAATTCATAAGGTTCGTGGATCATGCGCGCGCTGACGTGAATAGGCTCGTGGCAAATCGTGATTTCTCAGGTTGACGAATAACCGTCATTGATCGTTCAATCCGTCCGTGGCCGGGGCATTCCGCCCTGACCCCGCGGATTTTGAACGATGCAGCTTGCACCGCGATACCAAGCGCTAAAGCACCACCCCTCCGGCCCGAAGGCCCGCATGGCCCTTCGCTGTCGCGGGATGCGCTGTCGGCGCTGAGCGCCCGCCCACCGCCACCCCCATCAGCCATCCCGTTCGGCGTGCCCCGGCATGCCGGGAGCCATAGCCATGCATACGTCACGCCCCATCGAGGTGGGGGGACGCTTCCTCGGCGTCGCCGTCGCCCATGCCGCCGCCTGGCGCTTCATCGCCACGGACCCCGCCGTCGAGGATATCGACGGCGCCACCTTCCCGAGCCCGGCCGAGGCCGAGCGCGTCGCCGGGCTCGTCGTCGGCCGCAACAGCGGCCCGGGCCCGCGCCGCATCCCGCAAAGGGCCAACCGATGACCGCACAGCCCAACCCGCTCGCCGGCCTCGGGGCCCTGCTGCCCGCCATCGCCGCGGCGGCGGCCCGGCACGACCGGGAGGCGAGCTTCCCCCATGACAGCCTCGCCGCCCTGCGCGAGGCGGGGCTGCTCGGCCTCACCGTCCCGGCCGCGCTCGGCGGCGGGGGAGGGGGGCTGCGCCTCGCCGCCGAAGCCGTCGCGCAGGTCGGTGCGGCCTGCCCGGCGACGGCGCTCGTCCTCGCCATGCAGTACCTGAAGCATGCCGCCCTGGCCCGCAGCCCGGACTGGCCCGAGGCCCTCCGCCGGCGGCTGCAGCGCGAGGCGGTGACCGAGGGCGCGCTGGTCAATGCCCTCCGCGTCGAGCCGGAGCTCGGCTCGCCGACGCGCGGCGGGCTGCCGGCGACCGTCGCGCGGCGCACCGCCACGGGCTGGGCGCTGACCGGCCGCAAGCGCTACGCGACCGGCGCCCCCGGCCTCCGCTGGATGGAGGTCTTCGCCCGCACCGATGAGGAGGCGCCGCGGGTCGGCAGCTTCCTCGTCCCGGCCGATGCGCCGGGCATCACCATCCTCGAGACCTGGAACCATCTCGGCCTGCGCGCCTCGGGCAGCCATGACGTGGTGTTCGAGGCGGTGGAGATCCCGGCCGAGCATGCCATCGGCCTCGCCCCGCCCGGCCGCGCGGCGCCCGATGCGGTGCAGATGCTCTGGAACGCGGTGCTGGTGCCCGCGGTCTATACCGGCGTCGCCCAGGCCGCGCGGGGCTGGATCATCGGCTTCGTGCAGGAGCGGGCGCCGGGCAGCCTCGGCGCGCCGCTCGCCACGCTGCCCCGCGTGCAGGAGGCGGTCGGCCGCATCGAGGGCCTGCTCGCCGCCAATGCCCGCATCACCGAGGCGCTGGCCGCCACCGCCGATGCCGGCCTGCCGCCCTCGGCCACGGAGGCCGGGGCGCTCAAGGTGGTGCTGACGGAGAATGCCGTCCGCGCCGTCGAGGAGGCGACGCTGCTCGCCGGCAACCATGCGCATGACCGGGCCCTGCCGCTCGAGCGGCACTGGCGCGACGTGCAATGCGCCCGGATGCACGCGCCGGCCGCCGATGCGGCGCATCTCGCCGCCGGCCGCGCGGCGCTCGCGGGGGCGCTGGCGTGACCAGCCTCGCCTTCCGGTTTCTGCTCGCCCTTTCCATCGCGCTCGGCGCCCTGGCGATGACCGATCTCGCCCGCCCGCCCGCGCTGCTCCAGGAGTTGTCCCGATGATCTCCCGCCGCCTGCTGCTGGGCGCCGGCCTTGCCGCGCCCTTCGTCGCCACGCCCTTCCTCGGCCGGTCCGAGGCCTCCACCCATGGCTTTCCCGAACGGACCGTGCGCTATGTCTGCCCCTTCCCGCCGGGCGCCACCAACGACAACGTCTCCCGCACCATGAGCCGCGCGCTCGGCCCGCGGCTCGGCGTCACCGTCCTCGTCGAGAACAAGGCCGGGGCGGGCGGCGCCGTCGGCAGCCGCATGGTCGCCGAGGCGAAGCCGGACGGGCACACGCTGCTGAATGCCTCCGCCGGCAACCTCACCATCGCGCCGCATTTGTCGAATGTCGGCTACGACCCGCTGCGGGACCTGGCACCGGTCGCGCTGGCCGGGGATGCCTATAGCGTCGTCGCGGTGAACCCGGCGCTGCCGGTCCACAGCGTGGCGGAGCTGATCGATTTCGGCCGCCGCCGGCCCGGCGTCCTGAACTATGCCTCGGCCGGCATCGGCTCGGCCGGGCATCTGCGCGGCGCGCTGCTGGCCGACGAGGCCCGGTTCGAGGCGGTGCATGTGCCCTTCCCGGGCAGCGCCGCGGCGGCGACCAGCGTGGTCGCCGGCGACTGCCACCTGGTGATCGACCCGATCGCCATGCCGCATGTGCAGGAGGGGCGGCTGCGCGCCCTGGCGACGGTCGGGCCGGATCGCTGGGATGCCTTCCCTGACCTGCCGAACCTCGCCGAGCTCGGCATCGGCCGGGCCTGGCCGGGCGGCACCTGGTTCGGCCTCTTCGCACCGGGCACGACGCCGGCGCCGGTGATCGCCCGCCTGAACCGCGATTTCAATGATAGCCTCGCCGAGCCCGAGGTCGCCGCCGCGCTGCGCCGCTTCGGCCTGAAGCCGGAGGCGGTCTCGCCCGAGGAACTCGGCCGCCGCGTCGCCGCCGACCATGCCGCCATCGGCCGCGCGCTGCGCCGGCTCAACATCGCCTGAAGGAGCAGCCAGGATGACGCATCCGCTCGAATTCATCGGCATGATCGCCCACCGGGCACAGTCCGAGATCCATCCGCCCGAGGGGCCGGTGGTCGATCCCGGCTATATCCAGCGCTTCGCGCAGGCGCATGAGGCGGCGGGCTTCGACCGCATCCTCGTCGCCTGGGGCAGCAGCTCGCCGGATGCGCTGCTGGTCGCCAGCCATGCCGCGGCGGGGACCAGCCGCATCGGCTTCATGGTGGCGCACCGGCCGGGCTTCATCGCGCCGACGCTGGCCGCCCGGCAATTCGCCACCTTCGACCAGCTCACCGGCGGGCGCGCCGCCATCCATGTCATCAGCGGCGGCAGCCCGGTGGAGCAGAAGAAGGATGGCGACTGGCTCGACCATGGCCAGCGCTATGCCCGGTCCGAGGAATATGTCGCGCTGCTGAAGCGGCTCTGGACCGAGGACCGGCCCTTCGACCACGAGGGGGCCTTCTACCGCTTCGAGGGCGGCTTCTCCGAGGTGAAGCCGCTGCAGCAGCCGCATATCCCAGTCTTCTTCGGCGGCTCCTCCGATGTGGCGATCGACATCGCCGGGCGCATCGCCGATGTCTATGCCTTCTGGGGCGAGACGCTGGACCAGGCGCGGGAGACGATCGCGCGCGTCCGCGCCAGCGTGGCGAAGGCGGGGCGGGACCCCGGCGCGATCCGCTTCAGCATGTCCTTCCGCCCGGTGCTGGCGGGGACGGAGGAGGCTGCCTGGGCGCGGGCCGATGCCATTATCGCCCGCATCCGCGAGCTGCGGGCCGGGGCGGTTGGCAGCGGCGGGCCGAAGCCGGAGAGCGTCGGCTCGCGGCGGCTGCTGGATGCGGCGGCGGGCGGCCGGGTGCGGGACAAGCGGCTCTGGACCGAGGTCGCAGCCGCGGTCGGGGCGGGCGCCAACACCACCGGCCTCGTCGGCACGGCGGAGCAGGTGGCGGATACGCTGGCCGACTACCATGCGCTCGGCGTCAGCACCTTCCTCATCCGCGGCTTCGATCCGCTCGAGGATGCGACCACCTACGGGCGGGACCTGCTGCCGGCGACCCGCGCCGCCATCGCGGCGCGGGGTGGGCTGGCGGCGGCGGCCGAGTAGCGCGCCGCCGCCGGGGCCGGTCTCAGCGCGTCCCGGCGCGGCCCGGCTGGTTGCCGCTGCCGACGCCGCCGGCGCCGCCCGGCTGCAGCGGGGTCGGAACGCCGCCGCCCGTCGCGCCGCTGTTCACCGAACCGGTGGGGGAGGCGGCCGAGGGCGCCATCGGCTCCCCAGGCGAGGTCGAGCGGCGCGGGCCGGAGTTGCAGGCGGCCACCAGAAGGACCAGCGCGAGGGTCCCGGCAAGCTTCATCGTCATTGTTCTGGTTCCTTTTGTAACAGAACTCGCAACGACGAAACCGGCGCCTGAGTTCCCGCTGGCGCTTCAGGATGGCCCCTTGGCTTGGCGACGTCGCCGGGGCGCGGGCTCCGATCCTCAGCCCGGCGGCCATCTCCTTAGGTATCTAATGGCAGGAGATCGCCGGCCGAGCGGCTGAAGGTCTCGCAGGCGGCCGGGCTGCCATGGTGCGCCACCACGACCGACGCCGTCTGGGTGCAGCCCAACCTTCCCGTCGGGGCATGCCGGGCGTGGCGATGCATAGTGGGCGTCCATGCGCAGCTGCGGGCGGATGATGCGATCACGGCCAGTCTGGCCACCGCGGTCGAGGCGGTGCGCGACAGCTCGTCCTGGGCCACTGGCTCGAAGGCGCTACCGGCGATGGACGAAGGCTGGAAGCCATCCGGCAACACCCGTCACGGCGGCCCAGAGGCCCCGGTACATAGGCCAGTCAACGATAAGGCCTTGGGGAACACGGCCTCACCCTCGGGGCAATATGGCATTCGGACAAGCGATGGCCGATCCGGAATGGCCCGGCCACCGCCTCAAGTTGATGCTGGAATCCCGCCACGGTGAAGGAGCATGCTTCCTGGCACAAGAAAAAGGAGGACGCCATGACCTCACTTCGTGCCCGAGACGTAATGACGAGGGAGGTGGCGACAGTGCAGCCCGAGACGCCGGTTGCCGCTATCGCACGTATGTTCGCCGATCGGGGCATCTCGGCTGTATCGGTTACTGATGCGGCCGGCGCCCTGCTTGGCATCGTCACTGAATCGGATTTGATCCGCCGTCTGGCCGATGAGGATGAGCAACCGTCCGGGTGGCTTTCGCGGTTGTTCGACCATTCGGTCGCCAGGGCCGACCGCTATGCACGGAGCCACGGCATCAAGGCGAGCGAGATAATGACCGAGCGGGTGATCACGGCAAGCCCTGGGGACAGCGCCGCGCATGTTGCCCGCCTCATGGAGAACCATCGGATCCGCCGGGTGCCCATCACCGAGGATGGGAAGCTGCTCGGCGTTGTCACCCGCTCCGATCTTGTCCGCACTCTGGTGTCGCGGGAGGAGCCCCAGGCCGACAATCTCACCGACGAGCAAATCCACCGTGCCGTGATGGCTGCGATGCAGCGCGAGCCCTGGGCCGACACGATCCACACTGCAATCCATGTCCAGGACGGGGTGGTGGAATTCTATGGCTTCACTCGCTCGGAGGCGGTCAGCCGCGCCCTCTACGTGCTCGCCGAGAATGTGCCAGGGGTGAAGCGTGTCGTGGACCGCACCAGCCATCGGATCAGGTGGGAGCCAGCGTGATCGAATGCGAGACGCCTCCTGGCATGAGCGGGCATGGCAGCCGCTGGCGTGCATGCCATGGGGGAACCCAGCGCGCAGCTTGGACCCGTCGATATGCATCGGCGGAGGTTCTCACCCCTGGCCGGAAGCCCCGGCAATTCGGCACGCCCCGTCCATTTCGAGGCGGCTGCCATGTTTGTCGCCATCTAAAGCCGAGCAGCAGGACGGCTGCATATCGGGACCAACGCCATCAGGCCCGCCAGCAGCCAAAAGGCGATCGACAGGCTGGTTGCATGGGAGACGAAGCCGATCGCGGCTGGACCGGCCAGGACTCCCGCATATCCGATTGTCGTGACAGCGGCCACGGCCAGACCTGCCGGCATTGCCGTCTGCCGTCCGGCCTGGCTGAAAAGCACGGGCACGATGTTCGCCGTGCCAAGCCCAATGAGGATGAAGCCTACAAGTGCCGCCATCCCCTGGGCGGCAAGAAGCAGGACGAACCCGGCAACGGTCAGCAGGCCGCCCCAGAGGAGCGTCCGTCGATTGCCTACAGCCTGCACGGCCCGATCCCCTGTCAGCCGACCTGCCGTCATCGCAATGGAAAACAGCGTGTAGCCAAGCCCGCCCTGGGTCGGCTCGACTAAGTCCCGATCGAGCAGGAACAATGCGCTCCAATCGAGGATGGCGCCTTCGACGAGGAAGCTGATGGCAGCCAGGGCTGCCAACAGGAGCACAATGCCACGCGGGGCAACGAGGGCCGGAGGTTTGCCCCCCTGAACCTGTAACAGGCGCGGCCAGGCCACGAGGATAGCGGCCAGACCCAGGCCACTGCCGCAAACCGCGCCGGTCAGCGGCGAAACCTCGCGGGACAAAAGCCAGGTCATGCCGCCCGCTCCCGCGAAACCGCCCAGGCTGAACATCGCGTGGAACCCCGACATGAGCGGCCTCCTGGCAGCCTTCTCGACTTCGACAGCATGAACATTCATCGCCACGTCGATGGCGCCGAGCGAGGCGCCAAAGACAAGCAACGCCGCGGCGAGCAGGAGTGGATCCGTGACGACGGCCAGGGCGGGTAGGACCGAAACCAGCCCGAAGCCTCCGGCCAGGATCATCGGCTTGCCTCCGACCTGGGCGCTAACCCAACCGGTCAGGGGCATGGCGATGATCGAGCCTATCCCGATGCAAAGGAGCAGAAGTCCCAACTCACCATCGGTGACTCCCAGATTGGCCTTGGCAAAGGGCACCATGGGCGCCCAACAGGCCATGATGAAACCCGCGGCAAAGAACGACAGGCGGGTTGCAAGGCGCGTTCTCGCCGTATCCGCGCTGGAAGCCATCTGGGGTTCCGACAGGAGCATGGATGGAGTTCGGTCGTCAGCCATGCCCCTCCAAGCGGAAGCGGGCTGCTCCCGTTCCGGATCCAGTCAGGTGTTTTCAGCGCATAGGCTTCGACGCAGGAAGCGAGGCGCCATTCCTCGCGCCCGGTGCGACGCGGTCAGGCCATCACAGAAGGCAAGCCGACGCGACACCCTCGCGTCATGCAGGCGCCGGAGAACACCGCTAACTCGTGCTTGCCTTGGCGCCGGCGACCATCAGCGGCATTTTTTGCCGCAACGAAGCCGCACCCGCTCCTGGCAGCCCTGCCTCGGCGGGTTTGGACATCACGGGTTCGCGGAAATCCGCCAAGGAAGATGAAGCTTGCCGCAACCTTCAACACAGCTGGACTGATGCGACTGTCTGGCGAAACGCCCGGTGGCGTCCCCTAGGGGATTCGAACCCCTGTTACCGCCGTGAGAGGGCGGTGTCCTAGGCCTCTAGACGAAGGGGACAAGGCCGGTGGAGGCGCGCCTTCTACCCGTGGATGGCGCCGGGATCAAGCGCCCTTCCGGCGTTTTTCATCGGCGATCTTCGCGGCCATGTACCGGCCGCTCCGGCAGGCTTCGGAACAGAAGCGCACCTGCTCCCAGTCGCGGGCCCATTTCCGCCGCCAGGCGAAGGCCCGGCCGCAGGCGGCGCAGGTCTTCTCCGGCAGGGGCGCCCTCCCACCCTTCATCGGCCGAGGCGGATCTCGCCGGTGACGCGGCCGCGCTTCGGGTCCACCACCAGGACCCGGTCGCCATCCGGCCGCTGGACCCAGACGCCGATTCCACTCTCGCTCGCCGAGACTCCGCCGATCCGCGCCCCCTCCGGCTGCTCGAGCGCGGCCTGCCAGGCCGCGCCCCCGTCGCCACCCGCCCGCTGGACGAGCAGCGCAACCAGGGTCACGGTGCCGCCGACGATCAGCACCCCCATTGCGACGACCAGGACCTTGAGCGCACCCACAGACCATCTCCCTTCCGCCGCCGAGACCTTCACGGTCACCGCCGGGCCGGATTCCGCCGGCACCCGTGCCGATCGCTTCCTGGCGGAAGCGATAGGTTCGCTCTCGCGCTCCCGCGTCAAGGCGTTGATCATCGCCGGCGCCGTCACCAGGGACGGCCAGCCTCTCCGTGATGCCTCGGAGGGGGTGCGGGCGGGCAGCACCTATGCCCTCGCCGTTCCCGCCGCCGTGGAGGCAGCCCCGCTGCCCCAGGACATCCCGCTGACCATCCTGTTCGAGGACCGCGACCTCATCGTGCTGGACAAGCCGGCCGGCCTCGTCGTCCACCCCGCACCCGGCAACCAGGACGGCACGCTGGTGAACGCGCTCCTCGCCCATGCGGGTGACGACCTGCCCGGAATCGGCGGCGAGAAGCGGCCCGGCATCGTCCACCGGCTGGACAAGGACACCTCGGGCGTCATGGTCGTCGCCAAGACCGAGCGCGCCCTCCGCACGTTGTCGGAAACCTTCGCCAACCGCGACCTCGACCGGGAGTACCTCGCCCTGGTCTGGGGCGTGCCGCAGCCGCCGGCCGACGAGATCGAGGGCGATATCGGCCGCCACCCCATGGACCGGAAGCGCATGGCCGTCGTCACCCGCAACGGGAAGCATGCCCTGACCCGCTACCGGACCGAGCGGGCCTGGGGCGCCGCCTGTGCCCTGCTGCGTTGCCGGCTGGCAACCGGGCGGACCCACCAGATCCGGGTCCACCTGGCCGAGCGCGGGCATCCCCTGGTCGGCGACCCGGTCTATCTGCGCCGGACGCCGGCGGCGGCGAAGCTCCTCGCCGAGCCGGCGCGCTCCGCCCTGCTCGCCTTCCCACGTCAGGCGCTGCATGCCGCGAGCCTCGGCTTCCGCCATCCGGTGACGGGAGAGGCCTTGCAGTTCAGCGTGCCGCCACCCCCGGATCTGGCCGGATTGCTGGAGCAATTGCCGGCCTCCTCAACGGCCGGCAACGCCAGGTAACGGGGAGTAACCAAGCCAGCGGGTCGGTTTTTTGTTGCACCGCGGCACCACTTCCGCTAAAAAATGCCACGGCAGCGTTCCCCGGGTGCCAAAACCCCATATCGCAGCTTTGCTCGCCTCGTCGTGACCGGGGCAGGCGCGGTCGGGTGGGCTCGGAGGACGTTCAACTGCCAGATTCGTCGCTGGCCCCGGCACCGCCGTCACGGGGTTGCCCGCCAGCGCAGGAGGCAGATATCCATTATGGCTTCCAGCTCTGTTATCCCCATCGCCCCCGAGGGCAATCTCTCCCGCTATCTCCAGGAGATTCGGAAATTTCCGATGCTGGCTCCGGAGGAGGAGTTGGCGCTCGCCAAGCGTTGGAAGGAGAACGGCGATGAGCGGGCTGCCCACAAGCTCGTCACCAGCCATCTGCGCCTCGTCGCCAAGATCGCCATGGGCTATCGCGGCTACGGCCTGCCGGTCGGCGAGCTGATCTCCGAAGGCAATGTCGGCATGATGCAGGCGGTGAAGCGGTTCGACCCGGACCGTGGCTTTCGCCTCGCCACCTATGCCATGTGGTGGATTCGCGCCGCCATCCAAGAATACATCCTGCACAGCTGGTCGCTCGTGAAGATGGGCACGACCGCTGCGCAGAAGAAGCTGTTCTTCAACCTCCGCCGGCTGAAGGGCCAGATGGCGGCGTTGGAGGATGGCGACCTGAAGCCGGAGCAGGTCGAGAAGATCGCCCGCGTGCTCCAGGTGCCGGAGCAGGACGTGGTGTCGATGAACCGCCGCCTCGCCTCGCCCGACCACAGCCTGAACGCTCCCGTCCGCGCCGACAGCGAGGGCGAGTGGCAGGATTGGCTGGTGGACGATCAGGAGACGCAGGAGAGCGAGCTCGCCGACCGCGAGGACATCGGCAACCGCCGCATGCTGCTGGGTGAGGCGCTGAAGACGCTCAATGAGCGCGAGCGCCACATCCTCATCGAGCGCCGGCTGAAGGATGAGCCGACCACGCTCGAGGAGCTGTCGCAGCAGTACAACATCAGCCGCGAGCGCGTGCGGCAGATCGAGGTTCGTGCCTTCGAGAAGCTGCAGAAGAGCATGAAGACGCAGATCATCGAGCGGCGGCTGGCGGTCTGATCATAGCCCCGCGCGATCACCGATATTGCGACTGATGATTGGCGCCGCCCCCTGGGGCGGCGCCATTGTTTTGGGCGAAGGAGTTCCCCCCGATGCCCGAAGCCCCGCTTTCCGGCCCTGCCGCGGCCACGCCGGTCCATCCCGCGATGCGGATCGGCCATGTGCATCTCAAGGTTGCCGATCTCGACCATGCGCTGGGTTTCTGGCGCGACGTGATCGGGCTCGAGGTGCAGCAGCGCATGGGTCGGCAGGCCGTCTTCCTCTCGGCCGGCGGCTACCACCACCACATCGCCCTCAACACCTGGGAGAGCGCGGGCGGCGCCTGGCCACCCCCCGGCACCACGGGTCTCTACCATGTGGCGCTGCTCTATCCGGACCGCGCGGCGCTGGCCGTGGCGCTGCGCCGGGTGCTGGCGGCCGGCATCACGCTCGAAGGCGCCTCGGATCACGGCGTCTCCGAGGCGATCTACCTGCGCGACCCGGATGGCAATGGCGTCGAGCTGTACCGTGACCGGCCGCAGGAGGATTGGCCGCGCGATGCAGCCGGCAACCTGATGATGGTCAGCCGGCGG
This sequence comes from Belnapia rosea, assembly GCF_900101615.1. GTDB lineage: Bacteria > Pseudomonadota > Alphaproteobacteria > Acetobacterales > Acetobacteraceae > Belnapia > Belnapia rosea. Next base: position 164,574 of record NZ_FMZX01000006.1, on the reverse strand, counting down.
CTCGACCTCGAGGCCTTGCTGCGCGAGTAGCTACCAGGGCAGGTCGATCCAGGAGAGGTGGCCACCCTTGCCGGCGCCGGTATCGAGGAAGATGGCCCGCCCGCCGGTCTCGCCCGGCTGGACATAGGGGCGGCCATCGGTCGAGCGCCGCTCATGGCCGCAATAGAGGGTGAATCCCGCCGGGATGCGGTCCACCCAGTCATGCAGCCGCTCGGGGAAGCCATCGGGCTGCATCCGCCCCGTCACCTGGCCGAAAAGGGCGCGGGAGAGCAGCGGGTCTGGCTTGCGCGCCCCGGCATCGGGCGGCGAGGGCTCGCGGAGCATCCGCGGATGCCAGCCGCCATGCACGAAGAGCGCGGTGCCGAGCCGCAGCCAAGCCGGCGCCGCGGCGATCTCGGCGATGGCCCTGGCCTTCAGCGCCGCGCCATCCGGCGCCTCGTCGAGCTGCGCCAAGGTCCGCCCCAGCCCCTCCGCCGCCATGCGGACGCGTTGCCCCATCAGCACCCGGCGCAGCTTGTGGTCATGGTTGCCGAGCAGGAAGCGGCCGCTGCCGGCATCGAGCAGGCCGAACATCCGGCGCAGCACGGCGGGGCTGTCCGGCCCATGGTCGGTCAGGTCGCCAAGCTGGAGCAGGAAGAGCCGCTCCGCCTCCGCCCCCGCGGCCGCATGTTCGAAGGCCGCCGCATCGCCATGCACGTCGCCGACGATGCGGAGGCCGCGGAAGCCGCGCGCGGCGAGGTCCGCCTGGGCGTCCAGCCTCATGCCGCCGGCTCCGCCCGGCCACGCAGGGTGGCGAAGGCCTCGAGCGCCCGGCGGCGGCCCTCCTCGGGCAGCACCACCGGCCGCGGATAGTCCCGCCCGAGGCTCAGCCCGGCTTCGGCCAACACCGTCTCCGGCGCCTCCCAGGGGCGGTGCAGCCAGCGATCGGGCAGCGCCGCCAGCTCCGGCACGAAGCGCCGCACATAGGCGCCCTTGGGATCGAATTTCTCGCCCTGCAGGACCGGGTTGAAGACCCGGAAATAGGGCGAGGCATCCGTGCCGCTGCCGGCGATCCATTGCCAGGAGGCGCTGTTCGAGGCGAGGTCGGCATCCACCAACGTGTCCCAGAACCAGGCGGAGCCCTCCTGCCAGGGCTGCAGCAGCTGCTTCACCAGCAGCGAGGCGGTGATCATCCGCACCCGGTTGTGCATCCATCCATGCCGCCAGAGCTGGCGCATGCCGGCATCGACGATGGGGTAGCCGGTGCGCCCGCGCTGCCAGGCGCGCAGCAGCGCCGCATCCGGCGCCCAGGGGAAGGGGGCGAAGCGTTCGCGCAGCGGCACGTCCGGCATCTCCGGCCGGTGCCAGAGCAGATGGTAGGAGAATTCCCGCCAGAGGATTTCGGAGAGGAAGGGCCGGGCGGCCTCGACATCGCCAGGGATGGCCTCGCGCACCGCATGCCAGACCTGGCGCGGCGAAACCTCGCCCCAGCGGAGATGCGGCGACAGGCCGGAGGAGCCCTCGATGCCCGGCAGGTTGCGATTGACCGCATAGTCGCGCACCGGTCCGGCGAGGAATCGCCCAAGCCGGGCCTCGGCCCCTGCCTCGCCCGGCGTCCAGATGGTGCCGAATTCGGCCGCCCAATCCGGCACCGGCGGCTGGGGCAGTAGGTGCCAATCCTCAAGCCGGTCGCCGGAGGGCGCGTCCTTCGCCGGCCGTAGGCGGTCCGGAGCGGGCAGCGGCGCCTCTGGCTCGCCGCGCGTTGCCATGGATTTGGCGAAGGGGCCGTAGACCGTATAGGGCTTGCCGCTGCCGCTCAGCACCGTCGGCGGCTCGCGCAGCAGGGTGGAGGTGTGGAGGCGAAGGCTGCGTCCGGCGGCCTCCAGCGCCTCGGCCACCCGCGCATCCCGCTCCCGCGCCCAGGGCTCGGTGAGCCGCCCGGCCAGCACCTCCGTGGCGCCGACCGCATCCGCCAGCGCCGGGATAACGATCTCCGCCCGGCCGCGCGCGAGCAGCAGCGGCGCACCGCAGGCGGCCAGCGCCTCCCCCAATGCAGCGAGCGAGTGGTGCAGCCACCAGCGCGCCGCTCCGGCCGGGGCCCAGCGCCCGGCCGGGGCATCATCCAGCACGTAAACCGGCAATACAGGCCGGCCGGTGCCGGCAGCGAGGGCGGGATTATCGGCGAGGCGCAGATCCTGGCGGAACCAGATCAGGGCAGGAGGCGGATCGGACATTCTCGTCATGTAAGTGCCACTTGCGAAAACACGACATTCATGACGGGCACGCGATGCCGCGAACCGACGCAGTGCGGTGGCGTTCCGCCATCGCACGGGAGCGATCCCGATGGCCGAGCTTTCACCCCGACCTTCAACCAACAAGGCAATTTCCTATGATTTCCTTACACCGCCGTCATTTTCTCTCCACGGCTGCTATCGGCAGCGCCATGATCCTCGGCGCCCGGCCGGGCCAAGCGCAGACGCGCAACGTCATGGACACGCTGGCGGCCGACGGGCGCTTCAGCCGCTTCATCGACATCATCACCCAGGCGGGCGTCACCGACCAACTCCGCTCGACCGCGAGCGTGACGGTCTTCGCCCCGGTCAACCAGGCCTTCGACGTGGTGAATGCGCGCATGACCGAGCTCACCTCGCAGGGCTCGGGCAACATCAACCAGAACAGCACGGACCCGCTGCGGCTGCGCGCGCTGATCGCCTACCACATCGTCGCCGGCTCCATGCCCTCCTCGGGCCTGCTGAACGACCGCCGCTTCAAGACCGTGAACGGCGCCGAGCTCCTGGTGGCAAATGACGGCAGCAAGATCGCCGTCAGCAACCCGGCGCCCGAGCAGCAGACCGGCAGCTTCGGCGCGGGTGGGCTGAACGTGCAGGCCCCGGCGCTGGTGGTCGGGCCGGACATCATCGCCAATAACGGCATCATCCACGCCATCAGCCAGGTCCTGTTTCCGTAAGCACGGGCCTTGGCGCCGGCCCGCCCCCTGCCACAGCCCGGGGCGGGCCGGCCGCCATGCTGAACAGCCGCTCGCGCCCCAGCAGGAAGAGGCGCGCACCGCGCGGGAAAAGGCCTGCGATGGCCGGGTCCCGCGCATCCAGCCCGCCGGTATAGGCGCCGAAGGCGGGCAGCAGCAGGCGCCGCCCATCGGCAATGAAGCAGGGGCGGGTGATGCCGCCCACCCGCGTCGGCATCGTCGCCTTCGGATGAAAATGCCCGGACACCTCGCCCCCCGGCGCCATGGCGAAGCGGGATGCCGCGGGCCGTGCCTGGTGGCGGAACACCAGCGGACCGTCGCGCAGCTCCTCGGCCGCGAGGCCGGGCAGCCCCTCGGGCGGCTCCGGGTCGTGGTTGCCGAGCACCCAGACCATCTCGACACCCGCCAGCATGCGGTGCAGCGCCTCCGCCTCGGCGGGCGGCAGGCGGGAGGCGCCATGCCGGTCATGGAAGCTGTCGCCGAGGGCGACGATCCGCTCCGGTTTCCAGCGCCGCAGCAGCAGGGCGAGGCGGGACAGCGTCTCCCGCGTGTCATAGGGCGGCAGGAAGCGGCCGGCGGCGGCGAAGGCGCTGCCCTTCTCGAGATGCAGGTCGGCGACCACCAGCGTGCGCCGCGCCGGCCAGTGCAGCACGCCCGCCGGGTCGAGCATCAGCCGCTCGCCGCCGAGATGGATGGGGGCGGCGCTCATGCGCTGCGCGGCATGCTGCGGATGAAGCGGCTGCGGCGCGGGCGCTCGCGGTGGCGCGGCTTGTCCACGTCGCGCGGGCGGATGCGCACGCCCTCCGTCACCTCGGCCAGCAGCTCCGAGAAGATCTCGGCGCCATCCGTCACCTCCTCGACCAGCGCCTCGGCCTCGGCGAGCAGCGCATCCTCGGCGCCGCCGGCCACCCATTCGCGGCCCTCCTCGATGAGCGCCGGCACGGCGAGCGGCGAGACGCGGTCGAGGGAGCGGTGGATGATGCGCCCGCGCGCGCGGGCCAGCAGCAGGCCGATGCGCGCGACATCGGTGAGGCCGCCCGCCGCCTCCTGCCGCGTGGCGCGGAGCAGGATGTGGTCGGGCTCGTGCTTGCGCAGCACGTCGTAGATCAGGTCGGCATTCATGGTCATCTGGCGCGGGCGCTTCTCTTGTCCCGGGTGGTTCTTCTCGAGCAGCCCGGCGATGGTGGCGATGTTGCGGAAGGTGCGGCGGAGCATGGAGCTCTCGGCCATCCACTCCTCCAGCTCCTCGCCGAGGATGTCTTCCTCGAAGAGGGTCTCGACCGCGGTCGGCTCGAAGGCCGACCAGGTGGCGAGGACATAGTCGGTGGCGAGGTAGCCGAGTGGCCCGAAGCCGGCGCGCTCCATCCGCTTGGTGACGAGCATGCCGAGCGTCTGGTGCGCCAGCCGCCCCTCGAAGCAATAGGCGACGAGGAACCAGCGGCCGCCGCGCGGGAAGGTCTCGATCAGCAGCCCGTCCTTGGGCGGCAGCATCGAGCGCCGCTGCTGCAGCCGCAGCCAGTCCCGCACTGGCTCCGGCAGCAGGCGCCACTTGCGCGGCTCGTTGATGATCTCCCGCACGCGCGCCGCCAGCCAGGTGGAGAGCGGCATGCGGGAGCCGGCATAGGCCGGCACGCGCGGGTCCCCCTCGCCGCCACGGGAGACCACGGCGCTGACGCCGTCCAGCGCCTCGAAGCGCAGCGTCTGGCCGGCGAAGATGAAGCAGTCGCCGGCGACGAGGGTGGAGATGAACCACTCCTCCACCTCGCCGAGCACCGGCCCGCCGCGCAGCCGCACCTTCACCAGCGGCGTCTCGACGATGGTGCCGAGATTCATCCGCAGCTGCCGCGCCACGCGCTGGTCGCGCACATGCACCATGCCCTCGGCATCGCGGAACAGCTTGCGGAAACGGTCATAGACGCGCAGCGCGTAGCCGCCATTCTCGACGAAGCCGAGCACGTCGTCGAAGTCGCGCCGGGTGAGCGCCGCATAGGGCGCGGCGCACCGCACCTCCTCGTACAAGGCATCCGGATGGAAGGGGGCGTGGCAGGCCATGGCCAGGATGTGCTGCGCCAGCACGTCGAGCCCGCCGGGCCGCGGCGGGTCGCCATCCAGCTCCTGATGCCGCACGGCCTCCAGCGCCGCGGTGCATTCGATCACCTCGAAGCGGTTGGCCGGGACCAGCACGGCGCGGGAGGGCTCGTCCATCCGGTGGTTGGCGCGGCCGACCCGCTGCAGCAGCCGGGCGACGCCCTTCGGCGCGCCGACCTGGATCACCTGGTCCACATCGCCCCAGTCGATGCCAAGGTCGAGCGAGGCGGTCGCCACCACCGCCCGCAGCTTTCCGGCGGCCATCGCCGCCTCCACCTTGCGGCGCTGCTCGACGGTCAGGCTGCCATGGTGGAGGGCGATCGCCAGGCTGTCGTCATTCAGCCGCCACAGCGCCTGGAAGCAGAGCTCCGCCTGGGCGCGGGTATTGACGAAGACGATGGTGACCCGCGCCTCGCGGATGCGGCGATAGACCTCCGGCATGGAGGCAAGGCCCATATGCCCGCCCCAGGGCAGCCGCCCCTCCGGCAGGGTGATCGACAGCTCGGGCGCCGCGCCGCCGCGCACCTGCACCAGCCGCACCGCCTCCGCCTCGCCGGTGGCGGAGAGAAAGGCGCGCAGCGGCTCCGGCCAGGCGACGGTCGCGGAGAGGCCGACGCGCCGTGCGCCCGGCGCCAGCCGCCCCAGCCGGGCGAGGCAGAGGGCGAGCTGGTCGCCCCGCTTGGTGCCGGCCAGGGCGTGGATCTCATCCACCACCACCGCGCCGAGCCCGGCGAAGAATTCACCCGCCTCCGGCTGGGTAAGCAGCAGGGCGAGGCTTTCCGGCGTGGTCAGCAGCAGGTTGGGTGGATCGACCCGCTGCCGCGCGCGGCGGTTCTGCGGCGTGTCGCCGGTGCGCGTCTCGATCCGGATGGGGAGGCCCATCTCCTCCACCGGCGCCATCAGGTTGCGGGCGATATCGACGGCGAGCGCCTTCAGCGGCGAGATATAGAGGGTGTGCAGCGATCCCGCCCCATTGGCACGGGGCGCCCGGGCGAGGTCGATGAGGCTCGGCAGGAAGCCGGCCAGCGTCTTGCCGCCGCCGGTCGGCGCGACCAGCAGGGCGGAATGCCCGGCCTCGGCCGCCCGCAACAGGGCGAGCTGGTGTGGTCGAGGCGTCCAGCCGCGCCCGGCGAACCAGGCGGCAAAGGGTTCCGGCAATGTTCCCATCTGGCCCCCAATATGGCGGGGCGGAGGCCGGGCGGGAAGGTTTCAGCCGCAGGCGAAGCGAAGCGTCGCCCGGGTGCCGTGGTCAGCCTCGAGGCGGAGGCTGGCATGGGCCTGGCGGGCGAGGCGGGGGACCAGGTGCAGGCCGAGGCAGCCCTGCGGCGAGGTGCGCCGCTGCGCTTCCTGCAGCCCTATGCCGTCATCCTCCACCACCAGCTCCCCCAGGCCCGGCGCCGGGCGGCGGAGCCGCAGGCGGACCGTGCCGCCATGGCCGTCCGGGAAGGCATGGCGGGCGGCATTCACCACCAGCTCGTTCACGATCAGCGCCAGCGGCGTCGCCTGGGAGACCGGCATCAGCAGGCCCGCCTCCACCTCGGAGTCGAGCATGATGCCCGGGCGGGCGACCACGTCCAGCGCACTCTGCGCGGTGGCCTGCAACTCCGTCCCGAGATCGATCATCGCATTCTCGGCGATGCGGAACATGCGGTCCTGCACCAGCGTGGCCAGCATCACACGGTTGGCCGCGCCGCGCAGCGCCGCGGCCACCTCCGGGCTGCTCGCGCGGCTGGCCTGCAGGCCGAGGAAGGAGGTCGTCGCCTGGGCGTTGTTCTTCACCCGGTGATGCAGCTCCGCCAGCAGCACCTCGCGCTCGGCCAGCGCCCGGCGCCGCTCCTCCAGGGCCTCGCGCATCTCGGTGATGTCGACGCAGGAGCCGACGAAGCCGGTGAAGACGCCGTCCTGGCAAAGCGGCCGGGCGGTATCGAGCACCCAGCGCCAGGCGCCATCATGCCGGCGCAGCCGGTAGTCGATGGTGAATGGCCGCTCCGAGGCGAAGCCCTCGAGCGAGGCCTGCTCGCAACGGGCCCGATCCTCCGGATGCAGGTTGTCCACCCAGCCGAAGCCCAGCTCCGCCTCCGCAGGCCGGCCGGTGAAATCGAGCCAGGACTGGTTGACGAAGCTGCGCGACCGGTCAGGCCCGGCCTGCCAGATCATGACCGGAGCATAGTCCAGCAGGAGGGAGGGCTCCGCTTCCGCCGCCGTCCCGGCTTCTGCCGCATCCCGCTGCCCTGGCGACATCCAAATCCCTTGCCCTTCATGCACCTAAGATGCCCACCAGCCGTTGCGGGCGCGGTAGCATTTTGACGCCTGACGCGACCGGTGGTTTCCCGGCCCCAGCACGGCGCACGCCACTGGGAACGACCTGGTGCAAGGGGGGTTGCCACCAGGCCCGAAACCACATGCCACAGCGGTGCCATACTGTGGCCGAAGTGTAGACATTGCGCCATTGGCATGCGTGTGCGCCACCTCGTTATTCACCTTTTGGTTGAGGGCACCTCCCGTCATTGCTCTGCAACCGGCTTGAAGCCTGGCACTTTCTCCCCAAGCTCCGCAGGACCGAGGTGACCCCATCCCGATGCCCCACCCCGAGACCTGGCTCCGTGTCACCCCTGACGGCCTGCTCTGCGAGCCTGGCGGCTTCTTCATCGACCCGGTGCGGCCGGTGGAGCGGGCCGTCATCACCCATGGCCATGCCGACCATGCGCGACCGGGCCACCAGGCCGTGCTGGCGACGCCGGAGACGCTCGCCATCATGCGGGCGCGGATGGGGGAGGGGGCAGGCGCCAGCCAGCAGCCGATGCGCTATGGCGAGGTGCTGCGCCAGGGCGAGGTGACGATCCGCCTCGTCCCGGCCGGGCATGTGCTCGGCTCGGCTCAGGTGGTGCTGGACTGGCGCGGCTCCCGCGCCGTGGTCTCCGGCGACTACAAGCGGCAGGCCGACCCGACCTGTGCGCCCTTCGAGGTGGTGGGCTGCGATGTCTTCGTCACCGAGGCGACCTTCGCCTTGCCGGTCTTCCGCCACCCGGACCCGGCCCATGAGGTGGCGAAGCTGCTGAAGAGCCTGGCCCTGTTCCCGGAGCGGACGCATGTGGTCGGCTGCTACGCACTCGGCAAATGCCAGCGGGTGATCGCCCTGCTGCGCGCCGCCGGCTGGGACCGGCCGATCCATCTGCACGGCGCCCAGCAGCCGCTCTGCCGCCTCTACGAGGAGCTCGGCGTGCCGCTCGGCGAGCTGCGGCCGGCGACCGTCGCCAACAAGGCGGAGCTGCGCGGCGCCATCGTCCTCGCGCCCCCCTCGGCCATCGCCGATCGCTGGGCCCGGCGCCTTGCCGAGCCGGTGACGGCGCTGGCCAGCGGCTGGATGCGGGTGCGCCAGCGGGCCAGGACGCGCGGGGTCGAGCTGCCCATGGTCATCAGCGACCATGCCGATTGGGATGACCTCAACCGCACCATCGACGAGGTCGGCGCGCCCGAGGTCTGGGTGACGCATGGCCGCGACGATGCCCTGGTGCATGCACTGGCCGGGCGCGGCATCCGCGGCCGGGCGCTGCACCTGGTCGGGCTCGGCGAGGATGAGGACGAGGCGGCCGTGCCGGCCGACGAGGCGCCGGCGGCATGAGTGTCTCCGCCTTCGCCGAGTTGCTGGAGCGCCTGATCTTCACCCCTGGCCGCAATGCCAAGCTGGCCCTGCTGCGCGACTGGTTCGCCACCCAGCCCGACCCCGATCGCGGCGTCGGCCTCGCGGCGCTCACCGAGGAGCTGGTCTTCACCGCCGCCAAGCCGGCGATGATCCGCGATCTCGCCGCCGCCCGCACCGACCCGGTGCTCTTTGCCCTCAGCCACGACTATGTCGGCGACCTGGCCGAGACGGTGGCGCTGATCTGGCCGGAGAGGGCCGGCGTGAACGCCCCGCCGCCGACCCTCTCCGAGGTGGTGGAGGCGCTGGAGGTGACGCCGAAGGCGGAGCTGCCGGCCTTGATTGCCGGCTGGCTCGACACGCTCGATTCCGGCGGGCGGCTGGCGCTCATCAAGCTCATCACCGGGGGGCTGCGCGTCGGCGTCTCCGGCCGCCTCGCCCGGGTGGCACTGGCCGAATGGTCCGGCAAGCCGGTGGAGGAGATCGAGGAGATCTGGCACGGGGTCGCGCCGCCCTACCTGCCGATCTTCCGCTGGCTGGAAGGCGGGGCCGAGAAGCCCGATCCGCGCGACGCCCCGGTCTTCCGCCCGCTGATGCTGGCCCATCCGCTGGAGGACCGCGACCTCGCCGCCCTCGACCCCGCCGCCTGGCGTGCGGAGTGGAAATGGGACGGCATCCGCGTCCAGCTCACCGCCGGGCCGGGCGGGCGGCGGATCTGGAGCCGTGGCGGCGAGGATATCTCGGGCGGCTTCCCCGAGATCCTCGAGGCGATGGACTTCCATGCCGTGCTGGATGGCGAGCTGCTGGTGATCCGGGACGGTCTCGTCGCGCCCTTCGCCGACCTGCAGCAGCGGCTGAACCGCAAGCTGGTCGGGCCGAAGATGCTGCGCGACTACCCGGTCGGCGTCCGCCTCTACGACCTGCTGTTCGAGGGCGGCGAGGATCTCCGCGCGCTGCCCTTCGACGAGCGCCGCCGCCGCCTGGAGGATTGGGTGGCCCGCTTCGAGCCGGCGCGGATGGACCTCTCGCCGCTGATCGCCTTCGCGTCCGTCGCCCAGCTGGGCGAGGTGCGGGACGGGGCGCGGGCCGCCTCCATCGAGGGGCTGATGCTGAAGCGCGCCAACAGCCCCTATCTCGCCGGCCGGCAGAAGGGCCTCTGGTGGAAGTGGAAGCGGGACCCGCTGAGCATCGACGCGGTGCTGATGTATGCCCAGCGCGGCCATGGCAAGCGCAGCAGCTTCTACAGCGACTACACCTTCGGCCTCTGGCGGCCAGACGGGGCGGGGGGCGAGGAGCTGGTGCCCGTCGGCAAGGCCTATTCCGGCTATACGGATGAGGAGCTGGGCTGGCTCGACCGCTGGATCCGCAACCACACGGTCAGCCGCTTCGGCCCGGTGCGGGAGGTGGAGAAGGCCCTGGTGCTGGAGGTGATCTTCGACGCCGCCCAGCTGTCGGGCCGGCACAAATCGGGCGTCGCCCTCCGCTTCCCCCGCATTGCCCGCATCCGCACCGACAAGCCGGCCAGCGAGGCGGACCGGCTGGAGAACCTGATGGCCTATGTGGAGGCCCCTGCCGAGGCCTGAGGGCCCGGCGCCTTCGGCGGCAGCGGGAAGAGGGTGACGAAGCGTGCCGCCAGCGCCCGGTCCCCCTCGATTCGGAGCGCCCCCGCCGCCTCCAGCGCCGCCAGGGGCTGGCCGCCATAGATGGCCCCGGCGATCACCGGCGGCGCCCCGTCGAGCACCAAGTCCGCCCCCGCCACCGGCCCGGCGGCGATCGCGATCCGCCCGCTCTCCAGCCGCGCCAGGTAGTGCTCCTCCCCCAGGCGGAAGCCGATCCGCGCCGTGAGCCCCGCGGCCCGCCCGGCATCCAGCATGGTCCGCAGCGAGAGCAGCAGGGAGGCGGCGCTGAATGGCAGGGCCGGGTCATGCAGCGGCGAGCGGGCCGCCCAGCGGCCGAGCGCCTGGAAGATCGGCTCGCTCTCCAGCCCCCATTCGGTCAGCGCATAGACCTGGGCGGAGGCGGGTGGCGGCAGGCGGCGGCGCACCACCACCCCGGCCGCCTCCAGCCCCGCGAGGCGCTGGGTCAGCACATTGGCGCTGATGCCGGGCAGGCTGGTGCGCAACTCGCTGAAGCGGCGCGGGCCGAAGATCAGCTCCCGCATCACCAGCAGCGCCCACCGCTCGCCGACCAGGTCGAGGGCATGGGCGGCGGCGCAGGCATCTTCGTACCAGCGGCGCGGTGCCGCATCGGAAGTTATTTTTTCTGACTTCATGGTTGCAATTAATAACTCACATCGGGCAGCATCGTCAAAGCCCAGGGGAGGACACCATCCATGTCGAAGCTGATCTTCGTGAACCTGCCCGTAACCGACCTGACGCGGGCGATCGCCTTCTACGAGGCCGTCGGCGCCCGGCTGAACCCGCAATTCACCGATGAGACCGCCGCCTGCATGGTCTTCTCGGAGACCATCCACGCCATGCTGCTGACCCATGACAAGTACCGGATGTTCACCGCCAAGCCGATCGCCGATGCCCATGCGGCAAGCGGCGTGCTGATCTGCCTCTCCGCCGGGAGCCGCGCCGAGGTCGATGACACGGTCGGGCGCGCCGCCGCCGCCGGTGGCCGTGCCGACCCTGGCCAGACCCAGGATTACGGCTTCATGTATGGCCGCAGCTTCGAGGACCCGGACGGGCATCATTGGGAGGTGATGTGGATGGACATGGAGGCGGCCCGGAAGGCCATGGAGAAGGCCTGATGGCCATGGGCGGGCTCGACCTCGCCGCGCTTCGGCGGTCCTATGCGGGGCAGAGCCCCGCGGAGCCCGCCCCATGCGCTTCAACCACGTCGCCAACCGGCTGACGCCACAGCATTTCGAGACGGTGGTGGCGCTGTTCACCACGCAGCTCGGCTTCACCGTGCTGCGCCGGACGGAGCGGGCCATCTGGCTCCGCCAGCCCGGCGCCAATGTGGACCTGCAATTCAGCCGCAGCGACACGCCGGGCCGGGATGCGGACAAGCTCCGCTCCCAGGTCTCCTTCCTCAGCGAGACGCCGCGCGAGGATCTGGAGGCCCTGGCCGAATGGGCGGCGGGGCAGGGGATGGCGGCGCAGGTCGGCGCCTATTCGGGGCGCGAATTCTACCTCGACGCCCCCGAGGCCTTCGTCGATTTCGTCATCGAGGCCATGCGGCCGGAACTGGCCGACTATCCGCTCGACGAATAGGGGCGCCGGCCCCCTGCGTAGCCTCTTGCGCCCTTGGCCCCCCCCTGCCACACCCGCGCCCGCATGACCGACGACGCGCCCAACCCCGCCCTCCTGCCCGCCGGGCTGATGGACCTGCTGCCGCCCGAGGCGGAGCGGGAGGCGGATCTCGTCGAGGCGCTGATGGCCGCCTTCGCCGGGCATGGCTATGAGCGGGTGAAGCCGCCGCTGCTGGAATTCGAGGACAGCCTGCTGGCCGGCTCCGGCGGCGCGGTCGCCGAGCAGACCTTCCGGCTGATGGACCCGGTGAGCCAGCGGATGATGGGGCTGCGCGCCGACACCACGCCGCAGGTGGCCCGCATCGCCGCGACGCGCCTCGGCCAGCAGGCCCGGCCGCTGCGGCTCTGCTATGCCGGCCAGGTGCTCCGCGTGCGCGGCACCCAGCTGGCACCCGAGCGGCAGCTGCCGCAGACCGGCATCGAGCTGATCGGCAGCGATGCCGCGGAGGCCGATGCCGAGGTGGCGCTGGTCGCCGCGGAGGCGCTGGCCCGCGCCGGCGTCCCCTCCGTCTCGCTCGACATCACCCTGCCGACCATGGCGCCGACCCTGCTGGAGGCGGCCGGCGTCCCGCCCGCCCTGCGCCAGCGCCTCGCCCGGGCGCTCGACCGCAAGGACTCCGCCGCCGCGACGGAGCTCGCCGAGCAGGCCGGGCCGCTGGCCGCCGCGCTGCCCGTGCTGCTCGCCGCCGCCGGCCCGGCCGATGGGGCGCTCGCCGCGCTCTCCGCCGCCGACCTGCCGCCCGCCGCCCGCGCCATCGCCGATAATGCGGCCGCCGTCATTGCCGCCATCCGGGCCCGCGAGCCGGGTCTGCGCATCACCCTCGACCCCGTCGAGTTCCGCGGCTTCCGCTACCATGTGGGCGTCGCCTTCACCCTCTACGGGCCGGGCGCCACCGGCGAGCTGGCACGGGGCGGCCGCTACGTCTCGGCCAATGACGAGCCGGCGACAGGGATGAGCCTCTACCCGGATGCCGTGCTCCGCGCCGCCCGTCCGGCGGCGCCCCGCCCGCGGGTCTTCCTGCCGCTCGGCACACCGCCCGCCGATGCATCGGCGCTCAGGGCCCAGGGGTATGCCACCGTCGCCGCCCTGGCGCCGGGCGACAGCCCTGCCGCGCTGCGCTGCACGCATGTCCTGCGGGACGGCGCGGCCCAAGCCCTGAGCGCCACGCCTTTCAGCAAGGACGATGTGTGATGGCCAATGTCGCGGTGATCGGCGCCCAGTGGGGTGACGAGGGCAAGGGCAAGGTGGTCGACTGGCTGGCGAGCCGCGCCGATATCGTCGTGCGCTTCCAGGGCGGCCACAATGCGGGCCATACGCTGGTGGTGGGCGAGCAGACCTACAAGCTCTCGCTGCTGCCCTCGGGCGTGGTGCGCGGCAAGCTCGGCATCATCGGCAATGGCGTGGTGCTGGACCCGGAGGCGCTGCTGGCCGAGATCGGCAAGGTCACCGCCCAGGGCCTCTCCGTCACGCCGGAGAACCTCCGCATCGCCGAGAACACCCCGCTGATCCTCCCGCTGCACCCGGCGCTCGACAAGGCGCGCGAGGCGGCGCGCGGCGAGGACAAGATCGGCACCACCGGGCGGGGCATCGGCCCGGCCTATGAGGACAAGGTCGGCCGCCGCTCCATCCGCCTGTGCGATCTGGCGGAGCCGGCGACGCTCTCGGCCAAGCTCGACGAGCTGCTGCTGCACCACAACAGCCTGCTGCGCGGCCTCGGCGCCGCCACCTTCGAGAAGCAGGCGCTGCTCGACGGGCTGCTGGCCCTGGCGCCGCGGCTGCTGCCCTTTTCCGAAGCGGTGTGGGAGCGCCTGGATGCGACGCGGCACAACGGCCAGCGCGTGCTGTTCGAGGGCGCGCAGGCGGTCATGCTCGATGTCGACCACGGCACCTACCCCTATGTCACCAGCAGCAACACCGTCGCCGGCAATGCCGCGGCGGGGGCGGGCATCGGGCCGGATGCCATCGGCATGGTCCTCGGCATCGCCAAGGCCTACACGACGCGCGTCGGCAGCGGCCCCTTCCCGACGGAGCTGCAGGACGAGATCGGCCGGGGCCTCGGCGAGCGCGGCCGCGAATTCGGCACCGTGACGGGCCGCCCGCGGCGCTGCGGCTGGTTCGATGCCTGCATGGTGCGCCAGGCGGTGAAGACCGGCGGCATCCAGGGCCTGGCTCTCACCAAGCTCGACGTGCTCGACGGGCTGGAGGAGCTGAAGATCTGCACGGGCTACACGATCGGCGGCGAGAGCTACCGTCGCCTGCCCTCCGCCGCCGGCGCGCAGGCCGCGGCCAGGCCGGTCTATGAGGTGCTGGAGGGCTGGACCAGTTCCACCCGCGGCGCCCGCTCCTATGCCGACCTGCCGGCGGCAGCGGTGAAGTATGTCCGCCGCATCGAGGAGCTGGTCGAGGCTCCGGTCGTGCTGCTCAGCACCAGCCCGGACCGCGACGACACGATCACGCTCCGCGACCCCTTCGCGGGGTAGGAGGCGGCCGGCCATGGCGGCGCTCTACCCGCATCTGGCCGGCTTCATCCAGGCCTGGTTCCACCAGGATTGCGACCTGGACGGCGACGATGCGGCGATCATGGCCAAGGTCCGGCAGGTGACGACGCCAGGGGAGCGCGCGGTGATCGCCGCGGATATCCGCCGCTTCCTCGCCGGCCATCGCGGCAGCCTCGCCGATGCCGCCTTCCTGCGGCATCTCGAGCCGGATATCGACCCCTCGGCCGATGGGCAGCCGGCGGCGTGGCTGCAGGAGATCCTGCGGCGGTTGGAAGAGTCCTAGAACTCTCCTCTGAACGACTTCAGGATAATTTTCTTGATGCTCGAAGATGCCCCGGACGGTAGCGTCTGCGGGGCGCCATGAAGCCAAACCGTCGCCGGCGCCTGTCCAATGAGACGGAATCCGGGAGGTCGGAATGCCCAAATTCATCATCGAACGAGAGATGGCTGGTGTCGGAGCGGCATCCGCCCAGGATCTGCAGGGCGCAGCGAAGACGTCCTGTGACGTGCTTCGCGTGATGGGGCCGGAGATCCAATGGGTTGAGAGCTACGTCACGGGCGACAAGATCTACTGCGTCTATGTCGCACCAAACGAGGAGATGATCCGCGAACACGCCCAGCGGGGTGGCTTCCCCGCCAACCGCATCAGCAAGGTCGAGCGGATGATCGACCCGACCACGGCTGAAGTGGCCTGACCGGCGACGTCGTTCGGGGCACGCGCCGTGTAGACGGCGTGCCCCGACGTCGCATGCCGGACTGCCCGCTAGATCAGGTGCAGGTCGTGGCCAAGCGTGGCCAGCTGGTCGCGCACGCCGGTGAAGGCGTCATTCGCCTCCGCCCGCACATCCTGCCGCCAGCCCTCGAGGAGGGATTGCGCCACCTGCCCATCCGGCCCGTCGCTGTCATAGAGGCTGCGCAGCGCGAGAAGCTGCGGATCGGTCGTGCCGACCTCCGGCACCACCAGCTCCGGCTCCGCCGAGGCCGCCGCGGTGGCGGTGCTGCCCGCATAGAGCTCCGGCGCATGCTGCCCGGTATCGAGCCGGGCGAGGCCGGCGATGCCCGCCGCCGGCGACAGGTCCCCGCTCTGCCCCGGCAGCAGCACGATGTCGCCGCGGTTCTCGTAATTCACCGTGAGGCTGTTGAGCGCCGCCAGCGCCTGGTCCTGGGTGAGGCCGGGGAGTTCCTGCGCGGCCTTCTCGGCGGCGAGGCTGGCGAGCGTGGGGTCGGACCGCAGCACCTCGCCGATCTCCGCCCGGTGCGCGCCGAGCGCAACCGCCGGATCATCGGCGATGACGACATTGGTGATCCGCGCATCCTCGCCCGGCGGCAGGATCGCACCAGGCGAGCCGAAGGTCACGGCGTCATAGGTCACGCCTGCCTGGTCGGGATGCGTTGCCATGAACTGCTGCGCGAGCGACCCGCCGAGGCTATGGCCCGTCACCACTACCTGGCCATATTGCCCGCTCGCCGCCGCCGCATCCGCTGCCTGGATCAGCGAGGCGAAATGCGGGTAGCCGGCATTGATGTCCTGCAGGTCGTTCAGGCTGTCGACCTGGTCGTCGCTGCCACGGAAGGCGATGACGAGGCTCTCCTTGCCGTCCACCACCCCCTCGGTCACCAGCGCCGCCGAATTGGCGCTCTGGTAGAGGCCGCCCGCGAAGCTCTCGCCGGCGCCGAGGGTGAGGGGAAGCTCGGTGGCGGGGGTGAAGCCGGCCGGCAGCGCCACCGGCACATTGGAATAGGCGTCGAGCGAAAGTTGCGCGAGCGCAGCGTCAGTCGCTGAGGTCACAAGGTGTCTCCTGCGGTTCGGCCTCCCGTCGGGGCGGGGGCGGATGGCCCGGTCGGTGCCGGGCCTGGCCAGGGTCGCCGGGTCCTGCCCGGCTTGGCCTTCGCGGGAGGAACACCCTGGGCAAGCTCAGGGTTGCAGGATCAACGCTTCGCCATCTCCAGCCCATGCTGCTCGCGCACGGCGTGGAAGCGCAGCATCGGCCATTCCTCCTCCGCCCGCTTCCGCCGCCAGTCGGAGCCGAAGAAGGCGACAAGCTCGCCATCATGGTCCTCGCCGGCATCGCGCCGGTTGGTGGTGGCGAAACGGTCGAGCGCGGCACGATCCGAGCCAGGGTCCGCTGGGGTGACCCAGCGCATCATCTGCCACATCGTGTCGTCGAAGCCGGCCGGCACGCCATATTCGACCTTCAGCCGGCTCTGCAGCACGTCGAGCTGCAGCTGGCCGACCACGCCGACGACGGGGTTCGAGCCGTCGAGAGGCCGGAAGAGCTGCACCACGCCCTCCTCGGCCAGCTGGGAGAGCGCCGTCTTCAGCTTCTTCGCCAGCATCGGGTCTTCCAGGCGGACATGCCGCAGGATCTCCGGCGCGAAGCTCGGCACGCCGCGGAAATTCAGCGCCTCGCCCTCGGTCAGCGTGTCGCCGATGCGCAAGGTGCCGTGATTGGCAACGCCCACCACGTCGCCCGGCCAGGCCTCCTCCGCCACCTGCCGGTCCTTGGCGAAGAAGAAGAGCGGCGCGTTGACCGGCACCTGCTTGCCGGTGCGGACCTGCTTCAGCCGCATCCCCTTCACCAGCCGCCCGGAGCAGAGGCGGACGAAGGCGACGCGGTCGCGGTGGTTCGGGTCCATATTGGCCTGGACCTTGAAGACGAAGCCGGTCAGCGCCGGCTCCCCGGGCTCGACCGGGCGCGCATCGGCCGCGCGGCTCTGCGGCGGCGGGGCATAGCGGGCGAGGCCGTCCAGCAGGTGGCCGATGCCGAAGTCGCGCAGCGCGCTGCCGAAGAAGACCGGGGTGAGGGTGCCCTGGCGGAAGGCCTCCAGGTCGAATTCCGGGCAGGCTGCCTCGGCAAGCCCGACCTCCTCGGCCAGGGCCGCGGCCCGCTCCGCGCCGACCAGTTCGGCCAGCTTCGGGTCGTCCGGGCCGGAGAGGGTGATCGCCGAGCGGTCATCCGCATCGACGGGCAGGAAGTGCCGCGCCAGCATGTCCCAGGTGCCGGCGAACTCGCTCGCCCGGCCGACCGGCCAGGCGACCGGCGCGGCGTCGAGCGCCAGCGTCTTCTCGATCTCATCGATCAGCTCGAAGGGGTCCCGCGCCTCGCGGTCCATCTTGTTGACGAAGGTGATGATCGGGATGTCGCGCAGCCGGCAGACCTCGAAGAGCTTCCGGGTCTGCGCCTCGATGCCCTTGGCCGCGTCCAGCACCATCACCGCGGCATCCACGGCCGTCAGGGTCCGGTAGGTATCCTCGGAGAAATCCTCGTGGCCCGGCGTATCCAGCAGGTTGAAGATCAGCCCGCCGCGCTCGAAGGTCATCACCGAGGTCGCAACGGAGATGCCGCGATCCTGCTCGATCTTCATCCAGTCCGACCGGGTGCGCCGGGCATTGCCCTTGGCGCGCACCGCGCCGGCCAGCTGGATGGCACCGCCGCGCAGCAGCAATTTCTCGGTCAGGGTCGTCTTGCCGGCATCGGGGTGGGCGATGATGGCGAAGGTGCGCCGGCGGCCCGCCTCGGCCGACACCTCATTCGGTGCCGCCGTGGCGGAGACGCCGGCCGGGGTCATGGCATCCACGGGCAGCTCTCGTCGTTCTATGGGGGTCTGTCGCCATCGATCTAGGCGCCCCGGGCCCGGAAGACCAGAGCGGCGTGCCGAACCAGGGTGCAGGGACCCCGGTTGCAGGGGTGACGGGCGGGGGCCATGCTGCCGGATGGAGGGCCGATGATGGAATTGGGACGCCTCGGGGTCTGGTACCCCGCCGACCGGCTGGATGGGCCGGGCCTCGCCACCCTGGCCCGCCGGGTGGAGGAGCTGGGCTATGGCACCCTCTGGTACCCGGAGGCGCGTGGCTATGAATCCTTCACCCTCGCCGCCCACTTCCTGGCCTCCACGACGCGGCTGAAGGTCGGCAGCTCGATCGCCAATATCTATGCGCGGGACGCCTTCACCGCCCGCCGCGGCATGGCGACGCTGAACGCCTTCCACGGCGGCCGCTTCATCCTCGGCCTCGGCGTCAGCCATATCCCGATGGTGGAGGGGCTGCGCGGTCATCGCTACGACCGGCCTGTGCCCGCCATGCGCGCCTATCTCGACGGCATCCAGGCCGATACGGGCGAGGATTGGCCCATCCTCCTCGCCGCCCTCGGGCCGAAGATGCTGGAGCTTGCGGCCCGGCGCACCCATGGCGCCGTGCCCTACAACGTGACGCCCGAGCATACCGCCATCGCCGCCGGCATCCTCGGCCCCGGCAAGGTGCTGGCGGTCGAGCAGAAGGTCTGCCTCGAGACCGATCCCGAGCGGGCGCGCGCCCTCGGCCGCGCGGAACTCGCCCATTACCTGGCCCTGCCGAATTACGTGAACAATTGGCTGCGCACCGGCTTCACCGAGGCCGACCTGAAGGATGGCGGCAGCGACCGCTTCATCGACGGGATGGTCGTCTCGGGCGATGCCGCCGCCATCAAGGCGAAGCTTGCCGCCCATTTCGCGGCCGGCGCCACCCATGTCTGCATCCAGCCCGTCCATGCCAAGGGCGATATCGCGGCGCGCGATGCCATGCTGGCGGCGCTGGCCGATAGCTGAAGGAAACACGCCCATGCTGACGCTCGGCTACAAGGCCTCAGCGGAACAATTCGCCCCCGCCCGGCTGCTCGAATTCGGCATCCTCGCCGAGGAGGTCGGCTTCGACTCCTGCTTCATCTCGGACCACTTCCAGCCCTGGAAGCATACCGACGGCCATGCGCCGAACTCGCTCGTCTGGCTCGGCGCCCTCGGCGCGCGGACGCAGCGGCTGGTGATGGGGACGAGCGTGCTGACGCCGACCTTCCGCTACCACCCCTCCATCGTGGCGCAGGCCTTCGGCACGCTCGGCTCCATGTTCCCCGGCCGCGTCATTCTCGGTATCGGCACGGGGGAGGGGCTGAACGAGGTGCCCTCCACCGGTGCCGCCTGGCCGGAATTCAAGGAACGCTTCGCCCGCATGCGCGAGGCGGTGCAGCTGATGCGCAAGCTCTGGTCGGAGGAGCGCGTGACCTTCGAGGGCCAGTACTACCGCACCGACAAGGCGACCATCTACGACCGGCCCGATACCATGGTGCCGATCTATGTCGCCGCCGCCGGGGCGCTGGTCGCCAAATATGCCGGCCGCGCTGGCGACGGCTTCATCTGCACGTCAGGCAAGAAGCAGGAGCTCTATACCGAGACGCTGCTGCCCAACCTCGCCGCCGGGCTGGAGGCCGCTGGCACGCCGAAGCCCGATTACGACCGCATGATCGAGGTGAAGGTCTCCTTCGACACCGACAGGCAGCGCGCGCTGGAGGATACCCGCCACTGGGCCGCGCTCGCCCTCTCGCCAGAGGAGAAGATGTCGGTCGAAGACCCGGCGGAGATGGAGCGCCTGGCCGACGCCCTGCCGCTGGAGCGCGCCGCCAGCCGCTGGATCGTCTCCAATGACGCCGAGGAGCATGTCGAGCGCATCGGCCAGTATGTCGCGCTCGGCTTCAACCACCTTGTCTTCCATGCGCCAGGGCCGGACCAGGCGCGGTTCCTGAAGCTCTATGGCGACCAGGTGCTCCCGCTGCTCCGCCGCCGCTTCGGCTGAACCGTGCAGCGGCTGGAATTGCATGCGTTGCCCGGCCTGCCGATGGTGCAGGCCGGCGATGACCTCGCATCGCTGATCGAGGCCGGCCTCGGCCGCGCCAATCTCGTGCTGCAACCGGATGACGTGCTGGTGCTGGCGCAGAAGATCGTCAGCAAGGCCGAAGGCCGCAGCGTGGCGCTCGCCTCCGTCACCCCCTCGGCCGAGGCGCGGGCGCTGGCGGAGCGGGTGCAGAAGGACCCGCGCTTCGTCGAGCTGGTGCTGTCGGAGAGCCAGCGCGTCGTCCGCGCGCGGCCCGGGCTGCTGATCGTGCAGCACCGGCTCGGCTTCGTCATGGCGAATGCCGGCATCGACCAGTCCAATCTCGGCCAGGAAGGCCACGCCCTGCTGCTGCCGCGCGACCCGGACTGCACCGCCGCCGGGCTCTCGGCCCGGCTCGGCTGCCCGGTCATCATCACCGACAGCTTCGGCCGTGCCTGGCGGCGGGGGACCGTGGGCGTTGCGATCGGCGCCGCCGGCCTGCCGGCGCTCTGGGACCTGCGCGGCCGGCCGGACCTCTTCGGCCGCAGCCTGCAGGTGAGCATCAGCGGCTTCGCCGACGAGATCGCCGCCGCTGCCTCCCTGCTGCAAGGCCAGGGCGCCGAGGCGCAGCCCGCGGTGCTGGTGCGCGGCCTCGCATGGGACGCGCCGCCGAACCCCGCCGCCGAACTCCTGCGGCCCGAGGCGGAGGACCTGTTCCGATGATCGTCGCGCTCTCGGGCGGCATCGGCGGCGCCAAGCTCGCGCTCGGCCTCAGCCATCTCCTCCCGCCGGAGGAACTGCTGATCGTCGCCAATACCGGTGACGATTTCGAGCATCTCGGCCTCGCCATCTCGCCCGACATCGACACGCTGACCTATGCGCTGGCCGGCCTCGACAACCAGGAGCTTGGCTGGGGCCGCCGCGACGAGACCTGGTCCTTCATGGAGACGCTGGCCGGCATCGGCGGCGAGACCTGGTTCCGCCTCGGCGACCGCGACCTCGCCTTGCATGTCGAGCGCACGCGCCGCCTGCGGGCCGGCGAGAGCCTCAGCACCGTCACCACCGACATCGCCCGCCGCCTCGGCGCGCGGCCGCGCATCCTGCCGATGAGCGACGACCCGGTGCGGACCCGCATCCGTAGCGATGATGGCTGGATCGACTTCCAGCACTGGTTCGTCCGCGACCAGACGCGCCCGCCGGTGCACGCCATCGAATTCGCCGGCGCCGCCGAGGCACGGCCGCAGCCCGGGCTGCTCGCCGCGCTCCGCGCCCGCCCGCGCGCCGTGGTGATCTGCCCCTCCAACCCCTTCATCAGCATCGAGCCGATCCTGGCCGTCCCCGGCCTCCGCGCCGCCATCGCCGGCTGCGAGGCGCCGGTCATCGCCGTCTCGCCGATCATCGCCGGCCAGGCAGTGAAGGGCCCGACCGCGCGCATGTTCGGGCAGGCCGGCATTGCGCCGAGCGCCGCCGCCGCGGCCGCCCGCTATGCCGGGCTGCTGACGCATTACGTCATGGAGCCTGGGGATGACGCGACAGGCATCGCCGCCCAGGTCATCCACGCCCCGACGCTGATGCGCAGCCTGGAGGACAAGGTGGCGCTCGCCCGCGCCGTGCTGGCCGCCGCATGATCTGGGCGGTCCTGCCGGTGAAGGAGCTGGAGGGCGCCAAGCAACGCCTCTCCCCCGCGCTCAGCCCGGTGCAGCGCGTGGCCCTGATGCGGGTGATGATCGGCGAGGTGCTGGCGGCACTGCTGGCGGCGCGCGGCCTGGCCGGCGTCGCGCTGGTGACGCTCGACCCATGGGCCACCGCATTGGCCGGGCGCAGCGGCGCCCGCGTGCTGACCGAGGGCGCGCGCGACGGCCATACCGGCAGCGTTACCGCCGCCGCGCGCGTGCTGGCGGCGGAGGGGGCGGCCGGCATCATCACCCTGCCGGGCGACATCCCCGCCGTGACGTCCGCCGAGATCGAGGCGGTGCTCGCGGCGCATGGGGCGGCACCGGCCTTCACCATCGCCCCGGCGCATGACGAGCTCGGCTCCAACGCCGTGGTCCTGTCACCGCCGCTCGCCGTGCCGCTCCGCTTCGGGGAGGACAGCTACTTCCCGCATCTTGCCGCGGCCCGCGCCGTGGGGATCGCGCCACGCATCGTGCCGCAACCGGGGATCGGGATGGATATCGACCACCCTGCCGACCTCGCCAGCTTCGCCCGCCTGCCGCAAGCCGAGGGCACGCGGACGCTGGCCTTCCTGCGCGAGAACGGCCTGGCCTGAGCCGCGGCCGCCTCAGCCGGCGCCTGGAGCCCGGACCACCTCGGCGCCTTCGGCACCGAAAGCCTCGCTCGCCCGCTCCGGCGCGTCGGTCACCAGTGTCCAGCGCGCCGGCAGGGGCGCCCAGCAGGGCTGGCCGGCGCGGCCGAGCTTCGAGGCATCCGCCAGCACCGTCACCGCCGCGGCACGCTGCATCATCAGCGACTTCAGCGAGACCTGCTCCAGCGTCGCCTCGCAGAGGCCGAGGCCGGGCATCAGCCCATCGGCGCTGGTCAGCAGCCGGTCCGCCGTCAGGCAGCGCAGCGCCGCCTCGGCGAGCGGCCCGCTGGTGCTCATGCTGATCGGCCGCACGGCGCCGCCGAGCACCACCAGCTCGATCCCCGGCTGGTCCGCCAGCAGGGCGATCAGGGGCAGGTTGTTGGTGATGATGCGGTGGCGCCGCCCGCGCAGCAGCCGGCCGAAGGCGGCGATGGTCGAGCCGCCATCGAGGATCAGCGTCTCGCCCTCCGGCACCAGATCGAGCGCCGCCGCCGCGATCGCCGCCTTGGCGCCGCGATTCATCCCCTCCCGCGCGCCGAGGCTCTGCTCCTCGGCCATCGGGGCGAGCATGGCGCCGCCATAGGTGCGGGCAATGGCGCGCTCCGCCGAGAGGCGCTGCAGGTCGCGCCGGATGGTGGAGGGGGAGACGCCGAAGCGCGCCGCCAGCCCATCCACATCCGCCTCGCCGGCCGCGATGGCGGCGAGGATCGCCTCCCGCCGCGTGCCGCTTCGCCGCATGCCCTGGTCAGGCCGCGGGGCGGAGCCGGCGCGGCGCGAGGTCCACCGCCTGGCGCAGCGCCTCGACCAGGCTGCCCTCATCGGCGATCCCGCGGCCGGCGATGTCGAAGGCCGTGCCATGGTCGACCGAGGTGCGGATCACCGGCAGGCCGACCGTGATGTTCACCCCGGCCTCCAGCCCCATCACCTTCACCGGCCCATGGCCCTGGTCGTGATACATGGCGACGACAAGGTCGAAATCGCCGCGGGCGGCGCGGAAGAACAGCGTATCCGCCGGCAGCGGCCCGTCGACCTTCCAGCCCTTGGCGCGGCAGGCCTGCACGGCGGGGATGATCTTCTCCTCCTCCTCGCCCTGGCCGAAGAGGCCGTTCTCGCCGGCATGCGGGTTGATGCCGCAGACGCCGATGCGTGGCTCGGCGATGCCGGACTTCACCAGCGTGGCATGGCCGCGCGCGATCGTCCGCTCGACCAGTCCGGGCTCGATCCGCCGGATGGCGTCCATCAGGCCGATATGGGTGGTGACGTGGATGACGCGCAGCTTCGGAGCCACCAGCATCATCGAGACCTCGGGCGTGCCGGTGAGATGCGCCAGCAGCTCGGTATGGCCGGGGTACTTATGCCCGGCGGCATGCAGCGCCTCCTTCGACAGCGGCGCGGTGCAGATCGCATCCGCCTCGCCCGCCTCGACCAGGCGCGTGGCGCGCTCGATGTAGCGATAGGCGCCCTCGCCGGAGACGGGGGAGAGCGTGCCGAAGGGGTGTCCGGGCGGGATCAGGCCGAGATCGATGCAGTCGACCGTGCCACGCTGGTAGCGGGCGGCGGAGGGCTCGGCGAGGGCCGCGACCGAGAGTCCGCCGCCGGTGATCACGCCCGCCTCGCGCAGACGCCCGGCATCGCCGATCACCAGCGGGCGGCAGATCCCATAGACATCCTCACGCGCCAGCGCCTTCATGATGATCTCGGGACCGATGCCGGAGGCATCGCCCATGGTGATGGCGACGATGGGCCGGTTGTCCTGGCCAAGGTCCTGATCGGGGGTCATGGCGGGTCCTCGTGCAAGCAGGGTGCGCAGCCGGGCGAGGCTGCGGGCGATGGTCTCGGCCGTGCCGAAGGCACCGGCCTTGGTCATGACGGGGATGGCATGGGCACCAAGGGTGACGCCGAGCGGCACGCCCGGCTCCATCTCGTCGAGCAGGCGGATGCCGGTGACGCCGAAGCGGCCGAGCAGGGCGCAGGCCGTCTCGCCGCCGGTGGCGAAGAGGCCGGCGACATGCGGCGCGGCCGGCGCCAGCACGGCGGCGAGGCGCCCGGCCAGCAACGCGCCGCGCGAGAGGTCGGCCTCGCCCTCGGCGCCGATATCGACCAGCACATCCTCCCCGGCGGCGAGGGCGGCGGCGATGGCCGTGCCCGCTCGCTCCGCGGCCGCTGCATCGAGCAGCAGACTCGGCGGCAGGCTGAAGGGGCGCACGGCACCGGCCTCGACCAGCCGCGCGGCGGCGGCGCGGGAGGCCTCCGCCACGCTGCCGACCACGACGAGCATGCCGCCGGCCCCGGCGCGGGGCAGGGAAGGCGGCGCTGCTGCCCCGGCGCCACCCTCGGCCGTGGCCAGCGCCACGGCGATGCCGCCCGAGCCGGTCCAGAACACCCGGTCGCCGAAGGGCAGGCTGGCCCGGGCGATGGCGTCGAGATCCTCCGGCCGCGTGGCGTCGCAGACCAGGGCATCCAGCCCCTCGGCCAGCGCCGCGGCGATGCCCTCCGCCGCCGCGCCGCGCACCGCGTCCAGCGGCAGCAGCCGGGCCTTGAGCCCCTCGGCCTCCAGCACTGCGACGAGATCGGCGCTGGGGTAGCTGTGGTCGCGCGCCCAGAGCGGCGTCGCCTCCAGCGGCACGCCCTGGAGATGGATGCGGCCGCCCTCGGTGGTGCGGCCGGTCGCCGGGAAGGCTGGGGCGACCAGCGCCATGGCGCCGGCACCGCGCGCCCGCAGCGCCTCGATGGTGGCCCGCAGCTCCGCCGCCGGCTGGCCGCGGAGCGTGCTGTCGATCTTCTTCACCAGCCGCATCCCGGGCCGCAGCCGGGCCTCCAGCAGGGCGCGGTGGCGGGCGGCGGCCTGCGCCGGGCTCAGACGCCGGCTGTCGGCATCGATGGCGAAGACCTCGGCTCCCGCCGCCGGGACGGGCGCCTCGCCCCACCCGACCACGGCCGGCTGGCCATGGCGGGCGAAGGCGATGGCGCAATCGGCCGCGCCGGTCAGGTCATCCGCCAGGATCAACCAGCGAGGGGCCATGATGAGCTACTCCGCCGGGCCGGGGGCTGCGGCCGGCTCGGTGGCCGGCTGCACGCCCACCGCCTTCGCCGTCCAGGCCGTCAGCAGTGGCACCAGCACGGTGGTGACGATGACGGCGGCGGCGACCAGGATGGTCGCATGCGTCGCCGCCTCGGCATAGGCCGGGTTGGCGGCCGCGACGATCGCCGGCACCGCCGCGGCATTGCCCGCGGTGGACGCGGCGGCGACGCCCGCCACGCCCGTGCCGCCCGTCGCGCGGTCGGCGAGGAAGAGCGGGATGCCGGTCAGCACCACCACGGCGACTCCGAGGCCGAGGCCCAGCAGTCCCGCCTGCCAGACCTTCGCCAGGTCGAGCCCGCTGCCGAGGGCGAAGGCGAAGAAGGGGATCATCACCGGCACCGCGCGGGCGAGGAAGGCGCGCATCTCGCGGTCGAGATTGCCGAGCAGCATGCCGAAGAGCAGCGGCAGGATGGAGCCGACCAGCGTCGGCCAGGGAAAGGCCGAGAGGCCGGCGACGCCGAGCGTCACCATCGTCAGGAAGGGCCCGGATTCCAGCGACATGATGGAGTAGGCGCCGACGTCGCGCGGCTCGCCGTACTGGCCCATCAGCGCCATGTAGAGGCCGCCATTGGTGTCGTTCATCGCCGCCACCACGGCGAGGGTGGAGAGCCCTGCGAAAAGTCCGGCGCCGATCGGTGCCTCGCCGAGCCACTGGCCGAAGACCACGCCGAGGATGACGGCAACGGCGATCTTCACCCCAAAGAGCGTGCCGCCCTTCTTCAGGATGTAGGGCGTGGCGCGGATGTCGATGCTGGCGCCCATGCAGACATAGAAGACGGCGAGGATGGTCAGCGCGCCGCTGAACAGGGCACCGGTGAAGGAGCCAAAGAATTTCGGCGTGCCGGGGGCGAAGGTGGCCAGGAGCGCGCCGAGGGCGAGGGGCACCACCATCATGCCGCCGGGGACGCGCTCGATGGCACGCTTGATCGGGATCTGCATCGGAACTCCAGGAACCTGCGCGAAATGCGCAAAACGCGGCGAGGAAGCGCCTGTTTCGCGTGAGAACCGGGCGGAGATGCGCGCCGTGTCTGCGCAAGTCAAGCTCACCACTGCGCGATGTGCGCAGTCATGCGCTGCCTGCACCCCGGGCCGGTGGCCTCAGGGCGTGACCTGATCGGTAAGTCCTGGGGGGCGCCCTGCTTTCAGGAGCAGGGTGCAGAGGTGGCGGCCATGGCCGAGACCGGCGCCAACATTCGCCGGGCTGCCAGGTAAGGGGCGCCCGGCCACCGGAAGGCCGGGCGCCGCTGCGCTATTCCATGGTCGCGCCGGAGGCCTCGACCAGCCCCTGCCACACCTTCTCCTGCGCGCGCATATAGGCGCCATAGGCCTCGGGCGACTCATCGGCGATGGGGGTGAAGCCGATCGGCTCCATCTTCTGGCGGAAGGCATCCGAGCGCACCACCTGGGTGAGGGCACGGTGCAGGGTGGCGATGCGGTCTGCCGGCGTGCCGGCCGGGGCGTTGATGGCGTACCAGCTCTGCATGTCGATATTGGCGTTCGGCAGCAACTCCTTCATCGCCGGCACCTCGCGCAGCTCCGGCACATAGGTGATGCGCTCGGCACTGCCGACGGCCAGCGGGCGGAAGGCGCCCTCGCGGATATTGGCGATCGCCGCCGGGATCACGTCGAACATCAGGTCGATGTTGCCCGCCAGCAGGTCCTGGAAGGCAGGCCCGCCGCCGCGATAGGGCACATGGGTGATGTCGACGCCGGCCGCGCGCTTCACCGATTCAATGGTCAGGTGGCTCACGGTCCCGGTCCCGGACGAGCCCATGGTGAGCTTGCCCGGGTCCTTCTTCGCCGCCGCCATCAGTTCCTGGAAGGTCTTGTAGGGGCTTTTCCCGTTGACGATCAGCACCACCGTGCCGGTCGTCACCCGCGTCACCGGCGCCAGGTCGCGCATCGGGTCGAGCGGCATCGACTTGCGGAAGAGGAATTTATTGGCGCAGAGGATGTTCGCCGAGCCGAGCAGCAGCGAATAGCCGTCCTTCTCCGCCTTGGCGACGACATCGGCGCCGAGATTGCCGCCAGCCCCGCCACGGTTGTCGACCACGACATTCTGCTTCAGCACCGGCTGCAGCTGCTCCGCCAGCAGGCGCCCCGTCAGGTCCACCGCGCCACCCGGGGCGAAGGGCACGACGATGCGCAGCGACCGGTCAGGGAAGCCGCCGGACTGCGCCCGGGCGGAGATGGCGGGTAGGGAAAGGGCGGCAGCCTTCAGCAGGATGCGGCGGTTCGGCATGGATCTCTCCGGCAAGGGATGGGGGGTCTCGGCGGCGCCCCCTCGGTCGGCCGGAGCCATAACGCAGGAGCGGCGAAAAGGCGATCCGCCAGCCTCAGCCCCGCACCGCCTCCCGCTTGCGCGGCGCCGTCTGCACCACCGGTGACAGCTCGGCGGCCTCGAAGGCGGCCTGCCGCCGGCTTTCCGGCACTGGCCCGTAGAGGGTCGTCCGCTGCTCCGGCTGGCGCCCGATGGAGCGGATCAGCGCCTCCATGGCTTCGGGCGGAAATTCCTGGCCATGCTGCGTGCCGGCCGCGCGGCTGATGCTTTCGTTCATCAGCGTCCCGCCAAGGTCATTCGCCCCGGCCTGCAGCGCCAGCGCCGCCCCGGCCGGCCCCATCTTCACCCAGCTCGTCTGGATGTTCGGGATCAGCGGATGCAGCACCAGCCGCGCCACGCCATGCATCAGCACCGCCTCGCGGAAGGTCGGCCCGCGCCGCGCCTGGCCCTTGAGGAACATCGGCGCCTCCATGGCGACGAAGGGCAGGGGGACGAATTCGGTGAAGCCACCCGTCTCCGCCTGCAGGTCGCGCAGCGCCAGCAGGTGGCGCGCCCAGTTCAACGATGTCTCGACATGGCCGAACATGATCGTCGCCGTGGTCCGCAGGCCGAGGCCGTGCGCCGCCCGCGCCACCGCCAGCCATTCGGCGGTGTTCACCTTGTCCGGGCAGATGATGGCACGGATCTCGTCGTCGAGGATCTCCGCCGCCGTCCCCGGCAGCGTGCCGAGCCCCGCTGCCTTCAGCCGCGTCAGGTATTCCGTCAGCGAGAGGCCGAGCGTCGCCGCCCCCTGCGTCACCTCGAGCGGCGAGAAGGCGTGGATGTGCATCTCCGGCAGCACGGCGCGGATCGCCCCGCAGATGCCCTCATAGGTCGCGCCCGTGTAGTCGGGATGGATGCCGCCCTGGAGGCAGACCTCGGTCGCGCCACGGTCCCAGGCCTCGACCGCACGGCGGACGATCTCGCCATGGTCGAGGTCATAGGCCGGTCCGCGCAACGCCTCATGGGTGCGGCCCTTGCTGAAGGCGCAGAAGTGGCAGCGATAGGTGCAGATATTGGTGTAGTTGATGTTGCGGTTGACGACATAGCGCACCGTCCCACCGGAGACGGCCGCGCGCAGCGCATCCGCCGCCGCGGTGACATGGGCGAAATCCGCATCGCGCGCGGCGAAGAGCTGCATGATCTCGGGAGCATCCAGCCGCTCACCCGCCGTCGCGCGCGAGACGATGCGCGCAACCGTGCCATCGGCCGCCGCCAGCCGTGGCGAGGGCAGGCGCGGTGGCGTCACCTCGCCCGGCGACCAGCGATCCTCGCGTGCCCAGCCCTCGGCATCGCTCGCCTGCCGCAGCCGCGGCGCGACGACGGGCGCGATCCAGGTCTCGGCCGCCCGCACATAGGCCGGGTAGGCCGGCAGCCGCTGCACCAGCACCTTGCCCGCCTCCGCGGTGCGGGCCGCCAGGATCTCGATCCCGGGCCAGGGCGCCTCGGGGTTCACATGGTCGATCGTCACCGGCGAGACGCCGCCCCAATCGTTCAGCCCCGCCGCGACCAGCCGCTGATAGACGCCGGGCGACAGGTTCGGCGGCGCCTGGATGTTCATCGCCGGCCCGAGCAGGATGCGCGCCGCGGCGATGGTCCAGAGCAGGTCCTCGAGATCCGGCTCCTCCGCTCCGGCGAGCCTGGTGCCCGGCTTCGCGCGGAAATTCTGGATGATGACTTCCTGGATATGCCCGTGCTCGGCATGCGATGCGGCGATGGCCTGCAACGCCTCCAGCCGCTCCGCCCGCGTCTCGCCGATGCCGATCAGGATGCCGGTGGTGAAGGGCACGCGCAGCTCGCCGGCCAGGCGCAGCACCTCCAGCCGCGCCGCCGGGTCCTTGTCCGGGCTGCCGTGATGCACGCCGCCGGGCGCGCAGAGCCGCGTGCTGGTGCTCTCCAGCATGATGCCCTGGCTCGCCGTCACCTCGCGCAGCGCGGCGACCTCGTCCCGCGTCATCACGCCAGGATTGGCATGCGGCAGCAGCCCGGTCTCCTTCAGCACCAGGGCGCACATGGCGACGAGGTAGTCGATGGTGCTGGCATGGCCGAGCGCCGCCAGCGCCTCCCGCGCGGCGTGCCAGCGCAGCTCCGGCTTGTCGCCCAGGGTGAACAGCGCCTCGGTGCAGCCCGCGGCGGCGCCGGCGCGGGCGATCGCCAGCACCTCCTCCGGCGTCAGATAGGGGTTCTGCCCGGCGCGGGGCTTCTCGGCGAAGGTGCAGTAGTGGCACACGTCGCGGCACAGCTTCGTCAGCGGAATGAAGACCTTCCGCGAATAGGAAAAGGCGCGGCCATGCCCGGCATCGCGCAGCGCTGCCGCCTCCGCCATGAGCTCCGCGAGCGGCCGGTTCAGTAGCGCATTCATCCCGTCACCCTTGCCCGTCACCCGGGGTGGCCGCATCCTGTGGCAGAGCCCGGCGGGACGCAATGCGCTGGCAGGAGGAGACGGAAGCATGCAGATCGGCTTCAACGCGCCGAGCGGCGGCCCGCTGGCCACCCCCGAGGCCTTGACGCAGCTGGCCCAGGGCGCCGAGGCGCTCGGCTTCCATTACGCCACCTTCAGCGACCATGTCGTCATCCCGAAGGATATCCAGGCGAAATACCCCTATACCGATACCGGCGAATTCCCCGCCAGCAGCCGTGGCGAGAGGCATGAACAACTCACCCAGGTGATGTTCGTTGCCGCGCGGACCGAGCGCCTGCGCCTCGTCACCTCGGTCATGGTGGTGCCACACCGGCCGGCGCTGCTTACCGCGAAGATCGTCTCGACCATCGACGTGCTCTCCGGCGGCCGCCTCACCCTCGGCATCGGCGCCGGCTGGCTGCGCGAGGAATTCGAAGCGCTGCAGGCGCCGGATTTCGCCGCTCGCGGCAGGGTGACGGACGAGTACATCCTGGCCGCCCGTGCCTTGTGGACGCAGGAGGAGCCCCGCTTCGAGGGCGAGTTCGTCCGTTTCGCGGAGATCGGCTTCGCCCCGAAGCCGGTGCAGGACCCCTTGCCGATCTGGGTCGGCGGCGAGAGCGGCCCGGCGCTGCGCCGCACCGCACGGCTCGGCGATGGCTGGTACCCGATCGGCACCAACCCGTCGCATCCGCTCGACAGCCTGCCCCGCTACCGGGCCGCCATCGAGAAGCTGCACGGCCTCACCCGCGCCGCCGGGCGGGACCCGGCCGCTATCGCGCTCGCCTATCGCGTGCAGAAATTCGGCGCCGAGGTGCCAGCCAGGGCGGGCGACGGCGAGCGCCGCCTGTTCTCCGGCCAGCCCGGGGAGATCGCCGCCGACCTCCGCGCCTTGCGTGCGCTCGGCGTCGCTGCCATCGACTTCACCTTCCCTGGCGAGACGGCGGAAGGGGCGCTGGACGCCATGCGCGCCTTCCGCGACACCATCCTGTCCAAGGCCTGACCCGCGATGAAACTCGGCATCACCATCGGCATGATCCGCGGCGCCAGGCCGCAGCTGGAGATGGATCTCGTGCTGGAGGCGGAGCGGCTCGGCTTCGACGCCATCTGGTGCGGCGAATCCTACGGCACGGATGCGGTGACCCCGATCGCCTGGGTGCTGGCCCGCACCACGCGCATCAAGGCCGGCACCGGCATCATGCAGATGCCCGCCCGCACGCCGACCTGCGCGGCGATGACGGCGATGACGCTCCAGGCGCTGTCGGGCAACCGCTTCCTCTGCGGCATCGGTCCCTCGGGCCCGCAGGTGGTGGAGGGGTGGCATGGCCAGCCCAATGGCAAGCCGCTCGGCCGCACGCGGGAATATGTGGAGATCATCCGCGCCATCCTGGCCCGCGAGAAGCCCCTCGAGCATGAGGGCGAGCATTACCAGATCCCCTACAAGGGTCCCGGCGCGACCGGCCTCGGCAAGCCCTTGCGCAGCATCATCCATGGGGATCCGGCGCTGCCGATCTACACCGCCTCCATCACGCCCGGCGGCATGCGCCTCTCGGGCGAGATCGCCGATGGCAACCTGCCGATCTTCATGTCGCCCGAGGGGGCCGATGCGGTGGTCGGGCCGACGCTGGAGGGCATGGCGAAAGCAGGCCGCACATTGGCCGGATACGACATCGCGCCCTATACCAAGATCCGCCTCGGCGATGACCTCCAGGCCTGCCGCGACGCGGTGAAGCCGGAACTCGCCCTCTACATCGGCGGCATGGGCGCCAGGGGGAAGAATTTCTACAACGACTACTGCAAGCGCCTCGGCTACCCCGATGCGGCGGTGAAGATCCAGGATGCCTTCCTCGACGGCCGCAAGGCCGAGGCCGCCGCGGCGGTGCCGGACAAGCTGGTGGACGAGATCGCGCTGGTCGGCCCTGCCGACCGCATCCGCGGCCGGTTGCAGGACTGGAAGGCAGTGGCGAAGGAGGGCAAGGTCGGCACCGTGGTCCTGACCGGTGCCACGATCGAGGCCCTGCGGGTCGCGGCCGAGGCGGTGCTCTGAACCCGGTTCACCGGGTCGGCAACCTTCCCGCCATGTTTCATTCGGCAACCGGTGCATCCCTTGGGTTGTTGCCGCGTTAAGCGGCGGCAAGACGGAACCAGCCCAGGGAGACGCGGCCATGCCCACGGTGAGGGATTACACGCTGGCGCAATTTGCCAGCACGGCCTTCGAGAATACGCCTTCGGCCTTGCCGGGCGGCTTCACGCCTTTGACGCCCGCGGCGCTCGGCGTGGTGGTCGATGCCCCGGGCGAGAGCTTCGCCAATGGCGTCTACCGGCAGGACAATGCGGCCGCCCTGGTCGGCACCGGGGTGCTGGGCGGGCTGAACACCATCGTGCTCGCCTTTCGAGGCGCCGATGACCGCACCGACTCGAACAACGTGTTGCGGGACCCCGCCACCGACTATCCCAAATTCGCTGAGTTGGTCGCGGCCGTGGACAGGCTCGCCGCCAGCGGCGCCTACCAGCAGGTGGCGGTCACCGGGCACAGCCTCGGTGGCTCGCTGGCGCAGATCTTCATGGCGAACCATCCGGCGGGCGCCACCACCGTCCACTATGTCAGCGACACTTTCGGCTCGCCGGGTGCCCTGGTGCCGGATGCGAATGACGCGCGGATCACCAACTATGTGGTGGTGGATGATCCGGCAGTCTTCCTCGGCGAGAACCGGGAGGCGGTCGGCAACACGATCGACGGCAACCTCCTGCTGGAGCGCCCGGCCGCCGAGCTGGCCGCCAGGGTCTTCCCCGGCCTGACCGTGGATGATGCGCTCGACGCCATCCCCACCTTCAGCGCCAATTACGAGAATGCCGGCGGCACGGTGAACCTCCCCGGCAAGGCCGGCGGCACAGGCCCGATCTCCAGCGTCACCGGCCTCCTCCAGGCCGACCCGGCGCAGCACGCGATCTCGAACTATATCAGGGAGCTCGGCAACATCGCCTTCCGCCTGCCCGGCAGCGGCAATGAAGGTCTGTTCGACCGCGACTTCTACCTGCAGCGCAACGCCGATGTCGCGGCCGCCGGCATCGACGCGAAGCAGCATTTCGACACCCATGGCTGGCGCGAGGGGCGCGACGCCTCCGCCGTCTTCGACACGGGCTTCTACCTGCAGAACAACCGCGACGTCGCCGCCGCCGGCGTGAACCCGCTGGCGCATTTCGAAACCCATGGCTGGCGCGAGGGCCGTGCCCCCGATGCCTTCTTCGATACCGGGGTTTATCTGCGCGAGAATCCCGATGTCGCCGCGGCGGGCATCAACCCGCTGGTGCACTACCTGCTGTTCGGCTGGAACGAGGGACGGGATCCGGGCCCGGCTTTCGACACAGCATCCTATCTGCTGGCCAATCCCGATGTCGCGGCGGCGGGGATCAACCCCCTGGAGCACTACCTCGAATTCGGCATCAACGAGGGCCGCGTCATCGCCTGACGCCAAGCTCGCCTGACTGGGGGCTGCCGCCTCCGGTCAGGCGACCAGCCGCGCCAGCTCCGCCCAGCGGTCCAGCTGCGGCAGGATCACCTCGGCCTTGGCCGGCTCGAGGCTGACCACGACCCGGTCGATGCCGAGGTCGCGGTCGGCCAGCAGCGCCTCGCGGTCCTCCGTCGCGCCCCAGATGGTGATGGGCACCTCCTCCGGCTTGCGTCCGGCCGCCGTCACCATCTCGCGGAATTGCGGGACGAGCGCCGCGACATCGGCATAGTGCTCGCGCACGCGATGCGGCATCCAGCCATTGCCGTAGCGGATCGCCCGCCTTGCCCCCCAGGGGAAGGCGCCACCGACGATGACCGGCGGATGCGGCTGCTGCACCGGCTTCGGCCAGGTCATCATCGGGCCGAAATTGACGAATTCCCCATGGTATTCCGGCTTCGACCGGGTCCAGATCGCCTGCATCGCCTCGATCCGCTCGCGCGCCAGCTTGTGCCGCGTCCCGAAGGCGGTGCCGTGGTTCTCGATCTCCTCCCGGTTCCAGCCATTGCCGACGCCGAAGAGGAAGCGCCCGCCAGAGATGCGGTCGAGCGATGCGACGGATTTCGCCGTCTGGATCGGGTCCCGCTGCACCACGAGGCAGATGCCGGTGCCGACCTTCAGCCGCGTCGTCGCCATCGCCGCCGCGGTGAGCGTCACGAAGGGGTCCATGACGTCGTAATACATCTTCGGCAGCTCGCCGCCGCCGGGCCAGGGCGTCGCCCGGGCCAGCGGGATATGGGAATGCTCCGGCGCCCAGAGGCTCTCGAACCCCCGCTCCTCCAGCGCCCGGGCCAGCTCGCCGGGTGCCATCGAATAATCGGTGAAGAACATCGCCGCGCCGATCTTCATCGCCAGCCTCCCCGTTTCAGGCAGGCTGGACCGGAAGCGGGCCGCGCTCAAGGATGGAAAAGGCGGCTCCGCGGGCGGTCGAGGCCCAGATGCTCGCGCAGCGTGGTGCCGGAATACTCCCGCCGGAACAGGCCGCGCTCCTGCAGGACCGGCACGACGAGGTCGACGAAGTCGTCGAAGCCGCCCGGGAAATAGGGCGGCAGGATGTTGAAGCCGTCGCAGGCCCCGGCCTCGAACCATTCCTGCAGGGTGTCGGCGATGCTCTCCGGCGCGCCACAGATCACCCAGTGGCCGCGCGCCGCCCCGGTCAGGTTGAACAGGTCCCGCCAGGTCATCCGCTCGCGCAGCGCCTTGGCCAGCATGACGCGGGCGAAGCCATGCGAGCTGTCGGGCAGCGGCAGCTCCGGCACCAGCGCATCGAGGGGGAAGCCCGAGACATCGACGCCGAGGCGCGAGGACAGCATCGAGAGCGCGTTGTCGGTGTTGACGAAGCTCTGCAGCGTGTTCAGCCGCTCCCGCGCCTCCGCCTCGGTCCGGCCCACGACCGGCATCACGCCCGGCAGCACCGCGAGCGTGTCCGGGTCCCGTCCGAAGGCCGGCATGCGCGATTTCAGGGCCGTGTAGCCTGCCTTCGCCTCCTCCAGGTCCTGCACCACGGCGAAGACCACATCCGCGGTGCGGGCCGCCAGCGCCAGGCCGGGCTCGGAGGAGCCGGCCTGGAGGATGATCGGCTGGCCCTGCGGCGTGCGGCTGGTCGGCAGCGGGCCCTTGACCCGGAAGAACCGGCCCTCATGGTCGAGCGGCTTCACCTTGGCCGGGTCGATGTAGCGCCCCGTCGCATGGTCACGGATGATCGCGCCATCGTCCCAGCAGTCCCACAGCCCGCGCACCACATCGACGAATTCCTCGGCGACCTCGTAGCGCGCGTCATGCTCCGGGTGGATGCGGCCGAAATTATCGGCGGCCTTCTCGCCGGAGCTGGTCACCGCATTCCAGGCCGCGCGGCCGCCGCTGAGATGGTCGAGCGAGGCGAAGGTGCGGGCGACGTTGTAGGGCTCGTTGTAGGTGGTGGAGGCGGTGGCGCCGAGCCCGACATGGGTGGTGGTCGCCGCCAGCGCCGCCAGCATGGTCAGCGGCTCGAACCGCGCGGCGAAGGAGGGGTGCATGCCCGGCTCGCTGGCCAGGTTGTCACCGAGGAAGATGAGGTCGAACTTCCCCCGTTCCGCGATGCGGCCGATCTCCTGCACCACGCCCAGATCCTCGAAGCTCTGTGCCGCGCCCGGATAGCGCCAGCCGGCGATGTGGTTGCCGGTGCCGAGGACGAAGACCCCGAGATGCATCTGCCGGGGGGACTGGGACATGCGGAAAGGCTCCATGCTGTTGTCCCGGAGGGAAGCAATTTCCGTGCCCGGACGGCATGGGCCTTGCATGGCAGCCAAGCCGCCGCCGCATGAGGAGAGCCTGCATGCTCCGCCCCCTGGTCCTTGCTGCCCTGATGATCTCCGCCACCGCCGGTGCCCAGGAGTTGCGCATCGCCATGAAGGCGGCGGTCGACAGCGCCGACCCGCACCTCACCTATACGCCGAACCGCAATGTCGGCATCCATGTCTTCGAGACGCTGGTGGATCTCGACCCGCAGCTCCGCCCCATCCCGGGCCTTGCGGAATCCTGGCGCCCGGTCGACCCGCTGACCTGGGAATTCACTCTGCGCGAGAATGTCCGCTTCCATGACGGCTCGCCCTTCACCGCGGAGGATGCAGCCTTCTCCATCCGCCGCGCGCAGAGCATCACCGGTGCCCGCACCTATGCCAATGCGGTGCGCAACATCGCCGAGGCCGAGGCACGCGACGCCCGCAGGCTGGTCCTGCGCATGAAGGCGCCGACGCCCCTGCAGCCGAATTTCCTCGCCCAGATCGGCATGGTCTCGGCCCGCGCCTCGGTCGATGCGGCGGAGGGGGACTTCAACGGCGGTCGCGCCGGCATCGGCACCGGCCCCTATCGCTGGGTGCGCTGGACGCCGGGGCAGGATGTGGTGCTGGAACGCAGCGCCACCTGGCGCGGCACGCCGGAGCCCTGGTCGCGCGTCACCTTCCGCGTCATCAGCAACGACAGCGCCCGCGTCGCCGCGCTGCTCGCCGGCGATGTCGATGCGATCGACACCGTCCCTGCAGGGCTGCAGCCGCGCATCCGCGAGAGCGACCGCACGCAGCTCGTCAGCACCGACAGCATCTTCACCCACTACCTCTACATGGACAGCATGAGCGCCCGCATCCCGAATGCCACGGGCGCGGATGGCCAGCCCCTGCCGCAGAACCCGCTGCGCGACCAGCGGGTACGGCAGGCGATGACGCATGCGATCAACCGCACCGCGCTGGCCGAGCGCGCCATGGAGGGCGGGGCGAGCTCGGCCGGCCAGGTCTCGCCGCCAGGCTTCCTCGGCCATGACCCCTCGATCCCGGTACCCGCCTATGACCCGGCGCTTTCCCGCCGGCTGCTGGCCGAGGCCGGCTACCCGGGGGGCTTCGCCCTGACGATCCACTGCACCAATGACCGCTTCGCCGGCGATGCGCGGGTCTGCCAGGCGATCGGGCAGATGCTGACCATGGTCGGCATCAGGACCAGCGTGGATGCGCTGCCGACCTCCATCTATTTCCGCCGCGGCACGACGCTGACGCCGACCGGCGAGCCGGAGCTGAGCGCGCATCTCTCGATGTACGGCTCCACCACCGGGATCGGCACGGAGAGCATCACCTCGCTCATTCGCACCATCAACCCGGGCCTCGGCCATGGCGGCTGGAACCGCACGCGCTACTCGAATGCGGAGCTCGACCGGCTGCTGACAGTCGCCGAGGAGATCTTCGATGCGGATGAACGCGAGCGCGCCATGCAGCGGGCGCTGCGCTTTGCCGTCGATCAGCAGGCGCTGCTGCCGGTCTTCTTCGTGAAGATGGCCTGGGGCATCCGCCGCGGCCTCACCATGCCGGCGCGCGGCGACGGCTTCACCATGGCCACCGCCATCCGGCCGGCGCCATGAGCCGACGGCAGCTCCGGCTCGGCGCCTTCCTCTACACGCCGGGCAGCCATTCCGCCGGGTGGCGGCACCCGGATGCGGTGCCCGAGACCGACATGGATTTCGCCTGGTACGTACGGATGGCGCGGACCGCCGAGCGCGGGCTGATCGACACCGTCTTCTTCCAGGACACGGCGGCGGTGAACGGCAGCGCCAACCTCGACGGCGCCGGCGCCATCCGCCCGCGCGTCTCGCGCCAGGTCTATCTGGAGCCGGTGAGCCTCATCGCCGCACTGGCGGCGGTGACGACGCATATCGGCCTGATCTCCACGGCGACCACCACCTACTCCCAGCCCTATGACCTGGCCCGCCGCTTCGCCACCATCGACCATATCAGCGGCGGCCGCGCCGGCTGGAACCTCGTCACCTCGCAGATCGAGGACGAGGCCGGCAATTTCGGCGCCGAGCGGCATATGGACCACGCGCTGCGCTACGAGCGGGCGGAGGAATTCTGGGATGTCGTGACGGCGCTCTGGGATAGCTGGGAGGACGGCGCCCTGCTGCGCGACAAGGCGAGCGGCGTCTATATCGACGGCGACAGGCTGCACTTCCAGCACCATGAGGGCCGCCACTTCAAGGTGCGCGGCCCGCTGAACCTGCCGCGCACGCCGCAAGGCCGGCCTGTCATCTCCGAGGCGGGCTCATCGGAGGCCGGCAAGCGCCTCGCCGCCCGCACCGCCGACCTCGTCTTCACCGCCCAAACCGTGCTGGAGGAAGGCCGCGCCTTCCGCGATGAGGTCCGCGCGCTCGCCACCGGCTTCGCGCGGGACCCGGACGATGTGAAGATCCTGCCCGGGCTGATGACCATCGTCGGCCGCACGGAGGAGGAGGCCCAGGCCAAGCTCGCCGTCCTGCAATCGCTGATCTCGGACGAGGCGGCGATGCGCCTGCTGGCGCGGCTCTGCGGCGATCTCGACATCTACGCCTACGACCCGGACGGCCCGCTGCCGCCATTGCCGCCCTCCAACGCCGCCAAGGCGCGCCAGCAGCTCATCGTCGACCTGGCGCGGAAGGAGGGCCTCTCCATCCGACAAGTGGCGCGTTATCTCGGCACGTCGCTCGGCCACCAGCTCCAGGTCGGCACGCCGGCGCAGATCGCCGACCGGATGCAGGAATGGCTGGAAGAGGGCGCCTGCGACGGCTTCAACCTGATGTTCCCGCACTTCCCGCGCCCGCTCGAGGATTTCGTCGAGCTGGTGGTGCCGGAACTCCAGCGGCGCGGCATCTACCGCACCGGCTATGAGGGCAGGACGCTGCGCGAGAATCTGGGCATTCCGGTCCCGGCCAACCGCTACACCCGCACCGGCGCGAATTCCTCGGGCGGCGGCACGTCGGTGTAGAGGCGCCGCAGCCTCGCCAGGAATTCCGGCCCGCCCTTGGCCAGGGACCCGGCCACCGCGTCCTGTCCGGGGAACATGGTATCCGTCGCCTCCAGGCTGAAGCGGCGGACGAACTCGATCCGCGTGTCGCGCCAGGCGGCGACATCCTCGGCCAGGCCACCGCGCCGCAGCACGGCACCGGCGATGACGCCATCCTCGATCGCC
Organism: Belnapia rosea; assembly: GCF_900101615.1. GTDB lineage: Bacteria > Pseudomonadota > Alphaproteobacteria > Acetobacterales > Acetobacteraceae > Belnapia > Belnapia rosea. Next base: position 125,426 of record NZ_FMZX01000006.1, on the reverse strand, counting down.
TGGGTCGCGCCCTGGCCGAGCGTCGGCACCATCGCATGCGCCGCATCGCCGAGGAACAGCACGCGCCCCGCCGCCGCGCTGCGCAGCAGGGGCGCATCCTGCAGCCGCGCCCAGTGGATGGCGCCGATGCCGGCGGCCAGCCGCTCGCACATCCAGGCGACGGCGGGGGAGGCCCGGCCGTCCTCCGGCGTGTAGAGCGCGCGCTGGAAGGCGGCGGTCCGCGCCTCGGGGGGGATCTCGGCCTCGGCCGAGGCCAGCGGGAAGCCGCCGGCGATATAGGCGGCGCCCCCCGGCAGCCGGTAGGCCAGCAGCCGCGCATTGCCGTTGAACCACTGGCCGTAATCCTCGAAGGGGCAATCCGCCGCCTCCGGCACCAGCAGCCGCGTCATGGCAATGCCGTGGAAGACCGGCCGCGGCGCCCCCGCGGTCAGCCGCCGCAGCGCCGAATAGCGGCCATCGCCGGCAACCAGCAGCTCGTAGCCCCGCGGCCGCAGCCGGGCCCCGTCCGGCGCCTGCAGCACGGGCACCAGCCGCCCCGCCGCATCCTCCTCCACCGCCACCAGTTCCAGCTCGTGATGGGTGATATCGGCGACGGGGGCGCGCAGCTGCCGGTACAGCTCCGACCAGCGCAGGCGAATGCCGGCGTCCTCCGCCACCGTCTCGAGCGTCAGGTCGAGGAGGCGCTGCCCATCCGCTGTCTCGATGATCCAGCGCCGCCAGGGCAGCGAGGCGGCGCGCACCGCCGCATGCCGCTCGGGCAGGTGGAGCCGCAGCGCCTTCATCGCATTCGGCCCGCAATTGAGCCCGGTCCCCGCCTCCTCCTCGCTGCCCCGCGGCATGCGGTCGAAGATGTCGACGGTGAAGCCAGGGGCGCCCATCAGCATCTCGGCCAACACGCTGCCGGCCACGCCGCAGCCGATGATGCCCACTCTCATCCCTTGGCCCTCATCCCGCCGTGGCCATGAAGCGGAAGCCATCGCCCCAGCGCGTCACATGGCCGGTGGAGGGTGAGGGGAAATGCGCCGTGCAGATCAGCCGCCCGGTGTCGCAATGGCACTCCAGGAAGCGCCGCCGCGTCGCGGCCGACTGTGCCTGGTCGGTATCCGCCCGCATGGAGATCTCGGGGTAGCGCGCCTGCAGGGGCGAGTGGATCAGGTCACCCGTCAGCACCGCGATGGTCTCCTCCTTGCCGATCTCCACCGCCACATGCCCCGGCGTATGCCCCGGCGTCGGCGTCAGCCGCAGGTGGTCGCCGATGCCGCTGTCGCCGGCGACGAGGTCGGCCCGCCCGGCTTCCAGGATCGGCAGCACGCTGTCCTCGAAGACGGGGTTCGGTGCCGTCTTCCGTGCCTCCTCCCAATGCGCCACCTCCGTCGCCGCGAAGAGGTAGCGGGCCTTGGGGAAGGTCGGCACCCAGCGGCCGTCCTGCAGCCGCGTGTTCCAGCCGACATGGTCCACATGCAGGTGGGTGCAGAGGACATAGTCGATATCGCCGAGGCCGAGGCCGGTCGCCGCCAGGTTGCGCTCCCAGCTGTCATCGGTCTTGTTGTTCCAGAAGGGCTGCGACCGCTGCTTGTGGTTGCCGACGCAGCTATCGACCAGGATCCGGTGGTGCGGCGTCTCGATCACGTAGCTCTGGATGCAGAGCCGCAGCTTGCCCGTCGCCGGGTCGATGGCCTCGGGCTCCAGCCAGGACCGGTTCTCCTCCAGCAGCTCCGGCGCAAGGTTCGGGAAGAAGGTGAGGGGGTCGAAGAGCGGGCTCTCCTCCTCGATCACCCGGTGGATGGTGAGGTCGCCCAGCCGGAAGCCCGTGCCCATGTTGCCGTCCCCTGTCGTGCCCGCGCATGGTAGCGCGAAGCCCGGCGGCTCATAGGTCTTGCGTGGTGTCCGGCCCGGCGCGAAGCTTCGCGGCGCCAGCGGGAGGAACATACCATGGACGGCATGGCGAAGGTGGATTGTCCCTTCAACCGGGCCAGCGAGACCCTCGGCAATTCGGTCGAGCTCCAGCACGTCAACCTCCGCGTGCCCGACCAGGCGCTGGCGACGGCCTTCTACATCACCGGCCTCGGCCTGACCCGCGACCCCTATCTGATGACCGGCCTCGACAACATGTGGGCCAATGCCGGCGTCAGCCAGTTCCACCTGCCGACCGGCCCGGCGCAGGTGCTGCGCGGCGTGGTCGGCCTGGTGACGCCGAACCGGGAGCTGCTGCTGCACCAGCTCCACCGCGCCCGCCGCTGGCTGGAGGGCACGCGCTACGCCTTCGCCGAGGCCGAGGGGCATGTCGACGTCACCTGCCCCTGGGGCAACCGCATCCGCGTCCATGAGCCGGACGCCGCGCGCTTCGGGCGGATCCATCTCGGCATGCCCTATGTCCAGCTCGACGTGGCGCCCGGCACGCTGCACGGCATCGCCCGCTTCTATGACCAGATCATCGGCGCCCCGGCGGCAATGCGGGACGGCGCGCTGCATGTCCTCGTCGCCGCATCCCAGCACCTCGTCTACCGCGAGACCGACGCGCCGCAGCCGGAGTATGACGGCCACCACATCCAGCTCGCCTTCGCCGATTTCGGCGGGGTGCATGCGAAGCTCGCCGGGCGCGGGCTCATCAGCCGCGAGGACAGCGAGCACCAGTACCGCTTCATCGACCTCATCGACCCGGAGGATGGCCGCCGCCTCTTCCAGGTCGAGCACGAGATCCGCAGCATGACGCATCCGCTCTTCCGCCGCCCGCTGGTCAACCGCAACCCGGCGATCAGCAACAACCTCTACGCGCCCGGGCACGAGGCCCTGGCGCCCGCCATACCACCCGCCTGAAGGACCCATCATGGCCCATAGCCTCGCCCCGCCCGCCGCCCCCGCCATCCTGCGCAATTCCAACCTCGATGCCGCGGCGGTGCAGCAGGCGCGCATCGACCTTGCCGCCTGCTTCCGCATGGCGGCGAAGCTCGGGCTGCATGAGGGCATCTGCAACCATCTGAGCGCCATGGTTCCGGGGCGGGACGACCTGTTCCTCGTCAACCCCTATGGCTGGGGCTTCGCGGAGGTCACCGCCTCCCGCCTGCTGGTCTGCGACTTCCACGGCCATGTCGTCGCCGGCGAGGGCGTGCCGGAGGCGACCGCCTTCTACATCCATGCCCGCGTCCACAAGAACGTCCCGCGCGCCCGCGCCTGCTTCCATACCCACATGCCGAACGCGACGGCGCTCGCCATGCTGGAGGGCCCGCCGCTGGTCTGGGCCGGCCAGACCGCGCTCAAATTCTACGGCCGCACCATGGTCGACGAGGAATATGCGGGCCTCGCCCTCGACGAGGTGGAAGGCGACCGCATCGCCGCCAGCATCGGCGATGCCGACATCGTCTTCATGAAGAACCACGGCATCATGGTGGTCGGCCCGACCATCGCCGAGGCCTGGGACGACCTCTACTACCTCGAGCGCGCCTGCGAGGCGCAGCGCCTGGCCATGTCCACCGGCCGTACCCTGAAGCCCGTGCCGCCCGCCATGGCGGAGAAGACCTACCTGCAGATGCGCGAGGGCGACCGCGAGAGCGCCCGCCTGCATCTCGAGAGCATCAAGCGCATCCTCGCCCAGGAGGCGCCCGGCTTCGCCGACTGACGGAGGACGCCCCATGCCCAGGATCCGCCATCGCAGCCTCGCCGCCAATGGCATCACCCAGCATGTGGCGGAGGCGGGGGAGGGGCCGGCCGTGCTGCTCTGCCACGGCTTCCCGGAATCCTGGCGCTCCTGGCGGCACCAGCTCCTGGCGCTGGCCGAGGCCGGCTTCCACGCCATCGCCCCGGACATGCGGGGCTATGGCGAGACCGAGGCGCCGGCCGCGATCGAGGACTACACGATCCTGCACCTCACCGGCGACATGGTCGGGCTGCTGGACGCGCTCGGCCTGCCGCAGGCCGCCATCATCGGCCATGACTGGGGCGCGTCCGTCGCCTGGACCGCCGCCCTGCTGCGGCCGGACCGCTTCCCGGCCGTTGCCGGGCTCAGCGTGCCCTTCAGCCCGCGCGGGCCGGTCAGCCCGGTGGAGGCGCTGCGCCGGGCGGGCCGCCACCGCTTCTACCAGCTCCATTTCCAGCAGCCCGGCCTCGCCGAGACCGAGCTCGGCCGCGACCCGGCGGTGACGCTGCGGCGCACCCTCTGGTCGCTTTCGGGCGACCCGCCGGAGGCGGAGCGATGGCGGCCCGACCTGCCGGAGAGTGGGTTCCTCGCCAGCCTTGCGGAGCCGCCCGCGCTGCCCGCCTGGCTCCCGGAGGAGGAACTGGCCGCCCTCGCCGCCATCTACCGCCGGACCGGCTTCACCGGTGGCCTCAACTGGTACCGCAACATCCATCGCAACTGGCAGCTGATGGCGCCCTTCCAGGGCCTGCTCCTCCACCAGCCGAGTCTCTTCGTCGCGGGCACGCTGGATCCGGTGCTCGGCTGGGCCGGCCCGGCGGTGGAGGCGCTGCCGGCGCGTGCCACCGGCCTCCGCGGCACCGTATTGCTGGACGGCATCGGCCACTGGGTCCAGCAGGAGGCGCCGGCGGCGGTGAACGAGGCGCTGCTCGGCTTCCTCAACGGCCTGCGCGGGGAGGGCGTGCTGGTCGCATCCTCTTGAGAGACCGGCCTTTTTCCGCCGGCTTGCTGCCACAAACCTGGCACGATCCGGCTGTTTCATCAGGGACAGACCCAAGGAGGGTTGTGAGATGAAATTCCGTATCGCCGCCGCTGCGGCCCTGATCGCAGCCACCGCCCTCGCCGCTCCCGCCGCCCAGGCCCAGGGCTGGCACCGCGGCGGCCATGGCGGTGGCTGGGGTGGCCCGCGCCATCACCATCATCATGGTGGCGGCGGTGCGGCGGTGGCCGGCATCATCGGTGGGCTGGCGCTTGGTGCGCTGGCGCTCGGCGCGGCCAATGCCTATGCGGCGCCCCCGCCGCCGCCGGTCTATTATGCCCCGCCGCCTCCGCCGGTGGCCTATGCGCCGCCTCCGGGCTACTACGCGCCCCCGCCGGCCTATTACGCCCCGCCGCCGCCGGTGGCCTATCGCCCTGCCTATGCCTGGTAGGGCATGGGCCTGACGACGCGGGCGGGGTTGCCGGCCACCAGCACCCCGGGCAGCATCCCGTCCCGCCCCGTCATGCTCATCCCCCCTGGTCCAGCCCCCGCCGCAAGGCGCGGCCTTCCTCGCTCGCGGGGTCGATCAGCCCCTCGCGGAGGAACAGGTCGATCAGGACCAGGTTCACGTTGAACTTCACCCGGTCGGTGTCCCGCACCGTCTCGAGCAGCCGCCGCACCGGCCAGAGCTCGAACCGCTCCACCTCGCCATCCGCGGGCACCGGGGTGAACGCCTCCGGCAGGTCGAGGTCGAAGGCATGCAGGATGTCCCGCCGCATGCCGATGCCATGGCGCATGACATAGGACATGCGCGCCACCGGCCGCGCCTGCCCGGCCAGTTCGGCGGGGATCGAGGCCTCCTCCGCCGCCTCCTTCACCAGGCATTCCAGCGGGCTGAGCCCGGCCGGGATGCCGCCTGCCACGAGATGGTCGAGCTGCCCCGGCGCCACCGGCTTGTGGCGGGACCGCACCCCGACCCAGACCTGCAGCCCATCCGCCCGCCGCACCAGCCCGTTCAGATGGACGCCGGCCGCCTGGACCCCGAAGGCCGGGATGGCGCCCCGGTCGAGCTGCGCCAGCGCCGGTCCTTCCGGCTCCGCCCGCACGTCGAAGGCCTCGTCCCGCAAGGTGAAGAAGCCCCGGCCGGCCAGGGACCGGCAGGCCACCGCCAGCGCCTCGGTCCGCGCCGCCGGGCCGCGCAGCCGGGAAGCCAGGGCGACACCCTCCGCATCGAAATGGAAGTCGCGCGGGAAGAAGGTCAGCCCCCGCGCCAGCTCCGGCCCCAGCCAGCCGACCTGCGTCCCCGCGATGCGGAAGGGGATGAAGCCGGCAGGGGAGGGGAGGTCGTTGCAGGCCTCGATATGGCGCAGGAAGGGGCTCATCCCCCAGGTTTAGCCCCCGCGGGTCCTTCCCGGCCATATGGCCGGTTTGCCGCCCCGGCGTTCCGGCCTATGTGCCACCCCATGAGCCAGTCCGCCGTGCCGCCCGAGCGCACCCACGTCCAGACCCTGCTGACCCTCGCCCCCTGGCTCTGGCCCAAGGGTGAGCCGGGGCTGCGGGCCCGGGTGGTGATCTCCCTGCTGCTGCTGGTGGTGGCGAAGGGGGCGAATGTGCTGGTCCCCATCGTCTATGCCCGCGCGGTGGATGCGCTGGGGCCGCAGGCGGGCGGCATCGCCACCATCCCCATCGCCATGGTCGTCGGCTACGGGCTGCTGCGGGCCGCGAGCGCCGGCTTCGCCGAGCTGCGCGATGCCGTCTTCGTGAAGGTCCAGGCCCGCGCCACGCGGCGGATCGCGCTGCAGGTGTTCCAGCACCTGCACGCGCTCTCGATGCGCTTCCACATGGACCGGCAGACCGGCGGCCTCAGCCGGGTGATCGAGCGTGGCGCGCGCGGCATCACCTTCGTGCTCGATTTCATGCTGTTCAACATCATCCCGACACTGCTCGAGATCGGGCTGGTGACGGTGATCCTCTGGGGGATGTTCGACTTCTCCTATGCCGCGGTGACGCTGGCGACGATCGGCGTCTACATCGCCTTCACGCTGATGTTCACCGACTGGCGGCTCCGCTTCCGCCGCGAGATGAACGCGACCGACCAGGAGGCCAACACCAAGGCGATCGACAGCCTGCTCAATTACGAGACGGTGAAGTACTTCAACAACGAGGGCCATGAGGAGCGGCGCTACGACGCCTCCCTCGCGCGCTACGAGCGGGCCTATACCCGCTCCGAGGTGACGCTCAACATGCTGAATGGCGGCCAGGCGGCCATCATCGCCGTCGGGCTGACGCTGGTGATGCTGATGGCAGCCAACGGCGTCGCGTCCGGCCGCATGTCGATCGGCGATTTCGTGCTGGTGAACACCTACCTCATCCAGCTCTACCTGCCGCTCAACTTCCTCGGCTTCGTCTATCGCGAGATGAAGCAGTCGCTGACCGACATGGAGGCGATGTTCCGCCTGATGCGGGAGGAGCGCGAGGTCGCCGACTCGCCGGACGCGCGGCCGCTCGCCGCCGGGCCGGGCGAGCTGGTCTTCGAGGATGTGCGCTTCGGCTACCGGCCGGATCGCGTGATCCTGAAGGGCATCTCCTTCCGCGTCCCGCCGGGGAAGACGCTGGCGATCGTCGGCCCGACGGGCGCCGGCAAGTCCACCATCTCGCGCCTGCTGTTCCGCTTCTACGACGCGACCGGCGGCCGCATCATCCTCGACGGGCAGCCGATCGAGGATGTGACGCAGTCCACGCTCCGCGCCGCCATCGGCGTGGTGCCGCAGGACACGGTGCTGTTCAACGACACCATCCGCTACAACATCGCCTACGGTCGCCCGGATGCGAGCGAGGAGGAGATCGTCCGCGCCGCGAAGCTGGCCCAGGTGCATGACTTCGTCACCCGCCTGCCCGAGGGCTACCGCACCATGGTCGGCGAGCGTGGCCTCAAGCTCTCGGGCGGCGAGAAGCAACGCGTCGCCATCGCCCGCACCATCCTGAAGGACCCGCGCATCCTGGTGCTGGACGAGGCGACCAGCGCCCTCGACACCCGCACCGAGCAGGAGATCCAGACGGCGCTGCGCGAGATCTCGGCCGACCGCACCACCCTCGTCATCGCCCATCGCCTCTCGACCGTGGTGGAAGCGGACGAGATCATCGTCCTGCAGGATGGCCGCATCGTCGAGCGCGGCAACCATGCGGCGCTGACGGCCCTCGACGGCCTCTATGCCGAGATGTGGCGTCGCCAGTCGGAAGCGGTGGCGATGGCGGAAGCGGCCGCCGCCGCCCAGCGCGCCGCCGATCTCGACCAGCCGCGGATGCGCCTGGGCGAGGCAACGACCGGCTGAGGGGTTTTCGCCGGGCCGGCGAGCCCCTATCTCCGGCACCGAAAAGGAGCGTACGGCATGCAATTGGACCCCCAGGGCGTGGCCCCCGACGATCTCAGCCACGCCGGCTCGGTGGTGGACAAGGCGATCGAGTACATGATCGAGCAGAACATCGCCCCCATCTCGGTGGCCTCCGCCCTGCTCGGCGGCGCGCTGGGCCTGCTCGCCCGCACGATGGACGACCGCTCCATCGCCGGCGTGCTGCGCAACGCGCTGGCCAGCGTGGAAAGCGGTGAGCTGCGGGAGATGCGCGACCAACTGCCGGGCGGCAATGCGCCCGTCTGATGAGGCGCATCTGACGCAGAGCCTTTCTTAACCCGAACCGGCCTACTTCCGGGGATGGGCCATGGCGCGGATGCCGCGCCGCCCATCCTTGGGAGAAGCCGATGCACCGCCGCCTTGCCCTCACGCTTGTCCTGTTCGGCGCTGTTGCCGCCGGCCAGGCCGCCGCGCAGTCCTGCGACACCTCGATCGAGGTCGTGAATAAGTCCGGAGTGCAGGTGGATGAGCTTTATTTCAACCCGACCAGCAACAGCAACTGGGGCCGCGACCGCCTCGGCGAGAATGTGCTGACCCCCGGCCGCAAGGCGAGCTTCCGCCCCGGACGCGGCGGCAATTACGATTTCCGCGTGGTCTGGAGCGGCGGCGGCGAGGCGGAAATCCGCAGCGTCGACATCTGCTCGGTCAGCCGCATCGTGGTCGGCCGCGGCAGCCTGCTCGCGGAGTAGGGCGGGCGACGGAGGCGACGCTACCCGTAGGTCGTCTCCGAGGCCTCCACGCCCCGGCTCATCTCGCGCGGCACCTCCTGCCCGGTCGCCAGCAGCGCCAGCGCCTCCGCCACGCGGATGCCATCGACGCCGGCGCTGAGGATGCCGCCCGCATAGCCCGCGCCTTCGCCGGCCGGGAACAGGCCCGGCGTGTTGAGGCTCTGGAAATCCCAGCCGCGGCGGATGCGGATCGGGCTGCTGGTCCGCGTCTCGACACCGGTCATCACCGCATCCGGCCGTGCGAAGCCGGGCATCTGCCGGTCGAAGGCCAGCAGCGCCTCGCGCATGGCCGCGACCGCGAAATCCGGCAGGCAGAGCGAGAGATCGGTCGGCGTCACGCCTGGCTTGTAGCTCGGCAGAACATCGCCGAGCGTGGTGGAGGGGCGCCCCGCGAGGAAGTCGCCGACAAGCTGCCCCGGCGCGCGGTAATCGCCGCCGCCAGCGAGGAAGGCCGCGCTCTCCAGCCGCCGCTGGAACTCGACGCCAGCCAGCACGTCGTCCGGATAATCCGCCGGCGAGATGCCGACGACGATGCCGGCATTCGCATTGCGCTCGGCGCGCGAATACTGGCTCATCCCGTTGGTGACGACGCGCCCCGGCTCGCTCGTCGCCGCCACCACCGTGCCGCCGGGACACATGCAGAAGCTGTAGACGCTGCGGCCATTCCGCGCATGGTGCACCAGCTTGTAGTCGGCCGCGCCGAGCAGCGGGTTCCCGGCATTCGGCCCCCAGCGCAGCCGGTCGATCATGCCCTGCGGATGCTCGATCCGTACGCCGATGCTGAAGGGCTTCGCCTCCAGATGCACGCCGGCGTCGCGCAGCATGACGAAGCTGTCGCGCGCGCTGTGGCCGATGGCGAGCACCACCGACCGCGTGGCGATCTCCTCGCCACTCTCGAGCACGACGCCTTCCACCTGCCGCCCCGGACCGAGGCGCAGGCCGGTCACCTTGCAGCCGAAGCGGTACTCACCACCCAGCCGCTCGATCTCCTCGCGGATGCTCTCGACCATCGAGACAAGGCGGAAGGTGCCGATATGCGGGCGGGAGACGTAGAGGATCTCCTCCGGCGCCCCGGCCTTGACGAATTCCGTCAGCACCTTGCGGCCGTAATGCCGCGGGTCCTTGATCTGGCTGTAGAGCTTGCCGTCGGAGAAGGTGCCGGCGCCGCCCTCGCCGAATTGCACGTTGCTCTCCGGGACCAGCACGCCGCGGCGCCAGAGGCCCCAGGTATCCTTGGTCCTCTCACGGACCAGCTTGCCGCGCTCGAGGATGATGGGGCGGAAGCCCATCTGCGCCAGCACCAGCGCCGCCAGCAGGCCGCAGGGCCCGGTGCCGATGACGACCGGCCGTGGCGCGCCCTCCGGCGCATGGGCGACGAATTTGTAGCGCGTGTCCGGCGCCGGCCGCAGGTTGGCGTCGCCCGCATGCCGCGCCAGCACCCCCGGCTCGTCGCGCAGCGCGAGGTCGAGCGTATAGACCCACATGATGGCGCGCGGCTTCCGTGCGTCATGGCCGCGGCGGAAGACGGTCACGCCCAGCAGCTCGTCATCGGCGATGCCGAGCCGGGCGAGGATGGCGGCGCGTAGCAGCTCGGGCTCATGGCCCAGCGGCAGGCGCAATTCGGTCAGTCGCAGCATGGCGGGCGAGGCATGGGTTTCCAGAAGCCGGGCGGGGCGTATCCTCCCTTAACCGGGAGGAACGGCGGATGGAACAGCGGGTCTTGGGGCGTACCGGACTGGGGGTCTCGGTGCTGGGTTACGGGGCCGGCGTCGTCGGCGGGCTGATGGTGCGCGGCACCCCGGCGGAGCAGGAGCGTTCGCTCGCCCGGGCGCTGGAGGCCGGCATCACCTATGTCGATACCGCCCCCTCCTATGGCAATGGCGAGTCGGAGCGCAATCTCGGCCGCGTGCTGAAACCCCTCGGCGCCCGGCCGGTGCTCGGCACCAAGATCCGCCTGCCCGCCGCGGCCCCGCGCGATATCCCGGGCGCCATCGCCGCCTCGCTGGAGGCCAGCCTGCAGCGCCTCGGCCGCGACAGCATCGACCTGTTCCAGCTGCACGACCCGATCGGGGTGGTGGAAGGCTATACGCTGACCGAGCTGCTCGGCGAGGCGGTGCCGGCCCTGCACCGCCTGCAGGAGCAGGGGAAGTGCCGCTTCCTCGGCATCACCGCCCTCGGCTCCACCCCGGCGCTGCGCCAGCTGCTCGAGACGGGGATCTTCGATACCGCCCAGATCCCCTTCAACCCGCTGAACCCCTCCTGGCTCGCCCCCCGGCCGGCGCGCCTGCCGGGACAGGATTTCGAGCGGCTGGGCGATCTGGCGGCGGCGCAGGGGGTGGGGCTGATCGGCATCCGCATCCTGGCCGCCGGCGCCCTCTCCGGCGAGGCAGGGCGCCATCCCGTGGCGATGCCCGAGGTCGCGCCCATCGCCTCCGCGGCCGATTACGCGACGGACCTGGCCCATGCCAGGGCCCTGCGGCCGCTGGTCGAGGAGGACCTGGCCACCTCGCTTGCCGAGCTCGCCATCCGCTATGCCATCACCCCCGCCGCCATGGGCACCGCCCTGATCGGCACCGCCTCGCAGGAGCAACTGGAGGTGGCCATCGCGGCGGCCGAGAAAGGTCCGTTGCCACCCCCCGTCCTGGAGCGGATCGCGGCCCTGCTGGCGTGAGCGGGCGTGGCGCCCCGGCCGCGGGGCAGCTGGCCGGCTTCGGCTACCTCACCGTGACCGCCACGGCCTGGGGCCTCAACTGGCCGGTCATGAAGCTGCTGATGCTCGACTGGCCGCCCTTCACCTTCCGGGTGCTGGCCGCGTCCGGCTCCGTGCTGCTGCTCTCGACCATCGCCCTGCTGCAGCGCGACGCGTTGCTGCCCCGCGCTGACCAATGGGGACGCCTCGTCGTGGCGGCGCTGCTGAACGTCACCTCCTGGCTGTTCTTCGCGCCGGTGGCGATCTTCTGGCTGGATGCCTCGGAGGCGGCGATCATCGCCTATACCATGCCGGTCTGGGCCACGATCCTCGCCTGGCCCTTCCTGGGCGAGCGCCCCGGCTGGCGGCGCCTGATGGGCCTTGCCCTTGGCCTGTCCGGCGTGACCCTGCTGATGGCCGGCCGCCTCGATCTCGGCGCCGGCCTGATGGCGGGCAAGCTGCCCGGCGTGCTGGCCATCCTGGCGACAGCGCTGCTCTTTGCCTGCGGCACGATCTGGACCAAGCGCTTCCCGCTCGCCATGGCGCCGGTCCCGCTCGTCGCCTGGCAATTGGCGATCGGCGTGCTGCCCGTGGCCGCGGTGGCGCTGGCTTTCGAGCAGGCGCATCCCGCACGGGTCGGTCCGCTCGGCTGGGCCTGCCTCGCCTATGCCTCGGTCATCGGCCAGTGCCTTGCCTATCTCGCCTGGTTCCGCGCCCTGAAGCGCCTGCCGGCCGGCACGGCGGCCATCGGCTCGCTCCTCGTCCCCGTGGTCGGCGTGCTCGGCAGCGCCGCCCTGCTCGGCGAGCCCTTCGGCCTGCGCCAGGTCGGTGCCCTGGCCCTGACGCTCGGTGGCGTAGCGCTCGCCTCGCGCGGCTAATAACGTACGAGATCGTACACAGCGAATATTGCAAGGATTGAAGACGTTGCCGTCACGCAGGCAACTCCGGACCCCGCCAGCCATTCCTTTCCACAGTCACGCCACCAAGGAGAGAACCGGATGGAAAACGAAATCCGCGAGATGCTGGTCGCCCAGCTGAAGGATATCTACAGCGCCGAGAAGCAGGGCGTCCGCAACATGCAGCGCATTGTCCGCAAGGTCACCGCGCCCGAGCTGCGCGAAGCGCTGACCATGCATGTCGAGCAGACCCAGTCCCAGATCGAGCGCGTCGAGCAGGCGCTCGATGAGATGGGTGCCCGTCCTGGCCGCAAGGTCTGCGAGGCGATGCGTGGCCTGGTCGAGGAGGCGCAGCACGAGCTCGAGGAGTACGAGAAGGGGCCGATCCTCGACATCGTCATCGTCGCCGCGACGCAGAAAATCGAGCACTACGAGATCGCCTCCTACGGCACCACGGCCTCGTTGGCCAAGGCGCTCGGCGAGCAGAAGATCGGCGACCTGCTCGGCCAGATCCTCGAGGAGGAGAAGCAGACCGACCTCAAGCTCACCGAGCTGACCCAGTCCGTGCTGATGGGCCAAGTGATGAGCGGCGAGGCGGCGGCGAACGACGCCAAGGCTGCGCCGAAGCGCAAGGCCTCCTGAACGGCCGGGGGGTAGCCGTGGCCCGGGGGTGATGTTATCTCATAACATCATGTCCTGGCCCGATCCCCTCGATCTGTCATCCGGTGCCGCCGCCCGCCTCGTGCTGGCGGCGGTTGTCGCGACCGGGCTCTGGCTGGCTGTCGCCTGGGCCATGGCCGCATGAGCCCCGCCGAGATCCGGATCGCCGACCTCACCGTCAGCCACCAGCGGCGCGCGGCGGTGCATCACCTGACCGGCCGCTTCGCCCCCGGCAGCCTCACCGCCATCGTCGGGCCGAACGGCGCCGGCAAGACCACGCTGCTGCGGGCGCTGGCCGGGTTGCACCGCCCCGATGAGGGCCGCATCGAGGGCGCCGCCGGCCAGGTCGCCCTGCTGCCGCAGCAATCCAGCCTCGACCGTGCCTTCCCGCTGACCTGCCTCGATGCCGTGCTCTTTGGCCTCTGGGCCGAGACGGGCGCCTTCCGCGCCATCGGCCGCGCAGGCCGGGCCCGTGCCGAGGCTGCGCTCGCCGCGGTCGGCCTGCAGGGCTTCGAGCGCCGCCCGGCGGGCAGCCTCTCCGCCGGCCAGTTCCAGCGCGTGCTCTTCGCCCGCCTGCTGCTGCAGGACGCGCCGGTGATCCTGCTCGACGAGCCTTTCAATGCCCTCGATGCCCGCACCTCGGCCGAGCTGCTGGCCGTGGTGAAGCGCTGGCATGGCGAGGGCCGCACCGTCATCGCCGTGCTGCACGATCTCGATCTGGTGCGCCGCGACTTCCCCGAGACGCTGCTGCTGGCGCGCGATTGCCTCGGCTGGGGCCCGACCGGCGAGGTGCTGACCGCCGCCAACCGCCTCCGCGCCCGCATGATGGCCGAGGCCTGGGCCGAGCAGGCGGAGGCCTGCGCCGCCTGATCCTGCAGCCCTTCCTCGATTACGGCTTTCTGCGCCGCGCCCTGGTCGGCTGCCTCGCCCTCTCGGTCGCGGCGCCGCCGCTCGGCCTGTTCCTCATGCTGCGGCGGATGAGCCTCACCGCCGATGTGCTGGCGCACGGCATCCTGCCCGGCGTTGCCGCCGGCTTCCTCATCGCCGGCCTGTCGCTGCCCGCCATGGCGACGGGCGGCCTCGTCGCCGGGCTGCTGGTTGCGGTCGGCGCCGGTGCCCTGTCGCGGATGACGGGCGGGCGGGAGGATGCCTCGCTCGCCGCCCTCTATCTCGTGGCGCTGGCCGCCGGCGTCGCCATGGTCTCGATGCGGGGCGGGGCGGTGGAACTCACCAACCTTCTCTTCGGCAGCGTGCTCGGCGTCGATGACGGGGCGCTGCTGCTGATGGCCGGCGCCGCGACGCTGACCCTCGCCGCCCTGGCCCTCGCCTGGCGCCCGCTGGTGCTGGAATGCTTCGACCCGGGCTTCGCCGCGGCCGTCGGTGCGCGCGGCGCCATCTGGCATCTCGGCTTCCTCAGCCTTGTCGTGCTGAACCTGCTGGCCGCCTTCCAGGCGCTCGGGACGCTGATGGCGGTCGGGCTGATGATGCTGCCGGCCATCGCCGCCCGGCACTGGTCACGGCGCCTCGGCGGGATGGCCTATGCCTCGGTGGCCATCGCCATGGCGGCGAGCGTCGCAGGTCTGTTGCTGTCCTACCACGCCGACCTCCCGGCCGGCCCCGCCGTGGTGCTCAGCGCCGGCCTCTTCTGGGCCGTCTCCGTGCTGGTCGGCCCTGTCGACGGGCTGGCGGCGCGCCTGCTCCGCCGCCGCCATCTGGCCGGTTAGAACAGTTCCCCAACGGAAACCGCTCCGGCCCGCTCTACTCGATATTGAGGATCCGGGCGAAGAGCCCGCGGCTGCGTAGCCGCCGCAGCCCCTGCTGCGCGGATTGCGCCTCCTTCTCGGCCCGCTCCGCCCGCTTCACCGCCTCGGCAAGCCGGTCTTCCAGCGCCGCCAGCTCGCCCTCGCGCTGGGTGAGGCGTGCCTGCACCTCCCGCAGCGCCGCCTCCGCCACCGCCACCTGAGCCGGGCCGAAGGCCTCCGCCGCATCCGCCCGCTGCCGCTCGCGCAGCAGCTGCTCCCGTAGTAGGGTCAGGGATTCGAGGAAGGCGGAAACCGGGTTCGGCTCGCTCGGCCGGAACAGGAGGGTGGCGCTGCGCAGGCCGCCGGCCTGCCGCACATGCGCCTTCAGCTTTGCCGCCCAGCCCGGTTCGCCCGCTGCGGTGGAGAGGCCGGCGGCCTCCGTCCCCGTTGGCTCGGCCTGCCCGGCCCAGGCAGTCAGCCTTCCGGCCCAGCCGGATGGTCCTCCGGCCGGGGTGGCCAGCCGGTCCGTCCCGCGTGCCAGTTCCAGCGCCTGATATCCGCCGTCCATGCTATCCCTCGGGCACGACTGATTGACACTTTCGTGATCAGTGTCGGGAAAGCAAGGATTTTTATCGGGCAGCCAGGGTGATGGGCCGCGGGGATGCACCTTGCTCGGCCAGAAGCCGCCCCACCCCGGCATGGACCTCGGCGAGGCTCAGCATCCGCCCCGTGCCGCGCTCGAAGAAGACGCCGCGATTGGCGGCGATGCTGTCGGAGCCCACGGCCTCCAGCGCCGGTCGCGCGGGTGCACGGTTGAGCTCCGCCAGGAAGCGCCGCGCTCCGGCGGGGCCCAGCAGATGGGTCACGTAGAGTTCGGCCGGACCAGCCGGGCGGCCGAGCATCGCCTGCAGCCCCGCCTGCTCCGCCGCCAGCCGCTCCGCCGCCATGATGGCCGAGAGGCGCGGGTCGAAGCGCCGGGCGAGGATGGCCCGTAGGTCGCGCGGGTGCCGCGTGGTGATCGCACCGGTCCGCGGGTTGGTTGACAGCAACGCTGCCTCGCGCGCCATCCCATGCCGCGGCCCGAAATCCCGCACCACTTCCAGCCAGGTCGCCTCGGTGAACTGCATCAGGCCACGGGCCGTGCTCTGCCGGTTGCCGGCACGATGGCTGAAGCGGCTCTCCTGCCAAGCGATTGCCCGCAGGAGCACTGGGTCGGTGCCGGTCGAGCGCGTGGCGGCAGCCAGCGCCGCGGCCACGCTTGGGCTGGGCTCGCCCTCCGCTACGGCCCGGGCTGCAGGCGCGGCCGCTGGGCGCGGCTTTGCCGCGGCGACGGTCCGCGGACGCGACCGCGCCGGGACCGAGGCCTGGCGGCGCGGGGCCTGGCGCAGCACGGGGGCTGCCTTTGCGGCGCTCCGTGCGGCGCTCGGCCGGTTGGGCTTCGCCTCGGCTGGGGCAGGGGCGGCGAAGGCAGCCGCCAGGGCGCAGGCGAGGGCGGCAAGGAATGGCCGCAGGCGGCGCTCGAGGGGGCGCCCAAGGGAACGCTCAGAGGGGCACGCAGAAGGGGACGGCGTGCCGCGGGGGGCGGCACGGGGGGCAGGGTCCAACAATTGATGATCTCCCCTGGGGGGTGGGAGCGATGCGGGTGTCGAGTGGGTCTTACGCTCGCGCCGCCGTTCCGTTGCATGGGCCGATGCCGTCCGGCTCCGCTTGTTGCCGCCGGAGCGCCCAGGGACGGGTAGGCGCGGCGTGGCACTCGCCCCTATGGTTCGCACCGCAAGAGGAGGCAGGCATGGCGATCCGGCGCTTGGCGGAGGAAGGGCGGCTCTCGGGCGCCGTGGTGCATGGGGGGCTGGTCTATCTGGCCGGGCAGGTCGCCGATGACCCGTCCCTTGATGCCGAGGGCCAGACCGCCGACATCCTGGCCCAGATCGACGCCCTGCTCGCCGAGGCCGGCACCGGCAAGTCCCGCCTGCTCAGCATCACCATCGTGCTGGCCGATATCCGCGATGCCGCGGCCATGAACCGCGCCTGGGACCGCTGGCTGGACCCGGCGGCCAAGCCGGCGCGGATGACCATCGAGGCCCCGCTGGTCGACCCCGCCTGGCGCGTCGAGATCACCGGCATCGCCGCCTTGCCTGATGCCTGAGCGGCAGCCGCGCGGCTATCTCGGCGCGATCGGCCTGTCGCTCGGGCTGATGCTGCTGGTGGCCGGCGGCGTGGCGGACCGGGGCGGCACCTTCCCGCTGGTGCTGCTCGGCACCTCGGCGCTCGCCATCGGTGCGCTCTACCGGCTCTTCCCGCATGGGCCGCATTTCGCCCTCGGCACCACCAATGCGCTGGCGATGTATGCCTGCCTCTATGTGGTGATCGGCCGCGCCGCCTTCCCCGATGCGCCGGACTGGGCCCGCGCCATCGGCTTCGTCCTGCCCATCGCCACCTTCGTCCTGGCCTGCTGGCTGCGCCGTGCCGATCTCAGCGCCTGGGCCCAGGAGGAGGAGGCGGCCGATCTCGCCCATCTCCCCAGCTTCGCCCGTTGGCTGGCGGTGATCGGGGTCGTTGGCGTCATCTCGCTCAGCCTGCCGGTGAACCGGCTGCCGGCAGCGGGGCAGGGCGCGGCGCTGATCGCCGCCATGGCCGCCATCGCCGCCGTGAGCGCCGTCACGGTCGGCGACGTGGTGCGCCTGCTGGTGGATATCGCGGTGATCTTCCGCGCCGTCACCCGGCGCCTTTCCCGCCTCGCCGTGCCGATCGCCGCCTATTCCAGCCTCTGGGCGCTGCTGACGGTGGTCTTCGGCTGCCTCTACCGTATCGCCGACGGGCTCTCCAAGGGCCCGCTCTTCACCAGCACGCATGGGTCCATCCGCATCGATTTCTCCGACGCCCTGCATTTCAGCGTGGTGACACTCTCGACCGTGGGCTATGGCGACATCATTCCGGCGGATGACGGCATCCGGCTGCTGGCCAGCATCCAGATGCTGCTGGCGCAACTGCTGCTGCTCTTCGGCTTCATCGAGATCATGCGCGGCAGCCGGGCCGGGATGCCGGAGGGCGCTCCGGCATCCAATCCCCCTTTGGCCCGCGAGGAGGCCACGCGCCGCGCCGTTGCCGGGGAGTAGGCATCGTTCCGCCGCAATCGGCTCCGCAATTGGGTATGTGGCCGGATGCGTCGACGGCGCGATCCGGGAAGGCCAGGGCCGAAACCGCCGCTCAGGGGAGCGGCGCTGCGGGCCAGGAAGGGAAGAGGACCGATGACAGAGGCCGAACGGGCCGCCTTCTGGCGCGGCAAGCGCGTGCTGGTGACCGGCGGGGCCGGCTTCCTCGGTAGCGCGCTCTGCCACGCGCTCTCGGCGCTCGGCGCGCGGGTGACCGCGCTCGACGCGATGTTTCCCGATGGCGGCGCCAACATGGCGAATCTCGAGGGCGCCGGCGTCCTGCTGGTGCGCGGCGACATCCGCGAGGTGGAACTCCATTCGCTCTGCCAGGATGTCGACGTGCTGTTCAACATGGCGGCGCAGACCAGCCATCTGGGCGGCCAGAAGGACCCCGTCGCCGACATCGCCATCAATGCCGTGGCCCAGGTGCGGCTGATCCAGGTGATGCGGGAGGCGGCGCCGAAGGCGACCGTCATCCATGCCTCCACCCGCCAATTCTACGGCCGCCCGCTGCACCTGCCGGTGGATGAGCTGCATCCGGTCAATCCGCCGGACGCCAATGGCGTCTCGAAATGGGCCGGCGAGCAGTACTGGCTGCTCGAGCAGCGCGTGCTCGGCCGCCCGGTCGTCTCGCTGCGCCTGACCAACTGCTACGGCCCGCGGCTGCGCATCCGCGACGCGCGCCAGACCTTCCTCGGCATCTGGATGCGCCAGGTGCTGAAGGATGAGGGGTTCGAGGTCTGGGGCGGCGAGCAGTTGCGCGACCTTACCTATGTCGACGACGTGGTGCGCGCCTTCCTGCTCTCGGCGGAATACGCGCCGCGGGAGGAGGTGGCGGGCCGGGTCTTCAATCTCGGCGGATCGCCCCCGGCCAGCCTGATCGAGCTGGCCGACCGGCTCATCGCCGCGAATGGCGGCCGTGGTCACTACGCCGTGAAATCCTTCCCGGCCGATCGCGCCCCCATCGACATCGGCAGCTACCACGCCGATGACCATGCCTTCCGCGCTGCTACCGGCTGGGCGCCGCTGATCGGGCTGGATGAGGGCCTGGCGCGTTCGCTCGACTGGTATCGCAGCCGGATGGCGGATTATAGCTGAGGACGCGGGCCGGTGCGGCCGTTGAGGCCGTGCCACGGGGCGCGGCTTCAGACAGTCTCCGAGGGTCCTAGGACGAGAACGAGATGAGCATGACCGTCATCCCGCAGGCCGATCCCGGCGCCGGCTACCGGGCCCAGCAGGCCGAGATCGATGCCGCGGTGGCACGGGCCCTCGCCTCCGGCTGGTATATCCTCGGCCGGGAGGGCGAGGCCTTCGAGCAGGAATTCGCCGCCTGGCTCGGCACCACCCGCGCGGTCGGCTGCGCCAATGGCACCGATGCCCTGGCGCTGATCCTGCGTGGCCTCGGCATCGGCGAGGGCTCGACCGTCGCCACCGTCTCGCATACTGCGGTGGCGACCGTGGCCGCGATCGAGATGGCCGGCGCCGTGCCGCTGCTGCTCGACATCGACCCCGACACCTACACCATGGACCCGGACGAGCTGGTCGCCGTGCTGGAGGACCCGCCGCCGGGCCTGCCGCCGATTCGCGCCGCCATTGCCGTGCATCTCTATGGCCAGGCCTGCGACCTCGACCCGATGCTGGCGGCCTGCCAGGCGGCGGGCGCCGCCCTGATCGAGGATTGCGCCCAGGCGCATGGCGCGATGCTGGGCGGCCGGAGGCTCGGCACGCTGGGCCAGGCCAGCGCCTTCTCGCTCTATCCCACCAAGAATCTCGGCGCGCTCGGCGACGGCGGCGTGCTGGCGACCGATGATTTCGAGCTGGCCGACCGTATCGCGGCGATCCGGCAATATGGCTGGAAGGAGCGCTACATCTCCTCGATGGTCGGCGTGAACAGCCGGCTCGACGAGGTGCAGGCCGCCATCCTGCGGGTGAAGCTGACCGCCCTCGATGCCGGCAACGAGCGCCGCCGCCAGATCGCCGCCGCCTATGACGCGGCGCTGGCCGGTGGCCCGCTGTCCCCGCCGGCGCGCCGGCCGGATGCCGAGCATGTCTTCCACCAGTATGTCCTTCGCGCCGGCGCCTGGGGCATGACGCGATCCGACGTTCAGGCGCGGCTGCGCAATGACGGCGTCGGCACGGGAATCCACTACCCCGTGCCGGTGCATCTGCAATCCGCCTATGCGGGCCGCGTCCCCCTCGGCCCCGCCGGCTGCGCCGAGACCGCCCGCGCCTCGCAGGAAGTGCTCAGCCTGCCGATGTACCCGGAGCTGACCGACGACCAGGTCGGCCATATCTGCTGGGCGCTGCGGAACCTGGCGGGGTAGGGGCCTCGGCCCCCGCCGATGGCAGCACCCCCGCGCCCTCGGGGGCGCTGCATTGGTGCCCCGGGGGTATTTGTTCGAAAACTGCACGGCCTTCCTGCGTTGCCGCCTCATCGGTAGCGAGTAGGGAGGCCCATGCAGCAGCGCTGGCCCGAGCGGCTCTGGATCGTCCGCCATGGCGAAAGCCGCGGCAATGTCGCGCGCGACGCCGCCCAGGCCGCGCGGTCGCATCGCATCGAGACCCTCGACCGAGATGTGGATGTCCCCCTCAGCGACCGCGGCGAGGCCCAGGCCCGGGCCCTTGGCCGCTGGTTCGCCGACCAGCCGGAGGCGGAGCGGCCCGAGGTGGTGCTGGCCTCACCCTATCGCCGCGCCCGGCAGACGGCCGTGCTGATGGGCACCCCGCCCGCCGACCTCATCTTCGATGAGCGGCTGCGGGAGAAGGAATTCGGCATCCTCGACCGGCTGACCCGCTATGGCATCGAGGCGGAGCATCCGCAGCAGGCCGAGCTGCGCCGGGCCCTCGGCAAATTCTACCACCGCCCGCCGGGTGGCGAGAGCTGGTGCGACGTCATCCTCCGCCTGCGCAGCGCCCTCGACACCATCTCGCTGCATTACGGCGGCGCGCGGGTCTTGATCGTCGCCCATCAGGTGGTGGTGCTCTGCCTCCGCTACCTGATCGAGGGCATGACGGAGGAGCAGATCCTCGCCATCGACCGTGAGGGCGACGTGGCGAATTGCAGCGTCACCGCCTATGCGCATGACCCCTCGGCCGGGCCGCGCGGCGGCCTCGTGCTGCAGCGCTACAATTTCGTCGCCCCCCTGCTGGAGGAAGGCGCCCCCGTCACCGCCGAACCCGACGCGCCGATGGCCGCTCGATGAGCGCGCCCATCCCGGTCACGCCGGAGCTGCTGCGCGAGCTGCCCCTGCCGAACCACCGCGAGGGCGAGGACAAGAACAGCCGCGGCCGCGTGCTGGTGATCGGCGGCAGCCGCGAGGTGCCGGGCGCGGCGCTGCTCGCCGGCATGGCGGCGCTGCGCGCGGGCGCGGGCAAGCTGCAGATCGCCGCCCCCGCCTCGCTCGCGGCGCATCTGGCGATCGCCATGCCGGAGGCCCGGGTCACCGGGTTGGACGAGACGGCGGAGGGTGGCCTCGCGCCGGAGGAGGCGGCCCGCCTCGCCGGCCGCTGCGCCGGCTGCGACGTCGTGGTGCTCGGCCCCGGCATGATGGACCCGCCCGCCACCGCCCAGCTCACCCGCCGGGTGCTGGAGGAAGCGGAGGGCAGCCCCGGCTTCGTCCTCGATGCCGGTGCATTGGCCGAACTGATGGACTGCCGCGCCGCGCTCCGCCGCCATGCCGGCCGGCTGGTGCTGACGCCGCATGCCGGCGAGATGGCCCGCATGCTCGGCCTTCCCGCCGAGCAGGTGGCGGCGGACCCGCTCGGCGTCGCGCGCCAGGCGGCGGCGGCGCTCGGCGCGGTGGTGGTGATGAAGGGCGGCCGGTCCTTCGTCGTTTCGCCCCAGGGCGAGGCCTGGTCCTGCGATCGGGGCAATATCGGCCTCGCCACTTCGGGCTCGGGCGACACGCTGGCCGGGATCATCGGCGCACTGGTCTCCCGCGGCGCGCCGCCGGTGACGGCGACGCTCTGGGGAGTCTTCCTGCATGCCGAGGCTGGCGACCGGCTCGCCCGCCGCATCGGCCCGCTCGGCTACCTGGCGCGGGAGATCCCGGGCGAGGTGCCCGCCATCATGGGCGAACTGGCCGGGTAGCCGGCGAAGGGCGCCCGCCTTTCGCCCCGTGGGGCGAGACGCGAGGGCGCCGTCGAAACTCGGGAAAGACTGGCCAGGGCCGCCTTCGCAGGTGCAACATCACGCCATGCCGGATATCGCCCCCGACCCCCTTCAGGAACTCCTCGCCCGCTTGCGGGACGGGAGGGCGGCGGCGGCGCAGGACCCCTTCGGCGACCCGGTGCTGCTGATCGCGCTCGCCATCAGCCGGCGGCTGGATGACGGGGCGCTCGACCTCGACCTGCTGTCCGACATGGTGCAGCGCCTGGCCGACATGGCGGCGAGCGAGCGGGCCGGGCGGATCGCCGCCTATCTCGGCCTGCCCGATGCGGTGCCCGACCTCGCGTCGCTCGCCGCCCGGCTGGTGCGGCCGGACCCGGATGACAGCCCGGTCCCCTTCGCCCAGTACCGGGCGCTGATGGAGACGCCGCGCTTCGCCGCCGTCTTCACCGCCCACCCCACCTTCTCCCTGCCGCCCGCGACCGGCGCGGCGCTGGCCGAGGCGGCGAGCGGCGCCAGCTTCCCCGCTGGCCTGCCGCACCGGCCGGGCGCGCCGACCCTGGCCGAGGAATTCCGCCAGGCCACGGCCGCCATCGCCCGTGGCCGCGACGCCATCGACGCGCTGACCGAGGTGCTGCTGCGCGCCGCCCAGGGCGTCTGGCCCGACCGCTGGGCAACGCTCGTCCCGCGCCCGATCCTGCTGGCGAGCTGGGTCGGCTACGACACCGACGGCCGCACCGATATCGGCTGGTGGGACACGCTGCGGCTGCGCCTCACCATGAAACGGCTGCAGCTCGAGCGACTGGCGAACCAGTTCGCCGCCCTCGGCGAATGCGCCGCCCCGCTCGCCGCCCGCACCGCGGAGGCGCTGGAGGCCGTCGGGGCGCAGCTTGCCGCCGTGCCCGAGCGGCCGGAGCCCGAGGCGGTGCAGGCCATGTCGCATCAGCTGATCGGGCGCCGTTCCGCGGCGATGACCGATCTCGCGCCGCTGATGGAGCTTTTCCCCGCCGCCCTCGCCGCCGCGCCGGATGATGCGGCGCGGCTCGGCCTCGCGGTCGCCCGCGCCGGCCTCGCGGCGCATGGGCTGGCCCTCGCCCATACCCATGTCCGGCTGAACGCGGCGCAGCTCCACAACGCGGTGCGCCAGCGCCTCGGCCTCGCCATCTCCTCCGAGGACATGGCGCAGCGCCGCGGCCTGCTCGCCGCCATCAACGAGGCGCTGGCGGAGGTCGCGCCGCTGCCGGTCGATTTCGGCGCGCTGCTGGCCGAGCAGGCCTCGGCCGCGCGGCTGATGCTGATCTGCGCCCAGATCGCCAAGCATGTCGACGGCTCGGCCCCGATCCGCTTCCTCATCGCCGAGACGGAGACGGGCTACACCCTGCTCGCCGCCCTCTGGCTGGCGCGGCGCTTCGGCGCCGACATGGCGGTCGAGCTCTCGCCCCTGTTCGAGACGGCGGAGGCGCTGGACCGTGGCGAGCGGGTGCTGGAGGAGGCGCTGCGCAGCCCGCACTACCGCGACTACCTGCGCGCCCATGGCCGGCTCTGCCTGCAATTCGGCTATTCGGACAGCGGCCGCTATGTCGGCCAGCTCGCCGGCAGCTACCTGGCCGAGCGCCTGAAGCTCCGCCTCGTCGAGCTGCTGCGCCGGCACAAGCTCGACGGCATCGAGGTGGTGCTGTTCGACACGCATGGCGAGAGCGTCGGCCGCGGCGGCCATCCGGGCAGCCTTGCCGACCGGCTCGCCTATCTCTCCCCGCCCCAGGCGCGCATGGCGCTCGACCGCGCCGGCCTCAAGCTGCGCGAGGAGACCGCCTTCCAGGGCGGCGACGGCTACCTGCTCTTCGGCACCCCGGCGCTCGCCCAGGCGACCATCGCCGGCATCGCCAGGCACGCCTTCGCCCCGCCCGGCAAGGTCTCCGACCCGGTCTATGCCGAGGCGGATTACGTCGCCGACTTCTTCGCCACCGTCCGGCGCGAGATGCAGGCGCTCGTCGCCGACCCCGGCTATGCCGCCCTGCTCGGCGCCTTCGGGCCGGGGCTGCTCGACCGCACCGGCTCCCGCCCCGCGGTGCGGCAGGCGGATGGCATGAGCGGGCCGGTCCGGATCAACCACCCCTCCCAGCTGCGCGCCATCCCGAACAACGCCATCCTCCAGCAGCTTGGCTGGATGGCGAATACGCTGCACGGGCTCGGCGCGGCCGCGACCGCCAACCCGGACGCCTTCACCGAGCTCCGCACGCACTCACCCCGCTTCGCACGCGCCCTGGCCATGGCGGCACGGGCGGCGGCCTGCTCGGATATCGGCGTGCTGCGCGCGGTGGTGGATACGCTCGACCCCGGCCCGTGGCTCGACCGCGCCGGTTTCACCCGCCGGCCGGGACGGCGGGAGGAGCTGCTCGGCGTCGCCACCGCCGTCGAGGCGCTCGATCTCGATGCCCCGGTCCGCCGGCTGTTCCGCCGGCTCCAGGCCGACCATCTGGCGCTCCGCCATGCCTGGCCGGACCTGCCACAGATGCCGGACCGGCTGGTGCTGCTGCATGCGCTGCGCCTGGCGCTCATCCACCGGATCTGGCTGCTGGCCGTGGTCGTGCCGGAATTCTCGCCGCGCCATGGCGCCACGCGCGAGGCGCTGGTGGCGCGCATCCTCCAGCTCGATGTCGAGCCGGCGCTGAAGCTGCTGGAGGAGGTCTTCCCCGCCGCGCCCGGCCCGGTGATCGGCCTCGAATTCGGCGAGCCGGCACCGCCGCGGGAGGGGCTGAGCTACGCCGCCGAGCACGCCGCCATCTTCGGACCCATGGCGAAGCTCTTCGCCCTGGTGCGCGAATGCGGCGCGGCCATCACCCATGAGGTCGGCGCCTTCGGGTGAGGGGACCCGGACGCTCTCCCTTCGCACGGGCCCACGGCAGCCGCTTCAGCATGTTGTTCGATCGGGCGAACACCTCCGATCCGGTGACGCCCCCTGCTCGGAGTTGGCTCTAACCCTGCGGGCCGTGCAGGGTCGCCAGCACCTCCAGCAGCCGGTCCGGGCCGATGGGCTTCTGCAGGATGGCCAGTGGCTGCATCGCCTCGCAGAGGGCGCGCGAGGTCGGGTCGCCCGAGCCGGCAGCCGCTCGGCAATGCCCTCGAATTCACCGCTCGGGCCAAGCCCCGCATGTCACCATCCGCTGCACCGATGGCGATGGCGGCACCGTCCGGCTCTGGGTCGAGGATCGCGGCATCGGCATCGCGTTGCAGGACCAGGACCGCATCTTCCGGCCCTTCGAGCGCCTGCATGGGCGGGAGGCCTGTCCCGGTAGCGGGGTGGCCTCGCCATCGTGCGCCGGGTGGCGGAGCGGCTGGGCGGGCGCTGCGGGGTGATCTCCACCCTCGGCGGGGGCAGCCGCTTCTGGCTGGAGCTGCCACGCCCGGCGGAGCCGGGCTGAGCGGCCTAGATCGGCGCGGCCTGCCGCAGCCGGGCGAGTGCCACCTCGATATCGCAGACCAGGCCCGTTTCCTTCCACTCGACGGCGATCCGGCCGCCCAGCTGGTCGCGCAGCGTGCCCGCCAGCACGCGCGAGCCGAAGCCGAGGCGGCGCGGCGGCCCCTCCAGCCTGGGGCCGCCCGTCTCCTGCCAGCGAAGCCGCAGCACGTCGCAACCCGTGTCCAACGACCAGGTGATGGCCAGCCGCCCCGTGGGTGCCGAGAGCGCCCCGTATTTGATGGCGTTGGTGGCCAATTCGTGGATGGCCATCGAGAAGGGCTGCGCCGCGCCGGGCGGGAGCACGAGGCGGGGCCCGTCCAGCCGGGCCTGCGGCCCGCTTGCCTCATGGCCGAGGAAGGCCGCCAACTCGCCCTCCAGCACCCGATGCAGGTCGGCGCCGGCCCAGCGATCGGCGGAGAGCAGGGTCTGGGCCCTGGCGAGGGCGGCGACGCGGCCCTCGATGGCACGGATGAAGCTTTCGGTATCCGGCGCCCGGGTCAGGCGCAGCGCCGCCTGCACCACCGCGAGCATGTTCTTGGCGCGGTGGTCCACCTCCCGCGTCAGCAGCGCCTGGCGCTCGGAGGCGAGCTTTTCCTGATGGACATCGACGATCACGATGAGGGCGGCCACCACCTCATTCGCCTCGCCATGGATCGGGATGCCGCTGACCCGGCGCCAATGCCCGCTCTGCCCGACTTCGCGGTGCAGGAAGTCGATATTGAGCGCGAGTTCACCCCGCAGGGCCCGCGCGCCGGGGAAATCCTCCGGTGCGATCATCCGCCCGTCGGGGTGCCAGCCAAGCCATTCGGTGCGCGCCAGAGGCTCGGTCGAGGGAATGCCGGCACGGGGCAGCAGGCGCTGGAATTCCGGGTTGCCGACGATGATGCGGCCGGACGGCGCGACGAGACCCGCCCCGATGGGCAGGTGGGCGACGACCGTCTCCATGCGGTGCGCCTGCTGCAGGGCGTATTGTACGCGCTCGCGCGCGGCCGCCTCGGCCTGCAGCCGTGCATTGGCCTCGGAGAGGGCGTGGGTGCGATCGGCCACGCGGGCCTCGAGCGCCTCGTTGACGCGGCGCAGCGCCGCCTCGGACTCCTTCAGCGCGGTGACGTCGACGGCCGTGCCGGTGTAGCAGATCGGCCGTCCCTCGGCCTGGGCGTAGCAATGGCCACGGACCATCACCCAGCGGATCGCGCCATCCGGATGGATGAGGCGGAATTCCTTCACATAGGAATCGACCGACTGCAGCGCCTTGGCGGTACCGGCCTCCACCGCCGCGCGATCCTCGGGGTGGATGTGCCGCATGATGGCCTCGAGCGGCATGCCCCCTGCCAGCGCGTCGGGATCGAGCCCGTAGAACCGGGCGAAACGCTTGTCCGCCGTGATGGTCCCGCTGGGCAGATCCCAGGTGAAGAAGCCGATGACCCCGGTCTCGAGCGCGGCCTCCTGCCGGTCGAGGCTGGCGCGCAGCCGTGCCTCGCTGCGGCGGATGCCTTCGAACATCCGCAGCCGTGCCACCGCCGAGGCAAGCAGGTTGGCGTAGCTGCGCAGGAAATCGACATCACCGCCGGTGAATTGGCGCGGCTCGCGGCTGTCGACCTGCAGCATGCCGAAGGGCGGGCTGCCACTGGCGCCGAGGATGGTGACATTGACGAGCGCCTTGACCCCATGATCGATCAGGAAAGCCGGGAGGCGGAAGCGGCGCTCCTTGGTGATGTCGGTGGAGATGACCGGCCCGGCGGCCTGGATGGAATAGGCCTCGGAGGTGCCGTCACGCAGGTGCAGCCGGCAATGGCCGACGACACCCGGCTGCCAGCCGATGCCGGCCCTGACCAGCAAGGTCTCGCCATCCGGCTGCAGCTCCACCACTTTCGCCAGTTCGGTGCCCATGGCCTCGCCGACCAGCCGGCAGGCCTCAGTGAGGATCTCATCCAGATCCTCCGACTTCAGGGCGAACTCCCCAAAGCGTGCGAGCACCGTCTGCTGCCGCAGCAGGGTCTGCTCCTGGGTATCCGGTACCATGCGGTTACTCAAGCGACACCCTCAAGCTTTCATCCCATCGCAGCAGCGCCAGCGTGCGGTCACATGCATGCATATCGCCGGAGCGCAGGATGCGTTCGCCTACAACAATCCTTCTCGCCGGAAGCTGAGATGCCGGCCCTTGCCGATGACCAGGTGATCATGGAGCTGGATGCCGAGCACGGCAGCGGCGGTCTTGACCTCCTGCGTCATCGCCAGGTCCTCTCGTGACGGGGTCGGGTCTCCCGATGGGTGGTTGTGGACGAGGATGAGCGCCGTGGCATGCAGGTCGAGTGCCCGCTTCACGACCTCGCGTGGATAGACCGGGGTATGGTTCACGGTGCCACGGGCCT
The DNA here is from genome assembly GCF_900101615.1 of Belnapia rosea. Lineage (GTDB taxonomy): Bacteria > Pseudomonadota > Alphaproteobacteria > Acetobacterales > Acetobacteraceae > Belnapia > Belnapia rosea. The sequence continues at coordinate 97,599 of NZ_FMZX01000006.1, read as the reverse complement.
GCGCCTCGTCGGCGATCAGCCGGTTGCGGGTATCGAGGAAGAGCACCCGGAACTGTTCGACCTTCTCATGCGCCAGCGCCGCCGTGAGGTACTCGATCAGCCGGTCCCACCGGTTGAGCACCGGCATGTCGATCACCTCGGCCCGGGCCAGGCGCAGCGCGGAAGCCTGCACCAGCTTCAGGGCGGCGACGCTGTGCGGTCCGAGGCCGCGCGTCGCCAGCAATTGGTCCTGCGGCGCCGCCAGCACGGCGCCGAAGCTGCCGAAGCGGTTGATCAGGGCCTTGGCCAGCGGCTTGGTGTCGCCCTTCGGCATCGCGAAGAAGAGCAGCATCTCCAGCAACTCGTAATCCGCCAGCGCATCGGCGCCGCGATCCAGCAGCTTGTCGCGCATCCGGGCGCGATGGCCATGCGGCCCGGTGCTCGGGAAAGGCAATTCGGCCGGGAGGCGGGCAGGCAGCGTGGGCGCCGCAGGCGGCTGGTCGAGCAGGCTGCCGGCCTCGGCGCCGCGGGCGAAGGCAGCCGGCGCCGTACTTTCACCGAAGCCTTGCGGCGACCGGGGGGCGGCCGCCATGGGCGCCGGCCCGGCCTGGCTTGCTTGTCGCTGCTTCCACCACCACACGGGCCCCGCCTCCTGCCGGACCCGCCGATCTTGCCCAAATTGATGCAAAAGTAAAACGATACCTCAGGCGGGATCGTGGCCGTGGCCGCTTCTGTCCTCGGCCTGGGCGAGGACGCGGGCGGCGGGCAACGTGACTTCGCAGGTGAGGCCGGGCTCGTCCCAGTGCTGGCGCACCGTGCCGCCCAGCTGGCGCGCAAGCGTTGCATTCAGCACCCGCGTGCCGAAGCCGCGCTCGAGCGGCGGCGCCTTCACCGGCGGGCCCCCGCGCTCCTGCCAGATAAGGCGGAACTGCCCGGCCGCGTCGTCGCCCGTGCCCGGCAGCACCTCCCAGCGGAGGGTGAGCCGGCCATCGGGCACCGACAGGGCGCCGTATTTGGTGGCGTTGGTCGCCAGCTCGTGCACCGCCATGGCCAGGGCCTGGACCGCATTCGCGCCGATCACCACGGACGGCCCCTCGAGCCGTGCCTGCGGCGTGCCGGTCCTGTCGAGGAAGGGGGACAGCTCCTCCCGCAGGAGGCTCGCCAGCTCCGCACCCTGCCACTGGGTCTGGGAGAGCAGGGCCAGGGCCTGGGCCAGGGCCGTGATCCGGCCCTCGACCAGGGTGATATAGGCGTCGAGGGTCGGGGCGCGGGTCAGGCGCAGGGCGGCGCGCGCCGTGGCGAGGGCGTTCTTGGCCCGGTGATCGACCTCGCGCATCAGCAGGTCGCGGCGCATCTCCGCCTCGCGCTGCTCGGAGATGTCCTGCACCAGCACGACCACCCGGCCGGGCTCGCCGGGCAGCGGGGCGGAGGAGATGCGCACGGGCAGGCGGGATCCGTCGGGGCGCAGGTAGTCCTTCTCGTAGGGCAGCCACCAGCCGCGCTCGCGGGCCTCGGCGATGGCGTCCTCGTCACGCTGCCGGAATTCCGCCGGCGTCGCCCGGCGCGGGTCCCATTGCCCGGCCTCGAACTGGACCCGGGTGCCGTTGGTCATCTCGAGGTGCCGGTCATTGGCGAGCAGCGTCTCGCCGGTCGCCAGGTCCAGCACCGACATGCCGACCGCGCGGCTTTCGAAGACGCCCCGGAACCGCGCCTCGGCCGCCTGGCGTGCCTCCGCCACCGCCCGGGCCGCGACCTCCCGCCGCAACGCCGCCTCCGCCGCCTGCGCCGCCCGGGCGCGGCGCAGCGCGAGCAGGGCAACGCCTGCGAGCGTCAGGGCCGCAGCCAGGGCGACCAGCCCATAGGCCCGGAGATTGGCGCGCCACCGGCCGAGCAGCGCCTCGGCATCGGCGCCGAAGCTGACATAGACGGGCCAGCGCCCGACCCGGCTGTAAGCGTAGATGCGCCGCCGCTCGTCGATGCTGGAGATCGCATCCACCAACCCCCGCTCCGGTTGGCGCTGGATGGCCTGGATGACCGGGCTTTCAGGGCCGAAACGGAGGGTCTGGCCGCTCGGCGGGTCGCGCGCGAGCAGCGCGCCATCGGCCCGGAACAGCCCGGCGGAATGACGGTAGGGTGGTGCTGCCTCGCGGAAGAAATGCTGGAAGTAATCGGGGCTGAGGGCGACATGCACCGTGCCGGCGAACCGCCCATCCGGCCCCTGGCGGCGGCGACTGATGGCGAAGGAGGCGATGGCCGTCGCCCGGCCGCTGAACGCGGTGCTGACATAGGTGCCGGCGCTGGCATTCTCCTTCTGGACCCGGAAGAAGTCGCGGTCGCGGATGGTGATCGAGCGGTCCCAGCCCTGGCTGCCGGCCAGGACATAGCCATCGGCATCCGCGACCCAGACCGAGACGAATTGCTCGAGCGGCCGCTTGATCGCCCGCAGGAAGTCGCTGGTCCCGGCGGCGGCGACCTGGGCGCCTTGCAGCCCCTCGATCCTGTCCTCCACGCGGTCGAGCAGCAGGTCCGCGGTGTCGAAGACCTTGGCGACATGCTCGTGCATGACGGCGGCGGTGCGCTCGACCGCCTCGGTCCCCTCGCGCAGCACCTCGCCCCGGTTCCACCAGGCGGCTGCCACGAAGACCATCGCCGGGACGATCACGGCGGCCGCGAGGATGACCTGCTGGAAGCGGGTGGCGGACAGCATCGTGCCGGGGTGGTCCTGCGGACGGTGGGTGCCGACGTGACGCGACCGATGGGCGCCGCCTTGCTCGCGAAATTGCGTGGAGAGCTGGTGTGCCGCAGCAGTTGGGGAGAAGGCAATGGGTGTTTCGCTGCGCGTATCCACCCCCGGCCTGTCTCAGGCCGCGGCCTCGGCCTCCGGATGGCCTGGCGCCGTCTCCCAGCCCGCTCCGGCGATGGTCACGATGCGGCGGCCGGTGAGGTCCGGCCGGGTGACGATGGCACCCTGCTCCTCGATGAATCCGAGCGCCCGCCGTGCCCGGCTGGCCGAGCGGGTCCCATAGGCGCGGGCGATGGCGGCATCCGACGGGCAGGGCGCACCGGTCAGCGCGGCCTGGGCCAGCAGCAGGAAGACGCCCTGGAGATCGTCCGGCAGCGTGGCGGCGCGGGCGGTGGCCTCGGCCCAGTCCGCGCTCTCCGCCACCTCGGCCGGCACGCCCGCCTTGGCGATGGCGAGCAGCCGGCGGAAGGCGACGAGGTCGGGCAGCTTGCTGCCGAGCTGCTCGATCCGGCAGCGCACGAGGAAGTCCTGGTAGAGCACCGGGACCGGGCGGTACCCGCTCTCGGGGTCGGCCAGCACCTGCCGCATCACCGCCTCCAGCCGGCGGCGCTGCGCGGCCTCGGCTTCCGGCGAGGGTGGCGGCAGGGCGGTGGGCGGCGGCGTGGGCCGCGCGGCGGCGAGCTGGGCGAGGATGTCGGGCGGCGGGGGCGGCGGGGTGCGGCGCGGCCGCGGGGCCTCCGGCGCGGGCGGCTGGAGGATGATGGCCCGTGCATCCTCGAGCGGCTGTGCCGGCAGCGGCGTCAGCTTCGGCGCCGCGCCACGCGACTCGGTCTGCACCGGGCCGATCCGCACCGGCAGCGGCCGGCGGGCCAGCGCCGGGCCGAGCGCCATGAAATGCCCCTGCCGCAGGTCGCGGAACATCTCCGCCTGGCGCTTCTCCATCCCCAGCAGGTCGGCGGCGCGGGCCATGTCGATATCGAGGAAGGTGCGGCCCATGAGGAAATTGCTGGCCTCGGCCGCGACGTTCTTGGCGAGCTTCGCCAGGCGCTGCGTCGCGATGATGCCGGCGAGGCCACGCTTCCGCCCACGGCACATCAGGTTGGTCATGGCCCCGAGCGAGACCTTGCGCGCCTCGTCCGCCACCTCGCCGGCGGCCATGGGGGCGAAGAGCTGCGCCTCGTCCACCACCACCAGCATCGGCGTCCAGTGGCTGCGGTCCACATCGAAGAGCCCGCCGAGGAAGGCGGCGGCGCGGCGCATCTGCCCCTCGGTATCGAGCCCCTCGAGGTCGAGCACGACGGAGACGCGGTGCTGGCGGATGCGCTCGGCGGCGAGCTGCAGCCCGGCCTCGGAATGGGCGGCCCCATCGATGACGAGATGGCCGTAGCGTTCGGCGAGGGTGACGAAATCCCCCTCCGGGTCGATCACCGCCTGCTGGACCCAGGCGGCGCTGCCCTCCAGCAGCCGCCGCAGCAAGTGGGACTTGCCGGAGCCGGAATTGCCCTGGACCAGCAGCCTTGTGGCCAGCAGTTCCTCGAGATCGAGCAGCGCAGGGGCGCCGCCATCCGTCTGGCCGAGATCGATGCTGACCGTCATGCCGGTGGTGGTAGCGCAGCGGCGCGGTTCCATAAACAGGGTCTTCATTCTTCCGGCCGCATGATCCGCCCGGGCCCGGCACCTCCCGGGCAGGAGAGGAAGGCGATGCAGGCAGGAACCGCCGAGGAGATGCTGGGGCTGCGCGCCGAAATGGGCGGGATGTTCGCCGAGCTTCGCGGCTTCATCGACCGGCGGATCGCCGAGCTGAGCGCCGAGGTGCATGCCACGGTGCAGCTGGTCGACTATTCCGAGGAGAACCTCTCGGGCCAGCTCACCCGGATCCATGAGCAGATCGCCGGCCTCGTTGCCATCCCGGCCGCCACCACGCGGAACAGCGGCGTCGAGCTGGAGGCCGTGGTGCAGGCGACCGAGGCGGCCGCCAACACCATCATGGAGGCGGCGGAGGCCATCCAGGCCTGGCTGGATGGCGACAAGCAGGATGCCGCCTCGCTCCGCCTCGTCTCCGAGAAGGTCAGTTCGATCTTCGAGGCCTGCAGCTTCCAGGACGTGACCGGCCAGCGCATCCGCCGGGCCATCCAGCACCTCCAGCAGGTCGAGCAGATGCTGGAGGGAATGATCCCGGGCGGGGCCGCGCCGGTCGAGACCGTCACGGTCACGGCGATGATGCATACCGTGGCGGCACCCGAGCAGGCCGGCCCCGACCTCGCCCAGGCCGAGATCGACCGGCTGCTGAACGGCTAGCGCCCCGCCACGCGCCCGGCCGCCCGTTCGGACAAGACCCGAACCTGCCGGTCATGCTCCATGGGAACCGCCTTCCGCATGACTGTAACGGGAGGCTGGGTTGCGCTGGATCAATTGGCTTTTTGCCGCGATGCGGACATATGGCGGGGGTATTCTCGAGATGCCGGACCTGATGGACACGCGCCGCGCCTTCCTCGCCCATTGCCAGGCGAACCTTGCTGCCCTCCGCCGTGAGGGCCGTTACCGCGAATTCGCCCATCTGGAGAAGCTCTCGGGCCGCTTCCCGCTCTACCGCTGGCACCGGCCGGACGGGGTGCGGGAGGTGACGGTCTGGTCCTCCAACGACTATCTCGGCATGGGCGCCCACCCGCAGGTGCTGGCCGCGGCGGCGCGGGCGGTCGAGGAGCACGGCGCCGGCGCCGGCGGCACCCGCAACATCTCCGGCACCTCGCCGCTGCATGTGGCGCTGGAGGCGGAGCTCGCCTCGCTGCACGGCAAGCCCGCCGCGCTGCTCTTCGGCAGCGGCTACATCGCCAACCAGGCCGGCATCGCCGCGGTGCTGGAGGCGCTGCCGGGCTTCATCGTCTTCTCGGATGCCAAGAACCACGCCTCGATGATCGCCGGCATGCGTGGCGCCAAGGGCGCCGGCCGGGTGATCTGGCGGCATAACGACCTCCAGGACCTGGAGGCGAAGCTGGCCGCCGCGCCCTCCGGGGCGCCCAAGCTGATCGCCTTCGAGAGCGTCTATTCCATGGATGGCGACATCGCCCCGATCGGCGCCATCTGCGACCTCGCCGAGCGCTACGGCGCCATGACCTATCTCGACGAGGTCCATGCCGTCGGCCTCTACGGCGCGACCGGCGGCGGCATCTCGGAGCGGGACGGCGTGGCCCACCGCGTCGACCTGATCGAGGGCACGCTCGCCAAGGGCTTCGGCGTCTTCGGCGGCTACATCGCCGGCGATGCCGACATGGTCGACTACATCCGCAGCACCGCGGGCGGGCTGATCTTCACCACCTCCCTGCCGCCCGCCGTGGCGGCAGCGGCGCTCGAGAGCGTGCGGGTGCTGAAGCGCCTGCCGGAGCGCCGCGTGGCGCTGGCCGAGCGGGCGGCGGCGCTGAAATCGGCGCTCGATGCCGCCGGCCTGCCGCGGCTCGACGGGCCGAGCCATATCGTCCCCGTCTGGGTCGGCGAGGCGGAGCTCTGCCGGCAGGTCGCCCGGCGCCTGCTCGAGGACCACGCCATCTACGCCACCCCGATCAACTACCCGACCGTCCCGCGCGGCACGGAACGGCTGCGCCTCTGCGCCACGCCCTTCCATACGGATGCGATGATCGCCGCCCTGGTCACCGCCCTGCAGGCCGTGCTGCCGACTGCCGCCATCCGCCAGGCGGCGGAATAGGCTCAGGCGGCCGGCGCCACGGCGCGGCCGGTGAAGGCGGGCCCTTCGATCTCTCGCGGGGCTATTCCGCGGTCGAGATCGAGGCCGGTCAGCCGCCAGTCATGCACGGGCAGGGGGAGGGGCCGCAGCAGCCGCTCGTGGAAGCGCCTCGGCCAGCGGACCCCGCCCAGGGTCACATGGTCCCAGGCATCCACCTCGGCCACCGCGCCGCGGGTCGAGCGGAGCCCTTCCAGCCCGAAGCGCACCCGCCGCATCAGCCGCTCCTCCCGGTCGATGAAGAGCAGCAGCCGCTCGGCGGGCGAGGCGCCGAGGCCGGGCACCATGCTGGCCCGCAGCAGGTCGCAGCGCCGGCGAATGCCGCCGACCTCCACCTCCTCCTCCCCGGCGAGTTCGAGGCGCGGCGCCTCCCGGCCCGGCCAGCCGCCGGCCAGCAGCATTGGGCCGAGCAGGAACAGCAGATAGCCGTCGGCGACCAGGGCGGCTGCCGCCTGGCGCTCGGCATCCTCCGACTCCACCCCGTTGAACCAGACGCGGACCGCGCCGGGCCGCCGCACCACCTGCTTGCTGCCCGCTGGCCCGGCATGGGCCTGCGCCACCAGCCCCTCCCGCGGCAGCAGCCTCTCCTCGGAGCCGCCACGGAAACCCTGATCGACCAGCACCGGCTGCAGCCGGCCGATGACCGGCGGCCATTCCCCCTCATAGCGAAGGGAGACATCCCGGATGCGCCGGAAGGTGCCCAGCCCATGCGCCTCGGCGCTCCCGGCCAGCAGCGCCGCCGCCCTGGATGGATGCCCCGGCGCGGCGGCCTCCGGCAACGGGTTGGCGCAGGCCGCCAGGGCAAGGGGCGCGAGAAGGGCGTGGCGACGGCTCGGCATCCTGGAATTCCCCTGGGCAATGGCCCTGCCGCGCAAAGGCTCAGGCCAGGAGCCGCCGCGCCCCGTCCCAGACCGCGCGGGCGATCTCCCCGGCCGGCTCGGCCCGGGCGAGGGCGGCCGACTGCCCGGCCCAGGCCTGGATACGGTCGATGTCGTTGCCCTTGGTGCCCAGCTCCCGCATCGGGCCGGTCAGGCCGCGCTGGACCGGGTAGGGGGCGGGCGGCGGCGCATCCGGCGCGGTGGCCGCCGCCACATAGGCGGTGGCGATGCTCCGCCCGGCGCGGCCGCTGAAGACGCGGCTCACCCGCGTCCCTTCGGGCGGCGTCGCGGCCAGGGCATCGGCCCAGGCCGGCGCGATCCTCGCCTCGGGCGCGCGGAGGAAGCCGGTGCCGATCTGCACCGCCGAGGCGCCGAGCGCGAGCGCCGCGGCCACGCCCCGCGCATCGGCGATGCCGCCCGTTGCCACCACGGGCAGGCGCACCGCATCCACCACGGCGGGCACCAGGGCGAGGAGGCCGACCATCCCTGCCTCGGCCGTCCCGGCATCGAAGCTGCCGCGATGGCCACCGGCCTCCGCCCCCTGCGCGACCAGGATGTCGGCCCCCGCCGCCTCGGCGGCCCGCGCTTCGGCCACGGTCGAGACCGTGGCCATCCAGGTGATGCCCCGCGCCTTCAGCCGCTCGACGAAGGGCGCGGGGAAAAGCCCCATGATGGAGGAGACCGCGGCCGGCGCCGCCTCGAGCAGCGCCTCGCATTGCGCGGCGAAGTCGGGCGGTGCGGCATCGGCGGCCTCGGGTGGCACCTCCGGCCCCCAGCCGCCGAGGAAGCGCCGGAGCGCCGCCTCGTGGGCCGGGTCGCGCCGCGGCGGCGGGTCGGGGATCCAGAGGTTCAGGTTGAAGGGGCCGTTCGTGGCGGCGCGCAGCTCCGCCGCCCAGGCGAGGATGGCGGCCGGCTGCATCAGCAGCGCGCCACAGGCCCCCATGCCCCCCGCATTGGCCACTGCGATGGAGAGCGCGGGCGGGCAGGCCCCGGCCATGGGGGCGAGCAGGATCGGCAGGCGCAGGCCGAAGCGGCTGCAAAAACCTGCGCTGCGGGCCAGGGCCGAGGTCATGGGGCGCCGCCCGGGACTATCCGCCCGCAAGGCTCCGCCGTTCCCGGCACCGCCAGGGTGGAGCCGACCATCATCGAGGCCTTGACCAAGGCCCGGCACGGCGGGCGCCCGAACGACGCCTGCATGGTCAGCTCTCCGCGACGGTGTTGGTGAGCGTGCCGATGCCGTCGATCTCGCAGCGGATCACGTCACCCGGCTTCAGCGTGCGCGGCGGCTGCATGGCATAGCCGACACCCTCCGGCGTGCCGGTGATGATCACGTCGCCCGGGCGCAGGGTGAAGCCGAGCGAGAGCTGGTGGATGATCTCGCGCACATCGAAGATCATCTTGGAGGTATGGCTGTCCTGCCGCTTCTCGCCGTTGACGAAGCAGCGGATGCCGGTGTTCAGCGCATCCAGCTCGTCGGCCGGGACGATCCAGGGCCCGAGCGGGCAGGAGCGGTCGAGCGACTTGCCCTTGAACCACTGGCCGTAGCGGCGCTGCAATTCGCGCCCCGTCACGTCATTGCCGATCGTCCAGCCGAAGACATGGGAGAGCGCATCCTCCCGGCTGATATTGGTGCCCTCGCGGCCGATGACGCAGGCGAGTTCCACCTCATAGTCCAGCCATTCGGTGACGCCGGTATGGGGCGGGATCGGTGCCTCGGGCGCGATCACCGTCTCCGGCGCCTTGGTGAAGAATTGCGGGAATTTCGGCAGCTCGGACTGGGTGATGCCGCGGGTGCGGTCGCCCTCGGCCACATGGTCCATGTAGTTGCGGCCGACGCAGAAGACATTGCGGCGCGGCCGGGGGACCGGCGCGAGCAGGGTATAGCTGCCGGCGGGCAGCACCCCGGCCGCGGGCGGGGCGGCGGCGAGGGCCCGTGCGGCGGCGAGCGCGCCGGGGCCGGCATCGATGAGCGACAGCATGTCGGCCGGCAGGCCGCCGGTCGCGGCCAGGTCGAGGATGCGGCCATCCTCCAGCACGGCGCCGAGGCGCGGACCCTTGGCATCGGAGAAGGTGGCAAGCCTGGTCATGGAGCGATTCCCCCGCATCATTGGCGCACCGGCAGGGGACCGCGAGACCGGTGCCGTGGCAAGCCCCTGCCATGCCACAAAAATTGTGCATTCGCAGAGATTTCAGCAACCTGAAGTTGGCAGGCTGTGGGCGCCACGATAGTGTCGTGGCCTGTGTAACCCCTGACCGAGAGCGGGCCGGTGCCGATGACGACCCTGCCCTCCCTGTTGCGAGCCAGCCTCCCGCGCCGCAAGGCGCTGGCCGGCCTGGTGGCCCTTGCCGCCACGCGCCCGGCCTGGGCCTCGGATCCTGGCCTGGCCTATCGTGCCGAATGGCAGGCCTTCCAGGACCGCTTCCTGATGCCGGAAGGCCGGGTGGCCGATAGCGGCAATGGCGGCGTCTCCCATTCCGAAGGGCAGGGCTGGGCGCTGCTCTTCGCGCTGCAGGCCGAGGACCGCCCCGCCTTCGAGCGCATCCTGGCCTGGACACGGCGCGTACTGCGCCGCCCGGGTGACAACCTGCATGCCTGGCGCTACCGGCCTGACGCGGCCTTGCCCGTGGATGACCCGAACAACGCGACGGATGGCGACATCTGCATCGCCTGGGCGCTGCTGGACGCCGGCGAGCGCTGGGGCGTGCCGGACTATACCGCGCTCGGCACTGCCATCACGCGGGACATCCTGCGCCTCCTGGTTCGCCGGGCCGGGCCCTTCAGCGTGCTGCTGCCCGGCGCACGGGGTTTCGAACAGGCCGACAGCACCGTTATCAACCCCTCCTATTACGTCTTTCCCGCATTCGCATCCCTGGCCCGGGCCGTGCCGGACCCGGCCTGGGTACGCGTGGCGGCGGATGGGCTCATGCTCCTCAGGGCCTGCCGCTTCGGGCGCTGGGGGCTGCCGCCGGACTGGCTGGTGCTGAGGAAGGCCGATGGCGGGCTGAGCCTCTCCAGCAATTGGCCGCCTCGCTTCTCCTTCGATGCCGTGCGGGTGCCGCTCTACCTCGCCTGGGCAGGCCTGCATGGCGAGCCGGCCCTGGCGCGTGTCCGCAATTTCTGGACCGATCCCGCGCATCTGTACGTGCCGGCCTGGACGGATCTCACCAATGACAGCCTGGCAAGCTACCCGGCCTCGCCGGGCGTGATGGCCATTGCCCGCCTCGTGGCCGGGCAGCGGATCGCCTCACCAATTTCCCATCCCCTGCTGCCCTCGGTGGCGCAATCACCGGATTATTACTCGGCGGCGCTCAGCCTCCTGGTGCGGGCCGCCTGGCGCTAAGCCGGGGTAATTCTGCATCAATCCTGACGAACCGTATAAAAACCTGTTCCGTTTTGCGTCACTTCACGGCATCTTGTTCTCAATGTGGGGAACCGGTTTGTGATGGGGCAGGATTCCGATGTGGTGCGCGTGGCGGCAGCCCTGAAGTCGCCCGGAATTCGCTATAGGAGCTTCGGTAATGAGCCGGTGCGCGGCACCGCTCACCCGCAAGCGGATGTCTCAAATTCATTCCCGCTGCTCGGCGCCGCGATAGAGGCTGCCGCGACCGAGGCACGATCCGTCCCAATGCCGGCCGAACCCTCGGCGCCCTTGGCGGGTGGCCCGCCGGCAAGCTTCATCCCGTTGCCCGCCGATTATGCCAGCCGCCCATCCCCCGGCCCGGTCGATCTGAGCTACCCCGTGCCCGCCCCCGCCCCCGCGCCGAGGCAGGCGGAGGCGGCGCCACGCCCCGCGCCCCCGCAGCCCGACCCATCCATCGCCGAGGCGGCGCCGCGGCCGGTGGCCTCCACGCCCCAACCGGTGCCGCCCCGCCTGCCAGCCGGATCGGCGGAGGCACACCAGCATCTCCTGCAGGCTCTCGCCCCCCCGGCTGTCCTGCCCGTGCCTGCCTTCCCGCCAGGCGCCCCGCCCCAGGCCACGGGCGGGACGCTGGCGGCCCTGCTTGGCGCCGCCGCCCAGGGTGTGCCGCAAGCGCCATGGCCAAGCCCCCTCCCGGATTCGGGCCTGTTGCCGGCCGCGCAGGTGACACTGCCGCTATCCGAGGTGATGCGGCTGGTCGCTACTGGCTCCCCGTCCGGCAAATCGCCCTTCGCCGCCTTCCGCATTGCGGGCGGGCGGGCGGGCCCGCAATAGCCCCGGGGAAACTCCCATGCCTCTGATCTGCGTCGCCGCGCCGAAGGGAGGCGTCGGCAAGACCACGCTCGCAGCCAACCTTGCCGAGGCGCTCCACCGGGCCGGGCGGTGCGTGCTGGCGATCGACTTCGATCCCCAGAATGCGCTCCGCCTGCATTTCGGCCTGCCGGTGCGCGATGGCGCGGGCTTCGTGACGGAATTGCCGCAGCGGCCGGACTGGCAGGAATTGGTGCGGCACACCGCCTGCGGCGTCGGGCTGCTGCCTCACGGGACGAACGACATCCACGCTGCGCTGCGCCTCAACGCCGCCCTCGAGCGGGAGCCGGAGCTGCTGCTCGCGCCGCTCCGCGCCATGCTGGCCGATCCGGCGCTGGTGGTGGTCGCCGATCTGCCACCGGGACCCTCTCACCCGCTGCACCTGCTGGCGCCGATCGCCGACCTCGTGGTGGCCGTGCTGCTGGCCGATGCGACCAGCGCCGCCCTGGTACCCGAGATCGATAGCGGCCGTTTCCTCGGCACCGGCACCATGGCCGCGCTCCATACTGGCCGGGTGCGGGTGGTGCTGAACCAGGTGGACCCGCAGTCCCGCCTCTCCCGCGCCGTGGCGGAGGCGCTGGCGCGGCATCTCGGCCCGCGCCTGCTCGGCGCCGTCTGCCGGGACGAGGCGGTGGCGGAGGCGCTGGCGGCGCAGCACCTGCTGCACGAGCTGGCGCCGGAAAGTGCTGCCGCGCTCGATATCGAGGAGATCGCGCAGGGGATCGCGGCGCTGCTGCCGGCCCCGGCAGAGGCGGCGGTGCCATGAGCGGGGCGCGCCAGGAGGGCCTGGCCCGGCTGCCCTTCATGCGCAGCCGCATCGGCGGATGGCTGGCCACGCTGCTCGGCCTCCTGGCGGCGGTGACGGTGATCGTCTCGCCGCTCGAGCCGGAGGACCAGGCCTATCTGGCGATCGGCGGCCTCGTGCTCTTTCTCGTCGCCAATGTCTTCCGCGGGCGGACGGTGACGCTGGCCCTCTCGGCGCTCTCCGCCATCGTCTCGCTGCGCTACATCTTCTGGCGGCTGAGCGACACGCTCGACTACACCAGCTTCTGGCAGACCTTCCTCGGCACCGGGCTGATACTGGCCGAGATCTATGCCGTGGCCGCGCTGATCCTCTCCTACTTCCAGACGCTCTGGCCGCTCGACCGGAAGCCGGTGCCGCTGCCGGAGGATGTCGCGCTCTGGCCCGTCGTCGATGTCTTCATCCCGACCTACAACGAGTCGCTGGAGGTGGTGAAGCCGACCATCTTCGCCGCCCTGGCGCTGGACTGGCCGCCCGAGAAGCTGCGTGTGCATGTGCTGGATGACGGGCGGCGCGACGAGTTCCGCCGCTTCGCCGCCGAGGTCGGGGCCAATTACATCACCCGCGCCGACAACGAGGGCGCCAAGGCAGGCAACATCAACCACGCGATGGGCGTCACCGATGGCGAGTACATCACCATCTTCGACTGCGACCACGTGCCGACGCGCGCCTTCCTGCAGCTGACGCTCGGCTGGCTGCTGCGCGACCGGGACCTCTGCATGGTGCAGACGCCGCACCACTTCTATTCGCCGGACCCCTTCGAGCGGAACCTCGTCACCGGCTCGCATGTGCCGAACGAGAACCTGCTCTTCTACGGCCTCATCCAGCAGGGCAACGACTTCTGGGGCGGCACCTTCTTCTGCGGCTCCTGCGCCGTGATCCGGCGCGAGGCGCTGGAGGAGATCGGCGGCGTCCCGACCGAGACGGTGACGGAGGACTGCCACGCCTCGCTGCGCATGCAGCGCCGCGGCTGGCGCACCGCCTATCTGCGCGTGCCCCTGGCCGCCGGCCTCGCGACCGAGCGGCTGATGCTGCATATCGGCCAGCGCATGCGCTGGGGGCGGGGGATGATCCAGATCCTCCGCCTCGAGAACCCGCTGACGGCGAGCGGCCTCGGGTGGTCGGAACGGCTTTGCTACTTCATGGCGATGTTCCACTTCCTCTTCCCGTTGCCGCGCTTCGTCTTCCTCACCGCGCCGCTGGCCTACCTGCTCGGCGGGCAGACCATCATCGCCGCCTCGCCGCTGGCGATCGTCGCCTATGCCGGGCCGCACATCATCCACTCCATCGTGACGGCGAGCCGCATCCAGGGCCGCGTCCGGCACTCCTTCTGGTCGGAGATCTACGAGGCGGTGCTCTCGGTCTATCTGCTGCCCGTCACCCTGGCGACGCTGCTCGATCCGCGGCGCGGGAAGTTCAACGTGACGGACAAGGGCGGCACGCTGGCCGACGGCTATTTCGACCTGCGCGCCGTCGGGCCGAACATGGTGCTGGCCTGCTTCCTCGCCACCGGCCTGGCGTTCGGCGTCTACGGGCTGCTGACCAATCCGCGACAGAGCCTCGAATTCCAGGCCTATACGCTGAACATCGTCTGGGCCTCGCTCTGCTTCATCACGGTGATGACCGGCCTCGCGGTGGGCCGGGAGCGGCGGCAGATGCGCGAGCGGGCGCGCATCAGCGCCGACATCGCGGCCACGATCCTGCTGCCCGACGGCCGGAGCGTGGAGGGCGACACGCGTGACCTCTCGCTCGGCGGCGCGGCCATCTATGCCGACCGGCCCGAGGGGATGCTGGACGATGCCGTCGTGACACTCGAGCTCAATTGCGGCGGTGAGGTCATCCCCTTGCCGGCCGAGGTGCTGCGCTGGTCCGCGGGTCGGCTGCAGGTGCGCTTCGTCCCGCAGGACCTGCGCGACGAGGGGCAGATCGTGCGCGCCGTGCTCGGCCGCGCCGATGCCTGGGTCGGCTGGGACGACACCCGCATCGACCGCCCGCTGCGCTCGCTGCGCGAGGTGCTGGTCAGCATCACCGGCCTGGTGCGCGGCGGCTCGCAATTCTCGCTGCGCCGGCGCCCTGCCGCACAGGTGGTGCGCCTCGCCCCTGCCATCGCCGAGCCGCAACGGCCGCCGGCACCGGGCCGGGCTGCGGCTCGCCAGATGCCACCACGCCGGGCCGCGGCCTGGCTGCTCGTCGCTCTCGGCCTCGGCGCGGCCGGCGCCGCCACGGCGCAGCCGCGCAGCCCGGGGCAGCCCGGTCCCGCCTTCGGCGCACCGCCCGCCTTCGCCCCGGCCCAGGCAGTGCCTGCCTTCGCCGCGCCCGGCGCCACGGACCCGACGCTCGGCACCCGCCGCATCAGCTACACGCTGCGCCAACTCGGCCTCCGCGCGCCGATGCAGCTGCGCGGCACCTCGGACCTGCAGGGCGTGCTCTTCGGCGTCCGCGGCGACGAGGTGGTGACGGATGCGAGGCTGGTGATGCAGGGCTCCACCTCGCCCGCGCTGATCCCCGAGCTGAGCCAGATCTCCGTCGCGCTGAACGAGCAGTTCGTCGGCGCCATCCAGCCGGACCGCAACCGGCCTTCCTACGGGCCACTCGAATTCCCGGTGAATCCGGTTTTCTTCGCCGACAACAACCGGCTGAATTTCCGCTTCTCCGGCCGCTACGCGGTGGAGTGCAACGACCCGCTCTCCGGCCTTCTCTGGGCGGTGGTCTCCGACACCTCGACCCTCAACCTCACCCTCGAGAAGCTGCCGCTGACGCGCGACCTGGCGCGCTTGCCCGAACCCTTCTTCGACCCCCGCCTGCTGCGCGAACAGCTGGTGCTGCCTGTGGTGCTGGCCGATGGCGCGGGCAATGACGCGCTGCGGGCGGCGGCCATCGCCTCCTCCTGGTTCGCGGTGCAGGCGGATTACCGGGGCGCGAAATTCCCGGTCTCCCCGGCGCCGCCGCCGCGCGGCCATGCGGTGGTGGTGGCGACCAGCGGCGATGTCATCCAGGGCCTGCCCCTGCCGCGCTTCGACGGCCCGACCGTCACGCTCATGCCCAACCCCAACGACCCCTTCGGCCTGCTGCTGGTGCTCGGCGGCCGGACCGGGGCGGAAGTCGTGGCCGCCGCTTCGGTGGTCGCGGTGGGGCGGGAGGCGCTCTCGGGCGAGCAGGCGATCGTGCAGCTGCCCGATGTGCCCGCGCGCCAGCCCTATGACGCGCCGCGCTGGATCCGCAGCAACCGCCCGGTGAAGCTCGGCGAGCTGGTGGACCCGACGGAGCTGCAGGTCTCGGGCTATTCACCCGGCGCCATCTCCATCCCCTTCCGCACCGCGCCGGACCTCTTCACCTGGCGCAACCAGCCGCTGCGGGCGGATATCCGCTTCCGTGCGCCGCCCGGCCCGATCGTGGACGTCGCCGTCTCCCGCATCGATGCCACGGTCAACGACCTCTACCTGAAGAGCTTCCCGCTGCGCGCCGCCGAGCCGGCCTGGCCGCTGTCGGCCATCGCGCGCCTGTTCGGCCAGGGGGGCGAGCGGTCCGAGGCGCGGGTCGGCATCCCGCCCTGGATCGTCTTCGGCCAGAACGAGCTGCAGCTGCGCTTCGACATGCGGCCGCTGTCGCGCGGCGATTGCGTCGCCGTCCCCGGCGATATCCGTGCCGGCATCGACCCCGACAGCACCATCGACCTCTCCTCGGCCTACCGCTTCACGC
The DNA here is from genome assembly GCF_900101615.1 of Belnapia rosea. Lineage (GTDB taxonomy): Bacteria > Pseudomonadota > Alphaproteobacteria > Acetobacterales > Acetobacteraceae > Belnapia > Belnapia rosea. The sequence goes on along the minus strand of NZ_FMZX01000006.1, from coordinate 81,533 downwards.
GGCTGCCGAACCTCGCCTATTTCGCCAGCTCCGGCTTCCCCTTCACCCGGCTCGCCGATCTCTCGACCACGGCGGCGGTGCTGCCGGACCGGCCGAGCACGGCGGAGCTCTCGGCCTTCCTCGGCCTGATCGGGCGGATCGCGGCACTGGTCGGCTACCCGGCGACCGGGCTGCAGATCGTCCGTCCCCAGGCGCTGGCCCAGGCGATGGAGAAGGACCTGATCGTCGTCGGCGCGCTCGGGCGCCAGCCGGCGCTCCAGCAGCTGCTGCAGGACGGGCCGCTGCATATCGAGGGCAACCGCCTTACCGTGGCCCTGCCGGACATGCTGGGCGGCTTCCGCCATATCTTCGGCGGCAGCCCGGGCGGGGCGGCGGAGCGTGCCTCGGCCCAGCTCTCGGCGCCGGGCGACGGGCTCGGTGCCGTCTTCGGCTTCGAATCCCCGCTGCGGGCGGGGCGCTCCGTCCTGGCGCTCACCGGCACCACGCCGGCCGCGCTCGAGGACATGGTGGCGGCCCTGCAGGACCCCGAGCAATTGCCGCGGGTCCAGGGCGACCTCGCGCTGCTGACCGCCGGCAAGGTGCAGGGCTACAGCCTCGGCCGGCGCTACACCCATGGCGTGCTGCCGCCCTGGCTCTGGCCGCAGATCTATCTCTCGACCAGTCCGGCGGCGCTGCTCGGCCTGCTCGCCATCGCCATGCTGCTGCTGGCCGCGCCGGTCTACTGGGTGCTGCGGCGGCGCGCGATCCGCCGCCTGCGCATGAGGACAAGCTGATGCTCCGCCGCGCGCATGTGATGGCCGCCGCGCTTGCCCTGCCGCAAGCGGCCTTGGCCCAGAATGGTGCGACGGTGCCGTCGCCCAGCACCGCCCAACCCGCGGCCGCTTCGGCCCAGGGCGGCCAGGACGGCGCCATCCACGCCCTGCTCGACCAGGCCAATTACTGGCGCCTGCAGAACCGGCCTGAGCTGGTGATACGCACGCTGGAGCGGCTGCTGGTAGTCGATCCGCGCAATGTCGAGGCGCTGGCCGGCGCCGCCCAGGCGCATGCCCAACTCGGCAACCGCCAGCCGGCCGAATCCTACCTCGCCCGGCTGCGCCAGGTGGCGCCGTCCGACCCGCGGCTCAGCGAAACCGACATCACGGTGCGCGCCGCGACCGTCGATATGGGAGCATTGACCGAGGCGCGGCGCCTTGCCCAGGCCGGGCGCACCGCCGAGGCGGTGCAGCGCTACCGCGAGCTGTTCCGCGGCGCCGCGCCGCCTGATGGCTATGCGCAGGAATACTACGCGACCCTCGCCGGCACCGAGCAGGGCTATGCCGAAGCCCGGGACGGGCTCGCCCGCCTTGCCGCCCGCGCGCCGAACGACACGCGGCTGCAGCTCGCCTATGCGCAGGTGCTGACCTACCGCGATGCGACGCGCAATGACGGCATCGGCCGGCTGCGCCAGCTCTCGGCCAACCCGGAAGTCGCCAATACCGCCACGGCCGCCTGGCGGCAGGCGCTGCTCTGGCAGGGGCCGAGCCGCGACATGGTGCCGGCGCTGCAGACCTTCCTCGAGCGCTTCCCGAATGACACGCAGATCGCCCAGAAGCTCACCGAGGCGCAGAACCCCCCGGTCGGCACGCCGGACGAGACCAGCCTCGCCCGCATCCGCGGCTTCGAGCTGCTGAATGCCGGCAAGCTGCGCGACGCACAGCGGGATTTCGAGGCGGCCGTTGCCCGCAACCCTGAGGATGCGGATGCCACCGGCGGGCTCGGCCTCGTGCGGCTGCGCGAGGGCCGCTACGGCGAGGCGCGCAGCCTGCTGGAACGCGCCATCCGCCTCGCCCCGGAGCGGCGGGACCAATGGCAGCGCGCATTGGACGGTGCGGGCTATGCGGCCGACCTCGCCACAGCGCGCAGCCAGTTGCAGGCAGGCAATCTCGATGCCGCGGAGCAGACGCTGCGCCGCGCCACCAGCCGCGGCGCCGGCGACCGCGCCGATGCCGATGCGCTGCTCGGCGACCTCGCCCTGCGCCGTGGCGACCTGGCGGGGGCGGAGGCGCGCTACCGCGCCGCGCTCGGCCGCCGCCCCAATCTCGGCGCCGCCGCCAGTGGGCTCTACGAGGTGCTGCAGCAGGGAGGCCGCTTCGCCGAAGCGGAGGAGCTGCAACGCCGTGCCAGCGGGCCGCTGGCCGGCGGCGACGCCATGGCCAGCCGGGCCAATGCCATCCGCACCGAGGCGCAGCGCAACCCGGACCCGGCCGCCGCCATCGCCATGCTGCGGCAGGCGCTCCAGGCCGACCCTTCCAGCCCCTGGATCCGGCTCGACCTCGCCCGCCTGCTGGCCCGGCAGGGCAGGGGGGCCGAAGCCCGCCAGCTCATCGATGGTGCCGTGGCCAGCGGCAATCCGGACGCCCTGCATGCCGCCTCGCTCTTCGCCGAGGAGGATGGCCGGCCGGGCGATGCGGCCGGCTATCTCAACCGCATCCCGGTGCGGCTGCGCAGCCCGGACATGAACCAGCTCCTCGCCCGCGCCCGGGTGGCGGAGGAGGTGCAGCGGGCGGCCAATCTCTGGCGCGGCGGCCAGCAGGCGCAGGGCCGTGCCCTGCTGCTCGGCATCGCCCGGCGGACCGACCCGGCAGGCAATAGCGGCCAGCTCGCCATCCGCAAGCTCGGCCAGCTCAACGATCCGGCCGGGGCGGCCGAGGCGGGGCGCGTGGCGCTCGCCGCCAATCCGCGCGCGGGCGCCACGGCACGGCTCGGCATCGCCGCGGCGCTGCTGGCCGCGGGGGCGGAGGCGGATGCCATCGCCCTGGCCCGCGCGGTCGAGGCGCTGCCCAACCTCACCGGCGAGGAACGGCGGCAGGCCGTGGCGTTGCAGGCCGGCCTCGCCATCCGCACCGCGGACCGGCTGAACGAACAGGGCGACCAGGCCGCCGCCTATGACGCGCTCTCGCCGATCCTGGCGCGGGACCCGACGAGCCCCTCGGCCAACCTGGCGCTCGCCCGCCTCTACCAGAACGCCAACCAGCCGCAGACGGCAGGACGCATCGCCGAGGGGGTCCTGCAGGCCGACCCGAGCAGCCTCGATGCGCGCTTCACCGCCATGGATGCCGCCGTCGGCGCCCGCGACTGGGCCCGGGCCGAGGCCCTGCTCGTCGAGGCGCGGGCGCTGAGCCCGGCCGATCCGCGCGTGCCGCTGATGGAAGCCCGGCTGGCCCGCGCCCTCGGGCAGAATGGCCGGGCGCTCCGGGCGCTGGAGATGGCGGCGGCGCAGCGCCAGGCGCAGCGCAACGCCCAGGGCGGCGATCCGGGTGCCGGCGGCGGCCCGCTGCTGGCCGAGGCCGGGCGCGACAACCCCTTCCGCCGCGGCGGCCTGCCGGGGACCGTCTCGCCGCTCTCCCCGGCCACCGACCCGCTCGATGCCGAGATCCAGCGGGAGCTCGGCGTGGTGCGCGAGGAGACTGCGGCGCGGCTGCAAGGCGGCGTCTCCTACCGTACCCGCTCCGGCACCAGCGGCCGCGACCGGCTGGAGGAGATCTCGGCCCCGCTCGAGGCCTCCATCGCCCCGAATGGCCGCATCACCGCGACGGTGACGCCGGTCAGCATCGCCAGCGGCAAGCTCAATGCCGACAATGTCGAGGGGCTGCGTGCCTATGGCACCAATGCCCTGGCGCCCGCCCTGCAGGGCACCACCCCCTCGGCGAGCCCGGCGGACCGGCAGCGGCTGACCGCGCGGGACACCACGGCGACCGGTGTCGGCCTCGGTCTCGGTTATGCACGCGAGAGCTTCCGGGCGGATGTCGGCACCTCGCCCATCGGCTTCCAGCAGCAGAACATCCTCGGCGGCGTCGAGATCGCCCCGGCGCTCAGCCCGACATTGCGGCTGCGGCTCACCGCCGAGCGGCGCTCGGTGACGGACAGCCTGCTGTCCTGGTCCGGCGCGCGGGACCCGGTCTCGGGCCGCAATTGGGGCGGCGTCGTGCGCACCGGCGGCCGGGCGCAGCTGGAATACGCCTCGGGGCCCATCGGCCTCTATGCGGGCGGCGGCTACTCGACCTTCACCGGCACGCAGGTGGCGCATAACAGCCGCATCGAGGCAGGGGCGGGGGCGTCCTACACCATCTGGCGGCGCCCGGGCGACGAGCTGCAGACCGGGCTCGACCTAGTCTACTTCTCCTATGACAACAACCAGCGCCTCTTCACCTATGGCAATGGCGGCTATTTCAGCCCGCAGAGCTATTTCGCGGCGAATGTCCCGGTCGATTGGCGCGGGCGCAATGGCGACCTGTCCTGGCGGCTCGGCGGCACCATCGGCTACCAGAGCTACCGCGAGGATGCCGCCCGCTACTTCCCGACCGATGCGGGGGCGCAGGCCCAGCTCGAATCGACCCTCGGGGGCGACCCGAGCGCCAAGGCCGCACAGGGGGCGCGCAACGCCTCCGGCATCATCGGCGGGGTGCGGGCCGATCTGGATTACGCGGTAACGCCGAATCTTCGCATCGGCGCCCTGCTGCGCTACGACCGTACCGCCAACTGGAACGAAGCGCGGGGCATGTTCTTCGCGCGCTACCGGTTCGACCAATAATGGACACACCCATCCCCAACCCGCCCACCGCCTTCCCGGAGGGGCCCCGCATGACAGCAGCCGAGCCGAACGCCCTCAGCTATCTCGCCCGCCGCGGCGTCGCGGCGCAATGGCGCGGCTTCCTGCGCGCCCTGGTCGAGACACTCGACGCCAATCTCGACGCCGCCTCGCGCGATGCGCTGCTGCGGGCGATCGGCGCCCGGTTCGGCACGTTGATGCCGCTGCCGGCTTGCGCCGGGCTCGCCGAGCTGGAAGCGCGGATCAACGAGGCGCTGGCCACGGCGGATTGGGGCTGGGCCGAGATCGCCCTCGACCCCAATGACCGCTCGCTGATGGTGACGCATTGCGCCGCGCCCGCCGTGGCGACCGGGGCAGACCCGTCGGGTGGCTGGGTCGGCGCGGTGCTGGAAGGGCTCTATGGCAGCTGGTTCGGCGCCCAGCCGGGGGCCGAGCCGAGCCTCGTGCCGCGGTGTACCGGCACGAAGCCCGGCATGATCACCCTGCGCTACGGGCGCGGCTAGAGCGGTTTCCGTTCGCACTGGCTCACGGACCCCGCTCTAGCTTGTTGTTCTGGCGAGCAAATTCTTCCGATCAGATGACTTCATCTGATCGGAATTTGCTCTAACCAACCGCGATATCCAGCCAGCCCCGCCCATCCATCCGGGCCGCATCGCCCGGGCGCAGCAGCACCGTCGTCGTCGCGCTCTCGACGATGGCGGGGCCGTCGATGCGCTGGTCCGGCGCCAGGGCGGCGAAATCCCAGACCGGCGCCTCCACCGCGCCACCCTCCAGCAGGATGCGGCGGCGGCCGATCGGCACGGCCGGCTGCGCGGCTTCGCGCCGGGCCGGCGGGTGGCCCGGCAGGCTGCCCACCACGGCGATGCGGGCATTCACCAGCACCACCTCCTCCTCCGGCAGGTCATAGGTGAAGAGCGCCCGGTGCCGCGCATGGAAGGCAGCACGCAGCTGCCCCGCGAGATCCGGCCCCGTCCAGTCGATGCCATCGAGCGGCACGGCGATCTCGAAGACCTGCTCGCCATAGCGCATATCGGCGCTGCGCCGCGCCGCGACCTCGCCCGCATACCAGCCGGCCATGCGGGCGCGGCCGTCGCGCTCCAGCGCATCGAACAGCGCCCGCGTCTCGGCATCGGCGGGGATCCCGCCCGCGCCGATGGCACTCTGCGCCAGCTCGTAGCGGAGGTCGGTGTGCAGCATGCCCCAGGCCGAGAGCCCGGCGGCAAACAGCGGCACCGTCGCGCGGGTGAGCCCAAGCTCCCGCGCCACCGCCGTTGCATGCAGGCCGGCGGCGCCGCCGAAGGCGAGCAGGGCGGAGCCGCGCGGATCGACGCCGCGCCGCACCGTCGCCACGCGGACGCCATCCGCCATGCGGGCATTCACCAGCGCATGGATGCCGGTGGCGCAGGCCTCCGGCGCGATGCCGAGCCGCGCGGCCAGCCGCGCCATCGCCGCCTCCGCCGCCGCCCGGTCGAGCCGGCTGGCGCCGCCGAGGAAGGCATCCGGGTCGAGATAGCCGAGCAGCAGGTTGGCATCCGTCACCGTGGGCTCGGTGCCGCCGCGGCCGTAGCAGGCGGGGCCCGGCATGGCGCCGGCCGATTGCGGCCCGACCTGCAGCGTGCCCCCCGCGCCGAGATGGGCGATGGATCCGCCGCCGGCGCCGAGCGTCACGATGTCGAGGCTCTCGAGTGCGATCCGCTCGCCACCCACCACGCGGCCCCGGCCGAGCGCCGCCTCGCCGCCGACGACGAGGGCGATGTCGGTCGAGGTGCCGCCCATGTCGAAGGTGACGAGGTCCTGCCCCATCCCCTGTCGCGCCAGGGCGACGGCCGCCGCGACACCGCCCGCCGGGCCCGACAGCGCCGTGCCGACCGCGAGCCGCGCCGCCTCCGCCACCGGCGCCACGCCGCCATGCGAGAGGATGACGAAGAGCGGCCCGCCGAACCCGGCCTCCGCCAGCCGCTCCTCCAGCCGCGCCAGGTAGCGGGAGACGACGGGGCCGACATAGGCATTCACCGCCGTCGTGCTGAAGCGCTCGAACTCCTTGATCTGCGGCAGCACATCGGCCGAGCAGGTGACGGTCGCGCCGGGCAGGGCGGCGACGAGGGCGGCGGCCGCCGCATGCTCATGCACCGGGTCGCGCCAGGCATGCAGGAAGCCGATCGCCACCGCCTCCGCCCCGGCTGCCTTCAGCCTGCCGATCGCGGCATCGAGCGAGGCACGGTCGAGCGGCACGGCGACGCTGCCATCCGCCCGCAGCCGCTCGCGGATGGGCAGGCGCCGGTGCCGCGGCACCAGCGGCGGGGGCGGCGGCAGGCGGAGGTCGTAGCGCTCCGGCTTCAGCCCCTCGCGCATCTCGATGACGTCGCGATGGCCCTCGGTCGTCAGCAGCCAGACCTCGGCGCCCTTCCGCTCCAGCAGGGCATTGGTGGCGACGGTGGTGCCGTGGACGATGCGCTCCGCCCCCGCCAGCAGCGCGCCGAGCGGCAGGCCGAGCGCCGTGGCAAGGTTGCGCAGCCCCTGGACGACGCCGAGGCTCTGGTCCTCCGGCGTGCTCGCGGCCTTGGCCAGCGTCTCCGTCCCGTCGGCGGCGATGCCCACCACATCGGTGAAGGTGCCGCCGACATCGATGCCGATGCGATAGCCGCTCATGGCACCAGCCCTTCCTGCTCGTCGCGTGCCCGCGCCGCCGGGTCCCGCCGGGCAGGGTCGCCCCAGCCGCCGCCGCCCCCGGCCTGCACCAGCAGCCGGTCGCCAGGCTCGATGCCGATGCCGACCTCCTTCGTCTTCAGGACCCGCTCCGTCCCATCGGCGCGGCGGAGGCGGTAGTGGTGCGGCGCCCCATCCCGGCCGCCGCACATCCCGGCCGCGCCATGCCGCGCCCCGTCGCCCGCCGTATTGGCGCGGCAGGGCCCGTCGCTCTCGACCAGCAGCGACAGCTCGCCACCGAGGCCGCCGCGATGCTGCCCCTCGCCGGCCGAGCCGGGGAGGAATTCATGCCGCTCGAACAGCAGCGGGAAGCGCGCCTCGGCCATCTCGACGCTGCCGAATTTGAGGCCGCCGGCGCTGTGCCACTCGCCGCTGGTGGACCAGCCATCGCCCCCGGCGCTGGCCCCGCCGCCCGGCCGGGCATGGAACAGGTGCCAGACGAAGCGCCGCTGCGGCCGCCGCGCATCCTGCCCGGTGATCGCCACGCGGAAGCGCCGCCCCCAGCCGCCCATCGCCCGTTCCGGGCAGCAATGCTGGAGGGCCCGGACGATCGACTCGACGATCTCGTTCGAGCAGTGCGAGGTGCAGAGCGTCACCGGCGCCCCCTCCCGCGCCCAGACCACCGTGCCCTCGCGGGCGATGACCTCGACGGGGCGGAAGGCACCGTCATTCTTCGCCACCTCGGGGTCGAGCAGGAAGGCAAACGCCATCGCGACGGCGCTGCGCATGTTGGGGTAGCTGGAATTGACGAAGCCGGTGGCCTGCTCGTCGCTCTCCGAGAGGTCCACGACCAGGCTCTCGCCGCGCTTGGTGACGCGGGCACGGATGGCGATGTCCTCCCGGCCGAAGCCGTCATCGTCGAGGAAGGCCTCGCCCAGCCAGCTCCCATCCGGCCAGGTGGCGAGGATGCGCCGCGCATGCGCCTCCGACAGGTCGAGGATGGCGCCGACCGCCGCCTCCATCCGCCCCGCGCCATGCGTCGCCAGCAGGGGCAGCAGACGCTGCTCGCCAAGCCGGGCGGCGCCGATCATCGCCATCAGGTCGCCGGTGAAGTCGCGCGGCAGGCGGGTATTGGTCGCCAGCATGCGGATGAGGTCATCCCGCAACCCGCCATCCTCGCCGAGGCGGATGGGCGGAATGCGGACACCCTCCTGCCAGATTTCCGTCGCCCCCGGGTTGTAACCACCATGGGTGGCCCCGCCGATATCGCTCTGATGTGCCCGCACCACGGACCAGAAACGAAGTGCGCCTTCAGCGAAGATGGGGATGATGATGGTCAGGTCGGGAAGGTGGCTGCCGCCGTGATAGGGGTCGTTCAGCAGGTAGGTGTCGCCCTCGCGCGGCGCCGGGAAGGCCTCGGCCACCGCACGGGCGGCCCAGGGCATGGCGCCGACATGGACGGGGATGTGGTCCGCCTGCGCCACCAGCCGGCACTGCGCGTCACACAGCGCGATCGAGAAGTCGCGCGAGGAGTTGAGGATCTGCGAGTAGGAGGTGCGCAGCATCGCCTCCCCCATCTCCTCGACGATGGCGCGCAGCCGGTTGTCGAGCACGGCGAGGGTAACGGGATCGAGCATGGGGGCGGGTTCGGCCATGCAGGGACGGTCCCCTGCCGGGGCAGGGCCCGTCAAGACGGGGTTCCCCGCCGGACAGTCCGTGATATGCCGGGCGCCCGATGAGCCTCTCGCCGCGCCTGCGGGCCCCCTTCGCCGCCATCGACCATGTCTTCGGCATCCTCGTCGTTCCGCTGGCGATGCTGCTGGCGGCCTTGCTGCTGCGGGCCCTCGGCTTCACCGTCGCGGTGATCGACACCGATGAGGGCCTGTACCTCGTGCAGGCCCAGTCCTGGCTGCGCGGGCACTGGCCGCTGGTCGAGGTCTGGGACATGCACCCGGTCGGCGCCCCGGCGATGTTCGCCGCGGCCATGGCGGTATTCGGCGAGAGCATCGCCACCATCCGCCTCCTCGGCTGCATCTGCGTCGCGCTGGCGGGGTGGGCCATCTATGGCGCCATGCGGGTCGCGGGCGGGCCGCGCGGCATCGGCCTCGCCGCAGGCTTCATCTATGTGGCGCACAGCCTGCGGATGGGCGGCCTCGCCACCAATACCGAGATCCTCTTCGCGCCCATGGTGACAGGCGCCATGGCGCTCGGCATCCGCGGCACGGCTGAGGCGCTGCGGCGTGGCCAGGGTCCCGGCTGGCCCTCGCTCATCGCCATGGGCCTGGCGATCGGCGCGGCCCTGTCGATCAAGCCGGTGATGGTGGTGGAGGGCTGCCTCGCCTTCGCCCTGCTGGTCTTTCCGGCCCTCTGGCGCCGCGTGCTGCCATGGGGGCGCGCGCTGGCGATGGCGGCCGCCTATGCCGGGCTCTGCGCGCTGCCCACCATTCTCTTCGGCCTGCTTTATTGGTCGAGGGGCGAGTTGCCGGCCTTCCTCGACGGCACCTTCCTCGCACCGCTGCGCTATGCCGGCGGGCGGCTCGGGCCGGTGGAATCCTTCCATCGCGTGCTGGTCGAGATCCTGACGTTGCTCTGGCCCTTCCTGCTCGCCGGCATCGCCCTGCTGCGCTGGCTGCCGCGGCCGGGCATCGCCGGCACGCTGGCGCGGATCGGGCTGATCTGGTTCCTCGCCGCCAGCCTCGGCGTCGCCTCGCCGGGCTACTTCTATCCGCACTACTTCCTGCTCTGGCTGCCCCCGCTCGCCATCCTGGCGACGCTCGGCTGCTGGTGGCTGGCGCGCTGGCTGCCGCCCCACCGGCGGGCCGCCGGCTTCGCCCTGCTGGTCGCGGTGGTGATGGTCGGCTCCTGGCGGGCCGATGCCACGGCGCGGGTCGATCGCGGCATCGGCTTGTTCGAGGCCGATCCGGTGATCGAGATCAGCCGCATGATCCGCGCCGAGCTGAAGCCGGGCGAGACCATCTTCGTCGCCAACTACCACCCCGTCATCTACGCACTGACTGACGCGGCGCTGCCGACCCGCTTCATCTTCCCCGCCCAGCTCACCGGCGAGTTCACCGAGGTCGCCGGCATCAACACCGATGACGAGGTGGCGCGCATCATGGCGAGCAGGCCGCGCTTCGTCGTCGTCGACCGCGGCTGGTGGCCGCGCCTGCGCGAGAGCGCCGCCGCCATCATCGCCGAGACGCTGGAAAGCGACTACCACCAGGTCGGCGAGGTGCCGGAGGAGCGCGGCCCGATCGAGCTCTGGGCGCCGAAATAGGGCCGGTGGGGTTGCAACCATCGCCTTCTGGCGCATGATCCCCGGCAAATCGACGGGGGAGAGAAGCATGGCCGAGTTGCGCATCCTGGCGGAGGGGCTGCGGTTCCCCGAAGGTCCGGTCGCCATGCCGGATGGCAGCATCATCCTGGTCGAGATCGCCTCCGGCCTCCTCACCCGCGTCGCCCCGGACGGGACGAAGAGCACCGTCGCCCGCCCCGGCGCCGGCCCTAACGGCATCGCCCTCGGCCCTGAGGGCAAGATCTACTGCTGCAACAACGGCGGCTTCGTCTGGCACGAGGAGCCGGGGTTCATCCGTCCCATCGGCCAGGCGCCCGACTACAGCGGCGGGCGGATCGAGGTGATCGACCCGGCCAGCGGCGAGGTGCGCATGCTCTATGACCGCTGCGGCGAGCACAGGCTCAAGGGCCCGAACGACATCGTCTTCGCCCCCGATGGCAGCCCCGGCGAGGGTGGCTTCTGGTTCAGCGACCTCGGCAAGGTCCGCGCCCGCGACCGCGACCATGGCGGCGTCTACTGGGCCGCCACGGATGGCTCGCGCATTGTCGAGGCCGCCTTCCCGATCTTCGGCGGCGCCAACGGCATCGCCCTCTCGCCCGATGGCCGCACCCTCTATGCCGCCGAGACCGAGACGGGCCGCCTCTGGGCCTGGGATGTCGAAGGCCCCGGCATCCTGCGGAAGGACCCCTGGCCCTCCTCCAATGGCGGCCGCGTGCTCTGCCAGTTCCCCGGCTACCGGCGCCTCGACAGCGTCGCCGCGACGGCGGCCGGCAATATCTGCGTCGCCACCCTGGTGAGCGGCGAGATCACCACCGTCTCGCCCAGCGGCGAGATCCTGCGCGTGGTGACGATGCCCGAGCCGATGCCGACCAATATCTGCTTCGGCGGCCCCGATCTCCGCACCGCCTACATCACCCTCTCGACGACGGGCAAGCTGGCGGCCATGGAGTGGGACGAGCCTGGCCTCAGGCTGACCCATAACTGAAGGATCGCAGGATGACGCTCTGGGTGCGCTACGCCCATGACGGCGTGGAGGGGTTCGGCACGCTGGAAGGCGAGGAGATCGCCGTCCATGCCGGCGAGTTCTTCGCCACGCCGGGCCCGACGGGCGAGCGGCTGCCGCGTGCCGCGGTGCGGCTGCTGCCGCCGGTGCGGCCCGGCGCCTTCATAGGGCTGTGGAACAACTTCCACGCGGCGGCGGCAAAGCAGGGCAATGCCATCCCGGAATTCCCGCTCTACTTCCTGAAGAACCCACGCTGCGTCATCGGCCCCGGCGAGGCGATCCGCCCGCCCGCCGCCTATGACGGCAAGGTGCTCTACGAGGGCGAACTCGGCATCGTCATCGGCCAGCGCGTCACCGCGGTGGACGAGGCGGCGGCCGAGGCGGCGATCTTCGGCTACACGGCGGTGAACGACGTGACGGCGCTCGACCTGCTGACCGCCGATGCCTCCTTCCCGCAATGGGCGCGGGCCAAGGGCTGCGACAGCTTCGGCCCCATCGGCCCGGCCATCGCCACCGGCTTCGACTGGCGCGCGGCGCGCGTCACCGTGGCGCTGAACGGGCGCGTGCGGCAGGACTATCCGCTCGAGGACATGATCCTGCCGCCGGCGCGCATCGTCTCCCTGGTCTCGCGCGAGATGACGCTGCATCCCGGCGACGTCATCGCCTGCGGCACCTCGCTCGGCGCGCTGCCGATGCGGCCGGGCATGCAGGTGGCGGTGACGATCGAGGGGATCGGGGTCCTGGAGAACCCCTACGCCCCATCATCATAGGCCGCTCAGTGCAGGATGGATTGCGCCGCGCGGCGGTAGCCCGCGCGCCGCTCCGGCGGTACCGGGTGGCGGCCGGCGACGCGCTCCAGCAGCATGCGCGCATCCTCGGTGAGGCCACCCTGCATGGCCGCGTCGAGGAAGAGCTGCTCCAGCACATCCTGCTGGGCGTGGCTGCCGCCGAGCGCATGCATCCCGCCGAGCGCTGGCCGCATCACCGCGACCGCGCCGGCGAAGTCGCCCCGCGCATGGCGCAGCACCGCCTCGCAGATCGGCAGGGCGTAGAGGCCGATGGTCGCCGCACTGCCGGCGCTGTTGCTGCGGCTGTGCTCGCGCAGCGCCGCCAGCATGCGCTCCGCGGCCTCGAAGCGGCCGGTCGAGGCCAGCGCCATCATCCAATGCGGCAGGGTGAAGCCCTGCTGGCAATCGCCGATCCGTGCCTCCGCCTTGTCGGCCAGCTCCACCCAGCGCGCACCGGCATCCACGCCCTGCAGCTTCAGCCGGAACAGCATGGAGATGGCGTTCTGCATGTCGATGGCGAGGTCCGGCATCACCTGCGTCACCGGGCTCTCCAGGTTGCGGAAGCGGCTGTCGTAGAGCGCCAGCACCTGCTCCGTCTCGCCGCGCTCCAGATGGAACAGGGCGCGGTGCCACCAGAGGTGATGGGTGAGGTTGTTGCCGCCCTCCCAGTGCTGCTCGAGCCCGCTGGTCCAGGCGATGCCCTCGCCACGGCGGCCCTGCATCTCCATCACATGGGCGACGGCATGGGTCGCCCAGAGATCGGCCGGGTTGATCCCGACCGCGGCGCGGCCCGCCGCCTCGGCGACCAGGTAGTTGCCGCATTCCTCATTGGCGAAGGCCTGGCAGGCAAGGACGTTGTGGTAGCCGGGCTGGTCGGCGCCCCAGCGCGGCAGCACGCCCTGCACCGCCGCCAGCATCATGTCCGGCCGGCCGCGCCAGAAGGCGTTGTAGTGATGCAGCCGCAGCGCCAGCAGGTCATGCGGGTTGTCGGCGAGGATGCCGGTCCAGGCGGCCAGGGCGCGAGGCATGTCATCCTCCGCCCAGGCGGCGAGTGCCGCCACATGCGCCTGCTCCCGCGCCGTGCCGAGGGCGGCGAGCGTGCCGGCCAGCGCCGCCGCCTCCCGCGCCGCCGGCACGAAGGCCGCGTTGCTGGCCAGCATGGCGAAGCTGCCCTTCAGCAGCACCAGCATCGGGCTTTCGGGGTCGAGCTGCAGCGCCGCCTTGAGCCGCTGGGAGGTATCGGCCCGGTAGAGCAGGAAGCCGTTGAGGCTATGGTCATAAGCTGCGGCCGCCTCGGCCGAGGCTGCGGTCAATGGCAGACCCTGGGCATCCTTTTGCATGCGGTTCCATTTCCTCAACCAGCGCGATGGGCCAGCCATAGCGTGAGCAGGCCGATCCCGGCCAGCAGATCATCCGTCTCCATCGCTTCCCGCGGGTTATGGCTGCCATTGCGGTTGCGGATGAGCAGCATCCCGGTCGGCACGCCGGCCGCGGCGAAGTTGTTGGCGTCATGGCTGCCCGGGCTGTTCAGCCGGGGCGGGGAGAGGCCCCGCTGGCTCGCCGCCGCCGCCAGTTCCGCCATGATGGCGGCGTCCATGGCGCCGGGCGCCGCGGCACTGCGCGGCCCGAGATCAATGGCGACGCCCCGCCGTGCCGCCACCGCCCCGACGATCCCTTGCAGCTTGGCCTCGAGCGCGGCGAGATGGGCCGGGTCATAGGCGCGGAGGTCGAGGCTCAGCTCGAACGCGCCGGGCACCACGGTCATCGCATGCCGCTCGGCCAGGGTGTGGAAGCGGCCGATGGTGACGGCCATGGGCCGCCGCGCCGCCTCCTCGTCGAGCCAGAGCCGCTCCAGCGCCAGGGCGAGGTCGGCCCCCGCCAGCGCCGCATCATGGCGGAAGCGGTGCGGCAGGCCGGTATGGGCATCCTCCCCGGTGATGCGGATATGCGGGTGCCGGACATTGCCTGGGTTGGCGAGGCAGATCGCCACCGGCTGCCCGGCCTCGACCAGCTGCGGCGCCTGCTCGATATGCAGCTCGAGATAGGCGCCGATCCGCTTCGGGTCGCGCAGCGGCGGGCCGAGCCGGGCCGGGTCGCCCCCGCAGGCGGCGATGCAGTCACGCAGGCTGCGGCCACCCCGCGCATGCGGCAGGTCGAGCGCCCCCGGCGGCAGGCGCCCGAGCAGGCCGCGGCTGCCGATCAGGCCGAGGCCGAACCACACCGCCTCCTCGCAGCGGAGCGCCACGACCTCGATCGGGGCACGCGGCCGGAAACCCTCCGCCTGCAGGGCGGCCACGGCCGCGAGCCCCGCCACCACCCCCGCCGCGCCGTCGAAATTCCCGCCCTGCACCACGCTGTCGAGATGCGAGCCGATGAGGATGGGCGGCGCCCCGGGGTCGCTGCCCGCCCAGCGCATGGTGAGGTTGGCGGCCGCATCCACCGTGCAGGAGAGGCCGAGGCCGCGTGCCGTCTCGGCCATCAGCGCCATGGCGGCATTCTCGCCCGGGCCGAAGGCCTCGCGGGTGATGCCGGGCGGGTCGGCGCCGATCTCGGCCAGCCGGTCCAGCAGCGGCTGGACTGGGCTCAAAGCCCGATCTCCGCCAGCACCGCCTCGGTATGCTCGCCGAGCGCCGGGGCCGGCACGCTCCAGGCGCCGAGCCCTGGCAGCTTCGGGAAGGGCAGGGTGCCGAGCCCGGGCTGCTCCAGCGGCACGGCGGCGCCGACCGCCTTCACATGCGCATCCTCCAGCCAGTCGAGCGGGGTATTCACCAGGTCGCAGAGCATCCGGGCGGCCTTGAAGCGCGTCGCCCAGTCGGCGGCGGTACGGCGGGTGAAGGCCTGGCGCAGCGGCGGCAGCAGCGCATCGCGGTGCTCGGCCCGCGCGGCGAAGCTGGCGAAGCGGGGGTCACGGGCGATCTCCGGCAGTTCGAGGATCTCGCACATGGTGACGAATTCCGGGTCGCGCAGCATCGCCACCATCACCCAGCGGCCATCGCTGCCCTGGTAGGTCCCCGAGGGGACATTGGCCAGCGGCGGCACCCGGCCGAGCAGCCCCTGCTCGGCGATGTTGAACCCCATCAGCGCCGCCGCCGACTGCATCAGCGAGACATCGAGCACCCGCCGCTGCGGCGGCGCCCCCGCCACCCGGTCCCGCGCCTGCTCGGCCAGCGCCGCCTGCACCGCGGCAAAGGCCGAGAGGCCGGTCACCATGTCGATCGTCATCAGGTTGCCGGTGCGGTGCGGCACGCCATCCATGCCCTGGTTCAGCGCCACCATGCCGGAATAGGCCTGGGCGACGCTGTCGGTGCAGGGCCGCTCCGAATTCGGCCCCTCCTGGCCGAAGCCGGAGATGGAGAGGAAGACGGCATCCGGCTTCCCCGCCTCCGGCACCACGCCGATCCGGCGGGCGACTCCGGGGCGGAAGGCCTCCAGCATCACATCGGCCCGCGCGGCCAGCGCGGCGAAGGCGGCGCGGCCTCGCTCGGCCTGGAGGTCGAGCACGATGCTGCGCTTGCCGCGGTTGAAGGTGACATGCATGGCGCTCTGCGTGCCCTCCCGCGTCGAGAGGCCGCGCGACCAGTCTCCCGCGGGCGGCTCCACCTTCACCACCTCGGCGCCGCAGGCGGCCAGCAGCGTGGCGCAATAGGGGCCGGCGATCCCCTGGCTCGCATCGAGCACGAACAGGCCCTTGTATGGCTGCATGGCGTTTCCTCCCGCGTCTGTCCCCCCTATCCTGCCTGTAACGAGGGATGAGGGAAGGGGAGGCGATGCCGGTCACGCGGAGGATGGCGCTCGGGATGCTCGGCGCGGGGGCCATGGCGCCCGCCAGGGGCCGGGCGGAGGATTGGCCCAGCCGGCCGGTCCGCTTCGTGGTGCCCTATCCGCCGGGCGGGCCGACCGACATCCTCGGCCGGGTGATCGTGACGCGCCTCGGGCAGGATCTCGGTCAGCCCATGGTGGTCGAGAACCGCGGCGGCGCCTCGGGCGTCATCGGCTCCGAGGTGGTGGCGCGGGCGGCGCCGGATGGCGCGACCTTCCTGATCAACGCCTCCATCCACCTGATCATCCCGCATCTGAACCCGTCCATGCCCTTCGACGCGGTGGCGGATTTCACCCCGGTGACGAATATCGCCATGGTGCCGCTGGTCGCCGTGGTGAACCCGAAGCTGCCGGTGCGGACCATCCCGGAGCTCATCGCCTATCTCAGGGCGAATCCGGGCCGCGTGTCCTACGCCTCCTCCGGCAACGGCTCGGCGCTGCACCTGGCCGGCGAGATGTTCAAGCTGATGACGGGGACGGAGATGGTCCATGTCCCCTATCGTGGTGCCGGGCCGGCGGTGCAGGACCTGATCGCGGGCAATATCCAGCTTATCTTCGACAGCATCCCGAGCAGCGCGGCCGCCGTGCGCTCCGGCCTGCTGCGGCCGCTGGCGGTGACGACGGCCCGGCGCGTCGCTGCCTATCCGGAGCTGCCGACCGTCGCCGAGGCCGGCGTGCCGGGCTTCGAGATCGCCACCTGGTACGCCGTCTGGGCCCCGCCCCGGACGCCGGCGCCCATCGTCCTCCGGCTGCAGCAGGCCGTCGCCGCCGCCGTGCAGGTGCCGGAGGTGCGCGAGCGGCTGGGGGTGCTCGGCGCCGACCCGGTGGCGGACAGCCCGGAGGATTTCGCCGCCTTCTGTCGGCAGGAATATGCCCGCTGGGGCAAGCTGGTCCGCGAAGCCAATGTGAGGCTCGACTGATGCGTGCCGTCCTCTGCGAATCCTGGCGTGAATTCGACGAGCTCGAGCTGAAGGAGGTGCCCCCGCCGCCGATGCGGCCGGGCGGCGTCCGCATCCGCGTCGAGGCGGCCGGCGTCTCCTTCGCCACCCAGCTGGTGGTGGCCGGCAAGTACCAGCGCAAGCCGCCGCTGCCCTTCACCCCGGGCACCGAGGTCGCCGGCACGGTGATCGAGAGCGCGCCGGACGTGGCGGACCCGCTGCCGCCCGGCACCCGCGTCTTCGCCGTGCTCGACTGGGGCGGGATGGCCGAGGAGGCGGTGGCGGATGCCATCCATGTCGTCGCCATCCCCGACGGGCTGCCGCTGGAGCCGGCCGTCGCCATGCCGATCAGCTACCCGACCGCGGCCGCGGCGCTGATGTGGCGCGCCCGGCTGGCGCCCGGCCAGTGGGTGCTGGTGCATGGCGCCTCGGCCGGGGTCGGCCTTGCCGGGGTGGAGGTGGCGCGCGCCCTCGGCGCCCGGGTCATCGCCCGTTGCGGCGCCGCCAAGCGGGGCGTGCCGCTGGCCCGCGGCGCCGATGTGGTGCTCGACAGCGCCGAGCCCTTCCGCGACGCGGTGCGCGAGGCGACCGGCGGCGCCGGCGTCGCCGCCGTGCTCGACACGCTGGGCGGCCCGGTCTTCGACGAGGGGCTCCGCTGCCTCGGCGACGGCGGCACGCTGGTGACCATCGGCTTCGCCGCCGGCGGCATCCCGCAGCTGCCGGTGAATCTCCTCCTGCTCAAGAACATCGCCGTGGCCGGGCTGAACTGGGGCAGCTATGTCGGCTGGTCCCCCGGCGACAACCGCCAGCTCCATGCGCCGCGTGCCCGGGCGCTCTGGGCGCAGCTGGTGCAGTGGTGGGCCGACGGCGCGCTCCGCCCCGAGGTCCATGCCGGCTTCCCGCTGGCCCAATTCCGCGAGGCGATGGCCGAGGTGAGCGGCCGCCGCGCCAGCGGCCGGGTGGTGCTACGCCCCCACGAGGCGTAGCCTCGCTGGATGACCGAGACCAGCGCGCCCAGGCCCGATCCGCGCCTCACCGCCGCCATCGTCGCCAGCGCGCTCTTCATGCAGAATCTCGACAGCGCCGCGGTGACCACGGCGCTGCCCGCCATGGCGGCCGATATGGGGGTGGAGCCGGCGCGCCTCGGCGTCGCCATCACCGCCTATCTGGTGTCGCTCACGGTCTTCATCCCCGTCTCCGGCTGGGTCGCCGACCGGTTCGGGGCGAAGCGCGTCTTCATGGTGGCGATCGCCATCTTCACCCTGGCCTCCATCCTGTGCGGCCGCGCGACGGGCGTGCCGGAGATGATCGCCGCCCGCGTCTTCCAGGGCTTCGGCGGCGCGATGATGGTGCCTGTCGCCCGCCTCCTCCTGCTGCGGCAGGTCCGCAAGGAGGAGATGCTGAGCGCCATGACCTGGCTGACCATGCCGGCCATGATCGGCCCGATCAGCGGCCCGCCGCTCGGCGGCTTCCTGACCGATGCCTTCGGCTGGCAGTCGGTCTTCCTCATCAACGTCCCGATCGGCCTGCTCGGCCTCACCCTCGTCGCCTGGAAGATCGAGGACATCCCCCCCGGCGACCCCGGCCCGCCCGACGTCGTCGGTCTCGTCCTGATCGGCCTGGCGCTCGCCCTCTTCATGTTCGGCCTCGAGACCATCGGCCGCGGCGTCGTCACCGCGGGCATCGCCGAGGCGGCGCTGGTCCTCGGCCTGATGTTCGGCTGGGCCGCCATCCGCCACTGCCTCCGGGCGCGGCGCCCGGCCCTCGACCTTTCCTTGCTGCGGATCACCACCTTCAACCAGGGCACGCTGGCCGGCAGCCTGTTCCGCATCGGCGCCGGGGCGACGCCCTTCCTCGTGCCGATGCTGCTGCAGGTGGGCTTCGGCAAGACCGCCTCCGCCGCCGGCCTCGTCTCCTTCGCGACCGCCCTCGGTGCGCTGGTGATGAAGCCCCTGGCGCGGCCCATCCTCCGCCGCTTCGGCTTCCGCAGCGTGCTGATCGGCACCTCGGCGCTGGCGGCGGCCGGCGTCGCGGTGGCGGCGCTCTTCACCCCCTCCTGGCCGCTCTCGGCGATCTTCCTGCTGCTGGCGGTGGGCGGGCTGTTCCGCAGCCTGCAATTCACCGCGCTGAACACCCTCTCCTTCGCCGATATCCCCGCCCACCGGCTCTCGGCGGCGACGAGCTTCTCCGGCACGGTGCAGCAGCTGGCGCCGGCCCTCGGCGTGGTGCTGGCGACGACCAGCCTCGAGGTCAGCAAGTCGCTCGCCGGCCACCATGTGGCGGAGGTGCCGGATTTCGCCGCTGCCTTCGTCGTCGCGGCGCTGGTGGTGCTCGCCTCCTGCCCCTTCTTCCTGCGCCTGGCGCCGGATGCGGGGGAGGAGGTCAGCGGCCATGTCCGCCTGGCCGCCAAACGCGCCCCGGCGGAGTAACGCGTGATCGCCGCAGGTTGGAACGGCCGGAGGCGTGAATCACGCGGTCCCACAAGAGCCTGGAGCGTGATCCGTGGTCACGCTCCAGGCGTCCGGGTCAGTCCACGATGAACAGCTTCGCCCCAGTGCGGGTGGAGGAGCGGTGCGGCGAATCGCCGGAATCGGAGACCTCGTAGCCCATTCCCGGACGGAGGGTGAAGCGCCGCCCGTCCTTCAGCTCGGTCTCCAACTCGCCCTCCAGCACGTAGAGGACATGGCCGCGGTCGCACCAGTGGTCGGCGAGGTAGCCCGGCGTGTACTCGACCTGCCGCACCCGCAGGTCGCCGATGGCGAGCGTCCGCCAGATGGCCTCGCCGGTCTCGCCCCGGTGGCGGGTCTCCGCCACGGCCGACCAGTCGGTGACGGTGAAGGGAAGGGTGGGGATCTTCATTCCGCGGGCGCCGCTGCGATGGGTGCCTGCCGCCACTTGAAGGTCAGGCGACGCGCCAGCCCATCGAAGCCGAGATAGAGCACGGGGGTGACGAAGAGGGTGAGGACCTGCGAGACCGCGAGGCCGCCGACGACGGCAAGGCCGAGCGGCTGCCGCAGCTCCGCCGCCGCGCCCCAGCCGGCGGCGATCGGCACCGCGCCGGCGCCGGCGGCCAGCGTCGTCATCAGGATCGGCCGGAAGCGCACCAGGCAGGCCTCCCGCACCGCGGAGAAGGCCGGCTCGCCCGCCCGCTGGCGTTGCAGGGCCACGTCGACGATCATGATGGCGTTCTTCTTCACCAGGCCGATCAGCAGCAGCACGCCGATGACGGCGATGACCGAAAGGTCGAGCCCGAAGGCATAGAGCGTCAGGAACGCCCCGAGCGCCGCCGCCGGCAGGCCGGAGAGGATGGTCAGTGGGTGGATCAGGCTCTCATACAGCACGCCGAGCACCAGATAGACGATGGCGATGGCCGCCAGCACCAGCGCGCCCTGGCCGGCCAGCGCCTCCTGGAAGACCTGCGCCGCGCCGCTGAAGCCGGTGACGATGGTGGGCGGCATGCCGAGCTCCCGCTCCGCCGAGCGGATGGCGTTCACCGCATCGCCCAGCGCCACGCCGGGTGGCGTGTTGAAGCCGATGACCACCGCCGGCAGCTGCCCCTGATGCGAGACATTCAGCGGCCCCGACTTCCGCTCGATGCTGGCCACCGCCGAGAGCGGCACCAGCCGCCCGGTATTCGAGCGGATATGGAGCTTGGCGAGCCCCGTCTCGTCCCGCTGGTCCTCCGGCAGGGCTTCGAGGATGACCTGATAGGCATTGGCCTGCCCATAGAGCGTCGAGATCTGCCGCGCCCCGAAGGCCGAGAACAGCGCCTGCCGCACCGCATCCACCGAGACGCCGAGCGAGGTCGCCCGGTCCCGGTTGACGTTCACCTGCACCACCGGGCTGTCGATCTGCAGGTCGGTGTTCACGTCCTGCAGCTGCGGGATCTTGAGCAGCTGCTGCTCCATCCGCTGCGCCCAGTCATAGAGCTCGTCGAGCCTGAGGCCCTGCAGCGAGTAGAGGTAGAGCGTCCGCGTCTGCCGCGAGCCGAAATTGAGGTTCTGGATCGGCTGGACGAAGACGCGCAGCCCTGGGATCTGGCCCGTCTCCCGCCGGAGCTGCTGGATGACCTGGACGATGCCCGGCCGCTCGTCGGCCGGCTTCAGCTCGACGAAGAGCCGCCCCTGGTTGATCGAGATGGAGCCCCCGGCCGCGCCGATATTCGAGACGACATTGGCGACCGCCGGGTTCTCGCGGAGCTTGCGCGAGAGCTCGTTCTGCCGCTCCACCATCGCGGCAAAGGAGGCGCCGCGCGGCCCCTCCGTGTTGATCGCCAGCAGCCCGGTATCCTCGATCGGGAAGAAGCCCTTCGGGATCACCACCGCCATGTAGCCCGCCGCCCCGAGCGAGGCGAAGAAGGCGAGCCAGACGAGGAAGCGGAAGCGCAGCGCGAAATCGAGCAGGACGGCATAGCCGCGCTCGACCCCGCCCACCAACCGCTCCAGCACCCGCTCGACGAGGCCGGGCCGGCCATGCGCCGGCAGCCGCGAGGCCATCAGCGGCGTCAGCGTCAGCGAGACGATGCAGGAGGCGATGACCGCGAGCGAGACCGTGGCGGCAAAGGCATTGAACACCCGCCCCACCACGCCCCCCATCAGCAGGATCGGCAGGAAGACCGCCACCAGCGAGAGGGTGATCGAGAGCACGGTGAAGCCGATCTCCCGCGAGCCCTTGATGGCGGCCGGGATGGGCGCCATCCCCTCCTCGATATGGCGCATGATCGCCTCGAGCACGACGATCGCATCGTCCACCACCAGCCCGACCGCGATGGTCAGCCCCAGCAGCGTCACGTTGTCGATGCCGTAGCCCATCACATACATCAGCCCGAAGGCGACGCAGAGGCTGATCGGCACCGCGACGGTCGGGATCAGCGTGGCGCTGAGCTTGCGGAGGAAGATGAAGCAGACCAGCACCACCAGCCCGATGGCGATGGCGAGGCTCTCCTGCACGTCATGCACCGCCGCCCGGATCGACTTCGAGCGATCCAGCATGATGTTGATCTTCGCCCCCGGCGGCAGCGCCGCCTCCAGCGCCGGCAGGCTGGCCTTCACCCCGTCCACGACATCGACCGTGTTGGCATCCGGCTGGCGCAGCACGGCCAGCACCAGCGCCCGCTCGTCGTTGCGCCAGGCGGCGATGCGGTTGTTGGCCACGCCATCGGCGACCGAGGCGATCTCGCTCAGCCGCACCGGCGAGTTGGGCCGGCCGGCGACGACGAGGTTGCCGAAGGCCGCGGCATCCTGCGGCTGGTCGTTGGCGCGCAGCGTCAGCTGCTGCCGCTCGCCATTCATCAGCCCGACCGGCGTCGCCGAATTCGCCTGGGCGATCGCCTGCTGCATCGTGTCGAAGGCGAGGCCCATGGCCGCGATCCGGTCCGGGTCCAGCCGGACGCGCACGGCATAGAGCTGCTCGCCATAGGTCTGCACCTGCGCCACGCCCGGCACGCGGGACAGCGCCGGGCTGATGATCGTGCTGACGAGGTCGTTCAGGTAGTACAGGGGCTTGTCGCCGCCCGAGACGGTCAGCAGCACCACCGGCGCATCGGCCGGGTTCACCTTGCGGTAGTTGGGCGGCACCAGCATGTCGACCGGCAGCCGCCGCTGGGCACGGGTGAGGGCCGCCTGCACATCCTGCGCCGCAGCGTCGATGTTCTTCGACAGCACGAACTGCACGGTGATCTGCGAGGTGTCCTGCCCGTTGATCGAGCTCATCGAATCGACGCCGGCGATGGTCGACAACTCGCGTTCGATCGGCAGCGCCACGCTGGTCGCCATCGTCTCCGGGCTGGCGCCGGGGAAATTGGCGAAGATGGTGATGACGGGGAAATCCACCCGCGGCACGGCGGCGACCGGCAGGCGCGTATAGGCGATGATGCCGGCGATGATGGCGGCCAGCGAGAGCAGCCCGGTCATCACCGGGCGGCGGATGCAGAGTTCGGAGATGTTCATCCTGGCCGATGCCCCTGCCGCTTCACTGGACGCTGGAGACGCGTTGCGGCGCCGGGCCGCGCTCCACGGCGCGGGTGCCCTCGGTGACGCGCTGCGCCCCATCGACGATCACCTTCTCGCCCGCCTGCAGCTCGCCGGTGACGACGGCGCGGTCCCCGGCCAGCCGCACCAGCTCCACGTCGCGGCGCCGGGCCGTGTTGTCGGGGGCGAGGACGAAGACGAAGCGGCCGGTCTGCCCGGTCTGCACCGCCGGGCCCGCCACCGTGATGGCACCCTCCTGCACCCGGGGCGCGATCTTCACCTGCACGTATTGCCCGGGCCAGAGCCGGAATTCCGGATTGGGGAAGCGGGCCTTCAGCAGGATCGTGCCGGTCGTCGTATCGACCGCGCTGTCGATGAAGACCAGGGTGCCCTCGGCCGGCGCCTCGCTGTCGCCATCGGCGCGGGCGGTGACCTTGGGCGGCTCGCGGTACATGGCGGCCCGCACCTCGGGCAGCCAGCGCTCGGGAATGGCGAATTGCACCAGGATGGGGTCCATCTGGGTCAGCGTCGTAATTGCCGTGTTCTCCGCCTGGCGGACGAAATTGCCGGCGCGAAGCGGGATGGCACCGAGCCGCCCATCCATCTCCGCATAGATCGTTGCATATTCGATGCCGAGCCGGGTCTGCTGGATCAGCGCCTCGGTGGCCTTGGCATTGGCCGCCGCGGCCAGCGCATCGGCCTGGGCCTGCTCGAAGCGCTGCTGCGAGGCGAAGCTCTCGCCCCGCAGCGACTGGTAGCGCACCGCATCCGCCTGGGTCCGCGCCATCTGCGCCCGGTTGCTGGCCAGCTGCGCCTCCTGCTGGGCCAGCAGCGCCTGGGCGAGGCGGGCGTCGAGGGTGAAGAGCGGCTGGCCCCGGCGGACCATCTGCCCCTCCGTCACATGCACCCGCTCGATCTGCCCATCGACGCGGGTGCGGATGGTGACGACGGATTCCGAGGCGATGATGCCATTGGCCAGGATCTCGATCGGCACCGGGCCGACCTGCACCGCATCCGTGGTGACCGGCACGCCGCCGCCGGCCTGCTGCGACCGGGCGGAGGCCACCGGCAGCAAGGCCAGGAACGCTACGAAGGCGAGGCGTCGCAGTCGCGGCAGGTGGCGTCGCGTCATTCGTCCCGTTCCCCAGGGCCGCAGGCGCGGCCGTCAGCCGGTCAGCCAAGGGTGCTGGCGGCCCTTGCTATACGCCGGATCGCCGCCGACCCCACGATCCATAGACAGAAAATGAATGTTCTGCCGTGTTGATCAAGGCGTCTTAGTTTTTATGCAACGAGCATGCCATTGGCCGGGCGCGAGACGCAATCCGCAACGGTTTCACGTTTCTTCACGGCGTGATCCAATCGGCAGGGCGGCTGTGCCATTCTCGGCACCGCTTCGACTATCGGGGGCCTTCTGCGGCATGCGCCTGCTTCTCGTCTTGCTCGGCCTGTTGTGCTGCGCCCCGGCGGTGCGGGCCCAGGGTTTCGACCTGCCCGGCCTCTCGGCCGATGCCGACGCCTGGCAGCGCGAGCTGAATCGCCGCTTCCCGGCCGGGGCAACGCCGCAGCAGCGCATGGCGGCCGAGCAGCGCGCCGCCCAGGCCGAACGGGCCGGGAATTGGGCGGCTGCCGCCCAGGCCTGGGAAGACCGCGTGGCAGGTGGCGACCCGCGGCCGGAACACTGGCTCGCCCTGGCCCGCGCCCAGCTGCAGAAGGCACCGCCCGACGCCAACCGCGCCCTCCAGGCCGCCTGGCTGAATTTCCAGGTGGTCGCGGCCGGGGAGCCGGAGATTCCGGCACTCCTGCTCATGGCCGAAGCCTTGCAGCGGCTCGACCGGCCGGCCCAGCAGATCCAGGCACTGAACGCCGTGCTCGAGCGGGCGCCGGGCAATCCACGCTACGGGCAGATGCTGGCCGATGCCCGCCGCGCCGCCGGCCTGCTCATCGCCCGCATCAATACCGAGCCGGAGGCGGAGCCGGCCCGCGCCTGCCTCGCCTTCACCGTTCCCCCCGCCCGCCGCACCGACTGGCAGCCGGGGGACTGGGTGCGGACCGAGCCCGCCATCCAGGGCCTCTCGGTGACGCGGGAGGGCGACCAGCTCTGCATCGCCGGCCTGCCCAACGGCGCCACCACCCGCCTGCTGCTCCGCGCCGGCCTGCCCGGCGAGGACGGCCAGCGGCTGAACCGCGACGCCCAGCTCCGCATCGCCATGCCCAACCGGGCGGCCAGCATCGTCTTCGATTCCAGCGGCTTCCTGCTGCCGCGCGGCCAGGCACCCAGGATCGGCTTCGCCACCATGAACCTCTCGGCGCTCAACCTCCGCGTCGTGCGGGTGACGGAGCGCAACCTCGTCCCCTTCGGCCGCAACTGGAGCCCGGGCACCGCCCTCGACAGCTGGACAGCGGATGAGGTGCCCGAGACCTGGGGCCGCACCGTCTGGGAGGGCCGGATCGACCTGCCCCGCTTCGAGGCCAACCGCCTCCAGCGCCAGGTCATCCCCCTGCCGGAGGCGCTGCGGGCCGCCGGGCCCGGCCTCTACGCCCTTGTCGTGAAGCCGGCCGATGGCACCCGTGCCCGCGTGGCCGGGCTGCCGATCATGGTGACGGATCTCGGCATCACCGCCTGGCGCAGCCCGCAGGGGCTGGCGGCGCAGGTGAGGGGCCTCGGCGCCGGCCAGCCCCGACCGGGCACGCAGGTACGGCTGCTGGCCACCAACAACGATATCCTCGCCGAGGCGGAGACCGGGCCGGACGGGCTCGTCCGCTTCGCCGCGCCCCTGCTGCGCGGCGGGGGGGCGATGGCGCCCAAGGCGTTGCAGGCCTCGCTCGGCGACGACCTGGTGCAGCTCGACCTCGAGAGCGCGGCCTTCGACCTCTCCGACCGCGGCGCGACGGGCGCCGCGCATCCCGGCGCCATCGACGCCTTCGCCTGGCTCGACCGCGGCATCTACCGCCCCGGCGAGACGGTGCATGCGGCAGCGCTGATCCGCGACGGCGGCGGTGCCCCGCTCGACATCCCGGCGCGCTTCCGCCTCCGCCGGCCCAACGGCAGCGTCTATGCCGAGGCGGTGCCGGCCCGCACGCCGGGCGCCGCCATCCTCTGGCCGATCCCGCTCGGCAGCAGCGCCCCGGCCGGCGCCTGGACGCTCGAAGTGCTGGCCGACCCGAACGACCCGCCGGTCGGCCGCGTGGAATTCCGCGTCGACGCCTTCGTCCCCGAGCGGCTGGAGGTGAAGGCCGGCCCCGCGCCCGGACCGCTGGTGCCCGGCCAGGCACTCGACCTGCCGGTCCAGGCCCGGTTCCTCTACGGCGCCCCCGCCGCAGGCCTGACCGGCAGCGCCGAATTGCGGCTGGAGGCGCTGCGCTCGCCCTTCCCGCAATACAGGGACACCCTCTTCGGCCTGGTGGACGAGCAATTCGCCCCCGACCTCATCCCCTTCGAGATCGAGGCGCTGGACGACCAGGGCGCCGGCAGCCTCACCCTCGCCCTGCCGCGTGCGCCCGACACCACGCGCCCGCTGCGGGCCGAGCTCTCCATCGCCATCGACGAGCCGGGCGGCCGGTCCTCCCGCACCTCGCTCACCCTGCCGGTGCGGACCGGCGGGCGGATGATCGGGGTCAGGCCGCTTTTCCCCGACCTCGCCATCGATGCCGGGGCGGAGGCAGGCTTCGAGATCATCGCCCTCGACCCGGATGCGCGGCCCGTCGCCGCCCGCCTCCGCGCCCGGCTGGTGCGGGAGAGGCCCGACTGGCGCATCGTCAGCCGCGGCGGCATGGCCCGCTACGAGACCGTCTGGCGCGACGAGGCGGTGGACAGCACCGACCTCGCCGTGACCGCGGCCGGGCCCGCCCGCTTCGCCCGCCGCCTGCCTTTCGGCCGCTACCGGCTGGAAGTGTCGGAGCCGGGCGGCATGGCCATCACCTCCATCCGCTTCCGCTCAGGCTGGGCCGGGGGCGAGACGCCGGAGGTGCCGGACAAGGTCGATGTCGCCGCCGACCGCCGCGCCTATGCGCCGGGCGAGACAGCGCGCCTCCGCATCACCCCGCCCTTCTCCGGCCCCGCCAGCCTCGCCGTGCTGACCGACCGGCTGGTCTCGCTCCGCGAGATCCAGGTCGCCGAGGGCGGGACGGAGGTGGAGGTGCCGGTCGAGGCCGTCTGGGGCGCCGGCGCCTATGTCGCCGTCACCGCCTTCCGTCCGGGCGAGACGCGCCAGGGCCATCCCGGCCGCGCCCTCGGCCTTGCCTGGGTGCAGGTCGATCCCGGCTCCCGCCGCATCGAGGTCTCGATCGGCGCGCCGGAGCGGATCACGCCCCGGCAGAGCCTCGCCGTGCCGATCCGGCTGGCCAATGCGGGGGAGGGCGCCACCCTGACCCTCGCCGCCGTGGATGAGGGCATCCTCCGCCTGACGCGCTTCGAGAGCCCGGACCCGGTGCCGCATGTCATGGGCCGCCGCCGCCTCGCCGTCGATATCCGTGACGATTACGGCCGCCTCATCCCGCCGCCCGAGGGCGAGCTCGCCCTCCTCCGCCAGGGCGGCGACGAATTCTCGGCCGGCGCCATCGAGATCCCGCAACGCACGGTCGCCCTCTTCTCGGGCCCCGTCGCCGTGGCGCCGGACGGCACCGCGACCGTGACGCTCGACATCCCCGACTTCGCCGGGGAGCTGCGGCTGATGGCCGTCGCCTGGGCCGGCAACCGCATCGGCGCCGCCAGCAAGCCGCTGACGGTGCGGGACCCGGTGATCGCCGAGGCGCTGCTGCCGCGCTTCCTCGCCCCCGGCGACGAGGCGCGGCTGCCCATGCTGCTCAGCAACCTCGACCTGCCGGAGGGCGAGATCACCGCCACCCTCTCCGCCGAGGGCGCCATCGCCCTGGCGGGACCGGACAGGCTCTCGGCTCGCCTCGCGCCCAATGCCCGCGCGCTCCCCACCAGCACGCTGCGCGCCACCGCAGCGGGCCAGGGGGTGCTCCGGCTGACCGTCGCCGGGCCGGGCGGCTTCACCGCCAACCGGGAGTCGCGCATCAC
This sequence comes from Belnapia rosea, assembly GCF_900101615.1. Lineage (GTDB taxonomy): Bacteria > Pseudomonadota > Alphaproteobacteria > Acetobacterales > Acetobacteraceae > Belnapia > Belnapia rosea. Next base: position 53,464 of record NZ_FMZX01000006.1, on the reverse strand, counting down.
CATCCGCTCCTCCCGCCCCGTCACCACCGAGGTCGTGGCGCAGGAGGTCCCGGCCGGGCAGGAACGCCCGCTGGCGGTCGCCGCCGATCGCTGGCTCGCCGGCACCTGGCGCGCCGCGGCCAGCTTCGGCGGCCCGACGCGCTACGATGCGGGCGGCATGCTGAAGCTGCTGGAGAGCTACCCCTTCGCCTGCCTGGAGCAATCCTCCTCCCAGCTCCTCGCCTTCGCCGCTGGCGGCGCCGATGGGCTGGCAGGCGATGAGCGCGCCGCCCGCCTCCAGCGCGCCGTCGAATGGGTGCTCAACAAGCAGCGTTTCGATGGCGGCTTCGGCCTCTGGTCCGCCCAGGGCGAGATCCAGTACTGGACCGGCGCCTATGCGACGGAGGCCCTGCTGCGTGCCCGCGCCGCCGGCGCCACGGTGCCCGAGGCGGCGCTCGAGGATGCGCTGAAGGCCATCGCCGAGCAGGCCGAGGATGTCTCGGCCGATAATCCGGAGGAGCGCGCGGCCCAGGCCTACCGCCTCCATGTCCTGTCGCTCGCTGGCCGCCCCCGCCTCGGCGCGGCGCGGCGTCTGCTGGAGGATCTCGACCAGCTGCCGACCCCGCTCGCCAAGGCCCAGCTCGGCGCCGCCTTCGCCCGGGCCGGCGACCGGCCGCGCGCCGAGGCCGCCTTCGCCGCAGCGCTGGCCGCCCCGGCCCGCCGCCCCTGGCTCTACGACTACGGCAGCGCCGCCCGCGACGCGCTGGCCGTCGCCGCCCTGCTGAAGGAGAGCGGGGTGCTGCCCGACCGGCTCGCCACGGCGCAGGCGGGTCTGCCCGGCCCCGACTTCACCCCGCAATCGGCGAATACCCAGGAACAGGCCTGGGGCGTCACCGCCGCCTCGGCGCTCGGGCGTGACGGGCGGCCGGTGCGCGTCGCGGTGAACGGCACGCCGCAGGCGCCGGCACCGCTCCTCGCCGTCGCGCTCCAGGCGCCGGGCGTGGTGCGGAACCTCTCCGACACGCCGGTCTGGGCCAGCCTCTCCATCACCGGCATCCCGGCCCAGCCGGCACCCGCCGGGCGCGCGGGGATGCGCATCGCCCGCCGCTTCCTCGACCTCGCCGGCCAGCCGCTCAATCTCGACACGCTGAAGCAGAACACCGTCTTCGTCCTGCTGCTGGAAGGCCGGGCCGAGACGCGGGAGGCGCATCGCGCCATCCTCCAGCAGGGCCTGCCGGCGGGCTGGGAGATCGTCGGCCGCCTCTCGGCCGGCGAGGTGGCGGGCATGCCCTGGCTCGGCACCCTGACCGAGACCGCGGCGACCCCCGCCCTCGACGACCGCCTCGCCGCCGCGCTCGACCTGACGCCGGAGGCGCCCGACTTCCGCATCGCCATCCGCCTCCGCGCCGTCACCGCCGGGCGGTTCGAGCTGCCCGGCGCGCAGGTCGAGGACATGTACCGGCCGCAGGTCTTCGCCCGGCAGAATACCGGGCGGATCACGGTGCTGCCGGCCGACTGATGCGGCGCTGGCTCCCCGCGCTGGCGCTGCTGGCCGGGGCGGGCTGGGTGCTCGACCGCGCCTTCCCGCCCGACCTCTCGCGGCTGCAGGCGGTGGGGCAGGAGGTGCTGGCCCGCGACGGCCGGACGCTGGCCACCCTCCCGGCCCCGGGCGGGGTCTGGCGTCTGGCCACCACCACCGCCGATGTGCCGCCGCATCTGATCGACCTGCTGGTCACCGCCGAGGACCGCCGCTTCCGCTGGCATCCGGGCGTCGATCCCCTGGCGCTCGGCCGTGCCGCCCTGCAATGGGCCCTCGCCGGCCGGGTGCTCTCCGGCGGCTCGACGCTCACCATGCAGGCGGCCAGGCTGCTGGAGCCGCGGCCGCGCACGATCCGCAGCAAGGCGATCGAGGTCCTCCGCGCCCTGCAGCTGGAGGCGCGCTACTCGAAGGACGAGATCCTCGGCCTCTGGCTGACCCTGGCGCCGATGGGCGGCAATATCGAAGGGGTACGGGCCGGCTCGCTCGCCTGGTTCGGCCGACCCTCCCTGCGGCTCGACCCGGCCGAGGCGGCGCTGCTCGTGGCCATTCCCCGGCGCCCCGAGGCACTCCGGCCCGACCGCCATCCGTGGCGCGCCCGCCTCGCCCGCAACGCCCTGCTGACCGCGCGCGCCGCCGGTGCCCCCGGCATCACCCCGGCCGATACCGACTACGCGCTGACCGCTCCGGTGCCCGCCGCCCGCCAGCCCATGCCGCGCCTCGCCCCGCATCTGGCGCGGGAGCTGGCCCGCCATGCGTCCGGCCCGCGCCTCCCGAGCACGCTCGACCTCGCCCTGCAGCGCGCGGTGGAGGAGGTCGCCGCCACGGCGCTTGCCGGCCTGCCGGAGCGCGCCTCGCTCGCCATCCTCGTCGCCGACCACCAGGCCCATGAGATCCGCGCGCTGCATGGCGGCGCCTTCGGGGCGGAGGGCAGAGCAGGCGCCCTCGACCTGACGCGGGCCATCCGCTCGCCCGGCTCGGCGCTGAAGCCGATGCTCTATGCGCTGGCCTTCGAGGCCGGCATCGCGGCGCCCGATACGCTGCTGGCCGACCTGCCGCGCCGATTCGGCAGCTATGCGCCGGAGAATTTCGACGGTGGCTTCGCCGGCCGCGTCACCGTCGCCGATGCGCTGCGGCATTCGCTGAACCTCCCCGCCGTCGCCCTCCTGGCGGAGCTTGGCCCGCTGCGCTTCGCCTCCGCCCTGAAGGCGGGCGGGGCGCTGCCAAGGCTGCCGGCCGGGGCGGACCCCTCGCTGCCGCTGGCGCTCGGCGGCCTCGGCGTCACCCTGCGGGAGATGGCCGGGCTCTACGCCATGCTCGGCGGCGGGGGGCAGGCGGTGCCGCTCCGCCTCCAGCCCGGCCGCGATCCGGCGCCCCGCCGCGTCCTCGACCCCCGCGCCGCCGGCCTCGCCGCCGCCATCCTGGTCAACCCCTTCCCCGGTGGCGGGCCGCAGGGCATCGCCTGGAAGACGGGGACGAGCTGGGGCGGGCGGGATGCCTGGGCGATGGGCCTCGATGCCCGCCATGTCGCCGGCATCTGGGTCGGCCGGCCGGATGGCACGCCGCTGCCCGGCGCCACCGGCGCCCGCACCGCGCTGCCCCTGCTCGCCCGCGTCTTCGAGCGCCTGCCGCCCAATCCCCGCCCGGGCCTGCCCGTCCGTGCCGCCGCGCCGCCGATGGCGGAGGCGCTGGACCGCCTGCGCCTCTCCTTCCCGCCGCCCGGCGCCGTGCTGGAGGAAGGGGAGGGCCATGTCACCCTCCGCGCCTCGGGCGGCCGCCGCCCCTTGACCTTCCTCGTCGATGGCCGCCCTCTGCCCGCCGAGCCGGCCAAGCGGGAGGCCGCCTGGGTCCCCACGGGGCCGGGTTTCTACCGCGTGACGGTGCTGGATGCGGCCGGTGCCGCGGCACGGGCGGAGGTCAGGGTGCGATGACGACGCTCTTCATCGATGGTGATGCCTGCCCGGTGCGGGAGGAGGCCTTCCGCGTCGCCACGCGGCTCGGCCTGCCGGTGAAGGTGGTGGCCAATGGCAGCCGCCCGATCCGCCCGCCCGGCCTGCCGAATGTGGAGATGATCCTGGTCGCCGAGGGCGCCGACGCGGCCGATGACTGGATCGCCGAGCGCGCCACCCGGGGCGATGTCTGCATCACCGCCGACATCCCGCTGGCCTCGCGCTGCCTGGCGCGGGGCGCGCGGGCGCTCTCCTTCAAGGGCCGCCCCTGGACCACCGACAATATCGGCGGGGCGCTGGTCGGCCGCACCATCTCCCAGGGGATGCGCGACATGGGCCAGATGACCGGTGGCCCGGCGCCGCTGACCAAGGCCGATCGCTCCCGCTTCCTGGCCGCGCTGGATGCCGAGATCGCCGCCGCCCGGCGCGATGCCGCTACGCCGCCGCCACGGGCCTGGATCCCCTTCGAGTAGCCCGCGGCCTCACCGCGTCCGCCGCGTCTCGTCCTCGACATGCGGCGCGGGGACGGACGCGCCGGGCGCGAGCTGGCGCGACAGGTCGTTCAGCTCCTGCAGCTGGCGCCGGTCCCGCTCGGCGGCCGGGCTGTCGGGCGGCGGGCGGACCTGGCGCTCCACCTCGCCGGAGGGGAATTGCCGGCCGCCGAGGCTCGGCACCCGGTCCGGCGGCACCCGCGACGGCTCCTGCGCCGCCAGCGGCCCGGCGAGGAGTGTGAGACCAAGGAGGAGGACATGGCGCATCGGGCAGCTCCTTTCCCCCAGCCCAACGCTCCGTCCGGGGCAGCGTTCAGGAGCAGCCCTGCCGGTCCAGCCTCTCCCGCGCCAGCCGCACCGAGAAGCCCGCGCGGTCGAGGCCCCGGCGGATGCGTTCGACCTCTGCCGCGCCCTCGTTCTCCTCGGCAAGCCTGGCGGCCTCCCCCAGATGCTCGGCGGCTTGGCGGCAGCCGCAGCCGGCGAGATGCCGCGAGGCTTCCGCCAATTGCCCGGCCGCCTGCCGCGCCGCCTCGCGCCCAGCGAGGAGGGAGGTGGCCGTGGCGCCCGCCCGCAGCGGCGCCTCCGCCCCCCGCATCGCCTCGAGCCCGAGGCCCATCCCGCAGCCGCTGCGCTGGGCCGCGGCCGGCACCGCCGCCAGCAGCAGGATGAGCAGCGGGATCATGGCCGCCAGCCGCAGGTGGCCAGCGCCTCCCGCATATGCGGCGGCGGTGGCGCGGTGGCGCTGACGGGCGGGTCGAGCGGCAGGGCGATGGCGCGGGCGAGAAGGTGCATCCGCCCCTCGCCGCCGCCATAGCGGGCATCACCGAGGATGGGGCAGCCGAGATGGGCGCAATGCACCCGGATCTGATGGGTCCGCCCGGTGCGGGGGCGGAGCTCCAGCCAGGCAAGGCCCGGCCCCCGGCCAAGCACGCGCCAGCGCGTCCGGGCAGGCTGGCCGGCAGGGTCGACCGCCATCCACCAGCCCTCGCGCGCCGTGCTGCGCTTCAGCAGGGGCGCATCCACCGTGCCCGAATCGGCTGCCGGGCCGCCGCGCACCACGGCCCAGTAGGTCTTCGCCGCCCGTCCTTCGGCGAACAGGGCGCCGAGCGCCGCCAGCGCCGGCTTGGTGCGGCCGAGCACGAGGCAGCCGGCCGTATCCTGGTCCAGCCGGTGCGCCGGCTGCGGCAGGCGCCGCTTGCCGAAGGCCAGCGCCGGCAGCCAGTCCTCGATCGAGGCGCCACCCCGTGGCCCGGCATGCACCGGCAGCCCGGCCGGCTTGTCGAGAATCAGCACGGCCTCGTCCCGGTGGAGCAGCCGCTCCGCCGGGTCGGTCCGGCCAGGCCCTGAATCTGGCGCCACTCCACACCTCGATCACTCGCGGCGGCAGCATAGGCGGTTCGGACGCGGCCGCCCTATGGCCCGTTCGAGCCGTCGGGCTCATCCTCGGTTGGCAATTCGCAGCGGTTGTGGATGTGGGTCGCCGCGACGGCGGCATGGCCCATGGCAACGACGATCTGGTCGAGCCCGCGGACGATGGCCCCGGCCGCGTAGAGGCCCCGGACGGTCGTCTGGTTGTGCTCGTCCACCAGCAGCGCCCCGGACGGGTCCTGCTCCGCGCCCAGCGAGGCCGCGAGGTCCGTGCGGTAGCGCAGGCCGAGGGCCGAATAGAGGATATCGAAGCGGTGCTCCGTCCCGTCGCCGGTCTGCATCGCGGCGATCCGCCCATCCCGGATATCCAGCGCCGCGACCGGCGACTCGACGACCCGGATGCCGTGCTGCGCGGCCTTCTCGCGCTGCCCTTCATCGAGCGCGAGCCTCTGCCCGAGCGTCAGCAGCGTGACATCGTCGGAATAGGTGCGGGCGATGAAGACGGCCTCGCCCAGCCCGCGGTCGCCATGCCCGATCACCGCGATCCGGTGGTCCCGCGCCTCGTAGCCGTCGCAGATCGGGCAGTAGCGCACCAGGCCGCGCTGCACGGCATCGGGCAGGTCCGGCAGGTCTGGCTCGATATCGACGGCGCCGGTGGCGAGCAGGACGCGCCGGGCGCGGATGCGGCTCGTGCCGCCGGCGTCATCCTGGACCGTGGCGATGAAGGCCTCGGGCGTCTTCTCCAGCCGCGTCACGCTGCCGGCGCGGATGCCGATGCCGAGGCGCCCCGCATGCTCGCGCTGGCGCGCCAGGATCTCGCTGCCGCTGATGCCATCGGCGAAGAAGGGGATGTTGTGGCTCACCGGTATCCAGGCGGCCCGTGGGGCATTGCCGTCCACCAGCGCGAAGCGCCGCCGGAAGCGGGCGAGGTAGAGCGCGGCGGTCAGCCCCGCGGGGCCGCCGCCCACGATGAGGCAATCAAGCTTGTTCTCGGCATCCATCGCCGTCATCCCATTCCGCGTCAGCCCATGCCGCAGCGCAACGCGCGAACCCGGGAAAGATCGCAACCCCAGCCGAGAACGGCCGCCTGACCGCCGAGTTAGGGCATGGTCACCGAAGTCTGGAACGGCCGGCACCACCGGCGAGGAGCAGTATGAGCATGGCCCAGGAACTTCCCGATCAGCCCGGAGGGCCGCAGCTGCGGACCATCGCCATGCCGCGCGACGCCAATGCGGGCGGCGACATCTTCGGTGGCTGGACCCTGTCGCAGATGGACCTGGCCGGTGGCGGCTTCGCGGCGGAGCGGGCCCAGGGGCGGGTGGCGACCGTCGGCATCGAGGCGATGCGGTTCCTGCGGCCGGTCTCGGTCGGCGACGAAGTCAGCTGCTACTGCTCGCTGGACCATGCCGGCGAGACCTCCGTCGCGGTGAAGGTCGAAACCTGGGCCCGGGGGCGCGGCCAGGGGCGCCGTCCCGAGAAGGTCACCGAAGGCGTCTTCACCTTCGTCGCCATCGATGACGAAGGCCATCCGCGGGCGATACCCAAGGAGGAGGATGAAGGGAGGGGCTGAGCCCCGCCCTTCAATGGCTGCCGGGGCTTATACGCGCCCGTGGCAGTGCTTGTACTTCTTGCCGCTGCCGCAGGGGCAGGGCGAGTTGCGCGGCGTACGGTCCCAGGTCGCCTGATCCGACGGGTTGACGCCCTCGGCCACCGGCGGCGGGGCCAGCAGCGGCGCCGGCTCGAAGCCACCGCCCGCCAGCGCCATCTCGCCCATCGCCGGCTCGGGGTGGCGCATGTCCATCACCCGCACCGGCTCCGGCATCGGTGGCGGCGCGTTCGGCTGCAGCTCTAGCCGCATCAGCACGCTCGTCACCCGCTCGCGCATGTCGGCGAGCATGGCGTTGAAGAGGGCGAAGGCCTCCGACTTGTACTCGTTGAGCGGGTCGCGCTGCCCATAGGCCCTGAGGCCGATGCCCTGGCGCAGGTGGTCGAGCGCCAGCAGGTGCTCCTTCCACACCGCATCGAAGATCTGCAGCAGCAGCGACTTCTCGACGACGCGCATCAGGTCGGGGCCGATATTCGCGGCCTTAGCGGCATAGTGCTGCTCCGCCGCCGCCTCGATCCGCTCGCGCACCTGCGTCTCGTCGATGCCCTCCTCCTTGGCCCAGGCGACGACCGGCAGGTCGAGGCCGAGCTGGTCGCGCACCTTCTCCTCGAGCCCGGCGACGTCCCACTGCTCGGGATAGGCATTCTCCGGGATGGCGGCCGAGACCATCGCCTCGATGCATTCGCGCCGCATCTCGGCGACGGTCTCCGCCACCTCCGGCGCCTGCATGAAGGCGCGGCGCTGGGCATAGACCTCGCGCCGCTGGTCGTTCATCACGTCGTCGTATTTGAGCAGGTTCTTGCGCGTGTCGAAGTTGCGCGCCTCGACCTTCTTCTGCGCCTTCTCGAGCGCCTTGTTGATCCAGGGGTGGACGATCGCCTCGCCATCCTTGAGGCCGAGCTTCTGCAGCATCCCGCCCATGCGGTCGCTGCCGAAGATGCGCATCAGGTCGTCCTCCAGCGAGAGGAAGAAGTGGCTCGCCCCCGGATCGCCCTGCCGCCCCGAGCGGCCGCGCAGCTGGTTGTCGATGCGCCGGCTCTCATGCCGCTCCGTGCCGATGACGAAGAGCCCGCCCGCCGCCTTCGCCTTGGCCCGCGCCTCCTCGACCTCGGCCTTGTGCCGCGCCAGCGCCGCCTCGTACTCCGGCCCCTCGGACGCGCCCGTCTCCTGCCGCGCCAGCATTTCCGCATTGCCGCCGAGCTGGATGTCCGTCCCGCGCCCCGCCATGTTGGTGGCGATGGTGACGGCCCCCGGCCTTCCGGCCTGGGCGATGATCGTCGCCTCCTGCTCGTGGTAGCGCGCGTTCAGCACGTTGTGCGGGATGCCCCGCTTCTTCAGCAGCGCGTCGATCAGCTCCGACTTCTCGATGCTCGTGGTGCCGACCAGGCAGGGCTGGCCGCGCGTCCGCGCCTCGTCGATCAGCTTGATGACGGCCTCGTACTTCTCGCTGGCCGAGCGGTAGACCTCGTCGTCGCTATCCTTCCGCGCGACGGGCACGTTGGTCGGGATCTCGACCACCTCCAGCTTGTAGATCTCGGCGAACTCGTCGGCCTCGGTCGCGGCCGTGCCGGTCATGCCGGAGAGCTTCGGGTAGAGGCGGAAGTAGTTCTGGAAGGTGATGGAGGCGAGGGTCTGGTTCTCCGGCTGGACGGTGACGTGCTCCTTCGCCTCCAGCGCCTGGTGCAGCCCGTCGGAGTAGCGCCGCCCCTCCATCATGCGGCCGGTGAACTCGTCGATGATGACGACCTTGTCGTCTCGCACGATGTAGTCCACGTCCCGCGCGAAGAGTACATGCGCCCGCAGCGACTGGTTCACGTGATGGACCAGCGTGACGTTGTGGAAGTCGTAGAGGTTGCCCTCCTCGAGCATCCCCGCCTCGCGCAGCATCTGCTCGACGCGCTCGGAACCGTCATCGGTGAGGTTGGCGGTGCGCTGCTTCTCGTCCTTGTCGAAGGTGGTGGTGTCCTCGACCAGCCGCTTCACCACCTCGTCCACCCGGCGGTAGAGGTCGGAGCTGTCCTCCGACGGCCCGCTGATGATGAGCGGCGTCCGCGCCTCGTCGATCAGGATGCTGTCGACCTCGTCGACGATCGCGTAGTTGAAGTCGCGCTGGACCATCTCCTCCAGCCGGTACTTCATGTTGTCGCGCAGGTAGTCGAAGCCGAATTCGTTGTTGGTGCCGTAGGTCACGTCCGCGGCATAGGCGGCGCGGCGCTCCTCGTCGTTCAGCCCATGGACGATGACACCGGTCGAGAGGCCAAGGAAGCGGTACAGCCGCCCCATCCACTCGCTGTCGCGCTTCGCCAGGTAGTCGTTCACGGTGACGACATGGACGCCCTTCCCGGTCAGGGCGTTCAGGTAGACGGGCAGGGTGCCGACCAGGGTCTTGCCCTCGCCGGTCTTCATCTCGGCGATCTTGCCCTCGTGCAGCACCATGCCGCCGATCAGCTGCACGTCGAAGTGGCGGAGGCCGAGGACGCGCCGCGCCGCCTCCCGCACCGTGGCGAAGGCCTCGGGCAGCAGCGCGTCGAGATCCTCGCCCTTGGCGAGGCGGGCGCGGAACTCGGCGGTCTTGCCCTGGAGGGCCTCGTCCGACAGGGCGGCGAGGCTCGGCTCCAGCGCATTGACCTCCGGCACTCGGGCCTGGAGGCGCTTCAGCGCCCGGTCATTGGTTGTGCCGAACAGGGCGCGGGCGATGCGGGCGAACATGCGAACCTGGCTTCTCCGGGATTGCGCGGGGGTGGCCGCGCGGGCCTCGGCAGTCGAGTGGCACCGAGGGCCGCCGGGATGGGGCCGAAGCCGTGGCTTCGGGCAGCGTCCTCAACCGACCTCGGGGCACGACCCGGGACGCGACCCTGGGGGCGCGGAACAGATAGGCAAGGGCTGGCCGCAGGTCAACGCTCGCGCGCTTGCCCCCCCTTGCCGCATCCGGCATTGTCCGGCGCCTTTCCGGAGCCCCCCGCCCGCATGTCATTCCGCCCCTTGTTTCTGGCTGCCCTCCTCCTGCCCGTCAGCGCCCTGGCCCAACCGGCGCCGCAGGCGGAGGATCCGGTCCTCGCCCGGGTGGATGGCACGCCGGTCCGCCTCTCGGATGTGATGGCCACCGCCCAGGACGTGCTGCCGCCCGAGATGCGCAACATGCCCGGCCCGGCGCTGATGCAGATGCTGCCCCCCGAGGTGGCCCGCCAGCTGCTGGACCGCGCCGTCACCGAGCGGGTGCTGACCAACGCCGCCCGCGCCGCCGGCCTCGACAAGGACGCGGAGGTGCAGCGCCGCATCCAGCGCGCCGAGGAGCAGGAGCTGCAGCAGGCCTATCTCTCCCGCGAGGTCGGCTCGGGCGTCACCGATGCCACGGTCCGCGCCCGCTACGACCAGGAGGCCGGCCGCCGCCAGGGCGAGGAGGAGGTGCATGCCCGCCACATCCTCGTCCAGAGCGAGGCGGAGGCGAAGGCGGTGCTGGCCGAGCTCACCGGCGGCGCCGATTTCGCCGATCTCGCCAAGCGCCGCTCCCGCGATCCGGGCGCCCAGAACGGCGGCGACCTCGGCTTCTTCAAGCGCGGCGACATGGTGCCGGAATTCGCCGAGGCCGCCTTCGCCCTCCAGCCCGGCCAGACCAGCGCCGCCCCGGTCCGCAGCCCCTTCGGCTGGCACGTCATCAAGGTGGAGGAGCGCCGCTCCGCCCCGGTGCCGGGCTTCGAGGAGAGCCGCGCCCAGCTTCGCCAGAAGATGCTGGAGGAGCAGGTGCAGCAGGTGGTCGCCCGCGCCCGCGACGCCGCCAAGGTGGAGCGGCTGGACCAGCCCGCCCCCTCCATGCTGGACAATGCGGCCCCGCCGGCGGCGAGCCCGCCGGCCGGCACCCGCCCCGCCGCCCCGCAACCGCAACGCCGCTGAAGAAGAGCCCAAGACCATGGCCGGCCCGCTGCCCGTCTCCCCGCTTGCCCAACCGATGCCGGAGGTGCCGCCGATCGCCGGCGTCACCCTCGGCGTCATCGAGGCGGGCATCCGCTACAAGGGCCGGGCCGACCTCACCATGCTGGAATTCGCCCCCGGCACCACCGTCGCGGGCGTCTTCACCCGCAACAAATGCCCGGGCGCGCCGGTCGACTGGTGCCGCGCCGCGCTGAAGGGTGGCAAGGCACGGGCGCTGGTGGTGAATGCCGGCAACGCCAATGTCTTCACCGGCAAGGCGGGCCGCGAGGCCACCGCCGCCACGGCCGAGGCGGCGGCGAAGCTCGTGGGCTGCAAGCCGCGCGAGGTCTTCCTCGCCAGCACCGGCGTCATCGGCGAGACCCTGCCGCATGAGCGGCTGACCGCCGCCCTGCCGGCGCTGCATGCCGCGCTCGCCCCGGACCGCTGGGCGGATGCCGCACGGGGCATCATGACCACCGACACCTTCCCCAAGGCCGCGGTCCGCACCGCGACCATCGGCGATGCGACGGTGACGATCGCCGGCATCGCCAAGGGCAGCGGCATGATCGCCCCCGACATGGCGACCATGCTGAGCTTCCTCGCCACCGACGCGAAAATCCCGGCCGCCGCCCTGCAGGAGATGCTCTCCAAGGGCTCGGCGCGGTCCTTCAACTGCATCACGGTCGACAGCGACACCTCGACCAGCGACAGCGTCATCCTCTTCGCCACCGGCCAGGCCAAGCACCCCCGCGTGCCGGCCGAGGGCGGCGCCATCCTCCGCGACTTCGCCCGCGCGCTGGACGAGCTGCTGCTGGACCTCGCCCTGCAGGTGGTGCGGGACGGGGAGGGGGCGCAGAAGCTCATCCGCATCGACGTTACCGGGGCGGCCAGCGCGAAATCCGCCCATCGCATCGCCATGGCCATCGCCAACTCGCCCCTGGTGAAGACCGCCATCGCCGGCGAGGACGCCAATTGGGGCCGCATCGTCATGGCCGTCGGCAAGTCCGGCGAGCAGGCCGACCGCGACAAGCTCGGCATCGCCGTCGGCGGCACCTGGATGGCGCGGGAGGGCGGCGTCGTCCCCGGCTATGACGAGGCGCCGGTCGTCGCCCACATGAAGGGCCGTGAGGTCGAGATCACCGTCGATATCGGCCTCGGCCGCGGCAAGGCGCGGGTTTGGACCTGCGACCTCACCCACGGCTACATCGACATCAACGGCTCCTACCGGAGCTGATGCGAGGGGCTGGCGGCTACTCCGCCGCCAGCGCCCGCCCCTCCAGCTCCGCCCAGGCCGCGTCCAGCCCGGCCTTGAACCGCCCGCACATCTCGCGGATCTCCTCGGCGGTGATGATGAGCGGCGGGGTGAAGGCGATGCGGTCGCCGATGGCGCGGACGATGAGCCCCGCCGCCTGGCAGCGCTCCTGCACCAGCAGCCCGACCTTGGCGGCAGGCGGAAAGGGGGCCTTCGTCGCCTTGTCCGCCACCAGCTCCACCCCCGCGATCAGCCCAACGCCCCGGACATCGCCCACCAACGGATGGTCGCGCAGCGCCTCCAGCCCCTCGAGGAAGGCGGGCGAGACGGCGCGGACATGGCCGAGGATGTCCCGCTCCTCATAGATCGCCAGCGTCTCGAGGCCGACGGCGCAGGCCACCGGATGCCCGCCATAGGTGAAGCCATGGCCGAAGCTGCCATGCTTCCTGCTGCCCGCCATCAGCGCCGCATGGATCGGGTCGGAGATCAGCAGCGCCGAGAGGGGCTGGTAGCTGGCCGTCAGCTGCTTGGCGCAGACCAGCATGTCCGGCCGCATGCCATAGGTCTCGGAGCCCCAGAGATTGCCGGTGCGGCCGAAGCCGCAGATCACCTCATCGGCGACGAGCAGGATGTCATGCCGCTTCAGGATGGGCTGGATGAGGTCGAAATAGCCGCGCGGCGGGGTGATGGCGCCGCCGCCGCCCTGCACCGGCTCGGCGAACAGGGCGGCGATGGTGTCCGCCCCCTCGCGCTCGATCAGCGCCTCCAGCTCCTCCGCCATCCGGGCGCTGAACTGCTCCTCCGTCTCGCCCTCCTGGCCGAAGCGGTAGTAATTGGGATTCGAGATGTGGAAGAAGCGGTCGCCCAGCGGCAGGTCGAAATCCGCCTGCATATGCGGCTGGCCCGACAGCGAGGCGGTCGCCACCGTATTGCCGTGATAGCCGCGCACCCGGCCGATCAGCTTCTTCTTCTGCGGCTTGCCGCGGATGTTGTTGTAGTACCAGATCAGCTTGATCGCGGCGTCATTGGCCTCGGAGCCGCTGCACTGGAACAGCACATGGCCGAGTCCCTCGGGCGCGATGGCGGCCAGCTTCTCGGCCAGCCGCACGCTCGGCTCATGCCCCTTCTGGAAGAAGGTGTGGTAGTAGGGCAGGGCCAGCATCTGCTTGTAGGCCGCCTCCGCCAGCCGCCGTTCGGAGAAGCCGAGCGAGGCGCACCAGAGCCCGGCCATCGCCTCGATATACTCCCGCCCCTCGGTATCGGTGACGCGGACGCCATTGCCGCTGGCGATGAGGATGGCGCCCTCCTGCTCATGCGCGCCGAGATCGGTCTGCTGATGGACGAGATGCGCCAGGTCGGCGGCGTGCAGGCTGTTCGGGCGCATGGCCAGGGCTCCTTGCGGCGGATGCCGCATGCTCCGGCTGCCGGCGGGATCTGGCAAGGCCGTCCCGGCCCTTTTCCTTGCCTTCAGGGGCTGGCCTTGATACTAGGAATACCGGCCTAGGAACGGGCCTGCCTGCCTGGCTCCATCAACCCTGAAATTCCTCAAATTCCGGCCAGGAATTCAGCAATAACAATGGTCTGACTTCCAGACATTGAGGCGGTTTGAGCCAAATTTAAGTGGCTTGAGCGGCGATCCGCCCCACCTCCGCCAGCACCGCGCTCCGCTCCGCCTCCGACCCACGCGCCCCCAGCAGATAGGCAGCGATGAGGATCGGCGCCCGGCCCGGCGGCCAGGCCACGGCGACGTCGTTGGTCGGGATGTCCGGCTCCGGCCCGGTGCCGGTCTTGTCGCCGACGCGCCACCCGGCCGGCAGCCCGGCCCGCAGCCGCCTGTCCCCGGTCCGGCAGGCGACCAGCCAGGCCGCCAGCTGCTCCCGCGAGGCGGGCCGCAGCGCATCACCGAGCAGCAATGCCCGCATCAGCCCGATCATGGCGAGCGGTGTCGTGGTGTCCCGCTCATCCCCCGGCGGGACGAGATTCAGCTCCGGCTCCCGCCGGTCCATCCGGGTGACGGGGTCGCCGAGGCCCCGCATCCAGGCGGTCAGCCCCGCCGGCCCGCCGAAGCTGTCGAGCATCAGGTTCCCGGCGGTGTTGTCGCTGAGCGTCACCGCCGCATCGCAGATCGCGCCCATCGTCATCCCGCCCGCCTCCGCCCCTGGTCCTGTCACCGGCGAGTAGGGCACCAGCGCCTCCGGCCCATAGGCGACTCGGCGGTCGAGCCGCTCCTCGCCCCGGTCCACCCGCGCCAGCACCAGGCCGGCGGCGAGGAATTTGAAGGTGCTGCAGAGCGGGAACCGCTCCTCCCCGCGATGGGCAAGCGCCCTCCCGGTGCCGGTATCGAGGATGGCGACGCCGAGCCGCCCGCCCTGCCGGGATTCCAGCGCCGCCAGCGCGTCGGCGGCGCGGGCCGGCATGGCCGCCAGCGCGGCGCCGGCGGCGAGTAGGAGCCTGCGCTTCAACGGCTGTTCTCCCGCCCGAAGCGGCGCTCGAAGGCGGCGATCTCCTCCTCATGCGAGAGGGTCAGGCCGATCTCGTCCAGCCCCTCCAGCAGGCAATGCTTGGCGAAGGGATCGACCTCGAAGCCATGCACCGTGCCATCGGGGAAGGTCACGGTCTGCGCCGCGAGATCGACCGAGACCCGCGCCCCGGGCGCCGCCTCGATCTGCCCGGTCAGCGCCGCCACCGCCTCGGCCGGCAGGACCACCGGCAGCAGCCCGTTCTTCATGCCGTTGTTGCGGAAGATGTCGCCGAAGCTCGGGGCGATGGCGCAGCGGAAGCCGGCATCGAACAGCGCCCAGACCGCGCTCTCCCGCGAGGAGCCGCAGGCGAAATTCCGCCCCGCGACGATGATCCGCGCGGGCCGGTAGGCCTCCTGGTTCAGCGGGAATTCCGGGTTGGCCTCCTCGCTGCCCGGCAGGCGGCGGGCATCGTGGAACAGGAAGGCGCTGTGATCGACCTCCCTCGGGCGGGAGAGGAAGCGGCCGGGAATGATCTGGTCGGTATCGATATTCGGCCGCGCCAGCGGCACGGCGACCGATTCCAGACGGTTGAAGGCTTCCATCCTAGATCGTCTCCGCCATCAGCCGGCGCACATCGGTGAAATGGCCGGAGACCGCCGCCGCCGCCGCCATCGCCGGGCTGACCAGATGGGTCCGCGCCCCCGGGCCCTGCCGCCCCATGAAATTCCGGTTGCTCGTGGAGGCGACGCGGGTTCCGGGCGCCGCGGTGTCGCCGTTCACGCCGAGGCACATGGAGCAGCCCGGCTCCCGCCAGGCGAATCCGGCGGCACGGAAGACCTCGTGCAACCCCTCCGCCTCGGCCTGGCGCTTCACCGGCTCGCTGCCGGGAACCACCCAGGCCTCCACCCCCTCGGCCACCTTGCGGCCGCGGGCGACGGCAGCGGCGGCCCGCAGGTCCTCGATCCGGGAGTTGGTGCAGGAGCCGATGAAGACGCGGTCCACCGGCAGCCCGTCGAGCCGCGTGCCCGGCGTCAGGCCCATGTAGTCGAGCATGCGGGCCATCATCTCGCGCCGCTCCGCATCGGCGCCGGCCTCCGGCCCCGGCACCACGCCGCCGATCGGCAGCGCATCCTCCGGGCTGTTGCCCCAGGTCACCATGGGCTCGATCGCGCCCCCATCCAGCGTGACCTCGGCATCGAAGGGGGCGCCAGGGTCGCTCGGCAGGGCGCGCCAGCGCTCCACCGCCGCCTCCCAGTCCTCGGGCGCGTAGGTGCGGCCGGCGAGATAGGCGAAGGTCGTCTCGTCCGGCGCCACCATGCCCGCCCGGCCGCCTGCCTCGATCGACATGTTGCAGAGGGTCAGCCGCCCCTCCATCGAGAGGCCGGTGATGGCGCTGCCGGCATACTCGATCACATGCCCGGTCGCCCCCGCCGCCCCGATCTCGGCAATGATGGCGAGGATGACGTCCTTTGCCGAAACCCCGGGGCCGAGTTGCCCCTCGACCGTGATCCGCATGGTCTTCGGCTTGCGCTGCCAGAGCGTCTGGGTCGCCAGCACATGCGCCACCTCGGTGCTGCCGATGCCGAAGGCCAGCGCCCCGAGCGCCCCATGGGTGCTGGTATGGCTGTCGCCGCAGACCATCACCATCCCCGGCTGGGAGAGGCCGGTCTCCGGCCCGATCACATGGACGATGCCCTGGTTCGGGTCGCCCAGGCCGAAATTGCGGATGCCGTGCTCGGCGGTGTTCTGGGCCAGCTTCTCGACAAGTTCGCGGTGGCGCGGGTCGCGCATGTCCTCGAGCCGGCGGCTGTCGGTCGGGACGTAGTGGTCGGGCACGGTGAAGATCCGGTCCGGCGCCCGTGGCTTCAGCCCACGCTTGCGCAGCACGTCGAAGGCCACCGCCCCGCCGTCATGCATCAGGTGGCGGTCGACATAGAGCAGGGTCTGGCCATCCTCGCGCTCCAGCACGCGATGCCGGTCCCAGATCTTCTCGAACATTGTCCTCGGCGCGTCGGACATGCGTTTCCTCCCTGGCCATCGGCCTTGGGCGATCCTGCGACCGGGGAGGGATGCGGTCCAGTGGGGGCAGCCACGCCCAGGCACCGCTTTCCCTCACCCCTGATCCTGGCCATGCTCGATGGAAACCCCATCTTTGGGGAGGGGAACACCAGGAATGCCCGCCATGACCAAGCAGGCTGCCGGCTGGACCAGGCCCGAGTTCCGCTCGCTCACCCTTGTCTCGGGCGCGCATCTGGTCAGCCATGTCCACCAGCTCGTCCTGCCGCCGCTCTTCCCGCTGCTGCGGGACAGGCTGGACGTCTCCTTCGTCGAGCTGGCCCTGGCGCTGACGCTCTACAACATCGTCTCCGGCGTGACCCAGGCGCCGCTCGGCTATGCGGTGGACCGCTACGGCTCCCGCCGGGTGCTGGTGGCGGGGCTCTGCCTCGGCGCCTTCGCGCTCGGCCTGCTGGCCATGGCGCCGAGCTACCCGGTGCTGCTGGCCTCCGCCGCGCTGCTCGGCCTCGCCAATGCCGTCTACCACCCGGCGGATTACGAGATCCTCGGCCGCACCATCGGCGAGGAGCGGATCGGCCGCGCCTTCTCCATCCATACCTTCTCCGGCTATCTCGGCGGCGCCATGGCTCCGGCGCTGATGCTCGGCCTGTCGAGCCTCGCCGGACTCGAGGCAGCCCTCGGCGCGGCCGGCGCCATGGCGCTGGTGGCCGCCCTGCCGCTGGCCTTCGCCAGGGATGGCGCCACGGCCGCCCGTCCGGCCGCCGCGAAAGCCGCCGCCGCGCCAGCCGAATCGGTGCTGACCCCGGCAGTCATCATGCTGACGGTCTTCTTCACCCTGCTCGCCCTCTCGCTCGGCGGGGTGCAGAATTTCTCCGTGGTGGCGCTGGTCAACGGCCGGGGCGTCGATTTCGCCGTGGCGAACGTGGCGCTCAGCGCCTTCCTGCTGCTGAGCGCCTTCGGCGTGCTGGTGGGCGGCATCATCGCCGACCGCACCAGCCGGCATGGCGACGTGGCCGCCCTCGGCTTCGGCCTGACGGGTGCGCTGATCGGCCTGGTCGGGCTGGTGCCGCTCGGGCCGGTGGTGCTGGTGGGCGTGATGGGGCTGGCCGGCTTCCTCTCCGGCATGATCATGCCCTCGCGGGACATGCTGGTGCGGGCCGCGGCCCCACCCGGCGCGGTCGGCCGCGTCTTCGGCATCGTCACTACGGGCTTCAACATCGGCGGCGCCGTTGGGCCGATGATCTATGGCGCGCTGATGGACCATGGGCGGCCGCTGCTGGTCTTCGCCGCTTCGGTCTGCTTCATCCTGGCGACCATGGCGATGGCCTTCGTCGGCGAACGCCGCTTCAAGCGACCGGTGGCCGCCGTCGAGTGACGCGTGGCGCCATGGGAGGATCAGAACGAATGAGCAGGCTTGTTTCATTGACCCGGCGCGGGGCGCTTGGGGCCGGCGCCGCCTTGCTGGCCGCGCCATTGGCCGCCCCCCTGGCCCGGGCAGCGGGCTATCCGGACCGGCCCATCCGCATCGTCGTGCCCTATACGCCGGGCGGGACCACCGATGTCGCCGCCCGCTTCGTGGCGGAGCCGCTGTCCAAGGTGCTTGGCCAGCCCGTCGTGGTGGAGAACCGGCCGGGCGCCAACAGCATCGTCGGCGCCGGCGCGGTCGCCGCCAGCCCGCCGGATGGCTATACCTTTGCCGTCGTGATCGGCGCCCATGCCGCCAATGCCACGCTCTACAAGGGCAAGCTGCCCTTCGACCCGGTGACGAGCTTCGCCCCCGTCTCCCTGATGATGCTGGCGCCTCTGGTCATGGGGGCCAATGCCAAGCTGCCCTTCACCGACCTGCCGGGGATGCTGGCCTATGCCAAGGCACGGCCGGGCGCCCTCAATTACGGCTCGAGCGGGATCGGTGCCGCGGCGCATCTGACCATGGAGGACCTGCAGGTCCGCACCGGCATCCGCATGGTGCATGTGCCCTATCGCGGCACCGCGCCGGCGCTGCAGGACCTGATCTCCGGCAATATCGGCGTGATGTTCGACAGCTATTCCTCGCTGCGGGCGCAATTCGAAAGCGGGTCCGTACGCCCGATCGGCTTCGCCAGCGCCACGCGGCCGGCCTGGGCGCCGAATATCCCGACCCTGGCCGAGGGAGGGCTGCCGGATTTCACCTCGAGCACCTGGTGCCTGCTGCTCGCCCCGGCCAATACGCCGCGCGACATCGTCGAGCGCGTCTCGGCCGAGGTGGCGAAGATCGTGAAGGACCCGGCGGCGGCGGAACGGCTGCGCAGCCTCGGCTTCGATGCCGTCGGCAGCAGCCCGGAGGAGGCCGGGACCTTCCTGCGAGGCGAGGTGGCGCGTTGGGCCGGGGTCATCACCGCGGCCAACGTCACCGTGGAATAGCCTATTTCCCGGTGAATTCCGGGCGACGGCGGCCGAGGAAGGCCGCGACGCCCTCGGCGAAATCGGCGGTGCCGGCGGAGGCGAGGAAGGCTTCCTCCTCCGCGGCAAGCTGGGTCGAGAGATCCCGGCCGGGCGCGGACCGGAACAGCGCCTTGGCCCGGCCAAAGGCAGCCGTCGGCCCGCTGGCGAGTTGCTGGGCCAGCGCCTCGGTCGCCGCCTCCAGCTCGGCCGCCGGAACCACCCGGTTCACCAGCCCGGCCGCCAGTGCCGCCCGCCCGTCCAGCTCATCGCCGAGCAGCGCCAGCCCCATGGCCCCGCGCAGCCCGAGCAGCCGCGGCAGCACCCAACTGCCACCGCAATCCGGCACCGTGCCGAGCTTCAGGTAGCCGAGGGCGAAGCGCGCATCCTCCGCCGCGATCACGAGATCGGCGCCGAGGGCCAGGGAAAGCCCGCCCCCCGCCGCCGCGCCCTGTACGCTGGCGAGCACGGGGACGGGGAGGGCGGCGAGCCCGGCCACCGCCTCATGCATTGGCCCGAGGATATGGCGGATCTCGGCCAGCGCCTGCGGCCCCTGGAAGGCGGCGATGTCGCCGCCCGCCATGAAGGCCCGGCCGGCCCCGCAGAGCACGACGCAGCGGAGGTCGGGGTCCTGCGCCAGCGCGTCCACCGCCTCGCGCAGGCAGGCGGCCATGGCGGAATCGATGGCGTTCAGCCGCTCCGGCCGGTTGAAGCGGAGGCGGGTGATGGCGCCGGAGCGCTCGACGAGGAGGGGGTTCGACATGGCATGAGCCTGCCCCGGGCTGGCGGACAATGGAAGCCGCCAGCCCGGCCTGGCGCTACTGCGCCAGGAAGGCCCGCGCCCTATCGAGGTCCGGCGAGGGGCTTTCGGCTCGTGCCGAAATCTCCAGCAACAGGCCATAATGCCGCCTTGCTGCCTCGCGGTCCCCCGCCTGCTCCGCCGCCCTGGCCGCACCGTTCACGGCCCGGAAGCGTCGCGGCTCGGTCTGCTGCACCGCCTCGAACTCGCGCTGCGCCTCGGCCGGGCGCTGCATCAGCAGCAGCATCTCGGCCAGTTGCTCCCGTGCCGGCATCAGCGGCCCCGGCGTGACCGGATGCTTCTCGGTGCGGCCTTCGCGGTCGGCCGCCTCCTGCAGCATGACGAGGCCCTGGTCGCGCTGGCCGCGGCTGAAGGCCACCCAGCCCTCGGCGGCAACGCGATGGATATCCACCTGCTCCTGCCAATAGGCATCGCGTCCCTGCAGCGCGCCGGCCGCTGCCTTGAGGGCGTCCAGGTCCGCCATGGCCGCGTCCGGGCGGCCGGCGCGGGCGGCACCGAAGGCCCGGGCGAAATGGGTCGTGGCATCGACATAAGGCACGCCGAAACGGCGCGTCTCAAGCGTGGCCGCGGCCTCCCAGTCGCCGCGTTCCAGGGCGAGCCGGGCCGGCATGGCCGTCAGCGCGAAGCCGCCGAGCGGGCGGTCCGGTGTCCAGGTGTCGAGCCGCCGCAGCTCGGCCACCACCCGCTGCGCTGCCCGGGGCTGGCCGGTCTGGAGATAGCCATAGACCATGTAGTCCAGGGCGTGAATCTCATCAAAGATTTCCTCCCGCAGCCGCGCCGTCTGGGCGGAGCGGCGGTTGGTCTCGATCGAGTCCTCCCAGCGGCCGACGCGGGTGAAGATGTGCGAGGGCATGTGCAGCGCATGCGGCGCATCGGCGGCCAGGGCGGCGTAGCGTTCCGCTGCGGCGACGCCGCGGCTGGCCAGGGCCGGCGCGTCGTAGGTGTGGATCAGGTAGTGCACCACGCCGGGATGCCTCGGCTGCCGGGCGAGTTCCTGTTCCAGGATGGCCGCCGCGCGCAACTGGCGGGCATAGGTCTTGTCGGTCGGCGATGCCGCCATGTTCAGGGCAAGCGCGTACTGGATGGCCACCTCGGGATCATCCGGGAAGCGCTCGTGCAATTGCGCCATGGCCTGCTCGTACTGCCCGATACGGGCGCGGTGGCCGGGACCGTCATCGCCGGCGAAGAGTTGCAGCAGGGCGGCAATGAGGCCCGCCTCCCGCTCGGATTTGGCACCGATGCGCTGAGCCTGCTCCAGGTCGGCGCGTCCCGCCCGCAGATTGGCGGCGACCGGTGGGCTGAAGGGGTTGTTCAGCATGGTGAGGGCGCGACCCCAATGGGCCATGGCGCAATCCGGATCCTGGCGCAGCACCTGGTCGAAGCCCTGGCGGGCAGCCTGGTACCAGAAGGAATGCTGCAGCTTGATCGCCTCATCGAAACCGGCCTGGACGGCCGGCGCGCAACTGACCGGGAAGTGTAATTCGCCCAGCGTCGCCGGCGCGGGCGTGGCTCCGGCATGGCTGTGATCGTGCGGCTGGGCCGCGGCCGCCAGGGGCGACAGGGCGAAACCGCTCAGCAGGGCAAGGCGTGCAGCGAGGCGACGTGACATGTCTTCCTCCCCTCTTGCTTGGCGGCGGAACGCAGTGTCCTGCCTCCACCGTGGGGGAATCCATAATCCTGGCGCCGGAGCCTCCGTTAGCGAAATCCGGAGACCGGCATCACGTCCGCGTGGCATGGCCGCAGCCCTGCCCCGGCATAGAAAAAGGCCGGCGAGGTTTCCCCCGCCGGCCCTTGTCGTCCTGCCCGAGGGCCGGAGGGCTTACTCCTCGCCTGCCATCTCGCGGCGGCGGCGGATGGCCGCACCGAGGATGTCGCCCAGCGAGGCGCCGCTGTCGGTCGAGCCGTACTCCTTCATCGCCTCGCGCTCCTCCTCGATCTCCTTGCCCTTGATGGTCAGGGCGAGGCGACGGGCGGCGCGGTCCACGGCGGTGACCTTGGCATCGACCTTCTCGCCCACGGCGAACTTGTCGGGGCGCTGGTCGCCGCGGTCACGCGCCAGCTCGGCGCGGCGGATGAAGCCGGTGAGGACATCCTCGACCCGGACCTCGATGCCGTTGGCCTGCACCTGCGTGACGATGCAGGTAACGACGTCGCCCTTGCGGACGCGGTCCAAGACCTCGGCGGCCGGGTCAGCCTCGAGCTGCTTCACGCCGAGGGAGATGCGCTCCTTCTCGACATCCACATCGAGCACCTTGGCCTTGATGACCGTGCCCTTCTCGAACTTGGCCATCGCCGCCTCGCCGGCTTCCTCCCAGGAGAGGTCGGACATGTGGACCATGCCGTCGATCTCCGGGCCGATGCCGATGAACAGGCCGAACTCGGTGATGTTGCGGATCTCGCCCTCGACCACGGAGCCCGGCGGATGGGCCTCGAGGAACAGCTCCCACGGGTTGCCCTGGGCCTGCTTCAGGCCGAGCGAGATGCGGCGCTTCGGCTCGTCCACGTCGAGGATCATCACGTCCACTTCCTGCGAGGTGGCGACGATCTTGCCCGGATGGACGTTCTTCTTCGTCCAGGACATCTCGCTGACATGCACGAGGCCCTCGACGCCCGGCTCCAGCTCCACGAAGGCGCCGTAGTCGGTGATGTTGGTCACGCGGCCGCTGAACTTGGCGTTCACCGGGTACTTGATGGCGACGCCATCCCACGGATCGGCCATCAGCTGCTTCATGCCGAGGCTGATGCGCTGGGTCTCGCTGTTGAAGCGGATGACCTGCACCTTCACCGGCTGGCCGATGGTCAGCGCCTCGGACGGATGGTTGATCCGGCGCCAGGCGATGTCGGTGACGTGCAGCAGGCCGTCCACGCCGCCGAGATCCACGAACGCACCGTAGTCGGTGATGTTCTTGACCACGCCGTCGAGGATCATGCCCTCCTTCAGGCCCTGGATCAGCTCGCTGCGCTGCTCCGCACGGGTCTCCTCGAGGACAGCGCGGCGGCTGACCACGATGTTGCCGCGGGCGCGGTCCATCTTGAGGATCTGGAAGGGCTGCGGGCTGCCCATGAGCGGCCCGACATCGCGCACCGGGCGGATATCGACCTGGGAGCCGGGGAGGAAGGCCACGGCGCCGCCGAGATCGACGGTGAAGCCGCCCTTGACGCGCCCGAAGATCACGCCGTTGACGCGCTGGTTGGCCTGGTAGGCCTTCTCCAGATTGGTCCAGGCCTCCTCGCGGCGCGCCTTCTCACGGGAGAGGACGATGGAGCCGTCCCGGTCCTCGTAGCGCTCCACGAAGAGCTCGATCACGTCGCCGGCCTGCACTTCCGGCTTCTGCCCCTGCGGGGCGAATTCCTTGAGGGGGACGCGCCCCTCGCTCTTCAGCCCGACATCGACGACGGCGAAGTCGTCATCGATGCGGATGACGCGCCCGGAGACGACCGAGCCGGCGAAGCCGGTATCGGGGCCCAGGGTCTCGTCGAGCATTGCGGCAAAGTCTTCGATCCCCGCGCTCGGCGCGAGGGTGGTGGCGGATGCCATGCGGTCTGTCTGTCCCGAACTGCCCACAAGCTGCGGGCGGTGGTCCTGCGCCCCCGGCGATCCGCCGGACACGGCTTGATCGGGCGCCGGCCGCCCTAGCTGGACGGATGACGGCGCCTGTCGACCCTTTGCCTTGGGCGGCGTATCGGCCCGCCCGGTCCCGGCCCTTGGGTTATTGGGCCGCCTCACGTTGCCGTGATGGTGATCCCTCAACCGCAGGCGCCGCGGCCCTTACGGGCACGCGGACAGGGTTTGGCTAGGCTTCCGCCGGAATGGCGTCAAGAAAATTCAGCCGGTCGCGCACCATCTCCAACGCCCGCGCGAAAGCCGCCTCGGCATCAAGCGCAGTGGTGTCGAGAAGCAGTGCATCCTCGGCCGGCTTCAGGGGGGCGACCGGGCGATTGGCATCCTGGGCATCCCGGTCGCGAATCTCGGCGGCAACCTGGGCCTGGTCCGCCGCCACGCCGCGCGCCTGCAACTCCAGCCAGCGGCGCCGGGCACGCTCCTCCGGGCTGGCGGTGACGAAAAGCTTCACCGGCGCGGCCGGAAAGACCACCGTGCCGATGTCGCGCCCGTCCAGCACCGCGCCGTGGCGGCGGCCGAATTCCCGCTGCCACTCCAGCAGCGCCGCCCGCACCGCCGGGATGGCGGCGACGGTGCTCGCGGCCATGTCGGCCGCTGGCCCGCGCAGGTCGCCGCGGTCCAGATCCTCAGGCCGCAGCGCCGCCGCCGCCTCGGCCGCGATCGCCGCGTCATGCGGGTCCGCCCCGCGATCCAGCACGCGCCGGCCCGTTGCCCGGTAGAGCAGGCCCGTATCGAGATAGGGCAGGCCGAGCGCGGCCGCGAGCCGCCGGGCGAGCGTGCCCTTGCCGGCCGCGGCCGGCCCGTCGACCGCGATGACGAGGGCGCCGATCATGCCGCGACGATCGCCTCGCCGCCCGCCGCGCGGTTCATCAGCGCGGCGAAGCCGGGGAAGCTGGTCTCGATGAAGCCGGCATCATCCACGGCGACGGGGTTCCTCGCGGCAAGCCCCATCACCAGCGCGCTCATCGCCAGGCGATGATCCATATGGGTGGCGACCGTCCCGCCGCCGGGGATGGCGCCCCCGGTGCCCTGCACCAGCAGGTCGTCGCCCTCGATCCGGGCCTCGATTCCGTTCGCCGCGAGCAGCGCCGCCGTCGCGGCCAGCCGGTCGCTCTCCTTCACCCGCAGCTCGGCAAGGCCCCGCATGCGGGTGATGCCCTTGGCGGCGGCGGCGGCCACGGCGAGGATCGGGTATTCGTCGATCATCGAGGGAGCCCGTTCCGGTGGAACCTCCACCGCGTGGAGGGGGCCATGGGTCACGACCAGGTCGCCGACCGGCTCGCCGCCTTCCACCCGCGCATTCTCGACCCGCAGCTCCGCCCCCATCTCCCGCAATGTGGCGAAGAGCCCCGTCCGCAGCGGGTTGAGTCCGATATTAGCCAGGGTGAGGTGAGACCCCGGCACCAGCAGCGCCGCCACCAGCGGGAAGGCGGCCGAGGAGGGGTCGCCCGGAACGAGGATGGGCGCGGCCCGCAGCTCCGGCTGGCCCTCCAGCTCGATCACGCGCCCCTCGCCGGTATCCTCCACCCGCACCGTTGCGCCGAAATGGCGCAGCATGTTTTCCGTATGATCCCGCGTCGGCTCCGGCTCCACCACACGGGTGGTGCCGCGGGCGCAGAGCCCGGCCAGCAGGCAGGCCGACTTCACCTGGGCGGAGGCGACCGGCAGCCGGTAATCGAGTGGCAGGGGGTCGATCGCGCCGCGCACGGCGAGCGGCAACCGACCGCCTTCCCGCGTCCAGAAACTGGCGCCGATGGCGGAAAGTGGCCCGGTGACGCGCAGCATGGGCCGGCGGCGCAGCGAGGCATCGCCCGTCATCACCGAGAAGATCGGGTGGCCGGCCAGAAGGCCGCAAAGCAGCCGGGCCGCGGTGCCGCTATTGCCCATGTCGAGGATATCGGCCGGCTCGACCAGCCCACCGATGCCCCGCCCGGCCACGCTCCAGCTGCCGGGGCCGCGTTGGTCCACCCTGGCGCCGAGCGCCCGCATGGCGGCGGCGGTGCGGAGCACATCCTCGCCTTCCAGCAGGCCCTCGATCTCCGTCGTGCCGATGGCCAGCGCCCCGAACATCAGGGCGCGATGGCTGATCGACTTGTCTCCCGGCACGCGATGGGTGCCGGAAAGCGGCGCGGCGGGAGCGCCGGCGCGGAGCGGCCGGAGAGGAGCATCGTGGGGCATGGCCCCGCGCGTTTGACATGCCCCGGCCCCGCGTGGCAATGCGCTGGACCCTTTTTGGCCGCCCGCCGCAGCCCTCCCACCCAATCTGCGCGCCGGCGGCCTCGAACACGAGGCAGATCTCCATGGCCAAGCCCGAACTGGGCCTCAAACGTGTCTGCGTCGCCTGCGGCACGAAATTCTACGACCTGACGCGTGCGCCCGCCATCTGCCCCAAATGTGGCACGGAGCAACCGGCTGAGCAGCCGCGGCTGCGTCGTACTGCTGGCAGCCTGCCGGTTGACGACAAGCTGAAGAAGCGCGCCGTGGTGCCTGATGCCGAGGCCGATGATGTCGAGCTGGAGGATGTCGAGGCCGATGAGACGGTCGAGGACGCCGAGGAACTCGACGACGAGGCGGATGCCATCGGCGAGGAGATCGAGGTCGAAGGCGATCGCGACGAGGAAAGCTGATCCCGGGCCGGGCGGCGTGGCCTGATGGCACCGCCGCCCGCCCTGCTGCTGACCCGGCTGATGCTGCGGGACTTCCGCAGCTACCCGGCGCTGACCACCGTCTTCCGGTCCCGGATCGTGGTGGTCTCGGGCGAGAATGGTGTCGGCAAGACCAATCTCCTGGAGGCGATCAGCCTGCTCGGCCCTGGCCGTGGGCTGCGTGGCGCCCGCATGGCGGATTGCGCCCGGCAGGAGGGAGAGGGGCCGCGCCCCTGGGCGGTCGCCGGCCGCTTCGACAGCACCGCCTTCCAGGAATTCGATATCGGCACCGGCACGCCGGAAGGTGGCCCGATCGAGCGCCGGGTCTTCCGCCTCGATGGCGCCCCGGTCCGCAACCAGGCCGAACTCGCGGAGCGGGTGGCCCTGGTCTGGCTCACGCCGCAGATGGACCGGCTGTTCCAGGACGGTGCCGGGGATCGCCGCCGATTCCTTGACCGGCTGGTTTGGGCGCTGGAGCCCCACCATGCCCGGGAGGTCGCCGCCTACGAGAACGCCATGGCCCAGCGCAACCGCCTGCTGGCCCAGGAGCGGCGTGGAGAGGGGCGGGTGGACCCCGCCTGGCTCTCGGCCCTCGAGGACGCCATGGCGCGGCATGGCGTCGCCGCCGCGGCTGCCCGGCGTGACCTCGTGGCCCGGCTGAACGGGGCGCTTTCGGGCGGCATCACCGGCACCTTCCCGGCCGCCCGGCTCGACCTGCAATGTTCGGCCGCCACGGCACTGGATGCCGCCCCGGCGCTGGCGGTGGAGGATGGGCTGCGCGCCACCTGGGCGGCCAGCCGGGGCCGCGATGCCGCGGCCGGCGCTACGCTGGAGGGGCCGCACCGCGCCGATCTGCTCTTCACCCATGGGCCGAAGAACCTGCCGGCCGCGCTCTGCTCCACCGGTGAGCAGAAGGCCCTGCTGATCGCCGTGGTGCTGGCCCATGCCGGGCTGATCGCCGCGGCCCGTGGCTTCGCCCCCCTGCTGCTGCTGGATGAGGTGGCGGCCCATCTCGACGCCCCGCGGCGGGAGGCACTCTTTGCCGCCCTGGCAGCCCTGCCGGCCCAGGCCTTCCTCACCGGCACCGATGCCGGCATCTTCGCTCCCCTTCACGGCACCGCGCAGGGCTTCCGGGCATCCCCTGGGGGACTCGTTCCGGATAACGATTTACCCGTGTCGTAAGCGCAGGGAATCCCTATATAGAGTGCTGTTCCCATAGCGATGACCCGAGGAGCTTGCCGCCGGCATGAACGATGACGCCGTGCGCGCCGAATCCACCCCGACCGGAGCGTCGGGCGCCGATTACAACAGCGCATCCATCACTGTCCTGAAGGGACTCGAGGCCGTCCGCAAGCGGCCGGGCATGTATATCGGCGACACCGATGACGGCTCGGGCCTGCACCACATGGCTTTCGAGATCATCGACAATGCCGTGGACGAGGCGCAGGCCGGCTATGCCACCCGCGTCGAGGTCACGTTGAACGGCGACGGCAGCGTCACCGTGCGCGACGACGGCCGCGGTATCCCGGTCGACATGCATGAGGAGGAGGGGGTCTCCGCCGCCGAGGTGGTGCTGACCCGCCTGCATGCCGGCGGCAAGTTCAACCAGAACTCCTACAAGGTCTCCGGCGGCCTGCACGGTGTCGGCGCCGCGGTGGTCAACGCCCTGTCCGAATGGATGGAGGTGAAGATCTGGCGCAACGGGATCGAGCACTTCATCCGTTTCGAGCATGGCGACACGACCGAGCCGCTGCGCATCATCGGCGCCTCGCCGGAGCGCACCGGCACCGAGGTCACCTTCAAGCCCTCGAACGGCACCTTCACCAAGGTGGAGTACGATTTCGCCGTGCTGGAACGGCGGCTGCGGGAGCTCGCCTTCCTGAATTCCGGCCTCGCCATCGCGCTGAAGGATGACCGGCACGTCCCGGCGCAGGAGATCTTCTTCCAGTTCCGCGGCGGCCTCACCGCCTTCGTCGAATGGCTCGACCAGGGGAAGGAGCCGCTGTTCCGCCCGCCCATCGCCGCCATCAGCAAGGAGAGCGAGGGCATCCGCGTCGAGCTGGCGATGTGGTGGAACAACTCGCCGCGCGAGGTGGCGCTCTGCTTCACCAACAACATCCCGCAGCGCGACGGCGGCACGCACCAGGCGGGATTCCGCCAGGCGCTGACCCGCGTCGTGATGAAGTATGCCGAGGAGCTAGCGAAGAAGGAGAAGGTCGAGCTCATCGGCGACGACATGCGGGAGGGGCTGACCGCGGTCATCTCGGTGAAGGTGCCCGACCCGAAATTCTCCTCCCAGACCAAAGACAAGCTGGTCTCCTCCGAGGTCCAGCCGGTGGTGCAGGTGGCCGTCGCCGATGCGCTCTCCCACTGGTTCGAAACGCATCCGAAGGAGGCGAAGTCCGTCCTCGAGCAGGTCGTGCTCTCGGCCGCGGCGCGCAAGGCGGCGCAGCTGGCGCGCGACAAGGTCGGCCGCAAGAACGCCCTCGAATTCAGCACGCTGCCCGGCAAGCTCGCCGACTGCCAGGAGCGGGACCCGAGCAAGTGCGAGCTCTTCCTCGTCGAGGGCGACAGCGCGGGCGGTTCGGCCAAGCAGGGGCGCAACCGCGCCTATCAGGCGATCCTGCCGCTCAAGGGCAAGATCCTCAATGTCGAGCGGGCGCGGATGGACAAGATGCTGTCCTCGGCCGAGATCGGCACGCTCATCACCGCGCTCGGCACCGGCATCGGCCCGGGCGAGCCGGCCAAGGGCGGGTTCGACCCGAACAAGCTGCGCTACCACCGCATCGTCATCATGACGGATGCCGACGTGGACGGCAGCCATATCCGCACCCTGCTGCTGACCTTCTTCTTCCGGCAGATGCCGGAGCTGCTGGAGCGCGGCCATCTCTACATCGCCCAGCCGCCGCTCTACCGGGCCAAGCGCGGCAATGACGAGCGCTACCTGAAGGACGACCGCGCGCTCGAGGACTACCTGCTGGAGAAGGCGCTGAACGGCGCCACGCTGCGGCTGGCCGATGGGCGCGAACTTGCCGGGCCGGAGCTGCGGGCCGAGATGGAGGTGCTGCGTCAGGTGGCGAGCCGCGTGCGCCGCCTCGCCGCCCATGTGCCGAGCGAGATCGTCGAGCAGGCCGCCGTTGCCGGCGCGCTGACGCTGGAGCCGGAGCGGGCTCTGGCGGCGGCGCAGGTGCTGGCGGCTCGGCTCGACGCGCTGGCTTCGCCGAGCGAGCGCGGCTGGAAGGCGACGGCCGATGCGGGCGGGCTCATCCTCTCGCGCATCGTCCGCGGCGTCACCGAGCGCCATGCGCTGAATCCGACCGCGCTGCGCAGCGCCGAGGCGCGCTGGCTCGATGAGCGGCGCGAGACCCTCGCGCGCGAATTCGGCGGCGAGGCGGTGATGCAACTCGACAGCACCAGCGCCGCCGTCCAGGGGCCAGTGATGGCCTTCGAGCGAATCCTCCAGCAAGGCCGCAAGGGGCTGACGATCCAGCGCTTCAAGGGCCTCGGCGAGATGAACCCCGAGCAGCTCTGGAAGACGACGCTCGATCCGGCGGTCCGCACATTGCTGCGGGTGAAGGTCGACAGCATGGAGGAGGCGGAGAAGGCCTTCTCGACCCTGATGGGCGATGTTGTCGAGCCGCGTCGGGAGTTCATCGTCGACAATGCGCTGAAGGTGGCAAATCTCGACGTGTAGCGGATTGCCCATGCCGGCACCGAACAGGCGCCGGTTCCTTGGGCTTCCTGCCCAATCGGTGGGCGGACAGGGTAGAGGGGCCTAGATCAAGTCCCGGTCTGCCCTGGTCACGAACTTGCATAGCCTTCCCGGCTGACCGAAAGCTGGGAGACCTTCATGACTTCGACTTTCAGGCGCCGTGGCTTGCTGAGTGGCGCCGGTGCCGTTCTCGCCGCAGGCGCTCTGCCCTTCGACCTGGCCATGGCCCAGGCGGCCGGCGGCACGCTCCGCGTCGGAATGACCGCCGCCGCCGTGCCCCTGACCAACGGCGTGCCGGACCAGGGTGCCGAAGGCCACCGCTTCATGGGCGTCACTCTCTACGACCAGCTGATCCACTGGGATTTGTCGAAATCCGACGCCCCGGCCACGCTGGTGCCGGGCCTCGCCACGGAGTGGCGGGCCGATCCCGCCAATCCGAAGCGCTGGACGTTTACGCTCCGCCAGGGCGTGAAATTCCATGACGGCAAGCCGCTCACCGCTCAGGACGTCGTCTTTTCCTTCGACCGCGTGCTGAAGAGCGACGCGCCGCATTTCGACCAGCGCGCCGCCGCCTTCGGCCGCGTCCGCATCCCGACCGTGGTGAGCTGGGAGGCCGTGGACGAACGCACCTTCGCCCTCGAGACCCGGACCGTCGACAGCACCCTGCCTTACGGAGCGAGCTGGATCGGCATCGTCCATCAGGCTGCCTGGGAGGCTGCCGGCCGCAATTGGGATGCCTACATGGCCAAGGCGGTCGGCACTGGCCCCTGGAAGCTCGAGAGCTTCAACATCCGTGAGCGCGCCGTGCTCGTGCGGAATGCCGAGTATTGGGACGCGAAGCGGGTGCCGAAATGCGAGCGCCTGGTCCTGCTGCCGCTGGCCGAGCCGAATACCCGCGTCGCCGCCCTCCGCTCCAACCAAGTCGATTGGATCGAGGCGCCGCCGCCCGATGCCGTGCCGAGCCTGAAGCAGGCGGGCTTCAACATCGTCACCAACCAGTACCCGCATAACTGGACCTGGCAGTTGGCGACCGCCGAGGGCTCGCCCTGGCGTGACCTGCGGGTGCGCCGCGCCGCCAACCTCGCCATCGACCGCGCGGCGATGAAGGGCATGCTCGGCGGGCTGATGGATGAAGGCGCCGGTCTGCTGCCGCTCGGCCATCCGTGGAACAGCGTGCCGAAATTCAAATGGTCCTATGATCTGGCGGCTGCCAAGAAGCTGATGGCGGAGGCCGGCTTCTCGCCGCGCAACCCGCTGCGGACCAAGATCGGCATCTCGACCAGCGGCTCCGGCCAGATGCAGCCGATGGCGATGAACGAGGCCCTGCAGCAGATGCTGAAGGAGATCGGCATCGAGATCGAGTTCGAGGTCTTCGAATGGAACACCCTGCTGACCATCTGGCGGGATGGCTGGAAGGCGCCTTCGAATCGCGGCATCACCGGGATCAACATCTCCTTCACCGCGATCGATCCGTTCACGGCGATGATCCGCTTCCTCCGCTCCGACCTGACGCCGCCGGCGGGGAATAACTGGGGCGGCTTCGCCAGCCCGGATTATGACGCGCTGATCGGCAAGATCCTCGCCGAATTCGACCCTGCGGCGCAGGACCGGCTGGTCGGCGAGTTGCATGCGAAGATCGTCGACGACGCGCTCTTCCTCTTCGTCGCGCATGACCTGAACCCGCGCGCGATGAACCGGCGGGTGCAGGGCTTCGTCCAGGCCCGCTCCTGGTTCCAGGACCTGACGCCGGTGCGCGTCACCGGCTGACCGCGTCGCGCCTGATCGGCATTCCCCGGAATGTTGGTCAGGCGCCTTCGGCGGTCAGTCGATGGACAGGTTCAGGTGGGCGACCATCCGCTGCTCATACTGCGCCCGTTCCACCGCGAAGGCCGTGTAGTCCCGAGGGCCGAGATACTCGTTCGGCAGGTCGTTCCGATTCATGAATTCCTGGACCCGGGGATGGGACTGCGTGCCCCGGAAGAGCTGGTGCAGCCTCTCCACGATCGCCGGATCCATGCCTTTCGGCCCGGCGATGCCGTAGGGCGAGGTGACCGACATGCCGTAGCCGAGATCGAGCAGGGTGGGCACCTCGGGGAAGCTCTTGAGCCGCTCGCGTGTCCAGACCGCGAGCAGCTTCATCTGCCCGGCCTCGACATTAGGCTGCCAGGAGTTGGAGTTGGCGATGCAGTCGATCTGCCGCGCCAGCAGTGAGGTGATGTTCTCCGCGGTGCCGCGGAACGGCACATGGACCATCTTCACGCCCTCCTTCTCGCACAACTCCTCCATCGCCAGGTGGTTGGAGGTGGCGATGCCGGAGGTGCCGTAGGTGAGCTCGCCGGGCCGCTTGCGGGCCGCGGCCCAGAGATCGGCCAGGCTGTTCCAGCCCGAGGCCGGATGCACGACATGGCCGAAGACGAAGCCGGTCTGCTGCATGATGTAGGTGAAATCATTCACCGGATCCCAGCTTGGCCGCTTGGTCAGGAAGGGGTGCCGGATCACCGAGAGATGGTGGTGCGCGATGGTGTAGCCATCCGGCCGCGCCTGGGTGAGCAGCGCCTGGGCCGCCAGGGTGCCACGCGCCCCGGCGCGGTTCTCGATGATGAGGGGCTGGCCGGTCTCCTGCTGGAACAGCTCCGCCTGGAGGCGCATGAAGCCATCCAGCGTACCGCCCGGCGCCCATGGAATGAGGAAGCGAACCGGCCGGTCGGGGAACCTCGTTTGTCCGATCGCCGGGCAGGCCAGAGCTGTCGTCGCCAGCGTGGCGCTGAGTATGGTTCGGCGGGAAATTACGATCGACATGGGGCCCTCCCGGCTGCGCGCTTTCTGCACGGTTGGACGACACTTCACCCTGCGCGGCGGGGCCAGGCAATATCTTGTCGACATGGAGGGGTTGGGGAGGCGACAAACCCCTGCCCGTGGACGGGGCGCCTGGTTGAGGCTCCGCCCCGGTCAGGAAGCGCCAAGCGTCCTGGCGCTTCCGTGCCTCCATCGGGTCCGGTCCGGCTAAACCGTGCCGCCATCCACCACGAAATGCTGGGCGGTCACCATGCGGCTGTCATCGGCCGCCAGCCAGAGCACCATGCGGGCGATGTCGGGCGGGTAGAGCCGCTCCTTCAGGCATTGCCGATCCATGTTGTCGGCTTCGCTCTCCGGGGTCGCCCATTTCTCCAACTGCCGCTCGGTGAAGATCCAGCCGGGCACCACCTCGTTCACCCGGACACGGTTGGGGCCGAGGTCGCGCGCCAGGCCGCGGGTCAGGCCGCGGATCGCCGCCTTGGCGGTGGTGTAAGCCGGCATCCCGCCCTGCGCCTTCATCCAGGAGACGCTGCCAAGGTTGATGATGGAGCCCTGTCCCGCCTCGATCATCATCGGCGCCACGGCCTGGGCGCAGAAGAAGTGGTGGCGCAGATTCGTCTGCATCCGCTCATCCCAATACTCCGGCTCGACCGTCTCCCAGCCATGCCGGTCATCCCGTGCCGCGTTGTTCACCAGCACGGTGACGAGGCCGAGCCGTGCCCTGACCTCGGCGATCGATCTCCGGAGCGCGGCGATGTCGCGCAGGTCGCAGGGCAGGAAGAGGCTGCCCGTGCGCTCCGCCACCTTCGGCCCACCCTCCCGGTCGAAATCGAGAAAGGCGACCCGGGCACCCTGGGCAGCGAAGTGCTCCACCATGCTGGCGCCGATGCCGCTCGCCCCGCCGGTGATCAGCACCACCCGGTCCTTGAGGCTGGGGTACTGGGCGAAGGCGTCAGTGCTGCTCATCGCGGGCGCTCCGTAGGTGATGCGGTCTGAACCGCCTATCCTCGCCTGGGTTTCAGCCCGTGACCGCCGGCAGGACCGGCTGCGCATCCAGCCAGGTCGAGTACCAGGACAGGCCGAAATGCAGATGCGGCCCGGTGACCCGGCCAGTGGCACCGACCGCGCCGATCCGCTGGCCTACCCCGATCCGCTCGCCTTCCGCGACGGTCTGCTCCGACATATGGGCGTAGAGGCTGTTGACCCCGTGCCCATGGTCGATGACGACGAGGCGGCCGAAGAAGAAGAAATCTGCTGCGAGCACCACCTGGCCCGGGGCGATGCTGCGGATCGGGGTCCCGGTCGGGGCGGCGATGTCGAAGCCGAAATGGGGCTGGCGCGGCTCTCCGTTCAGGATGCGCTGGCTGCCGAAGACGCCGCTGATTCGGCCATGGGCGGGCAGCAGGAAATCCGTCGCGAAGTCAACCCGTGCGCTGTCGGTGGCGCGGGCCGCGGCGAGCCGTTCCCGCTCGGCGGTGATGCGGCGGAGCGCCTCCGGATCCGGGGTCACCTGGGCCGGGGGAAGGCCGGTGATACGCTGCACCGGCCAGTCCCGCCGGGCGATGGTGAGGCGCTGCTGGTCGGTCCGGCCACCCGGCGCGGTGAGGGTCAGCACTGCCTCGGCCGCATGGTCCCGCCCGAAGCCGAAGACGTATTCGCCGCCCGGTCCGACCCGCAGCGCCCTGCCGTCGAGGGCCAGCCGTGTCCCCGGCGTCACCCGGCCGCGGACGAGGCCACCCTGCACCAGGCCTTCGGGGGGCAGAGCCAAGGCCGGTCCGGCCAGCAACAGGGATGGGAGGGCCAGGGCAGCGCGTCGGCCAATCACAGCAGGGTCTCCTGCGTCGGCTCGTCGCGTGGCCGCCGCTTTGGCGCCGGCTTCGTCCCATCCGCCGTGGCCTGTGCCTCGCCATCGGCGAAGGTGAGCACGAGCCGCCCGCCAGGTGGCACGCTCGCTGCGCTGGTGATCGGGGCGCCTTCGGCATCCCGGACCAGGGCGAAGCCGCGCGAGAGCACCGCCTGGAAGGAGACGCTGTCGAGCCGCGCCACCAGCCCTTCCAGCCGCAGCCGCTTCTCCCGCAGCAGCGACTCGACGGGGCCGGTGCTGAAGCGGGCGAGGGGAGGGGCGGCGTGGCCGCGCGCCTCGATCCGCTGCCAAGCCGCCCGGCCACGGGCCTGCAACAGGGCAAGCATCGCCCGGCGGGCCGCGATGCCCTCGCGCGGATGCGGCAGGCGAGGCGCCAGCCGGCCGAGTTCACCCCGCTTCCGTTGGACGAGGCCAGGGAGGGCGAGGGTGAGGCGTTCGCCCCGGTCCTCCAGGCGCTGGCGCATGGCGCCAAGGATGTTCGGCAGGTCCGGCAGGCCGCGCTCCGCCACCATCAGCCGGCGCCGGGCCCGCTCGATCAGGGCACGGCCGAGCTGGAGCAGCCGTGCCTCGGTCTGGGCCAGGTCGGCGAGGAGGTCGGTGCGGGCAGGGATCGCCATCTCGGCCGCCGCGGTCGGGGTCGGGGCGCGGCGGTCGGAGGCGAAGTCGATCAGCGTGGTGTCCGTCTCATGCCCGACGGCGCTGATGAGGGGAATCGGGCTCTCGGCCGCGGCGCGGACCACGATCTCCTCGTTGAAGGCCATCAGGTCCTCGAGGCTGCCGCCGCCGCGGGCGACGATGATGACGTCCGGGCGCATCGCCCCCTGCAGCCGGCCGAAGCCGCGGATGGCGGCGGCAATCTGCTCGGCGGCGCCCTGGCCCTGGACGGCGACCGGCCAGAGCAGGATGCGGCGGGGGAAGCGCCGGGCGATGGTGGTGCGGATGTCCTGGATGACGGCGCCGCGCTCGCTCGTCACCACGCCGATGGTAGCCGGCAGCATGGGCAGGCGTCGCTTGCGCCCGGCATCGAACAGGCCTTCCTCCAGCAGCCGCTTCCGCAGCATCTCGATGCGGGCGAGGAGGGCGCCCTCGCCGGCGAATTCCAGCCGGTCGATGACGAGCTGGTATTTCGAGCGGTCGGCATAGGTGCCGATGCGGCCGGTGGCGATGACCTCGATGCCATTCTCCGGCTTCACCGCGAGCCGCCCGACCGAGGTCTTCCAGATCACCGATTCCAGCTTCGCTGCCTCGTCCTTCAGCGAGAGGTAGATATGGCCGGAGGGGTAGCGCTTCAGCTCGGTTATCTCGCCCCGGACGCGGACGCGGCCGAAACTCTCCTCCAGCGTCCGCTTGATGGCCCCGGCGATCTCGGAGACGGCGAATTCGGGGATGTTGGCCCGGGGGGCGGGTGTGTCCATGCGGCCACCTTATGCTAGAGGCGCCGCAGTTTGGAGGGTTGGCGATGAAGGTCCTGGTGGTCGGTGGCGGCGGGCGGGAACATGCGCTGTGCTGGGCCATGGCCCGGTCGCCGCTGCTGACCAGGCTGTTCTGCGCTCCGGGCAATGCCGGCATCGCCGCCGTGGCCGAGTGCCTGCCGATCGGGGCAGAGGACGTGCCAGCGCTGGTCGGCTTCGCCCGCGCCGAGACGGTCGATTTCATGGTGGTCGGGCCGGAGGCGCCGCTGACCCTCGGCCTCGCCGATGCCTGCGCCGCGGCCGGGATCAAGGTGTTCGGCCCGAGCCAGGCTGCCGCGGCGCTCGAGGGGTCCAAGACCTTCACCAAGCAGGTGGCCGATGCGGGGGGTGTGCCGACCGCCGCCTGGGCCCGCTTCGAGGAGGCTGAGGCCGCCCGCGCCTATATTCGCGCCCAGGGTGCACCGATCGTGGTCAAGGCCGATGGCCTCGCCGCCGGGAAGGGCGTGGTCGTTGCCGCGACCGTCAGCGAAGCCGAGGCGGCGATCGCCGACATCATGGAGAGCCGCGTGCACGGAGCGGCCGGGGCCAGCGTGGTGGTGGAGGAATGCCTGGTCGGCCAGGAGATCTCCTTCTTCGCCCTGTGCGACGGCGAGACGGCGCTGCCCCTCGGCGCGGCGCAGGATCATAAGCGGGTCGGCGATGGCGATACCGGGCCGAATACCGGCGGCATGGGCGCCTATTCCCCGCCACCCGCCTTCACCCCGGCGCTGCAGGCGGAGGTGATGGACCGCATCATTCGCCCGAGCCTGGCCGTCATGGCCCGCCGTGGGACGCCGTTCCGCGGCGTGCTCTTTGCCGGGCTGATGCTGACGGAGGCGGGGCCGAAGCTGATCGAGTTCAATGTCCGCTTCGGTGATCCGGAATGCCAGGCGCTGATGGTGCGGCTGCGCTCCGACCTGCTGGCGGCACTGCTGGCGGCGGCGGAAGGGCGGCTGGGCGAGGTCACGTTGGACTGGGATCCGCGGCCGAGCCTCACGGTGGTGATGGCGGCGGAGGGTTATCCTGGCGCCTACCGAAAGGGCACGAGGATCCGCGGGCTCGACCGGGCAGCGGCGGTGCCTGGGG
Source organism: Belnapia rosea (assembly GCF_900101615.1). Classification (GTDB taxonomy): domain Bacteria; phylum Pseudomonadota; class Alphaproteobacteria; order Acetobacterales; family Acetobacteraceae; genus Belnapia; species Belnapia rosea. Next base: position 16,481 of record NZ_FMZX01000006.1, on the reverse strand, counting down.
TACAGGTCTTCCATGCGGGCACGGTGGCGGGGCCCGATGGCGCCGTGCTGGCGAATGGCGGCAGGGTCCTTGGCGTCACCGCGGTCGGCGAGACGCTGCATGCCGCCCGCGACGCCGCCTATCGCGCCGTCGATGCCATCGATTGGCCCGAAGGCTTCTGCCGCCGCGACATCGCCTTCCGTGCTCTTTAAGGCGGGGTTCCAAAGCCTCGTCAGCCATCTGTGAGGGGAGCGACGCTCCCCTCGGCCTACGCCGTCGCCGGCTTCGCCTCTCCTCGCCATTGCAGCGCCAGCAGCACCGCCCCCAGCACGACGCCGATCCAATGCGGTGCCGGGACCGCATTGCCAAAGGCGGCCTCGATCAGTGCGGGGAAGATCATCAGGACGCCAGCGATGGCGAAGCCGATGCGCTCCCACCCCGCCATGGCCCGGCGGGCGAAGCCCTGGCAGGCGGCCGAGAGCGCCGCCAGCCCGGCCGCGGCGAGGAAGACCTGCAGGACCACATCGCCCCAACCCATCCCCGGCTTGAAGGCCAGCAGCAGGCCCACGCCATCTGGGTCGGTGACGAAGACGAAGGGCAGGACGAAGGCAGGCAGGGTGTATTTCCAGGCCTGCAGCGTCGTCCGGTAGGGACCCGCTCCGGTGATTGCCGCGGCGGCGAAGGGCGAGAGGGCGGTCGGCGGCGAGACCTCGGAGAGCACGGCGTAGTAGAAGACGAACATATGCGCCGCATAGTCCGGCACGCCGAGCTTGATAAGCGCCGGCGCCGCGACCACCGCGCAAATGATGTAGCTGGCCGTCACCGGCACGGCGAGGCCGACGATCCAGACGATCAGCGCGGTGTAGAGCGCGGTGACGACGAGGTTGCCGCCTGCGGCCTGGATGGCGATCTCGCTGAATTTCAGCCCGAGCCCGGTCAGGGTGATGACGCCGACGATGATGCCCGCGCAGGCGCAGGTGGCGGCGATGCCGACCGACTGCACGGCGCCCGAGGCCAGCGCCTCCACCAGCTTGCGTGGCCAGAGCGCACTCTCCCGCCGCAGGAAGGAAAGCAGCACGGCGACCACCATGGCGTAGAGCACGGAGAGCGTCGGCGAGTAGCCGAGCACCATGAAGACGACGATCGCCAGCAGCGAGGTGAAGTGAAAGCCGTATTTCTTGGTCAGCGCCCAGGGGCTCTCGACCGGGATCACTTCCCGCTCAGTACCGGCCTTGGCGTGCTGAGCGCCGATGCGGCGCTGGTCGAGCTCCACCATGAAGAGAAGGGAGGCGTAGTAGAGCACGGTCGGCACCGCCGCCATGCGCAGCACCTCAAGATAGCCAATCTTGAGGTATTCGGCGATCAGGAAGGCAGCCGCGCCCAGCACGGGCGGGGAGATGATGGCCCCAAGCCCGCCGGCCGCCAGCAGTCCGCCGGCATCATCCGGCCTGTAGCCGACGCGCCGCATCATCGGCCAGGCGACGGTACCAAGCGTCACCGTCGTCGCCACGCCGGAGCCGGACGGCCCGCCCAGCAGGAAGGAGGAGAGCACCACCGTCCGCCCCGCCGAGGTTGCCTTGCCGCCGGTGGCCGAGAAGGAGAAATCGACGAAGAATTTCCCCGCGCCGCTGAGCTGCAGGATCGCGCCATAGATGGTGAAGAGGATGATGAGGCTGGCCGAGACATCGACCGCCGTACCGAAGATGCCGTCGAGGGTGATGGTAAGGTGCGGGATCAGCCGCTCCGTCCCATAGCCCTGGTGACGCCAGGGTGGCGGCAGCAGGTTGCCGAAGAAGGCATAGAGCATGAACAGCCCGGCGACGACCGGCATCACCCAGCCGGTGGCCCGCCGTGTGACCTCCAGCACCAGCACGACGAGGATCCAGCCGATGACGAGGTCCATCGGCTCGGGGAAGACATAGCGGTCCAGCAGGTCGTCGCCGCCGGCGATCAGGTACCAGGTGACATAGATGCCGGCGGCGAGCAGCGCCCAGTCCCAGGGCATGAAGCGGTGCCGGAAGCGCCGGGCCACCGGGAAGAGCAGGAAGCCCAGCGCCATGGCGAAACCGACATGGACGAAGCGCAGCGTCGTCGTCGGCACGATGTCCCAGGCGGCCCAGAGATGGAACAGCGCCATGGCGAGCGCCACCCCGGTGCCGACCCAGCCGAGCCAGCCGGAGAAGCGGTTCTGCGCGCCTTCCTCTTCCTCGATCAGGGCCTCGAGGCGGGCGGCGGTCTGGTCGTCGAGCGCGCCGGGCGGGATTTCGGGCGGAAGATTGGCACTCATTCTCGGACGGGCTCCTGCCGGCACCGGGGGATGCGGCCGCCCCCCTTTCGGTCCTCATCTACCCGGCGGCGCAGGCTTCGCCCATACCCTACAAAATTGTCACTGGGGGACTTTGATCGCCGGCGGATTTCCTGCGTCTATGGGACGCGCAAGCGAGGGATGCCCCCCATGGCCGTGACCGAGACCCAACCTGCCCCGATGAGCCTGACCGGCCGCTTCCCGCTTGTCCGGATGATGGCGCGCGGCTGGTGGATGTTCATGCTGCGCGGCGTCTTCGCCATCCTGTTCGGCCTGGTGGCCTTCCTGGTGCCGGGCCTCGGTCTCGCCCTTATCCTCGGCTGCCTCGCCGCGTGGATGGCGCTGGACGGGGTCGGCACGCTGTATCAGGCGGTGCGCGGTCCGCCGGAGCGGCATGGCGCCTGGTTCTGGATCGATGGCATCCTTTCCCTGGTCGCTGCCGCGGCGCTGCTGCTGGCCCCCGTCGCCTCCGCCATCGGTCTGGTCTTCCTGGTCGCGGCCTGGTCCGTGGTCGTCGGCGTGATCCGGCTGGTGATGGCCTTCCGCCTCGGCAGCGTGCTGATGGGGCTGTTCGGGGCCATCTCGGTCTTCATCGGCGCCTGGATGATCTCGGCGCCCGGGCCGGGGCTGCTCGCGCTGATCTGGCTGGTCGGCATCCAGGCGGTGGCAACGGGCACGGTGCTGCTCGGCCTCGGCTGGCGCCTGCGCCGCATCGCCCATGACCCGCACGGGCCGGATATGGGGCGGGGCTGATCCCGCCCCGCACCATCACGCTTCCAGGTCGGCGTCCCAGTAGAGGAAGTCCTGCCAGGTTCGATGCAGCTTCTCGCGCGGTGCCTGGCGCTTGGCGGCCTCATCGATCTGGTGGGGCGTCGGCTCGATCGGTGCGCAGCGCAGCCGCAGCCCGCTTTCGCGCAGTGACCGGCTGCCCTTGAACAGATTGTCCCGCTGGCAGCAGGTGACGACATTGGTCCAGGAGGAGACGCCGCCTTTGCTGCGCGGCACCACATGATCGAAGGTCAGGTCCTTCGCCGGCAGGGTCTCGCCGCAATACTGGCAGCTGAACCGATCCCGCAGGAAGACGTGGTAGCGGGTGAAGGCCACCTTGCGTCGCCTGTGGAAGCGCTTCAGCGCGACGACCGAGGGGATGGCGAAGGATCGGCTCGCCGAATGCGCTTCGATCTCATAATCGACGATACGGGTGACGCGGTCCTGCAGCACCGCGACCAGCGCGTCCTGCCAGGACCAGACGGATAGGGGGCCCCAGCTGAGCGGCTGCATATCCGCGTTCAGCACCAGAGTCTGGAGGCTGGAGACATGGGTCATGCCCGCCCCCCGCCCCGGCGTCCCGAACCACTGTGAAGGCTAGTGCCGTCAGGCAAGCGCCGCTCCCTGTTCGGGGCGGGGCCAACCAGCCATGGGGCCTGTCACGGCGGAAAGGCCCCATATTCTGTGGCGCCGCCGATCTACACCCGCATTCTTGCCTGTATGGTTGACGCGGTGCAACAGGCAGCCGGTTTTCTTTCATGCGCCTGTCATGGGGCGAAGGCGCGGGAGAGCGTCCGCGCCCCGGCCTCAATGCCCACGGCATCGATCGCATGCGGCAGGCCAGGGCGATAAATGGCCTCGACCGGGACACCGGCTGCCCGCAGTGCCGCTTCCGCCGCGCGGCTGGCGCCGACCGGGACGATGTCGTCCGCCTCGCCATGCACCAGCAGCACCGGGGGCTTGCCGGCGAGCGCAGCCGCCAGCGACTCGGCACCGAGCAGCACGCCGGAATAGGCGAGGATGGCAGCCGGAGGTGGGCGCCGGCGGAGGCCGAGCTGCATGGCCATCATCGCCCCCTGGCTGAACCCGGCCAGCGCCAGCGCCTCGCCGGGCAGGCCGAATCGGCCAAGCTCCGCCTCAATCAGCGGCTCGAGCGTCTCAGCTGCGCGCTGCGCCCCCGCCGCCATCACGGCCGGTGTCCGGTCCTGCAGGCTGAACCATTGCCGGCCATAGGGGGCTATGTCGCAGGCGTCCGGCGCATCCGGGGCGATGAAGGCTGCTTCGGGCAGGACCGAAGCCCAGTCCGGAGCGAGTTCGATCAGATCCTGGCCATCCGCGCCCAGCCCGTGCAGCAGCACGACCAGCTGCCGCGCCCGGCCCGGTTGCGCACCGAATCGAGGTCCCATGAGGCCTGCCATCGCCGCTTGCTCCCTTGCTGCCACACCCGCTACCCGGCAGGGCCATGCCTGTCATCACCCGCTTCGCGCCAAGCCCGACCGGATTGCTGCATCTCGGCCATGCCCATTCCGCTCTCGCGGCCTGGGGCGCAGCGCGCCGGGTGGGCGGGCGGTTCCTGCTGCGGATCGAGGATATCGACGGCACCCGCTGCCGGCCGGAATTCACCGCGGCGATCCTTGAAGATCTCGCCTGGCTGGGCCTCGACTGGGACGGCGATGTGCGTGTCCAGTCCGTGCACATGCCCGAATACCGTGCGGCCCTGGCGCGGCTGTCGGCACGGGGCCTGCTCTATCCCTGCTTCTGCACCCGGGCGGAGATCGCCCGCGAGATCGCCGCCGCCGGCCAAGCGCCGCATGGCCCGGATGGCCCGCTCTACCCCGGTACCTGCCGCCGCCTTGCACCCGAAATCCGCGCCGCCAGGATCGCAGCCGCGGAGCCCTATGCCCTTCGGCTCGACATGGCGGCCGCGCTCGCCCTGGCCCCGGCCGATCTCTCCTTCGAGGAGGTGGGAGAGGGGCGCCTCCGCTGCGACCCGGCCCAGTTCGGCGATGCGGTCCTGGCGCGGAAGGAGGTCCCGGCCAGCTACCATCTCTGCGTGACGCATGACGATGCGCTGCAGGGGGTTACCCTGGTCACCCGGGGGGTGGACCTGAAGCCGGCCACGCATCTGCACCGGCTGCTCCAGGTGCTGATGGGCTGGCCCGAGCCGCGCTATGCCCATCACCCGCTGCTGACGGACGCCAGCGGCCGGCGCCTGGCGAAGCGGGATGGCGCCCCGAGCCTCCGTGCCCTGCGTGAGAGGGGCCTCAGCCCGGCCGAGGTGCGTACCCTGGCCGGTTTCGCCGCTCCGTGACACGATGACCGCCATGGATGCCGTGCCGCCGCCTGAAGACCCGCCTCTCGCCGAACCCGCCTACCGGGTCTTCGACCGTGCCGCCTGGGCAGCGCTGCGCGCCAGCACGCCGCTCTCGCTGACGCGCGCCGATATCGGTGCCCTGCGCGGGCTGAACGAGACCGTCTCACTGGCCGATGTGCAGGAAATCTACCTGCCGCTCTCGCGCCTGCTGAACCTCCAGGTCCGGGCTGCCCGGCGGCTGGCCATGGCACAGGATGCCTTCCTCGGCCATCAGGCGGCGCCACCGCCCTATATCATCGGCATCGCCGGCAGCGTCGCTGTGGGGAAAAGCACCCTGGCCCGCGTGCTGCGCGCCATCCTTGCCCGTTGGCCGGACCATCCGCGGGTGGAGTTGGTGACGACCGATGGCTTCCTCCATCCGACCAAGGTGCTGGAGGAGCGCGGCCTGATGCGCCGCAAGGGATTCCCCGAGAGCTACGACCTGAAGCGCATGCTCGGCTTCCTCAACGCCCTGAAGGCCGGCGAGGCGGAGGTGGCGGCGCCGGTCTATTCGCACCTGAAATACGACATCATCCCCGGCCAGATGCAGGTGCTGCGCCGGCCCGATATCGTCATCTTCGAGGGGCTGAACGTGCTGCAGCACGCGGCCGGTGCCCCCGTCGTCGCCTCCGACTTCTTCGATTTCTCGGTCTATCTCGATGCCGCCATCAGCGAGATCGAGGCCTGGTACATCGAGCGCTTCCTGTTGCTGCAGAAGATCGCCTTCCCCAACCCCGACAGCTATTTCCACCACTACCGCGACCTGCCGCTCGAGGAGGCGAAGGCGGTGGCGCGGGGCATCTGGACCAGCATCAACCTGCCGAACCTGCAGCAGAACATCCAGCCGACCCGCCATCGCGCGCGGCTGGTCCTGCGAAAGGGCAGGGATCATGCCATCGAGCAGGTCTGGCTACGGCGAATGTAGCCCCTGCCGTTCCCCACGCCGCTTGAGCCAGTGCGCCGCGCCCATCAGTGCCGCGGTCAGCACCACGGTGAGGGTCGAGACCGCGGCGATGGTTGGGTCGATCGCATAGCGCAGGTCGTCCCACATCCGCCGCGGCAGGGTCACCGCCCCCGATCCCGAGATGAAGAGGGAGACGATCAGCTCATCGAAGGAGGTAATGAAGGCGAAGAGGGCGCCCACCAGCACGCCCGGCCGGATCAGCGGCAGGGTCACCTGACGGAAGGTGCCAAGCGGGGTCGCGCCCAAGCTGAGGGCGGCCTGTTCCAGCCGTGGGTCGAGCCCGGCGAGGCTGGCGCTTACGCTGGTCACGACAAAGGGTACGGCGAGGCAGCTATGTGCCAGCACCAGCCCAAGCGGTGAGCCGACCAGCCCATAGCGCGAATAGGCGTAATAGACGCCGATGGCGACCACGATCCCCGGCACGATCAGCGGCGACAGGATCAGCCCGGTCGCCGCCACGCGCAGGCCACGCGGCAGGCGAGCCAAGCCCAGCGCCGCCAGCGTGCCGAGTACCGTCGATACCACGACCACCGCAGCGGCGACGGCGATGCTCAGCCAGGTCGCATCCAGCCAGTCGCGCGAGCCGAGATAGGCCCGGTACCAGCGGAGCCCGAACTCCGGCGGCGGGAAGGTCAGGTATGTTGCCGAGGAGAAGGAGACGATGCCGACAAGCAGGATCGGCGCCGCGAGAAAGATCAGCAGCAGCGTCAGCACGCCGCCGCCAAGGATGCGGAGGCCCTTCACCGTGCGCTCATCCGGAAGGCGGTACCGACGCCGAAGGCGCGCTGGAAGATGGCGATGATCACCAGCGCGGTCGCCAGCAGCACCGCTGAGAGGGTGGCGGCATAGGCCCAGTCGAGCTGCTCCACCCGCTGGGCGATGAGCATGGAGAGGGTCATGTCGCGCGGGCCGCCGACCAGGGCAGGCGTGATGTAGAAGCCGAGCGACAGCACGAAGACGAGCAGGATGCCCGCCATCACCCCCGGCATCGAGAGCGGCAGGGTGACTTGCCGGAATACGGCCCATGGACCGGCCCCGAGCCCCGCAGCCGCGCGCGCCAGCGACGGGTCGATCTGCCGCAGCGCATTGGCGATCGGCAGGATCATGTAGGGCAGCAGGATATGAACCATTGCAATATGGACGGCGAGCGGCGTGTTGAGGATCCGCAGCGGCCGGTCGAGCATGCCCATGGCCAGCAACGCCTCGTTCACCAGCCCGTGCCGCCCGAGCAGCACCATCCACGCATAGGAACGGACCAGCACACTGGTCCAGAAAGGCAGCAGGACGATGATGAGGAGCAGCGGCAGAAGCGTCCTGGCGCGCGCCAAGCCCATCGCCACCGGATAGCCGAGCACCAGCGTGCCGGCCGTCACCACCAGCGTCGTCCAGAGCGTGTTGGTGAAGATGCGGTGGAAGACCTCGTCGCCCGCCAGTTCGGCGTAATGCGCCAGCGTCGGCGCCGGCTCCAGCAGGCTGCGCGACAGCATGGCAAGGACCGGCAGCGCATAGAGCGCCAGCATGAAGAGCACCAGCGGCGCGACCAGCAGCAGCGGGACCAGCCGCCGCCAATTCATCCCGGCAGTGCGGCCGGGCGCCAGCAGGGCAGGAGCGATGGCCTCAGACAAGGATCGTATCCGCGACCGACCAGGCGACCTCCGCCGTCTCTCCCGCCACCCGCCGGCGCGTGGCGGCACTCGACGGCTCCTTCAGCACCAGCGACGTGCCGTCCCCGGTGCGGAGCACATAACGGCATCGTTCGCCGACGAACACCGCCTCCGTCACCGTCACAGCCAAGCGGTTGGCCGGCGGTGGGGCCGGCCAGCCGCCATCGACGAAGCGGAGCCGTTCGGGCCGTGCCGCCAGGGTCACGCTCTCGCCCGGGGCAGGGTTGGTGGTGCAGGTGGCGCGGACCAGGCTACCCGCGCATTCGGCGACGACATGGCCTTCCTCGCGTCCACGCACGGTCGCGGGGAGGAAGTTGCTCTCGCCGATGAAGGCGGCGACGAAGCGATTCTCCGGCCGGTCATACAGCTCCTCCGGCGGACCGATCTGGGCGACGCGCCCCTCATGCATGACCGCGATTCGGTCCGACATGGTCAGCGCCTCCTCCTGGTCATGGGTAACGTAGATGAAGGTGATGCCCAGATCGGCATGCAGGCGCCGCATCTCGAGCTGCAGGCTCTCGCGCAGCTGCTTGTCGAGCGCACCGAGCGGCTCGTCCATCAGGAGCAGGCGGGGCTTGAAGACGATGGCGCGTGCGAGGGCGACGCGCTGCTGCTGGCCGCCCGAGAGCTGCCGCGGCTGCCGTGTGCCATAACCGGGCAGGCGCACCAGCTCCAGCGCCTCCTCCACCAGCCGGGCGCGCTCGGCCTTCGCCACGCCGCGCTGCTTCAGCGGGAAGCCGATATTCTCGGCCACCGTCAGATGCGGGAAGAGGGCGTAGTTCTGGAACACCATGCCGATATTCCGCCGGTGGGCCGGCAACGCGACGACGGAGCGGCCATCGATCGCAATGTCGCCGGCGCTCGGCGTCTCGAAGCCGGCGATCATCATCAGCGTGGTGGTCTTGCCGGAGCCGCTCGGCCCCAGCAGCGTCAGGAATTCGCCGGAGCGGATATCGATGGAGACGCCGCGCACCGCGCCGAATCCCTCGTAGCGCTTCTCGAGGCTGTTCAGCGCGACCGAAGCGCCGCGCCCGGCCAGTGTCATCCCGCCGTCCATCAGGTGAGCAGCCAACGGTTGAACCGGGCCGTCACGGCATCCCGATTCTCTACCCACCAGTCGTAATTGTAGGTCAGCAGCTGGGAGCGGATGGCGGGCGCGCTCGGCAGCACCTCCTGCCGTGCCGGGGAGAGGTACTCGTTCGCACCGTCATTCACCGAGCCATACGGGATCAGCATCGAGAGCCGCGCCTGTGGGATCGCCATGGTCGAGTAGGCGATGAATTTCATCGCCTGCGCCCGGTTGCGCGAACCCTTGGGGATGGCCCAGCAGTCGCGCTTCAGCAGGCCCTGGCTCCAGCTCACCGCGGCGGGCACGCCGGCCTGCTGGAGCGCCGCCATGCGGCCGTTCCAGACGCTCGTCATCACCACTTCGCGGTCGGTCAGCAGCTGCACCGGCACCGCGCCGGTTTCCCACCACTTCACGACATCACGCTTGATCTTGGTGTAGCTGGCGAAGGCCTTGTCGAGGTCCATCGGATAGACCTGCTCGGGCGGTACGCCTGCTGCCATCAGGGCGAATTCCAGCTCCGGCTGGTTGCCGCTGCCGGCGCCGAGCAGGGCGCGGTCGCCGGGGAATTTCTTGGTGTCCCAGAAATCCGCCCAGCCTTTCGGCACGGCGCCGCGGAAGGCATCGGTGCGGTAGGCGAGCACCTGCGCCCAGACCAGCATCTCAAGCCCGTATTCGAAGCGGAAAGCCGCGGGCACGCCGGCGTCGATGATGTCGTAGTCGATCTTCTCGAAATAGTCGCCGCGCTTCTGCAGGTTCATCACCGAGCCGCGGCTGACCTGGGCGAGATCCCATTCCACGTTGCCGGTCTCGACCATCGCCTTGATCTTGGTGATGTCGGAACCGGCGAAGTCGCGCACCCTGATGCCCGACAGTTTCTCGAAGGGTTCGAAATAGGCCCGCTTCTGCACCTCCTGCATGGTGCCCCCGAAGGTGGCGACGCGGATCTCGCCGCTGCCCTTCAGGCTGTCTGGAATTGAGGTCACCTCCGGCAATGTCTCGGCGCTGCCGCGGCCGGGCAGCAGGGCAGGGGCCGCGAGCAGCCCGAACAGGATGCGGCGGGAAAGGGATGGGTGGCTCATGCGTCCGGCTCGCCTCTGCTGGGGGGTTCAGTATTCGAGAAGGTTGTCGCGGAACTGCGCATGCGCGTAGGCGCGCCGCACCAAGCCGCGGTCTTGCAGAGCGGGCACCAGCCCGTCCTCGATCTCGGCGAGCGTCCGCCGCTGGACATTCGGCATGGAGAAGAGGAAGCCGTCGCCACCGACCTCCTCCATTACCTCGCCCATGCGGGCGGCGACCTGGTCCGGCGTGCCGCAGAGCTCGACCGAGAGGTCGGTCGCGTTGTAGTCCGCCATGGCCTCGCGGATGCTGCGTCCAGCCGCCTTCTTGCGGAACTGGTCGAGATTCTGCTGGTGGCCGTTGGTGGTGACGTCATCCGGCAAGGGCTTGTCGAGATCGAAGCGGCCGAAATCGATATTCGTCACCTTGCCGAAATGCGCGAGGCGTTGCACCAGTGTCTCGTCCGCGCGGGCCTTGCGCCGCGCCTTCCGCTCCAGCGCTTCCTCCATCGTCTCGCCGATGATCGGGTTGATGAGGTAGAGCACCTTGCAGTGGTCCGGGTCACGCCCACAGGCCGTCATCATCCGGCGGATGTCGTCGCGATAGGCGCGCATCGCCTCGATGCCCTTGGCATTGACGACGATGGTGTCCGCATGTGCTGCGGCGAAGCGCCGGCCACGCGGCGAGCCGCCGGCCTGGGCGATCACCGGCTGGCCCTGTGGCGCCGGGCCCGAATTCAATGGGCCGCGCGTCTTGAAGAACCTGCCTTCAAAATGGACGCCGTGGACCTTGGTGTGGTCGACCAGTGTGCCGCCCTGCCGGTCGGCGATGATCGCCCCCGGCTCCCAGGAGGACCAGAGCTGCTTCACGGCGTCGAGATACTCGTCCGCCATGTCGTAGCGCAGGTCGTGCTCGGGCATGCCGTTCATGCCGAAATTCATGGCGGCGACGTCGGAGCTGCCCGTGACCGCATTCCAGCCGATGCGCCCGGCCGAGACCTGGTCGAGCGTCGCCACCAGCCGCGCCAGCAGGTAGGGCGGGTAGGCAAAGGTGCCGAAGGTGGGCACGATGCCAATGCGTGATGTCACCTGCGTCATCAGCGCCGCTACCACCGAGGGGTCCTGCCGAGGCACCGAGAGGCCGTTCTTCAGGTAGACTTCGGTCGAGCCGTTGAAGCTTTCTCCAACATAGGAACTGTCCTCGAGCAGGATGTAGTCGAAGCAGGCCCGCTCCAGGCTGCGTGCCATGTCGAGGAAAAGCGTCGGCTGCATCCAGCTGGTGCCGATATGTCCGGTCCAGGGCTCGCCCCAGGCCTGAACGCTCGACCCCTGGAGGAACCAGGCAAGGTGGAAAGGCTTCGGCATCCTGTGCTCCGCCGCGGCTTGGCCAGCGAGGCGCCGACCTGACCGGAACGGCTAGCAATCCGCGTGCCAGCTTTCTCGCCGATTTCGTTCCGCCAGCCATGACGGCACCAGTTCGGATGTCCTGCGTTTTATCCGCAACTCGCCAACCCCGGCGACAACGGCAGGACTGACACCATGGCAACGATGGCTATAGAGACCGACGTGCCCTTCCACGAAAGCTTCGACAACCGCGAAGGCGCGCTCAAGGACAATTGGGGGGTGGACTATTCCGTCCCCGGCCAGGTGACCCTGACCGGCAATGCCGGGCTGATGGAGCCGGCCGAGGCCATCACCTCCGGCCATGGCTACGGCACCTACACGGTGACGGCGAAGCTCGACGGCAATTGGCCCGGTTCTGCGATTATCCTGTGGCCTGGCGACAACAACTGGCCGGGCCAGGAGATCAACCTCGCCGAGATCGCGCCGGATGGCAGTGGCCGCCAGTATGGGACGCTGCACTGGAACAACAATGGCGAGGACGCCATTGCCGTGCGCTACCATGAGGGCGTGGAGGGCGGCGTCTTCCACGACTATCAGCTGGTCTGGGAGCCAGGGCAGATCACCTGGAAGGTCGACGGGCAGGTCACCGCCATCGCCACCGACCATGTGCCGGTCGACTACGACAATGGCGGCATGAACAACGTCATCGGCCTGCTGAACAACAGCCCGGCCACCACGCTGACGGTGACGGAGGTGGACTATGTGCCGCTCGGCTGGACCGACCCCTCGGTGGTCGCTCCGCCTGCGGTGCCCGAGCCCTTGCCAGCCCCGGCGCCGGAGCCCGTTCCGACACCTGTTGTCGAGGTCCCGGTCACGGAGGCCCCGGCACCAGTCGCTGAGGCACCGGTGGATTGGTATGCGCTGGCCGCGATCGCCACGGCGAATTACGAGGCGACCGGCTACTGGTTCTACTAGGCAGCACTGCGCCATGATTCCGAGCAGGCTGCATGGGCTGATCGACTATGGCGTGGCAGCCATGCTGGGTGGGCTTGCCGCATCCAGCGGGGTGCCGCCCCGGGTCCGGGGCCTGCTCGGAGCTGCCGGTGCCTATCACACGGCCTATTCGCTGATGACGGATTACGAGGCGGGGCTCAGGCCCCGCCTCACCATGCGCCAGCATCTTGGCCTCGACGCGCTGGGCGGGGCAGCGCTGGTCGGTGCCGGGCTCGCCATGCGGGACGAGCCGGGGGAGGCACGGGCCCTGCTCATTGGCCTTGGCCTTGCCGAACTCGCCGTCGTGGCGCTCAGCGATGACCGCGCGGCGAGCGGCCCTCGCCTGCTCGCCACCGAGGCACCGGCGGGCTATCCGCCTTATGACCGCCCGAAGCCCGTCACTGCCGATGTCCAGGTTGTCGACAGCCTCCTGCCGGGCCCGCTCGGCAGCCAGCTTCCGGTGCGGATGACGGTGCTCCGCCTGCCCGATGGCGGGCTGCTGCTGCACTCGCCAACGCGGTTCTCATCGCAACTCGCGGAGGCGCTGGCCCGGCTCGGGCCGATCCGTCATCTGGTCGCGCCCAACATCGCCCACTGGACCTTCCTCCGGGACTGGCAGCGTGCCTTCCCTGAGGCGGTGACCTGGGCCGCACCCGGCCTCCGCCAGCGTCGCCAGGTGCGGCGCAGCCGGCTGCGCCTGGACCATGACCTGGGCGCGGTGGCGCCCACTGCTTGGGGAGGTGTCATCACGCTCGCCACCGTGCCTGGCGGGCTGGGCTTCCACGAGGTCGCGCTGTTCCATGAGCCGAGCCGGACCCTGGTCCTGACCGATCTCGTGCTCAATCTCGAGGCGCCACGCCTGCCGGCGCTGATGCGGCCCATCGTCCGCCTCTTCGGCAGCCTTGCCCCGGATGGCATGCCGCCGCCCTATCTGCGCGCCGTCATCCGCTGGCGCCTCCGGGCGGCGAGGCAGGCTGCGGAACGGCTGCTCGCGCTGCAGCCTGATCGGGTCATCTTCGCCCATGGCCTCTGGTTCGAGCGGGATGGCACGGCAGCACTCCGCCACTCGCTGCGCTGGCTGCTCGACTGAAGCAGGCGGCCCATCACGCGGCCATGTTGTCCAGCAGGCGGATGCTGCCAAGCCGGGCCGCTGCGATCAGCCGGCCAGGTGGCGCCGGAACTTCGAGCAGCGTCTCCGGCTCCACCAGGGCCAGGTAGTCGAGCGTGAAGCCGGAGGCGGTGAGGCCGGCACGCGCCGTCGCCAACGCGGCGGCGGGCGAGGTGCCTCGCGCCATTGCCTCGATCGCGGCCCGCATCGCCCCGGGCAGCGCTGCGGCACGGGCCCGCGCCTCCGGATCGAGGTAGCGGTTGCGGGAGGACATGGCGAGGCCATCCGCCTCCCGTAGCGTGGGGCAGCCGAGGATCCGGAGGGGCATGTCGAGGTCCCGCGCCATCCGCCGGATCACCTGCAACTGCTGCCAGTCCTTCTCCCCGAACAGCGCCACGCTGGCGCCCGTCTGCAGGAAGAGCTTGGCGCAGACCGTAGCGACACCGCGGAAATGGCCGGGCCGGGCGGTACCCTCCCAGCCTTGCGCCGGCCCTTCCACGATGATCGTGCTGGCCTGTCCCGGCGGATACATCGTCTCGACGCTGGGCAGCCAGGCGAGGTCGCAGCCAGCCTCCGCCAGCATCGCCAGATCCGCCTCCTCCTGGCGCGGGTAGCGGTCGAAGTCCTCGCCGGGCAGGAATTGCAGCGGATTGACGAAGATCGAGGCGGCCACCACGCCGCCGGGCCCGACTTCGCGCCGGGCTGCCGCGATCAGCGAGAGATGCCCGGCATGCAGCGCCCCCATGGTCGGCACCAGAGCGACGGGGCCCAGGCTTGCCAGCTCGGCGCGGAGGGTCGGCAGGTCTCGGAGAATGCGCATGGTGGCATCTGGCCCCGAAGCGCGGCGCATCGCAACCCGCCTCCTGCGCAACCTAGGTGGACTCGCGCGGAGCAGGGCGGCATGGTCCGCCGCCTCATGTCGCACACCCTCATCCGCCTGCTGCCCGGCCGTGACCGCCGGGTGAAATCCGGCCATCCCTGGGCCTTCTCCAACGAGATCGCCATGACGCCGGCGGCCAAGGCGTTGCCGCCAGGCGCCGTCGTGCGGCTGGAGGGTGATGACGGCCAGCGCCATGGCACCTGGCTGTTCAACCCGCACAGCCTGATCGCCGCCCGAAGGTTGGACCGGGACCCGGAGGCGCCGGTCGATGTCGCCTGGCTACGGGCCCGGCTGGGCGCCGCACTGGCGCTGCGCGAACGCCTATTCGACGCGCCGCATTACCGGCTGGTCCATGCCGAGGCGGATGGTCTGCCCGGCCTCGTCATCGACCGCTATGGCGATGCGCTGGCGCTCCAGGCCAATACCGCCGGAATGGAGACGCTGACGCCGGCCCTCATCGAGGTCCTGCAGGGGCTGGTCGGCCCGCGCCTCATCGTCGCCCGCAACGATGCCTCGGTGCGAAGCCTCGAGGGCCTGCCGCAGGAGACACGGCTGCTGCTCGGCGAGCCGGGGCCTGTGCATGCCGAGGAGGGCGGCCTCCGCTTCACCGTCGACCTGCTGGGCGGCCAGAAGACCGGCTGGTTCTTCGACCAGCGAGAGCACCGCGCCCGCGTCGCCCGCCTCGCCACGGGCGGGACGATGCTGGACGCCTTCTGTCATACCGGCGGCTTCGGCCTCAGCGCCGCGGCGGCGGGTGCCGCGCAGGTGACGCTGCTGGATCGCAGCGCCCATGCCCTCGACCTCGCCATGGCGAGCGCGGCGGAGAATGGCCTCGCCAACCGTGTCACCGCCGAGCGGGGCGAGGCGATGGAGGCGCTGGAGCGGATGGGCCAGTCCGGCGCCCGCTTCGACATGGTCGTCGCCGACCCGCCAGCCTTCGCCAAGACCCGTAAGGACCAGCCCGCGGCGCTGAGGGCCTATGGCAAGCTGGCCCGGATGGCGGCCACTCTGGTCGCGCCGGGCGGCTTCCTCTTCATCGCCAGTTGCAGCCACCATGTGGCGCCGGGCGAGTTCGCCGATGCGGTGATCTGGGGCATCGGCCGCACCCGGCGGGAGGGGCGGTTGCTCTTCCAGGGCGGGGCGGGGCCGGACCATCCGGTGCATCCGCTGCTGCCGGAGAGCGCCTATCTCAAGGCCATGCTCTTCCATCTCGCATGACCTCCCCGCTCGTCGCCGCCTATCGCCGCAGCACCTATGAGGCCGCGGGCGCCGCCGCCCGCATCGGCCGGCGCAGCGCCGCGGTCGATGCGCTGCTCGCCCGCCTCGGGGTGTGGGAGGGCGGTTTCGTCACCGCCTGGAATCCCTATAGCCGCCCGATGCCGCGGGGCTGGAACGACCGCATGCTGGCCCGGCTGCGCGAGACGGCGCGCCGCCTACCGCTGGTGGAGGGTAAGGGCGGCGCCAAGGGCTGGCAGGAGCGGCATCTGCTGGTCGGCGGCGATCCGCGCCGCATTGCCGTGCTGGCGCATCGCTTCCGCCAGGTGGCGATCGTCGCGGTGCGGCGTGGGCAGGCGGCGCGGCTTGTGATGCTCCGGCCTCAGTGTCCATCCGGGAACAGATCGAGTGATTTGAATCGGTTGTGATTGGCTCCCGGCGGCGATTGCCGGAAGAAGAGTGTGCATGTGGACGTCCGAGAACCGGTCGAAATACGACCGCAGCAAGCTGCGCTACCCGAGTGATCTGAGCGACGAAGAGTGGTCGATTGTCGGCTCACTGATCCCGGACGCGAAGGGCGGCGGTAACAAGCGGACGATCGACGTGCGCGCGATGCTCGATGGGGTGATGTACATCCTGTCCACCGGCTGCCAGTGGGCGGCGTTGCCAAAGGACCTGCCGCCGCGGAGCACGGTGAACGACTACCTGCGGCGCTGGGACGAGGACCGGACGCTCGATCGCATCCACCATGCTCTCTACGTTCTGTGCCGGGAGCAGGCCGGGC
>NZ_FMZX01000077.1 GCF_900101615.1 Belnapia rosea | reverse complement strand
GCTTCGCCCATCTTGCTGCCACCATGATCAACTTGCGCACCACTGAGTTCGGTCACAGACCCTAGTACTGCTTTGGCAGACGGTGTTTAGGCTATGGATGACTCGATCTGTCCTGGCGGTGCGGACATCGTCATGCCTAATTCATTCCTTTATGCAGCGGGTGCGCATAGGCTAAGGCTCCGTTTTATAATCGGGCGTTTCAGGTCAAGCACTGGCGTGGAGGCTGGCCGCCGCCGGGGTCATGGTTCTCTCCGAGTTCGGTGTGATCCGCCCCATGACAGGGGTCAGGGGGTGGGGTGCGGGTTAGGCCATCTTGGCTTCCTCACTCGTCCACCAGAACTCGGTGCCGTCTGTCCAGATGCAGCGGAGAATGACGGCGTGGGTTTGCCCCGTTTCGGTGGCTCTTCCGCAGAATGCGTGGTTTAGGGGGCGAGGAGCACACGACGCCTGAGAAGGTCGAACTTGGCGCGCCCGAAGGTTTGCCGCTTCAGAAGCTTCAGTTTGTTCACCTGTCCTTCCGTTTGCCCGCTGCTCCAGGGCGTAGTGAGTGCAGCCTTCACCGCAGCACCGTCCTGCTGTAGACCGGCAGCGAAGGTGACGACGGCAGCCACGCCGCTCTTCGATGCATCTGCAAGCCACGCCTTGAGCGTGGCGAGGGGTGCCCGGCACACAGCCTTGCTGCCGATGCAGCAGCCACGTAGGAGATCGGCGAACCTGCCGGCCAGGGCGGTGACGGTGGCGGCCTCCACGTCCTGCTCGAGACGGGCAACAGCAGCAGTCTCATCCTCGGTCAGCTTGTCGCGCGGCCGTGTCAGGTACCAGGCGAGTTGCCTCGGCGAGGGCAGTGCCGGCGCGCTATCAGGTGCAGACGACGGCGCCGGCACCGGCTGCACGTCTGGCCCGCGCTGCGAGCCGTGTTTCGATGGCATCTTGCGCCGCGGGCTGAGCCAGCGATGGACCTGCCGCGGTGTGCTAGGGAAGCCGAGCTCCCGCACCTCGCGCCACAGTGCCATGGCGTTCTCACAGCCGGCCGCGAGCCGTGCCTCGAGATAGGAGAGATAGGGATCCAGAATGCTGCAACCGGGGATCCTGGCGGCACGCTCCGGGAAGCTCTCGGCCTGCGCCAACTTCCGCACCGTCCCGCGTGCCAACCCCATGCGACGGCTGAGGGTGAGCAGCGGCTCACCGGCAGCATGCCGGCGCCGGACCTCATCGTAGAGCGCTCTCCAGCGTGCCCGGCTGTCAGCGCTGGCCATCCGCTCGGCGCGGGTGCGCGGGAAGGCGCTCGTGCGCCTCGCCGGACCAAGCCGCCGCCCCGGGACAGGCGAGGCGCCGGAGCCGGCCGTGCGCCCCGGCCAGCCAACGCTCGATCATCTGCCGCAAGTTCAGTAGCAGATGCCACCGATCGGCGACCTGCATGGCCTGTGGTGCCCCGAGCGAGATCCCACGGGCGTACTCGGTCGAGCGGTCGCGGGCAACGGCGTGAACCCCGCGGTGGTGTCGAAGCCATTCGGCCAGCGTCGGGGCGCTCCGGTCCGGCAGCAGGTCGACGACGCGATGCCTCTCCAGGTCGACGAGAATGGTCCCGTAGGTCTTGCCCCGGCGCAGGGCCCAGTCATCGACGCCCAGGATGCGGGGGGCTGGCTGCCGCGGCAAGGGCAGGCGGCGCACCAGGCGCAGCACCGTGTCACCACTCGCTGGCATGCCAAGGTGCTGCAGGAGCCGCCCAGCCGCCTCGCCGCCCAGGGCGACGCCGACCTGACCCTGCGCCGCGGCCAGGCGGCGCGTGCGATGCGCGTGCGGCGCAATCAGCCCAGGCAGCCGCTCGACAAAGGTCTGCCGCAGACAGGCGGGATTGCGGCAGTACAAGCGCCTCACCGCCAACTCGAGACGAACCTCGCGCCCGAGGCAGGGCAGATCGGCAGGCCGTCGCAGAGCCCGGCTATGGACCGCGTGGCTCGGCTCGCCACAATCTGGGCAGCGCGCGCTGCGTTGTCGCGCCTCGGCATGAATGTGGATGCAGCTGGAATCCAAACGGCTCACCTCCCGGATCCAGCATCCCGGCAGGAACTGCAGGTTGTTCATCCTGAACTATATAGGTTACCTAACCGTCTGGCTGAGGCCTGCACCTCCAACGACCGCACCAACCACGCTTTTTGCGGAAGAGCCACGAGATCGGGCCAAACCCACATTGTAGACTATGCCTACCGCTTTGAAGGTCTGCCACGTGCCAAGCCGGGACGGAGGTGAGCCATGCTCCAGATCCACCCCAATGCTCGTACCACACCTGCCGTCCGGGCCGAGATCGCCCGTTCGGGCGAGCCCACCGGTGTGTTGGCCAGGCGCTTTGGTGTCAGCACCGAGACCATTCGCACGTGGCGCAAGCGCGGGCCAGAGGACCGCCTCGACCACTCGGCCAAGCCCCACAAGCTGCCCTGGAAGGCCACAGACGAGGAGCGTGCGGTGGTCTGCGCGCTGCGGCGAGCGACCAATTTCGCCCTCGATGACCTGACCTTCACCGTCACTCACTTCCTGCCCGACCTCAACCGCGACAGCGTCTGGCGCATTCTCCGCGCCGAGGGGCTGAGCCGGCGGCCACCGCCACCCTCGGAGCGGCCGAAGCGAGGTCGAGGCGAGTTCCGGGACTACGATCTCGGCTTTCTCCATATCGACATCAAGCACTTGCCGAAGCTGCAGACCGCCGATGGCGAGCGCCGCAAGCGCTACCTTTATGCCGCCATCGATCGCTGCTCACGCTCCGTCCACCTTGCCGTCAAGGATGACGAGACCACCAACAGCCCCATCGCCTTCCTCCGTGAGGCCGCCGCTGCTTTTCCCTTCCGCCTCACTCATGTGCTGACCGACAACGGCAGTTGCTTCAGCCCAGCTTTCGCCAAGATCTGCGCCGAACTCGGCGCCGAGTACCGCCACACCCGGCCCTACTCGCCCCAGACCAACGGCATGGTGGAGCGCTTCAGCGGCCGGGTCGGCAACGAAGTGCTCGGCATCACCATCTATTCCGACGGGCAACTTGAGCAGCTGCTCCGCGGCTTCAACGCCGCGTACAACAGTCGCCGTCAGCGGGTTCTCGAAGGCAAGACGCCCAATCAGGTCGTCACCGAACGCTTGAAAAAGCGACGGAAACTCGCCAACCCCAAGCCACAGGGCCGAGCCGGATCAGACGATATCGCCAAAGCACGCCTCATCGTCGAGGCTGCCAAGGAGGTCTCACAACCTGACAGGTAGAGGTTGTTATGGACCTCTACGGCGGTGTTTTTCAGTATAGGGCATGCAGTCTGCTCGCCAGCCGTACCCGTCTGACGTCTCTGATGAAGAATGGGCGCTGATCGCGCCATACTTGGTTCTGCTGCGGGAGGATGCGGGTCAACGGCTGTACTCGCTCCGCGATCTGTTGAACGGCTTGCGCTACGTCATCCGCAACGGCATTCCTTGGCGAGCCATGCCCAATGACCTGCCGCCATGGGCGGCGGTCTACCAGCAGGCGCAGCGTTGGCTGGCCGCTGGCGTGTTCGAGGCCCTGGTCAGCGACCTCCGCACCATCCTTCGCTTTGCGGCCGGCCGTACAGCCGAGCCCAGTGCGGCCATCCTCGACAGCCGCACGCTCCGCTCCACGCCCGTGGGTGAACCGCCCCGGTTTTGCCGGAGGCTGGTTGGCTTGAGTCAGGCCGCCAGGGCGGCTGGCTTGAGCTTGGCATAATAGCGTGCCTCG
>NZ_FMZX01000023.1 GCF_900101615.1 Belnapia rosea | reverse complement strand
GCGCAGGCAGATCACGGCGCAGGCGAGGGTTGTGAGGGCGAGATGGAGGTCGGCGCGGCGCTCGTAGCGGACAGTCAGGCGTCGGAACCGGGCCAGCCAAGCGAAGGTACGCTCCACGACCCACCTATGGCGGCCCAGCCGGGCGCTGCTTTCGATACCACGCCGTGCGATGCGTGGCGTGATGCCGCGGGTGCGGCACTCACGGCGACAGCGGCGGTGGTCGTAAGCCTTATCGGCGTGGAGCTTGGTGGGCCTACGGCGCGGACGTCCCCTGTGCTTGGCCCGCACGCCCGGTACTGCATCCAGGGTGGGCGCCAGCATACGGCTGTCGTGGCGATTGGCGCCGCTCAGCGTCAGGCCAAGCGGCGTGCCCTGGGCATCCGTGACGAGGTGGCGCTTCGTGCCAGGCTTGCCGCGGTCCGTCGGGTTCGGCCCAACCTCGGCGCCCCCCTTTTGGCGGGCAGGCTGGTGCTGTCCAGCGCCGCCCGGCTCCAGTCCAGGGCGCCCGCGTCCTGCAGTCGCTCCAGCAGCACACGGTGCAGTCCTCTCCAGACCCCGGCGGCATGCCACTCGCCCAGCCTTCGCCAGCAGGTCTTGCCGCAGCAGCCCAGTTCGGTCGGCACCTCATGCCACTGGATGCCCGTTCGCAGCACGAACAAGATGCCCGCCAGCGCCGCACGGTCGGGCGCACGCGGCCTGCCACCTCTCGGCTTCGGCCGCTCCCGCGGCAACAGCGGTTCCACCACCCCCCAGAGGTCATCAGAAACGAGGAGAGCCATCCCTCCTCAACGCCTCAGCCCGGGTTTTGTTCTTAGCTTTAAATCTGGACCCCGCCGGGGTGTGCGGGATGCGCTTCATGTTCCGCGATGATGCGGTGCCGGCCGCTAGGGGTGGCAATCACCTGTCTGAATGGCAGTCACCTTCCCCAAGCGGGGGCCGGTCTCTTCCTGATCCAAGCTTGATGTGACGCAGCCTTCGGCAGCCAAGGCTGCATGATGTGGCGTCTCTGCCATTGCCATGCTTCTTGGCTGATCCAGAGATCAGCCCGGCACCGGCATGGGGACAAAGCGGATTTCCGCCTGCAGCCCCCCGGGTTCGAATCGCAGCGAAACCGTGCTGCCCGGCCCGAGATCCTGACCCAACCCACGCTCCAGCAGCCGCGTGCCGAAGCCACGCCGGTCCGGCGGCCTCACGACCGGTGGCCCGCCGGCTTCCGTCCAGTCGACGGCCACGCTCCCGTCCGGGCCGGCCTGGCAGCGGATGCTGACCTGGCCCTTGGGCGTGGACAATGCCCCGTATTTGGTGGCGTTCGTGGCCAGCTCATGGAAAGCCAGCACCAGGGCCTGGGCCTGCCGTGGCGAGACGGGCACCGCATGGTCCGCATCCGCGATCTCGATCTGCCCCGCCCGGCCACCCTGCAGCCAGGGCGCGAGCGCATTATGCATCGTCGCCGCGATTGGGGCCGGCTCCCAGCCATGCGCTGTCAGCATGTCGTGCGCCCGCGCCAAGGTGCGCAGCCGTGCGCCGAAATGCTGTGCGAAGCGAGCCGGGTCGCCGCCGGTCCCCTTCAATGTCTGCGCCGCCAGGCCCTGGACGGTGGAGAGGATGTTCTTCACCCGGTGGTTCAGTTCCGCCAGCAGCAGGTCGTGCCGCCGCTCGGCGCGCGCGCGTTCGGCTGCTGCCCAGGCGCGCTCGGCCACGCCGCGTACGAAGGCCATCTCCTCCTCGGTCCAGCGACGAGGCGTCGCCGAATGCACATAGAGGATCGCCGACACCCGGCCCGCTTCGAGCGCTGGCGCGTGCAGGCAGGCGCGGACGCCGATGGCATCGAGGCCCTGGGCCGTGGCCGCCGTCCGTGGGTCGGAGCGCAGGTCGTCAACGGCCACCACCTCGCCCCGCTGAAGGAGGTTGGTGAAGCCGGTCCCGTAATCCTCCAGCCGGAAGGTGCCCGTCAGGCTCGGCAGGCGGTCCGTGCTCCAGTCGCGCTCGATGCGGATCGTCTGCTTCACCGTATCCAGCATCCCGTAGCCGGCGCGGTCGGAGCCGAGCGTTCGCCCCATGATCTCGGCGGCCGTATAGGCGATCTCAGCCGGGCTCTGGAGTTCGCGCAGCCGGTCGCCAAGCTCGACCAGCGCGGTCAGGCGCGCCTCCGCCGTCTTCCGGGCGGTGATGTCATGCACCACCAGCACCGCCCCGGTCGTTTGCCCATTGGTCACGATCGCAGCATTGGAGCAGGCGACCGGGATCGGGGAGCCGTCGCGGCGGAAGAACAGGTCCTCATGAGCCTCGAGGGTGCCCCCGGTGGCGAAGACATGTCCGAGTGGACACTCCGTTATGGGATAGGGGCGCCCATCGGGTCGGTGATGGTGCACCTCATCGTGCAGGATCCGGCCTAGCAGCTCCTCGCGCGGCCAGCCGAACATCCGCTCGGCGGCAGGGTTCATGAAGGTGACCCGGCCATCGGCGTCCATCAGGAAGATCGCCTCGGCCGCATTGTCGGTGATGGTGGCCAGCAGCCTGGTTCGCTCGCGCAGCGCGTCCTGGCTTGCCGCGAGTTCGGTGTCGAGGGCTTTGGCCGCAGTCACCGCCGCGGTCTCGGCTCCATGCCCGCCTTCCACAGCCACTGCGGCATCAATGGTTCCGTTCGCCGGACGACCCTGCACCGATGGTGCCTCGCTGCCGAGGCTCACGCCGGTACGCGGCCGGCGGCCGGAGCTCGAGCGGGATCCGGTCGATCACGGAGCGGCAGCGCGGCGCCACCATTGCACTGCCCGGCACGAGCCATTCCAATCACCTTCTCAAAACGAAAAGTGGTGAACTGGTCCGCAGGAATGCGGTCTAGCTTGAGGGACATGGTGGCGCAGACCGATTTGGAATGGATACGGTGTGGAGCATGCCGTCACCGCTGTGCAACCATAATGTCGCACAGGTCATCGTGATACCGTATCGGGCTGTAGCCAGGCTGGGCCGCGTACCCAGCCGGGCTAGGGGCTTGGTGGTTGCCGCCTAGGATGAGCGGGCGATCTCCGGCACGGCAGCGTCAGGACTCCCAGTCGGGTGCTATCGCCGGGTTCACCATCCGCCGGTCCTTCGGCAGCGCGGCGAGCGCCAGGCGGTCTGCCTCATCCAGGTTGAGGCGGACCGCCTCCAGATTCTCCCGCTGCCGCTCAGGCGAGGCCGCCTTGGGGATGGCTGCCACGCCGCGCATGCCCAGCAGCCAGGCCAGTGCCACCTGCCCCGGTGTCGCACCATGCTTGCGGGCGATCTCGAGGATGGTCTCGTCCCGCAGCACCTCGCCCTTCGCCACTGGGGTGTAGCTGGTCAGCAGGATATCCTGCCGATGGCAGTAATCGAGCAGCCTGGACTGGTCGAGATAGACGTGATGCTCGACCTGCAGGCAGGCGATCGGTGCAATCTCCGCCTCCACCGCCTGCCGCAGCAGGCCGGGCGGAAAATTCGCCACGCCCACGGCCCGCGCCAGTCCTTCCTCCCGCAGCCGGGCAAGAGCATGCAGCGCATCGGGCAGGTCGAGCTGCGGGCTCGGCCAATGGATCAGCAGCAGGTCCACATAGGGCTGGCGCAGCCGCTCGAGGCTCGCCTCCGCTGCCCGGCGGATCTCGGCGCCCTTCGGCTTGTCGTTCCAGACCTTGGTGGTGAGGTAGATCTCCTCGCGCGGCAGGCCGCTGCCGGCGAGGGCGGCGCCCACCGCCTCCTCGTTGCCGTACATCTCGGCGGTGTCGACATGACGGTAGCCGAGGCCAAGGGCGGATTCCACCGCCGCCTGGCACTCCGCCCCGCGCATCGGCCAAGTGCCGAAGCCGAGGGCGGGCATGCGCGTCAGCGCCGTCTCAAGCAGCGGAATGGTCATGCGCGAACTCCTTCTCAAGCGGGAGGGGCCGGGTTTCCGGCATGGTGAGCCAGAACAACGCCGCGCCCAGCCCGGCGGTCGCCGCGAGCGCCAGGAAGGCCGCATCATAGCCGGCCCACACCACGATAAGGCCGGACAGCGCCCCGCTCACCACCCCGCCCAGCCCATGCACCGTCCCCACCACGCCCTGGGCTGCGGCGAAATGCCCGCTGCCGCGGGTGAGGTCAGCGATCACCACCGGGAACAGCGCGCCGATCAGCCCCGCCCCGACGCCATCCAGCAACTGGACGCCGATCAGCCAGGCAGGGTGGTCGAAGGCCGTGTAGAGCAGGCCGCGCAGCGCCAGTGCCAGGAAGGCCGCGAGCAGCAAGGGCCGCCGCCCCCAGCTCTCAGCCCGGGCGCCGGCCAGCGTCGCGGCCGGCACCATCACCACCTGGGCTGCGATGGCGCAGATGGCGGTCAACGCCACCCCCCAACCGATATTCTGCAGGGCAAGCTTCTGCGCCACCAGGGCCAGCATGGAGCCATTAGCCATATGGAACAGCGCGCCGCACAGGGCAAAGGTGAGCAGCGGCCGGCTCCCAGTCAGCAAATGCCAGCCCTGCCGCGGTGCGACATTCGCCGCGCCCGGCAGCAGCCCGCGCGCCACCGCATGGTCGATGGACCGGGGCGGGATGGCGAGTGCCGCCGCCGCGCTGGCCAGCCCCGTCCCCGCCATCACCCAGAACAGCACCGGTGTGCCGAAAAAGGGCGCGGTCGCCAGGATCAGCAGGTTGATTGCGCCGTTGCCGGCATGGAACAGCGCCTCGTTCCGGCAGGCCCGGCGGGCGAAGCGCTCCGGCCCGACGATGCCAAGGGATATGGCGGCGAGCGTCGGCGCGATCGAGGTGCCGGCCAGCCCTCCGACCACGCCGGCAAGCGTGACGGGCCAGAAGCTCGGTGCCAGCGGGATCACGAGGCAGCAGGCCATCACCACCAGCACCGCGCCCGCGATCAGCGCCCGCTTGGCCCGGATGGCATCGACCAGAAGGCCGATCGGCGCCTGTGCGAGCAACCCGGCCAAGCCACCGATGGAGAGCGCAAGGCCGATCTCCCCCGCATCCCATTGATGTTCGGTCAGCAGATAGACACCGAGATAGGCGCCGAGCCCGTAGCGGACATCGGAGAGCAGGACGTTCAGGACATCGAGCGCCCGGGTGGGGGTCACCCGGCCCGTCGCAACTCGGGATGCATACGCTCCTCCCGTGCCCACCAGCCGGGCGCCTCCAGCAAGGGATGGTCGAGCCGGCCATGCCGTGCCAGGGCCGCGGCGCCCTCCGCCAACAGGGTCGGACGAGGGCGGCCAGCCGCATCGGGATGGGCAACGTCGAAGGCGCCCGGCTCGTAGCGTCCGGCGCGGCAGGCCAGCAGGCTGCACCAGTCGACGGCGCCGAACAGTGCCCAGATCGTCACCGCCTCGAAGGGTGCCCCCTCGGCGCGCAGCGTCTCGACGGCTCGCCAGCACTCAGCGAGCCAGCGGAGCTGTTCATCCGCGGTGCAGCCGATATGCGCCTCGGTGACAGCCAGCGGCAGGCCGGGGTAGCGCTGCCAGGCTTCCCGCAACCGCGGCAGCCAGCCAGTAAGACCGGGCGCTATGGGAACCCGCACGGCCTCGGTATCGGCATAGCGGTGGCGTCCGTTCCCGCCATGAGTCTCAGGCGGGTAGAGGCCGAGGCGGTGGTCGAGGAACCGCTCGCTGGTGACGTAGTAGTTCAGGCCGAGCAGCATCGGCCCCATCTCGCAGGCCGCCAGATCCTCCAGCAGCGCCTCCGGCACGCCGGCCGCCAGCAGCCGCCCGTGCCAGGGATGGTCGCGATCGACACGGCCGCAGAGTATGTCGAGGCTCAGCCAGCGCCGGCCATTCTCGTAGTGCGCCTGATAGGCCAGCAGCGGGGTCGAGAAGGTATGGCCGATATCCTCGGTCTGCACGAGCCGGGCACTGGGGATGACGGCGCGGATCGCCCGCATCGCCAACAGCACGCCATGGCATTCATGCGCCAGCAGTCGAAGGAAGCTCGCCTCTCCCGTCCCATGTGGGAACCAGTGGCCGTATAGGCCGGAGAAGCGCGCCGTGGTCAGCGGCTCGTTCACCGGGGTCCAGTCGGTGACCCAGGGGTAGCGGCGAGCGACGCGCCCGGCGAATTCGGCCAGCAACGATGGGAAGCGCGGGTCGTCGAGGCTGGTATAGGCAGGCCCGCCGCCATGATGGACGAGACCGACTATGGGCGTGATGCCAAGGCGGCGCAGCTCCGCCAGCCTTTCATCATGCCAGGCCCAGTCGCACTCGACCGGGCTGTCCGGCGCCACACGCTCCCAGGACACGGTGTAACGCAGGCGACGGATGCCGAGACTGGCAACGGCTTCGAGATCGCCGATCCGGTCATGATGCCCGGTCTCCCGGATTTGGTCGCGCCAGCCGCAGGCGCTGCGGAGGACACTGCATTCGAGGCCACCCCAGAGCGCTGCCGTCACCGGTGGCCTCTCGCATGCCTGTGCTTCGCAGTTCCCGTCATGCTGCCTCGCTCCGCTCGATCTCGTTCAATCGCGGCGTGGGAAGATAGAGTTCCTAGTGGAATGGCGAGGTTTTCGCTTTGTGCCCGGCATGGTGCTGCATCGTACAGTACCGTACGAAGCCGCCATGACGTGTTCCGCCTCGACCGGATGCGGGCCTTGCCGAACAGGACACTGGCATGGCCACCCGTCGGGTGTAGTCTCCTCCACGAGGTGCGACAGACACCGGAGGAGGATGCCCATGGATGGTTCCGTCGCGGGCGCGTCGAGCCCGGAGATCAAGCTCATTGTGGCCCGGAAGGCGGACCAGCCCTTCGTCAAGGGGCGGCGCACATTCTTCCGCTACCGGGACCTCGGCGTCCAGGCCGCCACCGGCGGCAAGCTGCGGGCCCAGGTGATGGAGGCCATCACCGGCATGACCGAGCCGACCGGCTGGCACACCCACCAATGCGAGGCGCAGTTCATCTACATCCTGAAGGGCTGGGTGGAGCTCGAATTCGAGGACGGGACGCGGACCCGCTCCGGCACCGGCGATGCCATCCTCATTCCCGGCGGGATGAAGCATAACGAGATCGCTACCTCCGACGATGTGGAGATTCTCGAACTATCCATCCCGGGCGACATGGCGACCATGGCCTGCGACCCGCCGCGCCAGGATTGACCGCGGCCGGCTGGGCCTCCGATCCTGGGGGCTCGGCATCGGAAGGATGGGACGCCATGCAGGATCTCGACCGCGACAGCGTCACCCGCGAGGCGATCGCCCAGATGGCGGCGACGCCCGACCCGCGGATGCGGGAGATCATGGCCGCCGCCACCCGGCACCTGCATGAATTCGCCCGCGAGGTGAACCTCAAGCCGGATGAATGGCTGGCCGGCATCGCCTTCCTCACCGCGGTGGGCCAGGCCTGCACGCCCTACCGGCAGGAGTTCATCCTGCTCTCCGACGTGCTCGGCCTCTCCCGCCTCGTGAATGTCATGCATGATGCCGAGGGACGTGAGGCGGCGGGCACCGAGACCAGCCTGCTCGGCCCCTTCTTCCGCGAGAAGGCGCCGGAGTTCGCCCCGGGCGAGAGCATCGCCATCCATGATGCCGGCGGGACGGAGCTGGTGATCTTCGGCCAGGTCACGGATGCCGAGGGCAGTCCGCTGCCGGGCGCGGTGATTGATGTCTGGCAGACCAATGCGGAGGGGCTCTACGACCTTCAGGCGCGGGACGCCTCGGTCATGGACATGCGCGGCCGCTTCCGCGCCGATGGTGAGGGGCGCTTCCACCTCCGCACGGTGAAGCCCATCGGCTACAGCATCCCGATGGACGGACCGGTCGGGCAATTCGTCCATCGCCAGAACCGGCACGGGATGCGCCCGGCCCATATCCACGTGCTGGTCTCGGCGGAGGGCCATCGGGAGCTGGTGACGGCGCTCTACTTCGCCGACGACCCGAATATCGGCAGCGACACCGTCTTCGGCGTCTCGCAATCCCTCGTGGTGCAGGAGGCGATGGGCCAACCCGGTTCACCAAGGCCCGATCTGCCGAGCATCCACTATGATTTCCGCCTGTCGCGGCTGGAAGCCGGGGAAGGCGGCGCCCGCGTCGGCGCCGACCCTTCGAGCCTGATGCCCGCCGCCGGCTGACAAGGACGGCTCACGCCTCCAGGGCGTGCGCCTTCAGGTCGTCGAGCGCGCAGATCTCGAGCGCCGCCACATGCGTTGCCTCGAGCAGCACGCGCGGTGCCACACCGGCCTGGCGCGCCTGCTCCCAGCGCGCGGCGCAGAGGCACCAGCGGTCGCCCGGCCGCAGCCCAGGGAAGCCGTATTGCGGCACCGGCGTCGAGAGATCGTTGCCGCAGCTGCGGGAGAAGGCGAGGAACTCCGCCGTGACCTGGACGCAAACGGTGTGGAGGCCGCGATCCTCGATGCCGGTGTTGCAGCAGCCGTCGCGGTAGAAGCCGGTGAGCGGCGCGACGGAGCAGGGAAGCAGCGGACTGCCCAGCACGTTCGTGGAGGAGGGTTGGCCCTTGGGCGGCCAACGTCCCGGTCCCATTCCGCCATCCGGCATCGGCAGGCCTCCATCCAAAGCGGGTGGTCAAGGCCCGGCCAGGGACCGGGAGAGCCGACTCTGCGCCGGGTCTCCGGGTGCCGTCCACAGCTTTGGGCGGGACTGCGAAGCGATCAGCCTGCGTCCAGGCTGATGGCCTCGAGGCCCAGTTCGCGCTGGTGGTCGTCCATCGCATCGCCGCCCGCCGGCGGGACCACGAAGCGCAGGGTGAGAAGGCCGGCCTGGAGGGCCTCCGGCGGCACGGCGAGGGTGATGCCGCGGCTCCCGGCGATAGACCCGCGGGCGAGTTCGCGCTCCTCCGCCTCGACGATCACCGTCCGGCCGGGCGCCGCCGGCCCGCGCAGGCGCAGCGTCAGCCTCGCCGGCCCCTTCCGGTCCGCCGGCATGGGCAGGACCAGCTCGGCCGTAGGAGCGACGAAGCGGACGCCCCAGCGCTCCGGCATCGACCAGCCCGTGCCGAGCAGCCTGATGCCGTCCCCGCCCGCGGCGAAGGAGCGCGCCGCCCCCGGCTGCAGGGGTGGCGGCGGGGCCGGCACGGCCTGGGGGAAGCCGGCGATGAGGACCGGGTCGCCGCAGGCCAGCCCCATCTCGAAACCGCGGCAGGGGGCCGTCGCGGCCGCGCGCAGCAGCAGGGCCTCCGGCCATTGGCCGGCAAGGAAGACATGCAGCCCGCTGCGGTCCTGCAGCCCCGCCAGTGCGTCCCGCCGCGCGGCCTCGCAGCTTCGTCCGCCGATCAGCCGCGTGACCGGCCCACCTTCGACGCGCATCCCGGCCCGCATCGCCGCCATGGCGAATTGGGAGAAGTCCAGCGGCCAGCCGCCCGGGCGCGTGCAGGCCAGCGGCGGGTGCAGCGTCATCATCCGGCCTTCGAGGCCGGGCTGCCGCAGCGGGGTCGGGTCAAAATCCGCCGACATCGGCGCGCGGAAGGTCGCCCGCAGCATGCCGTCCAGCCGCGCCATGTCAGCCGCCTGCAACACGACGAAGCCCGCGAGCATGGCGCCCACGGCCTGCCGGTGCCGTGCCCGCGCGAGCACCGCCAGTGCCAGGGCGGGCAGCAGATAGGCCAGCGGCCAGAAGAAGCGGCCCGAGGCCCGCAACTGGCTCACCAGGTTATCCAGCCAAGGGAACAGGGGTATGGCCGGCAGCGCAAGGCTGCCCAGGATGATGCGGTTGCTGAGAGCGAAGAGGAGGCAGCCGAGCAGCACCAGGCCGAGCGGCAGGGCGGCGCGCCAGAGGCCGGGCGGCGCCTGCACCCGGTGGCGCGCCAGGTGTAGCGCCGCGGCGGCCAGCAGCAGCAGGATGCCGAGGCCGAGATAGTTGAAGCCCTCATACTGGCCGCCTGTGGCGTCGAGGATGCCATTGGTCACCGGCCCCGCCGGCAGCGTTCCGAACAGGCCGGAGAGTTGCGGCACGAGGGGGCTCAGCAGGTTCATCGAGAAGAAGCCGAAGCCGGTCGGTGCCCCGTTCTCCGTCCGGTAGCCGAGCAGCCAGGCCGCGAGCACGGAAGCCACCAGGAACGCGGCGAAGCCGAGGCCGCCGCGCAGAGCGGAGCCGGGGGCGGGGTGCCTCGCGGCATCGGCGATGAGCCCGCCGAGCGCGATGCCGGCTACCATGGCCCAGAGATAGGCGTGCAGGCCGATCACCAGGGCGCCAAGCGCCGCGAAGCCGGCGATGACCGCCCCGGAGACACCCTGCCGCACGGCCTGCACCGCCAGCGCCAGCGCCAGCAGCAGCGCCCAGTGCGAGGCGAGCGCCAGGTGGTGCATGTGCAGGCGCAGGATCCAGGCCGGGAGGAAGGAGGCGAAGGCGATGCCCGCCAGCAGCACCTCCCATCGGCGGACCCCCGCGGCCCGCAACAGGACCAGCGCCGCGACCGGCTGCAGCACGAAGCCGAGCAGGATGCAGAGGCCCATCGGCGCGACCCTGTCGGCCGAAAGGCCGAGCGCCTTCAGCAGCACCACCAGCCAGGGCATGCTGTCGGTGTAGACGATGGGCAAGGGGGCGCTGGAGGAGAGCAGGGCGGTCGCCGAGAGCGGGAAGTGCCAGCCGTCGCGCAGCAGTGCCTCGGCGCCGATCGTGGCCATTGCCAGGTCACCAGGCGGCCGCTGCCAGAAGGCATCGCCGGCCATCGCCAGGCCCAGACGCAGCAGGATCGCGACATGGGCCAGGCCGAACAACCCGGCCAGGAGGAGTTGCAGCCAAGCCGGCATGTGGTCGGCACGGACCGCTGCCGGGACGACGGAAGGCCCTGCCTCGGTCGCCTGTGCTGACTGGGGCAATGGCCTCGCGCTCCTCATCTGCCGGAAGGTTTAACCGTCGGCGATGGCAGCGCGGCAAGACGTGGTCTGGTCAGGAAACGGTGGGCGCCGCGGCCTTCGCTGCGGCGCCCGTGTTGTCAGGCCGCGGCGCGGATGGCGGCGGCGAGCACCGCCTCGCTGACCCCGCCCGAGAAGCTCTCGAAATTCGCCTCGAAGCGGGAGACGAGCTCCTTCGCGGTACGGTCATAGGCGGCCTTGTCCGCCCAGGCCTCGCGCGGGTTCAGCACCTCGGCGGGGATGCCCGGGACCGATTTCGGGATCTGCAGGCCGAAGAAGGGGTCGGTGACGAACTCGACCTGGGCCAGCGAGCCATCGAGCGCCGCCCGCAGCAGGGCGCGGGTGTGCTGGATGGACATGCGCTGCCCGACGCCGTAGGCGCCGCCGCTCCAGCCGGTATTGACCAGCCAGCAATCCGCGCCGTGGCGCTTGATCAGCTCCTCCAGCAGCTTGCCGTAGACTTCCGGGTGCCGCGGCAGGAAGGGAGCGCCGAAGCAGGTGGAGAAGGTGGCCTGCGGCTCCTTGCCCAGGCCCTTCTCGGTGCCGGCGACGCGCGCCGTATAGCCCGAGAGGAAGTGATACATGGCCTGCGCCGCCGAGAGCTTCGATATCGGCGGCAGCACGCCGAAGGCATCCGCCGTCAGCATGACGACGTTCTTCGGCAGGCCGGCCTTGCCGCCCTTCACCGTGTTGGGAATGAACTCGAGCGGGTAGCAGGAGCGGGTGTTCTCGGTCAGCGAGCCGTCGTTGAGGTCGAGATTGCCACGCTCGTCGCCGACGACATTCTCGAGCACGGCACCGAAGCGGTGGCTGGCATCCCAGATCTGCGGCTCGGCCTCGCGCGAGAGGCGGATGACCTTGGCGTAGCAGCCGCCCTCGAAGTTGAACACGCCGCTATCCGACCAGCCATGCTCGTCGTCACCGATCAGGCTGCGCTCCGGGTCGCTGCTCAGCGTGGTCTTGCCGGTGCCGGACAGGCCGAAGAACAGCGCGGTATCGCCGCCCTTGCCGAGATTGGCGCTGCAATGCATCGGCAGCACGCCCTTCTCTGGCAGCAGCCAGTTCATCACGGTGAAGATCGATTTCTTGATCTCGCCCGCATAGGAGGTGCCGGCGATCAGGATGGTCTTCGCCGCGAAGGAGAGGGCGATGCAGGTGCTGGTCCGGCAGCCATCGACGGCCGGGTCGGCCTCGTATTCCGGCGCGTGCAGGATGGTGAAGTCCGGCGTGAAGCCGGCCAGCTCCTCCCGCGGTGGGCGGATGAACATGTTGCGGGCGAAGAGGGCGTGCCAGGCATTGGTCGTGACCAGCCGCACCCGGATGCGGTGCGCGGGGTCGGCGCCGGCATAGAGGTCCTCGGTGAACAGCTCCGGCCGGGCGCCGAGCCAGGTGCGGACCTTGGCGGCGAGGCCACCGAACTTCTCCGGCGCCATGGGCTGGTTGATCTTGCCCCACCAGATCTGCTCGTGGACCTCCGGATCGTCGACCACGAACTTGTCCTGGACGGAACGGCCGGTATGCACGCCCGTGACC
Source organism: Belnapia rosea (assembly GCF_900101615.1). GTDB lineage: Bacteria > Pseudomonadota > Alphaproteobacteria > Acetobacterales > Acetobacteraceae > Belnapia > Belnapia rosea. The sequence continues at coordinate 50,538 of NZ_FMZX01000023.1, read as the reverse complement.
GCCATGAAGGCGCCGTCGGCGGACAGCCGGCCCTCGCCCCGCCGCAGCGCATGGGCGTAGAGGCCGGCGGCGGTCAGGTTGGCATGGACGGTGGTGGCACCGGCCACGCCGGTCCCGGCAAGGGCGGTCTCGGGCGCTGACATGCAGTCTCTTCTCCGGTTGGTTACGCGCGAAAGGCGCCCAGGCTCTCCCGTGGCGATGCCTCCGCGAGATACATATCGGCCAATTCGGGGGCCAAATTACGGCGCGATGACAGCCCGGGTCAACGCGAAGCCCCGCACATTGGCGCCAGATCACGAACCAAGGCGGGATCTGCCCTCGCGGGCCGCGCGCACCAGTTCTGTCCGTACCCCGCCAGGATCGGTGACGGGGGTGGTGAAGGCGAGGCGCCGCACCGCCTCGCCCGCGGCGAGGTCGGCACCATCGACATCGACCGAGACCATCCGCCACTCGCCCGGCGCGCCGTTGAGCAGGCCGGTGGCGATGGCCGCCACGGCATCGGCATGGTCGGCATTCACATGGCTGATGATGTCCTCCGCCGCCGCCTCGATCGCCGCGACCGAATCCGGCGCGGGCAGCAGGTCGGTGAGGCGGATGCGATGTGCCCGGGCGAAGCCGCCGACCAGCAGCGCCTCGCCGGGGCGGATGCGCCAGAGGGCGAAGTCGCCGAAATCGGCATACATCGCCGCATAGGGGTGCCGCGCCAGCCAGCGTGCCTTGAGCGCCGGGACCTCCGCCTCAGGCACCGGCTCGGCGAGGCCGGTCAGCGTGACCCGCGGCGCCGTCTGCGGGTTCACGCTTTCGGGCGTGCCGGTGACCAGCAGGGCGCAGCGCGGCTCCGCCCGGAGTTGCCGCGTATGGGCGGACAGGGAGGAGAGCAGCAGCAGCGGGGCGCCGTCGGGCGCCATGGCCGGGGTGACGAGACTGGCGAAAGGCTGGCCCTCCGCCGCGGTGGCGAGCGTCCCGGCCGCTGCGCCCCGCAGCAGGCAGCGGGCCTCGAAGCCCAGGTTTTCGGTCCCCATCACGCGATCCCGTCCGGGTTGTGCCACAATGCCGCACTATATGGGTCATCCGACCCTCGCACGAGTTCAGGCGGAGACCCGATCATGCCAGCCACGATCGCCCTCGTGGACGACGACCGCAACATCCTCACCTCCGTCTCCATGACGCTGGAGCAGGAGGGCTTCACCGTCCGCACCTATACGGATGGCGAGAGCGCCCTGCAGGGCCTGCTCGCACGCCCGGCCGACCTCGCCGTGCTCGACATCAAGATGCCGCGCATGGACGGGATGGAGCTGCTGCAGCGCCTCCGCCAGCGCAGCGCCATGCCGGTGGTCTTCCTCACCTCGAAGGACGAGGAGGTCGATGAGCTGATGGGGCTGCGCCTCGGCGCCGACGACTACATCACCAAGCCCTTCAGCCAGCGCTTGCTGCTGGAGCGCATCCGCGCCCTGCTGCGCCGCAACGAGGCCAGCCGCGCCGAGGGCAGCGGCACGCCGGCCGGCGGCGTCATCGTCCGCGGCGACCTGGTGCTGGACGAGACGAAGCACACCTGCCTGTGGAAGGGCACCGACATCCAGCTCACCGTCACCGAATTCCTGCTGGTGAAGGCGCTGGCGCTGCGCCCCGGCATGGTGAAGAACCGGGACCAGCTGATCGATGCCGCCTATGGCGAGAACATCTATGTCGATGACCGGACCATCGACAGCCATGTGAAGCGGGTGCGCAAGAAGTTCCGCCAGGCGGACGACGATTTCGCCCAGATCGAGACGCTCTACGGCATCGGCTACCGCTACAAGGAGAGCTGACGGGCGGGCGCGTGACCGGGCTGCCACCGGGCGACCTCACGCCGCGCGCGCTGCGCGACCCGGATGCCGTGCGGCGCCGCCGCGCGCTGCTGGAGTCCCGGCCGCGGCACATGGCCCGGCTCATCGACTACGTCGCGGATCTCCGGGCGCAGCAACCGGGCTGGGAAGTGCCCGACCTCGACCCGGCAAGCGGCGGCGAAGCGGCCCGTGCCCTGTTCCTGTTCGAGAAGCCCGGGCCGAGGACGTCCCGCACCCGAGGCTCCGGCTTTATCTCGATGCACAACGACGACCGGACGGCGGAGGCGACCTACCGCTTCGCCCTCGAGCGGAACCGGCTGCCCCTCGAATGGTGCCTGATCTCCAACGTGATCCCCTGGTGGGACGGGACGCTGGCGATCAGCCCGCTGCAGCGCCGGCTGGCGGCCGGCGCCATCACGGGGCTGGTCGGCCTGCTCCAGGGGCTGCGCGCCATCGTGCTGGTCGGCGCGACGGCACAGCGCGCCTGGGACCGCAGCGACGTGCAGCCGCCTCCCGGCGTCGGCTTCTGGCGATCGGCGCATCCAAGCCCGCAGGTCTATGCGGGCTACCGCGAGCGATGGGAGGCGATCCCCTCCTGCTGGCCGGATGCCGAGGTGCTGGACAGGCCTCAGGCCGAGCCGCGATGCGCCTGCCGGTAGGGATGCGCCGGATAGGTGCCGAGCAGCTTCAGCTCGCGGGAGAAGAAGGCCAGCTCCTCCAGCGCCCGCCGCACCGGCGCCTCCTCCGGATGGCCGTCGACATCGGCCAGGAACTGCGTCGCGGTGAACTCGCCGTCCAGCATGTAGCTCTCGAGCTTCGTCATGTTCACCCCATTGGTGGCGAAGCCGCCCAGCGCCTTGTAGAGCGCCGCCGGGATGTTCCTGACCCGGAAGACGAAGGTGGTGACGCAATCCGGCGTGCCCGCCGGCGGCACATGCGGGGCAGGGGAGCAGACATAGAAGCGCGTGGTGTTGTGCGCCGCATCCTCGACATTGCGCCGGAGGATGGCGAGGCCGTAGGTCTCGGCGGCCAGCGCGCTGGCGATCGCCGCGTCCTCGACGCCGCCACGCTCGGCGATGATCTGCGCCGCGCCGGCGGTATCCGCCTCGATCACCGGGGTGAGCGACAGCTCCTTCAGGATGTTCCGCACCTGACCCAACGCCACCGGGTGGCTATGCGCCCGCCGCAGCGTGGCGAGTGTCGCGCCCGGGGGCGCCAGCAGGCAATGCTCCACCCGCTCGAAATGTTCGCCCACGACCGAGAGCCCGCTTTCCGGCAGCAGGCGGTGGATGTCCGGCACCCGGCCAGCCAGCGAATTCTCGCAGGGCAGCATGGCGAGCCCCGCCTGCCCGCCGCGCACCGCATCCATCGCCGCCTCGAAGCTTGGGCAGGGCAGGGTGGTCCAGCCAGGATAGGCGGCGCGGCAGGCCAGGTCGGAATAGGCGCCGGGCAGGCCCTGGAAGGCGATCACGTCGGTCATGCGGGTGCCCCAGCGGGTGGCGTTGCAAGAAGGGTCCGCGGCTTCTAATCGACGGTGTCTGGCGGCGCAAACCGGGGAGCGGAGGCATGGAGGCATTCATCGCGGCGGCGGAGGCGGCGGCCGAGGCGGCCGGCGCCGTCATCCGCCCGCTCTTCCGCTCCCCCCTGCTGGTCGAGGCCAAGGGCGATGCGAGCCCGGTAACCGAGGCTGATCGGGGCGCCGAGCGGGCGATGCGCGAGGTGCTCGGCGCCCGCTTCCCCGGGCATGGGATCTGGGGCGAGGAATACGGGCCGGACCGCGTGGAGGCGGAATATCTTTGGGTGCTGGACCCGATCGACGGCACCCGCGCCTTCGTCACCGGCCGCCCCCTCTTCGGCACGCTGATCGGCCTGCTGCATCGCGGGGTGCCGGTGCTCGGCCTGATCGACCAGCCGGGCATCGGCGAGCGCTGGATCGGCGCCAGGGGACAGCAGACCCGCTTCCGCTCGCCCCTCGGCGGCACCCCCGGCTGCCGCCCCTGCGCGCGCCTGGCCGAGGCCGAGCTCTCCTGCACCAGCCCCGACATGTTCGAGGAGAAGGACCGGCCGGGCTTCGAGCGGCTGCGCGGCGCCGCCCGCCGCGTCACCTGGGGTGGCGATTGCTACAGCTACGGCCTGCTGGCCCTCGGCCTGGTCGATATCGTCGCCGAATGCACCATGAAACCCTGGGACTGGGCGGCGCTGGTGCCGGTGGTGGAGGGCGCCGGCGGCCGCGTCACTGGCTGGCGGGGCGAGGCGCTGACCCTCGAGAGCGATGGGCGGGTCCTGGCGGTGGGCGACCCGGCGCTGCTGCCGGAGGCGATCGGCCTGCTCGGCGGCTGATGGTTGCTCCTGGCGGGGCGAACCCCCATCCTCCCGCCATGGATCGCCGCACCCTTCTCGCCTCGGGCCTCGCCCTCCCGCTCCTCCAGCCCGCCCGGGCCGGGGCCCAGACAGCCGCGGCCCAGCCCGCCGCGACACCGGCCGCCGCGACCCGCAGCCATGCCCTCTCCCTGCTGGGCGATCCGGCCCTGCCGGCGGATTTCCCGCATTTCCCCTGGGTGAACCCGGCGGCGCCGAAGGGCGGCGAGATCGCGCTGACCGCGCTCGGCAGCTTCGACAGCTTCAACCAGTACGTCCTGCGCGGCACCGCGGCCGTTGGCCTCGTCAATCTCTACGACACGCTGCTGAAGCAGAGCTCGGACGAGGCCAGCACCGAATACTGCCACCTCGCTGCCGCCATCGAGCAGCCGGCCGACCGCATGGGCGTCACCTTCGAGCTCCGCCCCGAGGCGCGCTTCCATGACGGCCGGCCCGTCACCGCCGAGGATGTGGTCTGGACCTTCAACACCCTCCGCCAGAGCGGCCGGCCCTTCTACCGCGCCTATTGGGCCGATGTGGCGGAGGTGGTGGCCGAAGGCCCCCGGCGTGTGACTTACCGCTTCAGGACCAACGAGAACCGCGAGCTGGCGCTGATCCTCGGCCAGATGCCGGTGCTGCCGAAGCATTGGTGGGAGGGCCGCGACTTCGCCCGCCCGCTGCTCGAGCCGCCGCTCGGCTCCGGCCCCTACCGGCTGGAGCGCTTCGAGGCCGGGCGCAGCCTGGTCTACCGCCGCGTGCCGGATTACTGGGCAGCGGGGCTGCCGACCGCGAAGGGCACGGCCAATTTCGACGTGATGCGCTACGAGTATTTCCGCGACGCGACCGTGGCGCTGGAGGCCTTCAAGGCCGGGCAGATCGATTTCCGCACCGAGAACATCGCCAAGGAATGGGCCACAGCCTATGACTTCCCGGCGGTGCAGCGCGGCCTCGTCAAGCGCGACGAGATCCGCCACGAATTGCCGACCGGCATGCAGGCCTTCGCCATGAACCTGCGCCGGCCGCTCTTTCAGGATGCGCGGGTACGGCGCGCCCTGATCGAGGTCTTCGACTTCGAATGGATGAACGCCAACCTCTTCTACGGCAGCTACACGCGGACGACCTCCTACTTCTCCAACTCCGAGCTCGCCTCCTCCGGTGTGCCGGAGGGGCGGGAGCTGGAGATCCTGCAGGCCTATAAGGGCCGCATCCCCGACCGCCTCTTCACCGAACCCTACCGCCTGCCCGTCACCGACGGCTCCGGCAACAACCGGGACGGGCTGCGCCGCGCGCTCGACCTGCTGCGCGGGGCCGGCTGGGTGGTGAAGGACCGCAAGTTGGTGAATGCCGCGGGCCAGAACTTCGCCTTCGAGATCCTGCTGAACGGGCCGAGCTTCGAGCGCGTCGCCCTGCCCTATATGCAGAACCTGCAGCGCCTCGGGATGGAGCCCCGCATCCGCACCATCGACCCGGCGCAATACCAGGTGCGGATCGACGCCTTCGACTACGACATGACGGTGGACGGGCAGGGCCAGTCCCTCTCGCCCGGGAACGAGCAGCGGGATTTCTGGACCAGCGCCAAGGCGCAGGAGAATGGCAGCCAGAACGTCGCCGGCATCGCCAACCCGGTGGTGGATGAACTCGTGGAGCTGGTCATCGCAGCGCCCGACCGCGCCGAACTGGTCGCCCGCACCCGCGCGCTCGACCGCGTGCTGCTGTGGAACGACTACATGATCCCGCAATGGCACAGCCGGACCTTCCGCCTGGCCTATTGGGACAAGTTCGGCCGCCCGCCGCGCAACCCGAAATATGCCCTGGCCCTCGACAGCTGGTGGATCGAACAGGGCCGCGAGGGCACCGTCGAGCAGGGCAAGCGCGAAGCCCGGCCCCAGTAATGGGCGCCTATCTCCTCCGGCGGTTGCTGCTGGTGGTGCCGACGCTGCTCGGCATCATCCTGATCAATTTCGCCGTGGTGCAATTCGCCCCCGGCGGCCCGGTGGACCAGATGCTGGCCGAGCTGAAGGGGCAGGGCGGCAGCACCCTCGGACGCCTGTCCGGCGAGGGCCAGGGCGAGACCACCGGCCCGCCGCGCGGCGAGAGCGGCGGCAATGAGGCGAGCCGCTACCGCGGCGCCCGCGGCCTCGACCCCGCTGTGGTGCGCGAGATCGAGCGCGCCTTCGGCTTCGACAAGCCCTGGCCGACGCGGCTTGGCGAGATGCTGGCCGGCTATGCCCGCTTCGATCTCGGACGCAGCCTGTTCCAGGACCGGCCGGTCGCGCAGCTGATCATGGACAAGCTGCCGGTCTCCATCTCGCTCGGCCTCTGGTCGACGCTGATCATCTATCTCGTCTCCATCCCGCTCGGCATCCGCAAGGCGGTGCGGGATGGCAGCCGCTTCGACCTCGCCAGCAGCGCGGTGGTGCTGGTCGGCTATGCGATCCCTGGCTTCCTCTTCGCCATCCTGCTGGTGGTGCTCTTCGCCGGCGGCAGCTTCGTTCAGTGGTTCCCGCTACGCGGCCTGCTCTCGCCCGGGCTCGAGAACGCCTCCTTCGTGACGCGCGCGGCCGACTATGCCTGGCACATGGTATTGCCGACGCTGGCCCTCATCATCGGCGGCTTTGCCGGGCTGACCATGCTGACCAAGAATTCCTTCATGGAGGAGATCAACAAGCAATACGTCGTCACCGCCCGTGCCAAGGGGGCAGGGGAGCAGCGCGTGCTCTATGGCCATGTCTTCCGCAATGCGATGCTGCTGATCATCGCCGGCTTCCCCTCGGCCTTCATCGGCATCCTCTTCACCGGAGCTCTGCTGGTGGAGATCATCTTCTCGCTCGACGGGCTCGGCCTGCTCGGCTTTGAATCCGCGATCCGCCGCGACTATCCGGTGATGTTCGGTACGCTCTACATCTTCACCCTGCTCGGGCTGGTGATGCAGATCATCGGCGACTTCGCCTACACGCTGGTCGACCCGCGGATCGATTTCGAGGCGCGGCGGTAAGCTCAGCCGAGCAAGAAGTCGCCCACAGCGAGCGACGACTTGCCGATGCCGGCGAGGGTGATGCTGTCCCCGCCGCCGAAACCGATGATGGCGGCGCCGGCATGGTCGGTGGTCGCCGCCAGCAGCAGGACCAGGCTGGCGATGCCGAAGCCAGCGAGGCTGATTTGGTCCTGGCCGGGGGTGAAATCCCCGATTCGGTCCATCCCCATGCCGGGGCGCAGGACGAAAAGGTCCGCCCCCGCCCCGCCGAACAGCACATCATTGCCGCCGCCGCCATCGAGCCTGTCCGCCCCGGCGCCGCCCAGCAGCCAATTGGCCGCGGCGTTGCCGGCCAGCGCATTGTCCAATGCATTGCCCTGACCGAGGCGGGTGGTGCCCAGCAGCACCAGCGCCTCCATTTGGGCCGGCAAGGTATAGCTGCCGGCATCGATAGCGGCGTAGACGGTGTCGTTGCCTTCGCCGAATGCCTCGTTGACGACGTCCTGGGCGGTATCCACCCGATAGCTGTCATCGCCCGCGCCGCCCGCCAGCCAATCCATTTCGCCGAGGCCGGAGGCGCCGTCCAAACTGTCATTTCCCCGACCTCCGATCAGACGGTCGGCTCCGCCACCGCCGATCAGCGTATCGTCGCCCTCGCCACCCGCGAGGATGTTCGGCCCATCCGTCCCGGTGATCGTGTTGTCCAGCGCGTTGCCGCTGCCCCGCAACGCCCTTGACGTCAGCACCAGGGCCTCGACATGCGCCGGAAGCGCGTAACCGAACGAGGCGATGACCGTATCCCGCCCTTCGCCTGCAGCCTCGATGGCGCGATCCCCGGCCTGGTCGAGGTGGAAAAGGTCGTCGCCGGCCCCGCCGGCCAGCCGATCGGCTCCGGCGCCGCCATCGAGCGTATCATCGCCCGCGCCACCGGCCAGGCTATCCGCCCCGGCCCCAGCGATCAGCCGGTCCGCCCCTGCGCCACCGGTGACCTCCAGACGCTCCAGGCCCCGCAGCAGCGTGGTCCGGGCGCCATCGCTGATCATGCCCGCCGGCATGTCAAGAACGAGGCCGGATTGGCTGAAGCCACGGCCGATCCAGGCCAGGTCATCGCCCTCGCCGCCCTCCAGCGCCGCATCCCAGTCGCCGGAGATCAGCGTGTCGTCATCCGCGCCGCCATCCAGGCTGTTCCGGCCGCCATGGCCATCGAGCAGGTCCCGCCCTGCACCGCCGAGCAGCAGATCCTCGCCCGCCCCGCCCTGCAGCGTATCCTCGCCGTCTCCGCCGTTCAGCAGATCGTCGGCCTCGCCGCCCTCGAGCCAATCCGCCCCGGCGCCACCCAGCAGCGTATCCGCACCCGACGCACCGAGCAGGGTATCCCCGCCGCCCTGGCCTGCCAGAAGATCCTGACCATCGCCGCCATCGAGCCGGTCCGCGCCCTCTGTACCGCCGAGCGTATCATCCCCCACCCCGCCGAAGAGGCTGGCCGGCGCCTGCCCCGACGCCAGCAGCAGCACATCGGCACCGTCGGAGCCGATCACCTCCTCCATGCCGAGCATCGCCCGCGGCCGTTCCCGCAGATCGAGCAGCAGCCCTGAGGCGGCGGCGAGCCAGCGGTCATAGCCGGCCCCGCCTTCGACGCTGTCATCCGTGGTGGCGATGCCGGTGAGGCGGATGAGGTGCGGCGTGGCCTCCCCGGTTTCCAGCAGCAGGGTGGCGGTGACGCGGCCATCCGCCTCGGCGATGACGATGTCGTCGCCCTCGCCGCCGCGGAGGGTATCGGTGCCCGGTCCGCCGAGGAGGACGTCGTGGCCGGCCTCCCCCAGCAGCAGGTCGTCGCCGGCGCTGCCATAGAGCGTATCCGCCCCCCCGCCGCCCTGCAGCCGGTCTGCGCCCGTGCCGCCATCAAGGGCATTGGCACCGGCATTGCCGGCCAGGAGGTTGTCGAGCTCATTGCCCCAGCCGCTGGCATCGCCGGCCGATGCGTCCAGCATCAGGGCCTCGACATGCGCCTGCAGCGCCCAGCTCAAACCGGCGATGATGGTGTCGTGGCCCTCGCCCGGTGCTTCCACGACCACGTCGCCGGCGCCGGCCCGGTAGAGGTCATCGCCTGCCCCGCCGACCAGCGTCTCCGTCTCCGCACCGCCGGCGAGGGTATCGGCATGGGCCGAGCCGCGGACCAGGCCGATGGCGGCGAGCCGGTCGGTGCCGCCCCAGCCATCCCGCACCAGGCCTGCTGCAAGGTCGGCGGCGATGCCGGCCGGGTCGCCCGCATAGTCGGCGCCGACCCAGGTGCCGGCGGAGGGTGCCCGCAGCGTGTCATTCCCGGCGAGGCCGCGCAGCCAGGTATAGGCGCCGGTGGCGAGGCCCGTCAGATCGTCGCCGAGTTGCGTGCCCCAGGCGGATTCGATGGCCTGCAGCAGATCCACGCCGCCCCAGGGATCGGTGCCCGTTCCGGCGGAGAGGTCCACCACCACGCCCTGGGTCACGAGCCCGCCGCCGTCGTAGCTGACGGTATCGAAGCCGCCGCCGCCATCGAGCGTGTCGTTGCCGGCGCCGCCGGTCAGCCGCTCCTCCGCCGCCGAGCCGGTGATGCGGTCATCGCCCGTCCCGCCGGTGACGATCTCGATCCCGCTCAGCCGGTCCGTGCCGCCCGGCTTCAATACATAAGCGCCCTGGGCGAAGCCGCCGACCGTGCTGGGATACAGCACGACGGTGATGGCACCGTCCCCGGCATAGCGCCATTCATCCCGGCCGGCGCGCCCGTCGAAGCTCTTGTTGCCGTTGCGCCCGGAAAGGAACAGGTCATCCCAGGCGGAGCCCAGCACCGTATCGCCATGGGCGGAGAGCGCCGCGACCCTGCGGATCTCCACCAGCGTATCGGTGCTGCCCCAGCCATCCGCCACGCCGCCTCCCTGAAGGTCGATGGCGATGGCCGTGGGGCTTGTCGCGTAGGAGACCTGCACGGCCGTGGTGCCGTTGCCGATGATGAGGTCGGCCCCCGCCCGTCCCTCGAGGCTCAGGGCGAAAAAGCCCGGGCTCGCCCCGCCGGCATCGAGCGTGTCGGCTCCGGCCGTGCCGGCGACGACCTGGATGTCGGTGAAGCTGTCGCTGTGGCTCCCCGGTTTCAGCGCGGTGCCCATGGCATAGCCGCCGATGCGGACGGCAACCGGGCCGGCCAGCCCGTCATAGCTCAGCGCATTGCCTGCCCCCGCCCCGCCGGCGATGCGGTCATTGCCGAGGCTGCCGAGGAAGGTCTCGGCCAGGCTGCCGCCCTGCAGGCTGTCATTCCCCGCCGTGCCGGCCAGCACATGGCCGCCGGCGAGCGTCAGGAAGGTGCCGTCGATGAAATCCGCCGTCCTGAGCGTGGCCGTCCCGTCGAGCCGGATGATGAGGTCCGTCGCATCCAGCCGGGCATTGCGGTCGAGGTCGAGCACCATCCAGCCGCCAGCCTCGCCGGGCAGCCAGGTGATCTGATAGGCGTCGAGCGGCTGTGCCGGCAGGGCAAGGCCGGCTATGGGCGCGGCGATGGCGGCGCCGCTGCTGCCGTTGAACAGCAGCGGCCGGGCGATGCCATCTGCCCCGGTATAGGTGCCCGCATCCGCGCCGACACCATCGGCCCGGCCGAACCAGGCATTGCTGACGCGCAGCCGGTCTCCCTCCGCCCGGCTGAAGCCGAGCACCGTGTCCATGGCGGCGAGGCCGGACCAGCTCGCCTGGCCCATGCCCTGGAGCAGCAGCGTATCGGCCCCCGCGCCACCCTCCAGCCGATCGGCGCCGAAGCTGCCCTGGAGGCTGTCATTGCCGGCGCCGCCCTGCAGCCAGTCATCACCCGCCGCGCCCAGCAGCAGATCATCCCCCTCGCCGCCCAGCAGCAGATCCTGGCCGGCACCCCCATCGAGCAGGTCGGTGCCGGCTCCTCCGTCGAGCGTGTCATCCCCTTCGCCACCCACCAGGCTGTCGAAGCCTGTGCCGCCGAGCAGGCTGTCCGCCCCCGCGTCGCCGGTGAGGGTATCGTCGCCATCGAGCCCGGCCAGGGTATCCCCGCCGGCGAAGCCGAAGAGGCGGTCCGCCCCGGCGGTGCCGGCCAGGCTGTCCGCCGCCGTGGTGCCGAGGCCGGAGAAGGTGCCGGGCAGGAAATTCGCCGTGCTGATCGCCTGCCCCGCGGGGAGATCGACCCCTACGGCCAGATCGGCCTGGCCGAGCAGCCCGTCCCGGTCGAGGTCGAGCAGCAGCCAGCCGCCGGCCGCGGTGCCCGGTTGCCAGTACAGGGTGAGGCCCTGGCCGCCGGTCGCCTCGGGCAGCGCCATGCCGGCCACCGGTGCGGCCCGCGCCGCAAGCGACCCACCGAACCCCACCGGCAGGCCGGCCTGGCCCGACAGGGCAAAGAAACCGGAGGCCAATGGCAGCAACCCGGTGCCGATGGCCTCGCCGCGCAGCACCAGCAGGTCGCCTTCGGCGGCGTTGACGTCGGTGATGCGATCCATTGCGGCGAGGCTGCTGTCGAGCCCGCCGCTGCCCTGGAGGATGAAGCGGTCGGCCCCCGCCCCGCCGGCCAGCAGGTCGGCCCCGGCGCCGCCGAGCAGGGTATCGGCGCCATCGCCGCCGAGCAGCGTATCCGCCCCGGCGCCACCCTGCAGCGCATCGTTCCCGGCGCCGCCCGCCAGGCTGTCATGGCCCGTGCCACCCACCAGCCCGTCATCGCCGCTGCCGGCGGTGAGGCTGAGATGCTCCACTCCCATCATGGCCGTACCGGCGATCTGGCTGACGAAGCCGGGCGCCAGCATGTAGACGGAGAGGGCAAGGGTGCTGGAGGCGCGGTCGACCACCGCCCGGTCGCTGCCTGCCCCGCCATCGAGGCTGTCCTGCCCGGCGCCGCCCAGCAGGGTATCGTCCCCGCCCAGGCCGGAGAGGCTGTCATTCCCCGCCGTGCCTTGCAGCAGATCCGCATCCGCCGTGCCGGTGAGCGTCGCCATGGAACCCTCGCCGGCCTGCCGTGCATCGGCTGGGCCGGTCGGGCTGGTCTAGCTGCCCCAGCTTAAGAAAGGCTCTCCTATCGCAGCGGGAAGCCGAGGGCCCGCATCGCTGCCGCCAGCCGGTCCCGGCCGGCCATGGCCTTCAGCGTGCCGATCCGATTGATCACGCGCCGCGTCCAGGTCTCCGGCCCCATCTCGTTGCGGGCCGAGAAATCGCGGAGCAGGTCGTCATAGGCGGCGCGCTGCGCCGCCTCGGCATCCGTGCCGTAGCGTTCATGGTGCAGCACGGTCGCCTGCGGCAGCCGCGGCTTCACCTCGCCGGGGTTGGCGGCATAGCCCACGCAAAGGCCGAAGACGCCGACCGCCCCCGGCGGCAGGCCGAGCAGCCCGGCCACCCGCTCCACGTCATTCCGCAGCGCGCCGATATAGACGGTCGAGAGGCCGAGGGATTCCGCTGCGACCACCGCATTCTGCGCCGCCAGCGCCGCATCGACTGCGGCGACCAGGAAGCTCTCGAAATAGGGCAGGCCCTCCAGCGTCACGCCCTCCGCCTCGCCCAGCCGGGCATTGCGCGAGAGGTCGGCGACCCAGACGAGGAAGAGGGGGCATTGCCGGATGTGCTTCTGCCCGCTCGCCACCTCGGCCAGCGCCGCGAGCGTCGCCGGGTCCCGCACCGCGACCACCGACCAGGTCTGCAGGTTGGATGAGGTGGCGGCGGAGGAGGCGGCGGCCACCAGCGTCTCCAGCGTTCCCTCCGGAACCGGGTCGGGCCGGTAGGCGCGGACGGAACGATGGCCGAGCATCCCGGCGATCGTCTCGTTCCATGGCCCGGCGGGAGGAATGGCATCACGGCCATAGCGGGCGGCCAGCGCCTCGGTCTTGCCGGCGGCGGTAGGGGTCAGGCTATCCATGGGCGGTCTCCATTTCGGCCGCCAGGGTAATCCCCCGGGACCGACCGGCAAGACCGCCCCCAGGTCAGACCAGACCGAGCCGCTTCGCCAGTTCGCGGTAGAGCGCGACCTGCGCCCGGACATATTCGCGCGTCTCGTCCGGCTCGAGCAGCCGGGGGATGGAGCCCACCCGCCGTGTCGCCGCCAGCCAGTCCCGGTCCTGCCGCAGCCGGGCGATGGCGCCTGCCCAGGCCGCGATCACGGGCTCCGGCAGGCCGGGCGGGCCGAACAGCGCGTTCCAGCCGGCGATGCGCGCGAGCGGCTCGACATCCGCCTCCCGCGCCGTCGGCACGCCAGGCAGGGAGGGCAGCCGATCCGCCGTGCCGACCACCAGGGCGCGAAGCTGGCCGCCCGCGATGGCTCCCGCCATGTCGCTCAGGTTGTTGCCGATGAACTGGGCCTGGCCGCCAAGCACCGCCGCCACCGCATCCGCCCCGCCGCGGAAGGGGATGGCGACCCCGGCGTCGATCGGCAGGCCCAGGCTGGCGAAGAGATGCCGCACGCCGAGATCGAGCAGCGTCGCCGGCCCGGTGGTGGCGAAATTCAGCCGCCCCGGCCCCTCGCGCAACGCCGCGGCGAGCTCGCCGAGCGTCTTCCAGGACGAGGTGGCCGGGACGCAGACCACGAAGGGGTTCTCGTCCAGCAGGCCGAGCATGGAGAACTCGTCCCAGGCATAGGGCGTACGCGGGTCGGTCGCCGGCAGGATGGCGGAAGAGCCGATGCGGGCCAGCAGCAAGGTCTGCCCATCCGGCTTGGCGCGGGCGACGAAGCCGGTGCCGACCGCGCCCGAGGCGCCGGTGCGATTCTCCACCACCATCCCGGCGGAGGGGGCGGGCAAATGGCGTGGCGCATGGGCCGCCAGGGTGCGCCCGGCAATATCGGCGGCCCCGCCGGCGGAAAAGGGCACGATCAGGGTCACCGGCCGTTCAGGATAGGCGGGCTGGGCCCGGGCGCTCCAAGGCAACAAGGTGGCGGCGAGGCCGGCGGTCAGGGCGCGGCGCGTAAGCTGCGGCATATTGGATGTCTCCCGGCAGCAGGAGCCTGGGCCGCAAATGGGGCCGTCTCAGGGCCGGCACAGCCCGTTCCTCGATCACGCCATGTTGCGCAATCCTTCCGGCCCATGCTAACGCCGGGGCATGACGTCCGCGAACGGCACGCCGGCAGGCAACTCCCGGCGACCCTCAGCGGCGTTCCCGTGTGATGCGCGGGGCGCCCTCCCTTCGGGGGAAAACCGCATGGCAGGTGCCATGCGGCGGGGGAGTATTGCCCTGATGGCGGCGATGCTGGCCCTTCCCTTTGCCGAGGCCTTCGCCCGCACCCCGCCACGCGAGGGCGGCCGGGCCGGGACGCTGGTCGCAGCGGCCGGTCCGAGACTGCCGGACGCGCCTCAGGAATTATTGCCGGCACCCCTGCCGGCGACGTCCCTGGCTTCGCCGCGTGGCGCCTGCCTCGCCGCCGCACGCAGGGCTGAAAGGGTGCATGGCCTGCCGCAGGGCTTGCTGGTGGCTGTTGCCTTGTCGGAGAGCGGGCTCCACGCCCATGCTCTCAGCATCGGCGGCCGGGCCCAGTATCCGGAGGATCTGTCCACCGCGCGCCGGCTGCTCGCCCAGGTGCCCGCCCGGCACAGCGTCATGGCCGGCTGCGTCCAGGTGAATGCACGGGTGCATGCGCGCGGCTCCGACTGGCCGCTTGACCCGGTGCGCTCCACGGATTGGGCCGGCGGCTTGCTTCGCCGCTGGTATGTCGAGACCGGCACCTGGGTGGAGGCGATCCGGCGCTGGCATGGCGGCTCCTCGGCCAGCGCGCAGCGGGTGGTCTGCCGCGTCCGCGCCAAGCTCGAGGTGACCGCGCCTGGCTCGGCTCTCCTGCAGGGCCAAGCCTGCCGGCACGGCGAGACGATCGAAGCCCGGCGTAACGGCGCGGCGCTGCTCGAAGTCGCCGAAATGCAGGACGCCTCGAACTAGGCATTATCCGTCGCCGATGGCGTGCCTCCGCGCGCCTGTTGCGATCATCTCTTTCATGAAAGCATCGGAACTCCGTCAGAAATTGGCGGGTAAAGCTTGTCCTGGCTAATGAAATTTCATATCCTATATCGCAACAATATCGCACTCGGCATTCTTCCGGAGGTCCAATACTTGAGCGGCGAAATGTAACGACAATTCTGTCGGGCGATTTGTGCGGGTTTCCTTCAGGCCCTGACATGCGACTACAGGATGAGGAGCGCATTTTCGTGCGCCGTGTAACGCGCTCGTCACAGCGGCGGCGGGCAACGCAATCAGGCTTCGGGTCTTCGCATAGACGGGGCAAGGAACCTTATTTATGCGCGGTCACCAATCTGTTTTGCTGATTGTCGAGGACGACTTCCTGGTTCGTCTCACCCTTGTGGATGCCCTGGGCGATCTTGGCTTCGAGGTGCTGGAGGCGGAGGACGCGAGGGCGGCACTGTCTATCCTCTGCGACCATCCCGAGATCGACCTGATGCTGACGGACATCAACCTGCCGGGCGGTTCGGATGGTTTTGCCCTGGCCCGCGCCGCACGCGTGATCCGTGCTGGCCTGCCGATCATCTATGCCTCGGGACGTTACAGCCGGGCCGAACCAAAGCAGCAGGTGCCAGGCTCACGCTTCATCGCCAAGCCCTTCACCCCGACCCTGGCTGCCGCGGTGATCTCCGATTTGATGGGAGCCGAGCCCACCCATGGCCAGATCCGGCCGGAGCGCCTGGGGCTCGACCGCCGTATCTAGAACGGCTTTGCTCGCCCTGCTTGCTGTCCGATCGCGCAAAGCCTTCCGACCAGGTGATTCCACCTGATCGGGGCTTGCTCTGGCGCCCGGTGCCTCGAGCCTCCTTAGTTTACCGCCCGGTCCACTGACCGGCCCAGCCGCTCCACCGGGCCGCGCGGCGGGTCCACGGTGTCCCGCACCCGCTCGCCGGCACGGTCGAGGCTGCGCCCAGCCCGCTCCGCGGGACCCGAACGCTCGCAGGCAGCGAGCGACATCATCAGCAGGGCAGGGATGATCAGCAGTCGCAGCAGGGTCGGCATGCAATCCTCTTTCACGATACGATGGCTGCTTCATCGCCTGACCGGCACGGAAGTTCATCGAAGCAAAAGGGGGGAGAGATGCTCGATCTGACAGGGAAGGTCGCCTTCGTGACCGGCGCGGGCTCGGTCGGCCCGGGCTGGGGCAATGGCAAGGCAACGGCGGTGCTGCTGGCCCGGCAGGGCGCTCAGGTCTTCGCCCTCGACATCGAACCCGCGGCGGTCGCCGAGACGGCGGCGATCATCGAGGGCGAGGGCGGCATCTGCGCCACCCATGTCTGCGACATGCTGGTCGCCGAGGCGGTCGAGGCCGCCGTCGCCGCCTGCCTCGCGCGTTTCGGCCGCATCGACATCCTGGTGAACAATGTCGGCGGCTCGCATCCCGGCGGGCCGGTGGACATGCCGGAGGAGGTCTGGGACCGCCAGATCGACTTCAACCTGAAAACCCCGTTCCTCGGCTGCAAATACGTGCTGCCGGTGATGGAGGCGCAGGGCGGCGGGGCGGTCGTGAACATCTCCTCCGTCGCCGCGCTGCGCATGGGGGCAGGGCGAATCCATAGCGGCTATTCGGCCAGCAAGGCCGGCGTCATCGCCTTCTCGAAATCCGTCGCCATGGGCTATGCGCGCCGGGGTATCCGCTGCAACACGGTGATCCCCGGGCTGATGCACACGCCGCTGGTGGAGCATCGCCTGGTCCGCCAGCTCGGCGCCAATGATGCGGAGGCGCTGATCGCCAGGCGCCATGCCAGCGTGCCGGTCGGTCATATGGGCAGCGGCTGGGACGTGGCCCATGCCGTGCTCTTCCTCGTCTCCGACGAGGCGAAGTACATCACCGGCACCGAGCTCGCCGTGGATGGCGGCTTCACGGCGGCGGGGCCTGTTTAGAGTAAGCTCCTATCAGGGAATCGCCTGACAGGAGATACTTGCTCGACCAGGCAACAAGCTGGAGCGGCTTCCGTGAGCCGATGCGAACGGAAGCCGCTTTGGGTCCGGCCGTGCCAGCTGCGGCTCAGGGCCGCAGTGCCTCGGCTGGCGACCAGCTGCGGCTCAGGGCCGCAGTGCCTCGGCTGGCGACCAGCCGCGCTCGAGCCGCTTGCAGAGCCGGCGGTAGTCGATGCCGGTAGCCGCCGCGGCGGCGGAGAGGCTCACCATGCGCCCGCGATAGGGGATGAAATGCCGCGGCGTGCCACGGCGCGGTGGCGCATGTTCCCAGGCGCAGTTGGCCGGTGAGAAGCCGCGCGATTCGTTGAGCCGTACCAGTCGGTGCTCGGGGCTCGGCCGCGGGCCGAGATCCTCCAAGAATGCGGCATAGCCGCGCCCGCCGGAGGCCCGCCAGCGGCGGCAGACCGAGGCCTCCTGCTGCCGGTGCAGCAGGCCCTGCCAGACATGGTACTCGGGTGCCACCCGCCCGCCGGACTTGCCGCCATGACGGAACTGCCGCTCCCGCGAGGCATCGTCGCGCAGGCAGCCACAGCTCAGCGTGGTGCCGGCCTTCAGCCTGTCCTCACGCACCGTGGCGCTGCCGCCGCAGGCACAATCGCAGAGCCAGCGGCGCCGGGCGAATCGGCCGCGCCAGAAATACGGGGTGTCCTCATGCGATACCACCAGACGGCCAAAGCGGAGGCCGCTGCGGATCGTATCGGTCGCCATATGCGCGTTTCCCACCAGAGTCTCTTGTGACGATCTTGCGTCACAAATCGGCATGTCATGCTTCACATGCCGCTCAGGGAGGTTGGCTCAAGGAGGGTTGAAGCGGGGTTAATGGCGCGGTGGTAGGGGCGGCCGGACTCGAACCGGCAAGGCCTCGCGGCCGGGGGATTTTGAGTCCCCTGCGTCTACCATTCCACCACGCCCCCAGCGCCCCGAAGCATAGCACGAATGGCCCGCCGCTGCGAAGCGGGGGGCACCCGATCCGGCGCCCAAGGCCCCCATGCCATGACCCACGCCCGCCCCTCGGCCTCCGGGGCGCCGCGACTTCAGCGCCGTACCAGCGGGCACTCGCTCTCGTCCAGCGGCCGCGCCGCGACCTCGGCCGGGATGGTGGCGACGCTGCGGTAGTAATCCCATGGGCCGGTGCTCTCGGCCGGCGACTTCACCTGGAACAGCGTGAAGTCCCTCAGCACCCGGCCATCCTCGCGGATGCGCCCCTCCCGGGTCATGAAATCGTTGATCGGCATGGCGCGCATCTGCGCCGCCACCTTGTCGGCATCATCCGTCCCGGCCGCCTGGATGGCGCGGAGATAGTGCAGCGTCGCGGTATAGACGCCGGCCTGCGGCATGGTCGGCATGCGACGCATCGTCTCGAAGAAGCGGCGGGACCAGCTGCGCGCCTCCTCGTTCATGTCCCAGTAGAAGCTCTCGGTCAGCATCAGCCCCTGCGCATCCTGCAGGCCGATCGCGTGGATGTCGGTGAGGAAGACCATGATGCCGACCGGCGTCATGCTGCGGAACAGCCCGAAGCTCGCCGCCTGCTTGATGGAGTTGGACAGGTCGCCGCCCGCATTGGCGAAGGCGATCACCTTGGCGCGCGAGGCCTGGGCCTGCAGCAGGAAGGAGGAGAAATCCGCCGTGTTCAGTGGATGCCGGACATTGCCGACCACCCGCCCGCCATTGGCGCGCACCACCGTGCCCGTATCCCGCTCGAAGGCATGGCCCACGGCGTAGTCGACGGTGAGGAAGAACCAGCTGTCGCCGCCCCGGCGCAGCACGGCGTTGCCGGTGCTGGTGGCGAGCGCATAGCTGTCGAAGGCCCAATGGATGCCATAGGGCGAGCAGGCCTTGCCCGTCAGGTCGGAGACGGCGGCGGAGCTGAAGATCACCAGCCGCTGCTTCTCCCGTGCCACCTGCTGCACCGCCAGCGCTATACCTGAATTCGGCAGGTCCATGATGACGTCGATGCGGTCCTGGTCGTACCAGCGCCGCGCCAGCGCCGTGCCGACATCCGGCTTGTTCTGGTGGTCGCCGGCGACCACCTCGATCGGCCGGCCGAGCACCTGCCCGCCGAAATCCGCGACCGCCATGCGCGCCGCCTCGACCGAGCCGGGCCCCGCCAGGTCGGCGAAGAGGCCGGTCTGGTCGTTCAGCACGCCGATGCGCACCATGTTGTCGGTGAATTGCGCCCGTGCAGGCACCGCCAGCGCCAGCATGGCTGCCAGCCAAAACCCCATCCGCATCGCCCCAAACCTCGTCGTCCAGAAGCCTGCCGTGGCTGCCGCTTGTTGGTCTTGGGGCACCGCCGCGGCTGCGGTGCCCGTTCAGGCTACTCCGGCGCCGTCTTCAGCGCCGGCGCGTCGAGCCCATAGCCCGAGAGTACGCCATCCACCATGCCCGTGGCGCGCCCCCAATCATAGCTGCGGAATGAATGGCCCTTCGGCACGAAGGGAGCCCCCGCATAGAACAACTCGTACTGCGCATGACGGGAGGCGAATTCGCTCCCCACCGCATCCCAGGCAAGGCGGAAGAACTTCACCCGCTCCTCCGGCGCGACGGCGGGCGAGCGCTGCGTCCGCCCGATGATGGCGCGCAGCTCGGGATCGGCGAAATCCTCGATGCCCGAGGGCAGCATGATCATCCCGCCTCCCGCCAGCTCGCGCAGCGTGCCGACCACCTTGCCGTAGAGCTGCTGCGTCAGCACCTGGGCCGCATAGAGCAGGTGCCGGTCTGGAATGAAGTAGTGCCCGTGGAAATGGCCCTTCGCCTCCATCCCGGCGACCATGCCCTCGACCATCGCCGCCTCGGCTGCGAGCTGCCCGAGCATCTCCCGCACCTGCGGGAAGCCGAGCGTCCCGTTCACCTCGGCGATCCGGCGGCCGAGCCCGGCCAGGAAGCGCAGCTTCACCATCAGCCGCACCTGCGACTGGTAGTTCTGGTAGACATGCGCCGGCGTCGCATGGAACTGCCTGCCGCACAGGGCGGTGTCGCCGGCGACGAACACCCGCTCCCACGGCACCCGCACATCCTCGAACCACAGCACCGCGTCGTTCTCGTCGTAGCGGCTGGCCAGCGGGTTGTCGAAGACGCTCACCGCCTCCGCCTCGTAGGACTTGCGCGAGAGGATCCTCAGCCCCGGCTGGCTCATCGGGATGACGAAGGAGAGGGCGAAGGGCTCGTCGGCGCCCGCCTGCAGCGGCTGGATGCAGGAAACGAAGACCTCATTCGCCATGATCGCGCTGGTCGCCAGCATCTTGGCGCCACGCACGGTGATGCCGCCGGCATCCTGGTCCACCAGCCGCAGCACCAGGTCCTCGGCTTGGCCGGCCGCGCCCTGGCCGCGATCGGCCTGCGGGTTGATGATGGCGTAGGTCAGGTAGAGGTCATTGTCCCGGGCGTAGCGGTAGTAGTCCTGCAGTGCCCCTGCCGCCCGCGCATCGAAGGCCTCGATCCCCATCACCATGCCGGAGATGCAGGAGGCGACATGGTCCGGCGAACGGCCGAGGAAGCCGCAATGGCTCTCCGCCCAGCGCTCCAGCGCCATGCGCCGGTGCACCAGCACCTCCCGGCTCTCCGGCAGCTCCCACATGCGGGAGACGGGGCGGCCGGTCTCCGGGCTCCTGAAGGTCAGCAGCTCCTGCAGCGCCGGATCGGCATTCAGGTCGAAGAGGCCGGCCGCCGTCGCCACTGCCTGGCGGAAGGCCGGATGCGCGGTGACATCCGCCACCCGCTCCCCGCGATAATGCAGCGCCCGCCCGTCGCGCAGGCTCTCTAGATGGTCGCGGCCGGTCTTCGGGGTCATGCGGCATCCTCCCGCTCGATCAGGGCAAGCGCCGCATCGCCATCCGCCACCATCCGGGGCAGCAGGGTGGCAAGGCGCCGAAAATCATCGGCGTCGAGCGCGGCAAAGAGCGCGTCATTTACCGGCGCCTGGACCGGCGCCAGCCGCGCCAGCGCCGCCCGCCCCGCCGGGGTGACGGAGAGCACCACCCGCCGCCCATCGCTCGGATGCGGCCGCTTCTGGACGAAGCCGAGGCGTTGCAGGCGCGCCATCTCGGTGGTGACGAAGGCGGTCGAGACATGCAGATGCGCCGCCAGCGCCGCGATCCCTGGCGCCTCCGCCTCCAGCCGGGCCAGGGCGATCAGCAGGGTATAGGCCGCCCCCGGCAGGCCGATCCGCGCGGCGAAACCTGCCCGGACCGAGGTCAGCCGGTCGGCGAAGGCGAGGAGTTCATGCACGAAGACCCGAAATTCCCGGTCCGTGCCATCGGGCATCAGGGCCGGGCGGGTGACCGTCGCTGCCATCGGTGCTCCGTCAAGGGTCGCTAAGTAGCTTAGCGAATTTCGTCTCGGTGCCGCAAGCCTTGCCAGTACCCGGCGCGCATTGTTCAGTCGCCTCCAAGGAATGATCGGAGGAAATTGGATGACCATCTCCCGCCGGGCCCTGCTTGCCGCGCCTGCCCTGTTGCCCGCCCTGGCGCAGGCGCAACCTGCCTGGCCCGACCGCCCGGTGCGTCTCGTCGTCGCCTTCCCGGCCGGCAGCGTGACCGACACGCTCATGCGCCACCTCGCCGAGCCGCTGGGCCGCGAGCTCGGCCAGCCGGTCATCGTCGACAACCGGCCGGGCGGCAGTGGTGTCGTGGGCACCGACAGCGTCGCCCGCTCAGCGCCCGATGGCCTCACCTGGTGCGTGCTGAGCACGACGAACGGCGCACTGAACACCTATCTCGTCCCCCGCCTGTCCTATGATCCGCTGAAGGATTTCACCCCGATCGGCTTCGTCGCCGAGACCGCCTATGTCCTGGTCGTCCCGGCCGAGAGCCCGGCGCGTGACCTGCGCGGCTTCCTCGACCTGGCGAAGCGCCGCCCGCTCACCTTCAGCCATGGCAATTCCAGCGCCCTGATCGCCTCGGCCACCCTGGCCCGCATGGGTGGCGTCGAGATGACGGCGGTGCCCTATCGCGGTGGGCCGGAGGCGCTGACCGATGTCATCGCCGGCCGTATCGACAGCACCTGGACCGATTTCGCCGCCGGCATGCCGCAGGTTCGGGAGGGGAAGGTGCGGGCGCTGGCCGTCACTTCGCCGCAGCCCTTCCCCCTGGCGCCGGAGATCCCGCCGGCGGCGAGCCTGCTGCCGGGCTACGGGCTCTCCGCCTGGTTCGGCATGGCCGCGCCGGCGGCGACGCCGGCGCCCATCATCGCCCGCGCCAATGCGGCGATGAACAAGGCGCTGGCCGCGCCGGACTTCATCGCGAAGGTCGGCCGCCTCGGCTATGTGCCCCGTGGCTCGACGCCGGAGGAGTTCCGGACCTTCCTCCGCGCCCAGATCGAGGAACTAACAGCCCGTGCCAAGGAGGCGGGGCTGGAGCCCGGCTGATCAGCCGGGCTGCGCCTCCCGTCGCGGTGCCAGGCGCAGCACCGAGGCGCCCGCCAGCCCGGCCAGCATCGAGCCGATGAGGATGCCGATCTTCACCTCGGCCTGCAGCAGCGGCTCCCCCTCGAAGGCGAGCATGCCGATGAAGAGGCTCATGGTGAAGCCGATGCCACAGAGCAGGGCGGTGCCGAGCAGGTGCATCCAGCCGGCGCCCGTCGGCATCTCCGCCCAGCCGAGCCGGATCGCGGCGGCAGCCGCCCCGAATACGCCGATCAGCTTGCCGACCAGCAGGCCAAGCGCGACGCCGAGGGTCAGCGGATCGACCAGCGCTTCCGCCGTCAGGCCGTCGAAGGAGACGCCGGCATTGGCGAAACCGAAGATCGGCACGATGGCAAAGGCAACCGGCACATGCAGCCCATGCTCCAGCCGGTGCAGCGGTGAGGCGGCGAGGTCATCCGCCCCGCCCGGCCGGTTGCGCAGCGGGATGGTGAAGGCCAGCACCACGCCGGCGACGGTCGCATGCACGCCGGAGCGCAAGGTCAGCCACCACAGCACCGCGCCCAGCAGCAGATAGGGTAGCAGCCGTACCACGCCGGCCCTGTTCAACCCGAACAGGGCCGCGGCCACCAGCGCGGCGAGGCCGAGATAGGGCAGGGCGATGTCGCCGGTGTAGAAGACCGCGATGATGGCGACCGCGCCGAGATCGTCGAGGATGGCGAGCGCCGTCAGGAAGATGCGCATGGAGGCCGGCACACGCGACCCGAGCAGCGCCAGTACCCCGAGGGCGAAGGCGATATCCGTCGCCGCCGGAATGGCCCAGCCGCGGAGCGTCGTCGCATTCCCCGCATTGAAGGCGACATAGATCAGTGCCGGCGCCGCCATGCCGCCCGCTGCCGCCAAGCCCGGCAGGATGCGCCGTCCCCAGCTGGCGAGCTGGCCATCGAGCATCTCCCGCTTGATCTCGAGCCCGACCAGCAGGAAGAACACCGCCATCAGCCCATCATTGATCCAGTGCAGCAGGCTGAGCGGGCCGAGATAGGTCTCCAGCGCGCCGAAATACGGGGCGGCCAGCGGCGAATTGGCGATGATGAGGGCGAGCGCCGCCGCTGCCATCAACACCATCCCGCCCGAGGCGCTGTTCGAGAGGAAGTCCCGCAACAGGGATCGGGCTCGGCGCGAAACAGGCATCACTGGCGTATCCGGCATGGCAGGGTCCCATCAATCGGCCCGGCCCTGCTGACGGAAAGATGGATAAAGTGCAACCTGAGGCGCCTGACAATCGCGCCAGCCAGCAACTCACCCTTCGATCCAGGCGACGGCCCGGATCGGGCTGCCGCTGCCGCCCTTGATCTTCAGCGGAAAGCCAATGAAGCGGAACCGGCCACGGCCGACCAGCCTGTCCAGATTCACCAGCCCCTCGATATGGGTGAAGCCCATGTCGCGGCAGACATGGTGGACCTCGAAATTGGCCCGCCCCGGCCGGCCCGGGCTCACCGCCTCCACCCCGAACATGCGGATGCCCTTCTGCCCGAGCCAGGTGGCGCTGGCCTTGGTCAGGCCGGGGAAGTCGGTGATGTAGCCCTCCGTCCCCCAGGTGCGGCGGTAATGGTCCATATGCAGAAGAACCGTGTCGCCACGACGGATCTCGACGCCCGCGGCGCGTTCGGCCGCCTCCAGGTCCTCGACCGAGATCTCGCTCCTGAGCGGCTTGTGCGAGAGGTCGAGGCAGACCGCCTCGGTGAAGAAATCCTCGAGCGGCATCTCGTCGATGCCGCGCGCCCCCGGCCGCTCGTCGAAATGCACCGGCGCATCGACATGCGTGCCGGAATGGTCGCCCATGTTCAGCGACATGACCGCGGAGGAGAAGGTGTAGCCATCAACCTCCCGCTTCTCCTCATGGGTACTGAAGGGGGCGATGATGACCATGGGGTGGTTCGGCAGCCGCGGCATCTTGTGAGTGATCTCGCGGGAGAGGTCGATCAGCGGCATGGTGGGCGCCCTCGTCAGGTGGGGTGGCGAGTATGGGCGGCGCTCCCGTCCTGGCAATCCACGCGCCGGCCGCATCTGGCACCGACATTGCATCGCAGCGTGGGTACCTGCCTCTCCGGCGGGCACCGCCAGCGCATGGCTCGGGCGATAAGGTCGGGCCTGCGCGGGAGGCTGTCTTGCTGTAAGCGGTCCCCAGCCGTCCCACCCAGGACCTCCGGATACCTCCATGCCGCTGCACGTCGCCCTGAACCACCGCACCAGCTATCGGTACGAGCGCGCCATCACGCTGGGGCCGCAGACCATCCGCCTGCGCCCGGCGCCGCATGCCCGCACGCCGATCGTCAGCTACGCGCTCACCATCGAGCCGAAGCCCCACTTCCTCAACTGGATGCAGGACCCGCAGGGCAACCACCTGGCGCGCGTGGTCTTTCCCGAGCGCGTCACTCATTTCGACGTCACGGTCGATCTCGTCGCCGACATGGCGACGATCAACCCCTTCGACTTCTTCCTTGAGCCCGAGGCCGAGACCTGGCCCTTCAGCTACGATCCGGTGCTGGAGCAGGAGCTCGCCCCCTTCCGCCGCATGGAGCCGGCAGGCCCGCTGCTCTCGGCCTTCCTTGCCGAGATCCCCCGCGGCGAGCAGCCGACCGTCGACATGCTGGTCGGGCTGAACCGCCGCATCCAGGAGCGCACCGCCTATGTGGTGCGCATGGAGCCTGGTGTCTGGACACCGGAGGAGACGCTCGGCAATGCCCACGGCTCCTGCCGCGACAGCGCCTGGCTGCTGGTGCAGGCGCTGCGGCATCTGGGCTATGCCGCGCGCTTCGTCTCCGGCTACCTGATCCAGCTCGTCGCCGACCAGAAGCCGGTCACCGGCCCCGAGGGCCCGACCTCCGACTTCACCGACCTGCATGCCTGGGCCGAGGTCTATCTCCCCGGTGCCGGCTGGGTCGGGCTCGACGCCACCTCCGGCCTGATGACGGGGGAGGGGCATATCCCGCTCGCCGCCAGCCCGGAACCTGCCTCGGCGGCGGCCATCAGCGGACTGGTCGAGAAGGCGGAGACCGAATTCGACTTCGCCATGTCCGTCACCCGCGTCCGCGAGACGCCGCGCGTGACCAAGCCCTATACCGAGCGGCAGTGGCAGGACATCCTCGCCCAGGGCGAGCGGGTGGATCGCGCGCTTCAGGCCGGCAATATCCGCCTCACCATGGGCGGCGAGCCCACCTTCATCGCCGCCGATGACATGGACGCGCCGGAATGGAACACCGATGCGCTCGGCCCCACCAAGCGCCGCTATGCCGGCCGCCTGTTGCGCCGCCTCGCCGAGCTCTGGGCACCGGGCGCCGCGCTGCAATACGGCATGGGCAAGCAGTATCCGGGCGAGCAGTTGCCGCGCTGGGCGCTGCACGCGCATTGGCGCCGCGATGGCGAGCCGGTCTGGAAGGATGCCTCCCTCCTCGCCTCGGATGACGATACCGATACGGCGACCGCGGCGGATGCCGCGCGCTTCGCCGAAATCCTCGCCGAGCGGCTGCAGGTGGACCCGGCCCTGGTCAACCCGGCGCATGAGGACATCCATTACTATCTGTGGAAGGAACGGCGCCTCCCCGCCAATGTCGTCGCCGAGGATGCGAAGCTGCGCGACCCGCTGGAGCGCGCCCGCCTCGCCCGTGTCTTCGGCCAGGGCCTCGCCGCCCCGGTCGGTAGCGTGCTGCCGCTGCGCCGGGTGATGGAGGAGGGCCAGCGCCGCTGGCAGTCGGGCCGCTGGTTCTTCCGCGACAACACCCTCTTCCTCATTCCTGGCGACAGCCCGATCGGCTTCCGCCTGCCGCTGGAAAGCCTGCCCTGGGCCGACCCCGCCAGCATCGAGGGCGAGTTCGGGGTCGATCCCTTCGCGCCGAAGAAGGAACTGCCGCCTCACCGCGCCTTCGAGCGGCTGCGCGGCAGCAGCACCATGGGTGCCGGCGCCGAGGGCTTCCGCCCGGTGCCGCAGGACCTGCCGGTGGTCGGCCGCGGCGAGCCGGGCCTCGTCCGCACCGCGCTGACCGTCGAGGCGCGCGATGGCAAGATTCACGTCTTCTACCCACCCCTTGCCGCCGCCGAGGATTGGCTCGACCTCACCGCCGCCGTCGAGGCGACGGCCGGGGAGGCCGGGCGCAAGGTTGTGCTGGAAGGCTATCTCCCGCCCCATGACGAGCGGCTGAACCATTTCTCCATCACCCCCGATCCGGGCGTGATTGAGGTGAACATCCATCCCAGCGCCTCCTGGGCGGAGCATGTCGGGCGCACCGAGGTGCTCTATGAGGAGGCGCGCCAGCTCGGCCTCGCCTCCGAGAAATTCATGCTCGACGGGCGCCATGTCGGAACCGGCGGCGGCAACCATGTGGTCATGGGCGCTGCCTCCCCCACCGACAGCCCATTCCTCCGCCGCCCCGACCTGCTGAAGAGCCTGCTCGGCTTCTGGCACAACCATCCGAGCCTTTCCTACCTGTTCAGCGGCCTCTTCATCGGTCCGACCAGCCAGCATCCGCGCGTCGATGAGGCGCGGCAGGACAGCATCGCCGAGCTGGAGGTGGCCTTCAGCAAGATCGAGCCGGGCAAGGAGACGCCGCCCTGGCTGGTCGACCGCCTGTTCCGCAACCTGCTGGCCGACATGACCGGCAACACCCACCGGACCGAGTTCTGCATCGACAAGATGTACGCGCCGGAGAGCAGCTCCGGACGGCTTGGCCTGGTCGAGTACCGCGCGCTCGAGATGCCGCCCCATGCGCGGATGTCGGCGGCGCAGATGCTGCTGATGCGGAGCGCCATCGCCGCCTTCTGGCAGCAACCCTATGAGCGCCGGCTGATCCGCTGGGGCACCCGGCTGCATGACGAGTTCATGCTGCCGCATTATGTCGAGCAGGATTTCCGCGACGTGCTGGGGGAGCTGCAGGGCCTCGGCTTCCCGCTCGACCCTGCCTGGTTCGCCCCGCACCTGGAGTTCCGCTTCCCCCGCATCGGCGAGGTGACGCTGCGCGGCACCAGCATCGAGCTGCGCCATGCCCTCGAGCCCTGGCATGTGCTGGGCGAGGAGCCGGCCGCTGGCGGCACTGCCCGCTACGTGGACAGCAGCACGGAGCGGCTGCAGGCCCGCGTGGCGGGATGGGTCGCGGAACGCTATACCCTCGCCTGCAACGGATACGAGGTCCCGCTGGTGCCGACCGAGACCCAGGGCGAGTATGTGGCGGGCATCCGCTTCAAGGCCTGGGACCCGCCCTCGGCCCTGCACCCGACCATTCACGCCCAGGGGCCGCTGGTATTCGACCTCTATGACCGCTGGACGGGGCGCAGCCTCGGCGGCCTCACCCACCATGTCTCGCATCCCGGCGGGCGGAACTACGCCACCCTGCCGGTGAATGCGAACGAGGCCGAGGCCCGCCGCCGCACCCGCTTCCAGCCCTTCGGCCATACCCCCGGCCCGATGGCACCGCCTGCCGCCGTGCCTGCGAAGGAGGCGCCGCGTAGCCTCGACCTGCGGCGGGTCGGCTAGGTGCCGGACGGCGCCCCGCTGGATGAGATGGTGGATGGCGCCGGCGGCTTCCGGCCCCATTGGCGCCCCCTGCTCGGGGCGCTGGCCGATCTCGGACGGGGGGTGCTGGCCGAGCGCGCCCTGCTCATCGACCGCTTCTTCGCCGATGAGGGGGTGACCAGCCTCCTCGCCCCGCAGGATGGCACCCCCGCCACCTCCTGGCGCTGCGATCCGATGCCGCTGATCCTTCCGGCCGCTGAATTCGCCACGCTGGAGGCCGGCCTCGCCCAGCGCGCCACGCTGCTGGAGGCGGTGCTGCAGGATGTCTATGGCCCGCAGCGCCTCCTGGCCGAGGGGGCGCTGCCGCCCGCCCTCATCCACGCCAACCCGGCCTTCCTCCGCCCCTGCCGGGCGCCGGAAGGCCGGCGCGACGGGCCGCTGCTGCATCTCTATGCCGCCGACCTGGTCCGCGCCCCGGATGGCGACTGGCGCGTCGTCGCCGACCGCACGGCGAGCCCGACCGGCCTCGCCCATGTATTGGAGAACCGCCGCGCCCTCTCCCGCCACATGCCGGAATTCCTCCGCTCGCGGGAGCTGCGCCAGCTCGGCCCCTTCTTCGATATCTGGCAGGACGCGTTGCAGGACCTGGCCCCCGGCGCGCCCGGCGGCAATCCCGGCGTCGCCCTGCTGACCACCGGCCATGCCAGCCCGCTCTGGTTCGAGCAGGTGATCCTCTCGCGCGAACTGTCCTGCGCCCTGGTCGAGGGCGGCGACCTGACGGTACGCGACGGCGTGCTCTACCTGAAGACCCTGCGCGGCCTGCAGCGCGTGGATGTCCTGCTGCGCCGGCAGGACGGCCGCACCATCGACCCGCTGGAGCTTGAATCCAGCATGGCGCATGGCATCGCCGGCCTGCTCGACGCCGCCCGCGGCGGCGCGGTGAAGATCGTCAACGACCCGGGCACGGGCTGCGCCGAGGCGCCTGGCCTTGCCGCCTTCCTCCCCCGCCTTGCCCCGCGCCTGCTGGGGGAGGCGCTGCGGCTGAAGGGCGCCCGCACTCTGTGGCTCGGCGAGGCCGAGGCCCGCGCCGAGGCCGAGGCGGATCTCGACGCCTGGCTGGTGCGCCGGGCCGTGGACGGCACCATCCATTCGCTCCGCCCGTCCAGCCTGGAGCCCGAGTCCCGCGCCGCGCTGCTCGCCCGCATCGCCGCCGCGCCGCAGGACTTTGCCCTCTCCGAGGTGCTCACCCCCTCGGTTGCTCCCTGTGTCGGGGCGGAAGGGCTGGTGCCGCGCCCGGTCATGCTGCGCCTCTTCCTCGTCTTCGACGGCCGGGGCTGGCGGGCCTTGCCGGGTGGCCTCGTCCGGGTGCTGGACGAGGCGCGGCCCGGCCCCACCGTCACCAAGGATGTCTGGATTCCGGCCGAGGAGGATGCGGCGATCCAGGGGCCGCGCGGCAGCGGCTTCGCGCCGCTGCCGATTCGCCGCACCTCAGGCGAGTTGCCGAGCCGCGTCGCCGACAATTTCTTCTGGCTCGGCCGTTACCTGGAGCGGCTGGAGAGCGCCGCCCGCCTGCTGCGCGCCGGTGCCAGCCGGCTCAGCCGCGCCTCGCCGACACCGCGGGAGCTCGCCGAGCTCCGCAGCCTCTTCGCCTGCCTCGTCCGTGCCGAGCTGCTGGATGCCGAGACCGCCAAGGCCGGGGCGCATGGGCTGGGTGCCCGGGCGCTGACCCGCGCCCTGCTGCGGGCCATGTGCGAGGGCGGGCCGGTCGCTGCCCAGCTCGGCCGCGTCTCGCACCTGGCCGAGCTGCTGCGCGACCGGCTGACCGGCGAGATGCAGCTCGCGCTGCATCAGGGCCTCCGCCAACTCGCTGCCCAGATCCGCCCGGTGCCGCAGGCGCGGGAGGAGACGCTCGGCCTCGAGCGGCTGGAGGAGGCGAGCAACGCCATCCTTTCCTTCGCCGCGACCGTCGCCGGCCTCGCCGCCGAGAACATGGTGCGCGGCGGCGGCCGGCTCTTCCTCGATCTCGGCCGCCGGGTGGAGCGCGCCCAGGCGATCGCCGCCGAGATCGCCCGCGCCCTCGACCAGCCCGGCGCCGCGGCCCAGCCGGCCCGGCTGGAACCCGGGCTGCGGCTGGCGTTGGAGCTGCGGGATTCGGTGATCACCTATCGCAGCCGCTACCTGACTGCCCTGCAGGCCGGGCCGGTGCTCGATCTCGTGCTCGCCGATGAGGGGAATCCGCGCGGCCTGGCCTTCCAGCTGGCCGCCGCCCGCGACATGCT
The DNA here is from genome assembly GCF_900101615.1 of Belnapia rosea. Lineage (GTDB taxonomy): Bacteria > Pseudomonadota > Alphaproteobacteria > Acetobacterales > Acetobacteraceae > Belnapia > Belnapia rosea. The sequence continues at coordinate 20,330 of NZ_FMZX01000023.1, read as the reverse complement.
GGTGGAACTGGATGGCGATGCCGAGTCCCCTCTCGGCCTCGCTGCCGGGCAATTGCTAAAGGATGCGAGGGCCATGGTGCGGGATGTCGCGACTGCAGCGGCGCAGGCGGAGGTGGCGCTGGGCCTTCCGCCGCGGCTGCGCGCGATGGAGGGCGCCGTCGCGGCCCTCTCGAACCGCATCGCCCGCCGCTACTTCACCCTGCTGCCGGCGGCGCACAGCCTCGGCCCTGCGGCCCCGGGCGGTCGGCTGCGCGGCGCCGCGTGATCTACAGCGTCCGTCACAGCACGCGCTACGACTATGGCAGCACCGTGGACCTCGCCGCGCATCTGCTGCATCTGAGGCCGCGCGACCTGCCCGGACAGCGCGTGCTCTCGGCGGGGATCACCGCGGTGCCCGCTGCCTCCCGCCGGCGTGACGCGCTCGACCATTTCGGCAACCACGTCACCTGGCTCTTCCTCGACCAGCCGCATGCGACTTTCGAGGTGGTGGGGGAGGCGGTGGTCGAGGTCGGCTTCCCCGCCCCGCCGCCGGCCGCCGCGACCCTGCCCTGGGAGCGGGTGGCCGCCTGCGCCCGGGCCGGCGGCCCTGCCGCCTGGCAGGCGGCCGAATTCACCTTCGACAGCCCGATGGTGCCGATCGAAGCCGCGGCCGGCGCCTATGCCGCCGAAAGCTTTCCGAGAGGCCGCCCGGTGCTGGAGGGGCTGCTGGAGCTGAACACCCGCATCCGCCGCGAATTCGCCTATCGCCCCGGCGCCACCAGCCTGGCGACGCCGGTGGCCGAGGTGCTGAAGCGGCGCCAGGGCGTCTGTCAGGACTTCTCGCATGTGATGATCAGCGCGCTGCGGGCGCTCGGCCTACCGGCACGCTATGTCTCCGGCTATATCCGCACCCTGACTCCCCCTGGCCAGCCGCGGCGGCGCGGCGCCGACCAGTCGCATGCCTGGGTGGGATGCTGGCTGGGACCGGAGCATGGCTGGGTGGATCTCGATCCGACCAACAACGCGGTGGTGCGGGACGAACACCTCGTGGTGGGCTGGGGGCGCGACTATGCCGATGTCAGCCCGGTCAGTGGCGTGGTGCTGGGCGGCGGGGCGCATGGCCTGACGATCGGCGTGGACCTCGAGCCGCTGGCAGTGGAGGCGGCGGGCTGAACGGGGCGGAACCATTGGGCCTTCGGCGCGTCCTGCCCGCGCCGTGCGGCCGGCGCCGCTCCGGTTCTGCGACAAGGTCCCCCCATGAAGCTCTTCCATTGCCAGGCCTGCGCCCAGGTTCTGTATTTCGAGAACATCCGCTGCGAGCGCTCCGGCCATACGCTGGGCTTCCTCTCGGATAATATGGACCTCTCCGCCCTGGAACCGCTCGAGACGAGTGCGGAGGGCACCCAGCTCTGGCGTCCGCTTGCCATGCCCAATTCCCGGATGCGGCTCTGCGCCAATGCGCAGTACGAGGCCTGCAACTGGCTGGTGCAGGCAGATTCGGAGGAGGTCTTCTGCGCCACCTGCCGGCACAACCGCACCGTTCCCGACCTCACCGAGCCCATGAACCTGTTCGCCTGGCAACGCTGGCAGAGCGCGCTGCACCGGCTGTTCTATACGTTGAGCCGGCTGGGCCTGCCGCTCGCCAACCGGGTGGACGACCCGCAGCATGGCCTCGTCTTCGACGTGCTGGCCGATCCGCCGGACGGGCCCAAGGTGCTCACCGGGCATGACGAGGGCATCATCACCCTCGCCCTCTCCGAGGCCGACGATGCCGAGCGCGAGCGCCGTCGCACTGCCATGGGCGAGCCCTACCGCACCCTGCTGGGCCATGTCCGGCACGAGACCGGGCACCACTACTGGGACCTGCTGGTGCGCGATGCGGGGCGGCTCGAGGATTGCCGTGCCGTCTTTGGCGATGACAGCCAGGATTATGGCCAGGCGCTGCAGGCGCATTATGCCAATGGCGCCCCGCCGGATTGGCAGGATGCCTATGTCAGCGCCTATGCCACCGCCCACCCCTGGGAGGATTTCGCCGAGACCTGGGCGCATTACCTGCATATCGTCGACACGCTGGAGATGGCCGCCGCATTCGGTCTCCGCCTCCGCCCGCGGCTGCCCCAGGCTGAGCAAACGGCCGAGGTGCTGGCGGCTAAGATCGACTTCGACCCTTATGGAGCGGTAACGATCGAGGAGTTGATCGAGGCCTGGCTGCCCCTGACCTATGCAGCGAACAGCCTGAACCGCTGCATGGGGGCGCCGGACCTCTATCCCTTCGTGCTCTCGGCCCCGGCCATCGCCAAGCTCGGCTACATCCATGCGCTGGTACGGGGAGGCGAGCTTGTTGGCGGGCCGGCACGATGATGTCACGGCACTGGAACGGGAAAGCTTTGCTCGAGAGCAACCTATGGGTTAACATCTCGCAGTTTTTAGGCGAAACTGTCCCGCGTTTCACAACTCGTGAGAGAAATGGCAAAACTTGATGCTACATTAATCGCGGGTCATGACACTCTGTCATCCGCGACTGGAACCCCCCTGGACCTCGCCCGGCAGGAGCCGAGGCCCAGCCGTGGGGGAGAGCCCCTTCCCATGATGACGATATGGGCAGAATGTACCGTTTCGGCCGCGCATCGCTTTGCCGACTACGATATGCATGGCCATACCTATATCGTTCGGGTCTCGATACGGGAGGCGGAGGACGGCTTCCTCAACGCCGAGACCTTCCGCGACGAATTGCTGCGCATCCGCCGCGGCGTCGACCACCGTTGCCTCAACGACGTGCTGGAGACGCCCACGATGGAGGAGCTGGCGCGCTGGTTCGCGCGGGAATTGCGCAAGGAGCGGTACGACGTCACCGAGGTGCAGATCAGCCGACCCGAGGGGCTTGGTTGCCGCCTCGTGCTCGCTGGTTGAGCTCGGGTTGCGATCCTTGTCGATATCGTAAAATACGACGCTGCAAAGCCTCCCCTTTCTCGTTTATATGGTTTGGGTCCCACCGGCTCGGCATCCGGATTGAACCGGTTGGTCAGGCGGTGGGGCTGGTCGAAGTCTGGGGACTGGCGGCCATGATCGCAGCCAAGAGGGCAGGTCGAAGGATGCAGCAGATCGAGCGACGCCGACTGATGCTGGGGCTCAGCCTTTCGCCCCTGGCCTTCAGCGGTGCTTCGGCCCAGCCTGCCTCCCCTTCGGCGCAGCCCGCGCCGCCTCTGCCTGCGCCATCCGGACGGGTCATCCTGTCGGTCTCGGGCCGGATCGGCGTGACCAATGACGGCGATGCCGCCCGTTTCGACCGCGCGATGCTGGAGGAGATCGGCATGACCTCCTTCACCACCGCGACACCCTGGTATGACGGCCCGGTCACCTTCGAGGGCGTGCCGATGGCCAGGCTGCTGCAGCGGATCGGCGCCCAGGGCGAGTCGGTGCGGGCTATCGCCCTCAATGACTATTCGACCGAAATCCCGATCGCGGACTTCGCCCGCTACGACGTGCTGCTGGCGCTGAAGCGCGACGGCCACTACCTCACCGTGCGGGACAAGGGGCCGCTCTTCATCGTCTACCCCTATGACTCGGACCCGGCGCTGAAGTCCCCCCGCTACTATGGCCGCTCCGCCTGGCAGCTGGCGCGCCTGGTCGTCCATTAGCCGATGCCGCAGCCGGACCCGCCTGAGCCTCAGCCACGGGTGGTGTCGCCGGCTGGCTTGCCGCGCTCGCAGCGCTTCGGCTTCCTCATCGTCATCGCCTTCCTGGCGGCCGCTGCGGCCTATGTCTCGGTGCTCATCAGCCAGCGGCAGCAATCGCTCACATCCATCTCCCGCTACAACGTCACCTGGCTGGTCAGCCAGGGTGTGCTGGAGGTGGTGCGGCTGCAGGCCGCCATCGCCACCTACCGGATCCGGCCGGAGGAGGAGAATCTCGAGACCGTCCAGCTTTGGCTCGACATCGTTGCCAACCGGGCGCAACTCTTCGGCAGCGGCGACGTGGCGTATTTCATCCGCGAGGACCCCGAGCGCCAGGCGACGGTCGCCCAGCTCCGCCGCGCCGTGGCCGCAGCCCAGCCGCTTGCCGAGCGGCTCGACCAGCCCGGCATCGCCGACCGCATGCTGGATTCCTTCACCGAGCTGAATCCCCGCCTCACCCGGCTCGGCGCCGTCGCCTATACCCATGGCAACGACCTTATCTCTGGCGACATCCAGCAACTCGGCCGGCTGTACTGGACCTTCACCGGCGTGCTGGTCGCCCTGCTGCTCTGCTGCGGCGGGTTGATTGCCACGCTGATGGCGCATAACCGGCTGATCCGCAACGCCCATGCCGAGGTGAATGCGCTGGTCCAGGACCTGACGCGCACCGGCCGCCAGCTCGCCATCGCCAAGGAGCAGGCGCAGGAGGCGATGGGCGAGGTACAGCAGCAATACCGCGCCCTGCGCCTGCGCGATGCCGAGCTCAACGTGCAGAACGCCCGGTTCGACGCGGCGCTCAACAACATGTCCCAGGCGCTGTGCATGTTTGGGGCCGAGCGCCGGCTGATCGTCTGCAATCGCCGCTTCCTCGAGCTCTTTGGCCTCGAGGATGCGGATGCCATCGCCGGCACCTCGCTGCACGCCCTGCACCGGGCCATCCAGGCCGCCGGCCGGATCGAGCCGGAACTGCTCGACGCGCTCCGCCAGGCGCAGGACGCGCTGCTGGCCGAGGGAAGGCCAGGGACCTTCTGGCGCGAAGGGGGGGAGGGCCGCGCCATCGCTGTCTCCCATCAGCCCATGGCCGATGGCGGCTGGGTCGCCACCTATGAGGACATCACCGAGCGCCGGCGCGTCGAGGCCCGCATCAGCTACATGGCGCATCATGACGAGCTGACCGGCCTGCCCAACCGCCTGCTCTTCCGCGAGCGGATGGAGGAGGCGCTGGCGGTCGGGCGCCGGCGGGAAGGCGGGCTGGCGCTGCTCTTCCTCGATCTCGACCATTTCAAGAACGTCAACGATACGCTCGGCCATCCGGTGGGCGATGCATTGCTGCGGGACGTCGCGCGGCGGCTGCGCGGCTGTGTGCGCGAGGGCGACCTGGTCGCCCGCCTGGGCGGCGACGAATTCGCCATCCTCCAGGCCTATGGCCACCAGCCAGGGGATGCGGCCGGGCTCGCCCAGCGTCTGGTCGACGTGGTTTGCGCCCCCTATGAGTTGCTCGGCTATCGCGCCCAGGTCGGCCTCAGCATTGGCATCGCCCTCGCCGAGGGACTCGTCGGCGATGGCGCAGCGGCGGCCGACCAGATGCTGAAGAATGTCGACCTGGCGCTCTACCGCGCCAAGGCCGAGGGCCGCCGTACCTGGCGCTTCTTCGAGAGCAGCATGGCGGCCGAGCTCCAGGCCCGGCTGGCGATGGAGGCCGATCTCAGGGAGGCACTGCCGCTCAACCAGCTCGAGGTCGTCTACCAGCCCATCTTCGGGTTGCAGACCAACCGCCTCGCCGGTTTCGAGGCGCTGCTGCGCTGGCGCCATCCGGTGAGGGGCCGGGTCTCGCCGGCCGAGTTCATCCCCATCATGGAGGAAATCGGCCTGATCGAGACGGTCGGCCGCTGGGTGCTGGAGCAGGCGACGCGGGAAGCCGCGACTTGGCCTGCCCCGCTCAAGGTGGCGGTCAACCTCTCGCCGCTGCAATTCCGTGCCGCCGACATCGCCTCCAGCATGCTGCATGTGCTGCGCGAATCCGGCCTGGCACCGCAGCGGCTGGAGCTCGAGATCACCGAGAGCGCCCTGCTCCAGGCCGATGGTGGCGTGGCCGAGGTGCTGCAGGCCTTCCGCAGCACCGGCATCCGCACCTCGCTCGACGATTTCGGCACGCGCTATTCCTCCCTGAGCTACCTGCTCAGCTTCCCCTTCGACAAGATCAAGATCGACCAGGCCTTCGTGCGCGAGATGGCGACACGGCCGGACTGCGTCGCCATCGTCAACTCCGTCGCGCATCTGGCCAACCAGCTCGGCATGGCGACGACGGCCGAGGGGGTGGAGACCGCCGAGCAGCTCCGCCGCGTGCGCGAGGCCGGCTGCACGGAAGCCCAGGGCTATTTCTTCGGCCCGCCCGAATCCGCCACCGAGCTGCGCCGCTGGTTCGACGAGCCGAGCCGGTCGGAGCGCATCCTGCAGGCGGCCCTGTAGCCTTCCCGAGACGATTCGGTACAAGTCTCACCGCCAGCTGGCGTTGGCCTCGGCGCCCGCCGCTGGCAGATAGGATGCATGCCGCACCATATCCCCCTCATCACGACGCTTGCCGCAGCACTCGGGGCTGCCCTGCTGCTCGGGGTGCTGGCCCGCAAGCTCCGCCTGCCGCCACTTGCCGGCTATCTGCTGGCCGGAATCCTCATCGGGCCGCATACGCCGGGCTTCGTCGGCGACCTGGCCCTGGCCGGGGAGCTGTCGGAGATCGGCATCATCCTGCTGATGTTCGGTGTGGGCCTGCATTTCTCGCCGAAGGAGCTGGCCGAGGCACGCGGCGTCGCGGTGCCCGGGGCACTGGTGCAGATGGGCGTCGCCACCTGCCTCGGCTGGGGGTTGGCGCGGCTCTGGGGCTGGACGGACGGGCAGGGCCTCGTCTTCGGCATCTGCCTCTCGGTCGCCAGCACGGTGGTGCTGCTGCGTGCCCTGCAGGAGCGTGGGGCGATGACGAGCACCGCCGGCAAGATCGCAGTGGGCTGGCTGGTGGTCGAGGATCTGGCGATGGTCGTCGCCCTGGTGCTGGTGCCGGTTGGCGCCGCCCTGCTCGATGGCCGGGCGCCGGCTGGCATGCTGACCGGCATGGGCGTCGGCAACCAGGCGATCCTGCTCTCGCTGCTGATCACGCTCGGCAAGGTCGCGATCTTCGTCGCATTGATGCTGGTGGTGGGCAGCCGGGTGCTGCCCTGGGCGCTGTCCCTGGTGGGCGGGCTGCGCTCGCGCGAGCTCTTCTCGCTGGCGGCCTTGGTCGCGGCTCTCGGCGTCGCCTACATCGCCTATGTCGCCTTCGGCGTCTCCTTCGCGCTCGGCGCCTTCCTTTCCGGGCTGGTGCTGGGCCAGTCGGCGCTGAGCCAGAAGGCGGCCGAGCAGACGCTGCCGCTGCGCGACGCCTTCGCGGTGCTGTTCTTCGTCTCGGTCGGGATGCTGTTCGACCCTGGCATCCTGCTGCGGGAGCCCCTGGCCGTTGCCGCCGCGGCGCTGGTGGTGATGGGGGGCAAATCGGTTGCGGCCTGGGCCATTGCCCGGTTGCGCGGCATGAGCCACGGCGAGGCGCTGGTGATCGCCGCCTCGCTCGCGCAGATCGGCGAATTCAGCTTTATCCTGGCCGGGATCGGCGTGGCGGAGAAGATCATGCCATCGGCCGGGCGGGACCTGGTGCTGGCCGTGGCTTTGCTGACCATCGCGCTCAACCCGGCTGTCTTCTGGCTGGCGGATCGCTTCGGTCCGGCCAAGGCTGCGGCGGAGGCCGGCCGGGCCTCGTCGCCGGCGGCCCCGTGACGCCTGCGCTGGACGGAACGAGCCCGTCCGGGCCATCGCCGGCCTTGCGCCCGCCGGCAAAACGCGGCATACCGCGCGCCGCGCCTGGGTAGCTCAGCTGGTTAGAGCACGGCACTCATAATGCCGGGGTCGCCGGTTCAAGTCCGGCCTCAGGTACCACCTTTCGGGCGCTGATCCTTCCCATCCGCTGTCGCGGCTATCCCTTCGGGGGTTCCGTCGGATCGTCGGTCGCGCGTTGCGGCTCGAGGCCGGGGCGGTCGCGCCGGGTCGGGAAGACGTCGATCGGCCCGCCCAGATCGGCGGCCCGCTCGGCCAGGTCGCCCTGTTGGATGTCGCCGGTGCCGATAGGTCGATCGATCGTGCCGCTCGCACGCTCGGCATCCGGGGTGGTGTCGTCGGATTTCTGGCTGTTCTGGGTCATGTCCGGCCAACGCGGCCCGCCCCGCTCCGGTTCGCCTGGAGCGCCGCCTCCACCGGTGGGAGACTGCCGCGGCAGGGGATAGGGGGACGGGAGCATGGGGGAGAGGCTGGTGATCCTCGGCGCCGGCGGCCATGGCAGGGCGCTGATCGAGCTGGCCCGCGACCTTCCCGAGATGGAGCCGGTTGGCCTCATCGATGCCGCGCCGCGCGCCCATGCCATGCTCGGCCTGCCGATCCTTGGCGATGAAGCCGTCCTGCCCGGCCTGCTCGCCAGTGGCATCCGGCTGGCCTGCGTGGCGATCGGCGATCCCGCCGCCCGCCTCGCCGCCGCTGCCCGGCTGGAGGCGCTGGGCTTCAGCCTGCCCGCCCTGGTTCATCCTTCCGCCATCCGGGCCCGCAGTGCGAGCATCGGTCCCGGCACCGTGGTGCTGCCGCGCGCGGTGCTCGGCGCGCTCGCCACGGTCGGGCGGCTCGCCATCGTCAATACCGGCGCCATCCTGGAGCACGACACGGTGGTGGGCGAGGCGGCCCATATCGGCCCCGGCGCGGTCCTCGCGGGTGGTGTCCGCATCGGCGCCCGGACATTGGTCGGCGCCGGCGCCGCCTGCCGGCCCTATGTGGCGGTCGGCGCCGATGCGGTGATCGGCACCGGCGCCGCGGTGGTCGAGGATCTGGCCGATGGTGCCCGCGTCGGCGGCGTACCCGCGCGCCCGATCGGTGGCCCCTTGGGCTGATCCCGATACGGTGGCATACCGCCCGCCCGAGGAGGAGGCCCCGCCCTGCAGCCACAACCCGCCGAACGGCCCGCCTCCTTCACCCGCGAGGGCTTCCGCCGTGGTGCGATGGCCGGGCTCGCCCTCACCCTCGGCCTCGCCCCTTTCGGCCTCGTCGTCGGCATGGCGGCGGAGGCGAAGGGGCTCTCCCTGCTCGAGACCCTGCTCATGAGCGGCCTCGTCTATGCCGGCACCGCCCAGCTGGTTGCCCTCGAGCTCTGGACCGACCCGGCGCCCATCCTGGCCGCCACGCTCGCGGCGCTGGTCATCAACCTCCGCATGGCACCGATGGGGGCGGCGCTGGCGCCGGTGCTGGACAGGCTGCAGGGGCTGCGCCTCTGGGGCACGCTCGCCGTGCTGGTGGACAATTCCTTCGCCCTGACGGTCGCCGAGATGCGGGCCGGGCGGCGCGATGCCGCCTTCCTGCTCGGCGCCAGCCTCGCCATGTGGGTTTGCTGGATGGCGACCTGCACCATTGGCCAGGTCTTCGGCGCCTCGCTGCGGCTGCCGGCCGGGCATCCGGTCTTCTTCGCCTCGGTCGCCGCGTTGATGTCGATCCTGGTGCCGCTCTGGCGCGGCCGGTCGGACCTGCTGCCCTGGGGCGTTGCCGGGGTGCTGGCCCTCGCGGCCCATGGGCTGGGGCTCGGCCAGCCCTGGCCGGTGCTGGCGGGGGCGCTGGGCGGCGCCGCGGCCGGGGCCGTACGGGACATGCGGCGGCGATGAGCCTCCGCTGGGACGTGCTGGCCGCCATCCTGGGGATGGTGCTGGCGACCTTCCTTTGCCGCGCCGGCGGCTATGCCATCCTCCGCGTCACCCGCCCGCCGCCCTTCGTGCAGGCGATGCTGCAGCACCTGCCGGGGGCGATATTCGTCGCCTTCCTTGCCCCGGCCCTGGCGCGGGAGGGATGGCCGGCCTGGGTCGCGGGCGGCGCGGCACTGCTGGTCCAGGCCCGGCTGGGACGGATGGTGCTCTCGATCCTGGTCGGCGTCGGCGTGCTCTGGGGAATCCGCGCGCTTCAGTGATGGTGATGCGCGTGCGGCGCCGCTGCCCCCGGCTTCATCTTCTCCCGCTTCGCCTCCGCCGGCACTGCCATGCCGTGCATGCCCTCCATGCCATGGATCATGCTGGGGTCCACCTGCACCGCCGCGGCATCGCCCCGATAGGCGGCGGTGACCGTCCGCATCAGGGCGATCTCCTGGCTTTGGTCGGTGACGATGTCGACATTCATCAGGGCGAGGAAGCCGTTCCGTGCCGCCGGATTGGTTTGGTAGGCCCGCGCCATGTCGAGTGCCGCCTGGTGGTGGATCGTCATCCCCTTGGCGAACTGCACGTCCCGCGCCGTCACCGGCCCGGCCGCGTCGAGCACGCCCGGGATGGGCGAGCGCATGAAGCCTTGCCGCTGCGCCACACCCTCGGTCGCCATCGGCTGCAGGGCCATGCGGAAGGCTCCCACCCCCAGCACCAGCGGTGGCTGGTCGAGATTACGCGCCACATCGTCGAGCAGCCCGATCTCGAAGCTCTGGTTGCGGATGATGGCTTCCGCGAGCCGGCGCAGCGCCGGGCTCCGCGCCTCGGGGTCGGCGAGATAATCCCGCGCCATGGTCAGCGCGCCGGCATGGTGCGGCCGCATGCCACGGATATAGTCCCGATCCGCCTGCCGGGCGGCCTCATCAGCCCGTCCGTACCAGGTGGAGAGCACCGGCGCGCCGCCGGGCACATAGCCTTCCTCAATGGCCGCGCGGGCGGGGAGGGCGGCCAGCAGACCCAAGGGAGCCAGTAGGCCCAGGGCAGCCAGCATCTTCGGTAAGGGGCGCATCACGGTCCTCCATTGCGTGTCGGACCAGGCAGATGGGGATTCCCATCATGGGAAGGTCAAGGACGGCCATGTCCTTTATCGTCCGGCCGCAGGATCGGGCCTCCGTCGCTGCGGCCGTCGGCGATCGCGCCCTATTCGGCTGCCTTGGCCTCGCCTTTCCGTGCCGGTGCCGGCGGTGCCTCCGCGTCCTCCTCCTCCGGCGGCTTGGCCGAGCGTGCCAGCGGCGCGAGTGGCTGGTGCGGGATGTTGATACCCAGCTCGTAGAAGCGCCGCTTCACCCGCCGCATCAGCTCCCGCTGCACCGGCCAGCGCTGGGTCGGCTCGGTGCGGACGCGGCCACGGATCTGCACGCCCACCTGGCCGAGGCTGTCGACGCCCCAGAAGTCGAACTCGTCGCGGATCGCCGTCTTGAACCGCGCCTCGCCCCGCATTTCGGCGACGATCTCCTTGATCACCGCCCCCGCCGCATCCGTATCGGTATCGTAGGCGACGAGGATGTCGACCATGGCGAAGGCGAAGTCGCGGGTGCTGTTGGTCACCGTCGTCACGTTCGAGAAGGGAACGATGTGGATGGACCCGTCCCCATCCCGCAGCTTAATGGAGCGGATGGAGAGATGCTCCACCACGCCGCCCTTGCCGCCGACATTCACCGCGTCGCCGACCGCGACCGCATCCTCGAGCAGCAGGAAGACGCCGGTGATGACGTCCTTCACCAGGGTCTGCGAGCCGAAGCCGATGGCCAGGCCGACGACGCCGGCACCAGCCAGCAGCGGCGCCACGTTGAGGCCGAGCTGGGAGAGCGCGTTCAGCACGACGAAGACGAGGATGAAGACGCCCAGTATGGTGCGCAGCATCGGCAGCAATGTCCGCACCCGGGCACTGCGGGCCGCATGGCTGTCGCGGGCCAGTCGCGTCAGCCGGCGCTGGATGGAGGAGTTCGTCACCTCCCAGACCACCAGCGCCAGCAGCAGCGTGCAGAGGATGTTGAACAAGGTCTGCACCAGCCGGTTGCCGAGCGTCCCCTCGGCGAACCAGGCGAGTGCCCCGAGACCCCAGGTCTGCAGCAGCAGCACGATCGCGCCGGCGCCGATCAGCACCGAGATGGCGACCCGGAGCGGCGGCACATAGGTCGCCGCCCGGGCCGGCAGGCCGGGCCAGCGCTTGGCGAGGTCATGCGCCGGGTCGAGCAGCTTGTCGGTCAGGCGGATGAAGCCCTCGTCCAGCGCCTTGGCCACGCCGATGATCAGCAGGGTCATCACGGTGCCCCAGAGCAGCCGCTGGAAGCCGTTCTCCAGAGCCAGTGCCCAGACCGCCCAGCCGGCCACCAGCCAGAGGATGACCATGACATGCCAGGTCTCGGCCAGGCGGTCGCGCATGCCACGCAGCATGATCCGGGTGCGGTCCGGCGTCTCGTCAGGCTTGAGCGGCTTCGCCCGCAGCACCGAGGCCACCGCCTCCCGCTGCTGCAGCACCAGCCGCACCAGCAGCAGGGAGCTGACCAGCAGCGTGACGTTGATGATCGCGTCATAGGCCGCCCAGGGCAGGCCGAGGAACAGCCCTGCCTCCGCCAGCGCATAGCCGCCGACCCCCACCAGCATCAGCCGCCGGAGCCAGCCGATGCTGGCCGCGGCCGCCGCATCCGAGCAGGGGATCAGCCGCAGATGGTTGGAGGCCGGCGAGAGCAGCGCCCGTGCCAGGGCGAAGGCGGCCCGCGCGCCCATATAGACCTGTGCGATCATCAGCCCAACCAGCCGCGTGGTCGGCAGCGGCTGCACCAGTCCGAACAGGCCATAGACCGTGAGGCCGAAAGCCGCGATGGGCAGCAGGTCGAGCAGCAGGCGCAGCAGCAGCAGCGGCAGGCGCTTCAGCCAGGTCCAGCGTTCATGCGCGGCGGGTGCCACGGCATCCAGCCAGCGCCGCATCCGCCCGAGGGCACGGGCGAGCGCCGCCTCCGCCGCCAGGCCGAGGCCGATCAGCAGGAGCAGCTTCCAGGCGGCGTCCAGCAGCCGCGTCTGCGCCACCGGATCCTTGGCCAGCTGCCCGGCCGCGTCCCACAGCGCGGGAAGGTCGGCCATGGACTGCACCACGGCGAGCAGGTTGTCGGCGAAGATGCCGATCCGGCCGGACAGGCCGGAGAGGAGCTGGGCTCCGACGGTGTTGGGGGCGATCAGCGGCTCGGCCGGCGCGGCCTGGGCCGGAGCCGCGCCGCCGGGGGCGGCGCCCGAGGGTGCCGCGGGCGCCGGGGCAGGCGCGGCCGGCTTGGCCGGCTCCGGCGGGCTGGCCTCGGCCCCCTCGGCCGCTGCCGGGGCTGCCGCGGGCGTCGTGGCAGGTTGGGCCGCCGGCTGGACAGGAGCCGTCGCATGCGCCGGCGGGAGGGAGCCTTCTCCGGCGGTGCCCGCCTGGGCCCGGCTGGCTGCCGCCAGCGCCTCCAGCGTGCGGAGGAACTCCGCCCGCCTGGCCTCGTCCTGCAGCAGGGAGGTCAGCCGGTCGATATCGTCGGTCGTAAGGCTGGTCGCCGGCTTTGCTGGTGCCTGGCGCGTTGACTGGCCCGGCTGGGCATTACCCTGGGCGAAGGCCGGGCTCGCGAGCAGGAGCAACAATGCTGAGAGGATGCGGAACAAGCTCATGGGTTGGGCAGCAACCTCATCGGCCATCTCCGGTCAAGCATTCAGCGCAGGATTGTAACCCGGCGTAAAACATCTAACTGGGGGCGATGAAGACGATTCTGACCATTCTGGTCGCCATCGGCATGCTGGCGACGCTCGGCACTCTCTTCGCCGGCATGCTGGGTCTCGCCAAAGGTGACGGCACGGGGGAACGGTCGAACCTGCTGATGCGCTGGCGCGTGGTGCTGCAGGGCATCACGCTTCTGTTGTTCGCCCTGCTGCTGGCGATCTCACGCGGCTAGGCGGGCTGCGGCCACACGGTAGCCGCTTTGACAGAGGCCTCCGGGGCGACCTATTTTGCCGCGGATTTTGCGGGGGCGTGGCCCCCGATGGGATCGGTCCCGGGGCAGGTCCGTGCCACGCCGCCGGGATCGGCTTCGGTGCCCGCACGGGGCGCCGGGGGAAACATCAACAGCACGCAGGAAACGGCAGAGGCGATGAAGCTCCTCGTCCCCGTCAAGCGGGTCGTCGATTACAATGTGAAGGTCCGCGTGAAGGCGGACGGCACCGGCGTCGAAACCGCGAACGTCAAGATGTCGATGAACCCCTTCGACGAGATCGCGGTCGAGGAAGCCGTGCGCCTGAAGGAGAAAGGCGCGGCGACCGAGATCATTGCCGTCTCCGCCGGGCCTACGGCCTGCCAGGAACAGATCCGTACCGCCCTCGCCATGGGCGCCGATCGCGGTATCCTGATCGAGCATGACGGCATCCTCGAGCCGCTGGCCGTGGCGAAGCTGCTCAAGGCCGTCATCGCCAAGGAGAGCCCGGACCTCGTCATCCTCGGCAAGCAGGCGATCGATGACGACATGAACGCCACCGGCCAGATGCTGGCGGCGCTGCTCGGCTGGCCACAGGGCACCTATGCCTCGAAGGTCGAGCCGGCCGATGGCGGCATCAAGGTGACGCGCGAGGTCGATGGCGGCCTCGAGCGCCTGCAGCTCAAGCTGCCGGCCATCGTGACGACTGACCTTCGCCTGAACGAGCCGCGCTACGCCTCGCTCCCCAACATCATGAAGGCGCGCAAGAAGCCGATCGAGACGCTGAAGCCGGCCGATCTCGGCGTCGATGTCTCCCCGCGCCTGACCGTGCTGAAGGTGGAGGAGCCGCCGAAGCGCCAGGCCGGCAAGAAGGTCGGCTCGGTGCAGGAACTTGTCGAGAAGCTGCGCAACGAAGCGAAGGTGATCTGACCATGGCAGTCCTGGTTCTGGCCGACCATGACGGGTCGGCGGTGACGCAGCCGACGCGCAGCGCGGTCGCCGCTGCGAGCAAGCTCGGCGATGTGACGGTGCTGGTGCTGGGCCCCCGCGCCGCGGCGGAGAGCGCCACCAAGGTCGCCGGCGTGGCGAAGGTCCTCCACACCGAGGACGCGCTCTACACCAATGGCCTTGCGGAGCCGCTGGCGGCCCTGCTGGTCTCGATGGCGTCAGAATATTCGCACCTGCTGGCCCCGGCCTCGGCCGCCGGCAAGAACGTCATGCCGCGGGTCGCCGCGCTGCTCGACGTGCAGGTGATCTCCGACATCGCCGGCGTGGTCGATGCCGATACCTTCGTCCGCCCGATCTATGCCGGCAACGCGCTGGCGACGGTGAAGTCGGCCGACCCCAAGAAGGTCATCACCGTCCGCGCCGCGAGTTTCGACCCGGCCGCCGCCGAGGGCGGCAGCGCCGCCGTCGAGGCCGCGCCGAAGGGCGAGGATCCGGGCCTTTCCAGCTTCCTCGGCGCCGAGATCGTCAAGTCCGAGCGGCCGGAGCTGACGGCGGCGAAGATCGTCATCTCCGGTGGCCGGGCCATGGGCTCGTCCGAGAACTTCCACATCATCGAAAGCGTGGCCGACAAGCTCGGCGCCGCCGTCGGTGCCTCGCGCGCCGCAGTCGATGCCGGCTACGCGCCGAATGACCACCAGGTCGGCCAGACCGGCAAGATCGTGGCACCCGAGCTCTACATCGCCGTCGGCATCTCGGGCGCCATCCAGCACCTGGCCGGCATGAAGGACAGCAAGGTCATCGTCGCCATCAACAAGGACGAGGAGGCGCCGATCTTCTCGGTGGCCGACTACGGCCTGGTCGGCGACCTGTTCAAGGTGATGCCGGAATTCGAGGCCGAGCTGGCCAAGAAGTAGGGCATCCGTGCCACGGAAGGCCGCCGACGCTGGCTCAGCGTCCGGCGGCCTTTTTTCTATGGGGTGGAAGTGATGGCAGAGGTGAAGAAGCTTGGCGTCATCGGCGCCGGATTGATGGGCAACGGCATCGCGCATGTCGCGGCGCTGTCGGGCGTCCCGGTCGCGCTGGTCGATGTGAACCCGGCGGCGCTCGAGAAGGCGTTGGCGACCATCGGCAAGAATCTCGACCGCCAGGCGGCCAAGGGCGGCATTCCGGCCGGGGCCAAGGAGGAGGCGCTCGCGCGCATCTCCACGGGCACCGACTACGCGCCCTTCGCCGATTGCGACCTCGTCATCGAGGCAGCGACCGAGAATGAGGAGATCAAGAAGAAGATCTTCGCCGCCGTCTGTCCGATCCTGCGGCCGGACACGATCCTTGCCTCCAACACCTCCTCCATCCCCATCACCCGGCTCGGCGCCGCGACGGACCGGCCGGGCCGATTCGTCGGCATGCACTTCTTCAACCCGGTGCCGATGATGAAGCTGGTGGAGGTCATCCGCGGCCTCGCCACCGAGGATGCGACCGTTGCCGCCGTCACGGCGCTCGCGGAGCGGATGGGCAAGACCGTTGTCGCGGCAGCCGACTACCCGGCCTTCGTCGTCAACCGAATCCTCTGCCCGATGCTGAACGAGGCGATCTTCGCGCTGATGGAGGGCGTTGGCGATGTGGCGGCGATCGATGCCGGCATGAAGCTTGGCGCCAACCATCCGATGGGGCCGCTGGAGCTCAGCGACTTCGTCGGCCTCGACACGCTCTACAGCGTGCTCAAGGTGCTGCACGAGGGGCTGGGCGACCCGAAGTACCGGCCCTGCCCGTTACTCGCCAAATATGTCGAGGCGGGCTGGCTCGGCCGCAAGTCGGGCAAGGGGTTCTACGACTACAGCACGAACCCGCCGACGCCGACGCGGTAGGAACATGGCCGGGCGGTTCGCCGCCCGGCCAAGGCGTCTCAGCCGGCCTTCTTGGTGAAGTCCACTTTGTCGTTCTCGCCGGGATGCGGCGGCTCGCCGGTCGTGACGGCCTTGATGTAGCCATAGGCATGGACGAGCGTGCTGCTCGGGCTGTCCCAGTATTCGGCGCCCTCGCATTCGACGCGGATCAGCTCGATCTTCGGGTCCTCGGCACCGGCCGGGAACCAGACGCGCAGCGGCTCGCTCCAGAGCGCCTTCTGCTTCGACACGTCCTTCACCACCTCGGCCATGCCGTAGATCGAGACGTAGTTCTGGCTGCTCGGATCGGAGAAGGCGAGGAGGACGCGGCCATCTTCCCTGGTCTCGCCGGTCACCGGGCTGCCGGCGCTGGCGAAGAACCAGAGCACGCCGTCGAATTCCTTGTTCACCGCGCGCATCGGCCGACCGCGGAAGCGGCCCTCGCCATCCTGCGTGACCATCATGGTCACGTCGATGTCCTTGATCATTTCCCAGACCTTGCGCTTGGCCTCGGCGTCGCTGCGGGTTTCCGGCATGGTGGTCTCCGTTTCGGGGTATCGGGGGACCAACGATCGGGGCGGCGGCCGGTTGCAGGTGGAAACCGGGCGGCCTAGCCTCCGCCCGCATAACCTGAGGAAACCCGCGTGAGCGACGCAGCATCCGAGCCCACCATCATCGCCCGCCGCGAGGGCGCCGCCGGCACCCTGCTGATGAACCGGCCGAAGACGCTGAACGCGCTCGACCTCGCCATGATCCGCGGCTTCCAGTCGGCGCTCGATGCCTGGGGCGCGGACCCGGCCGTCGCGCTCTTCATCGTCGAGGGCGCGGGCGGCAAGGCCTTCTGCGCCGGTGGTGACGTGCGACGGGTGCGCGAGCAGGCGATCGCCGGTGATGCGAAGGCCATCGAAGCCTTCTTCGCCGAGGAATATGCGGTCAACCGCGGCATCGCCACGCTGCAGAAGCCCTGGGTCTCGCTGATCGACGGGGTCTGCATGGGGGGCGGCATCGGCGTCTCGGTGCATGGCCGGCCGGTGGTGGTCACCGAGGCGGCGCTGCTGGCCATGCCGGAGACGGCCATCGCCCTCTTCCCCGATGTCGGCACCAGCTATGTCCTGCCCAAGCTGCCGGGCGCCATCGGCACCTGGCTGGCGCTCACCGGCGCAAGGCTGCGGGGCGGCGATGCGGTGGCGGCCGGCCTCGCCAGCCATTACGTGCCGAAAGCCAGGCTGCCGGCGCTGCGCGAGGCGCTGCTCGGCGGCGATGCCGCCGTTGTCGAGCGCTTCGCCGAGGCACCGCCCGAGGCCTCCTTCGCGCCGCATCGTGGCGCCATCGACCGCTGCTTCGGGCAGAGCAGCATGCCTGCCATCCTGGCGGCGCTAGAGGCCGAGGGAACGGACTGGGCGGCGGAGCAGGTGAAGATCCTGCGCCGGATGTCGCCGACCAGCCTCTGCGTCTCGCTCGAATTGTTGCGGCGAGGGGCCGGCGCCACGCTCGACGAGTGCCTGGCGATGGAGCTCGCCCTCACCCGCAGCGTGGTGAACCACCATCCGGATTTCCGGGAAGGCGTCCGCAGCGTGCTGGTCGACAAGGATGGCGCACCGCGCTGGCAGCCGGCGACGATCGAGGCCGTGGACCCGACCGCGATCGCCGCGCTCTTCGAGGGCTGAGGGACGCTCCGGCCCCGGGCTCAACCAGGGCCCTGGGCCTTGTGCCGCAGCGTCTGCGTGACCTGCGCCGGTCACGTGTCGCCGGCTGGGCGGGCATCGAGCAACGTGGTCTCGGCCCGGTCCGGCCGGTGCTCGCCTCTCTACGGGCGAGGCCCTGCCATGGGTGCCCCGGCGCCGCGCGGTGACGTGGCGGCCCGTTATTGCCCGGCCAGCACGAGCACCACGCCGAGCACCACGGTCAGCGCGCCGAGCACTTCCGTGCGGCTGGGCTGTTCGCGCAGGTAGAAGCGGCTGAACAGCAGGGTCAGCAGGATCTCCACCTGGCCGACGGCCCGTACCAGCGCCACGGGGGCCAGGGCGAAGGCGGTGAACCAGCAGGCCGAGCCGCAGGCCGAAAGGGCGCCGACCTGGGCGCTGGTGCGCCAGGTGGCGAAGACCGCGCGGGCCTGCGCCGGCTCCCGCGCCAGGAGCCAGCCGCCCTGCATGATGGTCTGCAGGATATTGGCCATCACCAGCGTCGCCAGCGCCCGCAGCACCGGGTCCTCGCCGGGGAGGGAAAGGTTGGCGGCCTTGATGAGGACGCTGGTGAGGGCGAAGAAGAAGCCGGAGGCGAGGCCGCAGACGGCGGCCGGCTGCACCGTGGCGCGCGCCAGCTCCCGCCATGAGGCGGCGCGGCCGGCGAGCGAGAGCCACAGCACGCCGCAGACCCCGATGGCGATGCCGCACCAGGCGATGGCCGAGATCCGTTCGCCCAGCAGCACCAGGGCTAGGATGGCACCCTGCACCGCCTCGGTCTTCGCATAGGCCGTGCCGACGGCGAAGCCGCGATAGCCGAAGGCCATGATCAGCAGGTTGGTGCCGAGGATCTGGCCGAGCCCGCCGGCGGCGCAGAGCAGCAGGAATTGCAGGTTCGGCGCCGGCAGCGACCCGCCGAAGAGCAGCAGGTAGAGCGCCAGCAACAGGGCGCCCACCGGCACGCCGTAGAGGTAGCGCACCACCGCCGCGGCATTGACGGAGAGCTGGCCGCGCAGCCGCTGCTGCATCGCGGTACGCCAGGTCTGGAACAACGCGGCGGCCAGGGTCACCGGCAGCCAGAGCGGCGAGAGGATCATTGCCGCTCAGGCTGAGGTGCGGGCCGCATGGCGTCAACCGGCGTCGAGCTGCAGCCCCTCCTTGCGGATGACGCTGGCCCACTTCTCCACCTCGCCATTGACGAAGGCGGCGTAGTCCTCGAGCGAGCCGTAGAGCGAGACGCCGCCCATCTCGCGCCAGCGGGCCTTCACCTCCTCCGTCTCGCTCCAGGATTTCATGGCGCGGTTGATGGATTCGGCGATCGGGCGTGGCGTGGCGGCGGGGAGGAAGATGCCGAACCAGGTGTTGACGTCGAAGCCCGCCAGCTCCGGCATCGTCTCGCGCGCCGCGGGCACGTCGGGCAGTTGCGGGTTGCGGTCGGCGCTGCTGACGGCCAGCGCCCGCACCCGGCCGCCGCGGATCTGCTGGATGCCGCTCGTCAGGTTGTCCCACATGTACTGGATGTTGCCGGCGACGAGTTCCACCGCCGCCGGGCCGGCGCCGCGGAAGGGGATATGGATCGCCTCCGTTCCCGTCGCCTGGTTGAACCAGACGCCGGTGAGATGCGGCGACTGGCCGACGCCCGGCGAGCCGAAGCTCAGCTTGCCGGGATTCGCCTTCAGATGCGCCACCAGCTCCGGCAGCGTCTTCGCCGGGACGGAGGGGTGGACGACCAGCACATTGGGGCCGCGCACGGTGCCGGAGACCGGCAGCAGGCTGTCCCGCGCATAGGGCAGGCTGCGGTAGAGCGAGTGGCCGATGGCCTGCGGGCCGATATTGCCGAGCAGCATGGTCAGCCCATCCGGCGCGGCGCGCACCACCTCGGCGGTGCCGATGACGCCGCCTGCGCCGGAGCGGTTCTCGACCACGCAGTTCTGGCCGAAATGGGTCTGCAGATAGGGGGCCAGCAGGCGGGCGCTGATATCGGCCGTGCCGCCGGGGGCGGCGGGGACGATGATGCGGAGGGGCTGGCTCGGGCGCCAGTCCGAAGCTTGGGACAGGGCGGGGGCAGGGGCCAGGGCAGGGGCGGCGAGCAGGCTGGCGAGCGCGGTGCGGCGCGTGATCATGGACATGAGGATCCTCCCGGGATTTGCAGCGGAGCATGCCGCGAAACGGTTCGTTCGGCCAGGGAGGGCGCTCATGCCGGCTCCATCCAGCGTGGAATGCGGGCGCGGCCGCCGGCCATGCGGTGCATCGAGTGCAAGGTTCGCCAGACGATGCGGGGCGGGTACCAGGGGCGGGCGAGGAAGCTCTCGGCGAAGCGGCGGAAGATGGGGCGGTAGATTTCGGACAAATCCGGGTCGGGGAGGAGTTGGGAGGGCGCGGGCAGGGCGGAGAACAGGCCGAGGCGGCGGGCGAGGACGATGGCGTGCAG
>NZ_FMZX01000076.1 GCF_900101615.1 Belnapia rosea | reverse complement strand
AGCGATATCCTGGGTAAGTGGCGGGCTCGGGCGTCATCAACCGAGCTTGGCCCAGCCGCTTCGTTCCGGATAGAGGCCGGCAACTTGGCAATGCCCTTCGGTGATAAAGCCAGCGCGGAGACCGTGCGCGGAAAGGCGCTCCAGCCCGGACGCGGTCAGCCCGGCCTTGGCCACATGGCGGGCGAGGATTTTCGGCAGCGCATTGGGGTGCAGCGGCGTCTGCTCCAGCGAGCCCCAACGATCCACTTTCCGGAACACCGGGCCGTACTGACAGTCCGAGGCGTCCAGCCAGGATCGTCGCCGGAGGCAAACAGGGCGTTCTTCCGGCAGAGGCATAGGGGCTGGATGGTGCGCTCCACGGTGTTTGTGTCGAGTTCGATGCGTCCGTCGTCAAGGAACCTGACCAGACCGTCACGGTGGTTCAGCACGTAGCGGATTGCCTTGGCCGTCGGGCTGCCGCCCGGTAGGCGGGCGAGCTGCGCCGCAAGCCAGGTGAACAGGTCGTCGACCAGCGGTCGGCTCTTGGCTTGCCGGACGGCACGGCGGATGTCGGGCGGCAGGCCACGTATCTCGGCCTCGACGGCATAGAGCGCGGCGATGCGTTGCAGGATCTCGGTGGCGATGGGAGCGGTCTTGCCCCGCGCCAGCTCGTTCCAAAATGCCTCTACCTCCGCTTGTGGTAGGTTCTTGAGCCGCCGGAAAGCGCTCAGGGAATGGCTGTGTGCTGTCCGAACGCCAACAGCACCCGCCGCAGCCGGTCCGTGGCCAAGGCTTGATCTTGGTGCGTCATGCTGCTTCCTCACGCGTAGGATAGAAGACGCATTGCGAA
Source organism: Belnapia rosea (assembly GCF_900101615.1). Classification (GTDB taxonomy): domain Bacteria; phylum Pseudomonadota; class Alphaproteobacteria; order Acetobacterales; family Acetobacteraceae; genus Belnapia; species Belnapia rosea. Next base: position 3,450 of record NZ_FMZX01000076.1, on the reverse strand, counting down.
GCCAGCACGACAACTGGTTTGACACGCACCGTGGGAGCAGCTTCGCTGTCCTTGGTGTCGGCGCGGCACTGCTACCATGTTGGGGCAGCAGAACTCATTGATACCGCGGAAGCGGCGACGCGGAGTGACGGATTATGGGAACGAACGCAGTTGTTGGAAGCGGGCCCGTCGGCTTGGAACGCCTCTCTCGCCGTACGTTGTTGGCCTCTGCCGCTGCCACGGTTACCGCGCCGGCGGTCGCCCAGGAACGCTACCCGGATCGGCCGATCCGGCTGTTGGTGCCCTGGACCGCCGGTTCATCCTCGGACGTACAGATGCGCTCGCTAGCAGAGGTGGCGCAGCAATCCCTCGGCCAGCCGGTGGTGATTGAGAACCGGCCCGGCGCGAGCGGCACCCTCCATGCTCAGGCGCTGGCAGCGGCGCGACCCGACGGCTACACGCTGGGGCAGATGCACCTCTCGGTAGTACGGCGGCCCTTCCTGGTGCGCCAGCCACTATGGAACACGGTGACGGACTACACCCATATCTTGCGGCTTTGCGGCTGGATGTATGGGGTCGCGGTCAAGGCGGACAGCCCGCACCGCGATTGGCGCGATTTCATCGCTCGGGCCCGAGCTAGCCCGGGAAGGCTAACCTTCGCCACCAGCGGCATCGCCACTACGAACCACCTGGCTATGGAGGAACTCGCCGAGCGCGAGGGGGCACAACTCACCCACGTGCCCTACCGAGGGTCAAGCGAGGGCATGACTGCGGTGCTGTCTGGCCAAGTGGACTGCATCGCCGACAGCTCAGTTTGGGTACCGCAGGTGGAAGCCGGGCAGATGCGGGCGCTCTGCGTCTGGACGGCCGATCGGGTGCCGCGGCTGCCCAGTGTTCCGACGCTGAAGGAGCTGGGGCACGACATGGTCATCACCTCGCCCTACGGCCTCTCTGGCCCGAAGGGCATGGACCCGGCCGTGGTGCGGGTGTTGCACGACGCTTTCAAGGCAGCGCTGTTCAGCCCGGCAAATGCCGCTGTGCGCGGCCAGTTCGACATGCCGGAGCAGTATCTTGACACTGAGCAGTACACCGATTTCATCGCCAAGCGGGCCGAGCACGAGCGCACCATGGTTCAGCGCCTCGGCATCAAGCTCGATTGATGCAGTGTAGGTCTGAGCCGGCGGGGCCCGCGCCCATCGTGTCGGCATGTAGCCCGTCGGCATCGCCAAGTTGGCGGCCTCTGTCCAGAACGAAGCGGCAGGGCCAAGCTGATGGAATGTCGCCAGAGCCCGCCACCTACCCCGGATACCGCTTTCCGGCCGAGATCATCAGCCACGCCATGTGGCTCTATCATGTCTTCAGCCTCAGCCTCGACGGCCAGTACCCTCAGAACCCGACAGAGATCGGCACTTGGTTTCAGCAGACCGCCGCAGCGTGGAACCACCATCCCACGCCTTTCCTGTGGAATGGCAAGCGCCGGCAAAGGGTACGCATCCGCCGAGGGTCGCCTTTCGGCGCGTGGGTGAACCTGTCTTCTGATCTTATGGGCGCTCGTAAGGGTGTCGCTAAGGACGGAGCGGGCTGGCGGCATGGAAATCATCAGCGGGATCGAGCGCCGACGGCAGTGGCGGGTTGAGGACAAGCTTCGGATCGTGGCGGAGGCTGAGCGCCCAGGGGCACGGTTTGCGGATGTGGCACGTCGGCACGAGGTGAGCCGGAGCGTGCTATGGATGTGGCGCAAGCAGGTCCGATCGGGCGCGCTGGTGGCGGAGCAGGTGCCGGTGTTCGTGCCGGTGCAGATTACGTCGGAGCCGCCGGTAGTGTCAGGGTCATCGTCAGAGGCCTCACCTCGTTCACCGGCACTGTGCGAGGCTGGCTCTGACCGCGAGGCATTGCAGATCGAGATCGTGCTGCCCGACGGGACGGCACTGCGGGTTCCCGAGACGATCGGCGCCCCGGCTTTGCGTCGCCTGCTGTCGGCACTGCGCGGATGATCCCGGTTCCGACCGGCGTCCGGGTGTGGTTGGCGGTTGGCCACACCGACATGCGGCGCGGCATGAATGGCCTGGCGCTGCAGGTGCAGCAGGCGCTCGGGCGCGATCCCTATGCTGGTGATCTCTACGTGTTCCGGGGCCGCCGCGGCGACCTGGTCAAGATTGTCTGGCACGACGGGCTTGGCATGTCGCTGTACGCCAAGAAGTTGGAACGGGGCCGCTTCATATGGCCGTCGCCGGCGGATGGCAGTGTGGCGATCTCGGGCGCGCAGCTGGCCTATATGCTGGACGGGATCGACTGGAGGAACCCGCAGCGTACATGGCGTCCCGAGGTCGCCGGCTAGGCTTCCGCCGCGGCAGTTTTCGGCTACCTGCCATGGGTGGAGTGTGATTCGATCTCCACCGTGATGTCCGAGCCGAGCAGCACTGCCAACGACATTGTCGCCCTCCGCGCCGCTCTTGCCGCCGCGGAGCTGGCGCGGCAGGAGGCGGAGGCGCGGGCCACCGGCGCCGAGGCGATGGTGGCGCACCTCAAGCTGCTCATCGCCAAGCTCAAGCATGACAGGTTCGGCGCCTCCTCCGAGCGCAGCCGCAAGCTGATCGACCAGCTCGAGCTGGAGCTTGGCGAGTTGGTTGCCGCCGCCAGCGAGGATGCCACCAGGGCCGAGACCGCTGCGGGCAAGGATAAGGCGTCCGGCAGTGCCACGCCGCGTCGCCAACCTGTCCGGGCGCCCCTGCCGGAGCACCTGCCGCGCGAGCGCGTGGTGCTGCCAGCGCCGTCGGCCTGCCCCTGCTGCGGCGGCAAGCTCTCCAAGCTGGGCGAGGACGTCACCGAGACCTTGGAGGTCGTGCCCCGCCAATGGCGGGTCATCCAGACCGTGCGCGAGCGCTTTGCTTGTCGCTCGTGCGAGACCATTACCCAGCCGCCGGCGCCGTTTCACCCGATTGCCCGCGGCAGGGCTGGTCCTCAGCTGCTGGCTATGATCTTGGAGGCCAAGTTCGGGCAGCACTTGCCCTTGAACCGCCTCAGCGAGACCTACGCCCGCGAGGGGATAGAGCTCGGTGTGTCGACCATCGCCGACTGGGTCGGCGCCTGCACCGCCACCCTGGCGCCGCTGACGGCGCTGATCGATGCCCATGTGCTGGCCGCCGGGCGGCTGCATGGCGACGACACCACGGTGCCGGTGCTGGCCAAGGGTCGGACGATCACCGGCCGGGTCTGGACCTATGTCCGTGACGATCGGCCTTTTGCCGGACCCGCTCCACCGGCGGCGATGTTCCGCTACTCCCGCGACCGCACCGGCGAGCATCCGCGGCGCCACCTGGCCGGCTATGTCGGCATCCTGCAGGCCGACGCCTATGCCGGGTTCAACGAGCTCTATGCCGCCAACCGCAAGCCCGGCTCGATCACCGAGGCCGCATGCTGGGCGCATGGTCGGCGCAAGCTGTTCAAGCTCGCCGAGGTCGCCCGCGCCCC
>NZ_FMZX01000058.1 GCF_900101615.1 Belnapia rosea | reverse complement strand
CTGGGCCGTGTCTCAGTCCCAGTGTGGCTGATCGTCCTCTCAGACCAGCTACCGATCGTCGCCTTGGTAAGCCTTTACCCCACCAACTAGCTAATCGGACGCAGGCCGCTCCCAAGACACCCAAAGGCTTTCTGCCTCAGCAGACATGCGGTATTAGCGCCAGTTTCCCAGCGTTATCCCCCATCCCAGGACACGTTCCTACGCGTTACTCACCCGTCCGCCACTAGAGCCGAAGCCCCCGTGCGACTTGCATGTGTTAAGCATTCCGCCAGCGTTCGCTCTGAGCCAGGATCAAACTCTCAGGTTCATCCCCGCAGCCCAGCCAAAGCCAGGCCACGCAGACGCCTTTCGATCAGACTCCGCTCACCACTCCCGATGCAAAACGCTCTCCAGACCTCATGCTGCCAGCACATGCCCCTTACAGGACAGCACCAGCAAGCAAGGCGAGAGCGCCTGCTTACTTCCAAAAGACCGATGCAACTGTCAAAGAACACGCCCTCTCTCGGCCCAGCGCGCCATCACTGGCACAGCCCAGAGCCAACAAAGAGCAACCCCGCATTGCTACAGGGCAGAAGCCAGTGCCCGAAGGCACAAAGATCAAGGTTTAGCAGCCGAGCGACCCTCGATCTCCTGGCACTACCAGCAACACCCGAAGGCGCCACCAGCCGGCCCGGAAAGAGCAACCGCCCCGCTACAGGGCACCTGACTTGGCGCTCGCAAACACCAGTTTCAGGCCCGCTCCGGGGCTGCCCCCGAAGCCTCCGCCTCAGCGACGGATCACTGAAGTAGTGCCTCTCGGCACCGACTTCAAGACCCAGTCACCTGGGCCTCTTGGAAGCAACCCACCTTGCAGCGGATGACTAATATGGAGCCTCTCGGCCCCAACGTCAAGACCTAGTTGCCTAAGCCTTCCAACCGAACCGCTTTGCAGCAGACCACCGAGATGGGACCTTTCAGCCCCTACTTCAAGACCCAGCCGCCTGAACCTTTGGAAAGGATCTGCGCCACGGCGAGTACTTGATTTAAGCTTCCCGAGACTTGGCTTCAAGCCCCGACGAGACATCTTCCGAAAGAGCATCGCCTCACAGCGGGGCGCCTATCTGGCAGCCCAGCCCATCAAGTTCAAGCCCCATAAAGCAGCCCATCACGCCTTTCGGGCCGACCCTTCGCGCCGGCCGAACTGGCGCCGCCTGGAATGGCCGCGTGACGCGCCCCCCGCCTCCATGGCCTCCACACCTGCCAAGGCCAGCACCCGCCCCGAGGGGCGCGTCGCCAGCACCGCCTCGATCCACTCATTCAGCCGGCCGCTCTCCGCCAGGGCACCGTCGATGTCCCGAAAGACCTCCGGAAAGCGCAGCGCCATCCAGCGCCAGGCTACCAAACGCCGATGCACCCGCTCCGCCATTTGCAGCGCCTCCTGGCTCGCCCGCCCAGGTGGCGGCAGATGCCCCGCCCTGGGCGGCGCCACCGTCCGGCCTAGCGCATGCTCCACCGCCCAGCCCGCCAACCGCTCGATGCCCTCGTCCCGCTCGTCGACCGGACACATCGCATAGGTCCAGCGGTCCAGCAGGGAGAACTCCCTCACCCCGTCCACCGCCGCGGCAATGGCGATCTGCGTCGACAGGTCGCCCAGCCGGTAGTTCGGGTCGTCCCGCCGCAACACCGACCGCTCGATCCGCCGCAGCGTGCCGAACAAGCTCTCCGTGCCAATTTCGGCCGCCACTGCGGCGACAATATCCGCATCCGGCGCCACCGGCGGGCGCAGATCCCCGGGCGCCGCGGGACCCGCGGCCAGCGCATGGGCAATCGCCGCCGGGTCGCCCCCGCCCTCGAGCACGGCCACGATCCCCTCCGCATGCGCCCCCCCGAACCGCCCGGCACGGCCACCGATTTGCTTGATCTCCTGCACCGTCAACGGCCGGTCCTGCTGGCCGTCCCACTTCGTCAGGGCCGAGAACACCACCCGTCGCAGCGGGCCGATATTGAGCCCCATGCCGATCGCATCCGTCGCCACCAGCACCTCCGCCTCTCCCTCTCGGAAGCGCCGCGCCTCCGCTCGCCGCACCGTGGGGCCGAGCGCGCCATAAACCACTGCCACGCTCCGCCCGCGCCGAAGCAAGGCCGAGCGGAGCTCGAACACCTCTCGCCGCGAAAAGGCGATCACCGCATCACCGCGGCCGATGTCGTCCAGCGGCACCGGATCCGCTGCCGCGACCAGCGGTCCCATCCGCTCCAGCCGCACCTCCTCCAGCGGGTCGCCGCAAAGCCCGGCGATGCGCCCGATCATCGGTGCCGCATCCGGGGCGCCCAGCACGATCACCGTCCGCGCCGGCACCCCCATGATGGCCGCCGTCCAGGCCGGGCCGCGCTCGGGGTCGGCCAGCATCTGCGCCTCGTCGATCACCGCCACATCGACCGGCGTACGGAACGGGCACATCTCCACCGTCGCCGCCGTATGGCGGCTGCCGGGGGCAAGGATGCGCTCCTCCCCGGTCGAGAGGGCGGTGGGCACGCCGCGCGCCTCCAGCGCCTCCCGGTACTCATGCGCCAGCAGCCGCAGCGGCCCGAGCGCCAGCCCGGTCTCCGCCTCCGCCAGCCGCGTCAGCCCGAAATAAGTTTTGCCCGAGTTGGTCGGGCCCAGGCAGGCGATGATCCGCCGGTTCAGTGCTCGGGCGGTGACGAAATGCGCGGCATAGCGGTCGAGGCCCGCCACGCGGGCGACGGCCGCATTGGTCGCGCCCTGCGGCTCGGCCTGGGCCTCGCGTGGTGCCGGCGAGGGGCTGCCAGCCTCGGCCTTCCGCCACTCCGGCAGCGAGGCTCGCAGACCCTCCAGGACGGCAGGGTCGAACTGGGGCCCCCGCACCGTCCTGCCGCCCTCGCGGATCGCCACCCGGCGAGCGATGGGCAGGCGGCCGGCGCGGATCCAGCGCTCCGCCTCCGCCCCCGTGCAGCCCAGCAGCGCCGGCACCGCCCCAGCGCCAATCAGGGAGGCCTCCCACGCCTCCAGGCGGCGCTCCTCCTCGGCCCGGGTCTCGCGTGCCACCCGCGCCGCACTGCGCCGCTCGGCCCGGCGCTGGCGCTCGGCCTCGACTGCCCGACGGGCGAAGGCAGCGGCATCCGCGGCGGGCAGTGCAAAGGCCTCGGCGACGAAGCGGGCACAATTCCCGACCGCCTCCAGCGTGGCCTCCCCGGCTGGCCCTTTCGGCAGTTCGTCCAGGGCGGCGGCAAGCGCCGTCTCGGGCGCGCCGTAGCCGCCGAGCCGGGCCAGCACCGCCTCACGCAGTGCCGCCAGCAACTCGGCATCCCCGGCATCCGGACCGCCAATGCCGGCCACAGCCACATCCAGGTCGTCGCGCCGCACCGGCAGGGCTTCGGCACGCCTGGCCAGGGCCTCCAGCCGCCTGCGCCACTCGGCTTGCCCGCCGGCGCCGCCACTCACGGAAGGGGAGAGGTGGTCTTGGCCCATGACGGTCTCCTGCCCAGGACCTGCCCGATGCCGGGGAGGTCGTGTCGGCAGGTTAGCGCCCGGGCAACTCTGGCGTTCGATCGCTCAGGCCGGAGGCTATTTCTCGTCTTCGCTCTCGGGCACCATCGGGACGCCCTGCGCATTGCCGCCGCCGTAGCGTAGGTTCCCGCCCGGTGTCAGGATGGACGGGTCCGTCCCCTCGCCGGATTGGCCGCCTTCCTTCCTCCGCTCCGACACGGCCTCGGGCCGCTCTCGGCTCGCCTAGTCCTGCCCCGCCGTGTTCGTGCCGTCGTCCTGCTTCTCGGCCATCAAATCCAACTCCTGCGCATCGCCACCGGGTGACGAGCACAGGCAACGCGCGAAGATCGTAGATGGCGCCAGCATTCTATTGCCAAGCACCAACGGTTGCTCACCTTCAGCAAAGCATACGGCAGGTAGCCTGGCGCAACCGTCCTTGTTGGCAGCTAGCCAGCTTGCATTCGTCCGAGCCGTCAGGCTCGACAGGAGTTTCTGCACCAATCCTGCTGGCGGAAAGGAGTTGCACCTTCGCGGGAAGCAGGCGTTAGCCTTCAATGCTGAACGAAGACTGTCTGAATATCCGCCTTGGCGATTACCTGGATCGCCGTCGAGATCCTTGTCCTGAGGCTGCAACCGATGCGGCCGATGATGAGGGTGGCGCAGCACTGGACGACACGGAGAGTGGCGGGTAACGCGAGGCGCGCTTGATCCTGCCCCTGATTTGCTTCGGGACTACGCAACTCGTCGGGCTTCTTCGGCCGCATCCAAAGTGATCCAGCGCAGGGAATCACCTTGTTGCACGGATAGGCTAAGTCACTGAAAATGCTTAATATTTCGGAGCCTGTCTATTGCCATAAGTGCCTGAATTTATTGGGTTTTCACCTGATCCATGCAACACAGTGCCACCTTTCGCCAACGGACCATCGGCTTGAGAAGTCGGGTCAACCCCGTCGGTACCACCGGTCGTACGCGCACCATCAGTCGCGGCTCAAGGTGTCTACGCCGAGAACAGGCGCCGGTCCCACCAGACCGGCCTGTGCAGCCCGGTCGTCAACTTGGGGAACTCCGGATGCTCAGGATTGAATAGAAAGTTCCGCTCCATCCGGGCCACGACACTCGGCACTATCAGCAGCAGCGACCTGCGCTCCCCGTGCCACTGCTCGCCATGGGCCTTCGAGACCGCACCGGAGGGGTCGTCCCAGCCCGGCAGGTGGGAGGGCTCGACGACCTCGTAGGAGATGCCGTTCGGAATGGTGATCTCCACGAAGTGTTGGTTGGGCGGCAGGCGGCCGCTGCCGTGGACCAGCTTCTCCAGCATCCCCGTCGAGTAGTGCTCCGAGGCATAGAGCATCGGGCTGGCCGCGGTGTTCCAGCGCCCGGGGAAGAGCTTGGAACCGGTGGCATCGAAGATCGGATAAGCCCCGTTCGGGTCCCCAATCCGGTAGACTGTGAGGACCCGGTCGAGCCGCTGCGCCGTCAAACAGCCAACCCGTATTTCAGCCTGCCGAGGATGCCCTCAACCAGGGGGCGGCCGAACTCGCTGGCCAACACCACGTCCACCGGGCGGCGCATGTCGAGCAGCGGGTGCTCGCGGAAGAGAAAGTCGCGAGCCTCCTCCTCGCTTCCCCAAACATCCAACGCAAAGGCCCAGACCTCAGCCAAGCGAGCTACCTTGGCCCCCTCTTCCGGGGACAGGCGCAGAGCGCCTTCGCCACCCTTTCGACGGCGGGCCAGCGTGGCCCGGGGAACTAGGCGGTGCGCGAAGGAGCCGTCCTGCGGCGAGAGGGAGTGCACCAGACGGTCGAGTGCCGAGAGCGGCAGGCCGCGCTCGATCTCCCCCACCAACCCGAGCAGCGAGAGCCTACCTACCTCCTTGGTCTCGAGGCCGAGGACCTCCGCCAATGCCGCACCCGTAGCCATGACAGCCTCCCGCTCACTTGAGACAAAATATGGACTCCCATGAGACGAGAAGCAAGAGAAAGGCCGAAACGGGAGTGGGGCGCCCAGATACTCAGGCGTCGACTGGTTCGGGCTCCAGTTCATCTTGTTGCATGCGCCCGTACCGTAGACCCGTGCAACACGCTGCCTCCGGCGTGAACCAGACCGTGAGACTGCCGCGGGCTGGCAGGCCCGCGTCGTACTCGGCCCAGTTGATGACCTGGTGCTTTCGCTTGGGGATGTGGTGGCGCCGAGCGGCACTTGCTTGGAACGGCAAGAGGGCTGCCCTGCAGAATGGCGGGGACGCGCCTGGCCTCACCCGCCCCAATGCCCCCAGACCGGCGACCAATGCACCAGGATCCCTTTCCGCGGTTGTGTTGCAAAGTTTGCGGCAAGTCGCAAATGGCCGCGACAGGCCCCAGATCAGGCGGCGACCTGGAACAGCTCGGCGATAAAGGTGGCTTGGGTCCGCATGTCGCGTCCGCCCACCTTCTGTACCTGCCCCTTCCTGATCATCGCCATTGCCTCGTAGCCTGCCAGTGTTCGTCGGGCCGTGTGGAAGCTGCCGAAGCCAAGCCCTGGTCGGACCAGGCGTTTTACGCGCCGGTGGTCTTGTTCCACTATGTTATTGAGGGGCTTGCATTGTCGTAGTCGAGAGAAGCGCCACAACTCGCCGTTCTCCTTCATCTCTGTGACGGCGCAGGGGTAGGCCGGGTTCTTGTCCACGGTGATCGTGCGCGGGTTCACCGTATGCGGCTGCCCGAGAGCCTTGCGGAAGAAGCGCTTTGCAGCCTCCGCGTCGCGCTACACGCTTGGCCGAGAGCAGAAAGTCGATCGTCTGGCCGCGGCTGTCGACCGCGCGATACAGGTACATCCAGCGGGCCTTCACCCGGATGTAGGTCTCGTCCACCCTCCATGAGCCGTTGCTCAGGCGCAGGTGCAACCGGATCCGCTTCTCAATCTCCGGCGCGTAGGTCCGCACCCAGCGGAACACCGTAGTATGCGCCACCTCCACGCCGCGGTCGGCCAGCATCAGTTCGAGATCGCGGTAGCTCACCGGGAACATCAGGTACCAGCGGATCGCCCAGAGGATCACCTCTGCGGTGAACTGCCGGCCTTTGAAGGACTGATCCGGTCTCACCGAGGCCACTCCCCGCCGTCTTGCCATGCCTCGGTTTGTACCTGCTCAGGATGGCACCGCAAGGACGCAACAGAACCCCAAATCCCGTTGATCAGAACCCATACAGTAAAGCGGCCCGGTTAAGGACGGAGCGTGCTGCTGCGGGGCGTCCCTCCGCCGCCGATAGGTTGGGCTCACTGGGACTTGGTATAACGTCAGCCGCACATGTTCGGGGCCGCTTCCAGATGTCGTTCGGCGATGTGGTGACACGGGCCGCGCTGGCGGCTGGGATGCGGTGGTGCCGGTGTCGCCCGCACTCTACCAGGATATGCCGCCCTTGCTGGCCGATGACATCCAGCGCGTGCATCTGGCGGGCTATGCCGAGCATCTGGCCCATCTCTCCGGGCAGGCGCCGCCGGTATGGGCTGAGGCGCCCGAGTTCTTCCTGACCGAGCCGGTCTATCTCGGTGGTCCGCACTCGCGGGAGCGGCTGCTCGCCGAGGCGCCTGCTGCGTTCCGGCGCCGCCTGCTGTTCTGCGGGCCACCGTTGGGAAAGCTGTTCGCCATCCTGGCTCGGCAAACCGTCTAGTAGCCTCCCGTCCGGCTCGATGGCCGCAGACAGATTCCAATCAGCAGAAGGATTGGTGGCAGCGTCAGCACTGCCGAAATCAGCGATAACACGAGGAAGATGCGGCTTGTCCTGACGCGTGGCCCCCAGTCCGACAGCCATCTACCTGCACCCGGCAGCATCACCCGAGGAGCCTGACTTCGGGCTTGGTCGAGCTCCCTCAGGAGCGTCGCGGCTTCGGTTGCCAGCGCACTAGGCTTATCGGATTCGCGAGTCCGGATAAGGTTGGAGCAGGCGAAGTTGCGGCTCGCATGTGCAGCGAAGAAGCCGACCAGAACGCAGGCGAAGAAGGCGAAGGCCAGGCTGAACATCGCCAACAAAACGGCAGCCAGGGTTTGACTTGGGCTGGCCGTAAAGCAGGAGACGGCAGCACCGAACAAGGCGCCGGACACGCCGAGCAGTAGCGCCGAACTCGACAGCATGCGGCTTTTGTCGTCGTCGCCTCGGCTCTCATAGTGCATCCACAGCGCCAGAAGGTCAGATTGCTGAACCTGACCATGCAGCCCTTCCTGCGCAGCTCCAGGGGCCGACGAACCGGTGGTCCTGACCCTCGAAACTGGTCCAGTTGGGGCGCAAGTTTTTCGGGCACTGTGAACCCCTGAGGAGGGGGTGGTGCCATGAAACAGAAGCGCTACACCGATGAGCAGATCGCCTTCGCGCTGAGGCAGGCGGAAAGCGGCACGGCGGTGGCCGAGATCTGCCGCAAGCTCGGCGTGTCGGAACCGACGTTCTACCGGTGGAAGAAACAGTTCGCTGGAATGGGGACGGTGGAGATCCGGCGGCTGAAGCAGCTCGAAGAGGAGAACGCCAAGCTCAAGCGCCTGGTCGCCGACCTCAGCCTCGACAAGACGATGCTGCAGGACGTGCTGCGAAAAAAATGGTGAGGC
>NZ_FMZX01000088.1 GCF_900101615.1 Belnapia rosea | reverse complement strand
ACCAGCCCGAGAACTTGCGTAGCCCTCGGACCAGAGTTGGGGGCAGGACCAAGCAGCCCTGGACTATCATGTCTATCGGACTGCGCGATTGGGCGCATCGGTTCTGATCAATGGGATTTGGTATAATATTTGCCCTGACGCAGAACGTTCCATTGCTGCGCTACATCGAGGCTCTCGGAAAAGCGGATCTGCCTGGAGGTATATATCCAGTGCTTGAGCCGGCCGTAGCGAGCCAGGCTGCCCTTGTCGGCATCACTCTTCCCACAACACCAGCGCAGGCTCGCCAGCCGCAACCGATCATTCGTCCACTGGTGCTGCGTGCTCGGCAGGGTGAGCGCCTTATCGTCACCCTGACGAACGAGATCCGGCCCAAGCCCGGCAAGAACCGTGATGTAGGCATTCACCTTGTTGGCGGTGGCTACGACGTCAGATCCGACGACGGTTCCGACGTAGGCCAAAACCCGAGTTACCTCGTGCCATACGGCGGTAGCCGAGTTTACGAATGGCACTGCGAGCACGAAGGAGTTTTTGTCTTTCACGACGGAGGGAACTACTCCGGCGATGAAGACGGTACCAACGTCCATGGCCTGTTCGGGGCGCTCATTGTCGAGCCCCCCGGTACAAAGTGGCGCGATCCAGTTACCGGCCGTGTCTCCCACGGACCTGGCGGCTTTACTCAACTCGACGGACTTTATCTGGATGTGATGCCGGAGAGCTTCGATCATGCGGAGCCGCTGGATCCTGGACCGGAGCCCGAGGGCCACACTTGGCCTGAACCTGTCGCCTACTTCAACTTTGCAGCGGTCGCCCACCGCGAGTTCGTCATTGTTTTCCACGACGAGCCCGAGTTTGTGCCGCCGCACGGCGAACTCGAGCCTGATCCTTGCGACACCGACGGCCATGGCGGCCACAGTGCTACCGGCCGGCACGGGGGAGGTCACAATGCTGGCATGCCGATCATGCCTGTGTCCTACCGTGCGGAGCCGATGATTAACCGCGAGCGGCGGCTGTGGAAGCAAATGGAATCCGGACCTGCACTCATTCGGCCGGTGCTTAACGAGGAGCAGCATCACAGCTCCTGGATGTTCGGTGACCCAGCCACACCGATATTGAAAGCCTATATCGGTGACCCTGTGCGCATACGGTTTGTTCATGCAGGTGTGAAGGAGACCCATGTCTTTCATTTGCATCTCTATGAATGGCACGCTGCGGCCGGTAACCCTGCATCCCCGCGCATCGATGCCATCTCGGTTAGTCCACAGACTGCGCACACAATTGAGCCTGTTTGGGGTGCGGGTAATCGTCACCAGGTGGCAGGCGATATCATCTGGCACTGCCACCTTTACCCGCACTTTCATGAGGGTATGTGGGGAATGTTCCGCACCTTTGAGACCCGACAACACGGCATAGCGGGTGCGCTGCTAGACACAGCAGACCCCATATACGCCGGGCGGAAGATTGGTCTCTATCCGGATGGAACACTCATTGAAAAACTGCTCCCTCTGCCGAACCGTCCTTTGCCACCCAGGGCAACGCCCAGGCATCCTGGATACCCGCTCTACATCCCGGGTGCGGTTCAGCAGAAATCGCCTATACCACCGTGGCCGGACCGACAGGTGCAGATCGATGAGGCGCTACCGCCGTATGTGACGTCTCTCCTCGCCGCAAACATGCCGCCAGACTTTGACTATCGCCCGCAACCGACAGATCTGGAGAGGGCTGCTTTTAACGCGCGACCAGTTCCGGGCGAGCTGTTCACGCGCAATCCAATCGGCATGCAGCAGGAGGCCATCTACAGCTACGATCCAGCTACCGACACTGGGACGGTGGCGGAGAAAGGTGAGCGGACCAAAGAGCGTGACGCATTCCTGCGGAACAGTGCCCGGGAGGTCGCTCACGACATAGCAGTCGTGATGCGCGACATCACCTACAACAGCCATCGATGGCACGATAAGCACGGCCACCTCTACTACTTAGAGGCTGATGGCGACCCCGCTTTACGAGCTGGGCCTATGGAGCCCCTCTTTTTCCGTGCGCAGCATGGGCAAGTGGTGAACGTCATCCTGCGAAACGCTACGCCTAGGACGATACCAGAAACTGAATTCGACCACGCTTTTCCGCCATGTCCTGCGCGGCCTTGGGAGGGTGAATGCGCCACTCACGTCCACATGGTAAAAATCGATCCAATCTGCGCTGACGGCGCCGCCACAGGCTGGAACTATATGAGTGGCGCAAGGCACGGGAAGAGGATGGTTTACCGGTGGTGGGCAGATCAGGAGTTCGGGACGATCTTTTTTCACGACCATATGTTCGCCAACCACCGACAAAAGCATGGCCTTTTTGGCGCCCTACTTGTGGAACCAGCAGGCTCGAAATTTTTCCACAACGTCAATCCAGGACAGGGAATTATCTCGGGCGTTCAAGCCCGCATTGAACGTCACAAACAGGATCCTATTCGTTTGCAGGGGCCTCACGGCCAGGGTTGGTTCCGAGAGTTCTGCATCGGCATAGGCGATTTCATGCCTATGTGGGCGCCAGTCGACCATGGCGCCGGTGATCAGGCACTCTGAGGTGGTCCCCATTCGTCGGACAGCTTGGCGGCCTGAATAAGCTCGGTCCTGGTTTCCTTCAGGCCGCCAATCTCGTCACCGCATGCGCCT
>NZ_FMZX01000026.1 GCF_900101615.1 Belnapia rosea | reverse complement strand
GATCCGCTCCAGGCGGCGCTGCTTGTCGCGCATCCAGGCCGGCATCTCGTCGCCGCGCCGGTCCGCCCCGAGTGCGCTGTCCTCTGCGGCGTCGGCTCCTTCGGCCTGCGCCAGCCACCCCGCGACCTCGGCAGCCAGCTCGGCCTCGGCTGGGCCCATCCGGCCGTAGCTCATGGCCTTGTGCTTGGAGGCATTGGCCCGCAGCTTGGTGCCGTCCACCGCGACGTGGTTGAGCCCGACCAGGCCGGCGCGCCGGCACAAGGCGAGCACCTGCACGAAGAGCGCGGCCAGGGCGGCGAGATGGCGCCGGCGGAACTCGCTGATGGTGCGGAAGTCCGGCCGGTTCAGCGCCGTCACCGCCTGGAAGTCCAAGCGCTCTTCGCAGGCGCGGGCGATCCGCCGCGATGAGTAGACGCCCCGGCTGTAGGCGTAGAGCAGCAGCGCCACCATCATCCCTGGATGGTATAGCGGATAGCCACGGAGCTCGTCGTAGGTCGACAGAATGGCCGAAAGGTCGAGCTCCTCGGCCACGATGTCGCGGACCAGGTGCGCCGGATGCCCCTCAGGGACGAACTCATGCACCGAGGGCGGCAACAGCCAGACCTCATCCACCTTCCAGGGGCGAAAGCTCTTCATCATGCCGGCGAGCGAATCACCGCTCGTCCCACATGTCGAGCCTCCCCACACGTTACCGGGACGGGCTCCTAGGCCAGCAATATCGTCGGCAGTGCTGCTCGGCTCGGGCATCACGGCAGAGATCGAATCACACTCCGCCTAAACCATCCGCCGAAGGCCGCTTACCGGATCTGCACGGGATCTGACTTGGATCTTACGGACGTTTTTTCAGAACGCTGGTAAGGACAGGCGGCGGGGTGGCAACCGCGGTGGGCATCGACAGGCCAACGCTGCCCTCGACCGCGTGGTGGTCGTGCGCATGCGCACTTATTAGCCCACCCTTGACTACGTCCGGCGCCGTACGGCTGAGGGCAAGAGCAAGCAGGAAATCATTTGCTGCCTCAAACGCTTCGTCGGAGGCGAGATCTTCGGCACTCTCTGCCTTCTATCC
The DNA here is from genome assembly GCF_900101615.1 of Belnapia rosea. Classification (GTDB taxonomy): domain Bacteria; phylum Pseudomonadota; class Alphaproteobacteria; order Acetobacterales; family Acetobacteraceae; genus Belnapia; species Belnapia rosea. The sequence goes on along the minus strand of NZ_FMZX01000026.1, from coordinate 47,664 downwards.
AAAGCCGTCTGCCCAGCCCAAGACGCCGCTTAACTGCTGTAGGAGCAATGGTGCCTGCCAGCCGTCACCGTGGCTGGGGCAGAAGACACGTCGGACAGGCGGTGACGGAAGATCAGCGGTATCCGGGCGGTTGGCGCGAGACATTGCCTTAAGATGGTAAGGCTCGGCCAACGCACTGCTTTATATATTAAATCGAACTGAAAACCCTAGCTTATTTCGCGCTCTGAATCTTAAAATCAAAAATACCGTTGGGGATGAGATCCGGAAATGTCGTCAGCCAATATCACCAATAAAGTTAAAGGGGAACAGCCCTTTATAATGCCACCAGTTGCGGGAGCTCGAACGATCTTGCTGTCCCCTCTTCCCGGCGTCAGCCGCCCTCGTTCGGGTCCGTGCTGTCCCCCTCGCCGAGCGCACGCTGTAGAAGCACGGTGTCCAGCCATCGGCCATGCTTGCGGCCAACCGAGCGGAGGGTGCCGACAAGGCGGAACCCGAACGCTTCGTGCAGGCGCACCGAGGCCAGGTTCGCGCTATCGCCGACCACGGCGACCATCTGCCGCACCCCGAGCGTCTCGCATTGCGTGAGCAGCTCTTGGAGCAGCAGGCGGCCAATGCCGCGGCCGTTGACGTCGTGGCGTACGTAAACGGAGTTCTCCGCCGTGTTCCTGTAGGCGGCGCGCGGCCGGTAGGCGCTGGCGTAGGCATAACCGAGGATGGCGCCGTCACTGCCCTCGGCGACCAAGTAGGGCAGCCCGCGGGCGAGGACGTCGGCGCGCCGCCGCCGCATGTCGTCCTCGTTGGGCGGTTCGGTCTCGAAGGAGCCGGTCCCATGCAGGACATGGTGGCCGTAGATGGCGGCGATGGCGACGATGTCGTCCTCCGCCGACGGCCTGACGCGGATGGTGTCGAGTTGCCCTGTTGCTGGGGCGATGTCCTGTGTGTTCATGCCTACAAGACTGCGGCCGCCCGCTCGGGAGCGAAAGGAAATTTATCTGATCCGCGGCATCAGGATACGTTTCTGCATGCATGACCCAAGCCTCCACCAGCTACGGACCTTCCTCTCGGTTGTCGAGACCGGTGGCGTCACCTCCGCCGCGCAGGCGCTCGGCTTGACCCAGCCCGCAGCCAGCCAGCAACTCCGCGAGCTGGAGCGTATCATGGGCGTCCGCCTGCTCGAGCGGGTCGCTGGGCGGGCCGTCCCGACCGCCGCCGGGCAGGCCCTCGTTGAACCAGCCCGGCGGGCTCAGGCCGCCGTCGAGGATGCAAGGGCAGCCGCCGCGGCCCACCGGCTCGGCGAGGTGGGGCGCGTCCGCCTGGGCACGGGCGCCACCGCCTGCATCCACCTCCTGCCGCCGGTGCTGGCGGAGCTGAACGAGCGGATGCCGGGCCTTGAGGTAATCATCGCCACGGGGAACACGCCGGACATCCTCCGCCGGATTGAGGACGGCGACCTGGATGCGGCGCTGGTCACCCTCCCGGCCGCCCTGTGCCGCTCCCTCTCCACGGCCCGGATTGCAACCGACCCGCTGGTGGCGCTCCTCCCCGAGGCCATGGCGCCCAAGGGTCGAGCCTCGCTCACAGCGGCCGAGCTCACAACCGGCTGCCGCTCATCCTCTACGAGGCCGGAGCGAACACGCGGACGAGCATCGACGCGTGATTCCGGCGGGCGGGCTTGGTCCCGCGGCCCATCATGGAGTTGGGGAGCGTCGAAGCCATTAAGGTGCTGGTCGCCAGCGGCAGCGGCTCCTCGGTGCTGCCCGCGCTGGCGCTCGGCGGCGATAGGTGCCACCGAACGGTCGGTGGTCGATGACGGCCACCGTCCAGCTCGCGGTTCGCGCTCGGCTGCTGCGACCTGGGCGGCGGTCCCGGACCCGAGGACAACGAGGTCGTAGGTGTCAGGCATGGGCCTCTCCTCCGATGTGGGGTGCGACGCACGCCGAACACCCGGAGAGGACCCTAGGACCTGGAGCAGCTGCAGGTTCAAGGCGCCTTTCCCGGCTGGCCCTCAAGAAGTGCGGCGCGTTCAGGGGATGCGTAGAGCGCCTCCACGATGGGGCAATCCGGCACCGACCCGCCCTGGCAGCGCGACGCGACTTCGCTCAGGGTACGCTCCAGCCGCTCGAGGTCAGCGATCTTCCTCCGCACATCCTCGAGGTGCTTGAGGGTCACGGCCTGGACGTCCGAGCACGAGCTATGGCCGCCGTCGACGAGCCTTAGGAGGCTGCGGACCTCGTCGAGACTGAAGCCCAGCTCCCGGCTCCTGCGGACGAAAGTCAGCCGGGCGACGTGCGCGGGCCCGTACACCCGGTGCCGCCCCTCAGTCCGGCCCGGGGCGGGCAGCAGGGTAATCTTTTCGTAGTACCGGATGGTCTCGATGTTGACCCTCGTCTGCATGGAGAGGTCGCCGATCGAGATGCCCTGCTGCCTGCCGTCCATCGTCATCTCCCAGGGCGGAGATTCCCCCTTGAATCTGTAGTTACTACAGGTCCTACCTTGGCCACAGATGACGGAGAAGGCCAAGTGGCCATGAGTGACCAAGCGGAACGGGGCGTCCTCGCCCCCGAGGAAACGGGGGAGCGGACCAGGGATGGAGGTGGCCCGCCGAAGGCATTGCTGGCCACGGTGGGGCTGCTGGCCGCCCTCGGGGCGTCAAGCTGCTGCCTGCTGCCCCTCGGCCTGTTCCTCGTCGGCGTCAGCGGCGCTTGGATCGGCAACCTGACCGCCCTGGCACCCTACCAGCCGGTCTTCGTGGCCGTCACCCTGGCCTGCCTCACGAGCGGGTTCTTCGCGGTCTACCGCAAGCCCAAGGCCGCAGCCTGCGCCGAGGGCTCGTACTGCGCCCGACCGGCCTCCGACCGGATCGCCAAGGTCGCCCTCTGGAGCGCGGCCGCCCTCGTCGCGGCGGCTCTCGCCTTTCCTTACGCCGCGTCGATCCTCCTGTAACCGTCCTGGAAAGGAAGCCGGACATGAAGCCGATCACCCGCCTCGCCGCCGCCCTGGGCCTCGTCCTGGCCACCGGCACCATGGCCTCCGCCGCCGAACAGATGGCCACCCTCGAGGTGCAGAACGTTTCCTGCGTCACCTGCGCCCCCATCGTGAAGCGCACCCTCACCCGCGTGCCCGGCGTGAGCCGGGTGGCGGTCACAGAGGGCAACGGGACGGCCACCGCGACGGTGACCTTTGACACCGCCAAGGCCGATGTCGCGGCCCTGGTGCAGGCGACGACCAACGCTGGGTTCCCGTCGCGGGCGGTGCAGTAGGGCAGAAGCCGTCGGAGGTCCCATGGACACCCTCGAGCGGATGATCGGCGCCGTCGGCCAAACCTTCGCGCCGCGCCCCGGTGTGTTGATGCCGAACTGGTCGCTCGTCACCGAGCCGACGGCGCGCGAGGCGCTCGCCGCCAGCATGGTTTCGGCGCAAAGGGCGGAGAAGTGGTCATGCCTCGACGCGGCTGAGGACCGGGTCTGGCAGGCGGTCCTGCACGCCTTCGCCCGCTCCGGCGCGGCGCCAGAGACGGCGCGGCTTGCCACCGGAACCGGCCTGGACGGGCCCGCGGTCGCCGGGGTGCTGCGCGCGCTGCAGCGGCGGGATCTCGTGGTCCTGGACGAGCGTGGCACGACCGTGACGGCCGCCTACCCTTTCAGCGCGCGGGAGACCGGCCATCGCGTCCAACTAGACGGGCTGGCCGAGGTGCACGCCCTCTGCGCCATCGACGCGCTCGCCATGGGGGCCATGCTCGGCTGCGACACGGCCATCGAGTCCTCCTGCCCCGAGTGCGGCATCCCCATCCGGATCACAACGCGCGACAAGGGGTGTGCGCTCGCCTCGGCGACGCCTGCCACTGCCGTCGTGTGGGCGGGAATCCGGTACGCCGACGGGTGCGGCGCGACCTCGGGCTGCACAGTGAAGCTGTTCTTCTGCTCCGACGAGCACCTCGCGGCGTGGTGCCAACGGGTCGACCAGGGCGGCGCCGGGTTCCGGCTCTCCGTGGAGGCGGCGCTGCAGGTCGGCAAGGGCCTATTCATGCCGATGCTCGCTCCGCGGCCCGAGGAGGACGGGGCATGAGGCTCGCCCTTTCCCTGGCCGCCGCCTCCACAGGGCTGTTCGCCCTCGTCGCCGTCGTCCTAGGCGACCTCTGCTGCCCTCCGGCGGGCTTCGTCGCCCACTTCGCGCCTACGGCCGCCGTGGCGGCAGCGCTCGACTCCGGCGGTTCCGCCGAGCGCGCGGGCGAGGACCGCTGACATGGAAAACCGCAAGCTCATGGCCACCGGCATCGTCGGCTTCGTGGTGGCCGCTCTGTGCTGCTCCACCCCGGTCCTGGCCGTCCTGCTCGGCGCCGTCGGCCTCTCGGCCATGCTTGGCTACCTCGACTACGTCCTGATCCCGGCGATGATCTTGTTCCTCGGGATCGTCGCCTACGCGGATTACCGGCGTCGACGCTCCGCCTAGGCCGCTTGACCAAGCAAAAGCAAAGGAATCACTGTGAATTTTCTCGCACCGCAGCCCGCCCAGCATGACTGCTGCAGCGCCAAGTCGAGCCGTGGCGAGCGCGAGCCGGACCTCGTCGTGATCGGCACCGGGTCGGCGGGCTTCTCCGCGGCGATCCGCGCCTCGGAGTTCGGCGCGAACGTCGTGCTGGTCGGCGACGGGACCATCGGCGGCACCTGCGTCAACATCGGCTGCGTGCCGTCGAAGGCACTTATCCGGGCGGCAGAGACGCTGCACCAGGCTCGCACGGCCTCGCGTTTCGCCGGGGTCACCGCGGTAGCACGGCTGGAGGACTGGAAGGCTCTCGTCGCGCAGAAGGACGAACTGGTCGCCAGCCTCCGGCAGGCGAAATACGCCAACCTCCTGCCGGACTACCCCGACGTGTCCTACGTCCCGGGGCGGGCGCGCCTCACCCCCGACGGCGCCGTCATGGTGGGGGACAAGGCCTACCGGCCCGGCAAGGTCATCATCGCGACAGGGACGTCGGCCGCCGCACCGGCGATCCCCGGGCTGGACACGGTTCCCTGGCTCACCAGCACGACGGCGATGGAGCTCGAAGCACTCCCCGCCTCGCTGCTAGTGATCGGCGGCGGCGTCATCGGCGTCGAGCTTGGCCAGATGTTCGCCCGCTTCGGCGTGCGTGTGACCATCGTGTGCCGCTCCCGGCTGCTGCCCGGCGCGGAGCCGGAGGTGAGCGCGGCGCTATCCGAGTACCTCCGCGCCGAAAGCGTCGATGTTCGCTGCGGGGTGGCCTACGAGGCCATCCGGCAGGCCGGAGACGGCGGGGTCGAACTCGCCGTCCGGGGCGCCGACGGCACCGCCGTGACGCTCCCCGCCGAGCGCGTCCTCGTGGCCACCGGTCGGACGCCGAACACGGCCGGGTTGGGCCTGGAGGAGGCTGGCGTGGCGCTGGACGACCGCGGCGCCGTCCAGGTTGACGACCGGATGCGCACGACGCGCCCAGGGATCTACGCGGCGGGCGACGTCACCGGCCGGGACCTCTACGTCTACATGGCGGCCCATGGCGGCAAGGTCGCCGCGGAGAACGCGCTCGGCGACGAAAGCGCGCCGCGCTACGACGCCACGGCCATGCCGGAGGTGACCTTCAGCGACCCGCAGGCGGCGAGCGTTGGCCTGACCGAGGCGGTGGCCCGGCGCGCGGGCCTGGAGGTCGAGACCAGGGTCGTGCCGCTCGACCAAGTTCCCCGGGCGCTGGCTGCCCGCGACACGCGGGGGCTAGTCAAGCTCGTGGCGGAGCGGGGCAGCGGGCGGCTCCTAGGCGCGCACATCCTGGCACCGGAGGCCGGAGACAGCATCCAGACCGCCGTCCTGGCAGTGAAGCACGGGCTGACCGTGGCCGACCTGTCCGCGACGATTTTCCCGTACCTGACGACGGTCGAGGCGCTGAAGCTGGCCGCGCTGAGCTTCTCCAAGGAGGTCGCAAAACTGTCCTGCTGTGCGGGGTGATCAGAGCGGACAGCTACGTCCGCTTGCAGATTATAGAGCGGACAGCTACGTCCGCTTGCAGATTATAGAGCGGACATACGGGCGCTACGCCCTGTACAGCCGCTCCCCAGCCATCTCGGTCATCTACAGGCGAGTACGCAGTGTCCGGTTTCGGGACGGCGCCCGTGGCAAGTTGATGACCGACATCGGCGCACAGCTGACGTAAGCGTCCGGCCTCCATCGCCTTCCCTGGCTCCTGACGTGCGTTGAGGCTAGCGGCCTTAACGTCGGGCGTAAGGTCGGCTGTAAGGTCATGGATAGCGGGACGGTCGAGATCATCACTGGGCGCGAGCGGCGTCGGCGTTGGAGTGTGGCGGACAAGCTCCGCATCCTGGCCGAATGCGATGCACCTGGCGTGCAGGTGGCAGAGGTAGCGGCTCGACATGGCGTCTACCGCAGCCTGGTGTTCCAGTGGCGGCGACAGGCCAGGGACGGCCTGCTGGTGGCTGAGCGGACACCGGAGTTCGTGCCAGTCCGCGTCGCCGCCGATCGCCACGGCGAGGCGATACCGGAACCGGAGCCTGTACCGCCGCCACCCACCGCCGTCGGCAACCATGACGATGATGTTCTTGACCGGCCCCGAGCCGCCCGCGGCGTCGTCGCCTGGCGGCTGGGATGTTCCGGATTCCATGTCTGCCATGTCTGCCCCCGTGCGGCTTGCCTGTGCCCGTGGCCGCTTGGCTGGCAACGGGCGCGGCAATGAAGCGGGAGCGATGAGGGGCGTCGATGGATGTGAGGTTAAGTTGCCGTAGCGTTATCAAAGGGTCGGCAATGTCATTGCCAAGCAGGCAGCGCGCTTGCACCCGGGTTTGTAGGCGGCAGGTTACTCGCAATACATCTCTCTCGGCCGGGAAGCGTCACGCAGATGCCAGCCACCGGCCACGCTTCGGCGGCGTCACGCCTCCTGGGAGGTACCCGCCGGGCCCAACTGCGGTGACAACGCTTGCACGATGCGGCACTCGGCGACGGTACCGTGACGGCACTGGCCGATGAGGTCCCGCAGTTCGTGCCGGAGCGCCTCGAGGTCGGCAATCTTGCGTTCGACCTCCTCTAGGTGCTCGCGGGCCACCCGGTCCACGGCGTCGCAGGGCTGGTTTCGGTCGTCGGCGAGCTGGAGCAGGTCGCGCACCTGGTCGAGCGAGAACCCGAGGTCTCGGGCACGACGGACGAAGCTGAGCCGCTCCAGGTGCTCCGCTCCGTAGGCGCGGTAGTTCCCGGAGGTGCGCTCGGGCGCCGCGAGGACACCGACCCGCTCGTACCAGCGAATGGTCTCCACCTTGGTGCCGGTCGCCTTCGCCAGGTCGCCGATGCTGAATGGGATTTCCGACGGCATGCCCTTGACCCTGTAGCGGCCACAGGGTCCATATGAGGCGCCATGCTCCCCTGGCGCAACCCAGGGGCAACCCGAGAACGGGATGGTGGCGATGGCGGACAGCGAACTGGTTGAGGTGGGCGCGAAGTCCCGAGCGGCTCTGCGGTACCGGGTCGAGGGCATGGATTGCCCCTCCTGCGCCTCGAAGATCGAGACCGCTGTCGGCCGGGTAACGGGCGCCGAGGACATCCGGGTCAACTACGGCGCTCAGATCCTGGCCTTCCGGCTGGACGAGGCAGCCACGCCCCGGTCAACCATCGAGGCCCAGGTCCGCAAGCTCGGCTACGGCATCGCGCCGGTCGAGGCGCCATGGGTCGTTGCAGGTGAACCGGGCGCCGCCGAGCCCGAGGTCCGCAGTCCTGTCCGCCAGCGCTGGTGGAGGGGCGCCAAGGCCCAGCTGGCCGCCGTGCTCGGTGGGCTGACCGCGGCCGGATTCGCCGCCTCGCTCGCCGTCCCTTCCCTGGACCACTGGGCCTACCTCCCAGCCGCCCTGCTGGGCCTTGCCTTCTTCGGTCGCAAGGCCATCGCCGCGGCGCGGGCCGGTTCGCCCTTCAGCATCGAGATGCTGATGTCGATCGCAACGGTCGGCGCCATCGCCATCGGCGCGACCTCCGAAGCGGCTGTCGTGGTGTTCTTGTTCACGGTCGGCGAACTTCTGGAGGGGGTCGCCGCAGGTCGTGCCCGCACGGGCATCGAGGCTCTCGGCGCCCTTGTGCCGAGGACCGCGCTGCGCATCGAGGACGGCGCGGCGCGCGAAGTGCCCGCCGCCAGCCTCAAGGTCGGCGACCTCGTGCTGGTTCGGCCGGGTGACCGGGTCTCGGCGGACGGCGAGGTCGTCGAGGGCGAATCCGAGGTGGACGAGAGCCCGGTGACTGGCGAGTCCGTCCCGGTCCCCAAGGTCGAGGGCGCCCAGGTCTTCGCGGGCAGCGTCAACGCCTCCGGCGCGCTCCAGGTCCGGGTGAGCAAGCCCGCCTCGGACAACACCATCGCCCGCATCATTCGCTTGGTGGAGGAGGCGCAGGAGGCCAAGGCGCCGACGGCCCGCTTCATCGAGCGGTTCTCGGCGATCTACACGCCTATCGCCGTGGCCGTTGCGGCGCTGGTCGCTGTCGCGCCACCGCTTGTCGTCGGCGCGGACTGGGACACCTGGATCTACCGCGGCCTGGCGCTGCTTCTCGTCGCCTGCCCCTGCGCACTCGTCCTTTCGACACCCGCCGCCATCGCATCCGGCCTCGCCGTCGGCACCCGGCGCGGCCTCTTGGTCAAAGGCGGCGGCGCCTTGGAGACCATCGGCCGCGTTCGCACCGTTGCCTTCGACAAAACCGGCACCCTGACCGAGGGGCGTCCGCGCGTGACGGATGTGCTGGCCCTCTCCGGCTCGGAGCGCACCATGCTCGGCCTCGCCGCCACCGTGGAGAACGGCTCCAGCCATCCACTCGGCCGCGCCATCCTCGAGCGGGCGATCGCGGATGGGATTCCACTGCGCCCGGCCAAAGATGCACGCGCCATCCCGGGCAAGGCAGTCGAGGCGGTCGTCACCGGCAAGCGCGTGGCAGTCGGCTCGCCCTCGTTCGCTACCGAGCAGGCGCCTCTCCCGGCCGACGCGGCGCGGACGGTTGCGGAGTGGGAGGGTCAAGGAAAAACCGTCGTCGTAGTCTCCGTGGACGGCGCGCCCACCGGCCTCATCGCCGTTCGCGACGAGCCGCGGGCGGACGCCGCCGCAGGCGTCCGAGCGCTGCGTGACCTTGGGGTTCGCGCGGTCATGCTGACTGGCGACAACCCGCGGACCGGCAAGGCCATCGCCTCCGCGCTCGGCCTCGACGTCCAGGCTGGCCTGCTGCCCGAGGACAAGCTGCGAGAGATCGGCGCCCTCAAGGAAAAGGCACCGGTGGCTATGGTCGGCGACGGCATCAACGACGCGCCCGCGCTCGCGGCGGCCTCGGTCGGCATCGCCATGGGTGGCGGGACCGACGTGGCCCTCGAAACCGCCGACGCGGCGCTGCTGAACAGCCGCGTCATGGACGTGGCCGCCCTCGTCGGCTTGTCCCGCGCAACGCTCTCCAACATCCACCAGAATGTCGCCATCGCCCTCGGCCTGAAGGCGGTCTTCCTGGTGACCACGGTGGTCGGCGTCACCGGTCTTTGGCCCGCGGTGCTGGCCGACACCGGGGCGACGGTGCTGGTGACCCTGAATGCCCTGCGGTTGCTGGGATACCGGTTCCAAGTGACGACGCATGGCTGATGATCTGCCGACAGAAAAAGCTGTTCAGCGCAGTGTCGGTCACTGCCGCCGAGGGTTGCCTCGCCATCACTGAAGGCAGTCTGGCTTCAGTTCCAGCACCAGAGGCATGCCCCCATGCGGAACTCGAGACCCGGCATGACAACCATCTCGAGTTCTGCCTCCGCTCCCCCGTGTCGCGGACGCGTCTGGCCCGCTCGTGCGAACCGACGATGGCGAGTTCTGCCGCCCCAGGTGGCGCGGCGATGGGGTCGGTGATCCCTAAAGGATCATCCGCCAACTCGATTGGCTCGTCCTGCGCCGCCGCGGGAATGGCAGCGGATAGAGCCGAAAGTAGTAGCAGCGCCGCAGGAGAGTGAACGAGCGACAGGCGGTAGGACATCAGGGCTTCCATCGGCGGAGGATGTTGTCGGCTCGGCAGGCTCATTCGCCGCCGCAAAAGCCAAGCCGAAGCTGTGCCCGTCCTTCTCACTGCGTCAATGCTTGCCAAAAGGGCCGCAAATCAGATGCAGCGCTCTCGGCCAACAATCCGCAAAACATGAGTATAACGTACCGATTCTTCAGCAGCTATTCTCGAATTTTCCAATGGTTGTTCCGCATCCGTGCGTCGAGGGCGCCTGTATTGCTTTCGGGTCAGAACGACCCGGGAGACTAACATGGCGCACGATACCTACGTCCAAGACGGCAAGCTGCTCTACTCGACTGATCTCAACGCCTTGAACAACTCAGGCGTCGATGGTCGCGTTGTGATGCTCGTCGATCAGGACACGCAAACCCTGACCGTGGACATCCAGGCCAGTGGCCTTGAGCCAGGGCCAATGCACATTCAGCATATCCATGGCTTCACCGACGACACCGATTCCAAGTCGCCCACCCTTGCCCAGGACACTGATGGTGACGGTTTCGTAGAGTTGGCTGAGGGTTTGGCAACCTACGGTCCGATCCAACTCAACCTGACGCTGAACCCTGAGAACGCCGCCCATGACCATGGCACTGAGGGGCACGACCACACCGACGAGGCGGTATTCCCAACCGTCGGTGAGGATGGGAAGTTGAGCTACCGCGAGGTGTTCACCTTCTCGGCGGACGACCCGAACGCCCAGGCCATCTTCGACGGCATCACCCCACTCGAGGCCAAGGAAATCGTCATCCATGGCTTGACGACCAACGCCAACCAGGGCGTCGGCACCGAGGGCGAGGTGGACGGCACTGCTGGCTTCAAGCTGGTGTTGCCGGTTGCCTCGGGCGAACTCGGGGGCGTTGCTCCGGCGGCGGACGTGCTCCAGGCGGTCAGCGACCTCGGGCTGAACCCGAACGACATCGTCGACTGGAATGCCATTGCGGCTGAGGCCACGGCGAACTTCGAAGCCACTGGGCAGTGGTTCATCTGAGCACCGCCCTGGCTTGACGGTCAGAACCCGACGGGCCGCCAGTGGCGGTCCGTCGGACCGCTGGACCGACAGAATAGCTGCTCCCGACTGTCCTAGTGCCGGTGGCCACGACCGCCACGATGGCCGTAGCCACCAAAATGGTGATGGCCACCAAAATGCCGATGACCACCGAAGTGGTGGTGGCTGCCGAAGTGACGGCGGCCGAAGCCGCCACCGAAGAAGCCGAAGGACACGGCAGGACCACCGACATAGGGGCCGTAGCCGTAGTAGGGCGCCCCCCAATAAGTCGGAGCGCCATACGGATCGTAGTAGGTACCTGGCGCATAGGTGTAGGACGTGACCGCCGCATAGTTTGGCTGCCTGTTGCCGCTCGCGGCCATGCACTGCACGTAGGCGGTGTCGTACCGCTGCTGGAGGCTCCCCGCCGACGCCTGCGCGTTCCCCGCGCCGACAGCCGAGCCAGCCAGCAGGCCGCCACCGGCGCCGATCGCGGCGCCTGCACCGGGGTTGCCCCCAGCCGCACCGAGCAGGGCGCCCGCGCCCGCACCGAGCGCCGTGCCCAGGGCAGCGCTGCCGACCGCGCTCTGGTTCGCCGCCTGCTGGGGCGAACCGCCGCCAATCTGCTGTTGCGCATAGCCGCGGCAGGATGCGTCCTCTTGGTGGAACTGCGTGAGATCCTTCCCTTGCGGCGGGAACATCAAGGCGGTAGGTCCGGTCGGCGGCGCCACGGTGCAGGCGCCGAGGGCGAGCGCCCCGGCGAGTGCGGCGGTAGACCTGAAGCGTGGCATGACGGCGTTTCTCCTACCCGCTTCGCAGCTGTGCCCAGCCGGGCGGGCTTGTGGAAAAAACGTCCTCGCCGACTTCCAGTTCAGCAGGGCACGGTACTGCCGCCCAGAAGTGCCGCGACGGACAGCCATCCATGGGGTATCCGAGGAACCGGACCGGGTGCCCTCAGTGCGTCGATGGGCAACCAGCGCCGACCAGGGGAGCCGCCAACCGATGCCGACCATTATTTCAATTGGGAGCCTGCCTTCTTGAAGATCCAGACCCTCGCCGCCGAATGGGCACCGCGCCTGCTCAGCGTGCTCCGCATCGTCGCCGCCCTCATCTTCTTGGAGCACGGCACGCAGAAGCTGTTTGGCTTCCCGCCACGCGCCAGCGGCATGGGGCCAGAAACCTTCTCGCTGCTCTGGTTCGCGGCGGTGATCGAGGTTGTCGGCGGCGTGCTGCTGCTGCTTGGCCTGTTCACGCGGCCGGTCGCGTTCGTCCTCGCAGGCGAGATGGCCTTCGCCTACTTCATCGGCCACGCACCGCGGAACCTCTTCCCGGCGCTGAACGGCGGCGACGCCGCCATCCTATACTGCTTCGTGTTCCTCTACATGGCCGCTGCGGGCGGCGGGGTCTGGAGCCTCGACCACTCGAGGGAGCGGAAGTCGCTCGCCACCGAGCGGGGCGCCATCGCCAGCTGATGACTGCCTGGCCGGGGTCGTCGTTCAAGGCGGCCCCGGATCCGGTCAGGGCAGCACGAGCACGCCCGACTGCTTGGCCTTGTGGGGCGGCTCGACATGGATGGTGATTAGGGACTCGCCGATCGCCTCGCGCAACGCGTGCTCCACGCGGTCGCAAATGTCGTGCGCCTCGCCGACCGGCATCTCCCTCGGCACCACCAGGTGGAACTCGACGAAGGTGACGCGACCCGCGTGCCGGACGCGGAGTTCATGCGCCTCGATGGCGCCTTCGGCGCTCCCGGAGATGAGTGCCCGAACGCGGCCAAGCGCCCCCGGGTCGGGAGCCTCGTCCATCAGGCCGCCGACCGACTCCCGGACCAGACTCCAGCCGGTCCAGAGGATGTTCACGGCGACGACGGCCGCCAGCGCCGGGTCGAGCCAAGTCCATCCCGTCAGCGGCACCAGCGCAAAGCCGATCAGGACGCCGACCGAGGTGGTCACGTCGGTCAGCAGGTGCTTGCCATCGGCGACCAGGGCCGGGGAACGCCAGCGCCGCCCGAAGCGCAGCAGGACCGAGGACCATGCGGCGTTCATGGCCGTCGCCACGCCGCTGATGGCCATGCCGAGAAGGGGCGCGTCCACTGGGCGCGGGTCCAGGAAGCCCTGGTAGGCCTCGCGCAGGATGGACAGTGCGGCCAGCAGCACGAGGACGCCCTCGAGGACGGCGGAGAAGTACTCCGCCTTGTAGTGGCCATAGGGATGGTTGGCGTCGGGCGGTAGCGCGCTGACCCACAGCGCGACCACGGCCGCGGCGGCGGCGGCCACGTTTATGATGCTCTCGAGCGCGTCCGAGTAGAGGGCCACGCTGCCGGTCACCCACCACGCGCCGAACTTCGTGGCCAGGACCAGGCAGCCAACGACGAGGCTGCCGAAGGCAAGCTGGACGGCACGCGTCATCGGGGAACTCCAGTCTTCCTGTTCGCCATGGCCTCGGTCCGGGCCGGAACCGTGTGCACCCCCGCCACCAGGCGGACACGGCGCAGCCGTTCGGAGCGGCGTCGGCCAGTCCCATCGGCTGGCGCCATCATACAAACACATGCACAGGTGCTCAATCGTGGCAGGTGTGGGGCAGCAATGCTTCGGCGTCTGGGACACGCACCGCGTTAACTTAGCCCTGCTCGGGTGGGCAGCACCGGAGCCCGCCCCCGATTCAACCACCATGGGTGGCCGGACGGTCGGCGGCCTTGTCCAACCGGGCCTTTCTGCCCCGGCTTAACCAGGGCTATGCTGCCGCCATGCTCCTCCGCCTCGCCAGGCTGGTCATCGCTGTCATCACGGTCTGCGCCTTCCTCGGCGCCGGTGTGGTGCAGACCGTGTCGCCAGCGCAGTCGGACACGGCGGCCATGACCATGCTGGCCGACCAGGGGGCAGACAGCGCGGCGATGCCCTGCCACGGAAACCAGAAGCCGCCGCCGTGCCAGGACAAGGTACCCGGGTGCATGACCGACCTCGGCTGCATTTTCGTGGTGGGCATCCCGGTGCCTCCCGCGCCTGCCGTCTCAGGTCCGGCTTGGTCCCAGGTGGCCTACTGGCAGTCCGTCCGACTGGCCGAGGGCGTCTCCCTCGAGCCGTATCTCGGGCCTCCCATCCGCCTCGTCTGAGCTATGCCGCCCGCGCCCACGCGCCGCGGCTCCCCCTGCCTTCTCCGGTCCTTGGCACACTCGGCTTTAACGGCTTCGTGGCGTGTCCGGCATCTGATGAGCGGGTTCTCCAGACGACATCAGCCGCTCGCCACGAACGCGCGGGCGGCCCACGGAATGGGACACCACCATGCTCTCCAAGCTCCTGCGCGCGGCCGTGCTCAGCACCGGCGCCGCCATCGCTACCGCTTTCCTCACCCCCGCCGCCTTCGCCGCTGCCAGCGACTACCGGTTCGAACTGGCCAGCGCCCGCCCTGCCGGACCCGGCAAGACCGACGTTACCGTCCGCCTCGTGCGCGCCCGGGACGGCGGGCCGGTGCCGGACGCGGTCATCTTCCAGACCAAGGCCGACATGGCACCCGCGGGCATGCCGACCATGACGGGGAACGTCGCCCCGCGGGCGGGCCAGCAGCCGGGCACCTACCGGTTCCAGGTCGACACCGGCATGGCCGGGGGCTGGGCGCTGACGCTGTCGGCCAAGGTCCAGGGCGAGCCAGAGACGGTGCGCGCCACGGTCAACTTCAACGCGGCGCAATGAGATGCCGCATCCCACAAGGGGGGCCTCCGCGCCCCCAAGCCGCTCCGGGCGAAAGTCCGGCGCGGCCCTCGCGTTCGGCCTGACGCTCGCGCTCCTCGCGGGGCCGGGCCATGGCCAGTCCACCTCGGCGCAGCGGACCTCGCGGGGAGCACTCCCAGGGGCCACGCTGGAAAGCGTCCTCGGCGTCGCGCGCCAGCTCAACCCCGAGCTCGCCGCCCGCGCGCTCGACACCACCGCGGCTCGGGCGCGCGTCATCGTGGCGGGGGCGCTCCCCGACCCGACGGTCCGGGTGATGTCGGACGACATCGATCGGGAGTCGGGGCCGCGGCCGAACAAGATGATCTACAGCTTCGAGCAGGACATCCCGCTCTGGGGCAGGCGTGATCTGCGACGTCAGATCGCCAGGGCCGAGGTCGGCCAGATGACGGCTCAGGCCCAGGCTGCTGAGGTCGAATTGACCGAACGGGTGAAGGTGGCCTTCGCCCGCTACTACTCCGCGTACCAAGCCGTCCGCCGGACGGCGGACCTGCACCGGGCCATCCACGGCATCTCGCAGGTCGCCCGCGAGCGCTACGCCCAGGGCCGCGGCGAGCAGCAAGAGGTGTTCCGGGCCGAGGTCGAGACCACGCGCGTGGCCACCGAAATCGTTCGCCTCGAGGCGGCGCTCAGGAGCGCCCAGGGTCAGCTGAACGCGCTGCTCGTTCGCGCCGCCGAAGCGCCGCTCGCCCCGCCCGAGCGGCTGCGGCCCCTGCCGGACGCCCGCGCACTGCACCCCACCCGGTTGGCCGAGCGGGCCAAGGGCGGCAACCCGATGCTGGCGGCCGACGCGGCCGCCGTCAGCGGCGCGGAGACCAACCGGAGGCTGACCGACAGGAACTGGTATCCGGACATTACCGTCGGCGCGGCCGCCATCGACCGCTCAGGCTTCGGTCCGCCCGGCTACCAGGCGTGGGTCGCCATGAAGGTGCCCCTCCAATGGGGTTTGCGCGAGGCACAAACCCAGGAGGCGGTGGCCCAGACCGGGGCGGCGCGGGCGCGGCTGGAGGCCCGCGAGCAGCAGATCCGGGGCGACCTGGCCGAGGCCGTGGCCGGGTTCGAGGGTAGCCGCCGGACCATCGACCTCATCCGCCGCCAGCTCCTGCCACAAGCCGAGGCGCTCGTGCGCTCGGGGGCGGCCGGGTACGGCTTCGGCCGGGTGGACTTGGCGACGGTCCTGCGGGCGCAGCACGACCTCGCCGAGTTCCGACTGCAACTGCTCTCCGCCGAGTTCGACAGCCAGCGCCAGTTGGCGGCGATCGAGCGCTTGGTGGGAGGCGACCTGTGACCGCGCGCCGAACTCGCCAGGCAACCGGCATCGCCGCGCTGGCCCTCGCCGCCGGGGCGGGCAGCCTCTGGCTGGCTGGTGACCGGCTACTAGGGCTCGCCGCCGGTCCCGCCGTGGCGCAGCAGGCGCCGTCGCCCGGGCGCCAGCCGCTCTACTACCGCGCCCCCTGGGGCGGGCCGGACTTCTCGCCGACGCCGAAGAAGGACGCGCAGGGCCGCGACTACGTTCCCGTCTACGAGGAGGGCGAACAGGCGCCGCCCGCGCCCTCACCGGCCGCTGCACCGGCGGCCCCGACGCCTGGGCGCCAGGCGCTCTACTACCAGGACCCGTCCGGCAAGCCCGAGTACTCCGCCGCCCCAAGGAAGGCCGCCGACGGGCGCGACTTCGTCCCGGTCTACGAGGACACCGGCGCGCCGCCCCAGCCAGCGGTGGCGCCCGCCCCGGCTTCCGCTGGAGGGCGTGGCCGGATCCTCTACTACCGCAACCCGATGGGTCTGCCCGACACCTCGCCGGTGCCGAAAAAGGACTCGATGGGCATGGACTACATCCCAGTCCACGAGGACGAGGCGAACCAGCCCACCGGAACCGTCACCGTCAGCCCGGAGCGGGTGCAGATGCTGGGTGTCCGCACCGAGGCGGCGACCGAGCGAGCGATGACCCGTTCCATCCGGGCGGTCGGCACCATCGCCGTCGACGAACGCCGCCTCGCCGTCGTGGCTCCGCGATTCGAGGGCTGGATCCAGAAACTGCTCGTCAACGAGACAGGGCAGGCGGTCCGCCGTGGCCAGCCGCTGTTCGAAGTCTACAGCCCCGAGCTTGCGGCGGCCGAGCAGGAGTACGTCATCGCCCGGCAGGCCGAGGGCGCCATGGCGCATGCCGACCCCGCCATGCGCGGCGGCACCTCGAGCATCGCGTCGGCCGCTCTGACGCGGCTGCGCAACTTCGACCTGCCCGCCGACGAGGTGGCACGCCTGAGGCGCACCGGCACGGTCGGCCGCACCCTCACCCTGACCTCGCCGATGGACGGCACGGTCCTGGAGAAGACGGCCTTACAGGGCATGCGCTTCGCGCCCGGCGAGACGCTCTACCGCATCGCCGACCTCTCGACGGTCTGGCTGCTCGCCGACGTCTTCGAGCAGGACCTGGGGCTGGTCGGACCTGGACAGGATGCCGCCATCAACCTGACCGCCTACCCGGACCGGCGGTTCACGGGGAAGGTCACATTCGTCTACCCGACCCTGAATGCAGCTACGCGCACGGCCAAGGTGCGCATCGAGATCCCCAATCCGGAGCAACTGCTCAAGCCGGACATGTACGCGACGGTGGAAATCGCGGCGCCCCTGGGCTCCACACCCGTGGTGGCCGTGCCGGATTCGGCCGTGCTCGACAGCGGCACGCGGCAGGTCGTGCTCGTAGAACGCGCCACAGGCCGCTACGAGCCCCGCACGGTCTCGATCGGACGCCGGGCGAACGGCCAGGTCGAGATCCGACAAGGAATTAGGGCGGGCGAGAAGGTCGTTGTCGGCGCCAACTTCCTCATCGACGCGGAAAGCAACCTCCGAGCGGCCTTGCAAGCGTTCGCGGCGCCTCCGGCACCCACGCAAGAGGGACAGCAGCCATGATCGCCCGCGTCATCCGCTGGTCGGCGGCAAATCCTTTCCTGGTGCTGCTCGCCACGCTGTTTGTCATCGGCACCGGGGTCTGGGCGGTGCGCAACACGCCGCTCGACGCCATCCCGGACCTCTCCGACGTCCAGGTCATCGTCTACACGGATTTCCCCGGGCAGGCGCCGCAGGTCGTCGAGGACCAGGTTACCTATCCCCTGACCACGGCGCTGCTGACCGTGCCCCGGTCGAAGACGGTGCGCGGCTTCTCCTTCTTCGGTTCGTCCTTCGTCTACGTGGTGTTCGAGGACGGTACCGACCTCTACTGGGCCCGCAGCCGGGTGCTCGAGTACCTGAGCCAAGCCGCGCGACGCCTGCCCGAGGGGGTGACGCCTTCGCTCGGCCCGGACGCCACCGGCGTGGGCTGGGTCTACCAATATGTTGTCACCGGCGCGCAGCGGACGCTGGCTGAGCTGCGGTCCGTCCAAGATTGGTTTCTGCGCTACCAGCTCGCCCGAGCTGAGGGCGTGGCCGAGGTGGCCAGCGTCGGCGGCTTCGTCCAGCAGTACCAGGTCGTCGTCGACCCGCAGCGCCTGCAGGCGTACCGCATCCCCCTCTCGCGCGTCACCGAGGCCATCCGCGCCAGCAACCGCGACGTCGGCGGCCGCTCGGTGGAGATGTCGGAGACGGAGTACCTAGTCCGCGGCCGCGGCTACCTCCGGGGCATCCCCGACATCGAGCAGATCGTGCTCACCATGCAGAACGGCGTGCCCGTGCTGCTGCGCGATGTCGCCCGGGTCGAGCTCGGCCCCGAGGAGCGCCGCGGCGTCACCGAACTGAACGGCGAGGGCGAGGTGGTCAGCGGCATCGTCCTCCAGCGCGAGGGCCAGAACGCGCTCACCGTTATCGAGAGCGTCAAGCGGCGGATCGCGGAAATCGCGGGCAGCCTGCCAGAGGGGGTGACCATCTCCTCGGTCTACGACCGCTCCGCCCTGATCGAGCGCGCCATCGAGACGCTGAAGCACACGCTCCTGGAGGAAAGCCTCATTGTCGCGGTGGTCTGCGTGGTGTTCCTGCTCCACGTCCGCAGCGCCCTCGTGGCCATCCTGATGCTCCCCGTCGGCGTGCTCATCGCCATGACCCTGCTGCACCTGCTGGGGCTGAGCTCGAACATCATGTCGCTCGGCGGCATCGCCATCGCGCTCGGCGCCATGGTCGACGCGGCCATCGTGATGATTGAGAATGCCCACAAGCGGCTCGAGCAGGCGGGGCCGGGGGCGCCTCGCGTCCAGGTGCTGACGGAGGCGGCCGTCGAGGTCGGCCCGGCGCTGTTCTTCAGCCTGGCCATCATCACCGTCTCCTTCCTCCCGGTCTTCACGTTGGAAGACCAGGAGGGGCGGATGTTCCGGCCACTCGCCTTCACCAAGACCTTCGCCATGGCGGCAGGCGCGCTGCTGTCCGTGACCCTGGTGCCGGTGCTCATGGTGCTGTTCGTCCGCGGCCGTATCATGCCGGAGCGTCGCAACCCGGTGAACCGGCTGCTCATCTGGCTCTATCAGCCGCTGATCGCGGGCGTCCTCCGGGCCAAGACGTTGACCATCCTGGTTGCGATCCTCGCGGTCGGCGCGACCGCATGGCCACTGGCGCGGCTCGGCAGCGAATTCATGCCGACGCTCAACGAGGGGACGCTGATGTACATGCCGGTCAGCCTGCCCGGCCTGTCCGTGACCAAGGCGGCGGAACTCCTCCAGACCCAAAACCGGGTCATCCGGAGCTTCCCCGAGGTGGCGAGCGTCTACGGCAAGGCCGGGCGCGCGACGACCGCGACCGATCCGGCGCCGACCGAGATGTTCGAGACCATCATCAACCTCAAGCCCGAGGTCGAGTGGCGCCCTGGGATGACCACCGATTCCCTGATTGCCGAGATGGACGCAGCGTTGCGGCTGCCGGGGGTCAGCAACGCCTGGACCATGCCCATCAAGGCGCGCACTGACATGCTCTCGACCGGCATCCGCACCCCGGTCGGGGTCAAGGTCTACGGCCCGGACCTCGCGGGCATCGACCGGCTCTCGCGCGAGGTGGAAGCCGCCGTGCGGACGGTGCCCGGCACGACCAGCGCCTTCGCCGAGCGGGTTGAGGGTGGCTACTACCTGGAGGTCGAGCCGGATCGCGCGGCGCTGGCCCGCTACGGCCTCACTATCGGCGACCTGCAGGAGACCATCGCCACGGCGCTCGGCGGGGAGCCGGTCACCACCACGGTCGAGGGCCGTGCCCGCTACACGGTCAACGTCCGCTACCCGCGCGGCCTGCGCAGCGACCCGCAAGGAATCGCGAGCCAAGTCCTTGTGCAGAACATGCAGGGCGCCGCAATCCCCCTGGGTCAGTTGGCCACCGTCAGCCTGAAGCGCGGTCCACCGACCATCCGGACCGAGAACGCCCAACTGGTGAACTACGTCTATGTTGACATGCACGGCCGCGACGTGGGCGGCTACGTCGCCGACGCGCAGCGCGCCGTCGCCGAGCGGGTGCGTATGCCGCCCGGCTACCACGTCGAATGGAGCGGCCAATTCGAGTACATGCAGCGCGCCAAGGCGAAGCTGGCCGTCGTCGTGCCCGTCACGTTGCTCCTCATATTCGTCCTGCTCTACCTGAACTTCGGACGGTTGACCGAGACGCTCATCGTCATGCTCTCGGTGCCCTTCGCGCTCGTCGGCGGTGTCTGGCTCATGTACCTGATGGGCTTCAACATGAGCGTCGCCGTCGCGGTTGGCTTCATCGCGCTGGCCGGGGTCGCAGCCGAGACCGGCGTCATTATGCTGATCTACCTCGACCACGCGCTCGATGCGGCTCGTGAACGGTCCCGCGCCGAAGGCCGCACACTGACCCGGTCCGACCTGCGCCAAGCCATCATGGAGGGCGCCGTCGAGCGGGTCCGGCCCAAGATGATGACCGTGACCGCCATCATGGCAGGGCTGGTGCCCATTCTCTGGAGCACAGGGACGGGCTCGGAGCTTATGCAGCGCATCGCCGTCCCCATGGTCGGTGGGATGGTGTCCTCGACCGTTCTGACCTTGCTGGTCATCCCGGCCATCTACGGCGCCGTAAAGGGCTGGCACCTGCCGCAAGCAGAGTCGGCCAGTGTCGCGGCGCCGCTTTCAGGGGCGGCCGAGTGATGGCCGGGCCACTACGGTGCCAGATCCCGGGTCACGGAGAGATAGGTGTCAGCCAGTACGGACCCCGGCAACGCGTCCCCGCAGAGCGCCTCCAGGGCATGCAGCAGGTGCTCAGCCGCCTTCAAGTGGCCCTCGGCCAGGGCCCGCTCGAGAGCGGCCAGGACCTGTTCCTCGAGTTGCGGTGCGTCCGTCATCGGCGCCTCCCTCCTGGACCACGGTGGGTCGCTCGCGAAGGTGGGGGCTGCCTCCGTGGGAGGGTCAAGAGGCGCTTTCATACTTTGTCACACTGTATGCGCGCTCCGGACGGAGGCATCCGGCATCTTCCCGAATACGGTGGCGTTCCCCGCAACGAGGCGGGCCGTCGGCGCCTGCTCGCGCCGCAGCCAACCGATGAACGCGGACACGGCAACCAAGGAGACTCGCCGGGATGATCGACACCAGAATGCTTCGCAGCACCGGCCTCGCGCTGGCGCTGGGCCTATCGCTCGTGGCCTGCGCCCAGCAGCAGAGCCCGCCGCCCGCCCAGCGGACCGGCGGCATGTCGGGCATGGGCTCGCAAGGCATGGCGGGGCACAACATGTCCGGCATGCAGGGGCACGACATGCGCGGCATGAACATGCAGCAGATGATGGCCCACTGCGCCCAGATGCGTCAGCAGATGCGGACGGGCGCCACGATGAGCGCTGACATGCAGGCGATGATGGCCCACTGCGACCAGATGCACCCGCAGGCGGGCACGGCTGGCGCCGCGGCCGGCGGCGCAGGTCAGCACCGGCACTGACGGACTGCGGAGAGCGGCCCATACCGCTCCCCAAGGCCGCGCTACAGCCGCACCGCCCGCAACCGCAGCGAGTTGCCGATGACGGAAACCGAGCTCAGCGCCATCGCCAGTGCCGCGACGATGGGGCTCAGCAGGATGCCGAGGAAAGGGTAGAGCACCCCTGCGGCGACCGGGATGCCGAGCACGTTGTAGGCGAACGCGAAGAATAGGTTCTGCCTGATGTTCCTCATCGTCGCTCGACTCAGCGTCCGGGCCCGCGCGATGCCCGCAAGGTCCCCACGAACCAGCGTCACGCCCGCGCTCTGCATGGCGACATCCGTCCCGGTCCCCATGGCGACGCCGACATCGGCCTCAGCCAAGGCGGGAGCGTCATTGACGCCGTCGCCCGCCATGGCGACGACCTTCCCCTTGGCCCGGAGTTCCCGGACGATGCGGTGCTTGTCCTCGGGCAGCACGTCGCCCTGGAACTCGTCGATGCCGAGCCTCTGCGCGACCGCCTCGGCCGTCGTTCGGTTGTCGCCGGTCAGCATGACGATGTGGATGCCCTCGGCGCGCAGGCTCGCCAGCGCGGCGGGCGTCGTCGGCTTCACCGGATCCGCGACCGCGATGACGCCGCCCGGCGCGCCGTCCACGGCTAGGAACAGTGCCGTGCCGCCCTCGCGCCGCAGTTCGTCGGCCTTGGCCGCCAGGGCACCGAGGTCCACCCCGAGTTCCTGCATCAGCCGCGCGTTACCCAGCGCGACCCGGCGGCCTCCCACCGTGCCGGTCACGCCCTTGCCGGTCACCGAGGCGAAGTCGACGGGTTCCTGCATCTCGACCCCGCGCTCCTTGGCCGCGGCGACGACGGCGGCCGCCAGCGGGTGCTCGCTCGAGCGCTCCAGGCTCGCCGCCAGCGGCAAGACCTCCGCCTCGGTCAGCCCCAGCGCCGGGACCACGGCCACGACCTTGGGCTTGCCCTCGGTCAGGGTGCCGGTCTTGTCAACGACCAAGGTGTCGACCTTCTCCATGCGCTCCAGCGCCTCGGCCGACTTGATGAGCACGCCCGCACCGGCGCCCTTGCCAACGCCGACCATGATGCTCATTGGCGTGGCGAGGCCGAGCGCGCAGGGGCAGGCGATGATGAGCACGGAGACGGCGGCAATCAGCGCGTAGGACAGCGCCGGGCTTGGTCCCCAGACGGCCCAGGCAACGAAGGCCAGGACGGCCACGGCGATGACGGCCGGGACGAACCAGCCTGCCACGGTGTCGGCCATGCGCTGGATGGGCGCCCGGCTGCGCTGGGCCTCGGCCACCATGGCGACGATGCGCGACAGCATGGTGTCGGATCCGACCTTGTCCGCCCGCATGACCACCGAGCCGGTGCCGTTCACCGTGGCGCCGATGACCTTGGCGCCGGGCGCCTTCTCCACGGGCAAGGATTCGCCGGTGACCATGGACTCGTCCACGGCGCCGCCGCCCTCCAGCACCTCGCCGTCCACCGGCACGCTCTCGCCTGGCCGCACGCGCAGTCGGTCGCCGACCTGGACGTCCGCCAGCGGGATCTCCTCGTCCGACCCGTCCGGCCGGATCCGGCGGGCGGTCTTGGGCGCCATGTTCAGCAGGGCGCGGATGGCGCCGCCGGTCGCCTCGCGCGCCCGCAGCTCCAGCACCTGCCCGAGCAGGACGAGCACGGTGATGACGGCCGCCGCCTCGAAGTAGACCGCGACCGTGCCGTCCATGCCCCGGAAGCCCTCGGGGAAGATGCCGGGCGCGAAGGTTGCGACCAGGCTGTAGAGGTAGGCGGCGCCCGTCCCGAGCGCGATCAGGCTGAACATGTTCAGGCTGCGGTTCACCACAGACTGCCAGCCTCGGACGAAGAACGGCCACCCGGCCCAGAGCACCACCTGCGTCCCGAGCAGGAACTGGATCCAGACCGAGGTCCGGGGCGGGACAAGGTGGTGCAGGTTCAGGCCAGGGAGGTGCGCGCCCATCTCCAGGATGACCACGGGGATGGTCAGCGCCAGCCCGATCCAGAACCGGCGGGTTATGTCGGCCAGCTCGTGGTTCGGGGCGGCCTCGGCGGTCACCTCCAGCGGCTCGAGCGCCATGCCGCAGATGGGGCAGCTGCCGGGCCCCTGCTGGCGGATCTCCGGGTGCATTGGGCAGGTGTAGATGGCTGCCTTCTGCGCCGCCGTGGGCGCGGCGGCCTTCTCCGGCTGCAGGTACTTCTCTGGGTTCGCCGCGAACTTCGTCCGGCACCCCGCCGAGCAGAAGTGGAAGGTGGCTCCGCCGTGCTCAAGGCGATGTTTCGAGGTTACCGGGTCGACCTTCATCCCGCAGACCGGATCGGTAACCAGGGCCGTGTCGGCCACCACCGCGTCCCCGTGTCCATGGTGCGCGTGTCCATGGTTGTGGTGCCCGCCACCGTGGTCGTGGCCGCATCCCGGGCCGTGCTGGTGCCCGTGCCCCTCGTGGTGCCCGTGTCCGTGCTGCTGACCGCTCATGGTGCCGTCTCCGCGATGGTCCGCCTCGGCGGGCCGGTTCTGGTCTGACGGACGCAACGTGGTGCTTCCCATCGTGGGAGGGTCAAGTCAGGAACCGGCCGGACGGCGGCGGACATGTTTTGTCGCAATGCCGGGGCGCGTTCTCCGCGAACGGGGGTGGAGGCCGGTCCCCGCCGGAGACGCTATCACTGGACGGCGGCCTGGAATCATGGCCGCAAGGTGGCCAAAACGCCGGTCCGGAGTCCCCGGACCGGCGCGTTCGAGGCTAGGCGAAGATGTACCAGGACCCGACGTCGCTGACGCCTTCGACGAACTGGGGCGTCGGGAACATGAAGTCGCTCTGCCGCAGCTCGTCCTTGGCGACGCCGACGAGCAGGATGGAGCCGTCGTCGCTGCCGTCCTGGTTCCTGTCCCAGGCGACCTTGGCGCCGAGGTCGGTGTCCTCGACCTTCACGTCCTTGGCGTCGATGTCCATGAAGGCGATGTGGTCGAACAGGCCCTGCGCCGGGCCGGTGGCCCGGAAGTCGAGCACCACGTCGTTGCCGCTGTCCATGGAAACCATGAAGGCGTCGGAGCCAGCGCCGCCCAGGTAGACGTCGTCGCCCTTCCCGCCGTCGAGCATGCCGTGACCTTCGCCCTCGGCGAGCCAGTCCCGGCCGTCGCCACCCATCAGCTCGTCGTTCGCGGCGCCACCGATCAGGGTGTCCTTGCCTTCGCCGCCCTCGAGCTGGTCCGGACCCTCCCCTCCCACGAGCAGGTCCCTGCCCTCGGCTCCATCGAGGACGTCGTCGCCGCCCTTGCCGAGCAGGACGTCGGCGCCCGCGCGACCGAAAATCTGGTCCCAGTCGCCGCTGCCGCTCAGCAGCTCGCCCTTCCCGGTCCCGATGATGGCCGCGTACATGTCGAAGGCGACGGTCTGGGCGCGGTCGCCGGGGCCGGGAACCAGGGTCTCGTCAGCCACCGGAAGGGAGCCGGTGATTTCCGGCCCGGACACGCTCGGGCTCGGAACCTCCCCGACTGGGCCGTCCGGCGCGCGGGCACCCGGCGGCAGGTCCGGCTCGTTGTAGAACATGAAGTCGTCCTGGGAGAGCTCGGACTTCTGCACGCCCTCGAGCAGGACGGAGCCGCCCTCCCAACTGATCTTCACCCCGGCACCGGTGTCGTTGATCGCCAGATCCTCCCAGCGGATCTCCTCGAGGGCGATGTGGTCGCCGACGCCGGGACCGGCGGTGAAGTCCCGAATGACGTCGTCGCCCGAGCCCTGGCGCACGATGAAGGCGTCCGGCCCCATGCCGCCGACGAGGGTGTCGTTGCCCTCCTCGCCGTCCAAGCTGCTGTGGCCGGGGCCTTCGTCCAGGTAGTCGTTGCCGGGGCCACCCATGAGGGCATCTGCGTCCGCGGCGCCGTAGAGGGTGTCGTCGCCACCCTCGCCGTGCAGGTGATCCATGCCCGGGCCGCCCGAAAGCAGGTCGGCTCCCTCGCCGCCCGTCAGGACGTCGCCCTCGGGGCCGCCGCCGAGCTTGTCCGCGCCGCCGAGCCCCCAGTAGTGGTCGGCGGCGTCGGTGCCGCCGAAGCTGTTCGCCCCGGGGCCGCCCACCGCGAGCTGGTGCTCGGGCATGCCTGGAATCGCCAGGGAGACCTGCTCTCGCTCAGTCCGCTCAGGGGTCGCGGTCTCGGTCCCGAGCAGCCGCTGCACCAAGTCCAACAGTTCTCTCGCCACGCCGTGATCCTCCATCCCATGCTGTGGCCGCGCGATGGGACGGCGATGCAGACCCGGGCGCGCGGCATCCGGAGAACACGGCGCGCGCGGCGAGGGTTGGCCCCGCATCCATGACGTAGTGTGTCAGCGTGTCGGGATCGGACCGTTGCCCCGGCCGAAGGTCCGGGCCTGCATGACGAAGTATGTCCAGGCGCCACTCGCGCGTTGCGGGCGGCGAGGCCGGACGGCAGCCTCCGCCACGAAGTGAGCCTCGGGCGGCAGCGTGCCGGGGCCGGAGGTGTCGGTATGACGAAGACATTCGGGTTCGGGGCCGCGCTCCGGCGGCTGGCGCTGACCGGGACGACCTTGCTGGCCATGGCGATACCCGCGCTGGCGCAGAGCGTCGACCTGACGCTCGAGGAGCGCACGGTCAACATCAACGGCACCGACCGTCCCGCGGTGACGGTCAACGGTCAGTTCCCCGGCCCGCTGCTGCGCCTGCGCGAGGGCGAGGACGCCGTGATCCGAGTGACAAATCGGATGCGGCAGTCCAGTAGCATCCACTGGCACGGCCTGATCCTGCCCTCCGCGATGGACGGCGCCCCCGGCTTCAGCACCGGTTTCGTGCGCGGGATCGCTCCCGGTGAGACCTTCGAGTACCGCTTCCCCGTCGTGCAGTCCGGCACCTACTGGTACCACGCGCACAACCTCGACCACGAGCAGCGGGGCCTCTACGCCCCCATCGTCATCGACAAGCGCGACCCCGAGCCCTTCCGCTACGACCGCGACCATGTCGTCCAGCTCTCCGAGTGGACGGACGAGCGGCCGCTGCGCGTCCTCCAGAACCTCAAGCGCGACCCCGGCTACTACAACTGGAACCGGCGCACGCTGGTCGACCTGATCCGCGATCTGGGCCGCGCGCCGGATGCCGAGGCACGCCGGGCCATCGTCCGCAACCGCATCGAGTGGGGCAACATGCGGATGGACCCCACCGACATCGCCGACGTGACCGGAGCGACCTATCGCTACCTCGTGAACGGCTTCCGGCCCGAGACGCCCGCGACCCTGCTGTTCCGGCCGGGCGAGCGCGTGCGCCTGCGTTTCATCAACTCCGGGGCCATGACCTACTTCGACGTCCGCATCCCCGGCCTCAAGATGACCGTGGTGCAGGCGGACGGGAACAACATCCGGCCTGTCGTCGTCGACGAACTCCGCATCGCGGTCGCCGAGACCTACGACGTCATCGTCGAACCGCGCGACGACCGGCAGTACCAGATCCTCGCCGAGACCATGGACCGCACGGGCTGGGCCAGGACGCGGTTGGCTACGCGCGTGGACGCCCCCGTCGAGCCCCTGCCACCGCACCGTCCACGTCCGGTGCTGACCATGGCCGACATGATGATGAACCCGGGGCCAACGGGGCTCGACCGCGGCACCCCGCTGCCCGAGCAGGACCAGCCAGGCCACGTGGCGCCCATGGACGGCATGGACCACGGCTCCATGCCGGGGATGGGCGCCGGGCAGCCGCAGGGCCAGGCCGCCCCGGCCATGAATCATGCGGCCATGGGGCATGGCGGCATGGCGATGGGTCCGATGGACCATGCAGCCATGGGTCACGGCAACATGCCGATGGGCGCCATGGACCACTCCGCGATGGGGCACGGCGCACCGCCGCGTTCTGGCGCGCAGGGACCTGGCACCCCGGCCACGACCACGGCGGGCGGGATGGAGGCGCACGCGGGTCATGGCGGCATGGCGATGGCCGACCCGGTGGTGCACGACACCGGATCTCCCCCCGGCGCCCGCGTGCTGTCCTACCGCGACCTGCGTCCGCTGCGCGCCGACCCGGAATACCGGAGCCCGGACCGCATCATCGAGGTGCGCCTGACCGGGAACATGGAGCGCTACATCTGGTCGATGAACGGCAACGAGTTCTGGCGCGCCCAGCCCATCGTTGCCCGGCTCGGCGAGCGGCTGCGGATCCGCTTCATCAACGAGACCATGATGAACCACCCCATGCACCTGCACGGCATGTGGATGGTCCCGGACCTCGGCAACGGGGCGTTCAACCCGCGCAAGCACGTGGTCAACATCAAGCCCGCCACGTCGCTCGACGTCGACGTCATCGTGGACGCCGAGGGCGACTGGGCCTTCCATTGCCACCTGCTCATGCACATGGAGTCCGGCATGATGCGGA
Organism: Belnapia rosea; assembly: GCF_900101615.1. Classification (GTDB taxonomy): domain Bacteria; phylum Pseudomonadota; class Alphaproteobacteria; order Acetobacterales; family Acetobacteraceae; genus Belnapia; species Belnapia rosea. The sequence goes on along the minus strand of NZ_FMZX01000026.1, from coordinate 19,721 downwards.
TCTTCCGTGTCACCCGTGACGGCACGCCCGTCGCGTCCACGCAGCAGCCTGCGCAGGCGGCCATGCCCGCCGGGCATCGCCACTGATGCCGCGGGAGATCAGCATGACCTTCTCGTTTTCGAAGGCGACGTCGGCTGGCCTGCTCGTCGCCGCCCTGTCCTTCTCGTCCGCCTGGGCACAGGCGGGCGGCGGCCATGCTGGCCACGGTGCGCCCGTAAGCCTGGGAACGAACCCGTCGGCCGTCCAGAGCGTCGGGACGACGGCGGCGTCCGGCGCCGAGGATCACTCAGGCCACTCGCCCATCTACTTCGGCGCCGTGCTGTTCGACCAGAACGAGATGCGCAGCAACGGCCGCGGCAGCCCGATCTACGCCTGGGAGGGCTCGGGCTTCTACGGCACCGACTACCACCGCGTCTGGGTGAACACGCGCGGCGAGACCAGCCGCGAGCGCGGCGGCCTCGAGCGGACCGAGGCGCAGGTGCTCTACTCGCGCCTGGTCGGCTACTACTGGGACCTCCAGGCGGGCGTGCGGCACGACTTCCGCATCGACCCGCGCGAGGGCACGCCTTCGCGGACATACGGCGTCTTCGGCCTACAAGGATTGGCGCCGGGCTTCTTCGAGGTGCAGTTGCAAGGGTTCGTCGGCGGCAACGGGGTGTTCCTCGCCCGCGCCGCGGCGTCCTACGACCTGCTCATCACCAACCGGCTCGTCCTCCAGCCCGAGGCGGAGCTGAACTTCTCGACCGGATGGGATCGCGACGCCCTCATTGCGCCCGGCCTCTACCGGACCGAGGTCGGGCTGCGGCTGCGCTACGAGATCACCCGCGAGTTCGCCCCCTACATCGGCTACTCCTTCGAGAGCTTCAACGGCGGCGCGACCGGTCTGAACCGGCGGCTGGGCGAGAAGCCATCGCAGTCCACGGTCGTGGCGGGCATCCGCATCTTCTTCTGACGACGAGCCCAAGCTCCGGGGAAGCGCAAATGACAAGGATGCCTAAGCGTCCGGGAGCGGCCGCGCCGTCCCGCGACGACGAGGCTGTGCTGGAGCGCTTGGCTTCCGGTGGGTGCGACCGGGCGCCGGGCGCTGGCGGCAGCCCGCTCGGGCACGCCCCGAACGCCGCCGACCTCTCCCGCACCATCGAGGTCGCCCGCGTACTCCTCGTCATCGGCCTCGTGTTCCTGCACTACGGCGCCACCCCTCCCGGCTGGGTGTCTCCGTTCCGGGGCGTCGACCCGGACTCGCCCCACCAAGTCGCGTCCTTCGTCAACAGCGCCGTCCTGTTCTTCTTCTTCAGCGCGGTGCCGCTGCTCTCGACGATTTCGGGCTGGCTGTTCTTCCGATTCAACGAGGACCACCCCTGGCCCGCCCTCCGGGGTCGCATGCGAGCCCGCGTGCGGTCCCTCTACGCGCCCCTGGTCGTCTGGAACGCGATCTTCCTGCTGGCCCTGCTCGCGCTCCGTGCCGCCGGTGAAGGAGCCTCGCTGCTTCGACAGCTGAACATCGACTTCGACCACGCGGGTGCCATGGCTTACGCGAACGCGGTGCTGGGGCTGACGGGGCACCCGGTGGCGTTCCAGTTCTGGTTCGTGCGCGACCTCTTCCTCACCGCGCTGCTGAGCCCCCTGCTTTGGCTGTCGCTGCGCCACGCCCCCTGGCTGGGCGCCCTCGTGCTCGGCGGAGCCTGGACCATTGACTGGAACTTGGTCGTGTTCTTCCGGGCCGACGTGCCCTTCTTCTTCTACCTCGGCGCCCTCGCGCGGCTTCGCGGCTATCTGCCAATGCCGGGCCGCAGGGCGACGTCGGCGCTGGTCGCCCTCTACGTCGCACTCGTCCTGCTCCGCGCGTCCGCGCCGCTCCTGGTCGACGTGGACGCGCCGGGGGCGGAGTGGCTGCTCGATCTCGCCACCCGCGCCATGCGGCCGGTGGGCGTGCTGGCCTGCTGGGGCGTCTGCCTGCGGATCGCGGCGGCGCCCTGGAGCGGCGCCGTCGCACGCCACGGCAACTTCGCCTTCTTCCTGCACGCGACGCACTTTCCGCTGATTGCGGCGGTGAAGCTCATCCTCTGGCACGTGCTGCCTGCCGAGACGGACGCTTGGCTGCTGGCGCACTACGCCGCGAGCGTGGCCGTGACCGTGCTGATTTCCTTCGGAGTGGCCAGGTCCATCGCGGCCGCCTCGCCAAGGCTTTACACATTCCTCGCGGGCGGGCGCGACATCCGCGCGCCGTCTCGCGCCTAGCGCCAGGGGTCTTGGATCGTGAACGGAGTATCAATGTTGAAGCGGACGGGGCCTTTCCTTGCGACGGCCACCCTGCTGGCCGCCTGCGCCACGGCGCCCGCCGGGATGCAGCGTGCGGCGCCGCCCGCCCACGCCATCGGCGCGGGCATCGGCGGGCCTGCGAGCGCGACCGGTGCGGCACCGGCAGCGGTCCCGACCTCGGAGCACCGGCACCACTGAGCGGCCGGTTGATCCAACGCAACGCGGAGAAGGAAGGATGGTCCTACCGTGCCGTCGATGGAGGTCTGAGATGCACGAGCGGACGCAAGCACCCTGGTGGCGGAGCAAGGGCGGCATCGCCCTGACCGGGTTCGCGCTCGTCGCTGCCTTCTACATCTTGCGCGAGCACTACGCGCACGCGCTCGGCGCCCTGCCCTACCTGCTCCTGCTTGCCTGCCCGCTGATACACCTGTTCTTGCACCACGGCGGCGCGGCGTCCGGGGAGCGGCCGGACGCGCCTGCCGGTCGGTGACCGCGGCAGCAGAACACCCCCTTGGGACGCCGAACTGGCTGGCCGCGTTCCGGCGCCACATGGTTGCGGTCGCCGTCGGGAACCTCGCCTGGGAATTCGCGCACATGCCGCTCTACACGCTCTGGCGGACCGGCACGCCCGGCGAGATCGGCTTCGCGGCCCTGCACTGCACCTTGGGCGACGTGCTGATCGCGGCATGCTCGCTCGTCTTCGCCTTGCTGTTCCTCGGCTCGCCCGAATGGCCGCGGCGTTGCTTCGTGCCCGTCGCCGCCGCGGCCGTCGCCATTGGCCTCGGCTACACGGCCTACAGCGAGGCCGTGAACCTCGCGCGACGAAGCTGGGCCTACTCGGAGCTGATGCCGATGTTGCCATGGCTCGGGACTGGGCTCTCCCCCGTGGCCCAGTGGCTGCTCATCCCGACGGCGTCGCTGGCTTGGGCCTGCCGGAGACGCAGGGCGGGACTGCGTCGTCCGGAAACGTAAGGCGGGGGTTTTGCTGAGCAGCCTGCCCCGCCTCAGGGTGGAATTTTGCTCTTTGGCCTCAGGCCGCCTGCCCATGCAGGACTGGCGCCTCCCGGCATTCCTGCACCTCGACCGTGACGTGGGCGACGCCGAGCTCCGCCGGGATGAGCGCCTTGTAGTGCTCGGGCGGACGGGGCGTGTGGGTGACGACGCCGAGGGCGGCCGCGTAGACGCCGGGCGCCACCGACCAGACGTGGAGGTCGTAGAGGCGGTTGTCGCCCACCCCCTCGACGGCCTCGCGCACTCCCCGCAGGACCGGCTCCGGCGCCTGGTGGTCGAGCAGGATGCGGCTGGTGTCCCGGAGCAGGCCCCAGGACCAGTGCGTGACGAGCGCGGCGCCGACCAGGCCCATCAGCGGGTCCATCCACCACGCGCCCAGGAACAAACCCGCCAGCAGCGCCGCGACGGCCAGCACCGAGGTCAAGGCATCCGCCAGGACATGCAGGTAGGCCGAACGGAGGTTCAGGTCGTGCCCGTGGCCTTGGTGTTCGTGGTCATGATGCTCATGGTCACCGTGGTCACGGTCGTCATGGCCCTGATGGTGGCCATGGTCGTGCTCCTCGTGTCCGTGATGGCCGTGGTGGTGGCCATGGTCATGCCCGTGGTCGTGGACGCCGAGTATCAGCACCGAGGCCGCGTTGACGGCGAGGCCGACCACCGCGACCGCGATCGCCCAGCCGAAGGCGATGGGCACCGGGTTCACCAGCCGGGCGACGCTTTCCCAAACCATCGCCAGCGCGAAGGCGGCGAGCAGGACGGCCCCGGTGTACCCGGCGAGTGCGTTGACCTTGCCTGTTCCGAAGGCGAAGCGCGGGTCGGCCGCGTGGCGACGCGCATAGGCGTAGGCGAACGCGCTGATGCCGAGGGCGGCCGCGTGCGAGCCCATGTGCAGCCCGTCCGCGAGCAACGCGACGGAGCCGAAGGCCAGCCCGGCGCCGATCTCGACCACCATCGTGGCCGCGGTGAGCAGGAGGACGAGCAGCGTCCGCCGCTCGCCCGTGCGGGGGCGGTCCTGGCCGAAGGTGTGGTCGTGCCGCCATGTGTCCATCGAATGCTGGTGCATAGTGCTCCTGACGCCGCTTCCGCCTCAAGGGCATGGTACCTCAGTGCATCCGGTGCGCGAGGCCGGGCGGCGAGGTCGAAACCATCTCGGCGGCCGCGTAGAGCACCAGCAGGGCGACCACCGCCTCGAGGGCGACCGAGCGGGCCAGCCTGGCCCCCGCTCCCGGCGCACGTGCCGCCAGCGCCGGTGTCAGCCGGAAGCGGTGCCAGGCCGCGAAGCCGAGCAGGACCGCCACGAAGGCCACTTTGGCCATGAGCGCCCAGCCGTACCAGGAGCCGAGGAGCTGCCCGAGGTCGCCGACGATCCACCAGGCGAGCGCGAGGCCCGCCGCGACCAGCACCGGCACGGCGGCGGCCGCGACGCGGGCCCAGTCCTCGACGAGGCGGGCCGCGTGCGGGCCGTCCCGCCGCGAGACCCAGGCGAGCGGCGGCAGGCTGCCGATCCAGTAGGCGGCCACCACGAGGTGGACCAGCAGCAGGCCCGCCAGCAGTGGTCGGGGCACGAGCGACGTCGTGTGCCCGAGGAAGGCGTAGCTGGCGCAGACGAGGACGCCACCGGCGGCGGCCAGGGGCGCCCAGCGCGGGCCAAGGGCGAGCGAGGCGACGAGGAGCATGCCGAGCCCGCCCAGCCCGTAGGAGGCCCCGGCCGGGGACATGAGCACGATGCTCCAGCCGTCCGGGTCCGTCAGGGTGTCGCCGCCCATCAGGACGCCCACATGGGCGGTCATGGCACCGAGGGCGGCCGCGATGGCGAGCAAGCTGGCGCCGGTCGCCCAGTGCCGCAGCCGCCGGGTGTCGCCCTCGTCCAGCCGGGCGCCGAACAGGAGCGCGAAGAAGGCGAGGCCCGCGCCGCCCAGGCTGCCAGCGTAGTAGGCGGCACGCAGCACGACGGCGGTGGCGCCGTAGCCCAGCTCGCCGCCCTGAAGCAGGGCCAGGATCACCGGGCGGCGCGCTCGACCCGAAAGCCCACCGTGCCGCCGCCGACATGGCCGTCGGCTGAAGCGCCGCGCCACTCGACCCGGTAGGCGCCGGGCGGCAGTGTCTCCTGCACGGTGGCGCGCACCTCCGCGACGGCGGCGCCGCGCTCGCCGTCGCGGGCCAGCTTCCTCTCGCGCCCCGCCTCGTCCAGCAGCTTCAGCGTCATCACCCGCACCGGCATCGCGAACATCAGCGAGATGGCGGGCGGGGAGCTGCGGAGCACCGCGCCGTCGGCGGGCTCTGCGTGGTGGAGCTCGGAGTGCGCCAAGGCCGGGCCCGCCGCGACCAGGCCAAGGACCATGGCGGCGGCGGCCACGAGGGAGCAGCGCCGGGAAAGCAAAGCGGTCATGTCGAACCTCGGGGTTGTGTGCGGCACGGTGCCGGGCGACCCGGCCCGGAGCTTGGGTGGATCCCATCGCACGCGCGCGGGGCGGCGCGGAACCGTCCGCACGGTGCCAGCAATCATTCGAAATCTGATGGGGAAGACATCGGAAGTGGCCCGGCGACGGGCGAAGCCGCCGCCGGGCCGATCACTCAGTGCCCGTGGCGCGCGTGGCCGCCCTGCCCTTGCGGCGCGGGAGCGGCGCCGTGCCCTGCGGACGCGGCAGGTCGTGCGGCGGGCGCAGTCGCCGTCGCGCCGTGGCCAGCGTGGGCGTCGGCGGCCGACACCTGCGTGGACGCGGCGGCACCGTGCCCGGCGTGCGACATGCCCTCCATGCCGTGGACCATGGAGGCGGGCACCTGCACGGCGTCGGCATTGCCCGCGTAGGCGGCAATGGCACGCCGCATCAGCGCGATCTCCTGGGTCTGGTCGGTGACGATGTCGACATTCAGAAGGCCGAGGAAGGTGTTCCGGCCGTTCCGGTCCGCCTGGTAGGCGCGCGCCATGTCGAGCGCCCCCTGGTGGTGGATGGTCATGGCCTTGGCGAACTGCACGTCGCGCTCGGTGACCGGCGCGCCTTCCGAGAACACCGGCGCGAGGGGGCCGGGAACCGGGTACTTCATGAAGCGGTCGCGCTGCCCCAGCCCTTCCGTCGCGGCGGGCTGGACCGCGAGCCGGGCGAAGCCGAGGTTCACCACCCGAGCGGGCTTGGCGAGGTTCCGCGCCACCTCGTCCAGCAGGCCGATCTCGAACCGCTGGTTGTGGACGATGGCCTGCGCCAGCTCCTTGAGGGCCGGGCTGCTGGCATTCGGGTCGGCGAGGTACTCCTCTGACATCGAGAGCGCGCCCGCGTGGTGCGCCCGCATGCCGGTCACGTAGTCCCGGTCGGCCTTGACCGCGGCCGCGAGGGCCTCTGGGGACATGACGGAGTAGGAGGTCGTGGTCACCGGTGAGGTGCCCGGCTCGTACTGCTCGCCCACCATCGCCCGGGCGGGCGAACCGACCGTCAGGAGCGCCGTCGCGGCGACCGCGGCGGCCAGGGTCAGGCGGAGCGGGAGGCGCTTGCTGGCGCGGATCTGGTTCGTCGAAGACATGTGCTTGGTCCTGTCGCTTTCCCCGCGACCGCGTGCGTCTGGCAACGTCGGTCGCGGCGCCCCCGGAGGGGCCGTGATTCCTTGGTTTCGGCATGGTGGCGCGCCGGGGCGGCGTCTCGTCGCCATTCGGCGCGACTGGACGCGCTGGCGCCGGTCAGGCCACCTGTCGGGGAGGTGGAAGCGACGGGGGCACCTCGATGCCGAAGCGCGCGTGCGCCGGGGCGATATAGCGAACGACGGCACCGGGCGACGATTGCGACCGAGCCTGGGCGTGCAGCAGGGCGTCGACGGCAGACGGGCAGTGGACAGTCACGCAGCAGGGCAGGCCCCGCTCGCCGCCGGAGTTGCCGCATGGCTGGCCCGGCTCCTCGGCGGAGATGGCCACGTGACCCGAGGCCATGTGCGTGGGCGCCGCCTGCATCAGCGTGGCGGCGTCGCCATGTGCGACGCAGTGCTCGGCGGCGGCCTGCTGGACGGGCGTGGCCGCCGAGGCGTGCCGCATGGCGGGACCCGGCAAGGCGAGCAGGACCAGCGCGAGCAAGCTCGCGACGACCCTCCTGAATGTGCCCATGCCCCTCGGCATCCCTGCAGTCCTTGCCCTCGGTTGATCTTACCCGGTGTCGTTAACCTAGCCCGCGTGGCACTCGGCCGGGAGTCCGGCAGCGGCGCCTTTCCTGCGGTGGACATCCTTTGTCACGGTGAACCGGTGCTCTGGCGAGCTACTGCCGCCCTCGAGATCGTGCAGGATGGGGCAGTCGGGCCGGTGGTCGCCGTGGCAGGCGTCGGCCAGCTCCTGCAGAGTTTCCCGCATGGCGGTGAGCTCGAGGATCTTGGCGTCGAGCTCGGCGACATGCTCGATGGCGACCCGCTTCACGTCGGCGCTCGACCGCTCCCGGTCCTGCCACAGGCCGACCAGCAACTTGATGCGCTCGATGGACAGCCCGAGGTCGCGGGCACGCCGGATGAACCGGAGCGTGTTCACGTCCTTGGCCGAGTAGACCCGGTAGCCCGCCCCGGTCCGCGCCGCCTTCGGCAGCAGGCCGATCTCCTCGTAGTAGCGGAGCATCTTGGCCGACACGCCCGAGGCCGCCGACGCCTGCCCGATGTTCATGCCTGCCTCCGTTCCCGACCGCCCCAAGGCGGCGTCTGATGGTCAAGATGGGGATTCCCATAGTGGGAAGGTCAAGGCCAATCTGACACCAGCTTGGCCTCGACCGGACCTTGACCCTCCCATAGTGGGAAACCCCATCTGGGGAGCCTCCCCGAGTTCAGGAGGTCGGCATGGTGGTTTTCAGGGTTGCGAACATGAGGTGCGGCGGCTGCGCCCGGTCGGTCACGTCCGCCCTGCGCGGCGTGGATCCGGCGGCCGAGGTCAGGGTGGACCTGGGGCGCCGCGAGGTCACGGTCGAGGGCGCGGCGGACACGGACGCCCTGGCCTGGGCGCTGCGCGGGGCTGGCTTCGAGGGCGAGAGGGTCTTCGCCTGATGGTCGGCCGGACCTCCCAGGCTTGCCCCGGGATGAACGCGGCCCTCAGCGGCGGCCCGGCTGGCGAGCCGCCGGACCGACGCGGCCTCGACCCCGAGGCGCACGTCCTCATCGTCGAGGACGACGCCTCGATGCGCCACCTCATCGCCCGGCTGCTGCGCGAGAACGGCTTCCGTTCCACCGGCGTCCGCGACGGACGGGAGATGTGGGAGACGCTCAGGAACACCGAGGTGGACCTGATCCTGCTCGACGTCATGCTGCCCGGCGACTCCGGCATCGAGCTCCTCCGCGAGCTGCGGGCCGAGCGGGGCGCACTGCCGGTCGTCATGGTCACCGCCAAAGGTTCGGAGGCCGACCGCGTGCTCGGCCTCGACCTCGGGGCGGACGACTACCTGCCCAAGCCGTTCGGGCGACGGGAGCTGCTGGCGCGGGTCCGCGCGGTGCTGCGCCGCGCCCGTCCGGCGGCCGCGGCGCCCGCGAAGCCCGCCGCCCGCGTCTCCGTCCAACGGGTGCGCTTCGACAGCTGGACCGTGGACCTCGCGCGGCGCGAGTTGCTGGGGTCTGGTGGCACGGTCGTTGACCTCTCCGGCGCCGAGTACGACCTGCTGCTGGCGTTCATCGAGCACCCGCACCGGGTGCTGGCGCGGAACCAGATCCTTGAGCTGTCGCGCGGCCGCCTCGCGGACCCGAACGACCGGAGCGTTGACGTGCTGGTCAGCAGGTTGCGCCGCAAGCTCGAGGGCGAGGAGGGCGGGACGGCGATGATCAAGACGGTGCGCGGCGCGGGCTACATGTTCCTGCCCGCCGTGGAGCGCGTGGGTTGAGGCGCGGGCTCGGCTGGCTCTTGCCCTCGAGCTTGGCGGGCAGGACCACCCTGATCTTGCTGGCCGGGCTCCTGGTGTTCCACTTCGGGAGCGTGTGGCTCCTCCAGGAGGGCGTACACGGGGCGATGGAGGATGGCCGCGAGATCCAGGCGGCCGAGCACATCTCCGCGGCGGCGCGCGTCGTCGCCGCCCTGCCCGAGGAGGCGCGCGAGCGCGCCGCGAGGGCGTTCTCCGCCCGGGGCTTCGAGGTCACCTGGGAGCGCTCGGAGCCCTCGGGGACCCTGGACGAGGCGTCCCTGGCTCCGCTGCGGGAGCGCCTCGAGGAGCGGGCGCCGGAACTGGCGGGATTGCGCATCGGGTACGACCCGAACGCCCAGGGAGAGCCGCGGCTCATCCGCGGCAGCCTGCGCCTCGCCGACGGCACCTGGGTGGCGTTCTCGGCCGCAGGGCTGGAGGTCGCCTCGGTGCCCACCCACGCGTCGCTCGCCTCGCACAGCGCGATGGCGCTCGGCATCGTGCTCGCCTCGCTGCTCGTGGTGCACTGGATCACCAAGCCGCTGCGGCGCCTGGCCAGGGCGGCGGAGGACTTCGGCAAGGGTGCGGCGCCGGTGCCGATGCCGGAGGACGGGCCGCGCGAGGTCCAGGAGGCCGCCCGGACCTTCAACGCCATGCAGGCAAGGATTCACCGGCTCGTCGCGGACCGAACCCAGGCGCTCGCCGCGGTCAGCCACGACCTGCGCAGCCCCATCCAGCGCCTGCGGCTGCGCGCGGGGTTCCTCGACGACGCGGAGGCGCAGCAGGCGATCGACGGCGACCTCGACGAGATGGAGGGCATGATCGAGTCGACCCTCGCCTACCTGCGGGGCGAGACCGAGAGCGAGGAGCCGCGCCAGGCCGACCTCGCGGCCATCCTGACCACGCTCGTGGACGACGCCACCGACCGGGGCGCCACCGCCACCTACGCCGGGCCGGACCGGCTCCCGATGCGGCTGCGGCCGGTCGCCATCAAGCGCGCTCTGGCGAACCTCGTCGACAATGCCGTCAAGCATGGGGACGGGGCGCGCGTCGCCCTCGAGGAGGGGCCGGGGTTCGTCACCGTGCGGGTCGAGGACGACGGCCCCGGCATTCCGGAGGCGGCGCTGGAGACGGTGTTTGAGCCGTTCCAGCGCCTCGACGCCTCCCGCCACCGGGGCACCGGCGGCACCGGGCTTGGCCTCGCCATCGCCCGCCAGGTCGTGAACGCCCACGGCGGCAGCGTAGTCCTGGCCAACCGTCCCGAAGGCGGGTTGGTGGCCACCGTGCGGCTGCCGCGCCCACACGCGACCGGGCGCGACGGCGCGGCAGTCGTCGGCGCAGGCAGTCTCCCGCCGGTGACGCCTCCTGGCGAGCGTCGAGCCTGATAGCCCCCGAACGCGGAACGACCTGTAAGGCCCCCTGCCCTTCCGCGTCATCTCAGGAGCCGCGTTCGCGGCGCCGGACCCGGCGCCGACCGGACGCGGCGGACTCAAGGAGTGAAAGTCACCATGGCTCTGAAGATCGCACGGCTCGCCGCCATCGGCGCACTGGCTGCCACGCTTGCCGCAGGCGCCGCGCTGGCGCAGCCCACCCTGTCGCCGCAGGGCGGGAGCGCCGGTCCCGAGATGGATCACAGCCGGATGGGCGGCCAGGGCCAGCGGCCAGGAGGACCGGCTCCCACGCTGACGCCGCAGGGCGGCAGCAGCAACGCCGAGATGGACCACAGCCGGATGGGCGGCGGCAACATGGGCGGCCCGGCGGGCGGCACGATCACCGGCAACCCCGGCAGCGGCCCCGAGGTGCGGCATGGCACGACCCCATCTCCCGCGCCAGCTCCCGCGCAGCGGCGCTAGCCGAACCGGCGCCGCGCTCGCCGAAACCGGCGGGCGCGGCCCTCAGTGGTGCTTGTACCAGCCGACGCCGCGGATGTTGTTCCACGCGTCGGTCTGGTGGCACAGGAAGCACTGCTCCACTCGCGCCTGCCCCTGGCCGGTGATGGCGCGGTCCATCATCTCGAAGTGCATCATGTAGTGGCTCGGCGGCGCCTGGTGGCATTGCGCGCATTCCTGCGATCTCGGCGATGGGTGCCGAAAGCCGCCCACCGTCCAGGCGGTGGTGCCGTGGCAGCTCTGGCAGTCGCGCCCGAACAGCGTCCGGTGCGGGTCGCGATTGGCGTGGCAGCCCGCGCAGTCGAGCCGGTTCGCTTCGCCCGTGGGAAGCGGGCGAGGCGCCAGCGTCGAGCCGATCAGGTCCGTGCCGCTGCCGCCAAGAAGTGCCCGCAGCCGCGCCACGCTGTGCGTGAGTCCTTCTCCGCCTGCCTGCGCAGCCCCGGCGTGGCCCGCCGAGACCAGCGCCGCGTGGTCCATGTTTACGGGAGGGCGCCCGCGGCCGAGATGCTCGACGTGGCAGCCGCCGCACTCGCTGATGGTGGTGTGGAACGCCGTCGAGGGCTTCGTCACCAGATCGGCCGCCGCCGTGACGTGGCAGGTCAAGCAGGGCGCCGCCTCGACCCCGCGGGTCGGCACGTGGCAGGATTCGCACTGCGCCCCAAGGTATGCATGCGCGGCGGAGAGCGGTCCCGGACTCGCCACGGCGGTCCAGAGCGGGACGCCCTCCGACCCGGCGCGATGCACGGCCACCGGCACCGCCACTGCCGCCGCGAGGCCGACCGCCGCCAACGCCGCGTACAGCAAGGCCGTGAACCTCACCGGAGCCACCTCAGGCCGTAGTACACTCCGCTCCAGATGTGCAGCGCGAGCATTGGGTAGAGCGCGATCGCCGCCGCGACGTGCAGCACCGTCCAGCGCGAGAGCGCGCGCTTCAACGCTTCGCGTCGTTCGATCGCGTGCTCGAGGTCCGCGATGCCCGCCACCAGCGCGCGCACTGAGACGTCGGGCAGCCCCGCGACGGCGGCCGAATCGGCGGCGAACCGGTCGTAGCGGGCCCGGAGCGCCCCGAGCTCCTGCCGCTGGTCGCGGACGTCGGTCCCGAGCTGAACGAGGTAGTAGCGGCCGACGAAGCCACTGAGCACGACGGCGAGCATGACCGTGACCAACGCGATGCCGAGCGGGCTCCGGTAGTGGTGGCCGGTGTGGAGCATCCCGAGCGCGGCGCCGACCGCGCCCGCGTAGACGTGGAAGGAGAGCATCGCCCCCAGCGCGGCGCGCCGCCGCAGCCAGGGGACGCGCCTCGCCAGCGTGTAGGCGAGCAGCAGGAGCATGCCCACGGCGCCGCCAATCCCAAGGATTCCTCCAGCCAGGCTGCCCGGGAAGCGCGGCGCCGCGTGGAGCAGGAAGCCCGGCGCGAACAGGGCCACCATGGCCACCAGCAGGCTGACGGCAAGCCGCTCCCGGCCGCTCACGTCACGCCTCGACCGAGAGGTTGCCGACGGACTTCGCCTGGCAGGCAAGGATAACGCCGCGCGCCTTCTCCTCCGGCGGCAGCCCCTCCTCGACTTCCATCGTCACCGCCCCCTCGAGGAGGCGCACCTTGCAGGCGCCGCAGATGCCAACGCGGCAGGAGTATTCGATCTCGACCGCGATGGCCTCGGCTGCCTCCAGGACGGTCTGGTCCGGCGCCAGTGCCCCGGTCTTGCCTGATTTCGTGAACCGCACCTCGGCCGTGGCGACCCGCGGGATGGCTTCGCCCGCGGGAGTTGGTCCGGGTGACGGCGCCGGAGGGGGTGGGGGCAAGGGCGCCGGGGTTCCGGGGGCTACGCCCCGGGCCGGGCCGAACGCCTCGGTTTTGATCTGGTTCTTGGGCACGCCGAGCTCGGCGAGGGCTGCCCTGGCCGCCTCCATCATCGGCGGCGGCCCGCACAGGTGGACGCGTCGCCTGGCGATCTCGGGGACGGAGCGCGCGATGAACTCCTTCGAGATGGGCCCCGTCGCGCCCATCCAGGCGGTCCCCTCGGCGCGCGACATCGTCGCCGCCACGTACAGGTTCGCGTGCCGCTTCTGCAGGTACTCGAGCTCCTCGCGGAAGACGAACTCCTCGGGGCGGCGCGCCCCGTAGAGGAAGAAGATCTCGCAGGGGTAGGAGCGGTCAGTGAGGTAGCGGGCGACGCTCATCATGGGCGTGATGCCGACGCCGCCCGCGATCAGCACGATGCTGGCCTCCTCGCCCATGAAGGTGAAGACGCCCAGGGGCGCCGACACCTCCACGGCGTCTCCGACCGCCACCCTGTCGTGCAGATGCCGCGAGATGAGGCCCTGCTCCTCGCGCTTCACCGTGACCTCGACGTGGCTCCGCTGCGTTGGCGAGGAGGCGATGGTGTAGGAACGCCGCGCCGTCTTGCCGTCGAGTTCCGCCGAGACGGTCAGGAACTGACCCGGCATGAAGGTGAAGGGGACGTCCCCGCCGCCGGGCTCCACCAGCCGGAACGTCTTTACCGTGGGCGTTTCGCGGAAGATGGCCGCGACCCGGAGCGTGCCCGACCACGGCCGCCGTGCGGCCGCCGTCGCCGCAGCAGCTGATGGCGCGGCGCTGGCGGGTGGAGTCGGGAGTGGGACCGTGTCCGCCGCGCCCGTCGCAGGACCGGCGGTGGGCGGTGCGGGCGCCGGGTCCAGGGCGGCCCCGGCGGGGGAGAGCCGCCTGACCAGCGCGTCAACCCGTCGCATGCGCGCGTGTTGGATCAGCAGGGTTCCGACAAGAAAAGCGACCAGGAACGCCATGGAGGTCAGGTGGTACCAGGACAGGCCCCAGGGGCCTCCGTCCGTAATCGGCGCTGCCTCGACGGGCGGAAGGCCGAGCTGGCCCCTGAACCAAGTCAGGGCAAGCTGGCGCGGCGCCGTACCCGCCTCGATGGCGCGCAGCGCCGCCGTCCCGCTCTCGAGCAGCAGGAGGCCCTCGCGGACGCCCGCCGCGGCCTGCTGCACCGCCGCCGTGTCGTTGGTGGCGAGCGCATGGTGCAGCCGCGCCTGGCCCGAGGTGATCGCTTGCGACCCCCACCCGATGCGCCGCTCCGCCTCGGCCTCGATGACGCGCTGCGCCTCGGCCGTGAGCGCGGGCATGTCCAGCAGCGACGCGTAAAATGGCCGCCCCGGGCCGCCCATGCAGCCCATCATGCCGCCGCAGCCCGCGTCTGCCGCGAGAGCGGGCGTAGCACCGGGCATGGACGGCATCGCGGGGACGCTCGCCGGTGGTGGCGCTGGTGCCGCGGTCCCCGCAGGCTGGCTCGGGTGGTGCGCGCCGTGGTCGCCCGGGTCGGTCTGCGCGACCGCGGTCCCGATCAGCGCCGCGCCGAGCAGCCCCGTGACCGCGCTCACGCAACCAATGCTTCGCCGCACGCCTTCAGAAGGCCCCGATGAAGGGCAGCATGGTGGCGGTCGCCGTGCGCTTCTGGACGTCGTCGAGCTGGCGGTAGAGCGTGTCGAACGCCATCCGCGTCATGTGGATGGCCTCGGTGCGCTCCCGCAGGTGGCTCTCGAACGATGCGAGGCGGGCCATGGGGTCGGCCGCCCTGCTGCTGTCCTGCAACGCGGTGCGGGCGGCGTCGAGGTGCTCGCGCCCGGCGCGGAGCGTGTTGGCGAAGGTGTCCCAGGCGGCCGCCTGAGCGTCCGTGATGCGCAGCTCCGTGCGGAGGAAGGCGATGCGCCCCTCCGGGCGCGCCGCGGAGCTGCCCATGGGCTGGTCGCTGCCCATCGAACCCATGCCGGACGTAGCGCCTCCCTGCTGCATCCCCTGCGGCATGGCGCCTCGGCGCATCATCATGTCCCGCATCATCGCCATCATGTCGCACCCGGCCATCGGCTGCTGCGCTTGGCCCATTGGCATCTGGGATTGCGCCTGCCCGGGCGCGCCGCCCATCTGCGTCTGGGATTGGGCCTGCCCCTGCCCCGCCATGCCGCCCATCCGCATCTTGTCGTCGTCCATCATGCCGCCCTGTGCAGGCGTCCCCGCCTGTGAGCCGGGCATGCTGGGCATCGCCGCGCCCCCGGGGGCGGCCTGCTGGGCGCCGCCACCTATCGGCATCATGTCCATCATGGCGAGCCGGACCGGCGCATCGCCGTCCGCCGCCGCCGCCCCGAGCGGAACAAGCGGCACGACGGCCGCGAGCGCGACTGCGGCGAGCGCTGTCTGAAGTCTCGGCATGCTGGTGGTCCTTCCCCTACTGACGACGCCGGGCGCTGGCACGCCGTGCGACCTGCGTCCTCTGAGAGACGCTCGAACCGAGTCCGGCTTACAGGGGGGCGGATGGATGGCCGTGCGCCGGGATCTGCCGAGGCGACTATCCCGGCGCCGTTCCCGGGCGGGATTTGTGAGGGTTCGCCGTGGCGAGCGTCCCTATGCGGTGGGGCCACCCTCACGGGGCCGGAGCAGCCTCGACCGGAGAGACCGATGACAGGAGCCCTGGGCGCCAGACCACCGGAACCCCGTAAACACCGCCTCGGCCAGTTGGACCGCTGGTTTGCGACAAAGCATTGCTCGGCGTCGCGCGGTCCCGCGAAACGGTGGCCTCGACCGCCACCGCCTCCTAAGCCGGTGGTGGCGGTTCTGCCACGCCCTGCCCGCCGTGGGCTTGGCTGCCGCCTCGTCGGCGGGTGGCCGGTGGGAGGTCCCGCCGCCTCGCCACCGAACGCCTGGCGAGGAGCATCCATGCGCGACCACGACGGACCCCTCCCCTGCGCCGAAGACGCCGTGCGAGGCGCCATCGCCGGGGCGCAGGCCAGGTTGCGCGGCGTGGTCCTCCGGCACCTGAACGGCGACCGCCACGGCGCGGACGACGTCCTGCAGCGCTTCGCGATGCGTGCGCTCGAGCGCGCCGGGGAGTTGCGCGATCCGGCGCGGGTCCACAGCTGGCTGGGGCGCGTGCTGTCCTCCACCCTCGCCGACCACGGGCGCGAGTTCGCGCGCCGACGGGAGATCCTCGAGGACCCGCGGGAGTTCGCGGAGACGCTGGTTGCCCCGGAGCCGGAGCCTGCCCAGTGGGCCTGCGACTGCATCGAGCCGCTGCTGGACGCGCTGCGGCCAGGTCAGGCGGCGCTGATCCGGCGCCTCGACCTCGGCGGGGAGCCGCGGGAGGCCGTGGCGATGGAGCTCAGCATCCTGCCGAACGCGCTGCACGTGAGGCACCACCGGGCGCGGCGGTCGCTGGCGGCGCTGCTGCTCGCCGCCTGCGTCACCTGCCCGTCTGACAGCTTCATGCGCTGCGCCTGCCCGAAGCCTCCCTCGGTGGACGAGGCCCGGCGCGCCCGCGCGGTAGCCTGTGCGGCACACGGCGAGGCACGCGATTGATTTGGGTCAAGGCCGCGTCGGCGCGAGTCCGACAGGATGGAACGCGCCCGAGCTCGACACCGCGCGGCGGTGGCATGGGTTGCCGCGTGGCAGCCGCTTTGGAGAGAGGAGAACCGCATGAGGGTATCGAGGAACGCGAGTATGGGCCTGGCGGTGGTGCTGGCGGCGGGCCTGTCCGCCTGCTCGCCGCGGCAGCAGGCAGCGCCCCCGGCGGCTTTGGCGCCCGACCCGGCCAGCGCCACCGCAGCGGCACCGGCCCCGGGTGACCACCAGGCGATGATGGCCCACTGCGCCGACATGCGGCAGCAGATGAGGCAGGGCGCGCAAATGTCGCCCGACATGCAGCGGATGGCGACCTACTGCCAGCACATGGACCACACGATGGGTTCCCAGCGCGGCCGCTCCGGACCGTACTAGCGAGCCAACGACGGCGTGGCCCTCCGGCCGCGCCGTCCACGGAGCCGCCCGTGTGGCTCGCCTAGACGAGCTCGCGCGCGATGGCCCGGATCGGCTTCATACCGTGGCCGAACCTGGCGATCATCTCTCGATTCCCCTTGAGCTCGCCGTAGGGCAAGTAACGCACCTTGAGGTCGGCGACGCGGCTGAAGGCGGGCCGCGCCAGCTGCTCGCGCACCTCGCCCTCGCGGCCGTCCGGCGCGACGAGGAACATGCCCTCGAGGGCGTGCGCCTCAGGCCCGAGCGCGAGGTCGAGCATTCGCACGATGCCGGAGTAGATGGAGGTGGTGGGCATTGTCACATGTTTGGTGACCGGGTGCGTTTGACCGCAAGACAGAGCTTGCGCGATCTCACGCCGCCAACTGGGCACACGTCTCCTGCCGCCAGATTTGGAAAGCCTTGTCGCGCGAACGGCGGTACTGCTCCGCGGGCATCAGGTGCCGCCGCGGACGGAAGTGACCATAGATCATCGCGTGCGCCGACAGGAAGCGCTGGGCTTGCCCGGGTGATTTGAACCGCTGCATCTGTCGTTCTCGACGTCGCGTCGGTCTGTGGGAGTTCTCGGCACGATTGTTCAGGTAGCGGCTGGTCCGATGCCGCACACCGGACAAGACCTCACGCTGCGCGACCCCATAGCTGCGGAGCCCATCCGTGATGATCTTGCGAGGTTTGTACTTGAGGCCCGCCAGCAGACGCTTGAAGAAGCGTTTGGCGGCCGTGGCATTGCGCCGCTCCTGCACGAGGATGTCGAGCACGACACCGTGCTGGTCCACGGCGCGCCAGAGATAGAAGAGTTCGCCGTTGATCTTCAGATAAACCTCATCCAGGTGCCAAGTGTCACTCGGCCGCGGCCGACGCTTGCGGAGTTTTGCCGCGAGCTCGGTGCCGAAGCGGAGGCACCAACGGCGGATACTCTCGTAGCTTACCATCACGCCGCGCTCGGCCAGGATCAGCTCGATATCGCGTAGGCTCAGACTGAACGTGTGGTAGAGCCAGATGGCATGGTGGATGACCTCGGCCGGGAAGCGATAGCCGGGGTAGGTGGTGGGCTCGGTCGGCATCCGACCAGCTTGGCCTCACCGGCTCATTCCGGCCAGCGCTCAACCACGTGACAATACCGATGGCGCCGAGCGGCGTTCGCTTTGAACGGCATGAGAGGGCCTCGCCCCAGCCTCACCCTACCCAAAGCCATCCAGGCCGGCGACCGCTGCAACAAGGCGCCGCTCGGCCGGGATCAGCTCGATATCGCGCAGGCTTAGGCTGAACGTGTGATAGAGCCACACCGCATGGCTGATGATCTCGGCCGGAAAGCGGTATCCGGGTTAGGTGGCGACCTCGGGCGTCATCAACCCAACTTGGCCCAGCCGCTTCGTTCCGGGTAGACGTCGACAACTTGGCAATGCCCGCATCAGCGAAGCGCTTCTTCCGCAGGGCGCTCGGGTAGCCGCATACGGTGAACCCGCGCACCATCACGGTGGACAAGCATCCGACCTACCCGTGTGCCACGGCGGAAATGAAAGCAGACGACGAGCTGTGGCGCTTCGCCCGGCTAGGACAATGTAAGTTTCTCAATGATATAGTGGAACAAGACCATAGGCGCGTGAAACGCCTGGTCAGACCGGGGCTTGGCTTTGGCGGTTTCCACACAGCACGACGAACATTGGTTGGCTAGGAGATGATGGTGATGGTTAGGAAGTAGCAGGTTCGGGAAGCTGGTGGAGGAGACATGGGAGCTCAAGCCAGCTTCATCAACGAACTATTCAGAGTTACTGCCTGATCCGAAGCCTGTCAGGGCCATTCGCAACTGCCGCAAACTTCGCAACTGTGAGTATGGTGCTGCGGCCTGGAGGACCTGACCCTCTTCGCAACTGACCCTGTGTCCTGGTTGTGATGTGTCGGCCCCCAGGCTGCACCTGCCGGCCGAGCGGCTCGTGACTTCATAGGAGCTTGGGGGGCGCGTCCCATCCCGTCACAGTTCTGTCCACCGGCTCGTTCGCCAGGTTCCGTCCAGCCTGGAGCGTCCATGATGAGCGAGACTGTACCCGACACCGACGTCGTCATTGGCGTCGACACTCATAAGCTTACTCATGCTGCGGTTGCAATCAGCGCACTCGGCGTTCGCCTCGGCAGCGTGACCATCCCGGCCAACAGCACAGGCTACCAAACCCTGCAGGCTTGGGCTCAATCCCTCGGGACCATCCGCGCCTTTGGCGTTGAGGGCACCGGTTCCTACGGCGCTGGCTTGTCCCGGTTCTTGAGCAAGCACGGCCATTGCGTGTTCGAGGTCAACCGACCCAACAGGCAACAGCGGCACCAAAAGGGCAAGGACGATCCGCTCGATGCCGAAAGCGCCGCCCGCAGCGTCCTGGCGGGCCAGGTCACGGCATTGCCGAAGTCGGGCACAAGCACGATCGAGATGATCCGTCACCTCAAGGTGGCCCGCGACACTGCGGTCAAGGCGCGGAGCCAAGCCATGCAGGCGCTGAAGTCGATTATCGTCAGCGCACCTCCAATGCTCCGCGAACAGCTCGACCAGATCACTGGCAAGGTGGCGCTCCTCCGCCATCTTGCCGCCCTGCGCCCAGGCCCGCTCACGTCAACCACCGCCTCCGCCAAGGCCAGCTTGCGAGCCATTGCCCGGCGCTGGCTCGTCCTCACCGCGGAGGTCAAGGACCATGACGCTCAGCTTGAGCAACTTACTCAGCAACTCGCCCCCGACCTGGTTCAGGCCCATGGCATGGGCGCAGGCACCGCGGCAGAGATGCTGCTGCTGATCGGTGACAATCGCGAGCGCGTCCGTTCTGCAGCAGCCTTCGCCAAGCTATGCGGTGCATGCCCAATCCCCGCATCCAGCGGCAAGACTAATCGTCATCGGCTCAACCGAGGCGGCAACCGGCAAGCCAACGCCGCTCTCTACCG
>NZ_FMZX01000095.1 GCF_900101615.1 Belnapia rosea | reverse complement strand
TGGCCCGGTTCCGACGCCTGACTGTCCGCTACGAGCGCCGCGCCGACCTCCATCTCGCCCTCACAACCCTCGCCTGCGCCGTGATCTGCCTGCGCCAGATCAAGAGGTTTTGTCCTTAGCTTTAAGAACGGCGTCTGTGCAGGTGCCGCACTGGCGCGTGTGCACAACGCCACAGCGCGGGCCAGCAGGTTGCGAATCATGCGGCGCTGTCCTCTGCGGCCCATAACGTGACCTCTGCGCTTCCGACGATGCTCCGCGACAGAGATATCAAGGAGGCACTCAGCGCACTGTATGTACCTCGGCAGACTTGCGGCCGGTGCATGATCTTCTCTGGATTAACCCAGAAGTGTAGATTGAAAGTTATGTTTCACCAAATAGGCGGTCTCAATTTTTAGTCCGACTTTACAGTCGTTAACAAGCCATTGTGATACTGGGAGACTACAAAAAAGCTGCCAGCATTATGCGTGACCAAAAATTGGCTCAATGCAGAGGATTTTACATGCTGACAATCACACCCAATCGTCCATCTGATTGGAACGGATACCCAAGGATCGAAGAGGGACAGGAGATTCAGTGGAGGATCGAATCTTCCGACCCGTCCCTCAACGAATCAGTACTTATCACCCCGAATACCCCGAACGTCATCACTGCAGAGCAGACCGTTAATTTCGTCGCTGGAGGCGACCGGGTTCAGTTCCGCACGTTCGCCACGGCAGATGATAAGGTCTATGAGCCGAACGATTGGTACTCGTTCAGCTTCGCGCCGATCAATAACGCGGTGCTGAACACTTCTTTTTACAGCGGCCCGCTGATAAACAACGATTCGCTTCCTGTCGTCGCCATCAACGCGCAAGAGGCGACCATTCTCGAAAACGCCGCAGACCGAGTGTTCCGCTTCGTTGTTGAGAGAGTGGGCGACGATCTTTCTGTGGTGACAAATGTCGAGGTGCGGATTGGCCCTACGGGCACAACCCCGACCGATCAAGCCGACCTCGCCACGCAGTTTGGAACGCAGGTCGTCCGGTTCGCACCAAATGAGACGAGCAAAGCCATCGAAGTGCGCTTCAACAATGACACCGCCGTCGAGGCGGCAGAGACTTTCGAGGCGCAAATCACGTCAGCGACCTCCACTTCCCCAACGCAGTTCTGGAGCGACACGCAGTACAACCCGGTCAACAAATACTCGGCTACCGTCGCCATCCTGAACGACGACCCAAACAGCCTGTCTGTAAAGCCTGACGACCCGGACCCGGCGCCCATTCCCGTGCATCGCTTCTACAATGCCGTCACGAACGCCCACTTCTTCACGGCATCGGCTGCGGAGCGCGACATTATCCAGAACACTCTGCCTGACTACCGCTATGAGGGTGTCGGCTTTCAAGCGGTACCGGAACAGGAGGGCGCCGATCCTCTCTACCGCTTCTTTAACACGCAAACCAACACCCACTTCTTCACGCCATCTGCGGCAGAGCGGGACAGTGTTATCGCCAACCTCTCTTCGATCTACAACTACGAAGGTATAGGCTTCTACGCGTCCGACAAAGACGGCGGCGGTCTTACAGAGGTGTATCGCTTCTACAACACAGCCACAGGGGTCCACTTCTACACCCCCTCGGTGTTAGAGCGGAACACCGTGCAGCAAACGCTTCCGACTTATAGCTACGAGGGAGTGGGGTTCTACGTGCCCGATTCACCTAGCTACGACTTGCTCGGCTGATCGGTGCGCCCGTCGTGGCCAGAACCTAAATGGTTTCGGCCACGAACAGCGGCATGGCGACCCTCAGTGTCCATCCGGGAACAGATCGAGTGATTTGAATCGGTTGTGATTGGCTCCCGGCGGCGATTGCCGGAAGAAGAGTGTGCATGTGGACGT
>NZ_FMZX01000084.1 GCF_900101615.1 Belnapia rosea | reverse complement strand
TTCTAAGTTCTAAGTTCTAAGTTCTAAGTTCTAAGTTCTAAGTTCTAGCGCGAATCAGTCAACTATCCCAGTGGTTTGCGCGCCTAACTATGAGGACTTCGGGGGCTCCTGTGAGGTTTTCGGGCAGCGTATTGCACCGGTCGGAGGATCGGGCGCATTGAACCCGATCCAGGTTTCGGGTCATGCGACGCGGACGTACTCTGGGCGGCCAAGCTCCAGCATGCGGTTCAGAACGTTGGCGGCAATCGCTACCTCGGTGCTTTAGCGACCGTTCTTTTGCGAGCGTAGGCCATCACCGATGACGCGCTTCCATCTTGCGATGTCGGACGACGTTGTTGCATGGGTCGCCCGGCGTTCGGTTGCCGAGTAGGCTGGCGAGGAGGGTGGGCCCTCAGCTATTGAGGGCGGATTCATCTTGCCGTTCAAAGTCAACGCCGCTCGGCGCCACCACATTCCCAGGCAGAAGCACCGGGTCACCAATTGGGCCGACTACGATGCGGGCCTGCGCGCACGCGGCAGCCTCACGGTCTGGTTCACACCGGAGGCGATCGAGGCCTGGAAGGCTGAACCACGCACTGGCCGGGGCGGGCAGCCCACCTACTCCGCGCTGGCGATGGCCACCGCCTTGACCCTGCGGGCTGTGTTCCGCCTGGCTCTGCGCCAGACCGAAGGCCTGATCGGCTCCATTCTGCAGTTGCTCGGCCTCGACCTCGCCGTGCCAGACCACTCAACCCTCAGCCGCCGAGGCGCGACGCTTGAGGTGGCGCGACCGCGCTGCGGAGGCGAGCCAATGCACCTGCTGGTGGACAGCACGGGTTTGCAGCTACGCGGTCCCGGTGGGTGGCTGGAGGAGAAGCATGGCACCAAGCGGCGCCGGGCCTGGAAGATGCTGCACCTCGCCACGGACGCCGACACCGGCCAAGATCGTCGCCTCGCTGCTGATTGACAGGGGTTCTGACGACGGCTCGCAAGTTGGTCCCTTGCTCGATCAGGTTGATGGCCCGGTGGCGACCTTTATCGGCGATGGTGCCTACGATCGGGACGATGTCCATGCCGCGGTCGCGGCGCGGCACCCCGATGCCGCCGTTGTCGTCCCGCCACGTGCGAGTGCGGTGCCGGGCGCCGCGGCCGAAACCGCGCCGACGCAGCGGGACGCGCACTTGCGATCTATCGCTGAGCGCGGCCGTATGGGCTGGCAGCATGCCTCGGGCTATAACTGGCGTGCCCTGGTGGGGGCCGATATCTCCCGGTGGAAACGCGTCATCGGCGACGGGCTGCGCTCGCAAACGGATGGGCGACAGGCGACCGAGGTGGCCATCGCCGCCGGCGTGCTGAACCGAATGCTCGAGCTTGGGCGGCCGGAATACGTCCGCATCGCATGATCCCGAACGTGGGCAGGGATCAACGCGTCCAAGCCGCTGATCTCTGCAACACGATAGTCCCCGGGCCGTGGCCGTCGTTTGCGCAGCCTTGCGGCAAAATCGGTCCCGAACTTCAGGACCCAGCGCCGGATGCTCTCGTGCGTGACCGTGATGCCTCGCTCGGCGAGGATCATCTCCACGTCGCGCAAACTGAGGCTGAGGAGATGATAGAGCCACACGGCGTGGCTGATGATCTCGGCCGGGAAGCGATAACCGGGATAGGTACCGAGGTCTGGCGTCATCCCGCCAGCTTCGCCCAGCCGCTTCATTCCGGCTATAGCCCGCCAACGTGGCAATGCCGCTGCGATTAAGGGAGTGGCGGACCCGGCGTGACCGCTGCGCCTGCAGGGTACCCAGACGACGGCGGCCGGCTTGGCCCTGCAAGCCAACCCCGCCAAGGCCTGGCCCTGGTCCCGGGCGGCCGCCCCATGGGTATGACACACGTCGCCGTGAAAGCCAGCCTTACAACCCGCCTCGGGTAGGGGCTGGAGCTGCATGTCCTGTCTTGGCGCCGCCGCCCGCCGGGTGTGTCATGGAACCCAGAGCCTATGCGTGCCGTTCGCGGTCGGTCGGCTCCCGGCCAGCGTTCCAGGCGGGGCAACGGTCCGGCCTCAGCTGCCAAGCACCAGTGGCTGAGCCAGGCCGGATGGTTGACAGCTGTCAACACGCATGCGCCGGGCACGGGCCGTGCTGTTGAGAGGAGCCACGCGGGTCCGCTGCTTAGCGGCGCGCAACAATGCCTCGATCGGCTAGGTTGGGCCAGCGTCTGGATTACCCCGCGCCGGTCTCACGCCTTGGCTGCGCAAACGCTCCCACGCGCTGGCGCCCAAGGCTGCCCTGCAGGCCACACGAGGTCAGGCGCCCGGCCCCAGCGGCCCCACGGGACGGCGCATCGGCGCCCTCAGCGCAGTGAGGCTGGCTGGTCCTGCTCCAGGGTTACGCCTGGCAGGTTCGAGGCGGACCGGCCACCGGCCATGCGTCGCGCGATCTCGGCCCCGCCGACCAGGAGGCACAGCCGATTGTTTGAGCTCGACGATTTGTGACAGCTCACCCTGCCGCAGCAGGATCGCGCCGCAAGTCACCCTGGCTATTGCCGCCCAACTATCCGCTCTTATTCATCACGGGCCTACGGTGCGGCTGGCGGGCGTGGCGTAAGCTGCTGATTGCGTTTACGAACTTGGGTGTCGAGACCAATCCGCAGCAGCATCAGGCCGCGCCACACCCGCCATGGATGACGATACGATCGAGCCCTTCGGCTTTCCAGCGATCGGCCGCAAGAAGGTGGTCGCCGCCATCGACGGCGGGCGGCTGACCTCGGATGGCGGGGTAATGCTGCTGGCCGCGGCCGAGCGACAGCTTGGCATCTGCGACCGGCTGGTGGCGCTGATTTCCGACCCGCGCGACCCGGCGCGGGTGGTCCACCCGTTGGCCGACATCCTGCGAGCGCGGATCCTGGCGATCGCCTGCGGCTATGAGGATGCCGACG
>NZ_FMZX01000043.1 GCF_900101615.1 Belnapia rosea | reverse complement strand
AGGCTCGGGCGGAGCGCCTCGAAGATCACCTCCCACCAGCCGCGCAGACACCAACGCCGCCAGCGGTGATAGACGCTCGACCAGAGACCCAACCCGTCTGGCAGGTCGCGCCACGGCGCGCCGGTTCGGCAAATCCAGAGCGCCGCCTCAACGAAGCGGCGCAGTGCCACGTCATCACGCTTCCAGACAAGGGGGATTTGCTGCATCACCAGCATCAGCGACACCCATTGGGCGTCGTCCAGGCTTGTCCTGGTCATGGCCGCGTTCCTTGAAAGCCTCAAGACCTTCCAAGGTGGCGCGGCCAGAGACCAGATCGGAGCCAGATCGGTTAGTCAGACAGTCCGGTCACAGACCCTAGTTGTCGTAAGCAGACTGGTCAGCTCCTCCGCGCCCACCAGCCCAATGCTTTCGTTGCCCAATGCAAAGTAGCCACTGCCGCCTTGGCTGTCATCAATCCCGGCAAGCCTATGCGGACAACACGGCATGCCCTTTTTCCCCGCGACCTGCCGTTGCTCCCCTGTTCCGGCTATGCATGCTCCCATTCTGCGAACCATACTCGCAGCCAATAATAATAGGGAAACGTAACCATGAACCGTCGTGTCATCTTGGGCGCTGCCGCAATGGCCACTCCAGTTGCGCTGGCCGCGCCCGCACTTGCCCAGACCCAGCATCCCGAAATCCGCTGGCGCCTAGCCAGCAGCTTTCCTAAGAACCTCGATATTCTATTCGGCGGAGCGGAGTACCTCTCGCGCCGTGTCGCGCAGATGACAGAGAACCGCTTCCAGATCCGCTGCTTCGCAGCCGGGGAGATCGTGCCTGCCCTTCAGGTGTTGGATGCGCTGCAGAATGGCACCATTGAATGCGGCCAGACCTCCAGCCTCTACTACATCGGCAAGGATCCGACGTTGGCTGCCTTTGCCGCCATTCCCTGGGGCATGAACATGCGGCAGTTGACCGCCTGGATGCGCTATGGCGGCGGCAACGAGATCGCGGCGGAGCTGTACCGTGACTACAATGTCGTTGGTATTCCTTTCGGTGAGACCGGCACCCAGATGGGCGGCTGGTTCCGCAAAGAAATCCGCAGCTTGGACGATCTCAGAGGGGTGAAGTTTCGTATCTCGGGCGTCGCCGGGCAGGTCTTTGCAAAACTCGGTGCTGCGCCGACGCAAATCGCAGCCGCGGACATCTATCCTTCGCTTGAGCGTGGGACGATCGACGCGGCGGAATGGATCGGGCCCTACGACGATGAGAAGCTTGGCTTCCACCGCGTGGCTAAATACTACTATGCGCCAGGCTTTTGGGACGGGTCTTCCCGTGGGGTGTTCATGATGAACAACCGGGCATGGGATGGTCTGCCCGATCAATACAAGCACATTCTGGAGGTCGCCTGCGGCGAGGCGACGCTGGAGATGATCGCCCGATACGACGAGGCGAACCCGAAAGCGCTGCGCCGGCTGCTCGCGGGCGGGGCACAGTTGAGAGCTTGGCCGCGGGAGATTTTGCAGGCTGCTTGGCGCACAACGCATGAGCTGTATGAGGACACGGCAACCCAAAACCCGCGCTTCCGCAAGATGTGGACGAGCTACAAGGCTTTCCGAGATGAACAGTTTCAATGGTTCCGCGTGGCGGAGAACGCCTACGAGAACTTCGCCTTCACGGCTGCTGCTCAGCGTTGAGAAGCATCGCGGCTCCGTCTTGATATTATGGGCGGCGCTGGCGCGGGAGGCGGATTTGGTTTCGCCAGGGCTGCTCGGCGGGAACCGGCACTGGCGCAGATCGAAGCTCAGCCTGGTCTCTACCCAGACAGCTTGGGTTCATAGATGAGGCCTGGGCTTCGACCAACATGGCCCGCCCCCATGGCCGGGCGCCCCAGGGCAGGCGGCTGCGGGCCGCCATCTCGCACGGCCATTGGATAAGCATGACCTTTGTTGCCGGCCCGCGCAACACCGGCATGGCCACGCTCATGGTCCTGGGCGAACCGATCAACGGCTCTCTTCCAGGATTATCTGAAGCAGGTGCTGGTGCCCGAACTCTGTCCAGGCGACATCGTCGTGATGGGCAACCTCGGCAGCCACAAGGGCGCAGGCGTCAGGGCTGCGATCGAGGCGGCAGGCGCGAGCCTGCTCTACCTCCCCCTACAGCCCCGATTGCAACCCCATAGAGCAAGCCTTCGCCAAGCTGAAGGCCATGCTACGCAAGGCGGCCGAGCGCACCCTCGATGACCTCTGGCGCAGCATCGGCCGCATCATCGATACCTTCACCCCAACCGAGTATAGCTCGGGCCACAGATCAAGATTGAGGTTGTCACACCACGGCAGGTGGACGCATTCACTCGCGCCGAACCTGAGCGGTACACGACTGTGCTCCGGGCGGCAGGGGCGCGGCCGGAACAGCGCCTTTGACGCCGCGGCTGCGGAGCTGCTGCTGGACCAAGTCAACAGGAAGTTGTAGAGGGCCAAAACTCGCCCTGCCCCCGGCGCTGCGTCGAACGATTACCGCCTGCCTCGGTGGCCAATGGCTTGGGCCACGCGAGTTTCTCCGTTCGTCGCACCTTCAGCCGCCGTCCGTGAAAGTACGGGGTCAACCATTGAAGCGCATGACATTCCCGGAAATGGTCAGGCTATGAGCAGGTGCGCTTCGTCAGGATGCGTATCATCACGTCTCAGTCGCTGCCCCGCGCTGCCAAGCCACACCGGCCTCGTCCATGATGAGACGTCCTGCCGCCTCGCTGTCTACCCAGTCGGCCCGTAACTGCCCCTGGAACACAACGCGCTGGATTCCTGCTTGAACCAGTACGGCCGCACACGCTGCGCATGGCGGATGGGTGATGTAGGCCGTGCAGCCAGCGAGCGACACCCCCGAGCGCGCGGCCGTGGCGACCGCGTTGGCCTCGGCGTGCACGGAGAGAAGCAGTTTCGTTGGACGATCGGCAAGACGCTCCGGCAGGTCGGTCACCCCGCGCGGGAAGCCATTGTAGCCGGTCACCCGAATTCGGCGGTCGTCGTCAACCACGACGCAGCCGACCTTGGTTGTGCGGTGCTTCGACCAATCAGCAATATGCATTGCCAGAGCCAGGAACCGAGCATCCCAACGAGGGGAGATGTGTGCGTTACTCATGTGATGATACAGATGACACAGATTGCTTATTGGTTCGAGACCAGCAGTTTTCGAAGAGCCGACTGCTAGGCGGCGATCCCTCCGACTCGCAGCCACAACCTGTAAAGCAAACAACATACAATCAGGGGATTAAACCTTAACGCTAAAAATCGGCCAACCCTTAAGGTCCAGAAAGTCTGGGGCATTTCGGCGAGAAAGCCCGGATTCGTTCTGAAATTGCACCATCAAGGTTGTCGCGGAAACCCAGACCAAACCTGCGCCTCAGGGCGGTGGGTCGGTCAGTGGAGACGAGCCGTGAAGATACCAATTGGAGCAGCGGTGAGAACTGGGGGATGAAAGTCTCTGGCACGAGGAACGGCTCACGCGACTGAGAGGCGTCATCGTAGGAGACATCAGGGCAGGCTACCCTGACCAGCCAAGGCGACGGAGGCAGTGAAGCAAGCGTCCCTTCGCGCGCTGCGTCCTGCCGGGTCATCACAGCACCAGCCGAACGCCGGATCCGGAACGACCCCTTGATCTGGACGATGTCGGCATGCTCGGGCTGGTGTCCGGGGCGACGAGCACAACGCGCCCGGTAATATCCTCCCAGAACGCAACTTGGCCGGTGCCACCTGTGGCGAGGATCCGCGCTTCGGCCGGCGGGCGGACCAGCAGGTCGCGCAACTTAGCATAGCGAGTGTAGGCCTCCGGCAGCAGCGCCTCGCGGAACTGCCCGGCGAAGTCGTCCATCATGTACTCAGCGCCGGAGAAGGCGAGGTCGGCCCTTCCGGCCATGCGCACAGCCCAAGTAGGCGTTGGTCCGGCGACGATCTCGGCCGGGATGCCGGTGGCCTGCTGGAAGGCGGCGACGGCGTGCATGACAGGCGCGCCCCCCCGGGCCGAGGGCACGGACCGGGGCGGGCAATTGAACCCGCCAAGGGCGCGAGCGGGTCGGCGGCGAGGAAGGATTTGGCGCTGCATTTGGACTGTCTCCTTCAGGCCGGCTTGTGCACCCGGGTGGCGGGTATGGCGAACCGAAGGCGTCGCATGGATCAGGTGGAGCACCCAGCGAAGGCCCCGACATGCTGTCTTCATCTTCACTTGATAAAATATGAATTTATAATATATATTTTTTTAAGAGAGGACGAGGACGCATGACCAACACGCTTGGAACATCCCAAGGTCAGCCCCCAATGGCTGAGGCCGCACCCACTGCCCATGAGGCCCCCTTCCGCACCCCACGCTTGGGCGAGCCGGCCATCCCCTTCCGCGTGCGTACTACGATGGGCGAGCGAAACCTGGCCGACTATCGCGGCCGCTGGCTGCTGCTCTTCTCCCACCCTGCCGATTTTACCCCGGTCTGCACCTCCGAGTTCATCGCTTTCGCCCGCGCGCATGGCCGTTTCCGGGCGCTGAGTTGCGAATTGCTCGGCCTTTCGGTTGACAGCCTCTTTGCCCACCTCGCCTGGGTCCGCTCTATCGAGGCGGAGTTGAGCGTCACCATCCCCTTCCCCATCGCCGAGGACATCTCCATGGCGATGGCCCGCGCCTATGGGATGATCCATCCGGGGGACGCCAGCACCGCCACCGTTCGTGGCAGCTTTCTGATCGACCCCGCTGGGGTCATCCGGATGCTCGCCTACTACCCGATGACGACAGGCCGCAGCATTGAGGAACTGCTGCGCACCCTCTCCGCACTGCAGGAGAGCGATGCCTCCGGCGTTTCCACGCCAGCCGACTGGAAGCCTGGCGAGGAGGGCGTGCTGCCCCCGCCGCTGACCGTGCAGGACGCCGAGGCTCGAAAGGCAGGCGGCGCACCAGCCTGGTACTACCAGCCGCAGGCAGGAGCGAAGCGATGAACGCGCCCGCCTGCGATCCCGAAATTGTCGCGGAGTTCCTGCGCGCGCTGGCGCATCCCATGCGGCTGCGCATCCTGTGCCGCCTACTCGAGGGCGAGCTCTCCGTCGCCGGCTTTGAGAGCGAGCTCGGCTTGAAGCAGCCCAACCTCTCCCAGCAACTCGCGGCGCTGCGCGAAGCCGGCCTTGTGGCGACCCGGCGAGAGTCGAAGTCGATCGTCTACAGCCTAGCCGATGCACGCGTCGCCGAGGTGCTGGAGGCGCTGCGCGTCGCCTTCCCGGCCGGTGCGCCCGAGGTCTCGATACCGTGCCATCCCGCACAGCCAGCGCCCTTGGCCGTGACCACCGCACCGCCGCGGCCCGCCAAGCACCAACCGAGCGGCGAGGCCGGGGTCTTTGCCATCGCGGGATGGGAGATGCCACCACCCAGGGGGAGGAGAGGATGACGCAGGCGATTCTGGCGCTCGGCTCCGGCAGCCTGGTCGGCTTCGTGCTGGGTCTCATCGGCGGCGGCGGCTCCATCGTCGCCACGCCGCTCCTGCTCTACGCTGTCGGCCTGCCGCCGCATGTTGCGCTCGGGACCGGGGCGCTCGCCGTCTCAGCCAATGCTTTCGTCAACTTCGCGGGCCACGCGCGGGCGGGCAATGTGCGCTGGAACGTGGCTGCAATCTTCTCCGTCACCGGCGTGCTCGGCGCGCTTGGCGGCTCCACCCTTGGCAAGGCGATGGACGGGCAGCGCCTGGTTCTGCTGTTCGCAGTTATGATGGTCGTCATCGGCTTCGCCATGCTGCAGCCGCGGAAGGGCGGTGACCAGGGTGGCCCGATCGCACTTACCACACCCGTGGTGATGCGCATCGGCAGCGTCGGGCTCGGCGTCGGGCTGCTCTCGGGCTTTTTCGGGATCGGCGGCGGCTTCCTGATCGTGCCCGGGCTGATCGTCGCCACCGGCATGCCGATGATCCACGCAGTCGGCACCTCGCTGTTGGCCGTCGGTGCCTTCGGCCTTGCCACCGCGCTCAACTACGCCGCCTCGGGCCTGGTGGACTGGGGAATCGCGGCGGAATTCATCGCCGGAGGAATTGTTGGAGGTGCGCTCGGCATGCGCACGGCCTGCCGGCTGGCCGCGAACCGCAACACGCTCAACCGCATCTTCGCCGCCGTCGTCTTCGTCGTGGCTGCCTACATCATCTGGCGCTCGGTGGGCCACGCCTGACATCCGCGCGCCACAAGGAGGAGGCTAACCCAGATGTCCCACATCGCTGCCGGCACCAACCTTTCGGTTAAGCCCGAGGTCACGCCCTTCTTCGACCCTGACACCAACACAATCAGCTATGTGGTGAAGGATCCTGGCTCGGCCGCCTGCGCCGTGGTCGACAGCGTGCTCGACCTCGACTGGGCGGCGGGGCGGATCACCACCCGCTCGGCGGATGCGATCATCGCCCATATCCGCAGTCACGGCCTCAGGCTCGAATGGCTGATCGAGACGCATGTGCACGCCGACCATCTCTCGGCCTCGCCCTACATCCAGCAGAAGCTCGGCGGCCGCATCGGCATCGGCGACCGCATCACCGTGGTGCAGGACACCTTCGGCAAGGTGTTCAATGAGGGCACCGAGTTCCGCCGCGACGGCAGCCAGTTCGACCGGCTGTTCCAGGACGGCGACACCTACCAAATCGGTGGCCTGACGGCGGTGGCGCTGCACACGCCCGGCCACACGCCCGCCTGCATGACGCATGTGATCGGCGATGCAGCCTTTGTCGGCGACACGCTGTTCATGCCGGATGGCGGCACTGCGCGGGCCGACTTCCCCGGCGGCGATGCCCGCGTGCTGTACCGCTCCATCATGCGCGTTCTGGCGCTGCCGCCGGAGACACGGCTGTTCATGTGCCACGACTACGGGCCGAACGGGCGGGAGATTCGCTGGGAGACGACGGTCGCCGAGGAGCGCGCGCGCAATATCCATGTCCACGACGGCATCGGCGAGGAGGAGTTCGTTGCCATGCGCACCGCACGCGACGCGACGCTCGGGATGCCGCGGCTGATCATCCCCTCGATCCAGGTAAACATGCATGCCGGGCAGCTGCCGGCGCCCGGCCCGGACGGCAAGCGGTTCCTGAAGGTGCCGCTGGACACCCTCTGAACCGAAGGGAGGACGTGCCATGGACGTGAGACGCCTGTCGGAGGCCGTCTCGGTCGCGCCGCAGATCCGCCCGGCGGAGGTGGCGGATCTCGCAGCCCTCGGCTTCCGCGCCATCATTTGCAACCGGCCGGACAGTGAGGGCGCCGACCAGCCCGGCTTCAAGGAGATCGTGCGCGCCGCGGCCGAGGCGGGGCTCGAGGTCGCCTGCCTGCCGGTCGTCTCGGGCAAGGTGACCGACGCGGACGCCGTCGCCTTCGGCCGGCTGCTCGACCGGCTGCCGAAGCCCGTGCTTGCCTATTGCCGCACCGGCACGCGCTCGGCGACGCTCTGGTCGCTGGCCGAGGCGGCGCGCGGCCGCGCCCTGCCGGACATCGTCGCCACGGCGAAGGCGGTCGGCTACGACATGACCGGCGTCGCCCGCCGCATCGCCAATGGCGGCCGCACCCCGACCACGACCGGCGAGGTGCGGCACGAGGTCGTGGTGATCGGTGGCGGTGCCGCCGGCATCGCTGTCGCCGCGAGCCTGAAGGCGCGCAGCCCGGAGCTCGACATCGCCATCATCGATCCGGCCGACATCCACTATTACCAGCCCGGCTGGACCATGGTGGGCGGCGGCGTCTTCGCCGCCCGGACCACGGCGCGCACCATGGCCTCGCTCATTCCGCCTGGCGTCGCATGGATCAAGGCCGCGGTCGCCGCCTTCGAGCCGGCGAACAACGCCGTCATCCTCGACGGTTGCCGGGTGGTCACCTATAGCAGGCTGGTCGTCGCTCCTGGCCTCAAGCTAGACTGGGGCGGCATCGAGGGGCTGCCCGAGACGCTCGGGCGGAACGGCGTCACCTCCAACTACCGCTACGACCTCGCGCCCTATACCTGGGAGCTGGTGCGCGGCCTGCAGCGCGGCACGGTGGTCTTCACCCAGCCGCCGATGCCGATCAAATGCGCCGGGGCGCCGCAGAAGGCGATGTATCTCGCGGCCGATCACTGGCGGCGTAGCGGCGTGCTCGGCGATATCCGCATCGATTTCTGCAACGCCGGCAACGTCCTGTTCGGGGTGAAGGACTACGTGCCGGCGCTGATGGAATACGTAAGGCGCTACGGCATCCACCTCGACTTCCAGGAGCGGCTGACGCGGATCGACGGGCCGGCCCGCACCGCCTGGTTCACCCGCACCGGCCCCGACGGCGCGACCGAGCAGGTTGAGCGGCGCTTCGACATGCTCCATGTGGTGCCGCCGCAGACGGCGCCCGATTTCCTGCGGGCCTCGCCGCTGGCCGATGCTGCAGGCTGGCTGGACGTGGACCAGGCGACGCTCCGCCACAAGCGCTTCCCCGGCGTCTATGGCCTCGGCGATGCCTGCAACGCACCGAATGCCAAGACCGCCGCCGCTGCCCGCAAGCAGGCACCGATCGTCGCGCACAACCTGCTGCGCGACATGGGTGCGGTGCAGGGGGGCGACGCGCTCTACAACGGCTACGGCTCCTGCCCGCTGACGGTCGAGCGCGGGCGCATCGTGCTGGCCGAGTTCGGCTATGGCGGCAAGCTGCTGCCGAGCTTTCCACCCTGGCTGATCGATGGAAGGCAGCCGAGCCGCCTCGCCTGGCTGCTCAAGGAGCGCATGCTGCCTTGGGTCTACTGGAAGGCGATGCTGCGCGGCAGGGAATGGATGGCGCAGCCGGAGCTGGCGGCCTGAGGCATGGATTGGGGAGGCATCGGATGACGCAGTTCACCCCCTACTCGGCCGCGGCGGGCGGTGCGTTGATCGGCATGGCGGCGGCGCTGCTCTGGGTCGCGCTCGGCCGCATCGCCGGCATCAGCGGTATCCTCGGCGGGCTCGCCGGGGCGCCGGCCGGCGAGCATGGCTGGCGGCTGGCTTTCCTCGCCGGTCTGATCGGGGCGCCGCTGCTCTATGCCACGACGCTCGGCGCGCCGGAGGTGCTGATCGCGGCCGATCCGGCCCGCCTGGTGCTGGCCGGGCTGCTGGTCGGCTTCGGCACCCGGCTCGGCAGCGGCTGCACCAGCGGCCATGGCGTCTGCGGCATCGCCCGTCTCTCGCCGCGCTCGATCGCGGCGACCGGCGTTTTCATGGCAACGGCGGCGGCGACGGTCTTCGTCTCGCGCCACCTGCTGGGGAGTTGAGCCGATGCCGCGGATCCTGGCCGCCCTCGCCGCTGGCTTGCTGTTCGGCCTCGGCCTCATCGTCTCGGGGATGGTAAACCCGGAGAAGGTGCTCGGCTTCCTCGACGTCGCCGGCGATTGGGATCCCAGCCTCGCCTTCGTCATGGCGGCGGCGATCCCGGTGGCGGCGCTCGGCTTCCGGCTTGGCGGCCGGATGAAGGCACCGATCTGCGGCATCGCCTTCACGCCGCCGGCACGCCGGCAGGTTGACGCGCGCCTGCTCGGCGGCGCGGCGCTGTTCGGCATCGGCTGGGGGCTCGCGGGTTTCTGCCCAGGGCCGGCCCTGGCCTCGCTCGGCTTCGGCGATTGGCAGGTGCTGGTCTTCGTGGTGGCGATGCTGGGTGGGATGGGGCTCTACCACCTCACGGTCGGTGCAGGACGCGGCGGCGCATCCGGCACCGGACAGGCAGTGGCGCGACCGGGCTGACGGACCACAGGCACAGAACACGTGCGGGAGGATTCCAGGATGCGTGGACCATCATTGATGCAGGTCGCCATCGCTGCCGTCGTTGCCGGCGGGCTGGCGCTGGCGCTGCACCGGCCCGAACCGGTGGCGCAGACCGTCGCGCCGTCCGCCCGCGCACCCGTGGAGACGCCGGCCTCGGCGTCCGCTTCGGTCCCGGTCCCGATGGCCCCCGCCGCAGCGCCGGCTGCCGCCCTGCCCGCCACCGCAGAGGCATGGACCGTGCCCGATCCCGATGCCCTGCCGGACGACATCTACGGCCGGACCGTGCGCCGCGGCCGCGACCTGATCGCCCGCACCTCCTCGCTGATCGGGCCTGACGCCACCGATCCGGCCATGCGCTTCGCCGGCAACGGCCTCGACTGCCAGTCCTGCCACCTGCGGGCCGGCACGCAGCAGTTCGGCCTGCCGCTCGCCGGGATCTGGGGCGTCTTCCCGCAGTATATTGGCCGCGAGAACGAGGTCCGCACGCTGGAGGAGCGGGTGAACGGCTGCATGGAGCGCAGCATGAACGGCCGCCCCCTGTTGGTGGAAGGCCCGGAGATGAAGGCGATCCTCACCTATATTCGCCATGTCAGCGCACCCGAACGCGTCGGCCGATCACTCCATGGCCGTGGCTCGCCGCCCTTGCCATTGCTCACCCGTGCCGCGGATCCGGTGCGCGGTCGGCAGGTTTTCGCCGAGACCTGCGCCGCCTGCCACGGCGCCGGGGGAGAGGGCCAGCGGTTGGATGCGGCCGAGGCCGGCGAGGTGGGGCGACGCTACCGCTTTCCGCCGCTCTGGGGACCGGACAGCTACAACGATGGCGCCGGGATGGCGCGCACCATCACCGCCGCTCGCTTCGTGCACGCCAACATGCCGCTCGGCACCACCTTCGAGGCACCGGCGATCGCCGTCGAGGACGCCTTCGACGTCACGGCTTTCGTCAACAGCCAGCCGCGGCCGCATAAGGCTGGGTTGGAAGCCGACTATCCCGACAGGTCGAAGAAGCCGGTCGATGCCGGCTACCCGCCCTTCATCGGCCCCTTCACACCGGAGCAGCACCGCTACGGCCCCTGGGCGCCGATCCAGGACTGGCTGCGCGCCAATTCCGAAGCGTCCCGCACCACGAACTGAGGGAGACCCCAGGCATGAACACCTCGCTGCAGGTCCTCTGCCCGCAATGCGATGCCATCAACCGCGTCCCGGCCGCGCGCTTGGCCGACGGCCCGCGCTGCGGCGAATGCCGCGCCGCCCTGTTCGAGGCGAAGCCCGTCGCCTTGTCCGAAGCGCGCTTCCGCCGGCATCTCCGGCATAGCGGCATACCGCTGCTGGTGAATTTCTGGGCGTCCTGGTGCGGCCCGTGCCGCGCCATGGCGCCCGCCTTCGAGGCGGCGGCACGGACGCTCGAACCCCGCATGCGGTTGGTCAAGGTATCGACGGAGGAGGCGCCCGGACTTGCTGCCGAACTGGCAATCAGCAGCATCCCAACACTTGCCCTGTTTGCTGGCGGGCGCGAGGTCGCACGCCAGGCTGGTGCCCTGCCCACCCGCGGCATTATCGCCTGGGCGGGCGCAAACGCGGCCCATTGAGCCAACGCAATGCAATTTCGATACCGGTTGGTAGTCTTCCCAAGTTGGCAGGAGAACGAGCATGACGCGCAATATGGGTGACATCGACAAGGGGCTGCGGATCGTGGCCGGTCTGATCCTTCTCGCACTCGGCTGGTTCGGCCCGCTGGGCTGGTGGGGGCTGATCGGCCTCGTGCCGCTGGCAACCGGGTTGATCGGCAATTGCCCAGTCTACAGCCTGCTGGGCGTGAATACCTGTCCGCTCGGCAAGCGTAGCGCCTGATCCCGCCCGATGCGCCGCATCGGCGTCCTGGCCGGCGTCGCGCTGGTGGCCATCGCCGGCGCGGGCGCCGTCTGGGCGCTGCGGCACCGGCCGCTCGACCTGCCCGTCGCCCGGGCGGAGCAGGACGTGCCGGTGCGCGTCTTCGGCCTGGGCACGATGGAGGCGCGGGTCACCTCTCGCATCGGCTTCGAGGTCGCCGGCACGCTGGTCGCGGTGCTCGCCGACCATGGCGACCGGGTCGTGGCCGGGCAGGTCCTGGCGCGGCTGAATCCGACGGCGCAGCAGGCCCGCGTCGCCAGGTCCACGGCCGGGCTGCAGAGTGCCGAGGCGCAGCAGCTACGCGTCGCCGCCGCACTCGAACGCGCCGCCGCCCAGGCGCAGCAGAAGCGCAGCCTGGCCAACCGCCGGCGGGAACTCGCCGCCCGCGGCAATGCCTCGGTCGAGGTCGCGGAGTTGGCGGAGACCGAGGCGGTCATCGCCGCCGCCGACCTGGCCGTAGCCCGGGCCGACCTGGCGGTGGCGCGCGCCGCCCTGGCCGATGCGCAGGCCGGGCTGCTCGCTGAGCAGACCACGCTCGCCAAGCACAGCCTCGCCGCGCCCTACGACGCGCTGGTGGTCGGCCGGCAGCGTGAGCCGGGCACCGCCCTGGCACCGGGTGAAGTCGTCTTCACCCTGGTCGATGCCGCCTCGCTCTGGGCCCTGGCCTATGTCGATGAGGGTCGCGCCGGGCAGATCCGCGAAGGCCAGCCGGCAATGCTGCGCCTGCGCTCCCTGCCCGGGGAGGCATTCGTCGCGCGGGTGATCCGCATCGGCCTGGAAAGCGACCGGGTGACGGAGGAGCGCCGCATCCACGCCCGCTGCGAGACCTGCCCGCCGCAGATCGTCCTCGGCGAGCAGGTGCAATTGGAGATCGAGACCGGCCGCCTGCCGACCGCCCGCCTGGTGCCGGAGACCGCGGTCGAAGGCTTCGATGGCGCCACCGGCCGGGTCTGGACCATCGAGACAGGCGCGCTGCGGCGCCGCGAGGTCCGTTTCATCGCCCGCACCCTGGATGCGCGGCTGGCACTGGACCCGACCCTGCCGGAGGCGCTGGCGGTGGTGACCCAGGTCTCGGGTGCCATGCAGGAAGGCCGGGCAGCGCGGCCGCGATGAACCTGGCGCTGCGCGACATCCGCCACAACCTCGGGCGCTTCCTGCTGACCTGCCTCGGCCTCGGCCTGCTGCTCGGCGTGGCGCTGGCCATGGTGGGGATCTATGGCGGCGTGGTCGAGGAGGCGCTGTCGCTCGCGCGCGGCCTGCGCGCCGACCTCTGGGTGGTCGAGGGCGGCAGCCGCGGCCCCTTCGCCGAGGCCAGCCGCATCCCCGGCGACGTGCGCGAGGCGGTGGCCCGGCTGCCCGGCGTGACCGCGGCCGGCAGCCTGACCTTCCAAACCGTGGAGGCGCGCCATGCCGGCGGCCCCGGCAGCGGCGCCCCCCCGAGCGAGGCGCTGGTGCGGGAAAGGGCCGGCGAGGCGGGGCGGCAACGCATCGGCGCCGTGCTGCGGCTGCAGGTGGTGGGCTACGAGCCGGACCGGCCGGGCGGCCCGCCGGGCATCCTGGCAGGCCGCGGCATCGGCCGCGGCCGGCTGGAGATGGTGCTGGACCGCAGCGCCGGGGTGCCGCTCGGCGCCATGGTGGAGATGGCCAATATCCGCTACCGCGTGGTCGGCTTCAGCACCCGCACCGTCTCGAGCGGCGGCGACCCGCTGGCCTGGATCACCCTGCGGGACAGCCAGGACCTGCAATTCCGCCTGAACCCGCCGGCCGCGCGGCGGGCCCAGCAGGGCGGCGGCGGCGCGCTGCCGCAGGACACGGTGAATGCGGTCATCGCCCGGCTCTCGCCGCATGCCGATCCGGCGGCGGTGGCCGCCGAGATCCGGCGCTGGAAGCATTTCGCCGCGCTGACCGCGGCCGAGCAGGAACAGGTGCTGACCCGCAGCGTGGTGGACCGTGCCCGCAAGCAGCTGGGGCTGTTCACCACGGTGCTGCTGCTGGTCTCGGCGGTGATCGTCGCGCTGATCATCTACACGCTGACCATGGACAAGATGCGCGAGATCGCCACGCTGAAGCTGATCGGCGCGCCGGATGCCACCATCGTCGCTTTGGTGATGCAGCAGGCGATGCTGCTGGGCGCGGTCAGCTTCGCCGGCGGTGCGGCGCTGCTGCTGGCAGTGAAGGATAATTTTCCTCGTCGCGTGGTGCTGGGGCCGGAGGAGATCGCCGGTTTCGGCCTGCTGGTCTTCGTCATCTGCCTCGCCGCCAGCCTGCTCGGCGTGCGCTACGCGCTGCGGGTCGAGCCGGCCCAGGCTCTGGGCGGATGAGCCCGCTGATCGCGCTGCAGGGCATCGCCAAGGGCTTTGGCGAAGGCGGGGCGCGGGTCCAGGCGCTGTCCGACATCACCCTGAACGTCGCCGCCGGCGAGGTGGTGGGCCTGCGCGGCCCTTCCGGCAGCGGCAAGTCCACGCTGCTGAACCTGGTGGCCTGCATCCTGGAGCCGGATGCGGGCGTGCTCCGCCTGGCCGGCGAGACGGTGTGGCAGGGCCGCTGGGCGAAGGCCGACCTGCGGGCGCTGCGACGCCGGACAATCGGCTTCATCTTCCAGTTCCACAACCTGCTGCCCTTCCTCGATGCCACCGACAACGTCGCCCTGGCGATGACGCTCAACAACGTTCCGCTCACCGTGGCGCGCAGCCGGGCCCGCGCCCTGCTCGACTACCTGCAGGTCGGCAAGCGGGCCGATGCGATGCCTGCCAAGCTCTCGGGCGGTGAGGCGCAGCGGGTGGCGATCGCCCGTGCCCTGGCGAACCAGCCGCACATCATCCTGGCGGACGAACCCACCGCGGCGCTTGATTCAGAACGCGCCCAGGTGGTGATGGACCTGCTGCGGCGCGTGGCGCGGGAACAGGCCGCCGCCGTGCTGGTGGTGACGCATGACGACAAAATCTTCAGCCGGTTCGACCGGCTGGTGAGCCTGCGCGACGGGCGTATCGAGGGCGAGATGCGGCCGGGCTGAGAAGGGAGGCGCCCTGCCGATCCAGAAGGACCCGTTGCGTTGCCTCAAAGCGTAGCGCCCAAGCCAGGCGCATGCTGCGGCCAAGCTGGGTGGCGGGTGCCATCCGCAAGGAGGATCTCCCAATGGCGGCCCTTATACCAAGTCTCCGAGAGCGTGACTCGTTGGGGATTCCCAGACTGGCGTCGCTCTGATTCAACATGGCGAACAGGGGAGCTTCGCCATG
>NZ_FMZX01000028.1 GCF_900101615.1 Belnapia rosea | reverse complement strand
GACGCGACAAGACACGCCGCAGTTGGATGGGCTTCGCCCATCTTGCTGCCACCATGATCAACTTGCGTACCACTGAGTTCGGTCACAGACCCTAGTTCTATCCCGAGCTCACGGAACGCCGGGCGGAAGTCCACGCGCGCGTCAGCCTCCAGCACGGCCACCAGCACAGCGTCGGGAACGCCGAAGAACCTGCTGTAAGCGAACAGCTGGCCAATGGCGGAGTAGTGGTGCGCTGGTGAGTTGCCTTTCTTGAGCTCGAACAGGACCTCGACGGGCTTCTGTATGAGCAGGTCACACTCCAGTCCGTCCTCCTGCGTCTGAGGCTTGGCATCGAAGCCCATCTCGCGCAGCCGCACGCGCAGGGCGTTCCGAACTGCCTCCTCCACCCAGGTCTTCCACCCTTCCTCTCGGGGCGGCACACGGCTCGGCTTCCTGTCAGTCGGCGGGGGTTCGTCGTCCCCAGAAATGGGGCTGGCGTCCTCGCGCAGCCGATGGCAGTACTCAGCGAAGCCGACCAGCGCATCCCTACAGGCAGAGTCTTCTAGGCAGGCGATTGGGTACCAGCGCGCGACTTTCTCATTTATGAAGAGCGGCACCCGCTCGAAACCTTGCTCCTCAAAATAGTCTGCGCGGAGGCGTTTCAGCCGGGCTGTGGCACTCGTCGAGATGGTCAGCATGCCCTTGTGGAGCAGCCAGACCCTGCCGTCTTCGTCGCTCCGGGCGAAGACACCTGCTGCGTTGCCGTCGGCCTCATCTTGGCGCATCCGAAAGTTCACGACGCTGTCCTCGCCGATGATCAACTGAGGGACAGGATCGTCGTTGAAGGCCGACGTGATGCCGAACGAGACGCCGGTGTCCCCCAGCGGCCATCGCTGCTCCCGGATCCCGGCCTCGTCCGGCGGACAACCCAGAGCAACGCACAGCCGCCTCAGCAGCGGCTCAACCTCTTTCCCATCGACGGCTCGCAGCATCTGACCTCAGCTTTCCACGACAACCAAATGTAGTTTTATTTCACAAAGCAAAGCAACCGAAGCTGCCTTGCTTAAGCAGGGGCTCGCCGGATGGCTTGCCATGTCTGAAGGCCGATACTGGGAGCAGGAGAAACCACTCCACCTGATGGAGGTTCGGCCGCTAGGGCAGCCCCGGTCCACGTTTGCCGAAGCCGCGGCCAAGTTCGAGGAGGAACGGGTCCGAAAGCTACGCTCGCTGGACGGATGATCCGTTTCGGGTTGTGCACCACCCCCGCCTCCTGGTATAGCTGCATCATCGAAAGGACCACCGCACATGGACGCTTCTCTCCGGATATAGCCCTGCGCCCCGCCTCATCGCGAGCCGCAACCCGGAGCCGTCCATGTCCTCCTTTCCGTTCTCCCCTCTCCGAATAGGGCGCTGAAGAGCGCAGTCCGCGTCGCCTGACGCGGGCGAGTTGTCTTGCGGCCGCCGTGCCGCTCGACAGCCTGCCCGCGATCGGCGCCGCGCGCCTGCCCCCCCTCAGCCAACCCTGCGCCTTCGGTCCACCCGGACCGGGGAACGCCCTCGCATGCCTGCATTCCACAGCCCGAGAGGAGAGAGCATGTCCCCCAAGCCGACCCCTGACTTCGCCGCCATCAAGGCTGCCGTCCTCGACGCCATGACCCGCGGCGGCATCCTCATGGTGCCTCCCCGCATCCGCGTGAACTTCCGCCGCACGGTGCGCGACAGCCTCGCCGCCGCCCAGCACCTCGGCACCATGACCTACGAGGAGATCGACGCCTCCGGCCTCCTCGGCGAGGGCGTCATGGACATCCAGCTCCACCAGTGGCCCGCCCACGACGTCACCTACGTGCTCGCGGACGGCCCGACCGTGAACCTCGTCTGGCTGCACGCGGTGGCCCCGGCCATGGGCCAGCTCCACGTGTTCGGGTTCAGCGAAACCCGCCGCAAGTGGACCGTCCTGCCCCCCTTCATCGTCGCACCGGGCCGCCTGCCGCGCCCGACGGTCCGCCTCAGCACGGAGCACATCCGGAGCTTGGAGCAGGCGATCAACGCCTCGGCCTGCGCGATGGACGGCCTCGTGCTGCTGCTGTCCCGCCCGACCGCCCAAGCAGCCTGACCAACCTGCGTTGGCCGCCTCCAGGCGGCCGATTCCCCCTCACGCCACCAACGCACAGGAGAGCAACCATGTTCGGATTCGGTGCGGGCCGCCTTGCCCCCAACGACCAGACCTTCAAGCGTGCGAGCCAGAGCGCCCGGCACGGGCGCCTGAGGAACGTCCCTCACCTCAGCACGTGGAAGGTGCCTCCCCACTACTTCGAGATGCTGCGCTCCCTGCCCCGCACGGAGATCGTCGGGGCGGCCGAGATGCGGGCCGCGGCGCCCATGCTTCCGGGGCCGGACCTCCACGTCGGTGGGCTTCTGCTGCCTGCCGAGGCGTTCGTCTTCGAGGCCGCTCCCCTCGACCCGGACTTCGCAACCACGCACATCGTCGAGGTTCGGCGGCACGGTACCGGCGGCGCCGCCTCCCTCAGGGCGACCGTGCTCTCCAAGGTTCGGGACTGGAATCTTTGGACCCTGACGGTGCCGGGGGTCTGCACCACCCTCTCCGACTTTGAGGTGAGCCCGCTTGCCGAAGCGAACCTCGCGGACGAGGGTGGCCTCGGCGGGCTGAAGCACGCCTACTTCTGCGCCGCCGCCGGGCTGCTCGCCATCGACGCTCGCCAGCGCGGGTTGGTGGGCGCCAGCAGCCGCTGACGACCTGCACGGCGGCGGAGCAACAGGCCGCCGTGCCTCGGGTCACCTCGCAAAGCGAGCGACCTGACGTGTTCCCCGACCGGCACCCAGCACGGCCGATCCCTTCCATCCACCACCAACAAACAGGAGAACCAGCATGTTTGGTTTCGGCGCGGGCCGCATCGGCCCCGAGGACAGCACCCTCTCGAAGCTGGAGCGCGCGTCGCAGCGCGTCCGCATCCGCAGCCTGCCCACCCTCATGCCCGTGTGCCTGGGCAGCAGCTACCTCGCCCGCATCAAGGCTCTGCCCCGCGCGGAGATCGTCACCTCCGCTGAGCTCCGGGCCATCGTCGCGGCCACCCCGCTGCCGACCGCCCATGCCTGTGACCTCGTGCTTCCGGCCAACGAGTTCCTCTTCGAGATGGGGCCCATGGAATTGGACTTCGTGTCGAGGCGCGTGGTTCACGTCCGTCGGAAGGGCGAAGGGGCGGAGGCGAAGCTGACGGTCCTCGTCTACTCGCAGACCGCAATCGCGGACTGGCTCGTCAGCGGCCCGGGCACGATGGTGACGCTCAGCGAGTGCGAGTCCGACCCGGCCCACATCCGTGTCTCGTCCCCGATCGGCTTCGACGGACTGCGGCACGACATGGCATGCGCCTCGTTCGGCCTTGCCGTGCTCGACACCCGCCAGCGGGAGATGTTCGGCGCCACCCGCCACTGAACCGTACCGCGACGGCCTGATGCCGAGCCGCCGCAGTTCTCCCGTGCAAGCGCGCAAATTCGCTCCTATTCCGGGAAACCAATGTCGCAAGAACGCTCCGATTCGCGGCTCGGCCGGACGCTCCGTCAGGCCCGCCACGATGCCCGCCTGACGCAGGGCGCCCTGGCCGCCGCCGCGGGTTGCAGCGCGCGCAGCGTCTGGCAGGCGGAGCGAGGCCAGGGCCACGCCGCCGTCTACCTCCGCCTGCTGGACACCCTCGGGATGGAACTGGCGGGCCGCTCCCTGCCGCCCGGCACCGATCCCGGCGCCCGCCTGAAGGTGCTCCGGCAACGGCTCGGCGCTTCGGCCCGCGAGGTCGCTGCAAAGGCGAACGTCAGCCCGAACACGCTGGCCGCGATGGAGAGGGGCGACCTCGGGCACCTTGCCGCCCTGGAGCGGGTCGCGGAGGTCCTCGGCGCCGGGCTGGTACTCGCCCGCACCGGGCACCCTCAGTCCTTCTACGCAGGCGCCGCGCTCTCGTCGACCTACGAGGCATGGG
This sequence comes from Belnapia rosea, assembly GCF_900101615.1. Lineage (GTDB taxonomy): Bacteria > Pseudomonadota > Alphaproteobacteria > Acetobacterales > Acetobacteraceae > Belnapia > Belnapia rosea. The sequence goes on along the minus strand of NZ_FMZX01000028.1, from coordinate 43,309 downwards.
CGACCCCGCTCGACCTGCTGGAGCGCCTCTACAAGGCTCTGGGCAGCGGGTTCGACCTCGACCCCTGCTCCCCAGGAGCGCTGCGGTCCCGCGTCCGAGCCGCCCGGCACCTGACCGAGGCAGACGACGGGCTGGCCCACCCCTGGCACGGCCGGGTCTTCATGAACCCGCCTTACGGACGCGGCATCGGCGCCTGGACGGCCAAGGCCCGGACGGAAGCCGAGACAGGAAGGGCGGAGTTCGTCATCGGGCTGATCCCCGCGCGGACGGACACCCGGTGGTGGCATGCCGACGTGGTGGGCCACGCGGCCGCGTGGCTCCTGCGCGGCAGGCTGTCGTTTGGGGACGGCTCAACCCCGGCGCCGTTCCCCAGCGCCCTGGTCCTCTGGGCCGGTGCACCGGCGACGGCGACCACGCTGTGCCAGGTATTCCCAGATGCCCAGTATATCGCCCCAGGCGTCGGCCTCTCGGCAGCGGGGTTCCCCACTGCTGCGTGAGCGGGCCGGCCAAGGGCGACTTGACCGTTGACGAGGGCAATCGCCGTTCTCTACACGTTCCACCCCATGAGCGCCCACCTTGACCAGACCGTCGTCCTGGTCGCGCCCCGAAAGGGGCGCCTCGCCGCGCTCGTCCAGGTCACCCGCATAGCCTGACCGCGGTCGCCGGGATCACCCGGCGCTCCTTCGGTCATCGCTCCGCCATGGCCCCTGCCGGGCGGAAACCCTCATGTGCGGGTTCATCCCATGAGCAACGATTCCAACAACGCCAGCCAGCCCAGGTGCCGTTCCACGCACCGCCGCCTCGCCCGAAAGAGTCCGTCCCTTCCCCCCGACCTCGCCGAGGAGGTGGCCGCGGTGATGGTGCACCGGCTGCTGGCCGACCGCCCCGGCCTCGCGGCGGAGGCCAAGGTGCCGGGCAGCGTCACCATCGTCGCCGTCGCGGCCAAGGAGTGGGTCATGCACATCCGGCGGGCGTGGGTCGGCGCCCTGTTCCCCGGCGAGGAGCCGGAGGTCATCAGCACCTGGCCCCTTGCGACGGAGACGGATGAGGGGGAGGAGCAGAAGCCGCCTGAGCCACGCTGGTACGGCTTCGCCCGCGACGACGCGACGCGGAGGACCGACCCGTACTTCTCGGCGGACAGCCTTATCACCGCCTTCCAGTCTGGCCAGCCCGTGTTCGGATGGAGCCAGGATCCCGAGGCGCTGCTCCCCGGCGAGCTGCTGCGGATGGCCGATCGGGTGGTCCAGGTGCCCCCGCCGTCCCCGGCGGCCCTGGCGGAGGCCGTGGCCTCCATGGCTGGCGCACTGCCCACCGAGGACATCCCGGAGGCGGTCGCCCGCGCGGCCATGCCGCACCATCTGCTGATGGCCTGGCAACCAGGAGCCTCGGCCGACGAGGTGCTGCACCGCTTGGTCCGCATCGTCGGCACCGCCGCTCTCGCCGCCGATCCCCGCGAGCGCCTGGAATCCTTGCTCGGGATGGACGAGGCACGCGACTGGGGCCTCGCCGTCGCGCGCGACCTGCCGGAGTACCGAGCGGGCCGCCTCGCTTGGGCCGACATCGACAAGGCTGTCCTGCTGGCGGGCCCGCCCGGGACGGGGAAGACCTCCTTCGCCCGACGCATGGCCAATACCTGCGACGTCCCGCTTGTCATCAGCTCGCCCCAGGAATGGCAGGGCGACCGCGACGGCCACCTCGGCCACGCGCTGGGCGCCATGCAGCGGACCTTCCGAGAGGCACGCGCCTCGGCACCGTGCATCCTCTTCCTCGACGAGATCGACAGCATGGGCGACCGGGCGCGCTATGACGAGCGCCACCGGGATTACAGCACCGCCTACCTGAACGGGCTGCTCGAGCAACTCGACGGGTTGCATGGCCGCGAGGGCGTCATCGTCGTCGCGGCCTGCAACCACCCCGACCGCCTCGACCCAGCCTTGACGCGATCCGGGCGGCTGGACCGCGTGCTGCACGTCCCCCTCCCGGACGACCAGGCGCTCGCGGGCATCCTCCGGCAACGGCTGAGGGACGAGATCCCGGGCGCCGATCTCATGCGGGTCGTCCGCCTCGCCGTCGGCGCCACGGGGGCGGACGTGGAGAGGTGGGTCCGGTCGGCCCGGCGGCGTGCGCGGCACGCCGGGCGCCCCTTGGTGCTGGAGGATCTGCTGGCCGAGGTCCGGCCCAAGGTGGGCGACATGCCGACAGACATCCGCCGCCGGGCCGCGGTCCACGAGGCGGGCCATGCCCTGGTCGGGTGGCTGGAGATGCCGGGCAGCCTCGTTCGGGTGTCCCTTGCGGGCGGGCCGGACGCCGGCGGCTTCGCTGAAAACCTGCACGAGCCGGTGCTCACCCGCGAGGCGGTGGGGCGTCACCTGCGGCGCCTATTCGCGGGCCGCGCCGCCGAGCAGGTCATCCTGGGCGATGTCTCCTCCGGGGCGGGAGGGTCGGAGCGCAGCGACCTCGCCCGGGCGACCATGCTGGCTGTCAGCGCGCTCACCTCGTGGGGTTTCTCATCGGCGCCCGCCGACCAGCATCTGCTCTGGCACGGGCAGCCCGGACCGTCGGACATGCGCCTCATCCTGCCGCACCAGCCAAGCCTGGCGCGGGAGGTCGGCGCGCTGCTGGCCGACGCCTACGAGGGCGCCCGCGCTCTGATCGAGGCCCACCGTCCCGCGCTCCAGCGCATCGCCCAGGCGCTGCTGGAGCGGGAGGTGCTCGTCGCGGAGGAGATCGCGCACCTCGTGGAGCAGCCTCGGTCGTTGGAGGAGGCGCCGGAACGCGACGCGCCTCGGCGAATGCGGTGAGGCCGCCGCGGACCAGCTTGTGCACGCAACGATTCTGGAGTAGGTATGTTGACATGAAAATCGGACTGCGCATTGCCGTCACGGCCGCGCAGCCCGCCTCTGAGGCGGGCCGCCTCTCCTTGTCCTCCCGCCGCATATAGCAGTCCGCGCAAGGCTGCTGTCGGCCCGCCCCGTCCGGGGAGGGTCGGTTTGTCGCGTCCGGAGGTTCGGGAGAGGCTGATGTCCCTCGTCGTCAACATGCTGCTGGTGGGCCGAATAGCGAGAGGCTGCTGACCTCCGCTGTCGCGGCGCCTTGCGTCGCGGCCCCCAGCACATCCAGACGAGGGCTCCCGAATGCCTTCTGAGTTCACCGGCGCCTGGCAGGCGCGCGGGCACGTCGCCGCGCGCGTCAGGCCGCTCGATTCCATCGACCTGGGCATCATCGCCCGCCACTCCGCCAAGCGGACGAACGGCGTCATCGCCAGCCTGAAGAACGGTACCCCAATGCGGTGGCGGCGCCTTGCGGAGCGCGACCTCATGCTCCTGCTCGAGGTCGACGCCGATGTCGTCGGCTACCATTCGCTCCCCGAGCGGGTGGAGTACGTCCTGGACGGCAAGCCGCGCCGCCACGTGCCCGCGGTGGGGGTTCACACCGATCACGGCCCGCTTGTGATGGATGTCTTCCCCGACACGGGCGAGCACGCCCCGTGGTACCGCGTGCTGGCAGAGGTCGTGCGGGCCATCTACGCCCGCCGGGGCGTCCGCTACGCGGTGCTGACCCCCGCCGAGGTGCGGCTGGAGCCTCGCTTCGGCAACGCGCTCCACGTCCTCGACCACCGGGCGCTCCGGCCAGGCCAGGGCGACCAGCTGCGGGTCGTCGAGGCGCTGACGCGCCGGGGCGGGTCCGCGACCGTGGCCGAACTCCGCGGGATGCTCGGGGACGGGGCGGAGGCCGTGTTCCCGATGGCGCTCCGCCGCGCCCTGAGCCTCGACCTGTCGGCACCGGAGCCCTCGCGCATCCGGGCCTTCCTGCGCGCGGGAGGGCTGACCTGATGCCGAGCGCCGACGACGGCGTGCCGCCGATCAACATCCCGGACAGGCAACTCGCCCTCTGGGACGGACGGCTGATGACCTACCGGGGCCGCACCGGAGGCAGGCGCCAGTTCCACACCTTCGTGGACGAGGAGGACGTCCCGGTCACGATGACCGACCGCCACTTCCTCGATGAGCAGATGGCCGGCCGCATCCGCCTGGTGACTGCCGAGGAGGTGGAGCGCAGGCAGAAGGGGCTGGGGCCCTCCGGCCTTGAGCTGGCGTCCCCGGATGACCTGAAGGAGGTGGAGCGCCGGCTCCGCTACGTCCGGGCCTGGGAGCGTGCCGGGCGGCCGCCCCGGACCCCTGATGGCGTCGGCGGGATCATCGCGGACGTGGCGGCCACGCCGCCCGTGGACGCCGAGCCGCCCTCGGCCCGCACCCTCGCGCGCTGGGTTGCCGACTGGCTGCTCGGCGGCGAGCGGCCTGAGGGCCTGCTGCCCGGCGTGGGCGGCTACCGCGGGGACCGCCTGTGCGACGAGGCCCGGAACCTCCTGCGGGACACGGTGGAGAAGGAGTACCTCCTGGACACCCGCCCGACCGCGACCGAGGTGTGGCGCAAGGTCAGGCAGGCGTTCGAGGACCGGAACGCCCCGCTGCCGAGCCAGGACCACCTCGCGGCGCCCGTGTTCGGCACGGTGCTGGCCGAAATCCGGAAGGTCGACCAGTTCACGCTGGACTTCTGCCGGGAGGGGCCGCGCACCGCCTCCCACCGCTTCCGGCCCAAGACCAGCGGCCCCGTCGCGGAGCGGCACAACGACGTGTGGGAGATGGACCACACGGCGGTCGATGCCGTCGTGCTGGACCCCGAAACCCGACTGCCGATCGGGAGGGCGACCCTGACGTCCATCCTCGACAGGGCCACCCGGGCGGCGATGGGCATGCGCATGGGCTTCGAGCCTCCGTCTGCGTCCTCGGCCCTGGAATGCGTGGAAGTGGGCGTTCTGCCAAAGGACGCGCTCCTCGCAGGCATTCCCGACCTCAAGCAGCCCTGGCCTTGCATGGGCCTGCCGCGCGTCCTCGTCACCGACCAGGGCAAGGAATTCAAGTCGAAGTCCTTCCTGGACGCGTGCCTCGGGCTCGGCATCGATGTGCAGTACACCCCGGTCCTGAAGGCTTGGTACAAGGGCCGCATCGAGCGCTTCTTCCGCACGCTCACGACTTCCGTCTTCCAGAGGGTTCCGGGGACCACCTTCTCGGACTTCTTCAAGCTGAACGGCGAGGTCGTGCCGGAGAAGGTGGCCGTCACCACCCTGACCGAGCTCCGCGCCTACGCCCTGCACTTCCTCGTCGGCATCTACATGCGCCGGCCGCACCGCGCGCTCGGCGGCCGCTCGCCACTGGACCTCTGGAACGAGAGCGTCGCCCGGCACGGCGTCCGCCCCCTGCCGCCCCTGGAGCACATCCGCGCCCAGACGGCCCACGTCGCGTGGCGCAAGCCCCAGCACTACGGCATCGAGTACGAGGGACTGCTCTACAACGGGGCCGAGGTGGCCAACTACCGCGTCCGGCAGGGGCGGGCGCCCAGCGTCAAGATCCGGGTGGACCGCCGCGACCTCACCCGCATCCAGTTCATCGACCCCGCCGACGGCGAGCCGCGCGAGGTGCCGATCGTCCCGTCCATGCGGGCGCTGGTGGCGGGGGTTTCCCTCCAGAAGCACAAGCTCGCCCGCGCCCTCCAGCGGAACAACTTCAACCGGCTGGCCGGGGACGAGGGCCTGAAGCGGGCCTACCGCATCCTCGACGCGGCCATGGACGCCAAGCGCACCGGGGACGGCCTCCGGAACCGGACCCGGGCGGCCCGCTACTGGGAGAGCCTGACCCGGCCGCCGGAGCCCGAGGACCCGCCCGCCTTCGACCCGGTCCGCAGCACCCGCTCCATCATCGACGAGGTAATGGACGGCGAGGCTCCCGCGGTCGCCGACGCCGCCCACGAGCACGGCGACGAGGAGGAGGGGGAGACGGGCGGCGAAGAGGGCGGCGATGTCACGCCTCCCACTCCCCCGGGCGGGGCAGCCGAGTACGCGCGGGCGCCGGAGCAGCCCCGTCCCGCGCGCAAGCCCAAGGGCAGGCGGGAGGGCAAGGCGCCCCGCCTGACGAAGGAGGACCAGGAGGACCTCGACGAGCTGGTTAAGGGCCTCGGCCTCCGCATGAGCAGCAGCAAGGGGGACGAGTGATGGGCCGTTCGAGCCGTCGGCGCCGCGCGAACGCGCTCAGCGCCGTCTTCGTGGAGACCCGCCGCGTGAGGCGGGCCTTCGAACGTGTCGACGACCTGCTGGAGTGCGGGTGGGAGGACACGTTCTGCCGAGCGCTCCTCCTGCTCGGCAACAGCCGGGCGGGCAAGACGCAGATCGTGACCCACTACGTCCGGCTCCGGGTCGAGGAGCAACCCGACCCGGCGCTGCGCCCGCGCATCGTCGCCGTGGAGGTCCCCGCCGGGTGCACCTTGAAGAGCTTCGCGGTGGAGCTCCTGGCGGCCCTGAACGATCCCGACCCGCACCACGGTTCCCAGGCAGAGCTGACCGCCCGCATCGCCCAGGCGGTCGAAGAGCAGGAGGTGGACCTCGTTGTCATCGACGAGGTGCAGCGGCTGATCGACGCCGACACCGACAAGGTGAAGCGGGACGTGGCGAACTGGCTCACGGGCCTGCTGAACAAGCGCCTGTGCCCATTGCTCCTGGTCGGCGAGCGGAAGGCGGAGCGCGTCTTCCAGGGCAACATGCACCTGGAAGGTCGGACGCTCGGGGAGGTGGTCGTCACCCCATACGACTGGAACGACCCGGAGGACCGGACCGAGTTCCGGGCCGTGCTCCACATGATTGACGCCAAACCTCGGCCTCGCGGAGCGGTCCGGCTTCGGGTCGCTCGACACGGCCCTCCGGATCTACGCCTACGCCGAGGGGCTGCTTGGCCAGGCGGCGACCCTCATCGACCAGGCCCGCGCCATCGCGGTGCGCCGCGGGCGCCCATCCGTCACCCATGACCTGCTGGCCGAGGCCGTGGACGAGCTCCGGGTCGGCGGCGCCCGCGAGAGGGTGAATCCCTTCCGTGTGGAGGTCGTGGAGGATGCCGCCCCCGCCGTGGAGGAGGTCGAGCCGGAGCCTCGTCGCCGGCGTAGCCGTCCACGGAAGCATGAGCTCGCCGGGGAGGAGGTGGGCTGACATGACCTACCGCCTCCCCACCGCCGTGCCGCCCGAGCAAGGCGAGAGCCTGCCGGGCCTGATCATGCGCAACGCGGCCCGCTACCGCTTCCAGGAGCCGGGCCGGGTGCTCCGGCGCCTCAGGCCGCCGAAGGTCATCCTGGTGACCCTGTGCCAGACGGACCCGGCGGGCCCGTTGGGCGTCGTCATGCGGGATGTCCTCGGCCTCGACGAGGCGCAGTGGGCGCGGCTCGCCATGGGCACCGCGGACGACACGACCGTGCGGCTGAACGGCCACGTCGTCTGGCGTGAGCAGGCGCGGCTGGACAGCCGCACGGTCTGCCCGGCCTGCCTCGCGGACTCGCCGCACCACCGCGCGGTGTGGTTCCTTGACGCGCTGCCCGTCTGCGCCGTCCACGGCACCCGCCTGCTGTCGGCCTGCCCGGACTGCGGCCGCCAGCTCAAGTGGCGCGGCCCCGGGGTCCACTTGTGCGGCAGCAGGGCCTGCCGATACGACCTTCGGCGCGCGGAGGCCGAGCGGGTTCCTGACGGGGAACTCGGGGGCGTGCGGGCGGTGCACCGGCTGTTCCACTGCGACGCCCCCGCGACGGGGGCGCCGCTCGGCCTCGGTTTCGGCGACACGCTCCGGCTCTCCGTCACCCTCGGCCACCTCGCGCAAGGGATGGAGAAGGTGAACCGCCTCGCCGGGTTCGTCCGGAAGCATCAGGCCGAGGTCCACCGCTACGTGGACGACGGCTGGCGGGCGCTGGACGGCTGGCCCAACGGGTTCCACCGCTTCCTCGACGGGCTGAAGGCCCGCGCCCGGGAGAGGCGGGGCAAGGGCGGCCTGGCGAAGGCATTCGGCACCTTCTCGTCCAAGGTGTCGGCATGGAGCCGGGAACCTTGGGGGGCGCCGATCGGCGAGGCGTTCGCGGCCTATGCCGCCGCCCAGGACGACCTCGCGGTGAATGCCTACGTGCTCGGCCGCTACGGGTCGGTCGACGCGCTGCGCCACCGCCACATGTCCATGTCGGAGGCGGCCAAGACGCTGGGCGTCGGGCCGGAGACGATGCAGCGCCTGGCGGAGCGGCGGAACCTCTACATCCTGCCGCCCAACGGGTCCGGCATTCCGTCGCTGGTGAAGGCGGCCGAGATCCGCCGCCTCCGTGACGAGATGGCGGACCTCCTGCTGCCCGAGGAAGCGCGCCTCACGCTGAACGTGGGCCGTAAGGTCTTCGAGAAGCTGGAGGCGGCGGGGGTCGTGTCCCGCGTCGCCGAGGGGGAGCGGGTTCTGGAAATCAGGCCGTTCCGCCGCTCGGCGGTAGAGGGCCTCGTGGCGGCCTGCCGCGGAACGGCGCCCAAGGTCAGCGACGCGGAGGCCCGGCAACGGGGCCTCTGGACCATGGCGGCGACGACCGCGCCTGGCCGCGAGCCGCCTGACGTGTGCCGGGCCCTGGCCGATGGGCGCCTGCGTGCGGCCGCTTTGGTCGAGGGGCAGCGGGGGCTGAAGGGCATCCGACTCGACCCGGCGGAGGTGGAGCAGGTTCTGCCCGTGGCCCGCGTCACGCTGTCCGCCGTCGAGGTGGGCGAGATGCTCGGCGTCCACTACCAGCATGTCCTCCATTGGGCGCGGCGGGGGCTGATGGGCACCGTGCCGTCGGGAGGCCCGGACGAGGTCGGGATGCGGTTCTCGCGGGGCACCGTGGACGCCTTCCGGGCCGAGTTCATCCTGGGCGGCGAACTCGCCCGGATGGACGCCGAGGGCGGGCGGGCGAACGGCGCGCTGACCCGGCACCTGCGGTTCATGGGCGTGCCGATGGTGTCCGGTCCCGGCGCCGGGGACGGCGGCAAGCTGGCGGTGTTCCGGCGCGCGGACATCACGCCGGAAGTGCTCGCGCGCGTGGAGCAGGTGCGCCAGCGGCGGGCCATCCCCACCCGGGAACTCCGGCAGCGGGGCTGGGAGCGGGTGGCCCTGGCCGGGGATACGATCGGCAGGGTTTGGGGCGCCCGCCTGCGGCGGGTGAACAACCGCTTCACCGACGAGGCGACGGGGCGGGTGGTGCAGGTCGTATCGGGCCGGCGGCCCGACCTGACGGGCGTCTTCGTGTTCAACGTCCAGCGGGAGTCGCTGGACCTGCTGCGCCGGGCGGCCGACGCCTGGGTGGCCCTTGTCCCAAACCAGGGGGACACCTTCTTGCTGCTGCCTCTGGCGGAGGTGCGCTGGCGCGGAACGGGCACCGCCCACCACGTCACGGTCCGCTTCGACGGCCGGGGCCAGCCGACCGAGATGGAGCGATTCGCCGTGCCGCTCGTGCTGCCCGCAGCGGAGGCGGCGTGATGGCCCGCCGCGAGTTGGAGGAGGGGGAGCGGGTCGGCAGGTTCGTCGTCTTGCGCGACGTCGAGGGGCGGATGCACGCGGTGTCCGCCACCTCAATCGGCGCCATCTGCGAGGACGACGGGGGTGCCCTGCTGCTGCTGCCCGGCGGCCGGATGATCAGGGTGGAGCGGTCGTTCGAGGTGGTGCTGGGGTGGTTGGAGTTAGGAGGACGCTGAGGGCATTTCCGCAACGTCCGGTAGCACAAGCGCGGGTTACCGCAGACTGCCCAGCCGCTCGGATCTCAAGAATCGGGCTTCTTGCCAATGCCCAGGCGCGCGCGAATGCTCGCGTTGAGCGCTTTGACTTCCTCCTCGGCACGTTGCCGCTGCTGTTCAGCGGCTGCCCGTGCCTCGTTGAGCGTCACAAGGGCGGCCACCCTCCAGCGCGCGTCGACACCACGCCCTGGGGGGTGGTCGCTGAATGGGCCGTGGTTGTTGATCTCCAAGGCAACCACGTCATCGGGAAACTGCATGAGGAAGACGAGGACATCCGACTTCTGCCCACCGAGGTGCAGGTGCATCACCCCGTACTCCTTCAGGGCTCGGTCCTCGTCCTGCCCCTTGCCTTGCCGATAGAAGCCTGGCGGGAGTGGCCTGCCTTCCAGCACGCAACGCCTGAGAGTCTTGAGATCGGTGCTGAACCTAGATTCGAGCTTGTCGATGCCGACGTAATCCACGAAGCCCTTAACCAAGTGGAAGTCCTTGGGCTTGGCCTGGATCTCTTCCAGCTTGAGGAGCTTCAGGTGACGGTCGGCTCCCCCGCTCGCCGAAGGGGAGTTCAGCTTCGGGCGCTGGCCGCAACCCTGGCCAGGAATTCCTCGTCGCTCAGGTTGCTGACATTCTCTCCGCGCAGGCGCCGGGCATTTGCCATGCTCCTCGCAAGATGATTGTCCTCCTGCAGACCCTGAATGAACGGCCGCTGACGGGGTTCGTGCTTCCCTTGCCGCGCCTGGGAGGTCGCGGGGAGCACGTAGCCCAGGGTCCGGGTGGTGCGCGTCGCCATGAGGACTATATCGCTCAGGAGCACGAGAGTTGCAACGGTGGCCTGTGCCGTCGCTCACCTCGCCCCCATCATGTGCCCGGGAGCCGGGCACCTCCCCTGCGCCGCCCTCCACAGGAAATGGTCCTTTGGACCCAACCATTTATCCCCCCTGGCGGGCAGATGCCGCCCAGTCTTCCGACATCTGACCAAAGCCGCGACCCTCCGTGGCAAGGCTCACGCCTCACCGGTCGCTCCCTGTTCAGCGTGGCTCGTCCTGGGAATGAAACTATCAGGCTCGTGCGGAAGGCTCCAAACCGGATTAAGCAAATGTAATCTTTTGCGTCCTGAAGGAGCAGAAGGTTCTGCTGGCGAGGCTATGGCGCGGAACGTAACGGCCGTGGACTGGGAACACCTCGCTCTGAGATGGGAGCACAAACGAGTATGGGGCGACCGCGACGGAGAACTCCTGGCTAGTCCACCGTCGCCCCTCCTGCTCCTGCCGCCGTCACCCCGTGATGGCGTTTTTGAGCAGCGCCAGCTCGTGCAGCGGGTAGGGCAGCGAGGTGTAGCCGTCGAACTGGGCGTGCACGCCCCGCAGGCCGTTCACCCGCTGCACCACCGCCATCGGGTCGTCGCCCGGCTGGATGAAGAAGGCGCAGGTCTCGTCGATGGCCGCGAACTTGCGATCATCATCCTCGCGGGCGGCCGCCTTCCCAGCCTCAGGGTCGGGGTGGCGCGAGGTGGTGGCGATTGCCTTGCGGGCCTTGTTGCTCTGCGGCTTCTGCTTCAGGCCGAAGGCCGTGCGCGTGCTGCCGGGCCAGGCGAAGACGCCGGAGACCCACCCCGCGTCCTCGTCGTGGAAGTATGACGGCAGCTTGGCGTCGCCATGGGTGACGCGGGCGACGCGCACCCCGGGCAGGTCCGAGGGGAAGAGCGGCGTGTTGCCGCTGCCGACCTCCAGCCGGTCGAAGGCGAGCTTGCCGTTGGCCATGCTGCCGATCCACTGGCGCCCGCTCGCGGCGTCCACCAGCACGAGGCCGCCGCCCCGGTTCGAGATGTCCCGGAGCGCCTGCTGCCAGAAGGCGGAGAAGCGGGCCTGGTTGTCGGGCTTCCGGCCGCGGTCGAAGCGCGAGTGCCCGCCCGAGGTCATGGCGAGGTAGACCTCGGCGTAGGGCCGCCAGTCCGGCAGGCCGTCGGCGCCGGGCAGGGCCGCCCAGAGCACGCCGTCCCGGACGTGCGCGGCGAGCGGCACCGCCTGGCTCTGGACGCGCATGCCAGCCTGGAGCGAGGTGTTCACCTGCGCCACCGTCAGGGCCGCCAGATCCTGGGGCGTGCCGTCGCCCACGGGGACCACGCCGAGGCTGCGGAGCAGGTCGGAGAAGGCCGCGAAGAAGCGGTGCTCGACGTCGCCTTCGTCCTCGCCCGGCGTCGGCGCCGCCTTGACCAGGACGATCTGCGGCAGGACGCGCGCCCCGGCGAGCACCTGCTTGGCCAGCAGGAAGGGGTCGTCGTAGGAGTCCCTGAATTCCTCGGGGATCTCCAGCACGGCGCAGCAGGCCCCCGTCACCTCGCCGCGGCACTCCCGGACCCAGCGCTCCATGCGTCCGCGGGCCGCCTTGTTCCCGTCCGTCTGCCGCCTCGCGCGCTCGGCCCGCCACTGGGAGTCCGTCGGGAACTTTCGGCGGTCCTCGTCGGTCGGGTCCTCCCAGGGATGCAGACCCTCTGACAGCGGCCCGGCCGCGTGGGCGTGCAGGCGGACCTGCAGGCCATCGGCCCAGCGCATGGCGTCGCCGTCGCCATCCGGCTGGCCAAGCACCTCGACGACCGCCGCCCGCAGGTTCGCCGCCGCCGCGTCCCGGCGGCCGAACATGAAGAGGTCGAGCACCGGGGCAGCGTCGGCGGCGAGGCCGTTGACCTTGCGGAGCGCCCGGGCCAGCGCGGCGCGGCGCGCCGCGAAGTCGGCCTCGCTCGCGCCGGTGAAGGGCACCTCCGGCTTGGCACCACGCACGGTTCGGCGCTGGATCGGCGGCAGGCGCTCGAGGCCGAGCGGCTCGACGGCACGCCCGACGGCATCGGCGAGTGCCAGCCGATCCGGCATGGGCACCCCCGAGGCGCCCGGCAGGAACTTGTCGCCGTGCACGCTCCCGAGCCGGGGAAGGACCCAGATGCCGTCGCCGGAAACGTGCGGGGTGAGCCCACCCTCTGTCGGCAGGCCGTCGAGACCAGTCAAGCGCGACAGCACGCCGAAGACGTTCTCGTCCTCCCTGTGCTGCCACTTCCCGGTGAAGGTCCGCGCCGCCCCGGGGCCGCCGTCGGAGACGACCTTCAGCGGGAACGCGCCGTGCCGCTGCGGCCCGAGATGCTCCAGGTCGGGCACCTGCGGCAGGAAGACATCCAGGGAGCGGTGGACCCTGCCCTTGGTGCGGCTCCGGACCTCGCCCCAGTTCCTGACCGACATGTGGGCCAGCAGGTGGATGCCGTCGCGCTCGGGGAAGTTGGCGGTGCAGATCGTCACCACCTCCGTCCAGTAGCCGCCCCCGCGCCGGGGGGACTGGTTGGGCGGGAAGGCGACGAGCTCGACCCCCTCGAAGGCGCCCGTCGTGGGCACCGTCGGCACGAGGCGCTTGGTGTGGCCGGAGGCAAAGGTCACGCGGCGGCCCGCCAGCGCCCGCACCGCCTGCGCGGTCAGCGCGTCCCAGAGCTGGTTCTCGACGGGGGCGTCGCAGGCGAGCGCGCCACGGCCACGGAGGGCCGTCGGCACGTCCTCTACCGACCAGTTCGCGTCCCGCAGCGCCGCGTCCGCGACCTCGCCGCGCTGCTGCGGCGTGGTGCCGTCCTTGTAGACCGTGCCGAGCCAGGTCGAGAGCGCGAGGCGCAGACGGGCGCGGCGGTCAGCGTCGTTGGCGACGTGGCCGGTGAAGGTCATCTCCAGGCCCTGGCCCCGGCCGATGGTCACGAAGGCCACGTCGGGGACGAACAGGGAGACCACCTCGTGCAGCCCGCGCAGGACCGCCGTAGCGGGGGCGTCCTCGCGTTTAGTCTGCACCCGCGTCCAGTCCACCAGGGTGGAGTAGGACCGCCCATCCATGCGGAAGGTGGTGAGCGGGATGACGTCGCCGCGGCTGGCAAGCGCCCAGGCGGCGAGGTCGAGCGAATTCACCATGGTCATGCGCCGGTACCCCTCAAATCCCTCGTCCGTTCGAGCGCGCCGAGGAACGGCGCGTAGAGCCGTTGGGCGACCTCGCCCTCGTGGCGGTCGCGCATGGCGAACCGCAGCTCGTCCACGATCTGCACCAGCACGCTGGAGTCGCCCGTGTCGTCGCCGTCCCTGTCGAAGGAGCGTGGCGCGAACTGGCGGTCCATGAAGCCGACCATCACCGGGCAGCCGTTGCGGATGCCGCGCCCGATGGTCTGCCAGAGCGGCGTCAGCAGGTCCCACGCGAACTGCGCCTTGTGGTGCGGCGGCAACCCGGCGTAGCCGGACCTCCGGTCCAGCCCCTCGCGCACGATGGACGAGGCCGCGTGGCGCAGGCGGCGCATGCGCGCCGGGATGTCCTCGCCGTCCCCCTCGCGCGACAGGCCGCGCAGGTGCCGCTCCATGGCGTAGCGGTTCAGGCGCCCGATGACGGGTGCCATGTCGTCGGGCCTCGGGTGGGGCCTGTGGAGGAAGTAGATGGCCGACACGGCCGCCCGCCGGGCGTCGTTCAGGATGTTGTGGCCGCGGGAGATGACCTGGAGCGGGGCGACCAGGACGGACCGTTCGGGCAGGACGCCGAAGCGCTCGACCAGCGACCGCGGGAGCGGCTGCGCCAGGCGGGGCCCGGTCGCGCCCGCCACGTCCGGGTCGTCGCCGCTGTCCCGAACGAGGCACCGCACCGACCACTCGCGGCCAAGAACCTCCGCCAGGGCGTCGGCCACGAAGGCGGCGTCGGCGTAGGAGTTGGTGACCAGCAGGGCGCGGCGCCGATCGGCGATGTCGGCCGCGCCCCACGTGCGCTCCGCCTCCGCCCAGTGGTCCTCGATGAGGTTGGTGTCGCCCCGCTTGGTTCCGAGGCGGACCGCCATTGCCCTGAGGCTACGGCGGCGGCCAGTCTCGTCGAGGCCGGAGGCCCGCACCTGCTTGCCGCTGTCGTCCTGGCAGCCGACCAGCCGGAAGATGGAACGGCCCACGGCCTCGACCTCGGTCACGGGCTGGACCAGGACGCCCTTCACGGGAACCTGGACGTCGTAGACCGGGGAGGCCACCGAACGGCGTTCCCCTCCCGACAGCCGCCGGATCCGTCCGCCCGCCCAGCTCGTGCCGGACAGCATCAGCACGTGTGGCCCTGCCTGCCCCTCGGCTGCCAGCAGGTCGTGCAGGTGGACCACGAGGTGGCGTCCGACGCCGAGGTGGTTGACCAGGGTGAGCTTGCCGCCCTTGCGCTCGTCCGCCTTGCCGGACGGCGCCTCGTAGGACAGGCCGAAGGCGGCCCCGGCCGGGTTGGCGGGCAGCAGCGTCCGGTAGTGCCGGACCAAGTTGTTGGCCTGGCTGAGGAGCTGGGTGTCGTCGATGCCGAAGTCGCCGGCGACGGCGGGCTGCGCGCGGATGAGCCAGACGTAGCGCTGGAGGACGAGGTCGGTCACGACCGCGAGCAGAAGGGCCGCCGCGTTCTCGCGGCGGGACAGGGCGAGCCGCTGCACGCCCTTGGCCACTCCGCCGCGAACCCGGACGTCGAACACGCCGAGCGGGCCGTCGAGGTCGCCCTCCATCTGGTCGAGCGCGGCCTCGTAGTAGTCGTCGAGCACCACGCGCGCGGCCACGGCGGCGAGCGCGTCGGCGGCCGCGCGGAAGGCCGGGTCGGCGGGTCCGCCGGGCAGGTCGTCCGCCGCGTCGGCGTCGCCGCTCCTCGACATCCGGGTCAGCACGGCGGCCACCCGCGTGACATCCAGGAAGCCGTCGTCGCGGGCGGCCGCGGGGTCGCCGCCGCGCATCAGCACGCCCCGGCGCCAGAGCTCGTACAGGATGCTGCCGGCGGTGAAGGGGACCTCGCCGACGAGGCCCCCCAGGTTGGCCCCCTCGTTCTGGAGCACCGCGTAGAGGGTGCCGATCAAGCCGAAGAACTCGTGGAAGCGCTTCTGCCAGCGGGTGTTCACCTCGTGCCGGAACTGGGCGCCGCTGCGGAGCCGGAGAGCCTCCGACGAGCGGACGGCGATGGAGGGGGCGTAGACGGTCCTCTCGTCGCCCATCAGCGTTTCGCGCGGGGAGAAGATGCCGTCGAGGGTCTTCTGGAAGCCGTCCACCTCGTCCACGAGCACGACGTCGAAGCCGAACTGCATCAGCTCCGGCACCGTCATCAGGTCGCCGGACACCCAGCGGTCCGGGGTCATGTGGACGAACGCCGCGGGGGTCATCACCACGACCTGGGCGTCCACGGCGGTGCGCTGCTGCACCTGTGCCGGGCAGCGCGACCAGAGCGGGCAGGACCGCTTGGTGCGGCCCGGCAGCTCGTCGTCGTCCAGCGTGTCGTCGTCATCGCCCCCCGCGGGCTGGAGCCGATGGCAGGGCTTCTCCCGGAAGCTGGGGAACCACACGTCGGAACGACGCCCGCGCACCACCTTCGGCTCGGTCTGCATGCCGTCGAGCGGGCAGGCGACGCTGAAGTTCGCGGTCAGATCGCCCGCCGACGACACCAGGGTGCCGCCATCCGACAGGGACTGCTGCCAATGGATGGAGCCGAGGTGGCCCTCGCGGTTGTAGGGGCTCGACAGCACCGTCGCCGAAACCCCGTGCCGTTGGAGCCGGGCGACCATGGCCGCCGCCTGGATGGTGTCGGAGGCAAGGACCGCGACGCGGCGGCCGCCGCCGCCCTTCGTCAGGGCGAACAGGACGCCCCAGACGAGGCTCGACTTGCCCGAGGACAGCATGCCGACGAGGTGGTTGGCGCCGTTGAGGACGAGCGAGCCGTCGCGGAACACGGCACCCTCGGGATCGTGGAAGGCGACCTTGCGCAGGCGCTCGGCCAAGCCGAGCGGCGGCAGGCTGGACGGCCAGTCGTCCTCGGCCTCGGCCCGGTCAACGTCCTCGGCGACCCGCAGCATTCCCTCCATCGGCAGGACGACCGGCGGGTTGATGGTCCGCCCGGTGCTGCGGTGCTGGCGCGGTTCCGGCAGGGCCACCGGCAGCGGGGGCACCGTGTAGGAGAGGAGCGTGTCGCCATGGTTCGTGCGGACGTGGTACTCGCCCGGCTCGGCGGGGCGGACCTGGCGCGCGACCCACGGCACGGCGGAGCCGAGCGTCTCCGTCAGGCAGCGCAGCAGCCCCTCCGACGCGGTGAGGCGCCGACGGGGCATGCCCGCCACCGCGTCGTAGCACCGCACGGTCTGCGGCGCGGCGGCGTGCCGCTGGAGGGCATCCAGCCACGCGGCGTAGGAGGCGAAGCGGGAGCACAGGTGCCGGAGCGCCGCCAGTTCGCGGAGTGCCACCTCCCGATCCTCCAGCGTGTCGAGGACCGCGGGGTAGCCGAGCAGGGTGACGGGGACCGCGTCGGTCCGCTCGCCCGGAAGCCTCGTGGCGAGGAAGTGCAGGCAGAGGTCGACGAGGCCCACCGTCCGCAGGGTGCCCGCGGACAGGTCCTCGGCGGCGGGGTCGGCGGCGACCGCCGCGGCCCGGTGACGGTTCAGGAAGGTGCGCTCGCTTCTCATGCCCGCTCCTCCGCCTCGCGCAGGAGGGCGGAGACGGTCCGCAGCGCCACGGCGGGCTTGCCGTGCGACCTCCGCAGGTTCTCGAATCGCTCCCCGAAGCGCCGATCGGCCGCCACCACGTAGTCGGGCACCACGACAAAGCACTCGTGGGTCGCCTCGTATTCCTTGAAGCCCTCGAACCTCTTGGCGAGGCCAACCGGGGAAAGGTGGTCCTTCACGTCGACGGCGATGCGCCGCCCGCCGGGGGACACCGCCTCGACATCGACGCGGTCACGCCTCGGCCACAGGGCAACCTGCCACCCCAGCGACTCCAGCCCACGCGCCAGCGCCAGCTCGGCGACCCCGGGATGGCACCAGAAGGCCCGGAAGGCGCGCTTCAGGTGCAGGGTCTGGCGGGGCCTGAAGGGCTTCGTGCCGTGGCGCCCCTCGACGGCCGCCGTGATCGCGGCCGGATCGCGGCTCTCGGTGTGGTAGCCCTTGCGCGCGCGGCGCAGCAGCGTGCCGGACACCGTGCAGGTGCGGACGTGGTCGCCGAAGGCCAGCGATTCCGGCACCACGTCGTAGAAGCGGTGGACGAACCCGGTCCAGTCCTCAAGGTCGGTCAGCCCGGGCACGGCGGTCGCCGCCTCGGAGATGGTCGAGAGGACCGGCCGCGCGACCACGCAGCGGCGCCACTCGGTGTAGAACGCGTCACCGTCCCCCATCCGGGCGCAGGCGGCCCGCAGGGCGTCGTAGCCGTCGCGCTCGATCATCTCCTGCTCGGGGTCCCGGCCGCCCGCAGCGAGCTCACGGCATTCGGGGGTGACCTCGCCGTTCTCGACCAGCAGGACCTCGGCGAACACCTCGTCATGGTCCCACGCCATATCCCCCGCCCAAAGGCCGAGCGGCAGGGCGGCGAGTTCGGCGAGCGACCGCAGGTCGGTCGGCCAGGGCTGGCTGCGCTCCTCCGCCAGGTTCCGAGCTGCGCCCACGTCGAAGGTCCGCCGGACGGCCTGCGGATACGGCGTCCGGAGGAAGCCGTGGGTGTCGATCTCTCTCTGGACGGCAACCAGCGCCGACGCGGCGAGAACCACCATCCCGTGGTCGTCCAGCACCGGGCGGACAGGAGCCGCCAGGGACGTCAGTGCGGCCAGCACGTCGTCCGGGACCCCCGAGGGGTCGTCGAGGTAGCGGTAGAGCGTCGCCCGGGAGATGCCCAGGTCGGCCGCGCAGGCGGTTTTCCAGCGCCGCCCGTACCGGGGGCGGAACACGACCTCGCATTGCTCGGGGAAGGTCGCCATCACAAACTCGACATCCGTCTCATGTGCCCACTCTGTCTCAAGTGTATCACGTCGCGCAAGCGATTCTTGTGATCGGGGTCGCCACCCCAGTCGGCTGGAACTGCGGATGCCTCGGCAGGGCGGGCTGGCCATTCTAGGAAGGGGCCCTCGGACCGCTGGTCCTCGCATTGCCGCTGCCGTTGTTCACGGTAGGTGCGCTGTTGGGGGTTATGCCGCCTTGAGGGCGTCCGCCCTCCACCCCTCGAACACCGACAGGCTCAACGTGAGCGCTTATTTGTTGCCCATGGGCGGTGTCGCGGAGGTTCGGACGGCTGGAATAGTGCCCAGGCGGGGGCCGCTGCTTCCGCCGTCTCGCGCCGAGGCTGCCCGGTTCGCCATGGCGTCCATGGCTATCGCAGGGCAGGCGGCAAACGAGGATGTGGAACGCCTTTTGGCCGAGTGGGCCTGCGGCGAGACGACGAACGGCGAAGACATGCAGCGGGCCACGAGGCCGGAGCCCTGCGGCCGGTCGGCTAATGACAGGCTATGCTACACGAACATCGGCTGATGACAGGCTTTGCTCCACGCCGATGACAAGCGATGCTCCACAGGGGCACGGTAGGTCAGTAGGTTAGACTGTGGCCGATGTCAGGGATTGGTATTCCCTACACCGGCCGCGCCCCAGGTCCCGGCCGGCAAAGAGCTGTTAAACGGGTTACACTACAGGGAGGGTTCGCCCGGCCCTGTTCCCGTGCCGCGCGCCATCGAGGAGTTGCCCGTTGCAGCAATTGGTCCAGCAACGCCGGGTGACCACCCTGCCGCCGGTCCCGCTGGAGGTGCTGCGGCAGCAGGTCGGCATCATCCCGCAGCGCCCCGGCCTCGGCCATATGCTGCGGCTGACGGCGCTGAGCTGCGTCCTCATGCTGGTCCCCTTCATCGGCTGGGCGACCATGACCCGGATGGAGCAGGCCGTCGCAGCCGGCGGCCTGCTCGTCCCCGAGGGCCGGCGGAAGACAGTGAACCTGCTGGAACCCGGCATCCTGCGGCAGATGCTGGTGCAGGAGGGCTCCGTCGTGCAGGCGGGCCAGCCCTTGCTGCGCCTCGACGTGACGCAGGCCGAGGCCACCGCGATCCAGGCCCGTGCCGCCTACTGGAGCGGCCGCGCGCGCCTGGCCCGGCTCGCCGCCGAGCAGGCCGAGCAGCGCCAGTTCACCCTCCCGCCCGATCTTGAGGCGGAGGCGGCGGCCAATCCGGCCAGCGCCATCTTCCTGCAGGCCGAGCGGGCCTTCTTCGCCGCCCGCTGGGCCAATTTCGATGGCCAGACGGGCGTGCAGGAGCGCGCCATCACCCAGTTGCAGGAGCAGGTGGCGGGTGCCCGCGCCCAGCGCGAGGGTGCCGGTCGGCAGCTCATGGCGGTGCGGGAGCAGATCGCCGGCTACAACCAGCTGCTGACCCAGGGCTATGCCTCGCGCTTCACCGTGCTGAACCTGCAGCAGCAGGAGGCCGGCTTCGTCGCCACCATCGGCCAGGCCAACGCGCAGGAGGCGCAGCTGCGCGAGGGCATCATCCAGGCGCAGCGGCAGCTCGAGGGGCTGCGCCTGACACGGCTTTCCGAGATCGCCAACGACCTGCAGGCCACCGAAGCCACGACGGCTGCGGCGCTGCAGCAGCTCCGCTCCGCGCAGGACATCCTCACCCGGCGCGAGGTGCTGGCGCCGGAGGCGGGCAAGGTCACCAACATCCAGGCCTTCACGCCAGGCGCCAGCATCCAGGCCGGCCAGCCCATCCTCGACCTCGTGCCGCTGAACGACCGGCTGGTGGTCGAGGGGCAGATCTCGCCGGATGACCTCGAGCAGGTCTCCGTCGGCCAGCGGGTGAATATCCGGCTGACCCCCTACAAGATGCGCAGCGTGCCCATGCAGCATGGGCGCATCGTCACCGTCGGCTCGGATGCGATCACGCGGGAGGGCAGCCCCCCCTACATACTCGTGCGGGCCGAGATCGACTCCGACTCCCTCGCGCAGGTGCCCGAGGTGCAGCCGGTGGCCGGAATGCCGGCCGAACTCTACATCCTCGGCTCGCCGCGCACGCCGATCAGCCTCGTCCTGGCGCCGGTCCGCAACTTCATCCGCCACGCCTTCCGCGACTGAGCTCAGCCCGCCGGCGGCTCGCGGAAATCCGCCATGCGGGTGAAGTCATCCGCATCGGCGATGCGCCCCCGCATCTCCTCCCAGATCCGCGCCACCGCAGCGCTGAGCGGCAGATCGCAGCCGACCTCCGCCGCCAGGGCTGCGGCCAGGCCGACATCCTTCCGCATCAGCCCGGCCGAGAAGCCGCTGTCGAAGCTGCCGGGCAGCACCCAGCGCGGCACCATCGCCTCGCTCACCGCGCTGCGGCCGGTCGCCGCATTCACCACCGGCAGCACGGCCTCGGCCGGCAGCCCCGCCGCCTCGGCGAGGCGCAGCGCCTCCCCCGTCGTGATCAGATGCGCGGCGACCAGCATGTTGTTCACCAGCTTGGCGATGTTGCCGGCGCCCGAGGGCCCGACATGCACCACCTTGGCCGCCATCGCCTCGAGTACCGGTCCGGCAAGGGCGAGGTCGGCCTCACCGCCGCCGATCATCATGGTGAGCGTACCCGCCGCGGCGCCGGCGGGGCCGCCGCTCACCGGCGCATCCAGCAGGCCGTGCCCGGCCTCGGCCAGGCGGGCGGCGAGGCGGCGTGAGGTGCCAGGGTCGGAGGTGGAGGTATCGATCACCACCACCTTGCGGTCGCGCCGCTCCAGCAGCCCGCCGGGTGCGGTCACCACCGCCTCCACGTCGCGGGCATAGGGCAGCGAGAAGACCAGCGCATCGGCATCGGCCAGCAGCTCGGCGAGGCCGGCGCGGAAGCGGATGCCGGCGGCCTCGGCCACGCCCTGCCGCGCCGCGCTGATGTCATGGCCATCGACCGAGAAGCCGGAGCGCGCCAGCTGCGCCGCCATGCCAAGGCCCATATTGCCGAGCCCGACCACGCCGACCGTCCTGATTGCCATCCTCTGTCACCC
This sequence comes from Belnapia rosea, assembly GCF_900101615.1. GTDB lineage: Bacteria > Pseudomonadota > Alphaproteobacteria > Acetobacterales > Acetobacteraceae > Belnapia > Belnapia rosea. The sequence goes on along the minus strand of NZ_FMZX01000028.1, from coordinate 21,953 downwards.
CTCGAAGCGGGTGCGAGGATCGGCTGCCGGCGGCCCCATCACAAGCGCCGGGCGGGCGGTTCGACGCGCCCGCCCCGGCTCAGCCGCAGGCCTGGTCGCGGACCCGCTCGGGGGGAAGCGTCACCCGGGCGGTCGTGCCCACCCCGAGGGCACTGTCCAGCATGAGGGTGCCGCCATGCGCCTCCGCCAGCCCCTTGGCGATGGGCAGGCCGAGGCCGATGCCACCGGCAGCCCGCGCATGGCCGCCATCGATCTGCTGGAACGGCTCCAAGGCCCGGGGGATGTCCTCCGCCCGCATGCCGATGCCGTGGTCCTGGACGGTGAAGCAAGCCCCGCCATCCGGCCGGCGGGCCACCGCCACCTCGACGGTGCTGCCTCCTGGGGCGAATTTGACCGCATTGCCGAGCAGGTTCTGCAGCACCTGGCGGAACCGCAGCGGATCGACGAAGACCGCCAGGGGCTCGTCCAGCCGGTTGACCTGCACCGCGACATCGCGTGTCCGCGCCACGCCGACAACCAGGCTCGCCGTCTCGTTCAGCACCTGCTCGGCCGGCAGCCATTGCGGCGAGAGGCGCGGCAACGCCTGCTCGAGGCTGGAATAGTCGAGGATGCCGTCGATCAGCGCCAGCAGGTGCTTGCCGGCATCGAAGATGTGGCCCGCATAGCGCTGCGACGCCGCCGGCGCCAGGTTGTAGCGGGATTCCGGGGCCATCATCTCGGAGAAGCCGATGATGGCGGTCAGCGGCGTCCGCAACTCATGGGTCAAGGTGGCGAGGAAGCGGCTGCGCGCCTCGCTCGCCCGCTCCGCCGTGGCCTTGGCGGCGCGCAATTCCGTCTCCGCCTGCTTGCGCAGCAGCACGTCGATATAGACCGAGAGGGCACCCTCGATGAGCTCCTGGTCACCCGGCTCGTAGGGCCGGCTCACATTGCTCTCGGACCGGTTGCCGAGGATGAGCGCATGCCCGGTCGAGCGGTCATAGGCCCAGAGGACGTAGGGCAGGCCGAGGATGCTGATCAGCTCATAGGCCGGTGGCTCGAGTGCGGTGCGGGAGGTGGTGAAGAAGAAGGCGGGCGGCGATGCGAGCCGGATGACGGGCGCGGCCGCGGTGCCGATCGCATGCACCACCCGGAAGCAGCACTCATCCTCGGCCTCCTGCCGCAGCAGGGCGGCACCGTCGCACAGCGCGTTCTCGACGATGACCTCCAGCAGGGCGGCACCGATTTCGTCCGGCGTCACCTCCCGGTCGGCCAGCCGGTAGGCCTCGCGGATCAGCTTCGCCACGGTGCGGCTGCGCCGCGCCTCACGGAAGGCCTGGCTCTGCTCCTCCTGCAGGCGCAGCAGCCGGGCGCCGAGGTCGTTGCACTCCCTCCGGTAATAGGCGAGCTCGCGCTCGATCTGTGCGAGCGAGGCCATGGGCGCGCTGGTCGCCATCATGAACGCCTCCGCAGGACCGCCAGTACCCCGGTCCAGTCCAATGACCGGCTTGGTTGATGGGCGAAAGGCGCGACCTCGACGCCGGAATAGAAGCCGAGGAAGGGCAGGTCGCGGTCGAGGCCGTTGCGCACCACCTCCGCCTCCTCGACCGGGGAGCCGCTGCGGGCGCTGGCCCGGCCGGCGCAGTCGATATAGAGGCCGAGAAGGCTGTCCGGGCCGATCAGGCGGCGATTGGCATCCGCCGTGCCGCGCTCGACGGAATCCAGCATCAAGCGGTTGTCGCGGCTCATGATCTGCACCCGGTCCCCCTGGGCAAAGTCCGGCTCGAACAGGGTGACCGAGCCGGTGGCCGGATTGGCGCGAAGGATCAGGCGGTTCACATAGGCATTCTCGTCATGCGGGGCGAAGGGGTCGCCCTGCTTCTGGCCGAGGGTCGCGACCAGCGAGAGCTCCTGCCCGCGCGAGCCGCCGAGGGGCAGGCCGAGCATGGTCTCGATCACCTCGAGCGCCGGGCGGCCGTCCAGCTCATAGACCTCGGCACCCTGGATGCGGGTGATCTCCATGAAGGCGCTGACCGGCCGGCAGCCATGCATGATGACGGTCTCGGCCACGATGCCGGGCGGGAAGACCAGCGCCACCGCCGCATGCTTGGCGATGCCGGCGCCGTCGAAGACCCAGCCGTCGGAGAGGTTCATGTCGGTCAGCAGACCGCCGCCGAACAGGCAGACCGGCTTGTCGCCCAGCCCGATATGGAAGCCCTCCAGGATCCTGCTCGCATGATGCAGCCGGGGTGGGGAGCCGCTGGCGACGCTGTCGAACAGCAGCAGCACGGCGGCATCCTTCGCCGCCACGGCGGCCACGGCCTGGCCCAACTCGGCACCGGCCGCGCGGGCATCGGCGAGCAAGCCCCGCGTCGTCACCGCCTGCGGCATGAGGCTGGGGTCATCGAAGGCGATGAGGCCCAGTTCGAAGCCGCCATAGCCGAAGCCGTCGCGTGCGATCGCCCCGGCGGCCGAGCCGCCGAAGATCGGCACGTTGCCGAATTCCTGGTGCAACGCCGCCTGCATCGCCGCCGGTGCATGGCGGCCGCCGCAGAAGGCCAGCAACAGGCCGGGGGCCACGCTGCCCATCGCCGCGGCGCATTGGCGGACCGCCATATGCGGGTCGGCATGCCGTCCGTAGCCGATCCTCACCAGCCCTTCCGCCTGACTGTGTTTTGCCGGATGCGCCATGGTGGGGCTCTCAAGCATCGCGCCACACCTGGGACAGTCCTGGCTTCATGGCCATCCCAAATGCTCGCGGCAGCTGTTGAAGGCGAGAAAGTTGCACCAGAATGAAGATCCGCCCCATGAGATTGCAATGCCCCTATAAGGCATACATCATAAGTAGAGCAGGATCACAATTCTGTCGTGCGCAGCCCACCATTCCTCACGATTCTGTCATGGCCGGCATGCAGGTCGGGAGTATACCATCCCGTAGCCGCCGTCGCTGGTCCATGACCTGGGTAACGGCCGTGACCAAATCCTCAGGATGGAACGGCTTCAGGAATACCCGCTCCGAGGCAGGCGGCGGACGGCCGATCAACCGTTCCGGACTGCCTGTGACATAGAAGATCTGTACGCCAGGAAGGCGTCGGCGCACCTCCCCCGCCAGGGTAAGGCCATCATCTCCAGGGCCGAGATTGATGTCTGTCACCATCACGTCGATGCGTTGCGTCGGATCAGCCAGGATGACCAGGGCGGCCGAGGAATTATCGGCCTCCTGCAGCGGGCAACCAGCAGCTTCCAGGAAATCCGCAAGTGTCGAGCGAACGATCGGATCATCCTCGACCAGCAACACTGTCATCGGATCCTCCCAGGGGGGATGGGTACGAGTTGTGTACCCCCTGGAGAGAATGCGCCCGACTGAGCAGCTTGCGAGTCTTATGAGACGCGTCCCACGGACAATTTACCCGCATAGGTTGTAGCGTCACTCAACACGCAACTCGCCTCCTTGGCAGTCGGGACGCATGGCTGCGCCGCGAGGCTGGCGAGGTTCTCGTCGATGGCCGCGAACAGGCCCCAATTCTCCACATAGCCGCTCGGGAAGCCGGGGGAGCCCGCCTCCAGGTCGTTCTGGCGGGCATGGATATAGTCGGTCCACCGGCGGGTGGCCGGGCGGCGGTGATGGAAGTCATGGCAGGGTGCATCGCCGACCAGCACGAAGAGGCGGACAGGCAGGTGCAGGGCCAGCATCTCCAGCCACCAGCCAGCCCAGCGCAGCAGCCCCGCGGGGCTCGTCGCCGGCTCCGCCGGGGGCATGGACCCCGGGAAGACACCGGCCGTCGCATGGCACACGAAGGCACGGTCGCGCACCGCCATCACCGCGGGCTCCGGGAAGCGGTGCTCGCAGAGGATGCGGAGCACGGTCGCCGCCTGCAGCAGCACCGTCACCGGCAGCACCCAGGCGAGGAAGAAGGCCACGCCCTGGCCAATGGCGAGGGCGCCGAGGATGGCTCCGCCCCAGGCAAGCCGCCCCGTCCAGTCATGCGCCCGGTCGCCGGTGAACAGGCTGGCGCGGATGCGACGCTGCAGGAAGCGGCCATGAAAGGCAGGCGAGACGAGGCTGAACGCGACCTGCCGCCAGAGCTGGCGCTTCGGCCGGCCCGCCTCCAGCTCGCAGAGGCCAAGCACGAAATTGGCGAACTCATCCTCCTCGGTCAGCAGCTTCTTCGGGCTGTGATGCAGCATGTGCTCGTGCTGGTAGTCCTCGAAGCGCTTGAACAGCAGCAATGCGGAGACGAGGCGGCCAACCCGCCGGTTGGCCTCGCGCTCGCGGAACACGGTGCCATGCGCACAGTGATGGAAGACGACCACCTGGAAGAGGCCCAGCCCGCAGCTCGTGGCCAGCCAGCCGAGCGGCATCAGCAGCCAGGCGAGGACCGACGCATCGCCGAGCAGCAGCGGCACGAGGCTCAGGCCGCAGCCGCCGAAGGTCCAGAGAAGGGCGCGGATGACGAAGGCCGTACCGGGCCTGTCGATGCTCGCCTCGCCCGGGGCGGGGCGGGCCGTGAGCCAGGTCAGGAATGGCTGCAGCGGGGCGGGCAGGCGTTCCGCCATGGCCGTCCGGGGATCATTCAGGCGGGAAACCTGGAGACAGGCCGAGTCAGGCAGCGGAGACGAGCTGGTAAAAATCATTCGTTGCACTCCTTGTAGGCGAAGTAGCTATAGCGTGCTTCGCGCATAAGGAATGAAGCGGCCATGACATGCGGCCGCTCAACCGGCCCGCGGACGGGCCAGCAACAAATACGATTTCGTTACGTGGTATTCAGGCGTTACTGTGCCCTGACGGGCTCAGCCTGCACTGCCGTCATTTCCCAGCAGGGCCTGACACAGTGCGGCGTCGAGGTCGTCGAGGTCGAATGGCTTGCGCAGCGTCGGCCAGGTCACGCTCTGATACGAGGTGTAGCCCGTCACGAAGATGACCTTCAGGGACGGACGCATCACCAGCGCCTGCTCCGCCAGGGCCGGGCCATCCAGACCCGGCATGCGGACATCGGTAACCAGGACCTCGATCTCAGGATGCCGCTCGATCTGCCGGATAGCCGGCTCGCCACCCAGGGCCTCGCGCACCGCCATCCCGAGCGAGGCGCAATACTCGGACAGGATCTCGAGGATCAGCGGCTCGTCATCGACGACGAGGACGCAGCGTCCGGTCAGCGGGGCTTCGGCTCCCTGCCGGAAGGCCGGAGCCGGCGCCCCGGTCCCGGCTCCCGGCCCCGGGGGAGATCCAGGCCCGGCTATCGGGCCGAGCCGGCTCAGGGCGTAAGTGATAGCCATTCTCATATTGTAGGAAGGCCGCCCGGGTTCGGCCAGCACTGCACGCTGCCGCTGGCCATCACGCCACCCGCTCCCCCGGGGGTACCGCCTCGGCGGCGGAGGGCCGCGCCCGCGGCAGCCAGAGGGTTACCCGCGTGCCTTGCCCGAGGCGGCTGCTCAGTTGCGCCGTCCCGCCGGATTGCCGGGCGAAGCCATAGACCTGCGACAGGCCGAGCCCCGACCCGCGGCCAACATCCTTGGTGGTGAAGAAAGGCTCGAAGGCGCGGGCCAGCACATCCTCGGGCATCCCGGTTCCGGTATCCGACAGGCTCAGGGCAACATAGTCGCCGGGCACCAGCCCGGCCCGCAGGCGCTCCGGCAGCGTATCGGACGCCACATTGGCGGCGCCAATGGTCAGCGTGCCCCCGTCGGGCATGGCATCCCTGGCGTTGATGGCGAGGTTCAGCAGCGCGACCTGCAACTCGGACAGATCCGCCAGCACCGGCCAGACCCCCGGCGCGATCCGCACCTCGATGCGGATGCGGCCGCCCAGGGTCCGGGACAGCATGGTCTCCACGACATCAGGCAGCATCGCCGCCAGGTCCACCGTCTCCGGCCGCAAGGGCTGCTCCCGCGAGAAAGCCAGGAGGCGGCGGGTAATGTCGGAGCCGCGCCGCACCGCCTCCGCCGCGCTGCGCGCGAGCCGCAGCAGCACCTCATCCCCGGTCCGGCGGATGAGAAGCTGGAGATTGCCGGAGATGACCATCAGCAGGTTATTGAAATCATGGGCGACGCCGCCGGTGAGCTGACCCATCGCCTCCAGCCGCTGCCCGCGCCGCAGCACCTGCTCCGCCTGGACGCGGGCGGTGACGTCCTGCAGGGTGGCGATGGCGAGGCCCGCCAGCCCATCGCGGTCCTCGACCGGGGCGGCGCTCAATTCGAGATGCAGCGCCACGCCATCGGCCCGGCGGTGGAGCAGCGCCTCGCGCTCCAGCCGCTCGCCCCCGCGGAGGGCGCCGGCAAGGGCATCCCCGGTGGCCGCCAGGGCATCGAGCGCCGCATCGTCGAGGCGCTGGCCAAGGATGCGCTCCGCCTCGGGATTGACGAGGAGGACGCGTCCGGACAGCAGCTCGGTGACGACGACGCCGACCGGCATCCGCTCGAGCACGGCCCGCAGCCGCTCCTCGCTGCGGCGCAGGGCCTCCGCCTCGCGCAGCGCCATCGCCTCGATGCGCCGGTCCACCATGGCGGCGGCCAGCGCCATGGCCAGCAGCAGGAGGGTGCAGGCGGCGATGCCGATCGCCAGCGCATGGGCGGGGATCTCGGCCGGCCGGGCAGGCGGCCCCTCCATCGGCAGGAAGGTAACGGCGGCCATGGCGATGTAGTGCATCCCGGCGATCGCCAGGCCGAGCGCCAGGGCTCCGAGCGCCAGGGCCGGTGCGGCCCGGTCATTGAGGGCGAGGAACAGCGCCAGGGCCGAGGCGCCGACCGCCACGGCGACCGAGCCCGCCACCAGCAGCGGGTCATAGCTCGGCATGGCGGCCATGCGCATCGCGGCCATGCCGAGGTAATGCATGAGGCAGATGCCGAGCCCCATGGCGAGGGCGGCGCAGGCGATGCGCCCGCGCCCGGGCGCGATCACCGCAGGCCCCGCCACCAGCGCGTAGCCAACCCCCGTCGCGCCGATGGCGAGCAGCAGGGAGACGACCGTCAGCCGCACCTCGTACCGCACGGGCAGGCCAAGGTCATAGGCGAGCATGGCGACGAAATGCATCGACCAGATCGACCCGCCCGTCGCCACCGCCGCCCCGGCCAGCCACCAGAGGCGCACCGGGCCCCGGTTCGCCCGCACCCGGTGGAACAGGTCCAGCGCGGTCCAGGAGCCGAGAATGGCGATGAGGATCGATACCGCGACCAGGACCGGCTCATGCGCGCTGTGCAGTGGGTGCATCGCAAAAGGGACCGGATCTCTCACCTGATATGCTACCGCCGATGTAGCCACAGGGTGGCGCAGGCGCGCAAGCCAGCCTGACCGCCCAAGGCTTCCGTTACGCCCGGCGGAGGCTCCGGCAGACCTGGCACCCGTCCGGTCAACGGCCGCAGGCGATCGCATACGGCACGGTGCGAGGCGGAGGATGCCCGGACTTTCCGTCCTTGGGCCCTAAGCTCGCTGCCGGACGGCACCTGATGCCGAACAATGCCGCTCGGCGTCATCAGTGGGGCTGGAATGAGGGCAGGCGCATCGCGGCGCTGACATCGGTACGGCCCAGACCCGTCCATTCATCCAGCACCGAGCCCACATCCAGGGCGATGCCTCCGCGCGCCTTGATCACGTCGCAATAGACCTTCCCCAGATATCCGGCGCCGACCAGAAACACCGAGCCTTGCGATGGCACGGTTATGCTTTTCACCATGTCCCGGTAGGCTTCCGGGAAATGGGAAACACCGCCCTCGCCGTCACCAACCTTGAAGGAGTGGTGCGATGGTATCTTAAAGAAGGACGTACGCCTGATATCGAAGGTCTTACGGAGCGCATCGCCGACATCCGTGTGATAAACGATGCCCAGAAACGGAAGCCCTTTCAGTATCTCGTTGAAGCCTCCCTTGCGGCTGACGCCACGGAAGGCAAAGGTATCGAAAAAGTCCTCCGCCTTGAGGTGATGAGCGATCCTGGCGCCGTTGACCAACGCACTCGCAAATCCCACATAGCCATTCAGCTTTTCAGTCGTCGCTTCCTGGCTGAAATGGATTGCCGTCGGCAGCCCCACGCCATCCGCATTCCTGAGCGATGCCTCGAGCAGGCGCCGCAATTCGGTCATGACACCCTGGAACGCCATGCCAGGCTCATCACACCCCAATATCTGCTCCGCCCTGTCCAGGACATAGGGCCCGAACTGATAGCGGATGACCTCATGCAGGATTTCCGCCCCGCTGAGCCAGTCCGGATACGCAAAAATTCGACCCTCGCCGTCACCGAACCTTATGAAGCTCGCAGGTTCCATCCGCTGGATGTGAGAGCGTATGCGGCCCACCAGATGGCCGGTGTTGTTCCAGGGATCGGTCGAAAACGGCGCCGGCCAGAATTTGGCCGCGAAACTCCGGCCCGCCTCGATAAAGGAGATTTTCGGTGCGGCATTCGCCGGCCGGACCGATAATGTCACCTCAGCCAAATATATGCCGATCCGGCGGACATCGGGCGATTCACCGGCTTCCGCGGGAGAAGGCGCATCATCGGTCAGGATGTGGATACGCAGCCCTTCCGGCCGAACCACATCCAAGGGGATGCCTATCTTGTAGGTCCGGACCTTCTGCAAATACGCGTAATGCGTAGAGGCAACCACCCCATCCACCACGAAGACGAAGCGCCGGCATCCCTTCGACTTCGGGACAAATGCACACAGGGCAAAATTCAATTCCAGCTCGGTGCCGGGGGATTGGACATGAGTTCCCTCGGCCAGCTTTATCGTCAAGGAGCATCCCGAGCCGATGGACCAGCATGGCAGGGATGTTGCGCTCTCCCAACCCTGCTCCAACCTCAAGGCTTCAATGCGCGGCATGCCCACCGATGATCCCTTCCCGCGTCGAGACTGGCAGCATTGGATTTCAAGTTTTCATGCGAACTGGGCATCCGTCTGGCGAGTTCGCCACCGGACGCAGGATCATCCCGGCTCACAGGACACGTGCCGCTTCGCTGACCGCGACGAAGATGTGATATAATGTACTGGCAGGGATCGGGCCGGGCAGCGCTCGTGCCTCCTGGTCGAGTTGGTCAACCCATCCGGCTTCGATCGGCTGCCGCAGGTAGTACCGGTCCAGCGCAGCCAATGCGGCCTGCGCCCGTTCGGCCGCGCCCAGGCCGCCGAGTTCCACCTCCGACAGCCAGGCCTTCGCCAACTCCGTCTGCAGCCAGGTCCGCCGTGTCCCGCGATGCGTGCCGCCGTCTCGCAAGGCCTCATCGACCAGCAGACCCGTGGCCGGGTCCGCCCAGCGCAGGGCGGTCTCCAGCAAGGCGCCGGCAATCGGGCTTCGTGGCAGACCGGCCAGCGCCTCGTGCCGGCGCAGCAGCCAGACCCATTCGGCATGATGCCCGGGCTCCAGGATCGCCCCCGCGAGACCCGGCGCCGGCGCCCAGTCATCGGTGAAGTACTCGCCGAGGCTTCGCGTCACCGGGTCGTACAGCCTGGTCTCGAACAGGGCCCGATGGCGGGCGGCGCGTTCGGCCGCACCGGGGAAGCCCACCTCCATCAGCGCCAGCATCGCCTCGTACCAGTGCATCTGCGGGTTCTGCCGGCGCGGCAGGCTGGCCGGCACGCCCTCCAGCAGGCTGCCATCCGCCGCGGTCATCTCCGCATCGACGAAGCCGAGCACAGCCTCCAGCGCCTGCCGGACGCGCGGCTCGCCCGTCGCCCGCAGCAGCCACGCGAAGGCCAGGACGAGGAAGGCGTGGTCATAGGCATCACGCAGCGGGTTCTCCACCCGCCCGTCCGGGCCGAAGCTGTGGATGAAGCCGCCTCGCCCGTCCGGCGCATGGGCGATCTCCACCAAGCCGTCACAGGCCCGCAGCGCCAGCCCTGCCCCGTCCGGATACCAGCCCAGCACCGAGGCATGCGCATAGACATAGATCTGCCGCGCCTGCACGCGCACCCGCCGCGTCGCCGCGTGATCGGGCGTGCCGTCGGGCAGCAGCCGCTCCTGGAACAGGCCGGTCCCGGCATCGCGCCCCTGCTCGGCCCAATAGGGCAAGGCCAGGTCACGCATCCAGGCGATCAGATTGCCGTGCCCCATCGGACCATACTCCCAAACTGCACTGAAGCCGGAGGCCGGGACGCCCCGGCCGGGAGGCGACATCATGCTGCCTGTGCGGCGAAGATGAAGTTCCCGGGCCCCAGATAGCCGAACTCCTCCGACCAGTAGAGACAAGCCTTGGCGTTGGCGAAGCCGCCATCCAGAAGCTGCGGTATCAATGACCAGTCGCACGGACGGTCGGGACCCGCAGCCTCGCCCGGCGCGGCGCGAGGATCGAAGGCAGCCGTGAACACGAACTGCCCGCCGCTGACCAGGATCCGCCTGAGCATGGCGAAGAGGTCCTTGACCGCCGTCGCCCTGGTCAACTGGTCCGCCGACAGGATCAGGTGGTAGTCCGGGTTCTTCAGGCCATCCCGCTCCCGCGCGGCCTGCAGCAGGGCGCCCGGCCCGCTGACGAGCCTTGCCGAGCAGGTCTGCAGCACGGGCTGCATGGCCGCCATGTCGCCAAGGCCAAGAACCCGCATCCAGGGCTCGAGGGCACCGGTGTCCAGGACATAATGCAGGAGCGCGCGCTGCCGGTTGATCAGCCGCCGGTCGCAGCTGCACATCATGCCCTCGCGCCAGTTGGGCACCCGCCCCGCTGCCGTGGCTTCGCCACCATCCGTATGGGAGGTGAACTCGGCCTCCTCCAGGCACAGCCCGCATGTCCCGTCCAGGACGACCCGGTCCGATCGTGACGCCAGCGACTGTTCATGGAGCCACCGGTCGGCCATCAGCCGCTCGTTCTCCTTCAAGTAGCTCTCGAATTCCTCCCTGCTGCGGAACTCGGCGGCCCGGAACGGTGCGGTGGAGCAGGCCGATAGCCGGGCATCACCGGACATGCGCAACCTCGCCCGTCCCCTGGCTCGGCTGAAACGCCATCCGAGGTGCCTGCCACCGCACGATCCTCGCATCCAGCGCGGAGGCCCGCTGCAGGAAGTCCGTCCACATGGCGCCGCCATCGAGCCCGACATCGAAGCCGCCGCAATCCTCGAACAGGGCCCGCTCGCAGAGGACCATCAACCCGTGGCGCTGCAGGGGACCAGGCTCGCCGGGAGGGCCAGCCTGGGCCGCGGCGGCATCGATATAGACGGTCCCCGCCGCGGCCTCGCTGCAAGCCTCCATCAGGCCGGCGGTGGCAAGGCGCCCGGGCCAGGCGAAGGCGAGCCATCTGCCACGGGCGGACAGGGCCGCAGCGTTGAGGGCGTCGGCATGGGACCGGGTTGCTGCCTGGATGACCCGAAGGTGGCGCAGCCGCACGGGCAGCAGCAGGTCCGATGGTTCGGCGCCGTCCCCGGTCAGCAGGAATTCAGCCCCCAACGGGCGCAGCAGGCGGGCCGCCAAGGTCAGGACCCGGTCGAGGCCGAGCCCATCCCAGGACCGGGCGGCCGGGCCACGAGGCACCAGGATGCTGACATGCGGCCGGTCGGCATGGAACAGATCGGCCAGCGGGATCTCCCGCAACGCCTCGAGCGACGAGGCCATGCCGATGCCGGACGCCGCCCCGGACGGGCGTCCTCGGCCGCGCGACAGGTGCCGGAAGGTCTGGCCCAGCCGGCACAGGGGCCCGGCGATGTCGCGGATGCCGTGCCGCGCCACATTGGCTGCCCGTCCCGAGGCCGCATCCAGCGCAGCCTCGGCCTGGAGCAGCCTCGCCTCGAGCGGCAGGGCGATGAAGGGCTGCGGGCGGAGGATGCGGCCGATGGTCTGCCGCAGGCGCCGCTCCCTGACCTCGATCACGACGCCGCCCGGATGCTCCGCGATCACCTCGCCCAGGGAGAAGATAAAGCCGCAATAGCCATCGCAACCCGTCAGCTCGCGCAGGTCGGTCCTCATCCGGGCCGCCTTCGTCGAGGCCAGGACCCCCCCATTGACCACGAGGTCGACCAGCGCACGCTCGGCCGGAGCATCCGGGTACCAGCACCACCCCTCGATGTTGCGCTCGAACAGGAGCTCGGCCTGGCCGATGCAGGCCGGCATGGGCGGCGCCATGGCAGCCGGGGGATTCCGGTCAGGCATCCAGCAGGCCCAGCCGCTTGCGATAGCCCTTCTCGATCGCCTCCGAGAGTTGCCGCTTGCCCATGGCGAGCGAGAACTGCTCGCGCACCAGGTCCTGGCCCGCGTCCGACAAGGCCTGCCAGAGCAGGCGGTCGTCATAGACCCGGAGCAAGGCTGCGGCGAGCGCCTCCGGCGTGTCGGCCACCACCACATGCCGGTCCGCCTCCAGCCCTGCCCCCTCCACGCCGATGGCGGTGGAGACAACCGGCAGGCCGTAGGAGAGCGCCGACATCACCTTCCCCTTGGCACCGGCGCCGGCGCGCAGCGGGCAGGCAAAGACGCGGGACCTGTCGAAGACATCCGCCAGGTCGTCCACCATGCCGGTCACGATGATCCGGTCGCTCGCAAGCTGCAGCAATTCCGCCGTCGGGTTGGCGCCGGCGATGATGAAGCGGATCTCCGGCCGCTCCGCATGGATGAGCGGAAGCACCTCGCGGACGAAGAAGAAGACTGCATCCACATTGGGTGGATGGCGGTAGCCGCCAAGGAAGCAGATGTCGCGCCGCGCCTCGAAGGGGGTCGTGGTGCCGGCCACCTCCGACATCAGCGGCCAGACCGTGACCGGCGCCTCCGGCACCTCCTGCGCCAGGATCTCCGCCTCGACCGTCGAATGGGTGATGGTGCAGTCGCTCTCCCGCACCATGTCGAATTCGAGGACCTTCAGGTTCTCGGCCGCCTGCAGGGCTGCCGTGTCGCCGTCCAGCCTCGCCTGCCGCTGCTGGCGCAGGTAGTGCAGGTCGGACACATGGAACAGCACCAGGGCCTGCGGGGCGAGCCGGCGGATCGCGGGCAAGGCCTTGTGCAGGACGTTGACGCGGTAGACCATGACGATGTCGAAGAGGCTGCCGTAGCGGCCCAGGTAGTTGTCCAGGCCGACATCGAAGGGCGCATAGAAGCATTCCACGCCCTCGCGCTGCATGCACGGCGTGTAGCGCGGATCGAAGAGCCAGTTATCTTCCGGAGCGAAGCAGACCTTGTACCCCACGGCCTGCGCACAGCGCTGCGCCATGACGATCTGCGCGGAACCGGCATCCTGATCCGGTGTCGGCGTCACCGCGTCGATGAACAGTATGCGCTTGCGGACATGGCGCTCCCGCTCGAGATAGGGCGCCTCCGCGTTCCGGCGGAAATTCTCGAACCGGTCGCGCCAGCGCAGGAAGAGCTTGCGCAGGTTCGTCACCTGATAGGCCTTCACGCCGCCCGAGGTGCTGGTACCGGATGTCCTGCCCTCATAGTGGACGACACGGGAGCGGGGCTGGAACCACACCTCCAGCCCGCGCGAGATCACCCGCTGGCAGAGATCGACATCCTCCGCATAGGCCGGGGCGTAATGCGGGTCGAAGCCACCAAGCTCGTCCCAGACATCCTTCCGCAGGACGACGGAGCAGCCCGAGATGTAGTCGACCTGGCGGGCGAAGCAGTAGCGCGGGTCGTTCGGATCGTCGTTGCGGCCGTAATTCCAGGCCCCGCCGTCGCGCCAGACTATGCCTCCGGCCTCCTGCAGCGAGCCATCCGGATACAGCATCTTGGAGCCGACCAGCCCGGCCCGCGGGAACAGGCTGAACCCGTCGATCAACTCGTCCAGCCACTCATCCACCACGCGGGTGTCGTTGTTGAGCATGAGGACGTAGCGGCCCTTCGCCAGCGCGCCGCCCGTGTTGCAACTCTGGATGAAGCCGCCATTCCTCTCCTGCCGGTGGAAGCGGACGCCCGCGATATGCGGCACATGCTCCTCGGTCGACCGGTCCGGCGAGCAGTCGTCGATGACGATGACCTCGGCCGAGTAGCGCGAGCGATGCATGAACAGGCTGTGCAGGCAGTTCAGCGTATAGGGAAGCTGGCCGTAGATTGGGATGACGATGGAGACGTCAGGCGCCTCCGCCTCGAGCCTCAGCGCCCGCGGCATGGCGTTGAGCGTCCCGACCGCCCGGCCGAAATCCGGCGCCTGGCCGAGCAGGCCGTGCGCCTCCATGAATTCCAGCCCGGCCTGCGCCGCGAGGATCGCCGCGTCATCCGGCCGGCGGTCATAGAGGCCGAGCGCCGCAGGGTCCCGCCCCGGCGTCTCGGCAAGCGGCCAGGAGTGCCGCGCCGCAGCGGCATCGAGATGGCTGGCAGCAGCCGGGCCCGCCCCGCCTCGCTCGGCAAGCCGCGCCTTCAGCGCCCGGATCTCGCGGCGCAATTCGAGAGTCCGGTCCTCGACCTTGAGCAGCCTGTTTGCCAGGGCGACGGCGCCCGCGACAGGCCGCTCCACCCTGTCCAGCCCCATCTCCGGCCCGGCGCCGAGGACGCTCACCTCACCAGGGCCGTTGCATTCATGGAGGCCCGAGGCCAGCGCGGGCAGCGGCTCGGACGACCACATCAGGATATGGAAATCAGGCGCCGGTGCGATGACCGGCCGCTGGGCCGTCAGGACCCGGCTCCGTGGGAAGCGGCTGTCCTGAACGATCGCGCCCCTGACCAGGCGGCAGGCGTAACGGGCCGCATGCGCCGCCTCCGGCGCCTCCGGCAATCTCGGCATGTCGCTGAGCGCCACCACCAGATCGCCCGCCGCCAGGGCGGCGGCCGTGATCGGCAGCCGGCAGAACTCCGTCGCACGCCCTGGATCGAGGCAGATCAGCACCTCCCCCTTGGTCCAGCGCCGCCGCGGCGCGCGCCGGATACCGGCAGCGGTGCATAGCGCCTCGCGGCATCCTTCAGCGTCGCCGCCCCAGACCGCCACGGCCTTCCCGTCCAGGATCGGCTGCAGGCAGTTCAGGACGTCTCCGGCCGGGGCCGTATCGATGACGCCAGGGGCGGCGGAGAATCCGTCCATGTCAGCCGGCCCGCTCGAGCGGCTGCGGGGCGTGAACCACCCGCTTCAGCGCCCTCATCCCGATGACCAGGGTGCTGTCCTTCGCGCGTTTCCGCAGCACGGGCGCGCGTTCGGCGGCGAAGATCAGGATGCCTGGTGCGGCCATCAGGGCAGCGGCCACCTCGCCGCCTCTGATGATGGAGACCCCGATCCGCCGAAACATGGAAAGGTCATAGACGTCGTGATCGACGGAGGTGACGTAGACAACCCTGTAGCCCGCATGCTGCAGGTGCAGGGCGGCGGCAAGGTCGTCCTGGGTGTTGCCGGGATGGCCGAGGACAACGGCCTGGGTGCCGTGCCGCAGCGGTACCGTAGCCCCCTCATGGGCGAACCAGCGGCTTCGCAGCAAATCCCCCGCCCGGGAGGGCATCTGCAAGGCCCGCGTCATCCAGCCTTCGCCGGTAAAGCTCGGCTGCAGGGACAGGCTCGCCAGGGGCTGGCTCAATACGGTCCAGCCCTGCCCCCGCATGCGGAAGCAGAGATCGACGATGGCAGCGCCGAGTTCATCGCCATACACGTCATCGAGGCCACCGGCATGGCGCAGGGCAGCGCTGCGGAAACACACCGCCTGATGCGACAGCGCGTGCATCGGCTGCAGCACGGCAAGGTCCGCCCCGGGCTCAGGATGGCCGGACTGCACACAGTCCAGGAGGGTTCCGTCCTGCAGGGTCAGGCCGCCATGCCGCAGCGCGCCATCGGCCTTCACGGCACAGCCGCCGACCGCGCCGGCATTGTCGAAGATCCGCAAGGTGCCGGTTATCTCGTCGATGAAGGTCTCACCGACGATCGCCCGGCCGCTCAGCAGCATCACGAACTCCGCGCGATCCGCCCGCAGCAGCGTCGCCCATTCGGAGCAGAGATCCGCGGCAGCCCGCACATAGCCGACACCCCGCGCGATACCCGGGATCAGGGCGACCTCGTCCACCAGGCCGGTGTCGATGACGAATATGCGGGCAACCGAATCGGCATTCGCGGCCTTGAGCCGCGCGAGGCAGGCATGCAGCTGCCGCAACGGGACGGACGCCTCGATCAGGATGGTCAGCTCGTGCCGCTCCGGCTCGGCGAAGTGGAGCGGCGGGAAGGTGCTCGCGGCCCCCTTCAGGATGGCATCCAGCGTCTGGCCTGCACCCAGATGCCGTCCCTGCGCGATGTTCTGCGACAGACCAGAGAAGAAGTGGCCGATGACCGAGAACAGCTCGGCGTAGGCTGCGTCACCGTTGGGCGCCACCTCCTCCTTCAGCCGCTCCTCGAGAAGGCGGCTGCGGAGTTCCAGCTGCTCGAGCCTTCCATCGAAATCGGCGGTGACCTTGCTCCGCAGGATGAAGGGCGGACAGATGATGGTCCGGGTCGCGGTGTCGATCAGCGTGACCCGCTGCTCCCGCCTGTTGGCGAAAGGGAATTGGCTGAGCGTGAGCTGGAAGGCGTGGTGCCCGTCGCCGATCCCGACCTGCTTCAGGTCGCCCCGGTACAGGCAGGCCAGGGTGCTGCCCATATCCACGCCGTCCACGACGATGGTGACATGGACCCTGGCGCCAGGCGATGTCTCGTCCCAGCACCAGCCTGACACCAGCCCTTCAGGCGTGACCAGGTCGATATGACCCTTCATGGCGCATTCCTCCTCTGACCCGTATCAGTGCAGGACGACTTCGGAACCCCGCGGCAAGGCCGCAGCGCGACATGCCTGGCCCCGGGCAGCCAAAGCCTGAGCCTCCTCAAGGACGGCTCCGGGGGTGGTCTTCATCCGGGTGCCTGGACGCGGGCGCCCCACCCGCCCTCCACACCGGAGAACAGTGGCCACCTGTTGTGCGGAGAGCAGACAAGGGCGGCCGACCGGCAGCAGCAGGCCCTACGGCACGTCCCGAAGCAGGATCGAACGGAAGCAGAAGGCCAGCTGGCGCGTATCGGTGCTATCCCGGATCTCGGAAAGCCGGACGCTGTTCGGCATGACCCAGACGCATTTGATGTAGCCAAGCTTGCCGCGCCAGAACACCTGCTCGGGCTCGATCCGCGCGGTCAGCCGCTGGGGACCACCCTCGTTCAGGCACCAGAAGCCCACCCGGAAGCCATTCGCGTAGAGCGTGATATTCTGGCTCGGGCATGTCTCGCCGGTCAGGGGCACACCCTCGACCACCAGCTCGAGAGCCCCGCCGCCGGCCTTCACGGCGAGTACGAAGGAGGCCTCGATACCGTCATTCCAGTTGTGGTTGTCCTCGGGCACCGCCCAGCCCGACACCATGCCCTCATCGCCCAGGTCGCCATGGCCGAACAGGCGGCTGACCCCGAGGTCGAACACCGCTCCTGGAGCCGGCTTCTGCCCAGGCCCCGCCGGCAGGGTGCTGGACATCAAGGAAGCACTCATATCGATTTCCCAACAAGATCGACGATGAGCCTCTTTACGCATTCCCGGGCGGACACGGAAGTCGTTTTGATGTCGTACCACAAATTAGGGTCGCTGCCGTAGGCGGCAGCCAGGCTCCAGTCCATGCCGGGCCGTTCATGCTCTCCTGGTCCCGACGCCGAGATGACACGCCCATTAAATCACGATTCGTCCCATTCTCGGGACGCGCCGGCACTCCGAAGCCCCGGCTGCCGCAATGCCTGTCGGGAGCAGGCCTACCGCTCTTGTTCCCGCATATGCATCAGGTACTGGCCGTAGCCGCTTTTGATCAGCGGCTTGGCGATGGTGAGCAGCTGCTCGTCGGTGATGAAGCCGCGGCGCCAGGCGATTTCCTCCGGCGAGGCCACCTTCTGCCCGGTGCGCTTCTCGATGGCGCGGACGAACTCGCCCGCCTCCAGCATGCTGTCGTGCGTGCCGGTGTCGAGCCAGGCATAGCCCCGCCCGAGGCGGGCCACGCGCAGCGTGCCCTCCTCGAGATAGACCCGGTTCAGGTCGGTGATCTCGAGCTCGCCCCGCGGCGAGGGCGAGAGCTTGCGCGCAATGGCCGGCGCCCGGCCGTCGTAGAAGTAGAGCCCGGTTACCGCCCAGTCCGACTTCGGCTGCGCCGGCTTCTCCTCGATCGACAGCGCCCGGCCGTCCGCGTCGAAGGCCACCACGCCGTAGCGCTCGGGGTCCGCCACGCGATAGGCAAACACCGCCGCGCCATGCGCCGCCTGGGCCTCCGCCATCCGCAGGTCGAGCTCATGGCCGTGGAAGATGTTGTCGCCGAGCACCAGCGCCGAGGGCTCGCCGGCCAGGAACTCCTCCGCCAGCACCAGCGCCATGGCGATGCCGTTCGGTTTGTCCTGCACCTGGTAGGTCAGGCGGATGCCCCACTGGCTGCCATCGCCCAGCAGCCGCTCGAAGAGCGGCATGTCATGCGGCGTCGAGATCACCATGATCTCGCGGATCCCGGCCAGCATCAGCACCGAGAGCGGGTAGTAGACCATCGGCTTGTCATAGACCGGCAGCAGCTGCTTCGAGACGGCGAGCGTTGCCGGGTAGAGCCGGGTCCCGCTGCCGCCGGCCAGCACGATGCCCTTCATGGGGTGGTCTCCTTGAGCAGCGCGTCGAGGCAGCGGTCGAGGCCCCGCCGCCAGTCGGCGGCCTGGATGCCGAGGCGCTCCGCCGCGCGGCTGCAGTCGAGGCGCGAGTTGGCCGGCCGTGTGGCCCGGGTTGGGTAGTCGGCGGTGGTGATCGCCGTGAGCTTCGGTGCCGCCTGCCCGCGCGCGGCGGCGCCGGCGAAGATCGCCTCGGCGAAGCCGTGCCAAGTGGTGTAGGGCTGCCCGGTCAGGTGGAACACGCCGAAGCAGTCCTCGCCCGCCGGCGCCGCCGCCAGCCGCGGCAGCAGCGCGATGGCGGCATCAGCGAGGTCGTCGGCGAAGGTCGGCGCGCCGTGCTGGTCGGCGACGACGCGCAGCTCCGGCCGCTCCCGCCCAGAGCGCAGCATGGTCTTGACGAAGTTGTTGCCATGCGCCGAGCAGACCCAGGCGGTGCGGAAGGTCACGCTGCGCGGCTGCGCCAGGTGCAGCAGCAGCTCGCCGGCCAGCTTGGAGGCGCCATAGGCCCCGACGGGGGCCGGCGCGTCGGCCTCGGTGTAGGGGCTGCCCTTGACCCCGTCGAAGACATAGTCGGTCGAGTAGTGGATCACCGGCACCCCGGCCCGCGCCGCCGCCTCGCCGAGCAGCCGCGGCCCGGTGGCGTTCACCGCGAAGGCGGGTGCCCGGTCATCCTCGGCGCGGTCGACGGCGGTATAGGCGGCGGCGTTGATCACCGCCTCCGGCCGGTACCGGGCGAAGGCCGCCTCGACCTGCGCCGCATCCGTCAGGTCGAACCCGGGCGGCTCCAGCCCGGTTGCCTCGTGGCCGGCCGCCGGCAGCCGCGCCAGCAGCTCGGTCGAGACCTGGCCGGTGCGGCCGATGACGAGGACGCGCATCAGCCGGCCGCCCCGGCCATGAGGCCGAGCCGCTCGCCGCTGTACCGCCCCTCGCGCAGCGGCCGCCACCACCACTCATTGGCCAGGTACCAGTCGATGGTCGCCGCGATCCCGGTCTCGAAGCTCTGTTGCTGCCGCCAGCCGAGCTCGCGCTCGATCTTGCTGCAGTCGATGGCGTAGCGCTGGTCATGCCCCGGCCGGTCGGTGACGAACTGGATCAGCCCCCGCCGCGGCGCCGCGCCGGGCCGGCGCTCGTCGAGCAGGTCGCAGATGGTCTGCACCACATCGAGGTTGCGCCGCTCCGCCCGGCCGCCGATGCAGTAGGTCTCGCCGACCTGGCCCTGCTCGACGACCGCGACCAGGGCGCGGGCATGGTCCTCGACATGCAGCCAGTCGCGGATGTTGCTGCCATCGCCATAGACCGGCAGCGGCTTGCCATCGAGCGCGTTGAGGATGATGAGCGGGATCAGCTTCTCGGGGAAGTGGTACGGCCCGTAGTTGTTCGAGCAGTTCGTCACCAGCACCGGCAGCCCATAGGTCTCGTGCCAGGCGCGGACCAGGTGGTCGGAGGCTGCCTTGCTCGCCGAGTAGGGCGAGCGCGGGTCATAGGCCGTGGTCTCGCTGAAGGCCCCGGTCTCACCCAGCGAGCCGAAGACCTCGTCGGTCGAGATGTGGTGGAAGCGGAAGCGCGCCCGCGCCTCGCCCTCCAGCCCGGCATGGTAGCCGCGCGCCGCCTCCAGCATGGAGAAGGTGCCGTTGATGTTGGTCTCGATGAAGTCCGCCGCGCCGGTGATGGAGCGGTCGACATGGCTCTCGGCGGCGAGGTGCATCACCGCATCCGGCCGGAACTCCGCCATGGCGGCGCGCATCCGCGCCGTGTCGCAGATATCCGCCTCGAGGAAGGCGAAGCCGGGCCGCCCCTCGCAGTCGCGGATCGAGCGCCGGTCGCCGGCATAGGTCAGCTTGTCGACCACGAGCACGGTCGCGCCGCGCTCCAGCACCAGGAGCCGGGTGACGGCCGAGCCGATGAAGCCGGCCCCGCCGGTGACGAGGATGCGCATGCCTAGATCCCCCACTCGAAGGCGGGCGGAATGTCGCGCAGCCGCGGCGCGCGGCGGTCCTTGTCGGAGAGCTGCACCGCCTCAGCGTCGAAGGGCCAGGGCAGGGCAAGGTCCGGGTCGTTCCAGGCGATGCCGCGGTCGCACTCCGGGGCGTAGTAGTCGGTGACCTTGTAGGCCACCTCGGTCTCCGGCACGAGCGTGCAGAAGCCATGCGCGAAGCCCACCGGCACATAGAGCTGGTGCCCGTTCTCCGCCGTCAGCTCCGCCGCCACATGCCGGCCATAGGTCGGCGAGCCGCGGCGGATGTCGACGGCCACGTCGAGGATCGCGCCCCGCAGCACCCGCACCAGCTTGGCCTGGCCGTGCGGCGCCAGCTGGAAGTGCAGCCCGCGCACCGTCCCCGCCTGCTCCGAGCGCGAGTGGTTGTCCTGCACGAAGACATCGGCGATGCCGATCGCGGCGAAGTCGCGCGCGCTGTAGCTCTCGACGAAGAAGCCGCGATGGTCACCAAACCGCCGCGACGCCACCAGCACCGGGCCCGCCACCGCGAACCGCGTCGCCGTCTGGTTGCCGCTGCTCGTCATGGGCTGCGGGCCATCCTGCCTGAGGGACACTGACACCGACCTCGCCTCCATGCACCGCCACGCCGCAGCGCGGCGAGTTGTAGCACACGAAAACGCGATCGCAATCCTGAATTACGGCATCCCGCAGGAATATCGTCTATTAATATGTTAGTAAAAATCATAGATGAGAATGTTCCCGACAACTGATTTTAGCAAGATCACCACGAAGTATCCTGCAGACTGCCCGCCCCTATCCATTAATGACTGAGGAAGAGCTTTGTGGCAGCGGCATGTTCTATCTCCATTTTACGCTCGGCTGCCGAGCATGAAAGACTTCGCGGTTTTATAAAATCGGCCTCTCCAGAAGGCCAGCCTTTAGCGATCAACCGGGTTCGGACCGGTAGTGTGTTCTTCCCTGAGGACCAGCCGCCGTCACAGCCCGCCTCCACGCCCAACCCAGACGCCGCCGCATGTTCCAGCCCAGATCCAGGGGCGGAGAAGTCCTCCCGCCGCTTGGCTCCTCACCAAGAGAGGGTGCGCAACGTGGTTTGATCGCGCCCGCTGACCTAATATTCCCTCGCAACCATGCGGCGTTGTATGGACCAGCCCAGCACCACCGCAATTCCTGAAGTCCGGCCTGATGCCGGCATGCTTGGCTGGCACTTCAGCCCTGCAACAGGTTTGCAACAGGAGTATGCGCGATGAGGATTGCAGTTCTCGGGGCTGGCTATGTTGGGCTGGTGTCTGGTGCCTGCTTTGCCGAGTTCGGCATCAATGTCTGCATCGTGGACACTGATCCGGCGAAGGTGGAGGCGCTGCACCGCGGCGTGATCCCGATCTATGAGCCGGGTCTCGACAAGCTGGTGATCGACAACCAGAAGGACGGCCGGCTGAGCTTCACCACCAGCCTCGAGGAGGCGATGGAGGGGGCGGACTGCGTCTTCCTCGCCGTCGGCACCCCGTCGCGCCGCGGCGATGGCCATGCCGACCTGCAATATGTCTTTGCCGCCGCTGAGGGCGTCGCCCGGGC
>NZ_FMZX01000042.1 GCF_900101615.1 Belnapia rosea | reverse complement strand
GCGAAGCCCGGCTCGATCACGCCGCATACCGGCTTCAAGGCCGAGGCCTACATCCTGACCAAGGAGGAGGGCGGGCGCCACACGCCGTTCTTCACCAACTACCGGCCGCAGTTCTACTTCCGGACCACCGACGTGACCGGGATCGTGAAGCTGCCGGAAGGCGTCGAGATGGTGATGCCGGGCGACAACGTGACGATGGATGTCGAGCTGATCGCCCCCATCGCCATGGACCAGGGCCTCCGCTTCGCCATCCGCGAAGGCGGCCGTACCGTCGGCGCCGGCGTCGTCGCCTCCATCGTGAAGTAGGTCCGGCCACCGGCCGGACAGGGGACGGGCCGCCTTCGGGCGGCCCGTTTGCGTTGGGGATAAGCCTCGGTCGCCCCTCGACAGCCCTTCACCGCTGACTTATAGGCATCGCCGCACGCCGCGGCCCCGCCGGGCGTGAAGGGGCGTAGCTCAATTGGCTAGAGCGCCGGTCTCCAAAACCGGAGGTTGGGGGTTCGAGACCCTCCGCCCCTGCCACTGGCCCCGGCCCGGCCGGGGTATCCTGTCTTGTCCAGGGTGGCATCCCTCCCCCATGCTGCGGGGGTGGGCGGCCGCCCGCGAAGCGTTAACCGCAGCCCGGAAGGTTCCCTGACTTGGCCAAGCTTGATCCCGCGCAGTATGTCCGGGACGTGCGGACGGAGGTGGCGAAGGTCACCTGGCCGAGCCGCAAGGAAACCCTGATCACCACCGGCCTCGTGCTGGCGATGTCGGCGCTGGCGGCCATTTTCTTCCTGGTCGCCGATCAGCTGATCGCCCTGGCGATGCGCGGCCTGTTCGGAATCGGGTGAGGGAGCAGCAGGCGATGGCCAAGCGCTGGTACGTGGTGCACGTCTATTCGGGCTTCGAGAAGAAGATCGCGCAGCAGATCAAGGAACAGGCCGCCCAGAAGGGCCTCGGCGACCAGTTCGACGAGATCCTGGTCCCCGCCGAGGAGGTGACCGAGGTCCGCCGTGGCCAGAAGGTCAATTCCGAGCGGAAATTCTTCCCCGGCTACGTGCTGGTGAAGATGGAGATGTCGGACGACGCCTGGCACCTGGTGAAGGACACGCCGAAGGTCACCGGCTTCCTCGGCAACAAGAACAAGCCGAGCCCGATCACCGAGGCCGAGGCCCAGCGAATCGTCAACCAGGTGAAGGAAGGCGTGGAGAAGCCGCGCAAGCCCGCCGTGGTCTTCGAGGTGGGTGAGCAGGTCCGCGTCGCCGACGGGCCCTTCACCAGCTTCATGGGCACGGTCGAGGAGGTGGATGAGGAGCGCGGCCGCGTGAAGGTCTCGGTCAGCATCTTCGGCCGCTCCACCCCGGTCGAGCTGGAATATACCCAGGTCGAGAAGACCTGACGCCGCCGTATACGCGGCTGCGCGCATCACGCTAGCCTTGCCGCCGCCCGGGCCACAGAGCCCGGCGGGAAACGGCGGAAAGGCAGGGGCGGATGCTCATCGCGCGCAGAAGCTTGCTGGCCGGGGGCGCCCTCGCGCTGCCGGCCGTCGCGGCCAGGGCCGGGGAGGAATACCCCGCACGGCCCATCACCTGGGTGGTGCCGGGCAGCCCCGGAAGCGTGCTCGATGTCGCCGCCCGGCTGATCGCCCTGAAGCTCGGTGTCCTGCTCGGCCAGAGCGTGGTTATCGACAACCGCACCGGCGCCGGCGGCACGGTCGCCGCCGAATTCGCGGCCCGTGCCGCGCCTGACGGCTACACCGTCTTCTTCGGCAACTTCGCCACCTTCGCCATCGCCCCGCTGCTGATCCCGGGCCTCCGCTTCGAGGCACGGCGGGACTTCATGCCGGTCCACGGCATCGGTGCCTCGGCCAATATCGTCATCACTGGCAGCGGCCGGCCCTTCGCCACCATCCTGGCCCTGATCGATCATGCGAAGCGCAACCCCGGTCGGGTGACCTATGGCGCCAGCATCGGCTCCGGCCAGCATGCCGCCGGCGCGCTCTTCGCCCAGAAGGCGGGGGTGGAACTGACCCTGGTGCCCTATTCCAATTTCGCCCAGGCGCTGAACGATACCGTCGCCGGCCGGCTGGACTTGATGTTCGACTACCCGCTGAGCGCCCTCCCGCATGTGCGGGACGGCAAGCTGCGCGCCCTCGCGGTCAATGCCGGGGAGCGGCTGGCGATCGCCCCGGAGGTGCCGACCCTGGCCGAGGCCGGGCTGTCCGGCGCCGAACTCCTGGGTTGGTCGGGCCTCTACGCGCCGATGCGCACGCCGCCTGCCATCACCGCCCGGCTGGCGGAGGCGACCCACCGGGCCCTGCTCGACCGCGAGGTGAAGGCGCTTTTCGACAGCACCGGCACCCTGCTCTGGGACGGCGTCGATGGGCCGGCCCTCGGCCGTGCCCTGGAGGCGGAAATCCCCCGGATGCAACGGCTCATCGGGCCGGCCGCCAAGGGCGGCTAGGGTCGCCCGGACGGGCGACCCCGGCTTGCCTAGCGCTGCGGGCCGCGGCCGCCGCCAAGCAGGCTGCTGAGCAGGCCGCCGAGGCCGCCGCCATGCAGCTCGCCCTCATGCTGCGGCACCCGGCCCTGCGGCGTCAGCCGGTCCACCATGTCGGGCAGGACACGGCTGACCTCCTGCATCAGCGTGCCGCGGTCGGTGCCCGCCTGCTGCGCCGCCTCGTCCACATCCTTCGGGTCGAAGGCGCGGGAGAGTTCGTCCGGCGAGACGCTCTCATTCGGGCCGTGCTGCACCCAGCTGTTGACATGCCGGTCGAGGCCCTGGTTGCGGAGCCCCCCCAACAGGCCGCCCAGCCCGCCAAGGAGGCCGCCCGCCGCGGCGCCTCCGCCACCTCCGAGCAAGCCGCCCAGGATGTCGCCGATCCCGCCACCGCCGCCACCCTGGCCCTGCGGCACCGGCGCGGAGCCCGGCACCTCGCTCGCCTGGCCCTGCGAATGCTTCATCAACTGCTGGACGAGCAACGCGATGGCCGCCATCTTCATCCCGCCCGAGAGGCCACCCGCCAAGCCGCCGCCACCCGACCGTCCGAACAATCCTTCACTCATGGCCATACTCCCTGTCTTGGCATGTCACTGGCGGGGAAACGCCCGGCGGGACAGGACGATGCGCTGTCCGATCCGCTGAATTTCGTGCCGGTCACGGAACCCGGGCGCTGGCGCTGCCTTATCGCCGGGCATTGCTGAACAAGGATCTCGGCCAATGGGTATCATCGGAACGATTGTCATCGGCTTCCTCGCCGGCCTCGTTGCCAAATTCCTCCATCCTGGCCGGGACCCCGCCGGCTTCATCATCACGACGCTGCTCGGGATCGTCGGCGCCGTCGTCGCGACCTATCTTGGCCAGGCAGTCGGCTGGTACCGGGCGGGCGAGGGGGCCGGCTTCATCGGAGCCGTCATTGGCGCCGTGATCGTGCTGGTCATCTACAACCTGGTCACGCGCCGCTCGGCCAGCAACCGCGTCTGACACCGGCGCGGGGAGCCGGGCCCGATATAGGGCTTGACTCCCCCGTCGCACCCGCCCATACGCCCCCGCTCTACTCAGATCGGGACGCGGGAGGCGTCCGGCCGTCCATCCCATGGGCGGCCGGCGCCGTGAGCACCGCGCCTCCCTGACGACAGGGACGTATCATGGCGAAGAAGATTACCGGTTACATCAAGCTGCAGATACCGGCAGGCAAGGCGAACCCCTCGCCGCCGGTCGGCCCGGCGCTCGGTCAGCGCGGCCTCAACATCATGCAGTTCGTGAAGGAATTCAACGCGGCGACCCAGGGCCTCGAGCCGGGCACCCCGACGCCGGTGGTCATCACCGCCTATTCGGACCGCACCTTCTCCTTCATCACCAAGACCCCGCCGAACACCCATTTCCTGCTGCGCGCCGCCAAGATCGACAAGGGCAGCCAGACGCCGGGCAAGGGTGGCTCCGTGGGCCGGGTGACCAAGACCCAGCTGCGCGAGATCGCCGCGACCAAGATGAAGGACATGAACGCCAACGACGTGGAAGCGGCAGTGCGCATGCTGGCGGGCTCGGCCCGTTCCATGGGCCTCGTCGTGGTGGAGGGCTGATCCGATGGCCAAGCAGGGTAAGCGCCTCAAGGCGATCTATGCCTCCGTCGACCGTGACGCGATCGTTCCGCTGCAGCAGGCGATCAGCCTGGTGAAGGCGAACGCCAAGGCGAAGTTCGACGAGACCATCGAGATCTCGATGAACCTCGGCATCGACCCGCGGCATGCGGACCAGATGGTCCGCGGCGTCGTCGGCCTGCCGAACGGCACCGGCAAGACCGTCCGCGTCGGCGTCTTCGCTCGCGGCCCGAAGGCCGATGAGGCGCTGGCCGCCGGCGCCGATGTGGTCGGCGCCGA
The DNA here is from genome assembly GCF_900101615.1 of Belnapia rosea. GTDB lineage: Bacteria > Pseudomonadota > Alphaproteobacteria > Acetobacterales > Acetobacteraceae > Belnapia > Belnapia rosea. The sequence continues at coordinate 11,876 of NZ_FMZX01000042.1, read as the reverse complement.
TGACCTCGCCGCCGCCGTGCAGGAAGGCCGGATTGAGTTCGACCGCTGCATCGCCACGCCGGACATGATGGCGCTGGTCGGTCGTCTCGGTAAGATCCTCGGCCCGCGCGGCCTGATGCCGAACCCCCGCCTCGGCACCGTCACCATGGATGTCCGCGGCGCCGTCACGGCCGCCAAGGCCGGCCAGGTGGAGTTCCGGGCGGAGAAGGCCGGCATCGTCCATGCCGGCATCGGCAAGGCAAGCTTCGACGAGGAGAAGCTCCTCGAGAATGCCCGCGCCTTCGTCGACGCCATCCAGCGTGCCCGGCCGGCCGGCGCCAAGGGGACCTATGTGAAGAAGGTCGCCGTGGCCTCCACCATGGGCCCGGGCGTGAAGGTCGATGTCGCCTCCCTGAGCGCGACCGCCTGACAACCTGATTCGCCCGCCCTTTCGGGGCGGGCGCGCAGGGATGGCCGCAAGGCCGTCCCGAAACCTGTCCGAGACCGCAGGTGCCCCTCCGGGGGCCTAAAGGGGCCTGGCCCCGCCCGCGATAGACGGGGTGCGGAGCGTTTCGCCGCCGGCTGAGCCCGGCGGCGCTGATGGCTTGGCAGTCCGGCTCAGACAGGCGAACGGGGCTCATGGCATCCTGCCATGCGCCCCCGCGTGAACCGGCCGGAGCCCCTCCACCAGGCGCCGGCCACCGACGGAGACGGGATATGGACCGCACGGAAAAGCGCGAGTTCATCGCCCAGCTGTCCGCGGTGTTCGCAGATACCTCCTTCGTGCTCGTCGCCCAGAACAAGGGTCTGACGGTCGCGGATGTGAGCGAGCTGCGGCGCCGCATGCGGGCTGCTGGTGCGACGTACAAGGTCGCGAAGAACCGGCTGGCCATGCTCGCCCTCGACGGCACCCGCTTCCAGACCGTCTCGCCGCTGCTGAAGGGCCCGACCGCGCTTGCGTGGTCGACGGACCCGGTGGCGGTGGCGAAGACGGCCGTGGAGTTCGCCAGGGGTAACGACAAGTTCGTGATCCTGGGCGGGGCACTCGGGACCCAGGCCTTGAACCCCGATGGGATCAAGGCCCTGTCCGAGCTGCCTTCGCTCGAGACGTTGCGGGCGCAGCTGCTGGGTCTGATCCAGACCCCGGCAACGCGCATCGCCGGGGTGCTTCAGGCCCCCGGTTCGCAGCTGGCACGGGTGTTCAGCGCCTTCGCCAAGAAGGATGCCGAGGGTGAGGCGGAAGCCGCCTGACCATGGGATAGGCCCCTGCCGCAGGTGGGGGTGTTGCAAACGGCAAGCCAAGCCATTAGATCAAAGGGTACACAGACATGGCCGATCTCGCAAAGCTGGTCGATGAGCTCTCCAGCCTGACCGTCCTGGAGGCCGCTGAGCTCTCCAAGATGCTGGAGGAGAAGTGGGGCGTCTCCGCCGCGGCTCCGGTCGCGATGGCGGCTGCGCCTGCCGCTGGTGGCGGTGCTGCCGCGGCTCCGGCCGAAGAGCAGACCGAGTTCACCGTCACTCTGGCTTCGGCCGGTGACAAGAAGATCAACATCATCAAGGAGATCCGCACCATTACCGGTCTCGGCCTGAAGGAGGCCAAGGATCTGGTCGAGGGCGCGCCGAAGGTGGTGAAGGAAGCCGCGTCGAAGGACGAAGCTGCCAAGATCAAGAAGGTGCTGGAAGATAACGGGGCGACCGTCGAGGTTAAGTAAGGTCGCCACGACTGCAATCCTGGTTCCGGCCGTCCGTCGCCGGAACCAGGGCCAGACTAGAGTAGGTACGGGCGGGAACCCTCAGGGTTGCCGCCCGTGCTGCCGTTTCTCCCCGGCGGGCGCGGCGGGGCAGTGCGGCAGGCGGGCATGTACACGGCACGCGACGGGCGGTGGCCCGAGCGAGAGGGATACGGGACAGGCATGAACGCTATCACCAAGTCGTTCACCGGGCGCAAGCGCATCCGCAAGAGCTTCGGCCGGCTGCCGGAAGTGGCGCCGATGCCGAACCTCATCGATGTGCAGCGGGCCTCCTACGAGGCCTTCCTGCAGATGGAGGTCAACCCTGACGCGCGCACCCATACCGGGTTGCAGGAAGTTTTTAAATCGGTTTTCCCGATCGATGACTTCGCCGGCCGTGGCCGGCTGGAATTCGTACAGTACGAGCTCGAAGAGCCCAAATACGACGTCGAGGAGTGCATCCAGCGCGGGCTGACCTTTGCCGCGCCGCTGAAGGTACGCCTGCGCCTGATCGTCTGGGACGTGGATGAGGACACGGGCTCTCGTTCCGTCCGCGATATCAAGGAGCAGGATGTCTACATGGGCGACATGCCGCTCATGACGGATAACGGCACCTTCATCATCAACGGTACCGAGCGCGTCATCGTCTCCCAGATGCACCGCAGCCCGGGCGTCTTCTTCGACCACGACAAGGGCAAGACGCATAGCAGCGGCAAGTACCTCTTCGCCGCGCGCGTCATCCCCTATCGCGGCTCCTGGCTCGACTTCGAGTTCGACGCGAAGGACATCTGCTACGTCCGCATCGACCGCAAGCGGAAGCTGCCGGCCAGCACCCTGCTGCTCGCGCTCGATTCGGCGCGGACCGAAGCCCTGCGCGCCGAGAAGGGCTCCAGCCTGGAGCCGAACGAGATCCGCGGCATGGATGCCGAGGAGATCCTGGGCGAATTCTATGGCCAGGTCGCCTTCACCCGCAGCGCCCAGGGCTGGTCGCGCCCCTTCGACCCGGAGGCTTTCCGCGGCGTGAAGCTGCAGGAGCCGCTGATCGACGCCAAGACCGGCCAGGTGGTCGCGGAGAAGGACGCGAAGCTGACGCCGCGCGCCGCCCGCAAGATCGCCGAGGGCGGCACGACCGAGGTGCTGGTCGGCCGCGCCGACCTGCTCGGCCGGTTCGTCGCCGAGGATCTCGTCGACATGAATACCGGCGAGATCTGGGCCGAGGCGGGTGAGGAGCTGACCGAGCCGAAGCTGGCGGCGATCGAGGCCGCCGGCCTCGACCGGCTGCCGACGCTCGCCATCGACCAGGCCGTCGGACCCTGGATGCGCAACACGCTGGTGGTGGACAAGAACGCCAACCGCGACGAAGCGCTGATGGACATCTACCGGGTCATGCGCCCGGGCGAGCCGCCGACGCCTGAGACCGCCGAGACGCTGTTCCGTGGCTTGTTCTTCGACGGTGAGCGTTACGACCTCTCCTCGGTCGGCCGGGTGAAGATGAACATGCGCCTCGGCTTCTCCGCCGAGGAGGTGCCGGACACCACCCGTACGCTCCGCAAGCAGGACATCATCGCCACCCTCCGAGTCCTGCTGGAGCTGAAGGACGGCCGCGGCCAGATCGACGACATCGACAATCTCGGCAACCGCCGCGTGCGCTCGGTCGGCGAGCTGATGGAGAACCAGTACCGCGTCGGCCTGCTCCGCATGGAGCGCGCGATCAAGGAGCGCATGGGGTCGGTCGATATCGACACCGTCATGCCGCATGACCTGATCAACGCGAAGCCGGCGGCGGCGGCGGTGCGGGAGTTCTTCGGCTCCTCGCAGCTGTCCCAGTTCATGGACCAGACCAACCCGCTCTCCGAGGTGACGCATAAGCGCCGCCTCTCGGCGCTTGGCCCGGGCGGCCTGACCCGTGAGCGTGCCGGCTTCGAGGTGCGCGACGTGCACCCGACGCATTACGGCCGCATCTGCCCGATCGAGACGCCGGAAGGCCCGAATATCGGCCTGATCAACAGCCTTGCCACCTTCGCCAAGGTGAACAAGTACGGCTTCATCGAGACGCCCTACCGCCTTGTGCGGGACGGCAAGATCGTCGGCGAGCCGCGCTACCTCTCCGCCATGGAGGAGGAGCGGCTGGTGGTCGCCCAGGCCGATGCCGAGGTCGATGCCGAGACCGGCGAGTTCAAGTCGGAGCTGGTGAGCGTGCGCCAGGGTGGCGACTTCCGGCTGGTGAAGCCGGAAGAGGTCACCGCCATCGACGTCTCGCCGAAGCAGCTCGTCTCGGTCGCCGCGGCGCTCATCCCGTTCCTCGAGAATGACGACGCCAACCGCGCGCTCATGGGCTCGAACATGCAGCGCCAGGCGGTGCCGCTGGTTCGCGCCGATGCGCCGCTGGTCGGCACCGGCATGGAGGCGGCGGTCGCCCGGGACTCCGGCGCGACCATCGTCGCCCGCCGCGACGGCGTGGTGGACAGCATCGACGGCGCCCGCATCGTGGTGCGCGCGACGGGCGATGACGGCACCACCCGTGGCGTCGACATCTACCGGCTGCGCAAGTTCCAGCGCTCCAACCAGTCCACCTGCATCAACCAGCGTCCGCTGGTGAAGGTGGGGGATGGCGTGCGCGCCGGCGAGATCATCGCCGACGGGCCGAGCACGGAGCTGGGCGAGCTGGCGCTGGGGCGGAACGTCCTCGTCGCCTTCATGCCCTGGAACGGCTACAACTTCGAGGACTCCATCCTCATCAGCGAGCGGATCGCCAAGGACGACGTCTTCACCTCGATCCATATCGAGGAATTCGAGGTCATGGCCCGCGACACCAAGCTGGGCCAGGAGGAGATCACCCGCGACATCCCGAACGTGGGTGAGGAGGCGCTCCGCAACCTCGACGAGGCCGGCATCGTCTATATCGGCGCCGAGGTCCAGCCGGGCGACATCCTGGTCGGCAAGGTGACGCCGAAGGGCGAGAGCCCGATGACGCCGGAGGAGAAGCTGCTCCGCGCCATCTTCGGCGAGAAGGCCTCCGACGTGCGCGACACCTCGCTCCGGCTGCCGCCGGGCGTGGCCGGCACCATCGTCGATGTTCGCGTCTTCTCCCGCCGCGGCGTGGACAAGGACGAGCGCGCGATGGCGATCGAGCGCGCCGAGATCGAGCGGCTGGCCAAGGACCGCGACGACGAGAAGGCCATCCAGGAGCGGTCCTTCCACAGCCGGCTGCGCGAGCGGCTGCTGAACAAGAAGGCCTCGGGCGGTTTCCGCGGCGTGAAGGCGGGCACGGTCATCACCGATGAGGTGCTGGACCAGTTCGCCAAGGCCACCTGGCGCCAGATCGGCGTGCAGGACGACGCGGCCATGGCCGAGATCGAGGCGCTGAAGCGCGAGTTCGACGCTGCCGTCGAGCGCCTGCAGAAGCGTTTCGAAAGCAAGGTCGAGAAGCTGCAGCGCGGCGACGAGCTGCCGCCCGGCGTGATGAAGATGGTCAAGGTCTTCGTCGCGGTGAAGCGGAAGCTGCAGCCGGGCGACAAGATGGCCGGCCGGCATGGCAACAAGGGTGTGGTCTCGCGGGTCGTCCCCGTGGAGGACATGCCCTTCCTCGAGGACGGCACCACCGCCGACCTCGTGCTGAACCCGCTCGGCGTGCCGTCGCGGATGAACGTGGGGCAGATCCTCGAGACCCATCTCGGCTGGGCCTGCGCCAATCTCGGCCGGCAGGTCGGCGATCTGGTCGAGGAGTATCGTCGCAGCGGGGCGATGCGGGATGAGCTGATGGCCCATCTCCGTGCGACCTATGGCGACGAGGTCTTCGATCGGGACATCGCTCCGATGAGCGACGACCAGCTGATCGAGCTCTGCGATAACCTGAAGAAGGGCATCCCCATTGCGACGCCCGTCTTCGACGGCGCCCGCATGGCCGATATCGAGGGCATGCTGGACCGGGCCGGGCTCGACAGCTCCGGCCAGGTCTGGCTGACCGACGGCCGGACCGGCGAGATCTTCGAGCGCAAGGTGACGGTCGGCATCATCTACATGCTGAAGCTGCACCATCTGGTCGACGACAAGATCCACGCCCGCTCCATCGGCCCCTACTCGCTCGTCACCCAGCAGCCGCTGGGCGGCAAGGCGCAGTTCGGTGGACAGCGCTTCGGCGAGATGGAGGTCTGGGCGCTGGAAGCCTATGGCGCCGCCTACACGCTGCAGGAGATGCTGACGGTGAAGTCGGACGACGTCTCCGGCCGCACCAAGGTCTACGAGGCGATCGTCCGCGACCAGGACAATTTCGAGGCCGGCATCCCCGAGAGCTTCAACGTCCTGGTGAAGGAGCTGAAGTCTCTCGGCCTGAACGTCGACCTGGAGACTCGCGGCAGCTGAGGCTGCCGCCCATATCTTTCCTACACAGCCGCCCCGACCCGTGCGGGGCGGCGGGCTGGACCACAAGGAAGGCCGCATGAACGAGCTGATGAAGATCCTGGGCCAGACCGGCCAGGCAATGACCTTCGACCAGATCAAGATCTCGATCGCCTCCCCGGAGCAGATCCGCTCCTGGTCCTATGGCGAGATCAAGAAGCCGGAGACGATCAACTACCGCACCTTCAAGCCGGAGCGGGACGGGCTGTTCTGCGCCCGCATCTTCGGCCCGATCAAGGACTACGAGTGCCTTTGCGGCAAGTACAAGCGGATGAAGTTCCGCGGCATCATCTGCGAGAAGTGCGGCGTCGAGGTGACGCTGGCCAAGGTCCGGCGCGAGCGCATGGGCCATATCGAGCTGGCCAGCCCCGTTGCGCATATCTGGTTCATGAAGTCGCTGCCCAGCCGCGTCGGCCTGATGGTCGACATGTCGCTGAAGGAGCTGGAGAAGGTTCTCTACTTCGAGTCCTATGTCGTCCTTGAGCCGGGCCTCACCGATCTGAAGCTGCACCAGCTTCTGACCGAGGACCAGTACCAGACGAAGGTGGACGAGTTCGGCGACGATGCCTTCACTGTCGGCATCGGTGCCGAGGCGGTGAAGCAGATGCTCTCGGGCATCGATTGCGACAAGGAAGCGACCCGGCTGCGCGCCGAGCTGAAGGAGACCACCTCCGAGGCGAAGCGCAAGAAGTTGGTGAAGCGCCTGAAGCTGATCGAGGCCTTCGCCGAATCGGGCGCGCGTCCGGACTGGATGATCCTCGGCGTCGTGCCGGTGATCCCGCCCGAGCTGCGCCCGCTGGTGCCGCTCGACGGCGGCCGCTTCGCGACCTCCGACCTGAATGACCTCTATCGCCGCGTCATCAACCGGAACAACCGGCTGAAGCGCCTGATCGAGCTGCGCGCCCCGGACATCATCGTCCGGAACGAGAAGCGCATGCTGCAGGAGGCGGTGGACGCGCTGTTCGACAACGGCCGCCGCGGCCGCGCCATCACGGGCGCCAACAAGCGCCCGCTGAAGTCGCTCAGCGACATGCTGAAGGGCAAGCAGGGCCGGTTCCGGCAGAACCTGCTCGGCAAGCGCGTCGACTATTCGGGCCGCTCGGTCATCGTGGTCGGGCCGGAGATGAAGCTGCACCAGTGCGGGCTGCCGAAGAAGATGGCGCTCGAGCTGTTCAAGCCCTTCATCTACTCGAAGCTCGAGAAGTACGGCCACGCCACCACCATCAAGGCCGCCAAGCGGATGGTGGAGAAGGAGCGTCCCGAGGTGTGGGACATCCTCGAGGAGGTCATCCGCGAGCACCCGGTCATGCTGAACCGGGCGCCCACGCTGCACCGCCTCGGCATCCAGGCCTTCGAGCCGGTCCTCGTCGAGGGCAAGGCGATCCAGCTGCACCCGCTGGTCTGCACCGCCTTCAACGCGGACTTCGACGGCGACCAGATGGCCGTGCACGTCCCCCTGAGCCTCGAGGCCCAGCTGGAAGCGCGCGTGCTGATGATGTCGACCAACAACATCCTCAGCCCGGCCAACGGCAAGCCGATCATCGTGCCGAGCCAGGACATCGTCCTCGGCCTCTACTATCTCAGCCTGGAGACGCCGGAATTCCGCGTCGCCGACGAGAAGGAGGCTCCGGCCTTCTCCTCCATGGGCGAGATTGAGCAGGCCCTGGCCGCTGGCGCCATCCAGCTCCACACCAAAATCCGCATGCGGCGCCAGACGATGGACCGCGACGGCAAGGTGGTCATGGAGCGGGTGGTGACGACGCCGGGTCGCGTCATGATGGGCCAGCTGCTGCCGCTGCACCCGCAGCTGCCCTTCAGCCTCATCAATCGTCAGCTGACGAAGAAGTCGATCTCCGACGTCATCGATGCCGTGTACCGGCATTGCGGCCAGAAGGAGAGCGTGATCTTCGCCGACCGGCTGATGGGCATCGGCTTCCGCCAGGCGGCGAAGGCCGGCATCTCCTTCGGCAAGGACGACATGATGATCCCGGCCAGCAAGCCGGAGATGATCGGCAAGACCAAGGCCGAGGTGAAGGAGTTCGAGCAGCAGTATCTCGACGGCCTCATCACCGCGGGCGAGCGCTACAACAAGGTGGTCGACGCCTGGTCGCGCTGCACCGAGGAAGTGGCCCAGGCCATGATGAAGGAGATCTCCCGCCAGGAGGTCGGCCGGCCGACCAACAGCGTCTGGATGATGTCGCATTCCGGTGCGCGCGGCTCGCCGGCGCAGATGCGCCAGCTGGCCGGCATGCGCGGCCTGATGGCGAAGCCGTCGGGCGAGATCATCGAGCAGCCGATCATCTCCAACTTCAAGGAGGGGCTGACGGTCCTCGAGTACTTCAACTCCACTCACGGCGCCCGGAAGGGCCTCGCGGATACGGCGCTGAAGACCGCCAACTCCGGCTACCTCACCCGCCGTCTGGTGGATGTGGCGCAGGACTGCATCATCGTCATGAATGATTGCGGCACCGAGCGTGGCATCACCGTGCGGCCCGTGATGGATGGCGGCGAGGTCATCTCCTCGCTCTCCGAGCGGATCCTCGGCCGCTTCACCCAGCGGGACGTCGTCGACCCGGCGACCGGCGAGGTGCTGGCTGCCCGGAACACGGTGATCGAGGAGCCGGATGCCGAGCGTATCGAGGCGGCGGGCGTGGAGGAGATGTATATCCGCTCCGTCCTGACCTGCGATGCCGGTGTCGGCGTCTGCGGCCATTGCTACGGCCGTGACCTGGCCCGCGGCACGCCGGTGAATGTCGGCGAGGCGGTGGGCGTCATCGCCGCGCAGTCGATCGGCGAGCCGGGCACCCAGCTGACCATGCGCACCTTCCATATCGGTGGCGCGGCGCAGCGCGGGGCCGAGCAGTCGGCGGTGGAAGCCACCAATGACGGCACGGTCAAGATCGCCAACCGGAACGTGGTGGCGAACAGCGCCGGCGCGCCGGTGGTGATGAGCCGGAACTGCGAGATCGTGCTCAGCGACATGGCTGGCCGCGAGCGGGCGCGCTACCGCGTGCCTTACGGCGCCCGGCTGCTGGTCGACGAGGGTGCGACGGTCTCCCGCGGCCAGAAGCTGGCCGAATGGGACCCCTTCACCCTGCCGATCATCACCGAGCGGGCGGGCACGCTGGAATTCGCCGACCTCATCGAGGGCGTGACCCTCTACGAGGAGACGGACCCGGTCACCGGCCTCAGCTCCAAGGTGGTGCGCGAGCCGGTGGACAAGGCCCGCAATGCCAACCTCCGGCCGCGGCTGCTGCTGCGCTCGGAGGACGGGCAGACGCAGCAGTACTTCCTGCAGCCGGCCTCGGTGCTGAACGTCGAGAATGCCGGCGTGGTGAAGGCAGGCGACGTGCTGGCCCGGCTGCCGCGCGAATCCTCGAAGACCCGCGACATCACCGGCGGTCTGCCGCGTGTCGCCGAGCTCTTCGAGGCCCGCCGGCCCAAGGACCATGCGATCATCTCCGAGATCGATGGCCGCGTGGAATTCGGCAAGGATTACAAGGCCAAGCGCCGCATCGTGGTGGTGCCTGAGCAGCAGGGCGACGAGGCCCCGGTGCCCCGTGAGTACCTGGTGCCGAAGGGCAAGCACGTCTCGGTGCAGGAGGGCGACTACGTGAAGGCCGGCGACCCGCTCGTCGACGGTCCCCGCGTGCCGCATGACATCCTGCGCGTGCTGGGTGTCGAGGCGCTGGCGAACTACCTGGTGAATGAGATCCAGGACGTCTATCGACTCCAGGGCGTGAAGATCAACGACAAGCACATCGAGGTCATCGTTCGCCAGATGCTGCAGAAGGTCGAGATCCTCGAGCCCGGTGACACGACCTATCTGGTCGGCGAGCAGGTGGACCGGATCGAGTTCGAGCAGGAGAACGAGAAGCGCCTGCAAGCCAAGGAGCGGCCCGCCCGGGCCGAGCCGGTGCTGCAGGGCATCACCAAGGCCTCGCTGCAGACCACCAGCTTCATCTCCGCCGCCTCCTTCCAGGAGACGACGCGGGTGCTGACCGAGGCGGCAACGGCCGGCAAGGTCGATGTCCTGGCTGGTCTGAAGGAGAACGTCATCGTCGGCCGCCTCATCCCGGCCGGCACGGGCTCCGTCATGAACCGCCTGAGGGCCCTGGCGGCTCAGCGGGACCGTGGGCGCCTGCCCACGGCCCAGCCAGCCCTGCCGGAGCCCACAGGGCGCCAGGCAGCCGAGTAAAAGGCGCATGTTCCAGAAGGGGCCGGGTTCCGCGAGGGACCCGGCCCTTGTTTTTTGCGCCCGCTTTTTCATTCGCCGCGGGTTGCTTCGCTTGACTCATCCCCCCGCACCGCGTAGGTAGCCCGCCCTTGGCAAGGCCGGGCGCTGTGGCGCCGGACGGCCAAGACTTTGGTCCACAACGCTGCGCGTCCGGCACCGCGACCTTTAAGGTTGCTCAGGCCGGGTGCCGGTCAGGGCGCCCGCCGGCGAGCAACCTGCTCAGCCCGTGCGGGCATTCTGGCTTTGCGTGGCTGCGGGGCCGACGGACGGTACACGAAGGGGCGTCATGCCGACGATCAACCAGCTCATCGCCCAGGGGCGCGAGCCGAACGCGAAGCGGAACAAGGTTCCGGCGCTGCAGGGCTGCCCGCAGAAGCGTGGCGTTTGCACGCGCGTCTATACCACCACGCCGAAGAAGCCGAACTCGGCGCTTCGTAAGGTGGCCAAGGTGCGCCTGACCAATGGCTACGAGGTGGTGAGCTACATCCCGGGCGAAGGTCACAACCTGCAGGAACATTCCGTGGTGCTCATCCGGGGCGGCCGCGTGAAGGACTTGCCGGGCGTTCGCTATCACATCCTCCGCGGCGTGCTCGATACGCAGGGCCTGCCGAAGCGTCGTCAGCGCCGGTCGCTGTACGGCGCGAAGCGGCCGAAGTAGGAGAGGGGCAGGAATGTCTCGCCGTCACAGCGCGCAGAAGCGCGAAGTTTTGCCGGACCCGAAATTCGGGGATCTCGTGCTCAGCCGTTTCATGAACGTGCTGATGTATGACGGCAAGAAGAGCACTGCCGAGCGTATCGTCTACGCCGCCATGGATACGCTGAAGCGCCGCGTCGGTCCGAGTGGCGACCCGCTGCGTCTGTTCCATGATGCGATGGACAACGTGAAGCCGGCTGTCGAGGTGCGCAGCCGCCGCGTCGGTGGCGCCACCTACCAGGTGCCCGTCGAGGTTCGGCCGGAGCGCCGCCAGGCGCTGGCGATCCGGTGGCTGATCGAGTCTGCGCGCAAGCGCGGCGAGAATACTATGGAAGAGCGCCTTTCTGGCGAGCTGTTGGACGCGGCGAACAACCGCGGCACGGCTGTCAAGAAGCGCGAGGACACGCACCGGATGGCAGAGGCGAACAAAGCCTTCAGCCATTACCGCTGGTAATCCGGCCCCGATCGAGGAACGACGACGATGGCGAAGGCGAAGTTTGAGCGGAACAAGCCGCACTGCAACATTGGCACGATCGGGCATGTGGATCATGGCAAGACGTCGCTGACGGCGGCGATCACCAAGGTTCTGGCGGAGACGGGCGGGGCGACGTTCACGGCGTATGACCAGATCGACAAGGCGCCGGAGGAGCGGGCTCGTGGCATCACGATCTCGACGGCGCATGTCGAGTACGAGACGGCGAACCGGCACTACGCGCATGTGGACTGCCCTGGCCACGCCGACTACGTGAAGAACATGATCACCGGCGCGGCGCAGATGGACGGCGCGATCCTGGTGGTGTCGGCCGCCGACGGCCCGATGCCGCAGACGCGCGAGCAC
>NZ_FMZX01000021.1 GCF_900101615.1 Belnapia rosea | reverse complement strand
GACACCGCGCCCTTCACCGTGATCGGCCGGCCGACCGCCGAGGGCGCCGAGGTCTGGGCGGTGGGCCCGGATGGCGGCATCGCCATGCAGGCGAGTGCAACGCTCGGACAAGTGGCATAGCGTATCGCAGTCGAATGAATGAGTATGTTTAGCGGCGCCGCTAGGGCTTGGCCGCCCCTAGTAACATGACCACGGGCATGACGGTGCCCCAGCCTGGCGGGATCACAGCACCTCGGCGAAGGGGGGGGTGCTCCTCGAAGGCGTCACCGTGCTTCAGGTATTCGTCGAGCACAGCGTAGCTGCGGTGGCGGCCGAGGCGCTTGAGCCGTGTGGGGTGGATGCCCTGGTCCATACCGGTGGTGAGGGCGCCACCGCCGGTCGCGCTGCGGTCGTCGAGGCGCAGCACCGGCACCCGATGGCTGCGGTCTGGGGTGACGGGACCGGCGCCTCAGAGTCTTATGTGGACGGCCTGGGGGGTGCAACGCTTATCTCCCTCCTCACCCCCCGACGACACCGTTGCCCGGAAGCGGGAGTGACGACGTCACGACCGGCGACCGTCTATTGCTGCGCGCATCCGATGTGCATCCTGCCTTCTGGCGCGCTTGGACTTGAGCGAGACTTCTCCTGGCATCGTCCCCGCTCAGCATGGGCGTGCGTGAACGTCCGCCGCCACGGCGGAGGAGCGCGCGAAGATGTCCGGCGGAACGCGCAGCCCCAGCCTGTCGGCCGCGATCCGGAGTGCTGCTTTGCAGGCCCCCCGTCCGGCGCGCGTTCACTTGGAACTCGGCCCTGCGTCAAGCGGTAGCTGGCGTGCGTGGGAAGTCCGGTCAGCCGCGCCCTTATGTCCGGCCTACTGCGCGGCACCTGCCGCTGGCCATTATGGGTGTGCGCATGCGTGTCAGGCGCCAAGCTGTTTGGCGTGCTCGAGGCACACGACTCTGATCGGCCTTTGCCTGAAACTGCTCGACCTGCAGTCCTTCCCATCACGCCGTTCAGCGCTTGCCGCCGGATCGCGCGGGCTTGCGCCCGCGGCCTACCATGCGCGCCCGCGCGTCACGCCGTTGCCGCAGCCGGCGCGACGCCGCCCTTCGCGCGGTAGACCTCGTTGCGCGCCATCACCGCCCAGGCGATGCGTGCCATCTTGTTGGCCAGGGCCACCGTCACGTGCCGAACAGGACGCCGCTCCAGCAGCCCTCGCACCCACGCCCCCGCGGCGCTGTTCCACTGCCCGGCGCGGTACACCATTGAGGTGGCGCCGAGCACCAGCAACGTCCGGATCGCCCGGTTACCGGTTTTTGTGATCCGGCCAAGGCGGGTTCTGCCACCGCTCGAGTGCTGGCGCGGCACCAGCCCCAGCCAGGCCGCGAAATGCCGTGCGCTCTTGAAGTCCCCGATGCCGTCCCCGACCGTAGCCGCGGTCAGCGAGGCGGTGATCGGCCCGATGCCAGGGATCGTGGCCAGGCGCCGAGCCGTGTCGTCGTGCCGGGCGTGCGCGACGATCTGTCGCTCCAGGCCATCGATCCGCTCCGCCGTGGCGCGACGATGCTCGCGCAATTCAACGAACGCCTTACCTCGAGTTTGGCCATTCACGCCGCATAGCAGAGCGCGTGGACAATGCCGTCGCGGAGAGCGGGTCGGAGTTTTGCCGGCTTAGAGGCGTGCCGGGAGGTCAGAAAACCCTGCTCGCGCCAGAGCTGCTGCCGGACTGCGGCGAGCGTGTCAGCGAAGGTGGGCCGCTGCTTGCGGTACCAAGCGGCCGCTGAGACCTGCAGATTGGCGTGGCAGCTGAGGCGGGTGGCAAGCAGGGTCACGATGGAGAACAGGCCGAGCAGGCAGGGCGTGGTGCGAGCGATCGCCTTGTCCGACCACTGACGCTGGGTCTCGACGCCGAGGTGATCACGCACGGGAGTGTCGGAATTTCCGTGTTTCGGGCCGTACGATGCTGCTGAGGGAGCCATCGCATGCCGAGACGCAAACAACCCCACATCCCGGATGAGTTGCTGGACCAGCTGCTGGCCGGGTCTGACGCCCGGGCCGCCCTGGCCGACGGCGGGCTGCTGGACGGGCTCAAGAAGGCGCTCGCCGAACGAACCCTGAACGCCGAGTTGGACCACCACCTCGAGGGTGGCGAGCCGGATGGCCGGGCCAACAGCCGCAACGGCTACGGCAGCAAGACGGTGCTGACCGGCACCGGCCGGCTGGACCTGCAGGTGCCAAGGGACCGGCTCTCGACCTTCGACCCGCAGCTGATTGCCAAGTATCAGCGCCGCTTTCCCGGCTTCGACGACAAGATCGTGTCGATGTACGCGCGCGGCATGAGCACCCGCGAGATCCAGGGGCACCTGCGCGAGCTGTACGGCATCGAGGTCTCGCCCGACCTGGTCAGCGCGGTCACCGACGCCGTCCTCGACGAGGTCGCCGAATGGCAGGACCGACCGCTCGAGGCATTGTACCCGCTGGTCTTCCTCGACGCCCTTCGGGTCAAGGTCCGCGACGAGGGCACCGTTCGAAACAAGGCCGTCTATGTCGCCCTTGGCGTCCGCCCGGACGGCACCAAGGAGGTGCTGGGGCTCTGGATCGAGCAGACCGAGGGCGCCAAGTTCTGGCTGCGCGTCATGAACGAGCTCAGGGACCGCGGCATCGAAGATATCCTTATCGCCGTCGTCGACGGGTTGAAGGACTTTCCGGAGGCGATCGCCGCCGTCTTCCCGCGAACCCAGGTGCAGGCCTGCATTGTTCACCTGCTGCGCACCTCGCTGGACTATGTCTCCTACAAGGACCGCCGCGCTGTCGCCGCGGCTCTGCGAGAGGTCTACCGGGCGCGCAACGCCGACGCCGGCCAGGCTACCCTCGAGGCGTTCGATGAGGGCCAATGGGGCCGCAAATACCCCGTCATCGGTCAGACCTGGCGCCGGCACTGGGCGGAGGTGATCCCGTTCTATGCCTTTCCTGCCGATGTGCGCCGGATCATCTACACCACGAATTCCATCGAAGCCCTGCATGCCAAGCTACGGCGCGCCGTTCGCGCCCGGGGCCACTTCCCAACCGACGAGGCCGTGCTGAAGCTGCTGTTCCTGGTCTTGTGGCTCACCACCAAGGAATGGAAGATGCCGCAGAGGGAGTGGACCGCAGCCAAGGCTCAGTTCGCCATCCTCTTCGAGGACCGCTTTGCCATCACCTGATCATCGCGGCCCTACACAGAATTCCTGACACTCCCGGAGGGACGTTCCCGATCGGCTCGAGGAGGCGTTGGGCGTTGAACCAGGCAACCCACTCGAGGGTGGCGAACTCCACAACTTCGAGGGAGCGCCAAGGTCCGCGACGGCGGATTACCTCCGTCTTGAACAACCCGATGACACTCTCGGCGAGGGCGTTGTCATAGGAGTCGCCGACGCTCCCGACCGACGGCTCGATCCCGGCCACGAGGAGGCGCTCCGTGTAGCGAATGCTGACGTACTGCGACCCCTTGTCGCTAAGGCATGTCAGCCTGCCCTTCGCCGGACGTCGGTCGTGCAGGGCCTGCTCCAGAGCATCAAGGACGAAGCCTGTTTGCGCCGTGCGCGACACCCGCCAGCCGACGATACGACGCGCGAAGACGTCGATGATGAAAGCGGCGTAGACGAAGCCCTGCCACGTCGCGACGTAGGTGAAATCCGAGACCCACAACACATTCGGCGCCGGTGCCCTGAACTGGCGGTTCACCCGGTCGGTCGGGCACGGCGTCGCGGGGTTCCAGACCGTGGCCCGCGTCTCCTCCCCACGCACGACGCCACCTAGGCCCATGGTCCGCATCAGCCGCTCCACCGTGCAGCGGGCGACCGCCACCCCCTCGCGGCCGAGCTGACGCCAGACCTTCCGGGCGTCGTAGACCCCGAAGTTCGCCTCATGTACGCGACGGATCTCTGCGCGGAGGACCTCATCGCGGCGACGTCGGGGGCTTGCCCGCTCTGGACAATGTCGCTCCGCGACGCGCGCGTGGTCGGTGGACGGGGCGATCGGCAGCACCTCGCAGATCGGCTCGACCCCGTACTCACCCCAGTGATCGTCGATGAACGCGATCACGTCTTGGACCGGCGGTCGAGCTCCGCCTGCGCGAAATACGCCGACGCCTTCCGTAGGATTTCATTGGCCTGGCGCAGCTCGCGGTTCTCCCGCTCCAAAGCCCTGATCCGTTCCCGCTCGGCGCTCATCGGTCCCGGCCGCTGCCCCGCGTCACGCTCGGCTTGGCGCACCCAATCCCGGAGCGTCTCCGTCGTACAGCCGATCTTCGCCGCGACCGAGCTGATCGCAGCCCACTGCGTCGGGTGCTCCCCAGCGCCGTCCAGCACCAGCCGGACCGCCCGCTCCCGCACCTCCGGCGAGTAGCTCGCCACCGTCTTCTTCGTCCTCATGGCTCCATCCTCTCAAGAGTTGAAGCCTCCAGGGAAGCCGGGGCGGTTCACCCTGCCTCAACCGCCTCATTGGTGCGCAGCAGTGCGAGCGTCTGCTTCGCCGTCAGGTCATCGAGCGGGGAGCGGACTTCCGTGGTCCGCTCGACGAACATGCCGATCTCCTCGCCGATCAACTCGGCCGCGCGGATGCGCGCGGTGTAGTTCTTAGCCACCTTGGCGTCGGCCACAGCCTCGATCATTTCGCTGAGAACCCAATCTCAGGTGGCGACCACGGGCTGCACGATCTCCGCGGCGGCGGCGGCGGCAGCCGCGACCTCGGCATTGACCTTGGCTTCGATGTTGACCTTCAGTTCGGCGATGCATGCTTTGACGCCGGAGCGATACCCGATCGTGTAAGCGGTGTTCGAGGCGTTCTTCGCCGCGTAGCCGGCGGCACACACCGCCTCGGCGCCAGTGGCGCCACGGGCACGAGCGGCGGCGTACTTCTCATGCTTCAGGTTGGTCAGGATGGGAATGCCGGCATTTACCGGCGGGCCTCCGAATGCCCCGCCTGACGGGCAGAGTGGTCAAATGACTTGTGATAAGTCCCGCTTACCACAAGGGAGGCAGGGCTTGCCCTAATTTTGGAAAGTTGGCCTTCTTCAGCGACTTGGGCCGGCCCTGCCGAGAATCAGGCACCCATTTGGAACACGCGAGAAGGCGGAGGATCGCGTGTTAGATGGGGGCGGCCAGTAGGCCTGCTGCCGCCAGATAGCAGGGCTATCGTGGACGAAGCCGTTCGCGGGCGGCGGCGGGGGGAGCGAGGACGCCCTGCCCGCCCCCGGAGTGCGGCAAAGACCGAGACTGACTGGTTATATCTCGGTCAATCCCTGAGCCAATCCTTCAACTTCGACCAGCGTCGGTGGGTCTACTGGCCGCGGACGGCGATCGATAGGGCCTTCTTCTGGCCCACCAGCACCACCAGCTCGCCCTCCTTCAAGTCGATCCGGCGGACGATGCCGAGGTCGCCGTTGTAGATCTCGCGCGGGTGGTCGTTGGTCACCTGCATGACCTTGTCGCCGGGACAGAAGGTCCAGCCGAAGCGCTCGACCTAGACCTCGCCCGGCGGGTTCAGCGCCTTCTGCAGCTCGATGTTCAGCGACCGCGCCCCGAGCCCGCCGCGGTTCATTGGGCAGAGCACCTGGACATCGCGGACCGGGTCGAGCCCAAAGCGGTAGGGTATGCGTTCGCGGACCATGGCCAGGAGCTTCTCCAGCCCGGTCTCCGGGTAGGCCGCCTCGACGAAGTAGAAGTCCGAACCCTCCTGCGGCTGAGGTCCAGAATCTTGCCGAGGTTGATGAGGTGGGCGTTGGTGACGATCCGGCTCCCGGCCGCCTGGCGGAACACCTCGGTCAGGCGCACCACCGGGACCGCGTCGGAGCTGATAATATCGGCCAGCACCTGGCCTGGCCCGACCGAGGGCAGCTGGTCCACGTCGCCGACCAGCAGCAGGCCAGCGCCCCTGGCATGGGCTCATGCCCGCCGGCGCACATGTGTGCCGGCGCGACTGCGCACCGGGCCGCATTCACTCATTGCTACCTACGCTCATTCTCGCCTACATAGCTGCGCACAGTTGGGCAAGCAGCGCGGAGCTTGCCTTCACGCATGTGCGCAGGTGAGTATGTGCTCCGGCTCACAGGCGCGACGGCACACAGGAGAGCATGCATGTTCGTGCTAGCATTGGTTGCTCAGAAGGGCGGCAGCGGCAAAAGTACCATGGCGATCCATCTGGCCGTCGAAGGTCACCGCCGCGGTATGAAGACTCTACTGGTCGATATCGACACCCAGGCATCGGCCGCAAAGATCATGGACAGGCGCGGCGAGGACCCGCCAGACGTGACTACCGAGGCCGCGGGGCGGTTGGAGAAGGCGATCGAGGCGGCCCGATCTGCCGGTTATGACTTCGTTGTGGTCGATACCGCGCCGCAGGCGGACCGGGCCGCAGCTCAGGCGGCCAAAGTTGCGAACCTCGTTTTATCGCCCGTTCAGCCCAGCATCGTCGATCTGGACGCAGTGGATGCAACCATTGACGTTTGCAAGCTGGCGAACGTCCCGATGATGTTCGCCTTGAACCGGGTACCGGCCCAGGGGCAGGAGATCGCTGGGACGTTGGATGCTATCCGAAAGCGGGGAATGCAGGTGTCCAATGTGCGATGGGGAGAGCGTAAGGCTTTCCGCTACCCGTTCATGAAAGGGCTGACCGCTCAAGAGGTTGAGCCGGGAAGCAAAGCCGCATCCGAGGTGAAGAACTTGTTTGATGCGCTCCGCATTCCCGCAAGCACGCAGGCGCACATTGGCGCAGGCGCACATGTGCTCATGGAGACAGGTGCTCCGGCGCGCAGGAGCGCCAGTGCGCAGGCTCGCATGAAAGACGGCGTGAAGGTGTAATCAATGGCCCGGAAAAACCTGTTCAACATCGTTGAGGCCGACAATGGCCGCCCAGCATTCGACCCGCCGGTGGCAGAGCCGTCGCCGCCCATGCAACCCGCTGCTGCCGTCCCGAGCGCAGACCCCATCGATCCGGATCCAAGGCGGCGCCAGCCGTACCGCGAGGGCAAGCGAGCCGTGATGTTCTTTCTCTCCGAGGAGGCGTTCTCCCAAATGCACGTCATCCTTGCTAGGCAGGGTAGGCGGAAGGTGCAAAATCTGATGGAGGAGCTAATCGACGACTGGTTCCGCCGGGAGAATGCGCCGCGCGTCGTGAAGTGACGGCGCGCAGGTATGCAGGCGCACATGTGTGACGGTGCACAGGACCGCATGTACACCGGCATGCTATCGAAGCCGCGTCGCCTAATCGTCATTGAACACTCTTGCTCCACTGCCACGGTCCCATGTTTACCCGCAGCACCATGGGCTATTGGCTGCAGGCACCCAGCGCCCGGTCAATCTGACTCAGCAGGGCAGGCTCATGCCGACCATCCATGCACGCGTCATTTATCCTGACCACGCGGCCATGCCCGGGTTACCTGAAAGGCGAACCACGCCAGAAAGGGCAGAGAACATTGCTGTATTTGCGCAAGCATTGCTGGCGCGAACACTGCCACTTCCACCCCCAGGTCACGGCCTCTGGAGAGGGTGGGGGGCATGGATGAGCAACTGAAGGCGTTGGTGGATCGAAGCAGCAGCCCGCTGCCGATCTTTACGTGCCGTGGGGGAGGACACAGCCCCTGCACGCTTATCGACTTCCGCACCAAGCGTATTGGCTGTTCGTCCGCACGACCAAGCTGTTCACCACTGGCTGACGTTCCCGGCGTGGCTCGGCGCGGTAGCGTGGTTGAGCGAGCAGTTCGAGGTGGAGCGACCCATCACGGCGACACTGATGTCCGGCGCCGTGTTTGGCAGCCACGCTTGTCACTGGGGATCGGCAAGTGGCTGGCCTAGCCCTACCTGCACTTCTTGCGCGGCATCTCCAAAGCCTCGCCGCCACATTAGGCCGCGGTGCGGGAACCGCCGAGCGAGCTAATAAGAACGCTTCGGTGAGGCTGGGATTTTGTGGGATCGCTCGAGTTTAGGGGGCGGGTAGCCGCTTGGACTTAACTGGCCCCGTCACCAGTCGGAGCGTCTTCGGCGCAACCGGCGCGGGACTGGGATATAGGAGGATGCCCCGAGCCTGATCCTCTATCTTGGCTTCCGGGTACACCGACAGCGCCATGGTGAGGGTGTGGCGAAACTGGCGACGGAAGTGATCGAGTCGCCCAAAGCCCTGCCCGAACTGCTCTTTCAAAGCAGACCAGCTAACCGGAGTCGGGCTTTTCAAGACATGAAGTCGATACGCTAGCCAGCAATACACATCAAGCGCTAGGGAATTATTGGCGATCTCTTTGACAGCAGATTCAACAATTGGCACTGGGTGACGCTTTAGTTGATCGAAGAACATTTGGGATAGAGTGGCAGTCTCAATAAACTGGCCGCTTTGCTGCCCGCTATCGTCCTCGACGAACATGGCGGTGTCGAGGATCGATTGGTTCACCAAACCTGAGCGGTTGCCCTGCACGATCTGGAAGGACATGCGGCACCGGCTGATCCGTTCGGCCTGGTCGCGCACATCCTGCATGGAGCGACCGCCAATAGGAATGCCGAGGCGGCGCAACCAAGCGTGCAGGGAGCGACCGAGACTGATGTCCCGCGAACCGGTACGTAGGGCCTCAGATTGCAGATAGAGCAGGATCAGGCGGGCACGGGAACCGTAGGGGACGCCGATACTCACAGGAGGCTTGCCAGGCCGCATACCGGGCTGCACGAGCAGGGTGACGCGGTCGGTCTCCACCTGCCACGGCTCCTCATCCTTAAGCCTGCGGTGCGGAAGGGCCGCCTGTGCCCAGCCGGAGTAGAGGAAGCCGATCTCGTTGTCTTCGGATGCGAGAAAGCCCGCTGCCGCCTCGACCACACGACGGTCGATGTCGGCCTTCAATGCTCCTTCTCTACCGAACTCCAATAGCAGCTGATGGACGGTTCCCACCGGCCTGCCCCCTTCCTGAGCCATTAGCACTTTGCCTCTTCGCGGCGTTGCCGTCGTGCTGGGATTTTGTGGTGATTGCAAAGAGGTATTTGGAATTCTTATAGTATGCACCCCTAAACCCCAGTGGGTATCTCGCTACGCTGTTGATTCCGCTAGGGGTGCATCGAACTGCTCGCCCACAATATCCCAGCCCGCTCCCAGTAAATATCAGTCAGGCGGTGGATAAGCGATGCAATCGTACCGCCCGCGACTCCAAGGGGCATCCCTACGGCTTCCCAGTAAACCCCAGTGGTTGTGCCGCCGACACGGTTCTGCCAGGCATTACGGCAATCGGCCTGTTTGCCAGCTCAGTTAGGGACGGAGGTTTCCATTCAGGGCTCGACGGAGAACGAGATGGACTGTGTGGCCTGCGGCTCGGCCAAGATGACCGAGCGGCCGGAGCGCACCGCCCAGAGCTACCGCCGGTTCCGCTGCCAGACCTGCGGCGCAGCAGTACAACGAGCGCTTTGGCACCGTTCTGAACCACGCCCAGTATCCATCGGACATGGTCGCGCTGAGCGGGGTTATAACATTCCTACCTTGCTTGCGAGAGACGGCATTTGCACGAGTCAGGCTGCCACAGCGGACTCCATTGGCGACGCCGTGGAGCAGGGGGAAAGTGCGAGACACTGCTAGGCAGGCGGACCGGCTGGCCGTTATCCGCCTGCGCTACACCATCAACACCCATCTTGAGGACCAGAGCCTCACCATCTCGGCGCCGATCGTCGCCGAGGTTGGGCTGTTCGCCATCGAGGCAGTGCGCCTGCTGACTCGACGGCGTGAGCGCGAGGGCAACTTGGAAGCCTTACAGGCAGTCGCCGATCGTCTTGGCCTCGCCGCCCGGCTGGACGGACTTGGCGTGCCGCCAAGCCCGGTCGACCTGCGGCGAAGCCGGGGCGGTTCAACGCTGCGCCACGTCGGGACGCTGCCCCTGTGTGGACTGGTCTGGGGGGTGAAGTTCTGTCGGCTGACTGGATCCCCTGGCCGGTGATCCGCCGCCTGCACCCGCGCTATCCGTACCGAGATCTCGCGCTCGCAGCGGGCGCCAAAAAACGCGAGGGGCCCAGCACCGTCGGCACTTCGGCGCCGACTACGCAGGCAGCACTGGTCTGGGACAGATCCAGGGGCGCCATGGATGCCGTGGCCGGCAGCTGCGGCCAAGCGCTCCGATCGATAATGTGTCGACACGAATCAAGAAATGCGAATCGAGTCTCAAAAAAATGCTGGCACGATAGCTTGTTAGGGTTGATGCTAGCGTGCACGATAGAGCAGAAGATGTGCTTATGACGGAAGTAGCAATGGAGGTTACCTCGGTCCTGACTTGGTGGCAGGAAGCCAAAGCCTTCTTCCAAGAGCACATCGGAGAGGCCGTTCCGCAGCTGGAGAACGACGCGGTGCGTCTCCAACGCTTCCTCGATCGCGACCAGGACATTGTGGTCTGCGTCCTCGGACAGGCTGCAATTGGCAAAAGTACCCTCCTCAACGCCCTCGTTGCTGGCAGCGAGACCGTCCTTCCGGCGGGCGGGATCGGCCCGCTGACAGCCCTCGCTACACAGGTCCGGTTCAGCCAGGAGCCTTACCTCCGCGTCCGCTACAAGGAAGTGCGCCAGTTGCATGGCGTTCGCCTCGCCCTAGAGGCCGAGTTGCGACGCCAGGGACGGGTGGTCGAGCCTGCCAGCCCGGAGGAGGCTCCAGACGCACAGAGCCCGCTCGCGCTTATCGAGACTGGCGACCCCGGCGAGCCAACAGCCGACCTGCCTGGCGAGGCTGAGGGTAGAGCACGCGGGGATGGGGAGGGGAACGCCGCGGAACACCGCCGGACGATCGACGCCGAGCGCCGGAAGCGCGTTGAGGAACTCGCCCAGCAAGTGCGACAGGTCGTCAAGGGTGATCAGTTCGCAGAGGCAAGCCTGGAGGAGTTGGTCGCCGGGTTCCGGCGGGTCCTCGGGCTTGATACTCCTGGTCTTGCCTCACTTTCTGAGGCTGACGATGTACGGACCCGACGTGCCGCCATCGCGCTCGCCTCAGGCCGGGGTGGCAAGTCGGTCCTGCATTCGAAGGCTTCCGTGGGCCAGAATTTCGCCGCCCTTCTCCGCGAGCACGCCTCGGGATCCCTCGCACCACTAATCGCCGAAATCGAGGTTGGGTGGCCCTCCGACATCCTAAAGGCCGGCCTTGTCCTGGTGGACCTACCCGGTGTTGGTGTCGCCAGCGACCGCCACCGTGCCGTAACATCGGAGTTCATCCGCGAGCGCGCACGGGCGATAATCCTCGTTGTAGACCGCTCTGGACCCACCGACGCGTCGGTCGAACTCATCCGGGACAGCGGATACTGGGACAGACTGCTGCTCTCCGCGGGAGATGCGGAAAGCGACCCCTGCGCGCTCCTGATCGCCGTGTCGAAGACAGACGAGGTCGCCGAGGAAGAGCACCGGGGTCTGCCGAAGGAGCAGCGCCCGCGAAAGCGGGACATCCTTGCCCGCCTCCGCCCGGAGATGGAGGAGAGGATTCGCGCGCAAGCCGCGGTTGGTTTCGCCAAACTCTCAGACGCCGAAACGGAAGACGAGGTGGTACGAGCCGCCCGCATCGGCGCCGGCAAGGCCCTGCTCGAATCGATGCGCGTCTTCGCGGTGTCTGCCACACAGTACCGGGACCTAAAAGCCGCCGACGACGACGAGGATGTCCGGCCCTTCGTGCGCGACCCGGAGGACACGGGCATACCTCAGTTGCAGGGGCATCTGACGCAGCTTGCCTCCAACCACCGCGCCGATATGGCATCCGCGCGGGACGAGGTGGCCTCGCGTATCCTGAGGACCGCCTCTACCTACCTCGACCGGACGCAGACTCTCTGGACCGAGAACATGCGGGCGGCAGAGGAGGCGGTAAAGCTCCGGGAAGAGCTCGATCGATTTCTCGAGCCCAAGTGCCTCGAGCTCGCCAACAGGGAGGGAGCCTTCCGCGAGTTCCTTGAGGGAACCGCCACAACGCGTATCGACGAGCTGGTGGCAAAGGCTCAGGCGTCTGCTCAGGAGGAGGTCAACGGCTACCTTTGGGGTTTGAGGCAGTTGCACTGGGCGACGCTGCGGGCCACGGTAACTCGGGGTGGCGCCTATGTCTCCAATGTCGGGCGGCGCGTCGACTTGGCAGCCGACGTCGCACAGCGCTTCCAGGAGCCAATGGCGGCGGTTTGGGGCCAAACCCTCCTGCGTCAAGTTCGAACTCGAACCCAGGCCCATGGCCGTGCCCTCGAGGACATTGTTCGCGAGATTTGCGAGTGGGCGGACCAGCGTTCCGACACACGCGTCCAGAAGGAGGTTCTCGCCGCCCAGCATAAGCTGATCCGGGATCGGGTAGAGCAACTTGGGCAGGTCGGGCGCGAGGCGGTCGACGAGCTGAAGGACGCGATCAAGAGGGATTTGGTGCAGCGCATTGCCACGCCCATCCGCAGCGCGTGCGAGCGTTTCGTCGCCCGGGGTGACGCCTACGGACCAGGCGTGAAGAGACGAGTCCTGGATCTGTTTGACGAGCTGTCCAGGACGGCCGTGAGGGAGGCAGCAATACCAGCCGCAGCCCTCCTCAAAGCCCGCTTCGCGGAGGTGCAGCTCGAGATCCTGCGGGCGCTTGCCGAATGGGGAAACCCCGTCCAGCAGGCCGCGGACGCCGTTGTGGAGCGTGAGGAAACCAGGCAGCGCCGCTCTGATGCACAGCGCCGCACCAAGGTGCTCCATGAACTCGAAGAGTTGCGCACCTGCATGCCTGCTGCTCCGCAGCAGCTCGCCGCCTAAGGTCGGACGCCCGCCATGCAGCCTGCCGTCGTCAGCTATCAGGGCGAGCCGCGAGCGGTCGTGGCGGAACTACCCTACCTCGGCCTTACGGTTAGAAGCCTTGTCGGGCTGCCGCGGCGGGCCTACGCCGACGGGGAGGCGCACCTTGCGCCCCCGCTCCTGGACCCCTTCGTGGACGCGCGCGCGACGGAAGTTCTGCCCACGCCAGCTGCGATGGCGGCGGCGCGCTCGCGGGAGGGGGGCAACTGGCTCGCGCAGACGCGACGCGCCCAGCAGGCGCTCCTTGCGTGGTTTCTCCTCGCCGAGGACAGGCAGCGGCGGCTCGTCGTGCGCGACGTCGCCCCCCTGATGCACCAGCTGTCGCTTGTCGAGCACGTGCTCGCGGGGCCGGATCTGCAGCGCGTGCTGATCGGCGACGAGGTCGGGCTGGGCAAGACGGTGGAAGCGGGGCTGATCGCGCAGCGACTCCTTGCCACCCGGCCCGACGTCCGCATGCTCTACCTTGCCCCCGCAAGGCTTGTCCGTAACGTTGTCGGCGAGCTCCGCAGGCTCGGACTGGACGCCCGGAGATGGGTGGCGGGACCCGAGAGCGACGCCCGTATCGAGAGCGACCGCATAGTCGTGGCGAGCCTCCAGAAGGCGGTCCGTGACACTAACGCAGCCAAGCTCGCGGCAGCGGGCCCGTGGGACGTTCTGATTGCGGACGAGTGCCACCACCTCTCCGACTGGGAGCCGGGCGGCGGCAGCCCCAACGCCGGCTACCGCCTCGTTCGTGACCTGCTCCAGCTGCAGCGGCCGGAGACAGGCCGCCTGCTCCTTCTCAGCGGGACGCCCCACCAGGGCCACCAAGCGCGCTTCGAGAACATTCTCGCTTTACTGCAACGGGGCGGTGAAGACATTGATCGTGTGGCCGGACGGCTGATCTACCGGACCAAGGAGTCGGTTCGCGACTGGTACGGGCGGCCGCTCTTCCCAAGCCGGGACGTCCGGCAGCCCACAGTTGTGCAGCTCGGCGGCCCATGGGCCGCGTGGTACGACCAGATCGGGGCCCTCTACGACGGCGCCTCCCTTGCCGGGCGCGGACAGGCGGGCGCGCGAGCGGGGGGCTGGGCGAAGGGGCAGGCGCTCCAGTGGGCTGCGTCGAGCGTCGAGGCTGGGCTAGGTTTTCTGGCTCGCCTCGCTATCCGCCGCCTCCGTTGGGGCCCCAACAATCCGGCGCTGGCCGAGGCTCTCCTCGCGCTACGCCCATACCGCGGCGGAGCGGCCAACGAGGCGCTCACCAACCTCCACGCCCGCATGGTGAAACAGATTGCCGTGCAGGAGGACGAGGAGGACGCCGAGGAGCTCGACGAGGGGGGCGAGGCGCGCTGGAGACCTGACCCCGACCTCCTGTCAGAACTTCTCCGACGCGGTGCGGCACTCAAGGCGGCCCGGGCCGACGCGGCG
This sequence comes from Belnapia rosea, assembly GCF_900101615.1. GTDB lineage: Bacteria > Pseudomonadota > Alphaproteobacteria > Acetobacterales > Acetobacteraceae > Belnapia > Belnapia rosea. Next base: position 61,511 of record NZ_FMZX01000021.1, on the reverse strand, counting down.
AAATGGCAGGCGATGCTGGAAATCCTTAACCGTGCCGGGGATGAGAAGGTCGTGCTGTTCTGTCAGCCGGTCGAGACAGTCGCCGTGGTCGCCCGCGAGATCGAGGGACGTTTTGGTGAGCGCCCCTCCGTTATCATCGGCGGGCAGACCGATGGGGAGCGGGACGCAGAGGTCGAGCAGTTCCGTGCCAGGCGCGGGCGGCGGTTCCTCGTGTCGTCGCGGGCGGGGGGCGAGGGCATCAACCTCCAGGTCGCGCGCCGGCTCGTCCACCTTGACGTTCCCTGGAACCCGATGGACCTCGAGCAGCGGGTTGGGCGTGTCCACCGGTTCGGCTCCCGCCAGACCATCATCGTGGACACGGTCGTGGTGGCCGGGACGCGCGAGGCGGACGCTTACCGTATCGCCCGCGAGAAGCTGCGGCTCATCGCGGGCCAACTCGACCCAGAGCAGTTTGAGCCGCTGTTCAGCCGGGTCATGAGCCTCGTGCCGCCAGAGGAGCTTGCCGACGTCTTCGGCGTGGACCTCCCATGGCCCCCGGGCGGTGAGACTGAGCGCCGCATCGCATCGATTGTGCGCGCCGGCTACGATAGATGGAGCGAATTCACCCGCCGCTTCGCGGAGGGCGCCGCTGCAGTCGCAGCCCTCGACCCTGGCGCTGTGGATTGGGCGGACCTACGCGAGTTCCTGAAGAGGGCGTGTGGGGCTGAGGACGGGCCTATTGCGACGAAGCCGGTCTTTTCCATCGAAGGCCGCGACGTTGTGGCATGCGACGCCGAGGTTCGGACGGTACGCGCCTTCGAGCAGCTCTTCGTTTGCGACGAGACCGATGGCCTACCGGCGGCTGATGACGAGGGCACGGCCTTGCCAAGGCTTGGAACGGGTCATGCCCGTGTCGTGGCAGAAGTGCGGGAGAGATTGAAGGAGAAGCCCGAGGGACGGATCGCGTCTGTGCGACTTAGGGCGGGGAGCATGCTCGGCCTTTCGGCACCAGGGAACGCAGCACTGCTGTTCTTCGCCGTGCAACGGGTCGAGATGTCCGGAGGAACGGCGGAAGAGCGCGACCTACGTCTGAGGGCCTTCCTTATTGGGCAGTCCGGCGATCCCGTCGAAGTGGCTGAAGGCCAGATCGGGGCGGTTGTCCGTCACGTCTGCTCGGCCGAGCGCCAAGCAACGCCATCAGGGCTTCCGGAACGCCTCGAACAGGTTGAGGCGGCCCTGATGGAGCGGATTAGGCAGGAGGCCATGCAGGACCACGCGGCGCCGCCGCTCTTGGCGGTGTGGCCAATCGCCTGCGTGCTGGCCGCGGTCGTTGGCTGAATTGCCCATTAGAGCACGTGTAGATGTCTCCTGCGGATAAAAGCGAATCAACGGCTCCGGTACCGAGAGCACAGGTGTGGTCACGTGTCCGTCCTTGAACGTGGCCGGTCTGACCGGCGCTTGGGCGTTGGGAAAGTAAGAGGGCGGCGTGGATCCTGAACTCGGTGTCGACTGTCTAGTCTCTGCCGAGGCGCAGGTTTTGGGCACCCAGTGGGATATCCCTCCCGACGCCTCTCTGATCAGCCTGGAGGAGGACATCCCCGAGGGCGGCACGGTCGCCGAGGAGCGCACCCTTTCCGACCCGTGGAGCGAACCCGCGGCGCGGCGCGCTATGGGGTTCCTGGCACACCGCAAGGTCGGGCCGAGGATGTCCTCGACGCGCATCGACCCGTTGCCTATCGACGGCCCCGGACGCGACCTCCGCTGGGCCTGCTTCGCCCCGCAGAATGAGATCGATAGGTGGCGGGCTTCCTGCCCTCACGCGGACGCCACCCTGATGGCGACGGCCCGTTGGCTCGCCGGAAATTTTCTGTCGTTTGGGAGCGCGCAGGCGGAGGCTTTTCCTTTGGGCGAGCTCCAGGATGCCTTCCTGGCATGCCTCGACGTCCGACATAGGGACGTGCTCCGAAGGAGAGTGTCAGGGGAAACTCTGGAGTCCTTGGGGGCCACGCTTAAAGTCACCAGAGAGCGCGTTCGGCAGATCGAGACCGCGGCAGTTGAGCGTCTGACGAACAGGCTCGTCTCGATGCGCGCCGTCCGGCACCCATTGGGACTGGCGCTCCTGTGCCACGCCTCGCGTCTCGCCGTCCGGGTCCTAGACGCCGCCACCCGTGAGGATGGCGTTCTGCGGGAGGAGGCAAAGCGGCAGTGGATCCGGCGGGCTCTTCCCGTGGGTGATGCGGAATGGCTCCTTATTCTTCTGCGGCTCGGCGAGGACGCGGACCCCGACCTGCGCCCCGTCTTCGACCCATTAGACGCCGTAGGCAGCCCCTTCCAGGGTGGCCGCACGGCGTTGCCGTGGCAGGACGAGGACGTGGCCGCTCTCGCGGCGGGGTTCGAGAAGGCCGTCGAGGGGCGTGTACGGCGGTCGGCCCTAATGGCCGAAATCCGGGCCGCGTCGGGCCTGAGCGCCGACGCTGTCGCCGCCCTGGCCCATTTCGCCAACCTCACCGTCCACAACGACCAGGTTTTCGAGGGCCCCCTCAAGGCATCTGACGCTAGACGGGCGACGCTCGCCGAAATCCTGGCGAAGGCCGGGCAAGCCATGAATGAGGCGGAGATCCTCGAGGAGCTCGTCCCCTTGGGGCTCGGCTCGGACGCGGCGCTCAGGGACATGCACCGGGCCATGTCCGACGACGCCGAGACCTTTGTATCGGACGGCAGAGCGTCCTGGCAGCTGCGGCGGCAACTCGGCGACCGCGTCGAAGATCGGCGGCCGGAGCATCCCGACATCCCGCCCCCCATGTCCCTGGCTGCTCTAAGGGAATCTCTCGCCTTGCTTCCAGGACCGCGGCCGGGCGTCGCCGCGCTGGAGGGGATGTCTCCGGAGGACGCCGCTTTCGCAGTGACGGCAGGCGGGCAGCTGGCAGACGCCTTGGCGACCCTACCCGGCGACGAGCGCGCATCACTCGCGCAAATTCTGCGCCCGGAGGACGAGACGAAGCTGCTCGCCTGGCTGGCGGTGGCGGTTCCGGGCGAGCACCCGGAGGGCGCGGGGCAGGGCGCACGTTCTCCCCGCATCCTGGAGGGGCTCACTATGCTGGCCGCCTTCGTCGCCGCCATCAGGACCTCGGCGGGATCAGATGACGCTCACTGGGCAGTCATCTTAGCGGCATGCGGAGTGCAAGCGCGCGGCTGGATCTTCAACAGCCAGCGGGCCGTCAGGAGGAAAGTTCTTTCCAGACTGGTCGAGGTCGCGGCCTGTTGGCGGCTACGGCGGGCCTTTTCCTTCCGGTCCGACCCCTGGTCGACGCTGCTCACCCTGCAGGCGGGGCTGCTGCGGAAAGACATTGAGGTGCTGCCCCGCTGGCTCGGCAAAAGCCTTCCTACCGTTGCGATCCGTCAACTCGTGGCACCCGGCACCAACCACTCTGCCTCCTTCGCCTGTACCTGGAATACCCTCCAGTCCTACCGCCGAGGCCTCGTCGGGCGCGACGCCGTCGAGGCGCTCGCCCGGCAATCGGAATGGTGGCCCGGCTGGTCCGTGGACGAAGCGTGCCGCGCCTGTGTCGAGACCGTATGGGAGGAGTCGCCCCGCAAAATTGCCGAGCAGACGGAACCCGCCCTCGTCCCCAAGCCGGAAGTATCTGCTGAAGCGCCGCCAGCCGCCGCGGATGCCGCGCTGGTTCGACTAACAGCAGCACGCGGGGCGGCGGCCAGACAGTCGCTCGCAGGGTTTCAGGTATCCCTCGGCGTCGACGGTGGGGCCTTCTGCCTGTCGCTTCCGGAGCAACTCCAAGTCGCCCCTGGGCCAGTGGCCCTGATCTCGGACGAGTTCCGCGTTGGCGGCTTGGTAAGGGAAGACGGCTCGGTCGCTTGGCACGCGGAGCGTCCCTGGGTGCGGATGGGGCTGCGGGGAACGTCGGAGCGCCCTGTGCGCGTCGAGCGGGGTTTGGAGGTCCTAGCGTCGCACACCATCCGGCTTTGGGCCGCCGACGACTACATCATGGCGTTCCCGTTGGGAGGGGTGCGCGGCGGCTACGCCTTCGACCCCTTCGTGTCACCGCTACCCCGGAGCGGCGGGGTGGCCCTCCTGCTGCATCGATCCCTGCGACTCTCAGTGCCCGCGGACGAGGAGCACGGTCTGGACGACAGCTATGTTCTCGCGGTCTTCCGCTCCGGCCTGCCCCAGGGTGCCACGGCCTCGTGCAATGGCGAGGTGCTCTGGACGGCTGAGAATCAGTCGGAGGCGCGTAGGACAGTCCCTGATCTGGCGGTCAGCCTGTCCCTTTCCGGCGGGCCCGCGTATTGGGGCGGGATCGCGGCCCTGGCGCTGCCGCGCCCCCCGGATGGTTTCGTCCCCCACAGGGCGTTGGTCGGCGGTCAGTCCCTGGTGGCACACCCCGACGGCCAGGGGTGGCGCTTCCCCGGCTTCGCACTGCTTCCGGGCCTGGATGCGTTGCGCCGCCGCGGGCGCGTGGACGGCTTCCTGGCAGGCGAGCGCGTCACCGTCCCGGCCATGGTCTTCCTCGGGCAGGTGCCGGGCGGGGCCGCGCTGAACGATGGGGGCGGCTGGCGGCCGCTCAACCCCTCCAAAACCTACGAAACTGGCCGGGACGGTCGGGCCAGGCTCTGGGTCTGCCTACCGGACCATGCGGATGGCCAGGAATGGACAGTCTTCGAGGGGCCCCGTCCCGTTACGGTCTACCGCGAGCAGGGCGTTAGACTGGCCGGACGCCTGTTCGGGTTTGGTGAGGCGCTCAGACTTGAGCGCAGGCACTTCAACCTGAACGGATCCGGGATCCCACTGGCTGAGGCAGCGACCGACACGGGTGTCGTCGTCGGCTGCGAGGTGGATGATGCTGTTGTCCGGGTCTGTCTGGCGACACCAATAGCTTGGACCGAGCGCCACAAGGCACTCGCGTGGTCCGCTGAAGGCATCTCCGAGTTGGTACCCGCCAGGGAACTGCCGTCTTCCGCCGAGTTCACCTTTGAGCATCCGCCACAGCGAGTCGATGGCGTCTGCCTCTTCCACGGTCCCGCTTGGCTCGGGGGTAGCGTGGCCGCCGGCGACCATGCGGCCGCGGTGGGAGCTTTCCTGGCCGAGGCGGTGGACGGCCCCGAGGCGTTGCGCCTCGCCGTGGCAGGGCGCTTGCCGATCCTCGCCCCCGCCGCGGTAGCCAGCGCCGCTGCGCGCCTGCAGGCGGATAGCGCGAAGGGGCTCCTCGCCCTCTGCCGGGCGTCCGTGGACGCCGCCTCCGCACACGTCATCGGACGCCTTCTCAGTACCTGGGCACCGCGTCCGAACCTCGCGGAGGCGCTCGTCGCGCAATTCCTGACAGCATCAGCGGCGGGCAAGGGTGGGGCAATCCTGGAGCGGCTCACCGCCGACGCGCCCTGCTCGACAATCCGGGTGGTGGCGCACGGCCTACAGCCAGTTCCTAGACGAGAGCAGGAACGCCTCATCGAGGCACTAATTCTGCGCATGCTGCCTTCGGACGTGAGAGAGGTCGCCGGTGCGGAACAGGCGCTGCTCGCCCGCGCTCTCGAAGCGACCAGGTTCGACCAGAACTTCCTGGCATCCAGGGCTGAGGGGAGCATCGCGTCCCTGGCCTGGACGAATGCCTCAGCACCGACGCCCCCGCGGCAGGAGCCGAACCTTGCCACGGCGTTGACCATCGCCCCGGTCCGGCGCTGGCTGGCCGTCCATCTGCTCGCCCGCTTAGCGACTTTGATTCGCTGAAGGAGCTCCGTCTTGGAAATCGAGAAGTCCCTCCAGGTCGACGCAATCCGGACCCGGGCACAAATGCAGGACCGCCTCGTCGACGTCGCGTCCGCCGATGCGTACATGCGCGACCCCGCACTCCAAGAGCGCGTGCGCCAGGTTTGGCGGGGCGAAGACAGGGGCGGCGGCTCGGCTAGCGAGCTCTTCGTCGAGGGCATCTTCCCCGCCGCAGATTCGGGGGCGAGCATCGACGATCTCGTCAGGGATGGCTCCTTCGCGCCCGCACTCCGGAAGCAGCTCGCCGGAGTCGACGGATCCATGACTGGGCGTCCCCTCTACCAGCATCAGCGCGACGCCATCGAGCTGGCGCAGCGGCCAGGTCCCTCACGTCCAGTGGTAGTGGTCCGCGCCGGGACCGGTATGGGCAAGACGGAGGCCTTCCTGCTGCCTCTACTGAACGACCTCCACTCGCGTCCGCGCACCGGGCGGGCGGAAGGCGTCCGCGCCATTGTGCTTTACCCTATGAACGCCCTGGTCAATGACCAAGTGGAACGCCTGCACGGATGGATGAAGGGGCAGAACGCGTGCCGCCTCTTCCACTTCACCAGCGAAACCCCAGAGGACCCCAGGACCGCAGACAAGGTCAACTACCCGCCCTTTGACAGATCTAGGGTCAGGACCAGGAAAGAGGCCAGAGAAAACCCGCCGGACGTCTTGGTCACCAACTACTCGATGCTCGAGTACATGCTCATCCGGCCGCAGGACGCGCCGTTCTTCGGGCGCGATCTGAGCGTGATCGTGCTGGACGAGATGCATCTCTACTCGGGGACGCTCGCCGCAGAGATCGCGCTACTTCTCCGCCGTGTCCTGCTGCGCTGCGGGCTCCGCCATGAAGATGTCATGTGGCTTGGCGCGTCCGCCACCCTGGGCGGAGACCTCAAGGAGTTCAGCGCCGCACTTTTTTCGCGGTCTGCGGCGGACGTGCACGTCCTCGAGGGGCAGAAGACTCGCCCGCAGCTCAAGGAAACCGTCGCTCCAGCTGCCGCTCCCACGCCTGTGGACGTGCCCGATATTCTGCCCACAACGCCATTTCTGGATGAGGGCGGTCTGGTCGAGGATCCAGGGCTTGCCGCGCGGGTGGCCGAAGAGGGCAGGGCGCTCGCCGGGCCGGGCGCCCTGGATGCTGCCGCGCACCAGACCCGTCCGGCTAACGCCCTCGCGGAGATCCTGGCGCGCGCGCCCTTGATGCATCGCCTGCAGGACGAGCTGTGGCGTGCCAGCACGGGCGGCGACATCGTCCCCCTAGGGCGGCTCAGCTCGGCGCTTTGGGGACGGAGCGACACAGAGACCAGAGGCGCGACGGAGAGGCTGCTCCGCCTCGGGGCCCGTGCCCGGTGGAGCGCGAATGAGCTCCCGCTATTTCCCCATAAGATCCACTTCCTCGTGCGCAGCCCCGTCGCGCCGATGACCTGCGTGAACCCGGATTGCACCCACGCGAGCAGCTACAGGCTGCCCGGCGCAGGGCCTGTGCTCTCGAGCAGACATGAAGTGTGTCCGGCCTGCAGCACGCAGACCCTGCCCCTAGCCCGTTGCCGATCGTGCGGGGACTGGTTTATGGCCGCGTTCTACAACTCTGGGGACAACCGGTTTCGGCCCGCCCGCGACTGGAGGGAGGACGACGACCGCCTCGAGGACGACGACGACGAGGCGGCCTCCACCGTCCGCTTCCTGAGGCCGGCGGACCCGGCGGACCCCGCCTGGGAGCCGTACCAGCTGGCGGACGGGCGACGGGAGACCCTGATGCCCCACGCCAAACTCAGAACGCACCAGGCATGCCCAACCTGCGAGGACGGGAAGTTCGCCCTCGTCCAGCTAGGGGACACGGCAGGGCTTGGCATGGCGGCTGAAACCATGCTCGCGTCGATGCCGCCCTGGGCGGGCGCGGATCGCGCGTGGCGCCCGGCCGACGGCCGACGGCTTATCGCGTTCAACGATAGCCGCCCCTCAGCGGCTCGGCTCGGCCCAACCCTGACGGCCACACACGAGATCCAGATGGGCCGCGCGATGATCGCTGACTGCCTGCAGGGCGCGTCGCTCAGCGACGCCAAGCTGGCTAGGCTGAGGAAGCATGAGCGACGCCTATTGGAAGAACTCGAGGAAACGGAGGGTAGCGAGCGCACGATTATCGAGCAGGAGTTGGCAGCGTGCCGCGCTGACATGCGGGGCGCGTCCGCTGGCGGCACGATGCGCTTCTGGTCGACCCAGCTTAAGGCGCACCCGCTTACCGCTCAGTTCTTCGACCGCGAAAAGGGACAGTTCCACAAGTCCGTGGACTGGACGCAAGGCGAGTGGGAGACCAATCGAGACAACGTCAGACAAAGAGTGGACACTATTCTGGCGCGCGAGTTTGCAGTGGCGGTGCCCAGCATCCTGAGCCTTGAGACGACGGGACTAGCCGAGGTGGTCTTCCCCGGCTTGGAGGAGCTCAGCTTTCCTGATCGGCTGGCTGGCTTAATGCCTAACGAAGCGGCCTGCGAGGCGTTGGCGGGCGCATGGCCAGGGGTCCTGGCGGGGCTGTGCGACACTGTTCGCATGAACCGCTGTGTCACCTTTGGTGACGGCGAGATGGACCGCTCCGCCTCCTACTATCCCGTTGGTGTCTGGATGTCGCTCGCGGCCCCCGGCCCCTCCATGTCCTCCTTCCTGCCAGGCAGGCCCGGCGAGACGCGGCGCACGCGCTTCGCTACTGCGGTGCTGCGCGCTGCGGGTATCGAGCCGGATGCGGCGGCGGCGCTCGCCTTGCCGCTCCTTGAAGCCGCTTTTGCCCAACTCGCCGGGTGCGCCCGGGACAGCGCGCTGCCTTGGTTGGAGTTTGGTGAGCGTGGAGTGGGCAGGTCGGTGGTCGACGCGTTCCGCGTCCGCTTCTTCGAACTGGGGCTTCGGGCACCCCAGGAGGTGCACCGGTGCCCAAGGACGGGCGCGGTTTGGCCCAGGGCGGTCCTGGGCTGCGCACCAATCCGAGGGTCTCAGGGCGGTCTATCCAAGGTTGGCCAGGACGAGCTCGACCGTCACCCGCGCCTTGCCCGCGCGCGGCACGCATATCGCAACGACCAAGCGTTTCGAATCGGGCTCTGGGCGGACGAGCATTCTGCGCAGCTCTCACCCGAAGAAAACCGGCGGCTCCAGGAGCTCTTCTCGAAAGGAATTCGCAACATCCTGAGCGCCACCACCACGATGGAGGTCGGCATCGACATTGGCGGCCTTTGTGGGGTGCTGATGGCGAATATGCCGCCAGGGCTCGCCAACTACCTCCAGCGAGGTGGACGGGCCGGACGCCGGACGGATGGCGCGTCCATCGTTTGCACCTTCGCGCGCCGCCGCCCTTACGACCAAGCGGCCTTCGACGACTTCCAGTCTTTCTTCCGGCGGGAGCTGCGGCGTGCCAACGTGATGCTGGAGCGAGAGGGCATCGCGCGGCGCCACCTGCAGGCCATGCTGCTTGGTGAGTTCTTCCAGGCGATTCGCCCACTCGACGCTAAGGCTGGAGCCATGGACGCCTTCGGGAAGATCGGCGCCTTCTGCGGAGTGCCCAGGCCCCCCTACCTGGAGGAGGGTGCCATCGGTCCGGTGGAGATCCAGCCCGCGACACCGATCCCGATAGGCATGCGGCGACCAGAGCCATGGTGGGACCGCGGGGCGGAGCCAGATCTCGCATCCGAGTTCGTCCACTTTGTGGAGCACCTTGCCGCAGAAGGCGGGGAGATCCGCCGAAGGGCGGCCCTGCTTGCGGCCGGGACGGGGTTCGAACGCCAAGCCGCGGACTGGCGGACCTTTGCCGACGGGGTCGTCGAACGCTTCTCGGTGTCCGTCGGCGAGTGGAAGGCAGACTTCCGTCGTGTCGTCGATCAGTGGCGCGCAGAAGGGGCAAGCGGCACCAGCTCAGCCAAGTTCAGAATGAATGCCCTTGCGCGACAGGCGAGGGAGCTCCGCGAGGCCACCGTCGTCGAAGAGCTGGGAAACCGCAAGTTCTTGCCCCGCTATGGCTTCCCCATTGGCCTGAACTCGCTTGTCGTGAACGTCGGCAAGGAGGGGGCCAACCGTTTCAAGCTGCAGCGCGACGGCACAGTTGCCGTAGCCGAGTACGTTCCCGGCTCGGTGGTCATTGTCGGCGGCCAGTTCGTTCGATCCCAGGGCGTTCAGCGCGCATGGGGCAGTGACCAGGATGACATGGTTGGCGTCACACTCTGGCGCCATCAATGCGACGATGGCCACTCAAAGTGCCTGACTGTCCTTGAGGCGCCCGACGATCGGTGTGGCGTGGACGGTTGCAGCGCCCGAATGCGCAAGTGGCCGGAGCGCCTGCTCGTTCCACGATATGGCTACGCCACAGCCGCGTCCGACGCCCCGTCTTGGTTTGGCCAGCGGCAGCGCGTAGGCGCGGTTGAACTCATCATCAATCATGCCGCGGGCCGCTCCACCATGTCGGAGCACGATTACGGCGGCCTTCCCGGGCTAGACGCCTCCTTCCTCGAGAACGTGGAGCTCGTCGCGGCCAACGCCGGGCGGGGCGATCTGGGCTTCGCACTGTGCACGGCCTGCGGCTACGCGGATTCTGAGGAGATGGCCAAGGGTGAGGGAGCCAAAAAGCTACCCTCTGGCTTCGAGCGGCACGTGCCTCTCTACCGAGCAAGTGGCAAACCTTGCAGCGGGGCCATCGGCCAAGCCTCAGTCCTCCGCAACGTGACCTTTGCGGCCCGCCAATTCACCGATTTGGTACGCTTCGAGTTCACTGACGTCTCGGGTACCGATCCGGTTAGTCTAACGACCCTGGGCCATGCTCTGGCCCAGGCGGGTGCCGAGATGCTTGAGTTAGACCAGCGCGAGATCCGAATGGCGGTCGACCCGATTGCGACTGGGCGCTGGGTCGTTCGCGTGTTCGACGCTGTCGGACACGGCGGCGGACACATGGCAGAGATGTTCCGACGAAGCAAAGAATGGCTCGCTGCGACACATCGGGTCCTGCGGCGGTCCGACGCACACCACGAGATCTGCCGGACCGCCTGCATCACCTGCGTTCTGTCCTCAGTCAGCCAGGATGACGCCCGCGATGGTATGCTCGACCGCAGAGCCGCGCTACGCGTGTTGGAGGGAGCAGGCAGCCCTCGGCTCTACAGCCTGCGCGCTGAAGCTGTGGCACCTCAACCAAGCGGGCCCGCCCAGCCGGACATGCTGGCGGCGCTTCAGCGGCGGAAGGGAGCTGCGGTGTCCAGGCGGCGCTGAAGCCATCGCAGATTGTCGGGCACTAGTGGGAAGGGGGGCCGCTACCTTCATCTTGGGCCTGCACGTGCTCTGTTATTGCCGCTCGTTGTCTGGCACTAGGCCGCCAAGCGGAAGGGATAAGCAGCTAGACCACTCGCGCGATCGGACGCCATCGCCGAGTGGCGTAGGGGCAGAGCGGTTTGGTCTCGAGGAGACACCTCGATCTTCGCCTAATGCATGTTCGCGCTAGGCATGGATCTGCTACAGGTCCCCAAGCTGGACGACACCGTTGGCGACACGACGGACGAGCACGGTGCCCAGACGCTTGCGAAGAAAAATCGCTGAAAGAACCAATCGGAAAAGTCTAACGTGTAGTGATGTTCGCCCGGTCTCGCACGTACGGCCCTAGCCTGTGGGCCAAGCTGTTTCTAATGAACAACTGGAAGCTGACGCTGGACCGATCGCATTGCGACCGCCTGCGCTTCGGTGCTGATAACGACATCCCCAGCATGGGCATCACTGCCGTCACCGTCACCAAGGCGTTGCTCTGGCACTCCGTTGAGATCCGCACGGCCACGCGCCTGGACACGCTTACCGGCCTTTCCGGTAAAGGTGCTCAGCGCCTTCAGACCGATGTGCTCGCGTTCGTCAACCTACATCTTTCCAACCTCATCGACCGCAATAAGCAGCAGCTTAAAGAGGTCGACACGGCCATTGGCTCGATTGTCAGTGCCAAGCGTCAATATCTCGCCCAGTCGGACATCAGCCGAGCCATCGCTGCCGTGCCGGGAAGCGTCTCGCAGGCGCTGGTACACCCGCTATTCGACGCAGCTCTGATACCCGTCGGCGTGCGGACGCATCTGCCGACATCGTTTAGGATGCTGACCGATCCGAACGAGCGCAGGCGCTACAACGAGACATTCGTCGTCCACGAGATGCGCGTCTTCGAGCGCTTCTTCGATAACCTCAGCGGAATCTCTCTGTCCGATGAGCAGCGCGAGGCCTGCATCCGGTTGGAGGACAGCAACCTCCTTGTCGCATCCGCGGGATCGGGCAAGTCTGCGACCATGGTTGGTAAGGTCGCCTATGTCTTAGAGAAGAGAGTTCACGGGCCGTCCGAGATCTTGGTGTTAGCGTTCAACAAGAACGCGGCCGATGAACTGAAGGAGCGGATCGCGCGGCAGCTCGGTTTGGACACGGCCAAGCTGGAATGCCGTGTCACCACATTCCACGCGCTCGGCCTCGGCATCATCAAGGAGGTCGAGGGCAAGCCACCGCAGCTTGCGAACTGGGTCGAGAACGCCACCGGCGAAGTACGCTTCATAAACAGCATAATTCGCGAACTAACCGACACTGACGTCGACTTCCGCAGCCTATGGGTCGATCTTCTGACGCTCTACCCCAAGGCTGACATCCCAGCTGCAGAGTTCGACACCCCAGAAGACTATGTACGCTACATCGCCGACGCCAACGGCAAGCGGGGCAGCGGGATCTGCACTCTTGCTGGGGTCTACGTTAAATCGCTGCAGGAGCAGAGCATAGCCAACTGGTTGTGGCGCCATTCGGTTGAGTTCGAATATGAGCGGCAGATGCAGACGCGGGATGAAGACGGAAGCGTTCGTTACGTTCATCCTGATTTCTATTATCCGAACACTAATACAGTACACGAGCACTTTGCGATCAATGCCGACGGGAGCTCCCCCTTTCCAAACTATGCCGCTCATACGGTGCTGAAGCGGTTGGGCTACGCGAGGATTAATGCCGACTTCTTTGAGACGACCTCCGCGCAATCATCCGACGGTTCGCTGCTGGAGCGGCTTCGGGCCGAGCTTGAGAAGCGCGAGATCCCCCTGCTCGACAAGCCGTACGACGAGGTCTTGAAGGCGATCGCACCAGTGGTGGTGACCCACTACCACAAGATTATCGGCGTCTGCATCAAGCACATTCGGGCCAGCCGGCTCACGCTCGACATGCTGATGGAGAAGGCCAAGTCGCTGCGGGATCGTAATCGCGCAGAGCGCTTCGCCAAGGTTGTTTGGCTCATCACCGAGGCCTACACGCGCAAGCTGGAAGAACAGAAGCGCATTGACTTCGATTCAATGATCGGCGATGCGGTCAGGCTGGTCGAGACAGGACGGTACCGCAGCCCCTATTCGCTGATCCTCGTCGACGAGTTTCAGGACATCTCGGACCCTCGTGCCAACCTGATCAAGGCGCTCAAACACCAGAAGCCATTCACCAAGTTATTCGCCGTTGGCGACGACTGGCAATCAATCTACCGGTTCACCGGATCGGACATCACGATCTTCACCCAGTTCGAGGCAAACTTCGGTGCCTCTTGGCAAGGACGCCTGGAGAGAACCTACCGCTGCAACCAGATGCTCGCCGACTCCGCCGCCAAGTTCATTCAAAGGAACCCAGCACAACTGACCAAGACGGTAAAGTCGTCTCGTCCGGCCATTCCGCGGTCAATTCGGGCCATCCCGGTTAGTGTCGAGCGTAACAAGCGCAACTTCCGCGATGCGTGCTTCAATGTGCTTAATCGGCTGGAAACCTTCCTCGGCGGCAACCCAGCGCTGTGGCACAAGCACGGCGGTGATCGGCTCAAGGTGCTTGTATTGTGGCGCTACAACCTGCTCGATCCGTTCCACGGACGGCCGCCCACATTCGATAACATCGAGGTGCACGGCCTGTCGTTCCACCGGTCGAAGGGAATGGAGGCGGACTACACGATCCTACTCGACGTCAGCGAAGGCGATTACGGCGTGCCTAGTCGCATCGAGGACGACGAACTGCTCAACCTCGTCATCCCGCGACCCGAGACATTTCAATACGCGGAAGAGCGGCGTCTATTTTACGTAGCGCTGACCCGCGCTAGCCGAGGCACGTTCATTCTTTATAACCGGATCGCACCCTCCCGGTACATCAAGGAGCTTTGTGACATCGCCGGCGAAGACGTCCAGTTCGAAACGGTCGATGGCCAACGTTTGTGGCAATGCCCGACGTGCATCACCGGCCAGCTGGTCGAACGCACTGGCGCCAACGGCTCGACCTTCATCAGCTGCACCTCCCCTAAATGCCACGGCGCGGCTCGACCTATAGGCAATGGCGGAGAACAAGGCGGTCTCCGCCACTGATGACGCGGGCTCTCCAGTAAGGGGACTGCCTAAGCAAGTACCCTCGGCTAAGATGGAAAAGCAGCTAATGTGGAGCTTCCCCAGACGATGAAGTCGCCCCGCTGGAGCGCTGTCAGCCAGTCGGCTTTTGAGTGGGAGAGGGAAGCCCTCGACTTCTTGCGCGACAATCTGCCGGACCACGAACCGTGGCGCGCTTGGTCGAACTTCGAATTCATCGATGACGAAGGGAGGGTCAACGAGGTCGATGCCCTGGTCCTCACACCTGCCTGCCTGATTCTTATTGAGGCGAAGTCCCGGCCAGGAAGCGTCCGTGGTGATGCTTACAGTTGGACGTGGCGGACCGAAGGGCGGGAGGTCGCCACCGACAACCCACTTCCGCTCGCCAACCGGAAAGCCAAGCGCCTCGCCTCCGTCCTACGCCGTCAGGAGGCTCTCAGCGGCCGCCACGGTGCTCGCATCACACCCTGGGTGGAGCCGTTGATCTTCCTCTCCAAGGTGAGCCAACGCCCGGCCCTGGACCCCGGCACGGCGAAGCGTGTTGTCCTGCGAGGGGAGCCCGGCAAGCCCGACGACCCCGGCGTTATCGGCACGTTGCTGCGCGCGGATGAGCTCGGCTTTGGGCGTCGAGCGGCGGTTGATTCTACGGCAGCACGGCAAATCACAAAGGCTCTGGAGCAGGCCGGCGTTCGACCACCGGGACGTGGACGGAGGGTCGGCGACTACGAACTCGAACAGCTCCTCGGCGAGGGCGACAACTGGCAGGACTTCGCTGCGCGGCACGCGGCCACGGGCGTCAAGCGCCGGATTCGGATCTATCCCTACGCGCGCGCCACCACGCCTGAGGCACGGGACCGCCTAGCGCGCACCGCCCAGCGCGAGTCCCGCGTCTTGGAGGGCCTGGAGCACCAGGGCATCCAGCGCGTCCTCGACTACCGCGAGGCCGAGCTGGGACCAGCGCTCGTGTTCGAGTACGACCCGGACGCGCTTCGCCTGGACCGCTTCATGTCTCGGCGTCTCGAGAAGCTGGCCCTCGCCGAGCGCCTGGATCTCGTCCGGCAGCTGGGCGAGGCGATGGCTTACGCGCACGGGAAGCGGCTTTACCACCGCGGCCTGGCGCCGCAGAGCGTCCTCGTCCGGGATGCTGACGGCGCCTCCCCTCGTCTTCAGGTCACCAACTGGCAGGTTGCCAGCCGAGCCGAGGGAAGCACCGCGGGCGCCATGATGACGGCCGGGACCCTGCACGTCGAAGACCACATAACCGACCCCTCCAAGATCTATCTCGCGCCCGAGGCCGCGACGGCCGCGGACGTCGGCGCCGCTCAGGCCGACGTCTTCTCGCTCGGCGCGATTGCGTACCACCTCCTCTCCGGCCGACCGCCGGCCGGGAGCCCGCTTGAGCTTCCGGCCAAGCTCCGGGAGGGGAACGGCCTGCTCCTGTCTGGCGCCATGAACGGCGTCGGGCGTTGGCTTGAGGAGATGGTGCGGGCCGCTACCACCCCAGTGGTGCGCGACAGGCCGCGCGATGCACGCGAGTTCCTGGAGTATCTGGCCGAAGCGGAGCGGGAAGCCGCCCCTCAGGAACCCATGCCGGTCTTTGTCACGGATCCCGCGACGGCAGCGCCCGGCGACCACCTGGAAGGCGGCCTCGTGATCAAGCGCCGGCTCGGGCAGGGCGGCAGCGCCTACGCCTTCCTGGTCGAGCAGGAGGCAACTGGCGAGGAATTCGTCCTGAAGGTCGCCCTCGACGATGCGCATGCCGATCGCATCCGGGCCGAAGCCGACGTCCTGCGCCCTCTTCGTCACCCCAACATTGTCAGGTTTGTCGCCGACACCACCATCGCCGGGCGGCCGGCCATCCTCATGGAGCGTGCCGGCGATCGCACGCTCGCCCAGTGGATCCGCGGCGGCGATCCACTCTCGCTCGACCTCATGCGGCGCTTCGGCGAGCACCTCCTCTCGGCCGTCGAGTACCTCGAGCAGGACGGTGTCGCCCATCGCGACGTCAAGCCCGACAACATCGGCATAGCGAAGGCCGTAGCGACTGGAGCCTACCGGCTCGTGCTCTTCGACTTCTCCCTGTCGCGGGCGCCGCTGGAGAACGTCACGGCTGGCACCAGGCCCTACCTCGACCCGTTCCTCGTTGACCGCCGCCCGCCGCGCTGGGACCTCCACGCTGAGCGCTATGCTGCGGCAATTACACTCCACGAGATGCTGGTCGGCACACCGCCCACCTTCGGGGACGGGTTGACCGAGGCCCGCTTCATCGAGGACGAGGCGACAATCGCCGTCGACCGCTTCGACCCGGCCTTACGCGACGGCCTGGAGGCTTTCTTCCGGCGTGCCCTGCGCCGCGACCCTGCCGAGCGGTTCGGAAATGCGGAGGAGATGCTGCGGGCCTGGCGGTCGGCCTTCTCGCCGATGGATCGCGCGGCCACCGCGGCCGATAGCATCGAGGTGATCGCCCCTCGCCTGGATCGGACCAGCAGCATCGCCGAGGTCGGCTACGGGGTCGAGGCGCGTGCGGTGCTGGACCAGATGGGAATCCATACCGTCCACCAACTCCTGGGCGTGCCCCGCCTCCAGTTCCGCTACCTCACCGGCGTCGGCGACCGCATCCGGAAGGAGATCCGCGAACGCGCTAAGCGCCTCGCTGAGCTGCGCCGCGACCTCGTCCCCGGCGGCATCACCGAAGACGACGGCGGCCGGGCCACCCTGGACCGACTGGCAGAGCAGCTGCTCCCGCGTCGCCCGGCCGGCGATGACCGCCCCGAGGACCGCATCCTCGCCTACTACCTCGGCATCGACGACGACGCGGTGTTCTGGGCCAGTGCTGGCCAAGTGGCCGCCGCCGTCGGAACGTCCCGCGGCGCCGTGGCCGAAGCCCTCGAAGCGGCCAGAACCCGCTGGCACAAGAGCGCCGACCTGAACGCCGTCCGGGGCGAGCTCAGCACCCTGATCGAGAGGGCAGGGGGCGTCGCCACTGTCGACGAACTTGCGGTGCAGCTCCTCGGCTCCCGCGGCTCGGTCCGGGAAGACGACAAGGAGCGCATGCGACGCGCGCGCGCGACGATCCGCGCCGCCGTCGAACTCGAGGCTTCCGTCACCCCGACCCGCTTTATCTCCTACGCTGAGGTGAAGCCGGAAGCCTCGGCCGTCCTCGTCTCCGCGTCGCCGGAGAATGCCGAGTATGCACGACGCCTCGGACGCGCCGCGGACAAGCTCGCCGCTGAGACCCCGCTGCCGAGCCCCGGCAGGGTGGACGACGAGCTCGGCGTCGTCCCCGTCCCGGAACGCGCCAGCGCGCTGACGGCGGAGCGCCGGCTGCGCCTCGCCATGGCCGTCTCGGCCAGCGCCGCCCTCTCCGCGCGTGGCGAGCTCTACCCGCGTGGCATGAAGGCGCTCGGGGCACTGAAGCTGGCCCTCGGCACGCTCGCCAACATACGTGCCCTCAGCCAAGGAGAGCTGCGCGCCCGCGTCCGCGGTCGCTTTCCGGAGGCCGAGGATCTGCCGCTCCGCCCTGACCTCGATGCCCTGCTGGAGGAAGCTGGTGCTGAGGTCGACTGGCGCGACGCCGGCCAGGACGGTGTGGGCTACTACAGCCGTTCCATTGCCGACAGCGGCAGCGGCACCGCGACACTGATCCGCCACGCCACCTTCGCTCCGGCACAGGAGGCGACCCCTGATGTCCTTGCCGCTCGGGCAATCGAGGACAAGATCGTCTTTGCGGCCGAGAAGGGCGTGTTCCTGGCCCTGACCGTCGAGCCCCGCCGCGCCCGCGACGCCGAGACCGAACTTCTGCGCCGCTTCCCCCGAGAGGTCGTCAGCCTCGAACGCCTGATGCTCCACGCCATGCGGACCCGGGCCGAGGAACGCCGCATTGCCTGGCCGAAGGCGCTCACAGCCGACGCCGCCGCGCGTGACAGCACCGACTTCAAGAACCTGCTCCGACTTGCCGCTGAGGCTGCGCCGCGCGTGGCGAAAGAGGTCCTCGCCCTCCGCCAACCGGCCCTGCTGACCCGCCCCGGTCTCATCGCCCGCTACGACCTGATGACCATGCTGGATGAGTTCTCGCAGGCCTCCGGCGCCTCGGGCGGCCCGCCCAGCCTCTGGCTCCTCATCCCCCAGGCCACGCCCGGCCGTCCGGAGATTGACGGCGCCATCCTGCCGGTCATCTCCGCAGCGAACTGGACCCGGCTGACGGACCCCTGGCTGGCGAATGCCCACCGCGCCGGTGGCCGGTCCGCCGCCCGAGACATTACGCTTGATGTTCCACGTATAACGCGCTACGTACCGTCGTGATCCGGAGCTTCGGCGACAAGGCGACCGCGCTCGTTTTCCAGGGCGGCCTGCCTCGCGGCATGGCACGGGACCTGGCCCAGGCGGCGCGCCGCAAGCTGGCCATGCTGGATGCGGCCGAACGGCTGGACGATCTGCGTGTGCCGCCCGGTAACCGGCTGGAGGCACTGCGCGGCGACCGCGCGGGCCAGCACTCCATCCGGATCAACGGGCAGTGGCGCCTGGTCTTCATCTGGCGCGACGACGGCCCGCATGAGGTCGAGATCGTGGACTACCATTGAGGAGGCTCGCCATGACGACACGCGTGAGGCCCCGAGGGAAGACCACCGGGCCGATTTCCCGGAGCGACCTCGATGCCGGTCGCGTGGACCTGGCCGGGGTGGACAGCGGCGGACGCCTGGACCCCGTCCACCCCGGCGAGGTGTTGCGGCACGAGTTCCTGGAGCCGCTCGGCCTGTCGGCCCATGCGCTGGCCCTCGCGCTGCGCGTGCCGGCCAACCGCATCACAGCCATCCTGGGCGGGCGGCGCGCCATCACGGCGGAGACGGCGCTGCGCCTGGCCCGGCACTTCGGCACCACGCCGGCCTTCTGGCTCAACCTCCAGAAGGCCCATGAGCTGGAAGTTGCGGAGCAGGAGGCCGGAGCGCGGATCCGCGCCGAGGTCACGCCGAGGGCTGCGGCCTAGCATCTGTCGGGCTGCCGCCTCCGTCCTGCCGGAGCGGCGCCGTTAGGTTCAGCAGGATCGTCGGACGGGGGCTGCCTGGCGATTTCGACACCAACAACGAATACCAGGGGACCGGGCCGGCAGATGGTGAACGCGGAGCGGCTGCTCGATGATCTGAAGAAACTCAGGAAGAAGCTGGAGGCCGATCTTCGTGGCCATCACGCTTCCTCCGCCGGCCGTGCCGCGGTCGAGGCCGAGTGGCAGGAGGCGCGGGACACCAGGCGCACCGCGGACACCTTCGAGACGTTCTTCGGCGCCGCGGTGGACCAAGCGGCGGTGCACTGGATCCTCGCCCTCGTCTTCCTCCGCTTCCTTGAGGACAACGGCCTGCTGGACCGGCCGCTCATTGCCGGTGCCGGTGAGCGGCTGGAACTCGCCCAGATGCGGCAGCGCGAGCATTTCCGCGCCCATCCGACGGACAGCGACGCCGAGTACCTGCTGGCAATGTTCGGGGAGGTGGCGCGACTGCCCGGCCTCCGCGGCCTCTACGACCCCGACCACAATCCTCTGTTCCGGCTGCCTGTCTCCGGTGACGGGGCGAAGGAACTGTTCGACTTCTTCCGCCAGCGCGGGGCCGACACCGGCGCGCCGGTGCACGACTTCGCGGACCCGGACTGGAACACCCGATTCCTCGGCGACCTCTACCAGGACCTGTCGGAGGAGGCGCGGAAGCGCTTCGCCCTGCTGCAGACGCCGGACTTCGTAGAGGCGTGGATCCTATCCCGCACGCTCGATCCGGCAATCCGCGAGTTCGGGCACGAGCAGGTGCGGATGATCGACCCGACCTGCGGTAGCGGCCACTTCCTGCTGGGCGGCTTTGCTCGGCTGCTGGAGGAATGGCGCCGCCACGCGCCGGAGATGCCGCCGGCGGCGCAGGCGCAGAAGGCGCTGGACGCGGTGGCGGGGGTCGACCTGAACCCCTTCGCTGTCGAGATCGCGCGCTTCCGGCTGTTGGTGGCTGCGTTGAAGGCGGCGGGTGAAACGCGCCTGGCTTCCGCACCAGACTTTCGCTTGTCCCTCGCTGTCGGCGATAGCCTGCTGCATGGACGTCAGCGTGACTTCGCGCAAATCGGAGACGGCTTCGATCACGTCTCTGGACATTTTTACTCTGCAGAGGACGCAGCGGGGCTGAAGGCCCTTCTGGCACGTGAGTACCACGCCGTGGTCGGCAACCCGCCCTACATCACGCCAAAGGACGCGGCGATGCGCGACGCCTACCGCGCACGCTTCGAGAGTTGCCACATGAAGTATGGCCTCGGCGCCCCCTTCACCGAACGCTTCTTCGGGCTAGCCCAGCGCGGCACGCGGGAACGGCCTGCGGGCTTCGTCGGGTTGATCGTCGCCAACAGCTTTATGAAGCGCGAATTTGGTAGGAAGCTAATTGAGGGCGTTCTGTCGCGACTGGATCTCACCCACGTCGTGGACTGCTCCGGAGCCTATATTCCCGGGCACGGCACGCCGACCGTGATCATGTTCGGAAGGCATCGGGAGCCTGTTGGATCAGTAGTCAGGACGGTTCGAGGCATACGAGGCGAACCTGAAGCGCCTGAAGATCCGGCGCGTGGGCTGGTGTGGTCAGCAATCGTCACACAGACCGACCTTGTAGGTAGCGAGAGCACGTTCATCAGTTCTGAAGATACGCCGCGAGAGGTACTTTCTCGCCATCCTTGGAATATTGGTGGCGGCGGAGCTGCGGATGTGCAGGAATTGATGGAAGAGTCCTCAAAACCCCTAATCCATCATCTTCAGGCCGCAGGCATATCCGCCGTCACTGGTGCAGACGATGCATATGTGTTTGAAAATGCTTTTCAAATCAATCGCCTTGGCGGTGCTTCATCCTATCCGTTTGTTGTCGGCGAAGAGGTGAGGGACTACCAGATCCGCCAAGTTAACAGCGTTGTGTGGACCCACCTTTCGACTTTCGAGCCTGCACCCGAAACGCATATTCCGACGACGCTTCGAGCGCTCTGGCCAACAAAATCGTATCTGAAAGGTCGCAAACGCTTTGGAACCCCAATGGTCGACCGCGGGCTGAAATGGTACGAGTTCCAGGAACTCTATCCTGCCAAACTCGCATCCCCTTTGACGATAGTTTATCCTGTGGTATCAACACACAATCATTTTGTATTTGACCGATGCGGTGGAAAGATATTCAATAGTAAGGCGGCTGTTCTGAAGTTACGGCCCGAATATGGGCGTGAGGATCATTTACAAATAAATGCCATTCTCAACAGTTCTGCTGCATGCTTCTGGCTTAAGCAGGCTTGTCACAATAAGGGACTGCGCGGCATTGGTGGCGGAATAACTGCTGAGGCATGGGAGCAGTTTATCGAGATTTCCTCAACGCGTCTTGAATCATTTCCTGTGTGTCCTGAATATGTCGGTGATCGTGCGATCGAAATCGACAGAGTGGTTCTGGATATGTCGGCCTGCACGCCGCAAGCAGCCTGTCACCGCACTCTCCCTAAGCGAAGCGAACTCGACACCTCTAAACAGCAATATGAGCGTCTCCTACGTCGCGCGATTGCATTGCAGGAAGAAATTGATTGGCAATGCTACGGCCTCTACGGGCTGCATCAGGCACCGCCGGAGTATGGTGTCCCGCCACCACTCAATGTCGGCGAGCGTGCCTTTGAAATTGTTATGGCGCGACGCGCTGTGCGTGGTGACCTGAAAACTGCTTGGTTTGAGCGTCACCGGGCCGCCGCTATCGTCGACGTACCTGTCCACTGGCCGGAAGACTACCGTGCCACCGTCGAAAAACGCATAGCTCTCATCGAGTCTGATCCCACCATCGGCCTGATCGAGCGGCCCGAGTACAAGCGCCGCTGGTCCTCCGAGCCCTGGGAGAAGATGGAGCAAGGCGCGCTCCGCGCTTGGTTGCTCGACCGGCTGGAAGACCCGCGCTTCTGGGACGCCGCCGACCCGCGCATCGTCACCACCCGCAACCTCGCCGACGCAACGCGCGCCGATGCGGAGTTTCAGTCCGTCGCGGAGCTCTATGTCGGCCGCGTGGGCTTCGACCTCGAAGCGCTGGTGGCGGAGCTGGCCGCGACTGAATCCGCGCCCTTCCTTGCCGCCCTCCGCTACAGTGAGACCGGCCTGCGCAAGCGCGCCGACTGGGAAGCGACCTGGGAGAAGCAGCGAGCCGAGGACGCCATCGACGCGGAACTCGCCGCCCGCCGCGACGAGTTCCTTCGTGCGGCGTGGTCGCGGCAGAACCCGCGCGGCGAGGGCGAACCCTCAGAGGCTTACGCCGCCCGCATGGTAGCCGGCGTCGCCGCCGAAGCCGTGCAGCAGGCAGCCGACGCCGCCATCTCGGCGGAGGCAAAGCGCCGCAAAGTGGCGGAGGTCGGGGACATCCCCGTGCCGCCGAAGTACCGCACGCCCGACTTTCTGTCCGCGACCTTCTGGGGGCTCCGCGGCGGCCTCGACGTGCCGAAAGAACGCTTCGTCTCTTTCCCTCACTGCGCCCGCGATGCCGACCCCAGCCTGCCGATCCTCTGGGCCGGCCACGACCACCTCGCCCGCGCCAGGGCGCTCGCCTCCCTCTACGTGGAACGGCGGGACACGGATGGCTGGCCCTCCGTCCGGCTCCTGCCGATGCTGGCCGGGCTGTTGGAACTCGTCCCCTGGCTTCGGCAGTGGCACAACGACATTGACGCGGAGACGGGACTGCGCATGGGCGACTACTTCGCCGGCTTCATTGAGGAGGAAGCGCGCGAGCGCGGCCTGACCATCGAAGACCTCCGCAACTGGACGCCACCCGCGCCCGCCCGGCGCACGCGTACCCGGAGGGCCGCGGCATGAGCGACGCCACGCGCCCGCTGCTTCGCGACCTCATTACCATCCCGGAGCGGGTGCAGACCAACGACTTCGTCCTGAAGCTGTCGGACGGCGTCACCGAGGCGGGCGCGGCCGAGACCATCAAGAGCTACGTCGTCACGACGGAGCTCGCCAAGGCGTTCGACAAGGCGCTCGGCTTCATCCAGGGCGCGGTCGAGGGCGCCAAGAGCGCGGCCTGCTACCTCCACGGATCTTTCGGCGCCGGCAAGTCGCACTTCATGGCGGTGCTGAACCTGCTGCTGGCCGGCAACGCCAAGGCGCGCGGCGTCCCGGAGCTCGCCGGCGTCGTGACGAAGCACGACCGCTGGCTCGGCGGGAAGCGCTTCCTGATGGTGCCCTACCACATGATCGGGGCGAAGGACGTCACCAGCGCCATCCTGGGCGGCTACGCGGCCCATGTGCGCAAGGTCGAGCCGACCGCGCCGACGCCGGGCTTCTACCTAGGCGAGAAGCTGTTCGAGGACGCCCGCGGCCTCCGCGCCAAGATGGGCGACGACGCCTTCTTCCAACATCTGAACGAGGGCGCGACCGCCAGCGACGACGGCTGGGGCGACTTCGGCAACCAGTGGGACGCCAGCTCCTTCGAAGCTGCGGCGCTCGAGCCGCCGGAGGGCGAGGAACGCCAGCGCCTGGTCGGCCGGCTGATCGAGGCCTACTTCAGCAACTACGCCGGCGTAGCGGCGACGCGCGGCGAGGCCTTCGTGGACCTCGACGCGGGCCTCGCCATCATGAGCCAGCACGCGAAGCGGCTCGGCTACGACGCCGTCGTGCTGTTCCTCGACGAGCTGATCCTCTGGCTGGCGACGATGGCGAAGAACGTCAAGTTCGTGAACGAAGAAGGCTCGAAGCTGTCGAAGCTGGTGGAGGCGCAGGACGCGAACCGGCCGATTCCGATCGTGTCCTTCGTGGCCCGGCAGCGCGACCTGCGCGAGCTGATCGGCGACAACCATGCGGGTGCGGAGCTCGTCGGTTTCTATGACACGCTGAAATACTGGGAAGCGCGTTTCGATAAGGTCCTGCTAGAAGACCGCAACCTGCCTGTGATCGCCGAGAAGCGCCTCCTCGCGCCGAAGTCGGAGACGGCGAAACAGGAGATCGACGCGGAGTTCGAGCGAGTGATGCGCGCCCGGCAGACGGTGCTGGACACGCTGCTGGGATCTGACGGGGAACGCGCCCTGTTCCGCATGACTTACCCCTTCAGCCCCGCCCTGGTGCAGGCGCTGATTGCGGCGTCCTCGGTCCTGCAGCGGGAGCGGACGGCGCTGAAGCTGATGCTCACCCTGCTGGTGAAGCGGCGGGAAGAGCTCCGCCTCGGGGCGCTGATCCCCGTAGGCGACCTGTGGGACGAGATCGCGACGGGTGACCAGCCCTTCTCGGACGGGATGCTGATCGAGTTCGACAACGCGAAGAAGCTCTGGAACCTGAAGCTGCTCCCGCTGCTGGAGCAGGAGCACGCGGTGTCCTGGCAGGACCTGCAGGACGGACGCACGGACGCGCAGGTTGCCCGCCGCTTCGCCAACGACGCCCGCCTGCTGAAGACCCTGCTGCTCGCGGCCCTGGTGCCGGAGGTGCCGGCGCTGCGGGCACTGACCGCCCCGCGGCTGGCCGCCCTGAACCACGGGACCGTGGTGTCGCCAGTGCCGGGAGGGGAGGGGGGTATCGTCCTCCAGAAGGTACGGAAGTGGGCGACGCGGGTTGGCGAGATCCGCGTCACCGACGACCAGACCCCGATTGTGTCGCTGCAGATCAGCGGCGTCGACGTGGAGCCGATCCTCGCCAACGCGGCCCAGGCCGACAACGACGGGCAGCGACGCAGCAAGCTCCAGCGAATCCTGTTCGACGCCCTCGGCATCCGGGAGGACGGCACCATCATCGGCGCCCAGCCCTTCGTGAACTATGAGCACGCCTGGCGCGGCACGAAGCGGGAGGTCGATCTCTATTTCGAGGCGGTGGCGGAGGTGAGCCCCGATCGCCTGAAGGGGCGCGGCGTGCCGGTGTTGGTGCTCGGCTTGCCCTTCGATCCCAAGGGGCGGCCGCCCTCGACGCACTTGGCCCACGCCAAGAACTTCAACGACGACGGGGCATCGGGCGGCGTGGTGTGGCAGCCCGCGTACCTGAGCGACCGCGCGATGAAGGATCTCGGCACGCTGGTCCGCATCGACTTCCTGCTGGCGGGGACCGGAGAGCGGCTGAACGAGGCCGCGCGGATGCTGTCCGCCTCGGACCGCGAGCAGGCGCGGGCGGTGCTGCGGAGCCAACAGAGCGCTCTGCACCAGCGGATCCGCGCCTGCATCGAGACCGCCTACGGCATCCGCAACGACAACGACGGGTGCATCGGGACGCCGGTACCTCCGGAGGACCGGCTTGTGTCGCTCCAGGGCACCTTCGTGCCCCAGATGCCGGTCGGCGCCGACATGAAGGCCGCGATGACGCAGCTGCTGGATCGCTGGTTCGAGCATCGCTATCCCGCCCACCCGCTGTTCGACACCGAGGTGCGGGACGCCGTGCTCCGCCGCGTCCTGGATCGCGTCCAGGAAGCGGCGCAGGAGCCGGACCAGCGGAAGTTCATCGAGGACACGTCGGACCGGAAGCATCTCGGCGCCATCGCCGTCCCGCTGAAGCTCGCGGTGATGAGCCAGACGCAGCTTCAGCTCACCAACGACTGGGCCAACCACTTCGCCACGATGCATGCGCGGACCGGGGGCGGGCCGCTGACCGTGGCGAAGCTCCGCGCCTGGATCGACGAGCCGAAGCCGATGGGGCTTCCAGCCCGCGTGCAGAACCTCGTCATCCTCGCCTTCGCGGCGCAGGCAGACCGCGCGCCCGTCCGCAACGGCGCGCCCGTGACGATCTCGCTGGACCGCATCGATGACAGCGTCGAACTGCGTGAGGAGGCTCTCCCCGACGAGACGACCTGGACCAAGGCGCGCGAACGCGCCGCGGCCCTCTTCGGGCTGAAGCCAGGCGAGGTCCGGAAGGGCGCGACGTTGTCGACGTTGGCGGCCGATCTCCAGGAGAAGGGCGCTGCAAAACGGACGCTCCTCGCCGAGCTGCTGAAGGACCTCAGGCCGTGGGCGGAGAGGTTCGGCGTGGCGGCCACGGCTCCGCGCTTCACCACAATGCGCTCCGCCCAGTCACTGCTCGGCGACCTCGCCGGGGCGGCCACGCCGCTCGCGCGCGTCGAAGCGTTAGCCGATGCGGAACTGGAGACGAGCGAGGCGGCTGTGGGCCGTCTGCTGGCAGCGCTGTCGGAAGTCCGGGAGGCCGTGGCCTCGGCCGACTGGAACATCATCGAGGCCGGTACTGGCTTGGGCGACCATCGCAAGGGTGCCGCAGAGGGCCTGCGGGAGAAGCTCGTCGAGATGCTCGACGCGGACGAGCATGCGGTGCAACTCAGGCCCGTTCTCCGCGACGTCCAGACCCGGGCTTCGCGGCTGCTCGCCGAAACCAAGCCGAGCGATGGGCCGCCGCCCAGAGACGACCCATCGCCACCACCACCGCCACCGCCCGGCGAGGAGGTGGTCGACGAGCGCCAGCAGGTGGTGCTGGACGCGTCCGCCGCGACGGCGGCGATTGACGAGCTGAGAGGTCGCCTGGTCGCCTCTCCTGGCGCCCGGCTGACGATCTCGTGGCGGCTGACCCGATTGAAGTCCGGAGGGGCTGCTTGAGCCCTCTGCTGGCACCTGACCGGGCGGAGATCGAACGCGCGCTGGAGGATCTCCTGCGGCGCGATACCGGCGCGCGCGTCCTCGCCATGCGCTCCCCGGTCAAGCGCAACTGGCCCGAAGCTATCGAGCGGCGAGGAAAGCGCTTCCGCGTTGCCTGGTGCCCCTCCGAGCTTGAAATGAGGGAGCGTCTCAACGAGGCAGAATCCGACGCCGAGGGGATGATTCTACTGACCCCGCTCGACGCCGCTGCCCTCGCTGGCGACATCGTCGCGCGATTCCCGCGCGCCCGGCTCGAGCAGACCGACCGATGGTCTGCCCTGCGGAGCCTGTTCAAGGCTCATGCGGTCGACCCGCGACTGGCGGCGCAGCGGTGGCTCGCCGACCTGCTTCTGGCCCACGTGCCTGCTGACGGATATCGCCCGGCATCCGGCGGCGTCCTGGACCTCGACACCGCATGGCGAGCTGCGCTCGAAGAGGTGCTGGGCCTGCCCGAAGGGCGCGGCGACGCGGCGGCGCTGCTGACCTGGACGCTCGACCCAGTCGGCCTGGACCGGCTTGCGCGGCTTCCACCCGACGTTCGCCAGGCCTTGGCCAGCCGCCTTGGCGTGGAGGGAGGGCCGGCCGCGGCCCTGGTTCTGGGCGCGGCCGCGGCAGGCCGGGGCGGCGACGCCCTAGCGATCGCGCTGGCCTGCGGCGTGGTGTTCGGCGAGGTGGCACCGCGCGTCGAGCTCCGGGACGCCGCCGTTCGGCTTGAGCCGCTCGTCGGCGGTGTCCCGGTGGATCCCGACGTGGGTCGAAGCCTTGCCGAGGCTGGACGTCGGGTGCTCGACCGGCTTGCCCGCGACGATCCCGCGGCAAGCCGAGCCGCGGAGGCGCGGACCGCAGCCATTCTGGCCGACATCCGAGCCGAGCGGGCCGCGGGGCTCAGCCCCGCCTTGCAGCTCGGCTTCGACGCCAGGCTGCGCGACGCGGCTGACGCACTGGGCCGCGCGGCGGAGACAGGACAGGCTGACGACGTGGGCGCCGCCTGGGACCGTGTCCGCGAGGTCGCCAGCCACGACCGCGCCGGCGACAACGCTGCGCGGATCGGACGCTTGACCATGGCTGCCAGGATCGTGGGCTGGCTTGCCCGGGGGCGGCAACGCGTGTTCCGCACGCTTGCAGAAGCCGCCGCAGGCTACGCCCTGGAAGGGGGGTTCGTGGACCGCGCGCGGCAGGCGGTCCGCGGCGGCGATCAGCTTCCGGAAGTCGCGGCGGCTTACTCCCGCATCGCCGAGGCGGCTGCTGCGCAGCGAGACGCGGAGAACCAATCCTTTGCGGCGCTTCTGAAGGGATGGAACCAGGGCGGCGGGCACGGCGACGTGCCGCTCCCGGTCGAGCGCGTCCTGGATGCGGTGGTCGCCCCGCTGGCGCGCGAGAAGCCGGTCCTTCTCCTCGTCTTCGACGGCCTCAGCTTTGCGGTCTGGCGTCACCTCGCCGAAACCGTCGGGCGCCTGGGTTGGTCGGAACTCGCCCCAACAGACGGGCGAGGTGCGTTCATTGGGGCCGCGGCGCTGCCCTCGGTCACCGAGATCTCTCGGGCCAGCCTGCTCTGCGGGAAGCTGACGCGAGGAGACCAGACGGCGGAGCGTGCGGGCTTTGCGGGGCTTCCAAGCCTCGTCGCGGTGTCTCGGGCTGGGAAGCCTCCCCGCTTGTTCCATAAGGCCGACCTCGCCTCCGGGCCTGAACTCGGAGGCGACCTGCAGGCTGCCGTCGCTGACCACCAGCAAAAGATTGTTGGAATCGTCCACAACGCGGTCGATGCCCAGTTGTCTGGAAGCGACCAGCTTGAGATCACCTGGACCGCCGATGACTTTCGCCAGGTATCCGCCATTCTGCATACCGCCCGGCAGGCCGGCCGGATTGTCATCGTCACCGGTGACCACGGCCATGTACTCGACGAGGGAACCATCCAAATGTCTGGCGGAGCGGGTGCCCGGTGGCGAAGCGCTGGCACGCCGCCGGGTGAGGGCGAGGTCGCGCTCGCGGGCGGCCGCGTCTTGGCGCCTGGAGGGGCGACAACGATCGTCGCGGCATGGAGTGAGCGCCTCCGCTTAGCCGCACGGCGGAGTGGCTACCACGGAGGAGCGGCTCCGCAGGAAGTCCTCGTGCCCGTTGCCGTGCTTTCGTCTGGCGACCCTCCGTCCGGTTGGACCGAGGCACCGCCCGCCGAGCCGGCGTGGTGGCGCGGTGCCGAGGGCGAGCCCGGTCCTCCGCGCAAGCCTGAGGTCGCGTCACCACCACCCAACCGCCGGAAGTCGGAACCGCGTCAGGTCGATCTCTTCGTCAGCGGGCCGGATAGCCGCAGCGGTGCGTCTGCTTCCGAAACACCACCGCTGGCGCGGGTGCCGACGGGCTCCGCCCCGCTCTGGATTGAAGCGCTGCTGCAGTCGGAGGGCTATGCCGCGCAGCGGAAATTGGCCGGGCGCGGGGCGCCCCCGGACGACCAAATCCACGCGCTCTTGGCGGCACTGGCGGCACGGGGCGGCCGGATCACAAGGCCGGGCCTGGCTCAGTCCCTCGGGATACCGGTGCTACGTCTTACGGGCTTCGTGAGCGCGGCGCGGCGGGTGCTCAACCTCGACCAGGCGCAGATCCTCGTCCAGGACGGCGAGGACGTCGTCCTGGACGAAGCCTTGCTCCGCATGCAATTCGAGCTTGGCGGTCGCTGATGATCGGCGTCCAGCGCAGGGCCGCGATCCTCGACGCGCTCCGCCGTGGCACCGTGCCCCGCGAGGGCCTGGCCGCCTTCGCAGTGGGCATGGACCGCTTCGAGGCCGCAGTCGACGCGGACCTCGCAACAGCCTCCGCCGGGCGCGGGGCCTTTAAGGCAGTCCGCGGCGAGTACGGGTCGGGGAAGACATTCATGGCGCGCTGGCTGCAGGAGCGCGCCCGTGCTGCGGGCTTCGCTACGGCCGAGGTGCAGGTCAGCGAGACCGAGACACCCCTGCACCGATGGGAGACCGTCTACCGGCGTCTCGTCGAGCGCCTTGCGACCTCCGACACCCCCGAGGGGGCACTGCGCCCCTCCGTGGACGCATGGTTCTACACTCTGGAAGAGGATGTGCTGGCGGAGGGGCGGATCGCCGGCGACGACGCGGAGGCGCTGGCCGCGGCCACCGAGACGGTCATGGAGCGCCGGCTCGCGGCGATCGCCAGGACCGCGCCCGCCTTCTCGGCCGTCCTCCGCGCGTACCGCCGCGCCCTGCTCGCGGACGACGCCGGCCTCGCCGAGGGCCTGATCGCCTGGCTTGGCGGCCAGCCGAACGTCGCGGCCGCGGTAAAGCGTGCGGCGGGGATCAAGGGGGACCTCGACGCCTTCGGGGCCATGCACTTCCTCGGCGGCCTCCTGACGATCCTGCGCGACAGCGGTCGATCGGGCCTCGTCTTGGTCCTCGATGAAGCCGAGACGCTCCAGCGCATGCGCGCCGACACGCGCGAGAAGGGCCTCAACGCGCTGCGGCAGGTCCTCGACGAGCTCGATGCCGGAAGGTACCCAGGCCTCTACCTTGTCGTCACCGGTACGACGGCCTTCTTCGATGGGCCACAGGGCGTCCAGCGCCTCCCGCCTCTCGCGCAGAGGCTCCACACGGACTTCGCCACCGAGGCCCGGTTCGACAACCCGCGCGCCGTCCAAGTGCGACTGCAGGGCTTCGACCTCGACGCCCTGGCTACCGTGGGGCGGCGGGTGCGCGACCTGTTCGCGGAGCACAGCGCCCAACAAGCACGCATTCGCGCGGTCGTGGACGACGTCTATGTCGCTGACCTCGCGCGCGGGGTCGCGGGACGCCTCGGCGGGCGGGCGGGTGTCGCGCCGCGACTCTACCTCCGGAAGCTGGTCGCCGAGGTGCTCGACCGCGTGGACCAGTTCGCCGACTTTGACCCGCGCCGGCACTACTCGCCGACGGTCGACGAGCGGGAGATGACCAAGGCCGAGCGCGCCGCCGCCGGTGCGGTCGATGTGGACGACGTCGAGCTCGACCCGTGAGTGCGGCCTTCGACGCGCTCCACCCCGCGCTCCGCTACCACATCGTCAGCACTCTTGGCTGGCCCGACCTGCGGCCCACGCAGGCGGAGGCCGTCGGACCGGTGATTGCCGGCGAGGACGTGCTGCTGCTCGCCCCGACGGCGGGCGGGAAGACCGAGGCCGCCGCGTTTCCTCTGGTCTCCCGCATCGCCGGGGAGGGCTGGCGGGGGGTGTCGGCGATCTACGTCTGCCCACTGAAGGCGCTTCTGAACAACCTCGCCCCGCGCCTCGAGCGCTACGCCGGGTTCGTCGGCCTGCGCGTCGGGCTATGGCATGGGGACGTCGGCGAGCCCGCGAGGAGGCGAATGCTCCGGGATCCGCCCGAGATCCTGCTGACCACGCCCGAATCCCTGGAGGCGATGCTGATCTCGGCGCGCCTCGATCACGTCGGCCTTCTCGGCGGTATCCGTTCGGTCGTCGTGGACGAGCTCCACGCCTTCGCCGGAGACGACAGGGGCTGGCATTTGCTATTCCTGCTCTCGCGCCTTGAGCGTCTTACTGGGCGCCAGATCCAGCGCATCGGCCTAACGGCGACGGTGGGCAACCCGTCCGAACTGCTCGATTGGCTGACACTGGGCCGGGGCGGGCGGGTACTCGGGCCCACGCGCCCGGTAGCGGACGGCGAGGTCACGGCCGATCATGTTGGGTCGGTTCGGAACGCGGTCACGGTCATTGCGCGCTTACACCGCGGTGAGCGGCGGCTCGTTTTTGCGGACAGCCGGACCCGCGTCGAGGAGGTCGCGGCCGGGCTCAGGACGGCGGGCGTGAGGACCTTCGTGTCGCATGCATCGCTCTCTCTCGACGAGCGCCGGCAAGCCGAAGCCGCCTTCATCGCCGAGCCTGACTGCGTCATCGTTGCAACCTCCACTCTCGAACTCGGCTTGGACGTTGGCGATCTGGACCGGGTCATCCAGATCGGTGCGCCGCCGAGCGTCGCCTCTTTCCTTCAGCGCATGGGCCGCACGGGACGGCGGAGCGGGACGGCGAGGAACTGCCTGTTCCTGGCCACCGACGACGAGGAGCTGCTAGCTTGTCTGGCGCTCGCAACCCTCTGGCGCGAGGGGATCATAGAAGCGATTAAGGCTCCGCCACGGCCGTCGCACATCTTTGCCCAGCAGGTCATGGCACTCGTCCTCCAGGAGAAGGGCCTGGCGCGCGCGGACATAGATCTCTGGCTCGGTGCAGCGGTGGACGCGATACCGGAGGCGGACCGTCACGACATTCTCGCACACATGCTGGCGAACGGGATCCTCGCCGAAGACACCGGCGTCCTCGGCCTAGGGTCCGTTGGCGAACGTGAATTCGGTCGCCGGCATTTCGGAGACCTCGTCGCCGCTTTCAGCCAACCACTCCTGTTGGCCGTCCGGCACGGGGCGCTGGACCTCGGCTCGGTTCACCCAGCCAGCATAGCACCAGCGTACGGCAGCGGACCTGCCGTGATCTCGCTCGGCGGCAGAAGCTGGAAGGTCACGGATGTCGACTGGAGGCGTCGGACCGTCTCTGTCCTGCCTACCGAGGGCGGCGGTCGTTCGCGCTGGCTCGGCACCGGTCGCCCGATGTCGAGTGTGGTGGCCAACGCCGTCGAACGCGTGGTGGCAGGGACCCTGCCGGGGTGTCGCCTATCGCGGCGTGCCGAGGCGGCATTGGAGGACATCCGCACACGCCTTCAGTTTGTAGATGCCGACGCGCTTCCGCTCGTGACGGACGGCGAAGCGCGCGTCGTGCTGTGGGGCTTTGGCGGCGGCGCCGCGATGGCGTCCGTTGCGGCGGGCCTGAACGATCTTGGTTTACCGGCGACAGCTTTCGATGATTTCACCGTCACGGTGAAGATGCGGGACTTGAGCAAGCTGGCGTCGGCATTCAAATCTATCGAGCCGAACGCGGTGCACCCGCGGCTTCCTGACAAACTGAATGACGCGCTAAAGTTCGGTCTGTGTCTTCCGGAACTAATCATACGCGCTGTTCTGCAAGGCAGGACTTCCGACACTGCGGCGGTCACTGCCCTATGTCGGCGTGCGCACAGGCTGATTCAGCTTACTTGCTCGGCTTAACCATAAACGGGCGCCGCTTCAGCGGTGGACATGAGACCTTACGGTTGCACCATACTGCTACATACAAAATTGAGAAGGTCTCTCCAGTTTAGACCGGCCGGCTTAATCCAGACCCAACAAGATACTTCCTCCCCACTTTCATGCCGGCATAAATACCAAGGCCTGTGAGGGCGACCAGTCCGCCAGCAACGACGACTGGCACGACGATTCCCGTTGCTGTCACTACAACGGTGGTGCCACCTGTGGCGGCAAAGACCTGTATCGCCTCCCGCGCCGCAATACCGGCCATAGCCTGTCCCATGATCGGTGGAATAGCCATCTGTTCTACTCTCTTTCCCTATGTAGCCGCTGATTGAAGTTGCTTCGACCTACAAGCCAAAAATCAGCATCAGCACGGCCCAGGCCGGCGCACCGGCAAGCCAAACTAGAAAGATCGGGCCAAGGTGCACCACCAGCCACATCAGGATGAGCAGGCCGGCGGCGTATGTGGCGGCGTCACATACAGCTTTGGCGGCATCCGCCACAGCTTCCCAGGCCTGACCGGCCCAGTCAGCAGCATCGTCGAACCATGCGAACGACATCGACGCGCCCTAGCCGAATAGGCGCCGAACGGACGCGCGCGCCTGATCCAGAGTGCCCGGCGTAATCCATGTGTTCGTGGCATACAGCGCAGCACTGAGTGCCGCTAGGTCGTCACTGAAGCCGATGATCGGCAGCGCGTCTGGAACGGCGTCAGTAGGGAGGACAAAGTATGTTAGGGCACCATAGAGCATGGCTTTAGCATGGGTTGGCGTTGCTGGATCCTGCGCCACGTACCAGGCTTTCGTGGCCTCCAGCACCACGGCTTCGCCAGCTTGGCGCAGCACGGCCTTGGCCTTGGTCCAGAAGGCAGCCGGATCAGTCGGGTCCATGTGATCTCCAGTGATGGCTAGGCGGTTGCGTTCGGGTTGGGGGTCTACGGCGGACCTCATGCGGCCGCACCCTTCGAAAGCGGGGTCCAAGGGAGGAAGGACAAGAAGGCGCGGCGCGCCTCCACTCGCTTGAGCCGGGCCTCTAAAGCGTCGCGGGGCGTGTTCAGCGGCGCGGCTAAGCGTGCAAGGTGCTTGCCGTGATCATCTTCAGTTCTTGCTGCAGCATCGCGGAAGCCCTGCAGCGTCTCGTCCCAGCAGCGGTCGCATTGTTCGGTAACCTTGCCGACCACGTCGACCTCCTTGCTCAGCAGACGCTCCGAGATCTGCCGAGCGAGGCGTGACTGCCATGAGCGACCAAAGACTTCCCAGGCGAACAGTCCGATCGTCAGGGCTATACCGATGCCGATGCCAACTGGACCGCCCAGTGCCGAAACAAGGGACACGCCCGTCGCCGTGCCGCCAGCGATCCCGATGCCAAGGCGCGCAAGGAGACCGACTACCTGTGGCACGAGAATGTAGGCTCCGAGATTGCTGCCTCCGGCAGCTACGGCAGCCCAAGTGGACAGCGCTCCGAAGGCGCCGCCAGCGGCAAGCGCGCCGATGAAGGCGGCACGCGCATCGAACGGGACATCAATCGGACCGACGCTCACATCCGTCGGTCGCCCATATTCGCCGAGGAACGCCTCTACGTCGGCAGCAAGGGTTTCGGCTCTGACGGCGATAATCCGCTCGACTTCGGCCCGAATATCGACGAGCACCGCATTCGCCGCATGCTGCTCCGCCAGCTTCGATTCGTCGTAGCGCCCCTCAATCAGCTCTTGCAATCGATCTTCCGAAAGCATCGGCCTAATCGTCTCTTCGATGAAGAGACGCGTCTGCGTCTTTGCCTGAGTAATGTGGGCCTCGATCCGTCGCTGCTGTTCCTGCAGCCGACGCCGACGCTCGGGCTCGGCGGCCTGCATGGCGCGGAGTTGCTCCTCAGCATGCTCACGCTCTTGAAGCAGAGCGCGAAGATGCTCGGCCTCGCGGCCATAGGCCTCGTCCGCCTGCGTCTGAAAAGCTGTTACCGTGTGGTCGAGCTGGCTTTGCACGAAAATCGGAATGGTCTGTCCGAGGAGCTCACGGGTATCTCGTTCGAAGGCGTCGCGTCGGGGCGCGCTTTCGACGTACCAGGGGAATAATCTGGCGCGGAGCGCCACTTCATCGATAGCCTCACCAGTTGTTTCGACGCGTCGGTCAATCAACGGAGCTAATTCTCTGGCCGTACGAGCGGCGCCCGCATCGAGCGCACCTGCCACTTCGGCGTCGGTCACTCCGATATGCGCATGGGTGGCGAGCACCGCGAGCGCACGGAGCGGCGCCTCGCCATCTTTGCTCGGCAGCGCTTCGATGAGCGTGCCGAGAGCGCGTAGGTCCTCGCCGTTCATGAAGCCCGTCAGAGGCGACAGGTAGACTAGAACATCACCGCGGGCGAACACCGCGCTGGCGAGGGCATTGTCTCTCTCATCATGCGACAGGCCAGGAGTGTCGATAAGGTCACACGCATGCAGAATGGGAGCATCGACATAGACCAGGGCGGCAACTGGTTCACCCAGGGCGGCATCGCGGCGCCCTTTGTGCGTGCCGAAACGCGCAAGTGTCTCGAAATCTCCTGCGACAAGGCGATGGTCCTCGCAATGCTTTTCCTCTTCGACGCGGTTCAGGTCGAAGCCCTCGCCCATGATCCAGACGTCTTCGCGTTGCCAGGCTGGCTTGTCGGCCAGGTGGCGCACCAGACAGACGATACGGGTCGCCGGCTGGTAGGATGCGGGGAGCCGATCGGCGCCCATCAGCGCGTTGGCCAAGCGTGATTTACCAGCGTCGTATCTGCCGCACAGGAGCAGTCGCGGCTTGCGGCCACGCTCGCCGAGCGCCGTTATAAGATCCTCAATGCCGATTGCGGGCCTGACGGTATCGCTTTCGTCCAAAGCTGGCTGGTTGCGAGCGTAAAGCGCGAGAGAGGCGAGGCCTTCGGGTAAGCCAGCATAGGGGGTGCCGACGTCCAGACCGCGGGTAGCCTGCATCTCTCCGCAAGCGGAGAGCCATTCCCGCAGCACACGTGCCGGCACGTTGTCCGGCTCAGCTTCGTACCTGAGCACTTGGCTCTGGGTCACGCCAAGGCGTTTGGCGAGTGCAGCCTGAGAAAGGTTTGCGTCCAGCCGACGCTGCTTCAGATTCAGATCCAGCGGAATCATCGTCTCAAGCCAGACGCAGGCGGCGAGCACGTTGGCTTCGGCGCGGACGTCGATAGGTGTCTGGGCTGAACACTGTAATTAGAGCGTCGTCCTCGCGGAACACGGCAATGCCTCCACCTTTGTCGAGCAGCTTCAGGAGTTTTGCCCTGAAGCGGGCGACGGCTTCCAAACAGGCGGCAATCTCGTGCCGGTCCAGAATCTGGCGGTCACCTTCGAAGGTGCCGTAGCTGCGGATGAGTTTGATCAGGTCGCCAGTGTAGCCACGCTGTGATGCCCGCTTGCGCCCGTGGTGGGTGTCCATCGATGCCTCCTTTGATCCCGTCGCCCTGCCGACACCCTCACACGTATCGAAACGTATTAAAAGTAAAAATGCACCAGACGCATATTGCTACTTAATTCGTGAGAATATGGAGAATATGGCTTGAGAGACTATCGTTGCGTTGTCACGGACCGTCAAACGCTCGTTTGGATCCGTGACAAAATTCATGATTGAAGGCATCGTATGGACGATGCTCGACCAAACTAAGAATTTTGTCCCATGACGGCAATGGGTGGCTACGACGCGGCATTGGACGACGCCGCTGACGACCTCCTCGAACGTCGGCACGTGGCCCGGCGATTGCACCGCCTGCTAACCGGGACACCGGCCGACTGGTCCGTCCGGGTCGGACTGCTCGGCGACTGGGGGGAGGGCAAGTCCACTGTTGCTGGATGGACAAAAGCCCTCGTCGAAGGCGACGGCCACTTGGTGGCATGGTTCGCGCCCACCGCGTCGGCTACGGCCGAAGATCTCTGGGCTGGCTTAGCGTCGGCCGTCCTGAAAGCGGCTGACGCGCGCAAGATTGAGCCGCAAGCGACGACAAGACTCAGGGCGTTTGTCACCGGCCGTGATGCGGCAAGGCGTTTGGCCGAAGCTGCGAAGGCCAGCAAAGCTACCCAGGCGATCCAGTCGGCCGCGACGAAATTTTTAGAGATCGGCCCTGGGCATTTGAAAGAGGTGCGTGCGGCGCTCGGACCGGATCGGCGCGTGGTGGTGATTCTGGACGACCTCGACCGCGCCGATCCGCGTTTGCTGCCCGGCCTGCTCCTCGCGCTGCGCGACGTTCTCGACCTGCCGGGCTACTCCTTCCTGCTGCCGTTCGATGAGGATGTCGTAGCTGCGTCGCTCCAGGAGTATAATAAGGCTTGGGGCGATGGGCGGCGCTTCCTTGACAAGATTCTTGACTTCCGCGTCCGGCTCCCGGCAATCGGTCTAGCCGAACGGCGCCGTCTGTTCGAGGCCGAGACAGCGCGCGCGTGCCCCTTTGTGCCGCACGGCGCGGCGGCCGGCCTCGAAGAGGTGCTGCCGCCCAATCCGCGGCAACTCAAAGCTCTGGCGCGCGGTCTGTCGCTGATGGAGGAAGAGGCGCGCCGACACCGCCAAGACGAGCTCGACTGGCGGTCCGCCATCTGCGCATCCCTCCTGCGCGAGGTGGACGAGGCGTTCTTCCACGCCTACGTCGAGGACACTTTCAACGCCTTCGGCTCCGACGGCATCACACGCCGTAACCGTCAACTTGAACGCTTGATGGATAAGGAAAAGGGCGAGCAGAAGGAGCGCGAGCGCGTCTCGGGATTGCTTGATCGGTACGCAATCCCTCGCGTAGGCATGTCTACCGACAACATCTTGCAGTTATGCGGCGTCTGGCTGCAGGACGTTGGTATCAGTGACTCTGGTAGGGTCTACCGCACGGTGCGGCTTTTGACCGAAGCGTCGGAAGGTGCCACTTGGGCTGACCACGATAACGTCCTCCAGCTCTTCCGCGAAGGCACATCTGCGGAAGGCATTGCCGAATGGGTTGGGCAGCAGGCCACCCAGAGGGGCGTCACCGCACGAGGCTTGGCAGTAACCTTGATCCTCGCGCTGTGCACTGGCTACAGCAGCGCGCTCGGCATTGCCGCCGACACCATGCTTGCCTCCGAGCATGCCAAGCTCCTTGCCGAGGCCGGGACAAGCCTGGCCCTCTTGGGCACATTGGCCGATGACGGACTCCCCAGCCTCCCGCCAGAAGACGTGCGGGCCATCGCGTTCCCGGCGCTACTGTCCGCGGCCAGCCAGTGGGAACGCTATGCGCGCAACACGGCGGATGCCGAGGCCCGAGCACGGGAGCTCACCCTCCTCTCGAAATGGGCCGACTCCGCCGGCGCGCAGCAGCGCGTTTACATTGAGGCAGTCGAAAGCGCAGAGGGGATTCTACAGCGCGTAACGGGCGGTGAGAGCCGCCTGCGCGCCACTTTGCGGACCCGCCTTGCCCCGGACGGTACAGAGGCGCTGGCCCGCCTTGAGCAAAGAGGCGGGGTAGAGGAGCTGCTGCGCATGGACGGCTCCGATCTGGACCGGACGGCGCTCCTCGATCCTAATGGGCCACTCTGGCGAGCGTCGGCCGTCCGCGGAGCGGCGGCCGTGCTGGTAGAGGCGCCGAGTCGGCCGGCGGTGCAGGAGAATGCTAGGCGCCTGTTGGACTTGCTCTGGTTTGCGCTGCGCGGCGACATTGCCCTGCGCGCGACCGCTGTTCCCGAGGCCTTTCTGACATCTGGGGCGCTCGGCCTAGTGTGGGACGCGGCGACCGCTACGCCGCTCCAGTTCCGGATGCTGGAGGACTTGCGCAAGTTGCGCGACACGTTCGTCGAGCGAGGAGCCGAAGAAGCGCTTCTGCCCGTGCCGGCGTGGCTTCGGGCAGAGTAAGCGGGCGTGCGCACGACGACTGCAACGCCTGTCCAGCGGCCCGCGCCGTCCAGTCCGGATCTTACGTCGCGCTTTGTCGCCTACTACCGCGTGAGCACCGAGCGTCAGGGGCGTTCTGGCCTCGGTCTCGACGCCCAACGCGAGGCAGTGGCCCGGCACGTCGCCGGCGGGGGCGAGGTGATTGCGGAGTTCCAAGAGGTCGAGAGCGGCAAAAGGAACGACCGGCCGCAGCTCGCCGCGGCGCTCGCCGCCTGCCGCGCGCAGCGCGCGACGCTGCTGATCGCCAAGTTAGATCGCCTCGCACGCAATGCGCGCTTCCTCCTTGGAGTCGTAGAGGGAAGCGGTGAAGGAGGCGTGGTGTTCTGCGATTTGCCGATGGTGCCACCTGGCCCAGTGGGCAAATTTCTCGTCACGCAAATGGCTGCCGTCGCCGAGCTTGAAGCCGGGCTGATCAGCCAGCGGACGCGCGCGGCGCTGGGCATGGCGAAAACGCGGGGCGTTGTGCTCGGTAACCCGCGCCTGCGCGCAGGTACGCCCGACCAAGCGCGCGCAGCGGCGGCGGTAAAACAGCAAATGTCGCGCGCCCGCGCTGCCGATGTTCTGCCTTATGTCGAAGCCGCGCGACGTGCAGGCGCGAAGACATTGCGCGAGCTCGCTATGGCGCTCACCGCGCGCGGCGTGCCAGCGCCGGCCGGTGGGCTGGCCTGGCACCCGATGCAGGTTAAGCGCGTGATAGATACGGGCCGGGGTCCTGACATAGAGCGGAGGCTCGCATCATCCTAAGCGAAACGGACCACCACGAACAAATTTTCTCACTCCAACTGCTCCAAGGTCGGGGGCAAGTTCATCAAGAGGCTGGGCCTCTTTCGAGCAGGATTAAGGCCGTAGGGGCGAGTATCGAATGATTGGGGCGTTGCTCGACAGGCTGAGGGAACTGCTGTGGAATCCGCCACCCACCTCCGACGTTCCTCAGCCGAAGCCGGACGAGCGCTACGACCTCCTCCTGAACGAGGAGAGCCAAGCAATCCTCGTGAAGGTCACCGACGTCAAAATGTTCACCGCAGGGAGAAAGCGCCGCGTTGTGGCGGCGAACCTCCATGCGGAACACTTGGAGCGCCTTACCTGGGCCGAAGAAAAGGCACTCTGGCACCATCGCTACTGCAGGGATGAGGCCCTTCTCCGCGACCTCGTTGGAAAGGTCGAAGCCTTTATGGCCATCAGGGACTCCCATGCGGAGCCGTACCACGGCGCCCTGTCGCATTCGGGTAAGCGTCGCGGCGGCGGCATGGGCAGAGTTGCATTGACGGTGGGGGCTGGTTGAGCTCGGCGGCTACGCCGCGACAGCGGGTGCCGCGGCCGAGTTACTGGGCGTCCAGTTCCACGGCAACAGGGTTTCCAACTCGGTGGCTTTGGTCCGGCCGGAGACGACGCGCTCCAGCACGTCGGTAAGCCAGGCCTGCGGGTCGACGCCGTTCAGCTTGGCGGTTTGGATAAGCGTCATGGCCATCGCCCAGTGCCGCGCTCCGCCATCGCTCCCGGCGAACAGTGCATTCTTGCGCCCGAGGGCCACGGGCCTGATGGCGCGCTCGACCACGTTCGAGTCCATCTCGACCCGGCCATCGTCGAGGAACACCGTCAGGCCGGGCCAATGCCGCAAGGCGTAGCGGATGGCCTTGGCGAGGTCCGAGGCGGCGGAGACACGGCCCTGGTGGACCTGCAGCCAGGCATGCAGGGCCTCGACAATCGGTCGACTGCGGTCCTGCCGCGCCTGTCGTCGATGTTCGGCGGGATGGCCACGGATCTGGCCCTCGATCGCGTAGAGCGCCTGGACCTGCGCCAGCACCTCGGCCGCGAGCGGCGATTGGGTGGAGGTGTGGAACTCGTAGAAGTACCGCCGCATGTGGGCCCAGCAGAACGCCAGGCCGACCGAGGCGTCGGCGCGATCGCCCGCCAGCCGCTTGAACCCAGGGTAGCCATCGACCTGCAGCACGCCGCGGAATGCTGCAAGATGCCCGGCTGGGCGGGTGCCTTTGCGATCCTCGGTGTAGACGTAGGCCGCAACCGGATGGCTTGGGCCGCACCATGGCCGGTCATCGACCGCGTAACACCAGAGCCGTCCGGTCTTGGTCCGGCCACGGCCCGGGTCGAGCACCGGCAATGTCGTGTCATCGGCGAACAGCTTGGCCGCGGACAGCGCCGTGCCGACCAGCAGGTCATAGAGCGGGGTCAGCCACCAGCAGGCCCGGCCGACCCAGGTGCTGAGCGTCGAGCGGTCGAGGGTGATGCCCTGCCGCGCCAGCATCTGCGCCTGGCGGTAGAGCGGCAGGCTGTCACAGAACTTGCTCACCAGCACATGCACGATCAGCGCCTCGGTCGCCATACCGCCATCGATCGGCCGCTCCGGCGCGGGCGCCACCACCACCGCGCTCTCGCAGGCCCGGCAGGCGTAGCGCGGGCGGCGGGTGACCCGGACCCGCAGCTGAGCGGGCACGATGTCGAGCTGCTCGGTGCGGAGCTCGCCGATGGCATGCAGCGTGCCGCCGCAGCAGGGGCAGTCGCGGCGCTCGACGTCGACCAGCACCTCGTAGCGCGGCAGATGCTCCGGCAGGGCACCGTGGTTGCGCCGGGCTGGTGCCGGGCGGCGGCCCTGCTGGGCCTTCGCCGCGTCCTGCCCGGCCTGGTTCTCGGCGACGCTCTGCTCGAGATCCTCGAGCCCGAGCTGCAGCTGGTCCGGGCTCAGTTGCTCCGATCGGCGACCGAACTGCTGCCGCAGCAGGCGCTGGATCAGCAGCCGCAGCTTGTCGTTCTCGGCATGCAACGCGCCGTGCTGGTGCACCACATCCCGCAGCATCTGCTGCAGGATGGCGGGATCATCGGGCAGCGTGTCGAGGTCGATCTGCACGCCCGGATGATGCCAAAGGCCATCGCGTCGGGCCTACCATTTCAGACCGAATCGCAGCGCTGTTACCCCGCCAGTTCCGGCCTGCGGCGCGCCACCGGAGCGCGCCACTCGCAGCCATCGAGCAGCGCCGCCAGCTGCGCCGTCGACAAGGCGATGCATCCTGTCGTGGCGGTCGTCGGCCAAGGGAATTGGCCTTGTTCCAGCCGCTTGGTCAGCAGGCACAGGCCAACCCCATCGTGCCAGAGCAGCTTGATCAGCCCGGCTCGGCGGCCACGAAAGGCGTACACCGCCCCGCTGAATGGATCCTCAGCCAAGCCCTGCTGCACCAGCATCGCCAGGCCCGTCATCCCTTTGCGCATGTCGGTGGCGCCGCAGGCCAGCCAGATCCGCAATCCCGCAGGCGGCGCGATCATCGCCGCCCCAACGCGGCCAGCACCCGGCGCAGCGCCGCCGCCTCCACCGCCGCACTCACCCGTACCATCACGCCGTCAGGCAGCACGATCTCGATCGGGGCGGGTGCGGCATCGGGTCTCGCAGCTGAGCATGGCGCCTCCGGCACCGGCGGATCTACTGCCGCAACCGCGCCGTCAGGCACCGCGGCGACCGGCACGAAGCTCGGCGCCGCGGGCATCAACGCCTTGAGCTGCCCCTCCACCATCTGCCGACGCCAAGTGTAGAGCAGGCCGGTGCCAACGCCGTGCCGCCGCGCCACCGCAACCGGCGAGCCGCCCGGCTCCAGGCTTTCCAGGACGATGTCGCGCTTCTGCGCGTCCGTCCAAACCCGCCGCCGCTCGCCGCGGGTGATCACCTCCACCGGCTTCTCAAGCACACTCATACGAGTAATCGTAGGAGCGTCCTCAACCTCGGTCAGCGGCATCTGCGTCTTGCCCATGACCGACTTCGATCACAAGCCTAGCCCGCTTCGCAATGTGCAGTCGCCGCGACGCTTACGCATTCGGCCCCACTCAAGAAGTTCAACCTTTACACGATCCGCCCGGAACTCGTCGAAGACGCCGCACGGGCCGAGGAATTAGTTTCGGTGACGGAAGAGGCCGGGGAGTACGTATTATCCTCGGTTCGCGGTATCAGCGACGACGACAAACGGTTGATCGAGATCTGGTCGCGCGGCCTGGGTCTCCCACCAAGTCAGCCGGAGAAAGCCAAGAACCTCATCAAGCGCATGGCATACGCCCGAATGGCTGAGCGGCTCGTCCTAGAGTTCATCCCGAAGGTGTACGGGTGCCCGGCCGAGGACGTATCTCTCACGCAGCTAAAGAGCTCGTCCGGCCTTTGGCAACGCTGCGACATTGTGGCGAACGGTCACCATCTGGATGTAAAGAACCACCTGCAGTACGGACAGGGATGCCCACATCCGTACGTCAAGGAGTTCAAGCGCGTCGCTGGTCGTGACGTCGCCATCGCTGGCGTAGCAACGGAGCATTGGAGGCCGGTGAGGCCACACCAAGTTTTCCTCGGCGTAGTTCAGCTCACCGATATCGAGAAGGTCAAGGCGGCAATCAACGAGCTGCCGGGCCGCGAACACGCCGTGACCATCCAGTTTCATGATGACAAGCTGCCCGCATGGGCGTTCGAGCTGCCCGGCGTCGCCCCGGATTACGAGCAGCTATTTGACCTAGCGCGAACCTTCGCAGGATGGCAGGAGACTACCCTCGCCGCCGCCATCGCGTGCGGCCGAGAAAAAGAGGCCGCTCTCTACGGAGAGCTGGATGATGAGCAGAAGAGCATCGTCGACCGGTTTTCGTTAACGGTCAAAAGCGCTGGCTACTCCAAAGCCACCATCGCCATGTTCGCCATCTCCGAATTCATGAAGAGATGCAAGAAGGTCGGCAGGCCCTCGGAGTTCATCCGCTTCCTCCGAGACATGGTCACCTTCGAAGAGTTCGGCAGTCACGAACGTCCCCTCAAGCCCGGCAGCATCTTCGGGTCGCTGTCGACGAGGGTCCGGAGCAGGCCCCGCCTGCGGGAACATCCCGCCGCTCCCGGCCGTCCTTTCCCGTACGCAGTCCAGGAAGGACGTGCAGGCAACCCGTACGAGGTCGCCATCGACCTTGAGGAAAGCCAGTGCGGCGGTCTGCACGATTCGACAGAGTCAATCGCGGGCCTGTTCGACCTTCTCGGCAAAGCAGGGGATGGAGTCGCGGCGCAGGAGCTCTCCTTCGTCCATTTCAACGTCCAAGGCCCGCATGTTCTGGTCGGGAAGACAGCGGACGGCACGGTGAGAACCGTCTATGCCAACTGCGGGGGCGAGAGGGGTGGCTACGCCTGCAACACCTTCCCGCTGGTCATTGGGGTGAACGCAAGCTGCGAGCGGTGCGGTAGGCTGATCTGCAAGCAGTGCCATTACTGCTCTCCGGACTGCGATAGACCGAGGCCAGTCGTGGTCGGCCACCGTGGTCGCCAGGGTACGTCAAAGCGGCTGGCATACAGATAGGGGCATGAGCCCGCTGGTACTTACGTTTCTCCTGCCGACGCCCGCCACAGTCGCGCGCCGGGCTGTCAAC
Organism: Belnapia rosea; assembly: GCF_900101615.1. GTDB lineage: Bacteria > Pseudomonadota > Alphaproteobacteria > Acetobacterales > Acetobacteraceae > Belnapia > Belnapia rosea. The sequence continues at coordinate 17,469 of NZ_FMZX01000021.1, read as the reverse complement.
CATGCAAGCGTGTCTCCAGCTCAAGGCTGAGCTTTTTCACGTACTCGGCCTTGCGCCGGACGACGCGGATGCGGCCGTGCTCCCCGTGCATGCTGGCGTCACCGAATGCACCCATGACACCGTCTACGAAGGTCCGCGCGAAAGCGTTTGACTCGCTCACTGCCACCTCGCTCGCCCAGGTGCCGCGGAGCGTCTTTTCGGAATGGTATTTTACTTCGCGTAGTCCGCTGAGGACTGCCCGGCGTAGTTCCTCGGCGTAGACGGCCGCGGACGGCGCGCCGGGCGCGGGGTCGCACTCGGACACCGCGTCCTGGGCATGCCTGCGCGAGCCCGCCGCCACCGCCGTCATGAAGCTGAAGGCGGGGGCCAGCCAGACCTGAGCGCAGGAGTCCTCGGCGACGGCGCACTGGATGAAGTCGCCCCAATGGCTGAGGCAGGCGCCGGTCGCTTGGCGGAAGGCACGGACGCGGAGTGGGGCCGGCGGTCCCCGGCCCCACTCGGCGGCCAGCCCCGCGAGGCAGGCCACCCCGGCCCGGTGGGCGCGCCGCGCCTGCGGCATGGCCAGCCCCGCACCTCGGGCGCGGTCCTCCAGGTAGGCGCCTATCACCTCCGACGCCCCAACCAGGGCCGCGCCGTGCGCCGCGGCGGTGGCCCCGCTGCGGATACAGAACAGCGCCTCGGCGGCGCGGTCGTAAGCGTCCATCAGCGTCGCCAAGTCGACGAGCGTGTGGAGAGGGTCCGACATCAGGCCCGGCGGCCAGCCGCCCCGGCAGCGCCGAAGGCGTCGGAAGCCTTTTCGAAGCGGGCGTAGTGCTTCTGCGCGCGCGCCTTGCACTCGGCTATAATTGCCCTCGGCTCCTCGCCTCCCCAGGAGAAGTCCCGCTTCACGTACTCCATGGCGACCTCGCCGAAGATGACCGCCCGGCGGTACCTGTACCAGGACAGCAGAGCGGCGTCGGCGATGCCGAAGATTGGCGCCAGGAACGGGACGAAGACGGACGCGACGGTGCTGGCGACGTCAGCCGCGGTGATCGCCGCGAACTCGGCGGCGAACAGGATGCCGCAGGTTTTCAGGAGTTCCTTCGCGGTACCCTTAACGTCGGCCGCCCGCATGGTCTTGCCGAAGATGCGCGACAGCACGAACACCTCGCTGGCGAAGAGGCCGGGCTGGACCGTGAGCGTGTCGAGGGGCACCGCGCCGCCCGCGACAGAAGCGAGGCCGTACGCGAAGACCACCTTCCGAGCCACCTTGGTCCGGACCGCGGCGACCTTGCCCGATATGCCCGCGAGGAGTTCGGAGGCCCGGTTGGCCGGGTCGATGACGTTGATGACCTGCCCGAGTGTCCCGGCGCCCGCGTAGAGGCGGTCCATGAGCTGCGGCAGTTCCTGGCGGACCATCATGTCCGATGCCGGGTCATAGCGGAGCGCGCTGCCGAAGACGATGTCCTCGTCGGACGCAACATACTTGCGCATCTTCTCGAAGACCTTCGCCTTCACCATGGCGACGTCCGCCGCGGGGATCCGCCCCTCGTACATGTCCCATTTGTTGAAGAGGACGATTTTCTGGGTGTCCGGCGTCGCGGCATGCACCGCGTCGAAGAGCTTGATCTCGGGGGCGAACGGCTCCGCTTCGATGACGAAGACGTGGCCGAGTGCCCGCTTCGCCTCGGTCACGGCGAGATCCTCCAGGACCTCGTTCCCCATTACCCCGGGCACGTCGACGATCTTCCAGGGCCGCTTCTCAAAGGCCGTGGCCTCTCGCGTCAGGTCGTGCTGGATGCCGACCTTTGCCACGTCCGCGCCCATGATGGCATTGGTTACCGCCGACTTGCCTGCCGTGGTGCGCCCGAAGATGGCGATCCAGACGAGGCCACTCTTCAGGCGCTCGAGCAGGATGTCGAGTTCCTTGAACTCCGCGACGATCTCGTCCCGTTCGGCGGGCTTCAGGCGGGCCCCCGCCTCCTTGAGCAGGCTCTCGAGCGCGCCGCTCAGCTCCCGTTGCACCTGCTCCATCTCGGCCCTGAGCGCCGCGTTGTCCGGCGGCGACGTGTCGTCGAGCATCCCACTCCCTCCGATCCTTGGATTTGCAGTCCTTGCCTCGTATCAGGCGCTGGAGAGGCGCGCGAGAAGGTTCCCGAGCCGGCGCACGCCCGCGCAATCCGGGTTCAGCGCCGAACCGAATACGACGTGATCGGAGGGCATCAGGTCCGCCATCTGCGAGCGCACCTCCTGCTCCACGCGTTCGGCCTCGGCGCGCGGCATCGCGCCGTGACGCTGGTCGGCCTTGCCACAAAAGAGGACAGCGTGGCGCTCCCGCGCACCCCGGCCCGTCTCCCGCCGCTGCCACTCGCGGATCCGGCGCAGAGCGTCGAGTTCCGGGCGCAGCAGCTGGCCGGAGGCGACGTAGACGACAACCTTGGCCGTCCGAGAGACGGAGACCGGGTCGGGAGACCTGTCGTCGAGCAGGCCGGGCGTGTCCCTGATCACCCAGCCGCCGCGCCAAGTTGCGTCGTGGGTACGGGAAGTCGTCCCGTGCGTCGGCCCGGTCTCGAAGGCCGCGCGCCCCGCCAAGCGGTTCCCGAGCGTGGACTTACCGGCGCAGGTCGCGCCCACTAGAGCAATGACCTGTGAAGGATGGTCAGGGGGCGGCGGGGAGGCGAGTGCCCGCGCGAGCTGCGGGGCGACGTTGTCGTAGGCCCATTTTGCCAAATAGAGCCCCGCGAGTTCCAAGCCGAACATGCCGCCTCCGTCAAAGGGCCTGCCGCTGACGCTACCGTCGGACAACACGGAACGGCAGATCACATACTCGTTAACCTCCAAAACCGTCGCGCATCCGGCGCGACGATTGTACTCTGACCCGGGAGCCCTTGAACTGCTTGTATTTCGTACGCCTCCGGGCGGCCTCGTTTTCGAGTAACGCGGCGCCCCGTCCCCCAAGGCTGTAGCAGCAGTGCCGGACTTGCCGGTGATGGTGTTCCACTATGCGCTAAGTCGTTGCGCCGAGCATTCCGAGGCGCTGCTGGTCGGCTACCAAGGCATCCTGCACGCAGTGCAGTGCTACTTAGCGGCTAGTGTCCTGACTCTGAAGTTCCCAGGCACTTTGCCTGGACGGCGATGGTGCGCTGGCAGAAGCGCTGGACGGCGGCGAGGATGTCATCGGCATTCTTCATCCAGGTGAACGGCTTCGGCTCGGCGTTGTGGGCTTCGATGTAGGCCTTAATGGCGGCCTCGAGTTCCGCCGTGGAACGGTGGGCGCCGCGCCGGATGGCGTCGTCGGTCAGCAGCGCGAAGAACCGCTCGACCTGGTTGATCCAGGAGGCCGAGGTCGGGGTGTAGTGGACATGCCAGCGGGGCCGCTTGGCGAACCAGCCTCGCACCAGCTTCGTCTTGTGGCTTGCCGCGTTGTCCATGATCACGTGGATGTCGAGGTCCGCCGGCACCCGGGCCTCGACGGTGTCGAGGAAGCGGCGGAATTCCGCCGCCCGGTGCCGCGGCATGCAGGTGCCGATGACGGTGCCGGCCTTCACGTCGAGCGCGGCGAAGAGCGAGGTCGTGCCGCAGCGCTTGTAGTCGTGGGTGCGCCGCTCGACCTGGCCGGGGCGCAGCGGCAGCAGCGGCTGCGTCCGGTCGAGCGCCTGGATCTGGCTCTTCTCATCGACACAGAGCACGAGGGCACGCTCGGGCGGGCTGAGGTAGAGGCCGACGATGTCGCGCACCTTCTCGACGAACAGCGGATCGGTCGAGAGCTTGAAGGTCTCCACCCGGTGCGGCTGCAGCGAGAACGCCTTCCAGATGCGCTGCACGGTGGACGGCGCCAGCCCGGCCGCTCTGGCCATGCCACGCGAACTCCAGTGCGTCCGGCCCGCGGGCAGGGTTTCCAGCGTCGCGGTCACCACCGCGGCGACCTTCTCGTCGCTGACGGTCCGGGGAGCACCTGGGCGGGGCTCGTCGGCCAAGCCATCGAGCCGCAGCTCGGCAAAGCGGCGCCGCCAGGTCGCCACCGTCATCCGCGCCACCCCGAGCCGCTCAACGATCGCCAGGTTGCTCAAGCCGTCAGCGGCGAGCAGCACGATCTCCGCCCGCACCGCGTCGCCGCGCGCCACCTTCCGCCGGCGTAGCCGCGTCTCCAACTCGGCACGCTCGGCCTCCGACAACTCGATCCGAACCGCCCGCGGCGTCGCCATGATCAGTCCTCGCTGCCAGCCGCAGCGAATCACAGCCAACCACGAGTGACCAGCTATTTCTCGGTCAGGACACTAGTGTCGCCGCCCGCGGCCGGGTCACACCTCGATCCGGCCCAGGTGCTCGATACAGGCCACCATGGCTGCCTGAGCGTCGAGGAATTTCGCTTCTTGGTCCCGGAGCTCGAGCAGGCGGGCGCGCTTGGCTCTGTAGGTGTCGGCAATGCAGGCCCGCTTGCCATCGTGCACCTGGGCGAGCCCGTTGGGCAGCTGGACGCGTCCCTGGCCATCTGGCTGCGCTTCCCAGGATGTCCAGCTGTCATTCGAGGTGAGGCAAGGGAACCGCACCATCTGCTCGACAGGTGTCGCGTTCGGGTAGTGCCCGACCGAGGCGCGGAACGCGTAGCGATAAGGGCGCTCGGCGCCGGGTGCGAAGTTGAGGGTGCGGGTGACCCGTCGGTCGGTCCTCGGCTCGCCGGCGGCGTCAAAGCCAAGGAAAGCGATGGACAACTCATTCACGTGCCAGCGGGACTCCGTGACTGTCCTGGCCTGCCCGTTCACCACCTGGGGCACTTGCGTGTCGGTGCGAACGACGGTCTCCGCCAGCCGCACCACGGACGGGCCCGCGAGCCACTCCTCGGTCCCGAAGATCTCCGGCTGGAGCCCCGCGGCGAGGGCGGCCGGATTGGTAGGGCGGCCCGAATCCGTCCACCCGGCGATCAGCCGCCGATGCCGCTCAATGCGGCGCCGGATGTCGGCGGGCTGCGGCCCGTCCCGGTCGCCCATTGCCATCTTTGCCAGCAGCAGCTGCACGCCGCAGCCAACCGCATAGGAGGGAAAAATCGCCGCCGAGCCGTAACCGGCGAGCTTGTTGAGGATGAGGGACACCTCCATGAACTCACGCGCCGAGAGCTCCAGGCGACGCGGCCCCTCCGGCATTCCGAGGAGGAAGTCGCGCGCCGTCTCAGCCCGGCCGCGGAGTTCGTCCGTCATCTCATGGACCCGGGACCGCTCCAGCTCCTCACGTATCACCATGCGGAAGTTCAGCATCTCGTCGAGGAGTGCGGGCTGCGCCGTCAGCACCTGGACCGCGCGCTCGACGGCGGTCTCAGGGGGCGCCGCGAGAGCACGGCGCGCGGTGAAGGCTGCGGTGACGGCGCTACCGATGCTGCCGACCACCGAGGCCGCGATTTTGAAGTTCTCCCAAGTGGCGAGCGCGGCTAGCGTCGGGATCGCCCGCGCGGGGCGCGGCGACAGGAGGGGCGGGGACACCAGCACCATGGCCAGGGCGAGCGCGTCGCGACGCCTGAGGTGCGGCCGAGCGTCCAGGTGGGGACGCGGCATGCCCGCGGCGGGGGGAGCGGTTTTCCTTCTCGTCATCTCCGGCCTCCTGTCTGCCGCGCTCCGGCGGCGCGCCGAACAGGAACACGCGGCGATTAGGGCCAGCAATCCGCAGACGGTTGCGCGCCGTTGCGCGGCGTCACCGTGCGCGCCGCCGTGGGCCGCCCGGCAGTCCCTCGAACAGCGGGTCATCGTAGTAGCGAACTTGACCAATCCGTTGTGGAAGACCGCCCTCCAGGAGGACGTACTGCTCGTCGCGGCCGAGCGACATGAGGTCGCGCGGGTCGACGCCGCCCACTAGCGCCGCGAGCTCCTCGGCCATGCGCATGTTGCGCACCCCGAAAAACTGGATCGCGCCGGCGTTGTCGACAAGCGTCCTCGCCTGCGCGCCGTACATGTCGAGCTGCGCGGCGTTCTGCCACACGCTCCATAGCGTCAGGCCGTAGGAGCGCATGAGGGTCGAGGCCAAGACAAACGCCTGCATCCGCCCGAGCTGGGCGGCCTCGTCGACCAGCATCAAGGTGCGGCGCCGAGGTGCGCGCTGCCGGAGCGAGAGCAGGTTCATCAGCCCTGAGAGCCAGATCCGGAGCAGCGGGGCGTAGGCGGCGAGGCGGGACGGCGGCACGACGATGTAGATCGTCATCGGGCGCCCAGCGACGAGCGCGTCTAGGTCGAAGCTGGTGGCGTCGGTGAGGCGGCGTACGAGGGCGCTGTCGAATATGCGCAGATGCGTCGTGGTGCTGCCGAGTACACAGGGGCGCGTCTCTCGGTCCGGCAGCGACAGGAAGCCCGCGAAGGCCGCGTAGGCTGCGCGGTTCCTGACCCTCTTGGCGTCGAGCATCGTTGCGATTTTATAAACAGGATCGTCGTCGGTGAAGAGGTCGAAGACCCGACTGAGGCTTCGCTCTCCCGGAGGGCAGTCCTCCAGTAGCCAAGCTGCGGCGCCGCCGATTAGGGTCTCCGCCCAATCATTCCAAAACCTGTCCCGCTCCTCGCCGCGCTCGATCAGGCACGCGGCGAAGGAGCGGCCGACGGCTGCCGCCTCAGTGCCGGAACGGGCCGCCAGATCGAGCGGGTTGAGGCACCCCCCGCCGGATGCGCCGTCGCGGAGGTCGAGGACGTGGACCTCCTGCCCCATCGCGCGGCGCCGTCGACCAGTCAAGGCGAGCAGCTCACCCTTCACGTCGACTGCGATCACCTGGCCGGGGAACAAAAGCAGATTGGAGACAACTGGGCCGCTGGTCTTGCCCGCCCCGGTGGGCGCCATAGTGATGACCGGGGCATCGCCGCCGTAGGCGACCACCTCGCCGGGCGCCCCGCCCCCTCCTGTCAGAGCCTCGGTCCGGCACACGAAGCCGACTCGGCGTTCCGCCTGCTCTGGGCAGCGCCGGCCGAGCAGGAAACCCTTGGGGGCGGCGCGCCCTCCCCCGGCGCGCGCGCGCCCTTTCTCCGGCTGCCCTCCCACCATGCCCCCTCCGGACCCCTCCGCCGCCGTGACCGGGGGACTCCCCTTGCCGCGCGGCGGGCGGGCGGACTATCGGGCTGACCGCGGCGGACTGGCAGGGCCGCGGTGTTGCGCACCCTTGCGCCGCGCGCCACTCGCGCTGGACGGCGCCCGCATTCTCAGGTGCAGTCCCCGCCGAAGGCGGGGACTGGCAGCGGAGGGCTGAGATGGGCGGGAACGACGAAGAGCGAAGCCCGCGCGGGCTCAACATGCGCTGGCTCATGGACAACGCCGACGAGGAGCGGAATCCACGCATGCCGCGGCGGAACGTCGATATGGCCGCAGTGCTCGACCGCAGCCAGGGGCAGGTGACACGGCTTCTCAAAGGAAGGAACAGGCCCCCCGATGACCTAGTGCGTCAGTTCGTTGACAGGACAAACCTCGCGGCGCAGGTGCCCGGCATCGACGTCACTTGGTTCAACCTGGAGTGCGCGGCCTTCGCCGAGCGCATGCGCCTCGCGGGCTACGGAAAGTGGGCCTCGGTCGCGGGCGCCTCGAGCTGGATAGGCTCGCTTCCGCCGCTGCCCGAGGGGCGCTTTGTCCCCGAGGCCGAGCTCCGGCGGAGCCTGCGTCCCTCCGCCTACCGCAGCGACTTCGGGGCGGCCTCCGAGGATGAGGCCGTGGCGGCAGTGGCCGAGATCACCGCGCGGTACGGCATCGCCGTGGAGGGGTTGCCTGACGCCCTGACGGCAGCCGTCGAGGCGCGCAGGGCGAGCGCGGCGCTGCTGCACCGGCCAATTCATGAGCGGCACTACCAGCTGGTCCCGTTAGATCCGCGCTCGGCCCTGCACCTCGTCGAGGCCGCGGACGCAGAGGTCCACGGGGCGGCCGCGCCGCGGACATCCGCCCGGGCGCTCGTCGTCGCCAAGCAGGAGCGGGTGCTCGCCTACACCCGGTTCGGTTTCGAGGTCGGCGGCATTACAGGGCGGCGCGAGCTGGTTCTCTTCGTATTCGGAAACTTCTCGGACCTGCCGGAGGGCTGGCGAGCGGAGCGGTCGCAGGCCACCCTGTCTGTCGAGGAGATTGAGATCCTCCGCGCGGCTGTGGAGCGGGGCGCCGCGCGCGGCGACGCACTCGCCGGCAGGCTGCTCTTCGACGCGGTTCCGCCCCGCAAGCCCGTCGGCGCCGGCCCGTGAGCGAGGCGGCGGCAATCGCGGCCCACGACGAAGCGGTGGCTGCGCATCAGCGGATGGACTCCCGCGGCATGGAGCGGGCCGCCACGAGGCTGCTCCGCGTCGCGGAGGGGCTCGACGGCCCCCGGGCCGCCTTCTATGGCGTCCTGGGGCACCATTTCCTCGGCACCATCGCCGTCGTCCGGGCTGACGCGGCTGGGGTCCGCATGGCTGCCGACGCCGCTGAGGCGCTGCTGCCTAGCATCCCGGAGAACCTGCGCCGGGAGCTCCTGCCCAACCAGGATCGCCTTCGCAGGGACGCCGCCAGGCTCGGCGGACGGCCCGCGGAGGCCCGGGGCGGGGCGGCCACCTCGCTCCGGCGCCTGCTTGGGCTCCCTCCCGGGCCTCCAGGCGAGGAGGCCAGTCCCGCCCTGTTGCGGATGTGCCTGCCGGATCCGTCGGCGCTCGATGAGGTCGCGCGCGTTGACCTGGCGCAGCTGCTCGTCTTCGACCTCGCTCGTGGCGCGTCTGTCCGCGGGCTGTCAGGCGAGACCGTCGCCTGGCTCGACGCCGCGGAGCCACTCCTGCCGACGCTCCCTATGGAGGTCGGGATCCGCCTCCTCTCCCTCTGGTACGAGCTCCACTGCGCCGAGGCCGGCCGGCGGTCGGCCCCCGACGAGGCACACCGGGCCCTCGAGGCGGCCCTGCGCATCCTTCGCGGGATCGGCGCCCCGCCCGCACTCGTCGAGGAGTTCGGCTCTCTGATGCGGGACGCCGGCGAGGTGCAGCTTGCCATGTGGGCCGGGAATTTACCGGCGGCCAAGGCGGCAGCGCGACGGATCGTGGCCTCGCGCCACTTCCGGGCGGGGAAGGCCCACTGCACGGAGTTCCTCCGTGCGATCGCCGCAGACGACGACAACGAGGCCGGGAGGATCCTCGCGGGCGTCCGGCTGCGGCCTGACAGCCCGACGCTGAACGACAACCGCCTCCTCGGGGCTATGGAGCGGCTCCGCGCGGGGGACGAGGAGGCAGGCGTTGCGGTCCTCATCGGGATCCTCGCCGACGGGCTGCTCGACGAGGACCGGGATCTCGCCTTCGACGTCCCGGCAATCCTCGCCCACCTGCTGCTCGACCTAGCCGCGTCGGGCGACCCGGCCGCGACCCTCGCGCCCGCGGCGCTGCTCAAGGCCGCGGCCCGGGGGCACGAGGCGATACGGCTCGACATCACCCGCCATGCCCGCCACCGCCTCGAGGGAATGGGGGACGACTGGGTCCGCGATTGCTACGCCTTGCTGCGCGATCTGCTGGTGGCCCAGGGCCGGATCGGCGAGGCCATCCGCGTCGACGCGCTGCTTGAGCAGGAAGAGGCCGCGGTGCCGCGCCCGGCGGACGGCGCCCTCGCTGCCATGGCGGCCAGGAGGGTCCCCTTCACCGCGCGCGAGGAGGCGTTCTGGTCGCAGGTTGCCGCAACTGCCGGGTTGGTCCGGCACGGCCGCATCGCGGCTACCCCGTCGCAGTGGCTGCGCGGCCTCGGGACGCTCGCGCAACTCGGCGGCGCCGCCGACGCAGCGGCCGAGCGGCGCCTCGAGGATGACGACGACTGGGACGGCGGACCGGGCGAGGCGCAGCTCGGATACCTCGTGCACCGCGACCACCTGCTGGTGCGCCTCCGCGCCGGGGACCAAGTGGTGGTGTGCGAGGTTCGGCTGGGGGCGCCGGACGCCCTGGCGGCTTGCGTCTACGGGCTGGAGCGCGCTGTCCGCGCGCCCGACCGCGGCCACCTCGACGCGACGCGGCGCGCCTGGGACCTGCTGGTCGCTCCCGTGGCGGACGCCCTGGACGACCCGTCAATCACGACGGTCGTGGTGGAGGGGACCGGGCTGATCCCTAGGATCCCCTTCGCCGCCCTGCACGACGGGCGCGCCCCACTGGTGCGCCGCTGCGCCACGGCCCTGCACGGGGCGCGGCGCCTCCGCCCCGGGCACAGCGCAATGCGCGGCGGGCGGCCGCTCGCCGCCAGCCTCACCGTCTCCAACGCGCCGGGAATGCCGCCCCTGCTCCAAGCGGCTACCGACGGCGCGGTCGTGGAGGCGGCGGCGCGCGCCCGCGGCTGGGAGGTGCTCTCTCGGGCCGACGGGCAGGCGACGGGGGCCGCGCTCGCTGAGGCGCTCCGGCGCGGCCCCGCGATCCTGCATCTCTCCTCGCACTTCGAGGCCGATCCGGCGGAGATGGGGAGGTCGGCCTTCGTCCTGGGGGGTGGCGAGCGGGTGCGGCTTGAGGAGTTCGCACGCCACGACCTCTCGCCCATCGATCTGGCGCTGCTGATGGGGTGCGAGACGCTGTCACGCCAGGACGCGGGCGGCGGGATCGGCCTCGATGCGGCCTTGCTGCGGCTAGGCGTCAACTCCGTCCTCGGCTCGCTATGGAGCATCGAGGACGAGGTGGCAGGCTTCGTCCTGGAGCGGTTCCTGGAAGGTCACCTAGGCGCGGGCCTCGGGCGGGCCGAGGCGCTGCGCCAAGCGCAGCTCGCGCTGCTCGACGCTGGCGACGGAAGGCTGGACCACCCTCACTTCTGGGCGCCCTACGTCGTCTCTGGCGACTGGCGCTAGGCGCCGCCCTTAAGACGTGGCGCTCGAGCGTTTGCTAACCAGCGCACACTTGGTCTTGTCCGGCAGCATCCCAAAGCCACTGGTGTTATCGTCACGCCATCCGAGCACCAAGACAGGCTGGCCGATAGAACCAAGTAAGCCGCGGCTTACTCGAGCTCCCATCAGCTAGGGCAGCTCCATGACTGCGGCGCACCTGTAAGCTCAGCCGTGATGCGGGAGGACATAGCGACCGACGGCTTTGTCGTGAGAACGCTGACACCAACACTATCTTGAGGTAGTAGGGATTACAGCTGCCGAGCCGAGCGTCCTGCCGGGCTGAACACGGGCGGTACCGAATAGCACCGCAGAAGCAGGGTGAACGCCTAACATGCCGCGAGCACGGCGGGGGATCCGATAAGGCAGGCCACAGCCCACCCCAGCCGTAAGGCAGGCCGGAGAGCAAGATGCCGGCGAACCGCCCCGGTCCTGCATCTAGGAATGACATCTTTCAAAGGCGTACACCTTTGATGTAGGCCAGTTTTTCCCGCAAATCGGCAGAATGGGTAAATGCGGGAAAAACACTGCAGAAACAATAGATTATGATTTTTGTGAATGTCCTTGTCACAGAGCGTTCGGCGCAGTGGTGCACTGCACCAAGCAGTCGAAGGCGGGACCTTCAAGGGGTCAGGACACGAAAGTGCGCTGAGTGTCAGGCTCGCGCGAACGGACGAACAACCCAAATTGTGGGCGGCCTGAGCGCCTCGTAAAGGGCAGTCTTGCCGACCTTCAGGCGCACCGGTGCGGATTCCGGTGAAGTCGGCCACCGATTCCGACGCCATGTCGGCCGGCCATTCCGATTGATGTCGGCCGGGGTGGCTGCTCGCCCAGGGGCTGTTGGTTGTCTCCGTCAGTCGGATGGTTCGGGTCAAGCCTCAACCGGTTTTGCCGGCCGCTTCCGGCGCAGGCTGTCGCCGCGCAGTTGGATGCGGTGGGCGTTGTGGACCAAGCGATCGAGGATGGCATCGGCCAGGGTCGGGTTGCCGATCAGGTCGTGCCAGCGGTCTACCGGCACCTGGCTGGTGATCAGCGTGGCGCCGCGGCCGTAGCGGTCCTCGACCAGTTCCAGCAGGTCGCGCTGCTGCTCCGGCCCGAGTGGTTCGAGGCCCCAATCGTCCAGGATCAGCAGCTTGACCGCGCCGAGGGTGCGCATCAGCCGGGCATGCCGGCCATCGCCCCGAGCCAGGCCGAGATCGGCGAACAGCCGCGGCACCCGTTGGTAGAGCACGGAGTGGTTGTCGCGGCATGCCTTCTGGCCGAGGGCGCAGGCCAGCCAGCTTTTGCCGACCCCGGTCGGGCCCTCGATGATCAAGTTCTCCCGCGCCTCGATCCAGCCGCCCAAGGCCAGCTTCTGGAACAGCGCGCGGTCGAGGCCGCGGCTGGTCCGCCAGTCGATGTCCTCGACGCTGGCCTGGTGGCGCAGCTTGGCGAACCGCAGCCGGGCCTTGAGCCGGCGATCGTGCCGGTCGGCGATCTCGCGGTCGAGCAGCAGGCCAAGCCACTCGGCCGGTGCCAGCTCGCCGCCCTGGGCATTGGCGGCAAGATCCTCGAAAGCCCGCGCCATGCCGGCCAGGCCGAGCTGGCGCAGTTGGTCGAGGGTGGGGTGGGTCAGCATGGGCTGTCTCTCCTCAGTGGTAGTAGCCGGAGCCCCGGATGTTCGGGTGCAGCAGCGGCAGCTCCTCGCCGTCCCGCGCCGGCCGTGGGGCTGCCTGGCGGTTGAGGCCGTGCTGCAGGATTGATTGGATCGAGCCGTAGGAGCGGGCGCCGATATCGAGGCCGCGGGCGCAGGCTGCCTCCAGCCGCTCGCGGCCATAGGTCCGCAGCAGCCGCAGGATGCCGAGGCAGGCGCGGAACCCCTGCTCGGGATGCGGCCGGCTCTCGAGGATGATTGCCGTCAGCGCCGCGGTGGCAGGGCCGATGGCGGCGGCCTCGCGGCCGATCCGCTCGATCGTCCACTCGGCATGGCGCCGGTGCGCCTGCGGCATGTGCTCGGGCAGCGTGGTGTGCCGGCCGCGCAGCCCGCCGCGGATGTGGACCGCGACCCGCTCGCCCTTGTGGAACAGCTCCACCGTCCGGGCGGTCAGCCGGGCCTCGACCTGCTGGCGCAGCAGCCGGTGCGGCGCCGAGTAATAGTGACCGTCGATATCGACATGGTAGTCGAGCCCGACCCGGCGGATGCGCCATTCCGCATAGACGAAGGGCTCGGCCGGCAGCGCCGCCAATGCCGGGCGGTCCAACTCGTCGAACAGCTGCCGCCGGCTGACCCCGAGCCGGCGCATCGGTCGTGCGTTGAGGTCGGCCAACAGCGCGGCGATGGCCGCGTTCAACGCCGCCAGCGAGGCGAACCGCTGATGCCGCAGCCGAGCCAGGATCCAGCGCTCCACCACCAGCACGCCGGCCTCGACCTTGGCCTTGTCGCGTGGCCGGCGGACCCGCGCCGGCAGGATGGCGGTGCCGTAGTGGGCGGCCAGGTCGCGGTAGGTCGGGTTGAGGCCGGGCTCGTACCAGTTGGCCCGCAGCACGCCGGCGCGCAGGTTGTCCGGCACGACCTGCCGCGGCACGCCGCCGAGGAACTCCAGCGTCCGGACATGCGCGCCGATCCAGTCCGGCAGGCTCTGGGTCCAGACCGCCTCGGCGTAGGTGTAGCTCGACGCCCCCAGCACCGCGACGAACACCTGCGCCGTGCGCACCTCGCCGGTGGTCGGGTCGACCACCTCCACCGTCTGCCCGGCGAAGTCGACGAACAGCCGCTCCCCGGCCGGGTGGACCTGCCGCATGGTCGGCGACAGCCTGGCCTCCCAGGCCCGGTAGAGCTCGCACCAGCGGCTGTACTGGTAGCCGCCCGGGGTGGTGGCCCGGTACTCGTCCCACAGCAGCATCAGCGTCACACCGGGCCGGCGCAGCTCCCGGTGCACCTCCACCCAGTCAGGCTCCACCTTGCGCCGCTGTCCGGCCGGCGCCCCGCCGCCGGCGAACAGCAGCGCCTCCAGCGCTCCGTCGGTCAGCGTCGTCGGCAGCGGCCAGGCCAGGCCCGCCGCAGCCACCCGGTCCAGGCACAGCCGCACCGTGCTGCGCGCCACGTCAACCAAGCGGGCTATCGCCCGGTCGGAAGCGCCCGCCTCGTACTTCAGCCGCAGGATCTCTCGCACACGTCGCATCGACACTCTCTCGGCCGGCATCCCGCTCCCCCCTCGCGCAGCATGCGAAGGAGGACCGGGCCCGCCCAAGGGTCGAGCAACACCCCACCCCCCGCAGGGGGTGGCCGACTTCAGATCGGAATGGCCGACTTCATCCCGGAATCACCGGCCGACTTCAAATCGGAATCAGTGGCCGACATGCTCCGGAATCCGCACTCTAAGAGCCTGGGCAATGCTAACAAGGCAAGGCAATGCTAGGTAAGCTAGCGCGCTATCATCGCTAGCACGCGCTACCTTTAGGGGTGCACTGTCTCATCCTGTAGCGCCCAGCCTGCCTGTGTCGGGCAGGCGATAGCCTGAGCCGTTGCGACGGCCGCCCCCTTATGAGCAGCCGTAACATGGACAACCCGGCAGCGGTCATTGCCGTCCAGCCGTAACTCCTCGTCAATCGACGATATCAGGTAGAGCTGCTCGGTATCGTGCGGAAGGGATCGAGCCAACCGTGATCCAAGCTGCTGGATCTCACCGGCGAGGGCGGCATCGCCAAAAGCTCCCTCGGCCAATGCAACCCGTGTTGCGGACGGACAGGCGAGTAATGCCCAGGTGAGCGCAACGCTTAGAGCAGCAACCGATCCCCGTCCCATCCTATATGCCCCATGAGCCGGGGCCATCATCGCGGAGAGATCGTTGATAATCCGCTGCCGCCGAATTGCCTCTCCGGCCTTAACCACGGTCAGTCGCGCACTAAGCCGCCACGGGACTGAATAGCGGGGACACCGATACGCTCAGCCAACCTCACCGCCCTGGACGTCGGCATCCAGCTCGGTGGAATGTACGCACTTGGATTTGCTCGGCACGCCGTGACCATCCGTCGCACGTCGATCAGATAGTGATCTGACCGTTGCAGCTTTGGGTTCGCTATGCGTGGAGAGACCCAGATCTCACTCATCTGCAGCAGGTCGACTGGCGAGTTTGACACCCACCAATCGTCTGGATTGTCCCCGACTGCTCTGGCGCTATCATTCAGCCCCTGCCCCTCCGGGCTAGAATAGCCGGCGTGCTCCGGCCATGGGGTGACCGGGATGCTGGCTATCGGGAAGCCAAGCGCTAGCCGGTTGAGTGCAATGGCATTCGACGATCCCTCCGGGCCGTCGATGGCACGCGTCTCGCCCGTAACCTTGTCCAGAAGCATAATGGTCGACTGCTGCAGGCAAGCTGGCACCGCGATACGCGTGGTGAACCAGACGAGGGGTGGGAAGTCGCGCATTGGACGGCGCAACGCAGCATCTGTGTGGATCTCTCCCAGCTCGGGATGGATGACGCCCTTAGAGTTGCCCTCGAGGTCGATGTAGCCAGACATCCACAGGAGATTGGTGCGAAGCGAGCTGGTGTGGTGATAGATCACCTGCACCCCCGCCTCCCTCCGCCGCTTCGCCTGTCCCATCGTACTTCTTCCCCCTCACGCCACACCTAGCTTTGCTATACAGCTAGCGATGCTATCATTTGATAGCGCCGCTAGTCGTCGTAACGGCGGCGAGTGTCGGGCGGATTGAGGTCGACCTCAGGCACCTCGTGCCCATCAAGCTGCAGCAGTTGGGCAACGAGGCGGCGGGTGCTGCCACGCTCAGCTGAGAGGCGAGCGATGAGCTTGGCCAGGCCTTTGCTGGCCCGAAAATTCACTTGGACCAGTTCGACCTTCGGCGCCGCCTCTGTGGCCGCTTGGCGATGCTTCGCTGACGGCTCGACCTCAACGCGGGTCCCCGTAGTGGCAGGCAGATCCCCGGTGATCGGAGCCAAGGCCCCAGCTAGTTCCAACCCCGATGGCTTGCGCTTGAGTCCAGCGGACGACATCACCCTACTCCCGTTAGCCTTGCTATCTCCGCTATCTACATTAGCACCGCTAGGACGCACTTGCATCCGCTAGCTGGGATATAACACGCTAACTGCTTGCGTCCGTTGATGTGGCCAACAGATCGGACTGTATCGGCCCCCTTGACGGGAAGCTGGACTTAGCTGGCAGGATACCGGCCCCGGTCAGTTCAGTAATCAGCCGGTCGATCTCCAAGCCGATTGTCCCCGAGGTCGGCACTCGGCCCGTGTAGGACATTTTGCGCACCTCAGCTGAGCTGGAGATATGTTGCCGAGCGACCGGCAACTGCAGACCAAGCGCACCCTCGGCCTCCGCCATCTCCTCAAGCGTGGCGCGCTCAGCCAGTCCGCGGGGATTCCAGGCCATGGGCACGATCAGATAGGGGATGGTTCGCCGAGCCGACTTGCCGCAGGCGATCACTTGTTTGCACGTTTTGATCGCCTCGCGGGCGGTCCCCCGATCGGCCATCAGCGGGATCAGGACAGCATCGGAAGTGGCAATCGCCATCGCGGCGGTTTGGTTCTCGAACCCCGCAGTGTCGCACAGTGCCAGGTCATGGCTCTCGGCCTGAGCCTGCAACGTATCCACCACCTCGATGTGCCTGATCTCGGTCAGACAGGTGAGGGCAGGGCCCTCGTAGCCGAGCCCATGCCAAGTGGCGAAGCTGGCGTTGCGATCAGCGTCTGTCACGCTGATGCGGAGACGCGATGCCAAGTTAGCGGCCAGGAGGGTGCAAAGTGCGGTTTTCCCGCCGCCCCCTTTGCTGGTCGCAATCGTCACGATGTTGCCCATGCTATCCCCCAATAGCGTCTGCTAGCGCCCCTAGCGGTACAGTCGCCCCGCTGGCCCGGCTAGCCCGAACTCCTGCCTCTCTATGCTACCCTCGCTAGCGCATGCAAAGCCTAATAGCGGACGCTATCTCCGGATAGCCATATAGCTTCGCTATCATTAGCTAGCGTCTGCTGTCTCCGAATAGCGCAGTAGGGTAGGCGAGGGGAGGGGAGAGCGATCAAAGGGAAGTCGACACCCCGCCATCGGCCTCAGCACAGTCCGGCCCGAGATCGAACGGAGGGGTGCGCCGAAAGGTAGCCATTAGTTAGTTTGTTTGCGGTTAGTTCGTTTGGCCAAACATACTAACTAACGGAGCCAGCTCGGATGCGTCCCCCGCTCGTAACAGAATCTGAGGTTTTGGAGGCGGCGCGTCGGGTCCGCGCCCGCGGCAAGGAGATCAACGGCTGGTCGATACGCCGCGAACTTGGTGACCGCGGCAACCCGCGCCGCCTACTGACCGTCTGGACAGCAAAGGGAGACGCGGCTCCACCGGCGGCCGAGCCAGTCGACACCGTCAGCCTGCCAGCCCCACTGCTCGAGCTCGTAGCCGCGGCGCAGACCGCACTCACAACCGAACTGGACACCATTGTCTGCACGATCCATCGCCATGCGAGGGAGGACGCGGATGCGACGTTCCGGCGCATCACAGACGATCTGCAGGCATCCGAACAGCGCATCAAAGAGCAACTCGACCTCGCTGAGGCGAGTGTGGACGCGACGGAGACCGAAATGGACCGGCGAGGGGACGCGATCGTGATCGGCCCCCATTGAGTGGTCCGCTGTGAATGTTAGTTTCGCGTTGGCCTGGGCGCCACGACTTGTGTGGTCGGCAGCGCCGGCCGGCGTAG
>NZ_FMZX01000029.1 GCF_900101615.1 Belnapia rosea | reverse complement strand
CATGAGCCTGCATCTCGCCGAGATCGCTGCCGCTGTGGCGCCGAACGCGCATGCCGTGCTGCTGCTCGACCAAGCCGGATGGCACCTATCGGACAGGCTCGAGGTGCCGCCGAACATCACCCTCGTCCCGCTGCCGCCCAAGTGTCCCGAATTGAACCCGGTGGAGAACACCTGGCAGTTCCTGCGGGACAACTGGCTCTCGAACCGCGTCTTCCACTGCTACGACGACATCGTCGACCATTGCTGTCGGGCCTGGAACCGCCTCGTCGAGCAGCCCTGGACTATCATGTCCATCGGACTGCGCGATTGGGCGCATCGGTTCTGATCAATGGGATTTGGTATTAGACGTGGGATAGCCAATGGCTGCCGTCCTTGCGGAAAAATCTGTGGCGCGACCATCTGGCTGAACTGACGCATTGGCTCGGCTGGGATGGACCCGAAGCAGGGCTCTTGCCTCGGCATTCATCCGGGAAGAGATCGAGTTGCTTGAATCGGTTGTGATTGGCTCCCGGCGGCGGGTGCAGGAAGAAAGGCGCTTATGTGGACGCCCGAAGACCGGCCGAGATACGACCGCAGCAAGCTGCGCTACCCGAGCGATCTGATCGACCAGGGTTGAAGGCAACGCCTTCAACGCGATCCTCGCCCCGCTTATCCCGCGCGCGAAGCGCGGCGGCGGCAGCGGCGTTGCATCCCGCCGATAGTGTTCGGTCCGCCGCCGCCCGGTCGGACCTGAAGCGGTCGGGCGGCGGCAGCGGCGTTACATCCCGCCGATAGTGTTCGGCCCGCCGCCGCCCGGTCGGACCTGAAGCGGTCGGGCGGCGGCAGCAGCGTTACATCCCGCCGATATAGTTCGGCCCGCCGCCGCCCTCCGGCGTGCGCCAGTCGATGTTCTGCGTCGGGTCCTTGATGTCGCAGGTCTTGCAGTGGACGCAGTTCTGCGCGTTGATGACGAGGCGCGCGCCGGCATCGCCGGCCTCAACATCGCCGCCGGGGCCGGTGGCCTCGGGGTCGGGCGTGCCCTTCAGCTCCCGCTCCGCATCCGGCCCCACCGCCTCGTAGACGGCGGCCGGGCAGTAGCGGCTTTCGGGGCTGCGGAACTGGTCCCAGTTCACGCCCTTCCAGCGGTCCGGATCGCGGAGCTGGAGGTGGGCCGGCTGGTTTTCCTCATGGTTGGTGTTCGAGAGGAAGACCGAGGAGAGGCGGTCGAAGGTCAGCACGCCATCGGGCTTCGGGTAGACGATGCGCTTCGACTGGGCGGCCGGCTTCAGCGTCTCGTGGTCGGCATGGTGCGGCCAGGTCCATGGCGCCTTGCCGCGGAAGACATAGGTGTCGAGCGCAGCGCTCGCCATGCCGCCCCAGAAGCCATACTTCGCGAAGCCGGGGCGGATGTTGCGCACGCCCTTCAGCTCCTCCCAGACCCAGCTTGCCTCGAGGGCGGTGGGGTAGCTGTCGAGCACCGGCGGGCGGCTCTCCATGGCGATCGCCGCGGCGGCGGCCTCGGCGGCGAGCATGCCGGTCTTCATGCTGGTATGCGTGCCCTTGATCTTCGGCACGTTGAGGAAGCCGGCGCAGTCGCCGATCAGCGCGCCGCCCGGGAAGACCAGCTTCGGGATGGCCTGGAAGCCGCCCTCGTTCAGCGCGCGGGCGCCATAGGCGACGCGCTTGCCGCCCTCCAGCATCGCCCGGACCGCCGGGTGCGTCTTGAAGCGCTGGAACTCGTCGAAGGGCGAGAGCCAGGGGTTGGAATAGTCGAGGCCTACGACGAAGCCGATGGAGACCAGGTTCTCGCCCAGCATGTAGAGCCAGGAGCCGCCATAGGTGTCGGAGGTCAGCGGCCAGCCGGTGCTGTGCCAGACAAGGCCGGGCTTGTGCTTGTCCTTCGGGATCTCCCACAGCTCCTTCATGCCGAGCGCATAGGTCTGCGGGGCGGCGTCCTTCCGCAGGTCGAAGCGCTCGAAGAGCTGCTTGGTCAGCGAGCCGCGGCAGCCCTCGGCGAAGAGGGTGTAGCTGGCGCGCAGCTCCATCCCCGGCTCGTAACCCGGGCCCTTGGTTCCGTCCTTCTGGATGCCCGCCACGCCGGCGACGACGCCCTTGACCTGCCCGTCCTCGATAATGGTCTCGGAGGCGGCGAAGCCCGGATAGATCTCGATGCCGAGCGCCTCGGCCTTGGCACCAAGCCAGCGGCAGACATTGCCGAGCGAGACGATGTAATTGCCGTGGTTGTTCATCTGCGGCGGCGTCGGCAGCTTGAAGGCGCGCGTCTCCGTCAGCAGCATGAAGCGGTCGTCGGTCGCGGGCGTGGCGAGCGCCGGCGGATCCTCGCGCCAGTCGGGCAGCAGCTCATCGAGGGCACGGACCTCGAGCACCGCGCCGGAGAGGGTATGGGCGCCGATCTCGCTGCCCTTCTCGACCAGGCAGACCGTGGCATCGGGCGCGACCTGCTTCAGGCGGATCGCGGCGGCGAGGCCGGCGGGCCCGCCCCCCACGATCAGCACATCGAATTCCATTGCTTCGCGCTCTTCGGCACCGGACATGCCTGGCTCCTCCTGGTTCGTCTCCGCATGTAGCGTCGCTTCGGGTTGCACGGAACCCCAGGGGCAGGAATATAGGCCGTTGGCGGGGGCGAGGATGGAGGCGGAGACCCAGGCGGCGGAGACACGGGCGGCGCTGGTTGCGGCCCTGCGGTTGCAACTCGACTGGGGCGTGGACGAGGCGCTGGAGGCGGAGCCGCTGGACCGCGCCCGGCGCCCCGAGGTGCCGGCCACGGCAGCGCCGCCAACGGCGCCGCCGCCCTCGCCCGCGCAGCCGGCGCTGCTGCCCGCCCGGCTGCCGACCCCGGCGGGGACCCGCGCGGCGGAGCTGGCGGCGGGGGCCACGAGCCTCGCCGGGCTGCGCGAGGCCATGGCGCAATTCGACGGGAGCCCGCTGCGCGAGACGGCGATGAACCTCGTCTTCGCCGATGGGGTGGCGGAGAGCGGGCTGATGCTCATCGGCGAGGCGCCGGGGGCGGATGAGGACCGGCTGGGGCGGCCCTTCGTCGGCGTCTCCGGGCAGTTGCTGGACCGGATGCTGGCCTCGGTCGGGCTGAGCCGGGAGCGGGACTTCTACATCACCAACATCCTGCCCTTCCGCCCGCCCGGCAACCGCACGCCGACCGATGCGGAGATCGCGCTCTTCCTGCCCTTCATCCTGCGGCATATCGAGCTGGCGCGGCCGCGCCTGCTGGTGCTGCTGGGGGGCGTCGCCGGCAAGGCGCTGCTGCGTTCCCGCGAGGGCATCACCCGGCTGCGCGGACGTTGGCACCAAGTAACGGTAACCGATGATCAATCCCTGCCTGCATTGGCGACATTGCATCCGGCCTATCTGCTACGCACGCCCTCGGCCAAGCGAGAGGCATGGAACGATCTGCTGATGCTGCGTCGTAGGATCGATGGCAACGAGTAACGGCCGCGGCCATTTTTATACATGAGGACGCCCAGAAACCGGCCCGCATTTCACGCCCTGGTGGAATCTGACTCGTCTTGATCCCGCAATTGAGGGGTTGCGTGCCCCTGCTCGCGACCGCTAACGGGAACGGGCCATGCGTGCGATCAGACCCATGGCCCGTGCCCTCCTTCGCCCCCTGCTCTGCGGGGTCCTGCTGGGGGCGGTGCTGACGGCGGGGGCCACGGCCCCAGCCCAGGCGCAAAGGGCCGCAGCCTCGACCGCCATTCCGGCCTCCTTCGGCCAGACCGCGATGATCCTGCCGCGCCCCGCCCCCCCCGGCGGGGTGGCCGGCCTGCCGTCCGTGCTCGCCCCCTCCGAGGCGGCGCGGCTGCGGCGGATCTTCGAGGCGCAGGCGCGTGGCGACCTGACGGCCGCGGAGCGCGAGACGGAGCGGCTGGAGGATCGGCGGCTGCTTGGCCAGGTCCTGGCCGATCGCTGGCTGCGGCCCGGCGGGCGGCCGACGGCCACCGGGCTGCAGGCCTGGCTGGCGCATTATCCCGACCATGCCGATGCCGCGCGGCTGCATGCGATGCTGGCGGACCTGCTGCCGAGGGGCACCGCCCTGCCCGCCCCGCCCGAGGCGGCGGAGGCGCTCTCCCCCGACCAGTCCCTGGCCCCTGAGGAGCGCGACGGCGCAGCGGTGACCCGCAACCCGACCCTCGACCGCGCGGTGCGCGACCGGGCGCGGGAGGGCAAGCCAGCCGAGGCGCTGGCCCTGATCGGCCGGACGCGGGGCATGACGGCGCCCTATGCGGCGCTGCTGCGGGCCGATCTCGCCATGGGCCTGTTCCGTGCGGGACATGACGAGGCGGCCCTCCGCATCGCCGCCGAGACGCTGCGCGAGCAGCCAGTCCGGGGCGAGAACGGCGTCGCCGCCTTCGCCGCCGGCCTGGCCGCCTGGGGGCTGGAGCGCTACGACGCCGCCCTGCCCTATTTCGAGCGTGCGGCGCGGACCGAGGCGGCGGCACCGGCCCTGCGTTCGGCCGCGGCCTTCTGGACCGCCCGCGCCGCGGTGCGGGCACGCCGGCCGCAGCTCTATGTCGGCTGGATGACCCAGGCAGCGCAGGAGCCGCGGACCTTCTACGGCCAGGTGGCGCGGCGCGCCCTCGGCCTGCCCAACAGCTTCGCCTGGGAAGGCGAGCTGGCCGGCGAGGCGGAGACGGCGGCCCTGGCCGAGACGGCTGGCGGCTGGCGGGCCCTTGCCCTGCTGCAGATCGGCCAGCCAGCGCGGGCGGAGGCGGAGCTGCGCCAGCTCTGGGGGCAGGCGCGCAACAACCCGGCGCTCATCCGCGCCATGCTCGCCGTCGCCTCGGCGGCGGGGATGAACGGGCTGTCCTCCCAGCTGGCGGCGGCCAGCCAGGGGGTGGACGGGCGGCCGCGTGACTTCGCCCGCTTCCCGCTGCCCCGGCTGCAGCCGCAGGGCGGCTTCCGGGTGGACCCCTCGCTGCTCTATGCCCTCGCCCTGCAGGAGAGCCGGTTCGATGCCGCGGCGGTCTCGCCGGCCGGGGCACGGGGCATCCTCCAGCTCATGCCGGCAACGGCGAGCTATGTGGCGCGGGACCCCTCGCTCTCGGCCGAGAACATGGAGCGGCTGCACGATCCGGGCTTCTCGCTCGAGCTCGGCCAGCGCTACGTGCACTACCTGGCCCGCCATGAGGGGGTGGAGGGCAACCTCATCCGCCTGCTCGCCGCCTATAATGCCGGGCCGGGCAATCTGCAGAAATGGCTGCCGGCAAGCGGCCACCGGGACGACCCCTTCCTGTTCATCGAGGCCATCCCGATCGACGAGACCCGGGCCTTCGTGCAGCGGGTGATGGCCTATTCCTGGATCTACGCGAATCGCCTCGGCCTGCCGGCGCCGAGCCTCGACCAGCTGGCGGCGGGCAGCGCGCCGAAATTCGCCGGGCCCGAGGATGTCACGGCCATGCTGCGCCGGCGCCCGGCCGCACTACGTTAGGCGGGACAGCCACGGGAGCGCCTGCCATGCCGATCGACGAGAGCCTGCCCTTCATCCCGGTGAACATCGCCGTCCTCACCGTCTCCGACACGCGGGACATGGCCTCCGACCGATCCGGCCAGACCCTGCAGGAGCGGATCGAGGGGGCCGGGCACCGCTGCGTCGCGCGGGAGATCGTGCGCGACGAGGCGGATGCGATCGAGGCGGTGCTGCGCCGCTGGGTCGCCGACCCGACGATCGATTGCGGCATCACCACGGGCGGCACCGGCATCACCGGGCGCGACGTGACGCCGGAAGCCTTCAAGCGCGTGCTCGAGAAGGAGATCGAGGGCTTCGGCGAGCTGTTCCGCATGCTCAGCTACCGCAAGATCGGCACCAGCACGATGCAGAGCCGGGCGCTCGGCGGCGTGGCGGACGGGACCTACCTCTTCGCCCTGCCCGGCTCGACCGGGGCCTGCAAGGATGCCTGGGACGACATCCTGCTGTTCCAGCTCGATGCCCGGCACCGGCCCTGCAACCTGGTGGAGCTGATGCCGCGGCTGAAGGAGCATATGCGGGCGGCCTGAGCCCGCCCTTTTCAGGGAAGCCCTTGCTTTCGCAACCGCGAAGGCGCATGTAGGCGGTACCGGCGGCGCCATGCCCCGGTGGTGCCCGGCCGCGTGAGCGGCCACCCTGTCCCGGTTTCAGTCCGCGCGCGGCCCCCATGGGCTGCCTTTGCTGGGCGAAGCGGGACCCGGTCGAACTGCCGGCGCACAGGAAGCCATCTTCCGGATCGACCCAGCCACGCGGGGTCTCCACCTGAAACCCCGCGGCGACCCATGACCGGGTCCGCGTCAGGCGCCGCGTGTCTGGGATTACCGATTTCGTGACAAGCTTTACCGATCTTGGCCTCGCCGCGCCCCTCCTGCGCGCGCTCGATGAGGCCGGCTACACCACCCCCACCCCGATCCAGGCCCAGGCCGTCCCGCTCGTGCTCGAAGGGCGCGACCTGCTCGGCATCGCCCAGACCGGCACGGGCAAGACGGCGGCCTTCGCGCTGCCGATCCTCAATCAGCTCATTGCCAAGGGCGGCCGGCCGCCGCGCGGCGGCTGCCGGGTTCTGGTGCTCTCGCCGACCCGCGAGCTCGCCTCGCAGATCGCCGACAGCTTCAAGAGCTACGGCGCGCATCTCGGCTTCAGCGTGGCGACCGTCTTCGGCGGCGTGCCGCATGGCGGGCAGCGCCGGGCGCTGGCCGCTGGCATCGACGTGCTGGTGGCCACACCTGGCCGGCTGCTCGACCATATGGCGGCCGGCACCGCCCGGCTCGACCGGGTGGAGACGCTGGTGCTGGATGAGGCGGACCAGATGCTGGACAAGGGCTTCCTGCCCGCCATCCGCAAGCTGATCCCGACCCTGCCGAAGCAGCGCCAGACCCTGTTCTTCTCCGCCACCATGCC
Organism: Belnapia rosea; assembly: GCF_900101615.1. GTDB lineage: Bacteria > Pseudomonadota > Alphaproteobacteria > Acetobacterales > Acetobacteraceae > Belnapia > Belnapia rosea. The sequence goes on along the minus strand of NZ_FMZX01000029.1, from coordinate 29,816 downwards.
GACCGAGATCGGCCGGCTGGCGGGCGAGTTGCTGCGCGACCCGGCGCGGGTCGAGGTAGCGCCGGTCGCCACCACCGCCGAGCGCGTGGCGCAGCGCGTGATGCATGTGGAGACGGCGCGCAAGCGCCTGCTGCTGGCGAAGCTGCTGAAGGGCGAGGGCGTCGGCCGCACCCTGGTCTTCGCCCGCACCAAGCACGGCGCCGACCGCGTGGTGAAGCAGCTCGAGCAGGATGGGCTGACCGCCAACGCCATCCACGGCAACAAGAGCCAGGGCCAGCGCGAGCGGGCCTTGCAGGAATTCCGCGAGGGCAGCGCGCCGATCCTGGTGGCGACGGATATCGCCGCGCGCGGCATCGACGTGGATAACGTCACCCATGTGGTGCAGTACGACCTGCCGGACGTGCCGGAGAGCTACGTCCACCGCATCGGCCGCACCGCGCGGGCCGGCGCCTCGGGCGAGGCCGTGGCGCTGGTGGCAGCGGAGGAGCTGGACAAGCTCTGGGCCGTTGAGAAGCTGATCCGCACGCCGATCCCGGCCGAGGACCATCGGCAGGACCAGTCGAGCCCGGTGACGCGGCCGGTGCAGACCGGCCGGCCGGCCGGGCGGCCGCAGGGGCATCGCGGCGGTGGCGGCCAGGGCCGTGGCCGTGGCGCGCCGGGCCAGCAGCGCCAGGGTGGCGGTCCGCGCCCGCAGGGCCAGCCGGCCGGGCAGCGCCAGGCCGCGCCGCGCGGTGCCGAGGCCGGCAACCAATCGCGCCGCCGCGCCATGCCGGCGGCGATGAGCGACGCGACCCGCCGTGACCGCACCTGGCGGGATGGCGATTTCCGCGAGGGCAGCACGGCCCCCGGCGCCCGCGACCGCACCTGGCGGATGGGCGGCGACGACTGATCAGGGAGACGCCGGCCGGGATTTGCCCGGCCGGCCCTTCTCTGCCCATCATGCGTCCCTCGGGCCCCGGGCCCGCAACGGGAGGAATTGGCATGAAGGGCGTGGTCTTCCTTGGCGACCGTCAACTGGCCTTGCAGGACTTCCCGGACCCGACGCCCGGGCCGGATGACGTGGTGCTGGAGATCAAGGCCTCCGGCATGTGCGGCAGCGACCTGAAATTCTACCGCGCCCCGGCGGGCGGCGCCTCGGCCTCGCTCGGCTTTACCAAGGGGCTGTCCGGGCCGATCATCCGCGGGCATGAGCCCTGCGGCGTCGTCGTCGCGGTCGGCAAGAACGTCTCGCCGAAGCAGGCGCGGGTCGGCCAGCGGGTGATGCAGCACCATTACGTCGGCTGCGGCGTCTGCCCGCAATGCTCCACCGGCTGGATGCAGCTCTGCGACGATGGCGTCGACCAGGTCTATGGCGCGACGGGCCATGGGGCGCATGCCAACTACATGGTCTGCCCGGCGCGCACGGTGGTGACGCTGCCGGAGGAGCTGTCCTTCGAGACCGGCGCCGCGATCTCCTGCGGCACCGGCACGGCCTGGGGCGCGCTGCAGCGGCTCGGCCTGCAGGGCGACCATACCATCGCGATCTTCGGCCAGGGGCCGGTCGGGCTCTCGGCGACGCAGCTTGCCTCGGCGATGGGCGCGCGGGTCATCGCCCTCGACACCAGCCCGGAGCGGCTGGGGCGCGCCAAGGAATTCGGTGCCGACCTGCTGATCAACCCGGTCGAGACCAATGACATCGTGGGCGCCATCCGCGAGGCGACGCATGGGCTCGGCGCGCATCTGTCGCTCGATGCCTCCTCCTCGCCCCAGGCGCGGGCCCAGGCGGTGCGCTGCGTCCGCACCTGGGGCAAGGCCTGCTATGTCGGCGAGGGCGGCGAGGTGACGCTCGAGGTCAGCCCGGACATGCTGCGGCGGCAGGTGACGCTCATCGGCTCCTGGACCTTCTCGACCGTGGGGCAGGCGGAGTGCGCGCGCTACATCGCAGACCGGGGCATCCAGGTGGACAAGCTCTTCACCCATCGCTGGCGGCTGGACCAGGCGGAGGAGGCCTATACGCTCTTTGACCAGCAGAGCTCGGGCAAGGGCGTGATCCTGCCCAATTAAAGCGTGACCGCTGCCACGGCATCGAGGAGCGCGAGGCCGATGTCCCTGATCCAGTTGACGGCGACCGAGGCGGTGGCGCGGCTGAAGCGGCGGGAGGTCTCGCCGCTGGAGCTGGTGGAGGCCGCCGCCGCGCGCATCGCCGAGGTGGAGCCGGCGGTGAACGCACTGCCGACCCTCTGCCTCGACCGGGCGCGCGACCATGCGCGGCGGATCATGGCCGGCGAGGGCGCGGAGCGTGCCGGGGAGCCGGGCTGGCTCGCCGGACTGCCGGTGACCATCAAGGACCTGACGGATGTGGCCGGGGTGCGGACGACCTATGGCTCGCCCATCTTCCGCGACCATGTGCCGGCGCGTTCGCACCCGCTGGTGGAGCGGATCGAGGCGCGGGGCGGCATCGTGCTCGGCAAGTCGAACACGCCGGAATTCGGCGCGGGCGGCTCCACCTTCAACGAGGTCTTCGGGCGGACGCGCAACCCCTGGAACACGGCGCTGACCTGCGGCGGCAGCACGGGCGGCGGCGCGGTCTCGGTCGCCACCGGCGAGGCCTGGCTGGCGCATGGCACGGACCATGCCGGCAGCCTCCGGCGGCCGGGCACCTATTGCGGCGTGGTCGGCCTCCGCCCCTCGCCCGGGCGGGTGAGCCGGGGGACGCCGAACAACCTCTTCTCGCCGCTCTCGGTGCATGGGCCGATGGGACGGTGCGTGGCGGATGTCGCGCTCTTCCTCGACACCATGGCGGGGCGGGACCTGGCCGACCCGCTGACCTATGAGGCGCCGGCCCTGCCCTATGCCCAATCGCTGGAGGGGCGGCCGCTGCGCGTCGGCTTCACCGCGGATTTCGGTGGGGTGCTGCCGGTCGACCGCGAGACGCGGGCGATCTGCGCCGGGGCGGTGCGGCGCTTCGAGGCGGCGGGTTGCGTGGTGGAGGAGGCGGCGCCGGCGCTGGAGGGGTTGCAGGAGGCCTTCCTCATCCTCCGCAGCCAGCATTTCGTGGTGGACCGGGAGGAGCAGCTGCGGACCCACCGTGACCTGCTGAAGCCCGACATCATCTGGAACACCGAGCGTGGCCTGCAGGCGACGCCGAGCCAGCTCGCCTGGGCGGAGCGCGAGCGCGCCGCCTGGTACCGGCGCCTGGCCGCCTTCTTCGGCCGGTATGACGTGCTGGTCACGCCAGGGGCGGCGACGCCGGCCTTCGACGTCATGCTGCGGCACCCGGAGAGCGTCGCCGGGCGGAAGCTCGAGAACTACATGGCTGCCTCGATGCTGAATGCGGCGATCACCCTGGGTGGCTGTCCCGCCCTCGCCGTGCCCTGCGGGCTCGACCAGTATGGCCGGCCGGTGGGGCTGCAGATCGCGGCACCGCCGCGGCAGGAGGCGCTGGCGCTGCGGGCGGGCGCGATGTTCGAGCAGGTCTCGGGCTTCGACCGGGCGGTGCCGCTCGACCCGCGGCCAGGCACGGTGCCGCCGGTCGAGGGCATGGAAGCCGGGACGGGGCAGGTCTAGGCTCGTCCCGCCTGTTGGAGAGCGTGATGCCTGGAATCGCCCTCGACCCCGCGACCACCATGCTCGGCTTGGTCGATGTGCAGCCGACCTTCATGCCGGGCGGCGCGCTGGCGGTGGCCGGGGGCGATGCGGTGGTGCCGGTGATCAACCGGCTGCTGGCGGGGCCCTTCGCCCATGCCTTCGCCACCCAGGACTGGCATCCGCCGGGGCATTCCTCCTTCGCCTCCAGCCATCCGGGGCGGGCGGCCTTCGACAGCGTCGAGATGCCCTACGGGATGCAGACGCTCTGGCCCGACCATGCGGTGCAGGGCAGCGCGGAGGCAGCGCTGCACCCAGCGCTCGACCAGCGGCGGATCGAGCTGGTGGTGCGCAAGGGCTTCCGGCCGGCGATCGACAGCTACTCCGCCTTTTTCGAGAATGACCGCACCACCACGACGGGGCTGGATGGCTGGCTGCGCGCGCGCGGCGTCTCGCAGCTGTTCCTGGCCGGGCTGGCGACGGATTACTGCGTGGCCTTCTCGGCCGAGGATGCGGCGCGGCTGGGCTACCGGGTCTTCGTCATCGAGGATGCCTGCCGCGGCATCGGCCTGCCGCTGCCGGAGGGCGGGGATACGGTCACGGCGGCCCGGGCGAGGCTTGCGGCGCTGGGCGTCGGCTTCGTCACCAGCGCCGACCTCCTGGGCTGACGGCGATGGGCGAAGCCAGGCTCCTGCTGGAGCTGGCGGGCGAGGCGGCATTGCTGCTCTGGGGCCTGCACATGGTGCAGAGCGGCGTGCAGCGCGCCTTCGGTAGCCGTTTGCGCCAGGTGCTGGGCGTGGCGCTCGGCGGGCTCGGGCGCGCCTTCCTCGCCGGGCTCGGGGTGACGGCGGCGCTGCAGAGCAGCACGGCGACAGCCTTGATGGTCGGCTCCTTCGCCGCCTCGGGCGCGGTGGCGCTGGCGCCGGCCCTGGCGGCGATGCTGGGCGCCAATCTCGGCACGGCGCTGATCGTGCAGCTGCTGTCCTTCGATGCGACGGCGGCCTTCCCCACCCTGGTGCTGGTCGGCGTGGTCGCCTTCCGGCGCAGCAGCCGGGCCCGGACGCGGGATCTGGGGCGGGTGGCGATCGGGCTCGGGCTGATGCTGCTGGCGCTGCACGAGCTGGTCGGCAGCATGGCGCCGGTCGAGGCCTCGCCGACGCTCCGGGCCCTGCTGACGGCGGTAGCGGACCAGCCGCTGCCCAACCTGATGCTGGCCGCGGCCATCGCCTGGGCGGCCCATTCCAGCGTGGCCGGGCTGCTCTTCGTCGCCGGTCTGGCCGGCAGCGGGGCGGTCGGGCCGGAAGCGGCGCTCGCCATGGTGCTCGGCGCCAATCTCGGCAGCGCGCTGAACCCGCTGCTGGAAGCAGGCGGCGACCGCGAGGACAAGGCCCGGCTGCGCGTGCCGGCTGGCAACCTGCTGAACCGCCTGCTGGGTTGCGCCATCGGCCTGGCGGTGTTGCCGCAGGCCGTCCTCTGGCTACAGGCGGTGGATGCGGCGCCGGCCCGGCTGGTCGCCAATGCGCATCTCGCCTTCAACCTGGCGACCGGGCTGCTGGCCCTGCCGCTGCTGCCGGCGCTGGCCGCGCTGATGCAGCGGCTGCTGCCCGAGCGGGCGGCGGCGACTGATCCCGGGGCGCCGCGCTATCTGGATGAGGCGGCGCTCAGGACGCCCTCGGTCGCGCTGGCGAATGCGGCGCGGGAGGTGCTGCGGATCGCCGACCAGCTGGAGGCGATGCTGCGCGGCTCAGCCGAGGCCTTCCGGGGGCAGGACCGCGAGGCGGCGCGGGCCATCGTGCGGATGGACGATGTGGTGGACCGGCTGCACCGGGCGGTGCATGGCTATCTCGCCCGCATCCCGCGCGAGGCGCTGGGCGACGAGGAGAGCCGGCGGCTCGGCGAGATCCAGGCCTTCGCCATCGCCCTCGAGCATGCCGCCGATGTGGTGGAGCGGGACCTGGTGCGGCATGCGGCGAAGCGGCTGCGGCGCGGGCTCGCGCTGGGGCCGGTGCCGGCGCAGGAGATCGCGGCGCTGCATGCGACGCTGCTGGAGCAGCTCCGCCTGGCGATCGCCGTCTTCATGATGGAGGATGCCGAGGCGGCGCGGCGGCTGGTGCGCGGGAAGGAGGGGCTGCGGGCGGCGGAGCGCGAGGCGGCGCGGCGGATGGCCGAGGCCGGGGCGCAGTCCGGCGCCGAGGGGGGCGGCGCGGCAGGCCTGCTGCTGGATGCGGTGCGCGACCTGCGGCGGGTCGGCGCGCATCTGGCCACGGTCGCGCATCCCTTGCTGGAGCGGCGGGGCGAACTGCTGCCGAGCCGCCTCGCCGACGAGACGGCCCTGCTCGAGGAGGATGGGCCGGGCTGAGGGCCGTACGGGCAAGCCTGAACCGGTCCAGAAGCCCGCCTGCGGAGGATCACGGGGCTGGTGTGAGGGGCTGGCCGACCGCCATGTTCCACCCACACCGCAAACGCTTATCAGCCCCACGACCTGCGAGCGGCGCTACGAGCAAGGCACCCGTCGTTGCCTTGCGGCATCAGGAGAAGACCCCATCCGCAAAGGCGAGCCTGCCCTCCGCCGCGCCCGCATAGAGGTAGTGCTCGAGCGGGTTGATCCCGGCCGCGTCCACATCGGGATAGGCAAAGAGATAGCTGTCCGTGTCGAAGAAGGTGGATGGGTCGCGCCCCTCCAGCCACCCGAAGAGTGCGTAGTGGACGAGCGGATCGATCCCGGCCGCATCCACCTCGGGGTAGGCGAAGAGGTAGCCTTGCGTGTCGAAGAAAGCGTTCGGATCGCGTCCTTCAATCCAACCCACGGTCGCGTAGTGGCCGAGCGGATCGATTCCGGCTGCCGCGATATCGGGGTTGGTGGCGAGATAGAAGTAATCGTCGAACAGCAGGGCGGCTTCGGCTGGATAAACCCCGACAGGTTCCGAGACCGGGACCGGCGCCACGTAAACGGGCTGGACATAAACTGGCTCGACATAGGCCGGGGTCAGATAGACCGTCTCCACATAATCGGTTTCGACGTAGTAGGGTTCTACGTAGAGAGGCTCGACATAGACGGGCTCAGCATAGATCGGCTCGGCGTAGAACGTCTCTTCATAAACGGGTTCGACGTAGTAGGGATCCACATAGACCGGCTCACTATAGATCTGCTCGTAGAAGGCAGGCATCACGCGACCTCCAGTTTGACATGGCTCGGCTGCGCATCTCCTCAGCGCCATTACGATCGGCTGCATCGGGTCGGCAACTCGCCTCAAGTCGCAGTACAATGTGAGATTGGCTTGAAAGTTTGGTAGGAAAGCGGCCATGCGAAGGCAGAGGCCAACGACATTCGATGGGCCGAGCCCATGATGACTTTCGAAACAGGCTGTAAGATGGCCGCAACAGGGAGCCCCGCCATGGACGCCATCACCCAGCCACCCGTCATCCGCCTGCACCCCGAGGATGGCGTCGTCATCGCCCGCCAGGTGCTGCCGCCGGGGACGCCGGTGGCGCCGAACGTCGTCGCCGCCACGCGCATCCCGGCCGGGCACAAGGTGGCGGTGCGCTTCCATGCGGAGGGCGAGCCGGTGACGCGCTACGGGCAGATCATCGGCTTCACCACCGAGCCGGTGCCGCCCGGGCACTGGGTGCATACCCACAACCTCGCCATGGGTGACTTCGCCCGCGACTATGCCTGGGGCGTCGATGCCAGGCCGACCGACTACGTGGCGGAGCCGGCGACCTTCCAGGGCATCCGCCGGCCGGACGGGCGCGTCGCGACGCGCAACTATATCGGCATCCTGACCAGCGTGAACTGCTCGGCCCATGTGGCGGACCTCATCGCACAGGCCTTCCGCCGCAACCCGCTGACCGGCGAGGACCCGCTGGCGGAGTGGCCGAATGTCGATGGCGTCGTCGCGCTGACCCACAAGACCGGCTGCGGCATGACCCAGGGGGAGCCGCTCAGCCTCCTGCGGCGCACCCTCGGCGGCTTCGCGCGCCATGCCAATTTCAGCCATGTCATCGGCATCGGCCTCGGCTGCGAGGTGAACCAGATCGGCGGGCTGCTGGAGGAGCAGCGGCTGGCCGGGCGGCTGCGCAGCATGGACATCCAGGAGATGGGCGGCAGCCGGAAGACGGTGCAGGCCGGCATCGACTTCGTGCGCGAGGTGGTGGCGGAGGCCAACCGCGTGACGCGGGAGACGGTGCCGGCGAGCGAGCTCTGCGTCGCGCTGCAATGCGGCGGCTCGGACGGGTATTCGGGCATCACCGCCAACCCGGCGCTGGGCGCGGCCTCCGACCTCGTGGTGCGGCATGGTGGGACGGTGATCCTCTCCGAGAGCCCGGAGACCTATGGCGCCGAACATCTCTTCACCCGCCGCGCCGTCAGCCAGGAGGTCGGGCAGAAGCTGGTCGATGTGATGCACTGGTGGGAGGACTACACCTCGAAGCTCGGGGCCGAGATGGATGCCAACCCCTCCCCCGGCAACAAGCTGGGCGGGCTGACGACCATCCTCGAGAAGTCGCTCGGGGCGATGGCGAAGGCGGGGTCGACCAACCTCGTCGATGTCGTGCGCTATGCGGAGGCGGTGACGCAGCGGGGCTTCGTCTTCATGGACACGCCGGGCTACGACCCGGTGGCGGCGACCGGGCAGGTCGCGGGCGGGGCGAACCTGCTCTGCTTCACCACCGGGCGTGGCAGCGTCTTCGGCTGCAAGCCGACGCCTTCCATCAAGCTCGCCACCAACACGCCCATGTATGAGCGGATGGTGGACGACATGGACATCAATTGCGGCACCATCGTCACCGGCGAGGAGACGGTGCAGCAGGTGGGCGAGCGCATCTTCCAGCACATGCTGCGCACGGCGAGCGGCGAGCGGACGAAGAGCGAGGAATTCGATTTCGGCGGGGCGGAGTTCGCGCCCTGGCCGATGGGGGCGACGATGTGACGGCGCCCAATTAGGGCAATCGTGGCAGCCGTTGCCACATTCGGGTGATGGCCAGCGAGGGCTGATGGCACTACCCTGCCCGTCCTCGCGTGAATGAGCGGTTTCTTATCATGGGGTTGCGGGAAGGACGCCTCTGGCGTTCTTTGTCGGATTCCTTACCCTGAAGCCACACCCGTCATGCTTCCGCCGCAATCCTGCCTCAATTGCCTTGCAACCCTTACGATGGTTTGTATATCTCATCCCGTACCGAAATTGGACGGGAGCTTTCGCCTTGGCCGACCTCCGTACCCCGCCCACCTCCCAAGGGGCCTTCCGGCGCACCTGGCGCATGGCCCGCGGCTGGTACGGTTCCGAGGAACGTGTGGTGGCCTGGGCGCTGACCGCGGCCACCCTCGCCCTCACCCTGGCGCAGATCGGCACGCAGCTTCGCCTCAATCTCTGGCACCGCGACTTCTTCAATGCGCTGGAGCAGCGTCAGGCGGGCGCCGGTGGCGCGCAGGTCTCGGTGTTCCTGCTGCTGGCCGGGCTGAGCATGGCGATCGCCGTCTCGCAGCTCTGGGCGCGGCAGATGCTGGCGCTGCGCTGGCGGCGCTGGCTGGTGCATCATCTGCAGGAGCGCTGGCTGGCCGATGCCTGCCATTACCGCATGGGGCTGATGCCGGATGCGGCGGATAATCCGGACCAGCGCATCAGCGAGAACACCCGCTGGGCCACCGCCATGGCGGTCGATCTGGCGACCGGGCTGCTGCATGCGCTGCTGACGCTGGCCTCCTTCGCCGGGGTGCTGTGGACGCTCTCGAGTGCGGTGCGGCTGGGCGGAATGGAGGTGCCCGGTAGTCTTGTCCTGGTCGCCGGCCTCTATGCGCTGGTCGGGGGCACGCTGACCTGGCTGATCGGCCGGCCCATGGTCGATATCAACATCCGCCGCAACCATGCGGAATCCGACCACCGCTTCGCCCTGCTGCGGCTGCGCGAGAGCGCCGAGGCGGTGGCGCTGATCCGTGGCAGTGCGGATGAGGCGACGGGGCTGCGCGGCAGCTTCGGCCGCGTGGTGGGCGTGATGCACGAGCTGCTGCGGACCGAGCGCCAGCTCATGTGGCTCGGCTCCGGCTTTGGGATGGTGGCGGCGGTCATCCCGCTGCTGCTGGCGAGCCCGGGCTACTTCGCCGGCGCGATCACGCTCGGGACGCTGATGCAGATGGCGCAGGCCTTCACCGAGGTGGTCCGTGCCCTTTCCTGGTTCCAGGAGAGCTGGCCGCGGCTGGCGGATTGGCGCAGCCATGTGGAGCGCATCGTCGCGCTGGAGGACAGCCTGGATGCCGCGGAGGCGCTCGGCGCCGAGAGTGGGATCGAGATCGAGGAAGGTGGCGAGGTACTGGCCTTCGAGGACCTCACGGTGCACGGGCCGGATGGCAAGGTGCTGATCGCCGGCGCCTCGGCCGAGATCCGCGCCGGGGAGCGCGTGCTGATCCGCGGCGAGAGCGGCACCGGGAAGAGCACGCTGTTCCGCGCCGCGGCGGGGCTCTGGCCGTGGGGCGAGGGCGTGGTCCGCGCCCCGGCGCGGGAGGCGATGATGATCCTGCCGCAGCGGCCCTACCTGCCGCTCGGCACGCTGCGGGAGGCGGTCTGCTACCCGGCGCCGGCCGGGCGGTTCAGCGATGCTTCGCTGCAGGCGGCGCTGATCCGCTGTGGGCTGCCGGGGCTGGCCGGGCGGCTGGACGAGGCGGGGCGGTGGGACCGGACGCTCAGCCTCGGCCAGCAGCAGCGCATCGGCTTCGCCCGGCTGCTGCTGCACCGGCCGCGCTGGGTGCTGCTCGACGAGGCGACCTCGGCGCTCGACGATGCCGGGCAGGCGGCGCTGATGGGGCTGTTCTCGGCGGAGCTGGCGGAGGCGACGCTGGTCTCGATCGGGCACCGGCCGGGCCTTGCCGAGCATCATGACCGGGTGCTGCAACTGGAGCCGGGGGCGCAGGGCGCGCGGCTGGTGTCGCCGCGCCCGGTGGTGACGCTGCCGGCGCTGGTGGTGGCGCCTTACCGGTAGGAATGGATGGCCGGGCGGGCCCCGGCCATCACGAGAGGGGTCAGAGCTCCACCTTTCCGGTGTGCAGCTTGAGGCGCATGTGGTCGGGCACGTCCTGCCCGGCATCGGTGAAAGCCTTGCGGAGCGCATTCATGCTGGGGCCGAAGATGCCGCTGCGGTTCTCGCTGCACCATTCGCGGGACTGCGCCGGCATCGCCAGGCTACCCTGGAAGCGGGGCATGACCCAGCGGGCGAAGAGCTCGTAGCTCCGCATCGTATCCTCGCGGTTCGCCCATTCATGGGCGCGGAAGAGCACGCCACCGGCGCCGCCCTCGGTATATTCGAGCAGGCGCTCGATCCCCTTGGCGATGGTCTCCGGGCTGCCGACCAGGGTGGTGCCGGCCTTGAGCCCGTCGCCCAGCGGGTTCTCGCTGCGCATGGGCGGGCGGCCGAGGGTCTCGCTGAAATAGGTGAGCGTCTCGACCCGTTCGCCGCGGGCGACGTCGTGGAAGGCGCGGTCGTCCTCCTCGGCGCAATGCATGTTGACGACGAGGCGCCAGCCATCGCGCGGCATGGTCTTGCCGTGCTTCTCCGCCTCGGCCTCGCCCTGGCGCCAGCTCTCGGCCAGCTTCTGCGGCCCACCCGGCAGGCCGGCACCGAGGGAGAGCAGGCCCACGCCATATTTGCCGGCGGTCATCGCGCCCGAGGGGGTGGTGGCGCTGGCGACCGCGATCGGGAAATGCGGATAGGTATAGGGGGCGAGGTGGAGACGCGCCTGGTTCAGCTCGAACCAGTCGGACTTCATCGTCACCGGCTCCTCGCAGGCGAGCAGCCTCATGATGGCGCCGAGGCTCTCGTCCATCATGCGGCGCTGATCCTCGGCCTTGATGCCCATCATATAGGCGTCGGAGACCAGGGCGCCGGGGCCGCAGCCCAGCATGGCGCGGCCGCGCGTCATGTGGTCGAGCTGGACGAAGCGCTGCGCCACCAGGAAGGGATGGTGGTAGGGCAGCGAGGTGACGCCGGAGCCGAGCATGATGTGCTTCGTCCGCTCCGCCGCCGCGCCGATCATGATCTCGGGCGAGGCGATGATCTCCCAGCCCGCCGAATGGTGCTCGCCGATCCAGGCCTCGTCATAGCCGAGGCTGTCGAGCCACTGGATCAACTCGAGGTCACGTCCGAGGGCGAGGGTCGGGTTGTCGCCCACGCGGTGGAAGGGCGCGAGGAAGATGCCGAAGCGCAAGCCGCGATGAGCCATGGATTCTGCCTTTTTTCCGGACGTCGGCGATGAGGCTAGCGCGCGATCGTCCCGGCTGAAAACCCCGGGCCGTCCCACCCGGGGATCCGGCCGGGGCCTGCCGTGCCGGAGGTGCAAGCCTGCGCTCCTGCCGAAGGCCCGGCCCGTGACGACAGCCGCGGAGCCGGTGTGCCCGCGTGCCATCAGGCGGACCACCCTTGGCAAGCCGGTGGGCGACCATGTTTGTGCGCTATCGGACGCAACCACCCCTGCTCGACAGTGTTTCGTGCCGACCGGGAATTGGATCGAATGTTACGAAACAGTCGGGCCAGGTCACCGCAGGAGGAGGCTCACATGGACGAGGACCGCATCGCAGGCGCGGCGAAGCAGGCGACAGGCGGCCCCCGAACCATCCTCGCCTGAGGAATGCAGCGCATCCCCCGGCGGATAACGGGCCGGAGCCCGGCATGAGGGCTTCGATCCATCTCCACACATCGCTTCCGATAGAAGGACATCATCGATGAACAGCGACAAGCTCGAAGGCGCGGCCCGCGGCATCGTGGGCAAGGCACAGGAAACCTTCGGCGACGTGACCGGCGACGAGCGGAACCAGGCCGAGGGTCTGGCCCGGAATGTCGCCGGGCGGGCGCAGGAAGCCTATGGCGACGTGCGGCAGTCGGCCGAGACCGCGGCGCAGGAGGTTGGGCGCTTCGTCGAGAAGCAGCCGGCGCTCTCGCTGCTGGTCGCCGGCGCGATCGGCTTCGCACTCGGCCTGATGACGATGAGCACGCTCTCCGACCCGCCGCGGCGCCGGTACTGGTAAGGCTGCGGAGCATCGCCAGGGCCGCGCCTCGCGGCCCTGGTGCCTTCCTGGGCCGATCAGAGCGTGCCGAGGAGATGCAGCACGATCTCCCGCCGATGCGGGCTGGTGCGGTGCTCGTACAGGTAGAGGCCCTGCCAGGTGCCGAGCACGGGGACCCCATCGGCCACCGGTACCGATAGCTGGGTCTGCGTCAGCGCCGTGCGGATATGGGCCGGCATGTCGTCGGGCCCCTCATCCTCATGCCGGTAGAGGCCATTGCCGCCATCCGGCACGAGGCGGCGGAAGAAGGCCTCGAGATCGGTGCGAACCTCGGGCGAGGCGTTCTCCTGGACCAGGAGGGAGGCCGAGGTGTGGCGGCACCAAAGGGTCAGCAGCCCGGTCATCAGCCCCTGGTCCGTTACCCAGCGGCGGACCTGGCCGGTGATGTCGACCAGGCCACGCCCGCGCGTCGTGACCTCGAGCCGGTGCAATCGCTGGTCCACATCGGCCTCCTTTCCCATTGCCGCCCGCTCGCGCCCCGCTACCGCGCCCGCTCCGCGACGCGCAGCGCGGCCGAGCCGCCGGTGACGCGGATGCGGGGGCCTCCCTCGCTCAGCCTGCCATCCTCGGCGACGCGAAGGACGGAGATGTCCCGCTCGACCATGTTGCCGACGAAGAGCATGCGGCCATCCGGCGAGAAGGCGACGCCCTGGGCCCAGGTACCGACCCTGGCCTCGGACACCACGGCGAGGCGCCCATTCTCGATGCGGAGGAGCTTCACCAGCCCAGGGCCGAAGAAGGGCGAGGTGTTCGGCTTGTTGGAGCCGTTCATCACCGTGACCGCGACCAGGCGGCTGTCGGGCCCGGTCTGGATACCTTCCGGCGTCTGGCCGACGCTGACCGTATCGACGATGCGGAAGGGCTCCCGCGTCAGGTCGATGAGGCTGACCGTATCGGCATCGCCCGTACCGCGGCCGATATTGGCGACGACGGCATGGCGGCCATCGGGCGTCATGGCGAGGCCATAGGGGCGGACGCCGGTGGTGATCTCCCGGTTGAGCTTCACCACCCGTTCGCCGTCGATCTGCAGCACGTTGACCGAGTGGTCGCCATAGCGGGTGACCAGGGCATGCCGGCCATCCGGGGTGAAGGCCACATGCGAGACCTCGGAGGAGACCGGGCCGATCTCCACCTTGCCGATGGCGCTCACCTGACCATGGGCAATGCGGTAGACGCTGACCGTGCCCTCCGCCCGGTTGGCGACGAGGGCCAGGGTGCCGGCGCGGTTGATGGAAAGGCCGGCCGGCGCGGCGCCGGTCGGCAGGGTCGCCACCAGTCGCGGCGGATTGGCGGTGAGGTCCACGACCGCCATGGTGGTGCCGGGGACGAGCTTGCCGGCATCCGCCGGGTCCCGTTGCTGGTTGGCGGTGACGAGGGCCAGGCGCTCATCCGGCGTGATGGCGACCGAGGCGGGCGGGCCGATGACGCTGGCCGGGATGGCGATCTCCGCCCGGATCTGCGGCGTGCCACCGGCGAGGTCGATGACCGTCAGCGTGTCCGGCGCCGGCTCCCTGAGGGTGCGGACATTGCCGTTCTCCAGCACCACCTTGTTGTCATTCGCCGAGAGCAGAAGCTGGGCCTGCGCCTGGCCGGCGCCGAGGCCCGCGGCAAGGATGCCAGCGAGCAGCAGGGTCTTCATGCGGATTCCTCCCTCCGGGTCTGGTGCCCGGTGAGGAAGTGTCCGCTGCGGCCAGCCGCAGCGCAAGCCGCGCTTGTGTGGCCGGGCGCAGCGGTAGAGATTGCGGCCGTCCGGGGATTCGGTTTGGAATGGCAATCACAATTCGTGGGGTGTTGCGCCGGTTGGGCGTGAAGAACGTATCGCTGCCGGCGACGCCGGCGCGCCCGCCGCAGCCCTATTGCTATCTCGGCGAGGGCCGCGCCCTGGCGCTGACCCATCGGGGCCAGATGATCTTTCTCGATACGCGCGACCTTGGCCTCACCCCGCATATCGCCATGCACGGCACCTGGGAGATGGATGTGGAGGCGGTGCTCGGCCGGCTGCTGCGGCGCGGGCAGCGCGTGGCCGAGGTCGGGGCCAATATGGGCTATCACAGCCTGACCATGGCCGAGGCGGTGGGGCCGGAGGGGCATATCGACAGCTTCGAGGCGAATCCGGCGGTGCTGCCGCTGCTGCGGGCGACACTCTCGGTGAACGGGTTCGGCGAGCGGGTGACGCTGCATCCGGTCGCGGCGCTGGATGCGCCGGGCGAGGTCAGCTTCAGCAGCGACCCGGAGCATATCGGCAGCGGCCACCTCGCCTTCGAGGTCGAGGCGGCGAATTACTCGCGCCGCGTCACGGTGCCGGCCGTCACGCTGGATGCCGCGCTGGCGGCCGTGCCCACGCTCGACCTGCTGCGGATGGATGCCGAGGGGTCCGAGCCGCAGGTGCTGCGCGGGGCGGCGGCACTTCTCGCCCGTTCGCCGGGGCTGCGCATCGTGACCGAATGGTCCGCGCCGATGATGGCGGTGCGTTGCGATCTGCCGGCCTTGGTCGGCTGGCTGGGCAGCGAGCTTGGCTTCCGGTTCTGGCGGATTGCGAAGGGTGGGGCGATGGAGCCGGTGCCGGCGGAAAGCCTGCCCCAGTTGCCGCATGGCGACGTGGTGATGATGCGCGGCGAGGGATAGGCACCAACGAGAAAGGGCGGCGGGTTGCCCCGCCGCCCCTGCCCTATCCTTCGCTGCCGCGGGGTTCAGCCCGCAGCGGCCTCGTCACCCTCGGCAACGCGCTCCGGCTTCGGGCCGCTATCCTGGCCCTTGGCGGCCGGGTCACGGTCCACCAGCTCGATCACCGCCATGGAGGCAGCGTCGCCATAGCGGATGCCGGCCTTCAGCACACGGGTGTAGCCACCGTTGCGGGCCTTGTAGCGCTCGGCGATGGTGGTGAAGAGCTTGTCCACCACCTTCTGGTCCATGATCTGCGCATAGGCCTGGCGCCGCGCATGCAGGCCGCCGCGCTTCCCAAGCGTGATGATGCGCTCCACATAGGGGCGCAGCTCCTTCGCCTTGGGCAGGGTGGTGGTGATCTGCTCGTGCTTCAGCAGGCTGGTCGCCATGTTGCGGAACATGGCGATGCGGTGGGTGGAGGTGACGCCGAGCTTCCGGCCGGCAATCCCGTGTCGCATGGTAAGGGCTTCCTAATCCGCCGGACTCAGAACGGCTCTTCGAGTTTCTTTGCCAGGTCCTCGATATTCTCGGGCGGCCAACCGGTAACGGTGAGGCCGAGCCCAAGGCCCATCGAGGCCAGGACTTCCTTGATCTCGTTCAGCGACTTGCGGCCGAAATTCGGCGTGCGGAGCATCTCCTGCTCGGTCTTCTGCACGAGGTCGCCGATATAGACGATATTGTCGTTCTTCAGGCAGTTCGCCGAGCGGACGGAGAGTTCGAGCTCGTCCACCTTGCGGAGCAGGTTGCGGTTGAAGGGCAGGTCGTCCCGCTCCTCCTCCACCTTGCGCTCGCGCGGCTCGTCGAAGTTGATGAAGAGCTGGAGCTGGTCCTGCAGGATACGGGCAGCGAGCGCCACGGCATCCTCCGGGGCGACGGTGCCGTCCGTCTCGATGTTCATCACCAGCTTGTCGTAGTCGGTCACCTGGCCAACGCGGGTCGGCTCGACCCGGTAGGCGACGCGGCGGACCGGCGAATAAATGGCATCGACCGGGATCAGGCCGATCGGTGCATCCTCCGGGCGGTTCATCGCGGCGGGGACATAGCCCTTGCCGGTGCCGACCGTGAGCTCCATCGAGAGGCGCGCGCCGTCGTCGAGGGTGCAGATGACGAGATCGGGGTTGGAGATCTCGATATCGCCCGTGGTCTGGATCTGGCCGGCGGTGACCTCGCCCGGGCCGGTCGCGGTGAGCTGGAGGCGCTTCGGCCCCTCGCCCTGCATCCGGATGGCCAGCTGCTTCACGTTCAGCACGATGTCCGTGACGTCCTCGCGGACGCCTTGGATGCTGCTGAATTCATGCAGCACGCCGTCGATGCGGATCGCCGTCACCGCCGCCCCCTGGAGGGAGGACAGCAGCACGCGGCGGATCGCATTGCCGAGCGTCATGCCGAAGCCGCGCTCCAGCGGCTCGGCAACGATGGTCGCGGTGCGGTCGGGGTCCGCCCCAACCTCGACACCCAGCTTCTCGGGCCGGATGAGCGACCGCCAATTCCTCTCGATCACGAGCAGTCTCCTAGGCCAGCCTCACGCAAGAACCGAAAATCGCGTCTCAGACGCGACGGCGCTTGCGCGGACGGCAGCCGTTATGCGGGATGGGCGTCACGTCCCGGATGGCGGTGACGTAGAAGCCAACCGCCTGGAGGGCGCGAAGCGCCGATTCACGACCCGAACCGGGGCCGCTCACCATGATCTCCAGCTGCTCCATCCCATGCTCGCGAGCCTTGCGGCCAGCATCCTCGGCCGCGACCTGCGCCGCATAGGGGGTGGACTTCCGGCTGCCCTTGAAGCCCTGGCTGCCGGAGGAGGACCAAGCGATCGCGTTGCCCTGGGCGTCCGTGATCGTCACGATGGTGTTGTTGAAGCTGGCGAGCACATGGGCCACGCCGGAAGAGATGTTCTTCCGTTCCTTCTTGCGCGGCGCGCGAGCGCCGCCACGGGGTTCGCGGGCCATATTACTTCGTCACCTTCTTCTTGCCGGCAATGGCCACGGCCTTGCCCTTGCGCGTGCGGGCATTGGTGTGCGTGCGCTGACCGCGGACCGGCAGGCCCCGGCGATGGCGCAGGCCACGGTAGCAGGCCATGTCCATGAGCCGCTTGATATTCATCGCGACTTCACGGCGGAGGTCACCCTCCACGCGGTACTCACGGTCGATCAGCTCGCGGATGCGGAGGATTTCCTCATCGGTGAGCTGGTTCACGCGACGGTCCTCGGGGATGCCGAGCTTCCCGCAGATCTCAACCGCGTTCTTCGGACCGATGCCGTAGATGTAGCGCAGCGAGATTTGCACGCGCTTGTTCGTGGGGATGTTCACTCCGGCGATGCGCGCCACTGCTCAGCTCCTGGAGCCTGTCGCTCCTGCTCCCGCCGGAGTGGCGCTGCCACCCGCGACGATATGATCAACCCAAAAATGCCAACGGCGAAACGCGGCCGGGAGTGCCCTGGCGCATTGCCCAGAGGCCAACTCTGACCGCGAGAGGCGCGGACTATACCGAGAGCCCCCTTGCCGTCAACCCTTGTCCCCGAGGATCGCCTCGATCTGCCGGGCGACCTCGCCCATCTCCGCCATTCCATCCACCACCCGCAGGACGCCCTGGGCGGCGTAATAGGGCAGCAAGGGCGCGGTCTGGCGGTGATAGGCCTCCAGCCGTGCGGCAACCAGCTCCGCCTTGTCGTCGGCGCGCCGGGAGAACTCCGTGCTGCCGCAGACATCGCAGGTGCCGGGCTTCGCCGTCGGCTTGAATTGGTCGTGGTAGCCCTCCCCGCACTTGGCGCAGGTGAAGCGACCCGAGATGCGGTCCACCAGGGCCACGTCGTCGACCTGCAGCTCGATGACATGATGGAGGGGCATGGCCTTCTCCTTCAGCATCAGGTCGAGCGCCTCCGCCTGCGGGACGGTGCGGGGAAAGCCGTCCAGGATGAAGCCCTGGGCCACATCCGGCTGGGCGACCCGGCCGGCCAGCATGGCGATGATGATGGCATCCGGGACCAGCTCACCCCGTTCCATGATGGCCTTGGCCTGGCGCCCGACCTCACTGCCGGAGCGGACCTCGGCCCGCAGCATGTCGCCGGTCGAGATCTGCTTCAGCCCGTGCCGGTCTTCCAGGCGCTTGGCCTGGGTCCCCTTCCCGGCCCCGGGCGGGCCCAGCAGGATCAGGTTCATCGGTTGTCCCCCCCTTGCGTCGTCTCAGCGCGGCCGCGGCGCGCCGCGGCCACCCAGCCGAGCCTTGCGGATCAGGCCTTCATACTGGTGCGCGAAAAGATGGGACTGCACCTGCGCCACGGTGTCCATCGTCACCGACACGATGATCAGCAGCGACGTACCGCCGAAGTAGAAAGGCACGCCGTAATGGCTGATCAGCAACTCCGGCAGGATGCAGACCAGACAGAGATAAAGCGCGCCGATCGCGGTCAGGCGCGTCAGCACCCGGTCGAAATAGTCGGCCGTATGCTGGCCGGGCCGGATCCCGGGAACGAAGCCGCCATACTTCTTCAGGTTGTCCGCCGTCTCCACCGGGTTGAAGACAACCGCGGTGTAGAAGAAGGCAAAGAAGATGATGAGCGCCACATAGAGCGCCATGTAGAGCGGCTGGCCATGGGCAAGCGCGGCGCTGACGGTGCTGAGCCACCCATCGGAAGTCGGGTCGGCGGCGAATCCGGCGATGGTCGCCGGCAGCAGCAGCAGCGAGGAGGCGAAGATCGGCGGTATGACGCCGGCCGTATTCAGCTTCAGCGGCAGATGTGTGTTCTCGCCGCCGAACATGCGGTTGCCCACCTGGCGCTTCGGATACTGCACCGGGATGCGCCGCTGGGCCCGCTCGACGAAGACGACGAGGGCGATGACCGCCAGCGCGATCGCCATGAAGACGATGATGAAGATGGTGGACAGCGCCCCGGTCCGGCCGAGCTCGAGTAGCGAGACGAGGGCATGCGGCAGGTTGGCCACGATGCCGGCGAAGATGATCAGCGAGATGCCGTTGCCGACGCCCCGGGCGGTGATCTGCTCGCCCAGCCACATCAGGAACATCGTCCCGCCGACCAGCGTGATGACGCAGGAGAGGCGGAAGAACATCCCCGGATCCCCCACCGCCGGCCCGAAGCTGCCGCGCATGCTCTCGAGGCCGACGGCGATGCCATAGGCCTGGAAGATGGCGATCAGGACGGTCAGGTAGCGGGTATACTGGTTGATCTTCTTGCGGCCCGACTCGCCCTCCTTCTTGAGGGTTTCGAGCGCGGGCACGGCCGCCGTCATCAACTGGATGATGATGCTGGCCGAGATATAAGGCATGATGTTCAGCGCAAAGACGGTCATGCGCCCGAGCGCACCACCGGTGAACATATCGAACATGCCGAGAATCCCGCCGCCATGCTGGCGCAGGATCTCCCCCATCACCCCGGCATCCACCCCCGGGACCGGCACATAGGTGCCGAGCCGATAGACGAGGAGCGCGCCCAGGGTGAACCACAGGCGCTTCTTGAGCTCGGTCGCCTTGGACAGCACCCCGAGATTGAGATTGGCCGCAAGCTGCTCGGCTGCGGAGGCCATGGATCCTAAACCCTCCTCACGACAACGGCGCCACCAACCGGAGGGGAGCCCCCCGGCCGTGGCGCCGCAGCCACGAACCTGATCTCTAGGTAGCGAGCGGCCCGTCGGGCCGCAAGCATCACGCTTCGGCCGGGGTCTCTTCGGCCGCGGGCGGGTTCAGCAGGGTGATCGTTCCACCCGCCGCCTGCACCGCCGCCACCGCGCTAGCGGAAGCACCGGAGACGGTGATGGTCACCGCCCGGCTCAGCGTGCCCTGGCCCAGCAAGCGAATGCCAGCCAGCTTCGGGCCGGTCCGAACAATGCCAGCAGCCCGCAGCGCGGCCTCGTCGATCGGCTGGTCACCTGGCAGCTTGCCCTCGGTGATCGCCTGCTCGAGACGGCCGAGGTTCAGCGGCGCATATTCCTTGCGGAAGATGTTGACGAAGCCCCGCTTCGGCAGGCGCCGGTAGATCGGAAGCTGGCCGCCTTCGAAGCCGTTCAGCGACACGCCTTCGCGCGCCTTCTGGCCCTTCACGCCCTTGCCGGAGGTCTTGCCCTTGCCAGAGCCGATGCCGCGGCCAAGCCGCTTCGACTTGTAGCGCGCGCCGTCATTGTCGCGCAGCTCGTTCAGTTTCATGGGTCTTGCTCCCCGCTCAGCCTTCCACCTTGATGAGGTGGGCCACCTTGCGGATCATGCCGCGGACGGAGGGGGTATCCTCCAACTCCCGCGAACGGTGCATCTTGTTGAGGCCGAGGCCGATCAGCGTCTCGCGCTGGCCCGGCTTACGGCCGATCGGCGACCCGGTCTGGGTCACCTTCACGGTCTTCTTCGTCTCAGACATTCGGAGCCTCCGCGGCCGGGGTCTCGGCCGGGGCCTGGTCCTTGCGCGGCCCGAGCAGATCCGAGACCTTCTTGCCACGCCGGGAGGCGACGGCACGCGGGCTCGTGCTGCGGGTCAGGGCCGAGAAGGTGGCCTTGATCATGTTGTGCGGATTGGTCGAGCCGAGGCACTTGGCCACGACATCGCCCATGCCGAGCGTCTCGAAGATCGCGCGCATCGGGCCGCCGGCGATGATGCCGGTGCCGGCGGGCGCCGCCCGCAGGATCACCCGGCCAGCGCCGAACTCGCCGATGACGTCGTGGTGGAGGGTCCGGCCTTCCCGCATCGGAACGCGGATCATGGTCCGCTTCGCCTGCTCGGTCGCCTTGCGGATCGCCTCCGGCACCTCGCGGGCCTTGCCGGCACCCCAGCCGACGCGGCCCTTCTGGTCGCCCACCACGACGAGCGCGGCGAAGCTGAACCGGCGGCCACCCTTCACCACCTTGGCGACGCGGTTGATGGTGACGAGCTTGTCCTTCAGCTCATCGCCATCCTGGCGCTCCTGGCGGTTCTCGTTCTCGCGGCCACGGCCACGGCCACGACGGCGATCGCCGCCCTCGCCGCCATGCTCGCCGCCGCCACCGCTATGAGGGGTACGTGCCATCTATGCGATCCTCAGAACGACAGCCCGCCCTCGCGGGCGGCGTCGGCCAGGGCCTTGACCCGGCCATGATACAGGTAAGGCCCGCGGTCGAAGACAACCTTGTCGACACCAGCGGCGAGCGCACGCTCGGCCACCAGCTTGCCGACCTGGGTCGCGGCGTCCTTGTCGGCGCCGGTCTTCAATGCCTCGCGCATCGGCTTCTCGATCGAGGAAGCAGCGGCGAGGGTGCGGCCCTGGGCGTCGTCGATCACCTGGGCATAGATGTGCTTGCCCGAGCGGAAGACGGAGAGCCGCGGGCGACCGCCGCTCTTGAGCTTCAGCTGGTAGCGCAGCCGGGACCGGCGGCGCGTTTGCAGTGCGAGCTTGTTGGACATTACTTCTTCTTACCCTCCTTCCGGAGGATCTGCTCATCGGTGTAGCGCACGCCCTTGCCCTTATAGGGCTCGGGACCACGCCAGGCGCGGATCTCAGCGGCCACCTGACCGACCTGGCGCTTATCCGCCCCTTCCACCTTCACGGCGGTCGGGCGTTCGCAGGTGATCTTGATGCCGGCCGGGATCGGGTAGCGGACCTCATGGCTGTAGCCGAGGTTCAGTACCAGATCGCTGCCCTGCACCGCGGCGCGGTAGCCGGTGCCGTTGATCTCCATCGACTTCGTGAAGCCGGTGGAAACGCCCGTCACCATGCTGTTGATGAGGCTGCGGGTGGTGCCCCACATCGTGCGGCTGCGGCGATCGTCCCGGCGCGGCTTCACCGCCACCTGGTTGTTCTCGATCTCCACATCCACTTCATCCGTCAGGTCGAGCTTGAGCTCGCCATTCCGGCCCTTGGCCACCACGGTCCGGCCCTGCAGCGCCACCTGGACGCCGCTCGGCACCGGGACGGGATATTTGCCGACGCGCGACATGCTGTATCCCTCCCTTAGAACACGCGGCAGAGGACTTCGCCGCCGACATTGGCGACGCGGGCCTCGGTATCGCTCATCACGCCACGGGGCGTGGAGAGGATGGAGATGCCGAGCCCGTTATAGAACTTCGGCAGTTCCTTGATCTTCGAATAGACGCGCCGGCCAGGCTTGGAGATGCGGGTGATCTCCTTGATGGCGGGCTCGCCTTCGGAATACTTCAGCTCGATCTCGATGCGGCTGACGCCAGGGCGCTCAAGCTCCACCCGCCAGGCGCGGATGTAGCCTTCACGCTTCAGCACGTCGAGCACATCGGTCCGCAGCCGGCTGGCCGGGGCGACGCAACGCGTCTGCCGGGCCCGCTGGGCATTGCGGATACGGGTGAGCAGATCCCCGAGCGGATCGGACAAAGACATATCCCCGCTCCCTTACCAGCTTGCCTTGGTCACGCCGGGCAGCTGGCCAGTATTGGCGAGCTCCCGCAGCATGTTCCGGCTGAGCTTGAACTTGCGATAGTTGCCGCGCGGGCGGCCGGTGAGCTCACAGCGCAGGCGCACGCGCACCTTGGCGCCGTTGCGCGGCAGCTGCGCCAGCTTCAGGGTCGCGTCAAAGCGGTCCTCCACCGGCAGGGTGCGGTCCATCACGATGCCCTTCAGCGCCGCGCGCTTGGCAGCATGCGTCGCGGACAGCTTCGCGCGACGCTTGTTCTTCTCGACTGCCGAAGTCTTGGCCATACGGTTCTATCCTCCGGAACCTGCCCGGCAGCGCCGGGCGGTTTTCCAAGATCAGTTCTGGAAGGGAAGCTGGAACGCCTTGAGCAGCGCCTTGGCTTCCTTGTCGGTCTTCGCCGTGGTGACGAACTGGATGTCCATGCCACGAACCGTATCCACGCGATCGTAGTTGATCTCGGGGAATACGATCTGCTCCTTCAGGCCCATGGCGAAATTGCCACGGCCGTCGAAGCCCCGGGTACCCGGGAGGCCACGGAAATCCCGAACGCGCGGCAGGGCGATGCTGACGAGCCGGTCGAGGAACTCGTACATCCGGGCCTTCCGCAAGGTCACCTTGCAGCCGATCTGCTGACCTTCGCGGATCTTGAAGCCGGCGATCGCCTTCTTCGCCTTGGTCCGCACCGGCCGCTGGCCGGCAATGGCCGTCAGGTCGGCCACCGCAGCGTCGAGCTTCTTGCCATCGGCCGCGGCTTCGCCGACGCCCATATTGATGACAATCTTCTCCAGCTTCGGCACTTCCATCGGGTTCTTGTAGCCGAACTCCTCGACGAGCCGCTGCCGCACCACCTCGGCGTAGAAGACCGCGAGCCGCGTCTTCTCAGCCGGCGACGCGGCGGACTTGCCGGGCTTCGCGGCGACCGAGGTCACGGTACGGGAGCCTTCCTCGCGGTTGGCCTCCGGCTTCTTGGCGTTGGCCGCAGCGCCCTTCTTGGCGCCGCCCTTCTTCGAATCGCTCATGCGTCAAGCACCTCGCCCGAAGGCTTCGCCACCCGCACCTTCTTACCATCCTCCAGCACGCGGAACCCGACGCGGGTCGGCTTGCCGGACTTCGGATCGAGGAGCGCCAGGTTGGACAGGTGGATCGGCGCCTCCTTTTCCTGGATCCCGCCGGGCTGGTTCATGCCCTGCGGCTTCCGGTGGCGCTTCACCACGTTCACGCCCTGCACGAGGGCACGCTTTTCCGTCGGGTTCACGGCGATAACCTCGCCGCGCTTGCCCTTGTCACGACCGGTCAGAACCTGAACGCGGTCGCCCTTGCGGATCTTCGCCGCCATGGTCAGAGGACCTCCGGCGCCAGCGAGATGATCTTCATGTACTTACGGGCCCGAAGCTCGCGCACGACCGGTCCGAAAATACGGGTACCGATCGGCTCGCCCTGCTTGTTGATGAGCACGGCGGCATTGCTGTCGAAACGGATCGCCGTGCCATCGATGCGGCGCACCGGATAGGAGGTGCGGACGATGACGGCGCGATGCACCTCACCCTTCTTCACCTTGGCGCGCGGGATCGCTTCCTTCACGGAGACGACGATGATGTCACCGACGGACGCCGTCTTCCGCTTCGAGCCACCCAGCACCTTGATGCACTGGACGCGGCGCGCGCCGGAGTTGTCGGCAACCTCGAGATTAGCTTCGACGCCGATCATGCCGACACCGCTGCGTTCGTGGCTTCCAACGGATTACCGTTGCGGAGAACCACCATCCAGGCCTTCCGCTTGGACAACGGCGGGCATTCCTCGATCTGCACGAGGTCGCCTTCCTTGCAGAGGTTGGCCTCGTCATGCGCCGCGTACTTCTTCGAGCGCTTGATAAACTTCTTATAGAGCGGATGCATCACGCGACGCTCGACAAGAACGGTGACCGTCTTGTCCATTTTGTCGCTGACCACCCGGCCCGTGAGGACGCGCTTCGGCATAGCCGCCGGTCTCCCCTTAAGCCTTGGGTTGAGAAGCTGCCGAGCGACGCCGCTCGTGCAGGACGAATTTGATGCGGGCGATGTCGCGCCGCACCAGCTTGATGCGGCCGGTCGCCTCAAGCTGCCCGGTCGCCCGCTGGAAGCGCAGGTTGAACTGCTCCTTCCGCAGGTCGAGGAGCTGCGTCTGCAGCTCGTCCGGGGTCCTGGCGCGGATATCCGCAATCTTGGTCATGGTCTTACGCCTCCGCCGCGCCGAGGCGCGACACGATCTTGGTCCGGATCGGCAGCTTGGCCGCGCCGAGGGTCAGCGCTTCCTTCGCCGTCTCGAGCGAGACGCCGTCGATCTCGAACATCATGCGACCCGGCTTGATGCGGGCCACCCAGTATTCCGGCGCGCCCTTGCCGGAGCCCATGCGGACTTCGGCAGGCTTGGTCGAGACCGGCACATCCGGAAAGATGCGGATCCAGACGCGGCCCTGACGCTTCATCGCGCGGGTGATGGCGCGGCGAGCGGCCTCGATCTGCCGGGCGGTCACCCGCTCCGGCTCCAGTGCCTTCAGGCCGAACCCGCCGAAGCTCAGCGAGAACCCGCCCTTGGCGAGACCCTTGATGCGGCCCTTATGGGCCTTACGGAACTTGGTGCGCTTGGGCTGCAGCATCTCACATCATCCCTCAGCGCTGCGGCGCCTGCTCGGCGGCGCGCTTGTCCTGCGCCATCGGGTCATGGGCCAGGATCTCACCCTTGAAGATCCAGACCTTCACGCCGCAGGTGCCATAGGTGGTCTTGGCGGTGGCGGTGCCGAAATCAAGGTCGGCGCGCAGCGTGTGCAGCGGCACCCGGCCTTCACGGTACCATTCCATCCGGGCGATCTCGGCGCCGCCGAGCCGACCGGAGCAGTTGATCCGGATGCCGCCGGCGCCGAGGCGCATGGCCGACTGCACCGCGCGCTTCATGGCGCGGCGGAAGGCGACCCGACGCTCGAGCTGCTGCGCGATGCTCTCGGCAACCAGCGTCGCGTCGATCTCGGGCTTGCGGATCTCGACGATGTTCAGCGCAACCTCGGCCCCGGCAAGCCGGGCCAGGTCCTTGCGCAGCACCTCGATATCGGCGCCCTTCTTGCCGATGACGACGCCCGGTCGGGCGGCGTGGATCGTGACGCGCGGCTTCTTCGCCGGGCGCTCGATCACCACGCGGCTGACGCCAGCGCCCTTCAGGCGCGTGCGCAGCGTCTCGCGCAGCTTCAGGTCCTCATGCAGCAACCGGGAGTAATCGTCGCCAGCGAACCAGCGGCTGTCCCAGGTACGGTTGATGCCGAGGCGGAACCCGATCGGATTGACTTTATGACCCATGTTACGCGGCCTCCTGCTGGGCCGGGGCCGTGGCCGGCTGCTCGGCGACCACGATCTTCAGATGGCTGAACCACTTCTCGACGCGAGCCGCACGGCCGCGGCCGCGGGCGGAGAAGCGCTTCATCACCTGCGAACGTCCCACCTCGGCACGGGACACCACGAGCTGGTCGACATCCAGCTGATGGTTGTTCTCGGCATTGGCGATCGCGCTTTCCAGCGTTTTTTTCACGGTCTGCGCAATGCGGCGCTTGCTGAAAGCGAGCGTCGCAATAGCATCCTGCGCGCGCCGGCCGCGGATCAGGCCCGCGACCAGGTTGAGCTTACGCGGGCTGACGCGGATATTCCGCAGAATGGCCTGCGCCTCGGTCTCAGGAAGACCGCGTTCGTGCTTCGGCTTGCTCATCGGATCAGCCCCGCTTCGCCTTCTTGTCGGACGAGTGCCCGGTGAAGGTGCGCGTCGGCGAGAACTCGCCGAACTTGTGACCCACCATGTTCTCCGACACCTGCACGGGAATGAACTTCTTCCCGTTGTAGACACCGAAGGTGAGCCCGACGAACTGCGGGAGGATCGTGCTCCGACGCGTCCAGATCTTGATGATCTCGTTGCGCGTCGAAGCCCGTGCGGCCTCCGCCTTGTTCAGCAGGAAGCCGTCCACGAACGGCCCCTTCCATATGCTGCGCGGCATCGCCCTCAGCCCTTCGTCGCGGTGCGGCGGCGGACAATGAGCCGGTCCGTCCGCTTGTTGTTGCGCGTCTTCGCGCCCTTGGTCGGCTTGCCCCAGGGGGTGACCGGATGACGGCCACCGCTGGTCCGGCCCTCGCCACCACCATGCGGGTGGTCGACCGGGTTCATCACCACGCCGCGGTTATGCGGACGGCGGCCCAGCCAGCGGGAGCGACCAGCCTTGCCGATCTGCTGGTTCGAGTTGTCGGGGTTGGACACCGCCCCAATCGCTGCCATGCACTCGGCGCGCACGGTGCGGACCTCGCCCGACATCAGCTTCAGCTGGGCGTAACCGGCATCCTTGCCGACCAGCTGAACATAGGTGCCAGCCGAACGCGCGATCTTGCCACCGGCACCCGGCTTCAGCTCGACATTGTGCACGATGGTGCCGACCGGAATGGCGGCCAGCGGCATCGCATTGCCCGGCTTGATGTCAGCCCGTTCGGCAGCCAGCACCTGGTCGCCAGCCTTCAGGCGCTGCGGCGCCAGGATATAGGCGAGCTCGCCATCCTGGTACTTCACCAGCGCGATGAAGGCGGTGCGGTTCGGGTCGTATTCAAGCCGCTCGACCGTGGCCGGCACGCCGAGCTTGGTCCGCCGCTTGAAATCGACCAGACGGTAGCTCTGCTTGTGCCCGCCGCCCCGGAACCGGACGGTGGTGCGGCCGTGGTTGTTGCGGCCGCCGGAATGGGACTTGCCCTCCGTCAGCTGCTTGAGCGGCTTGCCCTTCCACAGCTCATCCCGCTTGACCAGGATGGTGCCGCGAAGGCTCGGCGTGACCGGATTGAAATTCTTGAGCGCCATGGTTCAGGCGAGCCCCGTCGTCAGATCGATCGTCTGGCCTTCAGCCAGGCGCACGATAGCCTTCTTCCAGTCCGAACGCTGGCCCGGGCGATTGCGGAAGCGCTTGGCCTTGCCCTTCACCACGAGGGTGTTGACGGCCAGCACCTTCACCCCGAACAGCGCCTCGACCGAGGCCTTGATCTCCGGCTTCGTCGCTTCGAGAGAGACCTTGAAAACGACCTGACCCTGCTCAGTCAGCTGCGTCGCCTTCTCCGTCACCACCGGCGACAGGATGGTCTGATACATGCGCTCCTTCGAGAGGAGCGGCTTTGCCTGCGTCTCGCTCATGCCAGCCGCTCCGTCAGCGCCGCAACGCCGGCGCGGGTCAGCGCCAGAACATCGTGGTTCAGGATGTCATACACATTGGCGCCCATGGTCGGGAGCACATGCATATGCGGCAGGTTGCGGATGCCGCGGCCAAAGCTCTCATCCACCTGCGCGTCAACCACGAGTACGCTGGACCAGCCGAGCGCCTTGAGCTGCTTCGCGAGCACCGAGGTCTTCGCCTCTGAGGCAGCGGCGGTGTCGAGCACCACCAGCTTACCCTCGGCCGCCTTCTGGCTGAGAGCGCTGATGAGGCCGAGCCGGCGGACCTTCTTGTTCAGCGAATAGCCATGGTCGCGCACGACCGGACCGTGGACGACGCCACCGGTGCGGAACTGCGGCGCACGCAGAGAGCCCTGGCGGGCGTTGCCCGTGCCCTTCTGGCGATACGGCTTCTTCGTGGTGCCGGAGACTTCACCCATCCCCTTTACCTTGTGGGTACCCGCCCGCCGCTTGGCGAGCTGCCAGTGAACGACCCGCGCCATGATATCGGCGCGCGGCTGCGCTGCGAACAGCGCCTCCGGCAGCTCGATCTCGCCTGCCGTGCCGTTATCCAGCGTGATGACCGGAACCTGCATCGTACTTGGTCCTTACGCCGCGGCCGTCGGGAAGGGTGCCTCGGCATGGCGCGCGCGCTTCACAGCGTCCCGCACCAGCACATAGGCACCTTTGGACCCGGGCACCGCGCCCTTGATCAGCAACAAGCCTCTATCGAGATCGAAACCGGCGATCTCGAGGTTCTGCGTGGTGATGCGCTCACTACCCAGATGGCCTGCCATCTTCTTGTTCTTGAAGGTCCTGCCCGGATCCTGCCGGTTGCCGGTCGAGCCATGCGAACGATGGCTGATCGACACGCCGTGCGAGGCCTCAAGGCCGGCAAAATTCCAGCGCTTCATGACGCCGGCGAAGCCCTTGCCCTTCGAGACGCCGGTAACGTCCACGATCTGGCCCTTGACGAAATGCGCCGGGCTCAACCGCGCGCCCGGCTCGAGCGCCGCATCGGCACCCACCCGGAACTCGACGAGCTTCTTCGGCGCCTCGACACCGGCCTTGGCGAAATGGCCGCGATTGGCCTTCGTGACATTCTTCGGCTTCGCACGCCCGATCCCGAGCTGGACGGCATCATAGCCATCCTTCTCGGTCGTGCGGCGAGCGATAACGCGCACCTCATCGAGATGCAGGACGGTCACGGGGACCGTGCTGCCATCGTCGTTGAACAGCCGGGTCATGCCCAGCTTCTTGGCGATCAGGCCGGTGCGGCCGGTCTTGGCGGCCATGGCTAGTAACTCCCCCTGGCCTTAGAGCTTGATCTCGACATCCACGCCCGCAGCGAGGTCGAGCTTCATCAGCGCGTCCACGGTCTGCGGGGTGGGGTCGACGATATCAAGCAGGCGACGATGCGTGCGGATCTCGAACTGCTCGCGGCTTTTCTTGTCGACATGCGGCGAGCGGTTGACGGTGAAGCGCTCGATTTCCGTCGGCAGCGGAATCGGGCCGCGCACACGGGCGCCCGTCCGCTTCGCGGTATTCACGATCTCCCGCGTGCTGCCATCGAGCACGCGGTGATCGAACGCCTTGAGGCGGATGCGGATATTCTGGCTGTCCATGGTGAGCGGACCGATCCTCGACTGAGTCTGAGACTTACTTCACGATGGAGGCGACGACGCCGGCGCCGACGGTACGGCCGCCTTCGCGGATGGCGAAGCGGAGGCCCTGGTCCATGGCGATGGGGGCGATCAGCTCGACATCCATCGTCACGTTGTCGCCCGGCATCACCATCTCGACGCCTTCCGGCAGCTTCACGATCCCGGTCACGTCGGTGGTCCGGAAGTAGAACTGCGGCCGGTAGTTGGTGAAGAACGGCGTGTGGCGCCCGCCCTCCTCCTTGGTCAGGATGTAGGCCTCGGCCTTGAAGCCGGTATGCGGCGTGATCGAGCCGGGCTTCGCCAGCACCTGCCCGCGCT
>NZ_FMZX01000002.1 GCF_900101615.1 Belnapia rosea | reverse complement strand
TTCCGCGAGGTGCGCGACCACCTCGGCGTCGAGACCCAACGTCAGTGGTCGGACAAGGCGATCGCCCGCACCACGCCCTGCCTGCTCGGGCTGTTCTCGATCGTCACCCTGTTGGCCTCGCGCCTCGATTGCCGTGCCCGGGTCCGGATCTCGACCAGCGCCTGGTACCACAAACAGCGGCCGACCTTCGCCGACAGCCTTGCCGCAGTACGGCGGGCAGTCTGGAGCGAGCAGGGTTTCGCCGTGTCCCGGCAGTCGGCCGACGCTGCGAAACTCTCGCCAGCCCTCCGCGAGAGCATCGCCTATGCCCTTTGCCACGCAGCCTGAATGGCCAAAGCCGAGCTTACGGTTGATGGAACGGCAGCCACGTTGTTTCGGTGTTTGGAATGGAACCGAGCCAGATTGAGGCGTTCAATGCGGTACGACCGGCACGACAGGTGCCAGCGGAATTGAGCGGAGCGCGAGCATGAACAACATCATCTACATCGTTGGCCTGGTAGTCGTCGTCGTCGCAGTCCTGTCCTTCTTCGGCTTGAGGTAAATGCCAGGGCGACGATCCGTCTTGGCCAGCCCTATCAGGTAGGCCGAGTGGTTAGGCAGCCGCGCGGCAAACTCGGGCCTATTGTCCACCCTCAGGTTCCTCGGCTTGACCTTGGGCTGCACGAGCCGGTCCGGCACTGCGCCAACCCGGGCTGCCCGGAAATTGGCTTCTGGATAGTTCGAGGCCCCCTTTGGCATGGTGCTGTCCGCCACGGTCAGGATCCGGATCACGGGGCTACGAACAAGTGGTCCTACAGGGCGAATTGGCGCACCCTGCCCGGGGAGTTTGGGGCGTGGTGGATGACCGCCCACACCGTCTGACGCAATATGTCAAACTCGGTGGGCGCTTCGGCGTATGGGAGCACCTGCTGGCCATGGCGCAGTCCCGTCCGCACGCCTGATACCGCGGTGCAGAGCCCGCCATTCCAACCCGCCACGACGATACTCCGGTCGCCTGCCCAAAGCCGGTCTACAACAACCGAAATCGTGTCGAGCGGCTCTGGCCAGGCTTACGGGGTAGCGAGCCGTCGCTACCCACCCCGAGAAGACCGTATCATCCTTCCTCGCCGTCCTCCGCCTCGCCACCACCGCTGACTGGCTCAGGCGCCAACAGGACCCAAGCTCTTGGCCCAGGGCCGATCAACCTGCCTGGCTGCTCAGGTGTTGCTCGCGCAGGAAGATGAAAAGGCCAGCGCCGATGATGATGATGGCCCCGGCCAATGTCAGCGGCCCGATCACCTCGTCGAAGAAGAGATAACCGAAAAGCATGCCCCAGAGGATCAGCGTGTACTGGTAAGGCACGACCGCGGAGGCCGGCGCCATCCGCAACGACTGGTTCACGCAGAGATTGCCGCACAGGGAGCCGATGCCGAGGAAGAGCATCAGCACGAGATCCAAGATCCCAGGGTGCGTCCAGCCTTGGGCCAATACCAGCGCGCCGCCGAAGAGGAGGGCAGCCAGGAGCTGTGCCGTTACCAGTACCGTCCCCGGCGTACCTGCCAGCTTGCGGGTGGCAACCAGGAAAAGGGCATAGCTGAGGCTGCCCACCAGAGCGCAGACCGCGCCGACAGAAATTGATCCGGGCGTCGGATGCAGCGCCAGCACCACGCCAATGAAGCCTACCGCCACGGCCGTCCAGCGACGCCAGCCCACCCGCTCACCCAGCAGAAAGGGGGAGAAGGCAGTTACGTAGATCGGGGCTGCCATGTAATAGGTCATGACCTCAGCCAGCGGCAGCTCGGTGAGCGCCCAGAAGAAAAGCGATCCCTCCAGCGTAGCGAAGGCCACGCGCAGCAGCTGCAATCCCGGGCGTGGCGCCTGGAGGAAGGCGTAGGGGCCGACCTTGCGGATGAAGGGCATCATGGCGCAGAGTCCGGCGATGCTGCGCACCAGCAGCAACTGCCCGACTGCGTAGGTGCCCACCAGCCATTTGCCAAGCGTGTCGTTCACGGCGAAGAGCAGCACGCCCAGCAGCATCATGGCGACGCCGCTGGTGGTGCCTGTGGGCAAGGCGCTCAAACGCAGGAATGCGGACACGACGCTTCCACCCTTCGTGGCCTTTCTCGCCGACAATGGGGAGGCCACCCCCAGCAGTAGCGAGGCAGCGCCCTGCTGCAAAGCCCATGACGGGGATGGGAGCTGCTGACCGCTTGCCGGTTGCACCGCACCCTGGCGTCATGAGCAATCTGCACCCGGCGCTCGGGTCAGGGGCCGAGGATTTTGGCGGTCCGGGTCAGCATGCTCTGCGCCGAGCCGACCTCCGGCTAACGCAACGCCATGCGCGGCTAGCCTGCAAGGCCGATGGGCGGTCCTCGATCCTCGCCCATGCTAGACATGCACTGATGGGGAACCGCTCGGGCTTGGCGCGGCTGGCCTATGCCCGGCTGGGGCTGGGCGTGCGGGGCCGGATCACGCTCCGCACCGACAAGGGCTATGACATGCGCGACGATGGCGCGGGGCTGCGCGGGAGGCGGGTGACGTCGCATATTGCCCGCAATGGTCACACCAGCGGTTGATTAGGATTGTTGGCCCAAATCATTCCCGTGTCCGGCTCATCGCCTTCCCTTGCCTCAAGCGCCTAAGTCCGGGAGCCTGTCTCGAAGGTTTGGCAGGCATCATCTCGAGCGACCTGAGGCGGATGGAAGCCTAATCCAGGCTGAGCCCGAGCCCCTTGATCAGCGGCCAATAGAGCGCCCGTTCCGCCGTGATCATCGCCCGATGCTGCTCCGGCCCACCCGAGAGCGGGTCGAGCCCGATCTCCCGCATCCGCGCCTGCACCGCCGGCTCGGCGATGCTGGCGGCGAGGTCGGCGGAGAGGCGGGCGGCGATGTCGTCGGGCGTCCGTCCCGGCGCCGTCAGCCCCTGCCAGGCATAGGCCTCGAAGCCCTGCAGCCCATAGGCCTCGCGTGCCGTCGGCAGGTTGGGCAACCCGTCCAGCCGGGCGGCGGAGAGCACCGCCAGCGGCCGCACCCGGTTGTTGCGGATCAGCTCCGCCCCCGCCGCCATGTCGAGCACCGCCGCCTCCACCGTGCCGTTCACCAGATCCGTCATCGCCGGGGCGAGCCCGCGATAGGGCACATGGTTCAGCCGGATCCCGAGGTCGCGCGCCAGCCGCTCCATCGCCAGGTGGTGCGGCGAGCCGATGCCGGGCGAGGCATAATCCATCGGCCGCGCCCTGGCCGCCTCGAGGAACTCGGCCGGCGTCGCCGCCCCGCCCACCGGCTTGGTGCAGAGCACGAGGTGGAAGCGTGCCATCAGCCCGAGCGGACGCAGTCCGGTCTCGGCATCGAAAGGCAGGCGCTTGTAGAGCGCCGGGTTGAAGACCAGCGTCTCGTTGCCGGCGGTGAAGACGGTGGTGCCATCCGGCGCCGCGTTGGCCGCCGCCTCGGCGGCGATGTTGGTCGCCGCCCCCGGCCGGTTCTCGATGACAACGGGCACGCCGAGCCGCGCGCCCATGCTCTGCCCGACCAGCCGCGCCAGCACATCGGTCCCGCCCCCCGGCGGATAGCCGACCAGCCAGCGGACGGGCCGGTCCGGGAAGGCAGCAAGGGCCGGGTCGGCGAGCGTGGCGAGGCCGGCGGCGAGCGCGGCGCGTCGCGTGATGCTGGTCATGGTCTGGACTTCCCCATTCCTGCAGTCCGGGCGTTTCACCCGCCCTGTCATATCCGTATCGGACCGTGCCGGCGGCTTCCATGCAACCGTGACCGGCCGCCCATCCATCAAGCAATGCGGATGGGCAGGGAGAGGAAGCCGCGGAACCGCGCCCGCCCGCCCCGCACCGGCTCTCCGGCGGGGGCATAATCCGGGAACCGGCGCAGGAAGCCCGTGATGGCGATCCGCCCCTCGAGCCGCGCCAGGGTCATCCCGGCGCAGATATGCGGCCCGCCGGCGAAGGCCAGGTGCCGGTTCGGCTGGCGGGCGATATCCAGCCGCTCCGGATCCTCGAAGCGCGCCGGATCGCGGTTGGCGGCGCCGATGCAGAGGGTGAGTAGCGTCCCCTCCGGCACCGCGACGCCGCCGATCTCGGTCGCCGCGGCCGCCCTCCGGTTGCCGAGTTGGTTCGAGCTTTCGTAGCGCAGGAATTCCTCGATGGCCGTCCCGATCAGCTCCGGCTGCGCCAGCAGCCGGGCCCGCTGATCGGGGAAGCGCAGCAGCAGCTCCAGCCCGTTGCCGATCAGGTTGGTCGTCGTCTCATGCCCGGCATTGAGCAGGAAGATGCAGTTGTGCAGCAGCTCCGTCTCGGTCAGCCGCTCGCCATCCGCCTCGCCCTGGATCAGGCGCGTCAGCACATCGGTCGCAGCATCGCCCGGCTGCGCCCGCCGCCGCGCGACCAGGCCACGGAGGTAGTCGAGGAATTCGCTGACGGCGGCATTGCCCCGCGCCGCCGCCTCCGGCATCACCACCGGCTCCAGCGCGCCGAGGATGGCGAGCGACCAGCCGCGCAGCGGCCCCCGCTCCTCCACCGGCACGCCGAGCAGGTTGCCGATCACCTCGATCGGGATGGCGGCGGCGAAATCCTCGATCAGATCGGCCTCGCCACGGGCCTCGACCGCATCCAGCAGCCGCCCGACCAGGGCCTGCAGGCCGGGCTCCATGGCGGCGATGGCCCGTGGCATCAGCGCGCTGGCGATCAGCCGCCGCACGCGGGTGTGCAGCGGCGGGTCGTTGAAGACGAGGCTGGTCGTATGGTGCTCGTAGAGCGGCGTCGCACCGTATTTCGGCCGGAACTCCTCATGCTTGTCGGAGGAGAAGGTCCTGGTGTCCCGGTAGATCCGGTCGAGGTCGGCCCAGCGCGTGAGGAAGAGCGAGCCATCCGCCATGCGCTTCACCGGCTGATGCTCGCGCAGTGCGCGATAGACCGGGAAAGGATCGGCGTAGAAGCCTGCATCGAGGCGGGAGAGGTCGAAGCCCTCGGCGAGGGTGGGATCGGCTGCGGAGACCATGCCCGAGCTTAGGGCCGGGACCGCGCGGCGTGAAAGCGCTGGACGTGGATTCCATGGAGTTTCAGGATTCTACGGTGCCCGATTCGCCCGGTCGCCCATGAGGTCCCTGCGCAGCCACCAGAGCGAGCTGCTCGCCGTCGTCCGCGCCATCGCCGCCGGCGAGGCGGGGGAGCTGCGCGACATCCTGGCCGCCGTCACGCCGGGCGGCGGCAAGTCCCTGCTGCCGGTCCTCGCCGCCAAGACGCTCATCGAGGCGGGGCTCTGCGAGCGGGTCTGCTGGGTGGTGCCGCGCGACAGCCTTCGTCTCCAGGCCGAGGAGGCCTTTGTCGACCCGGCCTGGCGCACTGCGCTCGGCCATGCGCTCTCGGTCCGTGCCGCCGACAACAGCCCGGGTGACCCGTGCCGTGGCCTCGAGGGCTACGTCACCACCTATCAGGGTATCGCCGCGGCGCCCGATCTTCACCTCGCCGCCTTCCGCCGTCACCGCTACCTGCTGGTAGTGGATGAGGTGCATCACCTTCCGGCCCTGAACGAGGCCGATGCCGCGGGCGGGCGGGACCATGCCGCCGATGTCGCCGCCGCCTGGTCGGCGCCGATCGAGCCGTTGCTGTCGCTCGCCGGCGTGCGGCTGCTGCTCTCGGGCACGCTGGAGCGGGCGGATGGGCGTCGCATCCTCTGGCTGCCCTACCGGCGCAGCGCCGGCGGGCGGCAGGAGGTCGACCTCGCGGCGCCGGGCTGGGCGGTGGTCGGCTACAGCCGCGCCCGGGCGCTGGCCGAGCGGGCCGTGCTGCCCGTCTCCTTCGGCGCGCTGGATGGCGAGGCCGCCTGGCTGGGGCCGGAGCCGGAGGGCGGCGGCGAACGCCCGCGATTGGGCCCGCATCGCCTCCGCGCCCCCGCCCCGCACGAGGCGACGCGTCCGGCCCTCTTCACCGCGCTCCGCACCGGCTTTGCCGAAGCCCTGCTACGCCGCGCCTTCCTCGCCACGCGCAGCCTGCGCGCCGAGCGCCGCCGCGCATTGGGCGCCGGGCCAGGCGAGGTGCCGCGCGGCCTTGGCAAGCTGCTGGTGGTGGCGCCCGACCAGACCCAGGCGCGACGGTATCTGGAGTTGCTGCGCGGCTGGGTGCCGCCCGGCCAGGCCAGCAGCGCGGCGCTCGCCGTCTCCGACGAGCCGGGCGCGCAGGAGACGCTGGCCGCCTTCCGCCTCACCACCGAACCCTCGATCCTCGTCACCGTCGCCATGGCCTATGAGGGGCTGGATGCACCGGAGGTCGCCGTGGTCGCGGCGCTGACCCATATCCGCTCCCGCCCCTGGCTGGAGCAGATGGTGGCGCGCGCCACGCGGGTGGACCCGAATGCCGGCCCCTATGACGCGCAACGCGCTCTGGTCTTCCACCCGGACGACCCGCTCTTTGCCCGTTTCCGCTGGCGGATGGAGCGCGAGCAGGGCACCCGCGCCAAGCCCGACCGCCGCCCGCCTCGCCAGCCGAGCCTTGGCCTGCCCGACTGGCTCGAGGAGGAACTGGCCGAGGCGCGGGAGCGCCAGGGCATCATCCCGCTCGAGAGCAATGCGCTGACCCTGCGCCTCAGCACGCTGCAGCCAGGCCCGGACCTCGCCGCCGGCCTTGCCGCCGCGCGGGAGCCGGAGGAGCAGGGCGATCTCCTCACCCCATCCCGCGCCGAGCGCCAGCTCCGCCACCAGCTCGGCGACCTGGTCGCTGGCCAAGCTGTGGAGGATGCGGCCGAGGGGGTGGGCGGTGCCATCCCGCGCGGCGCCGGCCTCTATCACGCCTACAACGCCGTGCTGAAGCGCGTGCTCGGCGGCAAGAGCCGGAGCGAGATGTCGGTGGCGGAGCTGGAGGCGGCGATGGCCTGGCTTGGCCGCAACCGGCTGCGCGACCACCTGCAGCTGCTGGAGGGCGATCACCGCTTCGGCTGGGCGGCGCGGCAGCGGCGGGAGTGGCGCCCGCCGACCGGCCGCCCCGCCGCACCGGCCCGGAGCCCGGACCTCCGCCGGCGCTCGTCCTGACCGGGGCGCGATGGCCGTCTTCTTCACCAGCGACACGCATTTCGGCCATGCCGGCGCCCGCGCGCTCTATCGCCGCCCCTTCGACTCGATCGCCACCATGGATGCGGCGATGGAGGAGCGGTGGAATGCCGTAGTCGGCCCGGCGGATGAGGTCTGGCATCTTGGCGACGTCGCCATCGGCTACGGCGCCGATGCCATGGCCGCCCTGCTGGAGCGGCTGCGGGGCCGGAAGCACCTCGTCACCGGCAACAATGACGGGCCGGCGACCCTTGGGCTCGCCGGCTGGGCGAGTGTGCAGCCCTATGCGGAGATCATGCTGGAGGGCACCGGCCTCGTGCTCTGCCACTATGCCTTCCGCAGCTGGCGCAACATGCATCGGGGCTGGCTGAACCTGCATGGCCACAGCCATGGCCGGCTGAAGCCCCTGCCGCGGCAGGTGGATGTCGGGGTCGATGCCTGGGACTTCCGGCCGGTGACGCTGGCGCAGATCCAGGCGCGCCCCCGCCGGCCAGGTGGGTGATCTTGGTCCGGCTGCGGGACATTTGCGACAAAACTTGCGGTTTTTGCGACAGCGAACGCATCAGCCCGAGATGACGCCCGCCTAATCTCCGTTCATCGGAACAAGCGGTTGGCACATCGCCGGCTGCGCCAATACGGAGATGTCCCATGTCGGCCTTCCGCCGGGTGCTGATCGTCGAAGACGATGCGATGCTGCGTGCCACCCTGGCCGAGCAGATCGGCTTCGGCTGCGAGTTCATCGTCGATCAGGCCGAATGCATCGCCGAGGCCGAATGCCGCCTCGCCACCGACATGCATTATGACCTGATCCTCCTTGATGTCGGCCTGCCCGATGGCGACGGCCGGGATTTCTGCACCTCGCTCCGGCTCGACGGGCGGCGGATGCCGATCATCATGCTGACGGGGGCGGATGCCGAGGCGGATGTGATCCGCGGCCTCGATGCGGGTGCCAACGACTATATCGGCAAGCCCTTCCGCCTGTCCGAGCTGCTGGCGCGGATGCGCGCCCAGCTGCGCGTCTTCGACAATTCGGACGACGCCGTCTTCCCCATCGGCTCCTACATCTTCCGCCCGAGCGCCCGGCTGCTGGTCGAGCCGAAGCGCAATCGCAAGGTGCGGCTGACCGACAAGGAGACCGCGATCCTCAAATTCCTCTACCGTGCCGGCGGCAAGCCGGTGTCGCGGCAGATCCTGCTGAGCGAGGTCTGGGGCTACAACGCCGCCGTGACCACCCATACGCTTGAGACTCATATCTACCGCCTGCGGCAGAAGATGGAGATGGCGAATGCCGACAACCGCATCCTCG
Source organism: Belnapia rosea (assembly GCF_900101615.1). GTDB lineage: Bacteria > Pseudomonadota > Alphaproteobacteria > Acetobacterales > Acetobacteraceae > Belnapia > Belnapia rosea. The sequence goes on along the minus strand of NZ_FMZX01000002.1, from coordinate 558,115 downwards.
TCACCGAGAGCGGCGGCTACCGGCTGAACCCGGTCGCCACCACGCGGCTGCTGACCCGCCGCGCCGCCTGAGGCCGCGCCACAACCGGCAGGCTGCGGCGGATTGCGTCCGGGCTGGATGCCATCCGTTGCAGGGCGTCAGCGCCCGAGGCGAAGCCCAGCGCGCTCGACGATGCCACCGAACTTCTCGCGCTCCGCCACCAGGAAGGCACGGGTCGAGGCCGGCGTGTTCGGCGCCGCCGGGTCGACGCCGGCCGTCGCCAGCCGCTGCGCCACCGCCGGGTCGGCCAGCACGGCCCCCGCCGCCGCCGCCAGCCGCCCGGTGAGCGCCGCCGGCAGGCCGCGCGGAGCAACCAGCACATTCCAGGTCGTCATCTCGAAGCCCGGCAGGCCGCTCTCGTCGAGGGTCGGGATGTCGGGGAAGAGCGGATGGCGGCGGAGCGAGCTCACCGCCAGGCCGCGGGAGAGCCCGTCGCGCAGATGCGCCGCGACCGAGGCCAGCACCTCCAGCGAGTAATCCACCTCGCTCTTCGCCAGCGCCTCCATCACCGCCGAGCCGCCACGATAGGGCACATGCTCCGCCCGCAGGCCGCCGGCGCGAAGCTTGAGATACTCCCCGGTGAGATGGCCGATGCCGCCGGCCCCCGAGGTCGCCCAGCTCATCTGCCCCGGCCTGGCCCGCACAGCATCCAGCAGGGACTGCACGCCGCGGTGGGGCGATTGCGCCGGCACCACCAGCACCATCGGGCCACCGCCGATGATGGCGATCGGGGTGAAATCCTCCACCGGATCGTAGGGCGTCTGCTCCGGCAGCGCCGCCGGGTTGGTGCCGAGGGCCGAGGCGCTGGCCAGCAGCAGGGTATAGCCATCGGCCGGCCGGTGCCGGACCCATTCGCTGCCCACCGAGCCGCCTGCCCCGGCACGGTTCTCCACCACGATCCGGGCAGCGGGGCCGAGACGCGGGGCCATCTGCTCGGCCATGATCCGCGCGGCGATATCGGTCGAGCCACCGGCGAGGAAGGGTACGACGAGGCTGATGGGCCGCTCCGGGAAGCTGCCCTGGCCCTGGGCCTGGGCCTGGCGAGCCGGGAGCAGTGCGGCCAAGGCGGGGGCGCCGAGCAGCGAGCGGCGTCGCAGGCGCATGGGGAGGTTCCTCCGGTTCTGCTTTGCCGTCAGGAGGCCCCGGATTCGCTGCGCACGCAATTCGCGATCCAACGGGCACCCGAACGGCATCGGTGCGTTGGCGCTTGGATATCCCGTTCCGGAGAGCCGAACATGCGGTCCGACTCCCAGCCCAGTCCCTTCCTCACCACGGCGGTTGCTCTCGCAGCCGGCGCCGCGCTGCTGTTCGCCGGCGGACGGCCTGGCAAGCCACAGCCCGTGCCCCGGTCCGGCCAGGCCCGGTCCGGCCAGGCGCAGCGCAGCCAGGGACAACGTAGCCAGGAGCAGCCCGGCCCGGCCGCCGACGACCGCGGGCGCCATGCCGAGCATCCGGGCCAGATCCCCGCCCGCGGCTGGTGGGACATCCTCAAGCGCACCGCCACCCAGGTTTCGGAGGACCGGGTACTGACCGAGGCAGCCGGCATCACCTTCTACACCCTGCTGGCGCTCTTCCCGGCGATCGGTGCGATGATCGCAATCTACGGCTTCTTCGCCGAGCCGGCGACGATCTCGCAGCATCTGGAGGCCGTCTCGATCATCGTCCCCCAGGGCGGGATGCAGATCATCGACGAGCAGGTGAGGCGCATCGTCTCCAAGGGCGATACGAGCCTTGGCATCGGTGCGCTGATCGGCCTTGCCACCTCGCTCTGGTCAGCCAACCAGGCCATGAAGGCGCTCGTCGATGCGCTGAACGTTGTCTATGACGAGCATGAACGGCGCGGCTTCCTGGTACGGACGGCAGTGACGCTCGCCTTCACCCTCGGCGGCATCCTCTTCATCCTGCTTGCCATGACCGGCGTGGTGGTCCTGCCGCTGGCACTGCAGTTCCTGGGCATTGGCGGGCCGGTCGGCACGCTGGTCGGCCTCGGCCGCTGGCCGGTACTGCTGGGCGCGATCGGCGTATTCCTCGCCTTCCTGTACCGCTATGGCCCGAGCCGGGACCGGGCGAAGTGGCGCTGGGTGAGCTGGGGCAGTGCGGTGGCGGCGTTCGGCTTCGTCGCCTTCTCCGTCGGCTTCTCCTACTACGTCTCGAATTTCGGCAACTACAACGAGACCTACGGCTCGCTCGGCGCCGTGGTCGGCTTCATGACCTGGACCTGGCTTTCGGCGACGGTGGTGCTGGTCGGCGCCGAGTTGGATGCGGAGATGGAGCACCAGACCGCGCGCGATACCACCACCGGCCCGGAGCGCCCGATGGGTGATCGCGGGGCGCAGATGGCCGACACCGTGGCCTGAGGCGGATGGCGGCGCGGAGCCTAGCCCCGCACCGCCGTCAGCCAGCCGACGATCCGCCGTGCCATGGGAATCGCCAGCAGGGCGGATGGAAAGGCGAAGATCCAGGCCAGTGCCCAGTTCGCCAGCCAACGCAGCAGGAAATCGGGCGGCAGGCCCAGGTTGACGACGGTCAGCAGCAGCGAGACGGCGCCGGCCATGAAGAAGGTCATGACCAGCGGGAACAGCACCGGGCCGTAGCGCGACGGAATCACGCCGCGCGCTGCGCCACCGCCGCCGGCGCGGGGCCGCCAGCCATCCAGTCCAGCAACTCGACGGTATGCACGACCGGCATGCGGTCCCCGGCGAGCTGGGTCAGGCAGCCGATATTACCGGCGGCGATCAGGTCGGCCCCGGTGCGGTCGAGATTGCCGAGCTTCCGATCCCGCAGCTGCGCCGCGATCTCGGGTTGCAGCAGGTTGTAGGTGCCCGCGCTGCCGCAGCAGAGATGCGGCTCCGCCGGCTCCCGCACCAGGAAGCCGGCCTTGGCGAGCAATTGCTTCGGCGCCGCCGTCACCCGCTGGCCATGCTGTAGCGAGCAGGCGGCATGGTAGGCGACGGTCAGGCCTGGCGGTTCCCGGCTCGGCTGGTAGTCGAACTTCACCAGCGCCTCGGAGACATCCATGGCGAGGCCGGCGATCTCCGCCGCCTGCTCCGCCTCCGGCTCCTCGCGGAACATGAAGCCGTAATCCTTCACCGTCGTGCCGCAGCCCGATGTGTTGATGACGATGCCGTCGAGCCCCTCGCCCGCGATCTCCCGGCGCCAGGCTGCGATATTGGCCCGGGCCAGCCGCATGGCCGGGTCGTGATGGCCCATGTGGTGGTCGAGCGCGCCGCAGCAGCCCTGCTCGCGGGTGATGACCACCTCGATTCCCATGCGGGTCAGCAGGCGGATCGTTGCCTCGTTGATCGAGGGCGCCAGCACCTGCTGGGCGCAGCCGGTGAGCAGCGCCACCCGGCCACGGCGTTCGCCTTCTGCCCGATGTACCTGCGGTGCCTGCATCGGGCTTGGCGGCGGCAGGGCGTCGGGGGCGAGGCGCAGCATGGCCCGCAGCCGCTGGGCCAGCACATGCCGGCCCGGAACCAGCCCGGCCAGGGGCCGGCCGAGCCGGGCGCCCGCCAGCGCCGCGCGGAAACGCGCGGGATAGGGCAGCACCGAACCCAGCACGCGGCGCAGCGCCCGTTCATGCCAGGGCCGGTCGTAAGTTTCCTCGATATAGCGCCGGGCATGGTCGACAAGGTGCATGTAGTTCACGCCCGAGGGGCAGGTCGTCATGCAGGACAGGCAGGAGAGGCAGCGGTCGACATGGCGCACCACCTCCTCCGTCGCCGGCTTGCCACCCTCCAGCATGTCCTTGATGAGGTAGATGCGGCCGCGCGGGCTATCCAGCTCGTCGCCCAGCAACACGAAGGTTGGGCAGGTGGCGGTGCAGAAGCCGCAATGGACGCAGGTGCGGAGGATACCGTTGCTCTCCCGCGTATCCGGGTCCCGCAACTGCTCCGGCGAGAAATGGGTTTGCATGGCCTAGATATAGGCCGCCGGGCGGGTGGCCGAATAGGGCGGAACCTAACGCTGGCCCGGCCGGCCACGCGCCTCGGCCACACCGTCGCGGATGAGGGCCTGCATGGCCTGGGCCAGGCAGTCATTCAGCTTGTCCGTGGCCGCCACCCGCTCCTGCCGGCTGGCCCGCTCGACATCGACGATGTCGTCCTCCGCCCAGGCCTGCATCAGGTCCCAGCGGCGGAGCACCGGGACGCCATGCGCCGCAGCCGTCAGCCGCAGCGCATCCCGATAGGCATCGACATTGGCATTGGCCCGGATGAAACGAGAGAACTGGTGGTCCATCAGCACCGCATCCGCCCCGGCGGCGACCACCTTGGCGAGGCCGGCATGGAGTTCCTCCACCATCTCGTCGAGGTCGAGGCCGCGCACCGCTTCGGCCGTGCCGGCCTGCCAGAGCACCAGGTTGAAGGGCGAGCGGGCCAATTCCGCGGCGATGATCGCCCCGGTCTCGGCGGTGGTGAGGCCACGCGCGCCCCGGGTCACCATGTCGAGCTTCAGATGGGGCGCGCGGGCACGGATCAGCGCCTCGAGCCGGACCGGCCAGGCGGCGGAGGGGCCGCTGGTGCCAGGCCCGAGGACCGAGGCACTGCCGACGATCAGGATGCGGAGGCTGCCGGTGCTGGCCGCACGGGCGGTGGCCGGCAGGGCCGCATTGGCGGCGAGCAGTTCCGGCGGCGCGTCGCAGGCCATGCCGCCAGCCGTCGCCGCAGGCGGGGCCAGCAGCAGGCCGAGCAGCAGCAGGACGCGGCCGGCGCCGAGGGTCATCTCGCTGTCGTAGAAGAGGCAGCCGGCGCCCGCAAGCCGACAGCTGCGGGATTCGTTGCCGAATGTGCAGATTCTCCCCGCTCACGCAGACGGTACCAGGCACCGATGATCCCGATCGAAATCAGAGCCGCCAGCCCGGCCAGGTTGACCGCGACCTGCATGGGCCAGCGGTCATCCATCTCCAGCGCCAGCCGGCCGAGGAAGGCGAGGAAGATGCCGACGCAGAAGACCGGCAGCCCATGCTGGCCCATCAGCACGAAGGGCGCCGCCAGCCGGCTGCGCAGCCAGTTGGCGTCGCGCGGCACCGCATGGCCGACCAGATAGGCCAGGGCGAGGACCGAGATGAGGCGGAATGGATGCAGCCCGGTCTTGTCGATGGTGGTCAGCAGTTCGGCCAGCGGCTGGGGCAGCTCCGCCAGCCACTGCTCGCCGTAATCGCCGATCAGCACGATGACGAGGCCAAGCAGCAGCGCCAGTATCGCTGCCCCGATCAGCGCCGGATGGAAGGGCACCGCCGGCGCCGGGCCGCGCCGGCCTTCCCGCCAGGGCGTGTAGCCGAGCAGGCAGCCCGTGAAGAACAGCACCTGCCAGGCGAGCGGGTTGAAGAACCAGCCGCCATCCACCCAGTTCGGCAGGTTGAGGCCGAACAGCCGGACCACGACATAGCCGGCGACCGAGAGCCCCATCAGCAGCCAGGGCCACCGCAACAGCGGCAGGGCCGGCACCAGCATGAGCATCAGCACGATGTAGAGCGGCAGGATGTCGAGGAAGGCCGGCTGGAAGCGGAGTAACAAAGCCTGAAGCAATGCGAGATAGGGTTGTTCCCCGAACACATCGAGATGCATCTCGTCCAGATAGGCCGAGCTTTCCAGCGCCGCGGCGGAATACCCGACCTGGGCGGTGAAGACGACGAAGAGAAAGATATGCGCCACATAGAGGGTGCCGAGGCGACGCAGCAGCGCCGCCGCGGCGAAGGCCCAGCCATGCCGGTCGAGCGTCGCGCCATAGGCGAGGCCCGCCGCATAGCCGGCCAGCAACACGAAGGCCTCGGTCGCGTCCGAGAGCGCGACATTCCTGAGGGTCAGCCCGCCCAGCCGGTTGCCCGGGATATGGTCGATCAGGATGAACCAGAGGGCGATGCCACGGAAGGCATCGGCACGGAGGTCCCGGGCCATCTTGCCCGCCCCCGGCTGCATGCCCCGGATCAGCTGCCGCATCGCCACCTCCGGGCGGAGATGTGGACGGGCCGCAGCCGGTGCGCAAGCGGGAGCTTTTCGGGGCTGGCGCGCCGCCGGCGCTTGCGGCAGCCTGGGAGTATGCGTGCCCCCCTCGCTACCCTCCTGCTCGGTCTGGGCCTGCTCGTCTCCGGCCTGGCGCCGGTCCGGGCAGCGGAGCCCTGTCCGCCCTCCCCAACCCAGCACCTCGCCATGCCTGCTACCCGCGCCGCCCTCGCCCAGGGGCGGAAGGTGAAGGTGATCGCCTTCGGCTCCTCCTCCACCGAGGGGGCGGGCGCCAGCGGCCAGGACCGCACCTATCCGGCCATGCTGGAGGCAGGGCTGCGCGCCGCCCTGCCCGAGGCGCGGCTGATGGTGCTGAACCGCGGCCGCGGCGGCGAGGATGTCGATGAGATGATGGCGCGGCTGGAGGCGGATGTGATCACCCTTCGCCCCACCCTCGTCATCTGGCAGGCCGGTGCCAATGCGGTGCTGCGCGGGATGTCACCCGAAGCCTTCTCCGCCGCGATGGAGGATGGCATCGAGCGGCTGCAGGCACGGGGGATCGATGTCGTGCTGATGGACAGCCAGCGGGCGCCACGAATCCTCAGCGCGCCGCGCTTCGAGCGCTTCGACGCCGCCCTGCGCGACCTGTCCGCCCATCTGCATGTGCCGCTCTTCTCCCGCGCGGCCTTGATGGAGGCCTGGGCGGCGGCCGGGACGCCGGCGGCCGAGATGATCGGGCCGGATGGGCTGCACCACAATGACCATGGCTATGCCTGCCTCGCCCAGGCGCTGACCCATGCCATGCTGGATGCGGCCGGGCCGCGGCGGCTGGCCGGGCGCTGACCGGCTGGCCCGGCGGCGCGGCGGTAAGCGTCGCCCACTGGTGGGGAAAGCCCTGCGCGGTCAAGAACCTGCAAGGCAGTCCCCTACCCCGCGCGTATCCGCCCGGGGTTGAGAATTCCACGCGGGTCCATCACCTGCCGGACACGAGCCCCGATGGCGGCGAGCGCCTGCGGCTCCTCCGGCATGACCGCCACGGCGGCGCGCAGCGGCTCCGGTGCGCGGAAGAGGGTGAAGCTGCCGCCAGCGGCACGGGCCACCTGCATCACCCGCTCATGCGCGTCCTCGGTCGCTGGCCCGGCCAACCAGACCAGCCCGCCACCCCAGTCGAGCAGGAATTTTGGCAACCCGGCCGCCACGACGATGCCCGGCCCTGCGGTTGGCTGGACGGAGACGCGCCAGACCGCCTCGTCCGGCGCGGCGGCGAGCGGCTCGGCATCCCGCACCGCGCGCCAGAGGCTACGGCTTTCCTCACCCTCGACCTGCCTGACCTCGCCGTAGCGGGCCAGGGCTTCCCGCAGCCGCCCACAGCGGTAATGGACGGACTCGGCGAATTCCTCGATCCGCAGCAGCGCCCGTGGCGCGGGGCCGGGCAGCAGGGCGGCGCCACTGACGCCATAGGGGCTGCCGAGCCCGGCCGAGAGCACCCGCACCCCCGTCGCCAGGTCGGGCACCGTCACCATGACCGTGCCGCAGGCCTCCGTCGCCGGCAGGACCTTCAGCGTCACCTCGGTGATGACGCCGAGCGTGCCGTGGGCCCCCGTCAGCAGCTTGCAGAGATCGAGGCCGGTGACGTTCTTCAGCACCCGCCCGCCGCTGCGGAAGACGTCCCCCATGCCGTTCACGGCGCGGATGCCCATGACATGGTCACGCATGGCGCCGGCGCTGATGCGCCGCGGGCCCGAGAGATTGGTGGCGACCAGCCCGCCGAGCGTCGCCGCCTCGCTGGCGCCGAACATGGCGGAGAGATCGGGCGGCTCGGCGACGACCTGCTGGCCACGCTCCGCCAGCGCCGCCTCGATCTCCGGCAGGGGCGTGCCGGCCCAGGCGGAGAGGATCAGCTCCTGCGGCCGGTAGAGGGTGATGCCGGAGAGGTTGCGGAGCGAGAGCGTTCGCGCTGCCTGCACCGGGCGCAGCAGGGCGCGCTTGGTACCGCGGCCCTCGATTGCCAGCGGCTCGCCGGCGGCGGCGGCCGCGGCAACGGCGGCCGCAACCCCGGCCTCATCGGCCGGTGCGATGACCTGCGTCATGCCGCCGGCCGCAGCGCCGGGTTGCCCTCGAGCGGAAAGACCTTGGCGGGGTTGAGCAGCCAGCCCGGATCGAAGGCCGCCTTCAGCGCCCGCATCTGGTCGAGCTCGAAGGGGGTGAACTGCACCGGCATCAGGTCCCGCTTCTCGACGCCGACGCCATGCTCGCCGGTCAGGCAGCCGCCGACCTCGACGCAGAGGGTCAGGATGTCGGCACCGAATTGCTCGGCATCGTGGAAGCTCTTGGAATCATTGGCGTCGAACATGATGAGCGGGTGGAGATTGCCGTCGCCGGCATGGAAGATATTGGCCACCTGCAGCCCGTAGCTCGCTGACATCTCGCCGATGCGCCGGAGGACGAAGGGCAGCTGGCCGGTCGGGATGGTGCCGTCCATGCAGAGGTAATCGGGCGAGATTCGGCCGACGGCGCCAAAGGCCCCTTTCCGCCCCTTCCAGATGGCCAGCGACTGCTCCGCCGTCTCGGCCACCTTCAGGCTGATCGGGTCGAACCGCTCGCAGATCGCCTTCAGCCGGCCGAGCAGCATGTCCTGCTCCTCCGTGCTGCCCTCGACCTCGATGATGAGCATGGCCTCGGCATCGAGCGGGTAGCCGGCATGGGCGAAGGCCTCGCAGGCATGGATCGCCGGCCGGTCCATGAATTCGAGCGCGACGGGGATGATGCCGGAGGCGATGATCGCATCCACCGCCTCGCCGGCGACCTCGTTCGAGCGGAAGGCGGCCAGCATGGCCCGCTGCCCTTCCGGGCTGTGCAGGATGCGCACCGTCACCTCCGTCACCACGACGAGCTGGCCCTCGGAGCCGGTCAGCAGGCCGAGCCAGTCATAGCCGGCGGCATCGAGGTGCCGGCCGCCGATCTCGATGATCTCGCCCTCGATGGTGACGGCCTTGAGGCCGAGCAGGTTGTTGGCGGTGACGCCGTATTTGAGGCAATGCGCCCCGCCCGAGTTCATGTTGACGTTGCCGCCGATCATGCAGGCGAGCTGCGAGGACGGGTCGGGCGCGTAGAAGAAGCCATCGGCCGCCACGTGGTTGGTGATGCCGAGATTGGTGACGCCGGCTTCCACCACCGCCAGGCGGTTGGCGTAGTCGACCTCGAGGATCCGGTTCATCCGCATCAGCCCGAGCACGACCGAGTCCTCGAGCGGCAGCGCCCCGCCGGAGAGGCTGGTGCCCGCCCCGCGCGGTACCACACGAACGCCGTTGCGGTGACAGAAGGCGAGCACCGCGGCCACCTGCTCCGTCGTGCGCGGCAACACCACCGCGAGCGGCGGCTGGCGATAGGCGGAGAGGCCATCCGTCTCGTAGGGGCGGAGGCGGGCCGGCTCGCCGATCACGCCGTCCCCTGGGACCAGGGCGTGCAGCCCGGCGAGAATCTCGCCACGGCGGGCCAGGACATCAGGCTTCGGGGCGGGCAGGTCGATCACGGCGCGCGGTCCTCCATGGCGTGAAAATGGGCGGCGGCTGGGCATCCGGCAAGCGTCAGGCTTGCCCCGGTCGAGCCGTGGCGCCACTCTCCGCCGCCTTTCGCCCCGGAGCCCCCTTTGTCCTTCCGACGTATCCTGTTGCTGGCCTTCAGCCTGCTGGCCCTTGCCCCCGCCGCCGCCTTCGCCCAGCTCCGCGAAGGCCGCTACGCGATCGACGGGCAGAATCCCGATGGCTCCCCCTATGAGGGCGGGTTCGAGCTGCGGGAGGGGCCGAACGGCGCCTGGCTTGCCCGCTGGCTGGTCGGCAATGCCCAGATCATCGGCCTCGGCCTGATCCAGAGCGGGATGCTGGCCATCTCCTTCGTCGTGGATGGCCGACCGGGCGTGGCGATCTACGGGGTGGAGCCGGATGGCAGCCTGCGCGGCACCTGGACCACGGGCGGTGGCCTCGGCACCGAGATCCTCAAGCCGCAATAGGCGCCGCAGACGCGAAAACCCGCCGCGGCAGGGCCAGCGGCGGGTTCCAGCAATCTCTGGCAGTTAACCTCACCGCCGGACCGGAACCTGGCCCCGCGGGCGGCCGATCAGCCCTGGCGGGCCTTCAGCCGGGGGTTCTTCTTGTTCAGGACGTAGAGCCGGCCACGGCGGCGGACGACCACGCAGTTCTTGTCGCGCGTCTTGGCGGTCTTCAGGCTGTTGCGGATCTTCATGACGCGGGACTCACCGGTTAGGCGTAAAGGGTTGCGGCGGCAGCTCGCGCCACCGCCGGGGAGCGCGGGGGATAGGCGAAGCACCCGGCCGAGTCAATCGCCGAGACTAATCGGCCGCCAGCCGTGCCGCTTCCAGCCGCAGGAAGCCGTCGCGCGTCTGCGGCAGCTTGCGGCCGAGGATCTGCTCCGCCACTTGGGTCCGCAGCACCTGGGCGGTGCCGCCGGCGATGGCGAACATCCGCGCATCACGCACCATGCGCTCCAGCGGGTTCTCCCGGCTGTATCCGGCCGCGCCCCAGATCTGCAACGCGGCATTGGTGACCTCGATGGCGGTATCGGCGGCCAGCACCTTGGCCTGGGCGGCGGCCAACCGGTCGGGGAAGCCCGCCGGCCCGGCGCTGCGGGCCGCGCGCCAGACGAGGGCGCGCGCCGCCTCCAGCTTGATCGACATATCCGCCAACATCCAGCCGAGGCCCTGGAACTCGGCGATCGGCCGGCCGAATTGCCGCCGCCGCTGGGCATAGTCCAGCGCATGCCCATAGGCGCCGGCGGCGATGCCGAGGGCGACCGTCGCGGCGCCGACGCGCTGGCCGTTATAGGCATCCATCAACCGGCCGAAGCCGCGGGCGAAGCCACCGGGCGGACGCAGCACCATGGCATCCGGCACTACCAGCCCCTCGAAACGGATCTCCGCCTCCGGCATGCCCTTCAACCCCATGGAGGGGATGCGGCGATGGATGACGAGGCCCGGCGGATCCCGCTCGCCCTCGCGCACCACGAGGAAGCCGCCGATGCCAAGATCCCGCCCATCCTCGAAGGCGCGGGCGAAGATGAGGTGCAGGCGGGAGACGCCGCCGCCGGTGATCCAGTGCTTGACGCCGTCGACCACCCATTCGTCGCCGCGGCGCACCGCGCGGGTGGTCATTTCCGTCGCGGCGGAGCCGGCCTCGGGCTCGGTGATGCAGATGGCGGGCTTGTCGCCCGCCAGCACCAGCCCGGCCGCGATCCGCCGCTGCTCCGGCGTGCCATAGGCCATGACGGCGCCAAGCGCGCCCATGTTGCTCTCGACCGCGATCCGCCCGCAGACGGAGCAGGCGGCCGAGAGTTCCTCGATCACCAGCACCGCATCGAAATAGGAGAGGCCCGGCCCGCCCTGGTCGCGCGGGATGGTCAGGCCCATCAACCCGGCCTCCTGCATGCGGCGCACCATGGGCCAGGGATACTGCTCCGTGCGGTCGGTCGTGGCGGCCTGCGCGGCGGCCTCCTGCGCGACCTCGCGCGCGCGGCCCAGCAGCCGCGCCTGATCCTCGGTCAGCCCATGCATCCGCTCTCTCCCCTGGACTTTGCCCCAGGGTTAAGCCGGCTGCAGCGCCGCCGCAATGGCGGGGGCGAGGCCGCGGAATTCCGCCGCGCGCGGGCTGCGGGCGCGCCAGGCAAGGGCCAGGCTGCGGCTCGGTGGCGAGCCGCCCTCGGACTCCAGCGGCCGGATCTCGACCTGCGCGCCCGCAAGTACCCCGCCCTCCAGGGCCAGCTGCGGCAGCAACGTGACACCGAGGCCACCGGCTACCATCTGCACCAGCGTATGCAGCGAGGTGGCGGCGATGCCATCCTCCGCCGGCATCGCCCCGCGGGCCAGGCCACAGACATCGAGCGCATGGTCGCGCAGGCAATGTCCATCCTCCAGCAGCAGCAGCCGCTCGGCGCCGAGGGCTGCGACCGGCACCCTCTCCCGCGACGCCAGCCGGTGATCGGCCGGAAGGGCGGCGAGGAAGGGGTCGGCCGCGATCGGCAGCGTCTCCACCTCGCCGCAGGCGCAGGGCAGCGCCAGCAGCAGCAGGTCGAGTCGCCCGGCCTCGAGCTGACCTACCAACCGGTCCGTCTGATCCTCCCGCAACCAGAGGCGGAGGCGGGGGAAGGCCTCACGCAGTGCCGGCATCAGCCGCGGCAGCAGGAAGGGCCCGATGGTCGGGATGACGCCGAAGCGGAGCGGGCCGGAAAGCGGGTCCCGCGCCGCAGCCACCGTCTCGGCCACCGCCTCCAATGCCGACAGGGCGGTGCGGGCCCGGCCCACCACCTCGAGCCCGAGGGGCGTGAAGACCGGGCGCTTGGCCGAGCCGCGCTCCAGCAGATGGGCGTCAAGCTGGCGCTCGAGGGCGATGATCCCGGCGGAGAGGGTGGACTGGGTGACGGCGCAGGAGGTGGCTGCCCGGCCGAAATGGCCATGGTCGGCGAGCGCCAGCAGGTAGCGCAGCTGCTGGGGGCTGGGGAGGGTGAGCATGGGGAAGGCATGCGCCGTTTGATCGATCCAGTCAATCAAACCGCCAAAAACTATTCATTAGACCGTTGTGAGCAGTTGCAGCATAACGGCATCCGAGCCTACGGCATCGCCCGTCGGGCTCCGGATCTGGCCGGTCATGCGCCGGTCGTAACCAGAGGGGATTTCTGCATGTTGACTGTCGGCGACAAGTTTCCGTCCTTCGCCCTGACCGCCGTGAAGGCGGGCCCCGAGGGCCTGGGTGGCCCCGGCAAGTCCTTCACCGAGATCACCTCCGCTTCCGATGCCGGCAAGTGGAAGGTCGTCTTCTTCTGGCCGAAGGACTTCACCTTCATCTGCCCGACCGAGATCGCCGCCTTCGGCAAGCTGGCGGGTGAGTTCGCGGACCGTGACACCGTGGTCTACGGCGCCTCGACCGACAGCGAGTTCGTCCACCTGAACTGGCGCGTCTACAACGAGGATATCAAGAACCTCGAGATCCCGATGCTGGCCGATGTGAAGCGCGAGCTCTCCGAGGCCCTCGGCATCCTCGACAAGGACGCGGGCGTGCCGCTGCGCGCGACCTTCATCGTCGATCCGGACGGCACCATCCAGTGGGCCTCGGTCAACGGCCTCAATGTCGGCCGCAACCCGCAGGAAGTGCTCCGCGTGCTCGACGCGCTGCAGACCGACGAGCTTTGCCCCTGCAACTGGAACAAGGGCCAGGAGGCGCTCGACGCCCAGAAGCTCTTCGAGAAGGCGGCCTGATCCCGGCCGAGGGGGGCATCCGCCCCCCTCGCCTCCCCTGCCCCGACCGGGCAGGGGGTTGGCCGAACGGATTCTCCGGGATCCGCTCCGCCCACCCCCTAGAATCGAAACCTTGGAAGGAGCCCGCCATGTCGCTGGAAGCCCTGCGCAACCGCCTGCCCGAATACGCCAAGGACCAGAAGCTGAACCTCGGAAGCCTCTCGACCGAGCCGACCCTGACCGAGCAGCAGCGCGCCGGCACCTTCATCGTCTCGGCGCTGGCCTCCCGCAACCCCGAGGTCATCCGCGACATCCTCGCCGAATTCGGCCCGAAGCTGAGCCCCGAGGCGCTGACTGCCGCCAAGGCCGCGGCCTCGATCATGGGCATGAACAATATCTACTACCGGTTCACGCATCTGGTCGTCGGCGATTACAACACCATGCCGGCCAAGCTGCGGATGAACATCATGGCGAAGCCGGGCGTCGAGAAGGTGGATTTCGAGCTTTGGTCGCTCGCCGTCTCGGCCATCAATGGCTGCGGCATGTGCATGGAAGCGCATGAGAAGACGCTGCTGACGCATGGCGTCTCGAAGGAGGCCATCCAGGCCGCCGTGCGCATCGCCGCCGTGGTACACGCGACCGCCGCGACCCTCGACGGCGAGGCTGCCCTCGCGGCCTGAGATTCACCGGCGCTTAACTCCGGCGGCCCCATCCTCCCATCGAATGAGGATGGGGAGCGGCCCGAGTGATTGTTGACGGCGCCGAGGTCTCCGCCCCGGCCACACCACGGCAAGGCGTGGACCGGGAGCGGTTCCTGACCTTCGCTCTGGCGGCGGCGGAGTTGTTGGTGGAAGTAACGCCGGAAGGCCGGATCGGCTTTGCCGCCGGCGCCTTCCGCAGCCGGCTGGGTCAGCCGCCCGAGGCCTGGATCGGCCGCCCCGTACGCGATCTGGTCGCCTTGAACGACCGCGCCTCCTTCGACGCGAATTTCAACCTGCTGCTGGCGCGCGACCGGATGCCCCCGACGGGGTTCCGCCTGAATGATCGGGCGGCGACACCGGTTTCGATCGGCGCGCTGCGCCGCCCCGGCCCACAGCAGAGCGCCATCTGCTTCAGCATAGCCACGACCCCGCAGCCGCCCGCCCGGCCCGCCGTCAGCGACTCCGCCGAGTTCAGCCGTGCGCTGGCAGCCGAGGCCACCATCGGGGGGGACACCACCAGCCTCGGCCTGATCGAGATCCGGGCCGAAGGCATATTGCCGGACGCGACGACGGCACTGATCCGCGAAGGCCTCGCCGAGGCTCTGCCTCCCACCAGCCAGGCAGGCGATTTCGGCGAAGGCCGGTTCGGCCTGCTCGGCGAAGCGGCAGCGGCGGAGGAACTGGCCCGGCAACTCGAAAGCCTGCTGCGGGGGGCCGGGCATGCCGCCTCGGTTGCCACGACCAGCCTGTCCATCGAGGCGCCGGGCCTCACTCCGTTGCAGGCCACCCGCGCGCTGCGCTACGCGCTCTCGGCCTTCAACCGAGGCGGCATCACGGCGGTGGAGGAGGCCGGCTTCGACAAGGGGCTGAACGGATTCATCGCCCATGCCTATGCGCGCGCCGCGGGGCTGCGGCAGGCCATTGCCGAGAATCGCTTTCGCCTCGCCTTCCAGCCCATCGTCGACCTGTCGGGCGGGGGCGCCCATCACTACGAGGCCCTGCTGCGCCCCGAGCCGGGCAAGGGCGAGGCGCCGCTGAACCCGCAGCAATTCGTCCTGCTGGCAGAAGCCCTCGACCTGTCCGCGGAACTCGACTGGGCGGTGCTGCGCAGCGTCTGCTCTGCCGCTCGCCTGACGCGGGATACCTGCATCGCCGCCAATATCTCCGGTCATTCACTCCAGAGTCCGAGCTTCCGCGAGGCCCTGCTCGCCATGCTCGATACCGAGCCGATGCTGGTGGAGCGCCTCCTGCTCGAAATCACCGAAACAGCCGAGATCGAGGACGAGGCGGAGGCCACGCGCAGCGTCGCTGCCCTCCGCTCCCGCGGCCTTCCGCTTTGCATCGATGATTTCGGCGCGGGTGCCGCGACCTTCCGCTACCTCCGGCTTCTGCGGGTGGACTATGTGAAGATCGATGGCGCCTACGTCACCCACGCCCATCGCAGCGAAAAGGACCGCGCCATCATCGCCTCCATGGTGGATCTGGCGCATGGCCTCGGCGCCCAGGTCGTCGCCGAGCAGATCGAGACCGAGGCGGAAGCGGCGATGATGCGGGAACTCGGGGTCGAGTACGGCCAGGGCTGGCATTTCGGCAAGCCCGGACCGCTCCCGGGCCGAGGCTAGCCCAGGCGCCTCAACTCCAGGCCTCTGCAATGTAGCGGTAGCCGTCGCCGTCCCGGCCGATATGCCCGGTGGCGGGAAAGGGGAAATGGTAGCCGATCACCTTGATGCGGTCCGTCGCCACCCGGTCCAGCACCCGCCGCCGTGTCGCCTCCGCAGCCACCGGGTCGAAGTCGAACAGCGCATGCAGTCCCGGACGGCGGGCGAAAAGCTCCGGCCGATGCGTGGTATCGGCCAGGATCATTAACTTCTCCCGCCCGCTCGCCAGGTGGAAGAGGCTGTGGCCCGGCGTATGGCCATGCGCGGGAATGGCATGAATGCCGGGCACCACCTCGGCATCCGGGGCGAAGCGGCGGATGCGCCCCTGATAAGGCGCGAAGCGGCGGGCGACGTTGGCGAAATTCACCCGCTGGCCCTCCGGGCTGCGGCTTTCATTGCCAGGATCGGTCCACCATGCCCATTCCGGCTCGGCCAGCGCCAGTTCGGCGGTGGGGAAAAAGGCCGCACCCTCCCGCGTCACCAGCCCGTGAATATGGTCCTGGTGGCAGTGGGTGAGAACGACGAGGTCGACCCTCGCCGGGTCGATCCCGGCCGCGGCCATGTTCGCCGGCAACAGTCCGGCCGTCGCCGCCATTTGGCCCCCGGTACCGGCATCGAAGGCGATAAGGTGCCGGCCGGTATCGAGGAAAGTGACGGTATAGGGCCCGTCATAGGTCTCGGTGGGCAGGAAGCTCTCGGCCAGCACCGCCTGCACCTCGGGCAACGGGGCGTTGCGCACCAGCCCCTGCACGGGCCGGCGGTTGTAGCCGTCGAAGGCCGTGGTGACGGTGAACTCGCCGAGGCGGAAGCGGAAATAGCCCGGCGCCTGCTGCTGACCCGCCATCCTGCTCTCCCGGCGCTCAGGCGACGCGATGTGGCGGCGCGGTGCCGGTCAGCAGCACGGCATCGAGGTTCTCGAGCGCGCGGTTGCCCATCGCGTCCCGTACCTCGATCGTGGCGCTGCCGAGATGCGGCAGGAGTGCGACATTCTCGAGGGTCAGGTAGCCCGGATTCACCTTCGGCTCGCCGTCATAGACATCGAGGCCGGCGGCGCGGATATGGCCCGACTTCAGCGCGGCGATCAGCGACTCGTCATGAACGGAGACGCCGCGGCCGCTGTTCACGACCAGGCTGCCCTTCTTCATCTTGGCGATGCGCTCGGCGTTCAGCCAATGGCGGTTGGCGTCGCCGCCCGGGACATGCATCGAGATGATGTCGATGGCGCCGAGGAAGCTGTCCTCGTTGTCGTGGTAGATGGCACCCTGCTCCACCTCGGGCGGCAGCTTCTGGATGTCGCGGTAGTGGATCTCCATGCGGAAGCCGCGGGCCATCGCCGCCAGCTCCCGCCCGATCCGGCCGAAACCGAGGATGCCGAGCTTCTTGCCCTCCAGCGTCACGCCGAGGAGCTGGGTCGGGGCCCAGCCCTTCCACTGGCCGGCGCGGACCATGCGCTCGCCCTCGCCGGCGCGGCGGGCAGCCATCAGCATCAGGGTGAAGGCGGTCTCGGCGGTGGCGAAGCTCAGCACCTCGGGGGTGTTCACCACGACGATGCCGCGGGCCTTGGCGGCGGCGATGTCGATATGGTCGAAGCCGACGCTGAAGGTGGCGATGACCTTCACGCTCTCCGGCAGGGCCTCGATGCAGGCGGTGTTCAGCGCGTCGCCGGCGGCGCCGAGGATGCCGGCGGCGCCGACCTCCTGCGCCCGGCGGGCGATCTCGGCGCCATCGGTCGCCCACATCTCGTCCTGCGGATTCAGCCGGGCGTCGTAGTCGCGGGAGGCGCGGGCCTCGATGGCATCCGGCAGTTTGCGAGTCACCAGCAGGACGGGCTTCGGCATGATCGGCGTCTCCTCGATTGTACCCGTCTTACCACCAGGGCGGCGTCTTGCCAGCCAGGACGGCCAAAGGCAGGGTCACGCCGGAAATTAAGGGAGCGCAGGCATATGGATCTCGGGTTGAAGGGCCGTCGCGCCCTGGTCATGGGCGGTACCAAGGGGCTCGGCCGGTCGATTGCCGATGCGCTGGCGGCCGAGGGCGCGGCGCTGGTCATCAGCGGCCGCGACCAGGCACGGCTGGACGAGGCGGCGGCGGCGCTGAAGGGTGCCGGCGCCCCCTCCGCCACCGGCATCGTCGCCGACGTCGCCTCCTCCGATGACATGGACCGGCTGGCCGATGGCGCCCTCGCCGCCATGGGCGGGGTCGACATCCTGGTGCTGAACCATGGCGGCCCGCCGCCCTGCACCGCCAGCCAGATCACCGAGCCGGCGCTGCTGGAATGGTTCCAGCACATCGTCGTCTCGCCCATCCGCATCACCAACCGGCTGCTGCCGGCGATGCGGGAGCGGGGCTGGGGCCGCGTCATCGTGGTGGGCAGCACGGGAATGCAGCACCCGATCCCGACGCTGGCGCTGTCCAACACGCTGCGCGCCTCGATCTGGGGCTGGCTGAAGACCCTCTCGGGCGAGGTGGCGAAAGACGGGGTGACGATGAACGTCCTCGCCCCCGGCACGATCCAGACCGACCGGGTGACCCAGACCAGCACGGCACGCGCCAAGCAGAAGAACATCAGCCTGGAGGAGGCGCTGGCCGAGGCGGCCGCCGAGATCCCGGCCGGACGGCTCGGCACGCCTGCTGATTACGGGCCGATGGGCGCTTTCCTGGCCAGCGAGCGCGGCGCCTACATCACCGGCAGCATGATCCGGGTGGATGGCGGCCGCGTGCGGGGCATGGTCTGATCGCCTGCTGAGGGAACGGCGCGGGACTTGCATCCCGCGCCGCGAAGGCCGTGCTGCCGAGGAATGTGCCGATGCTGCCGAATCTGACTCCCGATCTGGAGCTTGCCGACAGGCTCTTCGCTGATCTGCGCGCACGGAGCTTCGACGGGGTCGGCGTCACCCGCGAGGCCTATGGGCCGGGCGAGCGGATGGCCCATGCCCTGGTCAAGGAAGCGGCAGAAGCGATCGGGCTCGAGACCAAGGCCGACCCGGTCGGCAACCTCTACCTCACCCTGCCTGGCGCGGACCGCAAGGCGCGGCAGGTCATCCTTGGCAGCCATTTGGATAGCGTGCCGCAGGGCGGCAATTACGACGGTGCGGCGGGGGTGCTGGCCGGGCTGGCCGCCGTCGCGGGGATGAAGCGGGCCGGCTTCACCCCGGCACGGGATGTTACCGTCATGGCGATCCGTGCGGAGGAGGCGGGGGCCTGGTTCCCCACCAGCTATCCCGGCAGCCGTGGCGCTCTCGGGATGCTGGCGGCCTCCGAGCTCGCTGTGAAGCGGATGGACAATGGCCGCCCGCTCGCCGACCACATGCGGGAGGAGGGCTTCGACCCCGGCTTCGTCGAGCGCGGCGAGCGGGTGCTGGGGCCGGAGAATGTCGCCGCCTATCTCGAGGTGCATATCGAGCAGGGGCCGGTGCTGGATGCCGAGGAGATCCCGGTCGGCATCGTCACCGGCATCCCCGGCAGCCGGCGGCTGCGGGCGGCGCGGGTGCTCGGCGAATACAACCATTCGGGCGGCACGCCGCGGAAATACCGGCGGGATGCAGCCATCGCCCTTGCGGAGCTGGCCGTGGCGCTGGACGAGGGCTGGTGCCGGATGGAGGCGCAGGGCCACAGCATGGTCTGCACCTTCTGCACCCTGGCGACCGCCGCCGAGGCGGGCTTCACCAAGATCGCCGGCGAGGCGAGCTTCATGCTCGATGTCCGCAGCACCAACCTGCGCAGCTGCGACATGCTGTTCGAGCTGCTCTACGCTAAGGTCGCCGAGATCGAGGCGCGGCGCGGCGTGCGCTTCGAGCTCGGCGCCGAGGGCGGCAGCCAGCCGGCGCTGATGGATGCGGGCGTGCAGGAGGGGCTGCGGCGCGCGGCTGGGGCGCTCGGCATCCCGGCCAAGGTGATGGCCTCGGGCGGCGGGCATGATGCCGGCGCCTTCGCCAATGCCGGCATCCCGGCGGGCATGCTCTTCGTCCGCAACCAGCATGGCAGCCACAATCCGCATGAGGCCATGCGGATGGAGGATTTCGAGAAGGCGTGTGCGGTCACGCAGCGCTTCGCAGCGGAGTATGGCTCTTGAGTGCAAAGCTGGCCGTCGATATCGGCGGTACGTTCACCGACCTCGCTGTCGAGACCGAGGATGGGCGCTGGACCGCCAAGGTACTGACCACCCCCGCCGCCCCGGAGCGCGGCGTGCTGGAGGGCGTGCGGGTGGTGCTGGAGCGGGCGGGCCTCGCCGCCGCCGATATCGCCCTCGTCATCCATGGCACGACGCTCGCCACCAATGCCGTCATCGAGCGCAAGGGTGCCAGGACCGCGCTGCTGACCACCGAGGGCTTCCGCGACGTCCTCGCCCTCGGCAATGAGAGCCGCTACGACCAGTACGACCTGAATATCGAGCTGCCGCAGCCCCTGGTGCCGCGCCGCTGGCGCCTGCCGGTGACGGAGCGGCTGGACAATACTGGCAAGGTCCTGCTCCCGCTGGATACGGCGGCGGTCGAGCGGCATGTCGCCTTTATGCAGGCCGAAGGGATCGAGTCGGTCGCCATCGGCTTCCTCCACGGCTTCGTCAATCCGCTGCATGAGCAGCAGGCGGCCGAGATCGTCCGGCGCCTCTGGCCGGAGGTGCGCGTCTCGCTCTCCTCCGAGGTCTCGCCCGAGATGCGGGAATGGGAGCGCTTCTCCACCACCGTCGCCAATGCCTATGTGCAGCCGCTGATGGCGAGCTACCTAAAGCGCCTCGAGGTCGGGCTGCGCGAGGCGGGGCTTGCCTGCCCGCTTTTCATGATGCTCTCGGGCGGCGGGCTCACCTCGCTCGAGACGGCGGCGCGCTTCCCGATCCGGCTGGTCGAGAGCGGCCCGGCGGGTGGCGCCATCTTCTCCGCCCATGTGGCGAAGCAGCGCGGCCTGACCGAGGTGCTGTCCTTCGACATGGGCGGCACCACGGCCAAGGTCTGCCTGATCGATGCCTACCAGCCGCAGGCCAGCCGCACCTTCGAGGTGGCGCGCGTCGGGCGGTTCAAGAAGGGCTCCGGCCTGCCGCTGCGCATCCCGGTGATCGAGATGGTGGAGATCGGCGCTGGCGGCGGCTCCATCGCGGCCGTGGACAGCATGGGCCGCATCACCGTGGGGCCGGAGAGTGCGGGGGCCGATCCGGGCCCGGCCTGCTATGGCCGGGGCGGCAGCAAACCGGCGGTGACGGATGCCAACCTCACCCTGGGGCGCTATGACCCGCTGCTGTTTGCCGGCGGCAACCTCCGCCTGCATCCGGAGCCGGCGCGGGATGCGCTGGCGGCGGCGGTCGGCGGGCGGCTTGGGCTGTCCGCCGAGATGGCGGCGCTCGGCGTGATCGAGATGGTCGACGAGAACATGTCGAACGCGGCGCGTGTCCATGCGATCGAGAGCGGCAAGGGCTTCGGCGGGCGGACCATCATCGCCTTCGGCGGCGGCGGGCCGGTGCATGGCTACCGCGTGGCCGAGAAGATCGGGGTGAAGCGGCTGCTGGTGCCGAGCGGGGCGGGCGTCGGCAGCGCCATCGGCTTCCTCCGCGCGCCGGTCGCCTATGAGGTGGTGAAGAGCCTCTACCAGCGCTTCGCCAGCTTCGACGTGGCGGCGGTGAATGGGCTGCTCGCCGGCATGTCGGCCGAGGCGGCGCGAGTGGTGGCGGAGGGCAGCTTCGGCGCGCCGACCACCGAGGGGCGCATCGCCTACATGCGCTATGTCGGCCAGGGCCATGAGATCGCGGTGACGCTGCCGGCGCGTGACCTGACGCCAGCAGACGTGCCGGCGATCCGGGCGCTCTACGATGCGGAGTATTCCCGCTTCTACGACCGGCCGGTGCCGGGGAGCGATGTGGAGATCATGAGCTTCGCCGTCACCGTGGCGACGCTGGCCGATCCGGTGGAGCCGGCGGCGGAGGTCGAGGACTCACCCGCCCCCTCCCCCATCCGCCACCAGGCGGTACGGGATACGGCGACGGGCGAGGTGGAGGACTGGGCGGTCTACGACCGCGAGGCCATGGCGCCGGGGGCCACCGTGCGTGGCCCCTGCATCGTGGCGGAGGCGGAGACGAGCACGCTTGTTGGCCGCGGCTGGACCTGCCGCATGGATGGGCTCGGCTATCTCGACCTGGTGCAGGAGGCGTGACCATGAAAGAGACCGGGGCACTTGCAACGATCCAGCGCCAGATCCAGTGGAACCGCCTCATCGCGGTGGTCGAGGAACAGGCGCAGACCATGATCCGCACCGCCTTCAGCACCACGGTGCGCGAGGCGGGCGACCTCTCGGCCGGCATCTTCGACCTGCAGGGCCGCATGCTGGCCCAAGCGGTGACGGGCACGCCGGGGCACGTCAATTCCATGATGGAATCGGTCGGGCATTTCCTGGCGAAGTTCCCCGCCGAGGGGATGCAGCCGGGCGATCACTACATCACCAACGACCCCTGGCTCGGCACTGGGCACCTGCATGACCTCACCGTGGTCACGCCGGCCTTCCGCAACGGGCGCATCGTCGGGCTCTTCGCCAACACCGCGCATATCATCGATATCGGCGGGCTCGGCATGGGGCCGGAGGGGCGGAGCGTCTTCGAGGAAGGGCTCTACATCCCGATCGTGAAGTGCTTCGACCGGGGTCGGCCGAACGAGACCTTCTTCGACTTCCTCCGCGCCGGCAGCCGCAC
The DNA here is from genome assembly GCF_900101615.1 of Belnapia rosea. Taxonomy (GTDB): domain Bacteria; phylum Pseudomonadota; class Alphaproteobacteria; order Acetobacterales; family Acetobacteraceae; genus Belnapia; species Belnapia rosea. The sequence goes on along the minus strand of NZ_FMZX01000002.1, from coordinate 535,862 downwards.
GCCGGTGGAGCTGGAGGGTGATGTCTACTCCCTCTGCGCCTGCAACGATGCCGGCGCCAAGCGGCTCGTCGAGATGATGGACGAGTTCGGCATGGAGAGCATTGACCCGCTCGCCGAGTACATCTTCGAAAGCTCGCTGCATGCGACGCTGGAGGAGATCAGGAAGCTCCCGAAGGGGACCTATGGCGGGCAGATCAAGTCGGACGGCTATGAGTTCGAGGTCACGCTGCAGGCGTCGATGACGATCGAGCAGGACCGGATTGTTGTGGATTATGCCGGCACCTCCGGCCTCTCGACCCGCGGGATCAACGTGCCGCCGGCCTATTGCCGGGCCTATTCCTGCTTCGGGATCAAATGCGTGGTCGCGCCCGAGATCCCGAACAACTGGGCCTCGCTCAGCCCCTTCCACATGGTGATCCCGGAAGGCTGCATCCTGAATGCGCCGCGGCCCTACCCGGTCTCCGTCCGCCATGTCGTCGGCCAGCTGCTGCCGGACCTGATGATGGGCTGCCTGCACCAGGCGGTGCCGGAGCGGGTGAATGCGGAGGGCTCCTCGGCGCTGTGGAACCCGCCGCTGCGGGGCGGCAGCCAGGTCTCCGGCCAGAATGCCGAGACCGAGGATTTCGAGATCATCACCTTCAATTCCGGCGGCACCGGCGCGCGCCCGACCAAGGACGGGCTGGACGGCATCGCCTTCCCGAGTGGTGTCCGGACCATGCCGGTGGAGGCGACAGAGAATGTCGCGCCGGTGATCTTCTGGAAGAAGGAGCTGCGGCCCGATTCCGCTGGTGCCGGCCGCACCCGCGGCGGCTTCGGGCAGGTGATGGAGATCGGCGCCAAGGGCGATGCCGAATTCGCGGTCAACGCCATCTTCGACCGCGTCGCCAATCCGCCCAAGGGGCGTGAGGGCGGCGGCGAGGGCGCGGGCGGCTGGGTCGGGCTGAACGATGCCAATGGTACGCCGCTCAGGACCAAGGGCTTCCAGGTGATCCCGAAGGGCCGGAGGCTGCTGCTGAAGCTGCCGGGCGGCGGTGGCATGGGTGACCCGAAGGCGCGCGACCCGGCGCTGGTGCGGCGCGACGTGGCGGATGGGCTCATCACCCGCCAGGCGGCGCGGGAGATCTACGGCGTCGAGGTGTGACGCCGCAGCCACAGGTCAGGTGCGGACCAGCGGGCAATTGCCCTCGCTGAGGGGCCGGAAGGCCTCCTCGGCGCCGACGCTGCCGACCAGCCGGTAGTAGTCCCAGGCGCCCCGGCTCTCGCCGGGCGCCTTGACCTCGAAGAGATGCGCCGGGTGGATCTTCCGCCCGTCCTCTCGCAGCTTGCCGGAGCCGAAGCAGTCGTCGTCGGTCGGCATCGCCTTCATGCGCTGAACCACCTCGAGGCCGCTCGCCTTGGCCCGCTCCAGGCCGAGATCGGCCACCGCCTTCAGGTAGTGCAGCACGCCGGAATAGGTGCCGGCATGTTCTTGATTTGGAGTGTTGGTCGGCGTCTTCGGCTTGACCCGCGCATTGAAGGCGCGGGTGCGGTCGTTCAGGTCCCAGTAGAAGGTCTCGCAGACCGTCAGCCCCTGCGCCGTCTCCAGGCCCATCGCATGGATGTCGGTGATGAACATCGGCGTCCCGACCAGCCGGGCGCGGCGCGTCACGCCGAACTCGCGGGCCTGCTTGATGCAGTTGATCATGTCGGCGCCAGCCATCAGCAGCCCGACCACCTTGGCCCGGCTGGACTGCGCCTGCACCAGGAAGGAGGAGAAATCCGAGGTGCCCGGGAAGGGGAAGCGCGCGGCGCCCATCACCCGGCCGCCGGCGGCGCCGATGAAGCGTGTCAGGTCCCGCTCCATCTGATGGCCGAAGGCGTAGTCGGCGGTGATGAAGTACCAGCTGTCGCCGCCGCTCTTCACCGTCGCCTGGCCGACGGAATTCGCCAGCATCCAGGTATCGGCGGTCCAGTGGACCGTATTCGCCGAGCAGCGCTCACCGGTGATCACGGCGCTCAGCGCGCCGCTGTTCATCTGGACCTTGTTCTTCTCCTGCACCAGCCCGGCGACCGCCAGGGCGATGGCGGAGTGGTTGACCTCGCAGATCATGTCGACGCCGCGCTGGTCGATCCATTGCCGGGCGATGGCCATGGCGATGTCGGGCTTGTTCTGGTGGTCGCCCTGCAGCACCTCGACCTGGATGCCGCGGGCGGCGAGGCCGGAATCCTCGATGGCCTGCTGCGTGCAGGCGACGGAGGTGGGGCCGGAGGTGTCGCGGTAGGAGCCGGAGAAATCGGCCAGCACGCCGATGCGGATGGGGTTGGCCGCGGGCTGCGCCCGAGCCCCGGATGGCAGGGCCAGGGCGGCGCCGAGGCCGGCCAGCACCTGCCGGCGGTCGAGTTGGGTCATGGTCGTTCCTCCTGTTTGGCCGTCAGGCTGCCGCCGGCCCAGGCGATTGGCAACCGCCACCCCGGCATGGCCTTCCCCCCGGCCCGGCGGAGGCGTAACCCTGGGGGGACCGAACCGATCAGGAGCCCCGCACCGATGGCCCTCCGCTGCGACCTCATCATCCGCGACGCCACCCTCTTCGACGGCACCGGCGGGCCGCGCATGGTCGGCGATGTCGGCGTCACCGGCGAGCGGATCGTCGCCGTTGGCGACCTCGGCAGTGCCAGCGCCGACCGGGAGGTGATCGCCACCGGCCGGGCCCTCGCCCCCGGCTTCATCGATGCCCATACGCATGACGACCGCGCCGTGCTCTGCGGCCCGGCCTGCCTGCATTGCAAGTCGAGCCAGGGCGTCACCACCGTCGTCGTCGGCAATTGCGGCGTGTCGCTGGCGCCGCTGCGGATTACGGGCGATCGGCCGCCGCCGCCGCTCGACCTGGTGGGCGACAGCGGCTTCGCCTTCGACAGCTTCGGCGAGTACGCGCAGGCGCTGAAGAAGACCCCGGCCGCCGTCAACACCTATGCCCTGGTGGGCCACCAGACACTGCGCTACCGCGTCATGGGCGAGGACCTCTACCGCCCGGCGCGGGATGCCGAGATCGCCAGGATGCGGCAGATGGTGGCGGAGGCGCTGGCCGAGGGCGCCTCCGGCTTCTCGACCGGCCTCTGGTACAAGCCCAACATGCATGCGACGACCGAGGAGGTCATCGCCGTCGCCGAGCCGCTGCGCGCCGCAGGGGGGATGTACTTCACCCATATGCGGGACGAGGCCGACCGGGTCTGCGCCTCCATCGAGGAGACGCTGAAGATCGGCAAGCGCGTCGGCGTGCCGGTCTGGATCAGCCACCACAAATGCTCGATGCCGGAGAATTACGGCCGCAGCGTGCAGACGCTGGCGCTGCTGGAAGCCAGCGCCTCGCTGCAGGAAGTCGCCTACGACATGTACCCCTATCCGGCCGGGTCCACCGTGCTGATGCCCGACCGGCTGCGCGAGGACGTGCGGGTGATCATCACCTGGTCGGTGCCGCATCCGGAATTCGCCGGCAAGGATCTCGCCGAGGTGGCCCGGAACTGGAACATGGACCAGCGCGCGGCGGCCGAGAAGCTGAGCCCGGCCGGCGCCATCACCTTCCAGATGGATGAGGAGGATGTCCGCCGGATCATGGCGCACCCGATGTCGGTCATCGGCTCGGACGGCATCCCGCATGACGAGCATCCGCATCCGCGGCTCTGGGGCACCTTCCCCCGCGTGCTCGGATTCTATTCGCGCCAGCTCGGCCTGCTCGACATGGAGACGGCGATCCACAAGATGACCGGCCGCACCGCCTCGCTCTTCGGCATGGTGGACCGCGGCGTGCTGAAGCCAGGGGCCTATGCGGACCTCGTGCTGTTCGACCCGCACAAGGTCATCGACCGCGCGACCTTCGAGAACCCGAAGCAGGAGTCGGAGGGGATCGAGGAGGTCTGGACCAATGGCGTCCCGACCTTCCGCGCCGGCACCGGCCTCACCGGCGAGACGCCCGGCCGTCTGGTGCGCCGCCACCGCGCATGACCGGGCCGGGGGTGGGGCCGAGCGCCGGCGAGTCGCCGGTGCAACCGGGCACCCTGGCCCGCGCCGCCCTGGTGGGTGGCGCGATCCTGGCCACGGTCGGGGTGGTCGCCTGGTTCGGCTTCGCGCGCGAGGCGCCGTCGCCGCTGGAGCGCTTCCAGCGGCTCGGCCCGGCCGGCGCCGCGGCGGCGCTGAAGGCGGAGCTGGCGCGGGACTTCCCGCTCGGCTCCCCGGTAACGCCGGCGATCCAGCGCCTCCAGGGCCTCGGCATGCTCTGCACCCCGCCGACCGGGGAGCGGACGCAGTGGGATTGTGCCCTCGCCCTGCGGTCCGAAGGCCAGCGGGTGCTGCAGCTGCGCGCCGGCATCGGTGTCACCGCCGACCGGATCCTCGCCATCGACACGGCGGTGGAGACCCGCGGCCCCTGAGCTTGGCGCGGGCCGGCGGTGGCGCTACCCAGGATGGAACCACAAGGAGACGTCCCAGCGATGGCCACCGCCGCCGAACGCATCGTGGAATTCCTCGCCGCCCAGGGCATCGACCGGGCCTTCTGCGTCCCCGGCGAGAGCTATATCGCCCTGCTCGATGCGCTGCATGGCTCCGCCATCGACCTCGTCACCTGCCGGAGCGAGGGCGGGGCGGGCTTCATGGCCGTGGCCGATGCCAAGCTGACGGGGCGGCCGGGGGTGGTGCTGGTCTCGCGCGGGCCGGGCGCCTGCAATGCCTCCATCGCGGTGCATACGGCGGAGCAGGATGCCGTGCCGCTGATCCTGCTGATCGGCCAGGTCGAGAAGCGGGACCTCCGGCGGAACGCCTTCCAGGAGGTGGACTATGCCGGCATGTTCGGCGGCATGGCCAAATGGGTTGGCGAGGCGACCGACCCGGAGCAGGTGCCTGAGCTGATCGCCCGGGCCCATGCGATGGCCATGGGCGGCGTGCCGGGGCCGGTGGTGCTCTCCCTGCCGGAGGATGTGCTGGCGATGCCCTGCACCGCCCCCACCTTGCCGGCGACACGGCCAAGCCCCCTCCCCCCCTCTCCCGCCGATGCGGCGCGGCTGGCGGCGCTGCTGCGCGGGGCGGAGCGGCCGATCCTGCTCGCCGGCCACGGTTTCGAGGCGGAGGCCGGGCGGGAGGCGCTGCTGGCCTTCGCCGAGGCATGGCAGCTGCCCGTCGCCGTCTCCTTCCGCCGGCAGGACCTCTTCCCCAACAGGCATCCGCTCTATGCCGGGGATCTCGGCCTCAGGAACCCCGATGCGCAGCGGGCGGCCTTCGCCGAGGCCGATTTGGTGCTCGCCCTCGGCACGCGGCTGACCGACATCACGACCCAGGGCTGGTCCTGGCCGGCGCCGGGGCAGCGGCTCGTGCATGTCTGCGCCGATCCGCGCTTCCTCGGCTGGCTCTTCCCGGCGGAGCTGGCGATCGCCGCCGATGCGCGGGCGACCATCGCGGCGCTGGCGGGCGAGGCGCCGGGCGCGCCGGCCGGGCGCGGCGCCTGGGCGGCGCGGCTGCACGACCTGCACCTCTCCGACTGCCAGGTGTCGCAGCGCGCCTGGCCGGATGGCGTCGCCTTCGCCGAGGTGGCGAAGCTGATCGAGCGGGTAGCGCCGGCGGATGCAATCGTCACCCTCGATGCCGGCACCTTCGGCGCGCCTTTCTACCGCAAGGCCGGCTGGACGCCGCCGCAGCGGCTGCTGGTGCCCGTCTCCGGGGCGATGGGCTTCGGCGTGCCGGCCGCGGTCGCCGCCGCGCTCCGCCACCCGGAGCGGCGCGTGATCGGGCTGGTCGGCGATGGCGGGGCGCTGATGACGGGGGGCGAGTTCGCCGTCGCGGTCGCTCGCGGGGCGCCGATGACGCTCATCCTCTCCGACAATGGCAGCTATGCCAGCATCCGCATCCACCAGGAACGGGCGCATCCCGGCCGGGTCTCCGGCACCAGCCTCATCAATCCGGACTTCGCCGCCTGGTGCGCCGCCTTCCGGGTGCCGGTGACGGTGGTGGAGGGCCAGGATGACCTGCCGGCGCTGGAGGCGGCGCTGCGGGAGCCAGGGCCATCGGCCGTGATGGTGCGGACCTCGCTGGAGGCGGTGCTGCCTCAGCAGTAGCGCCCTCCATCCGGTGCCAGTCGCCCGCCGCAGCGCGGACCGTCACCTCCTGGGCGAGCAGCTCCAGCACCAGGGCGACGGCGCGCGAGGGCGCGCGGTCCGTCGGCAGGGCCAGCACCACCTGGCGGCGCGGCACCGGCCGGACCAGCGGGGCCGAGCGCAGGCGGCCGGCGGCCTCCTCCTCGCGGATCGCCGAGCGGGGCAGCACCGCCTCGCCGATGCCGCTGACCACCAGTTCCTTCAGCACGCCGAAGCTGTCGGCCTCGAAGGCGACGTTGAGGCCGATGCGCGCCCGCCCGGCCGCCGCCTCGACGATGCGGCGGAGGCCGTGCTGGCGGCTCGGCATCACCAGGCGCCGGCCGGCGAGGCTGGCGAAGGCCACCGCCTCGGGCCCGATCCCACTCCCGGCGGCGCCGACGAGGACCATCTCCTCGATCAGCAAGGGCGTAACGCGGAGGTGCAGCGCCGGCGCCGGGCCGTAGAGCAGGGTCGCATCGGTGACGCCACGCTGGACCCATTCCACGAGGTGGCCGGTATAGCCCTCGACTATGCGGAGCGAGAGGCCGGGATGATCGAGCGCCACCCGCCGCGCCAGCGGCCCCGCCAGGACCGAGGCGATGGTCGGCATCATGCCCAGCGCCACCTGCCCGGCCACGGCGCCGGCAAGGCCGCGGACCTCCTCCACCGCGCGCTCCAGCTGGCGGACCGGGCCGTCGATGCGCTCCAGCAGCGCCGTCCCAGCCTCGGTGAGCTGCATCCCTCGTCCATGCCGGGCGAAGAGCGGCAGGCCGATCTCCGCCTCCAGCAGGCGAATCTGGCGGGAAAGCGCCGGCTGGGCCAGGTGCAGCCGGTCGGCGGCGCGGCTGAGCGAGCCGGAATCGGCGACCTCGCGGAAGGTGCGGAGCTGCTTCAGGTCCATCCCATGAAGCTATAGCAGCCGGTTATGGGTGCCATTGCTGATTTCGAATTACCTGAAGCCTCGGCGGAGCCCATCTTACCCCTAGCTTGTCAGGGCTCAGACCGGGCCCTAATCCCGATTCCCGGAGGAACACGCCATGGATCAGTCGATGCCGATCGCCGACCCGCATGCCGAGATCCGCGAGGAGGTGGCAAAGCTCTGTGCCCGCTTCCCCGGCGAGTATTGGCGCCAGGTGGACCGTGACCGTGCCTATCCGACCGAATTCGTGAGGGCGCTGACCGAGGCCGGCTATCTCGGCGCGCTGATCCCGGAGGAGTATGGCGGGGCGGGCCTGCCACTTTCGGCCGCCGCGGCGATTCTCGAGGAGATCCACCGCTCCGGCGGCAATGCCGGCGCCTGCCACGCCCAGATGTACATCATGGGCACCATCCTGAAGCATGGCAGCCCGGAGCAGAAGCAGCGCTACCTGCCCGGCATCGCCTCCGGCGAGTTGCGGCTGCAGGCCTTCGGCGTGACGGAGCCGACGAGCGGGACGGACACCACCGCGCTGCGCACCTTCGCCAAGCGCGAGGGCGACAAGTACATCGTCAACGGCCAGAAAATCTGGACCAGCCGGGCGGAGCATTCCGACCTGATGCTGCTGCTGGCCCGCACCACGCCGCGCGGCGAGGTGGCGAAGAAGACGGATGGTCTCTCGACCTTCATCGTCGACATGAAGGCCGCGCTCGGCAACGGCCTCACCATCCGCCCGATCCGGACGATGATGAACCACAACACCACCGAGGTCTTCTTCGACAACATGGTGGTGCCGGCGGAGAACCTGGTCGGCATCGAGGGCAAGGGCTTCCGCTACATCCTCGACGGGATGAATGCCGAGCGGCTGCTGATCTCCTCCGAGAGCATCGGCGACGCCAAGTGGTTCATCCACAAGGCGGTCGAGTACAGCAAGGAGCGGGTGCTGTTCGGCCGGCCGATCGGCCAGAACCAGGGCGTCCAGTTCCCGATCGCCAAGGCCTATGCCCAGATGCGCGCCGCCGAGGCGCTGCTGCGCCAGGGCCTCGGCAAATTCGAGCGCGGGGAGCCCTGTGGCGAGGAGGCCAACATGGGCAAGATGCTCGCCGCCGATGCCGCCTGGGCAGCGGGCGAGGCCTGCATCCAGACCCATGGCGGCTTCGGCTTCGCCGAGGAGTACGATGTGGAGCGGAAGTACCGCGAGGCGCGGCTCTATCAGGTGGCGCCGATCAGCACCAACCTGGTGCTGAGCTATGTCGGCGAGCATGTGCTCGGCATGCCGCGGAGCTACTGAGATGGCGTCGCAGCCGCTCCAGGGCCTGCTCGTCGTCTCGATGGAGCAGGCCGTCGCCGCGCCCTACTGTGCCTCGCGCCTCGCCGATGCCGGGGCGCGGGTGATCAAGATCGAGCGGCCGGAGGGCGACTTCGCCCGCGCCTATGATGCGACGGCGCGGGGTCTCTCCTCCTATTTCGTCTGGCTGAACCGCGGCAAGGAGAGCCTCTGCCTCGACATCAAGGCGCCCGACGACAAGGCGCTGCTGGAGCGGCTGGTCGCCCGCGCCGATGTCTTCATCCAGAACCTCGCCCCGGGTGCCATGGCACGTGCCGGCTTCGGCTCGGCCATGCTGCGGGACCGCCATCCACGCCTCATCACCGTCGACATCTCCGGCTATGGAGAGGAGGGTGAATACGCGACGATGAAGGCCTATGACCTGCTGGTGCAGGCCGAATCGGGCCTCGCCAGCATCACCGGGCGGGCCGAGGGGCCCGGGCGCGTCGGCGTCTCCGCCTGCGATATCGCCTGCGGGATGCATGCCCATGCGGCGGTGCTGGAGGCGCTGATCGAGCGCGGCATCACCGGCCGGGGGAAGGGAATCGCCGTATCGCTCTTCGACGGCATGGCGGACTGGATGACGGTGCCGCTGCTGCAATACGAGGGCACCGGCCGCAACCCGCCGCGGATAGGCCTCGCTCACCCCTCCATCTGTCCCTATGGCGCCTTCGAGACCTCGGGCGGGCAGCCGGTGCTCATCTCCATCCAGAACGAGCGGGAATGGGCCAATTTCTGCACCCATTTCCTGGAGGAGCCGGACCTGCCGCAGCGCGAGGGCTTCCGCAACAACAATGAGCGGGTGGCGAACCGGCCGATGGTCGATGCCCATATCGCACGCGCCTTCGCCGCGCTCGACCGCGCGGCCTGTGCCGAGAAGCTGCAACGGGCGAACATCGCCTTCGGCTTCGTCAATGACTGCGAAGGGCTGCGCACCCACCCGGCCTTCCGCCGCATCGCTGTTGAAACCGAAGCGGGCCCGATTGGCGTCGGCGCCCCGCCGGCGCGGCTGTCGGATGGCGCGCGGAGGCTCGGCCCGGTGCCTTCCCTGGGCCAGCACAGTGCAGCGATCAGGGCAGAGTTCGCGCCCTGATAACCCATGCGTCCATTGCGATGCTGCACTGCAAAATAGCGCTTGCAGTCCGGCCGCGCCGGACCTAGATTGTGCATCGCAGCAACACGGCGTTGCCGGGTTGTTGTCTTTCTTGGACGTTTCCTCCCTAAACTCGGCGGTGGCGCAAGCCACCGCCCTTTTTTTGTCTGAAGCCCGGTTCGTCCGAACCTGCCGGAATGCATCCGGTGAAGCTTCAGCCGAGGAAGTTCCAGTCCAGCTTTGCCAGGTCGCCGATCAGGCGGGTGATGTCGGCCTGGAGGGCAGCCATACGGGGCAGCCGCTCGATTCTCGTCTCATCCATGTAAAGCGGCCGGGCGATCTCGATCTGCAGCGCATGGACCCGTTCCCGGGGCCGGCCGTAATGCCGGGTGACGTAGCCGCCCGCATAGGGGTCGTTCCGCCGCACCCGGTAGCCGAGCCCCGCCAGGACCTCCTCCACCAGCCGGGTCGCCCGCGGGGCGCAGGCTGTTCCATGCGCATCGCCCAGGACGAAATCCGGTGGATTCGCCGCCTGGGCCGGATGGGTCGGCATGGAATGACAGTCGATGAGGAGACAGGTGCCGAATTCGGCCCGGGTCTCCGCGATCAGCGCCGCGAGAGCGGCATGATAGGGCTGCCAGAAGCGGCGAATCCGGTCCTCGGCTTCGGGGAAGCTCAGCTTACGGCGATAGACCGCCTCCCCCGTCGCCACCACGCGGGCGATGGTGCCAAGCCCGGCGCCAACGCGCGGCGAGGCGGTGTTCACCCAGGGCGGCAGCGGTCCGTCGAACATGCCCGGGTCGAGTTCCCAAGGCTCGCGGTTCACGTCGCAGAAAACCCGGGGAAAGGTAGCCGCCAATAGCGGCATCCCCTCCGCCGGAGCCGCGCTGAACAACTCGTCGACGAAGCCGTCCTCGGATTTCCGCAGGGCCACGGGGTCGAGTCGCGCGGCCGCGACGAAATCGGCCGGGTAGGCCCGGCCCGAATGAGGCGAGGCAAAGATGACCGGCACGCGATGCGTAGCGGGGCGGATCAGGCAATAGGGCGCCAGCTCTTCCTCGAGCGGCGGCCCGGATTCCGGGTTCAGGGGGAGGTCCATCAACCCCGATCAAGCCATAGCTGCCAGGAAGTGTCATCATCCGCTGCAGGATGGCTTGCCGTGACGGCAATGCCGGGGTAGATAGCCGCTCCGCAGGCGTGGGCGCATAGCTCAGCGGTAGAGCACTACCTTGACACGGTAGGGGTCACAGGTTCAATCCCTGTTGCGCCCACCACGCCTCCTTCCAAATCAATGGTTTAGCTGTCGGCGCAAGGTCGGCCTTTTTGAGCCTTTGCAGTGTCTGGGGCGGCGCCGAAGCACCGCCCCGTCCTGGCTCAGGGCTGTTCGTTCGAGAAGACGACAGTACCGGAGGCGCTGAACATGCCGCCGACGCCGTGGCAGACCGAAATCTTCGCGCCCGGCACCTGCGCCGGCGCCGTGCCACGCATCTGCCGGATGCTCTCCTGCAGGGCGAACATGCCGTACATCCCGGTATGGGTGTAGGACAGGCCGCCGCCATTGGTGTTGAGCGGCAGCTTGCCCCCCGGCCGCGTGTTGCCCTCGCGAATGAAGCCCGCCGCTTCGCCCGGCTTGCAGAAGCCGAGATCTTCAAGGCCATAGAGCGGCAGATGGGCGAAGGCGTCGTAGATCATCATGTGATCCACCGCTGAACGGTCGATCCCCGCCGCCTCGATCGCGGTCGGCCCCGCCACGCGGAAGGCAGAGGAGGAGGTGAAGTCCTTCATCTGCGAGACCATGTTGGTCTCGACCGATTCGCCGGTGCCGAGGATGTAGACCGGCTTGGTCGGGAAGTCCTTCGCCCGGTCGGCGCTGGTCAGGATCAGGGCGCCGCCGCCATCCGTCACCAGGCAGCACTGCAGGATGCGGAACGGGTAGGCGATCATCCGGCTGTTCAGCACGTCATCGACCGTGATCGGGTCGCGGAACATGGCGCGCGGGTTCCGGCCCGCCCATTCCCGCTGCACCACGGCGACCATGGCCAGGTCCTCGTGGCTGACGCCGCGCTCCTTCATGTAGCGCAGCACCGGGATGGGGAAGAGCGTCGGCGGGCCGAAGGGGCCGTAGGGCACCTCGAACTGGCCGTTCAGGCTCTCCGGCTCGGGCGGGCGGGGCGTGGCGTTGATGCGGGACTTGCCGCTCTCACCATGGGTGATGAGGATGGTCTTGGCATAGCCGGCATGGATGGCCGCCGCCGCATGCCGCACATGCAGCATGAAGGAACAGCCGCCGACGCCGGTGCCATCAACCCATTTCGGCGTGATGCCGAGGTAATGGGCGATCTGCTGGGGCATCATCGGGCCGACGCAGGCGACGCCGTCGATGTCGCCCGGCTTCAGCCCCGTCTCCGCCATGGCGTTCAACGCGGCATCCGCGTGCAGCATGATCTGCGACATGCCGGGCACGGCGCCGATCTTGGTCGATTCCGCAGCGCCGACGACGGCAATCTCTCCGGGACGGATCATCACTTGGACTCCTTCGCCGGACGGAACAGGGGCAGCGTGACCTCCTCGTCGAGCGGCGTGAAGGCAACCTCCATCTTCATGTCGAGCTGGAGCGCCTCCGGCGTCTGCTCGCAATCGATGATGTTGGTCATCATCCGCGGACCCTCCTCGAGCTCCACCACCGCAATCGCGTAGGGCGGGGTGAAGCCGGGGACGGGACGGTGGTGGATGACGTAGCTATGGAGCGTTGCGCGGCCCGAGGCCTCGAAGACCTCGACATTGCGCGTGCCGGTATAGGGGCTGAAGGGCCGCGGCGGGAAATAGGCCTTCCCCGTATCGCCGCAACGCTGCAGCAGCAGCTTGCCTTCCTTGCAGCCATCCCAGAAATGCTGGGTTTCCGGCGTTGGTTTCGGCTTCGGCCGACCTGGTGCGAGCATGCGCCATTCCTCCCTTGCGATGGTGGCGCGGCACCCTGCCACGCTAAAGGGCGGTCGCCCAGGCCTCCGGGATCAGGGCAAAGCCGCTGCCGCGCCGGGCGAGGTGGAGGAAGCCCGGGAAGTGCATATGCATCCCGGCCGCGGCCAACCCCTCGCTCGCCACCATCTCGAAAACCCGGCGGCGCGTCGCCTCGGCCTGCGCCGGGTCGACGTCGAAAGCCATGGTCACTTCCGGCCGCGGCACCTGGATCTCCGGCAGATGGATGATGTCGCCCCAGATCAGCAGGCTCTCGCCGCCCGAGGCGAGCAGGTAGCCGCTATGCCCCGGCGTATGGCCCGGGAAAGGCATGACGGTGACGCCCGGGAAGACCTCGCCACCGGAGAAGAGCCGCAGCCGGTCCCGGTAGGGTGCCGACTGGTCCCGGCAGGCCTGGAAGTTGCGCTGGCGGCTGGTTTCATCCGCCCGCGCCATCGCCGCATCGTCGTGCCAGAAGCGATGCTCGGCCTCATGCATCGCCAGCTCCGCCCGTGGAAAGAGCGCCTGCCCGTCGGATGAGAGGCCGTTCGAATGGTCAGGGTGCATATGGGTGAGCAGCACGGTATCGACCGCTCCCGGATCGACCCCGGCCGCCGCCAGGTTCCGGAACAGCTTGCCGGCGCTCGCCGCCATCGCCATTCCGCAACCTGTATCGACCAGGGCAGTGCGGCCACCGGAGCGGATGAGGAAGGTGTTCACCGCCGTCCGCCGCGGCACCGGCCGGAAGGCCTCCCGCAACATCCGAGCCGCCTCGTCGGGCTCAATGTTCTGGATCACTGCCATCGAGCCGTCGAGATGCCCGTCGCCGATGGCGGTGATGGTGATGTCGCCGACACGACGGTGATACACCGCCGCGACCTGTTCGATCGGCTGCATGGCACGTTCCTCCAATCCCGGGCGCAGGCTATCCGGCGCCCGGGCCGGCGGCTATGCCCGCCGGATATTCTCGAGGAACTCGCCGGCCCGGGCCTGCAGGGTGGAGGCATGGCCGGTCAGGCCATCGGCCGCGCCGAGCAGCCCCGACGAGGCCTCGCCTGTCTCGCGCGCGGCGCTCTGCACATCCTGGATACGGCGGGCGACGGCGGCCGTGCCGGAGGCGACCTGACCGGCACTGCGGGCGATCTCCTGCGTGGCGCTGCCCTGCTGCTCCACGGCCGCGGCAATCGCGGCAGTTACCTCGTTGATCCGCTCGATAATCCCGCCGATGGAGCGCAGCGCCGTCACCGCTTGAGCGGTCGCCGCCTGAATGCCGCCGACCTGAGAGGCGATCTCCTCCGTGGCCTTGGCGGTCTGGCCGGCGAGCTGCTTCACCTCGCTCGCCACCACGGCAAAGCCCTTGCCCGCCTCGCCGGCCCGCGCTGCCTCGATGGTGGCGTTCAGCGCCAGCAGGTTGGTCTGGCCGGCGATGTCGCCGATCAGCCGGACCACGTCGCCGATGCGCTGCGCCGCCTGGGCAAGTCCCTGCACCGTCTCGTCGGTCGCCTGCGCCTCGGCCGCGGCATTCCGCGCGATCGCGGCGCCATCGGTCACCTGACGGCTGATCTCCGCCACGCTCGCCGCCAATTCCTCGGCGCTGGCAGCCACCGCCTGCACATCGGCCCCGGCCTGCCGGCCGGCTTCGGCCACCGCCTCCGCCTCCCGCCCGCTGGTCTCCGAGGCGCCGGTCAGCGCCTGGGCGGCTGCCTGCATCTGGCTCGCTGCAGCGGCTACCGCCTGGACGACGCCGCCGATCTCCGCCTCGAACCGGTCGGCCAGCCGGGCCTGGCTCGTCGCCAGGGCCCAGACCAGCATGGCACTGACGTAACGGCCCTCCGCATCACAGATCGCGTTGATGCTGAGGTCGAGCACCTCGTCACCGAGCCGGATGCGCGCCTTGTAGGGCAGCCGGGCTGGATCACTCAGGATCTTCCGCTGATGCCCGGGGTTGCGATGCAGGATGTCGATGCTCTGGCCCTCCATCTCCTCCACCGGGCAGGGCAACAGATGGGCAATGCGGACAAGCAGGCTGCGGGTCGCAGGATTCATGTAGCCGATGCGGAACTCGTCCTTCGGGTCCGCCGTCATCACCGCCAGGGGCAGCTGTTCCAGCATCTGCTGCTGGGCGAAGGCGCGTTGCACCGTGGCGCGCAAATCCTCAAGCGCGGCGGCGATGCCGCCGATCTCGTCGCCACGCGCCTGGTCGGGCACGGCGACGATCGCGTCGCCTGCGGCGATGGCCCGGACGGCGCCGGCCAGCCGCCGGAGCGGCGCCCCGATCAGCCGGGCATTCGCCCAACCCGACAGGGCCAGCAGCAGCGCAACCGCCCCGCCGATCCAGAGCACGTTCTGCTCGACCCGAAGCGCCGCACGACCGCTGGCCTCGGCGCGCGCCGAGGCCTCCGCTGCCAGCAGCGTGTCGGCCGCGCTCATCGCCTCCTCCAGCCGCATGCGGATCGGCCCGCCACGTTCGTCACGGAGCGTCGCCGCAGACTCGGACAGGCGCACGATCTCGAGCGCGGCCCGGCTGATGGTCTGCGCTACCGTCCTCAGCCGCTGCAACGGCTCGCCCACCTGGCCAGCCGGCGTGATCGCGACGAGGCTCCGCTGATGCACCGTGAGCTGGGCGGCCGCACGCTGCACTCGCCGCGTTTGGGCGGGATCGGCGGTCGCGAGGAAACGCTGGATGGCGAGCCGCAGCTCGTTCAGCGTGGCGTGGAAGGTGCCGAGGCGCTGGCGGGCTTCCTCCCGCAATTCGGCGGCGACGTCGAAATCGACCAGGGAGACAGCGGCCTCATGGGCTTGGTCGTATTCCGTGCTGGCCGTCAGCAGCGGGCCCTCCCGCTCCACGATGACTTGCCGGCGCTGCTCGCCCATCTCCCCGGTGACCGCGTCATACTCGGCGAGGGCGAGGAGCGCATCCTCGATCCGTGCCTGAGCCGCGGACCCGGCTGCGCCGGCACTGGCGGCCTTCAGGGCGTTCCGCGCCAGGGTCGACTGCTCGGTCGAGAATTGGATGTCCCGCGCCAGGGCATCAGGTGTCTGCGCCATCAACATGCTCTGGCGCGCGCCGGACATGCGCGCCACGTGGATAGTGGCCTGCTGCGCCGCCCGGGCGGCCTCGATGGCGACATGCTCGGCCGATTGCTGTGTTCGGGCGAAGCCGAGGTCGTGGCGCACGGCCGCGACCAGTCCGGCTAGCAGCAGCAAGGCCAGCAGGGCGCTGGCGGCGAATTTTCGGCCCACGGAAAGGTCGCGGAACACGCGCATGAGATCGATCCTCCTGATCAGGGAAGACCTTGGCCGGACAAGCTTTAAGAACCCGCAAACGCCCCACTCGACAGTATCGCCGCCGCAGGTCACGTTCCGCCCGTCGCCGCGACAGAGGATGTGCCCCCGATGCTGTTCGATTTCGAGACGCTGGCTCCCCAGGACTGCTACAAGCTGATCGTGTCCTCCGTGGTGCCCCGGCCGATCGCCTGGGTCGTTACCCAGGACGCGGCGGGCGTTACGAATGCGGCGCCTTACTCGTTCTTCAACGCCTTCTCGTCCAACCCGGTCGTTGTCGGCATCGGCTGCGGCCCGAAGGCGCCGGACGCGCTGAAGGACACTTGCGCCAATATCAAGGCGACCGGCGAGTTCGTCGTCTGCCTGGTGCCCGAGGAAGCGGTCCACCAGATGAACGCGACGGCGGTCGATTTCCCCGCCGGGGTCGACGAGATCGCCGAGGCCGGGCTGACCCGCCTGGCCTCCTCCAAAGTGAAGCCGCCGCGCATTGCCGAGAGCCCGGTGGCGCTGGAATGCGTGACTTATCAGCTGGTCCCGGCGGGGGAGCACACCATCGTCCTCGGCCGCGTGGTCGCGGTGCATATCCAGGACGACTGCGTGCTGGATGCGGCCAAGTACTATGTTGACACGCCGAAGCTGAACCTCATCGGCCGCATGCATGGCCGTGGCTGGTACTCCCGCACGACCGACCGTATCGAGGTGCCGCGCATCACCGTCGCCGAGTGGGAGGCGAAGAAAGCCGCGGGGTAACCACCCAGGTCCCTTCCGATCATGGCCCGTCGCCCGGGCCCAGGCCGTGCGCCGGCCTGGGCCTTGCTCGCCCTGCCGCTCGCCGCGCTGGTCGCCGCCCCGCTGCTCGCCGTGCTGGCCGCAGCAGCGGTGCCTTCGGGCGCGGCCTGGCGCCACATCGCCGGCACCACCCTACCCGAGATGCTGGCCAATTCGGCCCTGCTCGCGCTTGGCGTCGGGGCGATCGCGGCCAGCATTGGCACGCTTGCGGCCTGGCTGGTGACGGCTTGCCGGTTTCCCGGACGGCGGGTGCTCGAGGTCGCCCTGCTGCTGCCGATGGCGATGCCGGCCTATGTCTGCGGTTATGCCTATACCTGGTTGCTCGACGTGGCGGGGCCTGTGCAGACCGCGCTGCGTGCCGCGACCGGTCTGCGTTGGGGCGGGTACTGGTTCCCGGAGATCCGCAGCCTGCCGGGGGCGGCGATGATGCTCGGCCTCGTGCTCTATCCCTATGTCTACCTGCTCTGCCGCAACGCCTTCCAGCAGCAGAGCCTTGGGCTGATCGAGGCGGCGCGGACGCTCGGCCAGTCCCTCACCGGCTGCTTCTTCCGGCTGGCTCTGCCGATGGCGCGGCCGGCCATCGCCGGCGGTGTCGCGCTGGCGCTGATGGAAACCCTGGCCGATTTCGGCACGGTGCAGCATTTCGGCGTCCGCACCTTCACCACCGGCCTCTACGAGGCCTGGTTCGGCCTCGGCGACCGCGGCGCCGCCAGCCAACTCGCCGCCTGCCTGATGGGGCTGGTGGCGCTGCTCCTCGCCTTCGAGCACCTGTCGCGCGGCGGCCGTCGTTTCCACCCGACCACGGCGCGGCAGCAGGGGTTACGGCCGGTGCCGCTGCGTGGCTGGTGGGCGGCGGCGGCCCTCATCGCCTGCGCCCTGCCGGTTGCGCTTGGTTTCCTGGTGCCGGCCGGCACGCTGCTGGTGCTGATGCTGCAGGTGGGCGATCCGCTGGCGCCCGACCGTTTCCTGCCATTTGCGCGCAACAGCCTCCTGCTCGCGGGGCTGGCGGCCCTGCTGGCGGTGGCGCTGGCGGCGTTCCTGGCCTGGGCGGCACGGCTGCATCCGGGTGGGCCGCAACGTGCCGCGCTGCGCGTTGCCGGGCTGGGCTATGCGATTCCGGGATCGGTCATCGCGGTCGGGACGCTGGTGCCGCTCGGCCTGTTCGACAATGCGCTGGATGGGTGGATGCGGGCCCGCTTCGGCCTGTCCACCGGACTGCTGCTCTCGGGCGGCATCGCGGCGCTGGTCTTCGCCTATCTGGTGCGCTTCCTGGCAGTGGCACTCTCCGCGGTGGAGGCGGGGCTGGCCCGGCTCCGGCCCAGTCTGCGCGAGGCGGCGCGCATCCTCGGCACCGGGCCAGCCGGCGCGGTGCTGCGGGTGGAGTTGCCGCTCGCCCGCGGCAGCCTCCTCACCGCCGGCCTGCTGGTCTTCGTCGATACGATGAAGGAGTTGCCGGCGACGCTCATCATCCGCCCCTTCGACTTCGATACCCTGGCGGTGCGGGTCCACAACCTCGCGGCCGATGAGCGGTTGGCGGAGGCGAGCACCGCGGCCCTGCTCATCGTCGCCGCGGGCCTTCTCCCGGTCCTGGCGCTGACCCGCGCGTTGAGGAAAGCCTGATTCACCCCGCCCTTCACAAGCGGTCCGCAGTTTTGTTGACGCGCGGGCCGATAGCATGGTTTCCAGCGCTCAACTCACGCGTTTCGCCAGCCTTCACGCGTCCATTATTCCATCTCTTTCTCTCTGTAGCGCACTTGTCTACACGCCAAAGTTGTACCCACTTGCCTATGTCGTGCAGTCCGCTGCACCTCACTGGCCCGTACCGATCGGTGGTCCGAATTCAATGCCCAACCTGGCCACACTCTTCGATTCCGATGCGCTGGCACCGCATGGCGTCTGCCTGTTGTGGCGGCCTGAACTGCTGTGGCTGCATGTCGTCTCGGATGCATTGATCGGTCTCGCCTACTGGTCCATCCCGATCGTGCTGATCGTCATCGCGCGGCGCCGGCGCGACCTGGCCTTCCCCTGGACCTTCGAGCTGTTCGCGCTGTTCATCCTGGCCTGCGGCGCGACGCATTTCCTCTCGATCTGGACGCTCTGGTACCCGGATTACGGGCTGGAAGGTGCGGTGAAGGCGGTAACGGCGGTGGTCTCGGTCGTTACCGCCATCGCCCTCTGGCCCCTGCTGCCGTGTGTCCTGGCCCTGCCCTCCTCCGCGGATCTCGCCCGCGCCAATACCGCGCTCTCGCGCGAGGTGGCGGAGCGGCGGGAAGCCGAGGCGCGCGCCCGCCAGAGCGAGGCACGCCTCGCCGGTTTCTTCGAGCATATGTCGGACGCGCTCTTCGTGGTCCGGGCGGAGCGCGGTGGCTTCGTTTTCGAGACAGTGAATCCGAGCTTCGTCCGGCTGTTCGGCCGGCCGCGCGAGGCGATCGAGGGCAGCGGCCCGGACGTCCTCCTCGACGCCGTCCCGGCGGCCGAGCTGACCAGCGCCTTCGCCACCTGCTTCGGCACCGGCGCGCCGCGGGATTGGGAGAGCACGATCACCGGGCCCGAGGGCATCCGCCACTGGCACACCGTCCTCGCCCCCCTGCCCGACATCCAGGGCGAGCCGCGCCGGCTGCTCGGCAGCCTGCGGGATGTGACGGAGCTGCGGCGACTGCAGACCGACCTGGTGGAGGCGGCCCGCCGCGCCACCATCGGCGCCATGTGCGCCGGTGTCGCGCATGAGATGAGCCAGCCGGTGAACATCATCAGCCTCTGGGCCGATCGCGCCCGGGCCACGCTCGAGGTCGGCACCGGCGCCCGCCGTGCCATCGAGGTCATCCTCGGCCAGACGCGCCGCCTCGGCGCGCTGCTCGAGCGCATGCGCGAGCTGGCACGCGACACTCCGGGCGAGGCCGAGACCTTCGATGCCGCCGAAGCCGCCGCCGCTGCGGTCGAGGTTGCCCGCCGGTCCTGGTCCCTCGACCGGATCGAGGTCACGCTCGACGCATCGGAGCCCGCGCCGGTGCTCGGTCGCCCGGCACAGTTCGAGCAGGCGCTGCTGCACCTGCTGGAAAATGCGCGGGATGCCGTGCTGCGCCGGCGCCGGCAGGAACCGGATGCGCTGGCGCAGATCCAGGTCACCCTCCGCGCCGGGCCGCAGCCGGGGCAGATGACGCTGGCCGTGCAGGACACCGGCGGCGGCGTCCCGGCCTCGCTCGGTGCGCGCATCCTGGAACCCTTCGTCACCAGCAAGGATCCCGGCGAGGGTACCGGCCTTGGCCTGCCCATCGCCGCAGGCATCCTGCGCGGCATGGGCGGACGGCTTGCCTGGCTCAACCGCGGCGCAGGCGCGGTGTTCCAGGTTGCGCTGCCCCTCGTCAGGGAGCACCCGGCATGAATGACACGCATCCGCTTCGTGTGTTGATGGCCGAGGATGAACTCCTGGCCGCCGAGGTGCTGGAGGAGGGCCTCCTCGATGCCGGGTTCGAGGTGCTGGCCGCACCGGATGGCGAGGCGGCTCTGGAAATCGCCAGCACCGGCGCTTGCTTCGACGTCTTGCTGACGGATCTCCGCATGCCTCGCCTGGATGGGCGGGAGTTGATTGCCCGATTACGGGCCGGGCGGCCCGACCTGCCGGTGGTGGTGATGACCGGCTACCCGCCCAACGGGGGAACGAGGGCGCTGCATGACGGCACCGCTCCCCTTGAATTGCTCACCAAGCCGGTCGAACTCAGCCGGTTGGTCAGCGCCATTCGCCAAGTGGCCGGCCAGGCCTGACGCAAGGCTTCGTTTCCGCGGCTTGTGTGCGGGACCGGGCGGCCAATCTGGCTGGCATGGCGAAGCAGCGGCACCGACTGAATTCGAAGCGCAGCCCAAGGGGGGTGTCGCTGGCACTCGCCATGCTGGCCTTGCTGCCGGGATGCGGGGCGCTGGCGCCACGCCCGACCAGCATCGACCAGCGCCTGGCCACCCTCCCGCAGGAGGGTCTCGGCCTTGCCGGCCCGGTCACCATCCGCTGGAACGAGCATCTGGTGCCCTGGATCGAGGCCGGGTCGGATACGGACCTCGCCTATGCTCTCGGCCTGGTACATGGCCATCTGCGGGGTGGCCAGATCGCTCTGTTGCGAATGGTTGCTCGTGGCCGCCTGTCCGAGATGGCCGGGCCGCTGGCACGGGATTACGACCATGCGCTCCGCATCCTCGACTTCGCCCATGCGGCGCCGGAGATCGAGCGCCGCTGGCCGCCCGAGACCCGCGCCTTCATGACGGCCTTCCTGGCCGGGCTGAACCGCGTGACGCTGGAAGGGCCGCGGCCGCCGGAATTCGGCCTGCTCGGCCTCCGCCCGGAGCCTTTCACCACCACCGACCTGCTGGCGATCGGCCGGCTCGCGGGGACGGATGTGAATTGGCTGTCTTATTTCTCGTTGCTGGCCGAGCGCGGGAAGCCGGGCTTCGCCGCCGCCTGGCGCCGGACGCTCGAGGCCGGGGCCAACATGACACCGCCCGCACCGCGCGAGGCGAACCTGCCTGGCCTGCTGGCCGGCCTCTCCCGCGCCGGCAGCAATGCCGTGGCGGTAGCGCCGACCCACAGCGCTTCAGGCGCGGCGATGCTCGCCTCCGACCCGCATCTCGGCCTGTCGCTGCCCAATCTCTGGCTGCTGGTCGGGATGCGCTCGCCCTCCTTCCACGCGGTCGGGATGATGGTGCCGGGCCTGCCGATCATCGGCCTCGGCCGCAACCCGGATGTAGCCTGGGGCGGCACCAATCTTCGCGCTGCCTCCTCGGATCTGTTCGATGTCTCCCGCCTGCCGCCCGGGGCCTTCACCGAGAGCGAGGCCACCATCCGCCAGCGCTTCTGGTTCCCCACCACGCGCCGGGTGCGGATGACGCCGCAAGGCCCGGTGCTGACCGATGCGAGCGTGGTGCCCGGCCGGCCGGGCGAGGCCCTCGCGCTCCGCTGGGCCGGCCAGGAGCCGGCAGACGAGATCACCAGCCTGCTGCACGCCGCCCGCGCCCGGAACGGCGCCGAATTCCGCGCGAGCTTCGCAAGTTTCGCCGTCTCGCCGCAGAATTTCCTCTATGCCGACCGCGGCGGCACGATCGGCCGGCTGACGGCGGCCATCCTCCCCTCCCGCACCGGCTTCCCCGCCGAAGGCCCCGTGCTCGATGCCACAAACCCGGCCGCCACGGCCCCCTGGGCGCGGTTGCTGCATGCCGGGGACCTGCCCGCGCTCGAGAATCCGCCGGACGGGGTGCTTGCCTCGGCCAATGAGAACCCGGACCTTTGGGCGCGGCAGCCGCCGCCCGTTGGCTATTTTTTCAGCGATGGCGACCGCGTCGCCCGGCTGCGGGCGCTGCTGCTCGCCCGGCCGAAGCTGACGCCGGAGGATCTGGCCATGCTGCAGCGGGACACACTGGCCCCCAAGGCGGCGGTGCTGGCCAAGGGTCTGCTGGCCCATCTCGACGCGCTGCCAGGTGGCCCGCCAGAGCCGGCGCTGCTCGCTGCGCTGCGCGGCTGGGATGGCGACTACGCGGCGGACAGCCGCGCCGCCCTGGTCTTCGAATTGATCCTTGCCCGCCTGCTGCCTACTCTCCTGCCGGAAGGCCGCAGCGGGCGCGGCCCGGAGACGGGGTGGAATTTCATTACGACCTTCCTGCTCCGCGACCTCGACGCGCTGCCCGAGGCACGCCGGACGGAGTTGCTGCGCCGGGCGCTGACCGAGGCCGCGCCGCTTGCGGGCCGCTACCGCAGCTGGGGCGATGTCCATCGCCTTCGCGCGGCCCATTGGCTGGTGAACCTGCCGGTGCTCGGCCGCGCCTTCGTGCTCGGGGACATGCCGGTCGGCGGCTCCCGCGAGACGCCGATGAAAACGGGCCATGGCCTCGTCGGCGGCCCGCACGAGGTGAGCTTCGGCTCCATGGCGCGCTATGTGTCCGACCTCGGCGATCCGGATTCCAACTGGTTCACTCTCTTCGGCGGCCAGGATGGCTGGCTCGGCAGCGCCGCCTTCGCCGACCAGATCCCGCTCTGGCGCGAGGGCCGCAGTATCCGCCTGCCGCTGCGGCCGGCGACGGTCGCCGCTGAATTCCCCCGCGTGACGGTGCTGCGGCCATGATGCCGCCCTTCGATGCGACGCCGCCCCTGCGTGCCACCACCGCGCTCCGCCTCAGGCAGCTGCAACGTCTCGATCCGGCCGCAACCCAGTCCCGGCTGCTGGCCCGGCTGCTGCGCCGCGCGGCCGGCACGCGCTTCGGCCGGGCGCATGGCTTCGCCGGGATCGGCGGCGTCGCCGACTACCAGGCCCGCGTGCCGATCCGGCGCTACGAGGACTTCTGGCGCGACTGGTGGCAGCCGGCCTATCCGGTCCTGGTGGATGTGAGCTGGCCCGGGCGGGTGCCCTATTTCGCGCTCTCCTCCGGTACGACCTCCGGCACCACGAAATACATCCCGGTCACCGCGCCCATGATGCGGGGCAACCGTCGGGCGGCGCTGGACGTGCTGGCCTGGCACCTGCACCACCATCCACAAAGCCGAATTTTCGGCGGGTCCTCCTTCATGCTCGGCGGCTCCACCGCGCTGGAGCGGGTTGCCTCCGGTGTTCGCCAGGGCGACCTGTCCGGCATCGCGGCGGTGGGGGTGCCGGCCCCGCTCCGCCCCTGGAGCTTCCCGCCGCCACGGCTGGCCCTGATCCCCGACTGGGACCGGAAGCTCGATGCCCTGGTCGAGGCGACGCCGGCCAGTGCGATCCGCATCCTCTCCGGCACGCCGAGCTGGCTGCTGGTGCTGCTGGAGCGTCTGGCCGCGCGGCATGGCATGCCGCCCCTGCCGGCGCTCGAATTGCTGGTGCATGGCGGCGTCCCCTGGGCGCCCTATCAGGACAGGCTTCGCCCCTTCCTGCCGCCCGGCTGCGCGACGCGCGAGGTCTATGCCGCCAGCGAGGGCTTCGGGGCGCTTGCCGATCGCGGCAATGGCGAGGGCATGCGCCTCACCCTCGATGCCGGCGTCTTCTGGGAATTCGTACCGGTGGAGGAACTCGGCCTCGCGGCACCGACCCGTCACTGGGTGGCGACGATCGAGACCGGCATCGACTATGCGGTCCTCGTCACCTCCTGCGCCGGGCTCTGGTCCTATGTGCTCGGAGATACCGTGCGCTTCGTCGACCGCTCTCCGCCACGGCTGCTGGTCACCGGGCGTACCTCCTACAGCCTCTCGGCCTTCGGCGAGCATCTGGACGGGGAGGAGATCGAGGCGGCACTGCTCGGCGTGGCCCGGGCCCGGGGCCTGACCATTGCAGATTACACGGTGGGGCCGGTCTTTCTCGGCGCGCTCGGCGCGCATCGCTGGCTGGTGGAGCCCGATGCACCGGCCGATCCGGCGCTGGCGGACCATCTCGCCCGCGCGGTGGATGCGGCCTTGATCGCGGCGAACGAGGATTACGCCGCGCATCGCCGTGGTGGCCAGATGGCGCCGCCCGAGATGGTACTGCTGCCGCCAGGCGCCTTCGCCGCCTGGATGCGAGCCCAGGGCAAGCTCGGGGGCCAGCACAAGGTGCCGCGTGTCCTGGCCGATCCCGAACGCTTCGCCGCCGCCGAGGCGGCGCTGCGTCGGACCAGTCAGGGCGATCTCAGTCGGGCAGAAAGCGCCCTCTGAACCCGGCACTCCGTTCGCTTCAGTGGCTCAGCAGGCAGCAGAGCGGGCTCTGCTGCAGCAAGGCCCGCGTGACGCCGCCGAAGACCCATTCGCGCAGCCGGGAATGGCCATAGCCACCAGCCACGATCAGGTCCGCCCGCAACGCCTCCGCCGCCTGCTGCAATTCCTCTGGCACTGTCGCGGCACGGAGGGCGATCGCCTTGCTGCGGATGGCAGCGACGCCATGGCGCCCGAGCCAGCGGGCGACACCTTCGAGCCGGATCTGCGCCGTGGCCAACTCCTCCGTGGTGGCGCCACGATCTGTGATCTCCAGGAGCAGGACCTGCTCGGCCTGGACGAGGAAGGGCAGCGCATCCGCCGCCGCGCGCCGGGCCTCCCGGGATTCCTTCCAGGCCAGCACGATGCGCCGCGCCGTAAGGGTCTCGACCTCCGGTGGAACCACCAGCACCGGCCGCCCCGCCTGCATGAGCACATCACCCGGATTGGGTGCGACGAGATCTGTTTGTTCACCATTTGCCTGGGCGCGGCCGATGATAACGAGATCGGCTGCTGCCGCCTCGTGCAGCAGGGCCGCAACCGGGGATGCGAGGAAACCGCCCCATTCGCATTGGGCCTCGGCCAGCGGAGCCGCGGCGGCGCGGAAGGACCGCTCGGCTTTGGCCAATTCGGCACGCACCCGTGCCTCGGCCTCGTCCAGCAACTGGGCGATGAGCCTGCCATCGGCTCCGGCCGCATCGGCCAGCATCGGGATCACCGGATCGCCCGCGGCAAACCCGGTCAGGGACGCATCGAAGCGCCGTGCGAGGCCCGTGGCCAGGCGAAGGCGACCGGAAGCAGCGGGATCGGACTCGGCATGGACGAGGATGGTTGCGATAGTCGACATCGTGGAGCCTCCACGGGTTCGGGCGGACCGGTCTGTCCCGGATGCCTGCCCATGGTCGTCCCGGATAGCCAGACGCGCCTTGCGCTGGATCAAGGTACCGGCCGGTATTATGCTGGAATATGCCACGGCATTCGCTGGAGTTATCCATGGCAGGCATGATGCGTGCGGCGGTCGTCCGTGAATTCGGCCAACCGCTCCTGATCGAGGAGCGGCCCATCCCGCAGCCCGGACCGGGCCAGATCCTGGTGCGGCTGCAGGCGACGGGCGTCTGCCATACCGATCTCCATGCCGCCCGCGGCGACTGGCCGGTGAAGCCGAAGCTGCCCTTCATCCCTGGCCATGAGGGCGTCGGCTATGTCGCCGCCTGCGGCCCTGGCGTGGCTCGGCTGCGCGAAGGCGACCGGGTCGGCATCCCCTGGCTGCACAGCGCCTGCGGCTACTGCCCGCATTGCCGTACGGGGTGGGAGACGCTGTGCGGGACGCAGACGAATACCGGGTATTCGGTCGATGGCAGCTTCGCCGAATACGCGCTGGCTGACCCGAACTATGTCGGCCTGCTGCCGGAGGGCCTCGAGATGGGCCCGGCCGCGCCGGTGCTCTGCGCCGGGGTGACCGTCTACAAGGGATTGAAGGAGACGGAGGCGCGGCCCGGCGAATGGGTGGCGATCTCCGGCATCGGCGGGCTCGGCCATATGGCAGTGCAATACGCCAAGGCCATGGGGATGCATGTCGTCGCGGTGGATGTGCTGCCGGACAAGCTCGCCACCGCCCGCGCCCTCGGTGCCGATGTCGCGCTCGATGCGCGGGATCCGGACGCCGCGGCGGGTTTCCTGCGCGAGACGGGCGGCGCGCATGGCGCGCTGGTGACGGCCGTCTCTCCCGGCGCCATCGAATTCGCCTATGGGCTGCTGCGCTCGCACGGGACCATGGCGCTGGTCGGGCTGCCGCCGGGCCGTTTCAGCCTGCCGATCTTCGATACCGTTCTCAAGCGGATCACGGTCCGCGGCTCGATCGTCGGGACGCGGCAGGATCTCGAGGAATCCCTCGCTTTCGCCGCCGAAGGCAAGGTGGCCGCACGCTTCTCCTGGGGGAAGCTCGAGGATATCAACGCGGTCTTCCACACCATGGAGGCCGGCGGCATCGATGGCCGCGTGGTGCTCAGCCTCGGTTGATCCACCGACGGGGACCTGAACGATGGGTGTGGTGATCCGACTTCTGCTGGCAGTGTCCGGCGTCCTCGCCGGGGCGCTGGTCGCCCGGGACGCGCCGATCTTCGGCGTCGTCCAGGCGATGCTCGCCATCTGGGTCGTAGTGGTCGTGCTGCTGACAGGTGCCTGGCTCAGCCGACGCTGACGGGGCGGCGGAATTCCAGCACGCGGCAGCGGTTCGTCACCATCCGCGCCATGCCGTCGCGGAACATGAGGCAGGGTTGCTGCGTCCAGGGGCCGTCGGCCCGGCGGAACAGCGCCCGGCCGGAGCCGAGCGGGGTGAGCGGCAGCGTGGACCGCAGCGGCCCCGCCCCCACTGCGATCGAACGGCCATCATCGCCGATGGTGAAGCCGCTGCCGACAAGAGCGTCACGCCACTCGCCAGCCCAGGCGGGGTCGCAGGCCGCATCTTCCACGGGCAGGAAGCGATAGGCGGCATGGTTCACCTCGCCGATGATCTCCGCACCGTCCTGACGAAGCTTGATCCACATATAGGGGCTGCGGGAGACGGCCCAGCCATCTTCGCCCTGGTACAACCGCTCCCGCGTGCCGAGAAAGGTCACGGAACCCTCCGCCACCTCGATCCAGAACGGCCTCCCATCCGCCGAGGCGTAAAGGCCGGGCGGCAGCGCATCGGGGGCGACCGGCGGCGGCTGCGACGCCCCGAGGCCCGCCGCCATGACCGAGAGCGCAAGGCCGAGGCTGTCGATCTCCTCCCGGTTCGACAGCAGCACGACGCCCGTCCCGGCTTCCCGGCTGAGCAGGACGTGGTTCTTGTAGCCCGGCAACGATCCGCCATGACCCAGCAGTTGGTGCCCGCCGAGCGGCGTCAGGCCGAGGCCAAGGCCATAGGCGGTTTCGCGCCCATCGGTGAGCCGACGTGGCGCACCCAGCAGATCGAGCAGGCCCGCCAGCGGGCCGCTGCCGGCGAGCAGCCCCGCGAGCCACCCGGCAAGGTCGCGCGCTGAGCCGGCGAGGCCGCCCGAGGCGGAGAGATGCGGACCATACCATCCCTCATGCCACCCCCCTCGCCCATCGGCCCAGTAGCCGCGGGCGAGGCCGGGCACCGGATCCGTCCAATTCTCCGGAAAGCGGAGGGAGGCGAGACCGAGCGGCTGGAAGAAGGCATCCCGCCAAACTTCACCAAGGGCGCCCAGGCGAGCCTCCAGCAGGTGCTGCACCAGGCGGTAGCCGGTGTTGGTGTAGCTGATCTCGGTTCCCTGCGGATAATTCAGCCCCGGCAGCCGCGCCACGAAATCGAACAGCATGATGCGGGACATGGCCGTCGAGGGCGGCACCTGGGTCTGCCAGGCCGCCTCCATCGCATCGGGCAGACCGGAGGTCATGCCCAGTGCATGATCGAGGGTCACCGCGCCGAGTTCAGGCTGAAGCTCCGGGATATGCCGCCCAAGCGTCTCCTGAAGGTCCAGGCCGGCCCGCAGCACCAGGGCGGCCAGCACCTGCTTGGTGATGGAGGCCCAGCGGAAGGTGGTGTCCGGCGTGACCGGCAGGCCCTGCGCCAGATCGGCGAGGCCGCCGCAGGCGGCATGGATGGGGCCATCCCGGTCGAGCAGGAGGACGGCGCCGCCAGGACCGCCTGCGGCCTCCCATCCGGCGCAGATCAGGTCAGCCTGGGCCGCGGCGGCCCGGCGGTCGAAGCGCAGCGTGCCGCCCGCCTCAGCCACGCCGGACGCCCCAGGCCAGTAGCGCCGGAGCGCGGATGAAGCCCTGCAGCTCGCGGCAGATGCGCTGCTGCGGTGCGAGATCCGACGCATCGAACCTGGTGGCGCGAAGCGCCTCCCGCAGCTCGCTTTTTTCCCCGCTCCCCCGCCGCTGCACCACGGTGCCACAATCGGCGGCGACCTGGCTGGGATTGTCGGTGGTCATCATCTGCACGACCCGTTCGTCCTTGTAGCCGCCCTGCTCGATCAGCCGCTATGCCTGAGCGACCTCGACGGACTGCGCCAGCGCCTCCAGCGCCTCATCCCGGATGCCGCAGCCCCGCAATCCGTCGCGGGTCCGGTAGAGGTAGTCGGCCGAGCTGCCGAGCGAGCCGCGCCCGGTGGCGATGCGCCGCACCACTTCCTCCGGCGACAGCGCCCCGGCATATTGCTCGCTGGCCTGGTTCATCACGAAGGTGATCGCCTCGCCTATCGGCTGGCCCGCGGCGTCGAGCATGGTCACCCAGCGCGGCTGATAGGCTCCGGTGATCATCTCCCGTTGCCAGAGCAGCCGTAGCTCGCCCTCGGCCCTGGCGCGCGGCAGCCGCAGGGCCTGCCCCTCGCAATGGCCGCCCGGCTCGAGCGCGAGGACCAGCCCCGGATGCGCGAGCGAGCCGCGCCCGGCCACGGTGCTGAGGCAGAAGGAGCGGTGCCAGCCCTCGATGCACACCCGCCGCCGCTCGACGATCTCGATCAGCGGGTTCCAGATCAGCGAGCCATAGGCGAAGACCCAGATCTCCTGCCCTTGCCGCCCGGCCAGCATCGCCTGCAGCGAGGCCTCGCGCTCCTCCCGTGTCGTCATTCGGAGGGACGGGGCTTCGCGTGCGATGATGTCCTGCAGGCTGCCCGATTCCAGCAGGGCCCGGTGAAGTCCCGGCGCGGGGCCGCTCTCGGCGGAGGATGCGCCGTCTCCGGGATGTGCTGGATCCATGTCGGGTTCCTTACCGTGGCGCTGCATCATGCCTGATATGGCGAGCGGGATAACCCCGGTTGCGGCGGTTCCCTCCGCGCTACGGCCCGCCGCCTTCGCCCGGCTCCGCCACCTTCGCGCCGCGCTTGGCGACGAAATCGCCGAGCCGCTCCGCCGCCTCGGGCCCGGTCTGGGCCAGCGCCGCCATCAGGCTCTCGACGAAGAGCCCATCCTCCTCGCTCATATCCTGGATGCGCGGCAGGGCCTGCAGCACGCCGAGCACGGTGAGCGGCGCCATATCGGCAAGCCTGGCGGCGAGCGCCTCCGCCTGCCCGATCGCCCCGCTCTCGGCAACCTGATACTGCACGAGGCCCCAGCGCTCGGCCGTGGCGGCATCCACCACCCGACCGGTGAGCATCATGTCCATCATCCGCGCCGCACCGATCAGCCGCGCCACATGCACCGAGGCGCCGCCGCCGACATAGATGCCGCGGCTGCCCTCCGGCAGGGCAAAGAAGGCCGTGGCATCCGCGACACGCAGATGACAGGCCGCTGCCAGCTCCAGCCCGCCGCCGACCGTCGCACCATGCAACGCGGCAATGGCCGGCACCGGGCCGCGGCGGATGAGCGAGAAGACCGCATGCCAGGCGCGGGAATGCTGGAAGACCTCGGCCGCCTCGCGGCTGCGATGCTCGGCGAGGTCGAGACCGGCGCAGAAGCAGGGGCCATGGCCGAACAGGACCATCGCCCGCGCCTCCCGCCGGGCCTGGAGCACGGCGGCTTCGAGCCCCGCAAGCAGCGCTTCGTTGATGGCATTGCGCTTCTGCGGCCGGTTCAACCCGATCCAGGCGATGCGGTCACGCAGTTCATAGGTGATAATCCGGGCATCCATGCTGCGCCTTCCGCCGAGGCCGCTTGCCCCGATTGTTAAGGCGCATAATAATCGCCCCCTGGCCTGCCGCAAGCGGCCGGGCGCCGCGGAGGGCCGGTCAACGATGCAGCAGCTTCCGCAGCAGCGCCACGAATTGCCCACGCTCCTCCGGCGTCAGCGCCTCGGTGAAGCGGGCATCGGTTTCACGCTGGGTTTGCTCCATATCCTGCCAGAGCGTCTGGCCCGCCCTGGTCGGGTGGAGCAGGCTGGCCCGCAGCTCCGCCGGGTCCGGCTCCCGCCGCACCAGGCCGGCGGCGACCAGCCCGTTCACCAGCACCGCCACATTGGAGGGCT
This sequence comes from Belnapia rosea, assembly GCF_900101615.1. Taxonomy (GTDB): domain Bacteria; phylum Pseudomonadota; class Alphaproteobacteria; order Acetobacterales; family Acetobacteraceae; genus Belnapia; species Belnapia rosea. The sequence goes on along the minus strand of NZ_FMZX01000002.1, from coordinate 505,818 downwards.
TCACCCGCAATTCCTCGGCGATGGCGCCCGGGCGCAGGCCAGGATTGGCGATCACCAGCGCGAAAACGGAGAAGCCGGCCGGCGTCACCCCGAAATTGGCGAATTGGCGGTGGAACTCGTCGAAGGCCCGAAGCTGCGCCAGCCGCACCAGGAAGGCCGGACTCCCAGCCAGTGGCGAGGCCAGGGCGCCGCCCTTTCCAGCGGCCGGCGCCGGCATCATCTCGGCTGCGGGCGAAGGTTTCGGCATCTCCGTCCTCTATCGCGGACGCCCCGCAACCGGAAGCCTGCCGGGCGAGGAGAGGCTTGATGCGGACGCAGGTCGGAATCATCGGCGCCGGCCCCGCGGGCCTGCTGCTGGCGCTGATGCTGGAACGGCGCGGCATCGCCTCCGTCATCGTCGAGGTGCGGGAGCGGGCGGCGATCGAGGCGACGATCCGTGCCGGCATCCTCGAGCAATCGACCGTCGACCTGATGGTGGAGCTTGGTGTCGCCGACCGCCTGCGGCGCGAGGGAGTCGTGCATCACGGCACCATCCTGCGCTTCGGCGGGCGCAACCACCGAATCGACTTCGCCGACCTGACCGGGGGCCGCGTCGCCACCCTCTATCCGCAGCACGAGGTGCTGAAGGACCTGATCGCGGCACGCCTCGCCCAGGGTGGCCATATCCTCTTCGGCGCCAAGGTCACGGAGATAGCGGATCTCGCCTCCGATGAACCCCAGCTGCACTTCACCGATGCGGCGGGCCTGGCGCAGACGCTGCGATGCGACATCATCGTCGGCGCGGATGGCTCCTACGGGGCAGGCCGCGCCGCCATCCCGGCAGACCGGCGCAAGGATTTTCTCCGCATCTATCCCTTCGGCTGGTTCGGCATTCTTTGCGAGGCGCCGCCCTCCTCGGCGGAGCTGATCTATGCGCGGCACGCACGCGGCTTCGCCCTCATCAGCAACCGCACGCCGGAGGTGCAGCGCATGTACTTCCAATGCGACCCTGATGACCGTGTCGAGCACTGGTCCGAGGACCGGATCTGGGCGGAGCTGCAGGCGCGCCTTGCGGGCGAGGATGGCTTCCGGCTGAAGGAGGGCCGCATCTTCCAGAAGACCATCGTACCGATGCGCAGCTTCGTCTGCGAGCCGATGCAGCATGGCCGCCTCTTCCTCGCCGGCGATGCCGCGCATGTCGTACCACCCACCGGAGCCAAGGGGCTGAACCTTGCCGCCAGCGATGTCTGGCACCTCGACCGCGCGCTCGGCGCATTCTTCGCAGGTGGTGATATGACGGCGCTCGAGGCCTATACCGCGACGGCTCTGCGCCGGGTCTGGCGGGCGCAGCATTTCTCCTGGTGGATGACCTCCATGCTGCACCGCTTCGAGGGCGCCAGCGAATTCGACGAGCGCCGCCAGCTGGCCGAATTGGAGCATGTCACCACCTCCCGCGCCGCCGCCACGGCCCTGGCCGAAACCTATGTCGGCCTGCCCTATGCCTGAGCCGAAGCACGGATCATGATCGAGACGCCGCCCCCGCCCCGCCTGGACTTCGTCTATGAGGCTGTGGTCGACATCGCCCCCACCGCGCTGCTCGGCGAGGGGCCGCTCGGCGAGCGGCGCATCGTCCCCATCCTCGGTGGACGCTTCGAGGGGCCACGCCTCCGTGGCCGGGTCCTGCCCGGCGGTGCCGACCGCCAATTGCTCCGCCGCGATGGCATCCTCCGCCTTGATGCCCTCTATGAGATGGAGGCGGCGGATGGAGCCGTGCTGACGGTCCACAACCGGGTGCTGATCGACCCCCTGCAGGAGGGCGGGCCCTACCGCTTCTCCACCCTCGAGGTCACCGCGCCCGAGGGGCCGCATGGCTGGCTGAACAGGCTGGTCCTAATCGGCACGCTGCAACCGCTGCGGCCGGCGCAGGAGGCGGTGCGGATCCAGGTCTTCAGCCTCGCAGCGGGGTGACAGAAGGGACATCCTGCGGCAAAGGGGCAGGATGGTCCGGCGCTCGCCCCTGCTGACGGTGGTGCTCGCCCTGCTGCTCATCCTGCAGTGGGGTGGCGCCTTCGCGCATTGCCTGGCGGCGCTCGGTGCCGGTGAGGGCATCGAGATCTGCACCGCGGATGGCATCCGCGTGCTGCATTTCGACGCCGAGGGACAGCCCCTGTCGCCGGATATGGCGGCCCATGACAGCTGCCCGCTCTGTCCTGGCGGCGCCGCGCCGGTGCCGCCGGAGCCGCTGCTGCCGGCCCTGCGAGTCGCCTATGCGCCCCTATTGGTGCCGCCCAAGGCGGGCATGCCCCCTGCCCCGGCACGCGCGCCACCCCAGCAGCCCAGAGCCCCGCCCCGCGCCTGACGTCAGCGTCCCTTCGCTCTCGTCAGGAGTTCACCCATCATGTCCACGCTTTCGCGCGTCACGCGGCGCGCCCTGTTGCTCGCCGTCATCGCCGTACCGGCCTTCGGCCAGGTTACCCTGCCCGACCTCGTCATCACCGGCCAGGCGCCGGGCTCCCTCACCGCCCCCTCCGTCAGCGAACAGCGCGAGGCGCTGGAGCGCAGCCCCGCCGCCACGCACTTCGTCGATGGGGAGGCGTTCGCCAACCGCTACGCCTTCACCCTGCGCGACATGCTGGCCGATACGCCGGGCGTTTTCGTCCAGAGCCGCTATGGGCAGGAATTGCGGCTCTCGATCCGCGGCTCCGGCATCGCCCGCGGCTTCCACCTCCGGGGAGTCGAGGTGCTGCAGGATGGCGTGCCGGTGAACCTCGCCGATGGCAGCGGCGACTTCTACCAGATCGACCCGAGCGCGGTGCGCGCCGCCGCCGTCTATCCCGGCGGCAATGCGCTGACCTTCGGGAGCTCCACTCTCGGTGGCGCCATCAATTTCATCACCCCGACCGCCCATACGGTGACCGAAGCCAACTCCCTCCGCATCGAGGGCGGCACCTATGGCACCGGGCGCCTCTCCGGCCAGGTCTCGGCGGCTTTCGGCGAGTGGGATGCGCTGGCGGCCGGCAGCGTCACCCATTCCGATGGCTGGCGGCAGCACAGCCGCAGCCAGTATGAGCAGTTCAATGCCAATCTCGGCTACCGGCTGAACGACCGGGTGGAAACACGCTTCTATGCGGGTGCCTATATCGTCCGGCAGCAGCTCCCAGGCTCACTGACCCTCGCCGATGCGCTGAACCGGCCGCAGGCCGCCGCCGCCGCTCTCAGCGGCAACCAGGCGCGCAACGTCTGGGCCGAGCGCTTCGCCAACCGCACCACCATCCGGCTCGATGCGGGGCAGGTCGATGTGGATAGCTGGATCACCCACAAGCAGCTCTACCACCCGATCTTCCAGGCGATCGATCAGGATGGGCTGACCTGGGGCATCGCGCCGCGCTGGACGCAGCGCTACGAGATCGCCGGCCTGCAGGGCGAGCTGGTGCTTGGCGGCCGGTATTTCGCCGGCACCAATGACGCCTTGCAGTATGTCAATCTCCGGGGCTCGCGCGGGGCACTGACGGCGAATGGCGTGCAGCGGGCGCAGAATTACGAGGTCTTTGCCGAGAACCGGCTCTGGCTCCTGCCAGGCCTCGCCCTCGTTACCGGCGCCAAGGCGCTGCGCAACGAGCGGGATTACGAGAATCGCCTCACCGGGCAACGCTTCGGCCGCGCCTATGAGGGGCTGAACCCGAAGCTGGGCATCCTCTGGCAGCCGCGGCCACAGGTGCAGGTCTTCGCCAACATCACCCGCAGCCAGGACGTGCCGGATTTCTCCGACCAACTGCAGACAGTGAACAACCGGCCCTTCTGGGTGCCGCTCCAGGCGCAGCGCGCCTGGACGGTGGAGGCCGGCACCCGCGGCCGCTACGAGGGCCATGGGTGGGACCTGACGCTGTTCCGATCCACCATCCGCGGCCAGTTGCTGCAATTCACGGTCGACCCGAGCATCCCGGCGAGCACCTTCAATGCCGGCGCCACGGTGAACCAGGGGGTGGAGTTCGCTGGCCATCTCGACCTCGCCCGGGGCGCCCTGGCCGCCGGCGACCGCATCACCCTGCGGCAGAGCTGGACCTGGAACGACTTCCGCTTCCGCAGCGACCGGCAATATGGCAACAACCGAATTGCCGGCCTGCCGCCACATGTGCTTCGCACCACGCTCACCTATGCCGCACCGGAGGGCCGTGGCTTCGTCTCGCCGGTGCTCGACTGGGTGCCGGAGGGCGCCTGGGCGGATTACGCCAATACCCTGCGGGCCAACCGGTATTTCAAGCTTGGGCTCGAGGCAGGGGTGCGGGTCGCGCCGAACCTCTTCGTTTTCCTCGACGTGCGAAACCTGACGAACAAGCGGTTCGTCAGCGATCTCGGCACCATCCAGAACGCCCGGGCCGAAGGGGCCAATACGGCGGTCTTTTACCCCGGCGAGGGGCGGAGCCTCTATATGGGCGTGCGGATGAGTTTCTGAGCCGGGAGTTTAGCGGGACCTTAACTGAAGCCGGCCAAACCTGGCGCCGGCCGCAAGGTCCCGCGGCCGGAACCGGAGCCCGATCACCCGTGCACCATCGCGCATTCGCCGCCACCCTTCTGCTCGCCGGCCTCACCCTCGCACCGGCAGCCCAGGCCGCCTGCACCGACCAGATCATGGAGGCCAAGACCATTCAGCTCACCAACCTGCTGATGCCCCTGATGCAGCGGAATGCGGCGGAGGCACACAAGATCAGCGAGGAGATGACCACCACCATGGGCCGGCCGGCCAGCGACCAGACCTGCGCCATCTATGACCGGCTGATCGCCCGCGCCAAGCGGTGACCAAGTCGGCAGGTCAGCTGAGGAAGACCGCTCCCAAAACCCCGCCCCCGGCCAAAACCCAGAGCGGGCTGAAATCTGTCCGCCAGACGACAAGGGTCGAGATCGCCACCACGATCAGCGGCATCACCCCATGGCTGTGCGCCGCCTCCGCCATGGTGATGCCGGCGGCCAGGATCAGCCCGATCGCCACCGGTACCAGCCCACCCTGAGCCGGCTTCAGCCAGGGCGCGCCGCGCAGCCGGTGCATCAGCCCGGCCACGAACCAGGCAAGCACCGCCGCCGGCACCAGCATGCCGAAGGTCGCCGCCGCCATGCCGCCGGCGCCGGCAATGCGCCAGCCCATGACGCTGGCCACCAGGATGTTCGGCCCTGGCGCCGCCTGGGCCAGCGCGTAGAGCTGGGAGAAGGTCGCATCGTCCAGCCAGCCATGCAGCTCGACGAGCTGCCGGTGCATCTCCGGCAGCACCGCATTGGCGCCGCCGATCGCCACCAGGGACAGGACCGAAAAGGTGAGGAGAACCTGGAGGATCACCGTGCCGGAACTCCGCCGAGCAGCCCGGCCCGCCAGAGCGACAGGGCTATGGAAACCGGCGCCAGGATCAACACGATGACCGGCAGGGGCAGGCCGAGCCAGGCGGCGCCCAGGGTGGCCAGCAACAGGATCGCCACCGCCTCCGGCCGCAGCTTCAGCTTGCCGGTCATCTTGAAGGCCGTGCCGATCACCATCCCCGCCGCCCCGGCGGCGATGCCCGCCATCACCGGCGCGACGGCCGGCAATTGCCCGTAGCGGTCATAGAACAGGCAGAGCATCACCAGGATGATGAAGGGCGCGCAGTAAAGCCCGCCGGTCGCCAGCAGCGCCCCGGCAAGGCCGTGGAAGCGCCGCCCGATCATCACCGCCGCATTGCCGACATTGGGGCCCGGCAGCACCTGCCCGAGGCCGAGCACCTCGGCATAGTCCCGCTCGGTCAGCCAGTGGCGCTCCTCGACGATGACGCGCCGGGCCCAGGCCGCCACCCCGCCGAAGCCGAACAGGCCGATCTTGAGATAACCCATGAAGAGGGCGGAACGGCCGGGGACGACTGTGGGCGGTGGGGCATCGGACAAGGCGGCGATTCTCCGGACGGGCCGCCATGCTCGCGCCGAACCGCCGCCCGGTCCAGGCGGGGTGGGCTCCTACCGGGCTTTCACCGCACGTTGGCCATGGCTGTCCTGCGGCACGCCGCGCTGCAGCGACATATGGCTGTGCACGCCGACCCAGCGGCCATCCGGCTGCCGGGCCAGCACGATGGTCGCCCGCCCCGGCCGGGGGAAGGGCGTGCCGTCCGGGTGGAAACCGGTGCTGTCCCAGGGGGTGACCGCCACCGCCATGGCGCCGTCCGGCGAGGCCAGCACCAGCGTGTTCGCCAGGTCGAAGGCGAAGCCCTCCGTACGGGGCCAGACATTGCTCCATTGCGTGTCGGTCCAGGCCTGCCGGCTCCGCACCAGCTCCTGATAGGTGCCGAAGATGACGATGGCGTCGTGCCAGAAGGGGTAGGCAGCGGCGTAGTCCACCTCCCGCACGCAGGCAGCGAACCGCCCCAGCCAGTCCTTCACCGCGGCAGTGGTGGCGGCGTCGGCTTCGGGCAGGGGCAGGTCCATCAGATCTTCTCGCTCACCTTGATCGCCACCTTGCAGCCCGCCTTGATGGCGGCGCTCAGCAGCCGGTAGGCGGGGGCCTGCTCCGCCTCATGCTCGAGGCCGATATCGCGGTGCTCCAGCTCCTCGGCCCGGAATTGCACGATATGGGCGCGCAGCGCCTCCTCGTCCTCGCCGAGCGCGGCCTCCTGCGCCTGGTAATGTTCGTCGATCGCCTCCTCCACCGCAACGGTGCAGGCCATGGCGGCGCGGTGGCCGAGCATCGCGGTGGCCGCGCCAAGGGCGAAGCCGGCGACATGCCAGACCGGCAGCAGCGCCGTCGGCCGCACCCGGCGCTCCGCGATGAGGCGGGAGAAGGTGTCGAGATGCACCTGCTCCTGCTCCTGCATGTGGCGGATCAGCCCCTCCCATTTCGTCCCGCGCAAGACGGCGAGCTGGCCCTGGTAGATCCGCTTCGCCCCGTATTCCCCGGCATGGTCCACCCGGATGGTCTCGGCGATCATCCGTCGGTCGGTCTTCGTCATCGGCGTGCTCCTCTTCGTATCCAGATGGCCGCCAGGGCCGAAAGGCCAAGCGCATAGAGCAGGTTCATCGCCGCCATCGAGACCGGCAGGCCGGGAATGAGGTAGGTCGGCGCGTCGCAGGGCTTGGACGGGGCCGCGTTGAGCGAACGCATCAGGTCATCGACGCTCGCCCCACCGGCCGAGCGCGGCGCCTGGCAGCCCGGCAGGGGCGAGGGCCACCAGCCCTGCTCCACCCCGATATGGAAGCCGGCGATGGCGCCGGAGACGAGCACGGCAAGGATCGCCAGGCCCGCCAGCGGCCGCCTGGCGCGCGGCAGGAGGGCCGCGGCGAGCGCCAGGGCCGCCGCCACCCAATAGGGTGTCCGTTGCCAGAGGCACAACTCGCAGGGGGCGATGCCCCAGAGGTCCTCGCTGGCGCGGGCGAAGAGCGGCGCGCCGGCAGCGGCGGCAGCCAGGAACAGCATGGCGATCATGCCGCCTGTGTCGCGCCGCACGGCCTCCGGCGCAACTGGACCCGGCACGATCCCCGCCATAGGCTCCGCCGGCGCCTCGCCACATCTTTCGCGGTACCATTGCCATGAACCATCCACCGATCACCGTCTGGGGCCGGGCCAATTCGGTCAATGTGATGAAGGTGCTCTGGCTGCTGGACGAGCTGACCATCCCCTATCACCGGATCGATGCCGGTGGTGCCTTCGGCCGCACGCGGGATGCGGATTACGCGGCGATGAACCCCAATGCGACCGTACCGACCCTGGTGATGCCGCACGGCTATACCCTCTGGGAAAGCCACGCCATCCTCCGCTACCTCTGCCGGACACAGCCGGGCGGCAATGCCTTCTACCCGGAAGCGCCGGAGGCCCGCGCCGATGCCGAGCGCTGGATGGATTGGACGCTCGCCTCGATGAACGAGCCCATGCGCATCATCTTCTGGACCTATATCCGCACCCCGGAGGCGGAGCGCGACCTAGCGGCGGCGGCCCAGGCCCAGGAGGCGACGGCGCGGCTCTGGCGCATCGCGGATGCCGCGCTGGAGGAACGGGAGCATATCGCGGGCGCCTTCGGCCTCGCCGACATCGCCCTCGGCGGCTTCCTGCACCGCTGGTACCACCTGCCGATCGAGCGTCCGGAACTCCCCCGCCTGCGGCGCTGGTACGACCGGCTGCGCGAACGCACGCCCTACAGGACCCAGGTCGCGGTACCGCTGAGCTGAGATGGGCCTGTCAGCCCTCGAGGGCTGACAGGAAGGACCGGCTCCAGGCGCGTGCGCTGGCACCCCAGACCGCGTCATGATTCGCCTGCCAGCGTGCCACCCGCTCCTCACGCGGCATGCTGAGTGCCGCGTCGAGGCTCTCGGCGATCTCATCCGGGTCGAGCGGATTGACCAGCACCGACCCGGGCATGGCGGGCGATGCGCCAGCGAAGCGGGACAGCACCAGTACACCAGGATCGGCCGGATCCTGCGCCGCGACATATTCCTTGGCGACCAGATTCATCCCATCCCGCAACGGTGTCACGAGACCAACCCGTGCAAGGCGCATGAAGCCCGCCAGCACCGGCCGTTGCACCGGCCGCGTCATGTAGCGGAGCGGCACCCAATCCGGCTCAGCATATTGGCCGTTGATCCGGCCGGCCCATTCGTCGAGCTCCCGCCGCAGGCTGCGATACTGCGCCACGTCGCCGCGTGAGACGGGTGTGACCTGGAGATAGGTCGCGCGCCCCCGATGCGCGGTGAAGCGCGCCAGGAGCTGGGCATAGCCGGCGAAGCGCTGCGGCAGGCCCTTGGTGTAGTCCAGCCGGTCCACACCCATCACCAGGGCGCGCCCGACCAGGCTCTGGTGGAAGCGGCGCGTCTCGGCCCGGGTCAGGGCGCGCTCGGCGAGGCGACGGAAGGCATCGGCATCGATCCCAACCGGGAAGGCGGCGACCCGCGCGGCGGCCTCCCCCTGCCCTACCGCCTCCAGGGCATGGCGGAGATTGATGGCATCATCCTCGGTCTGGACACCGATCACGTCATAGGCGGCGAGGTCGGCCAGCAATTCCTCCGCCCGCGGCAGGGCAAGGAACAGACCATAGGGCGGAAAAGGCACATGGAGGAAGAAGCCCTGCCGCTGGGTACAGCCGAGCCGCCGCAACTCCCGCCCGAAGGGGAACAGGTGGAAGTCATGGGTCCAGACCAGGTCGTCGGGCCGCAGCAGCGGGGCGAGCGCGGCGGCGAAGGCGGCATTCACCCCGCGATAGCCGACATAATCCTCGCGCTGGAAACGGGCGAGACCGAGCCGGTAGTGCAGCGTCGGCCAGAGCACGCCATTGGCGAAGCCCTGGTAGTAGCGGGTGTAGTCCTGCCGCCCGAGATCGAGCGTGGCATAGGTCAGCCGGCCCTGCACGACCTCGGTCGGCCGCTCGGCGGTGGACTCGGCGGTCTGGCCAGACCAGCCGAACCACATCGCCTCACGCTGGGTGACGGCATCCTGCAGGGCCACCGCCAGCCCGCCGGCGGTGGCGCCGCGTTCCTTCGGATTGGGAACGCGGTTGGCGACGATGACAAGGCGGCTCATCGGCTCGACGCGGCCTCGGCCAGCCATTCGCGGAGCGCCTGGGGCGTGCCGAACATGTCATCGAGCCGCCAACCCTGGCCACCGAAGCTACGGGCGGCATCCATGCCTTCCTCATCGGTCACGTCGTCACCGATAAAGACCGGAACCCGGCCGGTAAAGGGTGCCTCCGCCATCAGTGCCCGCACCGCTGTGGCCTTGGAGGCGCCGCGGGGCCTGATCTCCCAGGCCATGCGGGCCTCGAGCAGGGCGAAAGCATCCGGGTCCTCGGCGACGAAGCCGGCAAGCAGCGCCCGCGCCGCATCCTCCAGCTCCGGAGCCTGGCGGTAATGAATGACGAAGCCATGCGCCTTGTCCTCCACCAGCGCCCCCGGGTGGCGCTCGGCCAAAGCATCCGCTTCGGCGCGCCAGGCGGCGGGAACCTTGGGGAGGGAAGGCAGGACGGACGGCGCCAGGGGATCCGGCCGCAGGGAGGCACCATGATCCCCCGCTTTCGGGATCGGCACCGGGAGGAAATGGTCGAGGTCGGACAACGCACGGCCGCTCACAACCGCTAGGGCCCCACCCAGCCCCTCAGTCAGACGGTGCAGGAGACCCGGCAAGTGGTCCGGCACCACGACAGCATCCGGGCGCGGTGCGATCTCAACCAACGTCCCGTCGAAATCGAGGAAAAGTGCCGCGCCGGCAATCGGCCCCAGGCCGGGCACGAGGGGCGGCGGCGGCAAGGTGATAAGGTCTGGCATGCGATCGCAACAAGCAGAGTTCGCGGCCCCAGTTGCGTCACGGATGCGTGACCTACACTCTCAGGCCTTGGATGGGCCTGTTTCCGTCTGCCACAGCGAGAGCGCCGGCGGGAGTACGCCGACCAGCAACCAATGCACCAGCGCCGCCTGGCGCGTCAGCCAGCCGCCATCCCACAGGGCGACGCAAATGAGTTGCAGTGCCAACATCCAGAGCATGGCGATGGCGAGGGCATAGGTTTCGAGGCGCCACTGGCCCTGGGAGTTGCCGCGCATGCGGTGCGGTCCTTCTGCGGAGTTCGAGGCTCCCGCTGGAGGCTCGCCGCATATAGGATACACGATATCGCGATTATTGGATCTCGAAATCGTGATTGTAGCCTAAACGAAGGTGATTCCGCCGTCGATGAGGGGCAGGGTCCTGTGGATGAACTCCTGGCTGTCGGCGAAGAGCTGCAGTAGCTCGACCCGGCTATGGCCCTGGTTCATGTAGCCGAGCCAGCCGTCATAGCCGCCCTGGTCCGGCTCCCGCCCCAGCGTATTCTCGTAGAGCAGCCGGACATAACCGGCATTGTCGACGCTCGGGTAGCGCGCCTGGAACTCGGCGCTGGCCGGGAAGGCCGCCGCCAGCTCCGACAGCGAATGCCCGCCCTTCACATAGTCGGTCCAGCCCTGCCAGCCGCCGGCATCCGGCGCCCGGCCGAGAGCGGCGTAGTAGAGCCGCGCCACCGCCGCCCCGGTCTCGTCCATGTCCCAGATGCCGTTGGTCCAGAGCGAGGCGGTGCGGCTGTAGTGCTCGGCGCTCTCGGAGAAGAGGGTCAGCAGCTCGACCCGGCTGTGGCCCTGGTCCATGTAGCTGGTCCAGCCGGCGAGGCCGCCGGCATCGGGCTCGCGCCCGAGGGTGTTCTGGTAGAGCAGGGTGACGAAGCCGCTGTTGCTCACCGCCGGATAGCGGGCGTTGAACTCGGCGCTGCTGACGAAGGCTCCGGCGAGGTCGGCGATGGAGTGGCCGCTCTCGACATAGCTCGACCAGCCATTCAGCCCGAGCGTGTCGGGCGCGCGGCCGAGGGCGGCGAGGTACATGCGCGTCACCTGGCCGATCGGGTCGCCGGCATCGAAGACCAGGCGGCCATCGGCGAAGTGGATGCTCTCGATGCCGCTGAAGCGGTCCGTCTCGCTGCCATGGCTGATGCTGCCCGAGAGCGAGAGCGGGCTGTAGGCGACGCCGGTCGGCGACACCACGCTGCCGCCCGCGCCGGTGCTGGCCGTGAGCGCCAGCAGGTGCCGCGGCAGGTCCACCACCATCACATCGATGCCGGCGCCACCGCTCAGCGTGTCATTGCCAGCACCGCCCCACAGCACATAGCGGCCATTGTCGCCGGATTCGATCGAGTCGTCGCCGATGCCACCCGACAGGCTCGCTTGCGCAGCAGCGGCATCGACAGCGGAGATGTTGTCATTTCCGCCGCCTCCGTCGACGACGAAGCGCATCTCGGGCGATCCGGCCGCCATGACGATCTGATCGTCACCAAGCCCGCCCCGGATGGTGGCGCTGTCGAAGGCATCGATGGTGTCGTTGCCGTCACCGCCATCCAATGTCGCGCGGCCAGTGAGGTGCCGCAGCGAGTCCGCGCCGGCCCCGCCGTCCAGCGAATCCAGCCCGCCTTCACCGTTCAGGCTGTCGTCGCCGTCGCCGCCAAGCAGCGTATCGTTACCAGGGCCGCCGAGCAGGGAATCGTTCCCGCTGCCGCCATCGAGGCGGTCATTGCTGCCGAGCCCCTTGAGAACGTCGGCGCCCCCGAAGCCGCTGATTATGTCGTCCTCGGCATCGCCGGTGAGCGTTTCAGGCCCGTCGCTGCCGTTCAGCGTCAGCGGCATGACGGAGCCGCCATGCGGGTCGAATCCGAGATTGGCCGCCACCAGCGCCGAGGCTGCGACCCCGCGCAGCACGACCATGGGGACGAAGTCATTCGCCCCGCCATCTGCGTCCAGCTCGATGACGGCGTCGGCGCCGACCTGGCGTAGCCATAGGTAGCCGGAGGCGCCGAAGGGGTTCGAGCGCTCATACCCGGTGAGCAGGCCAGAAGTCAGCAGGAGCCCGAGATCGAGCCTGTCCCCGCCTGCGCCCGCAGCGAAATCCAGCACGACAACCGCGTCATTGAGACCACGACTCATGAAGTAGGGGAATGCCAGGCTGATGACATCCTGCCCCTCTCCGCCGATGACGGTACTCGGGAAGCCGGTGACATGGAAGGTATCGTTGCCGGACCCGCCATCCATGACGAGGTCGAAGCCGGTGTTGCCACCGTAGAGGATGTCATCGCCACCAAGACCCTCCAGGGTCTCGTTGGGGCCGGTCGCGGTCAGCGTATCCGAACCGGTGGTTCCTGTAGCCATGGTGGTTCCACATTTTGTGCACAGGTCCAGGGAGAGGCGTCCCTCTCCCTCAACCTCAAACGCTGGAACCAAGCCTTAGTATGCAACCCGTGAACGAAATATGGAAAGCTCAAGCTGCCCAGACGGGCTTCCGTCTCGCCTTGAAGGCGGCGATGCCCTCGGCCGCCTCCTCGCTCGACGCAGTGCGGGCGAAGGCGGCCGCCCCTGCCTCGGCATAGCCGTCGGGCGAGATCGGCCCAAGCGCAGACAGCAGCCCCTTGGTCTCGGCCAGCGCCCCCGGTGCGCCCTCCAGCACGGCGGCGATGGTCCGCTGCAGCTGCGCCTCGAGCGCCGTCGCATCGGCCAGCACCTGATGCACGAGGCCAATTCGCCCGGCCTCCAGGGCGTCGATCACCGCCGCTTCCAGCACCAGCCGGGTCGCGGCCGGGCGCCCGGCGCGACGCACGAGCCAGGGCAGGATCTGCGCCGGCACCAGCCCGCGCCGCACTTCGGGTGCCGCGAAGCGCGACGTGGCGGAGGCCAGGGCGATATCCGCCGCGCAGGCGAAGCCAAGCCCGCCAGCATGGCAGGATCCCTCGATGGCGGCGATCACCACCTGCGGCAGCGCCGCGATGTCGCCGAAGCGGGCGCCGGTGCGGCGGTTGCGTGCCTGCTGCCGTGCCAGCTTTTGCTCCGGCGTCTCGTCCGAAGCCACCTCGGTCAGGTCGAGCCCGGCGCAGAAATGCCCACCCGCGCCGGAGATCACCAGCACCCGGGCGCTGCGATCGGTGGCAAGCTCGGCCAGCAGCCGGTCCCAGGCCTCGCCCATGGCGGTGCTGAGGGCGTTGCGGCGCTCAGGGCGGTTCATGATGGCGCGGACCACAGGGCCTTCGCGCGTCACCAGCAGCGGGTTCTCGTCAGTCATGAGTATTACTCCGGCAGGAAGTCCGCGACCGAGAAATAGCGTTCGCCGGTATCGTAGTTGAAGCCGAGCACCCGGGCGCTTGCCGGCAGTTCCGGCAGCTTCTGCGCGATGGCGGCCAGCGTTGCGCCTGAGGAAATGCCGACCAGCAGACCCTCCTCCCGCGCCGAGCGCCGCGCATACTCCTTGGCGTCATCGGCCTGCACCTTGATGACTCCGTCCAGCAGCCCGGTCTCGAGATTGGCCGGGATGAAGCCGGCGCCGATGCCCTGGATCGGATGCGGCGAGGGCTCGCCCCCGGAGATCACCGGCGAGGCCGCCGGCTCCACCGCGAAGACCTTGAGACCCGGCCAAGCCCCCTTCAGCACCCGCGCGCAGCCGGTGATGTGCCCGCCAGTGCCGACACCGGTGATGAGGGCATCCAGCCCCTCCGGGAAATCCTCCAGGATCTCCTGGGCCGTGGTGCGCATATGCACCTCCGGATTCGCCGGATTCTCGAATTGCTGCGCCAGCCAGGCGCCGGGCGTGGCGGCGACGATCTCCTGTGCGCGGGCGATCGAGGCCTTCATGCCGCCGGCCCGTGGCGTCAGCTCGAAGCTCGCCCCATAGGCCAGCATGAGCCGCCGCCGCTCGACCGACATGCTGTCCGGCATGACGAGGACCAGCTTGTAGCCCTTCACCGCCGCGACCATGGCGAGGCCGATGCCGGTATTGCCCGAGGTCGGCTCGACGATCGTGCCGCCGGGCTTGAGCTGCCCCGCCGCCTCCGCCGCCTCGACCATGGAGAGCGCGATTCGATCCTTGATCGAGCCGCCGGGATTGGCACGCTCCGACTTGATCCAGACCTCCGCCGCGCTGAAGAGCCGGTTCAGACGGATATGCGGCGTGCCGCCGATGGTGGCGAGGACACTCTGAACCTTCATCGCTGCGATCTCCCTTTCGGCGCAGATGAGCGGAGCCGACGCTCGCCGTCCAGCGGCAAAGCCGCCCGGGCTTGCGCCGGCACCACCCGAGGCCAACCTAGCCCAGAGAGCGAGGAGAGACAGGATGGAGCAAAGCGAGATGGCCCCGACGGCCCGGATCGATGTCGTCTCCGACGTGATCTGCCCCTGGTGCTGGATCGGCAAGCGCAACCTCGAGGGGGCGCTTGAGATGCTCGCCGCCGAGGGGCAGCGCTTCGAGGTCCATTGGCGGGCCTTCCAGCTCAACCCGGACATGCCGGCCGAGGGCGTCGAGCGCGCCAGCTACCGCGCCGCCAAATTCGGCAGCGAGGCGCGCGGGCGGGAGCTCGACGCCCAGGTGGCCGAGGCCGGCCGCGCCGCCGGCCTCGAATTCCGCCACGACCTGATGCGGCGCACGCCGAACACCGTGGAGGCGCACCGCCTCATCCACTGGGCCGGCGAGCGCAGCCTGCTCCTGCAATCCGCGGTGCAGGAGGCGATCTTCCGCGCCTATTTCCAGCAAGGCCGGGATACCGGCCAGCAGGCGGTGCTGGCGGAACTGGCCGGCGAAGCCGGGCTCGATGCCGCCGATGCCGCAGCCTTCCTCGGGAGCGGCGAAGGCGCCGAGGAGATCCGTGCCGAGGATGCGGGCTTCCGCCGCGCGGGCCTGTCGGGCGTGCCGACCTTTGCGCTCGACGGCCATGTGCTGTTCAGCGGTGCGATGCCGGCGGAGCGGATCGCCGAGGCGCTGCGGCGCGGCCTCGCCATCCTGCGCCGCGAGGCGGCCTGACATGGAGCGGGGGCGGGCCCTGCCGCCCCGCGCCCGGCCTCAATAGGTCGCCCGGCCGCCCGACACGTCGAAGACGGCGCCGGTCGAGAAGCTGCAATCCTCGGTCGCCAGCCAGCAGGCGAGCGCCGCGATCTCCTCGACCTCGACGAAGCGGTTCGCCGGGATCTTGCTGAGCATGTAGGCGATCTGCGCCTCGGTCATCTGCTGGAAGATGTCCGTCTTCGCCGCCGCCGGGGTCACGCAATTCACCCGCACCCCCGTCGTCGCCAGCTCCTTGCCGAGCGACTTGGTCAGGCCGATCACCCCCGCCTTCGCCGCCGAATAGGCCGCGGCGTTCGGGTTGCCCTCCTTGCCCGCGACCGAGGCGATGTTGACAATCCGGCCGTAATTCCGCGCCCGCATCCCCGGCACCACCGCCCGGCAGCAGAGGAAGACGCCGGTGAGGTCGATCTCGATCACCTGCCGCCAGGCATCGACCGGGTAGCTCTCGACCGGCGCGTTCGGCCCGGTGATGCCGGCATTGGCGACGAGGATGTCGAGCGGCCCGAGCGCCGCCTCGGTCGCCGCGAGCGCCGCCTCGATCGCCGCGAAATCGGTCACGTCCACCCGCGACGCGAAGCCACCGAGCCGGGCCGCCTGCCGCTCCGCCTCGACGAGGTCGACATCCCAGAGCGCGACGCGCCCGCCGCTCGCCACCATCCGCTCGGCGATGGCGAGGCCGATGCCCCGCGCGCCACCGGTGATGGCCGCGACCCGGCCCTTCAGGTCAAGCTGGTTCATGGCGATTCTCCCATAGGGATTACAGGCTAAACGGGCCGTCCCCGCATGGCGATGCTGGCCTCCGCGCCGATCCGGGCTAGGTTGCCCGCTTCGCACGGGAGGTGGCAGGCATGGCGTTCGTGGTGGCGGTGGCGCAGCAGAAGGGAGGTGCGGGGAAGTCGACCGTCGCGGCCAACCTGGCGGCGGCGCTGGCGGCCGAGGGCCATCGGGTGGCACTGCTGGATACCGACCCGCAGCAATCCCTGGTCCGCTGGCACCAGGAGCGCCAGAAGCAGGGTATTCGTGCCCGGCCACTCAGCTTCGACAGCCCATCCGGCTGGCGCGTCCCCGGCGCGCTCGACCGGCTGCGCCGGGACCAGGACTTCGTCATCGTCGACACGCCACCCCATGCCGAGACCGAAGCGAAGCAGCTGATCCGCGCCGCCGACCTGGTTTTGATGCCGATGCAGCCCTCGCCTGCCGATTTCTGGGCCAGCGAGGCAACGGTGAAGCTGGCGGTCGAGGCCCATCGCCGCGTCACCGCCGTGCTGAACCGCGTTCCCGCGCAGGGGCGGCTGAAGGAAAGCATCCGGGCCGCGCTCGCCGAACGCGGCGTGCCGGTGCTGGAGGGCGGCCTTGGCAACCGCGTGGAATTCGTCACCGCCTTCCTCGACGGGCTCGCGGTGACGGAATCCGCGCCGAAGAGCCTGGCTGCGGCCGAGCTGCGGGCGCTGGCCGCAGCCGTGACCGCCATCTCCAAGGAATGATCGATGCTGGGTAGCCTGTTCTACGCCCTCCACGTGCTGGGGGCTGTGCTGTGGGTCGGGGGGATGGTCTTCGCCATCCTGGTGCTGCGCCCGGCCCTTGCGGTGCTGGAGCCGCCACAGCGGCTCGCCCTGCACGAGGCTGTGCTGAAGCGCTTCTTCCTTCTTGTCTGGCACGCCATGCCGGTGCTGCTCCTGACCGGCTACCTGCTGCTCTTCGGCTGGTATGGCGGCTTCCGTGGCGCCGGCTGGCATATCCACCTGATGCATTTCACCTCGCTGCTGATGGCGGCCGTGTTCGTCACGGTGGTCACCGGCCCATGGCGGGAGTTCCGGGCGGCCCGCGGCAAGGGCGATGCCGCCGGCGCGGCGCTGCAGGTCAACCGCATCCGCCAGCTGATCACCATGAACCTGGTGCTCGGCCTGCTGACGGTCGCTGTTGCGGCCTGGGGGCGGTTCGGCGGATGAGCGAGGCAGAGCGGACTGGCCGGCCGGCCATCGAGATCAGCGAGGACGACTATCCGGAGATGGAGGCCGTCGCCGCCATCCAGCGCGGCCTCCATGCCTATAACCAGGAGATGGGCGGCCCCTATGACCGGGAGCCGGTGACGGTCCTCGCCCGCGATGCCGGGGGCGAGGTACGCGGCGGGCTGCTCGGCCTCACCTACTGGAACTGGCTCTTCATCGACTGGCTCTGGATGGCCTCCGACCAGCGCGGCCAGGGGCTTGGCGGCCAGTTGCTGGAACGGGCCGAGGCCATCGCCCGGGCCCGCGGCTGTACCCATGCCTATACGGACACCTTTAGCTTCCAGGCGCCGGGCTTCTGGTCCCGCCATGGCTATGCTGAATTCGGCCGGCTGGAGGGCATGCCGCCGGGCCATGCCCGCATCTGGTTCCAGAAGGCGCTGTGAGCCTCACGCTCGAGATCAGCGCCCGGCCTCCGCTCGGCCTACCGCAAGGCGATCGGCCGCGGCCTCACCGCCGATAGCCGCGCCGCCCATCGCCGCCTGCACGGCACCGGCGGTGGATCCAGGCGCGGGACCTTGCCGGTGCGGTGCCGGCCGAGGCAATATGCGAACTCGCCTGGGGCTGGCTCCATCTCGATGAGTTCCGGGTCGCGGAGGCCTGGCAGGCCAGGACCGAGGCACCCGGCTGCTCGCCAAGACCGAAGCCGTGGCGCGGAAGCCCGGCTGCCTCGGCGTCCACCTCAATGCCTGGCCGTCCAGGCGCCGGAATTCTACCGCCGCCAGGGCCATGCGGAGGCCGGCCGCATTGCGGACATGCCTCCGGGCACCACCCGCTACTGGTTCGCCAGCGCTTTGACGCAGCGCCGCGCCGATCCGGCGTTTTCCCGCTGACAGATGCAATCCAGGCGCTAGAAGACGGCAGTGCGGTCAGCATTCCGGCAAGCTTGCTCCGGCATGATGCGGCGCTTCGCGGTGGAGGGGGTTCGGGGCCTTGGCTGAGCAGCAGGATCTGGCCGAGGCAGCGCCCGCGGCGGAGTTGGCGCTGCTGCGGTCCCTCGCTTTGGCCCTGGCCGAGGTAAGGGCCCAGGGTACGGACCTGCCGGCCACACTCGGGGCCGGCCTCGACACTTGGCTGGAGGGCCGGTGGCTGGCCACCTCCCCGCCCAGGCAGGACCAGGATTTCGCCCAGGGCTACCTCGCCGCCCTGGAATCCGCTGCCACGCAATGCGATGCCGCCGCGGAGCGCCGCACCATGCAGCGCCGGGCCAGCTGGAATCCGCTGCGCCGGCGCCGCCTGCGTCAGGGCGCCGCCGTGCTCGGGGCCATGGCAGCCAGCCTCCGGCTGATGGCAGCCGGCATCCGGCCCCAAGGCGGATGAACAGGACGGGATCGATGCTCGAACGGGTACTGAAACCGGCCAGGCGGCAGATCGAGGCGGAGCGCGACAGCTATCGCGCCGAGTACGAACGGGTCTTCGCCCAGGTCGGCCGGGCGGAATATGAGCGCGTGCTGGTTCAGCGTCATGCCGATGCGGCCCTGGCCGAAGCAGCGCGGCTGCGCGCCGAGTGGGATGCCCATGCGGCCGCCCGTGACGCCGCCGTCGCCGCCGCCGCCCAGGCGGCCGATGAGGCCGCCACCATGCGCGCCGATTGGTCCCAGCATCAGATGGCCCTGGAGGCGGCCGAAGCCCGTGCCGCTCAGGCGGAAGCCGAGGTCGCCACACTCAAGGCCGAATGGGCCGAGCACCTCGCTGCCCGCGAGGCGGCCGAAGCCGGCCGAAAGACCGCCGAATCCCGCTTCAACGAATTGCGCACCGCCGCCCTCCGGGTACGCGCTGAGCGTGACACCGTGCGGAAGGCCTACCAGGCGAGCGAGGCGGCCCGCACCGCTGCCGAAACCCGCGCTGCAGAGACCCTCGCCCAGGTCGAAGCAGCCCAGGCCAGCGAAGCCGCCGCCCGCCAGGCGGCCGAGACCGCCCGCGCCAAGGCCGAGCAGGATATCGTCACACTCCGCACTGAGCGGGATGCCGCTCGCCACTCCAAGACAGAGGCCGAGGCGGAGGCCGCCAGCCTGCGCCTTGAGCGGGACACGCTCGGCGCCGAACTCGCCAGCCTCACCACGGTACGCAACGAGGCGGAAAACGCAAGGAATCACGCGCTGGAAGCCGTGATGATGCTGCAGATCCAGCTCCTCCGCCTGCGCGCCGAAACCGGTCGCCTCGTGGTGCAGGAGCCGGAGGAGGAAACCTCCGAACCGGAGGAGGAATTCGAGTTCGACGAGGCCTGGTACCTTGAGCGCTATCCGGATGTGCGCGCCGCGATCCAGGCGGAGTTGATCCCATCCGGACGCGAACATTACCGCCGGCACGGGCGCGGCGAGGGCCGCAAGCCGGTGCCGGACAAGGTTGCTGCCCCGGCCGGCTGAGCCGGTGCTAACGCCGCAGCCCCAGCACCACCTCGCGCCGCCAGATATAAAGCCCGCTCGCCACCAATACGGCGATGCCGGCGGCGTCCCACCCATCCGGCAATTCGCTCCAGACCAGCCCCCCCATCAGCGTCGTCCAGAGGATGGCGGAGTATTCGAAAGGCGCGAGCAGCGTCGCCTCGCCGCGCCGATAGGCTTCGGTCATCATCACCTGCGCCAGGGCGGAAAGCAGCCCGGTGCCGATCAGCATCGCCCATTGCAACGGGCTCGGCGCCACCCAGACCGGAAGGGCGACGATGGCCGACACCAGCGTCGCACCGAGGGCAAACCACAGCACGATGGCCGCATTGCTCTCCCCGGCATGCCCCATGCGGCGGATGGTGATCATCGACAACGCCCAGCATACGGCACCGCCAAGCACCGCCAGCATCCCCGTCCCATGGGTCGCCCCGCCCCCGCCGCCCGGCAGCGCGACCAGCAGCACGCCGCCGAAGCCCACCAATACCGCCAGCCCGCGCCGCGGCCCGACGCGCTCGCCGAGCAATGGGATCGAGAGCAGCGTGAGGAAGAGCGGCATGGTGAAGCCGAGCGCCGTCACCAGGGCCAGCGGCAGCACCGCATAGCCATAGAAGGCGCCCGCCATGCCGCCCAGCCCGCTCAACATGCGGGCGGCATGAAGCGCCGGGTTCCGCGTTCGTAGCGCAGCGAGGCCACCAGCCTGCCAGAGCAGGGGCAGCAGCGCCGGGATGGCGAAAAGATTACGGCACAGCACCACCTGCGCCAGCGGCAGCGCCCCACCCATTCCCTTCACCAGGGCCCCGGCGATTGAGAAGACGGCGGCTGCGGCAAGCACGCCGATCACCGCGCGCCGCTGACGCGCGGCAAGCTCCGGGGCGGCCTCGGTCCGGTCTGGCGGGGGGTGGGTTTCGGTCTGGGTGTCCATGGACGGCGTTTCCCGCCAAGGGTAGGGTCACCGGCGCATGAAAGCCAGATCACCCAAGGCGCCGCCCATCCCGGCGCATCCCGGACTCGATGTGCAGGCGGATGAGGTCGTCTGGGATGGCCGCTTCCCCGTGCAGCGAGTGCGCTTCACCTATCAGCGCTTCGACGGCGCCCGTTCCGCGGAGCTGACCTGGGAGCTCTGGCGCCGTGGCCGCGGCGTCGCCGTTTTGCCCTACGATCCCGCAGCGGACGCCGTGGTGCTGATCGAGCAATTCCGTCTTCCTGCACTGGCCGCCGGCTTCCCCGGCATCATGACCGAATGTCCCGCCGGGCTGCTTGAGCTGGGCGAAGATCCGGAGGCGGCGGCATGGCGGGAGCTGGAGGAGGAGACGGGCCTCCGCCCTGAGCGGATGGAAGTCATCAGCCGCACCATGCTGATGCAGGGGGGCTGCGACGAGGTCATGTTCCTCTACGCCGCCCGCGTCACCCTGCCCGAGGCCGCGGCCACGGGCACCCATGGCCTCGTTCATGAGGGCGAGGATATCCGCGTGCTGGTCCTGCCGGCCGAGGAGGCCTTCGCCCTGCTCGACCAGCACCGCATCGAGAACGCGACCGCCGGGCTCTGCCTGTGGTGGCTCCGCCATCATCGCGCCCGGCTGCGCCAGGAATGGGCCTGATGCCGACAGAACTCCTCTACCGCGACGATGCCTACCGGACCGAAGCCACCGCCACGGTCCTGGCGGCGGGGCCGGAGGGTGTGATGCTCGACCGCTCGCCTTTCTACGCCCAGGCCGGCGGCCAGCCCGGCGATGCCGGATGGCTTCGTTGGGAGGGCGGCGAGATGGCCGTGACGAAGGCGGTGAAGGGGCCGGAGGACAGCGTTCTCCATCTCCCCGCCGAGGGCGCGGCGCTGCCGCCGGTGGGCGCCACCGTCACGGCGGTGCTCGATTGGGCGCCGCGCCACCGGCACATGCGGATGCACACCGCCCTGCACCTGCTGTGCAGCCTGATCCCC
Organism: Belnapia rosea; assembly: GCF_900101615.1. Taxonomy (GTDB): domain Bacteria; phylum Pseudomonadota; class Alphaproteobacteria; order Acetobacterales; family Acetobacteraceae; genus Belnapia; species Belnapia rosea. Next base: position 484,188 of record NZ_FMZX01000002.1, on the reverse strand, counting down.
GGCGCCGGCGTCACTGGCGGGCAGATCGGCGCGGACCGCTCACGCCTCGATTTCGACCTCGCCGCGCCGCCCACCAGGGAGTCGCTGACCGAGGCGCTGAATGCGCTGATCGAGGCGGACCACCCTGTCGGTGAGCGCTGGATCAGCGAGGCGGAGCTGGATGCCAACCCGTCCCTGGTCCGCACCCTGTCCGTCCAGCCGCCACGTGGCGCCGGGCGCATCCGGCTGGTGCGCATCGGGCCGGAGGAGGCGCCGGTCGACCTGCAGCCCTGCGGCGGCACGCATGTGCGCCGCACCGGCGAGATCGGCCGCGTCGAGGTGACGAAGCTCGAGAACAAGGGCAAGCAGAACCGCCGGGTCTACCTGGTTCTGCAAGGGGAGTAGGCGCCATGGAGAATCTGGTCTCGACCGAATGGCTGGCCGCCGAACTCGGCAAGCCGGACCTGATGGTCTTCGACACCACCAAATACCTCCCCAACGAGCCGCATGACGGCAAGGCCAAGTACGCCGAGGCGCATGTGCCCGGTGCCGACTACTTCGACATCGACCTGATCGCCGATCCCGAGGCGACCCTGCCGCACATGATCCCGACCGCGGCGCGCTTCGAGAAGCTGATGGGGCTGCTCGGCGTCTCCAACGGCGCGCGGCTCGTCTTCTATGACCAGAAGGGCCTCGCCTCGGCGGCACGCGGGTGGTGGCTGATGCGGCTATTCGGCCACCATCAGGCGGCGGTGCTGGATGGCGGGTTGCCGAAATGGCTGAAGGAAGGCCGGCCGACCGAAGCAGGCCCGCCCCCGGGCCGAGACCCCGCGCAGTTCACCGCCGATTTCCAGGCGGAGCTCGTACGCGGCATCGGCGATGTGAAGCGCATCGTGCGCCAAGGCGGCGGCGGGGCGCTCATTCTCGATGCCCGCAGCAAGGGCCGCTTCGACGGCACGGCGGCGGAGCCTCGTCCTGGCCTGCCTTCGGGCCACATGCCGGGTGCAGCCAATGTCCCCTATTCGGAGCTGCTGAGGCCCGACCAGACCATGCTGGACCCGGCCGCTTTGCGCGACCGCTTCACGGCGGCGGGCGTCACCATGGAGCGGCCGGTGGTCACCTCCTGCGGCACCGGCGTCACCGCCTGCATCCTCTCGCTCGGCCTGGTGCAGGCCGGCTTCCCCGAACCCGCCGTCTATGACGGCTCCTGGACCGAATGGGCCGGCCGGCCCGAGACCCCGAAGGTGCATGGCTGATGCCGGACGATTCCATCCCCACGACGAAGAAGCAGGGCTTCGCCACCCGCCTCAGCCATGCCGGCCGGGCGGGCACGCATGTGCATGGTTTCGTCAACCCGCCCGTACATCGCGGCTCGACCGTGCTCTTCCCGAATTGCGAGGCGCGGCGCGAGGGCGCCAAGCACCGATTCGAGCAGTACATGACCTACGGGACGCAGGGCGGCCCGACGCATTACGCCTTCGAGGATGTCATCGCCGAGATCGAGGGCGGCACGCGATGCCTCGTCGTCGGCACCGGCCTCGCGGCGGTCGCCGTGCCCCTGCTCGCCTATCTGAAGGCGGGCGACCACTGCCTGATGCCGGACAGTGCCTATGGCCCGGCACGCAACATCTGCGAGGGGCTGCTGAAGGGCTGGGGGATCGAGACCACCTATTACGACCCGACCGTGGACGAGGCCGCCGCCGCCGCCCTCATCCGCCCCAACACCCGCGTCTTCTACACCGAGAGCCCGGGCAGCCACACCTTCGAGGTGCAGGACATCCCGGCCATCGCCCGCGCCGCCCATGCGCGCGGGGTGAAGGTGCTGATGGACAATACCTGGGGCATCCATCACTTCATGCCCTTCCAACATGGCGTCGATGTCTCGATCCAGGCGCTGACCAAGTATGTCGGCGGGCATTCCGACGTGCTGCTCGGCAGCGTCACGGTGAATGACGAGGCGGACTGGCAGGCGGTGCGCACCGCCGGCTCGCTGCTCGGCCAATATGCCTCGCCGGATGATGTGTGGCTGGCGCTGCGCGGCGTCCGCACCATGGCGGTGCGCCTGAAGCGCCAGGAGGCGAGCGGAATCGAGGTCGCCCGCTGGCTAGAGGGACGGCCGGAGGTAAAGCAGGTGATGCATCCGGCCCTGCCGAGCCATCCGCAGCACGCCCTGTGGAAGCGCGACTTCACCGGCGCCTGCTCGCTCTTCGGCGTCGTCTTCCAGCCGCGCTATGCGATGGAGGATGTGATGCGGCTCATCGACAGCCTCGCCCTGTTCGGCATCGGCGCGAGCTGGGGCGGCTTCGAGAGCCTCGCCATCCCGACCACCGGCTTCATCACCCGATCGGCCGGCACTGGCAGTTTCGGTGGGCCGATGGCCCGGCTGCATATCGGCCTCGAGGAACCGTCCGACCTCATCGCCGATCTGGAGCAGGCGCTGGCAACGCTGCCGCGCTGAGGCGAGCAAGGCGCGTCCCGCATGGCTCGCATGTCCCCCGCTCATCGGGCCGGGGCCAGTATTGGGTAGACCTCGGCTCCATCCGGAGGTCTGCTGACATGGCAGATCTCGGGGAACGGGCAAGACGATGGCGGACCTCCGCAGCCTCAGGCCGGTCGCGCCGATCCTGATCGGTGCCTCGGTGATGCTGAGCCTCGCCATGGGGCTCCGCCAGAGCCTTGGCCTCTTCATGCAGCCGGCGGTGCAGGATCTCGGGATCGCCGTGTCGCAATTCACCCTCGCGGTCGCGGTGCAGAATCTGGCCTGGGGCTTCCTGCAGCCCTTCGCCGGCGCCATCGCAGGACGCTATGGCTTCCGTCCCGTGCTGGTGGTTGGCGTGCTCTCCTATCTCGCCGGGCTGGTCCTGCTGGGCCTCGCCCAGTCTGCGCTGGAGGTGACACTCGGCGCCGGTGTGCTGATCGGCCTGGCGCTGGCCTGCACGGCCTCGGGCATGGCGCTATCGGTCGCCTCGCGGCCCGTACCGGCGGCGATGCGCAGCACGGTGCTCGGCATCGTCTCGGCCGCTGGCTCGCTCGGGGCGCTGATCGCGGCGCCGATCGGGCAGTATCTCTCGGCAGGCTATGGCTGGCGGATCGGCGTGGCCGGTTTCTTCCTGCTCGGCCTCGCCATGCTGCCCGCCGCCTGGTCGGCCGGGCGCGTCGACAAGGTGGCGCTGCCCCCGGCGCGAGACGATGCCACCACCGCCGGCGCCGCCTTTGGCCTCGCCATGCGGCACGGACCCTTCCTGGTGATGTCGGGGGCCTATTTCATCTGCGGCCTGCAGCTCGTCTTCCTCACCACCCACCTGCCCTCCTACCTGCAGCTCTGCGGCATGGACCCGATGCTGGCGGCCCAGGCACTGGCGGCGATCGGCGGCTTCAACGTGCTGGGCAGCCTGTTCTTCGGCTGGGCCGGGGGGCGGTGGTCGAAGCCGGCCCTGCTGGGCGGCATCTACCTGACGCGCTCGCTCGTGCTCGCCTGGTATTTCGCCGTGCCGCCGACGCCGGGCAGTACGCTCGTCTTCGCCTCCATCATGGGCTTCCTCTGGCTTGGCGTGGCGCCGCTGGTCGGCGGCATGACGGCGGAGATGTTCGGGCTGCGCTGGCAGGCGATGGTGCAGGGCCTTGCTTTCACCAGCCACCAGGTCGGCAGCTTCCTCGGCGCCTTCGGCGGCGGGCTGATCTTCGACCGGCTCGGCTCCTACGACCTTGCCTGGCAGCTCGGGGTCGGGATGGGCGTGGTGGCAGGCACGATCCAGATGCTGGCCGCCCTGCCCCGCCGGCCAGGGGCGCCGCGGCCCGCGCCAGCCTGAAACGAGAAAGGGGCCCCAGCCTTCCGGCCAGGACCCCTTCCAACCCCTGCCGCGCCGAAGCGCGAGGATCTTATTCCTTGAGGCTGACCGCCTGCCGGCCGCGCTGGCCGTCGCGCACATCGAGCGCGACCTTCTCGCCCTGCTGCACATCGGCACGGCCGGCGCGCTGCAGTACGGAGGAGTGCAGGAACACATCCTGCCCGCCATCATCCGGGGTGACGAAGCCGAAGCCGCGCACCTGATCGAACCACTTCACCGTGCCATTGACTGCATAGGTCGGACCACCGGCATCGCGGTCACCGAAGTCGCGACGCGGCGGACGGTCGCCGAAGCTGGGACGGGGTGCACCGAAGCCACCGGCGGCACCGCCGAAGTCGCGACGCGGCGGACGGTCGCCGAAGCCACCACCGCCGAAATCACGCCGCGGCGGACGATCACCAAAGCCGCCACCGCCGAAGTCGCGCCGCGGCGGACGATCGCCGAAGCCACCTTCGCGGAAGGGCCGGCGGGCTGCACCAGCGGCGGCCGCGCCACCCCCGTCGCCCAGCCGACGCTCCGTGATGCGGGTGACCAATCTGCGGCCCTGCCGATCCGTGCCGATTTCGCACACCAGGGTGTCGCCAGTTTCAGGCGGTTCGATGCCGGCCTCGGTCAGGGCCGAAGCATGGAAGAACACGTCCTGGCCGTCGGGCCCCAGCACGAAGCCGAACCCCTTGCGGGCGTTGTACCATTTCACCTGGGCCTCGACGGGCCCGGTGCCGCCCTGGATGTCGCTGTCGGAAGGCACTTGCTGATTGATCCGTATCTAGGTCGAACGGCCCACGAAGGTGCAGGACCGCTATCAGGAAGGATGACACCGGCGCTGCGACAAAGCGAGCATGAAATCATTCGAATCGACGCGGGTCGAAGGGCCTCACATCAATCTCGGTCGGTTGTCCAGTCAGCATTTGTACAACCAGACGAGCCGAACGTGGCGCCGAGACCAGCCCTACATGGCCATGCCCGAAAGCGTACACGATATCGGCGCTGGCGCGCGCCGGGCCGATACAGGGCAGGCCGTCCGGCATGCTTGGCCGGTGCCCCATCCAGAACTTCACCCGTTCCGCCGGCAGGGCGCGCGGCAGGGCGGGGAATGCGCCGATCAGATGGTCACGCAGGATCTCGGCGCGCTTCCAGTTCGGCGCCGCCTCGAGCCCGGCGATCTCCACCTGCCCGGCGCAGCGCAGCCCGCGCGCCGTCATGGTGACGGACATCTTGCCGTCGGAGGGCATCAGCGGTGTGCGCGGCCCGACCTCCACCCCCTCGATCATCGCGTGGTAGCCGCGCTCCGTCTCGAGCGGCACCGCATCCCCCGCTGCGGCAGCGAGCGCCCTGGAATATGCACCGGCGGCTATGACGGCCTGGTCCGCCGCCAGCTCGCCCGCATCCGTCCGCACCGCTCGCAACCGCCCGCCCTCGATGCGGAAGCCGGTCGCCCGTGCCATGACGCGCCGCGCACCCTCGGCCTCGGCCAGCGCCACCAGCGCCGCGACATAGGCACCGGGGTCGCGGCAATGCCCGCCCTCCTCGACCAGTACGGCGAAGCCATAGCGGCGGTCGAGCTCCGGCTCACGCTGGCGCAGCTCGTCGGCGGAAAGCTCGATCCAGTCGATTCCCACCTGCCGGCGGATGCGCCAGGCCATTGCCTCCGCCTCGAATTCCGTGCGGGAGGGATAGATGTACATCAGCCCGCGCCGCTCGATGAGGTGGCCGACACCCGCTGCCTCGGCCAGTGCCGCATGCAGTGCGGGTGAGTCCTGCAGCAGGGTGCGGAGAGCCCGGGCCGTACGCAGCACCCGTGCCTCGGTCCAGCCGGAGGCGAGGTAGCGCGTCAGCCAGGGCAGGACCTTCGGGAAATAGCGCCAGCGGATGGCGAGCGGACCGAGCGGATCGGCAAGGAAGCCCGGCACCTTGCGCCACAGACCGGGCATGGCGGGCGGGATGACGGACATCGGGCTCAGCCAGCAGCCATTGCCGTAGCTGGCCGCCTGCTCGCCGCCCGGCAGTCCGGGCTCGACGATGGTCACCTGATGTCCGGCCCGCAGCAGCTCCAGCGCCGTGCAGGCGCCGAGGATGCCGGCCCCGATGACGATGCTCCGTGTCATCCCTTCTGCACCCGCCCGGGGTCGCCGGCCGCCAGCAGCGAGACATGGGCGGAGACGACCCGCCAGCCCAGCTCCGGCAGGCGTGCCATGATCTTCGTCTCTCGCCCGATCAGCCCGCTATCGGTCCGCTCATATTCCAAATGGGTGCAGGCGAAGTCCTGGCCGAAGCTGGTGATCTGCACCCGCCGCGTCGCCCGCGGCGCGTAGCGGGCGACGCTGGCCCGGAAGGCCCGGATCGCCTCGATCCCGTAGAGGATCTCGGTGATGCCGAAGCGCACCGTACGCGGGTCGGCCCAGAAGCAGGCGTCCAGTATGGCGCCGTCATTGGTGGCGATGGCCTGCTCGTAGCGGTCGAACAGGGCGCGGGCTTCGGCGAGGACCGCCGGGTCGTCGATGTGCATGTGGCAAAGATGCAGCGCTGGCGCTTGGCAGGCAAAAATGACAATCTGTTAATGTGCAGCCACTCACGGAATACTGAATACTGCCCTGATCACGCTTTCGTGGGATAAAGTGATGTTGGACGCCCTGCCCTCTCGCCCCTCTACGCCTGCATCGCTCGGCCTCCACTCCCTGGCTGAACAGGGCTTCCTGTTCGCCACCGGGATCGAGAACAGCGCACCCACCATCGAGGGCGGCCGGATCCGTCGCGACCAGATGGCCGAATGCGGTCATTACGACCGGTGGCGCGAGGATCTGGCGCTGGTGAAGGAGATCGGCTGCGGCGTGCTGCGCTACGGCCCGCAGCTGCATACCACCCTGCGCGGCCCGGGCCTGCATGACTGGTCCTTCGCCGACGAGACCTTTGCCGAGGTCCGTCGCCTCGGCATCCTGCCGGTCGTGGATCTCTGCCATTTCGGCGTGCCCGACTGGATCGGCGACTTCCAGAATCCGGAATTCCCGGAGCTCTTCGCCGCCTATGCCGAGGCCTTCGCCCGCCGCTTTCCCTGGGTGCAGCTCTACACGCCGGTGAACGAGATGTTCATCACCGCCGTCTTCTCGGCCAAGTATGGTTGGTGGAACGAGCAGCGGACCGATGACCGCAGCTATGTCACCGCCATCAAGAACGTCGTGCGCGCCAATGTCATGGCGATGCAGGCGATCGTGCGGGTGCGGCCGGACGCCATTTTCATCCAGTCCGAATCGACCGAGCAGTTCCACCCGGAATGCCCGGATTCGCTGATCCATGCGGAGCACCGCAACGCCGAGCGCTTCCTGACGCTCGACCTCAACTACGGCCACCGCGTCTGCTCCTCGATGTATGAGTACCTGATGGACAACGGGATGACGCGGGAGGAGTACCACTTCTTCCAGCGCTCGGCCCCTGCCCTGAAGCGCCACTGCATCATGGGCAACGACTGGTACGCGACGAACGAGCACATCATCGGCGCCAGTGGCCAAAGCCGCTGGGCCGGTGAGGTCTTCGGCTACGACACGGTGACGCGCGACTACTTCACCCGCTACGGCCTGCCGATCATGCATACCGAGACCAACATGGACGAAGGTCCGCGTGGCGACGAGAGCGAGCGCTGGTTGTGGAAGCAGTGGTCCGGCCTGATGCGCCTCCGCCGCGACGGCGTGCCCATCCTCGGCTTCACCTGGTACTCGCTGACGGACCAGATCGACTGGAACACTGCGCTGCGGGAGAAGAACGGCACGGTGAACCCGCGCGGCCTCTATGACCTCAACCGTAATATCCGCGCCGTGGGCCGCGCCTATCAGCGGCTGATCGAAGGGTGGAAGCCGGTGCTGGCGCAGCAGGGGCACTGCCTCCGCCTGCCCGTCACGGCCGCCTGACCTGACCCGGCCGGGGCTGCGGGCCGCCTATTCGGGCCGCAGCCCCATGCGCTGGACCACCTCGGTCCATTTCCGGACCTCGGCGGCGACATAGGCGCCGAAGGCCTCGGGTGGCCCGCTTTGCGGCTGGATGCCCTGCCGCGCCAGCGCCCCGCCGACATCCGGCCGCGCCATGGCCTCCCGCATCGCGGCGTTCAACCGGGCGATGACCGGGGCCGGAGTGCCGGCGGGGGCGAGCACGCCGCCCCAGCTTACCGTCTCGAAGCCCGGTACCGTCTCGGCGATGGCCTGCAGCTCCGACGCTTCCGGCACCCGTTGCAACGAGGTGACGGCAATGCCCCGCACCCGCCCCGACTGCACATGCGGCAACAGCACAGGGACGGTGTCGAAATTCACCGGGATGACACCGGCGATGAGGTCGGCGGTCGAGGGCGCGCTGCCGCGATATGGCAGATGGGTCAGCTGGATGCCGGTGAGGCTCTTCAACAATTCCATGGCCATATGGCCAGCCGAACCTATACCGGCGGAGCCGTAGCTCAGCCTACCCGCCTGCTCGCGGGCATAGACGAGGAATTCCGGGAAGCTGCGGACCGGCACGGCCGGATTCACCGCCATGATCTGCGGCACGACGGATACCGCCATCACCGGGGTGAAATCGGCGATCGGGTCGAAGGGCGTGCGGCTGCCATACAGGGCCGGGCCCATGCCATTCGGCCCGGCATTGCCCATCAGCAGCGTGTAGCCATCCGGTGCGCTGCGGGCGACCAGCTCCGCCGCGATGAAGCCATTGGCACCGGGCCGGTTCTCCACCACCAGGGTCTGGCCCAGCGAGGCGGTGAGGTGAGGCGCCATGAGGCGGGCGATGATGTCGCTCGCCCCGCCCGGCGGATAGGGGATCACCATGCGGATCGGCCGCTGCGGCCAATCCCCCTGCCCCAGCGCCGGGCTCGCAAGCGCCAACCCGCCGAGGACCAGGCCGCGACGGGTGGCGCCCACCGCCTCAGCCCGCCGCGGCGATGGCGCGCTTCGCCATCACGGTTACCAGATGGGCGCGGTACTCGGCGCTGCCATGGATGTCGCTGTTCAGCCCATCCGCATCCTGCTTGATGCCGGCCACGGCCTCCGGCGACCAGTTGGTGGAGAGCGCCGTCTCCATCTCCGTCTGGCGGAAGACGCCGGGGCCGGCGCCATTGATCGCCACCCGCACGGTGCCGCCGGTCTTGGCGACGAAAGCGCCGGCCATGACGTAGCGGCTCGCCGGGTTGCGCATCTTGGCGTAGCCGGCCTTCTCGGGAATCGGGAACTCGATCGCCACCAGCAGCTCGCCAGGCTCCAGCGCCGTGGTGAACATGCCCTGGAAGAAGTCGTCGGCGGCGATGCGGCGCTTGTCGGTGACGATGGTGGCGTTCAGCCCGAGTACGGCCGAGGGATAGTCCGCCGCCGGGTCGTTATTGGCGACGCTGCCACCGATGGTGCCGCGGTTACGCACCTGGGTGTCGCCGATGGTGCCGGCCATCTGCGCCAGCGCCGGGATCGCCGCCTTCACCACCTCGCTCGTCGCCACCTCGAAATGCTTGGCGAGCGCGCCGATGACGAGCTTGTCGCCCTCCTTCCTGATCCCCTTGAGCTCGGTGATGCCGGAGAGGTCGACCACGGAGGTCGGCTTGTTCAGCCGGTGCTTCAGCGCCGGCAGCAGGGTCTGGCCGCCCGAGATCGGCCGCGCATCCGGGTCGGCCGAAAGCAGCTTCACCGCATCCGCCAGCGAGCCGGGCTTGTGGTATTCGAAGTCATACATCGCTCGATCCCCTGATCATTCCGCGGCCATGGCCGGCCGGCTTGCGTTGATGATGCCCCAGATCTTTGCGGCCGTCGCCGGCATCTCGATATGGCGGACGCCGTAATCCTTCAGCGCGTCGACCACCGCATTGATCACCGCTGGCGGCGAGCCGATCGCCCCCACCTCCCCGCAGCCCTTCACCCCAAGCGGGTTGTGGGTGCAAAGGGTGGTATGCGTCGCCACGCTGACCGGCGGCAGGTCGTTGGCGCGTGGCATCTGGTAGTCCATGAAGCTGGCCGAGACGAGTTGGCCCTCATTGTCATAGACGCAAGCCTCGAGCAGCGCCTGGCCGATGCCCTGGGCGACGCCGCCCTGGACCTGCCCCTCGACGATCATCGGGTTGATGACCCGCCCGACATCGTCGACCGCGGTGAAGTTGACCACGGTCGTGATGCCCGTCTCCGGCTCGATCTCCACTTCGCAGATATGGCAGCCGCCCGGATAGGTGAAGTTCTTCGGGTCGTAGAAGGCTGTCTCGTCGAGGCCTGGCTCCAGCTCCTCGATCGGGTAGTTGTGCGGGACATAGGCGGTCAGCGCGATCTCGCCCCAGGACTTGGTCTTGTCCGTGCCTGCGACGCGGAAGGTACCGCGGTCGAACTCCACATCCTCGACCGAGGCCTCCATCAGATGCGCCGCGATCCGCCGGGCCTTGGCAACGATCTTGTCCATCGCCTTCACCATGGCCGAGCCGCCGACCGCGAGGCTCCGGCTGCCATAGGTGCCCATGCCGAAGGGGATCTTGGCGGTGTCACCATGCACGACATCGACCTGCGCCAGCGGCACGCCCAACCGGTCGGTGACGAGTTGCGCCAGCGTCGTCTCATGCCCCTGGCCGTGGCTATGGGTGCCGGTGAGGACCGTCACGCTGCCTGTTGGATGCACGCGGATGGTACCCACCTCATACAGCCCCGCCCTCGCCCCGAGCGAGCCCACCACGGCCGAGGGCGCGATGCCGCAGGCCTCGATATAGGTGGAGATGCCGATGCCGCGGAGGCGGCCGCGCGCCTTGGCCTCCGCCCGCCGCGCCTCGAAGCCGGCCCAGTCGGCGGTCTTCAGCGCCTGCTCCAGCGTCGCCGTGTAATCGCCGCTGTCGTACTGGAGGGCAACCGGGGTCTGGTAGGGGAAGGCGTCGTTCGGGATGAAGTTGCGCCGGCGGATCTCGATCCGGTCCATCCCCGTCTCGGCCGCCGCCACATCGACCAGCCGCTCTAGCAGGAAGGTCGCCTCCGGCCGCCCGGCGCCGCGATAGGCATCGACCGGGACGGTATTGGTGAAGACCGCCTTCACCTCCGCATAGACGGTCGGCGTGGTGTACACGCCGGCCAGCAGCGTCGCGTAGAGATAGGTTGGGACACTCGTGGCGAAGGTCGAGAGATAGGCGCCCATATTCGCAAGCGTCTGCACATGCAGCGCGAGGAATTTGCCATCGGCATCCATGGCGAGCCGCGCCTTGGTCACATGGTCCCGGCCATGCGCGTCGGTCATGAAGCTCTCGGTGCGCTCCGCCGTCCATTTCACCGGCCGCCCCAGCTTCCCCGCCGCCCAGGTGACGATCGCCTCCTCGGCATAATGGAAGATTTTGCTGCCGAAGCCGCCGCCCACATCGGGTGCCACGACCCGCAGCTTATGCTCCGGGATGTGCAGCACGAAGGCGCCCATCAGCAGCCGGATGACATGCGGATTCTGGCTGGTGGTGTAGAGGGTATATTCATCCGTGGTGCGGTCGAAATCGCCGATGGCAGCGCGGGGCTCCATCGCATTCGGCACCAGCCGGTTGTTCACCAGCTCGAATTCCACGACCTTCGCCGCCTTGGCGAAGGCCGCCTCGTTCACCGCCCTGTCGCCGATATGCCAATCGTAGCAGACATTCCCGGCGACGCCGTCATGCACCAGCGGCGCGCCTGGGGCGAGCGCCGCCTCCATGGTGGCGGCTGCCGGCAGCACCTCGTACTCGACCTCGATCGCCTCGGCCGCATCCCGTGCCTGGGCCCGCGTCTCGGCAATCACCGCCGCGACGGCATCGCCCACGAAGCGGGCCTTGCCCACGGCGAGAACGGGGTGCATCGGCTCCGCCATCGGCGTGCCGTCCTTGTTGTGGATCTGCCAGCCACAGGGGATGCCGCCGAGATCCGGCATGTCCGCCCCGGTGAAAATCGCCACCACACCCGGCATGGCAGAGGCCGCCGCGGTATCGATGGAGACGATGCGCGCATGCGCATGCGGGCTGCGGAGGATCGCCGCATAGGTCTGGCCGGGCCGGTTGATATCGTCGGTATATTGGCCACGGCCGGAGAGGAAGCGCAGATCCTCCTTGCGCTTCACGCTGGCACCGATGCCTTCGAACGGGGTCACGACATTCATCTGCAACGCCTCCCTGGGTGCTGCGCGCCCCGCCTTTTGCGGCAGGGTCTGTTATGGGGCGCGCGGGGGATGCCGCGCGCCCGGTAGCGGCCTGACCTATTCGGCTGCCGGCGCCAGGGCCTGGGCCCGGCCGTGCATGACCTCCTGCGCCGCGGCGATCGCCTTGACGATGTTGTGGTAGCCCGTGCAGCGGCAGAGGTTGCCCTCCAGCCCCTCGCGGATCTCCTTCTCGGAGAGGCCGTCCGGGTGCTTCTTCACCAGGTCGATCGCCGACATGACCATGCCCGGGGTGCAGAAGCCGCATTGCAGGGCATGGTATTCGCGGAAGGCCTCCTGCATCGGGTGCAGCGTGCCGTCCGGCTTGGCCAGGCCCTCGATGGTGGTCACCTGGCTACCATTGGCCTGGAGAGCCAGGATGGTGCAGGCCTTCACGCTCTCGCCATCCACATGGACGACGCAAGCGCCGCACTGGCTGGTGTCGCAGCCGACATGCGTGCCGGTCAGCCGCAGCTTCTCCCGCAGCAGCTCCACCAGGAGCGTGCGGCCCTCGACCTCGACCGTGCTCGTCTTCCCGTTCACGGTCAGCGTTACCTGCGGCATGCCGCGCCTCCCCCAGATCCATTGGAAATCCGGCGCCCCGCGCAACGAGGGACGCCCATGGGTGGAAAGGTCGCCTCGCACCCGGCTTCCGTCAAGGACCAGAGCGGGGCTCAGCCCCGGCCGCCAGCCTCGGGAGGGCTGGCCCGGGCGGCGGAGGCCTCGGGCAGGGCCTGGATCAGCCGCTTCCGGCCCCGCGTCAGCAGCAGGAGCAGGCCAAGCACCACGGTCCCCAGCGGCCAGAGGGTCCAGAGCGTGCCGATGGCCATGGCGCCGAACATCCCCGCCCCGATGGCCACCTCGGGGTCCGGCCCTGCAAGGAAGGGGGTGACGGCCGCGCAGGTCCCGAGGCTGCCGAGCAGCATCAGCAGCTGGAAGCCCCAGAAGCTCCATTTCACCACCCGGCCGAAACGGCTGCGCCGCTCCCGGACCTCAAGCAGTACCGGCTCGGCCACCGGCTAGACGGCCAGTAGGGCCTGCCCCTTGGCCACGGCCAGCGGGTTCCGGTCGGCCGGCAGGTCGTGCAGATGGCAGGCCGCCGTATGCCCCGCCTCGAGCGCTGTCGGGATGGGGCGGAGCGGCGGCTCCTCCGTCCGGCAGCGGTCGAAGGCATAGGGGCAGCGGGTGTGAAAGCGGCAGCCGGTGGGCGGGTTGATAGGGCTCGGCACATCGCCCTTGAGAAGAATCCGCTCCCGCTGCTTTCCCGGCATCGGCACCGGCACGGCGGAGAGCAACGCCTCGGTATAGGGATGCTTCGGCGCGGCGAAGAGGCTGCGCTTCGGCGCCACCTCGACGATCTTGCCGAGATACATCACCGCCACCCGGTGCGTCATATGCTCGACGATGGCGAGGTCATGGCTGATGAAAAGCAGCGCAAGGCCCAGCTCGCCCTGAAGGTCCTGCAGCAGGTTGACGATCTGTGCCTTCACCGAGACGTCGAGCGCCGAAACCGCCTCGTCGCAGATGATGAGGTCGGGCTCCGCCGCCAGAGCGCGGGCGATGCCGATGCGCTGGCGCTGGCCGCCGCTGAATTCATGCGGCCAGCGGTTCACCGCGTCCCGCGGCAGCCGCACCGTGTCCATCAGCTTGGCCACCTTGGCAGTGAGCTCGGCGCCGTTGCGCGCCAGGCCGAAATTACGGATCGGCTCGGCCAGGATGTCGCGCACCCGCATGCGCGGGTTCAGCGAGGAGAAGGGATCCTGGAACACCACCTGCATGCGCCGGCGCATCGGCCGCAGCGAATTGGCAGGCATGTCGTCGATTCGCTTGCCATCGAGCACGACCTGCCCATCGGTGATCCCGAAGAGTTGCAGGACGGCTTTCCCGACCGTCGACTTGCCGCAGCCGCTCTCGCCGACCAGCGAGAGCGTCTCGCCCTTGTTGATATGGAAGGAGACACCGTCCACTGCGTAGACATGACCGGTGACGCCGCCGAAGAACCCGCCCCTGATCGGGAAATGCTTCTTCAGGTCCTGAACATCGAGCAGCGGGGAGCTCATGCGGCAATTGCCCCTTCCTTGAGAGCGTAGTGGCAGGCGGCGACATGGCCCGGCGCCTTCGGCTCCAGCGCTGGCGCCACCTTCACGCAGAAATCCGTCGCATGCGGACAGCGCGAGGCGAAGACGCAACCGGGGATCTTCTGCTTGAGGCTTGGCACCAGGCCGGGGATCTCGGCCAGCCGTGTCTCGGTGCCGGTAAGGGAGGAGCCGAGCTTCGGCATCGAGCCGAGCAGCCCCTGGGTATAGGGATGCCGCGGCGTGTTGAAGAGCTCGACGACGGGCGCCTCCTCCACCTTCTTGCCGGCATACATCACCACCACCCGCTCGGCGACCTCGGCGACGACGCCGAGGTCATGGGTGATGAGCACGATGGCGGCGCCGACGGTGCGCTTCAGGTCGCGCATCAGCTCAAGGATCTGCGCCTGGATGGTCACATCGAGCGCCGTGGTCGGCTCGTCCGCGATCAGCAGCTTCGGGTTGCAGGCGAGCGCGATGGCGATCATCACCCGTTGCCGCATGCCGCCCGAAAGCTGGTGCGGATATTCCCGCACTCGCCGCCCCGGCTCCGGAATGCCGACCAGCTTCAGCATCTCCACTGCCTTGGCCTCGGCCTCCCTGGCCGAGAGCCCTTGATGGAGGCGCAGCGTCTCGCCAATCTGCCGACCGATATTCAGCACCGGGTTCAGCGAGGTCATCGGCTCCTGGAAGATCATGCTGATGTCGTTGCCGCGGATGCTGCGCATCTCCGGTTCCGACAGCTTCAGCAGGTCCCGCCCCTGGAAGCGGATGGAGCCGGCGATCTTGCCCGGCGGCTCCGGGATCAGGCGGAGTATCGACATCGAGGTGACGGACTTGCCGCACCCCGACTCGCCGACGATCGCCACGGTCTCTCCGGCATTGACATGGAAGCTGACGCCATCCACCGCACGGTTGATGCCGTCCGGCGTGCGGAAATGCGTCTGCAGGTTCTCGACGACGAGGAGCGGTTCCGCCATGGCTCAGACCCTCTTTGCCATGCGCGGGTCGAGCGCATCGCGCAGACCGTCGCCGAGCAGGTTGACCGCGAGAACGGTGATGGAGAGGAAGATCGCGGGGAAGAAGACGATATAGGGCTTCACCTGCCAGAGCGCCCGCCCCTCCGCCATGATGTTCCCCCAGGAGGGGATGATCGGCGGCGTGCCGGCACCGATGAAGGAGAGGATGGCCTCGGTGATCATCGCCGCGGCGCAGACATAGGTTGCCTGCACGGTGATGGGCGCGAGGGTGTTGGGCAGGATGTGCCGCAGGATGATGCGCGGCGTCCGCGTTCCGGCGGCGACGGCGGCATCCACATAGGGCTGCTCACGGAGCGAGAGCACCACGCCCCGCACCAGGCGGGAGACGCGCGGGATCTCGGCGACGGTGATGGCGAGGATCACGTTCTGCACGCTGCCACGGGTCAGCGCCATCAGGGCGATGGCCAGCAGGATCGGCGGGATGGACATCATGCCATCCATGATCCGCATGATGATGCTGTCCGCCCAGCGCACATAGCCCGAGATCATGCCGATGGTGAGGCCGATGATCGAGGAGCAGAAGGCCACCGAGAAACCGACCATCAGCGAGATCCGCGCGCCGTACAGGACACGGGAATAGACGTCCCGCCCCAGCATGTCGGTGCCGAACCAGTACATCGCCGAGGGTTCGCGTGTCCGGCGGGCCGGCGCCAGCGCCGTTGGATCGACCGTCCAGAGCAGGGGCGCGAAGACCGCGATGCAGAGCATCAGCAGCAGCAGGCCACCGCCGATGGCGATCGTCGGGTTGCGCCGGAGGAAGCCGAAGAAGCCCTTCTTTGGCTTCACCGGGGGCAGCACATCCGGCATGGGGGGCGCCGCCGCCACATCCTGCGGCAGGCTGGCGGAGGAGAAGGCCGCGGCGGAGGACATCAGTAGCGGATCCTCGGGTCGAACAGGGTGTAAAGCAGGTCGATCAGCAGGTTCACCAGCACGTAGACGAAGCTGAACAGCAGCACCACGCCCTGGATCACCGGGTAGTCACGCCGCAGGATCGCATCCACCGTCAGCCGGCCGAGGCCGGGGATGGCGAAGACGCTTTCCGTCACCACCGCGCCGCCGATCAGCAGCGCGATGCCGATGCCGATGACGGTGACGATCGGCACGGCGGCATTCTTCAGCGCATGCAGGAACAGGATGCTGGTCTGCCCGGCGCCCTTGGCGCGCGCCGTGCGGATGTAGTCCTGCTGCAGCACCTCAAGCATCGTCGCCCGGGTGATCCGGGCGATCAACGCGATATAGACCCCGCCCAGCGCGATGGCTGGCAGGATCAGGTTCTCGAGCCAGGGGAAGAAGCCTTCCTCGAACTTCGTGTAGCCCTGCACCGGCAGCCAGTCGAGTTCCAGCGCGAAGATATAGGCCAGCACATAGCCCACCACGAAGACGGGCACCGAGAAGCCGAGCACGGCGAAGCCCATCACCGCGCGGTCGATCCAGCTGCCCTGCTTCCAGGCGGCGACGACGCCCATGGGCACGGCGATGGAGACCGCGAGGCAGAGGGTCAGGATCATCAGCGAGAGGGTCGGCTCGATCCGCTGCTGGATCATCGTCGTGACCGGCAGGTTGGTGAAGATCGAGACGCCCATGTCGCCCCTCAGGATGTTCCACACCCACTCCCCGAACCGCACCAGGAAGGGGCGGTCGAGGCCGAGCGAGGCACGGATCCGCTCCACATCCTGCGGCGTCGCCTGGTCGCCCGCGATCACCGCGGCCGGGTCTCCCGGCGCGATGTAGAGCAGGCTGAACACGAAGAGCGCCACGATAGCCATCACCGGAATGGTGGCCAGGACGCGCCGGACTACATAGGCGAACATGGCGCCTCCTTTTTCCTAAACCGTCGTCAAGACTTCGATACGCCCCAGAAGAAGGGCAGTGGTCCCTTCACGATGCCAGAGACGTTGGATCGCCAGGCCTGGTAGCTGAGGAAGAAGCCGGTCGGCGCATAGACGACATTGTCGAGCGCGGCCTTGTTCAACCGGCCGATCACCGCCTTCTCCGTTGCCAGGTCAGGCGCGTCGAACCAGTTCGCCACCTCGGTCTCCACCGCCGGCACATCCGGCCAGCCGAACCAGGCGCCGGCGCCATTGCCGCGGATGGCATTGTAGACGGCGGGATTGATGCAGTCGGCACCAGCATGCCAGCTATGGAACATGCTCCAGCCGCCCTGGCCAACCGGGTTTTTCATGGCGCGGCGCTGACCGGTGGTGCCCCAGTCGGTTGCGACGAAATCCACATTGAAACCGATCCGCTTCAGCAGGTCGGCGGTGACGTCGCCCTGCGCCTTGGTGATCGGCTGGTCCTGCGCCACGATGCAGGTAACCGGGGAGCCGTTGTAGCCGCTCTCGGCCAGCAGCCGCTTCGCCGCGTCGAGGTTGCGCGGCCCCTTCAGGATCTCGCCGCCCTCCTCCGAATACAGCGGCGTGCCCGGCGTGAAGTAGCCGGGCAGCGGCTTCCACAGGTTGTTGTCGTCGCCGACCAGCGCCCGCATGTAGTCTTCCTGGCTCAATGCCGTCAGGACCGCGCGCCGCGCCTTCAGGTCGTTGAAGGGCGTTGTCGTGTGGTTCATGCGGAAGGTGCCGACATTGCCCAGCGGGTCGGCGATGTCGACGCGGATGTTGCGGTTGCGGCGGAGCTGCGGCACCAGGTCTGTGATCGGGTTCTCCCACCAGTCGATCTCGCCGTTCTGCAGCGCGACCGAGGCGGTGGCCGGATCCGGCATGATGATCCACTCGATCCGGTCGACGCCCATGCGCTTGCCCCCGGCCAGCCAGGAGCTGGGCTCGTCGCGCGGCACGTAATCGGCGAATTTCTCGAAGACCGCCCGCGCGCCCGGGTTCCACTCGTCCCGCTTGAAGCGCATCGGGCCGCTGCCGATGAACTCGCTCACCTGCTGGAAAGGGTCTGTCTTCGCCAGCCGCTCCGGCATGATGAAGCCCATCGGCGTGCTGTTCTTGCCGAGCGCCATCAGCAGCTTCGGATAGGGCTTCTTCAGCACCCAGCGGAAGTTGCGGTCGTCGACGGCCACCAGCTCGTTCTGCAGCGCCTTCAGCATCTGGCCCATCGGGTCACGCGCCGACCAGCGAGTGAGGCTTGCCACCACGTCCTTGGCCAGTACCGGGGTGCCGTCATGGAATTTCAGGCCGGGGCGCAGGCGGAACTCCCAGGTCAGCCCATCGGCGGAAACCTGCTCCGCCTCGACCATCTGGCGCTTCGGCGTCAAGGTCTCGTCGAAGCCGTAGAGCGTGTCCCAGACCATGGCCGCGGCATTGCGGACGACGTATTGCGTGCCCCAGATGGGGTCGAAATTGGCCAGATTGGCCTGCGGCACGAAGCGCAGCGTGCGCGCTGCGGCTCCTTGCGCGAGCGCCGGCCCTGCCAGCCCGCCCGTCAGCCCAACAGAGGCGCCCACCAGGCCGGCGGCGGCCGTCCCCTTCAGGAAATTCCTGCGATCCATCTTTTGTCTTCCCCCAGCTCCCATCCGCGCAGGTTGCTCACCCGCCCGGTTATCCATCAGCCTGCCTCAACCTTGGGCATTGCGCCAGCGTACTTACGCTGCCCTGGGCCTCGGCCGCGGTCCGGCCAGAACCGCGGCCGGGTGACTTGCACGGGCCGTGCCAGCGGTGGATCAACCCCGCCGGACGTTCCAGAACAGCGGCGGGCCGCCGGTGACGATATTGGTCAGGCTGCGCCGGTAGGCCTGCGGCGGCCGCAGCAGGCCAAGCGGGATGAAGGGCGCCTCCTCCCAGACCAGGGCCTGCAGTTCCTCGGCGATCCTCCGCTCCGCTGCCTGGTCGGGCGCCTCGAACCAAGCCTCGCGCAGCGCCTCCCGCCGCGGGCTGGTGGACCAACCGATCCAGCCCTGCGCCCCATTGCCGCGGATCGGCTGATGGCTGCCAGGGACGGAGACATCGAGCCCCTCCCAGGTGGTGCAGAAGATGTTCCAGCCGCCCTGCGCCGGCGCCTCGCGCTTCGCCCGGCGCTGCACCAGCGTACCCCAGTCCATGGTCTGCAGGTCGACGGTCATGCCGGACCGCCGCAGCGTATCAGCCGTGACCTCCGACAGCGCGTTGATGGTCGGGAAGTCGCTCGGCGAGAGGATCACCACCGGCTCGCCCTTGTACCCGGCCGCGGCCAGCGCCCGCTTCGCCGCCTCTGGGTCGCGCGGCCCCGTCATCACCTCGAGGCCCACGCTGTTGGACAGCGGCGTCCCCGGGGTGAAGGCGCCCGCCGGCACCTGCCATAGCGCCTTGTCCTCGCCGAGCGCCGCCTGCATGAAGGAGGTCTGCTCGATCGCCGGGAACAGCGCGCGGCGGATCTCCGGTTTGTCGAAGGGCGGATGCAGGTGGTTGAAGCGGATCATCGCCAGGGCGCCGGCCGTGTTGACCACTTCCACCGCGATGTCGCGGTTCCGCCGCAGCACCGGCAGCAGGTCGGCGAGCGGCGTCTCCCACCAGTCGATCTCGTTGTTCTGCAGCGCGGCTGCGGCCGTCGCCGGGTCGGGCATCACATGCCATTCGACACGGTCGAAATAAACTGCCTTGCCGCCGGCCAGGAAATCCGCTGGCTCGTCCCGCGCAACATAGCCCGCGAAGCGCTCATAAGCGGCGACGCTGCCCGGCACCCATTGCGAGGCACGGAAGCGGAAAGGGCCGCTGCCGACATAGTCGGTGATCTGGGTGAAGGGATCGGTCTGCGCCACCCGCTCCGGCATGATGGCGCAGATATTGGCGGAGGGTTTCCCGAGAGCCCAGGCTAGGCCCTGCCAGGGCTTCTTCAGCACGATCTCGAAGCGATCATCGGCCGTCGGCCGCATCTCCTCGAGCAGCACGGTGAGGCGCTGGCCCAGCACGTCCCGCTTCGACCAGCGGGCGATGGAGGCGATGCAGTCCCGCGCCAGCACCGGCTGGCCGTCATGGAAGCGCAGGTCGGGCCGCAGCGTGATGGCATGGGTCAGCCCATCGGCCGAGACCTCATGCCCCGCTGCCATCTGCGGCTTCGGCTTGAAATCACGTCCGAGACCGAAGAGCGTATCGTAGACCATCAGCCCGTGGTTGCGCGCCAGCGTCGTCGTCGTCCAGATCGGGTCGATATTGGCCAGATTGCCCTGCGGTACGAAGCGCAGGGTCCGCGCATTTCCCTGGGCCCGGGCAAGGCGCGGCGCGGCCAGGGCGAGGCCGGTGCCCTGCAACAGGGTGCGACGATGCATGCGGCGTTTCTCCCGGTGCGGTCGGCTGTCCTTGCCCCAGCCCGCGTCCTCGTGCAACGGGGAGTTACGCTTTCGACATGTTCCAGAAGACCGTCGCCGGCGCCTTGAAGGCGCCGGTCACGTTGCGCCGCCAGGCGGAGGGCTGCCAGTAGAAGCCGAGCGGGATATAGGCCATCACCTCCAGCGCACGCCGGTTCAACGCCTCGGCCACGCGCCGTCCCTCGGCGGGATCCGTGGCTTCCACCCAGGCATTGCGCAGCCGCTCGATCTCCGCATCCTCGGGCCAGCCGAACCAGGCCTGCGGCCCGTTGGCACGCAGGAAGAGGTGATAGACCGGCAGCGAGAGGGACTGGCCCGAGGCGGTGGTGTGGATGATGCTCCACCCACCCCGCTCCACCGGCTCCTTGCTGGTCCGGCGCTGCACCAGCGTGCCCCAGTCGGTCGAGACCAGTTCGAGATTCATCCCCAGCCGACGCAGGATATCGGCCGTGACGAGGGAGAGTGCATTGATCTGCGGATAGTCGCCGGGTGCGACGAGCACCACCTTCTCGCCCTTGTACCCGGCTTCGGCGAGGGCAGCCTTCGCGCGTTCGATACTATGGGTCTTCAGGATCTCGCTGCCGACGTCATTCGCCAGCGGCGTACCGCAGGTGAAGACGCCTTCGCAGGCTTCCCAGCCACCTGGCTCGTTACCGGCAACGGCGCGGAGATAGTCGCGCTGGTCCACCGCCATGGCGACGGCGCGACGGATGGCAGGGTTGTCGAAGGGCGGTTGCAGGCAGTTGAAGCGGCAGACGCCATAGGTGCCATCGAGCAGCCGCTGCTCCACGACGACCTGCCGGTTCCGCCTGAGCAGCGGCAGCAGGTCGTGCAGCGGGTATTCCCAGTAATCCTGCTCGCCCGTGGTCATGGCGGAGGCGGCGGTGGCGGGGTCGGAGATCACCGTCCACTCGACGCGATCGAGCTTCGGGGTCCGCCCGCCGGCCAGCCCGTCCACCGGCTCCGCCCGCGCCTCGTAGCCATCGAATTTCGCCCAGACCGCCCGCTGGCCGGGGTTCCACTCATCCGCGACGAACCGGAACGGACCGCTGCCGATGGCGTCGCGGATCTGCTGGAAGGCATCGGTGGCGGCAAGGCGCTCCGGCATGACGAAGCAGGGGAATTGCGTCTGCCCGAGCGCCATGGTGAGCAAGGGCACCGGCTTCCGCAGGCGGAAGCGGAAGCGCCGGTCATCCAGCGCCTCCACCTCGGCGATGCTCGGCTGCAGCACCTGCATGAAGGGGTCGCGCCGTGCCCAGCGCCAGATGCTGGCCACGCAATCCCGCGACGTCACCCGCTCGCCGTCATGGAAGCGCAGCCCGGTGCGCAGGGTGAAGGTGACGGTCAGGCCGTCCGGCTCCGTCGCCCAGCCCTCCACCATCTGCGGCCGGATCTCGCCCCGGGCATCCTGGGCAAGCAGCTGGTCATAGACCATGAAGCCGTGGTTGCGGGTGACGACGGCGGTGGTCCAGACCGGGTCGAGGCTGGTGAGATTGGCCTGCGGGATCACCCGCAGCGCCCGGGACGCCCCCTGTGCCAAGGCCGGAGCCGGAAGCGCCGCGATTACGGCGCCCTTCAGCAGGCTGCGACGATCCATCCGCCGATCCTCCCTATGCTTGGTACAGCACTCAGTCCCGCTTTATGCCCCAGAAGATGGCGAAGCCCTTCACCCGGTCGAGCAGGTTCCGCCGCAGTGCCGTGATCGAGTAGTAGGCCCCGGTCGGGATATAGGGCAGCCCCTCCATCGCCGCGGCCTGGATGCGCCGGGCGATGGCCTGCTGCGCCGCGAGATCCGGCGCGTCCAGCCATTCCGTCCGCAACCGCTCCACCTCGGGCAGGTTCGGCCAGCCCGGTGCTGCCATCGCCCCATCCGAGCGGAGCTGCGCATGCGTCACCGGGTTGATGAAATCCATCCCCGAACTGGCGAAGCAGGCGATGGACCAGCCACCCTGCTCCAGTGGCCCCTTGTTCATGCGCCGCTGCGCGACCGTCCCCCAATCCGTCAGCACGACGTCGAGGTTGAGGTCGAGACGCCGCAGCAGATCGGCCGCTACCTGCGCCTGCGCGGTGGTAGAGTTGATGTCGGTGGTGCCGAGCAGCCGCACCCGCTCGCCCTTGTAGCCGGCCTCCTTCAGCGCCTGCTTCGCCCGCTCAATGCTGCGCGGCCCGCGCAGTGGCGCCAGCGCCTCGTCATTCGCCATCGGCCCGTGCGGGGTGAAGAAGCCGCAATCGATCTCGTACCTCTTCGGATCGGGCCCGACGATCGCCGTCATGAAGTCCTCCTGGCTGATGGCATGCAGGAAGGCGCGGCGGATGGCGGGATTGTCGAAGGGCGGCTGCAGATGGTTGAAACGGAATTGCCCTGGCAGCGGCAGCGGGTCGATCGGCTCCAGCACCAGATTCCGGTTCCGGCCCAGCATCTGCTGGATTTCCGGCCCCATCTGTTCGAACCAGTCGATCTCGCCGCTGGTCAGCGCCGCCGCCGCGGTCGCCGCATCGGGGATGATGTTCCACTCGACGCGATCGAAATGCACCAGCTTCGGTCCGGCGGTCAGCCCACGGCCGCCGCCATTGGTCGGGACATACCGCTCGTTGCGCATATAGACGACGCGGTTGCCCTGGCGGAATTCCTCGGCGACGAAGCGGAAGGGCCCGCTGCCGATCGCCTCCCTTACCTGCTGGAAGGCATCCGTCCGCGCCAGCCGCTCCGGCATGATGAAGAGCGTTGGGTTGGCCGGCACCGCCAGCGCCTCCAGCAGCAGAGGGAAACGGCGCTTGAGGCGGAAGCGGAAGCGGCGGTCATCCACCACCTCCACCGCATCCGTCCGCGCGGCGAGCGCCTGGCCCATCGGGCTCCGCCGCATCCAGCGCTGGATGCTGGCGACGCAATCCGTGGCACGCACCGGCTCGCCATCATGGAAAAGGAGGCCGGGCCTCAGGGTGATGGTGCAGCGGAGCCCGTCATCCTCCAGCAGATGTCCCTCGGCCATCTGCGGATGCGGGCGGAAATCGCTGTCGGTTCCGTAGAGCGTGTCCCAGACCATGTAGCCATGGTTGCGGATCACGTTGGAGGTGACGGCGACGGGATCGAGCCCGCCGAGATCGGCCTGCGGCACGAAGCGCAGCACCCGCGCGGCGCCCTGGCCGAGCGCCGGTGCGGAAAGCCCGGCCCCCGTTGCGATGAGAAGCCCGCGCCGGCCGATCATGCCCGCCTCAGGTTCCAGAAGAGGGCGAAGCCCGGCACACGGCCGGTGAGGTTGCGCCGGTGCGAGGTCATGGAGAGATAGGCGCCGACCGGGATATAGGGCACCTCATCCAGGGCGGTGAGCTGAATCTCCCGCGCCAACCGCTGCTGCGTCGCAAGGTCCGCGGCATCGAACCAGGCATCGCGCAATTCCTCGAGCTTCGGGACGGTCGGCCAGCCGAACCAGCCCGCCGCGCCATTGCCCCGCAGGGGGAAATTGCCCGAGGGGTCGGCGAATTCGAAGGAGGCGAAGGCGGTGAGGAAGGTGCTCCAGCCCCCCTTCTCCACCGGCTCCCGGCTGGCGCGGCGCTGGATCACGCTGCCCCAGTCCGTCAGCACGAAATCAAGGTTCACCTCCAGCTTGCGGAACATGTCACCCGCCACCTGGGTCATCGCCGCCGGCGCCAGGATGTCGGTCGGGCCGATCAGCCGAATCAGCTGGTTGCTGTAACCCGCCTCCTTCAGCAGGGCCTTGGAGCGGTCGATGCTGCGCGGGCCGAGCAGCGCCTGCATCCCGGCATCATTCGCCAGCGGCGTGCCGGGGGTGAAGATGCCCATATTGGCGAAGCCCGCCGGGTCCGGCCCGACGATCGAGGTCATGTAGTCCGTCTGGTCGATGGCGGGCAGCAGGGCCTGCCGGATCTTCTTGTCGTTGAAGGGCGGGTGCAGGTGGTTGAAGCGGAGGATGGCCGGATTCGGCAGGTTGTCGATCGGCTCCACCGTGATCTGGCGGTTGCGGCGGAAGAGCTGCTGGATCTCCGGCGGCGGCTGCTCGTACCAGTCGATCTCGCCAGCCTGGAGCGCCGCGGCCGCCGTCGCCGCATCGGTGATGATGTGCCACTCGACGCGCTCGAAATGCGCCACCTTCGGCCCCGCCGTCAGGCTCGGCGTGCCCGCCTGCACCGGCTGATAGTCCGGATTGCGCTCATAGGCGACGAAGCTGCCGGAATTATATTCGCGCGGCAGGAAGCGGAAGGGCCCGCTGCCCACCGTCTCCCGGATCTGCTGGAAGGGATCCGTCCGGGCGATCCGTTCCGGCATGATGAAGGCAGCCGGGTTGGATGGGTTGGCGATCGAGGCCAGCAGCCGCGGGAAGGCGCGCTTCAGCCGGAAGCGCAGCCGCTTGTCGTCGAGCGCGACCAGCTCATCGACCAGCGGCTCCATCTTCTGGCCGTTGGAGTTGCGCTTCATCCAGCGCCGGAGGCTGGCGACGCAATCCGTGGCCCGCACCGGCTCGCCGTCATGGAAGCGCAGGCCGTCCCGCAGGGTGAAGGTCCAGACGCGGCCCTCATCCTCCACCGTATGCCCTGCCGCCATCTGCGGCTGCGGCTGGAAGCGCCCATCCATGCCATAGAGCACGTCATAGACGAGCCAGGCATGGTTCCGGGTGACGTTGGCCGTGGTCCAGATCGGGTCGAGGCTGGTGAGATTCGCCTGGGGGACGAATTTCAGCACCCGCGCATTGGCGGGCTGCGCCAGGGCGGCGCTCGAGAGGGCGGCGGGCAGTGCGGCGGCGCCGGCGAGCAGGCTGCGGCGTTGCATGGTCAGACTTTCCTCGCATTCCAGAATAGCGGCGGTCCCTTCGGCACATCGACCAGGTTCCGCCGATAGGCCGTGGTGGTGTAGGCCTGACCGAGCGGCAGCGTCGGCACCTCCTCGAAGGCGATCTCCTGCTGCTCCCGCGCGGCCTTCTGCTGCGCGGCGAGGTTGGGCGCATCGAACCACTCGGCGCGCTTCGCCTCCAGCCGCTCCGAGGCCGCCCAGCCGAACCAGCCATTCGTGCCGTTGCCGCGGATGGTCTGGTTCACCCCCGGGCTGAGCGTGTCGAAGCCGGCCCAGTAGGTGAAGAAGATGCTCCAGCCGCCCTTGTCCGGCGGCTCCCGGTTGTTGCGCCGCTGCACGACCGTGCCCCAGTCCGAGGCCACGAAATCGACATTCAGCCCGACCTGCTTGAACAGGTCAGCGCCGACCAGGCAGAGGGCGTTGATGATCGGGAAGTCGGTAGCGCCGAGCAGCACCACCGGCTCGCCCTTGTAGCCGCTCTCGGCCACCTCCCGCTTCACCTTCGCCAGGTCGCGCGGGCTGGTCAGCGCCAAGAGGCCGGCATCGCTGGCGAAGGGCGTGCCGTCCGGGAAGAAGCCCACCTTGTCACGCCAGGCGCCCCGCTCGCTCCCGAAGGCCGCGGTCATGAAATCGGCCTGGTTGATCGCGCCGAGCAGGGCCTTACGGAGCTTCGGATTGTTGAAGGGCGGGTGCAGGTGGTTGAACCGGCCGAAACCCATCTGGCCGGTCGGGTCCGGCAGGTCCACCACAATGTCGCGGTTGCGGCGAAGCGGCGGCACCAGGTCGTTTGGCGGGTTCTCCCACCAGTCCACCTCACCCGATTGCAGTGCGGCCGCCGCCGTCGCGCTGTCCGGGGTGACGCGCCACTCGACCCGGTCGACGAAGGCGCGCTTCGGGCCGGAGGTCCAGGCCGGCGTCCCCTCGCGCGGCACATAGCCGTCGAAGCGCTCATAGACGAAGCGGCTGCCCTGCACCCGCTCATCGGCCTTGAAGCGGAAGGGGCCGCTACCAACGAACTCCGTGATGGCGCGGAAGGGGTCGGTATTGGCCAGCCGCTCCGGCATCATGAAGGGCACCGGGGAGCCGATCTTGCCAAGCGCATCCGGCAGCAGGGCAAAGGGCTTCTTCAGCCGGAAGACGATGGTCCGGTCATCGGTGGCGAGCAGGTCGTCGGTCCGGGCGGCGAGTTCCTGGCCCAACGGGTCGCGCCGCTGCCAGCGCTTGATCGAGGCGACGCAATCCTGCGCCCGCACCGGCTCGCCATCATGGAATTTGAGGCCGGGGCGGAGCGTCAGCGTCCAGCGCTTGCCATCGTCCTCGACCCGATGGCCCTCGACCATCTGCGGCTGCGGCTTGAGCTCGGCATCCAGCCCGTAGAGCGTGTCCCAGACCAGAAAGCCATGGTTCCGGCTTACATAGGCCGTGGTCGTGATCGGATCGAGCGTGCCGATATCGGATTGGGGAATGAACCGCAGAACGCGGCTACTGGCCGGCTGCGCGATCGCGAAACGGGCGAGAGGCGCCGCCGCTGCGGCGCCCAGCACAGTACGTCGGAACATCGTGGTCTCCCCGGAAGCCGGTCCCGCCGGCCGTTCCGGGGAGTGAAGCGCGGATTGCCGCAGTGCCGCAAGCCGCGTGAAGGGAATTGGGCCGGGGGTTAGCTTTTCTGGACATTCCAGAAGAGTGGCATGCCCCCGAGCACGCCGGTCAGGCCACGGCGATAGGACCAGGGCTGAAAGTACTGGCCGACCGGCAGGTATGGCGCCTCCTGGAAACCCTCCGCCTGGATCTCGGCCGCCAGCTTCTGCTGGGCGGCCAGGTCAGGCGCCTCGAGCCAGGCGCTGCGCAACTCCTCCAGCTTGGGCATGGTAGGCCAGCCAAACCAGGCATTCAGCCCATTGCCGCGCAGGCCGAGATGCGTCGCCGGAGAGAAGAAGTCGAGGCCGGTGAAGAAGGTGAAGAAGACGCTCCATCCCCCCTTATCCGCCGGCTCGCGGCTGGCGCGGCGCTGAACCACGCTGCCCCAGTCGGTCGAGACGTAGTCGACATTCATGCCCGCCTTCACCAGCATGTCCCGCCCAACCTGGGCGAGCGCGTTGAGCGAGGGGAAGTCGGAGGCGGCGATCAGCACCACCTTCTCGCCCTTGTAGCCGGCGGCGGCGAGGTCCCGCTTCACCTTGTCGTAGTCGCGCGGGCCCTTCAGCACCTCGGTGCCGATGGCGGTCGCCATCGGCGTCCCCGGCGGGAAGAAGCCGACGCCGTCACGCCAGTTGGACGGGTCCGTACCGATCACCGCGCTCATGTAGTCGGACTGCTCGACAGCCCCCAGCAGGGCGCGGCGAATCGCCGGATTGTTGAAGGGTGGGTGCAGCGCGTTGAAGCGCATCAGGCCGAGCAGCCCGGTCGGATCGTAATTCTCGACCACGAGGTTGCGGTTCCGCCGCAGCAGCGGCAGCAGATCCGCGGTCGGCTGCTCCCACCAATCCACCTCGTTGTTGCCAAGCGCGGCGGCGGCGGTGGAGGCGTCGGGCACCACCTGCCACTCCACCCGGTCGAAGAAGGCGCGCTTCGGGCCCGAGGTCCAGGCCGCCGTACCGCCCTCGCGCGGCACGTACTGGGCGAAGCGCTCGTAGACCAGCCGGCTGCCGGGCACGCGCTCATTGGCGACGAAGCGGAAGGGGCCGGAGCCGATATTCTCGCGGATCGGCGTGTTCGCGTCCTGACTCGCGATCCGTTCCGGCATCATGAAGGGCACCGGCGTGGAAGGCTTGGCCAGGGCGTCGAGCAGCAGGGCGAAAGGACGCTTCAGGCGGAAGGTGAGGTTGCGGTCGTCATCGGCGACCAGCTCCTCGGTTGCTGCCATGAGCGCCTGGCCGAGCGCATCCCGTTGCGCCCAACGCTTGATCGAGGCAACGCAATCCCTGGCCCGCACCGGCTCGCCATCATGGAAGGTAAGGCCGGGGCGGAGGGTGATGGTCACCCGCCTGCCGCCATCCTCCACCTTGTGGCCCTCGGCCATCTGCGGCTGCGGCCTGAACTCGGCATCCACGCCATAGAGCGTGTCGTAGATCAGGAAGCCATGATGGCGGGTGACATAGGCGGTGGTGACGATGGGGTCGACCACCGCCACATCCGCCTGCGGGATGAACTTCAACACCCGGCTGCCGGCCGGCTGGGCGAGAGCCGGGGCGGACAGGAAGGGAGAGGGCAGGAATTGCGTGGCGCCAGCAGCCGCGGCGCCGGCCAACAGGATACGACGTTGCAAGGGCGGGGTCCTCCCGTGTGCGAAACGGGCTGGACAGTACCGGTTTCCGCAGGCGGGTGAAGCACCCTATCGCAAAGCAGCCAAGCGGGTGCCGGCAGGCCTTACTCCGGTATCGGCATCACCAGGGTGAAGCGCGTCTCCGCCGGGGTGGATACCACCTCGATCCTGCCACCATGCGCCTCGGCGATCTGGTGGGCGATGTAGAGGCCAAGACCAAGGCCTTCCCGATTCGGGCGATGCGTGCCGCGCGAGAAAGGCTGGAACAGATTGCCGAGGATGTCTGGCGGAATGGGTTCGCCCCCATTCGCCACGGAAAGCTCGAAGCACCGCCCTTCCGTCCGGGCAGCCACCCTGATCGGCTGGTCGGGCGCGCCATGGCTGAAGGCATTGCCGAGCAGGTTGGAGGCCAGTTGCGCCATGCGCCGGCCGTCGCAGACGATCGGCGCATCGAGGCGGAAGGCGGTCTCGACGACCCGCCCGGGCCGGCCCGCCTGCAACTCACGGATGATTTGTTGCAGGATGTTTTCCATCTGAACCGGCCCCTTTTCGAGCCGCAGTCCGCCGCCGAGGCGGAACCGTGCGAAGTCCACGAGATTGTCGACCAGCCCACTCATCCGGCCGACGCTCCCCTGGATCAGTTCCGTCAATTCCAGCGCCTGGCTGTTCAGTGGCGTCTTGCGCAGGAGCCGCATGCCGCCGGCAATGGCGGCGAGCGGATTGCGCAGGTCATGCCCGAGCACGGCAATGAACTCCTCCCTGAGGGCCGCCACCCTGCGCTCGTCAAGCAGGCTCGCCTCCTGCGCCTTCACCTGGTCCACCGCACTGAGATGGTGCCCGATGACGTTGGCGAACATCTCGAACATGTCGATCGTCTCGGGGGTGTTCAGCCGGCGCGGATCCGGGTCGATGGCGCAAAGGGTGCCGAAGACGCTGCCGTCGATGCGGCGGATCGGCACCGAGATGTAACTCCGGAAGCGGTAGATGGCGGGGGTGTGATGGCAGCCATAGACCGGGTCTGCGGCCACATCGTCGATGACGATGGGCGCGGCGGCGGCGCGGACCTCATGGCAGAGGGTCGACTCGACAGGCAGCTCACCACCCGGTGCGAGGCCGAAATCGATCGCATCACGAACGGCACAGGCCACCCAGCGGCGCTCCGTGACACGGGCAACGGCGGCGAAGCGCATTCCGGTGGTGCGGCAGACGATATCGAGAATCGTCGGGATGACCAGGATGCTGCCGATTGCGTCCAGATCGGCCGCAAGGTCTTCACTCATGGCATCACGCATCCGGACATGCCGCATAGGCTAACGATTCCGAGACTGGGACGAAACCCATCTCCACGTCATGGCAACGACAAACCCCGCTTGTGCCGCCCGCGCCAGGGAACGTGACAGGA
This sequence comes from Belnapia rosea, assembly GCF_900101615.1. Classification (GTDB taxonomy): domain Bacteria; phylum Pseudomonadota; class Alphaproteobacteria; order Acetobacterales; family Acetobacteraceae; genus Belnapia; species Belnapia rosea. The sequence goes on along the minus strand of NZ_FMZX01000002.1, from coordinate 454,400 downwards.
GAAGCCGCTTTTCGGCGGGTCGGTGCGCCGTTGTCACCGCGCCGTGGTTTGTCGTGACGCGCTGCAGCGCGTAAGGCTTCAGCATACAGGATGCCTTGAATGACGACTGCTCTGACCGGCCCCCATTTGACCGATCCGCCGCTGGACGCGCCCGTGGCCTCGCCTGAGCGTGGCCGGCTCTTCGGCGAGTTCCTGCGCTTCGGCGTCGTCGGCGTCGCTGGCTTCGTCGTCGATGCAGGCGTGCTGATGGCGGGGATCGCGCTCGGCACCGGTCCCTGGCTCGGCCGCGTCATCTCCTATATCGCGGCGGCGAGCGCCACCTTCGCCCTCAATCGGGCCTGGACGTTTCGCAATGCGGCCCAACGCGATGGGCTCGGGCGGCAGTGGGTGCTGTTCCTGCTCGTGAACCTCCTCGGTTTCCTGTGCAACTACGGAACCTATGCGGCGCTGGTGACTGGCCTGCCGCTTGTTGCGACCTATCCGGTCATCGGGGTCGCAGCCGGCTCGCTGGCTGGACTGGCGGCCAATTTCCTGATGTCGCGGCGCTTCGTCTTCGGAGCCCGGCCCGACCCCCGTCCCTCCAGAGCGTGAAGGCAAGCGGGAGCCATGCCCATCGCAATCGATAGTCTCAACCCGAGCCCTGGGCGGTCAGCATGCAGGATGTGATGCCCCCTGAGCACCGAGCTGGCGATCGCCGGCTGCTGACAGCAGTGGCCGAGGCCGGCTGGGGCGGCCTCTCCAGCGAAGCCCGGCCCGTCATCGCGCGCCGGGACCGCTGGGCGAAAGTTGCCCCGCTTCCTCCGGTGCTGCTCGCCATGGCCGTGGCGGTGCTGGACGCCGTGGGCCTCGTCCTGGCCGGCCTTGCCGTACAGGCCCTGCCTTTGCAGCCCGCCGAGGGCCCGGCCCTCCGGCTCATCGGCTTCGTGGCGGTGCTGGTGCCCTGCCTGATCGCCGCGGCCGGCGGCTATGGCCATGCCGCGCTCTTCGGCGGCAAGCGGGCAGCGCTCGGAGCGCTGGCAGGGCTGGTGCTCGGCATCGGCGGGCTCGGGCTGGCGGCCGTGGCGCTCGGCGCACGTGGCGCCTTTCCGCCCGGCCTCGCCCTGCTCTGGCTGGGACTTGCCACACCACCGCTCCTCGCGGGCCGGCTGGCGGCCGCGGTCGCGTTGCGTGCGGCGGCGGAGCGTACCCGGCAACGCGCCGTGGTGATCGGGGATGGCCCACAGGCCGCCCGTCTGGTGGCGGCACTCGGCGCCCGGCCCGACCGCAGCTTCGACCTGATCGGCCTGGTCGATGACCGGCGGGTGCATCAGGCCGGCGGGCTCCGTAATGGCCTGCCCTATCTCGGCTCGATGGAAACCCTCGCCGCCATGATCCGGAGCGGCGAGGTGGATCAGGTGATCCTCGCCCTTCCCTGGGCCGCGGAGGCGCGGCTGCAATCCCTGCTGCGGCATTTCGCCGATTTCCCGGTGGATGTGCGGCTGGCGCCCGATCTGATGGCCTATCGCGGCCTCGGCACCGCCGGGCCGGAGGGCGAGCGGCTGCATTTCCTCCGCCTTGCGGACCGGCCGATCCGTGGCTGGGGCGCGGTGGTGAAGACGATCGAGGATTACGGCCTGGCGCTGCTGGCGCTCGCCGTGGCCGCGGTGCCGATGGCGCTGATCGCCTTGGCGGTCAAGCTCGACAGCCCGGGCCCGGTGCTGTTCCGCCAGCGGCGGACCGGCTTCAACAACCAGCCCTTCTACGTGCTGAAGTTCCGCACGATGTACCACGAGGCGGCGGACTACACCGCGGCGCGGCAGGTCTCGCTCGGCGATAAGCGGGTGACGCGGGTCGGCGCCATCCTCCGCCGCACCTCGCTCGACGAGCTGCCGCAGATCTTCAACATTCTTCGCGGCGACATGTCCTTCATCGGACCGCGGCCGCATGCGCCGGGCACCCGCGCCGGCGGCCGGCCCTTCGAGGAGGTGGCGGCCCGCTATGCGGCACGGCATCGGGTGAAGCCCGGCCTCACCGGCCTCGCCCAGGTGCGTGGCTGGCGCGGCCCGACCGAGACCGAGGACAAGCTGCTGCGCCGCGTCGAAAGCGACCTCGAATACATCGATACCTGGTCGCCCTGGCTCGACTTCACCATCCTGGTGAGGACCCTGCTGGCGGTTGCCCGGATGCGGAACGCCTTCTGAACCTGCGGGGGGTCACTCCCCCGCCATATTCGCCGTCTAACGGAAGGGCCGGAGCGGCTTCCCCGGTCCGGAAGCCCAGGACGGAAGCCTTCGTCATGCCGGAGAGCGCCTTGCCCGACACACATCTGACGCCCGGAGCGAATCTGCTGCCGGGCTACAGCACCGCGCCGCGCATTGCCGTGCTGATCCCCTGCTACAACGAGGAGGTGGCGGTCCCCCGCGTCGTCACCGCCTTCCGGGCCGCCCTGCCCGGGGCGACCGTCTATGTCTATGACAACAACTCGAAGGACGGCACCGTCGCCGCGGCCCGCGCCGCCGGCGCCGTGGTCCGCACCGAGACGTTGCAGGGCAAGGGCCATGTCGTGCGGCGGATGTTCGCCGATATCGAGGCCGACGCCTATGTGCTGGTCGATGGCGACGACACCTACGACGCCTCTGCCGCGCCCGAAATGCTGCGGCTGCTCTTCGGCCAGCGCCTCGACATGGTCACCGGCGTGCGCCGCACCCCGCAGGAGATCGCCGCCGCCGCCTACCGGCCGGGCCACCAGCTCGGCAATGCGGTGCTGACGGGGATGGTTCGCTGGGTCTTCGGCGACCGGATCTCCGACATGCTCTCAGGCTACCGGGTCTTCTCCCGCCGCTTCGTGAAGAGCTTTCCGGCGCTGGCCGCCGGTTTCGAGACCGAAACCGAGTTCACCGTCCATGCGCTCGAGCTGAAGCTGCCCGTCGGCGAGGTGGCGAGCACCTACAAGGAGCGCCCGGCCGGCTCGACCAGCAAGCTCAACACCTATCGCGATGGCTTCCGCATCCTGCGGACCATCGTGACGCTGGTGCAGCGGGAGCGGCCGCTCATGTTCTTCTCGGCGGCCGGTGCCGTGCTGCTGCTGCTGGCGGTGCTGCTGGCCGTGCCGCTGCTGCAGACCTTCCTCGCCACCGGCCTGGTGCCGCGCCTGCCGACAGCGGTGCTGGCGACCGGCCTCGTGCTGCTCTCCTTCCTCAGCTTCGTCTGCGGGCTGATCCTCGACACGGTGACGCGCGGGCGGCAGGAGGCCAAGCGCGTCGCCTACCTGTCCCTGCCCGCGCCGGATTTCGAGGAGGGCGCATGAGCCTCGGCCCCTATCCCGCGCCGGAGCATGTCGCCGGGGCCCGCGGGCCGGCAGGCGAGACGGATGCCGATGTCATCATCCTGGCGCTCGACCGGGCGGAGGAGACGATAGCCGCCATCGCCTCGGCGCGGGCCCAGACCGGCATCGCCAGGCATGTCTGGATCACGGACCAGGGCAGCAAGCCGGAGAATCTGGCGCGGCTGGCCGCAGCTGTGGAAGGCGCCCCGGATGCGACGCTGGTGCGGCTCGACCGCAACTGGGGTGTCGCCGGTGGGCGCAACCGCGCGACGGCGCTCGGCCGCGGCCGGGTGGTCTTTGCCCTCGACAACGATGCCGAGTTCAGGGACCCGGACACGCTGGCCCGTGCTGTCCGGGCCATGGATGCCGAGCCGGATATCGCCGCCATCGCCTGCCGCATCCTTGTCTTCGACTCCGGGGCGGACGACCTTTCCTCCTGGGGCTATCCGCAGGGGCTGCTGCCGCGATCGGCCGAGAGCTTCGACGTGGCGACCTTCGTCGGCGCCGGCCATGCCATCCGAAGGCGGGATTTCGAGCGGACAGGCGGCTATGACGATGCCCTGTTCTTCGCCTGGGAAGAGTTCGACTTCGCCCTCCGTGCGATCAATGCCGGGCAGCGCATCCGCTACCGGGGTGATATTGCCGTCCGCCACAAGGTCAGCGGCGAGCACCGCTTCGCCTGGTCGGGCACCCGCTGGTTCCACTTCGTCCGCAACCGCCTCTATATCGGGCTGAAATACGGGCTGGCCCCGGCCAGTCTGCTGCCTCGCTTCCTCGCTTATCAGGTGAAGGGGGCACGGAACGGGGTGCTCGCGCAGGGTCTCCGGGCGGGACCGGCGGCGCTCGGCCTGTGGCGGGCCTTCCGTCCGGCGCCGGGCACCGAGTCCCTCTATCGTCTCACCCCTGCGGCGCGCGACTACCTGGCCCGCAATGACGCCGCCCATCGCGGCGGGCTCGGCCGGCGGGTGCGGGCGGAGATCCTGGCGGCCCTGCCGGGCGCGAGCGGCGCCAAGGCCGGTTGAGGCCTGGCCCGGGTAACCCCACCTTCCACCCTTTCGGTGGACCGCTGATGCCCGAGGACAGGACCGATGAGTTGCGCGGCGAGATCGTCGCGCTGGAGACGGCACTGGCCGCGGCTTTCGGCGAGATCGCCGTGCTGCGCGCCGCCGCGGAGGGCAGCGGGGCCGAAGGGGCAATCGCGGCCATGGAGGATATGGCGCAACAGCTCGAGGCCTCCGTGCTGCGCGGCGTGGTCGGGGCCGAGGAGGCTGGGCGGCCTCGGGCGGCAGCGGGATTCGAACGGCGGATGGAGCTCATCGTGCATGCCTTGCGCAACGCCATCGCCTTCCGGGCCGGGTAGGCGCTGATGGCACGGCTTCTCTGGGGTATCGGCACGCTGCTGGTGCTGGTCGGCGTGCTGGCCCATCTCTTCGGCTGGGACGCGCTGCTCTGGATCCCCGAGGCGGCGCTCGATGCCTTGCGGGCCGATCCGCGGACCTACGGGGTGATCCTGCTCGGTGCCGTGCTGATGCTGGTGGCCCGGGTGATCAGCCGGCGGGGATAGGGCACGGAGGGGGCTGGAGCGGGTTTCGCCAGCCGGGGCGAATGCTGGCCGCAGGAGCGGCCGCCCTCACCCTTTCCGCTGCCGCGCCTCGCGCCGAAGCAGTGCGATGATCGCCGGGCTGTCCACGAGGTAGCGCCGCGCCAGCCGCTTCGGGTCCTGCAACATGCGCCAGGCCCATTCCATGCCGGCCCGCTGCACGAGCCCGGGCGCCCGCCGCTCCTCCCCGGTGAGGAAGAGCAGGCTCGCACCGATGCAAAGACCGACGCCACGCCCCCTGCCCCGGGCCGCGACCGCCTGCGCCACCCGCTCCTGCCGGGGCGAGCCGACGGCAAGGAAGCTGTAGCGGGCCGGATTCTCCTCAATGAAGCGCACCGCCGCCTCGAAGGCGGCCGGATCCCGGTCGAAGCCCATGGGCGGGTTGTGATGGGCAATCCGGCGAAGGCCGGTACGAGAGGCCAGCTGCTCCAGCGCCGTCGGCGGCAGGCCGAGCACGGTCACCTTTTCATCCGGCGGCAGGCTGGCGATGAGGGCAGCGGTCAGGTCGCTGCCCGGCACCACGGCGGGCGCATCGAGGCCCAACAGCCCGGCGATGCGTGCCACCACCCGGCTGTCGAGCAGGCGCAGCATCGCCTCGTCATAAAGCGGCCGCAGCGCCGGGTCGCGCGAGAGGCGGACGAGATGGTCCGCATTCGGGGTCACGATATAGCCGAAAGGCGCTTCCGCCGGCCGCTTCGCCAGCAGGGCGAGCATGCCCTGCAGCGGGAGGTCGGCGAAATCGAGGTCGAGCAGGCGCCGGACAGGAAGGCTAGATGGCAAGGCGGAGCCGGAGCTGGAGCAGGTTGCGATCGAACTCCTGGAAGCCGCCCGTCGCCTCGATGCGCCGGCGATAGCCATAGCTCGCGACCACCGTGGCATTGCGGTTCAGCAGGTAGCGGGCGGTCAGCGTCAGCACGCCATCGCTTGCCGTCTGGTTCGGGCTTTCATACTCGCGCCGATCATAAAGCAGGTCGGCCTGGAGCAGGACATTCCGCAGGTACTCATGATCGAGGGTCAGGCCGATCTGGGTCCGTTGGTAGCTGACCGCGTCCTGGCGGATGGACTCCTCGATGGTACGCGTCAGCCGGAACCGGGCGGTCGTCAGCTGGGTCGGCGCATAGGTGACGGCGGCCTCGACCGCGGGGCCTTCCAGGGTCTTCAGGTTCGGGCCGCTATACTCGCGCTGGCGCCAGCCGAGGGCCACGCGGGCCTGCCAGACGCCGTCGAAATCATAGTCGAAGCCGGCCAGCGCCTCCCAGGTGAAGCTGTCGCGGCGGCTCGAGATGTTGTCGGTGTACTTGATGTCCTGAACCCGGACGATCGTCGTGATGTTGCGGCCCGGCGCCAGGGAATAGCTGCCGCCGACCGCGCCGATCGCCGTGTTGAAGCTGTTCTGCGACACCGGAGTCAGGGTGTTGCGGATGACGGTGTCCTCGAAGTCGAAGGTCCGGTAGACGCCCTGGGCGATCAGCCCGAGGCGGTTCAGCCGGGTATTGCCGACGACCGAGACCTCATCCGAATTGTAGGCGACGGGCTGGACGATGCCGGCGCTCTGCACGTCGAAATTATAGACGTCGAGATGCGCCCGGTAGTGGCGGTAGGCGGCCTGGAGGGCGGTGTCGGCCGAGAAGTCGTAGCGGCCGAAGCCGCCGAGGTCCCAGTCGTTCCAGTCCTGGCGGCTCTCGCTGAAATACTGACGGTTGACGGAATTGGCCGAGATGCCGGCCGCATGGGTCGTCCAGTCGCTGCGTAGGCTCAGATTGCCCCGCTCCTCGACGAAGCCATCCGAGACCACGTTGCGGCGCCGGCCGAAGATGTTGCTGTCCCAGCCAGGCCCGGCCTCCACCGCGCCGTTCAGCCGGAAGCCGCCGAGGCGGACGCCGAGTGGGTCGAAATCCGGCCGCTGCCGGTTCACGACGGTGATGCCGCGGGCCACCTCCGGCGAATCACCGAGCTGGGCACGGGCCTCGCCCACCGGCAGGGCCGCCACCATCAGTCCCAGCAACCCCCAGCTTGGAAAGCTTTTCACCACTGTTTCCCCGTCATGATGAACCCCCGGCCTCCCTAGCACGGGTCGCTGCGGGAGTGTGCATGCAACGATCACATACTGCCATCCCTGCCGCCTGCCGCGCCATTTCACGGTTGAGGTGTGGCTTGGCCGCCGCGGATGACCACGTGACAGGATCGATACGGGATGATAATTTTTTTGGTAGTTACCCTGGGGAAACTTGGGCGGATTGGGGTTGCAATTCACGGAAGGCGGAGTGCGTATTCGATCAGGCGCCGCCCCAGGCGCTGCGGCCCCGAGGTGTTCGGCCCGGGGCGATCGCGTAGCAAGCCGTGCGGGATATTCACCCCGATACGCCGGATCCGGCGTATCATGGGTACCCCATGGCCGGCCCAGGATGGAGCCTATCAATGGCCAATGTCGAGACTCTCAGGCAGGGCCCAGCCCCGGCCGTGACAGCCCCCACCGACCCGGCGGCCTTCCGCTCGGAGGACCGGCTGACCGGGCTGCTGGCCTTCGCCCTCGCCGCCGAACGGCAGGAGGAGGCCAGCCCCGAGACGGTCGCACTCCGCCAGCGCGAGGCAGAGGCGGCACTCTGCGACCACGCGCTGCGCTACCTGCACAACAACATCGAACGGCTGCGGCAGGAAGCGGTGGCCGAGCAACTCGGCCGGCTCGGCCGCCCGCCGAGCTTCCTTCGCCTGGTGGCCGCCAACCTCGTGGCCCTGGCGATCCTCGTCGCCGCCGGCGGCTGGCTCGCGCTGCACCCCGAAACCCTGGCCGGTGTCACCGGCCTCCTCGCAGGCTGACGCATGTCCCATTCCCGCACACTTCTTCCTGGGACCGAAATGGCAGCGGATACCCCGCTGCGCCGGGCGCTGCAGGCATGCCGCAGCCAGTTCATCCTGGTCGGCGTCTTCAGCGGCGTCGTGAACCTGCTGCAACTCACCACCTCAGTCTACATGATGCAGGTCTTCGACCGCGTCCTGTCGAGCCGGGCACTGGATACCCTGCTCTATCTTTCGCTCATCGCCATCGCTGCCATCGCGGTGCTGGCAGTGCTCGAGGGAGTGCGAGGCAAGGTGATGCAGCGGATCGGTAGCTGGATCGAGCACCGGGTGGCGCCCGAGGGCTTCGTCCGCGCGATCGAGAGCACGCTGCGCGGCCGCCCCTACCGGATGGAGGCCCTGCGGGACCTCGCGGTCTGCCGCGGCTATCTCGGCTCGCCCGGTGCGCTCTCGCTCTATGACGTGCCCTGGGTGCCGATCTATATCGGCGTCATCTTCCTCCTCCACCCCATGATGGGCTTCATCGCCCTCGGCGGCGCTGTGGTGCTGTTCGGCCTGACGCTCGCCAGCGAGGTCTCCACCTCCGCCCTGCTGAAGGAAGCCAATACCGCCGCCATGGCCTCGCAGCGCCGGGCTGATGCCATCTCGCGCAATGCCGAGGTGATCGACAGCATGGGGATGCTGCCCTCGGTCATCGGCCGCTGGCGGGAGTCGGTCGCGGCGATGACGGGGCCGCAGCAGCGCGCCGCCGACCGCGCCTCCTTCCTCGTCGCCATGACCAAGTTCTGCCGCCTGGCGGTGCAGATCGGCATCCTCGGCGCCGGTGCCTACCTCGTGCTGCAGCAGGAGCTGACCTCGGGCGCCTCCATCGCCGGCTCGATCATCATGGGCCGGGCGCTGGCGCCGGTGGAGCAGATGATCGGCGGCTGGAAGCAGCTTGTCTCCGCCCGGCAGAGCTTCCGCCGGCTGCAGAGCTTCCTCGCCATGCCGCGCCTGCGCCCGCCCGGGCTGCCGCTGCCGGAGCCGGTGGGCAAGGTCTCGGTCGAGCGCGTCTCCTATGCCTTCCCGGGCCAGGGCGTCGCCATGATCAAGGGCGTGAACTTCACCCTCACCCCGGGCGAGAGCCTGGCCGTGATCGGCCCCTCGGCCGCCGGCAAGACCACGCTGATCCGCCTGCTGATCGGCACGCTGGCGCCGACCGCGGGCACCGTCCGGCTCGACGGCGCCGATGTCTACCAGTGGATGCGCGAGGATTTCGGCCGCCATGTCGGCTACCTGCCGCAGGATGTGGAGCTGTTCGACGGCACCGTCTTCCGCAACATCGCCCGCATGGCCGAGGCCGAGCCGGAGGCCGTGTACGAGGCGGCGAAGCTCGCCGGCTGCCACGACATGATCCTCCGCCTGCCGAATGGCTATGAGACCGAGATCGGCGACAGCGGCCAGTACCTCTCGGGCGGCCAGCGCCAGCTGATCGGCCTGGCGCGGGCCATGTTCGGCCGGCCGAAGCTCGTCGTGCTGGATGAGCCGAACAGCAATCTCGACGGCGACAGCGAAGCCGCGCTGACCCAGGCGCTGGAACGGCTGAAGGCGCAGGACACCACCGTGATCCTCGTCTCCCACCGGCCGACCCTGGTGCAGGGCGTCGACAAGGTGCTGCTGCTGAAGGATGGCGCGATGGAGATGTTCGGCCCCCGCACCGAGGTGCTGAAGCGGCTGATGACGCCGCCTCGCCCCGCCGAGGTCGCCAATGCGCCCGTTGCCCGCCTGGAAGGGAGCGCCGCTCGATGAGCGTCACCACGCAGGATGCCAAGCTGCCCGCCATCACCACGACCGGACGGGCGCTGGCGCCGATCCGCTCCGATCTGGGCGGTACGCTGCCGCCCTTCCCCTTCGACCCACTGCTCGACGCCCCGGCGCCGCGCACCCGCGGTGCGATGGTCTTCGGCCTGATCATCTTCCTGGTCTTCGTCGTCGGTGGCGGGGCCTGGGCGGTCTTCGCGCCGCTGGCCGAGGCATCGATCGCCGCCGGCACCATCCGCGTCGAGGGCACGCGGCGGACCATCCAGCATCTCGAAGGCGGCATCGTCCGCGAGATCCTGGTGCGGGACGGCGACAAGGTCGAGAAGGGCCAGGTCCTAGTGCGCCTCGACGACATCCAGGCGGATGCGACACTCGAGACGCAGCGCGCCCAGCGCTGGGCGCTGATGGCGCAGGATGCGCGCCTCACCGCCGAACTGGCCCAGGCGCGGGAGGTGACGTTCCCCGCCGCGCTGACCTCCGCCAGCAATGCCCGCGCGCTCGACAGCATGGCCGGACAGCGCGCCCTGTTCGAGGCGCGGACCGCCAGCCTGAACAGCCAGATCCAGGTCTTCCAGGCACGGATCGACCAGCAGCAGGCGGTCATCGCCGGCGCCCGGGGCCAGCTCGCCTCCACCCGCCGCCAGCTCGCGCTGATCAAGCAGGAGGAGGAGATGACGCGGACCCTGGTGACCCAGGGCCTGCAGCGCCTGCCGCAGCTGCTCGCCCTGCAGCGCAGCTTCGCCGGGCTCGAGGGCAGCATCGAGGACCTGAACGGGCAGATCGAACGGGCCAATGCCGCGATCACCGAGGCCCGCAAGCAGATCCAGCAGACCACCGAGCAGCGGATGCAGGACAATTCGCAGGAGCTGCGCGAGGTCCGCGGCAAACTCGCCGAGGCGGAGGAAAGGCTCCGCGCCGCGACCGATGTGGTGACGCGGCGGGACATCACCGCGCCCGAGGACGGCACCATCGTCAACATGCGCCTCTTCACCCTGGGTGCCGTGGTGAAGCCGGGCGATCCGGTGATGGACCTGGTGCCGGAGCATGACCGGCTGGTGGCCGAGGTGAATGTCCAGCCGAACGACATCGACGTGGTCTATCCCGGCCTCCATGCCGAGGTGCGGCTGCCCGCCTTCAAGCAGCGGTTGGTGCCCTACCTGCACGGAGAGGTGACCTGGGTCGCTGCGGACGTGACCACCAATGAGCAGACGCGTCAGCAATACTACCGCGCCTTCATCCTGATCGAACCGGAGCAGCTGGCTGCTCTGTCCAATGTCTTCCTCACCCCCGGCATGCCGGTGGAGGCGCATATCAAGATCGGCGAGCGGACCTTCTTCCGCTACGTCACGCAGCCGATCCGTGACAGCTTCCACCGCGCCTTCCGCGAACAGTAGGATCCATGATGAGCGACGCCCGCCTGACCATCTTCGCCGACGGTATCCTCGACGCCAGCGTGACCTATGGCGTTGCCCGGCTCACCTTGGCGCAGACCGGGGCTGAGGGGAGGCCCCTCCCCTGCGGCCAGCTGGTGGTGCCGCTCGTCCAGCTACCCTCCTTCGTCAACAGCCTCGCCGGGTTGCTGAAGCAGCTCGAGGCGAAGCTGAAGGAGCAGCAGCCGCAACCCCAGGCGGAGGCGCCCGAGGCGGCTCCGCCGAGCGTGCCCGGCGCCTTCCGCTTCGGCTGAGCCCATGCCGACGCGCCGTGGCCTCCTGGCCCTGCCGCTGGCCGGCGCCCTCGCGGGCCCGGCCCTGGCGCAGGACCTTTCGCCGATCCGGAGGCGCATCGCCAACCTCCGGCTCGGTGCCAATCTCGAGCGCTGGTACACCATCAGCAAGGACAACCAGCCGCGCCGGCTGGGGGCTGGCTGGTGGCGTGGCTTCCGGGCCGCCGGCTTCGACCATGTGCGGATCTTCCTGCCCGAGGTCGGCCAGACCGGCACCGGGCTCGAAATCCCCGGCATGTTCCTGAACGCCGTGCAGGATGCGGTGGCCGCGGGCCTGCCGGTGCTGCTCGGCATGGCGGACTTCTACTACCAGAAGAAGCCCTGGTCGGAGCGCGACTGGGCCGGGCTGCGCAGCCGGGCGCAGTTCTTCGGCGCGCGCACCGACCCGAGCATGGTGGTGCTCGCCGCCATCAACGAACCCGTCTTTGACGACACGGCGAGCTGGATGCCGGTCCGCGACCGGCTGCTCGCCGAGATGCGCCGGGCAGCGCCGCGCCACCTGCTGATGTGGGGTGGGCGGGAATGGAACAGCGCGCCCTCGCTGCTCGAATGCAGCCTGCCCGAGGACCCGAACACCATCGCCGAGGTGCATGACTACCAGGGCACCGGCAACCCGAACCGCTTCCAGGCCGTGGCCGCCTGGCGGGACCGCAACCGCATGCCGGTCATCGTGAGCGAGCTCGGCGGCGCCTTCGGGCATGAGACCAACCGTGCCGCCTGGGCCGCCGACCTGGCCCGCGTGCTGCCGGAATTGCGGCGGCTGCATCTGCCGGCGACGCTCTGGTCCTACAGCCATGGCAGCCATTGGCGGATGCAGAACGGCGACGAGCCGATGCCGAAGCCCGACCTCATCCCACCCGCGATGCTCTCGGCGCGCTGATCCCTGGCGCCCCCCGCGCAGGGGGGCGCCGGCCAATCTCGGGATCAGGCCTTGCCGGAGGCCACCCGCGCGCCCTCGGCCGGCACCGCGGCCGGACGGGCGCGGCGCCGCAGCAGCCAGCGATTGGCCGGCACCTCGACGAAGCGCCAGGCGAGCCAGCCGGCGACGAGGCTGGCGAGGAAGCCGGCGACCATCAGCCCGGCGCGGCCGGCGAGGCCTGGGTCGATGCGGCGCAGCACCAGCACCAGCCCGGCCTCGATGAAGACCCAGCACAGATAGACGCCGAAGGAGGCCTCGCCGAGCCGCAGCAGCAGGTCCGGCCGGGATGGCGCGGCGGTGGCCGGGACCGGGCGGCGCAGCAGCGGGATCAACGCGGCGAGGCCGAGCACCGTCACCGCATCCCATTCGAGCCAGAGCCCGATGGGCAGCGCCAGCAGCGCCGCCCAGAGCAGCCCGCGCGGCAGCAGCCCCTCGGTGATCAGCCGGCCGATGCCAAGCCCGGTGGCGAATTCGAGGAAGAAGCGCAGCAGGCCGAGATGCAGCGTGTAGTTCATCCCCACCGCCGGGTCCCGCATGTCGAGCAGGAAGATGCCGGCGAAGCCGAGCAGCGGCACGGCGGGCAGCAGCAGGCGCGGCAGGCGGATCAGCGCGGCGAGCACCAGGGGAAAGGCCAGGTAGCCGGCCCATTCCACCGAGAGCGCCCAGGAGGGGTAGTTCCAGGCATGTCGGGTGGTGGTCTCCCAGGCATTCAGCAGGAAGAGCTGGAGAAAGAAGTCGTCGAGGCCGAAGCGCTCCGGGTCGCGGATCGTGGCGCCGGCGGCGGCGGCGAGGCCGACCAGCAGCGCCAGCGCGACGAGGGCCAGCGCATGCAGCGGCCAGATCTTGGCGAAGCGGCGGCGGAGGAAATCCGCGATGCCGGCACGCCCCCAGGGCGGCCTGGCGCCATAGCCGAGCCAGAGGGCGAAGCCGGAGAGCAGGAAGAAGCCGTCCACGCCGAGATAGCCATGGCGGAAGACCGGCCCCAGCGCCGGCACCCCGGCGCTGACCCGGAGCGGCAGGTCGAGGTGGTAGAGGATCACCCAGCCGATCAGGAAGAAGCGCAGCCGCGTCAGCGCCGCGTCGCGCGGTGCGCCATGGGCCACGCCCTGGGATGTACCCTGCATCGATCCTTGCCTCTCCGTTCGTCCGGCGCATCGCTGCCACAACCGGTGCCCTGGATGCATCCCCCGTTGCGGTCACGCTTTCGGGCGGCAGGCGGCATGACGGAACGCTGATTGGCGATCGCCTGGGGGTCATGACAGAACCGTTGTCATGCCGAGCCTCACCTCTCCCCTCGCCCAGATCCTGATCGCGTTGTTCGGGGCGGGGCTGATGCTCCTCTTCGCGCTCTTCCTGCCAGGGACGCTGCTGCTGCTGCTGCCGGCCATGGTGCTGATCCTGGGCGGCCTCATGGCCTACCAGTTCCCCATGGTAATCGCCGTCGGGCTGGTGCTGACCTACGGGCTCGGCATCGACATCCAGCTCGATGCCGGCTTCCTGGCCATGGGTGGCGGCGGCCGCGGCGTGGCGGCGCTCGGCGCGGCGGTGGTGAAGGTGGTGCCCTTCGCCCTCGCCGCGGTGCTGCTGCTGCGCTACGGGCCGAGCAATGCCATCAACTGGCCCTTCCTCGCCTATACCGTCATCGCCACCATCAGCATCGTCGTGCTGCCGGTCGGACGGATCGTGAGCACCGGCGAGATGATCCGCAGCTTCATCGGCTCCACCGCGCCCTTCGTGCTGGCCTTCGCGCTGGCGCCGAAGCGGATCTGGACGACGCTGATCCGCGGCGCGGCCTTCGTGCCGATCATCAGCGCCTTCGGTGTCCTGTTCACCCAGCTCGCCGGCGTCTATCCGGCGCTCGACCAGCTCGGCCGCTTCCAGGGGCTGCACAGCGCGCCCTTCCTGGCCGGCTTCTGCGTCACCGCCATCTTCGCCGCGGTGATCGAGTATATGCGCGGCTTCAAGCTGATATGGCTGGTCGTCGGCGGGCTGGACATCGCCGTGCTGCTGGCAACGCAGGCGCGGGCGCCGCTCGGCGCGGTGCTGCTCTTCCTGCTGCTGGTCTTCCTGCTGTCGAACAAGCAGATTTTCCCGCTGCGGCGGAAGGTCGACCTGGTGATGGGCGGCGCCGTGCCGGGGCTGCTGCTGCTGAGCCCGGTGATCGCCTTTGCCATGCAGCGCTTCATCAGCCAGGGCACCGACACCTCCGGCCGCGACCTGATGTGGCCCTACTTCCTCGATGCCATCCGCGACCGGCCGCTCTTCGGCTACGGGCTCGGCGCGGGCAAGCTGCTGGTGAACCCGGACGACCCGCTGATCAAGCTGCTCGGCAGCACCGCGGCGCATAACGAGTACCTCCGCCTCTCGGTGGATGGCGGGATCATCGGCTGCGCCGCCATCTTCATCTCGCTGGTCGCCTGGCTCTGGTGGGGCTCGCGCAACCTGGGCTCGATCGAGCGGCTGGTGCTGCGTTCGGCGCTGGTGGCGGTGCTGCTGCATAGCGGCTTCGACAACACGCTGATCGCCACCACCTCGGTCATGCAGTTCATCACCCTCGGCGCCATCCTGGCGCGCGGCCGGGCCGAGGCCAAGGAGGCCGGGCACCGGCGGACGCATGGGCGGCGCTCCTCGCATGGCGGCGAGAGGGTGGCCGTACCCGGAACGGCCAGTGGCTATGCCTGGCGGCAGTCGCGGGCGGGTTGACGGCGATGCCCGATCAGACGGTGGGGACCGCCGGGGCGACGGTGCGCCCGGCGCGCCGGCTGGATCTCGACCGGGCGCGGGGGATCGCTATCCTCCTCGTGGTCTTCGGCCATGTCGTGGCGCAGCAGGTGCCGCCCGGCGTCGAGTGGTACGAGCCGATCCGCTACCTCCTCTATCGCTTCCACATGCCCTTCTTCCTCTATCTGAGCGGCACGGTGGTGGTGCTGTCGGGCCTGCTGGCGAAGCCGCCGGGGCGCGTGGTGCGGGGCCGGGCGGAGCGTCTGCTGGTGCCCTTCTTCGGCATCGGGCTGCTGATCCTGGCCGCCAAGCTGATCGCGTTGCAGCTGGTGCATGTCGACAACCCGCCGGAAGGGCTTGCCGGCGGGTTGCGTGACCTGTTCTGGACGACGCGGCACAGCCCGGCCACCTCGGTCTGGTACCTGCTGGTGCTGTTCCTCTGCACGCTGGTGGCGATGGGGCTGCGGCGGGTCGGCGTCGGGGCAACCGGGCTGGTGGCGCTCGGCGTCGCGCTGCAATTCCTCGATGTGCCGCCGGTCGCCTATCTCGATCGCTTCGCCTCGCATTTCCTGTTCTTCGCGGCCGGCCTCTGGGTGGCGGAGAGGGAGGATGGGCTGCTGCCGGCCTTCGAGCGCTGGCAGCCTGGCTGGTGGGTGGCCTTCGCCGCCGGGCTCGCGCTCGCCGCGCTCGGCTGGATCGGGCCGCGCTGGTCGATGGTGCTGTGCGGGCTGCTCTGCATCCCGGCCCTGCATGGGGCGATGCGGGTGGCGCCCATCGCGCGCTGGCACTGGCCGCTGGTGCTCGGCAGCTTCTCGATGGCGATCTACCTGTTCAACACGCTGGCGATCGGCGGGACCAAGGCGGTGCTGATGAAGGCCGGCATCGGCTGGACCGAGGCCTGGTTCCCGTTGCATGTGGTGGCCGCCATGGTGGCGGGCGTGGCGCTGCCGGTGCTGCTGAAGGTGCTGGTGCTGCGGCGGGTGCCGGCGGTGGACCGGCTGACGGATTGAGCCGGGCGGGGAGTGGGCGGCCGAGGCGCCCTTCCCTGCCCCCTCGGATCATGGCGTGACCTGGATCAAGCAGTCGCCCCTGGACCTGCGGGTCCAGGCCATGGTTCCACCTCCCCGGGCATGCTGGCGCCTGGGGTGATCCCGGCCGCATCCTGGACGCCGATGCCGCGACCATGGCCCCAGAGGCCAGGTGCCCGGCCGCCCTGGACCGGGCCTGGCTGGTGACACCGGATGCCGCAGGGCGCCTACCGGCCTCCGGGCGCTCTTCAATCCGGCTCAATTCCGGGCTGGCCGAACAGGCCCAACCCGTTGATGCGGAACGATCTTGCGGGGCGGATTTGAAGTCTTGAGGGGTTGAGGCCGGAGATGGCCAGGACCGGGCGCAGCTCGGGCGATGGCTGCCGTTCCTATAGCGTTCCGGTCAGCCCGAAGTCCAGCGGAACCGCCCGGCGCAGCGGGATGGACGGAGGGCAGGCGAGAGCAGGTTCCGTGGGCCGAGCCCCACGGAGACACCCTAGCCGCGGTCGTCGAAGCCCTTGGGATGGGCGGAGTGCCAGGCCCAGGCGGTGCGGACGATGTCGTCCAGCGCGCCGAATTGCGGGTTCCAGCCGGTTTCCTCACGCAGCCGGGCGGAGGAGGCGACGAGCACCGCCGGGTCGCCCGCACGGCGCGGGCCGAAGCTGTGGGGCACCGGCTTGCCGCTGATGCGCTCGACCGAGTCCATCACCTGCTTCACCGAGTAGCCGGTGCCGTTGCCCACATTGAAGCGGCAGCTTCCCTGGTCCAGCCGCGTGAGCACGCGGAGATGGGCATCGGCCAGGTCCATGACATGGACATAGTCGCGGATGCAGGTGCCGTCGGGCGTCGGGTAGTCGGTGCCGAAGACCGTCAGCGGCGGGCGGGTGCCCATGGCGGCGCCGATGGCGAGCGGGATGAGGTGGCTCTCCGGCTCATGATCCTCGCCGATCCGCCCGGAGGGGTCGGCGCCGGCGGCATTGAAGTAGCGGAGCGAGGCCGAGCGGAGGCCATGGACCTTGTCGGCCCAGTCGAGGCCGCGCTCGACCATCAGCTTGCTCTCGCCATAGGCGGAGACGGGGGCGACCTCGGCCTGCTCGTCGATCGGAATCCGCTTGGGGAAGCCGAAGAGGGCCGCGGTGGAGGAGAGGACGAAGCGCAGGCAGCCGGCCTTCACCGCCGCATCCGCCACGATCAGGCTGTTGGAGAGGTTGTCGATGCAGTAGCGCAGCGGGTCCCGCATCGACTCGCCGACCAGGGAGAGGGCGGCGAAGTGGAGGACCGCGTCGAATTTCCAGGCGGCGAAGACCTCTGCCACCCGGCGCCGGTCGGCGATGTCGGCCACGACCAGCTCCGCCGTGGCGGGGACCGCGGCACGGTGGCCCTGGCGGAGGTCGTCGAGCACGACGACCTCGTCACCACGGTCCACCAGGGCCTTCACGATGTGGCTGCCGACATAGCCGGCGCCACCCGTGACCAGATACCGACCACCCATGCAGGGGCTACTCCCGGAAATATCCGCCGTAACGGGGGTGGTAGACCTCGGCATCCGCATAGCCGGAGCGGCCATGCACCTTGGCATCCACCTGCGTCAGTGCGGCGCCGATGACCCGGGCATGCGCTTCCTCGAGCAGGCCGAGGGAGTTGCGCACGACCGAGCGCGGTGTATCGCGCCACCTGACGCAGAGCAACGTGGCATCGGCGAGGCGGGCGACGACCCGGGCATCCGCCATCGCCAGCGCCGGCGGCGCGTCGAGGATGATGAGGTCGTAGTCCCGCCGCACCCGGTCGAGCAGCCCCGCCATCGCCTCCGACATGAACAGGCCGAGGGAGTGGATCTCGGCCGCGCCGGCCGGGATGTAGTCGAGCGAGGAGAGGTGGTCGCGGCGGATGATCCGCTCCAGCAGGGCCTGGCCGAGCAGGAGGTCGGTGACACCCGGCGCGCCCTCGCAGCGGAAGACCCGGCCGAGCGCCGGCTGGCGCACGTCGCAGTCGATCAGCAGCACGCGCTCGCCGTTCATGGCCGCCGAGCGGGCCAGGGCCACCGAGGTGGTGGTCTTGCCCTCGCCGGGGCGGGCGGCGGTGATGACCACCACCCGCGGCGGCTCGGAGCCCAGCCAGAGGGCGGCGCGCAGGGTGCGCATGCTCTCCGAGAAGGGGCTGAGCGGCTTGCGGACGACGTAGTCCTCCACCTTGTGGCGGCCGAGCAGGCCGCGCTTCAGCATCGGCACCAGGGCCAGGCAGGGGAGGCCGAGCGCCGCGCGCACCTCCTCGCCGGAGCGGATGGTGCTGTCCGCCTGTTCGAGGAACCAGATCACCAGCAGGCCGAAGAGCACGCCGAGGATGGTGGCGGCCGCGACGAAGAGCGGGATCTTCGGGAAGCTCGGCCGGCCGGGGATGGTGGCGGGCGAGAGGACCCGCGCATCCGGCTTCTCGATCGCGGTCTGGGATACGGTCTGCTGCGAGCGCTCGAGCACGGCGCGCAGCAGGCTGCGGGCGGCATCCGCGTCGCGCTCGAGGGCGCCGACCTGGATCTCGGCGCCGGAGCTCTGGTTCAGCAGGCTTTCCTGCGTCTTGAGCGCCTCCTCGAGGCTGGAGACGCGGGCGCGGGCGGCCCGGGCCTCGGCATCGAGGGCCTGGACCACGCGGCCGGTCTCGCCGCTGACGCTGCGCTCGGCCTCGGCCAGGCGGGAGCGGGCGGCGCGCACATCCGGGTGGTTGGAGCCGAGGGTCGCCTGCAGCCGCTCCACCTCGCGGCGCGCATCGTCGCGGGCGGCGCGGGCGCCGGTCAGGTTGGAGGCGCCGAGGGCGGTGAGGTCGGCGCCGCCGCCGCCGCGCCGGGCCGCGGCGAGCCGTGCCTCCGCCGTGGCGAGCAGGTTGCGGGACTCGATCAGGTCGGAGTTGAGCTTGCTGACCTGCTCGGTGCCGAGGCCGGCGCTCACGCCACGGGTCAGGCCCGAGCGGCTGCGCAGGTCGGCGATCCGGCTCTCGGTCGTCTGCAGCTCCTGCCGGAGCTGGGCGACGCGGCCGTCGAGCCACTCATTCGCGCGGCGCACCGCGTTGAACTTCGCCTCCAGCTGGTCCGAGATGTAGAGGTCGGCCGCCATGTTGGCGATGTCGGTCGAGAGCTGCGCGTCCTCGGTTGTGACCTGCACGGTCAGTACACGCGAGTTGCGCACGACGCTGACGAGGATCTTGTCGCGCAGCGCCTCGGCGGCGGAGATCTCGGCGCGCTCCCGGCCCGGCCGCGGCACCGGGGCTTCCGGCGCGATCAGGTCGGCGAGGTCGGTCGACAGCGTCGCGACGCGGCGCGCGATGCCGTCCTGCCAGCGGTAGAGCCATTGCTCCGGCCGCTTCGCCTCGCGCACCCACCAGGAGAATTCCTCGCGGTCCGTCAGGTCGTACTGACGCACGATGCGGCGGGCGATGGAGAGGCTGCGGATCACGTCCACCTGGCTGGCGAGCACGGCATCCGTCGTCGTCTCGTCGCGCAGGATGCTCTGCAGCTCGCGGGCCGAGTAGTCGGTCGGCTCGAACATCACCGTCGCGGTGGCGGTGTAGCGTGGCGTCAGCTGCTTCGCCGCGATGAAGGCGGCGATGGGAAACAGCAGGGCGCAGAGCACAAGGACGAGCCGGCGGCGCCGCAGCGCTGCGAGCAGCGCCGTGACGGTGAGGCCCTCCGGCTCGATCGGCGTGGCGACGGGCGCCGGCGTGCGGAGCTGCGGCTTCCGCTCGTTGGAGGGTGGCCGCGATTCAACCGGTCTGTCGAGCATGAGGGGGTCGTCTTCCCTTCGCGGCAATGGCTGCGGAGGCTTGGGCAATACGCGGTGGCACCAAACCGGGTCAATCAACGGGCGAGCGAACAACGCTACGTAGCGCAAACATCAGCGTGATGAACCATTAACGCAAGGAAACGCGAATGTGCCGCGGGCGCGCGGTCTGGCAGAGACAGGGACGACGATCGCGGATCGTTGCCGCATGCCGGCCATGATCGCATGCGTCCCTGACCCGGTCCACGAAAGGAAAGCCAGACGATGCCATTTCGCCGCCTGTTCTGCCTGCTGGCGCTCGGCGCCCTCGCCGCCTGCTCCTCACCCGGCGCCAACCTGCCGCCTCTGCCAGAGACCTCCATGTCCTCCTACCGCATCGGGCCGGAGGACCAGCTGCGCGTCACCGTCTTCAACGACCCGCGGCTGACCGGCGATTTCCGGGTGGGCGACACCGGGACGATCGCGCTGCCGCTGATCGGCACCGTGCGCGCCTCGGGCCTCACCACGGCCGAGGTCGAGCGCGCGGTGGAGAGGGAGATGCGCGAGAAGAACCTGTTCCGCGACCCATCGGCCGCCGTGCAGGTGCTGACCTACCGGCCGGTCTTCGTGCTCGGCATGGTGGAGCGTGGCGGGCAGTTCCCGTACCAGCCGGGGATGACCGCGCTCACCGCCGTCGCGGTCGCCGGCGGCTTCAACTACCGCGCCATCCAGGATTACGTCTCCGTCACCCGCATCGGGCCGGATGGCAAGGCGATGGAGTACCGGGCGAAGCGGGACAGCCTGGTGCAGCCGGGCGACACCATCACCGTCTTCGAGCGCCGCTTCTGATCGGCGCCTGATGCGGCGCCCCGCGGCCTGGCTGCGGGGCGCCGTCGCCCGTCCCCAAGCGCCACCGCTTCGGGCATGATGCCCCGGAGCGGGGGTTATCGGGGATGCGGTGGGTTCTCGTGATGTGTGCCTTCGGGCTGCTGGCCGGCCTCGCGCCGGCGGCGGCCCAGCGGGTCGAGCAGCCTGCCGCCTGGGCTGCGGTGAAGGCGCCGCTGGCGGGGCCGCCCCGCATCATCGGCGGAACCGGCCTTGGCTGCATCGCCGGCGCCGTGCCGCTGGCGGCCGACGGGCCCGGCTGGCAGGCGGTGCGGGTCTCGCGCAACCGCCACTGGGGGCACCCGGCCCTGACCCGCTTCGTCGAGCGCCTCACCGCCGAGGCGGGCGCGCAGGGTTTCCCGGCGCTCTGGATCGGCGATATGGGCCAGCCGCGGGGCGGCCCCCTGCCCTATGGCCATGCCAGCCACCAATCCGGGCTTGATGTCGACATCTGGCTGGAATTGTCGCCGAAGCCGCCGCTGCCGCCGGCGGCGCGGGAGGATATCCAGGTGCCCTCCCTCGTCCTGCCGGATGAGAGCGGCATCGACCCACGGGTCTGGCGGCCGCGCCATGCGGCGCTGATCCGGCTGGCGGCCGGGCAGCCCGGGGTCGACCGGGTGCTGGTGAACCATGCCATCAAGCGGGAGCTCTGCCGGACCGAGGCCGGGGCGCCCTGGCTGCAGCGGGTGCGGCCCTGGCGCGGGCATGACAGCCACATGCATGTGCGGCTGCGCTGCCCCGCGGGCCAGCCGGACTGTCGCGAGCAGGCGCCGCCGCCACCGGGCGATGGCTGCGATGCCTCGCTCGCCTGGTGGCTCACCCCCGAGGCACGGCGCCCGGCACCGCGCCCGCCAGGGCCGGCGCCGCAGATGCCGGCGGCCTGCGCGACGGTACTGGAGGGACGCTGAGGCGCCCTACCAGCGGCGGGAGGGGCCGCAATCGAGGTGGACGAAGCCGTCGCGCCGGTAGAGGCCGACACCGCCCATCTGCATCTCGGCGGCGAGGCGGGCCATGCCCATGCTCTCCCGCCCGACCAGCCGGACATCGGCCGCCATGCCCGACATATGCAGGCTGGCACGGGAGACGCGGCGGGATTCGCGGGCGCGGGCGGCATTGGTCTCCGGCGCGCGGTAGCCGCTGACGACCTGGTAGCCCTCGGTCGCGTCCATCTGCCGGGCGACCGCGGCCAGCAGGTCGAAGAGGCGCGGGTCCATCGGCGTCACCTCCTCGAGGGAGGGGTCGCGGAACACCCAGTCGAGCTGCTGCAAGGCCTCGCGGTCGTAGCGGCCGTCGCGCCAATAGGCGCCCTCGAAGCTCTCGCCGGTCTGGATGCGCTGGATGGCGAGGCTGCGCGGCCCGCCGCCGAGGACCTGCGCCGGGGCGGGGGCGATGCCGGTGCAGGCGAGGCCGAGGCCGAGGGCGCCACGCAGCAGGTTGCGGCGGCCGAAGCCGTCGCAGCAGGGGCAGCCCTGCATCACCGTGCCCCGGCGGCGCTGGCGAGGCGGGTACGGCTGCTGTCCATGGCGCGGGCATAGGCCTCGTCGAGCCCGTAGATGTCGGGCCGGAGGCGTACCTGGTTCCCCTCCACCCGGGCCGTCGTGTAGTGCAGCCGCACCGGGATGCCATGCGGCAGGGCGACGCTGGTGGTCACCCGGCTGGCCAGCACGCGGTCGGCCCGCGCCCGGTCCCAGCCCGGCACGCCCTGCAGCACCACGTCCAGCAGCTCCATCGGCTTCTCGAGCCGGATGCAGCCGGAGGAGAAGGCGCGGTCCGGTCGGCGGAACAGGTGCCGGTCGGGCGTGTCGTGCATGTAGATGTCCTCGGTATTCGGCATGATGAATTTGATGCGGCCGAGGGCGTTGGTGTCGCCCGCATCCTGCCGGACAACGTAAGGAAAGCGTTGCGGGTTCACGCTGGACCAGTCGATGGTGGTGGGGTCGACCTCGACCCGTTGCCCGTCGACAGTGCTGTAGACGCGGAAGCCCTTCTCCATCATGGCGCGCGGGTCGCGGCGGAAGCGCGGCAGCAGGTCCTCCCGCGCGTTGCGCTCGGGCACGCCCCATGGCGGGTTGAACTGCACGGCGTTGAGGCGGACGCGCAGCATGGGCGTGGCGCGGGCCGGCTTGCCGACGATGACGGCCATCTCCAGCAGGGTGCGGCCGGACGTGGCCAGGGTGAGCTGCTGGAAGGGGATGTTCACCTCGATATGCCGCTCGGCCGGGGGTGGCGCGGCGGCGCGGCGCATGTCGAGGGCGACGCGGAGCTGGCGGACCATGGTCTCGGCGGGCCGGTTCAGCGCGGCGATGGTGAGGCGGCCGATGCGGCCATCAGGCTCCAGCCCCTCGGCCGCCTGGAAGCGGCGCACCGCGGCCACCAGCGGCTCGTCATAGGCCTCGCCGCTGCCGGGCGTGGCGGCCAGCACCGGATCGGTGAGGATGAGGCGGGCGCGGAGCGGCGGGACGCGGAGCGGATCCTCGGCACCGGGCTCCAGCGTGTCGGGCCCCGTGGCCGGGACCGGGGGGAAGCCGCCGGCGGCGACGCGGGCGCGGGCGGCGGCGAGCGCCCGCTTCAGCACCGCCGCCCCGGATGGCAGCAGCGCGGCCCGGTCGATGACCGTGGCCGGCTCCGGCGCCGCCTGCAGCTCGGTGAGCCAGGGGCCGAGCGGCACCGCGGCGGTGTCGCGGCGGAGATCGGCGCGGTTCGGCAACTCGGCGACGCGGCCATGCAGCAGGTCGGTCAGCACCGCGAGCGAGGCGCGCAGCAGGGCGGCCTGGAAGGCGGCGGGGTCCGTGGCGGCGAGGGCATCGGCCGGGATGGCGTAGGCGCGCGGGTCGAGCCCGTCCTCCTCCAGCCGCCGCAGCCGGTCGGCCAGGCGGAGCAGGGCCGGGTTGACCGAAAGCTGGGCCAGGCGGGCGGGAGCCTCGGCCGATGGGGCGATCGGTGGGGCCGCCTGGGACGTCCCTTGGGCCGTCGCCATGGCGGGGGCCACCAGCGGCAGGGCGCCGAGGCAGGCCAGGAGGATGTTTGAGCGCACGCTGGATGAATACACGCCGGCCCGGCGCGGCGCCAAGGCTTCCCGCGCCACCCGCGGTTGACGCTGGCGGCGCCCGGCGCGAGTCTCCCTCCCCAGCCCTGCCGGGAGAGGCCGCGATGAGCCCGCTTGACCAAGTCCCCCTGCGCAACAGTGACCTCGAGGCCGCGCTGGCCGAGGCGCATGCCGCCTATGCCGCCGGGCGGCCGCGGAGCGCCGAGATCCATGCCCGCGCCCGCCGGCTGATGCCGGGCGGCAACACGCGGAGCGTGCTGTTCTACACCCCCTTCCCCACCGCCATGGTCCGCGGCGAGGGCTGCCGCCTCTGGGACGCCGACGGGCGGGAGTATCTCGACCTGCTCGGCGAGTATACCGCCGGGCTCTTCGGCCATTCGGAGCGGCGCATCATCGATGCGGTGAAGGACGCGCTCGACCGCGGCATCAACCTCGCCTCGGTGGGCGAGGCGGAGCAGGAACTCGCCGGGCTGATCGTCGGGCGCTTCCCCTCGATCGAGATGGTGCGCTTCACCAATAGCGGGACCGAGGCGAACCTGATGGCGCTGGCCGCGGCGCGGGGCTTCACCGGGCGGGTGAAGACCATGGTCATGCGCGGCGGCTACCATGGCGGGGTGCTGACCTTTGCCAGCGAGCGGAACGCGGTGAACGTGCCGATCCCGCTCGCCTTCACCGACTACAACGACCCCGAGGCGGCGATGCGCGACATCCTGGCCGAGGGCGACCAGCTCGCCGCGGTGCTGGTGGAGCCGATGCTGGGCTCGGGCGGCTGCATCCCGGCCAGCGCGGCCTTCCTCGGCGCGCTGCGCGAGGCGACGCAGCGCACGGGCGCGGTGCTGATCTTCGACGAGGTGATGACCAGCCGGCACGGGCGCGGCGGGCTGCAGGAGCGGATGGGGGTGACGCCCGACATGACGACCCTCGGCAAGTACATGGCCGGCGGGATGAGCTTCGGCGCCTTCGGCGGGCGGGCCGGGATCATGGAGGTGTTCGACGGCCACCGGCCGGGCACGCTGCCCCATGCCGGCACCTTCAACAACAATGTCTGGTCCATGGCCGCGGGCTGCGTCGCCATGGGGGAGATCTTCGACGGGGAGACGGCCGAGGCGCTCTATGCCCGGGGCGAGGCGTTGCGCGAGGCGCTGAACGCCGTCTGCGCCCGGGCGGGGGTGCCGATGCAGTTCACCGGGCGTGGCTCCATGCTGACCGTGCATTTCCGCGCCGGCGCAATCGAGCGGCCCTATGCCGCCCGCCCGGCCGAGGACCGGCTGCGGGAGCTGTTCTTCTTCGACATGCTGGCGGCCGGGATCTACCTGGCGCGGCGCGGCATGGCGGCGCTCAGCCTGCCGGTGACGGAGGCGGACTGCGCCCGTTACGTCGCGGTGGTCGAGGAGTTCGTCGCGGCGCGGCAACCCCTGCTGGCCGAAGCCGCTGGCCCGGCGTAGCCTGCGACGCCCGAGCCAAGGAGCGAGTACCCCCCCATGCCGATGCCAGCCCCCGTGTCCCGCCGCCAGGCCAACCAGGCCCGGCGCGTGATGCTGCTGACCGGCGCCTCGCGCGGGATCGGCCATGCGACGGTGAAGGTCTTCTCCGCCGCCGGCTGGCGGGTCATCACCGTCTCGCGCCAGCCCTTCCCCGAGGAATGCCCCTGGGAGATGGGGCCGGAGGATCATATCCAGGCCGATCTCTCGGATGCGGCCGACACGGTGCGAGCCATCGAGGAGATCCGCGAGCGGCTGATCCCCGATGAGGGGCGGCTGGATGCGCTGGTGAACAATGCCGGCATCTCGCCGAAGGGGCCGGACGGGGCGCGGCTCGGCACCATGGATACGATGATCGATGACTGGAAATGGGTGTTCCAGGTGAATTTCTTCGCCTCGATCATGCTCGCCCGCGGGCTGGTGGAGGAGCTGAAGCGGACCAAGGGGGCGGTGGTGAACGTCACCTCCATCGCCGGCAGCAAGGTGCATCCCTTCGCGGGCGCCGCCTATGCGACGTCGAAGGCGGCGCTGATGTCGCTGACGCGGGAGATGGCGCATGATTTCGGGCCGCTCGGCATCCGGGTGAATGCGATCTCGCCGGGGGAGATCGACACCTCGATCCTCTCGCCGGGGACCGAGAAGATCGTCGAGGAGCAGATCCCGATGCGGCGCCTCGGCAAGCCGGCGGAGGTGGCGAAGGCGATCTACTTCCTCTGCTCCGATGCCTCCTCCTATGTGAACGGCGCCGAGATCCACATCAATGGCGGCCAGCACGTGTGATGTTCCCCACGACGCCGCTGTGCGGCGCCGCGGGGGCCCCGATGGCCGCTCAATGCCCAAAGCCTTGCACCGCCTTCCACGGCAAAGCCGCGGAAGGACGCCGGGCAGAGGCCGGTTCGGGTAGTCAGGCGTGCTTGATGACCTGCCCGCCCTTGAGGATGAGGGGCATGTGGCGGCCCTGGCCGGTCAGCAGCGAGAGGTCGCGCAGCGGGTCGCCCTCGACGGCGATGAGGTCGGCATGGGCGCCGGGGGCGATGCAGCCGATCTGGCCCTCCATCCGCAGCAGCCGCGCCGCGATGTGGGTGGCAGAGGCGATGACCGCCTGGGCCGGCAGCACGCGGCCGCGGATGACGAATTCGTCCGACTGGTGCCGGTGCATGGGGCCGAGCAGGTCCGTGCCATAGGCCATGGGCAGGCCAGCCTCATGCATGATGGCGATCGACTCCATGCCGGAGAGGCGGACGTCGTCGATCTTGCCGATGGATTCTGCGCCGATGCCGAGCGCCTCGCCCTCCTCGGCGAGCTTGTCGTAGGTGACGAGGGTCGGCACGGCGACGGCGCCGCGGGAGGCGGCGAAGCGGGCGGTCTCGGCGGTGATCAGGTTGCAATGCTCGAGCGAATGGACGCCGCATTCCACGGCGCGGCGGATGCCGGCATCGGTGTAGAGATGCGCCGAGACATAGGTGCCGGCATTCTCCGCCTCCTCGACGGCGGCGCCTATCTCCTCGCGTGAGAAGCCCATGAAGTGGATCGGGTCGGTCGGCGAGGCGACGCCGCCATTGGCCATGATCTTGATGAAGCGCGCGCCGGCCTTGATCTCCTCCCGCGCCGCGCGGCGAACGGCCGGCACGCCGTCGCAGAGCCGGCCGAGCGCGCCGAGCCGCGCCTCGAAGCGTGGGGCGGAGGCGTCGAAGGGGCCGCGGAAGTCGCAATGCCCGCCGCTCTGGCTGAGCGCCTTGCCCGCGATGACGAGGCGCGGGGCGAGGATCGTGCCCTCCTCGATCGCCACCACCTGGCCGTGGTCGGCGCCGCCCACGTCGCGCAGCGTGGTGAAGCCGCGCATCAGCATCTCGCCCATCAGCCGGATCGAGCGGGCCATGACCAGGCTGTCCGGCAGGGTGGCGCAGCGGGCGAGGCTCGCCTCCACCGCGACGACATGGACATGGGCGTCGATCAGGCCCGGCATCAGGACCTTGCCGGCGAGGTCGATGGTGGTGGCGCCCGCCGGGGCGCGGGCGCCGGGCGAGACCTCGCGGATGCGCCCCCCCTCGATGACGACGCCCTGGGGCTCGGTCGGCTCGGGCGCCGTGCCATCGACGATGCGGGCCTGGGCGAGGAAGAGGCTGGACATGGCTGATCCCTGTGGTGGCCGGCGCCAGACAAGGGCGGACGGGCGGAACACTCAAGCGGGATTTTTGCGCTAGGCTGGCGCCACGACGGAGAAGCCTTGCCCATGCCGACCATGGCCCTCGCCACCCTGGTCCACCCGACCGGATCGCACCCCGCCTCCTGGCTGCACCCTTCGACGGCGGCCGGGGGCTCGACCGACATCGCGCATTACCGGGCGCTGGCGCAGCTCGCCGAGCGGGGGATGTTCGACTTGTTCTTCATCGCCGACACGCCGGCGGCGCGCACGACGAATCTCGAGGCCTATGCGCGCTTCCCGCTGTTCATGAACGTGTTCGAGCCGCTGACGCTGCTCTCGGCGCTGGCGGGGGCGACGACGCATATCGGGCTCGGCGGCACGGCGAGCACCAGCTTCTCCGAGCCCTACAACATCGCCCGGCAATTCGCTTCGCTCGACCATATCAGCGGCGGGCGCGCGGCCTGGAACGTCGTCACCTCGGCCAATGACTTCGCCGCGCGGAATTTCGGCCTGGACCGGCTGCCGCCGCATGGCGACCGCTACGAGCGGGCCCGTGAGTTCGTCGATGTGGTGAGGAAGCTCTGGGATACGTGGGAGGACGGCGCCTTCCTGCGCGACCGCGAAAGCGGGTTGTTCTTCGACCCCGCGAAGCAGCACCCGGTGGCGCATGAGGGGGCGCATTTCCGCGTCCATGGCGCGCTCAACATCGAGCGCGCGCCGCAGGGGCAGCCGGTCATCATCCAGGCCGGCGCCTCCGATACGGGGCGGGAATTCGCCGCCGAGACGGCGGAGCTGGTCTTCTCCTCCGACAGCACGGTGGAATCCGGGCGGCGCTTCTATGCCGACCTCAAGGGTCGCATGGCGCGCCACGGCCGCCCGCCCGAGGCGCTGAAGGTGCTGGCCGGGCTGCCGGCCATCGTCGCCGACAGCGAGCAGGAGGCGGAGGACATGTACCAGACGCTGCAGGCGCTGATTCACCCCGATGTCGGGCGCATGCGGCTGGGGATGGATCTCGAGGCCGACCTCTCCGGCCTGCCGCTCGACGAGCCGATCCCGCCCGAGCGGATCCCGGCCTCCGCCAACCTGCACCGGGCCTATTTCGAGCACATCCTCGGCCTGATCCGCGAGGGGCTGACGCTGCGGCAGCTCTACATGCGCTACGAACGGGGCAACAGGACGATCCGCGGCACGCCGCGGCAGGTGGCGGACCATATGGAGGAGTGGTTCACCACCGGCGCGGCGGATGGCTTCATGCTGACCTTCAGCGTGCTGCCGGCGGGGATGGAGGCCTTCATCGCCAAGGTGGTGCCGGAGCTGCAGCGGCGCGGGCTGGTCAAGCGCGAATGGGCCGGGCGGACGCTGCGCGAGAATGTCGGGCTGCGGCGGCCGCCGAACCGGCATGTGGCGGGGGGCTAGAGCGCGTTCCGTTCGACCTGGCTCACGGAACGCGCTCTAGCCTCTTGTTCAGGCGAGCAAATTACCCCGATCGGATGATCCCGTCCCATCGGGGTATGCTCTAGCGCTGCTGGAAGCCCAGGTCCTCCGGCATGTCGGCGAAGCCCTCCTCGATATGGTCCACCCTGGCGGCGATGGGGCCGCGCCGGCAGGCGGTCAGCAGGGCCTGCACGGCGGGTTCCGGCCCGGCGACGACGGCCTCGACGCTGCCATCGGCGCGGTTGCGGACCCAGCCCGAGAGGCCGAGGCGGCGCGCCTCCCGCACCATCCAGGCGCGGTAGCCGACATTCTGGACGCGGCCCTCGATGCGGAGGTGCCGGGCATTCATGCCGGCCTCGCCAGGGCGAGCAGCCGGGCGACCACGGCGATGTCCTCGGCGATGCGGGCGCGGCGCTCGGCCGCCTCGGCATCGAGCCCCCAGAATTCCTCCTGGTAGGTCTCGTCGAGGATGGCGAGGCGATGCGCCTCCGCCGCCTCCAGCCGTCCCTCGACCACGGCCAGGCCGAGCACCAGGCTGCCGAGCGCTGGCACCAGCACGCCGAGCGCGGCGAGTTCCAGCGCGTTGCGGGTGGCGATGGCGGCGCGGAGGGCGGCCACCGCCGTGCCCTCCTGCGGGATCGGCATGATGCCCTCCGTCACCCGCAGCGGCGCGTCATGCTGCAGCGCGGCCCAGTCGAGCAGCGGCTGCCACTCCAGCGCCTGGCGGGCGGCGAGCTGCGGGTCCTCGGCGCGGTAGCAGAGCAGGTCGCTCTCGGCATAACGGGCGAGGCCCTCGACCATGGCGGAGGGGTCGGGGGCGATGCGCTCCTGCGCGGTGCCGACGAGGCGGGTGAGCGGCATGTCGTTCATGCTCATCTCGCCGCCCTTGGCGCCGCCGCCGGCCGCCGACCATTCGCCGGCGATGGCCTCGGCGAGCGGCGCACGGTCCACCACCAGCGGCGCCCCGCCGGGCAGGCGCACCGGCCTGCCATCCAGCACCACGCCGAAGCCGCCAGGCTGCTCGCTGGTGGCGGCGCTGTTCCAGAAACGCTTCATCCTGTTACCACCCTATCTCCCGAAGAGGCCACGCAACAGCTCCTGCGCTGCCCCTGGCAACGCCGGGGCCGGGGCCCGGGTTGGGGCGGGCGGCGGACTCGCCGCCTGGGCTGCGGCGGGGGCCGGTCCGGGCCGGCCGCCCCGGGCGATGGCGAGCTGGGATTCGCAATCGGGCAACTCACCGCCCCCGCCGCCGAAGGCCCCGGCCAGCGCCTGCAGGCTGCGGTCCGGGCTGTTCTGCAGGGAGAGGAAGGCGCCGAGCCCGCCCGCGATGGCCGCCTCGGGCGAGACGCCGATGCGCGGCGCGTGCAGCGTGCCGGCGACATTCACCGGCGCCCGCAACTCGATGCCGGCCAGGCGGAGATCGGGCATCAGGCGGAAGGCCAGCGCCTCCGTCTTCAGGTTCAGCCCGCCCTCCCCGCCCATGCGGCCGAGCGCGGTGTCGAGCAGCAGGGCGCGGGACTGGGCCATGCCGTCCTCGACCTGGAAGCGGAGGGCGGCGCAGCGCAGCGGGATCTCCCGCCCCCCGGCGCCCGCGGGCAGCATGCGGCGCAGCTCGGCGGGCAACCTCTCCACGACGCTGCCGGCGAGGCTGCCACGTACCAGGGCCAGGCCGAGATGGCCATGCGCGCTGCCGGCCACGGCACGGAGGTCACTGCCCTGGCCGCGCAGATCGGCATCGAGGCCGAGATGGCCGGTGACCTGGGGCGGGTTCTGGCCGAAGGCGGTGAGCAGCGGCGCGAGGTCGAGGCCCGGCGACTGCGCCGCGACCTGCACGGTGGGCGGCGTGGTGGTGAGGTCGGCGGCGGCGCGGAGCGCAACCGGCCCGCCCGGCAGGGTGGCGGAGAGCGGGTCGAGCCGTGCCCTGCCGTCCTGCATGACGAGATGCAGCTGCATGCCCTGCAGGGTCAGGCCATGGGCGACGAGGCTGGCAACCTGCCAGCGCAGGTCGGTATCGATGATGCGCAGCGCCTCGAGCGGCAGCGGCAGGTTGGGGATCACCCGGCGGTCCGGCGCCGGTGGCGGGGCGGCCGGGGCAGCCGCAGCGGCGGGGGGCGCGGCGGGCGGGCGCAGCGCGTCGAGGTCGATCCGGTTGGAGGCGAGGCTGCCGGTGAAGCCCTGGCGCTGGCCGATGACGTAGACGAGGTCGCCCGCCGCATCGCCCGCCGAGGAGGCGATGCGGACCCCGCGCAGGATGGCGCCGCCGGCGAAGCCGGGGGTGCGCTCGGCGAGATGCGTGTCGATGGCGAGGTCCCGGACCGGCGGCAGCGGCGCCCCCGCCAGCGGCGCGAGCGCGGCGAGGTCGGGCGCGCGGAGGCCAAGGGCGAGATCGACCCCGGCGAGGCGGCGCGGATCGGCGATGCTGCCCCGGGCGGTGCCGGTGGCGCCGGCGAGGGTCACGGTGAGGTCGAGCGGCCAGGGCTGCGGCGCGGCGCCGGGCATGAGCAGGGTGGGGGAGCCGAGCGTGCCGGCGAGGCGCAGGGGCAGGTCGTTCAGCCTGGCCTCGGCGGCCAGGGCCAGCGGCGCATCCTGCCGGGGCAGCGTGGCGGTGAGGCTGGCGAGGTGCAGGCCGGGCAGCACCGCATCCAGCACCGCGGCGCCGAGGCTGAGGCGGAGGTCGCTGACCGTGGCCTCGGTGAGGTTGGCGGTCAGCGCCAGGTCGCGCAGCGGCGGCAGCGGCGCATCGGGCAGCAGCGGGGCGAGCTTCTGCAGTTCCGGCACCTGGGCCTCGACCGCCAGCTGCACGCCGCGGAATTGCCGGGGCTGGGCGATGCCGCCGCTGGCGGCGAGGCGGGCGCCGGCAGCCTCCAGGCCGAGCCGGATGGGCCAGGGGGTGGTGGCGGCCGGGTCGAGCAGCCGGTCGAGCGGGCCGGTCTCGCCGGTGAGGGCGATGGGGACGCCGTTGAGGGCAACCCCGCCAGTGAGGCGCAGGGCGCCGCTCGCCGGGTCGGCGCGGGTCTCGATCCGGGCGATGTCGAGGCTGCGGGTGGCGCCGGTGCGGCCATCGCGCCAGGCCAGCCTGCCCTCGGTGAGGTCCACCCGGTCGACGGCGATGCCGAGGCGGCGCCCGGCCTCCTGCGCGGCGGTCGCTGGGGCCTCTGTCGCCGGGGCAGTCGCTGGCCCCTCGGGCGCCGTGGCGGGCTCGGCCGGACGGGCGGCGGGGGTGAAGGCCCAATTCGGCCGGCCCTCGGCATCGGTCTCGAGCAGGATGTCGGGCCCGACCAGCACCAGCCGCCGCACCTCCACCCGGCGGGAGAGCAGGGGCAGCAGGGCGAGCTCCACCTCCACCCGGCGGATGCTGGCCATCTGCGGCCGGCTGCCGCCGGGGGCATTGGCCAGGCTGACATCCTGCAGGGTGAGGGTCGGGGCCAGGGCCAGCTTCAGCCCGATGGGGCCGAGCTCCAGCTGGCGGCCGGTCGCGGCCTGCACCGCGGCCTGGATGCGGGGCTTCTGGCTGTTCGGGTCGAAGGCGAGCAGCAGGGCGAGGATGGCGGTCGCCGGCAGCAGCACCAGCACCGCCAGCGCGATCAAGGCCGGGCGGCGCCAGCGGCGGGGGGCGGGGTCTGGCATGGGGCTCTCCCGGCGGGGTTGGGCGTCAGCGCCGGGCGGCCGGCGCCAGTCGCCGCGGCTTGGGTG
This sequence comes from Belnapia rosea, assembly GCF_900101615.1. GTDB lineage: Bacteria > Pseudomonadota > Alphaproteobacteria > Acetobacterales > Acetobacteraceae > Belnapia > Belnapia rosea. Next base: position 422,078 of record NZ_FMZX01000002.1, on the reverse strand, counting down.
TTCTCGGGGCCTCGAAGCCGAAATAGGCGAAGGTTTCCTTCATATGGGGCGGCAGGGCCGCCGCCGCCTCCAGCATGCCGCCATCGGGATGCGGCAGCAGGAGGGCCCGGGCATGGAGATGGAGCTCGCCCGGCAACCCGTCCAGATGCGCGGCGCCGCCGCCATACTTGCCGTCGCCGAGGATCGGGGTGCCGAGCCCCTCGGCGCAATGGACGCGGAGCTGGTGGGTGCGGCCGGTGAGCGGCTTCAGCTCCAGCCAGGCGGCGCGGCCGCGGACGGCATCGAGGGTGCGGAAATCGGTGACGGCGCGGGCGCCCTCATCCGGATCCTCCACCGCCTGCATGCGCTCGCCGCGCGGGCCGTCGAGCTTGGCCAGCGGGATGTCGATGCGGCCATCCTCGAGCTGCGGCGGCGGGGTGACGATGGCCCAATAGGTCTTCTCGACGCCGCGGCCGCGGAACTCCTTGGCGAGGAAGGCGGCCGAGGCCGGGGTACGGGCCAGCAGCAGCAGGCCCGACGTGTCGCGGTCGAGGCGGTGGACGAGGCGGGGGCGTTCCTGCGAGCCGAAGCGCAGCGCATCGAGCATGCCATCGAGGTGCCGGGTGATGCCGGGGCCACCCTGGACCGGCAGGCCGTGCGGCTTGTCGAGGACGATGACGCTCTCGTCCCTGTGAAGGACGAGGCGTTGCAGCATCTCGGCATCCTCGGGTGAAACCGGGGGTTGATCGCGCTCCGGCGGCGGCCCGTCGGGCAGCGGCGGGATGCGGACCTCCTGGCCCGCGGCAAGGCGCGTATTGGCCTCGGCGCGGCGGCCATCGACGCGAATCTGGCCGGTGCGCAGCATTTTCTGCAGGGCGCCCTGGGTGAGCTGGGGGAAGTGGCGGCGAAACCAACGGTCGAGGCGGGTATCCGCCTCGGCCTCGGCCACGATCCGGGTCTGGATGGTCATGCGTTCCGTGTAGCCCAGCGTCGCTCGCGATGCGAACAGGGGTGGGTTGAACTTTCGGGCCGCCCAGGCGTAACGGAGGGCATGACACGGATAGCAGCGATGGTCGCAGGCGCGGCCCTCATGGTCCTGGGTGTCGGCACCCCGGATCATGTCCTCTCCGCTCAGGCCGCCGAAAAGGCACGAGCCCCTCATCACAACGCCCCGGCCCAGACACGGCAACAACGGGGTACGGCCAGCTACTACGCGCAGAAATTCAATGGCCGGCGGATGGCGAATGGCCGGCGCTTCGATACCCGTTCGAATTCGGCGGCGCACCGCACGCTGCCGCTCGGCACGACGGCACGCGTGACCAACCTGGAGAATGGCCGGACGGCCGAGGTGAAGGTCGAGGATCGCGGCCCCTATGCACGGAACCGGGTGATCGATGTGAGCCCGAAGACTGCCCAGGATCTCGGCATGCGCGAGCAGGGCACGGCGCCGGTCGTGGTGACGCCGGTGCAGGTGCCGGACCGCGACGAGCGCTTCGCGCAGCGGTAGTGTCCGAAGGCGGCGATCAGCCGCCCTTTTTCCTGGCCCGCAGCGCGGCCCAGCGCTCCAGCCTCTCACCGATCGCGGCCTCGGCTCCACGGTCGGTCGGGCGATAGAAGGCGCGGCGGGCCATCCCCTCCGGGAAGTAGTCCTGGCCGGAGAAGCCCTCCGCCTCGTCATGGTCATAGGCATAGCCGCGGCCATAGCCGAGGCTCTTCATCAGCTTCGTGGGCGCGTTGAGGATGTGCTGCGGCGGCATCAGGCTGCCGGTCTCACGTGCGGCGCGCTGCGCCTCGCCCCAGGCGACATAGGCGGCATTCGATTTCGGCGCGGTGCCGAGATGCAGCACGAGCTGGACAAGCGCCAGCTCGCCCTCGGGCGAGCCGAGGCGTTCATAGGTTTCCCAGGCGGCGATGGCGAGCGGCAGGGCACGCGGGTCGGCGAGGCCCACATCCTCGGCGGCGAAGCGGGTCAACCGGCGGGCGATGTAGCGCGGGTCCTCGCCGCCCTGGATCATGCGCGCGAACCAGTAGAGCGCCGCGTCCGGGTCCGAGCCGCGCAGCGACTTATGCAGCGCCGAGATGAGGTTGTAGTGCTCCTCCCGGTCCTTGTCGTAGAGGGCGGCGCGGCGGGCGAGCAGCTCGCCGAGGGCGGCGGCGTCGAGCGGCGGCTGGCCGGGCGGCAGGGCGAGAAGCTGCTCGGCGAGGTTCAGCAGGTAGCGCCCGTCGCCATCGGCCATGGCCTTGAGGCTGGCCCGCGCCGCCGGGTCGAGCGGCAGGGGGTGGCCGGCCTCGGCCTCGGCGCGGGTCAGCAGCAGGTCGAGCGCGGCCTCGTCGAGGCGCCTCAGAACCAGCACCTGGCAGCGCGAGAGCAGCGCGCCGTTGAGGGCGAAGCTTGGGTTCTCCGTCGTGGCGCCGACCAGCGTGACGGTGCCGTCCTCCACCACGGGCAGGAAGCCGTCCTGCTGGGCGCGGTTGAAGCGGTGGATCTCGTCGACGAAGAGCAGCGTCCCCTGCGACATCCTCCCGCGCGCCTCCGGCGCGACCCGCCGCCTCTGCCGCGCTTCGTCGAAGGCGCGCTTGAGGTCGGCGACGCCGGAGAATACGGCCGAGAGCTGGACGAAGACGAGGCCCGCGCGCTCGGCCAGCAGCCGGGCGATGGTCGTCTTGCCGACGCCGGGCGGGCCCCAGAGGATCAGCGAGGCGAGCGCGCCGCGGGCGAGCATGCCGGTCAGCGCGCCGGAGGGGCCGACGAGATGGTCCTGGCCGACCACCTCCTCCAGCTCGGCCGGACGCAGGCGGTCGGCCAGCGGGCGGGGGCCGGTGGGGGCCTCGGCGCGGGGCGGCGGCGGGGCGGCCTCGCCGAAGAGGTCGGCGGGCGGGGTGTCGGGGGATCGGCGGGGGGCCATGCGGGGAGTATAGGCCCGACGCGCGCGGGATGCGCGAGGGGCCGGCTGCTCCCCTCTATCGGTCCATGCCCTCGCGCCAGGTGCTCGGCACCAGCTCCTTCACCTGTCGGGCGCGCTTCTCCAGCCAGTAGGACTGCGCGGGCGGCACCAGGGCGAAGCGGGGGTCGACGCCGAGCTTCTGCGCGGCATCCATCGGCCAGTGCGGGTTGTAGAGCAGCTCCCGCGCGAGGGCGATGAGGTCGGCCTCGCCACGCTGGAGGATGCCCTCCGCCTGGTCGGCATGGACGATGAGGCCGACGGCCATGGTGGCGATCTCCGCCTCGCGCCGCAGCCGGGCGGCATAGGGCACCTGGTAACCATAGGTGATCGGGCCGGTGCCGACGACGGGCGCGCCGCGCATGCCGCCCGAGGAGCAATCCACCACATCGACGCCGAGCGGCCCGGCGAGCGCCGCGAGGCGGGCGGATTGCGCCACGTCCCAGCCCGCATCGTCCTCGACCGAGAGGCGGAGGAAGAGCGGCTTCTCCGCCGGCCAGACGGCGCGGACCGCCTCCACCACCTCGAGGCAGAAGCGCATGCGGCCCCCCTCGCTGCCGCCGTAGTCGTCGTTGCGGAGGTTGCTGAAGGGGGAGAGGAATTGGTGGATCAGGTAGCCATGCGCGCCATGGATCTCGAGCACCTCGACGCCGGCGGCATCGGCGCGGCGGGCGGCATCGGCCCAGCGCCCGACGAGGTCCTGCACCTCGGCGCGGGTCAGGGCGCGGGGCAGCGGGTCGCTCTCGGGGCTGGCCAGGGCGCTGGGGGCGACGAGCTCCCAGTCATCCTCGGCCGCCTCGAGCGGCAGGGGGCCGCCGCCCTCCCAGGGGCGGAAGCGCCGGGCCTTGCGGCCGGAATGGCCGAGCTGCAGGCCGGGCACGGCATCCTGCGCCTTGATGAAGGCGGTGCAGCGGGCGAGGCCGGGGATCTGCCCATCCTCCCAGAGGCCGAGATCGCCATGGGTGCCGCAGCCGCGCCGCTCCACCTTGGTGCTTTCCATGATGACGAGGCCGGCGCCGCCGGCGGCGTAGCGGCCGGCATTCATCAGGTGCCAGTCCGTCGCATAGCCCCGGTTGGCGGCATATTGATGCATCGGCGCGACCACGATGCGGTTCTTCAGCGTCACGCCGCGGATGGTCAGCGGGGTGAAGAGCAGCGGTGCGGCCATGGATCGGTCCTCCTTCGTCGTCTTGGCGACAGGATAGGGGCCGAAGCGGGAGGATGGCGATGGAGCAGGATCGGCGCGTGGCGCTGGTGACGGGTGGCGCCCGGGGCATCGGCCGGGCGGTCGCGGCCAGGCTGGAGCGGGATGGCTGGCAGGTGGTGGTCGCCGACCGGGAGCCGACCGAGGGCGTGCCGGGGCGCTTCGTGCGCGTGGATGTGGCGGATGAGGCAGCGGTCCAGGCGCTGGTCGAGGGCATCGCCGGGGCGGAGGGGCGGCTCGACGCGCTCATCTGCAATGCCGGCTTCATGATCCGCAAGCCGATCCGGGCACTGAGCCTCGCCGAATGGCATGCGGTGCTGGGGACGAACCTGACCAGCGCCTTCCTGCTGACCCGGGCGGCCGAGGGGATGCTGCGGACGGCGCGCGGCGCCATCGTCACCATCGCCTCGACCCGGGCGCACCAGTCGGAGGCGGATACGGAGAGCTACAGCGCCTCCAAGGGTGGCCTGCTCGCGCTGACCCATGCGCTGGCGGTCAGCCTCGGCCCCGATGTGCGGGTCAATTGCATCAGCCCCGGCTGGATCGACACCAAGGGGGAGGCACTCAGGCCGGAGGACCATGCCCAGCATCCGGCGGGGCGCGTCGGGCGGCCGGAGGATGTGGCGGCGATGGCTGCCTGGCTGGTGGGGCCGGAGAGCGGCTTCGTCACCGGGGCGGAATTCCTCACCGATGGCGGCATGACGCGGAAGATGATCTATGCGGAGTAGCGTGGCGGGGTGAAGCTGGCGGGGTGATCCGAGGAGGGACCCCATGCTCGACAACCCGCCACTGCTGACCATTCATCGCGGGCATCGGCGCGTCCCGGCCGATCTGCTGGAGCGGTTCCGCGGGGCGCAGACGTCGCATCTGGTGGATGCCATGGCGGGGCGCGGGGCGATGAGCTGGGCGATCAAGCCGCTCGACCCGGCCAATGCCACCTTCGTCGGCCCGGCGCTGACTGCCTTCGCCTATCCGGCCGATATCATCGGTGTCTATGGCGCGCTGTCCGAGGCGCAGCCGGGCGACGTGATCGTGGTGGCGAACGACGCCTATCTCGGCGCCGCGGCGATCGGCGACCTGGTCGCCGGCATGATGAAGAACAAGGGCGTCGCCGCCTTCGTCACCGAGGGCGCGGCGCGGGACAGGGCCGGCATCCTGGCGACAGGCCTGCCGGTCTTCGCCGCAGGCGTGGTGCCGACCTCGCCAGCGGCCAACGGGCCGGGCGTGGTGGGGGCGCCCGTCACCTGCGGCGGGCTCACGGTGCGCAGCGGCGACATCGTCGTCGGCGATGCGGACGGGGTGGTGGTGGTGCCCATCGAGCAGGCCGAGGCGGTGCTCGCAGGGCTCGAGGCGGTGCGGGCGGTGGAGGCGCGGGCCATCGCCGCGGTCGAGGGCGGGGCCACCGACAACGAGCGGATCCGCCGCGTCGTCGCCGAGGCGCGGATCATCGAGGCCGGCTGAGCAGGAACAGGGCGCCCCCGACCGGGGCGCCGCGCTCCTGCCGCAGCACGGCGGCGCGCTGCGCGACGGGGGCGAGCCCGGCCGCCGCGGCGAGCATGGCGACATGCGCCGGGTCGTGGCGGTAGCGCATGGCCTCGGCCAGGGCGAAGGGCGCCCCCTCCCCCGCCTCGACCGAGAAGGCGGCGAGGCCGCCCGGCGCGAGGGCGGCGGCGATGGCGGCCAGCGCCGGGGCGAGGTCGCCGAGATAGTTCAGCACATCGGCGGCGGCGATGAGGCCGAAAGTGGCGGGGCGGCCCGGCAGCCAGTCCAGCAGGTCGGCCTCGTGCAGCGCGTCGTAGAGGCCGCGCCGCCGGGCCTCGGCCAGCATGCGGGGCGAGAGGTCGAGCCCTTCGAGCCGGCGGGCGAAGGGGGCGAGGGCCGCGCCGGACAGGCCGGTGCCGCAGCCAAGATCGAGCACGCGGAGCGCGCGGCGCGGCGCCACCCCCTGCTCCTCCAGCAAGGCGGCGAGCAGGGCCGGGGTGCGGTAGGCGAGGCGGCCGGTGAGCTCGGCCTCGAAGCGGGGCGCGAACTGGTCGAAGAGGTCGCGCACATAGGCGGCCGGCGCCCGTGGCGGGGGCGCGGCGCGGCCGAGTGCGGCGAGGAGGAAGCGCGCCTGCTCGGCCAGTGCGGGCGGCGCGGCGGGGGCGGCGAGCGCGGCCTCGGCAGCCGTGGCAGCACCCTCCGCATCGCCCGCCTCCCGCCGGGCATGGGCCAGGGCGAGCAGCGGCTCCGGCGCATCCGGCTGCAGACGGGCCGCGGCCTCGAGCGGCGGGAGGGCCGCATGCGGGTCTCCCATGGCGCAGAGGGCCTGGCCGAGATTCCGCAGCGTCACCGCATCCTCCGGCCGGCGGGCGAGCGCGGCGCGCAGCGTGGCAACGGCCTCCGGCAGGCGCCCGGCCTCGGCCAGGGCGGCGCCGCGATTGGCGAGGAAGGCCGGCACCTCCGGCTGGGCTGCCAGGGCGCGCTCGGTGTGGCGGAGGGCGCCCGCCACATCCCCCCGTTGCCGGGCCAGCACGCCGAGCAGGTTGTGCGCATTGGGGTCCTGTGGCTGGCGCCTCAGCACCTGGCGGTAGAATTGCTCGGCACCGGAAAGGTCGCCAGCGGCGTGGCGGGCGGCGCCGGCCTGGAGCAGGGAGGCGGGGTCATGGGGCATCCCCGCATCCTGCGAGGCAGCGTCCAGGGGGGCAATGTCGCAGCAATGCCACGCCCCGGAGCGGAAGTTCGCTCTTCACGTTTGAGTGCTTGCGAACACGCAACCTCGCCCATAGGTTGCGAAAGACGGGGGCGATCGGCCTCTGACCCAACCGCGGTTCCCCCATGCCGAGCAAGCTGCCCCCCGCCGACGGCCGCAAGACGGAACCTACCGCGGCTCCCGATCTTCCATTATCGATGCAGAGCGGTACGATCGCCACACGTCGCCACCCGGTCCCGGCAGCGCGGCTCGAGGATGCTGCCCTGGATGCGTTGCTGCGCCGGGAACTGAGCAGGGCGCATGACTGGATCCTGACGGCCCCGGTGCCGGCCCGTCTGCTGCGTGCGCTGCGCGGCGATACCGAAAGCTGAGCCTGACGCCCCGGGGGTACGTCAGCCTTCCTCCTCAGCCTGGGGGGGACCAGAATTGGGACTGCCGATCTCCTCCCGCAGCGCTTCCCGCGCCCGGGACAGGCGGGAGCGCAACGTGCCCGGCGGGACATTCAGGATGCGTGCCGCCTCGGCATAGTCGAGCCCCTCCACCACGACGAGCCAGAGCGCCTCGCGGTGGATGCGGGCCAGCTTGCGGAAGGCGGTGGCGACGTCGCGCATCGCCTGGCGTTCCTCCTGCCCACCGGAGACCGGCGCGTCGGGCAGGATCTCCGCCTCCATGATCGGGCTGCGCGAGGCGCGGCGCAGCGCGGCCGCGCGGGCATGCCGCAGGATGGTGAAAAGCCAGGCCCGCAGGTTGGTCCCGGGTTCGAACTGGGCGCGGGCCGAGATGGCGCGCAGCAGCGTCTCCTGCACCAGGTCGTCGGCAATGTCGCTGCTCCGCGCAAGCACGCGGGCGAAGCGGCGCAGGCGAGGAATCTCGGCGGCAATCGCTACTGCGAACGCCTCCGCCTCGGATGCACTATCCTCCTCCTGCATGCGGTCCCCGCCGTTCCCTTCGCAGTGTCTGCCTGTCGAATGGCGCGGACACTAACCGAAGCCTGGACCGGGGTGGGAACGGGCTGAGACACCCTTGCGTGTATCCCCGCCACCTTCGCCGCACGCTTGCGTCAGGCGGGCTCAGAAGAGCCCGTCGATCGCGCCCGTGGCATCGAGACCGATGGATTCCGCGGCGGGACGACGCGGCAGACCAGGCATCGTCATGATCTCGCCGCAGATCGCGACGACGAATCCCGCGCCGGCCGAGAGGCGCACGTCGCGCACGGGCAGCACATGGCCGACCGGAGCGCCGAGCGCGGTGGGATCCGCGCTGAAGCTGTACTGCGTCTTGGCGACGCAGACAGGAACATGCGCGAATCCCATCTCCTCGAAGCGGCGCAGCTTGGCGGCGACGGCGCCGGGGATCTGCACATCGGCAGCACGGTAGATCTCGGTGGCGATGCGGCGAAGCTTGGCCTCGAGTTGCAACCCTGCCGTGTAGAGTGGCGCGAAACGCGTCGTGCCCGTCTCCATTCGCCGCAGCACGGCCTGCGCCAGCTCGGCCGCACCCGCAGCGCCATCGGCCCAATGCGTGCAGAGAACCGCCTCGGTGCCGAGGGCGGACATCGCCTCCTGCACGGCGGCGATCTCGGCGCCCGTGTCGGTTGTAAAAGCGTTCAAGGCCACAACCACGCCAAGCCCGAATTTCTGCATGTTCTCGACGTGACGGGCCAGGTTCACGACACCGCGCTTCAATGCCGCGACATCCTCGCGGCCCAGATCGGCCTTGGCGACGCCGCCATGCATCTTGAGCGCACGCACCGTCGCGACCACCACGCAGGCCTCGGGCGCTAGGCCGGCCGAGGGGCATTTGATGTCGAGGAATTTCTCGGCGCCGAGATCGGCGCCGAACCCCGCTTCCGTCACCACCACATCGGCCAGCGACAGGCCGAGCCGCGTCGCCGCCACGCTGTTGCAGCCATGCGCGATATTGGCGAAGGGGCCGCCATGCACGAGGGCCGGCGAGCCTTCCAGCGTCTGCACGAGATTGGGCGCGAAGGCATCGCGCAGCAGCGCGGCCATGGCGCCGTCCGCCTTGAGGTCGCGCGCCGTCACCGGCTGGCCCTCGCGCGTGCTGCCGACGATGATGCGGCCGAGCCGCGCCTGCAGGTCCTCGAGATCGGTGGCGAGGCAGAAGATCGCCATGACCTCGGACGCAACGGTGATGTCGAAGGCATCCTCGCGCGGGAAGCCGTTGGCGACGCCGCCGAGCGAGCCGACGATGCCGCGCAGCGCGCGGTCGTTCATGTCCACCGCGCGGCGCCAGGTGATGCGGCGCGCATCGAGGCCGAGCGCGTTGCCCCAGTAGATGTGGTTGTCGATCATCGCGGCCAGCAGGTTGTTGGCCGAGGTGATGGCGTGGAAGTCGCCGGTGAAGTGGAGGTTGATCTCCTCCATCGGCGCGACCTGAGCATGGCCACCGCCCGTGGCGCCGCCCTTCACCCCGAAGCAGGGGCCGAGCGAGGGCTCGCGCAGGCAGATCATCGTGCGGGTGCCGAGGGCGTTCAGCGCGTCGCCGAGGCCGATGGTGGTGGTGGTCTTGCCCTCGCCGGCCGGGGTCGGGCTGATGCCGGTGACGAGGACGAGGCGCCCCTTGGGCCGGGCCGACTGGGTGCGGAGGAAGGCGAGGTCGATCTTCGCCTTGTGCCGGCCATAGGGGATCAGGGCCTCCTCCGGGATGCCGGCACGGGCGGCGATGGCCCCGATCGGCTGCAGCGTCGCGGCACGCGCGATCTCGAGGTCACTGGCCATGCGCGTTCATTCTCCCGGTTGCAGGATCGCGATTATCGCTCCGCTGCCGCTCCTGCAAGCCGGAGCGTGACGGCCCATATGGCGGGGATGGCGAGCCCCTGCATCGATATCTGCAAATATGACGAGGAGACCGGCTGGTGCCTCGGCTGCGGCATGACCCGCAAGGACAAGAAGCACTGGAAGAAGGAGAAGGAGCGGCGGCCGGATATCAGGTCCGCCCTGCCCGACCGGATGGTGGCGCTGGCCGCTGCGGGGCACCGCATCGGAAAGGATGCGAAGCGCAAGAAAGCTTGATCGCGCGCAAAGCGCGTTCGTTTCGGCGCGCTTAGGGTCCGGCCAGCGGCATGGGCCGCCTGGAACGGATGCGAGTGCGATGACGAGGATCGGGCGTGGGCTGGCGGCTGTGATGGCGCTGGCGGCAATGGCGGGTGTGGCGCAGGCCGAGGATGGCGTGCGCGGCAAGCAGGCGGGCGACATCGTGGTGGGGCTCGGCGCCATCGGCGTGCTGCCGGGCAATGGCGGCCATGTCGATGGCATCGGCGGCAAGCCGCGGGCGAGCGACAGTGCGAGCCCGCAGCTCGACCTCACCTATTTCATGGTGCCGCATGTCTCGCTGAACCTGATCGCGGCCAGCACGCAGCATGATGTGAGCGTGCGCGGCTCGGCGCTCGGCAACCTCAATCTCGGCCATGTCTGGGTGCTGCCGCCGACCCTGACCCTGCAGATCCATCCCTTCCCGCAGTCGCGGATCAGCCCCTATGTCGGCGCGGGCATCAATGTAAGCTTCTTCTATGGCGAGGGTGGCAGCCGCACGGCGCCGGTGCGGCGCGTCGTGGTCGACACCGCGCCGGGCTTCGCCTTCAATGCCGGCATCGACTACGAGATCTCGCCGCACTGGCTGGCGAATGTCGATGTGAAGAAGCTGATCCTGCGGCCGGAGGCGAGCGTGAATTCCGGGCTCGTGCATGCCCGCGTCAACCTCGACCCCTGGATCGTCGGCGCCTCGGTCCGCTATCGGTTCTAGGCCGCGCAGGCACTGCCGGGGAAGTCCCGGCAGCGCCCAGGCCGGTGCGTCAGGCGGCCTCGCGCCGGCTGACGCCGAGATCGTCGAGCGCGCCGCCGATCGCGGCGACCGCGCCGCGCATCTGCTCCGGCGTGATGGCGCCGACGCAGCCGATGCGGAAGGTCGGCACCTTCGTGTTGTAGAAGTTGCTGATCAGCACGCCGCGCGCCTTCAGCGCATCGACGAAGGGCTGCAGCGCGAAGCGCGGGTCGGCCGGCTGGTGCACGGTGACGATCACCGGGCCCTGGTGCCGCGGCTCGAGATAGGGCGTGAGGCCGAGGCCGCGGACGCCGTCATACAGGATGCGCGCATTCTCGCGGTAGCGGGCGAGACGGGCCGGCTGGCCGCCTTCCGCCGCATAGAGGTCGAGCGCGACGCCGAAGGCGGCGAGCGCCTGCACCGGGGGCGTGAAGCGGAAGCTGCCCCAGCCGGCGCGCACCGCATGCTCGTAGACATCCAGCAGGTCGAAGGACCAGGAGCCGGCATTGCCCGCCGCCGCCGTCACGCTGTCGATTCGCGCCACGGCGAAGCCGATGCCGGGCAGGCCCTCGAGGCATTTGCCGGAGGTGAAGAGAACGACATCGATCTCCGGATGGGCCGAGAGGTCGACCGGCAGGGCGCCGAAGGCGGAGACGCTGTCGAGGATCAGCCGGCGGCCGCGGGCGCGGACCACGGGGCCGATCACCTCCGGGTCGTTCACCATGCCGCTGCCCGTCTCATGATGGACGACCGCGACATGGGTGATGGCCGGGTCGGCCGCCAGCGCCGCGTCGATCTCCTCGCCCGTCACCGGGCGGGTGTCGGGGCCGGGCAGCGCAACGACCTGACGGCCGCATTCGGTGGCCAGCCGCACGGCGCGGTCGGCATAGGCGCCGTTCTGCGGGATCAGCAGCTTGCCGCCGGCCGGGATGAAGGTGCGGATCGCGGCTTCCATGATGAAATGGCCGCAGCCCTGGAGCGGCAGGGTGGCATGCACCCCCTCCTGCCCGCCGGCGATGGCGCGGACCCGATCGCGGATCGAGGCATAGGTGGGGCGGAAGTCATTGTCCCAGGGGGCGATGTCCTGGGCCAAGGCGGCGCGGGTCTCGGGACGGGTCTGCACCGGGCCGGGGATGAGCAACAACATGAACTGGCACTTTCAAACCATGGGGCAACCCACGGTGAGGAATAGCCTATCCTCACCCGCGAGGAGAAGGCCGCCGATCTCGCGCCGCAGCTTTTCCCGCATCGCCGCGGCGAAGGCAGGGTAGTCCGGGCAGGCCATGGCGAAGCTGCCGGGGCCGCCGATGACCTCGGCTGCATAATGCTCCAGCAGGTCCGGCTCCTCGTTCAGCACGGCGAGGCCGTTGATGGTGATGCCGGCGGCCATGGCGATGTCGCGCACCGGCCCCGGCTCCCGCCCCCGGTTGCTGCGGCCGTCGCCCGAGACGTCGAGGGCGAGGCGGGTGGCCTCGGCCGGACAGCGGGCGAGCAGGGCGAGGCCGGCGGCCATCCCCTCCCCCAGCGCCGTGGCGCCGGGCATGGGCAGGCGCGGCGCGAGTTCCAGCGTCTCGGCCAGGAGGGCGGCGGCGGCGGGGCCGTCGATGCGTATCCAGGGCACCGCCAGCTCCGCCCCGACCGACCAGAAGAGGGCGGCGACGGCGACAGCGCCACGCGGGCCGGCCGCGCAGGCGGCGGCGATGTCGGGCGTGCGGAAGGCCTCGGCGAGGCCGCCGGCCATCAGGCCGAATTCGTCGTAGTCGACGCTCGCCGAGACATCGATGGCGAGGCAGAGGGCGAGGTCCACGGGCTCCATCGGTGTGGACATAGCGCGGGGTGGAACGGCAAGGGAGTGCCGCGTCGCGAACCCGGCGGCATGGCGGCCGTTGAGGCGGGATGGCCCGTTCCCTCCTGCCCGATCCCGCCAAATCCGCCCTGGCGCTCGAGGCGCATCGGCTGCTTTGCGCGGAGTATGGCTGCCCCATCGGCTATTTCCATGCGCTCGACCCGCTCTCGGAACTGGTCTCCTCCCTGCTCTCGCACCGGACCAAGAACCGCGACAGCCACCGCGCCTTCGAATCGCTGCGGCGGACCTTCCCGGACTGGGAGGCGGTGCGGGATGCGCCGGTGGCCGAGGTGGAGGCGGCGATCGCCGGGGTGACCTGGCCGGAGGCGAAGGCGCCGGCGCTGCAACGGACGCTCCGGGCCATCACGGAGCAGCGGGGCGGGCTCGACCTCTCGCATCTGCACGGCATGACGGAGGCCGGGGCGGCGGCCTGGCTCTCCGCCCTGCCCGGCGTCGGGCCGAAGACGGCGGCGGCGGTGCTCTCCTTCAGCACCCTGCGGGGGCGGGCGCTGCCGGTGGACAGCCATCATCACCGCGTCGCGGCGCGGCTCGGGCTGATCCCGGCCTCGCTGGCGGTCGGGCCGGCGCATGCGGTGCTGGCGGCGCAGCTGCCGGCCGAATGGGATGCGCAGCAGCTCTACGACAACCATCAGGTCATGATGCGGCACGGGCAGCGCTGCTGTTTCTTCCGCAACCCGGCCTGCGGGCGCTGCGTGATGCGCGACCATTGCCCGGAGGGTCAGGCGCGGCTGGCGCGGGGTGCTTCCGCCTCCACGGACCCTTTCGGCCCCTCCCTGGCCCTGCCGCCCAACCCGGCCTAGTCTCCCCCGCATCGCGGGGAGGATACCGATGCCGGAAAGCCCGACTGATCCACAAGGGAATGCCGAGACCCGGCTGCCGCTGGCCGGCATCCGCGTGCTCGACCTGACCCTGGCGCGCGCCGGGCCGACCTGCGTGCGGCACCTGGCGGATTGGGGGGCGGATGTCATCCGCATCGAGCCGCCGGGCCCTGCCGATGCGCTGGCCGGGGCACGGGATGGCTTCGACAGCGTGAACCTGCACCGGAACAAGCGGGGCGTCGCGCTCGACCTGAAGAACCCGGCCGGGCATGCCGCCTTCCTGAAGCTGGCCGCGACCGCCGATGTGGTGGTCGAGAATATGCGGATGCAGGTGAAGCACCGCCTCAAGATCGCCTTTGAGGACCTGGCGCCGCTGAACCCGCGCCTCGTCTATGCCTCGATCTCCGGCTTCGGGCAGACGGGCCCCTATTCGAAGCGCGGCGGCGTCGACCAGATCGCCCAGGGCATGGGCGGGCTGATGAGCATCACCGGCGAGAAGGGGCGCGGCCCGATGCGGGTCGGCATCCCGATCAACGACCTGACGGCGGGCAACCTGCTGGCCTTCGGCATCATGCTGAAGCTGTTCGACCGGGAGCGGACCGGGCGTGGCGGGTATGTGCATACCTCGCTGCTCGAGGCGCAGGTCTTCATGCTGGACTTCCAGGCCAGCCGCTACCTGATGGATGGCGAGGTGGCGGGCCAGGCGGGCAACGACCATCCCGTCAACATCCCGATGGGCGTCTTCCCGACCAGCGACAAGCCGATCAACATCGCCGCCTCCACGCCCAAGCTCTGGACCAATTTCTGCAAGGCGGCGGGGCATGAGGAATGGCTCGCCGTGCCGGAATGGCTCACCGCGGGGGGCCGCAGCAAGGACCGGGCGCGGGTGAACGCCACCATCGCCGCGGTGACGCAGACCCAGTCGAGCGAGTGGTGGATCGAGCGGCTGGAGGAGGCCGGCATCCCCTGCGGCCCGGTGAACGACATCGCCGAGGTCTTCGCCGACCCGCAGGTGCGGCACCTCGAGATGGCGATGCCGATGCATCACCGGACGCGCGGCGACATCCATGTCGTCGCCAACCCGCTGAACATCGAGGGGATGGAGACCGGCGTCACCCGCGACGTACCGGGGCTCGGCGAGCATGGGGCGGAGGTGCTGGCCGAGGCCGGGCTCTCCGCCGAGGAGATCGCGGAATTGCGGGCCAAAGGGGCACTTGGATGAGCAGCATGGAATTCGCCGACGGCAAGATCCTGGCCAGCAGCGAGGGCGGCGTGGGCCGGGTGGTGTTCAACCAGCCGGAGAAGCGCAACGCCATGTCGGTCAACATGTGGACCGGCATGGCGGAGGCGCTGGAGCGCTTCGCCGAGGACGATGCGGTACGCTGCGTGATCCTGCAGGGGGCGGGTGACAAGGCCTTCGTCTCGGGCGCCGACATCTCCCAGTTCGAGAAGAACCGGGCCAATGCGGATGCGCAGCGGGAATACGAGAAGCTGACCAGCGCCGGCCGCGCCAAGCTGGCGGCCTATCGCAAGCCGGTGATCGCGCAGATCCGCGGCTTCTGCATGGGCGGTGGGCTCGGCATCGCCATGTCGACCGATATCCGCATCGCCTCGGAGGACAGCCAATTCGGCATCCCGGCGGCGAAGCTCGGCATCGCCTATGGCTTCGACATGGTGCGCGCCCTGGTGGACCTGGTGGGGCCGGCCCATGCCCATATGATCCTGATGACCGGCGAGCGCTTCGAGGCCCGCGAGGCGGAGCGGATGGGCCTCGTCAACAAGGTCGTCCCGGTGGACCAGCTCGAGGCGACGGTGGCGAAGCTGGCCGCGACCATGGCGGCCAATGCCCCCCTCTCGCTCGGCACCAACAAGCAGACGGTGAAGGCGGTGCTGATGGACCGGGCGGACCGGGACATGGCGGCGCTGCAGGCGGCCATGGCCGCCTGCTTCGACAGCGAGGATTACCGTGAGGGGCGGCGGGCCTTCATGGAGAAGCGCAAGCCGGCCTTTACCGGACGCTGAGCTGGCCGGGATTGCGTCCTGCGGCGCAATCCCGGAACGGGCCCGATATGGAAGCCCCCTCGAAAATGCGGGAGCGTCCAGCTTTGCGCGAAAATCCCGATGCATGACGCGGCCGCATTCCCTAGGATGCGGCAGCCGTGACACATCCGAAAGAAAATGGGTGGCACGATTGGCTTCGCTACGCGTCTGGGATCGAAGGAGCCGTTAGCCGCGCATGGATGGAAACCTCGAGGCCGCGCCGGTCGGCGTGCCTACCAGTGAAAGTTGTGCCCATGGGGCCGGTGCCCCCATCTCCCGCATCGTGGCGGAAGTGGCGGCGCGCTTCCCGGGCGAGCGCATCACCCTCGGCGAGATGGCCGAGGCCTTCGGGGACCGGGCCTTCGGCCTGCTGATCCTGCTGCTGCTGCTGCCTTCGCTGCTGCCGGGCATGGCCTCGGTCTTCGGCTTGCCGGTGTTGCTGCTCGGCATCCAGATGGGGCTCGGGCGGCGGACGCCGAAGCTGCCGGCCTTCCTCGCCCGGCAGAGCGTGAAGCGGACGGACCTGTTGCGGCTGGCCGGCGGCGGCTCCAGCTGGATGACGCGGATCGAGACCTATGTCCGGCCGCGCCCCGGCTTCTTCACCTCGCCGATCGGGGACCGGATCTTTGGCTGGCTCACCGCCTATGTGGCGCTGATGCTCATCCTGCCGGGGCCGGGGACGAATGGGCCGCCGGCTTTCGGCAACATCGTCATGGCGCTCGGCCTGGTCGAGCACGACAACCGGGTGATGGCCTGGGGCGTAGGGCTCACCGTCGCCGGCTGCGTCTTCGCCACGGTGGTGCTCGTCCTCATCTGCTGGCTCGGGGTGCAGGCCTTCAGCTGGCTGTTCTGAACGGCGGAAAGGTTGCGCCGGCGCCCCTCGCCCTGCGCACACGATCCTGCTAGCTAGCCGCCATGCGCCGGTGGCCCGCAAGGGCTGAAACGGGAATGCGGCAGGCGGGGCGACCCGCACGTCCGCGGCTGCCCCCGCAACTGTAGGCGGTGAGGCCTTTCCAGACGCCATTGCATCCAGCCGGATGTGAGAAGGCGGGAAGGCCGCGGGTCCCCCGTTCCGGGCGATCCCCACCGCGAGCCAGGAGACCGGCCGGCGCAGAGTTGTCTCGCGCGTGCCGGGCGGGGTGCACCGGCGCACAGGAAGTACGGGCCGCCGCGACCTGCGGTGGCCTCTCCGATTGCGGGAACGACGCCCGTCGTTCCGGTCCGGCTCGCCGGGCCGGGGCTCTGTCGTCATGCGCAATCGGAGGATCCGATGCGACGCCTGTTCCTGTTCCTGGCGAGCGGCCTGGCCGCCCTCGCCACCCCTGCCCGTGCCCAGCAGGCCATTCCCGACACCATCGTCACCGGCACCCGCATCCCGACCCCGGCCGAGCGGGTGCCGGCCGCCATCACCGTCATCACCCGCCAGGAGATCGAGGAGCGCGGCTACCAGTCGCTGGCCGAGGCGCTGGTCTCCGTCCCCGGCATCCGGCTGGCGCCGCTCGGCGGGCTCGGGGCGCAGACCACGGGCTTCGTTCGCGGCAATTCCGGCCGGGCGGTGCTGGTGCTGCTGGACGGCGTGCCGCTGAACGACCCGGCCGAGGCGAACGGCGCCTTCAATTTCGGCAATGACCTGCTCTTCGACGTGGAGCGGATCGAGGTGCTGCGCGGGCCCACCTCGGCGCTCTACGGCTCGGCGGCGATCGGCGGCGTGATCAACCTCGTCACCCGGCGGGCGCCGGCGGACCGGGCGGCGCAGCCCTATGGCGAGCTCGCCGGCGGCACGCAGCGGACGCTGCGCGGCGGGCTCGGGGTGGCGGGGACGGTCGGCACGGTCGATTACCTGTTCTCGGGCCAGTCGATCTCGACCGAGGGCTCGAACGCCACGGCGCCGCGCTTCGAGCGCTCGCTCGGCGAGCGGGACGGGTTCCGCGGCGGCTACGGCACCGCGCGGCTCGGCTGGACACCCACCGAGGGCAGCCGGGTGGAGGCGCTGCTGCGCTGGCGGCAGACCAATTTCGGCCTCGACAGCGTGCCGCAGGACGACCCGAACTACTCGGGCGAGGACCGTCGCTATTACGGCCAGCTGCGCGGCGAGACCCGGCTGTTCGACGGCATCTGGACCACCGGGCTGCGGATCGCGGCGACCGAGGACCGGCGGACCTATTCCAACCTGCCGGACCAGCTGAGCTTTTCCAGCACGAGGGACTATTATCGCGGCCGGCGCACGGTGCTCGACTGGGGCAATACGGTGCGGCTGCCCTCGGCCGGCATCCTCAGCGACGGGGCGCTCGGCTTCGGCATCACCCATACCGGCGAGGAATCGCTGAGCCGCAGCGGCGGCGCGGGCTTCCAGACCCTGGTGGATGCCAGCCAGCACAGCACCGGCGGCTACGCGACGCTGCAGTACCGCGCCTTCGAGCGGCTCGACCTGACGGCCGGGCTGCGCCACGACGCGACCACGGGCTTCACCGACGCCACGACCTGGCGCGTCGGCGCGGTGCTGGCGCTGCCGGAGATCGCCTCGCGGGTGCGGGTCTCGGCCGGCAGCGGCTATGCGGCGCCCTCGCTCTACCAGCGCTTCGGCGTCATCAGCGGCTTCTTCCAGGGCAACCCGGAGCTGAAGCCGGAGCGGTCGCTCGGCTGGGAGGTCGGGGCGGAGACGGATATCCCGGCCTTCGGGCGGCGCGCCTTCCTCACCCCGAGCTTCACCTATTTCCAGAGCCGGGTGCGGGACCTGATCAACTTCAACGGCGGCTTCAACACGCTGGTGAATGTCGACCGCGCCCGCATCCATGGCGCGGAGCTGGGGCTGACCCTGCGGCCAGCGAGCTGGTTCGAGACGACGGCGGCCTGGACCATCACCGAGGCCTTCGACGACACCACGGACCGGCGGCTGCCGCGGCGGCCGGAGCATGTCGTCAGCATCACCGCCCGGCTGGCGCCGCTGCCGAAGCTGGTGATCGCGCCGACGGTGCTCTTCACCGGCCGCAGCCCGGAGGGGGCCTTCGCCTCCTACGACAACGGGGGCAGCAGCTATGCCTATGCGCGCAGTAACCCGGCGGGGACGGTGGTAAACCTCACCGCCACCTGGCAGGCCTTCGAGCAGGCCACGGTCTTCCTCGAGGCGCGCAACCTCGGCAACAGCCGCTACGAGCCGGCGAACGGCTTCGTCACGCCGGGGCGCAGCCTGCTGGTGGGCACCCGCTTCGCGCTGTGAGAGAGAGGGGGGCATGATCGCCCCCCTTGCCTACCCCGCCGCGGCGCTGGCCGAGATCGCCGGCTGCTTCGCATTCTGGTCCGTGCTGCGGCTCGGCGCCTCGCCCTGGTGGCTGGGGGCGGGGATGGCCTCCCTCGCCCTCTTTGCCTGGCTGCTGACGCTGGTGGAGACCGGCGCGGCGGGGCGGGCCTTCGCGGCCTATGGCGGGGTCTATATCGCCGCCTCGCTGGGCTGGATGTGGCTGGTCGAGGGCGAGGCGCCGGATGGGCGCGACCTCGCTGGGGCGGCGCTGTGCCTGGCGGGCGCGGGGGTGATCCTGCTGCGGCCGGCCTAGCAGGCCGGGCGGCGCCCTTTCGGCCGCCCTAGCGTGCCCGGGCGATGCAGAAGGCGACGATGCCGGCGAGCGCGCGGCGGACCGGGCCGTCCGGGAAGGCCTCGAGCGCGGCCAGCGCCGCGTCGCCATAGGCCTGGGCGCGGGCGACGGTGTCGCGCAGCGCGCCATGACGCTGGATCAGCGCCTGGGCCTGGGCCAGATCCTCCGGCCCCTGTTCCCGCTCCTCGAGGGTGCGGCGCCAGAAGCCGCGCTCCGCCTCGTCGCCCCGCTCGAAGGCGAGCAGCACGGGCAGGGTGATCTTGCCCTCGCGGAAATCGTCGCCGACCGTCTTGCCGAGGCGTTCCTGCTCCGCGGCGTAGTCGAGCGCGTCGTCGACGAGCTGGAAGGCGATGCCGAGGTTGCGGCCATAGGATTCGAGCGCGGCTTCCTCGGCCTCCGGCCGGTCGGCGACGACGGCACCGATGCGGGTCGCGGCGGCGAAGAGGGCGGCGGTCTTGCCCTCGACCACTTCGAGATACTGCGCCTGGGTGGTGGTGGTGTCGTTCTGGGTGGCGAGCTGCAGCACCTCGCCCTCGGCGATGGTGGCGGCGGCTTCCGACAGGATGGCGAGCACCTTCAGGCTGCCATCCGCGACCATGACCTGGAAGGCGCGGGCGAAGAGGAAGTCGCCCACCAGCACGCTCGGCTTGTTGCCGAAGAGCGCATTGGCGCTGGCCTGGCCGCGGCGCAGGGCGCTTTCGTCCACCACATCGTCATGCAGCAGCGTCGCGGTGTGGATGAACTCGACGCAGGCGGCGAGCGCCACATGCCGGTCGCCACGATAGCCGCACAGCTGGGCGGCGGCGAGGGTCAGCAGCGGGCGCAGCCGCTTGCCGCCGGCCGCGACGATATGCGCGGCGAGTTGCGGGATGAGCGCGACCGGGCTGTGCATGCGTTGCACGATCAACCGGTTGCAGGCCTCGAGATCGGCCTGGACGAGGTCGGTCAGCGCGGTCAGCGCATCCTCGGCACCATGCGTTGCCGCATCGCTGACCGGCATCGTCACCCGGGAATCATCCGGTACAGCACGCGCAACCGCTGCCACTTCGCTTGAACCCTGGCTCCATGCGGTCGGAGGTGCCTCGGCGGAATCGCCTGGACGGCCCATTTCGCCCGCCAATACAAAGGCCGTGGCGGGGCCGCCACGGCGGCCGGCACCATAGCCACGCCGGCACATGGCGGCAAGCGCAGGGAAAACAAGGATTTGGTCGAAGCATGCGGCTGATCGCCCGGAGCGTGGACCCCGTCCGGCTCAGTTTCCTGATGGCACTGTTGCGGGATGCGGGCATCGACTGCGTGATGCTCGACCAGCACATCAGTGCCGTCGAAGGTGGAATCGGCGTCTTCCCCCGCCGCATCGCGGTCGCCGCCGAGGATTGGGAGCGGGCGCGGCAGGTGCTGCAGGAGGCGGGCGAGGAGACGGCGTGATCGCCCCCGAGGATTGCACGGAGGATCTGCTGCTCGGTGGGCGGGTGCGGCTGCGCCAGCCCAGGCGCGGGCTGCGCGCAGGGCTGGATGCGGTGCTGCTTGCGGCCGGCATCCCGGCCCGGCCCGGCCAGTCGGTGCTGGAGGCGGGTTGCGGCAGCGGCGCGGGTTTCCTCTGCCTCGCCGCGCGGGTGCCGGGGCTGCGGATCACCGCGGTGGAGCGGGATGCGGGGCTGGCGGCGCTGGCGCGGGAGAATGCGGCGGCGGCGGGCCTCGCCGTCGAGGTGATCGAGGGTGATGTCCGGGACCAAGCCCTGGCCCGGCGCCTGCCGCCCTTCGACCATGCCTTCGCCAACCCTCCCTTCTGGCCCGGCGGCACCGCGCCGCCCGAGAAGGGACGCGAGGCGATGACCCATGCGACGGGGGCTGAGGCGGCGCGGCTGGCGGATTGGGCGCGCTTCCTCGCGGCGCCGCTGGCACGGCGGGGGACGCTGAGCCTGATCCTGCCGGCGGCGCGGCTCGATGCCGGGATGGCGGCCCTGGCCGGGGCGGGCTGCGCCGGGACGCTGCTGCTGCCCTTCTGGCCGCGCGAGGGGCGGCCGGCCAAGCGGATGCTGCTTCAGGCCCGTCGCGGAGGGCGCGGGCCGGCACGGATCTCCCCGGGCCTCGTGCTGCATGGGCCGGGCGAGGGTTTCAGCCCTGCGGCGGAGGGGGTGCTGCGCGGGGCGGCACCGCTGGTGCTCGAAGCCTGACCGGCATGCCGGTCAGGCTGCAGCGATCACGCCCTGGTGTTCCGATGCCGGGCGCCTGGTCGTCAACGGCCTGACTGTCCTGTCGCCCGAGGCGGAGCCCATGACCTTCAGGGGCAGGACCTAGCTGATATTCGTATCCGGGTGGCGGAGATGCCACAGCCGCTCATGCGCCGCGACGAGGCTTTCCATGTTGCGGCGGCGATTGGTGTCGGGCGAGACCGGGCGGCGTGTCAGCATCATCTCGAGGATGCGGAGCAGCTGTTCGGCCACCTCGTAATCGCCCTGGTCGCAGGCATGGTGGAAGGCGATCAGGATCTTGTCCGAAAGCCTTCGGCTGTGCCGCGGCGCCGCCGCGCTCCGGCCTGCCTCCCTTCCGCCGTCCTGATCCTGGTCCTCATCCGCCATACTGCCGTCTCCGCTCGCGGCCGGCCTGTTCGGCGATCGGGCCACTGGGTTGAGGTTAACAAGTTTTCCGCCCCAACGAAATCGTAGCCTCCGAAGTCGTGGCGTGGCTATCCCGCTGGCCGGCCGAGTTGGGACTGGACCGCGGCGGCGATCGCCTCCGGGCTCTGCTCCGGCCGGAACAGGGTGCGGACCTTGGCATCCGGGCCGACCAGGTAGATGAAGCTCGAATGGTCCATCAGGTAGTCGGTCATCTCCGGCCGCTGCACCTTGGTATAATAGACGCGATAGCGCCGCGCCGCCTCCGCTACCTGCTCCGGCGTGCCGGTCAGGCCCTGCATCCGGGGGTGGAAGCGGCCCACATAGTCGGCCAGGTGCTGCGGCGTGTCCCGTTGCGGGTCGACGGTGATGAAGACCGGCACGACCTTGGTCCCGGCCGGGCCGAGCGCGTCGAGCGCGGCGGCCATGGTGCCGAGTTCGGTCGGGCAGACATCGGGGCAGAAGCTGTAGCCGAAATAGATCAGCATCCACTGGCCGGCATAGTCGCGCTCGGTGACCGGCTTGCCGGCCTGGTCGGTCAGGCTGAAGGGGCCACCGAGGGAGAGGCCCTGGGGCAGTTGCACCCCACCGGAGGAGACCGGCCCCGCCTCGCCCCCGCCCGAGGCGCCGCTGAGCAGGGCAATGAAGGCCTCGCCCACGCCCTGGCCGGGCGCGCGGCTTACCCAGGCATAGGCCCAGGCGCCGCCCAGCAGCAGGATGAGGCCCAGGACGATGAAGCGGATGGCACGGAGCATGGCGCCTGCATAGACCTCGCCTTGCCGCGCCGCCAGTAGGTCCCTTGTCCCGTCCTGACGGTGCCGGCCGGAGCCGCCTAGTGCGTGGCGATCTCGCCCGTAGGTTGCGGCGAGTTGAAGGTGCTGTCGGAGAAGGCCTCCTCCCAGCTGCCGGAGGTGCTGGCGCGGGAGTATTCGGTGGCGCGGTTCTCGAAGAAGTTGGTGTGCTCGACCGCGTTCAGCATCTCATCGAGCCAGGGCAGCGGGTTCTTCTCGATGTGGTAGAGCGGCTGCAGGCCGAGCTGCTGCAGGCGGCGGTCGGCGATGAAGCGGATATAGGTCTTGGTATCCGCCGCATCGAGGCCCTGCACGCCGCCAAGCTCGAAGGCGAGGTCGATGAAGGCATCCTCATGGTCCACGATGGTGGCGCAGATGAGGTAGAGGTCGCGCCGCAGCTCCTCCGTCCAGATCTCCGGGTTCTCCTGCACGAAGGTGCGGAAGAGGCGGATGACGGAGAGGCAGTGCAGCGTCTCGTCGCGCACCGACCAGGAGACGATCTGGCCCATGCCCTTCATCTTCCCGAAGCGCGGAAAATTCATCAGGATGGCGAAGGAGGCGAAGAGTTGCAGCCCCTCGGTGAAGGCGCCGAAGGCGGCGAGGGTTTTGGCGATCTCGGTCTTGTTCTCGACCGTGAAGCCCTGCATGTAGTCGAATTTGTCCTTCATCTCCTTGTATTTGAGGAAGGCGCTGTATTCGAGCTCGGGCATGCCCACCGTGTCGAGCAGGTGGGAATAGGCGGCGATGTGGATCGTCTCGATATTCGAGAAGGCGGACAGCATCATCAGCACTTCGGTCGGTTTGAAGACCTGGCTGTAGTGCTTCATGTAGCAATTGTTCACCTCGACATCCGCCTGGGTGAAGAAGCGGAAGATCTGGGTGAGAAGGTTGCGCTCGCCGGTGGTGAGGTTCTTCTGCCAGTCCTTCACGTCATCGGCCAGAGGCACCTCCTCCGGCAGCCAGTGGACGCGCTGCTGGGTCAGCCAGGCGTCATAGGCCCAGGGGTAGCGGAAGGGCTTGTAGACCGGGTTGGCGGTCAGCAGGTCGAAGCGCACGGGGTGCTCGTCGGGGGAGAAATTGCCGTCGGCCATGGTCACCGCCATTCAGGACTGTGGTGTGGTGGATGTGGTGCCGGCCTGCTCTATTGGCAGGCCAGGCACTCCTCGTAATCGGTCGTCGCGGTCTGCGGGCCGCGTGCCATGAGCGGCAGCGCCGCATCGGCCGCGGTCGCTACATGCGCCGCCATGATGTCGCCCTGGCCGACGATCTTCTCGCTGATCGTGTCGGCCCGCTGGATCGAGAGGCTGCGGCAGTAATAGAGCGACTTCACCCCGCGCTTCCAGGCCATCATGTGGATCTGGTGCAGGTCCCGCTTGTGGATGTTGGCGGGGAGGAAGAGGTTCACCGACTGGCTCTGGCAGATGAAGGGCGAGCGGTCGGCGGCATGCTCCACCACCCAGCGCTGGTCGAGCTCGAAGGCGGTCTTGAAGGTGGCGCGCTCCTGCTCGGTCAGGAAATCCAGGTGCTGCACGCTGCCCTTGCGGACGGTGATGCTCGTCCAGGTCTCCTCGTCGTCGCGCCCGTGCTTCGCCAGCACCTTCTTCAGGTAGGGGTTGCGGACGATGTAGCTGCCGGACAGCGTCTTGTGGTTGTAGACATTGGCCGCCACCGGCTCGATCCCCGGCGAGGCGCCGCCGCAGATGATGCTGATCGAGGCCGTCGGCGCGATCGCCATCTTGTTCGAGAAGCGCTCCATGAAGCCGTATTCGGCGGCATCCGGGCAGGGCCCGCGCTCCTCGGCGAGGTGGCGGCTGGCGACATCGGCCTGCTCGCGGATGTGCTTGAACATCCTCTTGTTCCAGACCTTCGCCACCACGCTCTCGAAGGGCACGTTCTGCGCCTGGAGGAAGCTGTGGAAGCCCATCACGCCGAGGCCGACGGAGCGCTCGCGCATCGCGCTGTACTTCGCCTTCGCCATGCTGTCGGGCGCGGTGTCGATGAAATTCTGCAGGACGTTGTCGAGGAAGCGCATCACGTCCGGGATGAACTGCTTGTCGTCCTTCCACTCGAACCAGGTCTCGAGGTTGAGGGAGGAGAGGCAGCAGACGGCGGTGCGATCCTTGCCATGCTGGTCGCGGCCGGTCGGCAGGGTGATCTCGGAGCAGAGGTTCGAGGTCTTCACCTCGAGCCCAGCCAGCTTGTGGTGGGACGGCATCGCCTTGTTCACATGGTCGGAGAAGACCAGGTAGGGCTCGCCGGTCTCGATCCGGGCGGTGAGGATGCGGATCCAGAGGCCGCGCGCCGAGATCTTGCGCATGATCGCGCCGTCCTTCGGGCTGGTCAGCGGCCATTCCTCGTCATTCTCGACGGCACGCATGAAGGCGTCCGAGATCAGCAGCCCGTGATGCAGGTTCAGCGCCTTGCGGTTCGGGTCGCCGCCAGTCGGGCGGCGGATCTCGACGAATTCCTCGACCTCGGGGTGGCTGACGGGGAGGTAGACGGCGGCCGAGCCGCGGCGCAGCGACCCCTGGGAGATGGCCAGCGTCAGGCTGTCCATGACCCGGATGAAGGGGACGACGCCGGAGGTCTTGCCGTTGCGGCCGACCTTCTCGCCGATGCCGCGGAGATTGCCCCAGTAGCTGCCGATGCCGCCGCCCTTGGCGGCCAGCCAGACATTCTCGTTCCAGAGGCCGACGATGCCATCCAGGCTGTCATCCGCCTCGTTCAGGAAGCAGGAGATGGGCAGGCCACGGGTGGTGCCGCCATTGGACAGCACCGGGGTCGCCGGCATGAACCAGAGCTTCGAGATGTAGTCATAGATGCGCTGGGAATGCGCCGCATCGTCGCCGAAGGCTGAGGCAACACGGGCGAACAGGTCCTGGTAGGTCTCGCCCGGCAGCAGGTAGCGGTCGTCGAGCGTCGCCTTGCCGAAATCCGTCAGCAGCGCGTCGCGCGTCCGGTCGACCTGTACCTGATGATGACCTTCGAGCTGAACCGTATCGAACACCGCGCTATCCCCTATCCAGTCCCCCGGTGGGGGAGAATGCATCTCGCAGAGACCTAACACAAGATATTGGCGCTGGCCTGCCCTGATAACACCAGATCGGGTGTCCGGTTCCAAGGGGCCTCCTCAGGCCCGCCGGTGTTCGTTCGCATTCCGTTCACGGATAAGCAGTTATCCTGCGCCAATCCGTCAAGCATCATCGCAATCCATCCCCGGTATCCCCGTTATCCACAGGGTGCTCGGCCTGGCCGTGGGATGGGTTGCCGGGCCGGCACGCTCGCGCATGCCGGGCCAGACTTTGGGATCCGGGGTCATGGCAAGCGGTATCCTCGCCATCCGGCTGGAGTCGCCGTCCTTGGACTCGGCCTTCCGCGCTGCGGCCGGGCCTGGCCATGGCGCAGGCCGGCGTCAGCCAGTTCCGCATCCTCAGACCGGCGGTCGGGCGAATCGCCAGGGCGGTGATGGCTCGACGCGTTTTGCCGCCCGGGGCCGAATCGCCATCCTGCGAAGCACGGGTGCCGGATCGGGCCCTAGGCCGCCACCATCCCGGTGGCGCAGCCATTGGCGGGATAGCGGGTCAGCGGCCTTCGGCCGGCGCCGGGCGGCGCGGGCGTGCGGGGCGGGTCTGGCTGCGCGGAGCAGCAGTGCCGGCGCCGGGGTTGGGGGCCGCGATGGCGCCACCCGGCCTTGGCATGGCCGGGGCGGCGTTGCGGCCGAGCCGGCGGCGCGCCTGCTCATCCCAAGCGCGGACATCGGACCAGAAATCGCCCGGCTCCACCGTCAGCGGCGGCTGGCCACCGGGTGCCTGGCTGTTGGGCGTCTGGCTGTTGGGCGTCTGGCTGTTGGGCGTCTGGCCTGGCCGCGGCTGGGGTTGCGCCAGGGCCGGCGCCGCCAGGAGCAGCGGCAGCACCAGCCCGAGTCCTGTCCATCCTCGCAGCATCGCCCTCCCCTCGTCCTGCCGACGGCCATGTTGTCGGCCGAAGGGGGTGGCGGCCGCAAGGGGGCCTTGGTGGCTCAGCCACGTGGCCGGGCGCCGCACCAGTCGGCGATGAAGGCGGCGATGGACAGCGTCGTCTGCTTGAGGTGGTCGAGGTCGGTGCGCTCGTCGAAGGCATGCGCCCCCTCCCCCTTCGGCCCGTAGCAGAGGCCGGGGATGCCGAAATAGAGGCCATAGAAGCGGGTGTCGTTCACCGCCGTGGTGATGCGGGCCGGCATCTCCTCGCCGAAGACCTGCCCATGGGCGGCGGCCAGCACCGCCTCCGCCTCGCTGCCCGGCTCCAGCACATAACCGTCGGCGAGGAAGCCGTGCCATTCGACCGAGGGCGGGTTGTTGGCGAGGAAATTATCGCCCTTGGCCGCCTCGGCGACGCAGCGCTCGACGCCGCGCTGGATCTCGGCGACATCGGCGCCAGGAAGCAGGCCGATGCGGCAATCGACCTCGCACCAGGCGGGGGTGCTGCTGGCCCAGTCGCCGCCGCGGATGATGCCGGGGTTGAATTTCAGCGGGCTCTCGATGCCATGGTACCATTCGTGGTGGCGTGCCGCCTCGTTCAGCGTGGCGGTATGGGCCTGCAGGGCCTGGATGAGGTGGTAGGCGGAGAGGATGGCGTTGGTGCCGCTCTGCGCCACCGCGACATGGACGGGGATGCCGCGGACCTTGATGCGGAACCAGAGGGTGCCGGTATGGGCGCGGGTGATGGTGCCGCCCGTCGGCTCCGGCACCAGGGCCGCCTCGGCGCGGTAGCCGCGCAGCAGCGTCGCCAGCGCGCCGTTGCCGGTGCTCTCCTCCTCGGTGACGGTCTGGACATGGACATCGGCGGCGGGCTCGAGCCCGGCGGTCCGCAGCGCATCCATGGCGAAGACCATGGCGGCGACGCCCGACTTCATGTCATGCGCGCCGCGGCCATACATCCAGCCATCCTTGATGGTGGCGCTGTAGGGCGGGTAGGTCCACATCTCGTCGGGGCCTTCGGGCACCACGTCGATATGGCCCTGCAGGATCAGGCTGCGGCCCGTCGGCTTCTCGGCCCGGTGGGTGGCGACGACCTGGACGGAGCGGGCGGGGTCCGCCTCGACCATCGGGCTCGCCTTCGGGTGGCTGGCGAGCGGGACATCGGCCAGGGTGAAGCGGTCCACCGCATAGCCGCGGGCGGCGAGCTGGCGCGCCATCCAGTCCTGCAGCGGCGCCTCGTTGCCGCGGGTGCTCGGGAAGCGGACGAGATCGGCGAGGAAGCCGGTCTCAGCCTCGAAATTCGCATCCACCGCGGCGGCGAGGCGGGCGAGCAGGGCGGCATCGGGCATGCAGGGCAACTCCGGCTGGGGTTGCGTTGCAGCATGCGCCGGCCCGCGCGGGTGCGCTACTGCACCGGCTTCGCGTATTGCGCCGCGGTGTGGTTCACCGGGCTCGGCTCGTAGGTGACCTTGTCGCGCCGCCCGGCCCAGACATTGCGGAGGAAGATGATCGGCAGCACGCCCTTGTCGTCGAGCAGCGCCTGGGCGGCCTGCTGGGTGAGGATCTCGCGCCGCTCCGGGTCCATGGTGGTCAGCGCCTCGGCCAGCGGCGCGTCCATGGCGGGGTTGGAGTAGCGCTGGCGGTTGAAGGGGCCATGGCCGAGTTCCGCATTCCGCGTCATCGCCACCTGGCGCATCGGGTTGATGGTCAGGTAGCTGCTGAAATAGGTCATGAAGAGCGAGAATTCGCGGTTGGTGGCGCGGGTGAAGAGCGTCGCCGGCGGCAGCGTCTCGACCGAGGTCTCGATGCCGATGCGGGTGAAGGACTGGGCAAGGGCCTGCAGCAGCCCGTCATCGCCGGGGAAGAAGCCGTTCGGCCCGTGGATGGTGAGGCGGAAGCCCCCCGGGTAGCCGGCCTCGGCCAGCAGGGCGCGGGCGCGGGCCGGCTCATGCGGCAGGGGCGGCAGGTTGGGCAGGCGGTGGGCGGCGACCGGCGCGGCGAACTGGTCCGCGGCGCGGGCCTGGCCGTGGTAGAGCCGCTCCGCGATCGCCTCGCGCGGGATGGCGAGCGAGAGGGCCTCGCGCACCCGCCGGTCGGCCAGCGGGTTGCGCGGCAGGGGCCGGCCCTGGCGGTCGGTGGCGAAGGGCGTCGTCTCCCGCATCGCATCGGGGGCGAGGTAGACGAAGGTCACACTGTCCACGCCGAACAGAGCGAAGCGCGGGTCCCGCTCCAGCCGCGGCATGTCCTGCATGGGGACATAGTCGATCAGGTCCACCTCCCCGGTCAGCAGCGCCGCCATGCGGGAGCCGCCCTGCGGGATGTAGCGGAAGGTGACGCGGTCCCAGGGCTCGGCCGGGCCCCAGTAGTCGGCGTTGCGCGTCACCTCCAGCCGCTCGTTCGGGAGGTAAGCGGCGTAGCGGTAGGGGCCGGTGCCAATGGCCAGGCGGCCGGTGTTGAAGTCGGAGGTAGCGGGGTTCGGCCCGTGCACCCGGCGCGAGAGGATGGCCGGCGCCGCCAGGTCGATCGGCATCAGCGGGTTCGGCTCCCGCGTGCGGAGGATGACGGTCTGCGGGTCCTTGATCTCGACCGCGCTGATGGTCCGCACGGCGGGGGTGAAGAGGGCCGGGCTGTTCGGCACGGTGGGGACGCGGGCGAAGGTATAGGCGATGTCCTCCGCCTCGAAGGGCGTTCCGTCATGGAAGCGGACACCGGCGCGGAGCTTCACCTCCCAGGTCAGCGGGTCGATCAGGCGGAGGCTTTCGGCGAGGCGCGGCTGCGGGCGGGCCTGGGTGTCGAGCTCGAAGAGCGGCTCGAAAATCTGCCGCAGCACCATGTTGTTGTTCGTGGTGTTGTGGAAATGCGGGTCGAGCGCGCTGGGCGGCGTCTGCGCCGCGATCACCAGGTTGCGCTGCGCTGCCGCGGGCGTGGCGAGGCAGAGCACGAGCGCCGCCGCCATGAAGCCATGGTGCATGGAAGCCTCCCATCGGGCCGGTCTGATGCCGGCTGCGGCGGGAAGCCTCCGATGCGGGGTGCGCCCGCGTCAAGCCAACTCCCGCTGCACTAACGGATGGGCGGCGCGTATTGCAGCCCGCCCTGCGTCCAGAGGGCGTTGATGCCGCGCGGGATGCCGATCGGGGTGATGTTCCGCTCCCAGGCCTCGGCGAGATTGCCGACCTGGCGGATGATCTTCACCGCCCAGTCGTTCTCGATGCCCATGGCGCGGCCGAAATCCCCGCTGCGGCCGAGCAGGCGCTGCACATCGGGATTCGGGTTGTTGGCGAAGCTGTCGATGTTCTGGCTGGTGATGCCGAGCTCCTCCGCCGTCACCATGGCGAAGTGGGACCAGCGGACGATGTCGAAGAAGCGCCAGTCGCCCTTGCGCACCACGGCGCCCAGCGGCTCCTTCGAGATGATCTCCGGCAGCATCAGGAAGTCGTCGCCATTGCCCTGGCCGGCGCGGAAGGAGGCGAGCGAGGAGGCGTCGTTGGTATAGGCGTCGCAGCGGCCGCTGACGAAGGCGGCGCGGATCTCCTCCACCTGCTCGATGATGACGGGGGTGAAGCGCATGCCGTGGCTGCGGAAGTAGTCGGCCAGGTTCAGCTCCGTCGTCGTGCCGGGCTGGACGCAGATGGTCGCGCCGTCGAGCTGCCGGGCGGAGGTGACGTTGGACGATTTCCGCACCATGAAGCCCTGGCCGTCGTAGAAATTGATGCTGGCGAAGGCGAGGCCGAGCTGCGCCTCCCGCCCCAGCGACCAGGTGGTGTTGCGGACCAGGAGGTCGACCTCGCCCGATTGCAGGGCGGTGAAGCGCACCTGGGTGGTGGTGGGGACGAAGCGGACCTTGCCCGCATCGCCCAGGATGGCGGCGGCGACGGCGCGGCAGGCATCGACATCGAGGCCGCGGAAGGTGCCACGCGCATCCGGCACGGCGAAGCCGATGGCATTGACCGAGACGCCGCAGATGAGCTGGCCGCGCGCCTTGATGGTGGCCAGCGTATCGGCCGAGGGCTGGGCCTCTGCCTGGCCGAGGGCGGCGAGGCCCAGGCAAAACCCGAGAAGCAGCCTGCGCATCATCCCACCTCCCCATTGCGGCGGGGAAAGCATCGCCGGGTGACGGGCCGGCGCGCAAGGCGTTTCAGGGGTGGGGCGCTACTCCCACTCGATCGTCCCCGGCGGCTTCGAGGTGATGTCGTAGGTCACCCGGTTGATGCCGCGCACCTCGTTGACGATGCGGCTGGCGACGCGGGTGAGGAAGCCCATGTCGAAGGGATAGACATCGGCCGTCATGCCGTCGGTGCTGGTGACGGCGCGCAGCGCGCAGACGCTCTCGTAGGTGCGGCCGTCGCCCATCACGCCGACGCTCTTCACCGGCAGCAGCACCGTGAAGGCCTGCCAGATGGCGTCGTAGAGGCCGGCGAGCCGGATCTCCTCGAGGAAGATGGTGTCGGCCTGGCGGAGGATGTCGGCGCGCTCCCGCGTCACCTCGCCGGGGATGCGGATGGCCAGCCCCGGCCCCGGGAAGGGGTGGCGGCCGATGATCGCCTCCGGCATGCCGAGTTCGCGGCCGAGGGCGCGCACCTCGTCCTTGAACAGCTCGCGCAGCGGCTCCACCAGCTTCATCCGCATGTGGGCGGGCAGGCCGCCGACATTGTGGTGGCTCTTGATGGTGACGGAGGGGCCGCCGGTCGCCGAGACGCTCTCGATCACGTCCGGGTAGAGCGTCCCCTGCGCGAGGAAGTCGGCGCCGCCGATTTTCTGCTGCTCCTCCTCGAAGACCTCGATGAAGAGGCGGCCGATGATCTTCCGCTTCCCCTCCGGGTCCGTCACACCGGCGAGCTGGGCGAGGAAGAGGTCTGAGGCGTCGCGGTGGACCAGCTTGATGTTGAAGCGGTCGCGGAAGGTGCTGACCACCTGCTCCGACTCGCCGGCGCGCATCAGGCCATGGTCGACATAGATGCAGGTGAGCTGGTCGCCGATCGCCTCATGCAGCAGCACCGCCGCCACGCTGGAATCGACGCCGCCGGAGAGGCCGCAGATCACCCGCCCCTCGCCCACCTGGGCCCGGATGCGGGCGATGGCCTCGGCGCGGAAGGCGCCCATGGTCCAGTCGCCATGGCAGCCGCAGACGAGGTTGGTGAAGTTCTTCAGCAGGGCGGCGCCATGGGGGGTATGGACCACCTCCGGGTGGAACATGGTGCCGTAGAAATGGCGGCGGTCATCGGCGATCAGCGCGAAAGGCGCGCCCTCGCTGGCGGCGACGACGCGGAAGCCCTCCGGCAGGCGGGTGATGCGGTCGCCATGGCTCATCCAGACCTGCTCGCGCGAGCCCTTGGCCCAGAGCCCCTGGGTGATGGCGCATTCGGCCGTGACCTCGATGAAGGCGCGGCCGAATTCGCGGTGATGGCCGCTCTCGACCTGCCCGCCGAGCTGGTGCGCCATGGCCTGCTGGCCGTAGCAGATACCCATCACGGGCAGGCCCATCTCGAACACCGCCTGCGGGGCGCGGGGGCTCTCGCCCTCGGTCACGCTGGCCGGACCGCCGGAGAGGATGATGCCGCGCGGGTTGAAGTCCCGGATGCGGGCCTCATCCGCGGTGAAGGGCCAGATCTCGCAATAGACCCCGGCCTCCCGCAGGCGGCGCGCGATGAGCTGCGTCACCTGGCTGCCGAAATCGAGGATGAGGATGCGGTCGTGCCGGGCGGCGGCGGCGAGAGGCTCGTTCATGGCGTCTCACAGCACAAGGCGGCGAGCAGGGCAAGCGGCGGTTGAGGCGTGGCAGGCATGCCGGCGGTGCGGCATCCTGCCCCGCCCTCAGGCTTCCGGCGCGGGCGCCGTCGCCAGCAGCAGGGCCTCGATCGGGTCCCAGATGAAGGCGAGCTGTTCCTGCCCCTGGCCTGCGACGCGGACGACATCCCGTGCCACCAGCCGTCCGCCGAGGCGCTGGTAGAACCAGCGGGTCGGGTTGTCCTTCAGCACCCAGAGCATGACGGAGCGGCAGCTGATGGCGGCCAGATGGGCCGCCATGGCGCGCATCAGCCGCCGGCCGACACCGCGGTCTCGGTAGTCATCCAGCAGGTAGAGCGTCTCGATCTCGCCATCCGCGACATGCGGGCGCCGGGACCGGCCGCCGGAGACGAAGCCGATGACGGTGCCGCCCTTGACCCCCTCCTGCCCGGCGGGCGCATCCGCCCCCTTGGCGACGGCGACGAAGACCGCATGGCCGTTGCGGCGCTCGCCGATGGCGGCCTCATAGCCTGCGGCATGGCGTAGCGCGGAAAGGCTGGTGAGATAGGCTTCCGGCAGCAGGCCCGCATAGGCACTGCGCCAGGTGGCGACATGGACGGCCCCGATGGCTGTGGCATCGTCAGGCCGGGCGCGGCGAATGCAGATCATGGGGCGCGCATCCCTCCCCCTTTGGGAAAGGCCCGGAGCCGACCCCCTGCCGGCTAACCCACGGGCTTGCGTTGCAAAATTGCGGCAAAAAAGCCGTCGGTACCGTGCCGGGCGGGGGATGTGACCAGATAGGGACCCTCGGCCGGCGGCGCCCCGGCTCCTCCCGCCTCGGTCCAGGCCTCGGCCAGGGGGAGCGGTGCGAAATCAGGGTGCCGGTCGAGGAAAGCCTCTATCTGCGCCTCATCCTCTTCGGGCAGCAGCGAACATGTAGCGTAGACCAGACGCCCGCCCTGCCGCACCAGATCTGCGGCGCTGTGCAGAATTTCGCCCTGTTTCGTACACAATTCTGCGAGGTCCGTCGGATCGGTCCGCAACCTTGCGTCCGGATTGCGGCGCCAGGTGCCCGTGCCGGTGCAGGGCGCATCGACCAGTACGCGGTCGAACTGCCCGGCACGGCGCCGGGCCCAGCGGTCGCCGGGCACCAACAGATGGCGCTCCACATTGTCGACCCCGGCGCGGCGGAGGCGCTTCACCGCGCCCTCCAGCCGCGGGGCGGAGACGTCGCAGGCGGTGATGCGGCCGCGGTTCCGCATGGCACCGGCCAGGGCCAGCGTCTTCCCGGCGGCACCGGCGCAGAAATCGGCCACGCGCATGCCGGGCCGCGCATCGGTCAGCAGGGCGATGAGCTGGCTGCCCTCGTCCTGCACCTCCACCAGCCCTTCCAGGAAGGCCTTGGTCTGGGTGACCGGCCGCCGGTGCGGCAAGCGGAGGCCCCAGGGGGAGTAGGGGGTCGGGCGGGTCTCGATGCCCTCGGCGGCGAGGGCGGCGGCGGCCTCCTCCCGTGTCGTCTTCAGCAGGTTGGCACGAAGGTCGAGCGGCGCCTCCGCCTCCATGGCGGCGGCTTCCTCGGCCAGCCGGTCGCCGAAGCGGGCCCGGAAGCCCGGCAGCACCCAGTCCGGCAGGTCGAGGCGGATGCCCTCCGGCATGTCGGGATGGACCAGCCCCTCGATGCCGGCACGGCTGGCATCGAGCTGTCGCAGCAGCCGCTCCTCCAGCACCGAAAGCGGCTCGGCGGCGTATTGGCCGCCGGGGAAGGCGGCGAGGACCATCTCCACATCCATCGACTGGTCCAGCAACAGCTCGGCCGCCACCAGCATGCGGGCGGTGGTGCGGCACTTGATGCGGGCCAGCCACCAATCGAGGCGGAGGCGCTGGCGGACGACGCTCCAGGCCAGATCGTTGATCGCCCGGCGGTCGCCGCCGCCGATATAGCGGCGGGCGCGGAAGAAATCATTCGCCGTGGCATCGGCCGGGCGGCGGGGCTGGGACTCCAGCGCGATCAGCAGGTCGATGGCAGCGGCCAGTCGGGCGGCGGGGGTCATGCGAGGGCGGCCGGCAGGTCGGAGAGGGAGGGGATGATGGTGGCAGCCCCATCCAGCCCGTATTCAACGGGCGCGCCGCCACGATTCACCCAGAAGACCTGGAAGCCGAAGCGCATGGCGCCATAGGCGTCCCAGGCATTGGAGGAGACGAAGGCGATCTCGCCCGGCTCGCAGCCGAAGCGCGCGGTGGCCAGGGCATAGACCCGCGGATCGGGCTTGAAGCAGCGCAGCGGATGGACCGAGATCACGTCGTCCAGCAGCGGGCCGAGGCGGCCGGCGGCGACGGCGGCCGCCAGCATCTCCGGCGAGCCGTTGGACAGGATGGCGGTGCCGAGCCCCCTGCCCCGCAGCGCCGTCAGCATGGGTGCCGCATCGGGATAGGCGTCGAGCGCGCCATAGGCGGCGAGGAGGTCGGCGCGAAGGGCCGGATCGCTTACGGCATGGGCGGCGAGGGCATGGTCCAGCGCCTTGCCGGTCAGCGACCAGAAGGACTCGTAGGTGCCCGTGGCGGAGAGGATCCAGCTCCATTCCAGCTGCTTGGCCCGCCAGAGGGTGGAGATGGGCGCGGCCTTCCCGCCCAGCCGCGCGGCATGCCGGCTGGTGGCGGCGTGGATGTCGAGCAAGGTGCCATAGGCATCGAAGACGGCGGCCCGGAACTGGGGGCTGGCATGGATCTGGGGCATGAAGCGGCGCAGCCTAGAGCAGATCGGCAGGCGGCGCGAACGCCCGCCGCGTGACCCTGCCCTGCAAGGCCACGCATTGAAGCCGGGCGCTCCACCCTCTGGTCCGCTCCCCTGCCCCCCTCTGGCCCCTAACCCCCAGGCCGCGCAGACTGACCGGGCCAGAAGGGCCAAACGACAAGGGAAGGAAGCGACCATGCGCAATCCGATGGATCTCACCGGTCGGACCATCATCGTCACCGGTGCCGGCCAGGGGATCGGCCGGGCGATCACCGATCTGGTGCTCGATCTCGGCGGCAACGCGGTGATGGTGGAACGGAATGCCGAGACCCTGGCGGCGACGGCGGCCGAGCTGGCTTCGGACCGCGTGCTGGCGGTGCAGGGCAATGTGGCCGAGGAGGGGTTCGGCGAGGACTGCGTCGCCCAGGCCGTGGCCCGCTTCGGCGCGGTGCATGGGCTGGTGAACAATGCCGGCATCACCCGGCCGGCGATGATCGAGAAGATGACCTTCCAGCAGTGGCAGGCCGTCATCGATGTGAACCTGACCGGCTGCTACCTGATGCTGCAGGCGGTCGGCCGCCATATGTGCGCCCGGGCGCGGGAGGCGATGCCGGAGCCGAGCGGGCGGACCGGGGCGATCGTCAACATCTCCTCGACGGCGGGCAAGCGCGGCAGCATCGGCCAGATCAACTATTCCGCCGCCAAGGCCGGGCTCTTCGGCATGACGATGACGGCGGCGCGGGAATGGGCGCGCTACGGGGTGCGCTGCAATTCGGTCGGCTTCGGCACGGTGGAGACGCCGATGACCGAGGTGATCCGCAGCGACCGCTTCCGCGAGCAGACGCTGTCCCGGATCCCGCTCGGGCGGGTGGCGCAGCCATCGGAGGTGGCGCCGCTGATCTGCTTCCTGCTCTCCGACGGCGCCATCTACATCAGCGGCGAGAACATGACGGTCTCGGGCGGCAGCCACATGCAGCCCTGAGCGAGGGGAACCTCCCGCGGCCTGGCCGCGGGAGGATGCCGAACTGCTGGGCGCGAGCGACAACCGGGGCCCCGCGGCACCGCGCAGCGGTGTCGTGGGGGTAGATCAGCCCTCCTGCCGGTAGTTCGGTGCTTCGCGGGTGATCGCCACGTCATGCACATGGCTCTCCCGCAGCCCGGCGCCGGTGATGCGGCGGAAGCGGGCGTTGGTCTGCATCTCGCCGACGGTGGCATTGCCCGTATAGCCCATGGCCGCGCGCAGGCCGCCGACGAGCTGGTGGATCACCGTGCCGACCGGGCCCTTGTAGCCGACGCGGCCCTCGACGCCCTCGGGGACGAGCTTCAGGCTGTCCTGCACGTCCTGCTGGAAGTAGCGGTCGGCCGAGCCGCGCGCCATGGCGCCGAGCGAACCCATGCCGCGATAGGAT
The DNA here is from genome assembly GCF_900101615.1 of Belnapia rosea. Taxonomy (GTDB): domain Bacteria; phylum Pseudomonadota; class Alphaproteobacteria; order Acetobacterales; family Acetobacteraceae; genus Belnapia; species Belnapia rosea. The sequence goes on along the minus strand of NZ_FMZX01000002.1, from coordinate 385,934 downwards.
TTGTAGGACCGGCCCTGGTAGAGGAAGACCTCGCCCGGCGCCTCGTCGGTGCCGGCGAAGAGGCTGCCCATCATCACGCAATCGGCGCCGGCGGCGACCGCCTTGGCGATGTCGCCCGAGGTGCGGATGCCGCCATCGGCGATGGTCGGGACGCCATGCTCCTTCGCCGCCGCGGCGCATTCCATCACCGCGGTCAGCTGCGGCACGCCGACGCCGGCGACGACGCGCGTCGTGCAGATGGAGCCGGGGCCGATGCCGATCTTGACCGCATCGGCGCCCGCGCGGATCAGCGCCTCAACGCCCTCGGGCGTTGCCACGTTGCCGGCGACCACCTGGACGGTGTTCGACATGCGCTTGATGCGCTCGATCGCCGCCAGCACGCCGCCGGAATGGCCATGCGCGGTGTCGACCACGATGACATCGACCTCGGCGGCGATCAGCGCCTCCACGCGGCGGAAGCCGTCCTCGCCGACGCCGGTCGCCGCCGCGGTGCGGAGGCGGCCGAGGGCGTCCTTCACCGCATTCGGGTTGGCCTGGGCCTTGTCCATGTCCTTGACGGTGATGAGGCCGACGCAGCGGCCGGCCTCGTCCACCACCAGCAGCTTCTCGATGCGGTGGCGGTGCAGCAGGGCGCGCGCCTGCTCGGGCGAGATGTCGCCGTTGGCGATCACCAGGTTGTCCCGCGTCATCAGCTCATAGACCCGGGTGTTCGGGTCGGTGGCGAAGCGGACATCGCGGTTGGTGATGATGCCGACGAGGCGGCCGCTGCCCTCGCCGCCCTTGCCGCGCTCGACCACCGGGATGCCGCTGATGCGGTACTGCTCCTGCAGGGCGCGGACATCGGCCAGCGTCTGGTCGGGATGGATGGTGACCGGGTTCACCACCATGCCGCTCTCGAACTTCTTCACCCGGCGGACCTGCGCGGCCTGCTCCTCGGCGGTCATGTTCTTGTGGATGACGCCGATGCCGCCCGCCTGGGCCATGGCGATGGCCATCGGCGCCTCGGTCACGGTGTCCATCGCCGCGGCGACGAGGGGGATGTTGAGGGCGATCTCCCGCGTCAGCCGGGTGCGGGTATCGGTCTGGTGCGGCAGCACGGCCGAATAGGCCGGGACCAGCAGCACGTCATCGAAGGCATAGGCCTCCGCGATGGTGATCGGGGAGCGCAGCTGGCTGCGGGCAGGGCCGCCGCCGGGCAGGGATGCGTCGGACGGGGATGAATCGGGAAAGGATTCGGGGGCCATGGGGGACCTTTCGCGCGATAAGCGTCGCGGGGGCGGGCGATCCGCTACCTTGGCGGCCCCCTTTAGACCGAGGCGGACCGCCCCGTCCAGCGCCGGAGCGGCCCCGAGCCTTGCAGGGCGGTGATACCCGCCCCGCGTTTCAGGGGGCGCCCTCCTCCAGCGGCAGGGCGTGGTTCATGGCCAGGGCCGGCACGGCCTCGGCGCACCAGCCGACGATCCGGGCGGGCACGCCGGCCACTGTGGCGCAGGGCGGCACGTCGCGCAGCACCACGCTGCCGGCGCCGACCTTGGCGCCACGGCCGATGACGACGTTGCCGAGCACCTTGGCGCCGGCACCGAGCAGCACCCCGTCCCGCACCTTGGGGTGGCGGTCGCCCGCCTCCTTGCCGGTGCCGCCGAGCGTCACGCCCTGGAGGATGGAGACATCGTTGCCGACCACGGCCGTCTCGCCCACGACGACGCCGGTGCCGTGATCGATGAAGACGCCATGGCCGAAGCGGGCGGCCGGGTGGATGTCGATCGCGAGCACCCGGGCGACGCGGGCCTGGAGGAAGCTGGCCAGCGCCACCCTCCCCTCGGCCCAGAGCCAATGGGCGATGCGATGCGCCTCGAGCGCGTGGAAGCCCTTGTAGTAGAGGAAGGGGCCGAGCAGGCCGGAAGCCGCCGCCGGGTCCCGCGTGCCGATGGCACGGAGGTCGGCCCGGGCCGCGGCGGCGATGCCCGGCTCCGCTGCCAGCGCCTCGGCGACGAGGCCGGCCAGCCGGTCGGCGCCCAGGAAGGGATCGGCCAGGCGTTCCGCCAGCACGGCGGCCAGCGCCTCGGCGAATCCGCCGCGGCTGAGAAGCGTGGCATGCAGCAGGGCACCGAGCAGCGGCTCCGCCGCCGCCGTTCGCCGCGCCTCCTCCTGCAAATCGGGCCAGGGATCGGCCTCCGCCTCGGCGGCGGGCAGGAGTGGCGGCATGGGCGGGTCTCCTCGCGCAGGGACCCGGCGAATATCGGTACGCTGGCAGGCCGGGGGAAGCCCCCTGCCCGTCCTCAGCGGCCGCGGAAGCCGGTGGCGACCACGTAGAGCTCGGCGCTGTCCTTCCGGCTGGCCGGAGGCTTGCCATGCTTCACGCTGGCGAAATGGCGCTTGAGCAGGTCGAGCAGTGCCTTCTCCGTGCCGCCCTGGAAGACCTTGGCGACGAAGCCGCCGCCAGGGGCCAGCACCTTCAGCGCGAAGTCGAGCGCCAGCTCGGCGAGCGCAATGATGCGGATGTGGTCGGTCGCGCCATGGCCGGTGGTGTTGGGCGCCATGTCGGAGAGGACGAGGTCAGCCGGGCCGTCGAGGGCCTCGAGCACGGCCCGCTCGACCGCCTCCTCCTGGAAGTCGCCCTGGAGCATGATCGCGCCGGGCAGCGGGTCCATCGGCAGCAGGTCGAGGGCCACGATCCGGGCACTGCCCTTCTGCGCCACCACCTGGGTCCAGCCGCCAGGCGCGGCGCCGAGATCGACCACGCGCAGGCCGGGCTTCAGCAGGTGGAAACGCTCATCCAGCTCGATCAGCTTGAAGGCGGCGCGGGAGCGCAGGCCCTGCTGCTGGGCGGCCCGCACATAGGGGTCGTTCAGCTGCCGCTCCAGCCAGCGCTGGCTGCCGATGCTGCGTTTCTTGGCGGTCTTCAGCCGGGTGGTCAGACCCCGCCCGCCAGGTGCCGGGCTTTTCAGGTCACGGCCCGCCTGTTGCCTGTCGCCCGCGCCGCTGGCCAGCGATCCGCCCGCATCATCCGCAACAGCATTCCCTCCCGAAGACCGCGATCGGCGACAGTGAGCGCCGGCAGTGGCCAGACATGGCGGATGGCAGCATAGACCGCGCAGCCGGGCAGGACGAAATCCACCCGGTCCGGCCCGACGCAGGGATGGGCGGCAAGGCCGGCCCGGCCGAGGGCGAAGAGGTCGCCCAGCGCCTGGTCGGCCATGCCCATGTCGAGGGTGCGGCCATCGACCAGCGGGCGGCGGTAGCGCGGCAGGGCGAGCGCGACGCCCGCCAGCGTGGTGACGGTGCCGCTGGTGCCGATCAGCCGCACGCCGCCGGCGCGGATCTCCTGGCCGATGCAATGCACGCGGTCGAAGGCGAGGAGATGGGTGGCGACCTCCTCCACCACTGCATGGAACCCCTCCTCGGTGAAGCAGGAGGCACCGGCCCGCTCGGCCAGGGTCACCACTCCGAGAGGAAGGGAGATATAGCCGATGAGCTCGGCGGCCGACGCGCCCGGCGGGCGGCTGCCGCGGGGCGGCACGCGAATCCAGGCGATCTCGGTGCTGCCACCGCCGATATCGAAGAGGAGGGCACGGCGGTCCGTCTCCTCCAGCAGCGGGGCGCAGGATTCCATCGCCAGCTCCGCCTCCTCCCGCGCCGAGATGATGCGGGGGCGGAGGCCGGTCTCGGCCTCGACGCGGGCGAGGAAGGCAGCGCCGTTGCCGGCACGGCGGCAGGCCTCGGTGGCGACGGCCTGGAATTGCCGGATCGGGCGGCGGGCGAGTTTCTCGGCGCAGGCGGCCAGCGCGGCCACGGCGCGGTCCATGGCGGGCTCGGCCAGCTGCCCGGTGCTGGCAAGGCCCTCGCCCAGGCGGACGATGCGGCTGAAGCTGTCGACGACACGGAAGCCACTGGCGGTCGGCGCCCCGATCAACAGGCGGCAGTTGTTGGTGCCGAGGTCGAGCGCGGCATAGGCCGGCGCGGGCGGCACGGCGAATCGGCCAGCCAAGGGGGCTGGCCGCTCCGGCAGGGCCGGGTTGGGCAGCGGGGGCTCTGTCAGCCGAAGGGGTTGTACATCATCCGGCATCGTCTTGGGCCAAGGGGTTCCCCGGGGATCGAGCACCGTCCTGGCCGCCCCCGACGCATGATCCGGGGATGCGGCCTGGGGGGCAAGCGCTTTCCGTCAGGGGCGGGTTGCAGCCCGCGGAGGGAAATGGTAGGTCCGGCGCCCTGCGAGGTGGTGACGCTTCGCAGGCCAGCACACCCCGCCGATCGGCGGGGGCGTTGGGGGATAGTTTAACGGTAGAACTCCCGACTCTGACTCGGGCAGTCTTGGTTCGAATCCAGGTCCCCCAGCCATCTCCTGAAGCCTGCAAGCGAAACAGCAGCTTAGAGGATCGCGCGCACCCCGGATGCGAGGGCGCGCCGCTGTACCACATCGGGGCCACGATCCGCTCCCATCCCTGGTGCCCCACCCCGCCACCGGCGCACCTCCTGGCCCGGGCTGGCACCTGGTACTGGTTCACGGCGCCTGCCCTGGGTCAGGCGAGATACCGATGCGGAACGGAGACAGGTCTTCCTCCGCCTATCCCCAGGCACCCAGGACCGGCGGGTTGCGCGCGCCCTTGCGTTGCAACCGGACGCCGCCCTCGAGAGGTGCCTCGCCATGACCCCGCCCCTCACCCCTACTACCCTCAGGCCCACGCCGGTCGCCTTCGCCCGGCTGCTGCGGGACATGGCGCTGGCCGAAGGCGAGCGGCGCAAGGCAGCCCGGCCCGCGGACGTCCGGGGCATCCGCCCGGCCTGGCAGGGCGCGAGCCTGCCCACGGACCTTGCCGAGGCGATTGAAGACGAGGTGGACGCGGTCGAAGCGCGGCTCGCACCAGGCGAGTTCGAGGCCTCGGGCGGCATCGGGCTTCCGCCCGGACTGGCGGACCGGCTGATGGTCGTGGCTGCTGCTCCGCCGGGTTGGCGAGAACCGGGACGAGCGCGTCCGCGAGGTCCGTGCCGCCTCCTACCAGCGCGCCCGTGGTGAGATGAACCTGCGCGCTGCGGCGGCGCCCTTCATCGCCGAGCGCTTCAGCGGGGACCCAAGGCCGTAGACGCTCCCTGACAGGAACACTGGCGGACCGGGCACTCGGCGCCCTGGTGTCTGGCAGTGGGCGATACCGTCGGCACGACGCCCGAGTTCTGCCCGCGCGACAGCTACCCGCCCCTGACCGACATGGTGGGCGGCGGCCCCGCAGCGCTTCCAGCGGGATGGCAGCTTGCCGCAGCCGACCGATGCGGCCGGCACCGGCGCGATCATGCGCCTCGCGCCGGTCGTGCTCCTTGCCATGCGCGAGCCGCGCATGGAGCAGCTACCGTTTAAGCTTTTGCACCAAACCGACGGGGAGCACCTGCTTCAGCCGACGCTTGAGGCCGTCCTTAGTGCGCCTGAGCAGCTTGGTGGCGCGATCCCCGAAACTCGTCGGGTTGATGGGGAATTTTTGCAGGCCAGGCGCGAGCTGACGGATCGTTTCGCGTTGCAGGCGGCCCGCCTCGCGGTCCGCCTCGCCCGGCGTGATCAATGCGGAGAGGATACGGCCGCAGTTCGCCGCCGGCAGCGACAGGCCCGGCATCATGTCGAGGCTGTGCTCGACTGCGGAAAGCCAGCCGCCGGCGCGTTGATCAATGTAGAAGGCGTCTACCAGGTCCAGGCCGTTGTCGTGCCGCCGCCGCCAGTCCAGCCATTCGTCGAGCGCGGCTACGGTCTGCGGGTCCGGTGCCTCGGTCTCGAACCGCGACCACAGCGCTGCCCCGGTGGCGTTGCTGAAATCGAGGCCTACGAGGCGGGAGGAATAGAAGCGGCGGCCCAGCTCGAAGCAGCCGCCACGTACCAGAACGTCGTCGGCCTTGAGGAAGCGGTACTGGTTCTGCGGCAGCAGATGAATGTTGTCGGCATCGCTGTAGGTCTTTGCGCTGTGCTCGCGCCAGATCTGGGTCAGGCTTTCATCGCGGATCTCGGGGCCGATGACGTGGTGCTTCAGGCCGAGATGCCGGGCGATCCGTCCCGCTACCTCAATGTCATTCGGGTTCACCCCGTCGAAGGTCTGAGTGATGCATTCGAATTGCGTATCGGTGGCGATCAGGGCGGCGAGCAGGGTGCGCGAATCGAGCCCGGCCGTCAGGGCCAGATAGATCGTTCCCGGGCGGTCCTGCAGCGTGCCGGAGATGCCGGCGAGATCCTCGGCCATGTTGTCCCTTGCCTGTTCGACTGAGGCGGCGGGCCGCAGCGCACGGTCGATAGGCTCGGCGGTAGCCGTTGGTATGTGCAGGCGCTGGTCCCGCATGAGCTTGCGGAAGCCGGAGACCGGCGTGCCCGGCGGTGGGGTCCAGTTCAAACCTGCCCAGCTGATCTGCCGCTGGCCAGTGGCGGCGTCGGTCATTCGCCCCGCCAGCGCGAGGCTCGAGGTGACGAAAGGACCCTCGGGCGTGTTGCCATAATAGATTGGAAAAAGTGCGCCCGCATCCGGGTAGAGATAGGGCCAGTCGATCCAGCCGAAGCGTCCGGCCAAGCTTTCAGCCAAGTCGGCGCCGACCGGCTCTGTCGCGGCGGTCAGGCCGTAGCCGAACAGGGTCACCTGCCGGCCCGCATGGTCCAAGCGGCGCACCGGCAGGTCGGGCTGGTAGGAGAGGCGGAGTTCGTTGGTTATGGCCAAGCTGAGCCATCCAGGCTCCGGCAGGACAGCCGCGGATGCGAGAACGAACTGGCGGCGATGAGCCACCAGGCCCGGTTCGGAGCTCGGCATGGACATTTCCCCCTACGCACCGGCATCCCACGGGCTGAGCCGCACCGGCTGGGGCTCGCTTGACGGCACCGTTGACCATCTCGTCCGCCCAGCAGGAGCGTCCCGCAGGGCAGACGCCCGATAGCGCATGACAATATGGCAATGCAACCGCCATGATCCCGTGTCCCTGCTCCAACCCTGCGGCTGCGCAACCCAGAGAACACCAGAGGAGGTTTGCCTGAATTCCGGCGGCCGTGACGACGGTGGCGGCCTTTATCAACTTGAAGTTTATTTAAGGTCGTTAAGATTCTCGTAATGGGGATGACAGACAGGAGACTGGACTCACGCAATCGCGAAGTCAGACCTCCATGAGCTACCCCGGTAGCCGGACCTGCATCCCACTGGGATGGCGGATCCGGCAGTCGAGGCAGCAGGCAGAAGGCAGGAGTTTCCGATGGCTCTCCCGAGGCTGTTCATCTCGACCGACATGCAGATGATCACCGGCATCAACAACATCGACGGGGACAAGGACGACGTCCAGTCGATGGTCCATGCGCTGATGTACCAGGACAAATTCGACATCGTCGGCATCGCCTCCACCGTCTCGCGCTGGCAGCCCGGCAAGAACGATGCGTCCTTCATCCACCACGTCATCGACAAATATGCCGCCAACCAGGACGAGCTCGCGCGGCATGGTAGCGGCTTCAAGACGGCGGCCGAGCTGCATGGCATCACCTACCAGGGCACCAAGACGGTCGCGGGCGCGAGCGGCATCGTGGCGCAGACCGACGCCTCGCGCGCCATCGTGCGCGAGGCGCGCGAGGCTGCAGCAGACGGCACCGATCTCTATGTCGCCACCTGGGGCGGGGTCGGCGACGTGGCACGCGCGCTGTACGACGCGCCGGACATCGCGGACAACATCCGCCTGCTCTCGGTGGCCGGCCAGCTGCAGGAGCCGAATGCGTACAAGTACATCCATACGAATTTCGCCGGCAAAGGCGATCTCTGGTGGATCAACGAGGCGAGCACGCATTTCGGGGTCTATGCCCTTCCCGACAACCGCTACCCGACCGGCAACAGCTGGGCTGCCAACAATGCGAAGGGACATGGCGCGCTCGGCGACCTGTTCTACCAGAACACGATCGACATCCGCGGCACGTCGGGCGACCTGAACCTGACGAAGATGGGCGACTCGGCTACCATCCTCTACCTGATCGACACCGCCAGCAACAACGACGACCCGACGGCCGAGAGCTGGGGGGGCGAGTACCGCAAGGCCGGCGACCAGTACTGGGTGGACCGCACCGACCAGGGCTTCAACTTCGCCGAGAGCGGCGGGGCGCGGACGGTCTATGAGGACCGGGCCGCCTGGCAGGGCGACTTCGCCAAGCGCTTCGATTGGTTGACATCCTCTCCGTCGGCATCAACGCCGACACCAGGACCGGTGCCTGGTGGTGGGGCGGTGAAGGCCGTCGGCAGCGGCAGCGACGCGCTGGTGCTGAAGATCAGCCAGGATGCCTGGAACGGCAGCGCGCTATACACCATCAAGATCGACGGCAAGCAGATCGGCGGCGTGCTGACAGCGAGCGCCTCGCATGCATCGGGGCAGGACGACGCCATCACCGTGCGGGGCGACTGGGCCGCAGGCAATCACAAGGTCACTGTCACCTTCCTCAATGATGCCTGGGGCGGCAGCGCCGGGGCGGACCGCAACCTGCATGTCGATGGCATCACCTACAACGGCAAGGCACTGGCCCAGGGGACGGCCCTTCTCAACAAGAATGGCGCAGCGGATTTCGCCTTCACCGACACCGGCAGCGCAGCGTCCTCTGGCCCGGTCCAGGCCGGTGGCTTGGTGAAGACCATCGGCACCGGTTCCGACAACCTCGTGGTGAAGATCAGCCAGGATGCGTGGAACGGCAGCGCGCAGTACACCATCAAGGTCGACGGCAAGCAGGTCGGCACGACCTTGACCGCGAGCGCCTCGCATGCGGCGGGTCAGGACGATGTCATCACCATCAAGGGGGATTGGGGTGTCGGCAGCCACAAGGTTACCGTCACCTTCCTCAACGATGCTTATGGCGGCAGTGCCGGGGCGGACCGCAACCTGCATGTCGATGGCATCACCTATAACGGCGTCGACTTGGCACGCGACACGGCGCTGCTGAATCGGAACGGGGCGGCGGATTTCGCCTTCACCGACACCGGCAGCGCGGCAATGGCGGATCAGCTCTTCGTCTAGCACTACCTGAGCAGTCTGAGGTCAGATGATGGCCTGCGCGTGCGCCTGCAGGCGGATATCGGATCGGCGTGACCTAGTCGGTGAGCAGCCGCGCCATGATGGCGCGGCGCAGAGCTGGCAGGCTCGGCGATGGCGGCGGTCCCGGAACCGGACCTGGCATTTTCCCCGACCTCGCCGAGCGCTGCCCGGCGAGGCGGAACTGCTGTAGAAAGGCAAAGGCGATGCAGGTCATCGGCGCGTGCCGGTGCAAGCCCGTCCAGGATCGCCCTTCGCGGTGCCCTAAGCCCAACTCTTGTTTCAGCTGCTGGTGTGCCTGCTCGTAGACTCCGCGGGCGAGATCACGGCTGCAGCGACGGGCGGCGCTGGCCAGCACGCCGCTGCCGGGGCTGGAACACGGCTGCCTTGACCGCGGCGAGCTGGAGCCATGGTGGCAGGCTTTCTCCGGGCCATTTTCCTCCCATCCCGGGCAGCGGCTGATGCCCGCGCCGCTTCGGGTCCTCATCGACTTCGTTCGGCGATCTGCAAGCTGATCATCGCCGGAAGGGGCAGACGGCCTGTGAGACGTATCGTGCACACCTATGCTCGCGTCACACCCTTGCAGTAGTAGAGGCGAAAGCGGCCAGAGCCTTCCCACACCGACGGCTCCTCCTGCCTCATCCCCTGGTATTGGCCGCCAGTTCGTCAGGCCGCCTCGGGAAGGCGCCTTCACTGCGACCGGTAGAACGTCCACAGGGCAATACCAGGGCGTCTGCCCTGCAAGTCAGGATTGGCGGTATCGCAAGCGAGCTCCCTGTCGAACTGCACCTGGACTTACTCTTTTAAGCGGAATGTTCCGGAAAACTCCCCGTCCTCTCAACTGAAGGTGAATATAAGGCCACACATTCATGACGTATCATGAAGCAGTATTTGTTGCTTCCTCGGGGGAAGACATGACCGCATACCATGGTACCAACGCATCTGAGACGTTTGCCGGTTCGGCCTCTGCCGACATGATCTTCGGCGAAGGCGGCAACGACAGCCTGTTCGGCAATGACGGCAATGACAGCCTCTACGGTGGTACAGGCGCTGATATGCTGAATGGCGGCGCCGGCGACGACATCATCTGCGGCGGCATCGGCAACGACGTCCTCACCGGTGGCGCGGGCGCGGACATCTTCCGCTTCACGGGGGTCACCAGCACATCCCCGGGCGATAGTGAGGGCATCGGCGATGTCATCAACGACTTCCAGCAAGGCGAGGACCACATCAAGTTCACCGGGGTGTCGCAGCGAACGGTAACCATGAACCTCGAAGCAGACGGCGATCTGGTGATCCACTACGGCACCCTCGGCGGCGCGCCGGGTCCGAACCAGGGCACCATCACCCTCAAGGGTCTCGGCCAATACCTCAGTGGCAGTGACTTCATTTTCACCTGACACCTGAGCCTCCGCAGCGGGCTGATCTCGCGCTGTTGCGGTGGCGCGAGCACGGCCTGAAATCAGCCCGGCAACGTGTTGGCGGGCTGGCTTCCAGGCACAAGGCGCATACAGGCCCGAGGTTGTCCTGCCTCGCGGGCATGGCGAGCAGGCTCGGCTCTGGCGCCGGGCCGGCGCACCTTCATCGCCGCCATGCTGAAGCGCCGGTGCTGCAGGAACGCATAGGCGAACATCGTCACCAGCGCGTGTCGGTGCAGGCTATCCAGGAGCGACCTCGAAGTGACCGAGACAGGCATCGTGGCTTGGCAGCCCCAGCCACTCCGCATCTCGGCCAACACGCCGGGCAGAGCCATTCGCCGCCTGACTTGGGCGCCTCAGCTTGCCAAAGCAGGGCTAGCCCTCGTCCTCCAGGCCAAGCGCCCGGATGCGTCCACGCTCCTCGTCCCAGCCCGGCCGGTCCTTCACGTTGAGGAAGAGGTGGACGCGCCGCTCCAGCAGCCCCTCCAGCTCGCGCCGGGCACTCTGGCCGATCGCCTTGATGCGTGCCCCGCCATCGCCGATCAGGATGGCCTTCTGTGTCGGCCGGCCGACATAGACGGTGCAGTCCACCCGGACGCTGCCATCCTTCCGCTCCTGCCAGCTCTCGGTCTCGACCGTCGCGTGGTGCGGGACCTCCTCATGCGTCTGGCGGAGGATCTGCTCGCGCACGATCTCCGCCACCAGCATGCGGTTCGGCAGGTCGGACAGCTCGTCCTCCGGAAACAGGTAGGGGCCCGGCGGCATGGCCCCGGCCAGCCGCTCGAGCAGCCGGTCCAGTCCGCGCGCCTTCTCGGCGGAGATCATGAACGTCTCCTCGATCGGCAGCAGCGCGTTCAGCTCGGCCGAGAGAGGCAGCAGCCGCGGCGGCTCGATCAGGTCCACCTTGTTGAGCGCCAGCCAGATCGGCCGCCCGGCCCGGGCCAGCCGGTCGACGATGGCGCGCACCGCATCGGTCAGCCCGGCCCGGGCATCGACGATCAGCAGGGTACGGTCGGCATCCTGCGCTCCGCCCCAGGCCGCGGCCACCATGGCGCGGTCGAGCCGCCGGCGCGGGGCGAAGATGCCCGGCGTATCCACCAGGATGATCTGCGCCCCCTGATGCATCACCACCGCGCGGATGCGGAACCGCGTGGTCTGCGGTTTCGGCGAGACGATCGTCACCTTGGCGCCCGCCAGCGCGTTCACCAGGGTCGACTTGCCGGCATTCGGCGCACCGACCACCGCCACCAGCCCGCAGCGCGGGCCTGCTTCCATATTCTCGCTCATGACCGTCCCAACCCGGCCAGCCAGGCTTCGGCGGCCACTTGTTCCGCCGCACGCTTCGACTCGCCCACCCCTTCCGCCTCCCGCCCCGCGGCGCTGACCGAGACGACGAAGATCGGCTGATGCGAGGGGCCGGTGGAGGAGACCAGCCGGTATTCCGGCAGTCCGAGGCCGCGCCCAAGCGTGTATTCCTGCAATCGGCTCTTGGCCGACATCGGCGGGCGCGGGTCGGCGCCCATCTGCACCTCCCATTCCCGCCGCACCAGGGCGCGCGCCGCCGGCAGCCCACCATCGAGGTAGAGCGCGCCGAGCAGCGCCTCCAGCGCATCGGCCAGTACATTGGCCCGCTCGCGCAGCCCCGCCCTGCCCTCGGACTGCGGCACGCGCAGCATGGTGGCGAGGCCGAGATTCTCGGCGATGCGGGTCAGCGTGTCGCGCGCCACCAGCACGCCCAGGCGCTTGCCGAGATCGCCCTCCCGCTCCTCCGGAAAGCGCTCCGAGAGCCATTCGGCGATCAGCAAGGCCAGCACGCGGTCACCGAGGAATTCCAGCCGCTCGTTGCTGTCGAGCTGCGAACGCTTCGGGTCGGCGGCCGAGCGGTGGGTCAACGCCTGTGTCAGCAGCGCCGGCTGAGCAAAGGCATGCCCAAGCCTGGCGGCGAAGGCGGCGAGGTCGCCCCCCGTTGTCATGGCGTCAACGGACCGCCGAGATGAGCCTGGACCAGCGGATAGCGAAGGGCCATGCCCAAACCTCCCACCAGGCGGCGGAGCCATCGACCGAGAAGAAGATGAATTCCGCCCGCCCGACCAGATTGTCCACCGGGATGAAGCCCACCGCATTCTGCACGCGGCTGTCCAGGCTGTTGTCGCGGTTGTCACCCATGGCGAAGACATGGCCCTCGGGCACACGGTACTCGCTGGTGTTGTCGAGCGGCCCGTCATCCGTCTGCTCGACGATCGGATGGGTGCGCTCCGGCCCGGCGGCCGTGGCCGGCAACGTCTCGCGGTAGAGGCGCACCGTCATGCGCGGGCCATCGCCCTCGACCACATAGGGGCCAGCCGCCTCGCGCCGCACCGCCGCGCCATTGATATAGAGCACGCCGGCCCGGACCTGGATGCGGTCGCCCGGCAGGCCGATGATCCGCTTGATGTAGTCCTGGCTGGTGTCGCGCGGCAGCTTGAACACCGCCACATCGCCCCGGGCGGGCAGCGAGCCGAAGATGCGGCCCTGGAACAGGTTGGGCCCGAAGGGCATCGAGTAGCGCGAATACCCATAGGAATACTTCGATACGAAGAGATAGTCCCCCACGAGCAGCGTCGGGATCATCGAGCCGGAGGGGATGTTGAAGGGCTCGAAGGCGATGGTGCGGATGCCGATCGCGATCAGGCCGGCATAGACGACGGTCTTGATGCTCTCGAGCCAGCCGCCGCTCTTCTTCTTCGCCATGGAGGTGCTCAAGGTCTGACCCATCGGTGCGGGGGGGAGTATGCCCGGGGGTCGGGTCCCCTGTGTTGTTGGGGATACGGCATCAGGCAGGGGGGATGAAGCCCGCCGGGGGGTGGGGTGTCAAGGAAGCCCGATATCCCGCCCTGTCCCCAAGGGTTACGGCATGTAGCTGCCGCCGCCGACATCGATGGTGGCGCCCGTCAGGTAGCCGGCCGCCTCCGATGCCAGGAAAGCCGCCACCTCCGCCACATCCCCCGGGGTGCCGAGCCGGCCGAGCGGGATATTGGCGGCGAAGGCGTCATTCGCCCCGGCCGCCGCGCCACGGGCCATCGGCGTGTCGATCCGGCCGGGGGCGATGCTGTTCACGGTGATTCCATCCGGCCCCAGCTCGGTCGCGAGGCTGCGCGCGAAGCCCATCAGCCCGGATTTGGCCGCCGTGTAATGGGCGCCCGCGATCTGGCTCTTCGCCCGCGCCGCCTGGCTGGTCAGCATGATGATGCGGCCCCAGCCCCGCGCCCGGAGCGGCGGGATGCAGGCCTGGGAGACGAGGAAGGCCCCGGTGAGGTTGACCGCCAGCACCCGGCGCCACTCCTCGGCCGGCATCTCGCGGATCGGGCGGCGCCGGCCATCCGGCCCCTTGGGCGAGATGCCGGCATTGTTCACCAGCACGCCGAGCTGTCCCCACCAGTCGCCGAGCGCGGCCGGCAGGGCCGCCACCGCCGCGTCGTCCGCGACGTCGAGGGCGATGGCGCGGGCCTTGCCGCCAGCCGCGCGGATGGCCTCCGCGGTCGCCTCCCGCTCCTCCAGCACATCCGCGACGACGACGGGGTGGCCGAGCGCCGCCAGCTTCGCCGCGATGGCGGCGCCGATGCCGCGTGCCCCGCCCGTGACCAGGGCGACCTTCCCTTCGTTGCTCATGGCGCGAGGATCACCTTGCTGGCGGCCCGCTGCCGGGCGAGCTCGAACCCGTCGATCCCCTGCTCGAGCGGCAGGCGATGGGTGATCATCGGGCGGAAGCCCTCCGGATCCTCGGCCAGGTGCGCCATCACCCGGTCCCAGGTGCGGCGGGCGGCGCCATGGGTGGCGCGGAGCTGGTGGCGCATGCGGACGAACTCCGTCAGCGGCAGGGTGAGCGCGCCGGCATGGATGCCGGCGGCGACGATCACCCCGCCCTTCTTCAGCACCGAGAGGCCTTCGTTCAGGCTGGCCGGCACGCCTGTCGCCTCCAGCACCACATCCACCGGGCGGCCGCCGGTCAGCGCCATCACCTGGTCGCGCAGCGGCCCCTCCGCCACATCGACCAGATCATGGAAGCCGAGCGCGCGCAGCACCTCGAAGCGCGGCGCGTCGGCCCGGCCGGCGACGATCACCCGGGCGGCGCCGGCGCGGCGCGCCATGAGCGCGATCGCCTGGCCGATCGTCCCGGGGCCCAGCACCAGCACCGTCTCGCCGAGCCCCACCTCGCCGGTCAGCACCGCCTCCGCCCCGACGCCGAGCGGCTCGGCCAGCGCCGCCAGCTCGGCATCCACCGCATCGGGCACGGCGACGCAGCACCGCGCCGGGATGCGGACCATGCGGGCGAAGCCGCCATCCCGCGTCAGCCCGATGCCCTGGCGCTGGGTGCAGTTGCGCGCGTCATCCGCCCGGCAGGCGGCGCAATGGCCGCAGGCGACGAAGGGGATGACGGCCACCCGCGTCCCATGCGCCCAGCCGGAACCGGTGCCGGTGCGCCAGATCCGGCCGCTGAACTCATGGCCGAGGGTCAGCGGCATGTGCGGGGTCATGAATTCGTAGCCGCCGGTCCATTCATAGGCATGGACGTCGGAGCCGCAGATGCCGGCGGCCTCCACCTCCACCACCACATCGCCGGGGCCGGGCGGCGGCGCCTCCGGCACCTCCTGGAATTCGAGGCCGAAGCCGGCCCCCGCCTTGCGCAGCGCGAGCATCAGAAAGGCTCCGGATAGTGGCCGGCATAGAAGGAGATGGGCGGCTTGGCGTCCGGGTCGGTCAGCACGTCGAGCAGCACCGGGTGCCGGGCATCGAGCGCGGCGCCGAGCGCCGGGCCGATCTCCCGGCTATGGGCGACGCGGATGCCCTCGACGCCGCAGGCGCGGGCGATGGCGGCATGGTCGACGGTGGCGAAGAACACCGCCTTGGTGTGCTCGCCGAATTTCACCTCCTCGGCATGCTTCTGGTAGCCGAGGATGCCGTTGTTCAGCACCAGGGTGACGACCGGCAACTCCATCCGCCGCAACGTCTCGAGCTCCGCCCAGCTATGGGCGAAGCCGCCATCGCCGCAGAGGCAGATGACCCGCGCGCCCGGCGCGCTCTCCTCCAGTGCGATCCGGGCGCCGATCGCCATGGGCAGGCCCCAGCCGAGGCCGGCGATGCCGCGCGGCGTCAGGAAGCGCTGGCCGGGCCGGCGTGCCGTCAGGTAGTTGGCGATCCAGATGGAGGAGTAGGAGGCATCGGCCACCACGATGTCCTCGGGCCCGATCAGCCGGTCCAGCTCCGCCATCAGCCGCTCCGGCCGGCAGAGCGGGGCATCGCGGGTGGTAACGTCGGCGATGGTCCGGCGCCAATCCGCGATGGCCTCGGCCATCTCCGCCTCGATCGCCGGCCGGGCGGCGGCGCGGGCCGAGAGGTCGCGCCGCGTCAGTTCCGCCGTCAGGGCGGCCAGCGTCAGCTTGGCATCGCCGACCAGCCGCATCGCCTCGTAGTTTCGCCCCACCTCCATCGGGTCCATGTCGAGATGGATGAACCGGGTGCCGGGAGCGAAGAGCTTCCAGCTATCCGTGCCGTTCTGGTTGGTGCGGTTGCCGATGAGCAGGACGAGGTCGGCCCGCTCCACCATCGGCCGCAGCGCCGTGGTCCGCGCCCCCTGCCCCATGACATAGCCGATGATGCCGAGGGTCAGCGGATGGGTCTCGTCCACCGCGCCCTTGCCCATGACCGTGGTGGCGACCGGCAGGTGCGCCGCCTCCTGCAGGGCCGCGAGCTCGGCCGAGGCGTCGGAAAGGTGGATGCCGCCGCCGGCGACGACCAGCGGGTGCCGCGCCGCGGCCAGCGCCTCGGCCGCCGCGGCGATGGCCGATGGGTCGGCGAGGCACCGGTCGAGCGGCACGCGGCCCAGCGAGAGATGGCGCGGCCGGAGCGCGCCGGTGGCCGCCGCCGCCTCGGTCAGCAGGTCGGCCGGCACGAGCAGCACGGCCGGGCCCGGCCGCCCCGAGGCGGCGGCGGTGAAGGCCATGTCCACGTAATCCTCGAGCCGATCGGCCCGGTCGATCCGCCGCACCCATTTGGCCACGGGCGCGAAGAGGTTGAGGTGGTCGAGCTCCTGGAAGGCGTTGCGGTCGGTCGCGTCCCGCGTCACCTCCTGCACCAGCGCGAGGACGGGGATGCTGGCCTTCAGCGCCTCGGCCAGCGGCGCCACCAGCAGCGTCGCCGCCGGGCCGTTCTGGGCGGTGACGACGCCCACCTTGCGCGAGATGCGCGCATAGCCATCCGCCATGGCGCCCCCGGCATTCTCCTGCCGGTAGACCTTCTGGTCGATGCCGGCATGCGGGGCGGCAAGGTGGAAGGCCGAGGGCAGGCTCTGGCCGAAGGTGAGCGTCACCCCGTGCCGCGCGAAGGCCTCCGCGAGGCGCAAGGCGACGGTGGCATTGGCGGCGCTGGCATGGTCCGGCATTGGCGTTCCCCCTCGGCCCGGCGTTGGGCTCTATTCGGGGCGATTGGACGGGGAGCGATGGATCGGCGTCAAGCCGTGCCGGCATCCCTGGGGGACGCGAGGTGGCTTGCATCGCAATTCGCGACTCGAGGCATCGCCAATCGCCCTGGTCAACGAACCGACCGGCATCGCGCAGGCGAACCGGCTGATCGGCCAGGAAGGCAACCATCTGTCCGAGGCCGGCGGCAGCCCAGGCGTCCCGGATCCTATCCGGGACGTCTCAGGCCGGATCCATGATCGGCATGCCGAGGCGGCCAAGGCCGGGCAGCTTCAGCGCGGGACGCCGGAAATCGATGCCGGCGACGCCACCGAGAAGGTTGACCTCGATCCCCTCGACCCATCCGATGGTCAGGCCGGCATAGCCACCGAGCGTCAGGCGCAGGCCGGTACCCGAGGCCGTGCGCCGGATCCAGCGCCCATCATAGGGGAAGTCCTTGCCGATCGCGGTGGGCGGCAGGGCCACCCGGGCCTCCGGCACGGCATCGAGCAGCGCGGCGACGAAGGTGTTGGAATTCGGGCCAGGCCAGGCGCGGTAGTCGCCGCGGTTTCGCCAGGCATAGGCCTCGATGGCGTCCTGCATGCGGGGGATCAGGGCCTCCGCAGCCTCGCCATCCGCCGCGAAGATCAGCTCCGGGTTGCGGCCGAACCAGCGCCCATCGGCCTCGAAGCCGTTGACGCGGATCGGGTCGCCCCAGGCGGTGTAGTCGTAGCGCGTATAGGCGCCGGCCCCCTCGGGCTTCAGGACCACCCAGCAGTGGACGGCGAAGATGCCCCGCCAGCGGACGGTCGGCGCGGCGAAGACCCGGACCACGGCCGCCTGGTGGCGCGCCGCCGGCGGCAGATTGCCGATACTGGACCGGTCGGCACTCCACCAGTCCGCGCCGATGCCGGCACGTTGGTGGAGCAGGGCGGCAATGCCGAGGGGGGCGAGATAGAGCAGCGCGAAAAGCAGCGGCAGGAGCTTCAGGACAGTCATGATCGTCGCGGATATTTGCGCTCGGCCACACCGTTGCAACCGCCCCCAGCGCCTCGTTGCCGTTGCCGGCCGCGGGTGGTTCCGATCGTCAGAACCGGTTCACATACCTGTCGCCGCTCAACAACCGCCCGATCAGGAAGCCGGCACCCGCTGCCACGCCGACCGAGATGAGCGGACGTTGCCGAATGACGTCCAGATACCGGTCCAGCTCCGCGCCGTAATGGTCCGCCGCCCTCGCCGCGGCGTCCAGCCTGGGGGTGGCAGGCTCCCGCGAAAGCTGCTCCACCTTCGCGCGAAGCTGCTCGACCTCGGACTGGGGGTCCTCCGTGGCCTGCCGGGCCGCGTCCTTGGCCTCGCCGGCGGTGCTGCGGAGGGCTCCGGCAGCCTCGTCGGCCCGGCCTTCGAAGCGAAGTTTGGCATCCCCGGCCAGTTGTCCCGTCGCCGCCTCGGCCCTGCCCTTCGCCTGCTGGGCAGCCCCTGTCATGCGATCCGGATCCATGATGACCTCCCTCGATATCCGTCAGGTGTCCGGCCGACGAAGCCGCACAGTTCGGCAGGCCAACGTCGGGACATGGTCGTGGTTTTCCCCCCTCCGTCACGCGAGACGACGCATCCAGCCCAGGCTAGCGCGGCCGACGCGCCAGCAGCGGGCGCCCGAGCAGGGCGCCCACCAGCACCAGCAGCACCATGGCGCCGCCGTGCCAGAGCAGGATCATCACCGCCGCATCCAGGTGGTGAAACAGGCTCAGCCCGGCCGAGCAGAGCGCGGCCGAGGCCAGCCCGCCCAGCAGCAGCACCGGCCAGGGCCGCACCGGCCCGGCATGGCGCAGAAGCCAGAACTGCCCGGCCGCCAGCGGCAGGCCCATCGCCAGGATGAAGCGCAGGCACCCCCAACTCGTCCCGAGCTGCCCCTCCATGGGTCCGAGCCGGCCCAGATCGGCCATGCACCCCCAGCCGAGGCTGGCGAACCAGGCGGCCAGCGGCAGCAGCGGCAGCAGCGCCCAGCGCGACGAGCGGTCCGGCCGCGCCAGCATCGCCGCGGACAGGGCGGCGGTGCCCCCGGCGAGGATGGAGGCGAGCCACTGCCCCACCTCCTGCGGCATCAGCATCCGCTCCTGCAGGTCGTGCCGCAGCCCGTTCGCCAGCACCGCAAGACCCACGGCCAGGGTGGCGAAGCCGAGCCACAACGCCGCCTGCCGCCGTGGCGAGGCCATGCGCCGCACCGGCCTGAGGCCACCCGCCAGCTCACCGATCAGCTCCTCGGTCCGCACCTACTCCTCCACGCCCAGGCGTCGCCGCAGCACCTTCATCGCCCGATGGGTCGCCACCTTCAGCGCGCCCACGGACATGCCGGACCGGGCACTGGCCTCCGCCAGCGGCAGGTCCTCCAATTTGGCGAGGCCGAGCGCGGTGCGCTGGGCCGGCGTCAGCTCGGCGACGGCAGCCCGCAGCTCAGCGGAGGCCACCCGCGCCTCCCCCTGATTCGCCCCGGGTGACGCCAAGGTTTCATGGAAATCCTCGATCGGCGTCTCCCGCCCGCCGCGCCTGCCATGGCGGCGCAGCCGGTCGATCGCCCGGCGCTCGCAGATGGCGACGAGCCAGGGGCGGATCGGCCGCCCCGGCTCATAGCTGTGGCGCAGGGTGTGAATGGTCAGCAGGGCATCCTGCACGGCATCCTCCGCCTCGGCGGCATGGGCGATCCGGCGCCGGGCCACGGCCCGCAGCAGGGGCAGGGCGGCGCGGAGCAGGCGGTCATAGGCGGCGGCATCGCCGGCCTGCGCCGCCGCCATCCAGGCTTCCCATTCCCCATCGCTGCGGGTCACGCCCGCTCAGGCAGCCATGGCCGGGCGCCTGGCACGCCAGCCATGCGCCCGCTCATAGGCATCCGCCGCCTGGAACAGCAGCGGCTCGGCGAAGGGCTTGCCGACCAGCTGCATCGCCACCGGCAGCCCGCCCTCGCCGAAGCCGGTCGGCACGGTGATGCCGGGCCAGCCGGTGACGTTGAAGGGGATGGTGAAATTGGGCCGCTCGAGGAAGCCCCATTTCGGCACGGCCTCGATCCGCGGCGCCTCGGCGGGCTGCGCCGCGGTGAGCAGCAGGTCGCATTCCGCCGCCGCCGCCTCGGTCGCGGCGATCAGGGCGCGGCGCTGCTTCTGCGCCTGCAGCACATCGGCGGCCGAGAGCAGCCCGCCCAGCACCAGCCGGTCCCGCATCAGCTCGCCATAGAGGTTGGGGTCGCGCCGCATCCAGCCCTCATGCACGGCGAAGGCCTCCGCCAGCAGGATGATCCAGCCGCAGGCATTGAAGGCGGCGAGCGAGGGCAGCGTTACCTCCCGCACCTCCGCCCCCTCGGCGCGGAAGAATTCGGCCGCACCGTCGATGCCGGCGAGCGTCGCCGGGCTCACCGGATAATCCGTCTCGTGGAAATGCCGGACCACCCCGATGCGCAGCCCGCGCACCCCTTGGCCGAGCCCGGCGCGGAAATCGGGCACGGGCCGGTCAGCGCTGGCGGGATCGGCCGCGTCATGACCCGCCATGGCCTGGAGCAGGATGGCGCAATCCTCCACCGTCCAGGCCATCGGCCCGGCATGGTCGAGGCTCTGCGCCAGCGGCAGGATGCCGGCGCGGGAGCAGAGCCCATAAGTCGGCTTGATGCCGGTGATGCCGCAGAGCGCCGCCGGCCCGCGGATGGAGCCGCCGGTGTCGGACCCCGTCCCGCCCAGCACCATCCCGGCCGCGACCGCCGCCCCGGTGCCGGAGGAGGAGCCGGCAGTGAAGTGGTCCGGATTCCATGGATTGCGCGCCGGCGGCCAGGGCAGGTCGAAGCTCGGCCCGCCGAAGGCGAATTCATGCGTCGCCAGCTTGCCGAACATCACGATGCCGGCCTCGGCCAGCTTCGCCACCGTGGTGGCATCCGCCGCCGGCACGTGGTCCTGCAGCACCCGGGAGTGGCCCGTCGTCGGGATGCCCGCGGTGCCGTAGATGTCCTTATGCGCGAAAGGGATGCCATCCAGCGGTCCGCGCGGCCCGTCCGTCATGATCCGCGCCTCGGCCGCCCGCGCCGCCGCCCGTGCCTCCTCCGGCATCAGCCGGATGAAGGCATGCAGGGTGCCGTCCAGCCGCTCAGCCCGGGCCAGGCAGTCTTCCGTGAGCTCGACCGGCGAGAGCTTGCGCGCGGCGATGAGCGCGGCAGCCTCGGCAATGCTCGGGATCATCGGCCGGCCTCCCCGAGGACCGCGCAGGCGAAGATGGTGGCAGGCTCCGCCTCGGCCGCCGGCGGCGGGGTGCGGATCAGCGCCTGCATCGCCGCGAGCCCGCCCAGCGCGGGAAGGATGCCCGCCCGCTGCGCCGGGGTAAGCGGGATTCCGGCGCGGGCGAGCAGCGCCTCGAATTCGGCCTCGGTGATGGTCGGCGGCATGCACTCTCCCCCTGGACGGAATGTGACCGGGCCTGAGTATGGCGTGATTCCAGGATGCGGGAACCTCCCCGGAAAAGCCGGGCGGCCCGGTTGCGCTGCTTGGGCGGCGGGGGCTAGGCTGCCCTTGGAAACGAAAGCGCTGCCGGGCTCCGGCCGCGCAACCAGGGTCGAATGGCCCGGCTCGGGGGAGGACGGCCATGAAACTCGGCGACGCCATCGCTGACATCATGCGGCGCGAGGGGATCGAGATCCTCACCGGCTATCCGGTGAACCATCTCATCGAGCACGCCGCCGCGCGCGACATCCGCCCGGTCATGGTCCGGCAGGAGCGGATCGGCCTGCACATGGCCGATGCCATCTCCCGCGTCACCTCGGGGCGCAAGATCGGCGCCTTCTGCATGCAGCACGGGCCGGGCAGCGAGAATGCCTATGGCGGCGTCGCCCAGGCCTATGGCGAGAGCGTGCCCATCCTCGTCCTGCCGATGGGCTATCCGCGCCGCCTCGCGCATGTCGACCCGAATTTCAACTCGACCATCGCCATGCGCGGCATCACCAAGAGCGCGGAGCCGATCACCCTCGCCGCCGAGGTGCCGAACATCCTGCGCCGCGCCTTCACCCAGCTGCGCAACGGCCGCGGCGGCCCCGTGCTGGTCGAGATCCCGACCGATATGTGGAACGAGGAGGTGCCGGAGCCGCTCGACTACCAGCCGGTGATGGCGACGCGCTACGGGCCGGACCCGGCCGATGTGAAACGCGCCGCCGCCCTGCTGGCCAATGCGAAGCGCCCGGTGATCTATGCCGGCACCGGCGTCCACTGGGCCCGCGCCTGGCCGCAGCTCAAGGCGCTCGCCGAGCTGCTGGCCGCGCCGGTGACGTCGAGCCTCGGCGGCAAGTCCTCCTTCAACGAGGACCATCCGCTGAGCCTCGGCTCGGGCGGCCTCGCCATGCCGAAGCCGGTGCGCCACTTCCTCGACCAGGCGGATGTCATCCTCGGCATCGGCTGCTCCTTCACCGAGACCAATTTCGGCGTCCGCATGCCGAAGGGCCCCCGCATCATCCATGCGACGCTCGACCCGGCACATCTCAACAAGGATGTCCGGGCCGAGATCGGCCTCATCGGCGACGCCGCGCTGACGCTCGATGCCCTGCTCGGCGAGCTTGCCGGCCTCGTCTCCTCGGCGCGCGACCCGGCGCCGGTCGCGGCCGAGATCCAGTCCATCCGCGAGCCCTGGCTTGCCGAATGGATGCCGAAGCTGACGCACAAGGACGCGCCGCTGAACCCCTATCGCGTGCTGTGGGACCTGCAGCACACGGTGGACCGCGACAACACCATCATCACCCATGATGCGGGCAGCCCGCGCGACCAGCTCTCGCCCTTCTGGAAGTCCACCACGCCCCTCTCCTATCTCGGCTGGGGCAAGACGACGCAGCTCGGCTACGGGCTCGGCCTCGCCATGGGGGCCAAGCTCGCCGCGCCCGAGAAGCTCTGCATCAATGTCTGGGGTGATGCCGCCATCGGCTTCACCGGCATGGATTTCGAGACCTGCGTGCGCGAGCGCATTCCCATCATGTCCGTCCTGCTCAACAATTTCTCCATGGCGATCGAGCTGAAGGTCATGCCGGTCAGCACGGAGAAGTACCGCAGCACCGACATCTCCGGCGACTACGCCGCCATGGCCCGCGCCTTCGGCGGCTATGGCGAGCGGGTGACCGACCCGACCGAGATCATCCCCGCCATCCGGCGCGGCATCGAGAAGACGCAGCAGGGCGTGCCCGTGCTGCTCGAGTTCATCACCTCCAAGGAGACGCAGGTCTCCCGTTTCGCCTGAACGACAACAAGCCGCGCCCACCAGGGAGGACCAATGGCCAGCGTCGAGATCCGCAACGTCCGGAAAGCCTTCGGCCCCGTGCAGGTGCTGCACGGCGTCAATGTCGATATCGCGGATGGGGAATTCGTGGTGCTGGTCGGGCCATCCGGCTGCGGCAAGTCCACCCTGCTGCGCATGCTGGCGGGCCTCGAGAACATCACCAGCGGGGAGATCGCCATCGGCCCCCGCGTGGTGAACAACGTGCCGCCGAAGGACCGGGACATCGCCATGGTGTTCCAGAACTACGCGCTCTACCCGCACATGACCGTCTTCGACAACATGGCCTTCTCGATGAAGCTGGCCAAGGCGCCGCGGGAGGTGATGGAGCAGGAGGTCGGCCGGGCGGCGAAGATCCTCGGCCTCGAGGCGTTGCTGCAACGCTACCCGCGCCAGCTCTCCGGCGGCCAGCGGCAGCGCGTGGCCATGGGCCGCGCCATCGTCCGCAACCCGCAGGTCTTCCTCTTCGACGAGCCGCTCTCCAACCTCGACGCCAAGCTGCGCGTGCAGATGCGGGCCGAGATCAAGGAGCTGCACCAGCGGCTGCGCGTCACCACCGTCTATGTCACGCATGACCAGATCGAGGCCATGACCATGGCCGACAAGATCGTCGTGATGAATGGCGGCCATGTGGAGCAGGCCGGCCCGCCGCTCGAGCTTTATGACCGGCCCGCCAACCTCTTCGTCGCCGGCTTCATCGGCTCGCCGGCGATGAACCTGGTCAAGGGCGGCATGGGCGAAGGCGGCTTCCAGGCCGAGGGCGGCGCGGTTTTCCCCCTGCCGCAGAGTGCCCGCGGCGAGGCCGGGATCTACGGCATCCGCCCGGAGCATATCCAGCTGCGTGAGGACGGCATGCCCGCCACCGTCGTGCTGGTGGAGCCGACCGGCTCCGAGACCCAGGTGATCGCCCGCATCGGCGACACCCCCCTCACCTGCGCCTTCCGCGAGCGGGTGACCGCGCGCCCGGGCGAGACCATCCGCATCATGCCGGAGATGGACCTCGTCCACCTCTTCGAATCCGGCTCCGGGCGGCGCCTCGCCGCCTGAAACAAGAACAGCAGAACGGGGAGACACAAGAATGAACATCATCCAACGGCGCACGGCGCTGAAGCTCGGCCTCTCGGCCGCGGCCCTCGCCGCCACCCGCGCCTCCGCCCAGTCGCAGATCCAGGCCGCCGACACGCCGGAGCCCCGGCTGCAGATCGAAAGCGGCGCCACGCTCCGCATGCTGCGCCCCGTCCGCTTCGTCCAGCCGGATGAGGAGGTGTTCCGCGCCAATGCTGCGAAGTTCACCCAGAAGACCGGCGTGCAGGTCCGCGTCGACTTCGTCGGCTGGGAGGACATTACCCAGCAGACGGCGGTGACGGCCAATACCGGCGCCGGGCCGGACATGATCATCGGCTTCGGCGATGCGCCGCATATCTACCAGGACAAGCTGGTCGAGCTGACCGATGTCGCCGACTATCTCGGCAAGCGCTATGGCGGCTGGCTGGCGCTGGCGCAGCGCTACGGCAAGAAGCATGGCGGCAACAACTGGATCGGCCTGCCCTTCGGCGCGACCGCAGGCCCGACCATCTACCGGAAGTCGGCGGTCACGGCCGCGGGCTTCGACCGCGTGCCGGACGACCATGCCGGCTATCTCGACCTCTGCAAGAAGCTGAAGGCGGCGAACAAGCCGGCCGGCTTCGCCCTCGGCAACGCGGTCGGCGACGGCAACGGCTTCGCCAACTGGCTCGTCTGGTCGCATGGCGGCTACCTCGTCGATGAGGAAGGCAAGGTCGCGATCAACAGCAAGGAGACCGTCAACGCGCTGAACTACCTGAAGGAGCTCTACCCAACCTTCCTGCCGGGCACGCTCTCCTGGGGCGACATCAGCAACAACCGCGCCTATGCGGCGAGCGAGTGCTGGATGACCGCGAACGGCGTCTCGCTCTACTTCAGCGTCAAGAACGACCCGGCGACCGCCGCCATCGCCGAGGACAGCGAGCACCAGGTGCTGCCGAAGGGCGTCCTGAGCGAGTCGCCGATGGCCGGGCTCACGCTCAACGCCATGCTGTTCAAGCACAGCCGCTATCCGAACGCGTCCAAGGCCTTCCTCCAGTTCATGCTGGAGCGTGAGCAGTACGACCCCTGGCTGAACGCCAATCTCGGCTACTGGGCGCATCCGCTGGCGAATTACGGCGCGAGCGCGGTCTGGACCAGCGACCCGAAGGTGGCGATCTTCAAGGACACGATGCGCACCAATTTCTATAACGGCTACAAGGGCCCGCTCTCGGAAGCGACCGGCGCCGCCACCGCCGACTACGTCATGGTGCAGATGTGCGCCGCCGTCGCCTCGGGCCAATCGACGCCCGAGGCCGCCGCGCGCGAGGCCGAGCGCCGCGCCCGCCGCTACTTCCGCCGCTGAGCCGCGCGGGCGGCGCCAGCCCGGCGCCGCCTCCGACCGGGGAGCCACGCATGTCCGCCACCACAGCACTGGCCTGGAACCGGCCGAACCAGCAGCCCAATTGGCTGGTCCGGCTGTTCGATTGGAAGCCCTTCCTCGCCTTCGCCTGCCTGTTGCCGGCGGCGGGGCTGCTGCTGGTCTTCCTCACCTACCCACTCGGCCTCGGGATCTGGCTTGCCTTCACCGACACCACCATCGGCCGCAGCGGCTACTGGGTCGGGCTCGAGAACTTCCAGTACCTGCTGGAGGATCCGCTCTGGTGGAACGCGGTGTTCTACAGCGTCTTCTATACCGGCATCGCCACGATCGGGAAATTCGCCCTTGGCCTCTGGCTGGCGTTGCTGCTGAACAACCACCTGCCCTTCAAGTCGCTGCTCCGGGCCATCATCCTGCTGCCCTGGATCGTGCCAACGGTGCTCTCCGCCATTGCCTTCTGGTGGATCTACGACCCGCAATTCTCGATCATCTCCTTCCTGCTGGTGGAGAAGCTCGGCCTGCTCAACAACAATATCGACTTCCTCGGCAGCGCCTGGCCGGCGCGCTTCTCGCTGATCGCGGCGAATATCTGGCGCGGCATTCCCTTCGTCGCCATCTCGCTGCTGGCCGGGCTGCAGACCATCTCGCCCTCGCTCTACGAGGCGGCGCTGCTCGACGGCTCCACCGCCTGGCAGCGCTTCCGCTTCATCACCTTCCCGATGCTGCTGCCCATCCTGGCGATCGTCATGACCTTCAGCATCATCTTCACCTTCACCGACTTCCAGCTGGTCTACGCGATCACCCGCGGCGGGCCGGTGAACTCCACCCACCTGCTGGCGACGCTCGCCTTCCAGCGCGGCATCCCCGGCGGGCAGCTTGGCGAGGGCGCGGCCATCGCCGTCTCGATGATCCCCTTCCTCGTCTTCGCAACGCTCTTCAGCTATTTCGGCCTGGCCCGGCGCAAGTGGCAGCAAGGAGAAGGCAATGACTGACGCCGCCGCACTGCCGCAGCCCGCCCAGGGCAATGCGGCCACCGCCCAGCCCGAGACCATGGCCTGGGACAGCAAGGCGCGCCGGATGGTGACGCTCTACCTGCCGCTCGCCTGCTTCGTCATCATCCTGCTCTTCCCCTTCTATTGGATGACGGTGACGGCCTTCAAACCGAATGCCGAGCTTTTCGACTACAAGACCTACAACCCCTTCTGGATCGGCTCGCCGACCCTCGACCACATCAAGCACCTGCTGTTCAACACCGCCTATCCGCACTGGCTGGTGACGACGATGACGGTGGCCATCTGCGCCACCTTCCTCTCGCTCTTCTCCTCGACGCTCGCGGCCTATGCGATCCAGCGGCTGCGCTTCAAGGGCAGCCAGTATGTCGGCCTGGCGATCTACCTCGCCTATCTCGTGCCGCCCTCGATCCTCTTCATCCCGCTGGCGACCATGGTCTATCGCCTCGGCCTGTTCGACAGCCCGCTGGCGCTGATCCTCACCTACCCGACCTTCCTCGTGCCCTTCTGCACCTGGCTGCTGATCGGCTACTTCAAGTCGATCCCCTATGAGCTCGAGGAATGCGCGCTGATCGACGGCGCGACGCGGCTGCAGATCCTGCGCCAGATCACCCTGCCCCTCGCCGTGCCAGGGCTGATCTCCGCCGGCATCTTCAGCTTCACCCTGTCCTGGAACGAGTTCATCTATGCGCTGGCCTTCATCCAGAGCAGCGAGAACAAGACCGTTCCCGTCGCCATCCTGACGGAGCTGGTCTCGGGCGACGTGTACCAGTGGGGCGCGCTGATGGCGGGCAGCCTGCTCGGCTCGCTGCCCGTCGCCATCTTCTATTCCTTCTTCGTCGACTACTACGTCTCCTCCCTCACGGGGGCGGTGAAGGAGTAACCGCCCCCGCTCGGCCGCGGCTACAGCTTGCGGCCGAGCGCGGCGACATAGCCGCGGTTATGCGTCGGCGTCAGCCAGACCTCGTTCATCGTCACATGCGGCGGCAGCGTCGCCACATAGGCGATGAGATCGGCGCAATCCGCCGGCTGCAGCATCTGGTTCAGCTCCTCCTGCGTCAGCGGATTGGGCCGCTTCTTCAGGATCTCGGTATTCACCTCGCCGGGGCAGAAGGCGGTCGAGCGGATGCCGTTGACGCATTCCTCCATGTTGATGCTGTGGCTCATCGCCACCACGCCATGCTTCGCCGCCGAGTAGCCGCCGCCGCTCATGGCGCCGACATTCCGCCCGGCCATGGATGCGGTGTGGATCATCACGCCGCCCCCCTGCGCCCGCATCATCGGCAGCACGGACCGTGCCACGTAGAAGGCCGAGGTGAGGTTGCCGCGGATCAGCTCGTCGATCCCCTCCGGCGTCAGCCGCGCCCAGCTCCGCTCGGTGACGTTGAGCCCGGCATTGCTGACCAGCACGTCCAGCCGGCCGAGCTCGGCACCGATCCAGTCCGCCACGCGCTGCACCTCGGCCGCCTGCATCAGGTCGGCGGGCTGCACATGCACGGTGCCGCCGGCGGCGCGGATGCGCCCAGCCACCTCCTCCAGCCGCTCCCGCCGCCGTCCCGTCAGGACCGTGACGGCGCCCTCCGCCCCGAAGCGCTCGGCCACCGCCTCGCCGATGCCACTCCCGGCCCCGGTCACCCAGGTGATCTTCCCCGCCAGCTTGCCCATCGCATCCTCCCGCGCTGAGCGTGAAGGCTAGCCCCGCCCCGCCGTCTTGTGGAGCCGCCCTCGCCATGCTTCGCTTGCGTCCAAGGGGTGGAAACGGAGGCTGCGATGAAGATCGCCCGGGTCGAGACGCTGCGCGCGGATGCGGGCTGGCGGCTGTTCTCCTTCCTGAAGGTCACGACCGATGACGGGCTGGTCGGCTGGTCCGAATACAATGAGAGCTTCGGCAGCACCGGCCTCTCCGCCGTCATCGAGGGTCTCTCCCCGCTCATCATCGGCCGCGACCCGACCCGCTGGGAGGAAGTCACCGCCTGGCTGCATGTGATGACCCGCCAGTCGCGCGGCGGGCTGAACCAGCAGGCCATCGCCGCCATCGAGAATGCCCTGCTCGACATCGCCGCCCGTGCCCGCAACATCCCGGTCCATGCCCTGTTCGGCGGGCCGATCCGCGAGCGCATCCCGGTCTACTGGTCGCATTTCGGCAGCTACCGCGTGCGCAACGCGAAGCATATGGGCGTGCCGCCGCTCACCGACTACGAGGAGGTCGCCCGCCACGCCGCCGAGGTGAAGGCGATGGGCTTCCGCGGCCTCAAGACCAATATCCTGATCCCCGGCGTGGATGGGCCCCTCTACCAGTACTCGCCCGGCTTCGGCCGCCATGCCGGCTGGCCGGAACTGAACTGGGACAACCGCACCCTCGCCCAGCTCAGGCACCACCTGCGCACCATCCGCGACGCGGTGGGGCCGGAGATGGGCATCCATCTCGACACCAATTTCCACTTCCGCACCGAGGGCTTCCAGCGCGTGGCCGAGGCGGTGGCCGAATTCGACCTTACCTGGCTCGAGATCGATTCCCATGACGCCGCCGCGCTCGCCACCATCAAGCGCATGGCCCCCTGCCCCATCGCCTCCTGCGAGACGCTGCACGGCCGCCGGGAATTCCGCCCCTTCCTCGAGCACTACTCCATGGATGTCGGCATCGTCGACGTCATCTGGAACGGCCTGGCGGAATCGATGAAGATCGCCGCCATGTGCGACGTCTACGAGGTCAACTGCGCGCCGCATAATTTCTACGGCAATCTCTGCACCCTGATCAGCGCGCAGTTCAGCGCCTGCATCCCGAATTTCCGGGTCATGGAGATCGACATCGACAGCGTCTCCTGGCGCGACGAATTCACGCCCCCGCCGATGATCGAGAATGGCGAGCTGGTGCTGCCCACCGGCCCCGGCTGGGGCGCCGAGGTGAACGAGGCCGCGATCCGCGCGCGGCCGCCGCAATAGGAAGGGACCGGACCATGGCCAAGTACAGGATCGTCACGCCCACCGGGGCCAGCTTCTCCGTCGCCGGCGGCGGCTATGCGCTGGAGAGCGAGGCCCTTGAGGGGCTGGATGCCGAGATCATCGAGGCGCCGACCGACACGGCCGGCTTCATCGCCGCGGCGCGCGATGCCGATGCGATCTATGCCAAGGGCATCCCCATCACCCGGGAGATCATCGACGGCCTGGAGCGCTGCAAGGTCATCACCCTCGGCAGCGTCGGCGTCGACAGCGTCGATGTGAAGGCGGCGACGGCGCGCGGCATCCCCGTCACCAACATCCCCGACACCTTCATCGAGGAGGTCGCCGACCATGCGATGACCCTGCTGCTGGCCGGCTTCCGCCGCCTGCTGGAGCAGGACCGGATGGTGCGCGAGGGCCGCTGGAAGGAAGGCCGCCCGGCGCTGCTCAAGATCCCGCGCCTCATGGGCCAGACCCTCGGCTTCGTGTCCTTCGGCCGCGTCGCCCGCGCCGTCGCCCGCCGCGCCGCGCCCTTCGGCCTGCGGATGATCGCCTATGACCCCTTCGTCGAGGAGATGCTGATCTCCGAATACGGCGTGCAGCCCGCGACGCTCACCGAGGTTCTCTCGCAATCCGACTTCGTCAGCATGCATGCCCCGGCGCGTCCCGAGGTGCATCACATGCTGAAGGAACAGCATTTCCGCCAGATGAAGCCGAACGCGATCTTCATCAATACCGGCCGCGGCCCGACCGTGCAGGAGGCGGGGCTGATCAAGGCGCTGCAGGAAGGCTGGATCGCCCATGCCGCCCTGGATGTGCTGGAGGTCGAGCCGCCCTCGCCCGACAACCCGCTGCTGCGGATGGAGAATGTCACCCTGACCGCCCATGTCGCCTCCGCCTCGGCGCGCTTCGACGAGGCGCGGAAGCGGCGCGTGGGGCATGAGCTGGCCCTCGTCCTCCAGGGCAAGTGGCCGATGAGCTGCGTCAACCCGGCCGTGCTGCAGAACACGGCGCTGCAGCGCTGGCAGCCCATCGGCATGGGCCGCGGTCCCAATAGCTGACCGCCAGCCGGCACGGGCTTGACCCGTGCCGGCCCGGCCATCCCAATACCGGCTCCAGCCCCCGGCCAGGACGCCGAAGCCCGCCTGCGAGGAGTAGAGACTCATGACCACCCAATACGCCGTCGTCACCGGCGCCGGCTCCGGCGTCGGCCGGGCCGCGGCGCTGGCCCTGCTCGGCGGCGGCTGGACCGTCGCCCTCGCCGGCCGCCGCCGCGATGCGCTGGAGGAGACGGTGGGCCTTGCCGGCGATGCCGCCTCCCGCGCCATCCCCGTCCCGACCGATGTGGGCGACCCGAACTCCGTCAACGCCCTGTTCGACCGGCTGAAGGCGGATTGGGGCCGGCTCGACTTCCTGTTCAACAATGCCGGCGGCAATGTCCCGGCCGGGCCGATCGAGGATCTCGCCTACGAGGACTGGGCGCGCGTCGTCCAGGTGAACCTCACCGGCAGCTTCCTCTGCGCCCAGGCCGCCTTCCGCATCATGAAGCAGCAGTCGCCGCAAGGCGGCCGCATCGTCAACAACGGCAGCATCAGCGCCCATGTCCCGCGGCCCGAGAGCGTTGCCTATACCTCGACCAAGCACGCCATCACCGGCCTGACCAAGACCCTGGCGCTCGATGGCCGCGCCTTCGACATCGTCAGCGGCCAGATCGATATCGGCAATGCGGCGACGCCGATGACGGCCCGGATGGCACGCGGCGTGAAGCAGGCCAATGGCGAGATGAAGGTGGAGCCGACCTTCGATGTCGCCCATGTCGGCAGCACCATCCTGATGATGGCGAACCTGCCGCTGGACGCGAACATCCAGTTCGTCACCATCGCCGCCTCCAAGATGCCCTGGATCGCGCGGGGCTAGGCCCTAGGCTGGCCGTGCCGGCTCGATGAGCCCCAGCATGGCCAGCAGCGCCGGGCGCTGCACCGGCTTGCCGAGATACTCGTCCATCCCGGCCGCCCGGCATTGCTGCTCGAAGACCGGGCCGACCGCCGCGGTCAGGCCGATGATCCTGGTCCGGCGATTGGGCCCCGTGCTGCGGCGGATCTGGCGCGTCGCCTCCAGCCCGTCCATCACCGGCATCTGCAGGTCCATCAGGATGGCATCATAGGCCTCCCGCCGCGCCGCGGTCACCGCGACGGCGCCATCCGCCGCCACCTCCACCTCGCAGCCGGCGCGCTGGAGGATGGTCCGCATCACCAGCTGGTTCGTCGCATTGTCCTCGACCAGCAGCACCTTGAGGCCGAGCTCCGTGGCCGGCGCGCTGGCAGGCGCGGGCCGCGCCGCCTCCACCCCGCCGAGCGCCTGCAGCAGCGCCTCGCGGAAGCGGGTCGGCAGGGCCGGCTTCAGCAAGATGGCATCGACCAGCCCGGGCGCCGGTGGCTCCCGCAGGGCCTGGGCCCCGGTGACGCAGAGGATGATGGCCGGCGCCTTCCCGCCCGCGGCCTCGCGCAGGGACCTGGCCAGCGCCGCCCCCTCCTCGCCCGGCAGCTCGGCCTCGAGCACCACGGCGTTGAAAGCCCGCCCGCCCGCCTCCGCCTCGCGCAGCGCGGCCAGTGCCGCCGCGCCATCCGCCGCGCCCTGGGATTCGGCACCGAGGACGAGGAGCTGGCGGGTCAGGATTTCCCGGTTCAGCTCCAGGTCGTCCACCACCAGCACCCGCTTGCCCGCCAGCGGCCGCGACTCCCGCGCCTCCGCCGCGCCATCCGGCGCCAGCCCCACCAGCAGGTCGAAGCGAAAGACGCTGCCGCCACCCGGCCGCGCCACCGCGCCGATGCTGCCGCCCATCCCCTCCACCAGCTTGCGGCAGATGGCGAGGCCAAGCCCCGTCCCGCCATATTTCCGGCTGATCGAGGCATCGGCCTGGGTGAAGCGCTCGAAGAGCAGCGGGATCTTCGCCGGGTCGATGCCGATGCCGGTATCGCTGACGCGGCAGGAGAGGCGCCAGCCATCACCCTCCCGCTCGGCCGAGAGGCCGATCTCGATCCAGCCGGATTCGGTGAACTTCACCGCATTGCCGACGAGGTTGAAGAGCAGCTGGCGGAGGCGCCCCGGATCGCCCACCACCCGCGCCGGCATGCCGGGCGAAAGGGAACAGACCAGCTCCACCCCATTGCCCGCCGCCTTGGGGGCGAAGAGCTCGACGATGGTCGAGAGCTCCGCCTCGATGCCGAAGGGCACCTCCTCCCGCTCCATCATCCCCGCCTCGAGCTTCGAGAAGTCGAGGATGTCGTTCAGCACCATCAGCAGATGCTCGGCCGAGCCCTGGATGGTCTCGGCATAGCGCCTCTGCAGCGGGTCGAGCCCGGTGTCCAGCAGCAGGCCGGACAGGCCGATCACGCCGTTCATCGGCGTGCGGATCTCATGGCTCATCGCGGCCAGGAAGTCCTCCTTGGCACGGCTGGCGGCCACCGCCTCCTTCTCGCTCAGGGCCAGGCGGCTGCCCTGGCGCTGCAGCTTCTCCGCCAGGCGCAGCATCATCCAGAGCGCGGCGAGCGTCGCCGCCGCCGCCGCCCCCACCCCGCCGCCGAGCACCAGGCCGAGCTGGCGGAGCGCGGCGAAGGCATCCGCCCGGTCACGCGCCACCTCGACCACGACGCTGCCCTGACGGGTCACCGCGAAGCTGGCGATCACCTCCTGCCCGTCCTGGTCGAGGCCCTGGAAGGTGCCGATCTCACGCCGCGGCAGGAAGTCGCGGAACAGCCAGGCGCTGGAATGGAGCTGCCCGATTCCGTGGGAACTGCCATCCGAGCGGGTGAGCAGCTGGCCGTTGAGGGAATGCAGCCGCACCGTGACGCCGAACGCCTCGGCATAGCGGCGGGAGACGCCGCTGAAGTAGTCGGGGTTCAGCAGCGCGACCGCCGCCCCCTCGAACTCCCCTCGCGCCGAGCGCAGGCTGCGGGCCAGCGGGATGGTCCAGAGCCGGCTCTCGAGGATCGTGGCATTGCCCGCCCCCAGATACCGTCCCGCCTCCGGCGCGCCGAGCCGCAGCGTCTGCCCGCCGAAGCGCAGCACCCGGAACCATTCGCGCTCCCCCACCGTGAGGTCACGGAGCGAGTCGACGGTCGCATGGGTGATCCGGCCGGTGGCATCGGTCACCGCCAGGGCGCGGATCTGCGCCAGGTCCCGCAGCCGGTTCGCCATCACCTCGGCGAAGGTGGCCGGGCTCGCCTCCCGCGGGGTCTCGGCGAGGTCGTTCAGCACCAGCTCGACGATCTGCGTGGCACGGGTGAGCTGGTCGGCCAGGGCGGCGGCCACGCTCTGCGTCAGCTTCTCGGCCTCGGCCAGGGCATCGCGCTGGCCTCGTTCCAGGACAATACCGTAAATGACGGCGAGACATGCCGCCACCAAGCCCACCGCCGCGCCGAACAGCAACCAGGGCCGTGGCTCCGTCGGCTTGGCGGCACCAAGACGAAGGGACCGGCGGATGAGGGCGTCCAGTGTCGCGAAGGGCTGCATTGTCGCGCAGGTTATTGCACTCATGGTTGCCAATTTCGAGATGAATGCGGCAAGGGCCCAGATCCAGCCGCCCGGCCACACGCCGCCCGCTGCCGCTACCCGCCCCCCGGCAGCCGCACCACCCGCCCAGGCCCAACCCCCAGCCCAACCCCCGGCGCGCAACCCGGCCGAGCCGGCGCTATCCCCGCCCCCGCCGGACCGGCTGGCCCTCATCCGCAGCCGGGGCGAGCTGGCCGTCTGCATCTGGCCGGACTACTTCGCCGTCAGCTACCGCAACCCCCGCAACAGCGAGCTTGAAGGGCTCGACATCGACATGGCACGCGCGCTGGCCAACCGGTTGCTCGTCCAGCTGCGCTTCGTCGAGACCAATTTCGCCGAGTTCATGGACCGGCTCGAGGCCGGCGCCTGCGACATCGCCATGATGGGCGTCGGCATCCTGCCGGCGCGGCAGCAGCGGGTCGCCTTCTCGAAGCCCTATATGACAAGCTCGATCTATGCCGTGACCACGCGGGAGAGCAACCGCGTCACCCGCTGGGAGGATGTCGACACGGTCGGCACGGTGGTCGCCGTCGCGGCCGGCACGCTGGCCGAACCGTTGATGCGGCGCAGCCTGAAGCAGGCCGAGGTGATGGTCGTCCGCGCACCCCGCACCCGCGAGTCGGAAGTCCAGGCCGGCCGGGCGGATGTCTTCATCAGCGACTTCGCCTACACGCGGCGCATGCTGCTGATGCATGAATGGGCCCGGGTCATCGAGGCGCCGGACCGATTCGGGGAGACGCTCTATGGCTATGCCGTGCCCCGTGGCGACGCGCCCTGGCTCGCCGAGGTGAACAGCTTCCTCACCGTCGCCAAGGCCGACGGCACCCTGGCCCGCGCCGGGGCACGGCACGGGTTGGGTTCCATCCTGGTCTATTGAGCGGTCAGGGCTTGTTCTGGCCGAGGGCGGTAAGGGCCTTGGCCACCTCGTCCGGCAGCCGGCCGAGCAGGCTGCGCAGCCTGTCCGCATCCGACTGCCGCGCCGCCGTCTCCAGCGCGAGAAGGTCCTCCGCCAGCACGCCCAGCCCGAAATTGGCCGCGACGCCGCGCAGGGCATGCGCCTCCGCCTGCAATCCCCGGAAGTCGCCGGCTGCGGCGGCGGCCTGGATGCGCGGATGGCGCTCGCGCAG
Source organism: Belnapia rosea (assembly GCF_900101615.1). Lineage (GTDB taxonomy): Bacteria > Pseudomonadota > Alphaproteobacteria > Acetobacterales > Acetobacteraceae > Belnapia > Belnapia rosea. The sequence goes on along the minus strand of NZ_FMZX01000002.1, from coordinate 350,744 downwards.
CTCGTCGGCGCAGAGCCCGGCCAGGACAGGACCATGACGGGTAGCAAGGAAGGCCTGATCGTTCGGCATGGCGGAAGGCTCCCGGCCGGGCTGGAAGACGGGGGAGTTGGCGCCCTGGCTTCTATCGTACATGCGTGGCACCGCCCGCCCGACAACCATTGGCCGTGATGCCCCGCCCCAGAACATCCGCAACGGGACCGGGTTCACGGCGGAGCAGCGAAACCGAAGGCATCATGCTCTCCTGCGATCTCCCGGCTGCCGTCCGACACGCCTGACGCGACTAAGCATGAAACTGCCGCTACCGGCAAGCGTGTCGATATCGAAACTAAGCAAGGCGGGCGGATGGGCTTGCCCAGGTCCCTGACGGGTGCGATGTTCCGGCCGCCCCAAACACCCCCGCGGCGCCCCGGCGCCTGGCGCGGGAGACCACGAGGACCGCATGGCAAAGATCCAGGTAAAGACCCCCGTCGTCGAGCTGGACGGGGATGAGATGACCCGCATCATCTGGGGGTTCATCAAGGAGAAGCTCATCCTCCCCTACCTGGATGTGGACCTGAAGTATTACGACCTCGGCATCGAGTACCGCGACCAGACCGATGACCAGGTGACGGTCGATGCCGCCAACGCCATCAAGCAGTACGGCGTCGGCGTGAAATGCGCGACCATCACCCCGGACGAGGCGCGGGTGAAGGAGTTCGGCCTGAAGAAGATGTGGCGGAGCCCGAACGGCACCATCCGCAACATCCTCGACGGCACGATCTTCCGCGAGCCGATCATCTGCTCCAACGTGCCCCGCCTGGTGCCGCACTGGTCGAAGCCGATCGTCGTCGGCCGCCACGCCTATGGCGACATCTACCGCGCCGTCGAGATGAAGGTCCCCGGCGCCGGTAAGGTGACGATGACCTACACGCCGGAAGGCGGCCAGCCGCAGGAGATCGGCGACTTCGCCTTCAAGGCGGGTGGCATCGCCATGATGCAGCACAACCTGAACACCTCGATCGAGGGCTTCGCCCGCGCCAGCTTCAACTACGGCCTGGCCCGGAACTACTCGGTCTATTTCAGCCACAAGAACACCATCCTCAAGGCCTATGACGGCAACTTCAAGGACATCTTCCGCGCCATCTACGACGCCGAGTTCAAGGCCGAGTACGAGAAGCGCGGCCTGACCTATGAGGACCGGCTGATCGACGACATGGTCGCCTCCGCGCTGAAGTGGGAAGGCGGCTATATCTGGGCCTGCAAGAACTACGACGGCGACGTGCAGTCCGACATCGTGGCCCAGGGCTTCGGCTCGCTCGGCCTGATGACCTCCGTGCTGCTCTCCCCGGACGGCAACACGGTCGAGTCCGAGGCCGCCCACGGCACCGTCACCCGCCACTACCGCGAGCACCAGAAGGGCCGCGAGACCAGCACCAACCCGATCGCCTCGATTTTCGCCTGGACCCGTGGCCTCGCCTATCGCGGCAAGTTCGACAACACGCCGGACGTGACCGCCTTCGCCGAGGCGCTGGAGAAGGTCTGCATCGAGACGGTCGAGAGCGGCTCCATGACGAAGGACCTTGCCGTTCTGATCGGCAAGGACCAGCCCTATCTGAGCACCCAGGCCTTCCTCTCGAAGCTCGACGAGAACCTGAAGAAGGCGATGGCCTGAGCCATCCCGCCCGGGACGGATGCGAGAGGGCGGGCCGGCAACGGCCCGCCCTTTTTGCTGGGCGCGCTATACTCCCCCGATGACCTCCCTGACCCTGCTCGACTGGCTTGCGCTCGGCGTCTTCGTCGCGTGCTGGGCCGGCTATTCCGCGCTGGTGGACCACCACCCGGCACTCCGGCGGCGCAGTGTCATCGCGGCGATGGATGAACATCGCCGCCGCTGGATGCGCACCATGGTGACGCGGGACAACCGCATCATGGATACGCAGATCATCGGCAACCTGATGGGCAGCACCAGCTTCCTGGCCAACACCGCCATCTTCATCCTGGGCGGCCTGGTGGCGATGCTGAGCAGCCCGGAACTCGGCGCGCGGGTCTTCGGTGCCCTGCCCTTCGCCATGGTGCCGGATCAGGCGCTGTGGGAGATGAAGATCGCCCTGCTGCTGCTGATCTTCGTCCGCGCCTTCTTCGAGCTGACCTGGGCGCTGCGGCAGTTCAACTACTGCTCCATCGTCATGGGCGGCATCTCCCATGATGCGCGGGACCCAGGGCGGCTGCCCCATGCGGCGATCGCCGCCGAGGTCGCCAATCGCGCCGGCAAGCATTTCAACAGCGGGCTGCGGGCCTATTACTTCGGCCTCGCCGCGCTGGCCTGGATTCTCCACCCCGTGGCGCTGATCCTGGCCAGCCTGCTGGTGCTGCGCGAGCTCTACCGGCGCGAATTCCGGTCCGTCGTGCGGGAGGCGCTGATCAGCGAGCGCAAACCCGCCCGGGGTGGGACCACGAGCTGAGCGGGAGAGGCACGGCCCGGCCGTGCCCCTCGATCTCAGCCGCCAGCCAGCGCCGCCCGGACGGCGTCGAGCGCGGCATCGGCCAGCGCCGCATCGGGGCCGCCGGCCTGGGCCATCTCCGGCCTCCCGCCACCGCCCTTGCCGCCTGCCGCGGCACTCGCCGCCCTGACCAGCGCCACCGCATCCGCCTGGCCGCGCGCCGCCTCGCCGATGCCGACGACGATGCTGGCCTTGCCCTCCGCCGTCGAGACCAGCGCCGCCACATCGGCCGTGCCGCCCTTCAGGATGGCCTCCGCCACGCCCTTGAGATCCCGCGCCGGGATGTCGCCGAGGTTGCGCAGCGCCACGCGCAGCCCGCCGATCGTCTCGGCCTCCGCCGCGGCGCCACCGGTCGCCAGCTTCTTCCGCAGCTCGCTCACCTCGCGCTCCAGCCGGCGCCGGTCCTCGACCAGCGCGGCCACGCGCGCCGGCACCTCGGCCGGGGCGACGCGGAGCGCCAGCGCCGCCTCGGAGAGCTGCCGCGCCTGGTCCTCGATCAGCGCCAGCGCCGCCTCGCCGGTGACGGCCTCGACGCGCCGCACGCCGGCCGAGACCGCGCCCTCGGAGACGATCTTGAACAGGCCGATGTCGCCCGTCCGCCGCACATGCGTGCCGCCGCAGAGCTCGAGCGAATAGACGCCGAGCTTCTCGGTCGCCGCCGGGTCATGCCCCATGGCGACGACCCGTACCTCGTCACCGTATTTCTCGCCGAACAGCGCCATGGCGCCGATGCCGACAGCCTGCTCCGGCGTCATCAGCCGGGTCGTCACCTCGGCATTCTCGCGGATGCGGGCATTCACCTCGGTTTCGGTCCAGGCGAGATCCTCCGCCGTCATCGGCGTCGGTTGCGAGACGTCGAAGCGCAGCCGGTCCGGCGCGTTCAGCGAGCCCTTCTGCGCCACATGGGTGCCGAGCCGCCGCCGCAGCGCCTCATGCAGCAGATGCGTCGCGCTGTGATGGGCGCGGATGGCCCCGCGCCGCGTGTGGTCGACCTCGGCCAGCACGGCCAGCCCCGGCCTCGCCTCGCCATGCGCGACCGTGCCGTAATGGACGAAGAGGTCGCCGAGCTTCTTCTGCGTGTCCCGCACGACGATGCGGCAGGCCTCACCCGCTGAGATCAGCCCGGCATCGCCCACCTGGCCGCCGCTCTCGGCGTAGAAGGGCGTCTGGTTCAGCACGACCGCGACCTCGGCCCCCGGCCCGGCGCCCTCCACCGGCTTGCCGTCCTGCAGGATGGCGAGGATCTCGCCCTCCGCCGCCTCGGTGCTGTAGCCGAGGAATTCGCTGGCCCCGACCCGCTCCTTGATGTCGAACCAGACGGCATCCGTCGCCGCCTCGCCACTGCCGGCCCAGGCGGCGCGCGCCCGCCGGCGCTGCTCGGCCATCGCCGCCTCGAAGCCTGCGACATCGACGCCGCGGCCCTCGGCGCGCAGCGCATCCTGCGTCAGGTCGAGCGGGAAGCCGTAGGTGTCGTAAAGCCGGAAGGCGACATCGCCGGACAGGGTCCCGCCCTCGCCGAGCTTGCCGCTCTCCTCCGCCAGCAGGCCGAGCCCGCGCTCCAGCAGGCTGCGGAAGCGCGTCTCCTCCAGCTTGAAGGTCTCGGTCACCAGCGCCTCGGCGCGGACGATCTCGGGATAGGCCGCGCCCATCTGCCGGATCAGCGCCGGCACCAGCCGGTGCAGCAGCGGCTCGCGCGAGCCCATCATATGCGCATGCCGCATGGCGCGGCGGAGGATGCGCCGCAGCACATAGCCGCGGCCCTCGTTGGAGGGCATGACGCCATCGGCCATCAGGAAGGTGCCGGCCCGCAGATGGTCGGCGACCACGCGGTGGCTGGTCTTCCACCGCCCATCCGGGTCCTGGCCCGTGGCCTCGGCCGAGGCGAGGATCAGCGCCCGCAGCGTATCGGTGTCGTAGTTGTCGTGCTTGCCCTGGAGGATGGCGGCGAAGCGCTCCAGCCCCATGCCGGTATCGATCGAGGGCCGCGGCAGCGGCACGCGGGTGCCGGGTGGCCCCTCCTCGAACTGCATGAAGACCAGGTTCCAGATCTCGATGAACCGGTCGCCATCCTCATCCGGCGAGCCCGGCGGCCCGCCCGGGATATGCTCGCCATGGTCGTAGAAGATCTCGGAGCATGGGCCGCAGGGCCCGGTATCCCCCATGCGCCAGAAATTATCGCTGGTCGGGATGCGGATGATCCGGCTGTCCGGCAGCCCGGCGATCTTCCTCCAATAGACCGGCGCCTCCTCATCCTCGGAGAAGACGGTGACCAGCAGCTTGTCCTTCGGCAGGCCGAAGTCGCGGGTCAGCAACTCCCAGGCATGGGAGATTGCCTGTTCCTTGAAATAGTCGCCGAAGGAGAAATTCCCCAACATCTCGAAGAAGGTATGATGCCGGGCGGTATAGCCGACATTGTCGAGATCGTTGTGCTTGCCGCCGGCACGGACGCATTTCTGCGCCGTGGTCGCCCGGCTATAGGAACGCTTCTCCTGCCCGGTGAAGACATTCTTGAACTGCACCATGCCGCTATTGGCGAACATCAGCGTCGGGTCGTTCCGTGGAACCAGCGGCGAGCTTTCGACCACCTGATGCCCGTTGCGACCGAAATACCCAAGGAAGGTGGCGCGGATGTCGTTGCTGCTGGTCATCGCCGGTGCGGATCCTGTCTTCCCCCCGCGCGCGTTCCCGGCCGCGGGGCCCCGAGCCTCCTACCGCGCAGGGCAGGAGGCGTCGAGAGGCGCCGGCTTACTCGGCCGGCGTTGCCTCATCCTCGCTTTCCGCCGACTCGCTCTCGCCCGTCAGCATGGCATTGGCGACGATGCCGGCCTGGCCGCGCACCTTGGCCTCGATGGAGGCGCCCATGGCCGGGTTGTCGCGGAGGAACTGCTTGGCATTCTCCCGCCCCTGCCCGATCCGCTGGCCCTCGGCGCTGAACCAGGCGCCCGACTTCTCGACGACGCCGGCCTTCACACCGAGATCGACCAGCTCGCCGACCTTGGAGATGCCCTCGCCATACATGATGTCGAACTCGACCTGCCGGAACGGCGGCGCCATCTTGTTCTTCACCACCTTCACCCGGGTCTGGTTGCCGACCACGCTCTCCCGGTCCTTGATGGCCCCGATGCGGCGGATCTCCAGGCGGATGGAGGCGTAGAACTTCAGCGCGTTGCCACCCGTCGTCGTCTCCGGATTGCCGAACATGACGCCGATCTTGAGCCGGATCTGGTTCAGGAAGATCAGCAGGCAGTTCGAGCGGGAGACGGTGCCGGTCAGCTTACGCAGCGCCTGGCTCATCAGCCGGGCATGCAGGCCGACATGGCTGTCGCCCATCTCGCCCTCAAGCTCGGCCCGCGGCACCAGCGCGGCCACGCTATCGACCACCAGCACGTCGATCGCGCCCGAGCGCACCAGCGTGTCGCAGATCTCGAGCGCCTGCTCGCCGGCATCCGGCTGGCTGATCAGCATGTTGTCGATATCGACGCCGAGCTTCTTGGCATAGCCCGGGTCGAGCGCATGCTCGGCATCAATGAAGGCGCAGGTGCCGCCCTTCTTCTGGGCCTCCGCGATCATGTGCAGCGCGAGCGTCGTCTTGCCCGAGCTTTCCGGCCCGTAGATCTCGATGATGCGGCCCTTCGGCACGCCACCGATGCCAAGCGCGATGTCGAGGCCGAGCGAGCCGGTCGAGATCACCTCGATCTCGCCATCCAACGCCTGACGAGCGCCCATCTTCATAATGGAGCCCTTGCCGAAGGCCCTTTCGATCTGGCTGAGCGCGGCGTCGAGCGCCTTTCCCTTATCCATTCTGGCTATCCCGCTCCTGGCCCCGGTTCACCCGCCCAAACTACATGCAATGAGATCGGAATGAAACAGGATCGTAACTAACCCCATCGCTCCGCGATGGCACTGCCAGAGTATGGTCCTGCCACCGCCGGAAAACAAGAACATTTGGAAAACACGAGGCACCTCACACCGTCACCGGTACCCGCCGGACAGCCTCCAGCGCCGCCATCAACTCGGCCGAACCATAGGGCTTGGCCAGGAGATGGAAACCCTCGGCCGCCAGCTCGGCACGCAGCCCGGCACTGCCATAGCCCGAGGCCAACACCACCGGAAGATGGGGCCAGCGGAGCCGAAGCCGCCGCGCCAACTCCCGCCCATCCATCCCCGGCAGGGAGATGTCGCTGACCAGCAGCCCGGGTGGTGGCGACCGCTCCAGCAGATCCAGTGCCGCCTCCGCGCTCTCGGCCAGGAGTGGCACCTGGCCCTGGCGGCTCAGCACATGCTCCGCCAGCCGCCGCAGCACCGCCTCGTCCTCGACCAGCAGGATCGGCCCTGCCTCTCCGGTGGGGGCCGGCCGAGGGGCTGCCTCTACCGGCGCCTCCAGCCTCGGCAAATGGATGCGGAAGCAGGTCCCCTGGCCACGCCGGCTCTCCACCACGACACGCCCACCGGCCGCGCCGACGATGTCCCGCACCGTCGCCAGCCCAAGACCCGTACCGCCCTCGGTGGCTCGCGTGGTGAAGAAGGGATCGAAGATATGTGGCAAGGCTTCGGGGGGAATGCCGCAGCCCGTGTCCCGCACCTCCAGCACGGCCTCGCCCGGCGCCTGGCGGGTGGCGATGGTGAGGCACCCCCCCTCCGCCATTGCCTCCCCGGCATTGACGGCGAGGTTCATCAAGAGCCGGTCGAGTTGCTCGGGCCCGAGACGCACCGCCAGCCCGGCCGCCCCGGGCAGCAGCTCCAGCCGCACCGCCTTGCCGACCAGCCGGCGCAGCAAGGGAGCCAAGGCCTCGATCGCGGCATCAAGGACGATGCTGCAGGGCGCCGCCTTCTGCGGCCGGACCAGGGCCAGCAATTCGGCAATCAGCACCGCACCACGCCGCGCCGCATCCTCGATCCCCTTCACCTCCGCCTCGCCGGCCGGCGGAAGGCCGAGGGTCCGCACTGCCTCCGCGGCGCCGCGAATGATGCCCAGCAGGTTGTTCACGTCATGCACGATGCCCCCGGTCAGGCGACCAAGCATTTCCAGCCGGCTCGCGTTGACGGCTGGCACCTCCGCCCGGTCCCCCTCCCCATGATCGAGGACGCGCAGCAACCGCCCGCCGCCGGCCAGCAGCTCGGAGGTCAGGCTCCATGCCCCCAACCCGGACCCGGCGGGGCGTGCCCGCAAGTCCCGCTGCCCCGACCCGGCAAGCAGCGCCGCCAATGCCGGCCGGTCCGCCGGCGCCAGGAGCCGCGTCGCCGGCAGGCCGCGCAACGCCTCCCCTCCCGCCAGCCGCTCCAGCGCTGGATTGGCGGCGAGGATCGCACCGCTCGAGTCGAGCAGGGCCATGCCGTCCGGCGTCCCGCCGAACAGGCACTGGAAGGAGGCGGCCCGCTGCGCCGCGCGACGGTCAGGCATGCTGCCGCCCCTGCAGGCGCCAGACATAGGCGATGATCTCGGCAACTGCCTGCCAATGCTCCGCGGGGATTTCGGTATCCGTCTCCACCCGCCACAACGCCCGGGCCAGCGGCGGATTCTCGACGACCGGCACCCCGTGCTCGGCCGCCATCGCCCGGATTCGCGCCGCCATGGCATCCACCCCCTTCGCTACCAGTCTCGGCGCCGAGGCCTGCCCCGGCGCATAGTTCAAAGCGATAGCGTAATGAGTTGGGTTGGTGACCACAACCGTTGCCTTCGGCACGGCCGCGAGCATCCGCCGCCGTGCCCGCTGCTCCCGAAGCCGCCGCAGCCGGGCCTTGATATAGGGGTCGCCCTCGCTGTCCTTATGCTCCTGGCGTAGTTCCTCCCGGCTCATCCGCATGCGCCGCAGATGCCGCCAGCGGACCCAGAAGAGATCGAGCAGCGCGATCGCTCCGAAGGCGAAGAGCGCAGCCAGCAGCAACCGCACGCTGCCCTGACCCGCCGCCCGCAACAGCCCGGCCGCGGGCTGGTGCAGAGCCGCCTGCAGCACGGACAGATCCACCGCATGCCAGAGCGCCACGCCGACCAGCGCCAGCTTCATCAGGGTCCGCAACAACTCGAGCAGCCCTTCCGGCCCCAGCAGGCGCCGCAGCGTCCCCACCGGATTGACCCTGGAAAGCTGGGGCGCCAGCGCCTCGGCCCGCGCTACCAGGCCAGTCTGCGCCAGGCTGGCCAGGGTTCCGGCCAAAGCCACCAGCGCCAGCACGGGGAGCAGGGTCAGAGCCGACTGCCATAGCAGCGCGGGCGCCAGCACCGCCCCCTCCCCCGGCATCTCGATCAGCGCCCGCATCAGCCGCAGCCATTCGAAGCCAAGGGGCGGCAACGCCAGCACGCCCGCCACCGTCCCGGCAAGAAGCGTGGCGAAGCCGATCGCCTCGCGCGATACCGGCGCCTGGCCCTCCCGCTGCGCCTGCTCGAGCCGCCTCTGGCTTGGGGCCTCCGTCCTGTCTTCGGCGGATGCGGATTCCTCCTCGGCCATGGCCTAGCCCGGCAATGCGAGGGAGGTGCCGGCGGCGGCGAGCCAGACGGCGATCATCGCCGGCAGCAACAGGCCGAGCAGCAGCAGACCGCCCAGGATCTGCCCCGGCGCGGCCATGGTGAAGACCTGCACCTGCGGTGCCAGCCGCGCCAGCAGGCCCAGCGCGACATTGCCGAGCACGGACGCCAGCACCAGGGGTGACGCCAGGCGCAGAGCCAGCGACAGGCTATCGGCGACCGCCTGCGCCACCGATTCGGCGCCGCGGTCCAGCACCAGCGGGGCGCCGGGCGGCAGCGACTGGTAGCTCTCCGCCAGAGCCCGCAACGGCAAGGCATAGAGCCCGCCGGACAGCACCAGCACCGCGGCGAGCAGCGTGAACAGCCGCCCCGTCGCCGTGGCCTGCGCCCCAAGCACCGGGTCGGCCTGCAAGGGGCTGGCGAGGCCGACCATCAGCCCGACCATCTGCCCCGCCTGCCCCAGCGCCAGCGACACCAGCCGCGCCAGCAAGCCGAGCCAGAGCCCGATCGCCGTCTCCATCAGGATCAGCCGCAGCAATTCCGGTAGCTCAGCCGGCAGGCCTGGCAGGTGCGGCGCCAGTCCTGGCAACAGCACCGCCACGAGCGCCAGCAGCAGGGCCAGACGGATGCTGGCCGGTATATCCTGTTCCCCAAGCCCTGGCAGCAGCAGCACCGCCCCTCCCAGCCGCGCCACCAGCAGCACGGCGTGGAAGGCGAAATCCGGCAGCGCCTCCGGCATCAGGGCTGCCCGCCCACCGCGACCATCCGGTCGAAGAGCGACGCCGCGTAGCCCCGCATCGACCCCACCATCGACGGGCCGAGCAGCAGCAGCACGACACCCAGCACGACCAGCTTCGGCAGGAAGGCAAGAGTCGCCTCCTGGATCTGCGTGAGCGCCTGGAAGACCGAGATCACCAGCCCCACGGCCAACATGGCGATGAGCGGTGGGCCAGCGAGCTGCAGGGCCATCCACAGGGCCTCCCGCACCGCCAGGGCCGATTGATTGTCCATGCCCCGCGCCTCCTGCGTCAGATGGGCATCCGCATGACGTCCTGATAGGCGGAGACGACACGGTCCCGCAGCGCGACCGCCGTCTGCAGGGCAAGCTCGGCCCGCGAGACGGCCATCACCACCTCCGAGACGCTGCCCTGGCCGGTCAGGGCCTGGGTGCTGGCCGCATCCGCCCCGCGGCCGAGCTCGACCGCACCTTCGACGGCCCGCTGCAGCGTCGCACCGAAGCCGCCCTCGGCGGATGCCTCCGGTGACACCGTCGCGCGATAGGCCGCTGCGGCCTGGAGCGGCGCGACCGAGCCGATCATCAGCGCAACGCCTCGATGGTGCGCGTCAGCATGCCACGCGTGGTCTCGAGCACCGCGAGATTGGCGCTGTAGCTCCGCTGCGCCTCGCGCATGTCCATCGTCTCGACCAGGCTGTCGACATTCGGCCGCTTCACATAGCCCTGCGCATCGGCCGCCGGGTGTGACGGGTCATGCACCTGTGGAAAGGCGCCTGATGCGGTGCCGATCCGCCGCACCTGCACGGTCTCGGCGCCGAGGCTGCGGTCCAGCCGGTTGGCGAAGGTGACGGTCTTGCGGCGATAGGGGTCGGCCCCGGGCGAAGGCCCGGTGCTGTCCCGGTTGGCCAGATTCTCTGCGACGACCCGCAGCCGGGTAGCCTGGGCCTGCATGCCGGCGGCGGAAATACGCAAGGCGCTGTCGAGATCCATGGTCAGCCTCCTCCATCCTATTGCGAGCGGCCAAGGGCGGTTCGGAACAGGCCGACCCAGCGCCGGTAGAGGCCGGTCGCCAGGGCATGCGCCGTGTCCGTATCGGCAATTTTCATGGCTTCCCGGTCGAGCGAGACGGCATTGCCGTTCGGCGCTCGGTCGGTGGCGGCGCGGTCCGGCCGCGACCGGGCCGCGCCGCCCCCACCGAGATGCTGACCATCCGTCCGCGCCAGCTTGAAGGCGCCGAGCAGGCTCTGGCGGAAATCGCCCAGGTCGCGCGGCGAGTAGCCGGGCGTGTCCGCATTGGCGATGTTCTGCGCCAGCACGCGCTGGCGCTCCTCGAGCCAGGCGATCCGGCGCTCCGCGAGGGCGATGGTGGGGTTGCGCGTCAGGTCCATGCGGCGATGCTGCGCCCCCTCCCCGAAGATTCGGTTAAGGCGCCCCACAAGGCTTCCTTAACCGTTGCGGGCGCAGGTTCGGTGCATGACGCAAGCCACCCTTGCCGCGATCGAGGCGCTCTACGATACCGTCGTGATGGCGCGGGTCCTCGCCAGCAATGGACGAGCAATCGACCTCGCCGGCCTCGATGCGGAGGCCGGGGCGCTCTGCGCCACCATCACCCGGCTCCCGCGCGACCAGGCCCGCCTGCTGCGCCCGGCGCTCAAGGCCTTGGCGCAGGAGGTCGAGGGCCTCGCCGCCGCCTTGCCGCCTCCATGATCCCTACCCACCCCGCTGGCAGGATGCCGCATGACAACCGAAACCGGAGCGTGGCTCCAGGCCGCCGGAGCATTGGCGGCCGTCCTCCTGCTGCTGGCCATCACGGCGCGCGGCCTGCGCTGGGGCGGCCTCGCCGCGCGCCCCGGCCGACGCCTCGCGGTGCAGGAGGCGCTGGCGCTCGATGGCAAGCGCCGCCTGCTGCTGCTCCGCTGCGACGGGCGCGAGGTATTGGTCCTCACCGGCGGTGGCCAGGACGCCCTGTTGGGGTGGCTTCCTGCGCAGGATGACGCGGCATGATGCGGCTCGGCCTCGGGCTGCTGCTCGCCGGCTGGGCCCTGCCGGCCGCCGCGCAGAGCGTCAACCTCGATCTGGGCGGCGCCGGCCAGGCCGGTGCCACCATGCGCCTTGTGCAGCTCACCGCGCTGATCGGCCTGCTTTCGCTGGCGCCCTCCCTGCTGGTGATGGTGACGGCTTTCACCCGCATCGCCATCGTGCTGTCGCTGCTGCGCAGCGCGATCGGCGCCCAGGGCGTGCCGCCGAATCCAGTGCTGATCGGGCTGGCGCTCTTCCTCACCTTCTTCGTCATGCAGCCGGTGATGGAAGCAAGCTGGCGCGACGGGCTAGCCCCGATGATGGAAGGCCGCATCGGTGAGCTGGACGGCCTTGCCGCCAGCGCGGAGCCCTTCCGCAGCTTCATGGCGAACCAGGTCCGGGAGGGCGACCTGGCCCTGTTCCTCGATCTCGCCGGACTGCCACAGGCCGCCGAGACGGCGCGGCCGGATCAGCTGCCCTGGCGGGCCCTGCTGCCGGCCTTCCTGGTGGGCGAGCTGCGCCGCGCCTTCGAGATCGGCTTCCTCGTCTTCCTGCCCTTCCTCGTCATCGACATGGTCGTGGCGAGCCTGCTGATGTCGCTCGGCATGATGATGCTGCCGCCGAGCGTCGTCTCGCTGCCCTTCAAGCTGATCTTCTTCGTGCTGATCGATGGCTGGCGGCTGGTGGCCGGCAGCCTCGTCCAGGGCTTCGCCAGCGGATGACGGCAGGATGTCCCCAGCCTCAGCCGCGTGGCAGGTGCTCGGCGATATAGGGCGGCAGGTTGAAGGCGCCGCAATGGATCTCGGGCGTCCAGTACCGGGTGGCACCAAGGATGCCGGCCGCCTGCGCCCGTTCGCGCACCTCGCCGACCGTGGCCGCGCGCAAGGCCGGGTCTTTCGCCGCCCAGCCCAGCGTCATGAAACCACCGACATAGGTCGGCACCGCCGCGACATAGGCGAAGACGTCGGCGAAGGCCTTGGCGCGGCGCAGGCTGGTCTCGTGCAGCTCATCGGCCTGCATGAAGGGCACGCCGCACTGGTTCACCACCAGCCCATGCTCGCTCAGCAGCCGGGCGCAATTGGCATAGAACTCGTCGGTGAACAGCACCTCGCCGACGCCGATCGGGTCCGTGCTGTCGACGATGACGACGTCGAAGCTGCCAGCCTCGGCCTGGCGCACGTAATCGATCCCGTCACCGACGATGACCTCGGCGCGCGGGTCGTTCCAGGCATCCCCGGCGATACCCGGCAGGTACTCCTTGGCGAGGCGGATCACCTCGCCATCGATCTCGACCATCACCGCTCGCTCGACGGTGTTGTGCTGCAGCACGCGGCGCAGCACGCCGCCATCGCCGGCGCCGATGATCAGCACCCGCTTCGCTGCGCCATGCGCCAGCAGTGGCACATGGGTGAGCATCTCCTGGTAGACGAATTCGTCGGCCTCGGTGATCTGCACCACGCCATCGAGCAGCATCACCCGGCCATGGGTCTCGCTTTGGAAGACCATGATGTCCTGGAAATCGCTCTGCACCCGCGCCAGCTCCCGCACCACGCGGAAGCGCTGGCCCCAGGCGCTATACAGCGTCTCATTCACCCACGAATCGGTCGCCATGGAATGCCCCTGAAACAAAGAGGGCGGGACCTTAAGGCCCCGCCCCGACCCCTGCATGCACGGTTCGATGTCAGCCGATCAGGCCGCGCTTGTGCTCCGCGAGCTGGACACGGCCCGGCATGAAGCCGCGCTTCAGCACCGGAATCGCCTTGTACGGGTTGCACTCGCCGCAGACGAAGATGTCGAGCGCCGCGTAGTCCCGCTCCGGCCAGGTGTGGATGGAGACATGGCTCTCCGCCAGCACCAGCACGCCGGAAACGCCGCTATTCGGGCCGAAGTGGTGAAAATGCCCGTGCAGGATCGTAGCACCCGTGGCGATCGCAGCCTCGCGCAGCACCGCATCGATATGCTCCGGGTCCGCCAGGTTGGTGGCATCCCACAGATCGATGATCAGATGCGTGCCGGCGAATTTGACGCCATCACGGGAAACAAAATAGTCCTTAGCCTCGCTCACCGAGGTTTCAGAATTCTGGGCTTCGCTCGGGAGCAACTCCGAGACCATCCCCAGTTGGAGAAGAGCGTCCATCGCGGGCTCCTATTCCCACCAGCAGATGACCAGGGTGATCGGGGATCGATCAGGTCAACGGGGCGCGCATATGAGGCACGGGGGACCGGGACGCAAGTGAAAATTGCCCCCAGCGGCCGAAAATTTTGCCGCCCTCCCCCGCGTCCGACGCGGGACTTAGCGTGTAACCGGGCCGCCTGCCCGCAATGCCTCCAGCCGGGCCGGGATCGTTCTGAACAGCGACATCTCCCGTTGCAGCCGTGGCAGGTCAGCCAGACCCCGCAGTTGCTCCGCCGTGAGCAGCGCCAGGGCCGCACCCCAGGGCTCCTCCGTCATCCGCGGCGCGTGATCGGTGCGTAGCGCGGCCAGGCCCGCCTCATCGCCGGCCAGGACCAGCATCGCGGCCTGACGCAGCAAGAGTTGCCGATGCGCCGTATCAAGCGATGCCGGGGCTGCGGGCAAGGCGAAGCGCAGGTAATTCGCCAAGGCGGCCGCGGCTGCCGGCCAGTCCTGCCGGTCGGCCAGCAACTCCGCCAGTGCTTCGGCACCCGCGGGGCCGAGGGCATCGAGACCGGCGACGGCCTCCTCCATGCGCCCGAGCCGTGCCTGGGCGCGCGCGGCGAGGATCGTGCGGTCACGCGCCAACGCATCCGGCAGGGGCTGTACGGCGCTATCGTGCAAGGCGGAAAGCGCCGCGCCGGCATCGCCCTCGGCAAGTCGCAGCGCCGCCTGGCGCAGCCCGAGCCCCGCACGCGCCGCACCCGTATTGCGCAGCGCCGCCTGGCCCAGGAGCAACGCCGCCCTCTCCGTCAGGTCAAGCGCCACGAGCCGGTCCGCAAGCTGCAGGATCGCCGCCTCGCCGACCGCGTCATGCGGCAACAGCTCTGGATAGGCGTCGAACAGGGCGACGGCGCCGATCGGCGGTTCCTGCTCCAGCGCCGCCAGGAAGGCCGCGCCGATCGCCGGCCGCAAGGCTGCGGCATGGCCGGGGAACAGGGCTTCCGTCTCCCGCAGCAAGGCCAATGCGCCACGGGCATCCCGTGCTCCGCGCCGCAGCTCCGCCACGCGCATCCGCGTCACAACCTCCTCGGCATCGCCACGCCAGGCGAAAAGCGTAGCCTCCAGCGCCCGTGCCGCCTGCCCGGCATCGATCTGTTGCGTCGTCAGGCGCAGCTCGATCGCGCGGCGCAAGGCGCGGGCCCGCGCCAGCCTGTCCCGCCCCCGGGCAATCTCGTCATAGCCGGCCAGCGCGGCGGCCGTGTCCCCGCCGGCTTCGGCCAGCATGGCGCGTGGCAGCGCAAGTTCCGGCAGTGGCCCGGCCTGATCGAGCAACTGCCGCAGGGACTCCGTCGCGCCTGCCTCGGCCAGGGCCTGTGCTGCCAGGGGCAGCAGGCGCGAACGCAACGCCTCCGCATAGTCGAACAAGACCGGAAGGCTGGCGGCGAGGCCCGGTGCCGCCAAGCCGGCCTGCCCTTCTGCGGCCAGCAGCAGCATGCGCCACAGGTTGAGCTCGTCGCTATCCGGCAGTTCCGGCTGACGCAGCACCACGGCCTGCGGCAGCCGGCCAGCCAGCAGCGCCGCGGCACCGCCCAGCGCGGTCAGCCGCGCATCCCGGGCCGCCTGCGGGTCCTCCGATTTGGCCAATTCCGTCATCGCCTGGGCTTCCTGTGGCAGGCCGAGCGCCAACAGGATCTCCGTCGCCGCCCGGCGCAGGGGCAGCCGGCCGAGGCTTGGCGCAGCGCCGATGCTCGCCTGCAATGCGCGCAACCGCTCAAGCATCTGTGCGGGCGCCATGCGCGGGAATTCGAAGCTGCGCGTCATCGACGCTGCCGTCGGCATTTCCGCCGCGGCAAGATCGAGCGCCAGCGACCCGGTTCCGGCGCCGATCAGGAAGCCACTCCCGGTCGCCTGCATGACGACCCGATCGGCCCGTGCCAATACCGCAGCCCCGAGCATTGTCTGCGGCAGGTCCAGCTCCGGCAGGCGCCTCGCCACGGGCATCACCTGGCCGATCTCGCGCAGTGTGCCAAGCAGCAGGGGCAATCCGCTCTCGGGATCGGTCACGGGCACGACACGTCCGGGCTGCCGGGCCCGCAGCACCAGCCGAGGCGCTGCGCCGTCCTCCGCCTCGACCGGTATCGCCCGCCCGGCCGCCTCCGCGTCATCAGCCGGGCGTACCGCTTGCAGGATCCACCCGGTTGCCTCCCTCCGGGCCCGCAGCTGGCCGGATGAGGCGAGTGGCAGGCGCAGCAGCGTGGCACCGCCCAGCGCCTCCGCCTCCAGCGCGGCGAAGATCGGATCGTCGCGCAAGGCGGAGAGATTCAGAGGCTCGCCGCTGTCGAACAGGGCGAGCACCTGTCCGCCCCGGCGCAGGATGGCCAAGCCGGTCGTCGGTGGGTAGGGCAGCAGGATGGCGCCTCGTTGCGCCAGGGGTCGCACCGGCAGCGCACCGGGTTGGGGCAGAGCCACCGGCGCGGCAAGCGGAACCGGCGCTGGTGCCGGCATCGATGCCGGCGGTGGCATCGGCGTCGCCACGGCCGGTGATGCCGCCGCAACCGCCTCCGGCGCCCTGCCGCGCCGCTGCGGCGGCGCCGCCTGCGCGGAGGGCACGGGGCGCTCGGCGACGGGGTCCATCGCATCAACCACCAGCTTAGGCCCGACGCGGAAGACACGGGCCCGCGCCCCGGGCCTGAGCCCGATGCGGACCGCATCCCCCGCCGCCGTCACATCGAGGATGTTGCGGGGCGGCCGCCTTGCGCCATCGAGGTTGATGGCGGCACCGGCCGGGAATTGCAGCACCACCGCATCCTCGCCCTGCTGCATCCGGTAATCCGGTGCCGTCCGCCAGTCGAAGACGATGCGCCCATGGCCCGGATGATTGCCGACCCGGACCCCGACGATCTCCTGCGCCCAGGCACCAGGCGCCATGAGCAGCATGGCGAGCAGCGGCGCCCAGCGCATCAGTCGAAACTCGCAAGCAGCCGGTCGATTTCCGCCTGCGAGGACCCGGCGCCCGGCAATTGCGGGCCATTGGCCAGCTCCTCGCCTTCGGTACGCGCCGCCGCCGGCACCTCGGGCTCGGGCACAGCCTCGCCGCCCGAGCGGCCGAAGCTCTGCGTCACCGCCGCGACCCGCCTCTCGATGGATTTCAGCGCCGACACCACCTTGCCGATGCGCTGGCCGGTGATGTCCTGGAAGCTGCAGGCCTCGTAGATGCGGGTGACGGCGCCCGAGAGCGCATCGGCATCCGCGCCCTTCAACCGCGCCTGCAGGCCCTCCAGCACCTCGCAGCAGTCGAGGATCTCGTTGGTCGCCGTCGCGGTGTGGCTGACAACCGCATCCAGCTCATCCGTCGCGGTCGGGATATGGCTGGCATTGATGTCGTCCACGCGGAGCGCGGCGATCTCGCTCTTCGCCCGCGCCACCTCGCGCCCGAGCGCCTCGAGCTCGCCGAGCAGCGCCGCCTCGGTCACCGTCATGTCGCCCGAGAGGCTGCCGAGCACCGCGCGCACCGCGGCCTCGATCCGGTCGCCACCGGCCTCGCCGTCAGGCATGGGTCAGCACCTTCTCGATCTTGCCGCGCAGCGTCTCGGCATTGAAGGGCTTCACGATGTAGTTGGAGACGCCGGCGGCCTTGGCGGCGACCACGTTCTCCGTCTTGCTTTCGGCGGTGATCATGATGAAGGGCGTATCCTTCAGCCTGGCATCCGCCCGCACCTCCTTCAGCAGGTCGAGCCCGGTCATCGGCTGCATGTTCCAGTCGCTGATGACGAGGCCGAATTGCCCGGCCCGCAGCTTGGCCAGCGCCTCCTGCCCGTCGGATGCCTCCTCGACATTGTCGAATTCCAGCTGCTTCAGCAGGTTGCGGATGATGCGCAGCATCGTCTTGTAGTCATCGACGATCAGCACGTTGGTGGTCTTGTCCATCGCGGTCTCCTTGTCCCTTCGCGCCTGTCCTCACTCCACCGGCCGGGCACGATGCCGGGCCAGCTCCGCCGTCAGCAGCCGGGCGCGATCGGGCTTCATCGCGCCGAGCACGGGTGCTGCCTTCGCCTCCCGCATCCGGTCCACCAGCTGGACCAGGACGGGCATCTCGAGATCATCGAAGATCGCCGCCGCATCGCGCGGCCGCATGCCCTCGTAGAGCTTCACCATCTGTCGCCAGCCGGCTTCCTCGCGCTCGGTGCGGGCCTGCTCCGCCGATTGCAGGCGCTGCTGCAGCGCCCCCAGCTCCTCGATCCGCTGGCCAAGCCGCCGCTCGGCTGCGGCTACCACCATCTCCCGCGCCGCCAGCGCCTGGTCGCGGCTGTCGAGTTCGGCACGGCGGGCGCGCAGCCCTTCGAGCAGGGCGCGTTCCGCCCGCTGCTCCGCCGTCGGCTCCTCGGGTGCCGGCGCTGGCGCGGCGGCGGCTGGCGGCGGGGTCGGGCTGCTCGCCAGGGCCGTCGCCAGGCCAAGGGGTTGTGGCCCGGGCAGCAGCGCCGCCAGCTTCGCCACCAGCAAGAAGCAGGCGGCGGCCAGCGCCGCCGGCAGCAGGCGCGGGCGAAGGCGCATCACCGGCCACTCCGCGCGCCAGCCAGGCCCTGGCTCAAGGCCCGCAGCAGGTCGCGCTCCGCCTGGCTCGGCACGGCCGCAGCCGGCTCCGGTGCCGCCATCGGCCGTGCCATGCGCACCAGGCCCTCCAGCCGGTCCGCCAGCCCCTCGGCCCGCTCGACCAGGTAGCGGAGGTCGTCCCGCATCGGCTCCGCCGCGGCCAGCCGCTCGGCCACCTGCCGCCCGGCACCCTCGGCCGTGGCCCGCAGGCGGAGCGAGGCCGCCTCCGCCATCCGCACCGCCTCGCCGAGCCCGGCGGCGCTCGCCTCCAGCGCTTGCCGGTCGCGCCGCACGGCGGCCAAGGTCCGCTCCAGCTTGAGGATACAGGGGATGGCGCCGGCCAGCAGGCCGATCAGCAGAAGCTGCGCCGACCACTCATACCAACCCATGCTCAGGCCTCCGCCTTCTGGCGCAGCTCGCGCAGGATGCGGACGGCCATGCGGTTCTCCCGCCGTCCCAGCTCCGCCTCGAACATCGTCACCTCGCCGCAGCGCAACCGCACCGGCGCGCCGGGCGCGGTGTTCAGCGTGATGCGGTCCCCGCGCTGGAGAGACATGACGGCGGCGAGCGGCATGGTCTGCTCGTCCAGCACCACATCCATCGACATCTCGGTGTGCCGCAGCTCCTCGGCGAGATGGGTCTCCCAGATGCTGTCGCGGCCGAATTTCTCGCCCATGAACTGCTGCAGCAGCAGCTCGCGGATCGGCTCCAGCGTCGCATAGGGCAGCAGCAGCTCGATCTTGCCGCCGCGATCCTCCATGTCGACGCGCAGGCGGGAGAGGATGCAGGCATTGGACAGGCGCGAGACGGCAGCGAAGCGCGGGTTGACCTCCAGCCGCTCGAAGCGGAAATGCGCCGGCGAGAGCGGGCTGAAGGCATCCGACAGGTCGGCCAGCACCACGGTGATCAGCCGCTCGACCAGCGTCCGCTCGATCGTCGTGTAGGGCCGCCCCTCGATGCGCATCGCGGCCGTGCCGCGCCGGCCGCCGAGCAGCACATCGACCACCGAGTAAATCAGCGCGCTGTCCACCACGATCAGCCCGTAATTGTCCCACTCCTCCACCTTGAACACCGCCAGCATCGCCGGCAGCGGCACGCTGTTCAGGTAGTCGCCGAAGCGGAGCGAGACGATGCTGTCGATCGAGACCTCGACATTGTCGCTGGTGAAATTCCGCAGCGAGGTGGACATGATGCGCACCAGCCGGTCGAAGATGATCTCCAGCATCGGCAGGCGCTCGTAGGAGACGAGGCCGGCGCTGACGATGCGCTGGATGCCCGACTGCTCCTCCTGCTGCGACGGCCCGCCACCGAAGCCGAGCAGGCTGTCGATCTCCTGCTGGTTCAGCACGCGCGTCGAATCCGGGGTCATGGCGGCAGGCTGGGCCTCGGCCGTCCCCTCGGTCTCCAGCGCCTCGCCCCAGGCGGCGGCCAGGTCGTCTTCCTCGGTGCTCATTGCAGCAGCAGCTCCGTGAAGAGGATGTCGGTGACGCGGGCCGGCGGCACCGCCAGGTTCGCGCGGGCGATCAGTTCCTCCCGCAATCGCTGCGTGCCGCTGCTGCCGCGCAGCTCCTCCGGCCGCAGCTCCCGCAGATAGGTGGTGAAGAGGTCGAGCAGCCGCGGCATCGCCGCCTGCACGGCCGCCGCATCCTCGGCGCGCGCCAGCTCCAGCTTGCTGCGCAGCTTGATGTAGCTGGCGCGGCGCCCGCTGACACTGAGATTGGCGACGATGTCCGGCATGTCGAAGAAGACCGGCGGCCGCGGCGCCGGCACCGCCGGGGCCTGCTCGGCGGCATGCGCCTCCTCCTTGCCGTGCAGCAGCGCCGGCAGGATGCCGCTGAACCAGAGGCCGGCGCCGATCGCAACCAGCAGCAGCGGCAGGGCAATCAGCAGCAGCTTCTTGCCCTTGCCTCCCCCTTTTGCTGGCTTCGCCTCCTCCGACATGCCCCACCCCGGTCCACCGATGGCGGCAGTCTCTCCTCCCAGCCCTTAAGGAAGCCTTGCGAGGCAGGAAGCGCCGCATCGCCCGGCAAGTCCTGCCGGCCACGGCAAGCCTCGCCGCCCCGCCGCCCCGCCAGGGCTGGCACGGCCATTGCCCCTGCCTTGCCGAGCAGGAGAGCCCGATGGACCAGCCCGGCTATGTCATTCTGTCCCGCCTCAGCGCCCAGATGCGCGCGACCCAGGTGCTGGCGAACAACATCGCCAATGCCGACACTCCGGCCTTCCGTGCGGAGCGCCCGGTCTTCGCCGCCCATCTGACGCGCGCCAGCGGCGAGTCGCCCGCCATCGCCTACAGCCTCGACCGCGCCACCTGGCGCGACACCCGCCTGGGTCCGGTTGCCACCACCGGCAACCCGCTCGATGTCGCGCTGCGCGGCGAGGGCTTCTTCGTGCTCGAGACCCCGAGCGGCGAGCGCTACACCCGCGCCGGCCGCTTCACCCAGGACCAGGCCGGGCGGCTGACCGATGCCGATGGCCATGCCGTGCTCGGCGCCGGCGGAGCCCCGATCACCTTCGCCCCCGGCGATACGCGCATCGAGATCCAGGGCGACGGCACCGTCCGCAGCGAGAACGGCGTCATCGGCCGCCTGCGCGTCGTCCGCTTCGCCGATCCGCAGCGGCTGCGCGCCGAGGGCAACCGCCTCTACGCCGCCGAGGACGCGCCGGAGGAGGTGCCTCGGCCCCTCCTCGTCCAGGGCGCGGTCGAGGGCAGCAATGTCAGCCCGATCACCGAGATCACCCGCCTCACCCAGGATGTGCGGGACTTCCAATTCGCCACCCAATTCGCCGAGCGCGAGGGCGACCGGCTGCAATCGGCCATCGACCGCATCCTGCGCCGCCGCAACTAGAGGACACCGACCATGCGCGCCCTGCAGATCGCCTCCACCGGCATGATGGCCCAGCAGACGAATGTCGAGGTCATCTCGAACAACATCGCCAATATGAGCACCACCGGCTACAAGCGCCGCCGCGCCGAATTCGAGGACCTGCTCTACCAGAACATCCGCCGCGTCGGCTCCCAGTCCTCGGAGACAGGCTCGATCCTTCCCGCCGGCGCGCAGATCGGCCTTGGCGTCAAGACCGCCGCCATCTACCGCATCGGCGAGCAGGGCAGCCTGTCGCAGACCGACAACCGCTTCGACCTTGCCATCCGCGGCAACGGCTTCTTCCAGATCCAGCTGCCCTCGGGCGAGACGGCCTATACCCGCGCCGGCACCTTCGGCCTTTCCGCCGAGGGCCAGCTGGTGACGGCGGAGGGTTTCCCGCTCGTCCCCGCCATCACCATCCCGGCCGCCGCCGTTGATGTGACGATCAACGCCGCGGGCGAGGTGCTGGCCAAGCTCGACGGCCAGGTGGCGCCGCAGAATGTCGGCCAGGTGCAGACCGCGATCTTCGCCAATGAGGGCGGGCTCGAGGCGGTGGGCGACAACATGCTGCTGGCGACGCCCGCCTCAGGCCAGGCGCAGATCGCCGCCGCCGGCCAGCCCGGCCATGGCCAGGTGCTGCAGGGCTTCATCGAGACCAGCAACGTGAACGTGGTGCAGGAGATCACCCAGCTCATCACCGCGCAGCGGGCCTATGAGATGAACAGCAAGGTCATCACCGCCGGCGACGAGATGCTCTCGACCCTGTCGCGGATGCGCTGAGGCAGCCATGCGCATCCTCCCCCTCCTCCTCCTGCTTGCCGCCCCCGCCGCGGCACAGGAATTCGCCGTGCTCCGCCCGCAATCCCTGGTCGAGGCGCCGGTGCTCCGCCTTGGGGACGTCTTCGATGGCGCCGGCCCGCGCGCCGCGCAGCCGATCGGCGCCAGCCCCGCCCCCGGCCGCCGGCTGGTGCTGGAGGCGACGCAGCTCGCCGCCCTCGCCCGCGCCCATGGCCTCGCCTGGCGTCCGCTCTCCGGCTACGACCGGGCGGTGGTGGAACGCCCCGGCCGCCCCGTCACGGCGGAGGAGATCGCCGCCACCCTGCGGCCGGAGCTGCTGCGCCTCGGCATGGCCGCGGAGGCGGAGCTGGATTGCGGCCCGCTGCTGCCCCCCATGGTCCCGCCCGGCAGCCCGCCCCGCCTCGCCGCCGAGGCCGTCGCCTTCGACCCCGCCACTGGCCGCTTCGCCGCCACGCTGACCGTGCTGGCGGAGGGCATGCCGGTCCAGCACCAGCGCCTCGCCGGCCGCGCCATCCCGACCCTCCCCGCCGTCATCGCCACCCGCCGTCTGGCCTCGGGCGAGGTGGCCGGCCCCGGCGACCTCCGCGCCACCCGCCTCCGCGCCGACCGCCTCCGCCCCGGCCTTGCCGAGCGGCCGGAGCAGGTGCTCGGCCAGCAGCTCCATCGCCCGGTCGCCGCAGACCAGCCCATCCCGCTGGCCGATCTCGGCCCGCCGGCCCTGGTCGAGAAGAACGCCCTCGTCACCATGGTGCTGGAGAGCCCCGGCCTCTCGCTCAGCGCCCAGGGCCGTGCGCTGGAGGCGGCGCCGCGCGGCGGCCTCGTCCCGGTGATGAACCTCGCCAGCCGCGCCGTGGTGGAGGGGCAGGTGATCGGCCCCGGCCGGGTGCGCATCGCCCCCGGCGCCGCGCCGCTGCGGGGGCCATGACGATGCGCGCCGCCCTCCTGCTCCTCCCCCTCGCCCTGGCCGGCTGCGGCTCGCTCGAGCGCCTCTCCCGCATCGGCCGCCCGCCCGAGCTGTCGGAGGTCCGCAACCCGACCGCCGACCCAGCCTGGCGCCCGGTCTCCATGCCGATGCCCCAGGCGCAGGAGGCGGCGCTGCCCGCCAACAGCCTCTGGCGCCCGGGCAGCCGCACCTTCCTGCGCGACCAGCGCGCCGCCCAGGTCGGCGACCTCGTCACCATCCTAGTCAGCATCTCGGACGATGCGCAGCTGCAGAACCGCACCCAGCGCACGCGCAACGGCACGGACAGCCTCGGCATCCCGCAGGTTTTCGGCATGCAGACCCGCTGGCTGCCGCGCGGGGCCGACCCGTCGAGCCTGCTCGATTCCAAGGGCGGCCAGACCAGCGACGGCAACGGCACGGTGAAGCGTGGCGAGACGGTGAATCTCCGCCTCGCCGCGACCGTCACCCAGGTGCTGCCCAACGGCAACCTCGTCGTCACCGGGCGGCAGGAGGTGCGCGTCAGCGCCGAGCTGCGCGAGCTGGCCGTGCAGGGCGTCATCCGCCCGGAGGACATCGCCAGCGACAACACCATCCGCCACGACCGCCTGGCCGAGGCCCGCATCGCCTATGGCGGCCGCGGCACCCTGTCGGACCTGCAGCAGCCGCGCTACGGCCAGCAGCTCATGGATGCGATCCTGCCCTTCTGACCCGCCGGCTATGCCATATCGGCGCTGGCCCTGATCGCATGGCCCAGCACCTCGAACATGCGCGGCTCGGCGGAGCGTGCGGCGTTGAAGCGAAGGTGCCGGCTCGGCCCGCGGTCGGGGCGGAACAGCGTGCCGCGCGCCAGCAGCAGCCCGTGGTCGAGCGCCGCCCGGTGCAGCGCCTCCGGCTCGCAGCCCGGCGGCAGCGCGGCCCAGAGGAAGAGCCCCGGCTCCCCCTCCGCCGCCAGGCCGAAGCCGAGCCCCTGCAGCCGCGTCACCGCCTGCGCCCGCGCCGCCGCCAGCTTCGGCCGCAGCCGGTCGAGCCAGCGCCGGTACTGGCCGGAGGCCAGCAGCTCGGCCAGCAGCGCCTCCATCAGCGGCGGCAGCGCCGGGGCGCATAACAGCTTCGCCTGCAGCAGCGCCTCGATGATCGGCCGCTCCGCCGCGATGAAGCCGAGCCGCGTCGCCGGCCCCACCATCTTGGTGAAGGAGGAGAGATAGATCAGCCGCTGCCCGCCAGCCAATTGCAGCAGCCGCACCGGATGTCCGGGGTGCAGGTCGGCATAGGTGTCGTCCTCCACCAGCAGCAGCCCGTGCCGCTCGGCGATCAGCAGCAGCCGGTGCAGCGTGGCGGCGGAGGCGGTCCAGCCGGTCGGGTTGTGCAGCACGCTCTGCACCAGGAACAGCTTCGGCCGGTGCGCCCGGCAGGCCGCCTCCACCGCCTCCAGGTCCGGCCCATCCGGGTGCCACGGCACCGGCAGCAGCCGCACCCCCATGCGGTCCAGCATGGTGTAGAATTTGAAGTAGCCTGGGTCCTCCGCCAGCACCGTGTCGCCCGGCTGCAATTGCGTGCGGAGGATGAGGTCGAGCGCCTGGGTGCCGCCCAGCGTCGTCAGGATGCAGTCCGGCGAGACCGGCATGGACTGCCCCGCCAGCCGCAGCGCGATCTGCTCGCGCAGCGCCACGTCGCCGCGCGCCGTGCCGTCGCAGGCCAGCAGCTCCGGCATGCGCCGCTGCACGCGGTGCAGCACCGCCGCCGGCCAGGCCTCGCGCAGCCAGCTCTCCGGCAGGTAGCCATTGCCGGGCTTCCAAAGGGCCGGCGGCCCGAAGCTGCGGAAGCTGACCGCCTCGTCGCCCACATCCGGGTCCGCCCCCCGCCCGGCCGGCGCCGGGCCGACCGCGGCGACGAAGGTCCCCGCCCCCGGCCGCGGGGCCACCAGCCCGAGCGCCCCCAGCCGGTCATAGGCCTCCACCACCGAATGCACGCTGCAGCCGAGCCGCCCCGCCAGCGCCCGCACCGAGGGCAGGCGCAGCCCCGCCGCCAGCGCCCCGCCACGGATCATCGCGCTGAGTTTCTCGACGATCTGCTCGACCACGGGCTGGTCCCGTTCGAGCCGGAGGCTGCTCAGCGTGGCGGGCAGGGTCGTCGACATGGTGCCAGCCTGCGGCCTCCGCCCCCGCCCCGCAAGCGACACCGCACCGAACGGCCGCCACACTGTGCCGCTCGCCGGCCAGTACAGTTTGCCACCGGGAGGGCCGGCCGTTCCGGGACCGCGCCCGGGCCAGGATGCATCCTCCTGCGTCCCAACCGGGAGAATGGAGCCATGCAGTCCGTCCTTCGTACGCCCGCCCTCGCCCTTCCCGCCAGCCTCACCCGGCGCCCGCTGCGCGTCCGCGCCATGGCTTGGCTGCGGCTCGGCCTGGCCCGGCGCCGCGAGCGGCAGTACCTCGCCGAGATGGAGCCGCGCATGCTGCGCGACATCGGCATCGGGCCGCATGATGCCCATCGGGAGGCGCGGAAACTCTGGTGGGAGGTGTAGCCCCTATCGCGGCTTCGGCGGCGGCGGCTCGGTCGCCGCCACGCTCGGCCGCGCCAGGTGCCGCCGCAGATAGCCGGTGAGGGCCGGCAGCCCGGCCATGATCCGCCCGGCCTCCGGCAGCCGGGCGATGTAGTAGAGGATCGGCACCAGGAAGGCATCGGCGAGGGTGAAGCCATCGCCCGCCAGATGCCCGGTCGGCGCCACGCTGCGGTCGAGGAGGTCCAGTTGCTCCCCCAGCGCCGGCAGCGCCGCCGCGATCGCCGCACCATCCGGCGCCCCGTCCGGCGTGCCGGGGAAGACATGCGCATAGAGGTAGCGGCGCATGCAGAGCGGGTCGATCGCCGTGTTCACCAGCGAGACCCATTGCTCGACCAGCGCCGCCGCGGCCGGCTCCTCCGGAATCAGCCTTGGCCCGGGGAAGGCGCGGTCGACATAGGTGCAGATCGCCTTGCTCTCGCAGAGCAGCAGCCCGCCATGCCGCATCGCCGGGATCTTGCCGAAGGGATGCAGCGCCCGCATCTCCGGCGTGTTGGGGAAGCCGCGGGTCAGCCGGTACTCCACCCCCTTCTCGGCGCAGGCGATGCGGCAGGTCCAGACGTAGTTGCTGCGCGCCACGCCGATGATCTCCAGTTCCGCCATCGCGTTCCCCTTGCCCTGCTGTAGGATGCCCCGATGTGCGGACGATACTTCCAGCAGCGCGGCCCCGCCTATGTCGCGCGCTACTTCGAGACGGTGAACCCCCTCCCCAACACGCCGCCGAGCTGGAACCGCGCCCCGACCCAGGAGGCGCTGGTGGTCCGCCGCCATCCCGAGACCGGCGCCCGCCATCTCGACCCGCTGCGCTGGGGCCTCGTCCCCCGCTGGGCGAGCGACCCCTCGGTCGGCAGCAAGATGATCAATGCCCGCTCCGAGGGCATCACGGAGAAGCCCTCCTTCCGCGAGGCCTTCCGCCGGCGCCGCTGCCTCGTCACCGCCGACGGCTTCTACGAATGGCGCACCGAGGGCCGCGCGAAGCAGGCCTTCGCCATCGCCCTCGCGGGCGGCGAGCCGATGGCGCTGGCCGGCCTCTGGGAGGGCTGGCGCGCGCCGGACGGCAGCATCCTCCGCACCTGCACCATCGTCACCGGCGAGGCGAACGAGAAGCTCTCGGCCCTGCACCACCGCATGCCGATGATCCTGCCGCGCGAGGCCTGGCCCGCCTGGCTCGGCGAGGAGCCGGCCGAGCCGGAGGCGCTGCTCGCGCTCCTCAAGCCCTGGCCGGCCGAGGGCGTCCTCGCCTGGCCCGTCTCCAGCCGCGTCAACAAGGTGGCGGAGAACGACGCGGGCCTGCTGGCCCGCGACCCCTTCGCCATCCCCCCGGCGGGCCTCGACGACCCGCCGCCCGCCTTCACAGAGTGACGGCCGGGTCCCGCGCCGCCAGCCGCCCGAGCAGGTAGTCCACCTCCGCCCGCGTCTCGGCCGAAAGCTTCGGCCCCGGCGCCCGCAGCGCGTCGGAAGCGATGATGCCCCGCCGCATCAGCACGTATTTCCTGACGGCGAGGCCGAGCCCCGGCTGCAGCTCCGTGCGGATCAGCGGCAGATGCAGGTCGAAGAGGTCCTGCGCCGCCTCGCGCTCCCCCTTCGCCATCAGCTCGCAGACCCGCACCAGCATCTCCGGCACCCCATAGCCGGTCATGATGCCATCCGCCCCGCGTGCCAGCTCCTCGGGCAGGAATTGCCCGCCGAGCCCGCCGAGGATGCTGATCCGCCGCATCCGCCCCTCCTCCGAGAGCCGCCGCAGCGCGGTGATCTTGTCGAGCCCGGGCCAGTCCTCCGCCTTCAGCATGACGAGGCGCGGGTCCTCGGCCATCCGCCGGATCATCTCGACGGACATGAAGATGCCGTTCGCCTGCGGATAGTCCTGCAGCACATAGGGCGCGTCGCCCACCGCCACCGCAGCCTGGGCGATGTAGGAGACCACGGCCTCGTCGCCCCGGAGCCCCGGCGTCGGCGCGATCATCACCCCCGCCGCCCCGGCCTCCATGGCGCTGCGCGCCAGCGCCCGCATGCTGGCGAAGCCGGGCGAGGAGACGCCGACCACCACCGGCACGCGGCCACCGACGCGGCGCAATACGCAGGCGGTGAACTCCACCGCCTCGGCCGCATCCAGCTTCGGCGCCTCCCCCATGATGCCGAGGATGGTGAGGCCGCTGGCGCCGGCGGCCAGATAGGCCTCCACCATCCGGTCGGTGCTGGCGAGGTCGAGCGCGCCATCCGGCGCGAAGGGCGTCGGCGCGATGACGAAGACGCCCCGGGCGTTCATGTCGAGCTGCATGGTCAGGCCGCCGTCACGGACATGTCGAAAGGCGGCTGCACATCGGGCGAGAGCACCGGCTCATAGGGATTGGCCGAAGTCCGCGCCGCGAGATCGGCCTTGGCCGCCGCGATCAGCGCCGGGTCACGCAGGCAGTCGACCGCCGTGCCGGCCATCACCTTCGCCACATGCACCATGCCCTTATGCGCCGCCGGCAGCTTGCCCTGCGCCGTCAGCTGCCAGGAATGCCCCGGCGTGCCGATCGCATAGGTCGAGCCCCGCGCCTGCACCGTCGGCACCACCCAGGAGACGTCGCCCACATCGGTCGAGCCCATCATCGGCGCCCCGCGCACCTCGAGCGGCACGACGACGTCGCAGAGCGAGACGCCCTTGCGCATCGGCAGGCCGATCCGCCGCCAGGAGGCGGCGATGTCCTCCTCGGTCAGCGTCGCCTGGAACTCCGCGGCCCGCGCCCGGTCGAGGTCGTCGAAGGGCGGCGGCCCGAGCCGGTCGAGGTTGTTCTGCATCGCCCGCTCGAGCGGCCCGTTGCCCATCAGGTTGGAGACGCCGGAGACCACCTTGGACGAGACCTTGGTCTCCGTCATCAGCGCCGCGCCATCGGCGACCTTCCGCACCCGCTCGATCAGCCGCCGCAGCTCCACCAGGTCCCGCGCGCGGATGAGGTAGCGCACCTTGGCCGTCGGCTGGACGACGTTCGGCGCGACGCCACCGGCATCGAGATAGGCGTAGTGGATGCGCGCATCGCTCGGCATGTGCTCGCGCATGTAGTTGACGCCGACATTCATCAGCTCCACCGCATCGAGCGCGCTGCGCCCGAGATGCGGCGCCGCGGCGGCATGGCTCGCCCGCCCGACGAAGGAGAAGTCGATCCGCGTATTGGCGAGGCTCACCGCCTCCTGCACCGCGGCGAAGGCCGCCGGGTGCCAGGAGATGGCGACATCCACATCCTTGAAGGCGCCGTCGCGGACCATGAAGCCCTTGGCCGCCCCGCCCTCCTCGGCCGGGCAGCCATAGTAGCGCACCCGCCCGGGGAGGTTGTTCGCCGCCAGCCACTCCTTCACCGCCGTCGCCGCCAGCAGCGAGGCGGAGCCGAGAAGGTTATGCCCGCAGCCATGGCCGAAGCCCGGCCCCGGCAACGGCCGCGGCTCGGCGACGCCGGCCTCCTGGCTCAGCCCCGGCAGCGCGTCATACTCGCCGAGGATGGCGATGACCGGCCCGCCCTCGCCCGCCTCGCCCATCACGGCGGTCGGGATGCCGGCCACCTTCTCCGTCACCCGGAAGCCCTGCTCCCGCAGCATCGCCGTATGCTCGGCGCAGGACCGTGTCTCGGTATAGGCGAGTTCCGGCATGCCCCAGACGCGGTCGGAGAGCGCCTCGAAGCCGCCCTTCCTGGCATCGATCAGCCGCCAGATCTGCTCGGTATTGTCCATGATAATCAGGCCCGTGCCTTGAGGGTTTCGGGATCGTAGCCGGCGACGCGCTTGTCGCCGCCGGTGATGGCCAGCATCTCCTCCCGCGTCATCACATCCTCGATGCGCGCGAAGGGACGGTCGCCGGTGCGGGTGAAGACCTCGCCGAGGATGGCGTCCGGCAATGCCTTCCGGTTGGCCAGCATCACCTGTGTGGTCGCCGGCAGGCGCTCGGCCTCATAGGCCTTCAGCGCCGATTCGGGGTCATCCGCATGCCGGACAAGCTTATCCGCTAGGCAGCGCGCGTCGAGGATCGACTGCCCCGCCCCGTTCGAGCCGCGCGGCACCATCGGATGCGCCGCATCGCCGAGCAGGCTCAGCCGCCCGAAGCTCCAGCGCGGCAGCGGGTCCTGGTCCACCATCGGGAATTCCAGCACCACCTCGGAGGCGCGCAGCATGGCGGGAAGGTCCAGCCAGTCGAAGACCCAGTCCCGCACATGGGGGATGACATCCTCGATGTCGCCGGGCCGGTTCCAGTCGCGGCGCAGGCGGTGATTCCCGGCCTCCACCTCGAAGACCCAGTTGATGGGCTGCCGCCCCTCCGCATCCAGGTCGCGGCGGATCGGGTAGATCACCATCTTGCCGGTCTTCAGCCAGCCCGCCCGCGTCATGCTGGCCCCGGTCAGGATGGGCGGCCAGCGCGAGACGCCCCGCCACATGGTGGTGCCGGTGTATCTCGGGTCGCCTTCCTGCGGGTAGAATTGCCGCCGCAGCACCGAATGGATGCCATCCGCCCCGATCGCCGCGGTGCCGCGCAGCGGCCCCGGCGTCGCCCCGCCGGCGCCCGGGGTGAAGTGCAGCGTCACCCCATCCTCATCCTGTTCGGCCCGCATCAGGCGATGGCCGAACAGCACCGCCCCCTCGCCCAGCCGCTCCCGCACCGCCGCCAGCAGCACCGCATGCAGGTCGGCGCGGTGGATCGACATCTGCGGATGGTCATGGCCCGCGGCACGGCCGAGCGGCTCGCGGTGGATGAGCTGGCCGAAGCGGTTGAAGAAATTCACCTCATCCGTCTGCACGCCATGCCGCAGCAGCGCCTCCTGCAGGCCGAGCCGCGCCAGCTCCGCCGCCGCATGCGGCAGGATGTTCACCCCGACGCCGAGCGGCTTCACCTCCGCCACCGCTTCCACCACCCGGCAGGGGATGCCGTTCCGGTGCAGGCAGAGCGCCAGCGTCAGCCCGCCGATGCCGCCGCCGATGACCAGGATGCCCTCCATGGCGCCTCTCCCCCGCCCTGCCGCGATACTGGGCGGCCCGACGGGCAGGTCAAGCGCCACCCGCTCGTCTCGCGGCACGATCCATGCTTGGGCAATCGCGGCCGCGCAACGCATTCCCGTCCCCGCGGCCCCGGACCGGATCGAGCCAGGAGCCCGAGTGCTGCGCGTCTTGCTTGTGGACAGTGACCCGGACCGCGCGGCCGAGGTGGAGGCCGGGCTGGCGGCCACCGGCTGCACCGTCGTCGCCATCGCCGCCGGCACCGAGGAGCTGACGCGCCATGTCCGCGACACCGGCGCCGAGGTGATCGTCTGCGGCCTCGACGACCCGTCCCGCGACGAGCTGGAGGGCATGCGCGCCCTCCATCGTGACGAGCCACGCCCCGTCGTCCTCTTCACCGAGAAGGCGGAGCCTGAGCAGATCGAGGCCGCGCTCGCCGCCGGCGTCTCCGCCTATGTGGTCGAAGGCATGGCCCCGGCCCGGGTGCGGCCGGTGATCGAGGTCGCCATCCGCCGCTTCCGTGCCCATCAGGCGCTGCGCGAGGAACTGGCCGAGGCGCGCCAGGGCCTCGAGGACCGCAAGCTGGTCGACCGCGCCAAGGCCCTGCTGATGCAACGCCACCGCCTGACCGAGCCCGAGGCCTATAAGCGCCTGCGCCGGATGGCGATGGACAGGGGCCTGCGGATCGCCGCCATGGCCGGCCTGGTTCTGGACAAAAATTAGGCATAATGCCTACCTAATAACCTTCATACCGGCTTACTCAATTATCTGCCCAAACCCCGCGCAATTCTCTTGACCCCCTCCTGGCGGTTCTGCTGCATTGCAGTAGCGAGGTGATGCGCAACGGCGTGCATCGCACCGGCCCCTCGGGCCACTCGCCCTGTCCACCAGCGGTCCAACGGCGGTCCGCATCTGGCCATTCCAGGCCGGAGGACCGCCCTGTTGCCACTCGATACCGACGCTCCTCCCCGCCCGACGCTCCGCCGCCCCGTGCTGCGCACCCTCCGCCTCGGCTTCGTGCCGCTGACGGATGCAGCCCCGCTGCTGGTGGCGCAGGAGCTTGGCCTGTTCGATGCCGTCGGGCTGCGGGTCGCGCTGACCGCCGAGCCCTCCTGGGCCGCCCTGCGCGACAAGCTCGCCTTCGGCGCCCTTGACGCCGCGCATATGCTGGGCCCGATGCCGATCGCCCTCGCCGCCGGCCTCACGGGGGTGAAGGCGCAGGTCACGGTCGCCGCCGGCCTCGGCGCCAATGGCAATACCATCACCATCTCCAATGCCCTGGTGCAGGAGCTCGGCCGCCTTGCCCGCCCGCTCGGCGCCGCCAGCTTCGCCGCCCTCGTCCGCCGCCGCGCCGCGCAGGGCCGCCGTCCGCTGACGCTGGCCGTCGTCTTCCCCTTCTCCTCGCACAATTACCTGCTGCGCCACTGGCTGGCCGAGGGCGGGCTCGACCCGGACCGCGACCTTCGCCTCACCGTGGTGCCGCCACCCATGGTCGCCCAGCGCCTGGCCGATGGCGCCATCGACGGCTTCTGCGCCGGCGAGCCCTGGGGCAGCCATGCCGCCGCCCTCGGCGCCGGGCGCATCGCCCTCTCCACCGGCGATATCTGGCCGAACCACCCGGAGAAGGTCCTCGCCTTCGCCGCCGATTACGCGACGCGGGACCCGGAGAGCGCCACCGCCTGCACCGCCGCCGTCATCGCCGCCGCCCGCTGGCTGGACGAGCCGGCGAACCAGGCCGAGGCGGTGAACATCCTCCGTCGCCGCGCCTTCCCGCGCCTCGACCGCGCCGAGATCGCCGCCGCCTTCGAGGGCATGGCCGAGGGCCTGCCGCTCGACGCGCCGCTGCGCTTCCACAACGCCACCCTGCCACGCCGCGAGCAGGCCGCCTGGTTCCTCCGTCAGATGCGCCGCTGGGGCCATGTCCCGGCCGCGGTCAGCGACAGCGCCGCCCTCGCCCCCTGGCGCCAGGACATCTGGCGCGCCGCCGCCGCGCGCCTGCACGAGGCCGAGCCGCCCGCCCCTTCGCCACCCCCATCCTCGCCGCTTGGCGACAGCCCGGAGCACGCCTGATGAGCCTCTCCCGCCGCAACGCCATCGCCGCGACGGCCGCCCTGCTGGCTGCCGCCCGCGCCGCCACCCCGCGCGGGGCCTTCGCGCAGGGGGCGACGACGCCCGAGGTGAAGAAGGCCGTCCTCGGCTACATCGCCCTCACCGACGCCGCGCCCCTCATCATCGCCAAGGAACGGGGCCTTTTCGCCAAGCACGGCATGCCGGAGGTCGAGGTCTCGAAGCAGGCGAGCTGGGGCGCGACCCGCGACAACCTCGTCCTCGGTGGCGAGCGCGGCGGCATCGACGGCGCCCATATCCTGACGCCGCTGCCCTACCTGATGACGGCCGGGAAGGTCACGCAGAACAACCAGCCCGTGCCCATGGTCATCACTGCCCGGCTGAACACCAACGGCCAGGCCCTCTCGGTCGGCGAGAAGCACAAGGCGCTGAAGCCGACCATCGACGCCAGCAGCCTCAAGCGCGCGCTGACGCAGGAGAGCAAGGTCGCCATGACCTTCCGCGGCGGCACGCATGACCTCTGGATCCGCTACTGGCTGGCCGCCGGCGGCATCGACCCGGACCGGGAGGTGCAGACCATCGTCGTCCCGCCGCCGCAGATGGTCGCCAACATGAAGGTCGGCACCATGGACGCCTTCTGCGTCGGCGAGCCCTGGAACGACCAGCTCGTCAACCAGAAGATCGGCTTCACCGCCGCCGTCACCGGCGAGCTGTGGCGCGACCACCCGGAGAAGTCCCTCGGCCTCCGCGCCGACTGGGCGGAGCGCAACCCGAACGCCGCCGTGGCGCTGACCGCCGCCGTCATCGAGGCGCAGCGCTGGTGCGACGCGGCGGCGAACAAGCAGGAGATGTGCAGCATCATCGGCCGCCGCGCCTGGTTCAACGTGCCGGTCACCGACATCCTCCAGCGCTCCCTCGGCAACATCGATTACGGCGATGGCCGCAAGGTCGAGGGCTCGCCCCTGCTGATGAAGTTCTGGCGCGACCATGCCAGCTACCCCTTCCCCTCGCATGAGCTCTGGTTCCTCACCGAGGACATCCGCTGGGGCGTCCTCCCCGAATCCACCGACACGAAGGCGCTCATCGCCCAGGTGAACCGCGAAGGTCTCTGGCGCGCCGCCGCCGAGCGCGCCGGCGTCCCCGCCGGCGAGATGCCGGGCGGCACCAGCCGCGGCCGCGAGACCTTCTTCGACGGCAAGGTCTTCGACCCGGAGAACCCCGCCGCCTATCTCGCCTCCCTCTCCATCAAGAAACTCGCCGGAGCCTGACCGATGAACATGCTGGCCCCGAAGCCGGCCGCTGCGCCGGCCGCCATCTCCACGCCCGAGCCCTTCGCCGCCCTCCCCCGCGCCTCGCGCCTCCGCCCCATCCTGGCGCAGGTGCTGCCGCCGCTGCTGGTGGTGCTCGCCCTGGTCGCGCTCTGGCAATTCGCGGCCAGCGGCCCGAATGCCACGCTGCCGCCGCCGACCAAGGTCTGGGCCGATGCGCGGGACCTCATCACCGACCCGTTCTTCGATAATGGCGGCCTCGACAAGGGGTTGTTCTGGCACCTGCTGGCAAGCCTCCAGCGCGTCGCCCTCGGCTTCGCCCTCGCCGCTGTCGCCGGCATCCTGGTCGGGCTGCTGATTGGCACCTCCGACTTCGCCATGCGCGGGCTCGACCCGATCTTCCAGGTGCTGCGGACGGTGCCGCCGCTCGCCTGGCTGCCCCTCTCGCTCGCCGCCTTCCGGGAAGCCCAGCCGAGCGCGATCTTCGTGATCTTCATCACCTCGATCTGGCCGATCATCATCAATACCGCGGTCGGCGTCAGGAATGTCCCGCAGGACTACCGCAACGTCGCCGCCGTCATCCGCCTGCGCGGCCCGGCCTTCTTCTGGAAGATCGTGCTGCCCGCCGCCGCGCCCTACATCTTCACCGGCCTCAAGATCGGCATCGGCCTCTCCTGGCTGGCGATCATCGCCGCCGAGATGCTGATCGGCGGCGTCGGCATCGGCTTCTTCATCTGGGATGCCTGGAACAGCTCCAACCTCTCCGACATCATCGTGGCCCTCACCTATGTCGGCCTGGTCGGCTTCGCGCTCGACCGCATCGTGGCCCTCGCCGGCCGCTTCGCCACCCGCGGCACCTCGGCCAGCTAGGGGAGAACGACAGATGGACCGCTTCCTCGAGATCTCCCAGCTCTCCGTCGCCTTCCCCAAGGCGCCGGTCCCCGTGCTGCGCGAGATCGACCTGCAGATCGCCCGCGGCGAATACGTCTCCGTCATCGGCCATAGCGGCTGTGGCAAGTCGACGCTGCTGAACGTCATCGCCGGCCTGCTGCCCGCGACCGCCGGCGGCGTGGTGCTCGAAGGCCGCGAGATCGCGGGCCCCGGCCCCGACCGCGCCGTCGTCTTCCAGAACCACAGCCTGCTGCCCTGGCTGACCTGCTACGAGAACGTCAAGCTCGCGGTGGACCAGACCCTGTCGAAGGCCATGTCCCGCGCCGAGCGCCATGACTGGGTGCTGGAGAACCTCGCCCTCGTCCGCATGACGCAGGCCAAGGACAAGCGCCCCTCCGAGATCTCCGGCGGGATGAAGCAGCGCATCGGCATCGCCCGCGCCCTCTCGATGAAGCCCAAGGTCCTGCTGCTGGACGAGCCCTTCGGTGCGCTCGACGCCCTCACCCGCGCCCATCTCCAGGACCAGGTGATGGAGATCCATGCCTCCCGCGGCACCACCGTCGTCATGATCACCCATGACGTGGACGAGGCCGTGCTGCTCTCGGACCGCATCGTGATGCTGACCAACGGGCCCAATGCCCGCATCGGCGAGATCCTGGAGGTCGACCTGCCCCGCCCGCGCGACCGGCTGGCGCTGGCCGCCGACCCGCGCTTCGTCGCGGCGCGGACCTCGGTGCTGGAATTCCTCCACGCACGCCACGCCAACCCGGCGCTCGCCGCAGCCTGAGGGCCAGCACCATGCGTGTTCTCGTCATCGGTGCGGGCCCGGCCGGCGCGCGCTGCGCCGTCCGGCTCGCCGAGCGGATGCCCGGTGCGGAGGTCACCCTCGCCGGCGCCGAGGCCGCGCTGCCCTATGACCGGGTGGCGCTGTCGAAGCTGCTGGCGGGCGACGCGACCATCGAGGACCTCATCACCCACCCGCTGCCGATGCTGCAATCCCTCGGAATCCGCTACCGCCCGGCGACGCCCATCGCCGCCCTCGACCGCGCCGCGGGCGAGGCCGTCACCGCGCGCGGCGAGCGCCTGCCCTATGACCGGCTGGTGCTGGCCACCGGCTCCACCGCCATCCGCCTGCCCTTCCCCGGCGCCGATCTGCCCGGCGTCGTCCTCTACCGCGACATGGACGATGTCCGCGCCATGCTCCGCGCCGCCCGCTCTGGCGGCCGCGCCGTCGTCATCGGTGGCGGGCTGCTCGGGCTCGAGGCCGCCGTCGGCCTCGCCCATCGCGGCATGACGGTCACCGTCGTCCACGCCGTCGGCTGGCCGATGGAGCGCCAGCTCGACCCCGCGGCCGGCGCCCTGCTCACCAGACGCCTCGGCACGCGCGGCATCCGCTTCGCCATGCCGGCGAGCACCACCGCCATCGAGGGCGAGGACCGCGCCCGCGCCGTGCTGCTCGCCGACGGCACCCGCATCCCGGCGGAACTGGTAGTGATGGCCGTCGGCATCCGCCCCAACATCGCCCTCGCCCGCGAGTCCGGCCTGCCCACCGGGCGCGCCATCACGGTGGACGACGCCATGCGCACCGCCGACCCGGCCGTCTTCGCCATCGGCGAGTGCGCCGAGCATGCCGGCCGCTGCATCGGCCTCGTCGCCCCCGCCCTGGAGCAGGCCGAGGTCGCCGCCCGCGCCATCGCCGGCGAGGCCGCCGCCTGGGCCCCGCGCGCCGATGCCGCCGCGCTGAAGGTCTCCGGCACCGCCGTCTGGTCCGCCGGCGAGATCGCCCCGGAGGATGCGGAATCCATCACCCTCCGCGACGAGGCGGAGGAGCGCTACCGCCGCCTGCTGCTGCGCGACGGCAGGCTGATCGGCGCCGTGCTCTACGGCGACACGGCGGATGCCGGTTTCTACCTCGATCTCATCACCACCCGCCGCAGCGTGGTGGGGTTCCGGTCGGCCCTCGCCTTGGGTCCGGCCTTCGTGCGGGAGGCCGCCTGATGCCCGATACCGGTTTCAACCCCGAACAGCAGGAATACCTGAAAGGCTTCATGGCCGGCGTCGAGGCCCGCCGCGGCAGCCTCGCCCCCGCCTCGGAGGGCACCGCCCCCGCCGATGCGCTGCGCGCCGCCCAGGACCGCGCCATCGCCGCCGGCGGCAAGCTCGTCCCGCAGGAGCAGGCCAAGCGCGAGAAGCATCCGCTCGACCGCTGGGACGAGCTGACCGCCCGCGCCGCCGCCGGCCGCTTCCCGAAGCCGATCGAGGACTTCGTCGGCCGCTACCACGGCCTCTTCTATGTCGGCCCGGCGCAGGACGCCTTCATGTGCCGCCTCCGCATCCCGGGCGGCATCCTCTCGGCCTGGCAGCTCCGCGGCATCGCCGACATCGCCGAGGACTGCGCCGGCGGCTATGCCGACGTGACGACGCGCGCCAACCTGCAATACCGCGAGATCCCGGCCGCGAAGGGACCCGAGGTGGTGATGCGCCTCGGCGATATCGGCCTGCTGCCGCGCGGCACCGGCGCCGACAACATCCGCAACATCACCGCCTCACCCACCGCCGGCATCGACGCCGCCGAGCTGATCGACACCCGCCCGCTGGTCCGCGCCCTCCATCACCACATCCTGCACAGCCGCGATCTCTTCGGCCTGCCGCGCAAATTCAACATCTCCCTCAGCGGCGGCGGCGCTGTCGAGGTGCTGCAGGAGACGAACGACATCGCGCTCACCGCCATCGAGATGGCTGAGGGCATCCGCTTCCGCCTCAATCTCGGCGGCATCACCGGCCATCGCGACTTCGCCCGCGAGACCGGCGCCGCCATCGCACCGGAGGATGTGGTGCCGGTCTGCGACGCCATCCTCCGCGTCTTCATCGCCGAGGGCTGCCGCACCGACCGCGCCAGGGCCCGGCTGAAATACGTCCTCGACCGCATGGGCGTGGAGGGCTTTCTCGGCGCCGTCGAGGACCGCCTCGGCAGGCCCCTCCCCCGCCTCGCCGCGACCAACCCGCCGGTGATGCCGGCCAAGCACGGCCATGTCGGCCTCCATGCCCAGCGGCAGCCCGGCCTCTTCTACCTCGGCGTGACGACACCGCTCGGCCGCCTCACCACTGCCCAGCTCCGCGGCCTCGCCGACCTCGCCGAGCGCCACGGCAGCGGCACCATCCGCCTGACCGTCTGGCAGAACCTGCTGATCTCCGACATCCCCGAGGCCAGCATCCCCGCCATCCAGTCCGGCCTGACACGGCTCGGCCTTGGCTGGCAGGCCAGTGCCATCCGCGGCGGCCTCGTCGCCTGCACCGGCAATGCCGGCTGCAAATTCGCCGCCGCCAACACCAAGCGCCACGCCGCGGAACTCGCCGACTTCCTCGAGCCCCGCATCGCCCTCGACGCGCCGGTCAACATCCACCTGACCGGCTGCCACCATTCCTGCGCCCAGCACTACATCGCCGATATCGGCCTGCTCGGCGCCAAGGTGGAGCGCGGCGAGGACATGATCGAGGGCTATGACCTGCATGTCGGAGGCGGTTCCGGGCCGGAGCAGCGGATCGGCCGGCTGGTCCGCAAGCAGGTCGCCCATGACGAGCTCGGCCCGGTGGTGCTGAGCCTGCTGCAGGCCTGGCAGCGCGGCCGCAGCGAGGCCGAGAGTTTCCACCTGTGGTCCGCCCGCCAATCCGACGAGACGCTCGCCGCCCTCGCCGCCGCGCGGGTCCTGGAGGACGCATGAACGCCATCTCCCCCATCGCGCCCGTGCCGCTGATCCCGGAGAGTGCGCCCTTCACCCCCGCCCAGCGCGCCTGGCTGAACGGCTTCCTCGCCGGCCTCTACGGCGGCGCCGAGGGAGCCCCGGCCAACGCCTCCCCCACGCCGGTGCCGGAGGCGGAGGACTTCCCCTGGCACGACCCCGCCCTCGACCTCGCCGAGCGCATGGCCCTTGCCGAGGGCAAGCCGAAGCCCCGCCGCCTGATGGCCGCCATGGCCCAGCTCGATTGCGGCCAGTGCGGCTATGTCTGCCAGACCTATGCCGAGGCCCTGGCCTCCGGCGCCGAGACCTCCGCCTCCCTCTGCGTCCCCGGCGGCAAGCCGACCTCGAAGGCGCTGAAGGCGCTGCTGTCCGAAGCCGCCATCCTCGCCCCCGCCGCACCCGTGGCGGCGCCCAAACCCGCCGGCCCCATCGGCGAACCCATCGGCTTCCTCGCCGCGACGCGCCTGACGGGTCCCGCCTCGGCCAAGGATGTCCGCCATGTCGTCCTCGACCTCGCCGGCAGCGGCCTGGCCTACCAGCCCGGCGACAGCCTCGGCGTGGTGGCCGAGAACGACCCCGCCCTGGTCGATGCGGTGATGGACGCCCTCGGCGCCGACTCCGCCCTCCGCCCCGTCCTGCTGCGCGAGCGCGACATCGCCCGTCCCCTCGACCGCACCACGGACCTCCTCGCCGGCGCCGCCCGCGACCCGAAGGAAGCGGCGATGCTCCGCAAGCTCTCCGACGGCGACGACGATGCCGAGCCGAAGGAGGCCGACCTGCTCGACCTGCTGACGGCCTTCCCCTCCGCCCGCCCGCCCATCGCCGACCTCATCGCCTCCCTCCCCGTGCTGAAGCCCCGCCTCTACTCCATCGCCTCCTCGCCGCTCGCCGCGCCCGGCAAGGTCGAGCTCTGCGTCGGCGTCATCCGCGCCGAGCGCCGTGGGCGGCTGCGCGACGGCATCGCCTCCTGCCACCTCGCCTTCCGCGCCTCGCCCGACCAGCCGCTCCGTGCCTATATCCAGCCCAGCCACTTCCGCCTGCCCGAGAACCCCGGGACGCCGGTCATCATGATCGGCCCGGGCACCGGCATCGCCCCCTTCCGCGCCTTTCTCCAGCACCGCGCGGCGACCGGCGCCCGCGGCCGCAACTGGCTCTTCTTCGGCGACCAGCGCAGCGCGACGGACTTCCTCTTCCGCCCGGAGATCGAGGCCTGGCGCGAGGAGGGCCTGCTCACGACGCTCTCCCTCGCCTGGTCGCGCGACGGCGTGCAGAAGGTCTATGTGCAGGACCGCATGCGCGAGGCGGCCGCCGATCTCTGGCGCTGGCTGCAGGACGGCGCGCATGTCTATGTCTGCGGCGACGCCTCCCGCATGGCGAAGGATGTCGACACCGCCCTCCGCCAGGTCGCCATGCAGCAAGGCGGCATGAGTGCCGACCAGGCCCGCGACTGGATCGTGGCGCTGGCCCGCCAGCACCGCTACCAGCGCGACGTCTATTAGTTCCCCACGACACCGCTGACGCGGCGTCGCGGGGGCCCCGGTCGCCGCTCACGCTCGAAGCTTCGCCACGCCTTCCGCGGCAAAGCCGCGAAAGGGCACCAGCCTTCCCGCATCTGACAGGCGCACCTCCCATGGCCGAGACACGGACCACCTGCCCCTATTGCGGCGTCGGCTGCGGCGTCCTCGCCTCCGCCGATGGCACCCTGCGGGGCGACCCGGAGCATCCCGCCAATCGCGGCCGCCTCTGCAGCAAGGGCACCGCATTGGGCGAAACGCTCGACCAGCCCGGCCGCCTCCTCCACCCGGAGGTGGATGGCAAGCGCGCCAGCTGGGACGCCGCCCTCGACGCCGTGGCCGAAGGCTTCCGCCGCGCGCTCGCGGAAGGCGGCCCGCAAGGCACCGCCCTCTACGTCTCCGGCCAGCTTCTCACGGAGGATTACTACGCCGCCAACAAGCTGGCGAAGGGCTTCCTCGGCACCGGCAATATCGACAGCAACTCCCGCCTCTGCATGGCCTCGGCCGTCGCCGGCCACCGCCGCGCCTTCGGCGAGGACCTCGTCCCCGGCATCTACGAGGATCTGGAACTGGCCGATCTCGTCGTGCTGGTCGGCAGCAACCTCGCCTGGTGCCATCCGATCCTGTTCCAGCGCCTCCAGGCCGCCCGCGCCGCCCGCCCCGCCATGCGCCTGGTGGTGATCGACCCCCGCCGCACCGCCTCCTGCGAGGGCGCCGACCTCCACCTCCCCATCCCGCCCGGCTGCGACGTCGCCCTCTTCAACACCCTGCTCCGCCACCTCCACGCGCAGGGCTTCCGCAGCACCGCCCCCGGCCTCGCCGAGGCTGTGGCACAGGCCGACGGCGACACCGGCCTCGACCCTGCCGCGCTCGCCACCTTCCTCGACTGGTTCGCCACGACGCCCCGCACCGTCACCCTGTTCAGCCAGGGCGCCAACCAATCCTCGGCGGGGACGGACAAGGCCAACGCCATCATCAACTGCCACCTGCTCGCCGGCCATATCGGCCAGCCCGGCGCCGGCCCCTTCAGCATCACCGGCCAGCCCAATGCGATGGGCGGCCGCGAGGTCGGCGCGCTGGCCAACACCCTCGCCGGCCATCTCGACTGGGCCGTCCCCGCCGAGGCTGCCGCGCTGCGCGACTACTGGCAGGCGCCGAACCTCGCCGCCGGCCCCGGCCTCAAGGCGGTGGACCTGTTCCGCGCCGCCGGCGAGGGCCGCATCGGCGCCCTCTGGGTGATGGCCACCAACCCCGCCATCTCCCTCCCCGATGCCGGCCGGGTCCGCGAGGCCCTCCGCCGCACCCCCTGCCTCGTCGCCTCCGACTGCACGCGGGAGAGCGACACCGTGGACCTCGCCCGCATCCGCCTCCCCGCCCTCGGCTGGGGCGAGAAGAGCGGCACGGTGACCAACAGCGAGCGCGTCATCAGCCGCCAGCGCGCCTTCCGCCCCGCCCCCGGCGAGGCCCGGCCGGATTGGTGGGCCATCGCCCAGGTCGCCGCCCGCCTCGGCTGGGGCGAGGCCTTCGCCTGGTCCGGCCCGGCCGCGATCTTCCGCGAGCATGCCGCCCTCACCGGCCTCGCCCGCCCCGCCGCCCGCGCCTTCGACATCTCCGGCCTCGCCGACCTCTCCGATGCGGACTACGCGGCGATGCCACCGACCCGCTGGCCCGTTGCCCGCCGCGGCGAGCAGGGCGGCCGCCTCGCCCCACCCGCCCGCTTCGTCGCCACGCCCTTCCGCCCGCCGGCGAACGCCACCAGCGCGGAGTACCCCCTTGCCCTGCTGACCGGACGCCTCCGCGACCAGTGGCACAGCATGACCCGCACCGGCCCCGTGCCACGGCTCATGGCCCATAGCCCCGAACCCACCGCCGCCATCCACCCTGCCGATGCGGCCGGGCTGCCGGATGGCAGCCTTGCCCGCCTCGACAGCCCCTGGGGCAGCGCCACCCTCCGCCTGCGCCATGATCCGGGCATCGCCCGCGGCGGCGTCTTCGTCCCCATGCACTGGACGGCGCGTTTCGCCCCCGCCGCCCGCATCAACATCTCGGTCAACCCGGCGGTGGACCCGGTCAGCGGCCAGCCCGAGCTGAAGCACACCCCGGTGCGCCTCGGCCCGGCGCCGATGGCATGGCACGGCTTCCTCCTGGCCCGCCGCAGCCTCGGCGCCGAGCTCGCCGACTGGACCGCGCTCATCCCGGAGGGCCCCGGCCTCTGGCGCCACGAGCTCGCCGGAGGGGAGGCGCCCGCCGAGGCCTTCGCCCGCCTCCGCGCCCTGGTCGAGGAGCCCGATGCCGCCTGGGTCCTGCTGGAGGACCCCGCCGCCGGCCTCCACCGCGCCGCGCTAGTGCGGGACGGCCGGCTGCTGGCCTGCCTCTTCCTCGCCCCCGATCCTGCCGGCCTGCCGCCGCGCGGCTGGCTCGCCGGCCTCTTCGCCGAGGCGGCCATCGGCAGCGCCGCCCGCCGCGCCCTGCTGGCCGGCACCCCGGCCGATGGGCCCGCGCCCTCGCCCACCCTCTGCGTCTGCCACGGCGTCACCGCAGCCGTGATCTGCTCAAGCATCGCGCGAGGTGCTAACACCCCCGCCCTGGTCGGCGAGGCGACGAAGGCGGGTACGGGCTGCGGCTCCTGCCGGCCCGAGATCGCCGCCCTGCTGGCCGCCACGCCGGTGCCGGAACCCGCCTGATGCAGCATTTCCCCGTCTTCCTTGACCTCCAGGCCCGGCCGGTGCTGGTCCTCGGCGCGGGCGAGGTGGCGGAACGCAAGGCCGATCTCCTCCGCCAGGCCGGCGCCGAGATCCGCTTCGCCGTGTCCTTCGACGCCGCCCTGCTCGAAGGCTGCGCCCTCGCCATCGGCGCCGACGCGCCGGAGTCCGAGCTCCAGGCGCTGGCCACCGCCTGCCGCGCGCGCGGCATCCCGGTGAACGTGGTCGACCGCCCCGCCCTCTGCACCGCGCTGATGCCGGCGATCATCGACCGCGCCCCGGTCACCATCGCCGTCTCCTCGGGCGGCGCCGCCCCTGTCCTCGCCCGCAT
Source organism: Belnapia rosea (assembly GCF_900101615.1). Lineage (GTDB taxonomy): Bacteria > Pseudomonadota > Alphaproteobacteria > Acetobacterales > Acetobacteraceae > Belnapia > Belnapia rosea. Next base: position 307,703 of record NZ_FMZX01000002.1, on the reverse strand, counting down.
GATCCGGCAGAAGATCGAGGCCCTGCTGCCACCCGGCCTCGGCCGCGTCGCGGCGCTGGCCGAGCGCTTCAAATCCGCCGTGCGGGCGCGCCTGCCCGACCTCGCCGCCCGCCGCCGCTTCCTCGACGCCACCCTCGGCGGCCTCCCCGCGGACCTCGCCATCGCCGGCCGCGAGGCCGAGGCCGATTCCGCCTTCGCCACCGCCCTCGATGCCGCCGAGACCCGCCCGCGCGGCATGGTCCACCTCGTCGGCGCCGGCCCGGGCGCGGCGGACCTGCTGACCCTCCGGGCGCTGCGCCTGCTCGGGGAGGCGGATGTCATCGTGCATGACCGCCTGGGCACCGAGGCGGTGCTGGAGATGGCCCGCCGCGACGCGGAGCGCATCTTCGTCGGCAAGGCCCGGGCCAATCACTGCATGAAGCAGGAGGACATCAACGCCCTCCTCATCCGCCTCGCCCATGAAGGCCGGCGCGTCGTCCGCCTCAAGGGCGGCGACCCGCTCGTCTTCGGCCGTGGCGGCGAGGAGGCGGAGGCGCTGGCCGCCGCCGGCATCCCCTGCGAGGTCGTCCCCGGCGTCACCGCCGCGCTGGCCTGCGCCGCCGGGGCAGGCATCCCGCTGACCCACCGCGACGCTGCCCGCGCCGTCACCTTCGTCACCGGCCACCGGCGCGACGGCGGCGTCGATGTCCGCGGCCTGGTGCAGCCCGGCCAGACGCTGGCGATCTATATGGGCATCAGCACCCTGGCGCCGCTGCGCGACGGCCTGGTCGCCGAGGGCATGGCGCCCACCATGCCCGCCGCCGTGATCGAGCGTGGCGGCACGCCGCAGCAGCGCGTGCTCCGCGGCACGCTGGACAGCATCGCCAGGGATGCTCCCGGCTGGGTCACCGGCGGGCCGGCGCTGCTGCTGGTCGGCGAGGCGGTGGGGCGCGGCGCCCAGGGCTGGCTCCAGGCCGCCTGAGGCCTTTCCGCTGGACCTCGCTGGCCGGGCGGATTATAGGAATATCCGCCCACGGCCTTGCTGTGTCCGGCGCTCTGGCGGGACCCTGCCTCAATCGCTCAAACCCTCAAATCCACCAGGAAAAGCCAACCTTTACAACGCCTTGCAGAACTTCGGTTGAGGCGGTTTGAGCGGAATTGAAGTGCAGCGGCCCCTTACGGCAGCACCCGCTCCAGCGGCAGCCCGCGGCAGTCCATCTCGTATTCCAGGTCCACCACCGGCGGGCGGCAATGCTGCCAGGTCACGCCATGCCGTGCCGCCCCGCGCCGCACCAGCTCATCGCCGAGGAGGGGATGGATGTCATGCACGGTGTAGACCTGCACGCCCGTCGTCACCTGCCAGGTGGCGTCGAGCGCCGCCATCCGCCGCTCCATCTCGCCCAGCACATACTCCGCCTTGGCACGGATGCCGGCCGGCGAAAGGTCCCGGTAGGCGACCGTGCTCTCGGCATAGGTCGCCTTGCCCTCGAGGCTCTCGCCGCTGCCGGCGGCGACGAAGCTCGGCCCCGCCTCCGCATCGGGCAGCGCGAAGGTGAAGGCATGGAAGCCCGGCTCGGCCGGCGGGCTGATCGCCGGGCAGACATTGCTGCGCGCCACCGGATTATGGCCCTCCGTCAGCACGCCCCATTCCCCGAGCACGCCGGCATAGGCCTCGTTGAAGCTGCGGAAGCCGGCATCGGTGAAGGGTGCGGGCGAGCGCAGCTCGCAGGCGCAGAAGGCGGTCAGCGGCAGGCCGCGCCCCTTGAGATAGTCCGCAATGCGCGCGAAGCCCGCCGCCAGCGGCACCGGATCGGCGAAGCGCACCCGCTCCAGCCGCCAGCCCGGCAGCGCCGCGACACCGCCGGAATACTGGAAGACGGCGGGGATGAAGCGATAGCCGCGCTCGGCGAGCGTGATGGTGCTGTACATGCAGGTCTCCTCGGTCCTGCCCAGGATGCCACCGAAACCTCTCGCCGGGAGTCCCCCCGATGCCGAAACCCCGCCGCGCCGTCCTGCATCGCCTGCCCATGCGCCATCCCGGCGACACCGCGGCCATCGAGGCCCTTATCGAGGCCGGGCGGCTCGACCCGGCGAACCTGGTCGCCATCCTCGGCAAGACGGAGGGCAATGGCTGCGTCAACGACTTCACCCGCGCCTATGCGGTGCAGTCGCTGCAGATGATGCTCGCCCGCCGCATCGGCGCCGAGGCCGCCGCGCAGATCGCCATGGTGATGTCGGGCGGCACCGAGGGCGGGCTGTCGCCCCATTTCCTCCTCCTGTCCGTCGAGCCGGGAGAGGTGGCGAATCCGGCCGGTGCGCTGGCCATCGGCACCGCCTTCACCCGTGACTTCGCCCCGGAGGAGATCGGCCGGATGCCGCAGGTGGAGGCCGTGGCCGCCGCCGTCCGCACGGCCATGGCGGAGGCCGGCATCGCCGGCGCCTCGGATGTCCACTACGTCCAGGTGAAATGCCCGCTGCTGACCAGCGAGCGCATGGAGGCAGCCGCTGCCCGCGGCGCCACCGTGGCGACCGGAGACACCTATGCCTCCATGGGCCTCTCCCGCGGCGCCTCGGCGCTCGGCGTGGCGCTTGCGCTCGGGGAGATCGACGGCGTGTCGCCGGAGGAGATCGGCCAGGACTGGGCGAAGCATTCCGCCGTCGCCAGCGCCTCCGCCGGCGTCGAGCTGGAGCGCTGCGAGGTCATCATCCTCGGCAACAGCCCGGACTGGGCCGGCGACCTCGCCATCGCCCATGCGGTGATGCAGGACGCCATCGACCTGCCCGCCATCCACCGCGCCCTCGCCTCGGCCGGCCTGCCGACCGAACATGGCCAGCTGGCCCCAGTGGCGGCCCAGCGCCTCATCGCCGTGCTGGCCAAGGCGGAGCCGTCCTCCAACGGCCGCATCCGCGGCCAGCGTCACATCATGTGGGATGACAGCGACATCAACGCCACGCGCCATGCCCGTGCGCTGGTCGGCGGCGTCATTGCCGGGGCCGTCGGCCGCACCGACATCTTCGTCAGCGGCGGCGCCGAGCATCAGGGCCCGGACGGCGGAGGGCCCGTCGCGGTCATCGCGCGACGGGCCCCCTGATCCTCACGGTTGGTCCTGGCCTTGGCCTTACACGGCCGGGTCGGGATTCCGCGTCGTCTTCACCTCGTTCTCCGGATGGGCGCCGCTGACATTGGTGCCCGCCACCTTGTCGAAGCCACGCGACGCCTGGGTGCCGGGCGGGTTGCCTGGCGTGCCATCGGGGCTGCTGCTGCCGAGTGCCGCATCGGTGCGGGTGCCGGCATCCGTGCGGGTGCCCATCTGGCCAGCGGCGGTGGTGGTGCCGATGCCAGCCGCGGTGCCGAGGCCGCTCGTCGGCGTGGTCATGCCGGCGGTCGCCGTGCCAGGCGCGGCGGTGGTGCTGTCATGCCGAGTCCAGCCGCTCTCGTCCCAACGACCGGTCGCCGAATCCAGCTCCTGCGCATTGTGGCGCGAGAGGATGGAGTCGGCCTCGCTCGCGCGGCCTTCATCCACCCGCACGGTGACGAGGTTGCTGCCGCGGCGCACGCCCTCGGCATAGACCGCGGCCTGTTCCTCGCCGAGGCCGGACTGGGTCAGCGCGCCGAGCAGGCCGCCCGCCGCAGCGCCCACGCCGGCACCGGTCAGCGCCGCGACCAGCCAGCCGGCGGCGACGATGGGGCCGAGGCCCGGGATCGCCAACGCGCCGATGCCGGCGAGCAGGCCGGCACCGCCGCCGACCAGCGTGCCGAGCGTCGCGCCCGTGCCAGTGCCGGTGGAGGCGCCGGTATGGCCCGGGCCGTTCTCGCCGACATCGGTGGTGCTGGTGGTCGGGGTCGTGGTCGAGCCATCCTCGGCGCCACGCGCGACGAGGCTGATGTCGTCATGCGCAAAACCGGCGGCCTCGAGGTCACGAACGGCGGCAGCGGCGTCGGAGTAGTTATCGAAGAGTCGGGCGATGGTACGTGTCGCCATGGGTCAGTACTCCTGTTTGGTGCGAGGGAAGGCTCAGCGCGTCGTCACATTGCCCTGGTAGTCGAGAGAGACGGAGACCTGCTGGCCATTGCGCATCGCGCGGCCGCGCCAGATGCCCTGGTCGTCCTTCTGCAGATCGTTCAGGCCGGTGAAGCCGGCGGCCTCGATGCGGCTGCGCGCCTGGCCCTCGGTGAAGCTGTTGGCGCCGGCGGCCGGCGTCGTCGCGGTGCGGGTGCCGTTGTCCGTGGTGACGGCAGGCGGCGTGCTCTCGCTGCGGGCGCTCGGGGCATTGGCGCCGGTGCGGTCCGGCATGGCCGGGGTCGCGGTCGGTGCGGTCGGCGCGGGCGCGGCCCGATTGGTCGAGCCCGGTGCGGGCGCGGTCGGAGCGGGCGAGGTCTGGGCGTAAGCCGGCATGGCAGCAACAGCGCCGAGCAGCGCCAGGCGGATCATCGTCGTGCGCATTGTCTGTGTTCCCGTGTGGTGGCCATGGCTCGCTTGCGGCGTGCCATTGCAACCGTTAACGGGCAGGCCGCCATCGCGTTCCCATCACGGGTCAGACGGCAGCGCGAACCTCGACGGCGGGCACGGGCTGCGGCGCCCAACGCAGAAGCGGCGTCATCCGTGTCCAACACGGATGACGCCGCTTCCCTGCAACTCGAAAAGCCTTGGCTCAGGCGCGCTGACGGCTACCCGCCGAATGTGTCGCAGGCGCGCGGGTCGCCCGCCTCCAGGCCACGACGGAACCACTGCACGCGCTGCGCCGAGCTGCCATGGGTGAAGCTCTCGGGCACCACCGTGCCACGCGAGCGGCGCTGCAGCCGGTCGTCGCCGACCGCGGCGGCGGCGTTGATGCCTTCCTCGATATCGCCCGGCTCCAGCACCCGGCGCATCTGCTGGGTGCGGTTGGCCCAGACGCCGGCGAAGCAGTCTGCCTGCAGCTCGACTCGCACCTGCAGCGCGTTGGATTCCACCTCGCCCATCCCGCGCCGCTCGCCATCGACACGGCGCAGCACGCCGATCTGGTTCTGCACATGGTGGCCGACTTCATGGGCGATGACATAGGCACGGGCGAAGTCGCCCGGTGCGTTGAGCTGGCGCTCCATGTCGCGGAAGAAGGCGAGGTCGAGATAGACCTTCTGGTCACCCGGGCAATAGAAGGGCCCCGTCGCAGTCTGGGCGAAGCCGCAGGCCGATTGCGTGCCGCCACTGTAGAGCACGAGATTGGGTGGCTGGTAGGTATTGCCGGCGCGGCGGAAGACATCGGTCCAGACATCCTCGGTCGTAGCCAGCACCTGCGAGACGAAGCGGCGTGCCCCGTCCTGCTCGCCGCCCTCCGTCACCGGGGCGCCCTGCTGGCGCACGACAGGGGCATCCGTCTGCCCGCCGCCGCCCGAGAGGATCACCGAAGGATCGACACCGAAGAACAGCGCCATTAGCACCAGGGCGATCGTACCGAGCCCGCCGCCCGCGACGCCGATCGGGAAGCCGCCACCGCCGCTGCCGCGCCGATCCTCGATATTGCCGCTTTCCCGTCCGTCACCGAGCCGCATGACCAGACCTCCCGCTTCGGCGGGACAACAGCCGGGAGGGCGGATGGTTCCGGAAGCGGGGCGTTACCCCTCCCGCACCACCCCGGACTCGCGCAGCCGCGCCAGCGCCGCCTCGCCGAGCAGCGGGCCGAGCACCGCCTCATTGTGCTCGCCGAGGCGCGGCGCGGGCCGGGCGAGGATGCCAGGGGTCGCGGAGAGGCGCGGGACCATGCCATGCATCGGCAGCCATCCGCCCGGCATCTCCTCGTCCGGCACCTCGATCACCGCCTCGCGCGCAGCGACATAGTCATCCTCGGCCAGCATCGCCGCATCCATGATCGGTCCGATGGTGACGCCGGCCGCATCGAAATGCGCCAGCGTCTCGGCGAGGCTCCGCTCGGCGATATAGCCGGCGATGATCGCATCCAGCTCCTCGCCATGCCGCACGCGGTCGGCATTGGTGCGGAAGCGCGGGTCATCGATGAGGTCGGCCCGCCCGATGCTGCGGAACAGCTTCTCGGTCATCCCTTGCGTCGAGGCGGAGAGGCAGACCCAGCCGCCATCCCGCGTCTGGTAGGCGTTGCGCGGCACGGCATTGGTGCTGCGGCTGCCGGTGCGCGGCTTGAGCTCGCCGGTGAGCTGCCAGTTCGCGTGCTGCGGCTCCATCATCACATGGATGGGGTCGAACAGCGTGAGGTCGATCACCTGCCCCTGCCCGGTCGCCTCGGCATGGCGCAGCGCGATCATCGCGGTCGCCGCGCCATAGAGCCCGGCATAGCCATCGGCCATGTACATCGGCGGCAGCACCGGCTCCCGGTCGGCGAAGCCATTCACCGCGGCGAAGCCGGCATAGCCCTCGACCAGCGTGCCGAAGCCCGGCTTGTGCCGATAGGGCCCATCCTGTCCCCAACCGCTGATGCGGATGATGACGAGGCGCGGGTTGATCGCCAGCAGCACCTCCGGCGCGAGGCCCATCGCCTCCAGCACGCCGGGGCGGAAGCTCTCGACCAGCATCGAGGCCTCGGCGGCCATGCGCTTCACCACCTCGATCGCCGCCGGGTCGCGCAACGCGAGGCAGACCGAGAGCTTGTTGCGGCTCAGCGTCTTCCAGGTCGTCGAGACTCCCTTGATGCGCCAGGCGCGCAGCGTGTCCCCCTCCGGCGGCTCGAGCTTCACCACCTCGGCACCATGGTCGGCCAGCACCTTGGTCAGCATGTTGCCGGCGACGAGGCGCGAGAGGTCGAGCACGCGGAGGCCCTGCAGGGCCCCGGTCGCGGCAGGGTCGAAGCTGTGGCGATGGGGGCTCATTCGGCGCGGATCCCGGCGCGGGCGGCGAGGTCCCGCCAGCGGGCGAGATCGGCATGCAGGACGGCGGCGAAATCCTCCGGCCCGACCGGCGAGGGCGTGGCGCCCTCCGCGGCATAGATGCGGGCGAGGTTGGCATCGCCGAGCGCCGCATTCACCGCGCGGTGGATGGCGAGGCGAAGGCCGGGCGCCAGGCCACGCGGCGCCAGCAGCCCCCACCAGATCGCCACCTCGTAATCGATGCCCTGCTCCTTCACGGTCGTGACCGCCGGCACCTCCGGCGGCAACCCGCCCCCCGGCGCCGTCGCGGCGATGACGCGGACGCGGCCGTCACGGATGGCGGCGTTGGCGCTCGCCACGGTCGTGATCATCAGCGGGATGGTGCCGGCGACGAGGTCCGTCACCGCCGGCGCGGTGCCGCGATAGGGCACGTGGTTCATCCGGATGCCGGCCTGCTGGCAGAAATACTCCGAGATGAAGTGGTTGATCCCGCCCGCGCCGGAGCTGCCGTAATCCAACCCGCCCGGCTTCGACCGCGCGAGCGCCACCAGCTCCGCCACGGTGCGGGCGGGGACGGCGGGATTGACCATGATGAAGAAGGGCGCCCGAGCCAGCAGCGCCACCGCATCGAAGCTGCCCTCGGCATCCCAGGGGGTCTTCTGCAGCACGGCCGTGGTGGCGAAGGAGGAGGAGGTGACCATCAGCGTATGGCCATCGGCCGGCGTCTGCGCCACCTGCCCGGCGCCGATCGCGCCGCCGGCGCCGCCCCGGTTCTCGACGATCACCGGCTGCCCGATCAGCGCCTGCAGCCGGTCCGCCAGCGGCCGCGCCACCACATCGTTGGAGCCACCTGGCGGAAACGGGACGACGAGGCGAATGGGGCGTTCGGGCCAGGCGGCCTGGGCGCGGGCAAGGCCCGGCGTCGCCAGGGCCGCGGCAAGCAGGGCGCGACGCCCGATGCAGGGCATATGTTTCCTCCGGTCCGCGTTGCCGCGAGCCTCCCCGGCGGGAAGGGCCCTTGTCAACCGGGCCGGGGAATGGCCTCCGCTCGGCATGCAGGGGGCGGCATGCCGGGCACGAGGCCGGAGGGTGGCGGGCCGTGCGGCCAGCCACCGCCCCTCGTCAGTCGTCGCGGTGGATCCGCTCCATGCGCTCGTGGCGCTCCTGCGCCTCGATCGACAGGGTGGCGATCGGCCGTGCCTCGAGCCGGCGGAGCCCGATGGGCTCACCCGTCTCCTCACAATAGCCGTAGGTGCCGTTCTCGATCCGCTCCAGCGCCTGATCGATCTTGGAGATCAGCTTGCGGGCCCGGTCGCGGGTGCGGAGCTCAAGGGCCCGGTCGGTCTCGACGCTGGCCCGGTCGGTCAGGTCGGCCTCCGTGATGCCGCCGGCGGAGAGGCTGGCGAGGGTATCCCCCGCCTCCCGCAGCAGATCCAGGCGCCACCGCCGCAGCTTCTGCCGGAAATACTCCTGCTGCCGCGGGCTCATGAACTCTTCGTCGTCGGTCGGACGGTAATCGGGCGGGAGGGTGATCAGCATGTCTGGACGGCCCCATTCCGCTGGAGACCTGGACACGCCGCCCCGGCCCCTGAACGCGGCCGGACCATACAAGCCAGCCCTGGCGAAAGCCAAGGGGTTGCGACAACGCAAATTGCTGAGCCGGCGCGGTTTTCACGCAACCGACGCAACTTCCAACAGCCCCCGGCGCATCAATTCCACCTGGGCGCGCAAAACCACTCCGCGGACCACCTCCCGCAAACCGGGGTCAGCCCCCTCCTCACCCGAATCCAGTAGGCGGCGCAGCCGGGCCGGATCGAGAGGGGAGCCGCCGAGCATATCGCATTGCAGCGCATTCAGTTCCTCGAGAATGTCAACCGCCCGGCGCTGCGCCGCCGCATCCCTCTCCACACCCGAACCAGCCTCCTGCAAGGCCAGCAGACCAAGGCCTGCCGGGGCGATTCCACTCGTCGCCACCGCCTCATGCGGCGCTCCGGCCTCCCCCGCATCGAGGCGGAATCCACCCGCCCCGCCGCGGGCGGCACGGCGCGATGCCGTGGCCCGCATCGTCCCGCCCAGCCTGTCGATACCCTGCATCCCTTGCCCCCTTATGCCGACGGCCCGGCAAGGCCGTGCTCCTGCCCGGCAAGCCTTGCCGGCCCTCTCCCCCCCGGCACCTGGCATGGCCATTGCGATGCCTGGGGTGATGTGACCGACAGGTGCAGCGTGGCCAAAAAAGATTTCGCAAGGGCGAAGACCGCCTGGGCCGCCGTGCTGGCCGCAGCCTGGCTGTTGTCCTGGCTGCCGGCCGGCCCGGCCGTGGCGCAATCCGTGCGGATCAAGGATATCACCGATGTCGAGGGAGTGCGGGACAACCAACTCGTCGGCTATGGCCTCGTGGTCGGCCTCGCCGGCACCGGGGACCGGCTGCGCACCGCCATCTTCACCCGCCAATCCCTGATCGGCATGCTGGAGCGCCTCGGGGTCAACACCCGCGACAACGAGGCACGGCTCGACACCCGCAACGTCGCCGCGGTCATGGTCACCGCCAACCTGCCGGCCTTCGCCCGCCCCGGCAGCCGGATCGACATCGCCGTCTCGGCACTCGGCGATGCCACCAACCTGCAGGGTGGTACCCTGGTGGTGACGCCCCTGCTCGGCGCCGATGGCGAGGTCTATGCGGTGGCGCAGGGTGCCGTCGCCACCGGTGCGGTCGCCGCGCGGGGCGCCGCCGGCAGCATCCAGCGCGGCGTGCCGACCAGCGCCCGCATCGCCTCGGGCGCCATCGTCGAGCGGGAGATCCCCTACAGCCTCGCCGGCCGGCCGAGCATCCGCCTCTCTCTCCGCAACCCGGACCTGACCACCGCCCGCCGCGTCGCCGCTGCCATCAACCAGAGCACCGGCGCCACCACCGCCATCGCCACCGACCCGCGAACGGTCGCGCTCGCCATGGGGGGCCGGGATCCGGTCGGCTTCCTCGCCCAGATCGAGCAGCTCCGCGTCGAGCCGGATCAGGTGGCGCGGGTGGTGATCGAGGAGGCCTCCGGCACCATCGTCATGGGCGCCAATGTGCGGGTCTCCACCGTCGCCATCGCCCAGGGCAACCTCACCATCCGCATCACCGAGACGCCGCAGGTGAGCCAGCCGTCCCCGCTCAGCGGCGGCGAGACGCGCGAGGTGCCGCGCACCTCGATCGAGGTGGACGACCAGTCGGAGCGGCGGGTCGGCCTGTTGCGCGGCGGCGTCTCGCTGCAGGAGCTGGTGCGGGGGCTGAATGCGCTCGGCGTCGGGCCGCGCGACCTCATCACCATCCTGCAATCGGTCAAGGCGGCCGGCGCGCTGCAGGCCGAGATGGAACTGCGCTGATGCAGGTCGAGTCCCTGCGCGCCGCGCCACCGGCGCTCCGCCGCGCCGCCCAGGCCTTCGAGGCCCAGGCACTCGGCCAGTTGCTGCAGCCGGTCTTCGACACCCTGCCGCAGGGCCGCTTCGGCGGCGGCATGGCCGAGGCGCAATGGCAGCCGATGCTGGTCAGCGAAATGGCCAACGCCGCAAGCCGCTCCGGCCATGGGCTCGGCCTCGGCGATGCGGTGCTGCGGGAAATGCTGCGCTGGCAGTCAGCCGGCGCGACAGGTGAGGAGCAAGGACGATGATGGATGCCCTGCTGGCCGCCGGCCAGCGCCTGGCCGAGGCGCTACGGGCGGAAAACGAGGCCCTGGCGGCGCTCGACCTGCCCCGCGCGGCGGGCCTCGCTACCGCCAAGATGCAGGCGGCGGATGCCTTCGCCGCCGCCTTCGCCACAACGCGGAAAGTAGGGGCGAGGGCCGAGGGCGCACAGCGCACCAGCGCCTCCGACCTCACCGTTCGGCTGCAACAGCTCGGCGAGGAGAACCGGAGGCTGCTGGAGCGGGCCATCGCCATCCAGTCCCGGGTGATCGAAACCATCGCCGGGGCCGCCTTGCCGCGAAGCGGCAGCGGCGCCTACGGTGCGGCAGGCCGGCCCGCCGCACCCCGCCAGGCCCCGGCGATCGCCATGGCGACCCGGGCCTGACGGTGGTCCAGGAGCCTCAGCCCTGCTTCGCCACCAGCGTCTTCACCTCGTCCATCGCCTCGGTGAAGCGGTTGTTGAGCAGGCCCAGCGCCTCGGTGTTCGACTTCTGAATGAGGTCGGCCACCTCCCGCATATTGGCAACCGCCTTCTCATAGGCGGTCTTCAGCAACTCCGCCTGGCGGGCGGCCTTGGCCTGCGGGCTGTCCTGCGTCGACATGGTCTTCACCGCGTCGGTCATCTCCGACATGGCGGATTGCAGGATTTCCATATGCCGCCGCGCCACCGCCTGGGCGCCTTCCAGCGCTACCCGGTTGGCGGCCGAGAGCGCCTCGAGGTTGCGGCGCTGCGCGGCGGCGAGCGCCTCCATGTCCGGCATGCCGGGCAGGCGGAAATCCGCCAGCATCCGCATAATATCGGTTTCCGGCTTGAAGCCCATCGGGTCTGCCATTGCATCCTCCGCCCTGTTTTGGCGGGACGGAGCCTAGGCCCCGCCCCGATGCCGGTCAAAATGCGAGGCACCGGCCCGAATCAGTCGGCCGCCGTCTCGCCCGGCTCCAGACGCAACGCACGAGCGACCTGTTCGGCGCGATCGAGCGCACGATCGAGCGCCGCCATGGTCGCACCGAGATCGGCGCTCTCATCCCCGGCCCAGGCGCGCAGCGTGGCGAGCCAGACCGCAGTCAGCCCCTTGGCGCGGGCGAGTCCCGCCAGCCCACCGGCGCCGAGCCCGGCCGCCTCCAGCATCCAGGCCATGGAGCCAGGCAGGGCAGCCAGCAGGGCGAGGGCCAGCAGCGGATCGCCCTTCAGGTCGTCGAGGAAGCGGAGGATGCCGGCGCGGTGCGGCTGCAGCGCGTCGACCCGTCGCATCATCACGTCGAAGACGCGGTCGCGCGGCGTATTGTCGTCCGGCGCGGCGCCGGGGAGGATGCCCTCCAGCACCGCCTGGTCCACCAGCCGCCCATGCAGCAGCAGCAGGTGGTGCGGCGTCGGGCAGCGGCGGCGAATCTCGGCTGGGGCGACGCCCGAGGCGGTGGCCACGCGCCGCATCGACAGCCCCGCCCAGCCATGCGTGGCAACCACCTGCCAGAGGCCCGCGACCAGCCGCGTCTCGGTATCCTGCATCTCGCTCATGACCGCAGAGTGTGGGGTTGCCGCGCCGTTTCGGATAGGGGTCACCCACCCAGTTCGCGCGAACGCTCGGTGGCGGCGGCGATGGCGCGGGACATCAGCGCCGGCCAGGCCTCGCTTGCCATGAGCACCGCGAGCGCCCGCTCGGTGGTGCCCTTGGGGCTGGTGACATTCTTCCGCAGCTGGGCGCTGTCCTCCGCGCTCGCCGCCAGCAGCGCCCCGGAGCCGGCGACCGTGGCGCGCGCCATCCGCCGGGCGAGGTTGGGCGGCAGGCCCTGCTCGATGGCTGCCGCCTCCATCAGCTCGGCGAGGAGGAACACATAGGCCGGGCCGCCGCCGGAAACGGCGGTGACCGGGTCGATCAGCCCCTCCTCCTCCACCCAGGCGGTCTCCCCGATGGCCGAGAGCAGCCGGTCGGCCAGGGCTCGCTGCGCCGCATCCACGCCCGGCCCGGCGAAGCCCACGGTGAAGCCCCTGCGCACTGCGGCCGGGGTGTTCGGCATGGCGCGGACGATCCGCGCGCCCTCGCCCAGCAAGGCCCGCATGCCGGCGGTGCTGCGCCCGGCCATGATGGAGATGAACAGCGTATCGGGCCCGGCCAGCGAGGCGAAGGCCGGCAGGGTCGCCGCCGCCTCCTGCGGCTTGATGGCCAGGACCACGGCGCCGGGGCGGAAGCCGGCGGGGATGGCAGCCGGGCTGTCCACCACCCGCACCCGGCCGGCGAAGGGGGCGGCAGCCGGAGCATGCGGCTCCACCACCACCGCGTCGGTGAGGCCATTCTCCAGCCAGCCGGCCAGCATGGCCCCACCCATCTTCCCGCAGCCGACCAGCAGCAGCGGGGGCAGCGCTTCGGCGCTCATCCGGTCCTCCCCCAGCGAATCAAGGGGGAGAGGCTGTCAGGCCTCGCCGACGCAGTCCAGCATGGCAGCCTGAAGCGCCTCCGCCGGGGCCTTGCCGCCCCAGAGGACGAACTGGAAGGCCGGGAAGAAGCGCTCGCATTCAGTGAGCGCGATATCGACCATGTCCTCGAGGCTCTCGGCGCTCGCCCCCGGGGCACCGCGCAGCAGGACGGAGTGGCGGAAGACCGGCACCCCCTCCTCGGATTCAAGGCCGAAATGCCCGATCCAGAGCTTCTCGTTGGCCAATGCCAGCAATTCGAACAACTTGCCCCGGTTTTCCGGCGGCACCTTCATGTCGAAGGCGCAGGAGAAGCTCATGGCGCTGATCTCCGCCGACCAGGAGAAATACAGCCCGTAATCGCACCACTTGCCCGGCGCCTCGGCCGCCATCTCGCCATCCGAGCGGCGCTCGAAGGCCCATTCATTGGCGGCGACGATCTGTTCGAGGACATCGAGGGGGTTGGTCGCATGTTCGCGCTCGAGGGCCAGCAGGCCAGACATTGCGCACCTCCTCACTGTCTATGGTGGTCCCGCCTCACCGATATCTTGGGTGAATCGGCTCTGCGGCACCACCAGGGCTAGACTACTCAGCAGCCAAACGCGGCTGCAAGCCCAGTGGTTGCGGCAGCGTTGCGGCTGCCGCACGAAACTCCGCGAGGCGGCTCAGCCGCCACCGATCGGCGGCGGATTTTTCATCGTGCCCTCGATCGGCGGCGGCTCACCCTCAGCCGCGGCCGCCGTTTCCGAGGCGCCGGACTCGACCGCCGGAGGGCTGGTGACCGGTGGCTCCGTCACCGAAGCGCTGGGCACGCCGCCACCGGCGAGCCGGGCCTCCAGCGCCGCGACGCGGGCTTCCAGCGCCTCCTGCGCCTCGCGGGCCCGGCGGGCGAGTTCCATCGCCGCATCCAGTTCCTCCCGCTTCACCAGCTCCAGCCGCTGGACCATCTGGTCCATCTGGCTGCGCACCGCCGCCTCGACCTCGGTCCGCACCCCGGCCAGGGCGGAGAAGGCGCCGCCAGCCACTCCGGCCAGATCGTCGAACAACCCGCCGCGCTTCCGGCCCCCGCTACCTGTCTCGTCCATGGACCCGCTCCTCTTCACAGCCTGCATTGACGCGGCCTATACCCCCCGCCGCCCGGCACCACCATGCGGTGTGCCGGCCATTGGGGGTCGCGACGATGTATCTCGTCACCGGCGGGGCCGGTTTCATCGGCTCCAACCTCGTCGCCGCGCTCTGTGACCGCGGGGCGGAGGTGATGGTGGTGGACCGCCTGCGGGGGGGCGATAAATGGCGCAACCTCGCCAAGCACCCGATCGCGGGCATCCTCCCGCCTGAGGACCTGGAACGGTTCTGGGCGGCCGCGCCGCCGCTCCGCGCGGTGCTGCATCTCGGCGCCATCAGTGCCACCACGGCGACGGATGGCGACCTGGTGGCGGCGACCAACCTCACCCTTCCGCTCCGGCTTTGGGAAGGCTGCGCCGCACGCGGCATTCCCTTCATCTACGCCTCCTCCGCCGCGACCTATGGCGATGGCAGCCTCGGCTTCGAGGATGATGCCTCGCCTGAGGCCCTGGCGCGGCTCCGCCCCCTCAACCTCTATGGCTGGTCGAAGCTCGCCTTCGACCGGCGGGTGGCGGACCTGCTGCGGCGCGGCCGCCCGGCGCCGCCGCAATGGGCCGGCCTCCGCTTCTTCAACGTCTATGGCCCGAACGAGGCGCATAAGGGCCGGATGGCGAGCGTCCTCTTCCACAAATTCGGGCAGGTGATGGGGGGCGAGGCGGCGACGCTGTTCCGCTCCGACCGCGTGGGCATCCCCGATGGCGAGCAGCAGCGCGACTTCGTCCATGTGGACGACTGCGTCGCGGTGATGCTCTGGCTGCTCGACAACCCGCATGTCTCGGGGCTCTTCAACCTCGGCTCCGGCCGGGCGCGGAGCTTCCGCGACCTGGTGGGCGCGATGTTCGCCGCGCTCGGCCGGCCGGCCGATATCCGCTACATCGACATGCCGGCGGATCTCCGCGGCAAGTACCAGTACTTCACGGAAGCGCCGCTGGACCGGCTGCGCGCGGCGGGCTTCAACGCGCAGATGACGCCGCTCGAGGAAGGGGTTCGCCGCACCGTGCAGGATTTCCTCACCCAGGCGGACCCGTATCGCTGATGCTCTTCGCCATCCCCTTCCCGGTCATCGACCCGGTCCTGGTGCAGATCGGCCCCTTCGCCATCCGCTGGTACGCGCTCGCCTATATCGCCGGCATCCTCGGCGGCTGGTGGCTGGCACGGCGGCTGGTGGCGCTGCCGCCCGTCGTCGCCGACCGCCGGCAGATCGATGATTTCGTCACCTGGACGACGCTCGGCATCATCCTCGGCGGCAGGCTCGGCTATGTGCTGTTCTACCGGCCGGAGCACTACCTCGCTCATCCCCTGGACATCCTCAAGGTCTGGGAGGGGGGCATGAGCTTCCATGGCGGGGCGCTCGGGGTGATCGTGGCGATCTTCCTGTTCTGCCGGCAGGAACGGCTGGAACCGCTGGGCTTCGCGGACCGGGTGACGGCGGTGGTGCCGATCGGCCTCTGCCTCGGCCGGTTGGCCAATTTCATCAATGGGGAGCTCTGGGGCCGGGTCAGCGACGTGCCCTGGGCCATGGTCTTCCCGACCGGCGGGCCGGAACCGCGCCATCCGAGCCAGCTCTACCAGGCGGGAATGGAGGGGTTGCTGCTCTTCATCCTGTTACAGGTGCTGGTGCATCAGCCAGCAATCCGGGCACGGCGCGGCTTCGTCGCCGGGGCCTTCCTCGCCGGCTACGGGCTGGCGCGCTTCATCGGCGAGTTCTTCCGCCAGCCGGATGCCTTCCTCGGCTTCCTCTTCGCTGGCGCCACGATGGGGCAGCTGCTCTCCGTGCCAATGATCCTGGTCGGCGGCTGGCTGATGCTGCGGGCGAAGCCGCGGCAGGAGGCGGTGGCCTGAGCACGCTTGATCACGGAAGGCCGGAGGCACGGGGCGTGAACCGGTCATCCGACAAGCAGGCCATGCCTGAACGCCTCGATCGGTTCATGGAGAGGGCCGCCTCGGCCTATTACGCCGGGCGGGATCCGTTCGGCCAGGCGGGCGACTTCACCACGGCGCCGGAAATCTCCCAGGCCTTCGGCGAGTGCCTCGGCCTGTGGGCAGCGGTTACCTGGCAGATGATGGGCGCGCCGGCGCCGGTCCGGCTGGTGGAGCTCGGCCCCGGCCGCGGCACGCTGATGGCGGATGCGCTGCGGGCGGTCGGCGAGGTGATGCCGGCCTTCCGGGCGGCGGTGGAGGTCCATCTGGTCGAGACCTCGCCCACGCTCCGCGCCGCGCAGGCGGCGCGGCTGCCGGGTACGCAGTGGCATGACCGGCTGGAGGATGTGCCACCGGGGCCCACCATTCTGTTGGCCAACGAATTCTTCGATGCGCTGCCGATCCGGCAATTCATCCGGCGCGAGGGCGGCTGGCGGGAGCGATTCGTCCAGGACGGCGGCTTCGTCGAGCACGCGGTGGAGGCAGCCCCTCCCCTGCCCGAGACGGCGCCGGAGGGTGCCATCCAGGAATACTCGGCGGCGTCGCTCGCCATTGCCCATCATCTCGCCGGCCGCCTGAGGATGCAGGGCGGGGCGGCGCTGGTCCTGGATTACGGCCCGGCTGCGGAGGGATTCGGCGACAGCCTCCAGGCCATGACCCGCCATGGCCCGGCCGATCCGCTGGCCGGGCCGGGCAGCGTCGACATCACCGCCCATGTACGATTCCCCGCCCTTGCCGCCGAAGCGCGATCCGCCGGGGCGGCGGTGCATGGACCCTTGCCGATGGGGCTCTTCCTCCAGCGGCTCGGGCTGATGAGCCGGGCGGCCATCCTCGCCCGGGCCAACCCCCGGGCAGCCGGGCTGATCCTCTCGGGGGCGGAGCGTCTGGTGGCGCCGGAGGGGATGGGGCGGCTGTTCAAGGTGCTCGGCCTGTGTCATCCGGGGCTCGCTATTCCTCCGGGCTTCGAGCCAGCATGAACTCCGCTGAATTCCTGACCACCCCCGCGCTCGCCGCGGCAACAGGCCTGCGCCATGGCTTCTTCACCCGCCGCGGCGGCGTGTCCGAAGGCCCCTGGGCGGCGCTCAATTGCTCGCTTTCCGGCCAGGACGACCGGGAGCGGGTGCGCGAGAACCGCCGTCGCGCCGCCGATGCCCTCGGCCTGCCCGCCACCGCGCTGCACGGGCTGACCCAGGTGCATGGCATCGCCGTCGCCGAGGTGGACGCGGCCGGCTGGCGCGAGGGCGAGGGCCCCCGCGCCGATGCGGTGGTGACGCGCCGGCCGGGTATCGCGCTCGGCATCGTCACCGCGGATTGCGCACCGGTGCTCTTCGCCGACCCCGAGGCGGGCGTGATCGGTGCCGCCCATGCCGGCTGGCGCGGCGCGGTGGATGGGGTGATCGAGGCGACGATCGCGGCCATGGCCGGGCTCGGCGCCCGGCCGCAGCGAATGCTGGCCGCAGTCGGCCCCTGCATCGGCCAGGCAAGCTACGAGGTCGGGCCGGACCTGCGCGATGCCGTGCTGGCGCGCGACCCGTCCGATGCACGGCACTTCGCCCCGGGCCGGCGCGAGGATCGCTGGCAATTCGACCTGCCCGGCTACTGCGCGGCGCGGCTCTCGGCCGCCGGCATTGCCAGGGTGGAGACGGCCAGCCTGGACACGCTGGCGGAGGAGGCATCCTTCTTCAGCCACCGGCGGCGAACCCTGGCGGGGGGCGGGCCCATCGGCCATCAGCTCTCGGCCATCAGCATCACGGTCTGAGCCATGCCCTACATGGTCCAGTTCTTCGTCCTGACCCTGCTCACCATCATGGTGGCCTGTGCGCTTCTGTAAGCTGCTGCTGCTCCTCCCGTTGTTGCTGGCAGGCTGTGGCGACCTGCCCCAGCCCTATCGCGGCCGCCCCGGCGCGCAGGCGCAGCGGCTGGCGGTGCCGCTCGCCATCCGCCTCGCCGTGCTGCCGCCGAGCGAGGCGTTGATGACCGACGAGGCGGCGAAGGGCCTGGCGGAGGCGATGGCGACCGCGCTGCAGGCCGAGGATGTCCCGGCCATCGCCACCCCGACACCGCTGCCGCTCGACTGGCGGGTCGAGATCGCTGCCGAACGCCAGGGTCAGTCCGTGCAGCCGCGCTTCCGCCTGCTGAATGCCGATGGCGAGGTCCAGGCGGCAACGCAGGGCAATCCCGTGCCGATCATCCGTTGGGCGGAGCCGACGCCGGAACTCTTCACCGAGGTCGCCAGCCAGGCGGTGCCCAATCTGAGCCGGCTGCTGCTGCAGGTGGAGGCCGCGCGCAAATCCACTGACCCGCAGTCGCTGGCCGCCGGACCGCCGCGCATTCGCTTCACCGGGGTAAAGGGCGCAACGGGGGACGGCAACACCGCGCTCGCCACGCGGATGCGCGAATTCCTCGGCAATGAGGGTTTCGTCGTTCAGGACGCAGCGGATGGTGCGAGCTATGCGCTGGAGGGTGATGTCGTCCTCGCCCCGGGCGGCACGCCGAGGCAGCAGCGTGTCGAGATCCAGTGGATCGTCAGCCGGCGGGATGGCGAGGAGCTGGGCCGCGTCGTGCAGATCAATGAGGTGCCGACCGGGCGGCTGCGCGGGCTCTGGGGCGATATCGCCTATGCCGCGGCGGAACAGGCGGCGCCGGGCGTCCGTACCGTCGTCGCCAATGCGATGAGCACGCCGCCGCCCACCGCTTCGCCCGGCCCGGCAGCCACCCCGGTCGCCGAGGAAGCGCCGCCGTTGATGCCGGCCGCGCGGCGCTGACCGGGCGGCGGCCTCAGCCCCCGTCCACCCCCCGCACCGCATCGAAGCCGACCGCGAGCTTGCCGAGTTCGAGCTGGAGGTCGCCACCCGAAGGGCGCTTGGCTGCGGTTGCCACGCCGATTACCGTCGCCGTCACCGGCTGCGGGGCGCCGGCGGCATCCTGCCCGGCGACGGCAAACCGATAGGCGCCGTCAGGCTGGCGCTGCCCGGCCATGTTGCGGCCATCCCAGACCCATTCCTGCGCCGTGGCGCCGAGCTTCACGGTCGCTTCGCGCAGAAGGCGCCCGCCGGCATCCATCACCCGGATCACCGCCTGCTGCGCGGTATCGGCCGCAGGCAGGCGCAGCGTCGCCGTGCCGCCTTGCAGGGAAAGGCGGTCGCTCTCGACCTCCACCCGCTCGCCCATCAACGGCGCAGCGGCGGTGAGCTGGGCACCCTGTTGCAGGCCGATCAGCTTGGCGAGGTTGGTGTTGACGGCGATCTGCTGCTCGACCGTGGCGAAGGAGACGAGCTGGTTGGTCATCTCGTTGGTGTCCATTGCCTTGGTTGGGTCCTGATTTTTCAGCTGGGTGGTGAGCAGGGTGAGGAAGGTATTGAAATCCCCGGCGATGCCGGTGGGCTTCGTGCCGCTGCCGGTGGTGGCGCTGCCGGTTCCGGTCGTGGCACCGCTGCCCTGGATGCTGCCGCTCATCGATGCTGCTCCGTCAAACCGCGATGTCGAGTAGGGTGAGGGCGAGGCCCGTCGCGGGCCGGAGGGCTCCGGGGGATTCCAATGAAGTGCCCAGGCTGCCCTGCCCGGCCCGCTGGCCCGTCTCCGGCCCCCGGCGGCCCGGCTGCTGACCGGGGCGCTGCTCCGGCTGGCCGCCCGAGAGGCCGAATTGCAGCGCGCCATCGGCGATGGTGACGCCGGCCTGCCCCAGGGCGCGATCGAGTTCGCGCGCATCCCGCTGCAGGAGAGCGAGCGTTTCCGGCCGCTCGGCAAGCACCTGCACGGCGGAGGCCTCGCCCTCGGCGCCGCGCTCGATGCGGATCTCCACCCGGCCAAGGCTTTCAGGCTCGAGCGCTACCGTCAGGCGGGGCGCCTGCCCCTGGCCAAGGGCCAGGGCGATGGTGACCTGCGCCACCTGCCGCGCCGGCGGCGGAGGTGGGGCGGATGACGGCCCGACAGCGGGCATGGCGGGGGCCGGGGTGTCGGCCGCCGCCGGGGGAGTTGTCTGAGGCGGGCTGAACCCTGCCGGAGGCAGCACCTCGGACATGGCGGGACGCACCGGAGGGAACTCAACAGGGCGAGGTCCTGCGGGGACGGGCGCAGGATCAACAGGTCGCTCCACATAGGTCGGCGCTGGAGTGTCGGGCAGGGCTTCAGTGCCGGATGCAGCATCGGCCGCGAGCCTGTCCTGCGCCATAGCCTGGCCGAAGGTCGCGGCAATCGCCATCGGCCGCTCGCGTGCTGGATGCGAGGTGGCGGAACCGCTGAGCACCGGCCGACCGGAATTCGACACCGGCCGGGCTGAGTCCGGTCCTGCCACGGTCGGGACGGCAGGTGGCAGGGCGGAGGTGAGAGGGACAGGCGGCGAGACGGTACCGGGAGCGACCGAGGTCATGGCAGCGGCGGCCGTGGGTGGCAGCAGCGCTTGTGCGGCCGAATTGGCCAGGGGCGGGCCGTGCCGCTCCGGCCCCGAGGCGGGCGGGGAAAGGGACGGGCCGGCAGCCGGCAAGGGGCCAGGCATCGGCAGCGATGTGGGCCCGGCCTCCGGCAGGTGCTCGGCTTTGCTGCGCCAGAACCGGGGCTCTGGCATATCGTTGCGGGGCGTGTCCGGTCCCTCCGCTGGGGATGGTCCTTCAACCGGAGCCTCGAAAGATGGCAAGGGTGCCGGCCCTGGCGCTTGTTCTTGCAGGACCGGCATCGGCATCACCGGGTCCGTCGCCGGTTCGGCCTCGGTCAGGGCTGCCTCCTTCTCCTCGGCAACGGGTTGGGACAGAGCGGGCGCGGCACCGCGGATAGGGGCTGGGTTTGGCGTTGGCGATACCCTGCCCATCGGAGCCGGCGCGCCGGCAGGCATGGGCAGGGTCAATCGCGGCACGCCAGGACCGGGCATCCGGGATACGGGCAGCGTCCCGGCCGGGAGCGAAGCGGCGGGGCTGTCCACGCCGCCGGGCTCGGCCGCCGGGCCCACGGCCTGGCAGGCGCGGAGCAGCAGGGCGGCGAATTCCTCCGCGCCAGCCTCCTGTGCGCGGGGCGCTGCGGTCATCGGCGGGCTCGCCGTCATCGGCGGGAGGCTTGCGGTGGTGTCCATGGTGATCCGGTCCAGCGGCACCGCGCTGCTGCGAAGCATGGGCCAGCCCGGGGGCATGCGGCACCGGCAAGCCCGGCCCCCGCCCCGGCAAAGCCTGCCGGCCGGACGGCAGAAGCGGCAGGGCAGGATGCGCCAGGGCTTGGCACAGACCCTGCGATACCGGCGCGACGAGGGCCGGCCACCGCTTCCGCCGCGGTGCCGAGCCCTGCATGACGGAGGCCCGCCCCATGTCCCTCTTCGGCTCGCTCACCGCCGCCATCAGCGGCCTGACCTCGCAAAGCCGCTCGCTCGGCAATATCTCGGACAACATCGCGAACAGCCAGACCGTCGGCTACAAGCGCGTCGACACCAATTTCGTCTCCTACATCACCTCCTCGAGCCAATCGATCAACCTGCCGGGCGCGGTGATCGCCAAGCCCTCCTATACCAACACCGTCCAGGGCACGATCGAACAGTCGGAGGATCCGCTCGCACTGGCGATCGGCGGGCAAGGCTTCTTCAGCGTGGCTCTTGCCAAGGGCACGGTGAACGGCCAGCCGGTCTTCGATGAGCGGCAATTCTTCAGCCGCGCCGGCGACTTCACGCGCGATGCGGATGGCTACCTCACCAACGGCTCGGGCTACTACCTGAAGGGTTGGCCGGTCGATCCAAGCGGCAATCCAGACCGCACGACGATCGCGCCGATCCGCGTGAACCAGCAGGTCTTCAACCCGATCGCCACGCGCGAAATCCAGCTCTCGGCCAACCTGCCGGCCACCATCCCGAACTCGCCGGTGACGACGCAGGCGCAGCTCTACGACTCCCTCGGCCGGCTTCATACGGTGAACCTGACCTTCACGCCGACCCTCACCAATCACTGGACGATGCAGGTCGATGTGCCGGACGACATCAACGGCGCGACCCGCGGCAGCATCGAGCTGAATTTCGGCAACGGCGCCTCGCCGGCGGTGGCCGATGGCACGATCGGCGCCTTCGGCATCGCCACCGGCCTGACGAAGCCCGCCACCAGCGCCGAGGGTGACCCGGCCGCCGTCACCTTCACCGCCGATTTCGGCGAAGGTCCTCAAACCGTCAGCCTCTCGCTCGGCCAGTTCGGCAAGTCGCTCGGCGTCACGCAGTATTCGGCCGATTTCAGCGTGCGCAACCTGACACAGGACGGCGTGCCGCTGGGCGCCTTCTCCAGCCTCAGCACGCGGGCCAATGGCGATGTCGCGGTCAACTACGACAACGGCCAGAGCCGCGTCATCGCCCGCATCCCGCTCGTCGCCTTCAACGACCCGGCGCAGCTGCAACGGCTGGACGGCCAGGCCTTCATGCGCACGCCGGATTCGGGGGAGGCCCGTGTGACGGATGCCGCC
This sequence comes from Belnapia rosea, assembly GCF_900101615.1. Lineage (GTDB taxonomy): Bacteria > Pseudomonadota > Alphaproteobacteria > Acetobacterales > Acetobacteraceae > Belnapia > Belnapia rosea. The sequence continues at coordinate 285,372 of NZ_FMZX01000002.1, read as the reverse complement.
TCGAACGGCGTCGGCAAACTCGTCATCGGCTCGATCGAGCGGTCGAATGTCGATATCGCCAGCGAGTTCAGCAAGCTGATCGTCGCCCAGCGCGCCTATACGGCCAATACAAAGGTCGTTGCCGCGACCGACGAGCTGCTGCAGGACACCATCAATATGCGGCGCTAGGCGCGGTGGCTGAGCCATGAGCCTCGAACTCGCCCTCGGCATCGCGCGCAGCGGTCTCGCCGCCGTCCAGCGCAACCTCTCGCAGGCGTCGCAGAACGTCGCCAATGCGGAGACGCCTGGCTATACGCGCAAGACGGTCGCGCAGCAGTCGCTGGTGGTGGAGGAATTGCCGGCCGGCCTGCGCAGCGGCGAGACGCAGCGCGCGGTCGATGCCGCGCTGCTTGGCCGGCTCGACCAGAGCCGGGGCGCCCTCGCCGCCACGACCGTGCGCGAGGAGTTGCTGCAGGGCATCGAACAGGCGCATGGCGCGGCCGGCGACGGTGCGACGCTGGGCGATGCGGTGGCGGCCCTGGCGAATGCCTTCACCGGCCTTCGCGCGTCACCGGCCGATGCCGGGCAGCAGCGCGCGGCGCTGGGCGCGGCTGGGACGATCGCCAGCCGGTTGAACGAGGTCTCGGCCGCGATCGGTGCAGCGCGCCAGCAGGCGCAGGACGGCATTCTGGCCGAGGTCACCGCGGCCAATGCGGCGCTGCGGCAGATCGCCAGCCTCACCATCCAGATCAAGTCGGGGGCAGCCGGCGACACCGCCGGGCTCGAGGATCAGCGTGACCAGGCCATCGCCACCCTTGCCGAGAGCATCAAGGTCCAGGCCACCCGCAAGCCCGGTGGCCATTTGCTGCTCGTCGCGCGCGGCGGCATCGTCCTCCCGCTGGACCCGGCGCGGGATGTGCTGGCGACCGGTCCGGCCTCAGTCTCGCCCGATTCCTATCACGGCGCCGGCGGCACACTGCCCGGCGTTACGCTGGGCGGCATCGATATCACCGGCCAGCTCGCAGGCGGTCGGCTCGGCGAATATATCGCGCTGCGCGACCGCACCCTACCGCGCTACCAGGCGGAGACGGATCTGGTCGCGGTGGCACTCGCCAACCGCTTCGACCAGGAAGGCCTTCGCCTCTTCACCGATAGCGATGGCGCCTCCGTCCCGGATGCCACCCTCGCCTATGCCGGCAGCACACAGATCGGCTTCGCCGGACGGATCCGCCTGAGTGCCGCAGTCTCGGCCGATCCGAGCCTGCTGCGCAATGGCACGCATGCGGTGACGCCGACACCTGGCGGGCCGGATGGTTTCCTGCCCAATCCGCCCGGCGGCCCGGCCGGCTTCACCACTCTGCTCGACCGGGTGCTGAACTACGCGCTCGGCAGCGAAGCGGCCACGGGCAATCCCTGGCCGACGATCTCCAGCGTCGGGCTCGGGCCGGATGGCAGCCTCGCCTCGCCCTTCGTGCCGGCGGGGGCGATCGCCGACTACGCCAGCAGCGTCACCACCGCCCAGCTTGGCGACCGGGCCGCGGCGACCGAGGCGAAGCGCCAAGCGAGTAGCCTGCATGCCGCGCTCGAGACCCGCTTCACCGCCACCTCGGGCGTCGATATCGATGCCGAGATGGCCGGAATGGTGACGCTGCAGAATGCCTATGCCGCGAATGCCCGCGTGCTCGGCACCGTGCAGTCGATGTGGGAGGCGCTGCTCGGCAGCGTGCGCTGAGGCGGAGGCGGACGATGGCACGGATCGACATCCTCGGGAGGCTCGACACCGACACCTCGGTGCTCAGGGCGCGGCTGGCGAGCCTCGCGCGCCAGCAGGCCACCGGCCTCAAGGCCGAACTGCCGGGCGACCTCGGAGCGCAGTTGCCCCGCGCGCTCTCGCTGCGCGCCGAGATCGCCCGGCGCGACACCTATGGCACCATGATCGGCCAGGCGCTGTCGCGCACCGAGGCGACGCAGCAGGCGCTCGGCCGGCTGGCCGAGATCGCCCGGGAGTTCGGCGACAAGGTCGCGGTGAAGCTCGACCCCAACAGCCCGGACACGCTGCCGCTCGCCGCCAGCCAGGCGCGCCAGGCGCTGGTCGAGGTGGGCCAATTGCTGAATACGCAGCAGGGCGGCGAATACCTCTTCGGCGGCAGCGACTTCAGCAATCCGCCACTACCCGACCCGGAGGGGCTGCCGGCGGGCGGCATGGCGACGCAGGTTGCCGCCGCCATCGCCACGCTCGGCCCGGGCAATGCTGCGGCAGTCAGCGCGGCGACCCAGGCGGCAGCGCTCGACGACAGTGCCGGCACCACGCCCTTTTCCGCTTTCGTCACCGACCCCTCGCGCGGCGGGACGGAGCCACGGCGCAGCATTGTCGCAGCCGATGGCATGACGACGCCGGTCGGGCTTTTCGCCAACCGCAATGCCGCGGCGAGATCGGCAGGCGAGACGACCGGCTCCTGGGCGCGCGACCTCCTGCGAGGGCTGGCGAGCATCGCTGCGCTCACCCCCGCACAGACCAACTCGCCCGAGGATTTCCGTGCCCTGGCCGATACCATTCGCGGCGGCTTGCAAAGTGCGGCGAATGCGCTCGCCGATGAGCAAGGCGCGCTCGGCCAGACGGAGGCGCAGCTGGCCAACCTGCAGTCTCGCCACGCCGAGATGCACGACTCGCTGAAGGCGCAACTCGCCGGGATCGAGGAAGTGGACATGGCGGAGGTGCTCACCCGGTTGCAGGCGACGAAGACCGCGCTCGAGGCCAGCTACAACGTCATCGGCACGATCGGCACCCTCAGCCTGGTGAGCTACCTGCGGTGACCTGCGGGATGAGAGGGCGCCCGGGTTTCAGCCCGCGTTAAGCGGCGCATGCGACGATCCACCAACTCTCCGCGGCGCGGAGGCGAAAGGAACAAGAATGTCCACGCTGGTGCTCGAATTGCGGCAGGGCGACATGATGGTCGTCAATGGCGCGCCGATCCGTTTCCGCAACCGCGCAAGAATCGAGCTGACCGCCAAGGCACGGTTCCTGTTCGGCAAGCAGATCATGGCGCCGGAGGCCGCCACCACGCCAGCCCGGCGGATCTATTTCGCCCTGCAGACCGCCTATATCGGCACGGAGGATGAACGCGCCGGCGGCCTGCAGGTGGCCCGCGCCCTGATCGGCGATTTCCAGCAGGCCACGACCTCCGCCCTCGTGCGGGAAATGCTGCGCCAGGCCCTGGTCTGCGCCGAGGCGGATGATTGCTACCAGGCATTGAAGCTGGCGCGACGGGTGATGCGGCATGAGGAGGAGGTACTCGGCCTTCCGCCCGTGGCGGCCACGCGGCTGCCGAGCCGCGCCGAGGCCGAGGCATCCCCGATGACGCTGACATTCGGACTGCCGTGAGGGGGCGGAATCAGTCAGCCCGGTGCAGGGCGGGCGGAGCATCGGGGGTTGGTGCCGCCGGCACCGCACGCACCGGCTCGGGCCGGCTTTGGTGCGCGGCCGAGCGATAGGCAGCGAGTTCGCGTTCGGTCGGCAAGGTGGCCGCCACGCTGCCGGACCGGTCACGGAATTCCATCACCACGATGCCAAGGGATGGGTCGATCCGCATGCTCGGATTGGGCCAAGCGCTCGGCACCGGGCCTTCCACCGCAGCCTGTGGCCCATCGGCCAGGCGGGCGGATGATGAGTCCGGGCCACGGCTGGCGATGGGAGGGATGGTGCTTGGCGAGATCATGGCAATGAGCAGACGACTTAATGAGACTCCGGTGAAGGAGTCGTTAAGGCGCTATGGATGACGGCACTATGATGCGGCTGGCTCCGCGTGCTCACTCCCGCCGCAGGATCCCGTCCACCAGCCGGTCGGCCCAGCCTTGCGACCGGAAGGCGTCGCGCAGCGCCTGTTCGGAGTAATCCTCGCGAAGCCAGTCGAGGAAGGGCTTGCCCTCGCGCGCATGGGCCGCAGCATAAGCGAGGAAGAAGGCGTCGAGGATGCCGGTGCGGCTCTGCCGAACATGGCCGTGCCGGAGCGAGAGCTGGCGCAGCGCTTCGGCCGGCGGGCGGCCCTGCAGCAGCAGCCACAGCCCAGCCGCGAGGCCGGTGCGGTCGGCGCCCGACTTGCAATGCATCAGCGCCGGTTCCTGCATGGTACGGAAGATCTCGGCGAGGCGGAGGATGCGGTCCTTGTGCGGCGCGCCACGGCTTTCGAAGGCTGCGTCGATATGGGTGAGGCCGAGCTCCGCCGCCGCCGCCCGGCCCAACCGGTCGGAGCCGCAATTGGCCCGCTCGCCGCGCAGGTTGATGATGGTCCGCAGGCCGAAGCGGCGCTTGGCGACCCGTAGCTGCCAGGGCAGTGGGTGGTTGGAACGGTAGAGGCGCCCGGCCTCGACCACGCCCCAATTGCGCCAGCCCAGCCGGAGCACGGCATGATCCACGAACAGGCTGTTGAGCCAGAGCGGGGTGGTACTGGGGGTGAGCATGGCAGGGGTATGCGGCGCCATGCGCCTGATTACCAGGGGTGGGTGGCGGAACGCCCTGCGCCGGGGCCGCGTTGAGGCGGTTCACCACCAGCGAATGGGGGATCCCATGTCATCCAAGGCCCATCTGCCGCCCGTGCCGCCGGCCAACCGCACCCCGCATGGTCCAGGCGGCAGCAGCTCCGAGGGCGACCTGAGTGCCCAGCAGGCCGAGGCGACGAAATCCAGCCGGGACCGCAACCTTGCCGAGCAAGGCCGCCAGGGCGACATCAAGCAGAACACCACCCACCAGGGCTACCAGCAGGATCGCTGAGATAGGGAGCTAGGTGGCGGGCCGGAGGACAAGCGCGGCCTCGGCAGCCGTCATCAGGGCAAGGCGTTTGGCCTGTATGCCCCTGCGACCGGGTGCCCCTGGTGCCATCACGGCGCTTGGCCCATACGGCCCGCAGCCGAAACTCCGGCGGTGTCGGCGAGCGGAAGCGCCCACACCCCCGCGACACCCAAAGCCGTCCTGACCAGTTGCCACCCGCCCCGAAGGGGGCGGGTGGATGGCGGCCGCCGCCTCAGTCCATCTTGGCGCCCGAGATGCGAACCATCTCCTGCAGCATCGGCCTTTGGCTTGCGGCATGCTTCAAGGCATCCTCCGGCGTACTCCAGACACAACGAGCGCCGGTCTGCTCGAAGCGGCGCTGCATGGCGGGGTCGGCCGCGATCTCCTTCATGGCGGCGTTCACCTTGTCGATGATCGGCCGCGGCATGCCGGCTGGGCCGACCCAGGCGCACCAGGACGTGATGGTGAAATCCGGGATGCCGGCCTGGCCCATGGTCGGGATCTGCGGGAGCGACGGCCAGCGTTCCGGGCTCGTCACCGCGAAGGCCTTCATCCGCCCCTCCTGGATCACCGGAATGTAGCTGGCCAGGTTGTCGATGGCGAAGGTCAGGTCGCCCGCCAGCATGGCCGGGATGATCTGCGCCGCGCCGCGGAAGGGCACATGCTGGCCATCGATCTTCTGCCGGTCGCAGAACATGCTGCCGCAGAGATGCGCCGTGGTGCCGACGCCGGGGCTGCCATAGGAGACGCCATTCGGCCGCGAGCGGGCCCAGGCGATGAATTCCTGGGCCGTATTCGCCGGGCAGAACTGCGCCGGGGCCACCAGGACATTCGGCAGTTCCCAATGCATGGAGATGACCGAGAAGTCTTTCTCGGGGTCGAAGGGCAGGCGCGAATAGAGGAATTGCGCGATCGAGAGATTGGCGATGGTGGCCGGCCCCTGGGTATAGCCATCGGGAGTCGCTTTCGCGATCGCCTCCATGCCGATATTGCCGCCGGCACCGGGGCGGTTCTCCAGCACGAAATTCTGGCCGAGCTTGGTGCCGAGCTGCTCGCAGAGCAGACGGGCCAGCACATCGGTCGAGCCACCCGGCGGCCAGGGGATGAGGACGCGGACGGGCCGGTTTGGCCAATCCCCGGCGGATTGGGCAAGGGCGGGGGCGGCGAGCAGGCTCGGTGCTCCCGCGATAAGGGCGCGGCGGCGGATCATGGCGATTCTCTCCCGGCAATGTTCGTATGGCCCAAGGATGCCGCTGCTGGCGGTTCCGCGAAAGGTGCCGGATGCTGATCTTCGAAACCGTCATTGCCCTGCTGCTGGCCGGAGCTCTCCTCGCCATCCTGGCCAAGCGCCTGCAGGCACCCTACCCGGCCCTGCTGGCGCTCGCCGGGACGGCCGGGGCTCTGGTGCCCGGCCTGCCGCAGATCACGCTCGACCCGGAACTGGCGCTTGCCCTCTTCGTCGCACCGGTGCTGCTGGATGCGGCCTATGACGCGTCGCCACGCGACCTGAAGGCGAATTGGCTGCCGGTAACCGGTCTGGTGCTGATCTGCGTGCTGTGCACCGCCTTCGCCGTGGCCGGGGTGGCGCGGTGGCTGGAGCCGGGCCTGCCCTGGGCGGCGGCGATCGCCCTCGGCGCCATCGTCGCCCCGCCGGATGCCTCGGCCGCCGCCGCCGTGCTGCGCCAGCTCCGCCCGCCGCACCGGGTGCTGGTGATCCTCGAGGGCGAGAGCCTGCTGAACGACGCGACGGCACTGCTGCTGTTCCGCGTCGCGGTCGGCGCCGCCATGGGTGGTGCGTTCAGCGGTTGGGAGGTGGTGCCGCTGCTGCTGCTGACCTGTGGTGGCGGCGCGCTGCTCGGCATTGCCGCGGCCCGGCTCTGGTTCCGGCTGCAGGTGAGCCGGCAGGACATCGCCATTGCCGTGCCGATCCAGTTCCTCGGTACCTTCGCGGTCTGGCTGCTGGCCGAGCGGCTTGGCGTCTCGGCCATCATCACCATGGTCGCCTATGCCATGACCATCGCCCGCTTCGCCCCGGTCAGGATGAGCGGGCGGGAGCGGATCGCCAGCTACGCGGTCTGGGAGGTGGCGGTCTTCGTCCTCAACGTCCTCGCCTTCATCCTGATCGGGCTGCAGCTGCGCGGCATCCTCGACCGGCTGGATGGCGGGCATTGGGAGGAGGCCGTCTTTGCCCTGGCGGCCTGCGCCGTAGTCATCCTCATGCGCTTCGCCTGGGTGATGGGCTATGCCGGCGTCGCACGGCTGGTGATGCGCAAGGGTGAAAGGCCGAGCCTCAAGGGCGGCCTCGTCATCGCCTGGTGCGGCATGCGGGGCATCGTCACCCTGGCGGCGGCGCTGGCCCTGCCGGAGGGTTTCCCATACCGCGACCTGATCCTGCTGACAGCCTTCGCGGTCACGCTGGTGACGCTCGTGCTGCAGGGGATGACGCTGCGCTGGCTGCTCGAATGGCTCGGCCTGCCGGATGATGGCGGGGTCGAGCGGGAGGTGGCGCTGGCCCGCACCGCAACGGCCAAGGCGGCGCTCGCGGCGCTGCGCGAGGCCCCGCCGGGCCGGGCCGTGGAGGTGCTCGAGCGCGAATACATCGCCCGGCTCAAGCCGGCCGAGGGCGGCGGGGAGGATCTGGCCGGGCTGCAGCGGCAGGCGGTCGCGGCGCAGCGGCGGGTGCTCTCCGATTTGCGGTCCCGCGGCACCATCGGCGACGATGCCTTCCATGTCATCGAGGAGGAGATCGACCTCCTCGACATCACCGCGGATCCGCGCATCCGCGACCTCAGGGCGCAGGCCGAGGGCGCCTGAGGCCGGTCAGCAATCGAGGACGAGGTTGCCGATATAGGCGCCCTTCTCCACCGCATCCTGCGCCGCGGCGCAATCGGCCAGTGGCGCATGGGCGGCGACCGCATGGCGGAGCATCTCCCGCTCCAGCCAGGGCATGAGCGCACCGATGGCGATGGACCGCTGCGCCGGGGTGAGCTCGTAGACGATGAAGAAGCGGAGGGCGATGCCCCTCATGATGGCGGCGCCGAAGGTGACGGTGGCCTCCGGGCCGTTCGCGCCATAGGCGGCGCAGACCCCGCCCGGCGCCATCAGCCGCGGCAGCAACGGGGCGCTGCTCGTGACATCGACATCCACCACCCGGTCAACGCCCGTTCCGCCGGTCAGCGCCATCACACGGTCGGCGACATCCTCGGTCCGGTAGTTGATGGCATGATCGGCGCCGGCCGTCATGGCATGGGCCGCCTTGGCCTCGCCGCTGACCGTGGTGAGGACCTGCGCCGCGCCCAGCAGCCGGGCGAATTGGATGGCGTAGTGCCCGACCGAGCCCGCCCCGCCGGTGACCAATACGCGCTGGCCGGTGACACCGCCATCGGTCAGCACAGCGTGCAGCGCGGTCAGCGCCGGGATGCCGAGGCAAGCACCCTCGGCGAAATTGGTGGTCTCCGGCAGCGTCACCGCCTGCTCGGAAGGCAGGGCGATGTATTCCGCCGCCGTGCCGAAGGGGCGCTTCCACTGGCCGTTCCAGATCCAGACGCGCTGGCCGATGCGCTGGCGCGGCACCCCCTCGCCCACGGCCTCGACATGGCCGGCGCCATCGCTGTGCGGGATGACGCGGGGGAAGGCCATCGGCCGCCCCTTGCCGCTGCGGCTCTTCCAGTCGGACGGGTTCACGCCGGAGGTGGCGAGGCGGACGAGGACCTCGCCGGGCCCGGGGCTCGGCGTCGGCAGTTCGCCATAGGTGAGGACTTCGCCGGCCGGGCCTTGCCGGTCATACCAGACTGCGCGCATCGGGCGTCTCCTGCTGCTTTGCCGCCCAGCCTGGACCGAAGCCGGCGGCCGGACAACGCCCGGCCGCCGGCTTTGTGAGCCGGGCCTCAGGCCTGGCCGAGCTGCGCCTTGCTCAGCGGCAGGCTACGCACCCGCCGCATCGACCGGCAGCTGGCAGGAGCGGGTAGCCTGCCCATCCACCAGCACGGTGCAGGCGCCGCATTGAGCGATGCCGCAGCCGTATTTGGTGCCAGTCCAGCCGAGGCTGTCCCGCAGCACCCAGAGCAGCGGGGTATCGTCCTCGGCATCGACCTGATGGCTCGTGCCGTTGATGGTCAATTCGATCATGGGTCACGATCCCTACTGCAAAGGCGCCAGGGACATGGCGGACTGTGCAGGCACTGCCAGGGAAATGCGTGAGTTTCCTGGGCATCCGGGCCGGCAGGGGCAGCGAAGCCATGCTGCTGAGACTGCCGCCGTTACGTCATTGCGCCGCCCGGCCCGATGGCCGGGGTTACGCCGCCCCAACCGTCAGGGCCACTTCGCCTCGGGCGGCAGGGACATCAGGATGGCCTCGACATTGCCGCCGGTCTTCAGCCCGAACAGCGTGCCGCGGTCGTGCAGAAGGTTGAATTCCACATAGCGGCCGCGGCGGATGAGCTGGTGCTCGCGCTCGGCGGGCGTCCAGGCCTCCCGCATCCGGTGCCGGATGATCGCCGGATAGCTCTCCAGGAAGGCGAGGCCGACATCCTTGACGAATTCGAAATCGGCATCGGCCCCATGGCCAGGGGTACGGTCGCCGAGCCAGTCGAAGAAGATGCCGCCGAGCCCCCGTGCCTCGCCCCGGTGCGGCAGCCAGAAGTACTCGTCGCACCACTGCTTGAAGCGCGGATACCAGTCCGGGTCGTGGCGGTCGCAGGCGGCCTTGTAGGCGGCATGGAAGCGGGCGGCGTCCTCCTGCGACTCCGGCGCATCGAGTGCCATCGGGGTAATGTCCCCTCCGCCGCCGAACCAGGCGCGGGACGTCGAAAGGAACCGGGTATTCATATGAGCGGCCGGGACGCGCGGGTTCCGCATATGGGCGACGAGCGAGATGCCGGTCGCGAAGAAGCGTGGGTCCTCCTCGGCGCCCGGGATCTGCTTGCGGAATTCGGGGGAGAATTCCCCGTGGACGGTCGAGCAGTTCACCCCAACCTTCTCGAAGACCCTCCCCTTCATGACCGACATGACACCGCCGCCGCCGCCCTCACGCGTCCAGGCGGTGCGGTCGAAGCGGCCGGGGGGCAGGCCGGCATGGGGGCCGGTGTCGCATTCCCGCTCAATCGATTCGAAAGCGGCGCAGATGCGGTCGCGCAGGCTCTCGAACCAGAGGCGGGCAGGCTCGGCCAGGCGATGCGCGGCAGGGTCCTGGCCCGGGGGCATGGTCTCGGTCACCGATTTCCTCTCCTTGGCGCCGACGGGGCGAAACAATAGCCGGATGATTGCCCGACCAGCGGATTGCCACCCTGCATAGCGTACCTTTATATGCGGCGCAGCGCGTCAGGGGGCACGATCCATGCTTGGCGGATCCTGTCCGACCCGGCCGCGGCAATCGCATTCGGCCCTCCCCTCCCGCCCCGGGAGCAGGCGAGGGCCGAGATCAGGGACGATGAGGCATGGCCGATAGCATGGCGCAACCGGCGCCGCAGGATGGCGAGACCCGCCGGGATTTCCTGCAACTCGTGGCGGGTTCCTTCGCGGCGGTCGGCGTCGGCGCGATCGCCTGGCCCTTCATCAGCTCGATGAACCCAGCGCGCGACACGCTGGCGGTCTCCACCACCGATATCGACCTGAAGCCGATCGCGGCCGGCTCCGCCATCACGGTGGTCTGGCGCGGCAAGCCGGTCTTCGTGCGGAGCCGCACCGAGGAGGAGATCAAGTCCGCCCGAGCCACGCCGCTCTCCGAGCTGCGTGATCCGCAGGCGGATCAGGAGCGGGTCAAGAAGGACCAGTGGCTGGTCGTGATCGGCATTTGCACCCATCTGGGATGCATCCCGCTCGGGCAAAAACCCACCGATGAGCGCGGCCCCTTCGGCGGCTGGTTCTGCCCGTGCCACGGCAGCGCCTACGACACCTCGGGCCGCATCCGGCAAGGGCCGGCGCCGACCAACCTGCCTGTCCCGAGTTACGCCTTCACCTCCGATACGCAGATCCGGATCGGCTGAGGAGCCCACCCATGGCCACTGGCCTTCACAAGAGCGACTTCCAGAACCCGGTCATCCGCTGGGTCGATGCCCGCCTGCCCGTCTTCACCATGATGCAGAAGGAGTACGGGACGTTCCCCACGCCCCGTAACTTCAACTACTTCTGGAATTTCGGCGCGCTGGCCATGGTCAACCTCGTGATCATGATCGCCACCGGCATCTTCCTGGCGATGAACTACACGGCGCATACCGGCATGGCCTTCGACAGCGTCGAACGCATCATGCGGGACGTGAATTACGGCTGGCTGCTGCGCTACGCGCATGCCAACGGCGCCTCGATGTTCTTCATCGTCGTCTACATCCACATCTTCCGCGGGCTCTACTACGGCTCCTATAAGGCGCCGCGCGAGCTGCTGTGGATGATCGGGGTGGTCATCTTCCTGCTGATGATGGCGACGGCCTTCATGGGTTACGTGCTGCCCTGGGGCCAGATGTCCTTCTGGGGCGCGACCGTCATCACCAACCTGTTCAGCGCCTTCCCGCTGGTCGGCGAGAGCATCGTGACCTGGCTCTGGGGCGGGTTCAGCGTCGACAACCCGACGCTCAACCGCTTCTTCAGCCTGCACTACCTGATGCCCTTCGTGATCTTCGGCGTCGTCTTCCTGCATGTGGCAGCGCTGCACATCACCGGCTCGAACAACCCGCTCGGGATCGACCCGAAGGGTCCGCAGGACACCGTTCCGTTCCACCCCTACTACACGGCGAAGGACAGCGTCGGCCTCGTCGTCTACTTCATCGTCTTCGCGGTGCTGGTGTTCTTCTTCCCGAACCTTCTGGGCCATGCGGACAACTACATCCCCGCCAACCCGCTGGTGACGCCGCCCCATATCGTGCCGGAATGGTACTTCCTGCCCTTCTACGCGATCCTGCGCGCGGTGCCGGACAAGCTCGGCGGCGTGCTGCTGATGTTCGGCTCGATCGCCATCCTCTTCGTGCTGCCCTGGCTCGACACCTCTCCGGTGCGTTCCATGCGGTTCCGTCCGCTGGCGCGGCCCTTCTTCGCGGTGTGGTGCCTCTGCTTCCTGGTGCTGCTCTATGTCGGTGGCAAGCCGCCGGAGGAGCCCTTCGTCACCATCGCCCGGGTCGCCACGGCCTATTACTTCCTGTACTTCCTGGTGATCCTGCCGCTGCTCGGGCGGTTGGAGCGGCCGCTGCCGCTGCCCGAGAGCATCGCCCGCCCGGTGCTGCGTGGCGGTGGGCCGCTGCCGGCCGGCGCCATGAGCAAGCCGATGGAGAAGGCCTGATGTCCGGTTTCCGTAGCCTCCGGGCACTGGTCCTTGGCCTCGGGCTGATGGCGGGGGCGACCCCCGCCCTCGCCGCCGGCGAAGGGGTCAGCCTGCCGGACACCCGCTTCTCCTTCGACGGGCTGTTCGGGCATTTCGACCGCGCCTCGGCGCAGCGCGGCTTCCAGGTCTACAAGGAAGTCTGCGCCTCCTGCCATTCGATGCATTTGCTCTCCTACCGCAACCTGCGGCAGCTTGGCCTGTCCGAGGCCGAAGTGGCGGGCATTGCCGCGACGGTGCAGGTGATGGACGGGCCGAATGACGAGGGCCAGATGGTGGAGCGGCCAGGCCGCGCCTCCGACCGGTTCAAGAGCCCATTCGCCAATGAGCAGGCCGCGCGTTCGGCCAATAACGGTGCCTATCCTCCGGACCTTTCAGTGATCACCAAGGCCCGTGAGGGTGGTGCGGACTACATCCACGCCCTGCTGGTCGGCTACGAGGATCCGCCGCCCGGCGTCCAGGTGGCCGATGGCATGCACTACAACAGGTATTTCGCCGGCCACCAGATCGCCATGCCGCAGCCGATCAACTCCGAGGGGCAGGTCGAGTACCACGACGGCACCAAGGCGACGGTCGAGCAGATGGTGCGCGACGTGACCCAGTTCCTGACCTGGGCCGCCGAGCCGGAGCTCGAGGAGCGGAAGGCGATGGGCGTGAAGATCATCATCTTCCTCACCATCCTCGGCGGCCTCGCCTATGCGGTGAAGCGGAAGGTCTGGCACGACGTCCACTAAGGCCAACGCAGCCGCCGGAACGAGACGGGGCCGCCTTCGGGCGGCCCTTTGCAATTCAGCGAGCCGGTGCGTCAAGGCCCGGCGGCGGCAAAGCCGTACCCCGCTCGATGCGGCTGCTCTCGATCGGCGTGGTCGTCGGGCTGCAGGCACCGAGCAGGAGCAGAAGGCAGGCGAGGCGGGCGGTCATCCGGGACTCCTATCGGCGTATCGGCCGTCACCATGGCCTGCCGGCTGCAGCGCGGCCACCGCCGCCGGTTGATCCCGCTGCGCCGCTGGCCCAAAAGCCGCCTATCTTTCGGAGATGCACCCATGACCGACCTGATCGAACCCGTCATCGGCCTCATCGGCGGCTCCGGCCTCTATGACATCGACGGGCTGGAGGAGCGCGAGTGGCGCCGGGTGGAGACACCCTGGGGCGAGCCATCCGACGAGTTGCTGTTCGGTCGCCTTGCCGGCGTGCGCTGCGTGTTCCTGCCGCGGCACGGGCGGGGGCATCCGACGCCGCCCTCGGCGCTGAACTACCGGGCCAATATCGATGCGCTGAAACGGTCCGGCGTCACCGAGATCCTGTCCCTCTCCGCGGTCGGCTCGCTGCGGGAGGACCTGCCGCCCGGGCACTTCGTCATCGTCGACCAGTTTATCGACCGCACCTTCGCCCGAGAGAAGAGCTTCTTCGGAACTGGCTGCGTGGCGCATGTCTCGGTCGCCCATCCAGTCTGCCCGCGGCTCGGCGATGCGCTGGAGGCGGCGGCGCGCGGCCTCGACCTGCCGGTGACGCGGGGCGGCACCTACCTCGTCATGGAGGGCCCGCAATTCAGCACCAAGGCCGAGAGCGAGCTCTACCGAAGCTGGGGCTGCAGCGTGATCGGCATGACCAACATGCCGGAGGCGAAGCTCGCCCGGGAGGCGGAGCTCTGCTACGCGACCGTCGCCATGGTGACGGATTTCGACTGCTGGCACCCGGACCATGACCATGTCACCGTCGATCAGGTGGTGAAGGTCCTGTTCGGCAATGCCGACAAGGCGCGGGCGCTGGTGAAGTCCGTGGTGCCGAAACTGGGGCAGGCCCGCGGCCCCTGCCCGGCCGGCTGCGACCGGGCGCTGGACCATGCCTTGATCACCGCACCCGAGCGGCGAGACCCCGCGATGTTGGCCAAGCTGGACGCTGTGGCCAGCCGGGTGCTGCGCGCGGCCTGACGGGCCGGCCAATCCAGGCCGGCATCGGGTCTGACAGGACGGGCCGGGAGGGCGAACCTCCCTGCTCGCCAACACAAGCCCGCGAATCCGCGCAGCCGTGATGCCCCGCCTGCCATGCCGCGTGGCAGGGGTTACCCATGATGCGCGACCTCACCACCCCCGCCCCCGCCGTCTCCATCCTGACGCCGGCCTATGATGTCGCCCGCTATATCGGCGCCACGGTCGATAGCGTCCTCGCCCAGGGCTTCCCCGACTGGGAGATGCTGGTCGTGGATGATGGCTCCCGCGATGGGACGGCCGAGGTGGTGGCTGCACGGGAGGACCGGCGCATCCGTCTGATCCGTCAGGAGAATGCCGGCGTCTCCGCCGCCCGCAGCCGCGCCATGGCGGAGGCCCGGGGCGGGGCGGTGATGTTCCTCGATGCCGATGACTGGCTGGCACCGGATGCGCTGGAGCGCCTGCTGGTGGCGCTGGCGGCCATGCCGGCCGCGATCGGCGCCTATGGCGGCTATGCGGTGATGGCGGAGGAGGCGAAGCCGGGCGATGAGCCGCTGCGGCTGAAGCTCGGCCCCCTTCTCTCCGGCGACCTGCTGGAGCGGCTGCTGGTGCAGAACCTCTTCGTCAATGGCGGCCATCTGCTGCTGCGGCGGGAGGCGATCCTCGCCGCCGGACCTTTCCTGCCGCATCTCCGCTATGGCGAGGACTGGGAATACTGGATCCGCCTCGCCCTGCAGGGTCCCTTCGTCGCGGTGGAGGATGCGGAGCCGGTGCTCTTCGTGCGCGAGCGGCAGGGCAGCGCCTATCGCCGCATGGCGCATGACCCGGCCGCCTTTGCGCCGGCCATGGATGCCATCTACGCCAACCCCTTGCTCGCCGAGCGACTCGGACCAGCGGGTCTGGCGCGGATGCGCCGCCGTGCGGAGGCGGAAAATGCCTGGATCATCGGGCGGGAATTGATCCGCCATGGCGAGCGGGCAGCAGGGCTTGGGCGGCTGCGGGCCTCCGTGGCCGCGGCGCCTTCGCCCAAGCGGGCCCTGCTGCTGGCGGCAGCCCATGCCCTGCCGCTGCTACCCCGGCCGCTCCATGGGCCCTTCGTGGCCTATCCGGGCTAGCCAGGCCGACACCGCGACAAGGAGCATCCCGAGGCCAGCGGTCACGGCGACCGAGGGCATGGCGCGGTTGGCAAGGAGTATCGCCGCCAGCGCCCAGAGCAGGGCCGCGGCATACCATGCATCACCCTGGCTGCGCCGCAGCACCGCCGCACCCATCCAGGCAGCGAGCAGGAGGAGGCCCATCGCCACCAGGCTGGGATCGGTGCCGAACCAGGCAAAGCCTTCCGTGGCCGCAGCCCCCGACAGGTTGACGATGCTTGCGGCGGAGACCCAGCCCGCCAACAATCCGAAGAGCGGACGGACAATCCAACGCCAGCCTGCCCCATCGGGCGGGAAGGCAACGGCGCGGCGGAAAGCGGCCAGGGCCACCACCAGCAGGGCGAGGATGATCGCCAGCAGATGCCAGCCATTGGGCGTCAGCTGCGCCGCCACCATCCAGAGCAGCATCAGCGCGAAGGCGGCCGCCGCCGGCCTGCGCAGCCTGGCGAGCCGGGCATCTGCACGCTGGGCCGGGCGGATCTGCCAGAAGCCCCAGGCCAGGGCGAGCGCAAAGATCAGCCCCCAGATCGAGAAGGCATAGGGCGCCGGCACCACCGGCGTCCGCACGCTCTGCATCGCCCAGAGTGGATGGCCGGTGCCGAGAAGGCTCGCCAGAACGCTGACAGGTGGCAGCAGGGCGGGAAGCAGGAGGTTCAGCAGGGGTCCGATTCCGGGCATGCTCGGCAGTCTGGCAGCGGGCAGGGACGAATGCAGCAGGTGGCGGCGCCAGCCGGACTCGACCCGTTCCTTGAGCAGCGGCCACGCCTGCTCGCCCTGGCCTACCGGATGCTCGGCATGACCGGCGAGGCGGAGGAGGCGGTGCAGGATGCATGGCTACGCTGGCAGGGGGCCGAGCGCGCCGTCATTGCCGATCCGGCTGCCTGGCTGGTGACGGTCACGACGCGGCTCTGCCTCGATCGCCTGCGCCAGGCCGATACGGCGCGGCGCCGGTATGTCGGTCCCTGGCTGCCCGAACCATGGCTCGAATCGGTTCCTGCCCCGGCCGCAGGCACCGCCCCCGACCGCCGCCTGAACCGGGCGGCCGATCTTTCCGTCGCCTTCCTGCTGATGCTGGAGCGGCTTTCGGCGCCGGAGCGGGCGGCGCTGGTGCTGCGCGATGCTTTCGATGCGGATTACGCGGCTATCGCCGAGGCTCTTGGCCGAACGGAGGCGGCTTGCCGGCAGATCCTCCACCGCGCCAGGGCCCGCCTGCAGGAAGCCGGGCCCAGCCGCCAACCGGCCAGCTCCGCCGAGCACCAACGGCTACTCGGCGCTTTCCTGGCTGCCGCCCGGTCGGGTGACCCGGCCCGGCTGATGCGACTGCTCGCCGAGGATGCGCGCTGCCTGACCGACGGCGGCGGCAAGGTGCGGGCGGCGCTCAATCCGATCGTCAGGCGGGACAAGGTGGCGCGCTTCGTCGCCGGGGTGATGCGTCATCTG
Organism: Belnapia rosea; assembly: GCF_900101615.1. Classification (GTDB taxonomy): domain Bacteria; phylum Pseudomonadota; class Alphaproteobacteria; order Acetobacterales; family Acetobacteraceae; genus Belnapia; species Belnapia rosea. Next base: position 268,779 of record NZ_FMZX01000002.1, on the reverse strand, counting down.
CCGGACGGCCTGCGGTTCCGGCCGATCACCGCCAATGGGCAACCAGGGCTCGCCATCCTGCTCGGTGGGGAGGCCTGGGGCCTGCTCAGCCTCGAAGTGGCGGATGGACGCATCCAGACGGTCTACATGCTGCGCAATCCCGACAAGCTGGCAGGAATTATGCCCGGACCTGTCACAAGTGGCGGGGGCGATCCGTCCTGGAGGCAGCGGGTGGCGAAGCCACCTGCCCAACCGAAGGGACGCACCGATGAGCCTGAGACTGAATCCCGCCGAAGCGCACCCAACCCTCTACAAGGCCCTGATCACGCTTGAGGGGCATATTCGCCAGAGCGGCCTGCCGCATGGGCTGATGGAGTTGGTGAAGACCCGCGCCTCCCAGATCAATGGCTGTGCCTTCTGCATCGACATGCATGGCCGTGATGCGATGAAGACCGGCGAGACGCCGCTGCGGCTGCTGCTGCTTTCCGCCTGGCGCGAATCCTCGCTCTACACGACGCAGGAGCGGGCTGCGCTGGCCTGGACCGAGGCCGTCACCCTGCTGCCGCAGACGGCAGCCCCGGATGCGGATTACGCTGCGGCCGCCGAGCATTTCAGCCCAGCCGAGTTGATGTCGCTGACGACGTTGATCGGAATGATCAACCTGTGGAACCGGCTGGCCGTCGGCTTCCGCCTGCAGCATCCGGCACACTGACAGAAAAAAGGCCGGGTCTTGCGACCCGGCCCCCGATCCTCGGTGCAATCCGAGCGATGCGCTTACCGGGAGTAGAACTCGACGACCAGGTTCGGCTCCATCTGCACCGGATAGGGCACGTCGGAGAGCTTCGGCGCCCGGACGAAGCGGCCACGCATGGCGCGGTGGTCGATCTCCAGATACTCCGGCACGTCGCGCTCGCCGCTCTGGACCGCGTCCAGCACCACGGTCATCTGCTTCGACTTCTCCTTCACCTCGATCAGGTCGTTGTCCTTGACCTGGTAGGAGGGGATGTTGAGCCGCTTGCCGTTCACCGTGACATGGCCATGGTTGACGAACTGCCGCGCCGCGAAGGGCGTGACGGCGAGCTTCATGCGGTAGATCACGCAGTCCAGCCGCCGCTCGAGCAGGGCGATCAGGTTCTCGGAGGTGTCGCCCTTGCGGCGCACGGCCTCCTCGTAATACTTGCGGAACTGCTTCTCGCCGATGTTGCCGTAATAGCCCTTCAGCTTCTGCTTCGCCATCAGCTGCACGCCGAAGTCGGTCGGCTTCTGCTTGCGGCGGGCGCCATGCTGGCCGGGGATGGTTTCGCGCTTGTTGATCGGGCTCTTGGCCCGGCCCCAGAGATTGACCCCGAGGCGGCGGTTGATCTTGTACTTGGATTCGAGACGCTTGGTCATAGGCTCACGCGTTCCGCCCCGGTGCCCGGGTGCGGCCTTCCGCTTGCGATGTTGTCCCGGTAGGCCCAAGCCCGGAACGGGCAAGGACGGGCACATGGTCCGAAACCATGTCCACGTTCCCAGGAGGAGGCCGGCGCTATAGAAGCGCAAGGCCCCGCTTGTCAAACCCTGAAGCGGGTGCCTATTCCCCTCTCCATGGTGACACGCGCTGATATCCTCCTCCTTGGCCTTCAGGCCGGCGTCATCAGCTGCCTTGTCGGCGGGCTGATGTTGGGCATTGGCCTGGGGCTGGTGGTGCAGAATGCTCATATTGGCTGGTTGCTGGCGCTGCCGGCAGCGCCGGTCGGTGGGCTGATCGGCTATGCCATGGCACGGCGACTGGCGAAGCGCTTGCCGCCGGCTGAATGACAAGTTTCAAAATTCACCACTTCTAACTGCCGGTAGGCAGGGTGCCGAGCCAGGAGGCGCCCAAGGTGGTGCTCGCCCTGCCGCCCGAGGGCTTGAGACTTCCCTCGGTCCCTGCCCTCTGCTTCGCTGAGGTCCAGCGAACAGGAGAGGCTTTCCCATGCCCGGCCATGACCTCGTCGCGCTTTGGGAAGCGCATTGCCGATACGAATTCGAGACCCGCGACGTGGAGGCGACCATGGCCTCCATGGTCGCCGAGCCCTATGTGAACCATGTCCCGACCATGACGGGCGGCGTCGGCCACGACCAGCTCAAGCGCTTCTACAAATACCATTTCATTGGCGCCAACCCGCCGGATACGGAGCTGGTGCCGATCAGCCGCACGGTCGGCGAGAGCAGCATCGTGGATGAGATGCTGTTCCGCTTCACCCATACCTCCGGCATCGACTGGATGCTGCCCGGCATCCCGCCCACCGGCCGCCGGGTGGAGGTGGCGCTGGTCGCCATCGTCCAGTTCCAGGGCGACAAGCTGGTGCATGAGCACATCTACTGGGATCAGGCTTCGGTCCTGGTGCAGGTTGGCCTGCTCGACCCCAAGGGCCTGCCGGTGGCGGGCGCCGAGGCCGCCCGCAAGGTGGTCGACAAGACGCTGCCGAGCAACGCGCTGATGGGCGACGATTGGGCGCGGAGCGAAGGCAGGCCGATCTAGTCGAGATCCGGCCGTCCCCGCCGCATCCGGCCCTGGGAAAGCTCCGTCACCACGCCATGCAGGGTGCGGAGCTCCTGCTCCGTCACCTCGCCGCGCTCGAACCAGTGGCGGAGGTTGCGTACCATGTTCGCCCGCTTCTTCTCCGGCTCCAGGAAGCCTGAGGCATCGAGCTCGCTGATCAGCCGGTCGAGAAAGCCTTCCAGCAGGCCCTTGGTCGCAACGGGCGTGCCGTTGGTGACGAGCTTGCGCGGGGCGGTCGGCTCCGTCGCGGTCCACCATTCATAGGCGAAGATCATCACCGCCTGGGCGAGGTTCAGCGACATATGCGCCGGGTTCAGCGGGTAGCGGACCAGCGTATCGGCATGGGCCATGTCGTCCGCCTCAAGGCCCGCGCGCTCGGGGCCGAACATCACGGCACAGCGCAGGCCACGGCCATTGATCTCCCGCACATCCTCGGCGGCGGCGCGGGCGGTGCGCAGCGGCTTGATCATGTGGCGCGGGCGCGGGCAGGTCGCGAAGACCCGGTGGCAATCGGCGAGCGCGCTCGGCACATCCGGGAAGACCTGCGCCGCCTCGAGGATGGCATCCGCCCCGGACGCGGTCCGCCAGGCGCGGTCCTGGGGCCAGCCATCGCGCGGCGCGACCAGGCGCAGGTGGAACAGCCCGCCATTGGCCATGGCCCGCGCCGTAGTGCCGATGTTATCGGCGAGCTGCGGGCGGACCAGCACGACGATGGGGCTCTCGCCCGGCACCGGCTGCAGCTTGGCGGCATCCTTGCCGCCACGGGTCCAGGCGTCCGGCACCACGCGATGGATGCCGAGGGCGAAGGCCAGCGGGGCGCGCAGGCGCCACCCCTCCCCGGTCCGTTCCGCCAGCAGGGCGAGCGGCTCCTCCGGCAGGTCGGCGTCGAGGGCTGCGGCGAATTCCGCGGCGAGGGCACGGTATTCGGCAATGGGCTGCCCCGCCGCCTCGGCCAGGTCGGCTTCGGTGGCGGTGCAGTCCGGCGCGTCGAGATGGGCACGGAGCCAGGCGCGCTTCGGGTCGGTCAGGGCGATGCGCTTCAGCGCATCCATCCAGTCTTCCGTCCTGTGGTTCACGCCCGCCGCCAAGTCGTACCCTGGGGACCGTCCTCCAACAGGATGCCTTGCGCCTTGAGCTCGTCGCGGATGCGGTCAGCGGCGGCGAAGTCGCGTGCCTTGCGGGCCGCGAGCCGGTCGGCGATGGCCTGATCCACCCAGGCCGTGTCCTCGCCACCGCGCAGCCAGGCCTCCGGCTCCGAGGGATGCAGGCCGAGCAAGGATGCCACCTCCCGGAACGCCGCAGCGGCGAGGCCGGCGACCACCGGCCAGGGCTTGCCGATCCGATGCAGTACCGAAGTCGCGCTGCCGCCGACGCTGGCGACATTCTCGAGCGTGCGAAGGTCGCGCAGCCGGGCAAGGGCCAGCGGCGTGTTCAGGTCATCGAGCAGCGGCTCGGTCGCCCACTCCACCATGGCCTCGCGCGTCGCCTCATGGCCATCGGCGGGCGCGACGGCGCGGGCGAGCATGGCGTAGCCATCATCAAGCTCCGCTTTCGCCTCATCGAGGCCAGCAAAGGTGAAGTCGAGATCGGCCCGGTAATGCGTCCGCAGCAACAGCAGGCGGAAGGCCTCGCCGGCCCAGGCGCCGCGCGCCAGGATGTCTCGCACGGTGAGGAAATTGCCGAGCGACTTCGACATCTTCTCGCCGTCCACGCGCAGCATGCCGTTATGCACCCAGATATTGGCCATGCGCGGGGTGCCGAAGGCGCAGCGGCTCTGCGCCACCTCATTCTCATGGTGCGGGAAGATCAGGTCGTGGCCACCGCCATGGATGTCGAAGACCTCGCCCAGCGCCTGCCAGGACATGGCGGAGCATTCGATGTGCCAGCCCGGTCGGCCGCGGCCCCAAGGGCTATCCCAGCCCGGTGTCGCGGCGTCCGAGGGCTTCCACAACACGAAATCACCGGGGTCCCGCTTGTAGGGCGCCACATCGACCCGCGCACCGGCGACCAGCTCGTCCGGGCTGCGGCCGGAGAGCGCGCCGTACTCCGGGAAGGAGGGCACGCTGAACATCACATGCCCCTCGGCCGCATAGGCATGGCCGCGGGCGATCAGCCGCTCGATCAAGGCGATCATCGGCACGATGGACTGCGTCGCGCGCGGCTCCTCGGTCGGCGGCAGAGCGCCGAGGGCCGCCATGTCGGCATGGAAATCCGCCGTGGTCCGGGCGGTGATGGCGCTGATCGGCTCGCCGCTCTCGGCCGCCCGCGCGTTGATCTTATCGTCCACATCGGTGATGTTGCGGACATAGGTGACGCGCGGGTGATGCCGCTGCAGCAGCCGGTAGAGCAGGTCGAAGACCACCACCGGCCGGGCATTGCCGAGATGCGCCAGGTCATAGACCGTGGGCCCGCAGACATAGAGACGCACATGGCCAGGGTCGATCGGCGTGAAGACTTCCTTCACGCGCGTCAGGCTGTTGTGCAGGAGAAGCTGGGTCATCGGAGGGTCCATCGTCGCAGAAGGCACGCGGCTGGTCCCGCGGGCCGGGCCCGCGGGCGGGAAAGCGTCAGCAGCGGCAGCGACAGGCCTGGAGCATGGCTGACATTCTAGGCCGCCTGTGGCCGCGCTTTCAACCCTCGGCGCCGAGCTTCAGCCGGAGCGCCGCCCGCTCGCGCCCGATCAACGGCAGCAGCACCTTGAGGTCAGGCCCATGATCCTCACCGGTGAGCGCGAGGCGGAGCGGCAGGAAGAGCGCCTTGCCCTTCCGGCCTGTCGAGGCCTTCAGCGCATCGGTCCAGACGCCCCAGGTGGCGGCATCCCAGGGCTCCGGCGGCAGCGCGGCGAGGGCGGCGCGGAGGAATTCCCCCTCCCCCGGCTGCGCGGGCGGCACGATGGTGCCGCGCACGACCTCGAACCAGGCCTTCGCCTCGCCCAGCAGGTCGAGATTGCCGCGCACCGCCAGCCAGAACTCCTCATCGGCCCCGACCGGCAGATGCGCCTGCACCGACGCGAAGGGCAGGCCATGCAGGTGCTTCCGGTTCAGGGCGAGCAGCTGCTGCACGTCGAAGCGCGCGGCGGAGCGGGAGATGGCGGTCAGCGCGAAGCCGGGCACCAGCTCCGCCGGCATGCCGGGCGCCGGGTCCGTCGAGGTGCCGAGCGCGGCCAGGTAGCCGGCCAACGCCGCCGGCTCCACCCCGTCCCGCCGCAGCTGACGGAGCGAGAGGCTGCCGAGACGCTTGGAGAGCGGCCCGCCATCCGCATCCGTCAGCAGCGGCAGATGGGCGAAGGACAGGGCCGAGGGCCGCCCCCCCAGCGCCTCCCAGATATCGAGCTGGACGCCGGTATTGGTCACATGATCCTCGCCCCGGACGATGTGAGTGACCTTGCTGTCGAGGTCATCCACCACCGAGGTGAAGGTATAAAGCGGTGAACCATCGGCCCGGATCAGCACCGGGTCCGACAGGCTGGAAAGCTTCACCGCACGGCGGCCAAGCACGTCATCCTGCCACTCACGGTTCAGGCCGCTCAGCTTGAAGCGCCAATAGGGCGACTTGCCGTTGGCCAGCGCCCGTTCGTACTGCTCCGGCGTCATCTTGAGGGCGCCACGGTCATAGAGTGGCGGCCGGCCCTGTTTGAGCCGCAGCTCCCGCTTGTAGCGGAGTTCCTCCTCGCTTTCGAAGCAGGGGTAGAGGTGCCCGCTCGCCTTCAGCCGCTCGGCGGCCGCGGCATAGAGCGGCAGGCGGTCGGACTGGCGGAAGCTCTCATCCCAGTCGAGGCCGAGCCAGCGCAGATCCTCCTGCAAGGCATCGGCGTACTCCGCCTTGGAGCGCTCGAGATCGGTGTCGTCCAGCCGCAGCAGCACCGTCCCGCCACGCTGCCGGGCGAAGAGCCAGTTCACCAGCGCGGCCCGGGCATTGCCGACATGCAGCAGGCCGGTTGGCGAGGGAGCGAAGCGGAGCTTCATGCCCGGCGGCCCCGGCCCGCACGGGGCTCCAGGGCGGCGTAGTCCACCTCCGCCTTGCGGCTGGCCGGGACGGCGATGCAGTGGGCAACCCAGGCGTCGTGGTCGAGCCCGGCGGCAAAGGCGTATTCGCCGAAGCGGAAATACATCTGTCTCAGTTCCTCGGCGGAGCCGGTCTCGGCCCGCAAATCCTCGATCTGGGCGCGGATGAAGCGACGGGCGTAATCCGCGGCGGCCTCGGCGCCAGGGAAGCCCTCGACGATCCATTCCTCGTCCGGATCGCCATAATCCCCGCAGCGGACGCCGTGAAGGCTCACCCTTCCTCCTCGTCCGCCTCATCCTCGTCCCGGCGGGGATCGAGGGCGCGCCAGTTGCGGTCCTCGGCATCGCGCACCGGCTGGGCGGCGAAATCCGCGAGCTCGGTGGCACTGGTCCAGGCATGCTCGCCGGCGCCCTGCACCTCGGCATCCTCGCCGAAGGCGAACCAGCTGGCGATCACCTCGTCAGGGGTCATCCCGGGGGTGCGGGAGCGCTCCAGGCTGTCGCGGACATAGCGGCGGGCAAAGGTATTGGCATGCTCGAGGGTGCGAAAGCCGGTCACGGTCTCGACCGGCTCGGCGCCATTGGCGCCCGACAGGTCCATGATCCGCACCGCGAGCCCGGTCTGCAGGAAGGGGTTGGGCCGGAAGATGGGATCGTCGCTCATGGCCGGAAGCTAGGGATCGGGCAGCCCAGGGTCAACGCAGCCGCCATGCTGGACGCTGCGGCGGCCCGCATGATAGCTGCCGGGGCCGATCACGCCGGGCGGAGCACGCATGAGCCTCCAGTTGAACTATGTGCAGAGCTACGCCGCAATGGTGCGCGCCTACCTGGCGGCCTATCCCGAGGATGAGGCCGTCGCCCGCTCGGTCGGCGGCAATCTCGAGCATTTCGGCGTGCTGGAGCACAGCCTGCTGCGGCAATACGGGCTTAAGGACAATGGCCGGGTGGTCGATGTCGGATGCGGCGCGGGGCGGCTGGCCGCGCAGCTGCGCCGCTTCCCGGAGATGCGCTATCTCGGGCTCGATGTCGTGCCGGAATTGCTCGACTACTGCCGGCGCAAGATGGCGCGGCCGGATTTCCGGCTGGAGCTGAGCCAGGGCAACCGCATTCCGCTCGCCGATGGCGAGGCGGATTTCGTCATCTTCTTCTCGGTCTTCACCCACCTCCTCCATGAGGAATCCTATGTCTACCTGGAGCAGGCGCACCGGGTGCTGGCGCCGGGGGGGCGGGTGATCTTCTCCTTCTTCGAATTTGCCGTTGAATCGCAATGGAGCGTCTTCGAGGGCAATGCCGACTGGGTCCGGAAGCGATCCTATCTCGGCCATATCAACGTCTTCATGCACGCCGAGGACCTGCGCCTCTGGGCGAAGCGCCTCGGCTTCACCGTCGTCGCCATGGAGCGCGGCGACCGGCCAAGCATCGAGGTGACGCCGGATACGGCGGCCGGGAAGGTGCCGGCCGGACAGTATCCGCTCGGCCAATCCTACTGCGTGCTGGAGAAGCCGGCCGGCTGAGGCCGGCCCGCCTCAGCCCGCCGGCTTGTGCCCGTTCCGCTTCCGCTCGCCATTGCGGCGGAGGAGGAATTCGCGGCCGATCTTCACCCGTGGCACGCCGTCATAGGCGACGATGTCGGCCGTGGCATAGGTCTCGGACCAGCTGTCGGGGATGAAGCTGCCGGTGCCGACGACATCGATCGGCGCCTTGGCCTCGGCCATTACCCGGCATTTGCCGACGCCGAAGCCGGACGAAGCCACGATCCGCACCTTGGGGAAGCCAGCCTCGTCCAGCGCCTCGCGCATGCGCCAGATCGCGGCGGCCGAGACGCCGGTGCCGACGAGATGCCGCAGCTCCGTCTCCGAGCGGTAGCGGCGGATGGCGCCAGGGGCATGGCGTTCCAGCACCGCATAGCTCTCGGCCGGGTCCAGCCCCTCGAGGAAGCGGCCGCCATGGGTGTCGAGCCGCACGGCCATCCGCCCCTCGGCGGCAAGCTCCGGGAAGCGGCGGCATACCGCCAGCCCATCCGTCACCTCCCGGCCGAAGTAATCCACCAGGACGGTAAGATTCTCCTCCGGATAGGTCTCGTGGAACATCTCGGCGGCGCGGAGGGTGCTGCCGGCATAGCCGATCAGGGCATGCGGCATGGTGCCGAAGCCGCGCGGGGCTCCAAACCAATGCGCCGTGCTGTCCGTTGCATTGCCGGTAAAGCCGCGGGCGCCTTCCTTTCTGGCCGCGGCGCTGCCGACACTCGCCGCATAGGCCATCATCTCCTGCATCTCGGCGCCGGCGCAGTGCCTCGCATCCATGGCGAGGAAGGAGACGGCGGGCAGTTCCAGGCACATCTGATAGGCATTATGGGCGGCGACGCAGGGCGGGCCGAGCTTCTGCAAATAGAGCGTCTCGAGATCGGCCAGCTGGGTGAAGGGGCCGCTGATATAGAGGATCGGGTCGCCGGCACCGACCCAGGTACCCTCCGGATGCATCACCTCGATGCCAAATTGCGTGCCGCGGTCCCGCGCCACGCTCTCCAGCCAGTCCAGCATCAGCCGCGGGGCACTGACCACCGGGCGCCGGAGGAAGACCGCATAGGTGACCTGGCATTCGCCGAAGCGTTGCACGATCGCCCGGGTGCGGTTGAAGTAGGCATCGGTGCGGCCGGCGATGGCTGCATCCAAGGCGCTCCGCGGCGGGGCCTGGTCCATCCTAATGGTCCATTCTACTGGGCCGCCTGGGCCGGCATCGAGGGTGCACGCCGGGCCTTCAGCTCCGCCGCGATCAGGAAGGCGAGTTCCAGAGACTGCTCGGCATTGAGCCGAGGGTCGCAGAAGGTCTGGTAGCGCAGCGCCAGATCAGCCTCGGAGAGGCGGTGGGCGCCGCCGAGGCATTCCGTCACCTCCTGACCCGTCATCTCGACATGCACCCCGCCGGGCTGGGTGCCCTCGGCGGCATGGGCGTCGAAGAAGCGGCGGACCTCGGTGAGGATCGCGTCGAAGGGCCGGGTCTTGTAGGCACCCACGCTGGTGGTGTTGCCGTGCATCGGGTCGCTCAGCCAGACGACGTTGCGGCCGGCGCGCTTCACCGCGCGTAGCAGGGGCGGCAGCTTCGCCTCCACCTTGTCCGCGCCCATGCGGGAGATGAGGGTGAGGCGGCCCTTCTCGTTCGCCGGATTCAGGATCTCGGTCAGGCGGACCAGCTCGTCCGGGTCCATGTTCGGCCCGACCTTCATGCCGATCGGGTTCTTCACGCCGCGGAGGAACTCCACATGCGCGCCGTCGGGCTGGCGGGTGCGGTCGCCGATCCAGAGGAAATGCGCCGAGCAGGCATAGCTGTCGCCGGTGGTGGAATCGACGCGGGTCAGCGCCTGCTCATAGGGCAGCAGCAGGCTCTCGTGCGAGGTGTAGAAATCGGTCTCGCGCACCTGCGGCAGGCCGTCCATGCCGCAGGCCTGCATGAAGCCGAGCGTCTCGTCGATGCGAGACGCCAGGTCCTGGTAGCGGTCGGCGAGCGGGCTGCGGGCGACGAAGCCGAGATTCCAGCGATGGACCTGATGGAGGTCGGCATAGCCGCCGGTGGCGAAGGCACGCAGCAGGTTCAGCGTGCCGGCGGATTGCAGATAGGCGAATTCCATCCGCGCCGGGTCCGGGATGCGGGCCTCCGGCGTGAATTCCGGCGCGTTGATGATGTCGCCACGATAGGAGGGGAGCGTGATGCCGCCCTTCGTCTCGGTGTCGGAAGACCGGGGCTTGGCGAACTGGCCCGCCATGCGGCCGAGCTTCACCACCGGCGTGCCGCCGCCGAAGGTCAGCACCACCGCCATCTGCAGCAGTACGCGGAACGTGTCGCGGATGATGTTGGCGGTGAATTCGGAGAAGCTCTCGGCGCAGTCGCCGCCCTGAAGGACGAAGCCCTGCCCGTCCCCGGCACGGGCCAGCGCGGCCTGGAGGCGCCGCGCCTCGCCGGCGAAGACGAGCGGGGGGAAGCGGGCGAGCCGCGCCTCGACCTCGGCCAGCTTCGCCTGATCGGGGTAGTCCGGCACCTGCCGGATCGGCATGTCCCGCCAACTGCCGGGATGCCAGCCGCGCGCAACCATATTCTGCGTTCTCCCTAGGAACCGGGGAAGCTAGCCGAATCGGCCGGGCAGGTGAACCCGCCGGCTTGATGGGCTGCTATTCCGCCGCCGCGCGGATGCCCGCCTCCCGCGTGCGGGTGCGAAGGGTAACGAATTCCTCGGCCGCGGTCGGGTGGATGCCGATGGTGCGGTCGAAATCCTCCTTGGTCGCGCCCATGGCGACGGCGATGGCGATGCCCTGGAGAATCTCCGGCGCGTCCTCGCCCAGCATATGGGCACCGAGCACGCGCCGGCTCTCCTGGCACACGACAAGCTTCATCAGCGCCTTCCGCCCGGCGCGGCCACTGATGGAATGGCGCATCGGGGTGAAGCGGGCGAGGTAGATGTCGATTGGCCCATGGACAGCCGCATCCGCCTCGGTCAGCCCGACCGTGCCGATGGGTGGCGAGGTGAAGACGGCGGTCGGGACGTTGTCGTAGCTGGCCCGGCGCGGATTGTTGCCGAACAGGGTGTCGGCCAGGGCATGGCCGACCGCGGTCGCCATCGGCGTGAGGTTCAGCCGGTCGGTGACGTCACCGATGGCATAGATATGGGGCGCGGTGGTGCGATGCTCGGCATCGACCTCGATCGCCCCGCGCGCGGTGCAGTCGATGCCGGCCGCGGCGAGGTTCAGCCCCCGCGTATTCGGCACCCGGCCGGTGGCGAAGAGTACCGTCTCCGCCTCCAGCCCCTCCCCGCCCATCAGGCTGAGGCGGAGATGGCCACCCTGGCGGTCGAGCCGCGCCGGGCGGCTGTTCGGATGCAGGCGGATGCCCTGGGCCTCCAGCGCCTCCACCAGAGCGGTCCGGATGTCCTGGTCGAAGCCGCGCAGCGGCAGCACGTCGCGGAAGACGACATCCACCTGGGCGCCGAAGGCGGCGAAGACGCAGGCGAATTCGAGGGCGATATAGCCGGCGCCGACCACGATCATCCGCTTCGGCACGGCGGTCATCTCGAAGACGTCGTCGGAGAGCATGCCGAGCTCGGCACCCGGGATGTCGGGCCGCGTCGCATGACCGCCAACCGCGACGACAATCCTCTCCGCGGTGACGCGCCGGCCGCCAACATCGAGGGTATGCGCATCGACGAAAGTGGCGCGGGCATCGAAGCTGGTGACCCCGGCCCCGGCGAGCAGCTTGCCGTAGATGCCGTTCAGCCGCGCCACCTCGGCGTCCCGCCGCGCCTTCAGGGTGGCGAGGTCGAAGCCGCCCTTCTCCACCTGCCAGCCGAAGGCGGGGGCGTCATCCGTCCACTGCCCATACTCAGCGGCGTTCACCATGATCTTCTTCGGCACGCAGCCGACATTGACGCAGGTGCCACCCCAGAAGCGTTCTTCCGCCACGCCGACCCGGGCGCCATGGCCCGCGGCGATGCGGGCGCAGCGAACACCGGCCGAGCCGCCCCCGATGACGAAGAGGTCGAAGTCGTAACTGCTCATGCGCGCCTTCCCGTACCGGCCCCGTATCTGGGTACGTGGGCCGGAGAGGTCCAGCCTGCCTCCGGCGGCCTGCCCCGGCAAGAGCGACGCGCCTATATTGAGATTCAGTCGCAATCGCGCTAGCGAGGCGCCATGCTCCCGCCGCTCCCGCTCGATGCCCTTCGCGATGCCAGCCCCGAGGAACTGGCCGCCGCCTTCACCGGCCCGCCCGAGGAGGCTGCGCGCTGGATCGCCGCCGCTGCCCGCTACGGCATGGTCGAAGCGCAGCTTCTCTATGGACAGATCCTGCTCGATGGCCTTGGCCTGCGACAGGATGCGGTGGCGGCCCGGGGCTGGTTCCGCGCCGCGGCCGAGGCCGGCAGCCTTGCCGCCCGCAACATGCTGGGGCGCTGCCACGAGATGGGCTGGGGCGGCCCAGCCGACTTCCCGGCGGCCCTCGCCTGCTACCGGCAGGCGGCCGAGGCCGGCCATGACTGGGCACAATATAACCTGGCGGGGATGCTCTGGCGGGGCGCCGGCACGGTGAAGGACCGGCCCCAGGCCCTGGCCTGGTACCGCCGCGCCGCGGATCAGGGCCATGCCAAATCGCTCAACATCCTCGGCCGCTTCCTTGAGGAAGGCTGGGAAGCGCCTCCCGACCCCGTGGCCGCCGCCGCACTCTATCGACGAGCGGCGGAGGGGGGTGATTTCCGCGGCCAATTCAACCTCGGCACCCTGCTGGCTGCCGCCGGCGATACAGGTACGGCGGTGGGCTGGTTCCGCCGGGCGGCGGTGGGCAGCCCGGCCCGCTTCCGTGCCAGCATGGCGGAGCGGCTGGCGGCGCGGCCAGAGCCCGAATTCCGGACCCTGGCGGCCGAGCTGCTAGGTGCCGATGCCGCCTAGGGCCAGGTACTTCACCTCGAGATATTCCTCGATCCCGAGATTGCTGCCCTCGCGCCCGAGGCCGCTCTGCTTCACCCCGCCGAAGGGTGCCACTTCCGTGCTGATGAGGCCCTCGTTGATGCCGATCATCCCGGCCTCCAGCGCCTCGGCGACGCGGAAGATACGGCCGACATCCCGGGCATAGAAATAGGCCGCGAGACCGAAGGGCGTGTCGTTGGCGAGGCTGATCGCCTCCTCCTCCGTCTTGAAGCGGAAGAGCGGGGCGACCGGGCCGAAGGTCTCCTCGGAGAAGATCATGGCTTCATGCGGGACATTGGCGAGGATGGTCGGCTCGAAGAAATTGCCGCCACGGGTGTGGCGCTTGCCGCCCGTCACCACCTTGGCGCCGCGGCTGAGCGCGTCGCCGATATGTTCCTCGACCTTCTTCACCGCATCCTCGTTGATGAGGGGGCCCTGGGTCACGCCCGGCTCCATCCCGTCGCCGACCTTCAGCGCCTCGACGGCGGCCTTCAGCTTCTCGGCGAAGGCCTCGTAGACGCCGTCCTGCACCAGGATGCGGTTGGCGCAGACGCAGGTCTGGCCGGTGTTGCGGTACTTGCTCGCCATGGCGCCCTGCACGGCGGCGTCGAGATCGGCGTCGTCGAAGACGATGAAGGGCGCGTTGCCGCCGAGTTCCATCGAGGTCTTCTTGATGGTAGGCGCGCATTGCTGAAGCAGGATGCGGCCGACATCGGTCGATCCGGTGAAGGTCAGCTTGCGGACCAGCGGGTTGGCGGTGAGCTCCTTGCCCGTCTCGCCGGAGGGGCCGGTGATGACGTTGCAGACACCGGGCGGCATGCCGGCGCGCTCGGCGAGCACCGCCAGCGCCAGCGCCGAGAAAGGTGTCTGCGAGGCCGGGCGAATCACGCCGGTGCAACCGGCGGCCCAGCCCGGGCCGGTCTTGCGCGTGATCATCGCGGCCGGGAAGTTCCAGGGCGTGATCGCGGCGAAGACGCCGATCGGCTCCTTCGTCACCAGGATGCGGCGGCCCTTGGCGTTCTGCGGGATGGTTTCACCGTAGACGCGCTTCGCTTCCTCGGCGAACCATTCGATGAAGCTCGCCGCATAGGCGATCTCGCCCTTGCTCTCGGCCAGTGGCTTGCCCTGCTCGGCGGTCATGATGGCGGCCAAGTCGTCGGTATTGGCGATCATCAAATCGAAAAGCCGGCGCAGGATGGCCGCACGGTCCTTGGCCAGCATGGCACGCCAGCCCGGCTGGGCCCGGTGCGCCGCCTCGATCGCCCGCCGCGTTTCCGCCGCGCCGAGGGCGGGCACGGTGCCGACGGCCTCGCCGGTCGAGGGGTTGCGGACGGTGATGGTCTTGCCGCTATCCGCCTGGACCCATTCCCCGTTGATGTAATTGGCCTGACGGAAGAGTTCCGGATCCTTCAAGGGCAGCTTGGTGAGGGCATCGAGCATGGCGTTTCTCCTCTTTTTCCAAAGATAGGCACCCGGCCCCTCCCTGTCACCGCGCAGACAGCAACCATATCCCGAAGCAATATGCGATCAGTTGGCCCAGACCCGAGGCATGGCAGGACTGGAACATTGCAGACTAGTACCACTTCCTCACCAGTTGGGCCAAACCCTGTTGCAGACAGGATACAGGTGCACCCACCGGCGATCGGCAGAAGCAGCGTGAGCCCAACCCAGAGGTGACAGGGCAATTCGCACACGCCAAGATGACGACCCGGCCCATCGACAAGATGGGCATTCGTCACGATCCTCGTTCAATCGATCACGCATGCGGAGTCCTTGCGACGCATGGCCGAGCCACTGATGGGCCAAGGCCCGCATCCGGATGCGTTTCACCGAGATGGTATCGAGCAGCAACGATCATGTTGAGTTCTCCGACCGGCCGTGTCCCGGTTTCCCGTGACGGCCGAGACGCTTGCCGATGACGTCGAGCGATCTCGCTGACACCCCCGTTGACCTCAGCAGTTGCGACCGCGAGCCAATCCATCGGCTCGGCTTGGTGCAGCCCTGGGGCTTCCTGCTCTCCGCGACGAATGACGGCACGATCCGCCATGCCTCGGCCAATGTCACCGAGCATCTGAGCCTCTCGCCCGAAGCCGTGATCGGCCGCCGGCTCGATCAGGTGCTGGAGCGGTCGGCGTTGCACGACATCCGCGCCAGGCTCCAGGGCCTGCACGGCAACCACCAGACCGATCGGCTCTTCTCGCTCAACCTGATCGCCGGCCAGCCACCTTATGACGTGGCAGTGCATTTCGCCCCGAGCCAGGTGCCGGTCTTCGTCATCGAAGCGGAGCCCTCCGCGCCCGAGCCGCGTTTCGACGCCGTCGGCACGGTGAAGGGGATGATGTCCCGCCTGTTGCGGGCCAAGGACCTCACGGGCATGCATGACCGGGCTGCTCGGCAGGTCCGTGCCGTGCTCGGCTTCGACCGGGTGATGATCTACCGCTTCGGTGCTGATGGCACGGGCGAGGTGGTCGGCGAGTCCCGAAGCGAGCGCCTTGATTCCTTCCGAAACCTGCGCTTCCCGGCCACCGACATCCCGAAGCAGGCGCGTGCCCTCTATTGCCGCAATTGGCTGCGGCTTATCGAGAATGCCGAGGCTGCCCCCGTGCCGATCCTGCCCGCGCCGACGCCCGGCGAGGCACCGCTCGATCTCTCCTCCTCGGTGTTGCGGCATGTCTCGCCCGTGCATATCGAGTATCTGCGCAACATGGGCGTCGCAGCCTCCCTCTCCATCTCGATCATGCGTGGCGATGAGCTATGGGGCCTCATAGCCTGCCATCATGCCGAGCCATTGCTGCCGAGCTTCCAGCGCCGCAGCGCGGCCGAATTGTTCGGGCAACTCTATTCCCTGCAGATCGAGAGCCTGGAGCGGATGGAGACGGCGCAGCACGATGCGGATGCCCGCGCCGCGCATGACCGTGTGCTCGCGGCTGTCTCGGCCGATGAGGATCTGAGCCGCAGCCTGCAGCGCATCGCCGAGGAGATGCGCCAGCTGATCCCGAGCGACGGCATCGTGATACGCGCCGCCTCGCATATTGAGCATTTTGGCAGCACGCCGGATGAGGCAACGCTCAACGGCATCATCACCGCACTGAACCGCGATGATGCCTCGCGCGTCTTCGCAACGCGGGAGATCGCCAGCCTCTACCCGCCCGCCGCGGCGCAGGCCGAGACTGCGGCGGGCATGCTGGTCATCCCGATTTCCCGCGCCTCGCGCGACTATCTGATCCTGTTCCGCCGCGAGATGCTCCACCAGATTGCATGGGCCGGCAACCCGGAGAAGGTGGCCACCCCCGGCGCGACGCGCCTGCATCCGCGGCGCAGCTTCGAGGCCTGGCAGCAGCTGGTGCGGGGCCAGTCCGCGCCCTGGCTGGACGCCGAGCGCCGCATGGCGGAGGCCTTGCGGGTCACCCTCCTCGAGGTGGTGGTACGGCTTTCCGCCACAGTGGCCGATCAGCGCCGGAGCACCAATGACCGTCAGGAATTGCTGATCGCCGAACTGAACCATCGGGTTCGCAATATCCTCGCCCTGATCCGCGCCCTGGTCTCCCGGAGCCGGGAGTCGGCCGAGACGCTGGAAAGCTTCGTCACCGTTCTCAATGGCCGCATCCAGTCTCTCGCCCGGGCGCATGACCAGCTGACCGATGATCGTTGGGGCCCGGTCGGCTTGCGCGGCATGATCGAGAGCGAATTCCACGCCTATCTCGGGGATAGCCAGCAGCACCGCATCAACCTCGCCGGCCCGCCGGTGCTGGTGGAGCCGCAAGCCCTCACCGTGCTCGCACTGGTCATGCACGAACTTGCCACCAATGCGGCGAAGTACGGTGCGCTTTCCGACCGCTATGGCGTGGTGGACGTGCGCTGGGAATTGAAGCCGGACAACACCTTGCTGCTGCGTTGGCGCGAGCGCGACGGCCCGCCGGTTGTCCCGCCCAACCGGCGTGGATTCGGCACCACGGTCATCGAACGGTCCATCCCCTTCGAGTTGCAGGGGGAGGCCGACGTCCATTACTCACGTGAGGGCCTGGAGGCGGAATTCATCATTCCTGCGCGCTTCGTCCAGCTTGGTGTCGAGACACCGCAGGCTACGACGACGCTGCTCAAGCGCACGCAGGCGCTGCGCGTCTCGGGCACCGCCATGGTGGTGGAAGACAGCACGCTGCTGGCCATGGATGCCGAGGAGATCCTATTGGAGCTGGGCTTCGACAAGGTCGAAGTCGTGGGCACCGTGTCCGCCGCGCTCAGCGTGTTGAGGCGGCTCGGCAATCAACTGGCCTTCGCGCTGCTCGACGTCAATCTCGGCGAGCAGACCAGCTTGCCCGCAGCCGAAGCGCTGCATGCCGCCGGCATCCCCTTCGCCTTCGCCACCGGCTACGGGACCGGGCTCGAGCTGCCGCCGAAACTCGCCGAGGTGGCCTCGGTGGTGCCGAAACCCTATCGCCGGCAGGACATCGCGGATCTGGTGGGACGCACCCTCGGCTGTGACGAGGAGGAAGCCGCCGGCTCCACCCCCTGAACGAGCGACGGATGCTTCCGCCTGGAGCAAACTCCAGGCGGATGGCGTCACCGGAGCGGAGGCATCACCTCAAACACCGGAGCAAAGCGGGCGCCGTGATCCTAAGGTAAACGGCATCTGCCCTCGCCGGCGCGATCTTTGATCAAGTCGCCGCTACTCGACCGTGACGCTCTTGGCCAGGTTGCGCGGCTGGTCCACATCGGTGCCCTTCAGCACCGCGACATGATAGGCCAGCAGCTGCACCGGGATGGCGTAGAGGATCGGCGTCGAGAATTCGCCAAGCTGCGGCAGCACGATCACCCGCTCGGCGAAGCGCGACAGCGCCTTGGCGCCCTCCGCATCGGTGAAGGCCATGACCCGGCCGCCGCGGGCTGCCGCCTCCTGCAGGTTGCTTGCCGTTTTCTCGAAGAGCGGCCCGCTGGGGCAGAGGGCGATGACCGGCACCTCGCTGTCGATCAGCGCGATGGGGCCGTGCTTCATCTCGCCGGCGGCATAGCCCTCGGCATGGATGTAGCTGATCTCCTTCAGCTTCAGCGCACCCTCGAGCGCGATTGGGTAGAGCGCGCCGCGGCCGAGGAAGAGCACGTCGCGCGCCTTGGCGACCTCCGCCGCCAGCTCGCGGATCTGGGCATCCTGTTCGAGGATGGCGGCGGCATGGCTTGGCACCTCCAGCAGCGTCTGCGCCAGGCGACCCTCATCGAGCGTCGAGAGCTCCCGCCGTGCCCGGCCGAAGCCGATGGCAAGACAGGCCAGCACCGCGAGCTGGGCGGTGAAGGCCTTGGTCGAGGCAACGCCGATCTCGGGCCCGGCGACGGTCAGCAGGGCACCGTCGCTCTCCCGCGCCATCGAGGATTCCGGAACATTGACCACCGAGAGCACGCGCTGCCCGGCCTCCTTCAGCAGCCGGAGGGCGGCCATGTTGTCGGCCGTCTCGCCTGACTGGCTGATGAGGATGGCGGCGCCCTGCTCGGGCAGTGGCGGGTTCCGGTAGCGGAACTCGCTGGCGACATCGGCATCGACCGGCAGGCGCGCCAGCTGCTCGATCCAGTAGCGGCCGACCATGCCGGCGAGGAAAGCACTGCCGCAGGCGCTGATCGTCAAGCGGGTGATCCGCGCCGGGTCGAAGGGCAGGCGCGGCAGGCGGACTTCCAGCGTCTTCGGGTCGAGATACTGGCGGAGCGTATCGCCGAGCACGGCCGGATGCTCGTGCAGCTCCTTCTCCATGAAGTGCCGGTAGTTGCCCTTGCCGACCGCGGCGCCGGAGACGGCGGTGACGACGATCTTGCGCTCGACCGGGCGATGGTCCGCGCCGAAGAATTGCGCGCCTTCGCCATCGATGGCGACCCAGTCGCCTTCTTCGAGATAGGCGATGCGGCGCGTCAGCGGCGCCAGCGCCAGCGCATCGGAGCCGACGAACATCTCGCCCTCGCCGAAACCGACGGCGAGCGGCGCGCCCTGCCGCGCAGCGAGCAGCAGCCGTGGATGGCCGGCGAAGATGGCCGCCAGGGCGAAGGCGCCATGCACCCGCTTCAGCGCGGCGGCGAAGGCCGCCTGCGGCTCCAGGCCCTGATGCAGGAAGCTATCCACGAGGCGGACGAAGGTCTCGGTATCTGTCTCCGTCTCGAAGACGGCGCCCTTCGCTTCCAGCTCGGCGCGCAGCTCGGCATGGTTCTCGATGATGCCGTTATGCACGACGCTGACACGGGCGGTGCTGTGCGGATGGGCGTTGCGCTCGGTCGGCGCGCCATGCGTGGCCCAGCGGGTATGACCGATGCCGGTCATGCCCGGCAACGGGTCCCGCTCGAGGACGCCGGCGAGGTTGCCGAGCTTCCCCTCGGCGCGGCGGCGCTCGATATGGCCGTTCACCAGCGTGGCGATGCCGGCACTGTCATAGCCGCGATATTCCAGGCGCCGCAGCGCCTCCAGCAGCAGCGGCGCCGCAGGGGCCCGGCCGATGACGCCCACGATTCCGCACATGGCTACTTGCCTTTCCCTTTGAAGCCGCGCCCTGGCTTCACCGCCTGCCGCCCGCGGGCGATACCCATGGCATCGTCCGGCACATCCTCGGTGATGACGCTGCCGGCGGCGACCAGTGCGCGGTCGCCGATCCGCACCGGTGCCACCAGCGCGCTGTCGCTGCCGATGAAGGCGCCGGCGCCGATCTCGGTGCGGTGCTTGTTCACGCCGTCATAATTGCAGGTGATGGTCCCGGCGCCGATGTTGCTGCCCGCGCCCACCGTCGCATCGCCGAGATAGGAGAGGTGGTTGGCCTTGGCGCCGGGGCCGAGCAGTGCTGCCTTCAGCTCGACGAAATTGCCGACATGGGCGCCCTCCCCCACCTCCGTCCCCGGCCGCAGCCTGGCATAGGGGCCGATGATGGCGCCGCGCCGCACCAGGCAGGATTCGAGATGGCTAAAGGGGCGGATCTCGACGCCATCCTCGACCGTGACGCCGGGGCCGAAGACGACATGTGGCCCGACGGTCACGTCCTGGCCCAGCGCCGTGTCCCAGGACAGGAAGACGGTCTCCGGCGCCACCAGCGTCGCCCCGCCTTCCATGACGGCGCCACGCAGCCGTGCCTGCATCAGCCCCTCCAGCCCCGCCAACTCGGCCCGGCTGTTGGCACCGGCGAGATCGGCCTCGGCCGCCTCCTCCGCCACCACACGGCGGCCTTCGGCAACGGCGAGGCCGACGACATCCGGCAGGTAGTACTCGCCCTTGGCATTCTCCGCCCGTACCGCGGCCAGCCAGCGGAACAGATCCGCGGCCGGCGCGCAGACCACGCCGGCATTGCAGAGGCCGATGGCACGCTCCGCCTCACCCGCATCGGCCCATTCGACGACGCGCAGCACATCGCCCTCCGCGTCGGTCACCACTCGGCCATAGCGCGCGGGGTCGGCCGGACGCATGGCGAGCAGCGCCAGCCCCGCCTCCTGCCGCCGGGCCAGCAGGCGGCGCAGCGTCGCGGTCGGAATCAGTGGGTTGTCGGCATAGAGCACGGCGACGTCGCCGGGATAGTCGGCCAGCAAGGGCGCGGCCTGGGCGGCGGCATGGCCGGTGCCGAGCCGCTCGGCCTGCACCACCGTCGCATGCGGCCGGGCCGCGGCCTCGAGCGCCGGCATCCCCGGCCCCACCACTACTACGATGCGGTCGAAGACCGGCTCGCAGGCGGCGATCAGGTGGTTGAGCATCGGCCGGCCGGCGACCGGGTGCAGCGCCTTGGGCAGCGCACTCCGCATGCGGGTGCCGAGACCGGCGGCAAGGATGATGGCGGCGGGCATGGTCTCTCCGGTAGTCGCGGACGGGTGGGCGGGCAAGCCCCGGCTGCGTCAAGATGGATTGCCGGATATGACCGGGCGCGCCAGGGTAGCCCATGATCGCACCCGTCGCCGTATTCGATCTCGATGGCACCCTGGTGGACAGCGCACCCGATATCCATGCCGCGCTGGACCGGCTGATGGCCCGCCTCGGCCTGCCGCCCTTCAGCCGGGCCGAGGTGATCGGCATGATCGGCGACGGTGTCCGGGTGCTGGTGGAGCGGGCGCTCGCCGCCCGTGGCCGCTGCTTCGACCCGGAGGCCCTGGCCAGCTTCAGCGCCGACTACACCGCCCGTGCGGCGGAGGCGACCACCCTCTTCCCCGGCATCCCCGAGGCTCTGGCTATGCTGGAGGCAGCCGGCTGGCGCCTCGCCGTCTGCACCAACAAGCCGGCAGCAGCGACGGCAGCCCTGCTTGGGGCGCTTGGCCTCGAGGGCCGCTTCGCTGCGGTCGGCGGGGGCGACAGCTTCCCGACCCGGAAGCCGGATCCGGGCCATCTCCTCGGCACGCTGGCCGCAGCCGGGGGTGAGCCTGGCCGAGCGGTGATGGTCGGCGACCACCGCAATGACATCCAGGCGGCGCGTGGGGCCTGCCTGCCTGGCATCTTCGTCGCCTGGGGCTATGGCGCGCCGACCATGGCGGAGGGTGCCGCGGCCCTGGCTGCAACCCCGGAAGAACTCCCCCGGCTGCTACCGGCGCTGCTGGGCCAAGGCCTGGCTTGACCCGGCCGGCTCCACGCTCGTCAGCACGGCGCGGATGGTGCCGAACCAGCGGCTCGACAGCTCCACCCGCACCGGCAGCGGCCCGGTGCCCGGCAAGGGTTGGCCGAGCCAGATCTCGGCCGATTGCGGACGGCGCGCCTCCTCCGCGTCCTGGTCACCGCGGAAACCCGCCAGCACCCGGCCCTCGAAGGCGCATTTGAGGGCCGGGCCGCCGAAGCCGCCCTCGGCCTGCAGCACGCCCTGGCCCAGGGTGCGGACGCTGTAATCGGCCCGGCGCCGGCCGTCATAGACCTTCGCCTCCGTGTCGCAGCGTCCGGTCCGGCCGACGACCCGCGTGAGCTTGGCGAGTGCCGAAAGCGCATCCATGGTGCCGGCCTGGAAGGATTCGGGCACCGGTTCCCACTCGCCGGCATTGGGCGGCTCGATAGCGCGGAGCCGCGGCATGCTGCCGGGGCCGTAATCCATCACCACCACCCGGCGCTCGCCGCGCCAGGTGCCTTCAAGCTGATAGCGGGCCGGCACCGGCTCCAGCCCCCGCCAGGCTCCCTCGGCCGAAGTCACCTGATCGCCTCGGGCAAAGAAGCCGGCCATGCCATTCATGCGGATGCGGGTGCGGACGAAGTAACGCGGCCCGTCGAGGTCGAGGAGGGCCTCCACCTTCATCACCGTCATGCCGGCCGCATGCACGTCGTACTGCGCGAGCAGAGGCTCCGCCCGCGCGGCGGCGGGAAGCAGGGCAAGGCCAAGCGCGAGGGTCAGGTGACGTCCCATGGAGGAGCATATGGCCCGCCCACGCCGCGCCGCAACGCGGGCGGGATCAGCTCTCCGGAAAGAGTCGGTTGGGCGGCCGCGGCAGGCCGAGATTCTCACGCAGCGTCCGCCCCTCATACTCCCGGCGGAAGAGGCCGCGCCGCTGCAGTTCCGGCACTACCTGGTCGACGAATTCGTCGAGGCCGCCTGGCAGCCAGGGGAACATCACGTTGAACCCGTCCGAGGCACGGCCCTCCAGCCAAGCCTCCATCTCATCGGCGATCATCGACGGCGTACCGACCATGGCGAGACCGCCATAACCGCCCAGCCGCTGGGCGAGCTGGCGCACCGTCAGCCCCTCCCGTTCGGCCAGCGCGATGGTCCGCTCTCGCCCGCTCTTGCTCTGGTTGGTGTCCGGGATCGGCGGCAATGGCCGATCGGGGTCGAATGCCGAGGCATCGGTGCCGAGAGCGATGGAGAGGGAGGCGATGGCGCTGTCGTAATGCACCAGGCTGTCGAGATGGTCGCGCTTCGCCCGCGCCTCCGCCAGCGTCTCGCCCACCACGACGAAGGCGCCGGGGAGGATCTTCAGGTGATCCGGGTCCCGTCCCAAGGCGGGCATCCGGCCCTTGATGTCGGCATAGAGCCGCTGCCCGTCCGCCAGCGTGCCGACGCCGGCGAAGACCGCCTCCGCCGTCTCGGCGGCGACCTGCTTGCCCGCCTCTGAGGCGCCGGCCTGGACGATCACCGGCCAGCCCTGGATCGGCCGCGCCACGTTCAGCGGTCCACGCACCTTGAATTCCGGCCCCGTATGGTTGAGCGGCCGCACCCGCTCCGGGTCGAAGAAGATGCCGCTCTCCACGTCGCGGATCAGCGCGTCATCCGCCCAGCCGTCCCAAAGGCCGGTGACCACGTCGAGGAACTCACGGGCCCGCTGGTAGCGCTCGCCATGGACCATGTGCTCGTCCTGGCCGAAATTGAGCGCCGCGTCGGGATTGGAGGTGGTGACCAGGTTCCACCCCGCGCGCCCGCCGCTGATATGGTCGAGCGAGGCGAATTTCCGGGCGATGTGGTAGGGCTCGTTATAGGTGGTGGAGGCGGTGGCGATGAGGCCAATATGCTCCGTCACCGCCGCCAGCGCCGGCAACAGGGTCAGCGGATCGAAGCTGCTGACGGTATGGCTGCGCTTCAGCGCCTCGATCGGCATGTTCAGCAGCGCCAGGTGGTCCGCCATGAAGAAGGCGTCGAAACGCCCGCGCTCCAGCGTCTGGATGAATCGCTTGTAGTGGTTGAAGTTGAAATTGGCGTCCGGGAAGGCGCCGGGGTAGCGCCAGGCGCCGGTATGGATGCTCACCGGGCGCATGAAGGCGCCAAGCTTCAGTTGCCGCTGGCTCATCGCGGAAGCCTTTTGCTGTTGCAAAGGAGGTGCGACTGGCGAGTCTTGCGCGCAAGACCGAAGGGGGGCGCTCCGCCATGCTGAAACTGCTGGGCAGATCCAATGCATATAACGTGCGGAAGGTACTCTGGCTGCTGGCCGAGCTTGGCCTGCCCTTCGAGCAGGAGGATTGGGGCCGGGGCCATCGCCCGACCTCGGTGCCCGACTTCCTGGCGCTGAACCCGCTCGGTACCGTGCCGGTGCTGGTCGATGGCGGACTGGTCCTGCGCGAATCGCATGTGATCCTCCGCTACCTCGCCGCCCGCGAAGCGGCGACGCATCTGCTGCCCGAAGCGCCCGCTGCGCGCGCCTGGGTCGAGCAATGGATGGATTGGGTGGCCTATGACCTGACGCTGCCGATGAAGGGCGCCTATCTCGGCGGCGAACTGGGCCTCACGCCCTGGAACAATCCCTGGTTCATTGCGCAGGGCCGTGCCGAATACGCCCTGCGGATGGGCCAGATCGACGCCGCGCTCGCCGCCAGCGGCCTGCCCTACCTGGCTGGCGAGGCCTTCACCCTGGCCGATATCCCGGCCGGTTTCGTCGTACATCGCTGGTTCTCCATGCGCGGGGTGGAGCGGCTGGAGATGCCGGCGCTGGCAGGGTATTACGAGCGGCTGTCGCAACGCCCTGCCTTCCTGGCTCACATCCGCAACGGCCTGCCCTAGGCAGCCTCCGCCAACGCCGGGGCATCCCGCCGCTGCGGACGGGGCTCCCTCACCCGGATATCGGCGCGGATGCGGCCCTGGCGGTCACCCAGCACCAGCGCCTCCTCCACATCATTGTGGCGAACAGCGCAGTGAAACGCTTCCGGGGCGCCGAGAGCGCCCACTGCATGGCCAGAGCGTCAGGTTGTCGAGCTTGCCGAGCGGCTCGTCGAGCGTCAGCAGGCGTAGCTCCTTCATCAGCACCCGGGCGAGCGAGGCGCACTGCCATGATCCAGGCCCCAGCCTGCCGGAGCCACTGGCCGAGACGATTGCCGCCGCTATCCGTCGGATTCTGGCCGACTCCACTCTGCTGCGAAAGGCCGATGAGCTTGGCTTCACCCTGATCGGCGCCGACCCTGCGGAAGCCCGGCGCTGCGTCGCGGCGGGGGTTGCCCGCTACACGCAGATGGTCGCCGAGGCCGGGATCCGGCCGGAGTGGAACACCCGCCTGAAGGGGCTTGCAAGGCGCCGGGGATGACCGTACTAACCGGCTCCCGACGCGGTCCGGGTGCGTAGCTCAGCGGTAGAGCATTGCCTTCACACGGCAAGGGTCACAGGTTCAATCCCTGTCGCACCCACCACGCCGCCCAGGGCGAACCTTAATACATTTCAACTTCGTGCAGCATGCTGGTGCGCCAGCGTGAGAAGAGCGATACCCTGTCCGGGCGAGGTGATACGGGAGAGGGCAGGATGAACATGATGCGGGCAGGCTTCCCGCACCCGGTAACGCCATGCGTCGCCGCATGCTGCCGGACCGGAGCCGCGGCGAGCTCCGCATGAAGCTGTCGACGCGCATCCTGCTGGTCATCGCCATCTGCCTGCTGCCGACGATCATCCTGCAGCTCGGCTTCAGCTGGTCGCAATGGTCGCAGCGGAAGACCCAGCTCGATACGATCGCCGTGCGTCAGGCGGAACTCCTGAGCGGCACGGTGATGAGCATCGCCGAAGGTGCCCGTATCCTGCTCGGCGCAGCCGCGCAGTACCATCAGGTGCGTACGCTGGGTGCGGATTGCAGCGCCCGCCTGAGCGCCTTGCGGGAATATGCCCCTGGCTACGCCTTCATCGCCCTGCTCGACGACCAGGGCCAGGTCCGCTGCGCCTCCGACCCCGGCCTGGCTCAGCCACAGGGTTGGATCGAGCAGGCTCGCGCTGCCCAGCATTTCACTGCCGGCCGCTTCTCGCGCTTGCCGGACCGCGCCGGGGCCGTGCTGCCCTTCTTCCTGCCGCTGCGGACGGGGTCAGCGGCCGGTGCGGATGGGGGAACCCTCGTAGCCGCGCTTGATCTCGACTGGCTCGCCCGCACCCTCGCCGGCCTGAAGCGCGAAGGCTCAGCCCTTATGGCCACCGGCGTGCTGACCGTCGCCGATGCGGGTGGCGTGATCCTCGCCCGCGACGTACGGCACGAGGAGTTCCTCGGCGCCTCCTTCCCGCCCGCCGCCATGCCGCTGGTGCAGGCGACGCAGCCCGGGACGCTTCGCATCCGCAGCATCGACGGCACTGACCGGCTGGTGGGCTACACCCCGCCGACGGCGGCGAGCCACAACCTCGCCGCCGTCGTCGGCTTCTCCGAGCCGGAGCTGATGGGCGACCTTGAGCAGGGGCTGCTGCAGGGCGTGCTGCTGCTGGCCGGCGTGAGCCTTGCCGTCTTCTTCTTCACCCGGCAGGTCGCGCTCCGCTTCATCGAGCGGCCGACGCGGATACTGCTGGCGGTGGCCCGCCGCTGGGGCCAGGGCGACCTCGCCGCCCGAGCCCCCGCGGGAGACCATCGCTCCGAATTCGGCCAGATCGGCGCTGCCTGGAACACCATGGCCGACCAGCTCCAGCGGCGGGAGGAGGAGCTGCGGGACTATGCCGATGTGCTGGAGGCCCGCGTTGCCGAGCGCACGCGGGAGCTCGTGCGGACCAACAACCGGCTCACTACCGAGATCGAGGAACGGCGGCAGGCCGAGGCCGCGCTGCTGCAGGCGCAGAAGGTCCAGGCGGTGGGCCAGCTCGCCGGTGGCATCGCGCATGATTTCAACAACGTGCTCCAGGCGGTTCTCGGCGGTACCAGCCTCATCCGCCGCCGGGCCGGCGATACCGCCGCCATCCGTCGGCTGACCGACATGGTCGAGGAGGCGGCGCGCCGTGGCGAGTCGATCACACGGCGGCTGCTTGCCTTCTCGCGGCGCGAGGAGTTGCGGGCCACGACGCTCGATATCGAGCAACTGCTTGGAGGACTTCGCGACGTGCTGGCGGCGACGCTGGGCGGGCGGATCCGGGTGGTCGCCGAGGTCACGCCCGGCCTGCCGCCGGTACTGGCCGACCGAAGCCAGTTCGAGACGGTGCTGCTCAACCTGGCGACCAATGCCCGGGACGCGATGCCGGAGGGCGGGACGCTCACCCTCTGCGCCGAAGCCAGCCGGATCGGCCCCGACAGCACCGTGGCCGGGCTCGCTCCTGGCGACTACGTGCATCTCGTCGTCGCCGATACCGGCGAGGGCATGGATGCGGCGACCCTTGCCCAGGCGACCGAGCCCTTCTTCACCACCAAGCCGCTGGGCCAGGGGACCGGGCTCGGCCTCGCCATGGCCAGCAGCTTCGCTCAGGGTTCGGGCGGCGCGCTGGCTCTGGATAGCGAGCCGGGACGCGGCACCCGCGTCTCGCTCTGGCTGCCCGCAACCCGGCTGGAGGGCGAAGCGGTAACCGAGACGCCGCTCGGCAGCCAGTCCGCCGCCAGCACCGCGGCACCCGGGCGCCGCCCGCGTGTGCTGCTGGTGGATGACGAGCCTCTGGTGCGGACGGTCCTTGCCGGTGAACTGATCGATGCCGGCTATGAGGTGGTGGAGGCCGAGGATGGCGGTGCCGCCCTCGCCCTGCTGCAAAAGGGCGAGGCAATCCAGTTGCTGGTGACCGATCTGGCAATGCCAGGCCTCGATGGAGTCGGCCTCATCCGTGAGGCGCAGCACCGCCTGCCCGGCCTGCCGGCGATCATCGTCACCGGCTATGCCGGGGATGCCGCCAATCTGGCGATCGGGGCCGTGGTGGGTGGCCCTTTTGCCCTGATGCGGAAGCCGATCCTGGGTGCCCGCCTGCTCGACCAGATCGCCGCCCTGCTCAGCCCTGCCCGGCAGCCCGCCAAGGTGGACTGATCGGCGTCTCCCCGGAACAAACGCCAAGCCGGGGCGGCTTCCACACGCCGATGCGGGAAGGAAACACTCTAACGCAGCGAGACGCAGCCCTGGCGCACATGCGCCATTTCCTGCGCGGTCAGGCTCGCGCCCTGCTGGAAGCGGAAAACCGCCTCGCTGCACCGCCGGTCGATCGGCAGGGGGAGGCGGGTGGAACGCTTGGGTGGCGTTGCCATGGCGAGGTTACGGATTTCAGCCGTTGGTGGCGCCTCGGCTGCCTCCGCCTGCTGAGGCCCGAGCAGGGACGCAGGGGCTGGCAGCGATGCCTCCTCGACCGGCGTCGGCACGGTGACAGGGATGGCCGGCAGCTCCGGCGGAACCTGGGGCGGCAGGCTCGCCGCAACGGCCGCCACGCCGAAGCCGGATGCGACCGGAGGGGGTGAGGCCGGCTCGGCCGGCAGCAGCAGCGCAGTGGCGAAGCCGAGACCGAAGACGGCCAGCAACCCGCAGCCCATCAGCCCCGCCCGTGCCAGTCGCAGTACCGGCCGCACCATCCAGGGCCTTGAGCCATGGGCCGGCCGCTCGGCCGCGGGGCCGGACAAGGGGCCTTCCAAGGCCTCCCAGGTTACCCCGGCCTGCAGCATTCGCCGCAATACGCCGACCCAGCGGCCACGATCCGCGATGGTGAGGACCGAGTCATAGGCAAAGGCTTCCTCGATCCGTTCCCGCAACTGACCGAGGTGCTCCGGCTCGATCTCGCAATGGACGATCGGTATGTAGCCACGGCACAGGGCCGAGAAATCCACCGCGTTCAGCAGGCGCCGCAGTTGCGCTTCCGCCTGCGGTGTCCGCATCGGCAGCAGATCTACCAAGGCGACGCCGATCTCGGCATGGGCCAGCACAAAACAGCCGCCGCCCCCTGTGCCGCCACCCTCTCCGGCACGGCATCGGCCTATCAATACCCAGTCAGGCGGCAGCACCGCCTCGAAGGCCGGCTGGAAGTCCAGCAGCTTCGGCGTCATGGCGGCGGAGCCATCGGTCGCAGGGAGGTCAGCGCCTTGAACCTGATCTTCTGGGCGCACGTCGATCTCTCCGGACAGGGGCGCGGTGGCCGCGGGATGCGGTTGGCCACGCCGTGGATTTTCAGGCCGGCCAACGCGGCACGGCCAGCGAATATTCTGGCTTCGCTGAAGCGTGTAGCGGTCGCTGTTGCCTTGCGGCCGGAGCTTTGTTGCCAAAGCTTCCACAGGTCAAGCATTCACCTAAGCCACTTTCGTTTCGCCAATGCATTTCTTGGTGATACCGGGGATGCTATCGTGTGGTTGATCAATGGAAACTGCCATACGGCAAAAAGACCTCTTGCCGGCCATTGATTCAGCCGGTCATGCTTTGTCGCATGAGGGCAGGAACCGTAACCAACACGACAGCGCACTGGCGCTGTGCGCTTCTCAACACTGGCGCGATCATGGCGGCATTCTATGTCGTCATACGCGAGGGTTGGGATCTCGATGCGGACGGCCTCCTCTGTCTGAAGGAGTTGGCCCTCGTCCTCGTGCGGCTGCTCGCCTTCCCGGTCCATGTGCTGCTGCAGGTCACGCCGGCCCCCGTGCTGGCGCTCTTCGGCCTGCCCGATGCGCCCTGGCCTCCCTCAGCCCTGCTTGCCGTCGCGCTGAGCCTGCCGCTCTGGGGTATCTTCGTCATTGGCGGGCTGATGCTCGAAGCTTGGCTGGAACTGGCGGCCGAGGCCTCGCCCCCTGGCGGCGAGGACCGCCGCGGGCCGATCCGGGGCATGCCGAGGGTGTGAGGCGCGGCTCAGCCTCGCTCCTAAGGCAGGATATTCTCGAAGGCATCGACCGTGGCTGTCATCCCCGGCAGCACCAGGGTCGCGCTGTCCATCTGCTCGATAATGGCCGGTCCCTCGATCCGGTTGCCCGGCGCGAGGGCGTGCCGGACATAGGCCGGCAGGGCGATTGCGCCCCCTTCCCCAGGTAACCAGGCCTCGCGGGTACCGATGCGGGTCGCGCCGGCATCGGATTCGGCAGGAGGCCGCGCCGGCAGCGCTGCCTTCGGCACCGTGCCGGCCGCCTCCACCGGTAAGTCACAAGCTGCACCGGCCTAGTCTCGATCGGGAAGCCATAGGTCCGGCGATGTGCTGCGGCGAAGCCCTCGGCCAAAGCGGCAAGGCTTGCGGGGCCGGGCGGCAGGGCAACCGGCAGCTCGTGGTTTTGCCCGGCATAGCGGATGTCGACTCTGCGATGGATCTGCCGAGCCGGGATGGGCACCTGCTGGACGGCAAACCACCGCGATGCTGGATCAGCGCATTGGTGGCGACGGTGGTGCCATGGCCGAGATAGGCGATGTCGGAGACGCGGCCTCCCAGCCGCTCCATCGCTTCCCGCATACCCTCGGCGGTGGCGCATGAGGGATCGTCCGGCGCGAGGGCAGCTTCCACACCTCGGTCCGGCCGGTTCCCTCCTCGAAGGGACTGAGATCAGTGAAGGTCCCGCCGGAATCGATCCCCACACGCCAGCCCATGCCGCACCCGCACCATTGCCGATCACCGACCGTCCCACGCGGCTGCGTTGCGGCGCAACATGGGCCGGCCGGCGCCAGGCAGTTCAGCGGGCCGGCGGCGCGGCCGGGCCACCATGGTGATGGCCACCATGGTTCGGGCCGCCATGGTGTGGGCCGCGATGCGACCGCATCGGCAACTCGTCGAGCGTCACCCCATTGTCGGCATTGGCGTCGATGGCGCGGAAGCGAGCCTCGGCCATGGGGCGAATCTCATCGAGCGACACCTTGCCGTCGCGGTTGGCGTCGACGGCGCGGAACATCATCGCCACCATCCGCGCATGCATCGGGTTGGCCTCGGGCGCGGGCGGCGACGGGGCGTTCGCAGGTGCGGCGGCCGGCGGCATCATCCGCAGGGCCAGCGCCTCCTCCAGCACCAAGCTGCCGTCGCGGTTGCGGTCGGCCTCGGCAAAGCGGGCCTGAACGAAGCTCCAGCCTTCCTCCTGCGTGACCCGCCCGTCACCATTGGCATCGAGGCGGTTGAACATCGCTGCCGGGCCGCGCGGGCCGGGCCGGCCGGCCGGGCTCGTGGCCTGAGGCGCGCCCGCGGCCGGTGGGGCGGGCTGGGCCAGGGCTGGTTGGACCAGGGCGGACAGGGCGCCGCCGGCCAGCAGGACGGTTCCGAGCAGCGCCGAACGAATGGTGGTCATGGCATTCTCCCAATGCGCCGTAGGTGGCGAAGGCAGAATAGGAGGCGGCCTGTAACCGCTGCATGACAGGCGACGGCGGGAATGGTGAGTAAACGTATCAATTGCGGCCAGGCGTGCCATCTTCGCCCAGATCCCACCATAATCCGGCGAAGGCCAGCAGCCCCTCGCGCGCCGGGGCGATCAGCAGGTGCTCGTCGGGCCCATGCTGCTTGCAGCCATTGTAGCTGTGCGGCACCCAGACCAGCGGCACGCCGAGGTGGTCGACGAAGACATCCCCCGGCAGCCCGCCCGAGCTGTTCGGGATGATCTGCACCGCCTTGCCGAGCGAGCGCTCCATGCTCCCCTGCGCCCAGCGCACCCAGGGATGGTCGGGCGCGGTGCGGCTCGCGGCCATGCGGATCCCGGCGTTCTCGATCCGCACCTGGGCGAGGCCATGGGCATCGAGGTGCCGCCGCAGCGCATCGGCGAAGCCGGCGGTATCCGAATCGACGGTATAGCGGATCTGGCAATGTGCCCGGGCATCCGGGGCCACCGCATTCACCGGGTTCTCCGGCCGGCCACTCACCATGGCGAGGACGATCAGGCTGTTCCAGCCATAGATCTTCTCGGCCGGGGTAAGGCCGGGCTCGCCCCAGTCGGCGTCGATGGTGGCCGCGCCCTCGCCGCCGCCGACCGGGCAGCCCTCCAGCACGCCGCGCACCGCAGCCGGAACGCCGTTCCGCGGCAGCCAGTCGCGCACCAGGATCTTGCCGTTGCGGTCCATGATCGTGGAGAGCGCGTGGGCGAGGATGATCGCCGGATCGGTGGTCAGCCCGCCCCAGTGTCCGGAATGCACACCGCCCTCGCGCAGCGCCACGACGAGGTCGAAGTGGTAGGTGCCGCGCGTGCCGGTGGCGATGGTCGGCACGGCGGGATCGACGCGCGGCCCGTCCGAGGCGATGAGCGCATCCGCGGCGAGGTCCCCAGCATGGGCGGCGATGAATTCCCGCAGGCCCTTGCTGCCGCGCTCCTCCGCCATCTCCAGCACCAGCTTCACGTTGAAGCCGAGCCGGCCGCCACGCTCGGCGATCACCGCCTCCAGCGCCGCGAGGTTGAGGGCGTGCTGGCCCTTGTTGTCGGCGGCGCCGCGACCGTACCAGCGATCGCCCTCCTCGGTGAGCGACCAGGGCTCGAGCCCCACGCGCCACTGGTCCGCGAGGCCGCGGACCGTGTCGCCATGGCCGTATAGGATGATCGATTGGAGTGTAGGGGCTTCGATCCTCATCCCGGTCAAGATTGGCCCGAAGCCATTGACCGGATTGGGGTGTATCTCGACTACGAATCCCAGCCGTTCCAACCATGGCTGGATGCCCGCGGTCAGGTAGCGATGGAGGTCAGCCTCCCTTCCCTCCTCCTGGGAGGTTGATGGGATTGCAACGAGGTCGGCCAAGCGATCTCGGAACTGTCCAGCATCGAACATGTCTGCGGCCCGTGCGAGCGCTCCATCGCGTGTGCCCATGTGGACCTCCTGTCATCACGCCGAGCATCGCCCCGTTGCCGGTGGCCGTCCAGCCGTGAGCCTGCACCATCTTTCTCTGAAGCATGTGCTAACCAATTGACTCGACATCTCGCCGCGTTCGGCGGTATGCGAAATCCCGAACAACGGACCGGGGCCATGAACTACCACTCCGCATTCAACGACGGCCCCCGTCGCCGGCTTACCCGCGACGACCTGCTCGGGAGCGTGTCGATCAGCTACCTGCGGTTCAGTTCGTCGGGGCAAGACCCGAAGCGAGGCGGCAGCACCATCGACCGCCAAGTGGAGGTCCGCGACGATCTGGTTGACTACTTCCAGTTAAAGCTGGATCGCACCCTGGAGGATCGTGCTCTTTCCGCATCGAAAGGCCATCACCGAAAACGGGGCAACCTCGCGGTCCTGCTGGAAGCATCAAGGCGCGGCGATTTTCTTCACACCCGCACCGTCCTGATCATCGAAGCGATGGATCGGCTTTTTCGGGAGGGCATCATCGACGTGATGCCGATCCTGTCTGAGATGATCAAAATGGGTCTGGTCATCGTCACAGGCGACCGCACCATCTGGTGTGAAGCCTCAATCAACGGTAGCGAAAACCACAAGCTGATCGCGGAAATTAACGCCGCCAAGCTGTATGCTGAGCGGCTGGCCGAGTTCGCCCGCGGTGCCCATAAGAAGCGGCGGAGCCGGATCGTCGCAGTGGCAGAGGACCAATCTGCGGCGATTCCCGAGTTGAATGGTCGCTCGCCGGGATGGCTGATCAAGCGCGACAAGATCGGGGCGGATGGCCTCTGGCATGACCTTCATCCAGAGCACAGCGCCACCCTCCGGTGCATCTTTGAGATGTGCGCCGCGGGTGATCCAGTGAAGCAGATCGCGGCGACGTTCAACCGCGAGGGAGTGCCGACCATGCCCTGGACTAGCCGCGTCGAGGGTGAATGGCGCGCGGCTCGGGTTGGCGCCATCCTCCGCGATCGTAAGACGCTCGGCTTCTACCGCCCCATGCAGTGGCAGGATGGGAAGCGTGTCTATGTCGGCCCCGAGGTGAAGGCGTACCCGCAGGCGATCGACGCCGGCCTCTGGCTCGCCGCCAAGAATGTGCTCGATGGTCGCACCATGCTCATCGGCCGTAAGGGCGTGGATGTGCCGATGCTATTCAGCCGGCATGCCTTCTGCCGCACCTGCGGGGCTGCCATGCGGTGCGAAACCGGAGGCCGTCCGAAGCAGGGCGTGAAGCCGCGCAACTTGGTGTGCGCCCGCTACCTCGAAAGCCGGACCTGCACCGATGGCCAGCGCTATGACCTCAACCATTTCGAGGTCCCGATCCTCTACTCCATCATTGAACTGACCGGGCTGGTGCCCAAGACGATCACCGATGAGGGCAGGCTCGTGGGCGATCTCGCGGCGCTGCAAGTCGAGATCGAGCGGCAGAAAGAGACGCTGCGCGACCTCGCACCGAGCATCCGACCGTCCACCGCGTTCCTGCTCGATGAGGCCACCGACCGGCTGGAGGCGATGCAGAAACGGGCCAACGAACTGGAGTTGGAGATCGAGGCCGCGACCGCGGGCAACTCGTCGCTGAAAGACACCTTCGAATTCCTGCGGTCGCTCGTCGGGCCGGCTAGCCGCGGCGATGTGGAGGCCCGGGAGCGGCTGCGCAGCCTGCTGATCAAAATCCCCTACCGGATCACCGGCACGCCGACCGGGGGCATTGCGGTGGAGGCCGGTGGGCAGAGCCGGGATGCCTTACCGGAGGCCATGGAGAGGGATGCGATCGCCATGGCTGATGAGCACCACCACGGCGATGCCGATGCCGATGAACTCCCCTGACGGAAGTGCCGCGAGAGGGGCGACGGCCTAGCTTTCGCGGCGGCTGTGGCTCGGGTGCAGCGGCCAGCACTCGTTGAACACCAGTTCCTCGGTTAGCACGTCGCACACCACATCCATGAAATAGCCGGCGTCGATTGCGTCAGAACCGATCCGCCGGCCGATCTGCTCTTGGAGCAGTGTCCTCTCATCCGCTTCCTCGGGCGGCAGCAGCGCACTGGTCGCGGCATCGAACAGCACCTTCATCATCGCCGGATGCTCGACGGCATCCTCCAGCATCGTGGCCGCGAACGCCCGCAGACTGGAGAGCCTGTAGGTGAACGGCGGCTCCTCGCCGAGGTCCATCTCCTCCATCCGCTCCATCACCCGCTGGAGGATGGCGCTGCCGATCTCATCGAACTGCGTCGGCGAGAGAGCATTGAGGGGGATGTCGGCGATGGTCATCGAGGACGCTCCATGCAGAAGGGGCTGCGACATACGCCGCAGCCCCCGCCATCTCCAGCACTTTCAAATCACGTTTGACGGGAGGCTCTACCAAGCCTTGTTAAGACCGTCGTCGATGTCCTTAACCCAACCTACTGCCGAACGCTTACGACCATGCTTGGCCCGTGGTTGCAAGGAGAGCAGGCGCCAGTGGATCATCTCTTCCGTGCTGGCGGCACCCGGGGCCGCCATTAGGCCGGCAACGCGGAGCGCAGGTCATTAGCGCAACTTCGTCGGCAACCGCCCGTGCGGGAAGCGCATGCCTCAACGCAGCCGTCAGATGCCGGCCGAGTGAGATGACCAAGGGAGGTTCGTGGACCTGATGGTCGCCCTGACATGGAGGCGCGCAACGCGCTTCCTCCACGAGACGAGCTATGGTCGCGTTCACGCCGCCACCTTCGCCGCGGCCTTGGCACTGATGCAGTTCGGCGATGGACAGTGGCTAACGAAAAGCTGGATTTGAAAGGTTGAACCTTTTGCTGCTGGTCGGATACTCGGAGGGCTTCCAACTGAAGCTGCTGTGTATGCAGCAACACCTCACGATGGACCTCGCGTGTTGTCTGAATTTGCCGCCTAGCTGCGACGAACCCGATGCCTGCTCCCACAAGGGCCGCTCCCACAGCCGCCATCCCGGCCACCAACGTCATGTCGCCAGCCCGCAGCGTCGCTTCAGCTTGGAGGCGGGCTGCATCGACTGCGACCTGGGCCTGAATGCATGCGCCAATCAGGTCAGATGCAACGCCGGCCGGGAAATCCTTCAGGCAGTCCACTTTCGTCCCCCAACTCGGCTTCCGGCTCACCTTTGCCTGGAAGGATTAGCCAGATTTTATCGAGAAGCGGATTGAGTTTCACACCTCCAGACGGTCTTGCCACCGGTACTCTCACCACAGAAGTTTGATACCTTATCATATTGAACTGATCGCTATGGAAGCGTATATTTCTGGACAACGGTCGTCGTCTAGGAGCCAACTGTCATGAACGTCAGGATGATCAGCTATCTCCGGGTCAGCGGCGGCCGTGGTCAGACTGCTGCCGGACTTGGCATCGAGGGGCAGCGCCAATCGGTGGCCGAATACATCGCCGCGACCGGCGCGAAGCTTGAGCAGGAGTTCGTCGAGGTGGAATCGGGCAAGCGTGCCGATCGTCCGCAGCTAGCCGCGGCGTTGGCGATGGCTCGCATGACCGGCTCCATTCTCGTTGTGGCCCGCCTCTGTCGCCTCTCCCGCGATGCCCACTTCCTGCTCGGCCTGGAGCAGAGCGGCGTCGAGTTCGTGGCCTGCGACATGCCCGCGGCTAACCGACTGACCGTTCGGCTGATGGCGATCCTGGCTCAAGAGGAGCGCGAGCGCATCTCCACCGCTACGAAGCGTGCGCTCCGTGCTGCGCGCGAGGTTCGGGGCATTCGCCTCGGCGGCTGGCGCGGCGGGCCAAAGGTTGACCCTGCACTTGGCCGAGCAGCGCTCAAGAAAGCCGCCGACGCCTTCGCCCGAGACGTGGGGCCGGTAGCCGCCGAGATGCGCCTGAATGGCCTCAGCCTGCGCCAGATCGCCTCCTACATGGCCGAGCGAGGCATTCGGACCCCTCGGGGTGGAGCATGGACCGCCGCCTCCGTGCGCGCCCTCCTTGCTCGGAACGCCGAGATCATCGTTGAGGCGGCCAGGAAGAAGAGCTTCGCATCATTTACAATATCGGCGGTGACTTGATATAAATAGAGGCCAACAGGTACTTCTGCCTGTCTTTAACGTACCGTGTATTGTGAATATAGAACCCATAACTCAACCTATTTTGTCAAGGTCTAAGTTACGCTCCGCGCACCTCGAACAAATCCAGACTCTTCGCCCGACGCATGCATTGACGCTGGCGTATAATGACACTGCCACTCTCGACCGGGTGCGGCGAGACCTTCGGGCCTTCCACGCCCACCTCGACCGGGCGCTGTTTGGGCGGCGCTTCTGCGCCTTGCCGCGCGAGCGCCGCACCGCATTTGTCGCCGTGCCGGAGCATGTGGCGACGAACACCCACCTCCACATGGTGTTGCGCATGGCCGCGGACCGGAAGGCGGAGTTCGAGGCAATGTTGCCTGATGACCGCAGCCAGTTCTGGGCACGGTGGGCGCAGCGCGGGACGCACAAGCTAGTGCCCCTCTACGACGCGGACGGCTGGGCAAAGTACTGCTTGAAGCTGATGACGGTGGAGGGGGATTGGTTCTACTCAGACGAGTTCCTTGCCGACACCGCTTTCAGAAGCGCGGCTTAGCCGCGGCCAACCGGTGGCGGCGCGGTACTAGACGCCGCCCACGAGATCACGCAGGCGGGGTTGCACTCGACGCGCCAGCGGGAATGATACTCCGGATCATCACAGCGCGTAACCAAGCGTGGGCTCCCCCGGCCCCCGCAATTCCTTACTGTGCCTAAAGGAAATAAGAAGGCAAAAGGCATTGGACAGACTGGTAATGTAGATCAGCGACAAGCTGGTAATGTAGACCAGCCGCAAGATGGCCATCGACCCGACCGCGACAGGTACCGCTGGCGCCACCTGATCGAGAACACCTTCGCCACACTGAAGGAGATCAGGGCCGTCGCCACCTCCTACGACAGGACCGACACCACCTACTGCGCCACCGTCCATCTCACGGCTGCGGTCATCGCATCACGCTGAACGTTAACAGGCGGATCGCCCTCGCTGGTCTGCGCCACGGCCCCGCCGCAGGTCGAAGGTGCAGGCCGTCACCTCCCAGCGGTCAACTTCTTCACCGCGGCGACCAGTGCATCGGGGTCGAACGGCTTTTCTAAGACTGGAGCCGCCGCGTACACGCCCCGCTCGCCATCCTCGCCGTAGCCAGTGGCGAATAGGAACGGCACGCCGAGGGCGGCCAACCGGTCGGCCACTGGTGAGACCGGCATCCCATTGAGGTTGATGTCTAGCACGGCGGCGTTCAGCCCACCGTCGAAGGTTGTCTGCTCGATCAGCCGCAGCGCGTCGTCCACGGAGCCCACAGGGCCAACAACGCTCGCGCCTGCGTCAAGAAGCTGATCCTCGATCAGCATAGAAACCAATGCTTCGTCCTCGACGACGAGGACTCGCTTGCCGGTGAGCTTGGCCAAAATCCCGAATGAACTTCCGTCGTCCATGAACTCTGCCCTTCTTGCTCAGGCTTCGCCGGGTCGGGCCGGTGGTGGGGGGGGGCACCACACTCGGGAAGCACCGAGCATCCAAAACTGCCGCGGCACGGCCGTCCGTCCGGTTTCGGACGGCCAGCCGGGGAAAGGGATTAGCCGCCTAGTCGGGACGCACCGCAGCGCCGGACCCGCCGAGCAGGTGGGTGAACTCGCGCCGCACGACGTGGTAGCACTCGCAACTCGCCGCTTCGAGACTGGGCCGGTCGGTGACCTCCATCTGGCCCCGAGCGTAGCGGATCAGCCCGGCCTTTTGCAACACCCCGGCCGCATCCATCTCGCGGCGGCCGTCATCGCGTCAGGCTGAACGTCAGCAGGCTCTAAAAGAGGCAGGGCATCGGGCCAATTTGTCTATGCAAAGGAGGCCGCGGGGAGATGTTTAGGCCGGCAGCGACAGGATGCTGTTGGGCGAGGACGACGACCCGCAATGGCTCGATGCAGCGACGGATTTGAGTGATTTCAATTACATCGCGGAGCGGCATCGCCCAGTCTGGTGAAGCCTCGCCGAGGTTGTAGAGAGTTACGTCAGGCCAAAGCTTCCGGAACACCTCAGCGACTTCCCCGCGGCCGATGCTTGGATGTCGCACCAGCAGCAGTAGCAACCCGTCGCCACCGGTCAGCCCAGCCATCGCCATATTACGCCAGGAGGTGCGCTGCCGAGCCATGCGGTCCCGAAGTCCGCGACAAGCCTTGCGAGCGCGGGCGACAGTCTCGCGGATGCCGCCCGGTGATCGCTCAAGCCGCAATGAGATCATGCTGACCGGCGCAGGGCCCTCAGCGATCCAGCGCGTCATCCCTGCCCACCAGCTTCTCATCGACGATCGACGACAAGCCCAGCAGCCAGCCGATCTACAACGCCAAGGCCATCCGCCGTTACTCCTACCACGCCGAGCCCCGCGAGCCTGCTGGCATTGAGCGAGGCGCATTGCTCGATTCTCTTCATTCGCGGCCTGGAGGGCAGCGATGACGGCGGACTGCATGGCCTCGGTATCGACGAGTTCCGCGGCCGTCAATCTCGGCGCCCTCGTCACATTTTGGACCGAAGGTCAGCCACTTTCTTCGCACATCCCGCTTGGGTATCGCGGATGCGCTGGTTTATTTTGGCCCGCTTGCCGGCCTCGCGCCTCGACTGTGCGGGCGTCATCGGGGGCTTCGGCTTGATGGTCGCCATGGTGTCGAGCAGCAACTCCCACAGTCTCATCGGGCAGCCCAGCCCTTGAGGGGGAACGGACGACCTTGCACGACGGCCTCGTGGTAGAGGGCAAGCCGCAGAACGTTGATGCCAGCGCGGAAGCCGAACCGGTAGCCGACACGCTGATGATCCTCGTAGATGGCCTCAATGTAGCAATCGTGCCCGGAGAAACGGTGGGCAGCATAGCGGACGGCCTGGAAGGTGCGCTCGAACCGGGCGTCACCCAGCACTCCGCGGGAGATGGGAAGCCGCACGACGTGCGGGTGGGATGAGGGAATGGTCATGCAGTATTTAGTGTCGGGCACTTCTGCTCTGGTCGCCGCTTCGGACCTGTGCTGACGGAGATTGCTTCCGTATCACGACCGGGTGGCGGCACCGGCATTCACGGGGCGGGAGATGCTGATTTGGCCGCGGCTGGTCCGGGAGGACACTGGTGGTGAAACGGCGGGCTATACCGCACCCACCTTGGTAAGCCCTGGACGGCGCCCACCTCAACGACGATGCCTGTGCGCATCGCCCAGATTCGCATCTGGGCCGGACCATGGGAATCTCGGCCGGGACACTTTCGTCAGGCGCTATCCACGAGTGGATGCAGCCTGACGCTTGGTACCCGAGCTAACGATCCGCCCCGATGGGACAGGTTCAGGGGCGATAAACGTCCCTCGACCCCTCTCCCAACCCGAACAGGCTGTCGTGGGAGTGGCGGACCACGCCGTAGCACTCGCAGGCGACGCTCTCCAGGCCGGGCCGATCGGTAATCGTGATCTGCCCCCGTCCGTATTGGATGTGGCCTGCCTTCTGTAGAGTACCCGCTGAGACAGTGACCCCGGCACGGCGCACCCCGAGCATCATCGACATGAACTCGTGGGTCATCGGGAACTCGTCGCCCTCGGCCCGGTCGTGCGCCATCAGCAGCCAGCGCGCGAGGCGCTGGTCGATGTGGTGCCGCCCGTTGCAGGCCGCGGTCCGCACCACTTGCCCATGATGGATCAGGGCATAGCGGAGCAAGAGGTTGTGCAGGGCGGGAAGGCGTTGCAGTTCCTGGCGGAACGTCCGCGCGTCCATCCGCAGGGCGGTGCCGGGGGCTTGCACCATGGCTTCGATGTCGTCGTGGTCGGCCCCGAGCAGAACCGGCAGCCCGACGAAGCCCTCCCGGCCGACTAGCCCGACCTCGGCAGCGTCGCCATCCTCCATATAGGCCAGCATGGAGACCCAGCCGGTCTCGGGGAAGTAGACGGCCTCGATGGGCTCGCCCGGCTTGTGCAGGACTTGGCGGAGGGAGAGTTCGACGGATGCAAGCTGCGGCCACAACTCGGCTAGAAGGTCAGACGGCAGGGCTGCGAGCAAGCGGTTACGGGACATGAGTGTGGCGGGGAGGGCCATGGAGGGCTCCTGCGACGGGGTGTCGGCGGGAGCGCTGGCATCTC
Source organism: Belnapia rosea (assembly GCF_900101615.1). GTDB lineage: Bacteria > Pseudomonadota > Alphaproteobacteria > Acetobacterales > Acetobacteraceae > Belnapia > Belnapia rosea. The sequence continues at coordinate 228,433 of NZ_FMZX01000002.1, read as the reverse complement.
TCGGCCGCCCGCGCCGAAGGATCGCGGCGAGCGATGGATTACATATGGGTACGCACGCCACGATTTACCATTACGCAACCGCGCGCCAATGCGGCCGGACTGCCTGGGCGCACGCACTGTACGATTCCGCACGTAGTTGGACCGCGTGGCCTGTCCCGGCGAGATGCTGGACCACACGCCGGGCACCAAGCGTTAGATTTCGACCAGTAGGATTGCCACAGTGGCCGAACCGATCAGCCACTTTCACTGTCTACAATCGCTATACCTATACCCGTAGAGCAGGATGGTCGGCCGCGCCGGGTCCTCGATCCGCATGGCGGTCAGGATGGGGCCGAATCCGGGCAGCGGATTGCCGTGAATGGCGATGTCGAAGCCCATCCCCTCCAGCCAGGGGCGGATGCCCTCCTCCAGATAGGTGGCGAGCGCCGCCTCGGCTCCCGGCTCCTGCGAGGTGGAGGGGAAGGTCACCAGCCGGGACAGCAGCGCCTTGAAGCCGCCCTCGTCGAAGAATTGCGCCGCGCGCGCCAGGGCGCCGTCACGAGAAACCATGGGATGTCCTGCCGGTCCGGATGTGTCGGGCGCCACTGTGGCGGAACTTGCAGCTTTCGGACAAATGACGATGGAGGGGTGACGCCAGGGAGGAACGGGCGGGTGGCAGAAGGGAGGAACACATGACGGGCCTCCGTCTCGGAGGCGTAATCAATAGGATCATTTACCTAAATCGTCAAGCTACTCAGCGAGTTGCACGCCAGAGCAGGAAGGGCGCCAGATCCGGCAGGCGGCGCGGCTCGGCAAGCGGGCCGGTGAGCCGGAGGCCGATCTCCGGCGCCTCGGCCAGCGGACGGCTGGCCAGCCGCAGGTCGAGCGTGCCGCGCGCCAGGTCAATCTCGCCGCTCGCGCTGGCTGCCCCGCCGCCTTCGGTGGCGATGCTGGTGCGGACCAGGGCGATGCGGCCATCCGTCACGGTTGCCGCCGCCTCCAGCCGTTCGAAGGCCGTCGCCCCGCCTGCGAGGTCGGCGCGCAGCCCGGCCTCGGGCGAGGACAAGGCGGCGGTCGCCTGCAGGGCGCCGAGATCGACACCAGCCAGCAGCCCATCCTGGATGGTCACCGAGGCCTGGCCGCCCAGCGTCGCCGTCAGTGCGGCCAGGCTGTGGCCGGTGGCCTGCAGGCTCGCCTGCCCATCCACCCGGCCAGCCCCGAGATCGAGCGGCAGGCCGAAGAGCGGCTCGCCGATCGTCGCATGCTCGAGCTTCGCCTCAAGCGCCAGGCGGGGCGGGCTTGCCGTACCTTCGATGGTAAGGCCGCCCCGCAGCAGGCCGCCCGCCAGCCGGGCCTGCACGCCCTCCAGCCGCAGCGTGCCGGCCTCGAGCTTCAGCGCCGTGGAGAAGCTGCCGAGTTGGGGCCAGCCAAGCGGCTCCACCTGCCCCGCCTCCACCGACAGATCGGCATCGAGTGCCGCCAGCCGGTCGAGGCCGAGCGGCGCGGTGGCACGCAGCGCCGGCGTCGGCAGCGGCAGGCGCTCGGCCTGGATGCGGCCGGTGAGGCGCGGGCGCGGGCCGCCAAGGGCGAGGCCGAGTTGGCTGCGCAGCCGGAGCGTGCCGGCGACGAGGTCGAGGCGGTCGGCAGCAAGGCTCGGCGGGTTGGCAAGCTGACCGTTGAGGCTGGCGATCAGCGAGAAGGAACCCTCCCCCAGCCACTCCCCGATCTCGGGCCCGAGCAGCGGCGCGAACAGCCGTGGCGCGCCAGGATGGCGGAGCGTCACCGTGCCGCTGCCGCGTCCGGCGCGGCCATCCGCCGTGCCCGAGGCCTCCACCCGGAGACCGCCGAGATCGCCCTCGACCCGCAGCGCCACCGCCTCCGGCGGCCCGCCACCCGAGAGGCGCAGCGCCACCGGCTGGGCCAGCAGCGGCGCCCAACCGGCGGGCAGCAGCGGCATCAGCGCGTTGCCATTCGGCCCACTCACTTCGAGCGAGAGATCGGGCACCCGCAGGGCGGGGGTGAGCTGGGCGGAGCCGGAGGCCGCGAGATCCACCTCGCCGAGCCGCAGCGCGAGGCGCCGCAGCGAGACGCGGCCGGCCTCGACCGTTGCGTCGAGCGTCGCCCGCTCGGCCACCATCCGCTGCCATGCCAGGCGCTCGGCGGCGAGACGGAGATTGATGTCGAAACCGGCGAGGCCGGCGCCGAGCGTCGCCGGATCGGGCAGCAGCCCGTCGAGATCGAGCTGGTCCAGCGTGAGGCCGAGGCCGATCGCCGGGCGGGCGCCGCCGAAGCGCACCGAGCCGGCGCCGGAGAGGCGGGTGCCGTCGAGCGTCGCCGCGAGGTCGGAGATGGTCGCCTGCCCATTCTCCAGCGCCAGGCGGAAGCGGCCATCCGCGGCATGCAGCCGTGCCGGGTCGGTGCCGGTGAGCGGCAGGCCGAGTGCCGACAGCGTCTCCCGCAAGGACTGGCCGGAGAAGCGGAGGGCGAGTTCCATCCGCGGCCCGGCGGTGGCGCCGGCCATCTCGAGCTCCATCTCGCCGGGCAGCAGGGCGGAGACGTCGGACAGGGTCAGCCGGTCGCCCTCGAGGAAGAAGGCGCCGCGCAGCCGGCGCAGCGGCACGCCGCCGAAGCCGGTGGCCTCGGCCGAGAGGTCGATGCTGACCGGCACCGCCAGCGGCCGCGCCGCGCCGCGGGTCTGCCGCAGCGCCGCGAACCAGGCATCGAGGTCGAGCCGCCCCGCCGCCAGCGCCACGTCGAGCCGCGGCGCCGGAGCGAGGCGAAGGGTCGCGGCGCCGCGGGCCGGCTGGCCGGCGAGGTCGAGGGCGAGGTCATCGGCGGCGAAGAGATCGGCCGCCGCGGTGAGGCGGCCGGTGGCGCGGAAGGCGCCGGGCGGGGCTGGCAGCAGGAGGGCAAGGTCGGGGCCGGCGGCCTCCATCCGTCCCTCGAAGCCTTCCGGCGCCAGCACGCCGCGGGCCGACAGGGTGGAGCCGGCGAGCGCGAGCGACAGGTCGAGCGGGGCGACGCCGTCGAAGCCGGCACGGCCGAGCTGGCCGGCGAAGCGGATGGCATAGCCGCGCCAGGCCAGTGTCCCCTCCGCGCTCAGCGCCTCGGTGACGGCGCCGGTCTGCAGCCTGGCGTTCAGCGCCTCGAATTGCAGCCCGCCGAGGCGGAGGCGGCAATCCTCCAGCCGCGCATCGAGGGCGGAGAGCCAGGGTGGCGGGCGGAGGCTGGGCAGGGCCGTGGGCGGCCAGGGCACGGTGATCTCGCCGCCGACCAGGGCGATCTCGCGCGGCTCCAGCCGCCCGGCGAGCAGGCCGCCGAGATCGAGGCGGAGGCGCATGGCGCGGGCGGTGATGGTCAGCCCGTCACCGCTCGGGCCGATGGCGACGGCGGCCGCCTCCACCCTTGGCTGCGGCAGCAGCGTCAGGGTGATGCGGCCGCCCAGCGTCACCGGGCGGCCGAGCTGCGTGCTGGCGATATCCGCCAGCTGCGCCCGGTAGGGCTCCCAGTCGAGCAGCCGCGGACCGACCCAGAGCGCGGCCCCCAGCAGCGCCAGCAGCGGCAGCAGGATGGCCGCGAGCCGGCGCATCAGCAGGGCGGGGGCGGTGGCCTCAAGCCGCCTTCCCTTCCCTGGTGCCCCATCCGCCGCCGCCCGGCGTCTCGACGACCAGCGCGTCACCCACGGCGAGCTCGGCGCTGCCGCTGTTGCCGGGGATGGGCTCGATGCGGCCGTCGGCGCGCTCGACCCATTGGCGGCCCGGCAGCCCGTCCTCGCCGCCCATCAGCCCGTGCGGCGCGACGTTACGGCGGGAGGCGACGACGATGGCCTGCATCGGGCGAAGGAAGCGGATTCGCCGCCGCGCCCCATCGCCTCCACGCCAGGCCCCGGCGCCGCCGGAGCCGCGGCGGATCGAGAATTCCTCGAGCCGGACGGGGTAGCGCAGTTCCAGGATCTCGGGGTCCGTCATGCGGGTATTGGTCATATGGGTCTGCACCGGCCCCCAGCCGTCGAATCCCGGGCCGGCACCGACGCCGCCGCAGACCGTTTCATAATACTGATAGGTGTCGTCGCCGAATATCACGTTGTTCATGGTGGCCTGGGCCGAGGCGCAGGCCTTGAGCGCCGCCAGCAGGGCGTTGCAGGTCATCTGGCTGACCTCGGTATTGCCGGCGACGACGGCGGCACCCGGCAACGGGCTGAGAAAGGTGCCGGAGGGCACGATGATCTCGAGCGGCTTCAGGCAGCCATCGTTCAGCGGGATCTCCTCGCCCACCAGGGCGCGGAAGCAGTAGAGCACCACGGCGCGGCAGACCGCGGCCGGGGCGTTGAAGTTGGACGGGCGCTGCGGGCCGGTGCCGGTGAAGTCGATGGTGGCGCGCCGGTTCGCGCGGTCAACGCGGACGGCGACAACGAGTGGGGTGCCGTCATCCGTCGTGGTGCGGAATTCCCCATCCTGGAGCCGCGCCAGGACGCGGCGGACGCTCTCCTCCGCATTGTCCATGACGTGGCGCATATAGGCGCGGACGATGTCCAGCCCCTGCTCGCGCACGGCACGCTGGAGTTCCTGCACGCCCTTCTCGTTGGCAGCAATCTGCGCCTTGATGTCGGCGACGTTCACATCCGGGCTGCGGGCCGGGTATTTCGCCGAGGCCAGCAGGGTGCGAAACTCCGCCTCGCGGAAGCGGCCCTGCTCGACCAGCAGGAAATCGTCGATGACGACGCCCTCCTCCTCCAGCGTGCGGGAGAGGGGCGGCGTGGAGCCGGGGGTGAGGCCGCCGATATCGGCATGATGGCCACGGCTGCCGAGGAAGAAGAGGATATCCTTGCCGGCATCGTCGAAGACCGGGGTGATGACCGTGACGTCCGGCAGGTGGGTGCCGCCGTTATAGGGGTTGTTCAGCGCCACCACGTCGCCCGGCCGCAAGGTCGTGCCGCGCTGGCGGATGACGGTGCGGACGCTCTCGCCCATGGCGCCGAGATGGACGGGGACATGGGGGGCATTGGCGACGAGACCGCCCTCCGCGTCGAAGATGGCGCAGGAGAAGTCCAGCCGCTCCTTGATGTTCACCGAGAGGCTGGTGTTCTGCAGGACAGCGCCGGTCTGCTCGGCGATCGACATGAAGAGGTTGTTGAACAGCTCGAGCATCACCGGGTCAGGCCGGCCGGTGACCTCGGTGCGCGTCGCCTCGCGCGGCGTGGTGCGGCGGAGGACAAGGTGGTTGAGCGGCGTCACCTCGGCGGTCCAGCCCGGCTCGACCACGGTGGTGGCATTGGCCTCGCGGATCAGGGCGGGGCCGGGCAGCCGGTCGCCGGCCAGCAGGGCCTCACGATCATAGACGGGTGCGGCATGCTCGGTGCCGGCGGCGAAGAGCGGGACGGTATCGAGGGTCGCGGGGGCCGCGCCGGCGGGGCGGGGCGGCAGCGTCGCCTCCTCGACCGATTCGCCGGCGGCGGTGACCTCGGCGATGCAGGCTTCGACGACGATAGGGCGCTCGGGCGTGGCGAAACCGAAGCGGCCGCGATGGGCGGTGGTGAAGGCGGCGACCACCTCGTCATGCGGGCCGAAAGCCACGGGGAGGAAGCTGTCGGTGCCGGCATAGCGCAGATGCAGGCGGCGTGCGGCGGCGATGCGGCCGGCCTCGGCGCCCTGGCGCAGCAGCTCCGCGCGCCCTTCGGTGGCCAGGGTGTCGAGGGTTCCGGCAAGGCTCGCCATGCTCGCGGGCGAGAGCGGCGCCTCGACGGCGGCCTCGCGGATCACCGTCTGGTCGGCGAGGCCCATGCCATAGGCGGAGAGCACGCCGGCGAAGGGGTGGATGAAGACCGTCTCCATGCCGAGCTCGTCGGCGACCAGGCAGGCATGCTGGCCACCGGCGCCGCCGAAGCATTGCAGCGCGTGGCGGGTGACGTCATGGCCCTTCTGGATGGAGACCTGCTTGATGGCGTTGGCCATGTTTGCGACGGCGACGCGGAGGAAGCCTTCCGCCACGGCGCGCGGCTCCGGCGCCTCGCCGGTGGCGGCGGCGATCTCGGCGGCGAGGGCGGTGAATTTCTCCCGCACCACATCGGCATCGAGCGGCTGGTCGGCGTTCGGGCCGAAGATCGGCGGAAAATGCTGCGGCTGGATCTTGCCGACCATGACATTGGCGTCGGTCACGGTCAGCGGCCCGCCACGGCGGTAGCAGGCGGGGCCGGGTACGGCGCCAGCGCTCTCCGGCCCGACGCGGTAGCGGGCGCCGTCGAAGGCAAGGATGGAGCCGCCGCCGGCGGCGACCGTGTTGATCGCCATCATGGGCGCGCGCATGCGCACGCCGGCGACCAGCGTCTCGAAGGCACGCTCGAACTCGCCGGCATAGAGGGCGACATCGGTGGAGGTGCCGCCCATGTCGAAGCCGATGATCCGGTCGAAGCCGGCCATGCCGGCGGTGCGGGCGGCGCCGACGATCCCGCCGGCCGGGCCGGAGAGGATGGCGTCCTTCCCCTGGAAATGGCCCGCCTCGGCGAGCCCGCCATTGGACTGCATGAAGTAGAGGCGCACGCCCGGCAGCTCGCCCGAGACCTGCTCCACATAGCGGCGGAGGATCGGCGATAGATAGGCATCGACCACGGTGGTGTCGCCGCGCGGCACGATGCGAGGGAGCGGGCTCGCCTGGTGGCTGAGCGAGACCTGCGGGAAGCCGATCTCGCGGGCGATCTCGCCGAGGCGGAGCTCATGCGCCGGGTGCGCCCAGGCATGCATCAGCACCACGGCGACGGCGCGGATGCCGCTCTCCCAGGCTGCTTGCAGCGCGGCGCGGGCGGCGGCTTCATCCAGCGGCTCCAGCTCCTCGCCGGAGACGGCGACGCGGCCGCCGATCTCGGCAACGCGCTCATGCAGCAGGTCGGGCAGCTTCGCGTCGAGGTCGAAGAGGCGCGGGCGGGCCTGGTTGCCGATGCGCAGCATGTCGGCGAAGCCGGGATTGACCAGCAGCAGCACGCGCTCGCCCTTGCGTTCGAGCAGCGCATTGGTGGCGACGGTCGTGCCCATCTTCACGGCATCGATCGTGCCGGGCGGGATCGGCGCGCCGGGGGCGATGCCGAGCACCTGGCGGATGCCGGCGACGGCGGCATCGCGGTAGCGGCCGGGATTCTCGGAGAGCAGCTTCGCCGTGGAAAGCCGCCCGGCGGGGTCGCGGGCGACGATATCGGTGAAGGTGCCGCCGCGATCGATCCAGAATTGCCAGCCCGCGTCCATCGCTCGCCTCCACCATCGCCGTGATGGCGCCCCCTCGCCCGACGCGCAAGGCCGCCGCCGCCTCATTGACGATTTACCGATAAATTGTCAATGTTACGACATGGTCGAGCCTCGTCCCGTCGTCTCCTCCGCCCATCTCGCCGCCGGCGCCTCGCCGGGCCTGTCGGAGGTGGAATACGGGCTGATCCTGGCCGGGCATGCCTTCCAGCGCTGGATGGTGCTCTGCGCCGCGGCGGCGGGGGCGCCCGGCCTCTCGCCCACCGAGGTGCTGATCCTCCATACGGTGCATCATCGCGGCCGGCCGAAGCGGCAGGCGGAGATCCTGCTCGCGCTCGCCATCGAGGATGCGCATATCGCCACCTACGCCATCCGCAAGCTGGAGGGCGCCGGCCTCGTCGTGACGAGCCGGGCGGGCAAGGAGAAGCTGGTGACGGCCACCGCGGCCGGCGCCGCCTTCTGCGCCCGCTACGCCGAGGTGCGGGAGAGGCTGCTGGCCGGGGCGGTGCGGGATAGCGGGCCGCCGGCCGCGTCACTCCGGGAGGCAGCGGGGCTGCTGCGGACGCTGTCGGGCTTCTACGACCAAGCCTCGCGGGCGGCCACGACGCTGTAGAAGGCGCCACATCTCCCACGCATTGGCAGCGCCACGGAAGGGGGAGCGGCTGGAGGCGCCGGAGCGGATACAGCCTTTGCCCCAACAGATCATGAAGCTCTCAACATCGCGAGCATTGCCTGTCATGATCTGCACGGCGACCATAGTCTCCGACTCGGAGCGGACAATATTGAATCCGCTTTTTCTGTCTCTCCGCATGAAAAACTCCGCGCGGCATCTGTGCGGGTCTGGCTCGCCACCGTTGCGAGCAGGATGCAGCCTGGCCGGGCGACGGCGGCAGGCTTTCCCTCCGGCCGACGCCATCCCATCTTCGCGGCGGAGCGGGGCCTCTCCCCGTCGGCCTCCGGCGTGGTAAGGCTCAGCACTGGATCGGGGCGCGAGCAAATGGGGTATGGCGCTTGACCCTCTGGGGCAAGATCATCGGCGGAGTGACGGGCTTCATGACCGGCGGGCCGCTCGGTGCCGTGGTCGGGGCGGCGCTCGGCCATGCGGCGGATCAGGGCGGTCGGGCACCTGGCAATCCCTTCGGGGCGCTTTTCGGCCGTTCCGCCGTGCGCCAGGCGGCCGATGCCGCGGCGCTGCTGGGCAGCCGGGAGCAGCTCTTCGCCATCACGGTCGTGGTGCTTGCCGCCAAGCTCGCCAAATGCGACGGGCCGGTGAAGCGCGAGGAGATCGACGCCTTCAAGCGGATGTTCCGCATCCCACCCGAGAATCTGCGCGAGGTGGCGGCGCTGTTCGACCAGGCGCGTGACAGCGCGGACCCGCCGGAGCCCTTCGCCGAGAAGCTCGGTGAAAGCTTCGCCGACAACAAGGGCATGCTGGAGGACGTGCTGGGCGCGCTGTTCCAGATAGCCCGCTCCGATGGGCCGCTGACCAAGGCGGAGCTCGCCTTCCTGCAGGGCGTGCAGCGTGGCTTCGGCCTCGATTCGACGGCCTGGGAGCGGGCGCGGGATGGGCAGAGCTCCCGGGCCGGCGGCGCTGCCGCGGCGCCGAGCGGGCCGGACCCCTACACCATCCTCGGCGTGCCACGCGACGCGCCGGATGACGCGGTGCGCCAGGCCTGGCGCCGGCTGATGCGTGAGAACCATCCGGACAGCCTCGCCTCCCGCGGCGTGCCGGCGGAGTTCGTCAAGCGTGCGACGGAGAAGGTCGCCGAGATCAACGCCGCCTGGGACCGCGTGAAGCGGGAGCGGAAGCTCTGAGGATTTTTGACGCGCCGAGCCCGAACCAGGATGCGCGGCCGCCCGGCCTGCCCATCGATATGCTGGTGCTGCATTATACCGGCATGCAGAGCGGCGCGGCGGCGTTGGCACGGCTGCGGGAGGCAGAGGCGCGGGTCTCCTCACATTACTTGGTCGAGGAGGATGGCACGGTGTTCCGGCTGGTGCCGGAGGATCGTCGAGCCTGGCATGCCGGCATTTCCCACTGGCGCGGCTGCATCGGGCTGAACGACCGCAGCATCGGCATCGAGATCGTCAATCCGGGTCATGAATGGGGCTATCGCCCCTTCCCTGCCCTGCAGATGGCAGCGGTCTGCGACCTCTGCCTCGAGATCATCGCGCGCCACCCGATCGCGCCATGGAACATTGTCGGTCACAGCGACGTCGCCCCGGACCGCAAGCAGGATCCGGGCGAGCTCTTCGACTGGGAGGGGCTCGCGGCCAATGGCGTGGGGTTCTGGCCCGAGGCGGTGCCACCGGCGCCGGCGGATGCGCAGGCGGCCACCCTGCTCGCCGCGATCGGCTACCGGATGGATCTGCCGCTGCCGCTGCTCCTCACCGCCTTCCAGCGACGCTGGCGGCCGGCGCGCGTGGATGGGCTGGCCGATGCCGAGTGCCTGGCCCGGCTGGCGGCGGTGGCGGCACGGATTCCGGCGATTCGGCCAGACCGTCCTTGACGCGGTGCCGAGGGGCGGCGCATGACGCCGCCGCGCCAGGTGGCCGGACGGCCGCTGGTGGCACCGCAAGGTGTCGCTGGAGGAAAGTCCGGGCTCCACGGGAATACGATGCCGGTTAACGACCGGCGGGGGTCAAACCCCAGGGAAAGTGCCACAGAGAACAGACCGCCGGACCATCGCAAGGTCGTCCGGCAAGGGTGAAACGGTGCGGTAAGAGCGCACCGCGCCCCCGGCAACGGGGGCGGCAGGGCAAACCCCATCGGGAGCAAGGCCGAATAGGGGTGACCGGCGAGCGTGGGTTTCGGCCCATGTGGCGCAAGGGCATTCCCGCCCCGTCACCCGGGTTGGCCGCGCGAGGCGCGCCGCGAGGCGCGTCCCAGAGGAATGGTCGTCCTATCCCCGGTTTTCCGGAGATGGACAGAACCCGGCTTACAGGCCACCTGGCGCACTTTCTCCACAGTTTCACCCACAACGAGCTCCGTGCGGGGAAAGAACAAACCGGGTAAGTATAACATATTGCTTTCGATCGCAGATGATTTCTCATGCGGTGGCGATCCCGGCCGCTAACGCCTTACGAATCCCCGAATTTGTCTGGCACGTTTAGTGATGCGGAACGGCATTCGCGCTTGTGGTCCCAGGAAATCCCGTGCTATCCCAAGTCATCCCGATGAAGGGTCCAAAGCTCGGGGGGGCGAGGGATCCGGAGCGGGATGGTCGGGCGAGCCGGCGGGGTCGGGGGGCCCCGTCGGCCGCTGAACCGGACGGCTTCGCGCCGCAGAACATCACCTCCCGAGGGCTAGTCAACAAGCGGTCACTTGGGGGGCGGTCGCTGGGCGATGTCCGAGTTCACAGGCACCTATGGAGGGGGCTTCGACGCGAAGAAGGGGCGCATCTCCGTGCCTGCTCCCTTCCGCGCCATCCTCAGCCGCCTGGGTGCCGAGGAGATCATTCTGCGCCGGTCGCGCCACCTGCCCTGTATCGAGGTCTGGCCGAAGCCGGACTACATGGCCGAGGTGAACGCCCGCGTCGCGGGGCTCAGCAAGCTCTCCGCCGAGTACCAGTCGATCATGCGGAAGCTGGTCGGCCGGATCCATACGCTGCACCCGGACACCGAAGGCCGCGTGGTGATGCCGAAGGACCTGGCCGAGGAGGCACAATTCGAGAGCGAACTCCAGTTCGCCGGACGTGGTGCGTATTTCGAGATCTGGTCGGCATCCGCCTATGCCGCCGAGGAAGCGCGGCTCGATGCCGAGGACGAGGGGGGCGACGTATGAGCGAAGTTGTCGCCTCCACGCCCGGCCATCTGCCGGTCATGCTGGCCGAGGTGCTGGAGCAGCTCGCACCGCGTGATGGCGCCACCTATCTGGACGGCACCTTCGGCGGCGGCGGTTATGCGGGCGCCATCCTCGATGCCGCAGGTTGCACACTCTACGCCATCGACCGCGATCCGGATGCGATCGCCCGCGGTGCCGCGCTGGCCGCGCGCCATGCCGGCCGGCTGCATCTCGTCGAGGGCCGTTTCGGCGACATGCTCGCGCTGCTCGAGGCGCGCGACGTCACGCGACTCGACGGCGCGGTGCTCGATCTCGGCGTCTCCTCCTTCCAGCTCGACGAGATGGGGCGCGGCTTCTCCTTCCGTGGCGACGGGCCGCTTGACATGCGGATGTCGAAACATGGGAAGTCGGCGGCGGACCTCGTCAATACGCTGGACGAGTCGGAGCTGGCCGATGTGCTCTATGAATTGGGCGAGGAGCGTTATTCGCGCCGCATCGCCCGCACCATCGTCGCGGCGCGGCGCGAGGCGCCGATCACCACCACGGCACGCCTCGCCGAGCTGGTGCGCGGCTGCGTGCCACGCGACCCGTCCGGCATCGACGGCGCGACGCGCAGCTTCCAGGCCCTGCGCCTCGCGGTGAATGACGAGCTCGGCGAGATCGAGCGTGGCCTCGCCGCCGCCGCGGCGCTGCTGGCGCCAGGCGGGCGGCTGGTCGTCGTCGCCTTCCATTCGCTGGAGGACCGGCTGGTGAAGCGTTTCATGGCTGGTGCCGCAGGCCGCAGCGCCGGCACCTCGCGCCATGATCCCGCCGCGCTCACCGGCCGCGCCGCCCCGGCCGCCTTCCGCCTGCTGACGCCGAAGGCGCTGCGGCCGGGCCGGGCCGAGACCGAAGCCAATCCTCGCGCCCGGTCTGCCCGGCTGCGCGCGATCGAACGCCTCCATCCTGCCTCCTTGGCCCCTGAACACCTGGCCGCACCCCGGGACGTCGCATGATCTTCCGCCCCTTCACCTCGCTTTGCCTCGTCGCCTTCCTCGGCGCCGGAATGCATGTCTACCAGACCAAGCACGAGGCCGCGGTGCTGGACCGGGAGTTGCGCGGCATCGCGCGGAAGGTCGAGGAGGCGGAGGCACGCACCCAGACGCTGCAGGCCGAGTGGGCCTGGCTGAACGAGCCGGAGCGGCTGCGTGGCGTCGCCCAGCGCCACCTGCCAGAGCTGGATGCGATGCAGCCGGCCCAGTTCGTCCGGGCCACGGAGGCGGAGCGTCGGCTGCCGGCCATTGCCGCCTATGATGGGCCGGTTGCGCTCTTCGCAGCGCGCGAGCCGGCGATGCCGCCAGGCAATACGTCGCTCGCCCTGCTGCCGCGAATCGCGGACCCGGTGCAGGTCGCGGTCGTCGTGCCGCCACCGCCCCCTGCCGCACCGACGCCACGGGCCGCAGCCGTTGCGCCCGCCCCCGTCACGCTCATCGCCCCCGCCGTTCCGCCGGCCGGCCCCGCGGAGCCGGCCCTCCCGGAGGAGGTGCTGGCGGTGCTGCCGCCACCGCCGCCGCTGCCGCCGCTGCCGGCCCCGTCGCCGGTCCGCCTCGTTGCGCCGGCTCCGCGTCCGGCGGTGCCGGAGCCGCGGCTTGCCGATGCGCTGCCGCGTCCGGCCCTGGTCGATCTCGCCCGCGCCACCATCGCGCCGCGTCCGGCTGAGGCCCGCCCCGCCGAGCCACGCCTGATGGAGGCGGCGCCACGGCCGGCGCTGCTCGACCTCGCCCGCGCCACGACGCCGGCACCGGCACCGCGCCCGGTGGCGAAGCCCGCACCGCGCCCCGCCTCCGAGATTGCCGCCCTGCCGCCGGTCGCGGCGCCCAGCCGGCCGGCCGTGACCCAGGTCGCCGCCGCCGCGCCGGCGCCGCGCTTGGTCGCCCCGGCCAACGCCGCGCCGGCACCGGTGGCCCCGACCCGGGCCGCCGCCAGCTACCTGCCGCCGCCGAGCCCGCCCGCTGCCCCTGCCGGCGGTTCCGCGCTCGGCATGGGCGGCCATCCGCTGCTGCCGCCGCCGGTGCCCTTCGGCAGCGCCGGCGCCGCAACCCTGGGGGCTGGCCGGTGAACGACTCCCACGACGAGCTGCGGCCGCCGCCCTCCCCGGATGCGGCGCCGGCGGGCCGGCCGCGCCCCGGCAGCCTCACCGCCACGTCCTCGCGCGCGCTGGTTCGCATCGCGGCGCCGGAGCTGGCGCGGCGGGCGCAGCTGGACAAGACGCGTGGCCGACTGGTGATCGCGGCTGGCGGATTCGCGCTGCTGTTCGGCGCGGTCAGCCTGAAGCTCGCCTTCGCCACGCTGTTCGACCCGATGGTGCCGAAGCCGCGCGCCGCGGTGCGCATCCCGACCGGCGAGCCGAATGTCGGCCGCGCCGCGATCACCGACCGCAATGGCGAGGTGCTGGCCGTCTCGCTTCAGGTGACCGAGCTCTACGCCAATCCGCAGGAGATCAACGACCCGCAGGCGGCAGCCGAGAAGCTGCTGACCGTGCTGCCCAATCTCGACCGCGAGCGGCTGGTGGCGCGGATCAGCCCGCGCATGGTGCCGGGGACGGAGCGGCCGGTGGAGTTCGCCTATATCGCCCGCAACCTGCCGCCTCGGCAGCAGCAGGCGATCAACGACCTCGGCATCGCCGGCTTCCACTTCCGCCCGGCCGAGCGGCGCTTCTACCCGCAGGGCTCGGCGGCGGCGCATGTGCTCGGCCAGGTGGATGTGGACGGGCGCGGCATCGCGGGCGTCGAGCGCAGCTTCGACGAGCGGCTGCGCGTCGACCGCTCGCCGCTGCGGCTGTCGATCGATGTGCGCGTACAGGTCGCGCTGCGCGAGGCGGTGCAGAAGGCCATCGCCGACTACAACGGCATCGGCGGCGCGGGCGTGTTGATGGACATCAACACCGCCGAGGTGCTGGCCATGGTCAGCTTGCCGGATTACGACGCCTCCGACCCGGGCGGGCTGCAGCGCCGGCAGGACGTGACGGCGGCCAATGGCCAGCCGATGGCGCGGCAGGTGGTGGCGCGCCCGGCGGTACCCACCGTGGTGAAGCAGGACCAGGACCCGCATTTCAACCGCGCGACCGTCGGTCTCTACGAGCCGGGCTCGACCTTCAAGCTGCTGACCGCGGCGATGGCGCTCGATGCTGGCTCGGCGAATATCTGGAGCAGCTTCGACGCCAGCCGGCCGATCCGCTACGGCCGCTTCACCATCAGCGACTACAAGGGCAAGAACCGGGTGCTGAGCCTGCCCGAGGTCCTGGCCTATTCCTCCAACCTCGGCGCGGCGCATATGGCGCTCGGCGTCGGCCCGGCGCGGCACCGCGAGTTCATGGGCCGGATGGGCATGCTGCAGCGCCTCGGCGTCGAACTGCCGGAGACGGCTCGGCCGCTGGCGCCGACCGCCAATGGCTGGCGTGACATCAACACCATGACGGTCTCCTTCGGCCACGGCATCTCGGTCACGCCGTTGCACGTCGTCACCGGCGTCTCGGCACTCGCCAATGGCGGCATCCTGCGGACGCCGACGCTGGTCGCCCAGTCGCCGGACTCGCAGCGCGAGGGGACGCGGGTGATCTCCGAGCGCACCTCGGAGACGATGCGCCGGCTGATGCGCCTCGTCGTCACCGACGGCTCGGGCAAGGGCGCCGATGTCCCCGGCTACTTCGTCGGCGGCAAGACGGGCACGGCGCAGAAGGTCGGGCCGCGCGGCGGCTACCTGCAGGACAAGCGCATCGCCGCCTTCGTCGGCGCCTTCCCGCTCAACGCCCCCCGCTATGCGCTCTATGTCATGGTGGACGAGCCGAAGCCGAATGCGCAGAGCCATGGCTATGCGACGGCCGGCTGGGTGGCCGCGCCAGCGGCCGGCGCGGTGATCCGCCGGGTCGCGCCCATCCTCGGCATGGTGCCGGAGACGGATCGCATCCCGCAGATCCAGCAGACCCTCTCCATCCCGCTGCAGCCGGGCCGCCCGGCGCGGCCATCGCCGCCTGTCGCCACCGCGCCGCAGGCGCCGGCCCCACGCGGGACGCCGGCCGCGACCCCGGCCACCCCGCCGGCCAGCGGCGTCGCTCCCGCACCGACGCTGGTGCCGCCTGCCCCGACGCTGCGCCGCACCGAGGCGGAACCGCCGGCCGGCCTGCTCCGCTTCGCCGTCAGCCCAGCCTCTCCGCGCGAGGCCGGCCTTGCGCCTCGATGACCTCCTGCGGGCCGGCGGGCTGCCGCCCGAGGCAGCGGGCGAGGCTGCCGGTCGGCTGATTCGCGGCATCACAGCCGACAGCCGGGCCGCTGCGCCCGGCATGCTCTTCGTCGCCCTGCCCGGCACGCGCCAGGATGGCCGCGCCTTCATCGGCGATGCCATGGCGCGTGGTGCCGCCGCGGTGCTCGCGCCGGAGGGCACGCCGGCCCCGGCCGGGCTGCCGCTGCTGGCCAGCCCCGACCCCCGGCGCAGCCTGGCGCTCATGGCGGCCGCCCTCGCCGGGGCGCAGCCGGCGACCGTCGTCGCCGTCACCGGCACCAACGGCAAGACCAGCACGGTGGATTTCCTGCGCCAGCTCTGGAGCCTGGCCGGGCGGCGCGCGGCCTCGCTCGGCACGCTCGGGCTGGTCGCGCCGGGCTTTCCCGGCGGACCGAGCCTCACCACCCCCGATCCCGTGATGCTGCATGGCCAGCTCGCGGCGCTGGCCCAGGCCGGCATCGGCCATGCGGCGATCGAGGCCTCCTCGCATGGGATCGAGCAGCGGCGGCTCGATGGCGTGCGCCTCGCCGCCGCCGGCTTCACCAACCTGACGCGGGACCATCTCGACTATCACGGCAGCATGGAGGCCTACCGCGCCGCCAAGCTGCGCCTCTTCGAGACGCTGCTGGAGCCGACCGCCACCGCCATCGCCCATGCCGATATGGAGGCCGGAACGCTGGCGGCGCTGCGAGCCATCGCCGCGCGCCGTGGGCTTAGCCTGTTGACCGTGGGCGAGGCGGGCGAGGCGGTGCGGCTGCTGGCGCATCGCGCCCTGCCGGACGGCCAGGCGCTCGAGCTTTCCGTCTTCGGCGCGCGCCACGCGCTGCACCTGCCGCTGCCCGGCCGCTTCCAGGCCGACAACGTCATGCTCGCCCTGGCGCTTGCCGTCGCCACCGGGCTGGAGCCGGACATGGCGGTGGCGCTGCTGCCGCGCCTTTCCGGCGTGCGTGGGCGGATGGAGCTTGCGGCGCGCCTGCCGAATGGCGCGGCGGTCTATGTCGACTACGCCCATACGCCGGACGCGCTGAGCCGGCTGCTTGGCGCGCTCAGGCCTCATGTGGGCCCGGGCGGGCGGCTGCATGTGGTCTTCGGCGCCGGCGGCGACCGCGATCCGGGCAAGCGCCCGCTGATGGGCGAGGCGGCGGCGCGCGGCGCCGATCGCTGCTGGGTGACCGACGACAATCCGCGCAGCGAGGACCCGGCCGCGATCCGCGCCGCCGTGCTGGCCGGCTGCCCGGGCAGCATCGATGCCGGCGATCGGCACGCGGCCATTGCCCGGGCGCTCGGCGATCTCGGGCCGGGCGACGTGCTGGCGGTGGCCGGCAAGGGGCATGAAAGCGGCCAGACGATCCGTGGCGTGACGACGCCCTTCGACGATGCGGCCGTGGTGCGGGAGCTGGCGGCATGAGCCTCTGGACCGGCCAGGGCCTGCGCGCGGCGACCGGCGGCAGCCTCGGGGCGGATGTCGCCATCGAGGGCATCTCGATCGACAGCCGCAGCGTGGCGCCGGGTGACCTCTTCATCGCGCTGCGCGACGCGCGGGATGGGCATGACTTCGTCGGCGATGCGCTGGCGCGTGGCGCGGCGGCGGCGATGGTGGACCGCGACCTGCCCGGCCTGCCGGGCGATGCGCCGCTGCTGCGCGTCGGCGACACGCTGGCCGGGCTGACGGCTCTCGGCGCCGCAGGGCGGGCACGCAGCGCGGCGCGGGTGGTGGCGGTCACCGGCAGCGTCGGCAAGACCGGGACGAAGGAGATGCTGCGGCTGCTGCTCTCCGGGCTCGGCCCGACCCATGCGGCCGTTGCCTCCTACAACAACCATTGGGGCGTACCCTTGACCCTCGCCCGCATGCCGGCGGTGAGTGCCCATGCGGTCATCGAAATCGGCATGAACAACCCGGGGGAGATCGCCCCCCTCACCCGCCTTGCCAGGCCGCATGTGGCACTGGTGACGAATGTGGGGGCTGCGCATATCGGCCATCTCGGCAGCCTTGAGGCCATCGCCCGCGAGAAGGGCAGCATCGCCCTTGGGCTGGAGCCGGGCGGCATCGCCGTGCTGCCGGCCGAGGACCCGATGTTGCCCGTGCTGCGCGCGGCGGTCGGGCCGCAGCACCGGGTGATGACCTTCGGGCCAGGGGGCGTTGTGACGGTGCTGGAGGTGGAGGCGGATGCCGAGGGCAGCACCGTGACCGCCGAGATCGCCGGGCAGCGCGCCA
Source organism: Belnapia rosea (assembly GCF_900101615.1). Taxonomy (GTDB): domain Bacteria; phylum Pseudomonadota; class Alphaproteobacteria; order Acetobacterales; family Acetobacteraceae; genus Belnapia; species Belnapia rosea. The sequence goes on along the minus strand of NZ_FMZX01000002.1, from coordinate 210,969 downwards.
CCTTTCGGCTTGGCGCGCCCGGGGCGCATCTGGTGCGGAACGCCATCGGCGCGCTGGCCGCGGTGCAGGCGCTCGGCGCCGATGCGGCGGCCCTCGCGCCGCGCCTGGCCGAATACCGTGCCATGCCGGGACGCGGCGCGCTGGAACGGGTTGCGACGCCCGATGGTGGCACCGCCATGCTGCTGGACGAGGCCTTCAACGGCCAGCCGCCCTCGGTGCGGGCGGCGCTCGCGGTGTTGCGGCTGCTGCCGGCGCGTCGGCGCGTGGCGGTGCTCGGCCAGATGGGCGAGCTGGGCGGCTTTTCCGTCGAGGAGCATCGCGGCCTGGCACCGCATGTGCAGGCGGCGGCGGATGTCGTCTTCCTCTGCGGGCGGGACATGCCGCACCTGGCCGCGGCCCTGCCGCCCGGCCTGGTGGCGGCGGTGACGGAGACTTCTGGCGAGTTGGCGCCGCTGGTGGCAGCGGCGCTGCGGGATGGGGATGCGGTGCTGGTCAAGGGTAGCAAGGCGACGCTGATGGGCAAGGTGCTCTCGGCGCTCAAGGGGAAAGCGGCGTGATCTTCAATCTCTTCGCGCCCTATGCCGAGGATTTCGCCCTCTTCAACCTGGTGCGGTACACCACCTTCCGCGCCGGCGCGGCCTGCCTGACCGCGCTGGTGCTCTCGCTTGCCCTGGGCCCCACGGTGATCAACTGGCTACGCGGCTTCCAGCGCGGCGGCCAGCCGATCCGTGCCGATGGCCCGGCCAGCCACCTCATCACCAAGAAGGGCACGCCGACCATGGGCGGCGTGCTGATCCTGCTGGCGCTGGTGCTGGCGACGCTGCTCTGGGTCGACCTGCGGAGCGGCCTCGTCTGGGCTGCGCTCTTCGTCACGGTGGGCTATGGCGGCCTCGGCTTTGCCGATGACTGGCTGAAGGTGACCAAGCGCAACACCAAGGGCGTCTCGGCGCGGATGAAGCTGGTCTGGCAGGCTGGCGTTGGCCTGATCGGGGCGGTCTGGATCGTGCTGCTGCTTCCCTCGCCCGTCGCCACCGGCCTTGCCCTGCCGATCTTCAAGGAGACCCTGATCCCGCTCGGCTTCCTCTTCCCGCTGGTCGGGATGCTGGTGCTGATGGGCGCCTCCAACGCCGTCAACCTGACGGACGGGCTGGACGGGCTGGCGATCGTCCCGGCGATGATCGCGGCGGCGGTCTTCACCCTCATCGCCTATCTCGTCGGCAACCGGGTCTTCTCGGAATACCTGCAGCTGCACTCCGTGCCGGGCGCGAACGAGCTGGCGGTGTTCTGCGCCGCGTTGATCGGCGCGGGCCTCGGCTTCCTCTGGTTCAACGCGCCGCCGGCGGCCGTCTTCATGGGCGATACGGGGTCCCTCGCGCTGGGTGGCGCGCTCGGCGCGGTGGCGGTGGCGACCAAGCATGAGATCGTGCTGGCGATCGTCGGCGGCCTGTTCGTCGTCGAGACGGTCAGCGTCATCATCCAGGTCTTCTGGTACAAGCGCACCGGCCGACGCGTCTTCCTGATGGCGCCGCTGCACCACCACTTCGAGAAGAAGGGCTGGGCCGAGGCCACCATCGTAATCCGCTTCTGGATCATCGCCATGGTGCTGGCGCTGGTCGGCCTGTCGACGCTGAAGATCCGCTGATGACGGCGCCCTTCACCCCCTTCCTCGGCGAGCGCATCGCCCTTGTCGGCCTCGGCAAGGCCGGGCTGCCGGCGGCGCGCCGGCTGGCCGGATGGGGGGCTGAGGTCTCCTGCTGGGACGACAGGCCGGAAGGGCGTGCTGCGGCGGCGGAGGCCGGGCTGGCGGTCGAGGACCCTTCGACCGGGTCCTTCCGCTGGGATGCGCTGCTGCTCTCGCCCGGCATCCCGCACCGGCTGCCGCGGGCGCATCCGGCGGCCGTCGCGGCTGAGGCCGCCGGACGGCCGGTCCTCTGCGACGTCGATTATCTTTATCGGGCGGTGCGCGCCGCAGGCTCCGCCGCGCGCTTCGTCGGCATCACCGGCACCAACGGCAAGTCGACCACCACGGCGCTGCTGCACCACCTGCTGCGGCAGGCCCGATGGGAGGCGGAGGCCGGCGGAAATCTCGGCCCGGCGGCGCTATCCCTCAATGTCTTGGGAATGGATGGCATATACACACTCGAGATGTCGTCATACATGTTGGAGCGAGTTCGGAGCGTGCGCTTCAACCAAGGTGTTATGTTGAACCTTTCGCCAGACCATCTCGACCGGCATGGCGACATGACCGGCTACCTGGCCGCGAAGGCGCAGGTCTTCGCACGGCAGACGCATGAGGATCTGGCCGTGCTCGGCATGGATGATGGCTGGAGCCGCGGGTTGCGTGACGGTCTTGCCGCTCGCCTGTGCCCCATCTCGGGCGACAGGGCGCAGCCCGGTGGCATCTGGGCCGAGGGCAGCCTGTTGCGGGATGATGGCGGGGCCATCCTCGACCTTTCCGAGGCCCCCTCCCTGCCCGGCAGCCACAATGCGCAGAACGCCGCCGCCGCCACGGCCTGCGCCTTCGATCTCGGCCTCACGCGGGCGCAGGTGGCGGACGGGCTGCGGAGCTATCCCGGCCTGCCGCACCGTCAGGAGCGGGTCGGCGCATGGCGTGGCGTCGCCTTCGTCAACGACAGCAAGGGCACCAATGCGGACAGCACGGCCCGCGCCCTGGCCAGCTACCCGCGCGTTGTCTGGATTGCCGGCGGGACGGCGAAGGAGGGCGGCATCGAGAGCCTCGCGCCCTTCTTCCCCCGCATCGCCGAGGCGCTGCTGATCGGGCGCGATGCGCCGGTCCTCGCCGCGACGCTGGCGGCGCATGGGGTGAGGCACCGTGTGGTCGGCACGCTGGATGCCGCCGTGCCGGAGGCGGCCGCCGCCGCCGCCGCGGGCGCCGCGCCGGTCGTGTTGCTGTCGCCCGCCTGCGCCAGCTGGGATCAGTTCACCGGTTTCGAGGCCCGTGGCGAGCGCTTCCGCGCGCTGGTCGCCGAGCTGGCCCAGGCCGAAGGGAGGGCCGCCTGATGGCCATTTCGCGCTCCGACAATTCCGTCCTTGGCCGCTGGTGGTGGACGGTGGACCGCTGGACGCTGGCGGCGCTGCTGATTCTCATCGGCTTCGGCTATGTGATGATGCTGGCTGCGAGCCCTGCGGTCGCCGAGCGTGTCATCGGCAGCGGCTCGCGCGAGCTGCTCTTCGTCAAGCAGGTGGTGTTCCTGGCGATGGCGGCATCGCTGATGGTGATGGTCTCGCTGCTGACGCCGCGGAATATCAAGCATCTGGCGATCCTTGGCTGCATCGGCGCCCTGGTGCTGACGGCGGCCACGCTCGTCATCGGCTTCGAGACCAAGGGCGCGCGGCGCTGGCTCGCCTTGCCGCTGCTCGGCACCATGCAGCCTTCCGAATTCCTGAAGCCCTGCTTCGCCGTGGTCGTCGCCTGGATGCTCGCCGAGGGCAAGGCCGCCGCCGCCCGCCGCGCCGCCTCCGGCGAGCGGGGCCTCGCGCTGCTGCACCCGCAATGGCTCTGGCCGGCCGGCGCCTTCCTGCTGCTCGCCGTGGTCGCGGTGGTGCTGAAGTCGCAGCCGGATTTCGGCATGCTGATGGTCGTGGTGTCGATGTTCCTGGCGCAGTTCTTCGTCGCCGGGCTGAACCTCGCCTTCGTCGGTGCGCTCGGCATCGGCGGCATCGGGCTGGCGATCGGCGCCTATTTCACCCTCGACCACGTCCGCAGCCGCGTCGACCGCTTCCTCGATCCGAGCTCGGGCGACACCTTCCAGATCACCAAGGCCATGGAGGCCTTCGGCAATGGCGGGCTGTTCGGCCGTGGCCCCGGCGAGGGACGGGTGAAGAACGCCCTGCCGGACGCGCATGCCGATTTCGTCTTCGCGGTCGCCGGCGAGGAATTCGGCTTCATCGTCTGCCTCGTCATCCTCGCCCTCTTTGCCTTCGTCGTGGTGCGCGGGCTGATCCGGCTGCTGGGCGAGGCGGAACTCTTCGTCATCCTGGCCGCGACCGGGCTGCTGGCGCAGTTCGGGCTGCAGGCCTTCGTCAACATGGCCTCCTCGCTGCACCTGATCCCGACCAAGGGGATGACGCTGCCCTTCGTCTCCTATGGCGGCTCCTCCGTGCTGGCCATCGCGCTCGGCATGGGGATGCTGCTGGCGCTGACCCGCAAGCGCACCTCCCGCGTGGACGTGGCCGAATGAGAGGGCCTGCGGTGCATCCCATCGTCATCGCCGCCGGCGGAACCGGCGGCCATCTGTTTCCGGCCGAGGCGCTGACGGCCGAACTGCTTGCGCGCGGCGAGCGTATCGCGCTGATGACCGATGCGCGCTCGGCAGCCTTCGAGAGCGCGGCCTTCGCCAATGCCGAGCGCTTCGTGCTGAGGGGCTCCGGGCTGTCCGGCCGCGGGGCGTTGAGCGCGGCGCGCGGCGCCATGGCGCTGGCGGCGGGCACGGTGCAGGCGCGGCGGCTGGTGCAGCGGCTCGGCGCTGCGGCGGTGGTCGGCTTCGGCGGCTATCCGAGCGTGCCACCCCTGCTCGCGGCGCTCACCATGCTTGGCCGGCGGCCGGTCACGGTCCTGCATGAGCAGAATGCCATCCTTGGCCGCGCCAACCGGCTGCTGAGCACCCGTGCCGATGCGCTGGCGCTCTCCTATGCCGCGACCGGCCGCGTGCCGGCGGGCGCGCCGGTGCATGTGGTTGGCAACCCGGTGCGGCCGGCCCTCGCCGCGCTGGCCGGTGGCGATTACCCGGGAACCGAGGGCGCGCTCCGGCTGCTGGTGCTCGGCGGCTCGCTTGGCGCCCGCATCTTCGCCGATGTGGTGCCGGCCGCCGTCGCCGCCCTGCCCGAGGACCTGCGCGGCCGTCTCGTCGTTGCCCAGCAATGCCGCGCCGAGGATCTCAACCGCGTGCGCGAGGCCTATGCCGGTGCCAATGTGCCCGCCGAGCTCTCGCCCTTCTTCCCCGATGTGGCCGGGCGGCTGGCGACGGCGCATCTGGTGATCGCCCGCGCAGGTGCCGGCACGGTGGCGGAGCTGGCCTGCGCCGGGCGGCCCTCCATCCTGGTGCCGCTGCCGCATGCGATCGACGATCACCAGAAGGCCAATGCCCGCGCCATTGCCGAGGCAGGCGCGGCCATCGTCATGCCGCAGGGCGCATTCACGCCCGCGGCACTCTCCAACCAGCTCGCCGCCCAACTCCGCGATCCACGCGGTCTGAAGCGCGCCGCCGCCTCCGCCGCCCTGCTCGCCCAGCCCGATGCGGCGAAGCGGCTGGCCGATCTTGTCCTCTCGCTCGTCAGGGCGCGTGCCGCCCAGGAAACCCGTTGATGCGTGCCCTGCCCCTTACCATCGGCCCCATCCACTTCGTCGGCATCGGCGGCATCGGCATGTCCGGCATCGCGGAGGTGCTGCACAATCTTGGCTACCAGGTGCAGGGCAGCGACATCGCCGAGGGCTACAACACTGCCCGGCTGCGCGAGGCCGGCATCCCCGTCGCCATCGGCCATGCGGGGGAGAATCTGGGCGGCGCCCAGGTCGTCGTCGTCTCGACCGCGGTCAAGAAGGACAACCCGGAGGTCCAGGCGGCCCGCGCCGCCCTCATCCCCGTCGTCCGCCGCGCCGAGATGCTGGCGGAGCTGATGCGCCTCAAATGGTCCGTCGCGGTCGGCGGCACCCATGGCAAGACCACGACGACCAGCCTCGTCGCCTGCGTGCTCGAGGCGGCGAAGATCGACCCGACCGTCATCAACGGCGGCATCGTCAATGCCTATGGCACGAATACACGCCTCGGCGACGGCGACTGGATGGTGGTCGAGGCGGATGAGAGCGATGGCAGCTTCCTCCGCCTGCCCTCGGTCGTCGCCATCGTCACCAACATGGATCCGGAGCATCTGGATCATTGGGGAACGGCGGAGGCGATGAAGGAGGGTTTCGCCCAGTTCGTCTCCAACATCCCGTTCTATGGCTTCGCGGTGCTCTGCCTCGACCACCCCGAGGTCCAGGCGATGATCCCGAAGCTCGACCGCCGGATCGTCACCTATGGCTTCTCGCCCCAGGCCGATGTGCGGGCGGAGCGCGTCATCACCGACCGCATGGGCGCAACCTTCGAGGTGGTGGTGCAGGACCGTGCGACCAAGCGCAGCCGGACCATGAAGCCCTTCCGCCTGCCGATGCTCGGCCAGCACAACGTGCAGAATGCGCTGGCCGCCATCGCGGTCGGCGTCGAGATGGATATCGACGAGGCGACGATCCGCAGCGCGCTCGCCGGCTTCAAGGGCGTGAAGCGGCGCTTCACCCGGGTGGGAGAGGCCGGCGGCATCACCGTGATCGACGATTACGGGCATCATCCGGTCGAGATCGCCGCGGTGCTGAAGGCGGCACGGCAGGCTGGCGCGCGGGACGTGATCGCGGTGGTCCAGCCGCACCGCTACTCCCGCCTCGCCACGCTCTTCGAGGAATTCTCGAAGTGCATGAACGATGCCGGCACGGTCATCATCGCCGATGTCTATGCCGCCGGCGAGGCGCCGATCGAGGGCATCGACAAGGATGCGCTGGTCGAGGGGCTGCGTGCCCGCGGCCATCGCAGCGTCGTCGCTCTGCCGGGGCCGGACAGCCTGGCCGAGATGATCCATGCCATCGCCAAGCCGGGCGACTACGTGGTCTGCCTCGGCGCCGGCAACATCACCGCCTGGGCGCATGCCCTGCCCGAGCAGCTTGCCGCGCTGCAGCCTGGCCTTCGCCCGACGCCGCTGAGGCGGGCATGAGCGCGCACGCGATGAGCCATGCCATCCCGCATATCCGCGGCCGGATCCGGGCGGGGGTGCCGCTGGCACCGCTCACCTGGTTCCGCGTCGGCGGGCCGGCGGAATGGCTCGTTCGGCCAGCGGATGCGGAGGATCTCGTCACGCTGCTCGCCGGCCTCGCGCCGGGGATGCCGCTGACGGTGCTTGGCGCGGCCTCCAACCTCATCATCCGCGATGGCGGCCTGCCCGGCGTCACGCTGCGCCTCGGCGGCGGCTTCGCCGAGGTCGTGGTGGAGGCGGATGGGATCGTCGCCGGTGCCGCCGCCCTTGATGTCACCGTCGCCGAGCATGCGGCCGCGGCCGGCCTCGCCGGCCTCGAATTCCTGTCTGGCATCCCGGGCAGCATTGGTGGCGCGGTCGCCATGAATGCCGGTGCCTATGGGAGCGAGGTGAAGGACGTGCTCGATTGGGCCGAGGTCGCCACGCCCGGCGGCGTGCAGCGGCTGACGGCAGGCGAGCTGCGGCTTGCCTACCGCCATGCCGCCCTGCCGCCCGGCGCCATCGTCACCCGTGCCCGCTTCCGTGCCCGGCCGGGCGATGCGGCGCCGCGCATGGCCGAGATCCGCGCGGCGCGGGAGGCAACGCAGCCCATCCGTGCACGGACCGGCGGCTCCACCTTCAAGAACCCCGCCGGCCAGAAGGCCTGGGCGCTGATCGATGCGGCGGGCTGCCGCGGCCTCCTGCGCGGCGGGGCGCAGGTCTCGGAGAAGCACTGCAATTTCCTGCTCAACACCGGCACCGCCACGGCGGCGGAGCTGGAAGCGCTCGGCGAAGAGGTCCGCGCCCGGGTGCTCGACCACAGCGGCGTCTCCCTGGAGTGGGAGATCAAACGGCTCGGAGTGGCGGCATGACCCATGTTGCGGTCCTGCATGGCGGCATCTCGGCCGAGCGCGAGGTCAGCCTCGCCTCCGGCGAGCAATGCGTGGCGGCCTTGCGCGAGGCCGGCTTCAAGGTGACGCCGATCGATGTCGGGCCCGATCTCGCCGTTACCATCGGCGCGCTGCGGGCGGCGAAACCCGATGTGGTGTTCAACGCGCTGCATGGCCGCTTCGGCGAGGATGGCTGCATCCAGGGCGTGCTCGACTGGATGGGGCTGCCCTATACCCATTCCGGTCTCCGGGCCTCGGCGCTGGCGATGGACAAGGTCGCGGCCAAGGCGGTGTTCCGCGCTGCCGGCCTGCCCGTGCCCTCGCATCGCCTGACCGATCCGGAGGAACTGGCCGCGGAGGACCCGCTGCCGCGGCCCTATGTGGTGAAGCCGGTGAATGAGGGTTCCTCGGTCGGGGTGCATATCCTCCGCACGGGCGACAACCGCCGCGCCGAGATCGCCGCGGGCTGGCGCTTCGGTCGGACGGTGCTGGCGGAGGAGTTCATCCCCGGCCGCGAGCTGACGGTCGGCGTCCTTGGCGACCGGGCGCTCGCGGTGACCGACATCATCGCCGATGCCGGCAGCTTCTACGACTATTCCTCGAAATACGCCGAGGGTGGCTCGCGCCATGTGGTGCCGGCGGCGATCCACCCCGTGGTGCGGGAGCAGGCGATGGAGGTGGCGCTCGCCGCTCATCGTGCGCTCGGCTGCCGCGGCGCGACGCGGGCCGATTTCCGCTATGACGACACGGCGGGCGAGCCCGGCCGCCTGGTGCTGCTGGAAGTGAATACCCAACCCGGCCTGACGCCGACATCGCTGCTGCCCGAGCAGGCGGCGCATGTCGGCATCGGCTTCCCGGCGCTCTGCGCCTGGATGGTGGAGCAGGCCTGCCATGGCCCCTGAACCGACCCGTACCCGCAATCGCCAGCCCGCGCGCCGCAGCCGGGCGGAAGCGACGCCATCGCGCCCCAGCCGCCTTCGGCTCTGGTTGCGGCGGCGGCGTGGCCTCATGCGCCCGGCCGGGCTTGCCCTCGGCATTGGCGGGCTGCTGACCGTGGCCGCGCTGGCGACCATGGCGGCCGACCCCTATGGCCGGATCGCCGCGCTCTGGGACGGCGCGGCGGAGATCGCCGGCAATGCCGGCCTCACCGTGCAAGAGGTGACGCTCGAGGGAAGCCGCAACACGCCGCCCGAGCTGGTGCGCGAGGCGCTCGGCATCCGCCGCGGCGACCCGATCCTCGCCTTCGACCCGCAGGCGGCCAAGGAGCGGCTGGAGCTGATCGCCTGGGTGAATTCCGCCCATGTCGAACGGCACCTGAACGGCAGCATCCGCATCCGCATCACCGAGCGGCAGCCCTTTGCCATCTGGCAGCGTGACGGCCGCTTCTCGGTGATCGACGAGAAGGGCGAGGTGGTCTCCAACGAGAATATCGGCGCCTTCGGCCGCCTGCCGCTGATCGTCGGCACCGGCGCCAACCGGCTGGCGGCGCCGATGGTGGCGCTGCTGCGCGGCGTGCCGGAGGTCCAGGACCGCACCCATGCCCTGGTGCGGGTGGCGGAGCGGCGCTGGAACCTGCGGCTGCGAAACGGCGTCGACGTGCTGCTGCCGGACGGGCAGGAGGCCGCGGCGCTCACCCGCCTCGCCGAGCTGCAGCAGAAGCAGGGGCTGCTCGATCGTCCGCTGGCGGCGATCGACCTGCGGCTGCCGGACAAGCTGGTGCTGCGCCTGCCCGGGCAGGCCACGCCTGGCGCGACCCCGCCCGAGCCCAGCGTGCAGCGTGTCAGGAGCGGCCGCGGATGAACCAGATCGCCCGCCTTGCCCAGCATGACGGCCTGCCGGCGCAGGGTCGCCGGAGGCGCGGCGCCCGCAGCGGCATCTTCGGCGTGCTCGATATCGGCTCGACCAAGATCGTCTGCGTCATCGCCCGGATCGAGAATGACGGGGAGCCGCGGGCGCTCGGCTTCGGCTGGCAGCGGGCGCGCGGCATCAAGGGCGGCAACATCGTCGACCTCGAGGAGGCCGAGAAGGCGATCCGCGCCGCGGTCGGCCAGGCGGAGGAGATGGCGGATACCCAGTTGAAGGGCGCCATCGTCAACCTCTCCTGCGGCCAGCCGGAATCGCGCCAGCAGAACATCCAGTGGCCGATCGGCGGGCGCGCCATCACCGAGGCCGATCTCCGAGCCATCATGGGCGAGGGTCGCCGCCGCAGCGCCGAGGACGGGCGGGAGACGGTGCATGCCTTCCCGCTCGGCTTCACCGTCGATGCGACGCCGGGCGCCGAGGACCCGCGCGGCATGATCTGCGAGACTGTGGCGGCCAAGCTTCACATGGTGGATGCCGCCCAGCATTCGCTGCTCAATCTCGGCGCGACGCTGCTGCGCTGCGACCTGATGGTGGAGGAGTTGGTCTCCGCCCCCTTCGCCGGCGGCCTCGCCACCCTGGTCGAGGATGAGAAGCAGCTCGGTGCCACGGTCATCGACATGGGCGGCGGCACCACCAGCATCGCGGTCTTCGCCGAGGGCCATCTGCTGCATACGGCGCAGATCCCAGTCGGTGGCTGGAACGTGACGAATGACCTCGCCCGCGGCCTCTCGACGCCGATCGCCCATGCCGAGCGGCTGAAGACCCTGCATGGCGGCGTGCTCGGCGCACCGGATGACGAGCGGGAATGGCTGCCTGTGCCACAGGTCGGCGAGGAGGAGGACCAGATCGCCCGCATTCCGCGCGCCATGGTCATCGGCATCATCCGTCCGCGGATCGAGGAAACCTTCGAGCTGGTGAAGGACCGGCTGGAGGCGGCCGGGCTCAGCCAGGAGATGGGGCGGCGCGTGGTGCTGACGGGCGGCGCGAGCCAGCTCGTCGGCGTCCGCGAACTCGCCGGCCGGGTGCTGGAGCGCCAGGTGCGGCTCGGCCGGCCGCATCCGGTGCGTGGCCTGCCGGAGACCGCATCCGGCCCCGCATTCGCCGCGCCGCTCGGCCTGCTGGCCTGGGGCGCCGGTGAAGGACGCCCGCTGTTGGAACTGATGCCGGGACTGGAGCGTCCTGCAAGCAGGTTTCGTCGCTTCGTCAACTGGCTGCGGGACCGCGCATGACCCGCTTGCTGCAAATTCTTTTGTGGATAACCGCGATCAATCGCTGCTGCGCAGAAGTGCACCGGTGCACGAATCGCGTCACTCGTTTACGTTTGCGCGAGGAGATCCCCGCATGACCCTCAACTTGACCCTGCCCGTTGTGCAGCACACCGATTTCAGCCCCCGCATCACCGTCATCGGTGTGGGTGGCGGCGGTACCAACGCGGTCAACAACATGATCGCCATGGGCCTCGAAGGGGTCGAGTTCGTGGTGGCGAATACGGATGCCCAGTCGCTGGTGCATTCGAAGGCCGAGAAGCGCGTGCAGCTCGGCCCGCACCTCACCCAGGGCCTCGGCGCGGGAGCGAAGCCGGAGATCGGCCGCGCCGCCGCCGAGGAAGCGACCGAGGAGCTGGCCCGCCATCTCGAGGGCTGCCACATGGTCTTCATCACGGCCGGCATGGGCGGCGGCACCGGGACGGGTGCGGCGCCGGTCATCGCCCGGATGGCGCGCGAGCGGGGCGTGCTGACGGTCGGCGTGGTGACGAAGCCCTTCGATTTCGAAGGCCCGAAGCGCAAGCGCGCCTCCGAATCGGGCATCGAGGAGCTGCAGAATTTCGTCGATACGCTGATCATCATCCCGAACCAGAACCTGTTCCGGATGGCAACGGAGCGCACCACCTTCGCCGAGGCCTTCAAGCTGGCCGACGAGGTGCTCTATGACGGCGTGCGCGGCGTGACCGACCTGATGATCAAGCCGGGCCTGGTGAACCTCGACTTCGCCGATATCCGTACCGTCATGGCGGAGATGGGCAAGGCGGTGATGGGCACCGGCGAGGCCGATGGCGACGACCGCGCGGTGAAGGCGGCCGAGCGCGCGATCAGCAACCCGCTGCTGGACGACGCATCGCTGCGCGGCGCCCGTGGCGTGCTGATCAACATCACCGGCGGCTACGACATGACCCTCTTCGAGGTCGACGAGGCCGCCAACCGCATCCGCAAGGAAGTGGATGAGGATGCGCAGATCATCTTCGGCACCTCGGTCGAGGAGGACCTGAACGGGCGGCTGCGGGTATCCGTTGTCGCCACCGGCATCGACGCGCAACAGGTTCAGGCGGCGACGCCGGCTGCCGTGCAACCGGCGTCGCCGGTCGCAGCCGCCGCGCCGCAGCCCGGCCTCACCATGCTGCCGGGTGGCCGCCCGGGCCGGCCGGCCACCACCGCGGCCATGATGCCGGCCGCGACGCCTGGCGCGCCGCGCGTCGCCATCCGGGGCGGTGCCCTGCGCGCCGCTGCGGCGCCATCCGCCGCTACGGCGCCGGCCGCCATGGCTTCGGCGCCCAGCCTGCATATGATGGTCCAGCCGGAGGAGGCCGCAGCGCCGGTCGCCGCCCCTGCCCCGGTCGCTGTGGTGGCGCCGGTCGTCGCCGCGCCGGTTGTTGCGCAGGCGCCTGTCGCCGCGCCCCAGCCGCCGGTCAGCAGCGGCTTCGGAGGCCTGTTCCGGCGTGTCACCGGTGCCGCCTCTGGCGGAATGATGCGACGGTCGCTGACGGAGCCGACCCCGGCCCCGGTTGCCCCGCGGCTCGACCAGCCGGCACCGCAGCGGCCGCCCGAAGCACCGCACGCGGCGCCCCATGGCCAGGTCGATTTCGAGATCCCGACCTTCCTGCGCCGCCAGTCGAACTGAGCCTGACCACATCCGTTGTCGCGTGACGCGGGCCGCCCCAGCCGGGGCGGCCCGTTTCGCATTCGCGTCCATCACGTTTCGACAGCTCGGCGGGCGGCGCAAAAACGGTGCTGAATCAATGACTTATCGCGTAATATGAAGTAATAAGGCTTGACTCGCTGAAGCCTCGGGGAGGTGCCAGGTATTGGCCTGGGCAGACGCCTCAACGACATCCCGGTTCCCTCCCGCGTGGAGAGCCGGGTTTCCCACAGGGGTAGGCATGGACGGATACTTCCCGCTTGAGACAGGTCGCCGCCGGACGCTGAAGGCCGCTATCGGCTGCGTCGGCATCGGCCTGCACAGCGGCAAGCGTGTGAGCCTGACCCTGCGACCCGCCGAGGCAGGCACAGGCATCCGCTTCCGCCGCACCGATATCGGCCTCGAGATCCCGGCGCTCTACGACCATGTGGTCGATACCCGCCTCTGCACCGCCCTCGCCCTTCCCGAGGCACCGGAGCGGCGGATCGGGACGGTCGAGCATGTGATGGCCGCGCTGGCCGGCTGTGGCGTGGATGATGCGATCATCGAGCTGGATGGGCCGGAGGTGCCGATCCTCGACGGCTCTGCCGCGCCCTTCGTCTTCCTGATCGAATGCACCGGCCTGGTGGCCCAGGCCGGCCTTGGCCTGCGGGAAGCGATCGAGGTGCTGCGGCCGGTTCGCGTGCAGGAGGGCGAGGGCCCGAGCGCCGCCTGGGCCGCATTGGAGCCGAGCGGCGGTGACGAGCTCGAGGCAGAGCTCACCATCGATTTCCCAGGCACCGCCATCGGCCGCCAGTCGCTGACGGTGCAGATCACGCCCCGCGAGTTCCGCGCCGAGTTGGCCGATGCCCGCACCTTCACCCTGGCGGAGGAGGTGGCCCGGCTGCGTGCCGTCGGCCTCGCCCAGGGTGGCAGCCTCGCCAATGCCGTGGTGGTGGATGGGCCGCTGGTGTTGAACCCGGGTGGGTTACGCCAGTCGGACGAGTTCGTCCGCCACAAGCTGCTGGATGTGGTGGGCGACCTGGCCCTGGCCGGTGCGCCGCTGCGGGGCCGGTTCAGCGGCCATCGCTCCGGCCATGCGCTGAACAACCGGCTGCTGCGGGCGCTCTTCGCGGATCCGGCGAACTGGCGCCCGGTGCATTCCTTCACCTTGCCCCAGGGCACCCTTCCCCAGGGCTTGGCGATACCGGCCCAGGCCGCGGAATTCACCCCGGTCCGCCAGCCCGCCGTGGCGGTGGCCTGAGTCCCTGCCTGGGTCCCTGTGGACCCGGGCGGCGGCGTGCTATAGAGCCGGTCCCTTCCTATGACCGGGCCATGATGATCCGACGCCTCTCCCCCCTGCTGTCCCTCTGGCTCGCCGTCGCGGCGCTGCCCGGCTGCTCGCTCTTCGGCAGCAATTGGGATGGCAAGCAGTCGAGCCTCGATGCCGAGCGCCAAACCACGGCCCGGACCAACAACATCGTGGACCGGTCGCCGGAAGGGCTCTACGCCGCCGGCATCGACGCGCTGCAGGCCCGGCGCTACCAGGCCGCGGTCGACCTCTTCGACCAGATCGAGCGTGACCACCCGCTCTCCGCCTGGGCGACGAACGCCAAGATCATGTCGGCCTATGGCGAGTACCAGCGCAACCGCTACACCGAGGCCATCGGCGCGCTGGACCGCTTCATCCAGCTGCACCCGGCGCATCGTGACATCGCCTATGCCTATTACCTCCGCGCGCTCTGCTACTATGAGCAGATCGCCGATGCGCAACGTGACCAGCGCACCACGGAACAGGCCATGGCGGCGCTGCAGGATGTGGTGAATCGCTTCCCCGACAGTGCCTATGCCCGCGATGCGCGGCTCAAGCTCGATCTCGGCCGCGACCATCTTGCCGGCAAGGAGATGAATGTCGGCCGCTTCTACCAGCGGCAGAAGCTCTACGGCGCCGCGATCGGCCGCTTCAAGCGCGTGGTCGAGGACTTCCAGACGACCAACCACGTCCCCGAGGCGCTGCACCGGCTGACCGAGATCTACCTCACCCTGGGCCTGGTGGACGAGGCGAAGAAGACCGCCGCGGTGCTTGGCCATAATTTCCCGGGCAGCCCCTGGTACCAGGACAGCTACGCCCTCCTCGTGGATGGTGCGCCGGCGGCGCCGGGTGACCGGCCCGGCTTCGCCCGCCGCGCCTGGAACTGGATCTTCTAGCATTCCATGCTGGCCTCGCTGGCGATCCGTGATGTGGTGCTGATCGAAAGGCTCGACCTTTCCTTCGGGGCCGGGCTGACGGTGCTGACCGGCGAGACGGGTGCCGGCAAGTCCATCCTGCTCGACAGCCTGGGCCTTGCCTGCGGCGCGAGGGCGGAGGCGGGCATGGTGCGCGCCGGGCAGCAGCAATGTTCGGTCGCCGCGGGCTTCATACCGCCCGAGGGGCACCCGGCGCTGGCCATCCTCGCCGAGCAGGATATGGAGCCGGAGGAGACGCTGGTGCTGCGCCGCGTCGTCCAGGCTGATGGCCGGAGCCGCGCCTTCGTCAACGGCCAGCCGGTCTCGGTCGGGCTGCTGCGGCGACTGGCGGCGACCCTGGTCGAGGTGCAGGGCCAGCATGACCAGGTGGGCCTCGCCGACCCGACCACCCATGCCGGGCTGCTCGATGCTTTCGGCGGGCTGGAGCGGCGACGGCAGGCCACCGCCAGCGCCTGGCGCGAGTGGCGCGAGGCGGAACGCCGGCTCGCTGCGGCACGGGAGGCGATCGCCACCGCGCAGCGCGACGAGGAATTCCTCCGCCACGCCGTGCAGGAGCTATCCGACCTTGCCCCGGTGGAGGGCGAGGAGGAGGAGCTGTCGAAGGAGCGCCAGCGCCTGCAGCAGGGCGAGCGGCGCGGCGAAAGCATCGCCAGCGCCCTGTCCGAATTGCAGCCACGCGACCGCCGGCGCGGTGGCCCGGCCGAAGCGCTGCGCAGCGCCGCCCGCGCGCTGGAGCGCCTGCCCCCGCCCAATGAGGAAGCCCAGGCGATCGTTGCCCTGCTTGGCGCCGCCCAGGACTCGCTGGCCGAGGCGGAGACCATGCTGCAGCGGCTGATGCTCGAGGATGGGCCCGACCCGCGCCGGCTGGAGGTGCTGGAGGACCGGCTTTTCGGCCTGCGCGCCGCCGCACGGAAGCACGGGGTCGCGGTGGTGGAGCTGCCGGCGCTGCTGGTCTCGCTGAAGGAGCGGCTCGGCGCGCTCGATGCCGGCAGCGGCCAGGTGGCGCGGCTGGAGCAGGCGGCGGGCGAGGCCAGGCGGGCCTATCTGGCGGCTGGCGAGGCGCTCTCCGCCGCGCGGCGCGAGGCGGCGGGACGGCTGGAGCGGGCCTTGGGCAAGGAGTTGCCGCCGCTGAAGCTCGACCGTGCCCGCTTCGTCGTCGAGGTGGCGGCGCGCGAGGAGAATGGCTGGGCGGCGGATGGCATGGATCGGGTGACCTTCCTCGTCTCCACCAACCCGGGGCAGCCGGCCGGGCAGTTGCAGAAGATCGCCTCGGGCGGTGAGCTTTCCCGGCTCATGCTGGCGCTAAAGGTGGTGCTGGCCCGCGGCTCGCCCGTGCCGACGCTGATCTTCGACGAGGTGGATGCCGGCATCGGCGGCGCCACGGCCGCCGCGGTCGGGGAGCGGCTGGAGCGGGTGGCGGAGCGGCTGCAGGTGCTGGTGGTGACGCATAGCCCGCAGGTGGCGGCGCGCGGGGCACAGCAGCTACGCGTGGCGAAGCAGGTGAAGGGCGAGCGGGCGGCGACGGTGGTGGAGCCGCTCGACAAGCGCGAGCGCCGCGAGGAGATCGCCCGGATGCTGGCGGGAGAGCGGGTGACGGATGCGGCGCGGGCGGCGGCGGACAGCCTGCTGACGGGAGGGCTGCTGTGACCGGCCCAGCCCTCCGGGCCCGTCCCCCCGGGGCGCTCACCCAGGACGAGGCCGTGGCGGAACTGGCCGCGCTGGCCGCCGAGATCGCCGCCGCCGATATCGCCTATCACCAGCACGACGCGCCCGAGATCACGGATGCCGAGTATGATGCGCTGCGGCGCCGCAACGCCGAGATCGAGGCGCGCTTCCCGGCCCTGAAACGGGCCGACAGCCCGAGCGAGGCCTCCCCCGGCGCGGCGCCTGCCGCGGGCTTCGCCAAATCCCAGCACCGCACGCCGATGCTGAGCCTCGACAATGTCTTCGGGCCCGAGGAGTTCGTCGAATTCACCCGCACGATCCGCCGCTTCCTCCGCCTGCCGGAGGAGGAGGTGCTGCGCTTCGTGGCGGAGCCGAAGATCGATGGCCTCTCGGTCAACCTGACCTATGAGAACGGCGCCTTTGTGAAGGGCGCGACGCGCGGCGACGGTACGCAGGGTGAGGATATCACCCGCAACCTCGAGACGCTGCGCGAGATGGAATTGCCGCGCCGCCTCGGCCCCGACGCGCCGGCACAGATCGAGATCCGCGGCGAGGTCTTCATGACCAAGGCGGATTTCCTCGCCTTTCGCGATGAACAGGCACGGCTCGCCGAGGAACGCGAGCAGCGCCGCGAACGGGGCGAGAAGGTGGGCCCCGAAATCCGCATCCCGGCGAATCCGCGTAACGCCGCCGCCGGCTCACTCCGGCAGCTCGACCCGGAAGTGACGGCGCGACGGCCGCTGCGCTTCTTCGCCTATGCCCAGGGCGCCTCCAGCGCGCCGGTGGCCGAAACCCATTGGGATTACCTGGCCACGCTGAAGCGCTGGGGCTTCCGGGTGAACCCGCTTTCGGCCCTGCTGCCGGACGAGCATGCCGCCGAGGCCTTCCAGGCGCGCATGACCGGCGAGCGCGCCGGCCTCGACTACGATATCGACGGCGTGGTCTACAAGATCGACCGGCTGGAGTGGCAGACGCGCCTCGGCTTCGTCGGCCGGGCGCCGCGCTGGGCCACCGCCTGGAAATTCCCGGCCGAGCAGGCGATGACGACGCTGCTGCGGATCGAGATCCAGGTCGGCCGCACCGGCGCGCTGACGCCGCGGGCGGTGATGCAGCCGGTCAATGTGGGCGGCGTCATGGTGCAGCATGCGACGCTGCACAATGAGGACGAGATCGCGCGGAAGGATGTCCGCATCGGCGACACCGTCGTGCTGCAACGTGCCGGCGACGTCATCCCGCAGATCGTCTCCGTGGTGCTGGAGCGGCGGCCGGCGGACAGCCAGCCTTTCGCCTTCCCCGATCGCTGCCCGGCCTGTGGCAGCCATGCCGTGCGCCCGCCCGGCGAGGTGGTGAAGCGCTGCACCGGAGGGCTGATCTGCCCGGCGCAGACGGTGGAGCGGCTCAAGCATTTCGTCGCCCGCAATGCGATGGATATCGAGGGGCTGGGTGAGGAGAACATCCAGAAGCTCCATGACGAGGGGCTGGTCCGCAGCCCGGCCGACATTTTCCGCCTCGGCACCCATGCCGAGCGCATGCGCGGCTGGGAAGGTTGGGGCGCCAGGTCGAAGCGGGGGGAGGAGGCGAAGAAGGTGACGAACCTGCTCGCCGCCATCGAGGCACGGCGGGCGCCGCCGCTCGACCGCTTCATCTTCGCCCTCGGCATCCGCCGCATCGGCGAGGCGAATGCCAAGCTGCTGGCGCGGCATTACGGCTCGCTGGCCGAGTGGCGGGAGCGGATGCTGGCGGCGCGCATCATCGGCTCCGAGGCACGGGAGGAGCTGGGCTCGATCCAGGGCATCGGCCCGGCCATCGCGCAGGAGCTGGTGGATTTCTTCGATGAGCCGCGCAATCTCGCCGCGCTCGACGATCTGGCACAGGAGGTATCGCCCGTGCCAGTGGCGAGTACGGCTGCGGCGGATAGCCCCTTCGCCGGCAAGACGCTGGTCTTCACCGGTACGCTCGAAACCATGACGCGGCCCGAGGCAGAGGCGCGGGCCGAGACGCTCGGCGCCAAGGTGACGAAGAGCGTCTCCTCGCGGACCGACTTCGTCGTGGTCGGCGCCGATGCGGGCAGCAAGGCCAGGAAGGCGACGGAACTGGGCCTTCGGGTGCTGACTGAGACGGAGTGGCGGGAGTTGGCCGGCTTCGGCTGACACGCTTCCTTAGCTGGCGGCGATAGATGCTGCCGGGCAAAACGCAGGCCAAGGCATGGGAACCGCAGTCTCGGCCGGGGCCAGGCGGGGCAAAACCGCATCATCCTTGGCGATGCCGATCTGCCGACGCTCGTCTATCGGCCCGGCAATGGGGCCAATGAGATTGTCCTGCCCACCATCGACAGCGCCCCGCGCGCCAGCGGCAGCCGCTTGGTGATCGGCATCGGTGGATGGGAGGGGTTCCGCATGGCACTGCCCGAGCCTGGCGAGGCCGGCCATGGCAGCACCCACGCGGCGCTCGTGCTCCAGGGCTTCGGGCCCGGGATGTCACCGCTCGGCTGACGGGCACCGACCTCACCCTCATCCTGCCGGGCGCGGGTGATGCGATCACCAAGCGCGCACCATGACACTAGATCGGGCGGCATGCCTCCTCGAGCCAGGCGGCCGTTGCCGCATCGCAGCCGGGCGCGACCAGGGCGAGGACGCGGGCGTGGTAGGCATCCACCCAATCCAGCTCCGCCGGCGTCAGCAGGGCGGGGTCGATCAAGGCGCGGTCATAGGGGGCAAGGGTCAGCGTCTCGAATTCGAGGAAGGGCTTCACCTGATCCGGCTGCGCCTCGGCATCCCGCACCAGCAGCAGGTTCTCGATGCGGATGCCGTACTGGCCCGGCAGGTAGTAGCCCGGCTCGTCCGACAGGATCATCCCCGCCGCCAGCGGCACTGGCTTGGCGGCGCGGCTGATGGAGGCCGGCCCCTCATGCACCGAGAGGAAGCTGCCAACGCCGTGCCCCGTGCCATGGTCGAAATCGAGCCCGGCCTGCCACAGCGCGCGGCGGGCAATGGCATCGATATGGGGCCCGGCCACGCCCTTCGGGAAGCGCAGCGTGGCAAGGCCGATATGACCCTGCAGTACCCGCGTGTAGCGTGCCCGGAGCGTCGCCGGCGCGAGGCCGGGTCCTGTCCAAAGCGTACGCGTCACATCGGTCGTGCCGTCGAGAAACTGCGCCCCGCTGTCGATCAGGTAGCACTCGTCCGGGTGGATGGGCCGGTTGCTCTCCGGCGTCACCCGGTAATGCACGATGGCGCCATTCTCCCCTGCCCCGCTGATGGCGGGGAAGCTCTCCGCCTGGAACAGCGGGACCTCACGGCGGAAGGCGAGCAGGCGGTCGGCGGCGCTGATCTCGCTCTCCCGCCCGCTTGGTGCTGCGGCGGCGAACCAGGCCAGGAAGCGCGCCAGGGCCACCGCATCCCGCCGGTGGGCGCTGCGCGCGCCCTCGCGCTCCACCGGATTCTTGCAGGCGCGTGGCAGGCGACAGGGGTCCTCGCCCGGGACGATGGTCGCGCCGGCCTCGCGGAGGCGGGCGGCGAACCAGGCAGGCGTCGCCTCGGCATCGATCCGCACCCGCTTGCCGGTGAGCGCGGCGAGCGCCGCCGCCAGCTCGACCCGCGGCCGTACCACCACGTCATTGCCGAGATGCGCCCGCGTCTCGGGCGGGATCTTGCCCGGCTCCATGTAGAGTTCGGACGAGGCATCGGCGCGCAGCAGGGCGAAGCCTAGGGCGAGCGGGGTATGCGCCAGGTCGCCGCCGCGGATGTTCAGCAACCAGGCGAGCGAATGCGGATCGGCCAGCACCACGGCATCCTCGCCGGCGGCGCGCAGGGTCTCGGCTGCCGTCGCGCGCTTCTCCGCCGCGGGGATGCCAGCGTAGCGCAGCGGATGGGGTTGGGCCGCGGCCATGGGCGGGGCGGGGCGGTCGCTCCAGACCGCATCCAACGGGTTGGCGGGTAGCGGGACGAAGGTGACGCCGGGCTTTTCCAGCCGCGCCAGCGCCGCCTCGGCATGCAGCCAGGGGTCGTAGCCGATGCGGCGGCCGGCGGCGTGCTCGGCCAGCCAGTCTGCGGCCGGCTGTTCCGTGATGTGGCGCTGCTCCCAGAGCGCCGGGTCGGTCTGCTGCGCGGCCTGGGTGGTGTAGCGGCCATCGGCGAAGAGCGCGGCGCGGTCCATCAGCACCACGGCGAGGCCGGCGCTGCCGGTGAAGCCGGTCAGCCAGGCGAGGCGCTCGCCCGAGGGCGGCACGTATTCCCCGAGATACTCGTCGGCGCGGGGGATGAGGAAACCATCGACCCCAGCGCGGGCGAGTTCGGCGCGGAGGGCGGCGAGGCGTTCGGCGGGTGTCATCGGCACTCCTCACGAATTGGTAAAGCAAAAATGCAGGGTGTTACAGGAAGTCCCGCATGAAACGCATGGCTCCGCTGTGCCCTTCGCACGAGCAACAATCCTTCTCCGAGCCTAATTGCTGCATTGCGAAGCGAGACGGGAATGCCTGCCTCGCCCCGGATCGCAAGAGATTGGAACCCTGACAATGGACGCCCGCATGACCAAGGCGGAGGCGGCTCTGCTCCTCCCCCTGCCCCGCAACCCCGCTGCCGAGCAGATGGCCTCGCTGCGCGAGGCGGCCGGCCGCGCGAACCAGGCTGCGCTGGTGAAGGGCCTCGCCCGGATCGCCGATGCGATCCTCGGCTGGCCGGCCCGCGCCCGGCTCCGCGCCGAGCTGGCCTCGCTCTCGGAGCGTGAACTGGCCGATATCGGCCTGACCCGCGGCGATCTCAGCCGCGTCGCGCGGGGCGAACTCACCCGCTGAGGCCACAGGCTGCGAGAGGTCAGCACCGTTATCGGCGCAGGACCAGGGTGGTCCACGCGCCGATATCGATGCGCCGCTCCAGCACCAGCCCCTGACGCCGATGCGCCGCCAGCACCAGCCGGGCCTGGGTACCCAGGAGGCCGGCGAGGATGGCGGTGCCGCCCGGCGCCAGATGCAGCGCCAGCTCCCGCGCCATGGCGCAGAGCGGGCGCGCCAGGATATTGGCGAAGATCAGGTCGTAGCGGCCCGGCCGCATCACCCGGCTCTTCCAGCCATCGGCCAGCCGCGGCCGCAGCAGCCGCTGCACCTCGTTGAGGGCCGCATTCTCCGCCGCGACGCGGACCGACCAGGGGTCGATATCCGTCGCCAGCACCGGCCGCTTCAGCCATTTCGCCGCCGCCAGCGCCAGGATCGCCGAGCCCGTGCCGAGATCGAGGATCCGGCGCGGGCGGCGATGCGCCATGGCCTCGAACGCCATCAGGCAGCCCTGGGTCGAGGCATGCTCGCCGCTGCCGAAGGCCATGCCCGCATCCAGCCGCAGCACGATGCGGCCATAGGTGACCGGGTTCGGCAGATGGGTCGGGCGGATGAGGAAGCGGCGACCGATCGGCGCCTCCGGAAAGCTCTGGATGGTCCGGGCGAGCCAGCCTTCGGCCTCGATCGGGCCGGTCTGCAAGACGGGTTGCTCGATGCCGGAGACCAGGGCGGCGAGCGCGAGGGCACCTTCCAATTCGTCATCGCCGGCGCCCGCCTCGCGCACGCCCTCGATCCGCCAGGTCTCGCTCGGCTCGTCGCGGAAATAGGCGACCGTCGCGCAGACGGTCTGGAAGGCGGCCTCGAAGGCAGGGACGGCCGCCTCCGGCAGCCCCTCGATCGCCAGCACCTCCAGCGGCTCGGCACGGCGGCGAGAGAGGGGCATCGGCCATTCGGCAGGCATCAGGCACGCTCCAGGAAGCTGTCGAGGACCCGCTTGGGGTCGGATTTCTCGAAATCCACCTCGACGCGGTTGTCGTCCACCGCGGTCACGCGGCCGTAGCCGAATTTCTTGTGGAAGACCCGCTCGCCGGGCTTCAGCGGCTGCGCATGGGAGGGACGGGCCTGCACCTCCCAGGCGCCGGCCTCGATCACCCGCGGCTTGCGCGATTGCAGCCCGCCGGCGCCGGTGAAGACGGAGGGCATGTCGGCCACCCGCTGCCGCGCCATGCTGGCGCTGCCCTCGCGCTGGATATGGGCAGCTGGCAATTCCTCGAGGAAGCGGCTGGGGACGGAGGCGGACCAATTGCCGTAGATGCGGCGGTTGGCGGCGGCGGAGATGATGGCCTGCTTGCGCGCGCGGGTGATGCCCACGTAAGCGAGGCGGCGCTCCTCCTCGAGACCCTTCTCGCCCCCCTCTTCCATGGCGCGGGCATGGGGAAAGAGTCCCTCCTCCCAGCCGGGAAGGAAGACGGTGTCGAATTCCAGCCCCTTCGCGGCATGCAGAGTCATCAGCGAGAGACGGTCGCCATCCGAATTCTCGTCATTCTCCATCACCAGCGCGACATGCTCGAGGAAGCCGGCGAGGCTCTCGAACTCGCCCAGCGCGCGGATGAACTCCTTCAGGTTCTCGAGCCGACCCGGCGCCTCGGGCGACTTGTCCTGCTTCCACATCTCCGTATAGCCGCTCTCGTCCAGCAGCGTGGCGGCGACGACGACATGACCCTCCTTCGCCAGCCCCTCGCGCCAGCGGGCGAAGCCGTGCAGCAACTCGCCGAGAGCGGCGCGTGGCTTGGCCGTCAGGCTCGGCAGCAGGCGATGCGCGGCGGCGGCGAGGGGGATGCTCTCGCCGCGGGCGATCTCGTGCATCCGGCGTATCGCCGTGTCGCCGAGACCGCGCTTGGGGGTGTTGACGATGCGCTCGAAGGCCAGGTCGTCCGCCGGCTGGGCGAGGACGCGCAGATAGGCCATGGCGTCGCGGATCTCGGCGCGCTCATAGAATTTCAGGCCACCGACGACGCGATAGGGCAGTCCAAGCGTGATCAGCCGCTCCTCGAAGGCGCGGGTCTGGAAGCCGGCGCGCACCAGGATGGCGATCTCGGCGAGCTTGTGGCCGCTGCGCTGGAAGGCCTCGATCCGCTCGCCGACCATCCGCGCCTCCTCCTCCGAATCCCAGAGCGAGACGACGCGCACCTTCTCCCCCTCGGCATCGTTGCGCCCGGTGCGCAGCGTCTTGCCGAGCCGGCCGGAATTATGCGCGATGAGATGCGAGGCGGTCGCGAGAATCGGCTTGGTCGAGCGGTAATTCGATTCGAGCCGCACCACCTTGGCGTTCGGGAAATCCTTCTCGAAGCGGAGGATGTTCTCGATCTCGGCACCGCGCCAGGAATAGATCGACTGGTCGTCGTCGCCGACGCAGCAGATGTTCCGGTGCCCCTGCGCCAGCAGGCGGAGCCAGTAGTACTGGACGAGGTTGGTGTCCTGGTACTCGTCCACCAGGACGTAACGCAAGCGGCGGTGCCAATCCGCCAGCACCTCCGGATGGGTGCGGAAGATCTCCGTCATGTGGAGCATGAGGTCGCCGAAGTCGCAGCAATTGAGGTCGCGCAGGCGGGACTGGTAGGCGGCGTAGAGGCCGCGTGCCTTGCCGGCGGCGTAGTCGGTGTCCTCGGCGGGGGTGACGCGCTCGGGCGAGAGGCCGCGATCCTTCCATCGCTGGATCTGGCCCATGAGCCCCTGGGCGGGCCACCGCTTCAGGTCGATGCCCGCCGCCTCCATCACCTGCTTCAGCAGGCGCATCTGGTCGTCGGTGTCGAGGATGGTGAAGCCACTGGTCAGCCGCACCAGCTCGGCATGGCGGCGGAGCATGCGGGCGCAGAGGGCATGGAAGGTGCCGAGCCAGAGCCCCTCGGCTGGCTGGCCGAGGATGCTGGAGACGCGCTCCCGCATCTCCCGCGCTGCCTTGTTGGTGAAGGTGACGGCGAGGACCTGGCCCGGCCAGGCGCGGCCGGTCTTCAGCAGATGGGCAAAGCGGGTGGTCAGCACCCGGGTCTTGCCGGTGCCGGCCCCGGCCAGGATCAGCACCGGGCCGTCGAGCGTCTCGACCGCCTCCCGTTGCTCGGGGTTGAGGCGGGCGAGGTAGTCATCGCCGGAGGAAGGGGGGGTGGGGAGTGGTGCGGACACCCCCCTGCATATAGAACGTCGAGCGAACCTCTCCAACCGCGCCGGTGCCCCCGAACCTCCTTTGGCCCTGCATCGCCTCCTCGACTGGTTCGCGCGCCATGGCACGGCGCTGCTCGCCGCCAGCATCCTCGCCGGCATCGCCTGCGCGCCCCTGGCCGCGGCGACGCGGGGGGTGGTGAGCCCGGCGGTCGCGCTGCTGATGACGCTGGTGCTGCTGCGGATCGACCCTGCGCAGATCCTGGCCTGGGTGCGGCGGCCCTGGCTGGTGGCGGGACTCTCGGCCTGGGTGTTGCTGGCCTGCCCGGTGATCGCCTTTGGGGTGACACGGGTGGCGGGGCTGGACGGGCCGCTCGGTGCCGGCCTGGTGCTGATGGCGGCGAGCTGCGCGGCGACCACGGCTCCGGCCTTCGCCCGGCTCAATGGGCTGGATGCCGAGATCAGCCTGCTGGTGGCCCTGGTGACGACGGCGCTGGTGCCCTTCACCGCGCCGCCCCTGGCGCTTGGCCTGCTCGGGTTTGACCTCGCCATCTCCGTCGGCGGACTGATGCTGCGTCTGCTCCTGGTGGTCGGGCTGCCGGCGCTGGCGGCGCTGCTGTTGCGGCGGCTGTTGGGCCCGGCACGGCTGGAGGCGGCGGGCCGGTCGGTCGATGGCTTGGTCGTGGTGGTGCTGGTAGTCTTCGCCTTCGGTGTGATGGATGGCGTCCAGGCGCGATTGGTGGCCGAGCCGCTCTGGGTGTTGGGCGGGATGGCGCTGGCGCTCGCCGGCAATCTCGGCCTGAACGCATTGACGGTGCTGCTGCTGCGTCCGGCCGGGCTGCGGCTGGCGCTGGCGGCAGGGCTGCTCGCAGGCAACCGCAACCAGGCCTTGTTCCTGGCCGTGCTGCCAGCGGCGGCCGATCCGGGTGTGCTACTCTTCTTCGCGCTCGGCCAGGTGCCGATGTTCCTCAGCCCCTTCCTGCTCAGGCCAGTCTATGGGCGGCTGATGCAAGGCTGATCGCCTGCATGGAGAGGCCAAGCCGCGACCGATGCGGCAGCAACTCACTGCGTGAGAGACCCGAGAGGCCCTCAAACGTGAAGGGTCAGCTGCGGGATTTCGCGTTATAGTTGAAAAAGCGGCTGGCTCTTGGGCTGCCGCGGGTTTATCAATACGAAATCGTACCTATTTGCCGGCGGCCGACGCTGATCGGCTGCGCCTCTTCGTACCTAACCAGCTTGTTCGATCTTTAATCGTATTGGTTCCATGATCACGCAATATTTTATGCTCACATTCGGTAGAGCGATTGACTGAAATATCAACTGATGGTTGTATACGCAGGCCGAGAGCGCCTCTCGGCGCCGAGCAACGAGGGTTCTATGTCCGTCATCACCGGTACCTCCGCCAAGGATACGATCCAGGGGACCGCTGGGTCCGACACCATCACCGGCGGCGCAGGCGCCGATCTGCTGACCGGTGGTGCAGGCGCGGACTTGTTCGCCTTCAAGAAGGGTGACGGCGCTGACACGATCACCGATTTCAAGCTTGGCACCGACCGGCTGTCCCTCAGCAGCGGCACCTACAAGCCCTGGATCTACGAGACCTCGGTCAATGGGGTCTGGGGGACCAGCCTCGTCTACAACGCGTCCAGGATGGATACCGTCTTCCTGCCCAAAATGACCGGGCTGAAGATCGACTGGTTGCTGGATCCGAAGCTGGCGCCATCACCGACCCTGTCGGCGACGCAGTCCCTGACGACTCAGTCCCTGACGACCACGGCTACGGTCGCGCCCGCCTTCGCCCCGGTCGCCCTCACCGCCGGAAGCGGCAGCGACAGCCTGGTGCTGAAGATCACCCAGGACGCCTGGAACGGCAGCGCGCAGTATGTGGTGAAGGTCGATGGCGTGCAGATCGGCGGCACCTTCACCGCCTCGGCGCTCCATGGCTCGGGCCAGTACGACACCCTCACCCTGAAGGGCAACTGGGTTGTCGGCACGCACAAGGTCGAGGTGACCTTCCTCAACGACGGCTGGGGCGGCACCGCTGATACCGACCGCAACCTCTATGTCGAAGGCGCGACCTATAACGGGAAGGCGGTCCAGAGCTCGGCGCTCGACCTGACCAAGGTGCTCCAGCAATCCTTCAGCTTCGTCGAGGAGCCGCCGCTTTCCGCCTTCGTCCCCGTCCACCTCACCGCCGGGACGGGTCCCGATACCCTTGTCCTCAAGCTGAGCCAGGATGCCTGGCAGGGCAGCGCCCAGTATATCGTGAAGGTCGATGGCGTGCAGGTCGGCGGCACCTTCACCGCCTCCGCACTCCACAGTTCCGGCCAGTCCGACACCCTCACCCTGAAGGGTGACTGGGCCGTTGGCACCCATAAGGTCGAGGTCACCTTCCTCAACGATGGCTGGGGCGGCACCGCCGATACCGACCGCAACCTCTATATCGACAGCGCCAGCTACAACGGCAAGGCGATCGACGGCTCGACCCTCGCCCTGACCAAGCTGCTGCAACAGAATTTCACCTTCGTCGATCAACCCCCGCCTTCCGCCTTCATCCCTGTCAACCTCACGGTCGGGAGCGGGACCGACCACCTGGTGCTGAAGATCAGCCAGGACGCCTGGGCGGGCAGCGCCCAGTACACCGTCACGGTCGATGGCGTGAAGTTCGGCGGCACCTTCACCGCCTCGGCCCTGCACAGTTCCGGGCAGTACGATACCCTCACCCTGAAGGGGGATTGGTCGGCCGGCACCCATAAGGTCGAGGTCAACTTCCTCAATGACGGCTGGGGCGGCTCCGCCAGTACGGACCGCAACCTCTATGTCGACGGCGCCATCTACAATGGCAAGACAGTCGATGCCTCGAGCCTGAGCCTCGGCCGCACCGGCATCCAGGCCTTCAACTTCGTCGAGCAGCCGAGCTTCGCCCCCGTCAACCTCACCGCCGGGACCGGGACCGACAGCCTCGTCCTCAAGCTCAGCCAACAGGCCTGGAGCGGCAGCGCCCAATACACCGTGAAGGTGGATGGTACGCAGATCGGCGGCACCTTCACGGCTTCGGCGCTCTATGGCTCCGGCCAGTTCGACACCCTCACCCTGAAGGGCGACTGGGTCGCCGGCACCCACCAGGTCGAGGTCAACTTCCTCAATGACGGCTGGGGCGGCTCACTCGCCGCCGACCGCAACCTCTACCTCGACAGCGCCACCTACAACGGCAAGGCGGTGGCGGAATCGCAGCTCGACCTGACGGCAACGGGTATCAAGTCCTTCTCCTTCTTCGAGGCCCCGCCCCCCTCCGCCAACCTCACCCTGACCGGCACCGCCGATGCCGACACGCTGACCGGCAAGCTTGGCGCCGACACGATCATGGGCGGCGCCGGCAACGACACCATCACCGGCGACCTGGGCGATGACCAGTTGACCGGCGGTAGCGGTGCCGACGTCTTCAAGTTCACGCCGGGTGATGGGCAGGACGTCATCACCGACTTCAAGGTCGGCGAGGATCGCCTCTCCTTCGCCACGGACGGCACCTATGTCGCCTGGGGCGAGACGGTCACGAAGGGCGGCGTTACCGGTACGCTCATCCATTACGGGACGAGCGAGGGCGATGGCGTGTTCCTGGCCGGTGTCACCGGCGCGGCGATGAACACGCTGGTCGACCCGAACTGGAGCTACGCGCCCTTGACCGGCTCGGGCGAGTTCGGCGGCCTGGTCTTCCAGGACGAGTTCAGCGGGACCCGGGTCGACTCGACGAAATGGCCGATCAGCTACGGCAACGCGACCTACTGGAACGGCGCCTTCCGCTGGGACAGCTCGGAAGTCAGCGTCGGCAACGGCGCGCTCAATATCGGCGTGAGCAAGCAGGCCGACGGCATCTGGACCACGGGCGGCATCTCGACGACGCCCAACCAGTGGAATCCCGGCTTCTCCTTCATGTACGGCAAGGTCGAGATCATGGCCAAGGTAAGCGAGGAGGTCTGGGGGGCGGGTCCGTGCTTCCTGCTTTGGCCCTCCGCGGACGGCGTCTGGCCGCCGGAGGTCGATATCCTCGAGACCCCGAAGGGCGGCGGGATGTTCACGGAGCACTGGGCCGATGCCAATGGCGGCGATGTCTTCGTCACCCACTCCTTCGAGCTCGACCTGACCCAGTGGCATGTCTACGGGCTGGAATGGACGCCGGACCGCCTGACGATGACGGTCGATGGCCAGGTGATGAAGACCTATACGGACAACATCCCGCACCAGATGATGACCGTCGGGCTGCAGGGCCATGTCGGCGCCGCCAGCGAAACCTGGTATGGCGGCTCGCCGAACGACACCGGCGTCAACCACCTCGATATCTCGGTGGATTTCGTCCGCGTCTACGACTGGCTCGGTTGAGGCCAGGCCGCATCGGAGCATGATCGGCGCGCCATGAGGCGCCGGTCATGCTCCGGGCAGACCAATCAGAGGTCGGGGTCGCCCCGCCCGCTCGGGTCCATGTTCGGGTCATTGGCGATGCCGCCGCCGCTGCCCATGCTGTGCGAGGCAGTGCCCCCTGCCCCGCCGCCGCTCGGCGCCCTGCTGCCGCCGCCATGGATATTGCCGCTCGCGCCGCCCTCCATGGGCGAGATGCCGGTGCGGTCCGGGCGGGCGATCCCCTCGTCGCTGGGCGCGCTCCCCTCCTCCATCGCCTCGGGCGACATGCCTCCCACCACCATGGCACGGGCCTGTTGCGCCGGCAGGGTGAGCCAGACGCGGCTACCCTCCACCATGCGAATGGCCGATAGCGGGACCAGGTGATGGTGCTGGCCGCTGCCATCCGGGTCGTCGCGCCGCGTCAGCTTGATCGCGCCGCGCTCCATCCCATCCACCGTGCCGACATGCTCGCCATCGGCACCCACCACTTCCATATGCGGGCGAATCTCACCGGAACCGGACATCGCTGCCTCCTTCCTCTGTGGAGGCAGCAACGGCTGAACCGGCGGACGGATGCCTATTCCGCCGCCTGCTTCCAGCGCCGTGCGTAATCGGTCAGCGCCTCGGCGGGCACCGGCTCGATCGGGGTGAAGTCGCGATGGGCAATCCAGTCCGGCCGGGTCGGGCTGCGGATGTGGTTCGAGACCGCATTGAGCGTCAGATAGACGATCTTCCGCGGATAGGGGGTGATGTTCGGCGCCGAGCCATGCACCAGGTTGCCATGGAACATCAGCACGCCGCCCGGCTTGCCTGTCGGGGCGACGATCCCGCCTTCCTCCACCAGCCGTGTCACCACCGCATCGTCCAGCGTCCAGAGCGGGTAGGAGGTGGTGCTGGTGTCGTGCCCGGCCTCGAGCGTGCCGTGCCTCTGGCTGCGCGGGATCAGCATCAGCGGGCCGTTGATCGGCATCACCTCGTCGAGGAAGACGGCGATGTTCATGGCGCGCGGCTCCGGCATCCCGTCATCGCGGGCCCAGGTGCCGTAATCCTGGTGCCACTGCCAGACATCGCCGGTGAAGGCCGCCTTCGCATTGATCTTGAACTGATGCATGTAAAGCTGCTCGCCGAAGATCTGCTCCACCGGCCCGATCAGCCGGGGATGCGCGCCGAGCAGGCGGAAGGCCTCGTTGAAGGTATGGGCGGCGAAGGCGGTGCGGGGCGCGCCGGACTTCTCGCGCCAGATCTCCGGCCGATTCTCGGCATAGATCGCTTCGGCCTCCCGTGACAGGACGGCGATCTCCTCGGGGTTGAAGGTCTCGGGAAGGAAGAGCCATCCCTCTTCCTCGAATTGGCGCAGTTGTTCCGCGCTTAGCGGGCCCTCGTTCTGCATCGCCATTTCCTCCCTTGGCGTTGTGTAGACTGTAGGCTGCTTGCCGCCTGGCCCTCAAAGCCTTTCCACCAGGATGGCAGGTGCATGCCAAGGGAGGTTCCGTCATGCCGCACCGCATCCCACGCCGCCCCTTGCTGGCGGCCGCACTTGCCCTGCCCCATCTGGCCGGCGCAGCGGATGCCTGGCCAAGCCGGCCGGTGCGGATCGTCATCAGCTGGCCACCTGGCGGCGGGGCCGATATCCCCATGCGGCTGGCGGCGCCGGCCATGCAGGGGGTGCTCGGCCAGCCTCTGGTGCTGGAGAACCGGGCGGGGGCCAGCGGCTCGGTCGGCGCCGGCGTCGTCGCCCAGGCGGCGGCGGATGGCTATACCGCGCTGGCCGATACGGCGGCGGGGGCGGTGAACAACCTGCTCATTCCAGGCCTGCCCTATGATTTCGCGGCTGCACTGACACCGGTCAGCCAGATGGTGAAGTCGCCCCTGCTCTGCGTCGTGCGGACGGACCATCCGGCGAAGGACCTCCAGGGGCTGCTCGCCCGGCTGCGCTCGGCGCCGGGGCAGATCCCCTATGCCTCCTCCGGGGTCGGCACGATGACGCATATGGCGCCGGTCATGCTGCTGCGGCAGGCCGGGGTCGTGGCCAACCATGTCTCCTACCGGGGCGGCGCCGCCTCGGTCGCCGGCATCCTGGCCGGCGATGCCGAATTCGTCTTCTCCACCCTGCCCCAGGCCGCGCCGCTGGTGCTGGAGGGACGGCTGCGCGGCCTCGCCGTCAGCACGATCGACCGGTTGCCCAACCTGCCCGCGGTGCCGACCGTGGCGGAGCAGGGCTTTGCTGGCTTCGACATCTATGACTGGCTCGGTTTCTACGTGCCTCGGGGTACGCCGCAGTTGATGATCGACCGCCTCGCCGCGGCCGCGGCTGCCGGCATGCGGGACCCGCAGGCGGTGAAACGGCTGGGGGAGATCGGCATGGTCCCGGTCGGCAGCGACCCTGGCGAGTTCCAGGCCTTCTTCACCGAACAGCGGAACCGGATGAGTGAGTTGATCCGGGCCGAGAACATCCGGGTCGAGTGATCAGCCGTCGCGCACTGGCCAGGTATCCGCTTCCTGCCCGGCGCTCCCGTCTGCCTGATACGCAGGCAATCTACCCGCTGACCGAGAGCCGCTTCGGGCGCGGAGTGGATTTGAACCAAGCGTGCCCGCCGAGGACGCACCCATAGTTGGGGCGGCGAACTCGGCCCTGGTCGCATGGCTCAGGTCGCTGACGACACCATGTCGCCGCCAGATCAACGTCTCGGACGAGCCTTACGCCGCGGCCGGCGCGCCCGGGCGGGCTCCCAGGATATGGGCGATCGCATAGACCAGGTCGGGCCGGTTCAGCGTGTAGAAGTGGAATTCGTCCACGCCATTGGCCTGCAGCAGCCGCACCTGCTCCGCCGCCAGCACCACCGAGACCATCCGCCGGGTCTCAGGGTCTTCGTCCAGCCCCTCGAAGAGACGCCCCATCCAGGGCGGCACCCCGGCACCGCACATGGCCGAGAATTTCTTCATCTGGTGAAAGTTCGAGACCGGCATGATCCCGGGGACGATCGGCAGGGTGATGCCGGCCGCAGCGCAGCGGTCGAGGAAGCGGAGATAGACGTCCGTATCGAAGAAATACTGGGTGATCGCCCGGGTGGCCCCCGCATCGATCTTCCGCTTCAGGTTGTCGAGGTCATGGTCCGCCGAGAGCGCCGTCGGATGCATCTCCGGATAGGCGGCGACGCTGATCTCGAAGGGCGCGATCCGGGCAAGCCCGGCCACCAGGTCGGCGGCATAGGCATAGCCGTCCGGATGCGCCTCGTAGCGCTCGGCCCCGGCCGGCGGGTCGCCTCGCAGCGCCACGATGTGCCGCACCCCTGCATCCCAATAGGCTCGCGCCACGTCATCCACCTCGCCGCGGGAGGCGCCGACGCAGGTCAGGTGGGCCGCCGGGGTCAGGCTGGTCTCCCGGACGATCCGAGCCACCGTCGCATGCGTGCGCGCCTGGGTGGTGCCGCCGGCGCCGTAGGTGACCGAGACGAAGCACGGCCGCAGCGGCTCCAGCCGGCGGATGCAGGACCAGAGTTGCGCTTCCAGCGCGTCGGTCTTCGGCGGAAAGAATTCGAAGGAAAGCAGCGGAGCCGGCAGTTCGGCAAAGTTCGGCAGCCCTCCGAAACGGGGGCCGGTCAGCCAGCGTTGCAGGGTTCCCTGCGGCGGGGTCTCGGGAAGCGCGTGGTCCATGGCGGTGTATCTGCCCATCCGGGGTCACATTCGCAAGCATTGCATAGCGATACAGATTGGGGCGTTATCGGTTACATCGGATCAAGGTTATATGGGTGCAAGCCATGACCCTCTCGGCATGGCATGCGGATGCATGGCACTTCGCCGACCGGAGCCCATGTTCCGGATGTTCGTGCTCTTCGATGAAAGCAGTGTGACATATGCGCCAGCCGACCAGACCTCGCCCCCCCGGGGCCCGTGCCGCATTGGCCATGCCGCTCCTGGCGGCCGCCTTGCTGGCCGGCTGCGCCACGCGGCCCCCTGCCTCGGATCCTGAGTCGCTCGCCGAATACGAGCAGACCAACGACCCGGCCGAGCCCACCAATCGCCGCCTTTATGCCGTCCATCAGGCGATCGACCAATATGCGCTGCGCCCGGTGGCAGTCGGCTACCGTGCCGCCGTGCCGCAGCCGGTTCGCACCGGCATCCGCAACGTGCTCGGCAACCTCCGCACGCCGGTGATTCTGGCGAATGACATGCTGCAGGGCGAGCCGCGGCGGGCGGGTGACACCCTGGGCCGCTTCGTCATCAACTCCACCATCGGCCTCGGCGGCATTTTCGACGTCGCCGAGCGCTGGTTCGGGGTGCGTGGCCATGCCGAGGATTACGGCCAGACCCTGGCCCGCTGGGGTGTCGGCGAGGGGCCCTACATCTTTGTCCCCGTCCTCGGCCCCTCCAACCCGCGCGACCTGGTGGGCTTCGGCCTCGGCATCGTCTCCGACCCGCTGAGCTGGTTCGGCCAGGGTGCGGTGGTGGACGGGCTGGTATATGGCCGGACCGGCATCACCGTGGTCGATACGCGGGAAAGCCTGATCAACACCATCGACGATGTGAACCGGACCTCACTCGACAGCTATTCCACCCTGCGCAGCGCCTATCGCCAGCGCCGGGCCGCCGAGATCAGCAATCAAGGAGAGGTCGCCCCCGCGGCGGCCGGATCGACCGGCTACGGCGTTGGGACTGGTATGGACCAGCAGCGCCGATAAGCCGGCTCCAGGAGACAGACGATCATGCATGACTTCAACCGCCGTACCCTGCTTGGCGCGGCCCTGGCCCTCACCGCCACGGGCTTCGGCACCTTGGGCTTCCCGGGGCCAGCCCTGGCCCAGGCCGATATTGGCCGGGCGGCTAATTTCATCCAGACCACCGGGCAGGACCTGGTGGCGGCGATCAACGACCAGAGCCGTGACATCGCCGCCCGCCGCCAGCGGGTGTCGGCCGTGCTGCGCCGCGCCGTGGATGTCGACGGCGTCGGCCGCTTCATCATCGGCCGCTGGTGGCGCCAGGCCTCCGCACAGGAGCAGCAGGAATACATGAAGCTGTTCGAGGAGACGCTGATCCGCAACCTCTCCGCCCGCTTCGGGGAGTATCAGGGCGTGCGCTTCTCGCTCGGCCGCTCGCAGCAGCGCACCGAGGATGATGTGCTGGTCAACACCATCATCGAGCGGCCGAACAGCGCACCCTTCTCGCTCGATTGGCGCGTGGCCGAGATCGGCGGGCAGCCGAAGGTGGTCGATGTCATCGCCGAGGGCACTTCGCTGCGGCTGACCCAGCGCAGCGAGTATTCCAGCGTGATCCAGCGCAACAACGGCTCCGTCGCCGCGCTGCTGCAGGCGATGCGCGGACAGATCCAGCAGCTCGCAGCACGCGAGCAGGGCCGCTAAGGCGGCTTCCGCTCGCCTCGGCGGCGCACAGGCTCCGCTCGACCCGTTTGTCAGTGGCTATTGGCTCCGATCAGGTGGTTCCACCTGATCGGGGCTTGCGCTGAGCGAGACTTCCGGCAACTCGTGACAAGGCCGAGCGCCGCCCGCCATGGCTTGGGCGGTGGGACATAGCCATGACCCTGTGCCGACCGCGCTAGGCCAGGCTCTCGTAGACGATCATATGGCGGCCGCGGTAGTCGAAGGCATCGCATGCCTCCATGCCGATGTCGCTCAGCACCTGGCGGGAAGCCCGGTTCTCCTCCCAGGCCACGGCGATGATGCGGGCAAGCCCCGCGCGATGGCCGAATTCGAGCCCCGCCCGTGCCGCCTCCCGGGCATATCCATGGCCGCGGCACTCAGGCCAGAGGGCGAAGCGCAGCGCGACGCCACGCCCGTCCGGCCGTTCCATCAGCCCGCAGATGCCGAGGAACTCGCCGCTCTCGGTGTGGAAGACGCACCAGGTGCCGTAGCCGCGCACGGCCCAGAAATCGATGTCGTCCTCCAGCTCCTCCCGCGTCCGCGCCTCCGAGCGGGTGCCGTGCAGCATCAGCTCGAAGACGCGGGAGTCCCCCTTCAGCCGGATGAGATCCGGCAGGTTCTCCTTGCCCGGGGGCGCCAGGGTCAGGCGCGCGGTGCGGACCAGCCGTGCCGGCAGCGGCACGGGATGCGCATGACGCATGCCCGCTACCGGGTCAGCGGGCGGTACTTGATCCGGTGCGGCTGGTCGGCCGCGGCACCGAGGCGGCGTCGCTTGTCCGCCTCATAGGCCTGGAAGTTGCCCTCGAACCACTCGACATGGCTGTCACCCTCGAAGGCGAGGATGTGGGTCGCAAGCCGGTCGAGGAACCAGCGGTCATGGCTGATGATGACGGCGCAGCCGGCGAAATCGGCCAGCGCCTCCTCAAGCGCGCGGAGGGTGTCCACGTCGAGGTCGTTGGTCGGCTCGTCGAGCAGCAGCACGTTGTGAGGCGTCTTCAGCATCTTCGCCAGGTGTACGCGGTTGCGCTCGCCGCCCGAGAGCACGCCGACCGGCTTCTGCTGGTCGCCACCCTTGAAGTTGAAGGCAGCGCAATAGGCCCGGCTCGGTACCGAGCGCTTGCCCATCACGATCTGGTCCTGGCCTTCAGAGATTTCCTGCCAGACCGTCTTCTTGTCGTCGAGGCTGTCGCGGCTCTGGTCGACATAGCCAAGCTGCACGCTTTCGCCGACCGTCATCGTGCCGCTATCGGGCTTGTCGACACCGGTGATCATCTTGAACAGCGTCGTCTTGCCGGCGCCGTTCGGGCCGATGACGCCGACGATGCCACCCGGCGGCAGCTTGAAGGAGAGGTCGTCGATCAGCAGCCGGTTGCCGAAGCCCTTGCGGATGGCGTCCGCCACGATGACGGTGTTGCCGAGGCGCGGGGCGGGCGGGATCTGGATCTCGGTCGGATCGGGCGCCTTGTCCTGGCTCCGGGCCAGCAGCTCCTCATAGGCCTGGATGCGGGCCTTCGACTTGGCCTGCCGGGCGGAGGGGCTGCGGCCAATCCATTCCTGCTCCTCGGCGAGCTGGCGCTGGCGGGTGCTCTCCTCCTTCTCCTCCTGGGCGAGGCGCTTCCTCTTCTGCTCCAGATAGGCGGAGTAGTTGCCCTGGTAGGGGATGCCGCGGCCGCGATCGACCTCGAGGATCCAGTTGGTGACGTTGTCGAGGAAGTAGCGGTCGTGGGTGACGATCAGCACGGCGCCGGTATAGTCGCGCAGCGTCTTCTCGAGCCAGGAGACGCTCTCGGCATCGAGGTGGTTGGTCGGCTCGTCGAGCAGCAGCATCTCCGGCTTCTCGAGCAGCAGCCGACAGAGCGCCACGCGCCGCCGCTCGCCACCCGAGAGGTTGGTCACCGGGCTCTCGGCCGGCGGGCAGCGCAGCGCGTCGAGGGCGATCTCGACGGTGCGGTCGATCTCCCAGCCATTGCCGGCGTCGATCTTCTCCTGCAGGTCGGCCTGCTCGGCCAGCAGGTCGTTCATCTTGTCGTCCGACATCTCCTCGCCGAATGCGAGCGAGATCTCGTTGAAGCGGTCGAGATGGCCCTTCATGTCCCGGAAGGCGAGCATCACGTTCTCGCCCACGGTCAGGTCGGGCTCCAGATGCGGCTCCTGCGACAGGTAGCCGACGCGGACGCCCTCGGCCGCCCAGGCCTCGCCGCCGAACTCCTTGTCCTGCCCGGCCATGATGCGCATCAGCGTCGACTTGCCGGCGCCGTTCGGGCCAAGCACGCCGATCTTCACATCCGGCAGGAAGGACAAGGTGATGCCTTTGAAGACCTCGCGCCCGCCCGGATAGGACTTGGTCAGGTCTTTCATCACATAGGCGTACTGGTAGGAGGCCATGGCATCAGTCCTGAGGGGGGGCGGGTTGTCGTGGGTTCTAGCGCCGGGGGCTCCTCAGGGAAAGCGGCGCGCCATGCCGGTGGCGTCCCGGCCGCACCGGACGGCTTGCTCTGCGTGAGCCATGGTGGGAGCGGACCGTCCCACGTCTTGGCCAATCATGCGGCAAATCGGCCAGGAATTGGGCCGTCTGGGATAAATTTGCACAGCTTCCGAGCTTGCGGCAGCGGCGGAGCAGCGCCTAGCCTCCCCCTCGCCTGCCGGAGCGTCACATGCAGCGGACCGCACCCTGCAGCAGCTGACATCTCCGGGCCGGGGCGCGCATCGCAGGATGGATGCCCGGGCCACGGCCTCCTGGCCACAACCCGCACCGGGCGGCCAAAACCTCCAAGGATCCTGCCATGCGCCTCCCCCTGATCCAGCCCGATGCCCTCACCGAGGAGCAGAAGCCGCTCTATGCCGATATGCGCTCCGGCATCGAGAAGAACTTCAAGGGCTTCGCCACCATCGACGGTGACGGCGCCCTGCTCGGCCCCTGGAACCCCTGGCTGCATCAGCCGAAATTCGGTGGGCCGATCTGGGAACTGACCAAGGCGATGTCCTTCTCGCCGAGCCTGCCGAAGCCGGTTCGGGAGATCGCCATCCTCGTCACCGGCGCGCATTTCCACTCAGCTTACGAGATCTACGCCCATGTCATCGCCGCCGAGCAACGCGGCCTCTCGGACGACACCCTGGCCACCATCGTCGCCGGCCAGCGTCCGGGCGACCTTCCCCGCGATCAGGCCATTGCCTATGACATCGCCTCGGCCCTGGTCGGCGGCGGGGTGCTGCCGGCGCTCAGCTACCGCCAGGCGGTGCAGGAATTCGGCGAGCATGGGGCGGCCGAGCTGATCTACCTGGTCGGCCTCTACTGCATGGTCTCGGTCACGCTGAACGGCTTCGACGTGCCGGTCCCGGAGGAGGAGCGCGGCTGAACCCCCGCTCGGCCGCCGCGTTCCCGCCCGGCCGCGCAGAGGGCAAGTGGGACATAGATGGTGGATTGGCTGCCTGGCCGGCGGGAGTGGCTGTTCTCCCTCGTCACCTTCGCCGCGGCGGTGCTGGCCCTCTTCATCGCCTTCGGCACCGGTCTCGAACGGCCCTATTGGGCGGCCACAACGGTCTATATCACGGCCCAGGGCTCGGCCGGCGCGCTCCGCGCCAAAGGGATATGGCGGCTTTGCGGCACCTTTGTCGGCGCCGCCTTCGCCGTCCTCGCCGTACCCAACCTGGTGAATGCCCCGCCCCTGCTGGTGCTCGCCATGGCGATCTGGGTCGGCGGCTGCCTTGCCGCGGCGCTGCTGGACCAGACGCCGCGCAGCTATGGCTTCATGCTGGCCGGCTACACGGCCGGCATCATCGGCTTCCCATCGGTGGACGCACCGGACGCCATCTTCACCACCGCGCTGCTGCGGGTGGAGGAGATCAGCCTCGGCATCGCCTGCGCCTGGGCGCTGCATGCCATCCTGCTGCCGCGCCCGGCGACGCCGCAGCTGCTCCGCCGGCTGGAGGCCTGGACAGCCGATGTCGCCCGCCTTGCCGGCGATGCGCTATCCGGCGGCGTGCCAAGCCTGGCGGAGGACCGCCGCCGGCTGGCACGCGACGGCACCGCGCTCGATGCCATGTTCCAGCAGGCGCGCTACGAGGATGGCGGCCGCGCGACGCTGCGCTGGTTGCCCGTGCTACGCGCCGAGGCCCGGCGCATGCCGGTCCTCGCCAGCGCGGCGGGCGACCGGGTCGCCGCCTTGCAGGCTGCCGATCCGGCGGCGCTGGCCCGGATCGAGCCGCTCCTGCGGGAGGTCGCCGCCGCCATCGGCGCCCAGGTAACGCCGGAGGCGGTGCAGGCGCTCGACGCCCGTCTCGCCGCCGCCGAGCGCGACGCCGCGGCCGAAGGGGGCTGGCCAGGCCTGCTGCGCGAGGGGCTGATGGACCGCCTGCGCGAGCTGCTGAGCACATGGGCGGCCTGCCGCGCGCATGCGGGACGAATCCTTGCCCAGGACAGCGGTTCCTATGCCGGCCCCTCGCCCGAGGCCGGGCTGCGCCTGCCCGGCCATGCCGACCTGCTGCTGGTCGGGCTGTCAGGCCTTGCGGCCGGTCTTTCCGTCATCACCTGCTGCGCCTTCTGGATCCTTGCCGGCTGGCCCGACGGTGCGACCGCCGCCATGATGGCCGCCGTCGGCGCCAGCCTCTTCGCCCAGCTCGATGACCCGGCGCCGGCCATCTTCCGCTTCATGCAGGGCACGCTGATCGCCGTGGCGGTCGCCGGGATCACCCTCTTCGCCATACTGCCGATGGTGGACGGGTTCGTGCCGCTGGTGATCGTGCTCGGCCTGCTCTACCTGCCGATCGGCGCCCTGTTCGCGGTGCCGAGCCTCACGCCCCGGATGGCCCCCACCGCCATCAACGGTTTCGCCCTGCTGGCCCTGCAATCGACCTACGGGGCGGAATTCGCCGGCTTCATCGAGGGCGGGATCGCCATGATGGTCGGCTTCGGCACGGCGCTGACCGTCACCCGGCTGGTGCGCGGGGCCGGCGTCGCCTGGCGGGTGGACCGGCTGGTGCAGGCCGACAGGCGGGACCTGGTGCGGCTGGCGGAGGGGCGGCGTCCGGCCGATCTCCGTCGCATCGCCGCTGCCATGCTGGACCGCTTCGAGGCCCTGGCCGCCCGGCTCGGCGCTGCCGATGCCTCGGCGATGGGGCAACGGGAACTGGCCGAGTTGCGGGCCGCCTTCAACCTGCTGCGGCTACGCCGGGCGGCCCCGGTGCTGGCAGAGGCGACACAACGCGCCGTGGAGGACGCCATCGGCGCCACCGCCGGGCTGGTCCGCGGCAGCCTGGCGCCGGAAGCGGCCCTGGCAAGGATCGACGCCGCCCTGTTCGCCGCGCTGCCCGAACCCAGCGCACGCCCGGCCGCCCTTGCCCTCAGCGGGTTGCGGATGGCGCTCTTCCCCCGGGCGGCACCACCGAGCCTGCTGCCTCCGCCCCCGGCGGCGCTCGCCGCATGATCGCCGAGTTCGACATCTTCGGCGTCTTCGTCCCGGCCCTGCTGGTCTGGACGCTCCTGGCGCTGCTGCTGGCCGGGCTGGTGCGGCGGGGTCTGGCCCGGCTGGGTCTCTATCGCCATCTCTGGCACCCGCCGCTCTTCGATGCGGCAGTTTTCCTGCTCCTGCTCGGAGGGATCGTCGCCGCCGCCCATTGGGCTGGCCGCATATGGATCAACGGATGAAGCGCCTCGCCCTCACCTTCCTCGCCGTCCTGCTCGCCGGCCTCGTCGGCTGGCAGCTCTGGGACTACTACATCCTTGCCCCCTGGACGCGGGATGGGCGGGTGCGGGCCGATGTGGTCGGCATCGCGCCCGACGTCTCCGGCCTCGTCGCCGCGGTCGCGGTGCAGGACAATCAGGTGGTGGAGCGTGGCGCCCTGCTCTTCGAGATCGATCGTGCCCGCTTCGAACTGGCGATGCAGCAGGCCGATGCCGCCGCCCAGTCCCGCTGGGAGGTGCTGCAGCAGGCGCAGCGCGATGCCCGCCGCGTCACCCGGCTCGACCAGAGCGCGGTCTCGGTCCAGGCGCAGGAGCGGGCGGTCTCCGAGGCCAACCAGGCCGCCGCGGCCTATGCCCAGGCGATCGCGGAGCGGGACGTGGCGCGCCTCAACCTCGAGCGGTCGCGGGTCATCGCCCCGGTCAACGGGACCGTCACCAACTTCGAGCTGCGGCCGGGCGACTACGTCACCGCCGGCCGCCCGGTACTGGCCCTGCTGGATCGGGATACGCTGCGCGTCGAGGGCTATTTCGAGGAAACCAAGCTGCCCCGGATCGTTCCCGGCGCCCCTGCCTCCGTCCGGCTCATGGGCGAGCGGGCGACCATTCGCGGGCATGTGGAGAGCATCGCCGGCGGCATCGAGGACCGTGACCGAGCTGCCGGGCCCAATCTGCTCGCCAATGTGAACCCGACCTTCAGCTGGGTCCGGCTCGCCCAGCGCATTCCGGTGCGGATCGCAATCGATCAGGTGCCGCCGGGGCTGCGGCTGCTGCCCGGCCGCACCGCGACCGTCAGCATAGGAGAGTAACGATGGGCCCGGCAGGACTCGAACCTGCAACCAAACCGTTATGAGCGGTCCGCTCTGACCATTGAGCTACAGGCCCTTCGCCCGCCAGGAATGCCGGGCGGCGGGGCGGAAGGCAAGCACCCGTCCACCATGGGGAGACAAGACGCCATGTCCGATGCCGAGATCCGCGACATCCTGCTGACCACCCGGCGCATCGCCGTGGTCGGCGCCTCGATGAAACCCGAGCGGCCGAGCCATGGCGTCGCCGGCTTCCTGGTCGGGCGCGGCTATGCCGTGACGCCGGTCAATCCGGGCTTCGCCGGCGAGTCGCTGCATGGGGCAACCATCGCCCCGAGCCTGGACGCCGCCGGGCCGCTCGACATGGTCGATGTCTTCCGCCGCAGCGAGGAGGCCGGCGCGGTGGTGGACGAGGCCATCCGGCTCGGAGCCCGGAGCGTCTGGCTGCAGCTCGGCGTCCGGGATGACGCGGCGGGCGAGCGGGCCCGCGCCGCCGGGTTGCGCTTCGTGCAGGATCGTTGCCCAGTGATCGAGTGGCGCCGCCTCGGCCTGCCGCCGCGCATCGGCTGAGAGCTGGCCCCCTGCCTCAAACGGGCGCGCAACCCCGCCCCCGCTTGAAACGGTTCGGCATCCGGGCCACTTCGCCCTTCGTGGCACCGAGGGCCGGACCAGCCCGGAAACAGGGCGGCGGCCGCCGGGAACGGGGCCAGGGAGACACGAGGACCATGAACGACGAAGAGCGCCGGATCATTACCCAGTTTGTGGAGCGCATCGCCGGAGCGACGGCGGCCGCCCCATCCGCTGGGCCTTGGGGCGGTAGCAGCGTGCCCGCCACTCAGTCGCGACCCAACCTGCCGCCGGTCGATCGTGACGCGGATGCGCTGATCAACGACCTCTTCGCCCGTTATCCGGAGGCCCGCTACCGCATCACCCAGACTGCCTTCGTGCAGGAAGCGGCGCTGGTCGAGTCGCAGAACCGCATCCGCCAGCTGGAATGGGAGGTGCAGAACGCCCAGTCCCAGGCGCAGGCGGCCCAGCAGCAGCGCGGTGGCGGGCTGTTCGGCGGCATGTTCGGCGGCGGCAACCGCCAGCCTCCGCAGATGCCCCCGCCGCCCCAGCCGGTCTATCCCCCGAACTACAACCCGGGGATGCTCCAGCAGCAGCGCGGCGGGTCCGGCTTCCTCGGCACCGCATTGACGACGGCGGCGGGCGTTGCCGGCGGCATGGTGCTCGGCAACATGCTGATGAACGCCTTCTCCGGCAGCCATGGCGCTGCGGCGGCGGCCACCTCCGACGCCACCGGCGGTGGCGGTGATTTCGGCCAGGAGGCAGTGCCCGCCTCCTCGCCCTGGACCGATCCCGGTTCGGCCGCGGCCGATCAGGGCTGGGGTGGCGGGGGCCAGGATTATGGGTCCTCCACCAGTGACGCGACGGGCGGCGGCTACGATACCGATACGAGCAACTACGACACCGGCGGCGTCGACGATGCCGGCGGCGATTACGACGAAGACGTCTGATTGAAGCGCCGCATGGGCTGAGGGATGCTTGGCCCATGCGCATTCCCGACCTCGATCTCGACCTGCTCCGCTGCTTCGTCGCCGTGGCGGAGCGGGGCGGCTTCACCGCTGCCGGCGCGGCGCTTGGCCTGACCCAGTCCGCCGTCAGCCTGAAGGTGAAGCGGCTGGAGGAGGTCGTGCAGCGCCGGGT
Organism: Belnapia rosea; assembly: GCF_900101615.1. Classification (GTDB taxonomy): domain Bacteria; phylum Pseudomonadota; class Alphaproteobacteria; order Acetobacterales; family Acetobacteraceae; genus Belnapia; species Belnapia rosea. The sequence continues at coordinate 168,748 of NZ_FMZX01000002.1, read as the reverse complement.
GCTGGAGCGCACCAGCCGCAGCGTCGTGCTGACGCGTGATGGCGAGACCCTTCTCGCCTATGCCAGGCGCATCCTGGCGCTGAACGACGAGGCGGTACGGCGGATGATCGCGCCACCGGTCTCCGGGCGGCTCAGGCTCGGTGTCGCCGACCATTTCGTGCCGCGCAACCTGGCGCCGCTGCTGGCCCGCTTCGCCCGCACCTTTCCGGAAGTGGCCCTGGAGGTCGAGGTTGGCCGCAGCCACGAGTTGCGGGCCGCCCAGGAACGCGGCGCGCTCGACCTGGTGCTCGGCAAGCGGCGGGATGGCGAAACCGAAGGCCGACCGATCTGGACCGAGGCCGTGGTCTGGGTCGCCGCCCCGGATTGGGCGGCGCCGACCGGCCGCCCCTTGCCTCTGGCCATGCTTCCGGCTGGCTGCATGTTCCGCGATCGGGCCCTGGCGGCGCTGGCCCGGGCCGGGATGGCCTTCGAGGTGGTTTATGTCTCGGCCAGCCTGCTTGGCGTCGCGGCCGCGGCCCAGGCCGGCTTCGCGCTGAGCGTGCTCGGCCGCAGCGGCCTGCCGCCGGGGCTGGTGGAAGTGCCGGGCCTGCCCACGCTTGGCACTGCCGAGATGTGTGTCTTCGGCGATGCCGCCGGGCAGAACCCGCTGGCCGAACCGCTGATCCGCTTCATTCGCGAGAGCCTGGAAGGGCCGGACCTCGCGGCGGCGGCCTGAGCTAGGGCACCATCGCGGCCGCATTGAGCAGCCCGACCGCCACTGCCACCGCTACCTTCAGTGCCGCTGTCGCCATCTCCCCCCGCTCGATCGCCACACGCCATTCCGGCAGCATCGACCCGCCGCTCGAGTTGCGGCAGAGCTGCTCGGCATCCGGCCGGCCCTGGGCCCGCGCCTCCTGGCATTCCGCCGAGCTGCCACCGCAGGCGACAGGCCGAAAGCGAGGCCGCCCCCGAGCAGGACAAGGCCGATGCCGGTTGCGCGGCGCATGGCACGAGGCTAACCCGGAAGGGCCGGACACTGCCAGCGCCCGAAGGCGCGGCGACAACGATCGGGGCCCAACCATGACCCGCCTGCCACAACCCGAAGCCGGCGCCGCCGGTGGCCGAGACATGCGCATCGTCGCGCTGATCGGCACCGGGCATTTCCTGTCGCATTTCTACATGCTCTGCCTGCCGCCGCTCTTCCTCGCCTGGCGGGCGGAATTCGATGTTTCCTACGCCGCCCTCGGCCTCACCGTCGCGCTGATGAGCGGCACCACGGCGGTGCTGCAGACACCGGTCGGCTTCTGGGTGGACCGCTGGGGGGCACGACCCTTCCTGATCGGCGGCACGCTGCTGATGGCGCTGTCCGTCTCCGCCATGGCCTTCGCCCCGGTCTTCTGGATGATCCTGCCCCTCGCGGTGCTCTCGGGCATCGGCAACAGCGTCATCCACCCGGCCGACTACGCCATCATGACCGGCAGCGTCAGCAAGTCCTTCATCGGCCGGGCCTTCGCGCTGCACACCTTCACCGGCAACCTTGGCTTCGCCCTCGCCCCGCCGGTCATCGCCCTGCTGCTCGGCGTGATGGACTGGCGCGGCGCGCTGCTGACCGTTGGCCTGCTCGGCGTGCCGGTGGTCGTGGCGATCCTGCTGCAGAGCGGCGTGCTGCGCGACCAGGCAAAGCCGCGGGCGGCGGAGGCGGCCTCCAGCCACGAGGTGCTGCTGTCGCGGCCGATGCTGCTCTTCTTCGCCTTCTTCCTGCTCTCCTCCATGGCTGGCTCGGGCGTGCAGGCCTGGCTGGTGACGGTGCTCGGCAAGCTCTGGGGCACGCCGGTGCTGGTCGCCTCCGGCGCGCTGACCGGCTACATGGTGGGTGCGACCTGCGGCACGCTGGTCGGCGGCTGGATCGCCGACAAGTCGAAGCGCAACCTGCTCGGCATGGTCACGGTGCTGACCCTCGTCGCCATGGCGCTGCTGCTCTCCCTTGGCCTAGTGCCGATGCCGGAGGTGCTGCTGCCGGTGGTCGCGGTGGTGGCGGGCCTGGCGCTCGGCACCTCCCGCACCCCGCGCGACGTGATGCTGAAGGATGCCTGCCCGCCCGGCCAGGTCGGCAAGGTCTTCGGCTTCGTCTCCGCCGGGCTGCCGCTCGGCTCGGCCATCACCCCGGTGCCGATCGGCCTGCTGATCGATGCCGGCTATCCGATGCTGGTGCTCCCGGTGGTGGCCGGGCTGCTCGGCCTCTCGTTGCTCTGCGCCGGCAGCGCGAAGGAGAGCGCCGCCCGAGGCCAGATGGTCGCGGCAGAATAGGCCGCGCCCCGGACCGATGAGCGGCGTCGAGGCCCTGTTGCGCTGGCTGGATCTGGCCGGCATCGCGGTCTTCGCTGCCTCGGGTGCGCTGGTCGCCTCGCGCAAGCAGCTCGATGCGGTGGGCTTCATCGTCATCGCCGCCGTCACCGGCTTCGGCGGCGGCACGGTGCGGGACCTCCTGCTGGGCCGCACCCCGGTCTTCTGGCTGCGGGACCCGGCGCTGCTCGCCGTCGCCAGCGCCGTCGCCGTGCTGGTCTTCTTCACCGCGCATCGCGTCGAGAACCGCTTTCGTGCCCTGCTCTGGGCCGATGCGGTAGGGCTCTCCCTGTTCGCGGTGCTGGGGGCGGAGATCGCGCTGATCGCCGGTGCCCCACCCTGGGCCGCGACGCTGCTCGGCGTTGCCACCGCCACCTTCGGGGGCGTGCTGCGGGACGTGATCTGCAACGAGATCCCGCTGCTGCTGCGGAAGGAGATCTATGCCCTCGCCGCCTTGGCCGGGGCCGCAACCTTCGTCCTGCTGCGCATGCAGGGCATCTGGCGCGACCCGGCACTGCTGGCGGGGATGGCGGCCTGCTTCTCCATCCGCGCCGCGGCGATCCTGCGCGGCTGGTCGCTGCCGGCCTATCGCGCCAGGCCGGGCCGGCACCACCCGGACCGGGATTGAGCGACGGGCGAAGCTCGGCCACTCTGCCTCCAACGAAAACGGAGGAGACGTCATGCGCCGTCGGAGCCTGCCCGCCCTGGGGGTCGCGCTTCTGGCCACCCCGGCCCTTGCCCAAGGGGGCAATCCGGGCGGTTACCCCGACCGCCCGATCCGCTTCATCGTGCCCTTCCCGGCCGGCGGCGCGACCGATATCTGGTCCCGCCTCATTGCCGAGGCGATGAGCGCCGATCTCGGCCAGCCCATCGTCATCGAGAACCGCAGCGGGGCCGGCGGCATGCTGGGGGCGGAGCTCGTCGCCAAGGGGCCGACCGATGGCTACACGCTGCTCTACACCATCAGCCCGCTGATCCAGTCGCCCGTGGTGTTCCGCCGCTGGCCCTACCAGCCGCTCGAGGATTTCGCGCCGATCGGCAAGGTCGGCACGACGCCGCTGCCCTTCTGCATCCGCCCCGAGATCCCGGCGAGGACCCTGGCCGAATTCGTGGCCTATGCGCGCGGCCGGGACCTGTCCTTCGGCTCCTACGCCACCGGCTCCTCCGGCCATGCCTTCGCCCAGCTCTTCTCCGATGCCGAGAAGCTCGGCATGACGCATATCGCCTATCGCGGCGAGGCGCCGATGCTGACCGACATCCTCGGCGGGCGCATCCAATGCGGCTTCCACAGCATGACCGCGTCCGGCGACCATATCCGCTCCGGGCGCTTGCGGCCGCTGGCCTGCCTTGGGCGGCGGCGCATCCCCTCCCTGCCGGAGCTGCCGACCTTCATCGAGCTGGGCTATCAGGACGAGTTCGCCATGTCCGGCTTCATCGGCCTCTTCGCCCCGGCCCGGGTGCCGGCCCCGATCCAGGCCCGGCTGGTCGAGAGCTTCGCCGGCGCCATGCGGCAGGAGGGCGTGCTGCGGCGGCTGCAGGAGATGGACACCCTCGCTGGCTACCTGCCGCCGGCCGAGTTCAAGGCCGAGATGGCCACCCAGCTGCAGCAATGGACGGCGCTGGCGACGGCGATGAACCTCACGGTGGATGGCTGAGATGCGCCGCCGTCACCTCCTCGCCGCGCTGCCCGTGCTGGCGGCGCCCGCCATGGTCCGGGCCCAGGGCAGCTACCCCGACCGGCCGATCCGCTTCATCGTGCCCTTCCCGCCCGGCGGCGGCACGGATACCTGGGCGCGCATCGCCGCCGATGCGATGACGCCGGAGCTCGGGCAGAGCATCATCATCGAGAATCGCGGCGGCGGCGGTGGGCTGATCGGCACCGAGGCGGCGGCCAAGATGCCGCCCGACGGCTATGCGCTGCTTTTCACCATCACCACCCATGTGCAGACCCCGGTGGTGATGAAGCGATTCCCCTATGACCCGGTGGCGGATTTCGCCCCCATCGGGCGGCTCGGCACCACCTCCATCCTGTTCTGCGTCGGGCCGCGGGTGCCGGCCGAGGTCACCACCATGGAGCAGTTCACCACCTGGGCCCGGGGCCGCGACCTCTCGCTCGGCTCCTACGCGCCCGGCTCCACCGGGCATGCCTTCGCCCTGATGCTGGCGGAGGAGGCGAAGCTTGAGATGACGCATGTCGCCTACCGGGGCGAGACGCCGATGCTGCAGGACATGCTGGCCGGCCAGGTGCATGGCGGCTTCCACAGCATGGCGGCGGCCGGCGAGATGATGAAGGCCGGCCGCATCCGCCCCCTGGCGAGCAGCGGCGAGGCGCGCGTGCCCTCCATGCAGCAGGTGCCGACGCTGAAGGAGCTCGGCTTCTCCAGCCGCTTCAGCTTCAGCGGCTTCTCCGGCCTGCTGGCTCCGGCGCGCACCCCTCAGCCGGTGCTCGACCGCTTGGTGGAGGCGTTCCGCATCGGCGCCGCCAAGCCGGAGACGCATCGCCGCCTGCTGGCGATCGACACCATCCCGAACTACCAAGACCCCGCCACCTTCAAGGCACAAATCGCCCGCAACCTGCGTGAATGGACCGAGATCGCCGAGCGCTTGAACCTCAGCATCGAGGGCTGACGAACCAAGGGAGGATGCAATGATACCACCGATGGGACGGCGTGGCGCACTCGTGGCCGCGGCAGTGGCCCTGGCCGGGCACGCGGCGGCGCAGGAGGCTTGGCCGACGCGGCCGCTGCGCATCATCGTGCCCTTCCCGGCCGGCGGCACCACGGACCTCCTGGCCAGGCTTTACGCCCAGCGGCTGACCGAGACGCTCGGCCAATCCGTCGTGGTCGAGAACAGGGGCGGCGGCGGCGGGTCGATCGGCGCCGATGTGGTCGCCAAGGCGGCGCCCGACGGCCATGTGCTGCTGTTCCACAACCTCACCTTCTGCACCACGACGGCGGCGCTGGAATTCGCCGGCCGCGCGCCGCACCGGATCGAGCAGGATTTCGCGCCGATCTCCATGGGCGCCAACGTGCCGATGATGCTGCTCGTCAACCCTGCCGTGCCGGCCCGGGACCTGCGGGAATTCGTCGCGGTGGCGAAGGAGAGGGGCAACCTGTTCTACGGCTCGACGGGGCCGGGCAGCACCATCAACCTGGTGGGCGAGGTGCTGAAGCGCGATGCGGGGATCCGCCTCGACCACATCCCCTTCCGCGGCGCGGCGCCCCTGGTGCAGGACCTGCTGGCCGGCCGCATCCAGTTCGGCGGCGACCAGCTCTCCTCCTCGCTGGCGAATATCCGGGCCGGGGCGCTGCGCCCGGTCGCCACCCTCGCCGCCCAGCGCGCAGCCGCCCTGCCGGAGGTGCCGACCGCCCGCGAGCAGGGCTATCCGAGCATCGAGCTGCTCGGCTGGAACGGGTTCTTCGCCCCCGCGGCGACGCCGGCGCCGGTCATCGCCCGGCTGCAGCAGGAGATCGCGGCCGCGGCCAGGCATCCCGACGTGGCGCTGCGGATCGCCGAGCTGGGAGCCGAGCCGGGCGGCAATTCGGCGGAGGAATTCGGCGCGGCGGTGCGGGCTCAGCTCGCCCAGGTACGGCCGCTGGTGGCCGAGTTGCGGATGCAGGTGGAGTAGCGTCTCAGACCGGCGGCGGCTTGCGCAACTCCGGCTCGACCAGCCGGGCGAAGGGCACCTCGCCGGCCGCCTCGACCAGCGCCTCGCCAAGGGCCGCGCGTGGGTCCGCGGCGTTGCGCATCGCCTTGTAGCCATCCTCCGCCTCCCAGCCGGCGCTCCAGGCGAGGAGATGGACCCAGTTCACCACCTTGACCGGATGGTTCTGCTCCAGCCCCACATTCTCGCGGTGGCAGGAATGGAAGATGGTGCAGAGCGTGTCCGCACCCGTCTCCGCCATGGCGGCGAGCGTCGCCCGCTGCGCATCGGCCAGCGCGCCGGGCACGCCGGGCACGCCGGGCACGCCGGTGAGAGAGGAGCACATATGCCCGGGCGCCCGATAGGGATGCTCCACCAGATCGAGCCCGGGGATGAGCCGCAGCAGGTCCGGCACCAACCCGTTCACCGGCACGCGGCCATGGAAGCCGAGATGGCCATGGAGCAGCACCCGCGCCGGTACGGGGCGCGTCAGCAGCGGCCGCAGCGCTTCCCGCCGCGCATGCAGCATCTCCGTCACATGCACCGTCTCGAAATTCGTCGGCGTCACCGGCGCCATGCTGTCCTGCATGTTCATGTGGCAGGAGGGGCACCAGGTGACGACGGTCTCCCGGCCGGTGGCGTTGAAGGCCTGGACGGTGCGGCGGGCCATGCCCTCGTTGATCCGGGCATTGGCGTCCTTCGGGCTGCCGCAGCAGCTCGCCGGGCCGCCGGTGGTCACCGCCTCGATGCCGACCGCCTCCAGCAGCCGGGTGGTGGCGCGGATGACCTCGCCATGGCGGGTCATGTTGCAGCCATACCAGAAGATGGCCCGCTCGCCGCTGCCTACAGCCATTGCGCCTGCTCCTCCTCAGTCAGGGTCAGGCGGGCAAAGGCCTTTACCTTGGGCGAGAATTGGGTGTCCTCCTTCACCGCGATCAGCGGTGCGTCGCCGAGCGCGCCCTTCGCCCGCCAGGTGGCGAGGCGCAGCATGAAGGCCGGGTCGATGCCCTCAGGGCAGGCGGGCGTGCAGACCCCGCTGCGGGTGCAGGCGGCGATCCAGGCCCGCGCCTCCGGCGTGCCGCTGCCGTCGCGCAGCACCTCCACCATGCCGGCGGCGACGGCACCCGGCTCGGCGTCCGCGACACCAGGCGCATAGGGCGTCATCGGGCAGGCGCGAACGCAGTCGCCACACGCGGTGCAGAGCGCGGCCAGGCGCGCACTCTCGTGGCGGATATGGTCGGCGAGGCTCATGCGGGGACACCTCCTGGCGAAGCCTCGCCCGGCAGCCCCCCGGCCGCAAGCTATTCCGCCGGGGCCCTGACCGGCGCGGCATCCTCCAGCGCATGAGTACTCGGCCCACGCGCCAACTCGGCCTGCAGCTGCGCCGTGTCGAGTTCGCTCTCCCAGCGGCTGACCGCGATGCAGGCGACGCCGTTGCCGACGAGGTTGGTCAGCGCTCGGCACTCACTCATGAACTTGTCGATGCCGACGAGGACCGCGAGTGCCGTGATCGGTATGTCCGGGATGACCGAGAGCGTCGCCGCCAGCGTCACGAAGCCGGCCCCCGTCACGCCCGAGGCGCCCTTCGAGGTCAGCATGGCGACCAGCAGGATGGTCAGCTCCTGCCCGAGGGTCAGTGGCGTGTTCGTCGCATAGGCGAGGAACATCGTCGCCAGCGTCATGTAGATATTGGTGCCGTCGAGGTTGAAGCTGTAGCCGAGCGGCACAGTGAGGCCGACCACATTGGGCGAGCATCCCAGGCGCTGCAGCTTCTGCATCAGCTGCGGCAGCACGCTCTCGCTGCTCGACGTGCCGAGGACGATCAGCAGCTCCTCACGGATATAGGCGATGAAGCGGAGGATGGAGAAGCCGCAGAAGCGGGCGATGGTGCCGAGCACCAGCAGCACGAAGAGGATGGAGGTGAGATAGAAGGTCGCTACCAGCTCGCCAAGCTGGAGCAGCGAGCCGATGCCATAGGCGCCGATGGTGAAGGCCATGGCGCCGAAGGCCCCGACAGGCGCCGCCCGGACGACGATCTTCACGACGCCGAAGAAGATGGCGCTCAGCCCGTCGATGGCATGCGTCGCAGCATCGCGCGCGCGCTCGGGCAGGGCGTTGATGGCGAAGCCGGTCAGCACCGCGAGCAGCAGCACCTGCAGCAGCTCACCCTGGGCGAAGGCACCGATGAAGGTATCGGGGATGATCGCCATGAAATGGCCAATCACGCTGTCCGACTGGGCGCGCTGCGCGTAGCCCTGAACGGCCTTGGCGTCGAGCTGGCTCGGGTCGATGTTGAAGCCGGAGCCGGTCTGGAAGACCTTCGCCACGATCAGCCCGAGGGCAAGGGCGAAGGTGGAGACCACCTCGAAATAGACCAGCGCCTTGACGCCGACGCGGCCGATCCGCCCGGCATCCTTCACGCTGGCAATGCCGTGGACCACGGTGCAGAACACCACCGGGGCGATCACCATCTTGATCAGCTTGATGAAGCCGTCGCCAAGCGGCTTCAGTGCCGCCCCCGCCTCCGGCCAGAGCACCCCGAAGGTGACGCCGAGGACGATGGCGATCAGCACCTGCACATAGAGCAAGGACAGCCAGCGCCTGGCCATGGTCACGATGCCTCCTACCAGCCGTTCACCCTGTCCCAAACCGCGATCACCTGCGCATTGCCGTCCACGACGTAGTAGCGGTCATGCGCCGCCGCGGTCAGGCAGCAGTGGTTCGGCGCGACCCGGAGGCGGGTGCCGAGCGGCAAGGCGGGCAAGGGCGCGTCGTTGCGGACCTCGCCATGCTCCTGATAGGCGCGGGCGACGATGGCCTCACCAAGGCTCGGCCGGCCGAGCCGGTCGAGCACCAGGCCGAAGCCGTAGTCGCGGGGCGCGGCCTGGGTGCTGCGGTCCTTGGACAGCGCTAGCGCGCCGGCATCGAGCAGCAGCGTGTTGCGTGCCTCGCTCCGGCCGATCACCGAGGCCAGCACGGTCAGCGCGATGTCCTCCACCGCATGGGTAGCGAGCTGGGCCTGGAACAGGTCGCCGAACATGTAGACGCCTGCCCGCACATCGGTGACGCCATCCATTCGCCTCGCATGCAAGGCGGTCGGGGAAGAGCCAAGCGAGACGATCCGCACGGGCAGCCCCGCAGCCCGCAGCCGGGCGGCGGCGGCGGTGATGCCGAGGCGCTCCGCCTCCGCCACCTCGGCCATCGCTTCCGGGCTGCGGCCGTTGTAGCTGTGGCCGGAATGGCTCAGCACGCCGGCGAGGCGCGGACCGAGCGCGGCGCCGATCGCCTCCAGCAACGGGTCCTCAGGCGCGATGCCGCCGCGCCCCTCCCCCACATCCACCTCGATCAGCGCCTCGATAGGCCCGGGGTGGAGGGCGATGGCGCGGGCCATATCGAGGTCGTCGGTGATGACCTTCACCGCTGCGCCCGCCTCGTTCAGCGCGGCGACGGCATCGAGCTTCGCCGGCACGATGCCGACGGCATAGATCTGGTCTCGCCAGCCGGCCTCGGCGAAGTAGCGTGCCTCCGCCAAGGTGCTGACCGTCACCGGGCCGAAATCCGGTGAGGCAAGACGCGCCACCTCGCGGCTCTTCGCGGTCTTCAAATGGGGCCGCAACACCAGGCCCGGGTGGCGGTCCACCGCCGCCTGCATCGCCGCAAGGTTCCGCCGCAGCAGGCCGAGATCGAGCACCAGGCAGGGGGTCGGCAGGTCATCGAGGGTCACAGCGCCACTCCCAGCAGTTCAGCGATGCGGGGCGTCGCCTTCAGCCCCGTACCGGTCAGCACCACTACGGTCCGCTCCTCCGGCCGGATCGTGCCGGTGCCGAGCAGCTTGGCGAAGGCCGCCGCCGCCTGGGCGCAGGTCGGCTCGACATAGATGCCGCTCCGCGCCAGGTCGAGCGTCGCGGCGGCGATCGCCTCCTCGCTCAGCATCACCGCCCCACCCTGGGTCTGGCGCAGCACGCCGATACATTCCGGCAGCCTGAGCGGCTGGGCGATCGCCGTGCCCTCGGCGATGGTCGGCCGCGCCGGCTCCGGGTCGAGGTCGAGGAAGGCGCGGGCGATGGGCGCGCAATTCGCCGGCTGGGCGGCGAAGATGCGCGGCAGCCGGTCGATGCTGCCGGCCCGCAGCAGCTCGCCGAAGCCGATGGCGCAGCCGAGGACGTTGGAGCCGGCGCCGCAGGGGATGATGACGTTGTCGGGCGCCTGGAAGCCGAGATCCTCCCAGAGCTCATAGGCGAGGGTCTTGGTGCCCTGGAGGAAATAGGGATGCCAGTTGTGGCTGGCGTAGAAGATGCTGGCCGCCTCGCGCAGCGCGGCATCGGCGCAGTCCTGGCGGTTGCCCGGCACCAGCTCGATCTCCGCCCCCGAGGCCCGGCTCTGCACCGTCTTCGCCGGCGAGGTGCTGGCGGGCACCATGATCTTCGCCCGCATGCCCCCGGCCGCGGCATAGGCGGCGATGGCCGCGCCGCCATTGCCGCTGCTGTCCTCCAGCACGGCGGTCACGCCCTCCGCCCGCAACAGGGAGAGCATGACGGAGGCGCCACGGTCCTTGAAGCTGCCGGTCGGCATGAACCATTCGCATTTCAGCAGCGCCTCGGCCCCGCCGATCCGCCGCGGCACCAGCGGGGTGCAGCCCTCGCCCATGGTGATCGGCTCCGCCTTCAGCGGAGGCAGCGCCGCGCGGTAGCGCCAGAGGCTCCGGGTCGAGCGGTCCACCTGCTCCCGCCCGATGCCGGGCAGGTCGGTCAGCAGCAGCGGTTCCTGGTTGTCCCCACACCAGCGGGGGGCGCCGAGCGGCCAGGTGCGGCCGGTGCGCGGGTCGAGATAGGCAAGGGCTTCCATGAGCGGAGACTTGCCCTTTCCCCCGCTCGCGGCAAGGCTTGGCGGATGACCCCCCTCCTGCGCCTCGCCGCCGACCTCGTCGCCATCGACAGCCGCTCCTCCGTCTCCAACCTCGCCATTGCCGAGCGGATCGAGGCGGAGCTCGCCGGCTTCGAGATCGAGCGGCTGGACTATGCCGATGCCCAGGGCGTGGCGAAGCGCGCCCTGGTCGCCCATCGCGGCCCGCCGGGCGGCCTCGCCCTTTCCGGCCATATGGATACGGTTCCGGAGACCGGCTGGACCGAGGACCCCTGGGCCCCTCGCCTCGAAGGCGGCATCCTCCATGGTCTCGGCAGCGTCGACATGAAGGGCGCGGTGGCCGCCTGCATCCTGGCGGCGAAGTCGGTACCGGAGGGGGCGCCGGCCACCCTCCTCATCACCACGGATGAGGAAACCACCAAAGCCGGTGCCCGGGCCATGGCCGGCAGCGCCCTGGCACGCTCCCTCGGCCTGCGGGGCATCATCGTCGCGGAGCCGACCGGGCTGGTGCCGGTGCGCGGCCACCGTTCCTCGGTCAACATCATCGCCCGTGCCCATGGGGTCCAGGCGCATTCCTCGGGCGCGGCCGGCCGCAACGCCAATTGGGCGCTGATCCCCTTCCTCATGGAGATGCGGGCGATCCATCTCCGCCTGCGCGAGGATCCGGCGCTGCACGATGCGGCCTACGATCCGCCCTTCACCGACTTCAACCTGGTGCTCGACAACCATGGCGCGGCGGTGAACGTCACAGTGCCGCTCGCCACCTGCCGCATCAAGTTCCGCGCCAGCCGCAGCCTCGACCGGGAGCCGATCCTGGCCGAGATCCGCGCCGCCGCGGCCCGGGCGGGGGTGGAGCTGGACATGGCCGCCGAGGGGCAGGCGCCGGAACTTGCCGAAGACCACCCGCTGGTGCGGCAGGCCGCGAGTCTCTCGGGCCAGGCCCCCCGCACCGCGGCCTTCGGCACCGATGCCTCGGAGCTGCAGGCCCTCGCACCCTGCGTCGTCCTCGGGCCGGGTTCGATCGAGACCGCGCATACGCCGCGGGAATGCGTGGAGGTCAGAGCGCTGGAAGCCGCCATGCCGCTTTTCGCCCGGCTGTTGGTGGAGGGCTCACGAGAGGCTTAACGCACTGACATGCAACGATAGGGCGACTTTCCACCGGCCGCGCCCTATATCCCGGATGATGGTTCCTTTGCGAAGAAGAGCCGAGATGATACCCGCACGCGCCTATATCGCGCTGATCCTCCCGCTGTCCCTCGCCGCCTGTGCCGTGGCGCCGCCGACAGGCCCCAGCTTTTACGCCATGCCGGCCAAGGGCAAGGACATGGCGCAGTTCCAGGGTGAGGATCTCAACTGCCGGAACTACGCGCAGGCCTCGATCGGCGGCACCACCCCTGCCCAGGCCTCCAACCAGGCGGCGGTGGGCAGCGCCGTGGTCGGCACCGCCCTGGGCGCCACAGCCGGCGCGCTGCTCGGTGCGGCGGGCGGAGCAGCAGGGACCGGGGCAGCGGTCGGCGCCGGTGCCGGGTTGCTGACCGGATCGGCCATCGGCGCCAACAATGCCCAGACCTCCAGCGGCAACCTGCAAGGCCGCTACGACGTGGCCTACGCCCAGTGCATGACCAGCGCCGGCAACACGGTGCAGGCGCCACCGCCGGCCATCGCCGCCTATCCGGTGCCGGCTTATGGCTATGCCGTGCCCTATGCCTACCCCGCCTATCCCTATTGGGGACCGAGCGTCTCCTTCGGCGTCTATGGCGGACGTGGCTACTGGGGCCGCCCCTGGGGCCATCCCTATGGCTGGCGCCGCTGGTAGCGCGCCGGCCGGGGCCGCTCCCTATTCGAGCTTGATATCGAGTTCCTTCACCTTCCGCGCCCAGAAGGCGCTCTCCGCCTTCACCGCCTCGGCGAAGGCGGCCCGTGGCCGGTCCGGCGCCGGCTCCAGCCCGTCATGCTCCAGCCGGTCGAGGAATTTCGGCGTGGCGGAGGCGCGGCGAGCGGCAGCCTCCAGCCGGTCCATCACCTCGGCCGGCACGCCGACCGGGGCGAAGACGCCATGCCAGCCGGTGATGACCGCGCCGGGCAGCCCGGCCTCGGTGAGGGTGGGCACCTCCGGCAGGGCGGCGATGCGCCGCTCCCCCGTCACCGCGATGGCACGTAGCTTGCCCTCCCGCACCAGGGCGAGGGCCGGCGGGGGCGAGGAGAAATTCATCGTCACCCGTCCCGCCACCACATCCAGCAGCGCCGGCGCCGTGCCGCGATAGGGCACGTGCTCCATCCCGATGCCCGCGGCTTCGGAGAAGAGAACCCCCGCCAGGTGGTTGGCATTGCCGACGCCGCCCGAGGAATAGGTCAGATCCCCCTTCGGTTGCTTCCGGATATAGGCCAGCAACTCGCCCAGGTTACGCGCCGGGACGTCGGGATGCACCACCAGCACGTATTGGTAGGAGGAAACCTGCGCCACCGGCTGCAGCGCCGTCGTCAGTTCCACCCGGTCGCCCCTCTGCAGATGCGGGTTCACCACGATATTGGTCGAGACGGCGAAGAGCAGCGTCGTCGCATCGGGCCGCGACCGTGCCACGCTGACCGAGCCGACATGCCCCGCTGCGCCACCGCGATTGTCGACCACCACCGTCTGCCCGATCTCGGGGGCGAAGACCTGGGCGAATTCCCGCCCGGTGATGTCGGTGCCGCCGCCCGCGGCATAGGGCACGACGATGGTCACCGCACGTGCCGTCTGGGCCATGGCAGGGCGGGCCAGACCGGCCGTGCCGAGGCCAAGCATCAGGCGGCGACGGGTGATGGCAGGACAAGGCATGGCGGCTCTCCGGTTCCGGTCGGGCATGCCGATGCGGTTAGCCCCGGCCAGCCAGCGGGGCAATGGCGCCATCCTGTCATTCCCGCTTGATCCTGCAGCCCAATCCGCGTTGACCTAGGACCGCATCCAAAAGGGGAGGAAGATCATGAGTCGGGTTGCATTGGTTACCGGTGGTCAACGCGGCATCGGCGCAGCCATCAGTGAGGGGCTGCAGGCGGCTGGCCGCACCGTCGTCGCCAGCTATGCCGGCAACGATGCCGCGGCCGCCGCCTTCACGGAACGCACCGGCATCCGCTGCTACAAATTCGACGTCTCGGATTTCACCGCCTGCACCGAAGCGGTGGAGCGGATCGAGGCCGAGGTGGGACCGATCGACATCCTGGTGAACAATGCCGGCATCACCCGCGACGGCACGATGAAGCGCATGACCCGCGAGATGTGGGACAGCGTGATCGATACCAATCTCGGCTCCTGCTACAACATGGCGAAACTGGTCTGGGATGGCATGACGGCGCGGAAGTTCGGCCGCATCGTCAATATCGGCTCGATCAACGGCCAAGCCGGCCAGTATGGCCAGGTGAACTACGCCGCGGCGAAATCCGGCATCCATGGCTTCACCAAGGCCCTGGCGCAGGAAGGTGCGCGCGTCTCCATCACCGTCAACGCCATCGCCCCGGGCTATGTCGATACCGAGATGGTGCGCGCGGTGCCGGCAGATGTGCTCGAGAAGATCATCGCGCGCATTCCGCGCGGCCGGCTCGGCACCGCCCAGGACATCGCCCGCGGCGTCGTCTTCCTCACCGCGGACGATGCGGATTTCATCACCGGCTCGACTCTGTCCATCAATGGCGGCCAGCACATGTACTGACGCGCCACGACATCGCAGGCAGCGGCAGGGAACACCTGCCGCTGCCATCCGTTCAGGGCGTCTCCACCCACGGGGAAAAGCCATGAGCAACAAGCACAATACCGGCCCCGACAATCAGGGCGATGGCCGCAGCATCGACACCCCGCGCCCACCGGATGACCTGGAGCGCAATCCGGGCATCGGCGCCTCGAAGGGAGTCTTCTCCCGCACCAGTGCCGATCCGGAAGAGATCGAGGGCGCCAACACCGTCGAGGGCGATGTGATGAATGATGTCAGCCCCTCCGGCGCCGTTTCGCCCAACCGGCGCGGCCGCACCAACCGATAGCCGCAACGCATAGCCATCTGGCCATCCCGCGCCGCCCGAGCCATGCTCGGGCATGGGAGGGCTTGATCATGGGCTATGCAATCCTGGCATTCGACGGCGATGATGAGGCGGCCCTGTCCCGCCGCATGACCGCGCGCGACCGGCATCTCGATGTCATCACATCCTGGGCCGCCGATGGGAGGCTCGCACTCGGGGTGCCGCTCTTCACAGCAGCCGGCCGCCCAGCCGGCTCGCTGATGGTGCTGGACGTGCCGGACCAGGCTGGGCTCGACGCCTACCTGGCCGCCGAGCCGTTCAATCACGAGGGTGTCTGGCAACGGGTAGCGACCTACCCTTTCCGCATCGCTCCCCTGCCCTACAGGCCGCTGCCGCAGCCCGGCGCGCCGACCGCGAGCGCGCCGACCCATACTGTCATCCTCGCCCTGGACGGACGGGATGCGGATGCCGAGCTACGCCGCCTCGCCGTGCGTGGCGCGCATATGGAGCGTGTCCGCCCGGCCGCCGAGGACGGCACCCTGGCTCTCGGCGGCGCCATCCTCGATTGGCCGGATGGGCGCATGATCGGCTCCATCGCCGTCATCGCCCGGCCGGACGAAGCCTCGGCCCGCGCCTGGATGGCCGACGATCCTTATGTCACCGGCGGGGTCTGGCAGGAGATTACCCTCTACCCCACCCGCTTCGCTCCCCTGCCCTACCGCCCCCTGCCAGGCGCCGCATGAGCCACGACCTGCGGATCTGCTTCGTCGGCGACAGCTTTACCGCCGGTGTCGGCGATGAGACGGCGCTCGGCTATGTCGGCCGCATCACCGCCGCTGCCTGGCACCGGGGCGTTGCCACCACCGCCTACAATCTTGGCGTCCGGCGCGACACCAGCGCCGAAATCCGCCGCCGTGCGGAGGCGGAGGTGCTGGCACGGCTGCTCGCCGCCAGCGGTGACACGCATGCCGTGGTCTTCTGCTTCGGCGCCAATGACGTGACCTTCGAGGATGGCATGCCGCGCGTGCCGCTTGAGGCGACCCTCGACAATGCTGCGGCGCTGCTCGGCTGGTCGGCGGCGCGCTGGACGACGCTGATGCTGGGGCCCCCGCCAGCGCTGCACGACGCAGCGCATGACACGCGCACCGCTGCCCTCTCGCCGGAGCTCGCGGCGGTGGCGCATGCGGTGCAGGTGCCGTTCCTGCCGCTGCACGGGCCGCTCTCGGCCCAGGCCGCCTGGCGGCACGGTGCCGCACGGGGCGACGGCATCCATCCGGACGCCGCCGGCTATGCCGCGATGGCCGCACTGATCGAGGCCTGGGCGCCCTGGCGGGTACTGACGGGCGGCGGTTAGGGCAGCTTCCGACCGGATAAGGGGTATCCGGTCGGAGTAAACTGCTCAGCCGAACAGTCCGGCACAGCGCTTTCCACGAGCAATGGGGACGGAAGCTGCCTTACGGCCCGGTGAAGATCCGCGCCGCCGCCCAGCTCACCAGCGAGACGACGACCGAGCCGAGCACGGCCGGCCAGAAACCCTCCACCCGGAAACCCGGCAGCAGCGCCGCCGTCAGGCCGAGCATCGCCGCATTGATGACCAGCAGGAAGAGGCCGAGGGTCAGGATCGTCAGCGGCAAGGACAGCAGCACCAGCACCGGGCGCACCACCGCATTCACCAGGCCGAAGATCAGCGCCGCCAGCAACAGGCTCCCGAAGCTTCGCACCGAGATGCCCGCGACGAGTTGCGTCGCCGCCCAGAGGGCGAAGGCGGTGATCAAGAGGTGGGCCAGGAATCCCATCAGGGCGTCTCCGCAAATGCTGCGCGACAGCATATGGTGGTGGCGCCGTTCGGGAACCCACTCAATTTGTCGAACAGGGATACGCTTGCCGGCTGTGCCGCCCTGGCGCTCTGGGCCTTTCTCGCGCCGCTCGCGCGTCTTGCCCTGCCATTGCCGCCGCTGCTGCTGACCGCGCTCGGCTTCGCCGCCGGCGGGTTGCTTGGTCTCATTGTGGTTGCGGCACGCGGACGGCTCGCCCTGTTGCGTCAGCCGCCGCTGGCCTGGCTGCATGGCGTGGGCGGTCTCGCCGGTTTCCATGCGCTGTACTTCGCCGCGCTCGCCCTGGCGCCGCCGGTCGAGGCGAATCTGCTGAACTATACCTGGCCGCTGTTGATCGTGCTGCTCTCGGCACCGCTGCGCGGCCTGCCGCTCGGGCCGCGGCGGCTGCTCGGCGTGGCGCTCGGCGCGGCCGGAGCAGCCCTGCTGCTCGCCGGCGGCGCACGATTTCCGGCGGAGGCGCTGGCCGGCTTTGCCTGTGCCATCGCAGCAGCCTTCACCTGGGCGCTCTACTCCGTCCTGGCTGGCCGCCTCGCCCGCGTGCCGACCGAGGCGGTGGCCGGCTTCTGCCTCGCCTCCGCCGCGCTGACATTCGTGGCCCACCTGGCCTGGGAGTCGGCGGCAATGCCGGGGCCACGGCAATGGCTGGCGGTGCTGCTGCTCGGCCTCGGGCCGATGGGTGCCGCCTTCTTCCTCTGGGATATCGGCATGAAGCGCGGCGATCCGCGCCTGCTCGGCACGCTCGGCTATGCGACGCCGGTCGCCTCCACCTTGCTGCTCATTGCCCTTGGGGAGGGCGCCTTCACCTGGCAGGTCGCTGCGGCGACCGCGCTGGTCGCCGGCGGCGGGGTATTGGCGGCGCGGGCCTGAGGCGTTTCCGTTCGCACTGGCTCTGTTTATCCCCTCCGTTCGCGGGCAAACCCCACGAACGGAAGGGGCAGGACACTAGCTGCCGACCTTCAAGGTACTGGTCAGCCCGCGCAGGCAGGCCAGGATGGAAAGCGGGGTGATCTTGCCGGTGCGCGGATTCTCCTCGCTCGGCACGTTCTCGATCGTCATGGTCAGCCGCGCGGCCGCTGCTTCGACGCGGATCGTGTGGGTGTTGCGTGTCACGCCCGGATCGCCCCAGATCTCCACCATGGTACGCTCCGGCCCGATGCCGGCGAGCGCCAGCGCCGCTGCCACATTCACATTGGCAGGAAAGCCGCGCGCGGCATCGAAGGCATTGCCTTTGAAGACCAGGCGCGGCGCAGTCAGCCCAAGCACCTCGATCCCGTTCTCGACCAGATAGGGCGCGCCCTCGAGGCCGCGCGGGGGCTTCCGCGTCTCGATGGTGACGCTCGTCACCGGGCCCTCGGCCGCCGCGCGGACCGCATCCAGCCCGAGCAGCGCACCGGTCGGCACGATGATGCGCGCACCGGTCTCCCGCGCACGATCCAGCAGATGCATCCGGGGCAGCAGTGCGCCGACGCTGCTGGGGACGAAGATGCGTCCGCGGGCGATGGCGGATTCGGCGATAGTTTCAAAGACGGCCGCCGGCGCCGCCTCGACCACCACATCGGCATGTTCGGCCAGATCGGCCAGGGCGACGAGGGCTGGCGGGTTGCGGAACCCGGCGATGGTCTGCCGCGCCTTGTCCTGGTCCCGCGCGGCGACGGCGGTGAGGCGCAGCCCCTCCACCCCCGCATCCAGGGCCCGGGCCAGGTGCCCGCCGATGGCCCCCAACCCGCCGATCGCCACCCGCAAGCTGTCTGCCATGACGTCACCTTTCCTTGCCGGCTGTCACCGCGCTGTAGCGGAAGCGAGAGCGATACGGAACCCACGGGTGCTTTGCGCTTTAGGCGGAATGACCACACTGAAGGAGCAAGTTGCAATGAAGACCTCCCGCCTGCTGAATGGCCTTGCCGCCACCGCCCTGCTCGCCGGCCTGGCCGCCTGCAGCAGCGGCCCGCGTGACGGCACCGCCAGCAACCCGCCGAGCACCGCGCTGCAGCGCGCCTATGACCGGGCGACCGACAGCCCGCGCACCTCGGCCGATGGCCGCGGCAACAACCCGAGCGGCACCGCGGCGGAGCGGACGCTGGACCGCGCGGCGGGCACCAACACCTCCGGCGCCTATCCGCGGCAATCCGATGGCCGGCCGGGCAACCCGCCTGGCACCGCGGCGGAGCGGGCCTATGACCGCACCACCGGCTCCAACGCCTCCGGCGCCTACCCGCAGAACCGGTAAGGCGCACGGTGGGCGCGGCTCAGACCACCGGGCTGCGCCCGCCATCCACGTTGATGGCGGTGCCTGTCACATAACCTCCCACCTGACTGCAGAGGTAGACGGCGAGGCCCGCGAATTCCTCCGGTTTGCCGAGGCGGCCAACGGGCACCGGTTTGCCCATCTCCTCCTTCCATTCCTCCCAGGTGATGTTGCGCTTGTCGGCCGCGTGGCGGCGGACCCATTGGTCGCTCTCGATGATCCCGACCAGCATCGCGTTCACCAGGATGTTGTGCTTCGCCCCCTCATTGGCCTGAACCTTGGTCAGTGCCATGCCGGCCGCTCGGGTGACGGCGGTGGGTGCCCCCTCGGCCGGCGGCGCCTTGGCGCCGATGTTCAACACATTGATGATCCGCCCCCAGCGCCGCGCCTGCATGCCCGGCCAGGCAAGCCGCGCCAGGCGGATGGCCGCGAAGAGCTTCAGGTCGAGGTCGTTCTGCCAGAGTTCGTCACTGACGCTTGGGAAGGGCCCGCGCTGGCTGGTGCCGGCATTGTTGACAAGGATGTCGACCTGGCCAAGCGCCTGCTCGGCGGCAGCGAAGGCAGCGTTGCAGCCCTCAGCGGTAGCGATGTCGGCGGCGATGGCGGCGACCTTGGCGGCCGGTGCTGCGGCGCGGATCTCCGCCTCGGCCTGCGCCAGCGCCTCCTGGCCCCGGGCGACGATCGCCACATGGCCGCCCGCTTCGGAGAAGGCCCGCGCCATGGCAAGGCCCAGCCCCTTGGAGCCGCCGGTAATGAGCGCGACGCGGCCGCCGAGCGTCAGTTGCATGGATGGTTCCCCCCGATTTCGATCGGGGCGCATCCTGCGCCAATGAGGAGACAGGGAAAAGAAGGATGGGCGACCTACGGGGCTCGAACCCGTGACATTCGGCACCACAAGCCGACGCTCTGCCAGCTGAGCTAAGGCCGCCACACAATCCCGCCGCGGCTGGCACCACGACGGGGCAGGACATAGGGCTAGCCGGCCACTGCCGTCAACTGCCGGCCGCCACGTCCCTCCATCCAAATGCGCATCCGCTCCAGTGCCGCATCGATCACCGCCTCGCCCTTGCAGAAGGCGAAGCGGGCATAGTGGTTCGGCGCGTCGGCGCTGGCGTAGAAGGCCGTCACCGGAATCGCCGTGACCTTCGCCTCCTCGGTCAGCAGCCGGCAGAAGGCCACATCGTCCCCGTTGAAGCCCAGCGGGCGGAAATCGGTGGTGATGAAATAGCTGCCCTTGGTCGGCAGCACGCCGAAGCCAAGCGCCGCCAGCCCCTCAGCCAGCCGGTCCCGCCGGGCCTGGAGGCTGGTGGAGAGGCCATCGAAATAGGCATCGTCCTTCATCAGCCCGACCGCCACGCCGCGCTGCAGGTTGGGCGGTGTGGTGAAGGTCAGGTTCTGGTGAGCCTTGGCGACGTTCGAGGCCAGCGTCCGGTCGCAGGTGATGTAGCCCACCTTCCAGCCGGTCAGGCTGAAGGTCTTGCCGGCGCTGCCGATGCGCATGCAGCGCTCCCGCATGCCCGGCAGGGTCATCAGCGGGATGTGCTTCCAGCCATCGAAGGTCAGGTGCTCATAGACCTCGTCGCAGATGGCGTAGCAGTCGTGCCGGGCGATCAGCTCGGCGATGAAAGCCAGCTCGGCGGCAGTGAAGACCTTGCCGGTCGGGTTCATCGGCGTGTTGAACAGGATCGCCTTGGTCTTCGGCCCGAAGGCCGCGGCCAGCTCGGCCCGCGGCAACTCCCATTTCGGCGGCGAGAGGCGGACCAATCGGGGGATTGCCCCCAGCATCCGCACCACCGGCAGGTAGGTGTCGTAGAGCGGCTCGATGAGGACGCATTCGTCACCCGGGTTCAGCACCGCCATCAGGCAGGCCGTGATGGCCTCGGTAGCGCCGGAGGTGACGATGACCTCGGCATTCGGATCCGCCTCGATGCCGTAGAAGCGCCGGTTATGAGCCGAGACCGCCGCGCGCAATTCCGGCACGCCGGTCAGGGGCGGGTACTGGTTGCGGCCATCCTTCAGCGCCGCGGCGGCAGCCTCGATGACATCGTCCGGCCCATCGTAGTCGGGGAAGCCCTGGCCGAGATTGATCGCACCATGCTGCACGGCCAGCGCGCTCATCACCGTGAAGATGGTGGTGCCGGTGGCCGACAGCAGATCGTTCTGGGGCTTCATTCGCCCATGCCCTTCCAAGCCGTATGCGATGCGGGCGCCAGTGCCGGGCATCCCCGGGCGGCAGGCCCATCGCCCATCTTACCCGTCACGAGGCCCAGGCGGCAAATGCTGGCTTTATGGGCACTTTGCTGCAAAGAAGGGCGTCTCTGGTCGCGAAACCGCCTGAAACCCTGGACACGGCCGATTGAACCGGTGGCACGGGCCGTGCAAAACATCCCGCACGGCGATGGCGCAACGGGTGTCCGCCGATGGGGAATGCCAGGCCGGAGAGGTTCGGGGTCGGGGTCCCCGCCGGGACCAAACACGCTGGAACGCAAAGCGGAGCCGATGAAAAAGATCGAGGCCATCATCAAGCCCTTCAAGCTCGACGAGGTGAAGGACGCCCTGCACGAGATCGGTCTGCAGGGCCTGACCGTCGTCGAGGCCAAGGGCTTCGGACGCCAGAAGGGCCATACGGAACTCTACCGCGGGGCCGAATACGTCGTCGACTTCCTGCCCAAGGTGAAGATCGAGGTGGTCTGCACCGACGATCTGGTGGACCGCGCCGTCGAGGCGATCTCCCAGGCGGCCCGCACCGGCCGGATCGGCGACGGCAAGATCTTCATCTCCGAGATCCAGGAGGTGATCCGCATCCGCACCGGCGAACGGGGCGACGACGCGGTCTAGTCATTCACGGCACTCATGCAGGATTCCGGATTTCGCGAAGGGCCGGAATGGTGCATCAGTGCCGCGCATCAGCCGCAGCCGGGTCGCACCCGCGGCTGGCGGTGGGTAGCCCGGCGGGCAGGCCTCCTCAGCTGTTGGGGAAGTCGGCAGGCCGGGTCGCGCCGTGGGCCAGGGGCCCGCGCCGCGGCAGGGGGCATCGTGGGGGCGCCGCAAGGGGCCTCGGGACCAAAGATACAGGATAGAAGCGCATGACGGACAAGGCAGCCGCCGTCTCCAAGGTCATGGAGATGATCAAGGAGCATAGCGTCGAGTACGTGGACTTCCGCTTCACGGACCCGCGCGGCAAGTGGCAGCACACCGCCCAGCACGTCTCCACGGTCGAGCCGGAAGTCTTCGAAGACGGCATCATGTTCGACGGCTCCTCGATCGCCGGCTGGAAGGCGATCAACGAGTCCGACATGATCCTCATGCCGGATCCCGAGAATGCCTGCATGGACCCCTTCTCGGCCAAGCCGCAGCTGATCCTGTTCTGCGACATCATCGAGCCCTCGACCGGCCAGATGTACTCGCGCGACCCGCGCAGCACCGCGAAGCGCGCCGAGGCCTACCTGAAGTCCACCGGCCTGGGCGACACGGCGTTCTTCGGCCCTGAGGCCGAGTTCTTCGTGTTCGACAGCGTGAAGTTCGGCACGGGCGGCAATTTCGGCCACTTCTCGCTGGAGTCCATCGAGGGCCCGGGCGCGAACATGAAGGACTACCCGGAAGGCAATATGGGCCATCGGCCCGGCGTGAAGGGCGGCTATTTCCCGGTCAACCCGGTCGATAGCGAGGTGGACCTCCGCGCCGAGATGCTCTCGACCATGATCGAGATGGGCGTCCCCGGTGAGAAGCACCACCACGAGGTGGCCCAGTCGCAGCATGAGCTCGGCACCAAGTTCGGCCCGCTGGTGCAGCAGGCCGACTTCATGCAGATCTACAAGTACTGCATCCACAACGTCGCCCACAGCTACGGCAAGACCGCGACCTTCATGCCGAAGCCGGTCTATGGCGACAACGGCTCGGGCATGCATGTCCACCAGTCGATCTGGAAGGACGGCAAGCCGCTCTTCGCCGGCAACGGCTATGCCGACCTGTCGATGGAGGCGCTCTACTACATCGGCGGCATCATCAAGCACGCCAAGGCGCTGAACGCCTTCACCAATCCGCTGACCAACAGCTACAAGCGGCTGATCCCGGGCTTCGAGGCTCCCGTGCTGCTGGCCTATTCGGCCCGCAACCGCTCCGCCTCCTGCCGCATCCCCTACGCGACGAGCCCGAAGGCGAAGCGCGTCGAGGTCCGCTTCCCCGATCCGGGCGCAAACCCCTACCTCGCCTTCGCCGCGATGCTGATGGCCGGTCTTGACGGCATCAAGAACAAGATCCATCCGGGCGACCCGATGGACAAGGACCTCTACGACCTGCCGCCGGAGGAGCTGAAGGGCATCCCGACCGTCTGCGGCTCGCTCCGCGAGGCGCTGGGCTCGCTCGAGGCCGACCATGAGTTCCTGCTGGCCGGCGATGTCTTCACCAAGGACCAGATCGAGTCCTACATCGAGCTGAAGTGGGGCGAGGTCTATCGCTTCGAGCACACCCCGCATCCGGTCGAGTTCGAGATGTACTACTCGGTCTGATCCACGGTCAGGCGATACGAAGGGGGCCGCGCCGCTGGGTGCGGCCCTTTTCGATTCCGGCGCCTCCACCCTATCCTGCCGGGCAAGGGGGAACGCCAATGCCTGAACCGCTGCCATCCGACGCCACCGGCCCGCTGAAGGGCCTGCGCGTCCTCGACCTCACCGCCGTCGTGCTCGGCCCCTTCTGCACGCAGATGCTGGGCGACTGGGGCGCCGAGATCATCAAGATCGAGAGCACGACCGGCGACATCGTGCGCAACTCCGGCGTCTACCGGAACCGCGGCATGGCCTCCGTCTTCCTCGGCATCAACCGCAACAAGCGTGGCGTCGCCATCGACCTGAAATCATCGGAAGGCGCCGAGGTGCTGCGCCGGCTGGTCCCGACCGTCGACGTGCTGGTGACGAATATCCGGCCGGCCGGCATGGCCCGGCTCGGCTTCGGGCCGGAGCAGTGCCACGCGCTCAACCCGCGCCTCGTCTTCGCCGTTGCCACCGGCTTCGGCCAGGACGGCCCATATCGCGCGCGCCCCGCCTTCGACGAGATCATCCAGGCCTCCTCCGGTTTCGCCGACATCGTCGGCGAGGAGCAGGGCCGGCCGGTCTTCGTCCCCTCGCTGATCGCCGACAAGGTGACGGGCATGCAGCTGCTCTCGGGCGTCCTCGCCGCGCTCTACCACCGCGAGCGCACCGGTGAGGGCCAGCTTGTCGAGGTGCCGATGCTGGAGACGCTGACGGCTTTCCTCAGCGTCGAGCATCTGGGCGGCCTCGGCTTCGAGCCGCGCCAGGGCGAGGCAGGCTACAAGCGCCTGCGCCACCGCAAGCCCGCGCCCACGAAGGACGGGCACATCACCCTGCTGCCCTATTCCTCGGCCAACTGGGTGGCCTTCTTCACCATGGCCGGTCGGGCCGACCTGATCGAGACCCTCTCGGTCAAGGATCCGGTGAGGCGCAACGCCAATATCGACGCTGTCTATGCGGCGATGGCGGAGATCGCGCAGGGCAAGACCACGGCCGAATGGCTGGCGCTGTGCGAGGAGCATGACATCCCCGCCACCGGCTTCACCCGCGTCGAGGAGGTGACGGAGCACCCTCACCTGAAGGCGGTCGGCATGTTCGAGATGCACGACCACCCGAGCGAGGGACGCATCCGCATGGCCAAGCCGCCGACGAAATTCAGCAGGACTCCCGCCAATATCCGCCGCCTCGCGCCACGCCTCGGCGAGCACACCGCCGAGGTGCTGGGCGAGCTCGGCTTCACCCCGGACGAGATCGCCGACATGCGCACCCGCAAGGTCATCCGCCAGGCATGAGCACACCCGCCCCCCTGGCCCTTTCTCCCCGCATCCAGGCCACCTCCGCCCCGGCCATCCCCACCGTCCGCGGCTGGGCAGGGCGCTACGCAGGAGCGGCCGGCCCGCTGATCGACCTGACCCAGGCGGTGCCGGGCTATCCGCCCCATCCGGCGCTGCTGGAGCGCCTGGCCGCCCTGGCCGGTGACCGCGCCACCTCCGGCTACGGCCCGATCGATGGCGACCTGCCGCTGCGCGAGGCGCTGGCCGAAGACATGGCCGGCTTCTACGGCGCGCCCTTCACCGCCGCCGACATCGCCATCACCGCCGGCTGCAACCTCGCCTTCGCCATGACCATGGCAGTGCTCGGCGGGCCGGTGATCCTGCCGGTGCCGTGGTACTTCAACCACCGCATGGCGTTGGAGATGGCCGGCATCCCCGCCATCCCCCTGCCCTGCCGGGCCGAGGATGGCTTCGTGCCCACCGCCGCAGGCATCGAGGCGGCGCTGCGCGCGGGCGGGCGCGTCCTGGTGCTCGTCACGCCGAACAACCCGACCGGCGCGGTCTATCCGGCGGCGCTGATCGCCGAGGCCGCCGCGCTCTGTCGTCACCATGGCGCCTGGCTGGTGCTCGACGAGACCTACCGGGACTTCCTGCCCGCCGAATCCTCCCCACCGCACGCGCTGTTCCAGGACCCGTCCTGGCGCGACGGGCTGGTGCATCTCTACAGCTTCTCCAAGGCCTATTGCGTACCGGGACACCGTGTCGGCGCCATCGCCTGCGGGCCCCGCTTCCGCGAGGCGCTGCTGAAGGCGCTCGACACGCAGCAGATCTGCGCGCCACGCGCGGCGCAGGCGGCACTGGCCTGGGCGGTGCCGGCGCTGCGCGACTGGCGTGCCGGCAACCGCGCCATCATGGCTGAGCGTGGCGCCGCCTTCCGGCAGGTGGCGGCGCAGCTGCCCGGCTGGCGGCTCGACGCGCTTGGTGCCTATTTCGCCTATCTTCGCGTGCCGCAGGATGGGCCGGAGGCCATGGCCGCCGCCGAGGCTCTGGCCACGGAGCGCGGCCTGCTCGGCCTGCCCGGCCCCTTCTTTGGTCCGGGCCAGGAGCGCCATCTCCGCCTCGCCTTCGCCAATGTGGAGTTGCCGGCGATCGCCGCGATCCCGGCCAAGCTGGGGTAGCAACGATCGTATCGCAAGGGTTTGAAGTTTTTGTGCCCGCTTTGAACAGTCCGTCCCTAGGGCTGTTGTCAGGGCTCCACGCACGGATGGGAGCACATGACTTGGCAACGAAGCAGGATGGCCGCCAGGGCGATCACGGCCAGGGCGATGTGAAGCACCCCGAGACGGACCGCCGCCTGAAGGAGAACCGGGGCAGCGAGTCCGGCCAGCGCGGCGGGCAGCATGCCGACAAGACCGGTCAGCGCGGTCAGGTGAAGGACCCCGAGCATGATGGGCGCCTCAAGGAGAACCGTGACCAGGGGATCTCGAAGCACACCACGGATGGCCGCCAGGATGTCGAGCATGGTGGCCAGGGCCGGGTGAAGGATCCCGAGCATGATGGGCGGTTGAAGGAAAAACGCTGAGCCTTCCGAACTGCCCGGGCAGGGCCTTTCAGTCGGCCGTGATGTTCGCCGCCTGGGCCAGTTCGCGCTGCGCCGCGAGCTCGGTCCGTGTCTTCTCGGCCAGGGCTTCCGGCGTGCCGCCCATCACCTCAAGCCCCTGGCGACGCAGCTCCGCCAAACTCGCAGGCTCGGCCAGCGCCGCGTTGGTCAGCGCGTTCAGCCGCGCCAGGATGGGTGTTGGCGTGCCGGCCGGGGCATAGATCGCCCACCACCCTTCCACGACCACGCCGGGCTGGCCAGCCTCCGCCATGGTCGGCACGTCAGGGAAGAGGAAGTGCCGCGCCACGCCCGTGACGGCGAGCGGCCGGATCGCGCCCGACTGGATATGCGGCAGGAAGCCGAGCGGGTGGTAGATCATGGCATCCAGCGTGCCGTTCAGCAGGTCGGTTACCGCCCGCGCGCCGTCGCGATAGGGGACATGGGTCGTCGTCACGCCGCTGCGCAGCTGCAGCAGCGCCTGGGTGAGGTGGCCTGTCGTCCCGGTCCCTGCCGAGCCGACCGAGAGCGGCCGGCGCCGTGCCAAAGCCAGGAACTCCCCAAGCGTCGCCACCCCAAGCTGCGGCCGGACGCCCAGCACCACCGATGTGCGCGCAAAGGCCGCGACCGGCGCGAAATCCCGGAGCGGCGCATAGGGCAGTCCCGGCATGATGGCCGGGTTCGTCGCCATGGTGCCGCTGGTGCCGAAGAGCAGCGTGTAGCCATCCGGCGCGGACTGGGCGACGAAGGCCGCGCCGACCGTGCCCCCTGCCCCGCTTCTGTTGTCGACCACCACCGGATGGCCGATCCCCTGGGCGATGGCGGTGCCGGCGATGCGGCCGAGGATGTCGGTCGTGGTGCCGGCAGCGAAGGGCACCACCAGGCGCACCGGCCGCTCCGGCCAGCTTTGCGCCCGGGCGGCGGCCATCGGCAGGGCGAGGGCCAGCAGGTGGCGACGCTTCATGGCGTGGGGTCCTCCGACACATAGCCTGCAAAGCCGGGCATCGGCCGCCCGGCGCGCAGCGGCACGCAGGTCTCGGGTGCCGCCGCGAGGAAGCGGACACCGCGATCCGCCAGCAGGCCGAGCACCCGGTCGAGATGCCGCATCGCCCCGTTCGGCAGGTCGTGCAGCACCATCAGCACCGGCTCCGTCGCCGCCTCGGCCATGGCGAGCGCCGTTTCCGGCCAACCCTCCGGATCGGCGAAGTCGCGTGGCACCGCGTTCCACAGCACGACCGTATGGCCGCCCGCCTGCAGATGCGCCGCGGCCGAGGCGTTCAGCAGATGCGGCCCGAGCGCGCCGCCACCGCCATTCGGCCGGAACAGCCGCTCCGGCTCCCGCAACGGGCCGAGCAGGGCATCGGTCTCGGCGATCTCCCGCACCGCCTCCGCCGCGCCACGCAGGCCGAGCGGCGCCCCATGGGTCAAGGTGTGGTTGCCGACCAGGTGTCCCTCGGCCCGCGCCCGCTCGGCCAGGGCGCGCGCCGCCGGGTCCAGCAGCCGGTTGCCGACGGCGAAGAACATTGCCGGGATGCGGCGGCGCCCAAGCACCTCCAGCACCATCCCGGTGACGCCGGGCGTTGGCCCGTTGTCGAAGCTGAGGCAGATCGGCTGCATCAGGCGAGGGCGAATTTGGCGATGCAAAGCGCCGCGATCAGCCATACCGCCCCGCGTATCTCGGCCACCTTGCCGGCCAGCAGCTTCAGCGCCGCATAAGTGATGAAGCCGATTCCGATGCCGGTGGCGATGGAGAAGGTAAAGGGCATGGCAAGCGCGGTGATCACCGCGGGTACGTATTCCGTCATGTCGTCCCACTCCACGGCGCGCAATGCCTGGGCCATCAGGCACGCGACGAAGACCAGCGCCGGTGCCGTGGCGAAGCCGGGGATCGCGGTGGCGAGCGGCGCCAGGAACAGCGTCAGCAGGAAGAGCCCGGCGACGGTCACCGCCGTCAGGCCGGTTCGCCCGCCGGCCTGGATGCCGGAGGCGCTCTCGATATAGCTCACCGTCGTGCTGGTCCCGAGCACCGCGCCCATGATCGCCCCGCCGCTATCGGCGAAGAGCGCCCGGCCGAGATTGGGCACCGTGCCATCGGGCCGCATCAGCCCGGCGCGATGGGTGGTGGCGATGAGCGTGCCGGTGTTGTCGAGCAGGTCGGCGAGGAAGAAGGTGAAGATGATACCGAGAAGGCCGATGCCGAGCGCGCCGGCCACATCCATCTGCAGGAAGGTCGGCGCCAGCGAAGGCGGCACGCTGACGAGGCCCTGGAAGCTGGTCAGGCCGAAAGGCAGGCCGAGCAGCGCCGTCACCAGGATGCCGATGACGAGCGCCCCCGGCACCTGCCGCGCGGAGAGGCCAGCGATGAGCAGGAAGCCGAGGCAGGCAAGCAGGGTCGAGGTCTCGGAGAGTTTGCCGAGCGTCACCAGCGTCGCCGGATGCGCGGTGACGAGGCCCATCCCCTTCAACCCGATCAGGCCGAGGAAGAAGCCGATCCCTGCGGCGATGCCAAGCTTGAGGCCGAGCGGGATGCCGTTCACCAGCCATTCCCGGACGCGCAGCAGCGAGACGGCGAGGAAGATCAGCCCCGACAGGAACACCGCGCCGAGCGCCACCTGCCAGGAAATCCCCATGCCGCCCACCACGGCGAAGGCGAAATAGGCGTTCAGCCCCATCCCCGGCGCCAGCGCGATCGGGAAATTCGCCAAGAGCCCCATTAACGCCGAGCCGATGGCGGCGGCGAGGCAGGTGGCGACGAAGGCGGCCCCGGCATCGATACCGGCCGCGGCCATGATCTGCGGGTTGACGATGACGATATAGGCCATGGTGAGGAAGGTGGTGGCCCCTGCCAGCATCTCCCGCCGCGGCGTGCTGCCGCGCGCGCCGATGGAAAACAGCCTCTCGAGCATCCCTATCCCTCGTGTGCCTGGATCATCTCCCGCACCCGCGGGTAGATCGCCTGGGCGTAGCGGCGCCCGCTGAACACGCCGTAATGCCCGACGCCGGTCTGCAGATGGTGCCGCCGCATCGTCACCGGCACGCTGCGGCAGAGGTCGAGCGCGGCCATGGTCTGGCCGATGCCGCAGATGTCGTCCCGCTCGCCCTCCACCGTCATCACCGCAGTGCGGCGGATCGCCTCCGGCCGTACCGGACGGCCGCACCAGGTGAGGCGGCCGCGCGGCAGGGCGTGCTCCTGGAAGATGGTCTGCACGGTCTCGAGGAAGAACTCCGCCGGCAGGTCCATCACCGCGAAGTACTCGTCGTAGAAACGCCGGTGCATCGCCGCCTTGGCCACCTCGCCATCTGTCAGGTGCCAGACCTGGTCGTGATGCGCCTTCATGTGTCGGCCGAGATTCATCGCCATGAAGGCGGCAAGCTGCATCATGCCGGGATAGACCCGCCGGCCCGCGCCCGGATGGCGCCAGGGCACCCGGTCGATCAGCGTCCGTTCGAACCAGGCGATGGGGCGGGTATTGGCCAGCATGTTCACCTCCGTCGGGTGCTGGCGCGTGTCGATCGGGCCGGCCATCAGCGTCATCGTGCGCGGCGAGGCCGGGTTGCGATCCTCCGCCATCAGCGCGACCGCCGCCAGCACCGCGGCCACCGGCTGGCAGACCGCCAGCACATGCCCGCCGGGGCCGATCTCCGCGATGAAGCGCATCACATGCTCAATGAACTCGTCGAGACCGAAGCGTCCGGCCTGCACCGGCACGTCGCGCGCATTGTGCCAGTCGGTGATGTAGACGTCGTGGTCCTGCAACAGGACCTGCACCGTGCCGCGCAGCAGCGTCGAGAAATGGCCGGACATCGGCGCCACCACCAGCACCCGCGGCAGGCGGACATCCACATCCTTGCGGAAATGCAGCAGGCTGGCGAAGGGGGTCGCGGCGACGACCCTCTCCTCCACCTCGACCAGGCGGTTGCCGATGCGGACGGGCCCGATGCCGAAATCCGGGCGCCGGTGGGTGATGCCCGCATGGCCGAAGGTCTCGAGCGTCCCGCGCAGCGTGCGCGCCGCCTCGAAGGCCGGATGTCTGCCTTCGAGGCGCGAGAGGAGGCCGGCGATGCCCCTCGCCTGGGTCCGCCAGGGCGTGAGCATGTCCTGCCCGGCCTGCAGCATCTGATAGATCATGCGGTCCCTGTCACACCCGAAGCCTGCCACCACCCATGGTGACAGCAGAGCGCGGTTTCGCAACAGTGAAGCGGCTGCTACCCTGCCGGCCGGGCAACAGGGAGAGCCGAATGTCGGAGACCAGGCGCCGCAGACCGGCCCGCCCCCAATCCGAACCCGATGCAGGAACCACGCCGGAGGCCGAGGCGCCGGCCAGCCGGGCGGTGCTGCGCATCAGCAGCCGGAACTACTCCTCCTGGTCGCTGCGCGGCTGGCTGATCCTCCGCCTCTCTGGCCTGTCATTCGAGACCCAGCTCGTCTCGCCCGAAGATCCGGCGACGCGGGCCGAGCTGCTGCTGCAATCCTCCTCCATCCTGCTGCCCTGCCTGCTGCATGACGGCGCCGAGCTCTGGGACACCCTGGCGATCGCCGAGTATCTGAATGAGCAGCTGCCGGAGGCGGGGCTGTTGCCGGAGGAACGCCTGGCGCGGGCCCGCTGCCGGGCCATCTGCGGCGAGATGCATGCCGGCTTCCATGCGCTGCGCTCCTCGCTGCCGATGAACCTCCGCGCCCATGTGCCGGGCTTCACCGTCTGGTCGGCGGCGCGTGCCGATCTGGAGCGGATCTTCAGCATCTGGCGCGGTTGCCTCGAGGGCTGGGGCGGACCCTGGCTGTTCGGCACGCGGCCGACCATCGCCGATGCGATGTATGCTCCGGTCGTGTTGCGCTGCCGCAGCTACGACGTCTCGCTCGACGCCTCCTGCGAAGCCTATGCGCAGACCATTCTCGGCTGGCCCGATATCCAGGAATGGATCGCCGCCGCCCGGCAGGAGCCCGAGGCTCGCATCACCGAGCTGGAATTCGATTCCGAATTCTGATCTGCCCGGGCACCACCCCTCACTCTGGCATTGACCGCCCCGCAGGAAAATCGGTAGGCCTTGTGAAGCCTCAGGGCGATATGGATCGGGGCGGGTTGGAAGCAAGCCGGGCATGGCCACAGGATGAACGGAGCCCGTATCGCGGCCCCGCTGCCCAAGGCCCGGACGCGGCAGCCCGGCTCGAGCCGCGCCATGGGGCTGTTGCTGCCAGCCGCCATCGCCCTGCCCCTGCTCGTCACTGCATCCGGCGCCTGGCTCACCTGGCGGCAGGTCTGGCGGGAGGCTGAGCAGGAGGTCGCCCATGCGGCCGATGCCTCGGCCGAATACGCACGCCGCATCGTCGATGGTCTCCTCCTCCGCATTGACCGGGCCAATGATGCCCTGGTCGGCCTCAGCGATGCCGAGATCGAGGCGCGCGAGGAGGAGGTGCATGGCCGGCTCCGCCGCGCCTCCGCCACCGGCCCGCACGGCAATGGCCAACGCGCGCCCTACATCTTCGTCTATGACCGCGAGGGGCGTGTTCTTGTCACCGGCAACATCTTCCCCGCCCCGCGTGGGCAGGCTGTGGAGCGGGAGGAGATCACCACGGGACTGCGCGGACCTGATGCCCCACCGGTCCTGATCGGCCTGGTCCAATACGGCCGCGTCACCGGTGAGCCCTTCTTCACTGTCATCCGCCGACGCGAAGAAGCCGGCAATGGCCTGCCCGAAGGCAGCTATGACGGGGTGATTGCCGCCTCCGTCTATACGGAGGATGTGTCCGCTGCCCTCCGCCGCCTCGCCTCGAAGCCGACCGGTGATGTGCTGTCCCTGATCCGCACCGATGGGTTGGTGCTGGCGCGCTCGCTCCCGATCGCCCCTGGAGTCCGCATCGCCGAGGGCAGTCCCTTGCTTGATGCCCTGCGTCGTGGCGCCGACCGCGCCTCGGGCAGTGGCCCCTCCCGCCTCGACGGCGTGAACCGCCTGGTCGCCTATCGCCGGGTGGAGGGCTACCCGGTCCATGCCGCTGCTGCACGGCCGCACACCACGATCCTCCGCCGATGGGCGATGGCCGTGCTGCCGTTGCTTGCCAGCGGCGTCCCGGCCGCCCTGGCGCTGCTTGCCCTCGCCCTGCTGGTGCGGCGCGGCCAGCGCGACCTGGCTGCCGCGAATGCCGGGCTGGAACGGCACGTCGCGGCGCGCACCGCAGCGCTCAGCGAAAGCGAGGCCCGCTTCCGGGCAGCGGTGGAAGGGGCCCCCTTCCCGATGATGCTGCATGCCGAGGACGGCACCGTGCTGGCCCTCAGCCGCTCCTGGACCGGGATCACCGGCTATGCGGCGGAGGATCTCCCGACCCATGCCGCCTGGGCCCGGCGCGCCTTCGGGCCGGAGCGGGCCGCGGCCCGACAGGCGGCTCTTGCGGAGGAATTCGCCTCCGGCCTGCCCGCCGATCCCGGCGAGCTGGAGGTGCGGACCAGGCAAGGCGAGCGCCGTTTCTGGGAATTCCACGATGTGCCCGTCGGCGCGCTGCCCGATGGCCGTCGCCTTCGCCTGAGCGCCGCGATGGACACCACCGACCGCCGGCGGGTGGAGGAACGCCAGACGCTGCTCGCCCGCGAGGTGGACCATCGCGCCAAGAATGCGCTCGCCGTGGTCCAGGCAGCCCTGCGGCTGACTCCACGCGAGGATGCCGGCCATTTCGCCGCCGCGATCGAGGCGCGCGTCGCCGCCCTGGCCCGGGCGCAGGGGCTGCTGGCCGAGACCAATTGGCGTGGTGCCGATCTGCGCGACCTTGCCGCCGGCGCCCTGGCCACCTTCCTGCCGACGACCGGCGGCACGCCGGATGCTCCCCGGGCCGAGCTGGAGGGGCCGCCGCTGCAACTCGCCGCCACGGCGGTCCAGCCGATCTCCCTCGTCCTGCATGAGCTGGCGACGAATGCGGTGAAATACGGCGCGCTCTCGACGCCGGGCGGCCGGGTGCGTCTCTCCTGGCGGAGCGACACCACGGCCGGGCTGCTGCGCATCCGCTGGCAGGAGGAGGGTGGCCCGGCCCTATCAGGGACGCCCGGCCGGCGTGGCTTCGGCTCCCGCATCCTCGGGGCCACCATCCGCGGGCAGCTTGGCGGCATGCTGGAGGAGCAGTGGCCACCCTCCGGCATTCTCTGCGACCTGGCCCTGCCACTCGCCCGGGCGGTGGCCGAGACGCCGGAATTCGCCCTGGCCCGGTAGCCGCCTGCGCCATTGTGCAGAGCAGGATCGCAGGAGTTTCGCTATCGTCAGGAGACCATGCGCGGCACTCTGCCGGCATGGCTCTCCCTCGCGCTTTTGCGCCGCTCCGGCATTCCGTGTTCCGTGCCCTCTGGCTGGCGACGCTCGCCAGCAATATCGGCGGCTGGATACAGAACACCGGTGCCGGCTGGCTGATGACCAGCCTTTCGCCTTCGCCCTTCATGGTCGGCCTCGTGCAAGCCGCGACCATGCTGCCGGTCTTCCTGCTCGCCCTGCCGGCCGGCGCGCTGGCCGACATCATCGACCGCCGCCTGTTCCTGCTCGGCGCCCAGGCCTGGATCCTGCTGATGGCGCTGATCCTCGCCGTGCTGACCGCGACGGATTCGATCGGTCCCTGGGGCCTGCTGGCCCTGACCTTCGCGATCGGCGCCGGCAGCGCGATGAACTTCCCCGCCTGGGCCGCCACCACGAATGAGCTGGTCCCGCGCGAGGATCTCGTCGGCGCCATCGCGCTGAACGGCATCGGCTTCAACCTCGCCCGCGCCGTGGGGCCGGCGCTGGGCGGCTTCGCCATCGCTGCCGCCGGGCCAGAGGCGGCCTTTGGCCTCAACGCCGTTGCCTTCCTCGTGCTGATCCTGGCGCTGCTCTCCTGGCGCCATACCGAGGCGCCGCGGCGGATGCCGAAGGAGCACCTGCTCTCCGCCATGCGCGCCGGGATGCGCTTCGTCTCGGCCAGCCCGGCGATGCGGGCCGCCATCCTGCGGGCCTGCGCCTTTTTCCTCTTCACCGCCGCGGTCTGGGGCCTGCTGCCGCTCTTCGTCCGGCAGCAGCTTGGCCTCGGGCCGCAGGCTTTCGGGCTCATGCTCGGGGTGATGGGCCTCTCGGCGGTCGCGGCCGGCTTCGCCCTTCCGGCATTGCGCGGGCGGCTCGACCGCAGCGCCACCGTGTTCTGGGCCTCGATCCTCGCCGCCATCGCCATGGCGATCCTCGCCGTCTCGCATCATTGGGCGCCGGCGGCGCTCGGCATGCTGTTCTACGGTGCCGCCTGGATCGCCGCCGGCAGCACCCTCGCAGCCTCGGCGCAGCTCGCGGCGCCCGGCTGGGTGCGGGCGCGTGCCATCGCCATCTATCAGCTCAGCTTCTTCGGGGTGATGGCGCTCGGCTCGGCGCTGGCGGGATGGCTCGGCGGCAGCTTCAGCGTGCCGCTCGCTCTCGGCCTCGCCGCAGTCGGCTGTGCCATTGCCGCCGTGCTGGTGCGGCCCTGGCGCATCGACAGCCTGGCACTGAGCGAGACGCCCCCCACGGCAGCGCCCATGCCGCAGCCCGAGGCCCCAGCCGCCGAGCTGCGCGGCCTGCTCGGCGAGGCTTCGGGCCGGGTGCTGGAGGTGGTGCGCTATCGCATCGACCCGGCGCAGCGCAGCACCTTCCTCGCCGCGATGCAGGAGGTGCGGCGCGTCCGCCTGCGCTCCGGCGCCGGCAACTGGAGCCTTTACGAGGATGTCGCCCATCCCGAGCGCTGGGTGGAGCTCTGGACCGTGGACAGCTGGACCGAGCACCTGCGCGAGGAGAGCCGGCTGACGGAAACCGACCGCGCCGCCCTCGCCCGCGCCGCTGCCCTGCACCAGCCGGAGGCTGGCACGGCCCCCGAGGCGGCACGCTTCCTCAACGTCACTCCCTGAGACGGCGCGGCGCCCTTCCGCTCAAGCCCCGGTCAAGCCTCGTGTCCTGCTTCCTCGGGGGCGGAGGGGCGGCCGGATTCGCTCTTCCACATCAGGAGGATTCCGGCCACGCAACCGAGCAACGAGGCCGCCTGCTGCTGGCCGATGGCGATCAGCCCCGCGGTCGCCAGTATCAACACCCCGATCGCCGCCCAGCCATTGGCTCGCAGCATCGCCATCATTCCGCCCATGGTCCGCCTCTCTCGCGCTTGATGCGCCGTGCGAAGCCTGCGCGCTGGGACGTGACTCCCTCATGGCCTTTGGCTGACGGCCGGCCCATCTTTCCGCGCAGGCCCCTTGAAATAACCAGCACACGGGTTTGTCATTGCCGTCCCGGGCGTCCGTGGCGCCTCTTCTGCGCTGCGGCAGGCAGCGCTCGTGCTCCCAGGGGATGACCCCGGGCCCGGACGCGCCACATGATATCGGTCACTCAATGGAGGAGTACCTCATGGCGAAAGCCGCTAAGACTCATGCCACGCGGAACGACGTGCCGAGCAATGCGAAGCAGGTGTCCATCGGCGTCCTGCAGGCCTGCCTGGTCGATACGATCGACCTCTACAATGCCACCCGCCAGGCCCATTGGAACGTGAAGGGTCCGCATTTCGGCGAGCTGCACAAGCTGTTCGAGGAATTCTACAACGCCCTCCAGGAATCGACCGACGACCTGGCTGAGCGCATCGTCCAGCTTGGCGGCACCGCCAATGGCGTGACCCAG
This sequence comes from Belnapia rosea, assembly GCF_900101615.1. Taxonomy (GTDB): domain Bacteria; phylum Pseudomonadota; class Alphaproteobacteria; order Acetobacterales; family Acetobacteraceae; genus Belnapia; species Belnapia rosea. The sequence continues at coordinate 132,829 of NZ_FMZX01000002.1, read as the reverse complement.
ACCCTGGCCGCCGGCACCCGCCTGCCGCCCTACCCGACCGACATCTATGCCGGCATGGACCACGTGGCCCAGCTCGCCGATCGCTACGCGATGGTCGGCAAGGCGCTGCGCGAGGGCATCGACCAGACGGACGAGGCGGGCGATGCCGATACGGCCGATCTGCTGACCGAGCAGTCCCGCGCCGCCGACAAGATGCTGTGGATGATCGAGGCGCACCTGCCGCAGGACAAGGCGCCCTGAGGTCAGCGGTTCCAGAGCAACACTAGCGACCCGGGCGGCGAGGCAACTCGCCGCCCGGATTGTATCAGGCGCCTCTGGCGGCTATCTTTGCCGGATCAGGGGAACAAGACATGAACGATCTTTTCGGCGGTCGCCGCCCTGGCAGCAAGGGGGGCATCGCCACCGCGCCCGAGACGGCCTCCTACTCCGCCAAGGACATCGAGGTGCTGGAGGGGCTGGAGCCCGTCCGCCGCCGGCCCGGCATGTATATCGGCGGCACGGATGAGAACGCCCTTCATCACCTTGCCGCCGAGATCATCGACAACGCCATGGACGAGGCGGTGGCCGGCCATGCCGATCGCATCGAGGTGTCGCTCGAGCCGGGCAATTGGCTGACCGTGCGGGACAACGGACGGGGGATCCCGACCGACCCGCACCCGAAATTCCCGAAGCTCTCCGCGCTCGAGGTGATCTTCACCACCCTGCATTCGGGCGGCAAATTCTCCGGCAAGGCCTATGAGACCTCGGGCGGCCTGCACGGTGTCGGCTCCTCGGTGGTGAATGCACTGGCGGAGCGGCTGGAGGTGGAGGTGGCGCGCGACCGCACCCTCTTCACCCAGGCCTATGCCCGCGGGAAGCCACTTGGCCGGCTCAAGAATGCCGGGGCGATCCACAACCGCCGCGGCACCACCATCCGCTTCAAGCCGGACCCCGAGATCTTCGGGAAGCTGGAATTCTCCGCTGCCCGGCTCTACCGGCTCTGCCGCTCCAAGGCCTATCTCTATCGTGGCGTCGAGATCCGCTGGGCTTGCGACGCCTCGCTCGCCACCGGCGAGACGCCGGCCAGTGCCACGCTGCACTTCCCGGGCGGCCTGGCCGACTTCCTCGGCTCGGCACTCGAGGGCCGCAGCCAGGTCGTCCCCGCCCCCTATGTCGGCGAGGCGAGCTTTCCCGAGGGTGCCGGTCGCTGCGAATGGGCGGTGACCTGGCTGGAACAGGGCGATGGCTTCCTCTCCACCTACGCCAACACCATCCCCACGCCGCAAGGCGGCACGCATGAGGCCGGGCTGCGCGGCGCGCTGGTCAAGGGCCTCCGCGCCTATGGCGAGTTGAAGAAGGAGAAGCGCGCCGCGACCGTCACCGCCGAGGACCTGTTTGGCGGCCTCGCCGGAATGCTGAGCGTCTTCGTCCGGGACCCGCAATTCCAGGGACAGACCAAGGAGAAGCTCACCAGCCCCGAGGCCACGAAGCTGGTCGAGACGGCGCTGCGCGACCATTTCGACCATTGGCTCGCCGGCGACCCCACCACCGCCGGCAACCTCCTCACCTGGGCCATCGAGCGCGCCGAGGAGCGCATCCGTCGCCGCGAGCAGAAGGACACGCCGCGCAAATCGGCGACGCGGAAGCTTCGCCTGCCTGGCAAGCTCGCCGATTGCTCGCGCGAGAGCGCCGAGGGAACCGAGCTCTTTCTGGTCGAGGGCGATTCGGCCGGCGGTTCCGCCAAGCAGGCGCGCGACCGCGAAACCCAGGCAGTGCTGCCGCTGCGCGGCAAGATTCTCAACGTCGCCTCCGCCTCGGCCGACAAGCTGCGCCAGAACCAGGAGCTCAAGGACCTGATCGAGGCGCTCGGCTGCGGCGCTGGCGAGCGGTTCGACCTGGCCCGGCTGCGCTACGGCCGCATCGTCATCATGACGGATGCGGATGTAGATGGCGCGCATATCGCCGCGCTGCTGATGACCTTCTTTTACAAAGAGCTGCCGGAGTTGGTCCGCCAGGGCCGCCTGCACCTCGCCCAGCCGCCGCTCTATCGGTTGCAGCATGGCGGCAAGTCGGTCTATGCGCGGGACGATGCCGATCGCGAGCGGATCCTGAAGCGCGACTTCAAGCCGAGCCAGAAGGTCGAGGTCAGCCGCTTCAAGGGCCTTGGCGAGATGCCGCCGGCGGCGCTCAAGGAAACCACCATGGACCCGAAGCGGCGTACCCTGCTGAAGGTGGTGCTGCCGCCCGAGGAGCGCACCCGCACGGCGGAGCTTATGGAAGCCTTGATGGGCCGCCGTCCCGAGTTGCGCTTCAAATTCATCCAGGAGAATGCCGCGAAGCTCGACGAGGCGGAGGTTGATGTCTGATGCGAATGGCGGGAGCTGTTGCGTCGTTTGGTTGACGCATCACGCCTGCCCGGCAGAGACTTCGCGCCGGATGCAAAAGGAGCACCCATGACCGCGCCACTCCGTGCCCTGTTGGGCTTCCTCGCTGCGGCCCTGTCCGTGCTGACCTTTCATCAGGGCATGTGGGGCCTGCTCTATGCCCTTGGCCTGATGCCAAGGGCGCCCTATCCCATGGTGCCTGTACCGCCCTATGGCGTGCCCTTGCTGCTGAACCTCTGCTTCTGGGGTGGACTCTACGGCCTTGCCTATGGATTTGTCTGGCCGCGCCTCGCGCGGATTCCAGGCTGGCTGAGCGGCTTGGCGCTCGGCCTGCTGGCCGCGCTGGTGAGCTGGTTCGTGGTGGCGCCCTTGAAGGGGCAGCCCCTGGCCGGCGGCTTCGACCCGATGCGGATGCTGATCTCGATTCTGATCAATGGCTGCTGGGGCATCGGCGTCGGCCTCATCCTGCCCATGCTCCTGCCCCGGTCGGCACGCCTGCATTCGACATCCCTGCGGTAGGGCGCGGCAGCAGGTATCCAGATCAGCGGAGACGAGGCATGCCGAGGCGGCACGTGGCCCCGGACCGCCAAGGGCGTGTCGGCTTGGCCGGGCATCTCCTGGCGCTCGTGCTGGCGGTGCTGGTGCCGAGTCTTGCCCTCGGCGGCGCCACTGCCTGGCATCTTGCCGGACTCTACCGGACCGCTTTCGAAAACCGTCTGTCCGATAACGCCCGTGCGCTGGCGCTCGCCATCGACGGTGAATTCGAGACCTTCCAGACCGCCGCGCTCGCCCTCGCCAGTTCGCCGCTGCTGCGGCTCGAGGATATCCGCCCATTCCGCGCCTGGGCGGTAGCCATCACCACACGGCTCGGCGGCACGGTGACGGTGCATGATGCCTCAGCGGGGCATCCAATGATCCTCAACACGATGCTGCCGGACGGGGCCCCGCCCGCCGGCCAGCCTGCCAACCATCGCACGACCGCCGAACTGATCGAGCGCAGCTTGCTGACCCGACAGACCACCGTTTCCAACCTGATAGACAGCCATGGCTCCGATCAGCCGATGATCGCCATCGCCGCGCCCACGCTGGACGCCCAGGCCGTTGTCGTGCTGTCGATGCCAGCCGAGCGCCTCGCACGGTTGCTGACCGATCAGGGGCTGAGCCGTGAGGCCACCGCAGCCGTCACCGATCAGCACAACCACATCGTCGCCCATGCCCGCGACCAGAACCGCTTCGTCGGCACCAAATCGGTGGAGAGCCAGGCGGGTGACGGGATAGAGGCTGTCAGGCCCTTCCAGAGCAGTGGCGCCGATGGCGCGCCGGCCCTCTACGCCCTCCGCCGGCTCCGTCGCGTGCCCGGCTGGACCGTCATCGTCGGCGAGCCGCTGGCCGCCTACCGGGCAAGCTGGCAGCGGCCGCTGCTGGTCTTCCTGGTCGGCGGCAGCGTGGCGCTCGGCCTCGGCATCGGGCTGGCAGCAGCGCTTGGGCGGCGCATCCGCAGGCCGGTCCAGGCCCTGCTGCAACGGGCCGATGCGGTGGCGCATGGCCCCAGCCCGAACCTGCCGGCGCCGCTGCCGCCAAGCCCGGTGGCCGAGTTCGAGGAGTTGCGCATCGCCATGGAACGGGCCGATGCAGCGCTTCGCGCCGGCGAGGCGGAATTCCGTGCCGCCTTCGAGCAATCCGCGGTGCCGATGCAGCAGACCGATTGCGCCACCGGCTGCTTCCTCCGGGTCAACCGCGCCTTCGCCCAACTCCTCGACCGGCCGGCCGAGTCACTGATCGGCCGGGCCTTCACCGAAGTCACCCATCCAGATGACCGGGAGACCGACCTTGCCGGCTTCTGGCGCATGGCTCGAGGCGAGGTCCCCTCCTACCAGGGCGAGAAGCGGTTCATCCGGCCTGATGGATCGGTCCGCTGGGCACGCATCGCCTCCTCGCCGGTGCGGGATTCGGAAGGCCGCCCGGTTCGCACCATGGCGGTGGTGATGGACGTGACGGCGCAGCGCGAGGCAGAGCTCGCCCATCGCAACAGCGAGGCCTGGATGCGCCTGGCCCAGGAGGCGGGCGGCATCGGCACCTGGGACGCCAATTACGAGACCAAGACCTGGAGGTGGTCGGACCAGAATTACCGGATCTGGGGGTTGGAGCCGGGCACCATGCTTGCCCGGCCATTCCTCCTCTCTCTCGTCCATCCTGACGACCGCGCCGCGGTCGAGGCGCAGGAGGCCCACGCCCTCGATCCGAACGGCCCGCAGGCGCTCGAGCTCGAATTCCGTATCCGCCGCGCCTCGGACGGCGCCGAGCGGCGTCTGGCCTCGGTTGGCGAGCGGATCCTGGGGGCCGGTGGCCGCGTCATCGGCCATCGCGGCGTCATCCAGGACGTCACCGAGCGGCACCAGGCGGCGGAGGCGCTGCGGCACAGCGAGGAACGGCTGCGCCTTGCACAGGAGGCGGGCGGTATCGGTTCCTGGGAATGGGACCCACTGGCGAACACCCACTACTGGTCCGAGAGTTGCCACCACCTCTACGGCACCGACCCCACTCAGCCGATCACCGATGAGGCCTGGCGCGCCCTCATCCTCGACGAGGACCGGGCACGGGTGACGGCGGCGATGGAGGCCGCGCTCTTCGGCAATGCCTCGGCCTGGGAAACCGAGTTTCGCATTACCCGGGCCAGGGACGGAGCAGTCCGCTGGCTCAACTCTCGCGGCAGCCTGCTGCGCGAGCCGCCGGGCGGGCCCGTGGTGCGGGTCGTCGGCGTCGCCATCGACGTGACCGAGCGGCGGGCGGCGGAGGAGCGCCTGCGCCTGCTGGCCCGCGAGGTGGACCACAGGGCGAAGAACTCCCTTGCCGTGGTGCAGGCGGCGCTGCGGCTGACGCCGAAGGAGGATGCCGCCCGCTACGCCCAGGCGGTGGAAGGCCGGGTCAACGCGCTCGCCCGGGTCCATAGCCTGCTGGCCCAGACGCGCTGGTCCGGCACCCGGCTGCAGCTGCTTGCCGAGGGCGAATTGGCGCCCTTCCTCCCTGCCCGCCAAGCGGCACCGGCCGGCCAGGCGCCACGGGTGGTGCTGGAGGGTCCCTCGGTGCTGCTCGGGCCGAGCGCGGCGCAGTCGATCTCCATGGCGCTGCACGAGCTGGCGACGAATGCGACGAAGCACGGCGCCCTCTCCGTGCCGGGCGGGGTGGTGCACCTGTCCTGGGCGCTCGACCATGCGGCGGGGGTGTTGCGCATGCGCTGGGAGGAATCCGGGTCGCCGGTCGGCGCACCGCCGGAACGGCGCGGCTTCGGCAGCCGGGTGATGGAAGGGACGATCCGCGACCAGCTCGGCGGCATGATCCGGCGGGACTGGACGCCCACAGGCTTGCACTGCGTGATGGAGGTACCGCTCAGCCGCCTCGCCTCCGACCTCGACGAGGGCGCCTCCGACCGGCCGCTATTCTCCCTCGTCAAGGAGTAGCCGCGACCGCCAGGGATTGCTCCGGCCGGCAGGCCGCCTATTGCAGCGTGGCGGCGACATCCGGCGGCACCGGCGCGATGCCGCCCCCCAGCAGCGGGATGTCGATTTGCACCTGCACGCCTTCGGCCGCCCAGTTCTGGCGGACCTGCCCGCCAAGCTGGGCCCGCACCGTTGCCTCAAGGACCCGGCTGCCGAAGCCGCGCCGGCCCGGGCTGCCCGCCACCGGTGGCCCACCACGCTCGGTCCAGTCGAGGCGGAGGTGCAGGCTCCCCATGATTTCCACCCGCCAGCGCACCGTCACCAGCCCACCCGGCTGGCTGAGCGCGCCATGCTTCACCGCATTGGTCGCCAGCTCATGCACGGCCATGGAAAGCGCCTGGGTCGCCGCGGGCCATAGCAACACCGGCGGCCCCTCCAGCCGGACCCGCGGCGCCTGCGCGCCATCCACGAGGAAGGGCGCCAGCTCGTCCTCGAGCAAGGCGCGCAGTTCGGCTCCGGTCCAGCGGCCACGCGCCAGCAGGGTCTGGGCCCGGGCAAGCGCGGCGACACGGCCCTCCACCGCCTGCACATAGGCGACCGGATCCTCCTTCGGCGTCAGCCGCAGTGCCGCCTGCACGACGGCCAGAGCGTTCTTCGCCCGGTGGTCCACCTCGCGCGCCAACAGGCTCTGCCGTTCCTCCGCCTGCTTCCGCTCAGTGATATCGCGGGCGACACCGGCAAGGCGGCTCGGCAGGCCGGTCTGGGTATCCCGCTCGGCGATCGTGCCGTGGGATTCGATCCAGCACCATCCGTCTCGCTCCGGCACCTGAACCCGGTACTCGATGGCGTAATCCTCAATGCTCCCCGTGGACAGCGCATCCAGCCGGCCTCTCACGCGCCCCCGATCCTCCGGGTGAATGGAGGCCAAATAAGCTTCAAGGGAAAAGTCGGAGAGTGTCGCGCTGGCAGGATGCAGAGGGTCGCTGCGCCGTGCCACCCGCTGGAGTGGGTCCACCTCCCAGGAAGTGAGGCCGGCGGCGGCGACCGCGAGGCGCAGCCGCGCCTCGCTTTCCCGCAGCGCCTCCTCCATCCGGCGGCGCTCGGTGATGTCGAGCAGCACCCCGGTCGCCCGCACCGGCCGCCCGGACGCGCCGAGGCTCAGCTCGGTCCGCAGCATCAGCCAGCGCGCCGAGCCATCCGGCCAGAGATAGCGGAACTCCGTCTCGACGAAATGCTCGCCCCGGGCCAGGGCGGCGGCGATGAGCGAGCCCAGCCGTTCCCGCTCGCCGGGGGCGAAGCGGGTCCGCGCCTTGGCGAGATCCGGCACCTCCGTCGCGGAGAAGCCGAGCAACCGCGGCAATTCGGGCGAGCCGGTCAGCCTGTCCTCGACCATGTCGACGTCCCAGACCGCCATCCGCCCTGCCTCAACCGCCAGCCGCAGCCGCGCGGCACTGGCGAACCGCTCCTCCTGCATCTGCCACCGCTCGGTGACATCGCGCAGCGTGCCGACGATGCGGGTAGCCTTGGCGCCCGCAAAGACCGGTTCTGCCTGCAGCGCCACATGGCGCAGCTCCCCATCCGGCCGGCGGATACAGCATTCCAGGGCAATGCGCTGGCGGCTCTTCGGGTCCCGGGCGCGGCGCAGGGCTGCCAGGACCCGCGTGAGATCAGCCCGGTCGACCACCCGCCGCGCCGCGGCGGGCGTCATCGGCTGTGCCGGATCCAGGCCGCAGATATGCGTCACATGGGTGGAACAGACCAACCGGTCGGAGGCGAAGGTCCAGTCCCAGATGCCGATCTCGGCCGCCGCCGTGGCCAGCGCCAGCCGCGCCTCGCTCTCGGCCAGCGCCGCCTCGGCCGCGCGTTGCGCGGTCACGTCGGACAGCGCCTCGAGCACGGCGACCGGCCGGCCCGTCGCATCGCGGCGCAGGACCTTGCGGGCCTCGACGATCAGGGCGCGTCCGTCGCGCGCCACCTGCCGCAGGTCGCCGGTCCACTCACCCGTCGCCTCGAGCATCGCCTCTATGGCGGAGGGCGGGACAGGGAACTGGGTCTGCAGCAGACGGTGCGCGCTTTGCCCCAGCGCCTCGGCTGCGGCCCAGCCATAGAGCCGGCCGCAGCCTTCCGACCAGAAGCGGATGATACCGTCGAGGTCCCGCGCCATCGACGTACCGAGGTCGAGCGTGGCCAGCAGGTCGCGCAGTCGCTCCTCATTCGCCTGCAGCGCTTCCGCCGCCCGCCTCGCCTCCGTCCGGTCGGAGAAGGCGATCCCGATGCCCTCCGGGGTCGGGTAGATCGTATACTCGATCCAGCGGTCGGGCCGCACGGCGCCGGCCATCTCGGCCCGCAACGGGCGGCGCTCCTCCATGACCTGCCGCAATACCGGCTCCAACCGTCCGATGGAGGTCTTCGGGAAGGTTTCCCAGATGGTGCGGCCGAGCACTGCCTCGGCAGGCCGGCCAAAATAGGTGGCAGCCGCCTCGTCATAGGCGAGAAAGCGAAACTCCCGGTCCAGCGCATAGGTGCAATCGCCAAGTGCCTGGAACAGGGTTCTGACGGCGCAGGAACCGGATCCGTCAGGCTGCGCCAATGCGACACTCCTCGGGTATCAGGACTGGGTCGCGCAATCGCCAGACCATCGAGCTCTCCTGCGCGAGGTGACACCGAACCTGCTCGGTTGCAACGAAAGACCAAACTCTGGCCTTGGGGATATGGCCGGGCTGGTGGCACGAGTCATCAACCTTCGATACTTCGCAGAAACCGGCCAACACTTCAAATACATCACTTTATGGTGATTTTGCTCCATGGCGGCTCCTGTCACGCTATTTCGATCAACCGTAAGGAAACCGATCCAAGTTCGCACCGGCCTTTGGAGACAGCATGCCCCTCGAGGCGGATCGCCTGCGGCCGATGGTCGGTCCAACCAGATGGCCGCTGCGAAGGTCACTGGCTTGGCTGCTGGTGGCTGCCATCGGGCTGCCCGCCACCATCCTCGCCGCAGGCGCCTGGTTCACCTGGCAAGCGACCTGGCGCGAAGCCCGGATCGACCTGACGCGGGAGGCGGATGCCAGCGCGGAATACGCGATGCGCCTGCTGCTGAGCTACGGCATCGCCGCGAGCCGCCTGGATGACCTGCTGCGTGGCCTGACCGATGCCGAAATCCGGGCTCGCAGCCCGGCGCTGACCGAGGTGGCGAGGACCCTTGCCGCCGACCTGCCCCAGACCTCCCACGCCATCGTCATCGACCGTGAGGGCCTCGTCCTGCTGACGACCGGCACGCAGCGGGAGCCGCCCCGGCCGGTTGCCGCGGAGCAGGATTTCTTCGAGACCCTACGCGCGCCCAACCCGCCCCTGATCCATCTCAGCCAGGTCTTTGCCAGCCAGATCGAGGGACGGCCCTTCTTCGCCGTCAGCCGCCGCCGGAGCGGAACCGGCAACCCGCCCGGGCCGGACGGCTTCGATGGCGTGGTGAACCTCTGGGTCGAGCCCGAGGTGGTGAGCGACGGGCTGCGCCGGCTACTGGCATCGGGCACGGATGCCGTCGCCCTGGTGCGGACCGATGGCAACGTCATCGCCCGCACCTCCGGGATGGCAGAGCTCCCGGCGCCGCTGCCGCCGGCCGCCTGGTTCCATGCCATTGCCGCCGCCGGCCTCGACCATGCGGTGATCACTGAGCATACGCCGGAGGATGGGGCGCCCTGGCTGGTCGCCATGCGCCGGCTTGAGGGCTTCCCGGCCTATACCGCCGCCATCCGCTCCCACGCTGCGATCCTCGGCGCCTGGTGGGACGCCGTGCTGCCGCAACTCGCCATCGGGGTGCCGGCCATGCTCGCCATGCTCGGCCTTGCCCTCCTCGTATGCCGCGGCCAGCTGCGCCTGCTCGACGCCAATGACAAGCTGGAGGCGCGAGTGGTCGAGCGGACAGCCGCCCTGGCCGAGGTCTCGGAGGCGCTCGACCTGACCCCCTGCATGATCACCGACATCAAGGGGCGGATCATCCACTGGTCGGCAGGCTGCGCCCAGCTCTACGACTTCCCGCGGGAGGCGGCCGAGGGGCACCAAGTGGCGGAATTGCTGCGCACCGAATTCCCCGCCGGTGGGCGGGAGGGGCTACTCGCCACCTTGCTCCGCCATGGCCAATGGCAGGGCGAGCTGCGCCAGCGGCGGCGGGATGGCAGCATGATCGTCACCGGCGCCCAATGGGCCCTGCGGCGCGACCCGCGGACAGGGGAGCCGCATTCCATCGTCAGCACCCGCACCGACCTGAGCGCACTGCACCGGGCCGAGCGCGCCCTCCGTCGCAGCGAGGACCGGCTGCAGCGGGCGCAGGAGGCAAGCGGCGCCGTAGCCTTCGAACTGGCCCGCGATGGCTCGGTCCTGGCGGATGCGGCCATGCCCGGCCTGTTCGGCCTGCCGCCGGGCGAGACGGTGACCCTTGCGGCCCTCGCGGCCCGGCTGCATCCCGAGGACCGCAACCTGCTGGCGGCAACGCATCGCAGCCTGGCCCGCACGGGCGGCAGCTTCAGTCTCGAATTCCGCGTCCTCGAGGCCGATGGCGCACTGCGCTGGCTGCTGGCCCGCGGCGAGATCCTGGGGCGCCAGCAGGGCGGCTGCGCGCCCTGCTTCGCTGCGGGCATCATCCTCGAGGTGACCCAGCGGCGCAGCGCCGAGGCAGCCCTCGCCGCCAGCGGCGAACGGCTGCGCCTCGCCCAGGAGGCTGCCGGCTTCGGCATCTACGACCATGATTTCCGCACCGGTGCGGTGACCTGGGACAGCCGCATGCGGGGCTTCTGGGCTTTGCCCGAGGAGGCGCCGGTCACCAGCCGCAGCTTCCTCGCCGGCCTCCACCCGGAAGACCGGGTGCTCCGCCGCGAAGCCATGCGCCGCGCCAAGGACCCGACCGGCCCCGGCACCTACCAGGCCGAATTCCGCGTGGTCGGCCTGACCGACCGGCAGGAACGCTGGATCTTCACCATCGGCCAGGTGCATTTCGAGCAGGGTCGCCCAATCCGCCTGACCGGCCTCGCCATGGACATCACCGACCGCAAGCGGAGCGACCAGCGGAACGAGCTGCTGATGCGCGAGGTTGACCACCGCGCCAAGAACGCCCTCGCCGTGGTGCAGGCGGCGCTCCGGCTCAGTCGGGCCGAGAGCCCGGCCGAGTTGGTGCGGATCGTCGAGGGCCGGGTCGCGGCGCTCGCCCGCGCCCAGACCATCCTCGCCCGCCGCCGCTGGGAGGGGGCCGAGTTGCACGCGCTACTGGAAGGGGAGCTCGCCGCCTTCCTCACAGGCATCCGGATGGATGCGCCCCGTGCCGAGCTGATTGGCCCGCCGGTGACCGTCGCCGCCCATGCCGCCCAGCCCCTCAGCATGGCCGTGCATGAGCTGGCGACCAATGCGATGAAATACGGCGCCCTTTCCCGCCGCGGGGGGCTGTTGCAGGTGAGCTGGCGGCTGGACCCGGCGCAGCGCCTGCTGACATTGGTCTGGCGCGAGCGCGGCGGGTCCGAGGTAGTGTCAAGTCCGGCGCGGCGCGGCTTCGGCTCCCGCGTCATCGAGCAAACGGTGCAGGTCCAGCTTGGCGGCAGCCTGACCCGGCGCTGGACGCCGGGCGGCCTCGTCTGCAAGATCACCATGCCGCTGTCCCGTCATGACGGCGGCCAGCCTGTGGTCGAGGGCGCTACGGCCGACGCGGCCTGAGGGCGCTATCCGGCCAGCCACTCCCGCAGCAGCGCCGTCACCGCCTCCGGCGCCTCCATCGGTGGCAGGTGGCCGCAACCGGGGAGCCGGTGCAGCCGGGCGCCGGGAATGCCGGTGGCGATCTCCTCCGAAAGCTCGGGCGGGGTGAGCTGATCCGCCTCCCCCACCGCCACCAGGGTCGGCAGGCGGAGGCCGGGAAGGTCCGGGCGCGAATCGGGCCGGCCAAGGATCGCGGCCTGCTGGCGCAGGAAGGCATCGCGCCCGACCCGTTCGGCCATGGCGATCACTGCCTGGCCAACCGGCCCCTGGAGATTGTCCGGATGCACGAGCTGCGGCAGCAACCGTGGGGTGACGCCACGGAACAAGCCGCTGCGCGCGAGCGAGATGAGCCCCCGGCGCCGTCGTGCCTGGTCCGGCGTATCGGCCCGCGCCGAGGTATCGAGCAGGGCCAGCCGCGTCACCCGCTCCGGCGCCTGGCGCAGGATCTCGAAGGCGAGGTAGCCGCCCATGGAGAGGCCAGCGAGGGCGAAACGCGGCGGCGCCATGGCCAGGGCCCGAGCCGCCATCTCGGCCAAGCTGGTATCCTGCGCCACATCCGCCACATGACAACGCACGAGGCTGCCGAGCCCCAGGAGCTGGGCCTCCCACAGCGCGGCATCGCAGAGCAGGCCGGGCAGCAGGAGGAGGTCGGGACGGTCGGACATGGGCTTCCCGCCTCTATACGGGTGGAAATAGCGGGGCAATCCCTGCTTCGGCTTGATTTTGCGGCAGCGGAGGCGCATATGCGGCGCGGACCTGGAACGGCAGCCTTGCGAAGGGCGAGCCAGGCGTCGGTTTTCGGCCATGTGGGCCGCCATGCCGCCGCTGTCCCGGCGAAGGAACCGACCGCACTTGACCGATACCTCCGACCGGCCCGCAACTGAGGCGGCCGAGACTGCGCACAACGACCAGCCGGCCGAAACTGCGGCCCCGCCTGCCGCAGCCATGGCGGCCGAGCCTGCGCCCGCCCCGGCGCCGGAGGATGCGCCCGAGTCGCTGATGCCGGAGAACGCTCCGGAAGTCCTCGAGACCGAGGCTGAAGCCCCGACCCCGGCCGAGATGCCGCCACCCGCGATTGCCGCCGCGGCGGAGCCGGAGGAGGAACAGGGCGCCTCCACCACCTCGACCGAAGACGTCACCACCGAGGATGACGACGACGAGGATGAGGACAGCGAGGAGGAGGAAGCCACTCCCCGCGTCACCTTCGCCGATCTCGGCCTGTCCGAGCCGATCCTGCAGGCAGTCGCCGAGGCCGGCTATGTCTCGCCGACGCCGATCCAGGAAGCCGCCATCCCCACCGTGCTGATGGGCCGCGACGTGCTGGGCTGCGCCCAGACCGGCACCGGCAAGACCGCCGGCTTCACCTTGCCGATGCTCGACATCCTGGCGAGCGGCCGGGCCAAGGCGCGTATGCCGCGCAGCCTGATCCTGGAGCCGACGCGGGAGCTGGCGCTGCAGGTCGCCGAGAATTTCGTGAAGTACGGCAAGCACCTGAATCTGGTGCATGCCCTGCTGATCGGCGGCGAGAGCATGAACGACCAGCGCGCCGTGCTCGAGAAGGGTGTCGACGTGCTGATCGCGACGCCAGGCCGGCTGCTCGACCTGTTCGAGCGCGGGCGCATCCTGCTCGCCGACTGCAAGGTCCTCGTCATCGACGAGGCCGACCGCATGCTCGACATGGGCTTCATCCCGGATGTGGAGCGCATCGTCTCGATGCTGCCACCCATGCGGCAGACGCTGTTCTTCTCCGCGACCATGGCGCCCGAGATCCGCAAGCTGGCGGATGCCTTCCTGCAGAACCCGAAGGAAATCTCGGTTTCCGCCCCGGCCAGCGTGGCGACGACCATCACCGCCGGCCTGCTCTGGACCCGTGAGCTCGACAAGCGCGAGGCGCTGCGCCGCCTCATCCGCCGCGAGGAGGTGCAGAACGCCCTGATCTTCTGCAACCGCAAGGTCGAGGTGGATATCCTTTACAAGTCCTTGAAGCGGCACGGCTTCTCGGTTGGCGCCCTGCATGGCGACATGGACCAGCCGAGCCGCTTCGCCACGCTGAACAAGTTCAAGGCGAACGAGCTGCAGTTGCTGGTCTGCTCGGATGTCGCGGCGCGCGGCATCGATATCGGCGGGCTCAGCCACGTCTTCAATTTCGACGTGCCCTTCCACGCCGAGGATTATGTCCACCGCATCGGCCGCACCGGACGGGCCGGCAAGCAGGGCGCCGCCTTCACCATCGCCACGCCCGACGAGGCACGGAACGTCGCCGCGATCGAGACGCTGACCGGCAAGCCCATTCCGCGCATCGAGGTGGAAGGGCTTGACCCGATCAGCAACGAGGAGATCGCCGAGGCCGCCGCCCGGCCCCGCAGCGGCCGTGGCCGTGGCGGCCCTGCCCGGAGCGGCAGCGCCCGCGATCGTGGCGGACGCGACCGCCGTCCCGCGCCGCAGGCGGATCGCCCAGCCCGTGGCGAGAGGCCGGAGCGCAGCGGGCGCGACCGTGACAGGCCCGAGCGTGATCGTCCCGAGCGCGAGCGCCCGGAGCGGGAGCGCCCCGAGCGCAGCCGTGACCGGGATCGGGACCGCGCCCCCGTCACCGCTCGCGAGGAGCGCCCCCGCCCCGAGGAACGCCCTCGTCCCGAGGAGCGCGCACCGCGCGAGGAGCGCCGCTGGGACCGCGAGGCGCCGCGCCGGCGCGACCGGGATCGCGACGATCTTGGCCCAGCCGTGGTCGGCTTCGGCGATGCGGTGCCGGCCTTCATGCTGATCCCGATCCCCCGTCCACGCCGCGAGCAGTCATCGGAGCAGGACGCCGAGGCCGCCTGAGGCCCGCGCATCGCGGCGGCCACCCGGCCGCCGCATCGTGCTTCATTCCCGCATCCCGCGCGGTTGCGGGACCGCGTCCGAGGCGCCAATTACCCCCCTAGAAGAGCCCCGAGGAGCCAGCCATGAACGTCATCAGCCCGAGCCCCAAGCGCATGGCCAGCTTCGCCTGGGAAGATGCGCTGCTCCTCGAGGACCAGCTGACCGAGGATGAGCGGATGATCCGCGAATCCGCGCATCAGTTCTGCCAGGAGAAGCTCTTCCCCCGCGTCCTCATGGCCAACCGGCACGAGACCTTCGACCGGGAGATCATGAACGAGTTCGGCGAGATGGGCTTCCTCGGCGCCACGCTCGAAGGCTATGGCTGCGCCGGCGTCTCCTACGTCGCCTACGGGCTGATGGCGCGCGAGGTCGAGCGGGTCGATAGCGGCTACCGCAGCGCCTTCTCCGTGCAGTCCTCGCTGGTGATGTTCCCGATCCACGCCTTCGGCTCCGAGGCGCAGCGGGAGAAGTACCTGCCGAAGCTGCGCACCGGCGAATGGGTGGGCTGCTTCGGCCTGACCGAGCCCGATGCCGGCTCCGACCCCTCCTCCATGCGGACGCGGGCGAAGAAGGTCGATGGCGGCTACCTGATCTCCGGCTCCAAGACCTGGATCACCAACGCGCCGATCGCCGACCTCGCCGTGGTCTGGGCGAAGGACGACGAGGGCATCCTGCGCGGCTTCGTGCTCGAGCGTGGCATGAAGGGCCTTACCTTCCCGAAGATCGAGGGCAAGTTCTCGCTCCGCGCCTCGACCACCGGCATGATCATGATGGACGAGGTCTTCGTCCCCGAGGAGAACCGGCTGCCGGGCGTGAAGTCCCTCGCCGGCCCCTTCTCCTGTCTCAACCGCGCCCGCTACGGCATCGCCTGGGGCGCGCTTGGCGCCGCGGAGTTCTGCTTCCATGCCGCGCGCGACTATACGCTGAACCGCAGCATGTTCGGCCGCCCGCTGGCGCAGACCCAGCTGGTGCAGAAGAAGCTCGCCGACATGGAGACTGAGATCACCCTCGGCCTGCAGGCCGTGCTCCGCGTCGGCCGCCTCTTTGACGAGGGCAAGGTCGCGCCGGAGATGATCTCCCTGGTGAAGCGCAACAACTGCGGCAAGTCGCTCGACATCGCCCGCGTCGCGCGGGACATGCATGGCGGCAACGGGATCGTGGACGAGTACCACGTGATCCGCCACGTCATGAACCTCGAGACGGTGAACACCTATGAGGGCACGCATGACGTGCATGCCCTTATCCTCGGCCGGGCCATCACCGGCCTCAACGCCTTCGGCGGCTGAGACACCCGCCATCTTGGACCTGACCATCGAGGCGATGGGGGCGGCGGGCGACGGGGTCGCCCGCCACGCCGAGGGCCAGGTCTTCCTTCCCCTTGCCCTTCCCGGGGAAAAGGTGCGCGCCCGCCTCGCCGGCAAGCGGGCCGAGGTGGAGTCCTGGCTCGATGAGAGCCCGGAACGCGTCACCCCGCCCTGTCGCCATTTCCCCACCTGCGGCGGCTGCGTCCTGCAGCATTGGGATCTCGCGCCCTATGCCGCGTGGAAGCGCGGCCGGCTGGTCGAGGCCCTGGCGCGGGCCGGCTTTCCCGATGCGCCCGTCGCCCCGCTGGTGATGACGCCGCCGCAGAGCCGCCAGCGCGCCGATCTAGGGCTGGAACGCCTGCCCGATGGCCGCGTGCAGATCGGCTTCCATCAGCGTGGCACCACCAACCTGGTGCCGATGCAGGAATGCCATGTGCTGCGGCCCGAGCTGGTCGCGTTGCTGGCACCCCTGGCCGAGACGCTCCGCCATCTTGAGGGCCTGCGTCGGCTTGGCTCGGCCGTCATCAACCTGCTCGCCAGCGGGCCGGACATCCTGCTCCGTACCGATGCGCCGCTCTCCATGCCGGATCGCCGGCTGCTGGCCGCCTTCGCCGCAGACCAGCATGTCCCGCGCGTCGCCTGGGCTGGCAAGGGCAGCGGGGCGGAGGTCGCCGCGCAGCTCGGTGCGGTGCGCCACCTCCTCTCGGGTGCGGAGGTCGTACCTGCCCCGGGCGCCTTCCTCCAGGCGAGCGCCGAGGGCGAGGCTGCCATCATCGCGGCGCTGCTGGAGGGGCTGCCGCGCAAGCTCCCTGGCCGCGCCGCCATCGCCGACCTTTATGCCGGCCTTGGCACGCTGAGCATCCCGCTCGCCGCCCGTGCCCGCGTCACCGCCTTCGAGGCGGTGCCGGAAGCCGTCTCCGCGCTCGCCACCGCCGCCGGCAAGGCTGGCCTCCGGGTGAAGCCCGTTCGCCGCGACCTCGACCGCCAACCCCTGGCCGGCCCAGAGCTGAAGGAGTTCGCTGCCGTGGTCCTGGACCCGCCCTATGCCGGCGCCGCCGAGCAGACGGCATTGCTGGCCCGCGCCGGGGTACCCAGCATCCTCTACGTCTCCTGCAACCCGGTGGCGCTGGCGCGGGATGCGAAGCCGCTGCAGGCCGCCGGCTACCGGATCTCCGCGGCCACGCCGGTGGACCAGTTCCTCTGGTCGCCGCATCTGGAGTCAGTGGTCGCCTTCACCCGCTGATCCCCTGCTTGAATGGCTTGCATGCCGCCCGCGCCTCTCCACCAATAGGAGAGGAGTATTGCCGGAGGGACCGATGACCCAGATCACTAGCCGCCGCCTTGCGCTTGGCGGCCTTACCGCCGGGCTCGTCGCCCCCTTGGCCGCCCCCGCCCTGCTGCGTGGCGCGGCGGCCCAGACTACGCCCGGTGCAGCCCCCGCCGCTGCCCAGGCGCCGGGTTTCTACCGCTTCAAGGTCGGCAGCTTCACCGTCACCACCGTGCATGACGGCTTCTTCCAGCGCCCGCTGCAGGGCTTCGTGCGCAATGCCCCGCTCGAGGAGGTGCAGAAGGTGATGGCGGAGAGCTTCCTGCCGACGGACAGCATCCGCATCCCCTTCACCGTCACCTTCCTCGACACCGGCAGCAGGCTGGTGGTCTTCGACAGCGGCAACGGCGTCACCCCGCCCGGCGCCACACAGGGCCGGATGATCCAGAACATGGCCGCCGCCGGCATCGACCCGGCCAAGGTGGATCTCGTGGTGATGAGCCATTTCCACGGCGACCACGTGAACGGGCTGCTGAACGCCGCCGGCGCGGCCGCCTTTCCCAATGCCGAGGTCGTGGTCCCCGCCGCCGAATGGGCCTGGTGGAGCGATACAGGCAACGAGTCCCGCAGCCCGGAGGGCCAGCGCGGCAATTTCGCCAACAGCGCCCGCCGCTTCGCGCCCTATCAGGGGAAGATCCGTCAGGTGGCGGCCGGGGCGGAGGTCATGCCGGGCATCCGCGCCGTCGCCGCCCATGGCCATACGCCTGGCCACACCTGCTACCACATCTCCGACGGCACGGCGCAGGCCATGTTCGTCGCCGATTGCACCAACCGGCCGGAGTTGCTGGCCTGCCGCCCCGACTTCCACGTCATCTTCGACTTCGACCCGGAGATGGCCGAGGCGGCACGGCGCAGGATCTACGACCAGGTTGCCACCGATCGAATCCGCATCACCGGCTATCACTTCCCCTTCCCCGCCAACGGGTATTTGGCGAAGGAAGGCAATGGCTACCGCTTCGTCCCGGCGGACTGGTCGAGCGCGGTCTGACCGAACCACGGGCATGCGATATCGGCGCATGCCCGTGCCGCATGCCCATGCATGGGACAAAGCTCCGTGCGTGGGCCTGTCAAACCGACCTTGAGCGTTACAATCCCCAGAGCGCCAGGGTGGGGAGTGACGCCTCATGCAGACGGCTGGCAGCCGTGAACCCTTTCCCGGTCCGGGTGAGATGGCGGCGCGCATGCGTGCGCTCGACTGGGCCGCGATCCCGGTCGGCCCTGTCCAGACCTGGCCTCAGAGCCTGAAGGCCACGGTTCGCACCATCCTCGGCTCCCGCTACCCCATGGTCCTGCTCTGGGGCGACGATCTGCTTCAGATCTACAACGATACCTATACCGGCCTGATCGGCGCCAAGCATCCTGGCGCCCTCGGCCGTTCGATCCGGGAAACCCAGGCCGAATCCTGGGCCACCATCGGACCGATGATCCAGGCGGTGATGGAGACCGGCACGCCCAATTGGGTGCCGGCCCAGCGCCTCGCGGTGAACCGCGCCGGATATGACGAGGCCTATTTTCCCTCTCCTACAGCGCGGTCGAGGACGATCTCGGCTCCATCCGCGGCATGCTCTGCGTCTGTAGCGAGGTCACCGCCCAGGTGCTGGTGGAACGGCGCCTCGAGCTGCAGCGGGACCTCGCCGCCCAGGCCAATGCGACGCAGTCAACCGAGGCGACCTGCCGCACCATCGCCGCCGCCATCGCCCAGCACAGCTGGGACATCCCCTTCGCCCTCATCTATCTCCGCGCTGCCGAGCCCTGGACGCTCTCCCTCGCTGCCGCGGTCGGGGTGGAAGCGGGCGGGCCGGCTGCACCCAGCCGGGTGCGGTTGGATGGGCCGGACGCCGCCTGGCCCTGGCCCCTGGCGGAGGCAGCCACCGGCGCAATCGCAGTGGTCGAGGCCACCGCCCGCATTGGCGCATTGCGCGGCGGACCCTTCGGCCATGCCGTCGCTACCGCCATCGCCCTGCCGCTTTCGGGGGCTGGCGGGGCGGAGCCGCTCGGGGTGCTGGTCTGCGGCACCAACCCGAGCCGCGCCCTCGATTCCGGGTATCGCGCCTTCTACGAGTTGCTGGCCGGCCAGGTCTCGGCGGCGATCCGCAATGCCGAGGCCTATGCGGAGGAACGCCGCCGCGCCCATGCGCTCGCCGAGCTCGACCGGGCGAAGACGCAGTTCTTCTCCAATGTCTCGCACGAGTTCCGCACCCCCCTCACCCTGCTGCTCGGGCCGGTCGAGGATCTGCTCGCCCGCCCCGGCCTCGCCCCGGCGCTTCGCGAGGAGCTGGCCATGGTGCGGCGAAACGCGCTCCGGCTGCTCCGCCTGGTCAATGCGCTGCTCGACTTCGCCCGGGCCGAGGCCGGCCGGGCCGAGGCCAGCTTCGAGCCGGTGGAGCTCGGCGCCGCGACCGTCGAGCTGGCCGGCGCCTTCCGCTCGACCATCGAGAGGGCGGGGCTCCGCTTCGTGGTGGATTGCCCGCCCCTCCGCGAACCCGCCTATGTCGACCCGGATCTGTGGGAGAAGATCGTCCTCAACCTGCTCTCCAACGCCTTCAAGCACACCTTCAAGGGGCGCATCGCGGTCGCGCTGCGCGAGGATCAGGATGGGATGATCCGGCTCTCGGTCACCGATACGGGCGTCGGCATCCCGGGCGATCAGGTCGGCCGGGTCTTCGACCGCTTCCAGCGCATCGAGGGCGCCCGGGCGCGGACCCATGAAGGCTCCGGCATCGGCCTCGCCCTGGTGCAGGAACTGGTCTCGCTGCATGGCGGCCGGATTTCCGTCGAGAGCGAACCGGGGCGCGGCAGCGTCTTCACCGTGGCGATCCCCGCCGGCCAGGCGCATCTGCCGGCCGACCGGATCGGCGTCCCGCGGCGGCTGCAATCGACGGCCCTCGGTGCCGAGCCCTTCGTGGCGGAGGCCATGCGCTGGTCGGCCGGGCCGGCGGCGGCAGCCAGCTCCGATGCCCCGAAGGTCGTGCCGATCCGCCCCGGCCTCACCGAGCCCCCGGCCGCCGTGGCGACGCGGCCACGCATCCCGCTCGCCGACGACAACGCCGACATGCGTGCCTATGTCGAGCGGCTGCTGGCGGCCGATTACGACACCGTCGCCGTTGCCGATGGCGAGGCGGCGCTAGGAGGCCCTGGCCCTGCTCGAACCCGGCCAGGACTTCGACCTGTTGCTCGCGGATTTTGCCATGCCCGGCATGAGCGGGGACGAGCTGGCGGCCCGCGCCGCCGCCCTCCGGCCGGGCCTCCGGGTGCTGCTGGCGACCGGCTATGCGGAGCCCAAGGCCCTGCGGGCCTTCGCCGGTGCCGTGCTGCGCAAGCCCTATGGCCTGAACGAGCTACAGGCCGCTCTCCGTCAGTCCATCACCCGCGAGCCAGAGAAAGCCGGCGAGGCCGGATGAGGCGCCGACGGCCTCCGGCGGCCGCGGCCTGGGTACGGAGGAACTGCCGTGGCAGATGCTCGCCGCTCGTGGCCGGCAGGTTGCCCCGGCAGCGATGGCACCACCAGCGCCGGGTAGTTCCGCACCCGCAGCCGGCTGACATGGCGGCCGATCCTGTCGGCGAGGAAGCCCCCCGGCAGGCCGAGCGAGAGGGCGAAGATCGCCGTCAATCGCGGCCCTCTACAAATCGAGTTCGGTGCCGAGATCGGAGAGCAGGAAGCCGGCGAGCCTTGCATCCGCCCCCGGCGCGCCGGTCAGCAGCGCCCCGACCGGCATATGTCCATCCCTCCCCGCCCGGAGGGTCGCTATCGGTCCGCCCAATGCGGTGAAGGGGATGACGAAGGAGGGGTCGCCCGTCGTCTCCGGAGTGGGCGCCACATCGGGTGCCGCCGGCAGCAGCAGCAGGTCATCGGCTCCGAAGGCCGACCAGAAGGCCGCGCGGAAGTCAGCGAGCCGGCGCAGCCCGGCCAGGTAATCGGCCTCGCCGATAGCCAGCCCGGCCTCGATATCGGCCACGATCCGGGGCGAGACCCGGCCGCGCGGCGCCCGCGCATGGGTGCGGCCGAGCTCCGCCACCATCACCCCGCGATGCACCTCGAGGACCTCTTCGAGCGATACGGGCGCGCGCACTTCTCGCACCGGCAGGCCCGCGGCGCCGAGTCGCGCCGCCAGCGCCGCCACCGCCGCGGCCGTCCCCGGCTGCTGCTTCGCCGCGATCATCGGGTCGGACAGCACTACGATCCGCGGCCGGACCGGCGATGGAGCGCGCAGCCCGAGATGGTCCGCCGCATACCCCGCCGCGCAGAGCGCCGCATCCTGGGCGGAGCCGCCGAAGGCGCCCACGGTATCGAAGGAAGGGGCCAGCGGCAGCACGCCCGTTCCGCCGATGGAGAGGGTCGAGGGCTTGAAGGCGCCGACGCCCGTATAGGCCGCCGGCCGGTTGACGCTGCCCGCCGTCTGGGTGCCGAGCGCCAGCGGCACCGTCCCCGAAGCGATGGCCGCGCCCGAGCCGGCCGAGGAGCCGCCGGCCGTCCGCGTCAGGTCCCAGGGGTTCCGCGTCGGTGGCAGGCTGTTGAAATAGGCGTATTCCGTGGTGTGCAGCTTGCCGAGCACCACCGCCCCCGCCGCCCGCAGATGGGCCACCACGGTGGCATCGGCGGTCGCCGGCGCCAGGTCGGCCCGGCTCGGGCTGTTGGCCCGCGTAGGCAGGCCGGCGACGTCGATGACGTCCTTCACCCCGACCGGAATGCCGTGCAAGGGCCCGCGCAGCCTGCCGGCCCGGCGCTCCGCATCCAGCGCCCGGGCGGTGGCCAGCGCCTCCTCATCCAGCACATGCACCCAGGCCCGTACTTGCCCGTCCACCGCGGCGATGCGGGCGAGGCAGCGCTCCACCAGCCCCTCCGCGGTGAGGCCCCCTGCCGCCATGGCGGCCGACAGGTCGCGGATGCGCCCGGGGTCCTGGATCGATGCGCTCATACGGCGGCCCTCCCTGCTCGGCATGGGAGTTGCAACCTTCATGCCGCAGCATCGAGGAGGCGAGTCCCATGAGCGACATCTATGCGGCGCGCGGCTATGGCAGCCGCCCCCTCGGCTTCGGCGCCAGGATCGGTGTCGTCGTCGTGGATTTCCAGCGCGGCTTCACCGACCCGGCCTTCCCGATGGCCGGCGCCCCGATGGTCGATGCCGCGGTCGAAGCCACGGTGCCGCTGATCCGGGCTGCGCGGCGGGCCGGCCTGCCCGTCATCGCCTGCGTCAACGGCTATGACAGCCCGCGCGCCGCGCCGCACTGGAAGGCCGCGCCCGTCTTTGACCTGCTGAAGGGCACCGCGAGCGTGGAGCTCGACCCGCGTATCGCCGCCGCGGGGCCGGATGTGCTGCTGATGAAGTCGGCGCCCTCCATCTTCTTCGCCACGCCCGCCGCCGCCATCCTGACCAAGGAACGGGTCGATACCGTCATCGTCACCGGCTGCATCACCTCGGGCTGCGTCCGGGCCAGCGTGATCGATGCCTTCTCCCTCGGCTTCCGTACCATGGTCGCCCAGGATTGCGTCGGCGACCACGACCAGGTGGCGCATGACCAGAACCTGAAGGATGTGGAGCGGCGCTATGCCGATATCATCGACGCGGCGACAGCGATCGGCGAGATCGAGCGTTGGACCCGCGCGAATGACAAGGGATAAGGGACATGGCCAAGGAGATCCTCTGCGCCTTCAGCATCCATTGCGATGCAGTGGCTGGCTGGCTCGGCAGCTATATGGGCGAGGACAGCCCGGGCGATATCAGTCGCGGCGTCTTCGCGGCCGAGGTCGGCATGCCGCGCATCCTGAAGCTCTTCGAGCGCTTCGGCCTGACGCAATCCTGGTTCATCCCGGGCCATACCATCGAGAGCTTCCCCGAGCAGACCGACATGGTGGCCAAGGCCGGGCATGAGATCGGCCTGCACGGCTACAGCCACGAGAACCCGCTGGCGCTGTCCCGCCAGCAGGAGGAGGCGATCTTCGACCGCTGCATCGGCCTGATCGAGAAGCACTGGGGCCGCAAGCCGGTCGGCTATGTCGCACCCTGGTGGGAGGTGAGCGCCACCAGCATCGAGATCCTGGTCGAGCGCGGCATCGCCTACGACCACTCGCTGATGCACCACGACTGCACGCCCTACTACGTCCGCACCGGCGACGAGTGGACGCCGATTGACTACGCGCAGCCGGCCGAAAGCTGGATGAAGCCCTTCACCAAGGGGACGACCACCGGACTCGTCGAGATCCCGGCCTCCTGGTACCTCGACGACCTGCCGCCGATGATGTTCATCAAGAAATTCCAGAACAGCCACGGCTATGTCTCGCCCCATGCGCTGGAGCAGATTTGGCGCGACCATTTCGATTTCATCTACCGCGAGTACGACTATGCGGTGGTGCCGATGACCATCCACCCGGATGTCTCCGGCCGGCCGCAGGTGCTGATGATGCTGGAGCGGCTGATCGGCCACATGCTGAAGCACCCCGGCGTGCGCTTCGTCACGCTGGAGGAGATGGCGCAGGACTTCCGCCGCCGCTCGCCTCAGCCGGGCTGATCCAGCAGCGCCCGGGCGATCGCCAGCCATTCCTCCTCGAGCGTGCCGGCCGGCTTCACCCGGCCGGCGCGGTTGTACCAGTAGCCGGCATTGCCGAGGTCGCCCTCCTTGCGGTGCAGATAGGCATGCACCCAGGCGCTTGCGGCGTCGTCGCCGGCCTGGGCCGCCGCATGCGCCGCCTCCCAGTCGCCGCGCGCATCCTCAACGAGGGCACGCAGCGGGCCCGGCAGCCCCGGCGGCGGCACACCGGCCTGGGCTGCCCGCAGCAGTTCCTCGGCCGTCATCCCAGCACCCGCTTCGCCGCCCGACGCTTGGCCATGGAGACGCCGAGGAAGGCGAGCACGATCACCAGCACCGAGACGCCCGTCACCACCGTGCCCAGCGCGTAGATCTCCGGCGTCGTCACCGTGCTGGTCAGGCCCTGGAGCTCAAGCGGCAGGGTATTGGTGTCGCCGATCGCCTGGGAGGTGCGGGCGATCTCGTCCCAGGAGAGGGTGAAGCCGAAGAGCGCGACGCCGACCAGGCTCGGCGCCACCAGCGGCAGCACCACATGGCGGAAGACCTGCCAGGGCGAGGCGCCGAGATCGCGCGCCTCCTCCTCCAGGTTGTCCGGGAAGCGGTTGAACACGGCGAACATGATCAGCAGGCCGAAGGGCAGCGTCCAGGTGAGATGCGCCCCGAGCGCTGAGGTGAAGAGGCCCATGGCCGTCGTGTAGGCCTCGTTCACCCAGGCGACCTCATACGCCTCGGCAAAGGCCTTCACCGCATCGTCGATGAGGCGGAATTCCAGCGCGATGCCGAGCGAGACGACGATGGAGGGCACGATCAGGCTGGCGATGGTCAGGTTGAACAGCAGCCCCTGGCCAGGGAAGCGCCGGCGGAAGGCATAGCCCGCGAGCAGCGAGATCACCGTCGTCAGCACCATGACGACGAGGCCGAGCCACAGCGATCGCCGGAAGGAGGACCAGATGTCGATCACCCCCGCGCCGGCCCAGAGCACCCGGTACCAATGCGCCGACACGCCCTGCAGCGGGAAGGTCAGCCCGCCCTCCGGTCCCTGGAAGGACAGGACGAGGATGGTGAGCGTCGGCCCGTAGAGGAAGACGACGAAGGCCGCGAAGACCGCGGCCAGCACCCAGAAGGAGAAGGGCCGGCGATCCTCGTCCATCACAGCTCCCGCCGGATATCGATGAGCCTGGTCATCACCGCGATCACCATCAGCACCAGCCCGAGCAGCACCACCGCCTGCGCCGCGGCAGCGGGGAATTGCAGGTAGGACATCTGCACCTGGATCACCTTGCCGATGGAGGCAATCTGCTGCCCGCCCATCACGCCGATGGTCACGAAATCCCCCATCACCAGCACGATGACGAAGATGGAGCCGATGACGAGGCCCGGCTTGGTCAGCGGGATCACCACATGCCAGAGCGTCTGCCAGGGGCTCGCCCCCGCATCCTGCGCCGCCTCCATCAGCCGGCGGTCGATCCGCATCATGCTGTTGAAGACGGGGACGGTGACGAAGAGGGTGTAGAGATGGACGAAGGCGACGACGACCGAGAATTCGGAGAACAGCAGCCAGTCCTGCGGCTGGTCCACCAGCCCGGTCGCCACCAGCGCCTGGTTCACCACCCCCTCCCGCCCCAGCAGCGGCAGCCAGGAGATCATGCGGATGACGTTGGAGGTGAAGAAGGGCGCGGTGCAGAGCAGGAACAGCGCCATCCGCACCGATTCCGACCGGATATGGAAGGCGAGGAAATAGGAGATGGTGAAGCCGAGCAGCGTGGTGATCGCCCAGACCATGAGGCAGAGGCGAAGCGTCGAGATATAGGTCCGGAAGGTGGCGCAGAGCCCGTCCGAGAGGTTGGAGCAGCCCTCGAACATCTCCACGTAGTTCCGCTGGGTGATGTCGGGCACCAGCGAATACTCGGTGTAATTCCACAGGCTGACGACCGCGGTCGCCAGCAGCGGGAACACGAAGAACAACAGCAGCACCAGCGCCAATGGCGCCGCCTGGAGCAGCGGCGCCATTGGTCGGCCCATCGGGCGGTGGTCAGGCGGCGATGAACTCATTCCATTTCCTGACCATGTAGTCGTTCTCGTCCATCACGGCGTTCCAGCAGGCGACGGCGCCCATGCGCGCCTCGAAGCTGCCGCCGTCGCGCACGCTGCCGGCCTTCTCCATCACCGTGCCGTCCGGCGCCTTGATGTCCTGCGCCGCCGGCTTGCCCATCATCCAGAAATCCCACTCATAGGGCTGCATGCTCTTCTGCGCGGTCGAGAGCACGGCGGAGTAGTAGCCCTGGCGGTTCAGGAAGGCGCCGGCCCAGCCGGAGAGGAACCAGTTGATGAAGTCATAGGCAGCGTCGAGCTTCCGACCCGTCAGCGTCTTCGGCAGGCCGAAGCCAGCGGCCCAGGCGCGGTAGCCCTCCTTCAGTGGCTGGTAGACGCAGGGGATGCCGCGGCTGCGCACCGCCGTCACCGCCGGCGACCACATGGACTGGATGATGGTCTCGCCCGAGGCCATCAGGTTGACGCTCTCGTTGAAGTCCTTCCAGAAGGCGCGGAACTGGCCGGCACGCTTGGCCTCGGTCAGAACCCGCATCGTCAGGTCGATCTCGGCGCGGGTCATGTTGCCCTTGTCGGCGTATTTGTGCCGGCCCGAGGCCTCGACCGCCATCGCCGCATCCATGATGCCGATGGATGGGATGTTGAGGATGCTCGCCTTGCCCTTGAATTCCGGGTTGAGCAACTCGGCCCAGCTCTCGATCGGCCGGGTGATCCTGTCGGGACGGATGCCGAGCGTATCGGCATTGTAGGTCGTCGGGATCAGCGTCAGCCACTGGGTCGGCGCGCCGGCGAAGGCCTTGCCGTTCTGTGCCGGGAGATACATCACCTTGCTCGGCGCCGTACCCTGGTCGCCGATCTTCCTGCCGGCGACCTCGCCCTTGGTGAAGATCGTGGTGATCTCGTCGACCAGCTTGATGCGCTTGGCATCCATGCCGATGAGGTTGCCCGAGGGGATGATCTTCTTGAGCATCCAGTATTCGGAATCGAGGATGTCGAAGCTGTTCGGCTGCGTCACCGCCCGCCGCACCACATCATCCGAGGTGACGGGGATGTACTCGAGCGTGATGCCGAGATCCTCCTTCACCTTCTCCTTGATGCCGGCATGCTGGTTCACCGCGGTGCCGACATAGCGCAGCGTCACCGCGCCCTGCGCATGCACCGCCGGCGCCGCGAGGCCGGCGGCCAGCCCGGCCGCGCCCTGCAGCACCCGGCGGCGCGCCAGCGTCATCGTCTTGTCCATGCCTGGATTCTCCTTGCTCGTCATGCTCCGTCCGCCAGGTAGCGGAGGTCCTGCTCGTCCCAGCCGAGGCCGACCTGCTCGCCGGGCTCGAGCGGCCGCTCGCGCAGCGCGGCCTCGCCCACCAGCGCCTGCCACTCCTCGCCGGCGGGGCCCGCCAGCGCCACGGCGAAGCCCGTGCCGGTGTATTCGACGCCGCGCACCGTCGCCCTCACCACGCCCTGGCCCGCGGGCCGCAGCGCCGTGCGGTCCGTCCGCACCGCCACCAGCCCGTTGGCGGGCAAGGCGATGACGTTGTGCCCGCCCATGAAGCGCGCGGCGAAGGCGGTGCGCGGCGCGTCGAACACCTCGAAGGGTGTGCCCTGCTGCTCGATCCGCCCGTCCTTCATCAGCACGACCAGGTCGGCCAGCGCCAGCGCCTCGTCCTGACTATGCGTGACATGGACGAAGCTGATGCCAAGCTCCCGCTGGAAGCGCTTCAGCTCCGCCCTTACCCGGCCGCGCAGGAACGGATCGAGCGCCGAGAGCGGCTCGTCCAGCAGCAGGGTGGATGGGTTGGTCACCAATGCCCGCGCGAGCGCCACGCGCTGCTGCTGCCCGCCCGAGAGCTGCGCCGGTAACCGGTCCGCCAGCGCCTCCAGCTCCACCAGGCGCAGCATCTCGCGTGCCTTGGCATGGCGTTCAGCCTTGCCAACCCCGCGCATGCGAAGCGAGAAGGCGACGTTGTCGAGGCAGCTCAGATGCGGGAACAGAGCATAGGACTGGAACATCATCGCGGTGCCGCGCTTGGCCGGCGGCAGGCCACTCACCTCGCTGTTGTCGAGCAGGATGTCACCGCTGCTCTGCCGCTCATGCCCGGCCAGCATCCGCAGGCTCGTCGTCTTGCCGCAGCCCGAGGGCCCGAGCAGGCAGCAATAGGTGCCGGCGGCGATCTTCAGATCGAGCGAATCCACCGCGACCGAGCTGCCGAAGCGCTTGGTCACCTTGATGAACTCGATGGCGCCGCGGCCTGTCTGGCCGGTGCGCAGGAGTGTGGTCTCTGGCAGGCGAAGGGTCCCCCTCGCCCCGGAGCCTGCGGCAGAACCCCCTCCCCCTTCAAGCGGCCCCGCGGCAGGAAGAGGAGCCCTCCAGACCGGAACAGCCTCAATTCAGGGCAGCAAGCCCCTTCTCAAGGCATTTGCTGGCGGTGGGCGAAGTTGGTGCGGTTCAGTTTCTGCCGGTGGTCCAGATAGCGCAGCGGTTCGTATTTCGGCGGGTTGCCAGGGCCGATGCAGCTCGGCACCACCTTGATGATGGCGTCATTGCCGGGACCGAAGAAGAAGGGGATGGCATAGCGCATCTCCCGGTTCGTGTTCACCACGCGATGCGGCGTCGGCGCGAAGCGGTCATTGGAATAGCGGCCAAGCATCTCCGCCGTGTTGACGACGAAGGTGCCTGGGATGGCGGGCGGCCGCAGCCATTCTCCCTCGCGCGTCCGCACCTCGAGCCCGGGCAGCGCCGATTGCGCGAGGAAGGTGATGAAATTCGTATCGATATGCGGCGCGAAGCCGAAGCGGTCCGCCTCCGGCTCGGGCTGCGGCTGGTAGCGGATGAGGCGCAGCGTGCAGCTCGGCTCCGTGAAATCCTCGGCGAAGTAATCGGGCCGCAGGCCAAGCGCCAGGGCGAAGGCCGGCAGCATCCGCTGCGCCAGGCCGAGCATCGCCGTGTAGTAGGCCATGGTCGCAGGGCGGAAGCCGGGCAGCGCGGGCGGCCACCGGTTGAGCCCGATCATCGGCTTGCCGGCGAGGATGTCGGGATCGTCCGGCGCATAGTCGCGCGAGATGTAGAAGCTCTCGTTCAGGTTCGGCTTGGTGTTGTTGTGGATGGTCGAGGTGCGGATCACCTGCGCCCCGGTCGGCAGGAAGCCGAGATTGAGCTGCCCCACCTTCAGCGCCAGCTTCTCCTCCTCTGGCAGGGCGAAGAACTCCGCCGCGGCGGCGAAGCAGCCCTCGACCAAGGCGGTGGGCACGCCGTGATTGGCCAGCACGAGGAAGCCGGTATCCTCGCAGCTGCGGGCGATGCTGCCGGCCAGCGCCTCCATCGCCCCGGGCGCGCCGGCCAGGGCCGGGCCGATATCGAGCACGGGGATGCGGCCCTCGGGCCCCTCGGCGGTTGCGGCGGCCTGGCTCATGCGATGCCCTCCTGCTCAGCTTGACGATGAGTGCAGCACGGGCGGCGGCGGGAGGCCAGGGGCACCGCTTGCCAGCCGCTGGCCCGCCACCTACTCCAACCCCGACCGTGGCCATGGCCCGGTGTCAGGAGCGACGACTGCATGACCGATGTGCCGACCGGCTATCTCCGCCTGCCCAGCCATGCGCTGCCCATCTTCAACAGCCTGGTCGGCCCGTTCTGGATCAGGCCGGAGCGGGATGGCATCACCTTCGGCTTCCGCGTCGAGCTGCGGCATTGCAACCCGATGGAGCTCTGCCATGGCGGCATGCTGGCTGCCTTTGCCGACATCGTGCTCACCGGCGGCTGCAACCATGTGGCGCGGCTCAGCAAATTCCTCGTCACCGTCAGCCTCGCCACCGACTTCATCGGCCCCGCCCGCATTGGTGCCTGGGTCGAGGCGCGGCCTGAGGTGCTGAAGGTGACGCGCGGCATGCTCTTCGGCCAGTGCCTGATGACGGCGGATGGCGAGCCGGTGCTGCGCGCCAGCGGCACCTTCCGCCATGCCGGCGAGCCGGACCCGCGCTTCAACCGCATCGCGCGACTGCTCGAGGCTCAGCCCGAGGCGAGCGCCGCCTCCGCCTCCAGCGCCGGGCGGTAGCGGTCCGGCGCCGGAATCGGCTTCATCCGCGCCGTATCGACGAAGGCGCAGACCAGCTCCGCCTCATAGGCCAGCCGCTCGCCGACACGGCCCACCACGGCGAAGCGCAGCGAGGAGCCGCCGAGGCGGGCCAGCCGCACGGTGCTCGTCAGCGTGTCGCGCGGCGTGACGGGGCTGCGGAAATCCATCTGCACATGGACGAAGGGCGTGCCGATGCCCTCATCCACATTCATCTCGTACCAGCCGGTGCCGAGCCGGTCCTGGAACCAGCGCTCGACCGCCTCCATGGCGAAGTCGAGGAAGCGCGCCGTGTAGCCGATGCGCGCCGCATCCGTCTCACCCCAGGTGATGCGGCGGGTATGGGTGAAGGCTTCGGTCGGTGTCACGGTGATGGCGTTCCTGCTTCGAAGATCCGGGCGGCGAATTCCCGTACCGCCGCGAGCACCGTCTCCGGCGCTTCCTGATGCGGTACGTGGCCGGTGCCGGTCAGCAGCCGCGTCTCGACCGGCGCGGTGGCCGCCCGCGCGATGGCATGGACCTGCTCCGCCGTGCCATAGGCATCCGCCTCGCCCTGGATGACCAGCATGGGGATGCGGATGCGGGCGACCTCCGGCCGCAGGTCGAACACCTCCGGGAAGGCCGGGTCCAGCCAGGCGCCGCTCCAGCCGAGGAAGGCTGCCTCCGGGTCGCGGTGGTGGCGGGCCAGACGGGCGCGAAGGTCGCCCGCCTCCCAGCGTTGCAGCGTGGCGCGGATCCCATCGAGCGAGATCGCCTCGACGATGACATGCGGCGCCAGCAGCACCAGCCCCTCGACACGAGGGTCCGCCGCGCCGCCCGCATGGGCGATGGCGATGGAGCCGCCATCGGAATGGCCGAAGAGGATGCAGCGGCGGATGCCGGCGGCGTCCAGCACGCGCGGCAGCACCGATCGGCCCTCGCGCAACAGGTAGTCCAGAGGCCGTGGCAGGGCGATACCATCCGACTGGCCATAGCCGAAGCGCGAATAGGCCATGACGCCGCAGCCGGTCGCAGCCACCAGCCGCTCCGGCAGGTCGCGCCAGAGCGAGACGCTGCCGAGCCCTTCATGCAGCAGCAGGATGGTCGGTCGCGCCTCCGGCCCCGGGCCCCACCAAACCGCCTCCAGCCCGCCCTCCGCCAGGTCGATCCTCATGCCCGCAGCATGGGCCGGCCCGGCGCGGGGCCGCAAGCCGGTGCGGGGGTGTCTCCCCTCGTCAGGGCGGCCGTGCCATGCTGCGCGGCAAGGAACAACGACACCGGAGGTCCCGCCGCCATGAACGCCCCTGTCACCCTGACGGACACTCCCGACTGGAGCCGCTACGCCGGCGCCGCCATGGTCGAGACCTTCGCCGATGCGGTGCTCGTGGCCGGGGCACGGACGCCCTTCACCGATCTGAACGGGGCGCTGGCCGCCATCTCGCCGACCGATCTCGGCATCCATGCGGCGCGGGCGGCGATCGCGCGCGCCGGGATCGACCCGCAGCGGATTGGCACCACCGTCGCCGGCAACTGCACCCAGGCAAGTTTCGACTCGCTCTTCTTTGCCCGGCATATCGGCCTCTATGCCGGCATGCCGGATGACCGGCCGGCGCATGGCGTGCAGCGCCTCTGCACCACCGGCTTCGAGGCCATCGCCCAGGCGGCGCGGGCCACCAGCGCCGGGCAGGTGGAGGCGGCGCTCGCCGTGGGAACGGAGAGCATGAGCCGGGCGCCGGTCGCCAGCTACACCTCGCGCGGCGGCTTCGGGCTCGGGCAGGTGGAGTTCAAGGACTTCCTCTGGGAGGCGCTGTTCGACACCGGCTGCGCCACGGCGATGGGCGGCACGGCGGAGAACCTCGCCCGCCTGCACGGGATCACCCGCGAGGAGACGGATGCCTATGCGGCGGCCAGCTTCGCCCGCGCGCTCGAGGCCCAGGCCGCCGGGCGCTTCGGCGAGGAGATCGCGCCGGTGACGGAGGCCGTGTTCGAGGGCCCCGGCCTCAAGCCGCGCCGGCTGAAGCTGCCGCGCAAGACCGCGGAGGTGGCGCAGGACAGCCATATCCGCCCGACGCCGATCGAGGTGCTGGCGAAGCTCGCCCCCGTCTTCGGCGGGGTGCAGACGGGCGGCAACAGCAGCGCCATCGTGGATGGCGCGGCGGCAGTCGTCGTCACCACCGGCAAGCTTGCGGCCGAGGGTGGCGGTGGGGCGCCGCTCGGGCGCGTGGTGGCCGCGGCGGCGGCGGGCGTGCCGGGCGAGGTGATGGGCATCGGCCCCGTGCCGGCGGCGCTCGCCCTGGTGCGAAAGCTTGGCCTCGCCATCGGGGATATCGACCTGTTCGAGATCAACGAGGCCTTCGGCGCCCAGGCCGAGGCGGTGCGGCGGGCGCTCGGCGTGCCGCATGGCCGGTTCAACGTGAATGGCGGCGCCATCGCCTTCGGCCATCCGCTGGCGGCGACGGGCGTGCGCTGCGTGCTCTCCCTCGCCATGGAGCTGCGGCGACGCGGGCTGAAGCGCGGCATCGCCGGTGCCTGCGCAGGTGGTGGCCAGGGCATGGCGGTGCTGGTGGAGGTGGCGTGACGGAGTTCGTGCGTCGCTTCCTCGTCCACTGGAATGACTGCGATCCGGCAAGGATCGTCTTCCATGGCAATTTCATCCGCTGGATGGATGAGGGCTTCACCGACATGACACGGGCGCGCGGCGTGGATTTCGCTGCGCTGGCCGCCGAGGATCCGCATTTCCGCGGTGCGCCGCTGGTCGACCTGCGATGCAGCTTCCGTACGCCGGCGCATTTCGCCGACATGCTGGAGCATCGCATCGCCCCGCCCGCCTTCCCGGGCGGGCGGGCCTTCCGGGTGGCGCATCGCTTCCTGCTGGAGGATGGGCGGCTGGTGGCCGAAGGGGAGCAGACGCGGATCTGGGGGCGGGACGAGGGCGATGGGTTGCGGGCGGTGCCGATGCCGGCGGATGTACTGGCCAGGCTCGGCGGCTAGGCTTCAATCTGCCTCAAACCGCTTGAAGCGGCATCCGCCAAGCCTCTGAAATTCTTCGATCCTTGTGCCGGAATTGAGCGTTTGAGGGATTGAGGCGGAGGTGCCCTGCCATTCGGGCAAAATCCGGAATTGGGCTAAAAGTCCTATATCACGCCCCTAGTCTCGGCTGCAAGGCAGGGCGCTGCGGGATGGCAAGCGGCCGCCGGAGACCGGCTTCGACCCGGAGCGCGATCCAGGATCGCCGGAGCGCGGATGGTGCCCTCACCGGCTGTTGGATCGTCCGGGCCTGGTCTCCGGCGAGGACACCACAGCCACCCAGCCCCGAGGGGACCAGCATGGCAGGCCTGCCCATGGCCGCAGCGTCCCCTCATGCGTGCTCCCGGGCAAGGTTTTGTATACCTTCGGTGCGCATTGACAGTTCACCGAGGAGCGCAGCCCAATATGCTGAAGCCATTATGGCGCCGCCTGGCGCCGGGCCTTGCGGCGCGCCTGGCTCCCCGTGTCCTCGCTGCCGTGCGTGCGGAGGTCGAGGATGCGACTGCTTCCATCCAGGAGGAGCTGACGCGCCTTCGGCTGCGCGTGGATAGCCTCGATGCCATGCCGAAGGTCAGCACGGACCTGCCCGGGCGCCGCGAACCGATGCTCTCGCTCCCCTCGTCCCTGGCGCTGCTGGAGTTGCAAAGGGAGTGCGGCCCGGCCGTGACCCTGGTCCGCTCGGAGCCTCCGGGTGCCTACGAGGCCGGCCTCATGGCGGGGAGCAGTTGGGGCACCGAGGATGTGCTCTGGCTGCTGCGAATGCTGCTCGCGGAAGGGGGCAGCCTGCTGGATGTAGGGGCCAATATCGGCGCCATCTCGCTGCCGATCGCCGCGGATGGCCATCCGGTCGTGGCGGTCGAGATGCTGCCGGCCAATGCGCTGAAGCTGCATCTCGCCTGCCTGGCGAATGGGGCAACGAATCTCCGCGTGGTGCAGGCCGCGGCATCCGCGGAGGATGGGGTGCTGCACTATGGCGGGACCGAGGCCTGGGGCGCGGTCGGCACCGGTTCGAGTGTCGCCGCGGCCATGCGTCTCGATACGATCATGGAGATGGTGCGCCTGAGCATGCCGGATTTCATGGCCGAACCCCTGGTGGTGAAGCTCGATGTCGAAGGGCATGAGATGGAGGCGCTGCGTGGCGCAGCCGGCCTGATCGAAGGCTGCCGCCCGGCCATCGTGTTCGAGTCGATCGAGGCCGCGGATGCCGGCGGGAGTCAGGTCTCGAAGCAATGCAAGCGGCACCTGGCGGCGCTGGGCTACGACCTGTTCCTGCAGCGCGGGAGGGTGCTCGTGCCGCGCGGCGCCGGGGACCTCCAGGAGGGGGCGGTCGCCGATTTCCTCGCGCTTCCCCCCCATAGGCGCCACGTCCTGGATGGCGCCGAGGTCAGGGCCCTGTCTCCGGCCGAGCGGGTAGCTTGGCTTGCCGAAGATGCCCTGCAGCAGGAGGCGGGCCACCGGCTCGGTGCCTGCGCGGCGATCGAGGCCATCCGGCAGGAGGGCGCCTCCTACGTCACCGCGACCGACCCGCTTCTGGAGATGCTCGAGAGCGATGCCGATGAGTGTGTCGCCGCGCGGGCGCGAGCGGCCCGCGCATGCGGATAGGGTCGTACCGGCGTCGCTGGCCAACAGCATAGCGCAGGGGACCACAGGGGCCTTCCAGCCCTTGGTGGGGGTGTGAGCGGGCGGCCGTCCCCAGCCTGCCATGGCCCGCACCCTGCCAGAGCAAGCCAGGGGTTGGTCCGGTGGCCGTGAGCCAGTGCGGACGGATGCGGCTCTAGCCGGCGACGACCCAGGGCATCTCCAGCGCGCCGAGGCCGAGCGGGCGGTCGCCCTCGATCCGTACCCGTTGCAGCGCATCCGCCGGGGCGCCCGTATGCAGCACCGCGCGGTTGTCCCAGAGGATCAGGTCGCCCGGCTGCCAGGCATGGCGCCAGGTGACGGCGGGCGCGGTCGCCGCGGCGAAAAGGGCGGCGAGCAGCCGGCTGCTCTCGCCGGCCGGCAGGTTCAGGATGCGGCGGGTGAAGGCCGGGTTGACGAAGAGGGCCCCCTCCCCCGTCACCGGATGGCTGCGGACCACCGGATGCTCGGCCAGATGCCCTTGATGGGCGTGCTCCGCGCGCAGCTCCTCCACCCGGCGCCGGAGCGGGGCGGGCAGCAGGGCGAGCGCGGCGCGCTGGTCGGCGAAGGCGATCCCGCTCGCCTCGGCCGCCGGGGCATGGGCGATGCAGGCGAGGCTCGGCTCCGCCTCATGCGTGTGGTCGGCATGCCAGGCGGCGCCGGGAGGCGCCTCGCCCTCCGGGATGCCGGCGACGACGCGGAGCGCGGGCGGCAGCAGCATGCTGCGCCGGTCTAGCAACGGTGCCTCGATGGCGGCCAGCGCCTCGGCAAAGCGGGACTGGGCGGCGGGGCTCAGGCGCTGGCCGCGGAAGAGCAGCACCGCATGCTCGAGGAAGGCATCGTGCAGCACCTCGATCGTCGGGGCATCGAGCGGGGCGGCGAGGTCGAGGCCGGTGACCTCGGCGGCGAAGGCAGGGTGGAGGGACTGGATCTGCATGGCGGGCTCCGAGGCGAGGATCATGGATGTCGAGGAGGGTCAGCCTCGACAGCGGTCCCGTGTGGCTTTCGGCCCTTGCTGCCGCCGCATTTCACATGCCTTCCCGATGGTTTTAACCGTTATTCACGATTCAGGATGACTATAATGAACTTTGCACGCTGGAGCGCAAGCTTGGTTCCGTCACGATCAGGCGTTCATCCCGGCAGATGGCGATTGAATTTACCGATCGGGAATTGTTAATCATCGGCGTCACGACGCTCCCTGGAGGCTGCGATGACGCTTGCCCTCGGACGCCGGGCCCTGCCCGGCCTCGCTCTCGGATTGGTCGGGGCGTCCACCAGCGCCCGGGCGCAGGGTGCCGGCCAGTTGCTCAATGTGAGCTACGACCCCACCCGCGAGTTCTACCGGGCCTACAACGCCGCCTTCGCCGCCCATTGGCGGGAGCGGTCGGGCGCGGCGGTGCGGATCAGCACCTCCCATGGCGGCTCGGGCCGGCAGGCGCGGGCGGTGATCGACGGGCTGGCGGCGGATGTGGTGACGCTGGCCCTGGCCTATGACATCGACGCCATCGCCGAGCGCGGGCTGATCGCGCCCGACTGGCAGCGGCGTCTGCCGGAGAACAGCGCGCCCTATACGAGCACCATCGTCTTCCTGGTGCGGAAGGGAAATCCGAAGGGTATCCAGGACTGGGGCGACCTGGTGCGGCCCGGCATCGGCGTCGTCACCCCGAACCCCAAGACCTCCGGCGGGGCGCGGTGGAACTACCTGGCGGCCTGGGCCTGGGCGCGGCGGCAGCCGGGCGGGTCCGAGGCAACGGCGGCGGAGTTTCTCGGCCGGCTGCTGCGCAACGTGCCGGTGCTCGATACCGGGGCGCGCGGCGCGACCACCAGCTTCGTCCAGCGCGCCCAGGGCGACGTGCTGCTGGCTTGGGAGAACGAGGCGCATCTGGCCTTCGCGGAATTCGGCGAGGGCGGGTTCGAGATCGTGGTGCCGAGCCTGTCCATACTGGCCGAGCCCCCGGTCGCGGTCATCGACCGCAATGTGGACCGGCGGGGGACGCGGGCGGTGGCGGAGGCCTATCTCCGGCATCTCTATTCGCCCGAGGCGCAGGCGCTGGCGGCGAAGCATTTCTACCGGCCGCGGGACAAGGCGGCGCTGGCGGGGGCGGCCCTGCGCTTCCCCGAGCTGCCGATGGTGACGGTGGACGAGGCTTTCGGCGGCTGGGCGGAGGCGCAGCGGGCGCATTTCGCCGATGGCGGCAGCTTCGACCGCCTCTACCAGCCGGGACGCTGATGCGGCGGCGGGATGCGCTGCCGGGCCTTGGCCTCACCCTCGGGATCACCTGGCTCTGGCTCGGGCTGATCGTGCTGGTGCCGCTCTCGGCGCTGGCGATCCGGCCCTGGGAACTGGGGCTGGCCGGGGTCTGGGCGAGCGTGACGGAGCCGCGCGTGCTGGCCTCGCTGCGGCTTTCCTTCGGCGCGGCGCTGCTGGCGGCGCTGGTGGACCTGCCGCTTGGCCTGCTCGTCGCCTGGGTAGTGGTGCGCTACCGCTTCCCGGGACGGCGGTTGCTGGATGCGGCGATCGACCTGCCCTTCGCCCTGCCGACCGCGGTGGCGGGGCTGGCGCTGACCGCCCTCTACGCGCCGAATGGCTGGCTCGGCGCGCCGCTGGCGGCGATGGGCGTGACGGTGGCCTTCACCCCGCTCGGCGTGGTGGTGGCGCTGGCCTTTGTCGGCCTGCCCTTCATCGTGCGGATGGTGGAGCCGGTGCTGCGCGACCTTGGGCCCGAGGCGGAGGAGGCGGCGGCGACGCTGGGTGCCACGCGCTGGCAGGCCTGGCGGCTTGTGGTGCTGCCGGCGCTGGGGCCCGCGCTCGCCTCCGGCCTGGCGCTCGCCTTCGCCCGGGCGGTCGGGGAATATGGCAGCGTGATCTTCATCGCCGGCAACCGTCCGATGGAGAGCGAGATCGCGCCGCTGCTGATCGTCGCGCGGCTAGAGCAGTACGATTACGCCGGCGCGGCGGCGCTGGGGCTGGCCATGCTGCTGCTCTCCTTCGCCCTGCTGCTGGCCTTTGGCTTGGTGCAACGGTGGCTCCGCCGGGGCATGGCATGAGGAGGGCCACGGAGGAGCCCGCCTGGCTGCGCTGGCTGCTCTGCCTGGCGGCGGTGGGGCTGCTCGCCCTCTTCCTCGCCTTGCCGCTGGCCGCGGTCTTCACCGAGGCGCTGCGGCGCGGCATCGGCCCGGCACTGGCGGCGCTGGAGGATCCGGATGCGGTGGCGGCGATCGGGCTCACCCTGCTGGTGGCGGCGATCGCGGTGCCGGTGAACCTCGTGGGCGGCGTGGCGGCGGCCTGGGCGATCGCGCAATTCGACTTCCCCGGCCGGCGGCTGCTGACGGTGCTGATCGAGCTGCCCTTCTCCGTCTCGCCGGTGATCTCGGGCCTCGTCTATGTGCTGGTCTTCGGTGCGCAGGGCTGGCTCGGGCCCTGGCTGGAGACTCGCGGCCTGCAGGTGATCTTCGCCCTGCCCGGCCTCGTCCTGGCGACGATCTTCGTCACCTTCCCCTTCGTCGCGCGCACGCTGATCCCCCTGATGCAGGCGCAGGGGCGCGCGGAGGCGGAGGCGGCGGCGACGCTCGGGGCCAGCGGCTGGCAGATCTTCCGGCGGGTGACGCTGCCGAATATCCGCTGGGCGCTGCTGTCGGGCGTGCTGCTCTGCAATGCCCGGGCGATGGGGGAGTTCGGCGCCGTCTCGGTGGTCTCCGGCCATGTGCGGGGGGAGACCAACACCATGCCGCTGCATGTCGAGATCCTCTACAACGAGTATCAATTCGTCGGCGCCTTCGCGGTGGCGGCGCTGCTCGCCCTGCTGGCGCTGGTGACGCTCGGCGCCAAGGCGGTGCTGGAGCGGATGGGTGGGCGGCGGCTGGAGAGCGCATGACGATCGAGGTCCGGGGGCTCATGCGGCGCTACGGCGGGGTGGCGGCGCTGGATGGGGTGGCGCTCGCGGTCGGCCAGGGCGAATTCGTCGCGCTGCTCGGCCCCTCGGGCAGCGGCAAGACGACGCTGCTGCGGAGCCTCGCGGGCCTCGAATTCCCCGATGCCGGCGAGGTGCTGATCGATGGCCGGGACATGGCGCAGGTCCCGGCGCGGGAACGGGGGATCGGCTTCGTCTTCCAGAATTATGCGCTGTTCCGGCACATGACCGTATTCGAGAACATCGCCTTCGGCCTGCGCATCCGGCCGCGGCGGCAGCGGCCGGGCCGGGCGGAGATCGCCCGGCGGGTGGAGGAGCTGCTGGCGCTGGTGCGGCTGCCGGGGCTGGAGGCGCGCTATCCGGAGCAGCTCTCGGGCGGGCAGCGGCAACGTGTGGCGCTGGCCCGGGCGCTGGCGATCGAGCCGCGGGTGCTGCTGCTCGACGAGCCCTTCGGCGCGCTGGATGCCAAGGTGCGGAAGGAATTGCGGCTTTGGCTGCGCGGCCTGCACGACCGGCTGGGGCTGACGAGCCTCTTCGTCACCCATGACCAGGACGAGGCGCTGGAGCTGGCCGACCGCGTGGCGGTGATGCGCGACGGCCGCGTGGTGCAATTCGACACGCCCGAGGTGCTGCTGGCACGGCCGGCGGATGCGGGGGTGGCAGGATTTCTCGGCGATGCGGCGCCGGTGGCGTGCGAGGTGCGGGGCGGCCAGGCGCATTTCGCCGCGCTGCCGCCGGTGGCGGCCGAGGGCGTGCGGGACGGGCGGGCGGTCGCCTTCCTGCGGCCGGTCGACCTGCTGGCGGAGCCGGGGGCCGGAGCGGCGCGCGTGGCCGCGGCGCGGCAGGATGGGCGAGGCGTGCGGCTGACGGTGGAGCTCGGCGGGATGCTGCTCGAGGCGCTGCCGGCCCAGGGCTGGGTGCCGCAGCGAGGCGAGGCCTGCTGCGTCAGGGTGCTCGGGGCGCGGGTCTTTCCGGCCTGAGGCGGGGGCCGGGCAGCGCGAGGCCGGCCCAGAGGAGCGCGAGGCCGGTCAGGCCATAGACCAGGGTGGGCGGCAGGACTGGCAGCAGCAGCCCGGCCGCGAGCGGCCCGGCACCGGCCCCGAGGTCGCGCCAGGTGGCGAGGCGGGCAAGGGCCGGAACGCGGTCGGCGCCGGGGTTGAGGGCGGCGACGGCCGGAGCCGGCAGGGGCTGCAGCAGCCCCCGCAGCAGCACGACGGAGAGGGCGCCGATCCAGAGGCCAGGGCCGCCAAGGCCGATCGCCGCCAGGGCGAGGGCCGAGGTGGTGGAGAGCAGCACCAGCATTCGCATCGCGCCGAAGCGGTGCGCCAGCGCGCCGCCGGCCGGGCCAAGGGCGATCTCCGAGGCGTAGCGCAGGGCAAGCGCGAGGCCGGCCGCCAGGGCCGCCCCCTGCCCCTGCCCGCCGAGCGCCGACGCGGCCAGGACCGAGAGGCCGAGGACGAAGACGCCGTCCAGCGCCATCCCCTGGACGAAGGACCACACATCGATCCGCGCCGGCAGGCCGAAGCGCGGGGCGCCGCGGACCCTTTCCCCATGGCCGCCCGGCAGGCGAAGGGCGAATGGCAGGGCGAGGAGGGCGATGCCGCCGAGCAGCAGGAAGACGAAATGCGGGCCACGGGCCTCGGCGATCAGCGCGCCGGCGACCAGCCCGATCATCGGGCCGGTGGCGATGATGGCACGGGAGCGGCCACTGCGGCGGGCGGCGCCCCCCGCCTCGGCGGTGGCAAGCGCCTGGGTGGCGATGTTCAGCGCGGCGAAGGAGAGGCCCCAGACCAGCCGCGCCGCCAGCAGCCACCAGAGTCCGGGCAGCAGCGCATAGCCGAGCGAGGAGGCTGCCGCGCCGAGCACGGCGAGGCTGCAGGCGGCGCGCGGGCCGTGCTGCTCGTAGAAGCGGGCGATCCAGCCATAGCCGAGGATGCGGACCAGCCGGTTGGCGGCGAGCAGCAGCCCGGCCTCGGCGAAGGTGACGCCGAAGGTGGCGGCGTGCAGCGGCAGCAGCAGGTAGAGGACCGTATCGGTCGGCAGGGTCAGGCCGAGGGCGATCGAGGCATCGCGCGAGGCGCGATCGGCGGCTGGGGCGTCCATGCCGGGAGGCTGTGCTTGGTTAGACACCTAGACAAGTAGATGATATAGAAGTTTATCTATATTTCACCGAAACAAGCTGGTTGGGGATGGTGCCGGGACCCGCCAGCCGATCATTCCTGGCCGAGCGCAAGAAGCCGCTCCCGGTAGGCCGCGCCGGCGCTCGCCAGCTCGCCGTCCGAGGCCGCCTTGGCGTTGAAGAGCAGGAAGGGCGCCTGCCATGCCAGTCCGCAGCGATGGGCGGTCGCGTGCAGGGGACGCAGCAGCTCCGGCAGGGGGTAGAGGTTCACCCCTGCCGCGCTGTACGCCTCGGGCCGGTTGCCGGCCGTGGCCGCGACCAGCAGCGGTCGGCCAGCCAGGCGGGCACCCTCGGCTTCGGCCTTGACGTAGAACATCCGGGTCAGCACCGCGTCCTGCCAGGCCTTGAGCAGCGGCGGGGTGGAGTACCACTGCACCGGGAATTGCAGGACGATGCGGCGGGCCGCCAGCAGCCGCGCCACCTCCGCCTCCAGGTCGAACCGGCCATCGGGACAGAGCGCCTCCAGATGCGCCACCTCCACCCCCGGCAGCGTGGCAACCGCCCCTACCAGCGCCCGGTTGGCGCGCGAAGTGGCGTAGTCGGGATGGGAGAGCAGGATCAGGGTCTCGGTCACGATGTCGCTCCTTGGCTGTTGCCAGGGAGGATGGGGCGGGGTCTGGTATCGATCCAACGGATGATTGGTATGGGCCATCATGGATCCGGTGAATGGTTTGCGTGGGGTCGACCTGAACCTCCTCGTCGTCCTGCATGCCTTGCTGGAGGAGGCGCATGTCACCCGCGCGGCGCGGCGCCTCGGCCTGTCGCAGCCCGCGGCCTCGAATGCGCTGGACCGGCTGCGCCACCTCTTCGGTGATCCGCTGCTCGAGCGAGGGCGCGGCGGCCTGCGCCTCACTCCGCTGGCCGGGACCTTGCGGGCGCCGCTGCGGGAGGCGCTGGCGGGCTTGCAGGAGGTGCTGCGGCGCCCGGGCCGCGACCTGACGACCGCGCGGCAGACCGTCCGGATGCTGATGGCCGATGCGCCGGCCGCGTCCCTGCTGGTGGCGCTGCAGGCGCGGCTCGCCGTCACGGCGCCCGGCGTCACCCTCGCGCTGCTGCCCTGGGCCGGCGCGGCGGACGCCCTGGCCCGGCTGCATCACGGGGATGCGGATCTGGTGGCCTCGGTCCTGCCGCCGCTGGATCCGCCGCTCCGCCAGCGGCGCCTGCTGGAGGAGAGCTACTGCGTCGCCATGCGCCCCGGCCATCCGGCGGCGGCCGATTTCGGCCTCGCCCGCTGGCTGGACTTCCCCCATGTCGTCGTCTCCGGCCATGGCGGGATGGAGACGCCGCTGGATGCCGTGCTGGCGGCGCGTGGCCTGGCACGCCGGGTCGGGGTCGTGGTCCCGAGCTTCCTCATGGTGCCGCCCCTGCTGGCCGGGTCGGACCTGATCGCCATGCTGCCGACGCGCTGCGTCCCCGACGGGGCGGCGCTCACGCTCCGGCCCACGCCCCTGCCGGTCGAGGGCTTCCGGCTCGACCTCGCCTGGCATGACCGGCGCAGCGGCGACCCGGTGGTGATGCATGTGGCCAGGGCCATGACCGAGGCCTTCGGCGCGGACGGGATCCCCGCGCCGCCGGCCTGAGGAAGCCCCCGCCGGGGCGAGGCTCAGCCCTTCACGTCCATCGCCTGGCGCAGCCCGTCGCTGAGCAGGTTGAAGCAGATGGAGGTGACGAAGATGCAGGCGCCGGGCAGGACGGCGACCCAGGGCTGGACATAGATGGCGGTGCGCAGCGTGTTCAGCATCAGCCCCCATTCCGGCTCCGGCGGCTTGGTGCCGAGGCCGAGGAAGCTGAGGCCGGAGGAGAGGATCATGCAGACGCTGATGAGGCCCGTGGCATAGACGAAGATCGGGCCGAGGACATTGCCCAGCACATGCACGCGGACGATGGTGAAGCCCGAGGCGCCGGAGGCCCGCGCCGCATCGACGAAGTCGAGGTTCCGCACCCCCTGCGTCACGCTCTCCGCCACGCGGATGATCTGGGGGACGAAGACCAGCGTCAGCGAGAGGATGGCGTTGAAGATGCCCGCACCCAGCGCGCCCGAGATGGCGACGGCGAGCAGCACCGAGGGGAAGGCGTAGAAGATGTCCGTGGTGCGCATGATCGCCATGTTCACCTTGCCGCCCATGAAGCCGGCCGTCACGCCGAGGGTGGTGCCGATGACGAAGGCGAGGACCACCGGCACGATGCCCATGAACCAGGAGAGGCGGCCGCCATAGAGCAGGCGCGTGACGATGTCGCGGCCGAGCTCGTCGGTGCCGAGCGGGTAGTTGGGCGTGCCGATGCCGCGCAGGCGGCGGATCATGCTGCCCTGATAGGGCTCGTGCGGCGCCAGCAGCGGGGCGAAGACGATTGCCAGCAGCATCAGCAGCAGGATGGCGGCGCAGGCGATCGTCACCGGATCCCGCCTGACGCGCTTGAAGACGCCGGCCCAGTAGCCCTGGGAGCGGACGGGTGCCTGGCGGGCCTGGACGGCGAGTTCGGCCTCGGCGGCCGTCGGGGTGGTGGCCGTGCTCATGGAAACGGGTTCCTCAGGCGCGCTTGATGCGGGGGTCGAGGGCGGTCTGGATCAGGTCGACCAGCAGGTTCAGGGCGACGAAGAACATCGCCAGCACCAGGATGGTGCCCTGCAGGACGGGCAGGTCGCGCTGGAAGATGGCGCTGTTCAGCAGCAGCCCCGTGCCCGGCCAGGAGAAGACGGTCTCGACCAGGATCGAGCCGCCCATCAGGTAGCCGAGCTGCAGGCCCATGATGGCGAGCGCGTTGGGCGCGGCGTTCTTGACGACATGGTAGAAGATGCCGCTGCGCGTCATGCCCTTGCCGCGCAGCGCGGTGATGAATTCCTGGTTCATGATCTCGGCGACGATGCCGCGCACGGTGCGCGTGACGATGCCCATCGGGATGACCGAGAGGGTGATCGTCGGCAGCACCAGATGCTGGATGTGGTCCCAGTCCCAGCCCCAGTCGGAGGAGCCGCCGGGGCCGGCGCCCATGGCGGGCAGCCAGTTGAGCTGCACCGAGAAGATCACGACCAGCACCATGCCGA
The DNA here is from genome assembly GCF_900101615.1 of Belnapia rosea. GTDB lineage: Bacteria > Pseudomonadota > Alphaproteobacteria > Acetobacterales > Acetobacteraceae > Belnapia > Belnapia rosea. Next base: position 89,406 of record NZ_FMZX01000002.1, on the reverse strand, counting down.
GCCAGTAATGCGGCACGGAGACGCCGGCGACCGCGATGCCGACCGCGCCCCGGTCGATGGCCGAGCCGCGGAAGGTGCCGGCGAGGCCACCCAGGATGCAGCCGAGGATGAAGCCGAGGGTGGAGGCGGCGAAGGCCAGCATCAGCGTGTTGCCGATGGCGGTGCGGAGATCGGCCCAGACCGGGCGGCCGGTGGCGAGCGAGCGGCCGAGGTCGCCGACCACGACCTTCGAAAGCCAGAGGCCGAATTGCACCGGCAGCGGCTTGTCGAGGCCGTAATCCTTCCGCACCTGCTCGACCACATCGGCCGGCGCATCGGGCGGGACGATGGCGTTGATCGGGTCGCCCGGCGCGATCTGCACCAGCATGAAGCAGACAAAGCCGACCGCCAGCGCGATGGGGATCGCGTAGACGATGCGCCGGAGCAAATAGAGGATCATGCGAACGCTTCCGGATTGCTGGAGATGGGGCAGGCGGCCGCGTGGAGGCCGTCCGGCGTCATGCGGCCGGCGCCCCGGGCCGCGGCCTGGCCGGCGGCGGGCGCGGGCACGGCGCCGCCGGCAGGCGGCAGGCGTCGCAATGTCTGGGCCCGGATGGGCATGGGTGGTGGTGTCCCGGTCATCCCCACCCCGACGCAAGGCCCGTGCCAGCGTGCGGGGCCATGCTGCGGTGCGGCACGGCAGGGAACTGCCCAGGGCGGGGGCAGGGTGCCTGCATTGCGGGCGGCAGCGGGGTTAGGCGGAAATTAAGGGGGATGGCCGGAGAGTGCCGCGAGCGGAGCGGCTGAGGCATGGCGGGCAAGGGCAAGCAGGCGGGCGTCACCATCGTCATCCGGAAGGAGGAGGGCGGCGAGCACGGCCATCATGGCGGTGCCTGGAAGGTCGCCTATGCCGATTTCGTCACGGCCATGATGGCCTTCTTCCTGCTGATGTGGCTGCTGAACGCCACCTCGGAGGAGCAGCGCCGGGGCCTCGCCGACTATTTCTCGCCGAACAACGTGCTGGCCCGGGCGAATTCGGGCAGCGGCGCCCCCTTCGGCGGGCGGACGCCGCATGCCGATGGCGCCTCGGTCTCCGATAGCGGGGCGGTGCGGGTCGAGCGCGGCCCGGCGCCTCCTGTCCTCGACCTGGAGGAGGAGGAGGGCGACACCCCTGCCCCGCCGCCGCCGGAGATGGCGCCCGCCACGCCGCGGCCCGACCCGGCCGCCATCCCCGATGCCGAGCTGCGCGAGGAGCTAGCGCGGCGGGAGCAGGTCGCCTTCGAGCGGGCCGCCGAGGATATCCGCGCCGCCGTGCGGGACGACCCGGCCCTGGCCGAGCTGGCGCGGCAGCTCGTCGTCGAGCAGGTGCCGGAGGGGCTGCGGGTCCAGATCCTCGATGCCGAGCGGCGGCCGATGTTCACCGCCGGCAGCGCCGCGCCGAACGAGCGTGCCCGGGCGCTGCTGCAACGGGTGGTCGGCATCGCCGCGCGGCTGCCGAACGGCCTCGCCATCGCCGGCCATACCGATGCGACCCCCTTCCGCGGCGGCGAGCGCAGCAACTGGGAGCTCTCGGCCGAGCGGGCCAATGCGGTGCGGCGGCTGATGGTCGAGGGCGGGATCGCCGAGGCGCGGCTGCAGAGCGTCACCGGCCATGCCGACCGGGAGCTGCTGCTCCCCGCCGAGCCGGCCAACCCGGCCAATCGGCGCGTCTCCATCACCCTGCTGCGGCAGCTGCCGGAGAGCGCGGCGCGATGACGACGATCGGCGGCTTCGTCTTCCTGCTGGCCATGGTGTTCGGCGGCTACATCATCGCCGGCGGCAAGTTCGGCATCATCCTGCATTCCCTGCCCTACGAGATGATGATGATCGGCGGCGCCGCCGTCGGCTCCTTCGTCATGTCGAACAGCATGCACGACATCAAGCACGTGCTCGGCGGCTTCGGGAAGATCATCAAGGGCGCACGCTTCCACAAGCACGAGTACTCCGATCTCCTCGCACTGCTCTACTTCTTCGTCCGGCTCGCCCAGCAGAAGGGCGCCATGGCGCTGGAGCCGCATATCGAGAAGCCGGAGGACAGCGCCGCCTTCCAGAAATTGGTTCTTCCGCACTTCCCGTGCTGCGGGTCGTCGTTCCGGGGCGGAGTGAGCACATAGAGAGGGTACGTTCCTCTCCCCTGAAGTCTGATTGTTGTCAAAGCGTCTTCTTCCGCTTATCCCGGCAGGGCTGCTGGTCCAGCAGATCCTGCCCTCCCACGAACTCCTCACCGTCGTCGTCGCACCGCGTGAGCCCTGGGCAACCTGCCCGGCCTGCGGCAAGCCGTCCTGGCGGGTTCATAGCCGGTATGACCGCATCCTCAACGATCTGCCCTGGCAGGGGCGGCCAGTCCAGCTGCGCGTTCAAGCCCGGCGCTTCCGGTGCCTGGAGCTGGCGTGCCCGCGCCTGACCTTCGCCGAGCGGCTGACCGACACTGCGCTGCCAGCCGCACGGCGGACAGGGCGGCTGGACGACCTCCAGCGACATCTGGGCCTGGCCGCCGGCGGCGAGGTCGGCTCGCGGCTGGCGGCGCGCCTGGCCATGCCGGTCAGCGCCGATACCCTGCTGCGGTTGGCGCGCCGTACTGGCGCTGTGCCGCAGGTGAGACCGCCGGTGCGGGTGCTGGCGGTCGATGAATGGGCTTGGCGCCGTGGTCACCGCTACGGGACGGTGCTGGTTGACCTCGAGCGCAACCGGGTTGTCGACCTGCTGCCGGACCGCAGCGCTGAGAGCCTGGCGTCGTGGCTGAAAGCCAACCCTGGCGTCACGGTGGTCGCCCGCGATCGAGCCGGCGTCTACGCCGATGGTGTCCGGCAGGGTGCACCCGATGCCGTCGAGGTCACCGACCGCTGGCACCTGTTGCGCAACCTCGGCGACGCCGTCCATGCCGCAGCCGAGCGCCACCATGCGGCGGCGCGCCGGGTCGCCCGGGAGGTAATGCGGCAGCCTGCGGTGCCCAGCACCCCTGTCCTGGCTGACAGCGCCCGTCCAGGCGCTGCAGGGCGCCAGATCGTCGCGGCACGCGAGCGTCGGCAGGGCCGATTCGACGAGGCGGCGCGCCTGCACGCGGCAGGAGCCTCGTTAAGCGCGATTTCCCGCCAGCTTGGCGCCGACCGCAAGACACTGCGGCGGTGGCTCCGCGCCGGCACCGTGCCGTCCTGGCAGCAGCCCCGGCGCGGCAGCGTGCTTGATCCCTACCGCGACCATCTGGAGCACCGCTGGGCCGAGGGGTGCCACAACGCCGCCCGGCTGTGGCGGGAGCTGGCGGCGCTGGGCTTCTCAGGACGTGACGCCGTCGTCCGCAGCTGGGCAACGGAGCGTCGCAGGACGGAGCCGAATGGAACCTGGGCGACCCGGACCGTTGGCGGCAAACCATGGCGGCCGCCCTCGGGCCGGCGCGTGACGCGGCTGCTGATGGCCGAGCCCCGGACCCTGTCGCGGCCTGACCGCGCCTTCACCGCGCGTCTGCTGGAGGAAGTGCCCGCACTGGCAGCAACCGCCGCCGCAGCGAAGCGGCTTGAAGGCGTGCTGCGGAAGAGGAGCGGCGAGACCTTGGCAGACGTCTTGGCCGCCGCGGAACGGACGCACCTCTCCGCCTTCGTCACGGAGCTACGGAAAGACATCACCGCCGTCGAAGCCGCGCTCCGCCTGCCCTGGACGACCAGCCCGGCCGAGGGACAGATCTGCCGCATCAAAATGATCAAGCGCACCATGTACGGCCGAGCGGGCTTCGCGCTGCTCCGTGCCCGCGTGATGCACCCCGCATGACGGCAGAACGGCAGCACGGGAAGTGCGGAAGAACCCAGAAATTCCCCAAGATCGCGGCCGACAAGGTCGCCACCACCATGATCTGCGACTACCTGCGCATGGTCGGCATGAATGCCGACGACCCGCACCAGATCGAGGACATCATGGCACGGGAACTCAAGAAGGTGGCGAACGAGGAGATGCACGCGGCGCATGCCATGCAGGCCATCGCCGATGCGCTGCCGGCGCTCGGCATCGTCGCCGCGGTGCTCGGCGTCATCAAGACCATGGCGAGCATCGACCAGCCGCCCACCGTCCTCGGCAGCATGATCGGCGGCGCGCTGGTCGGCACCTTCCTCGGCATCCTGCTGGCCTATGGCCTGATGGGGCCGATGGCGGCGCGGCTGAAGGGCGTGGTCGAGGAGGAGTGCAAATTCTACGAGGTGATCCGCGCCGTCCTCGTGGCCCACCTGCACGGCAATGCGCCGCAGGTGGCGGTGGAAGCCGGCCGCAAGACCGCGCCGAGCCATTCCATGCCGACCTTCCAGGAGCTGGAGGCGGCGCTGCAGGAGCTGCAGATCGCCTGACGCGGCATACTTGACCGGATGGGACGGCGCGGGCACCAGGGCCGGATGGATCAGCCGGAATTCCCCCAGGCGGGCTCGCCCTACCACACGCATCTCGGCATCGCTGTGGAGGAATGGCGGGAGGGCTATGCGCGGCTGGTCTGCGGGACCGCGCCCTTCCATGCCAACCGCTCCGGCATCGTGCATGGCGGGCTGCTGCTGTCGATGATCGACCAGGCGGCGGCCTTCTCCGGCCTCTACTGCCCCCATCCCGGGCGGGTACGGCGGGCGGTGACGCTCGACCTCGACTGCCGCTTCACCGGCCAGGCGCAGATCGGCGGCCGCCTGGTCGCCGAGGGGCGGGTGGTGACGGGCGGGCGCAATGTCTTCTTCGCCCGCACCGAGGTCTTCAATGCCGAGGGGCAGCTGGTGGCCTTCGGCTCCTCCACCCATCGCTACCGGGCGGGTAGCGGGGACCCGGAGGGCGTGCCGGCCTGATCCGCTACTCGACCCTGAGGGCGGCGCGGCGCTCGGCGCGGCCGGCCGGGTCGGTCAGGGCCGAGAGGCGGTCGGCGGCCAGCATGGCGAAGCGGTGCAGCAGGGCGCGGCGGCGGGCGGGTGCCAGCGGATGGGGCGGGGCGTCGCGCAGCTGGGCCATCTCCAGCCCATCGGCGACGAGCAGGCCGGCATCCTCGGGCAGCAGCTCCTGCGGGAAGTCGAGATCGACCGCGAAGAACAGCCGGTCGCAATACTCCCGGTAGTCAGGCCATTTTGAGTCCGACAGGAAGTCCCGGGCACAGGACTTGACCTCGAGGATGGCGAAGCCCCCATCGGGCAGCAGCGCCAGCAGATCCGCCCGACGGCCATTCGGCAGCGGCATCTCGCCCAGCACGGACCATCCGCGCAGCCCGCAGAAACGCTGCGCGGCCCGGCAGACCGCGGCGGTGCGTTCGGCAGGCGCAAAGGTGCATCCCGCGGCGATATCCGGCGTTGATGGGAGAATGGTCACAAAATTACGGCTCCGGCGTCAGCGAAACGATGGAAAGTGCCCCGGCGACCCGGGCTGGGCCGCACTGTTATATGAAAAATCATGATAGCGACTCGGTTCTCCGTCGGCCTCCACATCCTGATCATCGTCGCCAGCGACCCACCGGGTGGCGCGACCAGCCTACGCCTAGCCGCCAGCATCGGCACCAACCCGGTGGTGGTCCGGCGCATCGCCGGGCAGCTCTCCCGCGCCGGGCTGATCTCCGTGCAGCGGGGGCCGGGGGGCGCCAGCCTCACCCGCTCCGCCGAGGCCATCAGCCTGCGCGATGTCTGGCGCGCCATCCATCCGGCACCGGAGGCGATGCTGCGGGTGCACCGGGCCAACGCCAAGGCGGAGCCGCTCGGCCAGCGCATCCCGCCCCTGCTGCGGCAGCGCTTCGATGCGGCGGAGGCCTCGATGCTCAACGACCTCGGCCGGACCAGCCTCGCCGAATTGCTGGCCCAGGCCCAGGAGATGCCGCAGGCGGCGGATTGATCGTACCGCCTCGGCCCGGCCTCAAGCAGGCTCCGCGGAGCTACCCTACCGCAGCAGCGCGTCGATGGCATGGGCCAGGCGGAGGTCGCGGGCGGAGAGGCCGCCGGCATCATGCGTCGTCAGCAGGATCTCGACCCGGTTCCAGACATTCGACCATTCCGGGTGATGGTCCTGCGCCTCGGCCAGCAGGGCGACGCGGGCCATGAAGCCCCAGGCTTCCGAGAAGTCGCGGAAGCGGAATTCGCGGTGGATGGCGTCCCGCCCCTCCACGGGGCGCCAGTCGGGCAGCTCGCTTGCCAGCGCGGCACGGGCGGCGGCATCCAGCGTCTCGACCATCGGCCTCTCCCCTTCCTTGCTGCTTGACCTTGGCGCCGTGGCGGCCTCCGCTAAGGGCATGCGCCATACCACCCCGCCGAGCCTCGAGGATATCCTGGAACTGGCCGAACAGGCCTTCGGCGCCATCCCCGCGGTCCTGCGGGACATGGTGCGCGGCACGGCCATCATGGTGGAGGATGCGCCGGATGACGAGACGCTGGAGGGGCTGGGGATCGAGAATCCCTGGGAGCTCACCGGCCTCTATCGCGGCGTGCCGCTGACCCAGAAGAGCGTGCTCGACGTGCCGCAGGAGCCGGACACGATCCTGCTCTACCGGGAGCCGATCCTGCTGGAGTGGATCGAGACCGGGGAGGAGCTGTTCGGCCTGGTGCGGAACGTGCTGATCCACGAGATCGGCCATCATTTCGGCCTCTCCGACGCCGATATCGACCGGCTGGAGAGCGAGGAGTAGCCGCTACTCGCCCGCCGCCAGCATTGCGGCGACCGCGGTGGCGGGGACGGCGGCACCGAGCGCTGCCGAGGGGGCGCTGCGCGAGGCGATGCCGGCGACGGCCCAGCCGCCATCCGGCCCACGCGCCAGCAGGGGCGCGCCGCTGACGCCGCGGGTGCCGGCGCAGTCATGCAGCAGCATCGCGGCGGGGCCGGCGGCGGAGAGGCCGAGCAGCCGGCAGCCGGTATCGGCGAGCAGCACCTCCGGCCGGTCGCGCTGGTAGCCGCCGAGCATCAGCGGCGTGCGCGGCGATGGCGGCGTGGCCAGCAGCGGCAGCACGCGGTCGGGCAGGCCGAGCGGGGCATCCAGGGTGAGGATGGCCCAATCCGCCGGCGCCGGGCCACCCCGCGCCGGGTCGAAGCCCGGGCCGATGCGGTAGGCAACCACGCGGGCATGGCCGAGCGCCGTGCCGCGGTCATAGCCGAGCAGCACATGGATGGTGCCGGGCTGCACCAGGGCGCGGCTGCGCGGGGCGACAAGGCAATGCGCCGCCGTCAGCACCTGGCGGAGGCCGATCAGCGCGCCGGTGCAGCGGCCGCCGATCTCGAGCTGAACGCGGCCGAGGGCGCGCCAGGGCGCCTCGGCCAGGGCGACGGGGCGGCGGGGATCGGTCTCGCCGATGCCGGGGCGGAGCGCCGGCTGCGCCGCGGCAAGGCCCGGCGCCAGCAGCGCGGCGAGGGCCAGGAGGCGGCAGGCCGGCCGCCGCATCAGTGGTGCATCGGCCCGCGGGCGCCGGCGGCGCCGACATGCAGCATCACCTGCACCTCCCCCGCGCGCTCGAAGCGGAGGGTGAGTGGCACCTCGCCGCCCTGGCTCAGCGGCTCCTTCAGGCCGATCAGCATGACATGCAGGCCGCCGGGCTGGAGGGTGACAGTGGCGCCGGGCGGGAGGGGGATGCCCTCCACCGGCCGCATCCGCATGACATCGCCCTCGCGCACATGGCTGTGCAGCTCGACGCTGCGGGCGATGGGCGAGGCGGCGGAGAGCAGCCGGTCAGGCTGGCTGCCGCCGTTGCGGATGGTGAGGAAGCCGGCCCCGGTGCCGTTGGCGCCCGCGGCGCGGGACCAGGGCTGGGTCACCGCGATGTCGCCGACCGTCGCGCCATGAGCGAAGGCCGGGAGGGGGGCGAGCAGGGCGAGGGCGAGCAGGGCGCGGCGCGTCGGGGTCATGGTCGGGGTCCTCATCTCAATGATGGCCCGCATGCGGCGGGGCCGGCAGCAGGCGGAGGGTGGGGGCGGGCAGTGTGCCGGCGGCAGGGTGCTGCCCGGCGGCGGGGATGGCCACCCAGGCGGCGGTGGCGCCGCCGCCGCAGCCCTGGATGACGGGCAGGTGCAGCGTCGTGCCGGGAGCCTCGGGGGTGCGGAGCATGACGGTGAACTCGTCATACTGCTCGTCGGGCAGCGGGCCGCCCTCCCAGGTGATCTCGCTCACTGCTTCGGTGATGGTGCCGCCATGCCCGTTCGGCACCGGCACCTCCAGCGCGCGGCGGGTGATGGTCAGGCGCCAGCCAGGCTTCGGCATGGGGCGGGCGGCGAGGATAGTCTCGGGCAGGCGGAGGGCGATGCGCTCCGTCGCGGCGCCGGCGCAGCCATGCGGCACGCGGAGGGTGGCGCGCAGATAGGCGCCGGCCGCGGCCTGCGGCGGGTCAAGGGTGACATGGGCGAAGGCGGCGGGGGCGAAGGCAGCGGGGGCGACGGCGGCCATCAGGGCTGCCGCCAGGGCGGTAGGGCGCATGGGAACTCTCCGGGACGGGGCAGGCGCGGCCGGGACCGGCCGCGGGCAGCGGATCAGGAGAGGCTTGGAGGTGCTCGGGCGCCGCCCGGCGGGCCGCGGATGCCCGGAGGCATGGTGGCGGGCGTGGCAGGCCTCGGCTGCGCGGCGAGGCGCGTCCAGGCCGGGGCCGGCAGCAGGGGCGGGTCGAGCGCGGCGCCGGCCGGCAGGGCATGGCAGGCGAGGCAGGCGCCGGCATGGTCGGGCTCGGCGGGCGTGCCATCGGGCTGCTGGTGGATGGTGCGGAGGCCATCCGCCGTGCAGATCTCGATGGCGACGGAGCGGTCGGCCATCACCAGGCAATGGGCCGGCGCGAGCACCGCCTGCAGCAGCAGGGCGCAGAGCAACAGGAAGGGCAGCCGGCGTGTCACCGGCCGAACCCTAGCCAGGACGCCGGGAAAAGTCGATCAGGCGGCCAGGGCGTATTCCACCTCGGGCACATAGAAGGCCTGCTCCTTGCCGAGCAGGCTGGAATAGAGGGTGAAGCTCTCGATCGGCACGGGCGGGGCACGGAACAGGTTATGCGCCTGGACGAACTCGATCAGCTTGTCGGGCGGGGCGCGGTCGGTGCGGGCGAGCGTCACATGCGGGGCGAAGCGCTTGCGCTCCGGCTCCAGCCCGACGCGCTGCAGGGCGGTCTCGACCTTGGCCTGGAGGAAGGCCAGCGCCTCGGTCTTCTCGACGCCGACCCAGAGGGCGCTGATCCGCCCCGCCTTCTCGAAGGTGCCAAGGCCGCGGAGCGAGAGTTCGAAGGGCCGGGCGCGGATATTGGCCAGGGCATCGTCCACGTCCTGCGCCTGCCAGGATTCCACCTCGCCGATGAAGCGGAGGGTGAGGTGGTAATTCTCGGGCGGCACCCAGCGGGCGCCGGGGATGCCGCCTGAAAGCTCCGCGAGCTGGTCCTTGATGGCGGGCGGCAGGGCCAGGGCGACGAAGAGGCGGATCATCGGGGAACACTCCTCAGCCGGAGGGAACTCGGTCCAACAGGGCCTCGACCGCGGGCAGGATGCGGGCGACCAGTCGCTCTACGCCACGTGGGTTGGGATGGATGCCGTCCACCTGGTTCAAAGCCGCGTCGCCGGCGATGCCCTCTAGGAAGAAGGGGTCGAAGATGACGTCCGGGCGCTCCCGCGCCAGATCGTGGAAGACAGCGGCGAATTCCCGGCCGTAGTCGGCGCCGAGATTGGGCGGGGCGAGCATGCCGGTGAGCAGCACCGGGATGCGCCGCGCGGCGAGCCGGTCGAGGATGGCAGCGAGGTTGCGGCGCGTCTCGGCCGGCGGCAGGCCGCGCAGCCCGTCATTGCCGCCAAGCTCGACGATCGCGGCCTGTGGCTGGTCCGCCATTGCCCAGTCCAGCCGGGCGAGGCCGCCCGCCGTGGTATCGCCCGACACCCCGGCATCGAGCATGCGGACCTGGCGCCCGCGGGCGGTGAGCGCCGCCTGCAGGCGGGGCACGAAGCCCTCGCCCGGCGGCAGGCCATAGCCGGCGGTGAGGCTGTCGCCCAGCGCGAGGAGGCGGATCGGCTCCGCGGCCCGCACCTGCAATACTCCGATACCCGATAGAGCTAGGCCAATCGCGCCTCTGCGCCCATATCGCCTGGTATCCCGGAACCCGCATGGCACCATGGACACCATCACAAGCCACTCCCGACCCCTGGACGACCGATCAACGGACGAATCGCTCATCAGCGCCAGGGAACTGACCTTCAGGGTGGCGGGGGCGGCCGGTGCGGTCAACATTCTACGCGGGGTCGATCTCAGCATCGGGAAGGGCGAGGTGGTGGGGCTGGTCGGCCCCTCCGGCTCGGGCAAGACCTCTCTGCTGATGCTGCTGGCGGGGCTGGAGCGGGCCAGTTCGGGCAGCCTGACCGTCGCCGGCCGGGTGCTGGCCGGAATGGACGAGGATGCGCTGGCGCGCTTCCGCCGCGAGACCATCGGAATCGTGTTCCAGGCCTTCCACCTGATCCCGACCATGACGGCGCTCGAGAATGTCGCCGTGCCGCTGGAATTCGCCGGAAGGCGGGATGCCTTCGCCCGCGCCACCGAGGCGCTGCGCGAGGTCGGGCTCGGCCATCGCCTCGGGCACTACCCGGGCGAGCTGTCGGGCGGCGAGCAGCAGCGCGTGGCGTTGGCCCGGGCGACGGTCGCCGAGCCGCCCCTGCTGCTGGCCGACGAGCCCACCGGCAATCTCGACCGTGGCACGGGGGGGCAGGTGATGGACCTGCTCTTCGGCCTGCGGGCGCGGCTCGGCACCACGCTGCTGCTCATCACCCATGACCCGGTGCTGGCCGGGCGCTGCGACCGGGTGGTGCGGATGGAGGACGGGCTGATCGTCCCCGGATGATGGGCCGGGATGAACGGCGGGCGGCGCCGGGGCGTTCGGGCGGCCAATGACTGGAGGACTGAGACCCATGCGGATCATGATGTTGCTGCTGGCCGCCCTGTCGCTCTCCGGCTGCGGCCTGGTGGCGCTGCCCTTCCGGGTGACCGGCGACGTGCTTTCGGTGGTGCCGGTGGTGGGCAAGCCGCTCGGCGCGCCGATCCATGCCGTGGGCGATGTGATCGACTGAGCCTGGCCCGGCGGCTCAGCGCGCGGGCGCGGCCTCCGCGCGGCGGCGCTCGACCTCGCGCCAGCGGGCGACGTTGCGGTTGTGCTCCTCGAGCGTCCGAGCGAAGGCGTGGCCGCCGCTGCCATCGGCGACGAAGTAGAGATCCTCGGTCGTGGCCGGACGGGTGACGGCGCGCAGCGCGGCGAGGCCGGGCGCCGCGATCGGGGCGGGCGTGAGGCCCTTCACGCGATAGGTGTTGAAGGGGTGGTCGCGGTCCAGATCCGCCCGGCTAAGCGGACGGTCGAGCGGCGCGCCGTCGGCGGCGGCATAGGCGACGGTCGGGTCGGACTGCAGTGCCATGCCGGCGCGGAGCCGGTTGAGGAAGACGGCGGCGATGCGGGGGCGCTCCTCCGGCACCGCCGTCTCGCGCTCGACGATGCTGGCGAGGACCAGCGCCTCGCGCGGCGTCGCCAGGGGAAGGTTGGGCGCGCGGTCCGCCCAGGCCTCGGCCAGCGCCCGCTCCATCGCCGCCTCGGCACGGCGCAGCAGGGCGGCGCGGCTCTCGCCCCAGGCATAGGCGTAGGTTTCCGGCAGGACGGCGCCCTCGGCGAGGGTCGGGGCCTCGCCGGTCAGCCCCTCGGCGCGCGCGAGGAGGGCGGCGATCTGCCGGGAGGTCAGGCCTTCGGGAATGGTCAGGCGACGCTGCACCGGCCGGCCCGTGCGCAGGATGCCGAGCACCTGCTCCATCGAGGCGCCGGGCGGGAAGGCGAATTCGGCCGCGCGGATCGGCCCCTCGCCCCGCGTCGCCAGCGCGGCCAGGGCGAAGAGGCGCGGATCGGTGATGACGCCGGCCCGGTCGAGGGCGGCGGCGATGGCCTCCGTCCCGCCCCGGGGGATGACGAGCTGGGCCTGCTCAACCAGCGGGCCAGGGGCGCGGTAGAGATGGAAGGCCCAGCCCGCGCCCGCCGCGGCCAGCAGGGCCAGGGCGGCGAGCGCCGCCCCGGCAAAGCGGAGGAACCGCCTCAGGGCGCCGCGCGGAAGACGATGCTGGCGTTGGTGCCGCCGAAGCCGAAGCTGTTCGACAGCGCCACATCGATCTTCCGCTCCTGCGCCACCTTGGCGACGCGGTCGATCGGGCTCTCCTTCGAGGCCTTCTCGAGGTTCAGCGTCGGCGGGGCCACGCCGTCGCGGATGGCGAGGATCGAGAAGATACCCTCCACCGCGCCGGCGGCGCCCAGCAGGTGGCCGATCGCCGACTTGGTCGAGGACATGGCGAGCGTCTTGCCGTCATCGCCCCAGAGGCGTTCCACCGCGCCGAGTTCCAGGTCGTCGCCGAGCGGCGTCGAGGTGCCGTGGGCATTGACGTACTGCACCTCGCCCGGCGTGACGCCGGCGCTCTTCAGCGCGGAGCGCATGGAGCGGTAGGCGCCGTCGCCGGTATCGGAAGGGGCGGTGATGTGGTGGGCGTCGCCCGACATGCCGTAGCCGATGACCTCGGCATAGATCTTCGCGCCGCGCCGCTTGGCGTGCTCGTACTCCTCGAGCACGACGACGCCGGCGCCCTCGCCCATGACGAAGCCGTCGCGGCCCTCGTCCCAGGGGCGGGAGGCCTCGGCGGGCGTGTCGTTATAGCCGGTGGAGAGGGCACGGGAGGCGCAGAAGCCGGCCATGCCGATCTCGCTGACCGCGGCCTCGGCCCCGCCGGCGACCATGACATCGGCATCGCCGAAGGCGATCAGCCGGGCGGCGTCGCCGAGGGCGTGCACGCCCGTCGCGCAGGCCGTGACCACCGCATGGTTCGGCCCCTTGAAGCCGTAGCGAATGGAGACATGGCCGGAGGCGAGGTTGATCAGCGCGCTCGGGATGAAGAAGGGCGAGACCCGCTTGTGCTTGCCCTGGGCGATGAGCTGCGAGCTCTCATAGATGGTGGTGAGGCCGCCGATGCCGGAGCCGATCATCACGCCGGTGGCGCAGCGGCTCTCCTCGTCCTCCGGCATCCAGCCGGAATCCTCGACCGCTTCCACCGCCGCCACGACGGCGAGCTGGATGAAGCGGTCCATCTTCTTCTGGTCCTTGACCGGGATCCATTCGGCGAGGTCGAGCTTGCCCTCGGCCTTCGCCCCGACCGGAACCTGGCCGGCGATCTTGGCCGGCAGGTCCTTCACGTCGAAGGACTGGATGGCGGCGATGCCGCTTTCGCCCTCGACCAGGCGCTTCCAGACCCGCTCGACGCCGAGGCCGAGCGGGCACGCGATCCCCATGCCGGTGACGACAACCCGCCGCGGCGCGGCACTCTGTGCGAACACGCTCAACCTCTCCTTAGGTCAATCGGGCCTTAGCCCTTCTGCCCGTCGATATAGGCGATGGCGTCCTTCACAGTCGTGATCTTCTCGGCCGCGTCGTCCGGGATCTCGACGCCGAAGGCCTCCTCGAAGGCCATGACCAGCTCGACGGTGTCGAGGCTGTCGGCGCCCAGGTCGTCAATGAAGGAGGCGTCCTCGGTCACCTTGGCCTCATCCACGCCGAGGTGCTCGACGACGATCTTCTTAACCTTCTCGGCGGTCTCGCTCATCGCGTGCCAATCTCCAGTTCAGCAGCCATGCCCCAATGGTTGCCGGCCCATGCCCGGAATCCCGGCACGCCACGCTGGCGCCAGCCTGGGGCGGGTGGGTGGCAACTCGGAACCCGGAGGGGGGCGTAGGCGGTGTTGGCGGCGCTGGCAAGTCCCTTTGGCGCCTTTGCGGTGGCCGAAGCGGATGCCGCAGCGCAGCAAAGCGGCCTGCTTCAGCGCGGCGGGGCAGCCAATTGGGCGAGGCGCGCGACGCCGAGCACCGCCTCGATCGCCGCCGGGGGCGAGGCCAGGCAGGCGAGGCAGGCCACCACGGCAAGGTGCAGGTCGGCCCCCTGGCCGAGCACGGCGAAGGGGGCCGCCAGCGCCGCGGCGCCGAACAGCCACCAGGGACCTTCCGGCCAGGGGCCGACCAGGGAATCAGGGGCGAATCGCGGCTGGACCAAGCGCACCATGGCTGCCTCGGGCTGCTGGGGCTGAAGCGGCCAGGGCAGTCTCGGGTTGCGGCGGCGATGGTGCAACAAAAAGCGATGGGAGGCAGCGTGCCGCCCTGCATCCGGGGCGCCGCGGGGGCGGCGCCCTGGGCGCTAGATCATCGCCATGCCGCCATTGACGTGCAGCGTCTGGCCGGTGACCCAGGCAGCCTCGGCGCTGGCGAGGTAGACGACGGCGGCACCGATATCCTCCGGCGTGCCCATGCGGCCGGCGGGGATGCGCTCGAGCAGCTTGGTGCGGGCGGCCTCGGGCAGCGCATCGGTCATCGCCGTCTTCACGAAGCCCGGGGCAACGACGTTCACCGTCACGCCGCGCGTCGCCACCTCCTGCGCCAGCGACTTGCTCATGCCGATCAGCCCGGCCTTGGCCGCCGCGTAATTGGCCTGGCCGGCATTGCCGGTGACGCCGACGATCGAGGCGATGGAGACGATGCGGCCATGCCGGCGCTTCATCATCCCCCGCAGCGCCGCGCGGGCGAGGCGGAAGGGGGCGGTGAGGTCCACATCGAGCACCGCGGCCCAGTCGGCATCGCCCATGCGCAGCGCCAGCATGTCGCGGGTGAAGCCGGCATTGTTCACCAGGATGTCGAGGCTGCCGAGCTTGCCCTCCACCTGCTCGACCAGCGCGGCGGGCGCCGCCGGGTCGGCCAGGTCGGCGGGGGCGACCAGCACCGCCTCCCCGCCCAGCTCGGCCGCCAGGGCCTCGAGCTCGGCGGCGCGGCGGCCGGTGAGGGCCAGTTTGGCGCCGCGGGCATGGAGGGCACGGGCGGTGGCGGCGCCGATGCCGCCCGTCGCGCCGGTGACGAGGGCGACGCGGCCGGTCAGGTCGAACATGGATGGGCTCCGATCAAGGGTTAGGGCCGCGGGCCGGCTCCGGGCGCCGTCAGAGGGTCTTGAGGAAGGCCTCGACCTCGGCCGGGCTGCCGATGGCGGAGGCGGTGGCCTCCGGCGCGTTGCGCTTCATGAGGCCGGTGAGGACGCGGCCGGCGCCAAGCTCGACGAAGCGGTCGCAGCCCATCGCCGCCATGGTGGCGACGCAGTCGCGCCAGCGGACGGTCGCCGTCACCTGCTCGACCAGCAGGCGGCGGATCTCTGCCGGGTCGGTCGCCTTGGCGGCGGTGACATTGGCGATGAGGGGGACGAGGGGCGCGGTGATGCGGGCCTCGGCCAGCGCCTGCGCCATGGCATCGGCGGCCGGCGCCATCAGCGCGCAATGGAAGGGCGCCGAGACCGGCAGCGGCAGGGCGCGCTTCACCCCAAGGCCGGGGGCGGCGGCGATGGCGCGCTCGACCGCCGGCTTGGCGCCGGAGATCACCACCTGGCCGCCGCCATTGTCGTTGGCGATCTCGACCACCTCCTCCGCCCCGGTCTCCGGGTCGGCCTTCGCGGCGTCGCAGATGGCCTGGGCCTGGGCGAGCTCGGCGCCGAGCAGCGCGGCCATGGCGCCGGTGCCGGGCGGCGTCGCCCGCTGCATGGCCTCGCCCCGGAGGCGGAGCAGGCGGGCGGCGGTGGCCAGGTCGAAGGCCCCGGCGGCGGTGAGCGCGCTGTACTCGCCGAGCGAATGGCCGGCGACCAGGGCGACCCGGGCCGGGAGCTCGAAGCCCCCCTCCCCCTGCAGCACGCGGAGCACGGCGACGGAATGCGCCATCAGCGCCGGCTGGGCATTGGCGGTGAGGGTGAGCTCCTCGGCCGGGCCCTCGAACATCAGGCGGGAGAGGTGCTGCTTCAGCGCCTCGTCCACTTCCTGGAACACTTCGCGGGCGGCGGGGAAGGCGGCGGCCAGGTCGCGGCCCATACCGGGGGCCTGGCTGCCCTGGCCAGGGAAGACGAAGGCCATTGCCATGGACGGTTCCTCAGCGGGTTTGGCGGGCGGCCCTAGCGGGCAGCCCGGGCGGTGTCAATCGCCCGGCCGATGGGGTCAGGGGGCGGCGGCGCTGCGGGCGACGCTCTCGGCGACCGGAGGCAGCTGATAGCCAAGGGCATTCTGCACCGCCGCCGAGGTGCCGGGGGGGAGCCCGGCCTGGGGCGGCGCGGCGGGGGCCTCACCGCCGGGTGGCGGGGGCGGCGGGACCACCACGGGCGGCGCCGGCGCAGGGGGCATGCCGACGCCCGTGGCGGAGGGTGTGGTGGTGGGGGCGACGGGCTGGGCGGGGGGTGGCGTGGTCCCCGGGATGGGGCCCTGGGCGGCGGCGGCGGCCGGGCTCGCCGGCGGCTCCGTCGTGTAGTCGGGGACGATGCGGGCCTGGTTGCCGGTGATGACCAGCACGCGCTGGCCGACGACGAGCGGCGTCTGGTCGCGCTGCGTCACCGAGATCAGCTCGCTCTTGCCGGTGCGGACGACATATTCAAAGGCCTTGGTGTCGCCCGCCACATGCTCGGCGGTGGTGCCGATGAGGCCGCCGATCAGCGCGCCGCCGACGCCGCCCAGCGCCGAGCCGATGCCGCCGCCCGGCGTCTGCGCCCCGAGCACGCCGCCGGCGGCGGCACCGGTCGCGGCGCCGGTGCTGCCCTCGGCGGTGACGCTCACCTCGCGCCGGCCGACGACCATCCCCTGCTCCACCTTGTTGGCCTGCTGGACGGCGCGCGTGGCGTAGGTGTCCGGAGAGTAGTCGGGACCGCAGGCGGTGAGCAGCAGGAGGAGGGAGAGTCTGGGGAGGCGTTGCAAGGGCGGTTCACCGTTCCGGCTCAAGAGGAATTGGCCGCGCTGCATAATGCGGATGGGGGATGTTTGTCAGCCCTGGTCTGCTGGACGAGACCGCACGGATCCCGCCCTGGGGCGCGATGCGGAGTTCCTGGAAGGAGGATTGCATGTTTCGCCGGACCGGCCTGGCCCTGCCCGGGGCGATGATGCTGGCCTTGTCCTGCCTGCCAGGGAGGCGCGCCGCGGCGCAGGCGGCAACGCTCGGCGATGGGATCCTCGGCACCTGGACCCTGGTCTCGGCGACAAGCCAGCGGGAGGACGGCACCCGGGGCGAGCCCTTCGGCCCGAACCCGAAGGGTGTCATGATGTTCGCCCGCGACGGCCATTTCAGCCTGTTCCAGTCGCGGGCCGAACTGCCGCGCCTGGCGGCGAACGACCGTGCCCGGGCGACGCCCGAGGAGGCCATGGCTGTCGTCCGGGATTCCATTGCCTATTACGGGACCTATACCGTCGATGAGGCCGGCCGTTCCCTCTGGCTGCGGCTTGAGGGCAGCACCTATGCGAATCTGCTGGGCGATGCCCCGCAGCGGCGGATCATCAACCGGCTGACTGCGACCGAGCTCGCGTTCAGCAACCCGCGCACGCCGAACGGCCTGACCCTCCACGCGGCCTGGCGCCGGGCGCCGCCGCCATAGCGGGGCGGCACCGGAATTTCCTCGCCCTCCCTCGTTCCACTCCTGGCCGCGATGGCCTAGCCTCCGGCCGGGGAACGACGCCGGGCCGCACGCCACCGCCAAGGGGCACAGAGCCATGGATATCCGCCTGAACCGACGCAGCCTGCTGGCCGGCGCCGCCAGCCTCGGCGCGCCGCTCGCCATGCCGCGCCTTGCGGCCGCGCAGGGCTCGCGCGTGCTGAAATTCCTGCCGCAGATCGACCTCGCCTTCCTCGATCCGCACTGGACCACGGCCTATGTCACGCGCGGCCATGGGCACATGGTCTTCGACACGCTCTACGGGCAGGACAGCAGCTTCAAGGCCTCGCCGCAGATGGTGGAGGGGCATGTCGTCGAGAATGACGGCAGGCTCTGGACGCTGACGCTGCGGCAGGGCCTGCTCTGGCATGATGGCGAGCGGGTGCTGGCGCGGGACTGCGTCGCCAGCATCCGCCGCTGGGCCAAGCGGGATGCGCTGGGCGGGGCGCTGATGGCGGCGACGGAGGAGCTCTCGGCGCCGGATGACCGGACCATCCGCTTCCGCCTCTCCCGCCCCTTCCCGCTGCTGCCGGAGACGCTCGGCAAGGTGAGCTCGCCCATGCCGGCGATGATGCCGGAGCGGCTGGCCAATACCGACCCCTTCAAGCAGATCACCGAGATGGTGGGCAGCGGGCCCTTCCGCTTCCTGGCCGATGAGCGGGTGGCCGGCTCGCGCAACGTCTATGCCAAATTCGAGCAGTACGTGCCGCGCGAGGGCGCGCGGATGAGCTGGAATGCCGGGCCGAAGGTGGTGCTTCTCGACCGCGTGGAGTGGACCACCATCCCCGATGCGGCGACCAAGGTGGCGGCGATCCAGCGTGCCGAGCAGGACTGGTGGGAGAACCCGACCCACGACCTGATGCCGCTGCTGCAGCGCGACCGGCGCATCCGCATCGAGGTGACGAACCCGACGGGCACCGTCTGCATGATGCGGCCGAACCACCTGCAGCCGCCCTTCGACAAGCCGGAGGCGCGGCAGGCGCTGCTGCATGCCTTCGACCAGGCCTCCTTCATGCAGGCGATCGTCGGCGACAACCCGGCCTCCTACAACCTGCCGCACGGCATCTTCTGCCCGGGCACGCCGATGGCGAGCGAGGCCGGGCTCGAGCCGCTGAAGGGGCCGCGCGACTACGGGAAAGCGCGGCGCCTGCTGCAGCAGGCCGGCTACAACGGTGAGAAGGTCGCCATGCTGGTCGCCACCGACTACTCCCACCTCAAAGCCATCGGCGAGGTGGCGGCGGATGCGATGGGCAAGATCGGCCTGAATGTCGACTATATCGCAACAGACTGGGGCACCATGCTGCAGCGGCGCAACAACCGTGGCCCGGTGGCGCAGGGCGGCTGGAGCTGCCTCAACACCAGCTGGGAGGGCGCCGACCACATGGACCCGGCGAGCCACTACGCCATCCGCGGCAATGGCGCCGAAACCGGGGCCTGGCCCGGCTGGTGCGTGAGCGAGCGGCTGGAGCAGCTGCGCGACGCCTGGTTCGCCGCGCCGGACCTGGCCGGCCAGCAGGCCGCCTGCCGCGAGATGCAGGTGCAGGCGATGCGGGACGTGCCCAGCATCCCGCTCGGCCAGTACATCCAGCCGACGGCCTACCGGACGAACATCACCGGGGTGGCGAAAGGCTTCCCCACCTTCTGGGGCGTGCAGAAGGGGTAAGTCAGCCCTTGCTTATGGCGGGGCGGCGTGCTTTACGCCCCGCTTCCCTGCCGCCGCGGAGGCATCGCGCGCGGCTATGCCCATTTGTGCGCCCGGCATCCCGCCTGTCGCCTCGGGCTGAGACAGCCAGAGGGGTATATATGCCGCTATATGAAAGCGTGTTCATCGCACGCAACGACGTCACGCAGCAGCAGGTCGAGACGATCGCCGAGCTGGTCGCCACCATCGTCGCCGAACAGGGCGGCGAGGTGAAGAAGCGGGAATACTGGGGCCTCCGTGGCCTCGCCTACCGCATCAAGAAGAACCGCAAGGGGCATTACATGCTCCTCGGCATCGACGCCGTCCCGGCAGCGATGCAGGAAGCGGAGCGCCAGCTGGGCCTCAACGAGGACGTGCTGCGCGTCATGACCCTGCGCGTCGAGGCGATCGACGAGGCGCCCTCCGCCATCCTGACCCGCCGCGGCGAGGAGCGTGAGCGCGACCGTGGCTTCCGTGGCCCCCGTCCGCCGGGCCGCTTCAGCAGCGGCCGCCGCGAGCGCGGTGACGAGCGCGAGGAATTCCGTGCCCGCCCGCGTGACGAGATGGCCGATCCCTCCATGGGCGGCGAGGAGTAAACCATGTCCGACGAGATCCCCGCTTCCGACATGACGCCGGCCGCGCGCCGCCCGGCCGTCGGTGCCCGCCGGCCCTTCTACCGGCGCCGCAAGTCCTGCCCCTTCTCCGGCCCGAACGCGCCGAAGATCGACTACAAGGACGTGCGCCTGCTGAGCCGCTTCCTCTCTGAGCGCGGCAAGATCGTGCCGAGCCGTATCACCGCGGTCTCCGCGAAGAAGCAGCGCGAGCTGGCCAATGCCATCAAGCGCGCCCGGTTCCTCGCCCTTCTGCCCTACGTCATCAACGACTGAGGCAGGCGGGGCCCGGGGTAGTGAGGCGTGGCGACGGTGACGGCGACAGCACCATCTGGCCAGGGTAGCACAGCACTCATGGCATCGGTCGCAGCGGCCCTGGCCGCCGTGGTCGGCGCCATGTGGGCCTTCCGTGGCCTGCCCGGCGGGACCATGCTGTTCTGGCTGGCGCCCTTCCCGCTCTTTGCGGCGGGCCTCGGCTTCGGCGTGGGCAGCGCGGTGGTGGCCTCGCTGCTGGCGACCCTGCTGATCGCGCTGGTCGGCGGCGGCCTGCCGCTGCTGGTCTTCCTGATGCTCTTTGGCCTGCCGGTGCCCCTGCTGTTGCTGGCGGCGTTGCGGGACGGAGGCGTCAGCCTCTCCCTGCCGCTGGCGCTGCTCGGGCTCTGGCCGCTCTCGGTGTTGCTCGGCGCCGCGCTCTTCCTCGCCGATGATGGCGGGCTGGAGCCGGCGATGCGCCGTGCCGTGGAGATCGCCCTCGCTCGGCTCGGCCTGCCGGCGCAGGAGATGCTGGTGGCGGAGCTGGTGCGGGTGAAGGCGGCAGCGATCGGCTTCTGGGCCAGCCTCGCCCTGCTCGGCAATGCGGCGGGGGCGGAGCGCTTCCTGGCGCGGCGCGGGCTGCTGGCCGTGCCGCCCCTGCCCTGGAGCGCGGTGCGGCTGCCAGGCTGGTACCTGCCACTGCCGGCCATCGCCGCGGGCTTCTTCCTGGCGGCGCCGGAGGATGGAGATGCCATCGCGCTCTCCGCCCTGCTGATGCTGCTGGTGCCGCTCTTCCTGCAGGGCTGCGCCGGCGTGCATGCGCGGCTGCGCGGGCGTCGCGGCGGGGGGCTGATGCTGGCGGGCTTCTACCTGCTGCTGCTGCTCTTCCTGCAAATCATGGGCCCCGGCCTCGTCGGCCTCGGCCTCTACGACCAAATCCGGCGGCGCCAGGCGCCGCGCAACAGCTGACGAGAGACGTTACCCATGATCGAAATCATCCTGATGCAGCGGGTCGAGAAGCTCGGCCAGATGGGCGAGGTGGTGAAGGTGAAGCCGGGCTACGCCCGCAACTTCCTCCTGCCCCTCGGCAAGGCGATCCGCGCGAACAAGTCCAACCTGGAGAAGTTCGAGTCGCAGCGCGCCCAGCTCGAGGCGCAGAACCTGAAGCGCCGCGAGGAGGCCGAGCGCGTGGCCGAGCGGATGGACGGCCTCACCGTCACCATCATCCGTCAGGCGGGCGAGAGCGGCGGCCTCTATGGCAGCGTCTCGGCGCGCGACATCGCCGATCTCTGCAAGGAGGGTGGCCTCACCGTCTCGCGCAGCCAGGTGCTGCTGGAGCAGCCGATCAAGACGCTGGGGCTCACCAAGGTGCGCGTCGAGCTGCACCCGGAGGTGCATATCCCGGTGACGGTGAACGTCGCCCGCAGCCTCGAGGAGGCCGAGCGCCAGGCCCGCGGCGAGGAGATCACCCGCGAGGAGGAGCCGAGCCTCGAGGACGAGCTGCGCGCCGAGATCGGCGCGGCGATGGACGACCGCTAAATCCCCACGACAACGCTGCGCGTTGCCGCGGGGGCCCCGTTAAGGGTGCCTGGCGAGCAGCGTTTCGGCATCCTTCCGCGGCAAAGCCGCGGAAGGCGCGAAGGAAGGGAGCCGTGAGGCTCCCTTTTTTCGTTCAAGAGCGTGGGAAGTCGTAGAGCCGGGCCGGGTTGTCGACGAGGACGCGTTGGCGCACCGCCGCGTCCGGCACCCAGCCGGCGAGCAGGTCGAAGAGGACGGCGTCGTCCGGCTTGTTGTCGGGCTTCTCGGTCGGGTGCGGCCAGTCGCTGCCCCAGACCATCCTGTCGGGCGCGATCTGGGCGAAGGCGCGGGCCACGGCGCTGCTGTCGGCATAGGCGGGCGGGCCGGACCTGGTGTCGGCATAGGCGCCGGACAGCTTCATCCAGACATTGCCCTTTTCCAGCAACGACTTGACGAAGGCGAAGGTCGGGTCGCTCGTGCCGGCAGGCTGCGGGACATGGGCGAGGTGGTCAAAGACCAGGGTGGCGTCGATGCGCTGGAACAGCTCCCGCTGGGCCATGATGACCGATGCCGGGGCGTTGATCTGGATGTGCCAGCCCATCGGTTTGATGCGGCGGGCCAGCGGCTCCATCATCTTGGGCGTCGTGGCGCCGGCCTGCGCCAGGTTGAAGCGGATGCCGCGGATACCGGCGGCATGCAGGCGGGCAAGCTCGGCATCCTCGACCTTGTCGTTGACGACGGCAACACCGCGGAAATTCGGGCCGAGCGCGGCCATCCCCTCCAGCGTCGGCCGGTTGTCGGTGCCGTAGAGCGAGGGCTGGACAACGACGCCGCGCGTGGTGCCGATGCGGCGCTGGAGCGCGCGGTAGTCGTCGGGCGAGGCGTTGGGCGCGGGCAGGCCGCCGGGCGCGGGCGGGTATTTGTCGTCGTAGATGTGGAAGTGGCAGTCGGTCGCGTTGGGCGGAGCCTGGAGCTTGGGCTTCTCCGTGCCGGCGGAATAGGGGACGGTCTGGGCGAGGGCCGGGGCGGCGAGCAGGCTGCCAGCGGCGGCCAGCATGGTGCGGCGCGTGGCTTTGGTCTCGGTCATGGCGTTCCTCCTGCGGCCTCTGCGGGCCGCGCGGCGAAAGGCTAGGCCCGCATCCGCGCAAGGAAAAGGGCGCGGCCCCCGCGGACCGCGCCCCCTTCCCTCTCGGCCTTGCGAAGCGAGGCTTAGGCCGCCTTCGCCATCCCGCGCAGCACGTAGTGCAGGATGCCGCCGTTCTTGTAGTACTCGACCTCATCTGCGGTATCGATGCGGCTGAGGACCTTGGTGCGGGTCTCGGTGCCGTCGGCGCGGCGGATGACCAGCTCCAGCGTCTGGCGCGGCGAGAGCTGCTCGAGGCCGAGGATGTCGATCACCTCGTCGCCCTGGATGCCGAGGGACTTGCGGTCCTCGCCATTCATGAAGACGAGCGGGAGGACGCCCATGCCGACCAGGTTCGAGCGGTGGATGCGCTCGAAGCTCTCGGCGATGACGGCCTTCACGCCGAGCAGGAAGGTGCCCTTCGCCGCCCAGTCGCGCGAGGAGCCGGTGCCGTATTCCTTGCCGCCGAAGACCACCAGCGGCACGCCCTCGGCCTTGTAGCGCATCGCCACGTTGTAGATCGGCGCGACATCGCCCGAGGGGTAGTGCTTGCTGATGCCGCCCTCGGTGCCGGGGACCATCTCGTTCTTGATGCGGATATTGGCGAAGGTGCCCCGCATCATGACCTCATGGTTGCCGCGGCGGGCGCCGTAGCTGTTGAAGTCGTCCTGCCGGACCTGGTGCTCCACCAGATACTCGCCGGCCGGGCTCGCCTTGCGGATGTTGCCCGCGGGCGAGATGTGGTCGGTGGTGATGCTGTCGGCCAACTCGGCCAGCACCCGCGCGCCATGGACCGAGGTCACCGGCTTGATGTCGGCCGACATGCCCTCGAAATAGGGCGGGTTCTGCACGTAGGTGGAGCCGCTGTTCCAGCGATAGGTGTCGCTGTCCGCATCGACGCGGATGGCCTGCCACTGCTCCGGGCCCTTGAACACGTCGCCGTAGCGCCCCTGGAACATCTCGCGCGTCACGCAGGCATGGACGGTGTCGTTCACCTCCTTCTGCGTCGGCCAGATGTCCTTGAGGTAGACCGGCTGGCCATCGCTGCCGGTGCCGATCGGCTCCTTGGTGATGTCCTTGGTGATGGTGCCGGCCAGCGCATAGGCGACGACGAGCGGCGGCGAGGCCAGGTAGTTGGCGCGCACATTGGCATGCACGCGGCCCTCGAAGTTGCGGTTGCCCGACAGCACCGAGGCGGCGACCAGCTTGTTGTTCTCGATGGCGTCCACGATCGGGTCCGGCAGCGGGCCGGAGTTGCCGATGCAGGTGGTGCAGCCATAGCCGACGGTCTGGAAGCCGATGGCGTCGAGATCCGCCTGCAGGCCGGACTTCTCGAAATACTCGGTGACCACCTGGCTGCCCGGGGCGAGCGAGGTCTTCACCCAGGGCTTCGGCGCCAGGCCCTTCTCGCGCGCCTTGCGGGCGACGAGGCCGGCGGCGACCATCACATAGGGGTTCGAGGTGTTGGTGCAGCTGGTGATCGCGGCGATGACGACATCGCCATGGCCGAGATCGTAGTTGGCGCCCTCGACCGGCACGCGCTTCGTCGCCTCGTCACCCGGCACGCCCATGGTGCCGGCGGCGAGATCCTTGGCGAAGCTCGTCGCGGCGTTGGACAGCGCCACGCGGTCCTGCGGCCGCTTCGGCCCGGCGAGCGAGGGCTCGACCGTCGCCATGTCGAGCTCGAGCGTGTCGGTGAAGACCGGGTCGGGCGAGCTGCTGTCGCGCCACATGCCCTGGGCCTTGGCATAGGCCTCGACCAGCTTGATCCGGTGCTCCTCGCGCCCCGAAAGGCGGAGATAGCCGATGGTCACCGCATCGACCGGGAAGAAGCCGCAGGTCGCGCCGTATTCCGGGGCCATGTTGCCGATGGTGGCGCGGTCGGCGAGCGGCAGATCGTCGAGGCCGGGGCCGAAGAACTCGACGAACTTGCCGACGACGCCCTTCTTGCGGAGCATCTGCGTCACGGTCAGCACGAGGTCGGTCGCGGTGACGCCCTCGCGCAGCTTGCCGGTCAGCTTGAAGCCGATGACATCCGGGATGAGCATGGCGATCGGCTGGCCGAGCATGGCCGCCTCCGCCTCGATGCCGCCGACGCCCCAGCCGAGCACGCCGAGGCCGTTGACCATCGTCGTGTGGCTGTCGGTGCCGTAGCAGCTGTCGGGATAGACATAGGTGTCGCCGATATCCTGCGAGGTCCAGGCGACCTGGGCGAGGTATTCGAGATTCACCTGGTGGCAGATGCCGGTGCCGGGCGGGACGACGCGGAAATTGTCGAAGGCGGCCTGGCCCCAGCGGAGGAACTCGTAGCGCTCGCCGTTGCGCTGGAACTCGATGTCGACATTTCGCTGCAGCGCCTGCGGCGTGCCGGAGACATCCACCATGACCGAGTGGTCGATGACGAGGTCGACGGGGACGAGCGGGTTCACCTTCCGCGGGTCGCCACCGAGGGCGATGATGCCGTCGCGCATCGCGGCGAGATCCACCACCGCGGGGACGCCGGTGAAATCCTGCATCAGGATGCGCGAGGGGCGGAACGGAACTTCCTTGTCGGAATGGCCGGAGGGGAGCCAGCCGGCGATCGACTTGGCGTCATCCACCGTGTAGCTGCGGCCATCCTCGTAGCGGAGGATGTTCTCGAGCAGCACCTTCAGGCTGTAGGGCAGGCGCGCGATGTCGCCGATCGAGCGGGCCGCCTCGGGCAGGCTGAAGTAATGGTAGGTCTTGCCGTCCACCTCGAGGGTGCGGCGGGTTTTCAGGCTGTCCTGCCCGATCATGCGCATGGTCCGGGGGCCCTTTTTCCTTAAACCGCATCGACTATGCTGCGATGCGGGGCTGCCGGTTTTAACCACGCTGCCGCGGGCTGGTCCATGGCCCGCGCGGTTGTCAAGGCCAGATGAGAAGGATTCGCAACTGGC
Organism: Belnapia rosea; assembly: GCF_900101615.1. Classification (GTDB taxonomy): domain Bacteria; phylum Pseudomonadota; class Alphaproteobacteria; order Acetobacterales; family Acetobacteraceae; genus Belnapia; species Belnapia rosea. The sequence continues at coordinate 63,855 of NZ_FMZX01000002.1, read as the reverse complement.
CATGCTGCAAGCGGAAAACCTGGCCTGCGCGCGGGGTGAGCGGGTGGTCTTCGCGGGCCTGTCCTTCACCCTGGAGCCGTGCGGCGCCCTGTTGCTGGTGGGCGAGAATGGCGCCGGGAAATCGACGCTGTTGCGGTTGCTGGCAGGGTTGCTGGCCCCGGCAGAGGGGCGGCTGCTCTGGGATGGACAGGATGCGCTGGCCGACCGTGCGGCCCATGCCGCGCGGCTGCGCTACCTCTCCCATGCCGATGCGCTGAAGCCGGCGCTGACGGCGCGGGAGAACCTGGCCTTCTTCGCCCGGCTCTGGGGCGGCGCGGTGGAAGGGGCGCTCGAGTCGCTCGGCCTGCTGCCGCTCGCCGAATTGCCGGCGCGGGTGCTCTCCTCCGGGCAGAAGCGGCGGCTGGCGCTGGCGCGGCTGGCGCTCGGCCCGGCGCCGCTCTGGCTGCTGGACGAGCCGACGGTCGGGCTGGATGCGGCCTCGATCGGGCGGCTGGGCGGGCTGCTGGCCGCGCATCGCGCGGCGGGCGGGATGGTGCTGGCGGCGACCCACCTGCCCCTCCCCCTCCCCGGCGCGCGGGAGCTGCGGCTGTGAGGGCCTGGGGCGCGCTGCTGGCGCGGGAGCTGCGGCTGGCGCTGCGGCATCCGGCCGACTCGCTGGCGGCGGTGCTGTTCTTCGTCCTTGTCGCGGCGCTCTTCCCCTTCGGCATCGGCCCGGCGCCGGAGGCGCTGGCGCGGCTGGCGCCCGGGGCGCTGCTGGCCTCGGCCCTGCTGGCGGCGCTGCTGCCGCTCGACCGGCTGTTCGGGGCGGATGCCGAGGACGGGACGCTCGACCAGCTGCTGCTCTCCGGCCTCGGCGCGGCGGCGGTGGCGCTGGCCAAGGCGCTGGCGCATTGGCTGGTGACGGGGCTGCCGCTGCTGGTGGCGACGCCCATCGCCGGCGCCATGCTGAACCTGGCGCCGGAGGCCTGGCCGGCGGCGATGGCGGCGCTCGGCCTGGCGACGGGGTTCCTCTCCCTGCTCGGCACCGCGGGGGCGGCGTTGACGCTCGGCGCCCGGCGCGGCGGCGTGCTGCTGCCGCTGCTGGTGCTGCCGCTGGCGATCCCGGCCGTCATCTTCGGCGCCGCCGGGATCGAGGCGGCGGCGGCGGGCCTCCCGGCGCGGCCCTACCTCCTGCTGCTCGGCGCATTGCTGGCCGCCGCCCTGCCGCTGGCGCCGCTGGCGGCGGGGGCGGCGCTGCGGGTGGAGTAGTGGTGCCGCTGGCGCGCGCCGTGGCGCCGCCTATTTCCAGGGCATGATGAGGGGATCCTGCCCATGTTCGGCCGCCTGCTCTCCCTGGCTTCGGGACTGCTGCTCGGCGCCTGCTCGGTCTTCGGCGTGAGGTCGGGGACGGAGGAGCCGCGCTTCACCCTGGTGGAGCGGATGGGCGAGGTCGAGATCCGCGACTACGCGCCGCGCATCGTGGCCGAGACCCTGGTTGCCGCCGAGGGCGAGGCGGCGGCGCGGCAGGAGGGGTTCCGCCGCCTCGCCCGCTACATCTTCGGCGGCAACCGGGGGCAGGCGCGAATCGCCATGACGGCCCCCGTCGCCCAATCCTCCGTCACCTAGGCGCCGGAGCGGATCGCCATGACCGCACCGGTCGGCCAGGCAGCGGCGCCGGGCGGATGGGTGATCCGCTTCTTCCTGCCGGCCGATATCCCGGACGCGGCGGCAGCGCCGGTGCCGGAGGATGCACGCGTCACCATCCGCACCGTGCCGGGCGAGCGGGTTGCCGTGCTGCGCTATCCCGGAGTTCCGGATGCCGAGGCCGCGGCCGCCGCGCGGGCGAGGCTGCTGGCGGCGCTCGCCGCCGGTCCGTGGCAGGCCGGGGGCGAGGCCTTCGACTGGTTCTATGATCCGCCCTGGACCCTGCCGCCGCTGCGGCGGAACGAGGCGGTGGTGGGTGTCAGCCGCCGGCCGGGGGCGTAGCGAGGCCGGTCGCCACGCGCTCCAGCACGGCGAGGCAGGCGGCCAGGTCGTCCTCCGGGATGTCGGCGAGGATCTCGGCGCGGACGATGGTCGCCGCGGCCTCGATGCGCTGGATGAGCGGGCCGGCGCGTTCGGTCAGGTGCAGGGTCTTGGCACGGCGGTCCTGGGCGGAGCTGCGGCGCTCCACCAGCCCCTCGCCTTCCAGCCAATCCAGAGTGCGGACCAGGGTCGGCCCCTCGATCAGCAGCCGGTTGGCCAGATCCTTCTGGGTCAGCCCGTCGCCGTAGCGGGAGAGGGTGAGCAGCGCCAGCCAGCGCGCCTCGGTAAGGCCGAAATCAGCGATGCGCGCGTCGAGCCGCCCGCGCCACCGCCGCGCAATCTGCGCGATGGTCAGGCCGAGGCGCCACTGGGTATGCGCAAGGGTTGAGCCGTCCCGCATCGGCGCAGGCTAGACCGGGCGGGGATAGCTAGGAAGCTATATGTTCGACCCGCGGCGCGGGCAGGCGCGGCCGGGCCCGCATCAGCGGCGCCTCCACCGCGACATGCAGCAGCCAGGCGAGCGGCAGGGCGATGGCGAGGGAGAGAAGGGCGAAGAGGCCAATCTGGGCGGCGGGGCCGATATCGCCCGCGCGTGCCACCAGCGGCGCGGCCAGGGCGAGGCCGAGGGTGTGGGAGAGATAGAAAGGGTAGCTGATGCGGCCGAGGAACAGCAGCGCCGGCCGCAGCAGCCAGGCGGGGCGCCGCCAGGCGACCCAGGCCACCACCAGCACGGCGCCGAGCGACTCCGCCGCCCGGCCGGGGCCGCCATGGCCGAGAAGGAGGCTGCCCAGCAGCAGCGCGGCGAGCCCCAGGGCCAGGATCGGGGCCGGGGCCGGGCCACGCCACAGCAGGGGCGGCATGGCGCCGATCAAGGCGCCGGCAAGGAAGACGGGGAAATAGACCGCCATCGGCAGCGGGCCGCGCAGCAGCGGCAGCGCCAGGACCGAAAGCGCGAGGGCGATGGCGAGCCCCCCTGCCCGCCCGCCCACCGCCCGGTGCACGAGGAAGAGGCCGAGGCTCGCCACCATCTCCACCTGGAGGGACCAGGCAGGGCCGTTCAGGTCGTAGCGCAGCAGCAGCATGTTGCCGACCAGCCTCTCCGCCCCCGCCCCGGCGAGCAGGCCGAGCGGCAGGGCACTCATCATGGCGACGGGCAGAAGCCGGTAGAGGCGGGCGAGCGTCCAGTCGGGCAGGCCGCCCAGCAGCCCACCGGGATGCCGGGCGCAGGCCAGCCAGAGCACATGGCCGCTGAGGGCGAAGAAGAGCATGACCGCCGCATCGCTCGGTGCGGCGACATGGGCGAGGCGCGCCAGGATGGTCGCCGTATCGAGCCGGGGGAAGTCGGCAAGCCGGGCCTCCCAGGCAGCCTGGCCGGTGACGGTGAGCACGCAATGGCCAAGCGCCACGGCGAGGGCCGCGAGGCCGCGCAGGCTGTCGAGGGCGTGGTTGCGGTGCATCCCGCCCTTCTGCCAGCCGGGCCGAGGTTACTGAAGATAGCGCCCGCGCAGATGCGCCATGAAATCCTCCGGGTCGAGCGGCTTGCCGGTCGCGGCGCGCAGCAGGTCCTGGAAGCCGAGGCGGGAGCCATGGGCATGCACATTCGCCCGCAGCCAGCGAAGCAGCGGCGCCATGTCGCCCAGGGCCAGCGCCGCGTCCATGTCCGGCAGGGCGCGGCGGGCGGCGCCCATCAGCTGGGCGGCGGCCATGGCGCCGAGGGTATAGCTCGGGAAATAGCCGAAGGCGCCGTCATGCCAGTGGATGTCCTGCAGGCAGCCGCGCGCGTCATCGGGCGGGGCGAGGCCGAGCAGGCGGGTGAAGCTCTCGGCCCAGGCACCGGGCAGATCGGCGACGGCAAGGTCGCCCTCGATCATCGCGCGCTCCAGCCGGAAGCGCAGGATGACATGGGCCGGGTAGGTCAGCTCATCCGCATCGACCCGGATGAAGCCGCGCGACACCCGGCGCCAGAGCTTCGCCAGGTTGGCCGGGGCATAGGGCGCCGGGTCGCCGCCGAAGGCGCGGTGCAGCTCGCCGCCGAGGAAGGTGAGGAAGGCGTCGGACCGGCAGGCCTGCATCTCCATGATGAGGCTCTGGCTCTCATGCGCGGCCATGCCGGCGGCCTCGCCGACCGGCTGGCGGGCCCAGGCGGCGGGCAGGCCGGCCTCGTAGAGCGCGTGGCCGGTCTCGTGCAGCACGCCCATCAGCGCCTTGCCCACCTCCTCCTCGGCATAGAAGGTGGTGATGCGGATATCGGTCGGCGTGCCGCCGCAGAAGGGGTGCAGGCTCTCATCCAGCCGGGCATGGCTGTAGTCGAGGCCGACCCGGGCGGAGAGGCCACGGCAGAGCTCGCGTTGGATCGCCACCGGGAAGGGCCCCGCGAGCGGCTGGGGCGCCCCTCGCCCGGCCTGCAGCGCCTCCGCCTGCGGCAGGGCCTCGGCCAGGAAGGCCTCGTAGGCGGCGAAGACGGGCTCGACATCCGCGGCACCGATGCCGGGCTGGTAGCTGTCCATCAGCGCATCGTAGGGGCTGAGGCCGAGCGCGGCGGAGAGGGCGGCGGCGGTCTCGCGCTGCAGGCGGACGACCTCCTCCAGATGGGGGCGGACCATGGCGAAGTCGGATTGCGCCTTGGCGTTGCGCCAGACCTTCTCGCAGGCGGCATTGGCGCGCTCCGTCGCCTCCACCAGGGCGGTAGGCAGCGCGGTGGCGCGGCGATGGGCGCGGTGCATGAGGGCGAGGTTGGCGCTCTCCCACCGGCCCTCGGCGCCGGCCTCGGCGAGGTCGCCGGCGACCTCCGGCGCGGTCAGCAGCTCATGGCGGAGGCCGGCGAGGACGGCCAGCTGCTCGCCGCGGGCGCCGCCGCCGCCGGGCGGCATGATGGCGCTGGCATCCCAGTGCAGCATGGCGCTCGCCTCGCCGAGCGTGGCGATGCGGGCGAAGCGGGCGGCGAGGCGGGCATAGGCGCTCATGCGGCGGGCTCCCTGCGGCGGCGGAGGAGGAAGGCGATCAGCACGCCGACCAGGGCAGCGGCCAGGCCGTACCAGGTGATGGCATAGCCGAGATGCGGGTTGTCCGGCCGCGGCAGCCGGGTGGCGGCGGCGGGCAGCGCCCCGGCCGGGCTGCCCGGTGCGGCGAGGGCGACGAGACCGAAGGGGGCGGGCGGCGGCAGGCCGAGGGCGGCGCCGAGCGCGGCCGGGTCGAACAGGTAGAAGCGGCGGCCGGCCGGGTCGTCGCGCGGGCTGTTCCAGTCTCGCGTATCGGCCTGGCGGATATAGCCGGTGACGGCGACCTCGCCCTCCGGCCGGCTGATCTCCTGGCTGCGCTCCATCGGTACCCAGCCGCGATCGACCAGGAGCGGCGGCGCATCCGGGCGGAGCAGCGGCGTCACCAGATGCGCGCCGAGGGTCGTGCCGCGCAGCTCGACGCCGAGCAGCGCCTCCCGCGCGTGGTCGAGGCGGCCGGTGGCGACGACCTTGGTGTAGGGCGGTGGCTGGCCGGCGAGCGGCACGGCCGGGCCGGCCTCGGCGGCGGCGATGCGGGCGAGGATGTCCTGCTTCCAGTGCAGGCGCTGGACCTGCCAGGTGCCGAGGCCGAGCAGCGCGGCGAGGACCGGCAGGCTGGCGAGGATGGGGAGGAGAAGGCGGCGCATCACTCACCGATATGGGGCGGCCGGGCGGGCGCCCAAAAGGAAAGGGCCGCTGCCGCGATGCGGACAGCGGCCCTGCCGAGGGAAAGCCGGGTGGATCAGTGCTCAGCGATCTCGCCGGCACCGAGCAGGTAGATGCAGATGAAGAGGAAGAGCCACACCACGTCCACGAAGTGCCAGTACCAGGCCGCCGCCTCGAAGCCGAAATGGCGCTGGGCGGAGAAGTGGCCCTTGATGGCGCGGATCAGGCAGACGAAGAGGAAGATCGTCCCGACCATCACATGGAAGCCGTGGAAGCCGGTCGCCAGGAAGAAGGTCGAGGGGTAGACGCCGCCGGTGAACTTGAACGGCGCCTCGGCATATTCGATCACCTGGAAGGCGGTGAAGGAGAGGCCGAGGGCGACGGTAATGGCGAGGCCGGCGATCAGGCCCCGCCGGTCATTATGCAGCAGCGAGTGGTGCGCCCAGGTGACGGTGCAGCCCGAGAGCAGCAGGATCATGGTGTTCAGGAAGGGCAGGCCGAAGGGGTCGAAGGTCAGGATGCCCTTGGGCGGCCAGATTGCCTCCACCGCGCCGGAGACGTGGTCCGGGTAGAGGGCGTAGTGGAAATAGGCCCAGAAGAAGGCGACGAAGAACATCACCTCGGAGGCGATGAACAGCATCATCCCGTAGCGCAGACCGATCCGCACGACCGGGGTATGCATGCCCGGGGTCCGCGATTCGCGGATCACGTCGCGCCACCAGAAGAACATGGTGGCCAGCACGCTGGCGACGCCGAGATAGAGCATCCAGTGGATGCCGTAATGCGCCAGCAGGACGATGCCGAGCACCAGGGCGCCGCCCGCGAAGGCGCCAGCCAGCGGCCAGGGCGAGGGATCGACCAGGTGGTAGGGGTGCTTGTGGAGCGGCGCGGGTTCCGCGGTCGCCGTCATGTCGGGGGAGCTGGCCATTGCGCGTCCTGATCTTGCGGGAAAAGGCCCCGCCGGTCGTCGGGGCGCATCAATCCTGAAAAACCGGCTGTTATCAAGCCCTGGACCGGTGGCGTGGGCGGCTGGTCACGGCGTGGCGGTGCGGGCGGCGCCGACATGCTGGCCCGCATTGGCGAGCGCGCCCGAACGGGCGGCATCGTCGAGGCTGCGGAAGAAGGTGTAGCTGATGGTGATGGTGCGGATGCCCCGCGTGTTCGGGTCCTCCGCGATCTTCGGATCGACCCAGAAGCTGAGCGGCATGTCGGCCTTCTGGCCCGGCTCCAGCGTCTGCTCGTCGAAGCAGAAGCAGGCGGTCTTGTGGAAATACTTGCCGACCACCTCGGGCGTCACGTTGTAGGTGGCGACGCCGGTGACCGGTACCTGGGACAGGTTCTCGGCCCGGTAGAAGCCCATCCCCTCCTCGCCGACGCGAAGCGAGAGGCCCGGCGATTCCGGGGCGAAGCGCCAGGGCAGGCCCGGATGGGTGTTGGCGTTGAAGCGGACGGTCATCACCTGCGTGCCGGCGCCGGGCGCGGCAGGGCCGCCGGTCTGCACCGTGCCGTTATAGCCGGTGGCGCGGCAGAACATGTCGTAGAGGGGCACCGAGGCGAAGGCGACGCCGACCATGGCGGCGACGAAGCCGCCCACGGCGAGGCCGAGGCGGCGGTTGCGGCGGCGCAGCGTATCGCTTGGCGTCATTTCCCTCAGCCCCTCAACACGCGGGCGGTGCTGATGGCAAAGAACAGCACCACGAGCGCGATCAACACGCCGAGCACCGCCCAGTTCTTCTGGCGGCGGCGGCGCTCGAAATCGGCACGCTGCTCCGGCGTCATCGTCACGGGGCTCATCAGCCGAGCACCGCCTTGTCCACCGCGAGGGCGATGAACAGCAGGGCCAGGTAGAGCAGCGAGTAGCGGAAGGCCTTCCTGGCCGGGCGGTCCTCGGTGAGGCTGCGGCCGGTCTCGTCCTGCCGGTCCCGGTAGACGGCGATGGCGTGGCGCAGGAATTCCACCCCGAGCAGCACCGCGGCGGCTGCGTAGAGCCAGCCAGTGAAGCCGAGCAGGCTCGGCAGCAGCGTCAGCGGCAGCAGCACCAGGGTGTAGATCAACACCTGCTTCCGCGTCTCCCGCGCACCATGGGTGACGGGGAGCATCGGCACGCCGACCTTCGCGTAGTCGGCATGGGCGAAGAGGCTGAGCGCCCAGAAATGCGGCGGCGTCCAGAAGAAGATGATGGCGAAGAGGAGCATCGGCACCAGCGTCACGTCGCCGGTGACGGCGGCCCAGCCGATGACCGGCGGGAAGGCGCCGGCGGCGCCGCCGATGACGATGTTCTGCGAGGTCCGCCGCTTCAGCCATGCGGTGTAGACGAAGACGTAGAAGGCGATCGACAGCGCCAGCACCCCGGCCGCCACCCAGTTGGTGGCGAGGCCCATGATGAGGACGGAAGCGACGGCGAGGCCGACGCCATAGGCCAGCGCCGCGCCCGGCTCGATGCGCCCGGCCGGGATGGGCCGGCGCTGGGTGCGCCGCATCACCGCGTCGATGTCGCGGTCATACCACATGTTGATGGCGCCCGAGGCGCCGGCGCCGAGCGCGATGCAGAGGATGGCGGCGATGGCGAGGATCGGGTGCAGGCGCCCCGGCGCGACCAGCAGCCCGACAACGCCGGTCAGCACCACCAGCGAGATGACGCGCGGCTTCAGGAGGGTGACCCAGTCCTGGACTTCGGACAGGTCCTGCTGCGGGGCGGCTGCGGTGACGTCACTCATGGTGGCGATGTAGGCCCTCAAAGTGGAAAACGCCACACCCCGGCGAAGGGATGTGGCGCTTTCGGGTTAAACCTCGTGCTGCTCAGCGGATGCGGGGCAGTTCCTCGAAGGTGTGAAAGGGCGGCGGGCTGCTCACCTGCCACTCGAGGGTGGTCGCGCCCTCGCCCCAGTAGTTGTCGGCCAGCTTCTCCTTGGAGGTGAAGGTCTTCCAGCAGACATAGAAGAAGACGAACATGGAGGCGGCGGCGACATAGGCGCCCAGCGAGGACACCAGGTTCCAGCCCCAGAAGGCATCCGGATAGTCCGGGTAGCGGCGGGGCATGCCCTGGGCGCCCAGGAAGTGCTGCGGGAAGAAGATCAGGTTGGTGCCGATGAACAGCGTCCAGAAATGAACCTTGCCCCAGAACTCCGGGTACTGCCTCCCGCTCATCTTGCCAATCCAGTAGTAGAAACCGGCGAAGATCGAGAAGACGGCGCCCAGCGACAGCACGTAGTGGAAGTGGGCCACCACGTAGTAGGTGTTGTGCAGGATCACGTCGACGCTGGCATTGGCCAGCTTCACGCCGGTCACGCCGCCGACGGTGAAGAGGAAGATGAAGCCGATGGCGAAGAGCATCGGCGTCTTCAGGCTGATGGAGCCGCCCCACATGGTGGCGATCCAGGAGAAGATCTTGATGCCCGTCGGCACGGCGATGACCATGGTCGCGGCCATGAAGTAGGCCCGCGTGTCCACGTCGATTCCGCTGGTGAACATGTGGTGGGCCCAGACCACGAAGCCAACCACGCCGATGGCGGTCATCGCATAGGCCATGCCGAGATAGCCGAAGACGGGCTTGCGGCTGAAGGTCGAGACGACGTGGCTGATGATGCCGAAGCCCGGCAGGATCATGATGTACACTTCGGGGTGGCCGAAGAACCAGAACAGGTGCTGGAACAGCACCGGGTCACCGCCACCTTCCGGCTTGAAGAAGGCCGTGCCGAAGTTACGGTCGGTGATCAGCATGGTGATGGCGCCCGCCAGCACCGGCACCGCCAGCAGCAGCAGGAAGGCGGTGATCAGCATCGACCAGACGAACAGCGGCATCTTGTGCAGGGTCATGCCCGGCGCGCGCATGTTGAAGATGGTCGTGATGAAGTTGGCCGCGCCCATGATGGAGCTGGCGCCCGCCAGGTGCAGGGCAAAGAGCGCGAGGTCCATCGACGCGCCCGGATGGTAGGCGCTGTCGGAGAGCGGCGTGTAGATGGTCCAGCCGGCGCCGGCACCCTCGCCCACGAACATGCTGGCGCCGAGCAGCAGGAAGGCCGGGACCAGCAGCCAGAAGCTGATGTTGTTCATCCGCGGGAAGGCCATGTCCGGCGCGCCGATCATCAGCGGGACGAACCAGTTGCCGAAGCCGCCGATCAGCGCCGGCATGACCACGAAGAACACCATGATCAGGCCGTGGGCGCTGACCACCGTGTTCCAGGTCTGGCCGCTGCCGAAGAACTGAAGGCCGGGCTGCTGCAGCTCAAGCCGCATCAGCATCGACAGGGCTACGCCGATGGTCGCGGCGAAGACCGAGAAGATGAGATAGAGGGTACCGATATCCTTGTGGTTGGTGCTGAACAGCCAGCGCGCGACGAAGCCGGGGGCGTGGTCGTGGTGGCCGTCGTGATGTGCGTCTGTGGCGTGCGCCATGGGTCCGCCTCGTGAACTAAAGGGTCAGCAGCCGCTCAGCGGCTCAGTTCGGCGAGCCGGGTGCCGGCCTCGGCCGGCGCGGGCTCGGCCGCGGCATACTTCTTCTTCGCCTCCTCGACCCAGGCCTGGAACTCGGCCTGCGGCACGGCGCGCACCATGATCGGCATGAACCAGTGATTGGTGCCGCAGATCTGGTTGCACTGGCCGTAATAGGTGCCCGGCTGGTCGGCGCGGAACCAGGTTTCCAGCGTGCGGCCCGGGATGGTGTACTTCTGCACGCCGAGCGAAGGCACGAAGAAGCTGTGGATCACGTCCTGGCCGGTGGTCAGCACGCGGATATTGGCGCCGACCGGGATCACCAGGGGCTCATCCACCGCGAGGTTGCGGGGCTGGTCCGGCTTCAGGTCCTCATCCGGGATCGGGCGGCTGTCGAAGGCGAAGTCGCCGTGATCCGGATAGGCATAGTGCCAGTACCACTGCCGGCCCTGGACATTGATCGTCAGGTCGGCATCGCGCGCCCGGTCCTCGTAATAGATCAGGCGGAAGGACGGGATGGCGATGATCAGCAGGATCAGCACCGGGACCACCGTCCAGGCGATCTCGAGCACCGTGTTGTGGCTGGTGCGGGACGGCGTCGGGTTGGCCGATTCGCGGAAGCGCCACATGCAGTAGCCCAGCAGGATCATCACGAAGATGGTGATCGCGACAATGATCCAGAGGACCAGCGTGTTGAAGTCGTGGATCGCTTCCTTCACCGGGCCGCCAGCCGGCTGCAGGCCGGTGCCCCAGGGAATGGGCGCCCCGAGATTGGAATGAGTGTCCCCGACGACCCCGCCTGACGTACGGTTATCCTGTGCGAGGGCAGGGCCCATCAGCCCACCCAGCGCGAGCAGGCCGGCCAGCGCCAGCCCCGATGCCCTACCGAACCACTGACCAATCACCCGCTGCATCCCGTGTCCCGCCCGCCGCGCGCGGTGCGCGCACCGCCTGAGATTAGGTCCTGCCGTCCGACCTGGCCGGCCGACGCGTCGCGGCACCCTTTTCCGGATGCGCCGGCGACGCGGCCGGACCATAGTCGCCCAGCACCGCACCGCACAAGTGAGGGTGCCGCCGGGATGCGCAAGTCCACCGGGTTTCGCCACGAAATTCAGCCCTGAGGCGGGCGCCTCTCCGCCTCAGGGCGCCGCGGCCTCGGCCTCGGCGTCCACCTCGGCCACATGGTCCACCATGTCGGAGAGCATGGAGCGGATATGCTCGTCCTGCACCGCGTAGAAGACCTGCCGGCCACGGCGGTCGGCCTGGAGCAGCCGGGCGGCGCGCAGCAGGCGGAGATGGTGGGAGACGAGGGAGGCGGAGATGCCCAGGCGCTCCGCCATCTCCCCCACCGCGGCCGGGGCATCGAGGCAGGCGAGGATGATCTTCAGCCGCGTCGGGTCGCTCATCAGGCGGAACATTTCCGCCAATTCTACCACCTGGTCGTCGCCAATCCGGATTCGTCCGCGCATCTGCCCTCACCTTCGGCCCGGCGCCTTGACAGGCCTGCTTGTCGGGCGCACCTGCAACATGTCGCATAAACCACTGAAAAACAAGGAACCTTTGAACAGTTGAAGACCTGTTCAGCCATCCCCCTGGAATCCGGCCGGTGCTGACCCGGCCGGAGGCGCCGCCGCCCGCGCCCGCCAGATCCGATCTCAGCCTCGCCGAGATGCATGGCAGCGTCCGCATCCCCGATGCCGCCGGCTGGACACGCCGGCTCGGCGCCTTCATCGGGCCGGGCTACCTCATCGCCGTCGGCTATATGGACCCGGGCAATTGGGCGACCGCCCTCGCCGGCGGCTCGGCCTTCGGCTACACGCTGCTCTCGGTGGCGCTGGCCTCCTCGCTGATGGCGATGCTGCTGCAGGCGCTCTGCGCGCGGATCGGCATCGCCACCGGGCGGGACCTGGCGCAGCTGTGCCGGGACCGCTTCCCGAAGCCCGTCAATTTCGTGCTCTGGGCCCTGGCGGAGGTGGCGATCTGCGCCACCGACCTCGCCGAGCTGATCGGCACGGCCATCGCCCTCAACCTGCTCTTCGGCATCCCGCTGCTGGCCGGCGTGGTGCTGACGGCACTCGATGCGCTGCTGATCCTCTGGCTGCAGCATCGGGGCGTGCGCTGGCTGGAGGCGCTGGTGGCGGGGCTGATGTTCCTCGTCTTCGGCTGCTTCGCCACCCAGCTGGTGCTGGCCCAGCCGGATTGGGCGGCGGTGCTCGGCGGCTACCTGCCGCAGGCCTCGATCCTGACGAACGAGAACCAGCTCTACATCGCCATCGGCATCCTCGGCGCGACGGTGATGCCGCACAACCTCTACCTCCATACCGCCGTGGTGCAGTCCCGCGCCTATGGCGAGGACCGGGAGGCGAAGCGGGAGGCGATCCGCTTCGCCACCATCGACAGCTCGGTGGCGCTGACGCTGGCGCTGCTGGTGAACTCCGCCATCCTCATCACCGCCGCCGCGGTGTTCCATGCCGGCGGGCGGACGGAGGTCGCGGAGATCCAGGAAGCCTATGAGCTGCTGACGCCAATGGTCGGCACGACCATGGCCGCCACCCTCTTCGCCGTGGCGCTGCTGGCCTGTGGGCTGAATGCCACCGTCACCGCCACGCTGGCCGGCCAGGTGGTGATGGAGGGCTTCCTCGGCCTCCGCCTCTCCCCGGTGCTCCGGCGGCTGGTGACGCGGCTGGTGGCGATCGTCCCGGCGGTGGTGATCACCTGGCTCTATGGGGAAAGCGGGACGGCGCAGCTGCTGGTTTTCTCCCAGGTGGTGCTCTGCCTGCAGCTGCCCTTCGCCGTGGTGCCGCTGATGCTGTTCGCCGGGGACCGGCTGCGGCTCGGCCCCCATGCGGCGCCGCGCTGGCAGGTGGTGGTTGGCTGGGCCAGCACGGTCGTGATCGTGGCGCTGAACCTGAAGCTGCTCTGGGGGATCATAGCGGAGTAAGGCATGGGGCCATGCGCTGGCTGCCTCTGCTCCTCCTGATCCTCCTGGCGGCCGGCCCGGCCCGCGCCGAGGATGATAGCTGGACCGCCTGCCGGCGCGCCATCCTGGCTGCCGAGCGCGGCACCAGCCTGCCGCCCGGGCTGCTGCTGGCGGTCGCCCTGGTCGAGACCGGGCGGGGCGACGCGCGCAGCGGCCGCTTCGAGCCCTGGCCCTGGAGCTGGAACGCCGAAGGCGAAGGCCATGCCGAGCCGACGCGGGAGGCGGCGGTGGCCGCGGTGGCGGGCTTCCTCGCCAGCGGGCGGCGCTCGGTCGATATCGGCTGCATGCAGGTGAACCTGCTGCACCACCCCGACGCCTTCCCCGGCCTGACGGAGGGCTTCGATCCGGCAGTCAATGTGCGCTACGCCATCCGCTTCCTGCAGGAGTTGCGGGCCCGGACCGGCAACTGGGCCGATGCGGTCGCGCAATACCATTCCGGCGACCCGGAGCGCGGGGCAGGCTACCAACGGCGGGTGGCGCTGGCCCGGCTGGGGGCCGCCTGGGCGCGCGGCGGGGCGGTGCCCCTGCCGGCGCGGGCCCTGGCCGGGCTCTGCGCCGCGGGGCGGCAGCCGGCCCTCGTGATCCGCCGGGGCGGCGGCGGGGTCAGGCCAAGGCTGGCCTGCAGCGGGGCCGTCAGGCCGGGTTCGGCACGCGCACCAGGGTGAAGAGGCCAAAGGGCGGGCATACGGTGATCTCGGCCGCCTGGCGTGGATCCTCGAGCAGATCCGTCAGGGCGAAGTCCGGATGCCAGCCCAGCACGCGGGAGAGCGGCGCGAGCGTCCGCTCGGCCCACCAGCGCAGCCCGCCCTCGGCGGCGAAATGGTTGACGAAGAGCAACTCGCCACCCGGCCGCACCACGCGGCGCATCTCGCGGTAGAGGCGGCGCGCATCCGGCACCACGGTCGCGGTGAACATGGCGACGGCGATGTCGAAGCTGCCATCCTCGAAGGCCATGGACTCGGCGTCCATCTCGAGCAGGCCGGTGACGTTGCGCAGCCGCTCATTGGCCACGCGGTCGCGCGCGCGGCGCAGCATGTCGCGTGAGAGATCGATGCCGACGACCTGCTTCTTGGGCTCGTAGAGGGGCAAAGCGAGGCCCGTGCCGACACCCACTTCCAGCACCTTGGTGCCGGCCAGGCGGTTCACCGCGGCGACGGCGCGGCGGCGGCCGGCACCGGAGACGCCACCAAAGACCTCGTCATAGACCCCGGCCCAACGGCGATAGGCGTCCCGCACCGCGCCCGCATCCAGCGCTGTGCGGGGATGCGACTCGCGGTCGATCTGCTTGCGGTGGGGCTGTTCCAGCCTGGCGTGCGAAATGACCCGGCTCTCCTCAGTCAGGGCTCCTGCGCTAGACCAAGCGGGCCCCGGACGCAAGCCGGGGTGGAGGCTGGCAGCGGGCGGGAACCGGCTGTTGATCGCGATGGCGCCATTCAGCCGGTACGCCGATCCGGCAGCGCGACGAGAATGCCGCCGCCGGCGATCACCACCCCGCCGAGCAGCGTCCAGCCATCCGGCCAGTCACCGAAGACAAGCACGCCGGAAAGGCTTGCCCAGACAAGCTGCGTGTAGGAGAGCGGGGCGAGCAGGCTGACCGGTGCCCGGGCATAGGCAAGCACCAGCAGCCCATGGCCGAGCGCGCCGAACAGGCCGAGCAGCACGAGCAGCGGCCAGTGCAGCGCCGGCGGCCAGGTCCAGACGAAGGGCTGCACCAGGGTCGTCACCACGCAGCCGGCGAAGCCGGTATGCAGGATGGTGGTGCGCGGGTCGTCGATCGAGGCCAGCTTCCGCGTCAGGATCTGGTACACGGCGAACATGCAGGCCGTGCCGAGGGGCAGGATGGCGGCCCAGTGCGGCGGCTCCGCGCCGGTGAGGAAGGGTGGGCGCAGCGCCACCATCACGCCGGCGAGGCCGATGGCGACGCCGAGCCAGCGACGCGCGCTCACCCGCTCGCGCAGCCAGACGGCGGCCAGCGCCACGGTCAGCAGCGGCGAGGCGAAGCCGATGGCGGTGGCATCGGCCAGCGGCAGGTAGGGCAGCGCCGAGGAGAACATCAGGTTGGCGCCGGCCAGCATCAGGCTGCGCCAGGCCTGCATCCAGGGCGCGCGGGAGCGCCATGGCAGCCGGTGCATGGTCAGCTGGAACAGCAGCGCCACGGCGAGCAGGCTGAAGAGGAAGCGCGCCCACATCAGCTGCGGCACGGCATAGAAGGCGGTGAGCACCTTCAGCAGCGTGTCCATGCAGACGAAGACGGCAAGGGCTGCAACCTGCAGCAGCAGCCCGGCCAGCCAGCCGCTCATCGGCTGGCGAAAGGAGTGAACATCCGGTCAGGATCGCCGCAGTGCCGCGTGGTGGCAACCCGTTGGCGTGCCGGGGGAAGGCCGCATATGCCAGGCGCTGCGGAGTCACGGGATGCCCCGCGCCGCCGCGCGGCGGCGTCATGGGGAGCGGATCAGGCCGCGTCCTCGCGGCGGTCGCGGGCCTTCACATAGGCGACCGAGGCATGTTCCTGGCAGTAGGGCTTGCCGGTCATCGCATCGCCCGAGCAGAAGCGGAATTCCGGCGTGCCCGGCTCGCCGAGCGGCCAGCAGCAGGTGCGGGCGGAGGCGCGCGGGAAGGCACGGACCACGGTGCCCGCCGATGGCTGCGCGGGCTGCTCGAGCCGGCGGAGCGATGCCCCGTCCCGGGCCGGGGAACTGCTGCGGCGGGGCTGCGCCGCCGGGCGCTCGCCGGCCTCGGCCTCACGACGGATCGGGCTCGGCCGGGCATCGAGATTCAGCCGATGGGCCTTGCCGACCACGGCATTCTTCGAGATACCCATGCGCCTGCCTATTTCGGCAGTGGAATGGCCCTCTGCCCAATAGGCTCGGAGCTGGTCGATCGCCTCTGCCGTCCACTCCATGTGGTTCTCCCCTGCCCCGACCTACCAGATGTCGTCGTCTACTAGATACGGTAGGATATCGCATGGGTGGGCCACAAGTTCTGGCGGGTCCTCAACCCCATGATTCCTGTGGAAAAGCCCGATTCGGGCTCAACCGAAGAGCGTGCGCCACAGCAGCGGCAGCAATAGGGCCGAAGCAAGGGCATTTAAACCCATCGCCAGCCCGCTGAAGGCACCTGCCGTGGCGTTGACGGAGAGGGCGCGGGCGGTGCCGATCCCGTGCGATGCAGTGCCGATGGCGAGTCCCCTCGCGCGCATGTCGCGGACCCTTGCCATGTCGAGCACCAGCGGGCCGAGCGCCGCGCCGGTGATTCCGCTGGCGATGACAAGGGCAGCGGTGAGCGAGGGCAAGCCACCGATTCGCTCGGCGATGCCCATGGCGACCGGCGTGGTGACGGAGCGCGGGGCGAGCGAGGCCACCACCTCCGGCGCCGCGCGCAGGGCAAGCGCGATGCCGACCCCGACCGCCGCGGCGAGGAGCCCGCCGGTGACGACCGAGAGCGCGGCCAGCAACGCCGAGCGGCGCACCGCATGCCATTGCCGGTAGAGCGGCACCGCAAGCGCGACCGTCGCCGGGCCAAGCAGGAAGTGGACGAATTGCGCGCCCTCGAAATAGCTGCGGTAGTCGATGCCGCTGGCGAGCAGGCCCGCTGCCAGGATCAGCACGGCGAAGAGCACCGGATTCGCCAGCGGATGGCGCCGGCAGGCGCGTTGCAGCCGCAGCGCGCCGAGCCAGGCGAGCAGCGTCGCGGTGAGCGCGGCCAGTGGCTCCCGCGCCAGATAGACCCAGATCTCGCCGAGCTCGCTCATCGCCCGCGGAGCAGCCATTGCGCAAGGCGGCCGGTGGCGGCGATGGCGGCGAGCGTGCCCGCCACCACGCCGAGCGAGAGCGGCGCCCAGTCCCGGGCCAGCAGCGGCAGGTAGAGCATCACCCCGACGCCGGCGGGGACGAAGAGCAGGCCGAGATTGCCGAGCAGCGCATCGGAGGTGGCCTCGAGCGCCGGCGGTGCCTCGCGGCCGCGCAGCAGCAGGCCGGCGAAGAGCAGCGCCATGCCGATCACCGGGCCGGGCACGGGCAGGTGCAGCGCGCGGGCCAGCACCTCACCGGCCAGCTGGCAGGCGAGCAGCGTGGCGAGAGCGCCGATCATGCACCGCGTGCCTTGTAGGCCTCGAAGAAGCCGGCCGGGCGGATGATGCGGTTCTGCATGCGGATGAGCGCACCCTGATCCGCCACCTTTTGCAGGTAGCCGGCCCAGGCCGGGTCGGCGGCCATGGCGGCGCGGCGTCGTTCGCGGTCGCCCTGGTCGGCATAGCCCCACATATGGACGACCGTGTTCAGCTCGCCCTCGACGGTGGTGTACCAGCCGACGCAGTGGCCGAGATGCTTCAGCTGGATCGGCCACCCCTCCGCCTCGTAGAGCGCGACGAACTCGGCCATGCGGTTCGGCAGGGTGGTGTAGATGCGGAGGTCGACGATCATGGCGGCAGGACTCCTTCCCGCCGCCATGATCCCCCCTGCCCTATTGCAGGTCCACCGTCACCAGGTCCTGGAACCAGGATTGCGCGCTGACGAAGCCGCGGACGCGGCGCGACATGGCGCGCGGGTTGAGGTCGTGGACGATGTAGAGCCAGGGCGGGTTGTCCACCAGCCGCTCATGCGCCCGCGCATAGGCGGCGTTGAAGGTGGCCTCGTCGCGCGCGACCTCGAGGGCGGCGAAGGCCTCCTCGAATTGCGGGTCGTTCCACTGGCCCCAGTTGAAGCCGTTCGGCGGCACGAAGGCCTGCAGGAAGTAGCGCGCGGCCACCGCCGGGTCGGAGGAGGGCGAGGAGGGGTTCACCGAGGTCGAGCCGTTGAGGATCGGCGCGTCAGGCGCCTGGCGCACCGCGGTCAGCAGCGTGTTCCACTCCGTCACCTCGAAGGAGACCTCGACGCCGCAGGCCTCCTTCAGGTTCTGCTGCATGTACTCGTTCATCGGCAGCGGCAGCATCTGGCCGGAGCCGCTGGCCGAGATCATCACCTTGAAGCGCAGCGGCCGCTGGGCGGTGAAGCCGGCCTCGGCCAGCATTGCCCGGCCGCGGGCGGGGTCGAAGGCGTAGCGGTTCTGCGGGTTGCCGAAATTGGGGTCGGAGGGCTTCAGCCAGCCGACCGAGGGCTCCGCCGTGCCGTTCAGCAGCTGCACCAGGCCGGCGCGATCGACGCAGTAGTTCAACCCCTGGCGGACGCGGATGTCGCGGAAGGGCGAGGTGTTGCCGCCCATCTGGTAGAACCAGGGCCAGACATGGGGGTAGCTGTTGGTGACGACCTGGAAGCCGGCCTGCTTCAGGCTCGGGATGGCATCCGGCGGCGGCACCTCGACCCAGTCCACCTGGCCGGAGCGCAGCGCGGCGAGGCGGGAATTCGCCTCCGGGATCGGCAGCAGCAGCACGCGGTCGAGCTTCGGCACCCGCGCCTGGTCCCAGTAGCCCTCGTTCTTCGAGAGCTCGGCCGAGACGCGCGGCGTGAAGCGGGAGAGGCGGAAGGGCCCGGTGCCGGCCGGCGGCAGGGCGGCCACCTTGGCCCAGTCGCGCCCGCCCTGCTCGAAGCTCTGCGGGCTGATCATCAGGATATAGACCGCCATATAGGGGAAGTAGCTGGCGACCCGGGTGGTGGTGATCGAGACGGTGAAGTCGTCGATCTTGCGGTAGCTGGCGAGGATCGGGATGCGGGCGCGGGCGATGCCGCTGCCGGCCGGGTCGAATTGTGGGCTGTCGTTCTTCCAGAAGCGGTCGAGCGTCCAGATCACCGCATCGGCGTTGAACTCGGCGCCGTCATGGAACTTCACCCCGCGGCGGAGGTGGAAGACCCAGGTCTTCGGGTCGGCCGGGTCCTGCTCGTAGCGCTCGGCGAGGCCGGGGCGCAGCGTGGCCGGGCGGTCGGCGCGGGAGAGGTCCCAGAGCACCAGCCCCTCGAAGGAGGGGTAGCCGAGGAAGCGCACGCCCTCGAAGCCGTTATTGGGCGCGCCCGATGTCGTCGGCACATCGGCGGCCGTCATGGCGATGCGCAGCACCTTCTGCTGCGCGAGCGCCGGCCCCGCCGCCAGCAGCGCGGCCAGGGCGAGGCCACCCAAGCTTCCCAATCGCATCATCTGTTGTCCCATCCCCCGGAATCGGTTCGCCCAGGGGATGCAAGGACCGTGCAAGCCGCCGGCGGGGTGAGATGCGCCCCGCCCTGCCGGATTTTCCCAACGACTTGCCCAGAGGCTGCGCAGGCCTGCCTGCGCCTGCGGCAATGGGCCTTATTGCTGCAGGTCCACCCGCGTCAGGTCCTGGTACCAGGACTGGGCGCTGACGAAGCCGCGCACCCGTCGCGTCATGGCGCGCGGGTTGAGGTCATGGACGATGTAGAGCCAGGGGGCGCCGTCCACGAGGCGTTCATGCGCCTTCCGCAGCGCGGCGCGGATGCGCTCCGGGTCGCGCTCGGTCTCGACGGCGGCAAAGGCGGCGTCGAACTCCGCGTCGCGCCAGTGGCCGGCATTGGAGCCCACCGGCGTCGCGTTGGAGGAGAGGAACCAGCGCGCCATCTGCGAGGCGTCGGAGGAGACGAGGCTGATGTTCAGCGCATCGGCGCCGAGCCATTGCGGCGCATTGGGCTCGGCGCGCAGGCCGGCGAGCAGCGTGTTCCACTCCACCACCTGGAAGCCGATCTCGACGCCGCAATTCTCCTTCAGCGACTGCTGCAGGAACTCGTTCATCGGCAACGGCAGCATCTGGCCGGAGCCGCTGGTGGAGATGCCGATGGTGAGCTTCAGCGGCCGCTGCGGCCCGTAGCCGGCCTCGGCCAGCAGCGCCTTGCCGCGGGCGGCATCCAGCCGGTAGCGGTTCTGCGGCTGGCCGAAGAGCGGGTCGTTCCCCTTGTAGAAGCCGATCGACGGTTCCGCCGTGCCGTTCAGCAAGGTGGTCATACCGTCGCGGTCGAAGCAGTAGTTCAGCGCCTGGCGGACGCGCACATCGGCGGTCGGGCTGCCCGGCTTGCCGGCGGCGAAGACCCAGGGCCAGACATGCGGGTAGGAGTTGGTGATGACCTGGAAGCTGCCCGAGCGCAGCGAGGGGATGGCATCCGGCGGCGGCACCTCGATCCAGTCCACCTGGCCGGAGCGCAGCGCGGCAAGGCGGGTATTCGCCTCGGGCATCGGTAGCAGCAGGATGCGGTCGAGCTTCGGCTTGCGCTCCGGGTTCCAGTAGTTGTCGTTGCGCGAGATCTCGGCCGACTGGCGCGGGACGAAGCGGGTGATGCGGAAGGGCCCGGTGCCGGCGGCGCCGGCGGTGGCGACCTTCGACCAGTCGCGGCCATTCGCCTCCCAGCTCTGCGGCGAGGTGAAGAGGATCCAGGTCAGCAGGTAGGGCAGGTAGGAGACCGGGCGGGCGGTCTCGAGCTCGACCGTGCCGTCGTCGATCTTGCGGTAGCCCGTCAGGATGGAGACGCGGCCGCGGGCGAGCGCCGCGCCGGCCGCGTCGAATTGCGGGCTGTCGTTCTTGTAGAAGCGGTCGAGGTTCCAGATGACGCTGTCGGCGTTGAAGGCGCTGCCGTCATGGAAGCTGACGCCCTGGCGCAGGGTGAAGCGCCATTTGCGCGGCTCGGCGGCATCCTGCTCCCAGGCCGTGGCGAGGCCGGGGCGGATATCGGCCGGCTTGTCGGCCGCCGTCAGGTCCCAGTCGACCAGCGGCTCGAAAACCGGAAAGCCGAGGAAGCGCATGCCCTCCGAGCCGTTGTTCGGCATGCCGGAGGTGGTGGGCACGTCGGAGGCGGTCATCGCGATGCGCAGCACCTTCGGCTGCTGGGCACCGGCGGCGAGCGGCAATGTCAGGCAGGCGGCAAGGGCAAGTCGGGCGGCGATGCGCAATAGCTCCACTCCCATGGATGTCTCCCCTCCCCTAGCAAACATCCTGCCGCTGGCGTTCCAGCAATTCGACCATGACGCCCTCCGGCCCGCGGATGAAGGCGAGGCGGAGGCCGCCGGCATCGAGCGGGCCGACCACGATCTCGGCGCCGGCGGCGCGCAGATGGGCGATGGCGGCGTCCATGTCGGCGACGGCGAGGCCGATATGCTCGAGGCCGCAATAGGGGAAGGCGGGGCCGGGCGCGGGCGGGTGATCCGCGTTCGGCGGGCCGATCAGCAGGGCCTGGCCGTCGAGGTCGAGGACCCAGCGGCCGGGGCGGCCCTCCGGCCTGGCGGTGGCGCCGAACAGGCTGGTGAAGAAGCGGGCCATCGCCTCCGGTTCGCGGGCGCGGAGGTGGATGTGATCGAAGCGGAAGCGCGGTGCTGCCATCGGGCGGGGTCCATCCATCGCGGCGGGGCCAGGCTCAGCCCAGCATCGGCTCCAGGCCGGGATCGCCCTTGGCCATCGCCCGCCGATAGGCCGGCCTTGCCCCGATCCGCGCCAGATAGGCCAGGATATGGGGATAGGGCCGGAGATCCAGCGGCTGGAACAGCCGCATCGTGGTCAGCGAGAACACGCTCATGATGTCGGCCGCCGTGAAGTCCCGGCCCGCCAGGTGATCCGCCTCCGCCAGCCGAGCCTCCACCAGGGCCATCACCCGGTTGACCCGGCCCTCTGCCGATACCCGCACCGGATAGTCGGGGGCCAGCCCTGCCCGTCCCACCACCATCAGCCGGCCCATGACCGGCTGGAGGTTGCCGTTGGCGAAATGGAACCAGTACAGGTAGGCGGCAAAATCGGGATGCTCCGGCCCGGGCCGCAGGCGGCCGCCCCCATGCCTCGCCAGGATGTAGTCGACGATGGCGGCGGATTCGGCCAGCAGCAGCCCATCCTCCTCGATCACCGGCGCCGCGCCGAGCGGGTGGAGCGCCCGCAGCGCGGGGGGCGAGAGCATGGTCACCGGGTCGCGGTCGTGCAGCGTCAGCTCGTAGGGAATCCCCAGCTCCTCGCAGAGCCAGAGGATGCGCTCGGATTGCGACCGCCCGAGATGGTGGATCCTCAGCATCCTGCATCCTCTTCATGCCGCGGGTTGGCGCCCGGGCCGGGCGGCGCCTACCCGGACTTGCGGGCATCCTTGTAGCGGGTCTTGAGATCGGCCTTCCACAGCTTGCCGGTCGCGGTGTGGGGAAGGCTCTCGACGAATTCGACGGCGTCGGGAATCCACCACTTCGCCACCTTGCCGTCGTAGAAGGCCAGCAGCTCCTCCGCCGTCGGGCTCATGCCGGGCTTCGGCTGGACGAGCAGCAGCGGGCGCTCGTCCCATTTGGGGTGGGCCATGGCGATCACCGCCGCTTCCTGCACCGCCGGGTGGCCCATGATCAGGTTCTCGAGGGTGATGGAGCTGATCCACTCGCCGCCCGACTTGATGACATCCTTGGCGCGGTCGACGATCTCGATGCAGCCGAGCGCATCCACCGTCACCACGTCGCCGGTGCGGAACCAGCCATCCTCGGTGAAGGCCGGATCGCCCGGGCGGTTGAAGTATTGCGCGGCGATCCAGGGGCCGCGGACCTCCAGCTCGCCGAAGGCCACGCCGTCATGCGCGATCTCCTGGCCATTGCCGTCGCGGACGCGGATCTCGACGCCGAACAGGGCGCGGCCCTGCTTGCGGGCATAGTCGAGGAAGCGGTCGGCGTCCCAGCCGGCATTCTCGGGCTTGCGGGCATTGGTAGTGCCGAGTGGGCTTGTCTCCGTCATGCCCCAGGCGTGGAGGATGGAGACGCCGTATTCCTTGAGGAAGCCGGCATTGATCGCGGTCGGCAGCGCGGTGCCGCCGACGACGAGGCGCGGCGGCCGGGTGAAGCGGCGGCCCGGTTCGGCGCGCAGCCAGTTCAGCAGCGCGGTCCAGATCGTGGGCACGCCGGCGGAGAAGGTAACGCCCTCCTCCTCGATGAGGCGATGCAGGCTGGCGGGGTCGAGCTTCGGGCCGGGCAGGACGAGGGAGGCGCCGGCGGCGGCGCTGGAATAGGGGATGCCCCAGGCATTGACGTGGAACATCGGCACGACGGGCATCACCACATCCTGCGCGCCGATGTTGAAGCAGTCCTTCTGCAGGGTGCTGATGGCGTGGATCACCGTCGAGCGGTGGCTGTAGAGCACGCCCTTCGGCTCGCCGGTGGTGCCGGAGGTGTAGCAGAGCGAGGAGGCGCTGCGCTCATCGAGGTCCGGCCAGGGATAGGTGGCGGGCTGGCCGGCGATGAGGCTTTCCTGGGCCAGCAGCTCGAACCGGCCGCGCAGCGGGCATTCGGCGGGGATGTCCGCCTCCGTCCCCATGACGATGATGGTGCGGAGGCTGGCGGGGAGCTTGTCGGCCAGCGCCTCGGCGCCGGCGAGCAGCGTCGGGTCCACCAGCAGGTGGGTGTCCTCGGCATCGGCGAGGATATAGGCGATCTGGCCGGGGAAGAGACGCGGGTTCACCGTGTGGAGGACGGCGCCCATGGAGGAGATGGCGTAGTAGGCCTCGAGGTGGCGGTGCTCGTTCCAGGCGAGGGTCGCGATGCGCTCGCCACGCTGCACGCCGCGGGCGGCGAGCGCATGGGCGAGCTGGGCGGCGCGGGCGGCGATCTCGGGCCAGCCATGGCGGACCAGGCTGCCATCGGGGCGGGCGGAGACGATCCTGGCGCCGCCATGATGGCGGGCGGCATGCTCCAGCAGGCTCGAGATCAGCAGCGGTCGGTCCTGCATCAGGCCCAGCATCGTGACGGTCTCCCCGGATTGGTTGCTTGGGGAGACTATCGGGGCTGGGCCTGCTTCGGCGCAAGCAGGCCGATCAGATGCGGCCGGACCACATGTCGCCCATCAGCCGGTCCTGGACGAGGCTCGGGAAGCGGATGCAGGCGCTGGCCGGGTAGTGGGTGAGCTCGCCGAACCAGGCGCGGCCATTGGCGAAGTAGAGATCGACCCGGACGAAGTCGAAATCCTCGCCCAGCCGGCCGGCGATGGCGGCGAGCTGCCGCGCCTCGGGCGGCGGGGCATAGGGCACCGAGCCGCGCCAGCCGCCACCCATGAAGGGCAGCGGGCGGAGGTCGTCGGGTGCATAGAAGCGGTAGCCGTACTGTTCCGTCCCGCGGTCGAGATGGATGCTCAGCAGCCGGGCACGGCCGCGGAAGACGTAGAATTTGAAGTCCTCCGGGACGCTGCTCGGGCGCTCGCCGGTGATCAGCATCTCGGCCAGCAAGCGGGGGCGAAGCTTGTGGTAGCCCCACTCGCCGGTACGCTGGTAATGGTCCTCGGCGAGCCAGGCGGCGGCCTGCCGGGTGACGGCGGCGCGGTCGAGGCTGCTCTTGTCGCGGACCACCAGGTTCATCTGCCAGCCATGGCTGGCCTTGAGGACGAATTGCTCGGGCAGGTCATCCCAGGGGATGTCCTCGGCGCGGTCCCAGACGCCGTAATGCGGCAGCAGCAGATCGGCGCAGCCCTTCGAGGCCACGTAATCGCGTGCCGTGATCTTGTCCGTCGTCAACGGGATCAGCGGGCTGCGGTCGTTCAGGATTTTCCAGGCCACATGCTCGTTGAAGGTGCGTGGCCGGCGGAGGTTGGGGGTGTAGCCGAGGGCCGCTTCCATGCGCCGCTGCAGGCGCCGGGCGGCGCGGGGGCGGTCGAGGATGGGAAGGGCGTCTGCGGCCCGGCGAAGGGTGGCGGGAATGGTCTTGCGCAACCCTTCGTAGGCCGCCCGCGCGGGGGCGCCGATATCCACTGAATCCAGCGGCGGTTCGCCTTGCAACCCCGTGGATCGGATAATTCCGGACATGGACGAACCTCTATTCGGCCGGACGATAATCGCAACGCCTGACAGCGCACAGCCTCTTCGGGACCTTAAAAGGACTTTTTACCGGGACTTACGAGGTGACGAGGCCGCAAGCTCTATTACACCAGGTTTCATTTCGGCAGTTTACATATTCCTGCGAGGTATGTTGCGATATCTCGCAACTTGCACGAGAAGCCTGGGCCGTCGGCGCTGCGGATGGAGAGGACTCCACCCGCCGCCGCCGCTGCTAGTCGGGGCGGATGCCGGCCTCCTGGATCAGCCGGCCCCAGAGCGCGGTCTCGCGTGCCAGCAGCCCGCCGAGCGCCTCGGCGTCGCCGGTGATGAGGGCGACGCCTTGCTGTGCGAGGCGGGCGCGGAGATCGGCATCCTCGGTCGCCACCCGCAATGCGGCACCGAGCCGGGCGAGGATCGGGGCCGGGGTGCCGGCGGGGGCGAAGAGGCCCTGCCAGAAGACCGCGTCGAAGCCCGGCAGCACCTCGGCGACGGGCGGGATCTCGGGCAGCAGGGGCTCGCGCCCGGCGGAGGAGATGGCAAGTCCGCGGGTGGTGCCCTCGGCGAGGCTCGGCAAGGCTTCCAGCACCGCCTGGAACATCGCCTGGATGCGGCCGGCGCGGAGGTCGAGCAGCGCCGGCGCCCCGCCGCGATAGGGCACATGCGTCACCTGGATCCCGGCGCGCTGGGCGAAGAGGGCGAGCGCCAGGTGGTTCACCGCCCCGGTGCCGCTGCTGCCGAAATCCAGTTTCCCAGGGTTGGCGCGGCACCAGGCGATCAGCTCCGCCGTGCTGCGCACCGGCAGGTCCGGATGGACGTGCAGGACGAAGGCGCTGCGGAAGACCATGCCGACCGGCGCCAGCTCCCGCATCGGCTCGCGCGGCGTGAGGCTCGGCTGCAGGCCGGGGTTGATGGCGAGCGAGGTGGTGCCCATCAGCAGGCTGTAGCCATCCGGCCGGGCCTGGGCCACGGCGGTGTTGGCGACGGCGGTGGCGCCGCCGACGCGGTTCTCGACCACCACCGGCACGCCGAACTCGCGGCTCATGCGCTCGGCGACAGCGCGGGAGGTCACGTCGGTGACGCCGCCGGGGGCATAGCCGGAGACGACGGTGATGGGGCGGTTGGGAAAGCCGTCCTGCGCC
Source organism: Belnapia rosea (assembly GCF_900101615.1). GTDB lineage: Bacteria > Pseudomonadota > Alphaproteobacteria > Acetobacterales > Acetobacteraceae > Belnapia > Belnapia rosea. The sequence goes on along the minus strand of NZ_FMZX01000002.1, from coordinate 37,958 downwards.
CGCCCGGGGCGGGCGGCGAGCAGCATGGGCAGGGCCAGCAGGGTGCGGCGGTCGGTCATGGGTTCCTCCGGGTCGTTGCGGAGAAGCTGACCCGGCCGGCTGCGCCCGGCAAGGGACATGCGGATGTCATCCGAGCATCATCCGTTTGTCATGGGCGGCTGGTAGAGGCCCGCCAACCCCAAGCGGAAGAGACCCCCATGCTGACCCGCCGCCACCTCGCCGGCCTCCTGGCCGGGGCCGCCATCCTGCCCGCCGCCGCCGCCGCCCAGCGCCGCACGCTGGACCCTGGCACCGCCATGCCGGAGGCAGGCGAGCGCGGCTGGAAGGCGCAGGTGCCGCAGCTGCGGATCGGCCTGCTCGGCGGCGAGAACGAGAGCGACCGACTGGGTCGCTTCGGCGCCTATCAGAAGCTGCTGGAGGAGACCTTCAAGCTCCCGGTGCGGCTCTTCCCGGCCTCCGACTATGCCGGCGTGCTGCAGGCCTTCAGCGCCGGGCAGATCGAGATGGCCTCGATGGGCCCCTCCGGCTATGCGGGCGCCTGGCTCGACACCAATGGCGGCGTCGAGCCGCTGCTGGTGCCGGAGGAGCGGGACGGCTCCATCTCCTATGTCTCGGTGCTGGTGGTGCGGGCCGATAGCGGCATCACCGCGCTCGAGCAGATGCGCGGCAAGTCGCTGGCCTGGGCCGACCCGAATTCGACCTCGGGCTACCTTATCCCCCGCTTCGCCCTGCGGAAGGCCGGCATCGGCGTCGAGAACGGGCAGTATTTCGCCCGCACCGGCTTCGCCGGCGGGCATGAGCAGGGTGTCGTTGCCGTGCTGCAGAAGCAGTATGACGGCGCGATGACCTGGGCCAGCGGCCAGGGCGACCCGGCGCAGGGCTACAGCCGCGGCAACCTGCGGGCGATGGTGGAGAAGGGCATGCTCACCATGTCCGACCTCCGCATCATCTGGACCTCGGAGCCGATCATCAACGGCCCGCTGACCGTCCGCACCACGCTGCCGGCGGCCTTCAAGGAGGACATGAAGGCCTTCCACCTCGCCCTGCCGAAGAGCCACCCGCAGGTCTACGAGCAGATCGAGCGTGGCGGCGGGATGGGCTACCGCGAGGTGACGCATGCCCAGTTCCAGTTCCTGGTCGAGATGCGCCGCGAGGAGGCGAACGAGCGCCGCCGGCGGTCCTGACCGGGTGCGAGGCTTGAACGCGATGCCCGTCCCGGCCAAGGATGCCGCAGCCTGGATGGGTGCGCGCGGCATGCTGGAATTGCAGGGTCTGACCAGGCGCTTCGGCGCCACCCTGGCGGTGGACCATGTGAATCTCGAAGTGCCGGCCGGGCAGATGGTCGGCGTCATCGGGCGCTCGGGCGCGGGGAAGTCCACCCTGCTGCGGATGATCAACCGGCTGGCCGAGCCCTCCTCCGGCCGCATCCTGGCCGGGGGCCGCGACGTGACCGCGCTGCAGGGGCGGGCGCTGCGCGAGTGGCGGCGCGACTGCGCCATGGTCTTCCAGCAATTCAACCTGGTGCAGCGGCTCGACGTGCTGACCAATGTGCTGATCGGCCGGCTGGCCTGGCAGCGCGGCTGGCGGGCGGCGATGGTGCTGGTCGGCGCCCGCTTTACCGCCGAGGAGCGGGCGATGGCGCTGGCGGCGCTCGACCGCTTCGGCCTGGCCGAGACGGCGCTGCAGCGGGCCGAGACGCTCTCCGGCGGGCAGCAGCAGCGCGTGGCGATCTGCCGGGCGCTGCTGCAGCAGCCGCGGCTGGTGCTGGCCGACGAGCCGATCGCTTCGCTCGACCCGCGCAACGCCCAGGTGGTGATGGACGCGCTGCGGGACGTGAACCGGCGGGATGGGCTGACCGTGCTGGTGAACCTGCACCATCTCGACACGGCGCGGGAGTATTGCGACCGCATCGTCGCCATGCAGGCGGGAAAGGTGGTCTTCGACGGGCTGCCGGGGGCGCTGACGGCGGAGCGGGTGCGCGCCATCTACGGCATCTCCGAGCAGGAATTCGCCGCCGAGGCGGAGGCGCGGCAGCGGGCCGCCGCTGCCCCGGCCCGGCTGGCGATGGCATAGTCCGCAGTCCGACCCTTACCGGACAGGACCCCCGCCGATGCCGACGCGCCGCGCCCTCGCCGCCCTGCTTGCCCTCCCTGCCCTGCGGCCGGGGCCGGTCCTCGCCCAGCGCGCGCCGCGGCGGAGCACGGATGCGGATATCGCCTTCCCCGCCGCCGGGCCGCGCGCCTGGAAGGCGCAGCTGCCGCAGCTCCGCGTCGGGCTGCTCGGCGGGGAGAACGAGGCGGACCGGCTGGGGCGGTTCAGCGAGTACCGAGCGCTGCTGGAGCGGACCTTCGAGCTGCCGGTGCGGCTCTTCCCGGCCAGCGACTATGCGGGGGTGATCCAGGCCTTCGGGGCGAAGCAGCTCGACATCGCCAATATGTCGCCCTCCGCCTATGCCGGCGCCTGGCTGGATACCAATGGCGGCGTCGAGCCGCTGGTGACGACGGAGGAGGCGGACGGCTCCGTCTCCTATGTCGCGGTGATGGTGGCGCGGGCGGATAGCGGCATCACCTCCATCGAGGACATGCGCGGCAAGGCCATGGCCTGGTCGGACCCGAACTCGGCGAGCGGCTACCTCATCCCGCGCTTCTCGCTGCGCCGCCAGGGGATCAACCCGGAGCAGTTCTTCGGCCGCACCGGCTTCGCCGGCGGGCATGAGCAGGCGGTGGTCGCCGTGCTGCAGCGGCAATACGACGCCGCCGTCACCTGGGCCAGCGGTCAGGGCGAGGCGAGCGAGGGGTTCAGCCGCGGCGCGCTCCGGGCGATGGTCGAGAAGGGGCTGATCGATATGGGCCAGCTCCGCGTCATCTGGCGGTCCGACCCGATCATCAACGGGCCGCAGACCACGCGGGTGGAGCTGCCGGCCGCCTTCAAGGAGGACATGCGGCTGTTCCACCTCGCGCTGCCCAAGGCGCATCCGGAGATCTACCGCCAGATCGAGCGCGGCGGCGGCGCCGGCTACCGCGAGGTCTCGGCGGCGGACTACCAATTCATGATCGACATGCGACGGCAGGAGGCGGCGGAACGCCGGCGACGCAACTGAGCACCACCTCCCCCATCATCCTCGCCGGCGAGGCCGCGTATCAGGCGGCGCGGCGGCAGAAGCGCAACGCGACGCTGCTCGGCCTCGTCATCCTCGGCCTCTGCCTGCTGCTCTCGGCGCGGATCAGCGAGGCCTATCCGGCGACGCTGCTGGCCGGGCTGCCGCGCATCGGCGAGTACTTCTCCCGCATCCTGCCGGGGCTGCGCTGGGACAGCCTGCTGGCCGGAACGGAGACGGAGGGCAGCCTGGCCTTCTGGATGTACCGGCTCGACAGCTGGGCCTGGCTGCTGCTCGAGACCGCCAACATGGCGGCGCTGGCGACGCTGATGGGCGCGGGGGCAGCGGTGCTGCTGGCCTTCCCGGCGGCGCGCAACCTCGGCGCCGGGCGCATCCTCTGCCCGGCCGCGAGGCGGCTGCTGGAGGCGATGCGGACGGTCCCCGAGATCGTCTTCGCCCTGATCCTCGTCTGGGCCTTCGGCGTCGGGCCGCTGGCCGGCATCCTGGCGATCGCGCTGCATACGGCGGGCGCCTGCGGCAAGCTCTTCGCCGAGGCGATCGAGAATACCGGGCTCGGCGCCTGGGCCGGGGTGCGCTCCGCGGGGGGTACATGGATGCAGGCCTGCCGCTTCGCCATCCTGCCGCAGGTGGCGCCGAACCTGTTGAGCTATGCGCTGCTGCGCTTCGAGATCAACCTCCGCTCGGCGAGCGTCATCGGCTTCGTCGGCGCGGGCGGCATCGGCGAGGAGCTCTACAAGGTGATCGCCTTCAACTACTACGAGGAGATCAGCGCCATCCTGCTGCTGGTCATCCTCGCCGTCTGCGCCATCGACCTGCTGTCGGAGCGGCTGCGGCACCGCGTCATCGGAGCGATGGCATGAGCGCCGCCCCGATGAGCGCGGCGGATGTCGCTGCCTGGCGGGCGCGGATGCCGGGGGCCTTCGGCCGGGACGGGCGGGCGCGGGCGCTGCGGCTGCTGGGCTGGGCGGCCTTCCTGCTCTGGCTGGGCTGGGCGCTGTGGCATTTCGGCTTCACGCCGGAGCGGCTGTGGAACGGGCTCTCGGGGCTGGCGACCATCCTGCGGCTGATGGTGCCGCCCTCGCCCGGCGAGCTGTGGGTGGACATCCTCCAGGGTCTCGCCGAGAGCGTCGCCATGGCCTTCCTCGGCACCTTCATCGCCGCGCTGATCGCGGTGCCGCTCGGCTTCCTCGGCGCCGGCAATGTGGTGACGAACACGCTGTTCCGCTTCTCGCTGCGGCGGGTCTTCGACGGGTTCCGCGGCATCGACCAGCTGATCTGGGCCCTGGCCTTCGTCCGCGCGGTGGGGCTCGGGCCGCTGGCCGGCGTGCTGGCGATCGCCACGGCCGATGTGGCGGTGCTGGCGAAGCTGAATGCGGAGGCGATCGAGAATGCCGAGCGGCGGCAGGTGGAGGGCGTGACGGCGGCGGGCGGCGGCTTCCTCGCGCGGCTGCGCTTCGGCGTGCTGCCGCAGGTGCTGCCGGTGATGCTGGCCCAGGCGCTCTATTTCTTCGAGAGCAACACGCGCTCCGCCGCCATCCTCGGCGTGGTGGGCGCGGGCGGCATCGGGTTGCAGATCTCGGAGCGCATCCGGGTGCGGCACTGGGACGAGGTCGCCTTCATCATCCTGCTGATGGTGGCGACGGTGGCGGCCATCGACTGGCTCTCGGCGCGGCTCAGGCGGCGGATGATCGGCGGCTGAGCCGCGCCGGCCGCATGGCGGCGTGGCTGGCGCCCCTGGGCGCCCCTGGGTCCGGCAGCCGCTTTACGGGCCGGCGTGCTTCGTGCTGCAAGCGGGCCCGATGCTGCCGGAGGACCGTGACCGCCCATGCTGATCCATCGTCGCGCGCTGTTGGCCGCCCCTGCCCTGCTGGCGGCCGGCCGGGTGTCCCCGGGCCTCGCCCAGGCGCCCTGGCCGGAGCGGCCACTGCGGCTGATCGTGCCCTTCCCCGGCGGCTCGACGCCCGATATCGCCGGTCGGGCGGTGGCGGCGCATTACAGCCAGGTGCTGGGCCAGCCCTGCGTGGTGGACAACCGGCCGGGGGCGGGCGGCAATATCGGCACGGATGCGGTGGCCAAGGCGGTGGACGGGCATACGATCGGGGTCTCGATCAACGGGCCGCTCTCGACCGCGCCGGCGCTCTTCCCCAACCTGCCCTATGACCCGGCGCGGGACCTGGCGCCGATCTCGCTGCTGATGCGGGGGGCGCAGCTGCTGGTGGTGCGGGCCGATCTCGGGGTGGGGGACCTGGCGGGCTTCCTCGCCCGGGTGAAGGCCAGCCCGGGGAAGCTGTCCTTCGGCTCTGTGGGCTCGGGCTCGGGCGGGCATCTGGCGATGATGGACCTGCTGGCGCGGGGGGGCGGGGAGATGCTGCATGTGCCGTATCGCGGCTTCCCGCCCGCGGTGATCGACTTGGTGGCGGGGCGGATCGACGCCATGGTGCTGATCGCCGCCGGCATCCTGCCGCAGTTGCGGGAGGGCCAGGTGCGGGCGCTGGCGGTGACGGCGGAGCGCCGCATCGCCCAGGCGCCGGAGGTGCCGACCCTGGCGGAGGCCGGCATCGCCGATGCGGCGAGCTATGCCTGGATCGGCCTCATCGGCCCTGCGGCGATGCCGGAGGCCCGTGTCGCGCGCCTCGCCGAGGAGGCGCAGCGGGCGCTCGCCCTGCCGCAGACCCAGGCGACGCTGGAGGCGGCGGGCTTCGAGGTCATGGCGAGCAGCCCTGCCGTGCTGCGCCAGACCATGGCGGAGGAGGCGGAGCGCTGGGGCGGGCTGATCCGGCGGCTGGGGATCAAGGCGGAGGCCTGATCCCCGGCCGCCACCCCTCAGGCGGCGCGGGTGCGCCAGAGGCTGAGGGCGATGGAACCGCCGATGATGCTGCCGGTCAGCAGCAGCGCCCATTCGACCGGCACCGCCTTCCCGCCGGCCCAGTAGTTCGCCAGCATCTTCGCGCCCACGATCATCAGCACGACCGACAGCCCGTGCTTCAGGTAGCGGAAGCGGTGGATGATCCCGGCGAGGGCGAAGTACATCGCCCGCAGGCCGAGGATGGCGAAGACATTGGCCGTGTAGACGATGAACGGGTCGGTGGTGACGGCGAAGATCGCCGGGATGCTGTCGAGCGCGAAGACGAGGTCGGTCAGCTCGACCAGGATCAGCACCAGGGCCAGCGGCGTGAGCATCCGGCGCCCGGCCTCCCGCACGGTGAAGGCGCTGCCGCGGAAGCCCTCCGTCACCGGCAGGCGGCTCTGCAGGAAGCGGAGGATGGCGCTGTCGCGCGGGTCGCCCTCCGGCGCGTTCACCGATTGCAGCATCTTCCAGCCGCTGAAGATCAGGAACAGGCCGAAGACCACCATCAGCCAGTCGAACTCGCGCAACAGGCTGGTGCCGAGCAGGATCATCGCCGCCCGCATCGCCAGCGCGCCGAGGATGCCCCAGAACAGCACCCGGTGCTGGTAGGCGGCGGGGACGCCGAATTTGGCGAAGATCAGGACGAAGACGAAGATGTTGTCGACCGAGAGCGACCACTCGATGACATAGCCGGTGAGGAATTCGAGGGCGCGGGCCTGCCGCCCCTCCTCCGGCCCGTAGCCGGCCCAGAGCCAGGCGAAGAAGCCGAGGGCGAGGCCGACATAGGCGGCGGATTTCCACAGCGCGGTGCGCACCGGCACCGGGACGGGCTCGCCGTCCGGCCCCTTGCGGGCGAAGACGCCGAGATCGAGCAGCAGCAGGCCGAGCACGGCCGCGTTGAACCAGAGCCAGAACCAGATCGACGGCGCCATCGCCGGAGGACTCCTCATTGGCGCGACGGGCTGGGCTTGCGGAGGTCAGACGGGCCCGATCGCGCGACGTTGCACGCGATCCGACATCGCTCACCGGGCGGCAGGCGGGGCCTGGCGCCGGGCGGCCAGAGGGGCCCGGATCGTCATCGATATGGTTTATCCGAAAAGCCGTGTCAACCCCGTTGTGCCGGGGGCTTGGCCAGACCATCTCCGGGTTTGCTCTATGGGGGCCGGCGCATTAGTGTCCGGCCCGGCAAGGCCGCCCAGCGCGGCCGGCAACAAAGGTTTATCGGGGCGTCACATGGGTTCCTTCAGCATCTGGCATTGGCTCATCGTGCTGCTGGTCGTGCTCCTGCTCTTCGGCAGCGGCAAGATCAGCACCCTCATGGGTGACCTCGCCACCGGCATCAAATCCTTCAAGAAGAACATGAAGGAGGAGGATGACGCCTCGCTCGCCGAGGGCGCGCCGCCGGCGCCGGGCACGCATCCGACCGGGACCATTCAGGGCCCGGCCGCGACGACGACGCCGCACGCCACGACCACCACCACGACGAGCCGCCCGGCCGCCTGATGCCGGAGCTGGCCGAGGCCACGGCGGCGATCATCGCCGCCGGGCAGCGGCTGGACCGCCTCGGCTGGGTCCCGGCGACGGCCGGGAACATCTCGGTCCGGCTGCGGGACGGGACAGTGGCGATCACCCGCTCCGGCGGGCACAAGGGCTTCCTGGACGCCGATGGGGTGATCCGGGTCGGCCTCGATGGCGGGCCGCTGCGCGAGGGCGACCGGCCCTCCGCCGAGACGGGCCTGCATTGCGGCATCTACCGCCGCTTCCCCGAGGCGGGGGCGGTGCTGCACGGGCATTCCGTGCCGGTGACGGTGCTGTCGCGGCGCCTGGGCGGGAGCATCCGGCTCGAGAGCTATGAGCTGCTAAAGGCCTTCCCCGGCCTTGCGACCCATGCGGCCGCGGTCGAGCTGCCGATCTTCGACAACGACCAGGACATCCCACGCCTGCAGGCCGTGGTGGAGGCGCGCTGGGCCGGGGAGGATGCCGTCCTTCCTGGGTATCTGCTGCGCGGCCATGGTATCTATGTCTGGGGCGCCGACATGCCGCAGGCGCTGATGCGGCTGGAGGCGGTGGAATTCATGCTCCGCTGCGAGCTTGAGGTGAGGAGACTGCCATGAGCCGTCTGACGGTATGGGAGGCCGAGAGCGGCCGCGAGACCCTGAGGACCGAGGATGCGGCGCGGATCGCCGAGGCGCTGCGCGCCATCGGCGTGCGCTTCGAGCGCTGGGAGGGCGTCAGCTTCCCCGAGGGCGCGACGAACGAGCAGATCCTCGAGGCCTATCGCCCGCATCTGGATGCGCTGATGGGCTCGACCGGCGCGGGCAGCGCCGATGTGGTCGCGCTCACGCCGGACCATCCGCAGGCCCAGGCGATGCGCGAGAAATTCCTCAACGAGCATATCCACACCGAGGACGAGGTGCGCTTCTTCGTCCGTGGCGCCGGGCATTTCGTCATGCATGTGGACGGCAAGGTCTGGGATGCGCGCTGCGAGCAGGGCGACCTGATCAGCGTGCCGGCCAATACCCGGCACTGGTTCGACGCGGGCGAGCGGCCGGATTTCTGCGCGTTGCGCGTCTTCACCGACCCCTCGGGCTGGGTGGCGCAGTTCACCGGGACCGACATGGCGCAGCGCTTCCCCGTTGCCGTCTGAGGTGATGCCACCGCGTGCGGTCCTGACGGATATCGAGGGCACCACCACCGCCATCGCCTTCGTCAAGGACGGGCTCTTCCCCTTCGCCGCCGAGGCGCTGGAGGGCTTCCTCGCCACGCATGGCGCGGAGCCCGAGGTGGCCGGCCTGCTCGCCGAGGTGCGGGCGGCGGCGCCGGAGCGGGAGCCGGTGACGGTTCTGCGCGCCTGGATGGCGGCCGATTCCAAGGCGACGCCGCTGAAGGCGCTGCAGGGGCTGATCTGGCGCCAGGGCTATGCGGATGGGCGGCTCAAGGGGCATCTCTGGCCCGATGTGGCCGGCTGCCTCCGCGCCTGGGCGGCGGGCGGCCTGCGGCTGGCGGTCTATTCCTCCGGCTCGGTCGAGGCGCAGCGGCTGATCTTCGGCCATTCGGTGGCGGGCGACCTGGTGCCGCTCTTCTCCGGCTTTTTCGACACGCGCATGGGCGCGAAGCGGGAGCGGGCGAGCTACGACGCCATCGCCGCGGCCATGGGGCTGCCGCCGGGCGAGATCCTCTTCCTCTCCGATGTCGCGGAGGAGCTGGATGCGGCCGTGGCGGCGGGGCTGCAGGGCTGCCAGCTTGTCAGGCCGGAGGATGGGACGGTCGCCTCGGGGCGGCATCCGGAGGCGCGGGACTTCCCGGCAGTGGCGCGGCGGTTCGGCCTGCCGGCTCACAGCCAGGCCGGCTGATCCGCCCCCTGCCCGGCGAAGCGCCGCGGCAGGATAAGGCCGGCGGAGCGCATCAGCCGGCCCAGGCCTTCCAGCGAGGCAAGCGCGAATTCGGCCCCCTGGCGCGGCAGCAGGCCGGTTTGCAGCGTGGCGCGGGCGCGGGCGGGCAGGCCGGCCTGAGCCTCCGCGGCGGCGCAGAGGAGGCGCTGCTCGTCGCGCGAGAGATAGGGGCAGCAGGCGCAGCGGATATCGACCTGCCAGCGGGCGCTGCGGGCGATGACGCGCAGCAGGCGGTCGATGGAAAGGGCCGCGTCGGGGATGCCGGGACCCGCCATCAGCCGCCCCAGCCGGGGCAGCGGGCTCTCGCCCTGGCGCACGGCATCGAGCCAGTCGCGCAGGGCGGTGAGGATGAGGGTCTCGGAGGGCCAGAGATCGGCCATCGCCTGGGGGGTGCTGGCGTAGCTGGCGTCGGGGAGTCGGATATGGCCCATGACGGCCTCCCTATGCAGGCTGTTCCGAACCGCATAGATGCGAATGACTCGCAATGTCAATTAGGCGCTGGAGCCACGCCTGTGGCCGCCCTGACCGTGCCGGGGACCGTGCCGGGCGGCCAGGGGGCTCAACCCGCGAGCACCGCCTCCGCCTCCCGCACCACATCGGCCAGCGCGCCCGGGGCGAAGGGCGAGATCAGCCCGGCCGAGCGGACGAGGTTCTGGAAGGGGGCGCTGCCGCCACGCCCGCAGAGGGCGACGTAGTCCGCCAGCGCGGCCGGCGGGTCGCGGCGGGCCTTGACCCAGAACTGCATCGCGCAGCAGAGCGCCAGCGTGTAGTCGATGTAGTAGAGTGGCGAGTTGTAGATGTGCTGCTTCGCCTGCCAGCGGCCGCCCTTCGCGGGGTAGGCGAGGTCGCCGTAATCGGTCCAGGGCATGTAGCGGCGCTCCAGCCGCTGCCAGATGGCATGGCGCTCGGCGGGCGTCGCCTGCGGATTCTCGTAGACCTCATGCTGGAAGTGGTCGACGCAGACGCCATAGGGCAGGAAGGCGAGCGAGGTCTCGAGATGCATGCGGCGGAAGCGCTCCGCCGCCCCCTCCCCCACCAGCAGGCCCATATGCGGGTAGGTGAGGAATTCGAGGCCCATCGAGTGGATCTCCGCCGCCTCCATGGTCGGCCAGAGCTGGTCGATGCCCGGCAGGCCGCGGCTTTCCCAGTTCTGGAAGGCGTGGCCCATCTCATGGGTGAAGACGCCGATGTCGTGATGCGTGCCGTTGAAATTGGCGAAGATGAAAGGGACGCCGACGCTCGGGAAGCTGGTGCAGAAGCCTCCCCCCGCCTTGCCGGGGCGGTTGCGCATGTCGAGGAAGCCGCCCCTCTCCATCAGCCGGTAGAACTCCGCGAGGCGCGGGTCCATGCGGTCGAACATCGTCTGCGCCGCGGCGACGAGGGTGTCGTGGTCGCCGATGGGCTTCGGGTTGCCCTCCGGGTCGACCAGCGCCTCGTCCCAATAGCGCAGGCGGTCCCAGCCGAAGCGCTGGCGGCGGGCCTCCAGCAGGCGGCCAACCAGGGGGACGACATGCTCGGCCACCTGGTTGCGGTAGCGGGCGACATCGGCGGCGTCGTAGTCGGTGCGGCGGAGGCGGCGGTAGCCGAGGGGCAGGTAGTTCTCGTAGCCGAGCTTCCGCGCCATGCCGTGGCGGAGGCGGACGAGGGCGTCATAGATGCCGTCCAGCGCCTCGCCATGTTCGGCGAAGAAGCCCCAGCGCAGCGCCTCCGCCTCATGCCGCGTGGCGCGGTCGGGGTCCTCGGCGAAGGGGGCGAGGCCGGAGAGGTTGGTCGTGGTGCCCTGGATCGTCAGTTTCGCCGAGGCCATCAGCTCGGTGTAGCGGGCGGTGAGCCTAGCCTCCTCCTCCAGGTCCTCGGCGATGACCGGGTCGAAGGTGGTGATGTCGGTCTCCCACAGCCGCAGCACATGCGGGCCGGCGGCGGCGTTCAGCGCGGCGCGGTCGGGCAGCGCCAGCAGGCGGCGCTTGAGCGCGACCTCATGGCCGGTGGCCTCGGGCGAGAGCGCGTCGGCGTATTCGCGCGCCGCCTTGGCCTCGGCGCTGGTGGTGTCCTGCGCGAAGCGGAGATGGACGAGGGAGGACCAGCTCTCGGTGTCGCGGCGCCCGCGATCCCAGGCGGCGAGGGCCTCGTCGAGCCGGCCGGCATCGAGCAGCGCGTCGAGCGCGGCATGGTCGGCCGCGAGGCTCTCGCGCGTGGGCGCCGGGAAGTCGAGATCGGCGAAGCGGGGCGTGGTCATGCGGCGAGATTCTCCGGGACGCCGATGCTCTCGAGCGGGCCGAGCGCACGTTCCAGCAACGGCCGCACCCGCGTGGCGAAGCCCTCGATGCTGCGGAGCGCGAGCGCGGTGGAGGAGGCGCCGGCCTGGAATTGCAGGAGGTAGTGGCAGGGCTGGGCGGCCTCGACCTCGGCCACCATGCGCTCGGCGATGGTCTCGGCATCGCCGACGAGCATGTGGCGGGCCATGTCCTCGAGGCTCATCTCGCCGGGCCAGGGCTTCTCCAGCAGGATGCCGCCCTGCATGTGCTGCTCGCGGTGACGGAGGCTCTGCGAGAGGCGGATCTGGTAGCGGATGTTCTCGAGGAAGCCCTCGGCCTCCGCCTGGCTGTCGGTGACGCACATGTGGCGGAGCGCGCCGAAGCGCATCCGGGCGGGGTCCTGCCCGGCCTCGCGGTAGGTGGCCTCAAAGCGGGCGCGGGCACGGGCCAGCATCTCGGCGGTGTAGTGGCGGGGCGTGACCATCACGACATGGCCATGCCGGGCCGCCATGCGGTGGAGGTCGGGGTTGTCGCCGGCGACCCAGACCTCGGGGACGCCATGCACCGGGCGGGCGGCGATATGGGTCTCGGGCAGGGTGTGGAAGCGGCCCTGATAGCTGAAGGTCTCGCTGGCAGTGGCGCGTTCCAGCATCTCCATGAACTCGATGGTGCGGGGCGTCGATTCCGCCAGGTCGGCCTCGAAGCGCTCGAACTCGAAGGGCTGGTAGCCGCTGCCGATGCCGAGGACGAGGCGCCCATGGGTCATCTGGTCCACCATGCCGATCTCGGCCAGCAGGCGGGATGGGTGGTAGAGCGGCACGATGACGACGCCGCTGCCGAGCTTGATGCGGCTGGTCTCGCCGGCGCAGCGGGCGACCATCATCAAGGGCGAGGGGCAGACGCAGTAATTCGAGAAATGATGCTCGGCGAACCAGGAGATGGCGAAGCCCGCCGCCTCGGCCGCCCGCACCTGGGCGACGGCGCCGTCATAGAGGCTGGCCAGGTCGGTGCCCGGCTCGCGGTAGCCCATCAGGTTGAACTGGCCGAAATGCATGGACCGTCTCCCTCTTTGGCCGGGAGTGTCCGCCCTTGCCGCCGGTGCCTCAAGCCCTCGGGTCGAAACGGATGACGATGCAGGGGACATTGACCGGGGCCGGCAGGCTGACGGCATCGAGGCGGCGGTAGTCCGGGCCGGCCGCCTCCAGCAGGATGGCGAAGCCGGTGTCGTCCGGGCCGGGGATGCGGCGCTCGACCGTATGGCGCCACTGGGCGCGGTCGGAGATGGCGTTGAGGACCATGCTCGGGCTGCCATGCAGGCGGCAGCGGGCAGGCCAGGCGCCATCGAACCAGCGGGGCTGGAGGGGCGTGTCCAGGACCAGCGGGGGCTGGTCCTCGAAGTCCAGGGTGAAACCCTCACCCTCGATCAGGGTGATGGTGCGGTCCTGGCCGGCGAAGTTCGAGAATTCGGCGTCCCTGTCCACCCAGGCGAAGGTGATGAGCCAGCCGGGGCCGCCGACCACATCCGCCTTGCGGCCGGCGCCGTTGCGCCAGGGGGAGATGGTGAGGTCGGCGTGGTGGAGATGCATGGGGCCTCGGCGGGTTGGCCTGCGGCCTCCCCGGGCGGCACGCCCGGGGCGTGAATCGCCGGCCCGGCGGAGACTAGCCCAGGAGCGCCCCTGTGGTAGCCAGCGCGGTCCTGGGCCGGAGCCCTTTCCCGCCGCATGGGCCCAAGGACATCACCCCGGCCAGCAGCCCGGTCCTGACCAGGCCGGGGATGACCCGGACGGGGGCTACTTCTCGTAGGGGCGGGCAGCGGGGCGGCGTGGCGGGCCGGGTGGCCGGGCCGAGCGCGGCCGGGGGGTATCGGCCAGCGGGGCCTCGGACGGCATGATGCGGATATGCGCGTCCTTGGGGTCGCCCGGCCGGCCGGCGGCGGCGGCGAAGCGGTCGGCGGCCCAGGGGGCGACCTCGAAGCGCGTCTCCCGCTCCTGTACCTGGATGCGGCCGATCTCCTGGCGCGTCACGTTGCCGCGGCGGCAGAGGAAGGGCAGCACCCAGCGCGGGTCGGCATTGCCGTTGCGGCCGAGATTCATCTTGAACCAGCTGCCGGCCGCGCCCGGGTCACCGCGCTCGGCCTGGATGTGCTGGCGCGGCGGCGGGCGGTCGCTGATCTCGGCCAGGTCCTCGGGCGCCGGCAGGGGCGCGCGGAGGGTGCGCATCAGCGCGGCCGCCAGGGCCTCCGGCGACTGGGCGGCGAGGAGCTGGCGGGCCAGCGCCAGGTCGCCATCGACCGGCTCCTCCCCGGCGAGTTCCGTCGCCTGGGCGAGAATGCGGGCATCGTCCTTCTCGCGGATCGCCTCGGCCGAGGGGGCCGGGCCCCAGGCGGCCTGGACGCGGGCGGCCTGCAGCAGGCGCTCCGCGGCGCGGCGGCGGTTGTGCGGGACCAGCAGGGCGCTGATGCCCTTGCGGCCGGCGCGGCCGGTGCGGCCGCTGCGGTGGAGCAGCGTCTCCGGGTCGTTCGGCAGCTCGGCATGGATGACGAGGCCAAGGTCGGGCAGGTCGATGCCGCGCGCTGCCACGTCGGTCGCCACGCAGACGCGGGCGCGGCCGTCGCGCAGGCTCTGCATGGCGCGGTTGCGCTCGGCCTGGGACAGCTCGCCGGACAGCGCCACGGCGGCGAAGCCGCGCTCGGCGAGGTTGCCGTGCAGCCGCGTCACCGTGGCGCGGGTGCGGCAGAAGACCATCGCCGAGCGGGCCTCGAAGAAGCGGAGGCTGTTGACCACCGCACGCTCGATCTCGTGCGGGGCGATGAGCAGGGCGCGGTACTCGATGTCGCCATGCTGCGCGCCCGCGTCGCCGGCGGCGATGCGCAGCGCGTCCTTCTGGTAGGTGCGGGCGATGGCGGCGATGCCCGCCGGCACCGTGGCCGAGAAGAGGAAGGTGCGGCGGTCCGCGGGCGTCGTCTCGAGGATGGCCTCCAGCTCCTCGCGGAAGCCGAGGTCGAGCATCTCGTCGGCCTCGTCCAGCACCACGGCACGCAGGGCCTGCGGGCGGAGGTTGCCGCGCTCGAGATGGTCGCGGAGGCGCCCGGGGGTGCCGACGACCAGATGGGCGCCGCGCTCCAGCGCGCGCCGCTCGGCGATCGGGTCGGTGCCGCCGACGCAGGTCACGACGCGGCCGCCGGCCTTGGCGTAGAGCCAGGCGAGCTCTGACTGGACCTGCAGGGCGAGCTCGCGGGTCGGGGCGACGACGAGGGCGAGCGGCCCGCCGGGCGGCGGCAGGCGCCCCGCCTCTCCCATCAGCAGATGGGCCATGGCGAGGCCATAGGCGACGGTCTTGCCGGAGCCGGTCTGGGCGGAGACCAGCAGGTCGCGCCCCTCGGTCTCCGGCTCCAGGACGGCGGCCTGGACAGGGGTGGGCTCGGCATAGCCACGCTCGTCGAGCGCGGCCTGCAACGGAGCGGGAAGCGAGGGAAAGGGCATCTGAAATCCAAACAAAAGGCGGGGTCCGGGGCCAAGCTTTGGCCCCGGCGGGGGCATGGGGGCAGCGCCCCCGTTCTACATGACGAGCTTGGAGCGCCGCTGCTGCCGCAGCACATCCTCGATCCAGCGATCGAGTCGGATGGTCTCGGCCTCGGCCTCGTCGCGGGCGGGATAGGCCAGCTCGAAGCGGAGGGCGAGCCAGCGCCAGGCGACCAGGCGCTTATGCACCTTCTCGGCCCGTTCCAGCTCCTCCCGCGCCGCGCGCTCGGGCGCGGGCAGGCGGCCGGCCATGGGCGGCGGGACGGGGCGGCCGGCGCCGTGCTCCACCGCCCAGCGGGCAAGGCGGGAGACGCCGTTGTCGCGTTCATCCACCGGGCAGAGGGCGTAGGTCCAGCGGTCGAGCAGGGAGAGGCCGGGCACGCCATCGATGGCGGAAGCAACCGCCATCGCCTGGGTCAGGTCGGCGAGGCGGTAGTTGGGGTCGTCCGGGCGCAGCACGGCGCGCTTGATGCGGGCGAGGACGCCGAAGAGGCTGTCCGAGCCGATCTCGGCGGCGACGGCGGCGATGATGTCGGCATCGGGCTGCACCTGGGGGCGGATATCCTCCGGCACCTCGGGGGCGGCGTTCAGCATCATCTTGACGAAGTCGGGGCTGCCGCCGCCGGCCAGCACCGCGACGACGCCCTCCTCATGTTGGCCGAAGCGGCCGGCGCGGCCGCCGATCTGCTTCACCTCCTGGGTGTTCAGCTCGCGGCGGGATTCGCCGTCGAACTTGCGGAGGGTGGAGAATACGACGCGGCGGATGGGCAGGTTGAGGCCCATGCCGATGGCGTCCGTCGCCACCAGCACATCGGCATCGCCGGTGCGGAAGCGGGCGGCCTCGGCACGGCGCACCTCGGGGCTGAGCGCGCCGTAGACGACGGCGACGCGCCGGCCGCGCTTGACGAGTTCCGCGCGCAGGTCGAGCACGTCGCGCCGGGAGAAGGCGACGAGGGCGTCGCCGGTGCGGAGGTCGCTGAGGGCGACGGGCTTCGAGGCGGCGACCAGCGGGTTCTTCCGCTGCAGCTTCACCTCGTCCATCTCGTCGTCGCAGAGCCGGGCGATGCGGCGGACCAGCGTCGCGCATTCCGGGGCGCCGAGGACAAAGACCTCGCGAGCCGGGGCGCCCATGATGGCGGCGGTCCAGGCGGCGCCGCGGTCGCGGTCGCCGAGCATCTGCGCCTCGTCGATCAGGGCCACGTCCACGGGGTTGTGGAAGGGGCACATCTCGACGGTGGCCGCGAGGTGCCGGCTGCCGGGGATGGGCAGGCGCTCCTCCCCCGTCGAGAGGGAGGCGGCGACGCCGCGGGTCGCCAGCGCCTCGCGGAACTCATGGGCGAGCAGGCGGAGCGGGGCGAGCGCCATGCCGCTCTCCGACTTGGCCAGGCGGTCGAGCGCGGTGTGGCTCTTGCCGGAATTGGTCGGGCCGGTGACCAGGGTGATGCGGCGGTTCAGCGCGCGGGCCGTGGCGAAGTGGCCGGCATACCGGTCGAGCGCGGCGACGCGGGCCACGGCGGCATTGCCGGCGCGGGTCGGCTTCGCCACCGCTGGGCTGGCGGGGCGGCCGGTCGGCATGCCCGGGGCCTCGGCCTCGCGCCAGCCGATGACCTGCGGGCGGAGGGCGGCGACCTCCTTCGGGTCGAACTCCCATTTCTCCTGACCCTTGTTGCGGGTCGGGATGCGGCGGGCGACGGGGATCAGCCCCCCTCCGATCCAGCGCAGCACCTCCTTCTCGGTGGCGCCGAGCAGGTTGGGCAGGGCGCGGAACTCGACGAGGCTGCGCTCCCAGGCGCGGAGGCGCTGGACCTCCTCCCGGCGCTTGGCGCGGGCGGCGGTCTCGGCCTCGCGCAGTTCGCGGCGGCGGCGGGATTCGACGACGCTGACCGCATCGATGAAGGCGATGGCGGCCTCGCCCTCGAGGTCGAAGGCGGCAGCCACCTCGCGGGCCAGCATGGCATGGCGGTCGGCCGAAAGGCTGCCGGAGCCGGACTCGACCAGCTCGGCG
This sequence comes from Belnapia rosea, assembly GCF_900101615.1. GTDB lineage: Bacteria > Pseudomonadota > Alphaproteobacteria > Acetobacterales > Acetobacteraceae > Belnapia > Belnapia rosea. The sequence continues at coordinate 20,819 of NZ_FMZX01000002.1, read as the reverse complement.
GCGATGGCCTCGAGCGCCGCCTCCGGCGTCGGGCCGAGGCCGCGCAGCCGGTTGGCGACGGCGCTGTCGAGGGCAGCGAGCAGGGCGGGCTCGCCGGGCTCCAGCTCGGTAACGGTGCCCGCGGCGATCTCGGCCTCGGCGCGGCGGGCCCAGAGGCGGCCGGCGCGGTTGGCGAGGTCGTTCAGCCGGGCGACCCAGCCGCGGCGGCGCACCTCAATGAGCGCGGCGCGCACCGCCTCGGCATCGGCCGGCAGGCGGCGCTCGACGCGGCGGATGAGCGCCGGCATCTCGCGCGGCTCGACGGGGAAGCCGGCGGCGAGGATCGCGGCCTCGGCAGGGGAATGACGTGGCGCCGTGCCGTCCGCATGGAGGCTGTCGGCCAGCGCGAAGGGGGCGCCATCGGAATCGGTCAAATCGGAAACTCCGCGGCCCTCCCCAAGGGGAAGCCGCGCCAGGGAACGAAGCGGGGGATCGGACCTGCCGCCTTATAGGGCCGGAACGTCCGGCCGGAAAACACCCGGTGGACGCGGCTCGGCAACGTGTTGCAGGCCTCGCGGTTGCATATGGGGCATCCGGGGCCGCTTGACCAGGGGTTCCTATTGCGCCGCAGCAAAACCCTGGGTGCGGGCGCGGATGCCGGCCAGGGCATTCTGCAATTCCCAGGCGCGGAGCGGCTTCTCGACATGGGCGTCCATGCCGGCCGAGAGGCATTCCTCGACCTCGGCCCGGTTGGCGCTGGCGGTGACCGCGAGGATGGGCACGCGCGCGCGGGGCCCTGTGGCGGCGCGGATGCCGCGGGCGGCGGTGAGTCCATCCATCACCGGCATGTGGATGTCGAGCAGCACCGCGTCCCAGTCCTCAGCGAGGGCGGCCTGCAGGGCCTGGGCGCCGTCGGCGACCACTTCCACCTCATGGCCGGCGGCGTTCAGCAGGGCACGGGCGACCTCGCGGTTGACCAGCACGTCATCGGCGAGGAGCAGGCGGAGCGGCTCGCAGAGCGGCAGCAGGGCGGACGGCGCCGCGGCCTCGGTGGCGGCATCCGGCTGGGCGGGCGGAAGGGGAAGCTCGACCCAGAACAGGCTCCCCTGCCCTGGCTGGCTGTCGCAGCCGATGCTGCCGCCCATCAGCGCCACCAGCCGGGCGGTGATGGCGAGGCCGAGGCCGCTGCCCTCGGCGCGCTCGGCGCCGGCGAGGCGGAGGAATTCCTGGAAGATGCTGGCGCGCTCGGCCTCGGTCATGCCGGGGCCGGTATCGCTCACCTCGAAGCGGGTGCGGCCCTCCGCGCCGGGATGGATGCGCAGCACCACCTCGCCGCGGGTGGTGAATTTCACCGCATTGCCGAGCAGGTTCAGCAGCACCTGGCGCAGCCGCAGCGCATCCACCGAAACCCAGCCGGCGGCGCGCGGCGCCATCTCCACCCCGAAGGCGAGGCCCTTGGCGGCGGCGGCGGGGCGGATCAGCGCGGTGCAGGCCTCGGCCAGGGCAGCCAGGCCGACCGGGGCGGGGCTGAGGGTGACCTTGCCGGCCTCGATGGCCGCGAGATCGAGCAATTCGCGGATCATGGACATCAGGTGCTCGCCGCTGGCGGTGATCTGCTCGGCGCAGCGGCGCTGCGCCGGTGTCAGGTCGGGATCGGCCCCGAGCAGCTGAGCGTGGCCGAAGATGCCGTTCAGCGGGGTGCGCAGCTCATGGCTCAGCATGCCGACGAAGCGCGTCTTGGCGGCGCTCGCCGCCTCGGCTGCGTCGCGGGCGGCGGCGAGCTGCTCGGCAAGGCGGCCCAGCTCGGCATTCTTCGCCTCGAGCTCGGTCCGGTGGGCGGCCAGCCGGGCCGCCATGCCGTTCACCTCGGCGGCCAGGGCGCCGATCTCGCCGCTGAAGCGGCCAGTCTCGGCTCGCGCGCCGAGGTCGCCGGCGGCGATGCGGCGGACAGCGGAGGCGAAGCGGTCCATCGGCCGCAGCAGCATCCAGCGGCCGGCGACGAGGGCGAGCGCCAGGGCGGCCAGCGCCACGCCGAGCACGAGCAGCAGCACCCGGTGCTGCAGATCCTGCATCCTCGCCAGCACGACCTCGGTATCGCGCCCGACGACCAGGGTAGCCCTGGTACCCGGGATGGGGGCGAAGCCGAAGAGGCGCTGGCCGCCCAGGAGGCCGGCGCCCTGGCCATGGCCGGCGACGCCCTGGAGGGTGGGGGCGAGGTCGGTGCCGTGCAGGCTGCGGCCTACCAGCTCGGGCGCTGGCGGGAAGCGCGCGATGATGGTGCCGGCGGCATCGGCCAGCAGCATGGCATCGGCGCCTTCCGGGCGTTGCGGCCGGGCCGAGCCGCCGAGGGCGGCCAGGTCGATGCCCGCGACGATGAGGCGGCCAATTGCGCCCCCGGCGCCGGGCACCGGCTGGACGGCCAGCATCACCGGTGGGGCCGGCGCGCCGATCGCCCGATCGGACAGGTGGAAATGGCGGCTGGCTAGGGCGGCATGGAGCGGGGTGGTATCGTGGAGGACCGGCGCGCCCTCGGTGCAGACCGGCCGGGCCTCCGCGTCATAGACCCCAAGGAAGCGCAACCAGGGCGTGCCGCCGGCAAGGCTCCGCAGCGCGGCGCCGCATGTCTCCGCCGTACCTTCGGCCAGGCTGGGGATGCGGGCGAGGCCGCCGAGGAAGGTCTCGGCATGGCCAATGAGCGCGGCCTGCTCGCGCGCCGTATTGACCGCCAGGTCCTGCAAGGCGAGGCCGGTCTCGATCAGATGCGCCTCGGTATGGCGCCTTTGCTCCCACACTGTCAGCGCGCCGAGCGGCAGCACGGCGAGCAGGATCAGGGTGATCATGCGCAACCGCAGACTGCCGAGGCGAAATGCAGGAGGGAACCAGGACCGCAAGCTGAACATTCCAAAAGCTGAGTGCCAAGGATAGTCAAGCTACCGATACGTTCAACTAAAAGTTAGGAAACTTGCGGAGCCTGCACGCCAAGATACGGAAAGTGGAAAGGATTGCCCGGAATCGAGCGCTAATCTTGCGCGTAAAAGGTGCAGCCACGCCGCTGGGGCAGGCTCCGCCCGGTGCCGGCCTCGAAGCTGCCGAGCGTCAGTGTGGGGCTGGGAGAGAGGAGGCAGGCGGGTGGCGTCAGGCCTGGAAGAAGGCCATCCGGTCCGCTTCCAGCACCAGGCAGGTGAGTTCCCGGCCATAGGCGGCGCCGGTATCGATGCCGATGCGGTTGCGGCGCAGCACCGGCTCGCGGGTCGGCGTATGGCCATGCACGACGACCACGCCGAAATCGGCCGTGGAATCGAGGAAGCCGCCGCGGATGCGGATCAGGTCATCGGGCGATTGCGCCTCGAGCGGCAGGCCCGGGCGGATGCCGGCATGGACGAAGAGGTAGCCGCCGACCCGGTGCATCAGCGCCAGCCCCTCGACGAAGCGGCGATGGGCGGCGGGGATGGAGGCGGCCCAGCCGGACGGGTCGCTGTCCGGGTCGATGTCCCAGCTCGTCAGCGCCTCGCGCCCGCCATGAAAGCGCCAGTCGGTGATGGCGGCGCGCTCCCCGGCGAGGGCGTCGATCATGCTGCGCTCATGGTTGCCGAGGAGGTTGACCATGGGGAGGCCGGGCACCGGCGGGCCGGCCACGAGCCGGGCGATGACGCCGGCGCTGTCCGGCCCCCGGTCGATGTAATCGCCGAGATGCACGAGCAGCGGCCGGGCAGCCGGCCGGGCGGCGAGGTCCTCGGCGATCGCGGCGTGCAGGATGGCGAGCTTGTCGTCGCAGCCATGGACGTCGCCGATGGCATAGACGCGTTGGCCGGGTGGCAGGGTGGTGGGGGCGGCCTGGAAATCGGGCATGCGGGTCCGCCTATTGAGCGCGGCGGAGGCCCGTTGCAAGGCTCCGCTCATCCATGCGGGCATCGTAACGCAAACCGGCCCTGGTCGCCCAGGCATTGACCAGGTGGAACAGCGGGATCAGCGCCACCTCCTCGCTCGCCAGATGCACCGCCCCGCGCAGCAACCGCTCGCGTTCCTCGGGGTCGAGGATCGCGGCGGCGCGGTCGACCATCAGGTCGAGCGCCGGGTTGGAGTAGCGCCCGGCATTGGCGGCGCCGCGGCGGGCGGCCGGGTCGTAGGTGCCGAGCACGTTGGCGAGGAAATAGCTCGCCTCCCCCGTGCTGCTGCCCCAGCCGGAGAGGCGGACGGCGAATTCCTGCCGGGCGCTGCGGGCGGAGAAGCTGGCCCAGGGCAGCGCCGCCACCTCGGTGCGGATGCCGATGCGGCTCCACATCCGGGCCACCGCCTGGGCGGTGCGGGCGTCGTTCGGGTAGCGGTCGTTCGGGCTGTGGAGGGTGAGGCGGAAGCCATCCGGATAGCCAGCCTCGGCGAGCAGCCGGCGGGCCTGCTCCGGCGCGAAGGGCGGCACCGGGGTGTCTGGGTCATGGGAATAGACGCCGGGCGGCAGCCATTGCCCGGCGGGGCGGGCGGCGCCCTCCATCACCCGTTCGGCCAGCACCTCGCGGTCGATGGCCAGCGACAGCGCGCGGCGGATGCGGAGATCGAGGAAGGGGTTCCGCGGCAGGGGCTGGCCGGCCTGGTCGGTGACGAAGGGCATCGCCCCGTCATGCGAGAAATCCGCCTGGAGGAAGATCAGCCGCAGCCCCTGGATCTCGAACAGGCCGACGCGCGGCTCCGCCCGCAGCCGGGCGAGGTCGGCAGTGGGCACCTGGTCGATCATGTCCACCTCGCCGGCGAGCAGGGCCGCGGTGCGGGCGGCGTCATGGCCGATGAAGCGGAGGGTGACGCGGGACCAGGGCTCGCGCGGGCCGAAGAAGGTGTCGTTGCGTGCCAGCTCCGTGCGGTCATTGGGGGAATGGGAAAGCAGGCGGTAGGGACCGGTCCCGATGGCCGCGCGGCCGCTGTTGAAATCCTCGGTCGTCGCGCCCTGCGCGGCATGGCGGGCGATGATCGAGATATAGGCGATCTCGGTCGGCAGCAGCGCATGCGGCTGCCGGGTGTGCAGGCGGATGGTCAGCGGGCCCACCACCTCCACCTGCTTCACCAGGCGGAGGAAGCTGCCATAGCCACCCGGGCTGTTCGGCACATGGGGCGCGCGGGCGAGGCTGAAGGCCACGTCCTCGGCGGTGAAGGGGCGGCCGTCATGCCAGGTGACGCCGGGGCGCAGGCGGAATTCCCAGACGGTCGGGGCGATGGCGCGCCAGCTCTCGGCCAGGCCGGGCTGCAGCTGCACCCGGGCGTCGCGCTCGATCAGCCGGGAGAAGACATGCGAGGCGAGCTGCGAATTGGGCGCGGCATTGAAGAAATGCGGATCGACCGAGGTGGCCGGCGCGGCGACGCCGATGGTGACGGCATCCGCCGCACGCTGCACCGTGGCAGGCATGGCAAGGGCGGATGTTGCAAGGCCGGGCATGGCAAGTGCGGGCATGGCGAGGCCCATCAGGGCCATGGCCCGGAAGATGGGCGGCACGCGGTCTCTCCTGTCGTCCCGAGGCCGGGGTTATGGCCAAGCCTAGCCCGGTGTGCCAGGAATTCCAGCCGTGGCGGGCCATGCGCCGGTTCCGGGGCATGGCGCTTTCGCGTGAGTCACGGCCCAAGGGAGAGAAACCATATGCTGGAAGTGGAGACCATCGAGGCGCTGCATGCCCATATCGGCAAGAGCCTCGGCAGCAGCGACTGGATCACCGTCGACCAGAAGATGATCGACCAATTCGCCGAGGCGACGGGCGACCACCAGTGGATCCACATCGATGTCGAGCGGGCGCGGCGGGAGATGCCGGGCGGCAAGACCATCGCCCATGGCTATCTCACCCTGTCCCTGCTGCCGCGGCTCAACCAGGGCATCTTCCGCGTCAAGAAGCGGAGCCGGGGGGTGAATTACGGCTCGAACAAGGTGCGCTTCACGGCGCCGGTGCCGGCCGGCTCGCGGGTGCGCGGGCATCTGACGCTGAAGGCCATCGACCCGATCGAGGGCGGGGCACGGCTGACCATGGAATCGACGGTGGAGGTCGAGGGCAGCAGCCGTCCGGCACTGGTCGCGGAGACGCTCTCCCTCGTCTACGAATAGGGCCGGAGCACAAGGAGCCAGGGGATGTCCAGGCGCTTCGCGTTGCTCGCGGCCGGGCTGGCCATTGCCCTGGCGCTGGGGCCGGGGGACGCCTCGGCCCGTGATGGCCGCTACGGCGGATATGGCCATGGCGGATATGGCTATCGCGGGGGATATGGCCCCTATGCCCGGCCTCATGGCGGGTATTACGGCGGGCCACGCGCCTATTCGCGTGGCTATGGGTATTGGGGGCCACCGGCCTATGCGGCCCCTCCCCCGCCCATGACCTATGCACCGCCACTGGTCATCCCTGGCGCCAACCCCTATCCGCCCGCCGGGGCGGATGGGGGATACAAGCGCTGAGCCGGGCGCGGCTCAGGCCATGGCCGCCGTCGCGGAGCGCCGGAGCCCGGCATATTCCAGCTCGGCGATCAGCGCGGTGGCGATGGCCTGGGCCAGGATGAAGGCGCCGCCCAGCATGTTCGGCGCGATCCAGCCCGGCAGCAGCAGCAGCACGCTGTCGATGGCCCAGAGCGCATTGCCGGCGATGACGCCGAGCACCGCCCAGCGCGGCAGCACCGCCCTCGTGCCGAGCCAGGCGAGCAGCACGCCGAAGGCCAGCAGGAAGAGGCCCGCCTCCCGCAACAGGGCCAGCGGCAGGTGGAACCACCAGCCGAGCGGCGCGGCGCAGACGGCCATCAGCAGGCCGAGCAGCAGGCAGCACGCCGCATCCAGCAGCAGGGCGCGGCGGAGGAAGGTGGAGGGGGTGATCATCGTCATGGCTCAGGCCCCCGGCGCGAGGTCGATGAAGCCGATGACGCGGGCGAAGCGGCCATCGGCGGTGAGTTCCGCCACATCGGTGCCGGCGGCGACGGGTGCCTGACCCTCGGCCGCCAGCTCCCAGGCGAAGCGCAGCAGGTTGTGGTGCGCATCGACGCCCCCGCGGCGGCTGAAGCGGTGGCCGGGGAAATGCGCCCTCGCCGCGCCGATCATGGCGGCGATGCCGTCGGGACCACGACCTTCCATCAGCGGGTCGGTGTAGGTCGCGCCCTCGACGAAGGCCTCGGCGGCCAGGCCGGCCCGGCGCGCGGCATCCGCCTCGTTCCAGCAGGCGATGTAGGTGTCGATCAGCCTGTCGTGCTCGCTCATCTCCGTCACTCCCTTGCGGCGGCGGGGAGGTCCCGCCGGCACGGGGACGATGCGGCAGAGGATGAGGCGGCGCGATTACGTGGCAGGTAGGATCGTGCCGCGGCACTCGCCGAAGCCGATGGGCACGGCACCGTCGCGCGCCGCCCGGGCGCGGAAGATCACCGTGTCGCCATCCTCCAGGAAGCGGCGCTCCTCGCCATTCGGCAGGGTAGCGGGCTTACGGCCACCCCGGGTGATCTCGAGCAGGGCGCCGAAGCCATCCTCGCTCGGGGAGGAGATGGTGCCGCTGCCGAGGAGGTCGCCGGGCGAGAGGTTGCAGCCGCCGACCGTGTGGTGCGCGACCATCTGCGCCGGCGTCCAGTAGAGGAAGTTCGTGTTGCTGAGCGAGAGGCGGAAGGGGCCGCCGCGCGGCGTCTGCAGCAGGACCTCGACGGCGAGGTCGATGGCGCCGCGCGCCTGGTCGGCCTCGTCCCAGAGATAGTCCATCGGGCGCGGGTCGCCCTCCGGTCGGGGCGGCTGGGCGATGCGGAAGGGCTCCAGCGCCTCCGGCGTGATGATCCAGGGGCTGATGGAGGTATGGAAATTCTTGGCCAGGAACGGCCCCAGGGGCTGTGCCTCCCAGCCCTGGATGTCGCGCGCCGACCAGTCGTTCAGCAGGCCGTAGCCGGCGATCATCCCGCCCGCCTCGGCAATGGGGACGGACTCACCGAGCGCGTTGCCGCCGCCGATCCAGATGCCGAGCTCCATCTCGTAGTCGAGGTTGCGGCAGGGACCGAAGCTTGGGGCCGCCTCGTCCGCCGGCTTGCGCTGGCCCTTCGGGCGGCGGACATTGCTGCCCGAGGCGCGGACGGAGGAAGCGCGGCCGTGATAGCCGACGGGGACGTATTTGTAGTTCGGCAGCAGCGGGTTGTCGGGGCGGAAGAGCGTGCCCGCATTGGCCGCATGATGGATGCCGGCGTAGAAATCCGTGTAGTCGCCGATGCGCGCGGGCAGATGCAGCGTGCAGGCCGAGGCGGGGTGAAGATGCGGGCGGAGCTGCTCCGCCCTGGCGCTGTCGGTGGCGAGCAGCGCGGAGATCCCGGCGCGGAGCGCACGACGTGCCGTGGCGCCGAGGGCGAAGAGCGCGTTCAGATGATCCGTCGCCATGGCCTCGGCGGCCGCGCGCGCGGCGGCGGGCAGCAGCGTGGCGACCGGGGCGACGTCGAGGATCATGTCGCCGATGGCGACGCCGCCGCGCGGCCTGCCGCCTGCCGTGGAGAAGACGCCGAGCGGCAGGTTCTGGATCGGGAAGTCCGGGTGGCCGTTCGCGGAGGCGACGAAGCTCGTCAGCCGCGGGTCATGCGTCGCATCCATCAGCGCGGTCCCGTGAAGGTCTTCGGCAGGCCGTCCCAGCAGGCGTCGTAGCCGGGCTGGAGCTGCGGGCAGGCCATGGCGAAGGCGCTCGGGCGGATCACCTGGCTGGTCTCGACCATGAAGGCGAGCGTGCCGCCGATCTTGTGCGGCTTGAGCTCGGCGGCGATGGCCCGCTCGGTCGTCGCCGCATCGGGGCCATGGGCGGAGAGGCGCGGATGCAGCGAGACGCCGCCGGGCAGGAAGCCCTCCGCCTTCGCGTCATAGACGCCCTGCACCAGCCCCATGCACTCGTTCATGACGTTGCGGTGGAACCAGGGCGGCCGGAAGGTGTCCTCGGCGACCATCCAGCGTGGCGGGAAGATGACGAAATCCATGTTGGCGACGCCCGGCGCCGTGGTCGGGCTGGTCAGCACGGTGAAGATCGACGGGTCCGGATGGTCGAAGCTGACGGTGTTGATCGTGTTGAAATGCGCCGTGTCGTAGAGGTAGGGCACGTTGTTGCCGTGCCAGGCGACGACATCGAGCGGCGAGTGGCCGAGCGTGGTCGCCCAGAGCGTGCCGCAGTATTTCTGCACCAGCTCGGTCGGCTCATCGCGCTCCTCGTACCAGGCGACCGGCGAGAGGAAGTCGCGCGGGTTGGCGAGGCCATTGGCGCCGATGGGGCCGAGATCGGGCAGGCGCAGCGGCGCGCCATGGTTCTCGGCGACATAGCCGCGCACGGGGCCATCCGGCAGCTCGACGCGGAATTTCATCCCGCAGGGGATGACGGCGATCTGGCCGGGGGCGACGAGCAGGCGGCCGCATTCCGTCGCCAGCAGCAGGCGGCCCTGCTGCGGGATGAGCAGCAGCTCGCCATCGCTGTCCATGAAGACGCGCTGCATGGGCTGGTTGGCGCGGTAGAGATGGATGGTGACGCCGGAGAGCGCCTCGCCCGGCGCATTGGCGCCGATGGTGGCGAGGCCGGCGACGAAATCGGTCGGGCCCTCGGGGATCGGCAGCGGGTCCCAGCGGAGGCGGTTCGGGTTGGGCGGGGCGAGCGGGCCGCAGAGCAGGCCCTGCTCGATCGGGCGGAAGGCGCGGTGCCCGGCAGAGGGACGGATGCGGTAGAGCCAGGTCCGCCGCGCCTCATGGCGGGGGACGGTGAAGGCGGTGCCGCTGAACTGCTCGGCATAGAGGCCGTAGGGCACCCGCTGGGGCGAGTTGCGGCCGGGCGGCAGGGCGCCCGGCAGGGCCTCGGTGGCGAATTCATTGCCGAAGCCGGAGAGGGTGGCGAGCTCCTGCTGCACCGGGGGCGCGATGGCGTTCATGGACAGTCTCCCTCCTGCTGGGCGCCTACCTGCACCTCGGCCCCATTGGTTTCAAGTGAAACCTTCTAGCGGGCCCGGGCCAGCAGCCGGCGCGCGCGCTCGACCACGGGCAGGTCGATCATCGCCCCCTCGAAGGCGACGGCTCCCTGCCCTTCCGCCAGCGCCGCCTCGAAGGTCTCGATCAGGCGGCGGGCGCGGTCGGCCTCGGCGGGCGGGACGCCGTATTCCTCGTTGATGATGGGCACATGCGCCGGATGGATGCAGGCAGTGCAGGCGAAGCCGAGCTGGCGGGAGCGGCGCAGGCTGGCGCGGTAGCCCTCGAGGTCGCGGAAATCGGCGAAGGCGCCGATGGAGCCGAGGGGGAGGATGCCGGCACCGCGGGCGGCGGCCACCACCATCATGCCGAAGGGGTAGAGCATGTCGGCGCCCGGCACCGCCTCCAGCTCGGTCGACAGATCCTCGGAGCCGAGGCCGAGCGCGGCCATGCGCGGGTCGGCCAGGGCGATGGCGGCGAGGTTCGGCAGGGCCTGGGGCGTCTCGACGATGCCGATGAAGCGGGTATGGCCGGTGGGCAGGCCGAGCGCCGCCTCCCGCGCCGCGACCACCTCGGAGAGCAGCCGCACATGCTCCGCCCCCATCACCTTGGGCAGCATCAGCGCCGCGACCTCGGGGCGGATGGCGGCGGCGATATCGGGGATGGCCAGCTCCAGCGGGCGGTTGATGCGGATGGCGAGTGCTTGGCCCTCCGCATGCAGCGCGGCGGCGGCACCGGCAAGCGCGGCGCGGGCGGCCTCCTTCTCGGCCGGGGGAATGCTGTCCTCGAGGTCGAGGATGATGACATCGGCACCGCGGGTATGGGCCTTGGCGACGAAGCGCTCGGCGGTGGTGGGGACGAAGAGGAGGGAGCGCCAGTTCGGCACGGTCATCGGGGACTCCTTGATGGGACAGCCCGGGCCGGCCGCCTCAGGCGGCAGCGCCGGATTGCAGCATGGCCTCGATCTCGGCGGGGGCGTAGCCGGCCTCCGCCAGGATCGCGCGGGTATGGGCGCCCAGGCGCGGGGCGGGCAGCACCTCCTCCCGCATGCCGCCCCGGAAGGTGACGGGGGTGCGGGTGCGGCGGATGCGGCCCTCGGTCGGGTGCTCGTCCGCCTGCCAGAAGCCGACATCGCCGAGATGCGGGTCGTCCAGCAGGTCGTCGATCGAGTTGTAGCGGGCGGCCGGCACATCGGCGGCGGCGAAGATCTCGAGCCATTCCGCCGTGCTCCGCCGCGCCAGCGCCTCGACCTGGATGGTGAAGTAGTCGGCGGCGTGCTCGGTGCGGCTGATCGGCGTGGCGAAGCGCGGGTCCGCCTTCAGCTCCGGTTGGCCGATGGCGTCGAAGAAGGCGAAGGCCTGGCGGTTGTCGTTCGGGCGGATGGTGATGAAGCCGTCGCTCGTCGGCAGCGGGCGGTAGTCGGGGGAGAGCAACCGGGCATCGCCGCTCGGCCCCTCGGGCGGGTCGAAGGTGGCGGCGCCGAGATGCTCGCTGGTGACGAAGCTTGCCATGGTCTCGAACATCGGCACCTCGATCGCCTCGCCCTGCCCCGTCTTCTCCCGCCTGAACAGGGCGAAGCCGATGCTCTGGGCGGCGACCAGGCCGGTGATGTGGTCGGTCATCACCATGGGCACGAAGCGCGGCTCGCCGGTGGCGCGCTCGAAGGTGCCGGCGACGCCGGAGAGGGACTGGATCACCGGGTCATAGGCCGGGCGGCCGGCATAGCGGCCCTCCGTCCCGAAGGCGACGATGCCGCAATGGATCAGGCGCGGGTTGGCGGGCGCGAGCGAGGCATGGTCGAGCCCGGCGCGGGCCAGGGCCGCGGGGCGGACATTGGAGACGAAGACATCGGCGCCGGCGATCAGCCGCTTCAGCGCCGCGAGCCCCTCCGCCTGCTTGATGTCGAGGACGATGCTGCGCTTGTTGCGGTTGAAGTTGATGAACTTGCCTGACATGGCGGGCGAGCGGCTGCCGGCGGCGAGGTAGCGGAGGATGTCACCGCCCGGCGCCTCCACCTTGATGACCTCGGCGCCCTGGTCGCCGAGGGTGCGGGTGCAGATGGGGCCGACCACCACGGTGGTGAGGTCGATGACCCTCACCCCCTCCAGCGGCCCGCCGGTCATCCCTGGAACTCGCAGTCGAGCTGGCCGCAGAGGTTGCCGTCGCGGTCCTGCACCCAGGTCGCCGCTTTTCCTCCGTCCGGGGCCCGGCCGCAGAGGGTGATGGTGTCGCCGACATAGATCGGCCGGGTCAGCCGGGCGGAGAAGCCGGCGAGGCGGCCGGGCGTATGGGCGACGGCCGCCTCGAGCAGGAGCTGCATGGTCAGCCCGCCATTCTGCACGGTGGCGGGGTAGCCCTCCTCGCCGCGGGCATAGTCGGCATCGTAGTGGATGCGATGGGCGTTCCAGGTCAGCGCCGAGTAGCGGAAGACGAGCGGCGGGCTGAGATGCGCCTCGACGCGCCAGGCGGCGTCGGTGGGCGCAGGGGCGGGCGGCGCGACCGGGCTTGCCTCGCCGGGCTTCGGCGCCTCGCGGTAGACGGCGTCGAACTCCTCCTCGGCCACCACCTGGCCGGCGACGCGGTAGGTGTGGCGCATGGTGAGCACGGTGATGAAGCCGGTGCGGGCCTGCTTCGGCAGGATGGCGGCGACCTCGGCGGTGCGCTCCGCCATGTCGCCGATCCGCAGCGTGCCCGGCATGGTGACGCGGCGGCCGGCGCCCATGCGGCGCGGCAGCGGGATGGGCGGCAGGACGACGCCGGGGTTGGGGTGGCCGTCCGGGCCGATATCGGCCTGGAGCGGCGCCTCGTTACAGAAGAAGACGAACCAGTGCGGCGGCAGCGCGTCGCCCGGGCGGAAGCCGGCCGGGTCCATGTCCAGCATCCCGGCGACGCGACGTGCGGTGCCGAGGCTGACATCCTCCTCGACGACCCGCTGGCGGCCGACCCAGGCCTGCAACTCCTTGCTCAATTCCATGACGAGCCTCCTTCGGGGGTCAGGGCCGCCATTCGGCCCGGAGCGCGGCCATGATCCGGTCCACATCCGCCAGCGAATTATAGCCGTGGAAGCTGAAGCGGATGCGGCCGCGGCCGTTCCAGGCCCAGACGCCGCGCTGCACCAGCGCCTCGGTCAGCGCGGCGGCGCCGGGGCAGGCGATGCAGACGCTGGCACCGTGGCGGGAGGGCTCGCGCGGGGTGGTGCTCGGGATGCCCTCGGCCCGCAGCCGGTCGTGCAAAGCCGCGGTCAGGCCCTGCACATGCGCGAGCACCGCGCCGGGCGGGTGGCGGCCGAGATAGTCGAGCGCCTCGGCCAGCACATAGACCGCGCCATGCGCCGGGTTGCCGCGGGCGAAGCGCATGGCATCCGGCACCAGCCGCAGCCCGGCGGCGTAGTCGGGCCGGCCGGTGTCGTCGATGGAATGCCAGCCGGCGGTGCTCGGCGCCCAATCCGGCTGGCGGGCGCGGTTCCAGTAGGCGACGGCGGTGCCGGTCATGCCGAGCAGCCATTTGTAGGTGGCGGCGAAGGCGAAATCGGCGATGCGCGGGTCGATCGGCAGGTAGCCGGCGGCCTGGGTGTGATCCACCACCAGCAGGGCGCCGACCCGGTCCGCCACGCGGCGGAGGGCGGCGAGGTCATAGCGCTCCCCTGTCAGATAGGAGACATGGGAGACGGCGATCATCCGCGTCCGCTCCGTCACCACGGCGGCGAGCGCCTCGGCGTCGTTGGCGCGGGCATGGCGGATGGCGATATGCGGGTGACGCTGCAGGGCGACGGGGGCGACGAGGGAGGGGTACTCGTCCGGGTCGACGACCATGTTGTCGCCCGGCCGCCAGTCGAGGCTCTCGACCAGCATGGACATGCCCTCGGCGACATTGGCGACGAGCCCGATATCGGCGCGCTCCACGCCCCAGGCGGCGGCGACCAGGCTGCGGGCGCGCAGGACCTCGGCATCCTGGGCGTGGCGGCCATGGGGGCCGCGGCTCTTGTCCGCCGCGTAGCGGGCGAGCGCGGCGTCATGGCGATGGAGGAAGGCGGTCTCGCCCCCGGCGCAGACATGGGTGATGCCGGCGGGGATGCGGAAATTTCCCGGATCGAACAACGGGGCCACGCCGGCGGCCGGGCTCGCGGCCCGCACGGCATCCGCCAGGCTGGACATGGTTGGTTCCTCCCGCAATTCCGGCGGATGATAGGAGGATACCGGGTTTCGGCAAGCCGGGGGCGCGGCGGCGGCCCGAACGCAAAAAGCCGGGCTCTCGCCCGGCTCCCTACCGAAAGGCTGGCTACCAAAAGCCTGGGCGGCGGCTCAGGCCGCGGCGCCGGCCTTCTTCGCCTGGGCGCGGAGGATGCGCCGCTTCAGCACCTGGGCCTCGTCCGGCAGGTTCCGGTTCGGCGTGGTGATGAGGAAGGCATCGAGGCCGCCATTGTGCTCGATGGTGCGGATGCCGTTGGTCGTCAGGCGCAGCTGGATGCTGGCGGCCAGGACGTCCGAGAAGAAGGACGTCTCCTGCAGGTTCGGCAGGAAGCGACGCCGCGTCTTGTTGTTGGCGTGGCTGACGTTGTTACCCGTCAGGACGCCCTTGCCGGTGATGCCGCAGCGGCGGGCCATGGTGAAAATCCCAAGCGTTAGGGGCGCGCGGGATGGTTCCCGGGCGCGGGTGGTGTGGAAGGTGGGGCGATATGCCCCGCGCCGGGGGGTGGCGTCAAGGCCGCGCTTGCGCGAGGCTCGCCCGAACAACCACGGGAGGAAGGCCGATGCGCCTCGCCAACAAGATTGCCCTCGTCACGGGTGCCGCCTCGGGCATGGGGGCGGCGACCGCCCGGCTGATGGCCGCCGAGGGGGCCAAGGTCGCGGTCGCCGACCTGCTGGAGGCGGAGGGCGCGGCGGTCGTCGACGCCATCGCGGCGGCCGGCGGCACCGCCCGCTTCATCCGGCTCGACGTGGCGGAGGAGGCGGAGTGGGAGGCGGCGCTGGCCGATGTCACCACGGCCTGGGGCGGGCTCGACATCCTGGTCAACAATGCCGGCATCTCGGGCAGCGCGACCAACAACCTCTACGATACGGCCCTCTGGGACCGGATCATGGCGGTGAACGCCCGTGGCACCTTCCTCGGGGTGAAGCACGCCGTGGCGGCGATGCGGGCCCGGGGCGGCGGCTCGATCGTCAACCTCTCCTCGATCTCGGGCAATGTGGGGCAGGAGCGCATCCACTGCGCCTACAACGCCTCGAAGGCGGCGGTGCGGCTGCTGACCAAGTCGGTCGCGGTGCAGGAGGGCGCAGCGAAGATCCGGGTGAACACCGTCCATCCCGGGCTGATGCCGCCGATGCGGACCTCGGGCGCGACGGCCGACCCGGTCTTCCGGGCGAAGATGCTGGGGCATGTGCCGATGGCCCGCTCGGGCGAGGTGGACGAGGTGGCGCGGGCCATCCTGTTCCTCGCCTCGGACGAGGCCTCCTACGTCACCGGGGCCGAGTTGCATGTCGATGGAGGCTACCTGGCCGCCTGACGGCTTGCGCCCGGGGCGGAAACCTCGTCTCATTCCGCGTGGAAAGCCTCGCCGCGCGGCCACACATATATCTGGAGACGCCGATGGTGCTCAGGACCATCGCGGCCGGGCTGTGCGCGCTCATGCTCGCCGTCGCCCCCGCGCACGCACAAGACCGCGCCCTGCTGCAGCTCGACTGGATCCCGACCGGGGAGCATGCCGCCTATTTCGCCGGCGCCACGCGTGGCTTCTGGCGCGAGCAGGGCATCGAGCTGTCGCTCACGCGCGGCTACGGCTCGGGCGACACGGTGAACAAGCTGGCGGCCGGCGCGGCGCAGTTCGGCGTGGCCGATCTCGGCGCCGTGCTGGCGGCCCGCGCCCGCCAGAACGTCCCGGTGCGCGCCGTCTCGGCGATCTACACCCATTCGCCGCATTCGCTCTTCGTGCTGCGGAGCAGAGGCATCACCGACTTCCGCGGGCTCGAGGGCCGGCGGATCGCGGTGACGCCGGGCAACAGCCACCGCCTCTACTTCCCCGAGGTGGCGCGGCGGGCGGGCACCAACCCGGACCGCATCACCTGGGTGAACACCGACGCCTCGGCCATGGCGGCGCTGCTCATCAGCAAGCGGGTGGATGCGGCGCCCTTCTATTCCATCCACCACTACTACACGAACAAGGCGGCGTTGGCGGCGGGCGAGGAGATCGTGGTGCTGCCTTTCGTCGAGACCGGCTTCGCCATCTATGCCGCCTCGATCGCCGTGACCGACGAGATGATCCAGAAGAACCCGGACCTGGTCCGGCGCTTCCTGGTGGGCTTGCAGAGGAGCCTGGAATGGTCGCGCGACAACCAGGCCGAGGCCTGCAAGCTGCATGTCGCCCGCAACCCGGAGGTGGCGCAGGATGACTGCGAGGGCTCGCTGCGGGCGGTGATGAGCTTCGTCTTCACCGACCATGCGCGCGAGACCGGGCTCGGGCGCTTCCAGCCGGAGCGGCTGGCGACGACCTGGAAGGTGGTGGCCGAGAGCCTGCAGCTCGACCCGAATTGGGATCCGGCCGGGGCGATCAACACCAGCCTGCTGCCGTGATCCGCCTCGATCGCGTCACCAAGAGCTTCGGCAGCGTCGAGGCGCTGCAGGACGTCTCGCTCGAGGTCGCGCCCGGGGAGTTCGTCGCCATCGTCGGCGCCTCGGGCTGCGGCAAGTCGACCTTGCTGCGGCTGGTCGCCGGGCTGGTCAGGCCGAGCGCGGGGCATGTGGCGCTCGACGGGCGCCCGGTGACGGAGCCGCGGGCGGAGACGGCGATGGTGTTCCAGGCGGCG
The DNA here is from genome assembly GCF_900101615.1 of Belnapia rosea. Lineage (GTDB taxonomy): Bacteria > Pseudomonadota > Alphaproteobacteria > Acetobacterales > Acetobacteraceae > Belnapia > Belnapia rosea. The sequence goes on along the minus strand of NZ_FMZX01000002.1, from coordinate 4,142 downwards.
ACGCTGCTGCCCTGGGCCGATGTGCTGCGCAACGTCACCTTCCCGCTGCGGCTGATGCGCCGGGCGGGCGGGGATACCGAGGCGCGGGCGCGGGCGCTGCTGGCGACGGCCGGGCTCGCCGGCTTCGAGCACCGCCTGCCGCGGGAGCTGTCGGGCGGCATGCAGCAGCGCGTCGCCATCTGCCGGGCGCTGCTGCAGGACCCCAGGGTGCTGCTGATGGACGAACCCTTCGGCGCGCTGGATGCGCTGACGCGGGAGGAGATGTCGCTCGAGCTGCTGCGCATCTGGCAGGGGCGCGAGATGGCGGTGGTGTTCGTGACCCACTCCATCCCCGAAGCCGTGCTGCTCGCCGACCGGGTGGTGGTGATGTCGCCGCGGCCGGGGCGGATCGCCGAGATCATCCCCGTGGAGCTGCCGCGGCCGCGCGGCTTCGAGCAGGAAGGGCTGCCCGCCTTCCAGGCGGCGGCGCGGCGCATCCGGGCGCTGATCTATGGCGGGAGGGCGGCGCATGCGGCGTAGCCTGCCCTCGATCATCGCCGTCCTGGTGCTGTTCCTCGGCTGGGAGGCGATGTGCCGGGGCTTCGGCATCCGCCCCTTCATCCTGCCCATGCCGAGCCTCATCCTGGCCGAGACGCTGCTCTCCTGGCCGAGCGTGCTGAACCATACCTGGGCGACGCTGGTGACCGTGCTGCTCGGCTTCGCCGCCTCGGTCGCGGTCTCGCTGCCGCTGGCCATGCTGATCGCCGCCTCGCCCACCATCTCGGCGGCGATCTACCCGATCCTCGTCATCACCCAGTCGATCCCGAAGGTGGCGCTGGCGCCGATCCTGATCGTGGCGCTCGGCGCCAACGAGCTGCCACGGGTGATCGTCACCTTCCTCGTCGCCTTCTTCCCGCTGGTGGTCGGCACCGTGGCCGGGCTGCTGGCGACGCCGCCGGAGCTGATCGAGCTCGGCCGCGCCTGCCGGGCGGGGCGGGTGCAGGAGCTGCTGCGCATCCGCCTGCCCTTCGCCGTGCCCTTCGTCTTCGGCGGGCTGAAGGTGGCGGCGGCGCTGGCGGTGGTCGGGGCGGTCGTCGCCGAGTTCGTCGGCGCCGATGCGGGGCTCGGCTACCTGATCCAGACCTCGATGGCCTTCTTCCGCACGCCGCTCGCCTTCGGGGCGGTGGTGATCCTCGCCATCATGGGCATCCTGCTGTTCCAGGCGGTGACGCTCGCCGAGCGCATCCTGTTTCCATGGTCGAGCGGCGCGGCGACGCCGCCGGCATCGAGCTAGAGGGGGGCCGCATGGCCATCAGCGAGAAAGGTTTTCTACTGGTTCGCGGCGCCCTTCTCGCCGATCCGTCGAAGCGGCGGGGCGAGCCGGCGGATGTGCTGGTCGAGGATGGGGTGATCCATTCGGTCGGCACCGGGCTCACGGCGCCGGAGGGCACGCCCGTCTTCGACGCCACGGGGCTGCTGATGCATCCCGGCCTCATCAACGCCCACACCCATGGCCATACCGGCCTTGCCAAGGGCATGGGCGACAAGTGGACGCTGGAGCTGCTGCTGGCCGCGGCGCCCTGGATCGGCGGCGGCCGCTCCACCGAGGACAAGAAGCTCACCACCCTGATCTGCGCCGCCGAGATGGTGGCGAAGGGCTGCACCGCGGCCTACGACCTCTACTACGAATTCCCCCTGCCCTCGCGCGACGGGCTCGACGCGGCGGCCTCCGCCTATGCCGAGGCGGGAATGCGGGCGGTGATCGCGCCCATGGTCGCCGACCGCACCATGTACGAGGCCATCCCCGGGCTGATGGACGCGCTGCCGGATGCGCTGCAGGCCCAGGTGGCGCGGCTGAGGCTGATGCCCTTCGAGCAGACGCTGGGTGCCATCGGCGATGTGCTGAAGCATTGGCGCTGGTCGGGGCAGGACATCCTGCCCGCCGTCGCGCCGACCATCCCGCTGCATTGCGCGGATGAGTTCATGTGCGGCTGCGCGCGGCTGGCGCGGGAGCATGGCGTCGGCCTGCACAGCCATGTCGGCGAGAGCAAGGTGCAGGCGGTGGTCGGCCGCAAGAAGTACGGGAAGACGCTGGTGGCGCATCTCGACGCGCTCGGCCTGCTGGGCCCCGACTTCACCGCGGCGCATGCCGTCTGGCTCGACGATGACGACCTCAGGCGGATGGCGGACCACGGCGCCTCCATCGCGCACAACCCGGGCAGCAACATGCGGCTCGGCAATGGCATGTTCCGGCTGCGCCAGGCGCTCGATGCCGGCTGCAATGTCGGCATCGGCACCGACGGGGCGAGCTGTGCCGACAACCAGAACATGTACGAGGCGATGCGCTACGCCTCCATGCTGTCGAAGGTGCGGACGCCGGACCCGCATCACTGGGCGACCAGCGACGAGGTCTACCGGGCGGCGACCATCGGCTCGGCGCGGGCGCTGGGCTTCAAGGATCTCGGCCTGATCGCGCCGGGCTACAAGGCGGATATCGTCTTCCTCGACCTCGGCAGCATCAACTGGGTGCCGCACAACTGGTCCACCAACCAGATCGTCCATACCGAGGATGGCGGCGGCGTGCGGCATGTGATGACCGGCGGGCGGTTCATCTTCAAGGACGGGCGGCACACCACGCTCGACCTGGCGCGGCTTGCCCGCGAGGCGGAGGCGGCGCGGGCGCGGCTCGAGGCGCTGAACGCCGAATGGCACGAGCTGTATCTCAGGCTGGAGCCGGTGGTGGCGAGCTTCTGCCCCGCCATCGCCGCGCAGCCCTACCATGTGCGGGGCTATCTCTGCGATGCGCCGGGTTGAGGCGTTGGCACGGGATTGGCTAAGCCCGGCGGGACCCTGCCGGGATTCCGCCATGCCTGCCCCTCGCCGCGCCCTGCTTGCCCTGCCCGCCGTCATCGGCACCCTCCGCACTGCCCAGGCGCAGGGCAACTGGCCGGAGCGACCGATCCGCTGGATCGTCAATTTCCCGCCCGGCGGCGCGGCGGACACGCTCTCGCGCATCCTCGCCGAGCAGATCGGCACCAGGCTCGGCCAGCCTATCGTGGTCGAGAACCGGCCGGGCGCGGGCGGGATGGTCGGCGCCGACCTCCTCGCCAAGGCGCGGGGCGACGCGCATATCGTGATGATGTCGAGCGCCGCCTCGCATGGCATCGGCCCGGTGCTCTACCCCTCCGTGCCCTATGACCCGCTCGGGGATTTCACCCATGTGGCGCTGGTCGGCACCTTCCCGAGCGTGCTCGTCGTCAATCCCGGAGTGCCGGCGCAGAATCTCGGCGAATTCGTCGCGCTGGCGAAGGGCCGGCAGGGCGGCATCGCCTTCGGCACCGGCGGCAACGGCACGATGAACCATCTGACCGGCGTGTTGCTGGCCCGCGCCGCCGGGGTCGAGCTGACGCATGTGCCCTATCGCGGCTCCGCCCCGGCGCTGGCCGATGCGATGGGCGGGCAGATCCCGGCGGTGATGGAGAGCCTGCCCATCGCCCTGCCGCATCTCCGCGCCGGGCGGCTGCGGGCGCTCGGCACCAGCGAGGCAGGGCGCGATGCCTCCCTGCCCGAGGTGCCGAGCTTCGCCGAGGCGGGCTTCCCGGCGGTGCAGAGCACCAACTGGTTCGGCTTCTCCATCGCCGCCGGGATCCCGGCCACGGTCGTCGAGCGCTGGCGGGCGGCGATCGAGGAAGCGCTGGCCGATGGCCGGGTGCGGGAACGCTTCGCCGGCCTCGGCGTGGTGCCGGGGCGGATGGGGCCCGCTGAATACACGGCCCTCGTCAGCGGCGAATTGGCGCGCTGGCGCCGGGTGGTCGAGGGGGCGGGGGTGAAGCCGGACTAGGTTCTGTGGACTCTAAGGCTTCCCGAGACGGCCATGGTGTGATTAGAGGCTGCCTTTCTGGAGGCGGTCTTGGGCGTTCTGGATCGGTTGGTGTTGAGCGACACGGCGTGGGAGCGGATGGCGCCGCTGATCATCGGCCGGCCTGACCAGAAGGGCTCGACCGGGCGGGACAACCGCATGTTTGTTGAAGGCGTGTTGTGGATCGTGCGCACGGGCGCGCCATGGCGCGACCTGCCGGAGGTCTTCGGCGAGTGGAACTCCGTGTTCCGCCGCTTCAGCCGATGGAGCGACAAAGGTGTATGGCGACGGATCTTCGATGCGA
>NZ_FMZX01000038.1 GCF_900101615.1 Belnapia rosea | reverse complement strand
GCGGTGCGCGTCAAGATAGTTGTCGCCTTGGTCTCGTAATCGCCCCCCTATCCGGTTTGCTTCAATGTGCTGACCGCGACGCTGCTGTCGCGCTCTGGGTTGAGGGTAACGGCGCCGATCGGGGTCCAATTGCGGGTCGGCCCGCTCCAGCGGCGGGGATTGGCCTCGCGGGCCTGCTGGTACAGCGCGTGGCGGGCGGCCAGGATGGGCCGGTCCTCGGTGGCATGGCGCTGGGCCGGGGTGACGTAGCGGATGCCGCTGTGACGGTGTTCGTGGTTGTACCAGCGCACGAAGGCGGCCGCCCAGTGCCGTGCCTCGGCGAGATCGGCAAAGCCCGCGGTGGGGAAGTCGGGGCGGTACTTGGCGGTGCGGAACAGCGCCTCGGCATAGGCATTATCGTCGCTGACCCTGGGCCGCGAGTGCGATGGCGCGATCCCGAGCCAGTGCAGCATGGCCAGCACGGTGGTGCCCTTGACGCTCGAGCCATTGTCGCCGTGCAGCACCGGACGGTGCGCACGGGCATGGATGTCCTCGGCCAGCGCGGTGCGGCGGACCAGATGCGCGGCGTGCTCGGCCTGGTCAGTCTCATGGACCTCATGGCCGACGATCTTGCGGCTGAACAGGTCGAGGATCAGGAACAGGTAGAACCAGCGCCCCTGCACCTGGGCCCGCAGGAAGGTCACATCCCAACACCAGACCTGCCCTGGAGCGGTGGCCACATGCGTGCTGGGCGGCCCTGCTGTCCGCGGCGGGCGAGCCCGGCCGCGGCGTTGCATCTGGCCATGGTCACGCAGCACGCGATGGAAGCTGGCCTCGCTGGCGACATAGACGCCCTCGTCGGCCAGCACCGGGACGATCCGGGCCGGCGGCGTGCTGGCGAAGCGTGGCTGATTGGCCAACTCTACGATCTGCGCCCGCTCCACCTCGCTCAGGGCCTGCGAGGGCCTGGGCCGGATGGCGTCGGGCCGGCGGTCGGCCCGGACCTGACCGTTCTCGCCACGCCAGCGCTGAAAGGTCCGCAGGTCGATGCCGGCCAAGGCACAGGCTGGGGCGAGCCGGGCGCCGGCGGCGCTGGCCGCCGTGATCTCGGCCATCAGGGTCTGGCGGTCCTCCAGGCGGGTCATTCGTCCTCGCCGTCGCGGAAGACCGCATCCAGTTTTTTTCGCAGCACCAGCAAGGCGGCCGTCTCAGCCAAAGCCTTGTCCTTGCGGTGCAACTCGCGCTCGAGCTCCCGGACCCGTCGCCGGTCCTGCCGCGCCTCGACGGCACTCGCCGCCCGCGGCTCGCCGAGGCCGGCAATGGCATCATGCTTCCAGGCCTCCAGCTCGGCGGGGTAGAGGCCTTGCTCGCGGCACCAGGTGCTGCGGGCGGCCTCATCCATCGTCGCCGTGGTGATCACCGCCTCCAGCCGTGCCGCCGGCGTCCAGCGCTGGTTGTTCGTCAGCTCACCGGGTGCGGCCAGCGCCTGGGCCCGCCAGCGTTCCAAGGTTGCAACGCTGACCCCAACCTCTCGGGACACCACATCAATGGCCGCGCTCTCCGGCGGTAGCAGCCGCGCCACGATGCGGTCCCTGAAGGCTTGTCCGTCTCTCGCCATTCTCGATCACCCGCGCCCCCTCATTGCGCGATCCTATCCAGGCGACAACTGCTCTGACACAGGGGGCTGGCGCGGCGGCCCGTCCGGCACCCGGTCGGTAATGGAGAAGCTCACCCCGGTGAAGCCCATGTTGAGCGCCACTAGGAGGGAGACCAGGGCGAAGACCGCGGTCAGCCCCTCCCCGCGCACATGCACCGCCAGCAGCGTGCCGAGCACCACGCCCACCAGCATGGCCGGCCAGATGGAACGCAGCAGCGGCACGTCCATCGCCCCTTTGGCATAGTGCTTGCGTGCAGACTGTATGGACGTGGGCACGATGGTGGCCAGCGAGGTCGCCACCGCCACCTTCATCTGCACCGCCTCCGGCACGCCGAAAAGGGGGAAGATGTTGAACAGGAGCGGCACGATGACGATGCCCCCGCCCACCCCCAGCAGCCCGGCCAGCGTGCCCGACACCAAGCCTGTCGCCGCCATGGCAGCCGCCAGCCCCGCGAGCCAGTAGGGGTCCTGCAGGTGTTGCATGGAGGCACAGGCTCCTCGGAGGGTGGGCTCGTCCTATACAGGGGGCGTCCCATCTCGTCACGGTGCCCCTCCCATCGGCGTTGACGGGGTGGTGCGGCTCGGCCACCGGCACGCCTGGGGCACGCGTGCGCCTTGATCGCTGTCCCCGGCACCCCCTCGGGCCGCGCCGGGCCGAAGCGCTGCTTCTCGGCCCGGTGCAAGCTCGCCGCCGTCACCCGCCTGCTGCGCGGCGAACCGCCCGAGACCCTGGCCCGCGAGCTCAACGTTACCGTCGTTCGCCTGAGCGAGTGGCGCGCCTGCGCCCTGGTTGTCGCGCGACTTCCAGGACTAGGTCCGCTTCCTGAGCATCGAGATTTCGCTGTCCTCCGTCCGCGAGCCGGAGGGGATGGCGAGCTCGGGCATCATCAATGCAGCTTGGCCCAGCCACTTCGTTCCGGATAGACGCCGACATTTTGAAAATGCCCGCTGCAGGGTTTCCGTTTGCGCCCTCAGCGACAGCACGGCCATGATTCGGCCCGGGCAGACCGGCGAGCATGACGGCAGGAACCATCAGCGGCATTCCGCACACCGCTGCGTAACGGTGGGGAGCGGCAGGAAACGCTAGCTTGTACCCACGTTATCGAAGTTTCGGACTAGTGTGCGGACGCATGCTTGCAGGCAACGCAAACCGTGGCGGTAACCGATGCCAATCGCCGCAGTATCCCAGAAAGGTTGACGATGCGTTTTGTCTCCACCCGGGCGCATGGCGTCATCGACTACGTTTACGGGCTTGTGCTGATCGCCGCCCCCTATGTGCTGGGCTTCTCGGGCGGCGGCGCGGCACAGTGGGTTTCCTGGCTTGTCGGCTTCACCGTCATCGGCTTGGCTCTGCTCACGCGGTTCGAGGCAGGGTTGATCCGCGTGGTTCCGGTATCGGCTCACCTGGCGATTGACGTGGTCGGTGGCTTGTTGCTCGCTGCCTCGCCATGGCTATTCGGGTTCGTGGACCAAGTCTGGCTGCCTCATGTGATATTTGGTTTGTTGGAAGCCGGACTGGCCTTGGTGACGGAGACAACGGCCGACGAGGACAAGTTGGCCTCGGGCACCGCTTGACTGCATCGGAAGATGGGCGGCCGAAGGCAAAGCCGCCGCCCTGTGCGGCGATAAGGGCGATGGCTGCGAAGCACGAAACAGGGTCGGGGTGACATCCGCAGCGAGCCAGTTCCACCACGGCGAATATCGCGCTGCTGCAATAGTGCTCCCGTTGCTTTTGCCAGGAACGCGGCATTTTCATGCGCGTTGACGAATGTATGGCTCCGATCCAGGTCCGGCTAGCAAGCAGCCGTCGTCCCTTACCTACTTCTCGGCAGAGCTGCTTTCACAGCTGCACGAACCAGCTGTGAACCACGAAAACCCGAGCGGCACGCGTCCCCCGAACCACACCCTGCAACCTGAAGCGCCCGGCGGCTTCGGTGAAATCGCCCAGACTGCCCTCAAGGCGATGGAGGTCGGCGTCTATACCGTCGACCACCGGGGCGCGTGCAGCTTCGTCAACGAGGCTGCCCTGTCCGTCCTCGGCTACGGCACTGCCGATGAGGTCCTGGGCCGCAACATGCATGACCTCATCCATCACACCCGTGCTGATGGAACCTCCTATCCCCAATCCGAATGTCCCCTGCTGGATTCTATCACCAGCGGCCGTGCCGTGCGGCTTGCCAATGAGATGCTCTGGCGGAAGGACGGCACATTCTTCGTGGCCGAATACTCGTCCGCCCCGATCCGGCGCGACGGTCACGTAGTCGGCAGCGTTGTCACCTTCCGTGACCAAGCGGAACGCGCTGATGTCGAGGCGCGGCTTGCGGTTCAGTATTCCGTGGGCCGAGTGCTGGCCGGCGACGACAGCCCGGAAGAGGCGCTGCCCAAGATCCTGCAGGCCATCGGAACGGGTCTCGGCTGGAACATGGGCGTCTTCTGGATCACCGAGGAAGCGGGCGGTAGCCTTATGCCAGCCGCAACCTGGCGTGCACCGGGCGTGCAGGCGCCCGCTCTCGAACGGCAGGCGCTGACGCTGCGGTTTCGGTACGGCGAGGGCATGCCTGGGCGGGTTTGGGCCAATGGGGCACCTGAGCTGGTCCCCGACCTCGCCCAGGAGGCCACCATCCCTCGGCGCGCCGCTGCGGCCCAGGATGGTTTCCGCTCGGCGATTGGAGTGCCGGTCAAGGCCGGCACGACGACGCTGGGTGTTCTTGAATTCCTGGACCGCGAGCCGATCCGTCTCGAGGACGACCTTCGCAACGCCCTGGCCAGCCTCGGCCAACAGATCGGCCAGTTCATCCGGCGCCGGCATGCCGAGCGCGCCCTGCGCGAGCGGGAGGAGCATTTCCGCTTCATGGCGGATTCCATCCCGCAACTGGTCTGGACGGCCGCGCCGAACGGCGCCCTCGACTATGTCAATGCCCGCTGGATCGGGTATTGCGGCCTGCCTTCCACGGAGGCGCTGGACAGCCGCTGGGAAGCTGTTGTCCATCCCGATGACCTGGCGGGGATGGCCGAGGCTTGGCGGACCGCCCTTTCCGCCGGCGAGACCTACACGGTTGAGGCCCGCATCCGGGGACAAGACGGCCATTATCGCTGGTTCCTGAATCGCGCCGTGCCATTGCGGGATGCCGCAGGCCGCATCCTGCGTTGGTTCGGCAGTTCGACTGACATTGAGGATGCCAGGCGGGCGGAGCGGGAGATCCGCCGAAGCGAGGAGCGCTTCCGTTCACTGGTCGGCGCGACCTCAGCCATCGTCTGGACGACCCCGGCCTCCGGCGAGATGACCGGGGAACAGCCGAGCTGGGCCGCCTTCACGGGGCAGACACCCCAGGACTATCAGGGCCTCGGCTGGCTTGATGCCGTCCATCCGGGGGACCGGGCCCATACCGTGGCGGCTTGGCGGAACGCGCTACGGCACCATGAAATATACGAGGCCGAGCATCGCGTGCGCCGCGACGACGGCGAATGGCACCACATGCTGGCGCGTGCCGTTCCCATCCTGACAATGGACGGATCCATCCGCGAGTGGGTCGGCCTCCATATGGATGTCACGGAGATGCGCCGTACCGAACGCGCCCTCCGCGAGAGCCAGGAGCGGCTCCAGGCCGCTCTGCTGGCGTCTCGCACGGGCACCTTCCGCTGGGATATCCGCGACAACCTGTTCGAGATGGATGAAGGGTTCTCCCGTCTGGTCGGACTGCCCTCGGGACGGCCGGGCAGTATCGAAAGCGCGGTCACCGCCTTCGTCCATCCGGAGGACCGGGACAGGATCGCGGCGGAGGTGGCGCGCATCCTCACCGAAGGCGGTGAGGTGGATATCGAGTACCGGGTGATCCGCGCTGATGACAGGGCGGTGCGGTGGATCTCCGGCAAGGGCAGGACCACCAGCGGCCCCGATGGCCGGCCGCAACACATGATCGGTGCGGCTGTCGATATCACGGAGCGGCGGCGTTTCGAGGAGGAGCTCGTCTCGGCGAAGGAAGCAGCCGAGGAGGCGAACCGCGCGAAAAGCCAATTTATCGCCAATATGAGTCATGAGCTGCGCACGCCGCTTTCGGCCGTCATCGGCTACACCGAATTGCTCGAGGAGGAGGTCGAGGATCTCCGGGCCGAGGGTGCCGAAAATCTGCTCGACGACATCCGCAAGATCCGCAGCAATGCCCGCCACCTGCTCGACCTCATCAGCGACGTGCTTGATCTCTCGAAGGTCGAGGCCGGCAAGATGGATGTCCAGGTCGAGGATTTCGATGCGAACGCGCTGGTGTCCGAGGTGGCGGATACGGTGCAGGCGCTCCTGGCTCGCAACGCGAACCAATTCGCCCTCGACCTCGCGCCTGAGGGCCTGGGCCAGATGTATTCAGATCCGGTGAAGCTCCGACAGTGCCTGTTCAACCTACTGAGTAACGCCGCCAAATTCACCGAACGTGGCGAGGTCGTTCTCTCGGCACGCCGGCTGCCGGGCGAAGGCGGCGCGGACAGGCTGGAATTCCGAGTGCGCGACACCGGCATCGGGATGACCGAGGAGCAGTTGCAGAAGCTGTTCCAGCGCTTCAGCCAAGCCGACAGCTCGACCACCCGTCGCTTCGGCGGCACCGGGCTCGGGCTCGCCCTGACCAAGGCCCTCGCCCATCTGATGGGCGGCGACATCGATGTCGAGAGCGTCGCCGGCCAGGGGACGACCTTCACCATCCGGCTCCCGGCCGATCTGCGGATCGAGACCAGCTCCGGGCCTGGACCCTTCGATCAGGCCGTGCCGGAGGAAGGCGATGGCCCGGAGGTTCTGGTCATTGATGACGATGCCCCGACCCGGGACCTCCTCTCCCGCTTCCTCATGCGGGAGGGCTTCCGGGTGCGCACCGCCGTGGATGGCGAGACAGGGCTCCAGGCGGCGCGGGCGACACGACCGGCGGCCATCCTGCTCGATGTGATGATGCCACGCATGGATGGTTGGGCGGTGCTCTCGGCGCTCAAGGCCGATCCTGAATTCGCCGATGTGCCGGTGATCATGGTGAGCTTCGTGCAGGAGAAGAACCTGGCTTTCTCGCTCGGTGCCGCGGATTATTTGCCCAAGCCGGTCGACTGGCAGCGCCTGAAGCGCCTCGTCGAACCCTATCGCTCGATGGACCCGCTCGGCCAGGCGCTGGTGGTGGAGCACGATCCTGGCACCCGCGACGAGCTTCGCCGGATGCTGGAGCCGGAGGGCTGGTCGGTGGTCGAGGCGGAAAGCGGGGAGGACGGGCTCCGGTGCCTGGCGGGGACGACGCCACAGGTGATCCTGCTGGACCTGCAGGCGCCCGAGCCCGGTGGTCTCACCTTTCTCCGGGAGCTGCGACGCCACCCGGAATGGTGCTCCATCCCGGTGGTCGCGGTTGCCGATCGTGAGCTGACCTCGGCCGAGCAGGAGCGCCTGCGCGGGCAGGTCCAGCGCATCGTGCAGGCGGAGGACGGCGTTCCGGAAGAACTGGCGTTGGAGCTGCGGCGGGTCGCTGCCGGCCGGGCGGGCTCCCCTGCCCCGAAGCCTCAGCCGCGCGATCGAAAAGGAGATGGCAATGGCTAAGCTGCTGCTGGTCGAGGACCATGAGGAGATCTGGGATTTCCTGTCGCGCCGCCTTCGGCGACGGGGCTTCGAGGTCGTGGTCGCAACGGATGGGCAGCAGGGCGTCGAGAAGACACGCTCGGAACAGCCCGATCTGGTGCTGCTCGACATGAACCTGCCGGTCATGGATGGCTGGACTGCCGCACGGGCCTTGAAGGCCGATCCCGAGACGGCACGGATCCCGATCATCGCACTTACCGCCCATGCCCTGACCGGCGATCGGGACAAGGCGCTCGGCGCGGGCTGCGACGACTATCACGCGAAGCCGGTGGATTTCTCCGGGCTTGTCGCGCAGATCGACAGCGCGCTGAAGCTCCGCGCCGGCGCCGACCCGGCCGCCTCGTCCTGAGGGGGAATGCGATGAAGGTATCCGAGGTGATGAGCCGCGACGTCGAATTCATCGACGAAGAGGCAACGGTGGCGGATGCGGCGGTTATGATGGGCGAGCTTGAGGTGGGCGCGCTGCCTGTCGGCACGGCGGAGAGGCTCCAGGGCATCGTCACCGACCGCGATATCCTCTACCGGGTTGTCGCCAAGGGGCTGGATTCCGCCGCGGTGCGGATACGGGAGGTGATGACGCGCCCCGTCATCGGCTGCGGGGAGGACGAGCCGGTCCAGGCTGTCATGGATCTGATGGCCTCGCATCACATCCGCCGCATGCCCGTGCGGAATGCAGCAGGGGTGGTGGCTGGCTGGATCACCTTGGCCGATCTGTCGCGCCGACTGTTGCTGGACAGCGGAACCCTGCAGGCCTCGTTGCGCGAGGTCACCGAGGCGCCGGCCTGATCCGGGCATCAACGCCGGTAGCGGCGGTTCAGGCTGTTCGTGACCTCCGCGGGCAGTCCGAGCCGGGCGGCGAGATACTCCAGATAGGCCTGGTTCACCCGGCTGTGCTGGTCGAGCGTCAGCAGTGACGCAGCATAGGCATACGCGCTGAGATGGGTCTCCTGCACCTGCCGCAGCAGATGGGCGAGCGGTCTCGGCTGTCGCAGCGCCTCTGGCAGCAGACGCCGCTCGGCCTCCTCCCCGCCCGTCGCGGTGATTGCCTCTAGGATGCGGCCCTGCTCATCTCGGTCGATTCCTCCATCGGCTTCGGCAGCCGCGACCATGATATGCACCAGGAGTTCCCGTCCGGCAGCATCCAGGCTGCGGAGATTCAAGGTCAGCGGGAACAGTGTCTGGTGACGGTTCTGAAGCCAGGCATGCAGGGCCTTCTGGCTGAGCGCCTCCTCGATGATCCGCTGCGGCGGCGGACCCGACCGGCGACGGCGGCCTGACGGTGCGGGTGGCGCCTCGCGGAGTTCCGCCTCGGCCGCCTCGCCGAGCGCTTGCTGCTGGAGCGCATGCGACTGGCCATCCCGGTTCCGGGCGAATGTGAGCAACCGGCTCAGAACCTGCTGCGCGCCTGCCATTTGCGGCACCCCTTTCGTGTCGACGGCCTTGCGCGTCGCTCCCAGCACCTTGCGCGTCGCTCCCAGCAACGGCATGCCTGAAGCCACGTTCCCTCAGGCCGCACGGAACCCGAAGGGGCTGAACAGGTTGCTGCACCTGCCTGGCGGGCATCGGGCTTCCCCCGCCCGCCGGCACAACGGCCAGCCGGCCCAGGCTGTGCCGTCCCGCCTCAGCTTCCGTGCCATCGGGCGGTCCGATGGTTCCGCAGTGCCGCCGAAGGAATTACCCGCCATGATCCCGTCCTGCAACGGGCACTCCCCGGGCGGGCAGCCGCGATGACTCTCGACCAGGCACTCGCCTTTGGCATCATCGGCGTCACCATCCTGCTCTTCATTTGGGGGCGGCTGTCCTATGAATTGGTGGCACTTTCCGCGCTGCTGGCAGGGGTCGTCACCGGCATCATCCCGGCGGACAAGGCGTTCGAAGGCTTTGCCGACGACGTGGTGGTGATCGTCGCCGCGGCGCTGCTGGTCAGTGCGGCAGTGTCACGCTCCGGCGCAGTCGAGACGGCCATGCGCCCCGTCCTGCCCTATCTCCGCTCTGCCCGGACCCAGGTGCCCGCGCTGGTGGCAGCCGTGATGGTGTCCTCGATCTTCACCAAGAATATCGGGGCGCTCGCCATCTTCATGCCGGTTGCGCTGCAACTTGCGCGGCGTACCGGCTCCTCACCTTCCAGCCTGCTGATGCCGATGGCCTTCGCCTCCTTGACCGGCGGCCTGATCACCATGATTGGAACCTCACCGAACATCCTCGTTTCCAGGGTGCGCGAGGAGGTCACCGGACAGCCCTTCGGCATGTTCGATTACACGCCGGTCGGGCTTGGGATTTGTGCATTCGCGCTGGCCTTCCTGGCCTTTGGCTGGCGCCTGCTGCCACATGGCCGCAAGAGTGCGGCTTCCATGGATGCAGCCTTCACCATGGATGACTACACGGCGGAGGCTCGGGTTCCGCCGGACTCGCCCCAGATCGGCAGGACCGTGGCGGAGCTGGAAGCGCTCGGCGAAGGGCGCGTCACCGTGACGACGATCATCCGCGAGCGGTTCCGCCGCTACGCGCCGACGCCGCAGTGGAAATTGCAGGCCGAAGACGTCCTGCTGCTGGAAGGCGAGCCGGAGGATCTGGAACGAATCCTCGCTCGGGCGCGGCTCCGGCTGGCTGGCGAGAGGGATCCCGGCGCAAACGGCCCAGCGGAGGAGGTGAGCGTCATCGAGGGCGTAGTCACCGGCGATTCCTCGCTGATAGGCCGCTCGATCGCGCAATCGGCCCTGCGCGACCGCTTCGGCGTCAGCCTGCTCGCCGTCAGCCGCAGCGGGCAGCGTATCAGCCAGCGGCTGAAGGCCGTACGCTTCCGTGCTGGCGACGTCCTGATCCTGAAAGGTGCGGGCAACGACCTTCCGGAAACGCTGGGCACTCTGGGCGTGCTGCCGTTGACCGAGCGCGATATCGCGCTCGGTCAACGGCGTCGGAGCTATGTGCCGGTCGCCGTGCTGGCCGTCGCCATGGCAGCCGTGGCCTTTCACCTGGCCCCGGTGGGCATCGTTTTCTTCGCCGCATCGGTTGTCCTGCTGCTGCTTCGCTCCTTGAGCATGCGGGAGGCCTATGACGCCATCGAGTGGCCGGTGCTGATCCTGCTTGGCGCGCTGATTCCGGTGAGCGAGGCAATCCGCACGACTGGCGGCAGCGACTTGATCGCGGGCTGGCTTTCCGGCATGGTGCAGGCCTTACCGCCAATCGGCGCACTGGCCTTGATGATGATCTTGGCCATGGCAGTGACGCCCTTCCTCAACAATGCCGCGACCGTGCTGATGCTGGGACCGATCGCCGCAAGCCTGGCGCAGCGCCTCGGCCTCAACCCGGACCCGTTCTTGATGGCGGTGGCGATAGGTGCAGCCTGCGACTTCCTGACGCCCATCGGCCACCAGTGCAACACGCTGGTCATGGGGCCTGGCGGCTACCGCTTCGGTGACTACTGGAGGCTGGGTCTCCCCCTGTCCATTGTTGTTATTCTAGTCGGCATACCGCTCATTGCGGTTGTCTGGCCAACCGGGGGTGGCTGATTTAGTTCTGCCAGCGCTCGCGTCAAACATGACGACGTGAAGTGAGGGTTAGGAGCCGGTCCCGGTAACCGCATTTCGCGGCTGACACGGCTGGGAACGACGAAGCGCCACACGTGGCGTGTGCGCCGCTGCTGTGTGTCAGGCGATGACCTTGGTGCATGGGTCGCCCGGTTGGGCATCCTCGGGTAGGCTGGCGTGAGGGCCAACCCTCGATGGCTAATGAGGCGCCCGCCATGCCGTACAAGGTTAATGCCGACCGCCGGAACCGCATCCCGAAGCAGCGGCACCGGGTGACGAACTGGGCCTCCTACAAGGCTGGTCTGCGCGCCCGTGGCAGCCTCACCGTGTGGTCCACGGCGGAGGCAATCGCGGCGTGGCGGGCTGAGCCTCGCACTGGCCGTGGTGGTCAGCCCCGCCGCTTTGTTGCAGCGGTCGGCGGCTTGGGCCGCTTCGGGTAGGATAAGGCCGGGGCGTGTCCCCCTTTACCCTTCAGGGGTCGGCCTCTTGCCTTTCAAAACGAACGGCGCTCGGCGCCACCATATTCCCAAGCAGAAGCACCGGGTCACCAACTGGGCCGAGTACGATGCTGGCCTGCGCGCCCGCGGCAGCCTCACCGTCTGGTTCACGCCGGAGGCGATCGAGGCCTGGAAGGCCGAGCCACGCACCGGCCGGGGCGGGCAGCCCACCTACTCCGCGTTGGCAATCGCCACCGCCCTGACCCTGCGGGCTGTGTTCCGCCTGGCGCTGCGCCAAACCGAAGGCCTGATTGGCTCCATTCTGCAGTTGCTTGGCCTCGACCTTGCCGTGCCGGACCACTCGACCCTCAGCCGCCGGGGCGAGACGCTCGAGGTGATGCGGCCGCGCTGCAGGCGTGAGCCGGTGCACCTGTTGGTCGACAGCACCGGACTACGGCTGTGCGGTCCCGGCAGCTGGCTGGAGGAGAAGCATGGCAGCAAGCGGCGCCGAGCCTGGAAGATGCTGCACCTCGCCACCGATGCCGACACGGGCCAGATCGTCGCCTCGGTGCTGACCGACAGGGATGCTGACGACGGCTCGCAAGTCGGCCCCTTGCTCGACCGGGTTGATGGTTCGGTGGCGGCCTTCATCGGCGATGGTGCCTACGACCGGGACGATGTCTATGCCGCGGTCGCGGCGCGACACCCCGATGCGGCTGTCGTCGTCCCGCCGCGCGCGAGTGCGGTGCCGAGCGCCACGGTCGAAACCGCGCCGACGCAGCGGGATGCGCACTTGCAATGTATTGCCGAGCGCGGCCGCATGGGCTGGCAGCGCGCATCGGGCTATAACTGGCGCGCCCTGGTAGAGGCCGACGTCTCCCGGTGGAAACGCGTCATCGGCGACGGGCTTCGCTTGCGAACGGATGGGCGACAGGCGACCGAGGTGGCCATCGCCGTCAACTTGCTGAACCGAATGCTCGAGCTTGGACGGCCCGAATACGTCCGCGTCGCTTGATCGCAAGCGCGGGCAGGGACGAATGCGTCCAGGCCCCTGACCCATGCAACACGCTGCATCGCGGTCGAGGCTGCCGAGCGGGTCCGGCAGGTCGAGTCTGGAAAGGAGTGCGCCAAGGGCAGCTACTCTGTCTACCGAATCGCTGAGCAGTCTTCAGGCCGTTGCGCGACAAGCCTTAGCTATTAACGGCGTCGTGCCGGCCTCCGTTCGCCCAAGACTGCCAGTCAGCCCATTCTCTAGACCGAACGTCTACTTCGCTGCCTTCCCTCGAACGAGCGCGCCGCTTTTGTGCGGCACTTGTGAGCGAGGACGCCGTGCTCGCTTCGTCGGAGCCGGCGCGGCCCCTCCGGCGAGCGCCGCCCCGGCACCATTCTCGCGGTGGCCACGTTCGGGTGCCGCCTGGTCTGAGGACTGCTGCGCCGCTTCTCCCGCAGCGCGGAGCACCAGAGTGCCACCCTGTGCCAGTGCGTCGAAGTATTCACCGACAAAGCGCCGCTGCAGCTCTACTGCCGGGCCCGGCTCTGCGCGATCCAGTAGCGCTTCGGCAAAGAGCTTGTTGGTCGCCATCACGCCACTGAAAAGCCGTGACGCAGCCCGCTGCGCCTCCTGCACTTGCGCGCCGACTGTGCCGGAACTAGGCGCGGCAGTCATCAGCTGGCGCATATTGGCAGCGGCTTCCTCCACCAGGCCGGCGAGGTCGTGCTTGATCTTATCCATGTTCCACTCTGCGTGTTTACCGTGGCGCCAGACGTTGTCGTCACGATTGGAGGACAGGCTGGGCTCTCCCGGGCTCGGCGTGCGGCGCCGGCGCACCGGGTGGTCGAGGGCAACATGAAAACGGCTGGGGCACCTATGGCGCCCCAGCCGCTCCCTTTTAGGCTCCGGACCCTTGCGAGTCCCGCGCCGGTGTCACTCCGCTGCGGTCTGGACGGGCCGCTGGCCCTGGTCAGCCTGGCGGATCTTCTCCTCGAGCGGACGCAGCGTCTCATCGGCGGTGCGACGCGTTGCACGAACCAGCGTGGCGCTGTTGCGCAACAGGGTGTCCGTGTACTCGCGCATGAAGCGCTGCTGCAGCTCCATGATCGGCGCCGGGTTGGCGAGGCGGAACAGCTCCTGCGCCGCGCGCAGATTTGTCTGCACCACGCCCTCAATAAGTCCTGCCACCCCCTGCTGCAGGTCCCGCAACCCGCCTTCGGCGGCGTTGGGCAGCGCCATCAACTGGCGCACGTTCTCAGTCGTACCCCGGGCCGCCTCGGCCACCTTGCGGCTGACCTCCTCAAAGCGCTGCGCCGCGTCCTGGGAGATCTGGCGCTGGGCGTCGACCATCGCCTGCGTGCTCCGGCGCGCTGTGTCGTTCGCTAGTTCGGCGCCGCGGCGGGCGGACTCAGCTCCAGCGTTGGTGCCGTGGCGCGCCACATCAGCGCCGACCTCAGCATTCTGGCGCAGCGCCTCACCCGTGGCGTGGCCGCCTTGCTGGACGGCATCGGCAGCGCGGCGAATCGCCGCATCAGTGACAGCAGCTGCACGTGCGTCCTGCGGCTTGTTGATGTCGACCATGTGAATTCTCCACCCAATATACTTGCGAAACATCGAAGAATGGTGCGCCGCACAACCGCGTTGTGAGCCAGTATACGTCCTGGCGCAAGAGACAGTTTGCGGTCGGGAACGTAGGAATTATTTCAGATTGCGGTGTTTTATTTGGATGAACGCGCGAGTTTTCTCTCCCACTGCTCATTGATTTGGGTTTCAGGATGAACACACGGATTATCTAGTTCATATTTAGAACGGTTCTCTTTTCACCTGTTTGACTGCCCTGCTGGTCGCCGCTACGCCGCCAGCTTCGTCATCGATGCCATTGGTTTCGGTGGCTTATCCCCGCCGTCCCGAATTGATTGTCCCTGATGGGCTCGTCGCGGCCAAACATCATAGGAACACAGCATTGAAGCTTGTAGCAGCAGCCAAGACCCTTCTCGGGAGCCGGACGGTGCTGGCCTGCGGAGCGGCCGTCGCCGCCCTCGGCGCACTTGCCCTGGTGAACCGCACCGCTGCGCGCCGGGCGGAGTGCGAACATCCACCCAGGGGTACGTTCCTCGATGTGGACGGCGTCCGACTGCACTATACCGACCGGGGCGTCGGGCAACCGATCGTCCTTATCCACGGCAACGTGGTGTCTGGCGACGACTACGACACCAGCGGCGTCGTCGAGCGCCTGCTGGAAACTCACCGGGTCATAATTTTTGACCGCCCCGGCTTCGGCCACAGCGAGCGCCCACGCCGCCGCATCTGGACGGCGACGCAACAGGCCGAACTGCTCCACAAAGCGCTCAAGTAGTCGGGGATCAGGCGCCTGATTGTGGTTGGCCACTCCTGGGGCTCGATCGTGGCGCTTTCGCTGGCAGTGCGGCACCAGGCTGACACGGCAGGCCTCGTACTGCTCTCCGGCTACTACTTCTGGACTCTGCGACCGGACGTGCTGCTGGTCACCACAGGGGCGATCCCGCTGCTGGGGGACATTCTGCGCCACACGGTCTCGCCGTGGTTGGGGCGGCTCCTGATGCCCTTGCAGAAGCGCGCCATGTTCTCTCCTGCCCCAGTCCCAAACCGGTTCCGGCGCGAGTACTCGGACGAGATGGCGCTGCGGCCGTCCCAGATCCGCGCAACCTCGCTCGATGGCATACTGATGATTCCCGGCGCGCTGGGTTTGCGCCGGCACTATGCCGACCTCCAAATGCCCGTTCTCATTCTGGCAGGCGACGGCGACAAAATCGTCTGGAAACGCAGTGCTGAGCGCCTGCACGCCGCCATACCAGGCAGCGTCCTGCGGATTGTCGAGGGAGCAGGGCACATGGTCCACCACTCCGCGCCGGAGCAAGTCGTCGAGGCTATTCAGGTGATTGCCGGGATGTCCGCCAAGGTGCCCGCCGAAGCACCTCCAGTAGCCCCTGTGCCGTTCCGAGTAGTTTCTGAGGGTCCGGCCCAAGCAGCGTAGCAGCGCCACCGTCCGAGGTGTGTGACGGACTGGTCCCAATGCGGCGAGGTCCGCCGAGGTGCGGCGGGCGCTGGAGGACACGCGCCCGCATTTGCTCTACTTTTCCAGTACGTAGGTGCCCGGCGCGTCCGCGATCGGTGGGTGCGCGGCGCAGCCCATCGGCGGCGGCTTGTTCTTCTCACCCGAGCGCGCCGCGAGCCAGGCCGTCCAATCCGTCCACCAGCTGCCGTCGTGCTTCGTGGCCGCCTTGCGCCACTCCTCCGGCGTTGCCGCTTGGGTCTCGTTGGTCCGGTAGGCTCCCTTGCCGCCCGGCGGATTGATGATGCCAGCGATGTGACCAGAGGAGGCGAGCACGTAACGTACCTTGCCCCCGAAGAGCTGCGTGATGCGCCAAGCGGCGTCCCAAGGGACGATGTGGTCCTTCTCCGCGCCGACCGCATAGGTGTCGAGCGCGACAAGCCCGAGGTCGATCGGCTCGCCCTTCAGCTCGATCTTACCTGGCACGATCAGGTTGTTCTCCTTGTAGGTGTTCCGCAGGTACCAAGCATGCGCGGCGCGGCACATGCGGGTGCCGTCGCTGTTCCAATAAAGCAAATCGAACGCAGGCGGCTTCTCTCCCATGAGATAGTTGTTCACCACGTTCGCCCAGATCAGGTCGTTTGAACGCAGCAGATTAAACATGTTGGACATCTCTCGACTGTCCAGATAGCCACGCTCCATCATCTGCTGCTCGACCATGTCCATGGCCGGTTCGTCCATGAAAACGGCGGTGTCGCCCACGCGCGAGAAGTCCTGCAGCGAGACCATGAAGGTCGCCGCGTTGAACCGCTTGTCCCCTTTCCGGGCCAGCCAGGCGAGGGTCATGGCGAGCAGCGTGCCGCCGATGCAGTAGCCCATCACGTTGATGGATTCGGTGCCGGTGATCTCGCGCACGACGTCGCTCGCCTCCAACGGGCCGAGGTCCATGTAGTCCTCAAAGCTTGTTTCCTCCATGGAAGCGTCGGGGTTCTTCCAGGACACCATGAACACGGTGAAGCCTTGCGAGACGAGGTGCTGCACCATGCTGTTCTTCGGTTGCATATCGAGGATGTAGAACTTGTTGATCCAGGGCGGCATAAGCAGCAGCGGCGTCCGGTGCGCCGTCTCAGTCGTCGGCTCGTACTGGATCAGCTCAAGCAGGCGGTTGCGGTGAACCACCTTGCCCGGTGACAGGGCGAGGTTGCGCCCCGGCGCAAAGGCGGTGGCGTCCACCATGCTGAGCCGCCCTTCCTTCAGGTCGGCCGCCAAATTGCGCGCGCCATTAGCAAGGCTGGCGCCGCCGGTCTCCATCGCACGGCGCAGCGCCGCCGGGTTCGAGGCCAGTAGCAATGTAGGGCTCATGGCATCCACGAACTGGCGGAGGTGGAAGCTGAGCCGTCGGCGCTCCGCCTCATCCATGCCCTCTGTTTGCTCGGCACCTTGCTTCAGCAGCCAATCGGAGGCGAGGAGGTAAGCCTCCCTCAGCGTGCGGTATGCCGGGTTGGCGTGCCACTCCGGCGCGGCGAACCGCTTATCACCGCCGCCGGTAGGAGCGCCGCTGCCCGCCGACGCACCATCCCACCATTGCCGGCTTGCATCGTTCCAAGTTTCCACAGCCGAGCGCAACAAGCTCGCGTTCAAATCCACTACGGCCATCACCGCGTCGGGCCGGTTTAGGGAGCGCAGCCACACGGTGCGGAGCGCTCTGACGACCTCCGCCCAGTCCACGGGCACAACATCGCGCAGCGGATTAGCGTTCCACATCTGGTCCACGGATCGTAGGAAGGGGTCCCTGGTCAGCATACCGCCAAGCTGCGCCACCCCGCCGGCGAGTGCGCTGCCACCGAGCTGGTCGATCGTCATCTGCCACCACGGCTTGGCGTGGCTGGCCCAGTCCCAGCCCGTCGATTTCGACATCGCTTCCACCCAGGATGTCCAGACGCCGAGCATCGCGTCGGGGCCGGGCGGAGAACCTCCGCTGCCTTGGCCCAAATTCCCGTTTCCGCCATTCTCGCCGATGTCTTGGCCCGCCATGGTGTTCCCTCCTTTTGGGCGCTCCCGTCCGCACCCGGTGTCGCGCTCGGTCCGACCTCGTGGCCCCGCTTCACCGTGGCGCTTGCAATCCGACATGCGGCTCAACCGCGACGTCAAATAAGATTCCTGAACGCCTCAGGGCTGGCCGGGTTGGAGACTGTGTGCAAATGCACTGCAATAGTCACGCGGGCGCGGAGCGGAACGCTCCCACGCCGCCAACAAAGCACAGCCGTCGCCTCGGGGTTGTTCACCGCCAGGCATTGGGACGCAACGGGATCGATGCCGACTCGCGGACGCAGAGGAGGGGGCGCTGAGCTTGGACCGCGTTGCACGGCCTCACGCCGGCCACAACTCCGCCCGCTCATAGATGCTGGTGAACTGTTCTGGCTCGGTCATCGAGCGCCCAATCGCCATGATGAGCGCGACCGCAGCGTCGATCTTCTGCTCCGGCCGCGCCTTGGTGGGGTAGAGGTTGCCCCGGCGATCAGGCTTGCCGACCACATTGCCGATGCACCATTCCAGCACCGGGTTGCCGTCATGCTGAAGGCGGCCCGAGCGCATGGCAGCGTCGAGCTCGATGATCGCCGGCGAGAAGTTCGCCGTGGTCGAGCGGAACTCCACCATCTCAATCCATCAGCACCGACGATGGCGAAAGTTGGAGCACGCAGGTGCTGGACTCACCCTGGCAATACACGCGTACGATCATAGCGAGAGGCAGGGGCGATGGCCGCATATTTCTGACGAATGGAGATGGCCCACCCGGCTCGACCGGGCGCCTGTTGCTGAGCGATGATCACGGCGTCACTTGGCGCGATGCCAATCTACCTGGCACCTTAAATAGTACGCCTTGGTGCCTGGCGATGAACCCGACTGACCCCTCTCTAATTTTTTGTTGCTCGAACCTCGGCCAAATTTTCCGTAACGAGGATGGTGGTGATCACTGGGTGAAGCTCAAGCGCGAATTGGGCGAGGTCCGCTGTGCCGTCTGGCAGCCACGTGCGACAGAGTAGCCGGGCGAAGGTAATCGGACTGGCGAACGGTGGTTCAGACACCGTGAACTGCATCAAGCAAGCTGCGGAGTTCGGCATCACTCAGCGCGGTCAGCGCCTCGCGGGCCTGCTGTTCCAGATTCCCGACGTGCAGGCGGTCGGGTTGGAGGCGGCACAGGGGCTAGTGCTGTCCGAAGCCTTTTATTGCGACCTGAACGATGGCACGCGGGCCTTTGCTTCCCGCTTCGCGCCGCGCCTGTCCAATCGCAAGCCGAGCATGCTGCAAGCCGGGTGCTATTCCGCAACCATTCATTACCTGAAGGCAGTGGCCAGCATCGGTGTGGACAGGGCAAAGGCTGCTGGCCGCGCAGCGACGGACCGAATGAAGGAGCTTCCCGCGAGGATATCGCTTACGGCCGCAGCACCGTGCGGCGGGATGGGCGGGTGACTCACCCGATGTACCTGTTCCAGGTGAAGTCCCCGGCGGAGAGCAAAGAGCCCTGGGATTGCTACCAGCTGCTCCGCACTGTTCCGCCCGAGCAGGCTTTCCGTCCGATCGATCAAGGTGGCTGTACGCTCTGATCGCTTTGGCGGGTTTGCAGCTCAACCTCACGTCTTACCGAACGCTGCCCTGTGACACGCCGACCGGCGCCGCTGTCCGCCCGCCGTCAATGACGTACTGAGCGCCGGTGATGTTGCTGGCGAGATCGGAGCAAAGGAACAGAACCAAGTTCGCCACCTCCTCTGCCGTGCCATAGCGCCGAAGCGGGATCGAAGCCGCATACCGCTCCTCGACGCCCTCCGGATTGTTCGGCGATACCTGCTTGGCGATGTCCTGCACCATGCGCGTCGCGATCGGACCCGGGCAGATTGCATTCACGCGGACACCGAGCGCGCCGACCTCGCCTGCCGCCACTTTGGTCAACCCGATAACCGCATGCTTGGAGGCCACATAGGCTGGCATCCCCGCCGTTCCAACCAAGCCAGCGATTGAGGCCGTGTTCACCACCGCCCCACGCTGCTGCCGGATCATAACCGGCAAAACGTGCCGCAGCCCGAGGAACACGCCCTTGACGTTCACACCCATCACCGCGTCGAAGGTCGCTTCATCGTACTCGGCCGTCGGTGCGACCCGTCCCTCAATGCCGGCGTTGTTGTGAAAACAATCGATCGTGCCGAACGCGTCGAGCGTCGCCTCGACGTACCCTTGCACATCGGCGGAGCATGTCACGTCCGCCTGACGGAAGATTGCTGCCTTCCCAATCTCGGCCGCCACCGCCGCGCCCGCCTCGGCATCACGGTCAACGACAACCACCCTCGCCCCGTGTCGTGCAAAACCCAGCGAAACGGCTCGGCCGATCCCATTGGCGCCGCCAGTCACGACGGCGACTTTGTCGCTGAAATCCATGACGTTTTCCTCCCTCTCGCACCCATTTTCGGTGCAAAGGCATGTTTGCCGCCTAGGTATCAGAATACAAGACGCGGGCCGTTTTGTAACAGCTTCGAATGGAGATACGGTCACCGCCGCCCCGATGATGCCGATTAGGGCGACGGCTCTTGCGCAGTCGAAATGCCGCTTCACTTTCCGCCGCAGCAAAGCGAATGGTCACCCACACCGGCGCGGCTGATGCCAGCCAACCAGCCGCTTCCGCCGTGCATCATGCGGGGGTTCGGGTCTTAAGGCCTGTCACAGCTTGAATGCTATTCCCATATTCGACGCATGGCTGATGGGAACGGGTGCGGGGTCTTCACTGATGCGGCGTGGGCAGTTTGGGAGCCGCTGATCGAGGAGGTCCGGCCGCAGGGAAAGACGCCACCGAAGGAGCTGCGGCGTACCATCTCGGCGATCTTCTGGCGGCACCAGAATGGCGCCAAGTGGCGCAGTGTCCCGGCAGAGCTTGGCCCGTGGTGGCTGGTCGCACAGTTGTTCATCCGCTGGGCCAAGCAGGGCGTCTGGGAGCGCCTGCTGGACCTGGTGCAGCAGCGCGGGATCGCGCTTGGCATGACCTTCATCGATGGCACCAACATCCGCGCCCACCAGAAAGCGGCGGGGGCAAAAAAGGGGGATGCAATAGCTAGGAGCGAGATGTGCGCGAGGCGCTTGGCCGCTCTCGTGGCGGCTACGGCACCAAGGCCTGCGTGATTGCCGATGGCCGTGGCCGGGCAGTGGCCTTCGCCCTGGCACCGGGCCAGGCGCATGAACTGCCCATGGCGCCGGGGCTGCTGGACTGTCTGCCAGACGTGCCCGGCTGGGTGGTCGGCGACCGTGGTTTTGCGTCCGACGCCTTCCGCGAACGTATCTGGGCCATGGGCGCGCGGCCTGCGATCCCGCCCCGGCGCACCGACGCGCCGGTGGCTTGCCCGGACTGGATCTACGCCAACCGGCATCTGGTCGAGAACCTCTGGGCACGACTGAAAGAGTGGCGCGCTGTTGCCACTCGCTACGAGAAAACCGCACGCTCCTTCCTCGGTGTGCTCTGCCTCGCAGCCACCGCGGATTGGATCAAAGCCATCAAGCTCTAACAGGCCTTAGGACCCGACAAATCGGGTCCTGCACGGAGATCCGAGAGTGACCCAGCTCAGCAAAACCCAGACCGATGTTCTGGCACAGGCCGCACAGCCCCCAGACGGCATCGCAACTCTACCAGTCGCCTTACCGCCAGCACCTCGCAGCGCCGTTGCGAAGGAATTGGTGAAGGCCGGCCTGCTACAGGCAATAGGGGATGCCGCGGGCCGGTGCGCCAACCTCCTCTGGAAGCTGGACAGCCAGGCGGTAGAACTGCGAATCACCGCAGCGGGCCGCAACGCCTTGGCCGCGGAGAGTGGCACCTGCGCTGCTAGCATACCTACTGGTTTCCGCAGCGATGGGCTGGCGGCGTTTGTGCCAGTTGCACTGAATGATGGGGCCCCAGCCGCTGATGGCCCCCCTATGGGCCAGCATGGAGCATCTCACCGCCCCTGCCTGCGTGACGCCGCCCGTCGCGTCTTTATCGGCTGGGGCGACTGGGCTGGCGAGCGCGCCGGCCTCGCCGACGCCGTCGTCGCCCTTCGCGTTATCTTGGTGAAGCCCGCACCATTGCCCCGCACTGCCGGTTCCCGCAAGTCGCGCGAGGGCACCAAGCAGCAGCAGGTGCTCGCCATGCTGCGCCGGCCGGAGGGCGCCACCGTCGCCCAGATAGCGGAGGTCACTGGATGGCAGGCCCATACGGTGAGGGGCTTCTTCGCCGGACTGAAGCGGCGTCAAGGCATTGCGGTCGAAGCTGCCGAGCGGGTCCGGCAGGTCGGCCCCGGCAAGGAGAGCGCCAAGGGCAGCTACACCGTGTACCGCATCGCCGAGGCGAGTTGATTGGGCCGGCGCTGCAGGGAGCCGGCTAAGAGCGTATCTCGGTAGGCAGCTTCCCGCCTGATCACTATCTGCCAGGGATGGCGAGAAGGGCTGATCTGAAGACCAAGAGGCGGCGTGTCCGGGATGACGGCTGGCGCCTGCCGGACGCGCTCTGGGCCAAGATGGAGCGGCTGCTGCCGCCGCGGCCGAAGCACCCGTTGGGCTGCCACAACCCGCGGGTGCCTGACCGGGCGGCGATGGACGCCATCTTCTTCATTTTGCGGACGGGGTGCCAGTGGAACGCGCTCCGCGAGACAACGATCTGCTCGTCCTCCTCAGCCCATCGACGCTTTCAGGAGTGGACCCGGGCCGGGGTGTT
>NZ_FMZX01000044.1 GCF_900101615.1 Belnapia rosea | reverse complement strand
AATCCCGTTCCACCAACAGCTGCCCGATCTTCGCGTGCAGCTTCTCAACCTCCGCCTCGGCCACCTTCGCGCTCTCCGGCGCCGCCGCCTTGCCGGAGAACACCGCCGTCAGCCCCTCCATGGCCTGCCGCTTCCACTCACCCACCATCGTCTGGTGAATGCCGTGCTTGGCCGCCAGCTGCGCCGTCGTCAGCTCACCCCGCAGCGCCTCCAGCGCCACCTTCGCCTTAAACTCCGCCGAGTACCGCGTCCGCTTGCCCGTCATCCAGGGCCATCCTTCTCACAAGCGAACCGAGCTTACCCGCCTGTCCGAAATCCAGGGACCACCTCAGCTGGGCGCGGTCTTCAATGCAATGGCCGGGATCGAGGCGCTGCACATCCCCTTCCTCGGCAGCGCCCCGGCCTTGTCGGCCCTGCTGGGCGGCCAAGTGGATTATGGGGTCGATACGCTCGCCGCCGCCTTGAAGCTCGTGCAGGAGGGACAGCTGCGTGCCCTTGGCCTGACCACGGCCCAGCCATCGCGCTTCGTGCCCTGGATCCCGCCGATCGCCGCGGCCGGCGGCCCGCCGGACTACGACATCGGCGGCTGGAACGGCCTGATGGTGCCGGCCGGCACGCCGCAGCCGATCATCGACCGGCTCGTGACCGAGGTGCAGCAGGGCCTCGCCACGCCGGCGCTGCGCCGGCAGTTCGAAGCCCTCGGCATCGAGGTCGAAGCGCGCGGACCGGACAAGTTCCGCGACCTGCTGCAGCAGCTGCGGGAGAAGTTCGGCGGCGTGATCCGCCAGCTTGGGATACGCGTCGATTAGATGTTGAGTTCTTGAAAATGATAATGCGGGTTACCGTAATCCTCTGTGGCTCTGTGGTCCATGATCGGCAGCTGACCTCGTGTGGAAAGCGGGCTCTGAGCTCTAGCGGCAATGTCTGATTGGCACCGCTATCTTGCTATGCGCGAGCGCAGGCAATGGGCGCGCTGAGCCGCTGGCGACGTGCAGGGCGGTGCTGCGTTGTTTGCCGACGGGGAGGCAGAATCCCCAGCAAGGCGAGGACTTTGGCATCGTGGCCATCTCTGATCTATTGAACACCGCAATTGGCAAACCCATCGCCACAGCAGCCCGCGCTGCCCGCCGCGTACTTGAACGCATTGGGCCGGAGACAGAGGCTGCGACCCCGCCGCCTGCGCCACGGAAGTCGAAAGGTTGGCGCAGGCACCTCCGCAAGGTGAAAGCCCGCAAGGGATGACCTCGGGTCTAGGCTTAGAGGGGCGAGCCGGATCGGGTCGCGGTCTCGATGCCCTGCTTCTGCGCCGCCACCTTGAGCTTGAGGCAGATGCCGGTCAGCCGGTCCAGCTCGGCGTCGAAGGTCGCCTTGTCGGAATAGACCCTGCCGCCGCTCATTCGATCTCCCGCTTGGGCTCAGGCCGCAGCCTTCTCCCGCGACAGCACTGCCTCGCAGACCCTGCAGCGCCATGGCGATGCATCCCCGCCCGGATCGGCATAGCGGGCGCCGCACCGTGAGCAGACGATCACCAGCGCTGGCTTTGGCTTCGCCTTGCGCACCCCTCACCTCACCTTCGGCACCACCCGCATGTATTTCGGCAGCTGGCGCTCATCCACCCATAGGTCGACCAGCGGCGTGATGGTACCGACCGAGCCGAAGCCCCGGCCATGCAGTGGGTGGTCCGGCATCATCAGGCGGCAGACATGGCCGCCCTTATGGCAGTCGATCGTCGCGCCCCGGTAAGCGTAGGACGGGCCGCTGAGAGGGCCGTCGGCCGCAGTTTGCTCCAGCAAGCTGTGCAACTTTTCGGGCTGTAGTGGAGGCTCCGGCAAGAGGCTCATGAAGGCCTAAGTCCCTTCCGGTGGAAAATTTGCGTTGATACAGACACTATAGCTTGCTGTTGGCATTAACCTGCAAGTTGAATACCTGTTTCAAACTCAACCTTGCCTCAGGGCCGAGGAAGCCGCCCGGTTGCTCCCCCGCAGCCGGGCGGCTTCCAATTCCGGAGCGTGGTGTCGGGGCCGGAATGCTGCGCCCAGATTAGTCCGGCAAGGACGTTGCATGACTGAAGAAGAAGTCCGTGGCCTACTCCGAGCAGCCGCTGGCGCTGACGGCCTTGAGACCTGGATCGCGGACCAGCCTTGGCAGACCACTTTGGCTGGCTGGACCTTGCCTGCAGATCTGGAAGGCTGGTGCTTCCGGCTGATGCGGATCCCCGGCGGGCTACGGATCAGCCTCACCACCCCGCAGGGGGGAGTGCGTGAGGCTTGGCAGATCTCAGCTCAGTAGGTTGGACCCTCGTCGTGGGCGACCATTGATCCGCACCGCCCTGCCACCTTGATGGCCCAGACCGCTAAGGCAGCTACCAATTTGGTTGTGTGAGTTATCTGGATACAACCTAAAGTAGTAACTTGGCCGTAATTTCCCGCACTCGTGATATTTCGTTTCATGTAAGCGGGAGCACCTTTTCACCCAAGGGCTAACTGAGCTTCAGAGGAAAAGGAAACAAACCGATGACGGTGCTGCTGGTCGAGGACGATGCCGTGGTGCGCCTCACCCTCGCCGACTTCTTCGAAGCAGCCGGGCTCGAGTTCCTCGAAGTGGGCACCGCCGAGGACGCCATGGCCATTCTCGATAACCCGGCGCAGCCCATCAGCGTGCTGGTCACTGACCTCGACCTGGGCTCAGGTGATAATGGTTTGGCCCTGGCTGCTAAGGTCCGACAGCGGCGGCCGGGGCTACGGGTGATCTATGAAACCGGCAGCGCCGAGATGCTGGCCGGCCGAACCTTGGCTGGCTGGGAGCAGGTCTTCTACAAGCCGTTCAGTCCCAGCGCCTTGACGGCCACGGTGTCGGCCCTCAGCGGATCGCGCCCGCTTAGAAACTATCCCGGTAGGCAGCGTCACAGCTGATTACTATTTTTCAGGCATGGCGAGAAAGGCTGATCTGAAGACGAGGCGACGGCGTGTGCGGGATGACGGCTGGCGACTGCCGGATGCGCTGTGGGCCAAGATGGAGCCGCTGCTGCCGGCGCGGCCGAAGCACCCACTGGGCTGCCACAACCCGCGGGTGCCAGACCGGGCGGCGATGGACGCGATCTTCTTTGTGCTGCGGACGGGGTGCCAGTGGAATGCCCTTCGAGTAACGACGATCTGCTCGTCGTCCTCGGCGCACCGGCGCTTCCAGGAGTGGACCCGAGCCGGGGTCTTCGAGGCGTTCTGGCGCGAGGGCCTGCTGGCCTACGACGCGTTGCGCGGGATCGACTGGACGTGGCTGGCGCTGGACGGAGCGATGGGCAAGGCGCCGCTCGGTGGGGGGGAAAACCGGCCCCAACCCCACCGACCGCGGCAAGCGCGGGGTCAAGCGCTCAGTGCTGACCGACGGCCGCGGAGTGCCCCTCGGGGCGGTGATCGAAGGAGCCAACCGCAACGACCACAAGCTGATGCGTCCTACCCTCAAGGCCATCCCGGTCCGGCGGCCCAAGCCAACGCGGCGCCAGCCGCAGCATCTATGCCTCGACAAGGGCTTTGACTACGACGAGCCGCGCGCCTTGGCCGCAGAGTTCGGCTTCACCCTGCATATGCGCACCCGCGGCGAGGAGATCAGGGCCGAGCGTCACGCCCACGCCAAGGCAAGGCGCTGGGTGGTCGAGCGCACGGATTCCTGGCTCCACCGCTTCCGATCCATCCTGATCCGCTGGGCCAAAAGGCCCGCCAACTACCTCGCGCTACTCCACTTCGCGCTCGCCATCATCACGTGGCGACAGGCCCTACCGGGATAGGTTCTTAGCCGCCTATGGCGGGTGCCCGTCCTCTATCGGCTGCTCCGTTTTGTTAGCCAGGCGCTCCTCGAGCGAGACCATGATCTTGGCGAAATCGCCAAAGGCCTCCTCGGCGCGAGCGGTTAGGATGTCGAGGGCTCGTTTGGTGGGGTGCAGTACCTTCAGACGGGCATGTCCCGGCGCCAGCTTGGAGGTAACCAGACCCTGGCGCTCCAGCGCGACAACGACCCGTGACAGCGTCGGCGCGCTAAGCAGGCCATTGGCTCGTACAACCAGATCTCGCTGCGCAATCTGCTCACCCCGCAAATGGGCGAGCAGCACCTCGAGGGCGACCCAGAGACCCTCGCGCGACCGATGTGGTGGATCCTGCCCAAAAATGTCTCTGATCGCCTCGAACTGACGCCTCAGCCCGGTCAGATGCAAGGCTGCGACGGCCTCGGCATGGGCATGAAGAGACAAAGCCACGGACTGTGGAGAGTCGTGACGGGTGTTCCGGCCGTTATGGACAACCATAAGTGGTAGATTCCACAAATGCGAAGCCGAGACAACAGGAGCTTCCGGCCCAAGTTGCGTTCGTGACGCTCCTAAGCTCGCTTGCGGGTGAGTGTCTGCCTAATCGATTTAGTTTCAGACACATTTTCTGTAGCACGATCACTTATTCGTGTATTTCATATTGAACAATGCGCAGTGTAACTCACGGCCGTGGGAGCGATTAAGAAGGGCTGAAACTCAGGGCTGAACCGCAAAGCATTCGAGGAACGTCCCGTTCAATGAACAAAAACAATCCAGCTTTGTTTGGAACAGTAGCCAAGGTCGCTCCCACATCTACCTGCAGCAGCAAGATCTGGAATGACTTTTTGAGTTTCTGGAGTGTCGGCGACCAGATCACCTTAGCCAGATTACTTTCCATCAGCGGTACCGCTTGTGGGCACGAGCCCTCATCCGCGGCGGGAGCGTACCATCCATGATCGACACTTATCTTCTTTGCGCCGCTGGCCTGGACCAGGGGCTATCGTCGGCGCCTTGGCTGCAAGCTGGCGTTCGGCTTGAGCTTCAGCGCAGCGGTCAGCAGACCGCCTCCGCTGCCGACCGCGGCAAAGCACCAAGCCGCCTCGAAGTCCGCGCTCAGGACGGCAGCATGCTCGGTTATCTGCCGCCAGAAGATGCCGACGAGGTCACCGGACTTCTGGAAGCCGGAGCTTCCGCTGCGGTGTTTGTGCGCGGTGTTGTGCCGGCCTTCCGCCGCCCGCGCGTGCAGCTTGTTGTTGAGGTCAAGGCCGCCTGAACCGGCAGCGACAGTCGTCCACACTACGGACCTAACTCGGGAGCACGTGTTGTGGCTGGAATGCCTGTGCCTGTGGTCCTCATACCGGCCCTGCTGTCCGACGGTGCCATGTACCGCGAAGTGATCGAGCAACTGGGCGGCATGGTCGAGGCCCAAGTGATGGTGCTGTCGGAGCCGACGATCCAAGACAACGTTGCAGCCGTCCTGGCGAAAGCGCCGCCGAAGTTCATTGTAGTCGGCACCTCCTATGGCAGCAGCATTGCACTCGAAGTAGGGCTAGCCGCGCCCGAGCGGGTCACGGCACTCTGGCTCATGGGGTGCGATCCAGCAGCACCGGAGGCCAGCGTGCAGGAACTGGTCGCCGGGCTAGAAACCATGCCAGGCGCCGTTATTGAGATGCTGGCCAAGTTGGCAGTGCCGAAGGAGGCTACAAGAGCGGCGGAAATCTTCATGGCAATGGCTGGCCGGGTTGGCAGCAAGGCCGGAGCGGTCCAAGCGCGCGCGCTCAGATCACGGGCCGAGGTGACCTCCCGCCTTGCCGCTCTACGGATGCCGGCTCTGGTCGTCTGGGGAGAGGCCGACCAGATTGTACCGGTGTCGGTCGGCCGAGCGCTCGCAGACGGCCTGCCGCACGCGCATTTCCATGTGCTGCGGGGTTGCGGCCATTTGCCGACGCTTGAGGCGCCTGCAGAATGTTCGAAGCTGTTCAAGGCATTCCTTGAGAACGATGTGGGATACGGGCGCTGATCCTTCGCCAGATCTTCTGTGCCGTAAACCGAGTACGAAGGCCTCCCAAACAATTGGCCTCCCTGCGAACAAGGAGTGGCCACCAATGACACTTTTCCGCGGTCCGGCACCATACCCGCACGCGCCGGAGATACGTGTTGTGGTCGTGGGCGGCGGCTTCACTGGCGCAGCGTTCGCAATCCATCTCGCGCGGCAGACACGTGTGGCACTATCGCTGCAGATTGTGGAGCCGCGGGCCGCACTCGGGGCCGGCCTCGCCTATGGCACCACCGACCCGGCGCACAGGGTGAACGTACCCGCCGCAGGGATGACGCTCCTTCCAAACGAGCCAGACCACTTCACTCGCTGGTTGCAGCGCAGGCGAGCGCCCGAAGCAGACCCGGGCATGGTGGATGCACTTGGGCTGTTCCCTCGCCGAAGCCTGTTCGGCGTCTACGTCGCAGAGACGCTGGCCGAGGCGCATGGCGGCTTGGCTGCCATCCGGCATGTCCGGGACACCGTTAGGAAGGTGATCAGATGGGGACGCAGCTGGCGCGTCGAGTTGGGCAGTGGTGGGTGCCTCGAGGCCGACTTGGTTGCACTCGCCACGGGTCACCCGTCGCCCGCCCTGCTGCCAGCCTTGGCCGGCCCTCTCTTGGAGCACCCCAGGATTGTCTTAAATCCCTGGGCGGAGGGAGCGTTGGCGGCGGTCCGCGCGACCGATGACGTTCTGATCCTGGGCACTGGCTTGACCATGGCCGACATCGTTGCCTCGCTGGAGTTGCGCGGGCACCGAGGACGGATTACTGCGGTCTCGAGGCGTGGGCTGCTTTCACGTCCACATGAACGACCTATCAGCGGAGCCTGGGGCGAGTTCGCGGAGGCTCCATCCCAATCCGCCCTCGATCTCCTTCGGCGTGTCCGTGCCGCTGTGATTACAGCAGCAGCGGCTGGCCAACCCTGGCAGGCAGTCATCAGAGCATTGGTCCGCGACGCCCGAGTGGTCTGGGCCGCCCTGCCCGAAGAGGAGCGGCTACGCCTCCTCCGGCATCTGCGGCCATACTGGGACGTGCACCGGTATCGTGCGGCGCCGCCAGCCGAAAGAGCAGTCCATAGCGCGAGGGAGGACGGACGGCTTGAAGTCCTGGCGGCGTCTCTCATCGATATCTCCTCGGCCGAAGGGCGCATTGATGTCGCGCTGAGGCCCCGCGGGATGAGCATGCTCCACCGGATACGACGGCGAGTTGATGCGGTGGTACTGGCCATTGGTCCAGCGCATCGTGCTGCTGTCGCCAGCAACCCCGCGCTAGCGTCGCTGGCGGCAGTCGGCCTGCTGCATAGAGATCCATACGCCCTCGGTGTGCATGTCGACCGGCTCAGCCGCGTCCTCAACAGCGAAGGGCAGCCAGATGACACGCTGCTTGCGGTTGGACCGCTGGCCAGGGGGACCTTCGGCGAACTCGTCGGCCTCCCACATGTCACCGAACACGCGGCTGCGGTAGCGGGTCATGTGGCCAGCTGGATCGAGACACTGGCTGCGACATATCGGTCGGGCCAGTTGCGACCTGTCGGTCGGCCAGATGATGTACCGACCGCACATGATAGCGTTGATCCTCCCCTTTAATGGGGATCAAGTCGGCAGGCGTGATCCTCTCTCCCAGGCTCGTGGAACGCCAGGCGAAATCAGGATTGGCCTCGCTGTGTCTGTGCAGAGGGCCGTGTTCCAAACCCACACGCTGCCTGTGGTGTCTTCGCCGAACCCACACCGGGCGTCTTCGCGCCCACCTCGATGTCCGACCGGCTGCGCGACAACGCGCCGGACTCGGTGCGCGCCGTCGTCCTGCTCCTCGCCGGCGATGCGCGATGGTAGTGCTGGAGTGACCTGCTCGGCAGCCTGCGCACAGGCGCTCCGGCTGCGGGCCGAGTGCTCGGCATGGGCATTTTTGACGGATCTGTCAGCGCTCGCGCCAGGTCTGACGGCGAAAGGTGCAGGCAAAACGCGACCTATGCTGCTTTGAGGATGGCAAGTGCGGCTGTGGCGCGACGAATGTGCACCAGGCGACGGCGGCTGGCGGTGACATATTGGTTGTAGCGGCATTGGCAACTTGTTGGACGTGACGCTGAGTTTGCCCGCACGAGGGTGCGTGCTTGGTTTTACGCGGCGATCTGGGCGCACGTTTCCTGACGCCAGACCCGGAAGGCCTTGGCGCGAGCGCGACGATGCTGGGCGGCGGCCATCAGATGGCGGCGCGGCCGGAAGTGGCCATAGATCATGGCATGCGCTGACAGGAACCGTTGGGCTTGGGCGGGAGACTTGATCGCTGCATCTGCCGCTCTCGTCGGCGGGTAGGTCGGTGTGAGACGCTATGGGGCGGGCGGCGAGGTGGAGCACCATCGCCGCAGGACCAAGTCGATGGAGGCTCCTCATGCCCGTACCTGTGAAAGTCAGGATTAGATTTGTCAGACAGTGCCCGATGAGATCCGAACTTGAATCGTGGGCGACGCGCACAGAACCGCGTCGACGGCACCAATGCGGATCTCGCGGCCGCGCGCTGCGGTCAAGTCCCGCAGCCGCGTAGCGGGGCGCCGGAGGCGCCGGACTTGACGGCGGCGCGCCCGGCCGCGGCACACTGAACGAAGCCGTTGGCGCGCCGTCATCGGACACTGTCCGACAGATCGAGTGCCGACTTTTACACCGTACCAAACGACTCAGACCGGTGCCGTACCGCCCTCAACACCGAAACCACTCTCATCGCTGTCATCGAACTGAGCCAGTCAAGCTGGCTCACCGCGGCCATTGTTCCGGGCCTCGAGCGCAACCCGCTGAAGAAGCTTGCCGTGGACGAGGCGGGGCTGCTCCGCCAGCTGGAACGCTGGCGGGAAGAGGCTGCCAAAGCCGGGCGCCGGATCACGCGCATCGCCGTGGCTTTTGAGGCCGGCCGTGACGGCTTCTGGCTCGCGCGCTGGCTGCGGGCTCGCGGCGTCGAAGCAGACGTCATCCATCCCACCAGCGTTGCTGTGTCCCGCGAGCACCGCCGTGCCAAAACGGACCGGCTCGACACGGAGCTGCTCAAGCGGGCCTTCCTGGGCTGGCTTCGGGGCGAAGCGGGCCACTGCAGCATGGCTGCGGTCCCAACACTGGAAGCGGAGGACGCCCGGCGTCCCAACCGCGAGCGGGAAGCACTTGTCGCGGAGCGCACGCGGGCCATCAACCGTATCCGCGGCTGCTTGGCCCGTCTCGGCATTCGGGGGTTCAAGCCAACCCTGCGCCGCGCTCCGGAACGCCTCGAAGGCCTGCGCACGCCGGAGGGAGATGCGATACCGCCGAACACCTTGTCCGAGCTGCGGCGCGACATGGCGCGTCTGCGCCTCATTCGTGACCAGATCCAAGAGCTCGAGTTTGCGCGCATGGAGCGGCTGGAAGCGGCGCCTGAAAGTAGGCTGAACGCGGCGGTGCGGCTGCTGGCCCGCGTCATCGGCCTCGGCGTGGAAACGGCAGATATGCTGGTGCACGAGATTCTGTCGCGCGGGCTGCGAGACCGGCGGGCGGTAGCACGCTACGCCGGCCTCACCGGCGCACCGGATGAGAGCGGAGCCAGGCGACGCGAGAAGGGCTTGGCCAAGGCGGGCAATGCGCGTGTTCGGCGTGGCATGATCCAACTGGCCTGGCGCTTTCTGATCTTCCAGAAGCAGAGCGCGCTCGTGCAGTGGTACCAGGCGCGGACGGTCGACGCCCGCCCCGGCACGCGCAAGACACTGATCGTCGCACTGGCGAGAAAGCTGCTGCTGGCCCTGTGGCGATTTGCCACCACCGGACAACCGCCGGCCGGCTTCGCCCTACGTTCGGCGGTAACCGTCGCCGGATAGAGAGGTTCAGAACAGGTTCGGTGCCTGCTGTGACGTCGCAGGTCACCGATGATGGTCCGAGGTGGCGGTTGCCCGACGAGAATTATGGCCTCAGACGCCGCGTGTGAGACTGGGCCCGCCGCCCCGGAGCTTCGCCGCCGATGCGCATGGCTGCATCATGGTTCGGGTCCCATCGGGCCCACCGCATACAAGTTTGTGGCGCGACCCATCGCGCCCAAGGCGAGCTCCCCTCGGATTGTCTTCTGTAAGCCGATGCCCTGGTTCAGGGCTGCAGCCGAAAAGCGGGAGATGCGAACGGAAAACACTTGACCAGGAACGCCCCATACAAATTCTCCGCGCGGTTGTTGAGCCCCTTGCTGGCGGTGCTCGACACCAGGGATCACCTCCCGCTTCGCTGCCCCGTAGCTCGGGAGCTTGTCAGTGACCATGACGCGTGGCGCCCGGCACTGCCGCTTGAGAAGTTTGCGGAGCAGACGCTTCGCCGCCCGCTTGTCGCGCCGGCTCTGGACCAGCACGTCAAGCACCATTCCGGTCTGATCTACGGCACGCCAGAGCCAGTGCTTCGCCCCAGCGATCTCGATTGCGACCTCGTCGAGGTGCCATTTGTCTCCGACACGGGGCAGTCTTCGTCGGATCCGGTTGGCGAACTCTGGCCGAACTTGAGCGCCCACTGCCGCACCGTCTCGTGGCTGACCACGATGCCGCGTGCCGCCAGCATCTCCTCGACCATGCGCAAGCTAAGCGGGAAGCGAAAATACACCCAAACCGCGTGGCTGATGACCTCGGCGGGAAAGCGGAACCCGGCATAGAGGGAGCTGGCGGCTGGCAATCTCATTCTGGATGCTTACGGACCCGGGGCAAGCGGCCAACCCCTGCCAGGTTGACGGTGCCTCGACGAGCTCATGCCGTGGCACTGGGCAGCCGCCGAAAACAGTCCTGCGTCAAGTGAAGGCCGAGAGGGCCCGTAGGCCTCACTTACGCTCAATCATAGGCGGTAACTGACATTACCGCCTATGGACGTCAGCTCCTGACGTGTCTGGTGTTGGGTAGACGTGACGCGATCGTGCCGGGTGATCGCGCTTGCTTACTCCACTCGCGCTCCGCTTGCGCGGATCAGCGGTGCCAGTCGGGCCTCCTCGCTGGCGCGGAAGGCAACGAGTTCCGCCGGCGTCGTCCACCAGGATTTAGCACCAAGTTCCTGAAAGCTTCGGACCAGGTCGGGGCTCTCGAGGGCCTGCTTCGCAAAGGTCGAATGCCGCTTCACGATAGGCTCCGGGATGCCGGCCGGGCTGCAGACCGCGCCCCAGGAAGTAATCTCGAACCCTGGCAGGAACTCCGACATGGTTGGCAGGTCCGGCGCCGCCGCACTGCGCTGCGGGCCGGTGACGGCAAGTGCGCGGATTCGCCCCTCGCGGGCGGTTGGTAGGAGACCCGGGATATTGTCCATGATTAGGTGGACCCGCCCAGCCAGCAGGTCGAGTAGCGCTGGTGCGCCACCACGATAGGGCACGTGCAGGATGTTCGTCCCGACCATCTGCTTCAGCAGCTCACCCGAGAGATGTGGCGTGGTGCCGATGCCGGAGGAGCCATAGGCGTATTTACCGGGGTTCGCCTTCAGCAGGGCGATCAGCTCCGGCACGCTACGTGCTGGCAAATCGTTATTGACCACCAGCAGGTTGGGCAACTGCCAGAGGCCGGAGATGAAGGTGAAGTCCTGTGCCGGATTGAAGGGCAGGCTGGCATAGAGCGTCGGCGCGATGGCATGGGATGCGATGCTGCCAAGGCCAATCGTGTATCCGTCGGGCGGTGACTTGGCGATTGCGTCGACCCCAACATTGCCACCAGAGCCTGAGCGGTTCTCCACCACGAACTGCTGGCCGGTGATTTCACTCATCTTGGCACAGTAGAGCCGCGACAGTGTGTCAGTGGCGCCGCCTGGCGGGAAAATGTTGATGTAGCGAACGGATCGGGTCGGCCAGTCCGCACCAGACTGCGCATGCCCTCGTGTCGAAGGACCAACAATCGGGGCAGCCAAACCTCCAGCAACCATGCTGAGCGTAGCACGGCGCGACATTGGCCCGGATCCGGGTTTAATGGCGGTACAGCCCGGCGGTTTTCCCATTTGGTTCCTCCCACGCGCAGCTTGCTGCTGGCTTGTTCCTGCTCGATACGGCTGGCGCGAGCCCAAGCACGGACCGAACAGCCGACAGGATATGAGTTTGGCTCTGCGGGTGAAGATCAAAGGCT
Organism: Belnapia rosea; assembly: GCF_900101615.1. Classification (GTDB taxonomy): domain Bacteria; phylum Pseudomonadota; class Alphaproteobacteria; order Acetobacterales; family Acetobacteraceae; genus Belnapia; species Belnapia rosea. The sequence continues at coordinate 2,829 of NZ_FMZX01000044.1, read as the reverse complement.
TTCCACGCTCAAACAGTCGCCGCACGTTTGTGTCTTGGATTGGGTAATGAAACGGAAATTGGGCTTTTGGGTTGGGCGGACGGCGTCAGGCCAGTCATCTGTCGGGAGGTTTCACCTTCCGGCAAACAACCGCCAAGCGGATTGAAACCAAGTTTCTTGTCTTTTCGAGTTCAATGCTGCGGTGGCCAGCAGTGCACCAACACCGCGTTAGTGACTCTAATCACGGACTAGTGTGCTTTGCTTCAATCACAGCGCTAGACCAGTTCGCTGCCGTTGCCGCACGGTGCTGATAACGAAAGGTTTAGGGACGAAACGCCATGGCGCGGAAATGGGGAACCGGCTCGAGCAAGGTGCTCACCGGCAATAGCGGGTCGAACGTCCTGATCGGGCACGGCGGTGATGATCGCCTGTCGGGGCTAGGGGGCGCGGACTTCCTGTACGGAGGTAAGGGCTCCGACACACTGGACGGCGGCTCCGGCAATGATTTCCTTTTCGGCGGCCCAGGCCACGACACGGCAGTCTTCCATGGACTTTCCATGGATTATTCTATCACGGCCTTGGGCTATGGGGCGTATCGGGTACGGGACTTGAACCAGACAGATGGTAACGATGGGACAGACATCGTTCGGGGGATCGAGCAGCTCCGCTTCTCCGATAAGACGATCGATCCCGGGGCGCCCCCTCCGCCACCCCCACCGGCGGCTGATCAGCAATTCGTCTTCAGCGCTTTTGATCCTGAACATGGCCGCGAGCTCTGGGTGACGGATGGTACCTCTGCGGGTACGCGTTTGGTGAAGGACCTCAATCCGGGTACGGGCGACAGCTTCCAATTCAGTTATCCAGGAGACTTCGGCTACCTGGATGACCGCCACATCCTGTTTGGCGCATCTGGGGATGCGAACGGCCCCAGGACTCAGCTATGGGTCACGGATGGTACAGAGGCCGGCACCCACCTCGTTCGAGATATGGGCTTCGACGATCAAAGCGATCCTCGCAGCTTTGTCTCTCTGCATGATGGACGAGCCGTTTTCTCGGGCTTAGACGAGGAGACAGGCCGGGAGTGGTGGGTGAGTGATGGGACGGCCTCGGGCACGTTTCTCCTGAAGGACATTGTGCCTGGTATCGATGGCAGTTCTCCCTACGATACGGTGCTTTCATCGTTCGGCGTTGGGAAGGCCTTCTTTGCGTTCCAAACCCAACTCTGGATCACCGATGGCACGTCCGCGGGGACACAGGTTATCCTGGATCTCGATGATGGATCCCGAGGTCGGTTTGTCGGCCGGCCTACAGATATTGGCGGTGGCCTTGCGGTCTTCCGAGCCAACGATGCAGAACATGGAACGGAGTTGTGGATCACGGACGGGACGTCCGCTGGGACCCATCTCTTGGTCGATCTTCAGCCCGGCACAGACTGGGGCAATCCGATCAACATTACTGCCATGGGTGACGGGCGCTTTCTGTTCAGTGGGACCGGAGTGGGCACCGGAAGCGAGCTATGGGTCAGCGACGGAACAGCGGCCGGCACCCACTTGGTGCGAGAGATTTGGCCTGGCCTAGATTGGGGCGACCCGAGTGGTAACGCCAATACGCAACAGTTCACGGCCTTGGGCAACGGGCAGTTCCTGTTCACCGCATTTGACCCAATCCATGGCCGGGAGGTGTGGGCGACGGATGGCACGGCCGACGGGACCTATCTCGTCAAGGACATCAATCCGGGCTCGGCGGATGGAGCAGCCAACTTCATCGTCTCCATCGGCGAGGGGAAAGCTCTCCTGAGCGCGCTGACGCCGGAAAACCAGATTGAGCTTTGGGTGACCGATGGGACCGAGGCAGGCACGCATATCGTGAAGGATATTTTTCCAGGGCCGGGAATCAGCAACGCTGTCGTTTACACAGCAACCAATGACGGACGGGCGTTGATCGCAGGAACTGGACCAGACGGCACCGAACCTTGGATCTCAGACGGCACGGCGGAAGGAACATACCAGCTCGCTGACATCAATCCAGGGATCGACGGCAGCCTAACTGGTGGCTTCCACCTGATTTAGAGCTAGGAGCCCGTCCCGGTAACCGCATACCGGGCTGACGCCGAAGGGGTTGGAGGGCCGTTCATCGCGTGCACGCCGCCGCTGTGGGTTAGGCGGCGGCTGTCCTGGCGAGCTTGGTGAGGTTGTGGGCAGTGCAGACCAGCGCCCATTCGTATTTCACTTTCTGGATGCCGCGGAGCAGGAACTGCTGGAACCTTCGTGCACCTTTGATCTGCCCAAAGACAGGCTCGACGACCTGCTTGCGTAATCGGTATCGGCTGCGTCGGCCGGCGCGTCTGAGCCGCTGGCGCATGGCCGAGACCAGCGGACCTCGGCGTCGGTCCTCGCCGCCGTCGGGGTGCTTGGCGCGACCGGTGGCGACGTAGCCGCGGATCCCGCGCCGGGCGAGGTCGGCCAGGTTGGCCTCGGAGCAGTAGCCGCTATCGGCCGAGACCTCAGCCGGGAATTGTCAGGTTGTTGGGCTCTGGCCGGAACGAGGCGGCAGGGCCAGGATGGCGGGATGACCCCCGAGCCCGCCACCTACCCCGGCTATCGCTTTCCGGCTGAGATCATTCGCCATGCTGTCTGGCTGTACCACCTTTTCAGGCTGAGCTTCCGAGACATTGAGCTGATCCTTGCCGAGCGCGGCATCGTCGTCAGTCACGAGAGTATCCGGCAGTGGTGCCTCATCTTTGGTGGCGAGTTTGCCCGCAAGCTCCGCAGGCGCCGACCCCAGCCCGGTGATACTTGGCACTTGGATGAGGTCTTTCTGAAGATTAAAGGCGAGCTGTACTATCTCTGG
>NZ_FMZX01000034.1 GCF_900101615.1 Belnapia rosea | reverse complement strand
GGCCTATACCGACGCCGACACCGGCACCCAGTACGCGGCGGACACGGCCACCGCTCCCAACCCCGCCCTGGTCGGCGCCAGCACGGTGAGGACGACCACCGCGGCCATCGCCAACACGAACGACGACAGCTTCTTCCAGTCCTACCGCTTCGGCAAGGACTTCGGCTACAACATCGCCCTCCCCAACGGCACCTACACGGTCGAGCTCGACTTCATCGAGACCTTCTTCACCAGCGCGGGACAGCGGAGGTTCGACGTCCAGCTGGAGGGGCAGGAGGTCATCTCCAACCTCGACCTCTTCACGGCGGCCGGCGGCATCAACACCGCCTACATCGCCACCAGGACCGTATCCGTCACCGACGGGCAGCTCAACCTGCGCCTCGAAAGCAGCGGCACGGACGACCTCGACAACGCCATCCTCAGCGGATTCGCCGTGCGGCCTGCTGAGGTGCTGGCATCCCAGTCGGTCTGGCAATGAGCGTTTATAAATTTGGCGGCTGCCCGGAACGGTTTGGCTCGCCCGAGCTGATAACGGGCCCGGCAAGCTGTCTGGCCCGTCATCAGCCGATCCGGTGCCCGTCCGCCGATCGGTCGCGCCCATGATGTGCGGCAGGCGTCACGTACGCGTGTAGGAACGGCCGCTGGCGTTGAGGGGCCCTCACGGCCCCTCTATCTGCGAGTCGAGTAAGCCAGGGCCCGGGAGCCGGATCGCATTGGGCGTGCCGCATTCCGTTGGTTGCGTGGGCTGGCCGCGATTTGCCTTACGCCAGTGGGACAGCCTCTTCGACGTTGCCATTGGCAATCTTCACGAGGTTCCGCTACGCGTCGATGCCGTGTTGCTTCATCCCCGGCGTGGGGTAGCGCTCATCGATATCGCGCCCAAGGCGACGCCTCGTGCCGCTCAGATCATGCGGCAGACCATCCTGCAATCCGGCCTTCTCAGGCGGCGGGTCGCAAGTCTCCCCATCGTCTATTGCTGCCTCTCGCTTGAGGAAGTGCCCCACCTCGCCAGCCTGCTCGACACCGCCTTCGCCGGCCAGGAGCCCGTGCCGCTTCATGGCCGGGGCTGGGTGCGCAGCTTGCGCGGCCTTCTCGGCGAGGGGCATCGCCGGGCCTCCCATCGACTGCCAGCCTGGCTCACCGCCCCGGCGGCCCTGCTGGTGGCCGGCCTGCTGCTCTCCGGCACCAGCCCGGCACTGATCCTCGCCCGCCTGCACCCGCCCACCGAGGCCGAGCAATCAATGACTGGCGCGCCGCGGGATCAGCAGGCGGTCGACGAAGCGCCTGCCCCGTCCGACATCGCCTCTCTCCCCATGGCGGCACCGCCGCGCCCCGACATCCCACCCTCGCAGCCGGTTCCGGCGGCCTTCCGTCTCCCGCAGGACACCCGCAAGCCCGCACGGCCGCCATCTGCGGAGAAGCCGCCCCAGCGCGTCAGTGCCGACCGCGCCTTGCCGTCCTGGCAACCCGCGGACCCTCGTTGCGCGCCCCTGCTGGCGCGCCTCCAGCTTGGAGAGACACCCAGCCCCGATGCCCGACATGTCCTGCAAACCGCCTGCGCCCCGCATCCGTAACCTGATGCAGGCCCTTGGCCTTGGCGCCCTGCTGCTGCTGGGCGCCTGCGCCACGCAGGCCCCGCCGCCCGTCACCGCTACAATCCCGAAGGAGGCCCTGCCGCTCGAGGATGCGGTGATGCGCCTGGCGGAGGCGACACTCGCCGGCGACAAGGCCGTCCCGCCGGGCGGGCGCCGGGCCCTGGTCATCGATCCGCTGATCGACCGCGCCAGCGGGGCGGAAACCGGCGCGACGCGAGCCATGGTCGCCCGGATCGAGACGCTGGTGCGCGAGCGGCATCCGGAACTCGAGCTGAAGCCCTTCACCACCGCCACGCTCGACGAGAAACCGCTGATCCTGCTCGGCGCCATCACGGGCGTCACCGCAGCCGGCAGCCTTACCAACAGCACGGGCCCAGGCGACACCTACCGGATATGGGCGGTGCTGGGCGATCTCGGGACCGGGATGATCCTGTCCCACCCCACCGCCTGGGTGCGGGCGGAGACAGTGGATACGGCACCGAGCCCCTTCTTCCGCGACAGCCCGGCCTGGACCGATGACGAGGCGCAGGCAGCCTATCTCCGCACCTGCGCCGGCGCACCGGGCACCCCGATGGACCCGGCCTATCTGCGCGGCCTCCGGGCCCAGGCCGCGGTCGCCGAAGGGATCGGGGCCTATGAACGCGGCGATCTCCCCACCGCCCTTACCCTCTACCGCCAGGCGGATGGGGAGCCGGGCGGGCAGCAGGCGCGGGTGCTGAACGGCCTCTATCTGGCGAGTTGGGGGCTCGGCCAGCGCGACGCGGCGCGCGACGCCTTCGGCCGGGTGGTGGAGTATGGCCTGATGCGGAACCGGCTGGCGTTGAAGCTGCTGTTCCGGCCCGGCGGGACGGGCTTCGTGCGTGATCCGGGCGTCAGCGCCCCTTATCCGATGTGGCTGCAGGAAATCGCCTCGCACACCGTGCAGCGGGAGGCCTGCCTCCGGGTCGTCGGCCATGCCAGCGTCACCGGCGCCCCTGCCGCCAATGACCGCCTGTCATTGGCCCGCGCGCAGACGGTGCGCCGCATCCTGGTAATCAATGCCCCGCCGCTGCAAAGTCGCAGCGAGGCCATCGGACGCGGCAGCCGCGAGCCGATCATCGGCCTCGGCACCGACGACATGCGGGACGCGCTGGACCGGCGCGTGGAATTCGCGCCGAACCGCTGTCAGGCCTGATGCGCCACGGGGCTGGTCCTAATCCAGGACCAGCTCCCGGTACCCTCCGCCGGCCACCTCGTCGCACCATGCGCGGTAGGCCGGGGCGCTGCCGGCATAGCGGGCGACGGTACGCGTCTGCTTGCCCTCGACATTGCGGTTGACGCCGGTCATCCAGGAATCGACCTCGAAGGTCAGCAGCCCCTCGGCGCAGGACATCACATGCTCGGTCCAGGCCCGCACCGCCTCCGGCCTGGCCGCGACGCGGGTCAGCCCCTTGGCCTGCATGTGGCGCAGCAGGGCGGTCACCCAATCGACATTGTACTCGATACTGCGCGGGATGTTGCCGAGCGCGGTATGCGGCCCAAGCAGCATCAGCATGTTGGGGAAGCCCTCCACCATCATGCCCATGAAGGTCCGCGCGCCGCCGGCCCAGGCCTCCTTCAGCCGCAGCCCATCCGCGCCGCGGAGGTCGATGCGGTCGAAGGCGCCGGTCAGGGCGTCGAAGCCGGTGGCGTAGATGATGATGTCGAACTCGTACTCCGCCGCGCTGGTCCGGATGCCGGTCGGGGTGATGCGCTCGATCGGCGTCGCCTTGCTGTCCACCAGCAGCACGTTGGGCTGGTTGTAGACCTCGTAATAGCGCGTCTCCAGCGGCAGGCGGCGGGTGCCGAAGCCGTGGTTGGTCGGGATCAGCATCTCCGCCACCTTCGGGTCCTTGACCCGCTCGCGGATCTTGCGCGCCGCGAAGTCGGAGATCTCCTTGTTCGCCGCCCGGTCGGTCAGCATGTCCTTGAAATTACCGACCCAGATGCCGAAGCCGGGCGAGGCGTAGAGCTGCTCGTAGAAGGCCTCGCGCTCCTCCTTCGTCACCTCGAAGGTGCCGCGCGGGTCTGCGGTATGGAGGAAGCAGGAGAAGGTCTCCTGGCAGCGGCGGAAGATCTCCGGGTAGCTGGCCTTGATCTGGCGCTGCTCCTCCTCGGTGATCGGGCGGTTGTGCAGCGGCGCGCACCAATTGGGCGTACGTTGGAAAACGGTGAGGTGGCCCGCCGTCTTTGCCACCTCCTGGATGGTCTGCACCCCGGTGGCGCCGGTGCCGATCACCGCCACCCGCTTGCCGGTGAAATCGACCCCCTCCTTCGGCCAGCGCGCGGTATGCCAGGACTGGCCCTGGAAGCTGTCGATGCCCTCGATCCGCGGCAGGGTCGGCGCCGAGAGCACGCCGATGGCGGTGATGAGGAAGCGCGAGCTGTGCCGGCTTCCATCCTCCAGCGTCACCGTCCAGCTGCGTGTCGCATCCTGGTAATGGGCGCTGGCGACACGGGCCTCGAACTGGATGTCGCGGCGCAGGTCGTACTTGTCGGCGACATGGTTCAGGTAGCGCAGCGTCTCCGGCTGCGGGGCGAAATGCTCCGACCAGCTCCAGTCCTGCAGCAGCTCGGGGTCGAAGGAGTAGCCGTAGGAGTAGCTCTCGGAATCGAAGCGCGCCCCGGGGTAGCGGTTCCAGTACCAGGTGCCGCCGACGCCGGTGCCGGCCTCGAAGACCCGCACCCGCAGGCCGAGCTGGCGCAGGCGGATGAGCTGGTACATGCCGGACATGCCGGCCCCGATGACGATCGCGTCGTGGTCGAGGCCGGCTTGGCTCGCGGTTCCGGTCGGTTCCGTCATGGAGAGGGCCATGGATCGTTTCCCCGAAGGTTGTTCGGACGACTGTAGCCCCATAGCCCGCCCCCGTGACAGGCCCGCCGCGCTACCGGCCCGCTGGCCAGGGCAGGCCCTCGGCCACGGTGAAGGAGAGGGTGGAGACCAGCCGCTGCTTCGCATGGGCTGCATCGCCCGAGCCCCCCGCCCGGTCCTCGGTATGGACCGCCTCCATCACGTAGCGCCCGGCCCAAGGCGTGGTGATGGCGACACGGCCCTCGGCATCGGTGTGCAGCCGGCGCTCCCAGCGCGGCGGCGCCACCACCGTGACCTCGGCGCGGGCCAGAGGCTGGCCGCGCAGCAGCAGGGTGAAGCTGTTGCCGCCGGGCGCGACGGGCACCAGCTCGAGCTCCATCATGCCGCGCGTCTGGGTCCGCCCCTCGCGCGCCAGCATGACGGGCCGGGTGCGCTGCTCCGGGCTGCGGCCATAGGGGGCGAGGCCGTCCTCCACCAGCCGCACATCGCCGCCCCCGGGGGGCAGGCTGGCCTGGATGTGGTCGGCCTCGCGGCGGAGAGGCAGCGCCTTCGACGGGTCCTCGGTGAAGATGCGCGGGCTGGCGATGCGGTCGAGCAGCCCGCCGCTGCGCTCCCGCGTATCCTCGGCCGGCTCGCCGAAATAGGCCCGCACGGCGCTGCCGTCGCGCTCGAGCCAGACCTGGTGCGCCCCGGCGGGGAGCGGCGCGGCCAGCAGCGTAGCCATCAGGATCGCAAGGCGTGTCTTGGTCATGTCGTTCTCCGTTCAGGTCAGGACGCGAGCACCAGGCCGAGCGCCGGCAGGGCCAAGGCGAGCGCGGCGGCGAGGCGTGGCGCATAGGGCAGCGAGAGGGTCAGCAGCAGGGCGGCGGCGGTCAGCATTCCGCACCACAGCACGCTGCCACCGCCCCAGCCGGCCAGGGCGAGGCAGGGCAGGGGCGAGGCGAGCAGCAGCAGCCATCCTGCGAGGCGCAGCAGCCGCCGGAGCCCCGGCGCGATCCGCCGCCGGCCGAGCACCTGCTCGTGGTGCCGCTCCATGGCGAGGCAGAGCGCGGTGAAGCCGGCATAGGGCAGGGCGAGGGCCAGCAGCATCATTCCGCCGCCTCCGCCGTGGCGAGCGGCGAGGCGGCCGTCCGCTCCGCGCGTGCGCCCGCCACCTTGGGCCGCGCCACCATCCAGGCGATCGCCCCGAGCGCTCCGCCGATGGCCAGCAGCCCGAGATCGAAGCCGGCGCGGATCCAGTCGCCCTCGGCCAGGGTGATGCCGAGATGGCGTCGCGTGACCAGGAGGTTGAGCAGCGGCAGCAGCCCGAATAGCAGGGCGCCGAGGCCGAGCTGCTCCACCCAGGCCTGCCGGCCGCGCCGCAGCAGCGGGTGCAGCAGGCAGAGGCCCCAGGCGGCAAAGAACAGGTGGATCTCCCACTCCGCCCGGCCCTCCATCTGCGCCGGGAGCAGCCGGTTGGCCCAGAAGAAGGCGCCCATGGCGACCGGCAGTCCGGCGATGGCCGCGACGTTGAGGTGCTCGACCAGCCGCGTGCCGAAGCCGACCCGGCCGCGCTTCGCCGCCTGCTGGCGCATCTTCACCGCCCAGAGGATGCAGCCCGTCGCCACCATCACGCTGCCGGCGAGACCCGAGAGCAGGAACAGCCCGCGCAGCAGCGGCCCGGCGAAGCGGCCGACATGCAGGCCGTACATCACCCCGCGTGTCTCGGCCGCCGGCAGCGCCGCCTCGCCGGTGGCCGAGATCAGGGCACCGGTGGTGCCATCGAAGAGCAGGGATTGCGGGTTGAAGGAGATCCGTTCGGAGTCCTGGCGCACCAGCTGGATCGTCGCCCGCGCGTCGCCCGGGTTCTGCACGGTGATGCGGCCGACGCTGCTGCCCTCCCAGCGCCGCGCGGCCTCCTCCACCAGCGGCCCGATCCCGACCAGCGGCGCCGGCCGCCCGGCCGGCCGCGTCACCGGCGCATTGCCGAAGATGTCGGCGTTCATCGCCGCGCGGTCGCCCTTGTAGGCGAGCTGCGCGCCCCAGGGCATCGTCAGGAACATCAACGTGACGAGGCCCGTATAGGTGATCATCAGGTGATAGGGCAGGGCGAGTACGGCGGCGACGGCATGGCCGTCCAGCCAGGACCGCTGCCCCTTGCCGGGGCGGAAGGTGAAGAAGTCGGCGAAGATGCGGCGATGGGTGACGATGCCGCTGATGATCGCCACCAGCATGAACATAGCGCAGGCGCTGACGATCCAGCGCGCCACGATCGGCGACATGTAGTGCAGGTCGAAATGGAAGCGGTAGAAGAACTCGCCGCCGCGCGTGGCCCGCGCCGTCAGCACCTCGCCTGTCGCGGGATGCAGGGCGGCGTCGCGGAAGCCGCGCCGGTTCGGCGCCTGCGGGTCGCGCCAGAACACCCGTGCCACCGGGTCCCGCGCCGTCGGCATTCCGATGGACCAGTTTGGCGAGCCGGGGGCGAGGCGCGCCATCGCCTCCATCAGCCGGGGCGCGATGTCGGGGCCGGGCCGCGTCACCTCGAGCTCCGGCCGCATCCAGAGCGAGATCTCCGGCCGGAGATAGGCGGCCGTCCCGGTGAGGAAGACGGCGAAGAGCACCCAGCCGACCAGCAGGCCGGACCAGGTGTGCAGCCAGGCCATGCTCTGGCGGAAGCCGGGCTTCATGCGGCCCCCCCGGATTGCAGCAGCCAGAGCAGCCCGCCGAGCAGCGCCGCCGGCAGGGCCAGCCCGGCCCAGGCCCGCCAGGCGCTGCGGACGGCGAAAGCATAGATGACGGCGCCGGCATGCACGGCGAAGGCCAGCATGGCGCCGGTCATCACCGCCTCCGCCCGCGGCAGGGCGAGGCCGAGGGCGCAGCAGGCGGCGACGAGCGAGGCGAGCAGGTAGCCGCCGAGGATCGCGGCGATGCTGCGCGACAGGATGCCGGTCCAGGGCGGCAGGCGCATCAGAAGCGGTGCCTCACCGTGGCGATGACGCTGCGGCGGAAGCCGTACCAGCACCAGGCATAGGTGTTGCAGGTCGAGACGTAGTCGGTGTCGAAGAGGTTGGTGACGTTCACCTGCAGGCTGGCGTTGCCGAGGCTCGGGGCGATCTTGCCGAGGTCGTATCGCGCGACCAGGTCGACCAGCGTGTAGTCCGGCACCTTCAGCGTGTTCGCCGTGTCGCCCCAGCTTGCCCCGACATAGCGGATGCCGGCGCCGAGGCCGGCGCCTTCCAGGCGGTGGCCGGGCTGGAAGGTGTAGTTGGCCCAGACCGAGGCGAGGATGTCCGGCACGCCGACCGGTGTCGTGCCCTTCTCCGCCCGCGTCGCGGTGCGGTTGCCGGCGATGCCGCGGTTCTCGACGACGGTGGCGTTGCTCTGGGTCACCTCGGCGTCGAGATAGGTGAAGGCGCCAGTGACGTCGAGGCCGCTCGCCAGGCTGGCCTTGGCCTCCACCTCCACGCCGCGTGAGCGGACCTCGCCGGTCTGGATCGAGTAGCGGCTGTCGTTCGGGTCCGTCGTCAGCACGTTCTGCCGCGTCAGGTCGAAGGCGGCGACGGAGAACAGCGCGTTGGTGCCGGGTGGCTGGTAGCGCAGGCCGACCTCGTATTGCCGCCCCGTGGTGGGGTCGAAGGGCCGGGCGCCGCGGGCCGGCGCGAAGCTGCCGGATTGCGGCTCGAAGCTCTCGGCATAGGAGAAGTAGGGCGCAAAGCCGCTGTCGAAGAGGTAGACGATGCCGGCGCGGCCGGTGAAGGCGCCGACATCCTGGGTGCTGCGCGTCGTGGAGCGGCTGGCGAAGGTCTCCGTTACCGTCTCGCTGTCATAGCTGTCGTAGCGGCCGCCGAGCTGGATGGCGACGCGGCCGATGCGGATCTGGTCCTGCGCGTAGACGCCAAGGCTGTTCTGGTCCTGCACCGCCCGCGTCTGGTAGCTGAGCGGGCGGATGGCGACGCCGTCATAGACCGGTCTGAACACGTCATAGGAGGGTGCGACCGGCTCGAACCCGCTGAAGGTCCGGCTGCGCACGTTGTAGTAGTCGAGGCCTGTCAGCAGCGTGTGCGCCACAGGACCGGTCGCGAAGCGCGATTCCAGATGCGTGTCGAGGGTGATGGTGTCGAAGGAGACGTTCGAGCCCGTCGTCGACCGCTGGACGGTGCGGAGATCCGGCAGCAGGCTGTTGGTGAAGCCGCCATAGAGCTGGCGGTAGTAGCCATCCGAATGCGCGTAGCGGAAATTCTGCCGCAGCGTGAAGGTGTCGTTGAAGCGGTGCTCGGCCAGGTAGCCGATCTGGTACTGCGTGCGGTTCAGCCGGTCGAAATTCGGGTTGCCGTCCCACCGTCCGGTCGGGATGCGGCCATTCGGGTTCGGCAGCACCGAGCCATAGGCCGGCACCGAGCCGTAGGAGCCACCCTGCGGGTCGCGCTGGTAGAGGCCGAGCAGCGTGATGGTGGTGTCGTTGGTCGGCTTCAGGGTGAGGGAGGGCGCGATGAAGTAGCGTTCCTCCTCCACCCGGTCGATCTGCGTGTCGGACCGGGAGTAGGAGCCGGTGACCCGGCCGAGCACGGTACGGTTCTCGTTGAGCGCGCCGCTCAGGTCGAGCCCGCCGCGGAAGGTGCCGTAGCTGCCGCCCTGCAGCAGCAGCTCGCGATAGGGGGTGTCGGTCGGGCGCTTGCTGACGAAATTCACCAGCCCGCCCGGGCTCGACTGGCCATAGAGCACCGAGGGCGGCCCGCGCAGCACGTCCACCCGCTCCATCCGGTAGATATCGACGCTGGGGTTGGCGTCGCGCCCGCCGAAGAGGCGCATGCCGTCGAGGAATTGCGGCACGGTGAAGCCGCGGATGAAATACTGGTCGAGCCGCAACGCCACGGCGCCGCGCGTGTCGGTGGCGACGCCCGGCGTGTAGCGGAGCACGCCATTGGCATTCTGTGCCGCCTGCGCCTCGATCTGGTCACGCGTCACGGTCGAGAGGGATTGCGGCGTCTCGAGTATCGGGGTGTCGGTCTTGGTCGCCGTCGAACTGACCGGCGCGACATAGCCCCGAACCGGGCCGTGCCCACGGTCCCGGTCGGCGCCGACATTGATCTCAGGCAAGGCGACCGCCTCGCCGGCCGGGGCGGCAGCCTCAGTCTGCGCCCAGGCCGGTTGCGACAGGGCGAGTGCCAGGGCCACGGCTCTTGCAACCCCAGGCTGCCGAACGGCGCATACCGATAAACTGGACATCAGGGCCCCTGCTCCGAATCTCGCTGGCGCCGGATTAGCAAGGCGTCACCCGTCATGCAAATGCGAATCATTAGCAAATAGGTGGACGGGTTGAGGGCGGAGATAGTTGACGTCGCCTGTCCCCCATCCGACCCTGGCCGCCAAGCGGAGGGAACAGGCGATGAACATCACGCCGAACAATGCCGGGCTCGGCGCCCGGATCGAGGGAATTGATCTCGCGCGGCCGCTCTCGGCCGAGGATTACCGCACCGTGCTCCGGGCGCTCGGCCATTACGGGGTGCTGTGCTTTCCCCGGCAGGACCTGGATGCGCCACAACTCTCGGCCTTCGGCAGCCGCTTCGGCGAGCTGGAGGTCAATGTCGCCAACCTGTTTCATGCCCCGGGCCATCCCGAGGTGATGATCCTGTCGAACCAGAAGGACGCCGAGGGCAAGCCGGTCGGGTTGAACGATGCCGGTCAGGGCTGGCACACCGACATGTCCTATTCGACCGAGATCGCGCTGGCCAATGCCCTGCATGCCAAGCAGGTGCCGCAGCGCAACGGCAAGCCGCTCGGCGACACGCAATTCCGCAACATGCATGCGGCCTATGACGACCTGCCGGCCGAGGTGGTGGAGCGGCTCGAGGGCAGGGTGGCGGTTCATGATTTCGAGAAATTCTGGGACATGGTTCGGCAGCGTCCGGGCAGCATCCGGGGCCCGCTGACCGCGGCGCAGAAGGCCAAGAAGCCGCCGGTGCGGCAGCCGATCTTCCGTATCCACCCGGTCACCGGCCGCCGTGTGCTCTACTGCAACCCCGGCTACGCCATGTGGATCGAGGGGCTGGAGCGGAGCGAGAGCGACGCCCTGCTGGAGTACCTCTTCCTCCACCAGTCGCAGCCGCAATACCTCTACAGCCATGCCTGGACGCCGGGCGACCTGCTGATGTGGGACAATATTGGCACCACCCACAATGCCGTCGCCGACTATGCCGCGGATGAGCCGCGCTTCATCCTGCGGGTGCAGGTGATGGCGACGCTCGACTACGCTGCGCTGGCCGCCTGAGATGAAGCTGGCGAGTTTCGAGGCCGATGGCGCGGTGCGGGTCGGCGCCGTGCTGGGCGATGCCGTGGTGCCCCTGCAACCCGCGCTCGACGCCGCCCGCGCCGCCGCCGGGCAAGCACCGGAGCGCCTGCCGGAGACGATGGTCGGGCTGCTCGCCGCCGGCGAGGCGGCGCTGGTCGCCGCCGGCCGGGCGCTCGCCTTCGCCGCCCGGCCGGAGAACGCCGCACTGCGCCGGCCGCTGGCGGAGGTGGCGCTTCGCGCACCGCTGCTGCCGGGCAAGGTCATCGGCGTCGGCCGCAACTATGCCGACCATGCCAAGGAAGTCGGTGGCCCGGCGCTGGCGGCGCCCCGCCTTTTCCTCAAGCCCACCTCCTCGGTCTGCGGCCCGGGCGCGCTGGTACGCATCCCCCCCGGCGTCACCAAGCCGGACTGGGAGGTGGAACTCGGCGTCGTCATCGGCCGCACCGCCTGGCAGGTCGGCGAGGGCACGGCGCTTGACCACGTCGCCGGCTACACCGTGCTGAACGATGTCTCGGCGCGCGAATTCCAGTTCGACCAGCCGCTGCCCATGACCAGCTTCGCCAAGGGGCTGGATGGGTTCTGCCCGCTCGGCCCCTGGCTCGTCACCGCCGAGGAGGTGGGCGAGCCCTGGCAGCTCGGCCTGCGCTGCTGGCTGAACGAGGAGCTGGTGCAGGAGGGCAATACGCGTGACTTGATCTTCAGTGTCGCCGGGCTCATCGCCTATGTCTCGCGCTACATGGCCCTGCAGCCGGGCGACGTGATCGCCACCGGCACGCCCGCCGGCTCCGGTCATTTCCGCTCGCCGCCTCGCTACCTCCGCCCTGGCGACCGGCTGCGCCTGGAGGTGGAGCGTGTCGGCGTGCTGGAGCACGGCATCGGCTAGCTTGAAGCTCGGGGAGGAATGGCAACAATGAAACGATGTATCGCGGTCGCGCTGGCGACGCTCGCCTTTGGGGGTGCCCAGGCCCAGCCCAGGGCACCGGGCACCGACTATCCGGGCCGCCCCGTACGGGTCATCGTGGCGCTGGCGCCCGGCGGCAATGCCGATATCAATGCACGCGTCGTCGCCGGCCAGTTAAGCCAGCAGCTCGGCCAGCAATTCGTGGTGGAGAACCGCCCCTCCGGTGGCGGCACCGTGGCCTTTGAGACGGCCGCCGCGACGCCGCCCGATGGCTACACCCTGCTGGTCGGCGCGCTCGGCTCGCATACGCTGAATATCGGGCTCTATGGCGACCGGCTGCGAGTGCATCCGCTGACCGGCGTCGATCACATCACCATCTCCAGCCATTCCGCCATCGCGGTTGCGGTGCATCCCTCGCTATCGGTTCGCACGCTGGCGGAATTCGCCGCGCTGCTGAAGGCCAATCCCGGCAAATACGACTATGGCTCCTCCGGCAACGGCACCACGGGGCATATCGCCGGTGCGATGCTGTTGCAGCTGCTCGGCGTGCAGGCGCAGCATGTGCCCTATCGCGGCTCGGCGGCAGCCTTCACCGACCTCATTGCGGGGCGCACGGCCTTTCAGGCCGACACCATCTCCTTCCTATCCGAGCCACTGAAGGCCGGCACGGTACGCGGCATCGTCATCGCCACGCCGGAGCGCTCGCCACTCGCGCCCGAGGTGCCGACCAGCGCCGAGGCCGGGCTGCCGGCCTATCAGGCGACGACCTGGACGCCATGGTCGACGACGCTCGGCACGCCTGCCGTGATCCGCCAGTTCCTCTACGAGCAGATCGCCGAGGCGTTGCGCGAGCCCGCCGTGCGGGACCGCCTGACCGGCCTGGGCAACACCATCCCGGAGGGGATGACGCCGGAGCGCACCCGCGACTTCATCGCCTCGGAGATCGAGCGCTGGGTGCCCATCGTGCGCGCCACTGGCGCCCGGGTGGATTGAGCCAAGGGTAGGATCCTGCGGCTGGGCCCCATGATGCCTGGATGCCATGACCGGGACCGTAACGGCCCGGCTCCAGCTGGTCCGGCCAATCTCGGCCCCCAGCGACCCGTTGCATCGGCGCTCACTTGAGATGCAATACGGGTGGAGGTTGGGCTGTCCCTTCTGGTTAGGCCGTGAACCGTCGCCACCAAGGGCGTAAGCCGACTGCACCGATATTGTCCCGCCTCCTCCCACACTAGCCTTTGACAGGTGCCGCACCTCGATGGCGGTTGGACGGGAGATCCAGGCAGTGGCCAAGAAGCCCAACACCTTCGACGACATCACCGTCATCGGGTCGATTGACCAGGCCGATGTCAGTCCTGGCACGCCGGCACGGCTCGACATGTCGCTGCAGGACACGGCCAGTGCCGTCTCCGCCTCGGAGATCGCGGCCAGGGCGGCATTGCGGAATCCGCCAAAGGCGTCCGTCCAGGACAGCGGCGCGCGCCTCAGCGAGCCTGCATCGCGGCAGGTCACCACCTCCCAGGACGGCCAGGCGGAGACCTTCCTCGCTGCGACGTCCAGCCTGGCCGCGGCGGATATCGCCTACACGACGATCGTCCTGACGTCCGGCAACGACTCCCGCGTCATCTCGGAGTCCGGCAGCTTCTCGGTCCAGGGGCTCGGCGGCAACGACGTGATCTCCGTCCTTGCCGGCACAACCGGCTCGGACCTGCTCGACGGCGGCGCAGGCCTCGATCGCCTGACGGGCGCCGAAACCGATGACATCCTCATCGGTGGTGCCGGCGCTGACACTCTCAACGGCGGCGCGGGAAGCGACACCGCGGATTACTCCGCCTCGGGTGCCATGCTGGTGCTGACCCTCAGCACCTCCACCACCAGCTCGGCCACGAGCCGGCCGTCCGGCGGCGATGCAACGGGCGATGTGCTGTCCAATATCGAGAATGTGGTCGGCACCGCATTCGGCGACCTGGTTTCCGGCAACCAGCTCGACAACCAGCTCGTCGGCGGCCTCGGCAATGATACGGTCAGGGGCAATGCCGGTGCCGACCTCCTGTATGGCGACAGCACGACCGAGGGTGCGGCGCAGGGGGGTGTCGACCTGGTCGATGGCGGTGACGGCAATGACACCCTGCATGGCGGCGCCGCCAATGATTCGCTGCTGGGCAGCTTCGGCAATGACGAGCTTCACGGTGATGCCGGGGACGACCTTCTCTCCTCCAGCAGCGGCGACGACCTGCTCGATGGCGGCGATGGCAATGACCAGTTCGTCGCCAGCATCGGCAACGATACCCTGTATGGCGGCGCCGGCAATGATGACCTCAACGCCTCCAGCGGCAATGACGAGGTGCATGGCGGGGACGGCAACGATACCGCGACCGGCGCCGATGGCACCGATAGCCTGGCGGGCGATGCCGGGAACGACGTCCTGGCTGCGGGTATCGGCCTCGATACCGTGACGGGCGGCGATGGCGATGACAGCCTGGATGGCGGCCAGGATGCCGATCAGGTCACCGGAGGCAGCGGCAACGACACTCTGGCGGGCGGTGCCGGCGACACCATCGATGGCGGTGAGGGCATCGATACGCTGACCTTCGCCAATGCCGCCGGCGCGGCGGGCGTCGACCTGACCAACGGTATCGGCAGCGGCGCAGCCGCAGGGGCGAGCTTCGCCAACATCGAGAACCTCACCGGGTCGGGCTTCAACGACATCCTCATCGGCAACAGCCTCAACAACACCTTCGTGGGCGGTGCCGGCGCGGACCAGATGATCGGGCAGGGCGGACTGGACACGGCGGACTACTCCGCCTCCGACGTGGCCATCTCGATCCAGTTCACCGCGACGCCGGAGAACCCGACGGCTGCCGGGACGGGCACTGGCGGGCATGCCGCGGGCGACTCGCTGCAGCTCATCGAGCGGGTGATCGGTTCGGCCTTCGCCGATAGCCTCAACGGGGGCGGCGTCGGGGAGATTTTCGTCGGTGGCCTCGGCGCCGATCTGCTGAATGGTGGCGGCGGCAACGACACCGCCGACTACTCCTTCTCGACGGCCGCCGTGACCGTGAACCTCCTGGCCGGCACGGCCTCGGATGGCGACCAGCTCACCGATATGGAGAATGTGATCGGGACGGCCTTCGCCGATACCCTGTTCGGCAGCGCCGCCGCGAACCGGCTGGAGGGCGGCACCGGCAACGACTGGTTCCGGGGTGGAGCCGGGGCGGATACGATGTTCGGTGGCGTGGGCACCGATACGGCCGATTTCTCGACGTCTGATGGTGGCGTGCAGATCCAGCTGCTTGATAGCTCCGACCCTAACAGCGCCGGGGTGGGCTCCGCTCTCGGAAGCACGACGAGCGATGCCGCGGGTGATCGGTTCAGCCAGATCGAGAATGTTGTGGGTTCGGGCTTCGCCGATCTTCTGCTTGGGAGCACCATCGGCAACAAGCTGGTGAGTGGCGCCGGGAACGACTCCTTGCGTGGTGGCAGCGGTGCCGACCTTCTCGTCTCGAATGGCATCGGCACCAAGCTGTTGGTCGGCGAGGGCATCGGCGACGGTGGTTCTCCAGGTCTCGATACCTACCGTGTCATCGGCGCCGCTGGCGGTACGACCGTCCAGATAAGCGGTTATCAGATCGGTGAAGATATTGAATTAAACAGCTTGGTTGCCACACCCACAATCACCACGGCCGGTGGTGGCACAGCTCGCATCATACTTTTTCAGGGATCACAGCATAACACCTTTATTAACTTGGGTTTGGCAACCGCGGTGACTCAAGAAACTGCGCAAGCCGTTTTAGACCGTATTTTGGCGCCTGCTGGTAGCGCCTTGGACACTGACGGCGATGGGCGGGACCTCATCGTCAACTCCGGCCTGACCGCGGACAGCCCCTGGCTCTAGGCCAGGCAAGCCGAAGGGGCGGAACATGGCCTTGATCGAAGGCTCGAGCTTCAGGCAGCCGCGGCGGACGCAGCTTGACCAGGCTGTCGCCGCCTGCCGCTCCACGGCCTGGGTGCTGGCCCTGTTCGGCCTCGCCAGCAACGTGCTGATGCTCGCTCCGCCGCTCTACATGCTGCAGGTCTATGACCGGGTCATGGTGAGCGGCGCCATCGAGACCTTGATCATGCTGACGGCGATGACCGCTGGCGCCCTGCTCGTCTTCGGCCTGCTGGATGCGACGCGGTCGGCGATCACCGCGCGGCTGGGCAGCTGGCTGATGGCTCAGCTCGGCCCGGTCTATCTGGCGAACAGCGTGCGGGCCCGGCTGGCCGGCGACGGCGGCGGGGCGCAGCCGCTGAGGGATCTGCAGTCGGTGCAGACCTTCATCACCTCGCCAGGCTTCAACGTGTTCTTCGACGGGCCCTGGGTACCGATCTTTCTGATCCTGGGCTGGCTGCTGCATCCCTGGCTCGGCGTCCTCGCCATTGCCTCGGCCGTGCTGCTGTTCAGCCTCGGGGTCGCCAATGAATACGTAACCCGCAAGCCGACCATCGCCTCCAGCCTCTCGCAGATCGCAGCGACGAAGCATGCGGAGGCGACGATCCGCAATGCCGAGGTGGTGCGGGCGATGGGCATGCTGCCGGCGATGATCGCCCTCTGGCAGTCCAGCAACGAGGTTGCGCTGTCGGCGCAGCAGCGTGCTGCCGAGCGGGGCGCCCTGCTCCTCGGCATCACCAAATTCGTGCGGTACTTCGTTCAGTCGGCCAGCCTTGGCATCGGCGCCTATCTGGTCCTGCAGGGCAGCCTGTCCTCCGGCGGCATGATCGCATCCTCGATCCTGCTCGGCCGGGCCCTGGCTCCGGTCGAGGGCGCGATGGGGGCCTGGCGGAGCTTCAGCATGGCGCGCATCGCCTACAGGCGCCTGCAGGCGCAGCTCCGGGCGATGCCGGAGGAGCCGGTGCGCACGCGCCTCCCGGCGCCGGAGGGGGTGCTGACGCTCCGCAATGTCAGCTTCGCCGCGCCCGGCTCGCGCGTGCCGATCCTGAGATCGGTGTCCTTCGAGGCCGTGCCCGGCGAGGTGCTGGCCGTCATCGGCCCATCGGCGGGCGGCAAGAGCACGCTCTGCCGCCTCCTGGTCGGCATCGCCGAGCCGAGCTCCGGCGAGGTCCGGCTGGATGGTTCGGAGTTGCGCCACTGGAATGCCGAGGAGCTGGGCCAGCATATCGGCTACCTGCCGCAGGATGTGGAGCTCTTCTCCGGCACCATCCGCGACAACATCGCCCGCATGAGCGAGGCCGAGGACGAGGCGGTGGTCGAGGCCGCCATGCTGGCGCATGCGCATGAGCTGATCCAGCGGCTGCCCCAGGGCTACGATACCGTCATCGGGGAGGGCGGCATCCGGCTCTCGGGCGGGCAGCGGCAGCGCATCGGCCTCGCCCGGGCCGTCTACCGCATCCCGCGCATCATCGTGCTGGACGAGCCCAATGCAAATCTCGACACCAGCGGCGAGGCGGCGCTGTCCGCAGCGATCGACGAGATGAAGCGGCACCACTGCACCCTGCTCATCGTCGGCCATCGCCCCTCGACCATCGCGCTGGCCGACCGGATCCTGCTCATGAAGGAGGGCCGGGTGGAGCTCATCGGCCCGCGCGATGAGGTGCTGAAGCGGCTCAGGAAGG
Source organism: Belnapia rosea (assembly GCF_900101615.1). Classification (GTDB taxonomy): domain Bacteria; phylum Pseudomonadota; class Alphaproteobacteria; order Acetobacterales; family Acetobacteraceae; genus Belnapia; species Belnapia rosea. The sequence goes on along the minus strand of NZ_FMZX01000034.1, from coordinate 8,812 downwards.
CGTCCAGCGACAAGGCTCAGCCGCAAGACGCCGATGCCGCCAGGAGTGCCTGAGGCCAGCCTGTTTCCGCCCGGGCCGCCCTTTGCCGGGCGGCAAGCCTGAAGGAAGACCCATGAGCGGCGCACGGTCCCTCGTCCCCCTCGACCCACGGATGGACGTCACCCTGGCCGGCATGCCAGGCGCGGCGACCCTGGCGCTCTCGACCCGCGCCCCGCGCCGTATGGGGCTGATGCTGGTCTTCGTCTTCCTGGGCGGTTTCCTGGCCTGGGGGCTGACCGTGCCCATCGCGGGCGGGGCCATCGCGCCCGGCGTCATCAGCCCCGACGGAAACCGGCGGACCGTCCAGCACCTGGAAGGCGGCATCATCGCCCAGCTGCGGGTCCGCGACGGCGACAAGGTCACCGCGGGCCAGCCCCTCATCCTGCTCGAAACCCTGCAGGCCAGGGCGGTCTACAACTCGCTGCTGAGCCAGTACCAGACCCTGCTCGTGATGCAGGCGCGATTGGAGGCCGAGCAGAACGGATGGCCGGAGATAAGGCTGCCCCCGGAGATCGAGGCCGCCGTCACCAATCCGGAACTCGCCCGGCTCATCGCGGCCCAACGCTCCATCTTCGCCACCCGGCGCAAGGCCCAGGAGATGCGGACGGTGATCCTGCGCCTGCGGATCGAGCAGTCCCAGCAGCAGATCGGCGCGTTCGAGGCGCAGGTCAGGAGTGCCTCCGACCAACTTGCCCTGATCGCCGACGAGTTGCGGGGCAAGGAACAGCTTCTCCGATCGGGGCTGGTGCCGCGGCCCGAGGTTCTGCGCCTGCAGCGCAACCAGGCGGAGCTCCTGGGGCGGCATGGCGAGTATCTCGGGACGATCGCCCGGACCAGGCAGGTGATCGGCGAGACCGAGATGCAGATCATCTCGCTCGAGGCCGAGCGGCTCGACAAGGTGTCGGAGCAGATCGACAAGGTGCGGGTCGAGCTGGCCGGCGTGACCGAGCGGCTGGAGGCCAGCCGGGACGTGCTTGCCCGTACCGCCGTACTGGCGCCGATCACCGGCACGGTCATCAATCTGCGCTTCAAGACCGTCGAAGGCGTGATCAGGCCCGGCGAGGCGATCCTCGACATCGTGCCGGACGAGGAGAAGCTGCTGATCGACGCACGGGTCGCGCCGATCGATATCGACGTCGTCCATCAAGGCCTTGCGGCACAGGTGCGGCTGACCGCCTATTCCAGCCGTGGCCTGCCACGCATCGAAGGCATCGTCCGTTCGGTCTCGGCCGACAGCCTTCAGGATCCCGGCACCAACCAGCTTTATTACCTGGCCCGGGTGGAAGTGGAGCGTGGCACGCTGGAGCAGCTCGGCCCCAATATCGTCCTCGTGCCGGGCATGCCGGCGGAGGTGCTGATCGTCAGGCGGGAGCGCACGATGGTCCACTACCTGATCGAGCCGTTCCGCGATGCCTTCCGCCGGAGCTTCCGCGAGGTCTGACCGCCAGCGTTAGACCGAAAGGGTAGCAGCAGCCACTTCCTGGCCTCTCCTTCCGATGCCTTGAGAGTACCCTTTGGCCCGATTTGGTTGAGGCGGCGCTTATGTACCCTTGTCCGAAGCGCAGGCGAGATGCCGCCTGCCGGACGGAGGATATTATGGCGAAGATGAAGCTTGGGCTTAAGGCAACGCTCAATACGACGATGAAGGTCGAGGCCCAGGGCAGTGCCACCGCCATCGGCCAGGACACGACCGCGCATGTCGGCATGGAGTCCTACATAGTGGACCGGGGGAAGGTGACCTTCACCTTCGGGAAGGTGACGGCAACGGCCGCCGGCACCTCGGATACCGACACTGCCTATGCCACGGCGCAGACCACAGCCACGGTCACTAGTGCCGATATCGGCCGCAGCTTCACCAAGGTCTCTTCGGGCAGCGGTGGCGGATCCGGCTCGGACTGGGCTTCCGCGACGAGCACGACCTTCTTCTTCGGCATCGACATCAAGGGTATCGAGCTCAAGGGCGGGCATTTCACGACGAAGATGCTGCCGGAGAAGACGGTCAAGGCCCCACCCGACATGCAGGCCGGGAACGCCGCCACGCTCAGCATCGACGCCAAATCCGTTGGGGACAACACGATCGTCAAGGTGGAGGCAGCCGCCCTGGCCACCGACGACTTCTCGGATGCGGCTGCTTCGGTGGTGTCCTCCGCGGACAGCCAATCCGACCACAACCTGTTCGGCTAAGGCGATGCCTCAGAGCGGGCCGTTCCGCCCTGCCGGCTTGCCCGGCAAGCGGTCCTGGTCCGCGGCGAGCGCTGCCTGCGTCCGGTTGGAAGCGCCGAGTTTCCGCATGATGTGCCGGACATCGTCCTTGACGGTCGACTCCCGCACCCCGAGCAGGTTGCCGATCTCCTTGTTGGAGAGGCCGGCCTGCAGATGCCGAAGCACGGCATGCTGCCGGGGCGTGAGGGGGAACAGGTGCTGCGACGCTTCCATGTTTCGCGGGCCGAAGTCGATGATGCCGGCCGGTCTGGGCGTCGCCGGCTTGTCCTCGAGCAGGGCGGTCGGCGGGAAGAACGAGCCTCCCTGCATGATGAAGGACAGCGTCCGCAGCGCGATGGCAGGATCCGTGCTCGTCGGCAGGAACCCACGGGCGCCGACACGAACCGCCGCCACCACCTCATCGACGGCATCGAGGTCGGAGATGATTGCAACCGGGGTGGCCGGCAGCGCCTTCAGGAGGAGCTGAAGCCACTCCGCGCCCGCCGTGGCCTTCAGGGAACCGGCGCCCAGATTGAGGATGCTCAGGGCGAAGGCGGCATTCGGCTGCACCACGCCTTCCATGTCATCCGGCGTCACGGCCACGATCGAGACATGATTGTCGGCTGCCCAGTCCGACAGGAATGCGGTCAGTTCGGCCCGGCGGAGCGCCTTGGCATCCACCAGCAAAACGGAAGCGTCGCTTTTCTGCTTCGGTTGCTGCTGCACGGCTGACCTGTTCCCCGCCCATTACTCTGGACTTGTCGTGCCACCAGGAGAGTGGCGAAGATGCCAGATGCGTCTCTTCTGGTGACTGTTGTTCCCTATAAATGTTGCAGCAATTCAAGGCGCCATCAATTGGGCCAAAGGATTCATGTGGAATTGCCAAATAGTATCGAAAGAGCTCTTTTATCTTTTGCGCCAGGAATGGGGGATTGGATTGCCGGGAAGAGGTACGCCATAAGTCGTCGGAACCCTTGTTGGCGGGGTGCCGGCGAAGATGAGGTCCGCCTCATGCCGGGTGTCATATGTGCTGGGCGTCATACGTGCTGGGCGGCGTGCCGTGTTCCGGCGGCGCCAGGACAGCCGGGCGGTTCCGCCCCATCGGGTCACGGAAGCCGCGCTGGCGAGCCATTTGTCAGAGAGTCACCCCAGCCGGGTGGCTTCCTGCTTCGGTGCTTGCTCCGCCGGGGTGAAGCGGAGCGAATGGTCCAGACGGACGCGCCGTCGAAGGTTCAGGCTGGGATGAGGCGCATCTCGGACCGCTCGAGGCCAGCCTGATTCTGCTGTGCCAGAAGCGGCTCGAGCGAGATGTCGTCGGGAAGTTCGAGATTCGCGGCGCAGAGGGCGGCCTGGGTCCGATTGGCCACTTTCAGCTTCCGCATGATTTCGCGGACATGCACCTTCACGGTCGACTCGCACATGTTGAGATCGATGGCGATCCGCTTGTTGGACTGCCCTTGCCGCAGCAACTGCAGGACCTTTTTCTGGCGGGCCGTCAAACTCGTAAGGGAGGCACCCATTTCGCTTACAGGCGCAGGGGCGGCAATCATGCGCATGTCGGCCTCTTCCGCGCCGTCGAGGCATTCGAGCAAGGTTTGTGGCGGAAAGAATACGCCGCCATGGGCGATGAAGGTCAAAGCGTAGAACACCAGGCGCGGGTCAATATCAGCGGTGATGAAGCCCCGCGCCCCGGCTCTGAGGGAGGCAATCACCTCGGCGGATTCGTTCCGGTCCGAGATGACCACGACGGGCGCATATGGGAAAAGTTGCTTTGCTTCATGAATGGAGCGGGCCAGTCGCTGCGGATCGCTTGAGGTCACGACCGAATTCAGGACTACAAGTCCGACGGAGCTGTCGGGATCCGCCTGATCCAGCGATGGGATGGCGCCTACGATGGAAAAGTCGCATCCGTTGTCATTGGCCGTCAGATCCTCGAGAAGCCTTCGGAGGGCTTCCCGGCGCAGCGGAGAGGGATCGATGAGAAGGAGACGGCAACTGTTGTTGTCGGCTGTAGCGCAACGTTCCTTGTGGTGACTTGCGCAAAGATCATCCGCCATAGTCCGAGTTCCTTAATTCTTGGCCGCGATTACGACGAACCATCACGCTCTCTCACGCACCCTACAAAAGGGGGCAAGAAAATCTGGCTGGCTTATTGTGTGCACTCCCAGTCAGCACTGGCGTTTGTGACGCTCATCCCTTCAAGGCATCGTATCTCAATGTTACCGCAGGCTGATGCATTCGCCATCGACTTAACTGGTGACATTCAGGCGGCGTTGTATCAATTTTGAGGCGTGTTGCGGCAGATATGAGAGTTCCTGCTTCGGGTACCCGCAAGGATGGAAATTCATTGATTTCTAGTTGATATCTGCTGATAACTTTAGACCGACAGTTTGTTCGCAACCGAACATGAGTAACGTAATTGTGAGTCGGGAACTCTCGCTTCGATGCCAACCAAGCGTCGTCGATGTTTGGAATTGCTGCCGGGCCTTCGACTTGTTCGATTGCCGCTCCTGCAAACCGTAACAGTTTCAAGCTTCCCGGATGTCATGCGGCCGATCAGCTGCCGGCCAGGAGAGGTGGCAGGCAAACCAAGCGCTCGCGTTGCCTGTTACACGGGTTCACAAACGATACGCCAAGCCCGGGGCGAGCCGATGCCGCACAGGTACGGGAAAGGCTGGCCGTCCCTCGCCCAGTTCCACGGCAAGGCCGAGGCTTGGGCAGGCCGTGAATAATCATCCAAAGAAGTGCAGCTTTCGATACAGCGCCTCGCCAAGTAGACAGCCCTCCGCCTTCCAAAGGGGTTTGGCATCGGTGCCGCTCTTTAGGCGTAGGGATGCCTTTGCCCATGCATCATGCGGAGTACGACGTCTGGCGGTGGCATGACATCGGCTGCACTACTTCGGACTCGTGCCGGCCCGATCCCTTGACGCAGGACGGAGGCATCAGGAACTCTCGGATGCTTGGCAAGGCGGCGGGAAATCCAGCCTGCGGAAGGGATGCAACATGTCGGATGGCGCCTCGCAACAGGCACCGGGAAACCCCCGCGCATTCCACCAGGTAGGCCGCGATTTCCGCTGCGTCATGTCATTCCCTTGGCCTGATACGACAGATACGCGGAACCGTGGGCCGATGCTTCCCAAGGCGCCTCCTGCTCAGCATGACGAGCGGCCGCCCGAGAGAAGCCCTGACGAGAGAAGGCCTGAGGAGTATGCCCCGGCCCGGATGCGCCAGGCGTCCAATATGCGACCCAGCGTACCGATACAGGCCGACCCATCCGCGGATGCCGCCCGGGCTGCCATGGCGCATCGGGACACACCCCCTATCCGCCGCAGGCATGGCAGGAGGAGATCGGATCGCCGGGGAATGAGCGGGCTCTATGCCGGCATGCCGTTCGTGCTCGCCCTGGTGGCCGTGATGTTGTCAGTTGGAATTCTGGTCAGTGGAGGCGCCCTGTTCCTCGATACCGTGCCGTCGGGCGAGGGCCGGAGCCAATTCGCACGATCCCAGGCTGCACCTGTCATGACGACGCCTGCACCACCTCAACCTCTTTCCACGGCCCGCGAAGCATGGGTGCCGGCATTGGACGAGGCGGCGCGCAACCCTGCCTCCGAGCCTCCCAGCAGACACCCATCCGAGGACCAGAATGCGCCGCCAGGCCAGGAGGCCATTGCCCTGCCGCAGCCTCCGGCGCCTTCTCCACTGATCGCCGAGCTAGATCCGCTCATCGGTTCGGGTGAGCCGCCCTATGCGTCCGGAGCGATGGCCGGCCTTCAGCTTGGCCGCTTACCCGCTGCCCTGGGCGCGATCCGGCACACGAGCCAGGAATTGCGGGAGGCCGGGGACGAGGCCTTCCGGCGCCGCGACTTCTCGGCGGCCGTGGAGTTATACGACCGTGCACTCCAGGCCCTCACCATCGAGACCTCCCTGCCAGCGGAGGCTCCGGAGCCGCCCATGCGGGCATCGGTGCAAGCGGAGCTTGCGGCGCCGGTGCCTGCCGAGGCAGTGGCAGCCACATCCCCGGCGCCCTCCGCTGCGGACAGTGCCGCGCCTGCTGAGAAGCTTGCACCGGCCCCCATGGCCTCCGCAGAGCCGGTCAAGCCGAAGCCGGAAGCAGGAGGGTTGGCGGATGCCGGACGCCTCCCCCTGGCCGCCTATGCCACGCTGATGCGGCATGGCGATGCTGCATTGCTGCGCGGGGATATCAGCGGAGCCCGCGCCCTGTACCAGCGGGCTGCCTCCCTCGACGCATCGGCGGCCGCCGCACATATCGCCACCGGGAAAACCTATGATCCCGGCGTCCTGGCCGGGCTTGGCGTGCATGGCGGTGCGCTTCCCGATGTCACCATGGCAACGCGATGGTATGAGCGCGCCCAGTCCCTCGGCGAGCCGGCCGCGGCCGAACTGCTCAGCCGCCTCCGCTGACCAGGGCGCCGAGGCAGGGCCTCGTGCATGGCGATGGCGGGCAAGTTGCCTGGCCATTCGCCCGCGCTGCCGCTACTCCTCCACGGGTGGAGACCAGTTACGTGGGCGGCGGGGCTGGGGGCGGGGTGGCAGGCTGCCGAACCGCGCCCAGCCGGGCACGCCCGCCGCCAGATTGACCTCACGCCATTTCGGATGGCGAGGCGGCCTCAGGAACATGTCGAACTTCAGGGACAAGGCCCGCGAGAAGCGCAGCAGGCGGTCGCGCCGCTCCGGGATCTGATGGTTGTAGGCCGCAAGGACGGCGCCTACCGCGACCGTCTCGACGGACTCTCCGGTCGGCACCAAGCCCGGGTAGTCGTCCGGGCCGAAGCTGGCGGGCAAATAGGTCTCGAGGAGTTCTTCGGTGAGCGGGATGGGAAGAAGGCGCGCGCCATCCGGCAGGGGCGTGGTGAAGCGTGCCGGCTTGCCCGTAACCCGCACCATCGCAGCGATATCGCCACGCCGCAGCTTCTCCGTCGCATCGACGGTGGCGTCATAGACCGGCTGCACCGCAATGCCGAGCTTGGAGAAGAGCAGCGTGGCCGTCATGGCCGTGCCGGAGCCGCGGTTATCCATGGCGACGTGCTTGCCTGCGAGATCGGAGAGCCGTTCAATGCCGGGTGCGGCAAAGACATGCACCTCCTCATTGTAGAGCTTGGCGATGTATTGCACCTGCTGCTCGAGCCCCGGAAAGACCTTCTGCTGGGCAGCGGCGGCCAGCACGTCGGACTGGACAATGGCCAGATCGATGCCGCGTAGATACAGCAGGTCCGAGAGGTTCTGCAGCGAACCCTTGCCGATGAGCGGCAGGATGCGGAGGCCGTCCACCCCGTCGATCACCGCCGCGATGTCTGCCGCAAAGCGGGTATAGGTGCCATCGAGGCCGCCGGAGATGATGCCGAGGACATTGGCGTTTGCCGTGGTGGTGGGGTCCGGTGCGGCCGATGCCCTCCGCACGATCGGGCAGCACAGGCCGGTGGCGAAGCCGACGAGGAGGTCACGGCGGTTCATCGGTGTACTCCTGTTTCCTGACGGGCGAGGCCTGGAGGCGAGCAGTCCTTTCAACGCCCAGGCCGGTATCGAGCGTCTCTAGCGGAGGGCATGCAACAAGGCGGCGGCGGCGGGGTCGCCGGAGGCTCGGGCACGCTCGTACCATGCCCTTGCCTTGGCAGCGTCGGCGAGGTTTGGCCCCGCGCCGAAGACGGGCAGAAGATTCGGGTCGTAGGACTTGCCCGCCGCGATCGCCGCAGCGGAGGAGCGAGGATGTATCGCGGCCGCCCGTTCGTAAAGCGCGCGAGCGCGCAGGATGTCGCCTCGTACCATGGCTGTATCGCCCGAGCGCATCATGGCCTCGAAGCCCTGCGGCTCCGTGGATGCAGCCGGAGGAAGTGCCAGCGACGGCAACACTGCGCGTGGCTCGGCCTGACCCGCGGGCGGCGTGAGGCCTGTCTGCGCGCGCGCTGGCATCGACAGGAGGAGTGCGCTGGACAGGACAGCAGCGGCAATCGATACCTGCGCTCCATGCTGAGGTGCCGGCGGCATCCGATCGTGTCGAGCCACTTGGCACCTCCTCGGGACAGCGAGTGGGTATCGGCTGGTCAGCCTCCATCCTAGTCGATGAGCGTCAGTCTCCGAGACTGCGCATCGGGTCGGTCACAGAGATTCGTCCGCATCGTGGTCGCGGCTTTCCTTCCGGACCCTGTTGGGAAGGCGGCATCGAGTAACCGACCGTTTGATGGCTGTGACACCGTCACCGGCACAGTACATGGTGATTGCCCTAGGGTCTGTGACCGGACTGTCTGACTAACCGATCTGGCTCCGATCTGGTCTCTGGCCGCGCCACCTTGGAAGGTCTTGAGGCTTTCAAGGAACGCGGCCATGACCAGGACAAGCCTGGACGACGCCCAATGGGTGTCGCTGATGCTGGTGATGCAGCAAATCCCCCTTGTCTGGAAGCGTGATGACGTGGCACTGCGCCGCTTCGTTGAGGCGGCGCTCTGGATTTGCCGAACCGGCGCGCCGTGGCGCGACCTGCCAGACGGGTTGGGTCTCTGGTCGAGCGTCTATCACCGCTGGCGGCGTTGGTGTCTGCGCGGCTGGTGGGAGGTGA
>NZ_FMZX01000094.1 GCF_900101615.1 Belnapia rosea | reverse complement strand
TCAACATGGGGGCGGTCCTCTGGCCAGGACGCCTCCACCTTAGCCCGTCGCCCGCTCCGCCGCCTCACCCCGGAAATGGCCAAACTCGAGCTTAGGGTCAGGGAGTAGCTGGCCATGTGCGGGACGGTGCGGCGGTTCCTGTCGTTCTTTCGGGGATGGCTTTAGGATCACTGCATGCAGCAGTCCGACATCAACAGCCAACTTTACCAGATTTTTCTGGACCCGAGCCGCCGCACCCGACAGGTGCACAAGTGGCATCACTACTTTGATGTTTATGAGCGGCACTTCGGAGGGTTCCGAGGCCGCCCAGTGCGGATGTTGGAGATCGGCGTCTACAAGGGCGGCTCATTGGAGATGTGGCGGAAGTATCTAGGCCCCGAGGCCCAGATCATTGGCCTCGACATTGATCCCGCTTGCGAAGCCTACGTGACCGATGGCACGCGGGTTTTCATTGGCGACCAAGCGGATCCGGCTTTCCTGCGTCGCATACTGGCCGAGGTAGGCACGCCGGACCTTGTGCTGGACGACGGTGGCCATACCGCTAACCAGCAGATCGTCAGCTTCGAAACCGTTTACCCGACCATGCCGGAGCACGGCATATACATGGTCGAGGATACCCACACCGCATTCTGGGGTGGCGACTTCGCGGACCGCTACGACGGGCAGTCCTTCCTGGATTTCGCATTCGACCGCTGTCGATCGCTCCAAGAGTGGACCATGCGCCGGAACGCCTTCGACCGGTACGGTACGCCGCCAGACCAACGCGTCGGGCACCCAACCCCAGTCTCCGAGTTCTGCCGGACCACAAAGTCCATTTCCTTCTACGACAGTATCGTCGTCTTCGAGTGCGGCCAGCGAGCAGAGCCGTGGCACGAGGTGAGGTGAGCATTGGCCGGGATGACTCCCTTCGGCCGCCTCCTCCGCATCACTGACTGGCTCGTCCAGGTGCCCGCCGGCAGTCCGAGGCTGACCGCACCATCCACGGGGGCTGAGGCTGCTGGACGGGCTGCCTACCCGCACCATGGGCAGTGGAGCGCGATCGAGCCGCTGGCCATGTGCGGGACGGTGTTGCGGGCTTGGGGGAAGCTGGTGCGGGGCTGAGAGCGGTGTCTCGCTTGCGATCACCCCCGCATCGCAGGTGAGCCGGCGCTGCCGCAGTCACCCCGTTCAGCTCGGCCAGCTGTCGCTTGAGGGTTTCGGCACTAGTACCCCCAGCCGAGCCGCCGCAGCCGCGAGTTGCGCCACGTCGCCCTCTCGCCATTGATGCCGGATCAGCAGCTTGGTCGCCTCGGCCGGCGGCATCCCGAGCGCAGCGCCGATCTTATTGGGCGTGGTGATGCCGCGCTCGTCCAACTCGCGGCTGATCGCCATCCGAAGGCGAAGACTCTTTAGCCGATCGACGTCTCGGCGCCGGCGCTCCTCGGGCGAGATCTTCGACTTCGCGGGCGGCATCTGGTCATCGGGCGGCAGGCTCATGCCAAGGATGTGGTCGTTGCCGCTGCTCGCACTAGACCACTGCAGGGTCGGAGCGGCAGCGCGGATCGATCCCCCGACTGATCTGCGCTGCCGATCTCCGGTTGCGGCACATGGCCCCCCGGCTGTGCCGAGCCCCAACCTGGGAGGGATTTTTCCTTAGCCGTAAGCTATTTCCTAGTTTTTACAGAACAAAACTGTGCATAGCTAAGATTGTAGGCAAGTCGTCCTGATTCTCCCCCACTGGGACGGCTGAAGCTCCGGCGGCTTGATCCCCCCGATTGTCGCCGCCGGAGCGCCTCGAACCCAGAGTGACCCTGGAGCAGGTGCAGCGCGCCGCCGACTGGCTCAGACCATGCGGCTCTCGCCCATGCGCCTTCGCGCGTACTGCTCCACCGAAACCAGCCCATCGTCCCGCAGCGAGACCACGTAGCCGGGCTGCGGTTAGCGAGGAGCACGCTGATGGCGGCCAGCCGCTGGGACGCCTTACCAGAGGTTCCGGTAGAAGGTCTGGGCTGTCGGACCACTGGGGCGACGGTCGGCCCTGCCGGCTGACGGAGGGGCAGCAGGCGACGCTGAAGGCGATCGTGCTGCAGGGGCCAGATCC
>NZ_FMZX01000041.1 GCF_900101615.1 Belnapia rosea | reverse complement strand
TGGTCGATGCTGCCAAGGCGGCTGCGGCACCAACCGATTATGTCGCGGCGCCACTGCTTGCCGCCGCATCCGCGGTCATCGGCAACGGCCGGTGGGCACAGGCTTATCCCGGATGGAAGGAGCCGCCGCACCTCTGGTGCGTGTCGGTCGGCGACAGCGGCGGGAGCAAGTCGCCCGGGGCCGACGCTGTGATCTCTGGCGTCTTGCCGACCATCGAGGAGCGGATGGCTGGCGATTTCCCCGATCGTCGGCGGGAATGGCAGGCCGCGTCCGAGATTGCGAAGGCTCGCAAGGAGCAATGGTCCCAGAATGTGCGGGACGCCCTGAATGACAAGAACAAGGGGACCCCACCACCGCCGCCGCCAGCCCTAGACAGTGATCTCGTGGAGCCGATGGCGCCGCAGCTCGTCATGCATGACGTGACGCATGAACAGGTTGCTCTGCGCCTGAATAACGGATCGCCCAAGGGGCTGCTCATGGTCCGCGACGAGCTGGCCGGGCACCTGCTGGGAATGAACCGCTACTCCGAGGCGGCCCGGTCCTTCTGGCTGGAGAGCTACGGCGGGCGCCCGTACCGGGTTGACCGCGTGAAGCTCCCGATCCCGATCAACGTCCATCATTTGGCGGTGGCGTGGTGGGGCGGAACACAGCCATCGCGCCTTGCCGAGATCATGGGGGAGGCCGACGACGGGTTGCTCGCGCGGCATGTGTGGTTCTGGCCTGAGCCAGTGCCGTTCGAACTACCGAGCAAAGCGCCGAACATGCAGTGGGCCATCGATGCGTTCGAGCGACTTCGGCTGCTGGAGATGGAGCCGGCCAGCGACGGGCAACCGACACCCATTGTGGTGCAGTTGGCGGATGACGCGCTCCCCGCGCTGCGCGACTTCGCCCGCGAGATGTCCGAGAGGCAACAGGATGCGGGCGGGCTGCTGAACAGCGCCTTCGGCAAGGCCCGCGGGCTGGCGCTTCGCCTGTCTCTGGTTCTCGAATATTTGTGGTGGGCCGGGGAGACGGGGATGCGGGCACCGCCCACGGTGATCACGCGCCGCGCCTTCCTCGCCGCGACGATGCTGGTCGCCGACTACATCCTGCCCATGGCGGAGCGGGTCTATGGCGACGCTGCGGCCTCGCCCAGTGATCGAGGCGCCGCCACCCTCGCCCGGTGGATCGCCAAGACTCGCCCAAAGGAGGTTCATGTCAGGACGCTGCAACGCGATGTGCGGCTGCCCGGGCTGGGAGAGGCAAAGGCCATCCATGACGCTGCCCATGCGCTGGTGGATGTCGGATGGCTGCTCCCGCCCGGCGGGAGCGGTGCGCCAGGACGACCACGCGCCAGCTATCCGATCAATCCAGTGCTCTGGACCATGCTCCCATGAGCCGATGGGGCGACCTATTCCGAGCCACACCCCCGGACACAATCGACACAACTGCCAAAACCCAGGCGGCGGCTGCGGCTGCGACTGCCCAGGGAGGAGTTCTGTCTATTGTGTCCGCTGTGTCAGAGGGGGAGGCGGGGGACACCAGCGAGCCATGGGCTGCGCCAGGGAGCGATGGCCCGCCCGACACCTCCACCCCGCCCGGCCCGGGCTCGTGGCTCCGCTCGATTGCCGCGTCTGTTGCCCGGGCACTGGCGGAGGGCGCGCACCGCGAGCGCGACCCCGATGGCTGGCTCGTGCTGGTCCGCCCTAACGGCCGCCAGACCATGGTGGCGTCGCACATCGTCGCCTCGCTGGCCGAGGCCGGGCTGCTGCCCCCACTGCCGCCGGAGCAGGAGGCAGACACCTCCGGCCTGGGCTGCCCACCTTCCTGGTCCGAGCCTTCCGAGCCACCACGGGGCGCTTGGTGCTGGTGCTGCGGCCGGTTCACCCAGAGGGGCGGGCGCTGGTGGCACGAGGCTGATAGGTTGGGTTGGTGCTGCTGGACCTGCCATCCGCCCGATGGGCTGCCCGCGACGGCCATTGTGGAGCTGCGAACCTGATCCGCCGCAGGCAGAATGCGGGCAAGGACTAGGCCCGGTGGTGGGCGGAAACACCTGGTCAACAATAGGACCTGGACGATGGAGACAGCCATGCAGTCGGGCAGCGAAGCCGAAGAAGCGCTACTTCCCGGCGGCCATGTGGAAGGCCATGCAGCGCGTTCTCAGGGCCAGCATGACCACCTCCCGGCACAACTCGACGGACGATCCCGCCGCCGGGGTGGCCAGCCGGGGAACACGAACGCCTTGAAGCACGGCCGCCGATCCCGGTGGGCGGAGCTGCGGCGGGCGGAGACGGCGGTGACGCTGAAGGCGGCGGCCTGGCTGCTGGTGCAGCTCGACGCCCTGCCGGGCTACCGGTGCCGGCCTCGACCGCTCCGGGCTGACCAGCTCCAGCACCTCGATGTGGAGGCGGTGGAGCTGCTGGCCAGGCTGGGGGTGCTCAAGGATAGCGGTTCTGCTGCGGAACGCTGCTGAACCAGCCCGGCCGGGGCGACGTTCGAGGCCACTCCAAGCGAAAAACCTGCAAGCCTTCAAGGCCGTCCCGTTTCACGGGCGGCCTTCTCTTTGCGCGGTCGTCGGCGACCACCAACATCCGCGGCATGAGCCTGTCCCCCAACCAGCCGAAGTCGAAGATCACACCCGAAGAGCGCCAGCGCCGAGCCACAGACCGGCTGACCATGATCCGGTTGAGGATGGCGATCGGCCGCGAGTTGGACGAGCGGGGCATCACCACGCCCGCCGCGGTTGGCGCCGCCCTTGGGATGCCGGCGGCTGAGGCGACTGGTCTGCTGAACCGGAAGCAGTGGCGCGAGGGCGCCGTCGAACAGCTCGAGGCTGCGGCGGCACGGTTGGGGGTGCGAGTACCGGAACCAGCAAGTGAAGGCTGGCCGAGCTGAACGGCGCCGCTCCCAGGCAAGCGGCCGTTTCCTCGCCTGCAGGGCTGCCGCAGCAGCGCCGGCTCACCTGCGATGCGCGAGGGTTATCGCAGGTGAAGATGAGGCACAGAACGAAGCAACGGGCGTTTTCGACCGATTTAGATCCGGGTTAATTCAACCTTATTGAGAGCCGGAAGGGGCTCGCGGGGACGAGGGCGGAACTGAAGGTGGCGCATTGGCCTGCCGGAGGCGGATGAGGCTATCTTGCTCGTATAGCTCCCAACCCGGTGGTGGCATGGATCGTGTTTGGGGAAGCCCTGTTGGCGACTGATCTTGTGGATGGCGGTCAGCTATGATGGCATCGAGCAGATAGGCGCCGTCTAGATCGTTTGCGAACACCTTAAGCTGGCGCAGGTCGGCTCCGACTAGAACAGCCCTTTGCAGGTTGGCGCTGTATAGCTTGGTTTCGCGTAGGTTCGCCCCGATCAAATAGGCATCGCGCAGGTCGGCGCCTTTTAGGTCGGCTCCCTGCAGGTTGGCGCCGGTCAGCACGGCGTTGCGTAGGTCCGCGTCAGCGAAGGTAGCACCGGCCCGGGTAAGCGTTCCAATGTCAACGTCGGCGGCCACCAAGCTTAAAAGTAATTGTCCGCGCTCGGGACTGCGGGGTCGCTCCGCGAGGCGGGGCATAAGCACGGGCGTGGGCACGGGCGTGAGCCCTCGCACCTTACTGACCCTTTCTATTGCCCCTTGGATGGTGCGCTCTACGAACCCATCAGACCAATTACGATGACCCGGGACCTCGGCAGTCCAGTACTGCGTTGCGGTGCGGGTAAATGCCACAATGCGTGCGACTAATCCTGGTGGAAGCCGGACTGCCTCCATCTCAGGCTCACTCGCCTCATTGGGCGGCCTCACATCAAGCTGCTTGTTGATTTGATCGCGTATGCGCGCGACCTCCTGCACGATTGAGAACAGTTCGGCGAGGAGCCCGGCCCGCCGTTGCGCCTCAGCCGTTACCGTCTGCAGGTCGAGCTTCGTATTCTGATCGCGCAGCAGTGCTGTTTGCTCTTGGAGCTTCTGGTTCTGTTCGCCTAGCAAGACCGTTTGCCGGAACAGCAATACAGTGCCCACTAAACCGCCAAATGCGATCACCAGACCGAGCGTCAATTGGGTCGTAATTTTCCGTTCTAAAAACGAGCTGTACCATACAGCGGCTTTGCTCGAGCCACTCCATACATGGCCTAGCGCGGCTTTGAGGTTGCCTTCGGCCAGTGTGTTGTGAACTGCGACTGCATCTTCAACGGCGTGACCAAGCTCGGCCCTGACCCAATTAATCAAGCGTGGCATTATCCAGCGCCTGAAAACGAGGGCCGCAGCTAGTATTGCTACGAACATTCCCGCAACCATTGCTAGGAATGGGATAAGAACAGAGTTTAACTGCTGAGTGGAGGGGTTAAGCTCGTCAAAAAACAATGCGTAGGCAAGAGCGAAGCCCATTAGGCCACCCGCTGCAAGCAATATTGGCGTTGTACTGAAGAAACCCTGTGATTTTGCCTTGTCCGCTTGCGGTTGTTGCGGAGTTGTCGTGCCGTCCAACGTTGTTTGTTCCTTGCCAGTGCTGCATCGCTAGTTTTTAAGTGCCGG
Source organism: Belnapia rosea (assembly GCF_900101615.1). Classification (GTDB taxonomy): domain Bacteria; phylum Pseudomonadota; class Alphaproteobacteria; order Acetobacterales; family Acetobacteraceae; genus Belnapia; species Belnapia rosea. The sequence goes on along the minus strand of NZ_FMZX01000041.1, from coordinate 13,677 downwards.
GGCATACCGGCACGAAGTAGGGCACGCTTGGCTTTCTTTGGATAGATCTCGACCGAAACTCTGCTGGCGATTTCGCGGAGCTGGTGGACGCCATCGCCGCCTGCGGCCTGCCGCCGCCGAACCTGGTCGTGGGGCATTTGGACCCTCCCCGGGCGACTGCTTCAACAGCACTTGCTGTGGCTACTAGCGGAAAGCTACCGTTCAGGCGGCCGAGCGAGGTAGTGCCGAAGCTGCGGTGCAGCCGATGCGGCGGCGGGGCGACATCGTGGGATTGAGCGGTCCGCCCGAGACGCCAGGGCAGAGAGAGACGTGGATGCTGCTCCGGCGTGGCGTCGGCCAGTGGCGCAATTGACGCCTCACGCCAGTACTAGAACGGCTGGCGGGTCTTAGCCCCTTACCACCAGCGCCCAAGCCCGCAGCGCCGCCCCGCATATCGCCAGCGGCACGGTCCGCCCCCAGTGGCCGATGTGCGGATGGGATAGCCCATCAGCGGCGAGGCCGGAGCGGCAGCAGGCTGCATAGGTCTTACCCGCCGAGTGGACGCTCGGCATCCACTCAAAGCCGGGCGGGAGGAGCTGCTCCGCGGCGCTCGTCTCGGTCGTGTAGGGCAGGACCGGCCCGGCTCGGCCGAGCACGTCATGAATGAAGTGGTCAGCCTCGGCGCTACCGGCCGATACTTGGCCGAGCCGGTTAGCGATGCGGAAAAGGCGGTCGAAGCTAATCACTGCTTGGTTTTTGGGACCACCCGCATGTAGCGAGGCAGCAGCCGCTCATTCTGCGCCCGATGCGTTCGATCGAGGCTGGTGAACTCGCCAATGCCAAGGCTGTCGTCACCACCATCTGCTGATGCTGGGAGTCCATACTCTTGTCACCTGCTAACCTCTGCCGTATTTCTGATGCACCGGAAATGCACCGCAAAGGTATGGAAAAAGTATGGGAAAGATACTGATAGCCGGCGGCATTAAAGGGGGCATTGGCAAGTCTACCTTAGCCGCCAATCTCGCTGTGCTAGCGGCGCGAGCCGGCAAAGACGTGCTTCTTGTGGATGCCGATCCGCAGGAGACCACGGCTACTTGGGCGGCAGCTCGGAGCGAGCAGACGGGCGATCTGGCACCCGTGACCACTGTCACCATTGTCGGCAAACAGATCCGGGATGAGCTGCGGCGCTTGGCTGACAAGTATGCGGTCGTGGTTGTGGATGCCGGCGCCCGCGACACCAGCACCCAGCGAGCCGCCTTATCGGTTGCAAACCTCGTTCTGCTCCCCTTCCCTCCCCGTGGCCCGGATCTCTGGACCTTGGATGCTGTGGCCCAGACCATCAGCGATATCCGGACCATCAACGAGGGACTACGGGCCGCCGCCTTCGTGAACCGGGCTGACCCCATCGGCAGCGACAATGCTGAGGCGGAGGCTGCCTTTGCAGAGCATGCCGAGGTCATAGAGGCCGCCCCCGTGCGGATCGGAAACCGCAAGGGCATTGCCGTGGCCCATCTGATGGGGCTAGCCGCCTGCGAGGCCCAGCGCCCTGACACAAAGGCCGTATCTGAGCTGGATGCACTCTACCGGTATGCATTGGATACCGCAGATGCACCGTGAAAGTGTTCGAAAGGTGCATTCATGAACAAGCCCAGCAAGTTCTCTCGCCCTTCCCGTGAGCCAACCTCGGAAGAGGTCGACCGCGTCATTGGCAAGGCCGAGACGCGGGATGAGCCAGCGCCGGCAACGCCCCCGCCAGAGGCTGAGGTGCGCTTCACGATGGTTCTGCCGACCGGCCTGTCGGATCGGGTAGACAAGGCCAGGAAGGCGGCTGGCGGCATGGCGCGGCTAGCCTGGATACGCCTCGCCATTGCGGAGAAGCTGAACCGAGATGGTATGTAGGAGGTATCTACTACATACTGTCTCCGTGCTTTCTCGGTGCATCAGGTGCACCGACCGATGCGATCAAGCCGACATCGCCAGTGCGGGCTTCAGCTGCTTCCAGTGTGGAATGCACGTCAGATCCCGCCCAGGCCGCGCTTCACATGCCTCAGGCGAGGCTTGGTCGAGTCGGTTGGACTTTGCTCACGGGCCTGGACGCTCATCCACAGCGGTCAGCTTGGACTCTACTCACACTCCAAGCTGGACTTAACTCACGCGAATCGGGGTTATCCCCAGGACCTTGCTCACACAAACTAATAGTAAGCTCTAATAGCCTTCCAATAGCTTGCGTGAGGACAGTCCAACTTGCGCTAGAGGGTAACTTCGTCTCGGATGACCGCCATGGGGGCTGTTCATCACCTGATCCAGACCAGGGGCATTGAGGAAGCTAGGCGCGAGGCAGCTAGCGCCTCTGCACATCAGCGCCTTTGTGTCGAAGCAGCTTTTGAGGTTATGGGGGATGAGGCGGGCAAGATCGGCATCGCACATGCTGGCTTCGCCATGGCCGCCCTACCGCACAAAAAGACGTCCGAGACGGTCTGGGAACGAGAAGGAGGCTCAGTCAAGCTGTTGGTCGAGAGTGGTCTCGACATCAACCGCCGACCGATCGGCATTCCCTATGGATCTATCGCCCGGTTGATCCTGATCTACTTGCAAACGCAGGCTGTTCGAACCCGTAGCCGGGAGGTCGAACTCGGCACGTCCATGAATGCTTGGCTTAGCGCGATGGGCTTACCGATCGGTGGGAAGACCTACCAGCTGGTGCGTGAGCAAGCGCGCCGACTGTCACGGTGCCGCCTCACGTTCTTCCGCCGCGCAGGCGGATCTGAGCTTGTGACGAATGGTGCGTTCGTTCGAGACTCGATCCTGCCCTTGGACTCTACTCACGGCCAGATGCGGCTCTGGCAGGAGCAGGTCACGCTGGACGAGGGCTTCTACCAGTCGCTGATCGACCACCCGCTCCCACTGCGGGAGAAGGCCATCCAAGCGGTCTCTGGCCGCTCCATGGCGATCGATATCTACGTCTGGCTGGCATACCGGCTGCACGTGCTGTCTGGACCGGTGGAGGTGGGCTGGCCTGCGCTCAAGTCGCAGTTCGGCGAGAGCTACAAGGAATTGCGCTTCTTCCGACGGGACGTGCTGCCCTCGCTGGATCTGGCGCTAGCGGCTTACCCGGAGGCGAAGGTCCTCATCGATGAGAAACGGGGCCTTACGCTTTACCCATCGGCTCCGCCCGTGCCGGAGAGGAGGTTACTAGCGGGGTAGGCAGGGCTCAGCTTCCGGCGGCAGTGCCGCTGTGAGCCAGCCCGCGTCGAATGGCCGCGGGCGCGGAAGGTGATGCCAAAAGGTACCCGGGACGGTTTACCTACTGAGACGGCGTCGCCCACGCGACAGCAGGATGAACGACCCAGAATCCGGCGACAGCTCCATCAACATCTGTGACCCGCGCCGCTCCACCGCCTCCAGGCGCCGTTCGGGCTGCAGGCCGACGACCGGGTTCCACACCTCGTCCGTCTCCTCATCCACCAAGCGTTCGTTGCCGAGTTGTGGCAGCCACTTCTCCGGCGGGTCAAACTCGTACTCGAAGGCCTCGGCGAGACGGTCCTCGATAAGCGCCGTGACCTGCTGCTTCCCCGAGGTCGGGTGCGGGCGGAAGGTGCGCGGTGCCCGCTTCAACTCGGCCCGCGGGCGCTGGTCCACGAACCAGTCGGCGTCGATCTCCGCGGAACCGGCTCGGGCGTCGATCGCCTGCACCTTGGCGCGAAAGCTCTGCGCCACATTGGCAAGCGCGGCTAGGCCGTCGCGTGGCATGGCGGGCAAGTGGGGGAACAGGTGCAGGTGCACCTGGGTATGGATCGAGTTGATCTCCTGAATGCGCCGGTCGACTTCGAAGTACACCGCCTGGCCCACGGCGGGGGCGATGCCGGCGGCAGCCTCGGCCATCACCACCAGGCTACGGCCACCGGTGCCGGTGCGGGGCATGTCGGTGATGTCGGTCTTCAGCCGGTCAAGGTAGTCGGCGTACCAAGTGGCGTAGGCCTCCTTCAGCGCGGCGTCGTAGACCACGGCCACGCGGTAGGCTTCCTCGATATGGGCGCGGATATCGGCGAAGCCTGGCTCGCTGGCGGGGCCTTCCAGCAGCACCGCGGCCTCCCCGTTCCGGCCGCGCAGGGCAAAGCCGGTGAGGTTGTGGGAGCCAACGAAGGCGGCAGCAGTGCCGTCCGGCATCTCGAAGTAGTAGATCTTGCTGTGCAGCATCGGCCGCAGGCGTTCGAAGGGGTTCTTCGGCCAACCGGTGGCGCGGGAATAGCCGAGGTGCAGCCGGGCGGCGCTGGCAGGCAGGCCGCTGGTAATGAGGCTGTCCAGCGCCTGGAACGCTTTGAAGGTGCCAGCGCCCAGCACCAGCCGGGTGATCTTCGGCGCCGAAGCGCCGACCTTCAGCGCGGCAACGCCATCCGGCGTGGCGAAGCCAGAGATGATGCGGGCTTCCCGGCAGCGCGCGAGGCGGTCCCGGATCAGCCGGGCGATGTTGTGGTGCGGGTAGGCGTCGAGGAAGCGGGCGGCGAGGGTCACTGGGCGGCCTCCAGCAGGGTCTCCTCGGCGGGCTGCAGGGCCTGGCGCAGCGTCGCCTCCAGCAACCTGGCGCGAGTGGTGCTGGCGGTGGTGAGGCTGGCTTCCAACTGGTCGCAGAGGGCCATCAGCGCGTTCACCTTGGCGACGATGCGGTGCTGCTCGGCAAGGGGTGGCAGGGGAAAACTTAGCTTTGCCAAGGCACGCCCTGTGAAATGCGGAATTCCTACCCCTGTGAAGTAGGTCTGCATTATACCGCTATCGAAATATACGAAGCAGCAGTAGGAAAAGTAGTTCGAGTCGAGTTCAGCGTTTGGCCGCACACGGTGAAGCGCTTTTTGGAAGACGACCACTTCGTCGCCTCCCGGCCATACGGCAGCACGACCAATCCCGTGACCGCCCTCGCAGATCAGCACATCGCCTGCACGAAGGCGGTACTCCTCCACCTCCTCTTCGCTTAGCGGAATTGTCTTGAGGTCAGCGGTCCTGATATCGAACCAGTGGACGTTGGTGTTTCCCAGGTAGGGAACTGGCGCCCCTTGGTTTTTAGCCGCATCCAGCATCTTGCCCAGCCGCGCCGATGCCACATCGGCTACGCTCACCCACCGCCAACTAAGAGGCAGTGGCATAGCCAATCGGCCTTCAACTGGCTGTCCCAGATCGGCCGTGTTTGCCCACCCTCCATCCCCCGCGTCTTGCGGTACCAGTTTTCCGCGCACCGCAAGATTCAGGGTGGTCTGGCGGAGCTGCTTGATCTGGTCGGGGCGGGTGGTGAGCGCGGGCAGGGCGTCGAGGGCGAAGCGGACGTCAGCCGGGAAGGTCTCGAGATCGGGGGTGTTGAGGCGGGCGAGGCTCGCCGCCGCCAGCCGGTCGCGCGTCGCCTCCCGCGCCGTCCGCGCCGCCTCCAGCCGGTCGCACAGCGCCATCAACTCATCCACCTTGGCGACGATGCGGTGCTGTTCGGCCAGGGGTGGAAGAGGAATCTCGATGCCGTTCACCTGCTTCGCCGACAGGTGCTTGACTGTGGTCTGCGAAGTGAGGCCATGAAGGTGATCAAGCACGAACTGCAATGGTAGCCGGACGTACTCAGAGGTAATCCCGCATCGCCAGCCATTGATTCGCATAACGCGCTGATTCAAGAGTGCGTCCGGTCCTCGCCAACGGCGCAGATTGAAGTCACCGTCCATGCCGACAAGGTAGTCCCCTGTCTTGACTATGTATTCTGATTCGAAATTGCCGTCGAAGTAGGCCTCCGTATCCATGCTGGCAATGTCGCGGATGCGGATGAGTGGCATTCCGCGACGCTCGCTATTGAACCTTGCCGACGAGAAGGCAAATCCATATGCAGGCTTGGCGATTTCAATGAGGCGCGCCCAACGCCAATGTTCTGGTACCTCGGAGATGGAATCCTCACGCCGGACCTGAACTGCATTTGTCGGCTCACGAACCGCTCCTGCTTTCAGAAGCCGCGCCCACTCTTGCTTCACCTGCTGAAGGAGCACCGAGGCGGGTTCATCTTCCGTCTCCTGCGGCACCAGCTTCCCCCGCACCGCGAGGTCAAGCACAAACCGCCGCAGCCGCGCGACGGCATCCGGCGCCTCCGCGATCCGCGCATAGTGCGCCAGCAACGCTGCGGCGTTCATCGCGCCAGCGCCTCGGCCAGGATCGCCTTCAGCTCGTCCCGCAGCCGCGCCGTCTCGGCCTCGGCGGCGTCCAGTTCGGCGAGCAACGTCTCCGGGTCGCCGTGATCCTCGGCCACCGTGCTCGGGTTCTTGATGTCGAGATTGTAGCCCCGCGCCTTCACCGCCTCGGCCGTCACCCGCCAAGCCTGCAGCCCCTCCACCCGCCCCGTGCGCGAAGCCCCACCCCACCAAGCGGCGCAATCGGCCAGGTGCTCCTGCCGGATCGGCCGGGTCATGGAATAGGCCTTCTGCCCCTCCGGCACCTGGTGTTCCCAAAACCAGGTCTCCCGCGTCGGCTCGCCCTTCTCGAAGAACAGCAGGTTGGTGCCGATGGAGGCATAGGGGCGGAAGACGCTGTTGGGGAGGCGGACGATGGTGTGCAGGTTGCACTCCTCCATCAGATGCTCCTTCAGCCGGGTCTTCACGCCTTCGCCGAACAGCGAGCCATCCGGCAGCACCACCGCGGCGCGGCCGCCCGGCTTCAGCAGGCGGATGATCAGCGCAAGGAACAGGTCCGCCGTCTCCCGCGTGCGGAAATGCTGCGGGAAATTGCTCTCGATCCCGTCCTCCTCCCGCCCGCCAAAGGGCGGGTTGGTCAGCACGATGTCCACGCGCTCGGACTGGCTGTAGCTGATGTAGGGCCGCGCCAGGGTATTGTCGTGGCGGACGAAGCCCGGATCCTCCACCCCGTGCAGCAGCATGTTGGTGACACAGAGCATGTGCGGCAGCGGCTTCTTCTCCACGGCGCGCAGTGCGCCCTGCATGCGCCGCTCATCCTCGGGCTTCTTCACGTAGCGGTCGCGCATGTGACGCATGGAGCAGGTCAGGAAGCCGCCGGTGCCGCAGGCGGGGTCGAACAGGGTCTCACCTGGGCGCGGGTCGATGCGGTCCACCATGAAGGCAGTGACGGCACGCGGGGTGTAGTATTCACCGGCGTTCCCGGCGCTCTGCAGGTCGTTCAGCACCTGCTCGTAGACCTCGCCGAAATGGCGGCGCTCGACCAGGTCATTGAAGTCGACGCCGGCGATCTTGTTGACCACCTGGCGCATGAGCTGGCCGGACTTCATGTAGTTGTAGGCGTCCTCGAAGACGCCGCGGACGACGCGGCGGCGGTCGCCCGGCTGGCCCGTCAGGGGCAGGGTTTTCAGCGCCGGGAAAAGCTCGGCATTGACGAAGGTCAGCAGCGCGTCGCCGGTGATCCCCTCCGGGTCCGCTGCCCAGTTGCGCCACTGGAAGCGGGCGGGAATGGGGGAGAGGTAGCCGGGGCTCATCTCCTCCAGTTCCTGGTCCTGGTCGTCGATGATCTTGAGGAAGAACATCCAGCAGAGTTGGGAGATGCGCTGGGCGTCGCCATCGACGCCGCTGTCCTGGCGCATGATGTCCTGGATAGACTTGACGGTGTTACGGACGGACATGAGTGGCTCAAAACCTCAATTTCTGGAATATGACCATTTCGATGTCGCTGACGCACCAGGTGCCTTCCTCCGGGTAGGGGAAGGCGATAGCTGGCGTGCCTGCTTAGCGCAGGATCGGCATGGTCATGCGCTTTCCTGATAAAGCGCCGTCTGCATCTCCTGCACTGCCTGCTCGAAGCCTGGCCGGCCACCGAAGGCGCGGATCAACTGCACCGGGGTGCCGAGCGCGGTGAAGGGGGCGATGCGCAACACCTCGGCATTCTCCAGCCCCGCCATCCCCTCATCGGCGTATTTCGCCAGCAGCGCCTCCAGGACCGCGCGGGCCTGGGGGCCGTACTTGGTGAAGGCGTCGCGCTTCTGGACATTATCCGCCCGCTCCCGCCGGGTCAGCGGTGGGCGGTCGAAGGCGATGTGGCAGATCAGGTCGAAGGGGTCGAGGCCCTTACCGATCTCCTCGGCAATGGCGCCGAGGGGCAGGCCCTCGGCCGCCAACTCGTCGATGATGGCCTGCTTGCGCTCGGTGCCCTTCCAGCGGTGGAGGAAGGCATCGAGACTGGCGAAGCGCTGCCGCAGCGCCTTGCGGGTGAAGTCGCGCAGGCTCTCAGTGACAAGCTTGCCGTCCTCGTCCAGGTACTCGACCCGCTCAGCGATGATGGAAGCGCCGACGCCGTCGACGTAGACCTTTTCACGCTTCGTGCCGCTGGGCGGGATGCTGATGTCGGGCGTCTCGCCATCCACTACCGTCTCGTCCTGCTCCGGCGTCTGGGGCAGGATATCGCCCTCCTCATCGGTGGCGGGGGTGTCGTTCGGTGGGGTAATGGGATCAGCCTCGCCCGGCTCATAGATCTGGACAGGCTCACCATCGAATTCGGGGTCGGCGAAGTGGCTGGTGGCGCCGCGGAAATCCATCAGGGTGAAGTAGAATTTCCGGGTGTCCTCGTGGACGCGGGTGCCGCGGCCGACAATCTGCTTGAACTCAGTCATCGAGCCGACTGGGCGGTCGAGCACGATCAGGCGGCAGGTCTGCGCATCCACCCCAGTCGAGAGCAGACGGGAGGTGGTGACCAGGACGGGGTAGTAGGATTCCGGGTCGATGAAGTTGCCGAGCTGGGCCTGGCCCTCGGTGTCGCTGCCGGTGATGCGCATAACATAGCGAGGATTGGCGTCGCAGAGGTCCTTGTTCTCGTTCACCAGCGCTTGGCGCATGCGGGCGGCGTGCTCCTCGTCGACGCAGAAGAGGATGGTCTTCTGGAAGCGGTCACCGCTTTCGCGCAGGAAGTCGGAGACCTTCTTGGCAACAAGGGTCGTTCGGTCGTCGAGCACCAGCGTGCGGTCGAAGTCCTTCTGGTTGTAAATATGGTCCTCGACCTCCTGGCCGTCGCGGTCGAGTGTGCCCTTGGCGGGGCGGTAGCCCTCCACGTCGCGGTCGATGTGGACCTTGATGACCTTGTAGGGGGCGAGGAAGCCGTCGCGGATGCCTTGCTTGAGGGAGTAGGAAAATACTGGCTGGCCGAAGTAGTCGATGTTGGAGACATACTTAGTCTCCTTCGGCGTGGCGGTCAGGCCGACCTGCGTGGCACCGGAGAAATGCTCCAGGATCTCGCGCCAGGCTGAGTCCTCGGCGGCGCTGCCTCGGTGGCACTCGTCGATGACGATGAGGTCGAAGAAGCCCGCAGAGAATTCCTTGAAGAGCTTCTGGCGCTCTTCTGGGCCGGTGATCGCCTGATAGAGGCCGAGATAGACTTCGTAGGCGGTGTCGATCCGACGCTTTCGGTCGAGCGCGATGGTGAGATCGACCTCGGTGCCGTCCGCGCGCTCGATGGTCTTGGCCTGGGTGGAGAGCTTCGCCATGGCCGCGCCGAAGGGCCGGAAGTCGTTGACCATAGTCTGATCAATCAGCACGTTCCGGTCAGCGAGGAACAGGATACGCTTCTTGCGACCCGCTTTCCACAACCGCCAGATGATCTGGAAGGCCGTGTAGGTCTTGCCCGTCCCGGTCGCCATGACCAGCAGGATCCTATTCTGGCCCTTGGCAACCGCTTCGATGGCGGCGTTGACGGCGTTGACTTGGTAGTAGCGCGGCGCCTTGCCGCTGCCGTCGTCGAAGTAGTCCTGGAGGACGATTTGCTCGGCCTCGACGGTTAGGCCCTTCCAGGCGCTATACCTCGCCCAGAGATCGGCTGGCGATGGGAATTGGTTGAGGGTGAGGTTGATTTCCTTGGCCGCGCCCGTGCCAGTCCGGTCGTGGAAGACGAAGCCGTCGCCATTCGAGGCGAAAACGAAGGGAATTCCCAGCGTCTCGGCATATTCCAGGCCCTGCTGGATGCCATCTCCGACCGCGTGAGTGTTGTCCTTCGCCTCGATGAGAGCGATGGGCAGGTTAGACTTGTAGTATAGCACGTAGTCGGCCCGCTTGGCCTTGCCGCGGGTGACCAGCTTGCCCCGCACGATAATGCGGCCCTTCGTGAAGCCCACCTCCTCGCGGATTTGCAGCATCTCATCCCAGCCCGCTTGCTTGATAGCAGGGGTGATGAATTTGGTGCAGATGTCGCGCTCGCTTAGATCCTTCTTGTTCATTCACCGCTTCCAGTGCTGACCACCAGCGTCATGTGTAGACGGCCAGACCAGCCTGGTGCGCCCCCGTCTGTCTCTGTCTCCGGCGTCTCGGCACCAGCCGATGTGTCACCGGTTGGCAAGGCGGGTGTCTTTGAGCAAGCGGGAGACATGGGCGGCACTGAGGACCGCCCCTGTGACCGTGCGGAAGCCTTCTTCGGCCATGGCTTCGGCGACTGCGCGTAGTGATCGACCAGGGGCGAGGCGGCGGGCGGCAGCGACCTGTGTGGCATCCTTCAGGGGCCCCTCGATCCGCCGGCCAAGTTCTGCCGACTTTCGGTCCCGCGCGGCCTTGAGCTTGGCGACCAGGTTAGCCTTCTCGAACTGCGCCACGGCCCCAAGAACCTGGCGAATCAGATCCTGCGTCGGCGTCGAGGCAGTGAAGGCATCGGGGTCGTCGCTAGCGACCAGCGTGTACCCAGCCTGCTGGAGCACCTGATAGCCGGTCTCCTGCACGATCAGGTCCCGTGCGAAGCGGCTGGCATTCTCTACGATGATGGTGCGGCAGTCGTGCTCCGCACACCACGCCAGCATGGCTTGGAAGCCGGCCCGAGCGTCGATCCGGTCCGCCCCTTTTACGGCGGCATCGGTGAACTCCTGGCGGATGGTGAGGCCGGCGCGGGCAGCATGGGCGGCACAGGCCGCGCGCTGGCGCGGCACGCTGTCGCCATCCACGTTGGTTTGGCTTGAGGTGCGGTAGTAGGCGACAGCGCAGTCCATGGCCGGTCTCTTTACAATACCATAGATGTATCAGGTTCCTGAGTACCTGCAACAACGAGGGGATAGGATATCATTCCAGAGCGCACACGACCGCGTGCTGATGGTGTGGCCCGGCACCGATGCTGGAGACGGTGGGCGCCGACCACCCCCGGACACAACCGACACAACTGCCAAAAACCCCCAGGCCGTGGAGTTCTGTCAGTTGTGTCCGTTGTGTCAGAGGGGGTGACGATGGCGGCGCCATGCAGGCGCCGACCGCAACCGGACCGAGCCCGTCGATGGTGTGACAGCAGGTGCGGTGGTGGTGGCGGAGACGCTCGACGGCGCTGGTGCGTTGGGTGACGGTGGCGGTGGTGGCGCCATGTCGTGAGCCCAGACAGGGGCGGGAGACGAGACAGGCCAAGCCGAGACAGCGCAGCTCGGCCAAAGCCGCACGGCGCGTGACACGCAAATGCTGGCCGGCGCGACCCCACCTACCCGGGCCCCCATTGGCTCCAGGCAAAGACCCGTCCCGTAGCTCATAGGATTTCACTCACTCGACGACCTTGCTCGCTCGACGCCCGAATTTTTCCGAGACCTGACCCCAAGCTTGTCCAGGAGACACCCCGGCACCTCTTTCTCGTGCAGGTCCGGGGGGGTAAATTTGCGGACACCAACTATTCGTGGTGGGTCCACATCGGTCTGGAAGTACATTCTTCGCGCCTATTCTTATGGTTGGCCTGTTGTTTCGTAGACTCCTGCCGATATCTGGCGCTATCTAGCGGGGCGACGCGCACAGGTTGGCCCCTGTAAAAAGGCTCAATTTTCATAGCTTAGTCGGACCACCACGCGGCGCGGGACGACTGGCAAGCAGCAGAGGTCTCCGAGAGGAGGCCCGCTTGTCGGTGGTCCGTCATGTCCGAAGCAAATCCCGCCCCGCCCGCCGCAGAGCCTGCCGAGGCTCTGCTTATCGACGTGAGGGGCGTCTGTGGCCTTGCCCGCATCTCGACGCCGACAATCGAGCGCCTGACCGCGGCCGGCTTGTTCCCGGCACCTCGCGTCGTGCCTGGCTGCAGGGTGCGGCGGTGGTTGAAAGCCGACATTGAGCAGTGGGTCGCGGCGCTGCCGCCGGCCCGCGGCGCCGTCCAGCCCGAATAGAGAAACCCCCACCGGCGCGGACGCTGGCGGGGGCTCGGGTAGGCTGTGAATGTGTGCGCACCACATCATAGCCTGTTTCACCGACCGCTTCCATTGCGTCCCGCCGTCATCACCAGAGGTGACGACATGAGTGAGAACCGAAACTGCTTCCATGCCGGCGCTGCCGCCCGGCTGCACATCCTGCCTGACCAGGGCGAATACCGATTTGTGCTGATTCTCGCCAAGCCGCCGGTTGACGCCGTGCCGGCGAGCCTGGGCCGCCGTGGTGAGCTCACGGCCATCCTCCCCCACGACCGCGGGGCGACTTGGCCGCACCGAGACGGCCAGGCGATTGCACGAGGAGTGCTTGCCCAGGGCGGCGCCATCGCCTTGGGTTTCGTCACCCTCGCGGATGCTCTGGCCTGCAAGACGCGCATCGACCACGACAACCGGGCCTCCGCCCCGGGCGGTGCGGCGTGAGCGCCGACAGCATGGGTCCGATCAGCATGGAGGTCGTCGCGCCGATGCCACGCTGGGTTGGCTGGAAGAACGTCCTCCGCGACAACAAGCCCGACGCCAAACCCACGAAGGTCCCCTTCGACGCAAGGACCGGACGATTGGCCGAGGCCGACAATCCTGCGACCTGGGCGCCCCGCAGCGCGGCCGAGCGATGGGCAGCACAGCACGTCAACGGCGAAGGCGGCGGCGTCGGTCTGGAGCTGGGCTCTCTCCAGAAGGGGGGCACCCTCGCCCTTGGCGGCTGTGACCTCGACACCTGCCGCGATCCCGCCTCCGGGGAGATCGAAGCCTGGGCAATGGAGGTGATCCATCGCTTCGCCAGCTACACCGAAGTGTCCCCATCGGGGACCGGCGTGAAGGTCTACTTCTTGTACTCGACCACTGTCTTGCCACCCCTACGCGCCGCCATGGGCAGCGAGTACGGCAAGACGTGGAAGCGCCCAGGCAAAGAGCACCCGCCCGCCATCGAGCTGTGCTTGGCGAACAAGTACTTCACGGTGACCGACCAGCACCTGACCGGCACGCCGACCGACATCCAGCCGGTCGATGCGGCGACGTTGCTGTGGGTGGTGCACGAGGCTGGCCCAGCCTTCCGCGCGACTGGCAAAGCATCCCAGAGCAGCGCCGCTCCGGGCGGCGGCGACGCGCTGGTGGCTCGCCTCCACCAGGCGATAGGGTCCAACGCCACCCTCGCCCGACGCTGGGCGGGCGACACGGCGGACATGAATGACGGCAGCCGGTCCGCGCTCGCTATGGCGCTGGGTGCCTTGCTGAAGCGCGAAGGCTTCGACTTCCAGGAGACGTGCGCGCTGCTGCGGCACTGCGAGCACACTCGCGAATGGGTTGCCGACAAGGGCGAGGTGGCGGGAGCCCGCGAGCTGCAACGGCTGTGGGATCGGGCGAGCGCCAACACCGCGACCGGCGAGCCCTTGCCGCCGCCGGATACACCCGATCTCCGGGTGATGCGCCTGCATCGGCGTCCGCCACCGGCTCTCCCGCTCGATGTCTTCGGGCCATGGCAGGGTTGGATGGTCGATGCTGCCAAGGCGGCTGCGGCACCAACCGATTATGTCGCGGCGCCACTGCTTGCCGCCGCATCCGCGGTCATCGGCAACGGCCGGTGG
>NZ_FMZX01000046.1 GCF_900101615.1 Belnapia rosea | reverse complement strand
TCCTTGAAAGCCTCAAGACCTTCCAAGGTGGCGCGGCCAGAGACCAGATCGGAGCCAGATCGGTTAGTCAGACAGTCCGGTCACAGACCCTAGGCGGGGGCTGGCCCCGCGCCCCCGGCCTGGGGATTGCCTGGACGTTGAATTGACGCCGCGCTAGTATCCTGGCCATGCAAGCAGTCACCGGATTTGTCATGGCGGCCGTGCAGGCCTGTGGCCGGTCGTGAGCCGGGCTGTCTTCCATCTGGATCATGCGGACCGGAAGTCCCTGGCGGGCTGGGCCTATGACGTGGATCGCCCGGAGCGCCACATCCGCATCATCGTGCTCGACGGCACCGAATACCTTACGGAAGTCACCGCCAACACCTTCCGCAAGGACCTCGAGGTGGCCGGCATCGGCACCGGCGACCATGCCTTCCACCTCGCCCTGCCGAGCTTCCTGCAACAGGGCCCGGCGCTCAGGCTGCGGCTGATCGACGCGGATGCCCGCGCGGTGCTGGCGGTCATCACCCTCGCCGCCGATTTCGAGCCGGCGGACCAGTTGCTCGGGCGGCTGGACGAGCAGCTGCAACGGGAACTGGGTGAGGCCAGGGCGCAGGCGGAGCAGAGCTTGACCGCCCGCACGCTGCTCGACGGCATGCTGCCGCTACTCGACCGCCTGCTCCAGGCAGCGCAACCGGCCTTGGCCGAATCCCCCCTGCCGGACGGCCCGTTCCAGGCCGCGCTGGCCGCGGCGCGGGAGCGCTTCCCGCCTGTGTCACTGCGCGAGCATGCGGAGCCGCGGGTTTCCATCATCATCCCCGTCTTCGGCAAGTTCGAGCTGACCCATGCCTGCCTCGCCACGCTCTCCGAACTGCCGGACACGACGCCCTACGAGGTGATCCTGGTTGATGACGGCTCGGCGGACGAGACGCTGCTGGCCCCACTGCTGATCCGCCACATGCGGCTGCTACGCAACCAGTCGACGCTCGGCTTCCTGCGGTCCTGCAACGCCGGCGCGGCCATGGCGCGCGGCGAGTTCCTCTACTTCCTCAACAACGACACGGAGCTGCAGCCGGGGTCGCTCGACGCCCTGGTCGCGCTGCTGGAGGAGGAGCCGGAGACCGGCGTCGTCGGCTCCAAGCTCATCAACAGGGACGGCACCCTGCAGGAGGCGGGCGGGATCATCCTCCGGCTGGCCGACGGGGTGAATTACGGCCGTGGCGGCGACCCGCTGGATGGCCGGTTCAACTACCGCCGGGATGCCGACTACGTCTCCGGCGCCTCGCTCATGACGCGGCGCGCGGTCTTCGACCAGCTGGGCGGCTTCGACGAGGAATTCCTTCCCGCCTATTACGAGGACACCGACTACTGCTTCCGCGCGCGCGCAGCCGGCTGGCGGGTGCGCTACCAGCCGCGCTCCGCCGTCATCCATCTCGAGGGCGGCACCGGCGGCACCGATCTCACGGTCGGGCCGAAGCGGCACCAGGTGGTGAATGCGCGGCGCTTCCTCCAGCGCTGGCGCAAGGTGCTGCTGGGCCATGCGCCCGCGGCCACGACCATCGAGGTGGAGAAGGACCGCGGCGCCGCCTTCCGCGTGCTGTTCATCGACGCCACCGTGCCGACCCCGCGTCAGGATGCCGGCTCCGCCGCCGCCGCCTGCCATATCCGGCTGCTGCAGCGCATGGGCGCGAAAGTGGCCCTCATCGCCGCCTCGCATATGGGCCTCCAGGGCGAGGACGGCGAGGCGTTGCAGGATGCCGGCATCGAGGTCCTGCACCATCCCTTCGCCTGGTCGGTCGAGGAGGTGCTGCGGCGGCGCAAGGACGAGTTCGACGTCATCTACCTGCATCGCGGCGAGGTGGCGGTGCGGCACATCACCACCTGCCGGGCGCTCGCCCCCAAGGCCCGGCTCGTCTACAGCGTGGCGGACCTGCATTTCCTGCGGCTGGAGCGGCAGGCGGAGCTCGGCGATGCCGGCCCGCCGCCCGCCGTCGTCGTGCGGCGCGACGCGGAGATGGCGGCGATCCTGCAGGCCGATGCGGTCATCGTGCACAGCCCCGCCGAGGCATCCGTGCTGCAGGCCTGCGCGGCCGACCATGTCGAGGTCGTGCCGTGGGCCGTGCCGCTGGTGGCCGACGGCCCCGGGCATGCGGAGCGGCAGGGGCTGCTCTTCGTCGGCGGCTTCCGCCATGCGCCGAACGGCGACGGCATCCTCTGGTTCGTGCAGCGCATCTGGCCCGGCCTGCGGGACATGCTGCCGGAGCTGACCCTCACCATCGTCGGCAGCCACATGCCGGCCGAGATCCGGGCCCTCGGAGAGCAGCCCAGCATCACCGTGGCGGGCTATGTGGAGGAGCTGGGGCCGCTCTATGCCGCGCACCGGCTGGCGGTGGCGCCGCTGCGCTACGGGGCCGGGCTGAAGGGCAAGGTGATTGAGGCGCTGGCGACCGGCCTGCCCTGCATCGGCACGCCGATCGCCTATGAGGGCATCAGCCTGCCTTGCATCGGCAGCGTGCAGGCAGCGGGCGAGGATGAGTTCGTCCTGAAGCTGGCGGCGCTGTACGAGGACGCCGCGGCCTGGGACGCGGTGCGGCAGGCCGGGCTCGCCTTCGCCAGGTCCGAATACTCGGAGGCAGCGGTGACGGCGGGGCTGCGGCGCGCGATCGGCTCCCTGGAGCCGCGCGGCGCGGCGTGAGCATGGCCAGCTCAGGTTGAGCCGGTCCGGCGGGGGCGCTATCCTGCGGGGTGCTGGCAGGGGACGCTGGGTGTGACCACTGTGGGTGTGACCACTGAACGGGATCTCTGTCGCTGGATCAGTGACGTGGTGCTGCCCTACTGGGCCGGGCCCGGCTTCGACGAGGGTTCCGGACTGTTCCAGGAACGCCTGCTGCCCGATGGCACGCCCGATCGGGCGGCGCCCCGGCGGGTACGGGTGCAGGCACGGCAGATCTATGTCTATGCCCAGGCCGCGGTCCTCGGCTGGGCCCCGGAGGGGGCGGCGCTCGCCCTGCGTGCCTTCGACAGCTTGGTTGCGGTTGCCCAGGCTCCGGATGGCAAGACCAGCTTCATCCACACCTTCTCGCCGGGCGGGCATGTGGTCAGCCCGCTGCGCGATGCCTACGACCATGCCTTCATCGTGCTGGCCTGTAGCTGGCTCTGGCGGGCCACCGGCGAGGCGCGGGTGCGCCGGGTGCTCGATGCCACGCTGGATTTCCTCGATGCGGAGATGACGGCCGCCGATGGAAGCCTGCTGGAGGGCGTACCCGCCAGCCTGCCGCGCCGGCAGAACCCGCAGATGCATTGGTTCGAAGCGATGCTGGCCCTGATGGAACACGGCATCCCCAGCGGGGCGGAGCGTGCCGCGCGCCATCGCGTCCTGTTCGAGACGCGGCTCTACGACCGGGCGACGCGGAGCCTTGGCGAATACTTCACCGACGACTGGGCGCCGGCCCCGGGTCTTCCGGGCACGATCCTGGAGCCGGGGCACCACGCCGAATGGGTCTGGCTGCTGCGGCGGCATGATGCATTGGCCGGCCTCCCCGCTAACGACATCTCCGGCGAGCTGCTTTCGACCGCCCTGCGATGGGCGGACCCGGGCACTGGCCTGCTGGTGGACCAGGCGCTGCGGGATGGCAGCGTGCACCGCGCGACCCGGCGAACCTGGCTGCAAACCGAATTGGCCAAGGCCTGGCTGGCAGAGGCGGAACTCGGCCGTCCCGGCGCCGCCGACGCAGCACGCGCCGCCTTGGGCGCGCTGGACCGCCATTACCTGCGCCAGCCCATCGCAGCCGGCTGGACCGACCAGTTGGATGCGGATCACCGCCTCTTGCCGGGCCCTGTTCCGGCCAGCACGCTGTATCACATCTTCGTTGCAATCGCTGAAGGGCAGCGTGTGCTAGCCGGCTGACATGCGACCGTGGACACACAGCTGCGCGGCGTGACATGCCGCACCGGTCAGGGGCGGAACGGGCCACCTGCCTCCCTGATGCGACAAGCCCTGGAATTCGTGTGATCTGCCGCTTCCACCATGGACGCTCCCGTTGCGGGACCAAGGAAAAGTCCGAGTATGCCAAATAATGCCGAAGCTCCCGTAATAGCGGTTGTCGCCAATGACCCGATAGCGCCGGAGCTGCTGCGCTTCTTGGTATCGTTGCGGCGCTATTCGAAGGATCTTCGCGTCCGCATCATCCCATTCAACGACGACACGGCCTTGTGCCGCGCGATCGGCGCGCATTTCGGCTGCGAATGGGTCGAGGACGACCTGTCGCGCTACGACCTGTTCGGCCGTGAATTGTTCGACGACGACCCGCCGCAGCAGCCCTATCCCTACATGCTTGGCAAGATCCGCAAGCTCTGGATCTTCGACCAGCCCGGGCCGGTCGCCTATATCGACATCGACACCATCGTCACATCGGATATCGGGCAGATCCTGCGCCAGGCGGCGGAGCAGGAATTCGACCTCAGCTTCGCCTCGGTGTCGAAGGGATGGATCTACGAGGACGTCATCGAGGCGGCGGCGCTGCTGCGCCGCACCAACGGCTTCTCGAGCAGCTTCCTGTTCAAGCGCACCAACCGCCTTACCTTCGACGCCATCTCTGGCGCCATTCGCAAGAACCTTCCTCATTATCAGAAGGTACGGCGTCGTGGCGTGGTGGACCAGCCGCTGCTGAATTACGCAGTGGACCAGCTGCCCGTCACCGTGAAGCCGATGTACGAGCTGGTCGACATCAGCTCGGATACAGTGGCCTCACGCGACCTGCCCTGGTTCAAGGCCTCTATCCAGGCGGATGGGCGGGTCCTGGCGAGCGGCAAGCCGGTGCTCTACCTCCATGCCGTCGGCAAGTACAAGCACAGCCGCGAATACGACTTCCTGTTCAAGGGGCATCTGGTCGAGGGGCTGTTCCAGATCGCCAAGGCGAAACCCGAACTTGGGCAGCGCGTCTTCGAGGCGATCCGCCAGTGGATCCACTTCGAGGCGGAGGAGTAGGACAGCCTTAAACCCTGATCCGCGATCACCGGGATCGTAGATCAGGTCCAGCCATCCTCCGGGTCAGGCAGCCACCAGCAGCTTGGCCGGACGGCGCTTCAGCCCCTCATCGAAGATTTGCGGCACTAGCTTGTCATTCTCCTGGATGAGGTTGTGCGGAAGCGCGCCCGAGCGGAAGCATGCGTCGTCGGCCATGCCGGATAAGGGAATCCGGTGCAGCGCACACATCTCGAGCGCGGCGCGGAACGCCACGCCACGTGCCGGAGCAAGCCACAGCACCTCCTCCGGCTTGCGGAGGCTGAGGCTCATGATGGCGTTCTGCAGGCTGGTCCAGTCATCGGTCCGGACATAGACCGTGCCACGCCAGTTGGACCTCGCGCGCGCCTCGCGCGTGAGATCGCCGAGATCCCCTTCGACGAAGACGAGGCGCTGCAGGGCCGGCGCCTCGAGGATGCGGGCCAGCGCCGCTTTCGGGATCGCCTTCCGCATGGACATCGGCGACGGCTCCCACAGCAGGTTGGAGTGGAACACCGGCAGCATGCCGAAGACGCCGCCCGGCCGGTCGGAGGAGTAGCCGGCCCAGCGCTGGTCCCAGATCAGGGTGTCGCCCGGGCGCAGGCGCTCCGCAATGGCCGAGGTCCGACCCAGCACGTCGAGCACCGTCAGGTTCGGCCGGTCGGGCTGACCGAGGGCGTCGAGGAAGCTGTCCATCGAGACGGCGCCGACGCCGGGTGGGAGCACCCGGGCCGCGACGCGCATCGCCTCGGGCGACAGCAGCAGGGTGACCGCGCGACGTTCGGAGTAGATGCGGATTTGGCTGAGGAAGCTCTGCAGCACGAGCGAATCCGAGACCGGATGGGCCGTGGACAGGTCGATGACCAGTGGCTCGGAACGCCGGGCGATGCTGTCAATGAAAAGCTTGGCGCCGGCGGCGGTGCTGGCGCCAAGAGCCAGCCGAGCGCGGGTGACATGGACGCGGTTGCCTGAGATGGGCGGCCGCCTGAGGCTCAGCTCGATCATCGCCTCGGCCATGGCTGCGGGCGAGTCGAACTGGACCGATGGGTCGAGCACCGTGCCGTCGGCCGAATGGGTGCTGAAGAGGGAGGGCATCTCCAGCGCCAGGGCATCGGCGGTCTTGATCTTGAAGCCGGTGCCGTCGAAGACCGGGGCGATGGCGTAGTCGACCTTCTCGTACAGGTCCGCCTCGGTCGGCACGAAGCCGAGCTTGCGCATCGCCAAGGTGGTCTTCACATGCTCGCCGACGCGGCCGCCGACCACCAGGTCCACCGGGGCGAAGGTCTCGCCGACGCGGCGCTCGAGCTCCGTCAGCAGGGCCTGGAAGCCGGTGATGTTGAAGATGTTCGGGCTGGCGAGGAAGCCGAAGGAGACCTTGCCCGGCGCCAGGTAGTCGCGCCGCCTCAGGCGCGGCGCCTCCGCCTCCAGCGTCGGGTCGTAGAAGGGGACGGTGATGACCTCGGAGCCGGTGGCGTGCAGCAGCTCGACGCCTTCCTTCTGCTGGATGGCGACGACGATATCGGCCCGGCGGATGCCGAAGACCTCGTCGGGCTTGTTGCAGATGAAGAATTCCGGCGCCTGGCCGATGCGGCGGAAGGCCTCCGGCCGCTTCCAGAAGATGTCGTGCGTCTCCAGCACCCGGACGGTGCGGCGGGGCAGGAAGTCGAAGGCCTTGCTCAGCCAGACATTGTGCACGACGGCCACGTCGAAGACGCGGCGGCCGGAGACGTTGCGGAGCATGGCCTCGAGATCCGCGTCCCACCACTCGTCGAGGTGGTGGTGGACGCCGTTCTTCGGCGGCGTGCCGACGCCACGATGGGCATAGACCACATGGACCTCGTCCCACTGGCCGCGGAGGATCTCGCAGGTCGCCTCGTCGTGCCGCCAGTACCAGTGGTCCTCGAAGGCGACGAGGAGGAAGGTGATGTGGTAGCCGGCCTGCTTGAGCAGGCGCGTCATCTGCATGGTCCGCCGTCGGTGGCCAGCATCGAGTGGCCAGGTGGCGAAGGGGGAAACAATTAGAGCAGAACGAATTAAAGCATTATTGCCAGTACGTGCTTGCATTTCTAGCTCCTTGAATGGCAAGCGGTAAGCGATGCATCATGGAGGCAGGGGCGCGGCATATAAATCCAAATATTCCGCTTAAACATTACAGCTGCCTGTTACGCCCACGCCTATTCGCCCAAAAGAAAATAGTGAAGTTGCTTTTCTTAAATCACTTCGCCCAAGAGATTATTTAGTTTTTTTGGCGAAATAAAGAAGTCGCGGCGGCCGGCATCAGTAAGCATTCCGCCACTCACACCAACATCTTCCCCAACAATAGGATGATATTCCAAGTCTCGTAAATTTGAAATAATAGCAAAGGCCCACGAACCATACCGAGGCGGAAAAATTTCAACAACTTTTGCGCGCGGCTTGCAGAAAAGCAAGTTTGTCAATGCCGCTCCATGGATACCAACCACTACTTCGGCTTCCTGCATCAGCGCCACCTGCTCTTCAAAAGTATATAAACCTGGGTCTACAATAACCAAACCAAACATTTCTACGGTATTTTTAATATCTTCTATGTTTTTTAAATTTCGCCCAAGTGTGTTGGGGCGGCCAAGGAAAATACGCCGGCGATTTAGATTGGAGTTTGAGTGAATTTTTTCCATAACAATATTTGCATAGTTTCGATTTCCCTGCTGAAACGCATGCCGAAAATCAACCCCCGATGTACTTAGAACACAAAGGTTGTTGACGCTATATCGGCCTCGCCGCAAAGCGCGAATCTTATTTGGATTAACTCCAAATTTCAATAACGAAGGCTCATGAAATTTTTGCTGAATTAATTTTGTTAATCCAACTTCCATGCTTGGGAAATTTTCGTTAGCAAAGACTATTCTTGGAAGATGATCGACAAACCAGTGACAGTAGTTGTTGGGACCAAAAATGTCGCCCGCAAAAAATAGTTCATTTAGTGTATCAAGTCTGGGCATCCTTCTAGCAACATCAATATGTTCTGAAACCAAATCCGGTGCTCGCAAATCAGCAACCTCGCCACTTTTTGATATTATACAGAAACCCTCTCGAAAAATACACAATTCAACGTTTGTGTACTGTTTAAGGGTCACATCGGACCCGCAGTTTAGATTCTTTATGCTTTGTGCAACTGGGTGACTTAAACCGGAGAAGATCTCAGCTAGGCGCGTATCAGCTTGCTCCCCTCGCGCTACTATCCTTGCATCGTCCTCAAATGAAATATACGGGGGAGCAGAAAAATTAGCTCTTTTAAAAAGCGGCACAAATCGGAAGTGGGGATCCAAATGCAACAGAGCCTTCAGGAAACCACTTTTCCGTTCTCCTGAGGGCAAGCAATCAGCAATGTAAGTTAAGCTATCAAGATCTAGATCCTGCTTTGCGACACTTAACGCAGTTTCAGCCATTGAGGCCGCACTTTCAATACGATTAGTTTTTAAATACAACCTTATAGCTCGATTCTGATAAATGCTTTTCGGAGCAATTTGTGCCGCCTTGCCTTCAAAACTAGCTGCCTTCTCAATATCACCCATGGCTTCGAATGCCATACTCAGGATATGTAAGATAGAAGGATTATTCGGGAAAATCTCCTCAGACTTCTCTATAATTTGCATGGCGCAATTAATATCTGACATCTTTAAGGCAATGTTAATGGCAAGAAAGTACATCTCGCTTTTGTAGGGCTCGGCATTAATTGATCGACAAGCCCATGAGTAGGCCTCCAAGTATCGTTTTTGGTGAAAAAGGGATTCCGCCAGCCTGAGCATCAACCAGCCAGAGTCAATAAAGAAGCCAAGCCCATCGCGAGCAACTTTTTCGGCGGCTTCATATTTGCCACATTTGTTTAATACAGAAGCAAGCTTCGCGTACTTAATGGGACTGATTGGAGGCTCTTTAAGTGAAGCACGAAGAGCTGGTATATCCTCCAACGATTGAGCCAGAATTTGGCTTCCTGTTTCATCGATTGGATCAGGCATCGTTTTCTCTTTTCAGATTACGAGTGCATGCCTGCCTTTACCAGCAAGCTAGTTCGCGTCACAAATTTCATGCACAGCAGGTATTACATCCAACCCTACGCGGTAAACAAGGTCACGATAAACGCGCGCCAACCGCGAACGATTCTGATCAAAAGCAGCTCCAGAAAAATGGGTTTTTTTCAAAACCTGCTGGATAGAAATTCCCGGTTGGATATCATCCCACGGGAAATGTGGGAGCATCATCGTCTCACACATCTCCAATGTCCGACTATCATGCGGGAAGACAATACCCGGCGTCCCAGCCTGCACAGCGAGCATGTTACCATGAAAACGAGAACCCACGGAAAGGGACAAGCCACGCAGGTAATCCATCCATGATGGCACATGAATGTAAATGCGACCGTACCGCGCTAGCCAAGCTTCCGTATCCGCCGCATCCTCTTTGCCAAGAAAGTATTTGCCAATCCAAGATGCCATCTTTAGGTCTTTCTGAAAATCTCCCCGCACGAGCGAAAAGACACTTTCATCAGACTGTAAAATTAGCGCCCCTGAAAAATCATTGACCCAGTCAGTAAGCACGCGGACCTTCTCGGATTCAAGCCGAAAGTATTCGAGGTTAAGCGCAACAGACGCAATTTTTTTCTCGCTCAGATCGGCATACCGTTTGTCGAGAATCAGTTTACCAAGATGGGGATTTGGATTGATGAAATTTGATGGACAGCCGGTGATATGAGTCGTTGAAATACCATGCCTGCTTAAAAATTCCTTTGTGAACTTTCCCCGAACGCCCAAGCTAATGCTTCGCTCTTTAACGACATCAAAAAACCGCAACGTCCCCGGCATGAGAGGGAAATCAACTTGGCCAAGATTGGCCTGAACGCCCAAACCCACAATCAATATTGGCAAATTGGTTTTTTCAATAATGGTTGCAAGCCAACCGAGATCAGACTTCTCCCCAACATTATTTGCAGCAGGGAACACAAGAACATCGTGCTCTTTATTAATGTCTGCTATTTGTTTTGTGCTGGAGCCAAAATATTTCTTTTCTCCAACTATTTGCTCGGACATAGCGTAAACAAAGGCAAGATTTCCGACATTCTGTCCAAAATGACTCAGAAGATTTTCGGTGGAAGAAAACTGCAGCCCATTAACATTCAGGTCAAAAGATACGAAAAATGGCCGATGCTTTGTCGGCTTCTGTGCAACTTTCAATTTTGACTCCGCCGCTTCCAACATTGAGCTTCTTCCTCTTCAACAAACATTTTGGTATTTTTACCGTGAAGCAATCTTAATAGTTCAGTCATTAGCATTAACACACAGTATCACAACGCGGTGTTTCTTATAAAATGACAATTTCATCTTGAAAAGTCAAACTTAATTTCCTCATTTTATATCTACGCCGTCAACCAAACAGAAATAAATGTGCGCCTACAATATCAGCGCTTCGATATCTTGGGCAGGTCATTCCTGTTCCGTTAGAAACTTGTTGCGTGATGAACTCAACTAAACTGATAAACGGTTTCTCAAATTGGTGCTTCCTCTCGGCTTTGTGATCTGATAGAAGTTTTCATAATCGTCAAGCGCTTTTCGGCCAATCTCGGGGAACTGTATGTCAAAAGTCACAGGTCTCGGCGTGGACGACGAGGCCTTCCTCGTCTCCAGCCTCATCGATCGCTGCCCGAAGGTGATGATGCTGCGGGAGCTGGTGCAGAACGCCATCGAGGCGGCCCGCCAGTGCCCGGACCTCAAGCAGGTCAGGATCGGCACCGTCGAGGTCGAGGGCGTCCGCAAGCTCCGCATCTGGAACACCGGCCCGGGCATGGACGCCGACGCGCTGTACCGGATGTGCGACCTCGCCTCCTCCATCGGCAAGGTGAAGGGCCTCGACCGCAATTTCGGCATGGGCGCCAAGGTCGCCTCCCTCCCGTCGAACCATCACGGCGTGCGCTACCGGTCCTGCGCCGCCGGGCGCGTCAGCGAGGTCACGCTCGGCAAGCGGGATGGCGTCTATGGCCGCCTGCTCCGCCCCCAGCCGGGCCGCGTCTACCGCCCGGGCGCCGAGCGCCTGGTCGATGTGGCGGATGTCACCGAGTTGGCCGTCGATGACGGCCTGCCGGTCGACCATGACTGGACGGAGGTCGTGCTGCTCGGCCAGGAGCCGGGCCAGGACACCGCCATCGACCCGTATCACGGCGACCCGGCCTCGAAGCCATACTGGCTTCCCCAGGCGCTCTATCACCGGTACTTCGACCTTCCCGCCGATGTGGCGCTGGTCGTCGAGCCGGGCCTCCACTGGTTCAAGGCGCCGCGGCGCTTCGAGCCCCTGAAGCGCAGGGCCACCACCGCCTTCGCCGGCTATGAAGCGGTGCCGGCTGGCCAGGGCATCACCATCCACTACCTGCATGACCCGCAGCATGCGGCACGCCCGCAGGAGAACGCGTCCAGCGAGGACGCGCTGCAGGCCTCGTCGAGCCTCATCGCGGTGGTGTGGCGCAACGAGATGTACGAGGTGCAGCACGGCTCCCCCTGGTTCTATGAGGCCCCCATCTTCGGCTTCACCTTCGGCGGCCGCCACCTCTCGGTGCTGATCGAGCTGTCGGACGACTACCCCCTCCTGCCCGACATGTACCGCCAGTTCCTGCGCTACGAGGGGTCCGAGCAGCAGCAGGTGAGGACGAAGGACTTCGCCGCGCTGGTGCGCGAGAAGCAGCCGGGCTGGGTGCGCAGCATCGCCCGACGCACCACTGAGGGCCGGGCAGTGAATGCCGCCATCGTCAACGAATTTGGCAGCCTCGCTGGCCGCCTTGGGCTCGACCAGTTGTCCGAAGGCGACAAGGCCGCCGAGGGCGAGAAGGCCGAGGGATCCAAGGGCAAGGCCAGCGTTACGGCCCCCAAGGAAAAGGACGTGTCTGCTACCTCGGATGCCTTTGCCGGCGTCCGGAAGGCCTGCGGGGTCGAGCCAGTGCTGCTGCGCAACCCGGTCGATGTGCGGGATCGCTGGCTGGAAGGGCGCGCCGCCTGCTTCTACCCCGAGACGCAGCAGCTCTTCATCAACATGGGCTATGACGGGCTCCTGCGCTTTCAGGGCCAGCTGCATGACGCGGCCGCGCCGCTGGCCGACAAGGAGACGCTGCGGCAGCTGGTCGAGGACGTCACCGAGGGGCATTTCGTGCGTCGCCTCGTGCGGGCGGTCCTCTTCGGCCTCGCCAAGCACCTCAACTCCAAGAACTGGCAGAAGGGGCATATCGAGAAGGCGATCTCGCCGGAGGCGCTGTCCACCGCCGCCGATGATTTCGACGACCTCCTGCCCGGCGCGCTGGCCGCCATCCGGGACCATCTGGCCAGCCGTCCCCTCGATGCATCCCCGTCGCCGGAACCGGCCCTGCCGCTTCCTGTCTGAGGCACTACCGAATGGAGTGTATGAACGCCGTGATGTCTTCCCTACATACGATCTTCCAGGCCTCGCAGGATGAGTTCTTCTCCGTACTCGACGGCCGGTTCGCAGCGATCAACGCCCGCATGCAGGAGTGCGAGGCGCAGCTCGACGCCATCGCCAGCCTGAGCGACAGCCTGGCGGCGCGGTCGCTGGCCCTGGCCAGCCGCGGGCCAGCCCCGAGCGCCTGGCTCTATGACGTCCGCCTGCCGAACGTCTATTTCCCCAGCCTGTTCGAGCCCGAATTCGATGCCACGGGCGCGAAGCGCTGGGTCGGGCCCTCCGGGCTCATCGAGGGGAAGCTCCTGCTCGACCGGCGGTACCAGTACCGCTTCGAGGTCGAGGCCGTCGATTTCGTCAGCGAGGAGGCGAAAGCGTCCTTCCAATTGGTTGCCGATGGCCGGGTCTGGCCGTGGCTGTCCTCTGAAAGCTCGCTCTTCACAACGGTTATTGCCGAGGCCCCCCATGAATCAAGCCTTGATTTCGTCCTCCAAATCGCCCCGGAAAGCCGGCCCGCGGAACGAGACGTCAGCTTCTCCTTCCGACGCATCGCATTCAGCCGCATTGGCTGAGGCCCAGGCACCGCGCCTCAGCGTCGTCATCTGCACCTATGACCGCTACGATGCGCTGAGCGACACGCTGGACGCCCTCCTGGCGTCCAAGGGCTTCACCGAAACGGCGACGGAGGTGCTGGTCGTCGAGAACACGCCAGCCGAGAAGCGCCTTCCCGTCACAATTCCGACCGACCCGCGCGTGCGGCTCGAGGTCTGCGAGACGGTCGGGCTTTCGGCCGCGCGGAATTTCGGCATCACGCATAGCACCGGCGAGATCGTGGCCTTCCTCGACGATGACGCGATCGTCTGCGACGACTGGTGCCGGACGGTCATCGAGGTGTTCGAGGAGCAGCCTTCGGTCAGCGTCCTCGGCGGGAAGGTGCTGCCGCGATACACTCTGCCGACCTTGCCGGCCTGGTACGACAACCAGCTCTCGGGCTACCTGTCCTGCATCGACTGGAGTTCGCGCCCCCGCTTCCTCCGTAAGGGGGAGTGGATCGTGGGCGCAAACATGGCGTTCCGGCGGGCGGTCTTCGAGCAATATGGGGTTTTCGACACCTCACTTGGGCGGAAGGGCGCGGCCTCGCTCCTCAGCAATGACGAGACGGCCCTGCTCGAGCAGATCGGCATGCAGCATGTCTACTACGAGCCGCGCATGACCGTGGACCACGTGATCCCGACCAGTCGCCTCAAGCCGGAATGGTTCCGCCGCCGCGTGTTCTGGCAGGCTGTCTCCGACATGGTAGCCGGCCTGACCAAGGCGGGTGACCCGCAGGCTCGCCGCGAATATGGAGAAGTGATTGGCCAGCTCGAGGCGAACCGGCGCAACCTTAACGCCCTGAGCGCCGAGCCGCACAACTATGCGGAGTTCAGCCTCCAGCTCCGGGGCATCTACCTCGCAACCGTCGCCTTCGGCGGCGGGTTGTGACCCTGCCTGCCTAGGGTCTGTGACCGGACTGTCTGACTAACCGATCTGGCTCCGATCTGGTCTCTGGCCGCGCCACCTTGGAAGGTCTTGAGGCTTTCAAGGAACGCGGCCATGACCAGGACAAGCCTGGACGACGCCCAATGGGTGTCGCTGATGCTGGTGATGCAGCAAATCCCCCTTGTCTGGAAGCGTGATGACGTGGCACTGCGCCGCTTCGTTGAGGCGGCGCTCTGGATTTGCCGAACCGGCGCGCCGTGGCGCGACCTGCCAGACGGGTTGGGTCTCTGGTCGAGCGTCTATCACCGCTGGCGGCGTTGGTGTCTGCGCGGCTGGTGGGAGGTGATCTTCGAGGC
>NZ_FMZX01000097.1 GCF_900101615.1 Belnapia rosea | reverse complement strand
TCAGCTCTGCCTTGCTCAGGTGCTCAAGCTCGTCCCGTCGCATGCCAGGATCGAATCAGCCAACCCACTCCCGCGCAAGGGGGGTGGGTAATTACCGACCAGGGCCGTCGTGGTTAACCATACCTTCACCCATGGCTATCGCTTCCTGTCCATCCGCTGACTCCCCGTTGCCCGTTGCCCAGAGACTTTCATTCCCCAGTTCCCACCGCTGCTCCAGTCGGCCTCCACACAACCTGTCTCTCCTAACCGGACCACCGCGCTGAGGCGCAGGTTTGGCCGGGGTTTCTGCGGCAACCTTGATGGTTTGACTGCGGAACGGAGCCGGGTTTTGTCTCCGGAATGCCGGAGAGTCTCTGCAGCTTGAGGGTAGGGCGATTTAACCCTCAAGCTTTACTGCATTGAGATTACACGACTTTCGGACGGGATACCGGCACCTTATTCAGCATGGCGACCGCCTGCCGGTCGAAGCCGTGGGCAAATGCCCTTTCTCCGCCCCCAAGCTCTCTCCCGTTGTGGAGCCCCGATAGGCCATCCACGTCCATATCGACGGCACCCTTGTGTTTGGCAGGACTACAGACACCGCTCAGTCGGCCTGCTGATGCGTCTCCACTGCTCGCGGTGCCTTGGGCCGCCGGACCACCAGGGCGATCGCACCCAGCACGCAGGCCAGGGCCGCCACGTCATAGGGGCCAAACGCACGCTGCACGAGGACCGCGCTGCTGGCGACGCCGATGCAGGGCACCACCAGTAGGGAGAGGCTGGCGACGCTGGCCTTCAGCCGCCCCACCACAGGAAACCAGGCGGCGTAGGCCAGCGCATTGGCGAAGACGACCATGTAGAAAAGGCCGAACAACCCGCGCCCCGCATCCGGGTGCAGGTAGGTGTGGTCGTGCAGCACCAGCCACACGGCAATGGCTGGCGGGGTTCCCAGCAGCAGCTGCCACGCGGTGATCAGAAGCACGGGGCTGCGGAAGCGCAACTTCTTGCTGAGCACCGTGCCGGCGCCGAAGGTGGCACCCGCCGCTAGACCTAGCGCCACGCCAAGGCCGCTCGCGCCCTCGGGCCCCGTGGTGCCGGCCAGCACCAGCAGCACGGCGGCGAGCCCGAGGCCGAGTGCCATCAGGGTGCGGCGGTCCAGCCGCTCCCTCAGCACTGGCACCGCGAGCACCGAGGCCCAGAGCGGCATGGTGTAGTTCAGGATGGCAGCCTGCCCCGGCCCGATCAACATCACGCCGGCGATCAGCGCGAAGGGGAAGACCACCATGATCATCAGGCTGAGTGTGAGCACGCCGTACCATTCATCCCGGTAGAGCAGGATGCGCCGGCCTGGGACACGCAGGCAGAGCAATAGCAGCAGAGTCCCGGCACCGGCATTGGCCAGCAGGCGGGCGGTGATCAGGTCCACGGCCTCCAGCGTCCAGGCCATGAATGGATAGCTGAGCCCCCAGCAGAGCCAGACGATGAGCAACAGTAGCCAGGTCACGCGGCTGGCTCGTCGCGTCTGCGGCGTCGCTGGAGAAGCGTGGGCGGGTGTTGCATCCTAACCGCCTTAAACAGGAGGCACCCTGGTGCCAACGCACCAAACGGGACTGATCCGACGGTAGGCTGACCGGGGCTTGTGGTCCACCGCCTGTGGCGATCCGTCAAAGCACTTACGTGGAGGGATCCTCGGCGATCATGCTGAGGAGCGGCAGCACGGCAATCGTGCTCAGCGTGACAGGAGTAATTCCCCACCCCCTCTCTGACTTCTGCGGCGTAGCGGTCAGGCCGTGACAGTCGTCAGGATCGTGCCGAATACGCTAGTGTTCGGCGCGAG
>NZ_FMZX01000098.1 GCF_900101615.1 Belnapia rosea | reverse complement strand
CGCGAGGAGACCTGCGTCCAGATCGCAGGGTGATCCTGCACGCCATCAAGTCGCACGATCCAGCGCGACACCTGCTTGAACAACTTGGCAGTGCCCTCGGTACAGATACGCCCAGCGTCCACGAACTTTCAAATAGGTCTCGTCAACATGCCAGT
Organism: Belnapia rosea; assembly: GCF_900101615.1. Classification (GTDB taxonomy): domain Bacteria; phylum Pseudomonadota; class Alphaproteobacteria; order Acetobacterales; family Acetobacteraceae; genus Belnapia; species Belnapia rosea. The sequence continues at coordinate 1,600 of NZ_FMZX01000098.1, read as the reverse complement.
GCCGCCCGCGGGTGCCGCCCTTGCCGTGCCGGCGTCGGCGGAGTTCGTCAGCCAGCACCGGTGCGAGCTTCGCCTCCCAGTCGCGCACAGCCTCATGGCTGAATACGAGGCCGCGCTGGAGGAACATCTCGCCCAGATCCCGCAGGGTCAGGCGGTAGCGCAGCCGCCACAGCACCACGAGGGCGATGACGTCGGATGGGTACTGGGTATGGTTCAGCAGCCCGGCGCTGCGCTCGTTGTACTGCTTGCCGCAGTCTCGGCAGCGGAACCGGCGGTAGCCCCGGGCGGTACGCTCCGGCCGCTCCGCCACAGCAGCGGAGCCACAGGCCACACACTCCATCGCCACTTCCCGCTCCGCCGCCTCCAGAGCCTACCAGCCCAGCCCCGGCCGACCAAACGACCCGACTGGCGCGAGACCTGACAAAACCCCTTCATCCCCTCGTGCCGCGTCATGGCGCCAGCCATTGATGGGTCGTCGCGGTGCAGACTGCCGTAGAGCAGCACCCATGCGAGCCGCACCACAATCACGATGCCAAGTATCACCAACGCGAATCCGAGCCACGCGGCATTCTGCCCGTCTTCCAGCGCCGGCAGGACGGGACGCAGCTGGAGCCCGACCAACGTGAAGGCAAGCACATTAAGGACGAACGTCATCGTCCCCCATGTCGCGAACGAGCTGACCCGTACGTCGGCTGGCATCGCTAGCGTCGAGCTGCGCGCTGCCGTGATCCCGAATGTTACTACAGTCACGACCTCGGACAGATGCAACCGCTCGGCGATCAACCATACGCCGAAGGTGGTCACGAATTGGAGGATGGTCGCCGTCGGCGCGTCGCTCACTCGGCGAATCAGGTCCGAGGTTAGCTTCGCCAACAGCCAACCGACAACCACACTGCCAATGGCTACGAGCAGGAAGGCCGGTGCCGCGTCTCCCACGCTCAGACCGCCAGATGCCATCGCGCCGACCGCCAGCCGATAGATGAGCAGTGACGAGGCATCATTAAGCAGGCTTTCACCTTCCAGCACTGTGCGGATGCGGTGCGGGGGTGTCACCTGACGCATGACCGCCAGCGCGGCGACGGCATCTGGTGGCGCGAGCAACGCCCCTAGCGCGATCGCCGCGGCCCATGGCATGTCCGGCAAAAAGAAGCGCGCGGTCACGGCGACGGCGGCCGTGGTCAGCCCGACCGCGACAACCACCAGCGACAGCACGGGTTTCCAATTCCGCTTTAGATCTCGAAACGACGTATCGTGCGCGGCGTCGAGCAAGACCCGCGCCACGAACAGCGCGAGGATCAGATCGGGCGGCAGCGCGACGTCGGGCAATCCCGGCACTAGCGCCAGCACTACGCCGCCGAGCGCCAGGAGTGTCGGATAAGGGACCGCCACCGATCGGGCGACCATAGACAGCAACGCCGCCCCCAAGAGCAGCGCCAGGACCATTTCGAACATCGCCATCGCTCGTCCTCCCGATCGTCCTGCATGATGCGCGCGGGCATTGTTCTCTTAGTGTCCGTCCGGGAACAAACGGCCTAATTTCAGGCTTCTTCGGACCCGACTTTTCGTACCGAAGGCGGTCCAACACTGCGCTGAAGCGGAT
>NZ_FMZX01000099.1 GCF_900101615.1 Belnapia rosea | reverse complement strand
CAGTCGGCCGACGCTGCGAAACTCTCGCCAGCCCTCCGCGAGAGCATCGCCTATGCCCTTTGCCACGCAGCCTGAATGGCCAAAGCCGAGATAAGAGGACCTAATTAATCTTACTGTGTCATAAACAGCGATATGGTGCTGGGCATTGGCAGCATGGGCATCGCGGCAGGGTACGGGCGAGTGCGCGTGCAATGTGCAGGCGCATGGTGGCGATGGAGTTGGCGACATAGCGCTCAGGCCGGATTGGCGGCTCCTCTTGGTCGGTAGTCCTTGGGAACCTCAGGTGCCTGGATGAGTGGGGCGCTGCGCTCGGCTGAGGGGGGGAATCGCCGCCCTTTCGGCGACCAGGAAGCCGTAGGAGGCGATGCAGAGGCTGGCGTGATGGTGGAAGCCGCGCCAGCCGCGACCTTCGTAGTGCCCGAGGCCGATTTCCTGTTTCAGCTCCTGATAGTCGCGTTCGATCCGCCAGCGCTGCATGGCGTGACGGACCAGCGCGGTGCGGCTGATGGTGGCGGGCAGCGTCGAGAGCCAGAACTTGGTGGGCTCGGCTTCCCCGGGTGGCCATTCGATCAGGCACCATTCCTCGGGCCGTGGCGTGGCGGCCTTGTAGTCGCGGTGGGCGGGGCGAACCCGCACGGCGGCGAAGCGGGAGGCGAGTGGGGCATGCGTGCCCTGCCGCCAGGTCACCCGGCGCCAGGCCTCCTTGGGCAGCCCCGCGGCGAGGTCTCGGGCCGAGACGGGCTTGTGCTCGGCGCTGCGGCTGACACGGGTGGGTGGGCGGCCACGCCCGCTCCAGGGTTTGACCGGCAGCGGCGCCTGGCCGGGCGGCCAGAGGCTGGTGGAGGACTGGATGCCGACGACATAGGTCAGGCCAAGGGCGGTGATGCCGTCGCGGAAGGCGGTGTCCACGCCATAGCCCGCATCGGCCAGCACCATGCCGGGCGGGATGCCGTCGGCCTGGGCGGCGCGGATCTGCTCGAGCGCGATCTGCGGTTTGGTGGCGAAGTCCAGATCGTCGGGCACACCCGCTTTGGCGCGGCGGTCGGCATCCTCGGCCCAGGCTTGCGGCAGGTAAAGCCGATAGGCCACTGGCAGGCTGGCGTGGTCGTTGGCGACCGAAAGGCTGACGGCAACCTGGCAATTGTCCTGTTTGCCGAGCTGGCCGCAATACTGCCGCGCGACGCCGACCGACTGCGTGCCCTTCTTGGGAAAGCCGGTGTCGTCGATGATCCAGGCCTGGATTGGGCCATGCTGCTCGAGCGCGGGCAGTACCCGGGAACGGACCGCGGCGAGCACCGCCCTATCGGACCAGTCGGCCTTGGCGATGAGGTGGTGCAGCGACTGGTGGGTGGCCTGGACCCGCCCGGGCTCGACCCGGGCGGCCATCGGCTCGATGCTCTTGCGGTCGCCAGGCAGCAGCAGGCCGGCGCAGTAGCGCCGGGCAGGCGCGATGCGGTCGCTATGGCCGAGGGCCGCGCCAAGTGCCTCGACATAGGCCGAGAAGCGCGATTCACTGTCGCTCGGTATAGATGAGGGAGCCACGCACCGCCTCCATGCGCGAAGACTCCATACCTACAAAAGCGGACCTAGGGTCTGTGACCGAACTCAGTGGTGCGCAAGTTGATCATGGTGGCAGCAAGATGGGCGAAGCCCATCCAACTGCGGCGTGTCTTGTCGCGT
>NZ_FMZX01000100.1 GCF_900101615.1 Belnapia rosea | reverse complement strand
CTGGGCCAAGAAGTCCGCCAACTACCTCGCGCTGCTCCACCTCGCGCTCGCCATCATCACCTGGCGACATGCCCTACCGGGATAGGTTCTTAGGAACACAAAGTCGTCCAGCGCGCCACCTCGGAGCTCCAGCCATGCCAGTAGGGTGTCACGGGTTTGGTCGGTCAGTTCGAACTAGCTCCATGGAGGAGCGGTTCGGCCACGCTCTGTTTTGGCCTGATCGATCTTGCGTCCCAGGGTGGCGATGCGCAGCTCGGTGCCCTCGATCGCGCCCTGAAGCGTCTGGATCCGGAACTCCACAGTGCCGCGCCAGCCTTCCACGGCGTGGTCGAGATCAAAGCGCACGCCGCTGAACTGCCGGGCGGTGATGCCGAAGCGGCGTACGCATCCGCTGAGGGCCGCCTTCCGGCGCGTAGGTGAACCTGTCTTCTGATCTTATGGACGCTTGTAAGAGTGTTGCTATGGACGGAGCGGGTTGGCGGCATGGAGATCATCAACGGGGTCGAGCGCCGACGGCAGTGGCGGGTTGAGGACAAGTTGCGGATCGTGGCTGAGGCTGAGCGCCCTGGGGCCCGCTTTGCGGATGTGGCACGTCGGCACGAGGTGAGCCGGAGCGTGCTGTGGATGTGGCGCAAGCAGGTCCGAGCAGGCACGCTGGTGGCGGAGCAGGCGCCAGTGTTCCTGCCGGTGCAGATCATGCCGGAGCCGGTGGTGATGTCAGGGTCGTCGTCGGCGGCTTCACCTCGTTCACCGGCACCGTGCGAGGCTGGCTCTGGCCGCGAGGCATCGCAGATCGAAATCGTGCTGCCGGACGGGACGGCCCTGCGGGTTCCCGAGACAATCGGCGCCCCGGCCCTGCGTCGCCTGCTGTCGGCGCTGCGCGGATGATCCCGGTTCCGGCCGGCGTCCGGGTCTAGTTGGCGGTTGGCCATACCGACATGCGGCGCGGCATGAATGGCCTGGCGCTGCAGGTGCAGCAGGCGCTCGGGCGCGATCCCTATGCCGGCGATCTCTACGTGTTCCGGGGTCGCCGCGGCGACCTGGTCAAGATTGTCTGGCACGATGGGCTTGGCATGTCGCTTTACGCCAAGAGGTTGGAACGGGGGCGCTTCATCTGGCCGTCGCCGGCGGATGGCAGTGTGGCGATCTCGGGGGCGCAGCTGGCCTATATGTTGGACGGAATCGACTGGCGGAACCCACAACGTACCTGGCGGCCTGAGGTCGCCGGCTAGGCTGCCGCCGCGGCAGTTTTCCACTTCCTGCCATGGGTGGAGTGTGATTCGATCTCCACCGTGACGCCTGAGCCGAACAGCACTGCCGACGACATCGTGGCCCTGCGCGCCGCTCTCGCCGCCGCGGAGCTGGCGCGGCAGGAGGCGGAGGCGCGGGCCACCGGCGCCGAGGCGATGGTCGCGCACCTCAAGCTGCTCATCGCCAAGCTCAAGCATGACAGGTTCGGCGCCTCCTCCGAGCGCAGCCGCAAGCTGATCGACTAGGGTCTGTGACCGAACTCAGTGGTGCGCAAGTTGATCATGGTGGCAGCAAGATGGGCGAAGC
>NZ_FMZX01000101.1 GCF_900101615.1 Belnapia rosea | reverse complement strand
GATCGCCCACGTCGCGTCGGTGAAAACCTCGCACCCGTTCCTATCCGTCATGCCCCAAAATATGGCAACAGCATTCAAGCTCTAACAGACCTTAGCACTACCTGGGCAGTCTGAAATCAGGCGGTGGTCTGAGCTTGCGCCTGCAGTGCGGGCATCGGATTGGCGTGATCAGGTCGGTGAGCAGCCGCGCCATGATAGCTCGGCGCAGAGCTGGCAGGCTCGGCGATGGTGGCGGTCCCGGAACCTAACCCGGCATTTTTCCCCGACCCCGTCGGGCGCTGCCCGGCGAGGCGGAGGTGCTGCAGCCAGGCAAAGGCGATGCAGGTCATCAGCGCGTGTCGGTGCAAGCCGGTCCAGAACCGCCCCTCGAAGTGGCCCAAGCCCAGCTCTTGCTTCAGCTGCTGATGCGCCTGCTCGCAGACCCAACGCGCCTTAATGGCCGCGGCCAGGGCGCGGAGCGAGGTCCGGGGCGGCAGGTTGGACAGGTAGTATTTGCGCTCGCCGCTCGAGCGCCATTCGCCCACCAGCCAGACCTCATCGCCCGGCAGATGCCGGTTGTTGGCCCAGACCGCGCCGTCACCGACCCGGATGCGGGTGGCGGCAAAGCGGGCGGCGAGCGGGCCCTTGCTACCCTGCCGCCAGGTCACCCGGCGCCAGGACTGGTTGGCGAGCACCGCCTCCGCGTCCTCGGGTTCCCGGTCCGGCACCGGGCGCCGCTTGCGCCCGCCGGGCGGGACCAGCTGAACATCAGCGTCGTAGACCTTCTGGTTGCGCGGGATGCCCACCGCCCAGGTCAGGCCCCGCTCGCTCAAGCCGGCCCGGAACGCCGCACTCGCGCCATAGCCAGCATCGGCCAGCACCAGGCCAAACCGCACCCGGGCCGTGGTGAGCCGGTCCAGCTCGGTCAGCGCAATCGCGCCCTTGCTGCGGGCCACCACCTCGTCCTCCGGCACGCCGGCCGCCGCGCAGCGCTCCGGGTCATCCACCCAGTCCTCGGGCAAGAACAGGCGCAGGCCGATTGGGACGGGCACCTCCGCGCTAGCCAGGGTCAGCGAGACCAGCGCCTGGCAGTTGGCCCGCTTGCCCAGCTGGCCGCAGTACTGCCGCTCAACTCCGACCGAGAGCGAGCCCTTCTTCGGCAGCGCCGTGTCGTCGATCACCAGCGCCGCCCGCGACCCGCCCACCAGCCGGTCCGCCTGCTCAGCCAGCACCTGCCAGAGCGGCGCGTCATCCCAGGCCGGACTGGCGACGAAGTGCTGCAGCTGATCGTGGCCAGACAGCCCCAAAGACGCCGCCATCGGCTGCAGGCTCTTGCGCTCGCTCGGCCCTAGCAGCCCGCGCAGGTAAAGCGGCGCCCAGAGCCGCCGCTTCTTGTGCCCGACCGCCGCCAGGAACGGCTCCAGCCAGATGTCCAGATCCGGCAAACCACCGCTCATGCCTGCCTCCCGAAACTTAAGAGCGTATCTCGGTAGGCAGCTTCCCGCCTGATCACTATCTGCCAGGGATGGCGAGAAGGGCTGATCTGAAGACCAAGAGGCGGCGTGTCCG
>NZ_FMZX01000102.1 GCF_900101615.1 Belnapia rosea | reverse complement strand
GAAGCGGTACCTGCGAGGGGCCGTGGAGGTATGGGAAGTGCGAATGCGGACATGAGTAGCGACAAGGAGAGTGAGAAACTCTCCCGCCGAAAGTCCAAGGGTTCCTGCGCAAGGCTAATCCGCGCAGGGTGAGCCGGCCCCTAAGGCGAGGGCGACAGCCGTAGCCGATGGAAACAGGGTGAACATTCCCTGGCCCGCCAGATGTGACAGCCGTGAAGTTCTGTATGCCCTTACTGGATTGGGTGTGCAGCTGGATCGGCTCGGGAAATAGCACTGGCATTATGGACCGTACCCTAAACCGACACAGGTGGACTGGTAGAGCATACCAAGGCGCTTGAGAGAACCATGCTGAAGGAACTAGGCAAATTGCTCGCGTAACTTCGGGATAAGCGAGACCCAATCTTGCGCAAGCAGGGTTGGGTGACACAAACCAGGGGGTGGCGACTGTTTAGTAAAAACACAGGGCTCTGCGAAATCGAGAGATGACGTATAGGGTCTGACGCCTGCCCGGTGCCGGAAGGTCAAGGGGAGATGTGCAAGCATCGAACCGAAGCCCCGGTAAACGGCGGCCGTAACTATAACGGTCCTAAGGTAGCGAAATTCCTTGTCGGGTAAGTTCCGACCTGCACGAATGGCGTAACGACCTCCCCACTGTCTCCAGCATGGGCTCAGCGAAATTGAATTCCCCGTGAAGATGCGGGGTACCCGCGGTTAGACGGAAAGACCCTATGAACCTTTACTGCAACTTCGCAGTGGCGCCAGGAAGGGACTGTGTAGGATAGGTGGGAGCCAATGAAGCCGGGGCGCTAGCCTTGGTGGAGGCAACCTTGAAATACCACCCTGTGCCTTTCTGGCGTCTAACTGAGCCCCGTTAACCGGGGCCAGGACCCTGCGTGGTGGGCAGTTTGACTGGGGCGGTCGCCTCCCAAATGGTAACGGAGGCGCGCGATGGTGGGCTCAAGCCGGTCGGACATCGGCTGTTGAGTGCAAAGGCACAAGCCCGCCTGACTGTGAGCGCGACAGCGCGAACAGAGACGAAAGTCGGCCTTAGTGATCCGGTGGTCCCGCGTGGAAGGGCCATCGCTCAACGGATAAAAGGTACTCTAGGGATAACAGGCTGATCTCCCCCAAGAGTCCACATCGACGGGGAGGTTTGGCACCTCGATGTCGGCTCATCGCATCCCGGGGCTGGAGCAGGTCCCAAGGGTTCGGCTGTTCGCCGATTAAAGCGGTACGTGAGCTGGGTTTAGAACGTCGTGAGACAGTTCGGTCCCTATCTGCCGTGGGTGCAGGAGACTTGCGAGGATCTGTCCCTAGTACGAGAGGACCGGGATGGACGTACCTCTGGTGTACCAGTTGTGGCGCCCGCCGCATCGCTGGGTAGCTAAGTCCGGACGGGATAACTGCTGAAGGCATCTAAGCAGGAAACCCCCCTCCAAACGAGGTCTCCCTCGAGGGCCGTGATAGACCATCACGTCGATAGGCCGCAGGTCGAAGTCGGGTAACCGACGCAGCCGAGCGGTCCTAATCGCCCGATAGA
>NZ_FMZX01000103.1 GCF_900101615.1 Belnapia rosea | reverse complement strand
GCGTAGGCTGTAGAAGATCTCGCCGTCCAGCAGCTCGTCGCGTAGCCGGGCGTTGAACGACTCCACGTAGCCATTCTCCCACGGGCTGCCCGGGGGAGACTGTCAGGAATTTTGTGTGGGGCGGCGTTGATCAGGTGACGGCAAAGCGGTCCTGGAAGAGGATGGCGAACTGTGCCTTGGCAGCGCTCCACTCCTTCTGCGGCATCTTCCAATCTTTGGATGCGCGGTTCAACACGAGAAAGAGCAGCTTCAGCGCGGCGTCATCGTGTGGGAAGTGGCCGCGCGCTCGCACCGCACGGCGCAGCTTGGCATTGAGCGACTCTATAGCGTTGGTGGTGTAGATGATCCGGCGTACTTCAGCGGGGAATGCGTAGAACGGGATTACCTCCGGCCAGTGCCGGCGCCAGGTCTGGGCGATGACGGGGTATTTGCGGCCCCACGGGCCTTCGTTGAAGGCTTCCAGCGCGGCCTCGCCCAGTTCAGCGGTGCGGGCACGGTAGATCTCCTTCAGCGCCGCCGCGACCTCCTTGCGGTCCTTGTAGGAGACGAAGTCGAGGGATCGACGAATCAGATGAACGACGCAGGCCTGGACTTGCGTCTTCGGGAACACCGCGCTGATCGCCTCGGGGAAGCCCTTCAGCCCGTCGACGACGGCGATCAGGATGTCGGCCACGCCGCGGTCCTTGAGCTCGTTCATGACCCTGAGCCAGAACTTGGCGCCCTCGGTCTGCTCGATCCAGAGACCGAGGACCTCCTTGGTGCCGTCCGCCCGAACGCCGAGCGCGACATAGACCGCCTTGTTCCGGACCGTACCCTCGTCGCGGACCTTGACCCGGATTGCATCGAGAAAGACCAGCGGGTAGAGCGCCTCGAGCGGCCGGTTCTGCCATTCGGTGACCTCATCCAGCACGGCATCGGTCACCGCGCTGACCAGGTCAGGCGAGACCTCAAGGCCGTAGAGCTCGCGCAGGTGTCCCTGGATCTCGCGGGTGCTCATCCCTCTCGCATACATCGACACGATCTTGTCGTCGAAGCCGGGGAAGCGCCGCTGGTACTTGGCGATGAGCTGCGGGTCGAAGGTCGATAGCCGGTCGCGTGGTATCTGCAGATCGAGCTTGGCGGTGTTGGTGAGCACGCTCTTGGCGCTGTAGCCATTCCGGCCGTTGGCGCGCCCGTCCGGCTCACCGCCCTCGAGGTGGTGGTCCAGCTCGGCGTTCAGCGCCCGCTCAGCGAGGGCCTTCTTGAGATCGTCCAGCAGGCCGCCCTCGGCCAGAGCGGTTCGAGGATCAGACCCGCCCAGGAGCTGGTCCAGCAACTCATCCGGGATGGCAGGCTGTTTGCGTCGCGGCATGCGATGGCTCCTTCAGCAGCATCGTACCGCCCCAAACACAAACTTTCCGACAGACCCGCCCGGGGCGATGTAGGCCGTCTTGGCGCCGACCGCCGCGATCCAGCCCTGCACCGCCTTGGCCACGAACTCGGGGCCGTTATCTGAACGGATGT
>NZ_FMZX01000108.1 GCF_900101615.1 Belnapia rosea | reverse complement strand
ACTGCGCTGAAGCGGATGGGTGGAATGGTGGCCGCCACTACGCTGCTTCGGTAGTCGCTTGATTTGGCCCACATTGTTCCCGGACGGACACTTATGGCGGGCGTGGAGATCAAGCCCTCCGTTGTCCTCTGCGCAGCGACGATGGGCACCCCTGCCGGGTCATGGTTCTCTTCGCGGTTGGCGTGCGCCGACGCATGATGGTGTCGGAAGCTCCGGCCTCGTGATGTCAAGTACGCGGTCGCCCGCTCAGGATGGAGTGGGGCCGCAACAGTGCACACGCGATGGCCGGAACCCCGTCCCGACAGGGACACCCTTCCGCCGTTGCCAGCGGATCTCGTGCCTTTGCTCTATCTGGCTCAGGCCACCTGTGCCTCCTTGGCCACCTAACGGAACTCGCTGCCGTCGCCCAGCATCCTGTGGAGGATGACCGAGAGCTTCCGCGCCACGGCGACGGTGGCTTTCTTGGTGCCGGTCCGCTTGGCCAGCCGCGTCCCCCAGGCCTTCAGCGCTGACCAGCGCGAGACCCGGTGGAGGATGATCCCCGCCGCCTCGTAGAGGTCCGTAGCAGCTTGTCGCCGCAGCGCAAGATGTGGCCGGTGTAGTCCTCCTCGCCGGACTGATAGCGCCTTGGTGTCAGGCCAAGGTAGGCGCCGACGCTTGAGGATTTGGCGAAGCGTTCCGGCCTATCCACGACACTGACGTAGGTGAGGGCGACGGTTCTGTCAGCTCTCATGCCAAACCTGACGACCCGAACTGCTGGATGAGTTCAAGCTACGCGGCTTCCAGGACTGCGAGTACAGAAGTGGCGCGACGGAGGTGAAGCAGGCGGCGCCGGCTGGCGGAGGTAGGTTGGTTGTGGCGGGTGCGAGGGCGGAGGTGGTTGCGAAGCTCGTCATGGCTTCGACAGAATCGCTCGGCGGAAGCGAAGCTCTTGAAGCCACGCATACATCGAATGCGGCCTTTAACGCCGCGATGATCTTGTTCCAGCTTATTATTCTTGTAAGCGCTGGTGCGATGGACAACCCGCCGGCCGAGCGTCGATCGGATGGCTCGTGGGTAGGAGCCATGCCCGTCCGTGGTCACCTGGTCGGGGACTTGGCCGGTGGCCGCCTTCGCCGAGCGGAAGAAGGCTTGGGCCGCCGCCATGTCCCGGTGCTCGCTCAGCATGGTGTCCACGAGGTCACCATTACGGTCTATGGCACGATACAAGTAGCACCACCGGCCTCGAACCTTGAGGTAATACCAAGCTGCTTATGGATTGACCTGTCGCGCCCATTCGAAGTCTGTCAGCGACTGGATGCGACCGGCCTCGGCGATGAGCTTGTTCCACGCCTCACAG
>NZ_FMZX01000107.1 GCF_900101615.1 Belnapia rosea | reverse complement strand
TGGCTGGTCCATGGTTCAGGGGTTGTCGGTCTCAGCAACCCAACCCTAGCCAGGACCATCACGATGGCCACCACCATTACGGTCGCGGCCTCCTAGGTGGATTCAGGTGATCGTCGCAACACCGGGGCGAAGGAAGTTGCGGAGCTCGTCATAGCTTCGGCAGAACCGCTCCGCTGACGCGAAGCTCTTGAAACCCTGCATACATCGCGTGCGCCCTTTCACGCCCCGGTGGTCTTGCTCCATTCTGTTATTTTTGTAGACGCTGGTCCGGTGTTCGACACTGCGGCCGAGCGTGCTGCGGATCGCCCGCGGGTAGGAACCGTGCCCGTCTGTGGTGACCTGGTCGGGTGTCACACCCGTGACGGCTTTGGTTGAGCGGAAGAAAGCCTGGGCGGCCGCCATGTCGCGGTACTCGCTAAGCATGGTGTCGACAAGGTTGCCGTCGCGGTCGATGGCTCGGTACAGGTAGGCCCACCGGCCATTGACCTTCAGATACGTCTCATCCACGTGCCAGCGTCGGCCGCGGGTGCCGCCCCTGCCATGCCGGCGTCGACGAAGCTCGTCGGCCAGCACCGGCGCGAGCTTCGCCTCCCAGCCGCGGACAGTCTCGTGGCTAAACACGATGCCGCGCTGGAGAAGCATCTCAACCAAGTCGCGCAGGGTCAGCCGGTAGCGCAGCCGCCACAGCACCACCAGCGCAATCACGTCCGACGGGTACTGTGCATGGTTCAGCACGGTGCCGGAGCGCTCATTGTACTGCCTGCCGCAGTCTCGGCAGCGGAACCGGCGGTAGCCCCGGGCGGTACGCTCCGGCCGCTCCGTCACAGCAGCCGAGCCACAGGCCACACACTCCATTGCCACTTCCCGCTCAGCTAACCCGGAGCCTACCAGCCCAGCCCCGGCCGGCAAAACGGCCCTACTGGCGCGAGACCTGACAAAACCCGCTGGAGGATCCCATGAAGCAGCCGACCCGCCGCCGAGCGGCTCGCCGTCCGGCCTCGGTCACCAGCGCGCCCGCCACGTCAGGGCCGGCGGCGACGGTGGCGATCTGTACCTATGACCGCTACGACATGCTGGCGCGCTCGGTCGCCCGGCTGCAGCAGCAGAGCCTTCCCGCCGACCGTTTCGAGATCCTCGTCGTCGACAACACGCCCGACCCGGCCCGCTCGGCCGAGGCGGCGGGGGCCTATGCCGGGATCGACAACCTCCGCTGGATGCATGCCGACAAGCCGGGCCTGTCGAATGCCCGCAATGTCGCCAGTGCCGAGGCCCGAGCGCCGATCATCGTCTATCTGGACGATGATGCCTTCGCCGCGCCGGACTGGCTGGAGCGCATGCTGGCTGCCTATGAGGTGCT
>NZ_FMZX01000111.1 GCF_900101615.1 Belnapia rosea | reverse complement strand
AAGCCTCAAGACCTTCCAAGGTGGCGCGGCCAGAGACCAGATCGGAGCCAGATCGGTTAGTCAGACAGTCCGGTCACAGACCCTAGTGTTCTGACCGAGACAGAGGATTCCCTAGCCGGTTGGGATGTGCAATCCGGTGCTGATGAGGACCGGAGTAGAGATCCAGCTTTCACCTGAGGATCGGAGGCGACTGGAGCGGCTGGTGGCGGACCGGAACACGCCACAGAAGCATGTGTGGCGAGCCCGGATCGTGTTGCTCAGTGGTGAAGGCGTCGGCACCATGGAGATCACGCGCCGGACTGGGCAGTCGAAGCCGACCGTCTGGCGCTGGCAGGCCCGGTTCGCGGCTGAAGGGGTCGGCGGCCTGCTGCGTGACAAGACACGGCCGCCCGGCCGCAAGCCGCTGGCGGCCTCGGTGGTCCAGCAGGTGGTCACCAAGACCACGACGGAGCGGCCGTCTGATGCGACCCACTGGACGGCGCGGGCGATAGCCCGGGCGGTCGGTATCGCGGTGAGCTCGGTGCAGAAGATCTGGCAAGCGCACGGGCTGAAACCGCACCTGGTGCGCTGCTTCAAGCTGTCCAACGATCCGGCCTTTGCCGAGAAGCTGGTCGACATCGTCGGACTGTACATGGACCCGCCTGATCGGGCGTTGGTGCTGGCGGTGGATGAGAAGAGCCAGATCCAGGCGCTTGACCGCACCCAGCCGGGGCTGCCGCTGAAACGGGGTCGTGCAGGCACCATGACGCATGACTACAAGCGCCACGTACCCATCCGGCCAAGGCCGCGGGCGCTGAGCAGCAGCGCTTGGCGCGGCGAGGGTCAGGCGGCGTCGGCTGTCTTGGCGGTTCGCGCTGCCTTCCAATGCCAGGGCAGTAGCTCGTGCAGGCGGGATGCTGGGTGGTCGGCGATGCGGGCCAGCACGTCGGCGAGCCAGGCTCGCGGGTCGACGTCGTTCAGCTTGGCGGTGGCGATCAGCGAGTACATGGCGGCGGCGCGCTCGCCGCCACGGTCGCTGCCGGCGAACATCCAGGCCTTTCTGCCAAGCGCCACGCCGCGCAGCTCGCGCTCCGCCGCATTGTTCGTCAAACAGATCCTGCCGTCGGTGAGAAACCGACAGAAGGCCTCCCACCGGGTCAGCATGTAGTCCATGGCCTTGCCGACTTCGGCATGTCGGGACATGCGGGCACGCTGCTCGCGCATCCAGGTCTCGAGCTCGGCGACGAGCGGGGCGATCTGCTGCCCCCGCACGGCCAGGCGCTGCTCGGCAGGCAGGCCATTGATGGCGCGCTCGGCGGCAAAGATCGCGTCGATCCGGCGCAC
>NZ_FMZX01000112.1 GCF_900101615.1 Belnapia rosea | reverse complement strand
GTGAACCGCCCCGGTTTTGCCGGAGGCTGGTTGGCTTGAGTCAGGCCGCCAGGGCGGCTGGCTTGAGCTTGGCATAATAGCGTGCCTCGGCCTCGGCGGGCGGCCTATTGCCGATCGGCTCGAGGAGGCGGCGGTTGTTGTACCAGTCCACCCAGTCGAGGGTGGCGTATTCGACGGCCTCCAGCGAGCGCCACGGCCCGCGCCGCCGGATCACTTCGGTCTTGAACGGGCCGTTGATCGTCTCGGCGAGGGCGTTGTCGTAGCTGTCGCCAACGCTGCCGACGGAGGGCTCGATACCAGCGTCGATGAGGCGCTCGGTGTACCGAATGCTGAGACATTGACCTCCGCGATCGCTATGATGCACGAGGTCGCCCCTCACCGGACGGCGCTCATGCAGCGCCTGCTCCAGGGCATCGAGGACGAAGGAGGCATGGGCCGTGCGCGACACCCGCCAGCCGACAATACGGCGGGCGAAGACGTCGATGATGAAGGCCGCGTACACGAAGCCCTGCCAGGTCGCCACGCAGGTGAAATCCGACACCCACAGGACATTCGGACGCGGCGCCCGGAAGTGCCGGTTCACCTTGTCGGCCGGGCAAGGCAAGGCCTTGTCAGCGATCGTGGTCCTGGTCTCCTTGCCCCGCACGGCGCCACGAAGCCCCATTCGTCGCATCAGGCGTTCCACCGTGCAGCGGGCCACCGCGACACCATCGCGGCCAAGCTGCCGCCAAACCTTGCGGGCGCCATAGACCTCGAAGTTGGCCTCATGCACCCGCCGGATCTGCCCCATGAGCGCCAGGTCCTGCCGGGCGCGAAGCGACCTCTTGGCCGGATCAGCACGTCCCGCGACATGAGCGCGGTAGGCCAGTGGGGCGATCGGCAGCACCCTGCAGATCGGCTCGACACCGTAGACCTCACGGTGATCGTCGATGAAGGCGATCATGGCTTCGAGCGGCGGTCGAGCTCCGCCATCGCAAAATAGGCCGATGCCTTCCGCAGGATCTCGTTGGCCTGCCGCAGCTCGCGGTTCTCGCGCTCCAGCGCTTTGATCCGCCCCCGCTCCTCCGTCGTCGCGCCAGGCCGCTGGCCCGCATCGCGCTCGCCCTGCCGTACCCACTTCCGGAGCGTCTCGGCCGTGCACCCGATCTTGGCCGCGATCGAGCCGATCGCGGCCCACTGCGACGCGTGGTCGCCCCCGTGGTCCAGTACCATCCGCACCGCCCGCTGCCGGACCTCAGGCGAAAAGCGGTTCGACGTCTTCTTGGTCATAGCCCCATCCTCTCAACACTTGGGGCCTCCGGCAAACACGGGGCGATTCAG
>NZ_FMZX01000115.1 GCF_900101615.1 Belnapia rosea | reverse complement strand
GGTCGTGTCCCTGGACGTGGTGTAGGAGCGGTGCTCCTGGGCGGGCTGGTCTGCCTCGTCAGGATGCCAGGGCTGGCAGGCTGACCGGGGCAGTACCGCTGATGGTGCCGATGGTCTCCGGAGTCATGTAGCGGGCTCGCTGGGTGGCCCAGGCTCGATGCGCGGCGGGGAAGCGCATGTAGGCGAGGACATCCTCCTCGGCGGCGTCCATCAGGGCAGCGAGCTTGGGCACCTTGGGACGGAGTTGGTCGGCCACGGTCCGCCATTGGGTATGGGCAGCTGCGGCGTCTTCCTGGGCGTAGGCGGTGCCGATCCAAGCCGAGACGATGCGGCGCTGGGTCTTCCCGGCATGGGCCAAAGCGGTGCGGCCGAAATGCACGCGGCACCGCTGCCAGATGGCCCGCAGCACCTTGGTCACCGCGGCCTTGAGCCCTTCATGCGCATCGGAGATGACCAGCTTGACGCCCCGCAGCCCGCGCCGTGCCAGGGAGCGCAGGAAGTCCAGCCAGGAGGTCTCCGCCTCGGAGGCGCCGACCGCCATGCCGAGCACCTCGCGCCGGCCGTCGCCATTGACGCCGACCGCGATGGTCACGATGCGGCCCGCCTCGCGGACCTTCACGTAGGTGGCGTCGAGCCACAGGTAGGGCCAGTCGCCCTCGATCGGGCGGCAGAGGAAGCCGCCGACCCGCTCGTCGATCTCGGCGCAGAGCCGCGAAACCTGGCTCTTGGAGACGCCCTCCAGGCCCCTGGCGCGGACCAGGTCATCGACCGAGCAGGTCGAGATGCCCCTGGACATAGGCCTCCTGGATCACCGCCGTCAGCGCCTTCTCGGCGGTCCTGCGGGGCTCCAGGAAACCCGGGAAACAGGAGCCACGCCTGAGCTTCGGGGTTGGACGCACTGCGTCCAACGAGCTCGACGGTGCCGGCCCGGGTCTGCCAGTCGCGGTCCCGGTAGCCGTTGCGCTGCACCAGCCGGTCGGAGCTGCGCTCGCCATGCGCGGCGCCGGTCAGCTCGTCCACCTCCAGCTCCATGAGCCGCTCAGCGGCGAAGCCGATCATCTCGCGCAGGAAGGACGACTCGGCAGACTTCTCCAAAAGACCCCGAAGGGCCATCGTCTCGTCGGTCATCGTGGCTGGTCCATGGTTCAGGGGTTGTCGGTCTCAGCAACCCAACCCTAGCCAGGACCATCACGATGGCCACCACCATTACGGTCGCGGCCTCCTA
>NZ_FMZX01000116.1 GCF_900101615.1 Belnapia rosea | reverse complement strand
TGAGTCTACCCCCTTAATGCCCGGACACGGTCTCGCACTTCCGCAAGGGGTAGGCGTATGACTGTGTCTATGACTGATCCTTCGCCCAAGGTGGAGGTCATCACCTCCGTCCAGCGCCGCCGGAGATGGTCGGCGGCCGAGAAGGTGCGCATGGTCGAGGAGACCTACGCGCCAGGCGCCTCGGTGAGCTCGGTGGCCCGCCAGCACGGGGTGAACCCGAACCAGCTCTTCTCCTGGCGCCGCTTGGCGGCCGAGGGGGCCTACACCGCAGCGGCTGCGGGTGAGGAGGTGGTGCCTGCCTCCGAGCACCGGGCGCTGCAGCAGCAGGTTCGTGAGCTCCATCGGCTGCTGGGCAAGAAGACGCTGGAAGCTGAGATCCTCAAAGAAGCCTTGCAGCAGGTCGAACCCAAAAAAGATTGCTGCTGCGCACGCCCTTGCTGGCAAGGGATGGTTCGCGGTGAAGGCGGTCGCCGAAGCCCTTGGCGTCGCCCGATCCGGCCTCGCTCTATCGGCCAGACCTGCACCGCCCGGACGACGAGGTAGACCGCCCCTGCCGGAGCACGACCTCCTGGCCCGCATCAAGGAGCTGATCGCCGAGTTGCCGACCTACGGCTACCGGCGGGTCCATGCTCTCCTGCGCCAGCAAGCGGAATTGGAAGGCTGGCCTCTTCCGAACCACAAACGCGTCTGGCGCGTCATGAAAGCCCACAACCTCCTCCTGACCCGCCATGTGGGCGGGGTGGAGCGCCGCCACGACGGTCGCGTCGCCGTCGAGGCCCGCAACACCCGCTGGTGCTCGGACGGCTTCGAGATCGCCTGCGATAACGGCGAGCGCGTCCGGGTGGCGTTCACCCTTGACTGCTGCGACCGGGAGGCCATCACCTATGTCGGCACCACCGGCGGCATCACCTCTGAGCACGTGCGGGACATGATGGTCGAAGCCGTCGAGCGCCGGTTTGGCCTCGTCAACCGCCTGCCCAGTGCCATCGAGTGGCTCAGCGACAACGGCAGTTGCTACGTCGCCCGAGAGACCCAGCGGTTCGCCAGCAGCCTCGGCATGCTCCCCAGAACCACCCCACTCCAGAGCCCGCAGAGCAACGGTATGGCCGAGGCCTTCGTCCGCACATTCAAGCGGGATTATGCCCGCGTCCGGCCCTGCCCGGATGCTCA
>NZ_FMZX01000118.1 GCF_900101615.1 Belnapia rosea | reverse complement strand
ACCAGCCCGAGAACTTGCGTAGCCCTCGGACCAGAGTTGGGGGCAGGACCACCACGACCATGGTAGACGTGCGTGCTGGAACGAAAAGTCCGGCCCACGGTACGAACTCGGCGCCCGGGAGCCCGGCTTCAGCAACCGTCGGAACCTCGCCTGCCAGCGCCACCCGCTGGCTGTCGGTGACTGCCAAGGCTCGCAGCCGGCCTTCCCGCACATGTGGCAAGCTCGTCAACGGGTAATCCCACATCACATCGAGACGCCCGCCAATGACGTCGTTCAATCCTTGGGTACCGTTGGCGTAGGGGGCATGGACCATACGGACGTCGGTCGCCTGCAGCAGTGTCTCGGCCGCTAAATGCGGCGAGGTGCCGACGCCGACCGAACCGTAAGTCAAGTCATCGGGCCGGCCACGCGCTACATTGACCAACTTCTTAAGCGATCGCCATGGCGGGCAGGCGAGGTGACGATGAGATGGGGCGATGCGCCTATGCCGTGAACTGGCGCAAGGTCACGCTGCGGATCGTAACGAAGCCCGGGAAACATCGTCGGTGCCGCGGCAATCGGCCCCTGGCTGCCGTAAAGCATCGTATAGCCGTCGGCTGCGCTGCGAGCGACTACCTCGGTCCCTATTGTGCCGCCGGCACCCGGCCGATTCTCCACCACAACCGACTGATTCAGGCTTTGGCTCATGCGCTGCGCCAAAGTGCGGGCACTGGTATCCGTGATGCCACCCGGAGCGAAAGGGACCACCCAGGTAATAGTACGGTTTGGGAAGCCTTGTGCGACCGCTAGATCAGGCAGCAGAGCTGGTGCGGCTAGCAGGATGCGTCGGGTGATTGGTGTCATGGCGCAGCCTCCCTACCGCTCTTTCAGCGGAGCATCGCAATTGCTGCCCACAAACGGGCACCACCGAATTCCAACTTTGTCGCGTACCAACAATCGGCCGGGGATGCCGGGATCCTGTCAGTAATTACCCACCCCCTTGCGCTGGAGTGGGTTGGCTGATTCGATGCTGGCATGCAGCGGGACGAGCTTGAGCGGCTAAGCAAGACGGAGCTGAT
>NZ_FMZX01000119.1 GCF_900101615.1 Belnapia rosea | reverse complement strand
CCGGACCTCAGGCGAAAAGCGGTTCGACGTCTTCTTGGTCATAGCCCCATCCTCTCAACACTTGGGGCCTCCGGCAAACACGGGGCGATTCAGCGGAGGCCCAGGCGGCGCATGGCGCGGCGGTGTTTGCCTATCGCGTGACGGACCCCGAGCGCTAGCAGCCTGTCGGGTTTGGGTTTGCTGGCGACGGGTTCGTTGGATTGTGGATCAGGCGGCTGGCCGCAGGCGATGCAGCCTACGGCAGTTGTAGGCGAGGGCGACGAGGGTCCATTCGCTGGTGACCTTGGCGAGACCGCGGAGGTGGAAGCGGGTGAAGCCGAGGGCTGACTTGATGATGCCGAAGACGGGCTCGACGGTCTGCTTGCGACGGGCGTAGCGGGCTTTGGCATCAGGGGTTCCGAGTTTGGCCAGCATGGCGAGGCGCCAGGGCTCGGTGATGTGGCGTGGCGTCTTGGGCTGGGGTGGCGGCCGGAAGTCGTAGGGTCGGTGCGGCTGGGTGCGGCCGATGGCGACCAGCGGCTCGATCCCGTGCGCCTGAAGGGCGGCGACTGCCTCGCCTGAGGCGAAGCCGGTGTCGGCGAGGACGGTCTGCGGCAGGCCAATGCCCTGCTCCATGCCGAGGAGGGTTGCGGCAAAGCTCGGCGCATCGGCGGAGGTGGCGACGACGCCGGTGGCGAGGATCAGCTGTGAGCCCTCGGCGCAGACAACAGCTTGGGCATTGTAAGCCTGGCGGTACTCATGGGCGTCGGAGCGACGCATCAGCGCGCTGTCGGGGTTGGTCAGGTTGGACTGGCGCCCGGGCGGCGGATCGTCCTCGGGCGGCTTGGGCGGGCGGCCGCGGCGGCCAGTCTTGGCCTCGTAAGCGGCCCGTTTGGCCTCGTAGTCCGGCCGGGCCGCCTCCGCCTCGGCGCGGGCCTGCTGCTCGAGCCGGGCGCAGGCAGCATTGAGCTAAGAACCTATCCCGGCAGGGCATGTCGCCAGGTGATGATGGCGAGCGCGAGGTGGAGCAGCGCGAGGTAGTTGGCGGACTTCTTGGCCCAGC